>NZ_LGIQ01000001.1 GCF_001187725.1 Brevibacillus reuszeri
ATACTAATCGGTCGAGGACTTATCCACACTCTTAGCAATCATGCAGATCCAGTTTTGAATGAATGAAAAGCCATCCCTTCAAGGAATGGCTTTTTTGCTGCTGAAAAACACAATTTCCGCATTCACTATAGCCCGATAATAAAATATTAGACTGGCTTTCAGCTATTCAACTAACAGGCAGTTTAGCGTAAAAAAGGCCCTTCAATCATTATAAGAAATAAGCTTAGTCCTTATCTTCAATGACAGCAATTCCATCTATTTCAAGAAGGCAAGATGGACGCGAAAATTCCGAAACAAATAAAACGGTGACCAAAGGTGGATTGTCTAATACACCAGCCACCTCTTGGAATGCTTTGTAACCAATTCGCGGGTCGCTCCCACTGACTAAATAGATATTGAGTTTAACCAGATTGTCGAAACTTGCATTTTCAGAAGCTAAAATAGTTGCGATATTATGAAGCGCCTGCTTTGTCTGCAATTCTAAATCACCAGCCCCAATCAGCTCACCTGATGAATTAGTAGCATTTTGTCCGCCTATATAAATTGTTTTTGCCTTTCCACTTACGGTAATCGCTTGACTAAATGCTTTTGATACAAATAAACCCTCCGGATTTTTATGCTCCATTTTGAAAGTAGACATTGGTTTTCCTCCTTAAAGATTCGTGTTCTATACTTTTATTATAAGAAACATCACTGACAGATGCTGTCAGTGATGTTTCTTAACGGGCAGTAGTACGAAGTTCGCCACAGAGAACCTATTTAAAAATACGATCAATCTCGCTGATTTCTTCTTCTGTCAGTTGGACATCTAATGTTTTTAAATTATCCAGCACTTGCTCTGCTCTTTGTGCACCGGGGATGACAACATCCATTGAAGTTATTGTATTTACCGGCAAGCAAGCCTGATGCTAGTGGAAAGTATGGAATAAACGAGATATTATTCTCTGTGGTATATGGAAAGAATTCTTGTTCCGCTTCACGCTGCAGCAAATTGTAGTTTCCCTGTAATACATCGACATAACCATCCCTATTTGCTTCTTTCAATTGTTCAAGTGAGAAGTTAGAAACGCCAATTGCTCTAATTTTACCTTCGTCCTTTAGCTGTTTTAAGACTCCAACCGCCTCATCTTTTGGTGTATCCTGATCTGGGGCATGAATATAAAATAAATCTATGTAATCTGTTTGTAGCCTTTTCAAACTATCTTCAACGGCTTGTTTTAAATAAGCAGGCGAATTATCCATGGTAACATCATTGCCGACAAGTGTAAGGCCACCTTTTGTTGCAAGGATGAGTTCATGCCGATTTCCCACTTCTTCATTTAAATTAGATAAATATTGTGCCCACCTACAGCGCTTGTTCCCAGTCCGATTGGATTGACAACTAAATCTGTTTTACCAATTCGTGTTTGTTTCGTCATTCTCTTCAACTCCCTCTCATTATTAAGCTTAGCGTATGTTTTCCGCGTTTATCTTAACTGGCTTACTCCATGCTATTCATAGTAAACAAAGTAACGAAGCTCGCAATTTCTTCAACTTTCCACTCCCGTTTCATGATCATCCCCTTTTTTTCGTGCGAGGTTTTTACCGGTATCTTCATCATAATTCATTATGTTACGTAAGTTTCAAGTGCAAAATGGATTTTTTTGGATATCCTTAGCTCATGAGCGGTGAGCCTTATCATCAATAGCGGTAAGGCGAAAAGTGGAGGTTGTAGTTAATCGAGGGCAGCCTTTCGCTCACCGGTCATTTTTAGCATATCGTAATAGAGTCGTTCGATGACTCAATCGAAGTTGCCTCAAAAGGATAGACTAGCTCGTAGCCAGCCTAAGATGATCCTCAGGCTGTTGACTTCACAAACCTCTGGTGATATATTGTGCATACACGATATACACAATATAAACGGGAGGTACGGTATGCTGGCGTTGGACATTCGCAATTTAAATAAAAAATATCCAAGCTTTCAGTTGAGTGATGTGTCGTTCCAGCTGGAAAAGGGTTATATCATGGGCTTCATCGGCGCCAACGGCGCAGGCAAGACAACCACCATCAAGTCGATCTTGAACATGCTTCATTTGGACGGCGGCGAAGTACACATTCTTGGCAAGAACATGGCTGAGCATGAACTTGAATTGAAGCAGGAGATCGGAATCGCATTCGCTGGCTTCGATTTCTATAAGCAAAGCAGAATGAAGATGTTGACCGACGTCATCAAGAAGTTCTATAAGAACTGGGACAATGAGACCTACTACAGCTATTTGAAAAGATTCAAATTGGATGAGAATAAGAAAATCGCTGAACTGTCGACGGGAATGAAAGTAAAGTATAGCCTAGCCCTTGCTTTGTCCCATGACGCGAAGCTGCTCATTCTCGACGAGCCGACAAGCGGACTCGACCCGATTGCAAGGGACGATCTGCTCGATATTTTCCAAGAGCTCGTCGTAGACGGAGAGATCAGTATTCTTTTCTCCACTCATATCACCTCTGACTTGGAGAAGTGCGCGGACTTCATTACCTTCATCGAGAACGGGCGAATCATTCACAGCTTGGAGAAGGAAGAATTTAAAGAGTCCTATCGACTGCTGAACGGTAGCGAAAGCCAGCTGAGCCAAGTGAAGGACCGGATGATTTCCTACAAAACCAATTCGTTTGGCTTTACAGGATTGATCCGAGCCCAAGACTTCGATTCCTCTTCCGGCATCAAAGCAACCACGCCGAGCCTTGAGGAGATTATGATTTACGTCGCAAAGAAGGAGGATGCGTATGTATAACTTATTGATGAAGGATCTGAAGGTAGGCATAAATCGTATAAATTTTGTACTACCTTTTCTGCTTGGCGCTTTAATGCTCATTCCGGGTTGGATCTATTTTATTGTTGTTATGTACTTCTTTTGGGTAACGGCACCGAATATGTTCGTCCAATTTAGAGTTCAGAACGATTTGTTGTTTACGACGCTGATGCCTGTAGCCAAGAAAGACATGGTGAAGGCAAGGATGTCCGTCTTTCTCATCTTGGAAGTACTGTATATTGTAATTGCTATGATCTATAGTTTGTTCACGATTCGGCTATTCCCCAATGTTGACTACTTATTCTTCGCGCCGCACTTGGGTTTCTGGGGACTATGCTTTGCCATGTTTGCGATCTATAACCTCCTCTTGTTCCCTATGTTTTACAAGACAGCGTATAAATACGGCCCGGCGCAGTTCGCCGCCATTACAGCTGCTATGATTTTTGCAGGTGTAGCCCAATGGCTCGGGATTCAAAGTCCCTATGTGTTTGATCTCTTCAACGGCTCCGGTGCTAACAATGCAGCGCTTCAAACATCTATCCTGGGCTTGGGAATCGTAATCTTTATTGCATTCACATGGATTGCTTATCGAATTTCGGTCAAACGATTCCTGCAAGTGGAGATCCAATGAACATCGCGATATCGAACAATTCGGAAAAACCAATTTATCAGCAGCTGTTCGAACAGATCAGCGCTCAAATTCTGAAAGGCGAATTAGAGGGCGGCTACATTCTCCCGCCTATTCGCCAAGCGGCCCAGGAGCTGCGCATTAGCGTTATCACCGTCAAAAAAGCTTGGGAAGAACTGGAGCGATGTGGTTTGATCAATACGGTAACGGGCAAAGGGTGTTTCGTGGCTAACTTCTCCCACGAAGAGATGCTGCGCTTGCGCGACGAGATGGTCTTGAAGCAAATGGCAACCGACACAGAGTACTACAAATCCTTTGGTCTCACCATAGATGAAGCAATTGAACTGTTGAAGAAGGTTTATCCATCTTAAGTCGGTTGTTATCGCTGTGGGAGGTCTTTTCCTTGGACGTGCTTGGTATGACCGACAGCTGACATCGACGAGGGGGAGAGATACTCGAAATTAAGTTGCGCTTCCTCTCGCAATATCAAATGCAAAACTGAAAACAGAGCAAGATACGAGAGTCACAAGAAGCAACATATCACTTTATGACAGTTATGGACGGGAACTTATGAATGAAAGCATGTGGAGGCGCAAATAATTGGAATAAAGGAACTACGAAGTAGCCGCTATGACGGAGTATGCTCCCTGAAAGCGGAGGTGAAGTCATTAATTGGAGGAGAACATGGTCATGAACATCCTGAAAGTCAACGGCGTTGATTTGGCCTATGACAGTTTCGGTAACGAAAATGACGAGGCTATTATCCTGATCGCCGGGCTTGGAACCCAGATGATCAGATGGACGGTTCCGTTTTGCCGGATATTAGCAGAGCGGGGATTTCGCGTGATCCGCTTTGACAATCGCGACGTAGGCTGCTCGACACACTTTAGCCAGTATCGGGCGCTGGATTTTGACGCACTGGCGACTGCGCTCATGTCAGGACAGCGACCGGACATCCCTTATACTCTCGATGACATGGGAGGCGACGCTATCGGACTACTCGACGCCCTTTCAATTGACCAGGCACATTTCGTTGGCAGGTCGATGGGCGGAATGATCGCCCAGATTGCAGCCAGTGAGTACCCTGAACGGGTTTTATCACTCACCTCCATTATGTCTAGTTCCGGTAATCCCACCCTTCCGCAAGCTTCACCGGATGTCATGGCGATGATGACGAAACCTGCGCCGAACCCCTTTGAGGATGAAGCAGGGTTTTTGGCGCACAGCCTCTCTTTTGCCAAACGCATCGCCGGCACCGGCTATCCATTTGAAGAAGACGCTTATCGGGCGCTCATTTTGGAGGAAGTCCAGCGAGCCTACGACCCAGGCAGTGTCGGACGACAAATTGCTGCGATCGCTGTCTCCGGTGACCGTCGTCCGCGGCTGGCGACCATAAAAGTACCAGCACTTGTCATTCATGGGATGGACGATCCCCTTTTCGTCCCGGCGTGTGGCGAGGACACAGCATCTGCCATCCCGGGCGCCGAGCTCATGTTGATTGACGGCATGGGACACGATCTGCCGCACCAATTGTACAAAGTAATCGCTGATGGCATAGAGCGAACAGCACGTCGCAATTGACACGGCTTCCTGAATAGCATCCAGCCGGAGTCTCGCGGTGCCCCAATGGGGTTGAGTAGGCCCAGGGGCAAGCAGCGTCAGTCTAGGACCTTATTTTGATTGAACAAGAAACTGTCTTGTAATAAAAAACTGTGGAATTTCTAGAACAGTCCCGATGATGCTTTGTTAGGTCATCGGGACATTTTTATTTTGAAGAGATTGGAGCCAATGTTAGGGGAGCGAAAGAAAAACCAGATCAACGTAAATGCCGCATGGCTTTCGTTCGAAAGAGGTGGCAAGCAAGTACGGTCTTGAGGAGATGGTAGATGTAACCAAATTTTGTTATTTGATACGACGGAAAGACTGGCGGAGTTACAGGAAGACAGATAGTCGGGGACGCTAGAAAATGCTATGCTGGAAAAAAGGATGGGCGATAGGAGTCACTCGTCACCCAATGAACATAGATGTCCGTTCGGGAGGGAAATGATGAAGAGGCTTCCGCCTTATTATAAACGGAGGGAGAGCTTGCATGATGCTTACGTGGGATAGCGAAATATGGGGAAAGCTGACAGGACCGTACAGTTCCGCAGACAATGTGCCTGTGCTATTGCAGCAATTAATGCAGCAATATAGCCAGGAAGTTTTTGACGACCTCTTTCAGGAGCATTTGTTCCATCAAAATACGATATATACGGCTACATATGCCGCAATGCCTTTTTTGGCACAAATCGCGTGTTCTACATCTGATGCTGAAGTGCGCAAAGAGCTGTTTATAAATGGCGGTATAATCGAGGCAAGTCGTAACGAGTGCGATGAGGACCCATTTCCAGAATCTTGGGCTGAGCTGGCTGAAGAGGCAGGCAGCTCTGTCTGTACTGAATTGTATCGTGAATATTTAGAGGCGATTGGGAAGCTCAAGACGCTTACAAAGGAAGTATTCTCCTATGCAGCTGATCCTTCCATCGATGACACGGAGAAACGTTATATTCTTGTGGCGGATGCTGCTTATCGAGGTTCGCATAGTGTTGCCAATATGTTGATGACATTTATGGCAGGCGATGAGTATGTGGTCGTGTGTCCGGCCTGCGCAGAAGATGTATTCATCTGGCCTGATGAAGATAATCCTGCAGAAATCCTTCAAGCCTATGAACACGATCCCGTCTTTCACACTGGCCAGGAAGCCCATGTTATCGCTCCAGTCACGTCATTTGCAGATGAAGAAATACGAGCATTAGCGGAGCGGGCGGAAGCGATCGGGGAGCAAAGATTGGTCAGGCATCTGTATTATTTAGCGGGGGAAACAGAATGTCCATCCTGCCGCGAGAAAATTTCCGTTTGGCCGTCTTTGCTTGGCACCTTTACAATGTAGAGCGCAAGTTAAGGAATCGTTTTGATGATTCTCAGGACGATGGCTCTACGTTTAAGGGAATTTGAGCAGGATGCCGGGCGTTTAGTGGGGAGTCTTGTGTTTCACGTGTTGACCTCCTTCGGCACTTCGCCCGCCACCCTGAACTAGCTGATTCTGCTCATTGGACGGGGGGATTGATTCCCCCATTTTGCATGAAAAGCTGTTTGTTCGAGTAAGTCCGTGCCCCAACGAGTGAAGTAAGATAATCAAGCGAGCTTGGCACGATAGTCATCTATGATCCGATGCTCCATTTTTTCCTGCACGTGGTCGGTCATTTCCTGGCATACCTTGTTGTATTCCCCATCTGATATCTGATAAGCAGGAGGGGCATCTTTTAGCAGCAGCATGGCAATTCGCATATGAGTCGCAGGGTGTGTCGTGTCCATGCTTTGTTGACTTCTTTCCAGAATGCGCAGTATGCGCATTTTTTCTTTTTCAGGCAGCTTTGAAAAAGTCTCATGCAAGTGCTGACCCAGTGTCATATTTTGCTTCTGCAGGGAATGTCTCGCGATCAGTGGCTCCACCACATCATTCATGTGAGTGATCTGTAGCAGGGAAATAAGATTCCGACTGCCCGCAAGCTGAGCCGCCATACGATCCGCCTCATATTCAGCACGCTGACTTTGATTCCAATAAAGATGAATGAGAACAGCCAGCAAACGATAGGGAAACCAAAACAGGAGTCGCATGATCCATCTGCTGAACGTGGCGATGAACGAAAAATGGTACTCATCATCCTCGTCACGGATTGGGTCAAGAAAATGGCACCAATTCAGAAGAATACGCTGTGCATGCGATACCAGAGCGCTCCGCCTAATGTCATTATTTCGACAGTGAGCCAGCTCGTGAGCAAGCAGTGCGGTCAACTCTCCCGGTGTGCACGCAAACAGTAAGGGATATCCAATGACAACAATCCTCCCTCTACGCCATCCATATTCAGAGGTGTACGCCTCATAGTAAGGAGAGAGTGCGAACTGTATTCCTTTTTCGACCCCCATCTTTTCCGCCACGGTTTCAAATATCTTCATAGTGGTTGGGTGCTCATCAGCATTCAAAAGAATGGCCTTTTTCGGAAACAGATGAGGTCGAGGCCGCGACAACCATGCAAGCAGGAGGATTAGCAGACAGCTTATGAGGATAAAGGGGCTGTGATACCAGGTGACAAGTCCGAACAAGGAAAAAAGAAAGCCTGCCACCGAACATCCGATAACGACGAGTGAGTACGCAGATGCCACTCTCTCGCTCATCCCCTGTTTGGTTGCGAGCACGGGGCTATCCTGTAGCTGTTTGAACAAGGCTTGGCCGTAGGTATCACGCATTTTCCTCTCAAGACGCTCCCAAGCTGTTCCTTGGCGTTCTTTCGATGGGACGGCTAAATTCCAGTTACAGTGTTCACACCAAAACGGATAACCTTCGTTTACCTCGATTTGTACTCCACAAGAAGGACAAGGCTTCACTGAATTATTCCCCCTCTGCGCCTGTTTTGTACACAAGGCGCTGTTAGACAGCATTCTACCACGAATAACTGTTCCCTGATAAGATCATTTGGAAAAAATTTGGATTTTTATTCCCTCAAAAACCGCGTCAACAAATCCCAGATTTGTGGGATGGTGCAGATGCTGGTTTTATATAATTGATAATGATTCTCATCTAAATGATAAAGCAGGGAGTTGGGAATAGGATGGGGGGTTCAATAGCCCGAGAAGCGCGTTCCATGCTAGAGGAGGCAGGGCTAGGTGATGCGCTTCATTGCTATCCGGAGCAGCTAAGCGGAGGCATGAGGCAGCGGGTTGCCCTGGTTCGTGCGTTTGCATTCCGCCCGGCGCTACTGCTGATGGATGAACCATTTCAGAGTCTGGATGCTGCCACAAGACGGAGTATGCACGATTTGCTGTTGAAGCTGTGGGGCAAGGACAGACCAACCGTTTTGCTAGCCACCCATGACCAAGAGGAAGCCACGATGCTAGGTTCGAGAATCGTTCTGCTTGCCGGGACGCCTGCCCGAATCGAGTCCGATCTAAAGGCGAAAGCCCAATGCTTGCGGAACGAAACATACGGTATCCGGGCTGGCGCAATTACAACAATAGTTAGGTGGGCAAACCGTTCACCAGATGGAGGGCGACGATAACATGAACCATACACCCGAACAAGAATACATGAATTGGGAGCATCCAGCTGTGTATCAATATGAAAAAACGATTCCGTTAAAAATCCCGGGCTATGAGAACCTGTACAAGATAACGAGCCGACTGTTGAGCATGCAAAGAGAGAGCAAGGGCGCAGCAGACATTTTAATCGTTGGTGCAGGTGGTGGTCAGGAGTGCGTAACGCTTGGTGAGGTTCATGAAGCTTGGACGTTCACGGGAGTCGATCCTT
This sequence comes from Brevibacillus reuszeri, assembly GCF_001187725.1. Taxonomy (GTDB): domain Bacteria; phylum Bacillota; class Bacilli; order Brevibacillales; family Brevibacillaceae; genus Brevibacillus; species Brevibacillus reuszeri. The sequence goes on from NZ_LGIQ01000001.1 coordinate 8,759, forward strand.
CTTCACGTATGCTGGAGATTGCTGAGCATCGGGTGAAAAAAGCCGGCTTGGAACAACGAGTGACACTTATTCAGGGCTCAGTCGAAAGCATACTGCCTGATCGACTTTACGATGCGGCGACTTGCATGCTTGTGCTGCACTTCATACAGGGCCTGGCTGCCAAGCAGGATTTGCTTCGAAAGACAGCAGAGAGGTTGAAACCGGGAGCTCCTCTATTCCTTTCCTCAATCAATGGAGAACCAGGCACACCCTCTTTTGACCTGCAGATACGGACTTGGGTCAAGCATATGCAGGACAATGGTGTATCCCTGGAGGATACAGCGAGGTTTTCAGATTCTTTCGGCACTGTGTATGATCCAGTACCGGCAGCACAGGTTCCGGAATTGTTGAAAGAGGCGGGATTTGGGCAGATTTCTTCTTACTTTGGTTCGTATCTTACAGATGCGTCGGTGGCAATCCGGGCCGAGGATGAACAGCTATGACGGCATGAACTGCGTTTTTGAAAATCGTAGTGGAAAATCAAAAAAGAACCTGGGTATTTTCACCAGGTTCTTTACTATTGCGCATAAACAGACACGATGATAGAATCAGAATACGACTGTTTTTTTTGTTCTTTGTTTCCTAGGTATAAATATACCATCTTACATTTTAATTGTACCATGTCGGAAAAACTCATGTCAAATGTTTTTTCTCAATTTCATGGTTAGGAGAGATGTTGAATGAGTTCTTTGGTTCTCAGTTTTCAGGAAATGGATAAAACGCAGCTCTTGCTCGTTGGCGGAAAAGGGTTACATTTAGGGGAATTATCAAAAATTCAAGGCATACAAGTACCAGAGGGATTTTGTGTTACAACAGTGGGCTACCAAAAAGCCATCGAACAAAATGAAACGTATCATGCTTTGGTGGGGCAACTAGCCATGCTAAACGTAGAAGATCGAGGTCAGATTGCTGAAATTAGCAGGAAGATTCGACAAATCCTTATGGAAATAGAAATTCCTTTCGATGTTGCGTACGCAGTTACTCACTATCTCTCCCAGCTCGGAGAGGAACATGCTTATGCAGTGCGTTCCAGTGCGACTGCTGAAGATTTACCACATGCCTCTTTTGCTGGTCAACAAGACACCTATTTAAATATCATCGGTAAAGAAGCGATCTTGCAGTATATCAGCAAATGTTGGGCTTCTCTATTTACAGATCGAGCGGTAATTTACCGTATGCAAAATGGATTTGACCACAGCCAGGTTTATTTGTCTGTTATCGTTCAAAGGATGGTTTTTCCACAGGCTTCAGGGATTTTATTTACCGCTGATCCCGTTTCATCTAACCGGAAGCTGCTATCAATCGATGCCAGTTTTGGACTTGGAGAAGCATTGGTCTCTGGCTTGGTATCTCCTGATTGTTATAAGGTGCAGGAAGGGGAAATCGTCGAGAAGAGGATAGCAACAAAAAAATTAGCGATCTATGGCCGAAAAGAAGGCGGAACGAACACACAGCAGATCGATCCCGTTCAGCAAAAGACACAAGCCCTTACGGAACAGCAAATTTTACGGCTGGAACGCATTGGAAGACAGATCGAAGCTTATTTTGGTTGCCCCCAAGATATCGAATGGTGCTTGGCCAATGATACCTTTTATATTGTCCAGAGTCGGCCGATCACGACTTTATACCCGATCCCAGAGGCGAATGATCAAGAAAATCATGTTTACGTATCTGTTGGCCATCAACAAATGATGACCGACCCCATGAAACCATTGGGATTGTCCTTTTTCCTGTTAACGACTTCTGCACCCATGCGCAGGGCTGGGGGAAGGCTGTTTGTTGATATTACACCTATTCTGGCTTCATCTGACAGTAGAGAAACGATAATTAATACGCTGGGACATTCCGATCCGCTCATAAAAGACGCACTTACGACCATTATAGAGCGAGGAAATTTTATACAGTTGCTACCAAACGATAAAAAAGCACCGAGTCCCGGTAAAGGAAATAAAAGTATCCTGTTTATGGGATTTCAAACAGAAATCGAGAACGATCCGACCATCGTTTCTGATTTGATTAAGCAAAGTCAAGCCTCGATCGAAGAGTTAAAACATAACATCCTGACGAAGTCTGGATCGGATTTGCTTGATTTTATTCTGGAAGATATTCAGCAATTAAAAAAGACCTTATTTGACCCACAAGGCACGCGTGCGATTATGGCTGCGATGAATGCTTCATCATGGATCAATGAAAACATGATGAAGTGGTTGGGTGAAAAAAACGTTGCAGATACGCTTTCGCAATCTGTACCAAACAATATTACTTCGGAAATGGGTCTGGCGTTGATGGATGTCGCAGATGTGATTCGTCCTTATCCAGAAGTCATTGATTATTTACAACACGTCAAAGCGGACAGCTTTCTGGATGAACTGCTTCGGTTTGATGGTGGGCGGGAAACCAGGGACGCTATCTATGATTATCTGAGCAAATACGGAATGAGATGTACGGGAGAAATTGATATTACGAGAACGCGTTGGAGCGAAAAGCCAATTACACTGGTCCCCATGATTCTTGGTAATATCAAAAACTTCGAGCCACACGCTAGCAATCGGAAATTTGAGCAAGGGCGACAGGAGGCTTTGAAAAAAGAACAAGAGCTATTAGAGCAATTGAAGCAATTACCGGATGGCGAACAAAAAGCGAAAGAAACCAAACGAATGATCGACCTCATCCGGAATTTCAGCGGCTATAGGGAATATCCAAAGTACGGCATGGTGAATCGCTACTTCGTCTACAAGCAGGCTTTACTGAAAGAAGCCGAGCGACTCGTTCAAGCGGGCGTCCTTCATGAAAAAGAAGATGTACACTATCTCACTTTTGAAGAGCTTCACGAAGTCGTACGTACAAGCAAGCTTGATTATCAGATCATCAGTAAAAGAAAAGACGACTACAAGTTTTTTGAAAAACTAACTCCTCCACGCGTAATCACGTCTGATGGTGAAATCATCACAGGTGAGTACAAACGAGAGAATCTGCCTGCCAATGCAATTGTAGGTCTAGCTGTTTCTTCCGGGGTTATAGAGGGACGAGCGCGTGTCATCCTAAACATGGAGGATGCTGATCTTGAAGCTGGAGATATTTTAGTCACCTCCTTTACTGACCCTAGCTGGACGCCATTGTTTGTATCCATAAAAGGTCTGGTTACCGAGGTTGGTGGACTGATGACCCATGGGGCAGTTATCGCCCGTGAATATGGTTTGCCAGCAGTCGTCGGAGTGGAGAATGCTACCAAACGGATAAAAGATGGACAACGAATTCGCGTGCATGGAACAGAAGGGTACATCGAAATCTTGTAATGGCTGTATATGTCTACTACGATAATAGAGAAAAGCCTACTCTCGTTTCGAATGAGAAAGTAGGCTTTTTTCGTTTACATGCCTTCAATTGGCGACTATCCGCCGCTTAGCTTGTAGTCGAGGTAGGGTTCTCTTTATGCAGCAAAATATCTTCAATCGTATAGCTCGCTAACGTGGATTGGAATTTCTGTTCTGCTTTGGAAATGATCAAAGAGATAAATAGCTCTGAGCCCGTAGACTGAACAGTCCAATGAGGAGTCGTTTCTGCCGATCCGAGAGCTTGATAGACTTGCAAAACCGTAATCGAACGCGGGTCTTCTTCTAAAATGTATCCGCCGTAGCGTCCTCCAAAAGCTTTAACAAGGTCTTCTTTCGCAAGCTTGGCAAGTATTTTACGGACGAAGGTAGGATCTTCCCCGATCACTTCAGCAATATGATTGCTTTTCACCATGGTTTTTTGCTCTGCCATCCATACCAGAGTTCGCAAGGCAACGTGAAACCATTTCGGACCCAGATCGCCAGATTGAATCAACAGCTGCATGAAATCGTCCTCCTGATTTCAAGTTGGCAAAATAGTTAGTATATTTTATTGACTATTATAACATGCCCTAGTATATTTTAATTGTGACGATTTTATCACAATTAAAATGAATGCGTTTACACACGTAGAGGAGGAATGGGTTATGGAAGAGAGAGTGCATCCAGAGTTGCGTACGATGTTGTCTGTAATGCCAGAAATGAATTTCGACAGAGAGAATCTCGTAGCAATGAGAAATTCGATGGATGATATGTTCGTGGGTGCACCGCAAAATCCAAACCTCTCCATAGCAGATCAGTTTGTACTCGCGGCAGATGGAGAATACCAGATACCTGTCAGAGTTTACAAGCCTCGCGTTAGCAATGAGACGCTTCCCGGTATTCTCTATATTCACGGTGGCGGATACATTGTTGGAAGTGTAAAAACATTCGATGCCACATGCCAGGAAATAGCTGCTGATCTGGCTAGTGTGGTTGTTTCGGTTGATTATCGTCTGGCTCCTGAGCATCCGTATCCGATTCCCGTTGAGGACTGCTATTCGGCACTTCTGTGGTTTGCAGCAAATGCTGAAGAGATGGGGGTAGATCCTGCTCGCATTGCGGTAGTTGGGGCCAGTGCTGGCGGTGGTTTGACTGCCGCTGTTTCATTGCTGGCAAGAGATCGGAATGGCCCAGTCATTGCTTTTCAGATGCCGTTGTACCCCATGATTGATGATCGACATATCACCATTTCCAGTAATGAAATTACAGATAATCGTGTGTGGAATACAAAGTTTAACCGACAGGGCTGGGAAATGTATTTGGGTGAGCAGGCAGGTACAGAGATTTCTCCTTACGCGGCTCCAGCACGTGCGACCGATTTTTCACGGCTACCTTCGACCTATACATGTATTGGAGATCTGGATCCTTTCCGCGACGAAACGATTGAATTCGTGCGAAAGCTTACAGAGGCGCACGTGCCTGTAGAGTTTCATTTATACCCGGGATGCTTCCACGGCTTTGAGCTAATCGTGCCAAATGCGTCTATTAGCAGGCAGGCGAGACAGGCGTACTATGAAGCATTGAAGCGCGCCCTGCATAACCGTTGATTGCACAAATGATTCCGTTCTAAAAAGCGCTGAGAAATTCATTAAAAGCATTAGCCTAAACAGCTAATGCTTTTTTGGTGAATGGAACTTGAACGCAACGGGGACTGAACCTGAGGAGCTTTTCGTGACCGATTCAATCAGGTTTAATCCTTCTCAGATTGATTGAAGACAGGACATCATCATTCAATGCCGAAGCCAAATCCAAATCATAGCTAGAGCCTAACCAATAGTCACCAAAACGCTCCATGACCAGTACGTCCCCGCATCGGTAGAAGGCATGAGAAGGCCCATCTTCTTTGGGGCTAACATAGAATCCATTTAGCCATACGGTTTCAATCGGTTTATCAAATAACATCTGTATATTTTCCAATGTTCCTTCTATGAAAAAAAGATGCTTGCAGCCAAAAACAACCTCCTGTAAACAAAAGCTTTTCAGAAAATGATAGAGAGAGTCATTTACGCTGATATGTCCCTCTGGATGGTCATCCCAAAGTAAATGCTCGTCGCAGTAAACAGGAGAATCGTCATTGCCCGCCTCCACTTGGCAAGTCCAGTTTGCCTGATTTTCCTCAAGAAATGTAATCTTGTCCTGATCCTTCTTCAATCGCTCTACTGAATAAAGACAATCCTGCTGTTGAAATATCTCTGGAGAGTTCCCGAGGTGATCGTCCGAACCATCTTTCCAGCGCCCTGCAAACGCGTATAATTCCTGCAACGCCTTTGGCAGATAAGCGGGAATCTCGTCTACAGGCACACCGTAGGAGCTATCATAATTTCCGTACCAACTGATTAAAAAATCCTTCAGATCGTCCAGTTGATTTGTATCTTTCAGCAGCATTGCAATACCTCCTGGTTGTCCCTGTTATTAGAAAGCCCAGTTTTACGCCCTAATTTTCTTTCTGAAATACTACTACGGGAAATTATCTGATTTCCAGTACTAGTTTTGCTTTCGTCGGTTTTTCTTGCCTAGACCTATGTCTGTGCCTGCGGCAATAAGCTTTCTCAGGTGACCAAGTGGTTAGGATTGGTATTTGTTGTAACTCCCTTATGCTAGGATATGGAAAGGAAGGTTCGCACTTCATCCTCACGACATAACTAGAAGAGAGGCAAGGTGGATCGTCGATTAGCGAAGCTTTCTAAACTTTTTGATTAGATAGGAGGAATGGAGAATGAGGAAGAGATTTTGGATTGCAGCGTTGGTGTTTGTTTTTATTTTTACATTTCATTTTGGAAGCGCTTACGCAGCGGAAGAGCAGGCCGACTTTTCAGTTGAGGACGATCCGATTGCTCAATTCTTAAAGGAGAATCCTGACAGAACTTCCCTGTATGTCATTCGCAATGGGGATAAGGTGATCGATTATAACTCGAATCGAGCTATGACCCTCGCGAGTACCTCAAAATTGATCGTTGCACTAGAGTTCGCCAAGCAGGCGGCCAAAGGAAAGATCAATCCTTCGAAAAAGGTGTCGTTGGATGATCTGGCGCTGTTCTACGTGCCGGGTAGTGATGGCAATGCCCACGAAACTTGGTTACAGGATATCGAGGCACGTCAAGTGGTTCAGAATGGCAAAGTCACCTTGCAGGAAGTTGCAAAAGGAATGATTAAGTATAGCTCCAACGCCAACACAGAGTATTTGTTGATGCTTCTTGGTATTGATAACGTCAACGATAATCTGGACGATTTGAACTTTAATAAGCATGAGAAGTTTTTCCCTTCCTATGCATCCATCATCTTTGTACCCTACTCCATAATGTCTACTCTGGATCCTGAATTACCATTCGCTGATAGGGTCAATCTTGTCAAAGCTGAGCTCAGTAATATGTCGAAGAAGAATTTCATCGCAGAGGCAAACAAAGTATTCAAAATATTGCAAAGAGATAAATCTGGTTCTTATAAAGAAAAGGTAATGGAAGATCTATTTCCGTGGTATGATTCGGAAATTAACGACTTGATTGTGGCACGTCTACCTAAGGGAACAACGAAAGAGTATGCGACCTTAATGAACAAAATCAACAGCAGAAGCTACCTCTCGAATAAGGTTCAAAAGGAATTAGATGCGGTCATTGAGAACCCGTTGAAACCTGATAGTCCATTTACTCACATTGGCTCAAAAGGTGGAAGTACAGCAAAAGTACTTACTTTTTCCTTTTACTCCACTGACAAAAATGGGAACAAGATAGAGCTGGCTCTTTTTAATAAGGATCTAACGAAAGCGGAGTTTCAGCAAATTGCCCAAAATTTAAATGTATTTTTGTTAGAACGGGTGCAGGATGAGGAGTTTTTAGATGATCTAAAGCAATATTTGGAATAGAACAAATAGTGAACTAGTAGCACTACAATAGATAAAGGGGGAGAACGGTTGAGTGAGTGGGTACAGATTTTAAAGGAGCTGTCAGAGGCGTCAGGAGTTCCTGGACAAGAGCAGGAAGTACGGGAACTGATGCGCACCTATTTGGAGCCTTACACAGAAGAGTTATCCACCGATAATCTGGGAAGCATCGTTGGTAGAAAAACGGGGATAGCGGGCGGACCGAAAGTCATGCTGATGGGACATATGGATGAGGTAGGTTTTATGGTGTCTCGTGTCACCAAGACTGGGTTTATCCTCTTCCAAACGCTTGGAGGCTGGTCGCCTCAGGTGCTTTTGGCACAGCGTGTGATGATTAAAACACGCAAAGGTGACATTGTCGGAGTCATTGGTTCAAAGCCGCCGCATGTTTCAACTGCCAGCGATAAGGCAAAAGTGGTCGAAATTATGGAAATGTATATCGATATTGGAGCAGCTAGTGCAGACCATGTCAAAGAATTGGGCATTCGTCCCGGCGATCCGATCGTCCCCATTTGTCCCTTTACGGTGATGGCCAACGACCAGATGTATATGGGCAAAGCCTTTGATAATCGAGGAGGTTGTCTGGCAGCGATTGAACTGGTAAAAAGCCTGCAAGCTGTCGAGCATCCAAACGTTGTTTTCGCAGGCGCCACCGTGCAGGAGGAAGTGGGACTTCGCGGTTCGGGAACGAGTACAACCATGATTGGACCGGATCTGTTTATTGCTTTAGAGACAGGCATGGCGTTAGATACTCCTGGTCTTGCTGATTCACCGTATTTACCGGAGATTAAATGCGGAGGGGGACCAGTAATTGCGCTGTATGACAAAACACTTGTACCGAATACGAAATTGCGAGACTTGCTGTTTGATACCGCGGAAGAAGAAGGAATCCCCTATCAGTACGGAGCGGCTCCGGGTGCTGGAACTGATGCTGGCGCGGCCCATCTGACTGGTATAGGAGTTCCTTCGATTGTGATCGCGATCCCGGCGCGTTATATACACAGCCATGCTTCGATTCTTCATCATGATGATGTCGAGTACACAGTGAAATTACTGGTGGCGCTTATCAAAAAGCTGGATCAAAAAACGGTCGATTGGATCAAATCGTAATCAGCCGGAAGATGGAAACGTCAGATAGATTGTGATACAATTTTGGGCGAGCAAAGACTAATGATTCGGGGCAGGCCACTACGGATGCCCTTTTTTGAGTATAGCTTGGGGCAGAATTATTCAAGGTATGAGGATGAACAGCCAATTTTTATGAAGGAGAAGCATTCGATGATACGAACCTTTGAACCTATACATGCTCTACAAAAGATAGTGGACTATATTTGGGTCGTAGACTTCGACTTGCTCTCTGCGGACAACAGAGAAGATGTCATTATGCCGCTTGGGCATATCAATATCATTTTTAATTATGCTTCTGATTATTGGCTGGCCGGAGATGATCAGGAAATGGTGATCCCCAATAAGGTCGTAATTGGTCAAATGAAAAGGGCGAAGCATGTTCGATATGGACAGCAGCTGTATCAAATCGGGATTTCGTTAACTCCGTTAGGGTATATTCAATTGTTTCATGTGCCCAGCCTTGAAATAACAGAGCGATTCGTACAGGCAAGTGATGTAGATCCTGATTTAGATGAGCTGTACCGAGTGATGATGGGGTCTAAAGATGTGGAACAACATATTTCAGAAATGAATCATTATTTGTTGCATAAATTGATGATGAACCAGAAGGATACGGATCGCATAGAGCAAATGCTGGCATATGTAGAACAAGAGGATGAAAACTTGAACATTACAAGCATGGCAAAATATTTTGGTGTATCCATAAGTACGTTGGAGCGATTCTTCAAAAAACAAATCGGATTGACCCCAAAGGTGTATGGGGATATTGTGAAGTTCAGAAAGCATGTTGAGAATGAATGCTTGAGGAAGGATATACAGTATCATTATTATGATCAGTCTCATTTGATCAAAACATGCAAAAGATTTGCGGGAAAAACGGTCAAAGAGTTAGAAAAGCTTCCACTTGAATTAACTCTTTGTTATCTATGGCATGGCAAAAAATGATGAGCATCTACCACGATGCTGATTTTTTACAATACGAATCCTTTCTTTCCAGCTAAGCTTGAGACACACGAATGGATGAGAGGAAGGATAACGATGCAGGATATCATGATCATGGCAAGTTTGCTTGTGTTTTTAAATGTAACCTTATTGACGATATTGGTTCCAGGGGGACCGATAGAAAATAGAGATTTCTCAAATTTAAAAGGCGGGGTTTTTTGGGGATTTAATCTGTTCCTTATCTCCCTAGGAATCATTTCTTTTATAACGTGTTATCTCTTGTTGATTTCACATCCTAATGCCATTTTCATCACACAAGTGATCGCAGTATTATACTTTATCGTCTACGCTGTCGACTTGGCTGGTATTTTTCCAAAATCACCGACGAAAATGTCTACGGCTCTCATGCTTCTCGAAATTATCAACACGACAATGGCTATATTTCTCTTTCTCTTTGTGACGGCGATTGGTCATGTCAGTTCATGAAGATGAGAGGCAATACTACAAAGGAACCACCGAAGGATGAAAAATCCAGCACGGTGGTTCTTTTTTTCTCCCTTCTTCCATGCCATCATTATAGAGGGGGCGATGAAGGATGTTCCAGGATTTCAAGCTCGTCAGTGACCGGCCGGTCGTGATACAAGTGAAAGAATACGTCAAACGTTTAATCATAAAAGGTGCGCTTCAGGCGGATCAGAAGCTGCCCTCCACGCGTGAAATGAGCGGTCTTTTGAAGGTGAGCCGCAATACAGTCATTGCAGCTTATGAAGGACTGGAGGATGACGGGTATACGTATGCGGTTCCCGGCAAAGGCAGTTATGTAGCTGCTATGGTGGGCCATTTGGCAGCAGATAACGGAGAAGGTGTCGGCTCCACCGCATGGCAGATCGATTGGAAAGCGAGAATGAACGATTATGCTGTATCCGCTGTAGATCTGGATGTGATGAAGCAGGGCATTCGCGCCAAAAAAGGAACTATCTCGTTTACAAGCATCGCTCCGGATGAACAGCTGTTTGATTTGGGCGATGTAAGGCGAGCCTTTTTGGACCGGATGGCGATCGAAGGGCAGACGCTGCTCAACTACGGCTATGCAAAGGGCTACAAGCCTTTGATCGATTATTTGATGTGTTATATGGAGAACAAGGGCGTCGATATAACCGGCAAGGATATGCTGATTACAAGCGGGTTTACAGAAGGCTTTGACATGGTGCTGTCAGCACTGCGACCTTCTGCGCGCCGTGGGGCAGCCATTTGTGAAAATCCGACCCATCATACCGCGATCAAAAATTTGAAGCTGCAAGGGTTTGAAATTACCGGCATTCCAATGGAGCGTGACGGTATAGATGTGGAGCAACTCGAGGCCGTATTGCAAACGCAGACAAACAGCTTCGATCTGGCTTATTTGACACCTTCCTATCACAACCCGACTGGCATTGTCTTGTCGCCAGAGAAACGCAGTGCCGTGATGAAATTAATGAGGCGCTATCAAATTCCGGTGATCGAGGATGGATTTAATGAGGAGCTGCGCTACTCGGGAGCCCATGTTGCCCCTTTAATAGCAACAGTAGGGCAAGGGAATGGAGTCATCTATATTGGCAGCTTCTCAAAAGTTCTATTTCCGGGCTTGCGAGTAGGCTGGGTGCTTGGAGATCGAGCATTGATCGATGCGCTTGAAAGCATCAAGCGTGCACGAACGATTCATACCTCAACCATTGATCAGTCGATTTTATACCAATATTTTCTGAATGGAAATTTCGATAAGTATGTAAAAAAAGCACGTGCAGAGTACAAGCGCAAATATGAGCTCACGAGGGCGTGCTGCGAGGCCCATCTCCCAGAGGCGCAGCTGTCTGGCGATGGGGGACTGCATTTGTTCCTCACCTTTCCGGCGGGAGTAAATACACGCCAGCTGCTTGAAGCTTGCACAAAACAGGGCGTTATTTTTACACCGGGAGACAAGTTTTTTATTCAAGAAGGCGAAGGGACGAATACATTGCGGCTTGGTTTTTCCCGCGTAACGGATGAAAATATCGAGCGGGGTATTCAAATCATTGGCAATCAGGCGAGTAGCCTTCTACAGACAGAAAAGAAAAATGAGGTGTCATCGTGAAAATTGGCGTAGTAATGGGCGGTATTTCCTCGGAGCGTGAGGTTTCTCTGTGGACAGGTCAAGAGATGATCAAATATTTGGATCGCGGTCGCTATGAGGTGGTTCCGATCGTGATCGAGGAGCGAACGGATTTAATCACGCAGGTTCAGCAGGCAGGCATCGACTTTGCACTACTTGCGCTGCATGGCCAATTTGGAGAGGACGGCACGGTGCAGGGTGTGCTGGAGACACTGGGCATTCCCTATTCAGGAAGTGGGGTCCTAGCGAGCAGTCTTTGCATGAATAAGCAGCTGTCCAAGGTTCTGCTCAAAGCAGCGGGCGTGCATACACCTGCAGGTTTATGCTGGCAGGGGATGGACGACTATGATCCGCAGGCGGTAGAGCAGCTGGGCTACCCGGTTATTGTGAAGCCGAATACAGGGGGATCAAGTATCGGTGTTCAGCCCGTTCAAAATGAGAAGGAGCTGCTCCCGGCTGTTCAGGAAGCATTTGACTTGGGTGAGGAGATATTGATTGAACCCTATATAAAAGGAACAGAGCTGACTTGCCCGATTATGGATGGAGAGGCACTGCCGATTATCGGTATTCGCTCCGCGCATTCAGAGTGGTTCGATTTCAAAGCGAAGTACGAGGTGGGCGGTGCTGAGGAGAAGGTCATTCAGCTTCCTCCCTTGATAGAGAAGCGCGTAAACGAGGCAGCACTTACCAGCTACCGACAGCTGCAATGCAAGGTCTATGCAAGGGTCGATGTGATCTTGTATCAGGATATCCCTTATGTACTGGAAGTGAACACCTTACCGGGAATGACCGCGGGCAGCCTGTTTCCAAAGAGCGCAGCTGCAGCAGGGATGACTTATTCGCAGCTGCTGGACCGTGTTATTGCCAGCTCGCTTCATGAGCGGATGCAAGAATGGGAAGCAGGAAAATAGGCAGGGAGTTATTTTGGTAATACCCATCAGCTCGATGGGCTAGAATCTCGATTTGGCTGGAGAGCATATATTTCATACGGAGTTTGGCCGCTAAAGTGCAAAGCCGACATCGCCTTTTTATTCGAGGCAGGATGTCGGCTTTTTTGAACGTATAAGAATTGATAAGCGCGATGCTTATCTCCTCCTTGTGCATGCCTCGATCTATGGATGGAGCAAACCTGTCAACCTGTGGATGGTCTTAATTACTTCCGCATTCGGCTACACTGATGAGGAACGCTGGAAAAAGGAAGAGGAGAGGTAGCAACATGACCAGTTATCTCATCATTGTGGTTATTGTCGTCTTATTGTCTTTACGAGAGAAAGAAATTCGTCCATCGAGATTATGGATTACACCGCTATTGTTCATCTATTTAGCCTTTTCAAGCATGAAACAAATGGATCTATCTGTAGGGAGCCTCCTGCTTTATTTGATCTGCCTAGCTGTCGGTCTTGGAGTTGGAGCATGGAGAGGCAAGCTGGAAAAAGTACGACTCAACTCTGCTACGGGGAAAGTGACCTCGCAAGGCTCCGTTGCTGGTGTCGTCCTTTTCCTTGCAGTTATGCTGCTGCGCTTGCTTGTGGGCAACTGGGGAGCACACCACGCTTTGGTTTTTCTAAGCACCTCGCTATTGTTTATTCCGCTCGGAAGCGTCATCAGCCGTCGTTATATTATTTACCTAAAGTACAGGCAACTGGTTGAGGGCAGAGCAGTAAAATAGGCTGAGCCTATCCTTCCAGTACAATGAAGACATGAGGATCATTTATGCAGATCAAACAGCAGCTCGCAAAATTACGGCAATTTGTGCTTAATCGTGGTCGAACAGTTATTTTTAGCTTATTGTTACTGTACAACTTTATCGGAACATCAAACACAGCGTCATGGCAGGAATGGACGGTAGGGCTTTTGGTTGGCTGCGCCTATTTGGCTCTGTTGTGGCTACCTGATTATTTACGGGGGACACGCGCTCGCAGTGCTGCTGTGATTGGAACCTGGATGCTGACGGTTTTTTATTGGGTGATGTTTCATGCGTGGTGGACGGTCGCTGCGCTTATTTTTTACCTTGTAGGCTATTCGGCACTACGGCTGCCGATACAATTGTCTATTCTGTTGACAGGCGCTATGATCACAGCAGATGCTGCTATCTTCTTGCTGCTAAAAGGACAGCCGGACATTCTTCTGGTCTATTCGATCGCACATGCAGCCACATATGTATTGTTCTGGGGAGTGAGACTGAAGCGGGAAGCAGCTGAGGCAAGGAAAAGACACTACGAAGAATTACGGGAAGTACATGCTGAATTAGAGCAAGCCCATAAAGAACTCCAACAGACGCACCAAGAATTGGAGGAAGCGACCGTTCGCTTGCTCCGCTTCGCTGTTCTGGAGGAGCGAAGCCGGATTTCCCGAGATCTTCACGATAGCATCGGACATGGCTTAACTTCCGTTATCGTTCAGCTTCAGGCGCTGCCTTATATTATGAAAACGGATGCTGCGGAAGCGGATCTCTCGTTAAAAACCGTCCTTGACGTTGCCAGACGTTGCTTGCAAGATGTACGTCAGGTTGTTCACCAGATGGCGGCTGACGAAGCAGGGCTTGGCTTGGTAGCCTTGCAAAGCTTGGTAAAGCAAGTTCAAGAGCATGGCGACTTAGACCTTACATTCATTGTGGATAGACCGGTAAGCAAGTGGCATCCGGACGTTTCCGAGTCGTTATACCGGATTCTTCAGGAAGCGCTCACCAATGTCATCCGTCATGCCCATGCTTCTCGCGTCGATGTAGTGGTTTCTGAAAGCGATGGGGAATTGACGATGATCGTGGTTGATGACGGGGTATGGTCCGACAGGAGACAGATTTTGCCTGGTTTTGGCCTTTCGAGCATGAAGGCGAGAAGCCAGAGAGTAGGGGGAGTATTACAGATTCACCCGGTAACTCCCCATGGCTTACGGCTTGTGGTGAAGATACCGCTACATGATGGAGATGGACAAACGGAAGGGAAGTGACGGTGCATTTGATTCGGGTCATTATTGTGGACGATCAGCATTTGGTCCGGCATGGTTTGCGGTTTATGATAAACGCTCAGGAGGACATGGAGGTCGTTGGGGAAGCAGCGGGCGGACATGAGGCTGTCCAGTTGGCCAAGCGTGTCCTTCCTGATGTTGTGTTGATGGACGTTCAGATGCCAGAGGGTGGCGGGATCGAGGCAACCCGGAGCATCATAGCGTCTAATCCGGAATGTAAAGTCATCATTTTGACCACATTTGATCAGGAAGAATATGTGTACGACGGTATTCGTTCGGGAGCTGTAGGCTATTTACTGAAAGGAGCTGCACCCGAGGAGCTTGTGGATACCGTCCGAGCTGCCTGGAAGGGAGAAGCGATTTTCCGAACCACGGTTGCGGCCAAAGTGATCGGGCAGATTTTTCACTCGTCCCAAGCGTTGCAGCAGGAAACCGACTTGACTACTGCCGCGCAGCGAATCGAGTCGTTAACAGAACGAGAGCTGGAAGTGCTGCAGCAGATGGCGTATGGTTTGCGCAACGAAGAAATAGCCAAGAAGCTTTACATCGGCGAAAGCACAGTCAAGACACACGTTCACCGCATTATTCAGAAGTTCGACGTCGAGGATCGAACGCAGGCAGTCGTGATTGCAATCCGTAATCGAATCGTACATTAGCGGGTACCGATTAAATATTTGTGTAGGGAATACAGCTCTCCCCCAATTCCGGGGAGAGCTTATTTAGCATGAAAGCAAAGGAACTTTATGAAATTCAGAGCTATCTTTCATCAACGAGTCGGAAGGTTAGCAATCCCCGATGCCAGAGCTACTTTTTTGATAGAACATACAATACACAGGTACATCGCCGACTCGTGTTTCAACGTTTAGTGCAAATCCGAATCTCCGGTACAAATTCACATTATCCTCATTTTCTGTGTCCAGTGCAATTCCATGTGAAGTCTTGTCCAACTGAACCGTATGCATCAGGTGATGCAGCAGGGTCTTGCCGATTCCCTTTCTCTGGGCCTCTTGTTTTACTCCAATCATGACCAGGTAGTAATGGGTGATTGGGGGAGCAAAGGATCTGGTCACTCGCATGTAGGAATTAAGCAGGTTCAAAGCTTTGCGTGGCAGTTGAAAAAACAACGGAATGAGCCTTCCGATTAGCAGGAGTCCTCCTACCATCATCTGAAGCTTACCAGCGTGTGGCTGCTCAACGATGTATGCACCTAACAGATTTTCCTTTTCATAATAGCCCCACACCTCTTCATTCAACATAAAGCTTTTATCAAACAAAAAGGATACAAAAGCTGTCACGCTGCTACGCGCTTTTTTATCCTGCTCAAAATCACCAAAAACGTGCAGGAACAATGGGTCTCCGGCAAATGACTTGCTCATGAGCGATACGAATAAGTGCTTATCCGACTTTGTTAGTTTGGCGATTCGATATGGAGCTCTCATACGTTTGCCCCCGTGTCGTTGTTTGCTTTCGCATAATGATCAACGGCAAAGCTAAACAACACTTTCAGCATGAATAATAAGCAAGTGATCAGCATGTAGGGCTGTATATTTGGGAGTAGCGGTACCCAACCAAGCCCAATAGATAGGAGCAATCCAGCAATAAATCGTTGCGATTGCTTCCCGATTAGAGCATTCACTATAAATGCTCCAGCGATTGTATAGGCCCATACCCAGATTGAGTAGCAGATATTTGTATCTAAGAGAAGCGCAACCAAAATGATGTGAAAGTGAATCGAGATGAATACGATTCGATTCGTATTTCGTGCAGCATAGAAGTTGCTGGTTGAGGAAGTAAAATTGGCTACGCATCCGGAAAAAATATCGAACATGAAAAATAATGCGAGGGAGCTGCGCCAAAGAGGCAAACTGCCTGTGAGCTCAGGGTACAGAAAGCATAAAGCAGCGGTCAGAAAACCTCCAAAAAGCAGTATGGAAAAAATGGATGCCACACTTTGTTTCTCACCGAACACATCATGCAAAAATGACGGAATTCTAATTTTTTTCATACAAGGACACCCCATCGTCAAAGAATGTTTGAGAACATCACTTGAAAATAAAATATGTAGCAAATGTACTAATTTACTATAAAATTATTATAATTTCTTGTTTGTGAGATATCAACAATATTTTGTACTTTATATATTGAATTACTCTAAAACTTTCTCTACACTACAAATGAGGTGAACAATATGAACGGGTTCGAACGGCGAAAGCAAAGTAAAATCGAGCAAATTTACAGCTCTTCTTTTGAATTGTTCTCGAAATACGGTTTTCAAAAGGTAAGCGTGAATGAAATCGCTCAACATGCGAAAGTATCTCCCGCTACAATCTATAATTACTTCGGAACAAAAGAGCAGCTATATGGCGACATGCTCATGAATTGGATGGACAATCAGTTGGAGCAGTATGAGGAGATTCTCGATTCAGCGTGCTCCTTTCCCGAAAAGACGAAGGAAATCATCTTGCTGGAAACCAAAAATTTAGTCATTTTGTCAGACAGGTTTCAGGCAGCCCCATTCTCTGAAGTGAGTGGCCTACAGCAAATGCTGGAGAATTATACTGAACAGAAAATCAAACCATTTTTCATGAGGTTTGTAGCTGCTGGCAAGCAAGATGGGTATATTCGTAAAGATCAAACAGACGAGATATTCATGCTGTACTTCACGATGTACAAAAATGAGCTTGGGCGTGATTGGGAAGCATCAAATCAAGAGGGAATAACGAAGAATATCGATCATATGATGGAACTGTTTTTCTATGGGGTAGTTGGAGAGAGGTAGTGCTGTTTTTTCAATTTGCTTTTGAAGTATATGACATAAGCTGACATATATGAAGCCGTACAATAAGGGGGAGATAAACGAAGGGAGTGGCAAATCATGAAGCCTCTAAAGGGAAAAATAGCTTTGGTAGCAGGTGCAACGCGTGGAGCGGGTAGGGGGATCGCGATTGAATTAGGTGCGGCAGGGGCCACAGTATATGTGACTGGACGCACGACACGAGAACAACGCTCGGAGTACAATCGTCCTGAGACGATTGAAGAAACTGCTGAGCTTGTCAATCGTGCGGGTGGACGTGGGATCGCCGTACAAGTAGATCATCTGGACGCTAATCAGGTTCAGAATCTCATCGCTCGCATCGAGAAGGAGCAGGAGAGACTGGACATCCTGGTTAACGATGTGTGGGGCGGTGAATATTTGACACAGTGGAACGTACCTGTATGGGAGCATTCTTTGGACAGGGGGTTTCGTCTGCTCCGGCTTGCGATTGATACGCACATTATTACAAGCCACTATGCCCTACCTTTGTTAACACGAAACAAGAATGGACTGGTTGTAGAGATAACAGATGGAACGGCAGAATACAATGATAAAAACTACCGTCTCTCTCTGTTCTATGATCTTGCCAAGAATTCCGTGATTCGTATGGCCAAGTCTTTAGCCCATGAGCTTTCACCTTACGAATGCACCGCTGTTGCGTTGACTCCGGGCTGGATGCGTTCGGAAATCATGCTTGAGCATTTTGGGGTGCAGGAAGAAAATTGGCGAGACGCTACGGTGAAGGAGCCTCATTTTATCATCTCGGAATCTCCCCGCTATGTAGGAAGAGCCGTTGCCGCGTTAGCAGGTGATCGAGAAGTCGCTAGGTGGAATGGTCACTCCGTTTCCAGTGGTCAGCTCGCCCAAGCATATGGCTTTTATGACCTTGACGGCTCACAGCCTGACTCCTGGCGGTATATGGTAGAAGTACAGGATGCAGGCAAGCCTGCGAATGCTTCCGGATATCGTTAGCACGCGACAGCATAGTAACACTTTTGAGGATGTAAATCTCATAAAGAAGTAGTTTACAAAGTAGCCGGCCTGAGGGGTCGGCCTTTTTCGTATGCCTGGATGGGTACAAACAAAATCACCCACAAACCCTGCTGGATATAATGTGTAAGAATCGTCAGAAATTGTGTAAAATGACGTGAACGCTTGCTGCAAAGGGCTTTTCACGTTTTTTTAGGTTGGCATAGTATTTGCAAAAAAGGTAAGGGTAGAGGAGGTGCAACAAAATAGTGAGTTTGTCAGAATATATTGGTAAGGACCATATCCGCATATTTGAAGAATCAGTGGACCAAGCGGAAGTGTTGCATCAATTGGGAGACATGTTGATTCAGACGGGTGCAGTAAGCATTGAGTATATGGAAGCAGTATACAAACGGGAGCAAGCTTTTCCTACCGGATTGTATACGGGAGAAGTGAATGTCGCGATCCCGCATGCGGACCCGGAGAACTACGTCAAGCAACCCACAATTGCACTCGGTGTGGTACGAAAAGGAGTAGCGTTTCGTAACATGGCTGACCCAACAGCCGATATTTCGGTTCAATTGGTGTTTTTACTTGCACCGGAACGGGGAGAAACACAGCTGGTCATTCTGGAACAGATCATGAATCTGATACAAGATCAGGCAAATATGCGACAAATTATGGATGCACAGGGAACAGAAGACGTCTGGAACGTACTGGGCCAACTGGTGCAAGTGGAGGAGAAATTATGAACAAGAAAAAAGTACTTGTGATTTGTGGGACAGGAGTAGCTACATCGACGATTGTGATGCAAAAATTGAAAGCGTTTTTACGGGATAAAGACATAGAGGCCACGTTGGAACAATCCAAAGTCAGTGACGTTTTGAACAAAGCGGGCCAATATGATCTGATTATTTCCACAACAGCAGTACCGCCTTCTATGGTCGAAAAAGTTATCAATGCTGTGCCTTTATTAACGGGAATCGGGAAAGAGCAAGTGTATGATGAAATAGAGGCAAGACTGAAAATGTAATGTGACTATCTGCCTTATCTTAAGGAGGCTCACTATGGACGTTATCAAATACCTCGTTGACCTTGGCCCTTCAGTTGTTTTGCCGGTTCTCATCTTTTTGTTTGGGATTATCCTGAAAACGAAGCCAGGTGAGGCCTTCCGTGCAGGCCTTACAGTAGGAATTGGCTTCATTGGGATCAACCTTGTGATCGGCTTGCTAATGGGTAGCCTGGGACCTGCCGCACAGGACATGGTTAAAAATTTGGGGATCCAGCTTACGATTATTGATGTGGGCTGGCCCGCTACATCGGCGATTGCATTCGGCTCAGCAGTAGGTGCGCTTGCGATTCCGATCGGTCTTGCTGTCAACCTGGGGATGCTTGTATTAGGCTTGACCCGAACACTCAATATCGATTTGTGGAATCTGTGGCATATCGCTTTTACCGGTTCTTTGGTTGCTGTCATGTCCAACAACATTACGCTCGGTATTCTGACATCAATCGCACACGCAATTATCCTGCTCGTCCTGGCCGACCTGACGTCCAAGCATGTCTCCAGCTACTATGGATATGCGAACATTTCATTTACACACGGAACTGCGACACCATACTACTTGATCGCATTGCCACTGGAAAAATTGTTTGACCGTATCCCGGGCTTCCGTAACCTGAAAGCTGACCCTGAGACCATTCAAAAGCGTCTAGGACTTTTAGGAGAATCGACAGTTCTTGGACTCATTTTAGGTTTTATTATCGCCCTTTTGGCAGGGTGGGACTTGCCCAAAGTTCTTGACTTAGGTGTAAAAACAGCAGCGGTTATGCTCATTCTCCCGCGGATGGTGAGCATTTTGATGGAAGGTCTGATGCCGATTTCGGAGGCTGCTGGCGATTTTGTTCGTAAGCGCTTTCCAGGTCGTGAAGTCCACATCGGAATGGATGCTGCGTTGGCAGTTGGCCATCCAGCTACCATTGCCGCTTCGCTCGTCATGATCCCGATCGTGTTGGGATTGGCTGTTTTGATGCCAGGTAATAAAGTTCTTCCTTTTGGTGATCTGGCTACCATTCCATTCATTGTCTGCCTCATGGTGCCGATTTTCAAAGGGAACGTAATCCGCACAGTAATTGGTGCGACTATATCACTCGCATTCGGTTTGCTTTTAGCGACTTACATTTCACCGCTGTTCACAAAAGCAGCACAGAACGCAGGCTTCGCATTCCCTGATGGCGCCAGTGCGATTTCATCACTCGTGGACGGTGCTGTTCCGACTACGGCGATCTTCCTTTTTGGCGCAAAATTAGGCTATGTAGGCATTATTGGAATAGCCATTATTGGTTTGGTCGTTGCTTACCTGGTACAGCGCAAGCATCGGTTGGCCGCCGCTAATACGGCTAATAAAGCATTATAAAGCGCGATTATCAAAAACACCCTGCACATCGCCCGAGAGGCCTGTGCAGGGTGTTTCGTTGTGTCATAGAAAGGAGGGTGGAAAAACAGCCGTAGCTATGGACTTTCTTCCAAGCACACGGCTACTGCTGTCTTTCGCATTAATTACTAGGAACATTCATCTTTTTAATCTCTTGCTTCATTTTAGGAATAGACGAAGAGGTCATGCTTAATTCGTCAACACCGAGTGCAACCAGCTCTTTTGCATATTTAGGATCACCGGCCATTTCACCGCAGACTCCGACCCATTTGCCTTGTGCGTGGGCGTCCTGTACCACTTTGCCGATCAAACGAAGGATAGCTGGATGACCAGGATTGTACAGATAGCCTACCTTTTGATTCATGCGGTCTGCCGCAAAGGTATACTGGATCAAGTCATTGGAGCCGATGCTGAAAAAGTCTACATGTGGCGCAAGTTGATCGACAATCAGCGCAGCAGATGGGACTTCAATCATAATCCCTATCTCGATTTGTTCAGCGAAAGAGGCTTGTCTTGTTGTTAGCTGCTCTTTGGCCAGCTCCCATAACGCTTTTGCCTCCAAAAGCTCTTCAACAGTCGCGATCATCGGGAACATGACTTTTACATTCCCGAAAAGGGAGGCGCGAAGAATCGCTCGTAGCTGCGTCAAAAACATCTCTTTTTCTGCAAGACACAAGCGGATGGCCCGAAACCCGAGAAACGGATTCTCTTCAGGCTCCATCTGCAGGTACGGTAATTGTTTGTCTCCTCCGATGTCCATGGTGCGAATAATGACTGGACGTCCTGCCATTTCACGGGCAACCGCGGAGTATGCCTCAAATTGTTCGTCTTCACTCGGCATCTGCTCCCGTTCCAGGAATAAAAACTCCGAACGAAATAGGCCAATCCCATCTCCGCCGTTTGCGAGTACGGCTTTGCAATCCTCAGGAGTACCGATATTGCCTGCCACTTCAATCAACTTGCCGTCTGAGGTGTGAGCAGGTGCGTGTGCCGCATCTCGCAGGCTTGCTAGTTCCTCCACATATTCCTGTTGCAAGCGCTGGTACCGATTGATTCGCTCGGCATCGGGATTAACATGTAGCTCTCCCGAATTCCCATCCAGGGCAAGCGTTGTATCATTGGTGATCTCATCCAAAATACTCCCACACCCCACAACGGCAGGGATTTGCAGCGTGCGCGCCAAAATGGCGGAGTGACTGGTGGTGCCGCCAATCTCTGTAACAATCCCTTTAATCCATTCTGGTTTCAATCTCGCCGTTTGAGAAGGAGTCAAATCGTGTGTAACAAGGATAACGGGTCGCTCGATTTGATCTAGCGAAGAATCTACGATTCCTAACATTTTCATCGCAATTTTATCTCGCAGGTCTTTGAAGTCAGCTGCCCGTTCCCGCAAATATTCGTCATCCAGTTGTTCAAAAAATGCAATATGTCCTGAAAAGACTTGATGAGCTGCCCAGGCTGCATTCTTGTTTTCGTCTTTGATTTCCTTGTCCATCTCCTGGACGAGGGTTGGGTCGTCCAGAATCATGAGGTGGGAGTCGAAGATTGCGCACTCATGCTCACCTATTCGCTGTCTTACAGTCTCACGCGTGACAGCGATTTCAATTTTCACCTGCTCAATAACTTCACGAAGCTTTTGTTGTTCTGGATCTACCTGTGCGGCAGCAATCGTCTCGCGAGGAATGACTAGCTCCGCTTCTTTTAGTACAAATACACGTTCTGCTGCATAACCGGGTGAGGCTGCAATTCCTTTTATCATCGTATCCCTCCAGTGCAGTATGGCGAAAAGCATGCAAAAAAGGCCAGGGAAATACCTCCCTGACCCATGATCCAAAGGATTTGAATACCTGTATCATATATTTTCTGATAATGGTCGTCAATCAAAAGGAATAAATTGTGGGAAAAATTGCACAAAAACTGCCACAGAATATTCTGATTTACAATCGAATTTGTGGTACGGTAGAAAATGTAGACTGAATTCAAAGGCAATGAACCGATTAAGTGGAGTGGTATGATACTTGCTTGTAATAGATTGTGGGGGGATGTTATGGAGGAACGCATCAAGCAGATTATTGATCAAGAGGATAAAAAAGTTCCGTATACCGATGAGCAGATCGCACGTCAGATGGGAATTCGTCGAGATGAGGTAACGCTGCTTCGGCACAAACTCCAGGTTCCCGACTCACGCAAAAGACGGCAGCCTCTCTTGCTCAAGGAGATGGAAAAACTTTTACGTTCTTCACCGAGCATGACGAGCCGAGAGCTAACGAGCCGTTTGAACGAACAAGGCTTTGATGTCTCTCGTTTCATGGTTCATCAATTACGAAGCAAAATGGAAGCGTTCTCAGGTGAAACTCCAAACATAGATGACCATGCTCGCCAAAAAATGCGGAAGGCAGGACAGGCGGCCACCTTCGCCAGTCTGATTGGAGCAAAGAGTACACTGAAGGCGGCTATTCAACAAGCGCAAGCAGCAGTACTCTATCCACCACACGGACTTCATACTCTCTTTTTTGGAGCTACCGGTGTGGGCAAGAGCAGAATGGCGGAAGCGATGTACCAGTTTGCAATCGAGCAGCAGGTGATGAAAAAAAACGCGCCGTTTGTTATTTTTAACTGCGCTGATTATGCCAAGAATCCGCAGCTGTTACTCTCCCAGCTATTCGGGTATGTAAAGGGAGCTTTTACTGGCGCCCAGCAAGATAAGCCCGGCTTAGTGGACCAGGCCGACGGTGGAATCTTGTTTTTGGACGAAATTCATCGGTTGCCACCGGAAGGGCAGGAAAATCTCTTTTACCTGATCGACAAAGGCGTCTATCGACGATTGGGAGAGGTTCAGTTTCAACAAAAGGCGACCATACTGATCGTCGGTGCGACGACAGAAAGCCCCGAATCAAGTCTGCTGTTAACGTTGCGTAGACGGATTCCGATGACGATAGAGCTGCCCTCGCTCTCTGAATGGACACAACAGGAGCGTCTATCTCTGATTTTCCATTATTTGAATGAAGAGACAGACCGAATCGGCAGAGAGGTGGTCGTCCAGAAGGATGTGATTGCCTCCCTTTTGACCTATGATTGTCCGGCAAACATGGGGCAGCTGCACAGTGATATTCGCGTCCTGTTGGCGAAAGCCTTTTTGAAAACGATTCATCAGGTAGAAAAGACCGCCGTTCAGGTGGATCGATATGATTTGCCTATGCACGTCGCCAGCCACCAGCAATCAGCCGATCTGGCACCAGAGCTGCCAATGCTAAAGAAAGACCAGTTCCTATTCGTTCCCGGCCAACGCTCTGATCTGGTGGGAACAGAACTGGTCGAGGACTCTCCCCAGCATCTCTACGATTGGGTGGTAGAGCGCTATCAAAACCTCAAAAATCAAGGTCAAAGCGAGGAATTGATCGAGCTCATCGTAAACAAAGAACTGGACACGCGGATGGAGCCGTTCACAGGCGAAGACGAAAAACGCTCGCTGCGCTTGCAGCAGCTGGTCAAACTGGTCGGGGATCAGGTTGTTCAAGCTGTGGAGCAAATGCTCTGGATCGCGGAGCGCCACATTACCCTGGATTACCAACGAATCTCTTATGCTCTCGCCATTCATTTGCATGGGCTGTTGGAGAGATGGCCGGATACGAAAGAAATGGATAGCTTGATTGAAACCGATCAGGAGTCGATGGAGTTCAAAGTGGCGCTGGAAATGGCAAAGGTGATCCAAACCAGCTATGGAATATCACTGCCTGAAAAAGAAATATCGATTCTCGCTATGTACGTCAAACAATGCTCGATCTATACGGAGCCGAAGCCAATGATTGGTGTGGTTGTCACCTCGTACGGCTTGGTAGCGAAAAGCATGGTCGACGTCGCTTCCCGCCTGTTTGAACGAAAGCATGCGCAGGCAGTCGAGCTGTATTGGAACGATGATCTGGCTGTCTCAGTCGAGCGAATCAGCACAATGATCCAGCAAGCAGATCAAGGAGAAGGGGTCATTTTGCTGGCAGATATGGGGAGCAATCTGCTGAGTGAAGAGGAATGGGAAAGGCGAAGCGGTGCACGTGTACAGGTTCTCCCCAACGTAACGACCACTCTCGTCATTGAGGTCATCAGAAAATGTCTCTACTCCAGTGAATCGCTTGATCAAATTGTGGATCAGATGCGACATTTTCCTGTCAAATCACTTCATTCCGTCCAGGCGCTCGCTCCCAAGCCAGTAGCGATTGTGACCATTTGTATCACAGGCAAAGGTGCAGCCAAACGATTGGATCAGCTTTTACAAGAGAAGCTGGAGGCTGCTGCTACGCAGGTTACCATTTTACAAGCAAGCTCGCTTTCGATTCGGAAGCAGTATAAGGAATGGCTTGGGAAGTATCACATCTTTGCCGTTGTCGGTACTGTGAATCCCATGCTGGATGGCATACCGTTTATTTCGATAAAAGAGATTGTGGACGAGTCCGGCATCAGCTTTATAAAAAGACTGTTGCTCGTGGCCAATCGAACACTCCAGCCAGCATTGGCTCCTCGTTCACATGGATTGCACGATCTTCTCTACCCGGAATTGGTCTGTGACGATTTAGAGCTGTCTACGAAGGAGCAGGTTATTGAAATCCTTTCGCAAAGGCTGAGAGAACACGGTTTCGTTGAGTCGGATTTCGAGGGTAAAGTGTGGGAACGCGAAAAAATGGGGAACACATGCCTGTTTGGAACAGCGATCCCACATGCCGATACGACACAAACGATCAGACCGGGTATCGCGATTGCCAATCTCGCGCAGCCAATTGAATGGGAGGCAGGATATTTTGTACGCCAAGTGTTCATGCTTGCCATCACGGAGACATGCCAACTGGCCGTAGAGGAGCTGTACCAATTTTTACAAGAACACGAAGAAGCGAATATACTACCTGATTTACAGGCATTCATGAAACTTGAACAGTAACCGAGGAGGATTTCCCATGGAAAAACAAGTGACGATTCTAAATAAATCTGGACTTCATGCTCGTCCCGCATCTGAGTTTGTCAAATTGGCTGCCCGTTTCGAATCAGAGATCACGATCTTGCTGGGGACAAAAGTCGCGAATGCAAAGAGCATCATCAACGTTTTATCGCTGGCCGCCACGATGGGTACCGTTTTTACACTAAGGGCGGTAGGTCCAGATGAAGCGGAAGCAATCGATGCCCTGTCCTCTTTGATTGAGAGAAAGTTTGGGGAAGAATAAACTTTTGACCCTTGACTACGTAATCAGAATATTTATAATGAATTACAAATGTAACACCAAGGAACAAATGTAAAAATATCCGGAGGTGACCTGCATGAAGCCGATTGAAAAGATAACTCCCGGAGCAAAGGTATACAAACTGTTTGAGCACGAAAAGCTGGTTTGCGAAGGTAAAGACGAGGTTTTCATTATCTCGATCACCAAGATGTCGCGAGAAGAATACGAGCGTGATCTAAAGCAGTCAGCTGTTAACCAATAAACTCTATACGTACTGCGACACTTGGACCACGGGTCAGGTGGGGGAATCAATCCTCCATCTGGTCCGTTTTTTTCTTCATACAAGCCTGTTGATACTGGCATATCCGAGGAGGAGAGGACTTTGATTACTAACATAAACGTTCCACCTATGATTACCGAGAAAAAGCTGGTGGAGCTGTATCATCAAATGTGGCTGATTCGCTTTTTCGATGAGAAGGTAGATGAATTTTTTGCCAAGGGACTGATCCATGGAACGACCCACCTGTGTGTGGGCCAGGAAGCTTCCGCAGCAGGTGCTATTGCTGTTCTGGAAGATCGGGACAAAATCACCAGCACTCACCGTGGACATGGTCATTGCATCGCCAAAGGTGCAGAGGCGAACCGGATGATGGCTGAGCTGTTCGGTCGTGAAACGGGATATTGCCGCGGTAAAGGCGGATCGATGCACATTGCGGATGTGGATAAAGGGAATCTGGGAGCAAATGGCATTGTTGGCGGTGGGATTCCAATCGCTGTCGGATCAGCTCTCACTTCACAGATGAAAAAGCTAGGCTATGTGACCATGTGCTTTTTCGGAGATGGCGCCTCCAATGAAGGCAGCTTTCACGAAGCGGTCAATATGGCGGCAATCTGGAACCTCCCAGTCGTCTTCATTTGCGAAAATAATCAATATGGGATGTCAGGTCCAGTCAAGGACATGGTGAAAGTCGCGAACATCGCGGATCGTGCAGCAGCGTATGGCATTCCTGGCAAAGTGGTAGATGGCAATGACATTTTTGCCATGATGAACGTGACTCATGAAGCAGTGGAACGAGCACGCCGTGGAGAAGGCCCAATGCTCATCGAAGCCAAGACCTATCGCTGGAAAGGCCACTCCAAGAGCGATGCGAAAAAATATCGTACGCGCGATGAAGAAATGGATTGGCGCAATAATCGTGATCCGATTGAGCGGATGAAACGCATCCTGATCAGTGAAGGGATCGTAAGCGAACAGGAAGCAGCACAGCTGGAAGCAGATGCAAGACAAGAAATTGAAAACGCGGTCAAGTTTGCTGAGGAAAGCCCGATGCCGCCGCTCGAAATTCTAGAAGAAGACGTCTACGCATAGGCGAGGGAGGGATACAAAGTGTCAACGATGAGAGAGCTTACTTATTTGGAAGCGGTACGCGAATGTATGAGTCAGGAAATGCGCGTAAATGAAGACGTATTTATCATGGGTGAAGATATTGGTTTGTATGGAGGGGCGTTTGGGGTAACCCGGGGAATGCTTGAAGAGTTTGGAAAAGAACGTGTGAGAAATACGCCAATCTCGGAAGCAGCAATCGCTGGTGCTGCGGTTGGAGCAGCCATGACAGGTATGCGGCCCATCGTGGAGCTGCAATTCTCCGACTTCATCACGATTGCGACCGATCAGATCGTAAACCAGGCTGCGAAGAATCGCTATATGTTTGGCGGTAAAGGAAAAGTGCCACTCGTATTGCGGACACCATCCGGTTCAGGTACAGGAGCAGCTGCTCAGCACTCGCAGAGCCTGGAAGCCTGGATGGCACATATTCCGGGATTAAAAGTTATCCAGCCGTCTACCGCCTACGATGCAAAAGGGTTGCTGAAAGCCGCGATCGATGACGACAATCCAGTAATCTTTTACGAGCACAAGCTCCTTTACCGGACAAAAGGTCATGTGCCTGAGGAGTCGTACAGCTTGCCAATCGGAAAAGCAGATATCAAGCGTTCTGGTACAGATGTGACCATCGTGGCTACCGCGATTATGGTTCATAAGGCATTGCAGGCTGCAGTCGAATTGGAAAAGGACGGGATCAGCGTCGAAATCATCGATCCTCGTACGCTCGTTCCTCTGGACATTGAGACAATCGTGGAATCGGTGAAAAAGACTGGGCGACTTGTTGTCGTTCATGAGGCGGTAAAGCGTGGCGGGTTCGGTGGGGAAATCGCAAGTTTGATCGCAGAGAGCGAAGCCTTTGATTATTTGGATGCACCTATCAAGCGTTTAGGTGGAAAATCGGTGCCAATTCCGTACAATCCTATCCTCGAAAAAGCAGCCATACCACAAGAACTTGATATCATCCAAGCGGTAAAAGAAACGGTTTTCCGCCGCTGACATAGGAGGGGTCGAACATCATGGCAACTGCCGTATTTATGCCAAAACTGAGTATGACAATGGAAACAGGAACAGTCATCCAATGGTTCAAGCAAGAAGGGGACCAGGTTCGTGAAGGTGACGTCCTGCTGGAAGTCCTGACGGATAAGATCAACATCGAAGTAGAATCGTACACGACCGGAACACTCCTGAAAATTTATTATGGCGCGGATCAAGTCGTTCCCGTGAATCAAGTGATCGGATATGTAGGAGAAGCAAACGAAAATGTACCGGATACACCTCCTCCGTTAGAATCTAGTGCGAGTCAGGAAGAGGAAGAAGCACCGGACGCTCAACCATCCAAGGAAGAAACACAAGGTAGTGAAGCCCTTGACCAGAAAATCAGGGCAACTCCTGTCGCTCGTCGAATGGCACGGGA
The DNA here is from genome assembly GCF_001187725.1 of Brevibacillus reuszeri. Classification (GTDB taxonomy): domain Bacteria; phylum Bacillota; class Bacilli; order Brevibacillales; family Brevibacillaceae; genus Brevibacillus; species Brevibacillus reuszeri. Next base: position 37,435 of record NZ_LGIQ01000001.1, read on the forward strand.
AAACGGAATCGATCTGGGACAAGTGAGTGGTTCCGGTCCCAACGGCCGCGTCCAAAAGGCAGATATCGAACACGCTCTTTCTACGAATTCTGCCAAAGCAGCTTCCACCCGCACGGAATCAGTGACAAGCTTGCCAGGTCGACAAGTGAAAGTGGAAGGAATGCGCAAGGTTATTGCAGAGCGTATGGTAGCGAGTGCGTACACAGCTCCTCACGTAACCCTCTCAACGGAAGCAGATATGAGTAAGGTAATAGAAGTACGATCTACGCTGCTGCCTACTATCGAGAAGCTAACCGGACATCGCTTGTCCTACACGGAAATTATTATTAAAGCAGTGGCAACGGCATTATCTCGTCATCCGAAAGTAAATGCGTCACTCAAAGATGATGTAATCGAGCTTCACGAGACCATCAACATCGGCGTGGCTGTTGCTGTGACAGACGGATTGCTCGTACCCGTAATCAAACAGGCAGATCAAAAAGGGCTCGCACATTTGACTACCGAGACAAAAAGGCTGGCTGGATTGGCTCGTGATGGACGTCTGCTTCCGGACGATATGCGCGGCGGGACGTTTACGATCAGCAATCTAGGGATGTATGCGATTGATGTGTTTACACCTATCATCAATCAGCCAGAGAGTGCCATTCTTGGAGTGGGACGAATCCATGAGAAGCCAGTAGGTGTAAATGGACAGATCGTACTACGACCGATGATGTCTCTTTCCTTGTCATTTGACCACCGTGTTATGGACGGGGCACCTGCGGCTGCATTCCTGCAGGAGATCAAAGAATTGCTGGAATCACCCTATCATCTGCTGGCGTAAAAGGAGGAGCAAACAACCATGCAAACATACGATATTGCAGTTATAGGTGGAGGTCCAGCTGGGTATGTGGCTGCCATCCGGGCTTCCAAGGAAGGGAAGCGGGTCGCACTGATTGAAGCAGATTTCGTAGGAGGGACTTGCCTGAACCGGGGCTGCATTCCGTCGAAGACACTTTTGCATAGTGCAGGTGTCATCGATCAAATTCGGCAGGCTTCCAGCTGGGGGATCGAGACAGGTGAAGTTACTGTTTCCCTGGAGAAAATGATGGCCCGCAAAAATCAGGTCATCACACAGCTACGGACAGGGATTAAAGCCTTGTTGAAGGCAGGGAAAATCGATTTACTCCAAGGCTTTGGGGAAGTGAATGCAGATAAAAGCATTCGCGTTCGGATCGGAGAAGATGTCCAAACGATCCAGGCTGGCTCGATCATTCTAGCTACAGGCTCTACACCTGCGGTTCCGCCCATTCCGGGATTAGCGGATGTGCCTTTCTATACAAGCGATACGATATTTGATATCGAGCAGGTACCAGAGTCCATCACCATTCTCGGCGGCGGTTTCATAGGGGTGGAATTCGCCTGCATTTTCGCCAGCTTGGGTGCGAAAGTGATGATTGTCGAAATGGCGGAGCGTCTTATTCCTCTGGAGGATGCAGATGCATCGAGGGTATTGTCCAAATCACTACGCAGTAAAGGTGTCACCTTGGGGACTGGATTGAAAGTCACCTCGGTAGCTCAAACAAGCGAGGGCATTCAAGTACATGCCGAGAATACGAAGGGTGACACACAAACGATTTCGTGTGAAGCTCTGCTCGTAGCAGTGGGACGTAAACCGAATCTATCTGCTTTTAGCCAGTTGAATGTGGAGCTTAGTGGTCCATTTGTCAAAGTAAACGAATTTCTGGAAACAAGCGTACCAGGTATTTTCGCTGCAGGCGATTTGATCGGTGGATGGCAGCTCGCTCATGCTGCAAGTGCAGAAGGACAGACGGCAGCCATCAATGCAGCCGGTGGTAGAGAAAAAGTGAATGATAGAGCGGTTCCTCGCTGCATTTATACCCATCCGGAGATTTCGAGCGTAGGCTTGAGTGAGGAAGAAGCAAAAGCGCGTGGCTATGCTGTGAAAACCAGCGTTTATCAGCACAGCGGAAACGGCAAGGCATTAGCTTCTGATGAAAACGGCGGCTTTACCAAGCTGATTGCGGAAGAGACTTACGGCGAAGTACTGGGAATCGTGATGGTAGGGCCTCATGTCACTGAAATGATTGCCGCTGGCACGGCGTTCTTGAGCTTGGAAGCAACTGTTGACGATGTAGCGGAAATGATATATCCACATCCAACCGTCTCTGAGAGTCTGATGGAGGTTGCAGCAAAATGGTTGGGAAAAGGCATTCACTCCTAGAAAAAGATTACATTTGACATGAAAACGGTTTCAATTTACAATTGTAACTAGTAAGAACATTTGTAAAGCGAGGTGATCACTTGGCTTCTTGGGGATACGTTGTTCTGCTGTTTGCGGGGCTTTGGGTATTACAGGTCGTCTTCACTCAACTGCAATCTCGCCATTACTACCGGGAGTTACGAGAGATGCAACGGCAACCAAGCGGATACCTGGGAGTCGGGGTGAACAAACGCCGTTTTGGAGTAGGTGCCGTCATCATTCTGGTAACGGATGTGCAGGGATGCGTAACGAATTGCAAGCGAATGTCTGGCATTAGCGTATTTTCCCGCTTTCGTCCGTACAATGACCCGATTGGAAAACCGATCGACAGCTTGTATGAGAGTGCGTCACAGCAACAGAAGCATCCCGTGCAGACGGCGCTTCGAATGGCGATTGACCAAATTCGGGCCGCGCAGGCCAAACAGCAGCAAGACAATCAACAACAAATTGGATAAAAAATGTTGGGCCGCGGGCCAGATGGATGATCATCTGGTTTTTTTTGCATCATTTTCTAGGGGAGGTATGGGTAAATGGACTTTTTTGTTCATCTTGCAGAGGGTTTCATTGGAATGTTTCAAGAGGGGGGCAAGACCTTCATGGGGTTGGTGACAGGCATCATCCCTACGTTGGTTTGCTTGATCACAGCTGTAAACGCCTTCATTAAATTTGTGGGAGAAGAACGCATCGAACGGTTTGCTTCTAAATGCACCGGCAACATCATTTTGCGCTATACCCTCTTCCCGGTCTTATCCATGTTTTTCCTGACCAACCCAATGGCTTATACATTCGGCAAGTTCTTGCCTGAACACCAGAAGCCAGCTTTCTACGATTCGGCGGTTTCGTTCTGCCATCCGATTACAGGATTGTTCCCACATGCGAATGCGTCTGAGCTGTTTGTGTATATGGGCATCGCTACTGGAATCACTCAACTCGGTCTCTCTCTTGGACCACTCGCTATTCGCTACTTCTTGGTCGCGATCGTCATCATCTTGATTCGCGGTATCGTAACCGAATATATCACCAAAATGATGATGAAACGCCGCGAAATGCAGGCAGCGGCATAGAAGCGGAAAGGGGAGACACAGGATGAGCAATTATCGTGCGGTGCAAGTAACAAAATCGTCCAGCGGCTGGGGAGGACCACTTACGATCCTGCCCACGGATGAGAAACCATATATTGCTTCGATTACAGGCGGAGGCATTCACCCTGTAGCGGCGCAAATTGCTGAGCTGACAGGTGGTATCGCGGTAGATGGCTTTACTAACAAAGTAGAGCCTAGTGAAATGGCATGCGTCATCATTGACTGCGGCGGAACGGCTCGAATTGGTGTTTATCCTAAGCTGGGAGTCTTGACGGTCGACGTCATGTCATCGTCACCCTCCGGACCGTTAATCAACTTTATTAAGGAAACCAACTTTGTTTCTGGCGTTAAAGTGAACAACGTCGAGCTGACGAATGAAGTAGCTTCGGCTGCCGTAAGCACAGCTGGCGATCAACAAAAGAAATCGGCACAGGAGCTGAAAGCTGAAGCGCGTGCCAAAGTAGCGAACATGCAAAGCAACAAGCCACCGAGAAAAACCGGCTTCATCGAAAAAGTCGGTCGTTTGATGGGTGGGGTAGTCAGCACCTTTTATCAGGCTGGACGCGACACAGTCGATCAAGTACTGCGCAATATCCTGCCGTTCATGGCTTTTGTCAGTACGCTGATCGGGATCATCCTGTTCACCGGAATTGGCGATGTCATGGCAAATATTATTAAACCACTGGCTGGGAATTTGATCGGTCTTTTGATCATCTCCATCGTTTGCGCACTTCCTTTCTTGTCTCCGTTGCTTGGGCCAGGTGCGGTTATTGCCCAAGTCGTAGGCGTGCTGGTAGGGGTGGAAATCGGGCGTGGTACAATCCCGCCGCAACTGGCTCTGCCGGCTCTATTCGCCATCAACCCTCAGGTTGGATGTGACTTTGTTCCGGTGGGACTGACACTGGGAGAAGCAAAACCTGAGACGATCGAAGTGGGTGTGCCTGCTGTTCTCATGTCTCGCCAAATCACAGGACCAATCGCAGTAGTCATCGCTTACGTGGCAAGCATTGGGCTCTATTCCGAGTAATCCATAATCAGGAGGGTACACATGAACACCTTGTTTAACAGCACGATCGTTTCCATTGGAGATTTGGTTCCAGACTTTCTCAAAGAAAACACAGTGATTCTTTTCAATGAAGATGCTCCAGATGAGCTGCGTGATATTGCCGTGCTGCACACCAAATCCGAGCATTTCGTAAGCATCGAGCCAGGAGATATTTTCCAGATTGGTGACCTGCAGCTGCGGGTTACATCAGTCGGAGAAAAAGCAAACGAAACGCTACAAACCATTGGTCATTGCACTGTGAAAGCGGATGGAAGTGCTGCCCCGCAGCTACCTGGCATGATTCATGTCGAAGACGCTACCCTTCCTTCTTTAGAGATTGGGATCAAAGTTGCCTTTTTCCGTCCGTAAATCACAACACCTACTATACAAAAGAGAGGGAGAGACACCATGTTGGGATTCAATAGACGATTGGCAGCATTAGAGAAAGAGGGAGGCTGCATTCGCGTCGGTCTGGTCGGCGCCGGCCAAATGGGTCGGGGACTGATCTCACAAATCGAAGGAATGAAAGGGATGTCCGTGGTGATCACGGCTGATTTGTTCCCTGAAAATGTAAAAGCCGCCTATCGCAAGGCAGGAGTACCTGAAAGCCGAATCACAGAGACGCAAGACCTCGACAAGGCGGATAAGGCAATCGCTTCCGGTCATTCAGTCGTAACGACAGATGCAGAGCTGATTCCTCAACTAGCGAATGTCGATGTGATCGTCGATGCGACTGGGATGCCAGAGATTGGAGCCAAGGTCGCGTGGGAAGCGATTCGACATAAGAAGCATATCGTTATGCTGAACGTCGAAGCGGATATAACCATCGGACCACTCCTGAAGCAGCAGGCCGATGAAGCAGGTATCATCTATACAGGCTCGGCAGGGGATGAGCCTGGAGCGATTATGGAGCTTCATGACTTTGCAGACGCATTGGGCTTCGAGATTGTCGCGCTGGGAAAAGGAAAAAACAACGCCTTGAACGTCTACGCCAATCCAGACACAGCTCGTGAGGAAGCCGCTCTAAAAGGATCGAGCCCGAAAATGCTCGCATCGTTTCAGGATGGTACAAAAACAATGGTGGAAATGACAGCAGTAGCCAATGCTACCGGATTTCTTCCTGACATTCCCGGTATGCATGGGCGAAAAGCTCGATTGGAAGAGCTGCCAGGCCTTTTCTCACTAAAGGAAAATGGCGGTATGCTCAGCCGCACACAGATTGTCGATTATGTGGACGGTGTTGCCCCAGGCGTGTTTGCCATCATTTCATCCTCGATGCAAGAAGTGCACGACACCATGAAATATTTGAAGATGGGCGCAGGTCCAAATTACGTTCTGTATCGCCCGTATCACTTGACTAGCCTGGAGACTCCTTTGTCTATTGCACGCGCTTATCTCCAGAAGGAGGCGACGATCGCGCCTTACTACGGCATGGTAGCAGAGACCGTAGCAGTAGCAAAGAAACAGCTGAAAGCCGGAGAAGCGATGGACGGCATCGGCGAATTCTCCGCTTATGGTAAGATTGTGTCAGCAGCAGACAAGCGTGAGCAGAACGCATTGCCGATCGGCTTGATTGGGCCGCACATTCGTTTGAAAAAAGATGTGGAACAAGGAACCATTATCACCCTTGATGACATTGAATTTACTGAACAAACCACTATTCTGCGTCTGCGTGAGCAAATGGATAATGGGAAATAAATAGGTAGAGAGAAAGGAAGGCATAAACATGTCTTCCTCTTTCCTTTCTATAAAGAGGAATAAATCTGATATAATAATGTAACGTAGAAGAGCATAGTAACGTTTTTAATGAGGGATACGTATGGATAACTGGACAGAAAAACGCGAAATGGTTCGAGTCGCAAAATTATACTATTTGACTGGACTCACACAGGCAGAAATCGCTAAGAAGCTAGGGGTCTCCCGTCCGGTGATTTCCAAGATGCTACAGCGAGCCAAAGATACAGGCATCGTGGAGATTTACATCCGTGATGAAACAGTGAGCATGGTGGAGTTGGAGCAGCAACTGGAAGCAGTACTACGTCTGGATGAAGTCATTGTAGTCCCGTCATATGGGAACAAAAATGAAGAAGTGATCAAACAACAAGTAGCCAAAGCAGCTGCCCAGTACCTACCCAAGTGGATTCGTAATAAACGGAGAATCGGAATCTCTTGGGGGACAACACTGTACCACCTCGTTAATGAATACCCGTTTGAGAGACATCATAAGATGAAAGTATACCCTCTGGTAGGCGGGATCGGCCGTCATCGAATCGAGATTCACTCCAATCAGCTCGCCTATGAATTTTCGAAAAAATTGGGTGCAAGTTGTGAGTTTCTTTATGCTCCCGCTATCGCGGATTCCATGGAACTAAAAAGACAGCTGATAGACTCTCCGGATATTCGTTCGATTTTGGAGGAAGCTCGACAAGTAGAGCTTGCCATCGTCGGAATTGGCAATCCGTATGAATCGACTATGACAGAAATGGGATATCTTAAGGAAGAGGACCTTTGTCAATTGCAGGAAGGCAAAGCGGTTGGGGATATCAGTTCACGTTTTATCGATAAAACAGGTAAACCCATCCATAACGATCTGAATAATCGCGTTATCGGAATTGAGCTGGACGAACTGGAGCATATTCCAACCGTGGTGGGAGTCGTTTCCGGAAGCAATAAGCTGGAGGCGGTTTGGGCTAGTTTGCAAGGCAATTATTTCGATAAGTTGATCATAGACGAATATTTGGCAGAAGTGTTATTGGAAAAGGCGAAGGAGGTGAGCATAAGTGAAAGAGGATAAAATGAGAACGACTCTGTTCTGTGACACATGTATGGATGATACTGTCCATGAAGTAACCTATGTAGATAAAATCCTGTATCAGATTCGTTGTGTAGAATGTGAAAAATCACATTCGCGCGGAACAGAGATACAAAGAGAGCTTTACCTGAATTATATGGAACGAGTCTTTAGCAAACCAAAACGCTTCAAAAACGAGGCAGGGAAAAACTTACCTCATTTCCTGTTTTCACTACCTTATCGTGTGATGAGCAAGCCTTTTCGTACCTACAAGGAAATAAAAAACATGTTTAATTATAAACGGAAAATTTAAAGGCAAGAACGCTAAAAGGGGCTGTCTAGAGAGTTGGATTGACTGACTTTCAGGAGTCCCTTTTTTATGCTGTGCTGGACAAGGAAAGTTGAGAGAACAATTGAATCTTATAAATACTTATAAAACGAGGAGGGAAATCATGGTGAAGGGGACAGAGCCACAACCTTTTGAGGAGAATTGGATCGCACAATGGGAATCAACAAAGCCGTTAACTGACAAGTGGATGACTGTGGGCGAGATCCATTACTTTTCAAGCCATGGATTCATTCTCATAACAGATGGACATGCTGTTTGGAAGATTAATGGGCAAAGCGTTTATGTGGCATTTGGTCATTTGCTTGCCATTGAGGAAAACACCGTCATCGAAGTCATAGAGGGCGGAAACCTCGATTTAGCAGGCTGGCTCATTCATTTTCAAACCTACTCCTTGTTTTCTAAGGAACGAGCAGTGGTGAAATTTGATTGGCATGTACCAGTGGGAGGTACCTATCAAATCATGCAGGTAACGGGCGGTTTTTTAACCAGTATTAGCGATCGTTTGAGCGAGGATATGCCGCAGGATAGTGGGAAAAGAATGGTTGGTAATCAGCATCTGGTAAATGAATTGCTGAAGCAGGGATATCAAGCAGAGGCAAAGGAGCAGCAGACGATCGAAAAAGGAATCCTGCGTTCGATTGCCTATATACAGGAGCATTATGATGAGGTCATCACACGTGAACAATTAGCACAAGTGGCAGGAGTCAGTCAGTGGCATTACTCACGGAAATTCAGTGAGCTATGTGGCAAACCCCCTTTAGACTATCTAGCCAATTATCGCATCTATCGTGCGCAAGAAGAGTTATTGCTAACGTCAGCGAGCTCCCAAGAAATTGCGAAAAAAGTAGGCTTTGAAGATGCCCATTATTTTAGTCGACGTTTCAAGCATTTTGCAGGAGTATCACCGAAAAATTATGCCCCAACCTTACAACAACGAAGGATTTTGGCAATCTCGCCGCTTTGTGCAGAAGTGTTAATCGTACTCGGCATCATACCACATGCTCTAATGGCTACCCCTTTCCTATTACCCGAGCATCAACGACAGCTTTTTCAAAAGCATGGGGTTACGCTTCTGGAAGTCCCGCAATATATGATCCCTGTTGAAGTCATTAGGCAGGAGCAGCCTGAATTAATAATTGGACGTTTTCTGACAGAAGAAACAAAGAGAAGACTGCGCACAATTGCACCAATTTTAACAGGTTTCCCTAATGATCTGGATATCCTCCTCAACCAATTTGCTGCGTTGTTTGATAAAAAGGAAGCAGCAACAAAACGGCAATTACAAATGAAACAGGAAATATACACGGCAAAGGATCAGTTACAAGCAATAATTCATTCAGCAGCGACAGTCATGGTGCTGCGCGTAGAGCCTTTCGGGTATCGGTATTTAGGCGGATACTCAAGCGGGGTGTCTCAATTGCTTTATAAAAAGCTGGAGCTATCACTCCCTGAGTCTTTAAAGGCAGGTGAGGCATGGTTTAACCCTTGCTCTATTGAGCAATTGTCTATGGCGAATCCAGACTATTTGTTTGTAGAGAAACGCATGATGGAGAACTTTAGCGCAGAGGAAAATATGCAGAAATTAATGGCGAACAGTCAGTGGAAAAAATTGAAGGCGGTAAAAAATAAGCGCGTATTCTATATTGATACAAGTCTTTGGGTAGATGGATGCGGAGTAGTGGGACAAAGCATAATCCTCAACCAAATTGTTCGTAGTTTAGTGAGTAGCTAACGTATGTGAGCACAATAATCCAATAAGATACGCACCAACAGCTATGGAAGGGTGGCTTCTTTTTTGATAACCTTCGATAGTGATAATCGTTATCGTTAAAGGGGCGAATACATAATGTCAAAACGATTGATTATGCTGCTTGGGTGTACTTTATTAGCAATTGCTTTAGTGGCATGCTCGAATTCAGCAACAAGTGAAAAGGAAGAATCTTCCGCAGGGGAAATACAGACAGCAGCAACGAGAGTAGTCAAGGATACTTTCGGGGATGTGACTATTCCCGCGAGTCCGAAGAACATCATCGTTACAAACTCCAGCTATGCAGAATATTTAATTGAAATAGGGGTTACCCCTCAAATTGTTTTATTTGTTCCTTTACTCGAACCGGAATATCGTACTCCCTATTTTGAAAAACATGGTGTCAAAATCATCTTCTCTGAACAATACCAATTCAATTACGAACAAATGCTTAGCCTTTCACCGGATCTCATTGTTGCGCAAGGGGAAGGTTTGGAAGCAAAAACGTATGAAGATCTGTCAAAGATTGCACCAACAATTGCCGTATCAGCAGGTCCAGGCATGGAAGAAGCGATACCAAAATTAGCAGAGATATTTAATAAAACAGAAGAAGCGAATCAAGTACTCTCTGCATTTGGGGAGAAAGCAGCGAAGGCCAAGGAAAAAATTCACCAGGCCATTGGTGACAAAACCGTACTCGTGCTTCGCGTAGAACCCACCCGATACCGTTATTTAGGATCACAAGCGGGTAATGTTAGTACTCTTTTTTATCAAACACTTGGGTTAAAAATCCCTGAAATATTTAAGGATACAAAAGAGTGGTTCACGCCATTTTCTTTAGAAATTTTACCTGATATCAAACCGGATTATATCTTTGTCGAAAAAAGAATGATGGAAAACTACGATAGCTCAGAATCACTGAAGGAATTAGAAGAAAATTCACTATGGAAAAATATGGATGCCGTTAAAAATAATCGCGTTTTTCCATTGAAGACCAATGATTATATCCAAGGGCAAGGCCCAATAGGATCAAGCATGCTCATCGACTATCTCGTAGAAAAGCTGGTGCCATAAATGAATAGGAAAGAGACGGACATTTACGATATTACGATAGTTGGCGGCGGTCCTGCTGGTATGTACGCAGCTTTTTATAGCGGGATGAGAGCCATGCGTACCAAAATCATCGAGGCAAAACAGGAGCTAGGGGGATTCATGCGCACATACCCTGAAAAGCTCGTCTGGGATGTAGGCGGAGTAGATCCGATTCGTTGTGAAAGATTGATTGATGCTTTAGAGAGACAAGCGAAGACATTTGACCCGACGATTGTATTCGGCCAGGAAATTGCAGATATGCAGCGAAGTGAAGATGATATCTTTGTTTTGACATCGAAAACGGGTGAGCATCACTATACACGAACCATATTATTATGTGCGGGTCGCGGCATGACGCAGGTTCAAAAGCTGGATATAGAAGGTGCAAATCGTTATGAATTGACGAATCTCCACTATACAGTTACAGATTTGTCGAGGTTCAAAGACAAGTGTGTGCTGATTTCCGGTGGAGGAGATTCTGCGGTAGATTGGGCTAATGAAATGGAAAAATGGGCGAAGCAAGTCATCGTTGTCCATCGACGAAATGAATTTACTGCACACGAACTGCCTGTAGCACAAATGAAAGCTTTCGCGAAAGTAATGGCACCTTATCGGATCGCTCGCTTGTACGGAGAAGGTGATCAAATTGAGACTGTCGCCATCGAACATACAGAGAACGGTGCGATAGAGAAAATAGCGATAGATGAAGTCATCGTGAGCCATGGATATGATCGCGACTTCGGTCATTTATTGAGATGGGGACTGGCTAAAGAAGACTACGGGGTGTCTGTTGATCTGCGAATGCGAACGAACATCCCGGGCATATTCGGAGCTGGCGATTTTATCACATATGGCAGCAAGGTTCGCTTAATTGCAGGTGCTTTTCAGGATGCAGTGTTGGCAGTGAATAGTGCAAAGCTTTATCTCGATCCGGCAGCTCCAGATATGGCGGGTGTCTCTTCTCATAATGCTCGTTTTTTTGAGAAGAACAAAGCGATCATCCAAGGATAACAAAACGAAAGCACAGGATTTGACGAGTTTGCCCCTCGTTTGGATGCTGTGCTTTTGCTTGTTTGCCGTGTGAATTATTCCGAATTACTCAAGTGATGCGAGCATCATTTTGACGGCGTTATCAATAAAGGATCGGTTTGGACGAGATTTCAAAAGTACAGTCAGTCCAATTAACGATACAATCAACGACTGCGATACAGACTTTGCATCCATATTTGCCTGTAGCTCGCCTGATTTTATCCCACGTTCTATCGCCTCTTGAAAGATGACAGAGAGATACATTTGGTGTTCTCTTGTCAGGATTTCAAATTTCTCGTCATGAGGAGCAAGCTCGACCATGGTATTAATACAGAAGCATCCACGGCTGAGACTTCCGGCATACTCTTCATCTACCACCTCTTCAAAAAAAATGCGAAAGGCTTCTTTTACAGACGGATGGTCTTGTAGTCTGGTTCGCACCTCGGAGGCACGAGACATCGTATATTTGCGTAGTGCGGCCTCGAACAATTCCTTTTTGTCGCCAAATGTTGAATATATGCTGGGGCGCTGTATTCCCATTCGGGAAGTCAGATCACTTAATGAGGTCGCTTCATACCCCTTCTCCCAAAAAAGCTGCATTGCAGCGTCTAATACTTTTTCTGCGTCAAACTCGCGCGTTCTTGCCATAATGAATACCTCTCTCGATTTTCTCAGATAACGGAATTTAATTCATTACTTATCAGTATGTTATATTCTATGATGATCCGTATGGATTGTCAATTGCACGTTGTTATTGCTATTCGTATAGTGGGGCGTTTTTTTAGCTAGTGATCGTTTTTGCTAAATGATGATGTTGACAGCGACAGAAAGTGTGGGATATATTTACTGGGCAAAATAACATACTGATCGATACGTTATTTTGGTATTGAATCAACATATGGAGGTAAGGGGAGAACCAAATGGAGGAGGTCATAGAAAAAGTAGCTGTCAAAAAGAAGGTGCAGGCAGATTCGTCACAGGCGACGTTTGTCACGAGTGGTCCCGTTCCCAGTTCTTCTATGTCACGCTCAGTGACCCTATTGTTTTCGGTTGCCTGCGGAATGTCAGTTGCGAATATTTACTTTGCCCAGCCACTGCTTGATAATCTCGCACGTGAGTTTGGAATCGACTATTCCATCATCGGCAGCCTGATTACGATCACTCAACTCTTTTATGCCGTAGGACTGCTTATGCTTGTGCCGCTTGGAGATTTCCTGAACCAACGCAGGCTGATTACAGGTCAGATGCTATTATCAGTGATCGCTTTGGTGATGGTCGGGACTGCGTCCACCAGCACGGTACTGTTTGCAGGCATAGCTCTGGTGGGATTGCTTGCTGTTGTGACACAAACCCTTGTGGCATTTGCGGCGACATTGGCAGCCCCTGAGAACCGAGGACAGGTAGTAGGAGTAGTAACTAGCGGAATCGTGATAGGCATTCTGCTTGCGCGAACGTTTTCGGGAGTACTGACAGATTTCTCGGGGTGGCGGTCCGTTTATCTGGTCTCTGCTGCACTCATGCTTCTGATGGCTTGCGTACTATTTCGGGTGTTGCCAAACAACAGGCGGGAGAAGCAGCCACAACAACTGTCCTATTCCCGGTTGCTCCGGTCCGTATTTATGCTGCTCGCACAGGAACACATGTTACGCATTCGCTCTGTTCTCGCTATGCTGATTTTTGCTGCTTTCAGCATCATGTGGACGCCATTGGTACTGCTGCTAAGTGCGCCGCCATTATCTCTTTCACACACGGCAATCGGTGCGTTTGGTTTGGCAGGAGTTGCCGGAGCCCTAGGAGCAGCACGGGCGGGAAAGCTAGCGGATGGAGGCTACGGGCAGAAGACCACAGGCATCGCTTTGACTCTGCTGCTGTTGTCATGGCTACTGATCAGCTACATAGAGCAGTCGCTGTTTGTATTCATTCTTGGAATTGTTCTTCTTGATTTGGCAGTGCAGGCTGTACACGTTACGAATCAAAGCATGATTTTCACTTTGCGTATAGAGGCACGTAGTCGTCTCACGGCTGGCTATATGGTGTTTTATTCGATCGGTGTGGCTAGCGGTTCCATTACCTCGACCTATGCATATGCCCACTATGGCTGGGACGGAGTATGTTTGCTTGGTGCCTCGGTAAGTGCTCTTGCGCTTCTGTTTTGGGCCATGACCAGCCGAGTAAAAGCTATGACTGGAAATAAAGCCGGTGCCAAATAAGTTACTGAAATAGAATCAGCCAGCTTCCTCGTAGCCAGCTTGAAACTAATAGCTCTAAATTAAGATATTTCATATTGAGTTTTTTGCTGACCAAGTGGTTGGTACAAATAAATATTCAGCTAGGAGAGTGAACTCGTGGAGATAGGAATTACTTCGTTTGTGGAAACAACGCCGGATGTTCATACTGGTAAACTGATCAGTCACGCACAGCGATTGCGTGAGGTGGTCGAGGAGATTGTTCTTGCCGATCAGGTGGGACTTGATGTATTTGGCATCGGTGAGCATCATCGCAAGGATTATGCAGCTTCTTCACCGGCCGTTGTGCTGTCTGCAGCTGCACCGTTGACGAAAAGGATTCGGTTGACCAGCGCGGTGACAGTGCTTTCTTCAGCAGATCCTGTACGTGTCTTTCAGGATTTTGCTACGCTCGATGGTCTGTCTAATGGACGCGCGGAGATCATGGCGGGTCGAGGCTCTTTTATCGAATCGTTTCCACTGTTTGGCTATAACCTAAATGACTATGAAGAGCTGTTTGAGGAACATTTGGAACTGCTTCTTACCATACAAAAGTCTGAAAGAGTAACCTGGCGAGGCGGACATCGACCAGCGATTAACGATTTAGGCGTGTATCCGCGGCCCGTCCAAAATCCTTTGCCGATCTGGATCGGAAGCGGAGGCAATCAGGACTCAGTGGTTCGTGCTGGCTTGCTCGGGCTTCCACTGACGTTGGCGATCATAGGCGGTAGCCCGCGGCAGTTTGCGCCACTCGTAGAGCTTTACAAAAAGGCAGCCGTACATGCTGGTCATGATGTTTCGCGGCTTAAGGTTGGCTCGCATTCACTAGGATTTGTTGCAGAAGATACGGAGCTTGCGGCAAACACATTTTTTCCTTCGACCCAAGCAGGTATGAATAAAATCGGCAGGGAGCGGGGCTGGTCACATTACAGTCGGGCTAGCTTCGATTCAGCGCGCGGTCTGGAAGGCGCAATGTATGTTGGCGATCCAAGCTATGTTGCCGAAAAGATCATTCACCTTCGCAAGCATGTCGGCATTACGCGATTCATGATGTATGTTCCGATTTCTACGATGCCGCATGACCAGGTGATGCGTGCCATCGAGCTACTGGGAACAGAAGTAGCGCCACGGGTACGAGAGGAAATAGCCAAATGGGAAGCTGAGACACAGCAAGAAGCATAATCATATTTTGGAGGGATCTATATGGATTTTCAGAGTCGGGTATTGCCAGAATTAAGACAAGCATTGGAACAATTTCCGGGTTTTCCATTGAAGGAAAATTTGGAGGCAAGCAGGGCGATGCTGCGAAATCCTCCTATCGAAAAGTCAGAGCACGTAAACACGACAAGCCGAATGATTCAGGGGGCGGCGGGAGAAATGCTGGTCAAAATTTACGAGCCTAGCCAGAGAACTGGCAGTAAGCTTCCGGCTATGCTGTGGATTCACGGGGGAGGCTATGTGCTCGGGCATCCTGATATGGATGACGCTTTATGCGAGCGTTTTGTTCAGGCGGCTAATTGTGTCGTGGTATCAGTTGATTATCGACTAGCACCTGAACACCCTTATCCAGCGGCTATCGAAGACTGTTATGCCGCATTGCTCTGGATGACAGATGAAGCAGAGTCGCTCGGCATCGATTTGGCACGAGTCGCCATCGCAGGGGCAAGCGGTGGAGGCGGTTTGACGGCAGCACTTGCTTTACTGGTACGCGATAAAGGCGGACCAGAACTGATTTTCCAGATGCCACTGTATCCGATGCTCGACAATCACAATCGCACGGCGTCGAGCTATGAAATCACGGCAGACAACGCAACCTGGAACCGGACGAACAATTTGACGGCTTGGAGCATGTACCTGGGCGAGGATGCTAGTAAAAATGAGCTGTCTCCATATGCTGTGCCGGCAAGAGCAGAAAGTTTGGCGGGACTGCCGCCGACTTATACATGCATCGGGCAGCTCGATCTGTTTCGGGACGAGACGATCGAATATGTGACGCGTCTTGCGGAAGCGGGCGTAGATGTGGAATTTCAACTGTATCCTGGTAGCTACCACTGCTTTGAGGTGTTCGTCCCGCAGGCGGAAGTGAGCATACGTGCAAGCCAAAACTATGTGGACGCGATGGCGAGAGCGCTTAATCCTTAAGGGATATTGCCATATAGAGCAAAAAAGTGATATGCTTTCATCAGGAAAAAGATAATGAACTGCTCACCGTAATCTTGGGAGCCTGATAATTGATGCTGGGAAACCGCGTCATGATCAGGCTCCTTTATGCTTTTATTAGGGCCATTTGCCCGACAAAAGCATAAGGAGTGACGAGAGTGGGAGAGGTTTTTCGGAATCAAAATTTTCGCAGGCTGTTCTTTTCGAATTTATTCTCGGGGTTTGGTCAGGGGATGACCATGATTGGGATCTCATGGTATCTGGTGGAGGCGACGGGCTCGGCTAGTCTGCTTGGCTCTACGATGCTTCTTTCTTCCATCCTGACGCTTCTTGTGGGACCTTATTCGGGTACCTTGATTGACCGTTTTTCCCGCAAGGCGATTCTGCAGATCGAACAGCTGGGTGGATTCGTCGTACTGGCGCTCTTGGCAGTGTGGGGATTTTGGGGGAGTTATCACGAGTGGATGCTGGTTTTGCTTTATATGGCGACGTTGTTCATGTTTCAGATTCATGAGCCAGCACAGGCTGCTTTTGTACAGGAAACGTTCACTCCCAAGCACTACAAGGCGATCAACTCTTTGCTGGAGATTGAGAATCAAACAGCATTGGTTTTAGCAGGAGGATTCGCGGGAATGATTTTGGGCAAATTCGGACTGCATGTGGTACTACTGTTCAATGCTTTAACGTACTTGATAGCTTTTTTGATGCTATCAGGAATCGACTACGTTTTTACGCTGGGTAATCAAGCGGAGAAATCCCCGCGAAGGTCTTGGGTAGAGCAATTTTATCAAAGCTGGGTTTATATCAGGGAGCGAAGAGGGTTTATGATCTTCGGGGTGTCTGCTCTGGTGCCATTCATAGCCGTTATGCTGGCGAATCTGTTGAACCCGATTTTTGTGAGCCAGGTTTTGCGAGAAGATGTGAAGATTTATTCGCTTGGTGAAGTGACATATTCGATTGGAGCCGTGGGAGCTGGCATCATGCTTGCCTGGTTTAGTCGAAAGCTCGGGGCCTTTTCGTACATGGTGCTAAATTATGTGTTCATGGCCATCGTATTTGTTTTGACTATCGCTATACCAAACGGGTGGGTATTTGTACTGCTTTCTGCTTTTATCGGCTGGTGCAACGTCTCCACCAGGCTGATCCGCCAGACACTGTACATGGAGCTGCTGCCGAATCGCTATATGGGAAGAGTCATGAGCTTCTTTAAATCGATTGGTACGCTGATGAGGCTTACGCTACTCGCACTGTTTACAGTCATGCTCGACTCGACAGGGACCCAAGTAGGGTATGTGGTGCTTGCCAGCTTTTTAATCCTGGCGGCTCTTGGGATTCTATTTTCCATGCGACTGTTGATGAGACAGGTAGACAAAGCCGAGACAGTGACAGGACAAGGGTCTGCGGAGTAAGCGTTTAGATGAAAGATCATCCATGATAGAATTGCTCCTTTTCAGCAAGGTTTCTTTTACGCAAAAAGCGCCTCGATGGGCGCCTTTTACCTGTTGCCTTATTTTCGTTTGGCATGAGCCAGAAACTCATCCAGATAAGCTCTGACCGCATCAGGATTGCCAGAAACGCTGGCTTCTCTAGCCTGATCCTTTGCTAACTTGTCCAAGGCTTGGGAGAGAATCTGCTGTTCCCTTGATTGCGGGATGACCACGACGCCGTCCGCATCTCCCACGATCATATCACCTGGCGAAATACTGGTACCTCCACACGAAATCGGTACATTCATTTGGCCCCATCCTGCTTTAGCACTGGCGGCAACAGCCGTTCCTTTGCAAAACACGGGGAAGTCCAGCTGCTTGATTCCAATAATATCGCGGATGACTCCGTCGACCACGATTCCCTGAATGCCGAGCGTTTGGGCGAGACCGACAATAAAATCTCCAGCAATCGCCTGATAGGTGTCGCCCTTTGCATCGATCACAAGCACATCGCCAGGCTGAGCTTCCCGGATAGCCTGCAAGACCGTTAGATTGTCACCAATCGGCATTTGCACAGTGAATGCTCGTCCAGCAATTCGGTACTCTTCTTTTAATGGCTTGATGCTGCTATCCATGTTGGTCAGCCCCTGAAGCGCATCAGAAATGCATGTAGTAGGGACGTTTTGGTACTGGGAAGCAATAGTGGACATAAAGAATCCTCCTATATTTGTAAAATTTGGATTTCTAGTTATATCCATTATACGATATGCTGCATTTTATAGAGGCAACAAAAAAAGCCAGGGAACGAATCCCTGGCTTTCCTTCATTCAGCGTTACTGTTTCGGACTCACCAAAATTTTCACCTGATTTTTCTCTTTCAGCAAAGCTTCGAATCCATGCTCCACGATATCGTCCAGCTTGATTCGTTGAGTGACCAGCTTGTCCGCAGGGAAGAAGCCTTTTTCCATCAGGCTGATAACAGCTGGGAAAACATCACGATAACCGATGATACCTGTCATGTTACGTTCTTTCATGACGATGTGGTTTGGTTTGATCGGCGCTTCTCTTTCGAAGATGCTGACGATCATGATTTGTCCTGCAATTTTGGTGGATTCGATGGCTTGCGTCAGGACTGGTGGTACACCAGTTACCTCAAACGCAATGTCGGCACCGCCGTTTGTACGGTTGTGGATTTCTTGAACGACATCGTATTCTTTTGGATCGATGACGATAGCGCCCAGCTCTGTTGCTTTTTGTTTACGCTCTGGAGAGAGCTCAACAGCATAAATTTCTGCGGCACCAGAAGCTTTCAATGCTTCGATGACGAGCAAGCCGATAGGACCTGCACCAAATACAACTGCTTTATCGCCGACTTTCAGCTGACTGGAGCGAACGGCATAAAGAGCGACAGCAGATGGCTCGACGAGGGCACCTTGCTCATAGGAGAGGGTGTCCGGAATTTTGTGGACCATATGTTCATCAGCAGCCACATATTCGGAGAAGCCACCGCCGCCTCCCGCCAGACCGAGGAAGCCCATTTTTTCGCAAAGATTGTATTTGCCTTGTTTGCACGCTGGGCATGTGCCGCATGCGAAAACCGGTTCTACAACTACACGATCGCCTACTTTGATCGAGGTGACACCTTCCCCGATTTCTACGACTTGTCCGGAGAATTCATGTCCCATTACGATTGGAGCTTTTTCACCTGTTAGTGGATGAGCAGTGCCTTCAGGAATGAAGATTGGACCAGCCACGTACTCATGCAGGTCACTACCGCAAATACCGCACCATTCCACTCTGATTTTTACTTTTCCTTTAAGGGCCTGAGGCTCCGTAATCGTTTCCAATCGCAGGTCTTTCAAACCATGCCAGCGCAACGCTTTCATAACTGTCATCTCCTTGTCGGACTTGAGGATTATATATGGAATTCAGCAAGAGAAATAGGAAACGTTTCCGAAATAAATATGTCATAACTTTGACATATTGTCAAATCGATATATGTGTGAAAAAGGTCAGAAAGTGTGGTCGTTGAGTGGGAGCTTAGTAGTGGTGAGAGTCGTGCCATTATAGGCTGTAGAAACGCTCGCAAGCTTTGTGGCTTGCCGCCAGCTTTGCTATCACGTCATGGAGATATGGTATAATACGAGGAAGGAAGCTACATTTGATTCGGAAAACAGAAAACGGTTCCGATATGGAAAGGATCTCTACATTCTCATGAAAAATAAAGTGACGATTGAAGATGTAGCGAAGCGGGCGGGCGTAGGGATTGCTACCGTATCGCGGGCTATTAATGATAGTGGGGGAATCAGCCCCAAGACCAAAGCAATGATATTGCAGGTCATCGAGGAGCTGGGCTTTACTCCGAATACTTCTGCGCAGAGTCTGAAAATACGTCAAACGTATCAAATTGCACTTGCTGTACCAGATATTCGCAACGCGATTATTCCGGAAATCTCTTGGTCTGTAGAACAAGCAGCCAAGCAGCATGGCTATCGGGTCGTGCAAATCAACACGTCTGGGAATGCCCGAACTGAGCTTGAGACCGTGCGCGAGGTCAAAAAGCTGCATGTGGATGGGCTTATTATCATGCCGCTTGCTTATCCAAAGACGTTGGTAGATTTGATTAATAAAGCCAGTGTTCCGGTTTCCATTATCAATTATGGAAAAAAGCTCGACGATCATGTGAAAGCAGATGTAGTCAGCCTCGCTCGACAGGAAGGTCGCCTCGTCATGGAGCATTTGATCAAGATCGGGCGTACGCGGATTGCCTATGCAGGTGCACCCAAGGACAAGATTGAGGAACGATACTTTGCCTACGAAGGGTCTTTGGGGCATGTCGATCCTTCCTTGGTTTATTTCGGTGAGGACTTTTCCTTTGAGACGGGCTTGCGTGCTGCGGATTACTTTTTCAGCTTGAAAAATATGCCGGACGCTATTTATGCGGTTAATGACATGGTGGCGATCGGGATTGTGAATCGGTTCAAGGAGCTGGGTGTCCGTGTCCCTGATGATGTAGCCGTGGTGGGCATCGACAACAATTTATGGACGACGATTACGACTCCGCAAATCAGCTCGGTTTCGATTATGGGGGATGAAGTGGCTCGTTTGGCTACAGAGCTTTTGTTGAAACGGATTCGCGAGCAAGGAGCAGGGGCTTATGAGCGCGTTCAGTTCGAACCACGACTGATCGTGCGGGAATCAAGTGTGGCGGTTATACGTAAATCGCCATTGGAAATGTAAAGAATGCTGAATTGTATAGGGGCAGGCTGTCGATCAGGTCGGCGGCCTTTTTTGCGTGCTCGTCTTCTCTCAATGACGTTGATCCAGATAATCCCAGGTGTTTATAATAGAGGTAATTTACAAGAGAGTGAGTGATGATCATGAGAACAGCTGTCATTATGATCCAAGTCCATTTTGCAAAAGGGCAGGGGAGATGACTGCTTGTTAGGCTCTCTTCCATGCCACTAGGATTTATGTGGGAGGGAATATTTTGAGTACAACTGAACATTCATTTGATCATCATCTATCTGGGCCGCCTACTTTTTCGTCCCTGCAGGAATATATATCACGCAAGGATGACATTCACTTCTGGTGGCTGTATGTGGCTGCTATCCTCGAGCGTCATGGTCTGGAGAAAAAGGATCAGGAGCTGCTGGCAGGGCTTGGCGGGACGTATCCGACCTTCCTTTATGGGGATGTAGTTGTTAAGCTGTTTGGTTATATGCAATCAAGCGAAAAGTCATTCGAAGCGGAACGAGCAGCGAAGCTGTTGCTCGCTACTGACCGGGAAATTGCCGTACCTCGGCTGGGCGGAGAAGGCCGCCTTTTTGAAGATGCTCATAATCCATGGTCTTATCTGATTACCACTCGGATGCCGGGGGTTACTTGGCAGTACGCTGATCTTAACACTGAGCAAAAGCTTAGGGTGGCCCACGAGCTAGGATGCCAGATGCGCAGAGTACATGCATTGAGCCCTTCGGGTATCGCCACACATGATGACTGGTCCGGCATGGACGTAACCAGGGCTATTGCAAACAGCTCACTGCCTGCCCATCTGGTAGCGCAGGTGAACGAATACCTTGCGGGGCTTGGTTCGTTCGATCCTGTCTTTGTCCACGGAGATGTGATGTTTCGTCATGTTTTCGTCGAGAACGGACACCTCTCCGGGATTATCGATTGGGGCGATGCAATGGTGACCGATCGGCACTACGAATTCGCCAAGCTCCACCTCGATCTGTTCAATTGCGACAAGTCGCTGCTGCGAGCATTTCTTGCGGCAAGCGACTGGCCGATGACCAAGGATTTCGCTAAAAAGGCGATGGGGATGGCGCTCTACCGTCAGGCTCATGGTCTCATGCAGCATTATGCGATGGATGTCTTTTATACCTTGCCGACTCTTCTCCCGTTGCAAGACATTGAGACGCTGGATGAGCTGGCGAACGAGCTCTTTGCAGTGTAACGGCTAGGCTGGCAAATGATCCAAGCGGACTCTTGGCTTTTGGCCGGGAATCAAAAGACCCTGATGTAGGACCATTTTCGCTAGTATCCATCGCAGGGTCTCTTTAAACAATTGTTTAAGTTCTCTCTAGTAGAACTTTTAGTGCTGAATCAATGAAATTCGCATCGATCGGATTCAATCCAAACCCCGCTAAGTGTCCCCAGATCGATTCAATTGGCTGAAAAGTAGCATTCGCTATGAGACTCGTCTCGTATTCGCTGTCTTCCGGTGTGAAATATAGATCAGTCCTCACGGGCATCACAACGGTTTGTGCCTTTATGCTTTTCAAGGCGAGGGCAAAGTCTCCAGCATACAAGGGATTCCTGCTAATATCAGCATGCTGCCAAGTCCACATCATAGCCAGCAAATCATTCGCATCTGATTGGATGAAGCTCTCCTCCCAAAACTTCACAATAAAATCAGAAAGAGAAGCGAAGCCCAGCTCTTTGAAGCATTCTTCCCGGTAAAAGGCTTGTGAAAATCCCCAGCTCGCATAAACGCGCCCCAATGTACGCAAGCCCAGCTCAGGTGGTACTGTGTATATGCCTTTATTCCACGCAGCATCTGCTTGCAGTGCAGCTCGTATGCCCTCGATCATGACCGAGTTGTGCGGCCAGGTCTTGGCGGTCCCCGCAAATGGAGCCAAACGCTCTACCATATCTGGATAGCTTGCTCCCCATTGAAAGGCCTGAATCGCCCCCATCGACCATCCGGTAGCCAAAGCAACCTTCTTGACGCCAAACCTCTCTGTCAGCAGCCGATGCTGCAAAGCGACATTATCAAAGATCGTGACATTCGGAAAATTCGCCTTGTCAAAAGGGCTTGCTGTGTTGCTAGGAGACGAGGATAATCCATTCCCCAGCATATTGGGTATCACGATGAAATATTTCTCCGGGTTTAACGCCTTATTTATTCCGATCAGCCATTCATTCTGATAATGCTGATCGCCAAATGACGTAGGAAAAACGATGACGTTATCCTTGGTTGCGTTGAGTGTGCCATACGTTTTATAGGCTAAAAATGCTTGTGGGAGTGTCTCCCCTGATTGCAATTCTACATCTCCTAGCTCAAAAATGTCGTAGTCCATCTGTTTTCTCCCCTTTGAATTCTGGTTCAGTATCAACTGTAAACGCTCCCGTATAGGGGAAGGTCAAGAGGCATACTTGGAAAAAGGAGTAGGACTCTTTCGCCATTTCAAATCGGTTATAATGCAAGAAAACGCGTAAGCGAGGTTGGCGCATGTTTAAAATCAGTGATTTTTCCCGACTGAGTCGTGTCTCTTTAAAAACGCTGCGATATTATGACCAGCTCGGCATCTTGAAGCCAGCTCATATCGACAAAGAGACCAGCTATCGATATTACTCAGCTGAGCAATTGCTTACACTCAATCGCATTCTACTGTATAAGGACTTGGGATTTACCCTGCAGCAAATTCAGCAGTTACTGCGTGAAGATATTTCGACAGAGCTCATCCAAGAAATGCTTCGGACAAAAGAAAGTGAAATCGAACAGATGCTCGAGGAAGAGCAGGCGCGACTAGGTAGAATTCAAGATCGATTGCTGTTGCTTGAGCGAGAGGGAAGGGTAGAAAAGGAACAAGAAGTGGTCATGAAAAGCGTGGAAGCACAAAAAATCATTTCCTTTTACTCGCATGGTACGGTGGAAGAGATTCCGAAGCTGTTTCATACGTTAGAACAACTGGTAGGCAAACAAAAAAAACAGCTGCTCCCACGGATGGTTATGTGGAAAGAAACGGAGAGAAATGAGGCGGAATTTGAATTGGAGGTAGCCTATTCGCTCAAGCAGGAGATTGCCGTAACCTCAGACATCCTGAATGTGCGCATGCTGCCGGAGGAGCCGATGATGGCAACGTTGTTACAACGTGTAGACCCATTCGTTCCTTCTACGGCCTGCATGGATTTGGCCAAGTGGCTCGTGGACAATCACTATCGAATAAAAAAGGACCAGCCTGGAAGAGAAGTGTATGTACAATCACTCGAAGATAATGGCGACACTTACGTGGAGGTTCAAATTCCGATTGAATCCAAGAGTTGAAATGAATTTCTCAAAAACGAGTAATTACCGAAATGGACCACAGATTTATGAGTATCACGACGAGCAATTCAATCCCTCCTAAGCAGGAGGAACTCCTTGGCATGTGATTTGCAAAGTTTACTTCCCGACTAGCAAATCCATGTTAAAGGAGATATTCGCATGCTAAAACCAGAGTACACGATTTTACCCGATTACGCGCCATTGTATCCGCAGGTTCCCTATCATTATAAAAATTACGAGAAAATCAGTGTTTACTGCAGGGGAAATCGTGAGGCGATCGAGCGGTTTTTGCCAAAGGACTTTGAATATGTTTCAGATATTTTCGAGATTTTCGTGCTGAAAAATGAAGTCATTGAAGGACTCGATCCGTATTCCGAGGGTGGAATCGTGATCCCCTGCAAATATAAAGACATTGTTGGAGCGTACATGGCATACGAGTACGTCGATACGGACGAAGCGCTTTGTGCAGGAAGAGAAATCTGGGGATATCCCAAGAAGCTCGCCGAGGTAGAATTCAACCGCGAAGAGGGCTTCGCACAAGGGAAAATCATCCGCAAGGGTAAGACCATCATTGATATTGCGCTTACCTTTGAGGACGTCGAAGTAAATCCGCCGAATCTGTTTCCACGGCTCCAGGTCAAACGGATGCCACGAGCGGACAAGTATGGCATGGATATGGATCAAGTCATTTTAAATGAATTTGTGGACTCGCTCATCCATACGCGCCAAACCGGAACGGCCAAAGTGAATTGGGAGTATTCCAGCTATGATCCAATTGCGGAGCTGGGGCCTGTCGAAGTATTGGGCGGTGTTTTTGTCGTAGGTGATTTTACGTTGACGTATGGAAAAATCATCGAGGACAAGGTGCAAGCAGTCGCAAAATAATTGGATAGGGTGGACGCAATGGAATCATCAAGCGGCAGCATAAGGACTTTTTCAACAAAGCCTTAGACTGCCGCTTTCCTTTTGCCTATAAAATCAAGTGTCTTTTTCCAATGGGATTCATAGCATATAACATTCTGACTACAGCATCTGAGAAAGGAGTTCTCTTTTGGAAAAGACAAAGCTAACAGGGCGAATCGTTACGCCTGATGATGCTGATTATGAGCTTGCCAGAACGAATAATAATTTGAGCGTTCCTAAATTCCCAAAGATCATTGTGTTTTGCCAGGATGTAGATGATGTCGTGAATGCACTGAAATGGGCGAGGGAAAATCAAGTGCCGTTTCGAATAAGGAGCGGCAGGCATAGCTATGAAAATTTTTCGCTCGTAAATGGCGGTCTGGTCATTGATGTCAGTGAGATGAACAAAATTACTGTCAATCGTGAAAACATGACAGCAAAAATAGAAGCTGGAGCTGGTCTGGGGAAAGTATACAATGAATTATGGGAATTCGGTACTACGATCCCGGCAGGTACCGAAAGCAGTGTTGGTCTCGTGGGCCTTGCGCTCGGTGGGGGCATTGGGATGCTGTCACGGTTGTTCGGACTTACTTGTGACAACCTGCTTGAAGTCGAAATCGTAATAGCGGATGGAGAGAATGGGGCAAAACTGATTCGGGCAGACAAGCATCACAACAGTGATTTGTTTTGGGCTTGCTGCGGTGGTGGCGGTGGGAATTTTGGCATTGTCACGTCTCTTACATTCAAGGTGCATGCCATTTCCAAGGTCTCTATTTTCTCGATTTCGTGGGGGTGGGAAGATCTCGAAGCGGCATTTGATGTTTGGCAGCATTGGGCACCTACAACCGATTTACGCCTTACTTCTGAGATTGAATTACGAGCAAAGGAAGCCAATCGAATCATTGCGCAAGGTGAATTCGTCGGTCCAGTATCCAGTTTGCGGGCACTGATTCGACCTTTACTCGAAACTGGCTCACCGACAAACGTATTCATCAAAGAAGTTCCTTATAAAAAGGCCTTCCAATTTTTTGACGAACCGGCTGGAAACCGGCCAGCTCACCGTAAGCGATCCGGGTCCTTTCTAAAAAAGCCTTTCCCGTTGAAGGCGATCTCGACAATGAAGCATTTCTTGGAGAACGCCCCAAACGAAAGATCGGGAATCTGGCAACAATCTCTTGGAGGAGCAATCAGGCAGCACTCCCCAACTGAAACCGCCTTTTTCTATCGGGAGGCGATTATCGCCCAGGAGTATCTTGCAACTTGGAGCGATCCAGATGAAAAACAACAAAATGTACGCTGGATCGAAGAATTGCGGGATGCTTTAAAAAAATATATAACAGGCGACTACGTAAACTGGCCCGACCTGCTTATCAAAAATTGGCCAAAGGCGTACTATGGCGAAAACATAAAGCGACTTCAATCAGTGAAGAAAGAATATGATCCAACCAATGTATTTTCGTTTCCACAGAGCATCCCACTAAAGGCGGACGATAAAAAAAATGCCCATCTCCGATGAGATGGGCTTTGCTGTAATGATAGTGGGGGAGATTGCAGCTATTGTAGGGCGAGACCTGATCAGCGATTGTTCTCAAGCCAATGCTCGTACTCGCTGTCGATGGCTTGTCCCATATAGAAGTAGTTATCCCAGCTGTCCTCTACATGATAAATACTGGGATTGCAATCGAACTGCTCCATGAAGTGATACAGATATTCCTGATACTCGCCGCTTTGCAGATTGCAGTAATAATAGTTGGCGAATTTATTTCCATTCTCATTCAGCAAATCTATAGCCAGCACGCCACCCAGCTGACGATAGAGCTGCGAGCTTGTACATCTTGTATTTATAGTGATGATGAAATGTTTATAATATTAGTAATTATGTGATGATTAGATAGTGAGATGGTCACATGCCAAAAGACGAGAGGTGAAAGATAGCATGGAGGATCTGAGAGGGAAATCAAAGCAATGGGAGCAAATTTTTTCGGTTATTCGTGAAGGTGTCTTGGTCGTCGATTTGAATTTGCGGGTCACCTATGTGAATGAAGCTGTACAAAATATCGGGATTTACCCGGAGAAAGTGATTGGCGAAAACATTTTTCAAGTCTTTCCAAATCTGAAGCAGGAGCACAGTCATTTTGTAAAAGTATTGGCTACAGGCCAACCGATTACCGACAAAGTGCTTACCTTTGTTACCTATCGCGGAGAACGAAAAACGACGCTTACCTCTACTTTTCCTCTCTATGAAAATGGGGTGTTGACCGGTGCTTTTGAAGTATTTCAGGATATATCTGCGATAGACGAGCTATCCAAAAAAATCGTGTTTTATCAAAATAAAGAACGCCAGGTTGATCCTCAAAACAAGAAGCCTGCTGTGAGCTCTATGTATACCATTGATTCCATCATTGGAAATAGCCGTGCAATAGAAGCGCTAAAGGACAAAATTTCCTTGATTGCGGACAGCTTCTCGCCTGTACTTCTATATGGCGAAACGGGGACGGGGAAAGAACTGATTGCTCAATCCATTCACACCGCTTCTGCAAAGAAAAACGCTCCGTTTATCGCCCAAAACTGCGCTGCCATCCCTGAAAGCTTGCTGGAAGGCATCCTGTTTGGTACGGAAAAGGGTGGATTTACAGGAGCGGATAGCCGGCCGGGACTTTTTGAACTCGCGAATGGCGGAATTTTATTTTTGGACGAGATTAACTCGATGCCTCTTTCCCTGCAAGCCAAACTACTGCGTGTCATCCAAGAGAAGAAAGTGAGACGGGTCGGCGGGCAAAAAGAAATCGATATCGATTTTCGCATTGTAGCGGCAACCAATGTGAATCCAGAGGTGATTTTGCAAACGGGTGAGATGCGCTCGGATTTATTTTACCGCCTCAACGTTATCTATCTGGAGCTGCCTCCCTTGCGGAACAGAAGAGATGACATCCCGCTGCTCATTGATCACTATATCGCTTATTACAACGCACAATTTAACAAAAAGGTGCAGGGAGTCAATCAGGAAACGATGAGCTTTTTTATGGAGTACATGTGGCCTGGGAATATCCGTGAATTGCGCAACATGATAGAGAGAGCCATGAACATGCAGGAGAGAGAAGTCATTCAACTGGAGGATGTGAATCTGGGAGCGCTGTTCGGTGTCTCCTCCATGACAGCCTCAGCACTACCCGTTGAAGGCCGCAAGCAGCAAGGCTCGCTTAAAGATGCACTGAAGGAAGTAGAAGTGGAAATGATCAAGCAAGCTCTTTTGGAGGCAAAGGGGAATGTCTCAAAAGCTGCGCGCAAATTGGATATTCCGCAGCAGACGATGAATCACAAAATCGATAAATACACGCTGCGTCCGTTCATTTATCAGATGAAGCTAAGTGCTACTCAAAAATGAGTAATTACCGAATGTTTTGCTAGTTGAATGGGTGATCCATGCACAAGTCCCCCTATGTATTTTATGAAATCAGGGGCTTGGTGTTGGCATGACTGTTGCTTTATTTCTTTTGATAAGAAGGGAGGAGCTGAGGGGAGCAGTCTACCTGTAAATCAAATGGTGACTCATGAAAAGGATGCGGGGGTGTAAGAATGAATAGTTCTCTTCCGTTTATCGGTTGGTTTCTGTATGTGATTGTTCCAGTCTCTACTTTAATCATCACTGCAGTGATTTTACTCATGATTAAAAAGAGGGAGGAGCCCACGAAATGATCACTACCTTTGTTGTTTATCTCGTTCTCGTTTTCCTCATTGGTTTGTTCGCGGAACGCTATATGTCCAAGAGCGAAGAGGGATACTACCTTGGCGATCGCAACTTCGGGCCAGTAGCGACTGCGATCAGTGCGGGGGCGACGGATACGAGCGGCTGGATTTTTATTGGAGCGGCCGGTTACTCGTATGTTGCGGGAATCTCGACGATGTGGATGCTGCCTGGATTTGTCGTCGGCTATTTTATTAACTGGTTCGTGGTCGCGCCGCGTTTGCGAAGGTTGGGGGCCGAATACAATTGCCTGAGTATCCCCGATTTTTTTGAAAAACGTTACGGCTCTAATTTATTGAAAATTACGTCAAGTGTCATCATCGCTATCTTTTTTATCGCCTATATGGGCTCGCAATTAACAGCGGCAGGAAAAGCTTTCCACACGATCATCGATATTGACTACAACACAGGGCTGATTTTCAGCGCGTTTTTTGTCCTTGCCTATACCGTTTTTGGCGGGTATCGCGCAGTCGTTTGGACCGATGTGATTCAAGGCTTCATCATGATCATGGTTCTGGTCACATTCCCGATCTATATGATCATCAAGCTAGGGGGATGGGATTCGTTTTTTGCCCGGCTTGGTCAGCTTGATCCGGTGCTATTGACACCTGCCGGAGGATCAGTTGGCGCTGCGGCTTTTGGTATCATCGTTGGTCTCGTAGGCTTCGGACTGGGGGAACCAGGCCAGCCGCATATCATTCAACGTTTTCTTTCGGCCAAGGATGACAAGAGCATCCGGGAAGGGACCTTTATCGCCATGGTATGGGTCATCATTGTGATGATGGGCTCCAATCTGCTCGGTCTCATCGGACGGATTCTGACTCCGAGTCTGACTGATCCCGAGTATGTATTTCCACAGCTCGTCATGGAAACGATGCATCCGATCGTGATCGGTGTAGTCTTGGGTGCCATTTTTGCGGCGATTCAATCCACATTCTCATCTCAGCTGATGGTGGCTACACAGTCACTCGCCAGCGATCTTTTACGCAGCATTTCGAAGCGTGAGTATACCAATAAACAGGTTATTACGATCAGCAGAATCACGATGGTGATTCTATCGATTCTTGCAACTGGACTTGCGCTTATGGATATCCAAGCGGTTTTTACCCTCGTGCTTTATGCCTGGGCAGGATTGGGAGCCAGCTTTGGTCCGTTGATTATTTTGGCGCTCTATTCGAACGCAGTTACGAAGTGGGGAGCTTTCTGGGGAATGATCTCCGGAACTGTAACCGTTGTCATTTGGAAAAGCACACCTTATTCCGTGTATCTATATGAAATTATCCCAGGTATGCTCGTCTCTACTATCGTGATTCTGGCTGTCAGCAAATGGACCTCAGCCTCGAAACGTAAGTCGATTTCGGACCAGGCAAAGACCGGCATGATCAATCGATAAGAAGGGGGATTCGAGAATGAGTACCTATGTAAAAGCGCATGGAAACAATATTCCGATTCAAGCACCGTTGATTCCAGACCCTTTTGTTCCGTATACGTGCAAAGGATATCGTTCCGTTTTCGCTTTATGTGAGGCAGATGAAGCGATCATTCGCAAATATTTGGAACCCACACCATTTGAATATATGGTCAACCAGTTCATCGTGAGCGTGAGTGATTTTAGTAATTGCGACAAGGTGGCTTTCATGGATTGCGCGATTGTCATTCCTGTGAAGCATAAAGATCGCTACGGCGGCTACTACCTGTTCGAGTATGAAAATGACGATTCAGCCATTGCAGCAGGCAGAGATCTGTGGGGGTATCCGAAGAAATATGCCGACATCAACTTGCGAGAAGAGGATGGCAAAGTGAGAGGGCAGGCGGTTCGAAAAGGAAAGGTCATTGCCCAGATCGAGTGTGACCTGACACAAACCATACCGAATCTCGTCCAACCGCAGACCTATCCGCATCTGAATTTGCATGTTGTGCCGAGGCCAGACGGCAAGGGGATCGCTTCCATGAAAATCATCTCCAGAGATACGTCACCGGATTTTCAGCTCTTGAGTGAGAAGCTTGGGAAGACGACAGTGCACCTGCAAGGCTTGCCCACTGATCCATTGGATGAGCTACAGCCAGTAAAGGTACTTGGCGGGGGAATGATCGTTGGAGACTTTTACGCCACGGAAGAGAACGGTTGGGGACAAGTGATCGAGACGTTGATCTAGAACGACATTGCTGCAAATGAGGTGAATGTGGTGGGACGTTTACAGGATCGTATCGCTGTCATAACAGGTGGTTCCTCGGGAATGATGAGTCCTCTTTTGTGACAGGAATCAATTTATTTGCAGATGGTGGTTATACGGCACAATAAAAGGAGCTGCCCCGCTTTTACGAGGGGCAGCTCCTTTGTGTGCACAACGATTCGACTACTTCACAAATTCAACCTGATAGCCTTTTTGCTTCAACTGGTCGATGATCATATCTTTCAAGACAAAGTGTCCTGCGCCAACCACTACAAAATAGGTGGACTTGCCTTTTTTATCGAGCAAGGCAGCTATCTTTGTCGCCATGTTTTTGTCGCGTTCGCCAAACAAGCGTTTTGCGCTGTCGCTTTCTACGAAATCCTGAGAGGATGTAAAGGATTTGGTAAAGCCATCTACATCGCCTTTGGCCCATTGCTGCTGCCATTTGGTGAATTCATCAGCGTTCTTTTGCTGCGCCGCCGTTGGATTCAAAATGGCATCGAGCGCGTCGTTCATTTCTTTTTCTTGAATGTTCATCGGAACGTTGTTGAATACATCTGATTGAAGCTTTAAGCCTTCGAGCTCTTCAATCGGTTTATCGGTAAGCATTGCGCTTTGCAGGAAATACATATCGACCCCCAGCGTAGCGGCTTGGTTCATATCTTCTGGTGAGCTAACAAGAGAGGACATGGACAGACTGGTGGTGATTGCCCAAGGCTTAACCGTTTCGAAAGCCTGCTTCGGAAGACCCAGCTGGTCTAACACCTTCTGAAGCTTTTCATAGGTTTCTTTGGAAATATGATCTTCCAAGGTCGTGCCATCTGTCAGCATCATGGAGTCGGTAAAATATTTCATGTCTTCTGGATTGGCGGATGCCATGTTCACTTCGACAAACAGGGAGTCGGATGCTGTAAATGCTTCTCTGACCTCTTTGCTCAGCGGGTACATGTCCGGATTTCCCAAGTGGATGGAGCCAAGCAAATAGAGCGTGTTCTCGCCCTTGGTCGCTTTCCAGAGAAGTCCTTTTGCTCCGGCTTGTGCTGTATCGTAGGCATACGCGACGAGTCTGCTAGCCAGAACAGCGGCTTGTTCCGTGGTGCTTGGCTGATCCAACTGAAGGCCGCGAGGAGTCCCCTGAACAATGCCTTTCTTTTGGAGGTACTCGTTTGCGGAGTATTTATCGATCTCAAAAGCTTGAGGCAATTCGTACTGTGTAAGGATTGCATATAAAGTGCGAGTCACAGTCTCTCTCGTAATTGTACCTGCTGCTGGTGAAGCGGGCAGGGTTCCCTTTTTCTTCAGTCCCAAGCCATCCAGCTTCTTCGTCGTATCTGCCACTAATGCTTGGAACTTGTCTGTGGTAATCGGCTTTTGAAAAGTCCCGTCATAATACCAGGAAAGTGGGAATATGCCGTATTTTTCGCCTTCGTGTAGGGTTGGAATCGACCACTGGCTAATCGAAGGAGCTGCAGGGACCTCGTCCGCTTGTACTGTATAGACGCTTCCCAGTATCGTCGTTAGACCGAGGACACCACTGGCAATCAGGCGACTAAAGCTGCTCCATTTTCTAAGTTTCATGCAGAAATCTCCTCTCTTGTAAAAATCTCACTCATTATAGCTTACTCTTGAGATTATAACAAACAGATATAGGAAAAGACGGATTTAAATGAAAAAATCGAGACGCTGGCATTTGGGCACATCTCTGGTGATGATGTCCTTTTTTGTGAGCCAAAAGTTAATAAATTTGCTACCTAACGTTAGGTAGAAAGTGGTAAGGCGCGGTGATAAGCTTTGAAGGCAACGAGTAACAGAAGCAAGAGGAGGATAAGGCATGAGCAAGAGTAACGAAACGCATGCTTCCCTGATTCAGGTTAGCTATTGCTTGTTTGCAGAGCATGGAATCGCAAAGACCACATACACGATGATTGCCAAAGAAGTAGGGATCGCCAAGCCGTCGATTTACTATTACTTTGATTCAAAGGATGCGCTCATCGTGGGCGTGTTTGATGAGCTTTGCAAGGGGATAGAGTTTGCGGCATTTTTCGATCTCGAGCAATTTACAGAGGACAATTTTGTAGAGAGCCTGATTGCTATTGGTGCAAAAATGATCGATGAGCAAGACAAAGACCCTTATTTTACAAGGGTTTTACAGGAATATATGCTGCTTGCGACCAGAAATCAGGATTTCAGCAAACGACTGCTAGCTTTGCAAAGAGATTATTTAAGCGGGTTTGAGGCTCTTCTGGAAAAGGCGAGTACGCTTGGTCTGCTACGAAACAAGGACAACCTCACAGCGAAGGCGCACATGCTTGCTTTGATTCTGGATAACATCGGGCACTTTATGATGTTTGACGAGCAGATTGACTACAAGCAAATCTGGATCGAGGCTGTATACAGTTTATTTACGAGGGATGAATAGAATGGGAACGAAACAACGAATTATCGGATATGATTTCGCCAGAGCCTGGGCAATGTTCGGGATGTTAATCGTTAATTTTAACGTGATTATGGGTGCTGGAAACAACGGTCCTGCGTGGCTACGCGCATTTACTTCTCTGTTTGAAGGGCGTGCCTCCGCATTATTTGTCATCCTGGCGGGTATCGGAATCACGATGATGACGAAAAGGGCTGTTGCCAGCAGTGATCAACATCTCGTAATGGAAAGCCGCAAAAATATATGGAAGCGATCTGTGTTTCTGTTTGTGCTCGGTCTTCTGCTGTATACGCTGGAGTGGACCGGAGATATCCTGCATTACTATGGCGTGTACCTCTTTTTAGCTGCCTTTCTCATAGTGGTGAATCCAAGATGGCTAGTGGGACTCGCCCTTGGTTTTTTAGTAGTAGCCCAGTTTCTGCAGCTGAGATACAACCCGTTTGAAGGCTGGGCAGGGCCTGTTCCCTTTATGAATTATGCGGACTTTTGGTCGGTAGAGGGCTTTGCACGAAACTTGTTCTTTAACGGCTATCATCCACTGTTTCCCTGGTTCTCGTTCTTTTTGATCGGGATGTGGCTGGGAAGGATGAATCTGAAAGAGGGGAGGACAAGAAAAAGGCTGCTGCTGGTTAGCGTAGTGATTACGGCGGTGGTAGAGGTGCTCTCACGAGTCTTGATTCACATCTCGACACCTTGGATCGGTCCAGAAGCATCGACCTTTTTGTTCAACACAGGCCCTATTTTGCCAAACGTGCTATATATTTTGTCAGCGACAGGAACGGCTATTGCAGGCTTGATTCTGTGCTTGTACGTCACCGAAAGATGGGCGGGCAGTCGGGTGGTTACGGCGATTGTGCATACAGGGCAATTAACGCTGACTCACTATGTTAGTCATGTGGTCATAGGGATTGGGTTTTTGATACTAATCGGCCGTTTTACGAATCAGCCACTGGCTTTTGCCTTGACCTATTCGGTTTGTTTCTTTGCTTTTAGCATTATGGTCAGTATTTTGTGGCGTAAGAAATTTTCACGGGGGCCGATTGAGTGGGTGATGAGGAAAGTGACGGGATAGATTAGACGGCTGTATCCAATATAAGCAGGAGAGGAGCTGTCCCCGTATCTCCTTGAGAAACGTGGAATAGACCGTCCGGTGCAAGGGAGGGATCTATTCCTTTTCTTTTTTCAATCACTTCTTTCATCAATAATTATCAGAAAAATATAATAAATAAAATCAATTTGGACAAATTGTAAAGATGCTGAAAATAGACGTAAAGATTATGCAAACCAATCAAGGTGATATCCTTGATAATAAATAGGATAGAGTCGGAAGATTGAAAAAGAGAGGATGAATGAAGGATGAGCGCTAACTATTGGCTAACCAATGTTCGCTTGGAGACGGGCTATCATCGCGAAGACGGCGTTGTTACCGGGACAGAAACAGCTTTATTTCACCTTTTGATCAGAGACGGAAGGTTCGCATCCATTGTTCCGGCCAGTGAAACATTGACAGATGGATTAGAGCAAAAGGACGCGAAAGGAAAATTGGCGATCCCTTCCCTGATCGAAAAGCATGTCCATCTGGACAAGACGCTGCTGGGGGAAAAATGGCGAGCGGTTATTCCGGCAGCGAATGTAATTGAGCGGTGTGAAATTGAAAAGCGCATCCTGCCAGGACTGGCTACTTCAACAAAGGAGCGCGCCGAAAATTTCCTCGCCCTCTTGCTCTCCTATGGCTCCACACATGTTCGGACGCATGTAGATATTTATCCTGAAGTTGGTATCTCCAATCTGCATGGAGTCAAAGAGGCGCTCGCTACGTTTGAAGGCCGCTTGACCCATGAGATGGTTGCGTTTCCACAGCACGGGCTGCTACGTACCAAAGCAAAGGAGCTGGTACGGGAAGCTCTGCGCCACGGTGCTACACACGTAGGCGGCGTAGACCCTGCAACTGTGGACGAGGATATCGAGGAATCGCTGTTTCAGATGGTCGACATGGCAGTAGAAGCCAAAGCGGGCATCGATCTTCACCTGCACGATATGGGGCACTTGGGTACATTTACGATGAAGCGTTTGGCTGCCATGATAGTCGATGCTGGGTTGCAGGGCAAGGTCGCGATTAGTCACGCGTTTGCCTTAGGCGATATTCCCGTGAGTGAAGCAGAAGAAATGGCAGCGATTTTGCGCGAAGCGGGCATTAGTATTATCACGAGCGTACCCTACTTTAGAGTGATTCCGCCGGTTCCGGTGCTGCACAAAAATGGCGTAGAGGTAGCGGTCGGATGTGACTGTGTGTTTGATTCCTGGCAGCCGTACGGGAACGGGGACGTGCTGGAACGTCTATGGCGTCTGGCGGAGCGTTCTCGCTGGCTGGATGAGCTGTCACTCTCGCAATCTCTGCAATTTATTACAGGTGGCAAAACCACATTGGATGTGGAAGGCAAGCAGCTGTGGCCTGCGCCTGAGGATGAAGCGAGCCTGCTGCTCGTAGAAGCAACCTGCACTGCCGAAGCAATCGCCCGCCGAGCAAAGCGGAGCGCAGTATTTTTCAAAGGTAGTCTGGTGTCTGGACAGGTGTAGTCTTCGAAAACATTTGGAATGTAAGAGAACGGCACCAGTTATTTTCATAGAGAAAGGGTGTACGAAATAGATGTCTACAGCATATTGGATGACAAACGTCCGCTTGGAGAGCGGCTATCGTGTGGAAAATGAAAAAGTGGTGGCGACAAATACCGAAACCGCCCATTTGTTGATCGAGGATGGTCGTATCGCCCAAATCGTTTATGGAGACATGCCACAGAACGAGCTTCCTACACAGAATGCTGGCGGACTATTGGCTCTGCCGTCTTTTCGCGATATGCATATTCACATCGACAAAACGTATTATGGCGGTCCATGGAAGGCGGTCACTCCGGTTAAAAATTTGCTGGGACGCCTGGAGGAAGAAAGCAAGCTGATGCCAAAGCTGTTGCCAACAGCGCAAGAACGTGCGGAAAAAATGCTGGATTTGCTGTTATCTGCAGGCTCCACGCAGATTCGCACCCATTGCAATATCGATCCTTATATCGGTTTGAAAAACCTGGAGGCGACGCTGGCAGCCATGGAAACGTTTAGCGGCAAGCTCCAGTGTGAGGTAGTTGCTTTCCCGCAGCAAGGACTTCTGCGTAGCAATCAAGTGGAAAACATTCGCCAAGCTTTGAAAATGGGGGCTACTTTCGTAGGTGGGGTGGACCCAGCAACTGTAGATCAAAACATCGAAAAGTCGCTGGCGACGATTTTTGAGCTGGCTGTAGAAGCTGACGCACCGATCGACGTTCATTTGCATGACCCGGATCATCTAGGGATTTTCACCTTCAAGCGCCTCGCCAAAATGACAGAGGAAGCAGGCTGGCAAGGTCGCGTAACAATCAGCCATGCGCTCGCTTTGGCCGACATCAGCTTGGCAGAAGCGGGAGAAGTAGCTGAAATGCTGGCCGGACTCGGTATTTCCATTACCTCGACCGTGCCGGTGAACCGTGCGACAATCCCGATTCCGCTTTTGCGTGACAAGGGCGTATCCGTATCGCTTGGTGATGACAGTATCACCGATCACTGGTCCCCGTTTGGTCGCGGTGACAGCCTAGAAAAAGTGGGAGTTCTGGCGGAGCGCTTCCGTATGCAGGATGAGGGTTCCTTGTCGCAGGCACTTGGATTTATTACAGGCGGCAAAACACCGCTTGATAAAGAAGGGAACCGCATGTGGCCAAACGTAGGGGATGAAGCGGATATTGTATTCGTCCATGCTGCATCGTCCGCAGAGGCAGTGGCACGCAGAGCGAAACGCCAGGCAGTCATGTTCCGTGGAAATGTCGTGTCGGGTGCGCTATAAGACAGTAAAAAATAGATAGTAGAAGAGGAGGCGAAACCACTTGGGTTTTTGCCTCCCTTTTTTGTGTTCAGGTCTGCTCAATCATGATCGGCAAGCTAGTGAGTGTAAAGCCGTCATTTACTCGATGAACGAATTTCATTGCCAGTCAATGATTGTCACCAGTAATCTGCCCTGTAACTGCAAAGCTTACCCACTAGATCAAACCATACCGAAGTGTAAGCAGATAGAATACAGACTCAATCCTATATATAGAAATGAACATGTTATATGGAAAAATATCAAATTTTTTGTTAACTGCTGTCGAATGAGGTATGATAATGCAGAAAGTAAAAAATGTTAAAATTTACATGGAGGTAATGCGGCATGTCAATAGCAGGTACGTTTACCAACTGGTTGAAATCAACAAAAGTTGGGTTGCAGGATCAAGTGAAAAAGTTTCAGAACAGAGATTTTCTGGATGCAGTAGTAGCGGGCTGCGCATTGGTAGCAGCCGCCGATGGAAGTATTGATTCTTCGGAAAAACAAAAAATGGCTGCTTACATCGGAAGAAGCGAAGAGTTGAAAGTTTTTAACATGAATGATGTCATTGCGAGATTTAATCACTTTGTTTCTGGATTCGAATTCGATCACGGCGTAGGCAAGATGGAAGCTCTGAAAGTGATCGGAAAGTATAAAAATAACTCGGACGCTGCGCGAATTGTTGTCAGTGTTTGCTGCGCAATTGGAGCAGCAGATGGTCATTTCGATGAACAGGAAAAATCCGTTGTTCGAGAGATTTGTGCAGTTGTTAATCTCAATCCAGCAGAGTTTCAGTTATAAAAAAGAAGGGCGCCTGATCGGTAGCCCTTCTTTTATTTTACTATTAGGCTCCAAATAGATTAGAAATTGAGAGAGAAAAAATGACATTGTTTTCGCAATTTTTGTCAAAATTTAATTCGTTTCATATCGACATTTTTATTATACTGGAAATAGTAAGGGATATTTACAGTTGTTTTCTCTATTGGATGCAATGTTATCTAAATGTTTATAGATTCCAGATAATAATGATGTGGATAAATGAGGAAAGGGGGGAGAGTTTTTACTACTGCAGTAAAAACGTTGATGTATGAGACATTTCGATTATTTGAGTATAGAAGAACGCGACGAATTATTTTATGGCAAACCGATCTCGTTCAATAGAAACACGGAAAAGGATATCCTCTCCTATAGTTTAGGGGCCACTTTGTATACGCCAGCAACGAAGGCAACGATCTCTCAAGATATTGTACAAAAGAAGCATGAAGGCCTTGTTTCAATGGTGGCTTGTTTGGAAGATGCAATTGGTGATCATGAAGTCATGGATGCGGAGCAAAGCATACTGAAACAAATTGCTACCCTGGCATATTCGCTACAACTCGGTGCAATCGATATCAACGACGTTCCTCTGATCTTCATTCGGGTTCGGGATGTTGCCCAAATGATACGGATGGCAGATGCGCTAGGTGACGACCTGTATGTGCTGACCGGTTTTGTTTTTCCAAAATTCACAAGCAAAAATGGCGAAGAATACTTCTCTGCCCTCCAATCTATCAACGCTCCTCTTTCCTTTACAGTATATGGTATGCCTATTCTGGAATCGGCTGAGGTTATTTATAAAGAAACGCGGTTGGACGAGCTTGTTTCGATACGCCAAATTTTAGATAAATATGAAAATCTCGTTTTGAATGTCCGAATGGGTGCTACTGACTTTTCAAGCCTATTTGGGTTGAGAAGGGGACCAGATGTCACTATATACGATATTTCAACGATTCGGGATTGTATTAGTGACATGGTCAATATTTTTACCCGAACCGAAAAAGGGTATGTTCTCTCAGGTCCAGTTTGGGAGTACTTCACAAATGGTGATCGACTTCTAAAGCCGCAGTTAAGACAGTCCCCCTTTGAAAAGCAGCTTGGCGGCGTACAAGGAAGAAAACTGAGATTAAAGCTTTTAAATAAATTTGAAGATGGACTAATAAAAGAAGTGCTCCTGGATAAAGAGAATGGATTGACAGGTAAGACTATTATTCATCCAAGTCATATTAAGATCATTCATTCTCTTTCTGTTGTTAGCCATGAAGAATATGAGGATGCCATGAGCATTCTACAGAGTAATTCCAATGGCGTACTGAGAAGTCATTTTTCCAACAAAATGAATGAAGTTAAGCCTCATACCAATTGGGCGAAAAGAGTATTGGTGAAGTCAAAAATTTACGGGGTGTATCATGGGCACATCAACTTTATCAACCTCTTGGCCAAATCCTCCAAGATACAGCTTCAATATTCTCGATAGTTTGAAAGTGGAAGTGGTCGTGGAGAAGAATCCATTTGAGCTTCCACTAGAGCTGCTTTTTGGAATGGCAGGAAGAATTAACAAGAAGAGAGGTTTTTTATTTGTAAGTAAGGTGCTGGGCAAGCATATTCCAGTCATTCCTGCGGTGTCATTAGTGAGTGGTGCTTTACTGGGCGCACGATTATTAGAGAACTACTACGGCCAACAGGTAGATACTACGACACTCGTTGAGGGCTTGATGAATCAAGAGATGAGTCAAGTGGTCCACCAGCAACTGATACAAAAACCATTTGAACTACCTGAGCATGTACTTTTCATTGGCTTTGCAGAAACTGCAACAGCACTTGGTCATTCCATGTTCAGTTGTTTTCAGAACAATGCGCACTATATCCATACAACAAGAGAGGTAATACAGGATTTCCAGCCCAGTATTACCTTTGAAGAGGAGCATTCTCACGCGGTGGCACAACGGATGTACCTAAGCGATGATAGCTGGTTAGCTACGGATGCTCCCATTGTTTTAGTAGATGATGAAATCACAACAGGGAAAACAGCGCTCAATATCATTCGCGAAATTCAAATGAAATATCCTCGCAGTCATTACATAGTAGCATCATTGTTAGACTGGCGATCTGATGAGGATTGCAAACGGTTCGAAGAGTTACAAAGCGAGTTAGACATTACGATTACGAATGTTTCCTTTGTAAAAGGACAAATCAAAGTAGAGGGAGCCCCTGTTGAAAAAGCTGAAATCGAGAAAAATAGTTGCGCTGAGCAAAGTAGGGGTACTTCTTCCATCATAAAAATTGAAGCTGCAAAGTGGCCACAAATGAACTATAGCTCGATAGATTCAAGGGGCTGCTCTAACAATCGACCGTATTTGATGCAAACCGGGCGTTTTGGCATACAGAGCTCGGATCAATACGAACTCAATACATATTGCCGACAAATGGGAATAGAACTTAGGGCACGTCGAACCGGGAAAGCACTGTGCATGGGGACAGGCGAGTTTATGTATATTCCGATGCTGATCGCAGCGCACATGGGTGATGATGTTTGGTACCAGTCGACGACAAGGAGCCCGATTTATCCTTCTAAAATGGATAAGTATGCTGTGAAAAATGCATTCTCCTTCCAGTCTCCGGAAGATCCACTTGTATTGAATTTTTGTTACAACATCCCTGATGATTGTTATTCAGACGTGTTTGTATTTTTTGAGCGAGGGACGACAGAAGAGCGACTGCTCTCCTTTTATACCGTACTGAATAATCTTTCCATTCCCAATAAATATGCCGTATTCTTCGGATAAAGGTGGCGTAAACTCTTGAAATTACATTCATTACAAAAAGGGGTAGAGAAGCGAAGTATCCAGGAGCCTTCACCAATGGGCAGCTACCCTTCAGATGATGTGACGTTTCTGCTCAAAGAGATAAGCGGATTGATAACAGAGACAGGGACAGAGGATCGAGAGGAATTAATACAAACGGGACATCACTATTCTGAAATGTTACCTATCGAGTATCGCCCTACTAAAGAATATATCGAATTGTTTCATCAAACCTTGCAAAGCTCTGCCAAAAAAGTCGCATTGGCTGTTGCAATCGTAGCTGAGCTAATTAAGGCAACCAAAGGGAACAATGTGGTGATTGCCTCACTCGCCAGAGCAGGAACGCCAATCGGTATTTTAATCAAAAGATACCTGGAATCGATTCATCAGCTTCACGTTCCCCACTACAGCATCTCTATCATCCGTGGAAAAGGTATCGATGAGAATGCCCTTTTGTATATGTTAGAAAGGCATCCCGAGGCCAAAATTCAGTTTGTGGATGGCTGGACTGGAAAAGGTGCGATTACGAGGGTGCTG
Organism: Brevibacillus reuszeri; assembly: GCF_001187725.1. Lineage (GTDB taxonomy): Bacteria > Bacillota > Bacilli > Brevibacillales > Brevibacillaceae > Brevibacillus > Brevibacillus reuszeri. The sequence continues at coordinate 78,494 of NZ_LGIQ01000001.1, forward strand.
CGAAAGGCGATTACAGAGTTCAATGAAAAAAGAGGAACCCAGCTCGAAGACGATTTGGCAGTATTGGCTGACCCTGGTCATTGCGTGAGCAAATTTGGAACGCGTGAGGATTTTTTGATCCCGAGCGCATGTCTGAATTCTACCGTCTCAGGTTTAGTCAGCCGAACTGTTCATCGCCAGGATTTAATTGGACCAATGGACTTTCACGGGGCCAAATATTACCGTGAATGGCTGTCAGAAGACGTATCCAATCTCTTTGTTGATTCGATCTCTAGTTATTTTCACGAGTTGGCAGATACGGCAAAACAGCAGTGCAGCATGCATTTGATTCAAGATGAGGAGCAATGGATTACTTGGAGCGGTGAACGTGATGTGCAGCGAATTCAACAGGACTATAAGATCGATGATATCAATTTAATCAAGCCTGGTGTTGGGGAAACCACTCGTGTACTTTTGCGAAGAGTACCTTGGAAAATCCTTGTGAATCGAATGGATAATCCTAACTTAGCCCATATTCTTTTACTGGCCAATGACCGTGGAGTGCCAGTTGAGGAGCGTACAGACCTTTCTTACTCTTGCTGTGGAATTATTCGTCCACAGAGGGAGGAAAAAGAATGATCTTCGCCAGTGATCTGGACCAGACGTTAATTTACTCGGAGCGCTTCTTAACGGACCCGTCACTGAAGGTACGCTTAATCGAGAAGCTGGATGAAAAACCGATTTCGTATATGACTGAACGGGCGCTATGCTTGCTGGAGGAAATCAACAAGCACATGTTGTTTATACCGGTAACCACACGAACAATCGAGCAATACAACAGAATTACGATCTTTCAAAATGAGCTGAAGCCGAAGTATGCAATCACTAGTAATGGTGGCAATATCATCTGCAATGGGGCAGTGGATGAATTCTGGAACAAGAAGATTCGTATGCGCATAGAGGATGAATGCATCTCTATTACGGATATTTTGAAGCAGTTTGAAGATATAAAAGGATCAGACTGGATTCTAAATGAAAAATCGGCAGAGGATTTGTTTTATTATTTCATCATTGATCGTCAGAAAATGCCCACGGACGAGTGGGATGGATTTGTACAATGGATGGAGCAAGGAAACTGGACAGTATCTATCCAGGGACGAAAGCTTTATTTTGTGCCAAGAGCTGTGAATAAACGCGATGCTGTTCTTTATGTAAAAAGTGTCGAGGAACGCAGTGAGCTGTTCGTAGCAGGTGATTCTTTGCTCGATTTGCCATTGGTGTCATGCACGAGTAATTGTTTGATCCCTTCTCATGGTGAAATTTATCATCTAGCGAAACGTTCAGAGGAAGGTATGTCTTTTCCGTTTACTGCGCAGACCGGAATTCTCGCATCTGAGGAAATTCTTGAATGGGTTATCCAACAGATGAAAATTGCAAAATGAAAAATTCCATCGATGCTTTCTGTCAAAACATAGTCATAAAACGTCGATTTTACAGGATTCGTGTAGAAGTTTTGGTATATTTATGAAATAATGGTATAGCATGAATCGTTTTACTCCATTGCACTGATTTGTAAATTTTCAATAGAGTGGGGAGGTAGAGCATGTCAGTAGTTAGTTTGCAAAAAGGACAGAAAATCGATCTGACAAAGGGAAATGCAGGATTAACGAAATTGCTGGTTGGTCTGGGCTGGGACCCAGTCAAGAAAAGCGGCGGTTTTCTCGGAGGAATTTTTGGTGGTGGCGGCAACGCAAATATAGATTGCGATGCTTCTGTAATTATGCTTGATCAGAATGGAAAAATAACTAAAGAAAAAAACCTTGTTTACTTCGGCAACAAAAAAAGTCAATGCGGCAGCGTAGTACATTCTGGAGACAATCTCACCGGAGATGGTGAAGGTGACGATGAACAACTGAATGTAGACTTGAGCCGGGTACCCAATGATGTACATAAATTGGTGTTTGTTGTGAATATTTACGATTGTGTAAGCCGTCGACAAGATTTCGGGATGATTGGCAATGCGTATATTCGCGTAGTTAATGCTTCGAACAATCAAGAGCTGTGTAAGTTTAATCTAACCGAAAATTATTCCGGAAAGACGTCATTAATTGTAGGAGAACTGTACCGTTACAATGATGAATGGAAATTTTCGGCGATTGGCGAAGGAACGACAGACACAGCTATCTCCCAACTTGTAAGAAGATATAGCTAATTTTGAAGCTTATCACATCTATGAAAAAATAAGGAGGTTTTTAACATGGCAGTATCTTTGCAAAAAGGACAGAAGGTAGATCTCACGAAAACAAATCCTGGTCTGGTTCAAATTCATGTTGGTTTAGGTTGGGATACGAATAAATACGATGGTGGACAAGGTTTTGACCTCGACGCGTCTGTATTTCTTTTGAACGATGCAGGTAAAGTGCTAGATGACCAGCATTTTATCTTCTTCAACAACGCAACTAGCCCTGACGGTTCAGTTGTGCACTCTGGTGACAACCGTACTGGAGAAGGTGAAGGCGATGATGAAGTAATTAATATTGATTTGTCCAAAGTAGCTGCTGGTGTTCAAAAAATTTCTTTCGCCATCACGATTTACGATGCACAAGCTCGCAATCAAAACTTTGGTCAAGTTTCCAATGCATATGCCCGCGTTGTGAACCCTGCTAATAATGAGGAACTGCTTCGTTATGACTTGGGTGAAGACTTTTCAATCGAAACTGCTATCGTAGTCGGCGAATTGTATCGTAATGGTGGCGAATGGAAGTTCAGTGCGATCGGATCTGGCTACAAAGATGGATTAGCAGGATTGGCTCGCGATTTCGGAGTAAACATCGGTTAAAACCTTCAATATGACAAATGAAAGGATTGAATTTCTATGTCAGTTATTAGTTTAACCAAAGGTCAAAAAATTGATCTCACTAAAGGCAACCCGAATTTGACAAAAATCGTTGTTGGTTTAGGTTGGGATACAAATAAATATAGCGGCGGGCATGATTTTGACCTAGACGCTGCAGCATTCTTGCTGCGTGCAGGTGGCAAGGCTAGTGGCATTCAAGATTTTATCTTTTACAACAACCTTCAAGGTGGAAATGGATCCGTTGTCCACACTGGCGACAATCTGACTGGTGAAGGTGATGGAGACGATGAGCAAATCAAAGTAGATTTGAAAGCCATCCCAGCAGATATTGAAAAAGTAGCTGTTACGATTACCATTCATGAGGCTGATGTTCGAAACCAAAATTTTGGACAAGTATCAAATGCCTTTGTACGTATTGTAGACGAAACAACCGGCAGTGAAGTTCTGCGCTACGACTTAGGAGAAGATTTCTCTGTAGAAACGGCGATCGTTGTATGCGAATTGTACCGTCATCAAGGTGAGTGGAAATTTGCCGCTGTAGGAAGTGGTTTCTCTGGTGGTTTAAGAGCACTAGCGAATAACTTTGGTTTGCAAGTTTCATAATTCATAGAAGGGTGCTAGTAATTGCGCTAGCACCTGTTTTCTGACCTTTGGAATAAAGGGTGATCGAAATGGGAATCACGACGATTAAGGGACAAAAAATAGATGTAACAAAGACAAATCCCGGACTATCCAAAACTACCATTGAATTGAGTTGGGCTTCCAATAACGGGCATGATTTGGATGCATCCGCTTTTTTAGTTGGAGCCAGTGGGAAAGTTGACCGAGATGAAGATTTTATTTTTTATGGCAATCCCCGATCAATGAATGGCTCTGTGTCACTTCAAACAGGATCAACGGAAAGACAGCTGTTTGATATTGATTTGGCGAAGGTCCCAACTAACGTAGAAAAAATAGCCTTTACACTTACCATATATGATGCAATTGCACGTAATCATTCATTTAATCGTGTTTCAAATCTTTGTCTTCGTGTTTTACATGGTTCTACTAAGGCTGAAATTATTCAGTTTCCGCTCGATAATTTTACGATTGAAAATGCAATTGTGGCAGGAGAGCTATACAGACATCAAGGACAATGGAAATTCAATGCGATCGGCAGTGGCTTCCATGGTGGTCTGGCTGCTTTGTGTGGCAATTTTGGAATCGAGGTAACCCAAGAGAAAACACAAGAGCTGGGAGCATCCGAGACAAAGCCAAAACCTGCACCCAAACCCGAACCTGTCGTGTCCACTTCTCCCCCCATTTCGATTACAAAAGTAGAGTTAAAGAAAAAGGGAGAGGCCATTAGCTTAAAGAAAACTTCAACAAATCTTGGGGAGATTTTGGTTAACCTCAATTGGAATAAAGGCACAAAACAGAGCATGGGCTTTTTGGGTCGAAGTAAAGGAATTGACCTTGATCTCGGCTGCCTTTATGAAATGTCGGATGGAGAAAAAGGATGTATACAAGCGTTGGGCAGAAGATTTGGTAGCTACAGCGGTTTTCCCTATATTTCATTGGATGGGGATGATCGCACGGGTACTCGTTCAGAAGGTGAAAATCTGCGTATCAACGGAAATAACGTCAAGGACTTTGAACGAATCTTGATCTACGCTTATATTTACGAGGGTGTTGCAAAATGGGCGGAAACCGATGGAGTGGTGACCATTAAGCAAGCTGACAATCCAGCCATCGAAGTGAGAATGGATGTACATGACCGTAATAAAGTGATGTGTGCCGTAGCGATGATTGAGAGACAAGGTGATACGTTCAATATCAGAAGATTGGTTGATTACTTCTCCGGTCATAGTGAGATGGACCGTCACTTCGGTTGGAATATGCGTTGGACAAACGCTTCGAAATAACAAACGATACAGTCGGTAATTGTAGACATCATTGGAAATGGAGTGAACTGTATTTATGGACATGATAGCTGATTTTTTAGTTCAATCGTGGAGCGCGTTGCTTGCGATCATTCTGATTGACATCGTATTAAGTGGAGACAATGCTGTTGTTATCGCCATGGCAGCTCGAAATCTGCCGAAGCATCAACAGAAAAAGGCCATTTTCATTGGTACATTTGGTGCGATTGGGCTACGTATTGTCTTTGCTGCGATTGTGGTCTGGCTGATTCAAATTCCTCTTCTAAAAGCAATCGGTGGCTTACTTCTTCTCCAAGTAGCGTACAAGCTGTTAGCGGAAGAGGAAGGCGGAGACAACATTAAGAGTGGAACGACCTTATTAGGTGCAGTAGGTACGATCATATATGCAGACGCATTAATGAGTCTGGACAACGTAATCGCAGTTGCAGGTGTAAGTCATGGAAACCTTACCTTAATTGCAATCGGTGTACTTGTTTCGATTCCGATTATTTTGATTGGATCGGCAATAATTTTGAAAGCGCTGGAAAGGTTCCCAATCATCGCTTACATTGGATCGGGAATTCTTGCGTGGACAGCTGGAGATATGATTGTAAAAGACAAGATCATTCAAAATTATATTTCTAGTACGGTAGGTTTGGTTATTACCATCGCTTTAACAATAGCCGTCCTCCTAGCTGGTTGGCTGAAAAGCAGAAAAAGCAAAGAGGAAAAAAAATCGGAGAGTGCTGTTGCTTAAGTTACCCTGTTAGAAATGAACAAGCCCTCCATATAAGAAACATGAGAAGAGCGAGGTCATTACGACTTTCGCTCTTCTTTATAAAATGAAGATTTGAAAGGAAGAACTTCTCATGAAGAAGCGAATTTGGTTTAATCGTACATTCTCAACGGCTTACCATTTCATTGATATGATTCGTTCACAATCAGACGAATTCGAATTTGAATGCTATGTCACTCACCCAAAGAGATATAGTGTTATGTTGCAAAATGCGGATTTTGCAGAGATTGAACCTAGTCTGCCTGTTTCAGAGTATATCGAATACTGTGTACAGTTTTGTCAGAAGCATCAGATTGATATTTTCTTCCCGAATTATAGACTCGTTGAAATTGCAAAGCATTTGGAGCGATTTGAACAGGTGGGTACATCTGTTTTAGTATGCAAAGATGCTGCTTTATTGGAAACCATTTCAGACAAGGGCAAGCTGTTTCATGCTTTGCAGGATACCTCAGGCGTACACATACCTGATTATTACATCGTCAACACGCGTGAGCAATTCAAGAGTGCGTATGACAAGCTAAGAGAAAAAGGGCATAGGGTATGCTTTAAACCTGCTAGAGGCGAAGGGGGAGCTGGTTTCCATATCGTCGAGGAAGCTATCGATCCCTTAGACAAGCTTATGGGATTAAGTAACCAAATGATTACCATAAATGAAGTTCTAAACATCTTAGCAGATCAAACAGTCGATGACATCATGGTGATGGAGTATTTGGATGAGTGGGAATACAGCATTGATTGCTTGGCAACAAAAGAGAAATTACTGGCGATTGTACCTCGAAAAAAAGTAGAGGGACGTATACGTTTGCTTGAAGAAAATCAAACGTTGATTGATCTTGCAAAAGCAGTACATGAAAAGCTTCAGCTCCCATACCTTTTCAACATTCAGGTAAAGTATAAAAATGGAGTCCCAAAATTATTAGAAATCAATCCGCGAGCATCAGGTGGTTTGCATGTATCTTGCCTTTCTGGTGTGAATTTTCCGTATCTTGCCATGAAGCTTTTGCTGGTGGGTAAAGTGGATGTAGTTGCACCGAAATTTGGGGTGTACGCGACTCATATTGAAAAAGAAATAGTCCTGCGTCAATTGTTGTAAGAGAATACTAGGAAGTGGAGAATAACAAGTGCGGATAGCTAAGGCACCTCTTTAGTTATAATAAAAGGGAGTATTTTGACCAAGAGGATGTATGTCATTACGCATGAAACGGGATGGCGTGGACCGTACTGATGCCGTCAATCCCGCTATCATAAACACGATGTACAGGAAGGGGAAAAGAAGATGCAGATTAAACTGACAAGTGTTTTTGTGGATAATCAGGATCAGGCTCACAAATTTTATACCGAGGTTTTAGGGTTTGTCACCAAAAGAGACATTCCGGTCGGAGCAGACAAATGGCTTACGGTCGTCTCTCCTGAGGAGCCGGATGGAGTGGAGTTGCTGTTGGAGCCAAATGGGAACCCGACCGCCACCGCCTATCAGAAAGCGATTTTTGACCAGGGAATTCCTGCCACAGCTTTTCTGGTGGATGACATCCAAAAAGAGTATGAGAGATTGAAGACATTGGGTGTCGCATTTAAGGTGGAGCCAACCAAAACAGGAGAGGTCACGCTCGCGATTTTTCATGATACATGCGGAAACCTGATCCAAATTTATCAGGTTCATACAACATAGATAATAAAGGAAGCCTGATCGCACAGTGATTACGTGTGATCAGGCTTTTGTGTAGCTGGATTTTGCTCTGCGTATGAATTCCCGACACTAACACAAATTGCGCGATTCTAAGTAAGAACAGGTTGCTTTTGATAACCCCGAATGATCGAGATGAGCAGTGCTTTGTTCATGATTAGCTCGCTGCGGTTCGCTTTGTGTAATAGCTCTTTGGTGTTGTCGCTTGGGAAGTGGATCGTACGCGTACAATATTCCTTGAAGATGCTCATGGAAGACTGAAACACACTTTCCTCATCCGAAAATGACTCGGTCGATTCGTAGGGGATGGTTTGCAAATTAGGGAAATCCAAAACTTCCTTGATACACTCGATGACCAATTCCTGTGTGGGCGGAGCAGGATTGGTTGCATGATAGATCTCCTTGTGCCTGGCATGAGTGAGTGCTGCTACCAGCACAGAGGTTACATAATCAACGGGAACGAGATTCGTCTGGACATCCACATCCAGCCGCATTCGATAGGTTTGCTTTTCCCAACCCGGTGTTCGAGATGCCCTTCTTTTAAGGACACATAAACCTTTTAGCAGTCCATACAAGCCAAAATTCGTATCTGCTTCCCCCGTTCGCGAATCACCGATGATAATGGACGGCCTGACGATGACAACCTCTATTTTCTCGCTGTGGGAGAAAACGAGATGTTCAGCCAGGCATTTGGATTCTTCATAATGATTCACAAAAGATCGCTCCGGGCTGTACAGCTCTTCCTTTCCCGCCACTTCTTTCCCGACCGTATAAGCTGTACTTACATAAATAAAACGTTTTGCCCCGATCGCTTCAGCAAATAGCAGTGTGTTTTTCGTTCCGTCTACATTGACCGTAAACGTTTGTGATTTATGAGCTGGATCAAACGAGAGGTAGGCAGCCAGATGATATACAGCATCTATTTTGTGCTGGACGTGCTGCAGGTCCTGCTTCGCCAAACCGAGCCCTGTTTGCGAGATATCGCCCATCACAATATGTACGTTTGTTTTGTCCTTATCGGCAAAGCTTTGTAGCAATTGACTCGCTTTCTGTTCATTTCGTGCAAGCAGGAAAAGGGTGTGGCCTTCATTTACTAAATCTTGTGATAGCTTTTTTCCGAGAAAACCCGTTGCTCCTGTTATGAGGATGTTCATTTGATTTAACCAGCTCCGTACTCTGTCGATATAGGGTGTACTGTTGAAGGTGTAGTGTGGGGATATAAGTATATCAATATTTAATTATATCGAAAGAGAGTGGATGTGACATAAAAGGTTGAAACGATCTGGTGAACGATGTATCGTATTACTTTTCCGCCTGCACGCCAAAGCGGGAAAACAACTGCCATATCAATTCCCTACGACTGGTTACTCCGGTTTTAACAAAAATCGATTTCAGATGATCCTGCACGGTATAAGCAGAGATGTGATACGTGCTAGCCAATTCTTTTGTAGAAAAACCTCTGACGAGCCCCTCCAATATTTGCTTCTCTCGCTCTGATAAACCGTACGCTTCGGAAACGAGGGGGAGCATGTCAGCAGGCTTGGCGGGCTCGAACCAGACGGCAATATGGATGATGTCGCTCTCCCCATGCATCAGGCTGGCTTGGAGTGCGAGATAAGGACCATCAGGCATACGGATACATACTTTGGCCATGGAGGTTTGCCCTGAAGGCGATGAATGCTCGGAAAGCGCACGCGAGCAGACAGCTCGGATCGGTCGGGGGAGTGTTTGTTCATCGATAGACTCCCATTTGCGCAATAAAATCAGCCATTGCTCGGCGATCGCATTGGCGGATAGGACCTGGAGCGCAGCAGAAAGAACGGCGATGCCAGGGCCGTCATTTATCCACTCATGCTCGTCGGCGGGCAGGGACAGGCTGGTTTTTCGTAAATGATAGGCGATCAAGGGTCCGATAGAAGCGATCAGCTCTCGTTCTTCCTCGTTAAAAAAGGACTGGTCGCCTTTGCGGAACAAGGTTAAATACCCCCAGCAGGCTCCATCGTACTTGAGGGCTGCACGCAGTTCATCTGTAAAGCCGGCAGGATAGAGAACATCCAGGTAGCGAGCACTTCGCACAAGCTCTCCGCCAGTTGCCTGGCTCAATACAGCGACAGGCTCCGATGATGCAGCGAGCTGCGTGTAGCGATTGAAATCATCGCTCAAGTATTCATTTTCAAACAGGCGATGATGTATGGCTTCGACGCCATCCTCTGTAACTGCTCCCGTAGACAAAAGCGTTTGCGGGTCTACGGCGCTGCAACAGGCCGCATCGATGGTGAAAAAGCTGCGCAACAGGTCGAGCAGGGCGACGCGGAACTCCTGGGATGAGGAATGACGCTTTGTCAGTGCAATTACTTTTCGTTTGGCAGTCTCTATATGTAGATTCATTGGTAATCTCCTATGTGTAAAATTCCGGTCATGCTGCGAAACATCCCATATTTGTGGGATGGTGGTTTTACCCTTCAACTATATAATTGAGAATAGTTCTTAATCATAATGTACAGGAAGCATGAGGAGTTGGGAAGAGCAAGTGAGATGGAGAGCTAGCTATGTACAACAAAGGGTAGCAGGTGCAGCAGGATGAACCGACAACCATTTTGGATGATGATCGCAATCTGTCTGGATTGGTCTCGTCAGTTTGTTGGTGTGGGGGTACAGAGCGCGGATAGAGCGCCGGAGAAAACAGCTTGAGCTGGATAGAAGTGTATAAAACAGAAGAAAAAAGGACGAGTGGTCTGATATGAAAGATAGCATCATCGTTGTGGGCGGCTATGGTCATGTGGGGGGAACGATCTGCAAGGAGCTGGGAGAAGTCTTTCCAGGCAAGGTGTATGCAGCGGGACGTAAGCGCGCGCCCGCAGAAGCGTTTTGCCGGGAAACAGACGGAAAAGTGCTGCCCCTGCAGCTGGATATCTCGAAGCCATTTGATGCCAGCTTGCTGGAAAGCGTCAGGCTGGTGGTGATGTGCCTGGACCAAACGGATACGGCTTTTGCCGAGGCGTGTCTGCGCAGTGGAACAAACTATATGGATGTGTCTGCGAATGGGGTCTTTCTCACCGACCTGGAGCAGTGGGGAAGACTGGGAGAGGCAAGTGGGACTGGTGTGCTCAGCATTGGACTTGCACCTGGCTTGACGAATTTATTGGCAGGTGAAGCCCAGCGATTATTGGAGGAGACGGCCCAGCTCGATATTTCGATTATGCTTGGATTGGGCGACAAGCATGGAAGAGCGGCGATTGAATGGACGGTGGATAACCTGTGTATCGACTTTGAGGTAACGCAGGAGCATCGCCGGGTAAAAGTAGCCAGCTTTACTGATGGCAAGCTCATCGATTTTGGAGCGGAGCTGGGACGCAAAAAGGCGTACCGCTTTCCTTTTTCCGATCAGCAGACATTGGCGCAAACGCTCGGTGTGCCCACTGTATCGACACGGCTGGGCTTTGATCAGGAGCGGATGACCAAAGTCGTTGCTGGTTTGCGGACACTTGGAATACGCCAACTGCTGAAGCGCCCATGGATTCGGCAGGCTGCGATTGAGGCGTTTGAACGCTGGAAGCTGGGAGATGACGGCTTTGCGATCAAAGTCGAGGGGCAAGGAAGTGTGGACAATAAAGAGACCAAAGTGGAGTGGCTGCTGCAAGGTAGGGATCAGTCCAAAATAACCGCACTGGTTGCGGCAGAGGTTGCCAAATCCCTTTACACGACTGAATTTTCGCCAGGAGTGTTTCATATTGAGCAGTTATTTCGATTGGAGCAAATGCGCGACTGGCTGGAAAAGCAAGCTTCACTGACCGTAGCTGTCAGGTAAGCGGAGTTATCATAAAGCTACCGATGAATTCCTATAGTGAACAGAGGGAAAAGAAGGGGGCTATGAATGATGACACTGACCGAGCATGTAAAATCGATGTACGACTTCCATACGTGGGCCAATCAAACATTGTTGAATCGGCTGAAGGAGCTTCCTGAAGAGGTATACACGCAAGAAGTGCAGAGTGTTTTCCCAAACGTTGCAAAAGTAATGAATCATATTTACATCGTAGACCAAGGCTGGCTCGGCATGATGGGTGGCGTAGACATGCGCGAGGCGATGAGTGGTGTGGGGGAGTTGGAGAAACAACTGGAGACAAAGAATGTTGTAGAATTGCAAGCCATGTACAGAGAGCTGGCTGATCGATTTACAGCTTTTTTCGATCAAGAGTCTGACTTGGAAAGAAAGCTTGTTCTCGACAATCCATACGCAGGAGTCAGGGATACCAGTCTGTCAGAAATGGTGCTGCAAGTCGTGAATCATGGCACCTACCATCGTGGAAATGTAACGGCGATGCTACGGCAAATGGGTCACGCCTCCGTGATGACGGAGTACGCTGCTTACTGGTACTGGCGCTAGAGCTAGCTATAAACGATGCGATGGGGCCGGGAGAATTATTCTTCTGGCCCAACTTGTTGACAAATGGAAAAATTCGACCTATAATTATCTTAAATTCGAGATAATAATTTTTAAAACAATTCGTATTCGCCATCTTACTTCCCCAAGCTCCGGTTGATCAACAATCGTAAAAAGATGGAGGTACACCAGAAATCGGTTGTTAAATATCTTTAATTTGAGATATATGTTTTTTAAATAAAATTCTATGGATAAGAAACGCACGAGGAGGCAATCCCATGAGTGAATTCACTACCCTGGTAAAAAACCGTCGATCTGCTAACAAGTTTTTGGAGAATGTTCCGATTTCACGGGAAGAGCTGGATGAAATCATGAATATGGTCAAGTACGCACCGTCTGCATTTAATTTGCAACACACGCATTATGTCGTTGTGCTCGATCCTGAAACAAAAGAGCGAGTATATGAAGCAGCACATAGGCAGTATAAGGTAAAAACGGCGTCGGCAGTCATTCTCGTTCTAGGTGACAAGGAAGCCCAGCAAAACGTAGGACCGATTCATGAGGGATTGCTTCATTTAGGTGTCATGGATCAGCGTGAGTTTGATCATACCGTATCCTCTGTCCAAGCTTTTTATGAGGCTGGTGGCGATTCGTTCAAACGGGATGAGGCCATCCGCAATGCCAGTCTGTCCGCCATGCTGTTCATGCTGGTTGCAAAAGACAAGGGCTGGGATACGTGTCCGATGATTGGCTTTGATCACAAGGCCGTGCAGCAAATTTTAAACATCCCGGATCAATATGTGCCAGCGATGATGATCACCATTGGGAAAGAGGATCATTCCAACCAGCGAGTAAGAGGCTATCGCAAGCCAGTCGGTGAGTTTGTCAGCTACGATACGTTTTGAGCATGACTTGCCTGATCAAATAAAACCATTCATGAAACGATAAACAGGAGGGTATTCAAATGACACAGAAAACAGCAGGAATTCACCACATCACAGCATTTGTTAAAAGTGCACAGGACAACGTTGACTTTTACGCAGGGATTCTGGGGCTGCGTCTCGTGAAAAAAACAATCAACTTTGATGCGCCTGAAGTCTATCATCTGTACTTCGGTAATGAAGTAGGAAGTCCGGGTACGGCCATTACCTTCTTTCCATGGGAGACATCCCGCCAAGGGCGCATTGGCGGTGGTCAGGTAGGCTATACCACCTTCCTCGTTCCGGTTGGTTCGCTGACATTTTGGGAAGAGCGACTGACAAAATTAGGGGTAACGTATAAACGCGTGGAGCGATTTAACGAAACGTATTTGCAGTTTGCGGATAAAGACGGTCTGCAGCTGGAGATCGTGGAGCGCGAGGGAGGACCTGCGAGCAAGTGGAGCTTTGGCGGTGTTCCCGCAGATAAAGCGATCAAAGGCTTTGGTGGTGCGATTTTGTACAGTGTGGCTCCAACCTACACGATGGCTGTTCTGGAAAAGCTGATGGGGCTGCAAAAGGTAGGAGAAGAAAATGGACTGGTTCGCTTCAAGGCTAGTGGAGATTTGGGCAATATCATCGACATCAATGCAGAGCCAATGCCGAGAGGCGCAGGTGGCGCCGGAACTGTCCACCATATCGCTTGGCGTGCCAAGGGCGAGCAAGATCATCGCATGTGGCAGGAGCGTGTGGCGCAGTCGGGCTTACACCCTACGGATATCATTGATCGACAATACTTCAATGCGATTTACTTCCGTGAGCCAGGCGAAATCTTGTTTGAAATCGCGACTGATCCTCCAGGCTTTGAACGGGATGAGCCATTCGAGTCGCTGGGTGAAAAATTGATGCTGCCGGAGTGGTATGAACCGCGTCGTGCCCAGATCGAGCAAGGCTTGACGCCAATTACTGTACGTGTTTTGGAGGGAGATAAGTAATGAAGCACATCTTTCGCAAAGGAACGAATCCTGCTGCACCAACCCTGCTGCTTCTCCATGGGACAGGAGGCGATGAGAACGACTTGCTGCCACTCGCTGACCGTATCTACCCTGGCGCTTCTGTATTGAGCGTGCGCGGAAACGTACTGGAAAATGGCATGCCTAGATTTTTTCGACGTCTGGCTGAAGGCGTTTTTGACGAAGAGGATCTCGTCTTCCGTACGCAGGAGCTCCATGATTTTTTGGATCAGGCGTCTGTCCAGTACAAATTTGAGCGCGAAAACATCATCGCTGTGGGCTACTCCAATGGGGCCAATATCGCCGGAAGCCTGCTGTTCCATTATCCTGATGTGTTAAAAGGGGCGATTTTGTACCACCCGATGGTTCCAAGACGGGGGATTTCGCTGCCCGATATGTCACAGCTTCCCGTGTTTATCGGGGCGGGTTCAAACGACCCAATCTGCTCACCACTGGAGACGAAGGAATTGCAGCAATTGTTGTCAGATGCAGGGGCTTCGGTTACACTGCACTGGGAATCGTACGGTCATCAGCTTACTGTTAAGGAAGTAGATGCTTCTGCGCAGTGGTTTGCGGATACTTTTAGCGAGTAATTCATCTTATATGTCAAAGAGCAGCAGAGTCGATGACCGGGTAAGACTAGGAAAAACACTCCTTTAATCATTTGTTTAAAGCTAATGGAGTTGTGACCATATAGAAAAGCAAGCCATCGTTGCACAGGGGGACTAGAGCCTCGTCTGTAGGTGACGATGGCTTTTTGGTGTGGCTATTTCGTCAAGCTTTGTTCATCAGTCGTTCATATTGGACCTCTATAGTGATCTACGTAACCTGTTCTGCCAGCATGCGGTAGAGAAAAAAGAGCAAGGGAGGCAATGAGCCGGTGCAATGGCTAACCCGATTATCGTTGAAAAATCCCGCGATGGTGGTCATCCTATCGCTGCTTGTTGCGCTAGGTGGGATTTTTTCATTTACCGTCATCAATATAGAGAGCGAACCACAAGCCAAGCTGGGGATGCTCACAGTATCCACGGCGTATCCGAATGCATCCTCGGAGGATGTTTTGGAGGACGTGACCAAGCCGTTGGAAAAAGTGATCGATGCAGTGAGCGGGGTAAAGACGTATATCTCCAGCTCAGAGGAGAATCATTCGCTTATTACAGTCTCCATTGAATCTTCCGCAGATATGGAAAAGGTAGAGGCAGACGTGGAGAAAAGCGTCACGAATGCCAAGCTTCCCAACACAGCAGGCAGACCAAGCGTAAAGCTCAGTGTGGTTGGTTCAGAGCCGATGTATTTTCTCGCGATTAGCAATAAAGAGCAGCTGCGGTCAAATGAGGCCTTTTATCGAGTCGTAAAGGATTCCATCGTGGAAGACCTGCAAACGATTAGCGGGGTGGAATCAGCAGAAGCGATCGGACTTGCAACCAGGCTCGTACGCATCAAGCCGCGGCAGGATGATTTGCATTACTATGGCATGACTGCATCCGATCTGCGGCAGGCGATAACGGGGCAGCATATGGCAGCTTCCGTCGGGAGTGTCACAGCTGATGGTCAAGATTACATCGCTCGTTTTACCAACGAATACAAAAGCGTAGACGACCTTAAGAAAACCAAACTGCGTGTGCCAGGAGCTGATAATAACGCCCAAGGCTATCTGCAACTGGGTGATTTGGCAGACGTGGATTGGGAAATGGAGAGTAACTCGATCAGCAGATTGAATGGAAAGCCTGCTGTTGCTGTACAAATCGCCAAAACGTCAGAAGGAAACATCGTAGCGATCAGCGACGCCATACACGATAAGCTGGATGACTATCGCGTGAAATACCCGGATTTGGATTTTGAAATGGTTTCGGATCGCTCTGATTTTGTCAAAAGCTCAATTGGCGGGATGGCCAAAGAAGGAGCGATGGGAATCGTGATGGCGATTGCGGTCATCTATTTATTCCTTCGCAGCGTAAAAACAACGCTGATTGTGGTCGTATCGATTCCGCTTTGTGTGCTCGTTAGCGTTATGCTTATGAAGTTTAATGGCATGACGATCAATCTGATGAGCTTGTTCGGAATGACGGTCGCGATTGGGCGGGTGGTGGATGACAGCATTGTCGTGATTGAAAACATCTTCCGCCGCTTTCAGACCGAGCCTCGCACCAAGTCGACGATTATCAAGGCTGTAGGCGAGGTAGGCAGTGCAATTACTTCGTCGACCCTCACAACCGTTGCTGTCTTTTTGCCGATTGCCTTTGTCAGCGGCATGCTGGGGGACTTTTTCAAGCCATTTGCAGCGGCAGTTACATGGTCCTTGCTGGCATCGTTGATCGTCGCAGTTACCGTGGTACCACTATTGGCGAGTGTCACCATGCGCCATGAACCGTCCAAGCAGCATCCCAGCGGAAAGCTTTCCGGGGTGTACACAAGGCTGCTGCGCCGAGCGCTTGAAAATAAGGGCAAGGTCGCTATTGTGACCCTCGCTTTATTCGTCGGGAGCATAGGGCTTGCTGCTAAGCTGCCGACCGGATTTTTACCTGAACTAAATATGAATCTGCTTTATATCAAAATAAACATGCCAATAGGGACTTCCCTCGAAAAAACAAGCGCTGTGGCAAGTGAAATAGAAAAGGCAGTCCTGCAGGAGCCGCAAGTCCTGTACATCCAAAGCAAGATAGGCTCAGGGGATGATGCCGCCAAACGCTCTCATATTGCGGACATGACGATCAAGCTTAAACCTGACGCAGATGAAAATGAGGTTCTGGCCCAAATTCGCGAGCGTGTAAAACCATTCGTGCCAGCCAGCTCCCAGATTACTTTTAGCAAGCCTGCTGCAGGCGGTCAGGGTGGCTATCAGCTAGTGCTGTACGGCACGGACCTAGCGACCTTAAAGCAAGCGGCCGCTGTGGTAAAAGACCGATTAAAACAAAATCCGGTGCTTAGCAATATCAAGGACAACGTATCGGAGACACGCGGTCAGCTATCGATCAAGGTAGATCGGGATCGCGCGATGCAATGGGGGCTCACACCTGAGCAAGTGTCCAAAGAGGTAGGCGCTGCAATAGGCACAACCAGCCTGAAAAGCCTCATGGTAAATGGCAAGGAATACGCGCTGGTTTTCGGAGCGGGTGCAAACGTAGCTCCAGATGAGTTGTCGGGAATTTGGGTGAAGACAACTTCAGGACAACAAGTATCACTCGAAGAGATCGCCTCTCTGCAAAAAGAAGAAGTAACACCGCAGCTACTGCGCAAGGACGGAAAAGCGTATATCCAGATAACCGCCGATATCCTCAGTACAGATAAAGGTGGGGTCAGTGCAGAGCAGACGCGTCTTTTGCAGCAACTGAATCTGCCACCGGGTGTTTCCATGAGTGCTGAGGGCATTTCACAAGATATGCAAAAAGGCTTTACAGAAATGCTCGCCGCGATGGGAGCTGCGATATTACTTGTATTGCTGGTCATGGTTGCAGCGTTTGGAAATCTCTTGTCGCCAGCGGCTGTTCTTTTGTCTCTGCCGCTAGCGTCCATCGGGGGCTTGCTCTCTTTGTGGCTGGTGGGCGGGGTCATGGATATGACGGTCATGATTGGCTTTTTGATGCTGATTGGCATCGTGGTGACCAATGCAATCGTGCTGATCGACAGAGTGCAGCAGCATCGAGCGGCAGGATTACCTGTCCGAGAAGCTCTGGTCGAAGCAGGCAGAACGCGTCTTCGCCCAATCATGATGACCGCCGTGGCTACCATTGCAGCCATGCTGCCTCTGGCTCTCGGATTTTCAGAAGGAAGCCTGCTGTCCCAAGGCTTGTCTGTTGTTGTGATTGGGGGACTGCTGACATCCACCTTGATGACGCTGATTGTTGTTCCCGTCGGTTATGAAAGCTTGTATCAATTCGCTCACCGCAAGCGAAATCGCAAACGACTGAAATCTGCACAGGAAGCCATGTGAGGAGGAGATTAGATGAACAAGCGGTCGATGAGTACAATCGCTGCGAGTCTCATGCTCACAGTGGGACTCGTGCTGGCGGGCTGCACTAATCAGAACGAAAAAGGGGAAGAAGCACCACCTGTTTCTGTGAACGTCCCGGTTACTGTCCTAACAGCAAAGCAAGAATCCTTGCCTAATGAACACTCGTATATGGGCAGTATCACAGCAGAGAATGCTGGCACAGTGGTTGCCCAGACAACAGGGACGATAACCAAGTTGTACGTGAAAAAGGGCGATACGGTCAAAAAGGGACAGCTCATCGCAGAAATAGATAGTACGAGACAACAGCTGGATGTGGGGGAGCAAGAAAGCAAGCTCGCCTCCGCAATCGCAAGACTCGAACAGGCAAAAGCGAGTCAAGCCGCAGATACAGAAGCAGTTTCTTCAACGAAGAGCCTCGCCAAGCAATCGTTGGACAATGCAAAAGAAAGCTATGACCGTATAAAAGTATTGGTGGAAGCAGGTGCATTGCCGGCAGCACAGCTGAATGCCGCAGAGGACGAGTGGCTCCGGGCACAGAGCAGCTATCGCACCAGTACCCAGTCAGATGCCAAGGATTTGGCAGGAATCAAGGTTTCATCGGCAGATGTCGAGGCGGCAAAAATCGCGCTGGCGAAAGCCAAACGCGCACTTGCAGATACAAAAATAACAGCTTCGATGGACGGCGTGATCGATCAGCTGGCTCTGTCCGCTGGCGATCTGGTAGCAAATCAAAATACAGTGGCGGAAATCGTATCGCTTGATCACGTCCTCGTTACGATCCAGGTAGCAGAGGATTCACTCTCCTCATTAAAGAAGGGAGAGCACGTCCAGGTAAAAATACCCGCACTGGGCGCGAAAAAAACGGAGGGGGAGGTAGCTTTTGTTGGCTTGAGCGCTGCCCGTGAAACGAAGCTGTTCCCGGTGGAAATCCGCCTGACGAATCGCGAGCTGGCCTTTCGTCCCGGAATGAGAGCGGATGTAACAATACCCGGCTCCCAAGAACAAAAAGGAATCTTGCTTCCGAACAAAGCGCTGGTAGAGCAGGATGGTCAGACCTACGTGTATGTCGTTAAAGGGGATCGCGCCTACAAGCAGGAGGTTGAGAAAGTCGATAGCTTGACTGATGCCGTCATCATCAGCAAAGGGCTTGCACCTGGAGATGTCGTCGTAATAGAAGGGCAGTCTGAATTGCAGGACGGAGCGCAAGTAAGCAGCACCCATTACGCTGAAAAAGGAGAATGATCATGTACGCGGGAATGTATTTTACACATATCATCGGTTTGGCTGTCTGGTTTGGAGCGTTGGTCGTCGTCCTGCTGCTTTTGCGTACCTACAAGGCATATACAGATCAAGGCCAAGTGGCAACAGCGTTAGCCAACAAAACAGTCTGGTCGACTCTGCAGGTTGCGGCATTTGCGGTCCTGCTTTCAGGAATCGGGATGATTATTCAGGCAGGGCTGTTAGGACAAAAAAAGCCGCTCTGGCTCAAGCTGATGGAAGAAGGCGGCGGCTTGATTATTCTCCTGTTCATTATTTTCGTAACGTTGTGGACAAGAAAATTGCGTAATGCACTGAAACAAGGAGATGCTACCCGTTATACTCAAATAAGTAAAAGATTTTTCGGGTTGTCGCTAGCTTTTGTGGTAGCGATTGCTGCCGTCGTTCTCGTCGTCAGCCTGAGACTGGCGTAACAAGGAGGAATCCTGATGAAGGTCACCATATTAATTGCGGATGACGACCCGCATATTCGCGAGCTGCTGCGCTTTTATTTAGCAAAAGAAGGCTACCTCGTCCTGGCTGCGTCCGATGGGGAGAAGGCAGCACGCCTGCTGGAGGAGGAAGCCATTCATCTCGCCATTGTAGATATTATGATGCCCGGATTAAACGGCTTGGAGCTATGCCGTCAAATAAGAGAAACGTACGATCTTCCTGTCATTATGCTCACTGCCAAAGGCGAGGTGCGGGACAAGGAAAAAGGCTTTCGGGCTGGCACCGATGATTATCTCACCAAGCCATTTGAGCCTACCGAGCTGTTGTATCGAATCAAGGCGCTTCTAAGGCGCTATCAGATGGTCAGCAAACAGGTGATTGTCATGAACAAAACAGTCGTTGATCGGATGAGTCATGTCGTAAAGGTGGGGGATGAGATAATTCATCTCCCGCTCAAGGAATTTGAATTGCTCGTACAGTTAGCCAGCTTCCCGGATCGAACGTTTACCAGAGATCAGCTGCTTGAGCTCGTGTGGGGAAGCAACAACGAAAGCGATAGTCGAACCATCGACGTCCACATTAAGCGCTTGCGTGAAAAGTTCACGGACAAGACGAATGACTTTGTCATCTCGACGGTGCGTGGCTTGGGCTACAAGCTGGAGGTACGAAGCTAGTGAAGTCTCTTTATGTACGCCTTGTCCTGACATTTATCGCTATCGTGATCATTAGCGGAACGCTCGGCTTTTTGCTCGCAAATGAATACTATCAACGCAATCTTCGCACTTACAATGAACAGAAAATCATTCGGATTGGTCAGCAAATCGTCGACTTGTACGAGCACAATGCCTCGCTTGATTTGCAAGGCTTTATGACGCATATCGCGAATTTGAACTTTCAGATCTATCTCGTGGATGAAAACGGGGTGAAAAGCGAATTCGGCGCTCCATTTCGAGAAGAGAAGCTCGACCCACAAATCGTTCAAAAAGTGCTTGGCGGTGAGATTTATCGAGGGATCACGGAAGAAAAGCACGGTTTGTTTGTGACTGGTTTCTTTGAGAACACCCTACAAAATAGCATCGGAATGCCACTTGAAGCGAATAGTAAAAAGTATGCATTGTTTGTACGACCAAGCATTGAACAGCAGTTTGGCGAGGTGCATATTTTGTTTGCTTTTTTGCTGGCAGCAACTTTTTTGCTTTGCATGGTATTGATCCTGATTTTTACCCGCTATTTGGTGAAGCCGATCCGGACGTTAACCAAGGCGACAAAAAAGCTGGCAGAGGGCCAGTACGATATCCCACTGGACATTTCCCGGCGTGACGAAATCGGGGATTTGGCAGTGAATTTCACGCAGATGACGCAGTCGCTCAAGCAGCTGGATGAGATGAGACAGGAGTTTGTCTCCAATGTGTCGCACGAAATCCAGTCTCCGCTTACGTCCATCCAAGGTTTTTCGCAGGCAATCAGAAGCGGGGGAGCAACCCGTGAGCAGCAGGAGGCGTATTTAGCCATCATTGAGGAAGAGAGCCGCCGACTATCCTCTTTGAGTAAGCAATTGCTCACGCTTGCTTCTTTGGACAAGGAAACGCAGCTTTATGAGCCGTCTGTTTTTCGGCTAGATGAGCAAATCCGTCAAGTCTTGCTCATGCTGGAGCATCAGTGGCAGCAAAAGAGGTTGAATATCGAGCTGGAGCTGCCAGAAGTGTCGATCAATGCGGATAGGCATTTGCTCAGCCAGGTATGGATCAACCTGATTTCCAACAGCATCAAGTTTACTCCATCTGCAGGCACAATTTCGATCTCGCTTCACGCCGATACAGAGATTGTCGTGACCATTTCGGACAATGGCATGGGCATTTCGGAGGAAGAGCTGGCGCACATCTTCGACCGTTTTTATAAAGGCGACAAGGCACGCAACCGGGAAGCGACAGGAAGCGGTCTGGGCTTGTCCATCGTCAGGAAAATCGTGCAGGTAGCAGGTGGCACCATCGAGATTCACAGTAAAGAAAAAGAGGGAACGACGATTACCGTTCGTCTTCCCAAGCATGAACAAACCCCCTGAGCAAATGCTTGAGGGGGTTTGCTGTGTGTATGGATCACAGGCATAAAAGCGGGCTGGCACCATTAAGGTAGGAAAAGGGATGACACCACTGACGAAAGAGGGACAATGCGATGAGCGCTGGTCTGTATGATTACTGGTTGATCGTGTTGACAGGACTGCTGGGCGCCCCGCATTGTATCGGCATGTGCGGAGGCATCATGTCAGCGATGACCTTTCAGTCCAAGGCTTCCCTGGCACAGACGATCATGGCATACAACCTGGGCAGGATTTTGACGTATATCAGCGTGGGAGCCTTCATGGGCTTTATCGGATCATTCGTCAATGCCGCTGGAACGATTGTGGGTCTGCAAGGCATTGCGAATATTCTCGGAGGGGTGTTCATCATTTTGTGGATCGGAAAAAAGGTGGCGCTGCCATTGGACAAATGGAGTCCGCTCAAGCTGCCTGTCATTCAACAGTTGCTGCAAAAGCTAAAAACGCGGCCAGGAGTAATGCCTGTCTTTGTCAGTGGACTCTTGCTGGGCTTTTTACCATGTGGACTTACATATACGATGCATATGAAAGCAGCCGCTTCGGGAAGTGTTTGGCAAGGAGCGCTCACCCTGTTGCTTTTTGGGTTGGGGACACTGCCAGCACTGATCTTGATCGGGGTATTCTCCTTTGTGCTAACCAAAGCGCTGCGCTCAAGGGTAATGCTGATCGGCAATATGCTTGCGCTTATCATCGGAATCATTTCGATTTTGCGGGGCATGGTCATTAATGGCTGGATACCGCATGTAAATCCGTGGCTGTGGTGAGAGCACAGGGCTTAGGGCACCGCTTCGAACGGGTATGTAGCTGTAGCGGTTTGCCCGTCTACCTCAAACGTAATCGTGGCGAGCCAGCCTCCGACCATGGTGGGGATGATCTTTGCAGTAAACTCGCCATCCTTGAACGCTGCCGCTTCAAAATTGACAGCACCATGGTCCATACTCGGCATCGTAAGGGTGACAGAAACCTTGGCCAGCTTTAGCTTGTCGACGTGCTCGGCAGGTACAATGATACGTAGCTGGTTTTCTTTTAAAATTTGGGCGTTTGTTGGCTCAAGCTCAACCTGTAAAGGAATGGACATATCCTGTATGACTAGTAGGGGCGTTGTTGTCCCTGCTGTAGCAGCAGCCCCATGCTGCGAATGCTCCTGCTGGTTTTGGCCAGAGCAGGCAGGGAGCAGTAGAAAAACGAGAGACAAAAATGCAGATAAATAAGCCGGTTTTCTCAGATCACTCACCACTTTCTCTCTGATTCCAAGCACCATATCGTATTCAGATAGCCAGCCATTCATTCTTCATCGTCTATAAATTTGCCTGTCCGCATAGTGATTACTAGGGGACATGTTTCTTGATGATGAAGGGGAGCTCGCGATGACGACCGTACAATTTTATCAGGTAACGGGCATGACCTGTGCTGCCTGCGCCAATCGTATAGAGAAAAGATTGATGAAAGCAGAAGGCGTAATCGAGGTTCAGGTGAATTTGACTACAAACAAAGCGCGTGTGGCCTTCGATGGCACGCAAATTAATGATCAGGAAATCATAGATAAGATTGAAAGATTAGGGTTTCAGGCCAGCTTGAATGTAGAAGAGCCGCACACAGAAAAAACGGTATTGCTGCAACGGTTCATTTTGTCTGCGATCCTCACACTTCCCCTGCTCTGGGCAATGGCTGCGCATTTTTCCTTTACCTCGTTTATTTGGGTGCCCGACTTGTTTTTGAATCCCTTTTTCCAGCTTGCGCTTGCGCTGCCCATTCAGCTTTTCATTGGACAATCCTTTTACATCGGAGCGTGGAATGCGCTTAAAAGCAGGACGGCAAACATGGATGTGCTGGTTGTCCTGAGCACGTCCGCTGCTTTTTTATATAGCCATTATCTGACCTTTGCGACGATCGGACAGCCTGCTGAGCATTTGACACTCTACTACGAATCATGTGCCGTCATTTTTACTTTTTTGCTTTTGGGCAAATATTTAGAGGCGATGGCCAAGGATCGGACGAAAAATGCGATCAGGCAGCTTCATCAGCTCCAGCCGAAAACAGCGAATGTCCTGCGCAATCAGGAGATTCGAGAGATCCCTGTGGAAGAACTCGTTGTAGGGGATATTTTTATTGTCAAACCAGGAGAGCGGATACCGACAGACGGGATTGTCCTTGAAGGACATGCCAGCATCGATCAGTCCATTTTCACAGGGGAGAGTCTTCCTGTTGAGAAATGGCAAGGACACGCAGTCATCGGAGCGACCGTGAATCAAAGCGGCTGGCTAAAGGTGCAGACCACCAAAGTAGGCAGTGATACCGCATTGACGCAGGTGATAAAAACTGTGGAGGAAGCACAGCTGTCAAAAGCGCCGATTCAACGCCTTGCAGATGAAATTACCGATGTTTTCGTCCCTATCCTCATCACGATTGCGCTCATTACATTTGCTGCCTGGTACTATTTCTTTACTGCACAAGCTTTTGGACAGTCGCTGGAAAAGGCGATTGCTGTCCTCATCATTGCCTGCCCGTGCGCACTTGGACTTGCTACGCCGATGTCCATTCTGGTCGTTTCGGGTAGAGCCGCACAGCTTGGGATACTGTTCAAGCAAGGAAAGTATGTAGAGACACTTCAAAAGGTGGACACGGTCATTTTTGACAAGACAGGTACGCTTACCCTCGGCAAGCATGAGGTCGTGGACATTGAGATACGGGGCTGGGAAAAAGAAGCGTTCCTGCGACTGGTAGCGGCAGCAGAGACGACATCTGAGCACCCGTTGGCGGCAGCGGTCGTAGCTTTTGTCAAAGCACGTGGAATTCGTATTCCGACGGCCTCCTCCTTCACGTCCTACCCTGGCTACGGCATACAAGCCACGGTAGAGGGACAGTCAATCCTGATTGGCTCACCCAAATTTCTTGGCAGCAAAAATGTGGATACGACGCTCGTTATGGAAAAAGTAGAAGCGCATGCGGCAGAGGGAAAGATGGTTACACTCGTCTCGATCAACGACCAGTTTGCAGGCTATCTGGTGCTGTCCGACATGGTCAAGGAGGATGCAAAGCCTTCTGTTCAGCGGCTCACCCAGATGGGCAAGGAAACGATCATGCTCACCGGAGACAATCCGTTTACCGCCCGCAGCATTGCCAGGCAAGCGGGGATTGGACGTGTCTATGCCGGTATATTGCCTTCACAAAAGGCTGAATTGATCAGGGACTTGCAAGCAAAAGGGAAGAAGGTAGCGATGGTTGGCGACGGGGTGAACGATGCACCTGCCCTGATGGCGGCGAATATCGGAATTGCCTTGGGAACAGGGGCAGATATCTCCAAGGATTCCGCTGATATTTTGATTATGCACGGAGATGTAAAAGGAGTCGTACATGCTTTTTCCTTGAGCCAAAAAGCGATGACAAACATTAAGCAGAATTTGTTTTGGGCACTTTTCTATAACGTGATTGCGATTCCAGCTACTATGCTTGGCTTTTTGGAGCCGTGGCTTGCGGGGGTAGCTATGGCATTCAGCTCGGTTTCGGTCGTGCTCAACGCACTCAGGCTGCGCAACAGCAAAATAGGATAACCGCGAAAAAAGAAAAAACCGAGCTATCAGGTAGCTCGGATCGGCGTTCGTTGTTCCTTTGCATGCTCAACCCCTGCTGTAATCAGATGTCGAACGTGGTCATCGTCCAGCGAGTAGAATACGAGCTTTCCTTCCTTCCGATACTTGGCAAGCCCCATATTGCGCAATAGCCGCAAATGGTGGGAGGTGTTGGCGATCGAGCTGCCGATGATATTGGCAATATCGCAAACACAAAGCTCATCCTCCATGGACAGGATGTGAATGATTTTGGCACGGGTATCGTCAGCCAACGCCTTGAAGATTTTCGCTACGCCTTCTGACTCGGCGGCGAACGGTTTTAATCGGTTTACTTTTTCATCATCAAAACACTGAACTTCACAGACGTCATCCCGCTGTTTCGGAGACACCAGAAAATCACCTCTTGCTTACGTACAATGTCCTATTATTATAGTCATTCCCGTGAAAAGTGGAAAGGAAAAAAGACATTTTGGTGGCAGTATAGTGTCTCTCCTGCTTTTCGTGTAAGATGGTTTTGACAAGCCTCGCCGCGCGGGTGTGTAACAAGTAGGGAGAGAATACCATGAATGTTCAGCAGAAATGCGCCAAGTGTCGCTCCACTAAAATCGATTTTACTGAAATGATTAATCGCCGTTTATATGTCATTATTTACGTATTTGTTCTGCTCTTGCTTGCCTTGATCGGCATTTCGCTTCAAGGAACACCTGTGATCTATTTGTTTCTCGGGCTTGCAGGTGCATTCGTGCTTTTTGCAGTCCGTCTCTCATTGGAGAAGCGCAAAGTGATCAAGTGTGTCTGCCTGGATTGCGGAGAAAGCTGGCAAACAGCTCCGAACGTTGTCACAAAAAAATAGGGCAGGCGTATTGTTGGCAAGGGACTCCCCGTATGTGGGGGTCTTTTTTTTGGGGCAAAACGACAACTTTCGAAAAAATAGGCAAAATACTCCAAATGATTCTTGAACGAAAAAGAATGTTAAGATAATATAATAATTAAATATCCGTTTGAATGTTTATAGGATAGCTGTACCTTGGGTAAAATAAATGCTTGGAAAATAGGTGATTGCAAATGTCGGATGAACATAAGAAGGACGCTTGCTGCACAGATCATCATCATTGTAGTTCAGAGCATGGCAGCTCTGTAAAAACTCTGCCGGTTGTAGGTAATGTTGCTGTGGCCGGGGATGCAGCAAGCCTGATCTCCTCACAGGCAGTTGTTTACCGCGTTCATGGGATGGACTGCAGCTCGTGTGCCAAATCATTGGAAAAGCACATGAAATCATTACCTGCTGTAAAGGATGTCGTCGTCAACTTTTCCACGGGGAAAATGCAGCTCGTCCAAGAAGGTCTGGAGGACGAGGCAATCGTGAAGGAAGTAGCCAAGGCAGGCTATACCGCAATGTCACTTTCGAAGCGGGCAAATAAGCAGGCAGCCCACACCGATCGGACAGGAGAGCGTCTCGCGATTATCTCCGGGGTACTGCTTGTAGCAGGCTTTCTCGGTTCCTATACGAGTGTATCGCCCATGCTTGTTACGATATTGTATGCACTGGCCATCATCAGTGGTGGCTACAGGCCGGCACGCAGTGCGTTTTATGCGATTAAGAGCAAATCACTCGACATGAACGTGCTGATGTCAGTCGCCGCGATTGGAGCGGCATTGATTGGCGAGTGGCTGGAAGGAGCCACCGTTGTCTGGCTGTTCTCAATCGGGAATTTGCTGCAAACCAAATCAATTGAGAAGACGCGGGACTCCATCCGCAACCTGATGGATCTGGCACCTCCTGAGGCGTGGGTAAAGCAGGGTGATTCTCTTACCCGCGTGTCTGTTGAAGACATCGGCGTGGGCGCAGTGATTGTAGTTAAGCCAGGAGAAAAAATTCCGTTGGACGGGATCGTTCTTCAAGGAACAGGCAGTGTGAATCAGGCTCCGATTACAGGCGAATCCATTCCGGTTGATAAAATGACGGGAGATTCTGTTTTTGCCGGTAGCGTCAACGAAAACGGATCGTTGGAAATCAAGGTCACGAAGCTAGTGGAAGATACAGCGATTGCGCGGATCATTCATCTTGTGGAGGAAGCACAGGAGAAAAAAGCGCCTACGCAAGCCTTCGTAGATAAATTTGCTGCGATCTATACACCGGTCGTCCTGATTATGGCACTTGCGGTGATTGTGATTCCTCCGCTTTTTTCTTGGGGAACATGGGGTGAATGGTTTTACAAAGGATTGGAGCTTCTCGTGGTTGCCTGCCCGTGCGCTTTGGTGATTTCGACTCCGGTAGCAATCGTATCCGCTATCGGCAATGCTGCACGAAACGGCGTATTGATCAAGGGCGGTACATTTTTGGAGCGCGCAGGGGTCATTAGCGCTATCGCTTTTGATAAAACCGGTACGCTCACAGAAGGCAAGCCGCAGGTCGCAGAAGTCATCGAAATTCAGGGAAGCGAGCAAGAGGTACTCGCAATCGCAAAAACGATTGAGGAGCGCTCCAGCCATCCGATTGCACAAGCGATTATTCAATATGCGGATGCCCACAATATCGCAGCCCTCGCAGGCGAAGATTTTCAGGCGATTGTCGGAAAAGGCGCAGAGGCTACGATCAACGCTCAAAAATACTATGCGGGTAAGCCTGCTTTATTCGAAGAGCTGGGTGTAGACCTGACCGCGTATAAAGAACAGATTCAAGCGCTGCAAAGCGAAGGAAATACACTGGTCATCGTAGGGACCTCTCAGGCTATCCTCGGAATGATTGCGGTGGCAGATACAATCAGGGAAATTACGGTCAGTGCCATCAGCAAGATAAAAGCAGCAGGGATAGACGAGATTGTCATGCTGACGGGTGATAATAGCGGAACCGCCCAAAAGGTGGCGAAGCAGACTGGGGTCAGTCGCTATTTTGCCGAGCTGATGCCAGGGGACAAGGTCGAAGCTGTCAAGGCTCTCCAAAAAGAGGGCAAGGTCGTAGCGATGGTCGGCGACGGAATTAATGACGCACCTGCATTGGCAACTGCTGATCTGGGAATCGCTATGGGAGGCGCTGGCACCGATACCGCTATGGAAACGGCTGATATTGTGCTAATGGCAGACAATCTGGAGAAGCTTCCGCATACGATAAATATCAGTCGCAGAGCACTGCAAATTATTAAGCAAAACATCTGGTTCTCGATTATCATCAAGCTGGTGGCGCTCGTCTTGATTTTCCCTGGCTGGCTCACCTTGTGGCTGGCGGTACTGAGTGACACCGGAGCAGCGTTGATCGTGATTTTAAACAGCATGCGTCTATTGCGAATGAAGCCATAAAGATGAAAAATACGAGGAGCCGAGGGCATGTCCCTGCGGCTCTTTTTATTGTTCCAAGCAGAGAACGGTATTTTCTCACATTTCAAAATTAGCTGTGGCTATATAAGAAAATTGCAGGACCACTGGGCAAGCCTGAGCAAATCACGTATTCGTACGCCTCAGAGGAGCTGCATGCGATCAGCAAGGCAACCTCGCTTGGTGTCTCTACCTTGCAAAAGTTAAAATCCGTTTTGCGCAAGCTCTCCAGTGAAGAAATCAGCTCACAGGAGCTTGCTCAATACATGCAAATTACGCAAAGAAGTGCCCGGCGCATACTGACTGAGCTGGAAGAGAAGGGGTTTGCCGAAATCGTCGCAGAAGAAAAGCCATACATGCGAGGCAGACCGCGCAAGGTGTACAAAATATGGCTGGAGCAAAAGGTATAAAGAAAAAAGGAGCAGGCACGCGATGCCCAGCTCCTTTTTTTGCTTGATAGGGATTGGCTTACACCAATACGCCTCCGTACATTTCGTATTCTTTTTGCGTGCAGGCAACCCAGTGACCGCGTTCA
Organism: Brevibacillus reuszeri; assembly: GCF_001187725.1. Lineage (GTDB taxonomy): Bacteria > Bacillota > Bacilli > Brevibacillales > Brevibacillaceae > Brevibacillus > Brevibacillus reuszeri. Next base: position 107,198 of record NZ_LGIQ01000001.1, read on the forward strand.
ATCTCACGCAGGACACGTTCCTCGCCCTGGTTTTGCAAATAGGACTCATCATCGAAGATAATCCGTTTGCGACCGCGCTCATAATCCGGGTCTGGTAATGGAATGGCAGAGAGCAGCGATTTGGTGTACGGATGGATCGGATTTTCGTACAGGCGGTTACTTTCCGCCAGCTCAACGATACGTCCGCGATACATAACCCCGATCCGGTCACTGATATATTTCACCATGGACAGATCATGGGCAATGAAGAGGTAGGTAAGTCCTTTTTCTTTTTGCAAACGCTTGAGCAAATTGATGACCTGTGCCTGAATCGATACGTCCAGTGCAGAGATAGGCTCGTCCGCAATGATAAACTCGGGATCAACTGCCAATGCGCGCGCAATGCCGATCCGTTGGCGTTGTCCGCCGCTGAATTCATGCGGATAACGACTGGCATGCTCACGGTTAAGACCGACTGTTTCCAGCAGCTCGTATACTTTTTTCATCCGCTCTTCCTTGGAATGCAGACCGTGAATATCGATGCCTTCCGCAATAATGTCCGAGACTGTCAGACGTGGATTCAAAGACGAATACGGGTCTTGGAAGATCATCTGGATTTTGCGATTGAGCCATTTCTTTTCTTCCATCGTCTTTTTGCCGTGAACGCTTTTGCCTTTGAAAAGCACTTCGCCGCCTGTTGCATCATAGAGACGGAGGATCGTGCGGCCTGTGGTGGATTTTCCGCAGCCGGATTCGCCAACAAGACCGAAAATCTCACCTTTATAAATATCAAAGCTGATGCCATCGACCGCTTTTAACGTATGGCCACCGCCAAGGTCGAAATACTGCTGCAGGTTTTTGATTTCCAGAAGCTTCTCCCTCGTGTCAGGGTTTGGAGCTTCCTCGGGAGTACGCATCTGCAACGGTTCAACCTTCTCTGTGGAAGGAGTGATTTTCTTGCGGACCGCAGAAGCAGGCGGTTCGATGTGAGGAGCCATCTCATGCAGCAGCCAGGTAGCTGCGTAGTGTGTGTCCGAGATTTTGAACATAGGCGGCTCATATTCCAGGTCCACTTTGAGCGCATACGGATTGCGTGCGGCAAAGGCATCGCCAACCGGAGGACGAAACATATCAGGAGGAGAACCAGGGATCGACATGAGTTCTTCTTCATTCGTATCCAGATTCGGCATCGAGCCGAGCAAGCCCCACGTATACGGATGCTTAGGATCGTAGAAAATCTCATCAACCATACCGATTTCTACAATTTTACCAGCGTACATCACCGCTACACGGTCAGCCATATTGGCTACAACACCGAGGTCATGCGTAATGAAAATGATGGAGGTACCCATTTTTTGTTGCAGTTCCTTGAGCAGCTCCAGAATTTGCGCCTGAATTGACACGTCCAAAGCAGTCGTAGGCTCGTCCGCAATAATCACTTTTGGATTGCAAGCGAGTGCGATGGCAATCACGATCCGCTGACGCATTCCACCAGAAAACTGGTGTGGGTACTGGTCGATCCGTTCTTTTGCAAACGGGATGCCGACCATTTCCAAAAGCTCAATCGATCTTTTTCTGGCCTCTGCACGAGACAGCTTTTGGTGCTTGATATAGCTTTCCATAATTTGATTGCCGATGGTCATCGTCGGGTTGAGCGAGGTCATCGGGTCTTGGAAAATCATCGAGATGTCGCGACCGCGTACATCCTGCATCTCTTTTTCGCTCAAAGTGACCAAGTCTCTGCCTTCAAACAAGACTTGTCCTTTCGGGATACGCCCTGGAGGAGAGGGAATGAGGCGCATGAGGGCTTGGGAGGTAACCGATTTTCCTGAACCAGACTCCCCAACAATCGCTAAGGTTTCCCCTTTGTGCAAATCAAAAGAGACGCCCCGCACAGCTTTGACTTCACCTGCATACGTATCAAACGAGACATGCAGATCCTTCACTTCCAATACTTTTTCCATGACATCCTCCCATTCTTTGCTTTCTGTGAAGTAACACCCATGTATATCCAAAATTATCTCTTGTACACAATTGTTCGAAAATGAAAATCATTATCACTATTATACTATATTCAAGAAAAAATGCTAAAAAAATTTTTAACGTATAAGAATTTATCAGCGCGACGCTTATGAACTCCAGAACGCATGGCAAGGTACCTCAGCGTTCGCTCCCGGCATTACTTCGGGTGAAACTTTCTGCTAAAACGCGGTCGCACCTCCTTGAGGAAGCCTCGATAGAGGTTCTATTAACGAAAGAGTGCACCAACGCTTCCTGTCTTTAGAGGCTCTTTTAGCGTTGCCATTTGGTACGTACCTCATACCAAACCTCAGCGGATAGGTAACGAGCGTTAGCCTATCGCTAGGATCAAGCAGGGAATTTGGCTGTTTAAACGAAAAGTAAAATTGTAACAATAGTAGGAAGAGAACGACAGAGGGGAGCAAGATTTTACGATGTCCAAAGCTGATAACATGCTCTCCATTTTATGGCTGCTGCAAACGGAAAAGAAAATAACGGCGAAGCAATTGGCGGAGGCATTGGAGATCAATATTCGCACCGTGTATCGCTACATCGACGCCTTGTGTGCGAGTGGTGTGCCGATTATTTCTGACGCGGGGCACAATGGTGGATACAGCCTGCTTCATCCTTTTACCGAGGCACCCTTGTTTTTCGATTTGAACGAACAAAAAGCGCTTGTTCATGCGGCTGTGTTTGCCGAGGAAGCAGGCTATCCATTTGGAACGGATTTGATGAATGCGATTGCCAAGCTGAAACGGTACACAAACGAAGAACAGCGCCAGACGATTGATCGCCACAGCGTCGGCTTTGAAGTGATTCTTCCGCCTCAAGACCCTGCTTTGGAGTCTTTTCTGCAAGAAATTGAGCTCTCTGTAGCGAATGCCTGTAGATTGCAGATGGGCTATATAAAGAACTACCAGTTAAATGTCCAGACGCGTGAGATTGACCCGTATGGTCTCGTTCATTGGCGAGCAAAATGGTACCTCATTGCGTATTGCCATCTTCGCGGTGAAATTCGCAGCTTTCGAGTGGACCGAATTCATTCCATTTCCCGGACCGATGCGACATTTGAGCGTCCACCCGGTTTTTCCGCTCGCCAACTCTTTCTTACCAATCTGCTTCCGGAGACAGACCAGCAGGAGCAGCTTATTTCTGTGGTTGTAAAAGGAAGAATGCAAGCCATTACAGACCTTTGTGGGCATTGGTTTCTTGGACATGCCGTAGTGGAGCGCACTAGCGAACAGGTACACTTTCGGATCAGTGAGCAGTTTGTCCATACCCACGTTCCTCATTTCTTCCTTTCTTATGGCAAGTCGATTCAAGTGATAGAACCTGCTTTTCTCAAAGAACGCTTGGTGGCTGTCGCAAAGGATTTGCTCGATTATTATCAGTCGTCCTGACTTCACTGACTGCTGTTGTCAGGTAAGGGTAGTTATGATTGAAGAAACAGCCGAAATGGAGGATTTGGGATGAAGCATGATGCGCTGCGTAACTACGATTATCATCTCTGGGCGAATGAAAGGTTGTTCGAGCGCCTGCAGGAGGTTCCCAAAGAAATTTGGGAACAAGAGATGCCTAGTGTATTTCCTACCATTACCAAGACACTTAACCATATGCTATTGATCGACTATGTCTGGTTACTGGCGATGCAAGGGGAGAGTTACGAAAAGGTCGGAAAAGTAGTGGGGAAACTCTCTTCTGAAACAGCGGGAAAGAGTGTGACAGAGCTGCGAGTGATGTTTAATGAGCTGGCAGGGAAGTTCAACGACTTTATCCAACAGATTGATTTAGAGGCAACGGCTCCGTATGCGCATCCGCAAATGGGTACCATCCATGCAAGGTACTGCGATATCGTACAGCATGTGGTCAATCATGGCACATATCATCGCGGGAATATCTCCGCAATGCTGAGACAGCTTGGACATGCGGGTGCTTCCTCGGACTATATTCATTATTTGTTTGAGGTGCTTCCCAAAGAGTAGTAGAAAGACAAAAGCTCCGCCTGATTGTAGGCAGAGCTTTTTTACATCTCAAAAAGGGCCATGATTAGAACAATTGATCGACCCGGCTGCTGATTTCATCCCAAAACTTTGAAATGTTTGGCTTTGCGTCGCCAATAATGCTTTCGCCTTGCTTTCCAAAGGCAAAGATTACATCCTTGTTTTTATCGATTTCCGCCAGGTAGGCAGAGACAATTTGGCTTGTTTTTGCATTCGGGTACTTTTTCACAAACGCTGAGTAGCTGCCCTTGACCTCTGGCAAAAGCTTCATGGTGCTCTCATCAATCGCACCATAGCGATAGTTGGAGAGATAATCCGTGAGATAGTCTTTGTAAAGCTGCTTGATTGTTGCTGTCTTTGGCCCGTTTGGATGCTTGGTCAAATAATTTTCTGCTTTCATCATTCGTTCGCCCAGCTCATCGCGGGAGATTTTTAAGCTGCCATCTGTTGCATAGGGTCCGTTCATCTCTGTTGTCTGAATTGCGAGGTACTCCTTCAGATCGTCCGATAAGTGAGGGGCGTACACCTGGAGCGCTTCATAATCGACAACCCAGTAATACTCCATATCAAAGGTAGCCATGAGCTTTAGCTTGCCTGCTGTTTGGGCCATAAGCCATTGCTTGAGGTTATCGTCGTTTTTGATTTTGGAAAAATCATACGGATATTCAAGACCTCGAATGATATCTGCCGCAGCTGGTTGTGCCAGAAGTGCGTGGAAATTATCGTTTACCACAGGCAAGTGCCCCACTAAATAATTCTCCAAACCGATAAACAATTGGTCAGCCGTTTTCTCGCCTGCTGTGCTCATGTGCTGGTCTAAAAAGGCGGTTAGCTCGCTAGCTTCCTTCGCTTGCGCAGCCATTACCTCAAATTGCTTGACCACATCTGCTTCTGGTTTTTCTGCGGGTGGCGGTGAGGTAGGCTGGCTACTGTTCTCGGAAGCAGGTGGCTGCTTTACGGTAAGCTGTTTGTCATTTGCATTTCCACAGCCTCCAACAAGTGCAAGGGCAATGATACAAGGGATCATGATCAGGTTAAAGCGTTTCATAGTGTGTGTCACTCCGTTAAGGTAAGGTTTTGAAACGATAAATCGTCGAAAATGCTTTGCTGTCAGATGAGGATTCGTCACGTTGACTGATCAATAGCTGTTGGCCAGATGGGCTCCAGACAATCGGACTTTTCAATGTCTGAAAAGTGGAGAGAGAGAGCATGCTGCCAGTTTGCGTATCCATGACATACAGTCCGGTCATGCCCTGTGCCAGGTTGAAGATGGCAAAGGCAAGCCTGTGACCATCCGGAGACCAGGACAATTGCTGCAAAAGCCGTCCATTCACACGAGTCGACTTCTGCGTCTGCCCCTGTGCGTCGGAAAGAATCAGGCTGACCTCATCCTTGCCTGTTACTAGCGCAAGAGCGAGCCGGGTGCCATCCGGTGAGAGCGCAAAGTCTGCTACCTGATTGCTGATCAGCTGCGCATGGTTCCTGTGTTCAACAAGCGCTTTTAACTGCTGGTCAGAGGTCAGATAGTAGATGGAATCGCTATGTGCCATTACTTTTTGGATCGGCTGATCCTCATCAGGGGTGGAAACCGACGTAGCTGTTCCGTCTACTCGCACATAAAGCAAGCCGTACTTTTTGTCTCCCTTTACAATCGGCAAGACATAGGCTTGATCATTTGCCCATGCTCCGACTGCATTTCGAAGAATCCAGGATACGTGCTCATCCGAGACAGGCAGGGAAAGGACTTGACCAGTGATGAGATTAGCAATGTCAGCCCGCAGCTCGGATAAAAGCAATACGTGCTTGCGATCTGGCGATACCATCGCTGAACGCTCGGCACTCATGTCGGTAGCTTGACTGGCTCCGGTCTTGAGGTTGCGAATCTGCAAATGCTCAGTTGTAAGTGGAGCTTTCTGGTACAACAGTTCTTCCTCGGAAAGCCAAGCGAGGGCAAACATTTCATCCAGTCGATCAATTCGCTCCAATGCAAGGGTATCTGGCTGCTTATAAGCGGGTGGATCGATCACGGTCATTTTCCGCCCGGTTGTGTGATCACAGCCCGTCAAAGAGCAAATGAGCATCGTCAATATGCCGGCCATGACGATGATTTGCGTAAGAAATGGTCGCTGTGCTTGCATGTGAGAGATTGCCTCCTTTCTGTTTGCCTTCGAGCTTGAGTCTTATCCTACAGCCTCATCATTTCGACAAGATTTCTGGATGTTTCAAACTTGTAAACAATCATTCGATGATTTCGGAGTGTACACACGAAACGTCACGATAAAGGTAGAGCCTTGTCCGTTCGGGCCATCCTCGACTCTGATCGTACCTTGTTGTTTTTCGACAAATTGCTGTACCAGTGCCAAGCCAAGACCTGTTCCACCTGTCTGTCTGGCTCTGTCAGGATTAACGGTGTAAAAAGGCTCGAATATACGCGCACGCTCATCCGCGGGGATACCAATCCCTGTATCCTGGATCAGGATTTCGAGATGGGCTGCGACGATTCGATTCGAGATGATGACCTCTCCATGCGGCTTGTTGTATTTGATTGCATTGTCCATCAGATTGAGGAAGATGTGAATCAGGCTATCCTTGTCAGCCCAAATCGTAGCGGGAACCAAATTTTTTCGGAGCGTAATTCCTGCTTTTTCTGCCTTTCCTTTCAACCGCACAGACAATTCTTCCAGCAATTGATCGATCCAGATCACTTCTGGACGATTTTCCAAAGAGTACTTTTCAAGAGCAGATAACTGGAGGGCAGTCTCTACCAGCTCATGCAGGCGAGATGATTCACTTGCGATTGCTGCGCTCGATTCCCGGACCAGGGAGGGGTCATCTCCATACATGTGCAACAGATCGGCGTTTGCCTTGATAGCGGTTAACGGGGTCTTAAACTCATGACTGATATTGTCGAAGAATTGTTTTTGAGTCTGGATATTCGCCTTTATCGCTTGATTCATTTCAAAAATTCCAGCACTCAGATCGCCCAATTCATCTTTGCGCAAAAGGCCGGGGGACGTAAGATACTGGCCCATTCGAATGCGATCGGTCTCTTGTTTAAGTCGACTGATGGCGATTGCCTGACGGTTCATGTAGAAAAATCCAAATAAAAAGCTGATGAGCAGCACGCCAATGCTGGTATAGACAAACAGACGCAAAAGCTGTTGAAAAAAGCTGTTTTGTGCAAGCAGGGAGGAGTCGAATTGTATCACGGCGATTTGACCATCGGGACCTTGGAGTGGGGCCAGATAGTGTAGCGTATCGCCCTCTGTCAAATAGGCGATTTTATTTTGCAAGGCAAATGCCAGAGCGTCTGCGACATCCGCTTTTTCCGCCATTGGCAGGGAGTCTCCCGCAACCACTCCATCCATGCTGTACAAAAGGACACGGGTCCCGCTGGTAGCTCCCAATTCAATCGCAAGCTTTTGCCCCTCCACACTCATGAAGGTCTGGGGTGGGATGCGCGTGCCAGTCACATATTGCCCGGTAATGCGAGTTTGTGCCGTTTTGACCATTTGCGCGAGTGAGTCCTCCATCTGCTCCCGCTGATAACGAGCCACTCCTTGCAGGATCAAGGTACTCAACACCGCAACCGTGAACAATAACAGACCTGCGAGAAACAGGGTGAACTTCCATTTCAGGCTGACCCGCATTACAAATCTCCTACCGCTTTGTAGCCAATTCCGTATACGGTTTGCAGTAAATGCTGATACTCTGAACCCAACTTGGCGCGGAGGCGCTGGATATGAATATCAACGGTTCGTGTACCTCCGTCGTAATCCATCCCCCAAACAAGATCGAGAAGCTCTTCTCTTGTATACACGCGTTTCAAGTGAGTAAGGAGCAGGGCAAGCAAATCAAATTCCTTCGGTGTCAGGCTGATTGGCTCTTCATGAAGGAAAAGAGCTCGCTGCTCCAGATGCAGAGTCAAAGCTCCCAGATGGATCGTATTCGTTTGCTCTGCAGGTGCAGCGTTTTTCTCCAGACGTCGGCATAGTGCCTTGACTCTGGCAACGACCTCGCGTAAATCAAATGGTTTGGTCATATAGTCGTCGGCTCCCAATTCGAGACCGACAAGCTTATCGACAATGTCGTTTTTTACGGTAAGAAGCAGAATCCCGATATCCTTGCGATTTTCCAGCTTGCGACATACGTCGTATCCTGTCAGCTTTGGCATCATGACATCCAAAACGAGGGCATGGGGGTGAAAAGAAGCAGTTTTGTGCAATGCTTCTTCACCGTCTGCGGCTGTCTCTACCTGAAAGCCTTCACGCCTCAGTGCGTACGCAATCGCACTCGAAATGGCTTGTTCATCGTCTGCGACAAGTACTCTAAACTCCAAAGCTTCTCCCTCCCTCATCTATATTTGCTGAAATAGTGCTTGCGATTTGGTTAGTACGATACCATCTCTGAGAAAGAGGGACAAATCGGACAACTGGTAAAGATTTTTTGTTGTCGCGCTCCTCTCTTTATGGTATTCTTGGAACATTCTAACACGGAAGGGTGACCATCAAGCCAATGATCTACTAATTCCTATTTCCATAAAAGCAATCGGATAAAGACGATGCATTTTTCTGGATAGGGTTAGTATGTGCATATTGGCGAAGGATGGCAGCACCTGAATGTGTATTTGGGTTCTCTATCTTTGTGTTGATATGTAATACCTCCTGTCCAGAAATAAAGGATAAGGAGGTTTTTTTGTGTCTGGAGTTTTTCAAAATCGCTATGTGCGTGCGATATTGCTTTCAGGGTTAATGGTTCAAATCGGGATTTGGGTTCGCAATTTCGCAATTTTGCTCTACGTGATGGAGCATACAGGTGGAGATGCATTTGCCGTTTCCATGATATCGGTGGCGGAATTCGCCCCGATCTTTCTTTTCTCTTTTTTAGCAGGTACGTTTGCGGATCGCTGGCGACCAAAACGAACCATGGTGTGGTGTGAAATCCTTAGCGCCACATCAGTTGTCGCTGTTTTGGCGACGTTTATGCTTGGAACGTGGAAAGCAGTCTTTTTTGCGACACTGATATCTGCTATTTTGTCGCAGTTTTCTCAGCCGTCCGGTATGAAGCTGTTTAAGCTGCATGTGCCAGCAGATCAGATTCAGGCAGGGATGTCTGCATATCAGACGTTATTCGCTGTGTTTATGGTTTTGGGTCCAATCATGGGGACGTTTGTGTTCCAGCAATGGGGCATGGAAGTGTCGATGATCATTACGGCTGTTGCGTTTTTGCTAGCGGCAGCAGTTCTGGCATTTTTGCCACCTGATCGCGTGGAGGAAACGGAAAGTAAATCGACAGGTCTCTTGGATGAGATGGCAAGTGGCGTTCGCTATGTCTTGTCTAATCGGGTACTGACACTGATCGGCTTCTGTTTCATGGCGGCAGGTCTGGCGATTGGCTTGATTCAGCCGCTTGGGATTTTTCTTGTAACAGAACGCTTGCTGTTGCCAAAAGAAAGCTTGCAATGGCTCCTGATGGTTCAAGGGGTGGGAATGATATTAGGGGGAGGCGCGACCATGGCCGTTGCCAAGAAATTTTCTCCCCAAAGGCTGCTGATGGCCGGATTGTTTGGAAATGCCCTTGCCTTTGCCATTTTGGGAATCTCCACGCATCTGTGGCTGACGCTCGTTGCCCAGTTCATTGCCGGTCTTTTGCTGCCCTGTATTCAGATCGGAATCAATACGATGCTCATGAAGCATACGGAAAGCACGTTCCTCGGACGGGTAAACGGAATTTTGACACCGCTGTTTACGGGCTCGATGGTGATCATGATGAGTCTGTCAGGGGTACTGAAAAAAAACTTGTCGCTCGTTACGATCTACGAAGTGGCAGCTGTCTTGTTTATTGGCGGAATGCTATTCATCCTTCCGCTTTATCGGATGCAGGAAGGAAAGAGCGCTCAAGCTAGTGAACAAATAGGATCATAAGGATTTTCGCAGGATGAAAAGGAGGAATGGCTGAATGGGGCACGAACCGATTTCGTCAAAGGAAGGCTTGGCTTTGGTGGATGCTGTAAGAAAGCTGGCGATGCGTCTGCCTGAGGTGAATGAGCAGGTGGACGCCTTTGGTCATACCTCGTTTCGGGTAAATGACAAGCCGTTCGCCATGCTGGGAGAGGGTGGTCCAGGAGGCCCCTCTCTCTCCCTCAAAACGCTGAAGCTTACACAGGAGACCCTTGTGCAGCAGGACCGATTTTACAAAACACCGTATATCGGTCAGCATGGCTGGACCTCTATCAGGGGAAAGGATATTACGGATTGGAAGGAAATCGAGGATTATTTGCTGGAAGGCTACCTGCGTTCGGCTCCGAAACGGTTGGCAAAGCTCATCGATTCTATCTAAGATAACAGCCATTGTTCAGATCAAATGTAGCTCCGGTGTAGTGCTTTGCCTTTGCTGACAAAAGGAAGGTCACAGTATGTGCGACGTCTTTCGCGGTAACTGGTTCTTTAATGAGGCCATGCTCCTGATACTCTGTTTTTCTCCATGCAGGTACTTGGTCCATCATCGGGGTGTCTACGAGGGTAGGGCAGACGGCGTTCACCCGAATAAAAGGAGAAAAATTCATGGCGCAGCTCTTGGTCAGCCCCAGAATCGCCGCTTTGGACAAGCCATAAACAGCATCGGAGCTGCCTTCCTGTCCGGAGACAGAAGCCATATTGACAATGGAGCCGGATTTCTTTTGCTCGAGCAACAGGGAGCCAAACAGCTTGGAGAAGTATACATAGCCTTTTATATTGATCGCAAGCACACGGTCAATTTCGTGTAGTTCATAGGAAAGCAAGCTTTTCCCCAAATAAATGCCCGCATTGTTGACCAGACCTGTAGGGTGCAGACCGGACTTGTGAATGAACGCAAACAAGTCTTGAACCTGTTCGTAGCTGGATACATCGACTTGATGAATGTACAAAGGAGAGTCGGGAAGTGAGCTGTGCAGTGATTCAAGTCCTGCGAGGTCAATGTCACATGCGATAACAGTAGCCCCTTCCTTCAGGCACTCATGAGTGATCTCCGCCCCGATCCCAGAGGCGGCACCTGTTACGATAATCGTTTTATTTTGCAGCATTTTCAATCCTCCATTCTTTATTAAGTAGATCATACGGAATTTGTTGTGGCAATATTTCGTAAATCGCAATCGCTATTATTTTTCGCATCGATCATCTACCATTAGCAATACGAAAGGCACGCGCCTATTGCTTGGCATTTACAACGTTTTTCAAAGAGAGGGAGCCGTTGTGGATTTTAATATTCAGCAAATAAGCAAGCTGCTAGAAGTGGTCTTTGAAAACGCTCATGAACCGATGATTGTCACGGATGCAGAAGGAAAAATTCTGCTGTTCAACAGGAGCTACCGCAAATTTTTAAACGTACAGGATGTCATCGGCCAACCCGTTACCGATGTTATCGAGAACACGCGTATGCATATCGTCGGAAAGGCTGGGATAGCTGAAATTGCCGACATCCAGCAAATCAAGGGGCGGAATATGATTGCACACCGCATTCCAATTATGGATGAAGGAAAAGTAATCGCTGTACTCGGCACCGTGCTCTTCCAGGATGTTCAGGAGCTGACTTCACTTGCCGCTATGGTCGACCAGCTCAAGGATGAATTAATCTACTATAAAAAAGAACTTCGTCGCCGGATGGGAGCGACCTATCATTTTGACCAGATTGTCGGGTACAGTCACAAGCTACAGGAGCTGAAGCGTTTTTCGCAAAAAGTAGCCAAAAGCGATTCAACTGTTCTGATTACGGGAGAGAGTGGTACAGGCAAAGAGCTGTTTGCTCACGCCATTCACGCCGAGAGCAAGCGAAAAATGGGTCCGTTTATTAGAGTGAACTGCGCGGCCATCCCTGATTCGCTATTGGAGTCGGAGCTGTTCGGGTACGAAGAGGGGGCTTTTACCGGAGCGGTTCGTCGGGGGAAAAAAGGGAAATTTGAACTGGCGAATCATGGGACGATTCTGCTGGATGAAATCGGAGATATGCCATTACCTCTGCAGGCCAAGCTATTGCGGGTTTTGCAGGAAAAGGAGGTAGAGCGCGTCGGTGCTGTTCGAACAACACCGATCGACGTACGCGTCATCGCATCTACCAATCAAGACATGCTAGCTAGCATCAAGGAGCGCAAGTTCCGGGCAGATTTGTACTACCGCTTGAATGTCGTATCGCTGTCGATCCCGCCACTGCGAGAGAGGCTGGAGGATTTGCCAGAGCTGGTCTCCAATTTGTTGAAGCAGCTTGTGGAAGCGACGGGAGTCACCGTCAAGGCGATTGATGATGAGGTGTGGAGCGTGCTGAAAAGCTATTCGTGGCCTGGAAATGTGCGCGAGCTCCGCAATGTATTGGAGCGGGCCCTGCATCTGGTTGAAGAGGATGTGTTGAAAAAAGAGCATATCTGGCTGCCGGCAAGCGAGGAGAGCGACGCAGCGGGTGCATATACGCCTGTTTTACCATTGAAGGAAATGCTGGAGAAGACAGAACGGGAAGCCATTCTTCAAGCGATGCGGGAATCTGAGGGGAACAAGCAGGAGGCGGCAAAGCTGCTGCGAATCAGCAAATCGAGCTTTTATGAAAAATGGGAAAAGCATCAGCTGGATCAGCATGTATGAATGAAATCCGGAGATTTGGCGAGTGGCCAGAAATTCGGATTTTTTTGTGCGTTCGGAAGGCTGGCAACAGTTTTTTTGCTAGATTCCACGCTTCTGGAATCGTACTAGCGGCAACTTATTTGATTGTCGGGAACGCTTCGGGGTTGAAAAAAAGCGGTATATTTCCGGTTATTTTACTAGATTCCATAAATTCGGACGCATTTTTCCGGATTTCTGGAAATTTACATGGGGGACAAGGCAGTCAAAATAAGCTGTTCTTCACCAAGCCTATACAGGAAGGGCATTCTCCTGATCCAGGCTGCTCTGGCATGGAACATGCTAATAACCGAATATGAAAGCGATTTCTTTCCGCGATGATGGAGGGCAAATTGAAAGGAGAATCCTATGATCATTGAAGTGTTATCCATTGTTCTTTCACTCGGACTGTTGATGTTCTTTGCGTACCGAGGCTATCCTGTAATCGTTTTTGCTCCTATTTTTACATTGCTGGCGGTTGTTTTGTCAGGTTTAGCCCTGCTGCCCAGCTACACGGAAACCTTCATGACCAACGCAGCGAATTACGTGAAATCATTCTTCCCTATTTTCCTGCTTGGAGCGATTTTCGGAAAAGTCATGGAGCTGAGCGGGGCAGCCTCCTCAATTGCCCATACGATTGTGAGAGCGCTTGGCTCCAACCGTGCGATTCTGGCTGTGGTCCTCGCGTGTGCCATATTGACCTATGGCGGGGTTTCTCTGTTCGTCGTCGCGTTTGCTGTGTATCCGTTCGCCTCTGCTATTTTCCGTGAAGCGAATATTCCGAAGCGTTTGATTCCCGGGACGATTGCACTCGGTGCCTTTACTTTCACGATGGATGCACTGCCGGGTACACCGCAAATTCAAAATATTATTCCAACCACTTATTTCGGTACCGATGCGTATGCTGCTCCTGTCGTAGGGATCATTGGGGCAATTATGGTTTTTGCTGGTGGTATGCTGTGGCTGGAGCGCAGACGCAAGCAAGCCGCAGCGAATGGTGAGGGCTACGGAACGGGGCATACGAACGAGCCCGAGCTGCAACAAACGCAATCGTATATGAATATTTGGCTCGCGATTCTTCCTTTGGCGATCGTGTTGATTGGAAACTACATGTTTAGCCGTGGCATTTGGACGGTGGAGGCCTGGTATGATCCATCCATGCTCAAAGAATCGTTCAAGATTGATAAAGTGAAAAATGTTGTCTCCTCCTGGGCATTGATTATCGCACTAAGCTTGGGAATCATAACCGCGATTCTGATCAATGTTCGCCAAGTACAAACTAAGCTGGCAAGCGGATTGACAGCTGCTGCGATGGGGGCTTTGCTTGCGATTTTCAATACAGCTTCTGAGGTTGGTTTTGGAAACGTTGTCAAAACGCTGCCTGGATTCAAAGTGATTCAAGGATGGATTTTGGGCGCAAGCGATCATCCCCTCGTATCTGAGGCGCTCGCGGTAAACGTATTGGCGGGTGTGACCGGATCTGCTTCTGGTGGGTTGTCTATCGCGCTGGAGGTAATGGGGAAGCAATACATGGAGATGGCAAGTGCTGTGGGAATCAGCCCTGAGCTTTTGCACCGGATTGCCTCGATGGCGTCAGGTGGAATGGATACGCTCCCTCATAACGGGGCAGTCATTACACTGCTGGCAATCACAGGCCTGACACATCGCCAATCGTACAAAGACATTTTTGCGATTACGGTTGTGAAAACATTGGCTGTGTTCATTTTGGCATTTGGCGTATCGCTCTTTGTATAACCAAACACAATGATAGAGACAGAGGCAGCAGGAGAGGAGATCGGAAATATGAAGAAATTACTGGAGCAACAGGTGGCGCTCGTAACAGGTGCAGCTAGTGGGATTGGGCTGGAGATTGCCCGAACTTTTGCCGAAGAGGGCGCCAAAGTCATGATCGTGGACCTCAACCGAGATGCTGCTGATGCTGCGGCCTCACGATTGCAAAACGAGGGGTATGAGGTTGTAAGCTTTGCTTGTGATGTTACAAACGAAGAGCAAGTCATAGAAGGTATGGAACAAGTCGTTAAGATTTTTGGCAGGCTCGATATTTTGGTGAACAATGCCGGACTTCAGTTTGTTTCGCCAATTGAAGACTTTCCTACGGCAAAATTTGAACAAATGATCAGCATCATGCTTACCGCTCCATTCGTGGCAATCAAGCATGCCTTCCCGATTATGAAGAAACAAGGATTTGGGCGTGTGTTAAATATGGCATCGATCAACGGGCTGATTGGCTTTGCAGGAAAGGCTGCCTACAATAGCGCCAAGCATGGGGTAATCGGTCTGACCAAGGTTGCAGCATTGGAGGGGGCGGCACATGGGATCACAGTGAATGCGATTTGTCCGGGATATGTGGATACCCCTCTCGTCCAAAATCAGCTGATTGATTTGGCCAAGACGAGAAATGTGCCTTTGGAAAAGGTAATGGAGGAGGTTATTTATCCTCTGGTGCCGCAAAAGCGACTGTTGAATGTACAGGAAGTAGCAGACTATGCTGTATTTTTGGCCAGCAAAAAAGCGCAAGGTGTAACGGGGCAGGGTGTTGTTATTGATGGTGGTTATACAGCGCAGTAATCAGGTATGGTGCACTTAGAGCCCCCATGATGGGGCTCTTTTTTAACGCGTAGAAGCGATCTCTATTCTACTTTCTTAAAATAACTTTCAAAAAAGGTATTGTATTTCGTTTTTGTATGTGATAGATTATTCCTTGTCGCCAGCAAGCGACGACAAAATACGAGAAAAGACAACAAGATTCACTGAAAAAAACTCTTGACTCGTACATTACGAACGTGATAAGATATGAAACGTTCGACAAAAAATGTTCTTTGAAAACTGAACAGCGAAAGCGTTAATGAGTCTATCATTAAATGATTTGCC
>NZ_LGIQ01000018.1 GCF_001187725.1 Brevibacillus reuszeri
TGTGACTGCTAAACTAAAGTGGACAGTATCCACTAGATAAAATTGGACACTTAATTCCCAATTTTCACTCCATACTATGATAAATTTGTGGAAGGCATCATGGTATAGGAGGACGTGAAAGGTGGATAAGTGGCAGGTGTATGTAGAGATTGATCAATTATTAAAGCAAGGTTTTACAAAACGAAACATAGCGAAAAAATTAAAAATATCAAGAACAACATTGTACCGCTATCTTGAAAAGTCACCTAAGGAAATGGTTGATTGGATGGAGTCAACAAAATCTAGAGCAAAGAAGTTAGACAAGTACGAAGAACTCATTCTCCGATGGCTTAGAGAACATCCAGATATGTCAGCGGCACAAGTGTATGACTGGCTAAATGAGCGATTCGAAGATCTTGAAGTTGGAGAAAGTACTGTACGTTCGTACGTTAGAGAACTTCGTTCTCACTATGAGATTCCGAAGGAAATTCGATCTCGCTCGTATGAAGCCATACCTGACCCACCAATGGGGCAACAAGCTCAAATTGACTTTGGAGTTACTACACAAAAAGCAACCTCAGGGAGAAATGTAAAACTCTATTTCATTGCTTTTGTACTGTCCCACTCTCGCTATAAATATAAGGAGTGGATAGATAGACCGTTCACAACGAAAGACGTCATTAATGCACATGAAAATGCGTTTCGCTACTTTGATGGGGTACCTTTTGAATTGGTTTACGATCAAGATAACTTGATCGTCGTCAGCGAAAATGCCGGTGATGTCATTCTTACATCCGAATTTGAAGCATATCGTAGAAGTCGGAATTTGACGTTACGAATCTGCAGAAAAGCTGATCCAGAGAGCAAAGGTCGAATCGAGAACGTAGTAGGATTCATCAAATACAATTTTGCCAAGCATCGTATCTTTAGCAACCTTGATGCCTGGAACGAGCAAGGATTACGATGGTTGGAGCGAACAGGAAATGGAAAAGTACATCACACAACAAAAAAGAGGCCAATCGAAGTGTTTTCCCTAGAAAAACAACACTTGCGATCGCCCTCATCGATCAATACTGGTCATATTGATCAAGCCAAAAATACTCTGAATATGAGTATAACAAGGACTGTCCGAAAGGACAACACAGTGTTATACAAATCAAATCGTTATTCTGTCCCGTTAGGAACATATTCGCCTTACGGGAGAGTCATTCGTTTAACCGTAGAAGATGAATCTTTTCTTATGATTCATGATACAGAAACGAACGAATGGTTAGGTAGACACGCCATTCATTCTGGCAAAGGACATCTCATTCAAGATCGTAATCACACACGTGATCGTTCTAAAGGAATAGATGGGTATATAGACCAGTTGTCTAAGTATTTCTCCAAACCCGAGATGGCGAAGCAGTATTTAGAAGGTGTTCGAAAAAAGCATCCGAGATACATTCGCGATCAACTCCAATTGATCAGGAAACAAATTAGTCAAACAGAGACCCTGATACTGGATCAAGGATTAGTAGAGTGCACGAAACGAAAGTTATACAGTGCGAATGAGTTTACAGACATGATCGCTTACTTACATCGACAGAAAGTGTCCACACGGCTTGATCATGATTGTACTGTGCAGCCGTTACATAGTCTGTCAGCCTCTACGATGGTCTCTCCAGAGAAAAGAGACGTGAGTCAATATCTGATGATTTTGGAGGAGAGCCATCATGAGTGAACTGAGCCAACTGCAAGATTTGCTACGTTCGTTGCATTTATCCGAAACATCTCATCGGGTTTCAGAGTTACTACGAGAAGCTGAAAAACAGCAACACTCTTATCTCGCATTTCTTCGAAATGTCCTGGAATACGAGCAGACACGTCGGGAACTGAAACTGACGGAAAGGCGTTTAAAATGGGCGGCGTTCCCT
>NZ_LGIQ01000010.1 GCF_001187725.1 Brevibacillus reuszeri
TATAATGCTCCCATAGGTTGAGACACGGGAGAGTGATAAATAAGTTATAATGAAGCTATGGAAAAACGGAACCGATATACCCCAGAGTTCAAGACAAAGGTCGTGCTTGAGGTGCTACAGGAAGAGCAGACCGTGAATGAAATTGCTGCAAAGTATGAGCTCAGTCCAGTGATGATCAGTCGGTGGAAAGCCGAGTTTATTGAACGGGCTTCAATGGTGTTTGAGAAGAAGACCAGCGAAGTGGACAAGATGAAAAAGGAGTACGAAAGCAAGCAAGAACACCTAGAGAAGCTGGTTGGCCAACTCACTGTGGAGGTCGACTGGCTCAAAAAAAAATCTGGTCTTAAATGAACCCATGGAAGAACGCAAGGCCATGATTGAGCGGGATCATCCGGTCATTACTATCAAACGTCAGGCTGTCTTGCTCAGTGTCAATCGTACAAGCGTCTACCGTCCTGCTAGAAAGGAACAACCTAGCGAATACAATGTACAGATCATGCACCAGATTGACGAGATTTATATGAAACATCCTTATTTCGGCTACCGGCGAATGACAACCATGCTACGGGAGCAAGGCTTTACGATTAATCGGAAGCGCGTACGCCGTCTCATGCAGCTTATGGGGCTCGAGGCGATTTATCCGAAGCCTAACTTGAGCAAACGTCTACATGCCAAGTACTGCCGCCCTTATCTCCTACGTGGTCTTACGATTGATCGACCGAACCAAGTGTGGGGGATCGATATTACCTATATTCGAATGGGAAAAGGATTCATGTACTTGTTCAACATTATCGATTGGTACAGCCGAAAAGTAATCGACTATGAGTTATCCAGTACATTGGAGAAAGGCTTTGTCATAAAGTGCTTGCGACGCGCATTCAGCCGCTGCAAGCCAGAAATTATGAATAGTGACCAAGGATCACATTTTACCAACGCTACTTACCTGGAGTTGCTAGAGGAAGAAGGCATCAAGGTATCCATGGACGGTAAAGGTCGAGCTACGGATAACAGCCGTACAGAGCGATATTTCAGGTCTTTAAAGTATGAATGTATCTTTCTAAACGAATTTGATAACCCTCGTGCGTTGCGCCAAGGGATAGCTCGCTATGTCCAATTTTACAATCAGGAGCGCCCACATCAATCTCTTAACGATGCCAAGCCTGATCAAATCTATGTACATTCGATTACCAAAAAAGCGTCGTAAATCAATGATCTCACGAGAAGGAGGAACTAACTTATTTCCTCTCGACCCGTGTCTTGACAATGGGGAGCATTACA
>NZ_LGIQ01000003.1 GCF_001187725.1 Brevibacillus reuszeri
CCAAGTCCTGTAGCCAGATGCGTTTTACCTACACCAGGTGGCCCTAGAATAATAAGGTTAAATGTCCGAAAAAGGTAAAGTATTTGAATGGGCATCAAAAGTAGAACGTAAAGTAAATTTGAACGTAGAAGAAACGGAAATCTCCTCTGTAATTGATGCTTGGGCCAGAGAAATTGGTGAGAAAGGTGCAGATCCAAATCTCGAACTCTCCAACTTTATTATCAAAGTGGTTTCCCCAGAAGTATATGATGTTCCAGATGAACTTCTTGATGCAATGTTTGATCGTGGAACAGTTGGAGCGAACTTGAATTTTGTTGCTGTGTCATTCTTCTTTAACTTGCCTTGGTCATCTCCAGCAGCCACTTCAACAATAAGGTAGTCGCCAGCTACAAGACCTGTACTTACGTATTCAGTCGTACCATATCGCTCACCACTTAATGGTTTTTCAAGGATTACTGGCTCATTCGCAGAAATTGCTTCAAATCGAGGATCATAATCTGATAGTTCTCCTTCAAGACTCATTAGACCGATAGGGTAGTTATCTTTTGTCACAAAGTACAATTCATCAGTAGATGATGGGAGTACGGCAGACTTGGTAGCGTGATCTTTTTGTACTAGACGACCACGTTTCATAGCTGAACCAGCTTTAAACATAGCATCAGCATTTTTATGGGAAATAACTTGCAAACGTCTCAACATAAATAGTACCTCCTGAATTTTTAATTAGTTATTTTTTAGAAATGTTGACATTACTACGCGATGATCAAAGGCTTCTTCGTCATCATTGTATAAATTAGCCTGACCTTTATTGTGCTGAAGACTTGATGTTTCAAGCGAAGAGGGAGTAGGGGAGTCATCTAATTTTTTGATGAAACGCTCTGCAATTAACGCTTTAATTCCTTTTTCATCAAGTGTTTCGATCATTGCTTTAATGTCTTCAGAGTTTTCTAACTCATCTTCAGAAATAAAACCGCCTTTGGTGGCAACTTTTTTCAGTGATTCACGTTTTTCAGACATTTCTTTTTCGAGTTCTTTACGGTTTAACTCTTCAATTTGCATCTTATAGGGAGCAAGTTCACCAACTGAGGCTTGCAATTTCTCAACAGTTGTGACTGCTAAACTAAAGTGGACAGTATCCACTAGATAAAATTGGACACTTAATTCCCA
>NZ_LGIQ01000021.1 GCF_001187725.1 Brevibacillus reuszeri
CCGTATAACAAGCGAAGCTATGATACTACAAGCAGGACTAGGGGTTACCGGCAAATTATCTTGAAAAGGAGCGATACAATGAATCCAGTTGTTGGTTTGGATGTATCTAAAGGGGAAAGTCAAGTTCAAGCATTTTTAGACAAGAGTCAGCCATACGGAAAAAGCTTTAGTATTTCGCATACTCGTGAGGGACTAGATACTTTTCATCACTTTCTCAAGAATGTAGAAAGTATAACTGGTAAACAACCTCCGGTTGTTTTGGAGTCAACTGGACATTATCAGACTCCAATTACTCAGTTTCTAGAAGAACAAAACTACTTATATATTGTGATAAACCCACTCATCTCTTATCAAGCGAAAAAATCAAGCTTACGCAAGGTCAAAACTGATGCGATCGATGCTTATCATTTATGTAAGCTGTATTATAAGGAGGAACTACAACCTCATAAGAAAAGAGGGTTACAACTATTAAACCTCCGTAATCTTACAAGACAGCACGAGTCTCTAACTGATCTTTGCATGCAAGCAAAATTACAGTTCCATGCCATTTTAGACCAAGTATTCCCTGAGTTCAGAAGTGTATTTGGGGACTTATTTTCAAAAGTATCCTTGCACA
>NZ_LGIQ01000022.1 GCF_001187725.1 Brevibacillus reuszeri
ATGGCATGGGCTACAGAAATTGCAGCTCGTTTTTTACCTTTTCGTGCTGCTGTTCGCCTATACAAAGCACCAAGGTAATTTTTCGAGCCTCTTATTGAATGAGCTGCTTCCGTTAATGAGGATTTTAAATATTTGTTCCCTTTTTTTGTTTTAGACGACTTTCTTTTGCCTGCGCTTTTATTGTGCCCGGGTACAAGTCCTGCCCATGAACATAAATGTGCTGCGCTGGGAAATTGTTTCTCAATATCTGTTCCAATTTCAGATAAGATTTGTTCAGCCATCCGAGTCGCAATTCCAGGTATGGAATCTAATCGTTCAATATCTTCTTGGAAAGAAATGACCCGCTGAGAGACCTCACGGTCTAACTTCTCAACTTGTTCATTCAGAAATTCAATATGAATCAAGATGGTCTTTATCATAAGACGTTGGTGGGGGTTCACGTATCCTCGAAGAGCTAACTCTAGTTCATCTTTTTTTCGTTTCATAGTACGGCGAGCGAAGCTTGCAAGTTTCTCAGGATCTTCTTCGCCATCTGCTATTGCATGAAGCATATCTCGGCTAGAGACGCCCAAAATATCGGATACAACAGAAGAAAGTTTAATGTTGGCGCCCT
>NZ_LGIQ01000023.1 GCF_001187725.1 Brevibacillus reuszeri
GTAATGTTTTGTAAAATGCTGCTTTGATGCTGTTTAGCACTCTATAACAATTGCGAGTTTCTTGTGAGAATTTTGAGAGACGAGTTTGATAGGCTAAAACTGCCCATTGTAAATCATCATCTTTTTATCCGTTGGTGGAACGCCGTATGCGCTGAAAGGCGCCTGTACGGTGTAGGCTCGTTATAAAGCCGATATAGAGAGAGGTATAAGACGAGAATAGCGGTCCACCTGCAAATGTTACTCTATATCCAGGTTATGAAAACGACGCTACTTTTTCTTTAGATATTGGTCGTGGTACTGGATTAGCCATAGGTGCGGTAGCAGTCGACGGCTACGGAGGCACTGTAACCATATCTAATTTAACCAGTAGTGATTCCACGAAAGTTACCATTTCGATTGAAGCAAATTTCCTCGATCAAATTTTAATGATTTCGAGAAAAGCCAGCGGCACCGTGACAGTTTCTTATGATATTACCGATAGCCGAGGTGGGAAAAGTAAGATCACTTACACCGTAATTGAGCCATAGGATACTGAGAAATTAAAGTGACTTTCTTACCTCACCTGCATAGGTGAGGTATTTTTTTATCAGGTCTGTAAGCTT
>NZ_LGIQ01000013.1 GCF_001187725.1 Brevibacillus reuszeri
TAATCGGTCGAGGACTTATCCACACTCTTAGCAATCATGCAGATCCAGTTTTCAAGGAATGAAATGAACCTCTTTACCCCACAATGGGTAAGGAGGTTTTTCGTTTTACAGATAAAATTACATGCAATGCTTATAATGATGAAAAGAAAAACGTCAAACCAGCTTTGAATTTGTCGACAAGTTAGGTCGAATGACCGACAAGAACCCTCTTGCAGACTTGAGAGTGGGTAGACTAACATGAGAAGGTACCTGAATCTGGCGTTGGAGTAGGCAAGGCAAGGTATGAAGGAGAAGAATTCATGAAAAAAATCCTCATCTTTTCTGCTTCCATCGGCAACGGTCACAATCAAGCTGCCAGAGCTATGCAGGAAAGCTTGGCTGAGAATGGTTGCACGTCTATGATCATTGATACGTTGGAATATATCAGCCCAACATTTCACAAGATCTTGCTGGAAAGCTACATGAACCTGTTACGACTGTCACCGAAGATGTGGGGGAGAATCTACCACAATACGGAGAAAAGCCGTTTTTTTGATATGAATGTTTTAATGAACAAGCTGCTTGCCAACAAATTAAAAAAACTCATCAACAGCGTCCAGCCGGATGCTTTCATCGCAACGCATCCTTTTGCAAGCTGCATGCTCTCTGTCCTAAAAGGAAGAAATGACTGGCGAGAGCCGATCTACACGATCATTACGGACTATACGATCCATCCGTCCTGGATTAATCATCACATTAATTACTATTTCATTGGACACGAGCAGCTCTACTACTTAGTAGACCTTTATCGGCAGGATCACCGCAAATTCATTCCGATGGGCATCCCGATCATGCGCAAATTCAGTTTGCCGTTAGATGCCCAAGAGATCAGGCAGAAGCTGGGACTTACACCCGAACAAAAAAGCATTATTCTCTCTGGAGGCGGGCTAGGTCTGGGTTCTATGGAAAAAGTTCTCGACGGCTTGGAGGCAATTGACCTGCCGCTGAAAACATTTGTACTCACAGGAACGAACGACAAGCTTTATAAAAAAGTGACGAACCGCAGCTATCGTCATGAGGTCGTCCCCCTGAAATTCATAAGCAATTTCCATGAGTACTTGGAAACAGCTGATCTCATTGTGACAAAATCCGGTGGTTTGACATCTGCTGAGGTAATGAGCAAGAGAGTTCCGATGATTATCTATAACCCACTGCCAGGACAAGAAGAACGAAACAGCCACTTTTTGTTAAACAACGGCTGTGCCGTACACGCCAACCTGTCCGAGCAGTTGATTTACTTCATCGACGAGTTATTGCATAGCCCGTCAAAAGTAGAGTATATGAGACGAATGGGGCAAAAGATCTCGAAACCGGATGCGGCGCAGCGAATCGCCGAATTTATTCGAGGCGATATGGAAATGGTCCTAGAAGCAGATTATGAGTAGCCAGCCAGAGGAGACAGAAGACAGAGGAGGAACAAATGAGTATTCCTTTTGCAATATTGTTCGATATGGATGGTACCCTGTTTCAAACTGAAAAGCTTTCCACGCCAGCTTTTTCAAGAACGTTTGAGCAGTTGAAAGATAAGGGATTATGGGATGGCCGCACGCCTGACGAGAGTGAAATTACAAATGTTCTCGGGATGACCATTGAACAAGTCTGGAACAAGCTTTTGCCAGGAGCAAGTGATGAGGCGGTACATGCAGCAGATACGTTTTTATTGGAAAATGAGATTCAACTCATCAAGGAACGGATTACTGATTTGTACCCAGGCGTAAAAGAGACGCTGCAGACCCTGCACGCACAGGGACACGCTCTTTTTGTCGCGAGTAATGGACAAGAGGCGTACATTGACGCTATTTGTGAAGAATATGGAATAAAGTCCCTCTTAACCGATCTCTATTCGGCAGGGCGCTTTTCCACAAAATCCAAAAATGATCTGGTTGCCAAGCTGTTGAGCGATTACCAGATCAAGCAGGCTGTCATGGTAGGAGATCGTCATTCGGATGTTGAAGCAGGAACAACCAACGGATTGATCACCATCGGTTGTGACTTCGGTTTTGCCCAGCCAGGGGAGCTGGAAGGGGCTACGATTGTCATTACAAACTTCCCTCAGGTACTCGAGATTCTTTCAAAAATCGACACCATCACACATTCTCAATCATAAACCATTCCGACTGGAGTGGTTTTTTATTTGGTTTCAAGCGGCCTCTTTTTGCCCACACTAGAAAGTGTATTCACCACTTGCATGAGCGTAGTAAACCCATTATAATCAAAGTCAAAGATAGTCAAAGTCAATAGTTAATACACATGGAACAGGAGGCGATGACTTGCGTAACATCTCGGACATCATTGAACATCACTTAAAAAGCATCATTACCGAGAGTCCCAATGGAGCTATCGAGATTCAGCGTAGTGAGCTTGCCGACCTATTTCAATGTGTCCCGTCCCAGATCAACTACGTCATCAATACCCGATTTACTGTACAAAAGGGGTATATAGTGGAAAGTAAGCGTGGCGGCGGCGGGTATATACGTATTCGCAAAGTGCATATTGTCAGCAAAGCGCGTTTACAGGAATTGTTGACCGAAGAGCTAATTGGTGAGAGCATTGCCCAAAATGTGGGTAATGCAATAGTGGAGAGACTACTCGAAGAAGGCTTGGTCAATATCAGGGAAGCCACTTTGATGAAAATTGCTACATCAAGAAACGTATTGACTGTAGACACGGAATTACGAGATCGTTTGCGGGCAAACATTTTAAAGCAGATGATTGCGGCAATCCTGTTGAAGTAACAAAGGAACAGGGAAGCCAAGTGCTAGGAGGGATGATGTGATGAACTGTGAGGAATGCGGAAAACGACCGGCGACACTTCATCTGACGAAAATCGTCAATGGCGAAAAAACCGAATACCATATTTGTGAGCACTGTGCTCAGGAAAAAGGGGACGTCTTTACCGGCTTTCACAATTTTAGCATCAACAATCTCCTTTCAGGATTATTGAAATTTGATCCAATGCAGAAAAATGGACGCGAAACGGCAACAAGCAAGCCGCTTCGGTGCGAAACCTGCGGACTCACATATGCCCAGTTCAGCAAAAGCGGACGGTTTGGATGCAGTGATTGCTATACGTTCCTGGGGGATAAGCTCGATCCACTTTTCCGTCGCATTCATGGCAATACCCAGCATAGCGGCAAGGTGCCCGAGCGTACGGGCGGTCAGCTGAAAATCCGCAAAGAACTGGAGCAATTAAAGCAAGCCCTGCAAAGCCATGTTGCCAGCGAGGAATTTGAGAAGGCAGCTGAGATGCGTGACCGGATTCGTGCTTTGGAACAAAAAATGGCCCAATCGTAGCAAGGGGAGGTAAGCTGGTAATGAGCCAACAGCAGTTTATGCAAAACCCGTGGAGCAATTGGATGAAAGGAGAAGGTCCCGATTCCGATATCGTTATCAGCACACGGCTGCGAATCGCCCGAAACCTGCGCCAGCACCCTTTTCCGTTATTGGCAACCGACTCACAAGGCGAGGAAGTTGTCAAAAAGGTAACGGAGGTATGCGATTCGGAGGCCATGCGCAAACGGCAGCCTCTACAAATGATTCAAATGGATCAGGTAAATCCGTTAGAAAAACGGGTATTGGTGGAAAAGCACCTGATCAGCCCACACCTGGCAGAGGAATCGCGTAAAGGAGCCGTTTTACTGAGTCCAGACGAATCAGTCAGCATCATGGTAAATGAGGAAGACCATATCCGGATTCAAGTTCTGTTACCTGGGTTTCGATTGAATGAGGCATGGGAAATAGGAACAAAAATAGATGATATTTTCGAGAAGGATCTCAACTACGCGTTTGATGAAACCAGAGGCTACCTAACGAGCTGTCCAACCAACGTAGGGACAGGAATACGCGCTTCTGTCATGTTGCATCTGCCAGCATTGGTTATGACGCAGCAAATCAGCCGAATTCTGCAAGCGATCAATCAAGTTGGGTTGGTTGTTAGAGGAATTTACGGGGAAGGTAGCGAAGCGTTAGGGAACCTGTTTCAGCTCTCCAATCAGGTAACGCTCGGATTGTCAGAGACAGACATCCTGTCAAATCTGTACGGAGTAGCCAGACAGATTATTGAGCAGGAACGCGTAGCACGTACTTATTTGCTTGAGCATACACGCATATCCTTGGAGGATCGGATTTTCCGCTCGTACGGCATTTTGATGTACGCACGGACCGTGGAGTCCAAGGAAGCTGCACAGCGCCTATCCGATGTGCGGCTCGGGATTGATCTTGGTGTGATTAAGGGTGTTTCGCCATTGATTCTAAACGAACTGCTGGTGACTACCCAACCTGGCTTTTTGCAGCAGCATGCGGGCCAAAAGCTGACACCAGATCAACGAGACGAACGAAGAGCCCGCTTGATCCGGGAACGGATCGGGGCTAACGAGTCATCTGATTGACATGTAAAAGGCAGTAACTCGCAACAGTTAACCCATAGAGAAAAAACACGGTTATACGGAGGTGTACGTTATGATGTTTGGACGTTTTACAGAACGAGCACAAAAAGTACTGGCGCTTGCCCTGGAAGAGGCAGTGCGTCTCGGACACAAGGATATTGGAACAGAGCATGTACTCTTAGGGCTGATTCGAGAAGGCGAAGGCATTGCAGCTAAAGCGTTGCAATCACTTGGGCTTGGACTCGACAAAATCCAGAGTGAAGTGGAGTCGTTGATCGGGCGTGGAACAGAGCAGTCCGGTAGTAATTACACACCAAACTATACACCTCGTGCCAAAAAGGTAATTGAACTGTCCATGGATGAGGCTCGCAAGCTGGGTCACACCTATGTCGGTACGGAACACATCCTGCTTGGTCTGATCCGTGAAGGGGAAGGCATTGCGGCACGCATCATGAACAATCTTGGTGTCAGTCTGAATAAGGCACGTCAGCAAGTTCTGCAGCTGTTAGGCAGCTCGGAGCTGATGGCATCCCATCAGCCTTCTGGTGGCAATCCAGCAGCGAATACACCGACTTTGGATGGATTGGCTCGCGATCTTACTGCTATCGCACGTGATGGGGGACTCGATCCAGTCATTGGACGTCATAAAGAAATTGAGCGTGTGATTCAAGTTCTGAGCAGACGGACCAAAAATAATCCGGTATTAATCGGGGAGCCAGGTGTAGGGAAAACAGCGATTGCAGAAGGCTTGGCGCAAAAAATTGTAAACAACGAAATTCCGGAAACGCTTCGCGATAAACGTGTGATGACACTCGATATGGGTACTGTGGTAGCAGGTACCAAATATCGCGGTGAATTCGAAGACCGCCTGAAAAAGATTATGGATGAAATCAGGCAGGCCGGAAATATCATCCTGTTTATTGACGAATTGCATACATTGATCGGCGCTGGTGGTGCAGAAGGCGCGATTGACGCTTCAAACATTTTGAAGCCAGCTCTGGCTCGTGGTGAATTGCAGTGCGTAGGGGCGACCACCCTGGACGAATACCGCAAGTACATTGAAAAGGATGCAGCGCTTGAGCGTCGATTCCAACCAATTCAGGTAGATGAGCCAACAGCCGAGGATGCCGTTAAAATCCTCCACGGCTTGCGTGATCGCTATGAGGCGCACCATCGCGTTAAGATTACAGATGAAGCCATTGAGCAGGCAGTAAAGCTGTCTGATCGCTATATCACTGATCGGTTCTTGCCTGATAAGGCGATTGACCTTGTGGACGAGGCAGCTTCCAAGGTGCGTTTGCAATCCTTCACCGTTCCACCGAATCTCAAGGAGCTGGAGGGACGTCTGGAAGAAGTACGCAAGGAAAAGGACGCTGCTGTACAATCCCAGGAATTCGAAGAGGCAGCTGCCCTGCGCGATCAAGAACAAAAGCTGCGCGAAGAGCTGGATAAAACGAAAAAAGACTGGAAAGAACGTCAAGGCCAGCTAAACATGGAGGTAACTCCAGAAGATATCGCAACGGTTGTGGCTAGCTGGACGGGAATTCCTGTTCTCAAGCTCAAGGAAGAGGAAACAGAGAGACTGCTCAAAATGGAAGCAATCCTCCATGATCGCGTCATCGGTCAGGATGAGGCAGTCAAATCAATTTCCCGAGCTGTTCGCCGCGCACGCGCGGGTCTCAAAGATCCGAAGCGTCCGATCGGCTCCTTTATTTTCCTTGGACCTACCGGTGTAGGGAAAACCGAGCTGGCTCGTGCGGTTGCGGAAACGCTCTTTGGAGATGAAGATGCGATGATCCGTGTCGACATGTCCGAGTATATGGAGAAACATTCGACAGCGCGTCTGGTGGGTGCGCCTCCGGGATATGTAGGCTATGATGAGGGTGGCCAGCTGACAGAAAAAGTCCGTCGCAAGCCGTATTCGGTCATCCTGCTCGACGAGATTGAAAAAGCACATCCAGATGTGTTCAACATCTTGCTACAGGTACTTGATGACGGCCGTTTAACGGATTCTAAAGGACGCACGGTAGACTTCCGCAATACTGTCGTGATCATGACCTCCAACGTAGGAGCAAGCATGATCAAGAAAAACACAACTCTTGGCTTCACAACTGGCGACACCGAAAGAAAATACCAGGATATGAAGGACAAAGTGATGGATGAGCTGAAAAAGAGCTTCCGTCCTGAGTTCCTGAACCGGATCGATGAGGTCATTGTGTTCCACTCTCTGGAGGAGGAGCACATCGAACAGATCGTTTCCTTGATGACAGATGAGTTGCGTAAACGCTTGAAAGAACAAAGCATTGATTTCCAATTGACCGACGACGCCAAGAAAATATTGGCGAAGGAAGGCTTCGATCCGGCATACGGTGCACGTCCACTGCGTCGTGCCATTCAGCGCCACATCGAGGACAGATTGTCCGAAGAGCTGCTGAAAGGCAACATCAGCAAAGGCGACACGGTAAACATCGAGTCTGAGGATGGTCAACTGGTTGTCAAGCGCTTGGAAAAGACAAAATCATAAAGCAGAAAAAAGGCAGAATGCCTCCTGTTTCAGGAGGTATTCTTTTTTTAGGTGCGTATGTATGGTAAAAATAGAGGAGAAATTCCAAGTGAGGGTGCGAATATGTCAAAGTATAAAACGAAATACGCGTGTCAAGAATGTGGCTATGAATCACCGAAATGGATGGGGAAATGCCCAGGCTGCAATAGCTGGAATACATTGGTCGAGGAAGTAACGGTAAAAGCGGCTCACCGCCATGAGGGATTAAGTGGGGGACAGCGTCAGGCAGCCATTCCTTTGACGCAGGTAGCAAGTGCAGAAGACCCGCGTATGGATACGACTATCGGCGAACTAAATCGTGTTCTGGGCGGAGGGCTCGTTCCAGGCTCTTTGATTCTTGTTGGAGGAGACCCGGGGATCGGAAAATCGACATTGCTGCTGCAAACCTCTTTTACATTGGCGCATCAAGGAGCCAAAGTGCTTTATGTATCCGGCGAGGAATCGGCAAAACAAATCAAATTACGCGCGGATCGACTGAATATGCAAACACCGCCCATGTTTGTCTTGGCAGAAAATGATTTGGATTTGATCGAACAGCATATTAATCAAGTAGACCCCCATGTCTTGATTATCGATTCGATTCAGACCGTGTTTCATCCGGCTGTTCAATCGGCAGCAGGGAGTGTCGCTCAGGTACGAGAGGCTACTGCCCAGCTGATGCGCATTGCCAAAGGAAAAGGGATTGGGACCTTCATTGTTGGCCACGTGACGAAGGAAGGCTCCATTGCCGGACCGCGCATGCTGGAGCATATGGTGGATGCTGTGCTTTATTTTGAGGGGGAGCGCCACAACACATTCCGCATTTTGCGTGCCGTCAAAAATCGCTTCGGTTCGACAAATGAGATCGGTATTTTTGAAATGAAGGATCGCGGTTTGGAGGAAGTAGCGAACCCTTCTGAAATTTTTCTGGCAGAGCGTCCTCACGGCGTAGCAGGCTCTACTGTCGTAGCGAGCATGGAAGGGACGCGTCCTGTCCTGGTAGAGCTTCAGGCTCTCGTAGCGCCGACCAGCTTCGTGACACCGCGACGTATGGCCACTGGGGTAGATCATCAGCGTGTGGCGATGATTATGGCTGTTCTGGAAAAACGAATGGGCATGATGCTCCAAAACCAGGATGCGTATGTGAATGTGGCTGGGGGAGTTCGATTGGATGAGCCTGCAGTCGATCTGGCGATAGCGGTCAGTATTGCCAGTAGCTTTCGCGATCACGCTACCAATCCGCATGATGTCGTAATTGGAGAGATCGGCTTGACTGGCGAAGTACGAGGCGTATCACGGATCGAACAGCGCGTGCGGGAAGCGCACAAATTGGGCTTCAAGCGAGTCATCATCCCGGAAAAAAATATTCGAGGGCTGGAGGCACCAGACGACATTCAAGTGATTGGCGTAAACAACGTTGCAGAAGCTTTAAACGAGGTGATAAGGGGGTAGGGGCGAGGGATGCAGGAAAACACCAAAAGAAATCCGCTTTTTAGCGATGTGCTTCGCTTGGTCGCTCCTGGTACACAGCTGCGGGAAGGATTGGAGAATGTTTTGCGGGCAAAAACCGGCGGATTAATCGTCGTCGGTTACGGCCCGGAGATGAGGTCGATCGTCGATGGCGGTTTTTCCATCAATTGTGATTTCTCTCCTGCCCATTTATATGAATTGGCGAAGATGGATGGGGCGATCATAGTAAGTGAAGACGCAAAAAAAATCCTGTATGCCAATACCCAACTGTTTCCTCCTGCCTCCATCCCTACCAGTGAGACAGGAACACGCCATCGGACAGCTCAAAGGACTGCCATTCAGACTCACTATTTAGTGATAGCAATCTCTCAGCGTCGCAATGTCATCACTTTGTACCAAGGGAACTTCCGTTATGTCTTAAATGAAATAAGCGTCATCCTGGCAAAAGCCAATCAGGCTGTCTCCACCTTGGAGAAATACAAGGCCGTTCTGGATCAGACGCTGACCAATCTGGGTGCGTTGGAATTTGAGGAATTAGTAACGTTTCAAGAAGTTACTTCCGTTTTGCAACGAATTGAGATGGTATTACGTATTAAGACAGAGGTCTCCAAGTACATATGTGAGCTAGGAATTGAGGGAAGGCTAGTTAGCATGCAGATGGAGGAGCTTGTATCGAATATTGAAGAAGAAGCGCATATGCTCATTCGCGATTATTGTCGAGATGTGTCGTTTTCTCCTGATCATGTACTGCGTGACATGAAAAAATTAAGCTCGGAAGAAATGTTAGAATTGCCCTCTTTTTTGCGTGTCCTTGGATACTCCGCAAACGTCAGTATGCTTGAGGAATCTGTTTCGCCAAGAGGATATCGTATTTTACAAAAAATACCACGATTGCCCGTTTCCATCATTACCAACCTGGCTCTACATTTCCACAATTTGCCCAGGATTATGATGGCTACCATCCAGGAATTGGATGAAGTTGAAGGGATCGGAGAGGTTCGTGCAAGGGCGATCAAAGACGGTCTGAAACGGATTCAGGAACAAGTGTTCATTGACAGGCACATTTAAAGTAGATAGGATTAAGGCATTATTTGTATTCCACATTTGCCTAGGAGATGACTTTCTTCTGGGCAGAAGAAATCAGGAGGTAAGTCTATGTTCGTGAAATCGTTACCGAACATACTAACCGTAAGCAATTTGTTTCTGGGAGTTTTAGCAATTATTCTTGCGTTCCAAGGCGATCAATATGTCGATTATGCAGCCATTACCGTCATAATCGGTATGCTGGCAGACGGATTGGACGGACGCGTAGCACGGATGCTGAATGCACAAAGCGAATTCGGCAAGGAGCTCGATTCCTTGTCTGACGTGATTACGTTCGGGGTAGCGCCAGCGTTTATCATGTACGTGGTCGTCCTGCAAGATTTTAACCTGCTCGGTATTTTCATTACCGCCATTTTTCCAATCTGTGGGGCATTGCGCTTGGCCCGCTTCAATGTCCAAGCAGGAGTCCCAGGTTACTTCATCGGTTTGCCGATTACGGCAGCGGGTGGTGTGCTCGCAACGCTTGCTTTGTATCACCAGGTATTCAATCCGGTGCTGCTCGCAGTAAGCATGCTGCTTCTTGCCTTTTTGATGGTATCCAAGGTCAAGTATCCGAACTTCAAAAAAGTGGGTATTCCCAAATCTGCTTACTGGATCACACCGATTATCATTGCGATTGTCGTTGTGGTAGCAATCAAGTATCCGCAGCAGTTTCCGAAGATTGTCTTCTTGCCATTGGCGTTTTACGCATTGTATGGAATAAAAAAAAACGTTGACTTTCTCGTCAAAAAATTACGGAAGAGAAAGAACAAAGAAGAAGAATCTGTGCCATTTGAATAGATGGCAGCAACAAAAAACCCGCACATCCGAGTGCGGGTTTTTCATTTTTTTTGTGCAACTTTTTTGAGGGTTCGTTCGTAATACGAGTGAAAGGTTATGAAAGGTTGAATACGCCCAGGGTGTTCAGTCTCTGCGATTCCTTTTCCAGTACGTCTTCCAGCTTGATGTCCGTAATATTGCACAAGGCAGTGAGATAGAACAGGTTTTTTCCGAGCTCAGCTGTGACTACGTCGCGACAATGCTCACACAAGGGTCCGGAAAAGTGGGTATCCAGGTGAGACTTGTTTTCCTCCAGGTTCTTGCTGGCATCATACGTTTGCTTCTTGGCAACCACTTCCACACAGCCACATTCGGTGATGGATTTGGTCAGTGAACGGTTGATGCGGGAAGCCGTTTCCTGAACTTTGGACATGACGTCCAGTACGCTCCGATGTCTGATCAAAAGTTCCGAAACCTGCGTTTGAAAGTCGTCTACATTTCGATTGTCCATATGGTTCACCCCTGCTTTAGGCTGTAGATATCGTCAAAATTTTCGCGCATTCGTTATTGCCATTATAAGAAGGGAGTCAGCCGTCTGTCAATTTGCATCCAAAGAAAACGGGTGTTCGAGGTTGACGGGAAATTGACAACTATGTTAAAATTTTTGGCTATTTGACATGATAAAATCATTTTTGCTATAGTGAGGGAAAGTGCCGATGAAGCATTTTAACCATTTGGAAAGAAATAGGGTTTTACTCAAAGCTTTACGTCTATATTAATAAAAGGAGGTGAAGGCATGGTACGCCGCATAGGAAAAATCTTTTTTGTTGTGGTTGGCGGTGGATTGGGGTACCAATATGGTGCTGACTTGTTTTCGATGCTCAATCCGCTTTTGAATTTCGGTGTAGTAGCTGGAACACAGTATATTGGTGCGGTACTTGGTGCCATCTTGTTCTTCTTTTTAGCCAATTGGTTATTAGATTATATTTTGAGAGTCGTTCGTTGGGGAGAAGAGACACTCGTCAAAATGCCAATTGTCGATGTTATGTTCGGAGCGATGGGGTTGATTAGTGGTCTTATTGTTGCCTTTTTATTATTCCTGCCCATCAGTAAAATTCCGATCCCACTAATAGGAGATCTTTTGCCGTTGGTTGTTTCCGGGTTGCTTGGCTATTTGGGTTTCCAAGTAGGTTTCCGCAAGCGGGACGAGATTATGTCCGTTTTTTCCATCGGACGCAAGGATAAGAAAAAAGACAATGCCACGAACAATGTTACGAACGTTGAAAACAAGATTCTGGATACGAGCGTTATCATCGATGGACGCATTGCAGATATTTGCCGTACCGGCTTTTTGGAAGGTGTGCTCGTCATTCCAGGGTTTGTACTGGAAGAGCTACAGCATATTGCTGATTCTTCCGATGTATTGAAGAGAAACCGTGGTCGCCGTGGCCTGGATATCCTGAACAAGATTCAAAAGGAAATGAAGGTCAAGGTTCAGATTTGGGAAGGCGATTTTGAAGAAGTATCCGAGGTCGACAGCAAGCTGATCAAGCTGGCGAAAGTGATGAACGGTAAAGTAGTCACGAACGACTTTAACTTGAATAAAGTATGCGAGCTGCAAGGTGTAGCTGTTCTGAACATCAACGATCTGGCAAATGCAGTGAAGCCGGTCGTTCTGCCAGGGGAAGAAATGAACGTTCAGGTAATCAAGGACGGTAAGGAGCACGGTCAGGGAGTAGCCTATCTCGATGACGGTACGATGATCGTCGTGGAGGGTGGACGTGAGTATATTGGCAACGATGTAGACGTCCTCGTGACCAGCGTGCTGCAAACTTCGGCAGGACGAATGATCTTCGCCAAACCGAAGCTTCTGGAAAGAGCGTTATAGAGAGGCAGGAGAGGAAATATCGTGAGGACGGGTGTCGTAATCGTTGCTGCCGGTTCCGGTAAACGGATGGGTGGGCAACGAAACAAGCTGTGGCTACCGCTTGCAGGAGAGCCGATTCTGGCTCATACGGTGCGACTCTTTGCCGCTCATCAGGATGTGGATCAAATCGTCCTGGTCGTCAGTGAGCAAGATCACGCCGATGTGCTGAAGTGGCTCAAAAAAGAGGCGATCCGGCTAACAGTTGTACTGGGCGGAGCAGAGAGGCAGGATAGTGTGCGGAGTGGCCTGGGCGCACTTTCTGAAAACTGCACGTACGTACTTGTTCACGATGCAGCCCGACCTTTTGTCACTCGCGAACAGATCAGCGATATGATCAGGAAGGTAGAGCATGATCAAGCGACGATCATGGCTGTTCCTGTCAAAGATACGATAAAAGTGGTGGGGGCCACAGGAATTGTGGAAGCAACCCCGGCGCGGGAAAGCTTGTGGGCGGTACAAACCCCACAAGCTTTTCGTATGTCATTGTTGCGAGAGGCGCATGAGGCGGCGCACCGTGCAGGTAAAATGGGTACGGATGATGCAATGCTGGTGGAATGGCTTGGTCATCCTGTGACCATCGTGCAGGGAAGCTACGAAAATATTAAGATTACCACCCCGGATGATTTATGGTTCGGGGAAGAGATATTACGAAAGCGAAAGGGAGAGTAGCTATGCGTATTGGACAAGGCTTTGACGTACATCAACTGGTGGAGGGTCGTCCTTGCATCATCGGTGGCGTCACCATTCCCTATGAAAAAGGATTATTGGGTCATTCCGATGCAGACGTGCTCTTGCATGCTATCAGTGACGCCATTCTGGGTGCGATTGGAGAAGGAGATATTGGGCGTCATTTTCCTGACACTGATCCGGCTTTCAAGGATGCTGATAGCGTAAAGCTTTTGGAGCATGTATGGAAACTGGTCAAAGAACGCGGATACAAATTGGGGAATGTTGACGCTACGATCATCGCACAAGCTCCAAAAATGGCTCCTTACATACCGCAGATGTGCGAGGTTATCGCACGTGTGCTAGAGGCGGACGAGCTTTCCCAGGTAAATGTAAAGGCAACGACCTCAGAGAAGCTTGGTTTCACCGGCCGCGGAGAAGGAATTGCGGCACAGGCTGCATGCTTGCTTGTCAAGTAGAGAGCCAAGGTGTAACATAAAGCCTTAGAAACATGTCACGATAGACAATTTTTTTACCCTTTTACATTCATAAGGATGGTGCTACCAATGGCGAAAGAAATCCGCACCCGTTATGCGCCCAGTCCTACGGGGCATTTACACATCGGCGGTGCGAGAACCGCACTTTTCAACTATTTGTTTGCAAAACATCACGGTGGTTCGTTCATCGTTCGGATTGAGGATACGGACCAAACGCGGAATAAGGAAAATGCTGACGAAGAGCAGATGAAGAATCTGAAGTGGCTCGGAGTCGAATGGGTAGAAGGCACTGACCTTGGCGGGCCGTATGGGCCGTATCGTCAAATGGAGCGACTGGATATCTATCGTAAATATATTGATCAGCTTTTGGCTGAAGGCAAAGCTTACTACTGCTATGCCAGCAAAGAAGAGCTGGATGCTGAGCGTGAAGAGCAGCTGGCACGCGGTGAAACGCCACGTATTTTGGAAAAACACCGTCATGTTACAGAAGAACAGCGTATTCAATATGAAGCCGAAGGACGCATCCCGTCCATCCACTTTCTCGTGAAAGAAGACCGTGAATACGTGGTAGATGATATGATTCGCGGCCAAGTAACCTTCAATTCCAATGAGATGGGTGACTTTGTCATCTGTCGCCCGGACGGAATTCCAACGTATAACTTTGCCGTCGTGATTGATGACTACTTGATGAAAATCAGCCACGTCATTCGTGGGGAAGAGCATCTGTCCAACACACCTCGTCAATTGATGATTTATGAGGCATTTGGTTGGGAAGCTCCACTATTTGCCCACTTGGCGCTGATCCTGAATCAAGACGGCAAAAAAATGTCCAAGCGTGACGAGAGCATTTTACAGTTCATCGAGCAATATCGTGAGCTGGGCTTCTTGCCAGAGGCGATTGTGAATTTCCTCGTTCTGCTGGGATGGTCTCCAGGTGGAGAAGAAGAGATTTTCGGTATGGAGGATCTGATCAAGCTGTTCTCCGCAGACCGTGTCAGCAAATCTCCAGCTGTGTTTGATGCAACCAAAATGAACTGGATGAACAATTTCTATCTGAAGCGTCAGCCGCTTGAGGTGATTACGGAGATGTGCATCCCGCATCTGGTAAAAGCCGGCTTCATTGAGGAGTCTCTGACAGAGGAAAGACAAAGCTGGGTTCGCAGTATTGTTGGGCTCTACCAGGAACAAATGTCCTACTGTGCACAAATCGTTCCGCTTGCAGCTCTTTTCTTCCTAGACGAAGTGGTGTACGATGAAGAAGCAACCTTGGTGCTGAAGGAAGCACAGCTGCCAGAAGTTCTGACATCTTTTGTGAAACACCTGTCGGCCCAAGACGCATATAATGTTGATGTTATCAAAGCAGCGCTGAAAGAAGTGCAAAAGGAAACAGGTCACAAAGGAAAGGCATTGTTTATGCCAGTCCGTGTGGCAGCAACCGGTCAAGCGCATGGTCGCGACCTGGCAGAGACCTTGTATCTGCTCGGACGCGATAAAGTCATCGCGCGTACCAATCAAGTGATTGCAAACGGAAAGTAGGCAAGCGCCTCTTTTCTTGAATAAAAAGGCAATGCGACGATCAGGAGAAGTACAGCAGGGACACACGTCTACAGAGAGGATGGATAGGTGAGAGCCATCCGGCGTGACCTGTTTGGAAATGCGCCTGTGAGCAATGAGCTGAACGAGTCTGGCTGAAAAGAAGCAAGACGTCTAGTAGGTGACATCGGTGCCCCGCCGTTATCGGGTTGTTGAGCGAGATTGTCAGGGCTAATTCGATTGGATCAGCCATGTTCATGACAATCTAATCAGAGTGGAACCACGGTGAAACCGTCTCTGTCCTTTCGTGATGAAAGGCAGGGGCGTTTTTTATTTTTGCAGGAAAATCAGGCAGGAGGTGCCACCAAAAATGTTAGCACAGATGAGAGATGACATTCGCGCTGTATTTGAACGAGACCCGGCTGCGCGCAGTACCCTGGAGGTCGTTATGACCTATGCGGGGCTGCATGCGATATGGGGGCACCGGATTGCCCACAAGCTGTGGAAGGCCGAATGGTGTACGCTTGCTCGTGTTGTTTCTCAGATGTCCCGCTTTTTTACCGGAATTGAGATTCACCCGGGCGCGCAGATCGGCCGAGGCTTGTTTATTGATCATGGGAGTGGAGTTGTCATCGGAGAGACTTGTGAAATCGGTGATAATGTAACGATTTATCAAGGGGTTACGCTCGGTGGAACCGGGAAGGAAAAAGGCAAGCGCCATCCTACGATCGGCAATGATGTGATTATTGCTACAGGGGCAAAAGTATTGGGTTCCTTCAAGATTGGCGATAATTCAAAGATAGGGGCCGGTGCTGTTGTCTTGCAGGAGGTACCGCCGAATTCGACCGTGGTAGGAATTAAAGCGCGCATCGTCATTCAGGATGGCAAGCGTGTAAAAAACGATTTGGATCATGTGAATATGCCAGACCCGGTAGCAGATACCATTCGTTTGATGCAAAAAGAAATTGATCAGCTGCGAGCAGAAATGGAACTTTTGAGGGAGGATAAAAAGAACAATGGGCATACAACTGACTAATACGATGACACGTCGAAAGGAACCGTTCGTAACATTGGAGCCAGGAAAGGTGAAGATGTACGTGTGTGGACCGACCGTGTACAACTACATTCATATTGGAAACGCCCGTCCAGCTATTGTTTTCGACACACTTCGCCGATACTTGAAATACCGCGGTTACGAAGTGACGTTTGTACAAAACATTACAGATGTGGACGATAAACTGATCCGGGTCGCCAATGAAGAGGGAACGACTGTCAAAGAAGTAGCGGATCGGTATACCGATGCATTCAATGAGGATTTGCACTCCTTGAATGTACTGCCGCCAGATATTCAACCACGTGTGATGCAGACGATTCCTGAAATCATTGAATTCGTTGAAGGCTTAATCGAAAAAGGCTACGCGTATGAGAGTGAAGGGGACGTATACTTCCGCACGGGTCGCTTTCAGGAGTATGGAAAGCTCTCGCATCAACCGCTTGATGACCTGCAGGCAGGTGCACGAGTAGAGATCAATGAGAAGAAGGAGCATCCACTTGACTTCGTTCTGTGGAAAGCAGCAAAGACCGGCGAGGTTACCTGGAGCAGTCCTTGGGGCGAAGGGCGCCCGGGCTGGCACATCGAGTGCTCGGCGATGGCACTGAAGTTTTTGGGCGAGGAAATCGACATCCATGCGGGTGGTACCGATCTAGTGTTTCCGCACCATGAAAATGAAATTGCGCAGTCCGAGTGCTTTACGGGAAAAGTATTTGCCCGCTACTGGTTGCACAACGGCATGCTTAATATCGACAACGAAAAAATGTCCAAATCACTGGGGAACTTCCTTTTGGCGCGTGACCTGACAGCGAAATTCGGTGGACAGCTCATTCGATTCTTCATGCTGCAGGGTCATTACCGCAACCCGATTAATTTTAGCGATGAACTGTTGGAGCAAGCAGCAAACGGTCTGGAGAGAATCACGACAGCTTACACGAACCTCTCTCATCGTCTGGAAACGTCGCGGGACGAAGAACCTAACGGCCAAGCGGAAGAGCAATCAAAAATCATCAACGATCTGCGTGAACGCTTCATTGCTGAGATGGACGACGATCTGAATACAGCGAATGCGATTACCGTATTCTTCGATATTGTAAAAGAAGCGAATCTCTACATGCGCCATCAAAATGTAGGGACCAAAGAGATCACTGCCTACATGGAGCTTCTCGTGGAGCTGACTGGAGTATTTGGACTCGAGCTGAAACAGGAAGAGGAGCTTTTGGACAGTGAAATCGATGCACTGATCGTAGAACGTACAGAAGCACGCAAAGCACGCAATTTTGCCCGTTCGGACGAAATTCGTGATTTGCTCGCAGCCAAAGGAATTGTGCTGGAAGACACTCCGCAGGGTGTTCGCTGGCGCCGTAAGTAAGGGGCCGAAGAAGGTATGCAAAAAGAAGAACTGACGCGAGATCCTAATCTGACCAATCCACTGGTGCTTGCCTTTCTCGGCGACGCTACCTATGCTCATTGTGTGAGATACCATCTAATTGCCAAGGGGCTGGTTAAACCAAACCAGCTCCACAAGGCAGCCACCCGGTATGTGTCGGCGAAAGCACAGGCGAATGTCCTGTTGACGCTGATGCCGACTTTGCCGGAAGAAGAGCTGAATGTGGTAAAGCGGGGACGGAACGCCAAATCAGGCTCCACTGCCAAAAATGCCGATATTATCGACTATCGTCATGCCACTGCCTTTGAAGCGTTGATTGGGTATTTGTATTTGAGCGGAAAAGAAGAGCGGATCGCTGAAATTGTGCAGCAAGCTTTTGCGATTGTGGAAGGAGAATAAGTATGAGTGAAGAGTGGATTCTCGGTAAAAATCCGGTCATTGAGGCGCTTCGATCGGGGCGTACAATCAATAAGATTTGGATTGCAGAAGGAACCAATAAGAATTTGATGGGACCTGTATTTTCTTTGGCAAAAGAGCAGGGTGTCATCGTGACGACGGCGAACCGCAAGAAACTGGATCAGCTGGTGTCTACAGATAACCATCAAGGTGTCATTGCATCTGTTGCCGCTTACGACTATGTAGAAGTGGACGATATCTTGAAGCGGGCAGAGGAGAAAAATGAGCAGCCCTTTATTCTTTTGCTGGACGAGTTGGAGGACCCGCATAATCTCGGTTCTATCATGCGGACTGCCGATGCGGTTGGGGCGCATGGTGTAATTATTCCAAAACGGCGCTCGGTCAGCCTGACGGCGACAGTGGCCAAGGCGTCCGCTGGTGCGATCAATTATGTGCCGGTGGCGCGTGTGACGAATTTGGTCCGTACCATGGAAGAATTAAAAGAGCGCGGAGTCTGGATTGCAGGAACGGATGCTAGCGCGAAGCAGGATTTCCGCCAAGGCGACTATACAATGCCGCTTGCAATCGTGATTGGCAGCGAGGGCAAAGGTATTAGCCGTCTGGTACGCGAGAACTGTGATTTTCTCTACAGTCTGCCAATGGCGGGGAATGTAACCTCCCTCAATGCTTCAGTAGCTGCGGCTTTGCTCATGTATGAAGTATATCGTTCCAGGAGTCCACTTCCATCGCGGGTGAAATGAGATGGCTAAAAGAAAAGCCAAGCAGCTGCTGATCGTGGATGGCTACAATATCATCGGTGCCTGGCCTGACTTGCGCCTGCTGAAGGATCAAGATCGCATGGATGAGGCGCGCGATCAGCTGATTTCCAAAATGGCAGAATACCAGAGCTACACGGGATTGAAAGTCATCATTGTATTCGATGCCTATAACGTACCGGGTATCGGTCGCCAAATGGAAGATTATCAGGTCGAAATATATTTTACGAAGAAAAAGGAGACAGCTGACGAAAAAATTGAACAGCTTGTCTCCCAATTTCACCAAAAAAATCGACAAATTTATGTAGCGACCTCCGACTACACTTCTCAGCGTGTCATTTTTGGTCAGGGAGCACTGCGCAAATCCGCGCGGGAGTTGCTGTTAGATATGGAAAATGCAGGTAATGAGATCAAACGCGAGGTCGAAAAATCACATGAAGAAGGCTACTCCAGACGCATTACATTGAATGATGAAATAGCGAAAATATTCGAAAAATGGAGAAGGGAATAAGTTTCATTCGGTTGACGCTTTTTTACGGCATCATGTATAATAGCGTCATCAATGGAGAAACCGGTTGGCGGAGGGATCATTTGTGAGTGTTGACCTCAAGGAGTTAAAACATGCCCAATATGAACTGATGACCGACGAAGAAGTAGTCGACCTGGTTCGCGATAATGACGCAGAGGCTCTGGAGTACTTGATCAACAAGTACAAGAACTTCGTGCGTGCCAAAGCGAGATCCTATTTTCTTATTGGGGCTGACCGCGAAGATATCGTGCAGGAAGGGATGATCGGACTGTACAAGTCTATTCGCGACTTCCGAGGGGACAAGCTCACTTCTTTCAAAGCTTTTGCTGAGCTGTGCATTACTCGTCAGATCATCACAGCAATCAAGACTGCAACCAGACAAAAGCATATCCCGCTTAATTCGTACGTGTCGCTGGACAAGCCGATCTACGATGAGGATTCTGATCGCACCTTGCTCGATGTCATTTCTGGCACCAAGGTGACAGATCCCGAAGAACTATTTATTAACCGCGAAGAGTTTGATGATATCGAAGGCAAAATGAGTGAGATTTTGAGTGACCTGGAGCGTCAGGTATTGATGCTTTATCTGGATGGGCGCTCTTATCAGCAGATCGCTGTTGAGCTGAAGCGTCACGTCAAATCCATCGACAATGCCTTGCAGCGTGTGAAGCGCAAGCTGGAGCGCTATTTGGAAGGTAGAGAGATTCATCTGTAAAAAGAGAATCTCTCTTTTTATTTTTGCAAGGTGCGGCATCATCTAGCTCTTTGCAAGTAGAGGCAAAGCAGGACCTGGTGAGGGAAAGGCTGCGAAAAAAGGGAAAAATCGGGCGAATGTAAGGCGTATCAGATATTGGAGCGGCGGTCTTGCATGTTTTCGCGCATCTGAAAAACTACTGGCACTGCAAGGCTTTCCTAGCTGGAGAAGGCATTGGTAGAAGATTTTTTATGGAAGCAAAATGCTTTCGTCTTGTCAAGTCGTTTTGTTTGACATGGGTATTTCGGTGTGATAAATTTATTTAGGTAGCCATAGACTCTTATCTCTCTGTTCTATGGTTACTTTGGTGAATGAAATGGTCTGGAAAAAGTAGCGGTTTTCCCGTACTATTTATCATCGGGGTACTTTTCATTAATAGTAAGGTTTGAAATGAGATGGAGGTGGCAATAAATGCGAGTAAACATCACGTTGGCGTGCACCGAGTGTGGCGAGCGTAACTATATCTCCACAAAGAACAAACGCACCACTACTGAACGTGTTGAACTGAAAAAGTATTGCTCCCGTGACAAGAAGCAAACCCTTCATCGCGAGACGAAGTAATGGTTGATGCGACGAAGTCAGGGGGTGGCAAAGTGGGTTTTTTAGCACGAATCGGAGCCAGTTTTCGCCGTACCGGTGGTTTTTTTGGCGACGTAATGTCCGAACTGAAGAAAGTACGTTGGCCCAATCGTAAGGAATTAACAACTTATACG
The DNA here is from genome assembly GCF_001187725.1 of Brevibacillus reuszeri. GTDB lineage: Bacteria > Bacillota > Bacilli > Brevibacillales > Brevibacillaceae > Brevibacillus > Brevibacillus reuszeri. The sequence goes on from NZ_LGIQ01000013.1 coordinate 20,532, forward strand.
ATCGTTGTTATGGTTACGGTTGTGCTGTTAGCACTGTTCTTCTTCGTCGTTGATTTGGGTATCTCGCGCTTGATCGATTTGATTCTAGGAACGTAATTTTGCAAGTCTTAGGAGGGACGGACGGTAATCGTCCTGGTGGATATGGAAAAAGCATGGTATGTACTTCATACGTACTCAGGTTACGAAAACAAGGTTAAAACTAATCTTGAGAAACGCCTCGAGTCGATGGGCATGGAAGACAAGATCTTTCGCGTTCTCGTTCCCACTGAAGAAGAAGTGGAGACTAAGGATGGCAAAAAGCGCACCGTCACGAAAAAAGTGTTTCCTGGATACGTCCTTGTTGAAATGGTGATGACGGACGACTCTTGGTATGTCGTGCGTAACACTCCTGGGGTTACCGGCTTTGTCGGATCCACAGGCGCCGGTTCCAAGCCGACGGCGCTACGTCCTGAAGAGGCCGATACGATTCTCAAGCAAATGGGGATCGAAATTCCCAAAATCAGAGTCGATTTTGCTCTCCGCGATATGGTGCGCGTCACAGATGGTCCATTTTCTAATCGCACCGGGGAGATTATCGAGATTCACCCGGACAGACAGAAGGTTCGCGTATTAGTGGACATCTTCGGTCGCGAAACACCGGTAGAGCTAGACTTTACACAAGTTCAAAAATTGGATTAGGATTCAACTTGAAAAGTATCGTGCTATATGGTACATTTCATTTTGTTTTAACAATCCCACAACAATATCTGGGGTTTCTTGCACTCTCACTATAGATCGGAAGTCTTTACATAGACTTTCACCAAACGGTGGGAGGGGGCATTCCCCCGTAATAACCACATGTGAAGTAAGGAGGTGTCTTACGTGGCTAAGAAGGTTATCCGCGTAATTAAATTACAAATCCCAGCAGGTAAAGCGAATCCTGCACCTCCAGTAGGTCCGGCACTCGGTCAAGCTGGTGTGAACATCATGGGATTCTGTAAAGAATTCAATGCTCGTACAGAGAGCGAAGTTGGTATGATCATTCCGGTGGAAATCACCGTGTTTGAAGACCGTTCTTTCACTTTCATCACGAAGACTCCACCAGCTGCAGTTCTGTTGAAGAAAGCTGCTGGCATCGAGTCCGGTTCTGGCGTACCAAACAAAACAAAGGTTGCTACGCTGAAGCGTGATAAAGTTCGTGAAATCGCAGAACTGAAGCGTCCTGACCTGAATGCAGCATCCGTGGAAGCGGCTATGCGTATGGTTGAAGGTACTGCACGTTCTATGGGTATCGTAATCGAAGACTAATTGTCTTAAGTGCAAGGGGGCACAGACATTGTGCCCCCCTGTCTGTGGGAGGATTAACCGCTACGACCACATTGAAGGGAGATTTAATCATGGCGAAAAAAGGTAAGAAATATCAAGAGGCTGTAAAGCTCGTTGATAAAAACAAAGTATACGAAGTAGCAGAAGGTATCGAGCTGGTTAAAAAAGCAGCTACTGCTAAATTCGATGAAACTGTTGAAGCAGCTTTCCGTTTGGGCGTAGATCCTAAGCGTGCTGACCAACAAATCCGTGGCGCTGTTGTATTGCCTCATGGTACTGGTAAAGTACAACGCGTTCTCGTATTCGCTAAAGGCGAAAAAGCAAAAGATGCAGAAGCAGCTGGCGCTGACTATGTAGGCGATGCAGATATGATCGCGAAAATTCAAGGTGGCTGGTTCGACTTTGACGTTGTAGTAGCTACTCCTGACATGATGGGTGAAGTAGGTAAATTGGGTCGTGTACTCGGTCCAAAAGGCCTGATGCCAAACCCTAAGACCGGTACTGTTACTTTCGACGTAACAAAAGCGGTTAACGAAATCAAAGCGGGTAAAATTGAGTATCGCGTAGACAAAGCAGGTAACATCCACGCTCCGATCGGAAAAGCATCCTTCGATGCTGACAAGCTGGCTGACAACCTGGCTGCATTGACTGACGCGCTGAACCGTGCGAAACCAGCAGCAGCTAAAGGTGTTTACATGAGAAACGTAACCCTGAGCTCCACTATGGGCCCTGGCGTACGTGTTGCTGTAAAATAATGACACTTGACTTCCTATGTGGGAGTTGTTAAGATAGTTCCTGTTGATGAAAAGAATAGGCCGTAGACAGAAGGTGCAGAGCTTACTAAAGCAATGCTTAATATCCCTCCGAGGCGTGTGATGTACGAAAGAGGAAATGAGATTTCCTTTGACGATAAAGCATTATGCCCTCGTGAGTCTGCGAGGGCATTCTTCATTTTCTAGGAATTAGAGCACGGGAGGTGTAAACAATGGCAGAAATTCGTCCAACCGTTATTCGTGAAGAAAAGGTACAAGCGATCAACGAAATCGCAACCAAGCTTCGCGAAAGCCAAACTACAGTGGTAGCTGACTACCGCGGTCTGACAGTAGCACAAGTAACTGAGCTGCGCAAACAATTGCGTGAAGCAGGTGTTGAGTTCCAGGTGTTGAAAAACTCCCTGACTCGTTTGGCTACTGAGAAGGAAAGCCTGACTGAACTGGATCAATATCTGACTGGCCCGAACGCTCTGGCGTTCTCCAAAGACGATATCATTGCTCCAGCGAAAATCATCGCTGAATTCGCTAAGAAAAACGACAAGCTGGAAATCAAGGGTGGCGTAATCGAAGGTAAAGTTGTTGCTGCTGATCAAATTCAAGCACTCGCAACTCTTCCATCCCGCGAAGGTCTCCTTTCCATGCTTCTTTCCGTCCTGCAAGCTCCAATGCGCAACGTTGCACTGGCAGTCAAAGCAGTGGCAGAACAAAAAGAAGGTCAAGGCGCGTAATCGCCTGATCGGATAATGTTTTAACTATACTTTTCCTTGAATGGGAGGATTTCAAAATGTCTAAAGAGCAAATCTTGGAAGCCATTAAAGGCATGTCCGTTCTCGAACTGAACGACTTGGTAAAAGCAATTGAAGAAGAATTCGGTGTAACCGCTGCTGCTCCTGTAGCTGTAGTTGCTGGTGGCGCTGCTGAAGCGGCTGCTGAGCAAACTGAATTCACTGTAAACCTGGTAAGCGCTGGTGCTTCCAAAATCAACGTTATTAAAGTTGTTCGCGAGCTGACTGGTTTGGGTCTGAAAGAAGCAAAAGACCTGGTAGACAACGCTCCAAAAACACTTAAAGATGGCGTTTCCAAAGACGAAGCAGAAGCTCTCAAAGCAAAACTTGAAGAAGCTGGCGCAGTAGTAGAAGTAAAGTAAGTTAGCTTCCTAATGGAAATCCCCTTGCCTGCGGCAGGGGGTTTTTCTGTAGAGGTGAAGGAGCTTGCTTTCGATACTGATGCAAAAAGGGTGAATCGCACGTGGCAGATCATTACTACACCAATCGACCGGGAGCCGCACATGACGAACAGCAATTTTCGTTTGTGCTTCGCGAAAAAGAACTGCGCTTTTGGACGGATGCAGGTGTTTTTTCTCGGGATCGGATTGACTTCGGCAGCGTATTGCTCATCGAAAACATGGACATTCCCAGTCGTGCGAGAGTGCTGGATGTGGGATGTGGTTACGGTCCGATCGGTTTGACTGTTGCAGGTCTTGCTGATCAAGGACAGGTAACGATGATTGATGTCAACGAACGTGCAGTTGACTTGGCGCGTCGAAACGCTGAGTTGAACAACGTGAAAAATGTTGAGATTCTCGTTAGCGATGTTTACAGCAGTGTGCAGGGAAAACAGTTTGATATCATCCTGACCAACCCGCCTATTCGAGCGGGCAAGGAAATCGTCCATCGCATCTTTACAGAAGGATATGAGCTCTTGGCTGAGGGTGGCGAGATGTGGGTAGTGATTCAGAAGAAGCAAGGTGCCCCTTCAGCATTGAAGAAGCTTCAGGAAACCTACCAAGAAGTAATAGAGGTAGACCGTAGAAAAGGCTATCACATTTTCCGGGCGATCAAATAAGCAAGAAGAAGTTCATTAGAAAACTTTTCTTGACGAGAATAAACCGTTGTGATAGCATTATAAAATGTCAATATGGGATAAATGTCTATTTTTCAGTAATTCCCTGTCTGTCAAGCATTTTCTTCTTTTTATGAAAAAGGAAGGAATGTTTGTGTAAAAACATGGGAATTCTTTTAAAATAGAGTTTCTCTGGGTTAAAAATGGTGTTACTGCTTTAACCCATTTTTATTTTTGAGGCATTCGTCTGCTCTCTTAAAGTTGCCGAATGCCAAGTTTCTATGTGTGAAAACACAACCTGAGGGGTGAATAAGTTGGCAGGTAAAGTGATTCAAAGTGGCCGACACCGCCAGCGTCGTACGTATTCACGTATTAACGAAGTGCTGGGCCTTCCAAATCTCATCGAGATTCAGCAAAAGTCCTACCAATGGTTCCTTGATGAGGGGCTCCGTGAGATGTTCCAAGACATTTCGCCAATCCAGGACTTCACAGGTAATCTCGTGCTGGAGTTTATCGACTACAGCTTGGGAGAGCCGAAGTACGATGTTGACGAGTCGAAAGAACGTGACGTCACCTATGCGGCGCCTCTGCGTGTGAAGGTACGTTTGTTGAACAAAGAGACGGGAGAAGTGAAGGAACAAGAAGTCTTCATGGGGGATTTCCCGCTCATGACTGAAACGGGAACCTTCATTATTAATGGTGCTGAGCGCGTTATTGTCAGCCAGCTTGTTCGTTCCCCCAGTGTATATTACAACACCAAAGTGGACAAAAACGGCAAGCAGACGTTCACAGCTACTGTGATCCCGAATCGGGGCGCATGGTTGGAGTTGGAGACAGATGCGAAAGACGTTATCTATGTCCGCATCGACCGTACGCGTAAAATCCCGGTAACGGTCCTTTTGCGTGCATTGGGCTTTGGTTCTGACATTGAGATTCTCAACTTGCTGGGTGAAGATGAATACATCAAGAACACGCTGGAAAAAGACAATACGGACTCTACCGAAAAAGCGCTGATCGAGATTTACGAGCGCCTGCGTCCGGGTGAGCCGCCGACAGTTGATAATGCGAAGAGTCTCTTGGTCTCTCGCTTCTTTGATCCAAAGCGCTATGATTTGGCTTCTGTCGGTCGTTACAAAATGAACAAGAAGCTTCATCTGAAGAATCGCCTGTACAATCAGCGTTTGGCAGAGACATTAGTAGATACCGACACCGGTGAAATTTTTGCCGAGGCAGGTCAAATGATTGACCGTCGTATACTGGATCGTATCTTGCCAGCTCTGGAGGGGAACATCGGCGGTATCGATGTTCGTACGCATGGCGGTGTATTGGAAGAGGAAGCGATTCATCTGCAATCCATTAATATTTTCTCTCCGATCGAAGATGGCAAGATCATCAAGATCATCGGAAACGGAAATGTAGATAAATCAGTCAAGCATATTACGCCGGCAGATATCGTTTCGGCGATCAATTATTTCATGAACCTCCTGCATAGCGTTGGTTCCACTGACGACATCGATCACTTGGGTAACCGTCGTCTCCGTTCCGTGGGTGAGCTCTTGCAGAACCAGTTCCGTATCGGTTTGTCCCGTATGGAGCGTGTGGTTCGTGAGCGTATGTCCATCCAGGATCAAAATCAGATTACGCCGCAAGCTCTCATTAACATCCGACCAGTGATTGCGTCACTGAAGGAGTTCTTTGGTAGCTCGCAGTTGTCTCAGTTTATGGACCAAACAAACCCGCTTGCTGAGCTGACTCATAAGCGTCGTCTCTCTGCACTCGGACCTGGTGGTTTGACCCGTGAGCGTGCGGGCTTCGAAGTGCGCGACGTTCACCATTCCCACTATGGCCGTATGTGTCCAATTGAGACGCCAGAGGGTCCAAACATTGGTTTGATCAACTCGCTGTCTTCCTTCGCTCGCATCAACGACTACGGCTTTATCGAAACGCCTCGTCGTAAGGTCGATCCAGAGACAGGCTATGTTCTTACCGATATCAGTTATTTGACAGCTGATGAGGAAGACGTGTTTAACGTGGCGCAGGCGAATCAGCCTCTCGATGAAGTTGGTCGCTTTGTGAACGACATGGTTATTTGCCGCCGTAAAGGTGAAATCTTGAGCGTACCACGTGACAAGGTTGACTTCATGGACGTATCTCCTAAGCAGGTAGTGTCCGTGGCAACCGCGTTGATTCCGTTCCTTGAAAACGATGACGCGAACCGCGCATTGATGGGTTCCAACATGCAGCGGCAGGCCGTTCCGCTTTTGATTCCACAAGCACCGTTTGTCGGTACAGGTATGGAGCATAAAGCAGCGCAAGACTCCGGGGTAGCAATCGTTGCTAAGCATCCGGGTCAGGTAGAGCGTGTAACGGCTCGCGAAATCTGGATTCGTCGTTACAAAGAAATCGACGGCAAGAAAGTCGCTGGCGATATCGATAAGTACAAGATGCACAAATTTATCCGTTCCAACCAAGGTACGTGTATCAACCAACGCCCGATTGTAAGCCGTGGCGACTGGATTGAAAAAGGCGATATCATTGGTGATGGTCCATCCACTGAAAAAGGTGAATTGGCTCTCGGTCGTAACGTGATCGTTGCGTTTATGACATGGGAAGGATACAACTATGAAGATGCGATTCTTCTGAGTGAAAAATTGGTTAAAGATGACGTGTACACGTCTATCCATATTGAAGAATACGAGTCCGAAGCTCGTGACACCAAGCTGGGTCCAGAGGAAATCACACGCGATATTCCAAACGTGGGTGAAGACGCTCTGAAAAACCTGGATGAACGCGGTATTATCCGTGTGGGTGCAGAAATTCAAGATGGCGACATTCTCGTTGGTAAGGTTACACCTAAAGGGGTTACTGAACTGACAGCAGAAGAACGTCTCTTGCATGCGATCTTTGGTGAAAAAGCTCGTGAGGTTCGTGATACGTCTCTGCGCGTACCACATGGTGGTTCCGGTATTATCGTGGATGTTAAAGTCTTTACGCGTGAAAACGGCGACGAGCTGCCTCCAGGCGTAAATCAACTGGTTCGTGTCTACATCGCTCAAAAACGGAAAATTTCCGTGGGTGACAAGATGGCCGGTCGACATGGTAACAAAGGGGTTATTGCCCGGATTATGGCAGAAGAAGACATGCCGTTCCTCCCAGATGGCTCCCCGGTAGAGATCGTTCTCAACCCGCTGGGTGTACCATCGCGGATGAACATCGGTCAGGTACTGGAGACTCACCTTGGTATGGCAGCGAAGCTTCTGGGTATTCACGTGGCAACACCAGTATTTGACGGTGCACGTCAGGCAGAAGTATTCGAGACGTTGGAAGAAGCTGGACTCGATCGCGATGGTAAAACCATCTTGTTCGATGGTCGTACAGGTGAACCGTTTGATCGACGTGTAACCGTCGGTTGCGTATACATGCTGAAACTGGCTCACTTGGTTGATGACAAAATCCATGCCCGTTCCACTGGTCCATACTCTCTCGTTACACAGCAGCCATTGGGTGGTAAAGCTCAATTCGGCGGACAGCGTTTTGGGGAGATGGAGGTTTGGGCACTGGAAGCTTATGGTGCAGCCTACACCTTGCAAGAAATTCTCACTGTCAAATCCGATGACGTCGTAGGTCGTGTGAAAACGTACGAAGCGATTGTCAAAGGTGAAAACGTTCCAGAGCCAGGCGTTCCTGAGTCCTTCAAAGTATTGATTAAGGAGCTGCAAAGCTTGGGTATGGACGTGAAAATCCTTTCCGGAGATGAGCAGGAGATTGAAATGCGAGAAACAGAAGACGAGGATGAAGGTAATAGCGAAAAACTAAACCTCGTACTTGAAGGCGGAAGCTCGAACGAAGAGTAAGATTCCGGTACAAAGGGAGGTAACGCCCTGTGATTGACGTGAATAACTTCGAATATATGAAGATCGGCTTGGCTTCCCCCGATAAGATCCGTTCGTGGTCTTTCGGGGAAGTAAAAAAGCCGGAGACGATCAACTACCGCACACTGAAACCGGAAAAAGACGGCTTGTTCTGCGAACGCATCTTTGGACCGACCAAGGACTGGGAGTGTCATTGCGGTAAATACAAGCGTGTACGTTATAAAGGTGTAGTGTGCGATCGTTGCGGCGTGGAAGTAACCCGCGCCAAAGTACGTCGTGAGCGGATGGGGCACATTGAACTGGCTGCCCCAGTTTCTCACATCTGGTACTTCAAAGGGATTCCAAGCCGTATGGGTTTGGTTCTCGATATGTCCCCGCGTTCCCTGGAAGAAGTCATCTACTTTGCTTCTTACGTGGTAACGGATGCTGGCGATACTCCTCTCGACAAGAAGCAGTTGCTCTCCGAAAAAGAGTACCGCAACTATCGTGAGAAATATGGCCACTCTTTCCAAGCGATGATGGGTGCAGAAGCGATCAAGCGTCTGCTCGCTGAAATTGATCTGGACAAAGACGTGGAAACGTTAAAAGAAGATCTGAAAACGGCACAAGGCCAGCGTCGCAACCGTGCGATCAAGCGTCTGGAAGTGCTCGAGGCATTCCGCAACTCCGGTAACCACCCGGATTGGATGGTTCTTGATGTACTGCCAGTGATCCCGCCAGAGCTGCGTCCGATGGTTCAATTGGATGGTGGACGTTTTGCCACATCCGACTTGAATGACCTGTACCGTCGTGTCATCAACCGGAACAATCGTCTGAAGCGCCTGCTTGAGCTGGGTGCTCCTGACATTATCGTACAAAACGAGAAACGCATGCTGCAGGAAGCAGTAGATGCGCTCATCGACAACGGTCGTCGTGGACGTCCGGTAACAGGTCCAGGTAACCGTCCTCTGAAATCTCTCAGCCACATGCTGAAAGGTAAACAAGGTCGTTTCCGTCAAAACCTGCTCGGTAAGCGTGTTGACTACTCCGGTCGTTCCGTTATCGTTGTAGGACCAAACCTGAAGATGTATCAGTGCGGTTTGCCAAAAGAAATGGCACTTGAGCTCTTCAAGCCGTTCGTGATGAAAGAGCTGGTGGCAAAAGGCCTCGCTCATAACATCAAGAGCGCAAAGCGCAAGGTTGAGCGCGTTCAGCCTGAGGTATGGGATGTACTTGAGGACGTTATCCGCGAGCATCCAGTCCTGTTGAACCGTGCCCCCACCTTGCACCGTCTGGGTATCCAGGCATTTGAACCAGTATTGGTAGAAGGTCGCGCGATCCGTCTGCATCCGCTCGTTTGTACAGCGTACAACGCGGACTTTGACGGTGACCAAATGGCTGTTCACGTTCCGTTGTCCGCAGAGGCACAGGCAGAAGCTCGTATCCTCATGCTGGCAGCACAAAATATCTTGAACCCGAAAGACGGTAAGCCGGTAGTTACGCCATCCCAGGATATGGTGCTTGGTTCTTACTACCTCACGTTGGAGCGGGAAGGCGACAAAGGCGAGGGTACGATTTACCGTGACCCGCATGATGCGATTGCCGCGTACCAGCAAGGCTATATCAGCTTGCATACACGTATCGCTCTGCCTGCGAAGCGCCTGAACAAAACAAGCTTTACTGAGCAGCAAGAGAACGCGCTTCTCGTAACGACTGTAGGGAAAGTCATTTTCAACGAAATTTTCCCTGCTGATCTGCCGTTCATTAATACGCCAACAAAAGCTAACCTGCAATTTATGGTTCCAGACGAATCCTTTATCTTTGATAAAGGTACGAATGTTACTGAATTCATTAAGAATCTCCCTGATCCAGGCGCTGTGAAAAAAGGCTTTCTCGGAACCATTATTTCTGAGTGCTTCCGTCGCTTTGGTACGATGAAAACATCCATGATCCTCGATAAGATCAAGGAATTGGGCTTCACGTACTCGACGAAAGCAGGTATCACCATTGCCGTCGCGGACATCGCGGTACCAGGTAAGAAAAAAGATATCCTCGATGGTGCAGATGAAAAGGTTGCTACCGTCATGACGCAGTTCCGTCGTGGTTTAATTACCGAAGACGAGCGCTATGACCGTGTTATCTCCATCTGGTCCAAAGCCAAGGATGAAGTAACAGAAGTCTTGATGAAGTCGATGGATAAGTTTAACGCAATCTTTATGATGGCAAACTCCGGTGCCCGCGGTAACGTATCCCAGATTACTCAGCTGGCAGGTATGCGCGGTCTGATGGCAAACCCATCCGGTCGAATCATTGAGTTGCCGATTAAATCCAACTTCCGTGAAGGTCTGACCGTTTTGGAGTACTTTATCTCCACGCATGGTGCGCGGAAAGGTCTCGCCGATACGGCACTGCGTACTGCGGACTCGGGTTACCTGACTCGTCGTCTCGTAGACGTTGCCCAAGACGTGATCGTCCGCGAAAGAGATTGCGGTACGGATAAAGGTATTCGTGTTACGGCTATTAAGGATGGTAAGGAAGAGATCGAAAAGCTGTCTGACCGTTTGATCGGCCGTACATGCTTTGAGACTTTGCGCCACCCTGTGACCAAAGAAGTCATTATTGGACGCAATGAGGAGATTTCCGAAGAAGTTGCCGAGTATATCGAAAAAGAAGGCATCACTGAGGTATACATCCGTAACGTACTTGCTTGCCGCACCAGTCATGGTGTCTGCAAATTGTGCTACGGACGCAACCTGGCAACCGGTGCCGAGGTGGAAGTAGGGGAAGCGGTAGGTATTATCGCTGCTCAGTCCATTGGTGAGCCGGGTACCCAGCTGACCATGCGTACGTTCCATACAGGTGGGGTTGCGGGAGATGATATTACCCAAGGTTTGCCGCGTATTCAAGAGTTGTTTGAAGCGCGTAATCCGAAAGGTCAAGCCGTTATCTCCGAGATTGATGGTGAAGTTGTCGATATTCGCGAAGGTAAGGATCGTCGTGAAATCGAAGTTCGTGGTGAAGCGGAAAACAAAGTGTACGCAGCTCCGTACGGCTCTCGCATCAAGGTATCTGTTGGTGTCAAGCTGAATGCGGGGGATGAGCTCACAGAAGGTTCCGTTGACCCGAAAGAAATGCTGAAAGTTCGCGGTATGCGCGGAGTTTCCAACTACATCTTGCAAGAGGTACAAAAAGTTTACCGTATGCAGGGTGTAGAAATTAACGATAAGCACGTAGAAGTAATGATTCGTCAAATGCTTCGCAAGCTGCGTGTTATCGACAGTGGAGACACGGATCTTCTGCCAGGTTCCTATGTGGAAGTTCCGGAATTCGAGCAAGCGAATGCGAAAGTTCTCATTGAAGGAAGAAATCCAGCAGTTGGCCGTCCGGTTCTCTTGGGTATCACGAAAGCATCCCTCGAAACCGACTCCTTCTTGTCGGCAGCGTCCTTCCAGGAGACGACGCGTGTTCTTACCGATGCAGCGATCAAAGGAAAAGTGGACCGCTTGCTAGGTTTGAAAGAGAACGTTATTATCGGTAAGCTGGTTCCAGCTGGTACCGGTATGTCACGTTATCGCAATATTAAAGTGGCAAGTCAGCTTGATTACGAAACAGAGCTTGAGGCAGAGAAAGCGCAGCAAGCAGCTGTTTCAGTAGAGTAATCATAGGAGAAGCGCCCATCACTTACGGTGGGCGCTTTCCTAAATAAAAATATTGTGTGGGACGTTGACAACTAATAGCCCACCTGATATTATATTCAAGTGTGCCTGATATCTGTACTTTGGAGGATATGAAAATCATGTCTTATGAAAAAGTAGAGCGGGCCAAGGAGTTGACGATCGGTATCAAGCAAACGATCAAGGCTGTTGAACACCAACAGGTAGAAGCAGTTTACATCGCTACGGATGCTGATAAGCGTTTGACCCAAAAAGTCGAGCTCCTTTGCAAAGAGAAGGGTGTTCCAGTCATCCACGTAGATTCCATGCGGCGATTAGGCAAAGCGTGCGGAATCGAAGTGGGAGCAGCTACTGCTGCGATTAAGAAAAGTGGTTAATGATGTTTTTGTCTGCTTTTACACGTTGCGTAATCTTGGACAAGAACTTTCTATTTGGCCTAAAAATGACTCACCTGGATCTGTGGTCTTGAAGATTGGGTATTAAGAAGGGAGGTAACATCATGCCTACAATTAACCAATTGGTGCGTAAAGGTCGCGAGGATAAGGTTGTGAAGTCGAAGTCCCCAGCTCTTCAAAAAGGGTACAACAGCTTCAAGAAAAGCCAAACCAACCAAAGCTCTCCTCAAAAACGTGGTGTTTGCACTCGTGTAGGTACCATGACTCCGAAAAAACCAAACTCCGCGTTGCGTAAATACGCTCGTGTGCGTTTGACTAACGGTATCGAGGTAACTGCATACATCGGTGGTATTGGCCACAACCTGCAAGAGCATAGCGTCGTGCTTGTGCGCGGCGGTCGTGTAAAAGACTTGCCAGGGGTACGCTACCATATCGTTCGTGGTGCTCTTGACACTGCTGGTGTGAACAACCGTAAACAAGGTCGTTCCAAATACGGTACTAAGCGTCCGAAGCCAGGTCAAGCAGCTGCTGCAGCGAAAAAGAAATAATGAAAACGCCTTTGAAGTGGCGTGAAGTTATATTGAAAAGAAGGAGGGAATACGATGCCTCGTAAAGGTCCTGTAACCCGTCGTGACGTGCTGCCTGATCCTATTCATAACAGCAAGTTGGTTACTCGTTTGATTAACCGCCTGATGTTGGATGGTAAGCGTGGTGTAGCTCAGAACATTCTCTACAACGCATTTGACATCATTCAGGAGCGCACAGGTCGCAATCCGATGGAAGTGTTTGAAGAAGCACTGAAAAACGTAATGCCAGTACTCGAAGTTAAAGCTCGCCGTGTAGGTGGTGCTAACTATCAAGTACCAATCGAAGTAAAACCAGAGCGCCGTACCACTCTTGGTCTGCGTTGGATGGTTAACTACTCCCGTAACCGTGGAGAGAAAACCATGGAACAACGTCTTGCTAACGAGATCATGGACGCTGCTAACAACACTGGTGCAGCTGTTAAAAAGCGTGAAGACACACACAAGATGGCTGAAGCGAACAAAGCGTTTGCTCACTATCGCTGGTAGGATTTTAAAATGGGTATCCGTTTCGGATACCCGTATATTCTCACACACGAGTTATGGAAGGAGCATACCTAATGGCTCGCGAGTTCTCTCTCTCGAATACGCGTAATATCGGTATCATGGCTCACATCGATGCTGGTAAGACGACTACCACAGAGCGTATTCTGTTCTACACTGGTCGCGTTCACAAAATTGGTGAGACACACGAAGGTGCGGCTACCATGGACTGGATGGAACAAGAACAAGAGCGCGGTATTACGATCACTTCCGCCGCTACTACTGCTCAATGGAAAGGCCATCGTATCAACATCATCGATACGCCTGGTCACGTAGACTTCACTGTAGAAGTGGAGCGCTCCCTGCGCGTTCTTGACGGTGCTGTAACCGTTTTTGATGCAAAGGGTGGTGTAGAACCACAGACTGAAACCGTATGGCGTCAAGCTGACAAATACGGTGTTCCGCGTGTTTGCTACATCAACAAAATGGACATCATCGGTGCTAACTTCGACATGTGCTTGGAGCAAATCCGCACACGTCTTGGAGCTAACCCGGTAGCAGTTCAATACCCAATCGGTGCTGAAGATCAGTTCAAAGGAATGGTTGACCTCATCGAGATGAAGGCAATCCTCTATACTGATGACCTGGGTAAAACATCTGACTCTGTTGAAATCCCTGCTGACCTGAAAGACAAATGCGATGAGCTGCGTCTGGCATTGGTTGAAGCGGCTGCAGAACAAGATGAAGAACTGATGATGAAGTACCTCGAAGGCGAAGAGTTGACTAACGACGAAATTCGTACAGCTCTGCGTAAAGGTACCATCGATGTTAAACTCGTTCCAGTAATGTGCGGTTCTTCTTACCGTAACAAAGGTGTTCAACCTATGCTGGATAACGTAGTAACTTTCCTGCCATCGCCTGTTGACATCCCAGCGATCAAAGGTACATTGCCAGATACCGAAGACGAAGTATCTCGTCCAGCTGACGATAACGGTCCGTTCTCTGCTCTTGCTTTCAAGATCATGACTGACCCTTACGTTGGTCGACTGACTTTCTTCCGTGTGTACTCTGGTGTATTGAATGCTGGTTCTTATGTACTCAACTCTACTAAAGGCAAGCGTGAGCGTGTAGGCCGCATTCTGCAAATGCACGCAAACCACCGCGAAGAGATCCAAACGGTTTACTCCGGTGACATCGCTGCTGCAGTAGGTTTGAAAGATACAACAACTGGTGATACTCTGTGTGATGAAAAGTCTCCGGTTATCCTGGAGTCCATGACATTCCCAGAACCAGTTATCTCTGTTGCGATCGAACCTAAGTCTAAAGCAGACCAAGACAAGATGGGTATTGCCCTCTCTAAATTGGCTGAAGAAGACCCTACGTTCAGAACTCGTACGGATGAAGAAACAGGTCAAACAATCATTTCCGGTATGGGTGAGCTTCACCTGGAAATTATCGTTGACCGTATGAGACGTGAATTCAAAGTGGAAGCGAACGTAGGTGCACCACAAGTTGCTTACCGTGAAACATTCCGTACAGCAGCTAAAGTGGAAGGTAAATTCGTTCGTCAGTCCGGTGGTCGTGGTCAATTCGGTCACGTTTGGGTAGAGTTCGCTCCACTCGAAGCTGGTGCTGGATTCCAGTTTGAAAACAAAATCGTCGGTGGTGTGGTTCCAAGAGAATACATCCCTGCTGTTCAAGCGGGTATCGAAGAATCAATGAAAAATGGTGTTATCGCTGGCTTCCCGCTGGTAGATATCAAAGCTACTATCGTAGACGGTAGCTACCATGACGTTGACTCCTCCGAGATGGCATTTAAAGTAGCAGGTTCCCTCGCTTTGAAGGAAGCTGCGAAAAAATGTGGTGCGGTTCTCCTTGAGCCAATCATGAAAGTAGAAGTAATCATGCCTGAAGAGTACATGGGCGACGTAATGGGTGACCTGAACTCCCGCCGCGGTCGTATCGAAGGTATGGAAGCTCGTGCAAATGCACAAGCAATCCGTGCAATGGTACCACTGTCCGAGATGTTTGGATACTCCACAGTACTGCGTTCCCGTACACAAGGCCGTGGTAACTACTCCATGGAGATTGATCACTACGAAGAGGTACCAAAATTCATCTCCGAAGAGATCATCAAGAAATCCAAGGGCGAATAATCGTCGCTGCTGGCTTTATCTTCAAAGGAGAAAGGTTTACAATAGTAGAGGGATAACCATTAGTAGGGTAAACCTTTTTTCTCTAAATATAACCCTTATCATTTAAGGAGGCTTTTCTCTCATGGCAAAAGCGAAATTTGAGCGGAATAAACCGCACGTAAACATTGGTACTATTGGTCACGTTGACCATGGTAAAACTACCCTGACTGCTGCTATCACTACTGTTTTGGCACAATCAGGTAAAGCACAAGCAATGAACTATGCTTCCATTGACGCTGCTCCAGAAGAAAAAGAGCGCGGTATCACAATCAACACTGCTCACGTTGAGTACGAAACTGAAAACCGTCACTATGCTCACGTTGACTGCCCTGGTCACGCTGACTACGTGAAAAACATGATTACTGGTGCTGCTCAAATGGACGGCGCAATCCTGGTTGTATCCGCAGCTGATGGCCCTATGCCACAAACTCGCGAGCACATCCTGCTCTCCAAACAAGTAGGCGTACCTTACATCGTAGTATTCATGAACAAATGCGACATGGTAGACGATGAAGAGTTGTTGGAACTCGTTGAAATGGAAATCCGTGACCTGTTGTCCCAATACGACTTCCCAGGTGACGATACTCCAGTAATCAAAGGTTCTGCTAAAGAAGCTTTGGACAACCCAACTGGTGACTGGGCTGCAAAAATTGCTGAGTTGATGGACGCTGTTGACAGCTACATCCCAACTCCTGAGCGTGCAACTGACAAACCTTTCTTGATGCCTGTAGAGGATGTTTTCACAATTACTGGTCGTGGTACTGTAGCTACTGGTCGCGTAGAGCGCGGTGTAGTTAAAGTTGGTGACCAAGTAGAAATCATCGGTTTGGCTGAAGAAACTAAAAACACAACTGTAACTGGCGTTGAGATGTTCCGCAAATTGCTGGATTCCGCTCAAGCTGGTGACAACATCGGTGCTCTGTTGCGCGGTGTAGACCGTAATGACATCGAGCGCGGACAATGCTTGGCGAAACCAGGTTCCGTTAAGCCTTACACTAAGTTCAAAGCAGAAGTTTACGTTCTGTCCAAAGAAGAAGGCGGACGTCACACTCCTTTCTTTGCTAACTACCGTCCACAATTCTACTTCCGTACAACTGACGTTACAGGTATCATCCAACTGCCAGAAGGCGTTGAAATGATCATGCCTGGTGACAACACTGAGTTCACTGTAGAACTGATCGCTCCAGTAGCGATGGAACAAGGTACTCGCTTCGCTATCCGCGAAGGTGGCCGTACAGTAGGCGCTGGTGTTGTAGCTTCTATCGAATCCTAATCGATTCTGATATATGTATTAAAAACCCGACAGCATTTGTTGTCGGGTTTTTTGCTGTTTCGTTTTTGAACATCATCGATTTTATGAATGGCTCCCATCAAAATGATTCAATAAGCATTTCCTTAGGATGTGCTACAATACCATCAGGATTGGATGGGGGATACTAGAAAAATGAAAAGTAATGAACGTTTACTGTACTTGATGTTAGCTGGAGTTATTACGCTGTGGGGTTTGAATGTTGTGATGGTCAAATATCTCACCGTATTTCCTCCAATCTATGTAGCAGTAATCAGGATGTCGGTTGCAGGTATTTGTTTAGCGCCAATTGTGTATATGTATCGAAAAAATTTGAGGCTCGGTAAAATAGATTGGCTGCTGTTAGCAGGTGTAGGAGCAAGCTCTATCGCACTTCATCAAATTACTTTGGCTACGGGAGTCCAATACACAACCGCTGGCAATGCATCGCTGATTTTAGCACTAAATCCATTGGCAACGGCTTTGCTTGCGATGATGCTGCTTGGTGAAGGCATGTCGTGGAGAAAAGGTTTGGGGATTGGCGTTGGTTTTGCTGGTGTATTAATCGTTGTCATTTCCCAGCATGGGACGATTCATATGAATGGCTGGGGAGATGCGATCATGTTTTTCTCCATGCTTATGTATGTTACGGGTGGATTGCTCGTACGAAAGCTGGTGGTACGTGGCGTACCTGTTTTATTGATTACAGCTTTATCGCAAATGTTTGGAGTCATCTTTCTTTGGGGAACAGCACTTTCCATGAATCCACTCAGCTTCTATACAGGACTGGACGTATCGACCCTTCAATGGGGCGTCATTTTCGTATCGGGTGCGCTATCTACTGCGCTTGGAACGGTCGGTTGGAATTATGGCATCCGCCAGCTTGGGGCCAGCAGAACGGCTGTCTTTTTAAATGGAATGCCCATGGCGAGCTTGTTGTTCGCAGCTCTGTTTTTAGGCGAGAAACTACAGCTTGTTCACTTGCTCGCATTGCTGATGATTGTTGGAGGCGTATACTTGGGCTCGCGTACGTTGCCGAAGAACGTACAGACAAATACTGCAGCAGCTCCAGAGGTAACAACAAAAGCGTAGGGGAGATCCCTACGCTTCTTCTTTTTGCTCCCATTGATTGACCATATGATGGGCGGTAAGTCGCAGCCGATCGAATATTTGATGTCGTAGCTCGCCTTCAAGTCCGATCTGGTCCATGGCCTGCTTCATACATGCTAGCCAAGCTTCCGCCTGTACAACACCAATAGGAAAACGCATATGCCGGGCACGAAGCATCGGATGCCCATGCTGATCAGTGTACAATGTAGGGCCACCGAGAAACTGGGTTAAAAATTGATATTGCCGCTCTTTTACCTCGGTGAAATCTTGGGGAAACAGAGGAGCAAGATCTGGGTGCTTCGCTACCAAATCATAAAAGCTATCTACAAGACGGGCTAATGTATCAGCCCCGCCAATCATTTCATAGGGAGTGCGAATGGCTTCAGACATAACGTCTAGCCTCCTTTATAGGGATGTTCCATACTTAGTATAACGTGTTTCTTCTATTATATATAGAAGTCCGATGAAACTGGCAGGGAATCCCGCTTGCCTTTCGTCGGGGAAATCAGTATCATAGTCTAGGTGAGCCTATGGATTTTGCTTGCTTGTACAAAAAATATGTGGGTACCTAAAGAAATGACTTGCGTTGCCCATTTATTTTTAGTACAATATTGAATGTTGGTCATGGACTTGCGATGATGTGGGAGGTTGCTGACACACCCGGGCCCTTTGCCATGACCGGGGTGCAGGATATTTCCACGGAGAAATGTCTATTTAGAAAAATGGGCGAAAAAGGAGGGACTTAAATGGCAAAGCAAAAGATTCGTATTCGTTTGAAGGCGTATGATCACAAAATCCTCGATCAGTCCGCAGAAAAAATTGTAGAGACTGCTAAGCGTTCCGGAGCAAATGTATCCGGTCCAATCCCGCTTCCTACGGAGAAAGCAGTTTACACAATCCTGCGTGCGGTTCATAAGTACAAAGATTCTCGTGAGCAATTCGAGATGCGTACACATAAACGTTTGATCGATATCTTGAATCCAACACCACAAACTGTAGATGCTCTGATGCGTCTTGATCTGCCGTCTGGTGTGGACATCGAGATCAAGCTCTAAGGTCCCAAAAGCGATACACGCGCAGACGTTGTCTTGATAAGCGTGTTATACCAAGCATCAAACCCTTGAATAGCACCCCTGCGCATCGATGGGGACTTGATACAACATAAAACGTTTTACTGAAATAAGCACAGGAGGTGGCACAAATGACCAAAGGAATCTTAGGGAAAAAACTTGGAATGACTCAAGTTTTTGGTCCAAACGGAACAGCGATTGCTGTAACGGTCATCGAGGCTGGTTCTAACGTAGTTCTCCAAAAGAAAGATCTGGAGAATGACGGTTACGAAGCAATTCAAATCGGCTTTGAAGACAAAAAGGCACAGCGCGCTAACAAGCCGGAAAAAGGCCATGCAGCAAAAGCTAACACTGCTCCTAAGCGCTTCGTTCGCGAAATTCGCGGAGTTAACCTCGGTGAGTTTGAGGTAGGTCAAGAGTTGAAAGCTGACATTTTTGCTGAGGGAGATATCATTGACGTAGCTGGCGTAACCAAGGGTAAAGGTTTCCAAGGTTCGATCAAACGTCACAATCAATCCCGCGGTCCTATGGCTCACGGTTCGCGCTACCATCGTGGCCCAGGTTCTCTGGGTGCTGTCGACGCTGGTCGCGTATTCAAAGGCCAAAGCTTGCCAGGTCAAATGGGTGGCGATAACGTAACCATTCAAAACCTGGAAGTGGTAAAAGTAGTGGCAGAACGTAATCTGATTCTCGTAAAAGGCTCCGTGCCTGGTCCGAAAAACGGTTGCGTACTGGTTACCACGGCAGTCAAGAAGAACTAGTAAGGAAAGGAGGAACTGACATGCCGAAAGTAGCTCTTTATAACCAAACCGGTTCTCAAGTTGGCGAAATCGATCTTGCAGACAGCGTATTTGGGATTGAACCTAATAACTCTGCTTTGTACGATGCGATCGTGATGCAACAAGCATCACAACGTCAAGGTACACATGATGTAAAGAACCGTTCTGAAGTACGTGGTGGTGGCCGCAAGCCATGGCGCCAAAAAGGAACAGGTCGTGCACGCCAAGGTTCCATTCGCTCTCCGCAATGGAAAGGTGGCGGTGTTGTATTCGGTCCAACTCCGCGCAAATACGGTTACAAACTGAACCGTAAAGTTCGTCGTCTGGCACTGAAATCCGCACTTTCTGTTAAAGTACAAAACAATGAGCTTTTGGTATTGGAAGCCCTGAACATCGCGGCTCCTAAAACAAAAGACATGACGGCTGTACTCAGCAGCTTTAAAGCAGATCGCAAAGTTCTGATCGTAACTTCCGAGTTCGACCAAAACGTAGCGCTTGCTTCCCGCAATATCCCAGGTGCAAAAATCGTAGATGCTGCAGGCATTAACGTTCTTGATCTGGTAGCGCATGACAAAGTAATCGTGACGAAAGAAGCGATTGCGAAAGTAGAGGAGGTGCTCGCATAATGAAGAGCCTTCATGATGTCCTTAAACGCCCTGTCATTACCGAGCGCACCACTGATATGATGGCTGAGAAAAAGTACGTTTTCGAAGTACCTCTCAAAGCCAACAAGACAGAAATCAAACAAGCTGTTGAAAAAGTATTTGGCGTAAAAGTAGAAGCAGTTAACACCGTTCGTGTTCCTGCGAAACCAAAGCGCTACGGAAAATACTCCGGTTACACATCCGAGTGGAAGAAAGCGATCGTTAAGCTGACAGATGACAGCAAAGACCTGGCCTTCTACGAGGGAGTATAACCTCGACGACTACCGAAAAGGAGGGTATTAACATGGGTATCAAAAAGTTTAAACCGACTTCTCCTGGTCGTCGCCAAATGACGGTTTCTACTTTCGAGGAGATCACCACGTCGACTCCCGAAAAATCCTTGCTGGCGCCTCTCAGCAAAAATGCTGGTCGCAACAACCAAGGTAGAATCACCGTTCGTCATCAAGGTGGCGGTCATAAACGCAAATATCGTATCATCGACTTCAAACGTAACAAAGATGGTATCATTGGTCGCGTAGCAACCATTGAATACGATCCAAACCGTTCCGCTAACATCGCGCTGATCAACTATGCAGACGGTGAAAAGCGTTACATCATCGCTCCACAAAACCTGAAAGTGGGCGACCAGATTGTATCCGGAGCAGATGCCGACATCAAAATCGGTAACGCACTGCCACTGGAGAAAATCCCGGTAGGTACAACCATCCACAACATTGAGCTGAAACCTGGTAAAGGTGGCCAACTGGTTCGTGCAGCTGGTACTTCCGCTCAATTGCTTGGTCGCGATGGCGAGTTCGTAATTGTACGTCTTTCTTCTGGTGAAACACGCCGCATTCATAACGTATGCCGTGCTACCATCGGTCAAGTAGGAAACCAAGATCACGAACTGCTGAACATTGGTAAAGCAGGACGTTCCCGCTGGATGGGTGTTCGCCCGACTGTTCGTGGTAGCGTAATGAACCCTAATGATCACCCACACGGTGGTGGTGAAGGTCGCGCTCCAATCGGTCGTAAGGCACCAGTTACTCCTTGGGGTAAACCTACATTGGGTCTCAAGACTCGTAAGAAGAAGAACAAGTCCGACCAGTACATCATCCGCCGCCGCAAAAAGTAAGGTAGGCTGATACAATAACCGAACGCCTTTGGCGAAGGGAGGTTCACTAATGGGACGTAGCTTAAAAAAGGGTCCTTTCGTGGATGACCACTTGATGAAAAAAGTTGACGAGCAAAATGAAAAGAACGAGAAACGCGTGATCAAAACATGGTCTCGCCGTTCCACCATTTTTCCTGATTTCGTAGGACACACGTTTGCAGTTTACGATGGCCGCAAACATGTACCAGTTTACGTATCGGAAGACATGGTTGGTCATAAATTGGGTGAATTCGCACCAACTCGTACCTTCAAGGGTCACGTCGACAACGACAAGAAATCCAAGAAGCGCTAATTTTCTCTTGACAGAGAGGAGGTACAAAGATGGAAGCAAAAGCAGTTGCTCGTAATATTCGCATCGCGTCTCGTAAAGTCCGCCTGGTGGTAGACTTGATCAGAGGCAAGCAAGTAGGTGAGGCTTTGGCGATCTTGAAACACACGCCTAAAGCAGCTTCTCCAGTTGTTGAAAAGCTCCTGAAATCGGCTATTGCAAACGCTGAGCACAACTATGAGCTGGATCCAAATAGCTTGGTAGTTAGCAAAATCTTCGTAGACCAAGGTCCTACGTTGAAGCGTTTCCGTCCGCGCGCTATGGGTCGCGCTAGCCGCATCCATAAACGCACGAGCCACATCACTGTGGTACTAAACGAGAAATAAGGAGGGATTACGTGTGGGTCAAAAGGTAAGCCCGGTAGGTCTTCGGATCGGTGTCATTCGTGACTGGGAGTCCAAATGGTACGCTGACAAGGACTTCGCAACTCTGTTGCACGAAGACTTGAAAATCCGCAAGTATGTAAAAGGGCGTCTGAAAGATGCTGCTGTATCCACTATCGAAATCGAACGCGCAGCTAATCGCGTGAACGTAACGATTCACACCGCTAAGCCTGGTATGGTAATTGGTAAAGGTGGAGCTGAGGTTGAAACTCTGCGTAAAGCCTTGACTGAACTGACTGGCAAACGCGTTCATATCAATATCAACGAAGTAAAACGTCCGGATCTGGATGCTACTCTGGTAGCTGAAAATATTGCACGCCAATTGGAAAACCGCATTTCTTTCCGCCGTGCGCAAAAGCAATCGATCACTCGTTCGCTGCGCTCTGGTGCTAAAGGTATCAAAACCTTGGTAAGCGGTCGTCTTGGCGGCGCGGACATCGCACGTTCTGAAGGCTACAGCGAAGGTACTGTTCCGCTGCATACACTCCGTGCTGATATCGACTACGGTACTGCTGAAGCACATACCACTTATGGTCGCATCGGTGTAAAAGTGTGGATCTATCGTGGAGAAGTCCTTCCAGCGAGAAAGAACGTCGCTACTGAGGAAGGAGGCAAGTAATCATGTTGACGCCAAAACGCGTGAAACACCGTAAACAACACCGCGGGAAAATGGCCGGTAACGCAAAAGGCGGTACCACTGTTGCGTTCGGTGAATACGGATTGCAAGCAGTAGAACCATCTTGGGTAACTAACCGTCAAATCGAGGCAGCTCGTATTGCGATGACTCGTTACATTAAACGTGGTGGTAAAGTCTGGATTAAAATCTTCCCAGACAAACCAGTAACACAAAAACCGCTTGAAGTACGGATGGGTTCCGGTAAAGGTTCTCCTGAGAAATGGGTAGCGGTAGTGAAACCAGGCAAGATCATGTTTGAACTTGCCGGCGTACCTGAAGAAGTCGCTCGCGAAGCTATGCGTCTGGCTATGCACAAACTGCCTATCAAGTGCAAGTTCGTGAAGCGTGAAGAAGTGGGTGGTGACGCACATGAAGGCTAATGAGTATCTTAACTTGACCACTGCCGAGATCGAACAAAACGTCGCTTCTTTGAAAGAAGAGTTGTTCAACCTTCGTTTCCAGTTGGCTACCGGTCAGCTCGAAACCACATCTCGCATTAAACAAGTGCGTAAGGATATCGCACGTGCGAAAACCATCCTGCGCCAGAGAGAATTGGGAATCGGTTAATTAAAGGAAGGAGGTTTGAACGATGACCGCAGATCGCAATATGCGTCGAACCGTTGTAGGTCGCGTCGTTTCCGACAAGATGGATAAAACCATTTCGGTTCTTGTTGAAACTTACAAGACACACACTTTGTACGGCAAACGCGTGAAGTACTCCAAAAAGTTCAAGGCTCACGACGAGAACAACACGGCAAAAGTGGGCGACATCGTAGAAATTATGGAAACTCGTCCATTGTCGAAAGACAAACGTTTCCGTTTGGTACGTATCGTCGAAGAGGCAGTAATCGTATAAGTCAGATTTTCGGATAAACGAATCCGAAAGGAGGAACAGTAAATGATCCAAACTCAGACGAGATTGGCTGTTGCTGACAACTCCGGTGCTAAGGAACTCATGTGCATCAAGGTTCTGGGTGGTTCCGGTCGCAAAACGGCGAACATCGGGGATGTAATTGTGTGCTCCGTTAAATCCGCTACACCCGGTGGCGTTGTCAAGAAGGGCCAAGTAGTTAAAGCAGTTGTAGTTCGTACAGTAAGCGGCGTACGTCGTCAGGATGGCTCTTACATCCGTTTCGATGAAAATGCAGCTGTAGTAATCAAAGATGATAAGTCCCCTCGTGGTACGCGTATCTTTGGACCTGTGGCTCGTGAGCTCCGTGAAAAGGATTTCATGAAGATCATCTCTCTGGCTCCAGAGGTTATCTAATTGAACGGCAAAACTCAGGCAGTTTGTTCGATAGGAGGTGCACCAAGCGATGCACGTTAAAAAAGGCGACACTGTTATCGTAAATGCGGGCAAAGATAAAGGCAAAAAAGGTCGCGTTCTCGCTGCTTATCCGAAGAAAGAACGCGTTCTGGTTGAAGGTATCAACCTCGTGAAGAAACATAGCCGTCCGTCTCAAGCTAACCCGCAAGGTGGCATTGTGACTCAAGAAGCAGCTATCCACGTATCTAACGTATCTTTGATCGATCCGAAGTCCGGAAAAGCAACTCGCATCGGTTACAAGGTTTTGGATAACGGTAATAAAGTTCGGTATGCGAAAAAGTCTGGCGAAGTACTCGATAAGTAGTCAGGTTGGAAAGGAGGATGTCCTAGATGGCAACAAGATTGAAAGAAAAGTATTCAAACGAAATCGTGCCTGGCTTGATGAGCAAGTTTAACTACTCTTCCGTCATGCAAGTGCCGAAAGTAGAAAAGATCATCATCAACATGGGTGTTGGCGAAGCGGTTGCTAATGCTAAAGCTTTGGATACTGCAGTTGAAGACTTGGCGTTGATCGCTGGTCAAAAGCCTGTAGTAACTCGCGCAAAGAAATCTATCGCTGGTTTCAAATTGCGTGAAGGTATGCCGATCGGTGCGAAGATTACTCTGCGCGGCGAGCGTATGTACCACTTCCTCGACAAGTTGATGAACGTATCTCTTCCGCGTGTACGTGACTTCCGTGGAATCTCTTCCAAGGCATTTGACGGTCGCGGTAACTACACACTTGGTCTGAAGGAACAACTGATCTTCCCTGAGATCGAGTACGATAAAATTGACAAAGTACGCGGTATGGACATCGTTATTGTTACTTCCGCGAAAACGGATGAGGAAGCTCGCGAGCTCTTGACTCAAATGGGTATGCCATTCCGTAAATAAACCCACTCGTAAGGAGGGAAGAATGTGGCAAAGAAATCAATGATCATCAAGCAACAGCGGCAGCCGAAGTTTGCAGTACGCGCGTACACTCGTTGCGAGCGTTGCGGACGTCCTCACTCCGTATTGCGTAAATTTAAACTCTGCCGTATTTGCTTCCGTGAACTTGCTTATAAAGGTCAAATTCCAGGCGTGAAAAAAGCAAGCTGGTAATTTGAAACGGGAAGGAGGTTTTCTCTCATGGTTATGACTGATCCAATCGCAGATATGTTGACTCGCATTCGTAACGCCAACATGGTTCGCCACGAGAAAGTGGAAATCCCGGCGTCCACCATCAAGAAGGAAATCGCGCGCATTCTGAAAGAAGAAGGCTTCATCCGCGACGCGGAGTTTGTTGAAGACAACAAACAAGGTATCATCCGTGTATTCCTGAAATATGGTGCGAACAACGAGCGTGTAATCACAGGTCTGAAACGTATCTCCAAGCCTGGTCTTCGTGTATATGCTAAAAACACTGAAGTACCTAAGGTATTGGGTGGTCTCGGTTGCGCGATCATCTCTACATCCACTGGTGTAATGACTGACAAGCAAGCTCGTCAAGCAACTGTTGGTGGAGAAGTACTTGCATATATTTGGTAAACTAGCAGATAGAAAAAGCACAGGAGGTGCACCACATGTCTCGTGTCGGTAGAAAACCGATCGTGGTACCTGCAGGCGTTACCCTCACTCTTAACGGAACAGAGCTGACGGTAAAGGGCCCTAAGGGTCAACTCGTTCGTAGCTTCCATGAAGATATCAAAATCAACATCGCTGAAAACGAAGTAGTAGTAGAGCGTCCAAGCGATAATAAACTTCACCGTTCCTTGCATGGTACGACTCGTGCGCTTGTTGCCAACATGGTAAACGGCGTATCTGAAGGCTTCACTCGTACCCTGGAACTGGTCGGTGTAGGTTACCGTGCTGCCAAAACTGGCAACGGAATTACTCTCTCTCTTGGTTTCTCCCACCCAGTGGAAGTTACTCCAGAAGAGGGTATTGAAATCGACGTACCAAACCAAACCACTCTGGTGGTTAAAGGGATCAACAAAGAGCGCGTAGGCCAAATTGCTGCCGAAATCCGTGCACTTCGTAAACCTGAGCCTTACAAAGGTAAAGGGATCAAGTACAGTAATGAAGTGGTTCGTCGTAAAGAAGGTAAAAAAGGTAAATAAGCTTCTAGCTTCATGAGAAAGGAGGCCGCTTAATGTTTACGAAAGCTGATAAAAACAAAGCTCGGAAAAAACGTCACCTGCGTATTCGCAAACGCGTGATTGGTTCTACCATTCGCCCGCGTCTGAACGTATTCCGTTCTTCTAAGCACATCTACGCTCAATTGATTGACGATGCAACTGGAGCAACTTTGGTTTCCGCATCTTCTTTGGATAAAGAGCTGGGCCTGAATAATGGCGCAAACGTGGAAGCTGCTACAGCTGTTGGCACACTGATCGCTAAGCGTGCACAAGAAAAAGGTGCGACCGAAGTGATTTTTGACCGCGGTGGTTACATCTATCATGGACGTATTAAAGCACTGGCAGAAGCAGCTCGTGAAGCTGGTCTGCAATTCTAACAACAAGGAGGGTAAGGAATGCGTATCGACCCTAGCAAATTAGAGCTCGAAGAAAAAGTAGTCGCAGTTAACCGCGTAGCTAAGACGGTTAAAGGTGGACGTCGCATGAGCTTCAGCGCCCTGGTTGTTGTGGGTGACCGTAACGGCCATGTAGGTGCTGGTATGGGTAAAGCTCAAGAAGTTCCAGACGCCATTCGCAAAGCGATTGACGACGCTAAGAAAAAATTGATCCGTGTACCGATGAGAGGAACGACTGTTCCGCACGAAGTATTGTGCCAATTCGGTGCAGGTAAAGTTCTCCTGAAGCCTGCTTCTGCGGGTACAGGTGTTATCGCTGGTGGACCTGTTCGTGCCGTTCTCGAACTGGCTGGTGTAGGCGATATCTTGAGTAAGTCTCTTGGTTCCAACAATCCTATCAACATGGTCAACGCTACGCTGGAAGGCCTCGGTCGTCTGAAAACAGCGGAAGATGTCGCGAAATTGCGCGGTAAGACTGTTGACGAGTTGTTGGGTTAATAAGGAGGGAATGAACATGGCAAAATTGCAAATCACCCTCAAACGCAGCTTGATCGGACGCACTGTCGATCAACAAGACACTGTAAAAGCTCTGGGTCTTCGCAAATTGAACTCTACCGTTGTCAAAGAAGATAACCCTGCGATCCGCGGTATGGTATTCAAAGTGAAACACTTGGTTGAAGTGAAAGAAGTAGAAGCATAAACAAACATCTCAATTAGTTAGGAGGTGCAACGTATGAAATTGCATGAACTGCAACCTGCAGAAGGATCCCGTCACACTCGTAAGCGCCTCGGTCGCGGTATCGGTAGCGGAACTGGCAAAACTGCCGGTAAAGGTCACAAAGGTCAGAAAGCTCGTTCCGGCGGCGGTGTACGTCCTGGATTCGAGGGTGGTCAAAACCCATTGTACCGTCGTCTGCCTAAGCGCGGGTTTACTAACATCAGCCGCAAAGAATTTGCGATTGTGAGCTTAGACGCGCTGAACCGCTTCGAAGAGGGCACTGTAGTAACACCTGAACTGTTGAAAGAGACTGGTGTTATCAGCGCGCTGCGCGACGGTGTTAAGGTTCTGGCTAACGGTGAACTGACAGTGAAGCTGACTGTAAAAGCTCACAAGTTCTCCGGAGCTGCTGCTGAGAAGATCGCTCAAGTCGGTGGAACAACCGAGGTGATCTAATGTTAGCGTCCTTAACTAACATTTTTAGGATTGGCGATTTACGTCGTAAGATCCTTTTTACACTCATGATGCTAGTGGTATTTAGGATCGGAAGCTTTGTGCCAGTTCCTAACGTAAATGTCGAGTTGTTTCAGCAGAACACAAGCCACTTGCTGGGATTGTTGAACACCTTCTCTGGAGGTGCACTGCATAACTACTCGATTTTTGCCATGGGAATCATGCCTTACATTACCGCTTCAATTATCATGCAGCTGATGTCGATGGATGTCGTTCCAAAGCTTACGCAATGGGCGCGTGAAGGTGAAGTTGGCCGTCGCAAGATCGCTACGGTTACTCGCTATTTCACGATTATCCTTGGCTTGATTCAGTCTGTAGGGATGACGATTGGTTTCAACAATATCGCGCCTGGGTTGCTCAAGGATACGTCTATAGGCAGCTATGCACTGATTGCGTTGACTCTGACCGCCGGAACTGCATTCATGATGTGGATGGGTGAACAGATTACTGAAAAAGGTATCGGTAACGGGATTTCGATCCTGATCGTTGCTGGTATCGTCGCTAACATTCCAAACGGAATTACGACGATCTACACCACGCAATTTGCTGATCCTTCTCAGAACATCTTCTTCAGCATCGTTAAAGTTGTGATCATCCTGCTGGTGATCCTCGCCATTATTGTCGGGGTTATCTTTATGCAGCAAGGTATTCGTAAAATTCCAGTTCAATATGCTAAAAGAGTGGTTGGACGTAAAATGTATGGTGGTCAATCTACCCACATTCCACTGAAAATCAACTCAGCTGGTGTTATTCCTGTTATCTTTGCGATCTCGCTCGTAATTTTCCCGTCAACAATTGCACAGTTCTGGGTGGACCAATCCAGAACAGGTGTTGCCAACTGGATTTATGAAAACTTCCAGCCGAGTGCAGGTTTGGGCATGCTGCTTTACGCAGTGTTGATTATCGGCTTTACCTACTTCTACACCTTTGTCCAGATCAATCCTGTACAAATGGCGGAGAACATGAGGAAAAATGGCGGTTACATTCCTGGTATTCGACCTGGTAAAAACACTGAGGTGTACATTACTCGTACGTTGAACCGCTTAACATTGGCTGGTGCTTTGTTCCTGATGGCTATCTCCATCTTGCCGTTCTTCTTCAGCAAGTTGGCTAATTTGCCACAGCAGATTTACATCGGTGGTACTTCGCTGTTGATCGTAATCGGGGTTGCCCTTGATACGATGAAGCAAATCGAAAGCCAGATGATCAAACGCCATTACCAAGGGTTCATCAAGTAATACCTGGGTTTTTACAGAAAAGCCTCTGTAGCTTTTCTTTATGGGACGGAGGGAATGAACGTGAATATAATTCTGATGGGACTGCCTGGAGCCGGTAAAGGGACTCAGGCAGAACGAATCGTAGAAGAGTTTAACATTCCGCACATTTCGACTGGCGATATGTTCAGAGCGGCGGTCAAGAATGAAACGCCGCTCGGACTAGAAGCTAAGTCCTATATGGATAAAGGCTTGCTGGTTCCCGATGAGGTTGTCATCGGGATTGTGCGGGAACGCCTGTCAATGGAAGATTGCGCCAAAGGATTCCTGTTAGATGGTTTCCCGCGCACTGTTCCCCAGGCGGAAGCGTTGACTGCTACTGTAAAAGAGCTGGGACGCGAGATTAACCATGTGATTAACATCAACGTTCGTCGTGAACAACTGATTGAACGTCTGACCGGTCGCTGGATTTGCCCTGTTTGTGGAGCTAGCTATCACACGATGTTCAATCCTCCAAAAGAGGCTGGCGTTTGTGACAAAGATGGTGGTAAGCTGTATCAGCGTGAGGATGACAAGCCGGAAGTGGTAGCACAACGACTTGACGTCAACATTGCTCAAACACAACCACTCATTGATTACTACTCCGCTCAGGAACTCCTGCGAGATATCAATGGGGAACAAGATATCCAGGTAGTGTTTGCGGAAATTAAGTCTTTGCTAAGAGGGTAATTGCGAATGATTATCCTAAAGTCGAAAGCAGAACTTGAGGTTATGCGCGAAGCTGGTCGTATCGTCGCACTCACCCATCAAGAACTGGCTAAGGCGATAAAGCCTGGTGTCACGACGAAGCAGCTAGACGAAATTGCCGAGACCTTTATCCGTAGTATGGGAGCAATTCCATCATTCAAAGGCTACGGTGGCTTTCCAGGAAGTATCTGTGCTTCAGTCAATGAAGAACTCGTACACGGGATCCCAGGACAGAGGGCGTTGCAAGAGGGAGACATCATTAGTCTAGACATCGGTGCCCAGTTTCAGGGTTACCACGGCGACTCCGCTTGGACGTACCCCGTCGGCAAGATTTCCGCAGAAAATGAGAAGCTGTTGCGAGTAACAGAAGAGTCGTTGTTCAAGGGGCTTGAAAAGGCTTTGCCTGGTGCACGACTGTCTGATATCTCACATGCAATTCAGATTCATGCAGAATCTGCCGGTTTCACACTCGTTCGCGAGTATGTGGGGCATGGGATTGGACAAAACTTGCACGAAGATCCGCAGGTTCCTAACTACGGCCCTCCTGATCGAGGTCCACGGTTAAAACCAGGCATGGTGTTGGCAGTTGAGCCAATGGTAAATGCCGGCGAACGTTATGTCCGCACATTGGAGGACAATTGGACGGTAGTAACATTGGATCGGAAAACTTGTGCTCATTTTGAACACACCATCGCGATTACGGAAGATGGCTATGAGATTTTCACACGGATGTAAAACGGTAGTTCCGATGGATTTCGGGATTGTCGTCCAACGTGTCGACGATAAGTTCGTTGTGTGATCATTTCGCAAAACTCATGGTCCGACTGAAGAGCAGAAGAAAGGAGAGTTTACCATGGCAAAAGATGATGTAATTGAGGTGGAAGGAACGGTAATCGAGCCTTTGCCGAATGCTATGTTTCGGGTAGAATTAGAGAATGGACATAAGATCCTTGCTCACGTCTCTGGAAAAATCCGCATGCACTTTATCCGTATCCTGCCGGGGGATAAAGTAACTGTTGAACTGTCGCCGTACGATTTGACCCGCGGTCGTATTACGTACCGCTATAAATAGTTAGTAAAACCCCTAGAAAAGGGAGGCAAGAACCATGAAAGTGAGACCTTCGGTTAAGCCGATCTGCGAGAAATGCAAGGTTATCCGTCGTAAAGGTAACGTAATGGTTATTTGTGAAAATCCGAAGCATAAGCAAAAACAAGGGTAAACAAGGAGGTGCTTTTTACACATGGCACGTATTGCAGGCGTTGACTTGCCACGCGAAAAACGCGTCGAAGTCGCTCTTACCTACATCTTTGGTATTGGCCGCCCCACGTCTCAAAAAATTCTGTCTGCCACTGGCGTAGATGCGAACACTCGTGTTCGTGATCTGACAGAAGACGAAGTTGGAAAACTGCGTGAGTACATCGACAAAACGGTTAAGGTGGAAGGCGATCTCCGTCGTGAGATTTCTTTGAACATCAAACGTTTGATGGAAATCGGTTGCTTCCGTGGCATCCGTCATCGTCGTGGACTCCCTGTTCGCGGTCAACGTTCTAAAACGAATGCTCGTACGCGCAAAGGTCCACGCCGTACAGTAGCAAACAAGAAGAAGTAAAGGAGGGTAATCTGACATGGCGAAAAGAAAACAGGCTACAGCAACTCGTACCCGTCGTCGTGATCGCAAAAATGTTGAAGTCGGCGTAGCACATATTCGCTCTACTTTCAACAACACGATCGTAACTATCACAGATCCACACGGTAACGCGATCTCTTGGTCCAGTGCTGGTTCCCTCGGCTTCAAGGGCTCCCGTAAAAGCACTCCATTTGCTGCGCAAATGGCTGCTGAAGCGGCTGCACGTGTTGCAATGGAACATGGCATGCGTTCTCTTGAAGTATCAGTTAAAGGCCCAGGTGCTGGTCGCGAAGCAGCGATCCGTTCCCTGCAAGCTACTGGTCTTGAAGTGAACATGATTAAAGACGTGACGCCAATTCCGCACAACGGTTGCCGTCCACCAAAACGTCGCCGCGTGTAACTGGTTTATATCGTTCAGAACATGTCCATACTAGAATGGTAAATTCTGATTTATAGCTTGTCATGCACGCAAACGGTAAACCGCCGGGGAAATTCCTGAGTGGGCACGTATGCGGCCCACCCAAGGATTTCGACGTTTTGAAGGAGGGTTTGTTTAATGATAGAAATAGAAAAACCAAAAATCGAGGTTGTGGAAGTTAGCGACGACAACTCGTATGGAAAGTTTGTTGTAGAACCTCTAGAGCGCGGATATGGAACTACCCTTGGCAACTCGCTGAGACGAATTCTTCTTTCGTCCTTGCCAGGCGCGGCAGTTCGTACCGTTCAAATCGATGGGGTTCTTCACGAGTTCTCTACGGTTGAAGGCGTCGTTGAAGATGTGACCGAGATCATCCTGAACATCAAAGGCTTGGCGCTGAAGATCCATTCCGATGAAGAAAAAGTAATCGAGATCGATGCAGAAGGCGAAGGCGTTGTCAAAGCGGGAGATATCCGTGCTGACAGTGATGTGGAGGTCTTAAACCCTGATCTTCATATTGCAACGTTGGCCAATGGCGGTCGTCTGCATATCCGCATGACAGCTGGACGTGGTCGTGGTTATGTTCAATCAGACGGAAACAAATCGGAGGATCTGCCAATTGGCGTGATTCCGATTGATTCGATCTACACGCCGATCAAGCGCGTTAACTACCAAGTGGAAAATACCCGCGTAGGGCAAATGACCAACTATGATAAGTTGACTCTTGAGGTTTGGGCTAACGGTAGTATCAGTCCGGAAGAAGCCGTAAGTCTCGGCGCTAAAATCATGACAGAGCACCTGAACCTGTTTGTCGGTTTGACTGATGAGGCGAAGGATGCAGAAATCATGGTGGAAAAGGAAGAAGACAAGAAAGAGAAAGTCTTGGAGATGACTATCGAAGAGCTCGATCTTTCTGTCCGTTCCTACAACTGCTTGAAGCGTGCCGGTATCAATACTGTGCAAGAGCTGACGCAGAAGACCGAAGAGGACATGATGAAAGTGCGCAACCTGGGACGCAAATCTCTGGAAGAAGTACAAGAAAAGTTGGCTGAACTGGGCTTGTCCCTGCGCAGCGACGACTAGAGAAGCAAACCGATAGCACGTTTTTGTTCTCTCGAGTAAGAGGGAGGTAAAGAACATGGCATACCGTAAATTGGGTCGTCGCAGCTCAGCTCGTAAAGCGCTGTTCCGTGACTTGGTAACTGACCTGATCATTAACGAGCGCATCGAAACTACAGAGATGAAAGCGAAAGAACTTCGCCCAATCGCTGAAAAAATGATCACGCTCGCGAAACGTGGCGATCTGCATGCTCGCCGTCAAGTTGCTGCTTTCGTTCGCAAAGAAGTTGCGAATGCAGAAGGCCGCGATGCTGTTCAAAAACTGTTCGATGAAATCGCGCCTCGTTTCAAAGAGCGCAACGGTGGATACACTCGTATCCTGAAAACCGGCCCTCGTCGTGGCGACGCTGCTCCAATGGCGTACATCGAATTCGTATAAGTCATCACAAGATATTGGTCGCTATGCCTTGGTTACGGGATACTCTCCCTAACCAGGTATACTACCGCGAAAAGGGTGGGGGCAGATCTGGTCATAGGCTGGACTCTGATTCAACCCTTTTTTCCTTTCTATCAGTTATTTCTCGTTCGTTCCTTCGTAGGTAATGGGGAGGATGTGATAGCCTCATGAATGAGGAGAGCCTGCTAGCGTTACAGAATGTCTCTTTTGCTTACGATGATGAGGAAGGCAAACGAGTACCCGTACTGAATAGCGTCGATGTGACGATTGATAAAGGCTCGTTTGTCTCGATTCTTGGGCATAATGGGTCGGGTAAGTCGACGATGGCCAAGCTGATGAATGCCTTATTGCTTCCTGCGGGAGGCAAGGTACTTGTCAGCGGTATGGATACCCAGAACGGTGAAGTGCTATGGGAAATCAGACAGCATGTAGGCATGGTCTTTCAGAATCCTGACAATCAGATTGTTGGGGCAACTGTGGAGGACGATGTGGCCTTTGGGCTGGAAAACATGGGGGTCGATCCCAAGGAAATGCGAGCTCGGATTGACGAGACGCTATTTTCTGTAGGCATGGAAAAGTATTTGATGGCCGAGCCTCATCGGTTGTCTGGTGGGCAAAAGCAGCGGGTGGCTATCGCGGGGATTTTGGCTATGCGGCCTTCTGTTATTATTTTTGATGAAGCAACCGCGATGCTAG
Source organism: Brevibacillus reuszeri (assembly GCF_001187725.1). GTDB lineage: Bacteria > Bacillota > Bacilli > Brevibacillales > Brevibacillaceae > Brevibacillus > Brevibacillus reuszeri. The sequence goes on from NZ_LGIQ01000013.1 coordinate 54,357, forward strand.
ATCCGAAGGGTAGACAGGAAGTGCTGCTTTTGGCACGTAAGCTTAATCGTGAGGAAGGGATCACGATCGTCAACATTACTCACTTTCCCGAAGAGGCTATTTATTCGGACCGCGTCATCGTCATGCGCGCTGGCGAAGTCATGATGGAGGGCCAACCGAGTGAGGTATTCAGCCAGGTAGAGCGACTCAAGGAAGCAGGCCTCGATGTACCATTCGTTGTTCGGTTACGTCATGAGCTTGCTGCCAAAGGAATCGATCTACCGTTTGTACTGCACCAAGAGGAGCTGGTGGAGCACGTATGCAAATTACTTTTGACCAAGTAAGCCATATCTATGGCAAAGGTACGCCGTTTGAACGGGTAGCCTTGCAAGATATATCCCTGACGATCCCATCTGGTTCGTTTGTAGGCATTATTGGCCAAACCGGCTCCGGCAAATCTACACTTATTCAGCACCTGAATGGTTTGCTCACTCCTTCATCCGGTCAGATCGTGTTGGGGGATGTGGTCATTACACCTTCACGGCGACTACCACATGCACAGAGACGGGATATTGGCCTTGTCTTTCAATATCCTGAACATCAGCTGTTTGAAGAAACGGTAGCCAAGGACGTCTCTTATGGTCCTCTCAATTTTGATTTGCCAGTTGAGATGGTGGAATCTCGTGTACGTGAGTCACTAGAGGTTGTAGGTTTGGACTACGAATCGATCAAAGACCGCTCGCCATTTCATTTGAGTGGCGGTCAGATGCGCCGTGTGGCTATTGCAGGCGTGTTAGCTATGCAGCCCAAGGTGCTGGTCTTGGACGAGCCGACAGCAGGTCTTGATCCTGCTGGACGTAAGGCTATTTTAGAAGGAATTCATCGCATCCATGTGGAGCAAAGCTTGACGACTTTGTTGGTGACGCACAGCATGGAGGAGGCGGCGCGCTATGCCGACTATTTGCTTGTCATGGCAGGAGGGCAGGTAGTCTTGCAGGGGAAGCCAGGCGAGGTATTTATGCAGGCAGAGAGATTGCGTGAATTGTCTTTGGATGTACCAGAGACAGTCTCCTTTGTTTCTCGCCTGAATCAATTGTTACCGAGCGAGAATCATCTGCAAACCTCCCTGTATCGGGAAGAAGATCTGATCGCCCATCTGTTGGAACGTCTGTCCGTTCAGAGGGAGGTCTAGATATGCTGCAGAATATCGCAATCGGTCAATATGTGCCAGGAAAATCGTTTCTTCACCGTTCTGACCCGCGAAGCAAACTGCTCTTTATCATTCTTTTTGCTACCTTGGTCTTTTTGGCGAATAATGCGGTCTCCTACGCCATTCTCGTTGGTTTTACTTTGCTTACGGCAGTGCTCTCGCGTCTCTCGCTTTCCTATATTCTAAAAAGCCTGAAGCCGGTCTGGATTCTCATCGTGTTTACTGTTGTGCTGCACATCTTCATCACCAAGGGTGGCGCCGTTTATTATCAGCTGGGATGGTTTTCGATAGAAGAAAACGGTGTTCGTCAGGCGATTTTTATCTCGCTGCGCTTGAGTTTGCTTGTCCTTATGAGTTCACTTTTGACGCTGACCACCTCTCCAATTGATCTGACTGAAGGACTGGAGCGCTTGCTCGGGCCGTTTGGTCGCTTTGGCGTACCGGTCCATGATATTGCGTTGATGATGTCTATCGCGCTTCGTTTCATCCCAACCCTGATGGAGGAAACGGACAAGATCATCAAGGCACAGACAGCAAGGGGAGCCAATTTTACCAGTGGAAGTCTCGTGCGTCGAGCGAAGAGCTTAATTCCTATTGCGATTCCTCTGTTTATTAGCGCGTTTCGACGTGCGGAGGAATTGGCTTTGGCGATGGAGGCACGCGGCTATCGTGGGGGCGTTGGAAGGACCAGGCTCAATAAGCTCAGCTTTTCTTGGCGTGATGCTGCTGTGGCTGTTACAGGAGTCGTCTTGGTGCTGGCAATAGGGTGGTGGCGAGTATGAGACGTCTGCGATGTGTCGTAGGATATGACGGTACCGATTATAGCGGTTTTCAGGTTCAGCCAGATCAGACGACGATCCAGGGGGAAATTGAGGCGGCTCTTTTTCGGATTACCGGAGAAGAGATACAGATACATGGCTCAGGGCGGACAGATGCCGGTGTTCATGCACGTGGTCAGGTGATCCATTTTGATACGAATAGCCATATTCCGATGGATAAGTGGCGCTTCGTGCTGAATAATCAGCTGCCTGATGCGATTGTGATCCGATCAGTGGAAGAGGTTCCAGAGTCGTTTCACGCCCGTTTTGACGTGCAGATTAAAGAATACCGCTACTGCATCGACAACAGTCCTGTAGCAGATGTTTTTCGCCATCGCTACGCGGATCATATCCGCTTCCCGCTCGACGTGGAAGCCATGCAGCAAGCTGCCCGTCATTTAGTAGGGGAGCATGATTTCACATCCTTTTGTTCTGCAAAAACCTTTGTCTGCGACAAGGTCCGTACAGTGTATGGCTTAACCGTTGAACGCCGCGGGGAGGAAGTATGGGTAATCTGCAGGGGAAACGGGTTCCTGTACAACATGGTACGCATCATTGTGGGAACATTGGTAGAAGTCGGCCAAGGGAAGCGTACAGCAGATGAGTTGGCGGCTATTCTTGCTGCCTGTGATCGTGAGAAAGCAGGAAAAACGGCTCCAGCAAAAGGACTGACCATGTGGGAGGTCGTCTATTAGTTCTTCGATTTCCAACTATTAGCCTTGACGAAGACACTTGACTATGCGTTCCCTATGTAGTACGATATTCCTTGGTATTTTAACCCCGCCTAGCCCCACTCTAGCCCCGGGATTGAATAACAAGATCGTGACTACATGGAACACCTGGGAGAGTTGCTCACCCGTAACAGCAACAATCTTCCATTTGCAAGTTTCGATGTTTTTGGTTATAAGTAGATGAACATGTTTGAGGTAAGATATTTAGGAGGGACAAAAATGCGTACCACATATATGGCGAAACCGCTCGAAGTTGAGCGTAAATGGTACATCGTTGACGCAGAAGGTCAAACGCTTGGCCGTCTGGCGAGCGAAGTAGCTTCTATTCTGCGCGGCAAACTGAAACCAGAATTCACTCCTCACGTTGACGCTGGCGATTTCGTAATCGTAATCAACGCTGACAAAGTGAAATTGACTGGTAAAAAACTGCAAGACAAAATCTACTACACTCACTCCCTGTATCCAGGTGGTTTGAAAAAGACCACTGCTGGCGACATGCTGAACAAGAGACCAGATCGTATGTTCGAACTGGCTGTAAAAGGCATGCTGCCAAAAAACAGCCTGGGACGTCAAATGTTCACCAAGCTGAAAGTATACGCTGGAACTGAGCATCCGCACGCAGCACAAAAACCAGAAGTTTGGCAAATTCGCGGTTAAGGTAAAGGGAGGAAATATACGTGGCACAAGTACAATACTACGGTACAGGTCGTCGTAAGCACTCCGTAGCACGCGTTCGCCTGGTTCCAGGTGAAGGTCGCATTGTGATCAACAAGCGTGAAATGGATACTTACTTTGGTTTGGAAACACTGAAATTGATCGTAAAACAACCACTCGTTCTGACTGAAACTCTTGGTCGTTACGATGTTCTGGTTAACGTTAACGGTGGCGGAACCACTGGTCAAGCTGGTGCTATCCGTCATGGCGTGGCTCGCGCTCTGCTGAAAGCAGATCCGGAATTGCGTGGCGCTCTGAAACGCGCTGGCTTCCTGACTCGCGATCCTCGTATGAAAGAACGTAAAAAATACGGCTTGAAAGCAGCTCGTCGCGCTCCTCAGTTCTCCAAGCGCTAATTGCTTTCTCAGGATACAACCCCTTGTCTGTTCGCAGGCAGGGGGTTTCCTTTTTTGCGGGTATATTTGTCCATGTTTGTCCATATGATGGAACGAGAATGGGACAAAGGGGACGATACACCGTGACAAGAAAAGGAGTAGGCTGGATACTAGCTTTTGCTTTACTTATTTTGTTGTTCACCTATGAAGCACCGGATCGTTCCTCCTGGATGGCTTGGTCATTGCCTTTGACGGGAACCGTTATTGCTATTGATCCTGGGCATGGAGGAAAGGATGGCGGAGCCGTTTCGAGTACGGGGAATGTAGTGGAAAAAGAGGTAACCCTTGCGATTAGTATGTACCTACGTGATTTCTTACAGCAGTCTGGCGCTTTTGTCGTGATGACACGAGAAGAGGACAAGGATTTGGCTTCACCGGAGGCCGATAAGGCGAAGAAACGAAAGTCAGAGGATATCCGCAACAGAGTAAAGCTTGTGAACGAAAGTGCTCCAGACTTTTTGATCAGCATTCATGTCAATTCCATTCCTTCTCCCAAGTGGTCTGGAGCGCAAACGTTTTATTCGCCCACGTTTAAGAAAAGCGAGGATGTATCGTTTCTGATTCAGGACGAAATCAAGCGAGTTCTCGGGAATACGGATCGGATCCCCAAAAAGACAGAAAATGTGTTCCTGATACGGGAGGTAACCTGCCCTGCGGTATTAGTAGAGGTAGGATTCGTGAGCAATACGGATGAGGCCAAGAAGCTGCAGACAGTGGAATATCAAAAGGCGATGGCGAATGCGATTTACCAAGGGATATTACGGCAGTATTCTGGTGAGAAGGCAGCGGTTACACCTTGAGCGGGTGGTGGCCCGTGTCCCAGCCGTTCGAATATGCTATAATGAACCCGCAAACATTAGCAGCATCGATACGCAATGAACGAAAAGAAGATAGATGAGGTGAACAAAAGATGTTGACCAAAGAACAGATTTTAGAAGCACTGCGTGATGTCAAAGACCCTGAAATCAATCGCAGTCTGGTTGAACTCAATATGATTCGCGATATTCGCATCGAAGGCGATACAGTTAGTCTCACAGTCGTTTTAACGATTACAGGCTGTCCTCTGAAGGCGAAGATCGAGGATGATGTGGTCGCAGCAATTCGGGCGCTGGGAGCCGAAAAGGTGAATCTGCAGTTCGGAGCGATGACGGATGAGGAGCGTGCTGCCCTGAGTGCACAGCTGCGTGGTGGGCAAGCCCAGACGCACAACATGACTCCCGGACAAGCTCCATTGCTCAACCCGATTTTGGCGAAGGATTCGAACACAACATTCATCGCTGTCACCTCTGGAAAAGGCGGCGTGGGTAAATCGACGGTTACCGTCAACCTGGCAGTAGCCTTGGCTAGACTGGGTAAAAAGGTTGGCATCATCGACGCAGATATTTACGGCTTCAGCGTACCGGATATGATGAACATTGACCAACGTCCAACCGTTATTGGGGAAACGATTCTGCCCGTTGAAAAGCAAAATGTAAAAGTGATGTCCATGGGCTTCTTTGTGGAAGACAATTCTCCAATTATTTGGCGTGGCCCTATGCTGGGCAAAATGCTGCGTAACTTTTTCTCCGAAGTACACTGGGGAGAAGAACTGGATTATTTGCTCCTCGACCTGCCGCCTGGAACAGGTGACATGGCGCTTGATGTGCATACGATGATTCCGCAAAGCATGGAGATCGTCGTAACCACACCACATGCTACAGCAGCTTTTGTAGCAGCTCGTGCAGGGGCAATGGCGAAGCGCACAGGACATGAGATTTTAGGAATTGTGGAAAATATGGCTTGGTATGAGGCCAAGGATGGTTCCAAGGAATATGTCTTTGGACGCGGTGGTGGAGCTAAGCTGGCTGAAACCTTGGCGTGTGAGCTTCTGGCTCAAATTCCGCTTGGACAACCTGATAATCATCCATCGGAGCCGGATTATTCTCCATCGATTTATGGAGAAAAAACGGCAATCGGCCAATTGTATATAGATATGGCCAAACGTGTAGTGGAGAAATGTTCAGAGGTAACTACACGATAAAATGCTTAGACCTTACCGTACATGAAAAAGGTGGGCTCTCTTACAGAGCTCACCTTTTTACATTCATTGAGAACCGCCACCGCCACTGTTTCCGCCACCGCTGCTACCTTTTTCTCCACCACCGCCGCCTTTTTTCTTCGATTTCAGTTCCTTCGGCTTGGTCATATCCTCGGATACTTTTGTGAGCAGCTTCATCAGTTCTTCCTGAAACAAGGGGCTCTTTAATGAGTCCTTCATAATTTGCATAGTCTGCTGACGGTATGCTGCGCTTTTCATCAGATCCATCAGGTTTTTTTCAAACTCAGGGTCCTTCATGATGCTCATGAGATCCTTTTGGTACTCGGGATCCTTCATCAAGTCCTTCATCAACGTTTTTTGCTCGGTTTTTAAGGACTTGGCCAAGGTGCTGGCGAACTTCGGGTCTTTAAACGCCTCTTTAATGTGAGGGCTATTCGGATTGGTCATGCTTTGCACTAAAGTTGTCCGAACGGTGGACTCGTCCAGCATCAGATTTTGCTTGAACTTATCGTCCTTCATCATTTTTTCGACCGATTTTTTTGCTTCGTCCGTCTGCAAAATGTCCAGCACCATGTCTTTGACGCTTTTATAATCAGGCTGAGACGAACTTTGCGCTTGTCCCCCGCTTGAGCAACTGGTCATAACCAGACAGACAAATGCGAGAAACCCAATAGTCATTGCCTTCATTCTCATGGGGTGGACACCTCCTCCTTTACTCTGCCTATAAGTAAAGTGCGCAGTTTGTTTTGTTCTTACGCTAGTATTTTCTTGCATGCATTGGTACAATCATATTCGATGTGGATGGGAGGGAATGTTTGGTGAGTTTGCGTAAGTATGGCTGGCTTTTTATCACCACCCTGCTGCTTGGAGGGTTGGGCGGTGTCTTGGTGGCCTTGATTTTTGATTTGTCCAAACTGCTGGAAGGCAGCATCGGAAACTTTTTTGTAGGCACTCTGATGTATTTGCTGTATGGCATGACCATCAGTATTGTAGCCCAGATGGGTTTTTTCGCGTATATGACGATAAATTATTTTGCCAAGACAATTTTTAAAACTCCGTCTATGTGGAGAAGTGTCCAGGTATTCCTTATTATCTTTGTTTTTTTTGATATGATTTACCTCCGCTACACATCACTGGGTGAAGGCGGATCAATAGGTCCTTATTTCATTGAGCCGATTATTTTATTAATTGTTGCTGTAGTAACCGCTTATGGGAAAACAAGCTTAACGAATCGAACTGCTTGGGTACCCACTCTGTTTTTTATGTATGTAGTTACCGCTCTGGAGTGGATTCCGGCTTTAAAAGAAAATGATGTGCACGCTACATTATCGATGCTCGTGCCTTTATTGTTCTGTAACGTATGGCAAGTCATGCAACTACATCGCTTGGTAAAAAGAGAAAGCTGACCAGATTAGGGGGTCAGCTTTTTTCTATCTTGTCTGCATTAATTGATTTCCTTGCTCTGCACGCTTGTTCCCGCAATCAGCTCGGAGACAGTAACGAATTCGTAGCCTTGCTCGCGCAGCTTGTCGATGATGACAGGAAGGGCTAAGTGAGTTTCCTTGCATGAATCACTGGCGTGCATGAGGACAATATCGCCTGGATGTGCTTTTGACAGGACATTCTTAATAATCGTTTCTGAGCCCGGATTCATCCAATCCTTGGAGTCTGTGTCCCATTGGATGACAGAATAGCCCATCTGATTAGCGATTTGCAAAACGCGCTTATCGAAGTCACCATTTGGCATGCGGATGAGAGCGGGCTTTTGTCCGGTCATTTCTTTCAGAATGGTATCCGCTTTTCCGATTTGGGAGCGGATCTCTTCATCCGAGTATTTGCTGTAGTTGTCATGCTTGTGCCCGTGCGAGCCAATCTCCAAGCCGTCTTCCTTGATTCTTTTGATGATGTCTGGATGGCGCTGCCCCCAGGGAGAGGAAAGGAAGAAGGTTGCCTTGTTCACTTTCTTCTCCTTCAAGATATCCAGGATAGGAATTGCGCGTGTCTCTCCCCAGCTAATATCGAAGGTGAGAGCGATCTTTTTCTCTTTTGTATCTACCTTGTAGATGGCCTGTGGAGCTTGGGGACTAGTAGTACTGCCCGAAAATGCGGAAATCGTGTCTCGCTCTGTATAACCGATTCCGGCAGCCAACAGAACGGCGGTCAAAATAATTAAAATTTGTTTCAAGCGCTTTGCACTTACGACATAAATGAATCTCATAAAAGAGCACCTCCTTTGTCCGATAACAGTTTATGCATGTAAGACAAGGATATTCTTTGGTCAGTTGGTTATTGTTGAGGTACAATGCATATAGATAAATTACAGGCTGTAAAGGAGCGTGGCTCATGAACAATCAACTTCGGCGTTTGTGGTTAGACAATCGACGCTTTTTCTTGGCTGCCTGCTTGATTTTTGTGGGAGGCGGCTTGATCGGATATTTCCAGGCGCCAGCCGTGGAAGCCATGGTGAGTAGTCTGATGGATCAGATGAAGGAAATTGCGGAGCGAATCAAAGAAAATGGCGGCGGTGTTTTTGCTACCTTTTGGACGATTCTCTCAAATAACGTCCTCAGTGCATTAATGATGATGGCCCTGGGATTATTCTTTGCTTTTTTTCCCATAATTGGAATGATGGCTAATGGTGTGCTGCTCGGATTTATCATCTCGAAATATAGCTCAGTTGGAATTAGCCCCTGGTTAATTTTTAGCGCAGGTATTTTGCCACATGGAATATTTGAACTGCCAGCTGTTTTGTTTGCAGCGGGAATCGGGATTCGATTAGGAGCGCTAAGCTTTCGGTCAGTCGGCGTATTATTTGCACCGCACAAACTGGATCGGTTGAAAAATGACTGGTATGACACGCTGAAGCAATTTCCATTTGCGGTTCTCGCTGTCGTCGTCTTGTTGGTGGTTGCAGCGATTGTTGAAAGCTCGATCACACCGTATATTCTCAAGTCAACAGTAGGAGAACAGCTCCAGCAGCTAAACTTGCTAAAATAATTCAGAGTTTGCCAACAAATTGAAGCCTTCCTAAACGGAGGGCTTTTAATTTTGAATAGGGTTGAATTTTGATGGAAAAGATAGTGGGTAGACTCGTAAGGCGGAGGGCGATAACGTTGCTGGGGTTTTTATTTAACACAAAAGAAGTACAAGAATTAGAGTATCTGCTGAAGCGTGAATTGGAAGAAATGCTTCTTGATTTTAGTGATAAGCGAATTGATTATTTGGTGAAGCGGGCCATGGAGGAACGGTACTCAATTATGTTTCGGATGTACGCGCGAATCGCCTCGCCGAACGAGCTTTCAAAGTATGTGAGACGTAGAAAGCTGGGCGAGGAACATTTCACTTGAAAACTTTTTTAAAAAACATATTGACTCAAATATAGGGAACGTGATAGATTAGTTCTTGTCCTTAAGACAACATCACGAAAAACGATGAGTGCAAAACGGACAATGAATACTAAGAATGCTCCTTGAAAACTGAACAGCGAAAGCGTTAATGAGTCTATCATTAAATGATTTGCCAGC
>NZ_LGIQ01000008.1 GCF_001187725.1 Brevibacillus reuszeri
TAATCGGTCGAGGACTTATCCACACTCTTAGCAATCATGCAGATCCAGTTTTCAAGGAATGAACGATATAGATGAATGAGAAGCACCGTGCAAAATTAACTGCACGGTGCTTTTTTGTGTTTCTTTTTTTGTCCCTAAGGCTCCTCGTATGATGGAAGCAGCAATGTAGGAGAGGAGGAGAGAAATGTCGATACACCCGCTGAGATTACTCGCATTATTACTGCTGGCAGTATGTGTCGGATTTGGTGCTTATACGATTCTGAAGCCGCACACTGTTACTTATATTCAATTGCGGTCCAGCGTGGAGAAGGATAGCGGACAGCTATTGGAAGCAAAGGATTTGGAACCATTGGTACTGACCATGGGAGGTACTTTTACGAAACCGACTGCCTCCATTCCAGGATTAATCCCGTGGACGGAGGCATCGAACCTGATCGGGTTACCCTTCACACGCCAGATAAAGGGTGGACGTCCACTGCTTGAAAACGATTTGGAGAGAGCAGGTCATATTCAAAGCGAGGCAAAGATGACAGAGCATATGACCGGAATGAGCATTCCTGTCGACAATGTAGCAGGGGTATCTCCTCATTTATCTACTGGAGAACGAGTCCATGTCTATGCATCATTTGAAGATGACTTAGGTGCTCACTCCGGCTTACTGCTGCAAAATATGCCTATTATTGGTGTGCAGAGAGAAATGGAGGGCAACCGGCCGAATCTGATAGCAGTCACTCTCTCCCTTACACGAAATGAGGCCGTTATGCTGACTCACGCGCTTCATTACGGCAAAATCCGCTTGGGATTAGCAGCCGTGCTTGAAGGGCAAATGTCAGGAGTAGGCGACGCCCAGTTTGCGACTGCGTTAATGAGAACAAAGAAAAGGTGGAATAAACGTGAGGAGGACTACGAATGAAAAAACGCTTGCTCATAGTAGATGACGATAAGGATTCTACCAGTGCATTAGTAAGACAGCTAGCCGAAAGTACATGGCTCGAGATTTGTGGAATCGCCACAGGCATCGATGAGGCATGGCAAATGCTGCAGACAACGCTTCCGGACATGGTAATGCTAGGAACAATTAAAGGAGCAGAAAGAGGTGTGGTTTGTCAGCAATTTCGCCTTGCTTATCCTCAACTCTCTTTCATTGCAGCGTGTTCGCCCCAAGAGTTGATGTGGGAACCGTTTTTTCGGAATTTGGGACTCTGGGTGATTGTGAAGCCAGTTCAAACTGGTCAGCTAGAGGCATTGACGATGGTACCTCAAGCAATGTATACAGGAATCCCGCCTCAACAACAGCCTGCTCCACTTGCGGCAACAGCTGTATTATCTCCCACGGTATCACATACGCCACAGGCAGTTACTGAAAACGATCCCGATCCAACTAATGGCGTCAGTACTGGACCGAAGCATCTGATCACTGTATATGGCCCCAAAGGCGGGGTTGGTAAAACTTTTATCTCACGTGAATTAGCTGTTTATTTCACCACCCAAAAACAAGAAGGGCGCCCACTTCGGGTCTTAGCGATTGATTTCAACCTCGATCTCGGTACTTTTGCAACTACGTTAAACCTCCCAAGAACCCCGAATCTTTTCACATGGGTACAGGATATCGATACTCAGCTACATTCGTATGCTCAGCAACAAGGAAGAGATCCATTCACACTGCGAAACGAGGAATGGCAGGAATTCGCATCTAGCATAAGTCTGTCTCCACAGGACATCGAAAAGTATATCGTGACACATACCGAAACCGGTCTGCATGTTCTGACATCACCACGTGATATACGGCACAGCTTTGAAATTCGGGACTATCATCTCTATCTCATCCTAGAAACGTTAAAGCAAAGCATGTATGACGTTATCCTAATCGACACTGCACCGGATACAACAGATGCAACGATTCAGGCTCTTTTTTTTGCTGAACAGGTTGTAATGGTCGGAAACCCTGTAGTGGATTCAATCGAGAATATTCAGCGGCTACTTAAGCTACTCCGAGAGGCAGAATATCCGGAAGAACGCATACAAGTGTGCATGAACAGGCTTCAACGCAAAGAAATGTTTACCTTGGAGGAAATCAGAGCGTATTTTCAATTGCATCCAAGCAAAAAAATATATTCTGTCCCTGATGATGCTGAAGTTAAAAAATCGATTAATACCGGAGTGCCAGTCATGCTGCATCCAGGAAGAATTGCTGCAAAGGATGCGATTGAAACTTTGGGAAAGGCATTGTTGCCTGTAGATTCAGAAAGGGTTGGCTCTGCTCCAAAAGAAAAAACGAAGGAACGCCCATCTCTTTTCAGATGGCTATGGGGGTAAAGGAGGGAACAGGATGTTCGACAAGAAACAACTGCTTGGTCTTTCAAAGGAAACGCGCGGTAAACAGGATTTGCGGTCCATCGGTCGAGAAACGGATCGGCTTCCGAATACATTGCACGAAAGAATGCAGACATCGGCCCACTTGCAGCATGCAGGAGAGAAATGGATTGGTCAAGAATCCGAGACCTTGATCCGAACGCAAATTGTAGAAAAGTACGGAAAGCGTTTATGGGAAGAAAAGCATTCTCCTATTTTTATAAACGAACTAACGCACGACATTAAAATGCTGCTTGAAGCAAAAACGACGCTCTCTTCCCTACATCTCGAGGCGGAGGCAAAGAGATTGCTGCACTCTTTAACAGGGTGGGGACCATTAGACGCATTGTTAGAGGACACAGACGTGAACGAAATCCTCTTTCATCGGTTCAATTATTTAGTTGTGGAACGAAAAAGCACGGGAAGGTTGGAGACACCCGATATGGAAGTCTTTCGTGACGAGGAAGAAATGCTGCGTTTACTGGAGCAGATAGCTGCTACGATGGGACGCGAATTTAACGAAACGAAAGCAGAGCTGCACACACAGCTTCCTGATGGATCGCGGGTTGCCGCTACACATCGTTCTATTTCACCGGATGGCCATATGCTTACAATCAGAAAACATCGCGACTTGCTAAGTGAAGCAGATTATTTGCGTTATGGTTCTATCTGCGAGCCCATGCTCCTATTTTTAAAACGGGCAGTAGGCTTATCACGGGCATCTGGGATTGTAAGTGGCGGTACTGGATCAGGCAAGACACACATGCTTAATCTTATATCTCAGTATGTTCCTACCTACTTGAGTATAATCACGATTGAGGATGTGCTGGAAATGAAGCTTCAGCATCCCTTTGTTCGCAGATTTTTAGCAAAGCCAGCGAATTACGAAGGGAAGGGTGGCTTTTCTATCAAGGATTGTGTACGGCTCTCCCTGCGTAAACGTCCAGATGTGATCATGGTCGGGGAAACCCGTGGTGGCGAAATAGTGGATATGCTCTGGGCGATGAACACGGATCATCCTGGCAGCTGGAGCACCGCACATGCGAATTCACCTCGTGCTCTGGTAGATTCCACCCTACCCATTTTGTTCGGCAAGGCTGATGAGGTGTACAGCGCAGAGGAACGAAATTTGATGATCGGCTCCGCGCTTGATCTGATTGTGCAGGTAAAGCGTTTTGAAGAGGACGGAAGCCGCAAAGTCGTAGCTATTACAGAGGTTGTCGGTACTGGACAATCACATGAGGAATGGATTAAAAGAGCGTGCAATATCAAGCAGGTCATACCCGACCGCGTGTATCTCCAGGATATATTCGTCTACGAGCCAACCGGTATCCAGGACGGGAGGGTGACAGGTCATTTTAAATGGACAGGCTATCGTCCGGAACGGCTAATCAAGCGATGGGTGGAAAAAGGATTATCACGGGAAGATATCGATCAAGTCTTTTTTACACAGCCAATACCTGTGTAGGAGGAAGAGCATGGAAGATGTAAGCTTGCCCTTAGCCTTTGGTATCGGGATAGGAATTTTGCTGCTGTTTGCACCACAGAAGCTATATGTACAAAACCGATCAGACAAGCATGCCATTGTTGGCTTATTACAACAGGATAGAAAAACTGTATGGAATAGATTGGATGCAAGGCTAGCGAAATCACGTTCAGGGTGGGGGGTCAACCAGTATGTGACCCTCTCCTTTTTGTTTGGTCTGATTTCATTTGGGTTAAGCAGTCAAATCTTAAAATCCTGGTGGCTGGCAGCTCCGGCTTTACTGGCAGGAATTCTATTTGCAGAAAGATTAGTCAGCGTATGGGGGGCTCGGAAAAAAGACCAATTTGAAGACGGGAATGTGAAGGCGATTCGTCTCATGGCGAGCGCATTGCGTACCTCTCCTTCCTATTTACACGCATTTGAACAAGTTGCGAAAAGCCCTTTTTTGGCAAAAAGCATAACTGATGAATACCGGCGAATTGTTGAGCTACTGCGAGCACAAATACCGCTTGAGCATGTCATGAATGAGTTTTATGAACGAACGGGTAGTGCTGATGTAAAGTATTTGGCAACCATTATTCAAATTCAAAGGGAAATGGGAGGAGACATGGCCAAGACCCTTGATTTGGCAGCCTCGTCCATTCTTAGGCGCAGACAGTCACTACGAAGACAAAAGGCAGCTATGGCACAAATCGTTGCCCAGGTGAATTTGTTAAGTACCATGCCATTCGTCTTTGTAATTGCGTTGTACTCCAATAATCCGCATCATTTTGACTCCCTCAATGCTACCGCGGGAGGAAGATTGATGATCTTGGGGTGTTTAGCTTGCATCTTGCTAGGGGGAGAGGCAATCCGTTACGTTGCACATAAAAGCATGCACAAAGGAGGGTGAGTCAATGCTGCTCATTTGCATCGTAATAGCACTGGCGCTTTTTATGTATGGTTTGCCAGCTTGCCTAGACAGGGCGGGTCAAGTTGATGATACCCTCTTTGGCAGGATTGAACAGGAACAAAAAGCACGCTTGGACCAATCCTTTCACCAAAGAAAAACGCGCTGGCAGTTGGTCCGATTGTTAGAGAACAACAATCAGTTGCTGGATCGATTATGCAAGTTGACGGGTATAGATCGGCAAAAGACAACTGAGATTTTGTCGAGATTGGGCTGGAGGGTCCGTTTGGCAGAAATCATCCTTTTGAAGGTGCTGTCCATGGTGTTTATCGTTTCTGCTCTCCTTAATCTTGTAGTGAATACGTCGTTTGAACAATCGCTGAGGATGGTAAACGGTCTTCCTTTGATCGGAAGCTTATTGTTATATATGTTTCCAACCTGGTTGCTGGATTGGGGAGATAAACGCGCAAAAGACCAGATTCGCGAGCAGGTTCCGGTCTTTTTTAGTATCGTCCAATCATTGGTAGAAGCAGGAATGCCCATCCAAGCGGCAGTGAAAGAAACAGCGAAACGTTTTGATGCACGACTTGGCAAGGAACTTGCGCGTCTTGAAATTGAGCAAAAGCAGTATGGCACATGGCGAAAAGCATTAGAGGAGCTGGCATATCGTTGGGAAGTAGACGCACTAACTACCATTGCATTGGAAATGAATGAGGCGATCAGCAAGGGAGTCAGCATTGCCCAGATGCTATCCGTTCAAGTAGAGGAACAGATGAGACAACAGGAGGATGAAGCATCTGCACATATGAATCGCTTAAATATTCGTTTACTCCCCTTTGTCATTTTGCTGATGGGGGTTCCTTTGCTATTCCTTGTTATGGGGCCGGCATTGATTGGAATCGGAGATCGCTTATAAGAGGTTGTTCAAAAAGTTGTCTTTTGATCACGAAGGAGTCCTGAAAGCTAATTTGGCATTGAAAATGGCGTTCACCTTCGAAGTCCGGTGCTCATGCAGTTTGCCTACACTCCGCTCCTCCTTCGTACGGTTCTCGCCATTTTCTCGGTGCTGAAAAGCCAACTTTTTGAATACGCACTATAAATATTTTTGCGAGGGTCACTGTCTTTTGGCAAAGTCATAGATAGAAACCATAAAGGAGTGAATGGTATGTCTATGATCTCAAATTATCTCAAGCGCTTTTGGCGGGAAGAAGATGGTGTCACGATCGTGGAAATGGTTATTATCGTTGCGGTAATCCTGATCTTGATTATTCCGACACTATCCTCTTTGGGTGAAGCGGAAGACGCTAAATTAAAGGAACTGCAAGAAAAGATCGGCAAATGATGAGCGTAGTAGTCTTTACAGTTTTGGCAGTAGCCGCATGGTTTGACTTGCGCCGTCGCAAGGTTCCAAATGCCATTACATTTCCTGTTCTGGCAGCAGGACTATTTTTTCAATGGTATAGCGGATCTATGACAGTCGCGTTAGCTGGTGTAGCTGGAGCCTTTCTTCTTACATTGGGTCCAGTTGTACTGAAAGGCATGGGAATGGGAGATCAAAAGCTGTTGATGGCTGTAGGAGCATGGAGTAGCTGGAATGAAGTGTACCCTTTATTCTTTAACTCGATTTGGCTATGCCTGCTGTTTCTCTTGCTCTATCCGCGATCATGGACGCGTTTACGGGATAATTTGCGCGTGATATCGATAGGATGGTCTGCCCATAGGCAGCTTTGGTTACCTGGATTGGATCGAACAGCCCTATCTTTTCCGTATGCAGTCTTCTTGCTTGGTGCTTTTTTGTTCCAGCATTTTTCGAGCTATGTGTGGACGAGTTAAATGAAAAAAAACATTCGGCGGTTCTTACAGGCTGTCATTCACGACGAGCGGGGTAGCCAAATTCTAGAGTTTATTTTGGTTTTCCCTCTGGTTTGGCTGTTGATCATGTTTTCTTTTGATCAATTTAGCATTTTATACAATAAGCAAAAAGCGATGGCGGCTGCTTATGAGGCTGGTAGAATTGCTGCGGTACAGCCAAATTTCGGACTAGCGACTTACCATGCAGCAGAACGTGGAGAGGTTGAGCTGAGCCAAGGAATAGGGGTAACAAATGGTGAGGTTCGACTGCAGTTAGAAGGAAGAGGATGGAAAAAGGGCAACCATTTGAGAGCAGATGCTACCGTTTCGTTTCGACTGCTTGCGACAGGGAAGCCGTACGAGATAACGGAGAGTTACTACATGATGATAGAAAATGCGGAGGCTAAAAAATGATCCGATTTCATCCTCACTTCAAACAGCGATTGAGAGAAGAGCGGGGAGCTGTATTGATTTCTACGATCTTTTTCCTTTTTTGCTTGGGTGGGTTACTATCTCTTTTGTTATTTTTAGAGCAAAGCGATCTGCTGGAAATGAAAACACAGCATACAGCTGATATCGTCTCCAAGGGTGCTCGTGCTGCTGGAAAATGGGAGTATGTCGATTCAGAAGGGAAAAGACAGCTTCGTCTGTTTGCAACTACAGAGGAAGCTATACAAAATGATGCAGATATCATTAGAGGTGCACGTGAAGAGGCAGCGATACTTTGGCAGCTGAACAGGTCAGCGCTAGCAAGTGAAGCCAAGGTTGCTCATGCCATCCATCAAAAGGGAGAAAAGGCGTATCTGTACCGTCAAGGAATTTATCATGTGCGAATAGAGACAGAGAAAAGCATTCCGATCTGGTGGGGAGAGCTTGATGCAAAGGTAGGACGAGTTTCGCAGTCTGGAGTTTATGAATAAAGTCACATGAAGTCAAATGACGCACTGTTATTTTTGTCCTAAACCATTGTGGTAATTTTGTATTATATTCCAAAAATGGTTATGGGAGTGAGGGAGCAGTGCCGTCAAAAATAGTAGAACGGTACAAACGCATTCTCAGCGGAGAGCAGAAACGATTTTCCCCGTACGAGTTTGAAGATGCGCAGTACCGCAAGCAAAAAGTGCAACTAGTGGTTCGCTATGCGATTGAAAACGTAAAAAGATGGACACCTGAGCAAGCGCGGCGGGAATTGAGCGTTCACGATATCAAACAGCTGAAGCTGCATTTAGTAAGGGAGTATATAGAGCCGCCAATTGAGGCGAAGTCAGATGATGTCTATTATATTGTCGAATTTGCTTACCCGTATTTACCACGTCTTCCTGAGGAACAGCGTGTGCTTTGGGTTTATCAGGAGGTCTTGGCAGGTATTCGCCGTCATTTCCCTCCATTGTATTTCCAAAGCATCAAGGGAGAGGAACGAGCCAAGATATGTGTCGATTACATGTGCCAACACTTGATGAAACTTAGTGATCTGTACGAGTTACCCAAAATATTTGGGAAAACAGAACGTGCGTACAGCCTTTTGAAAAAGTATAGGTTGAAAATTCTCGTCGACACCTTGTATTTTTCTCCATTCGACATGGTGACGGAGATCTATCCGGAATTAAGCAATCCTGCCTTCTGGGAAGACAGTTGAAAAATATTTGCAACACCCCACTGTCTTTTTTTACGGTAGTAATAGTTTCATTGGCTTATAAGCACATGAAACGGCCGTACTCTACAAGGTGAGAGAAGGAGGCGTTGCGTATGGCAACAGTGGAGGCTCACCAGCAGTGCTCTGTATATATGGAGCAGCTTCTTGGGCGGACGGTCCGCTATCAGAAGCACAAGCCCGGCAGTAATCTTTCAGTGGAAAGATTACCTGAAGGGACGTTTCAAATCGAGTCTGTACATCGGTTTGGAAACAGGGTAGTACTCAATGACGGGATTATTGTAATGGAGAATGCTCCAACCGTCATGGAGCGCGGAGGAAGGATTGCACTTCTATTCGCAACGGGAGAAGAGCTCTATTTCGTAGCAGAGTAATTCTCACGATCACCTTACATGGATGCATGTAAGGTGATCATTATAACGAAAATAAAAATCAATAAATAAAAACAAAAAAGATTTGACGAGTGGCGAAAGATGTAGCAAAATGTCTATTAAAATAATTAAATGTAAAAATATGGGAGAGATGAGAAGTGTTGGCGAATAGTGCAATAGAATTAGTCAACCGCTGCTATGAAGAGACAAACAGACTGGTTTCGCTACAAGAGTTGAAGGAATCGTTTATCGAGTTTGTTTTTGGAGACTATCAGGAAGAATATATGACTCAACATGATTTAGAAGATTTCTACGAACACCTAGATCAGCTCCATCTCACCAATTGTCGAAAAGACTTTGATAAAGCGGTAGAAGAGTGGTATATCGTCCAATACGGCTGCGAGTCTAGTGATGCACACTATCACGACATCTTATTTACTCTTGTAAAGGAAGCAGTTGTATTGTATCAATCACAAAATCGTCTTTCCCTCATCCGTGACGTCACAAAGCTTTTGACAGTTCCAAGTGGATTTATCGCTCGATGGAAAAAAGGTATCCTGGGACAGCGTTCCCTGCCAGCATATTTTAAGTATCTGATGAAGCTGGGGGTTCGGGCTCAGGAGGATATTGAATCATTGGTGGATATGTGGCTTTTAGAATATCCCAATGCTTTTGATAAAAAGCAGCAGCAATTGTTCGCCAATCCGCCAAGACGAGGCAGACCAAATAATGTAGAGCTTGCATTACTAATCGAGCTTGCGATGAAAGAAAAGCCAGAAATGACTTCTCAAGAACGTGAGCGCTTGCGGAAAATATACTATTACCACCGAAAATCACTCACCGTTCGAGAGATGGTTGAAAAGTTCAGAAGTTATCTTGCAAGTAAAAATAAGACAACAGATTTTCAAGTAGGCTAGTTATGTACCAAAAAATGAATCAATTTGTCTCCCGATTTCGTGACCTTGAACAGAAGGAGTTCACTCTGACTGGTGAGGAAGAACGACGTTGGAAGATGCTTAAGGAAAAACTGGCAGTGCCTCAATTAGCTGAACCCTCAGAGACCATCTCTCGCAAATGCATTGCCGTAACAAGTCTCTATGCTCAATCTGGCGCCAGTTTTATATCTGGAAATATCGCGTATGCATGGGCCGGAAAGGGAGTACCTGTTACTCTGTGTGAACGTCCGAATGCGATTTCCTACTTTTACTTTGCGCTTGATTATGAGCGCAGGGCCAAGCAACGAGAGAATACTTCCACATCACAGCTCCTCATGCAAAATAATTATCTTCGCATCCAGATGGAATCCCCTTTGAATCTTCAACAGAAACCTTCCAGCACAGACATAGCCAGTTGGCTTCTCCGAGTAAGCAAGGATAGCCCGATCGTTATTATTGATATATCTTCTGGTTGGACAGAAGACGAGACGAATCAAATGTTTGAAATGGCTGATGAAATATGGGTTGTCTTTGATGCAGATCTCGCTCGTCTTACGCGATTGTTTCTAACAGAGGCAGCACCAATCTGGTGGACGACTCAAAAGAGCAAAATCAGGTTTATTGCGAATAAATGGAATAATCAGCTCGCAAAGTCCAGCGTTATGAAAAAAGTAGAGGGAACTCTTTCTCTTTGGAACAGTGAGTTTACCCTCTCCAAGGTAGAATGTATGCTTCCGCTGATAGATGGTGAGAGAACAGCAACCGCCCATTCAAAGGGAAACTTGTTATTAGAGAGCTTTCCGGAAGAAGAAAGTGAGTTCCAATCATTGATTCCTGCTTATAAAGGAAGGATGTTATGAAGAAGCAAACCTTGTTTTTAATCTGCTTGATATCTTTTCTGTTGGCAGGTTCATCCTTCTACGCAGCTACACAGTATATAGATGTGATGGCAGCCGAACGATTATTTGCCCCAGTTGTAAAAGTCGCTCCAGGTAAAGAAATCTCTCCGTTTGAACCGATTACGCAAGATGATGTTGTACTCGTGCAGGAGGGAATAGATGAAATACTGCCTGATTCCGCTCGTGATCTAGAGAGTGTTTTAGGAAAGCGTAGTACGCAGAGCATGTATGAAGGAGAGCAATTGCTTACAAAAAAATTAACTGACTCTCAGTTGTTACCAGAAAAGGGACAGGCAAGATACGAATTTCCGTTATTGGCCATACAACCTATGACTGAATTGCGAAAAGGG
The DNA here is from genome assembly GCF_001187725.1 of Brevibacillus reuszeri. Taxonomy (GTDB): domain Bacteria; phylum Bacillota; class Bacilli; order Brevibacillales; family Brevibacillaceae; genus Brevibacillus; species Brevibacillus reuszeri. The sequence continues at coordinate 10,785 of NZ_LGIQ01000008.1, forward strand.
GATCATGTAAAAATATGGGTGAAGTACAAGGCGATTCATGAACTACAAGACTATCCGGAACCTCTGCAATTCAAAAAAACAAATGACACAGCAGAGTTCTTGTTTGAAAGTCAGTTGGCAAGTGTCAGGGATAGTAATGGGATAGAAATTTATACTTTGAAGCCAAGCCTACTCCCCTCTCCTGACCACATGGATGCAGTGTTTAATGGCTCTCGCCAAAAGCCGCTATTAAATAGCGAAAAACGGTATAGAGACTACAGAGTGCAGCCAACTGCTCTACCGGCATTTATCGGTTTTAATCTAACCGATCAACAGTATGTGATTCTCAATGAGGCAATGACATATGGAGTTGTACAGGTCGGTCATATCATGGTTTCAAAGGAGCAAGCTTCATGAAAATTTTGGTGTGCTATCCTATGAAGTCGTTAGTGAAAACATATATGCCCCCTTCTTCCGAGGCTTTGGTAGCAGAGTCTCCCGAGGATTTTCAGAGACTGGTTCATATCTATCAGCCTGATTCTGCCGTTGTTTTTTCTGAGATGTTTACAACACCAGCCTGGGTATGGCTCCCAGCCGTGAGATCGTCATTATCGAAGCAAGTACCGCTTATTATTGTTCCGTTGTACAGAGATGAATCGATTATTAAACAGGTAATAGAAGAGCTAATGTTAGAGGGAATCTATTTGCTTTCAGCGCAGCTGTCACAGGAAGAAATTCGGAGTAGGATTGGAACCATTCTTGGGTTTATAGGAGAGTCATCTGGCTATACGGAGGGTGAACGCGAGGGACTTGTTTACTCCCTTATGAGTTATGGAGCTGCTGGAATCACTACTTTCTGTATCAACTATCCAATCCTGTTAGCAAAACAATACCCTGACAAGTCCATCGTCGTACTTGATATGAACAGGATGAAACCGGATTTGACGAGATTTTTTAAGCTGCATCATAATCAGCTGGCTCTCTTTCGACCCGATTTTTTGGATATTCATACTGCAGCAAATCGAAAGTGGAGAAGCGTATGCAAACAAAGCAAGCACAGGCCAAATCTATACTATGCACACGCAGCAAGCTTGTGGAAGAGCTGGGAAATTACGAATTTGATCGCGGCCTTCCGAAAACAGTTTGATTACGTATATATCGACTGGGGCTATTGTTTCCCTGAGACGGAAGCCATGCAACGATTACTGTATACGGCTGATCGTAATCTATTGTTTGTTCGGGCAGATCCATTCAGTATAGAAAGCTCTAGAGAGTGGATTCGATCCTGGAGGGAAAAGGGCGTCCAGTGTGAGGTGTTGCTAAGTCATCTGGATCAAGGCCAGCCATACCGAATTGGTGAGGACATTGCTATATATGGGGTTGTACCGCGTATTTCCGAGAGTAGACTGATGGAATCCCAACGCAGCAACAGTATTTTGGTTGAGGAGTTTTTTCCACCCAAAGTGTACATCAGTAGCTTGAAAGAAATTGCAAAAGCTGAGTACGGAGTAAGGAAAGCGGTGTCGAGTTGATGAAAATAATGGAGCCTCAATGGACGGCATCACGCTTGCAGAGCGTTGAGGATATGAAACAGGCAGCCAGAGATTATCTCAATCATTTTGGGAAAACCAAAGATGAAAAAATCGAGATGCAACGGATTCTATCGATGGCAGAGCAAGGTGACCGTGACAGCCATAATCATATTATTCTTCGGCTGCAGCATTATTTTGAAGAAGTCATAAAACGTCCAATTACTGAAGAAATTTTACCGCATGTCAACGGATATGAAGGTCTAACATTTGCAACATATGGTTGGGGAATATTGGATGCTGTGCTTCATCTTTCTCCATGGGTAGAAGAAGTGCGAATCTCTGCAAATAAAAACGTGGCTTATTTGGAACAAGGGGTAAAAAAGTTTCTTCCGTATGTCCCTACCTGGAAAGAAGTCGAGACCCTCCAACAAAAGCTTACGAATGCGGCAGGTCTTTCCTTTAATGAGAAGAAACCGCGCTTGAGCGGCTACCTGGAAGCTTTAAAGGCGAGGTTAACGATGTTTACGTTTCCGTATTCCAGAGTGCCCACCATTCTCGTAAGACGCTTTACGACTCCGTCTTTTTCATTGGATAACCTGAGGACGCAGAAGCAGTCTACATTTGATCAGAGAGTTCAATGGTTATTGGAACAACAAGTCTACGGGAGAGGAAATGTACTGGTCATAGGACCGATGGCAGCAGGCAAGACAACACTCATGCTATGCATGTTAAAGCTCAAGGATCCACTTGCCGAGTACGTTACTATTTTTGAAAGTGAGCATGAGATGCGGGTTGGCGATTTCTGGCCAGGAGAAGTCATTGAACTGCAAAATGTTGAGGAAATTGGAATTGAGCTCGCACATTGCTTCAAGGATATGTACCGATCTACAGCTAATACGATTTTGATTGGGGAGATCAGGGAACCTATCGAAGCCTACCATTTTATCAATGCAGGTATAAGAGGAACAGACGCAACAATTGGAGCGATGCACGAGCGTTTTCCACATAAAGCGCTGCAGGACTTGACAGATCTTGTTTATCAGTATGGAGGAAGAAGTATTGAATTGACTCAGGAGAGAATCAGCAGAGCGGTCAATTTTGTTAACTCACTTACTTATCGCAATAATGGTCATCGCTTCATTGATGCTATTCATGTTACAGAATGGAATGAAACGTTTAATCGTGTGGACTCCGTACCGTTAGTTAGTCGCAATATGCAGACAGGGGAATACGAATGGACGGGTCAAAAGATCAGTCCAGAGTTGATTGAATATATGTGTTATATCGGGAAGGCAGAAATTGATGTTTTGAGAGAGCTAAGACTCACGGATATAGGTAGACAAATATGATGTACCTGCTACTCGTTCCTATGTTTTTATGTCTCTTTGTCGCCTTTTTGTTCCTTGGAGTGCATTTGAACAGACGTTGGTCAACTCCACGCGTTTTCTTTCCACAAACCGTGACTGTCTGGAGAGAAAAATTTTTGCAGGACCCAACTAGACGTCTGATATACGAAACATATGATCGTTGGTGCCATATTGCGGGAGGTACGCCAGAGGCTCATCTGCTGCTATCTCTAATAGGCGCAGTGGCTGGCTTTATATCTGGTGTACTAGTAGGAAACCTTATTGTTTCAATGTCTCTGTTCCTTTTATTTTTGCTGTTGCCGACCCTTCTACTTTACGCACGTTTCACCGTTCGTATTAATAAGAAAATTAACTCGTTTTGCAGGTTTGTAGAATTGTTTTCCCGGTATTATAACAGTCGCAAAAATATTATCCTGACCTTTCGTGACATGATCGATGAATGTCCAAAAGAATTGCTTCCCGAACTATTGCTCTTGAATAACAGTCTCGCGGATGGTGGTAATCCAGTAACAGCTATTGAACAATTTGCTGAGCGCCTGGATCACCCGTGGGCTTTTGATTTTGCCACATATATTGCAAGTGGCTTAGAGGGAGAGACAGAGGACATTCAGTCCCCACTCAACAGACTTACGAATGAAATGTTTGTCCAGCAGGATGAAAAAGAAGAGAGAGATAGTGAGATTTATTCGATATGGATTAGTCTGTTAGTCGTCATAGCTATTTGTGTTTGCCTGATTCCCTACAATCAAAGTCTTCTAAAAGATTCTTATCGTCTTTATTTTTATACGCCTGATGGACAGGCCATATTGGCTCTAGCAGTAACGGTATGGTGCTTTTCTATTTTGCTGGCCTTTATTTGGGGACGGAGGTATCGCTAATGCCACTGACAGTGATGTACATGTATTTGGGATTGGGAACACTCTTCGTCTTTATCGCCTCATTCGTGGTAGGCAAATATATAGCCAGCTCATCAAAACCAAAACTTTTCGTATCAGGTGTTTGGTGGAGGAAATGGGAGAGATCCTTAAACATGGATGAGGACGAACATTGGGATCAATTGCTCTCCAGGGCGGGGCGGCCGTTTGGGTGGGGGAAGGCGGAGTGGGTTTTTCTTCAACTCCTCTGTGGCAGTGGGGTATGCATTCTGATTCTACTTTGGGTCATGGCTAGTCGTGTGGAGTCGTTCCCTCTTCTTTCCATGTGTTTGGCTTCTGCCGGTAGTTTTATGTTGCCCTACATAGGATTGAAAATGTGGGCGGGGCATCGTGAGGATCTATTAAGTAACGACATTGCCCGATTTATCAACCGCTACGTCACACTGTTGGAAAATCAGGTTCCCATTTACAGTGCCATGGTGAAAGCAGCAAGGCCTACACGAAAACTTAAGGAATATGTCCCTACGTTATCAGAGTGGAATAAAGACCCTAATGAAGCGCTGGAGAGCTTCAAACGCAAAATAGGAATAGACGACGGAGTTATTCTTGTTTCCAGTATGAGAACGATTGAGCAGCTTAGCGAGGGACAAGTCAGTGTAACCATGCAGCGGATGGAGTGGGCAGTTGATCACCGTAGAATGTTCCGTCACCGAAAGAAAATCAAATCATTAGGGATTGGCTACAGTGTGATTGTTTACCCAGCCTTTTATATGGGGCTCTTGGTTGCTATGTTCCCGTGGTACAAGCTGCTTACGGAAATTCTCGACAAATATCTAATCTGAGGAGGAACTGCCCATGACCAAGCTCTTATCTATCATCATGTGCATTGTGTTCTCTTTGGGCATCATCGTCTCAAGTCTTTCCAATATTAATAGCTCAGTGGTCAGAGACGGGGGATTAAGAGATCGTGCGGTCAGCTGGATAGATCAAGCGATCCCATGAGTATTCATTGCTGAATCGGAAATCCAATTACAAATAGTAGACAGAGGAGAGTGTCGTGTATGTCAAAAATGTTCTTCATCTTTTTAGCATGCGTTATGGTTTTAGGGATTGGAGTGAGCTCCTACGGTAACGAATTAAGTCCGGCAGCGAATGATTCTGCAGAAAGCATTAATCGCTCGATTACTTCTCTTAATTACGACACCAGAAACGAAAATATTAACTTCCGGATGCAAAATGGCACATCCTACACGTCAAACTGATGCTTCACCATCACGTGTTTTTAATTGTTTTAATCATGGTAGGGAGCTTGGTATCGATTTTTTGGGCTTCCGAGCCAGAGGAAAATTTGCGCCAGACACAACAGGAGAGGGTGTATAGAGCGGCGACTGTCATCTTTCATTAATAAGTTACGGGCGCTCTCGGGTAAATGGTAAAAGCTAAGGTGTTTCTTATATGTTTGTCGGTGTTGATCATTGTTACGTCTGCACTTGGAGCGTACCACATGTATGCGATGGAGCGAGCTATTGCTCGAGGTATATATGCAGATATCCTCGACGACATGCAGGATATTGGCTATCTGGAGCCTTCTTTGGCCGATTACTACCTTGAAAAAATGGGGGATCTGGGCTGGGACGTAAGTGTGGATGTATTTGCAGGGAGCTGGCCGCGAGTAGAGAATGAGCGCGCTCGAAAGGAAAGGCAGGAATCTGTGACGCTTGCATTGACGGTCACTCCTTCGAGAGTCGCACAATGGATGCATCGATTTGCGGAAGGTGAGGTTTCGTTTTCTTTTGCAGGAAGCCGCCCCTCTGAATATTTTGATCCGAGGTGGTAGAGGGTGAATAAAATGATTACCATCTTGGTACTGCTAGCATTGGTACTGCCTTTGACAGTAAATCTTCTGATTGCCGGACCTGATAATTTATTGTCTGCATGCACGCGATTTTTCGGTGAGTTGCTCAATAGTGTGACTCGCTTTGGTACAAGCTGATGGGACAGCTCATTGCAGTTATTCTCAATGTTATGGTGCTTTTGGTCGTGCCGTTAGGTATTTTGCAAGCCCATACGGTGATTCAGGCAAGAAATGAGCTTCTGGAGGTCAGTGCTGCTGCTGCCAAATATGTCAGCAATCACGGCGGTATGAATGAAGCTCTTATCCAGCAGGAGGTACGGGCATATATATCCCGTGAGCTGACAGAAAAACGCATGTCTCTCTCCGAGCCGGAGCTCGCTGTCACTGTCACTCGCATTCGCGCAGCTGATCCGATTCTTTGGAGCCATGAGGATGAGTTTGTGCTGCAAATGTCGATTCCCTTTCCGCAGTTTACGATGCTGATTCCAATGCCTGCAAAAACATTGCAAGTCATCCGGCAAGGGACGATTAATGTGATGGATTACGACTTATCATAATCGCTCCAGTTAGGAGGCTAACGATACGGGAATCAATGTCTTATCCATATCGGTCATCCTGTTCTTTTTGCTCGTTGGGGCGTTTGTGGTGGATGCTGATATTGCCATGCAAAAGAAAGCTGAGGTAAAGATGCTGCTAGAGCTGGCGAACCATCATGCTAGCTTTGCTGTCGATCCTATTCTGAAAACAGAAGGGGTAATTGACCTGATCGAAGCCGATGCCATGCAACGCTTTGACAGGCGTATGAAAGAAAATGGCGGTTATGTGCGTGAGCAGGAGACGTTCATGCCAGCAGCTAATAGTGTGACAACAGATCCAATCTCCTTTACCCGCTACTACGTAGATTTTCGCTCGTGGGAGCGCGATCTGCAATTACGCTATCAATACAACGGAGAAAAGTTTGTCATAGAGCAAGCAACACCGGGGGGACTGCGTCCAAAAGGGGGGCGTTTGCAGATCACGGTAGTAACCGAGCAGGGCGAAGAGCTGCGTCTCGCACCCAAAACAATGGTTGGTCCATCCCATGTAGTCGTTGCCTATGTAGACGAGCGCCCTTTTCTTCCAATGCTTCCCGCCCACTCTTTTCCTGTCGTTTCTGTTGAAGAAGTGAAAGATTAGTCAGACTTATTTACAAATTATGAATTTGTCTGTTACTATGTAAGAAAGTGCTTACCCAGCCTGCGATTGTGAGGAAGTCGCTCTCCGAACGTCCCGCATGGCCGGTCTTTTAAGCATAGTAAAAGTGGGGTTTTAGATTTGTTTGATAAAGAGACCATTTATATTGTTGGCGATGCTCAATCTTCCTCCAACAATCCGATTACGCAGCAATTCAGTGCGTTTTTTATCGGGTTGGTTGTCGATACTTCCAACGACAAAATTGTAGAGGCTGCTTGCTCTGCGACTGTCCAGCTGACGTCAGATTTTGCCCGATCGATCTTTATTGGTCACTCCATCTACGCGTCTGATGCGATAGGGGAAGAGATTCGCTTACGGTATTTTGGGTCTTCGCAAAAAACATTGATTGCAGCGTTTAAGGATGCACAAAAGAAGTACAAACAGGCCATAACCGCGAGAAGTAAAGCAGAAATCACAAAATAACCAACTCCATAGGCTGCTTTATTTATCCGTATGCACGGCATACACGTAAGTAAAACCCAGCAAGTGCCCGCTATAACGAGCATTTGCTGGGTTTTTTGGATTAACCGGATTTTGTATGTAAAGGAGGAGAGTCCTTGCTATCTTTTGTCTTCCGCAGATTTATCTCCATGATCGTTACGTTGTGGCTCATCATTACACTCACGTTTTTCCTGATGCACGCAGTACCGGGTTCTCCTTTTGAAAGAGAAGGGAAAGCACTCAATGCCTCTGTAGAGCAAAACCTCAATGCATATTTCAACCTGGATAAGCCCTTGATGGTCCAGTACGGACTCTATCTGCAAAAGCTGGTGCAGTTTGACTTGGGTCCATCCACTGCCAACAGCGCGGACACTGTGAACAAGATGATTGCCCGCGGATTCCCCGTATCGTTTCAGCTTGGTGTCATAGCCGTCCTGTTTGCCATCTTCTCTGGTATTGGACTCGGCGTCGTTGCGGCACTGAGGCATAACCGTCTGATTGACTACGTAGCCATGGTTATCGCCGTAATCGGTATCTCTATACCTAGCTTTGTGATTGCTCCCTTGCTTATCAAATACTTGGCAGTGGAATGGAAGCTGCTGCCGACCGCGACCTGGGGTACCTGGCAGCACGTCATTATGCCGGCTCTGGCATTGGGATTTGGTCCAATCGCCATTATTGCTCGCCTGACGCGCACCAACATGCTGGAGGTATTGACTCAGGAGTATATCGAGACCGCTCGCGCGAAAGGGCTTTCACCAGCGACGATTATTTTGAAGCACGCCTTGCGCAATGCGATTTTGCCTGTAGTCACGCTGCTTGGCGCTTTGATCGCCAACGTTTTGACTGGTAGCTTTGTGATCGAGAAAATCTTTGCGATTCCCGGAATGGGCAAGTATTTCGTAGCTGGCATTATTAACCGCGACTACTCCGTGATTATGGGAACGACCGTTTTCTATAGTGCCCTCTTGATTTTCATGATGTTTGTCGTCGATGTGTTATACGGCATCATCGATCCGCGAATCAAGCTACACCGAAAGGAGAGCGAAGGATGATCGTTTCTGACGACTTGTTTATCCCAATGCGCAAAGACAACCTTAATTCGGAAGCGATTGTGCGACCTCAACTTACGTTTTGGCAGGAAGCCTGGCTCCGTTTGCGAGGAAACAAGCTGGCCCTGATGGGATTGGTCATTATTATCGTGCTGGGTGTCATGTCGACGATTGGACCCATGATATCCGGTCATGAATACTCCAAACAGTCGATTATCTCCAAAAATCAGGCACCTACTGAAAAAAACTGGTTTGGTACCGACGAATTTGGTCGAGATGTCTTTACCCGTGTCTGGTACGGGGCACGTATTTCGTTGTTTGTCGGCTTTATGGCAGCGCTGATCGACTTTTTCATCGGTGTTCTGTATGGCGGTATTGCCGGCTATGTGGGCGGGCGAGTCGATAACATCATGATGCGCTTCGTCGACATTCTGTACGGACTTCCTTATTTGCTCGTCGTCATTTTGCTCATGGTTGTTATGGGGCCAGGGCTGGGAACGATTATCGTCGCCTTGAGTGCTACCGGCTGGATTGGGATGGCTCGTACCGTGCGCGGTCAAGTCTTGCAAATGAAAAGCTCCGAATACGTGCTGGCTGCTAAAACGATGGGAGCAAAGCCGTTCTACATCATTCGCAAGCATCTGCTTCCAAACACAATCGGTATCATCATCGTGTACGTGACCTTGTCCGTACCGTCCGCGATCTTCTCGGAGGCGTTTCTGAGCTTCCTCGGTCTGGGCGTCCAAGCGCCTATGGCCAGCTGGGGTGTAATGGCGAATGATGGACTACCGACCATTTTATCTGGTCATTGGTGGAGACTCTTTTTCCCGGCCTTCTTCATTTCCTTGACGATGCTAGCGTTTAACGTGCTCGGTGATGGCTTGCGCGATGCATTCGATCCGAAGGCAAGGAGGTAAGCGACATGAATCAAACAGAAAAATTGCTGGAAGTAAGCGGACTGCGTGTCGTCTTTAAAACACATGGCGGTGAAGTAAATGCGGTTCGAGATGTGAGCTTTAGCTTGAACAAAGGCGAGACGCTGGCGATAGTTGGTGAGTCCGGCTGTGGTAAAAGCGTTACTGCTCGCAGCGTGATGCGTTTGATTCCGGAGCATATCGGAAAAATTGCCGGTGGCAGCATCATGTTCAAGGGACAGGACCTTGCGAAGCTGCCCGAAAAGGAAATGCGTGAGCTGCGCGGCAGAGAAATCTCCATGATCTTTCAGGATGCAATGACCTCGCTCAATCCGACGCTCTCGATTGGTGAACAGATTATGGAAGGAATTATCCGCCATCAAAAGGTCGCCAAAAGTGAAGCGCGCAGGCAGGCTATCGAAATTCTGCACTTGGTTGGGATCGCCAATCCGGAGAGCCGTCTCAAGCAATATTTGCATCAATTTAGCGGCGGGATGCGCCAGCGTATTATGATTGCGATCGCGCTCGTCTGTAAACCATCCATCCTGATTGCGGATGAACCAACGACTGCTCTGGATGTAACGATTCAGGCGCAAATTATTGACCTGTTTAAAAGCATTCAGCAAAAGACAGGCGTTTCGATCATCATCATTACGCATGATTTGGGTGTCGTTGCCAAGATTGCCGATCGGGTAAACGTCATGTACGCCGGGAAGGTAGTAGAGTCTGGTCCGGTACGCGACATTTTCTACAATCCGCAGCATCCATATACAAAGGGCTTGCTTGCTTCCATGCCGCGACTCGATGCTGATCGCGAAATCCCGCTCAGCCCGATTCCCGGGACTCCTCCCGATCTGTTTGCTCCGCCAATCGGTTGCGCCTTTGCTGCTCGTTGTGATTACGCGCTGGAGGTATGTCGCAATTACCAGCCTGCGGAATCACATCTGCACAGCAAGCACTCTGTCTCTTGTTGGCTACAAGATCCAAGGGCCAAAAAGATGCTGGCTGCGATGCAGGCACCGACAGGCACGTAGCTCGGTGTCTTTCAGGAAAAATCTCTGACTGACTCATGGTTTAGCTGCTTTTTGATCGAGTAAAAGAGGTTGTCGTCCAACGGCGCTATCCTTTTACGATATAAATAAAAAGTATAAGGGGGAAGAAACAGTGAAAAAATTATCAACCGTCCTGCTCTCTGCTTCACTTGCTGTTTCCATGCTTGTAGCTGGCTGTTCATCGGGCCAACCGGCAGCGAATAATGAGTCGGCACCACCAGCAGCCAATAATCAGCCGAATACTACGGCACCAGGGGATCAAGCAGCGAAGCTCCTGCTCCTGAACAACATCAAGGAGCCTACTTCTCTCGATCCGCCGATTGGTTTTGATGAACCGTCCTACAACATCCTGAACAACCTGATGGAAGGCTTGACTCGTCTGGATGAGAATCAAAAGATTCAACCAGCAGCAGCTAGTGAATGGAAAGTATCCGAGGATGGCAAAACATATACCTTCACCCTGCGCGACAGCAAATGGAGCAATGGTGATCCTGTAACTGCTCATGACTTTGAATACGCATGGAAGCGTATGCTCGATCCAGCTCTGGCATCTCCAGCATCCTTCCTCGCCTATATCATTGAAGGTGCAGAAGCCTACAACAGCGGCAAAGGTAAAGTAGAAGATGTAAAAGTAAAAGCGTTGGACGACAAAACGCTGGAAGTAGTACTGGCGCAGCCTGCGTCCTGGACACTCCTCTTGGCATCCAACCCGGCTTTCTTCCCTGTAAATAAAGCGACAGGCGAAAAAGATCCGAAGTGGGCTGCTGAAGCCGCTACATTCGTCGGTAATGGACCATTCAAGCTGACTGAATGGACGCATGACAGCGAATTGAAAATGATGAAAAACGAGAACTACTGGGATGCGGCAAACGTAACACTGGCCGGTGCCGTTTGGAAAATGATCGATGACGAGAATACCGAGTATCAAATGTTTACAAACGAAGAGCTGCACAGAACAACAACTGTTCCAGCGGATATGGCTGACCAGCTGTTCAAAGAAGGCAAGGTTTACGTAAAAGATGGAGCAGGTACAGAATTCTACCGCTTCAATGTAACCAAGGAGCCATTTGACAACGCCAATATCCGTAAAGCGTTCAGCATGGCGATCGACCGTCAAACCTTGGTTGACCTCGTTCTGATGCGCCAGCAAAAGCCAGGAACAGCCTTCGTATCCTTTGGCTTGCCAGATGCAAACGGTTCGGGCGACTTCCGTCAAGTAGGCGGCGAGTTGGTGAAGTTCGATGCAGCAGAAGCGAAAAAGCTGCTGGAGCAAGGTATGAAAGAAAAAGGCTACACACAACTTCCTGAGGTTACGCTCACGTACCGCAGCGGAACAGCTAACGAGAAAACAGCGCAAGCGGCACAAGAAATGTGGAAGCAAACTCTCGGCGTAGATGTGAAGCTGCAAAAAGTAGAAGGAAAAGTACTGACCGATATGCAAAAGCAATTGCAGTACCAAATTGCACGTTCTTCCTGGTTGCCTGACTTCGGAGATGCGATCAACTTCCTCGACATTTTCCAATCGAAGAGTGGTAGCAACCGTACGGGCTGGAAAAACGCGGAATACGACAAGCTGATCGAAGGGGCTTACAAAGAGCCAGATGATGCAAAACGTATGCAAATGCTGCATGACGCAGAGAAAGTTTTGGTGAACGATGCTCCAATCGCACCACTGTACTTCTATAACACGTCTCTTCTCTCCAGCGACAAGGTGAGTGGAATTGTCAGCTCTTCCCTCAGCTACACGGACTTGAGAAAAGCCGTTGTGAAGTAATAACAGCTTTGCGGGAGAAGTCATTTCAGGCGGATGGAATGACTCTCCCCCCTTTTTTGCTGATTGTTTTAATAGTGCTATAATTTAGTATGTCATTACAGAAAAATAGAGATAGAAAGAATGCTAGAGAAGATGGAGGAAAACATGATTATTCAAGCCATCGAGGTAAAACGGATATCTGTTCCGTTGAAAAAACCTTTTAAAACTGCATTGCGTACGGTGCACAGTCTGGAGTCTGTTTTGGTCAAAATCACATGTGACAATGGCATGGTAGGCTGGGGCGAGGCTTCTGCTACCGTCGTCATTACAGGTGATAGCATCGAAAGCATCGAATCTGCCATCCTCAATACGATGAAGCCACAACTCATCGGCCTGAATCTGATTGCCTATGAGCAAGTATTCCAAACCTTACATCAGTCTATGGTGGGCAATACAAGCGCAAAAGCTGCTGTAGACATTGCTCTCTATGACCTCATTTCGCAGCGTGCCGGAATGCCTTTGTACCAATTCCTCGGAGGTTATCGCGACAAGCTGGAAACCGATTATACGGTAAGCGTGAACTCCCCGAAGGAAATGGGTGAGGACGCAGCGGCGTACTTGAAAGAGGGCTTTCATGTTCTGAAGATCAAGGTCGGTAAAGACAATATTGAGGACGATATTTTGCGCATCCAGGAAATTCGTAAGTCTGTGGGCAATCAGGTGAAGATTCGTCTTGATGCCAACCAGGGATGGAATGTAAAAGAAGCGGTTCAGTCCATTCGCAAAATGGAGGACATGGGTCTTGGCATCGAGCTGATTGAACAGCCTGTAAAAGCGCATGATCTGGAGGGCTTGAAGCGGGTAACGGATTCAGTCGATACGCCGATCATGGCTGACGAGAGTGTATTTTCGCCGGCTCAGGCGTTGCAGGTTCTCCAAAACCGGGCGGCTGACATGATTAACATCAAGCTGATGAAAGCAGGCGGCATTTTCAAAGCTCAATTGATCAACCAAATGGCTGAAGAGCACGGTATTCCATGCATGGTTGGCAGCATGATCGAATCACGCCTGGCAGTATCGGCAGCGGCACATTTTGCGGCTAGTAAGAAAAACATCACTCGCTTTGACTTCGATGCGCCATTGATGCTTCTGCACGACGGAATCGACGGCGGCGTAACCTACGAGGGACGCTTGATGAAGATGCAGAAGGAGCCAGGTCTTGGCTTGCGCTCTGTTAGCTTATGGGAGGGAGGAAAATAAATATGAAAACAGCGATCGTTTCTGTCTCGGTAGCGACTGTTTGGACCAAACCGGAATCTCCGCGTGACATCGACCAGTTAGCTCTGGGTACACCAGTATATGCTCGCAGCTGGCTTGCTTCACTCACGATTGATGAAAAGCTTGGATTCTACGACAACAATGCGATTCAGACACAGGCGCTGTACGGAACACGAGTAGAGGTGGGCGAGGAGCAGGGCGAGTGGTCCCATGTGCTGATTCCTGACCAGACCTGCAACAAAAATGAAAAAGGCTATCCAGGCTGGATTCCATCTCATCAGCTCTCTCCGTGGACCCCTGCCTTTGACGTAAGCGAGGGTCAAAAGCAGGCGCTGGTGACTGCGGCATTTACTCATTTACACAATACCGACAAAGAGCCAGGAATGGAGCTTGCCTTTTTGACCAGACTGCCTCTAATAGAAGAAACAGAGGGCTGGGTAACAGTAGCGACACCAGACGGCACAGCGCTCCTGCGAAAAGAAGACGTACGGATCGTAAATGCCAATGAGCCAGTGGAGCTGACCGGAAATCGCGGAGAAATGATTGTAGAAACGGGTAAACGATTCCTTAACCTGCACTACCTATGGGGTGGCATGTCCTCCTATGGATATGACTGCTCAGGCTTTGCCTACAACATGCACCGTTCCGTAGGGATTCAAATCCCGCGCGATGCCTCTGATCAGGCGAGAGCGGGTCAATTGGTAGAAAAAGAAGATTTGCTCCCTGGCGATCTGCTCTTTTTCGCTTACGAAGAAGGAAAAGGAAGAGTCCATCACGTGGGCATCTATATGGGAAATGGGGAAATGATTCATTCGCCAGACTCCCGTAGTGCCATCGAAATCGTCAAGCTGGATGGCTACAAGCTGGAAAAGGAACATTCTGTCTCCAGACGATACTGGTAAATGGATAATGGGGGAGGAATGGCCAGATGGAAAGAAAGAAGCTGGTCCAGGTCAAGAACCTGACAAAAACCTTTACGTTGGAAAAAGGACTCTCACTGAAAGCGGCGGACGGTATCTCCTTCGAAATATATGAGGGAGAGACGTTTGGACTGGTAGGGGAATCTGGCTGCGGGAAATCAACGACCGGCCGTACGATTATCGGCCTGTATCAGCCGACTTCGGGCGAGGTATTGTTTGATGGGCAAAATGTTCATAAAGCCTCAAGCGGGGAACGTGCAAAAATTACCCGCAACATGCAGATGATTTTCCAAGACCCGTACGCGTCCTTGAATCCGCGCATGAATATTTCCGAGATTATTTCCGAAGGCTTGAATCTAAATGGTCTATACAAGGGCAAAGAGCGGATGCAACGCGTAATCGAGCTGCTGGAAATGGTTGGCCTGCAAAAAGAACATGCAAACCGTTTTCCCCACGAATTCAGTGGGGGGCAACGACAACGTATTGGCATCGCGCGGGCACTTGCCGTCAATCCGCGCTTCATTATCGCAGATGAGCCGATTTCTGCCCTGGATGTATCTGTTCAGGCACAAGTCGTCAATCTGATGAAAACTTTGCAGCGCGAGCAAAGCCTCACGTATTTGTTTATCGCGCATGATTTGGCAATGGTAAAGCATATCAGTGATCGCATCGGTGTGATGTATCTGGGCAATATGGTGGAAATGACAGAAAGTGAAAAGCTCTACGAATCCCCCAAGCATCCATATACGCAGGCACTTTTATCTGCAATTCCTGTCCCGGACCCGGATCTGGAGAAAAGTCGCGAGCGTACCATTATCGAAGGGGATGTGCCAAGCCCAATCAATCCGCCGAGCGGCTGTGTGTTCCGCACGCGCTGCCCTGTAGCAAAAGAGGTTTGTGCGAGCCGAAAGCCTGCTTGGCAGGAAGTTGACACGGGTCATTTTGTCGCCTGTCATTTGTATGAGTGAGGATGGCGAGTGGGAAATTGCAACAGAAAATTCGACAAAGTTCAGATACCATCCCTGCCTTCTGGGGATGGTTTTTTTGACGTGGAAGGAGCCCTATATTAAGGAAGGGTTACCAGCAAAATCAGGTAGGAGAACTGTTAATATTCTGTAAACTGGCAGGAATCAAACAAGTTTTGTCGAAATACGGTTACAGTAAACCATTTCGTTATTCGCCTACCTTCATCGTGAGTCTTCCATTCCAGGAAAAGTGAGGGTTGCATATGACTTTGAGTACCTCCTCATTCCATTCTACTCCCCGACGTTGGCGGGAAGTCGAAGCTCAGTTAGGAATCACCGTGCCACGATCACTGCGATCAGACACGTCTGCCTTGCTGTTTTTGGAAAGTGTCGCTGCAACACCCATGTTGGACAAAGAAGAAGAGCTAGCGTGTCTGGTCCGCTATCAACAGGATGGCGATCTGGATGCTCGCGAAACTCTTGTGCGAGCCTATCTGCGCTATGTCGTCAGTACGGCTCTGAGACATCTGAAAAGAGGTATGCCTTTCCTGGATTTGATTCAGGAGGGCACGATTGGTTTGTTTACCGCGATTGACAAGTTCGACGTGGGCCGTGGTGTTCGTCTCTATCATTACTCGCATTGGTGGATATCCCAGGCGATTACGCGAGCGATCAACGACAAAGGGACCTTGATTCGGATCCCTGTTCACATGCACGAACAGATTCGTCAGTATCAAAAACAAGTACTGCATCTCGTACAAGCGTTGAATCGTACCCCCGATCGCCATGAAATTGCCGGTTTGCTAGACATTCCATTAGAAAAGGTCGATGCGATTGAGCTCGCCTTGATGATGAAAATGGAGTCCATCGACGCAGAACCGGATGACGATTCATGGATGGCCGGGCATGAAGATGAGTGCCTCAGCTATGCGGAGATCATGGATGATGGCTTGTCATCCCTCGATGACTGGATCGAAAAGGTCGATTTACGCTCACAGATGCGCGCCGCACTGGAACGCTTGAGTCCACGCGCGCAAGAGATCATTTCCATGCGTTATGGTTTGTATGATGATCAGGTTTACACGTTGGAGGAAGTAGGCAAGATGTTTGGTCTTACCCGTGAGCGTATTCGGCAGATCGAGGCAACCACGATTGATCGGCTGCGCACACAAAAGGCTTCCCGAGTTTTAAAAGAATATTTAACGTAAACGATGAAGTTGTGACCCCCTCTCATTTGGCAGAGGGGGTTTTTTTGCGCAGGTTTGCGCATGGAAAAGTAGAAGTGTTTGGGAAGCATGGGGGCAGAAGCGTAGCCACCATTTCTTGTGGTACACTGTTACAAGCAGGTTCAGATTTTTTTATGCCAAAAGGAGGATCGCCAGATGAGCGATTATTTAATAAGAGCAACAGGCTTTAACGGACATGTGCGCGCGTTTGCGGCACGTACGACAGATATTGTAGAGGAAATCCGTCGTCGCCACGACATGTGGAATACAGCAACTGCGGCAGCAGGTCGTACGCTAACCGTGTCGTTAATGATGGGAGCCATGCTAAAAGGAAACGAAAGCATCAATGTCAAAGTAAAAGGGGGAGGCCCAATCGGCCAGATCGTGGCAGAAGTGAATGCACATGGCGAAGGGGTCGCCTATGTTACCGAGCCACACACTCATTTTGAGCTCAATGACAAAGGCAAGCTGGATGTGGCACGTGCGGTGGGAACAGAAGGGTTCGTCTACGTGACCAAGGATCTTGGGTTGAAGGAGCCGTACCAAGGAAGCTCCCCGATCGTTTCTGGAGAAATCGGAGAGGACTTCACGTATTATTTCGTCATGTCCGAGCAGACTCCATCAGCGGTCGGTGTAGGTGTGCTTGTGAACCCAGAGGACCGGTCGGTACTCGCTGCAGGTGGCTTTATTCTTCAGCTGATGCCTTTCACGCCAGATGAAGTGGTGGCACAGATTGAGGAGCGCCTGAGCCAATTGCCGCAAGTGTCACGCATGATTGGTGAAGGACTGACACCAGAGGAAATTTTGGCGAGAGTGTTAGACGAGCCGAAATACCTCAGCCGCACCGAGATCAAATTCCACTGTAAATGCTCGGAGGAAAAAGTGACCCAAGCACTCATCAGCCTGGGACGCGAGGAAATGCAAAGCATGATCGATGAGCAAGGTGAGGCAGAAGTACACTGCCATTTCTGTAATGAACGCTATTATTATGACGAAGCTGCGCTCACAGACATCTTGAACGAAATGTAAACATCGTAAGCGACATGTAAGCGTGGTTTGAGGGCGAGGAGAGGGTGGCATGACCAACGTCAAAGGGTTGTGGGCATTCATTGGAGCACTCGTATTGCTGTTGCTTGCCGTGACATGGGGCTATTACCAGTCGTCCGGCAAGCTCCAGTCTGCCGCTGTAGTAGGAGACAAGACGATTAGTGAAGCGGAGTATGTCGCTGCACTCAAACAGAAGTTCGGCAAGCAGGTGCTGGATGACATGATCAATCGCGAGGTCGTTTTCCAGGAAGCAAAGCGTTTAGGGATCACTGTGGATCAAAAGCAACTGGATAAAGAAGTGGCACAAATTAAAGAGAGCTACGGAAGCCAAACGGACAGCGAGTTTCAGGAAGCGCTGAAACGGCAAGCGGGAACGAGTCTGGAAGCGCTGAAGCAGGAAATTACATACCAGATGTTGCTGCAAGCGCTTGCAACCAAGGACATAACGGTTAAAGACGATGAATTGCTAACGATCTACAACAACAACCCACTACGATACTCCAAGCCCATGCAGCTGCATTTGTATCAAATTGTAGTTGCATCTCAAAAGGAAGCGGGACAAGTATCGGCAGAGCTCACACAGGGAGCCAATTTTCAAACACTCGCCAAGGAACGCTCCATCGATAACCTGACAGCTGCGAATGGAGGCGACATGGGGTGGATTTCGATGAACGGATCTCGCCTGCCGGATGAGGCAAAAACGGTGCTTGCTGAAATGGAAACGAATAAAAATAGCACAGTAGTAAAAGTCGGCGATCAATACGCCATCTATCGCATTGAAGAAAAAAGGGATGAAGAAAAACGTTCCTTTGAGGAAGTCAAAGAGGAATTGCGGCGAGAGGTAGCTTATGCGCAGGTGGAGTCGCTCGATACCGTTCTTGAGCAGTTGCGAAAGTCAGTAGGTGTTCAGATTTCTGGGCAAATGCCTCATTGACCAAATGGGCAACCGTTGATATAATTAAAACTATAAATCCTAGCGTTTTACTCGGCTATTAAAAATGAGGGGGCAGGACATATGCGCGTGGCGAATTCCATTACTGATTTGATTGGATACACACCATTAGTGAAGCTGAATCGTGTTGTCACCGAAGATATTGCAGATATTTATTTAAAGCTGGAGTTTTTCAACCCAGGTAGCAGTGTAAAAGACCGTATCGCACTCGCCATGATTGAGGCGGCAGAAGCAGATGGAAGTCTAAAACCCGGTGATACAATTATTGAACCTACGAGCGGAAATACCGGGATTGGTCTTGCTATGGTAGCGGCTGCAAAAGGCTACAAGTCCATTTTGGTCATGCCAGAAACGATGAGTATTGAGCGTCGCAATTTATTGCGTGCATATGGTGCGCAGCTCGTTCTGACACCAGGAGCTGAGGGAATGGGTGGAGCGATCCGCAAAGCGGAAGAGCTGGCGAAAGAAGACAGCACCTATTTCATTCCACAACAATTCAATAACCTCGCCAATCCTGCGATTCACCGTGAAACGACTGCGCGAGAGCTGCTGGAGCAAGCACAGGAAATCGGCGGTGTAGATGCGTTTATCTCCGGGATCGGAACCGGTGGAACCATCACTGGTGTCGGTCAAGTGCTGCGCGAGCATTATCCGAATGTACACATTGTTGCAGTAGAGCCTGCGGCTTCCCCTGTACTATCTGGAGGAAAACCAGGGCCGCATAAAATTCAAGGGATCGGAGCAGGCTTTGTACCGCAAATTCTGGATACCGGTATCTACGATGAAATTATCAAGGTAGAGAACGAGGATGCTTTCGAAACAGCGCGCCGTGTTGCTCGTACAGAAGGCATCTTGGGCGGAATCTCCTCTGGAGCTGCCATTCATGCTGCACTGCAAGTCGCGGCAAAGCTAGGGAAGGGTAAAAAGGTCATCGCGATCATCCCATCCAATGGCGAGCGCTATCTGTCCACTCCACTTTATCAATTCGAAGACTAAGAGGAAAAATTTACGCGACCACGGTGTGTCTTTTTATGCACCGTGGTCTTTTCATTACATATAGACCGCCTATATAATGAACGGATAATACTACTGTAAAAGACCGGAGCGTGAAGTGGAGTGCCATTCCCTAGTTATACAGATTGCCAGAACTACGCCAATACCTTTTCGTTAATCCCGCTAGCTGTTCGTGGTAAATGGGCATCCCATATAGATCCATGGCAAGTGCTAAAAGCCTTGCAGCCATCTTTGCAAGATGCCGTCCTTTTGGAGAGCGGACGAGCTGGCAGGTATACGTTTTTGGCATATCAGCCGATTGCTACCATGCGTAGCGGGCAGGGAGAGGCGGTTGTCACATACACGGACGGTCAGGTGGAGAGTCTTTTGGATGAAAACCCGTTGGATGCCTTGCGGAGTTTGCTTGCGCGCTACAAGACGCCGGTCATTCCAGAGTTGCCTGATTTTTCTGGAGGCGCCATCGGGTACATGAGCTATGACATGAACCGCTTTTTTGAACCGACACTTCCACAGATCGCGACAGACGACTTACAGTTGCCAGACCTGTATGTTATGATGATGCAAGACCTTCTAGTCTTTGATCATGAGGCACGAGAAATCATCTGTCTGACCCATTTGCCAGCTGAAACATTGAGTGAAGAGGTCTATCAGCAAATGACCGAGCTTATCGAAAAACGCTTGGCTATGGTAACCTCGTTAGCGATGGACACGGATCACACCGATTGGGAAGCTCTGCGGAAAAGACCGTTGTCGCATGAGACTCCTGTGGAGGTATCATTTGCCCAGGATCAGTTCGAAGCAGCCGTGAGCCGTGTGCAAGAGTACATCTCCCAAGGGGACGTTTTCCAGGTGAATCTGTCTGTGCGGCAGAGCAAGCCTTTAGAGGTATCACCTCCAGAAGTGTACGAGGTCCTGCGCAAGCTGAATCCATCGCCGTATATGGGCTATGTGAGCTTTCCCGAGTTTCAGCTTGTCAGCGCTTCACCAGAGCTATTGGTAAAGGTGAAGAATGGCGAGGTGCATACGCGTCCGATTGCCGGTACGAGGCCACGCGGACAAACAGATGCCCAGGACGAGGCTTTGGCACGTGAGCTGATCGATAATGAAAAGGAACGCGCCGAACACGTCATGCTGGTGGATTTGGAACGCAATGACTTGGGGCGAGTTTGCCGCTTTGGCAGCGTGGGAGTGAGCGAATTCATGGTTGTGGAGAAATATTCCCACGTCATGCACATCGTCTCTCATGTCAAAGGAGAGCTTGCCGATGACAAGGATGCGTTTGATGCCGTAGCAGCAGCCTTTCCAGGTGGAACCATTACAGGGGCGCCCAAAGTTCGCACGATGGAGATCATCGAAGAGCTGGAGCCAGTCAAGCGAGGCGTGTACACGGGATCGATCGGCTGGTTTGGCTTTAATGGCGAGGTCGAGGTCAACATTGCGATCCGAACGATGGTGGTAAAGGATGGCGTTGCTCATGTTCAGGCAGGGGCAGGTATTGTGATTGACTCAGTGCCAGAGGCAGAGTATCGTGAGTCATTGAAAAAGGCAGAAGCGTTATGGAAAGCACTTGAGCTTTGCGAGCAGAGAATGAGTAAGAAGAGCCTAGAGGAGATGAGTTAGATGATTTTGATGATTGATAATTACGATTCGTTTACTTACAACCTGGTGCAATACGTGGGTGAGCTGGGAGAAGAGCTGCAGGTACACCGCAATGACAAAATCACGCTTGAGGAGATTGAGCGGCTGGCACCGGACTATTTGATGATCTCGCCAGGACCATGCACACCGAACGAGGCAGGAATCAGCATGGATGCGATTCGTCATTTTGCCGGAAAAATTCCGATCATGGGCGTTTGCCTGGGACATCAGTCCATAGGTCAAGTGTTCGGTGGCAAAGTCATTCGTGCGGAGCGCTTGATGCATGGAAAAACCTCGGAAGTCCTGCATGATGGAAAAACAATTTTCCAAGACATTCCGTCTCCGTTTACCGCAGCCCGTTATCACTCCCTGATTGTGGAGGAAGCATCGATGCCGAGTGTATTGGAAGTAACGGCACGAACAGCCGAAGGAGAAATCATGGCCGTTCGTCACCGCGAATACCCGATTGAAGGTGTTCAGTTCCATCCGGAATCGATTATCACGCAGCATGGCAAGCAGCTGCTGAAAAATTTCCTCAGTACCTATGCGCGCCATACAACAAGTTAACGAAGAGATGAATGAATACCGCCTGATCATCGGGCGGTATTTTTGTGTGAAAAACGTCACGACGCTTTTCGTAAAAGTGGATGTGATGATGTGATGTTTTGTTTACACACTCTTTATATAGGATTCATCCAGCCTAGATATAACGCTCGTACAATTAGAAGAAAGTAACAGAAAAAAGGAGCGATATGGAATGGATGTAAATCGTCGGCAATTTTTAACCTATTTAGGTGCAGGTACAGCAGCATTGGCTTCGGTAGCTACAGGGATTCCTGCACTCGCAGCGGGTAGCGCTATCTCGGGAAAAACAGCTGATCACCTGTTTGGACTGGATTCAAAAAAACATCCATTTAATCCAAAGTTCAAAGAAATTCATCCGACAACCAAAGATGACCTAGTCCTTCCAGAAGGCTTTACATACGACGTCGTTGCTTCTTATGGCGATAAAATTAATGCAGCTGGCGATACGTTCGGCTTTAACAACGATTTCACCTGTTTTCTACCCATCGACGGGAAACCAGATCATGGACTCTTGTGGGTAAATCACGAATATTTGGGTGAGTTAGAATATTACGTCACTGGCTATGATACATTGACTGCCGATCCAGACGATAACAAACGTACATCCGCGCAAATCGAGAAGTATTTGTACGCATTGGGCGGCTCTGTTATCGAAGTGAAAAAGGAAAATGGCAGCTGGAAGCTCGTGGGCGATTCCAAATACGGTCGCCGTGTCAGTGGCTTGACTAAGCATGTCCTGACTGGACCAGCAGCGTCTGTTGCCAAAGAAGCAATCGGTACCTTTGCGAACTGCTCTGGTGGGGTTACGTTCTGGAATACAGTGCTCTCCTGTGAAGAGAACTATATGGATGTTGTCAGTGATTGCAAGCTGCAAGATGTAAATCAATACGGCTGGGTAATCGAGGTAGATCCATTCGATCCGAAATCCACTCCGAAAAAGCATACAGCACTTGGACGCTTTTCTCATGAAAATACAGCAATGGTACTCGCTCCATCCGGCCAGCTAGTCGTATATATGGGCGACGACGCCAAAGACCAGTACGTGTACAAATACGTGTCCAAAGGCAAATTTGATCCGAAGGCTGGAAAAAACAACTCCAAGCTTCTGGAAGAGGGTACGCTGTTTGTTGCCAACTTTGGTAAAGGAAAATGGGTAGCCCTGGATTATGCAACGAATGATGCCCTGAAAAAGGCGGTAAACGGCGAAGGAAAGCCATTGTTCGCTTCCCAGGCTGATGTTTTGGTAAACTGCCGGGATGCAGCAAAAGCTGTGGGAGCGACGCCAATGGATCGCCCTGAAGACCTGGAAGTGCATCCAATTGATGGCTCGATCTTTATCGCTCTGACGAACAATGACAAGCACGGCAATTTCTACGGGCAAATCGTTCGTCTGTTTGAAACTGATAACAACCACGCTGGACTCGAGTTTACGTTTGAAATTTTTGCGGCGGGTGGTCCGCAAAGCGGCTTTGCAGCTCCTGACAATATGGCGTTTGATAGTGCGGGCAATCTGTGGGTTGTGACAGATATCTCTTCTTCCTCCATCAACACAGGTATTTTCAAGCCATTTGGCAATAATGGTGTATTCTTTATCCCAACCTCGGGAAATAGTAAAGGAATCGCTTCCCAATTCGCTTCTGGCCCAGTTGGCTCGGAAATGACGGGTCCATGGTTTACACCTGATGAAAAAACGTTGTTCCTGTCTGTTCAGCATCCAGGTGAAAACCTCAAGTCGCATGACAAGCCTACCAGCCATTGGCCAAAAGGCGGCAGCTCTGTAGCGATGCCGAGTGTGGTCGCCATCACCGGTTTCTAGGACAAGGGGTGTAGCAAACGATGTTATCCAGTATTGGAATTCCTGGTCTGATCCTGATCCTGATTATTGCTTTGGTGATTTTCGGGCCAAGCAAGCTTCCTGAGATTGGTCGCGCCTTTGGGCGTACACTGACAGAATTCAAATCAGCAACCAAAGACTTGACCAAGGAAGACGACGATGACAGGGGCAAGTCCAAAAAGGAAGCGGTCGTTGATCTTTCCGTAAGTAGCAGCGAGGACGCGTTGAAGCGAGTCAACTAATCAGTTTGCGAAGGAAGGCGGTGCGCTTTGTTACGCATCGCTTTTCCTTTTCAAAATCAGCTTACCCGGGGGGAAATCATGTGAATCAAGAAATGCCCTTTCTGGAGCATTTGACGGATTTGCGTCGCAGGCTTTTGATTGTTTTGTCGGCACTTGTCGTTGGCATGGTGGTTTGCTTTTTATTTGTCGATCACATATATCAGGCGCTCGCCAATCATTCGGGAGAAAAACTGGCGATTCTCGGTCCAGGAGATATTTTGTCGATCTATATCAAATTGTCTGGAGTCGGTGCCTTGGCGTTGACGATTCCTGTAGCTGCCTATCAGGCGTGGCGCTTTGTTGTTCCGGCGCTGGAGGAGCGAGAGAGAAAGATCGCACTGATGTATATTCCGGCGCTGTTTTTCTTGTTTCTCTTTGGACTGTCATTTGCGTACTTTGTGCTGTTTCCGATGATGTATCAATTTGTCCTCGGCTTATCCAACGGAAATTTTGAGCTGGTCATTACCGCAAACGATTACTTTACCTTTATGCTAAATCTGTGTCTGCCTTTTGGGCTTTTGTTCGAGCTGCCTGTAATCGTTCTTTTTCTGAGTCATTTAGGCATTTTGAATCCGCATCGACTGGCGAAAATGCGAAAGCCGGCTTACCTGGTGCTGTCCATCATTTCCATTACAATCACGCCACCTGATTTTCTGTCAGATATCATGGTCATTGTACCGCTGATCATTTTGTATGAACTATCGATTTCGATCTCTCGATTCATACACGGAAAACGCACTCGGGAAACTGCGCTATCATCTGAAAATATGGTATGATGCTCTCGACAATATTATCGGGAGCGAGCATGCATGCACGTATATGTGAATGGAACGATTTGTCCAGCTGAAGAGGCATCGGTATCTGTATTAGACCATGGATTTTTATACGGAATCGGCTTATTTGAAACCTTGCGTGTGTACGACCGCAAACTGTTTTTGTGGGATGCCCATTATGCCCGGCTGAGCTCCGGGCTTTTGGCGTTGCAAATTCGTCCTGCCTGGTCAAAGGAAGAGCTGAAGCAGGCGATTTTGCGAACAGTAGATGCCAATGAATTACGTGATGCGTACGTGCGATTGAGTGTGACAGCTGGAGCAGAGGGAGTTGGACTAGTTGCGGATGGCTATGAGCGCCCAGCGTTATTTGTGTTTGCCAAACCAGTTGCTGCTCTGCAAGATCCGCCCCAGCCAAAAAAGCTGCTGACGCTGTCCTTGGCTCGTCAGACAGTAGAAGGACATCAGCGCTTCAAGTCGCATAATTACCTCAATAATGCTTTGGCAAGACAAGAGCTTGGAGCAAAGCCTGATGTAGAGGGCTTGTTTTTGACGCACGATGGCTATCTGGCTGAAGGCATAGTAAGCAATCTGTTCTGGATAAAGGATGGCAGCTTGTTTACGCCTGCTCTGGACACGGGCATATTGGATGGAGTAACTCGTCAGCACGTTCTGAAGCTAGCCGCTCAATTATCCATGCCGATCGTGGAGGGGCGCTTCGGGCGGGAAGTGCTGCTTCTGGCAGATGAAATCTTTGTCACGAATTCCGTACAAGAGATCGTTCCCGTGCAAGAAATTGATGGTCATTTGATCGCGTCTGTCTACGGTAAATTCACCCGTGAACTGCACCGCGCCTACCGTCATTCTATAGCGATGGAAGAGTAAATTATGGTATGCTACTAATCAACATGCTAAGACGGAAAAGGGAGTAAGGCTATGAAGTACAATCCATTCCGAATTCACGCGGCTAATCATGCAGAAATGGTATCGGAGCTGTCGAAAAGGGGCATTGCATCTCCTGAATGTGAGCGATTGGCCGCTAACTGGGGAGCAGGCTTGATGATTCATGTGGAAAACTTGATTCGATCAGATGCTCTTCTATTGCAGGAGGACATGCTGTCTGTAGGTGCTGAAGCTATCATTTCGGCTGATCCGGTAAAAGAAGAAACCGTGTATGTCCTTCTACTAGCCGGGCAAAAGCAGCTGGAGCAGATGCTCGAGCGTATGGGTGACAGGACGGCAGGTTTGCGTGCTGCAGCGGCAGAGGTACGGGAGATTTTAGCTAGACCTGCACAGCTGCGCAATCGTCGCGAACTGGTTTGTAGTCGTCACGTGCTGCCGATTGGCGAGCGAACGCTGGTCATGGGGATTTTGAATGTGACGCCGGACTCTTTTTCAGACGGTGGACGATTTGTTGATTTGAATCAGGCCTTGGCCCAGGCTCGTGCGATGGTCGAGGCAGGTGCTGACATCATTGACATTGGCGGAGAATCGACAAGACCGGGAGCGGAGCCGGTGGATGAAGCCGAAGAGCTTGATCGCGTGTTGCCGATTATCCGTTTGTTGTCCGCGGAGCTGGACGTTCCGCTTTCGATTGATACCTATAAAGCGGTGGTAGCTGATCGGGCGATAGCGGCAGGAGCACATATTATCAATGATGTATGGGGAGCCAAGCGTGATCCGCAGATGGCTGGGGTCGCTGCCCGTCATGGTGTCCCCATTATTTTGATGCACAATCGCACGAACACCGATTACACCGATTTCTTTGCAGATTATATAAAAGATCTGCGAGAGTCGGTGCAGATTGCTTTGGATGCAGGTGTCAAACAAGAGCAGATCATTCTCGATCCGGGAATCGGGTTTGTGAAGTCCGTGGATCAGAACTTGGAAACGATGCGACGTCTCGATGATCTGGTTGCTTTGGGTTATCCCGTCTTGCTGGCTACCTCCCGAAAAAGAATGATCGGACACGTGCTCGACCTTCCTGTTGATGAGCGAGTGGAAGGGACGGCTGCGACAGTCGCGCTCGGTGTGGCGAAAGGCTGTCACATGGTCCGGGTACACGATGTGAAGGAAATGAAGCGCGTTACCAAGATGATGGACGCAATGTTAAAGGGGGGCATTCCCGTTGGATAAAATCTTCTTCAGCGGTATGTCATTTTATGGTTTCCACGGGGTGTATGGAGCGGAAGCAGAGCTGGGACAACGTTTTATGGTCGATCTCGAGCTGTCCATCGATTTATCTCGCGCGGGGGCAAGTGACGATCTTACGGATACTGTGAATTACGCAGAGGTTTTTTCCTGTGTGCAAAAGGTAGTAGAGGGCGAACGCTATAACCTGGTGGAAAGGCTGACCACAGAAGTTGCTCGGCAGCTGCTTACGCAATTTCCTCTGACAGAAGCAAAAGTGAAGGTAACCAAACCGAATCCGCCTATCAAGGGTCACTATGAAGGTGTAGCGATCGAGATGATACGCAAAAGAGAGGATTTTGCTTTATGACGGTTTGTGCGTACATCGCCTTAGGTTCCAATCTGGGAGATCGTGCCGAGACTCTGAGACAGGCGCTGAGAAAGCTAAATGATCAACCAGGCATCCGCATTCTTCGGGCTTCTTCTGTTTATGAAACGGAGCCTTTTGGAAATGTGGAGCAGGATGCTTTTCTCAATATGGCAATTGCTATCGAAACCTCTCTGTCGCCAGATGAGCTGCTGAATACAGCTCTGGAAGTGGAACGGGAGCTTGGTCGTGTGCGCACCATTCGGTGGGGACCGCGTACGATTGATATTGATCTGTTATTGTACGGTCAGTCCCGCATATCAGAGGAGCATCTCGTAATCCCACATCCGGGCATCAGCCAGCGGGCGTTTGTGCTGGTACCATTGCGTGATATATGGGAGGGCGGAGCTCTGCCTGAGTACAACCATACGATTGAACACTATCTTTCTTTATTGGTAGAGGATCACAAGGGGGTACGTGAGTGGGGAACAGTCAATTGGGAAATCGAATTAGATCCTTCCGGAAGCTAAAAGGGTATACACAACAGTCTTTTTCGGAAAAGATGGGTGTGTCACTGTCTTTTGTTGGTTCACTTGAACGAGGTACCAGAACGCCTACCGAACCGGTTTTGCGCAAGATCGCCAGCACTTTACAGGTCGACTATGACGAATTATGTGCTATAAATAAATGATGACTTTTGGAAAGGTCTGTCCTCTCCAAGAACCCGATTGGAAAACGGGAAAAGGAGGTCAATATAGATGAAAATCGGAAATGTTGAGTTAAAAAATAACGTAGTACTTGCTCCGATGGCCGGAGTGTGTAATCCAGCCTTTCGTTTGATTGCCAAGGAATTTGGTACAGGACTGGTATGTGCGGAGATGGTTAGTGATAAGGCCATTATGCACGGAAACAAAAAGACGCTGGATATGCTTTTTGTCGATGAGCGCGAAAAACCGCTTAGTTTGCAGATTTTTGGTGGCGACAAGGAAACATTGGTCGGAGCGGCGAAATATGTAGACCAGAATACGAATGCGGACATCATCGATATTAATATGGGTTGTCCTGTTCCAAAAATTACGAGCTGCGATGCAGGTGCACGCCTGCTGCTGGATCCTGAAAAGATTTATGAAGTCGTTTCTGCGGTTGTTGATGCTGTCGATAAGCCGGTCACCGTGAAAATGAGACTGGGCTGGGACGAAGAACACTTGTATGTCCTCGATAATGCTTGCGCTGTAGAACGTGCAGGTGGGAAAGCGATTGCTGTTCACGGCCGAACTCGCGTGCAAATGTACAAGGGACATGCCGACTGGAGCTGGATTGGCAAAGTGAAAGAAGCAGTCTCCATTCCGGTAATCGGCAACGGTGATGTGGCTACCCCAGAAGATGCTCGGCGCATGCTGGATACAACCGGCTGCGATGGGGTTATGATTGGACGCGCAGCACTTGGTAACCCATGGATGCTGTATCGCACCATTCAGTATTTGACGACTGGTGAGCTGGTATCTGAGCCATCCGTACGCGAAAAGATGGAAATCTGTCTTTTACATGCAGAGCGTTTGATTGCATTGAAAGGTCCTCGAGTAGGTGTGCTTGAAATGCGCAAACACGCTGCCTGGTATTTAAAGGGCTTGCGGGGTGCTACCCAAACAAAGAATTTGGTAAATGCCGTCGAAACCGAAGATGAGCTTCGTCGTACGTTGTTAGACTATGTCGATTGGGTAGAAAACTACGCAGATGACAGTGAAGAACCCGTAGAAACCGCACAAAATGAGGCGGTTAGCTACTAGATTTGGATACTCATTCCAGACATTGACAAGGGTTCCTTCATATCCTATAATACTCCGTAATATTGGGAGTCAAGCTGCCAGTCCAACCTGGCAGCTTTACCTTTGAAAGCTCACAATGATTGTGTCTTGGCTGTATATTGTATAGAACAACTACATATAATCCTTTGTACTTTACCCAGTACAAATGGAATCATTTTTTTAAAACGGGGGAATTGAATCATGTCCGAAAAAGAAGTCATCCTTACACCAGAAGGTTTATCGAGACTTGAACAAGAGCTCGAAGATTTGAAAACGGTTAAACGCAAGGAAGTAGCGGCTCGAATTAAAGAAGCGATCAGCTTTGGTGATATTAGCGAGAACTCGGAGTACGAAGAAGCTAAAAATGAGCAAGCGTTCATTGAAGGCCGTATTTTGACTCTCGAGAAAATGCTCCGCAATGCTCGTATCATCACTAATGATGATGTGGATACCGGAGTTGTAAGTGTAGGCTCCAGAGTGCGTCTGAAGGATCTGGAGTTCGGAGATGTGGTAGATTACACGATTGTCGGTTCTGCAGAATCTGATCCGATGAACAACAAAATCTCCAATGAGTCTCCAGTAGGTCAAGCGCTTCTGGGTAAAGCAAAGGGCGCAGTTGTAGATGTAAACGTACCAGCTGGTACCATTCAGTATGAGATTCTTGACATTAACTTGTAAGTAGTAGCCCAGTGGCGTACCTTTTAGTAAAGGTACGCCGCATCGTTATTTAATCGCTTTGTACAATATTGTTAACGTAGGTATTTTTTAGAGGAGTGGATACAATGTCTAACGAGCAAGATTTGCAACAGGAAGAACAGCAACAGGAAGGGCTTCACGAGCTGCTTCAAGTGCGTCATGATAAAATGAACCAAATTCGCGAGTGGGGCTTCGATCCGTTCGGTAAAAAATTCGAGCAGACTCACCATGCTGCTGATATTGTGAAAGCATTTGGCGACAAGTCCAAAGAAGAGCTGGAAGCCGAAGAAAACGTGGTCACAATCGCTGGCCGCCTTATGGCTAAGCGTGCAATGGGGAAAGCGAGCTTTGCGCAACTATTGGACCGTTCTGGCCAAATTCAAATTTATGTACGCCAGGATACGATCGGTGAAGATGTTCACAAGGTTTTTGACCTGAGCGACATCGGCGATCTTCTCGGTGTTCAAGGTGTTGTATTCAAAACGAAAACAGGAGAGCTCAGCGTAAAGGCAAAAGAGCTGACTTACCTGACAAAATCTTTGCGTCCATTGCCAGAAAAATATCATGGCTTGAAAGATATCGAAACGCGCTACCGCAAGCGCTATGTTGATTTGATTGTAAACCCTGAAGTTCGTGACACGTTTATTACGCGCAGCCGTATTTTGACTTCGATGCGCCGCTATTTGGACAACCTCGGCTATTTAGAGGTTGAAACCCCAACGCTCCATGCAATTGCTGGTGGTGCTTCTGCTCGTCCATTTATTACGCATCACAATGCGTTGGACATGCAGTTGTATATGCGTATCGCGATTGAGCTGCATCTGAAGCGTCTGATTGTTGGTGGTCTGGAAAAGGTATATGAGATCGGCCGCGTTTATCGTAACGAAGGTATTTCTACAAGACACAATCCTGAGTTTACGATGATCGAGCTGTACGAGGCATACGCTGACTACCAAGACATCATGACACTGACAGAAGAATTGATTGCCCATATTGCACAAGACGTGCTGGGTACGATGAAAATTCAGTACCAAGGCAATGAAATCGATTTGACTCCAAAATGGCGTCGTGTTCATATGGTTGATTTGATCAGGGATGAAATTGGCGTTGATTTCTGGAAGGAAATGAGCGATGATGAGGCCCGCGCTCTGGCGAAAGAGCATGGGGTTTCCGTAGAGCCTCACCATACCTTTGGTCACGTGGTAAATGAGTTTTTTGAACAAAAGCTGGAGCATACACTGATTCAGCCTACGTTTGTATACGGTCACCCAGTGGCGATTTCTCCATTGGCGAAAAAGAACGATCAGGATCCTCGCTTTACAGATCGTTTCGAGCTGTTTATCGTTGCGCGTGAACATGCGAATGCCTTTACTGAGCTCAACGATCCAATCGATCAACGTGAGCGTTTTGAGGCACAGCTTTTGGAAAAAGAAGCAGGTAATGACGAAGCGCATGAAATGGATGATGATTTCATCGAAGCTTTGGAATACGGAATGCCGCCTACAGGGGGACTCGGTATCGGGATTGACCGTTTGGTAATGCTCTTGACCAACTCTCCTTCGATCCGCGATGTACTGTTGTTCCCGCATATGCGGGCTCGTGACTAAAAGAGAATCACTAAGTGGAAAAACCGTCTGAAATGAATTCAGGCGGTTTTTTTATTTTCACTTGCGCTAAAATGTTTTAGGTGATATAGTAAGTCCTGTTCTTCTTTTTACATACATCAATCACAACCGATTGAAAAATTAATACTTGCTTTTCTATCCGGTTATGTGATAGATTGATGAAGTCGCTGATAAACAAACTTCAAAAAAGTTGTTGACACGACTTGGACAACCTGATAAGATGAAATGGTTGTTGCGAAAATGCTCTTTGAAAACTGAACAGCGAAAGCGTTAATGAGTCTATCATTAAATGATTTGCC
>NZ_LGIQ01000012.1 GCF_001187725.1 Brevibacillus reuszeri
ATACTAATCGGTCGAGGACTTATCCACACTCTTAGCAATCATGCAGATCCAGTTTTGAATGAACGAGCTAGCCATCCAAGAAGGATGGTTTTTTTGTTTTTGAAAAAGAAAAGCACCAGAAGCGCCATTCTCTCTGGGTGCTATGCTTGGCTACGGCATCGTTGAAGAGGGAGGGTAATACGGAAAATCGCCCCAGTAAAAACTCCGTTCCTAGCTTCGATGATTCCTCCTGATCGTTCGATAATTGCACGTGAAATCGCAAGCCCCAATCCAACATCTCCATTTTTACCTTTTACGAATCGATGAAACAGATGGGGGAGCAAATCTTCAGGTATCCCATCTCCATCATCAATTATGTCGATAGTCACGAAGCGTTTGCCAGATTCGATCTTGATTTCAATCTGTTCTTTGGTATGACGGAGGGCGTTTGTGATCAAGTTCAATAAGGCTTGCAAAAGTTTACCGTCATCTACATACAAGATTCCCTCTTCTCCAAAGGTACGGACCAGGATAGCTATGTTTTGCTGCAATTTAAGAGGATGTAGTCGCTCCACAGCACGATTGACTAACTCCGTGGCAGAATGAGTGGTTGGATAAAATACATCTTCTTCGCTCTCTAGCTTTGCCAAAAGAGTAATTTCAGTCACGATATGCTTGATTCGATTTGTTTCGGAGACAATGACGTCCAAGCCTTTATGTGCCGCGTCCTCGACAAAGATCCCATCGCGAATCCCTTCTGCATAGCCTTGAATCGACATAAGAGGAGTTTTTAGCTCATGAGATGCATTTTGCAGAAATTGTCGTTGAATCTCATGAAAGCGATCGAGTTCCTGAGCCATCGAGTAGACACTCTCTGATACTTCGGCTATTTCTCCACGGGCCGGAATCAACTGGACCTCAGAGAAACGGCGGAAATGCACTTTCTTGATTTCCTTTGTTAGTCTGTTTAGCGGTCGTACCATGCTTCTCGTGATGAAAAAGCTGAGAAGAATAGCCGATACAGCTCCGATTAAGAGGGTCACAATAATTTTTTCCGTAAGCTCCATCCGAGCTTCCTTTAGTCCACGAACAGGGGAGGCAAGGATAAGCCGCTGCTTCTCGTCGTTTTTAAGACCAAGATTTACGACGACATAATCGTCTCCGCCCACAATCCAGACGTTTTTATCCTTCCGTTTTTCTGCCTTGCGTTCCAAGACTTGCAGCCATTCGTTCAAGTTCGATGAAGGAAGAGATGTATATAGCACCTTTTTCTTTTTGCCGAGTAACAGGACTTCGATTTTTCGGTTAGAGACCAATAGTTTGTCTAGTTCGGCAATATCCTCTTCTTCAAATGCGTCGTCGGCATACTTGATCCGCTCAATCCAGAACTGACCTTTAAGAGTGAGCTCTTTTTTTTGTTGGGCAATCAAATTATCCAGGAGAAAGGAATGAATGAATGTCGCGAAAAATCCGGTCACAATGATAAGGAGCGCTGCAAACATTAAAGTAATGCGGGTCTGGAGGCTCATCCTTCGCGGTTCCCTTCTGATATGCGCAAACGGTATCCGAAGCCCCATACGGTCTCCAAAGGTATGTGATCGAGCTTTTTCCGAATCCGACGTATCAAATCATCTACGACGCGGTCACTGCCAAAGTAATCATCGCCCCAGATGAGAGTAAGCAATTCATCCCGGGAAAACGCACGATTCGGATGCTCGGATAATAACGAAAGAACCTGAAATTCTTTTGCCGTAACCTCTACTTCTGTTCCAAATGAGTATACGAATCGTTTCTCCTTATCCAATACGAGAAAGCTACCTGTTGGTTGATCATTTTCCAGAGAAGGGGCTAGCTCCCCGCGATTATTCATTCGTTCCCAACGACGCAGCGCTCGATTTACACGAGCTACTAATTCACGTGGACTGAACGGTTTGGTTAAATAGTCGTCACTGCCCAGCTCCAGTCCCAGAATTTTGTCTACTTCTTCATCACGAGCCGAAATCATAATGATGGGCGTCTCCGATTCTGTTCGAATACGACGACAAAATTCATATCCATTCATTCCTGGCAGCATAATATCCAGCACCCACAAATCAGGAGGCTCTGTTTCATTTAATTGAATGGCTGCTTCAGCAGACTCTACACTGCGGGTTATGTATCCTTCTTTTTGGAAATAGGCTTCTACAATTTGCCGAATATTAGGGTCATCGTCTACGATGGCAATGTGAAAGGGTCTCATACTATCCCTCCGAAAACCTCAGATTCATCTGTTATTGTACAACAGATAGAGAGTACCTCAGGGGGTTCGAACGGATTTCCCACACTTTTCCCACACATTGTGGAACATAAAAAAAACAGCTCCACAATTTCACGGAGCTGCCCTGCCTATTACTCGTATTTAATTAGGGAGAGGGACTTACTGAAGGATATCGTAGATGGAAGCCTTTTGCGACAAGATTTCGTTTTCAATCTCTGTCCACTGTTCAATCAGATCGATTGCTTCTGTCAGGGATGTATTCCATGCGTTGTCTCCATTTTTGTAGGCATCCTTGGTTGCCTTCAGTTTGTCTTTGAACTCTTGTTTGACTTGAACTGCTTCCTCACGGTTTGCTTTTTTTGCTTCACGAATTGGTTTCATTTGAGTCATAGGTTCTTTTAGCTGTTGATGAAGTACCTTTATTTGTGCCAATTCAGACTCGATAGGAGCAAGCTTTGCTTTAATCGTTTTGTGATTCGCTTCAATAGCAGCTTTCAATTCTGCGAATTTCGCTTTGTCCTTGGCTGCTTTTGCCTCTTTTAGTTGAGCAGTGAGTGCTTTATTGGTTTCCCGGATTGGTTTGATTTCTACCATCATATTTTTTACGGTTGTACGTACTTCCTCTGGAACATCACTACGTACCAATTCCCACATTGCCTTGTTTTGTGCTGTTTGGGCTTTCAGCTTCTCATTTAATTCCTTTTTGATCGTTAGGAGCGCTTGCAGTTCTTGATATTCAGGTGTTTGTTTCAGTTTTTGCGCTTGTATAGGCTGCTCCTCGGCATGAATGACGCCTGTTCCTCCAGCCAACAGACTAGCTGTAAGTAAAGATACGGAAAGAATTTTTTTCATCGGTATTTCACTCCTTCATTGATTGTGCTGTACATTTTCAAAGATAGACGAGAAATGCGAGAAAAGTATGGGAAAAGAAAGGGGAATTCATACAGAAGTGGCTCTTGCGTTACTTACAGCATTGTAAGAATACTGCAAGCCAAATCGATAGCAGGAGCATATCCGGGCTCGTACAATAGGAGTATCAACAGAACGGAGGGATTCACCATGAGAAAACTCATTCAAATGTTCGCAATCGCGTTGGGACTGGTTATGGATGCCAAAATAACGATTCGCTCCTCCGAAATGGAGACTATCGTCAAGCTGTAATCGATTTGATATGAAAATTTGCACTCCCTTTACTGTTTGCAAAGTCAAAGGGCAACGAAGTAAACGGAGTTTTCAAGGCGCCGATTTTGTCGGTGCCTTTTTGCTGAATGAACACTGGAGGGGCCACAGAAAATTGGATTAAGACACTTCACGCATTGACTTTTCAAACTTAATATATGATATTGTATGTAAAAGAAGTTTGCGGAGTTGTTGGGAGTGAGTAGCATGTCTGAAGTAAAACCGTTGTGGACGCGAGATTTTGTCATCTTGGCCCTGTCTAATTTTATGTTGTTTGTCGCTTTTCAAATGCTCTTGCCCACCCTTCCCGTGTACGTAACAGATATGGGAGGAGATCAGCTAGCAGTCGGGCTAGTAATCAGCTTGTTTACGGTATCAGCATTGCTGGTTCGTCCCTTTACCGGGAAAGCGTTGGATACGATCGGGAGAAAGCCTGTTCTTTTGCTGGGATTAGCCATCTTTTTACTGGCGGTATCTGGATACTACTGGATGGTTAGCGTGGCATTGGTATTGGCCATTCGCTTTTTGCATGGAATAGGGTGGGGCATCGTCACGACCACTTACGGTACGATCGTCTCGGATATTATTCCTTCGGAGCGCAGCGGCGAGGGGATGGGATACTTCGGGATGTTCAGCAACCTGGCAATGGCTTTCGGTCCATTGGTTGGTCTCTGGGTATCACAAAATTGGGGATATGGCTGGTTGTTCGCCATTTCAGCAGGTTTGACCGCACTAGCGATGATTTTATCCAGACTTGTAAGAATCAAGGGGGTGCCTGCTGGAAAGCGCCCACGCACAAGTATAATGAGCGGGTTACTAGAAAAGGCAGCCCTGTTTCCCTCTCTCTTGAATTTGCTGATTGGTTTCATTTATGGAGGGATCTTTAGTTTTATCACGTTGTTCGGGCTTGAGGTTGGGATCGAAAATATCGGGTTGTTCTTCTTATTTAATGCGATTGCTTTAATGGCGGTTCGCCCTCTGGCTGGCAAGCTGTTTGACCGAAGAGGACCTGTATGGATTCTGTTGCCTGGTGCGATCATATTAGGTGTGGGCTTGCTTCTGTTGTCATACAGTACGACGGAGATCGAGCTGGTGGGAGCCGCTATTCTTTTTGGAATCGGGGTGGGCTCCGTGCAGCCTTCTTTGCAGGCATGGACGATCAAACGAGTGGACCCGGCAAGAAGAGGGGCGGCCACCGGGACATTTTTCTCTGCCTTTGATTTAGGGATTGGGGGAGGAGCAATGATCCTGGGGGCGATCGCCAAAGTGACCAGCTTTGCTCTGATGTATCGGTACTCGCTCATTGCACTGGCCCTTTATTTGATCATTTACATCATTTATTTAAGCAGGCAAGCCAAAAAGACACAAGCGACCGAGACAGTTTCTTCTTGAAACGTCTCGGTTTTTTGTTGCATGAATAGTTGAGTAGCAAATAACAAATCATAAGAGAATGTCCAAATCGAAATGGAATAATATTGAAATAGGGGCTTTCCACCTGTGTAAGGGGAAATACGGAGCAGGAATGAGGGAGAATCGATTGATCTTGCCTGATTTTTTGGACGCGCCCTCTCTATATATGGTATAATAACGTATTGTGATAACCAGTTGGAGGTTTACCCTTTATGGCAGAAGAAACTGCTCGGTTTCCCAAAGTCGATATTAGCCAAGAAATGAGAGAGTCGTTCATCAGCTATGCGATGAGCGTTATCGTCAGTCGCGCTTTGCCTGATGTTCGTGACGGATTGAAGCCTGTACACAGGCGTATTTTGTATGCCATGCATGACATGGGTCTTACTCCTGACAAAGCATTCCGTAAGTCGGCAAACGTTGTCGGGGAAGTAATGGCGAACTATCACCCGCACGGTGACTCTTCAATTTATGAAGCGATGGTTCGTATGGCCCAAGATTTTAACATGCGCTACATGCTCGTTGAGGGGCAAGGAAACTTCGGTTCTGTAGACGGTGACCCGGCAGCGGCCATGCGTTATACGGAGTCCCGTTTTTCCAAGCTCGCGTTGGAGCTTTTGCGCGACATTGATAAAGAAACGGTTGATT
The DNA here is from genome assembly GCF_001187725.1 of Brevibacillus reuszeri. Lineage (GTDB taxonomy): Bacteria > Bacillota > Bacilli > Brevibacillales > Brevibacillaceae > Brevibacillus > Brevibacillus reuszeri. Next base: position 5,471 of record NZ_LGIQ01000012.1, read on the forward strand.
TCGTTCCGAACTATGATGGACGTAAGGAAGAGCCGGTTGTATTGCCTTCTCGTTTCCCAAACCTGCTTCTTAACGGTGCTTCAGGGATTGCGGTAGGTATGGCGACCAATATTCCTCCGCATAATCTGACGGAAGTCATTGATGGCGTAGTAGCGATGATCGACAATCCAGATATTACTGTACAAGAGTTGATGAAAATCATCAAGGGACCGGATTTCCCTACTGCTGGTGAGATTCTCGGCTACAGTGGTATTCGTCGTGCCTATGAAACAGGGCGCGGATCGATTATCATGCGTGCGAAGACGTTGATTGAAGAGGATAAAGGAAAGCCGCGCATTATCGTAACGGAAATTCCTTATCAGGTCAATAAAGCAAGACTTGTTGAAAAGATTGCGGAGCTCGTGCGCGAGAAGAAAATTGAAGGTATCACAGACCTGCGCGACGAGTCTGACCGCAAAGGCATGCGGATTGTTATGGAGCTGCGTCGTGACGTAATTCCAAAGGTTGTCTTGAACAATCTGTTTAAGCATACCCAAATGCAAACGTCGTTTGGGGTTAATATGCTCGCACTCGTCGATAGTCGTCCGCGGGTACTCAATCTGCGCGATATGCTGTATTACTATTTGCAGCACCAGCGCGTGATTATCCGTAGAAGAACAGAGTACGATCTGAAACAAGCCGAAGCACGCGCTCATATTTTGGAGGGCTTGCGGATTGCGCTTGATCATATCGATGCGATTATCAGCTTGATTCGCTCTTCACAAACGACCGAAGAAGCTCGTGAAGGACTCATCTCGAATTACTCGCTGAGCTACGAACAAGCCCAGGCCATTCTTGATATGCGTCTGCAGCGCTTGACCGGTTTGGAGCGGGAAAAAATCGAGAACGAGTACCAGGAGTTAATGGTGAAAATTGCAGAGCTGCGCTCAATTCTCGCAGATGAAGGGAAAATCTACGCGATCATTCGTGAAGAGCTGTCCGAAATCCAAGAGAAATTTGGCGATGCTCGCCGCACCATAATCACGTTTGATGAAGATCATATCGAGGATGCGGATTTGATTCCGGAAGAAGATGTGGTTATTACATTGACCCATGAGGGGTATATCAAACGTCTCCCTGTCTCGACGTATCGTTCCCAAAAGCGGGGCGGCAGAGGGATTCAGGGACTCGGTACCAAAGATGACGACTTTGTTGAACATCTGTACATCACCAATTCCCATGACTACATCATGTTCTTTACTAGCAAGGGCAAGGTGTATCGTCTGAAAGGCTATGAGATTCCAGATTTGAGTCGAACAGCCAAGGGAACTCCAATTATCAATCTCATCCAGATTGAAAAAGGAGAACGTGTGAGTGCAGTAATCCCTGTTAAAGAATTTGATGAGGAACACTATCTGTTCTTTGCAACGAAAAAAGGGATTATCAAGAAAACAACGCTGGAATCGTACGAAAACATTCGCAAGGGTGGATTGATTGCGGTCAATCTGCGTGAGGATGATGAGTTGATTGGCGTTCGTTTGACAGATGGTCAGCAGGAGATTATTATGGGCACGCACAAGGGGATGTCTGTTCGCTTCAATGAAGGCGACGTTCGTATGATGGGACGTAACGCTACCGGGGTGAAAGGTATTACTCTTGATGATGACGATGATGTAATCGACATGGACGTGATCAAACCGAATGCAGAGGTATTGATCGTTACTGCTAATGGTTACGGTAAGCGTACACCTGTTGATGAATATCGAATTCAGTCGCGTGGTGGTAAAGGAATCAAAACGCACAACGTAACAGATCGTAGCGGTCCAGTAGTTGGCTTGAAAGTCGTAGAGCCAGAAGAAGATCTGATGATCATCACGACTTCTGGAGTCATCATTCGTACGGAGATGAAGGGTATTTCCGTAATGGGTCGATATACGCAAGGCGTCAAGCTGATTCGTCTCTCGGAAAACGAGCAGGTGGGCTCCGTAGCCAAATGCCCGCCGAACGAGGATGAAGATGTGGAAGACGAAGCTACTGAAGAGCTGGTAGAGGATCAGGGCAATAACGAGCCAAATGATAACGAACCAAATGATAATGAGCCAATTGAAGAATAAATAACAAAGTGTGATTAGACGCTCCTTTTGCGGGGCGTCTTTTTACGTTTCAGCAAAAGAATAAACTTCTCTGATGCTTTTTACCTGCCAAATGGTTTGAAGTTGGGGTAGAATTGGGAAAAGAACACTATATCATTTTAATCATGGTGGATCGGATGGTGACCAATTTGCCCATCGTGGAAGTGAAACAACTAACCATTGGAGCGAAGCTGGCGGAAGAGGTACATACTTCGTTGGGAGGAATCCTTTTTACAAAAGGAACCGCCTTAAACGAAAAAGAAATAGAGATTCTGGATGCATTTATGGTCAGACAGGTCCCTATTGAGGATGCGAATGTTTCCTGGGGAGAACAACAGACGGAGCAAGTGGTTGAAGAACAAAGCGTAGTACAAGAGAAGTTGAGTCCAGACAAAACATCCTTTCAACAGACTTTTGATAAAGCGGTCTCGACCCTGAAAAACTTAATGATCCGGGTTCAGGGCGGCAATAACATCCCTGTAATGGAAGTGCGCGAGGTTGTTACACCGATTGTTATGCAATTTCAGAAGCAACCCGAAGTATTGCTATCGCTGCGCAGCTTTTCCCGTTTGGACAGCTATGCGTACGAACATGCGATTGCAGTCGGAATCATTTCCTATATGATTGCTAGATGGACTAAGGTGCCGGAAAAAGAATGGATGCAGGTTGCATTAGCTGGAACGCTGCTGGATATTGGAAAGACAAAAATTGATCGGCGTATTCTCCAGAAGCCAGGCAAGCTAACAGCAGATGAGTTTGAAGAAATGAAAAAACATACGGTGTACGGATATCAGATAATCAAGGCTTCGCATGGATTGAGTGAAGGTGTAGCACTGGCTGCCTTACAGCATCATGAAAGAGAGGACGGATCTGGTTATCCATTGGGGTTGCCGGGATCAAAATTGCATTTATACAGTAAGATCACGGCTGTAGCCGATGTGTATCACGCCATGTGCTCCGACCGTGTCCATCAAAAAGCACTTTCTCCGTATCTTGTCGTTGAACAGCTTGTTCAAGATAGCTTCGGGAAGCTGGATCCAACCATCGTTCGCGCTTTTGTAGAGGGAATTACACAGTTTGCAGTAGGAACTGTGGTGGAGCTAAGTGATGGAACGATTGGCAAGATTGTATTTACCGACAGAAATCAACCGACTCGACCAATGGTAGAGACGGGAGGGCGAATCATTAATTTGGTTGAAACTCGTCATTTATCGATAACGCGAGTATTAGAGCAATAAGCTGCAGAAGAGCGCGAGATAACTTGCGCTCTTTAATTTCATTAAAAAAGTTTAGTTAAAATGTAAAAACACTATTGTATTCATCCTACATACGTGATAAGATACATCTTGTCGCTTCGAAACAAGTGGCCTAATAAGAAGAACATCAAGATCTACATAAGTGTTGACTTCTTGGTAGTTGTTTGATAAAGTATTGAATTGTCGCTGCTGAGTGAGAAAAAAGATTTACGAAAAAAGTTCTTGCAAAAGCGAATGTGATAAGATATACTAGAAAAGTCGCCTAAAGAACAGGCGCAAAAAATGCTCTTTGAAAACTGAACAGCGAAAGCGTTAATGAGTCTATCATTAAATGATTTG
>NZ_LGIQ01000020.1 GCF_001187725.1 Brevibacillus reuszeri
GGCAAATCATTTAATGATAGACTCATTAACGCTTTCGCTGTTCAGTTTTCAAAGAGCATTTTTAGTTCTGCTAAAACAGCAGGAATTTCATCTTATCACATCCGACACTCATTGTCAAACACTTTTTCGGATGTTTTTTGATCATCCGTTCCTTCCTTTCGGAATTCACAGAACCTAATCCTATCACTTTCACTTCAACATTGTCAACCTCTTTTTTAACTGAGACTAAACAATTTCAAAAGAAAGTTCATGGTCGGGAAGACAGGATTCGAACCTGCGACCCCTTGGTCCCAAGCCAAGTACTCTACCAAGCTGAGCTACTTCCCGATAATAAAATTTGTTTTGGTTGTGGGGCCCCCGAAAAGTACTCGGAATAGGCTACAACGCTCTTCTTCACTTTTTGGGGTGTAGAAGCGTGCCCTGAGAGATTCGAACTCCCGACCTTTTGATTCGTAGTCAAACGCTCTATCCAGCTGAGCTAAGGGCACATGTTATGGAGCGGACGAAGGGTCTCGAACCCTCGACCTTCGCCTTGGCAAGGCGACGCTCTACCAATTGAGCNTTCCCCGAAAAGTACTCGGAATAATACGCTACAAAGCATTACTTCACTTTTTGGGGTAATGGTGCGGTCAAGAGGACTTGAACCTCCACGGTGTTGCCACCACTGGCACCTGAAGCCAGCGCGTCTGCCAATTCCGCCATGACCGCATATTCACTTTAGGTTAAAAACTGGTGAGCCATGAAGGACTCGAACCTTCGACCCTCTGATTAAAAGTCAGATGCTCTACCAACTGAGCTAATGGCTCGTGCTATGTTGTATCCCGCCATTTCGAACCAGTAGGTTAAAAATGGCGGAGCTGACGGGACTCGAACCCGCGACCTCCGGTGTGACAGACCGGCGTGAACTCCAACTTCACCACAGCTCCATATTTGGTTGCGGGAGCAGGATTTGAACCTGCGACCTTCGGGTTATGAGCCCGACGAGCTACCGAGCTGCTCCATCCCGCGACGTTATTATCAACTTATTAGTAAATAAGTGGTGGAGGCTGACGGGATCGAACCGCCGACCCTCTGCTTGTAAGGCAGATGCTCTCCCAGCTGAGCTAAGCCTCCAAATGCCCCAAAAAGTGAAGTGCAGCGTTGCAGCAACACCGAGTACTTTTCGGGGACCCCAACAACTGAAAGATAAAGAAATCATTAGCTTCACTTTGTAGGGTTTTTTATATGGTGACCCGTAGGGGATTCGAACCCCTGTATGACAGCGTGAAAGGCTGCTGTGTTAAACCGCTTCACCAACGGGCCATGTAAGTGGTATGGCGGATGGAGTGGGATTTGAACCCACGAGACGGGTCGACCCCGCCTACACGATTTCCAATCGTGCTCCTTCGGCCGCTCGGACATCCATCCACAATCTATACAAAGTGGATCGAGTTGATCCAACTTATTGTTGCCTTCCAGATCTCAAATGTTATCACGTTTTCTTTTCAAAAGCAAGAGCTTTTTTAAATCTGTTTAAAAAGTTCATCGTGATAAAACTTCTCTGCTAGGCACAATAGCCATTGTATCCTCTCAAGTATCTGCTGTCAACGAAAAGATGATAAAAAAACCATACCTTTTTTACACGGCCTTAATAGCCACGAAATTATCATTACCAATGGTCCCGATAAATACCCGTGATTCTTTCCCTTACAAGTGCTCTTTTCCAGGATTATTCTCTTATCTAACCGCATATGGACTAACAAGGCAGACAAACATGGACTCCGCTAAAGGAGGTGATCCAGATCATTCTTGCCAGATCACCTAAACGCTATGATGATTAGCATAGGAAAGGAAGTGTTCTTATGACTCTTATCCGTAAAGCCACTCCACAAGACTCTACAGCCGTCTGTCGAATCGATGCCATGATTCTCGGCAATACAAGCCGCTCCACCGAGCTATGTACTGCCATCGCAGCTGGTCAATGCTACGTCGCTTCTTTTGATATGGATGTCATCGGTTTCGCTATTATGAATCAATCCTTTTTTAATCAAAGTTTTGTCTCACTAATCATGGTTCACCCACAGTATCAAAAGCACGGTGTTGGCGCCGATCTCCTTTTATATTTGGAATCGATCTGCCCCACCGACAAACTGTTTACCTCCACCAATCTCTCCAACAAGCGAATGCAGCGGCTTTGTAACAAGCTGGGCTATGATTACAGCGGAACAATTACGCATCTCGACCAGGCCGATCCGGAATTATTTTATTGCAAAACGGTCTAGAAAGTCCAAAAATAGCCGGAGCATATCGCGCCCCGGCTGTTTTTCATTTCAATCCCTATTGATTCCGCTCGTAGATCAAGCGAAGCCCTTTTAACGTAAGAATCGAATCAACCACATGGATACACTCGGTTTCATCGGAAACGATCGATGCCAATCCCCCGGTGGCTACTACCGTTGGTTTGGTCCCGAATTCGGCAATGATCCTGCGTACGATCCCCTCCACTTGCCCCACAAACCCATAGTAAATCCCCGACTGCATAGCAGTAGTGGTGTTTCGACCTACGACGCTGGCAGGCTTCGCAATCTCGATTCGTGGCAGCTTGTCTGCACGGCTGAACAACGCTTCCGTGGATATCCCGATCCCCGGCGCAATCGCTCCACCCAAGTATTGCCCCCGCTCATCTACATAGCAAAAGGTAGTCGCAGTCCCGAAATCCACAACGATCACAGGTGTCCCGTAATGATGGATAGCCGCAACCGAATTGACAATCCGGTCAGACCCTACTTCGCGGGGATATTCGTATTTAATATTCAGCCCCGTTTTGATACCTGGTCCGACAATCAGCGGTTTTTGCTGAAGATATTTGACACACGTCCGCTCAATCGTATCGTTTAACGGCGGCACTACTGAGGAAATGATGATCCCGCTCACCTGATCAAGCGACAGCTCAACACTGTCAAAAAGACTTTTTACTAGCATGCCATACTCGTCTTCCGTCTTTTGGCGATCGGTTGCAAACCGCCAATGATGCCGCAGTAAATCACGCTCATACAAACCCATGACCACGTTGGAATTGCCGATATCGATCACCAGTAACATAACAATGGCTCCTTACCGTTTCCGCGTATTCAAATCTAGACTGATATCAAACGCCTTCACCGAGTGCGTCAAGGCTCCAACGGAAATAATATCGACACCGGTTCTGGCAATCGCCCCAATCGTGTCCAGGTTCACCCCACCAGACGCTTCGACCAAAGCACGTCCGTCGATGAGCTGTACCGCTTCCACCATTTGCTCATTCGACATGTTGTCCAGCATAATGATATCCGCCCCAGCATCGAGCGCTTCTTGTACTTGCCCTAGTGACTCTGCCTCGACCTCAATGGTCATCGTGTGTGGAATGGCTGCACGAGCTGCCGCGACAGCCTGCGCAATACCACCGGCGCCTTTGATATGATTGTCCTTGATCATGACCGCGTCATACAAGGCGAATCGATGGTTATAGCCTCCACCGACGCGAACGGCGTACTTTTCCAAAAAGCGCAGTCCTGGTGTAGTTTTACGCGTATCGACGACCCGCGCATTTGTACCAGCTACCGCAGCCGTATACTCGCCCGTTTTCGTTGCAATGGCAGAAAGGCGTTGCAGCAAATTCAGTGCAAGACGCTCCCCGCTCAAAATGGAGCGAACCGAACCGCTCACCTCGGCGATTTGGTCGCCAACCTCTACACGCGTCCCCTCTTCCACTTTAGCTGTAAATACCAGATCAGGGTCCACCGTCCCGAACACCTGCTGGGCAATCGGCAATCCAGCTACAATCCCCGTCTCCTTGGCATACAAAATCCCGATTCCCTGTTCCGTCTCGGGGATCGTACTCATCGTGGTAACATCGCCAAAACCTACGTCCTCGTGCAGCCATTCCTCGATTTTTCGTCCCAACTCGCGCTTATTCCACATCATCCTGGTCACTCTCCTCCTGAACCCCTTCGTTCATTGCTTGTATCAAGTGCTTTCGCCAGATTAAATCGTCCTTGTTAGGGAAATCAATGCGGTAATGCCCACCCCGGCTTTCCTCGCGCATCAGTGCCGCTTTGGTTGTGAGCACCGCAGCATTTAACAAATTGAGGAATTCAAACGCCTCTTTTTCATCATTTTGAAAATGATAATACTGCTCCATCCGCTCCAGCTCTGCCAGAGCTTTGGTCAGCCCTTTTTCATGGCGTTTTACACTGACATGTCGGAGCATCAGCTTTTGCAGCTTGATTCGTTGCTGACGCGTATTAAATCTGCGAGGCTCGCGTCGTTCGGAAGTCACGGAAAGCTCATGAATGACCGGATGCTCTGGCAGCTCCTTGATTCGCTCCGAGATCCGATGCCCAAACACTACAGCTTCTGACAACGAATTGCTCGCCAATCGGTTCGCACCGTGTACACCCGTGCACGAAGCCTCACCGCAGGCAAACAGACGTTTCGTCGAGGTTTCGCCATGCAGATCCGTCTGGACTCCGCCCATGATGTAATGACAGGCAGGTGCTACGGGTATCCAGTCCGTCACCATGTCCAGGCCGTATTGCAGGCAAAAGTTATAAATCGTTGGAAAGCGATGCTTAATCAATTCCTCGGATTCATGCGTAATATCCAAATACACAAACGAGGCATTCGTCTGTTCCATCTCCGAAACGATCGCCCGCGCTACGATATCGCGAGGAGCCAGCTCCTTTTGCGGATGGTATTTTTCCATAAATCGCTCGCCATTACTATTCCGCAGAATGGCCCCTTCCCCGCGAACCGCCTCAGAAATAAGAAACCGCGGTGCTCCCGGATAGTAGAGCGCCGTAGGGTGAAACTGAATAAACTCAACATCCTTGATCCGCGCCCCAGCTCGATAGGCGATCCCGATTCCATCTGCTGTGGCAATATCCGGATTCGTCGTGTAGCGATAAAGCTGACCGGCTCCCCCTGTTGCGAGCACAGTCGCTTTTGCCTCCAGAAAAAACAGTTCTCCACCTGGCTTCTGTACGATCACTCCTACAGACTCGCCATCTTGCGTGATGACATCTATTGCAAAATGATGCTCCAGCACGTGAATGTTGGGCTGCTCCTTGACCCGAGCAGACAGGGCACGTACGATTTCTGCCCCTGTCGCATCCCCATTCGCATGCAAAATACGCCGCTTACTGTGCGCTCCCTCTTGGGTCAGCTCGTAGCGGCCTTGTTCATCTCGGTCAAATTCTGTTCCATATGCAATCAGTTCTTTCAAGCGGTCTGGACCTTCATGCACCAGTACTTCCACTGCCGAAAACGAGCTCAGACCCGCTCCAGCAATCAACGTATCTTGGCGATGAAGCGCAGGCGAATCCGACTTTGCCGTCACGGCCGCGATTCCACCTTGTGCCCAGCGCGTATTGCTATCATCCAATCCCTTTTTGCTAATTAATACGACATCAGCATATTCGCTTGTTTGCAGCGCCGTATACAAGCCGGCGATGCCTGCTCCAATGACGGCCACATCGGTTTTCATTCGCGGCAGAGCTTGCAAATCAAAGTCCACAATATAGCGGGGAATCATAAGTGTCCCTTCTCTCCATGTATTAAAAGGTTCAAGAAAAAACGGATGATTTCCCACTCATTATAGCAAATCAAAGCTGGAAGAAAACGAAAAAAGAGCATCTGCCAAAACAGATACTCCCTTTTGAAAAAACGTTCATTTAGTTTGTATGAGAAACGCAATCTTTGCATGTTCCATATACTTCGAATTTGTGGCCAGTCACCTCGAAATCATCAGGTACCGCAGCCATGATGTTCATTGGACAGCCTGGCAGCGACGAGGTTTTTCCACACTCCGTACAGATGACATGGTGATGATGATGACCGTCTGCCGAACAGGCCAATCGGAATTTACCTTCGCCATCCAGCTCCGTTTCCTCCAAGATCCCCAGCTCAACAAAAGTGGAGATGTTGCGATAAACGGTATCAAAACTGAGTGTAGGATACAGCTCCTTGATTCGCTCCATAATATCCTTGGCTGAGAGATATCGCTTTTCTGCGGCGCAGATGCGAATCATCTCCTCCCGCTTGCCGGTATATTTGAATCCATTGTCCTTCAATATTTGTAGCGCTTCTTCTACTTTCATCGACAAACACTCCTTCCTTTTGTCTTATCCAGATGATCTTATCGCAAAAGAACCCGTAGCTTTTTGGCCCCTAACACGACAAGCAAAATCAATACTGCCATCAATACAATTGTACCACCAGATGCCCAGTCCAGTAGATAGGCAAAATATAAACCACTTAATACCGAGATTTCGGCAAAAAGAATGGAGAAAAAGATCGTCTGGCGAAAGCTTCCCGCAATTTGCAAGCTAGCGGCAACCGGGAGCGTAATCAGTGCCGAGATCAAGAGTACACCGACAATGCGCATGGAAGCGGCAATCGTCAATGCTACCAATACCATAAACCATAAGTTGATGGAACGTCTAGCCACTCCTGACACCCGAGCGAACTCTTCGTCAAAGGAAACGGCAAACAATTCTTTGTAAATCAGTATAACTGTACCTAAAACAACTACTGCTACACCGACCAGTGCATACAGGTCTTCGATGGAGACCGTCACAATTTTACCAAATAAGTACGAGTACAAGTCGGCATTGAATCCATCCGCAACACTGATCAATACGGTGAAAAGCCCCAAGCCAGTCGACAATATAATCGGAATCGCCAAGTCCTGGTAAGCCTTGTACACCTTGCGCAGGCGCTCAATAAACAGCGAGCCTACTACAGCAAATAGCATGCCGAAGAACAACGGATTCACTGCCGAGAATAAAGCTACCTTCTTGGATACCAGCATCCCCGCCGCTACCCCGGAAAGCGTCACGTGCGACAAACCATCTGCCATCATGGACAAACGACGCACAATGAGAAATGTCCCGAGTACCGGACAAATGAGTCCAATTAAAATCCCTGAAAACAGGGTATACCGCAAAAAATCATACTGCCACCAATCAGCAAGCATGGTCATACTCCCTCTTTTAACGTGTTTACGGGCTTAGTGATGATGAGACAACAGCTTCATCGAGCCCCCGTACATGCTTTCCAAAATCTTTTCCTGGTTATGCTCAAAGTCATGTGCGGTTCCATGGAAGTGAATTTTCTTCTGCACACAGGCAACCTTGTTCACCCACTGGGTCATCACACCGACATCATGGCTGACAATCATCATCGTCAATCCATTTTCTTCCTTCAAAGAGCGCAGCAAGCCGTAAAACTGCTCGATCGATTCCTGATCGACACCCACAGTCGGCTCATCCAAAATCAACAGCTCCGGCTCAGCCACCAGGGCACGCGCAATAAATACACGCTGCAGCTGACCACCAGACAGGCTGCCAATCCGCTGATCGAGCTTTGCTGTTAAGCCCACTCGCTCTACGGCATTCTTCACACTCTCGTGATGACGAGCAGTCAATCTGCGAAACAGCCCTACCTTGCCGACGAGACCCGAAGCCACGACCTCGCGCACTGTCGCAGGGAATCCGCCCGCACCATGTGCCACCTGCTGTGCGACGTAACCAATGCGGTTCCACTCCCGGAATCTGGCTAAAGGCTGTCCAAAAAGCTCTACAGTTCCTTTGGTTGGCGACAGCAAGCCGAGAATCAGCTTCATCAAGGTGGACTTCCCTGATCCATTCGGACCGACGATGCCCACAAAATCCCCACGCTCCAGCGTGAAGCCGACCTCATCAAGAACTACTTTGTCTTCATATTGAAAGGAAACTCCTGTGAGCTTGACGACAGGCATTCCTTGCGTTATCCGTTCCATGAATCAATCATTCCTTAAATCGGATTTGTTCTGATTTGATTTCATCCTACTACGATTTGCAACCAATCACAAGCCTATCTTGGGCAAAAAACACTTGGCGGCGATAAAAGAATGCCGCTCCTACTGAAGCGACATTCCTCTTTCGTTACTTTATTTTAATGCTGTCCGCAATGTTTCCAGATTATCACGCATAATCGACAAATAATCGCGATTTGCCTTGATGTCGTCCTGTGTCAAACCTTCCAACGGATTGAGTGTAGCTGTTTTCACTCCCGCTTCTTTGGCAATCACCTCAGCTACTTTTGGCGATACCAATGTCTCAAACAGGACGTAGGAAATGTTGTGCTCTTTGACATGCTCCACCAGGTTTTTCAACTGCGATGGAGATGGCTCATCGGCAGGATTTACTCCAGAAATCGCTACCTGTAAAAGTCCATAACGACTTGCCAAATATCCGAAGGCACTATGCGACACCATAAATTCTTTTTTGGATGTTTGGGTGACCATGTCTTTGAAATCTTTATCCAGCTGATCAAGATCGCTTGCGAGCTGTTCATAGTTCTTTTCATAATCGGCAGCGTGCGCTTGGTCTTTTTGCACCAGCGTTGTTTTAATTTTTTCTGCCTGTGCCTTTAGCTTGGTTGGGTCGAGCCACACGTGCGGATCGAATTCACCGTGGTCATGATCATGCGCCTCCTCGGCGTGCTCTTCGGCTTTCCCCTCTTCCTCGTGCTCATGGGCAGCTGCATGCAGCAAATCCATACCTTCTGTAGCATTGACGATGACGGTCTTGTTCTTGTCTAGATTCCCGACCGCCTTATCTACCCACACTTCTAAGCCGCTTCCATTGAATGCAAATATGTCAGCGCCAGCGAGTGCTACCATGTCTTTAGCGGTTGGCTCATAATCATGCGGCTCCACCCCTGCTGGAACGAGATTGGTCACGTCAATATGATCGCCGCCAATGCGCTTGGCTGCATACTCCAATGGATAAATCGTCGTATACACTTTTGGTTTTGCCGCGGTTTGACCGTTCGCTTGTGGCGTACTCGCTGCCTCTTTTGCTCCGCAGCCTGCCAAGCTCACCGCTGTCACTAAACTTATCATAGCCAAAAGGCTCTTTTTCATCTCTGGTCTCCTCCTACCCTAATTCAAAATCATTCCGATTTACATCGATCTCGTTTTTCATTATACGGACAGGTGCCCAAAAAGTAAATAGGATTTATTCCGATTTAATTGGAATATGTAAACTGGCTTTGGCATAGCTACACATTTCCTCCATAGGATTGTGATAATATAGGGGGTAGGGGGTATGTCCACAATGAAACGTAAATCATGGTTAGCCATTAGTATCGTCACCGCATCCCTTCTCACTGGTTGTGGCGCTACCGATAATGCCAGCAATGAACATGATCACACACAGCACGCCGCAAACGGTGATCTACAGGAGAAGACGGCTTCGATCGATCAGCTACCCAAATTTCTGGATAATCAGGACCCAGTCATCATCGAGTCCTACAAAATTGCTGGCGCCAATCGTGAATTGCTTACATCCATTCCTTGCTACTGCGGATGTGGAGAGAGTGCCGGACATCAGCACAACGGCAACTGCTTCATCAAAGAAGAGTTGTCCGATGGCGCCATCGTTTGGGACGATCATGGCACCCGCTGCGGAGTTTGTATGGAGATCGCTGTCATTTCCTCCAAGCTAAAACAAGCAGGGAAAACACCATTAGAGATTCGCAACTACATAGATAACACCTACAAAGAAGGCTATGGCAAACCGACACCTACACCTATGCCTTCGTAAACTCTCAGTCACTCTTAGAAAGGCTTCCGGTAATCGAATCGGGAGCTTTTTTTCGTATTGAAGCCAATATGCTTGTCAAACGATGCCATTTTGTTTTAGAATCATACCTAGATATTCTATGTATCGGATTTCTATGTATAGGAGGTCGCTATGAAAATTAACAAGGAATTGATGAAGGGCAGCACGGTCATCCTGATTTTGACCCTGCTGGAGCAAAAGCCGATGTACGGTTACGAGATGAGCAAGGCTATGGAGAAGAGCTCGAATGGGGTCCTCTCGCTCAAGGAAGGAACGCTCTATCCGATCCTCCACACGCTGGAATCAGACGGAATGGTCCATTCGTATTGGAGTGAGGGCGACGGGGAAAGGAAGCGGAAATACTACGAGATTACCCCAGAAGGCAAAAAACAGCTGCAGGATAAAAAACAGGAGTGGGTCACTTTTCGTACAGCCGTAGATCATGTACTGGGGGGCGGACAGGCATGAAGACAAAGGAAAAGATCAACCATTACATACAGCTTGTCTGTAAACAAATCCGCAATAAAGAAGTACATCCCTCGATTACGCTTGAACTGGAGAATCATATTGCCGACAAAATCGAAGACTTTCGCTCCATAGGGATGGGGGAAAAAGAATCAGTAGAAAAAGCGATAGCAGCCATGGGAGATCCCACTACATTAGGACGCCAGCTTCATCAGGCACATAAGCCTCGCATGGAGTGGGGAATATTTGGACTTGCAGCCGCTTTGATTGGGTTTGGACTGTTTTCCATGTATTCGATCAACATCTCCCGAGATGAAGGTGGGCTGCTTGAACGACAGCTGATCGGGGTGCTGCTTGGAAGCGTGGCTTTCATCGCGATCCTCTTTGCTGATTACACCAAACTCAAACGATACAGTAAGCATCTGTATCTTCTGACTCTGCTGCTTATGCTGTATACATGGCTAACAGGTACTGCTGTGAATGGGGAGCCCCAATTCATGCTTGGAAGCTCGCGTATCAATATTTTTGCCATCGCCCCGTTCCTTCTTATTGTGTCACTCGCAGGTATCTTATCCGAATGGAACTGGAAAGCACTATACTCTTTTATGAAAATCGTTGCTATTTTTGCTCTACCTCTACTCGTGCTGCTAGGAGGAAATAACACCTTTTCGCTCCTGTTGTATCTCGTTGGGTCTCTTGTGCTCATCCTCACTTCCAAGGCATACCGACGAATCATTCTATCTTTTTTAGCTATTTCGATTCCTATCGTTGCAAGCTTGTTTTATTTTTCTATGAGCCATCACCACTGGGAGAGACTTCACAGCTTTCTTGACCCTTATGCCGATCCAAACGGCAGAGGATACGTACTCGTACAATCCATGAAGGCTCTATCCTCCGCAGGACTCTGGGGCAATGGCTTCGGCTCACCCCTGGATGCACTCCCTGATATCGAATCTGACTTCATCTTCACCTATTTGGTGTACAGCTTTGGCTTGGTAGCCGGGGCGGCACTGGTGCTGATCGGAGTCATCCTGTTTGCCCGTCTGCTTCGCGCGACAAAACTGGTAAAGGACCGTTACGGCTTCCTGCTTCTGTCTGGCTGGATGGCCCTCTTTTTCACTCCGTTTTTCTGGAGTATTTTCATGACCATCGGACTTGTGCCACCTACCTCCGCTACCTTGCCATTCGTCAGCAACGGAATCGTGCACCTCGTCCTGCAAATGGCACTGATTGGGCTGGTTCTCAATGTTTATCGCCGCAAGGATATCATGCAGCTAACCAAACAATAGAGATATCGCATACAAAAAGGGAGTGGAGCCTGCAAGCGGCTCTACTCCCTGCTTTTTTCTATAGATGAACCTGTTACTTATTTACGCCGGAGCAACTTCCAGCATGCGCTCCAAAGAAGCACGCGCAGCATCTGCCACATCTTTTGGAACAAAAATCTCTGGCTTCATATTTTCCAGTGCTTCTACACATTTTTTCAGGTTGTTTACCTTCATGTTCGGGCAAACGAGATACTTGGAAGCAAAAATAAACTTTTTATCCGGGCTGTCTTTTTCCAGCATATAACGGGTGCCATCCTCAGTACCGATGATAAATTCCTTGTGGGACGATTCACGGCAGTATTTGAGGATTCCTGTCGTAGAACCGACATAATCGGCCAAAGAAACAACCTCAGGACGACACTCCGGATGCACGACAACGACGGCTTCCGGGTGCTGCTGCTTCAACGTCATGATGTCTTCTACAGACAGCTGGTCATGCGTATTGCAGTAGCCTTCCCAAATAATCATTTTCTTGTCTGTAAACTGCGAGACATAATGGCCCAGGTTTTTATCCGGGACCCAAATGATCTCATCGCTGTCTACAGACTCGATCACCTGCTTCGCGTTGGACGACGTACAGCAGATGTAGGTCTCTGCTTTGACATCAGCAGAAGTATTGATATAAGCCACTACCTTCGCATTTGGATGCTGTGCTTTCAGCTTGCGAAGACCCTCCACATTCACCATGTCGGCCATCGGACAGCCTGCTCGTTCATCAGGGATGATTACTGTCTTTTGGGGATTGAGAATTTTTGCACTTTCTCCCATGAAATGAACTCCACAGAACAAAATCACATCTGCATCGGTTTCTTTCGCCTTTTGAGCCAAGCCAAAAGAGTCCCCGATAAAGTCAGCTACTTCCTGAATCTCTGGACGTTGATAAAAGTGAGCAAGAATAATGGCGTTTCTCTCTTTCTTCAGCTGCATCAGCCGTTCACGTAACTCAGCGTTTCGCTGGGCTTTTTTTTCTAACGCTAAAGCGTCCATGGAAAAAATCCCCCTACGGTGGTGTCATAATTTACGGTCATTGTAAGCTGATTACCTAGCCTTGTCAATGTATCGGGTATGCCTATACAAAAAACCGACCTTCTCCAGATCGGTTTTTACATGCTTATTCTTATTTGCCGATGATGTGTTCACGAATAAATGTAGCGACACCGTCTTCATTATGGTGTGGAGCGATATATTTCGCCAGCTGTTTGATTTCCTCGGACGCATTTTCCATCGCCACTGAATACCCGGCCCCAGTCAACGCTTCCCTATCGTTTTCTGCATCACCAAAAGCCATGACCTTCTCGGGCTCTACGTCCCACTTGTCGCAAAAATAACGCAGACCCTCCCATTTGGAAACGCCCTGTGGGATGACCTCGATGTTGTTGCTTCCCGAAGAAGTGATGGTCGCACGTGTACTCCACGGTTCCAGCTCCTGGCGAACCCACTCCAATTTTTCCGGATTGCTGTGCCAGATAAAGATTTTTACGATCTCACTTTCTCCGGAGTTCACCTTCTCCACCATTTCTGCCAAGGGAACGATACGAGCCAGCTTGTAAAAAGCAAATCTACGCATGAGCATGCCTTCGACCGAGATATCTTCCTCTATCAGCTTTTCCAGTCGATCACGGTCTTCTTTCACCATCAAGCGACTACTAGCTGTATCGTGCAGCTCGTAGTATATCGGCTCCGCTCTCAGCTTATCAAGCATATCCATTACGATATCCTTTGGCAGCGAAATACGCTGAACCAACGTCCCGTCTGCCTCGTACAATGTTGCTCCATTACTGCACACATACCCGTCAAAAGGAAAGGAATCGATAGGGATTTGTGCCGATCCATACGTTCTGCCTGTAGACAAAACCA
Organism: Brevibacillus reuszeri; assembly: GCF_001187725.1. Classification (GTDB taxonomy): domain Bacteria; phylum Bacillota; class Bacilli; order Brevibacillales; family Brevibacillaceae; genus Brevibacillus; species Brevibacillus reuszeri. Next base: position 13,277 of record NZ_LGIQ01000020.1, read on the forward strand.
GTTTACAGCCCTGCTCTCTTAGTTGACGACACGCTTCCTTGGTAACCTCTGTCATTTGTGAGTCCTTGTTTAACAAGGTTCCATCCATATCAAAAGCAGCCAAGCCCGGTGTGAGTAGCATTCGTTCTCCCCCTCGTTCTCCTTTTTTGTATCAATATCATTCATGTGAAAAAAAGGAGCACCTGAGGCGCCCCTTATTGTTTCGGTTCTTCTTTTGTATCTTCTTGCTTTTGTTCCGTTCCTTGTTCTTGAACGGTCTCTTGAACTGCATCTTCTTGAACTGGTTCTTGTTTCGACAAAATGTTGACTACCACATCTTTTGTCTCGAGTGGGTCATTTGTCATTTCACCAGTTTCGATGAGTTGTTTGATTTGTTCTGCATCCAACGTCTCTACACGAAGCAGAGTGTTGGCAATCAGATCGAGCTTGTCACGATGTGTAGTCAACAGATCTGTACACTTCGTGTAGCACTCGTTAATAATATTACGCATTTCCTGATCAATCTCGTAAGCGATCTGATCGGAGTAGTTGCGCTCGTTGCCATAATCGCGACCCAGGAATACCTGTCCCTGGCTCTTACCGAACTGCATCGGACCGAGCTTGCTCATACCGTATTCGGTAATCATGCTGCGAGCGATAGCAGTCGCGCGCTGGAAGTCATTGTGAGCACCGGTACTAATATCACCGAGCACGATTTCTTCAGCAACACGTCCACCCAACAGACCAACGATCTTATCAAGCAGGTCAGTCTTGGTAGCAAAGAAACGGTCTTCTTTTGGCAGCATCACTGTGTATCCACCGGCTTGGCCACGCGGAATGATTGTCACCTTATGTACCATTTCTGCATTTCTCAGGTAGTAGCCGATAATCGTATGACCAGCTTCGTGAAACGCAACCAGGCGTCTTTCGTCTTCGCTAACCACACGAGACTTTTTCGCCGGACCGGCAATTACGCGGTCAATGGCTTCGTCCACTTCCAACATATTAATTTGCTTTTTGTTTTTGCGAGCTGTCAAAAGAGCTGCCTCGTTCAAGAGGTTCTCCAGATCAGCACCTGTGAAGCCCGAAGTACCGCGAGCGATCACATCCAGCTTCACGTCCTCACCAAGTGGCTTGTTGCGGGCATGTACCTTGAGCACCGCTTCACGACCCTTGATGTCAGGGCGATCTACTGTAATTTGACGGTCAAAGCGTCCCGGACGAAGAAGGGCCGGGTCGAGAATGTCAGGTCGGTTTGTCGCAGCCACCATGATGATGCCTTCGTTTCCACCGAAACCGTCCATTTCAACGAGCAACTGGTTGAGAGTTTGCTCACGCTCATCGTGGCCGCCGCCGAGTCCAGCTCCGCGTTGACGACCAACCGCGTCAATCTCGTCAATAAAGATAATGCAAGGTGCATTTTTCTTTGCATTTTCAAACAGGTCACGCACGCGGGATGCACCCACCCCGACGAACATCTCCACAAAGTCAGAACCAGAGATGCTGAAGAACGGAACACCTGCTTCACCGGCAACCGCACGAGCGAGCAAGGTTTTACCTGTACCTGGAGGACCTACAAGCAGGACCCCTTTAGGAATACGGGCACCAACAGCGTTAAATTTGCGCGGGTCTTTCAGGAAGTCAACGACTTCTTCCAGCTCCGCTTTCTCTTCGTCTGCACCCGCTACATCGTCGAATGTAACGCGTTTCTTCTCTTCATTGTAAAGCTTCGCGCGGCTTTTACCGAAGTTCATCACTCGGCTTCCGCCACCCTGGGCATTATTCAAAAGGAAGAAAAACAGAATGAAAATGATGACAAACGGGATGATGGAAGTCAGGAACGTGAGCCAAATGCTATTACCCTCGGCCGGATTGACCTCTACCTTCTTCATTTTTTGTTCATCAATCTTCGCTTCTACCAAAGAGATAATATCAGAGTCATACAAAAACACGTTGGTAAAGAATTTGTTGCTTTCCTGTCCCGGAATTGCCTTGGCTAACGTACCTTCGATGCGGTATGTACCGTTCTCTGGTCGAATAGACAACTCAGTAATGTTGTCGGCCTTCAGCTGTACCCGGAAATCCTGATATGTAAGTTTCCCAACCTTATCAGTACCGGAGAGGATGAAATTCACGATCCCGACCGTGACAAGAAAAATCAGTAGGTAGAACCCGGTATTACGAAAAAAGCGATTCATGCCTTACCTCCTCTCACGAACAGACACTTTTCACATTTTATCATAGTAAGCACAGTCTCCACAACAAACCTACTTCGTGTAGACTTCAGGCTTCAAAACCCCAATGTACGGCAGATTGCGATATTTCTCGGAATAATCCAAGCCATATCCGACAACGAATTCGTCAGGAATATCGTAGCCGCTGTAATCAGGAGACAAATCCACCTTGCGACGCTCTGGCTTGTTCAGGAGAGTCACCACTTTTACAGATGCTGCCTCACGATGGCGCAACAGCTCAAGCAGTCGGCTTAGCGTGAGTCCGCTGTCCATGATATCCTCTACTACCAGTACGTGCCTGTTTTGCACGGAGGCATCCAGATCCTTCAGGATTTTCACCTGGCCAGAAGACTCTGTTCCGCTTCCGTAGCTGGAAACAGCCATGAAGTCCATCTCGCAAGGAATGTCCATGTGACGGATCAGGTCAGCCATAAACACAACTGCACCTTTCAGCACGCAGATGACCAAAGGATTTTTATCCCGATATTCTGCAGCCAGCATCTTGCCCAATTCCTGTACCTTGTCTGCGATTTCTTTCTCTGATAGCAAAATCTTCTCGATGTCTTGATTCATGAAAAAACCTCCCGCCAATCTTCTCCAAACTCTATCCGCACGTGTAGAAAACGCCTGGTCTGTTCACTCACTGGCGCTACGGCGGAACGGCGCACGCCCGGTACCAAAATCACCTCATCGCCCGCCGTTAATAGCGGAAGTTTGTCCCGCCAGACTCTCGGGAATTTGGCATCAATCAGTAAATCCTTCAGCTTTTTTCCATCTGCTGAGCCAAACAGGGTGAGGCGGTCTCCAGGTTTTCGGTTACGCAAATACAGCGCTCCAGGCAAATGATCAGCATCAAATACCGCTTCATTCTTCGGAAGTCGCTCCAAATCCATGGGACCCTCAAGGTAAGTAATATGTACCGTGGCCTTGCTCTCATCGATCCAGGTAGTACCCGGAACGGCGAGTTCGTAACAATACGTATGTATGCGATCTTCCCGCCCACTACAACGAAAAAGAATTCGTCCGTACATCCGGCTGACAACCATCTGCCCGGGCAAATGCAATTCCGCAGAAGGACGACTTCCCCCTAGCATGTGCAAAACGGTCTCCACATGCTGCGAAGACCATTCGGTTTGTTTTGAGAGATAACTTAATATTAGAGTAATCATTCTCCTTTGTAAAGCAACGTCACAAGTTTGAAACTTGTCTTTGTCGATCACAATTGCGTCCTGTTTTGTCTCCATTGTGACCTGCTCCAAATGCTCGCGTGCCAGCTTCACCAGAAAGGCCTCGTCCTGCCCGATTGCCGCTGCTGCTTCTATAATATGCTCGCGGTAGCGATCATTGACCTTCGCCAGTAGCGGCATCACATCCAACCGCAGCAAATTACGCGTGTACTTGCGTGATCGGTTGCTGCTGTCCTCTCGTGGCTCCAGTTCATTTTCCAGACAGTAGGCTTCCAGTTCTTTGCGGGTTTTATGCAGAAGCGGCCGAATCAGTTCCATATTGCTTTCCTCAAGTGGACGCCGCTTCGCCATTCCAGACAACCCATGGAGCCTTGTCCCGCGTACGAAGCGAAAAAGGATCGTCTCTACCTGATCATCGGCATGATGGGCCACTGCCAGCTTGGTCGCATTGTACTTGGTCCCTACTTCTCGATACAAGCGATAGCGAATTTCGCGGCTGGCTTCCTGTCCTCCCAATCCCGTTTGTTCCATATAAGCGGGCACGTCATACTCAAACAGGTGAAAGGTGACGCCGAGCCTTTTGCACAGCTCCTCTGCATACCGTGCATCCTGCTTCGCCTCTTCCCCGCGAAACATATGGTTAACGTGCACAGCATGAAGCTTCCAACCGTAATGATAGTTTTCATTCAGAGTCGCCAAGATATGCAAAAGAGCTGTAGAATCATTTCCACCTGAAACGCCTACAACTACAGCTTCACCTGGAATCAGCAATTTTTCTGATTCAATCTCGTTGCGTACGTCTGCCAGCATGACGTGCTCCTCTCCAAATCGTCAACACAGAAATGCCAAACATCAGTCCAGAAGCGATAGCTCCTGCTACCATCATCGTCTTGGTAGCGAGTGTAATACCCTCTACATAATCATTATTCACAAAGGCCAGCATGGATTTGTAGGCCAATGATCCTGGAACGAGCGGGATAATTCCCGCAACGCTAAAATTAGTAGAAGGGACACGCAAAATGATGGATAGTAACTGGCTTAACAAGGATACAACCGCAGCAGCAACAAAGGTGGACAACAATACCTCCGCACCCAGTGTAGGAAGATAGGAAAAGACCAGAAATCCGATCATCCCCGCCAGTCCCCCTGCAAAGATCGTACGAACTGGAACGTTGAACAGAACACACCACGCGGTTGATGAAATCAGGCTAAGCACCATACCCTGCAGCAACATCCGGGCTCACCTCATAAACCAAAGAATAATAGCTGTAGCGACCGCGACGGAAACAGCTGTCAGCATCGCTTCCACTCCGCGCGAGACTCCCGCAACCAAATCCCCCGCCATCAAATCACGCAACGAGTTGGTAATCGCGATACCAGGGAACATCGGGAGCATCGCACCAATAATAATGATGCTAATGTGCAGCTGTGGAAATATCGTCACAGAAAGTAATGCGAATAATCCTCCCAATAAAGCCGCAGAAAACTCCGTAAAAAACTTCATTCGTACAAACTGTTCCAAATATTCCTGACTCAGGTTGACGATCAGACCTGCCAAAGCGGCCGGAGCAAGATCGTACCAGGTTCCACCAACCAGCATAGAAAAGGAGCCGCTGGCAATCGTGGCTGCAAAGTGCTGCATCCATTTGGGATACAGCGGCTTTTTTTGATCAATTTCACGCAGGGTCAAATACGCTTGCTCCAGATTGATGCCACCACCGACAAATTTTCTGGAAACATCGTTGACCAGTGTAATTTTGTTTAGATTGGTTGTTCTTCTCGGAGTGCGAACCATACGTGTATGGTCCTGCCCCTTGCAGCGAAATGACAAAATGATGCTTGTCGGCGTAGCCGAGCTGTTGACATCATCCATTCCCGCTGCCTGTGCTATCAGCGCCATCGTCTCTTCTGTCCGGTAGGTCTCTCCACCGTTCTTCAAAATAATTGAGCCAGCCAATAAGCATGTATCCATCACCAAATCTGAGGACACGACTGTCACACCCTTCACATGAACCATGCATAATACAAAGTTCCAGCCAAAAGCAGCAAAGAGGCAACAAACAGGCCACTGATTCCTTTGCCCGCGTGTTTGGATGCCTGCTTTGGTTTCTGCATAGCAGCAACAGTCTGCTCTCGCAGAATAGCCAGCAGCTCTGCTCTCATTTCCCCCGCCGTTGCGAACTTTCCGTGAAAGGCCTTTAGAAGAGACACTCGATAGGGGTATAGTCTGTCACTTTTCCGTATTATATCACAGAGCAATGTCGTCTCGCGCGGGTCGCTCAAGCTACTTTTCCACGATTCCTTGTCAACCATAAGTCGCACCATCATGACAGCCGCCGAGAACAGATCATAACCAATTTCTGCACGTCTGTCTCCAGCATGCCAGGCAGCACGATCATACTCTTCGGTGAATTGGCGAACGGCATTGCCCAGCTTGGTAACTCCCCCGAAATCGATCAGACGTACCTGCTTGTCAGACTTTGTCACCATGATATTCTCTGGCTTCAGATCGCCAAATACCCAGCCGTGCTTGTGAAGAATGTCGAGACGGGCGAGCAGTTGGACAATCATCACTGCCACCCACTCAGTCCCAGCCCGCCGTATATAATGGTCCAGCTGCTCCCCATCCAGATATTCCATAGCATAAAACGTACAGGGCTTGCCGTTTAAGACCAGATCATCTACATCACACAGGAGCGGTCCCACTCGGGAATCCCGCCCCTGCTGTACGCTTTTTAGCACGTTTACTTCCATTAAGATATCCATGCCTTCGAGCCCGACTTTAACCGCGCGCATTGCGCCACTCTGAGAGGTTAAATATACAGCCCCGTTCGCACCACGCCCCAGCTCCCTTAGGACGTGATACTTTTTTTTGTTCCATTTGCCCTGAAAATACTTCGGCAAATCAGGGATATTCACTTTAGAAGACATGGTCACGCAAGCTTCCGTTGTGATCGTCATCCTCTTCCATGCTTGCATAGCGGTCAGCTAACGGCTGAGGGAGCTTTACCTGCTCAAACAAAGCAATCGCTTCGACAATGGCTGGACCAGTAGGAGTAATACCGCTCATCGCTAAATCACTGGTGATTTGATGGGCCTGCTCCACTTTTTCTGTCCACGGAATACGAATGTCCAAATATTTATGTTTTCCCGGGAAAGAGCCAACCGCCATTCTGCTCTGTCCGCTTCGCGAATGCAGACTGATGCTAAAATCATGGATCGCCTGTTGAACCGCAGACAGCTTGGGCTTCATGCTTCCTGAGGTATCTACCAGCATAACGACGTTGAGACTGCTTTTTTCGCCCAGCTCATCCACCATCCCCGCAACCTGAACTCTTTTCTCCGGAGCCAGCTCGTCTATCCCGGAATCGCCCAAAATCTCTTTCAATTCTTTATTGACGACTTGGTGAATGGTTCGTGTCATCGCTTTGCGCGTCAGCATCTGTACCGTTTGTGCCAATTGCTGCGGATAGACAATATCACACAGGCCGCCCCCCGCTTCCGCTATATCCCGAATCTCACGTTCTCCCTTTTCACCCAGCTCACTTTTGTCGATGACGCCAATCACATTGACGGTAATACCCTGCTCTCTTGCCAGGGAGGCTGCAGCAACTGGACTCATGCCAGAATTCGAGCAGCCATCGGTTACCACCAAAATTTGTTTAAGTGTCGCTTCTTTCACAAATAATCTCCCCATTCTGCCTGTTTTAGCAACAGTATCGACGGGGAGATCAGAAAACATACTCTTAACTTACAATCCGTGGACGCTCCAGCTTCGGCATACCGTGGACCTGAATGGCTGCCCATTGAGGAACGAATCGGTCGATCCGCGCCACGAGCACGGTCATGTCATCGACGATCTTTCCGGAGTGCTGCCGTATGACCTTCTCCAGCAAAAGATCTGCTACTTCTTGCGGATCATCGGTTTCCAGCTCACTAATAATCCGCTTCATCCACACCTGCCGATTCTCGATGTGCCGTGGAGCCTCGTAGATGCCATCCGACATCATGATAAGCAGATCACCAGGCTTGAGCATCCGGGAGACAACATCTACCTCGATTTCGTCTAAAATGCCTACTGGCAAATTGTTCGCTGTGATCGTAATGACGTCATGACTTCTTTTCACAAAGCTGGGGGTAGAGCCAATTTTAATAAACCGGGTGTGAGCAGTTTGGAGGTCAATCAAAGCTAGGTCAACAGTGGCAAACATCTCCTCTGTCGAGCGCAGGGCGAGCACTGAATTCACCGTTTTGATCGATATTTTTTCGTCCATTCCTGAGCGCAACAGCTGCTGGAGCATATCGAGAGCAGACTGGCTCTCCAGGGAGGCTCGCTCTCCATTTCCCATCCCGTCACTAATCGCCAGGGCCATCTTTCCATTCCCCAAGTCCATCGTGCGGAAGCTGTCACCGGATAACAGCTTGCCGTCCTTGGCAGCACCAGCTACTCCGATATCAATCTCAAACGTTTTGGCAGAGGCGAGGCACATGGTGCAAGAGCCGTCTTTTTGCGCTTCACAATGCCGCTGCCTGACCACGATATTCTCTCCCAGTATTTCCGTCAGCATGGGTGCCACGATCTTGGCACACTCATCCCGTCCATAGCAGGTAGGCTGGCTGATTTCGATATCCACCTTGCCTTCCTCCAAGCTGTGTATGTCAACGCGGCGTACGGAAAGACCCAGCCCCTCCAGCGCCTTCGATACTTGCTTCTCCTGTAAGCTCAGCTCCATGCCCTCCCGTTGGATTTCCCGGGCAAAGTCACTCATGACACGCGAAACCCCTGACAGCTGATCAGCAACGAGCTTGCGGCTTTCCTTTACCTGCTTTTTCAATTGATCAAACGACTGCTGGCGATCGTACTCCTGCTCGATTACAGTCATCACTTTTTCCGTTTTCACGCATTTGCGTTCCCAATCTCGTGGCGGCGTTACGCCAGCAAGCGTACCATTTTCATACACCTTATCCATAAGGAAGCGCATACCTTCGTAGGTAGCCTGCATATCCTTTTCCCAGCACTGTTCTTTTTTCCAGCACTTCTGGCATGTGAATTCAGTTACGCGACTGAGGAAGGCATCTGCCTGCTCCTCGATCTCATCACGATCTGCCGTCAGGGCAAAGCTGTGGGACAACTGCGTGAACAAATCGGAAAACTGCTGGATTTTCCCTGCAGTGACATCACGGACACGACGCATGTATTCCTGATGGGATTGCAGATTTTCGGGTGTCCCGGGAATAAATCGAGCAACCTTTTTCCATAGTGCTGCCGGTGTCAAAATAAAGAGGGCAATCGAAATCGAAGTTTCAACCAATGAGAAGTAAAGCGTCTCTTCTGCACCGCCATAAATCGCAAGGATGGCGGAACCAATCAAAAGCCCTGCGGAAACCCCTACTTTTCCGCCCTCCTTCAGCAGGCCAGCCAAAAGCCCGGAGAAGGCCAGTAAATTAATTTGCAAAAGTGCACTGACATTTGCCAGACTGAGAATAAGACCAGTCACCACGCCAACAGCGGCACCTATCGTGCCACCTCCGACGAAGGCAAAGACAAGGAGCAAATAGCGTGAGAGCACATGCTCCATCGATATTCCCTCTACCATCCAATCAACCGTCCCTGTCATTAAGGAAGCCAGCAAAATGACCAAGGACACGATCTCTTCGTTTTTTAACGGTTCATACGGCTTTGCCAGATGGATGATTGAGAGCGACTGGATGAAAATTAGCGTAAGAACGAACCCAAGTACTGCTTCGACTGCCACCATCACCAGCTCATATGTATTTACCTGGTTGGTCAATGCTGCATAGAGCAAATGACTGATGAATACCGTTACTACAACCAGAATGGGCGTACGGGAGAAATCCTTCCTGCGCGTCCGCTCCATGATCCTGCACACAACGAGCGACAATACCACACTCAGAATGGTTTGGAGACCAACGGGAACGGATTGCGTAAAGGCGCCCAAAATCAGGGCAAATCCTGTTGTTAGAATACAATCACGACGGATATAAAACATGACGATGAAATAAGGTATGACAAAAGGGGTCAGTTCTTCGAGAATTAGCGCACGTCCGAGCAAAAAGCCCATCAATAGCGGGAGAACATTCCATTTCTGTATAGCATCCGCTACCTTTTCTCCCCACGTCCGTGTAGTTGTATCCATTCGTTCAGAAACTTGCCTGGTCCATACCTGCCCGGCTCCAGTCACATTTTTGTTTGCGATCATTTCGTACCACCCCGTTCTTGTTCAATGTGTTTCTCAATTATACGGAGGTGATATTGTAAAATTTGTCAAAAAACCAAATCGTATTCACAGAATCGTGCGACAAATTCATTAACGCATTTGGACAAAAAAAACCGACGTTATGGCGGATAACGTCGGCTGACAGGTGATTCGCGCTTTGCGAAACGGGCTTACGATACGTATTCGTCATTGCTTTCAAATGCCCTTCCTGAATTTGCAGTAAAATACACTTTTCATAAAGAAAGAAAAATCACAATTTTCCGAATTAAACTCACCGACCGCGTCCCTTTTTGTCCCCGCTCTTTTTCAGTGGGGATTGGCGGTCCTCGCTTTCTTTTAAAAAGCGATTTAATTTATCTTCAAAGCCTTCTCCGCGCTCACGTGAGCTTTTCGACGGCCGTTCTTTTTCCTGTGCTTTTTTAATCGACAAACCTATCTTGCCTTCGCGCATATTCAGTATCTTTACGATCACCTTGTCACCGATTTTCAAGAACTGATGAATGTCTTTGACATACACGTCAGATACCTCACTAATGTGGACAAGACCGGTCACATTCCCAGGCAACTCTACAAACGCGCCAAATTTCGTAATACCTGTCACTTTTCCTTCAAGTTTGCTTCCGACCTCGACTCCCATGTATGTGGAAAGCCTCCCTCTCCTCGAAGATCAGATAAGGCAACTTATTCTGGAATCACGTAGATACTCTCGCCCTGCTTGGTGTAGAAAATGCGTTTTCGCGCCAGCTCAGCCAAATACTCCTGGTCATTGAGTCGGCTGGCTTCGTAGCTGAGCTCCTCTTGCTTTTGCTGCAGAGACGCAGCCTCTTGCTTCAATGTATCCAGCTCGGTCTTCTTCTGTGCCAGCACACCACTCTGTACATACAGGGTATAGCCAGTCCAGACGAAGAAGCAGAGGACGAAAAAGAAAAAGAGCCTCATTCTGCGGCGTTGCCCTTTTCGATTTGTTGGCATGGTTTTCACTTTTCTCATAAGTAGGCCACCTCGTTTTACTCCCGCTTTCTCTTTGAGTGAAACCAATTCTTCCAATTGGTCCAAATTCCTGTTGTTTTCCCGAACATTTTTTTCCCCAAAACTTGACCCCATTTGGCAAACGGAGAAATGACAAAACGTGTCACTTTCCACAAAAAGCCTGTGATCGCAAGCAATACGGAATACAAAAATGCCAGCAACATCAGGATCACCCGATAAAGAAACAGCACGGGACGAACAACGAGGGTGTCAATGATTTGTATGATCGTTCGGTATAACCACTGACAGAATTTTATCACGCGGTGTAAAAAATGGATATACTTCTTACTACCTATTAAGAAATACAGCCACGCACCGAAGATCATTCCAAAAAAGATCGGGAAGCGAATGACTCCATCATTCACCTTTAAAAGGATATAAAAAACGGCACCCATGCTTCCCACCCAAAAGAGGATGTCGAAGATAAAAACGAGCCAAAGCGGCAGCCTGCTCTTCCCTTTGAAAACATGGTACGTATCAAATCCAATTCCCATTAATGCTCCACACGTCGACATGGCCAGCACCGTCTGCAGCTGGATAGTGATACTCACTTGAATAACTTGCCGAAGAATCCTCTCGACCGATCCCCGGCCTGCCCTTGCTCCAGATAGGCCATTTCATGAACAAGGCCCTCGATCGCCACTTCTCCGGTTTCCAAACTCAGATTTTTCATATGAAGATTTTGGCCACGTATCGTTAAAAAGCCGCCATCCGTCTCCAAGAGGAACTCTTCGCTGTCAAAGCTTTCGACGTTTTTCACTCCCGAAATCGCCAAGCTGCGTCGATTGATCATGACGATTTCGTGGCGTGGCCGCTTCATGTGGTCATTCATAATTACTCCCCCCTAACGTACCCTTCTTGTACAATCGTATGGGGAGGGATGTCCTTTTAGAACAAAAAACCCCGCCAATAAGCGGGGCTGTACCGGATTGCTCTATTTATAAACGGTGTAATTTCCGTTCACATAAATGATTTTGTAGCCTGTACGATCGGCAATCGTTTTGAGTGGCAGCGTCGGAATGTTGTTCTTCAGCTGAACCGCAGCCGGAAGTGTTACGTTTTGTCCGTTGATAGTGGCGACATTGGAACCTACTTTAAAGTTCATGACTGTACTTCCGCTTACGACTTTAGCCGTCGTTTTTGTGTAGGTGATTTGGAAGCCGAGTGCGTCACGGTAAAACGTAGTAGGAATCAGCGTGTTGCCATTGACAGTATAAGGAGCTACTGCAAGGGCTGTCGTTTTACCGGACTTGGTAAAGGACGCTACATCCACCTTGAAGCTCACACCGTTCAGTGCAACAATCGTCGTCGGACGAGCAAACAGTAGTCCTTTTTCCTCAGAGGTATACACACCGATGCTGTATACGCCCGCAGTCGCCGGATTCACGATTCCTGCTGTTTCCGCGATATTTACCTGAACAGCGGTTTGTGCCGGAATATCCTGAGAAGGATAAATAATGAGATTTTGGCCACGCACACCTACATAGTTGGCAGCCACGCCGTTTACCGTCACCGTGTTTGCTGGCAAATAGGCTGGTGCACGGAATCCGACAGGAAGTACGACCTCAACGAACCCTTGGGCACGTGGAATCGAAACTCCCAGACCTTTAATACCGATCTGCAAGCCAGCAGGCGTAGAAGCTGTTGCTCTTGTGAGACCGATGGTTGCCAACGAATTATCTACCGTGACAGGGGTAGGTGCTGCCGCACCAGTAATCTGGAAGTCTTTGGAGCGATACGTCTTGCCATCGACTTTGGCTGTGATGTTATAAAATCCTGCTGTTCTCGGGTTGGTAATATAGGCATCCTGGGTAAAGCGGATCGTTACGCTGTCTGTTGTCTTGAATCCACTTGGCGTACGGAAACTAACCCTGCTTCCACTCGTAGACAAGTTCGACACCTGGTCTCCGTTTACCGTTACATTATAAGCGGAGAGTACAGGCGGCACCATGTCTGCTGTTGGGAAGTCAATTTGAATGTCTGTATTCGAATACAGTCTTTCGGATAGCTCCAAATCAAACGTGTAGCTGGCACGTGCTCCTGCCTTGTAATCGGACATCCCCACGGAGAACGAAGAGGAGCTGGACGAAGAACCGGTCACCTCTACATCTTTGGACTTATACTCCTTATCATCGTATTCAATGATGAAGGTATAATATTTGTCTGCCTTTGATGGATTCACGATTCCTGCTGATTTTGAGAATTCTACATCAATATAGTTGTCTCCATCTACTCGGCTTGGAATCTCGATACGAACTGTATTATTAGACAGAATGGATAGATAATCGACCTTCTCTCCATTTACGCGAACATCAGACTTGCTGATGCTCTTCGGAAGCATGTCCTTGGTCGGGAAATTGACGTAAATGTACTTGCCCTCTTTGAGCTTTGTCTTGGAAGCGAGGCTTATCTTACCCAACGTCAGAGAGGTTGCCGCACCTGTGTCTTTGTTGCTAAGCGAGACTCCGAATTTTCCGCTGCTGCTGCTACTGCTCGAGGATTTGCCAATACTGATTTTTTCATTTTTAAAGGTATTCTCGGCACTTGTTTTTACACCGATCGAATAACTGCCCTTTTCGTCAGGGTTAGTTACTTTATCGATGGTCAGTACGAGGGTTGTGCCTTTTTTGATCTTTTCGTCTACTTCGATATCGACCGTTGTTTTAGTCGCATCCACACTGTAAATCGCGATCTTGTCGCCATAGTCATCTTCAAGTGTGACATCCTTCTTTTTCAGGTTCTTGTCTACCTCATATCCAGAAGGGAATTTAACAGTGATCGTGCCGCCCGCTTTCAGTTCCTTGTCGATCTCGAACTCAATTGTATATTCTGTTTGCTCGTCTACACCCGTATCGTCCGCCGAAACCTCTTCAACGGTAAGTGCATGTGCAGCATTCGGCACCAAGACAAATGGGCTAGCCAACACCGATGTTGCCAGCAGTAATGAAATTCCTTTTTTCGCGCTCTTGTTCAACGGTAACTCCTCCCTTTTCCGTGAAAAACGCCCGTGACGTCTTTCAAAAAATTGGATGTGACCGCTTGCGGTCAGCACAACACAGCCAAGACTGTGATCTGCAATTCCTTCTATGATAGGAAAAGTTCGACAAAAAAAGGTTACAGACTGGTAACGAATGGCTTTACCCATAGCCTAGAAAAGTCGATCCAGCCAAAGGAATCAACAGCAATTCCCTGCAAGGCGGGATGATAGCGATCTCTGCGTTTTACATGATAAATAAACGTTAACCAAAGCTCCTCCCTAAGCATATCCTCCATTTTTTCAAGCGCCTTCATCCGTCTCTGGCGATCTGCCAATCCGAGAATCTCTGTCATGCGCCGATCGACTATTGCACGTCTTTCGTCATCCAGAAATCGATAGACCATCGTACATGTGTTTTTGTATATCTCAATGAGGCCCAGCTCGACATCTCGTTGCAGCACTTCACCCATCATGGCCATATCTGCACAGCGATCTGGATAATCGGACAAAAACTCGGCTTTATTGATGGACATTACTTGTAGCGAGATACCGATCCGTTCGCACCGCTGCTTGAACCAGTCTGCTTCATCATCGCATTTTTTCCCTTCTCCATAAAACAGTGTCAGCGTCTCTCCCTGATAAGCGCTTTGCTTCAACCAGCCGCGCGCCTCCTCTAAAGAAGAGGCTTCAAAATCCATCATGCGGCTCCTCTCTGGCAAAAAGCTGCCTGCAGGAGAGAACCTTACTTTTCCCAAATCACGGATCATCTCAACTGGATTGATCAGCTGCTTGATTGCTTGCCGAAAAGCAAAATCATGATGGATGCCAGGCTTTCGAAAATTGAAATTCAAGTAATGACAGCCTTGCTCCTGAAACTCCAGATCTTTGCTGTTTTCGCTTTGCTCAAGTGAATCTGTCCCCGCCTCCACCTCAGTAAGCTGGTATCGCAGCTCGGCATATGACGTTGTGCCCGGCGCTCTCCAAATTTCCACCCGATCCAGGAGAGCTCTCTCCCGGTAATACTCCTCAAATGCTCCAAGCACCAATCGGGACTCAGTAAATTCAATCATGCGAAAAGGTCCTGTCCCAATGATTCCCTGCTCCGAAAAAGGTACATCACATGGCAAAATGGACAAGCCGATCGATGCAATCAAATGTAGAAAGAAGCCGTTTGGTTTGCGCAGATGAAAAAGTATCGTCTGGTCGTTAGGCAGCTCCATCGACTCAATATCCTCCACCTGCCAGCAAAAGGGGGAATCGAGCTCAATTAATCGCTCGACCGTATGCACAACATCGGCTCCAGTAAAGATTCTTCCATGATGAAACCGTACTTTCTTTCGTAAATAAAACGTCCAGACGGTCAAATCCTCGCTACTTTCCCAGTCATGTGCCAGCTGCGGAATAAAGTCCTCTGTAACTGGATCGTACATGACCAGCGTATGGCAAATTTGCCGGATAAAATGGCTCTCGGCTGAAACAGCTACAAATGCCGGATCTATTGTTGAAAAAGCGCGATTACGTGGAATTCGCAGGACATCGAGATGCTGATTCTTATCACGCTCAGCTACAAAGCCAAATTGACTGTCCCAAATGGCTTGAAGCTGAAGCTTGATTTGGACAGGCACATTTTTATGCTGCAACAGCTCGACCGCTTCTTTAACTTTCCCTTCCCTGAGCAGAGTATGGAAGGTATCCGTCACAAAGCTGCCGATATCGCACATGATCGTGAGTGTCGAATGATTCCCCCGTCCAACACCTGCCTTCCAACGCAACAGTCCTTCTTTTTCCCACTTGCGCAAAATCAGCTTTACATTACGAAGAGTACAGCAAAGCAGCTCAGCTAAATCCTGAATTCGGATCGTTTGCTCCTTGCCACTCTCCCACTCGGTTAGGCCAAACAGCAGTTGCATAAAGTGTTGGTTGCTTTTCATGCGCTCTCCCGTTCCATAAAAGGTGAAATTCACAATCGAATCTTACCCTTTTTCTTCCCCTTTTCATAGCTACAATTAGAGAAAAACGAAGGGTGGTCCGCACATGAACTTTTCCGATCTGCATCCCAACATCCGTATTCGCATTGTGACTTCCTTTCTGACACGGCTTGTTGGAATGATGATCTTTCCGTTTATGGCCATCTATTTTTCAGACAAGCTGGGGCAAGCATTAGCAGGTGTTTTGCTATTTGTTACGATTTGCGCCCAAATTTTGATGGGCTTTTATGGAGGCTATTTAGCTGACCGCTGGGGCAGAAAAAAGGTGATGGTGTACGGACAATGGGCCCAGTGCTTTGCCTTTGTCATTATGGCGTTGGCCAATTCTCCGTGGTTGGATTCGGCATGGCTCACCTTTGTGATGATGCTCGTTCAAAACGCGAGCAATGGAATGATCAACCCTGCCGCAGATGCGATGCTGATTGATGTCAGTACAAAAGAAAATCGAACCTTTATGTACAGTATTAACTATTGGGCGACCAATTTGTCTATCGCGATCGGGTCAGTCTTTGGCGGTCTTTTGTTTGCCACTCATCGCTTCGAGCTGCTCTCTGTATTAACGCTCGTCAGTATGTTCACTCTTTTTTTGACTGCCTATTATATGCAGGAGTCCTATCACAACATCGCTTCCAGCAATCCTCCCGTAAACGGAACAGGTATCATCAAGGATCTGATCAACAGCTACAAGCAGGTAATGACAGATCGCCGATTTTTGCTGTTTTCACTAGGAGGTCTGTTCATTTTTTCAATCGAATTTCAAACCTCCAATTATGTGGCTGTCAGGCTAGCCAAAGAATTTGTCCCACAGCACATCCATTTATGGGACTGGTTTTCCTTTGAACTAACAGGAATCAAGGTATTTGGCTTCATACAACTGGAAAACACACTTCTTATCGTTTGTTTGTCTCTCATCGTTACCAAGCTGATCAAGTATATGCCCGAAGCATCTGCCCTGCATTTCAGCGCCCTTTTTTATATCGTCGGGTATGCAGTGATAGCCTACAGCAATTCACTCGTCATCATTACGCTTGCCATGCTTTTGGCTACGATTGGTGAATTGATTCATATCCCGACACGCCAGACGTATTTGGCGCAGCTTGTACGAGACGATGCTCGCAGCTCCTATATGGCCGTGAATGGATTAGTGCTGCAAGGTGCCAGGATCATGGGCTCCATTGCCATCAGTATGGGTGCCCTCCTGCCTTCTATGGTTATGGCAATCTTGTTTTTGATTATGGGGCTTACCGGACTTTTACTAGTGCGAAATGTGGTCAATCAGCTGACGCTACAGCATACGCCGAACCCCCCTCATGCCAAAGAAGCTGCTCAGTGAATCGAGCAGCTTCCCTTCCTTACTCTTTATTGAGGCGTCAAGCTCTCCAGCAGAGCATCGCCTTTGCTACCTACTTTTATTATCGCATATCTCGCGGTTCGTTCGACTTCACGACCGGTTCCTTCTGGGACAAAAAAGCTTTCGATCCCATACTCGATCCGTTGGTAGCCGAGTGTTTTCCCGTTGATGATGACATCTGACGCTTGTTTTTCATACGGTCGATTCCACACGCCGTCTTGTTCGTAGTAGCCGCTGTATTCGTGAACCCCGTTGTCATTTTTCCTCAGCACAACCCTAAGCTTTTTCCCTGACTCCAAATCTGTATCAGGCAAGGTAGCGATCGTATAAGACAGCCGCACATAATCGCCTTGCAAAAGGGAGCGCGGGTCCACAGGCGCCAGCTCGAGCTTGACTGTCGTTCCGTTGGCAAGAATCGACTCGCTATTCCACACTTGATAGCCAATAATCGCAAATTGCAGCAGAATGGTGGCACCAAGAAGCAGTCGCTTATGTTTGTGGGCAAAAAATGCTGGCTGTAGGGGCACTTCTTCTTTGGTGCGACGATCAAGCCAGTAGCTGACCACAAAGAACACCAGGCTGAGCAGAAATAACGAGAGCGACTTATGGAGCAAGCTCCAGAGGAAGTCGTAGTATTTCATCAATAAAAAGGCGAACCAAAAGGCAAGGACGATTCCAAAATCCACTCGCCTGTTTCGATGCAGCGTATGATAGAGCATATACGTGCTAAAGCCGAAAAACACCAGGTTAACCGCCACATTCATAGTTAGGCCGTACGAATTCGTCTCCGTCAGCGCTAAAAAACTGAGCAGCGCATAAACCAAAGAGCTGTTTTGCAAAACCACTGGCAGACGCGGAAGGAAATACATCGCTAGCTGTGTGACAACAAAAATCAACATAATGGTCTCTTCCTGTACCGCAGATTGATGCAGCTCAAAAAACAGGACGAGCAGAAAGGCTAGCTGGGTCAATAATCGCGCTGGAATACTGGATAAAGTAAACCACGCATATAGAAGCACAGCCAAGAAAACGATCCAGTAATAGCCTTCCAAAAAGAGAGAGGAGCCGGTTGCGAGAATATATCCCATCGTGAGCAGGGTATACCTCACCGTAGCATTCATTTTGGAGTAGAACAGGACTGGCGCAACAAAGCCGATTAAGGACAAGAAGAAAATAAAATTTACGACGGTTTCTTCATCCATAATAAAGAAAAGCAGACCCGACAGCGAGATCGCACCGATCAGGGACGCAATCGTTGTGACAAGAACCGTAAACGCCTCTTGAAAAAACCGGACCCAGCCGCTCTGTTGATAAGGCGATTCCTGGCGCAGCCATTTGATACCTGCCACTGCCCCCCATACAAGCGCCGCCGCTAACAACAGCGCAATCAGGAAAAAGCCCTCCGAATAATGCTGCAGCATGAACCAAAAGAAATTTGCCAGTAAAAACAGGGCCAGGAATGCCGATGTGACGATTAGCAAACCGCGATTTGGCAGCCCTTTTAAAAAGGTGATAAACAAGCCTGCTCCCACCAACATATACAAAAGCTCTGGAAATGGGCCATACACATCGATAAAAGTGGAATTGAACAGACTTATCTGAAAGACAAAAAAGGATAAGTAGTAGATCGGGCGCGAGTGCAGTCTCCCTGTCGAGGTGAGCCAGAATAACGCGATATTCACTAATGCGATCAGCCAATAAATCATGAACCACCATTCATCCTCGTATGTCACATGAACGACAGAGGGCTGGAGGAAAAAACAGATGGCCAGGTGCGCGAGAACATAGCTAATCACATAAAAGGGCTGGTAACGGGTCCGTATGGCAAATAGCAGATTAGGAATGAACCAGACGATAAAGAGCATGTAGCTATCCGCGTGGGAATTGTAAATTTGTCCCATCAGCGCAACACTCAGCCCAAATGCCAATCCCCCTGCCACCAGAAGCCAATTACTAATGAACGAGTGCCGCTTGAATACGAATGATCCGCCATAAGACATAAGATAAAAAAGAACCAGTACCGCAGCACTTACGCCGATTTTTCCCCATCGATCCAGCGCAGGCCAATTCGAGGCGAAAAAATAAAACAAGGCTGAAAGCAAAAGCGAAATGGCTAGGAAGTAACCCATACGCACTCCTCTTTGTTGCAGCATTTGTTACCACATCCTTTCTTTTCGCTTTTCTTCCCCTCCATTATATCCCTTTTTTACATAAAGACAGTAGTCTAGTCTTCTTGCTCTTGATTCTTTATATATGCGTATCCCCTTGTCGTCAGTTGGCAACCTGCTCGGCCAATCTGTACGTTGACCAATCCTTTTTCGCGGAGAAGATCGACCTGCTTGCGTATCAGACTCTCAGTCAGGAGAATCCCTCTTTCTCGGGCCAGCTTGATAAGGTTTTTCCGGCCAGTGTGCAGCCCTTTGATTTTGGCTTCTAAAATCAGTTCTAACAGGAGTCTCTCGACGTCTAACTCTGCATAATCAGCAGGCACTAGCTTTTGACCAGATGAATCGTTGGTTTCTATCAGCGGTGCCGTTTTCTCACTCGTGCTCGCTGCCTGATTGATCGAGTCCCCGATGCTAAACGGCAAGTCCTCGATTTGCAGGTCTCCCTCGTTCATAATGGATAAATATTCGATCGTGTTTTCCAGCTCTCTGATATTGCCCGGCCACTGATACTGCGTAATAGCCGCCATGATTGGCTCTGGCAATTCTGCAAGCACCTTCTTCTTCTTCAAAAAGTGTTGGACCAAATAAGGAATATCTTCTTTGCGCTCCCGAAGCGGTGGTACCTCGATTTGCAAAACCTTGAGCCGATAGTAGAGATCTTCACGGAATTTGTCTTCCTTCATCATCGTAACCAGATTGCGGTTGGTTGCAGCTATGACGCGGACATCAACCGGCAGCACCTTGGTTCCCCCAACTTTAATAATCTCCTTTTGCTGAACGACGCGAAGCAGTCTGGTTTGCAGGTGAGGAGATATGTCGCCGATCTCATCCAAAAAGATCGTCCCTCTGTGCGCTTGTTCAAACAGGCCAGGCTTGCCTCCTTTTTTCGCGCCAGTGAAAGCTCCATCTTCATATCCAAACAGCTCGGTTTCCAATAATGACTCAGGGAGCGCGCTGCAATTGACTGCGACAAAAGGAAAATTGGCGCGTAGTGACGCGTTATGCAGAGAGTGGGCAAACAGCTCCTTGCCCGTTCCGTTTTCACCCAATATGAGGACGCCCAAATCATTCGGAGCCATTCGCTGTGCGCGGCTTACTAGCCGCTTCATGAGAGGCGAATTCGTGACAATGTCAGAAAAGTGGAAGCGTGCCGTATGTCCATTTGTGCGAAGCTGAGTCCGTAGCTTGAGCTCGAGTTCCTCTACTTCTTTGGCGATCTTGAACGTAATGACGCCTTCCGCAACGTTGCCGCGACTCAAAATCTTCATATTATTAACCAGAATATTCTGGCTTCGAATCGTAATTAATTGATTTTGTAAATCCTTGTCTAAGAAGCTGGTATCAATCCTCATTTCTCTTAATACCAAGCGTATATCGCGATTGGCTACACGAGAAAAGGGAAGCGCCAAAATTTCCTCCGCTACTTTGTTGAGAAAGGTAATCTTTCCTCGCTCATCATACGTAACGACACCGTCCTGCACCATGTTCAGTGTTTCCTCAAACAGGTTCTTGGTGTGAATTAAGCCTTGCATCGTCGCTTGCAAGCCCTGGCTCCGCGAGACGATATTTTTCGCATATTCGTTTAAGATCAGTGTCGTTTCATGATTGAGCAGGTGAAAGCGCGTCAGCATCTCGACCATCGTACTAATATCAACGACCCGTTCGCCCAGATCAATGACGTGCTCGATATGAGATGGAACATAACTGCGCTCACCTGGTGTAATCGCAATTGCCGCTTTTGGCAACTCAGGAACATCAGGATAGCACGGCAGCAGATTGACATTTCTGAGCCCTAATTCATAGATCAACGAAATCGTCTCCACAGCAGAATCGCGCTCATCATTGACCACCATGTAATTTCCGTCGGGTAGATTTTTGATCTTTTCCCATCCTGCTTTGGACAGTGTACGGCCGATAATTTGTACCTCCGTCCGCTTATTGATCACAGCAGGTGAAGAGCGGGTAAAAATAATGTGGGAACTAACCAAAATCAAGTCGACATCTTGCGCCATACTCTCTTCATAACGGCCTGCAGCCATCGGGATGAAGGTAATATACGCTCCCCAAAGAGCCGTCAGCTGATCACAGATTTGTTGACTGGTTGCTTCATATCCAGCAATGATGGCAACTTTTATGTTTGAAATGGGAAACACCCCCGTAAGCTGATCGCATCTATTCTTTTCTTTGTATCAAAGAAAAAACTTCACATATTTTCATATATGAAGGAAAGAAACGATCCCACCATGCACCTTTTCGCTGCTGGCTCTATTTAGTTGTAACATAATTCTGTTTTCTTATACATCCCTAAGTGTTGGAGGCACTTCTTTGTAGCCTTTTGATTTCACTGCGCCCAGAATAATGCCGATCGCCATCCACACAAAGCCCACCAGGAAGGTTTTTGAGTCAAAACCCGACCAAACAAACGCGATAATGCTAAAACCGATGGCAGGTAGTAAGCAGTATTTCAGGAAGCCCTTCGTACCACGTTGGCGTTTTTTGATAAAGAAGTAGGCAAATACGGTAATGTTCAACAGCATGAATGAGGTGAGCGCGCCAAAGTTCAAAAGCTGCACGATCGCTTCAATCGAAACGGTAACGGCAACGATCAGCGTAACGATCCCGACAAAGATCGTCGCATTGAACGGTGTCTTGTATTGCGGATGGATTTTGCCCAAGACCCCTGAAAACGGCAGCAGCTTGTCTCTGCTCATCGAATAAATAATTCGGGAGATCGCGGATTGTATCGCGAGCGCGTTCGCCACACCTACCGCGAGAACGCCCACGATGATGAACGTATAGTAGAGCCAGTCCCCACCGACCTCTCTTGCGATATCAAACATCGCCATGTCAGGGTCCAAATTCTCGTATTGTGGATGAGCCAGTGCTGCTACATAGGTCTGGACAACAAACAACAAACCGATGATCAGAAGAGACGACACGGTAGCTCTTCCGACTGTTTTGACCGGATTTTTGACCTCCTCTGACAACGTACTGATGACGTCAAAGCCTAAAAATCCTAGAACCGCAATCGAGGTAGCTGTTGCGAGAAAGCCAAGGTCCATTTTGTCTGCCTGGAACAATGGCTCCAAAGAAAATCCACCTGCGCCATGACCATCGATAAAGACGTACTTTACAGCAAAAAAGATAAAGAGTGCGAGAATGATTAGCTCCATGGCAAGGAAAATCCGGTTGGCAATCGCAGTCAGCGTAATTCCGCGCGCGATAATGAATGTATTGATGATTGTAAATATCAGAATAATTAAATAAATAGGGATAGATGGAACGATTCGGTTCAGCCACAATGCTGCAAAGCCTGTCAGCAGCGCCGGACACATAATGTAATCAATCATAATCAGCCAGCCCGTTACAAATCCCACATGTGGGTTCAAGCCCCGCTGTACATAGGAATAGACAGAGCCTGAAATGGGAAACTCTCTGCTCATCGTATTGTAGCTCAATGCCGTGAACACCATCGCGACGATCCCGATCATGTATACGAACGGAACCATCCCAAAGCTCGAACCCGCTACAAGTCCATATACCTCAATCGGTGCAATCGGCAGCATCGTGATTAAGCCATAAATGATGAGGTCCTTTAACGTCAGTCCGCGATGCAGCTCCTGCTTATACCCGAACTTCTCGGTATCATGGCCTGTTTCCGTGTTGCCCTGATTCAATTCTGCGCTCGAAATACTTCCCATACGCCATTCCCACCTTATTTGAGATGTTCTGTAGTCAAAAGTGAAGCGGGTACAGACTGGCTTGCTGCCACCCGCTCACTCGACCACTGTCTGTCAGTTCATTGCCTCGTTTGCTCGGTCTACAGGGTCAACGCAACGTATTTGGACTCCAGGTACTCATCCAAGCCGTGACGGCCGCCTTCTCTGCCCATACCGCTTTCCTTTACCCCGCCGAACGGAGCTTGGACATAGGCAAGCGACGTGCCATTCACACCGATGTTTCCCGTCTCCAATTCCTGGATCACGCGGTAGATACGTGCTGCGTCTTTTGTGTAAAAATAGGCAGCCAATCCATATGGCGTGTTGTTTGCGCGCTGCAATACCTCTGCCTCATCCTTGAACGAAAGAATTGGGGCTACTGGTCCAAAAATCTCTTCGTGAGTGATGTCCATCTCAGGCGTTACATGATCGAGTACAGTCGGCGCATAAAAGCTTCCTTTTTGATATACGTCTTCTTCTAAGCGCTTGCCGCCTGTCAGCACTTTGGCACCTTTGGCAACCGCGTCGTTGACCAATGCCTCTACCTTTTTGACAGCTCCCTGATCAATCAACGGACCAACATCTGCGTCCGGCTGTGTGCCGATATCTACTTTCAAACCACTGACCAGCTCTACGATTTTTTCAGCTAACTGCTCGCGAATATCTTCATGTGCATAGATCAGGTTGATGCCATTACATACCTGACCGCAGTTTTCAAACTTGTTGTCCACGATATCGCGTGCCGCTTTGTCCAAATCGGCATCTGGGAAGACGATCACGGGTGAGTTGCCGCCCAGCTCCAGTCCGAGCTTTTTGACCGTTTTTGCCGCTTGCTCCATCAGCAGCTTGCCTACCTCAGTAGAGCCTGTGAAAGAAACCTTGCGCACGCGAGAATCGTTCATCAGTACCGTTCCAATCACATTGGAGCTGCCGGTTACCAGGTTCGCTACCCCTTTTGGCAGGTTCGTATCCATCAGAAGCTCAAACAAGGCTACTGCGATAAGCGAGGTGGTGCTCGCCGGCTTCAAGATCGCCGTGCAACCCGCAGCAAGCGCTGGCGCTACCTTGCGCATCAGCGTAGCAGCAGGAAAGTTCATCGGAGTGATCAGCCCGACAACACCGACTGGCTCCCGATATACCAACAGCTGCTGGCCTGGATTCGAGGAGGGAATGATTTCTCCGTAAGCGCGCTTCGCCTCTTCGGCATACCAGCGAAGAATTTCAACCGATCCTGCGATTTCTCCCCTTGCCTCTTTGAGGGCTTTCCCTTGCTCCTGCGAGAGAAGCTGTGCCAATTCTTCTTTATGCAAAAGAATGCGCTCTCCCCATGCTAGCAAATAGTCGCCCCTTTGCTTTGCGGTTAGCCGTGACCAGCTTGGAAGCGCCTGACTGGCTGCATCCACCGCACCTGTGACCAATTCCTCGGTGAGACTGGGAACATGGCCGATCACTTCACCCGTTGCCGGATTGTGTACCGCAACGACCTGATCGGTTTCTATCTTTTCACCATTAATCCAGTTATGATTCCAACGGTTTAATTGACCGACAGTCATTTGTTTCTCCTCCTAAATAAATTCGAAGTACTTCTTTCTCTCCCAATCCGTAACAGCACTCAAGAAGTCCTGAAGCTCGTTTTGCGCTGCCTGCAAGTAGTGATCAAACACGTCTTCGCCCAGCAATTCTTTTACGCGCTCACTCTTTTCAAACAGGCGGATCGCATCAAACAGGTTAGTGGGGAGTCTCGGAACTGGCTGATCGGCCGCATTTCCACTCACTGGCTGTGGAATGTCGATTTTATTCTCGATCCCGTACATTCCGGATGCCATCATCGCAGTAAGCACCAGATAGTGGTTCGCATCTGCTCCGGGGATTCGGTTTTCAAAGCGACTGGACTTGCCTTTACCGTCATAGCGGAAGGATGTACTACGGTTATCAATCCCCCAGCTGACGGTATTCGGTGCACCGGAGCCAAAGCTGCTGAGGCGCTTGTAGGAATTGACGTAAGGGGCATACATCAGCATCATCTCAGGTGCCAGCTCCAGCATACCGCCCAAGAAGTAGCGACCAAGCTGCGAAAGCCCGTACTCCATGGAAGGATCGTAGAAGAGATTATTTTTTTCTTCGGTATCCCACAGGCTGATATGGGTATGTCCGCTGCTCCCGGAATCATTGGCATCCTGCTTCGCCATGAAGGTCGCCATTAAATTGTTCAGTGCTGCAATTTCCTTGATGCCATTTTTATAAATCGCCGTGCGGTCTGCCATCTCCAAGACCTCGGCATAGCGAACATTCAGCTCGATCTGACCATTTCCCCACTCCCCTTTGAGAGCTTCAATAGGTACTCCTACCGCCTCCAAATTGCGGGTCAGCTGGCTGAGGAACCAGTCATCCACTGTCAGACGATAGAGAGAGTAGTCGATCGGATACTCAAACAGCGGTGTCAAATTGTTGTAGTTCTTTTCGCGCACGGAGGAAGAGGTCTCCCGGAACACATAAAATTCGATCTCAGAAGCTGCCTTCGCCATGAAGCCTTGTTCCCGTGCCTTGTTGATTTGCCGTTTCAGCATATTGCGCGGCGCGATGGAAACGTCCGAGCCATCTTTATTTTGCAAATCAGCAAGGACAAACGCCGTTTTGCTTTGCCATGGATACGGACGAAGTGTCGACAGATCCGGCACCGTTTTCATGTCATGTACGCCTGTATCCCAGTTGCAGAACTTGAAGCCACCAAAGTTCAAGCTGACATCCCAAGCCAGATTGAGTGCGCATGTATGAATCCCGTCCTTGGCATCCTCAATAAAATAGGACGCCGGCACGCGCTTTCCAAACAGCTTGCCTTGCATGTCCACACCAGCAATGATGATCGTATCAATCTCACCTTGTGCTTCCAGTTCTTTCAGACGGTTCATATCCAGCCTTGTCATATCTGATTCGCCCCCCGAATTTATTTAGTGGATTGTCCAACCGCCATCGACGAACAGCGTCGCACCCGTCACGTACTCTGACTCAGCCTTTGCCAGGAACAGCACAGCATTGGCGATATCGTTAGGCGTTGCCACACGTCCTACAGGAACACGATCGAGAATCCATGCTTTAATCTCCGGATTTTCTAAACCTTTTGCTGTAAACGGCGTTTCCACGACACCTGGAGCAACGCTGTTGACCGTAATGCCATGTGGGGCAAGCTCAAGCGCGATCGCTTTGGTCAGCAAATTCAGGCCACCCTTGGAGGAGTTGTAGTGTGGCTGGCAGTGCCCGCTACTGGATACGATACGATGGGCCTCTACGGACGTAATATTGATAATCCGGCCGCGCGTATTCGATTTGATCATTTCCTTGGCTGCCGCTTGCGAGCACAGGAACGGCGCCTTCAGATTCACGTCATGCACCAGGTCCCACTCTTCCTCCTCGATCTCCAGAAACGTAGAGAATTTGACGATTCCTGCGTTGTTGATCAAAATGTCGAGCTTTCCAAAATGCTCGATCGTTTGTGCAATCATGCTCTCGACTTCCGCTTTTTTCGTCACGTTTACTTTGACGACAAACGCGTTGTCACCTTGTGGGGAGAGGGAAACCGTCTCGTTTGCTCCATCCACGTTAATGTCTGCGATCACTACTTTTGCCCCTTCAGCCAAAAATTGCAGGGCAATCGCACGCCCATTCCCAGAACCTGCACCAGTTACGATAGCTACCTTGTCACGAAAGCTCATGTCACTCATCCTTTGTTTTCGAATTTTTAGTCAATTTCTTCAAAATATCTTTGTACACGTACAAAGAGCTAATTTCGACATACTCATCGGGTCCATGATGATTCGCACCAACCGGCCCAAATTCGACAGCAGGTATCCCTTTTGCTGCATAAAAGCGTGTATCTGCTGAGCCGTCTTGTCCAAAGAGAACAGCTTGGTCTCCAGCAAGCTCCTGCGCAACTTCACATAATTTTCTAACAAATTTATCGTCGCTTTTTGTTTCGACAGGTACACCGCGAAATGGAACCTCGATCTCTGCATCAGGGAGTAGCGCTCTGATCTGATCCAATATTTCTTCTGGATTTTGTCCAGGCAGGTAGCGAATATCGATCCCCATGGTACATAAATCAGGCACCTGATTATATACTTTTCCAGCCTCGATCTTCGCCAGATTAATAGATGGCTGCTTGAAGTACGTCGTGCTTTCCTGAAAAACGTCCAACGATACGATGGAATGGTAGTGCTCCATCGCTTTTAAGATGGCGTTTGTGCCCAGCCACGGTCTGCTGCCATGGGCTGCTTTTCCTTTTACCTCAACCTTCAGCTGCAGTATTCCTTTGGCATGGACACCGATCTTAAAATTGGTTGGCTCCCCGCAAATGACCAAATCTCCTAGCACGCCTTGCTGAACCAGAAAGCCGCTGCCCAGCTCGCCACCTGTTTCTTCATCTGGAACCAATGCCAATATCACTTTGCAATTCGGAGGCGCCTGGACTAATTCAGCCATTAGCATCATCATCGCGGCTACTGCCCCCAGCATGTCATAGCTACCACGTCCATAAAGTCGCCCATCCACTGTCCGCGGATGGAACAGCTCCGGCTGCCCAGGCACGACATCAAGATGTCCGTTCAAGATGAGAGTAGACTCTCCTTCGCCTACGGTAGCTACCACGCTCTTTAGCCCCTGATTTTCATAAACATCGACATGCACTCCATGGCTACGCAACCAGTCGCAACAATACTCTGCACTTTGATTGACCCGTTCAGCATTTGTCGTCTCAAAGCGAATCAATCTACTGGCTAATGCTTCGATGGATTCTTCAAAATAATAGACTTGTTCGTTTTTCATCTCTACTTTATCCAGTTGTCATTCCACCTCAGTTAATCTTAATTTGGTTTAATGGCAATACTGGACTTTGCAATCTGCATACCAACCCAAAATATCCGATTATTCTACACTTACAATCAGGCTAATCAGGTTCATTCTTTCGTTTAACCTAATTAACCCAATTACCTACATTTTTTTGTACGCATTTTTTGTCGAAGAATATCGCCACCTTTCTATGTAGTTAAAAGGAAGTATAATATGAGTTTTCCGAAAAATCTAACCAACAAAAAAGAATAGGCATCCAGACTTTCATCTGATTGCCTATCCTTCTCGTGCCTCTTGTACTTATGGGCTATTCTTTACCCTTGATGTAAGCTTCCTCTTCTTTTTCGTCACGCGGCACTGGCACTTCTCCGATAACCGTGTAGAGTGATGCTGCTTCTTCCTTGCGCGGGTTTTCTTTGATGTCTTCTACCTTTACACTCACAATCTTTTGACCAAAGCGGATAGCCAGCTTGTCGCCGATTTTTACGTTGCTGGATGCTTTTGCCGGACGATCGTTGATTTCCACGCGTGCCTTGTCGCATACTTCTTTTGCCAGCGTACGTCTTTTGATCAAGCGCGATACTTTTAAATACTTGTCCAGTCTCATGGATTATTCTCTCCCTTTCGCGTGGTGCTTGGCTTCCTCCCACCACTTGTCCATCTCCTGCAAATCCGTCTCTTCGAATGAACGGCCTGCTTCCTGGAGCTTTTGTTCGATATAGGAAAAACGCTTTTTAAATTTGGTGTTTGTTAAGGCCAGTGCCTCTTCCGGATCGAGCCCTAGGAATCGCGCCACATTCACAACGGCAAACAGCAGGTCGCCCAGCTCCCCCGCTCGTTCATCCTCGGATGCCTCCTGGAGCTCACGGTATTCCTCGTCTACCTTAGCATAAACGTCGGCAATATCATCCCAGTCAAAGCCCACATGTGCAGCCTTTTTCTGCAGCTTGTAGGCGTACATCAGCGCAGGCAGATCCCGCGGGATACCAGCCAATTGCGACTGGGTCGTGACATCGATTCCTTTTGCCGCTTTTTCCTGTGCCTTGATTTCCTGCCAATTTGCTAAAGCTTCTTCGGAATCCTCGGCGCTTTTTTCTCCGAATACATGCGGATGACGGCGAACCAGCTTTTCGTTCAGGGTAGCGATGACATCATCGACCGTGAAGTACCCTTCCTCGGCGGCCATCTGGGAATGAAGCATGATCTGCATCAACAGATCGCCCAGCTCCTCGCACATGGCATCCGGGTCTTCGTCATCAATCGTTTCCAGTACTTCATACGTCTCTTCGATCAGGTTTTTGCGGATACTCTGATGCGTTTGCTCCCGATCCCACGGACAACCATCCGGACTGCGCAGAACCGCGACGATTTCTTTCAAATGGGAGAACTGACGGTAAGCTACCCGCTCATCTTTTGCAGGCGGAACATAGACCAGTGACAGATTGCCAAAATGGTCCAGTCGATCGAGCTCAAACAAAGGGACGGTATCTATTCGTTCTTCCCCTTTTACCCCCACTGCTGTCGCAACCGTCACCAGGTAGTCATCAGGCAGTACATCCATCAGGGTCAGCTTGACGTCGGATGCAATAAACACGTCATACACCTGCGCGATAATCGTATGTAAGCCAGGAGAAATCTGATGCGCAGCCAAGGCAGTACCATCGAGCAAGGTAAAGCCTTCAATCGGATCAATTTTCAAACGCGCAAACAGCGGATCAATAAAGCTCTGTCCCCCGCCAATCTCGATGTCTACACCTCTTGCCGGACCGTTTTCCAGCAAAAGCTGAACCGTGCGCTCAGCCACAAGTGGATGACCAGGAACCGCGTAAACGATCCCTTCTTCTTGCGCTGCTTTTGTCAACAATCGTTCCACAATCTCCTCATATACTTCAGCAAAGGCGTCATGCTGTTCATACACAGCATCAAACGACTCATACGTCACACCCTCCGTTGCCAATTGTGTAACGACCGGATGCTCCTGCGTGCGCAGATACAAATGAGATGCCTGCTTGAGCGTGCGGTAAATCCCGTATGGAAGCTGGTCTAGATCACCTGCACCCAAGCCTACTACTGTAAGCGTATTTTTTGCTGTTCCCACTGGGCTTGCCCTCCTTACTGATTGCGTTCAACTACAGTTCGTTCCTTAGGAAGGAATTGGAATTTGGTTAAAAGCGCTGCAATACGCTTGCCTTTTGGCAAAAAGTGAATGTCATTTCGCGTCAAGCCACCGGTTTTTAATAACGCCAGCAAATAGACAACAGCTCCGGCTCCGACAGCGATCAGACCTACGATGGTATGAAATAAACGCTCAGAGGTAACCACTTTTCCGAACAGTGCGGCTGCTCCCCATTCTACCACCAACACCACCACTGACATCATGATGACCGAGATAAATGGCCTCAGCGCTGTTTGACGCAGACCGATTTTGGCCCCGGTATACTTTTTCACCGCAAGCACGTTCAAGCCCATTGCGACCAGATACGCGAGCACTGTGGACAATGCCGCACCTGCAATTCCCCACAAGGGAACGAGTGCTAAATTGAGGACAAGCTTTACAACTACCCCGATAAACAAATTGCGCGCAGGTCGCATCACTCGGCCCATTCCTTGCAAAATTCCCGCACTCGCAATACTGAGCGTGGCAAAAATAATCGTGAACGACTGGATCGCAAGCGCCTGTGTTCCTTTATCATCTCCGTAAAGCATCACGTTGATGGGCTCAGCCAGCAGCGCGAGGCCAAAGGAAGCGGGCAAACCAAGCAAGAAAGTCAGGCGAATCGCTACTTCTGAACGATTGGCAATCAGCTTGTTTTGCCGTTGTGCCGCTGCTTCACTAATGGCAGGTACTAATGCCAGGGAAAGTGAGGTCGCAAAGAACGTCCCAAACTGAATGAGCGGCTGCCCGCGGTCAAACGCACCTTTTGCCAGCTTGGCCAAATCTTCATGCATTCCGCTCCACTGGAGCATGTTCACGACTGTCACTGAGTCTACAAGTGGAACGAGCGGAAGCACCAATGCTCCCATACAGATCGGCAGTGCATAATACAACAAGCTTTGCAGCACCTGACGATTCGTCCACGCACTTACACCTGAAGACTGTACTTGAGTGGTAGTAATCGGAAGCAGGTTATGCTTGTCCTTTCTCCAATACCACAGCAATACGAGAACAGCGGCCACACCGCCGGGGAATGCTGCAAAGACTGCACCGGTTCCCGCCAAATAAGCATCTTGATACACATTCATTGCCCAAAATGCGGACAATAAAATAAATACAACGCGAATTAACTGCTCAGCGACTTGTGAAACACCTGTGGGCATCATATTTTGATGTCCTTGAAAATAACCTCGTAAAATAGCTGCCATCGGTACTAACGGTAACGACCAGGCTACCGCCCGAAGCGGTGTAGTCAAATGCTGATCGCCCATAAACGTGGCAATAAGAGGGGCTCCTGAATACAACAGGAGAAAGAAAAAGAAGCCGAGGATCACGAGTGATATACTGGCAACGCGAAATGCTCTGCGTGCCCCGATTACATCACCAACTGCCACACGCTCCGAGACGATCTTGGAGATGGCAATCGGAAAACCTGCGGTCGCCAAAATCAGGAGAGTCGTGTATAGCGGGTATACTTGCATGTATACGTACAAACCGATGTCACCGGCAATATTTTGGTACGGAATGCGGTATACTGCGCCCAAAAGCTTGGAGACAAGACCGGCAACCCCGAGAATCGCGGCGCCTTTCACAAATTGAACAGATGCCTTTTCTTGACCCATGTGCGTGAAATTTCTCCTCTCCAACCAGAAACTTCGTCCATTATACCACAAGAAAACATCGATCGAGGTCTCCCCAAGGAGGAGCGACCGCGTTTTTGCGGAAGGTTGACATGCACACCAGAATTCATAAGCGGCGCGCTTATAAATTCTTATACATTTAGAAAACCTCTATCGAGGCTAATCAAGATGAGCGATCGCGATTTAGCCGATGAACAAAGACGTCTTTCTTCTTGAAAGGCGTCAGATTGTTGAGAAACCCCATACATTCTGGGGTTTCTTATTTTGGGTATCGTCTTTTTTTAATGAAGAGTATCGGTTTTATCTATTCTTTCGCCCTTAACCTTGCTTCGCAAGGTAGAGGGCGATCTTTTTCATATTCTGTACCGCTGCGGTCATGAGTGCTTGCTCGGTAACATTCCGTATCCCCCTCAAACGGCAATAGCGAAACCACCAAAAATATCATTTTAAATAAAATCAAGGGATCAATGGCAGGACGTCCATTATCCTCGCAGTAATAAGGGCGAACTTTATCCAAGATAAACGAAAAGTCGATATATTTATCTATTTTGCGGAGCATGTGGTCTTGAGGAACGAGTTGCTCAATGGAAACAAACTCGTACGCTGTTTGTTTATCTTTATTTGAACGTAACATTACGATCACCTACCGTTAAAGTTTACCTATATTATAAAATATTAACGCGGTGTCGTATTGAAACATTTGGGCATTAAGAAAGGCTGCCGACTTTATCGACAGCCTGAGGCTGGTCTTTGACCAAGCCCTTTTTTATTTCCCTCACTGCTTAATCTTCCTTTTGAAATCACAAAAATCTCCCAACCTTTCTAAGACTAATTGTAGTTTCGAGGTTGAGAGTTTACACAGATTATTTTACAGACTTTAGTAGTGTTCGTAATTTAATGCTCAAATAACGTAGAAAGCTCTTCTAGCGTTAATTTTCTTACTTCATCAGTTGTTAGAACAGAAAAAATGAAATCTCTGGAATTTTCCTCCTCTTTAGTAGCAGGATTGGGTAGTAGTTCCCCCTCAGAAGTGTTAAAACGTTGGTTAAATTTTTCAAAGTTCGTGTTCCCCTCCATGGATACTTTCATATTCTTAATCTGTCCGTTTTGTAGTAATAGTTCATACTGAGCTGTTACAGTTATACTTTCACTACTGTATTTATCAATTGAAATATTTGTTACTGTATATTTCTTTGCCGGCAGCACACCTTCTTTTAATAACTTGATATACTCTTGGTATTCTGGATGAAGTGTTGAAAGATTATTTTGCAAACGCTGTTTAGCTTCTGGATGTATATGCCAAGTGATAAAAGAATATCTTTGTAATAAATCTTCCTCTGTTTTCACAGTAAAGAGTGTTGGCCATTCAGATTCCAATTTTTGAATTAATATAGATAGTACTGATTCAGGAGATTTTATACGATCAATAATTTCCGACTTTTTCTTGTAGTCAACCTTCGAAACTGCCATGTTCGGTGTCTTTTCCCCCAGATTGCTGGATGTTTTAACAGTCTCGGCAGAACATGCCATTAAGCCAACTGCAAGGGGAATTAAGAGAAACAGCTTGCGCGCGTTAATAATAATCAACCTCCCTAGAATAGGAATA
The DNA here is from genome assembly GCF_001187725.1 of Brevibacillus reuszeri. Taxonomy (GTDB): domain Bacteria; phylum Bacillota; class Bacilli; order Brevibacillales; family Brevibacillaceae; genus Brevibacillus; species Brevibacillus reuszeri. Next base: position 46,391 of record NZ_LGIQ01000020.1, read on the forward strand.
GCGAACCTAATTCGGCTCGCCATAAAAAGTTAATAGAATTTTCTCTATTTCCTAGCTTTTTCCTTTGCTTCTTCGAAGATTTTTTCATATTCTTCATCGGAAATATTAAAATCACTTTTCAATTTAGTTACTGTTCGTTCCGATTCATCGAGCGAATCGAACCAATTATCAAACTCTTTTTCACCAACATAATTGATAAGAATTTGATCGAAGTATAAATCAGGATTATCATAGTCTCCATGCTCATGTACAATTTCATTTTCTTCTACATCGTTACTTGCTGTAAGGGCAAAGGAAGAAAGGAATCTCGGCCAAAAATAAACTGGGTTTATAGTTTCTTCCTTACGGTCGGTAAAAATAGGATTTTGACTCTTAGCATCATTTATATCAAAATGCAAATGGTACGGAACACCACCAGTGTTTCCGGAAGTTGCAATAGTATCTCCCTCATACACTGTATCGTATTGACTTACTAATCTGGAGTTCTTTTTTAAATGAAGATAACGTGTATAAAGTGGTTTACCGTTCATAGCTTTATCATCATGCTCAATAACAATCACTTGTGTCCCGTCACTAAAATTACCTGACATAACTACTTCACCATCTGCTACTGCGTAAACCAGCTCTAGATAAACACTAATGTCTATTCCTACATGATAGGGATTCCTTTCACCTACCCTCGGTTCACCGTATTTACCTTTGATAGTACGATATCCATCTCCACTTGTTGGCCAGGTCCATCCATAATTTTTATAAATGTTATCCGGATCTGCAAATGGTTTTACTTCTGCTGCACTTACGATTCCAGCCATTCCAAGAGACAGTACTACTGTGGCTAATCCAACTTTTAAATATCTCACACGTTACACCCCCCAAATATTGTAATATAACCCAATATCATACATTTAAATCAATTGGGTGTCTATTGAAATTATCCCTTATTTTCCCTTTTGTGAAAACCGCAATCTTTTATCCCTGTAAACGCTAAACAAAAAGTTGACCATTTTTGGGGCAAACGCTCAGCTTTGAGTTGACCACCTACGATGCTTCATTTCACACAGAGTAGCATTTTATTTCCTGCGCCAATGCTCGTCAAGGATAAAGGGTAAACCCCTTGCTACGCAAGTCCTTGGCGATCCTCAGCTCAGCAAAAACGTTTGCTAATAGGTGTGAAAATGATGATGTGTGTTAAGTCTTCCAGGTGGGTAACTTTATGATGAGCAAAATGGTCAACATTTTGGCGAGCGTTCACATATCCCTACTTCGCCAACTCACAAGGTTTTGAGTCGAGGAAATGTATCGCCAAAGAAGTTGAAAAATGGATGCAAAAATTTCCTCCGCTACTTTGTTCAGAAATGTAATCTTTCTCCTTCTCCTGAACCACTGTACAGGTATTCGAGGGGAAAGAACATTGCTTGTCAATCACGAGTGGAAGGTTCTAACTAGCCAGGACAGAGAAGCATTTTTCAAGCTTCGGGATTCGAGCAGTTCTCTAAGAAAACCTCTATCGAGGCCTCCTCAAGGAGGAGCGACCGCGTTTTTGCGGAAGGTTTACATGCGCTCCAGAATTCATAAGCGGCGCGCTTATAAATTCTTATACGTTTAGAAAACCTGGCTACGCCAGGCCTTTTGGCGCGGTTGCACTTACACTGGATAGTAATTTATAAGTTCTTATCTGTACAAGAAAAACAGCCCCGACATGCGAGGCTGTTTCTTTTTTTGCACCTATTGTTCCATCTGTTTGGCGAGGAAGCCGGCTGCTGTTTCAGCCATTTTCATCTCCAGATCACTCATTTTGGTGGATTCATTTTTGTTGAGCAGAATGACCGACCCGATTGGATCGCCACCTGCCACAATAGGGGCTACCACGAATGATCCGTACGTCTCATTCATATCACGACAAATTTCATAAGACCCTGCATTTTTTTCCAAACGTGTTTTTCTTTCCTCCAAGCTCTTTTCCACGATACTGCCAATCGCTTTTTCCAGGTATTCTTTTTTCGACGCACCTGATACCGCAATTACGCTGTCCCTATCCGAAATCAATACCGTATGATTCAAGCTCTCATACAGAGAGTCAGCGTATTCTTTTGCGAAATCTCCCAGTTCTCCAATCGGCGAATACTTCTTGAGAATGACTTCTCCGTCACGATCCACAAAAATCTCAAGCGGGTCGCCTTCACGAATGCGTAGTGTACGACGAATCTCCTTGGGAATCACGACCCTGCCGAGGTCGTCAATTCGACGAACGATACCAGTTGCTTTCATGTCATGTTGCCTCGCTTTCCCTGAGAAGTGGGTAGTGAAATGAATGGGTGTTGGTTGGTTAGCTGTATTTTTTCCTGAAATTCTAATTTTAACTATGCGTGACGGTTGTAATTTTTTCCAGATTGTTTTAGTTACTCTCCCCCGGGTGGTAGCGAGTGATTATAGTATTTGCCCACACTTGAAGAATATGCGAGAAAACGAAAAAACAGGGAGAATTGCCTCCCTGTTTTTTTATGAACGCATTTATTTAGCTGCTGGTTGTTTAGCCTCAGGTACGTTGTACTTGGTGATGAGCTTGTCCAGCTCGTTTTTACCAAATTCGTCATAGCCTTTTTCCAGTGCACTTGCACGGAGCTGGTCCTTCATTTCGTCAAACGTTTTTTCTTTGCGTTCTTCTACTTTAATAATGTGGTAACCATAATCCGTTTTGACCGGTGGTCCCACTTCTCCAACCTTTTGGTTCAGGGATGCCTCTTTAAACTCAGGCACCCACCCAGTTACATCAGCATTTGCATACAGGCCGCCGTTTTCCTTGCTGCCTGGATCATCCGTAAATTCCTTCGCAAGCGTTGCGAAGTCCTCCCCTTTTTTCAGGCGAGCTTCCAGATCGTTAGCCAGCTTTAATGCTTCCTCTGGCGTACGTTTTTCTGTAGAGATCAGGATATGACGAACAGAAGCAGTCGTACGGGACGCTTTGTCCATACTGTCATAAATTGGCTTCAGTTTCTCGTCGTTAATGTCCTTTTTCAGCACATTGATCGAGTCGTTAATGAGCGCCATTTGGTTGACAACCTTGTCCTTGGTTACTCCTTGGCCTTCAATCAGCTTGGTAAACTTCGCTTCGTCTTTGCCCAGAAAGCCCATATACTGGCCTTTGATTTTTTCAAAGGTTTTCTCAGCCAAATCCTTGGATTCCTTTTGGATCGCAGCATCAGCGCGGGAAGCCAGAATCTTTGTTGCTGTGAACTCACGTGCAAAAGCTTTCAGCGCATCGTTATCGGCAATCTCAATCATGCCGCCTTGTTGCGGGTTCATGAAATTGATGACACGCAAAAATTCCTCGAACTCCTGACCTGTTACAGTACCTCCCTGATACTCCACAATTACTGCCTTAGGATCGACTGTAAACGGCAGAGTCAGTTTGGGAAATTGAGTCAACGGGTCATTGGCATCAGCTGCCTGGTTACCATTTTGACCTTCTGTCTGATTCGCTGGTGGTTGGTTAGACTGCGCATTTTCTTCTGCTTTACCGCATCCGGTCATGAGAGCCACGACCAATACAGCCGAAGATAAAATGGCTACAGAACGTTTCATAATTAAGGTTCTCCCTTCCTGGCAGGCCCAATCATTTGTCTAGGACATAGGGCTCTTTCGTACCAGTGTCTCGACGCACCTGATGGAATTGACGCAGCAGCTTTTCAACCAGCTGCACGCCTTCATCTTCTCTTAACCCTTTTACTTTAACAGCAATCGTGATCTGTTGTCCACCCGACAGGCCTACTCTTCTGCTCCAACTACTGGCAAGAGCGAACAAGGCTCCTCCATCAATGTTGTTGTTTTGGCTAGGATGCAGCAGCAGCTTGATCTCGTCCGGGTTCTTTTGACTGATTTCCGTAATGTGGTGCTCCAGGGCATATACACGCAATCTGGAAATCGTCAGGAGATTATCAACCGGCTTTGGTACAGGACCGAAGCGGTCGAGCAGCTCTTCTGCCAGATCATCCACATCCTCGAGCGTTGCGACTGCCACAAACTTTTTGTACATTTCAATTTTTTGTCGACTATCCGTAATGTACAGCGACGGAATGTACGCATCCAGCTGCAGATTAATTTCCACAGGGGTGACGCTCTCTTGTTTGACTTCGCCTTTCAGCTCGTCAATTGCATCCTTTAGCATCTGACTGTACAAATCAAATCCGACTGTGTTGATAAACCCGTGCTGCTCTGCCCCAAGCAAATTACCCGCTCCACGAATCGACAAGTCACGCATCGCGATCTTGAACCCGGAACCGAGCTCGGTAAATTCCTTGATGGCTTGGAGGCGTTTCTCTGCTACCTCCGTCAGGACCTTGTCGCGCTGATACGTAAAGTAGGCGTACGCGATCCGATTGGATCGACCGACACGTCCACGCAGCTGATACAGCTGGGACAAGCCCATTTTATCTGCATTGTAGATGATCAGCGTGTTTACATTCGGGATGTCCACACCTGTCTCAATAATCGTCGTGCTCACGAGCACGTCAAAGTTGCCTTCTAAAAAGTCGAGAATGACCCCTTCCAGCTCGCTCTCATTCATCTGTCCGTGCGCTACCGCGATGCGGGCATCAGGAACCAGCATGGAAATTTGCTCTGCCATCTGCTCGATTCCCTGGACCTGATTGTACAGGAAGAATACTTGACCATCACGGGCGAGCTCCCGTTCAATCGCTTCACGCACCAATGCCGGACTGTAATCCATAACATAAGTTTGCACCGGGAAACGATTTTCTGGAGGAGTTTCGATGACGGACAAGTCACGAACGCCCAGCATAGACATATGCAAGGTCCGTGGAATTGGCGTTGCTGTCAGCGTCATGACATCGACATTCGTTTTGATCTGCTTCAGTTTTTCCTTGTGGCTTACACCGAAGCGCTGCTCCTCATCCACGATGAGCAGACCCAGCTCGCGGAATTGCAGGTCTTTGGAGAGCAAGCGATGCGTACCGATAACGACATCGACTGTACCTTCCTTCAGTCCCTTCAGGGAAGCATTCTGTTCTTTGCGTGAACGGAAACGACTCAAAACCTCAACGCGAATCGGATATTCAGAGAACCGCTCGCGGAATGTTTCGTAATGCTGCTGAGCCAAAATCGTCGTCGGCACAAGAACGGCTACCTGCTTGCCATCCATGACTGCCTTAAAGGCTGCACGAATCGCTACCTCTGTTTTTCCGTAGCCTACGTCCCCACATACTAGACGATCCATCGGACGCTTTCGTTCCATGTCGGACTTGACCTCTGCAATCGCGCGCAGCTGATCCGGCGTTTCCTGGTACGGGAACATTGACTCAAACTCACGCTGTTCTGTCGTGTCCGTAGAAAAGGAATGACCGACAGCCGCTTCCCGCACAGCATACAGCTTGATCAAATCCTCCGCAATGTCTTTGACCGAGGATTGTACCTTGTTTTTGACACGCTTCCACTCACTGCCGCCCAAGCTGTAGATTTTGGGAGTAGCTTCTTCGCTCGCCACGTACTTCTGAACATGGTCGATCTGGTCAATCGGAACAAACAGGCTATCGCCCGCAGCGTATTGAATATGAAGATAATCTTTATGAATTCCGAGTATTTCCTTGGTTTCAATTCCAAGGTATTTTCCAATTCCGTGATTGACGTGCACGACATAATCGCCCGGCTTTAATTCCAGGTAGTTTTTGATCCGCTCGGCGTTGTTCATCGTTTGCTGAACTTTGCGCGCCTTGCGCTGCTTCGCTGTAAATACCTCTCCTTCGGTGATGACGATCAGCTTGTTTAGCGGAAGCTCAAAGCCTGTTTGCAGGTTGCCCAAAATGATCGTAGGACGACCAGGCGGCACCATTTCTACGGCGTCACCAAGGACATCTGCTTCCATCTCATAATCATGCAGGACGCGCTCCAGTCTTCTGGCACGCTCCATATCGGCTGCTACAAAAACGATTTGATCCTGCGATTTCTTCCAGCGCGCCAGCTCCGTTTTCAGCACATTCATTTGCCCGTGGAAATTTTGCATCGTACGACAGGTCAGATTGACGATATTTTGCGGCTGGGTCTTCGGGGACTGCCTCAGGAACAAGGACAAGTAAACAATTTGCCGCTTTTTGGTCATCACGATATCTTCGTACGTACGGGACAGGCTGAGATTGGCCATGTACTCACCCTGAATAATTCTGCCTGTGAGCCACTCCGCTTCTTCCTTTTGCAACTGGGCGGATGTATCCAAGACGCGAGAAGGCTCGTCAATAATAAGCAGGGTTTCTGCTGGCATGTAAGACAAAAGTGTATCCTCTGTCGGATAAATCACGGAGATGTAGGAATAAAGCTGCGGAAAGCGCTGACCCTGGCTCATTCTCTCTACATCTGTGCCGATACGCTCGACAACTTTTTCCTTGGCTCCGCCATCCTTTAGCTTGGCAACGGTTTCACCAAGCTTCTGCTCTAAGCGCACAGCGGATTCTTGAAGCAATGGCGTGGAAGCAAACATTTCCTTTGCAGGGCCGATCACATACGTCTGAACGGACTCCAGAGACCGCTGTGAAAGCATGTCAAAGGTACGGATCGAGTCCACTTCCACATCAAACAGCTCGATACGCACTGGCCATTCAGAGTCGATCGGATAAAGGTCAATGATGCCACCTCGAACACTCAGTTCTCCTTTTCTCTCCACCATATCGACGCGCTCGTAGCCAAGCTCAATACAGCGAAGCAAAAAGGCTTCGATGTCCAGCTCTTCACCGACAGCAAGCTTGATTTGCGATTCTCGCCAAACATGCGGGGGAACGACTAATCGGCGCAATCCTGCGAACGGCGCAACCAAAAAACCCGTAAAGCCCTGGGCCAAACGGTTGAATACATGAATTCTTTGGGCCAGCATTTCAGGACTGGCCACAGCAAGCTCTGAGCCGATCAGCTCGTTGCCTGGGTAGAGCAATACTTGATCGGGGTCAACCAGCTCGATCAAATCTTCGTATACTTTTTGCGCCTGGTACATGTTATGGGTCACAACGCAAACAGGGCGATCAGTCATCTGTTTTACTGCCGCCATAAGCGTCTGTCTGGCTGATCCTGCCAAACCGGAGACGAGTTGTTCGTGTAGTCCCTTTTCCAGACCAGCCACGATCGTCCCGATATTTGTGTCCTGTTTCATCGGGTTAATGATGACTTGCATTCACTAATCCCCTCTCTCATTCTTCTCGGGTAAAAACCTCGACCAGGACTATTCATGGCAAGGTGTTTGCGTGTAGCTTAAAAGTTGTTATGCATTTCAGAAAGTTTATCTAGAGACGATTCGCTAAGATAACCGAATGGGTCGACCATGCGAAAAGAAGCCTTAGCTCCCCAAGCTAAGACCTTGTCAGTGCAAGCCTTCCAAAATGTGTATCCACTTATTGAAGCGGGCTTCCAACTAGCGAGAGCTCTGGATTTTGATTCAGCGCTTCACGACAATAATCGCATGTGATGCTGACAACCGTATCTCCACTCTGTTCTCTCGATATTATAAGAGCACGTTCCTCTGGGGTCAAGGAATCAAACCCGAGCTGCGCTTCTGTCACTTGTGCTTCATCAAATTCGGCGATCTTCATACCGCAACAACGGCACGTATATCGTATGCTCATGTATATGCCACCCCCATACTATTCATATCGATTAGTATGGTCTCTTCGATAGCAAATCATACTAGAGGCACACGTGTCCCTTAGGATATGGAGAATTTCATGCAGATTACTTTTTCAAGCTGTTATAGTGATTCATCACTTTAACAAATGGCTCCCTTGTCCACATGGCGGCCGCATCTGCTGCAAGAGTAACTGCCTCGGTTATATCGGCTCTCTCGGCAGCAGGAAAGGCTTGAAGCACATAATCACTGACACTTCTGCCTGGCTCAGGGCGACTGATCCCTACCTTGATCCGCTTGAAATCCTGCGTACCCAAGTGCGCGATCATGGACTTGATGCCGTTATGTCCTCCAGCACTGCCTTTTTCACGCAAGCGGAGCTGCCCTGTTGGCAAATCAAGATCATCAAAGATGACGACCAGTTCATCCGGGATTAGCTTGTAAAATTTCAGAATTTCCGCGACGGATTCGCCGGATAAGTTCATGTACGTCTGCGGCTTAACCAGAAGCACCTTTTCCGCTTCCAGTCTTCCCTCGCCTACAAGCGCGCGGAACTTGTTCTGCGTAACAGGGATTCCCCATTTCTCGCTAATCTTATCTATGGCCATAAATCCAGCATTATGTCTCGTATCTTCATATTTTTTGCCAGGGTTGCCCAATCCGATGATCACTTTCACTTCTTGCTCCCTCCTAATCTCCCCTCATTGTACTAGAATGGCCTCGCGAACAAAAGAAAAAGGCTCAGATGAATCACCCTGAGCCCTTCTTCGTCATTGGCTACACTTTTTTTGCTTGCTCGGTTTCCGATGCTGCCTGTTCAGCAACCTCAGCAGCAGCATGCTGTGCTTCAATCGACTCCTCCGACTTCGCTTTAACCGGCAATACACTGATCAGTACCTCTGTCATATCTAACCCCAGCTCTACCCCTGGAGGAATCTGCAAATCACTGACCAACACCACATCGCCGATATGGAAGCCATCCACGTCTACCGTAAACGTCTCAGGAATGTTTCCTGGCAGGCAGCTGACCTCTACGCTATGTCGAACGAGCGTTGCGACTCCCAGCTCCGGATCTCCTGTCATGAGGACCGGAACCGTCGTGTGAATCTTTTCATTCATGTTGATCTTTTTAAAGTCGGCATGTAGGATATTTCCCATTAACGGGTGACGCTGCAGCTCGTACACCATCACATCATGCGAGCTGCCATCTACGGTTAATCGAAAAGGTTTGTTCGTCGCCTGATGGCGAAGAGCAGCATCCAAATCCTTGCCCAAGACCTGGATGGTCTGATTGCCCATATCGCTGCCGTAAACAATAGCAGGTACCCACCCATTTCTCCGCAATGCCTTAATGGTGTTGCCCGTGCCTAGAGCGCGCGATTGTGCCTGTATCGCTTCCACAAAAAAACCTCCTTCAGACCGCTAGTAAAAGTTTCCTCACTAGCTTGTCCATCGGAGGTTTATTTCAATCCCCTAAAAGGGGATGGCTTGATTAATCAAATAGCTTGCTTACAGACAGCTCTTCGTGTACGCGAATAATCGCTTCACCGATGATTGGCGCAACGGACAGAACCGTAATTTTATCAATCAGTTTATCTTCTGTCAGCGGGATCGAGTTGGTTACGATCAGCTCGCGAATCTTCGAGTTGGCGATGCGCTCGATAGCTGGTCCAGACAGAACTGGATGTGTGCAGCATGCGTATACTTCACGAGCACCAGCTTCAACCAGTGCACTCGCAGCGAGTGTGATGGTTCCAGCTGTATCGATGATATCGTCAATGATGATTGCTGTCTTGCCTTCAATGTTCCCTACGATATTCATAACCTCAGCTACGTTTGGCTCAGGACGACGTTTGTCGATAATGGCAATTGGCGCTTCCAGACGCTCAGCCAATTTGCGGGCACGAGTAACCCCACCATGGTCAGGAGATACAACCACGATGTCCGAGAGGCCTTTTTCAGAGAAGTGTTTACCCAAGATTGGTACTCCCAGCAGGTGATCCACAGGGATGTCGAAAAACCCTTGGATTTGTGTAGCATGCAGGTCCATTGTGATGACACGTTGTGCCCCTGCAGTTTCGATCAAATTAGCAACCAGCTTGGCAGTGATCGGATCACGTGCGCGTGCTTTGCGATCTTGACGAGCATAGCCGTAGTAAGGAATCACCACGTTGATGCTTTTTGCAGAAGCGCGTTTGAGTGCGTCCACCATTACCAAAAGCTCCATCAGGTGTTCATTAACGGGAGCAGACGTTGGCTGAATAACAAATACGTCACAACCGCGAACGCTTTCATTCAATTTGATTTGGCATTCGCCGTCACTAAAGCGCACTGCTTGTGCGTTTCCGAGCGGTACACCAATGTGTTCAGCGATTTCTTTTGCCAGTTCTGGGTTTGCGTTGCACGTAAATACCTTCAGTTTTGGGTCGCGGTAGTTAGCCATGATCTTCTCTTAGAACCTCCCGTTATGATTGCTTTTTGCCCTTGCGAGGCATTTTGCTAGCGTAGTCTAATTTATTTACCTGACGCTCACGTGCAATCGCAAGCGCATTATCTGGTACATCCTGATTGATTGTCGAGCCTGCAGCAACGTATGCATTTTGTCCCACTGTAACCGGAGCAACCAAATTGGTATTGCAACCAATGAATGCCCCATCCTGCACAATGGTTTTATGCTTGACGGCACCATCGTAATTGACAGTAATGGTTCCGCAGCCAATATTGACTCCGTCACCAATTTCCGCGTCACCTACGTAGCTAAGATGAGGGACCTTGCTTCCGTCACCAATTTTTGCATTTTTCAATTCTACGAAATCGCCGACCTTGGCTTTGCGTCCGATCTGTGTTCCCGGACGAATGTAGGCGTATGGACCAATCGCCGTTTCTGCATCGACACTTGCATCAACCATGACAGAGTACGTAATGGAAACACCATCAGCCATTTCGACATTGGTCAAATCGACTTGTGGACCGATGACGCAATCAGTACCAATGGTTGTCCGTCCGCGCAAGTGTGTACCTGGCTCGATTACGGTATCCGATCCGATGATCACATCCGCCTCGATGTACGTAGAGGAAGGATCAATAATCGTCACACCATTGCGCATATGCGTTGTCGCAATACGCTTACGCATGTACGTCTCGGCTTCAGACAGCTGCACGCGATCGTTGACACCCATCGTTTCATCTGGGTCCTTCGCTTCGAATGCGACGACTTTTTCACCAGCATCGCGTAAAATGGCGACGCAGTCTGTTACATAGTATTCACCTTGCACGTTGTCATTTTTCACTTCCGCCAAGGCTTTCCATAATTTTCGGTTGTCATAACAATATATTCCGGTATTAATCTCGCGGACCGCCCTTTCCTCATCGGAGGCGTCCTTATGTTCCACGATTCGCAATACTTCGCCCGACTCATTGCGCACGATGCGCCCATAACCAGTAGGATCAGGAAGCACGGCTGTCAAAACAGTCGCTGCCGCTTGCTGTTCCTCGTGATAGCGCAGCAAATCAGACAACGTCTGAGCAGACAAGAGAGGGACATCTCCGTACAAAAGAAACGTAGTGCCTTCTTTATCTTGTAAAAACGGCGCTGCCTTCGAAACGGCATGTGCCGTTCCCAACTGTTCTTCTTGCAGTGCATAAGTGATGTCCTCGCCTAGTTTGGCGCGGACTGCGTCAGCACCATGACCTACGACGACAACGATTTCCTCAACCTGCATGTTGCCAAGCGTATCCACTACATGCTGGACCATTGGCTTACCGCACACAGGGTGCAAAACCTTGTACAGCTTCGATTTCATCCGTGTACCCTGACCAGCTGCCAGAACCACGGCATGGATCTTAGACATGTCAACCCTCCATCGTAGAAGTTCCACAATGACTATATCTTAATCATATGTGGATTTCAAGACACTGGATGCAGGATTCTGACTGTTTCCCTGATCTTTCCTGAAAGTTAGCCATATAACGTACAACATTTAATTTTCTGATAAAAGTGTGATATATTGATGGGCGAAAGGGGTTTTTTAGAGGAGGTAGGAATACATGAGTGCTCACGTTTACTTGCTGACCGGATATTTGGGAAGCGGAAAAACCACACTTTTGCAAAAACTGCTTACTCATCTGCAGCAACAGGATGACAAGGTTGTGGTTTTGATGAACGAAATGGGAGAAGAAGATATTGATGGCGAACAGCTGCAAGGTTTTGGTTTCCCCGTAAAAAAATTGTTGGATGGCTGCATTTGCTGCTCTATCCAGGGAGAATTGACCGAGGGGCTTAAGGACATTCTTCAATCACTTGGGCCGGACCGTATTCTTATCGAAACGACTGGTGTCGCAGACCCGATTGAAGTGGTCGATGCACTGACACATCCAGAATTGTACGATCGCCTCGATTTGCGCGGAATCATCAGTGTCGTAGACGCATCGCGTTTCCTGGAGCTCAATTCACGCTTTTCATCCACAAGCTCTTTAGTCAAGACCATCCGCAATCAAGTCAAATACGCAGACTTGCTCCTATTAAATAAAATGGATCTCGCTACTGCCGATGTGCTTCAGAAAGTGGAGCAGAAGTTAAAAGAGCTAAACCCACTTGCCCCGATCCATACAACGATCCAAAGCGACATGGATCTAAACCGTCTTTTGTCCGTCGAGCGCCTGGCAAAGCAATACAAAAAAGACAATGACACCGCGAAAGCTGTACCTGTTCAAAAAACGATTGGACGACTCTCGCCCATGGACAAGCTCAAACAATCATTGGGGCTTCGAACGAGCCAGCCTTCACTCTACAACAGTATTGACAGCTTTTCCCACCAATTCACGGGACCTGTCCATGCGGAAAAATTTGAAGACTTTCTCTATGCGCTGCCAAAAAACGTCTATCGAGCCAAAGGCTACGTGCAGTTTCATGGCAAGCAAGAGCTTATCTCCTTTCAACATACAGACAATCAGGTTCATTTGTTTCCATTTGAAAATTTCGGTCCAAAAATGGTAGCTGTCTTCATCGGAGAAGGAATGGATCAGGAAAAAATCTTGAACGATCTAAAAGATTGCTACATGTAAACGGACACCGAAGCACCCTGCCAGTAAGGGACAGGGTGCTTAGTTTGTTTATGCACCAGCTTCGATGGTGCTTTCTTCTTCTTGACCTACGCGTTCGTACTCATTCAATACTGCCGCTTGAATTTTTTCTCGAGTAGTCGAGGAAATCGGGTGCGCGATATCACGGAATTCTCCATCCGGTGTGCGCTTGCTCGGCATGGCTACAAACATGCCATTGTTCCCGTCAATGACACGGATATCATGAACCACGAATTCGTGGTCGATTGTAATGGATGCAATCGCTTTCATCCTACCATCCGTATTCACTCGGCGAAGTCTTACGTCTGTAACTTCCATCTAGTTCACTCCCTTTATCTATGAAACGCGTTTAGGAGTATTTCCACCCTCTGGGTAAATATTCCTGCTAATCTTATGCAAATTTTTATAAAATATATAAAATTATTCATATCATTGAGTATATTTACGAAACAAGCTTGAGACCAGGGTCATAAAAACATTAGAAAACTTAGCTACGCCAAGCTTTTGGCGGAGCCTTAGTTGCACTTATACTATCATCCTTACATTTATACTTTCCGATAGTACAAAAAACAGCCCGATGCTGGCTATGCGCATCAGGCTGATTTCTATTTTTACGGCCGCTAGTACGCGTCCTCTCCCCAAGGAGCAGACCACGATAGTCAGCCTCTTATGCTTCCAAATAAGCAACGACTTCAATTTCTACTTTCACGTCACGCGGCAGACGCGCAACCTCTACAGTAGAACGAGCCGGTTTATGGTCGCCAAAATACTGACCGTACACTTCGTTCAATTGACCAAAATCGTTCATGTCCTTAATAAAGACGGTTGCTTTCACAACGCTGGACAAGCTGCCACCTGCTTCTGCCAATACCGCCTGGATATTTGCAAAAACCTGATGTGCCTGCGTTGCGATGTCGCCCTCTACCAGTGTACCATCTGCACGCAGCGGGATTTGTCCGGATGCAAACAGGAACGGACCTACCTTAGCCGCTTGGCTGTAAGGACCGATTGCTGCTGGAGCCTTGTCAGTTGAAACAAAAGAGATTGCCACCATTCATCTACTCCCCTCTATTTTCAAAAAAGCTGCCTAGCTCAATTTCTATCTGCTTACCCTTGATGTCTACATCCTGCAGCTTGGCAAGTGAAACATATTCATCGACCAGACGCTCGGAAACGTCTGCCGTTGTTTCCACCAAAACGCCACACCCAACTACGGTAGCACGGAATTCCTGCAAAAGATCGATCATGCCGCGCAGCGTACCGCCTGCTTTCATGAAGTCGTCCACAATCAGGACACGCGACTGTTCAGCCAGGGCACGTCTCGCCAGTGACATGGTTTGAATCCGCTTACTGGAACCTGATACATAATTAATGCTCACAACTGAACCTTCCGTCACCTTGTTGTCACGGCGCACGATGACCACCGGTACATTGAGGAACATCGCTGTTGCATAGGCAAGTGGAATTCCTTTGGTTTCCACCGTCATGACAACATCCACGTTCTTTTCCGCATAGGCCGTTGCAAAAATTTTGCCGATCTGGGACATCGTTGACGGGTTACCGAGAATGTCCGACATGTACAGGTACCCACCTGGCAAAAGCCGCTCCGGATTAGCCAGATGTACAATCAGATCGCGAACAAACTGAAGGGCCTCGTCCGTTTTGACCTGAGGAATAAACTTTACTCCTCCTGCCGCCCCCGCCACCGTCTTCAGCAAGCCTACACCTTGGACTTCAAACGCTTCCTTGATAATAGACAAGTCCTCACTAATGGATGATTTCGCCGCCCCGTATTGTTCGGCAAACAAAGTAAGAGGAGTCAGTGTGTGGGGATGAGCAAGCAAGTGCTGCGTCATGTCGACCAGACGGGCACTTCTGCGCAATTTCTTCATGGCTCTTCCTCCAAAACCGAATATTATGGTGCTAATGTATCATTTCCATACGGGTTCATGCAAGCACTTCCCCTTCAACGGCGCCTAACATTCGGACAACGTACACATCTTTTACAAATCCACGCAAGGCATTATAGATGCGATGCACTTTAGCTTCCTTCTGCACAAGGGCAAATACAGTCGGTCCACTGCCTGACATCAGTACGCCATCTGCTCCCGATGCCATCATGAGCTCCTTGATTTGCCGCACCTGTGGATGCATGGATAACGTTACATTTTCGAGCACATTTCCAAGCGATTGACACATCAGGGAGAAGTCTTGTCCCTCAATAGCTTGAAGCATCTGCTCGGTAGATGGATGGTTGGTGATCTCCTGCACACGCAAATTGCCGTATACATCTGGCGTTGATACTCCTATTGGCGGCTTGGCAAGAATGACCCAGCACGGAGCTGGCGTCCCCAGATGCGTGATCTGTTCTCCCCGCCCTTTTGCTAGCGCTGTTCCTCCATAGACACAGAATGGCACATCTGAGCCGATCTCTGCGCCCAATACTGCCAGCTCGTCTATTGTCAGACCGAGATCCCACAATTGATTCAGGCCGCGCAATGTCGCTGCAGCATCACTGCTTCCTCCAGCCAAACCGGCAGCAACCGGAATTTGTTTGTCGATATACATATGTACGCCCTGGCGCACCTGATAACGTTCTTTCATAAGGACTGCCGCTTTATACGCATGGTTCCGAATATCATCTGGTACGAAGCTGGCAGAACAGTCCAGCGTAATCTCACCATCTTCGCGTAGAGTCAGATCTACACGATCAGCCAAGTCTACGGTAGTCATCACCATTTCCACTTCGTGATAACCGTCCGGCCGTTTGGCAAGCACGTCAAGAGTCAAGTTGATTTTGGCCGGAGCTTTGACCGAGATACGCACGTTGTTCACCTCTGCCCACTTTCTCAATTTCCTAGTTCCCTATTGTAGCATAGGGATTCTCTTCCATGCCACTTGATCAGCCAAAAAGAATATGCTGGCTACCATTAGGCGAAAGATTCGAAAAAGCGGCACGAACCAAGCATGCCTCTTACTCCCAATACCCCGTACCCAGAGCATGCTGTACACCCAAAAAGACCAGGGAATCGCCCTGGTCCTGTCAACGAGTTTGTTTGGTATGCGAAAAGCGTCTCGACGTATGGTACGAAGCACACAGCTGTGACAGGCCTGTTTATCAGCCTGTTATAGCTTTCTGGCTGCCATTGCTTCCTGTGCCATTTGCACAGCCCGTTTTACCATGTTGCCAGCGTCACGCGTCGTGATGGCACCCCAGCCCTCGGCTTTTACCTTATCGTAAAAGCCAAGCTCCTTGGCCAGCTCCATTTTGAACTCCTCTGACATCATGCTGTTTCGTCTGCGACTCATAACAGCCTCCCTTCTCGTTGACAAGGTTAGTTTGTCCCACAGAAGCTGTTTCATATGAAAACGGGCACCTAGTTATCCCAGCCTGAGAGCCTATGTACGGATCATTTTCAGTTAACCAGGTATGAGACCGCAAACACGCTGAAAAATAAAACAGTAGAACCCAAGGGGCTCTACTGTTGTACAAATGTAATGCGAATGTGCTCGTTTTCGCGGCACACCGTCAACTCTACTGTTTCCGTCAAGATGTCAGCATAGCTGTAAGAGACCCGCTCAAAGAGTTGATCATCGTCAAGCTTTACTACAAATACAGAGGGGTATGTTTCCTCGAGGATGCCACTTCGTTCAACGGTTTTTCGGCGCCCACCATTTGCCTTCAGCAGGATGCGCTCACCAATATGCCCGTCTAAACTGCGTTTAATGTCAAGTAACGCGTTTCTTGCCATTGTTCCATCCACCTCGCTTACATCTATTGTAACAGCACATGCTTATTTTGTCAAAGAAATAAAAAATTATAGCAACCCAGCCGATATTTTGTCAACGGGGTTTTTTTCATGAAATACGTTGATTTTTGTCAATAAGATCGGCTCTAAAGGCTGAATTCACAAAAAAACCCCACTTTTGGCGTAATTAGCCCAAAAACGGGGAGTGATTGGAACTATTTTGCGATCAAACCGCGCCGTAAGCCTTCGTTGGCAAGGCGAGAAAATTCCTCAATACTGAGTGTTTCCCCTCGACGAGTCGGATCGATTCCGATATCGGCGAGCATCTGTATTACTTCATCCTTTTGCGTTTTTAGAAACAGACCATTCATCAGGTTGTTCAACAGCGTTTTGCGACGCTGCGCGAACGAGCTACGCACAACCCGGAAGAAGATGTCCTGATCATCCACCTCGACAGGAGGACGCTCTCTCACCTTGAGACGAATCACGGCAGAATCTACGTTTGGACGCGGTATAAAGACACTAGCAGGAACAATCATAGCTACCTCTGTTTCGGCATAGAATTGTGCCGCTACAGAAAGGGAGCCATAATCCTTTGTACCTGGTTTGGCTGCGATCCGCTCCGCTACCTCCTTTTGGATCATGACAACGATGTTTTCCAGCGGGAGACGCTCTTCTAACAGCTTCATCAAGATTGGTGTCGTCACGTAGTAAGGCAGGTTCGCTACCACGCTCAGCTTGTCCACGCCCGTCATTTTTTCCTCTATCAGCGACTTCAGGTTCAGCTCCAGCACATCGCCATGCACAACCTCGATATTTTCATAGGGTGACAGTGTGTCCTCCAGAATGGGCAGGAGCCTCTGATCGATCTCAATCGCCATGACCTTGCCTGCGATACGTCCCAGCTGCTCCGTGAGTGCTCCGATTCCAGGACCGATTTCAATCGCGCCTTTTTCTTTGGTCAGATCAGCAGCGGAAACGATATTATGCAAAATATTGGTGTCGACCAGAAAGTTTTGACCAAGACTCTTTTTAAAAGAGAAGCCATACTTCTCCAAAATTTCCTTGGTTCGTGTAGGTGTGGCGATATCTTTGCCAGCAATTTGGGTCATGGCTTACTCCCTCTCTTTGTCAATGGCTTTTATAGCCGCTTCGAATTCATCTCGATTGATCTGAAAAGCATTCAGGCGTTGCAGCATCTGTTTGGCATTCGCATAACCGATGCCGAGCGCCTCTCCCAGCTTTATACGACGCTCCTTGGAGTCAGGACCTGATGTCAGTCCGTTTTCGAGCATATCGTCTGCTGTAATCTCTCCTGCCGTTTCTGCCATCTCTGTACGCACTTCTGACAGCGCACGAATGATTACTTCATCTGAGGCGTTCTCCACCCCAATATCGCCTTTTTTAGTGCCGTCCTCTTGCGTGATGAAGGCATGCTTGCAGCCGGGCACCTGGCGGCTAATAATTTTGCGTATGCGCTCCCCTTGGTAATCAGGGTCCGTAAAAATGATAACACCGCGCTTTTTCTGCGCGAGCCTGATTTTCTCAATCGTTCTTGTATGAATGGCAGAGCCGCCTGTCTCAATCGTATCCGCGTTAACCGCTCTTTTGATGGCAGCGGTATCGTCCCTTCCCTCTACCACGATGACCTCTTTGATCTTCATCATGTGCTCCCACTTTCGTACAAAAATCCGTATGGTACTAGTGTTCCAAAAAAACCAAGCCCACAGCCCAAAAAGAGTGAAACGTTTTTGGGCTCTGGACCGTCTTACTAGTATTCAGCTTATCACGACTGGCTTAAAAACGGAAAGACAGGAGCAAATCGCTCCTGTCCTACGGTTTCTGCGGGCCTATAATATAAACGGTTTTGTTGCGCTTGCGTCCAAACTGGACCGCCTCCGATTCTGTGCCAACAAAAACGTCAATTTTACCACCGCGCATAGCGCCACCCGTATCCTCTGCTCGACGGTATCCTACTCCATCAATGTAGACCCACCATCCATATGGTATGACCTTAGGATCTACAGCGATTGTATGACCAGCCTTAGCTTTTACCCCTGTTGCCGTGCGGCCATAGCCTGGCGAGCTCGGATGTTTGCCCCCACCTGATGGTGAATATGCAGTCAGGGTTACCCCTGTCAGTACTTTATTCGGCCTAAACACTTTTCCACCACGAGAAACCATACCTGCTGAAGCGACCAAGACCCGTTGTGATTTATCATCCGTTTGGAGCGCTGGGGCTGCAGTTCCGACAGCGATCACATGGTCCTTCTTTGGTGCAAGTACGTCTCTTGAAACCAGCTCACGGGAGACCTCAACTCCATCTTCCATGACCAGCTTGTAGTGTGCAATTGCCTTACCTTCTTGCCCGCTTTGTAGCACGCGGGTCTTGCCCTTTTCTAAAGAGGGATCGTTCTTGCGGATTTCCTGATAAGCAACTTTCTCATCCACATCGACCGTCTGCTCCACAACGCGTTTGACGCTGATCGCAGAATCTTTGGTTAACGATGCGGTCAAAGCCGGTTCTACCCGGTCCTTTTCACTAAGCGCAATGCCGCCGTCCTTCAACGCACCAGCTACATCGCGATTTAGTGTCTGTATCACTTGTGTCTGCCCGTCAACCTGGACTGGTATTGACCAGGTTGTATGTAAGGTAATTATTGCTCCGTCTGATAGCTTCGTCTGAGGTGTCGGTTGAAGGGAATCCTTTTCCGTTACCGTAATGCTTCGCTCGGTTAAGAACTGCTCCACGGTTTTTGCTTTGGTAGCTACCGTCTTGCTTTCTCCGTCCAACGAAAAAGTGACCTGTTTTGGCTGGGTAGCCTGGGCAGAGAAATAGCCAATCATGGGAACCAGCACAAGAGCAAGGCAGCCGAAAACGACAAGCCCCCGATTCTTATACCTTTCCCAAATTGCGCGTAACTCCATTTCCCACACTCCTTTTCCTAGAAAAGCGCGTTGGCTTTTCCTGTCTAGCCAGGTAAGGGTCGATGTAATTGCACTAATATTCTGGAAGTGGCCGGTACTAATTAAGGTCGGATTTGATTGTATGTTATCTTCCCGGCTTTGTCAAATTCCCCCTACTTTGGCCGAAGCGATAATGGAACCAGACTATCAAAAAACCAATGACGAATGGTAGCAGGTTCCTGTCGAGAGCACATGTCGGATGGACAATAATCGTTCGACACATTGTTCATGGTATGCGTCGATAAAAAGGAGTAGAACAACGACAAAAAAGCGGGAAATCCACGAAAGTCGTGATTTCCCGCTTTTATTTATTTGCTCAATCGAAACAAACGCTTGGCATTGTCTGAAGTAATTTGTGCCATTTCTTCGTAGGACAGGCCACGAATGTTCGCCATCTCCTCGCAGACATAGCGCACGTAGCCACTCTCATTTCGCTTGCCACGGAACGGATGTGGCGTGAGATACGGGCAATCCGTTTCTATCAACAGCTTGCCCAGCGGTACTTTGGCCGCTACCTCTTTTGGCTGCTTGGCATTTTTGAAAGTGAGCGGTCCCCCGAACGAAATGTAGAAGTTCATATCGAGAGCGAGCTTGGCAGTTTCCCAGCTGCCCGAGAAGCAGTGCATGATCCCGCCCACATCGGCAGCCTTCTCTTCTTTCAAAATGGTCAAAACGTCCTGATGGGCGTCCCGATTGTGAATAATGATCGGCATGTCGAGCTTGCGCGCAAGGCGTATCTGCTTGCGGAACACCTCTGCCTGAACATCTTTCGGCGATGTATCCCAATAGTAATCAAGACCCATTTCGCCCAAGCCTACGACTTTTGGATGACGACTCAGCTCCTCAATCCATTCCAGATGCTCATCCGTCATGTCCTTGGCGTCCTGAGGGTGCCAACCAATGACTGCATAAATAAAGTCATGGGCTTCTGCCAGCTCCATGCAGGTCGGGATCGTCTCTGCATTAAAACCGATGTTTACAATCGTACTGACGCCATTTTCCCTCGCGCGGGCGATGACTTCTTCCCGATCCTCGTCAAATTCCTTTGCATTCAAATGCGCGTGCGTTTCAAATAACACAGCTGGTCCTTCCTTTCCTGCCCCTTGTTACTTCACGATTGCTCCGTTTGGCATGCCTTCGTCTACGGTAGCAAGTGTCAGCTGATCTCCTGCGGATGCTGCCAAAATCATGCCTTGGGACATTTCTCCACGCAGTTTTACCGGCTTGAGGTTGGCAACCAGAATAACCTTTTTGCCCACCATATCTTCCGGAGTATAGTACTTGGCAATACCGGAAACAACCTGACGCTTTTCGTAGCCGAGATCCAATTGAAGAATCAGCAGCTTATCAGCATTTGGGTGTTTCGCACATTCTACGACCTGTGCCACACGCAGCTCTACTTTGCCAAAATCATCGATGCCGATCTCGTCTTTTGCATCAGCTGGCTTTTCCGCTTGGGTCGCTTCGGGTTGGTTTGCAGTTGTTTCGCTCACAGCTGGTTCCCCTTTCAACGCATCCTGCTTTTTCTTGTTTTCTTCTGCCTGACGGCGTGCTTCTGCTGTCGATTCATCGATGAATGCCAGCTCGGCTTGAACGTCCAGACGCGGGAACAGCAGCTCTTTACGACTAACGGTGCTGCCTGCTGGCAGTCCACCCCATACACCTGCGGATTCCCAGCTTGTCGCTTCGGCATTACCCAAAATACCCAATTGGTCCCAAATTTTCGCAGGGGCCTTGGTCATGAATGGCTGGATGAGCACGGAGCTGATCCGAATGCTTTCTGCGAGGTTATACATTACGGTTGCCAGGCGTCCTTTTGTTTCCTCGGACTTGGCAAGGTTCCACGGCATCGTTTCATCGATGTATTTATTCGTTCTTCCCACCAGCTCCCAGATGTGAGCAAGCGCGTTGCTGAAGCGCATTTCTTCCATATGCTCCTCAACCAGACCTTTGGTTTTTTGCGCCAGAGAGATCAGGCTGTCATCCGGTTCTCCTGCATCCTCGGCAGCCGGAACAACTCCATCAAAGTATTTTTCGATCATGGTTGCGGTACGGCTCAAAAGGTTACCGATGTCGTTTGCCAGGTCATAGTTCAAACGTTGTACAAACGATTCAGGTGTGAAGATACCGTCTTGACCAAAATTGATTTCACGAAGCAGGAAGTAACGAACGCCGTCAGAACCATAACGGTCGATTAACAGCTTCGGATCAATCACGTTCCCTTTTGATTTGGACATTTTTCCATCTGGCATCAAGAGCCAGCCGTGACCAAAGATTTGTTTTGGCAGTGGAACGTCGAGAGCCATCAACAGGATTGGCCAGTAAATCGTATGGAAGCGCAAAATGTCCTTCCCTACCATGTGAATATTGGCAGGCCAGAAACGGCGATACTTGCTGTCGTCATCGGACAGATAGCCAAGCGCGGAAATGTAGTTGGTCAAAGCATCGATCCACACGTAAATGACATGCTCCGGATCGCTTGGTACTTTAATCCCCCAGTCGAATGTGCTGCGGGATACAGACAAATCCTGCAGCCCTGGTTTGAGGAAGTTGTTGATCATTTCATTGCGGCGGCTCTCTGGCTGGATAAACTCAGGATTGGCCTCAATATGCTGAAGCAGTCTGTCTTGATATTTGGACATGCGGAAGAAGTAGTTTTTCTCCTTCACTTTTTTCACTTCACGACCGCAGTCTGGGCAGATGTAGCCTTTGTCCGTCTTACATTGTGTTTCTGTCCAGAACGCCTCGTCCGGTACACAGTAATAGCCTTCGTACTCGCCCAAATAAATATCTCCTTGGTCGAGCAAGCGCTGGAATACTTTTTGTACCACGTCTTTGTGGCGAGGCTGTGTCGTTCGAATAAAATCGTCATAGGAAATGTCGAGCTTGTTCCACAAGTCCTTGATCCAATCGACAACCGGATCAATAAATTCGAGTGGCTGCTTGCCATCCTCGGCTGCGCGCTCCTGAAGTTTTTGACCATGCTCATCTGTACCTGTCAGGTAGTAAACGTCATAGCCCTGCAAACGCTTGAAGCGTGCCATCGCGTCACATGCAATTGTGGTGTAGGCATTCCCAATGTGCAGCTTGTTGCTTGGATAATAAATCGGTGTGGTAATGTAATAAGTCGGTTTCATTGCAACATATCTCCTCCTATTTACGTTTTAAAAAAAGGAAAAGCCCACCCCAAATAAATTGGGGCGAGCTCTATCTCGCGGTACCACCCAAAAGCTCCATTCCCTCACGGATAATGGACTTGGCGAGTCAAAAGTGACTCGACCCGTAACGTGGGCATACGCTGTAGACTACTGCGAACAGTCAAGCCGTCGCTCGTTCATCTACAGGACTCAGGGTCCATGTTCAGCATGCTCGCTTATACCGGTTTTCAGCTAGCCCGGCTCTCTGGAATAAGGAGTATCCGCTTACTCTTCCCATCATGGTCGTTCATTATAGGAATGCCTCATTTATCCTCTATTGTACACGACCAATATGTTTTGTAAACATCCTCCTTGCGCCTTTTTACAGAAACAAAACGGTCATGAACGTTTTGTTTAACCGCAAGCGGTTACATCCACTTTTATGAAAAACGTCACGTCGTTTTTCACAGAAAAAGATTGATTTTACAAGAAAAGACAATGACAAAAATAGGACAAAGTGGGAAAATAAGGTTTATTTGTCGAACAAACTCGATATTATTCGACATAATACGACGTTAAATTCAAGTCATAATCCCAGTAAATTTTATCCATAAAAATTTCCAGATTGTTGAAGACATATAACAAAACGTTGATAAATCAATCTTTTCATTTTCTAAAAACGCTTTTGTTTTCAAGGAATTGTCAAAATGATGTTGACACCTTTGGGAATCGCTGGTATGATGATCCCAACAGAAAATGTCGAATATTGACGATTAACCATATATGCGTACCAATAGGATCGACATATCCACATTTTAGGAGGAGAAATCATTATGATGAAATCAACAGGTATTGTTCGTAAAGTGGACGAGTTGGGCCGTGTAGTTATTCCAATCGAATTGCGCCGTACACTTGGCATCGCAGAAAAAGACGCTTTGGAAATCTATGTAGATGGCGAGCGCATCATCCTGAAAAAGTACGAGCCTGCATGCATCTTCTGTGGTAACGCTGATCGAGTATCTCATTTTAAAGGTAAAATTGTTTGCCAAGACTGTCTGACTGAAATGCCGGTAGTAAAACGCTAATTTTAGTCTTTACATATAGGAAGCCTTCGAAGGTGGACAAGCCCTTCGAAGGCTTATTTTTATGAGAAAATCGGGCGACACCACGAAAAAAAGCTGACCTGTTTGGCCAGCTCTATTCTTCCTCCGCATGACGGTGGTATTCATTATAGATATCCCGTTTTGCTACATCGCGATCATCAGCCGTCTGCTTGATCGCTTCCTTTTTTGTCATGCCTTGCGTACAGTAATGATCGACATGCTCTACCACACTGAGCGCAGTCCACCACAGAGCCTCGTCTGCTTCATCCTCCAGCGGCCCTGTATACCCTTCTACGATCAGGCAAAATTCGCCTCGCGTTTCGCCCTCCTGCAGCCAAGCGATCAGCTCGTCCAGCGTCCCGCGGACAAACTCTTCGTATCGCTTAGTCAGCTCTCTCGCCAAAACCGCGCGACGATTTCCCCAAGCATCCCGAATGGCAGCCAGCGTCTTTTCAATGCGATGTGGCGCTTCATAAAAAATCAGCGTCTCCTGGTATCGCTTGAGCCTTTCCAGCTCCTCGCGACGCTCCTTGTTTTCGCGCCCCATAAAACCGCAAAACACAAAGCGCTCTGTCGGCAGCCCCGACGCGATTAGTGCAGTCAGCGCTGCATTCGCACCTGGAACAGGGATGACTGGATAACCTGCCTCTGTCGCGTCACGTACCAACTCAGCTCCAGGGTCCGAAATAGCAGGCAAGCCAGCGTCGCTCACCAACGCTATTTTTTTGCCTTCTGCCAGCCATTGCAGCAAGCCGCTCCCACTTGCTTCCTTATTATGCTCATGATAGCTCACGGTTCGTTTTTCAATTTGAAAATGATTCAGGAGCTTTCTCGTCTGACGGGTATCTTCGCAAGCGATAACATCGACTGATCGCAGCGTTTCCAGACAACGGACTGTAATATCGTCCAAATTACCAATCGGTGTTGCCACCAGATAAAGGACACCTGTGTCTTCTGAAGCAAAGCTGCGTTGTACGTTCATCGTGAGTCCCTCCCTCCTGCTGTGACCTCATTGCCTTCCATACTCTTTTGACATGCCGTATCCTGGTGATCAAGCATAGCGGCAATCAATTCTTCTTTTTTCGGGCGAGGCAGCCGTTTGATGGCTTCTTCCCGTTTCAATCCCCAGGAGCGATCTGTGCCTTCTTCCCAATAAAGCATGGCAACAGGGCCTCGTCCCCGGGTGTATTTCGCTCCCTTGCCTTCATTATGTGCACGAAGCCGTCGCAACAGCTCGGTAGTGTACCCTGTATAGAGGCTGTTGTCCGCACAGCAAAGGATGTAGACAAAGTGACTTTTATGTGAGGGAATCGCGTCTTCCGAAATAGATTTCTCGTAGTTCTTCACAGTATTCCTCTCCATTTTCGTAGACAATCAACGGCGGCCCGATTCTCAGCTCAGGCTTGCCTCCCCTCATCCCCTCGATGAGGACCATGTTTGGTTCCGCTTCTCTGCGCGGATATACCAGCCGCATCCGTTTCGGCTCGATTCCGTACTGACGCATCAGCGAAATGATATCGATCAGACGAGTAGAACGGTGCACCATCGCTAGCTTGCCACCCGTTTTCAACAGCTGGCTGCCAACCCGAACCACATCCTCCAGCGAGAGCATGATTTCGTGTCTGGCAATGGCAAAATGCTCGCTGATATTTTTTTCACCACTGGTAGCAGGCATATACGGCGGATTGCAAGTAATGAGATCGAACTGACCATGACCGAACCGTGAGACTGCTTCCTTTACATCGCCGTGGTGCATCGTTATCCGCTCTTCCAGCCCATTTAGCTTCACGTTGCGGCTTGCCATGCTAAACAGGCGCTCTTGAATTTCGATGCCTTCGAATTTGGCTTCTGGAGTACGTGTCGTCATGATCAGCGGGATCGCGCCATTTCCTGTACAGAAATCCAGAATTCGTCCCCTTTTTGGTGCAGAAGCAAAGCGCGCCAGCAATACCGCGTCCATCGAAAAGCAAAACACTTCATGACTTTGAATGATTTTCAGTTCGTGAGTCAATAAATCGTCAATGCGCTCTGATTCAAAAAGAGGCACGCCTGTGACTGGTTCCATCTGTTGTTCCTTCCTTCATCTATTTACTTCTCTTTGAAAAAGCGACCTGACACGAGGCCCAGGTCGCTTTTTCTTACACACCGTTTATTTTTGAGGGCCTCCGCTCAGAAACGAGAGACAGAAGAGGCAATCTCCTTCTTTACGTAGGCTTCCAAAATGCACATTGCAGATATGAAATCCTTCTGCGTACAGCCTGGCCAGATTGTCATATCCTTCTCCGACTACGGCCTTCTTGGCTTTTTCCTTCGCAACAGGGCTTATTCCCTTTTGCTTCGCTTGGGACCCTGTCTTCTTTTTGTCCAGTCGGTTGCGAAGGTGCTGGTTTTCAACGAGTAATTGGGCATTTTCCTCCATCAAAACGACGATGACGTCTTTCAACTCACCGATCTCTTTGTACAGGTCCCCAATTCGTTCTTCAATGCTCGCCATTTTGACGAAGATTTCCCGTTTGTCCACTAGCTCACCTCTCCCCTACCCCCACGACTTATTCAAAAGTGGGGAGCCCTATCGCAATCTCATCAAGTCCAAACTCTGTAATCCGTTTGTCGATCGAAAGCTCTACTTGGACGGATTGGTCCAGTACGTTAACAGACACGACGCGTCCATGCCCCATCGGGGTCGTTACCACTTTACCAACATCAGGCATTTCATCGCGCGTGCTTTCATAGTTGTCGTTCTCGTATTTTAAACAGCACATCAACCGGCCACAAAGACCAGAGATTTTGGCTGGATTCAACGAAAGGTTTTGGTCCTTGGCCATTTTGATCGAGACAGGCTCAAAATCACCGAGGAACGTCGAACAGCAAAGCAGGCGTCCACAAGGTCCGATGCCGCCCAGCATTTTTGCTTCATCACGCACACCGATCTGACGAAGCTCAATACGCGTGCGAAATACAGAAGCCAAGTCTTTGACAAGCTCACGGAAATCGACTCTACCATCTGCCGTAAAATAAAAGATGATCTTGTTGCGGTCAAACGTGTACTCGACATCAACCAGCTTCATATCAAGCTTGTGTTCCTTGATCTTCGTCTGACATACCGCAAATGCATTCTTGGCAGCCTGCTTATTCTCGTCTACCTGCTTTGCATCCCGGTCATCTGCCATCCGAATTACCTTTTTAAGCGGCAAGACCACATCAGAATCAGCTACTTCCTTTTTGCCGATGACGACCTTCCCAAACTCGACCCCTCGCGCCGTTTCAACGATGACGGTGCAATCCTTCTCTATCGGCAGTCGGTCAGGGTCGAAATAATATATTTTGCCCGCCTTTTTAAAACGGACGCCAACAACCTCATACAAGGGTTATCCCTCCTGGATTTGAAGAACCAACCGCTCAAGAGCCAACTGTGCGTTGGCATTTCGCTCTATCCGATTTTTCGTTTCCATGACCAAATCTATCCCATGCAAGAGCTCAGCTTTTGTCCATACCAGTGCTTGTCCTTGCAGCACATCCTGTTGGTCGCTGTTAATGAGATGGGCATGCCTGCCTACTTGCACGTACAGGATATCGCGCAGCCAAAGGATGAGCAAATCTAAAAAGAGGGGTAGTTCCTCCTTTATTTTGTCGCTCTTTTGCAACAAATCATGGATGGTAAAGAGCGCAGACGAATTGCGTTGTTTGCACTCATGCACCAATTGTATCACTAGATTTCTTAGCTGTGCAAACGATTCTGATTGGCTGAGCACCTTGGCTTCTTCCACATTTGTTGTAATGTGGGAAGCAACCTGTGCCATTCCTGCTAAAACCCCTTCTGCACGCAGTTCTTTTGCGATAGAATCCGCAGAAAGTGGGGAGAATTGTACAATTTGGCATCGGGATAAAATTGTTGGAAGCATCGCGTGGCTGTGCTCGGTTAACAGCAACGCGAGTACGCCTGCAGGTGGTTCCTCCAGAAACTTGAGCAGACTGTTGGCAGCCTGGGTGGTCATTTTATCAACGTGCTCGATGATGTATACCTTATGCTGGGACTCAACGGCCCGCATTGCCATTTCTTTTTGCAGCGCCCTTATCTGATCAATTTTAATAGACGCGCCATCTGGTGTAATAAACAGCACATCGGGATGATTGCCGCCCTCGATGCGTCTACATGTAACACAGGCCCCGCAGGCGTCAGCCTCCCTTTCCTGACAAAAAAGGGATTTCGCCAGATGCAGGGCCATCTGCTTCTTTCCCGCGCCTTTGGGACCGGCCAATAAATACGCGTGGGCCAGTCGCTCGTTGCGCAAGCTATGATATAAGAGCTCTGCCGCTCTTGGCTGCTGAGAAAAATGAGTCCATGTCATGATGTTTCACACCTACTAAAAGTACAAATTAATCAGCATGCCGCGAATTTCGCCAATCCGGGCCAACAGATCAATCATCGGTGCCTGTTCACTGAGCAGCTCGTCTGTTAATCTGAGCAGCTCCGCATCCACCTCTTTGACGATCTTGTAGAGCCTGCTGCGTCCACGCCGATTCATTCCTCGTCGATCATCCAGGGCTACACCGTATTTGACGGCTTCCTCCATGAATTGCTTAACGAGATTTTTATAGGAATAGAAGTCACGAACGGATCTGGAACGGGCGAGAATCTGTCCCTGCTTATCAATGTCTGTCAGAAGCCGGTTCAACCGCTCCTGGGACATGCGTTCGTCTTCACCTTGAATCATCGTGCCAAAATTCATCTTTTCGAGCTGAGGATTTCTTCGGGAATCCGCAGCTTTTATCAGGTCCAGTTTCGGTCGTAATCCATCACCGATTTTCAAATCGCCACCTCCGCACACTGATCCATAAGGGTTTTGTCCCTGTGAGATCAAGTATATACGAAAGCGGCGAAAAAAGAGAGAAGGAACTATTTATTCATGTGAGGCTAGAACGAGTGGAACTCTCCGACATCCAGTACGAATACGGCTGCTCCGCCTACCTGCACTTCCAGTGGGTACGGCATGAACGAGTCCACGGCATTACTGAGAGGAGAAACGGGAGTGACCATTTGTTTGCGGGATTTGCAGTTATGCGCAATGATGTCGATTACTTCCGGCACGCTTTCGTCAGACGTACCGATCAAAAAAGTCGTGTTGCCAGCTCGTAAAAAACTGCCTGTACTGGCAAGCTTGGTAGCCCGAAACCCCTTTTTCACCAGCTGTTGAGACAGACGGCCACTATCTTTATCCTGGACGACCGCAACTACCATTTTCATCGGCTATCACCCTTTCCGCAGATAATCAATCCCTTAAAGTGCGTGTTCAAGAAACCTCTATCGAGGCTTTCTCATGGAGGAGCGACCGCGTTTTACTGGAAGGTTTTTATGCGTTCCAGAAAGTTTAAACGCGGATGCTTTCACACGGTGAAGCACTTAAACTTTCTTACACGATCAAAAAGACGACTTTTTGAACGACCGCTTAGAGGTACATGGTTTCTTCATTGTATGAAAAACATCTAGGCATGGTACGGTATAAAGCCTATTCATATTATACAGCATGTACGTTACAATGCGGTACTGCCAACCTTGTTCAAAGCGTTCAAACTTCTTTTATAGACGGGCTGTAAGTGCAGCCAAAGCATCTTGATACACCTGCTCCATCGGCTGCTCGGCATCAATGACGACAAAACGCTCTGGATCAAGCGCCATCGCCAATTGATAGCCTTCGCGCACCCGTTCATGAAAACGAATGCCTTCGAGATCCAGACGATTTACTTCGCGACCCCGTGCTGCATCAATTCGCGCCAGTCCTGTCGCCGGCAGTACATCAAAAAACAGCGTCAGCTCCGGCATGCAATCCCCGACGGCAAAACGGTTGATTTCATATACGGCATCAATGCCCAATCCTCTGGCATGCCCCTGATATGCCAGGCTGCTATCAATAAACCGATCGCAAAGCACCAGCTTTCCTTCCGCTAACGCCGGAATTACTTTTTCTGCCAAATGCTGACGTCTGGCAGCGGCATACAGTAGCGCTTCCGTTCTTTCGTCCATTTCTGTATGGGCAGGATTTAAAATAATTTCACGAATTTGCTCAGCAATATTTATTCCGCCGGGCTCGCGTGTCAGCATGACATCCATACCGCGTGAAAGCAGCTCTTCATACAACCGCGCAATCACAGTTGATTTACCTGCTCCCTCTCCGCCTTCTACCGTAATAAACCGACCTTTTTTTCCTGTTGTCACTTTCTATGCTCCTTCCACACCTGTTGAACCACGACCTTGTAGTTTCCCGTCAGCATCAGTCGTTCACTACAGCTTCGCCTTCCTCGGCAAGCAGGCCTTGACATTCGTTTTATTTAAAGAATGACTTGTATCGTCTGCAGGCGATCATCCTGTACACCGTGAAAACGGGTCTGCCCGGCCCGCAGTTCTTGCAGCATCGCTAGTCCCTCTGCATCCATTCGTTCACCCGGCACCAGCACTGGTATCCCTGGCGGATACGGGACCACCATTTCCGCTACAATTCGACCCAGCGATTGATCCAAGTCAACGGTTTCCTGAGGCTGATCGACAGCTTCTTCCATCGGTAGAGCCTGCTCACGCAAATAGTGAGAAGAAACAACTCCAGACAAAAGCACACGCTCTTCGGCTGGCTCTACCTGTGGCTCCAGCGATTCAAGCAGTCGAGCCAATGCATCCAGATCACGTGCCGAAGTCCCGGACGAAGCAGCCAGCAGCACGTGCGAGTCATCGGACAGCTCAGGGAAAATACCGAAACGCTCCATGTACTCATGCAGGGCAAAACCGCTTAGTTGCGGGGTTCGCAGATGCAAAAACAGCTTTAATGGATCGAGCGTGGCATA
This sequence comes from Brevibacillus reuszeri, assembly GCF_001187725.1. Lineage (GTDB taxonomy): Bacteria > Bacillota > Bacilli > Brevibacillales > Brevibacillaceae > Brevibacillus > Brevibacillus reuszeri. The sequence goes on from NZ_LGIQ01000020.1 coordinate 76,881, forward strand.
TACGCTATTCGAAGCTTGCTCAGGCCATTCCAACCATTCGAGTCTTGCCGCTCGCTCACGAAGCTTGTCCATCAGCGGCAAAAGCCTATCCCATTCGCCTGGAGCTTCCATGACCAGATGGCGTCTCGCCAAATCAAGCGAAGCCATCAGTACGTAAGAAGGGCTGGAGGATTGAAGCATGGCGAGGTGCCGATACAGTCTCGCCCTGTCAATTCGCTCTCCTTTTATGTGCAGCATGGAAGACATCGTCATGGCAGTACCCATCTTATGTGTCGACTGCACAGCTGCATCCGCTCCGGACTGCATCGCCGAGCGAGGGAAAGCAGGATGAAAACCAAAATGCGCCCCGTGTGCTTCGTCGATCAAAAGCGGCACATCAAACCGATGAACAGTCGCAGCCATCTTAGCCAAATCAATGCCCATCCCATAATAGGTAGGATTCGTCAAGAAAACGGCTTTGGCATCTGGATGGGCATGCAGCGCCCGCTCCACATCCTCCCGCCGGACTCCGGCAGCTACTCCTGTTGCCAAATCGACAGCCGGAACCAAAAATACCGGTGTCGCTCTGGCCATAATAATCCCATGATAAACAGATTTATGGCAGTTCCTTTGAACAAGAATTTTATCTCCCGGACGACAAACCGTCATAATAAGCGCTACATTCCCTACTGTGCTGCCCCCGATGAGAAACCGCGTATCATCAGCGCCAAATGCTTCAGCTGCCAGACCTTGCGCTTCGGCAATCACACCAGTAGGTTGATGGAGATCATCTGTTCCGCTGATCTCGGTCAAATCGAGCTCCAAAATCTCCTGGAATCGATCTTTTGCATGACTATCAAAGCTATGTCCCATTTTGTGCCCAGGCACATGAAACGGGTGCGGGCGACGCTTGGCATGCCGTTCTAGCTGTTCATACAAAGGCGCATGCTTTTGTCTCTCTCTAAAATCAGCATCTTTCTCCACCACGCGCTACTCACGTCCTTACTTCATCATTTACCACCACTATTTTAGCACGATTTGGCAGGGAAAACGTGATTTCATCAAGCTTTTTCCGCAACGAAAAAAGACACCGGGATTTTATCCGATGCCTTTTTCCATTACGCATCTTTTCGCAACCATATACGCCTCATCTGGTGAATAAAGAACGGATACTTCTCGTCCTGAACGTCGGTATTAACCATTTCCTGCTCGCATCTCTGACAAATAAACTGCTCACAGATGGCGATTCCGTCGCTGCGTTCCAGTTCACAGACGATACATCGCTGAGCAACCTTTTCCATAGTGCAAACGCCTGCCCTTTTCCTCAATCTACCAACATTATACCCCATTATAATCAGCATCATTCCCAAACGTTCGTCTTTTCGCCGAATGTGCGGTAACTCTTTAAGTAGGCCTGGGCTTCCTGGATGGGAAAAGAGGCCGTCGCATCTACTACGATAGCTTGTCTCATCAAACGGACGAGCTGATGCAGCGGCAGCTCGCGAAGCTGGTCATGTACGCCTCCAACAATCAGTAAATCACTGTTTTCCAGCGTTTTTTCCCAGTTTGTGCAAACCGTCCAATTGGGAAATTTTTCGTTCGGAAATAGCCCGTCCCCCCACATATAAAGGAAAACCTCTTTATCAGCCAACCATTCAGCAGGCATCTGGCTCCACAGGAATATTCGCCCCCACAAAGCAACTTTATGCACGTTCGCTTTTTGCAGGACATACCTGTATTCTCGCTCTATCCATTGGCACACTCTGGTATGGTCCTGTCGATCTGGATACAGCCATTGCTGGCCAATTCGATTGTCCATCCCCAGTGCTCGGGATACCCTTTGCAGTGATATCCCCTGCTGATCACAAACCTCGCCCAGCTCCATAAAGAATTGCTCTTTCCATGCCAAATAACGCGGCAATTGATCAATGACCTCATCGACTTCACGCATTTGACAGACCATCGACATATGACCGTGATGGGCGAGCTGGCGACAAAGCTGGCGAATCCATTTCCCATTCGGATTGCCGCCAAGCAGTACTCGTTCCCGTCCGCAAAAAAATGCCATACGGACCACTTCCCCGCTTCCCTGGTTGGCATATGTCCGCTGGAGAGAATCCGCAAAACCGTTAGGGATATGTTCTCCATAGATAAGAAGCAATCCTGGTGTCTCAGACACTCGAACAGGTCCATGCCCTAGAACCGCAGCATGGTCGGGGTGGGCTATAAGAAGCCCTGCCACTTCCTCAGCTGGCACGTCCCCCGTTCTCCACGGTTTCAGCACGATTCCGCATGCTGCCAACTCCTCCTGCACATGTGGTGCGACTTTATCCGTAGGCGTGAGAAGCGTCATGATATAGGTGGACAAATGATATCCTCCTTTCTAACGCAACGAGCGATCTTGTTTTCGGAACATTTCCTTGCAAATAGCAGACAACACGCTTGTCATATACGGCACAAATCGGATAAAAGAGGCTCCTGTCGTCCGCACCTGATAATGAATCGGAATTTCTTTCATCCGATAGCCTTTGCGAACCAGATTGAGCGTCATGACTTGGGCATAGTTGTAATCATGGATAATCTCCACATCCGCAAGCGCACCCCGGTTGAATGCTCTCATGCCTGTCTGCCCATCATGCAGCCTCTGCCGAAGCAATATCATTTGCAAAAACGTAAACAAATAATTGCCTAAACGTCTGTGCCATTTCATTCCTTTTATCGTACCCATAAACCGCGAGCCCATGACGTAATCGGCTTCTTTTGTCAGCAGCAGCGCGACCAGATCAGGAATTTGTCCCGCTGGATACTCGTTATCAGCGTCAATCAGGACGACATAATCTGCCCCTCTGCGATAAGCCTCCGCCAATCCAGAACGAACGGCAGCACCTAGACCGCTGCTAACCGGCATCTTATAAATTTCATCAGCACCGGACGCAAGTGCTTCTGCAACGGTCTGATCGGTAGAACCATCATCAACAATCAGAACGGTGACATGGAGCAACGATGAAAAGTTGCGCGGCACCTGACGAATGACATGTGCGATAGCCGCTTCCTCGTTTCGTGCCGGGATAACTACGTACAGCTGCTTTCGAATCATCTCACTCTCCCCTACAACTCTGCCATGCTTCAAGACGGCTTTCTTCTATCTTATACATCTTGTCTGCAAGTGGCTTGGACGCAAAGCATACCAAAAAGCCGTTGGAAGGGTGACCAACAGCTTGATTTTTTAAAGACGTATCCAGCTTTCTTCCGATTAGGTCGATATGCGATAATAAGGAAAATGTTTTTAGGAAGTGAAGTGACTTCTATGAGAGAACCCCTTCATCAAACCATTTACAGCTACAAGCTGCTTTATCGTTTTCGCTGGAGCCTTGTCGGGTATCTGCTCCAGCTGCTTTTGATAGGTTTGTCCCTCATCGGAATTTCGAAGATGATAAATATGCCTGTCTATAAGCTGATTGTGGCGTTGGCGATTTTGCCCGTCGTTCCGATTTGTCATTTGGTCGTATTTCGTCTCTATACTGCAATGCGCGGGTTGAAGCCTCAGACGACTGCCGACATGCTTGTCTCACCGTGGTGGGGAACCGGATTTCCGCTACCCGTATCGATGTCTGTGTACCGCTCCAGCGAGAGTATCGTTCTAGGGGGAAGCCTCTTCATCTCTGCGGGTGCCTATGTGTGGTTGCCAGAAGACTACGGACTGATGCTGCTGAGTGCAACGGTGATATTTGCTGTTCCACGCCTGAGTGCTTTGCTTGCTTCCTACCGACAAACCGGTAATAGCCGCGTCAAATACGAAAACCGCGGTGTTGCTTTTTTGCTGACAGATGGATGAGCCTAGCTTTTCGTACAACAACAAATGACTACATCACCCACAGCTTGATGACAATCAAGGCAGCAAGCCCTGGCAAGCGGAGAAAGCCTGCGAGCAACGCTGTAACAGGATTAATCGGAATATGAAAGCTGGCAAGCTCCCCGACCAGATTGGTAAAAAACAAAAGAATGGCGCCAATGACCAGCTGCATGACACCGAATCCAAGCCACCGGATCGGGCCAGTGACCGATTTGCTAGCAGTTATCAGCAGTAAGATCCCGATAATGATTAAAGCGATGATCCATCCTGTAGTCATGAGCTTCCCTCCTAGGCTTGCTTCCGATACCGCTCTCGTTTGGCTTGTGCCAGAAGATACATATAGCGTTTTTCGGTGAGATGCAAATAGTAGATGACATCATCCAAGCTGCTATCCGGTTCACTGATTTCCGCGAGATGACGGGCATGCTGCCAATTCAAGCGTGCCTGATTCACCGCCACATCCAATTCCTCCGCATCCCAAGCAATAACGACCCTCGTCTTCTTTCCCCACCGACTCACTAACCCGTTCCCCCTTTAGTGAAAGTAGTATAAGACCCCTGACAGGTTGTTGACAGCATGCAGTAGTACTGCGCCCCATATCGATTGATACCGATGCCGAACAAATCCGAGGCCAAGTCCAATGACAAACAGCGGTACAAACAACGCGATATCAATATGCAAAAGTGCGAACCAGAGACTGCTGAGCAAAATTCCGAGGATCGCCCCCAGACGACGCACCAAGTACGTTTGCAGCACACCGCGAAACAACACTTCCTCAGCAATCGGCACCAATACACCAATGACTACAAAGGATGCGATCGATGCGAGCAAGTCCGTATCCTTGGCTTGCAGGATTTCTTTTTCGATCTGTTGCTCGCGCTCGGAAGAAAGTGAGAGCCCCAGCCAGTCGGCTAACGGACTGGTAATCGCGACGTCTAAAACCTTGGCAATGAAAAGGAACAGCACAAGCAGTACAAGTATCATTTGACCTAACCGAACCGGTCTCGTCAGTCCGATTTCTCCCCAGCGCCCGCGAAACCATATTGGTATCAAAAGCAGAAGAAACAATTGAAACGATGCAGATTCCAGTGTCCCTCCAATCGTCCCCTCGGAAAAGAGCGTGCCCTCCAGAAAAAAGCCATACAAAAGCAGAACGCCCGTTTGAAAGACATGCATCCAGGCAACGATATGGAGCACGTCATTCCCTGTAAAATCCTGGGCTCCCCAGAACCAGGAGGATTGGTTTCTCTCTCTCCACAGGGCGAAGATGAATCCGATCGCAACGACAAAGCTACAAATGACCACAGCCAGTAAGAGGAGCGAAATCCACACCGGTGGCTGGTCTGTTGTAGAAACAATCCATCGTCCGTCATCCCCCTGGGAAAAACGAATCATGGAAAACTCTGCCGCAAACATGAGCCAATATCCTATAAACAGCATGATCGCCCACGGAGTGGACTTTTGTCGCTGTACCCCACCATGTAGCGACAGTCCTGGTCCTGTCAACATCTCCTCACGCTCCTACTTTCACTCTATGTCTCGTCCATTCAAAAAAGTCCGTTTGATTTATTTACCTGCGCTTCTGCCACGCCCTTGATATATTCATTGCGTGTGCGCAAAAAATGAGTCATATATTTTTCCAGAACAATCCAGTCAACGAGCCTGCCGAGCATTCCAAAAGGAGACGTGTAATCAAATGTGTCCAGCATCCGAGTCTGGCTGGCTCCAAGTGGAATAAATTCATGCACATGTGAAAACCGCTTGAATGCTCCAGCAACCATTTCATCAACAAAATACCGCGGCTCTTCCATCTCGGTAATTTTGGCCGTCAGATTTTGCTTTATCCCGAAATGAACGGCCTCCCAGGTAACCGACTCTCCCAATTGAATCAATCCACTCGTGACACCACCGATCGCCCTCTCACGGGTCTTCGCAGTAGACTCCATGTGCAAATCAATGCTCCTCGCTGCATCAAAGCAGATTTGCTGTGGAGCATGAATCAGAAATTCCATACGGATAACCGGCATCTCGCTTCCCTCCTCATTGATAGCAAACTCGGCGATGCCGAGCCATTCACTCGTTTAACAATGAATTTTCCTGAAAGCAGAATGAAAAAAGACAGGTGTAAGGACCCTGTCTTCTCTTCGTTCCTATAGGTCACGCCTGCCTTCGAGTGCCTTGGTCAGCGTTACCTCGTCGGCATATTCCAAATCTCCACCTACCGGCAAGCCATGAGCAATGCGCGTAACGCGAATCCCAAACGGCTTGATGAGACGAGAAATGTACATCGCTGTTGCTTCACCCTCGATGTTTGGGTTGGTTGCCAGAATGACTTCCTTCACCTGCTCGTCTCCCAGACGCTTTAGCAAATCGGGAATACGGATATCCTCTGGTCCAATCCCATCCATGGGAGAGATCGCACCGTGCAGCACGTGATAATATCCTTCAAACTCCCGGGTTTTTTCCATTGCTACGACGTCCCTAGGCTCCTGCACAACACAAATGATCGATCCATCCCTGCGCTTGTCCCGACAAATATGGCATGGGTCCAAATCGGTAATGTTGTTGCAGACCGAGCAATAGTGGAGCTGACGTTTTGCATTGACGAGTGCTTTCGCCAAATCGAGCACATCGTCTTCCTTCATGTTGAGAACAAAAAAGGCGAGCCGCCCAGCGGTCTTCGGACCAATGCCGGGCAGTTTCATAAATCCTTCAATCAGCTTAGACACCGGTTCTGGATAGAACATCGCGTATTACTCCTTTACCTGTCTACACACTCCTGCCTCATTAAAACAGGCCTGGGATGTTCATGCCTCCAGTAAATTTACCCATTTCCTTGCCTACCATCTCATCAGCCTTGCGCAGTGCATCATTGACAGCAGTCAAAACGAGGTCTTGCAGCATTTCTACGTCCTCAGGGTCTACTACCTCAGGCTTGATCACGATATCTTTAATTTGTTTATGGCCATCTGCTTTTACAAGCACTGCTCCGCCACCAGCGGAACCTTCTACGATTTTATCCTTCAAGCCTTCTTGCGCCTTTTGCATTTCATCTTGCATCTTTTTCACTTGCTTCATCATTTGTTGCATTTGCTGCATGTTTTTCATTGAGGGTTCCTCCCTTATAGTGGTTATGAATTTAGTCAGTCTTTTACTTCAACAAGCCCTTCACCAACGAGCCTTATTGCCTCGGTCAAAAACGGATCCTGCCCTTCCTCGACAGCCTCATCCCTTTGTCCCACCTGCTCATCTACGCCTTGCCACTCTTCCTCCATGACGGATAAAAGCTGCAACTGCCTGCCAAGTGCATTTGACATGACACGCTCAACGACGCTCCGAAGCTCAGGCTCCATGGTTTTGTCGCAATGAATCGGACTTTTAAAGATGACCACGACTGCATCATTGCCAGCAGCAACTGGTTGACCGTTTACAAGCCATGCCTGGTACTGGATTTTGACCTTTTTCAAATCAGTCAAAATCTGACTCCACTGCCCACGCACTTGTCTCGTGAGATTCTCATCCAGATTTTTGGCCACTTCCCGAACCCTGTTAATCGGTGTACGGGAGCCGCCACCTGCTGCCGCAGCAATACGCCTCGGCTCAACCTTGCGGGGTTCTTCGACACTTGGTTGCCCGGGAATCATTACCTGCCCCTGGAGCACTTGCGCCAATCTCTCTTCCAATATACGTATACGATTGGACATGCCAGACAGTTCCTCGCTGTTCATCGGCGCAGCGTCCAATATTGCTGCTCCTCCGCCTTGCGCTCCCGACGGCTGACACATTTTAACCAATGTCAGCTCAACCAGAACGCGAGCGTACGTGGACCATTTTAGCTGAGCCAGCGCTGCATTGCACATCTCAATCGTCGCATACAGATCAGGCAGCGAATACAGCTTTGCCACTTCGGCAAACTGATCGTCTATCATCGTCCGCTCCACGATCTCCTCGAGCTGCGGAGCTGTTTTCAACAGAAGCATATCGCGGTAGTAGTAGAGAAAATCATGCAAAAATTGCTCAGGGTCCTTGCCCTGTACCATCACCTGATCAAATTGCTCCATGACCTGGGCCACATCACGCTCTACGATGTGACGGGCGAGTACGGAAAAGTAAGTTTGGGCTACTGTTCCAGTAATTTGCATGATATCACTTGCACGAACCTCGTCCTCACTATAGCTGATCGCCTGATCCAGGAGGCTCAGTGCATCACGCGCACCGCCTTCTGCCATTTTCGCAACCAGCTGAAGTGCCTGTTCCTCTACTCGTACTCCCTGCGACTCACAAATCTTCTGGAGAAGATTGACCATTACCTTAAGTGGAATCCGGTGAAAATCAAAGCGCTGGCAACGAGAAATGATCGTTGCAGGCAGCTTGTGCGGCTCTGTTGTCGCCAAAATAAAAATGACGTGTGATGGTGGCTCCTCCAGCGTTTTAAGCAAGGCATTGAATGCCTCCGTCGTCAGCATATGCACCTCGTCAATGATGTACACCTTGTACCTGACGTCGCTTGGAGCAAATTTCACTTTGTCACGTATGTCACGGATCTCTTCGACCCCACGGTTAGACGCGGCGTCAATCTCCAGCACATCGGTTACGGAACCATTGGAGATCGCTTTGCATGTTTCGCATTGATTACACGGCTCGCCGTCTATCGGCTGCTCGCAGTTAACTGCTTTGGCCATGATCTTGGCCGCGCTTGTCTTACCCGTACCACGGGGACCGTTGAACAAATAGGCGTGGGACAGCCTGCTTTCACGTAAAGCATTACGCAAAGTAATCGTCACATGTTCTTGTCCGACTACATCCTGAAACGTCTGTGGTCGATATACGCGATATAGCGCGGTATAAGCCATGTTCTGTGACACTCCCCATCTGCACAGTCCTCTTCCATATTCAATTTATTATACACTATCGAGGTGGTTCATACAAAGAAAACGCCCCATCACATATGTGCGGGACGCTTCTGGTGTATACCGTTTCTTACAGATACGGCAGCATAATGTGAAAGGTCGTTCCGTACCCCTTTGACGAGACACGAATCTGTCCACCGATGTCGTGTATGATTTTTTGACAAACCGACAATCCAAGTCCTGTTCCTTCTTCTTTTGTTGTAAAAAACGGATCGAAAATCTTGTCGATGATGTACAGCGGAATACCAGGCCCTGTATCGTGGATATCAATGCTCACACGATCCCCATCCTGATCGATATGGTGAGAAATCTGGAGTGTCCCCTGTTCTCCCATCGCCTCAATCCCGTTTTTACAAATATTGATAAATACTTGCTTTAACAGCTCATTGTCACCAACGACCATCGGCATTTTCCCTTGTGAGGTAAAGCGAACATCGATTCCGTAGAGGAGAGCCTGTGATTCAACAATAGGTAGAATCTCACCAAAGACGGTATTGAGATCAACCATGCAGTATTGAATATCGCGTGGCTTGCTCAAAAGTAAAAATTCACTGACGAGCGAATTAATCCGGTTAATTTCCGTAAGCATGATTTCGGTATACGTTTTTTCCCGATCCATGCCACTGTCAGCAAACGATTTCAAGAACATTTGCAAAAATCCCTTGATAGAGGTAAGGGGATTGCGAATTTCATGAGCTGTGCCGGCAGCAATTTGTCCAATCATGGCAAGGCGCTCATTTCGCTCAATCTTTTGCTCAAAGGATCGTAAATTGGTGATATCTTTAAACAGAACAAACGCTCCTACGGTCTTGCCACACTCATCTTGCAGCGTGTTGGCATCCACGATCAGCTCATAACGCTGGTTGTCGTTTGTCCATGATGTCGCGATGTTTTGAAGCTTTACGCCTTCCAACAACTCTTTTTTGATGAGGCGATGCTGCTCCGGTATGCCTGAAAAGACTTGATCTACATGTTTGTTGATTACACTCAGTCTCTCCATGCCAAGCAGCTTGCACGCTGTCTGACTCGCCTCGATAATGTAAGCATGCTCATCTAGAATGAATAAGCCCAGACTCGTATCATGAGTGAGTTTGCCCAGCAAGCGCTCAGACAGCAATTGATTGGTTTCCTGCACCAATTGATATAAATGAATCAGATAAAGCTCCTGCTCATCTTGTTGTCTGAGTATCATCACAGGAGTTTTTTTGGATCTTCCATGTTTATCACGCCAGTCAATCTCCACGCTTGAACCTGCTTCTACCTCTCTGTGTAGAAGCTCCTCATACAATTGTTCTGCTGAGCCTTGGTAAGGAAGGATCGTCTGAAACGGTTGTTTCACAAGTTGATCACGTGAATATCCGGTTACACGAAGCAGTTGTTCGTTGACTTCCACGATACTACCCGCTTGATTCACCAATAAAACGGCAGTAGGCAGTTGATGCATGAACCGCTGCAATCGTCCGGACGAGCCTACGAGATGTAACGAAAAAGATGCACTCACAGCTTGTCCCCCCTGGCCTATGACGTACTTTAAGTGTGAAATCATGTAGTTGTGATTTCTTCTACCATAATGAAAATTTCGTGAAAAAGTACGCAAAACCTGCTCTGGAAAGGAAAGGATTGAATGGAAATGTTTCGCTAGGTATCGCCAAAAATCAACAAAAAATGATTAGCTCGATTAATATTCTTCGCTTTATCAGACGGATTGGCACAGTTAACGTTTCCAAATTTTGTTGCGTGAACAAATAAAAATAGCATGCTCCCGTTAGGAAACATGCTATTTACCTATTCGTATAGAAGTACCGTGCACCTATCTTCGATAATTCTCATCCAAGCGTTACTTATGGTAGCAGCTCAGAACAGGCTACCCTGCGGCACACGCGATGATCCACTTATGGCTGCTTCCTTCCGGACCTGACCAGGTTCATGGGTTCGCGTTGCACAGGACCCGCTCCTCAACACCGCCGCCATAAGGCAGCCTCACATAAGAAAACCTAGGATAGGAATTCAACCCTGCTATTGCGGATTGCAGGTTACAGGGCACCGCAACCTCCCCGTCTAGCACGGTAGAATTAGAATACCAAAGATACGAAGCGATAGCAAGGCGAAAAGGCATCCAATGGAGGGAAAAGCATCCTACGCTTGTCCCTGCTTCTTTTGCAGCCTCTCTAAGACAGCGGTTTCATGATTATTCTGCTGCTCAATTCGAAACGCCCCCTGATCAAAAGCCTGCTGAAAGACTTTGACGATCTTTGGGTCAAATTGTGATTGGATTCCGCGTAAAATTTCTTCATAAGCTTCAGTTGCAGTCATCGCCTTACGGTAAGAACGGGTAGACGTCATCGCATCGAAGGTATCGGCAACAGCAAGGATGCGACCAATTAGGGGAATTTCTTCTCCTTTTAATCGATTGGGATAGCCGTGTCCATCCCAACGCTCATGGTGATGTCTGACACCCGGGCTGACATGCGCCAGACTCTCGATTTGTTCTACGATATCGGCACCGATCGAGGAATGCTGCTTCATCCGCTCATATTCTTCAGCGGTTAGTCTTCCATTTTTCAGAAGAACATCATCCGGAATCGCTACTTTTCCGATATCATGCATCAAGCTGGCATAGCGTAGATCATCTCGTGAAACCGTTTGGCAATCGATCGGGTCCATATGATCGTAAATAATAAGTGCATAATGGGTGACCCTTTCTGTATGCCCAGCCGTATACGGATCCTTCATTTCTACTGCCAGATAAAAGCTGCGCACGATTTGATCCAGTTCTTTTTGCAGGTATTCCCGCTCACGGCCAATCAGAGCGTGCAGCTGTTCTGCCATCTGGTTAAATTTCCGTTCCAGCATCGTAATCTCTTCCATCCCCTGAATCGGAACACGAACAGAAAAATCGCCCTTCAATAAAACATCGGTTGCCTCTACCAACGTATAGATCGGCTTTCTTACCCAATGAGAAAGCCTATGGGCAACATACGCAGAAAAGCCAACAATAGCAATGATGGTGCAAAGCAAAATGATATGCAAGCGGTCCAAACGGCTGGTAATATCATCTCCTGGCAGCCACTCCACATACACATTGCCACTCGATGGAGAGACTTGTAGATAGGCGTACACTAGCTTTCCATTTTCGCGAAAGGAAAAAACCTCTCCCTCGTGGGAATTTTTTATCGATCTGCTCAAGGAGGCGTATTCCGAAAGCCCTTGAACTTGCTTGCCTAATTTGTCCGGGTCCGAATGAATGAGAATTTTTCCGGTCGGGGAGATTACCATCAGTTCTTTATGAGTATGTAAAACGTTTGTTTTCAGCCAGGTTGCCATTACATCCAATTTTATTTCGACTAACAAAATACCGATCGATTTTCCCTCGTTATTGCTCACCCGCTGGGAAACAAACATCGATTTTTGGTTGCTGATCTGATCCAATCGGCTGTAGAGCCAGATTTGACTGTCCTTCAGACCGATATCCTCTGGATTTAGCCAAAAGGGACGGCGACTATTTCGATCCCATCCCGCTTCCTCTCGCATTGAAAATGTGCGAAGGTCGTCGCGTAGCAGATGGATATTGCCCACGGTTTCATGCGTATAGGCAAAATGTAAAAAAACACCTCTTACTGAATTTACGTCCGAGAGACTGTCAGCCACTTTCAATACAGGATGTTCTGCGAGACGGCTGGTTTCATTTTGCATGTTTCGGAAATATAAGATCAACTGCTCATCAATCAGGTTAAGATGCATGCCGATGCTTGTTTCATATTGACCATACACAGCCTCTTGCGCTTCTTTGTAAAAGAGAAAGCAAATAAACAAAATCGGGAGCAGGCTCAGCAGCAGAAATGTTGCAAATAGTCGGTCTTTTAGTTTCAAAAGCACAAGGCTCCCCCTTCCTTTTCGCGCTATAGGGATATAGAAGTTACATTCCATCATTTCCCAACATTGGTACAGATGCAATCTACGTGTCACTTCCCTATTTCCGCGCTAAATGAAAAGGTAAACCTCTGTTTTTATCAGACAGGATTCTTTTTGGCACATAGACAAACCCTGTATCGCGTATTATCCTAGCTAAGACAAAAATGCTGTATGTAAGGAGATACATGATATGAAATACGTTCTGTTGGTCTTTTTAGGGGCATGCAGCTACGGAATTTTATCGACCATTGTAAAGCTCGCTTACGGGCAAGGATATTCTCCAGCAGAAGTGATCGGTGGTCAAATGTTTTTCGGTTTTTTGCTTACCTGGATTCCAGCTCTCTTCTTTTTGCGGACCAAGCCGAATAAGCGGCAGCTGATGCTGCTTGTGGCAGTAGGTATAGCCGTCGGTTCTACGGGCGTTTTTTATTACAATGCCCTTCAGTCCATACCGGCCTCCATCGCCATCGTCCTGCTATTCCAATTTACATGGATGGGGGTGCTGGCAGAAGCAATCATCTCCCGGCGTCGACCCGACACCCCAACACTATTCTCTCTCGGGCTGCTGCTGATCGGAACACTCCTGTCAGGTGGCTTGTTTGAAACGGGGGGCCTGGCACAGTTTCATCTTACCGGCGTCATTTTCGGATTATTGGCTGCTGTTGCTTACACGTTATTTATCCTCTTCAGTGGTAAAGCGGCGGTCACCGTAAACCCGTGGATACGCAGCTCTGGCATGGCGACTGGGTCATTCTTACTCGTCGCATGCATATATCCACCTGTGTTTGTTTGGAACGGTGCCTTGTGGGACGGACTTTTTCCCTATGTGTTCTTGCTTGCCTTTTTTGGCATTCTCATTCCTACCGTTTGCTTCAATTTTGGTGTCCCTCACATCGGACCAGGAATGGCTGCCATTTTAGGTGCTGCCGAGCTGCCTATGGCCGTTTTTTCTTCGTTCATCATCCTGCATGAATCGGTCTCTTGGTTGCAGGTGGTAGGTGTCGTCATCATCCTGATCGGAATAATCCTGCCCGAGCTGATGCGCAAGCGCGGAAAGCGACAAGAAGCGTCGCTTTCCTGAGCTTGTCCGTTTACACACATAGACTCAGCTGTCCTGATTACTGAGCTCGGTAACGTAAATGCCTGCCAGCATCAGAAAGACGCCAGTCAACACGACAGCCGTAACGGGCTCACCCCAGAGCAGCCAGGAAAAGAAAAATGCAAAAACGGCTTCCAGCGATAGCAAAATGCTGACATGGACGGGTGGCGAAAATTGCTGGGCTTTGATTTGAACCACATACGCAAGCAAGGTTCCTATCAGGCAATCAAACCAATAGGCAAACCATCCATAGGAGCTGAGCGGCCCTGGAATCGGTTCGGTAAAGATCGCGATAACTAAATCGATCAGCCCTACCACCAGCAGCTGAATCATCACAAAGCCGAGTGTGTCTATTTCCGCTTTCTTTTCGTAAACGCGGTCTACCATCAGGATGTGCATGGCAAAAAAGATTGCACATAAAAAGACGAGCATGTCTCCAAAGGAGATCCCTGTCCACTCTCCTTCTCCAGACAAGCATGCAAGTCCGATGAAAGCCAAGATGCTACCAATGATCGCTCCCTTGCCTACAGCTTTTCTCCGCCACAGGAAGTACAGAAAAGGCACCAGCACTACATTGGTTCCCGTAATGACCCCTGCCTTGCCCGGGGTCGTACGATCGATTCCTAATAGCTGCAGGGTAAAGGCAGCGCAGAGTACCACACCACATAGTGCTCCTTGTATCCATACATCACGCCCAAACATCCGCAGCCTTTTCCAAATAAACGGAAGTAGGATCAATGCCGCAAGAAGAAATCTCGTACCCAGAAAATAAAAAGGGGTGATCTCTAGCAGCAAATCTTTGCTCAAAATAAAGGTGTAGCCCCAGGCCAAGGCAATAATAAACAGCGACAGATCTGCCCAGAGCAGTTGCTTCTTTGTTGCCATGCTTCTTTCTCTCCTCTCACTCTCATCTATTATAATGGGTGTGACAGCAGGAGATAAGAAAACAAAACGAGCCATATCCACTTTTCTGAAAAATGTCGAGACGTTTTTCATAGAAAAAAATCCTCTGCCGCAGCAGAAGATTTTTTGGGGTATCCGTGCTTGACTATTCGTTTCTTTCACGATCATTCACCAGAGTCTGTGTTGATAAAACAGAGACTCTTTTTCTTTTCCATACCTTATATCCGTAAATGCCTGCTGCCGCCAAGAGCGCCAAACCCGCAATGCCGACAACCATGCCCTGGTTAAAGATACTTAGGAATGCATTCAAATTGGCTACATTGTTTCCCATGAAATGTCCGGCAAAAAACAAAATCACGGTCCACAAAAGCCCCGTCGTATAAGAGAATGCCGCATAACGACCAAACGTCATCTTGCCGATCCCCACCAGATAAGGAACGACGTGTCTAACGACAGGCAAAAAATAACTGATACATAGTGCATAGCTCCCGTATTTCTCCAAAAGAGTCTGCGCCTGCTGCACGTATTTGCCCATTCCCTTTTTCCGACCGATCCAGTTCAGCGCAGGCGCACCCAACACTCGCCCCAGGACGTAGCCCAAAGACAAGCCGGAAACAACCCCCAAATACGTCGCAATAAAGGCAGGGAGAATCTCCAAAACATGCATCGAGGTCAGAACTCCGGCAGACAGGACGATAACCTCATCGGGAATCGGCATACCTACGATTCCGAGCCACAATGTAAAAAAGAGAGCAAAATATCCAAACTGGCCCACTGACTCGGTCAGCATTTCCACCATCATTATTGATTATCCTCCTACCGCTGAGCCTTGTGGCATACGTATACAAAAGCGGGCGGTACGTTGAATGGAACCATTTTTACTGAAACGCTGTCGAAGACCTCTAACAGCTGCTTCTTCATTTGCAGGGAGTATTGAAATGCGACAAATACACCACCAGGCTTCAGTGTAGTGATGACCTGCTCCATGATTTGATCGCGCAATCCTTGCGGGAAATTGGCGAATGGCAGTCCAGACACAATACAGTCTGCTTTACCCAGTCCAGCCTCAGAAAGCACACGCCCCAAGTCAACGGCATCCTCGTGGAAAAGAACATTTGGAAAAAGAGGCTCCAGCCTGTTTCTCATTGTGGTTTCCTTTTCAAAAGAAACCAGAGTCGCATCAGGACGCTTCATCTCCTGAATCCATTTGGTGAATATCCCTGTTCCTGCACCCAATTCTACTATTGTATTTGCTTTTTCCCAGTCAATCGGCTTCATCATTTGTTTGGCTAAGGCACGGGAGCTAGGCGTAATACTCCCGACTTGCCCTGGCGCCTGCAAGAAATTGTAGAAAAACATCAGCCGCTCTTTGATTCCAAGCGGTTGATGACAATCTATCATCATCTATCGATCGCTCCCTTCATCAAGTCTCGTTTTGTATTGTAACGGATATCTATAGAGTATTACGTGTCAAAAGGCGAAAGAATTTCTTAATTTATAGAAAAGAATTAAAAAAAATTATCCAGCCGAAGTGAAACCGCGACTCACGACTCTGCTAAAACCAGATTTTCTAATCATAACAGTAATGGATTCAAATTCAAAAATCCTCCGTCTCAAGTCTGATCCAAAATCACGCTTTTGATGGTTTTAGTTCACCGCATAAGTACGTTACAATAAGATCAATCATTGAACCGTTCATATAACGAGGAGGACTTATTATGGATTATCGTGGAGTAAAAGCGATTACTCATGCCAGCGCATTTTTTGCCCCTTTCCTGGTGCCTATCATTGTCTGGCTCTTGATGGCTGACCGTGAAGCAAAAAATATGGCACTGCAAGCTCTCTTGTTCCATCTGTTTATGGGAATTTTGCTCAGTATCTCCTGGGCACTATCCTTCCTGATAATTGGAATTCCATTCTTGATCATTTTCGGTCTGATGGCAATTTATTATCCAGTCAAGGGTATTTTATACTCGCTGCAGGGGCGCCCGTTCCATTATCCGATTATCGGTTCGTTGGTAGGCTAACAATTTCCTGCTCAAATTGAAAAAAACAGGAAAAAAGACCAGCTCGCAAATCGCGATACTGGTCTTTTTTTTGAAGGCCTTGATGGAACGCTCATCAATGGCTGTATTTTATTTGGAGCCAACTGTGAAGCGTTCGTTGCGGTGTTTTGGATTCTCGATTTCATCCAAAACCGCAATCGCATAGTCAGCATAGCTGACGTAGCTTTGACCGCTTGCGTTCACCAGCAAATGATCTTTGCCCAATTGGTATACGCCTGTTCTTTCACCAGCTGGATCAAAGAAAGCAGATGGGCTGATAAAGGTCCACTGAATGCCGTTTGTTTCTTGCAGGATGCGCAGGTTTTCACCCTGGTTTTGCGCTGTTGCCAGATATTCCTTAGGGAAATCAGGAGTCTCGAGCACACGTGTCGTTTTCGCTTCGTCTACAAACAGACTGCCCGCTCCGCCCACTACGAGCAATCTAGTAGCAGGAGCACCTTTCATTGCTTCGATCAAAGCATTTCCTGCCTCGACGTGAAGATGTTCTTTTCCTGCAGGTGCACCGAATGCATTGACAACGGCATCAAATCCATTCAAGTCCGACGCCGTCAATGCAAACACGTCTTTCTCCAGTACAACTGCGTTCGTTTCGTTGATTTTAGATGCATCGCGCACAATCGCGGTAACCTGATGGCCACGATCCAACGCTTCCTTCATGATCAATTGCCCTGCTTTACCGCTAGCTCCTACGATTCCGATTTTCATGTGTATTCCCTCCGTCATATATGATTTGTTCGTTTCGGCTTGGTTATGAATGTTTCTCTTGCAGAAAGTGCGATGTCGAATCGCCCGTTAGTTGTAACCGCATAAGTTACATCACACCCAAAAATAATAGGCGATTCACTCAACCGACCTGTTGTAATCATTTTAGTTACAACAAAACCAAAAGTCAAGCATGAAAACAAAACAGCTATCCCAGGATGCTTTACCCACCACCCTGGAATAGCCGTCTTGCATTCTTATTTCTTTTTTGTAGGTCCTTGCCAAGCTGTGATGCCGCCTTGCAGATGCGCCATTTTTTCGACGCCATGCTTTTTCAATATTTTCGCTGCCTGCTTGCTGCGCATGCCACTTCGGCAATAGAGCAAAATATCATTTTTCGTAGAAATTTCCCCTGCCCGGCTATTGAACTGAGACAACGGGATATTCACCGCCGTAGGAATATGCCCTGACTTGAATTCGTGCGGCTCACGCACATCGATAAGCAGCACCTTGCTTTTTTGATTGACTCGTTCCTTGAACTGCTCTGCTCGCAGCGTCTCCAAGCCTTTTACCGGAAGGAAGCGAGAAACCAGGTACCATGTAAGCAACGCATAGGCAATGATGATAAGAATCGTAGAGAACTCCATGTGAACACCCTTTCCAATCTTAAATTAGCGGCTTTTCACGAGGAGCTCTACCGCCTCTTTTACCAGCTTGCCAGTGTCTCCGCCCGCTACCTGTTCTTCCAGCAAACAACGTTGAAGATTCTCAGCCACAATCTGGGCAATCGCTTTGTCTGAGGCATTGCGAACCGCCGACAGCTGGGCGACTACCTCCTTGCAGTTTTTCTGCTCGTCCATCATCTTCAAAACGCCACGAACCTGCCCTTCAATTCTGCGTAAGCGTCTTTTAATATCTTCACCATAGTTGTACTCCATGTGAATACCTCCTGTTTTCCATCACACATACGTATACAGGTATATTATGCGATAGCCAAGCTTTGTCAAGCTACAGGGAAATGGCATGAGTTAAATAAAAAGATTTACTTTCGCTTGGGTGGCATCACCCAAATAAGCGGCTACTCCTGCATACTCCATTCCATCCAGCAATTCCTCCTGCTTCAATCCCAAAAGATCCATCGTCATTGTGCAGGCAACCAGCTTGACTCCCTGCTCCTGTGCCAGCTCGATCAATTGCGGAAGGGACAGCGCATTGTGCTTTTTCATGACATGCTTGATCATCTCTGGTCCCATCCCCATCATGTTCATTTTGGACAGGCCCAGCTTTTTCGCCCCTCTCGGCATCATCTTGCCAAATGCTCTTTCCAGAAAACCTTTTTTGACATCGACGATCTCATCCTTGCGCATCGTATTCAAGCCCCAAAACGTAAAGAAAATCGTGACATCGTGATCGTAGGCAGCAGCACCATTGGCAATGATAAATGCTGCAATTGCTTTATCTAAATCCCCGCTAAACAGGACAATCGTCGTTTTTTCTTTTTGCGTTTCCATTGTAAAATCCCCCTCCATATACTCATACTTGTATAGGTATTAAAATTGGCACAAAGTGCTTTTCACAGCAAAAGCTCCTTCGTTAACGACTATAGAATATCGCTCCAAATCTTGATCGCCGTCGCACAGATCAAGACGATCAAGCCATACCGCAAATACTTCACATCCATCTTTGCACTGACGCGGCTTCCAAGCGGTGCTCCGAGCACGCTCCCGATGACCGTAAACAGGACAGGCAGCAGCGGAATATGTCCCGTAGTCAGCTTCCCTAATACACCACCAATAGCGGAGATGAATACGATGGCAAGTGAGGAAGCGATCGTAACCCGCGTAGGAATTTTCAGGACGGTAAGCATGATCGGAATCAGAATAAAGGCTCCTCCCGCTCCCACGATCCCGGAGACGATCCCGACACTAAAAGCAGAAGCAATCGCTATCAAGCGGCTATACACTGCGTCACTGCTCGTTTCTTCGTTTCCCTTGTTTTTTATGAGCATTAAGACGACTGCTATTATTGCTAAAATCCCGTAAACGAGATTGATGCTTTCACTAGACAAAAATTTCGAGATGAATCCACCCAGCAGGCTCCCGATCAAAATACTTGCGCCCATATCCTTCACGAGGCCTTTATGGATGAGCGCAGATCCTTTTCCGTTCCGCTTTCGAAAAGCAAGAACACCCGACAAGGATGCAAAAAACACTTGAAACATCGAGATAGAGGACACCTCTTGCGCCGAAAAGTGAGCGACACCAAGCAACGCAGGTATGAAGAGCAAGAGTGGATAGTTAATGATCGCTCCACCTATTCCAAGCAATCCGGAAAAGAAGGAGCCAATAAAGCCTAAAGAAATCATCATGAAAAATAACGCAAAATCCATATATCCTCCCTGCCTTCTCATCTTTTTGCACATGAGAACATTCAGACTGCTTCTCAAATGATGAAACGTCAGGTAAAATAAAACCAAGTAAATTAATCAGAATAAGGTGATATTCATGCTCCGTTTTCTGAAATCCATTTTTCAACATCGCTGTCCTACATGTAAAGAGCCATTGCATACAAAGGTCGATTCCCTGCATTGCACCAAGCTTTGCCCAAACGGTCACTATAGAGAAGAAACATACTCCCCGCTAGGCGTCCGCATTATCTATGAAAATCGGGAATAAGCGAACACGGTAAAAGGTGCTCGCTTATTTTTTTATTATCCCTTTTTCACCAGGAATTTGTATACCCCATTTTCTTCTCCATAGGAAACCATTTCATTTTTCGTTTGCTTCACCCACGCCGTAAAGTCGTTCAAGGAACCTTTATCCGTAGAGAGCACTTCCATCGTTTGACCAGACTGCAAGCCGTCCAGCGCTTTTTTGGCTTTGACGATCGGCATCGGACATGCCAGTCCTTTTGTATCTACAGTAATGTCTGCCATTGTATATTCCTCCTTAATCATAAGCAAAATCATTTTATACTAATACCGGTATGGGTATATAATAAAGTCTAATGCTTTTCCTGTCAATACGCCTGCAATATGGTCGTGCGTCCGTCTCAATCCTGCTGGGGAGCCGGCTCCTTTCTGAGTTGGACGTGTACGCGTGTCCCGCCTTGTGAAGCAGGGCTGATTGTAATTATTCCCTGATGATCTTGTATGATCGATTGAGCGATTGCCAGCCCGATTCCGTTTCCTCCCCTGATTCGATTACGCGATTTGTCCACCCGATAAAACCGCTTGAACAGATGAGGAAGCTCACTCTCCGGTATACCTATCCCCGTATCCTCTATCATCACGTGAACCCAACTTTCATCACTGAATGCCCGTACCTTTACCTCCCCCTGATCGGTGTATTTACGGGCATTATCCAGAAGAATGTCCAGCAGCTGCCTCATTCTTTCGCGATCCATGTACAGAAAAAGTGGCTCCGTCCATTCAAAAGACAATGTAATTTGCGGAGGATAGACGGGAAGCCATGCATGCTTTACTTCGAGCAGCAGAGGCGTAAGTGACTGGATGTTTTTTTGTGTGTTACTCTCAGACTCGTCTTGTAGCTTGGCAAGCGTGAGCAGGTCTTCGATTAATCGCGAGAGTCGATCACATTCCTGTCTCAAAGCACCTAAGGCTTCCTCTCGAATCTCTGGCTTGTTTTTTCCCCATCTTTGCAGCAGGCTTACATATCCCTCGATTATTGTGAGTGGCGTACGTAATTCGTGAGAGGCATCCGTCACAAACCGTTGCTGTGATACCAGCGTATCCTCCATCCGATCCATAAGGAGGTTGAAGGCATGAATCAGCTCATAAATTTCCTTTTCTACATTGTAATGATGAATCCGTTGAGACAGACGTTGTGGAGAAATGGAATGAATCTGCGTGATGAGCTGGTCGAGTGGTCTTAGTCCCCATTTGCTCAGAAAGTAGCCGCCGATCCCCGAAAGCGCAAGCGTAATCAACGAAGCAAACAAAAGAATCGAAAATAACATCGTAAAGTACCATTCCAGCGCTTCCGTGGTTTCACTAATTTCCACATAGATAATACGAGAAGCAAACGGAAACTCGACCGATTCCTTCGCAGTCAAAATCCTGTCATAAAAATCATCAGGTTCCTTGCTCCAGTTGGCTCCTTCAATGGAAGCAAGCCGTTTGCCTTTCTGATCAAGGAGTGCAATGGATTGGTTCGCATCCGAATAGTTCATAAGTAGCCGCGACAAATAAGACATATCCAAAGAGGATTCCTCAGTGATTTCTGTCTTTAGGTCTGAAGCAATCGCAGACGCCTTTTGATTGAGCAGACGCTGTTCATGCTGGTATACAAGATTGGAGGTGCTCCAGAAAATAAATATGGTAAGAAAAAGCAGCAGGACAAGCATAACTGAGCTGAACAAAAAAGTGAGTCTCCACTTTAAGGAGTATCTACGCTGTATAAACACAAAAACCACCTTCTGAGCAAAGGAGTTAATTATTCACGTAGGGTATAACCGACCCCGCGAACAGTATGAATCAATTTCTGAGACGTTCCCTTTTCCAGCTTGTTTCGCAAATAACGAATATACACGTCAACTACGTTTGTATTCCCCATAAAGTCAAAGCCCCATACCGATGTAAGTATTTGCTCACGAGATATCGCTTGCTCCTTGTTTTGAACCAAATAATACAGCAAGTCATATTCTCGCGGCGTCAATATCATTTCCTCGTCCGCCAGAAAGACTCTCCGCGCATTTGGATGTATACTCAAATCCCCTATCACGATCTCTTGTGTTGCCTGTCTCTCACGATGTCGCAATACAGCCCGAATCCGTGCAAAAAGCTCTTCAATGGCAAATGGCTTTGATAAATAATCATTGGCGCCACTATCTAAACCGGTAACAATATCGGGAACCTCTCCGCGAGCCGTAATCATGATGATCGGGACCTCACTTACCTCTCTGATTCGACGACATACCTCTATTCCCGATAGCTCTGGCAGCATGATATCCAATAAGATCAGGTCATAACTCGTCTCAAATGCTTTCTCTAATCCGCTAGGACCATCGTGAGCCACATCAGTAGCGTATCCCTCGTTTTCTAGTTCCAGCTGCAAATACCGCGCTAAATTTTTTTCATCCTCAACAATCAATACATATCCCTTGGTGTCTGGTAGCGTCATCTGATTCAACTCCGTAACCTCAGCAGAAAAATAGAGAATATCTTACCAACAGTCTTCTCATGAAACTCTAATGAAATTCTACCCAGAATCTTAGTTTTCATCTCTAAGATAAAAGTGTGAGTGGAGAACCTCTCAAAAAACCGCATTCAGAAGGAGGCAAATGATGATAAGACGAAACTGGAAAGGCAAAACGAGCACGGTATTGGCGATTCTAATGGGTACTTCGCTTCTAATGGGGGGACAAGCCTATGCGGCTAATGAAAAAAGCTCCATTACGCATAAACAACATAAGCAGCATAAAAAGCATACACAGGTAAAGAAGAAGCTCCACCAGCAAGATCAGCAAGAAGAAGCTCAGCTTGATAATCAATCAAGCGATCAAGAAAACTACAACGACAATGCTTGGAAAAGTGATTCTGGCGTATCCACAGCTTTGGACAAGCAGAGTAACTCATTGGTAGCAACTCCAACTGGAAAAAAAGCTTCTGTAGGCTCAAACGTTGCTGACCAGGTTATTTCTAACGGACTAAAGTACAAAGGCACGCCGTACAAATTCGGCTCCAGCAAAAATACTACTGGTACCTTTGATTGCTCTTCTTTTACGCAACGTGTATTTAAAGAAGCAGGGATCACCTTGCCACGAGATTCTCGTCAACAATCCAGAGTAGGACAACAGGTTTCCAAAAATCAGCTGCAAAAAGGAGATTTGATCTTCTTCCGCAGCCATGGAAGCTCTTCACCTCGAATTACTCACGTAGCCATTTATGCAGGAAACAATACCTTGCTCCATACCTACGGATCGCCAGGAGTGACTACGTCAAAATTCTTCGGAACATCATGGGAGAAACGCTTTGAAATTGCACGAAGAGTAACCTCTTAATCATCATGTAACGATAGAACATGGCGCTGCGCAGGCTGTCGAGGAAACTCGGCAGCCTGCTTGCTCTCGTAAAACTAGTGAATCTGCCAAGCCAATTTGCAACTGCTGAATCAAATAAAAAACCTCACTTTGGCAAATTTACAAAGGAAGGTAAAGATTTTATGACGATCATGCCTCCAAAAGAGTGCGCAAAGTATGCACCTGACATGTCGTAATCGCATCGACTCCCATCTCGATCATCTTCCTTTGGTAAAAGGGATCATCGACCGTGTACACCCAGACCACCAAGCCTTTGGTATGCGCATAGGATACTAGTTCCTCGGTGCAAGCAAGATAGTGCATATTCAGTCCAAAGTAGCCTTCCCGCGTCAATCTGTCACACGTCTGCATAACCTCCTCCCCATTGTCGGCCCACTCCGTTGAATTCCAATCAGCAGGTGTGTTCCAGACAACCCGGTCTCGGCCATGCTCTATACCCTCTGTGTCTCCTGTGAAGAATACCCGTTGTGACATCCCCATTCTCTCGATAACTTCAATGGCGGGACCAGCCGCTTCTGCTGTCTTCAGGTCGAGATTGTAGCGAATGTCCGCCTCCATCGTTGCCTCAAACAACTGCTCCAAGGTCACGAGTTGGCGGTCCTTATAAAGGGGGGATAGCCATGGACGCAGATCAGGGTGATTCAATTCTGCGAGTGTCGCGGTCTGAAAAACAGGCAACACATCGTGAAACAAGAAAGCAATCCCATCCGCGGAAGACTGCACGTCCACCTCGATCAAGCCAGCTCCGGCTGCTATTCCAGTCAGACTCGACTCGATCGTATTGTCAGGGGTTCCCATACATCCGGTATGTGCGGTAATTTGAGGTAGTTTCTTCATCTGATCGACTCCAATCTCTTTCCATCTTTTACAGACTACTGCCCTGTACGTCCCGCTTCAGCCTTCGCGTCCTTCGCCATTGTTCGGATGTAGAAATACCCCATCGCAGAGCAAAGCAGGAACATGAAGACGGCAAGAGCACTCGCCTGTGCGGTTTCTTGGTAGACAGAAAACACTTGATGCATCGCGACACCGAGAACTTGAGGAGAGTTCGGCCCAATCAGGTACGGTGCGGTGAAGCTGCCGATTACTCCCATGAACACGAATGTAGCGGCAACGAGCAACGTTTTATAAGAGAGTGGCACAATGAATCGGAAGAACAGCTGCCACTTGCCTGCGCCCGTATCCTTGGCACTCTCGATAATCGAATTGGGGATGCCTCCGAGAGCGGACGCCAGCAGCATGGTCGAAAACGGAATGTTAAACCAGAGGTTAGCCAGAATCAAGCCCTTGAAATCAAAAATGATCATGGGAAAAGACTCCATCCCGAGCAGGGCGCAAATACGGGCCAGCCATCCGTGATTGCCGTACATGGAAATGATCGCGTAGGTGGCGATTACGCCCGGAACGAACATCGGAATGAGGTAGAGTCTGCGTATCCAGATCGCTGCTGCTCCATTGCTAAATCGCAGCAGTAGCGCTACCCCGTAGCTGATCGCCAGTACAAGTATCGTAGAAACGATGGTGACTTTAAGCGTATACCAAATATTCGATTGCATTACTTCATCGGTAAACAGGGCCACATAATGAGAGAGATCGTAACCTCCCTGCCCATTTTGCAAGCTTTCCTGAATCGAATAAATGATGGGAATGATCACGACGCCGAGTAGCAGCAAAAAGGAGGGGAAGACCAGGGCAAGCCCCAGAATCCCCGATTTTTTTTCTTTACTTAGTCTCATTTCGCCCCAGCCACTTCTTTCTGCCAGCGCTTGTTCATCTCTTTCTCCAATTCACCACCGGAAAATTGACGGTAGCCATTTGCTACACTCGCAAACTGCTCTTGCAAACTACTCGGCATTTCTTCCCATTTGATCCCTGGATATCCGTACATCGTGTTCACGACGACTTCTTGTGCTTCTGGAGTCAACAGGAAGTCGAGGAACTTCTGGGTTGCTTCTTTTTTCGCGGACATAGCTGGTACCAGCATGTAAGCAGGTCCGCCTGTAAAGCTTGGCTCGATCTGTGCCACCTTTGTCGACTCTGGCAGCAGTTTTTTGTTGATTTGCTCCAGCGCCATATCGGACCAGGCTGGAATCATGTCTACTTCACCAGATGCGAGCAAATCAAGCGTGCCCTGGTTTTTCTTCGGATAAATACCTTTGCCGTACATGTATGGACCAAGCTCTTTCAGTAGAGAAAATCCTTTGTCCCATTTCGCCATAACGGCGGGATCATTGCTCGTAATCGCGTCCGGCTCCAGGAAATTGTAGATCGCAGTGACGACGAATGAATTTCCTGAACCGCCCGTAGCCGGATCGTTATAGGCAAAGCGTCCAGGGTTTTGACGAATCCAGGTGTACAGCTCTTCCGCGGTTTTTGGAGGGTTCGCGACTTTTTCGCTGTTGTAAGCCAGGACGACGGAAGAAGCGCGATAAGGAACGCCTAGGTATTGAATCTGTTGCAGGAATTTCTGGTCTACCTTGCTCAGGTTGGGGATTTGGGAATCGTTCAATTTTTCCCAGATTCCTTCCTTTTCACCAGCCGTTATCTCGCCGAGACCGCCTTCAAACAGATCGATATCCACCGTGCTTTGTCCACTTTTCTTCGCTGCAATAAGGCGATCCACAATCGGCGATGCAGCTTGTCCCGGAGGCAGATACGTCTGCTTTACTTTAATGCCGGGATTTTTCTCCTCAAATTTAGGGACGAGCGCTTCCCATAAATTCTTGACGTTCAGCGAGCCGCCATAATGGAAATTGATTACGACAGGTTCAGTGGAAGTGCTGGCAGTATTGGTATTACTAGCTGTGACGTTTCCGGCAGAATTAGATTTGGTCCCGCAGCCTCCCAAAAGAGATGCAGACATCATCGCTGTAAGCAGTACCGCAGTAGACTTTTTCCATATGGTCACGATTGATTTCCTCCTACCCCACCTGGGTCTCTTATAGGTAAAAAAGATTGTTCGCACATCATCGTTGCTCCACTTGACTTTTTCCCACTCACCTAGAGAATAGGGCTGACTTTCCAAAATCTATCCGACAGAATTGCCCCTGCTGAAGCTGTTCTGTCCCCTCCCTCGGCATGAACGCCTTGATGATCCCGTGCTGCGTATCAAGCGATATCTCAGCGTAATGTCCCAGCATCATAATCTGACGGACAGTCGCTTGCAGACCTGTTTCATGCTCATCTCTTATCTGAACTTCTTCCGGACGCACAGCGAGCATGACTGGACCAGACAAATCTGTTTTCAGGGGCTCAGCCAAACCGTCAACCCGCGCTTCTTTGCCATCTGCCACCCCCTTTACAAAGTTCATCCTGCCGATGAAGCTCGCCACGAACAGAGTTGCTGGATGATCGTACATCTCTTTTGGGGAAGCCAGCTGCTCGATTTTTCCGGCGTTCATCACGACAATCCGGTCAGAGATGGAGAGTGCTTCCTCCTGATCGTGAGTGACAAACACCATCGTCATGCCTGTGGCCGCCTGGATCTCTCGCAATTCCTCGCGCAGTTCCAGCCTGAGCTTTGCATCCAAGGCTGAAAACGGTTCATCGAGAAGTAATACCTCCGGTTCGAGAAGCAGTGCACGGGCTAGTGCGATGCGCTGCTGCTGACCACCAGAAAGCTCGGTAGGGTATTTCTTTTCCGCCCCAGCCAGCCGCACCATCTCCAGCACACGCGATACGGCATAATGAATGTCTTCTTTTTTGCGTTTTCGAATTTTTAGCCCGAACGCCAGGTTTTCATAGACGGTCATATGCGGCCATAAATTATAGCTCTGAAACACCATTGCTGTCGGCCGTTTCTCTGGCGGCAAGGAGAGGATGCTCTGTCCCTTAATCCGAATATCACCTGCCTGGGGATCAAGAAAGCCGCCAATGGAACGAAGGACCGTCGTCTTGCCGCAGCCTGACGGACCGAGCAGAGAGACCAGCTCCCCCTTTTGTACCTCCAGCGAAATGTCAAAGACACCTTCCCCCGTTTTAAATCGTTTGCTCAGTTGATGGATCGAAAGCTGCACTGCCATTTACGCTCACTCCTTCTATTGCTGCCGAAAACTCGCTTACTTGATCTGAAATCCACCGGAAAGAACATCCGCATTAACGAAACGCTTGGCTACCAGCAGCAGCACCACTGTCGGGAGGGTCAGTATTATGGAAAACACCGCTCCTGCCGTGCTTGGATAGTCCGATATGATGGAATACATGATAATTGGCATCGTTTTGTAATCAGGGATTCCGATCAGCATCGTTCCCTGCGCCTCGTCCAACGAGTTCAGGAACGTAAAAATCGAAGCTACAAGAATACCTGGCATCGCCATTGGAAGAGTGATATGCCAGAAAACCTGAAGAGGGCTGGCCCCGGCATCACGCGCTGACTCTTCTTGTGCCTTATTGATGCTGCGAAAGGCTGACGTCGGAATCCAGGTCATGAACATAAGGGTGTTTACGATATGGATCAGAACAATCCCGAAGAATGTGTTCATCAGCCCGACTTTATAAAACAAAACGGCAATCGCCACGTATAGCCCCATTTTCGGAAACGCCTGGGTTAATAAGAATGAAAACAGAAACCAGCGGCTTAGCGGAAACTGGATTCGTGCGAATGCATACGCTGCCGGGATGCACACAATGATGGAGATGAGTGTCACGACCGTGGCAATCAGAAAGGATAGACCAATGGAAGAGAGAACCTCATCCTGACTGAGTACGAAGTGCCACCATTCCAGCGACCACACCTGCGGCAAAACTGCGGGATACTGCCATTTTCCTGAGAACGCTAGCAGCAGCAAATTGAGCATAGGCCCTATGAAGAAAAATACAAACAGGAGCAAAAAAGCAAATTCCAATGTTTTTCTTCTTCCGAGTGATTTGAAATACCATCTCACGGATGTCATTCCTCCTTGATGAGCAGGCATGTCTTGGCGACAATGCTTGCGAGACTCATTTTTCATTCATGAAATAGACAGGGTTCGTAAACGCGATTTTGGTACCTACACCGTGAAATACTCCGAACAAGTCCGCTCTCAGCCATTTCAGCCCATGAACAGGCAGTTGGCATGTCGCTTCGACCTCACCCGGCTCTAACTTCACCTCAGCCATGTTCCCGAGGTTGCTTCTAAGTATGATCGAAAGAGGCTGCGGCTCTAACGTCCAGGCACCTGGACGCACACGAAGATCGAGTGACACCGCAACGGTTGCTTCCTGACTTTCTGCTGCATCGCGGATGGACACGGTCTCTCCAAGACCGTAGCTTTTCCCAGCGAGAACAACCTGACAAAGCAGGAGCGGGCCCATGCTGATGCTCACTGCTCCGCTGCGAATGGCTTGCAGTGCTCCCGCCTCCGATAGCTTCTCCGAGCTTGGAAGGCCGAGAAACGTTGCAGCCTCAGGACCGTCCCCCGCTTTTGATCCGTGCCAATCCCGCCCTGATGTGGCACAGATTTGAAAGCCTTGGTCTAGCAGCCCTTCCCATAACTCAAGTGACGGCTGGTTGTGCATGCGAATAGATGGAAAGGTCTCATGCCAAACCTCGATGTAGTCGACATCATTCCAGTCGGAAATGCGATAATCCCAGTGACAACCGGTGCAGATCGGGCTTCCGAGCGCATACGGATGGGCGATCCCAACCAGTCCACCCTGGCTATGTACCCGCTCAATCCCTTTATGAATGTCATCAGGACCCAAATCCCTCCAATCGGCATAGCCCTTCAAGCCAAGTGTCACCATGTGACCGTAAAAGGTTGTCCATTCCATCCCCTGGATGATGACGATTTCTGTCTCTTCCTCTACCGCAACCCTCTCAGCCAAGCCAGAAATGGTATTGTGATCCGTTAAGGCAAGACCAGCCAAGCCTCGCTGTTTGGCTTCTCTCGCCATTTCAGCCAGCGAGTGCCTGCCGTCGCTGTGAGGTGTATGTGTATGAAGCTCGAATGGATGCCAGTTCATTTATTTCGCGTCCCCTTCCCATATCTTCAATTCATACTGACAGCTTGGCGTGACAATACAGTGCACACTCAAGGTCACTGTCCAGATTCCCTTTGGCAGTTCACCTGCCGTAAAGCCCGGTGAGGCTTGTTCTTTGGACAGTTTATGGAGCTGAAAGGGATCATGCCGATGCGCGGAACCTCGAAACCCTTCTGGGTCGTCAACAGAGATGGTAATCAGGTTTTGGAGCGGAAAGAAATCTTCCCATTTATCCAATAAAGCCTGCTGTTGTTTCAAACCAGCATCCCGGCGAAGCGCAGCCTCAATTTCACGCTTTGCCATTACGGGATCTTCCAGCTTTTTTGGCTCATAAGCAAACTGGATGTGCAGCATGTCCGCTGACTGCGGCAAGTGGAACCGGAAAGCCAGATGCGTCTTGGAGCAAATTGGCGAAAGCCTGCCCATTGTTTCAAATCTCAAATTCATGTCTGATCACCAGCCGATTCAAAGGATATATAGAGTCATCTTTCTGGAATCGATACCATAACTTTTTCGCCTTTAGTGTAAAACCACACTTTCCTACCCGTCAATTCACAAAACGAGCATTTACATAACCTTTAAAATCGACTACGAATATGTTAATTTCTCACCATCATTGGACCATTAAGGAATCGCGATTTTTGTCAGTTTTCCTCGATTTTCTGTAAAGGTCTCGTAAAGTTGAAAAAGACAGTTTACACGGCAGCATACTGACGAGTACACTTGGAACTGTATTCTATGGAATCGATACCATATAGAAAAAAAGCAATTCTCAATAGTTAGGTTGTGGTCAATTGGATATCAAGATCAAAGATGTTGCCAAAGCGGCCGGAGTATCGGTCACCAGCGTTTCGAGAGTTCTGAACGGAGAGCAGTATGTAAGCGCGGAAATCAAGCAGAGGGTCAATGAGGCAATCAACGAGCTCGGTTATACCCCCAGCCATATTGCCCGGAGTTTGAAGCGTAAAAAAACGAATCTGATTGGTGTCATTGTCTCCAACATTACGAGCAATTTTTTCTCTACCATATTGAGCAGCATTGAAGAAACCGTTGACCAGCACCATTACAATCTGCTCGTCTGCAATATTATGGAAAACCTAGACAAAGAGCTTCGTTATTTGCAAACCTTTCAAGAGATGCGAGTAGATGGCATTATCATCATGCACGAGAAGGTGAATGACGACATCCGCCGTTTTCTTCATCAAACCAAGATCCCGATCATCTTTTGTGCCTCACCTGTCGATCCTGCTTTCCCCAGGGTCACCGTTGATGATTTTTCAGCAGCCTATGACGCCACCCGTTTTCTCGGGGATCTCGGTCATCAGCGAATTGCCTTTATCGGAGGAGATCTCGAGGATGTATCATCTGGGCGGAAGCGATACGAAGGCTATCTGAAAGCTATTTCTGACATTGGACTTACGATTGAGCCGCGCTGGATTAAATTTGGCGACTATCAAGTCAAAAGTGGTTACGAGCAGATGAAAGCCATTCTACAGGAGGGACCTCGACCGACAGCCGTATTTGCTGCAAGTGATGACATGGCGCTCGGAGCGATGAACTGTCTCCACGATTGCGGCTTTCACGTTCCTGAACAAATGTCAGTCATCGGCTTCGATGGCAGTGAGCTAACCGAGTTGACAAGGCCGCGGCTTACCTCCATGCAGCAGCCCATTGCGATGATTGGGCGTCTGTCAGTGGAGTTGCTGCTCGAAGCGATCCAGAATCCGGATCAATCCGCCACGTTAACAACGGTACCTCATCAGCTCGTCATCCGCGATAGCTGCCGGGCTCCTGCTGGGCTCGTGTAAGGAAAGGAACACAGATGACTCAACAAGAATCTACCCTGAAAAAATGGAGCCTCCTCTCTCTCGTCTGGCCCATATTCGTGGAACAGCTGTTGCAGATGCTCATGGGCAGTATTGACACGCTAATGCTCAGTCAATATTCCGATAAAGCTGTAGCAGCTGTTGGGGTGGCTGCCCAGGTCTACGCCCTCGCCACCTTTCTGTTTGGATTCGTCGCCACCGGAGCCGGCGTACTGATTGTCCAGGCTATTGGAGCCAAGCGTCCTACCCAGGTCGGGGAAGTCTCCGTCGCCGCGCTAAGCATGAATCTGCTAGTCAGCATCATAGTCAGCATGACGCTTGTAGCCTTCGCTGAACCATTCCTGAGACTGTTTAAGCTGGCAGAAGAGCTGATCAGCTATGGCGTCCCTTATTTGACGATTATCGGATTGTCGTCCATGCTCAGCTCTCTGATCGTCACCGTTGGCGTTATTATGCGAGGTCATGGTCACGTACGCGAGGTCATGACAGCATCATTTCTAATGAACATCCTCAATGCAGCTGGCAACTACATCGTGTTGTTTGAACCGTTTGGCCTTCCCGTACTCGGTGTGGAAGGGGTAGCCGTCGTCACTGTAATTAGCCGAGCCATCGGAGTGTTCATTTTACTTATCCTGTTTCAAAGAAAGCTTCCAGGTTTGCTCCCCTATAGGAGAATCCTTCGCTGCTTGAAGCAGTATGCACTGCCTATCTTGCGGATTGGCATCCCTTCTGCTGGTGAGTATATTTCGTACAACGCCTCGCAGGTTGTCATTACATCATTTGTTGCCATACTGGGGACCGTCGCCCTAACGACCAAGATTTACACCCAAAACCTGACGATGTTTATCTTCTTGTTTTCGGTCTCAATTGGACAAGCCACGCAAATATTAGTTGGACGGTTGATAGGAGGAGGGCAATCTGAAGAGGCCTACCGAATTTGCCTGAAGAGCTTAAAAATCAGTTTGCTGATTACTTTCAGCGTAAGCATCGGAATGTTCAGCTTTGCCCAGACGCTGCTTAGTTTGTTCACAGATGACCCGCTCATTTTGGAGACTGGGCGCACACTCATGCTCCTATCTCTTATCCTGGAAGCGGGACGTACATTCAACATTGTGCTCATCGGCTCTCTGAACGCTGGAGGAGATGTAAGATTTCCCGTAATCGTAGGAATCATCTCCATGTGGGGGCTGAGCGTGCCTTTGTCTTACTTCTTTGGAATCAGTCTGGGATTTGGACTTGCCGGCATCTGGTGGGCGTTTATCATCGACGAGTGGCTGAGAGGATTGCTCATGCTATGGCGGTGGAGATCCCGGTCCTGGCAACGAATCGGACTTTCCCTTCCGGAGGCGTCGAATTTGTAGGGTGCACCCCATATGCGTGCGTACAGATGGGGGTGCTCGCTTTTTTATGCTGGGAGACTTACAAGATTTTTCGTAATAAAAAATGGAAGCATATTTTTTCCGCATTTACTAGATTGAATCATATCCATGCCAAATCACATGTAATATCGCTTTACTTTTTGTACTTTAAAAGGAAAAACACATGTATCTCCGTTAATATGAGATACATGTGTTTTTAGGTATCAGCAAAATTTCACGGATTCAGGTGAATATGAGTGATCTGCTGTTCAAATGAATATAAATGGTATTCCTTCTCCTGTTTTATATAAAATATTCCAAAGAAAACTATAGACCTCAATTAATAATTTCTCTATACTTTCCAGTATTGCTTGTAATAACTTGCCACAAGGAGAGTGAATCAAATGAAGAAAAAAGCATTTGTAGCTATTATAAGCGCATCAATGCTGGCTAGCATGGGAGCTGGCGCTTTAGCGGCAACTAAGCTGCAGGAAATTAAAGCTTACCTTAACCCTGAGGTAAGGGTGCAGGTCGATGGAACTCATGTTGATTTGCGTGATGTCAAGGGTAACATTATTGCACCAATCTCCTATCAAGGAGCAAATTATTTTCCTATTCGCTCCATCTCCGACGCACTTGATATAGCAGTCGATTATGATGAGACTACCAAAACTATTATTATAGGCGAGAAAGTCGACGGCGTTTCTATTGTTGATGGCTTCAAAGATATGTATCATACGAAAAACTCAGCTCAAACAACCTATAAAGGTAAGGATTATAAAGAAGCTTATTTCAACGATGGATCTGGCGACCGTAGCACCAACTTTATGCTCTATCCGAATAAAGAGCATCAAACACTATATCTTCAGATAGCAGCTGTTAACGGTGATATAAAGGACCTTACTATAGAAGACGGCGATACCAATACGATTTTGAAAAAGATAGATGTGATCAAAGCTGAGGAAGGCTTGGTTACTGTCCAAGCGAATATCGGTGACGTTAAATCATTGTATATTCACGGAAATGTAAAAGGTGGTACTGCTGTCTTTGTACCATTGACCACTTCGTATTATAAATAGGTCTTATTTAACAAAGGGTATCTCACGAAGGGGATACCCTTTGTTTCTATTTCAGCATTTGAAAGCCGCATTATGTCACACCTGAGTGTTTACTTAAAGGGATAATACCAATGTATCAGGCTTTTTCCTATTTCATACCCCAATTTGGGTTCTATTTAGCGTATTAAACAAAAACAACAACCAGTATTTTGTTTGAAGCATATTCTTACCAAAAACAAATTGAAGCATATCTTTGCCACGGTGGCAAAAATATGCTTCAATCTACAGCTTCCTGTGACTTAAACCATAAATTGTGCACAAATTAAACCATAAACTGGCCACTTGACTGCAGTTTTCTCATATAAACATCGGGCTTTTAAAATTAATGTCTAGTTATTTAAATCATAAAGTGGCCACGAGTTCTAAAATAAATCATAAAAAGGCCATCAGTTCTCTGTTTATCACATTAATAAGGAGATTAATTACCGTTTTCCCTCCGTCGATATTTAGATTGACCACAACGTGTGATTTGTCTCTATGTTGATATACTTTCAAATTCCAAATATTACATATTCATAAGTTATTGATTTTACCTTTGGAAAGGCGGTCGTATATTTCGTTCGGATGAGCTTCGCACGATCCTGTTACTTAATTATGAATCTACAGAGATCGAATGTCATTTTTTGCACCTCACAGAAGCTCTTTCACTTCTACACAATTATCCATTCTTCCTGTATTATGGTAAATACTAGCACGTTTAAACCCGCTATTACACAATAAGAGTCCCATTTTCCTATTAACTTATGAATGCAGATTTTTGCAAAAACTGTCATTGATACTGAATATGTAAAGCAGAGTAATCGAGTATATGTTTCTATTATCAACATGGAAGTGGTTGGAAATATGTCAAAGTTTATTGACCTATACAAGACCTTTTTAATTCAGTCGAATTTAATGGATCAATATAAAAAGGTAAACAATCTAGATGAAATCAAAGAGATTGTGTATAAAAAGTTAGATTCTTACTTTGATAATAAAGATTCACTTAGAAAAAATCTTTTAACAAGTCTATTATCAGAATCAATTGGCCTTGAATATCTTGATAAGGTTAAGGGCTCACGTAGATTATTTGAAAATATACTTTTGATCTATAAAAAATCAAAATATGCAGATTTGCGAAGATGTATAGATAGTGTAGCGTATTGGAATTACTATAATGATAGAAGTACAGCAAATGTTTGGAATGTATATAATCAACTAGAAGATCTCAAGACTACGATGGAGACTGACGAAATTGTTTACAGATATTTCAATGTAATTGGGGTTATTATTGAGGGAATAATAAAATATCATTTAATGATCATTTATAATCAGTTAAATATTATTTATACAATACAAGTAACTACTCAAGAGATACTTAATATGGAGTTAGGGACACTAGTCTCCTCCGTTAATAAATTTCTAAAAAATCTCAACGTTTCGTTACCTAAACCTAAAGGTTTATCTCTAAATCAATGGAGAAATATTGCATACCATCATACCTATCGTTTGGAACATAATCAGATTATGTGCGAAACACGTACTGGGAATACCATAAAACTAACTCTTAATGAGTTAGAGGCATTAGTACAAAAGATATTCGAGACAGCAAGAGCTCTAAAGGCAGCATTCACGATTTTTTACATTGATAATGTTTCATTATTAAGTAAGCTGGACAAGACAAAATATGATCGAAAAGAAGTTGCCATGGTAGACCTGATTTCTTTTATTTTATCGCAAGGTTATGAGATAATTAACGCCGACATCAGTCCAGAAAAAGCAACTATTTCAATTAAGGAAATATTTAAACGAGAATACATATTCCAATATGTATTCTTGTTACTACAGATATGGAAGACTTTTAAATCAATTGACTGTGAAATCAATTATTATAGCTTTAAAGGTCACTTATTCGCCACTTTTAGCGCTTCCAGTGAGATCATTCAGAAACTTGATCAAAAAGATAT
>NZ_LGIQ01000015.1 GCF_001187725.1 Brevibacillus reuszeri
TATCTCGGCTAGAGACGCCCAAAATATCGGATACAACAGAAGAAAGTTTAATGTTGGCGCCCTCTAATACCTTTTGAATTCGGTTATGTTGTCGTGCGCGTTCTTCAATTATGCTTCGACGATATCGAACTAGTTCTCTCAACTCCCGTTGATTTCGGTTGGGAATATAACTAGCTGTAAGTAATCCATGGCGAAGAAGTTCAGCGATCCATTCGGCATCTTTGACATCTGTTTTTCTCCCAGGGACTGCTTTCATATGGGTAGCATTAACCACTAAAAATTCGATTGATTCTGCTTCCAATAAATTGACGATAGGCTTCCAAAAAACTCCTGTACTTTCCATTGCGACATGGGTACAACCTTGTTCCTTAATCCAGTCGATTAGCTTTAATAAGAAAACAGTTTTAGTAGAAAACGTTTGAATCTCCTTTCTTTCTGGTGTAATGATGCATGCAGTAATACTGTCCTTATGAACATCCATACCACATGCTCGTTCAATGATGACCTTCATTGAAAACATCCTTCCTACGGCACTACCATTATGGAGGCTGGTGCAACAATCATAAAAGGACTAATCTCCCATGAGTGCTTCCCGAAGGGGAGCGACAATCTGTGATGCACCATGATCGTTGGAGTCAGACTAACGGATGGGCTCATAGCACCAACTTAAAACGACCTTCCTCTCCAGCCGTAGTAGCAGTATGGACGGATTCAAACCATTTTCATCATCTTTGGTGCAGCAGCGCTGCATGAACGGCTAACGGGCAGAATTCTTTAGTGAATTGTCAAATACTGTGTGGTTTAATAAAACTAATGTGACGAGCGTTGGAGTACAAGTTAAAAATAAGAGGTTGAAACTATGCATATATCAGAAATAAGAACTGTAAAAAAATCGTATACCTTCGACTATCCTGGTCAGGTGGACTGTGCTGACATTGAGGTTGATGGTATTTCGTTTCGTGAACTTCTCGAAAGTTTAGGATTCGATCTGATTTCATGTTTAGGATGGGGAGCAGAAGATTATCAAAAAGATGCTATCAGTCGATTAATGCTTAAGAATTCTGGTGATTTGAAGGAGAATCGCCACTCCCTCTACGTCTGTCCAGCATGTGGTGATATGGGGTGTGGTGGTGTTTCTTTAGAAGTAGTTTGTACAGATGACATTGTGATATGGAGAGATTTTGGATTTGAATATAATTATGGAGATCAGGGAGTTTCGCGCGAAAAACTAAAAAACGTAGGGCCATATTATTTTAATTGGAATAACTATTCTCAGGAAATTGAAAAAACATATGGCTTGGGTAACTTGTTACCATCGTTAGATATAAGTGATGAGGAAATTAAGGCCAAATTAGAAACTTTATATAATGATTTTATAAAAGACAACTCATAAAGCTAATGGGATTCGTAACTAAATAATTTACCGTGAGGCTACTGAAGGAAGTGATCGGCAGCCTCGTTGCGCTAACGGGTATCGATAGCTTAGCAAATACATCAAGAGGCTGCTGGAGTTTATCCGACAGCCTCGTTGAGCTAAACCAGCTAATAGGATGTCAACATTTTTCATTAAACATGTTTATGTTTAATTGTTATA
>NZ_LGIQ01000019.1 GCF_001187725.1 Brevibacillus reuszeri
TTGGTAGAGTACTTGGCTTGGGACCAAGGGGTCGCAGGTTCGAATCCTGTCTTCCCGACCATGTTTTTTAACTTGATAAGCCGGTGTGGCGGAATGGCAGACGCGCGCGACTCAAAATCGTGAGGGAAACCGTGGGGGTTCAAGTCCCTTCACCGGCACCATATTTTTGCGGGTGTAGTTCAATGGTAGAACTCCAGCCTTCCAAGCTGGTCGCGTGGGTTCGATTCCCATCACCCGCTCCATTTTTTTGCGGAGGGATACCGAAGTGGTCATAACGGGGCGGTCTTGAAAACCGTTAGAGTGCAAGCTCACGCGGGTTCGAATCCTGCTCCCTCCGCCACAATTTAATTACTCTACTGTTTTTGGCGGCGTAGCTCAGATGGCTAGAGCGTTCGGTTCATACCCGAAAGGTCGGGGGTTCGATCCCCTCCACCGCTACCATAGGGGCATAGTTTAACGGTAGAACGAAGGTCTCCAAAACCTTTGGTGTGGGTTCGATTCCTACTGCCCCTGCCAAAGTTATATTTCATAAATCATGGCGGTCGTGGCGAAGGGGTTAACGCACCGGATTGTGGCTCCGGCACTCGTGGGTTCAAGTCCCATCGATCGCCCCATTTTTTTATAACCATATATGTCTCAGTAGCTCAGCTGGATAGAGCATCCGCCTTCTAAGCGGACGGTCGGGAGTTCGAACCTCTCCTGAGACGTTTTAACATGCGGTCGTGGTGGAATTGGCAGACACACCATCTTGAGGGGGTGGCGGGGCGACCCGTGCGAGTTCGAGTCTCGCCGACCGCACCATTAAATTTTTCGGTCGAATTTTTAATTTGATTGAAAAAAGCACTTGATTCTCTGGATTATACGTGCTATATTATAAATCTAGCCGATAACAAAAGAGACTTACTGAATTAAACATTATGTTTTTCAAAAAAGTCCTTGACTTGATCGGTTGGATATGGTAATATAAAATTCCGCGCTTCAAAAACAGGCGCAAAACAAAATGCTCTTTGAAAACTGAACAGCGAAAGCGTTAATGAGTCTATCATTAAATGATTTGCCA
>NZ_LGIQ01000024.1 GCF_001187725.1 Brevibacillus reuszeri
GAGGGCTTAACGGCCGTGTTCGGCATGGGAACGGGTGTGTCCCCTCCGCCATCATCACCAGACAATTTTTCTCATTTCTCAAAAGTCACAAGGAGTAATTTAGCATATCCTCGCATCAACTTTCAAGCGTTATTTTTTGGAAAATGGTGGAGCTGAACGGGATCGAACCGATGACCTCCTGCTTGCAAGGCAGGCGCTCTCCCAACTGAGCTACAGCCCCATAAAAGAAACCCCAAAAAGTGATGCTTATGCTTCGTAGGTACATCCGAATACTATTCGGGTATCCCTTAGCAAAAGCAAATATTCAAATGGTGGGCCTAGGCTGACTCGAACAGCCGACCTCACGCTTATCAGGCGTGCGCTCTAACCAACTGAGCTATAGGCCCTCAAAAGCCACAAAAAAAGACGTACTACTTTGAAGCTAAAAACTGAAGCGCTTCAAAGATTTGTATACGTCAGGGAGTTGATGCTCCCTCAAAACTGAGCAGCGAATATGCGTTAATTGTCATATCTCCATAGAAAGGAGGTGATCCATC
>NZ_LGIQ01000017.1 GCF_001187725.1 Brevibacillus reuszeri
GGCAAATCATTTAATGATAGACTCATTAACGCTTTCGCTGTTCAGTTTTCAAAGAACATTTTTCCATTTCGCCCAAAAAGCGACTCCTTGATCTTATCACATCGCTCTTTGTTTTGCAAGAGGTTTTTTTGACCATCTTTGCCGCCTCAGCAGCGACAAGATCTAATATATCAAAAATCCCCTTTTAGAGTCAAGATGTTTTTTTAAGCTTTTTCATCCGCGTCCGTTCAGTTCCCTGATCATTTTCGGCAGAATTTAAATATAATTGAACACAATCGTAAAGTCAATAGTAAAGCGCATAACACCGCTCTTTTTATTTCACACTATCTTTGAAGCCGTAACCTCGAAAGATGACCACTCAAAAAGGCGGTGTACACATGGAACCTAAACCAACCTATGAAGAGTATGAAAATGAACGATACAGTGAGCTATCCACCGTTGAATCACAACGAAACGAAATTCTTCAAGAGGAGTTTCCTGAAGGTCCATACGGTGCTTCCACAAATGAAGTCAAGCTGGGGAAAGCTACTGGCTGGGAGCCTGGGCAACACTCAACAACAACTCGCTTCACATATGAAACACGCCAGATGCATCAAGACTTGCCTCGGCAAGACCCTTCTGCTCATCCGATTCACGACGATCCTACAAAAGAAGAAGAGTAAGAAGACCTCTATCGAGGCTTCCCGAAGAAGGAGCAACCGCGTTTTAGGGGAAAGTTTCACCGAAGTAATATGAGAAGTGGACACAGAGGTACCTTGCCTGCGCTCCTTCATTAAGCGTCGCGCTTATAAATGCTTATACGGTGAAAAAAGCAGCCCCCTCCACAATCCACGTAGAGGGGGCTTGACTATTTCACTGCACGACTGCCTAGTCTTCTGCAACAACATGCGTGCTAAGCGTTCCGATTCCTTCAATACTTACCGAGATTTCATCTCCTGGTTTGAGCTCCCCTACTCCAGGTGGTGTACCTGTAAGAATGACGTCCCCAGGAAGCAAGGTCATCACAGCAGATACAGCCTCCACGATTTGCGGGATCGTAAACACCATTTGATTGGTATTGGAGTCTTGACGCACTTCCCCGTTTAAACGAGTCACGATGCGCAGATTTTGATAATCCAGCTTGGCTGCGATCGCAGGACCGAGCGGACAAAATGTATCAAAGCTTTTCGATCGCGTCCACTGCCCATCTGACATTTGCAAATCACGCGCAGTCACATCGATTGCACAGGTACATCCGAGAATGTAATCATCAGCATCTTCAGCTTTGACCCTTTTCGCCTCTTTTTTGATGATAACAGCAAGCTCTCCTTCATAATGAAGGTTTGCAGTCAGCTTTGGATAGACAATCGGTTCATGGGGACCGACTACAGTCGTCGAAGGCTTCAAAAACATCAAGGGCTCTTTTGGCAGCTCGATTCCCATTTCCTCCGCATGATCGCGATAGTTTACCCCGATGCACACCACTTTGCTTGGCTCGCTAGGGGCTTTTATGGCGATTTCATCCAGCGACAGCTCAAGTCCTGTCATGATCGGTTTTGCGGATTGGATTTTATAAATGTCCCCTTCGATCACGCGTACCTTCTGATCTGCTTCAACCATCCAGCCATGCTTTACCTTGCCGTTGCGCTCATAACGGATTATCATGACAACCTCTCCCCGTTCTGCCTTTTCTTATAACGGTACAGTTTAGAACAGATCTGTTGTTGTTTCTTTTGGTTTTGTTGTAATTTCTTCAATCACAGTCCCCGCCACAGCATTCTCTACGAGGGTTTCCACATCCAGCGCCTCCTCAAAACGAGCAGCCAGGTAGGGCTTCGGACGTGTTACCGGGTTTTTAGGTGTAAATACTGTGCAGCAGTCTTCATATGGCAAAATAGACAGCTCATACGTATCAATTTTGCGAGAAATATCGGTAATGTCGATTTTGTCCATACCAACGAGTGGGCGTAAAATCGGAATCGAGATCACTTTGTTGATTGTATCCATACTCTCCAACGTTTGAGACGCGACTTGTCCAAGACTTTCACCGGTAGAAAGTGCCTTTGCCTTCGTATTCGCTGCTACTCGCTCCGACACGCGCATCATAAACCGGCGCATGATCGTGATGAGATAGTCCTCCGGGCATTTTTCGCGAATCGCTGTTTGAATCTCTGTAAAAGGTACGACGTGAAGACGAACAGTTCCTCCCCATTTCGTCAGCTTTTGTGCGAGATCACGTACTTTTTGCAGAGCGCGCTCACTCGTAAACGGGTAGCTATGGAAATGAATCGCTTCAAGCGTCACGCCTCTTTTCAGCATCATCCAGCCAGCAACAGGACTGTCAATTCCGCCAGATAACAGCAGGAGAACCTTGCCGCTCACACCTACTGGCAATCCGCCCGGTCCCGGAATCGTCTCACAGCTCAGGTATGTCCCTTCTGTGCGGATTTCGACGTTTACAATTGCTTCCGGATTATGCACGTCTACACTGATTTCTGGAATCGCCCGCAAAATATGTGTTCCAACCATGCGGTTTACTTCCATAGAAGGAATCGGGTAGCGTTTGTCTGCACGACGGGTTACGACACGGAAGTTACGCGGCTGCGGATTTAACTGACGGATCATCTCAAGCGCTTTGACCTTGATGTTTTCAATATCCGGATCAACCTGGATGGTTGGACTAAAGGAAGAAATCCCAAAAACGCGCTTCAGTCGTTCCATAACCGCGTATGCATCCTCACCATGCAGCTCCACATACATCCTGCCGTAATTGCGGCGTACTTTTACTTTAAAAAACGAACGCAGGACACTTTTCACACTTCTTGCAAGAGCATCCTCAAACTGGTCGCGGTTCTTTCCTTTTAAAGCCAACTCGCCATAGCGAATCAAAATAACATCGTAGTTCATGATTATCTCCTTTTTGTTAGACACGCTTTTTTCTGTGCATATAATAATGATTGCGTTATTTCATATAAGAACGAAGCTGAATGACGCACTCCCCCAGGGCCGACACAAATTGCTTGATATCCTCGGCAGTGTTCTCTCTCCCCAGGCTGACGCGAAGAGACGATAACGCACAATCACGTTGGATACCAATCGCTGTTAGCACGCGACTCGGTTCGTTTACCTTGGATGAGCAGGCGGATTTCGTAGAGATCAAGAAGCCGCGCTCCTCCAAAGCATGCAAGAGAACCTCCGCTTTTACTCCTGGTACGGACAGATTCATAATATGCGGAGCAGCACCTGTCTCAGGAGTATTGATGATACAGCCTTCGATTTGAGCGATTCCTTCTCGCAACTGCTGATTCAAGCCTTGCAATCTGATACTCTCCACGCTGCCGAACTCTTCAAGGATCCGAAAGGCTTTTGCCATGCCCGCAATGGCTGGCAGATTTTCTGTTCCTGAGCGCACGCCGGCTTCTTGCCCACCACCCATCATGAGTGGATGAATGATCAAGCCTTCTCTTTTATACAAAATGCCAGTTCCACGCGGACCATAAAACTTGTGAGCAGACACACTCATAAGATCAATCCCGGAGTCCTTAATCCGGAGGGGGATCTTGCCAATCGATTGGACCGCGTCTACATGAAACAGCACCTTCGGAAACTGCTTCAGCCACTGACCGATTTCCTCAATCGGTTGGATTGTTCCCAGCTCATTATTGACGTGCATGATGGATACGAGAATGGTATCAGGACGAATCGCCGCTTTGACATCTTCCACAGATACACGACCATCTTTGTCGACGGGAAGATACGTAGTCGTAAAGCCCAAGATCTCCAGCTGCTTGCAAACATCATAAACCGCCGGATGCTCCACTTGGGTCGTAATGATATGTTTCCCTCTGTTCTGATATTGAAAGGCAATACCTTTGATCGCCGTATTATTGCTTTCTGTACCACCTGAGGTAAAAATGATTTCTCCTTCTTTACAGCCAAGGTACTGTGCGGCAACCTTTCGTGCCTGCTTCAGCACATTTTCTGCTTCTGCCCCTTTATGGTGCAAAGAGGACGGATTCCCGTAATAGCTTTCCATGGCTCGTCGCACCGTTTCAATCACTTGAGGATGGGGCCTTGTCGTAGCACTGTTATCCAAGTAAATCACCAGTATACACCTTCCTGAAGGCAAGCTGCCTTAAATCTACGCTTCATCATACCATGACTCTTCCCCATTCATACAGTGGAAAGCACTTTGCCTCCTTATTTTTCCCGTATACAGAGGAGATAACAAGCAAAAAAATCCAAATCTGAACGTTCGTTCACAGAGTATTCACAGCTAAAGCGCTTACATCCAGTTATAGGCTATTTACTTCCTGAAATCATTTCGTTAGAATAGTCAATAAATTTAGATAAAACAATGACAACGGGGAGAGAACAACAATGACGGCACAAGCTATGCAAGAGAAAATCAGAAAAATGGAAGCGGAATTGAAGCATCTACAAGCAGAACTGGCCAAAATGAACAAAAGCACGGACCGATCAGACGTCGCATATCTAAATGAGGTGTACAACGGGTGACTTTTCGCTTATTTTCCCTTCAATAGCGTGGGTAGTGGCAGGACGTTTTTGCCGCAACCGCGCTATTTTTATGTCTTCATGCCTTATTTCGTGGAAAAGCACTCCTACTGTGGGTACAAATAAACATCCTTTCTAACGGTTCAATTTTCTTAGTTTGGGAAAATCGTCCATATGAGGGGGGATTTATCCAATGAAAGCCAATCCTTTGACTGCTTACAATAGTACTTGTATCAGTCAATCACATCATGCTACGGCAACGAGGAGGCTTTCATGTTCAAAACATCACGCTGGAAACGTCTGTCCGCGACAACGATCCTGATTGCTGCTTTGCTCCCCACCACTTCCGCTTGGGCTCAATCTGTTACTGTCGCGCCTGGAGATACACTCGGCATTATCGCTTATCACAATCAAATAACAGTAGAGCAGCTAAAGCTGGCTAACAATCTGACTTCAGACATGATACTGGTAGGTCAATCCTTATACATACCGCCACGCTCGCGGGTTTACACAGTGAAATCCGGCGACGTCTTGTGGAAGATCGCTGCCAAATATGGCGTTAGCATTCAGAGTATTGTGAATATCAATCAATTACCGTCAACGGATGATCTGTTGATCGGACAAAAGCTGCTTATCCCAAGCGAAGCGACAGCAGGCACCAACGAACAAACGAAACCAGTTGCCAAACAGGACAAGCCATGGGTTGAAAACATAAATTATCAAGTGGCTGCTGCCGATACTCCATGGACCATTTCGATTGCACACGGG
The DNA here is from genome assembly GCF_001187725.1 of Brevibacillus reuszeri. GTDB lineage: Bacteria > Bacillota > Bacilli > Brevibacillales > Brevibacillaceae > Brevibacillus > Brevibacillus reuszeri. The sequence continues at coordinate 5,263 of NZ_LGIQ01000017.1, forward strand.
ATTCCTATGACCGAATTCCTCCAGGTGAACGGATTATCAGAAACGGATTATTTACAAGTCGGACAAACCGTAAAGATTCCTGTGCACCACATTCCCGAAACAGCTGTGACAGGCGCTGCGTACGGTGAATACCTGGACTGGTTTGATGCTGCTCAGTACTTGTTTCCGATCAATGCTGTTGCAACAGTAACTGACTTCGCCACGAAAAAAAGCTTTCGAGTGAAGCGTACCATTGGCGCTTCGCATTCTGATACAGAGCCACTTACTGCCGCAGATACAGCGATCATCAAGGATATCTGGGGAGGCTCATTTTCCTGGAGTGTCCGGCCCGTTATTGTAGAAGTAAAAGGCAGACGAATTGCTGCTTCGATGACATCCATGCCGCATAGCATCGAGTACATCACAGATAACAACTTTAGCGGTCATTTTGATATACATTTTCTTGGCAGCCTGCGTCATAAAGATAATCTAATTGACCCTGATCATCAGGAAGCAATCAAAATCGCCGCTGGCAAAAAATAAGCAAGGATTTTTACAACACGAAAAAACCGTTCCTGCCCGCAACTGGACAAGAACGGTTTTTTCTTATTTATATGGAATCTCTCCCTGATATACACCGGAAAATATTTCTGTAGCCGGACCTGTCATGAAGACGCGATTATCGCTTTCTCTCCAGTTAATCATCAGGTCCCCGCCTGCAAGATGCACCGTTACTTCTCGGTCCGTCTTTCCGCTCAAGGAAGCAGCAACAGCTGCTGCGCATGCCCCTGTGCCACAGGCAAGTGTCACCCCTGAACCGCGTTCCCATACACGGAAATGAATTTCCTTCCGATTTAATATTTGGATAAATTCGACATTAGTACGTTCCGGAAACCATTGATGGAATTCAATCTTGGGACCGTAGGTAGTGACATCTTCATCTCTTACTTCATCCACAAAGATGATCGCGTGAGGATTCCCCATCGAAACAGCTGTCATGGTGAAAACTTCGCCATCCACTTCAATTGTCTGTTCACGCGCTTGCTCATCTGGAATACCGGCCATTGGTATCGCCGCCCGCTCAAAGCGTGGCTCTCCCATGTCTATGGTCACCTGCTCGACTTTACCGTCCTCGCCCAAAGAAACGACCGGCGTCATCATGCCGCCCAGCGTCTCAACCGTGAAAGTCGCTTTCTCTGTCAAGCCATGATCATATACGTACTTGCTCACACATCGCAAGCCGTTCCCACAGTTTTTGGCTTCGCTGCCATCGTTATTAAACACACGCATGCGAAAATCAGCTCGCTCCGAAGGCAAAATCAAAATGAGCCCATCTCCGCCAATCCCAAAATGACGGTCGCTTACCCGTCTTGCCAGTTCGGGGAGATCTACGCCTGTCAAATCTTCTTCAAAGCAGTTGACATACACGTAATCGTTACCCAAGCCATGCAATTTCGTAAATTTCATCGTCCACTCCTCTTTTTCTCTGTAATATCTGACTTTACGTATACGCATTATCTTATCACAACACAACCGTTTGTGGGAAAGTGGTATACTACCTCTTAATGCTGGAAATGGAGGAATTGCAATTGGATTTTTCTTCGTGGCGTTTTGGCTTAGGGACGACAAACGGAGCAAAACGATTAGCTGTACAAATGGCGACAGGAGCAGAACCGATCTGCTTATCTGTCCCCTCAGGCATTTCGGATCAGCCCATGAGCGAGGACGAAACGATCACGGGTGCCATCAATCGGGCTAAAGCTGTATTGGAGGCATTACCGGAGGCGCAAATCGGACTTGGTTTGGAAGGCGGTTTGATGTATGACGATCGCTTTACACATCAGTGGTACCTCATCTCCGTCTGTGCGGCTTGGGATGGGAGACAGCTTTTTTTGGGAAAAGGCTTGTCCTTTCCCATGCCGCATCTCGCTGCAGAGCGAATTTTGCAAGAAAAAATAGAACTTCATACCGTTATTGACGAATGGGGTAAGACCACGAACAGCAACCATCGTGGTGGCGCATACGGCTTGTTAACAAATGATCAGGTGCGTCGTGCAGACGTGTTTCGTGATGCTGTCATCGCCGCTATTACCCCATTTCATTCTCCTTTTTATTAAAGGAAAAACAAAAGCCTCTCCAGGTACAAGCGACCGGAGAGGCTTTTGGGGTTTGGTGCCTAACGAGCGGTGTAGTACGGGTAGATTACCAAGGCGCCAAGGATGGCGACTGCACCGATAATCATTGCCCATGCCCCTAGTGCCCGTGCATTTCGACGATAAGCCAAAAAGCCTAGCACCATCCCGATGGGAGCAATCACATAAGGCATGAGGAACAGGGAAAGGATCGATAATCCCAAGCCTGTCATCCCAATACCGCTTGCCCCACCTTCCCGGCTGTCGTCATCGACAACATCACGTGAGGATCGACGAACAGGGATTGGGTCGGCGATCTCTGCCGCCGTTTCTACGTCGTCATCTCTGACAGAACGAGGGGCGCCATGCTCCTCCCGTGCCAGAACAACGCCGTCCAAACGCTCCGAAAAGTCTGTCCTCTCCCTGTCTGAGTCGCCAAAGTAACGCTCAGTCTGGGTAAACGGATCATAGGCGATACGTTTGCGGGCCCTTGCCTCGTGTCGATCGAACTCAGCTTGCGTCCACGTATCAGCTGCAAACTCCGTATCGTGCATGTCGACTGTTTCGGAAAAGCCGGTATCTTCCTTCCGCTTCGCATTCATACGTTCTTTTTGGTCCGCCATGTTATGCTCAGCCCCTTGTCCAAAGGAATTGTGGTGAAGGAAGTAGCCTTATTGTCTGCGAAAGGTGTACAATTTAAACGGGAGGCGAGAGAATGAAAACAGACAAAGTCCTAACCATTGGAATTGATATTGACGGAACAGTGACTTCACCTAGCAGTATTGTGCCGTTGATGAATGAATGCTTTGGAAAAGATTTACGATACGAAGACTGCTACGAGTACAATTTGGCGAATGTGTACAACATTACAGACGCACAGTTTGACGAGTGGCTCGATCAATACGGCCACCGTTTGTACGATGAATCCCCTGTACACGGCAATGCAGATCACATCCTTCGCAAATGGTATGCAGAGCACAAGCTCGTTTATATAAGCGCACGGGATGCTCGCCATCGCGATGTGACTTTAGACTGGTTTACCCGTTATCAGATTCCTTTTCATGAGGTGGATCTGGTTGGATCCCATGACAAGCTGGCTGCTGCAAGCAAATGGCAGGTTGATCTGTTCTTGGAGGATCGATTGGAAAATGCGCTGCAATTATCCGAAGCGCTACAAATTCCTGTTCTTCTCTTCGATACCCCTTATAACAAAAGTACACTGCCAGATCTTGTTCATCGTGTGAACTCCTGGGATGAAGCACAAGAAAAAGCCAATCAGCTGTTTCTTGCCAGGACAAGCTTCTAATTTCCATCGGCAGTCAAAGCAAAAAGACGTATCTTCGACAGATACGTCTTTTTGAGCCGAGAATCGCAGCTTACTTTTTCTTCGGCTTGAACGTCAGACAACAGGTTTCAGACGAAGAAGCAGCCTGGTCTTGGTGTTCCGTATTTTGACCATACTCACCAGCAAACTCTTCCTTGTAGCCTGCGTTTGCGTGAGCGTCAATTTCCACCATAATTTCGTCGGCGCTGCATAGGTTGCCCTGCGCCCAGTACTCACAATTAGCAACACTGCACTTAACTTGTGGCATGTGTATTCACCCCCTAGGGGCTATCCTTCACAACAAGCCAGAAGCTTATACTTCGGGTCGCCTGGGATTTTAGCCGTACCAATGCCCACATCATCCATCCCCTTCCTTTTTGAAAGAGGTGAATTCTACGATGTCTTCCGCCAAAATCGTTGTCATTACAGGTGCATCTGGTGGCCTCGGCAAGGCACTGACCGAGCTCTATCTCAAAAAAGGAGATCTGGTCATTGCTACGAGCCGCAGTGAAAGCACGCTAGAGGCTTTCGCCAGGAAGCTTTCTCACCCTGAAAAGCTCTACATCTATCCACTGGATGTCGGAAACAATGATGCCGTTCGCCAATTTGCAGCATGGGTTCATGTTCGTTTTGGCAAATGCGACCTGCTTTACAATAATGCGGGAACGGCTGTTTTCGAGTCTTTAGTGCTTATGCGACTAGAAGAGCTGGAGGAGACCCTGCTCACCAATATTGCAGGAGTCATGTACACGACGCGTGCGTTTCTGCCTATGATGCTGCAAGAGAATCAGGGCCATATTGTCAACATTGCTTCGCTCGCCGGTCAGGTCGCTACGGCCAAGGCTGCTGTGTATGCCGCGAGTAAAGCTGCCGTCATTCGCTTTAGTGAGGGACTTCGCCATGAGCTGGCGGATACAGGAATACAAGTCACTTGTGCGCTGCCTGGCCCGATCGATACACCTTTTTTAGATCGAGCGGATAAAACAGGTACGTATCGCAGTAAAGTCAGCAGCTATTTGCTGTCACCTGAACAAACGGCTTCACTCATATACAAAGCTGTACAAAGAAAACGCCCCGAGGTTGCCATGCCGTTTCGTCTGCATGCACTCTCTTTTCTGTATAGCCTCATGCCGCATAAACTGAAGCAGCTAGTCGCCCCGCTCCTCAACCGCAAGTGATGACTGGTCATCCAAATGCCGCAAAGCTCCGAAAGCGATCCCCCCACAGATGATACAAACAGCTGCTCCTGCTCCGAACAGGCCCTGTACGCCTAATCCGGGAATTAACAGCCCTGATACCGCTGCCCCTACAGGCATTCCTGTCCCCGTAATCGTCCTGATGCTGGTCATTACTCGCCCCAGTAAGGCATCAGGAACTTGTTTTTGCAGATAGCTCCTGTACAAAATGTTGTAGGGAGAAAAACAAAATCCGGCCAGTGCCATTGCTATCATCGCCACTTCTAATCGGGAAAAGATAGCAAGCGGCAAGGTTGTCACACCCCACGCTACAATAATACCTGCCAACGTGGCCCCTAACGGAATTTTCCAATTAATCGTACTGAAGAACAGGGAACCGAGAAGCGCACCAATCGCCAATGAAGACCAGAGCATCCCCAAAGCGACTGATCCTCCCCCTAAATCTTGATTCGCATACAGAGGAAGGGCTACCTCAATCGGCCCATAGGACATGTTAAATAAAAAGGTAAACAAAATAAGGCTGAGCATCTGTTTTTGCCCAAATACATAGCGGTAGCCTGTGCGCATATCCAATAGGAGCGAGCGCAAAAACGGTCCGATTTTCCCTGCAGGAGCCGATGCAGGGTTTGCACTTTGGGTAAGCTGTTTCGGCAGTCGCGAGAAACAGAATGCACAGATGAAGAAGCTAAAGGCATCAATCAAAAGGACATTTGCTTCCCCAATCAAGCTGATCAATACACCAGCCAGGGCGGGTCCAAACATGTAAACGATTTGCCACTGACTTTCCATAACCCCATTTGCTTTGACCAGATGCTTTTTATCCGGCACCAGTCTTGGCAGCAGCGTCTGGGCCCCTGCAGAGCTAAGCGGCGAGAGCAGACCTGCAATCACGATCAGCACATACACCAGGAAAAGGGGTACTTGTTCTACCTGTAACAGGACAACCAGTGCGATAAAAATAAGTCCTCGGGCCACATTGTCTACCATAATCAGCTTGCGGCGATCGTATCGATCCAGTAAGACCCCCGCCAGCAGCCCAGCCAAAACAGAAGGCAGCATGTAGGCAAGAATGACTCCACCCATGGCTACAGAGGAGCCTGTTTTTTTCATAATAAACCAGGTCAAACCCATCCAGCCAAACTGATCCCCAAGACTGGATAAGAACATTCCTAGCCAATACCAGCGAAAGGAACGCTGGCGCCATAGCTCTTTCATCTGTCATCTTCCTCTTCTTTCCTTCTTTTGTCCCTTATTGTAACTTTCATTACATACTTTTTCAATAATTATATTTATTAAATAAAAAAAGAAAAAAGCCCTTTGCCACCAAGCAACAAAGGGCTTTTTACCTCTCAGTATGCTTTTGCCTCTGTCTTTTCCAGCTTTCGTTGACTCCAAAGCCAGATCATTCCTGCCAGTACCCCAAAAACGCCAAGCCACACCGAGACCGTGGCACTCCCTACCTTTTCAGCTCCATATCCGAGAATGAGACAGCTTATTGAAAAGCTCCCCATCGTCGCCATCTCTCTGATCGAGAAAACGCGGGCCAAATAGGCCGGATCGGCTAATTTTTGAAGCTTGGTAACAGACAAAATCGCAGAGCTAAACGAAGCGAATGAACAGAATAAAATCGCAACCGCAAGTCCCAGGATCGGCTTGATATGAAAGACCGCGACAATGGCACAGCCCATCGCTACAAGTGCCCAGCCTTGTACCGCCGTCACGCCCTTTTCACCCAGACGATACGATAGTCGGTTAACGAGAATTCCTGCCATCACGCCTCCGAGTCCGAGTGGAATGTCAAGCAGACCAAAAACATACAGGCCTTCTCCTCGCTCGGTGAGCACATAAAACATCAACATGATGTAGTAAGCACCACATACCCGCTCTGCCATTTGGTAAAAGATAACTCTCCCAATCTCTTTTTGCTTGCTGATGTAGCGAAATCCTTCCTGAAGTCTGTCCTTAAAACCGGCCGTTGCCTTGGAGGCCTCTGCACTGGCTATCTGCGGGAGCTGCAGCAGGATAAACAATGATGCCAGGTAACACACCGCATCAAGCAAAAAATTGTAACGATAAGAGAACAAATACACCAGGATAGCCGCAACACCTTGGCAGACAATAATCAAAAAGGACGTGGTGCCTTGCAAAAGCGAGTTGGCAGCGAGACGGTCCTTTTCTTCTACAGAGCTGACAATCGCGACCTGCATGGCGGGTTGAAAAAACGCACTGCATATATTGACCAAAATCAACAATAAAAAGGCTACCCACAAATAGGTAACAGAGGTAATGAAGAAAAAGAGGCTGACCAAAATCCCGCGAAGCAAATTCACGATGATCATCACGCGGCGTTTATCCCAGTTCTCTACGAGCGCACCTGAGAAAAAGCTGGTCAAAACATAGGGCAGCATCCGAAATACCGTCCCCGCTGCAAAGGATAGCCCTGAGCCGCTCAAGTCATTCAGCAGCCCAACGACAGCAATAAAAGTAAACTCATTTCCGATGATGTGAATGATATGTGCCGTATACAAACGGCGAAAGACTGGATGTTGTAGCAATGACATGATTAAAGCATCCTTTCACCGTTTTCTCGTATTGTAACACTTGTCAAAAAATAGTGGCAAATTGATCTTGCCAAACGGAATGTTTTATTGCTACAATACGTTCAAATAAAACTGAACGTGTAAAAATAATGTAACGTTCTGTTCAACTAAACGAGGGTGATTACTTGAAACGTTATTTGGTTGTTGAAACATTGGATCAACTAAAAGCCGTAAGCGATGCATTACGAATGCAAATCATCACCATGCTGGTAAAAGACGAATACACAGGGAAGCAATTAGCTACACAACTCTCTTTGTCAGCCTCCAAAATCCATTACCATCTGAAAGAATTGGAGAACCACGGCTTTGTCCATGTCGTGCGTACAGAAGAGAAAAACGGGATCATGCAAAAGTTTTACAGATCCGTAGCCTATGATTTTAAAGTAAGTGATGATCTTCTCCCGTCCCTGCGAGAGGATACGATGCTTTTACAGGAGTCTATGCTAAATCATCTGCGCTCTAGCATTACGCGTTTGTATAATGCCCCGGATGAATCATTCCTGTTGTTTGCAGATGCACAGAAACGGTCGCCAACCATTGCGATGAATGCAGAAATTAAGGCTCCCCGCGATGAAATCTCTGCGTGGCTATCAAAATACCATGCTCTTCTGGCCGAGCTCACGGAAATGGAAGACCGATATGTAAAGCGAATAGCGGCTGGAGAAGCCCCCGATATCGAAGAAAACTTTTATATGGTTACTGTTGGCTTCATGACGAATGAACGTATTTATGTCGCTGACGATGAATCACTGCCTGAAAACTACGAGTACATTTCTTCAGATCATATACATCTGCCAAGCAAGATCGTTGTCAAAAAGAAGCAAAGGAGTGACCAGGATGACGAGCCAAAGGGGAAATAAAGCGCTCTGGCGCAATAGCTCGTTCGCCCTGCTGTGGTGCGGAACGATTCTTTCTGCGATGGCAGACGGTGCCTTTTTTATCCTGCTGTCCTGGTTCATCGTTGATGTGACAGGCTCGGAAGCAATGCTTGGCACAACCTTGATCTGCATGTCCATCCCTCGCCTGCTGTTCATGCTGGCTGGGGGAGTGGCTGCGGACCGCTGGAATCGGAAATGGATCATGTTTTTATCCATCCTGGCACGGGGACTCATCCTCGCCGGCTTCAGCCTGATGCTGATGAATGAAAATAACAGTTTCCTCCCCATCTCCGCTTATGTATTGGCTGTCCTTTTTGGTACGGTAGACGCCTTTTTTTGGCCCGCTCGCAGCTCCATTCTGCCTTCTCTTGTTACACGTGAACAGCTCGCCCCAGCAAACAGCATGATGGAAATCTCCCAGCAAATCAGCATGGTTGGCGGTCCTGTCGTCTCGGCCCTGCTGATTAAAACAACCACTTATCCAGTCATGTTCCTGATTCTTGGCGTTGCCTTTTTCGCAGGCACCTTGTTTATCCTTTCTCTTCGATTGAATCCGAGTGAGCAGGAGAGTAAGGAACATGAACCTGCTGCTGCGAAAACCTCTTACTTAAAAGATATCATGGGGGGAATCCGCTTTACTTTTTCTGTTCCGATCTTGTGTATTATTTTTGTGACCTCTCTATTTACCAATATGATGTTTTCCGGCCCGATCAACATGGGCATACCGCTTCATGTCAAAGATCTCGGCTGGGATGGCAGCTCGTATAGCTCACTTAGCATGTCGCTTGGCATCGGTACCATTGTTGGGGGGATTTTGACAGGATTATGGAAAGGGTTCCGTGGAAAATTCATCCTACTTCCCGTTATTCTCGGTTTCATGGGTGTCGGTATGAGCTCCCTATTTTTCATGCAGCAGCTTACTTTTGGTTTGATCTCCATGTTTCTGATTGGAATGACGCTTACGATGACAAACATTCCACTAATTACCTATATTCAAACAATCGTCCCAGCCAATGTTCTTGGACGTGTCATGTCTTTGCTTTCTCTCATGTCCATCGGCTTTGGCCCGGTTAGCTACGCTCTCTGCTCCTATTTACTTGAAGCAAAAATGGCAACGCCAGGACTTCTGCTCTTTAGTGGAGGAATCATTTTTACCTGCATTGGACTTAGCCTCTTGTTCATTCCTGCTTATCGGAAAATGGAGCAGCATCCCGATTGGAAACGAACTACTGTTGAAACACCTGCAGCCAGTACGTCCCTCTCCTCCTAAAAGCAAGAACGCACACCTTGCAAGCAGATTGGTTGCTTGCAGGTGCGCGTTTTCGTATTTATACGGTCGCCTGTTCTTTTTTGACTGGTGATTTGATCAATTGACGTCCTCCAACGAACAGCCTGATACTGGCTCCCGTCTCATCCCGAAAGAATCGAACAAACGAATCATTCTCTCCCCGTTTCCAAACAAAGCTGTCTTCTCCGACAGGTCTCAGCGGAACGCCCGTACCCAGAAGTTTCAAAACCAAACCATTTTCCTGAATCTCAACGGTTACATTCGCCCCTTCGGAGGAGCGATAAAAACCAACTAGGGACGTAAGTGCCTCCGTTGACACTTCATAATCAGGATAAACAAATGGTGGTGTATTTGCGGGCTTTTCGTTGATCTCGTTCAACATGCCATGCATCAAATCTGCCGCAGGTCCTCCATCGACATTCATGAGAACGGCTCCGGTCAAATTGCGTTCTGGGAGGAAAAACAATTGGGCACTGACACCTTTTACAGCTCCACCATGTTCAATCAGCTGTCCACCATGGCAGTCACTTGCAATCATAAGCCCATACCCATATCCTTGATAAGGATTCATCTGCGTATGAGCGAGGGTTATTTGTCTCACACTTTCTTCGGTCAGAATCCGTTTTGTTCCAACCAACCCTCCCGTGCGGAAAATCTCGGTAAAGCGCAGCAAATCATGTATGGTTGATTTCAGCTTGCCTCCTGCACGCATAGACGGTGCATCCCACCAGGATGGAGAACGGTAAACCTCGCCACCATCCGCCGCACTTTTGCGGGTAAACAGAGTCGCGACCTGTGTGTCTTGAGGCAGGTCCTCGAGGAGAAAAGCACTCCGTGTCATCCCGGCAGGGTCCAAAATATTCTCTTTCACGAACTGCTCATACGAAATTTCGCTCACACGCTCGATAATAACCCCAAGCAGAGCAAAGCTGTCGTTCGAATAGCTGAACTGCGTACCTGGAGGACCAAGCAGCTCGTAATCAAGCCCTGAAATGTAGGCGACAAATTGATCTTTTGTATCAATCGCTTCCATCTTATCTAAATCAAATTCTAAACCAGAGCTGAAGGTACCATTGTGTGGGTCGTTTTCCATACTTCTTTTCATTGCACCCATTAACGTGTCAAATGCAGGGAAGCCAGCAGTGTGCGTCATCAGATGATGAATGGTTATTTCCCGAGTGTGTGCTTCATTCGGGGTACGTAGCTCCGGAATATATTTGACGACTGGATCATGAACGGAGAGCTTACCTGCTTCTTGAAGCTGCATGACCGCGACACATGTAAACACCTTGGTAACCGAGCCGATCCCAAACACTGTATCCACAGTAACGGCCTGGGCATCCTCCGTGTTATCCGTGAGACCGAACCCTTGAAAATAGCTCAGTTCTCCATTCTCTGCCAGTCCCATGGATGCTCCTACGATCTTTCCCTTTTCAAGCAGCTGCTTTGCATACTCTTCAAACGATTGGACCCATTTTGCCACTTTTCTTCTCCCCTTCACTCATTATCTATGTCTGACGAAGGTTGTTACGAAACTTCTTGCCTACGGTCTGAAAGTCGCCGAACGAATGGCGTATTTGCCTACTGCATTTGTATTTACCTTGTAGCCGATTCCAGGGCTTTCGGGAACAGCCAGCTGTCCAGGAGCAACAAGCTCAACTCCAGGTTCTACGATGTCTTCCTCCCAATAACGACTGGAGGCAGCGGTATCCCCCGGAATGGTGAAATTAGGCAATGTGGTAATGGCAATGTTATGCGCACGTCCCACACCTGATTCGATCATCCCGCCGCACCATACAGGAATGTCCTGTGCCTGGCAATAATCGTGAATCCGCTTTGATTCGGTCAATCCACCTACACGACCAACTTTTATATTGATAATTCCGCAGCTACCCAATTCTATCGCTTTTCGCGCATCTTCCACGTTGTGGATGCTTTCGTCCAGACAAATCGGCGTGCGCAGCTCTTTTTGCAGCTTGGCATGATCGATGATGTCATCATGTGCCAGTGGCTGTTCAATCATGATCAGATTGTACTGATCCAATTCCTTCATTATATCCAGATGCTCCATCGTGTAAGCAGAGTTGGCATCTGCCATCAGTGGCACATCATCTCCGAAGGTTTCGCGGATCGCACGGACTACATCCACATCGAAACCTGGCTTGATTTTTACTTTAATTTTTTTATAGCCTTCACCGAGATGACGCTCTACTTTTTCAAGTACCTGTTTTACTGTCGGTTCAATCCCGATACTAATCCCTACATCGATGATTGATTTTTCGCCACCGAGTGCTTTTGCCAGAGAAATTCCTTTTTTCTTGCTATATAGATCCCATACAGCACCTTCCAAAGCTGCCTTCGCCATATTGTTGCGACGGATTGGCGCGAAAAGACGGTCTACATCCTCTGGTGCCTCGATTGGCGTGCTCAGAAGCTGCGGAATGAGATAGCGCTCCAACATGTGCCAGACAGTCTCAGTCGTTTCTTCATTATAGTAAGGATTTGGCATCGCTACGCTTTCTCCGTATCCAACTTCGCCTTCACTGTACACACTGACAAGGAGAAAATCCTTAATACTCGTGCTACCAAAACTGGTCTCAAATCGGAAACGAAGTGGCATGTTCAGTTGCTGTAGTTCAATTCGCTCTATTTTCAATGATTTTCATCCCTTCTAGGCCATATAGGTGGCACGATACGTAATGGTTTGCATTAACAGAGGTGGCAACAGGTCTAACTTGTGAACACATCTCGACCGCATGCGGACAACGCGTGTGAAAAGCGCAGCCAGCAGGGGGCTTTGCCGGATTTGGGACATCGCCAGTAAGAACAATTCGCTCCTTCTTTCGCAGCGGATTGGCTTTGGGTACAGCAGACATCAATGCCTGTGTATACGGATGCATCGGTCGGGCAAACAAATCTTTTTTGTCAGCAATCTCGACGATTCGGCCCAAATACATCACGGCGATCCGATCGCTAATATGACGAACGACACCTAAATCATGCGAAATGAACAAATACCCTAATCCGAGACGTTGCTGCAGATCTTGCAAAAGGTTGACAATTTGGGCTTGGATAGAAACATCAAGCGCAGAGACAGGCTCGTCGGCTACGATCAGTGAAGGCTGGACAGCCAGTGCCCGGGCGATCCCGATCCGCTGACGTTGCCCACCACTGAATTCATGTGGGTAACGGCTAGCGAATTGGGAGTTCAATCCCACTAAATTCAGCAATTCCTGCACATGCTCCACGCGCTCTTTGGCTGAAAGCTGAGGCAGCCGAACACCGATTGCTTCCTCCAATGCTTTTTGTACCGTCATTCTTGGATTCAGGGATGCATACGGGTCTTGAAACACGATCTGCATCTGCTTGCGCAGCGGTCGAAACTGGGAAGGCGAAAGCTTGGAAATCTCTTTCCCTTCAAAATGGATGGTTCCGCCAGTTGGCTCAATAAGACGCATAATGCTTCGTCCAGTAGTCGATTTTCCGCAGCCACTCTCCCCAACCAGGCCCAGCGTTTCGCCCTTTCTCACCTCGAAGGACACTCCGTCTACCGCTTTCACTACGTCATTGCTTTTACCAAGCAGTCCTTTGTTGACCGTAAAATACGTCTTCAGGTCGTTTACTGTTAACAGTTCGCTCATACCGCCATCTCCTTGTTCTCGTACAGCCAGCAACGGACCGCTTGTGAGCCAGTTGCCAGCAGTGGCGGTTTTTCATTGGAGCAGCGTTCATGGGCATGTGGGCAGCGAAAGCGAAACGCGCAGCCTTGGGTCACTTCTCCCAGTAGCGGCACACTCCCCTCGATCGGTTCCAGTCTGGCACGCTCCTCCTCGTCCTCCATATCTGGTACACAACGCAGCAATCCTGCCGTGTACGGATGCAGCGGATTGGCAAACAGACTTGCAACATCTGCTTCCTCGACGATTTCACCGTAGTACATCACGAGCACACGGTCAGCCATCTCTGCCACGACACCCAGATCATGAGTGATCAACAGAACGGACGTACTGCCGTTTTCCTTCAGTTCGTTCATCAGCTCCAAAATTTGCGCTTGAATCGTCACGTCTAAAGCCGTCGTCGGCTCATCTGCAATCAACAAATCAGGATTACAGGCCATCGCCATCGCGATCATGACTCTCTGCTTCATTCCTCCGGACAATTGGTGCGGATATTCACGCATGATGCTCTCAGGCCTAGGAACGCCTACCTTTTTAAGCATCTCGATTGCTTTTGCCTGGCGTTCCTTTTTAGACAAATCACTATGGAGTAAGTACACTTCCTCCAATTGCTTGCCAATGGTATGCACAGGGTTGAGCGAGGTCATCGGCTCTTGAAAGATCATCGCGATCTCATTTCCCCGGATCGCTCGGATTTCTTTTTTATCCAATTGATTTAGCTTGGTATCGCGAAATGTAATGCTTCCTTCCATTTTGGTCATCGCTTTCGACAAGAGGCCCATGATCGCCAGTGACGTCACACTTTTACCGCAGCCGGACTCCCCTACCAGTGCGACCGTCTCCCCTTTTCGAATGTGAAAGGAAATGTTCTGCAGGGCTGGTAGCGTTCCTTTTTCTGTCTGAAACTGCAATCGTAGATCTTCTACCGCAAGCAATACATCCTGCATCGGTGGTTGCCCTCCCTTCCTCCATTACCTTGTTTTTGGATCAAGCGCATCGCGCAATCCGTCCCCTAACAGATTAAAACCAAGGACCACTAGCATAATGGTCATACCTGGAAAGATCGACATCCACCAAGCTTGACTCAAAAAAGACTTACCGACAAAAACCATCGCTCCCCACTCTGGCATCGGCGGCTGAGCACCCAAGCCAAGAAAGCTCAGTGCTGCTGCTGCCAAAATACTCACACCAAACTGAATCGTGGAAAGCACGATGATCGGCGAAAGAATATTCGGTAAAATATGCTTCAGCAAGATTTTCCAGTCCCGAATGCCCAACGCTCTGACCGCCTCGATGTATTCCTTTTCACGGATGGAAAGAACCGCCGAGCGAACGATCCTGACATACGAAGGAATAACGGCAATGACGACGGCGATCATGGCATTGGTCAGCCCTGGTCCCAGAACCGCAATGACGGCAATGGCGAGCAAGAGTGCTGGCAAAGACATGAGAATATCCATTCCCTGCATGATAAACATGTCAACCCTTCGGTAGTATCCGGCAACGATCCCCAGTGTGACCCCGATGACCGTAGAAAGCACCACCGTGATCAATCCCATCATCAAGGAAATGCGTCCGCCGTGTAGCAAGCGTGAAAAAATATCACGGCCAAAATCATCAGTACCTAGTAAATTCGTAGCACTAGGGGGAGCTAATCTGTTATCGAAATTCATAAGGTCGACGGGGTGAGGAGCGATCCATGGAGCGAGTAAGGATGCTACGATAAAAATCAGAAGAATAACGGCCCCACCCATCGCTGTTTTATTGCGGCCCAATCGTTTTCCAATGACTTTCCAATACGACTCAGGACGAATTTTGTTGTTCACCATAGTCTGCCTCCTCTCCTTAGTCGTAATGGATACGCGGATCTATCAGACTGTAGATTAAATCCACGACCAGATTCGTTGTTGCAAAAATCACTGCCATGAAAAATACCATTCCTTGCACTGTTGGCATATCTCGCTTGCCTATGGATTCAATCGCCAAGCTTCCTATTCCCTGCAAGGAGAAGACGGTTTCTACTACGACTGCCCCTGCCATAAGCGAACCAAATTGCAAGCCCAGCATCGTAACGACAGGAATAATAGCATTTGGTAAGCCGTGGCTGAAAACCATTCTGATCACGGCTGCTCCTTTGGCCTCTGCCGTGCGCATGTAGTCCTGCTTAATGACCTCAAGCATGCTGGAGCGTGTCATCCGGGCAATCATTCCCGCTTCTGCCATCCCTAGTGTGATCGCTGGAAGCAGCAAAGAATGTAACCCCTCATAACCTGAGATCGGAAATAGACCCAGCTTATAAGCAAAGATCCATATCAGGAACAGCGCAATCCAGAAGCCTGGTGCAGAAATCCCTACCAATGATGAAAGAACAACCAGTCGATCCACAATTGTATTTTGCTTGACTGCCGCAATCGTACCGAGCAAAATCCCGAAAATTGCCGCAATAATGACACTAAAAATAGCGAGCTGCAAAGTTATCGGAAAGCGCTGTGTAATTTGCTCCCACACACTTTGACCAGTAAATAGGGAAGTACCCAGATCGCCTACCAAAAGCCTTCCTAAAAAGTGCAAATATTGCTGCCACAACGGCTCGTCAAGCCCAAGTGCCGCACGCATTTGGCTGACTGCATCCGGAGTGGCAAACTGCCCGAGAATCGTCGTTACTGGATCTCCAGGGATAAGATGCACCATAAGGAAGATGAGGACGGATACCCCTAGTAGTGTTCCTACTAGGGAGAGCAGCCGCTTTAGTACGTATCGACGCATGCTATCCACCTCTTTGTTTGTCTATTTATCAATCGTAACGTCGCTCAGGATCATTCCTTGTGTATACGGGTTCATAATCACCCCTTTGATCCCTCTTGTAGCCGTAACCGTTTCATTTACCCACAGTGGTACCCATGGCTCTTCATTGATCAATATTTTTTGGGCTTCCTCGTAAATTTTGAGACGCTCCTCTTCATTCATTGCTGCACGCCCTTTGTTCAAGAGATCATCCAATTCCGGGGTATTAAAGCTCATCCGGTTAGCCGAGTTGCTCTTTTCGAAGATGAGATAAAGAATATCGGCATCATACCAGCCAAAGTACATCAAAGCCATATCGAACGACTTTTTCTTCATGCGGTCTTTGATTGTTGCGATTTCCTGAACGGTAATTTTCAGATCAATCCCTGCTTCTTTCAGTTGGCTCTGTAAAATCTGAGCCGCACGTTGGTACGCTGGCTCTGGGGAAACCATGATTTCGACAGAGAGTGGTTTGCCATCCTTGTCCACAAGTCCATCACCATTGGTGTCTGTCCAGCCTGCCTCTGCCATCAGCTTTCGAGCTTGGTCCAAATCACGGGTATACATTTGCTTCGCTTCGTTCTCAATCTTCTCACTATACCCCCAAATGGTTGAAGGCAGTGGTCCGTAAACGGGCTTTCCAAAGCCGTTTAGAGCTACCTGTACCAATGGATCACGATCGACAGAGAGTGCAATTGCTTTACGAAGACGAACATCTGAGAAAAGCGGGTGCTGGTTATTAAAAGCGATGTATTTATGCCCGATATCCATTGTCTTATTAATTTCGACCCCTGGCAGCGACTGCAATTCCGCGACTGAATTCGCAGGGACGTCATTGAGGATATGAATCGTGCCTTTCTTGAATTCCATCATCCTCGTATCGTCGTCTTTCAAGAAACGGAACGTGATATTGTCAACATGTAGCGGACCTTTGTTCTGTGCGTACTCTGGTCCCCAGTTGTAATCAGGATTTTTCTTATAGGTCAAGGAAGCCCCGCGCTCACGCTTCTCAAATATAACTGGACCTGTTCCAGATGGATTGTCGCCAAAGCCATCTCCCAGCTCCTTGGCTTTCTTCGCGTCGACCGGAGAAATCATGCCGCTAACGACTACACTGAGAAAAGGAGCAAACGGACTGCTGAAATAAACTTTAAAGGTAAGCTCGTCAGTTGCCTCTACCTTTTCAACCGGACCGACGATGCTCTTCACCGGTGAAACCTCCAGCAAGCGATCAAATGATTGCTTGACTGCCTCTCCTGTTACTGGTTCACCCGAGTGGAATTTAAGTCCCTTACGCAGGGTAAATGTCCAAACCTTTCCATCTTCGGAAACCTCGTATTTTTCAGCCAAACCTGGGCTGATTTTTCCTTCCAGATCACGCGTGATCAGTGGCTCATATATAATTGAGTTTGCAGCAGTTACCCATGTTGACTTATGCAAATCCAGCGTATCAGGATCAACCAGAGCCGAGATCACCAAGGTGTTTCCACCCTTCGGTGCCTCTGTCCCCGTTTGCCCTGGATTGGTAGACGATTGTGAAGAACATCCGGCTGCTACAACGGTTGTAGCGAGTAGCACGCTAAGCGCCCCTTTTAACCACCAGTGCTTTTTCATTCCCTTTCTCCCCCTTTTTCTGTCACAACTTAAATCTCTGTGGAATCTACAAACGGATAGATTTGGCGGCTCGAATCCTCGTACTCCGCTATTCGTTTTTGTATCTGCTCTCCATCTGCCTGAACAACACCGCTGACCAATATATTGAGCATGGCGAAAATCGAAGCCATGCCTTTGATCGCGATCGGCGACGGGGCGTAAACCTTCAGCACCTGATCAGCGATCGGACCGAGCGGGGAAAGCTCATCATCTGTAATTCCCAAAATCGTAGCTCCTTTATCCTTGGCTGCTTGAGCGAACAAGATCGTTTCGCTGATATAGCGGGGGAAAGAGAAGGCGATGACGAGCCAATCCTTGTCGATTTGATTGATCAGATGGTTGACATCGTCGATTGGACCGTTGTAGAGACGGGCATTTCCTCTGATGACATTCAGGTTAAAAGTAAGCCAATGAGCGGATGAATAAGAGCTTCTGAATCCAACGACGATGATTTGCTTGGCTGCCAAAATGCTGGCAACCGCCTGTTGAAGCTGTTCTTCTCGCAGCTCCCCCAAGGTTTGTCTGATATAGGCCACATCCTGCTCCATGCTAAAGGTAATCAGATCAGTGCGCCCCCGTATTTCCTCAGCGGCGTTCAGGAAGCTCTTTAATGCCTTATCTTGTGGAACTCTTTCCAAAAGAGAGCTGCGTATTTCATTCTGCAATTCGCTATACCCGGAATAAGATAGTGCGTACGATAGCCGAATAATGGTTGTTTCACTCGTTCCGCTGAGTGCCCCTACTACTTTTGCGGGATGAAGTGCGACTTCCTTTGGTTCGGCGAGAATATATTTGGCTGCCAGCTTTTGCTGATTGGTTAGATCGGGAAAAATCTTGCGAATGCGTTCTTGTACAGTTTCCATGTGAGCTCTACTTTCTTGTGAGAATTTGATGAAATGGATCAGTTATTGGATCGAGTGGATAAATCGGTCTTTCTACTCGCTCATATTTGAAGAATCGGAAGTTTAGCGTAGTCAAGCCTGGTGAGTCGACCGTGATGACCTTGGCACTAATCGGCTCATAGGCAGCGCGGAAATGAGTACTGGATTTTAAAGCAACAATCTTGTACTTGGTGACATCGATCCCGTGAAGCTGAAAGATCTGCTCGTCGAGAACCTGAGACTTCACCGAACAGACGACGACATCAATTCCATCGATTTGCAAGCGAACCGATTTTCCATAGTTTACTCGCCCGCCTTGTCCCATCGGGGTTGTCGCGATGAATTTGCCGTCTGTCAAGCATTTAACGTAAGCGTTTACAGAAATTGGTTCTCCATGTAAATGATCCGTTTTTCCACCGAGCTGAATCGCGATCGTGGCTCCCACTCCAGCCTGATACGCTTGCTGCACTACCTCTGGATCGTAGATGAAACCAAAGCACGCATTAGTCAGCTTGGCATCGAGCATGGCTTGCAGCAAATACGTTCCGTCTCCTGGTGTTCCTCCCCCTGGATTGTCAGAGGTCTCATTGATGACGATTGGCATACCTTCCGATTCCAAAGCGAGTGCAATCCCCTCTGCAGGAGTCGGCTTAATCAGCTCGAATTCGTCCCGTTTTTCCCAAACCAGTCGGGCGATATCTTCGCTTACTTTCTTCGCCAGGTCACGATCATTATCTGTAATCGCCAGAATAGATATCCCAAGCTCCGGGATGTCCGTATACGGGAACCCATGGATCAGAGCGCAATCGATAACGCCTGCTTCCTTTTCCCATGCCCAGCAAGCATCGTTGATATCTTTGACAGGATTATGATGGGTTGCCGATGTAGGAATGACGAGGGGTAGTCTGGTCAAATGCATGGTGGGTCTGCAATTTTCCTCAACCATTTTGCGTGCCAGATCAATCGCCTCAATACCTCGCTCATAGCAGTCTACATGCGGATATAGATGGACACTGAGGAGTGCATCTGCTTCACTTACCATGCGCTGTGTCATATTGGCATGCAGATCAAGCGTTGCGATCAGCGGGATTTCGTAGCCGACTTGTGCGCGAATGGCAGCCAGCAGATCCCCCTCCAAATCATCTACCTCTTCAGCTACTCCAGCTCCATGGAGCGAAAGACAGATTGCATCGGCCTGCCCTGCTTCTTGGATCGCGTCGAGGAGCTCTTTCTTCATCACAGCATACGCCTCTTTGGTTATCGTGCCTGATGGATAGCCAAACGTCCAAAACGTAGGCAAAAGCTCAATTCCCAGCTCCTCTGCTCGATCAACCATCCCGCCGAGGTAATCTCTGACTTTCCTATGATTTACGAGTATCTCTTCTTTATGAGACCATTCCCAGCTTTGAAACAATTCAAGCGTAGATGGTACGTTGGAAAACGTGTTCGTTTCATGAGCCAACCCACCGATCATGACTCTCATCTCGATATCCCCTCATCCCCGTTATGAAGTCTAAACTTTAAATTTAGAATTTTGTGAAGTCTGCACCTTTGTGGACATTATATAGGCTAGTGAATCGATGTTCAACTGTTAATTCGTGAACGTTGTTTAATTTTTCTGAACTTATTTGTAAAAAAACATAAAAATAGCTAGTGTGGATACTACTTGAAAGAAAAATCGTATTATGGCGAAAAATGTTACTTTTTGAATCAAGAAAACGCGTGTGCTGATCCAATTTTTTCTACTAAGCAAAAAACCCTTCCTGTTTTGAGGAAGGGTGGGCGGTGCTGCTATGTTATTATTATGAGGTTTTCCATTTTGCCAGCTCGGATGGGAACTTTTCGTTTAGTACCTTGATGTATGTACCCTTCATACCAAGTGAACGCGACTCCAGCACTCCAGCACTTGCCAGCTTGCGCAATGCGTTAACGATTACAGAGCGAGTAAGCCCTGCCTGATCTGCCAGTTGGCTTGCTACGAGCAGGCCTTCGCGGGCATCGAGCTGCTCCATAATTTTTTCGATCGCAATCTGCTCACTGTATGACAGGGAAGAGAGCGCAATTTTTGCAAAGGTTTTGTCACGCACTTCGTTTTCGATTTGCTCTGTACGTTGACGGACAATTTTCATTCCAATCACAGTAGCACCGATTTCGCCCAAGATCAAATCTTCTGTTTCAAATTGACCATAAGCTCTCAGAAGTACAAGCGTTCCAAGACGGCTGCCTCCTGCATTAATCGGGACGATAGTCGTCATCAATTGCGGGAACAGGGAGCTGAGTTCTTTTGGAACCAGACTGTACGGGCTTTGAATCGGTTCGTTTGCTAATGTTTGCGTGACTTCCAGCAGTTTTTGATGTACGCCTGCCTGAAGCTGGCTGGATGGGCGGCCTTCCTCATTCAAGGCAATTTCCTGATTCATGCCGCTGCCAAGAATTGAGCCATCCGCTGTGATGATGTACACGTTCGCTGCAATAACTTCCGACAAGAGCTTGGCGAGATCCTGATAACCGACTCCGCTACCTCCCATTGTCTTTTGCAGCATCACATTAATTTTTCTTGTTTTTTCCAGTAAATTCATCATAATTTCCTCCTTGAGATTCTTCATGCTCACAGTATTGTCAGAAAAATCCAGCCCTATACATGCAAATCGAAAAATTAGAAAGACACCTCATACACTTTTCATCTGGCGAGAGAAAAAGCACGGATGCGAGATGAGTCTGTCTTAGTCGTTTTGCAAAATGGGTGAATGCCCGGACACAAAAGCGAGCATCCGCAACTATCATGTAGGGAAAGATCCAAAGTCGCGGGTTAGGAAGATCGTCGGTGTTGACGACTGACAACCGAAGCAAGCCACATAGAGAAAGGCTGCTAGAGCATCTTGTCTCAGGCAGCCTTTCTATGACTTTATCGAATTTGCTTGTGAATGAGCTGTTCGATTGCGTTTGCGATAACGGGAAGGGGTTTGTTCAGATCTGCGTCATACAGTCTGAAACGCACAAATCGTTCGTCTAAATTAAATGCTTCTTCCAACCCGCCAAAGAAGCCGCGCGCTCTTTTATCCAGCTCTAGAAAAACTTCCAATTCTCCCTCACGCAAATAAAAGATAGCTTCCAGCTCTTCCAGTTGTTTGCGAAGTGGTCCGGTCGGACGGAATTCAAATTCTTGTACAAACGGATAGTTCCGTCCTAAATAACGATTATATTCACAATCTACCTTATATAGCTGAAACCCAAGGGATTGAATCGCATCCAGCACTTTCGCCATCAACGGATGCGGTCGTACCTCGATAAAGTCAGAGTCACCGGGATCAATTGCATTTTTAATATCTAATCCTGTTCGAAGATAAACAGGCTGACGTCCCATTGTCAGTGGAGTCTCATACGGGAGCTGGAAAGAAAACGGAAGGACCTTGCTCTCTTTTGGCTGCAAGGAAATGCTCTCCGTTAAACGATATTTTACTAATGTACATTCTTCCTTCCCCTTCTTATCGTTGACTTCACGCTCGTAATGAGTAACTACATACATGTAAATCTCGTCGATCTCCTGGGCCACGTCACCACCTGTGATGTGCACCTCACCTTTTACCACATCACCAGGGATGAGGGATTCTTGCTCCAGTCGTGCGTCAACCTGCGACGATCCAATCCCTATACTGGCCAACAACTTTTTGAACATCGACATCTACTCGCTTTCTCCTCGATTGTGAATACCATAGGTCACACTAGGCGTACTCATGTAGAAATATACGAGTCGATAAAAAGAAAGTTTCGTGCTACCTTCTTCATCACATCTTCTTTTTTGACTTCAGCTGTAACAAATACGTACAAGGTTTGGCTGATGACGACTGTCTTGATTCTGACCTCTACCATTGTGCCATCCGAGAGCACGTATTCGCGGCGGCGCAGCATTTCATGCAGGACCTGATGAACGTAGGCAACCTGCTCTACTTTTTTACCCTTGAGCGATGCCATGTCTTTCTCCACACGATCTACTACCTGGACCTCTATCGTGGGATGAAGCTTTTGTTCTCCTGCAAGGACAGATGCCCGAACCTCTTCGATTACCGTGTCCTGCTTTTTGCGATACACACGCTGATTTTCTTTTAAAGACTGGATCTCTTCATACAGCTTTTTATTTTGCAATTCGAGGCTCTTTTTGACCAGCATCATTTCTTCCATCTCTCGTCCGTATAGCATCAAAACCGTCGTCGACCCCAGCATGATACCAATGAGCAATAGAGCTACATACCTTTTCCAGAGGACCACGATCATGAACGCACCTGTACCAGCCACTGCACACAAATCGTACCGATATGGGCACCCAGAAAGGCAACAACAATCATCGCCAGCTGTTTCACTACCGGCGAGAAGTTTCCGATCAGGATTTTTTCAATTTGCAGGAACGAATCAAACGATCCACCCAGTGCTCCGACTATGCCAAAGATTTTCAGCTGATCAGCAAGTAGTTCCATAGACAAAAGCGGCGGCTTGTGGGTCAAAAAAGCACCGATCCCCCCGCAGAGAGCCCCCCCAACTACGATGCCATAAGCAACAAAGAACGTCAGAATGACCTGTGCCATGTTGGAATCCATCCTCTCGACCAAGCAACATATGCTTTATCCCTACGCGGCTTGTCTCGAATTTATGATGGTTACATCCTTTGTCTCGGACGTAAAAAACAAAAAACGGCATGCTATATTCCACGCATGCCGCTCCCTGTTACTTCCTTCTCCTTGCAATTCTTCCTAACCTTTTTTGAATCCGGGGAGAATTCATCACCATGAGATCCATAAACAAATTAACCATTTTCGGGTTTCGAAGCATTTGTTGGAATACTTCCGGATTTTCGCTAAACCATTGCTCGTTTGCCTTTATCCAGGCTTTAAATGCATCATTTGACTTGTAATAGTTGTTTAAGCGACGAACAGGCCGATCAGCACCCATTTTAATCATATCCCTTCGTCAAAGAATATGGAGAGGAGAAAGATGATCACAATGATCCAGATCACCACTTCAAAGCCATCTTGGTTGAAAAAACCAAAGCTCTTCATGTCTGATCCCCCCTTCCCCATGCCTCAAGCCGTGCATCTGGCATATCGCCCATGATTCCCTTCCCTATTGGTATATGTGGCAGGATTTAAGATGGATTGGACACTAGCCTGCTTGCCTCTGATTTTGTGTATTTACCTAATGGCTGGCATCAAGACAGCCTATCTCGCTCTTTTGCAGGCACAAAATGATCGCGAATCTCTGTCAAAAACGACTGAACGGCAGGCGCCAAATAGCGGTTTTTCATAAACGTCAAATAAACGGTTCTCTCCAGTGCTTCCGAATCAATCGTTTTGCGAACAACAGACGCATCATTTAGCTCACCCAAGTAATTTTCGGGGATGATCGTAATACCCAGGTTTTCTTTGACTAAAGTCAAGGCTGTCTCGAACCGCTCGATTTCAAACTTTATATTCGGAGAGGCATTCTCCAGCAAAAACGCTTGTAAAATATCCGCTCTGGTCTGAAAGCCTTCTGTACTAATAATAAAAGGCTCCTGCTCCAAATCTTTTAAGCGGATCGATTCTCGCTCAGCAAGCGGGTGGTCCTTGTGCAGGACGAGTACCAGTCGCTCATGGTATAAAGGGATCGTTTCGATATCTTCTTCGTCAATGTACTGGTTGGTTACGAGCAGATGCGTATGATATTTTCGCAACGATTCTTTTACCGCCCTTCCCCCCAATACCTCGATCAGCTTGATATTGATCATCGGAAAATGCTCCTGGTACTTGCGGATCACCTTTGGAATCCAATACTTTACAGACTCGATAATGCCAACAATCAGCTCCCCACTGCCTGTCAGCTTTACCTCCTCCATTTCTTTTTTCAACATGTTCATATTCGACAGAACCAGCAGCGATTTCTCATACAAGATTTTACCAGCGTCTGTCAGTTCAATTCTTCTCGTATTTCTTTCCAGCAGCGGCGAGCCAACCTCGCGCTCTAAATTTTTGATCGCATTGCTTAATGAGGGCTGTGATATATGTAGTTTTTGCGCGGCTTTCGAGTAGCTCAACTGATCGCAAACCGTCACAAAATAATGCAGCTGTTTAATATCCACGCAAGTGTTTCCCTCCGATTTATAGCATGAAGCTATTAATTTATTTGAATTATATATTAGAAATAATAAGTTAGCCATTATATAATCAGAAAACAAACCATACTTTAAAAATTTTAGAAAGGGTGAAAAAATTGCCTGCAAATGTATCAGCTGATGTTTGGACCGGACGAACTGATCATACACAGAGACGAAGCAGCTTTCGCTACCATCAAATCGTAGAAAACATAGAACTGGAACAATTGACGAAATATCATGCCCCGACCTGTGCCATTGTTGGATATGAGTGCGAAGAAGGCGTTCGCCGCAATCAAGGCAGATTAGGCGCAGCAAAAGCTCCAAACGCAATTCGGCAAGCGCTTGCAAGCCTTCCTTGGAAGCTTGCAGAACAGCAGCAGTTGATCGACGTAGGTAACGTGAGCTGCCTGGATGACGCGCTCGAAAAAGCCCAGGAAGAATTGGGGCAAGCTGTCGCCACCCTCTTCTCCAAATCTGTGACGCCGATTATTTTAGGCGGCGGGCATGAAACCTTGTATGGACATTATATAGGGGTTCGCGCCCACATCGGGAAAGACGCGACACTCGGTATTATTAATATTGACGCTCACTTCGATTTGCGATCCTATGAAACACAGCCTTCATCAGGCACGATGTTCAGGCAAATACTAGAGCAAGATCATAACAGCCATTATTTTGTGCTCGGAATCCAGCGTTTTGGCAACACGCAGGAGCTTTTTGACAAAGCGGACGAGCTCGGTGTCCGCTATGTGTACGAAGAAGACATGAGCGATGCGAGAATGTCAGAGATCGCTTCTGAATTAAACGAATTCATCGAAAGACATGATTACGTCATGCTTACCCTTTGTACGGATGTGCTAAATGCAGCGTTTGCACCCGGGGTCAGTGCCCCGTCTCCTTTTGGTTTAAGCCCGGCGACAGTCCGCAGCTTGATCCGTACAGTTGCCGCTCATAAGAAAACGCTTTCTTTTGACATATGCGAAGTCAATCCTGTTTTAGATGAGAACGGAAGAACGGTAAAGTTAGGTGCTTACTTGACGAATGAAGCCATCATGGGATTTTTAGGAGGATACAGCGATGACACTAGCACTTAATCAAGTCACTACCATCTTTTTGGCCGTTGCCCTTTTAGTCTTAGGCACTCTAATTGTACGGAAAGCAGGATTTCTGCAAAAGTTTTGTATTCCGGCACCCGTTGTCGGCGGTCTCTTGTTTGCCATTATTGCTACGATCCTCAAGTCGACTGGTCTTGTAGAGATTTCATTGGATACATCCCTGCAAAGCTTGTTCATGCTCACCTTCTTCACAACAGTCGGTCTTGGGGCCAGCTTTAAGCTCATTAAATTAGGCGGCAAGCTCCTCGTCATCTACTGGATTGCCTGTGGATTCTTGGCTTTGGCCCAAAACGTGATCGGTGTCTCCATGGCCTCCTTGTTCAACATCCACCCATTAATCGGTATGATGGCTGGTGCCGTTTCCATGGAAGGCGGACATGGTGCTGCCGGGGCATTTGGACAGACACTTGAAGACATGGGGATTCAATCTGCGCTGTCCGTCGGGATTGCGGCTGCTACCTTTGGCTTGGTAGCAGGTGGCTTGGTTGGCGGACCAACTGTGAAATATTTGATTTCCAAATACAATCTAAAGCCAACTGAAACAGAAGAGGTCGTACAAAACGTCGAGGAAAATGTGCAACCGATTACTTCCAACACGTTCTTTACACAGGTTCTGCTTATTACCTTCTGTATGGCAGTCGGAACGTACTTGGGTGGTCTGTTCTCGGACGCAACAGGCTTTGTCCTTCCGGGCTATGTTGGAGCTATGTTTGTAGCGGTTATCGCCCGCAATATCGTTGATAAAGTCAATCCGAATGCGATCGATATGAAGAGTATTAACCTGATCAGTGACGTGACCCTTGGAATCTTCCTCTCCATGGCCCTTATGAGCATCAAGCTGTGGGAGGTTGCCGACCTTGCCCTTCCAATGCTGGTCATCGTATTCGTTCAAGTCGTCTTCATCGTGTTGTTTGGTGCCTTCGTGTTGTTCCGCCTGCTTGGCAAAAACTACGATGCTGCTGTCATGGTCGCTGGATTTACTGGTCACGGCCTCGGTGCAACACCGAATGCGATGGCAAATATGGCTGCTGTGACCGAGCGCTTTGGACCGTCGCGAAAAGCGTACCTGGTTGTTCCAATCGTGGGAGCCTTTTTGATTGATGTGTTTGCCATGCCAATCATTATTACCACCATTAACTTGTTTAAATAAGCATAGAGCCCCTCGTCCCTTCATCTGGATTCGTTCCGGTTGAAGGGATTTTTTTGCCCTCATCACCTCATACTAACCTGGAAACGCTGGAAGTGGTCAGAACGCTTTTGAAGGAGTCGATTATGGAAGCTCACGCTCGCTCTCTTTGGCGAAACAAGCCATATATGCTGCTATTGCTCATCGTTTTTTTCATGCATCTGGCCTCTTATCTGGTCATTCCCGTCTTCCCGGTCTTTTTGCAAAAGGTGCGTACCCTGCATCTGGCTCAGGTAGGCTTTGTGCTTGGCGCAGGCAGCATTGCTTATCAAGTCGGAAGCCTATTGGGCGGTCCGCTGTCCGATCGGCTCGGCAGACGCGCAATGATTGTACTCGGCTCCATGCTTCAAGGCAGCGCAATGCTTGGGTATCATTACAGTCATTCATTCGGCTTGTTTCTGTTCTTTTCTTCCGTAAACGGACTTGGTCTTGGACTGCTCGCCCCTACGATCAAAGCCATGATCGCGGATGAAGTTGACCAGGCGCAGCGAACTGCTGCTTTTTCTTGGCGTGGTATTCTTGCCCACTCGGGAATTATCGTGGCAGGCTTGATTATTTCCTGGATGACTGCTTTGGGACAGCAGCCGTTTTTGATTGCAGCCGTTGTCTTTGCCATGCTGGCTGCCCTCACCTGGTTTACTCTGCCGGACGATCGCTGCGTTGGCCCTGATTGCAAGCGGACACCGCTTTCCGAGTACAAAAACATTTTGACCCACCGCAGCTTTCTGTTGTTTTCAGGTATTACCTTGCTGATTTGGGCACTATACGCCCAGTTTGCGCTGATTTTGCCTCTCCGGGGAGATTACGTGCTGCGCTCTGCCACGTTAATTGGTCTGATCTGGACGATTAATTCGATGAGTGTGGTCATCCTCCAGGGCTTTGTCTCGCGCTTTGTGCTGCAACGGATCAATCCATATATTTCCCTTGCGATTGGTACGACACTGCTCGGTATTGGCCTTACTGCGATGGGCTGGGCAGAGCATTTTATCACACTCAGCGGGGCTGCTATCTTCTTTATTCTGGGTGAAATGCTGTTCATGCCAGTTCAGGATAGCCTAGTTACCCATTTTGCCAAAGAAGAATGGCTGGGTGCTTACTTCGGCTTCTCCAACTTCGTCTCCGGAATCGGAACGGCTCTTGGCACTAGTGTCGGAGGAGCGATGGTAGAGCGACTGGGCGGTGTCGGCAGTCATTCTCCCTGGATTGCTTATGGGATCATCACCTTGTTTTTAGCCGTCGTACTCAGTTTGTTTGCTCTTTATGCCATCTCTCGTCATAAAAGGACGGTAGCACCCGAAACCAAGCTTCGCTCTGGCAGAAAAGAAGGGGCTACCTGACCACTACTTACAGAAAGAAGGAAAGACTTCCATGAAGAAACAGGACGATCAAAGCTCGCGCAATCACCCTCAAGCAGCAAAGCGCAACCATCAGCCCCAACATGTGCAGAACGATGCTCCTGGCTATGGAGACAAAAAATTGGAGGGACCAAATCGACCAGCTACGTAAGCATAGAAAAAGCCATTCTGCTTTCGAACGAGAGCAAAATGGCCTTTTTCGTTTTGTAGGTTGTCGTCTATTTGATCGGCACTAATTTATACGGGAGTGAAAATGATTCTAGTTTGTTCAAAAACGTATCATGTGACTGCTGATCGGGCGCAATTAATTGCAAGTAACGGGTGAAATAAAAGACGATGCGGTCCTCGTCTCCTGCTTTGAGCCGGTAATGGGAAAGCTGTGCGATATCTGTGAGATTGTAAAAATAGTCGTATCGCTCGTCTGTAAGTGCTGTTCGAAATGAACGGCTCACCACGATATCGTTACTGCGATGCTCCTGACTGTTTTCTTTCGTCGCTCCCAGAAAACGAAGAAGCTCACCTGCTTTTTTCGCACCGACCTTTTCCACAAGCATGCTGTCATTGTACTCGATCTCTAGCACTGTCAGCGTGTGACGGACAGACTCCAGCATCGCCATCAGTACTTTGCGTACAGCCAAATTCTCGGTGGCGAATTGGTTGTCGAAGACGTTGAACTCAAATGACGTAGCCTCTCCTTGTTTTCGTGTGTACAAAGTAATGGCATTCACATACGCCACCTCCTTTTCCTTAGCGAGGCAGAATCGATTCCCATGTAGCGCGGTCCAGCTTGCGGATTACCGAGAATAACAGGCGCTTTGCTGCCTCATAGTCTTTTTTATCAATGATAGATGCATGGCTGTGAATATAGCGGGAAGGAATACCGATAACGGCTGATGGTACCCCTTTGCCATGATACTGAACGACACCGGCGTCTGTTCCGCCTTTTGCCACGTAGTACTGATACGGAATTTTTTCTTCCTCGCAGGTAGAAATCAAGAGCTCACGCAGACCGACCGGCATCACATAGCCAGGGTCGTAAATTCGCATTAAAAGGCCGCTACCCAATTTGCCGCCTTCCTCTCTCACGCCTGGAATATCGCTGGCAGGACTTGCGTCTAATGCAAGGAACAGATCTGGATCAATCATGGCTGCAGCCGTTTTTGCCCCGCGTGTTCCAGACAGCTCCTCCTGCACAGTGGCACCTACGTACACTACATTTGGATGTTCTGGACGCTCATGCAGCTCTTTTGCCAGTTCTACTGCCAGGCTGCAGCCATAGCGATTATCCCATGCTTTTGACATGATCCGATCTGGGTTGGCCATCTCCTGAAGCGGGCATACTGGTACGATCTGTTGGCCTGGGCGTATACCGAGACGCTCTACTTCTGCGCGCGAGTCCACCCCGATATCGATGTACATATTACGAATATCCATCGGACGGTTTCGTTGGTCGTCACTGAGGACATGCGGCGGGATAGAGCTGATAACCCCCTCGATAATGCCCTTGTCGGAAACGATTTGTACGCGTTGGGCGAGCAAAACCTGTCCCCACCAGCCGCCGAGTGTCTGGAACGATATAAATCCTTTATCCGAAATACGCGATACCATGAAACCGACCTCATCCATATGACCGGCAACCATGATCTTCGGTCCATTCTCATCCCCGCGCATGACACCGAAGATGCTCCCCAGATTGTCGTAGACGATTTCACTCGTATACGTGCTTATGTATTCCCGCATGATATCACGAACCGGGCCTTCGAAGCCTGCTGCTCCCGGTGCTTGTGTCAAACGATTCCATATTTCTCGTTGAAACGGATTATTCATCGTGGTCAAGCCTCCTCCATCCAATCAGGATGTTTTTCGTCGTCTTCTATTATCGACTTACAACCAACGGGATGCAACCGCCGGAAGCAGGAATGTGCACTCTTTTCCCGAATCTGATTACAGTCTAAACGAGAAAGTGAATGACAGAGGAGGTAGAGATCATGGCAATTGCGATCCGTAAATTAACACAGCGAAAAGAGATCGAGTTGTTAGAGGAATTGGAAGGGAAAATTTGGGACCCAGATGATGCCATCCCGTATCATATGACACTTACGATGTCCAAATTCGGTGGTCTGTTGCTCGGAGCTTTTGACGATGACCAGCTGATTGGATTTTTATATAGCTTCCCAGGCTTTACAAATGGCGAAATCCATCTCTGTTCACATATGCTCGGCTTTTTACCTGAATACCGCAAGCGCGGTTTGGGTGTGCAAATGAAGTGGCTCCAGCTCGACGAAGCGAGGACACAGGGCTTTGCAAAAATTACGTGGACGTACGATCCACTCGAAACCGTTAACGGGGTTCTCAATATCGTCAAGCTTGGGGGAATCGTTCGCACCTTCCTGCCTGACTGTTATGGTGAACTGAATGACGATTTTAATCGTGGGCTGCCAACGGATCGTTTTCTTGTAGAATGGTTCGTCGACAGCAGCCGTGTAAAACGTCATCGGACAGGTCAGGCTGCAAGCCCGCTGTTAGATCATGCACCAGAAGTTCTTCGCTATGAAGTGACAGATGGCATTCCGCGCCCAACCGAGATTTT
Source organism: Brevibacillus reuszeri (assembly GCF_001187725.1). Taxonomy (GTDB): domain Bacteria; phylum Bacillota; class Bacilli; order Brevibacillales; family Brevibacillaceae; genus Brevibacillus; species Brevibacillus reuszeri. The sequence continues at coordinate 36,025 of NZ_LGIQ01000017.1, forward strand.
GCTCCAGCGGGAAGAAGCCGTGCTCCTGCTCCCTGTCCCTGCTCACTTCCAGGATGTAAAACGGGCAGATTTTGAGATTGCTCGTCACTGGCGCGAATGGACCGGTCAGTTGTTCGCTCATTACTTGGCACAGGGCTACGTCGTAACCAGCCTCCAAAGAGACGAAGGTATTGTTCGCTACGTGCTGGAGAAGCAGCCGCTTCACGATATTTTGTCCTGATCGATGTGTTTACGAAGTGATATGTTACAATGGGGGTTGCCCTACCCTAAATAAAAAGGACGAGAACAAATGAATCGAACAGATTACGATGTCATAATCATTGGCGGCGGTCCTTCTGGCCTCATGTCTGCCATCGCTGCCTCCAGTCAGGGGGCACGTGTTTGTCTGGTGGAAAAAGGCTCCAAGCTGGGACGCAAGCTGATTATTTCCGGTGGCGGTCGCTGCAACGTGACCAATGCCAAGGAACAAGATGAGCTCATCAAGCAAATGCCAGGAAATGGCCGCTTCATGTATAGTGCTTTGGCGCAATTTGGCAACCGCGACATTATGCGCTTTTTCGAGGAGCTGGGAGTTGCCTTGAAAGAGGAGGATCGCGGAAGGATGTTCCCGGTAACAGATAAAGCCGTGACAGTTGCCCAAGCCCTGATCGATCTGTTAAAACGCCAAGGCGCAACCATCCTGTTAAACAGCTCCGTCAAACAGGTTCTTTATGACGAGGAACGCGTGACAGGCATCTTTCTGGAGTCTGGAGAGGAGCTGACCTCCAGGTGTGTCATCATCGCTGTTGGCGGCTGCTCAGTACCACAGACTGGCTCCACAGGCGATGGCTATGCATGGGCAAAAGCAGCAGGACATACAATTACCGACCTGTACCCGACTGAGGTACCGCTTACTGCAAATGACGCCTGGATCAAGGACAAATCCTTGCAGGGTCTCTCACTTCGGGACGTCGAAATGACCTTGTTTGCTCCTAATGGCAAAAAAATCAACACGCAGGATGGCGATCTGATCTTTACCCATTTTGGTCTTTCCGGGCCTGCTTCTCTACGGATGGGTCACTATGTCTCCATTTCCCAGCGCAAGTATGGAGCAGTGCCGCTCTCGCTCACCATCGATCTGATGCCTGCTAAAACAGCAGATGAAATCGCAAAAGAAAGCTGGAGTCTATTAGAGGAACAGCCGAAGAAGGCCGTGAAAAATGTCCTCAAAGGCTATCTTCCTGAAAGAATCATTCCTTTGTTGCTCTCTCTGTCATCCATCGCAGAAGAAACGACTCTTAGCCATATGAAAAAGCAGGAATGGTCTCTGCTTGCGAAAACGATCAAAGCTTTTCCATTCACCATCACTGGCACTCTTTCGCTGCAAGAAGCCTTTATTACAGGTGGCGGAGTGAGCGTCAAAGAGATTGACCCGAAGACGATGGGCTCCAAGCTCAAGGCGGGTCTGTATTTCGCAGGGGAAGTGATGGACGTCCATGCGCACACGGGTGGCTACAATATTACAATTGCCTTTTCCTCGGGACATGCCGCTGGGACATCTAGTGCAAAAGAATCATTAGGAATTTTTTAAAAGATTTTAGGTTTAAACCTGTTTTAATAGGGGAAACTAGTAAGTAAGGTACTCTTTTTCCACAAGAGTGTACCAGCACCTTGCTCCCCCCTAGTTGTAAGGTGCTGGTCATGACACCTTTACTCCCTTTTATCTTCCCTAGATGGAGTGTCGCCCTGGTGAGCGGCGCTTCTTTTTTTTACCCGTTCACGTGATCAACTGCTGTAAAAAAACACCCGATGCGACAAGAACGGCTTCAGGTAGTGAAGTCCTTGTTCGCACGGGTGTTTTCTCGATTCTAGATTAACTAACAAATCGGTATAGGTACGCGAAGCCTGCCAACAGAAAGGTAAAGCCGAGGATAAAAAACGTATTGGCCCTTTGCTTTACGCGTTTTTCATTGCCTTGAAAAGCAGCCTTCATACGTGTCTTCCAGCGGTTTGTACGCGGTTGAAGCATAAGCACAATCCCCATAACCATTAAAAAGATGGGAAAGTACATGGACGTCGATCATCCCTTCTTTTTGCGACGCAGCAGCCAGCCAGACTCTTCCTCGACTGGTGCCCCTTCTACAACAAGACGAGCATCTTCAGCAAGCTGGTAGCTTTCCGCAAAGGCAAGCTGTCTAAAGGACTGCTCCGCCTTGGTCAATAGCTCGTTTACTTGACGGTTTTGACGACGATAACGGTTTGTATACTGAATGGCTCCCTCAGCCAGCTGGCAAGTCGCAATGATTCGCTCCGCCATTTTTTCCGTCTCTTCAACCAGATCATTCGCATCCTGTATCAGTATCGCCACTTCCTCCAAATCGTAACGATATTCCTCCATGATGCCCTGAACGCGAGCAAGCGTTTGAATAATTTCTTCAAACATGTACTTCAATTGGTCAGGAATGCCCGGGAGATAGCTGCGCTTGATTTGCTGACGGATACGAACGAGCGTATTGGAGATGCGCTCCAGCTCGTCCAAAGCGTCATCCTCGGTTTCGATTACCAACAGATCTGGCTCCTCAGCTGGCTGTACAAACTCTTCCTGATTGGACGTTAGCTTCGGAATGACCAGCTCGTATTCCTCTTCTTCGTACACAGGCGACTCTTCTATCACAGGATTTGTTTCAACCGCACTGCTTTGCTGTTTCGTTGTGGCTGGCGCTACAGCTGGGGTTTTCTTTGACTGCTGTACTGCCTGAAGCAAAACAAGTCTTTCTGCCTCACTCAGCTCAGTAGTGCGAGCTGAGGAATCCTCTACAGGCTGTGACCAACTGTCTTTCTTGCGTGTCGTTTCCAGCTCGACTGGCAGTTCTATGTCCTTATCCAGCGTAGGCAGGCTTGCTTTTTCACGCACTTCTGGCTTTTCCTCTGCCACGAGTACCTGCTGCTCTTCATACAGCACAGTATGATCGGGCTGCTCGCGGAGCTCGAATTGCTCTTCTGCAAACGCTTTTGGTACTTCCACATCAACAGGTGCTACGGCAGAAGCCGCTATTTGTTTTTTGGCGACAAGGCCTTCATCAATCGTTTGGTACGTCGTGTCAATCAGTACCTCAAACGCCTTTTGATGGGTAACCAGCGTCTCCAGACTGCCTTCTTCCAACGCACTTTTCGCAGCAGTAAGCAGCTGCTTTGCTTGTAACAGGGCATTTTCCAAAGCGTCCTGGTTGAAATCATAGCCATCCCGGACTGCTTGATCAATTCCGGCTTCCAACTGCTTGAACTCTTCCGGCATTTCTTTTTTCACACGATGCACGAGTGTTGGGATCTGCTCCATGGTGCCGTTGATTCGCTCCAGCAGTTGCTGTGCCTTCAATGTCGTATTGTAAGCCTGGAGGTCATCACCTGCTGCTCGTGACGTTTTGATCATGCTACGCATCGTTTCAACTTCATCCAGTGATGATTTCAGCTCGTGAAACGACAGGCCATATTCCAAGCGCAAATCAGACAAACGGCGCTCAATCTGCTCGACCAGCTTGCCGATCTCAGGAATGACCACTTTGTTTTCCTGTTTGGTGACGGCTACCTTTGTTGTATCTGATTTCAGATCTGTTAATTCCTGTTCAATCTGGGTCAACGTCTCTCTTGCTTCATCCAGCATTCCCAAAGCGAGAGAAAAGCGGAATCGATCGCACGCTTCCTCTGCATCCAAAATCATCATTTCCACATCAGGAATACGGTTGCGCAGCAGGTTTTCTTTTTGATCCGCGAGATGGTGGTAGCGAACCTCAGTGGTACCGCTGGAACGGCGCATTGGCTTGTCGACTTCGATTACATTGATCTTTTCAACCAGCTCTTCCTTCCAATCCTCCACTTCATCCACTTGCGCAAAAATCGAACGTCTGCGGATCATCGCATAGATCAAGCCGATTGACAGTCCTGCAAATACGGCTCCAATCGCATAAATCCACCAAGGAATGCCTCCAAATAGCGAATCGGACTCCTTGGGTGCTTCTTTCGTTTCCTTCTCTGCGTCCGTAGCCGCTGCTTGTCCTGGCTTGCTCTCCAATCGGTTGATTTCCGCGTATACTTCTGTAATCAGTGTTTGGATTCCGGTCAAATACTGTTTCTGGTTGCGGAAAGGCTCATAGTACGAAGTGATCTTCTCCTGAAGCATTTCCTCATTGGCCCCTTTTTCTTTCAGGGCGGGTCCCGCAAATATCCCCAGCTGCTCTGTCTCCATATTGAGCACGACCATGAGAGCATCATCAGGCAAATTGTAGTTATCAAACAGCTTAGTAGCATAATCCTGGGGGGTATCTGCTTCGGGGGAAGTGTTCTCTACCACTACAACCTTGTATGTTCCAGGCGCATCCTTGAGCGCTGCCTCGAATTTCGTAATCTCTTCTTTTTTCAGGTATTTGTCAGAGTCCTGTACGATTTGGTCTGTTTTATCTGGAAATGGTGTGGCAAAGGCTGGATTCGTATATAGCAACATGCCTGCCAAACAGAGCATGAATAGTTTTCGTTTCACTTGTTATACAACCCCTTAGTGTATTCATTCATGGGAGGGTAGTCCTGCGAGTCTTTTGGAAGTAAGCACGCCTCTAAATAGCTCATGGCTGAAGCTTCCAGCCACAGAACAAACTCCTCATCGGATGGCTCCAAATCATAAACCTGGCGAACCATTTGCGGTTGCAAAAATGGATAATTCATAAGGCTACCCAGAGCCAAAACGACCCGGTCAACCGATACGGACAAAAAATCGCCAGAAGCGATCCCGCACTCAATGACATGCGACAGACCGTGTTTCCAACGACTAATATACAGCGTAAGCACTTCCCGAGCCAACATAGACTCCACACTCAGCTCTCTTTGTATTAGCCTCGTGATAGCGGCATGCTCCGTTTGAAAGCTCACATAGAGATGAACCATTTGCGCTAGCTGCTGGTATGAGGTAGCATCCCTTTGTGTTTCTACCAGTTCTTCCACGTGTCGAAATAAAGTCTCGAAATAGGAGGCTGTCAAGGTTTCCAGCACACCCTGTTTCCCATGAAAGTGATAGGAAATCAATGCGGAGTTTACCTGAGCCTCCTTAGCAATATGTCGTACAGACGTCCCTTTGTAGCCATGTATGTCAAACAGCTTGGCAGCCGCAGACAAAATTCGTAATTTGGTTTGATCCATTGCCTTTCCTTCCCTCCTGTTCCGGTTTTAAGAAAACGGACCAGACACCAAGGCCAGTCAGGCATCCTTCCCATTGTACAGATTGTTCGACGCAAAAAGATAGTCCTGTTGTATGTTCGACAAAGTTTTCCAGTATTCCTCCTACCTATCAAGGCGCTATGATAAAAAAAACAACCTTTTCAAGAAGCGGAGGTGATTCCTTGCGCAAATTCTGGTTGCCACTTGTCTTGTTGCTTTTGTTCATCCATTTTTCGCAAGGAACAACGCTTGTCCACAATTTCGCTTCCTCTACGCCTGCTGTTACTAGTTATTACGTAGATCGACTGCAAGTCGTTACGTACAATATTCGCGGCTGCCGGGATGATCAGGGACATGCCGACCCTGAAAAGGTCGTAGATGCCCTTCGACCTCTTTCCGCAGATGTCATCGCCTTGCAGGAAGTGGACAATACCCTTCCACGCTCGTCCTTTGTCAATCAGGTCGCCGTCATTGCGAGAAGCTTGAACATGAATTATGCCTTTGCCCCATCCATCGATTTTCTTTTTGGCACGTACGGAAATGCGGTGCTGAGCAAATATCCGATCCTGCATGCAGCTTCCACGCCGCTGCCAGCAACCAGGGAACCACGCAGCCTACTCGATGTCACCCTGGATTGGTACGGGTCACCGCTTCATGTATATGCAACACATCTGGGTGTGAAAGCGTCCGAACATCCTGAACAAATCAAATCTCTCTACTCTTACTTGCAAAAAAAATCTTCAGAAACGGGCGTATTGCTCGGTGATTTTAATATGTATGCGGACAATTCCTTGCTTGATTCCGTGCGCAGCCTGCTTCAAGACCCGCTGTACGAAAAACACATCGTGCTTGGTACCTTGAAAAGCAAACAATCGCGAAAGGAGATCGATCATATTTTTCTTTCGCATGACCTGCAGTTTCTACAGGCTACTGCTCCCCGGATTGGACCATCCGATCATTATCCCGTCCTCATGGAGATTGCAAGGCGGGCGACCAAATTAGCTTAGCAAACCTGCATAAAAAAGACGCTGGCTTTCCGCAGAAATGAAAGGAAAGTGAGCGTCTTTTCTCGTTAACCTTCTGTCGGTCGTTCAGCAGGTGTAGGAAGCGGTTGTACCCTTCCATAATTTTGCAGGAACGTCTCCACTTGCGAATGCTCGTGAACACGCTGGTTGTTTAAATCATACACGGAGCGAATTGACATAGTCAAATTGGTTGGAAGCATGCTCTTTTTATTGTAGTAAATGGTATAGTCGGCTTCCACATTCATTTGATCGACAATCTCATTTACATCTGGTTTGGCTTTTGATTGAATGGAGGGTCCTGCCTGTTTGGCATGCGTTTTCTGCCAGGCACCATCCGAGAGCGCCATTGCCAGCTTTAATTTAGGCTTATGCTTGAAATCAGGTGTTGACTGAATACTCGCCGCTGACGCAGTCTGCTCTCGCATTTGCGTTGCCAGCCAGGTTTTCAGCTTTGCGGAATCGAGTGTAATCCGGATGGCTTCCACATCATCATTCGGATTTTCATCCGGCAATGTCCGAACATTTTTCTTCATCTCATCCATTTGCTGAAACGAGAAAATCGGACTCCAGTTATTTAGCTCTTGCTGTAGCGCCACATTTTTGGGAGCGACGCTTTTCCAATCGTGGTCATTGCCTTCCTTGGCATACAGCTTGTCTCCTTGATGTAAAAGGGACAAGGTGTCTACCCGCTTTTCGTCCGGTACCGATAGCTTTACCTTCATGTATACGGCATCGCCATCTTTCCGGCCTGAAAAGTTGACCATATTGGCATTGGCGCTGTTCTCCGTCAACAGCTTGGTGCGGCCATAAAATGCATAGGACTGTTGCGTGGAAAATTGATCGCGTACCTGATCGTAGGCAGAACCCGCATTTTGCTTGACTCCCATATGCGTGCAGCCAACCAGTGCGGTGCATAACAAAGTCATCATACAAAGCGTCCAACGCTTATGCATAGTTGCCCTCCTTCCGCGTAATCGGCAGACCCTGTCGGGTACCTGCAGGCGGTCTCGTCCCCTTTATCGTTTCCGGGGAGTAAAGGGCTTATTCTGTTGGTTGGAGGGCAACCACCAATCGCTTACAAATGGTAGTACAACATTCCGTTTTGCTCACGCACCTCTACCTGATGCAAAATGGTGAGCAGATCGATATGGCCAAGCGTTTCTGAGAGAGTCAGGGGGAGCTCTTTTTCATACAGCGTAGGAAAGAGCATAGCAGTCAACTCATACGCTGATTTTTCTCCGTCGGCAAGCATGCGGCGCAGCGTATCGGTCCGCTCCCAGTTTTTTTGCAAGCGCGAGAGCACCAATTCCCGATGATTCGTCACCGGCTCACCATGCCCGGACAACACCAGATCAATTTCCTGGTCCGCACACATCTGCAAGGCTGTTCGATATTGTACGAGCGTCAACGGTCTTGCCCCGGATCGATCCCGTGGCGGCTCAATGAACGCGTTGGAGGAAATGTGCTTGATAATGTGATCACCGCCGAGCATAACCCGATCCTTTTCACGGTATAACGAGAGATGGCTTTGGCTATGACCGGGTGTATACAGTACCTTCCATTCAGACAAATGTGGAACTATCTGCTCATGACGCAGTAAACCGTCAATTCTGCTTGGCTCTGAGAAAGTTTTCATCAGCTGATGAAATTTTTGGATGATAATCAGCTTCTCTTCTGGGACGCCTGCCTTTTTGTACAGCTCTGTGAAAAATTGATCGTGAAAAGCAATGAAATCTTCATCCTGCTCGACATAAGGAGCAGCAAGCGGATGAGCCAGTGTCGTTGCACCAGATGCTTGTCGCACCTTTTCTAACAAGCCACAATGATCGACGTGATGATGCGTCAAGACTACCTGCTCAATGTCCTCTACCTTGTAGCCAATGGAAGCAAGGCCTGTTGTAAGTGCCTCCCACGCTGCTGCTGTTAATGGACCGACATCCACAAGCGTCAGCTTTTCTCCCTTTACCAAATACACATTGACTGCGCCTACATTGAACGGAGTTGGAATCTCCAAACAGAATACGTCCTGGGCCATTTCGGTGGCGATCGTGCCTATTCTACCTGCTGTCATCTTTATTTTTCACCCAACCTTCTTCTTGCACGATTTTTATGCTGCACGAAAAGAGAAAAGAGCCACTGATCTGGCTCTATGCTAGTACCACTTGATTTCTACCTGAATTTTTCGCTTCGTATAACGCCACATCCGCCTGATGGAACAGCGCTTCTACGCTAAGATTCACATCGAGCTCCTTGTTCCATTTGGCAAGGCCGCATGAAATGGTAACTCGCGGGGAGGTCTGCTGCTCTACGCACTGCCGAATCCGCTCTGCAACGGTATGTGCTGTTGCCTTGTCCACCTTGGGGAGGTACACAGCAAGCTCCTCTCCGCCCCAACGCGCCGCAATATCCGTATCACGAATACTATGCCGAATCAAATCGGAAACCTGAATCAATACCTCGTCCCCTACCTGGTGACCAAAGGTGTCATTCACCGTCTTGAAGAAATCGATATCAATTAAAATCAACGAGCCATACCCGTCTTTTTCCAGTGATGACCTGACTCGTTCATTCAAATGCCTGCGCGTGAACAGCCCTGTCAGGTTATCCGTAATCACCATACGCTCCATCTCGTTATGAAGCACTGCATTGGTCATCGCTAGACTCGCGTGTTGTCCGAATATTTCGAGGAGCTTGTAGTCGTCAAAACTAAAAAAATGATAGCGTGAATCAGCAACTAAAAGCACCCCACTAACTTCTCCCTCGACAACAAGCGGTACGCCCATAAGCGAAGAACAAGGCATCAAGGAAAACGGCAACGGTCCAGCGCCAGGCTGAGCTAAAAGCAATGCCTGCTTGTTTAAAAGTATTTCCTGAAATGGCTTTTCTGAAGCTTCAATGCTCATGCCATTATACGCAGGAATGGATGACGAAAGGACTTGAAAACTGTCTTCCCCTGGTGTCTTGTTTAAAATCGCACAAAACTCTGCGTCAAAGGTCGCCCGCATCATGGTGGTCACAAAGTCCAAAATCTCCTTCAAATTGAGACTTCGGTTCAACTGCCTCGCCATTTCGTTGATCAAGCGTAGCTCACGAATCAAATTACGTGACTGCTGGTATAGTTGTGCATTTTCAAATGCCGTCCCAGCCGTATCAGCCAAAATCGCGATGTAGTTTGTTTCGTGCTGACTCAAGGAAACCAACTGATCGGATGTCACCTGCAAAACGCCGTATATCCCCTGCTTGCCCAGCAATGGCGCTGCAATGACAGTTACTTGATGGTCGCCAGCTGTGATCTCATCAACAACCAGCCTGCCTTCCAAATACGCCTTTGTACTCGTTGACGGCTCCTCCTCATGAAAGGAAAGCTGCTTGACCGGAGTCGTCGCATTCGGTTCTACCGTCAGGAACAGTTCGACCGATAAATACGGATAAAGGATAGGGATGCTTGTCACAATCTCGTGCAGGACATCATTCACATCAATCGACGCCTGGATCTTGGACATAAGCTGGTAAAGCAGGTCCTTTTTGCTCGCTTCCCGGCGCAGATCATCTGACAGCATGGCTCGCCACAGTGCACAGCTCGCTTTACCACTCACCTCTTGCAAAAAAGCAACATCCCGTTCGTCGTACTTGTAATCCATCTCGTCCGGGGACAAATGCAAAAAGAGTGCGTATAGCGGACTGTCATTCATACTAATCGGAACGACTACGATTCGATTGTTATCAAGCACCGCAGGAGTGACCGGACTCACACCAAAGCGAGAAACCAAATGGGTAATTTGAATCAATCCAAAATCGACTTCTTGTGTAGTTACAAATTCTTGGGGAATCAACAAGCCATTCTCCGAAAGCCTCACTGCCGAGCAATATCCTTTTTGAATGATCTCACTGATCTGGCTCGTTAGGCTTTCCAGCAATTCTCGAGTGGTGTCATGCAAGGTCAAATCCATAACGATTTGGCTGGTTACATGCTGGATGTATGCGTCATAACCCATTCGGATCAACGGCTCCAATCCTCGCATGTACGAAGTAAGGTCGAAATCGATCTCCGCTCGTGGAGTTACCATCCCGACCACTGCACGTATCTGACCGTCCTGCTCGCGCAAAGGAAATGCTCCAAAGACAAGCGTATCGTTGCTATCGTTTTGCACGACGATCTGCCTCGTGCTAATTGCCTCCATGACGTATCCATTCAATTCTCCACTCGGTGGAGAATCCTTTCGCAGTTGAAGCTCTTGAGGGTTCCATGATTGACCAACCTGCATCTCTATGATGTTAATTACACGGCCCCCGGAATCTGTCAAGAAAAGGATGCCTGGGCGCTTTTCCGGCCAAGACTGCAAAATAAAATGGGCCGTGTAGGAAAAGACTGTCTCTAACTTCCCCAACATTTTACTTGACACGAGAAACTCCCTCTCTCAGCATTTTCTCAACGTGTAAGAAAGTTATAGCTCCCTCACCCTTGTGAAAGTATTTTTGCTTAATCTTTCCGGAACGCATGGTATAGCAAGTTACCTTTTGCGTACACTTCGGCATTTCACTTCGGTGACCATTTCGATAAAGCGGGAGCACACACTACTGAACTGCAAACCGTTTTTTAAGCTTCCAAATGGTCTGTCTCATTCACATGCAAGACATTCCAAAAATCTGTGTAGCGGAATTTCGTTATCCCGGTATTGTCGATACGGGTAATTCCAGTCCCTTGCTCACCTGATGTGACAAAATGTAAAAAGCTGTTGATAAGCCCGCCATGAGAAACAACGACAATCGTCTCGTTCGGATGAGCTTTCGCCAGCTCAGTCAAAGCAGATACAGCACGCTTCTGCATGCACTCAAACGTTTCAATTCCGCAGGCTGCCTCATCCTGGTTCTCAAAACGAGCGCGAATCTCCTCGTAAGTAAGCCCCTCCCACTGACCATAGCAACGCTCGCGCAAGGTGTCATGTGTCGAGACTGTAAAATTGAAAGGTTGGGCAATCCTTGATGCCGTTTCACGTGCACGACAGAGGTCACTCGAGTAGACAGCGTGGATCTTTTCGCCTCGAAACCTGCCTGCCACCTGCTCTGCCTGGCGTAAGCCCAGCTCATTTAACTCTATGTCGCTGTGTCCTTGAATGCGTCGGACAGAATTCCAGTCCGTTTCTCCGTGGCGAACGAGATACATGATGGTTTCCAAGACGACTAATCTCCTTTGATAGCAAACTGTGGATAGTACTCTTTATTATATAAGAAGCATGTACACAATTCTAGATTGATCCATAAAACATTTGGTACAAAATTCCTATATCTTCAATACCTTCTGAAAAGCCCGGACACATTTTTCCTGTAATGGATGAAACGAACGTAAACTTTTACTCGTCAGAGGTGATAAGAGAAACATACTGACATCGTTGGAGGGGTCCACATGAAACCATGGTTTGTACGATCAAGCTCAGTTCTTTTAACCGCAAGTCTCTTGCTACCTATTGCACACGCGCAGGCACAAACGCCTTCTACTTCAACCAGCAAAGTTGCAACCGGCACCACGCAGGGGGCTGGCAATCTTCTGGCAGCAACAAGCAATGTGAAGCTCTCCAAGGAGGCAGCTCTTGCTATCGCAAGCAAGCTCGTTCCGACAAGCGGGCTTGAGCTGTCCAACGTCTCTTTGCGCTCATCCGATTCGTGGCGCACATTTCCAGAGTGGTCCTTCAGCTGGGTCAAAAAGGAAGCCAACAGCGAGGATATCAAGCTGTCCTATAACATCAGCATTCACGCTGATACGGGTGAGCTAACCGGCTATTCCCGCTATGATCGCAGTGCTTCCAACCTGCCGTATGCAAAGCGCATCTCCTATCAGGAAGCAAAAAGCCAGGCACAGAGCTTCCTTGAGAAGTACAATGCCGGCAAAGCAGAAGAGACGCGCTTGTATTTACGAGATATGCCAGAGCCCAAAACACCTTTGAACAATGACATCTCCTACAACTTCCGCTTCGTCCGCCTGGTCAATGACGTCCTGTTCCCGGACAACGGGGTTGACATCTCGGTAAATGGTGCAGGTACGGTTATGAATTATTCTCTTTCCTGGAATGACGTCGATTTCGAAAAAGCTTCGAATCTCATTTCCGAAGATGAAGCAGAAAAGAAGCTGTTCGAGATTACTAACCCAACTCTCTCTTACCTGTTGCCTTGGGAGCGTTCAGGAGCGGATCGTAACAAGCCGGTGCTGGGCTATTTGAATCCATTTACAATATACGTGGATGCAACCGATGGGACCGCCTTGAGTTCATCCCTGACTCCACGCACCTCCAATAATGATCCGGTTCCCGCCAGCACCAAGAAGCTGCCGGCTCGTCACTCAGGCAAAGCTCTCTCTCAGGATGATGCTGTCAAAATGGCTACCTCCTTATTCGATCTCTCCGATTACAAGCTGAGAGCCAGCAACTACAGTGAAACGGATTATCGCGGCAAGCGTCCTGTCTGGAACCTGGAGTTCATCAGCGAGAACAAATCGGACGCTCGCTACGCTTACGTATCCATTGACGCAGCAACAGGTGATATCTACTCCTATAACAAGGATCTGCCGCTCTCATCGGAAAAAGAGAAATCTACGAAAAAGCAAAGCCCTCAAAAGCTCAACGAAAAAGCAATGGAAGCCATCCGCAAATGGACGCCTACCTCTGCCAATGTGCTGTATCTCAATGACAACAATGCTGGGCAAGAGGAAATTTACAATTCAGATCGCTATTCAGTCAGTTTCTCCCGATATATTGGAGAGATTGCGGCAGCAACCGGTTCTGCCTACTTCACATTTGACGCTGAGTCAGGTGAAATCCTGTCTTACACAACGGATATTGGCAGCGAGACTTACCCAGAACAGCCACCAAAGCATATCTCCGCCGAAGAAGCGATTGACACCTGGTGGAAGGAAGCCGAAGTCGAGGCTGTCTACATGCTCGCACCTGTCAGTCCCGAGGATCAAAAAAGAATGCAGCAGCAGCCAAACTATGTTCCTAAGCGTAGCGCCAAGCTCGTCTATCGCGTGACCACAACTCCTCTGGATCAGCCTTATTTCCTGGATGCTGGCACAGGTGAATGGCGTTCATTCGCTTCCGGCAAAAACCTCAGCCTACATCGTGCAGCTCCCGAAGATCTCAAGGGACATCCTGCCGAAAAAGAATTGATGCTGATGTATGAGTATGATGCACTCTCACTGGAAAACGGAAAGATCATGCCACAGAAGCAGATTACGCGCGGTGAAATGATCGAAATGCTGATAATCAGCCTCAATCAAGGCCGTTATTATCCAATGTACGCAGCTGATCGAAAAGCTACGTATAGCGACGTTGCCAACGGCTCCCGCTACTTCTCTGCGGTCGAGGCTGCCGTCGATCGCGGACTCCTCGACAAAAATGCATCCAAGTTGAATCCGGATGAAGCGATCAATCGCGAAGAGCTCGCTGATATGATTGTACGTGCTCTTGGTTACAGCAAGCTTGCCGATTATTCCGGCATGTTCCAATCCCAGCTCACCGATATTGCGAACACAAAGCACCGCGGCTCAATCGTGATCGCGACGACTCTTGGCATCGTGCCGACAGATAAGCAAAAGTTCGAGCCACAGGCTACTGTGTCGCGCGCTGACGCTGCCATCACCTTTACACGCTTCCTTGAAAAACGAGGAGAGCAGGATAACGGACCGGTCCTTTTCCGCGAACAATAAACATGCGCATGCAAAAGGCCATCCAAGCCACTGCTGGCAACGGATGGCCCTTTCTTTTTTCTTGACTTTCAGATGCCTATCCGAGTATTATTTATTGTATGTGTACAGGGTAGCATTGATTGTAGGTAAAAACGGAAGGATACATCCTCTTAGTTCCCTCCCTTTCAGGCAGCGGCTGAACTACCTGTGAGGAGCACGATGCGGAAACGCTACCGTCTGAAGTTCGTGTAGATAAAGTAGGAACTAACCTGCCGGAAGTAAACACCTGCGAATCCATATTAAAGGAGAATGAAATTATGTCACGTTACACAGGACCTCGTCACAAACTGGCCCGTCGTCTGGGTATCTCCCTCGATGGTACAGGCAAAGACATCAAACGCAACTATCCTCCTGGTCAACACGGTCAAAACAACCGTCGCAAACTGAGCGAGTATGGTCTTCAGTTGCAAGAAAAGCAAAAGCTGCGCCACATGTTTGGCCTTAACGAAAAACAATTCCGTCGCACTTTCGACCATGCTAACAAAATGGCTGGCGTAGTGGGCGAAAACTTCATGAAATTGCTGGAATCCCGCCTGGATAACGTAGTTTACCGTATGGGCTTTGCACCAACTCGCCCTGCTGCTCGTCAGCTGGTAAACCATGGTCACTTCCTGGTAAACGGCAAAAAAGTGAACATCCCATCCTACCGTGTACAACCGGGTGATGTGATCACTATTCGTGAGAAGTCCCGTGGTCTGCAATTGATTAAGGACTCCCTGGAAAGCCGCAACTTCCTGCCGAACTACATCACATTCAACGATGCTGCAGCTGAAGGTACCTTCACTCGTCTCCCAGACCGTGAAGAAATGCCAGCTGAAATCAACGAAGTTCTGATCGTTGAGTTCTACAGCCGTTAATCGTTTGAGGATAAAAAGAGTAGCGCCGCTCGTCGGCCTGCTCTTTTTTGTTTTTCTCCATCCTTCGACTTTTTTTGCCAACTTTCACCGCCTCACGCTGCCCATCCCTCCCCCATTTTACTTGTTATGTTTCTATGCATGAAAACGATATGTATCCATACAAACTTGACTCTGTCAACTTCGCAGCTTCTATCCCTACAGGTTCCTCGTATGGTATAATCAGGGGGTATGCTAGGGGGTCGTAATAATATGTCGAATAACCACACATCTTCCTCTGATCCGCCAAAGAAAAAACGCAGACGTAGCCGTGGAAGGACGATTTGGATCATCGTTCAGTTGCTATTTCTGCTAGGGCTCATGGGAGCCGCGGTTGCAGGGGGAATCGTGACAGGTTATGTTGCCGCTCTCGTCAAGGACGAGCCAGTGCGCAACAAAGCGGAATTGGAAAACAAAATTTTCACGAACTATCTTACCGGATTCGCCTACTATAATGACGGCTCTCTCATCGGCCAATTACGTGCAGAAGAGGGAGATCGGCGATTGGTGAAAAAACCAGATGTTTCTCCCTATCTCATTAATGCCATCATCGCAACCGAGGACAAAACTTTCTACCACCATAATGGGGTATCCTTTCAGTCCACGTTGCGCGGAGCGATTCAGGAATTTACCAATCAGCCTGTAGTAACCGGTGGTAGTACGATCACACAGCAGCTTGTAAAAAATACGATTCTCTCTGCCGAAGTCAGCCATTCTCGTAAAATACGGGAAATCTTCAGTGCGATGCGGATCGAGCGCATGTTTTCCAAGGATCAGATTTTAGAAGCCTATATGAACGAAATTTATTTCGGAAAAAACGCCAACGGCTCCAATGTCTACGGCGTTCAGGCAGCAGCAAAAGGGATCTTTGGAAAAGATGTAAAAGAACTGAATCTAAGCGAAGGTTCTTATCTAGCAGGCATGATTCAAAACCCGGGTGCCTACTCTCCTTTTGGCAATGAAAGCTATGCGAAAGGCAAGGAACGCCAAAAAATGGTTTTGGATCGTATGATGGAAAATGGTTATATCACCCAAAACCAATACGATGTAGCCTACAAAGCAGATTTGAAGGCCCAATTGGCTAAGCCAACCCAACAGGCTTACCGCGAAGTACCGTTCTTGATGATGGAAATTGAAGATCGCGCTGCACGTCAGTTGGTTGACGCCGACCTCAAGGAAAAGGGCCGGGACAAGTCGACAATCGGACGTAATGAGTACCGTCAATTAATTGAAGATAAGAGACGTGACCTCCTGAGAAAAGGCTACAAGGTGCATACAACGATTAACAAGAGTGTGTATGACATCATGCAAGCTGTCGCAGCTGATCCGAATAACTTCGGAAAAAATCGTTCGTATACGATTCGCCGCTCAAACGGGAAAACAGAGAAAATCGAGAACGCTCTGGAAGAAGTCGGCGCAATGCTGATTCACAACAAAACGGGCGCTATTCTCGGAATGATAGGTGGACGTGACTTTAAAGTCGAGCAAACCAACCATGCTACCGCTCCACGCCAGCCTGGTTCGGCGATGAAGCCGCTCGCTGCTTATGCGCCAGCATTTGAGCTCGGCATTTTGCAGCCTGCCTCACCACTGGATGACTCCCCAGTGCTGCTTGCAGATGGGCAAAACGGCTCTCACCTGCCGAAAAACTGGAACAATAAATGGCAAGGGATCATGAGTGCCCGTGAAGCCTTGCGGATGTCCTGGAACATCCCGGCTATCAAGACGTATTTGAAGGTCGGCATTCCGACCGCACTTGAGTACGTGAAGAAGATGGGAATCACCACGCTGGTAGACGCGGACAACTACGCTGCTACTGGGGTAATTGGCGGACTTACATATGGTACGACCGCTGAGGAAATGACGAATGCCTATGCCACTTTTGCAAATAATGGCTCTTTCGTCGATGCCTACCTCATTGATCGTATCGAGGACAGCCAAGGAAACATCATTTACCGTCATGAATCACAGCCAGTACAGGTTTACAGTGAGCAGACCTCTTACTTGATTACAGATATGATGCGCTCTGTCGTAAATGCAGGTACAGGTACTCATATTCGCAAATTTGTACCTCGTAAAGTAGATGTAGCAGGAAAAACCGGTACAACGAATAACAGCAACGACCTCTGGTTTGTCGGGTATACACCTGAGCTATCGATGGGTGTGTGGGTAGGCTTTGATGAACCGTACCCGATGCCGGATGCTGACAAGTACGTGCCAATGGCCGTCTGGGGCAAGGTCATGAAAGAAATTATCGAGAAGCAGCCTGCGCTCTCTCCACCTGATTCTACCTTTAAAAAACCGGAAGGAATCGTAACAGCAACCGTCGACTCAAAGTCCGGTTTGCTGCCGAGCGAGCTTTCCAAAGAAGCAGGTCATACCATTACCGATATTTTCAACCGTAAATTTGTCCCTACAAAAGTAGATGACACGCACCAAAAAGCACGCTTGATTACGTACAACGGTGAAAGATATTTGGCAAAAGAAGGAACACCGGATGATTTTGTAACGGAGGGCGTCTTCTACCGTTCACCTGATCCGCTTCCAACCAAAGAGCAAATTCAAGCCAAGAATTCTAAAGTGGCTGTACAGCCGCCTGACTGGGAACAGCGTCTACCTGATCGTGAGGACCCACGTACAGAAGTAGGAGGAGCGCCTTCTGCACCAAGCGGACTTACTGCTAGCAACAACGGCAAACAGGTCGTGCTCAGCTGGCAGTCTGGCAAGGAAGCTGACTTGCTGGGCTATCGCGTCTATCGCGCTGATACACAAAACGGTTTTGTTCACGTCTCCACTGTGAAAGACCCGTCCGTACTGTCCTTCGAAGCAGGTGCTGGAGGAAATTTCGGCTACTATGTTACTTCTGTTGATATTTCCGGTAATGAATCTCAGCCTTCTGCGATTGCGACAGTCGGTTCCGGTTCGCATACATGGGAGCTTCCTGATCCGAATGCCGGTTCGGAATTCCCGGATGGAAATACAACCAATCCTGGCTCTAACAACGGTCAAACATCTCCACCAGAAACAACGCCGACTGATAACCAGGGAAGCAACGGAGCAGGTACGCCAAATGCAGTTCCTCCTTCCGCTCCGAAATCGTTGTCAATCAAGGCGAATGGCGGTAGCCTGAAGCTTCAATGGAAAGAGAACAAATCGTCGGAACAAGTTATTGCCTACAATATTTACTTCAGCCCAGACGCAGCAAGCGGCTATTTGCTCCTCGACACTGTGTCGGCGACGAGCTACACCCATACCACAAACGTAACAAACGGCGTCTACTACGTAACCGCAGTCAATAGTTACGGAGAATCGTCACAATCTAACAACGTATCCGCCACACCATAGAATAGACTTACAGCAAGAGCTCACAGAGATGGTTATCACACCATCTCTGTTTTTTACACAAAGGCAAAAACGGGAGGTACGAATGGACCACGTCAAGCGCTATTATTCAACGAGCATGACTGTGAATGGAAAAGAACTGTTCATTGAAGGTCCCATTTCTGGAAGCGAGCTGGCATCCTTGCGATTTGATGAGGGGCTAAAGGCTTTTCGTGTTCCAGAACAACAGCATGAGGCACTCATCGAAATCGCAGATTTGCCTGAAGGCAGAATTATAGTGGCCCGCGAGGATGATCTCGTTCTCGGATACGTCACCTTTCTCCATCCTGATCCACTTGAACGATGGTCCCAGGCGAAGCTGCCCGATCTTCTGGAGCTGGGCGCAATCGAAATCTGTCAATCGGCTCGAGCAGGCGGTGTAGCAAAAAAGCTGCTTGAAGTCGCCTTTTTGGATGATGCCATGGAAGACTACATCGTGATCGCAACAGAGTATTACTGGCACTGGGACTTGAAAGGAACAGGTCTGGACGTATGGCAATATCGAAAAGTAATGGAAAAGGTGATGGGCAGTGTCGGTATGAGCTGGGTAGCGACGGACGATCCCGAAATATGCTCACATCCTGCCAATTGTTTAATGTCTAGAATCGGCAACCGGGTACCTCCAGAAACCGTTGCTCGGTTTGATGCCATTCGTTTTCAAAATCGTTTTCTGTATTAATTCTGCCGTTCTCTCTAGGAATAAAGGAGGTCTCTCTCATGCGTGCCCAAGATATCATGCGTAAAACGGTAATTACCGTAAATCCGACGACCCCAATCGGGGAAGCACTTCTCCTGCTTAGAGCCAACAGAATCCGGCACCTTCCAGTAATTGAGAGAGACATCCTCGTAGGCATCGTCTCTGACCGGGACCTGCGGGATGCCCTGCCTTCTCGGCTGCTAACCCATGACGATGATGAAACGGTTCTGCAAAAGCCCGTAGCACAGATCATGAAAAAGCAGGTCATCACCGCTCACCCGCTTGATTTTATTGAAGATGCCGCCCTTCAGATTTATGAACATAAAATCGGCTCTCTCCCGATTGTCGAGGGCAATCGACTCGTAGGCATGATCACTGAGTCCGATCTGTTTTCCAGCTTGATCGAGCTGTTCGGTGTCAACAGGCCCAGCTCCCACATCGAGGTCGAAGTCGATGATCGAGTCGGAATGCTCGCGGAAGTAAGTCAAATCTTTCGTGAAGCGCATGTCAATGTCTCCAGCGTAATTGTCTATCCCTGCCAAAAAGCAAATAAAAAGAATCTGGTTTTCCGCGTTCAAACCATCGATCCTCGCGCCGTCATGCAGCTTCTCACGGATAAAGGATTTACGGTTATCGGCCCGACGGAAGGAGAGGTATTCCTGTGAGCCGCAATGCTCGTCTGATCTACTCTCCGGACTACACGCAATATTATTTTCACGATGATCATCCATTTAACCAGCGTCGTTTGCTCCTTACCCACGATCTGATGAGCAGCTTTGGAATTCTCACCGAGTCAGACATCCTTGCTCCCCGTATTGCCACTGAGGGGGAACTCACCCTCGTTCATGACCCTCGCTACATTCAGTTTGTGCGCGATCAGGGGCACAGTGAAAAAGAGCTTCCTCAAGCGGCAAGCTACGGTTTGGGCACGGAAGACGTTCCCTGCTTTACCAATATGCATGAGTCCTCAGCACTCATCGTTGGCGGCACTCTGAATGCAGTCGATGCTGTTATGAAGGGGCAGACGGAGCACGCATTTAATCCTGCTGGTGGATTGCATCACGCCTTTTCTGGTCGTGCCTCGGGATTTTGCATTTACAACGATTGCTCTGTGGCGATTGCTTACATGCGAAAGCACTGGAATGCTCGGGTTCTGTATATCGACACTGATGCTCACCATGGGGACGGTGTGCAATGGTCCTTTTACGACGATCCGAATGTACTGACCGTGTCCATGCACGAAACGGGTAAGTACTTATTTCCGGGCACGGGTAATACAACAGAGCGCGGGGACGGATCTGGATATGGCTATTCAATTAACGTCCCGTTGGATGCGTTTACAGAGGACGATTCGTTTTTGGATATTTATCACGAGCTGGTAACCAAGCTAGTGAAAGGGTTCAAGCCTGACGTCATTTTGACGCAAAATGGCTGTGACGCGCACGCGTATGATCCCCTCACCCACCTTTCCTGTACGATGAAGATTTATCAGGAGATTCCCCGGCTCGCCCATCGCTTGGCCCATGAATATTGTGAGGGGCGCTGGATCGCTGTCGGTGGCGGCGGGTACGATATTTGGCGAGTCGTTCCTCGCGCCTGGACCTTGCTCTGGAGCGAAATGAGCGATCAGCCACTCAGTGATCAACCACTCCCCAAAGAGTGGCTGGAGCGTTGGCAGCCGCAGTCTGAGCTAGGATTGCCAGCCCGTCTATTTGATGAGGGGTTTCCTGTGATCCCACGCCGCGCAGAAATTACGGAAAAAAATCGGCTGACGCTGGAGCGGGCAATCATGTATGCGCCTACCGGGACGGAAGATACCAGTAAGTAACGGAAGGGATAACACCCTTAATCGGTCGATAGCGGGAAACAGCGGTGGTCTACAGACCTGAACATAATGTCTTGGACTGCCGCTGTTGTTATGGAACGAGCATTCATCACCATAAATCAGACATGAGTGATCTTCAAATATATTTATTCCTTTGTTGAATATAATCTAACGTTTGCTATTCCTTCTTCGCATCTCCAAAATATCGTTGATCCTCTCTCCCGTAGCAAAACGTTTCTCTTCTCCCCTCTCCTTGGTTACCATCAAACTGGGTTCACTAGATAAGCGATTGTTGCGATTGAGAAAAGGAATTTATACGCCATAAAAATGTATTCCGCGAACACCTGCTTAAGGCAAGCAGGATAAGGAGGTTCATGATGGTGAGGAAGAGTATAAATTCGGACAGAAGATCTGCAGTAATTATCGGGGTTTTGATATTGGCAGGAGTGGTTGCAGGCTTATTTAGTGTTGTTCCCGTTATCGATGGAGCAGATTACCTTGTCGAGGCATCTACAAATTCAAATCAGGTACTACTAGGAGCATTTTTCCAGTTGCTCATGGTTGTTTCCTATGTTGGTATTCCGATTTGGCTGTATCCGATATTGAGCAAGCATAATAAAGGCTTCGCTCTTGGATCGGTTGCTTTTGGCATCATTGCTGGTGTGTTCATTATGATCGGTGTGATCACTCTTCTGTTGCTATTGACATTAAGCCACGAATTCGCAAAAACTGGAGCTCTGGACAGCTCGTTCGTTCAGATCCTGGGTGGATTGTTACGGGAAGGACGCGATTTGGTGAACCATGTGGCAACAACACTGGCATTTGTTTTGGCTATGTTCTTTTTTACCTGCGTATTTTACCAAACCAGATTAGTTCCACGTTGGTTGTCCGCTTTGGGTCTTATTGGATCTGTATTATCGATATTGGCAAGCTTACTTTTTATGATTCGCTTCATCGGTCTGGATGCAGCCTACATGATGTTGAACCTTCCAATAGCGCTTCAACAATTGATTTTGGCTATTTGGTTAATTATGAAAGGATTCAGCCAGGTGAAACAGGATCCTGTATTCCATTGAGTTGACATAGTTGTAAGGAAGCTTTGATCAGTTTTTCTCATCCTTCATCAACTGTAACGGAATGAATCGGATACAGTTCCACTCTAGTTCATACTGTTGTAGCGCTGTTAAAGCAGCCCTTCTGTCACGCGAGAGCAGGGCTTACCTTACAGCATTTCATGGACTTCGCGAATTTCATCTCCGTACATTACGTTCGCGAAAAAATTGTTTCTTCCTTTATTTGTAACTGTATCACTTTATTTTCTCCGCAACACAAAAAACGACCTCTCCGAAGAGAAGCCGTTTTCCATCGATTTGATCCTCTTTATTTGGTGCTAACCAGCTCTTCCAGCTCGGACGGAGCATAGCCTTTGACTGCTTTATCTCCTACTACAGTTACTGGCACACCCATGAAGCCGAAGCGCTCTACTTCTTCCTGGTAAGCACGGCTGGTCATAACATCACGAACCTCGAAGGCAATTCCTTTGGCCTTCAGCCATTCTTTGACCAGGTTGCAGTCTACGCAGTTTTTGGTTGAATAGACGATCACTCCGGAGTCTTGCGAGGTCGCTTTGAGCATATTGCGCACGATCGCGTACGAACGCTCGGAAGCGAGCTTGGTGAACTCAGTGAAGTTAACATGTGCTGAGCCGTCGGCCTTGTCGGACATCGAACGAACGACAACGAATGGAATTCCGTTCATCGCACATACTTGTCCGACTGAAGCACCTTCCATCTCCGTGCAAAGTGCTTGAAATTGTTCGTGCAGCCATTGAACTTTTTCGCGGCTTGCGACGAATTGATCGCCTGACAAAATACGTCCGCTGACTACCTGCACACCAGCATCCAGCTCTTTCCCTGCATCGATCGCTTGCTGGATCAAATCCGAATTCGCACTCCAGATCCATTGCTCTGTAAACGGAATCTGGCCTGGTGCAAAGCCAAGCGGTGATACATCAATATCGTGCTGGACACAATCAGTGGAGACTACAATGTCACCAATATTCAGGTCAGGGTGTACTGCACCTGCCACCCCTGTAAAAATCACGCGATCTACTTGGAATTGATCAATCAAAATTTGGGTGGTTACCGCTGCATTTACTTTGCCGACACCCGATTTGCACAGCACGACTTCTTTTCCTTCCATGACACCGGCATAGTACGTAATGCCAGCCTTCACGGTTTGTGTCGTCTGCTCCATCGCTTCCACATACAGCGCAATTTCCTCATCCATCGCGCCGATAATTCCGATCCGCATCATCCATCCCCCTCTTGCTGCTATCTTATTCGTATCTGTGAATCAAGCTTGCTCCGGTCTTGTGCTTTCCCGGTACTCAATTCGATGCGGCAGAAGTACTACATGTTCTTCTACGTTTTCATTATTCATATATTTGGTCAACAGGCGCATAGCAACTGCCCCGATATCATACATCGGCTGTACGACAGATGTCAGTCGTGGGCGAACCATTTCTACCAGACGGATGTTGTCGTGTCCAATCACTTCAATGTCATTCGGTACATGAAGCCCCGAGTCTTGAATGGCATGAATCGCTCCGATCGCCATTTCATCATTTGCCGAGAAAATAGCTGTAGGTGGTTCTGCCAGCTTGATGAAGTCATTTGTCACGCTGAGACCAGACTCATAAAAGTAATTTCCGGTAGCAACCAGCTCTTCGTTAAGGCCGATTCCTGCGTCCACCAAAGCTTTTTTGTAGCCTTCAAAGCACATCAAGCCACCCAGTGGATCATTCAACGGGCCTGTAATCATCGCGATGCGCTTATGGCCGCGATCAATCAGGGCTTGTGTCGCATCGTAGGCAGCCTGGAAGTGGTCAATACTCACAGACGGCAGCACGTTATCAGCGTCGCGTGTAGCTGCCAGAACGGTCGGTACGGAGGTGCTGGTGAGTGCTTGCAAATGATCTTCTTTAATCTCCGCGCCCATGAACAAGAGCCCGTCCACCTGCTTTTCGAGCAAGGTGTTGATTAACTGCAATTCTTTTTCCATACGTTGGTCGGAGTTACACAGAATAATGTTGTACTTGTACATGGTGGCGATATCTTCAATTCCGCGCGCCAACTCAGAGAAAAACAAACTGGAGATGTCCGGGATGATGACACCGACTGTTGTTGTTTTTTTGCTGGCGAGACCACGTGCGACTGCATTTGGTCGATATCCCAAGCGATCAATGGCAGCCAACACCTTTTTTCGGGTTAAAGGCTTTACGTTCGGATTCCCGTTCACAACACGGGAGACCGTCGCCATAGAAACCCCCGCTTCTCTTGCCACATCGTAGATAGTAACCGGCATCACACACCCTCACTTTCCCCATATAATGGTTTTCATAATTATTTTCATAAATATATGCACTTATGATACGACAAGCTGTAAGTGGTTGCAATCGTTTTTACAGCTTGCGTATCCGCTCATTTCATTAGTTTGTTCATTGTTTTCAACAACTCGTCAATAACTTCGCTATCCCCTTGCTGAATCCGCTCCATGACACAGCTTTTCATGTGTCCCTCCAGGAGGATTTTACCAACGGCATTCAGTGCGGATTGTACTGCTGCGATCTGGTTGAGGATGTCGTCGCAGTATACATCCTTCTCCACCATCCCGCGAATCCCGCGGATTTGTCCTTCTACCCGATTGAGCCTGGATACGAGATTGGACTTGATTTTATCCGTACGGGGAGTCGATCGGTCAGACGAGCAGCATTGGTTCTGGTCATCCATCTGGCACAGCCTCCTTCGCCAATATAGCCCCTATCCTTAGCTTACCTTGCCCACACGTTTTTCGTCAAATAGGAAAGGGCCCTCCCGTAACTGGAAGGGCCCTTCGCTTTTGTCTGTTTTATCCGCGGGAAACAATTGCTTCGCCTTTGTACAGGCCAGAAGCGATCAGCTCATCTACAAATTCGTTGAATTGCGGGATGTTCAGCTGTTGCTTCGCATCGGACAGAGCCACGTCCGGATCAGGGTGAACCTCTACCATGATACCGTCGGAACCAACTGCGATACCAGCCTTCGCGCAAGGCAGGAGCAGATCACGACGACCTGTGGAGTGCGTCACATCTACGAATACAGGCAAGTGTGTCTCTTGCTTGAGAAGTGGTACAGCAGAGATGTCCAGTGTGTTGCGGGTCGCTTTTTCATACGTACGAATACCGCGCTCACACAGCATCACTTGTGTATTGCCCTCGGACAGGATGTACTCTGCAGCGTAAATGAATTCTTCAATTGTAGCTGCCAAACCGCGCTTCAGCAAAATCGGCTTGTTTACACGACCAGCTGCTTTCAAAAGCTCGAAGTTTTGCATGTTACGAGCACCGATCTGGATGACATCAATGTACTTGGAAGCCATCTCGAGGTCACCAGGTGTCACGATCTCACTGATCGTTACGAGATTGAACTCATCACCGATGCGCTTCAGGATTTGCAAGCCTTCCTCGCCCAAGCCTTGGAAATCGTATGGAGAGGTGCGTGGCTTGTAAGCTCCGCCGCGCAATGTACGCAGACCACGTTGAACATGGTTTTGCGCAACCGCTCTTACTTGCTCGTAGCTTTCTACGGAGCAAGGACCTGCGATCAGGATCGGGCTGCTGCCACCAAATTCCACACCTTTTACGGTGATAACTGTGTCCTCGGCTTTTTTCTTGCGGCTAACCAGGAGAACTTTTTTCTTGTCATCGTCTTGCAGTTCCAACGATACTTGGAAAATTTGTTTGAACAAATGACGAACTGCGTTGTCATTGAATGGGCCCTTGTTATTTTCTACCAAAAGGTTGAGCATTTGACGCTCGCGCTCTGGATCAAAGCGATTGCTTCCTTGTTTTTCCTTTTCTTTGCCCAGCTCTTGAACCAGAGCAGCGCGCTTGTTGATCAACTCAAGAATTTCCAGGTTGATTTCGTCTATCTGCTTACGCATGATTTCGATTTGATCGTGTGCCATCTCTCTCCACTCTCCTCTTTGTATAGTTTCTCTCGCGTACAGCTCATTTAAAATTAGGGTTATTATAATTGATTCAAAGTCCCTTGTCAGCAGTTTAGCGCCAAAAAGCGCGAAAGTAAATTGTAAATATTTTTCTGCCTTTGATTAAGTTCGCTAAATCGAAAGAAGATTCCTTGTTTCGACAGGATTCTTTTCGTTTCGAGTCGAACTCTTACATATGTTTTCCATTTCCTATTTTACTGATACTCATCTGGAACGAGGAGTGACCTACCTTTGTCTGAACATACAGAAACAGCTTCCACTGAGCTGATTTTTTCTTTGGATATTGGCACCCGCAGTGTCGTCGGACTTATTGTGGAAGCGGATGGCGAGCGATTTCGCGTCCTGGACTGTGCTGTTCGGGAGCATGATGAGCGCTCGATGCTCGACGGACAAATCCATGACATCATCGCGGTTGCCAAAGTCATTCAACAAATAAAGGAAGAACTGGAACAAAAACACGGAAAGCTGCATCAGGTGGCAGTTGCTGCTGCAGGACGCTCGCTTCGCACACGCCGTGTCAGAGTCGACATGCCGCTTTCCCGCCATGCCTTTATTACCCGCGATGATGTTGTCACACTGGAGTTTGCCGCAGTGCAGGAAGCTCAAACCCAGCTGGCCAAAGAGCTAAACGAACAGGATGTGACTCGTTATTACTGCGTAGGCTACAGCGTAGTTAACTACCATCTGGACGGTGAGCTGATCGGAAGCCTGATTGATCAGCGTGGGGATACAGCCAGTACAGACGTCATCGCAACCTTTTTGCCACGGGTTGTGGTGGATTCCCTGATTGCTGCCTTGAAGCGCTGCGATTTGGAAATGCAAGCACTGACCCTGGAGCCAATCGCTGCGATCAATGTACTGATTCCCGTAACCATGCGGCGCCTTAACATTGCGCTGGTTGATATTGGCGCCGGTACATCTGACGTTGCCCTGACCGAAGAAGGGGCCATTACAGCATATGGCATGGTGCCTGTCGCTGGAGACGAAATTACAGATGCGCTGATGAACGCATTTTTGCTGGATTTCCCGATGGCGGAAGAAGTCAAGCGTGTCCTTTCC
Organism: Brevibacillus reuszeri; assembly: GCF_001187725.1. Lineage (GTDB taxonomy): Bacteria > Bacillota > Bacilli > Brevibacillales > Brevibacillaceae > Brevibacillus > Brevibacillus reuszeri. Next base: position 62,876 of record NZ_LGIQ01000017.1, read on the forward strand.
ACCACTGAACAGGTGACCTTCACCGATATTTTAGGCTTGGAACAGACAATGAGTGCTGCTGAGGTAATTGCTGCCATTGATAACGATATTCAGGTGCTTGCAGAAAAAATCGCCTTTAAAATCATGGAGCTGAATGGAAAAGCTCCCCAAGCCGTTATGTTGATCGGTGGCGGTAGCTTGACACCTGGTCTGACAGGCAAAGTAGCTCAGGTGCTGCAGATTCCGGCAGCGCGAGTCGCTGTCAGAGGCGGAGATGCGATCAAGCAATTCGTCGGCGACCAACCACTGTTATCCGGTCCTGAATTTGTTACACCTGTAGGAATTGCTGTAGCTGCGCGTCGCCATCCGCTGCGCTACGTTACCGTTACGGTAAACGATGCTCCCATCCGTATCTTTGATTTGCGGAAAATGACACTCGGGGATGCCCTGATCGGTGCCGGCCTGGACATCCGTCGCCTGTATGGACGACCTGGCCTTGCCATGACTGTCACGATCAACGGTCGAATCAAAATGATTCCGGGCGGTCACGGCACACCGCCCGTCATTGAAAAAAACGGGGAAGCCGCTGGTTTGGATACACCGATCACCGATGGCGACAAGATTGTCATCATCGCAGGTGTAAACGGTGAGGATGCTCATGCAGAGGTTAAGGATTTGCTGGAGCGACTCGATACATTGGAATTAATCTGCAATGACCGTCCTCTCTCTTTGGGCCCGATCATCCTGGTCAATGGTGAGTCGCAGCCGCTGCATGCTGCCCTCTCCGATCGCTCCGAGGTCGAGATCCGCCTGCCACGCACCATCGAGGAAGTGCTGCACACTGCCCAACTGTCTGAAACTGGCGATGGAGAGGACGCGCCGTACTTACAGTTTAGCGTGAATGGACACAGCTATTCGATTCCCTCCCGGAGCGAGGTTATTTTGCTCAATGGGAAAATAGCCACTCTTTCTGACTATGTTCGCCAAGGAGATGATCTGGTTTACCGCGTTGATGAAATTACCTCCCCAACGATCCGCGACGTCATTCCTTTGGATGAGTGGGTTCAGGAGACGGTTACCGTTTTATTTAATGGAGAAAAGGTCGTTCTGCCTGTCGCACAGGTTGCCATCACGATGGATGGTCGTGCAGCGACACCAGAGGAAGCTGTAGTGGATGGCGCTGTTATCCATGTCAAATCGTCTCCATCAGCCCCTCCTGTTTTTAGCGATGTGTTTCGCTTTGTCGATGTTTCGCTGGAGAAGCCCGACCGGGAAAGCATTTCCGGCTTCGTCATGCTGGTAAACGGTGAGCTGGCGACCTTCCAGACCGAATTGAAAAGCGGTGACAAGCTGGAGCTGTATTGGGAATAATTTTTTATCTATATGGAAAAGAGCTACCGAACTCAGCGTGAGTTGGTAGCTCTTTTTGGTTTTATTCTTGTACGGCTTGTGTGATGGCGTCCTTGGTGATTTTCCAGTGAGAGGTGTGCCACTTTACTTGACCGTTTTCCAGCAAAAAGATTTGCGGGGATTCGTGCTTGATTTCAAAACGCTCTGCTACCGCATTTGATACCGGACGATCCTCGCGTACGAGAATAACTGCAGACGGCATGGCATTGTCTTGTACATATGCCTGGAACTCATCGTAGGCTGCCGTACTGATGGGGCAAATTGTGCTATGTTTAAACAAAAGTCGTTTCCCGTTTTCATTTACAAACTGATCCAGCTCTTCTGTAGAGTGCAGCTGTTTTTGGCTCACAAACCATCTCTCCTTTTATCTGATGCCATGTGATTTCCAGTATACAAAACTCATTGCCAGAAAGTCTAGGGAGGAGAAGGTCTAGCTGTTGGGGAGGAGAGGAAACCAGCTTTCCCTTTTTGAGATGGCTGACAAAAAAGAAAACGAGCATAAACAAGTGAAAGACGCCTACTTTTATAGGCGCCTTTCCTCCCTCTATCTATAGAATCCTATACCATGATTTTCGTTAACCGCTCGCGTAGCTCAAGCATCCACTTTTCGTCACCAAGGGACTGCGCCAACAAAAACAGATCCAAAAGCTCGTTGACCCGTTCGCTGAGTACGTCGCGTACGGTTGAGTCTTCGTTCCCATTAGCAATCAATACCAATAAGTTGGATAACTCTGACATTTCTTCAAACTCAATCGCCTGACGCTGCGGATGTTGGCCCAGTTCCTCCATGAGTGACTTTAAGTCGTCCTTAATTACGTCCACCACTTGGGAATTCGCGCAGTTATCGTCTACGCACACGTGTACGGGCACATTCATGATTTTCACGCGGTTTCGGTACACCACGTTGCGCAGCACGATTTCCATGTCGTTTCCGCAGCGGCTGCATTTCTTCTGCAATGATTTCACCCCTATTCCATATGTATAGCTCTCCTACGTATTCGTGAAACCTCCCTTCAATCCTGCTAAACACGCAGTGGTACTTGGTGGATACAGTGGCAGGAAAGAACAAAAAAACGATGCCTAATTGGCATCGCTTTTGCTGTGCACCTTTGATCAAGCGTAAATCGCGTTGACTTTTTCACAGTGCGGGCAGACAGCAACCTTCCCGGCGTGACCTGCTTCGTCCTCTACGCGATATCCGGTAATTTGATCGGAGAAGCAGAACAGGCACTCCGTATTAAAATCCATATCGTATTGAGCTTTCCAAACAATGGACTTAAAATCTTCCCCTACATTGATCGTGATGGGAAAGAGGTCGTGTTGAAGACTGGATAATGATCTTTGCATGCCACTAACATCCTTTCGTTTTTGCAAAGTCTTTTGGTATCCTCTAGCTTTTCCTGCTTTTCAGAATAATAAACATAGAACTGCGGATTTTTCGTGAAGTGCGAGTACCGGAAAAGAATACACGAAAAAGAATCTTCCCAAAAATGGGCGAATGCCCGTATCGGCTCTGTGCGAAAACCCATATGTTATGGATGTAAGCACAAGACGCTTAACACACTGAGGGAGGATGTTTATCACATGAGTAGCATTTTCAATGGGGAATTCGACGGCTTCACTTTAGTCTTGATTCTTTTCATCCTGCTGGTAATCGTTGCTTGCAGCTGCAATTAATTTTGCCAACCACTAGCAATTTATAGCGGGGAGTTGCATATATAGTAAAACCGAATCCTGTTGTGCGTTTCACCTGGATGCTACCCACTCATATTGGGTAGCTTTTTTCTATGCAAGTTGTGTACAATACTACTGAAAAGACATGGAAAGCGAGGGATCCTTTTCCTATGAAAGATCCACGTATTGAACAATTAGCTGATGTTCTCGTCAACTATTCTACCCGTGTACAATCGGGCGAAAATGTTTTGATTTATGCGATTGGCAACGTTACTGAGCTCGTGCGTGCAGTGATTGCCAAAGTATATGCAGCAGGTGGGAATCCTTACGTGCAGCTGATCGACCAAACCGTTCAGCGCGAGCTGCTGCTCGGAGCAAACGAGACACAGCTTGGCGTAATGCGCGAGGCAGACGTTTCCTTCATGAAACAAATGGATTGCTACATAGGTATTCGCGGTGGCGATAACATCAGCGAACTGGCTGACGTACCTGGTGACAAGATGCAGCTGCATTCCAAGCTTCTGATGCGTCCTGTTCTGGATGTTCGTGTACCGGATACCAGATGGGTGGTTCTTCGTTATCCGAATGCTTCGATGGCGCAGCTGGCTAACATGAGTACCGCTGCCTTTGAAGATTTTTATTTCAAAGTGTGCACGCTTGATTACGGCAAAATGGATAAAGCCATGGACAGCCTCGTGGAATTAATGGAGAAAACAGACAAGGTTCGCCTCACTGGACCAGGAACCGACCTCACCTTCTCTATCAAAGGAATCCCTGCGATCAAATGTGCCGGGGAAGCCAACATTCCTGACGGGGAAGTATTTACAGCCCCTGTCCGCGACTCCATTAACGGTACGATTGCGTACAACACGCCATCTCCTTACCAGGGCTTCACTTATGACAATATCAAGCTGACCTTCGAGGATGGCAAAATTACCCAGGCAACTGCAAACGATACCGAAAAAATCAATCAAGTATTTGATACAGACGAAGGCGCCCGCTATGTAGGGGAATTTGCCATTGGTGTGAATCCGTACATCCAAAATCCGATGAAGGACATCCTGTTCGATGAGAAAATCGATGGAAGCTTCCACTTCACTCCTGGCCAAGCCTATGATGAAGCCTTCAATGGAAACAAGTCTTCCATTCACTGGGATCTCGTCATGATTCAGCGTCCAGAATGGGGCGGCGGAGAAATCTGGTTTGACGACCGTCTGATTCGCAAAGATGGCCGATTTGTTGTGCCAGAGCTGGAATGCCTCAATCCGGAAAACCTGAAGTAAGCATCATACCTTCGATAAATTTATGCGTACGCAAAAAAAGCGAAGCGACCATGTCGGTCCTTCGCTTTTTCTATGTATTTGTCCGGTTCTTAAACCGGAACAGAATAGGCTGGTTGTTTGACTAACGAAGACATTTTTTGCTCCAGGAACGATATGGTCGTCTCGAGATGATGAATGGTGTACTCCCAGCAAAAACGCTGATACTCGTCAAAATGAGCCTCTAGCTTTTTAAAGTTCACTTTGCTTTGTTGCAGCATATCACGCTGGAGCTCGATGCAACCTTCTAGCAAATTCTTTTGCTCCTCGTTCGTACGGCTTTTGCCAAAAAACATTTTGACTAACATGTCAGAGCGTAGGACTGGTGGCAAAATGGGCGTTTGAATCTCTTGGCGGAATGCATTCTTTCCGAGATCAGTAATGCTGTACAGAATTTTGTTTGGCTTACCTGATTGAATAATCTCCTGCTTGGTCACATAGCCTTCTTCTTCCAGTTTGCGAAGCGCCGGATAAATTGCACCAAAGCTAGCGTCATAGAAGAACCCGATGCTGTTCGTAAACGCTTGCTTGATGTCGTATCCACTCATCTCGCCGTAGTTCAAAAAACCAAGTATGATCGTCTTAACATCCATCTCTTCGCATCCTCCATTAACATACTTTTTCTCTCTCTCTAGCAACGGTAAATCAGACAGCTCAATTCTTACAGACAGAAGGTATCTGCAAAGCCTTTATGTTCTAAATATTCTTTAACTACAGGTATTATAATTCGATTCTAATAATTATACCAATGCTATTTCTTTATTATATCAATCAAAAATAATGATAATCATACATAGCTGTTCGAAATTGGGCGTCCCTTCCCTTTCGTCTCCCCATAAGATGATACATACCTATCTGCTGTAGGGGGAGAGATCGTTGAAAAGTAAAAAATGGTCCCAATATACGCGAGTAAAGTACCCTGTGAGCAGCAGCAGCTTGCATCCCTTTAATTTTTTTGTTCCTATTGTAGAGCGCGTACAGGAGGGTGTCGTCTCCATTGTTACTGAGGACGCTCCCCATACCAAAGATGTAGATTCATTAATCCGCAGCTTGATTAATGAAGAAGAGCCATCGTCTCCAACTGAACGTAGCTTTGGTTCCGGATTCATTTTTCATCCTAAAGGCTACATTCTGACCAGTGAGCATGTGATTGGCAAATCCAAAAACATCTTCGTCAAGCTTTTCAACGGGCGAGTGTTTGAAGCCAAGCGCATCCTCGCTGATCGTGTTCGCGACTACGCTGTGATCAAAATTGATGCAGACTGCAGGCTGTATCCGCTGCCGCTTGGCCACTCTTCTCACACAAAGGTTGGCGAATGGGTCATCAGCATCGGTTCCCCACTCGTTGTCATAGAGACAAAAACCAAGCTCTCCTACACTACTTCTTTTCTTTGCTTCTCCTGTTTTCCCGATCCGGCTTTGGCGAGCTGCAGGGCAAATTGTATGGGCCGCTCGATTGCCAGCTCATATGTTTTTCGGTCACCCATTTGACGAAATACCTCTCGACCTGGTTTCGGGTTAACCTCGATAAGCCACGCACGTCCACTCACATCTACGCCGATATCCAACCCAAACTCCATCATCCTGCCGAACTTCTCCTCCAACGTCTGTGCGATTTGATGAGCCATCGTATGACACTCGCGTTGAATTCTTGGGGCACTCTCCTCTCCGAACCGCTTGACCATGAACTGTGGGAAAGAAATTGCCTTGCCGCCTCCGTGCAGATTGGAGGTAGCGCTGCCACTCGTCCCCATCCGAACAGCACATCCTGTCACATCCCACACCCCCTCCTCATTCTTTTGAATCAGGAGTCGAACATCCGCGACCCGATTCGGTATTAATGCCAAATCCAAACCTTGCTGAACCAAAAAATTGCCATCGCTGATCCGCTGCTTGGTTACCCAACGCTTGACCCAGTTCTCTACAGCCACAGCATTTTCCACCCGAATATTGTGCTTGCCATACTGCTTGTCGCGACCTTGCAGCTGGTACTGCTTCCCGACAGCTGCCACCTTCAGAATGCTTCTTCCACCTGTACCATTCCCAGGCTTAATATACAACAGGGGATGTCGACGGAGCATCGCCATGACTTTTCCTTTTTTATACACATGGGTTTCTGGCACCCAGCGGCTCACACGCTGATCCTCTGCTAGCAGCTTGGTCACTCGCCACTTTTTACTAAAGGGGCTGTTCGCAAAATCAAAAAGACCGCTGTGTCGCAGCCTCATGTATTGCGGCACCCGCCTGCGGTAACGGTCAATGACAACCTCCGGCCACGGAAACCATTTGCTCTCCCAGCCACCACCGGCTTTCGGCGTGAAGCCTTTTATTTTGCGTTCTTTGGTGTTTACATCCTGATGCGAGAACAAATACACCTCTGCCCCCAGCTTCCAGCCTGCCTTTACCAGGCGCCGCAAATAATCCGGCTCGGAAAAACGCTGCCCCTCTCGCCAAGTCAAAATGCCAATCACCTGCTTTTGACGCATTTCCTCACCCTTTCTTCGTCGATCCTATCGCCTTCAGTCTATGTGCTTTTGCAAACAGGAGAGACGCCTTGAGATGAATCGGGCTTGGACAACTTTTCATATGACAAGGTTTCCAGCATAGGGGGCTGCTCTTCTGGTGACAACTAGATAGGGGCTGGACTTCTCCTACACTTGCCTTACTTACTTTTTTCAAGTTGTTATGGTACAATAGAAAGCAAACATGTTTTATTGAGGTGACGCCGTCATGAATCAGGAATTTGCTGGCGAACACATGTGTCCAAAGTACGAAGGTGCGATCAATGTTCTTGGCAAAAGATGGACTGGTTTAATCATTCATGTCTTATTGCGAGGAACCGTGCGCTTCAAAGACATTCGTGAAATGGTTCCGCATATGAGCGATAAGATGTTATCGGAGCGGTTGAAGGAGCTTGAAGAGCTGGGAATTTTGGAACGCAGAGTATACCCTGAGACTCCTGTTCGCATCGAATACGAATTGACAGAAAAAGGAAAGGATTTACGTCCAGTCATTGATTCCATCCACGAATGGGGTCAAAAATGGATGTAGCTCTCCCCCGTCTATTCCGGTTATCGGATAAACGGGGCTTTTTTTGTTTGGACAGACATAAGCTCCCTCCCCTTGCTGTAGAATCTAGCATCCTGATACGACAGGAGGGGTTCGATGAGAACGGCCGTCTACATGAGGGTCAGCACGGATGATCAGGCCAAGGAAGGATTTTCTATTCCCGCTCAACGAGATAGGCTGCTCTCCTATATCCATTCCCAGGATTGGACGTTAGCTGACATTTATTCAGATGAAGGCGTCAGCGCCAAGGACACGAATCGCCCAGAGCTGACACGCCTGCTCGAAGACGTCAGAGCAGGTCAGATTGATGTCGTGCTTGTCTATCGTCTTGACCGGCTCACCCGATCTGTTTTGGATCTGTACCAGCTCTTGCAGGAGTTTGATCGGCATGGGGTTCGCTTCAAAAGTAGTACGGAAGTTTATGATACGACGACAGCCATCGGACGTTTGTTTATTACGCTCGTCGCCGCTTTGGCTCAATGGGAGCGTGAAAACTTAGGGGAACGGGTAAAAATGGGGATGGGGCAAATGGTGCGTGAGCGCAAACGTCCTGGCGGTCCGCCCCCCTATGGGTATGATCTGGTCGATGGGCAATTAATCGTAAATCCTGAGGAAGCAGCGGGAGTTCGCACCATGTTTGCGCAATATGCCCAGGGAGAATCACCACGACGAATCGCTGAAGCAGCCAATCAACAAGGACTGCGGGGAAAGAATGGCGCGCTGTGGAGCGCAAGTGCTGTTTTGCGCCTGTTAAAAAATCCGGTTTATTATGGAGCACTTCGCTGGAATTACGCCAATACCGAGCAACGCCATAATCCCCCCGAGCATTGGCTGATCGAAGAAGAAGCGCATTCTGCGATCATCGAGGAAGCTTCCTACCTCCTCGTTCAAAACCGAATGACAGCACGCAGCACCAAGCATCCGCGCACCCTTGGCTCGTCATTTCTCTTTTCCGGCATTCTTCATTGCTCACGCTGCGGATCAGCCATGCGAGGAAAAACAACCCGTACCAAACGATCCGCGGGAGGGCACTATACGCATTATTATTATTGGTGCAAAAAGAAGGTGGCAGGCTCATGTAACGCTCCAGCCATACGCCAGGACTGGATTGAGCAGCTGATTATAAAAGAGCTGTCGCGTTATTTTGTGGAGTCGATAACTGCTGCATCGGAAGCAGCTGGCGTTTTGCAAAAACAAAGGAGGCTAAAAACCCCACAGCCCCCCTCCTCATTCAACGATAAAGAACGAGAGCAGCTTACAAACTGGAATGATGTTTGGCTTTGTGCAACAGAAGATGAGCGAAAATTACTTGTCAGCTGCCTCATCAAGCATCTGGAAGCAGAAATGGATCCGACGGCGAAAAGTCGCTCGATCCGTCTCACACGACTCGACTTTCATTAGCTCGGATTTTGCCTCTATGGGAGTCAGTGGTTCCCCACTTGGTTTGGAAAACTCTGTAACAGCAGGTATCATTAGCGCAAAAAATCGACGCCTGCAGGTAGCCAAGAGATTGTATGAGGAAATTTTCCAAACAGATGCCGCAATTAATCCCGGTAATAGCGGCGGTCCGTTGATCAATTTGAATGGCGAAGTAATCGGTCTGAATGCCTTTATCATTCAATCGAGCCAATGTCTGGGCTTTGCGATTGGAATTGATGCGCTGAAGCAGCAGCTTGATCAATATGTCTTCAAATGAGAAGCAGGGCTGGAATAGAAAAAACCCCGTCTACCGGGACGGGGCTTGCTTCTCGAATGCGATGAGGTAAATGTCTTGACCTTCGTGGTTAATCTGTTCTTCTGCCTGTTTCAAATGTTGCAGCTGTGCGGCCGTCAGCTGCGCGATAGGCAGATCAGTAAGTGAATTTGGCTCCATGCGTCGTCATTCCTCCATCAGTATCAGACTCGTTACGTAGTCTGTCCAGATCAGGAAGTATGTATTTACGCAGTCATATCAAATGCTTTGGCAATGGCAGCACATGAGCGTTTACAAAAGAGAATCGGCAGCTCGCGGTCTTTCGCCTGGCTTTTTACTGTTTTCGCCAGATTATGGTTGACGAAGTCAGTCAGGACAAGAATCATATGGATGCCTGAAGGAATTTTTACGCCGGTTTGCGAGCTTTTGCGCCCCGTTACGTGATGGATTTCCCGGAAGCCTTGTCCTTGCAGCAGCTCAATAATATTCCCGAGGCGATCTCCGCCGATTACTAAAATGGATGACATAACATGTTACCTCCTTTAATTTGGGTGTGCATTTGATTTATGTTTTTGTTCTCAGTCAGTCAATTGATAATGAATATCACTCTTATTGATAAATATTATCATTCCCAATTAGCTTTGACAATACTCTCCACGATAACTTTTTTGTAAAAATAGAAAACTAAACAAAACGGACTCGACATTTTTCATAGAAAGCATGGAAATTGTACATAGTTGTTGCCCGGTGCATTTTTCCAACGGTATAATGAATAAATAGATCGCAATAAGGAGGTGGCGTAGGGTGCAAGAAATTTCACAGCTGCACGCCATTTTTGATCGCACAAGAGGTTATATCAATCGTTTCATGGGGATCATCCAGCCGATTATTGACGCTGCCCAGGACGAGCATACGCGCCTGTATTACCACCATATTTTGGAGGAAGAAGAACAGCGTATGGGACGCCTGCAAGAGCTCATTCCTTATCTGGAATCGCTGGCTGCTGAGAATAAGACGGACAAGCTGAGTGACCGGGAGCTGTCGCAAATGCTTTCCGATATTAATTTGGAGCGTTTTGGGCTGCACAACTTCCGCGAGCATCTGGAGTTGTCTTTGTATGAGTTCCAGGATGATGCGACTCGCCAAGTCCTTGACGGAATGCGCGAAAAAACGCATGAGGACTATTTGCATGTGAAGGAAATGATGGCGACACTGAGCAGCAGATTTTCCGATGTGTACCAAGCAGATCTGACAGACCACGATGAAGGGCACGACATTCATCAGGTGGACCATCTCAAAGCCTCTGCTTCTGCTCCGCACGGTGTTGCATCCGTGATCAAGCACTCCCCCGCTCCTACCCCTGCCAAAAAAGGACTGACGGTAGGCAGCTTGAAAGGAAAGTAAGAAAATCACGATCCTTTATGACTTGGAGGTTACGCTATGGACAAGCTTCGTAAATACCCTGACTCCCCATTGACCCATGATGAATGGAATCAAATGGACGCAACTGTAATCGACATGGCCCGCCGCCAGCTGGTTGGACGCCGTTTTATCGATATATACGGACCACTCGGAGAAGGCATTCAAACCATTACAAACGACGTGTATGATGAATCCCGCTTTGGCGGACTCTCTCTGCGCGGGGAATCGCTCGAAATGACGCAGCCTAGTCGCCGTGTCAGCATGACGATCCCGATTCTTTACAAAGATTTCATGCTCTACTGGCGTGATGTGGCGCAAGCTCGCACATTGGGCATGCCACTCGATATGAGTGCTGCTGCCAACGCTGCTGCTGGCGGTGCACTGATGGAAGACGATCTCATTTTCAACGGTGCTGCTGAATTCGATCTGCCTGGCCTGATGAATGTCAAGGGTCGTCTCACCCATCTGAAAAGCGACTGGATGGAATCCGGCAATGCATTTGCTGACATCGTAGAAGCTCGAAACAAGCTTTTGAAAATGGGACATAGCGGCCCGTACGCGCTGGTCGTCTCCCCGGAGCTGTATTCGCTCCTGCACCGTGTGCATAAAGGCACCAACGTACTGGAGATTGAGCATGTACGCAATCTGGTGACTGACGGTGTCTACCAGTCTCCTACGATCAAAGGACGCTCCGGCGTTCTCGTAGCAACTGGTCGTCACAATCTCGACCTCGCGATTGCTGAGGACTTCGATTCTGCTTTCCTCGGCGACGAGCAAATGAACAGCCTGTTCCGTGTGTATGAGTGCGTAGTACTGCGCATCAAGCGTCCAAGCGCTATTTGCACTCTGGAAGAAACGGAAGAATAAATCGCTTTCTATGAAAAAGGCGTAACCATTGACAAATGTCACATTGGTTACGCCTTTGCTTTTTCATTTGAGCTTTTTCCCAAACGTGATCGAATCCAATCCACAACCAAATAAAGAATCGGAATTGCCTCTGTCACGATCAAAAACATCACTTCACCATGCCCCATTAAACGCGCCAGGTCTGCTCCTGTCCTTACCATAAAAATGGATATCCCTGCCATCAATACTGTCATCGATAAAGATAACGGCTTGTGATCCTGGAGAGAAAAACTATGGGTAAGGATGAGGACTGCAACATACAGGAACAGACTGATTTTAATAAAGAGGCTGGTCAACCAAATCGCGATCAGCACCGGGTCCAGGTTTTCCAAAAAATATCCGGCTCGTATATAGCGGATCAGTTCTAGCTCGGGGTAGATCAAATTGCTTGTCAGGTCAGGACCAAAGATCAAGATCGTGGGTATCAGATTCGAGAAAATAATGAAAAGGGAAGTAACAGTCGCCCATACTAACGACTTCATCGTTTTTTGCTGATTGGAGAAAAAAGGAAAAAGAAATAGGATAAAGCTCATTTGTCCGTACAAGGACGCAACCAAATAACTGGCACTGCCAATGCCCTCCCAATTAAAATGGTTGAAAAAGGCAACGCTCATGTCCTTGTTCATTTCTCCCATGACAAACATAGGAATGAGCAGCATCCCAATCATCGTCAGGAAAAAGATCCCCTGTGCGCATCGAAAAATGGTCTGAACCCCTGAACGCACAGCGTAGGCAACACAAATACAGAAAATGAAGGTTACAGCCCAATCAGGTGTATCTGGCAAAAAAACTTCAACCAAAAAATCCTGCATTTCCCTCAAGACAAAAGCAGCTGAGAACAAATAAGAGAAAATCATGATCAAAACCAACGGATAATGAAGCCAGCTGCCCACGATTTCTTTTCCATAATGACTAAAGAATCTTGTTGGTCGCCTCTTCGCCAAGCGATACGAAAAGTAAGGAAAGAGCAAGCCGCACAATGAACCGATCAGTAAGGAAACCCACACGCCAAACTTGGCTTCACCCACCAACGCGCCTTGTCGAAAACTGAGAATGGTTGTAAAAAGATATTGCGAGAAGAGCATGTACAGTTGGGTTGGGGTGACCTTCTCGTACTTATCATTCATTCTTTTCATTACTCCACACGATGAACTTTTCCATTGGATCAAATACCATTTCGATGACATCCGCGAGCATAAATTGATCTCTGAAGAAATACAAGGCTTCCATGCTCAGGAACGTAAAGATCACAAAAGCAAATACAATGCGATAGGTCCGTACAGTCCGGTTTTTACAGTATAGATATCGCCATTCAAAAAATAATAAACATGCATAAATAATCGCGATGATGATCATTTTTTTCCCTCCGGATGTGACGTCTTCCGAATTTTCGTCGGCTCTTTGACACTTCCTATCCGTTTTATCGTAATATCTGCTTCCGTAATGATTTTTATCTGACGGCTGTATAGTTCTCTCCATCGCGTGGCAAGGGTATTCCATTCTTTTGGATAATGCCAATCGACATACTGGCCAAATGAAAATACATCAGCTCCCGCCCTCCTCGCCTTATCAATCGCTCCGTTCATTCTCTCCTCGACCAGAAGTTCAATTCCCCTCTCGAGTTTTTTACGCTGGAGCGGATCTTGCAAATTCACATTGGAATCTGATGAAATAAGCGAAGCCTCTGCTTTTGTCTTGATCAATATCGTGACCTGATCACCCGAAATAGATGGCTTGATTTGCGTGCGGGCTTTGTTGATCATGTAGTTCACACTTTTTCCATCCGTGGAAGAGCGAACGGAAATCTCGGCATCCTTCAGCTGTCCCAATATCCACAGAGCCCCTCTCATCTCATCTGTGGAGAGCTTCTTCTGGAGCTTTCCTTCTCTGAAAATAGCTGCCCCATCTGTTCCTAACCATTGGACTACTTCTGGCTTTTCACCTGGCATATTCTTGGCCTCGATCTTTAACAAGGGCAGGATCATGTCTCCCCCACGATACGTCGTGATCAAGCAATCTGTTGTCGTTGTATTTACCGTCACATGCTCTCTCCCGTAAGAAATCAGAATATCAGCCGGGAATCGTTCAAATACGATGGGAACCATAGTTAAGTCCAGAACTCTTCCCTCTGTCACAAACAGATCGGCATTGATATGAAACCTCGGTTCACGTGCAATAAACTCCAAAATAGGGGTAATCCCTTCTTTGGCCAGTTCATGACCAATGACCACTACACTGGTTTGTCCAAATGTAATTTTTCGAGAAAGATCAGATTGGATAGAGCGATAGGCTTCTCCGATGTCTTGACCCGTCTTGGTCACATACGTATATGGCTTGCCGGTTTGCGTGCCACCTGTTCCCGCTTGCCCCGGAATCAACCGATTCGGCAGAGGAAAAGCAAGCGTCAATTCAACACCAGACTCGGCCTTATCTACCAAAAGCATGCGGGCAAAGCTTCTGTTGTTTAATTCTACAGAAGACCAGCAGCCCGTTGTCAGCAGCAGGGGGAGCATCGCAATAAAGATGATCAGCTTTTGCAATGGCGGATTCGCTCTCAATCTCCCATCTCCTCATCTTCCTCTCCCGGTTTGCTGGACTTTGGTTTTGGCTGCCTCCACTTGTTTAGCTTCTCATGATACGGTCTTTTCCGCATGAACCACCACGGTGCGCGAATAAGCGTGTCTTTCAGATCACTGACAACGAATGGTGTAACAGGTGTCAAATAAGGAGTTCCCATTGAGCGTAAATTGATGAGATGGATGTAGAGCAAAAGTAACCCACATGCAATCCCGAACAGACCGAATATCCCAGCCAGAATCATGATCGGAAACCGGAGAAATCGAACAGCAAGACCCAGATCAAAATGTGGAATAATGAACGAAGCAATCCCTGTAAAGGAAACGATGATGACCATTGCCGCAGAGACGATTCCAGCCTGCACTGCTGCTGTCCCGATGATCAACGCCCCAATAATCGATACAGCCTGTCCAATCGACTTGGGAATTCGTACAGCAGCTTCTCTCAATGCCTCAAAGGATATTTCCATGATGAATGCTTCAACTAGGGCAGGAAACGGCACAACTTCGCGTGATGCGGTAATCGTAATCAATAGTTTGGAAGGTATCATTTCGGGATGAAACGTCGTGATTGCGATGTAAAAGGACGGAAGGAGCAGCGAGATAAAGACGAACAAATAGCGAATCCAGCGTATCCAGGTCCCCGCCACATACCTCTGGTAGTAATCCTCTGCGGATTGGAGCAGCATGAACAGCGTAACAGGAACAATCAAAACCATCGGCGAGCCATCGACAATGACAGCCAGTCGTCCTTCGAGCAGTGCAGCAGTGACGACGTCAGGTCGTTCCGTGTATTGCACCTGCGGAAAAGGCGAAAAGGGAGAACTGTCCAGATGCTCCTCTAAATAGCTGCTGCCCAGCACTCCGTCTATCTTGATTTGCGACAAAACGGTTCGAACCTTTTCAATCAGCTCATTGTCACAAAGTCCTTGGATATGAAGCATCATCACTTTCGTTTGTGTATAGGTGCCAATATGCATGGTTTCCGTCTTGAAATCCGGTGACTTCAGCCGTTTTCGAATGAGTGACAAGTTGTCGTCAGCACTTTCGATAAAGGCTTCTCTGGGCCCTCGAACCGTTGCTTCACTTGTTGGCTCATCAATGGCTCTTCCTTTGACAAATGGCAGCTTAAATCGGATTGCCCTCTGCTCATCCTCTATGACAAAGAGAACCCGACCTTCGACTACGGCATTTGGCCCAGCCTCAAGTGGAATCACTTCATAGTTTGAAACGGGCAGCTGCTTACGCTCAAAAATGGAGACACGAAATTCTTCGTCAGTGCTCGCATCCAATGAAAAAATCGCCCGCAGCACTTCCTCCTGAATGTTTTTTTGATCGGTCAACCCCGCCACGTAAACTAGTGCACACTTTTGATGAAATCGCGATTCAAACGTATGAATGACTAAATCCGAGCAATTGGCCAGCCGTTCTTTCAGCCAGCTCAATTGATCATGAATCGGGCCCATATCATCTGTATGCTGCCCAGTCCTGCCCCCACTTCTGATTCCCCATTTTCGATCCACATCGTCTCCCCCTTCCTCGCTTTATCCATTCGTCCTGATCCTTTCTTTTGAGAATAGCCTTGCACGAACTTCCTGCCTTTATTCTTTGATGGATAGCGAGGTAAAAACTGCAAAAAAAGACAGCCAACATAGGGCTGCCTTCTCTTTTGTCTATTCGGTTGAAGAATTACTGTTGAACGGCTTGGCTCTGGTTGTACTTTTCTAAAGCTGCGCTCAGTCTGGAAATTGCCATCTGTGTATCGTCACGATCCAGCAGTGTGTAATTCAAGCGCATTGTATTCGACTGCGCTTCAGCTGCATAAAAAGGTTTGCCCGGCACGAATGCCACGCCTTCCTTTACAGAAGCAGCTAGCAGCTTTTCTGAATCGATGTGCTCAGGCAGGGTGACCCACAGGAACATACCTCCACGTGGTTTTTCCCACTTCACGCCATTCCAGTTTTGAGCGAGCATCAGCTCATTCATCCATTCCATCCGTGCTTTGTAGGAGGCTCGGATTTTCTCGATATGGCTCTCGAGGTCAAAGTTGTCCAGCAATTGATGCAGCGCGATTTGGTCGATCGTACTGGATTGCAAATCAACTGCTTGCTTCGCTTTTACCATCATCTGGATTACACGCTTGTCCCCAATCGCCCATCCCGTACGCAAGCCAGGTGCTACGATCTTGGAGAAGGTACTGGTGTAAACGACGCAAGAATCTTCCGGATGCTCGTCGAGAGAGAAAATCGAACGATACGGCTCTTGTCCGTCAAACTGGATTTCACCATATGGATCGTCTTCCAAAATCAAAATATCATTTTCCTTACATTGACGAAGCAACCCAAGGCGGCGCTCCAAGCTCCAGACCTTGCCTGTAGGGTTTGCAAAGGTTGGAATCACGTAAGCCATTTTCGGGCGATACTGTGCGATTTTTCGGGCCAGATCTTCTAAATCCATGCCCTCTTCATCACCATCCACCGGAATGGCACGAATCCCACGAAATTGGAACAATTGGACCGCAGCCAGGTATGTGGGATTTTCTACCAGCACGACGTCGCCTTCGTCCAAATAGACTTGACAGAGCAAGTCGACGGCCTGCTGGGAGCCGGTAGTCAGCAGCATATTGTCCACGCCAACATTCATATGTTTTTGCTTCATACGAGAGGCAACCCACTCGCGAAGCGGAAGATATCCGTCTGTTAAGCCATATTGAAGAGCTTTTGCTCCGAGATCAAACGATCGGACAAAGGCTTCACGCATTTCTGCGATGGGAAAAGAATCTTCAGCTGGTAAGCCTCCAGCCAGTGAAAGCACTTGATTGCCTTGGGTCAGCTTCAAGATTTCCCGGACCGCCGAAGAAGATAATGCTTCTACCGATTTTGAAAATTTGTACTCCATGTTCCGTTCCCCCTTGATTTTGCTTATTCTTGTTTTATCACTGTCAGTGAACAATGTCCAATCCTCGCTAGCTATGGGGAGATAGGTTTTGACTATGTCGAGCGATTGTTCGCTCAACAGGTGGTGTCTGTTGACCTCTCTTTTTTTTGCATGCAAAAAACCCCTTTCTCCAGTGGAAAAAGGGGTCTTATATGTATACCATGAAAGCTACGCGATACGGAACACACGCGCTTTTTCTACTTGTGGCAGGAATGACAAATCGACGTGTCGCAATGCTTCTTCTACACCGATGTCCTCCGCGAGTAGCAAAGCTTCTTCCTGAAAAGTCGGTGTGCAGCTGCCTTCATTCAACTCACACAGTCGCTTCAAGCGCTTTAGGCGATCTGCTGCTTTTTCAGCTCGCATACATTCATTGGTCAGCTCACATACATTGACGTGGCGGGCATCCGCAATCATGCTGATATCGTTGACGTGAACAATGAGTCGCTGTCCTTCTTCCGTCACAAAACCGATCGAGCAAAAATGCGCACCTGACATTTCCATACGAGTGAGAACAGCATTGGCAAAAACTTCACCTGTACGCAGCCGTACCTGGCCTGCTTCAATGGCTCCGCCTACCTTACGCTCGTTGGCGATCACCGTATACATATCCGTGTAACCGTTAATCTGATAGCGCATGTTACCCTCCTGCTTTGCATAAATGACGACTCAGTCGCTGAGACTAATTATCATTAACATCGTATAATGAAAATCATTATCTGTCAACAATGAGAATGATTTTTATTGAGAATGACCCCTGCACTTTTCTATCATCACTATTTTGCCCGATTTTGCTTTTTTGCTTGCATGAAAAAAGACCACACCTGCTGCTTACCAGCATATGTGGTCCGATCCATTGCAAACACCTATATTTTTGGGGTGAACAAGCCTAACTTTTCGATGCGATTCACGGCTTCTGCCAATCGTTGTTCATCCGATAGCAGCGCTGCTCGAACATAGCCCTCTCCCGTAGGACCAAAGCCATCACCTGGTGCAACCACCACATGCGCTTTTTCCAGCAGCAAATCAGAAAACTGAATGGAAGTAAAGCCACTAGGAATCGGCAGCCATGCAAAAAACGAACCCTGTGACGGCTGTGCCTGCCAGCCAATTCGATGCAAATTGGAGTACAGCGCGTCGCGACGTCCCTCGTAGACCGCTACCAGATCGCGTACACACTGCTGCGAGCCTGTCATGGCACGCGCTGCAGCCATCTGAACAGCTCCGAACAAGCTTACGAAATAATGGTCCTGTATCAAATTGATCAGACGAACGAGCTCACGATTTCCAACCATCGCGCCTACGCGCCAGCCTGCCATGTTGTATGTTTTAGACAGTGTATAAAACTCCACGCCCACTTCTTTTGCCCCCGGAACCTGCATGAAGCTGACCGGCTTTTTCCCGTCAAAGCTGATCGCTCCATACGCAAAATCGTGGCACACAACGATTTCGTTTTTACGAGCAAAACGAACCGTTTCTTCATAAAATTCTAACGGCGCATTCACCGCAGTCGGATTGTTCGGGTAGTTCAGAAACATCAGCTTGGCCCGCTCCAAATCCGCATGGGATAGCTGGCTGTAATCCGGAAGAAATTGATTCTCCGCTTTGAGCGGCATCATGACCATTCGCCCATCTACTACCGCTACACCTGACCAATAATCAGGATAACCCGGATCTGGTACCAGAGCTACGTCCCCTTTGTTCATCAGCACCTGGCAAATCTCAACAAGCCCAGTTTTGCTGCCGAACAAAATCGCGACCTCTTCTTCTGGATCGAGATCGACGTCAAACTCTTGCTTGTACCAGTGAGCCACGGCCTGCTTCAGTTCCACTCGTCCGGAAAATGGCGGATACTTGTGGTGCAAAGGCTGTGCTGCTTGGGCCTGCAATTCTTCTATAATATGGGGCGGCGTGGGCAAGTCAGGGTTCCCCTGACCTAAATTGATGACATCATGACCAGCAGCGATTACCTTGTTTACTTTGGCCACGAGGGTAGCAAAAAACTGGGTCGGCAGGCGATCAATCATGTCGGAGGGTTGAATGCGCATCGTTCTTCAGTTCCTTTCTGATTCCATACTGCAAAAAACCCCTTATTCTGTACAGAAAAAGGGGTAGATCAGCTTCGTCACGTCCTTATCTGTCAGGAAATTATCCTGCTGGAATTGGCACAGCATCTGTCAGAACAGATCCGCTGCCGGGCTTCATAGGGCCAGTCCCTCCACCTCTCTTTATAAGTAAAGCACACGGAATATAATGTTTTTAGCAATTTTATATTACTTGAGCGGGTGTTTTGTGTCAAGACTACCTGGGACGCTGGGGAAAAGCACTTTTCCGGCTGTGGTAGTGGGGAGGAAAACGGAGAAAATGCTCCGGATTCTTGGGATACTTGCTGGGGGCGATACTGCTCAGCTCCGTGAAAAAAGCGAAACCGCGTCCAAAGTGGCGGGTTCATGAGGCGTCTCAGAGGTGGACGCTTAAGGGCGTGTTTCGCTTTTTTCGCTCCGCTTGGGATGTATCCCAAAGATCCTCTCATTTTCTCCATTTTCCTCACGACAGCTGGGGTGGTTTTCCCCTGTTTTTTAAACAGAAAAAGACGCACTGGGCGTCTTTTCGTCAGGTACATTGCTGAGTGCTACATTTTTTCTGCCGTTTGCACGGGAACTTGGTGGCTTCGTTTTTGGAATGAACTGTGGAAAGCAAAGAATATGACGGATAACAGCGCCAAACCAGCCATGATGTAGAGCAGTCCTTGTGCCTGGAAGTTTTGAAAGATGAAGGCACCGAGGAGTGGGCCGAGCATCCGCCCTGCTGACCCGGTTCCAGAGACGAGGCCTTGGATGAAGCCTTCCCGCCCTTCTGGTGTAAACTCGGCAGCTACGGTTGGAACTGCCGGCCATACGAGCATTTCTCCCAGCGTCATGACGAACATCGCAGCTACAAATCCTGCATACGATGTCGTTTGCGACAAGATGAGCATCGACAGAACGAATACATACGAGCCAAGCAGCATTTGAGCCTTGAGCGTACGGGCAAATCGTCGAATAACCCATGCGATCAACGGCTGACCGAACAAAATCAAACCGCCGTTAATCGTCCACAAGAGGCTGTATTGACGCAAGGAAATGCCTAGTGACTGCATGTATGCGGACAGGACGGTCGTCCATTGGACATACACAATCCAGCTAATCAAAAGCCCTGCACAAAGCATGACGAGCGCGCCCCAGGCAACGTTTTTCACCGGTTTGACAGGAGCTGCTTTGCCTACTGACTCGCCAGCAGTCTTCGTGCGATCTCCCCCGCTCTTTGCTTTTTCTGCCATTGCTTTTACATGTCGTGGCAAAATAAAGGCAAACATGGCAAGAACGATGATTTGGGCAAAGGCGTTGCCAAAAAAGGTCAAGGCAAACGACACACTCGCCAAAACTCCGCCTAAAGCAGATCCGGCAGCTACCCCCGCGTTGAGCGCTACGTAAATCATGTTGATTCCTTTGCGGCCTCCCTCTGGCCATAAGACGACAGCGAGCGCATTAATTACCGGGGATAATGTCCCGTAAAAAAGTCCATTTAATAAGAACAAAATCGTATACACGGTAAAATCATGAGTCAAGCCCAAGCAAACCGACATCATGATGATGCCTGCGGAGGAGAGCAGGATCGTTCTCATTTTCCCCCAGCGGTCAAACAGCATCCCGCCAACCAGGCTGCCAACCAGAAACGCTCCCTGATTTAAAAGCAACAAAAAGCCGGCAACAGTAAGCGGCTTTCCTAAGTACTCGTGAATATAGATCGTTACAAGCGGCCAAATACATGCCATTCCAGTAGAGAAAATGACGGCAGCAATCGCCAATAGCCGAATGCTGCTCGGATAGGATTCCCATTTCTCTTTCATGAGTTATTTCTCTCCTCGTATGAAGTCACCGCTTTTTCCACCTGTCTTTTTGAGGAGGCTTGTCGGTCCAATTACCATTTCTTTGTCCATCGCTTTGCACATGTCGTAAACAGTTAGGGCAGCCGTACTTACAGCTGTTAAGGCTTCCATCTCTACACCCGTTTTTCCCGTTGTTTTTACGGCTGCCTCAACTTCAAGGATCGTTTCATTGGCAAACGAAAAACGGATATCAATACCTGTCAGTGGCAGTGGGTGACACATCGGAATGATTTCCCACGTCTTTTTCGCAGCCATCACGCCTGCTACCTGGGCTACAGCCAAAACATCTCCTTTTTCCACACGCCCCTCGCGAATACGGGCAAGTGTTTCAGGCTTCATGATGATCTGACTGTAGGCAATGGCTTCACGCTTCGTTACGTCCTTCTCGGAGATATCCACCATCCGCGCCCTGTTTTGTTCGTTAAAATGCGTTAATTGGTCGCTCATTTCTATGCTCTGTCCTCCATGCAAGCAGGCATCTAGAAGACCCTGCCCAAATGTCACTCGCTCATTCTTTCATCTACTCCTTACCTTACTCCCGCCGCTGTCGAAAAGCAATGAGAACATAGAGGAGGATGTGCCTCTTTTAATAGAGAAATCTCCATAAGTAAAAGGTTGCATAAGATTCCCAGTTATTCCAGCCTGTAGACAATCGGATCAATTCTTCTTTTGTTGGTTTTTCATCTGTACCTAACAAATATTTGATCGCATTGTGCAGTCCGACATCATCAATCGGAAACGCCGATGGAATTCGCAAACAGCGCATCAATACATAATTGGCTGTCCAGGGGCCAATCCCGCGGATCTGAACAAGCTGTTTTTCGGCTGCTCGCCCTGTGCCAGCAGCGAGTAATTGCTCTTTGCTCAGTTTTCCTTCTACAATTAACCGCGCCACATCAATGAGATACTCGCTTTTTTTTGCTGTCATTTTGAGCTCCTGCAACTCCTCCGGGCGAAGGGCAGCGATACGCTCAGGATCAGGAAACAGCCAGTAAACTTCACCCTCACAGGTTACCGGTGTGCCAAAGCTCTCTACCATGCGTCTTTTCAACGTATAGGCAAAGCTCATATTAATCTGCTGCCCAATGATCCCCCAGCTAATCGCCTCGAATAAATCAGGAATCCCGACATTGCGCAGCCCATAAAACGAATCAACCGCTCTTTGGAGGAGAACATCTGTTTTGGCGAGCTTGTAAAACGGTCGCAAATCTGTCCCCAGATCAAACCAGTCATGCACATAGCGTGCTACTGCTGCTCGTCCCTCTTTTGACTTGGGCGCGGTATCACCCAAAAATCGAACTGCCATGTCATTTTTGCCAGCGTCGCTGATTTCCACAATCGATAGCTCTTCCCCAGCAGGAATGGCTCGGTAAATTCTCCCGTTTTTTATATGAAACAAGCATTCATTGGGGGCTCCAGCTAGGTAGTCCAGATTTTGTGAAAAGCTGAACTCCTGTGGCAAAGACAAGGTCAGCACTTGTTCCTGATCCTCCCAAGAGCAGTCCCACGCCTGATCTTGTGTGTATGATTTCATCGTTATCCCCCTCATGTCATTCCTGTCTATGTTTTATCATAACAGCTCACGACGCTATTTCGTTATCTTGCTGTTTCATTTCAAAATCCGTACAACAAGCTATGATCAGCGCTATACTGTGCATAAGTTGAACACAATGAATAACGCTAGCTGATTGAGGAGGAATTTGACATGCGTACAAATAAAAAGCAAACAATATATTGGACAAAGCTCGTATATGGAGAGTGGAGTTTGTATCTTGCCGCTACGGAAAAAGGGCTTTGCTATGTCGGGTCGCTGCACAAGCCTTTTGAAGAGCTGGATCAATGGTCGAGCAAGCACTTCCCAGGCAGCACGCTTGTAGAGGATGCTGCAGCACTAAAACCGTATACGGCAGAAATCATCGAATATATGCAAGCGAAACGACAGCAGTTTACCATTCCGTTCGATTACCAGGGTACTTCCTTTCAGCTGGCTGTGTGGGATGCCCTTTGCCAGATCCCTTATGGAGAAACCAAATCGTACTCGGAGATCGCCCATCAAATCCAAAAACCGGCAGCTGTACGGGCAGTAGGTACTGCCATCGGAGCCAATCCTGTATTAATCACGGTCCCTTGTCATCGTGTCATCGGAAAAAATGGTGCACTCACCGGTTATCGAGGCGGACTGGAGATGAAGTCCAGACTGCTTGAGCTGGAGGGTGCGGGCAAGCAGTCGAGAGGGAGTATGCAGCATGCCTGAGCGGATTGCCGAGAGGATCGCTGCTCTTGACTGGATGCACCTGCAACATACGCTGGACGAACAGGGCTTTGCAGCGCTGCCCTCCCTATTAACCCCTGATGAATGTACGGAAATGATCGCAACCTACACCGATGACTCGCTCTTTCGGAGTACGATTGATATGGCCCGGTACCGTTTTGGGATTGGACAGTATCGATACTACCAGGCGCCCTTACCCCCTTTTTTACAGCAGCTGCGGGAAAGCTTCTATCCTGAACTCGCCAAAGCCGCAAACCGATGGTTGGATCAGCTCGGTCAGGAAGCGATCTACCCGACGTCCCTGCCCGCCTTTTTGGAGCACTGTCATGAAGAGGGACAAACACGCTCCACTCCTTTGCTGCTCAAATACGAAGCAGGTGGATACAACTGCTTGCATCAGGATTTGTACGGCGATGTGTATTTTCCTTTTCAGGTCGTGTTTGTCCTGAGTCAAAAGGAAGTCGATTACACGGGCGGTGAATTTTTGCTCATGGAGCAGCGCCCTCGTGCGCAAAGCAGAGGGCATGTCGTTACCCTAGAGCAAGGGGCAGGACTTATTTTCCCGACGAACCATCGACCTGTTGCCGGATCACGCGGTTATTATCGCGCTACACTGCGTCATGGGGTAAGTACGATTACCTCGGGAGTCAGGTACAGTCTGGGGATCATCTTTCACGATGCCAAGTAAGGAGAGTTTGAGTGAAGACTGCGCTTTTTTACAAGAACCCGAAAACACTGCTTAATAAAGGAAGCGGATTTTTATCTGATTACACCCACTCCCTAAATCCGTATACCGGATGCTCGTTCGCCTGTTCCTACTGTTATGTCAGGCAAATGCCTGTATCGCTTTTTCGCGAGCAGCCCTGGGGAACATGGGTCGATATCAAGCAGGAGGCCGCCACGCTGTTGCGCAAGGAGCTTCAGCGGGCAAAAGCCAAGGGCAAGGTCACTATTTTTATGTCCTCTGCTACTGATCCGTATCAGCCAATCGAGCAAAAGGAAGAGGTTACTCGATCACTGCTTAAGGTCATGGCCGAGGAGCCGCCTGATTTTCTTCTGGTGCAAACCCGCAGTCCACTCGTCCGGCGTGATATTGATCTGCTCCAGCTTTTGCAAGACCGCGTGCGTGTCAGCATGACCGTAGAGACTGATTTGGATGACATACGCAAGCACTTTTCTCCCCAGGCTCCGCCAATACAAGCTCGCCTCAAGACCCTGCAGCTCTTAGCTGAGGCTGGAATCCCTACACAAGCCACAATCGCTCCTGTTTTGCCGAGCAGTGAGGCATTTGCTCATCGCTTGCGCCCACTGGTTAACCGTGTTTGTCTTGACGATTTTTATATGGGGGATGGCAGTGGAGGCCAGCGAACGAAAAAATTGGGGATTGCCTCACTCTATGAAGCACTGGGTAAACCTGAATGGTATGAACCGACCGCCTACCAGCTCGTGTATGAACGTCTTCTCCGTGTCTTCGACGCGGAGGAAGTGTATGTGAGTCAAAAAGGCTTTGCTCCGTAAGCGGGAAGCAGGTTTGTTCTCTCCCTAACATTGGCAACTGTGGCGGATTGTGATATCTTCTAGCCATAGAGAACTGTTATCTCAACGGGAAAAGAGGAGTTGCCTTGACGACTACCATTTTGTTGTTTGCTGGCCTTGCCGAGCGAGCCAATGTTCGAGAAATACAATTGACCCTGCCAGAAAATACGAATGTCCGTGATCTCCTGCAGCTGGTCGGGGAGCAATACCCAGCCCTCTCCCCTCTGCTAGGCAGCTGCTTTGTTTCGATTAATCATGAATACGCTACGCCAGATAGAGTTATCCAGCCAGATGATGAAATCGCCCTGCTCCCTCCAGTGAGTGGCGGTGAGGAAGAGCCTCGCTTTGCGATTACAAGGGAGCCGCTTCATGCAGACAAGCTGATTCGACTGGTCAGCAATCCGCATGCGGGAGCAATTCTCACTTTTGTTGGAACCGTACGTGAATTTACTCATGGTCAGCGGACCGTCTATCTCTCTTACGAAGCGTACGAACCAATGGCCGTTGAAAAAATGAAGCAGGTGGCAGCGGAGATCGAGGAGCGCTGGCCTGATGCCGAGGTCGCCATGCACCATCGGATCGGGGATTTGGCTGTTGAAGAGATCGCTGTGGTTGTCGCAGTTGCGACTGCACACCGCAATGAATCCTTTGAAGCTGGGCGCTATGCCATCGAGCGCTTGAAGCAGATCGTGCCGATTTGGAAAAAAGAAATGTGGGAAGATGGAAGCGAATGGAAGGGACATCAGCAGGGTCCCTGGAACCCCTTGGAGATGACGGAAGGAAAGGTGGAATAACCCCGTGGATACCCGCTATTCTCGCCAGATCTTGTTTGCTCCGATCGGGCGAAGTGGACAGGAGAAGCTCGGGCAAAGCCGTGTCGCCATCGTCGGGATGGGAGCACTCGGAACCGTCTTGTCCAATCATATGGTCCGTGCCGGAGTCGGCTTTGTCCGCCTGATTGACCGTGATTTTGTAGAGCCAAGCAATTTGCAGCGTCAAATGCTCTACGATGAGTCGGATGCAGCCGAGCATTTGCCAAAAGCGATTGCTGCCCACGCCAAGCTGAGTAAAATCAATTCGCAAGTGTCTATCGAGCCGATTGTTGCCGATCTGACTGCATACAATGCGGAGCAATATTTGACAGACGTCGATCTTGTGCTCGATGCTACCGATAACTTTCAAGTTCGCTACCTTGTCAACGATGTTTGTGTCAAGCACGGCATTCCTTGGGTGTACGGCGGGGCAGTCAGTGCGACTGGCACCTTTACCGCGATTCGCCCGGGAACAACCCCTTGCCTGCGCTGTCTGTTTCCGGAGGCTCCGAACCCGGGAGAAATGGCAACCTGTGATACGGCCGGTGTCATCGGTCCGATTATTCATATCGTTGCTTCTTATCAGGCAACCGAGGCTTTCAAGCTGCTGGTAGGCGCAACCGACGCGCTCAATCCAAACCTTGAGCACTTTGAGATTTGGAACAATCGCCATCAGCAAATCAAGGTTGCAAATGGCCGCCGTGCAGATTGTCCAGCATGTGGACATCGCGAATTTGCCTTTTTACAGCCGGATACACAGGAAGGACAAGCTGTTTCGCTGTGTGGACGCGATACGGTGCAAATCTCTCCTTCTGCAAAGGTCTCGCTCGATCTCGATGCGCTTGCAGAGCGTCTGGCCCCGCTTGGTCAGATCGAGCGCAATAAATTTTTGCTGCGCTTTCGGGTCGAGCCATATACGCTTGTCGTTTTCCCTGATGGACGCGTGCTCGTCCAAGGAACGGACGACAGCAGCCTGGCTCGTACCTTGCATGCGAAATATATTGGAGCTTAATCGCTCTGTTGCTACTATGAACAAAGACGTCTTTATTCTTGAAAGGCGTCTTTGTTTTTTGTTGTTGTTCGTGGCTTCAGTGGTGGGGAGGAAACAGGAGAAAACGCTCCAGGTACTTGGGCCTCTAGCGGGGAGGGAGCACTGTCCGCTTCCGTGGGAGTCCCAAAGACCTTCGCTATTTTCTCCTGTTTCCTCTCCCAGCTGTACAGATATTCAAAGCGTTAAAGGACATAGCTTGTTCAATCATAGGTGGAGGTTGTGATTAGAGAGCACAGCGGAGCATTTTTCAGAGCTATAGGAATCGAGCAGTTCGCTTCAAAAACAGCGAAAGCTCTTTGGGATACCAACCAAGGCGCAGAGGAAAAAACGAAACACGCCTTTAAGCGTCCACCTCTGCGAGACCCCTTGATACATCCACTTTGGACGCGGTTTCGTTTTTTCCTCGGAGCCGGGCTCGGATACTCCCAGCTAGTATCCCTAGAAGCTAGAGCGTTTTCTCCTCTTTCCTCCCCTCCACCAATAGCAACGATCAAGTATTCTTTCATTCTTTCGTCTGACCGCTGAGGTACCTTGCCATGCGCTCCAGATTTAATAAGCATCGCAATTATTAATCCCAATACGTACAAAAAGTCCCCTTTCCTCTACGAATGGGGACTTTTTGTATCCGCTGCTGCAATCGGCAATCGGACAGTAAAGGTCGTACCTTCTCCAAAGTGACTTTTCACTGTAATCGTGCCCTTATGCATGTCGATAATCTTTTGAACGATGGAAAGACCAAGACCGCTGCCACCCTTGCCCCGGTTGCGTGATTTATCCGCTTTGAAGAATCGCTCGAATATTCTCCCCTGATCCTCCTCGGTAATTCCGATCCCAGTATCTGATACATGGACAACCAGATCATTTTCTTCTCGATTCAGCTGAACCGAGATTGTCCCGCCTGCTGGAGTAAATTTGATGGCGTTGCTAATCAGATTCATCCATACCTGACTGAGCATATCTTCATCAGCTGTTATTTCTGCCTTTTCCAAATCAACATCCATCTCGATTTCTTGCTCCAGCCATTGCGGCTCACAAGCCAAAATAATTCCCCGAATCTGCAAATCCAGGCGATATTTCTTACGTTCGAGCGGCTGTTGCACTGCTTCAAGGGAGGATAGTCTCAGCAGATTGTCACTTAGCTTGGAGAGTCTTTTGCTCTCTGTTTCAATGATCTCCAAATAGTGCAAACGCTGCTGATGCGTGAGCTGCTCATTGTGCAAGGCGCGGGCAAACCCGCTAATCGAGGTCAGTGGAGACTGAATTTCATGTGATACGTTCGAGATAAACTCCTGCTTCATCTGCTCCATCTGGTTCAGCTGCTCCGCCATGTGATTGAAGCCATCGATGAGTTCACCCCATTCACGATTCAGCTTAAAATCGAGATTTACCTTAAAGTCACCCTTTGCGATCCGGTTGATCGCATTGCGAAAAGCATCGAAAAAATCGTATTGTCTCGGCTTTCTGAATCTGATGATCACCGCCAGCATGAAAAACAAGACAAAGCTAAGGAACGTGTTTATGATTCCCTTGAAGTATTCAGATAGATGTAGATCGACATTATTATAGAAGAAATTCGTTAGCCAATACGCAAGTGACCAGCATAGTGCCATGACCAGCATAAAACCGATGAATCCAAGCACCCTGAGAAAAAACACTTTCCACGAGTGAACCGGGTTTCTGCTCATTGGTCCAGCTCCAGTCGATAGCCCAATCCGCGAACCGTTCGAATCAAAAAGCTGTATTCTTCCTGTGGGAACCTCTCGCGCAGTCGATTAATATGAACATCAACGGTCCGCTCATTCCCTTCAAAATCATAGCCCCAAATTTGCTCGATCAGCTGCTCGCGAGTAATCGTTTTGCCCGGGTTGCTGCCTAGTTTGAACAGGAGCTCGAATTCTTTTAGCGGAATCGTCAGCGGTTTGCTTCCCTTGGTCATTTCAAACGTTTTTTTGTTCAAATGCAGCTGCCCAATCTGCACGGTATGGGAAGACTCGATCCGATAACGCTTCAGCAGCGCTTTTACCCGAACGACCAGCTCAGCGGGCTCGAACGGCTTGACGAGGTAGTCATCGGTTCCCAGCTCAAAGCCTTTGATTTTTTGTGAGGTCTCCCCTTTTGCAGTCAACATGAGCAGCGGGATATCGGGATAAAATCGTCGCAACTCCCGGCACAGCTCCCATCCGTCCATATTCGGCATCATGATATCCAGAATGACGAGGTCTGCCAGAGCGGTAGCAAACAAGGAAAGAGCTTCTTCTCCGTCTCCCGCCTCGATGACTTCAAAGCCCTCCCTCTCCAGAAAGACATGGACCAGCTCGCGAATATGCGGATCGTCATCTACTATCATCAGTCTGGTCATGGTTACACCCTCTCTTTTACGCGTAATTGCTGTGTAGCAAATTCATTGTACATAGGATGACTGTCGAATAGCTCATCATGCGTTCCCTTACCAGTAATTCGGCCTTTTTCCATGAACAGTATTTGGTCCGCATCAACGACTGTGGACAAGCGATGGGCAATCACGAGTGTCGTGCGTCCCTTCATTAAATTCTGAAGCGCCTGCTGCACGATGATTTCCGATTTGCTGTCCAAACTGGAGGTTGCCTCATCCAGCATGAGAATTTGCGGATCACGAAGCAGCGCTCTGGCAATGCCAATTCGTTGTCTCTGTCCTCCTGAGAGCTTGACACCTCGCTCTCCTACCTCGGTGTCATAGCCATCCAGGAATTCGGAAATGAACCCGTCGGCATAAGCCATTTCTCCTGCTTTTCGCAGCTCCTCTTCACTTACTTCACGAAAGACACCATAACAAATATTTTCACGGATCGTTCCGGCAATCAATGGGCTTTCCTGTGACACATAACCGATTTTGCTTCTCCATGATGCCAGCGTATAGTCCTCTATCGATGTATCGCCCAGCTTGATTTGTCCTTGCTGCGGCAAGTAGTAGCGTTCAATCAAGGAAAAAAGCGTCGTTTTTCCGCTTCCGCTAGGTCCTACAATCGCATTTACTTTTCCTGCCTGAATGGTAAAGCTGACATCATCCAAAATCGTTTCTCCATTTTCATAGGCAAAGCTCACATTCTCAACCTGGATAGGCAAGCTGGCATTTTCCAGCTTCTGACCGGATGTGTGGTCCTCCTCTGTTGCTTCTAACGTAGTAATCATTCGCTCTGTTGCCCCCATCGCCTTTTGCAGCTGGGTAAAGAAATGCGTAAATTGTCCAAGTGGCATCATGATTTGTACGAGGTACAGGATAAAAGCGACCAGCTCGCCAGCCGTCAAAGCACCAGATGATACACGCATGCCACCGTATCCCATAACCACGACGAGCAGCACCATAATGACGAGGGAAATGAGCGGACCGATCATGGCCTGAACTCTGCCTTCCTTGACTCCAAATCGAAACAGTTTGTCGATGCCTTGCTTGCCACTTGCATATTCGTGCGGTTCTGCGTTCGACGATTTTACGAGACGTATTTCAGACAATACTTGTGTCATGATCGTAGTAAAGCTGGCCGTTTCATCTTGCAGTCCTTTGGATATTTTGTACATTTGTCTGCCCAGCGGTACGAGAATCAGCAGCGCCAGGGGTACAGCAACCAGCATGGTCAACGTCATTTGCCAATCCAGGTAAAGCAAAGTAGCGATTGAACCGATAATAGAAATGGTTCCTGTAAAAAAGTTGGACAGATGATCGGTAATCAAACCTTTGACTACGCCTGTATCATTCGTCATCCGGCTGATTGTTTCCCCTGTCCGATGGTTATCGTAATACGGGACAGGCAGGACGAGCAGCTTTTTCCAGAGTCGATCCCGGAGTGCGGCGACGATGCTCTGTCCGACGTGGTTTAGCATGTAAATGGAGAGTCCGCTGGAAACCGCCTGCGCGATAAATGCTCCCGCCAAGAAAGCGATTTGTCCACTGCTGACAGATGAGAGCGCAAAGCCATCGATCAGATCCTTGGTGAAGAGCGGGATAGCCAGGCTCACGAGTGTTGTTGCAATGCTAAGGAAGAGCGCCGTCCCCAGCATCAGCTTGGAGGGATTCGTTTCCTTTATTAATTGAAAGAACGGACGCAGCTTACCTGACGTACTGCTTTGTTTGGTTTTCATCTCTTTTATATCTCCTATTCCTCTTTACTTACTCGCGGGCAGGAATTGCACCGCATTTTATATGGCGACATCAATCGCGTGCTTCTTCCTGCTAATGAAACGATACCGTATGAATGTAAACGAAATATAAACGGGATAATACAGGAAGTCTGGAAATTTTCCTTTCCTTTTTGCAGGAAAATGGCTTCGGCGTTTTTTCTTCCGTGATTTTGTATAGAAATGATGAATTTGGGGTAGAAGACGAGAAACAAATCGAGTATAATAGGGTCGTGATGAAGAAGAAACGAAACTATGTTTCATCTGATGAAACTCCAAGTAACAATAGGGAGGTTGTATACATGGCTAACAAAGATGCTTACAAAGTAAAATCTTCCCTGCAGGTAGGCGACAAGTCTTTCGCGTTTTATCGCCTGCAAGGATTGGAAGAACAAGGACTTGGTGATGTTTCCAAGCTTCCATTCTCCATTAAAGTTCTGCTTGAGGCTGCTGTACGTCAATTCGACGGACGCGCGATCACAAAAGAACACGTACAACAACTCGCGACTTGGACAAAAGGCCGCGACGAAAACCAAGAAGTACCTCTCATGCCAGCTCGTATCGTACTGCAAGACTTCACCGGTGTACCGGCTGTAGTTGACCTCGCTGCGATGCGTATCGCGATGAAGCGTGCTGGTGGAGATCCTAAACGAATCAACCCACTCGTACCAGTAGACCTCGTTATCGACCACTCCGTCATGGTAGATGATTTCGGTAACGCATCTGCTCTGGACAACAACATGAAATTGGAATTCGAACGCAACCAAGAGCGCTACCGCTTCCTGCGTTGGGCACAAACTGCGTTTGACAATTTCCGTGCGGTTCCTCCGGCAACTGGTATCGTTCACCAAGTTAACCTGGAGTACCTCGCAACTGTAATCGCTACTCGTGAAGTAGACGGCGAGCTCGTAGCTTTCCCTGACTCTCTCGTAGGTACTGACTCCCACACCACTATGATCAACGGTCTTGGTGTTCTTGGATGGGGTGTTGGTGGTATCGAGGCAGAAGCTGGAATGCTCGGCCAACCTCTGTACTTCGTAACTCCAGAAGTTGTTGGTTTCAAACTGACTGGCACTCTGAGTGCTGGTGCAACTGCAACCGACCTCGCTCTGACTGTTACGCAAATGCTGCGTAAAAAAGGCGTTGTAGGTAAATTCGTTGAGTTCTACGGACCTGGCTTGTCCAACATCTCGCTGGCTGACCGCGCAACCGTAGCCAACATGGCACCTGAATACGGCGCTACTATGGGCTTCTTCCCAGTAGACTCCGAAACGCTTAACTATATGCGTCAAACTGGTCGCGAAGAAGACCTCATCTCCCTGGTTGAAACTTACACCAAAGCACAAGGTCTCTTCCGTACAGACGATACGCCAGACCCAGTATTCTCCGAAACATTGGAACTGGATCTGTCCACTGTAGTACCAAGCTTGGCTGGTCCAAAACGCCCACAAGACCGCGTAGAACTGACTGCTATGAAGGAATCCTTCAATAACAGCCTCGTTACGCCAATCGACAAAGGCGGTTTTGGTCTCTCCGAAGAGAAAATCGCAGCTTCTGCAGATGTAACGTATGCAAACGGTGAAAAAGCTACACTAAAAACTGGTGCGGTTGTTATCGCAGCGATCACTTCCTGTACCAATACATCAAACCCTAGCGTAATGCTGGGTGCAGGTATCCTGGCGAAAAAGGCTGTGGAAAAAGGCCTGACAAAACCTGCTTTCGTAAAAAGCTCTCTGGCTCCAGGTTCCCGCGTAGTTACGCAATACCTGACTGACGCTGGTCTGATCGACTCCTTGAACGCTATCGGCTTCAACGTAGTTGGTTATGGTTGCACCACTTGCATCGGTAACTCTGGTCCATTGCCAGAAGAAACCAGCAAAGCAATCGCTGACGAAGACCTGACTGTTGCAGCTGTACTTTCCGGTAACCGTAACTTTGAAGGCCGTATCCATGCACAGGTAAAAGCGAACTACCTCGCTTCTCCTCCATTGGTTATCGCTTATGCACTGGCGGGTACTGTAGATATCGACCTGACTACAGAACCAATCGGTACTGGCAAAGACGGTCAGCCTGTATTCTTGAAAGACATCTGGCCATCTCCACAAGAGATTTCTGCGGCAATGGGTAAAGCAATGAACCCTGACTTGTTCCGCGCTGAGTACGGCCAAGTGTTCACACAAAACGATGCTTGGAACAAAATCGATGTTCCAACTGGCGATCTGTACGAGTGGGATGAAAAATCCACGTACATCCAAGAACCGCCATTCTTTAAAGACCTGGCTGGTGAAATCGCAGCGATCGCAGACATCAAAGCAGCGAACACCATCGCACTGTTTGGTGACTCTGTGACAACTGACCACATCTCCCCAGCTGGTAACATCGCACCAACCAGCCCTGCAGGTCTGTATCTGCAAGCGAACGGCGTAGAGCGCAAAGACTTCAACTCCTACGGTGCTCGTCGTGGTAGCCATGATGTTATGATGCGCGGTACATTTGCGAACATCCGTATCCGCAACCAAGTGGCTCCTGGCACTGAGGGTGGCGTAACCAAATACTTGCCAACTGACGAAGTAATGTCCATCTACGATGCTTCCATGAAGTATCAAGCAGACGGTACGCCACTCGTTGTATTGGCTGGTAAAGAGTACGGTACTGGTTCTTCCCGTGACTGGGCAGCAAAAGGTACTTTCCTCCTCGGCATCAAAGCGGTTATTGCTGAGAGCTTCGAGCGTATCCACCGTGCTAACCTTGTTGGTATGGGCGTTCTGCCTCTGCAATTCGCTGATGGCCAAAGCTGGAAGTCCCTTGGCATCGATGGAACTGAGTCCTTCAGCATTCTGGGTCTCTCCGACGATGTTCAACCTGGCCAACGCGTAAAAGTACAAGCAACCAAGAAAGATGGCAGCACTTCCGAATTCGAAGTAATCGTGCGCCTCGACTCCATGGTAGACGTAGACTACTACCGCAATGGTGGTATTCTCCAAACTGTTCTTCGCCAACTGCTGGACGAAGGCAAACCAGTTACAACAAAGTAAGAGATTGAAATAAGTTCATAGCAGCACCCACCCAACGAAAAGGGCAGTCTTTCGAGAAATCGGTAGGCTGCCCTTTTTCTATTTCTTTCTGGACGACACGGTAAGGCCCACCTACGAAATCATTTATCCATAAAAAGCGCCAAAGCAAAAACCACCCTTTATTACTAAGGGTGGTTTTGTCTTAAAAGCAGCTTTGATTTGGATCCTTTGCAGCTTTGTCTGGTCAGCTCACTTGCTGACTCGTACTTCCCTCGGAAAATTGACTGTTATACAAATCTGCGTAGAAGCCGCCTTGCTCCAGCAGCTCTTCATGATTGCCCTGCTCAATAACCGTTCCTTGATTCATGACCAGAATCAGATCCGCGTCACGAATGGTAGAAAGTCGGTGGGCGATGACAAAGGATGTTCTACCCTCCATCAGTCCCGTCATTGCTTTTTGGATCAAAAGCTCTGTCCGCGTGTCTACACTGCTTGTTGCCTCGTCAAGAATCAAAATCGTCGGATCAGCCAAAAAGGCGCGGGCAATTGTCAAAAGCTGCTTCTGACCTTGTGAAATATTCGATGCCTCTTCATTCAATATCGTTTCATAGCCTTCTGGCAGAGTCCGTACGAAGTGATCTGCATGCGCTGCACGAGACGCCTGCATAATCTCCTCATCACTCGCTCCAGCCCTGCCGTAAGCGATATTTTCTTTGATCGTGCCGTTGAACAGCCATGTGTCCTGCAGAACCATCCCAAATTTATTTCTCAGCTCGCTGCGCGGCAGCTCGCGTATATTGGTTCCATCAATCGTGATTCGGCCCTCTCCAATCTCGTAAAACCGCATAAGCAGGTTGACGAGGGTCGTTTTTCCGGCTCCTGTTGGTCCAACAATGGCTACCGTCATTCCGGGCTTCACATCGATATTCATGTTTTGAATGAGTGGCTCGTTTTCTTTGTAGCCAAAGGAAACATTTTCAAATCGCACATGCCCTGCAAGCCCCTCAGCAGTAGCAGAAGTGGAATCCGCATCCACATCTGTAGACTCTTCCGGCTCATCGAGTATTTCGAAGACTCGCTCTGCTGCTACGAGGGTGGACTGAATGATGTTTGCGATATTCGCTGTTTGCGTAATCGGCTGGGAAAACTGCTGGGCGTATTGGATAAAAGCCTGCACATCCCCGATCAAAATGCTGCCACGGGTAACGAGCACACCACCAACCACACAGACGAGCACAAAGCCGATATTGCCGACAAACATCATGAGCGGCATCATGATTCCAGAAATGAACTGCGCCTTCCAGCCAGAGTTGTACAGCTTTTCATTGATCGCTTCGAACTTCTCAATGGCCTGCTCTTCACGCCCGAACGCTTTTACGATCTTGTGCCCGGTGTACATTTCTTCGACGTGACCATTCATCTCGCCGATGGCTTGCTGTTGTCCTTTAAAATGCGGCATGGAGCGAGCTGCTACCTGCTTGATAACGACGAAGCTAAGCGGCAAGGTTACCATCAAAATGACTGTCATGAGTGGACTGATGGTCAGCATCATGACGATGACACCCACCAGAGTAATTACCGAGGTAATCATTTGCGTCAAGCTTTGCTGCAAGGTACCGCTAATCGTATCCACGTCATTGACTACACGGCTCATGACTTCCCCATGTGTTCGTCCGTCAAAATATTTGAGTGGAAGTCTGGCCAGCTTCTCATTCGCTTCCTTGCGCAGTGCATAGACCGTCTTCTGCGCAATTCCTGCCATTAAATACTGCTGCACATAGGCAAACAAGGAGGAAAAGAGATAGAGCCCAATCAAGGTCAGAATAATTTGCCAAACGGCACCAAAATCAAACGCTGCCCCTGGCACTCCCTTTAATTTCTCCATGAAGCCTTCAAAAATAGTCGTCGTGGCGTTCCCCAGCAATTTCGGACTGAGAATGCCAAAAACTGTACTGAGTGCGGCTGCTAGGAAAACAATCGTTAGCCGAAAGCGATACGGCTTCAAATAGCTAAGCAGACGTCGCAATGTTCCCTTGAAATTTTTTGCCTTTTGTCCAGGCATCGTCATCATTCCAGGTCCGCCAAAACCCATCGGTCTTTGCGCCCCAGGTCCTCCACCAGGTCCATGAGGTGTACGCTGCTGCTGCTTACTCATGCGATTTCCTCCTCCGTCAGCTGGGATTTGACGATCTCTTTGTAGACGTCACAGGTATCCATTAATTCATGGTGAGTGCCTTTGCCTACAATCTCGCCTTCCTCCAGCACGATAATCTGATCCGCATCCATGACGGTATTCACGCGCTGGGCAACGATGATGACGGTCGCTTCTTCTGTCTCGTTCTTTAGAGCTGCCCGCAGCTTGGCATCTGTTTTGAAATCCAGAGCAGAAAAGCTGTCATCAAAGACGTAAATCTCCGGCTTTCGAATGAGCGCTCGTGCAATGGACAGTCTTTGCTTTTGCCCACCTGACAGGTTTGCTCCTCCTTGCGCCAGCACCGTTTGGAGTCCGTCCTTCATCGTGGCGACAAAATCGGAAGCCTGCGCGGTCTGTAGTGCCTGCTCGACCTCCTCGTCCGTCGCTCCTTCATTGCCATAACGAATATTGTCTGCGATCGTTCCCGTGAAGAGCAGCGCCTTCTGCGGGACAAAGCCAATGATTGCGCGGAGCACATTTTGCGGCAGGTCACGCACATCCGTGTTCCCGATACGGACACTTCCACTTTCGACATCATAAAAGCGCGGGATCAAGCTGATGAGTGTAGACTTTCCTGAGCCCGTACCACCAATAATCGCCGTTACCTGGCCGGGCTTCGCTGTGAACGAAACGGAAGACAAGGCTGGCTTCTCTGCACCCGGGTAGCGGAATGTCACCTGATCAAAAATGACTTCTCCTGCCTCCCTGGCTTTTTTTGCTTCTGCCTGTTCCTTATCCAGGATGACAGGGTCTGTCGCCAGCACTTCATGAATACGCAGCGACGAAGCAGAAGCCCTCGGCACCATACTGAACATCATGGAAGCCATCATCAGCGAGAATAAAATTTGCATCGCATACTGTAAAAAGGCCATCAGATCACCGACCTGCATATGTCCGGTACTGATGCGCAGGCCGCCAAACCAGATGATCGCAATCGAGGTCACGTTCATCATCAGCATCATGATTGGCATCATC
Source organism: Brevibacillus reuszeri (assembly GCF_001187725.1). GTDB lineage: Bacteria > Bacillota > Bacilli > Brevibacillales > Brevibacillaceae > Brevibacillus > Brevibacillus reuszeri. The sequence continues at coordinate 99,795 of NZ_LGIQ01000017.1, forward strand.
GCCGCCATGATCTGATTCGCTTTGATCGCAGTCGCCGTGAGGTCTTGATTGGCCTGATCAAAGCGTGCACGCTCATGCTCGGTTCGATTAAAGGCACGAACGACACGGATTCCGGTCAAATATTCGCGCAACACCAGATTCAAACGGTCGATCTTGGTTTGCATCGTCTTGAAATAAGGAATCCCTTTGGACCCGATCAAATAAATCGCCAAAGCTAGGATCGGGATCGCCCCAATAATGACAAGAGACAGCTTGGCATCCTTAGATACCGCCATGATAATCCCACCGATACACATCATCGGTGCCATGACCATCATTCTCAGCATCATGTTAAGCACTTGCTGGACTTGCGTAATGTCATTCGTCGTACGAGTAATGAGGGAAGCCGTGCTGAGCTTGTCAAACTCCTGCAAAGAAAAACGCTCGATATGACGAAAAACACTGCTGCGCAGCCGCATCCCGAAGCCTGAAGCTGCACGAGACGCCAGATAGCTGGCACAGACTGACAAGATGGCACCAACTGCAGATACAAGGAGCATGAATCCGCCAATCCTCCATATATAAGCAGTGTCCTCCTTGACGATTCCTTCGTTGACGATATCTGACATCAACGTAGGCAGATACAGATTGGCAATCGATTGAAGCAGCACAAATACCATGGTCATGATGACCATATACCGGTAAGGCCGCAAAAAACGCAGTAATCGTAACACAAGAATCACCCTCCGGTACGGATTGGACTATGGGAACAAATTTTAACTGATCCATTCCTCCAGAGCAAGTGGTAGCCATCATTTTCCTACCTTCGTTCCAAGACAGCCTGAAACTTCGCCACTGAAGGGCCAACAGTGATTACCCGTTCATTTTTTGCTTCATCTCCGCAAGCATTCGTCGCCGGGCAATGCGAGGATCGAGCTCCGGATTCACTATGTGCTGAATGTACTGTCTGGCGCTGATCTCGATTTGCTCCTCGGTAGCCTGAACGGCTCCATAAAAGGTGAAGTGAGGCAGCATCGTCATTCCGACCTGATTGGCAAAAGCTTGCAAGGGACGTGTCAATTCACTGATCGTGTAGCCAATCAATCCGCCCGCTTGATATGTTTCATGCGCACCTCCGATTGAGATGGCGAGCAGCAGCTCTTTTCCTGCTACCGCCTTTCCACCAGATCCAAACAACCAGGCTGTCGTGAACACTTCATCTAGCCATTGCTTCAACAAAGATGGTGTTCCATACCACTGAAACGGGAATTGCAGCACAACCCGCTCATGATCAGCTAGCAGCGTTTGCTCATAAGGGACGTCTATTGCTTTATCAGCGTATGAGGCATACAATTCATGCACCATGACATGCTCAGGTTGCTTCAATAATTCCACAGCCCACCGTTTGTTGACGCGTGATTGCTGCAACTGAGGATGGGCAACGATAACTAATGTCTTCATATGAAACTCAGCTCCTTTTTATTTTTGACTGACACGAAAGTCAATTTTAAAATCAAAAAAAATTACTCTGGTCTAATGACAAATAATGCCGACTCGATCACTTGCTCAAACAGCTCCTTGAGCTGCTCGTTGATCTCCTGAGCTGTCGCCCCTTGGTCAGCGAGGTCTTGCTTTGTCTGGTCTAAATAATTCATTCCCTGCGATACGGCACCCCAAAATTGCATGGCCATCAGACTCGCCTCTCCAGTACGGATCGTTTTTTGCTCCATGCCTTTCTCAACGGCTTGTGTCATCGGCTGCAGGAAGGTCTTTACCCATTTGAACGGAGAAAATTGCTCCGCTGTATACAAATAGTGTACATCCAGGCTGATTCGCGTGAAAAAGCGAGACACTGCAGGCTCTTCCAATACTTGCCGGCAAACAATTCGTGCATACGTATGGAACAGATCAAATGCGGAGCCCTCTTGCTCGAAATGCGTTTTCGTAAATTGTTGGGTCTTTTCCATCACATACTCGAAAAGCTCACGAAATAAGGTCTGCTTGTTTTTAAAATAGTGATAGACCAGCCCGCGCGCCAGACCAGCCCTCTCTGCGATCTCCCCAATCTCTGATGCAGCGTATCCTTTCTCTGCATAAACGTGAATCGCCGCCTGCAAAATTTCCTGTGTCCGCTGCTTACGGATCTCTTCATTTTGTTCTTTGGTACGTGGTGACATGATCAAGCCCTCATTTTTCATTGACATTCGTGTTAATAAGAAAACCTCTATCGAGGCTTCTTTAAGGAGGTGCGACCGCGTTTTAGCGGAAAGTTTCCATGCGCTCCAGAATTCATAAGCGTCGCGATTATAATTTCTTATACGTTCAAAAAGATACATGCAAATGGAACCTTTTGTCAACAACACATTTCCCGAAAACGAATACATGTTCTCCCCTTCTTTTAGGCAACCTTATAAAAGAGGAGGGATTGCTATGAAGGAACAAAGCTTTGAAGAGATTTATGCCGCCTACAAAAATGCTGGCGAAGAGCAAGCCATAGAGGATAACGATGGTTCCACCACCTTACCCGATGCTTCCGGCAAAGAACAAATTGTCGCCGTCCGAAAAAATGACGATGGAGATTTGATCGCATTCAAAACCAGCGCGGGACGTGAGCTTGATTACGTCACTGCCCTTCAGGATGCAAAAGCAGGCAAGCTGGCACATGTGGACGTCTTTCATAAATACGGGCGTGATATTTTGCGCAGCGAGCCTGATGGCATCAAGGAAAACAATCTGGATAACCTGCCAACCTTTTAAAGTGGAAAGCAAATACCCCGCCTTGCGGATAAACAAGGTGGGGTTGATTTTTATGCATTGGTTAATCGTTGACGCGCTGATTCCCGCTTTCCTGTGGCAGGAACGAGCGTGCCGACCTTCCCTAAACCAAACGCAGGCATATTGACATACACATTCTCGTATTTCCCTGCTTCCACCAGGTAGGTCTCGTGAAAAATGCCCACGCTACCATCTGAGCCTATTGCCTGATTAAACTTTCGCCAGGCAGTCAAATGCTTGTGGCTGTTTCGCGCATATTGCTCCAGATGCTCGTAGGAACGCCAATATTGAATCTGCGTGATCGTCCGCATGTTGATGCTCCCGCTATCTCCCAAAAACCCAATCTCGGGGTTCTGATACAGCTCTTGCAGCATTCCCCCCATCGCATTTGCTACTGGAACCCATTTGTGTATAGCAAGCAAGCGATTGATGCGCATCCCGATAATAAAGACGACGAATGATTCGTCCATCTGGGCAGTAAATCTTCCCGGCATGATTTTTGACATAGCTGTCACCTACTTTAACAAGGATTTGAGATGCATTTCGTAAAAAGCCATAAAATCACTGGCACGAAACAAATGAGCAGACAAATACGCACCGTAGAACATGGAGAACAGTAAGATGACAGCTTCCTCGTCACTTATGCGCGGCGAAAGATCTCCATCCTCCCGTGCCTCCATCACTGATTGTTTAAAAATGTCATGGAGCGAAACCTTGGCGATCTCCACCCTGTTCGCTTCATGTGGAAAAAGCAAGTACAGCTCAGCTTCTGACAATGTCGGTATCCAAGGATGCATCTTCTGTTCAGATAAAAAGCTGATTAGACTCAGCATGATTCCGGGATACTTCTTTCCGTCCTCTGTCACTTTCGCAAAAATGTAACGGACTGCCGCTAGACCCCGCTTTGAGCTATTGGACAGCTCCACATAGCATTCCGCCTGCCAAATACTCATGAAGTAAATCAATAAATCCTCTTTTTGCGGAAAAAATTTAAAGAAAGTGACCTTGGATACTTCTGCATGCTGACATATATCTTCGACAAGCACACTCCGAAAAGTACCCTCCCCGATGCGTTCGAGGCACCCTTCCAGAAGAGCCAGCTTCGTTTTTGCTTTTTTCTTTTCGCGTAATGAAATAGTTTCTGACGTCATGACCTTTTTCCTTTCGTTGGGTTCCCCTTGAATTAATAATAGTAAATAAATTAACCTTAGTAAAGTATTTTATTTGAGTTCGTTTTTAATTTCTTGATTTCAAGTAGCCTTTGACGCCCAACTCCATACGATAGTGAAGAGCCCTTCGAAGGAGAGAATCACATGAGAATTTGTTTTTTTTGCAATCTCATCGAATTCAAGCCAAAGGGGAATGTTCTGCAGTTTTTTATTCTGCTACGGGCACTTGATCGAAAAGTGGCACAACTGCCAGCACACGAGCGGGATCAATATTCGTTTGACTGCGTCCTCCCCTTCCAGTTCCGTAACGGAATGGGCGGCTTTACCTTTCAGCACGTCCGGTTTTACAGGTCCAATCACCCGATCGAGGATATCATCCGCCGTGATAAAAACAAAAATTACGATTTCATTTTTATTCGCGGACGCAATGAGGCGATCAAGCTTTTAGACCAAAAGCCTTCTCTTGGTTCGAAGCTGTTGTTTTTGGCCGTTCAATACAATTTGAACGATCCGTATATCATGGGCAGACTAAACCGCATCTTCAAGCATTCCCGGCTCGTGTTTTTCCAGACGGAGCCGAATGCCCAGCGCTATCGCACCTATCAGCTTCAGAGGGGGAATTACTCGAGTCAGGACCTCGACCGCAAAATTCAAGTCCTCCCCCAGTTTGTCGAACCACCGAGGGATTCTCTGTATGAGCGGCCTCAAGGCGAACCACTAGACCTGATTGTGGCAGGGGTCATCCGTCCCCGGTATGGGTTATCCGTCGCTACGAAGGCGATTCGCTTTATTCGTGAAAATCATCCACAGGCCAAGCTGCGTGTTCTGTATCCATCTATCGTCGGCAAATATAAAAAGCAGGCAAAGACGCTATTACGCAAGAGCGGCGTGGTAGATCACGGACAAAAGTCAATGTGGACGACCAAGAAGCTGATCCTGAAAAGCGGCATCGGTATCGCCTTGCTCTACGATAAAACGAGCGACCAAAACCCGTCCCATTCGTACTTGTCTCGCATACTGGAGTATATGGCCCTCGGTGTTCCCGTGCTGACTACCCGAACGATTGGCAATGTCGCATTGCTTGGTGAAAACTACCCGTTGTTTGTACTGGATGCCTACGATATTGCCGGACACTATGAAAAGCTGTGTAACCACACCTTCTATCAGGAAATGAGCCAGTACGTTTCCTCTCGCGGAGAACGCTTTCTCGCAGATCATGCCGTGCAATCGTTTTGGGCTACCGTGCAGGAGGAATTTTTGATCGGGCCACGAGCTACTGTACCACTAATAAATAAGCCAACACCCCCATAAGCAGGAGCGTTGGCTTGCTTCTATTTCATCATTTTTCCCATGCGATACGCTGCCTCCATGATGTAGGGCGCGTAGTCCTTCATTTTTTCCGGAGTGAGACGATTCGAAGGGCCCGAAGCTGCAATGGAGGCTACCAATTGTCCATTCCGGTTAAAAATGGGAGCGGCTACAGCTGCCGTCCCCAATTCCCTCTCCTCCACACTCGTTGCAAAGCCTTGCTGCTTGATTTGTACGAGCTGCTCCGCATAGACCTCTTTAATGACAAAATCAGGCCAGTCCGGGTCGTTCAACAGCTCTTGCAGGAAATAGGGCTCCGCATAGGCGACCAGCACCTTGCTGGATGCTCCTACCGCGAGTGGCATACGCGCACCAATGGGCGCCACTCTGCGAATAGGCTGTCTGCTCTGTACAGCCTGAATACGTATCCGCTCGCTTCCATCACGTACATACAGACTGATTGTTTCCTCTACCAAATCCCGTAGCCGTTCCATTTCAGGTAAAAGTAAAGTTGCCGGATCGTCGTTATGAGTCAGATTGGCCGACAGCTCCCATATCCGAAATCCCAAGCGATATTTCTCCGTTTCGATATCACGGATGAGAAAGCCTTTGTTTTCCAACGTTGCCAATAATCGATGCACTGTGCTTTTATGCAGGGAGAGTCGGCTGGAAATCTCACTTAGCCCTAAATCCGTGGAATCCGTAAAACAGAGCAGGATATCCAAAGCCCGTTCGACGGCTCGAACGTTTGCTTTTTGTTCTTCCATCTGTTATTGCACCTGCTTCCTAAATGAATCCGTCTGTTTCATCTGATGAAACAAATATGCTACTTTTCAGTATACGAAAAAATAAAGCATAGTAAAGAGCGAATCCGTCAGAGAATACAAATCCTGCCTATTTTTTTCTGAGGAGGACATTCCCGCAAGCGCCGAAACAATTAGGGTGTGCCCAGGCAAAAGAACGTAAATTGCTTCACATCACGATTGGGGGAATGACCTCAACTGTTTAGCCAGCCTATCAGTCGAAGAAAAAGGGGCGCCGACCAAATCGGCTTCCCCTTTCTCTTTCATCTGCTTTTCTTAGAAATCGAAATTGTCCGGGTCTGGTCCAATTCGTTTGTTTTGATTCAATGCGCTAATTTTTTCTACATCCTCTGCACTAAGCGAGAAGTCAAATACATCTGCGTTTTGACGAATACGCTCAGGTGTAATGGATTTTGGAATTGTTACTACCTGGTTTTCCAAATCCCAGCGAATGATGATTTGAGCTGGAGACTTGCCATATTTCTGTCCCAGTTCTACCAAAAGCGGATGGTCCAGATTGCCTTGCATCAACGGGCTCCAAGCTTCGAGCTGGATATGACGCTCCTTGCAATAGGCATGCAGCTCTTTTTGCGTCAGCATCGGGTGATATTCCACCTGATTGACCACTGGTGTAATCTCGCTGTTTTGACGCAATTCTTCCAAATGATGAATTTGGAAGTTGCTTACGCCGATCGCGCGTACGAATCCGTCACGATACAGTTTCTCCATTGCCTTCCACGTTTCTACAAACTTGCCTTTTACTGGCCAGTGCACGAGGTACAGGTCCAGAGTATCGAGCCCCAGCTTTTTCATACTGGTGTCAAAAGCCTTGAGAGTTGTCTCATAGCCTTGATCTGCATTCCACACCTTGGTCGTGATGAATAGCTCTTCGCGATCGATTCCGGATTGACGGATTCCTTCGGCTACGCCTTCTTCATTTCCGTAGACGGCCGCCGTGTCAACACTGCGGTAACCCGCTTCAATAGCAGAGCGAACTGCCAGTGTTTCGTTGCCTTCCTTTGCTTTCCAAACACCGAGGCCCAGCCAAGGCATTTTGACTCCGTTGTTCAATACCGAGCTATCTGTGATAGGTGTTGCCATCCGATCTCCTCCCGACTATCGCTGATTAATATGTACCGATTAAATTTTAGCATATTTGACCCAGTGTAGAAAACATGGCCGCGCTGTGCTTTTTGGCACAGACGCGGCACTTCCCACCCTAGTACAGACGTTTTGTATAGCTGTCCTGTAAGCCTTCTGCTACCTCTTTGGCGGTTACGCCTGGCAGCTTCACATGGTCTGCCAGGATTTGCGGCACATTTGGAGTCGTTCCTTCTTCTGGCCACGTGTCTGGCTTCCAAAGTCCAGAGCGCATGAATGCTTTGGCGCAATGCATGAAGCACTCCTCAACCTGTACTCCGATTCCGATTGTTGGTACTCTCCCTTTTACCGCCATCTTCTCCAGGAGCTCGGCATCCCGAATGATGCAGGCACGTCCATTGACTCGCAATGTTTCCTCCAGTGTCGGAATCATGAAAATAAGGCCGATCTGGGGATTCGCTAATATATTGGTAATCGAGTCCATGCGCTTGTTTCCTGGTCGCTCTGGGATGATGAGATGATGCTCGTCAACGATATGCACAAAGCCAGGAGCATCACCACGCGGGGAGGCATCGCATTTTCCATCTGCACTCGCTGTTGCAATAATGAGGAATGGCGCTTGTCCGATAAAATCGCGGACATGGCTATCAATCTGTGTGATCGCTTTGTTCTGGACGAGCTGGCTTGGTTCACCATACATTTCACGAAGCTCATTTTCTGACGAAATCACTTCGCGGAATATTCCGAAACCTGTCATGACAGACACCTCGATTTCTTGGGATCATAATCTTGATGTCATCATACCATATTTTTCAGTCCGTCACTGCCCTTTGGAAGACCAATGTGGCGGACGAGCAAGGGATGGTGGCAGCTTGGTGTCTGCATCTCCTTTTGCTGCATTGAGCTGCGCTTGGGTGAGAAACAGACTTCCCGTAAGGTCCGCCCCCCTGATGTCTGCATCCCGGAAATCTACGCCGATCAGATCCGCTACTCGCATGTCTGCTCCTCTGAGGTCGGCAGCAATCAGGTAGGCTCCTCGCAAATTGGCGTAGCGAAGGTCTGCCCCTTTGAGCCTCACCCCAATCAAATCAGCTCCACGACCATAGCTTTTCTGGCGGCCAAGTGGACCTTTATGCTGACGACGAGCTTCATCACGCACAAGCTCACTGGTTCGTAAAAGCAGAGCATTGACCTTTTGCCCGATTGCAGCCACGTCCACTTTTAACAGCGAAGCGGGGGGAAGCTGCGTGTATTGCTCCGTCTTGGCGAGTGCCTGGCTCAACTCATCGTGAATCTGACAGGCTGCCTCCCGCGCAAGCGCTTCGGACAAGTACCAGAGAAGCTCGTGAAGCTGCCACATGATCGGGAATACCTCGTACATCTGCTTCGCCGATCCTGGTGCCTGCCGCCAGTCTTGTCCTTCGTAAGTAACCTGTGATACCTTTTGCCCAGCACCAAAGCAATCATAAACCGTACAGCCTCGAAAGCCGATCTGTCGGAGTTTGGTATGCACACCACACCGGAAATCGTCTTGCAAGTTATGACAGGGCTGACCTCCAGCCTTATCGATCGCAAAATCTACAGAAGCGGCAAATGGCAGTGCGACACAGCACAAGCCAAAGCAATTCTCACAATCTGCCTGTAAATCGAGCCGGCTACTGCCGGAAAGCGGTCCTTTATTATCTCTATTTTGTCCCATACCGCGATCTCCTTTATGACAAAGATAGCATTCTCGTTCAAAGCTACCTTTTACAATTCCTGTATGGTATTACTGAATCATTCATTTGTCAATGGAGTCGGAAGTGAAACGGAAACGACAAAAAAGCTGCCCCTTTACAGGCAGCCTTTCGGATCATCGGGTTCCTTTTTATTGAGGTGCTGGTGATATCCGGTCAAAAAGGAGAGCATGACGTGCACAGCGGTTTTGACTGTTGCTTCTCGTTGATCCTTGAACGGATCGAGACAGACGATATCCATTGCTTTTACTTTGGAAAACAGACCTGCTGCATGCACAGCTTCGAACAATTCACCACTATGCATTCCGCCTGGAGTAGAAGCTGGCACCCCCGGTCCATAGCTGCAATCCAGTACATCCATATCAACCGTCAGGTAAATCGTATCTACCTGTTGTCCAAGAGCCACGAGTGCTTCTGCTACTGCTTCCCCGACACCTTTTTTCCGCGCCTGACGTAGCGTCGTATAGCGTACTCCCGTTTCATCCGCATACGTTTTCAGCGAGCGGGCATTGAAAAAGCCGTGCAAGCCGATGTTGTGAACATCCTCAGCTCGAATCGTCCCGCTCTCAATCAGATTGCGAATCGGAGTCCCGTTTGAAGGGCCATTGTCCGTCAAATCGCGCAGGTCAAAATGTGTGTCGAGCTGCAAAATGCCGATTCGCTGCTCGGGATGAGCATCCTTGTAGCCTTTGATCAGCACCGCTGTGATGGAATGATCGCCACCCATCATCAGCGGCAGCACCTCTGGATGATGCGTGCGCATCTGTACCATCGCTTCGCGGATGTTTCGATGGCACTGGGCAATATCCGTCACATGCTGGCGTACATCCCCCAGATCAAGCACACGCAGGTCAGACAAGTCTACATCGTGATCGAGATTATAGGTAGTGAAATACTTCCACGCTCGCCGCATCGCCTCTGGATTTTCACTTGCTGCTGAGGCCGAGATGGAGGATCGGGAAAGCGGCACGCCGAGAATCGCCACATCGTACGCAGACCAGTCTGTGCTAGCCGCGGTACTGACTTCCAGCGTAGTGATCCATTCGTTTACTTTTGGCTCAGCAGGAGCGTGGCTTCGATCCCATGCAAAGCTCGGAGGTTTTAACAATGGATATGGATAGCTGCTCACACCAAGCTCCCTCCTGCCACAACGATTGCCCCGTTTTTCACAACCGTGTCAACATGATTGATTCCATAGCGATATTGCAGCGTCATGAAGTCAGGAACATCAAAGATCGTAACATCCGCTTTTTTCCCTGCCTCAAGACTGCCGATTTCGTGGGCACGCCGGATCGCATGGGCCGCATTGATTGTAGCAGCTGTCAATACTTCCGCTGGTGTCATTCCCATTTTCAAGCAGCCCAAATTCATGATGAGCGGCAGTGAAACCGTCGGAGACGATCCAGGATTGCAATCGGTCGAGATTGCTACCGCTACACCCGCATCAATCATTTTTCGGCCATTCGCTGACTCTGCCATCAGGAAAAAGGCGGTCCCCGGCAGCAGCACAGCGATTACGCCTGCCTCCGCCATCAGCTGAATCCCGCGATCGGAGGCACGCAAGAGATGATCTGCTGATACTGCCCCAATTGCTGCTGCCAGCTCCGCTCCCTCATACGGCTCGATTTCGTCTGCGTGAATTTTCGGGAGCAGGCCATGCCTTGCACCTGCTTCCAGGATTCGTTTGGACTGCTCCGGCGTAAATACCCCGCGCTCACAAAATACGTCATTAAATTCTGCAAGCTTGCGCCTTGCCACCTCTGGAATCATTTCCTGAGTAACGAGCTCGACGAATGCCTCCGGGTCTTCACGATATTCCCGCGGGACGGCATGGGCACCCATGAAGGTGCTGATAATATCCATCGGATGTGACTCGTGCAGCTGTTTGGCTACCTCCAGCTGCTTGATTTCGTCCGCAAGAGTCAGCCCATACCCGCTTTTTGCCTCGACCGTTGTCACTCCATGCAACAGAAATTGATCCAATCGACGCTTGCTTTGGGCAAACAGCTCCTCGTGACTCGCTTCTCGGGTAGCTGCCGTCGTGGAATGAATTCCTCCGCCGTTGTTCATGATTTCCATATACGTAGCGCCATTTAGCCGCATGTTGAATTCATTTTGCCGGCTGCCCGCATGCACCAGATGTGTATGCGGATCAACCAGACCAGGAGTGACGAGCTTGCCTGCAGCATCGATGATTTGTGCCTCATGGGCGCGATGACCATACGCCTGCTCCAGCTCTTCATCCGTACCTACTCTCTGGATGACACCCGCTTCCAGCCAGATACTTCCGTCTTCTATAATGGTCAGCTCATTCATCCGATCGCCAACGACTGGCTCCTCTGACCCGCCAGCCAGTGTTGCAAGCTGGCTGGCATGGCGAATCCATACTGGTTTGATCATGGCTCTTACTCCTCCATCATTGGGATATGGACGCCTTTTTCCTTGGCTGTCTGAATAGCGAGGTCGTAGCCAGCATCTACATGACGAACAATCCCCATGCCTGGGTCCGTAGTCAAAACGCGCTCCAGTCGACGTGCCGCTTCTGGCGTACCATCTGCAACGATGACCATCCCCGCGTGCAAGGAGTAGCCCATTCCGACTCCGCCACCATGATGAACAGATACCCAGCTCGCTCCACCTACTGCATTGACCATTGCATTGAGGATTGGCCAGTCGGCAACCGCATCACTTCCATCCTTCATTGCTTCGGTTTCCCGATTCGGCGATGCGACAGACCCGGAGTCGAGATGATCGCGTCCGATCACAATCGGTGCTTTCAGTTCGCCACGCGCCACCATGTCATTGATGATCTGACCAAAGCGTGCCCGCTCTCCATAGCCTAACCAGCATATGCGCGAAGGCAGTCCCTGGAACTGAATGCGTTCTTGTGCCATGCGAATCCAGTTGCACAGATGGGTATTATAGGAAAACTCGCGAAGAATGACCTCATCCGTCTTGTAAATATCCTCAGGGTCGCCAGAGAGTGCTACCCAGCGGAATGGACCCTTGCCCTCGCAAAATTGCGGGCGAATATAGGCAGGAACAAAGCCCGGAAAACGAAATGCATCCTCTACCCCTTCGTTTTTCGCTACTTGGCGAATGTTGTTTCCGTAGTCAAAGGTAATCGCTCCTTTTTCTTGCAGAGCGAGCATGGCGCGAACGTGCTCAGCGATGCTTGCTTTGGATCGGATTACATACTCATTTGGATCACTGCTTCGCAGCTGTGTAGCTTCCTCAAGGCTCATGCCAATCGGAATATATCCGTTTAGCGGATCATGTGAGGAGGTTTGATCTGTCAGAACATCCGGGATAAAATTACGTGCCAGCATCTCTTTCAATACGTCCGCCGCATTCCCTAAGAGACCGATGGAGATGCCTTTCTTCTCACGCTTTGCTGCTTCTGCCAGGCGAATTGCTTCATCCAGACTTTCTGTCATCTCATCCAAATATTTCGTATCCAATCGACGCTGAATTCGTGTGCGATCTACCTCGATATTGATGCTCACGCCGCCATTGAGAGATACGGCAAGTGGTTGTGCTCCACCCATTCCTCCCAAACCGGCTGTAACGGTGATCGTTCCTGCGAGCGTGCCTTCAAAATGCTGTCTGGCACATTCAGCAAATGTTTCATACGTTCCTTGTACAATGCCTTGGCTGCCAATATAAATCCAGCTTCCTGCGGTCATTTGTCCGTACATCATCAGCCCTTTTTTATCGAGCTCGTGGAAATGCTCCCAATTCGCCCACGCAGGAACGAGATTGGAGTTTGCCAAAAGCACACGTGGTGCATCTGTATGTGTTTTAAAAACAGCCACCGGCTTGCCGGATTGGATCAATAACGTCTCGTCGCTCTCTAAGTTTTTCAATGTTTCGACAATAGCATCGAAGCATTCCCAGTTACGTGCTGCTTTGCCGATTCCTCCATACACGACCAGGTCATCCGTTCGCTCTGCTACATCAGGATTCAGGTTATTTAACAGCATCCGCAATGCCGCTTCTTGTACCCAGCCTTTTGTATGTAGCTCGGTACCGGAATACGCTTGAATCATTTGCTGAATGGTTTGTGTCTTCGTCATGACTTCCACCTGCTTTTCTCCAGATTGAATCGCTTATAGATTCAGTATAGGAAAGCAAAAGCACACAAAAAAGGCACCACTCTTTCGATTTGGTGCCACTTTTTTCGGTCGAATTCGGATCAACTGATCGTCTCGCCGAAATTTTCTCTCTTTTTATTCGATAGTTATCTTTTCTTTTGATTTCGTAAAAGACGTGGAGTTGTACCCAGCTTTTCCTTGAAAATTTTGCTGAAATAATTGGCATTTACAAAGCCAGTCCGATGTGCGATCTCGCCAATGGATAAGGTTGTCTCCATCAGCAGGCGCTGTGCTTCCTTTACTCGCATGGCGGTCAGCAGCTGCCGGAATGATGTTCCTTGCTTCTGCGTGAATAATGTACTGAAATAAGCAGGGCTGCGATCAACATGACGGGCAACATCCTCCAGGCGCAGAGCAGCGTCCGTATAGCGCCTTTCCATGTAACGGATAGCCTGCTCGATGACATCTGCTCTGACCTCATCCCCCTGTTTTTGGACCAGATCCATCAGAGATTGAATAAACAACAAAAGGCAAGCGACAATCCGATACAGAATCGGTGAATACAAGATGGTCTCAAACACCCGATGGTACTCCTGCTCCAGTACTCCATGGTCCAATCCATGAGATTTCATGTAGCGACGTACCTGAGCCAAAATACTTGTCAAGCGAATCCGCAAAATGCCTGGATCGGGAAAGGGCGCCTCTTTGTAGGAAAAATGCTTGTACATCCACTGCTTCAGCTCTTCCTGATCGCTGCCATGCAGCATGTCTACCCACAGGCGCTGTTCAGATGGAGTCAAAAAAGGATCAATCGTAGTCCATTCAACATGATCGTCCACAATCCACAGCTGCCTGTACCCTTTAAAAAAGCGAATGGACAAAGCCTGGCTTGCGTCCTTATACGCTTCATGCAAGCTCTGCTCTCGCTGCCTGGAATCATACATGACCAGAAAAAGTGGGGAATCGCCCCCCCCTTCCCAATCCATCAACAGACGCTTGCCTGTCTGGTGCAAATGGGTCACTGACTCGGGATCGTCTAACGGAAACACACCTACGATTCCATCACTAAGTGGTAAAAGAATCGGCTTGTCACGAAACGGATAGTCTTCGAAAAAACGAAGCAGCTCCGGGTGACGCTTCGGGTCTTCCAATTGTGCGAGCATCATCGCGTAAGCATTCCCATGCATGGGGCGCGGAAAAAACAAATCCAGATACGAAACCTCTCTGAACAGTCCTGTCGAACCGCTCACCTCTTGATTGATCTGATTCCGAGAGATCCGTTCCTGACAGCAGCGAGTCAACACGCGTCTGATATACTCGGGGGTTTGAGGCTTGATCCATAAGTCGCGTGCATGCAGCTCGATTCCTTGCATCGCACGCTCAAACGTAGCTTCTGCCGTCGTGACCAGTACAGTCGGCTTGTACTGCTCCACCAGCAGCTTGAGTCGCTCCCATTGCCCCTTACCAATCATGTCCAATTCGAGACAGATCACTTCAGGTGTTTGCGACTCCATTAATTGGAATACTTCTGCCATCGTCCCCGCCGAAAGTACTTGTTTATACGGAATCGCACAGCTGGATACGAGCCAGCTCATTCCAGTACGTTCATTCGGATCTCGGTCTGCAATCATGATGCTGGGCATGGACAGCCCCTCCTTTTTCAATGGCAGAAGATTTAGACGACAAAAATTATCTCCCTCTGTAGAAACAAAGGTTGCCCGCAATTGGACAACCTTTGGTGTAAGGCTTTTTAAGATGTAAATGGATTTTCGATCATTGTGCCCATGATGTGATCTACCGGAATAAATCCGATTTCCCGCGAATCAGTACTGTGATTGCGATTATCTCCCATCACGAAAATATGGTTTTCGGGAACAGTCAGTTTTCCGTCTGCAACGAACTGCATGGCTTCCTTGATATACGGCTCATCCAGAGCAGTACCATTTCGGTATACTTTTTGATCCTTGAATTCCAGTACGTCTCCTGGTTTTCCGATGACACGCTTGACGTACATGGAGTGATCCTCTTGTGTTCCTGTCAACAGAGACACGAGCGGGTGACTGGTGAGGTCGTCCATAAAGGAGCGCTCTCTTTGTACGCGACTGTCAATGACAACGATATCCCCATAATTTGGAAGATAAGAAAACGTATGTGAAAGTTTTGACACGTAAATTCGCTGTTGATCCTGCAAGGTAGGGTCCATGGAATGACCATCAACCTTATATGGCTGGAACACAAAGATTCCTAGGACCAGGGCAAAAGCTACTGCAAAGGCAATTGAACGAACCCATCCCATAATCTCTTTCACTCTCATTCGACACTCCTCTCATAGCCTTCTTCCAAAAACCTTCCCACACATCATACCACAAACAATAGACAGAAGCCAAAAAGCCAGCCCCCGGGGAGCTGACCCTGCTCTCTGCCTTATTTAGACAGACCGTACTCTTTCATTTTGCGGAATAGGCTGGCGCGACTGATGCCGAGCAGCTCGGCAGCTTCTTCTTTTCGCCCTTTCCTAATCTGGACACGTAGTAATGCTTCCGCAATCGCGAGCCGCTCCATTTCTTTTAGCGAAAGCAGCCCTTCTCGTTGTCCTTCATGCCCGGATGAAGCTGACAGGGCGTCACGCTTCCTAGCTTTCACAATTGCGCCAGGCAAACTCGTCGCTTGGATGGAAGCTGCGGTTTCCATGTTGACTGCATACTCGATGACATTCGCCAGTTCGCGGACATTACCAGGCCAGTCATGATGAAACAAAAGTGCCTTTGTCTCTTGCGAAAATCCAACAATAGGCTTGCCTAATCGGGTCGCACACTCTATCAGACAACGATTTGCCAAGGTCAAAATATCCTCACGCCGATCTCTCAAGGACGGCAAATGAATCGGAATCACATGTAGACGATAAAACAAATCCATACGAAACAAGCCTTGAGTGACCCGCTCCGGCAAATCCAGATGGGTTGCCGCAATGATTCGAGCATGAACAGGAATCGCCTTGCCAGCTCCTCCTACACGCTGAACCTCTTTTTCCTGAAGAACGCGAAGCAGCTTTCCTTGCAAATGTAGCGGCATGTCGCCGATCTCATCCAAAAAGAGTGTGCCCGATCCAGCCAGCTCAAACAGGCCCTGCTTGCCTCCCTTTCGTGCACCGGTAAAAGAGCCTTCTTCGTACCCGAACAGCTCGCTTTCCAGCAACTGCTCAGGGATGGCGGTGCAATTGATGGAGATAAACGGCTGGGCATTTCGCTGGCTGGCTTGATGAATCGCTTTGGCAAACAGCTCTTTTCCCGTACCGCTCTCGCCTTGAAGCAATACAGTAGAATCGCTCTCCGCGACTCGCCTCGCCACGTCTTTGGCTCGCTGGATAGAAGGACTGCTTCCTACGATAACGGCAAAAGCATCCTCCCGCTCATAGCCGCCAACCTGCCTCGCGATTTCTACGACCTCCTCGACATCATCGAGGGTAATGACCCATTCCCGTATTTTTCCATCGAGCACGATCGGCTTGAGCGAAAACAAAAATTCCTTCGCCTCGTGCCCGATCTCCAGCACGACCTTTTTCGGATTCGCCTGCATTTGATCTGCTTCCCGGATCGCCGCAAGCCATGCTGTTATGTCGAGCGCGGCAAAGCAATCCTGTGCCCCAAGCTGTAGAAACTGGCGTGCCCTTTGATTGGCCTGAACGATTCGATCCCCCTGATCCACTGTGAGCATGGCTTTATCTAGGTCGTCCATGACGACACGCAGCTTTTCCAGCGCAAGCTGCTGCTCCACATACATGAGATGCTCCTTGAGCTTGATCGAGATCAGCTCAGCCATCTTTTGCAAAAAGTTCAGGATCGAGCTGACATCGGAGAACAGCCGCTCCCGTTGCTCCTGATCAAAAGCGAGCAGGCCTATGACACCCACCTTTTGTCCATCCAGCATAATCGGACAGCAGATTTCCCCCGTTTCCGCACAATTGCCAAAGTGGGCGCACGGCCGACAACGCTCATCTTCGCCGGGGCGTGTGATGACCACAGGTTGTCCCGCAAACAAGGAGGAACGATAGACGTGATCCTGACCCGCCATCGTGTGCAGTACGCCTGCCTGTGTTCGTCCTGTTCCAGCTATCCGCATCAAATCCGTGTCAGCAATTTCTACCTCTACGCGCAGAACGGATGCCACCGCCCACGCAATCTGCTGGACACTTTCCTGTATCTCGCGCAAGGACATGCGGATTCCCCTCTCTGTCGTATCTTCTGTCTTTATTATACCGTAGACGCGAGGAGAACCCAGAGATTACGCATTCGCTGCTTCGTCTTCCGCAGACGGCCAACCGCCCCACAGATTGGTCAGGTGCCCATCCGGATCACGAAGCGTAAAGCTGTAGCCACCACTCTTTTTGTAGCGCATCTCGCTCGTCTCAATTCCTTTGCTGCGCAGGTCTTCATGCACAGCATGAATCTGATCTACCTGCAGAGAGATGATTGGTTGCATCTCCCCAGCCATATTGCTGAAATCCAGGCGGGGAACACTCGGGCTCTGTACCAGTCCAAGTCCTACTCCTCCAATATTCAGCCATGCCTCATGATCTCCCGGTGTATACTCAAAGGTAAACGGAACACCCAGTACTTCCCGGTACCACTTCACCGATACCTCCAAACTTTTGACTGGCACTTGAATCACAGCGAAATGACGTACGAATGTGCTCATAGCACTCACTCCTTTTTATGTGGGTGAACCACTTTTGGACTTTCTCTTTCCTAAACGTAAAAGTGAGGCAAAAAGAAACGGGGTCATGGCCATTCCTGAAAAAAAGTAATCAAATGACCATCTGGGTCTCGCACGGAAAAAAACAGCTTGTCCGCACGAACAGAAACTTTCTCGATACGCACGCCATGCTCCGCAAATTGCAAATACGTATCGCAAAGGGCGTACGGATCACCCGCGCGAAAAGCTGCCAAAAATTGCTCGAAGTCTTCTTTTGTTACAAGCGCTGCCGCGGCCTGCCTTTTTCTTAAGTCACCATCAGAATCGTCTCTGTCGCCTCTCGCTTGACTGGCTAACGATTGCAACCGATGGCGCGCCCTTTTTACTCCTTCCTTTACCGCCCCGACAGTCATGTTCAGCAGCCTCGCCGTTTCGGGTGCCGTAAAGGAGAAAATATCGATCAAAAGAATCAATACCATCTGCCGTGCATTCAAACGATTCGCCAGCTGTTCAAAATTTTCTCGAATCGTAAATGGATCATCTGGAACGGACTTTTGTAAATGGAGAGCTTCATCGAACACCTCGCCCCGCCTATTTGTCTGTTTTTTGCGACAATGATCGATCCACGCATTGGTGGCGATCTGTTTGAGATAGGCTTTGCTCAGCTCTCGTTCGGGCTGTTGTTGAATCGATCGGTACGCCTTGGTCAGTGTATCCTGCAGCAAGTCCTCCGCATCCCACTCGTGTTTGGCAAGCAGGAAACAATGCTTTCGAACGTCCGCCAGAAAAGGCTCCATGCGTGAAAAGGATGTGGTGCTCATCAAATCCCTCCGAAGCTGCCTGAAATACACATTTATTGTAAATTTTTTACTGATTTTTCGTCAATGCGAAAATCCTTGCTTCTTCTGCTCTCTCCCTCTCACACATTTTCGACCAGAAGGTACCAGACAAAATTGGTACTGCACTCCTCCCACACTTCCCGCTACGATGTGAATAGATAGTCATACCTATTTGATGAACTGGCGGCGATTTCATGTTGATGACTCTGTTTTTGCTCGTTCCGACGCTGCTCATTTTTCTCGGTCTGCAAATCATTGGCAGTGTTCCTGTTACGTTTCTACTATTTTACAGCTGGCTTTTATTGGCTCCTGTGACGGATTTTCTTATTGTGAAAAAGGCTACCCGCCGACAGACACTTCATGCGCTTGGCTTATCCTTTTCGCGGAAAAATGTTTGGACTGGCTTGGTCACGGGAGCTATTTTTTTGCTCGCCATCCTAGGCGGGGGTTATTTCTCTCATACGGCACTCTTTGATCGAAACGATCTGACAGAGCTGCTTGCAAGCTGGAATTTTACAGGTGCACACATCGGAGGTTTGATCCTGATCCTGATGGTGGTCAATCCGATACTGGAAGAAGTATATTGGCGCGGCTATATGCATGAAAAGCTGGCGAAGCACTATAGACCCGTAACCGTCATCGTCGTGACGGCTGTCTTTTACAGCCTCTATCATTTCCTTTCCGTCATACCGCTTTTTGCATGGCCGTACAATATTGTGATGGTCGTGCCCGTGTTTTTGGCCAGGGTAATTTGGGGGTACATGCGTCATCGGCAGCACTCGCTGTTTGGCTCGATCATAAGTCACATTCTAGCTGACATCGGGATTATGGGCATCTATCTCTTGTTTTTGACGTAAGAAAGCCTGCCTTTGAAAAAGGATTGCGGTGCTTATCCTGCTACCGCATCGCTCTTTACCCAAAAGGCAGGCTGCTTTTTTTCGATGAGTTACTGAAACTGAAACAATCGCGAAAACCAGGTTTGCTCCCTTCTCTGATGCCATTCGTTCAGATAGCCGGCGACGACTACCAGTGCGGCATTGTAATCAATCGCATTTTCATTGGTTGCATACGAACGGGAATCATCGACATAGCTGTGCGGTCCGAGCTTTTTGGGAGCAATCTTGTCGTTTGTATAGGTGTTAGGACCTCCTACCAGCAATCCTGGAATCAAGACGCCACTGGCAACCGTGTAGCGATTGTGCGGCTGCATCGGCGAAGAGATTCCTATCCCCGTAACAAAAGATTGCGCCAGTGGATTTGCTCCGAGTACCCAATCCAGCTGCCTGGAGATAGCATGCGGATAGTACGGCTGCGGGTTTATTTGATTCGCTGTTGCCAGATGCAGTCCATATCCGAGTGTTGTTCTGGTTGAGCCCCAATCGTAGTCCGCAGGCTGAAGCGGGCTGCCATAGGGACTGTGATTCATTTTGTTGACAACCACGTCTGCATGCTGGATCAGTCTTTGGCGCAGCTCGCTTGCCAGCTCCCACTCCTCCTGAGCTCCAAGGGCAAGAGTGAGGATCGCCATGGAGGAAGTATTTTGCCAATAGGAAGGTACGATCCTGGCAGGATTAAGCTCCAGCTCCTCTATATGCTGCTCTACATAATCTCTGAAAACAGGGTGGCCTGTCGTCACATACAGCTCTGCAGCAGCCCAAACACGCTTGTCCCTGTCGCTGCTAGGGCGATACGCCTGCTTGTCCCCCAGGGAAAGAATTTCTTTCGTTTTTGTCAAAAAGCTCCACGCCTTCATGGATGCATCCAGTAAGCGCTGGGAGTAGCTCTCGTCATACGGAAGGTATGCTCGTGATGCTCGCGCCATCGCTGCTGCAAAAATAGCCGTGTCAGGTGTAGAAATATCATAGATATACTGGGTAGCCAGATCGTCCTGTGGCAAGATCATCCCAGGGAATTTGGCTGTCGCTACACTGTGATAGACGGCTCCGTCCTGCCTTTGCATTTTCAGCATCCAATCCAGCTCTACCCGAATGACGGCGAGTGCATCCGGATCATCACTTGCTGGCTGTGACAGATCCAGTACTCCATCTTCCGCGGTTTGCGGTGCCAGCTCTTGTAATAATAGCAGCTGCGCAACGGTAACCCCTGCATTGGACATGTATTTACCAAAATCTCCGGCGTCGTGCCAGCCGCCTACCACGTCTCTGCTCTGGCTTTTATCCGTGAAAAGTACTGCCGGATTGATATGGCATTCGGCGTGCTGGACGTGTGTCAGCGGGTCGTCAATGGCCACTCCGCATCGCTGTAATTCATACGAGCGCATCGCTTGCTTGTAGACGGCCTCGTACACACGCGGAGAAATTTGAAAGGGGGCGCTGGCCATGCCATTTGGCAGACGGATTTGGTATGTACCAGACTTCTTGTAGCTGGAGAAATCCAGGACGTACACTTCTTTTCCTGTACTTTCATCCAACCTGCTCATCTTCGGCGTTCCTGTAAACACAGTCTGACCATCCAGCAGCTGAACAAGCGAGAACTGTTGAACGGACAACGTCGTATATGCAAATTTGACAGCAGAGGGAGCGTAGCCCATCTGGTTCACTCCGACATCAGCGGAAATGGGAGTTAACACTACCGTTGGAGCATGCTGCTGTTCTTTTCTGATGAAAATAATACCGACAACCAGTACGAGCATGATGACAAGCACCAGCTTCCACCGCAAAAGCAAACGCAACGCGATCACCTCCTTTCAGAAGAAAATAATTAGGTAAAATTTGTAAAACAATGAGTCAGATAGCTCTTGTCTATTTCTAAACAAGATTGTACGACTGCTTATACAAGCACCTCCTCGGCTTCATATCATGAGAGTATCTACTCCACTAAACGGACGGAGGTCATGAAATCACCTATGAGTAACAACTATTTGACTGGCCCCATTGATAGGCGCTTTTTCGGTATTCAAATTGAGGACGTCAATAATGCTCGTCCACTAGGCTTTGGACTGATGCGGTTAGAGACGAACTGGCGAGAGATTGAAAAATCAAAAGGCAATTTTGAATTCAGCAAAGTCGACAAATATGTCGCTTTTGCCACACAAAACAATCTCGACATCATCATGCTGCTGGGGCAACCACCTGACTGGGCAACAGGCGGCAAATGGTCCTCTGACTACGGGTCCTACTACAACAGTATCCCGCCCAGCAACATTCAGGACTGGCGCAACTACATCCTTGCTCTGGGACAGCGCTACAAAGGAAAAATCATGTATTACGAAGTGTGGAATGAAGCGAACTTAAGCGGCTTTTATTCAGGCACGCTTGAAAAGCTGGTCGAGCTGACCATGGAAGCATACAAGACTTTGAAAGCTGTTGACCCAAACATTCAGATCATCAGCCCCAGCTATACAGGAGCAAGTGGTGTAAGTGGCATGGGTGACTTTTTACGCGCAGGAGGGGCAAATTGGATTGATATTGTCGGGGTGCATCTCTACGGGTATCCCAAGCCGCCAGAGGCTATGATTGATCTGGCCTATGCGTACCGCAAAACAATCACGCAAGCTGGAGCAGGCTCACTGCCGGTCTGGAATACCGAGAGCAGCTGGAACAGCTATTATTACAAAGGCATTCTGTATGGAAGCGACGAAAACGACTATTCCAATCAAATGCCTGACGATTTGGCGATCGCCTATATTCATCGGATGTTCCTGTGCAACTGGGTTGCCGGAATGAATCGCGCAGTATTCTACGGAATGGACCAGCCATGGTCACGAATCCGGCTGCTCGACCTCGCTCATCTTCCAAATGTCGCGGCAACCGGACGTGCTTATCAGCGAATGGTCGATTGGCTTACTGGCGCTACTATTCACCAGTATGTCGTTTCTCGCGAGGGCGTACACACAGTTTCACTGACCTATCCTGATGGCCGGGCTGGTTATATTTTGTGGACAGACGATGATCGCTCTGTCTTGTTCCCTCTCTCCGCCGAGCTCGCCATCAGCCAAACCCAGGCTGCCGACGGAACGGCGCTCCCCACCTCTGATGCCATTACGGTGACCAATCTGCCGCTGTATGTGAAGCTGCTCAGCTCGCAAGTGGAGGCGCCTGTTTTTGACCGAAAGGCAGATGCGGATACAGAGCTTCTATACAATCATGACTTCCGCATGAATTTCTCAGACAGTACGTTTCCGATTGGCTGGGAGCTGCTCGGCATGTCTGCTAGTAAATATAGTGGCACCGATTCTCCAGCAGACAAAACCGTTCTGACGCTCACTCCTGCTGGTCAGTATGGGCAAATTCTCCAGCGTTTGAAAAAACCTCTGCAAAAAGGGTACTCCTACAAGCTAGCGATTACTTACAAGCTCCCTCCTGCAACGACACAGGGCAAATGGGGAATCGGGTTTGAAGTTAGTTCTACGGGAACACCCTTTATAGACGAAGCCTACCTCCCTCTCACACCCCAAGACACATTTTTGACCAGAGACGTATCGTTTTTCTATGACTTTGGAGATCCAGATCCCTCACCTGACCTTCGACTTACACTCGTAAACCTGTCACCGGATGGGCAGCAACAAACCTTGTATGTGTCGAGCATTTCGTTGACGCAGATCGGCGAGATCGAAAATAATGTGCCGCACGCTTACAATATCACCTATTCGCCTATCGTACCGTCAGCAGGGTCTTTTACCAAAGGCGATCAATTTCTGTTTACTGATGCAGACCTTATCGCTTCGGAGGGGATTGGCTGGGTCTGTACTGCCTCCGGTACATTTGGCACTTTAAAATCGGTAAACGGCAGTCTGACGAATGGCTCCAATGTATTGGTTGTCACCAAAGCGGATGCCCTGAGTATCGGTGATTACGTCAAGATCGGAACCGACCCAAATGTGTACCTCGTCTCGTATCAGCAGAGTCCAACACGCTATGAGCTTGGTTCCACGGCGAAAACGACGCAAGCCAATCAGGCCGTCTCTTACAGTGCACCCACTTTTGCTCCCCTCGCACAGCCTGCAAAAGGAAAACCGGCCAATCCTACCGTGCCCACCATTGGTCGAAGCCCGTATGTGCTGCAAAACACGAATGCGTATCCACTCGATGTTCTGGTCGCAAAAGGCAGCGTTTCTCTCATTGAGTTTTCCCGCAATGGCACAACTTGGTACGATACGGGACTGGTCTCGGGAATTGTCCGGCTGGCTGCAGGTGACAGAATTCGCATCACATATACCACTGCCCCTAAAATTACGCTTGTTCCCCAGTAGCAAGCTCGCGCCCTTGTGGCGCTTTTTTGTTTATTGTCGTGTCTTCTTCGCGCGGCAAGGCTTTCCCTAGTTTCCCGATCAAGTACTCGTGAAACGGCAGCTTTTGCAGCACGTAGGCAGCGCCCCATGACAGGCACACCCCTCCCACGAACAAAGCCACCAGAAACAGCAGCGATTGATGCAGCGTGGGGAAAAGCATGGAGAACAGTTTGCTCACGCACATCAGGAAAAAGATATGCAGTAAATAGATGCTAAAGGAATATTGGCTGATGGCGACGAGGATACGCGGTACTCTTTTTACTTGAACCGCCCAGGCAAATAAGGAAAAAATCATCCCGATCGCATACAGCAGGACATCGACGCGCTTGGAGGACATGATCGTAATCAGACCACTGTGGTGCAAGAACAGCATCATACAGGCGAGCAATAGCGTTGCCACCCAGATCCAGCGTCGATAGGTGATCAAAGCGGACTTCACCTGATCAAAATAGCGTCCACAGTAATAGCCCGAAGTGAAGTAGAATATCCACCCCAAAAACGGAAGCCACCACGCTTGGTATTCCGAGTGCGGATCATCAAATGTGCGGACAAAGCTGAAATAGCCCAAATAGGCGACATTCACCAATAATGAGACGGTCAGCACCCATTTCCATGACCAACCTTGTCCATAGCGCTGGAAGAGTACGTGCAAGAGATAAAATTGAAAAATAATGAGGATAAAGTAGCCGTGAAATTTGCCAAGAACGAGATTTTGCCACAAAAAATGACCAAACTCAGACAGTGCATGCTGGCCTGTAATCGAGGTAAGAAATGCGTAGAAAACTGCCATCGCGACAAAGGGAAACAAAATAAACTTGATCCGCTTCCACAAAAATGTTTTTGGTGATTTGACTGAGCGGGAGTACGAGATCAAAAATTCGGAAATGAACACAAAAAGTGGAGTAGCGAACATGAGTAGCAATAAAAGTGAGGTCCAGATGCCTTTTTCCAGGGAGGCATCTGCCTCTTCATACATCTTGTTGATCATAATGCTGGCGGAATGAATCAGTACTACACAGAGGCAAGCAACAGATCGAAGCAAAAAAATCTCTCTGATCATTCCTCATCATGCTCCTTTGTCATGGATCGAGTGTACTCATTCTTCTATCCATACGACTCCTCTTTTTCCGTTTGATCCGGCAGCAACACCGGAATTCGCTTGATCCCCAGCCTTTCAGCAAACAGATTGAACAAATAGAGGGGATTCAAATACAGATACCTGCGCCAAAGCCGCTTCGGCTCTTGAATCATCCGAAACAGCCATTCCAGCCCTCGCTTTTGCATCCATGCGGGCGCTTGCGGCAAGAGGCCCGCGTGAAAATCAAAGGCAGCGCCTACCGCAATCAATGGCATCGAGAGCTTGTTGCGATATTCGTACACCCACGTTTCCTGCCGGGGACAGCCCAGGCCGACGAGTACCAGCCTGGCTCCACTCTTTTTGATCTGCGATACGACCTCCTGCTGCTCGATTGTGGTGAGCTGGCGAAATTTGGATGGCTCCATACCCGCAATGATCAGCCCCGGATATTTCTCACACAAATTTTTGGCGAGCAGCTTAATCGTTTTTTCGGTACTGCCATATAGAAAGACTGGCAGACTCTCTTCTGCTGCTGCCCGCATCAACCGCAGTGTAAGCTCTGGACCGTAGACGCGATCAGGCAAGCTGATTTGGTGCAGCAGCCGCAATCCCCACCGCACGGGCTGTCCATCCGGGACAATCAGATCCAGCCCATTTAGCCGCCGCTGGTGGACGCTGTCCAAAAAGCCCGTCATTACTCCGTGCACAGCCAGCGCTGTTACGGCGAACGACTCGCCTTCTTTTGCGTGTGAAACTATCTTCTCCACTGCACAAGCGTAATCGACTGCAGCGATCCTCACTCCGAGAACCGGATGTACACCATAATCAATCATGGCGTCACGCTCCAGCGCTCTTTGTTTTCCTGATAAATTTCCTCCAAAATCATCTTCATGGAATATTGCATACTCCAGTTCGGATAATGCTGCATGAATTTCTCCAGGCTGCTCACGTACCAAATATGGTCTCCTGAGCGGTGCTGATCACTGTAGCCAAAATTTATGGCTCTGCCTGTTTCGTCCTCCACCATGTGAATGGCTTCGAGGACAGAAATGTTGGAGTAAATCCCTCCGCCGAGATTGTACACCTCTCCTGGAGCTGGTGGATGCGTGTATACCGCGTGAATGGCGCGCACAACATCATGAGCATGGATGACATCACGGACCTGCTTCCCCTTGTACCCGAAGATCGTGTATGGCGTACCTGTCATGGCGCATTTCATCAAATAATTAATAAATCCGTGCAGTGGAACACCTGCCTGCCTGGAGCCACTCAATACGCCTCCCCGAAAGCAGACTGTCCTGATCCCGAAGTACCTCCCGTATTCTTGTACGAGAATATCAGCTGCCAGCTTGGAGGCCCCAAAGAGCGAGTGCATATTTTGGTCCACGCTCAAATCCTCTTTGATACCGTTCTGATACGGATGAGCAGGGTCTATCTCCCAGCGCGTCTCTTTCTCGATCAATGGAAGCCGATTCGGAGCATCCCCGTATACCTTGTTCGTAGAGGTGAAAACAAAGACGGCACCTGGGCAGTATTTCCGTGTCGCTTCCAGCAAATGAAGAGTGCCATTCGCATTCACAGCAAAGTCCGTAATCGGATCTTTGGCTGCCCAGTCATGCGAAGGCTGTGCGGCTGTATGGACGATCAGCACAATCTCCTGTCCGTACCTTGCAAAAATGGGCTCCAGCTCATTCGCATTGCGTATATCTGCATCGTAATGCTCATAGTTGCTGCGATAGCTCTCGATGAGCCGGGAGCGATTCCATAGCGTAGAGCCTTCTGCTCCAAAAAAGGTTTGCCGCATATTGTTATCAATCCCGACTACCTGATAGCCACTTTCGGCGTAAAATGCTGCTGTCTCTGATCCGATCAATCCGGCTGAACCGGTTACGATTACGACTGCCATATTTGCTCCTCCTTCGATATGCGGGGTGTACCGGGATTTTCCTTGCCAATCGCCTGACTGATCCCATAGGCGAATCGCTCGGCCATTTCTTCTATCGTGTACGTGAGCTTTGCCTTTTGACATCCTTCCTGCAAGATGCGCAGCTGTTGATCATCTGTCAACAATTGCGCCACGGTTTGTGCATAAGCTTCCAAATCTTCGGGATCATCAAGCATCACACCGTTTTCCCGATTGACGAGATACTCGATTTCGGGACTGTGGTAATCGAGCTTGGTTGTGATCAGGGGTACGCCGAGGGCAAACGTATCCAGCACAGCAAGTCCAACCAGTCCTGGCATGAGAAACAGCTTGGAGATTTTGAAATACGGTACTTTCTCGGTTTCAAACTTAGGTCCGATATAGTTGATCCATGAATGTTGGCTGGCTGCCTCTTTGACGAGGGAATCGTCCATTCCCGCACCGATAAAGATCATCTGAAAATCAGGGACAAGCTCGCGTATTCTGCTACATACCTGCAAGAGAAAAGGGATTCGTTTCTCCGGGTAGATGCCACCTGTGTACAGACAAACATTGTCGCTGGTAATGCCAAGTGATTGTTTAAAAGCCGCAAGCTTCTCTGGTGTCCATGCTTCGCTCGCGCTCACAAGCTGTTGGGTATCAATTGCATTTTGCACGGAAGTAATTCGCTCTTGCGGAAAGCCTAGCTCGCGGACAATTCTGGCGCTAAGCTCATTGTAGGCAAACCACCAATACACTCGCTTTGACAGCCATGCCTTTACCCGCTCTCCCGACCAGCTTGCATTATGCGCTTGTAAATTTCGCCCGTGACCCCAAAACGCAATTCGCCGAATCCCCAGCTGATTTTGAAACATCAGGTAGTAGTTAATGAGGAGCTTGCTCGCCTGCTCTACAATGACCAAATCTGTGTCTCGCAAAAGCGAGGTGCAGGGCTGCCAGTACAGCTCACGCGAACCGAACCGAAAAATTTTGTTCTCAATTTTGTGCGCCCACTCCAGCTCGATCGAATCTTTTTTGACAGCTTCTGAGTGTCCCGGCTGTCCGTAGATCAGTACAAAGTCGATGTCGCGCTCTTCCAGTCGCTCTTTGAGCAGCTCATAAAACCGGCGCCGGTACTGAGGCAATGACTTGTACAAAATGGCTACGCGATACCGTCTCTTTCCCTGGCTCACGTCGTTCCCTCCCCGCGCTTGCTGATTCCTCGGCTACTGAACGCTTTTACCGCTTGATTGCCATAATAAAGGCTTCCTCGCAACAGTTCTTTTCCGCAATGTCTGAGAAATTTGAGTGGTGGCAGCGGGTTGATCGGCGCATTCAATGTCTCTGGCCACATCTGGTTAATCATTTTGCGGTACAAATGATTTCGCGTGCCATAGTCATGCTTGACCGATAGCAGGGTCACGAGCAGCTTGCGGTTGTTGAACGGGCTGAATTCTTCGATTGCAATATCTTGCTCCGCGGAGTGAATCGCACCCCATCTTCCGTATAGCTGCTCCCACTCAAACATCGTAAGCAGTCTGATTCCGAATCTCTCCTCGTACGACCTGATCGGATCTAGCCACTCTTCATAGCATCGAAGCGCATACGCATGCTCCCCCAGCTTGATGTTGCGCGACAGGAACCGGCCATCAATTGTTCGATTGGGATGGTAATCGTAATAAACCTCTCGGGCGATCTCGCTGTAATTTCCGCTGATGTTGATCCGCCCTTCTGACATGAGATAATGCTGGTAAAAGATTTGCGATTTGGGTAAATCACGCATTTGCGTACTTTGCTGGTTGATTTGCACAAAGGTCTCATCCACTTTTTCGAGTGCTGGATGGATATGGAATTTTTTCCCTAACGAAGCAAACAGAGCTGCTGGTACTTTCACATCTGTCGCTTGTTCTGACAAACCGGAGTGGAGCGCGATATAGTAGTGAACCTCTTCGCTGACCTCCTTGCTTGCTGCAAGCAAAATCCGGCTGTCCAAGCCTGCCGTTACCGGAAGCATCACTTTTGCACGATTGGCGATAGCGCGCAGCGAACCCTTCAAGATTTCTACCGCCCCCCGGACTGCCTCCTCTATCCCAATCGGCTCTAATTTGCACAGTGGCCAATAACGTGTGATCGTCCCTTTTTTGATATCGAGATAATGGTTGGGGGTCAGATGCTTGATTCCTTTGTAAATCGAGCCATCCCCAGGCCAAAGCTGCTCCATTTTCCGATACTCAGCTGACTGGACAAACGCCTGCAGCTCCTCATCGTCCTCTGACTCTGCTCCTATCAAATGGGCGAGCATAGATGCCTGTGACGCGCACCAAACACCATCTGATTGTACGGAATAAAAGACTTGCCGCATGCCGACAGCATCCGTGAACAGCTTGATCTGTGTATCGTTCTGGTAAATCAGCACCCATCTGCCGCCACAATGTTCGATCCCTGCCAATAGCTCGTCAAACGAGCTGGAGTTCTTGTGGACGTCATTCAAAATATCTGCATTGGACCACTCAGGATGATAAGGATCAATGATGTATCCAAGCAACGTCAAGCGATAGCCATGGCAAGTAGATTGCGTAATGTCCAAATCAGGATGAACGCTAAGAAACAGTCCTTGATCCAGCTCTATCCCCTGCCAGTCGTTTCGATCCATGTACCTCGTGCCTAGCACAAACTGGCGGCGATACAAAAGCCTTTCCATATCCTTTAACATCGCTTTTCTCCTTTTACGTAGGCTGGATATAACGATCCAACAAGTTTGCGGTTACTCCCTGAATGATTTCACTTACACTACCTCTTTCGTCATTCCACGGGTTCGACAGCCCAAAGCACCAGTAAATCGTACCCGCATCGAACACAAATGCATCCGTCCAGTAGCGATAGATGGTCGTATGCGCAACAGCTGTTTCCCCGGTCGTATTTACAAGCGGAGAGGCTGCGATGATTTCCAGATTGGATGGTGTAAATATATGATTTTTCACCGAATCATACTCCCACCCGATCAAGTGCTTCACCTTGTCCCCCTCTTTCACATCCAGCCCTTTATATAACCAATGTTTCGGCTGGCTTACCACCCAGTCGGGACCGGTATACACGAGTCCGTCATACATTTGGCCAAGCAACTGATTCTCCGGTTCGTTCAAATTGCGCCATTCAGTCGTGAGTAGCTTGCGATGCTGTGTCGGGTCCTCTTCGATGGCCCGGTATTTATAACAAATCTGAAAGCGTGGTTCCTCGTCATTGGAGAGAATTCTCCCCTTTTCATCCTCAAAGCGAATTTGCCAAAAAATATTGTTCGCTCCCAGATAAGCCAAGTGCACGCCCTGATCGCGCAAATGCTCCACGTACAATCGCATTTGGCGTGAGTAATACTCGTCATGGCCGAGTGAAATGAACCCTTTTGGACGCCATTTTACCCTGTTCAAATGCGTGTCGATATTGGTCACATACCCGATGTCGTAGCCTTTTGACTCCAGCCAGTAGACAGTCGGATATTCCAGATACAAATCTCCTGAACCGTGATACTGCTCATACGGCCGATTGTAGGAAATGGCGACGGCGACTTTTTTCCGATCCGTATCGTAGTCGACATATTCATGGGTCTTTTCGTCGTAATGACCGTAATATCCATAACCACCCCATGCACTGTAGGCATGCCATGTCGTCACGGCTGACTGTACCATAAAGTCATGCTCATACTTTTCATCGCGAATCAGGAAAGGGATATACGACTGAAAACCATCAGCATCTGTCATGCGTACAATATAAAGTCCCGTTACCCAATCCTCGGGAATCTTCAATGAATAGGAAGACTTCCATTCCAGATGAAGCAGCTTCGTTTTTGGATCAGGCTCTGGAAGCCCATGTCGCCCTTCCGTTTTTGACCACCAGCCTTGTGCCTGTCCGATCAAGTCTGATTTGGTAAAATGCAGCCTCGCACCTTTGCCTTGGTAGTAGCCGAGGCGATACACATCCAATCGGTACTTGATGCCACCAGTTCTCGTACTGATATAAAAACGAATCGTTTCGCCAGCCACGACACTTGTACTAGATGCGTAACCCGCGATTGCTCCTGCCGCAGGCTTTGTTACCCGCCAGTCGGCATTGCCCGGCTTTTTGTTTTCATCCACAACCACCGGCTTACGCGGAAACACCTCACGCGGTGGCAATGCGAGTGCTGGTGCAGCACTGTCCAATTTCCACTGGTTATGCCATAAAGGGATATTTCCGATCGAAAACAGCATGCTAGATAACGCAGCGTACTTCAGAAATTTCCGACGCGTCATTCGCACCTGGTCGTCTTTCATCCCCCCATCACACCATCTCCCGCCACACTCGGCGAAATCGTAGACAAGCCAAGACCTTCATAGCAAAAGCCAAGGGCTGTGAGTCTAGCAGATTCCAAATAATTGCGTGTATCGAGCACATAGGGACGGCGCATCACGGGGTACATCGCTTCCCAGTCGAGCTCCTGGTATTCCTGCCAATGCGTGAGTAGGATGACGGCATCGGATCTCGTACCCGTTTCGAGCGGCTCACGGCAGTACGTAACCTTCAAGTGGCTGTTCAGGGATTGAAACATCGCCATCCCCTGCGGATCATGCACACGTACGCTGGCGCCGAGCTCAACCAATTTTTGAATGATGTACGAGGCCTGTGTCTTGCGTGCATCATCTGTATCCGGCTTGAAGGTGAGCCCCAATATGCCGATTCGCTTCCCGTTCAATGATTGCAGCTTGCGAACAACCTTTTCCACCACATGCAGATGCATTCGCTCGTTTGACTCGATTGCGGCTTTTACCACCGTCATCTCGCTGCCGTACTTTTGACTCGTTGCGAGCAGCTCAGCGGTGTCCTTGGGGAAGCAGCTCCCACTCCAGCCGCTCGATACCTGCAAAAATTTCTTGCCGATTCGCGTATCGAGTCCCATGCCTTCTGCGATATCGCGCACATTGCCGCCGAGCACCTCGCATAACCGCGCCATTTCATTGATATAACTGATTTTCACAGCCAGAAAGGCATTTGCGGCATATTTGATCAGCTCGGCACTTTTGGCATCCGTTTCAAAGTAAGTGGCTTTCGGCATTTGAGGATGATAGGAGAAAGGAAAAAGTTCGGATAATTGATCGTACCCCACTCTTTCAATCAGATTGTGATAGAGCTCCCTCATCACCTGCAAACCCTGTGGCTGGACTGTACCAACAACAATCCGATCCGGGAAAAAAACGTCTTCCAGTGCGTACCCTTCACGCAAAAATTCTGGATTGCTGACAACGGTAAAATCTTTGTCGGCCACTAAGCCTGAGGCTTCCTCAACCAGAGACGCGACAAGCTCCGATGTCCCTACTGGCACTGTCGATTTGTTCACAATGACAGTGAACCTTTCTTTGGAAAGAGCCCGCCCGATATGCTCTGCCGCCAGCTTGATATAGCGCAGATCAGCCGTTCCATCCTCCTGTGATGGCGTTCCGACTGCAATAAATACGACCTGCGCTTCCGCCACTGCGTCATAGGACGAGGTGACAAACAGATTTCTCCCGATTAAGGCGGGGAGAAATTGCTCCATGCCCGGCTCGTAAATCGGGCTTTCTCCCCTGTTCATTCGCTCAATCTTTTTCTGGTCGATATCGATAATGGTCGTCTGATGACCAATCGCTGCAAAAGCAGTTCCTGTCACACTCCCTACGTATCCAGCCCCGATGCACACGACATTCATCGGCTGCTCCCCCTCCTTTTTTCGCTGCTCTAGTTTACAATCAGCTGATTTCGATACGCCGCGATCGTTCGACTCAGCCCTTCCTCGAGATGAATCTGAGGCTCCCACGCAAGCAGCTTCCTCGCCTTTTCAATGACCGGACGCCGCACCTTTGGATCATCAAGTGGCAACGGATGAAAGCTGATCCGACTCGTAGACTGGCTCAGCTTCTTCACCAGACGGGCTACCTCTAAAATCGAGATTTCCCTCGGATTTCCAATATTGATGATTTCACCTGTCGCAGCGTCCTTCTCCATCATCAATTGAAGCCCGCGTATATTGTCATCCACATAGCAGAAGGAACGCGTCTGATTGCCATCGCCGTACACGGTTATGTCTTCCCCCGTCAAGGCTTGGGTGACAAAATTGGAGATGACCCTGCCGTCGTCATTACGCAGCCCCGCTGAGTAGGTATTGAAAATGCGCGCAACCTTTACCTGTACCTCAAAGCGCTGGAAATACTCGTAGCAAATGACCTCACCCAGTCGCTTCGCCTCGTCATAGCAGGCCCGCGGTCCCCACGTATTTACATTGCCGCAATACTCCTCTGGCTGTGGATGCAAGGTCGGATCACCATAAGCCTCGCTGGTGCTCGCATATAAAAACCTGGCGTGATTTTTCCTTGCCAGCTCCAGCATCTGCTGAGTGCCGATTGTATTGGCTGCAATCGTATCGAATGGAGCACTCTGATAAAAAACAGGCGATGCAGGCGATGCGAGATGATAGATTTCACTCACACCATGGACTGCTTCCAGCTCAAGCACGTTTGGAGCTGATACATCACACTCGAAAAACTCAAAAAGGGCATGGCTGCGAACATCCTCGATATTTTGCAGTCGCCCCGTAGATAGATTATCGATGCCAATCACCTGCTTGCCTTGTGCGAGCAGCGATTTTACAAGATGCGAACCAAGAAATCCGGCTGCGCCTGTTATTAGCGTTGTCATATAAGCTCCTCCTGCCTGCTCCCGCTCTTATACTGCGTGCGTCCTCTGATACTCCTCGTAACGCTTTCCAACCAGCCCCATCACCATCCCGGCTCCAAGACAAATGCTTTGCAAGGCTTTGATGAAGGTGATCCGCCCCAACAGGAGAGCTGGCAGCGCAAGTACCAGACCACTCCCTATTCGGATCCCTCCTTTGATCGCACGAATTACGAGCTTTGCTGCGCTTTGCCTGATGTCTCTTTCACAAAGGGTGTATGTGTTCCCAGATCGGTAAGCACGCTGCAATAGCCAGCTCACTTTTAATCGGCTAAGCGGCAGCCATTCGTGCACAATCGCTTCATCTGCCCAGACAATATCGAAGGCCAGCGCTTTGACCCTCATGAAAAAATGTGTATCCTCGCCTCCGGACAAGGCGTATCGCTCGTCAAACCAACTTTCTATTCGAGCAAATACTTCCGTTTGGATGAGCACATTGCCCGTCCTCGCGAGCCTCAGCGCATAGCCTGTCGGGTGGCGAGACCGCTCATAGCATCCGCTTTTTACACTCCATGCCGGAGCACCCTCCGGATATACTGGCAAAACTGGTCCTGTCACAATCGCCGCTTGAGTCATTTGCTGCACCGCAAGCAGTTCATCCAGCCAGCTCGGCTCTGGCACCTCATCGTCATCGATAAAGGCGATAAAATCATGCTCCTCCCATGCCAGCGCAACGGCACGATTTCGAGCAAATGAAATTCCCCGACGTTTTTCGTTATACCAGACCAGTTTCCATGGATAGCCCAGTTGCAGGCTGGAGCAATAGGCAACCGAGCTAGCAGCCGGATCATTGTCAACCACGACCACCTGTACGGCTGAAGGCTGCGTTTTTATGAAAGCCTGCCTGGACAATCCGTCCAAAAGCCTTTTCAGACCATCGGGTCGTTTGTAAGTAAGGACACAAACCGCTACCTTCATCGCCTTCCTCCTGTCTCCACGGTTAACATGGCTTGCTCACGGGCTTTGCCTGAACCATTTTTATTCGAAAAGGAAAAGCCAAATGCGATAAACAAAATCCAAAAGAAGCTGTTATGATCCAGAAGCGAGGTCTCTGTCACATTGCCCGCAACCATGTAAAGGAGAAAGAGCATTGGCCAAAAGCTTTCCCAGCTTTGGTTGGTGCGAATGTATTGAACTGCCTTGATAAAGCGGGTAAAAAAGCTGAGCAGGATCATGATCAAACCAACGACACCAACATCGAGAGCTGCATCCAGAAAGCCATTATGCGAGTTGGGCGGATTCCAGTTGGATACCATCCACAAATAGGCAGACTCTCCATCCCATCCGAGCCAGAATCCGCTGTAGCCATAGCCAAACCAGGGATGCTCGCGAATCATTTCGATGACTGTCGCCCACAGCTCTGTTCTTCCGGTCAGTGTCATATCACGCCCGAAGGATTCCAGTAGCACCTCTGTATTCGGAACCACCACCAGGGCAAAAATCACGCCTAGCATTGTGGCAGACATCCAAAGCAGAAGCTGCCCATAAACGTTCCAGCGAAAGGAGTAAAGAAAAGGAATACAGCCGAGCAAGACGACGAAAACAACGATCGCGGTCCGTGACTCTGACAAAACCAGCAGGCTCGTACAGAGAAGAAAGCCTCCCCATGAGATCCAGCGCGGCCATTGCTTCATCATGATGACCAGGAAAAATACGATGGCCCCCAGACACATGAGTCTTCCCAGTTGATTTTTATGGGAGTAAATACCTCGCCACGCCATGCTGCCCTCGTGCAGCATTTTTCCCACATCGGGGAGCACCAGCGTGATGACCAGGCTACAAACAGCACCGCCCAAAAGCATCCAGACTACCATCAGAAACTGCTCTCGCAAGGTGAAACGCGCTGCCATGTAAATCGCCACCAGGGTAGTTCCGAAATAGGCGAAGCTACGCCGCAGGGTAATATCAGGAGCATTCGACCAGAGAAACGAGAGCATAATTAGAGCCAGCAGCAGGAGGGAAAGCTTGTCTCGGGTCAAGATGGCGAGGACCCGCTTTCTTTGGATCAGGATCAACACAAAGGCGACACCGTAAATGATCTTCCAAAGCAGCTGGAGCAGGGCATTGCCCTCCACCACATTTTCTGGTTGCCCGCCTTGAAAAAAAGGGAAGAACGCTTGCGAAAACAGCAGAAGAGCTATGATAATAAACACTTGTTCAAATCGGATGAAAACTTTGCTCTCCCGATAATGCTTTTTCATGGCAGAGGCTCGTGTTTCAAGGATCAATACATCCTGCAAAACGGTTCCTCCTAGTTGGTCAATTGTCCCGTAACTCCCACGATCCGCTCTCTGCGCTGCAAATATCCGATGATCCCCCAATAGCCGCAGCATAGAAGAATATCACCAATGATGCTGACCACGATCGCTCCCTTCCATAAAAACAGAGGAACGATAAGGATATGTAACACGGCAACGAGGGCGGCAACAAACACCTGAATCGCAGAGCGCCAGCCTTGAAAACCTGCTCCAGTCAATGCGTCTGCGGCAAAAAAGTGCAAGCTTTTCAGAAGCGGAATCAGCGCCATCCACTGCACTGCCTCTACAGCAAAGCGGTAATCCTCCCCCAAAATCCAGGGCAATACAGGAGCGATCAAATACAACCCGAGCCACGCAATCGCTGAGTAAGCAAGTGAAATCAGGAGCAGCTTGTTTGCATAACGCACACTTGCTGTAATCCCGTACTTCCCTTCCTGAAAAAAGCGGGAAAATGCTGCGCTCATCAGGGAGTAAATCGGAGCGAGCGTAACATCAACAATTCTGCTTGCAGCAGCATAAATGCCAGCGTGCTGGGCGGAGGCATATTTTACGAGAATGGTTTTTCCAATATCCGAGTAGACGACCAAGGATGATTGGCTGATCGAGAAATACGCTCCGCTCCTCCACTCCTTCACCACTTTTTGCAGATGAAGCTGCGGTCCTCCCAGCTCGTGAATAACCAGCGCCAAAGCTGCAACCGCCATTACACCTGTTGTCAAAAAGTAAAGGATTGCCCATTCTTCAACGCTGTGCTGTGCTGCAACAAACAAGAGCGCAAGGGCGCCTGCCAGTCTGACTACTCCCATCAGCATATTGAGCTGAGCTGTTCGTTTTAAACGCTCAAATGCCTGATAGGACTGTCCGCAAATCTCAAGCACTCTGTACATGATCAGATCCGATACAGCCACCCACACGATGATGCTCGTGCTGATTGATTCTGGAAGAAGAAATCGTCCCAAAATAATGGCAAACACCGTCAAGGCAATTCCTGAAACAGCCGTCATGAACAAAGCGTTACCGAAATATTCACGAAACAGTTCTTTATCCCGGGAGACGTTCATAATCAACAACTCACCTCTGCCAAGACTGGAAAAGGGCGTCAAAATCGCGACCAAAGTCACGACACCAATGAACAGGCCATAGCCGCTTGCGCCCAATGTTCTGGCAATGATGACGAAGTAGACCATTTGCAGCAGCAGACGAATCCCGTCACCGAGGAGCATCCAGAGCGTATTGCGCAATAGCAGCCCATTCATAGCACTATGCAGCTTGGAGAGGTGTTTTCCAAAGGACATCCATCGCGCTAGCATGTATTACTCCTAACGATCACTCGAATGGTTTTATATACAATCTTGACATCGAGTGCAAAAGTGAGGTTTTGGATGTAGGAAAAATCATGGTGCAGGTTTTCGTGAATCGGTTTGTTCCGATCTGGGCTGATTTGCCAGAGACCCGTGATGCCTGGCTTAACGAGCCAACGCTGCTTTTCATAGTAGGAGTACACTTTCTCGACAATCATTTTTTGCTCGGGTCTGGGACCGACGAAACTCATTTCGCCACGGAGGATGTTGATTAATTGCGGGAGCTCATCCATGCTGGTCTTACGCAAAATACGCCCGAACCGAGTAATACGTGGGTCAGTAGCAGCAGAAGGGGATACCCCTTCCTGCGGAGAGTCGACATACATGGTGCGGAACTTGTAAATCGTAAATTCTTTGCCGTATTTGCCTACACGCTTTTGCCGGAATAGGACAGGACCTGATGAATCGAACCAAATGGCGATCGCCACCAGAAGCAAAAGCGGTAGAAGCAGCAAGAGAATCAACAAGGCAAAACTGAAATCTAGGACATTTTTCAAACAACTCGCATAAAAAGAGCGGCTCGATCTCAGTCCATTCACAGGGATGAGTTCCATATCCTTCACAATCTCCATTACACGGGTAGCTTCCAATTGTTCACGAAATATCTGTTGTTCATCTGCGCCAGATACAGCCCGAAATCTCTGCTGAGTTCTTCATTTTTCATGGCAAATTCAATCGTTGCTCGCAGGAATCCGAGCTTGCTGCCTACGTCGTACAGTGTGCCCTCGTACCTGTACGCGAGCAGTTCTTCCTCCTGAGCCAGGATTTGCAAGGCATCTGTAAGCTGAATTTCTCCCCCTACGCCTGGCTTTGTTTGCGCCAGGATATCAAAAATACGTGGTTCGAGAATGTATCTGCCAATAATCGCAAGGTTCGAGGGTGCGTTGCTCTTTGGCTTTTCGACCAGATTATGAATGAGATCCAATCGCTCCCCCACCGGAACGCCATCGATCACTCCGTATTTGTCCACTTCGTTCCAATCCATGGCTTCGACTGCAATGATGCTTGTTTGCTTTTGCTGATAAATGTCCATCATCTGCCTCAGGCATGGGACTTTGCTATCAATGACCATATCCCCGAGTAGCACTGCAAATGGCTCATTCCCGATGAATTTGCGGGCGCACCAGATGGCGTGTCCCAATCCGAGCGCTTCCTTTTGCCGAATATAATGAATCTCCACTAAATTAGTCAGGCCCTCCACGATCTCGTACAGTTCTGTTTTGGCCCGCTCCATCAAATTGATTTCCAGCTCGTAGTTTTTGTCAAAATGGTCTTCGATGGCACGCTTGCTACGTCCCGTTACAATAATGATATCCTCGATGCCGGAGTGGACCGCCTCCTCAACGATGTACTGAATCGTTGGCTTGTCTACAATCGGTAGCATCTCCTTGGGCATTGCTTTGGTGGCGGGAAGAAATCGTGTACCCAGTCCTGCTGCCGGGATCACAGCCTTTTTAATTCTTTTTTTCATAACCGATTCACCTCACGAATAATTGGCTCTTTCCAGCTGCGCAACCTCCGCCCGTGCTTTTTTAGGCTTTTTCTGCACGGTGGAGATGGTTTCTATCAAAATGATCAGGAATACAACCATGAACAAACCAGCACAGAACGCAGCGGCCATATTCAGGTACGGCTTTGGCGATACGGGAAGCGTTCCTTCTTTGTACTCTGCTTCGTCTACGATCATGACGTTATCAATGTTCATAAAAAGATTGATGTTTTGCGAAAAGGAGCGAGAGATTTCATTGACGATTTGGACAGCATGCAAAGGATTCGGATCAGAATAGGTGACCGTAATAATAAAGGAAATGTTGGATGTTTTTACTTCTAGCTGTTTTAATAGGTCTTCTGGGGTGATGGACAAGTCCAGCTTACGAATGACATCCTGCGCAATTTTTCGAGTCTGGATGAGTCCGCTGTACGTTTTGATTAGCTGCTGGTTGCTGAGGATACTGTTGTATAAATCCTGTTTGTCCAATTCTTGCGGCTTAACCAGCATCGTCGTTGTCGCTTCATACGTAGGAACCATCACGAAGTAGCTGATGTACGCTGCACACGCAACACAGAGTAGCGGAATCGTTGTCATCAGAACCCAGCGCGCTCGCATTGCTTGGAGAATAACCATGACGAACTCGAGATTCATAAGGAAAAGGACTCCTTTTCTAGTCTTATCAAACAGATCACCTCTTGCTTTTGTGTTGTTTGCGCAGGTAACTTTTTTCGGGAACTTGTTTAAGAAAATGGGACTATCATTCTGGACCTATCTTTTCCTGTCCATTTGCGTTTATATGAAACAATATGAGTGATCGATCATCAATTATTCTCGTTTAAAAATATTTTCTGTGTATCTTTTGACCCCTTAAAATTGAAATAAAAAAACCACCCTTTTTCGCAGTGGAAAGGGTGGGATAAATAGCACTGACAAGCTTATGGCTTTTCACTCGCAACGACTACATCAGAAGTCACAGGTTTCTTGAATTCCTCTACCTGTTTTTTGATTCGTAACCGTTCCTGATTGGATACGAGATAGTAGTAGATACCGTTTATCTTTCCTCCTTCGCCGCTTACTCTGGTCGTCTCTATTTGTTCCAAGGAACTCTTGTAATCAAGCATCAATTCTTTCATGTTTTCAAAAGTGAGATTCGTCTTGAAGCTAGATCCTACTACTGCTAAAAGATCATCAAGCTTGCTGACGGTGCTGATTCCCTTCGCCTTATCCATCAAATCCCTGATGACCTGCTGTTGTCTTTTATTTCGTCCAAAATCTCCCTCGGGATCATCATAGCGCATACGGACGTACGCTAATGCTTTTTCCCCGTCCATGTGGCTTGATCCTTTGGGAAACTGGTAGCCTTCGTAATCAAAAGCAAATGTGTTGTCTACTGTGACACCACCAAGCGAATCAATAATGTTTGAAAAGCCCTCCATCTCCACTTTTACATAGTAATCAATCGGAATATCTAAAAATTGCTCGACGGTTCTCACGGTGGCCGCAATTCCACCAGCGTGGTACGCATGATTAATCTTGTCTGGCTGTTTTCGTCCTACGATCTGGGTTCGGGTATCACGCGGGATACTCATCATCAACGTCTGTTTTTTCTCCGGGTTGATTGTCAAAAGGATGAGTGTGTCTGATCTGCCCACATCTCCTTCCCGCTTGTCTACTCCAAACAGCAATAACGTAAGGGGCTTTTTCTCGATTGCGGAATGAGCTTCTGGTACAGGCCTCTGTGCAGGGGGAGGGTCTTGTTCTTGTGCCTGAGACGATAGCGTTGTTGTTTCCTGTGCTTCTACTGGTGGCAAAGGCTCGTAAATCATGCTTGCTGTCGCTTTTACGTTAGCGTAGAGCTGAAAAAAGAAAATGGTCATTGCACTGCAGACAATCAGTACAACGATGAGCAACACGTAGACATACCGTTTCATGATCCCGCATCTCCTAATGTACGTCTTGGACATCCGTTCTTTACTCATTATTACGACGTAGTCCTGTGCTTTACGACTCTTTGCGAACAGAATAATCATGAGCCACCTACCAAGCAACTGGATAGTGAGAAGTCCCACTCTCGCATCAGGAAAAGAAAAAAATCTCCCTTTTTGGCGGGAGATTTTTTATGATAGCTTCCGTTACTAGCTGACTACCTCTATATTCGGGTTATATCGTTTCACATAGGTGTAAATCTCTTCACCAGAAAGCAAGTTTTGTATGAGCTGTACGGGTTGACTCGCCAAATGTGCCTCCAGTTGTTCTTTTCCCCGGCCAATCCGTTTCGCAGCAACGTCTGGCAATGTCAGCACATGAGGTACCAGGACTTGGAGATACCAAATGCCGTTGTGCTCTTCGGAGACGTCGATCTCTAAATCAACGTCATTGCTTGCAAATTCGAACAGATGGTTAAACAGTGCTTCTCTCTTTGACGTTTCCAGATCAGCAATATGTACTTTTATCACGCTCAGATAATGTTCCTCGTTAAACAGCACGAGCTCTTCGTTAATCGGTTGGTACTTTTTCACTAAGAAATCCATGATGCCCCCCTCGTATTTGTTTGACCTTATTTCTTGTTTCTAGCATACTACCTTTCCGAATATTTAGGCAACTAGCGATACTCTTCATCCGGAATTGTTTATGATTCTTTATTTTCACGCCAAAAAAGAGCCTTACCACCAGGGTAAGACTCTTTTTCTTGCTTGCTGAACTCGTTAGACCAATGTCGAGCCTTCTACGACAGCTTGCGCATCCTCGAGGGATATCAGAACTGCCCGTGCTTTGCCGCCGCTTTGCCCAGCAACATAGCCGTCTGATTCCATCATTTCGATCAGACGTGCCGCACGATTGTATCCGACGCGGAAACGGCGCTGTAATCCGGAGGCGGATGCTTGTCCCTGTTCTGCGACATATACAAGCGCTTCTAAATAGAGTGGATCATCTCCAACATCAAAGGACTGGACCTGCTGCTCCAAATCCTCTTTGCTAAACAAGTAAGCTGGCTTTCGCTGCTTTTTAATCACTTGTGTAATTCGTTCAATCTCATCATCCGAAACAAAATTACCTTGCAAGCGCACTGGTGTTGTTCCACTTTCGAGGAAAAGCATGTCGCCACGTCCCAGCAATCTCTCTGCACCCGATTGGTCGAGGATGGTGCGGGAATCGACTTGTGAGAAGACGGCAAATGCCAGACGAGTAGGAACGTTTGCCTTGATGTTCCCCGTGATGACATCAACCGATGGGCGCTGTGTCGCCAGTAACAAGTGAATACCGCAGGCACGGGCT
Organism: Brevibacillus reuszeri; assembly: GCF_001187725.1. Classification (GTDB taxonomy): domain Bacteria; phylum Bacillota; class Bacilli; order Brevibacillales; family Brevibacillaceae; genus Brevibacillus; species Brevibacillus reuszeri. The sequence continues at coordinate 141,648 of NZ_LGIQ01000017.1, forward strand.
TTTTGTGCGATCCGAATAATGCAATCCTCCACATCCTGCGGTGACACCATCATCAGGTCAGCAAGCTCATCGATCACAATGACGATGTACGGAAGGGGATCGTCTGTCGTCTGGTTGTAGCGATCGATATCCCGCACTCCTGCATCAACAAACAAGGCGTACCGCTTCTCCATTTCCTCAACACACCATTTTAGTGCTGCTGTCGCCTGCTTCGCTTCGGTCACGACAGGCGTTATGAGATGCGGCAAGTGATTGTAAGGAGCGAGCTCTACCATTTTTGGGTCGATCAGTAGTAGGCGGACTTGCTCTGGTGTTGCTTTGTACAGCAGACTGACGATGATCGAGTTGATGCAGACGCTTTTCCCTGATCCGGTCGAGCCTGCGATCAACCCATGGGGCATCTTCTTGATATCTGCAATAATCGGTTCCCCGCCAATGTCCATTCCCAGAGCCACTGCTAATGGCGACGGATGCTGGTGGAACTTCTCGGAGCCGATCATTTTCTCAATCAAAACTGGCTGACTCGCCAGATTCGGGACCTCAATTCCGATCGCATTACGGCCCGGAATTGGCGCCTCGATCCGGATATCCTTCGCAGCCAAATTCAGCTTGATATCATCGACAAGACTCGTAATCTTGTTAACCTTGACCCCTGGTGCTGGTTGCAGCTCAAATCGAGTTACAGAAGGGCCCTTTACAATTCCAACCACATGCGCACTTACATTAAAATTGGACAGCGTCTCTTCCAGGAGAAGCTTTTGCAATTGCGTATGCTCGTCATCATCGTCGCTCGGCGGCGGACTTGGATTGAGTAGCTCCAGCTGCGGTTTGACGTACGGTGGTGGCTCAGGCTCCTGCACAGGCTCCTGCTCCTTTACCGGTTCACTCACTGGTGCACTAATTGGTACACGCGCTGCCATCGGCTGCTTGATTGGTTCCGAGATCGGCGGTTGCTGATCAAGCCCTGCTCTTTCCAACAGTCGATTGACGTCTGATGTATATGATGCGACATTGCTCACTTCTGCTGCTGACGTATTCGTCGTCGTTGCCAGTGGAGCTGGCTCATTTGGCTGTTCAACTGATGTAGCTGCCTGCTCTGTCACTGACAGCGTAGACCGAGCAGCGGCCGTTTCTTCCTCAATTACTTTTGGTTCGAGGTGAGCTGCTTCTTCGGCTTCCTCTACCTCTTCTGTTGCTTCGAGGTGGGCTACTGTCTCAGCTTCCTCTGCCTCTTCTGTTGCTTCGAGGTGGGCTGCTTCCTCCGCTTCCTCTACCTCTTCTGCTGCTTCGAGATGGGCTACTGCTTCGGCTTCCTCTACCTCTTCTGTTGCTTCGAGATGGGCTGCTTCCTCAGCTTCCTCTACTTCTTTTGTTGCTTCGAGATGGACTACTGCCTCAGCTTCCTCTGCCTCTTCTGTTGCTTCGAGATGGACTACTGCCTCAGCTTCCTCTGCCTCTTCCGTTGCTTCGAGGTGGGCTGCTTCTTCGGCTTCCCTTACCTCTTCCACTATTCCGAGGCTAGATGCTTCATCCTCCGCTTGGTAGGCAACTCCCGAAGTCAATTCTCCCTCTGCTGCGAACTCTACTAGATGTTGTTCATCCGCTTCTGCCACGAGCACCTCACGCTCAGCAAGCTGAGCTAAATCAATCGACTCAACGCTTGTGGCAAGCTGTATGTCGATTTCTTCTTCCTCGTCAGTCTGCTCCGCTATTTGCATGTGAGGCGCCAATGTTGAAGCCACTTCAGCTGCTGCTTGCGAAACCTCATTGCCAGCTTCTGCTTCCGCATCTAGCTCACCACGTTTGTTCCCCAGCTCCGGCGCCATGTCATCGGCACTGCCCTCCTCTGGAAAATAACGCTCGGCAATTTCTTTTTCCCATTGCTTTAGCTGATTTAGCTGCTCTTCTTGCTCCAAGCGCGGATACACAATCCCAGAGGTCGTATGTATGCGATGCTCGACCTCACGGGTAGCCGGCGTAATTTTACCGTAGACGGGCGAGATGATCTCAGACGGCTTGTACGACTTTTTTTCCTCTGATGAAACGGGTGGGCGAGCCACTTTTTCCATTTGTTTTTCGGGCTGCCGCCTTGTCTGCTCCCGGTTCGGCTCGAAACGTGCCGGGGGCTGCTTCTCTATTTTCTGCTCTACTCTTGGGGCAACAGGCATCTCTCGATTCTCACGAACCTCTCTGCCAGTGCGTGACGTCTCGCGTGTATACGCATTTCTTTCCTGCTCAAAAGCAACCTGCTCGCGTGTCACCGTGTTATTTCTTGCTGCTTCCTTTTCTTTGCGCTTTGGCACCTGATACGCATCTGGAACCACAGGAAAACGGAATTGTCGTTCCTTTCCTGATCGAAAATCGTCCGTATCACGATTGTTTGCCCGCTCTTTGGGGTAGATGTTTTTTGTCTTTGCCTTGAGCTGACGGGGAGCGGGATTTACTGGAGAGCGTACTTCTTCCTCCACTCTTTGTTCTGCTTCACCCTGAAAAAAATTCATCAGCTTTTGAAGCCACAACCACATGGTACAAACGCCCTTTCTTTCATAAACCATCTTTTCCCTTTCATCTTACCACGAAAATGGGGCTTATTTTGCCTGAATGGCGATTTTTTTCCTTTATTTGCGAAACCTTTTCTCATCTCGGACGTACTACATTGTGGGAACTAAAACAAATATTACATAGGGGAGGAACACAACATGTGGAAAAAGGGAAGTGCTTTATTGCTTGCCGGTATGCTCGTGCTTACAGGTTGTGCCAATGAAGCATCTTTGGTGCGTGATTCCATCGTCGCATCCATAGATAAACCAAACTACGATTTTCAAGGGACTTTGAAGCTGACAGGTGACGTAGAGAAGTTACCGGCAGCATTCGGAGAAACAGCGGTAGATAAAGAGGGACAGGCGTTCCTGGCAGCACTGAAGGCCGGCGTAACAGCAAAAGGTTCTCAACAAAGCCTGCAAAACGCAAAATTCCAGCTTGAAGTAAACGACGACAAATTGCTGCGCGACAACAAGCTTTGGACTGGCGATAAAAAAGCGTCTGTTGAGATGATCGCTGCAGACAATAAAGTATATGTAAAATCTCCATTGGATTCCAAATACTTGGTCATTGACGCTACTAGCTCCAATCCATTTGGCGGCATCGATAGCACAGAGGGAGTAGACCCTGCCAAGCTGAAAGCGTTCCAGGACAAAATGAACGATCTCACGTTGAACTTCATCAAAAAATACGTGAGCCAATACGGCTACAAGCTGGCTGACGCGAAAAACCTTGGTGTAGAAAAAGTAACGCTGCCAAACGGCGACAAAGTAGATGCAACACACGTAGCGATCAAAATCGACGCCAAAGAACTGGTTAAAATGTTCTTCTTCACTGCAAATGATGCTGTAGCTAGCCAAGATGTGAAGAAATTCGCGATTGATTTCATGGTTCTCACCAACACTTTCGCTGAAGAAATCGATCCAGAAATGGGTAAAACAACTGAAGCTGAAAAACGTGCCCTGGCAGAAGCAACCATCTCCGAAGGCATGAAGTCCGCGAAGCAATGGCTCGACGAAACAGGCAAAATTTACACGCCTGAAAAAATCGTAGAAGAGCTGAAAAAAGAAGGCTTCCAAAACTTGGCTTGGAACCTCGACTTCTATGTAGACAGCGCGAAAATGCCTGTTCACCAAAAGAGCTCTTTGAACGTAACATTCCAAACAAAAGATATGAAGCAAGCTCTGACAATCGGATTGGAAGCAGATCAGTATGCGTACAACTTCGGTAAAGCTACCAAGTACGACATTCCAGCAAAAGACGCTGGTCTGACTGTTGAGCAGCTGTACAAGGATGAGAAAGCGATCAACAGCTTTAGCGACAAAGGCTTCATGCGTCCTTTCGCCCAAAGCATGCTGGAGCAATATAAATGGCAAAAAGAACTGGAAGCAGAATGGGAAGAGTACGATGCAGAAGAACCTGCAGTTGTAACGCCTGTAGCACCTAAATAGCTTCCTGGCATACAGAAAAAGCACGGCGCATAGAGCGTCGTGCTTTTTCTTTTACGAAGAGATCGAGATGATCCCCCGTTTTTCAAGATAAGTAATAACCGTCCGGACAGATTCCTCAATTGAGTGCTCATTGCTCTCGATGACCAGCTCAGCTACCTCAGGCTCTTCATAAGGGGAGGAAATTCCCGTGAACTTGCTGATCTCTCCACTTCGTGCTTTTTGATACAGCCCCTTAACGTCACGTCGTTCGCACTCTTCTAACGGGCATTTCACATACACCTCGATGAATTCTCCTTCGTCTACTAGACTGCGTGCGAGCTCTCTGTCTTCGCGGTAAGGGGAAATAAACGCCGTTAAAGTGATAACCCCGGCATCTACAAACAGCTTGGCAACTTCACCGATCCTGCGGATGTTTTCTTTTCGATCATCTGGTCCAAAACCTAATCCCCGATTCAAGCCATGCCGGATGTTGTCACCATCCAGTACATAGCTCGCCAGGCTGCGCTGGTGCAGCTCATACTCTACTGCATTTGCCAGTGTAGATTTGCCTGCACCCGATAACCCGGTAAACCAGAGAATCGCACTCTTGTGACCTGTTCGCTCTTGACGCTCCTTTTTCGTTACCGTTGTCGGATGCCATACAATATGGGCTGTAGTATCTCTGCTCAAAAGTCTCACTCCCTCTCTTTTGCCGATTACACAGAAAGTGGCCGCAAGCCCTCGATCAATACCCGGGCTACCTCAGGTCGGCTAAATTCCGGCGGCGGGGCCTCTCCTCGTGCCAGCATCTCCCTTACTTTGGTACCCGACAGCGCTACATGCTGCTCGGCTCCATGCGGGCAGGTTTTTGTTGAAGCCATGTTTTCGCAGGTACGGCAGTAAAAGCTGTTTTCAAAAAACAACGGGGTAATCCCCAGCTCTTCTGCTGTAAAGTTGTGAAAAATATGCTGAGCGTCATAGGTGCCATAGTAGTTGCCGACACCTGCATGATCCCGTCCGACGATGAAATGCGTGCAGCCGTAATTTTTCCGGACCAGAGCATGGAAAATGGCTTCACGCGGTCCAGCGTAGCGCATCGCCGCAGGAAAAACGGCAAGCTGCACCCGACTCTCTGGATAATATTTTTGCAGCAGCACCTGATAGCTCTCCATCCGCACGTTTGCCGGAATATCATCTGCTTTTGTTTCTCCTACCAGAGGATTCAGGAACAGACCGTCCACAATTTCCAGTGCAGATTTCTGAATATACTCATGTGCCCGATGAACCGGGTTACGGGTTTGAAAGCCTACAATCGTCTTCCAGCCCTTTTCCCGAAACCGCGCTCTGGTTTCGACTGGATCATAGTAATGACTGGCAAACTCGCCCTTCTCTGTTCGTTTTATAAGAGTGATGGGACCTCCAAGATAGACCGCTGGTCGCTCCAGCAGCTTTTTCACACCCGGGTGGTTCTCATCGACCGTACCATACACCAGCTGTGCCTCACGCAGCTTATCCGGGTGGAAAATATCCGTGATGCTGAGCAGCCCGTAGATGGTTCCCTTATGGGTCAGGCGCACCTGCTGGCCAATTTGCAGATGGTTGGCGACGTCCTCCGAGACGGGCAATGTGATTGGAATGCTCCAAACGCTTCCGTCGGCAAGACGCATCCTTTCGATCACAGAGTCGTAGTTTTTTTGATCGAGAAAACCTGTAATCGGGCTGTATCCTCCGATGGCAATCAGCTCCAGATCCGACAGAGAAAAGGCATCGATTTCTACATCACGATCCTCTAGCGACAAATCTGCTTCAGGGTCAAACCGATTTATCAAGTCATCTTTGCGTTTGGCACTCTCACTCACTTGCATTCACTCCTCATCCTTATTTCTATCTCTTTTTAAGAGAACATCATTTCGCCAGGTGAAGACCACATTCCGTTTTGCCAAGCTGTGACCAGCGACCCGCACGAGAGTCTTCTCCCTCTTTGACTGGACGTGTGCATGGTTCGCAGCCGATACTTGGATAGCTCTGGTCGTGAAGCGCATTGTAAGGCAGCTCAAACATATGGATGTACTGCCAAACCTCCTCTGCCCTCCAATGGATAAGCGGGCAGATTTTCAGAGACTGAAATTTTTCATCACGATTGACGAATTGCACGTCGGCTCTTGTCGCAGATTGCTCTCTGCGTAGTCCAGACATCCAGGCAACTGTCCCTTTTAGCACGCTCTCCATCGGGTCGACCTTGCGAATTTGACAGCAAAGATCCGGCTGGCGTTTCCATAGCTCAGCTCCGTGAGCTTCTGCTTGCTGTGCAAGAGAAATCTCCGGCTCCTTGATCGTCAAGTGAAGCTCTGGATACCTTTTTCGAATCTGCTCGATCAGGGCGTATGTCTCCGGGAAATGAAGATGGGTGTCTAAAAATGTGACGCGTGCATTCTTTTTCACCCCGCTGATCATATCCAAAAGCACCATCGCTTCTGCCCCAAAGCTGCATGAATAGATCAAATCATCGGAAAACGTATCATAGGCCCATTTGACCACTTCGATGGTGTCACCTTTGGCCAGGCTTTTATTTATGTGTACGAGCTGTTCGTCGGTTACCGACGAATAATGCAAACTGCTCATATGCCTCCCCCTTGATCGTTGATCGAACTATTCTCCCTGCGCACCAGCCGAATCAATGCGACAAACCCAAGCGTCGCGACAAAGACGCTGACCAAGACCACCAATGTATACAGATCAGCGCGCAGAAACAAATGGACAAAAGCAAACGATACGACGAGTGACGATACTGGTGAGACGATCCAGACCATCATGATCTGCTTGATAATTCCTTTTTGCCAGAGTACAAAGCCTTTTTCCGCCGTTCCGACCCCAAGTATGGCGCAGGTAGTCGCCTGTGTAAGTGGGACAGGTATGCCGAACACCGAAGCGACGATGACGAGTGTCCCTCCTGTAAAAGAAATGGTGCTCCCTTGCAGCAAAGAAAGAGACGTGATTTTTTTCCCGTTCGTCTCCAGCACCTTTCCACCAAGCAGTACACAGCCCAGCGCTACAGCGAAACCGCCGAGCCAGACGCCGGAATCACTTGTCATCAAGCCAGCCCCAACCAGTGGACCTACAGCATTGGCGACATTGTTCATTCCAGCAGAAAAAGCTTCATATACACCACAACCTACCAGCAAAAGTGACAGCCACCGCTCTCCTTTTGAACCGGGCTTTTGCAGATTCGGCCAGCGCTCTTGTACGCGCCTGATCAGCTTGCCCGAAAAATAAGCTCCGACAAAAGCCGCTGCTGGCACGAGCAGCCAAAAGGAAACGATGACGAGCAATTGGCTAACATAGAGCGATTGATAGGCAAGTCCTACTCCTACGATCGATCCAACCGTTACCTCACTCGTGGACAACGGAATTCCTAGCAGATTCGCGCCAAATAAGGTGAACGTTGCGGAAGCAAGCACAATGACCACGACCTCGACACTCATCAGCGTAACCGGAATAATTCCTCCACTGATGGTTTTGACCACCTCTTTGCCACCCAAAACAGCGCCCAGAAGTGCTGCAATGGCTACCAAAAGCATGGCGATCCGTCTATTTTTGACAGCTCCGCTGCCATATGCTGCGCCCATAGATGCGGCTGTCCCGCTCGCTCCGATATTCATGGCGAAAAATAAGGCAATGGCGATTGCGACATAACTCCAATCCACGAGCCGCACTACCTCCTGTCATGCAAATCTAGCAGAATACAACCTTTTCGGGTTCTGGAGCGGTGAGCTCGATCTGTTCAAGTGTCACAACGTTCCAGCCCATTTCTCTCGCTCTCGTCTCTGCCTCATGGCCGATGCATAGGATCGGCTTTGTTTGCCATTCTGCCCCTGCGATTGACTGCAGGGCAGGCAAGTCATAGCTATCTTCGGTTGCGAGCCAGTCGACCGGGTAATTCACAAGCCATGTGGCGGCTGGATGCTTCTGGTCCCACTCGAGCTCGCCTGCCTGAACCGTATGGGTGACTGTTCCCAAAGAGTGCAGAACAACCATGCCATGGCCCGGTTTGAGATAGAGCAGCCGCTCCCCTTTACGCAGAGCAAGATAGTGATGCAGATGAGTCGGTTCCAATGCCTGGTCGATCACCTGATCCGGGTATAGACCGTTTTTCTCCAGGGCATCTGCTGCACGTTTACCTCGGGCAGCCAGCTTGCTTTTGATTTGCCGCAGATCGAATTTGCGCTGACGCAGCACCCTAAGGAAAAAAGAGACTTGCCGTTCATCGTCAAACACAAGCCATTGATATGAGGCAAAATCAGCAGGAATCCCCATGTCTAAAGGCAATGATGCCGGGCTTTCTACCAGTGGAATCGAGATGACTTCTGCCCCAAGCTGCTCCAGCTTCGTTGCGAGATTCCCAGACCGCTCCATACCTGGCTTTGAAGTAACAGCAATCCTTTTTCCGAAAAGGGGACGCGATTCGAACCAATTCAGAGATTCCCGAAGTCGAACCACTTCTCCGATGACGATAATGGCTGGCGCCGTAAAGCCTGCCGAAGCTGCCTCCTGATCAATGGACTCCAGCCTGCCGACTACTGTTTGCTGCTCACGAAGGGTCCCCCAGCGAACCAGGGCGACCGGAGTGTCTTTTGCTTTGCCATGTGCGAGCAGCCGCTCTTTGATGCGAGACAAATTTTTCACGCCCATATAGATCACGAGAGTTTCTACAGAAGCGAGTGCAGCCCAGTCCGGCTCCTTTTCCGCATTTTTGTCGCAAAGATGACCGGTAACAAACGCAACCGATGAGTTGTAATCCCGATGGGTTAGCGGAATTCCTGCATATAGAGCAGCGGCCATCCCGGAGGTGATCCCAGGCACGATCTCATACGGTATGGCATGAGCCAGGCATACCTCAGCCTCTTCGCCTACCCTCCCAAACATGCTCGGGTCCCCTCCTTTCAGCCGCACCACTATCTGCCCCTTTTGGGCTTCCTGTATCAAGAGGAGGTTGATTTCGTCCTGTGGCAGTGTGTGACGATCCGCTTCCTTGCCGCAGTAAATCAGCTTGGCTTCCTTCTTGACGTAAGTCAGCAGCAATGGATTGGCAAGTCGGTCGTAAATCACGACGTCCGCGCGCTCCAGTGCTTCTTTGCCGCGGATCGTGAGCAGCTTTGGATCACCGGGGCCTGCTCCTACAAACAAGACACTGCCTGATTTCATCCTGTCCTACCTCCTTGATGCCATCACCATGGAATCAGCTAAAGTGAGAGGTTTCTACTACAAACCCTACACCTTGGCGCCCCAGCGGCTTCTTTTCGACCAGACTAAGCTCCTTAATCTGGGGTGGAGCGACCGTGTGACGCAATATATTGTTTTCTGCGGTTGAAAATGCCCGCTCATCTGATTTGGCAATTACGACCACTGTCAATAGCCTGCCTTCCTCCAGCACGGCTTCCAGCTTGTAGAGATAGCTCTCTGTCTGTTCCTCTGCCATCCTCTGTCCCTCTTTTCTCGTAGCCTTTATCACGTGTGGTTTACGCTGTTTGCAAAATGTCGTCCACCTGCTCCTGAATATGTGCAAGCCCTACGCGTTCTACGTAGCGCCAATACTGCTCGCCCTCTTGACGATCTTCCTTGTAGAGCGTAATCAGCTGGGCGAGGAATGGCCCCAATCGATCTACCGTGATCCTCGCATTCAGTTTGCGGTTAAATTGCGCCTCCTCCAGCGTACCGCCCACATGGATGTCAAATGCCTCTACCATCCCGCCTGGCGTCTTCACAAGCGCTCCTTGCAGTCCAATGTCGGCGATCTGCCGTTGACCGCAAGAGTTCGGACAGCCGATCATATGAATGCGCAGTGGTGTATCCAAGACAACCGTGTCATCCAGATACTGAGCCAGCGAGCGCATCCGTTCTTTTGTTTCGACAATAGCCAGATTGCAGTATTCCGTTCCTGTGCAGGATACCGCATACCCGACAAATGTACTTGGGGTTAATTTGAAGCGATTCACAATGAGAGGCTCTTCCTGGAAAGCCGCGACTTTTTCTTTTGCAATATTGCGAATAAGCACGTTTTGCGTATTGCAGGTGCCAATGGTTCCATCCCCGTACTCGTCTGCCAAACGAGCTAGCTCGATCAGCTCTGCTGCATTCATGCGACCAACAGGAACGGACAAGCCTGCGTAGTAGAGATTCGCCTGGCGTTGCTCGTGAATACCATAAAAATAGCCGCCATTCCAGCCTTTGAGTAAATCCTCACCACTTGCCTCCAGCTCACCTATCAGGTTGATCAGCTCGTCTTTGAATTTCTCCGGTCCCCAATCGGCTACCAGGAATTTCAAGCGGGCATGTGTTCGTTTTTGCCGATAGCCAAAATCACGGAATAGTGTCGTGACGCCTTCAGCTACTTTCACCACTTCTTCTGGACGAACGAATATATCAAGTTGCTTGGCAAGATGCGGCTTGGCAGACAATCCGCCACCTACCCATACATGGAAGCCGATGACTTCCTCGCCAGCGATCTTTTTCTTCGCAGGGGTAAAAGCGAGATCGTTGATTTGTGCGTGAGCAGCATTGTGTATATTAGCCGATATGGACATTTTGTATTTGCGCGGCAAGTTGGAGAACTCGCGGTTGAGCAAAAAGAATTTCTCCAGCTCTGCTACCAGTGGACGTGTATCAATCACTTCGTGTGGGTCGATCCCTGCCAATGGATTTCCCATGATTTGACGAGGGCAGTCTCCACATGCTTCAAACGAGGACAGCCCAACAGAAGCTAGTCGATCAAAAATGTCCGCCAAAGTTTCAACCGTCAGCCAGTGAAACTGAACGGCCTGACGCGTCGTGACATCTACCAGATCGCGTCCGTAGTCCTGAGCGATACGTGCCAGCACTCGCGCCTGTTCACTGCTCAAAATCCCGCCGGGAATCCGTACGCGCATCATAAAGTGACCGTCCTTTGGGCGCTGCTGATAGACGCCCGCCCATTTGAAACGGTCCATATCAGAAGATTCAATCGATTGAAAGCCTTCTTTGGAATACGTATTGACGATCGTCTCGATGACATCCAGTCCATCCTTTTCCAGCTTGGTGAATTCCATCTTGTTCAAGGAAGGATCATCTTCCCATTTCCACTGCTTTCTCTCTGCCATACTCATACACGCTCCTTTGTGTGTTTACTAGCGCCATCCGAATCGACTGCGTAATCCATTCTGCAATCAAGGGATGGGGCAAATATGCACTACCCTCATAGCGATACGATAAGCCTTGCAGCCGATCAGGGATCGCTCGACGAGTGAAGTAGCCTTGGCTGACGAACAACGGAAGTACAATGACCTCTCCTTTTTCCGCAAGCAGACGAGCCTGTTCCCGCAACGTATCGGGACGCAGGGTTGCATAGCCCGCCGCCGAGAAAGAATAGCGATTTTGCAAGCGAAAGGTTAAACGCAGAAGCAGCTTCTCCCAGCGCTCGTGGCATCCCGGCAAATCACTGCCATGGCCCACAAGCAGCAGGGATTCGTGGGCTGGATTGCTGGATAGCTCAGCGATTCGCTGGGCAACGATATGCTCCACGACAGGATGGTCCTCGAGCGGGGGACACCAGAGAACCCGCGCACGTGTCTCCACCGGAACTAGCTCGGTCTCGCCTGATGGCCAGGCATCCAAGCCAAGCATGCTGCGAATTTCCCCGACATGGTTACTTCCTGCTGTAGCAAATAGTGGAACAACTACAATCCTGCGTGCTCCTGCCGCCTCCAATCTCTCCCATTCATCATGAATGCTTCGACCCTCTACTCCTCCCAGATAGGCTACCCGGATTGGCAAAAGAATGCGGCACTGCTGAACGGCTGATTCTACAAGCGCCAGCCAGTCTGGATCGGGTGAACCATGAGCAATTACCAATACCGCTGTTTTTGACATCGGATAGTCCCCTTAATTGAATTTATTTTCTATTTCATATGTGTTTACTCGGAATTATATAGGCGATCATTTTCCCCGTCAACATGAATTTCCATTGTCCTCCCAGGATCAATCTAACTACCTACTCCTATTGATTTACAGATAAACAAAAAAGCAAAAACCAGTCCTCCCTTCAGTTGGGTATAGGACTGGTTTGCGTCTTTATATTTCATCCTGTTTTCGTGTCCTTCGATAGAGCAAATCGAGGCTTTCTTTCAATGTTTCATATTCTTGTTCGTTTAGATCCTCTATTTGCTGGATGTGTCTGATCGTCTGCTGCTTCATCTCGCCTGTCAATCGATCTTGCGCCTTTGGTGCTTTGGCATCATGTGTTTCGGTCCAATGTGTAGCAAAATTAGCCGTCAATGCCCCGAGCATGCCGATTCCCGTCAGCATCAGAATCGCTGCCATGATCCTTCCTCCTGAAGTCACCGGTGAAATATCCCCATAGCCCACTGTCGTTGTGGTAACGATCGACCACCAGAGCGCATCCTGAAAGCTCTTGATATTGTCATTTACACCGTATTCCAGCAAATAGATCGCGGTCGAGCTCCACAGCATAATAATCGTAACGACTCCAAACACCCTGCGCATATTCCCGGATCGAACAATTCCCCACAAAAACGGCGATGCCCGTACGATGCGGATTAGCCGGACAACACGCATGATTCTCGCAATGTAGAAATACGAATCCAGCGGGATCATCGCTACCAGATCAAACCAATTGGAAATCACAAATTTTCGCTTGTCTGGTGCCAGCCAGAGCCGGATCACGTATTCCACAACGAGTAGCGCAATAAGCGCATTGTCTACTACATGCATAAGTTCGTCCGTCAGCAACGGGTGATTGGAAAAGTCTGCTGATAAAAGAATGGCATAGGTAATCACAAGCATGATCACAAAAATCTCATACATGATCCGCCAAAACAATGTAGACGCCTCCCCAAACACTCGATGTCCAACCTGTTACCGCTAGTGAACGAGGCTTAGTAGCTGATAAGCGCAGCCATCAGCAAGCCAGCGGCGATGCTAAGACGGGAGGCGAAAATACCAACAGATACGTTGCCGTTCGGTATTTCTGAGACGACTTTAAAAGGCGTAACCCATTCAAACAAATAGAAGATGATGACTTGAAAAATCATTCCGACGACGCCCCAGACTACTAAATCCAGCAGATTGACCGAGTGATACACCGCCGAAGCAAGCACAATGGCGAGGCCGATGATTTTCCCTCCCAGGTCGTGTGCAGCTGCTTTTGCCGCAGCCATTTTTTTCGGATCATCTGTCTGTGCCCCTTGTTTAATCAGATCAAACTCCTTATAAGGAGTAGTAAAGGTAAAAACAAAAATCCCGATGACCAGAATCGGAATTGTCACTGCTAAATACGCCAAAAAATTGAGGATGTACCCCCATTGTGAAAGCATATCGCTCTCCGCTCCCTTCCATATTCTTATCCTTCGATACCAACCGGCAAATAATAAGACAGATTGTTTGTAATCGGACCTCCGACACGGGCGACCAGTGCGGACGCTTTCCCTCCGATCCAAAAAGACCCCCAGAGCAGACGACCATCATATGAGCCCTTTTCTGTTTGCACGCAAATCTTTGGCAGCTCCACCCTTTTTTGATAAATCATCGGCTGCTCCCAGTAAAACTCCTCTTGGTCCTTTTCCAGGACTTCGCCTTGTGCAGCGAAGATCACGACCCCTCCCCCTTCTCGTCCAAAAATAGGCTTGGTGACGTAATCCGTAACACCTGCGAATCGATTTTCAAAATAAGTCGGCAGCATGTATTTTTCAATATCAGTCTGTTCCTCTGCTGTAAAGAACTGATTGGATTCATGCAAATTCCAGATAAGTGCCTGAAGCGCTTTGGTTTGGATCAGAAAGGCAGACGGTGGATTCATGATCGCCAGCTTGCGCTCTGCAATGAGTGCCAGCACATGCTCTCCGGTGGGGTAACCATCTTCGTCTTTTTCTATCGCCAGCTTTTCCAGCGCGTGTAATCGATACAGCACATCTACCGGGAGCAGGTCCTCGCCTTCTTTTACATACAAACGATCCTCCCATACACGCAGCAGCTCCAATGGCGCAAATTGGGCTGGAAGTCCTGACAGCCTCAGCAAATACTGCGTCGTGCCTTTATCTTCCTCATGCCAATCCAATGAGCTGAACCAAATATGCCGAGTCTCGTAACCTAGCCTGCGATAACCCTCTAATGCTCTGGCAAAAGTATTCCTGAGATGTGCTTCCATCCCGGCGTTCGGATCTTCCCGATTAAAAAAATGGCAAGCGCGGCCATTTACATAATAAGCTTCTACAATCCCGGTTGGCGTATCGCTGTTGCATTCCAGCATTTTCAAGCCCTCTGTTGTTTGGGCAAAATCAAACCGCCCAATCATCGTCGGCTGGATTTCGTTCACACCGGTTCGTACGGCTCCTATAGCCGCTTGGGGTACGCCCAGCTCAAGAAGCAATGCTGGATCTGCCTGCTGAAGCACAGGGACAACCTTGGCAAAAATGCGTCCCAATCGCTCCGTCGCCAGTGACAGCTCTTCCCGAAATTCACGCGAGATCAGATGGATATCCGCCAGCGCATACTCTTCTCCGTACATCCAGTCCCACGTAAACACGCCTTCCTCACGCATCGGTTTATACAATTGTTCTCGCCGATCCTGATCGGATTTCATCATCGTTCACCCCGAGCTGGACGTGCCAGAGCTGCCGATTCCGCCCTTGGAGCCACTTGTAATTCCAGATGTATTGCTATTGTACTTGCTGCCACCAGAGCCTACGTAGGTAGAAGAGCTTCCACCCCTGCCACCATCGTCACAATATCCATCATTGTTGGAATCGTAGCAATCATCATCGTATCCGTTTGCCCCTGACGAGCAGCCACTAATCGTCAAAGCAGCAGCTACAAACAATCCGACTACCTTGGCAGACTTTGTCTGTGCCATTTTTCTTCCCCCTACATGGACGGCTGTGCGTAATAAATGTACACATGCCGGTCTTCATCCACTTCTGCCGATGTTTTCTCCCACTCTACTCCATCTACGTAAAGATAATCACTCTGCAGGTGCAAAAGAGCATCGTCATCACTTTTGAAAGAATACGTATGAATCAGTGGGTAATCAGCTGTTCCTTCCTTATAGTGTCGCAGCTCGATCTGAATCCCTCCCCAGCGTTTGACCACAGGGTAGGCATAATCGACTGCCTGTTCTTCCGTAGAGCGCTTGACGTAAATCACGTAGCATTTCGGTTCAACGGCACAGGACGTTTTTTCATAGACGACATGCCCCTTCACCAAGTAATCGCAGGCAAAGCGCAGCGATACTTCATCCTTATCAATGTGATCGTAATAAAACAGCAACGGAAAGCCGTTTGCCTCATCCAAAAGCCTGTATTCTAGCCTCGTCAACCTACCCACCTCTTTGTCTCATGTAACAGGATAACCATATATACGCGCCTCGAAATAAATGGTTGCCCAAAAAGAAAACATCCGCAGATAAAAAAACCCTCTATCGAGGGCTTCTCATCGAGGTGCGACCGCGTTTTAATGGAAGGTTTTGCCGAAGCTATTTCTGCTCCTTTATTCGTGAATCATGACGCGAATCGTCTCGTGCAGCAGTCCATTGCTGGCAACTAGCGAACGCATATGCTCCGATTCAAACGCCTCATGCTGATAGGGCACTCCCTGCCAATCTGTGATGGTTGCTCCTGCTTCCTCGGCAATGACAATCCCTGCTGCCACATCCATGATCCCCGAGCGCTGCATCACGATATATTCAATCCAGCCGTTTGCCAGCAAGCACCAATCCAGCGCTGGACCTACATTGCGTAAAACACGTTTCGTTTCCATGACAAATGGATTGGTGAATGTCAGCTCCTGTTCCTTGGTAATGCTGTTTCGTCCACGAATATACGTACCCACAGCCCGTGCTTTGTCCGTTCTTTTATTTACAGAGATGCGTTTTCCGTTCAGGTAGGCACCCTTCCCTTTTTCCGCCCAAAACATTTGTCCTGCGACCGGATTGTATACGACCCCCAAGACGAGCTCACCCCGATGCTGCAAGGCAATCGAAACGGAGAAGTACGGATAACCAATAAAGTAGTTATTCGTACCATCGAGCGGGTCGACGATCCATAAATACTCTTCATCCCGTGAGACCATCCCTACTTCTTCCGAAAAAATCGTATGGGTAGGAAAATGGCCGTGTATTATCTCGATAATTCGGCGTTCGCTCTCTTTGTCTTCTGGCAGCTTCACATCATTGTGCAGCTCTTCGTCAGGGACAAGCTGTTCCAAAAAGCGTTCCTTTAAAAAAGCACCTGCTACGCTCGCTGCCTCTTTAGCAATCTCCAGCAATGATTCCATCTCCTTCTTCGTTTCCCGATTGTTTTCCCTTGCACTTATGCAGCAAGCTTTTCTATTATAGAGAGATACCCAGCGCCATGTCGATGAAGCGTTCCTTCATCAGCCATAAAAACGATCCTATTTTAGGAGGTCACGGCGTATTTGCGAGGGCAAGGCAAATGATAGAGATGCCCGACGCTGACCAAGGAGGGGAAATATGAATAGTAACTTCATTCGCCTGAAAAACATGGAGGGTGAGCTCAAGTTCACCCAAATGAACAATAATCTCGGCTGCACAGTCACGAGCAAGGAACTGATTTTTTTCAAGCCTCATATGACGTACCATCTATTCCTGCACGACATCGTGAGCATGGTTCCGGTTACACTTGGTGCAGCACCGATTTCGTTTCGCCAGCAAAGTGAAACGATACAAGCTTCCTTTGGATCTGATTATTACAAGCTCAACGTAAAATGGGGACGAGTCATCTCCCGTTCTGGCATTGTCGAGAAGGAAAACATGGAGTTTATTGTGCCGCTTTCGGCTAAAGTGTTGTCCTACATTTCGCAATACAGCGGACTTGTTGTCATTCGCTGAGCAATATTATTCGTGACTGTTATGCAGGAGAGAAAACAGGAGGAACTGCTCCTCTTTTTTTCTCTCCTGCTTTTTCCCCTATTTCTTCAAAACAATGAAAGTCCCCGTTCCATGTGCAACCCGTTTGTTCCGCTCATCGTATACGGTGCTCTCCATAACGACCAAGGTCTGTCCCCGATGCAAAAATGTCGCCTCTGCGCGAAGCCGTTTCCCTTTTCCTGGCCGCAGGTAGTTTATTTTCAGTTCTGTTGTTACTGCATATTCAGCAGGCGACAAGGACCGATTGATCAAGGACCCCATCGCAGAGTCAATCAGGGTGGCGAGGATTCCCCCGTGAACAGCTCCACCCGAGTTATGCATGTACACAGTCAGAGGCACATCAAACGATAGGTCTGTTTGGCCTCATCTACAAACTCGCCCTTCAACCCCAGGAATCCGGATACATAGGAGCTGTTGCGCTCGCGCTTTTGGCGAATGGCCTGAACGGCCAGCTCCAAGATTTTGCGCTCGTCCTCTGTCCCTTCCGTCCATATATTTTTTAATTCCTCTATCATTTCGTTCACTCCAACAAAAAAATATTCGTTTCTCTATTTTAGCCCAAACACTCGTATTTTGCTATGATACCAAAGCTTATCTTGGTCAGAAGTGCCTCTGCCAAAGTGCTGGACTGAGCAAATGTTCAGACTTTTACGGTTGTTTCTAGTAATAAAAATTGATAAGATAGTCAAAACAAAAAGACAGGTATTTTTCTAATAGGAAGGGAGATTTTTAAATTGGCTAGACAACGCAGTGATATGATCAAAAAAGGCTTTGACCGCGCACCACACCGTAGCTTATTGCGTGCAGCAGGCGTAAAGGATGAGGATTTCGACAAACCGTTTATCGCCATCTGCAACTCGTACATCGACATTATTCCAGGTCACGTGCATTTGCAAGAGTTTGGTAAAATCGTCAAGGAAGCTGTTCGTGCTGCGGGTATGGTTCCGTTTGAATTCAATACCATCGGCGTAGATGACGGAATCGCAATGGGACATATTGGTATGCGCTACTCCCTGCCAAGCCGTGAGATCATCGCAGACAGCTTGGAAACGGTTGTAGCTGCACACTGGTTCGACGGCATGATCTGCATTCCGAACTGTGACAAGATCACTCCTGGTATGATCATGGGTGCCCTGCGCGTAAACATTCCAACCGTTTTCGTTACTGGCGGCCCGATGAAAGCCGGTAAAACAAGCGATGGCCGTTCTATCTCACTCTCTTCTGTATTCGAAGGAGTAGGCGCGTATCAGGCTGGTCTGATTGATGACAAACAACTGGACGAGCTGGAGCAATATGGATGTCCGACTTGCGGTTCCTGTTCCGGTATGTTCACAGCCAACTCGATGAACTGCCTGCTTGAGGCAATCGGTCTGGCCCTGCCTGGAAACGGTACTGTACTCGCAGTTTCTCCTGAGCGTCGCGAGCTGGTAAAAGCATCTGCTGAAAAACTGAAAAATCTGATTGAGCGTGATATTAAACCACGTGACATCGTGACACTCGAAGCGATTGATGATGCTTTCGCTCTCGACATGGCGATGGGTGGATCTACTAACACCGTGCTTCACACGCTGGCGATTGCACAAGAAGCTGGCTTTGAATACCCAATTGAGCGCATTAACGAGGTAGCGAAGCGAATTCCGCATATTTGCAAGCTCGCTCCTTCTTCTGATTATCATATTGAAGATTGCCATGAGGCTGGCGGTGTGTCTGCCGTTCTCAACGAAATCGCGAAAAAACCAGGTGCGATCCATCCAGACCGCATTACGGTTACCGGTCAAACACTGGCAGAGAATATTGCCAATGCCGAGATCAAAAACGATCAGGTGATCCGTCGTCTGGACAACCCGTACAGCGCTTCTGGCGGTCTGGCTGTCCTGTTCGGAAATCTGGCTGAGCAAGGCTCCATCATTAAAACAGGTGGGGTAGATCCTTCTATTAAAAAGCACGAAGGGCCGGCGATTTGCTTCGACTCGCAAGAAGATGCACTCGCTGGAATCGCGGCTGGCAAAATCAAATCCGGTCACGTTGTTGTTATTCGCTACGAAGGTCCAAAAGGTGGCCCAGGTATGCCAGAAATGCTGGCACCTACCTCTCAAATCGTTGGTATGGGTCTGGGTAAAGAGGTTGCTCTTGTTACAGACGGACGCTTCTCTGGTGCTTCTCGCGGTATCAGTATCGGTCACGTATCTCCTGAAGCTGCTGAGGGTGGCCCAATTGCTTTCGTACAAGACGGTGATATCATCTCGATTGACCTGGAAGAGCGCACCATTCATCTGAACGTAGACGAGAGAGAGTTGGCACGTCGCGCAGAAGGCTGGAAAGAGTTTGAGCCAAAAGTGAAAACTGGTTACCTGGCTCGTTACTCAAAAATGGTTACCAATGCAAGCATGGGTGGCATTTTGAAAATCTAATCACCATCTAATAAACAAGCTCTTGTATCGGGGAGATTCCCTTATACAAGAGCTTTCTTTTTTGACATGTCAGGCTAGATGCTCTTTTGCTTCCTGATTGCCAGCAACAGCCATTTGCAACAGCCCAGCGACAGTAGCAAAGCTCGTTAGCAGGATTGGACTCAAGCATGCTTTTCCTGCGCCAATGATTCTGTAAGCGGCACGCCTTCATGCCTCGCTTCCTCGATAAATTTAACGCTGCCCCCTTTGTCAAATATCTCCAAGCTGCACGCTCTTTATTAAGAGCTTTCTGAATGAAACGCAAAAAAGGAGAACCCTTTCCGGATTCCCCTTTCTCACCTGCTTGCTTATTGACAAATATTACTTTCGACCTAGGTGAAACATATCATGTTTCTATGCGTATTATTAGTAGAGTCACAGATTAGAGGAAACGACGCGCCGAGACAAAGCGCTTTTCCCATGACGTCCCTTTGAAAGTGGAAAAAGTAACGCCTGGTTGCCCATACGTATGTAAGATCTTATTGTTACCCGCATAAATAGCCACATGCGTAATCCGTTTGGAGGTCGTCGTTTGGCTCGCCTTGAAGAAAATCAAATCTCCCTTTTTCAGGTTGCTCTTGGACACACTAACTCCTTTTTGGGACTGAGCACGTGAATCACGAGGCAATTCTTTTCCAACTGCTACGCGAAAAACCCGTTGTGTAAATGAAGAGCAGTCAAATACAGCAGTCGTGTTTTTACTCGCTCCAAATTTATATGGTGTACCCAAGTATTTTTTCCCAGTGGCAATTACTTTGTCGGCCTTGGCTTGTGTCCAGGCTGCATGCGCTACATTTTGATCTCCCGGCAATGGTGCAACGATTGCTGTCATTCCCAGAGTGAGCCCCATCAGGATTCCTACGATTGCTTTATGTAATTTCATGTTGTTCATCCTCCCTTTTGATCGTGTTGAAAAGGTATTGTACTTAGCTCGTACATAAGCAGCTCTATCTTCCCTTTCCGAAACGCGTTGCATGGCTTTATATGCAAAGTTTGGCTGACCTCTCACTTGTTCTCTACTTTACCAAAGCTATTCCCCCTTGAGATTGCCAAATTATTGCCAAATCGCCTCGCCACTTCTGGTTAACTTTTCCGCTTGACGCAAAAAAGCCCTATTTTATAAGCATTCCTCAAATTTTCTGTTAATTTCATTTCCATGATGTTCCTCGCAAATGTGCTAAATTTATCCTGCCCTTTTCCTCGGAAGCCACTTGTTATGCGACTTATGACCTAGTCCCGTTTGAAAAAATTCCTAACTAGTGATATGCCTCGTTGTCTTTGCTGGAATCTCTCAAGTCTTTCTTCTCTATGCTTGCAACCTAGCAAGACTCATCGTAAAGTAGATAGGAGTTCGTTTTAACAAGGAGGCACATATGCGACTGCGTAACATCCCAGGTGCCGAATCGGCCCTGCGTGAATATCCGACATTCGTTGATCACCCCGTTAGCTACAAGGGACGGTGGAATGAACGCTTCGGAAATGACAATCCAATCCACATCGAAATCGGCTGTGGAAAAGGACGTTTCATTAATACACTGGCTGAGCGCCACCCTGCCGTGAACTTCATTGCCGTTGAGCTAAAGGCAGAGGTCGTCCTGCGCGCCGTTCAGCGCACTGAATACCGCGAGATTCCCAATCTGGCATTTGTCCAGTTTGATGCCACCCAGCTGACTGAGCTGTTTGCGGATCGTGAAGTTTCTCGTCTCTATCTCAATTTTAGCGATCCATGGCCAAAAACACGTCATGCCAAGCGCAGACTTACCTACGCGAGCTTTCTCCAGACGTATCGCCAAGTGTTGAAAGAGGCTGGCGAGATTCATCTCAAGACAGATAATGAGCCGTTGTTTGAGTTCTCCCTCAACCAATTTGCAGCGGAAAGATTTCAGATGCGCAACATTACCTTTGACCTGCATCAGTCCAAGCTGGCAGAAGAGAATGTAATGACAGAATATGAAGAGCGCTTTTCTTCTCGTGGACAACGAATCTATCGAGTAGAAGCCAGCTGCCAGATCAAGTAAGAGCACACAAAAAATCGCCTGACCCAGCCAGAAGAGAGAAATTCTCTTCCAGTGAAGTCAGGCGATTTTTTTGTTCAATCAAAATTTACTTTTTTACCCAGTTCAGGGAGAAAAAATGATACAATAATTTGAACCTAAATTTTCCAACCGGAGGCTGCAATTATGCTAGAATTTGGATTCGCCCCTTTTATCCCCATACTGATCATGCTAGCGTTTTACGCGCTGATTGTGTATTTGATTGTCTGCGTCATCCGTTTTATGAAAAACAAGAACCGGCATGATCAACAGAAGAATGAAAAGCTGGATCAAATCATTCAGCTATTAAAAGAAAGAGAACGGCAACCCTAGCGCCGTTCTCTTCTTATTTGCGATCTGTTTATACATCGCGTTTCTGAAAAACCCGAACCGCCAAAAGCAAAGCTGCTACACCATAGAAAAGCGTGTACACAAACATAGCAGTACTCGGTGCGGAAGCAGTGCCAAATATCCCTTGTGAAGCAAATGAGATCGGATCGTCCGCTGTATCAAATAACGCAATCGTCGATTGTCTGAACAGCGAATCCGTCGGAAACAACAAGCTGGAGATGATTCCGATGTTCATGAGCGAGCTGTTGCCGATAATCGAGCCCAGCTGCTCAATAAAACCGCCAATAAAGCTGATCCCGTACAGGATGATCAGGATAATTCCACCTGTCACTGTTGTCGTGATACTGCTCAGGAGCAAGGAGACACATACGAGAATGACAGGCATCAACACAAAGTAGCAAAGGGAAGAGATCATTTGCCCAACACTGACATCGACGGCCATGACGCCCCCGCCGACCCACTGATTAATCCCGAGCAAGCCCAGATACATCACGGCCGAATAAACGATGAGCATACTCGCCAAACCACCAAACTTGCCGAGTAAATACTGGTGTCTGGGCAGTGACCGCGCAAGCCAGGTATCAATCTGATGACTCTCTACCTCTGAGGCAATACTGCCAACACTGCTCAAAATCGCCAGTAGGGCAGTAATAAAGGAACCGAAATACAGCCCCATTCCAAGCATTTGCGTAGAGAAAAAGCTTTGCTGTAGCAGCATGTCACTGGTTCCAAGCATGTCGTTCATTTCTCTTGCTGCGTACCAGGTAGCCACCCCAAACAAGAGCAGAAAAGCAATCGACATCATGATCGTGATCGCAAAGATGCGCTTGGAAATCATCTCTCTATACGTGATTTTCACGATTGGCCACATGTGCTTCCCCCTCCTTTTTCTGTACCCAGTATAAGAATACTTCTTCAAGCGACTGCTGCTTCCTCACTACCTCATGTACAGCAGCGCCTCCTGCAATCAGTTCTGATAAAAGCGCTGGAACCCGTCCATCTTGGTCCAGGGTTAACAGCCAGGTCGCCTGCCCTTCCTTTTGACCGAGCAGCCGTGTGTCTGTGACATAGTCAGGAAGGCTTTGCGGGAGATGCTCGCTCACCTGATCCAGTGTCAACTCGATCTGCGGGGCAACAGCACTCAGCTTGCGCCACTCGCCATGCACAACCAGCTCTCCCCGATGAATGATCCCTACATGGTCGCAAATGCTTTCCATTTCGCTCAAGAGATGGCTGTTGAGAAATATCGTTTTCCCTTGATCACGCAGTCTCGCGATCAGCTCGCGTACTTCTTTTCGTCCAATCGGATCTAAAGCAGATGTTGGTTCATCTAAAAAAATTAGCTCTGGATCAGACAGCAATGCACAGGCAAGACCGATGCGCTGCTGCATGCCTTTTGAAAAGCCGCGAATTCGCTCCTTTTCCCGACCAGCCATGCCCACCTGCTCTACCACGTCGCGAATGATGGTTTTGCGCTCGCTACGGGACAAGCCGCATAGCTGTGCATGATGCTCAAGCAGCTGCGTGCCTGTCAGCCAGTCCGGATAACGGAACAGCTCTGGCAAATACCCTACCTTTTTGCGAGCTTCTACACTCCCAATCGGGTGTCCCAGCATAACGGCCTTGCCACTTGTTGGATGCAGCAGTCCAAGCATGGCACGGACAAAGGTGCTTTTTCCCGCTCCATTTTGTCCGAGAAACCCAAAGACGGAGCCTCGTGGGACCTGCAGTGTAATATTTTTGCAGCCTGCCTTGCCGCCATATTGCTTGGACAGCCCCCAGGTCTCGATTACGAAATCAGACATCTGTCTCCTCCACTTCCGCCAAAAACAGGATAAAGCAGAGTCTCCCTATGTGGGAAACTCTGCCATCTCGCCGTATTTACTTCATATTTTTTGCCAATGCCAGCAGCTCTTCTTCGCTTGTATTGCTGCCGCCCAGTGTATGGATTTGGCCATTTTCCTGCCAGATCAGCTGCTTGCTATACGAATTGGTGATGAAAACTCCTGCCTGGCCGTGTACTTTGACATCCTTCATTTTACTCTCTTTATCTTCCACATACGGAAGTGGGAGAGTATGCTGCCAGTCGTCAATGCTCAGCATTTGTTTTTTCACGTTATCCGGGATAAATGGCAAGGACAGCATTGTGTCTCGCAGCTGCGCCATATCTACACCTTCTGGTGCCTGCAGCTCAGGAGCACTTACGATAGAGTAAGAGATGCTGTCCTTGTCATTTTTCATCCAAATGTTTTGCATGTTGGACACGTGCAGGGAGAAGCGCTTCCCACTCAATTTTTCGTCAAAACGGTTTTCTACCTTCAGTTGAGCCAGAAGCTTGTTTGCTTTCTCTGCATTCATCTCAAAATGAATCGTGTACGGTGAGCTGACATCTACACCTTCGATTGTCATATCATTTGGCAAAGCTGGCAGTTTCAAACCTGCTTTTTCAGCCGCTTCTCTACTATTGTAATATTGATTATGCTCACCTTTGTCGATCTTGCCTTGAACCTCTTCATCAATCCACAGCTTGCCGATGCCCTTGAGCTCCATCTCGCCTGCCTGGCCGCTATTTAGCCAGCCTTCTACCTGCTGCAAATCATTTTGCGTCACCTTTACAAACTCGACCTTATCCATTCGGAAAATGGACAAGAAATCATTAGCCGCTGCCTGTACCTGCGGAATGGATAGCGATACGAGTAAAACCGCTGCTGCCGATGTTCCTGTCACCCATCTCTTCGTCTTTGTATTCATGTTCTTCCATCTCCTTTTTGCCACATGCTCTTTATGCGTAGTCCGATTTTGTGAAACAGAGCCCGGATGTTGCCCGATTCGTTGAGAAAAGGTCTGCCAAGCAGCCTCCGTATTTACCTTTACCTGATCGGTCGGACGAAAAAGCTGCTGCTCCAGCGCCCTGCGGGTCCAGGAATCGAGCGCAGACAACTCTTCCAGCTGCTTGCTGCATTCCGTACAACTCTCTAGATGAGCCATGAACTGCTCGCTTTCCTGAAGACTGCATTCCCCATCCAAAAATGACTGAATAAAGCCTGCATCTGCACATTTCATCCTTCTTCCCCCCTTATCCGATCATACAGCTTGCGAAATTTGCTCTTTGCTCTTGATAAAATCGTCCCTACGGAGCTGACCTCCATGCCTGTTGCTTTTGCCAATTCCGCATAAGGAAACCCCGAGTACTTCATGACGAGCAAGGTTCGCTCCCTCTCGTCGAGCTGTGCGAGCACATCCCGCACTTGATCAATCTCTTCCTTTTCCAGGCACATTTCTTCTGAGGAAGGAGACACGCGCTCCTGCTCTGCAGCTCCGCGCTCTTGTCTGTCATACCTGCGCTTTTCCGACCGGACATAGTTATAGGACGCATACAGTGCTGCTTTGGAAAGCCATGCAGGGATGTGTTCAATGACCGAACGATCTGTATGATAAAAGGAGAGGAATACGTCCTGAGCTATATCCTCAGCCGTTTGCTGGTCTTTTACAATCCGCATGATTTGCCTGACGACAAAGGGATAATACGTCGTGAACAAATCCTTGAACGAATCTGTCTCATCCTGGACATGCACTCGATTCATCATCAGTTTTGCATGCACCTCCACTAGCTCTCCCCCCTCTCACTTCTGTACCTTGCAATCCTCATTGATTTTCAGGCCGCTTTTGCTTGGTTCATCTAATAGAAACCGCCGAAGCCATTTTTGTGACAGGTGGGGGGAGAAATTTTTTAACGTATACGAATAGGTTTTCTTATTCTGCGAGAAATTTGGCCGGATTCTCCAAAAATCGGCGGGTAATTTGATAATGCTCCGTCTCCTCATAACGTACCTGGACAAGCGGGGAAGCATCAAAATTCAGGATGGTAGCTCCCGGAAACCCCATCAGGATCGGAGAGTGTGTCGCGATTAAAAACTGTGCCCCCTCCGCAACGAGATCCTGCATGACATACAGAAAAGCTAATTGACGCATCGGAGACAAGGCTGCCTCGGGCTCGTCCAGCAGATAGATGCCTTTGCCACTAAACCGATTGGCGAACAAGGCGAGGAACGATTCCCCGTGTGACTGCTCGTGCAAGGAGCGCCCTCCATAGTTTCTATAGCGGGTCGGATTGATTCGCTCTGTTTCATCAATATGACTGGCAAACTGGTAGAAGCTCTCGGCACGCAGAAAAAAGCCATTGGTCAGCTTTGGCATCCACGAGAGGCGTACGTAATCGCCAAGGCTCGCTTCCGACTTGTCCACGTCATAAACATTGTTTCTGGACCCACCAGCTGTATGAAACCCGCATTGATAGGCAATCGCCTCAAGCAGGGTCGATTTTCCCGAGCCATTTTCCCCTACAAAAAAAGTGACCGGAGCCTCCAGCTCGATCTCTTCCATTGCTTTTAGGGAAGGAAGTCCAAACGGGTATTTCTTTGTTTCGGGAAAATCGTCGCGAAGAAGCTTGATCGTTCGCAGACAAACCATCTTTTTCTCCTCCATCCTCACTATTTTGCTCATCTGTGCCGATACAACCTAATAAGGGGGAGTATCGGTGGACAAGGTTTCCTTTTTACAAGAAAAAAGCGCATTTCACATGAAATATCCGGAGCAAAGCGACCTCTCCTTTTACCGGTGGTTTACCGAGCAGCATCCTGACGAGGCGATCGGTTGGTATCATCTTGGACGCGAGCGAGAAGCGCGGGGAGAGACAGAGCTGGCGCTTGCCGCCCACAGACGCGGACTGCAATCCAAGCAAGGCCCCTTCTACGATGAGGCGAGAGAAGCCTATCAAGCACTATTGCGAGCACGAAGGCAGCAGCAAGGAAGAAAAAGAGTACGTTTGCTGCTTGCCTCCATGCTATTTCTATATTTTCAGTTTGCTTTTTCACCAGGACTTTTGACAGAGCCGCCGAAAAACGAGGCGACTACAAAAGCAACGGTTCCAAAGCCGGAAGCGATTCCAGATCGACCGCATGTCGAAGTCATCGCAGTTCCCATGAATCTCAGCAAGGAAGAGCGGGCAAAGCAAATACGCCGCTATCTGGAAGCAAGGCGTCCCGCACTCACACAGCCATTTACCGTCATTGCAGTGCCTGAGGTTCCTGGCAGTCCGTTGTTCACGCCACTCTTGTTTTATCAACCAAAGGAAGTACTAGGTGTCATGCATTACAATCCGCTGAATCGGACTGTCACGAATCAAAAATGGTTTGATCGTCCTGGACGTTATGAGCAGGAGCCATTAGTGCTCTCGGCAAGAACGGCTCTCGAGCAGGAGCAAATGACGTTGCAGCATGTTCTCGTCCTGCGCAATGCCCTTTTTCGGACCTATCAGCAAACCGGACTATTGCCTGCCCGCCTAGCTGACCTGGCAGGAGCCTATCCGAGCAATACCCTGCCGCAAATCCCTGCACCACTCACTGAATTGGGGCTGCTCTCTTATGAGTATCGTCCGGAATTGTTCCGTCCAGAGTCTGCCTGGGCGAGCATACGTGAGGTTCTGCCGCTTCCCGGATATCCTGAGCCAGTGCAGGCGCTGGAGCCGCTCCAGATCCAGCTGTCAAAATCGACGCGAACGATGCGGCTTGTAAGCGGCTCTCATATCGTGCGCAGCTATTCTGCGGGCATCGGCAAAAATGGCTCGACACCTGAAGGCTACTATACCATTTCGCAGAAGATCAGCCGCCCACGCGGTCATGACAACATTTACGGAACGCGCGGTATGGTTTTTTCCGGGGACGGTTATGCCATCCATGGCACCAATCATCCAGAGAGCATCGGCAGCGAGGTTTCACTCGGGTGCATTCGCTTGCATAATAAAGACGTGGAAGAATTGTACAGCTTCGTTTCGTTAGGAACAGAGATGGTCATATCCGATCTGCCTGAATCAGTCAAGCCATGGAGTAATCCAGCTCCGTTCGTCATGGCCGCAGGTCCAAAGGAAGAGACGCCTTCCGTTACTTATAATTGGCTGCACTAGGCTGGTTCTTACGTTCCTTCTTTAGTAGAAAAGACGAAAGAAAGTGGAATTCGTTACGCTAGAAAGTTTCTCCATCAACCAAAAAAGCGCGCTCCCTTTACGTGGGAACGCGCTTTTATTAACGTATAAGAATTTTCTGGAGCGCAAGGAAACCTTCCGCTAAAACGCGGTCGCTCCTCCTTGAGGAAGACTCGATAGAGGTTTTCTTATTTTTCTTCTTCAAGCTGACTGATCGTCTCTTCTTGTTCTTCTTCCGCTTTCCAATAATCGAGCACTTTTCCTTGTAGAACTTTCCCCTTGATGAATTCTACTTGCTGCTCACTGAAATCCTCTGTCCATTCGACGCCCAGTTCCTCAGCCAGACGTACCACGGTCAAAAGCTCCGACCATGCAACGTATCGTTTGTACCAGAAAAACTGAGGCTGTTCATTCATGTATGGGTATAGATCGTCAAAATCGGTGTGTTTACAGTCGAGAGCTCGCTCAAAATTCACCTTGGTTTGGCGCAATTGTTCAATGAAAAATGTGGGTAAATCCTTTTTTGCGTAGTCAGACATGGACTGTCCCCCCTGTCTCCCGATTTATTGGTATTGTACCACGCGAAAGAAGTTGTGCAAATAGGTGAATCTGTTTGAGTTGTTCATTCTATGCTAGACGTCACCCATTTGTTCCTTCTGGAAATGGTTGCTGTGAGCCATCCTCAGGTGGTGGCGGTAATTCAATCCCTCCAGAGCCTGGTTGGTTTCCATTCGGATTTCCTATATCAGGCGGTGGAGCTTCTCCATTGTTGTTTGGATTGCTTGGATTGTTTGGATTGCCCTGATTTCCATGGTTACCGTTATTTCCTTGACCACCTGGCGGCTGACCATTTGTCTGGTTGCCATTGCCATTGCCGTTATCAGGTGGTAGCTGACCGGAATCACCATTCCCATTTCCTTCTGGCATTCCTCCTTGATTATTGCCGTCCTCATGATGGTCCTGGCCGTCATTAATCAAGTTCTCAAGCTGCTTCGTGTTGATATCCACAATTGGCGAAGGGGTCTGTTCCTGCCCTTCCTTGTTGCGAGGAACAACCATATAACGATATTTCACTGGGCTATTCAATACATCAACATAAATCGTATCTTTAAAATTGGCAGCGATCAATTCGCGCTCGCCATTTTCTTTTACTCGGTAGACGTCGTAGGTGTAGTCAGGCTCGCCACCAATCCAGCTTAAAACAACTTGCAGTTGATTGTTGTTATCCATCGTCATGGTCGCTTCCAATTGAATCGGCGGAGTGGCTTCTTCCTCTGGCTCTTCTTCTACTGCTCCACCAGGTCGGACAAAGTCCGTAGACTTCACGCCTTTAAGACCTTCTGCCAATACTTTGGCAAACATCTGAGCTGTCAAACTGCTACCTTGACGCATCAAGTGATTTTTATCCTCTTTATCAAAGCCCATCCAGACTGCTCCGACGTATTCAGGTGTGTAGCCTACAAACCAGGCATCCTTGTTGACGCTGCTGTCTCCGATTGTGGATTGGGTTGTACCCGTTTTCCCGGCTACATGGCGACCGGAGATACGAGCTGCTTTACCGGTCCCCTCTTGAACTGCTCTTTCCAGCATGGTGTGGACAGTCCACGCTGTCTGTGGCTTCAGAACCTCGGTTTGTTTTACTTCATACTCGCGCAAAATACCAACGGATTTGTTTTCAATCTTGGTGATGGTATGCGCCTCAGAGACTACACCTCCATTCACAAAAGCTGTATAGGCTTGCGCCATTTTCAGCGGAGACGTTCCTTTGCTTAGACCACCCAGCGCGATCGCCAGGTTGCGGTCCTCGGGCTCCATATCAATACCGAATTTCTCCAAATATTTCAATGCCGTTGGTACTTTAATCTCGTTCAACAGCCAAACAACCGGAACGTTCAGTGAGTCAATCAATGCCCGGTTCATGCTCACGGTCTCGCTGTACTTGTTGTTGTAGTTGCGCGGCTCATAGCCGTTAAAGCTTTGCTTTTTGTTGCTCAGCGAGGAGTTTGGACCCCATTTTTTACTATCGATATCAATCGCCGGACCGTATACCGCGATTGGCTTGAAGCTCGAGCCCGGCTGACGCTTCATATCAGTTGCCAGGTTGAAGCCTTTTACGGCGTAATTACGCCCGCCCATCATGCCTGCAATTCCGCCATTTTTGGCATCTACCACAATCATGGAAGACTCTACACTGCGCTCTGTTCCGTCTTTCGGGAAGTTTTTCGGATTGTCATACTCTTTGACCATGGCATCCTGGATTTTCGGATCAAACGTCGTATAGACGGACCAGCCGCCGCGATACAGCTCTTCCTCTGATACGCCATACGTCTCTTCTGCTTCATCTACCAAATGATCAAAATATGCCCGGTAACCTTTTTTCAATCCGGAAGAACCTGGCACTTCGGACGGCTCCGTTGGCAGCGGCTCTGCCTGTGCCTCATTCTTTTGCTCTTCTGTAATGATGCCTTGCTCTGCCATCAGGCGAATAACCGTATCCCGGCGAAGCTTGGCTTTCTCTGGATTGTTGAATGGGTTGTAGGTAGTCGGTGCTTTTGGAATCGCCGCCAGCATCGCTGCTTCTGCAACTGTAAAATTAGAGTCAGAAACTGACTTACCGAAATAATACAGCGAAGCATCCTCGACCCCGAATTCCCCTTTCCCCAAATACACGCGGTTCAGGTACATCTCCAAAATCTGATCCTTGGAGTATTTTCGCTCCAATCCAATTGCGATACTCATTTCTTTCGTTTTACGCCAAAATGTTTGATCTAGGGTGAGAAATACGTTTCTAGCTAACTGTTGGGTAATCGTACTGCCGCCCTCTGCCAACGAGCCTTTTTTGATGTCATTGACGATGGCTCCACCAATCCGAACCATATCCACGCCCTTGTGATCGTAAAAGCGTCGATCTTCGACAGCGAGGAAGGCATTAGTTAATATTTTTGGCATTTCACTAATCGACTTGTATTCACGGTTTTTTTCACGAATCAAGCTCGTGAGCTCATCACCGTTTTTGTCATATATTACGGTTGGTTCTGCTTTCAGATCCTTCAATTTTTGCTCATTTTCCTCAATCATCCGGTCTCCGGCGTACAGCAAGGAAAAGTATCCCCCGATTACGCTCAAAAGAAGAAAGATTGCAAATGATACAGTAATCATCAGCAAGCTGCCTTTTTTCTTTTTGACCTTCTTCTTGGCCTTTGTTGCCATTTTTTACCTCCTGAATTCTCTCTCCCCCACATCATTATAGACGATTGCATTCGAAAAAAGTTTCTTTGCGCGGGTAGCTATCTATCACTTGGTTGTATTTTGGCGGCTTTGGGCTTTTACGGGCTGCCTTTTTGTGGCGGCCATGGGCTGCCTTTATCCTACCACTCTTTTTCGCGTTGTACGGTGGAAAAGTATTGGAAAAAGCCTATCTTCTATTAGATAGAAGATAGGCCCCTCCCGGAATCCGCTCGTTTACTTCAGCAATTTTTCAGCTTGTGCTACTACGTTTTCAACGGTAAAGCCGTATTCTTTCATGATGCGGTCCCCAGGTGCAGATGCGCCAAACTGGTTGATGCCGATAACGATTCCGCCATCTCCTGCATAGCGGTCCCAGCCCATTGGAGAGCCCATCTCTACTGCTACACGCGCTTTTACATCCTGTGGAATAACAGAATCGCGGTATTCCTTGGATTGACGCTCAAACAGGTTCCAGCTTGGCAGAGAAACGACGCGCGTTTCTACACCACGGGACAGGAGCTGTTCACGTGCTTGCATCACCAAGGACACTTCTGATCCAGTCGCAATCAGAATGAGCTGTGGTTTGACGCTTGGTGCGTCGGCGAGTACATAACCACCCTTGCTCACGCCTTCTGCTGCTTTTTCCAGCGTTTCTGGCAAGACTGGCAGGTTTTGACGAGTCAATACCAAAACAGTTGGCTCATCTGTGCGGGACACAGCATATTTCCATGCTTCATTCGTCTCTACCGCATCTGCTGGACGCAGTACGTTCAAGCCTGGCATCGCACGCAGGGACGCCAATTGCTCAATCGGCTCATGGGTAGGTCCATCTTCACCGACAGCAATGGAATCATGTGTGAAGACATATACCACTGGCTGCTTCATCAGTGCAGAGAGACGAATAGCTGGACGTACATAGTCAGAGAAGACGAAGAATGTACCGCCATAAACTTTTACGCCACCGTGCAGCGCCATACCATTCAAAGCCGCTCCCATCGCGAACTCACGAACCCCGAACCAGATGTTGCGTCCTTCGTATGTGCCAGGCAGGAAGTTGCCAGCTTCTTTGATCACAGTATTATTGGAGTGTGCCAGGTCTGCAGAACCGCCCAGGAAGAAAGGAACGCTCGTTGCCAAAGCATTGATCGCATTACCGGATGCTACACGGGTAGCCAGCTTTGCTCCTGCTTCATACGTTGGCATGTGGTTATCCCAGCCTGTTGGCAGGTGACCTTCCCCAGCAGTCGTAAACTGTGCAGCCAGATCAGGGTACGCTTTGGCATACTCCGCAAACTGGTCGTTCCAGGAAGCTTCTGCTTTTTCTCCTGCTGCTGTAAGTCCTGCATACAGTTCTGTTACTTCTTCTGGTACATGGAATTCATTTTCATGTGTCCATGCGTAGTTTTCTTTGGTCAATTTTACTTCTTCTTTACCCAAAGGTGCGCCGTGGGAAGCACTAGATCCACCTTTATTCGGGCTACCGTAACCGATCACGGTTTTTACCTCGATCAGGGTTGGACGATCCAAATCCAGCTTCGCTTCAGCAATCGCCGCTTCAATCGCAGCCAGATCGTTTCCATCCTCTACGCGGAGGTATTGCCAGCCATAAGCCTGGTAGCGTCCCGCTACATTTTCAGAGAAGGAGCGAGACAGCTCTCCATCCAAAGAGATATCATTAGAATCGTACAAAACGATCATTTTACCCAGTTTCAGGTGAGCAGCTAGAGAGGAAGCCTCACTGGAAACACCCTCCATCAAATCGCCATCCCCACAAATCACGTAGGTGAAATGGTTCACGATGTCAAACTTGTCGCGGTTGTAAACGGCCGCCATGTGCTTTTCTGCCATTGCCATCCCTACAGCCATCGCGATACCTTGTCCCAGAGGACCGGTCGTAGCATCTACACCAGCAGTATGGCCAAACTCAGGGTGACCAGGGGTTTTGCTGCCCCATTGGCGGAAATTATGTAGGTCTTCCAGAGA
The DNA here is from genome assembly GCF_001187725.1 of Brevibacillus reuszeri. Lineage (GTDB taxonomy): Bacteria > Bacillota > Bacilli > Brevibacillales > Brevibacillaceae > Brevibacillus > Brevibacillus reuszeri. The sequence continues at coordinate 174,575 of NZ_LGIQ01000017.1, forward strand.
AACATCGTATTTCATCAGGTGCAGCATGGAGTATAATAGCATGGAGCCATGTCCAGCTGAAAGGACAAAACGATCACGGTCAATCCACTTCGGATTGCTCGGGTTCACTTTCATAAAACGGCTATACAGCACGTGAGCCATTGGAGCTGCGCCCATCGGCATTCCTGGGTGGCCGGAGTTGGCCTTTTCGATGGCATCAATAGCCAGTGTGCGGATCGTATTAATGGAAAGCTGATCAACAGATGTATGCTGAGTCATCTCGAAAAATCCTCCCTGCTTATTCTTTAAATCACTACCTGTAACTACTGCAATCGGTTTAAAAACACACTGTGCAATTATAGCACAGTTCAAGGCCATATTCATGTCTGCTTTCACGAAAAAGGAGGTCCCTATTATGTCTACTTTTTATCTCATCATCGGAATTGTACTTGGCGTAGCGGGATTCGGCATGCTGCTTGCTGCCATGACCAGCTCACCGCTTGTCAAACAAAGAAAATTAGAGCGTCAGCGCAAGGCAGCTGAAAACCATCGCCCGGAGGAAGGCGGCTTCTAAAGACGAAAGAGGGAGCGTACCATGAACAAGGATCGTTTTACCATGCCCGTCGCTGTTCATCTTATTCTAGTACGCGGGACGGAAATCTTACTGCTTCGCCGCTATAACACCGGTTATGAAGACGGCAATTACAGTGTGCCTGCCGGTCATTTGGATGGAGACGAGGAAGTCGTGGCAGGAGCCATTCGCGAGGCAAAAGAAGAATGCGGCATCGATCTTACCGCTTCTGAGCTGCGCGTCGTTGGTGTCATGCATCGCCGTTCTGTGGACGAGCGCATCGACTTTTTTCTTGCCGCCTCCAGCTGGAGTGGGGAAATCATCAATTGCGAGCCTGAAAAATGCGACGAGCTGCGCTGGGTGGATATAAATCATTTGCCAGAGAACGTCATCCCCTACGTTCGTCAAGGCATTGTCAATTACAAGAACGAGCAATGGTTTGACAGCTTCGGCTGGGACAAGTCTTCGGCTGTAGCCCACTGCCTGACTACGATTTCGTAAAACAAAAAAGCAAACAACCTCATGGGAATACACATGCCCGGTTGTTTGCTTTTTTATCCTTTAGGATCTTTCTCGATTTCAATCCGCTGCAGCTGGCGAATCACCATATACACCAAACCTATGCTGCACAGTGCGATCAGCGTAATTTTACTATACGTATAGACACCTGCCACCATTTCATCCATCCTGTCAGCGAACAAATACCCCGCCAGATAATAATGAAAGGTCCAGATGAGACTGCTCGGAAAAAAGTACAGACAAAACAGCCTGAGCGGAAGACGGCCTGCCCCAATAAAAAATGGTATCACATGACGAACAACCGGAAAAAAGAAACCGAGACATAGCATCCACCCGAAAAGCCGGTCCCTTTCTTCGCGGGTTCTTCCCTTCCCTGTGGGAATGAGCCTCCGCTGGAGCAGCCAGTTGACGATAGGCGTTCCAAGCACTCCCCCGATTATGTATCCGCTTGCCAACACCAGCGATACACCCGCGTAAATTGAAAAAAATGCCACAAAAATTTGTGCGTCTATATGTGCAACCTGTGCCCCCAAGGACATCACGGTGATTTCATCTGGAATCGGCTTCTCCACCATGCCCTTTACCATTTTCGCAAACAGGGTAACAAATTCTGTGCTCGCCACGTTCCATCCCTCCCTAGCTCCCTGATCTAATCGTACTAGGGAAACCTTTCAAAAAAAGAGAGATTCGTTTAAGAAAGTTTAAAGGATTTCTGAAGAATTTCTTACGGAAAAAGGCGTGCTTATCGAAAGCCCTGTGCCCGCTCGATAAACACGCCTTTTTTTACCGTATAAGAATTTATAAGCACGACGCTTATGAATTCTGGAGCGCATGGAAGCCTTCCGCTAAAACGCGGTCGCTCCTCCTTGGGTAAGCCTCGATAGAGGTTTTCTTATCGCCCCTCTGCTTTTCGTCTATCTCGCAAAGCAGACAAAGCCTCCAGAAGCTCTTCTTTGTCAATGACATTCAGTTCGTAAAGCTCCCGGATTTCATCTTCTATCAGAAGTAAATCCCCCTCGGGATCTCCCGTATAAATGAATAAACCGAAGCGATGCAAAAACGCTTTTAAATCGAAATCATTCGGGCCAGCTTTCAATTTGCTCCCTCCAGATCGCTTTCCATCCTAGCGAGGACGGCGTCGTAGTCAAATTCGACAGCAAAGCCAGTAATTACGATGATCTTTGCAGTTGGATACGCTTCGCGCCACGCCTCCTCCTCTTCCGGCTTCAAACCGACGATGTACAAAGGATCTGATGATAGCTGTTCATGCTCCAGACAGAGCTTTAAAAATGTACGGCATCTCTCCTGCTCTTGTGCCGCATTGAGGACGAGTACCGCCCGTGTTACCTCTCCTGACTGCCTCTGTTCGGCCAGCATCTCAAAGGTTTTCGCAGTAGGGACAATCGCATTCACCTCAGGAAAACGATCGAGAACCTCATCCAGCCAATCATCCTCGTGCCAGGCCAGGTAGTACATCATCGCAGTAGACATGATCACAAACACCTCATGGATATATACTTGACAACATTCTGAACGATTCTTGTTTCTTTTCCATTATAACATGGATCATGCCCACATGCGTATGTTGCTGGCTTGACTTCCCACGAACCATCACGTAAGGTGGAAAAAGTAAACAACATCCTGAATCGATTTTGTGTGAAAAGAGGTATTTTCTGTGAATAAGAAGCATCTGGCCCTCTTGTTCTTGATTGCTTTTCTCACGATGCTGGGCTTTGGTATCATTATCCCGATCCTACCATATTTTGCGGAACAGCTGGGCGCGACTTCCTTTCAAATCGGCGTCCTGTTCGCCAGCTACAATATTATGCAGTTGGTGTTTGCTCCGATCTGGGGAACACTTTCAGACCGCATCGGAAGAAAACCATTAGTATCGTTTGGCTTGCTTGGATTTTCCATCACCTTTATCCTGTTTGGAATCGCTGGCAGTTATACAGAAATGCTGATTTACCGTATTTTGGGTGGAATCGTATCTGCAGCAGCACTCCCTACCGTTACAGCGATGGTAGCGGATTGGTTCCCTTCTAATGAACGGGCAAAAGGAATGGGGATAATCGGAGCCGGAATCGGTCTTAGCTTTGTATTTGGACCTGTGATCGGCGGATTGTTAAGCGCTTACGGATTTGCCGTACCGTTTTACGCCTCCGGAATCGTGGCACTCATCACGTTTTTTGTCATTTTATTTGCTCTGCCAGAAAGCCTGCCGAAAGAAAAACGGGCATCCCACAAACGCGAAGCGCAAGGAAATCCGCTCGTTTCCCTTTTCGGTTCCCTCAATCTCCTTTACGCCATCTTGTTTATTGTCTCGTTTGCGTTTTCCGGACTGGAGACGACCTTTGCTCTGTACATCCATGATCTTTATGGCTTTACCTCAAAAGATTTGGGCTACATGTTCTTGGTCATGGGGATCATCGCTGCCATCGTACAAGGTGGCATGATCGGCAAAATGGTGAAGCGAATGGGTGATGCAGCTGTTTTGACATTGGGAATGATCTTGTACGGAATCGGCTTTTTCGCCATCCCGCTCTCAGGAAACTTCTGGGTGCTGGCACTGATTCTCTCCTTGTTCGGAGCTGGACAAGGCATGATTCGCGCCACAGCTACCGCCATGATTACGCAGCGAACAACCCAGGGGCAAGGCGTGACGTCTGGAGCCATCAGCTCCATGGACAGTCTGGGACGGATTTTAGGCCCACTTGCTGGTGGCGCTGTCTATCAATTTACGTACAGCGGACCTTTCCTTCTTGGAGGAGTTTTGATGGTACTGATCCTGCTCTGGTTCCGTAATAGCTACCGCAGCCTGCCTGAACCAAGCGCCCAGGCGTAAATCACCCGCATCACGACTTATATCATGCAAGACCCGCCAGCGCTACACAATTGCTGGTGGGTCTTTTTACGTTTTCTTTCTTTATCCTTCTTGCAATGCTAGCCAAGCCAGGTACGTTTCATCCATCTCGGTCTGCACCCGCTCGATATCCTGTTGCCATGTTACCAGCTGCTGATAATCAGCCCCCTCGCTGTGAAGACGGCTCGTTAACTCTCCCTTTTCTTCTTCCAGCAGCGCGATTTTTTGTTCCAACTCCGCCAGCTTGAACGCATTTGGTCGTTTCGCTGATGCTTGCACGGGCTTCATGATCGTTTGCTGCTCGACTACTGGAGGCGCGGCTTTTTTCGGCTCTTCCTGCACAATCGCCTTGGGTCGCTCCTCCCGCACCTCTGCTCGAGACAAGCTTCGCTGCTTTTGCTTTTCCCGCGCGTCTTCATATGAACCCACATCGTGAATGAGTCTTCTATCTTCTACCCAGAATACACCGTCCACCATCTTTTGCAGGAAATAGCGGTCGTGAGAAACGATAAACAGCGAGCCTTTAAAATCAGCCAGCGCTTCCTCCAATGTCTCTCTCGCTTCGATGTCCAGGTGATTCGTAGGTTCATCCAGAATCAAAAGATTGATTTCCTGATGCATCATCTGGGCGAGCCGCAGGCGCATCCGCTCTCCGCCGCTCAACTGCCCAATCCGTTTGAAAACATGCTCTCCGTAAAAAAGGAAGCGGGCCAACATATGTCGTGCTTCTGGTTCCGTGACATGCGCCACCTCACGAAATACATCAATCAGCCTTTGTTTTTGATCGCCCTCCAGCGCTTGCTGCGATAAATATCCAACCTTTACATTGCTGCCGATTTTCAGCGAACCATCATCAGGTGCCAGCTCACCCAGCAGCATTTTGATCAAAGTAGATTTGCCGCAACCATTCGGGCCAAGCAGCGCTTTTCTTTCGCCAAAACGAAGCAGAAAGCTCGCATCCTCAAATAGACGTTTTCCCCCAAAGGATTTGGATACACTCGTGGCGACCAGTACATCCTGACCACTTCGCTCGGTCTTTTGAAATTGGAGTCCCATGCGATCTGCTTCCATTTTCGGTCTGTCGATTCTCTCAATCCGAGCCAGCGCTTTTTCCATGCTTTTCGCCCGACGGTGAAACGCCTCGTTTGGCGGATTCGAGCGATTTCCCCATTCCTTCAGCCGCTTGATCGTCTCCTTCATCTTCTTAATCTGCTTTTGCTGCTCCTGGTAAGCGGCAAACTGACGCAAAAGCCGCTCTTCCCGCTCCGTCACAAAAGCACTGTAATTTCCGATGTAATACTCAGCCTCCCCGCCATCTACATGGTAAACCGAGGTGACGACGGCATCGAGGAAGTAGCGGTCATGGGAGATGATCAAGACAGTTCCTGGATAGCTTTTTAAAAATTCCTCCAGCCATTCCATCGAGTGTACGTCCAAATGGTTCGTCGGCTCATCAAGCAGGAGAACATCACTTTGCTGACATAGCAGCTTCGCAAGACCCGCTTTTGTTTTTTCTCCCCCGCTCAGCTGGGCGAACGGAGTAGTGAGCAGCTCAGCGGAAATTCCCAGACCCTCGGTCACTTGCGCCATTTTCGTCTCCCACTGATAGCCGTCCATTTGCTCAAATTCATCCTGCCATTTTTGATAACGGAGCATCAAACGATTCAGCTCCTGTTCGTCTTCATAAGCAGTTCCCATCTGCTGTTCCAGCTCGCGCATGTTCTCCTCAAGCTTTCGAACCTGTGTGAATGCACTCGCCACCACGTCTTCTCCTGTCCACTCCGCAGGATAGGTAGGAGTTTGGGGCAAATACGCCCACACCGTCCCTTTTGCGCGGTACAGCTCACCTGAGTCTGGACTTTCAATTCCTGCCAGCAGCTTGAACAAGGTCGTTTTACCAGCACCGTTTGGCCCGACGATACCTACCCGCTCGCCTGCTTTTATTTCCAATGTAATTTCCTGCAAAACCGGATCTGCTCCGTATGATTTTTGGATACGTTGAGTAGCTACGATAATCATAAAAAACCCTCCCTGGTATGGTATTTCGCTAAAAATGGACGCAAAAAAGCCGCAGGCATCATACCTGCGGCATCGTTCAAGGACTGACTATACAGCAAAGAAGAGCTGATCTAGCCAGTAACCTGATGTTTGCAAGAACCAATCAAACTGTTCCTGTATTGATGCATGGCACGCCTCTGGATACTCCGTTCAGTTGTATGACCGAAAATGGACAGACTGATCCCGTTAAGCGTTACATCATGCGTCATACTGGAAGTTTCTACCACAAACCATGCCTGAAGAGTTCCGAACACGTACCTACACCTCCATTCAAAGAATAATCTTATCCCACATCATACAACAGGGGATGGAAAATAACAACAGCGATGTTACTGAAATGGTTGATTTGTATCGGCATCGATCACAACGAGTGTCGTATACGGCGGCAGCTTTGCCTTCCCGACCAGATACGGATAGGTGATGACCTGCGGGTACATCCGATCAGGATCTGGTGAGGTTTGCTTCACATACACAATTAACTGCTCCCAGCTTTGCTGGACTTTGACCACTTGCAGGCCATAACCCGGATGTGGCAATTCCCCGCGCGCAATGACGTACAAATCTCCCTGATGGTATACTCCTTTTTTCTTTTTGACCGATTCAATAAAAGCTTGCTGCTCCGAGGTCAGCTTATCGACTTCCACCAGCGTAAATTTTTCTTCGGACTGCGCTGCTATGACTTCCACCGCCCTTTTCTCGGCATTCCATTCGATCTGATAGCCTGCTTGCTCAGCCATCCATCTGAGTGGCAAATAAACGGTTCCATCGCGGACAATAGCGAGCTGCCCATCCGTTTTCCACGATCCGTTTACTGCTACTTTCCCCGTATCGATTTGAAATGTCAGGGTAGCCTGCCCACGCGTTAACTTTCCTGTCTGTCCCTCCTGCTTCCAGTCTGCCTGTAAAATGCTGCTCGCGTCCTGGGCAGACACATACGTGCGCTGTGTAATGAGCAGCGACGCCTTTTTCATCGTGACTTGCTTGCCATCTATCATGATCGCCGGAGTTGCTGACGACGCTGGCGCAGCCTCTATTGGTTGTGCTGCAAGCAGCGTCATCCCTAGCACAACAGCTAATGCAGTTTTTCCTTTCATCGCCGTTCCTCCATCCTTGTAGGTTCGCTGTTTCTATCTTGTTAGACTTGGTGATCCTCTTATTCGTTTCAAGGCTGTGAAAAATAACCGCGCATACACAAAAAAACGGACCACCCATAAAGGCAAGACCGAATTTTTGATAAGCACAAGCTATCCAATTAATGCAGCAGCCAGTTTCCCATCAGGACGACTGCGGGTATCGAGAGCAGCGCGAGCAGTGTGGAGAACACCGTCGTCATCGCGCCCATTTCTTCATCCGCAGAATAACGGGCAAACAGGATGGAAGCCAGCGTCAAGGTTGGCATCGCCACTTGTATCAGCGCTACGCTGACAATGTCTTGATCCAGAGAAAAAATGGATAGTAAAAAGGCAGTAAGCAGAGGAAACAAAAACAGCTTGAACGCAATCGGCATCCCGAGAAGTGGCAGGGATACTTGAGGCTTGTTACGCAAAAACAGCGGCAGCAGCATCCCGATGTACATCATGGCAAGCGGAGAAGCCAGCTTGGACAAAGTCCCGAACAAGCTTTTAACCGGTTCCGGGGGCGCAAAGCCAATCAACGCCGAGCCAAGACCGAGCACAATCGCAATCATCGGAATATTGATGAGGGTCTTCAAGCCTTTCAAGGAAAACGAGCCTTTTTCCTGGAGCATCATGACACCGACCGTCCACAGCACCACATCCACACCAGCATCAAAGATCGCGGCAAGCAGTGCACCCTTTGGCCCAAACAGTGCGGCACAAAGCGGTAGACCGATAAATCCGGTATTGCCAAGACCCGACAGGATGGCAATCTCACGCCTTTTTTTCGCTGGCAAAGGAAGCGTCCGTGCACCCGCCCACCCGAGTAATATGCCCAAGCAATTCAAAAGAATGGAAATGAGGAATATTGTGAAAATTTGAGTGATAACTTGCTTGTCCATCGGCGTCTGGAAGATCCCGTCCAAAATAATACAGGGCATCGCAACATTAATAATAATAGTGATCACAAGCTTACGGGAATCGGCCGTCAAGGGCTGCCGGTAACCGATCAGGCTACCGATCCCAATAATGACGGCCATCACAAGGATGGACTGTTGCAGTGTTTGCAGTTCCATGTTTCTCTCCCCCGCCTACATTTCTACAGGGAGCCATTGCAGCTCCTGAGGCTCGCCTTTATCGCAAGTACGCAGCACATCGCCACAGAGCGGAACTACCTGCTCTAACGGAACACACCAGGAGATTGGAAAAGCCACTTCGCTTCCTTCGATCACAAGCGAAGCCATCACTGCGTCAGGCTGTTTATCCGTTGTCAAAACAAAATGCTTTTCGTAAGGCTCATGCTCTTTCCATTGAACGAGTACCAGCCCGTTATTGCCACCTGCAACCACAAGGTCTACATGATCGCCGTATGCGGCATGCACCAATGTACGGTCGATACCGTTTAATTGGGCAATCTCCTTCAGCACCTCGTGCCAGGCAACGTGCTTTTGCTCGATGCCGCTCTCATCTGTGTACACACGCCAATCGTTCAACATAGCTATAAACTCCTTTTAAAAAAAGCCCAAGATTCGTACCTAATTGTACGCTTCTTCCACAGGAACCTCAACCACTAGTTGTACTCTTCCCGCTCGTTTCAGACATATCCTGCGAGGAAAAGGTGAATCCTTAAGAAATGGACAAACACATCTAGCTTATCGAAAACATAGTATTCTAATCGGAATTTAAATATTTTTTCATTGACAACGTCATTTCCTGCCACTACTATGAATCCATAAAATCTGATCAACAAAAGGGGATTTTCAGATGAAAAAGGTCGTTTTCTCCGCATTGTTATCTTGCCTGCTCCTGGGAATCGTCGGTTGTAGCAGCTCCACCTCCCCTTCCCAGCCTAATATCGCAGCACCATCCGAGCAAGCCGCCACTCCCAATTTGCTTGAAAAAGTAAAAAGCGAGAAAAAGCTCGTCATCGGGACAGAAGGAACGTACTCTCCATTTACGTTTCATGATCCATCCGGCAAATTGACCGGCTATGACGTCGATGTCGCCACAGAGGTTGCCAAGCGCCTCGGTGTTGAACCAGCGTTTCAGGAAACTCAATGGGATGCCATGTTTGCAGGTCTGGACTCGAAGCGCTTTGACGTGATTGCCAATCAGGTAGGAATCCGTCCTGACCGTCAGGAAAAATACGATTTTTCCAAGCCATATACGATCTCGCGCGCTGTTTTGGTCACACACAAAGATAATACGACCGTCAAGGATTTCAAAGATATGAAAGGACTCAAAGCAGGGCAATCGATGACGAGCAACTACGCAGATCTCGCACGGTCAAATGAAGCAGAAATCGTCGGTGTTGACAGCTTCAATCAGGCGATCGATTTGATTGCGCAAAAACGCGTAGACGTTGTCATTAACGACAACCTGTCCGTGCTTGATTTCCTGAAAGCGAAGCCAGACACCCCGATCAAGGTCGTGGCGAAAAACGAAAAAGGCCAGCCAACCGCCTTTATGTACCGAAAAGGCAGCACGGAGCTCGTAGATGCCATGAACAAGGCGCTGGATGAAATGCAACAAGACGGCACACTCAAAACCATCTCGCAAAAATGGTTCGGGGAAGATATCACGAAATAAATTCAGCTTAAATAAGCCATTCATTATTTTCACGTTGACAAAAAAGCTTTGCCCTTTTAGTATTGGTCTAAATTAATTCATATCGGTTTAGTGGGGGATTATTTATGAAAAAACTATTGCTTTCTGTTCTTGTTTCTGGATTATTCGTTGCACTTGCGGGTTGCGGAGCCGCTCCTACTCAGCAATCTCAACCAAGCAATAACTCTTCCACTCCAGCAAAAGAAGAAAAGAAAGATCAAAGCTTGCTGGATAAAGTAAAAGCAGATGGAAAAATTCTCATTGGTACAGAAGGCACCTACGCTCCGTTTACCTTCCACGATCAATCTGGCAAACTGACTGGTTATGATATAGACATAGTGACCGAGGTAGCCAAGCGCATCGGCGTAGAGCCTGTCTTCCAGGAAACACAGTGGGATGCGATGTTTGCAGGTCTGGACTCCAAACGCTTTGACGTGGTAGCCAACCAGGTGGGCATCCGTGCTGATCGTCAGGAGAAATACGATTTCTCTAACCCGTACACCGTATCTACTGCGGTGCTCGTAGCGCACAAGGACAATACAACGGTAAAAGGCTTTGAAGATATCAAAGGCTTGAAAGCAGGGCAAACACTGACAAGCAACCTGACTGACATCGCCAAGAAAAATGGCGCGGAGATCGTTGCTGTCGAAGGGTTCAACCAGGCAATTGACTTGCTCGTTTCCAAGCGTGTAGACATTACCATCAATGACGGGCTGTCCCTGCTCGACTTCCTGAAGCAAAAACCAGATACGCCAATCAAAGTCATCGCAAAGGACCCGAACGTCTCGAAAAACGGATTCCTGTTCCGCAAAGGCAGCACAGATCTCGTTGATGCTTTCAACAAGGCACTCGACGAAATGGAAAAAGACGGTACAAGTGCAAAAATTTCCGAGAAATGGTTTGGTGCAGATGTTTCTAAATAACTTTTTTGACAACCCTGAGCGCCTGAACCGTTGGATCGATATCGCGCAAAGCTCCTTTCTGCCTCTTTTGAAAGGAGCCTTGCTCTATTCTTTGACGCTTGCCGTCGTTTCATTTTTCATTGGTCTGATCATTGCGATTTTGACTGCACTCGCTCGCCTTTCTGGAATGAAGCCGTTGATTGGGCTCGCTCGCTTTTATGTCTCGCTCATCCGAGGCACCCCACTCTTGGTTCAGCTGTTCATCATTTTCTTCGGTTTGCCGAGTGTCGGGATTATGATCGATCCGTTTCCTTCTGCGGTAATCGGCTTCTCCCTCAGTGTCGGCGCCTACTCCTCCGAGGTCGTTCGCGCGGCAATTTTGTCTATCCACAAAGGGCAATGGGAAGCGGCGTACTCGCTTGGGATGACGTATTGGCAGGCGCTTCGTCGCGTGGTTTTGCCACAGGCTGCACGTGTATCCGTTCCGCCTTTGTCCAACTCCTTTATCAGCTTGGTCAAGGATACTTCCCTTGCTGCGGCGATTCTCGTTCCCGAGATGTTTCGTAAAGCGCAGGAGATTGTGGCGGCAACCTATGAACCGCTATTGGTCTATTCAGAGGCCGCACTCATTTACTGGATGATTTGCTTTGTCCTCTCTATTATTCAGGATCGCATCGAAAATAAACTAGACCGTTATGTATAAGAAGTAGGTGAATGCCCATGATTACGATTACGAATTTGCACAAACAGTTTGCTAGCCTCGAAGTGCTAAAAGGAATCTCAATGACCGTTGAAAAAGGAAAAGTAGTCGTCATCATCGGTCCATCCGGCTCTGGCAAAACGACACTATTGCGCTGTCTCAACGCATTGGAAATTCCGACAACCGGCAGCGTTCAGATCGGCGAGGTCAAGCTGGACTTTTCTCAAAAGGTCGATCGATCAAGCATTCCTCGCTTGCGCAAGCAAACCGGGATGGTTTTTCAGAGCTACAACCTGTTCCCTCATATGACAGCACTGGAAAACGTCATGGAAGGCCCCGTTACCGTGAAAAAGGAAAACAAAGAGCAAGCCAAAACAAAAGCAGCCGCCTTGCTCGCAAAGGTAGGACTTGGCGATAAGCTGGACCATTATCCTGCCCAGTTGTCTGGCGGCCAGCAGCAAAGGGTCGGCATCGCCCGTGCATTAGCAATGGACCCGCAAGTCATGCTGTTTGACGAGCCCACCTCTGCCCTGGACCCTGAGCTGGTTGGCGAGGTGTTGAAGGTCATGAAGGAGCTTGCCATGGAGGGAATGACGATGGTCGTAGTGACGCATGAGATGGGCTTTGCCCGGGAGGTTGCCGACGAAGTCATTTTCATGGACCAGGGTGTCATCGTGGAGCACGACAGCCCTCAAAAGCTGTTTAATCAACCACGAGAAGATCGGACGCGCCAATTTCTGCAGCATCTCAAATCGTAAGAATAAAAAAGACTCTGTGTTCTCAAAAACACAGAGTCTTTTTTATACATAATGGACTAGTCATCCCAGAAGCTCGCTACCAGAAGAATAATCAGAATGATCCACAAAAAGCTGCCATTACCAAAAAAACCAAAGCCGCGTCCGCATCCCATCTGTTCCACTCCTCTCGTCATAAGTCATGATAGAAGCACCAGTCTGATTGAATCAAAAGCGCTTCTCTCCAGCATATGACAAACCCTGCCTGCCTGTATGGATGCCTGTCTACCGCCATCAAAAAACGGGTGCTTGCCCTCTTTTTAAAATTGAGCCTAAAAATTAACAAATGCTTTATGTTGTCTCTACTTCTCCTTAATATCAGCAGTCTATCATAAGAATTGTCAGACCCTACGATGGACATAACGTCCTCCATTTACCGCCCGTATAGCCCCCTTCTAGATCGGGCGGGCTTTTTTATTTTTACCGGATCGCGATCACGGGATTGCAAAGAAGCTAATCCTGCTTGTTTTATAAAAAAGTTTGCAAGAAGTGGAAAGAAACTGGAAACGAAATAGGTAGTAAAGGGTGAAAAGAAAAACTTTGGAGAGGTTGTGTAGACATGAATCGAAAGTTGAAACGTTTCTCCCTCCCTGCTACTGCAGCAGCAGTTCTGGCTGTTTCATTGGGATTTGGAGTTGTACCGCTGGCAGCCGTAGCTGCTGAAGCCAAACAGGAAGCCCCACGCCAGTTATCGCAGGAGAGTGCGTCCGAACAGGCCGGCTATCCGGTAAAGCTCCCTTCTTACCTGCCAAAGGGATATTATTTGTCCGATTTGGTGTACGTGAAAGACCTGGGTCAAGTACTTGGCACTTATTTTAGAAATGCGGGCGGCAATGCTGCCTATTTGCGAATCAAAAAAGCGGAGATTGCGAAAGAAGTGACTGGTCTAACAGAAGTGACGTTCACAAAAGGAAAAGCGTATGCGGGCAAACGTCCTGATGAGTATGGTGATATGAATTTATTGTTGTGGGAAGAGGAGAAGGGGATTGTTTATCAATTCACAAGCGGCCTGGCTGTCGATGAATTGAAAAAGATGGCCGATTCAGTCGGAGTGGGCACACCTCCTACGCCACCCGATCAATATGAGATTGTATCCGATACGCAAGAAATAACCGCAGAAAAAGCCGCAGAATGGCTTGGCTCTCCACTCCTGTTGCCAACGAAGCAGCCAGAGGGGGCAATTATCTCATACAGCTACACGAAATCGGACAATGAGGAATCCGTGACGGTTAATTTTAATAATCCGACCAAACCAGATGACCGTTTTTTCATCGACATCATGAAAGGTGATATCCAAAAAGAGGTTGGAAATGTCCCTTACATTGACGGCAAGAGCACAGTGAAAGAAATCAAGTTGGCAAATGGAACAACCGCTTATGCTTGCCAGTATAAGGCTTGGAGCCCCACCGATCCGAACCTGACAGCGTTGCAGGTGCTATTCTGGGAGCCGAGCAAAGGTGTCATTTACAAAACATTTGGCTTCAAGTCGATCGAGGAATATGTAAAAATAGCCGAATCAGTTAAATAAAAGCATGTCACACAAAAAAGCGAGATCACCTAAGTGGCGGTCTCGCTTTTTGTCTTTATTCAAATCGAGTGAACTTTTCTTCTGCTGGTGTCCGCTTTCTGGCCGCAGGAGGATTTTCTTTGTCGAAGAAGCCCAGATGCAGGAAGCCTACAATTTTCTCTCCTGGTTGAACGCCGAGAATGGCATGTGCTTTCGGGTCCCAGTTATGCGGGTTTGTTTTCCAGACGACACCAAGGTCGCGCTCCCAAGCAAGCAGCTGGAAGTTTTGAATCAGGCAGTTAACTGCACTGAAGTCTTCCTCCCACTGCTTCTGGCGCGGGTCTTCTTTCATGATGACGATCAAATATGCCGCTGGTTGGCTGTACATTTCCCTACGCTTTTCGTGGGCTTCAGGAGGGTAAACGGTAATCAGGCGCTCTACAAAATCCTTTTTCTTCTCAGTAGAAACAAATACAAAGCGCCACGGCTCTCGCAATCCATGATTGGGCGCATATACAGCGTCATTTAACAGCTCCAGAACGAGCTCTTCTGAAACAGCATCCGGTTTATAATCCGTTTTGATAGAGCGACGCTCTCGAATGACTTTGGCAATGGACAAAGTTTTCACCTTCTTATTTATAGACATCGTCTGCTTTTTGATAATGGTTATCAATATCATATGTTATCTTTACCGAGCAACAAAATCAAGCAAAAGTTACCTTTCGAAGTCCCTTTTTGAAACCTATGCTCTCGAAAAGCGACCATTGCTATCCGTAACGTTAGGCGTCGTAAGACCATTTTGATATAATGCCGATAGTAGTTGAACTGAAAAATTCCTTGTAGAGGAGCAGATGCTGTGCGGTTGAACTTTGATGGGGCAAACCTGACTGAAACACCAGCGATTGTATTCGAGACACCCAATCTGATTGAGTTGAGCGTGTATAACAACAAAATAAAAAGCATACCCGAGCGCCTCTTTACTCAGCACCCGAAATTAGAAGTGCTCAATTACGCAGGGAATGAAATTGAAGAAGTACCGGAGGGAATCACAAACCTGCAATCAATCAAAATGCTTGACCTCAGATGGAATCAGGATTTGAAAATCGGTTGTTGGTTAGATGAGCTAGAGAAAAAAGGATGGCGTGATTGACACTGACCATCCTTTTTCTTCTTATTCCGGGCGCCGGTCCTTCAACCAATCTCCACCCGCTATTTTCCCGACGGATGCCATCAGGACTGACAAATGCGAGCTCCCATCGATTCCTAAATATTCGTTCATGTTCTGGTCCATCCAGTGTCCGATTGTGGCGACGCCAAGCCCCAAGCTGTTTGCTGCCACATGCAGGTTTTGCGAGACATGCCCCGCATCCCACCAGATGTAGCGATAAGCCCGTTCTTTGTACTTATCCTTTGTTCGATCGACCATAGCCGTCCAGACAAAATTGACCGCAGCACGGCGCGTCATTTCTTGCTCCTCGGTAAATAAATAAACGGTTTCTGCCGTGTCTTCCTGCTTCAACCCCTCCAATGTCCAGTTTTCAACGTCGAGGTGATAGAGCCCTTTTTCCAAGCCTTCTACTTGATTCACAAACAAATAGGTCTCGATTGGATACAGGGCACCCGCAGATGGTGTAGTCCGTAGCTGGTAGTTCCCCATATCTGCCGTAATGCCCTGCGTTGCCCATAGTAGCAGATTGAGTTCATTGATGGTCAAAGGCTTTGGCAAAAAGTTGCGTTTGGACCGCCTATTTGCCATCACCTCCCACACATTTGTGACTGGCGGAAACTGTGGTTTACCTAAAGGCACTCTGACAAATGCCTCTTCATAGCGCATGTATGTCGCTGGTCTTTTGGAGAAATCGTAGCGAGAAGCCCACCCTTTTTCCAGTTCCCCCACCCGGTATGATGTTGCTTGGATAAAATCATTTGCAATTCGTTGCCATTCAGGATGCATTGCGTTCCTCTCCTCGAGTTCCTGTTAATAAGCTGCCTCATGATTTTTATCTTAAGCAGATCTTTAACATTAGTAAAACAACTGTTTATAATAGTAAGCATTAGTATTATCTAATGAAAGGAGAAGTAGCTCGTGACACTGGCACAACTGCAAGTGCTTGTCGCCGCCGCCAAGGCAGGCAGCTTCACAAGAGCGGCGGAGGAAATCGGTTTTACTCAATCTGCTGTCTCCCAAATGATTCATACCTTGGAAAAAGAGCTAGGGGTCTCCCTCTTTAATCGCAGTCGAAGTGGAATTACTCCAACAAGCATCGGCGAACGAATGCTGCAGCACGCGCGCGACATATTAAACATCACCTCTCTTATGACACAGGAAGCGAATTCGGCCCGCGGCCTGGCATCCGGGACTCTCCGTATCGCATCTATTCCGAGTGTCGCCTCCCGCTTATTGCCCGGACTGCTTGGCAGCTTTCGCAAACGGTTTCCTGAGGTGGACATTCTGCTGCTGGAAGGGGAAAATGACGAAATTCATTCGTGGCTGAATAACGCTGTTGTTGACATCGGGTTCACCGTACACGCAGACAAGAACTTGCAAACCCTGTCTCTTTTGCATGACGAGATGATGGTAATCCTGCCCGATACCCATCCGTTAAAGGATCATGTCACACTCCCATTCTCTGAGATCGCTGACCGTTGCTTCATTATGCCAAAGGATGGCTGCATCAAAAACTTGCTGCACAAAAACAGCATAACTCCATCCGTTACGTTTGAAGTCCGCGATGTTACGACGATCCTGACCATGGTGCAGGAATACGTTGGAGTCACGATCATGCCAGAGCTCTACATCCCGGAGATCACCCCAAAGGTGGTCGCCATTCCCCTGCATCCCCCGATCACCCGTGAGGTCGTTCTGGCCGTAAGAGACTGGCAGGAGATTTCCCCGCTCACGGCTGAATTCGCCATTCACAGTCAGCAACATGTACAAGGACTGGGCCAAAAGCCCGTCGCCAAATAGGGACAAAACCGCTACCCGTTTTGTCCCTGCTCTGCTCCTACGCTCGAACTATACGCTTCGCAGACTGCGAATGATCTCACCCAGACGCTCGATTCCTGTTTCCAGGTCTTCGAGTGAAGCATACCCATAAGAGATTCGCAGGTATCCTTCTGGCTCCTGACCGTATATATTTCCTGGATTTAAAAGAATTCCATGCCGCAATGCCTTGCCAAACAGCTCCATCATTGATAGTTTGTCGTTGATCTTCAGCCAGATTAGAAAGCCGCCCTGCGGGACTTCCCATGTCGCCAAGTCGTGCAAATGCTTTTGCAGAGCGGCTATAACAGCTGCCCTCCGTATCTTTAACTGCTCTCGTACCTCTCCCATGTGCTCCTCGTACAATCCACTTGCCAGCCATTCTGCTGCCACTCGCGAAGAGAGCGAGCTTGCTCCGTAATCCGTCTGCATTTTTAAATCGGACAGCCGCTCAATTACCGGCTCCGGTCCTACTACCCAGCCAATGCGCAGACCCGGTGTCAATGTTTTGGATAGGCTGCCGACATACAGCACATGCCCATGCTTGTCCCTCGCTTTTAACGGCGGAGGCGGTGGTGCCTCAATCCATAGCTCACGATAAATATCATCTTCAATAACAGGGAGCCTTTCTGCCTCACAAACGCGCATGAGCTCTGCCCGCCGACTCTCCGACATCAGGATGCCTGTAGGATTATGAAAGCACGGGATTGTATATAAAATCGAGCTGTTCTCTTGCCTGCGCCGTTTGACGATGTCATCAGGCTTCAAGCCGTACGGATCCATCTGTAATCCAGTCAGCTGCATCCCGGCTGATTGAAAAACGTGTAAGGAATAAAGGTACGATGGCTGCTCCAGCAAAACCGTAGAGCCGCGATGCAATAGACCGACAGAAATCAGCTGGAGCGCCTGCAATGCTCCGGAAACGATGAGAATCGATGACGGGGATGCCTCTATCCCCTTTCGACGCAAATATTCACTTAACGCCTGCCGTAGCGGATAGTACCCCCTCGGCTCCTCGTATCCGAATCTCCCCAGCTGCCCTGTGACCTTTTCCATCACGAACTTCATCGTATCCAACGGAAAGATATCAGGAGAAAGCTCACCTTTGCTCAGCTGAATCAAGTCGGGATCAAATTCATCCTGATTGATTTTGCGGACAGCTGTCAGACTCGGCTTGTGCAGACCTGATTTTACGTACTCATTCCAATCCGGTGGTGGCGTCGTAGCGAGCAGTGTCCACGTATTGTTGACCACAACCGTGCCCATTCCCATTTTTCCCTCAATCAAGCCATCCGCCATTAATTCCTCTAGCGCCGTAATGACCGTGCTTCTGTTCACCCCGAACTGCTCAGCCAGTACACGCTGGCTAGGGATTTTGCTGCCAATCGGCCATTCCCCTGTTGAAATCCTGCCCCTGATATAATCGATGATTTGCTGATATTTTGGTTGCTGGCTCGTTTGACTGCGCCTGTTTCTCGCCATCTCATCCCATCCTTTTGTCGATCCGTTCCCAGTGTAAGTGGTTGGTTTTTTTGTCGTGTAAGTGGTTGCAGATATTTTAACACTTGTTGATTACGATGGAAAAAGAATAAGACTAAAAAAGTACAGGTGGTTGGTTTTACTAATACATGAGGAGAGGAAAGAGAGGCATGTCCCAGCATACCAGAATTCGAGTTTTTGCCGCGCATGGAATTAGTATCTTACTTTGGGCATCTGCCTTTACAGGAATTCGTGTCGGTCTTGAGGCATACTCACCGGAGCATCTGTCTGTTTTACGCTTTCTCGTCGGATCGCTTTTTCTCGCAATCCTAGCTCCCTTTTTTCGTGTTCGCTTGCCTGCACTGCGAGATGTACCGTTCCTGCTATTATTGGGTGCATTGGGTTTTACGGTTTACCATACGGCACTCAACTACGGAGAGCAAACCATCAGTGCAGGAGTAGCAAGTCTGTTTGTCGCGACGACGCCCATCTTTGCAGCGCTTCTGGCGCTTTTGTTCTTTCGGGAGCGCTTTGGGGGAAGAGGATGGCTTGGTGCATTGATCGGATTTGGCGGTGTCGCACTTAGCTCCATCGGGACAGGAGAACCCTTCCAATTAAATAACGGAATATTCCTGATTCTTCTCGCTTCCTTTTCTGAAAGCATCTACTTCGCTTTTCAAAAAAAATATGTGGAGAAGTACGGCTCCTTTGCCTTTACAGCTTACACGATTTGGGCAGGAACGCTTTTTATGCTGGTATTTTTGCCAGGACTGGATACTGCGATCATGCAAGCACCACTCCATGTCACGCTCAGTGTTTTGTACCTCGGGATTTTTCCGAGTGTCGTGGCTTATTTGACCCTCGCCTATGTCACATCAGTCGTCGGCACCTCCGAAGCGACCAGCTCGCTGTATCTCACGCCTGCACTTGCCTTTTTGATTGCCTGGGTATGGCTCAAGGAGGTTCCTTCACTGCTCACGATCATTGGTGGGCTCATCACGCTCGGCGGTGTATTGCTCTCCACGGTTAAGGCCAGCAGCGCTTTGCCTCAGTCAGAAAAAAGAGGCACGGCTCACGTAAAAAATGTGTGAGTCTGTGCCTACCTACTGTTGTTGTTATTGTGGCAAAGAATGACCATTCGAGCGGGTGAACGCGATTTTGTCATAGGATAACGCTGCCAGAATCGCTCCCGCTATCGGTCCGATGAGATAGATAGGGAATTGGCTCCAGTAAACCTTGCCCCCCATCAATGAATCAATCAAATACGGTCCAAATGTACGGGCAGGGTTAAACGAAGAGCCTGTCGGAGCTGCCGTCATCATGATAATTCCAGCCACTGTGAGGCCAATGATGAGTCCTGCGAAGCCTTCCGGTGCGCGCTGATCGACAGCTACACCCATAATGACAAGCATCAGGACATACGCCTCGATCGCTTCGATCACTATCCCGCGTATATAGCTCGTATCTGCTGAAAGAACGGTTGCACCCAAATTACCGATAACCGCGCCGTCGCTGCCAAGCACAGCCACGATCCCGAGTGAGCCCAGGACTCCTCCTACACATTGGGCCACGATATAAGCCGGAACGTCTTGCCAGGAAAATCGCCCGACAGACGCCAAAGCTACGGTGACAGCAGGATTAATATGGCACCCGGAGACCTTACCAAACGTGTAGATCATCGCAGCAACGACCAAACCAAAGGCCAGGCTGACAACGCCAATATCTGCGAGAGTTGCCGCCTGATTGCTTTTCGCCGTAAGAATTCCTAAAAAGGCTGCCGTGCCTGGTCCAATCAAGACTAACAGTGCCGTACCAATCAGCTCGGCAGCGCACCGCTTCCATAGAGAAGGGGGTTGCTCCATCGTCCCACCTTCCTTTCTTCACGTGTAAGAAAAGCAATCTTCCTAACACTTTCTGGAACGCATAACGAGATGCTTTAGCGAACAGAGCCGTGCGGATCAATGACGAACTTCTTGGCTGCACCACTGTCAAACTCGCTATAGCCCTTTGGCGCATCATCAATGGATATGAGTGTTGCATTCACAGCTTTGGCAATTTGGGCGCGTCCACTCAAGATGGACATCATCAAGCTATGATTGTATTTCATGACAGGTGTTTGGCCGGTCACAAATGTATGTGCTTTTGCCCAGCCGAGTCCAAAACGGATTTTCAGCGTCCCTTCCTGGGCATCCGCATCAATTCCGCCTGGGTCACCAGTCACGTACAATCCTGGAATTCCCAGACCGCCACCTACACGTGTAACCGTCATAATCGAGTTCAATACTGTCGCAGGTGCTTCTGAATGGTTTGGTCCGTGGCCATGTGCTTCAAAGCCTACGCAATCTACGGCACAATCCACTACTGGCTCACCCAAGATATGCTCGATCAGCTCACCCAGATTATCGTGCTTGCTCAAATCCACCGTCTCGCATCCAAAGCTTCTCGCTTGTGCCAAACGCTCCGGATTGAGATCACCAACAATCACGACGGAAGCGCCAAGTAATTGTGCCGAATGCGCCGCAGCGAGGCCAACTGGACCCGCCCCAGCGATGTAGACCGTAGATCCTGGTTTCACTCCCGCACTCACCGCTCCATGGAAGCCCGTCGGGAAAATGTCAGAGAGCATTGTCAGATCCAGTATTTTTTCCATCGCTTTGTCTTTGTCCGGGAATTTCAGTAATTGGAAGTCTGCATATGGAACCATGACGTATTCAGATTGACCGCCTACCCATCCTCCCATGTCTACGTATCCATAAGCTGATCCAGGTCGATCCGGGTTGACGTTTAAACACACATGCGTTTTTTGCTCCCGGCAGCTACGGCATCGACCGCACGCAATATTGAACGGAACGGATACGAGGTCGCCTTTTTTCATAAATTCTACATCTCTGCCTACCTCGATCACTTCACCTGTAATTTCATGACCCAAAACCAAGCCCTCAGGCGCGGTTGTCCGACCACGTACCATATGTTGATCGCTGCCGCATATATTGGTAGTGACAACCTTCAAAATCACTCCATGCTCACATTTTCTTCCGACGTTCAGCGGGTTTACTCCAGGTCCATCACGCAGCACCAAATCCGGGTAGCCAATGTCCTCTACACCTACTCTGCCCGTTCCTTTGTACACGACTGCTTTGTTTCCTGCCATCTGAACCCCTCCTTGAGATCGTTTCGCTCGTTGAGAAGCGATTACAGTGACTACCTACAGCAGATTTTGTGCCAACAAAGAAAATCGCTGTCAGATGGACGATCAACGTACGGCATTTTCTCCAAGTGTTACAAAACGGGACAAACGAGTGTGGATTTTCGTGACAACTGCTCAACTTTTGAAATCTTCTTACTTTTTTCGTGTTATACTAACGTTGAGTTGAGACATGCCATTTCCTGTCAGGAGGTGTATTTGTGTCTTCAGTCGTGTATTCCCATGAATTTGAAATGATTCGGGAATCATGGCAGCGCTGCTATGCCCAAGGCTTTCTTCCTACCGACTCTGTACGTGGTCAGGTGCTGTCTGAGAGTCAAATCCGCTCATTACAAAAAGACTCCCGTTTCCTTCTGGAGCATGCGATCCCCGTATTCAACTCCCTGTTTCCGCTCTACAAGCAAGCAGAGTACATCGCGGTTTTAACCGATTGCCAAGGTACCATTATTCACGCCGTATCCACACCACAATTTCAGGAGCTGGCCGACTCGATCTACATGCGACCTGGCGCAAATTGGTTGGAGGACACCATGGGCACCAACGCCATGGGTGTGACGCTGCGCGAGAAAAAACCGGTCCTGGTCTACGGAGAGGATCATTTTTACCAGACCAATCACTTCCTGGCGTGTGCAGCCAGTCCCATCTTTAACGCTCAGGGGGAATTGATCGGAGCCGTCAACATCAGCTGCCGGATCGAGCAGTACACCTCCTCCCTCCTGCCATTAGTAACCATGCTTGCCGACACCTTGCAAAATCGCCTTTTACTAAGTGATGCCCACAGAGAGCATCTCTTTACCCTACGTCACATGGAAAAGCTTGAGAATGAACACCCCACTCCTCTACTCACCCTCGATAATGAACAGCGAATTGTTCGCGCCAATCGCGCAGCAGAGCGCATCATTGGCCGGGATTGCCTGGGTAAGGAGTTCCGCATAAAAGAAGGCTATGTGATGGAAACGATCTCTGACCATTCCCAAAAGCTCTGGCGCTCGATTGCCATACGGCCGCGCCCCGTCTCCAAGCAAAAAAATTATGTATTTGATGATATTTTCGGTACATGTCCAACGATTACGCGTGTAAAGCAGCTAGCCGTTCGGGCAGCCTCCATGGAAATGCCCCTGCTTCTCAGTGGTGAAAGCGGTACGGGCAAGGAATTGTTCGCGCAATCGATCCATTCCGCCAGCGCCCGTAGCGATCAGCCTTTTATTGCAGTCAATTGCAGCGCCATTCCTGAAGACCTGGTCGAAAGCGAGCTGTTTGGATACGAGCGTGGCGCATTCACCGGAGCAAAAGCCGATGGCAGTATCGGCAAATTTGAAGCCGCCCACAACGGCACGCTGTTTCTCGATGAGATCGGCGATATGTCGCTGCGTGCCCAAGCCGCCTTGCTGAGAGCCGTTCAGGAAAAAGTCATTACGCCTGTTGGCAGCGTAAAAAGCAAGCAAGTGAATGTGCGCATCATCGCCGCTACACATAAACATCTGCCTGATGAGATTCGCTCCAAGCGTTTTCGTGAGGACTTGTACTATCGGCTAAAAGGAATCCAGCTGACACTGCCACCCCTGCGCAAGCGAAGCGATATCGGTGCACTCTCTACCTATTTGCTGCGTAAGATTGATGATGACGCCTTTCTTTCCCACGATGCCTTATCCTACCTGCACCGCCATTCGTGGCCGGGCAATGTCCGTGAATTAAACAGCATCCTCTCCCAGGCTGCTTTTCTCGCAGATGGTGGGATCATTGAGCCTATGCACCTGCAATGGGAGCAGGATTTGACCGAGGAGAACACTCCGTCTTCCAACGGTGCTGGTGCTTATCATCGCCAATCTCTCGAAGAAACCGAGAAAGAAACGATTTTACGCACGTTGGACACCACGCGCTGGAATATTAGCCGGGCAGCCCAGCTGCTACAGGTTAGTCGCAATACGCTATATCGAAAGCTGACTGAGTACGGCTTTCATCGGCAGTGAGCTTTGGTATGACAGTCTGACTAAACCGACCCTTTGACATGTTCGCGGTCTATACAGCAAAACGCGGCACCCCATCAAGAGAATGCCGCGTTTTTGTTAGCAATGCTTGATGCGTCCGAGCTCAGATGCCAGCACGAGGTACATCGCATGTGACCAGAGTAGTGGCATAGCCGGCTCACCCGAGCTCTTCACCCAAGAAGAATAATCTTGTGGTGAAAGCAAATGCTCCTGCACCTGTTCAGGCAAGCCCGAAGCTTTGCACTGCGACTCGATCCAGTCCGCCATTTCATGTGCCTGCTGGCTTTTTCCTGCCCGGGTGTAGTACCAGCCAAGCCACGCTGACAAAAGCAGCCATTGCCCGCCTCCGTAGTACGTATCAGACGCGTAGCGATGAACACCGTGGCCTGCTACCAGTTCTTTTTCAATTGCTTGCACCGTCTGTTCCATGACTGGATCATCTACTTCTACCAAGCCAAAAGGCAGCGTTAGCCATAAAAGACTGGCATCGACAGCTGGATTTCCGATCGACTTTACAAATCGACCATGTGCCACGCCATGCTCCAAAACGAATTGACGAATCGCCTCAGCCAAGTGCGCAAGCTCACTTGCTCTTTCCGGCAAATAAGCTTCCATCGCTTTGATCCCCGCAAAAATCGCCGCCAGTGTGACCGGATGAACCCGATCGCCCGCTTCCTCCCAGCAATCGAAATTTGGCAACTGCCAACAGGCTGCCAAGTAATCGAGTGTCAGCTCTATGGATGGGGCCAGCTTTTGAATCAAATTATTTTCTCCACTGTACTGAATATGCTTTGCCAGTCCCCACAGCCATGTCCCATATCCGTCGAGTTGAAAGCTTCCCCAATCGCCGCTGACTTCCTCGCCATCTACCGTATAGCGGGTATGCAAAAAACGGTTACTTCCCGTCTCTCCCCCGCGATCGCCAGCCTGTACAGCAGCTATCGCGGCTTTGGCTTTTTGTTCATGCAAGGTGATGACTCGATCACACCACTTATAAAAACGGCTTGCGCTGTCGTGCTCGCCAACCCGATTCATGGCATAAGCCGTAAAAGCTCCATCACGAAGCCACGCATACTTGTAATGAGTAAAGGCCGGTGAGGCGATATAGGCCCCTGACGTAGCCTGGTGCCGCAAAATCAATTGAATGCTTTGTGTGCACAGGGTATTGGTCATCACACGATCCTCCCTCAGCAAAAAACAAGCCTGCCTTCTATATCACCTTTCTTAGACACGTCTTTTTAGCCATACTGCTATAGCATATGCGCCAATCATCCAGATGCAACCATGCCTAGCCAAAAACCCCACCGGAGAAAATCGTCCAGTGGGGTCAAGGGGTAGAGTAGTTTCAAGCTTCCGTGTCTGTCGCCTCCGACAAATCCAGGTAATGCTGCAACTCCTCATAAAACGTCGGATTGCACGCCATGACACTGCTTTTCTCGTTATACGGCAGTGGCTCTCCCATCATGTTGGTCACACGCCCTCCCGCTTCCTCCACGATAATTCTTCCAGCGCCGAAATCCCAGGCGTTAAGCGAGAGGCTGACATAGCCATCCAGTCGACCGGCAGCAACGTAGGACATTTCCAGCGCCGCGCTTCCGAGCAAGCGCATCCCGCGCACTTTTCCAGCCAGCTTTTTAACAATCAGGTCAATGCCCATCTGCTCAGCACGCTTGTTCCAGAACACGCTCGTACATAGAATGGCTTCCTCTAGGCTCACAACTCTGTCCAGATGCAGAGGGCGGTCATTGAGGAAAGCTCCCTCTCCCTTCACCGCGTAAAAAAGCTCGTCTCTGGAAGGATCGTAAACAGCTCCCACGAGTCCCTCACCCTTATGATAAACGGCAATGGAAACGGCAAAATTGATCTGCTGATGGACAAAATTGGTTGTACCATCAATCGGATCGATGACCCACAGCGTATCGTATTGCCTGTAATCCTTGGCAAACGTGCTTTCTTCTCCCAAAATACCGTGATCGGGAAAACGCTTCAGAATCATATCGATCACGTGCTTCTCCACTTCTTTATCAACAGCCGTGACAAGATCGGAGGCAGATGTTTTATACTCGACAGTAAACGGTTCCTTCATTCGCTTCATACTCAGCTCGCCCGCCGACCGGGCGCAGGCGAGAGTCAGCTCTTTTAGCGCCGTCAGTGTTGATGCTTGCACTCGTATCGCCACCCAAAACATGACTTTTTTTTAGTGTACCATACTTTACCTGCTGTTACACCACACGTAAATACTCGCAACTTTAGAGATCTTGCTGCTGGATACTCTGGCTCCCAACAAAACAGGATGCCCCTCGTCATCTAACTGACTGCTGGAGCATCCCTTTATCCTGCTTCTTAGCAACAGCGTGTTACGCCGCCCTTTTCATACCGCTCGGTGAGTGCGTACATGTAATACTCGCGCTCCGTCATCGGAAATATTCCCGGAGCCGCATGAGTCATAAGCCAGTGCTGCAAATAACGATCATAGTCAGGCATTCCAAAGATCGTCTTGATGGCAGAGCTTACGCGGCGCCACGACTTTCGCATCGCTCTCCATTTACGCCTCATGCCACGTGATGCCCTTTGCCGTCAATGAAGTCTCCTTTGGACTCAATGTATGGGGCTTCGTACAAGGGGTACTTTTTCCCTCGGATGATATTGATCCACAAGCGTGCCCCATCGAGGATGATCCCGATCGTGATGACCATGAAAATCGCGCAAACAGCAGCATCGATTTGGTCATTGAGGATCATTTTTTGGGCGGCTTCGATCGTTTTTACGCCTTTTGGCAAGGTACCAGCATCGAGTGCCTTCTGAAATGTCTCAGCATGTGACAGGAAGCCGATTTTCGGATCTGTATGAAACAGCTTTTGCCAGCCTGCTACGAGCGTGGCTGTCGTCAGCCAGGCCATTGGGACAAGAGTCACCCATGAGTAAGCTGCCTTGCCCATCTTAAAGATGAGTGTCGTTCCGACGGTGAATGCAATCGCTGCAAGCATCTGATTGGCAATACCAAACAGTGGCCATAGCGTATAAATCCCTCCGAGCGGATCCATGACTCCCTGGAGCAGGAAGTATCCCCAGCCGAGCGTAATAATACCGGAGCCGATCAGATTTCCTGGAAGCCAGTTCACTTCTTTCATTTTCGGGATGACGTTGCCGAGCATGTCTTGTACCATGAAGCGACCGACACGCGTCCCTGCATCAATCGTCGTAAGAATGAAGACAGCCTCAAACAGAATGGCAAAGTGATACCAGAATGCCATGAGTGCTTTGCCGCCCAAAACCCCGGAGAAAATGGTTGCCATGCCGATGGCAAGTGACGGCGCCCCACCCGTTCGGGAGAGAATCGTTTTTTCCTGAATATCGTTGGCTAGCGTAGTCAACTGGTCAGGAGTGACGGTAAAGCCCCAGCTGGAGATTGCAGTAGCCGCTGCCGCTGCATCTGCCCCGATTACGGCAGCCGGTGAGTTGATCGCAAAGTAAACACCTGGCGTCAGCACGCATGCCGCAATCATAGCCATGATCGCTACACCTGATTCCATCAGCATACCGCCATAACCGATCAGGGGAGCATGGGATTCCTTTGCAATCATCTTCGGTGTCGTACCAGAGGAAACCAGCGCGTGGAAGCCGGAAACAGCTCCACATGCGATCGTAATAAACAGGAATGGGAACAAATTACCCGCAAATACTGGTCCCGTGCCATCAATGAACTTGGTCAAGGCTGGCATGTGCAGTGGCGGTAGTGTGAAGATGATCCCTAACGCCAAAATCGCAATCGTTCCGACTTTCAAAAAAGAGCTGAGGTAATCTCGCGGTGCCAGCAAGAGCCATACCGGAAGCACCGAAGCTACAAAGCCGTAGACGATAATCATCCAGGCGAGCTGTACTTTGGAGAACGTAAAGGCTGGACCCCATGTTGGCGAAGCAGCGACGAGCTGCCCCAGCCACAGGGAGAAGAACAGTAGGCCAAGACCAATCAGTGAACCCTCCATGACACGACCAGGTCGTATATAACGCATGTATAGCCCCATCAGAATGGCAATCGGCAATGTCATAAAGATCGTAAAGGTAGCCCACGGCGATTCTGCAAGTGCGTTGACAACAACCATTGCCAAAACGGCAATCAAAATAATCATGATCGCGATGATGCCAACAAGTGCGAGTGCCCCACCAAAAGGCCCGATTTCTTCTTTTGCAATCTGTCCGAGCGATTTGCCATTTCGGCGCATCGAACCAAAGAGAATCACGAAGTCCTGAACCGCTCCCCCGATGACTACCCCGACGATGATCCAGAGTGTTCCGGGCAAATATCCCATCTGGGCAGCGAGTGTAGGTCCTACGAGCGGCCCAGCACCTGCAATTGCCGCAAAGTGATGTCCGAAAAGTACCCATTTGTTTGTAGGAACGAAGTCTTTTCCATCGTTGTTGACTTCAGCTGGAGTGGCTCTCTTATCATCGAGCCCCATCAATTTCTTGGCAATAAATCGACTGTAAAAACGATACGCAACAGCATAAGTGCAAATAGCAGCAGTCAGCAGCCAGAACGAGTTGACAGATTCTCCACGAGTCAGTGCGATGACTCCAAACCCGATTGCTCCCAGAGCGGCAATCCCACCCCAGATGAGGATGGAAAGAAGCCATTTCTTCATACATGCGCCTCCTTACCTATTTTACGTAAAATTCAGGCAATTCGCCTTAGAACAAGGTATCATAAGGGTGTGGGTTGTCTGAACCAATCTTGGCTGAACCGTACAAAAACAAGCACGAGCTGCACCATACGCGCATGAGTGAAAGCGCATACAGCTATCCTCGCCTCTTGCGCCATCCATAAAAACTGAAACCTTTCTACGATTCTATCGTATGGCATATCTACTGCATTTTTTGCATAGGAGGGACAAGATGCTATCTCGCCCCAATGCTTTCATACGTACGTTATGGTTTTCTCTTCTGGCCATCTGCTTATGCTTTTTTCCCAGCAGCTCGATTTCTGGCGAGCCTACTGTTCCTGATGCGCAGGCATCCTATACAGCCTTGCACAAAGGCGTGTTTCATCTCGTCAGCTATCGTCTGCACACCCCTGTAAAGATTTTCGTGCAGAAGCAGCAAGCACTTTTCTTGCCTGTAAAGCCGATAAATACGCTTTATTTGCTTCTGGCTCTGCTCGTCAGCTTTTTGTTTATTGTCCAAACGAGATTAAAATGGATCATTCTCATGCCGATCAAGTATGGGTCCCGATTTGTGGACAGCCTCCTCAAAGGAATGCAAAGCCAACCTGAGAGGAGAATGAAAAATGAGATATACAAAAAGAGAAGTGGAAATGATTCAAGGAACGATCAGAGATATCAAGGTTTTTTCCATCGCCCTAGCCGTTGTGGTGATCGGTTTGTTCGTTTTGAAATACTACGTCGGATAGCATGAATATCACATCATTCCTCCCTTTTCCTCGTGGATTGGGAGGAATTTTATTTAGGAGGGATGTAAGTCTCCGTCCCTAGACTGATTCTCTCGTTTACAGCGTATGATAAAATGATACAAGAACTGGAAGGTTGAACTAAAGGAGAACGTGCTCATGAGACAAATCGGCGGCTATCTATTAATCGGTATTGGCGCAATCTTTGTAATGGCTACCTATTTAAATATCCCGCTCGCAATCGACAAGCTGTGGCCTGCATTTTTACTTATTCCTGCCATTGCTTTTCACTTTTTCTTTTTTATGGACCCCAAGCCACAGCGTGCAGGCTTGCTGGTACCAGGCGGAATCCTGCTCGTATACGCCCCGCTGTTCTTTGTCAGTCAGATCTTTATGGACGGCGATATGAGCAAAACCTGGCCTTTCTTTTTGATCGGCCCTGCGTTTGGTCTGACGGAATTATACATTTTTGGCGGACGGAAAAAAGGACTGCTGATCCCTATTAGCATTTTAACAACAGTAGCATTGGTATTTCTGGCAGCGAATCTGTTGTCGAGTCAGGTGGGGGGAATCCTTGGCCTGTTGCTCATCGTCTTGGGTGGCTATCTCGTATCCCGCAAAAAAAGAGACGACTTTTCGATATAAACGGTAAAAAGACCAGCTCGGCACAAAAGCTATCTGATGTGCTGACCTGGTCTTTCTCTATGATTTACAGCTTGGTGCTAAACTGCTCAGGGATATACTCGATTTTCGACTGCGCCACGATCGTTAACTGCCGGGATGCAGCATCGTAGGTGACCGGGCCATCCTTTACGTAAAACCAGATTTTTTTCGTTGGCTGTCCCTCTTGCTCCTGAAACAAAAAGACATTCAGCTCGTCCTTCCACTTCATGATCTCTGCTACTCGCTCATCATGAGGTAGTGCCAGCGTAAAACGTGTCTCTTCGCCCGTTTGCTCCCACTCATAGGAAATATCATCTTTTCCAGAATCAATAAAAGCTCTGCCTCCGACGGCATGCTTGACCAGCAATGTTTCGTTCATCTTGTGCATCCTCCTTTACGGCAAATCAATCAGCATGAAAAACGCTTCATCTTCTGCAGCTGCAAGCGTGAGGCTCGTCTCCTTCTCGATTCGTGCCGAGTCCCTGGTCGCTAGCTTTTGCTCGTTCACAAAAAGCGTACCCTCGATGACAAACAGAAACGTCCGTCTCCCTTCTTTTTGCGTGAAGGAGAGAGTCTTCTCCGGCTCGAGCCTGCTCAAATAGATCGTCATATCCTGATGAATCGCAGCGACTTTCTCTCCACCCTCGGGAGCCACGACCGGCAGCAGCTGATTTTGCATCCCTTGTGCATCATAACGCTTCGTTTCAAAGGAAGGATTCAAACCCCGTTCGGATGGCATGAACCAGAGCTGTAAAAAATTCAGCTCATCGGTTTCCGAAGCATTGTATTCAGCGTGGATAATACCGCTACCCGCACTCATCCGCTGTACCTCTCCGGCAGATGTCACCTCGATATTGCCCAAGTTGTCTTCATGCTTGATCGCACCGCGCAATACAACCGTGACGATCTCCATATCACTGTGAGGATGCGGTCCGAAGCCTTTGCCTCCGATTACTTCGTCATCATTGCACACACGCATGACACTGAAGCCCGTATTCTTCTCGTCAAAATACTCTCCAAAAGAAAAGCTGAGATGACTGCGCAGCCATCCTAAATCAACCGAATATCTCAAATTTGAAGGATATACTTGTATCATACCCACTCTCCCTTTCCTCGTAGTTCTTTTTTAGTTTACTAGGAAAAGTACTTTTCGACCAGCTTTTCGGCTGTACATGTTGCCAGTGCTTGTTTGGTCAGCTTTGAATTCGGGCCGCCCAGACAATAGTAGTGGACGCTGTTGTCAGCGATGAACAAGCGATTGACCTGATACGCTTCGCATGTATCATCAACCACATAGCCCGTCCGCATGGTGCTCCCGCGGAGAATTTCCCAAATAATGCAGGGTCATCCCGCCGACTCCTGCATTCTGCCAAATAAAGCCTTGTGAAGTATTGTGCATCCACGGCGGACGACTGCGATAGGCTGGTCCCCAGCGATACCTCCCCCTGCTCGTCTCCCTTATGTGTTTAAAAACCTAAACGTCTTTTCAGCTCCTTGACCACATTACGGCTAACTGGCACCTCTGTCTTCCGATTATCCTGCATCACCAGATGAATCGAGCCCTTGAACCACGGCACCAGCTCTGCTGTTTTGGACAGATTGACGATATACGCGCGATGCGTCCGAAAAAATTGCTGAGGGGACAGCCTGCTCTCCAGCTCCTGAAGCGAAAAAGAGGTTGCGTATTGCTCACATCCGGTATAAATGCTGGCGTGCCTGCCCTCCAGCGTAGCAAAAACGATTTCATTCGGATCGATGAGCATGATCTTGCCGTTTTTTTCTACCGGAACCCGACGTGGCTGCTGATCTACCTGTACGCTTTGCAGCAAAAATTGCAATCTTTGCTCAAGATGTCGCGTTTCTATTGCTTGCGGAGCATTTGCTGAGCGCAGTAGTCTGCGCACCCTGTTCATCGTTTTCTCCAGCCGCAGCTCACTAAAAGGCTTGACGATGTAATCGACCGCTTCTGTTTCGAACGCGCGCACGGCATGAATTTCGTAGGCACTAGCAAAAATGATGACTGGTGGCTTCACCATGGATTCCAGCAGCTCCTGTCCGACATCGACTCCATCACGATCCTGCAAATGAATATCCAAAAAAACCGCATCAGGCTCGACCTGAACAATCGAATCTAATGCCTCTTCTCCGCTGCTCGCCTCCCCGATGACAGAAACTTCTGTAAATTGCTCCAATAAATAGCGCAGCTCTTCTCTTGCTGGTGCTTCATCATCCACGATGAACACTTTTAGCACTCGCATTCACCCCTACCGGTAATTGTATCGTGCAGGTCGTGCCCCGCCCTGGCTCACTTTCAATCACGATTCCATATGGCTCGCCATAAATGGAACAAAGCCTGCTCCTGACGTTGGATAGCCCGATTCCAGACAGACGTCTCTTCCCTTCCTTTTGTGTCTGGGAGGGGAGAAAAGGGTACTGGTCCATGCCCACGCCATCATCGGCTACCCTCAGCTCCAGTGTTTGTGTATCCAAACGTCTTGCCCTGATCTTCACTGTTCCGCCTTCTCGCTTGGGCAAAAGTCCATGCTTCACCGCATTTTCTACCAGCGGCTGCAAAATGAGTCCAGGAACCGTTACCCGCTCTACGCCAGATTCAATCTCATACTCAACGTGCAGCTTTTCCCCAAAGCGGGCACGCTCGATTGCCAGATAGGCTTCGATATGCTCCAGCTCACCGGCCAGGCTGACATAACCTCCGGAATCGTGCAGATTTCGCCGGAAATACTCACCCAAATGAATCAACAGCTCTCGTGCTTGCTCGGGACGAAAACGAATAAACGAAACGATCGTATTGAGGGCATTGAATAAAAAATGCGGGTTGATCTGTGCGTGCAAAGCTTTAATCTCCGCATCGGCCAACAGGCGAGATTGCTTTTCCAGCTCTGCCAGCTCCAGCTGGGTCGAAATAAAGTTACCCAAGCCGCGAACCAGCTCCAGGTCAACAGCCGACAGCTTGCGCGAGCGATCCTGATACAATTTCAGCACACCCGCTACCTCTTGCCTGCGCATCAACGGTACGAGTATCGCGTAACGCAGTGAGCAGTTTGGCTCCTTGCAGCCGATTTCCTCCTTTGTCCGGGCGATCATCATTTCCCTGGTCAAAATGACTTCCTCGGTTGCCTTTGTCGTAATTCCTTCCCCTACTACATGATGCGAGGAACCCGCGCCAACATGGGCAAGCACCGTCCGCGTATCTGTTATCGCGACAGCAGCAACTCTCGTCGTCCGTAGAATTTCCTCCGCTACTTTTTTCGCAGAATCATAGTTCAGCCCTTGGCGTAAATAGGAAAGGGTCTTGTCTGCGACCTGCATCGTTCTTTGTGCCTGCAAAGCACCGATGCGCTCCTCTTCCTTTTTCACCAGATCGATGATAATGATCAGGATGGCGACCCCAAGCGAATTCACGACGGACATCGGGACGCTGATCGATTTTACGAGGGCCAGCGCTTCTGCATAGGGGCTTGCCAGCAGCAGAATAATCCCCATTTGCATCCATTCCGCAATGAACCCTACGCCCAGAGCAGTCGTCCAGCCAATACCCTGGTTCCGATTGCGCCGAAACTGGTAGATCAATCCGGCGATCAAGCCCTCACTAATCGTCGATACGGCACAAGCCAAATCGGTAAATCCCCCGAGTGAATAGCGATGAATTCCCGCGATCAAGCCCGTCAGAAGTCCAACCCACGGTCCTGCCAATAATCCTGCCACTACGGTACCGATCACCCGAGAGTTGGCGATAGCGTCCTGGTACCAGATGCCATTGTAGGTTCCCAGTATGGAAATGGCGGAAAAGATCAACACCATCACTGCTTTTTCACGCCAGGTCGCCTGCTGGTTCAAAATACTGCGAAAGGCCCGTACACGTGTAAATAAAAGTGCGGCAACGATCAAGACAGCCGTCCGCTCTGCCAAAGGAACCATCAAGGCTACATTCATGTCGCTTCCCCCTAGAAACCAGCTCTATCCTCATTATCCACATCCGACATATAAACGGTCAAGACGAATTGTCTGACAAGACTGACTACGGACAAAAAACCACCCTCAGCGCACACGTGCCACGTTGAGGATGGTTTCCATGGTCGAGGAAAAAGATTTCTTACAGATTCCCGCGTCTCTCTTGCTCGCGCTCCAGCGCTTCAAACAGCGCTTTAAAGTTGCCGTTCCCAAAACCACGTGCGCCTTTACGCTGGATGACTTCGATAAACAAGGTCGGGCGGTCTACGATCGGCTTGCTGAACAGCTGCAGCAGGTAGCCCTCATCGTCTCGGTCTACGAGGACGCCAAGCTTTTTCAGCGCTTCAATATCCTCATCGATTTCGCCCACGCGATCCTTCAGCTCTTCGTAATACGTATCTGGTACAGAAAGGAAGTCTACGCCATTTTCCTGTAGCTTGGAGACTGTTGTAATAATGTCGTTGGTCAAAATCGCGATGTGCTGAACACCAGGCCCTTTATAAAACTCAAGGAACTCCTGGATTTGCGATTTGCGCCGTCCTTCCGCAGGCTCGTTAATCGGGAACTTGATGCGTCCTGTTCCGCTTTGCATCACCTTGGACATGAGCGCGGAATACTCCGTTGAGATATCGTCCTCGCTGAAGTTTTGAACCGCCGTAAAGCCCATGACCTTTTGATAATACTCAACCCACTCATCCATGACTTCTACGTTGCCTACGATGTGGTCGATTCCGACGATTCCCGTTCCTTCTGCTTTTATAGGGGATTGGTAGGCGATATAGCCTGGCAAGAATGCTCCACTGTAGTTTTTGCGCTCGATAAAGGAATGAATATTTTCACCGTACGTGCCGATAATTGCTTTTTTTACTGTTCCGAATTCGTCTGTGTATTCGGTTGGCTCCATGATCGGAATCGCGCCACGCGAAACCGCTTCTCGATAGGCTTGTTCACAGTCTTCTACTCTCAGGGCAACGTCCTTGACTCCATCCCCATGCTTTTTCACGAATTCAGCAATCGGATGGTCGGGGTTTAATGCTCCGCTGATCACAAACGTCATGTGATTTTGCTTTAGCACATACGAAACCTTGTCGCGAGAGCCTGTCTCCAGTCCGGAATAGGCGACTGCTTCAAAGCCGAATGCTTTCGTAAAATAGTGCATCGTTTGCTTAGCGTTTCCTGTGTAAAATTCGAGATAATCCCAGTCTTGAATCGGAAAAAAATCGGTGTTGCTCATTACTACCCCTCCATTTTTCCTGCTTTTTCAATTAATAAGACTTTTTGGGTTATTATGATTATTTTGTCGACATATTGAGATTACATTGGAAACGCTTCCTCATGCAAGAACGTGAAACACCGCGAAAACGCTAAAACGCTTTCATTGATTAAAGTACGCAATTGAGCGGGCGCTTGGTACAATGGAAGCAGGATTTAGGATGAAGGGAGCTTTTATGTATGAACCAGTGGAGTGAGCAAGCATCCAAGCAATGGGACGAATACGCTGCAGATTGGCATTCGAAAAGTGATGCTATGTGGGAAACAGGTAGTCGACGTACCATTTTACCCTTTTTCATGCAGCTTATTTCGGCACAGACAGGTCCCGTTCTCGATGCGG
This sequence comes from Brevibacillus reuszeri, assembly GCF_001187725.1. Classification (GTDB taxonomy): domain Bacteria; phylum Bacillota; class Bacilli; order Brevibacillales; family Brevibacillaceae; genus Brevibacillus; species Brevibacillus reuszeri. The sequence goes on from NZ_LGIQ01000017.1 coordinate 209,496, forward strand.
GCTGCGGTGACGGATATGCCAGCTGCAAGCTTGCGGAGCAGGGCTTTACAGTGCAGGGTGTAGACATTGCCGGGGAAATGATTCGCCTTGCCAATGACCGGGTAAAATCAGACCATAATCAGGTTCATTTTCAAACCGCTGATATCAGCAGCTTGCCATTTTCTGACGCGACTTTCGCAGGTGCACTGTCTATCAATGTCGTAGAGTTTACCCACTCACCCATTCGTGCCTTGTTGGAGCTGCATCGTGTGCTGGCTGTTGGAGGTGTATTGGTTTTAGGCATACTTGGCCCGACAGCAGGACCGCGTGCGCATAGCTATCGCCGTCTCTATGAGGAGGCCACAATCCAAAACACGATGATGCCGTGGGAGGCGAAACAGCTAGCACGCGAAAACGGCTTTACGCTCCTGGCCGAAGAGCCTGTTTACAAAGATGGCATAACACCGGATATCGCTGGCCGCTTAAGTGTGGAATTGCGAGAGGCTGTCAGCTTTTTGACACTTTTTGCCCTGCAAAAAACAGCGAAATAAACACTTCAGAAACGGGCTGTGAGCGCCTTTGCCAATAGCCCTACTTTCTGTTCCTTCGGTCATTTGCCGATCATAAACATGGACATGAGCTTGGCACCATGCTTATTGTTATACTCACTCGTTAGTCCTGATTTTCACCCGAAAAAAATGGATAAACAGGCCAATTAACATTTTTGTAATTATCTGATATTTTTTCTATACATTACTTTTATCCATTTTAGGAGGGACGCTATGGGTAAGAAAATAGGTGCTGCTGTTTCAATGGCTCTCATTATCTCTGTGTTCGCCAGCGGTTCAGCGGTTCCGATGACGTTTGCTGCCAGCAAAGCACAAGCAGCAGAAGCCAAGACGGAAAAACAATTTCTCCCCTATTATGGCTATGGCCCAAGCTATGTTCAGCCTGAAAGTCTCCAGGCACTCTTCCCCAAGCCTGATATCGACTTCGGAACACCCGCTTTTCAAAATGGCAAGGTAGCATTCACCTCGCAACAAGAAATGATCGCATACATAACCAAGCTGGCAGCAGGCAATAAACATATGAAGCTCGTTACGATTGGTACCTCGCTGGAGGGCCGGGACATCCCTCTGCTCCTGTTCAGTAACGATTTGGAATCGATCAAGAAAAACAAAGACAAACCGCTCATTTGGCTGCAAGCGCAAATACATGGCAACGAACCAGCAGCAGGCGAATCGGCACTTGTTATCGCCAAATGGCTCGCGGAGGAAAAGCTGGGCGCCGATCTCCTGGACATCGTGAATATCGCAATCGTGCCGCGAATCAACCCCGATGGCTCCTATGGCTTCAAGCGTTATATTGCGACTGATCTGGATGCCAATCGTGATTACATGAAGGTCGAGTATCCCGAGGTACAGGCAATTCACAAAGCGATCAATGAGTATGAACCGGACGTCATCCTCGATGCCCATGAGTATGGCGTAAACTACACCCAGTTTGCTGATGTAGGACCCAAAGGCGCCATCTCCTCCTACGATGTGCTGATTTCGTCTGCAAAAAACTTGAACATACCTGAATCACTACGCAAGATGTCTGATAATCTGTTGCTGTCAGATGTACAAAAAGTGCTGGATCAGGATGCTTTGTCACACCACGCTTATTTTACACTCGCCAAAGGCAAGGACGGCAAGATCACTGCCACGGAAGGGAGCACAGAAACGAGGATCGGAAGAAATGCACTCGGCTTGAAAAATACACTGACATTCCTGGTGGAGACGAGGGGAATTGGCATCGGACGTGCCGATTTTGAACGCCGCGTATACAGTCAGGCCATCACCCACTTTTCTTTTATCCAGTCAGCCGCTGCCCATGCCAGCCAGCTCAAAGCAGCGGTAGCGAATGCTCGTAAGGAGATAACTGACAAAGGCAAAAAGGCAAATGACAACGACAAAATCGTAGTCGTAAGTGAAAATAAACGCGTGCCCAACCAATCACTCGTAGTCGTCGATTTGGCCGCGGCGAAAAAAGTATCGGCTCCGATTGACTGGGTCAGCTCGACAGATGCGTTTCCCGTGCTTGAGCGTGAACGCCCTACTGCCTATCTGATGCCCCCCGCCTATCACGAGATCGCACAAAAGCTGGAGCAGCTCGGCGTTACGGTAAGCAAGCTGTCCCGGGATACTACTGTCCCAGTAGAGGGGTACAAGGTAATCGAAAACAAAGTAAATACCGTCTACGAGAATGGACATTTTACCAATCAGGTAACGACAAATGTCTCGGAGAAAACCAAAACATTCCCTGCGGGCAGCTATGTGTTTCAGATGGACCAGCCAAATGCGAATTTTATTGCGCTGGCCCTGGAGCCTGAATCAGTAGACAGCTACGTCTCCTTTAATTTTATTGCGGTGGAAAAAGGGGATGAGGTGCCCGTCTACCGCTATATGTTGGAGCAAGCTCTCCCTATCACGAAGCGTTAAGATACCCAACGAAAAACGTCCCTCTCCACGTCAATGGATGGGGACGTTTTTATGTAAGAAAATGAAATCAACCAAATGGATTAGGCCAATACTTTTTTCACATCTTTGATGCTTGATTGCAAAAGCTTGTCTACTTCTCCTGCTTCTCTCACATGGCTAAGCAGGTCATCATTCAGCTCGTCCAGCAAGCTTTTCGCTTCATTCACCTGCTGCGACACTTCACTCGCAAAATGCTTTTGCTGCGAAATGATTTGCATGACGCCAGTGACCTCTTCATTTACCTTATGGAAAGCCTGAGCAATGCCTTCCATTTTGCCGGAAGCATCCTTGCTGATGGACAGGCCATCCTTGATCGCGGTACTGCTCTTTTCGCTATTTGCGAGAGCCTCTTTTGTTTCCTCTTGAATCTTGCCGATCAAATCTGCGATGTCTTTCGTCGAATTCGCTGTCATCTCTGCCAGCTTGCGTACCTCGTCTGCCACCACAGCGAAACCGCGTCCCTGCTCACCTGCACGCGCTGCTTCGATCGCTGCATTCAGTGCAAGCAGATTCGTTTGATTCGCAATATCGCTAATCACTTTGACGATGCTCGTAATTTCCGAGGAACGATCTTCCAGTCTGCTCATGGAGCGAGAAGTGTTCACCGAATCCTTTTCCAGCGTACTCATGACCTGTACGACTTCATTCATCGCTTTTTTGCCTTCATCTGCCCGTACAACAGATTCCTGGCAAATCGTCGTCAGACGCTCGCCACGCTGAAACAATTGGTTGGCAGATTCATCGTCGCTTTCGTTAATACGCTGGATTTTTTCGACTACCTGTTTCATTTGTGTCGCCAGCTGCGCGAGCCCGTCATGCTGGGAGTTTACTGCATTGTGCGAAGAGATGATAGCACCCATCTGTTCATAAATCGCTACCAGCTCTTTTTTCATCGCTTGCTGCATTTCTTCTGCCGGATTTACCTGAGTTGCTACTGCCGTCGCTGCTGTTTCCTTTTCTGCAAGTCCCTTGTCCTTTTTCCAAAACATGCTCCGTTCACTCCTTTTGTCCACGGTTAGTCATCGCGGCGGGAATACATGCGTGATTCCACAATACCCGGATGCTGCTTCGCCAAGATCAGCAGATTCTCCAAAAAAAGATAATGCCCTTCCAACAGTTCCACGTCCTTGCGCTGAAATTGCTTCACCTGCAAATACTGCTGCATTTCGAGCGCATAGCGTTCCAGCTTATCGTGAAAATCGTTGGCCCTGAGCATCTGCTCCACTTCAGGATACTCTGTTTTTAACCGGGTAATTTCCCCGTAGACTTTGCTGCCCTCCAGAATCATCTGATACGCGACTCTCTCCATCGATGCAGTCGTTGCGGCTTCTTGCTCCTCACGATCTGCACGAACATCGGAAAAGTACGTGATGAAATGGTAGACAGTCAAAAACAGTGGTCCCAAAAATAAAATGATCCCTGCCTTGTACACGTGCTGATTGGACAAATTGCTGATGAGCAGGAACAAATGAAACAAGATCGCGCCCAGCCATACGTAAATAATGATCTGGTGATTGATCTTTCCTGCCTTTGGATGGCGGGAAAAGGCAAAGGTAAGGCCTAGCAAATAAAAGGCGAGCAAGGTAAAGCTGGCCGAAAATAATGCCATCTCCATCTCTTGCAGCCAGGTTGCATCGGCGGGAATCTCGATCAAAAATTCAAAAGCGAGCACCAGCAGTGAGAAAAGCAACCCCATGATCCAAAACCGGCTAACTTCACTATCGTTCCTCCGCCGGGAGCGGTAACGTTCTGCACGGGATCCCTTCATGATCTTCTCACCTCAATCACTATGATTCGCCACAATTCTAGCTTTTCCTTTCATGCCCGGCCAAATTCTGACAAGATCATCATCCAGTTGTAATGGCTTGTTCACATATGTACTGAAAAGCTTGTCTTCTCGCGGAAATCCATTTTTTACGCAGTAGAAAAAAGCCCGAACGCCTTGTGCAAAACACTGTCTCGCTTTACCTGGCAGTGGGCTTTTCTAAATCTTCAATTGGCGATTATCTTCCTCTACGGGGATGATTGTCCACTACAGTCAATGAACCATCTCTGATGTAGCGCAATATTTTGGATACGGAAATACCTGTTGCATTGGCAATCTGCATCGCATTCGAATTCGGATAGCTTCTCACATAGTTTCGAATCGTTCGATAGTCTTCCATATCGTTTTGCCCGCAGACCTGACACGTGTATTCGCCAGGATTTAGTATATGTCCGCACTTAAAGCATTTATCCGTCATCGCTGGTTCTCCTCATACCCTGTACTTTGATGTCATTTTGCACAAAGGGTTCTATCTACCTATATATTACCCACATTGTGGTAGGAGGAAAACACTATTTCACACAGTTAGTCCTTTTTGCAGCAAGATCAGGGCAAAAGCAATAAAACATATACCCACAAGCCTATTAAGTCTCGTGAGCCACTTAGGTACAAGGTATTGCCTCACAGCGTTTCCGAGTAACGCAACAAATCCGAGGAACAAAAGCGTCGACAACAAGCAGCCCCCAGCAAATAATAACACCCTAGACAGACTGGGCAGGTGCTGGGTAGCCATCATGGAGCCGAAAACACCCGACCAAAACAAAATCGTTAGCGGATTCGCAAGCGTTAGGGACAGTCCGTATAAAAAGCTGCTCGGTTCTCGCATTTCCGATCCTTCTCGTTCATCCTCCCCCGTTTCATCCATCGCTTTCGAACGCATACTGTTTACACCAAACCAAGCCAGTATGACCGCCCCTCCTATGAGCACAACCTGCTTGACCCAAGCCACCTGTAAAAGAAGAGACAAGCCACCAATAGCACCCGCCATATAAAACGCATCTACCAACGCTACTCCCGCGATCATTTTCCATGCGCTGGAAAATCCGCACCTGATCGACCGCTGCAAAATCGCCAGGCAAACAGGTCCGACTGAAAGCTGGAGAAGCATCCCGAACAAGAGTCCGTCCCAAAGCGCCATTCGACTCACAGCTCCTCTTTCATGGTCGACAAGGCAATCATCGTGTTGGTCTTGCTCACTCCCTCGATTCTCTTGAGCTTGTCGGAAATCAGCCACTCCAGCTCCGCCGTTCCTTTAACCGCGACTTTCAGCAAGTAATCATAGGAGCCTGCCAGGTGATGACATTCCAGCACGCTGTCAGTTTGCAAAATCGTCTCGCGAAAGCCTGCGATATGCTCGGTTTTTTCCAGTTCCACCATGATAAAAGCAATCAGGTGAAGCCCTAGCTGCTCCCGGTTTATTTTAATCGTGAATTGATCGATGATTCCGCAGTCCTCCAGTTTACGGATACGCTCGGAGACGGCTGGCACAGAGAGATGGACCTGCTTGCTTATCTCCGAGCTGGTGATACGGCTATTTTCTTTTAGTAATTGCATAATTTGTTCATCGATGCGATCCATGTTATCCCTCCTTCCCCCCATTATAGCAAGGGATTAATTAATGAAGTTGATTTCTGCAAATCACGATAAATATTAACGCAGAATTCTCTTTTCGCATTATTTTGTTTTGTAACGAAGCCTTTTTGGGGCCGCAGCTTAAAAAAGTTAACTGCAACGATGAGCACAAAAAAACTGCCTCGAAACAAAAAGTATCAAGACAGTCCTGTATGGGCTGATTTAGCCTCTTCCTTTTCCATTGCTTTTACCCGCAGATGGTCGAAACGGTCTTCCACCCTGTGCTGGACGCCCGGCTCCGCCTTTTCCAGCTTTCTTGGCAGCAGGCTTCACGGTTTTCCCCGCTTTTCGTGCCGCGATTGCTTCTGCCTTTTTGCGGTTTTGCTCGTACTTGGTTTGCAGCTCATCCAGCTCACGCGCCAGCTTTTTCTTGTAGCCTGGTTTTACCTTCGTCTTTTTCTTCAAGGCTTCACGAACAGGAGCAAACTCCTTGTCCTTTTCCTTCTTTTGCTCTGTTTGCTGCTGTTGGCGCAGTTCAACAAAATGTGCTTCCCGCTCCTCAGCGCGCTGACGACGACCAGCATCCAGGTGACGGCCAGCTTGCAAAATGCGTTCTTCGATGGTTGCTTTGGTCGCTTTGGCGAAGCGACCCATCAGGTTTTTCTGGCGAGGGGAAATGAGCGAGATCGCTTTTCCTTTTTGTCCAGCACGCCCAGTACGTCCGACGCGGTGAATATAGCTGTCCACGTCGTTTGGCAAGTCGTAGTTGATGACATGCGTCACGCCTTCCACATCAAGTCCACGGGCTGCAATATCCGTAGCAACCAAATATTGGAATCGAACTTCACGGAACTGCTTCATCAGCTGCTCACGCTTGTTTTGGGACAAATCGCCATATAGCGCTTTAGCGGACAGTCCATTCTCCTGCAAGCGCGCAGTCAACTGCTGTACACGTACTTGTGTATTGGCAAATACAATCGTCAAAAACGGCTGCTCCTGCTCCAGTACGTCAACGAGTGCATCCGTCTTGTCGCTTTGATTGGTTACGTAGTAAAACTGCTCGATTTGCTCGACAGTTTTTTGTTTACCCTCAATCTTGATATGCGGCGGCTGCTTCATGAAGCGATGCGCCAGCTTTTTCACCAAATCAGGCATCGTTGCCGAGAACAACAAAACCTGACGCTGGGACGGAGTGTGTACGACAACTTGCTCCACATCCTCCAAAAAGCCCATCTCCATCATCTTGTCAGCTTCGTCCAGTACAAGTGTGGAGATACGTCCAAAATGGAGCGACCCGCGCTTCATATGATCCAATACACGACCAGGTGTACCAACAACGACATGTACGGTTTCCTTGAGCTTGTTCAATTGTCTGTCGATATCCGTTCCGCCATGCAGCGACAGGACGTTGATCTCAAGATGCTTTCCTAGCTTTTCTATTTCTTTGGCAATCTGAATAGACAATTCACGTGTCGGTGTGAGGATCAGCGCTTGAATGTCCCGCTTCCCTGCATCCAGAGCGTTCAGGATCGGCAGCATGAATGCTGCGGTTTTTCCTGTCCCCGTCTGTGCTTGTCCAATAACATCTTTTCCTTCCAGAATCAGCGGAATTGCTTCCTCCTGAATCGGGGTTGGTTCTTTATAATACAGGTCTTGAATCCCTTGCATCAGCTCCGGTCGAAAGCCAAAAGACGCAAACGATTTTGCCATGGTGTACACTTCCTTTCACAAGCGGTCCGATTCGCCACACCAATGACTGCATGGACAGTGGGGTGCGAAAAAACCGGCAACCGTCAATCATAATCATCCCTAGGCAAAAAAACGCCCGCTCGGATTCCTATCCTACCTATACTAAATGAGTCGATGCAAAAAAACAACTAAACCATTACAAAAACCCTCCCCATCATCTTGTAACGACTGCCACAGATGAAATAGAGAGGGTTTATCTCGTCTTTATTGATCTAACAGAGCTGCAATCGTTTTCCGATCTAGCTTTTTGATGACCGCAACCAATAGCTCTGCCGCTTGCTCAAAGTCTTTTTTGGCCATGATCGAATTATGACTGTGAATGTACCGAGTGGCGAAACCGACAACGAGAGATGGACATCCGATGCCGTTCGTATGGAACTTAGCCGCGTCCGTACCACCGCCTGCGAGCGCATCTACCTGAACGTTGATCCCGATTTCCTCTGCTGTATCCATCACCAAATCACGCAGTCCCGTATGCGGAATCATGGTGGCATCAAACAGCATCACCAGTGGTCCGTCGCCAACATTGCAGGTCATCGGGTACGATTCATTGCCTGGCGTATCATACGCGATCCCGACATCGAGGGCGAAAGCAATGTCTGGCTCTACCAGCTGTGCAACCGTTCCGGCACCACGGGACCCGACTTCCTCCTGCACGGTCGCCCCTCCGTATACGATGTTTGGATGATCCGTTTTTTGCAAACGGTTCAATACCTCGACAGCAAGGGCACATCCGGCACGGTTATCCAGAGCTTTTGCTACCCATAGCTCACCATCACGCATCGTGGTAAATTCACTCGCTGGCACGATCCAATCTCCGGCACGAACGCCCATCGCTTTCGCATCCGCTTCATCTTTTGCTCCGATATCAATATAGAGATCCTTGAGCTTCATGACTTTTTCACGCTCTTCTTTTTCCAGAGCATGCGGTGGCTTGGAGCCGATAATCCCCAGATGCTCGCCTTTTCGCGTCTTCACCTTCACTCGTTGTGAGAGGACATTGTGCGGCCACCAACCGCCGAGCTGGATAAAACGCAAATAGCCCTTGGAAGTAATATGCGTAACCATGAAGCCGATCTCATCCAGATGACCTGCGAGCAAAATCTTCGGACCATTCTCAGCTCCTGTCTTCTTGCCAAGCACGCCGCCCAATCGGTCTTTGACCAGCTCCTCAGTCAGCGCCCCCAGCAATTGCTCCATCTTTTTCCTAACCTCCCGTTCGTGCCCGGGAACGCCGTCTACTTCCGTCAATTCCTTGATCAATTTGGTTGTATCGTCCATGTTCAGTCTCCTTTTTGAGTCAGACCTACCTTTTTATGATTTCGCTAAGTGGCAGAAATAATCCTTGAATTTCCATTCTTTCGCAGCACATTACGTTGGTCAGGCAGTTGCATTCTCGTCAGTGCGTACTCCTGCTGCCGGGGACTGCATTTCTTTTGTGGACCTTTTCGTGATGGTGGAAAACAGCAGCAAGCAAATCATGCCCATCCCTACAAATGCACCGGTGATGACGACAGGGGGAACCCAACCACTCAGCAAAATGAACACACCTGCACTGCTCGCTCCAAGAATGGACAGGAGGGAATAAACCGCCATATACGTGCTACGCGCGTGATCAGGCACCATGTTCGCGAGCAGCGCTTGCTTGACCGGGATATGCATGACCTCGCCCAAGGTTGCAAAAAACATCGCAAGCAGTAAAACGACAGGTGAGCTGCTGAAGCTAATTACGGCGTACCCGAAAAAGAACAGGAACAAGCCAGACAGTAGCATTGTCCGCTCCTTGCAAGCTTTCAGGAGCGAAGAAACTAGGACGGTTAGACAAACGACGAGAAGCGTATTTTCCGTTTTTAACAATCCGAGCAAATTCATCCCGTCTACGGACCAATCCAGAAAAGAAACGAATGGCTGCGGCACAGGAATCTCCCGGACCAAGCGAATGCCAATGACATTTGTCAATTGCTCCTCCACCGAAATGATAAGCAGGTTGGCCAAGGCAAACCAAACAAACCAGCGATGCTTCAGCACAATTTTATACGATCCAAGGATATCGCGCAGAAAGCCAAGCCGTTGCTTCTTTTCCTCCCACGATGGCAAAGCGGGTGTACATTTCATAGGCCGATACGTCTCCTCGATGAACAAAATCGTAATCCCGAGAGATAATCCCGTGCTGGTCGCCACACCGAGGAACAGAAAAAAGTGATGGGTCTGAAACAGAAAAGCGCCTGCCAAGCCCCCGATCGCAATCGCCAAATTATTCAACCAGTACGAGACAGTAAAAATTGATCGTCTGTTGTCGGGATGACTTGCATCGATAATCAGCGCTTGATAGGCAGGTCCGACTGCTCCGATACACAGGTGAATGAGGAGAAACAGGCAAAAGGTAACGTACGGCAGCTGAAGCCATGGAGAATTGACTAGCGCCACGCATGCAAACCCGAGTGTCATGCCTGCTTCACTACACACGATCACTTTTTTTCTGCCGATTTTATCAGCCGCATATCCGCCTGCAAAAGACCCGACGATATTTGCAGCCATCACACCCATAAACATTAAGCCCGTCACAAAGGTTCCTAGCTGCTTGGAGAAAAAGACAATTAAGTACGGTGTGACGGACATGACCGCCATCGTCGTCACGAAATGCAGCGCGAGCCTGATTTGGATATTTCGATCAAAATGCCAAAACTTCATTCGCAATCATTCCTTTTATCAAAATAACGATTGATTAATCAATCGTTTGTACTCCAAAAAAATAGACCGACTAGCTTCTCTTCGGTCCGAACAGCTGCATGGCAAACGGCACAAAGCTGGTCCACATTTGACTATCAGGAGAATCGGTCAAATTCACCCGGAGCCCAATCAGCAAGCTCATGTAAGCCGTAGCCACATATTTTGCGTCTTGCTCATACAAAGCTTCTTGCTTCTGTCCATTTTTCAAAAGCTCCCCTACCTGCGCCCGGAACGTATCATGGAACTGATCCAGCTGGGCAAAAGGCTCGGGAAAGCGATTATGGTAGCCAATGACTTGAACGACAAGCCGCAAATACGTATCGAACTTGGCGATGATGCGCAAATGCTTGGTCACCATCTTCTCTAATTCCAATACGGCATCTTTGGCCTGCGGATCAAAGTCTAGCAATTGTAAGGAATACTCGTGCAGAGGTTCTACGACTGCCGCGTAAAACAGCTGATCCTTGTTTTCAAAATACGTAAATACACTGCCAAAGCTGACGTTGGATGCCTTCGCGACCTTTGCAATCGTCGTATCGTTATAACCGTGCTCAGCAAAAAGCTGGATGGCTTGCTCCAAAATGGTTTCTCGTTTCTGTTTCATCTTTTGAACTTGCTCATCAGAAAGCGGCATTCTTGCATACTCCTTACAAATGATTAATCAATCAATCGTTATTAGCATTATATAAGATTCTCCACTTTTTTCAAGTGATTTTCTCATGTGTTTGTCCGATTCCCGTTGTAGGTGTAGCTGCTCTCAATTGCTCAATGAAGTTTCTCGCTGCAACGGACAGGTAATGATCCTTCAGCCAAATCAGGCCCGAACCCGCACTCAAATTCGGCTCCGCAATCCGGGTGACCTTTAGATGATGTCCCTTGTGCATTTTCAGGACGACCTCAGGGACGATAGTTGCTCCAAACCCCGAAGACACCAGTTCCAACAGCAACGGAATATCCGAGCATTCGGACAACAAGTTGATTTCCAGCTTGCGGCGGGCGAATTCCTCCAAAATCAGGTGATATACGCCTAAGCCCCCAGTGCTCGGCAATATCATCGGATAGGCTTGCATTTCCTCAAAGCTGATCGTATGTGCACAGCGAGCATCCTGCGCCGATGAGACGAAGAAAAACGGCTCCTGCTTCAAATGCAATATCGAAAAATCCTCAAGCGCAAGTGGAAAACGCACAATGGCAAGCTCAATGGTGCGTTCCTTGATCAGCTTGCATAGCTGCGCTGACTCGTTTTGTTGAATTTTATACGTCATATGTGGATAGCGATCACTAAATTTGCGTAAATGTGGCGCGAGTAAATCTGAAGAAAGTGTATTGACGCCAATGCTTAATTTCCCGCGCACGCCCTCGCTGACCTCTTTTACCTCCAAACGCGATTCTTCCATGTATTTCACCATTTGCAAGGCGTGCTTGTACAGGTTGATCCCTGCTTCTGTCAGCTCCAAGCCTTTTTGGTGACGGATCACTAATTCGACTCCTAGATCCTGTTCCAGGTTTTTCAACTGTTGGCTTAATGGAGGCTGCGCCATATGAAGCCTTTTGGCTGCTGCCGAAATTTTTTTCTCTTCTGCAATGGCAATAAAATAGCGCAACTGCTTCATATTCATAAAAAGCACCTCCTTTTTAGATATACGAAAAAGATTATCAAAATGAATTTCATTAATATTTTTCGTATATCTTTTCCCATGGTAGCATAATGACAAGGAGCACAAAAGGAGTTTACTCATCTATGCCCATCAGGAGGAACCGATTATGAAAGCAAACCCATTCATGCAGCAAGCAATCGAATTAGCGTACGATAATACACGCAAGAATCAAGGAAAGCCGTTTGGTGCCGTGATTGTCAAAGACGGTGTGGTGATCGGGACAGGTGTCAATGACGTTCTCGCTACCCATGACGTAACCGCTCATGCGGAAATGCAGGCGATTCGCGAGGCGTGCAAAACGTTGGACAACGCTTCACTCGAAGGCTGTGAGATTTACGCCAGTGGACAGCCTTGTCCGATGTGTCTTGCTGCCATCTACTGGACAGGAGCCAAAACCGTTTATTATGCCTACACGGAAAACGATGCGGCAGAGGTGGGGATGAGCACGAAGCATGTGTATGAGCAGTTGGCCCTTCCGTTTGACAAACAAGTGCTGCCCATCGTGCGCATGAAAAACGAGGACGAGGGGATAAATCCATTTGCCTTCTGGAAGCAAACGCGTGGGTAACCAAAAAACGTTTCCTCTCCTCTTAGTAAACATGTTTTTGGCCATGCTCGGAATCGGTCTCGTCATCCCGGTGCTGCCGCAGTTTTTGCATGAATTTGGCGCTGGTGGACAAGCAGCGGGATATTTGGCGCTGGTGGACAAGCAGCGGGATATTTGGTTTCCTGCTTCGGGCTGACTCAGTTTCTATTCTCCCCCATTGCGGGCAATCTGGCGGATAAGTACGGACGAAAGCCAATGATTGTTCTGGGTCTCGGACTGTTTGCTCTCTCCAACCTCTGTGCTGCCATCGCTGATAATCTGTGGTTTTTGTTCCTGTCACGCCTCATTGGAGGTGCCGGCTCTGCTGCACTGGTTCCTTCGATTATGGCGTACGCAGCAGATATCACAACGAACGAGCAACGGACAAAAGCCATGTCTTATATAGGTGCTTCCATGTCGTCTGGTTTCATCATCGGACCAGGTGTCGGGGGCTTGCTCGCTGAGTTTGGCATGCGGGCGCCTTTTTTCGCATCAGCATGTATCGGTGTTCTGGCGATGCTCGGCAGTATGATCGTGCTGCCAGAGCCTCTTTCGCTGGAAACGAGATTGAGGCGGCAGCAGACCAATGTGAAAAAACCAAACGTTTTCGTTCAGCTCGCCCTTTCGATCAAATCCCGATTTTTCGTCCTGCTCTTCCTGGTCTTTGCCCTTACCTTTGGGCTTACACACTTCGAAGCGATTTACCCGCTATACGTCGTGCAAAGCTATGGCTTTACCACCCTGGATATCGCCATTTTGTTTACAGTCTGCTCGTTGATCGGCACAGTCAATCAAGTCGTGCTCACTACCCGACTGATTCTCCGCTTCGGGGAAAAGGCAACCATCAATTACACCTTGCTGCTATCCTCAATCTCGCTTGTCTTTCTGCTTTTTTCCGGCAACTTTTGGTATGTGATGTTCGTTACGATGATGTTTTTCACCTGTAACAACATCTTACGGCCAACAATCAATACGCTTCTTTCGAAGGAAGCAGGAGAACAGCAAGGCTTTGTCGCGGGAATGAACAATGCTTACATGAGTCTCGGCAATATTTTCGGACCCATGCTAGCTGGAATACTGTTCGACATTCAAATCAATCTCCCATATTTATTTGGTGCCTTTGTGCTGCTCATCGCCTACTTCGTCTCCGTCAAATGGATCGAGAGCAAACGAGCGATCACGAGTTTGGAGATGAGCTAGAGTGATTTAGGAAAAAAGACGACTGGAATGTGCGATCTTCCTGCACCTCCGTCGTCTTTTGCTTTTTTACTTTGCCAATTCGTATATCGCTTGGGCGTAAATCGCCGTCGCCTTGATCAAATCATCTACAAGGATATGCTCATTACGCTGATGGGCACTGTCAGCGCGTCCTGGGAACAACGGACCGAATGCTACCCCTACATCCAGGGAACGTCCGTATGTTGCACCGCCGATAGCGATAATGCCTGCTTCTTCGCCCGTTTGCTCTGTATATACACGTTGCAGAGTAGTGACGAGTGGATGCTGCGGATCTACCCGATGCGGTGTCAAATGCTCCGCCACCTCCAGAACAAATCCCGCCTCTGCTCCATGGCTCGTCAGCAATGCTGACCAATTCTCAAACGATATCGAGTGGGGGTAACGAATATTGAGACGGAACAGGGCATCCTTGTCTACCTCGTATTCCAGCACACCCGTATTTACCGTCAGAGCTCCCATTTCCTCGTCGACATGGGCAATTCCCAAAGCATCTCCGCCATGCTGACGATACAAATAGCGATCAGCAAAGCCTACATATGCTGCGCCACGCTCATCCAAGGCGAGCGACTGCAAGAAGTGTGTCAGCTCTGTACCGGCGTTGACCCCTTTGCTCGGGTCCATTCCGTGTACCGAAACACCTTCCATATGCAGCTGCACGAAGCCGTCTTTTTCTACAGCTTCTCCTGTAAGACTGTTCCCCTGCAAATACTGACGATAATGCTCTGCGATGGCATGACTGTCTAATCCGATTGGCGCAAGTATCGCGACGCCTTTATCCGGCACCATATTCATGCGCAGGCCAGCTTGCAATGAAACGAGCTTGGCTTGTACGTTTTCTGCTGCCGAGAGCCCCAGGCGCTGAAATGCTTCTACTGTTTGGCGCAGCGTGAGATCTGTCAGCCCTTTTTCCGCGTAAATGAGCGGGAAATCTGCGTCCGGTGTAAAGCCCATTGTCGGCATTTCCTCTGTTTCAAAATACGTTTTCACGCATTGCCAGCTCGATTCCTCGTCGGTTCCCAAAATGAAACGGACTCGCTTGCTGAGTGGTAGACCCAGCTCCATGACGATTTTGGCTGCAAAAATAGCTGCCATCGTCGGTCCCTTGTCGTCAATTGCACCACGTGCCACCAGACGGCCATCTACAATCTCTGCTGCATACGGAGGGGTGCTCCAGCCATCGCCTTCTGGCACGACATCCACGTGGCTCAAAATCCCGATCAGTTCCTCGCCTTGACCGAATTCTGCGTGTGCCGCATAGCCGCCAACGTCTTTGATCGTCATCCCTGCTTTTTCGCAGACACCCAAGGCAAAGTCCAATGCTTCGCGAATCCCTTCTCCAAACGGCGCACCTTCTCGCGCGGTTTCCGGATCGAGTACGCTTTTGATTCGCAAGAAGGCTTGGGTAGTAGAAAGGAGGTCTTCCTTGCGCTTGTTTGTTTCCTCCAGCCAATTAATGGTCGTCATCGCTCTTGTTCTTCCCTTCTGTTATGCTCATATCGTCCATTCCGGCATCAATGTCCAGGTCTAGCTCGACCAAGGACAGTAGCGATTCCATCGGTACTTCCTTTTTCGTGAATTCGGCCTGCGCCTCTTTGATCTCGTCTCGGATGTTGTTCATCTCACTATCCAGTTTATAAGATGCCTTGGCAGCCTCGAACAATCGCTGGCGAACGATTGACGGGATGATCCCCTCGTACTTGTAATTCAGTGAATGCTCAATCGTCGCCCAAAAATTCATCCCCAACGTACGAATCTGGATTTCCACTGGAATAGTCACTTGCCCATCTGCCATCATGATCGGATACTCAACCGCCAGATGATAGCCCCGATATCCGCTTTCTTTTGGCGTGGACACATAATCCTTCTCCAGATAGACTCGCATATCTCCACGCTTGCGTATCATTTCGACGACAGCTGGTATATCATCAATAAACTGACAAATAACACGGACACCAGCGATATCGCGCAGCTCCCAGCAAATGTTTTCATCAATTGGAAATTGCAGGCGATTTGCCTTGTTATATATGCTAGGGATCGATTTTACCCTGCCAACAGCAAATTCAATCGGCGAGTGCTCCTTACGCTTGCGCAGCTCATTGCGGATATTTTTAATTTTAACTTTGATTTCTTCGACAGCTTGCTCGAACGGCAGCAAGTATAGTTCCCAATCTAGTTTGTGCACGCTTACGTCCCTCCGGCCCAAAACTCTCCATCGTCCTTATCATTCAACATTTTGGTTAAGATATCCTTCCAAATCATAAAAAGAGAACATGGATACGCAAACAAAATTGTTGAAACTTTTTTCATGTGATTAAACCTTCTTCGGAAACATATATGCTATGAAAATGAATTCCTACATGTTGAAAAAAGAGACCAGTCTCCCGGCCTCTATATTTCTTAATTTTCAGTTAAAATAAACAATGATAATGACAAGCGCAAATCCTCCGCCATTTTTGCCAGCTGATCAGCAGATTGCGCGATAAGCTCCATGGATGCACTCTGCTCTTCGACCGCGGCAGATATACTCTGTACTCCTGCCGCTGCCTGCATCGAGGCTGACGATACTTCCTGTGCGACTGTGACCACCTGCTTGGCGTCGGGAGCCATACGGGCGAAAGCCTCACTGACTCGCTCCATCTCCTGTGACACACGGATGATGTTTTCCTCGATCCGTTGGAACATTTCTCCCGATTCCTTCGCTGTTTTCATGCCGTGTGCTGTCGTTTGAGCGCCCACCAGCATCTTTGCTACAACTGCTTTTGTATCTTTTTGAATGTCGCTGATCATACTCACAATCTGTTGCGTAGCCTCATTGGTGCCCTCTGACAGCTTGCGCACCTCTCCTGCTACGACTGCAAAGCCTTTGCCATGCTCTCCGGCACGTGCTGCTTCGATTGCAGCATTCAAGGCGAGTAGATTGGTCTGCCGCGCAATCTCGGTAATGACAGAAATGATCCGGGAAATGTCTTGTGATCGCTGCTCCAGTGTATGTATGACATCCGTTGCCCCTTCTACCGAGCGATTGATTTCCTCCATGCTGTCCATGACTGCTGTTACCGCTTGTCTACCTGCCTCGGCATGTCGCTTCATCTGCCGGGAAGATACAGAGACCTGCTCCACATTATCGGTTACCCCCGCCACATCATTCGTCAAATCAATGGCCAGCTGCAAGGTCATTCCCATTTTCTCCATCTGATTGTCAGCAGACGAGGCTACCGTATCCACGACCTGCACGATTTGCTGGCTCGACTGTGCGATCTCTCCCGTATTTCCATGAATGTCGCGCACTGCATAAGAAACGGACGTTGCTGCTTGCCGCACCTGTTCCAGAATCGTATGCAGCTGATCTCTCATCACTTGCAGTGAGCGTGCCAGCTCTCCCAGCTCATCCTTTCGCGTAAGCAGTTTTTTCGGAAACGTTCTGGAGAAATCTCCATGCCCAATCCGATCAGCGATCATCAGCAGTGCACGGAACGAGCTGCGCAGCCAGTTGGCTGTAAACAACGAAATGACGACGATCAAAAAGAGTACGATACCATTAAAGGCGACCATCGCATTTTTAATCCGTGTCGGTCCAGACAAAATTTCGGTCATACCCATCTCTGCCAGAATCGCCCACTTTGCATTTCCTATCTGTACCTGATCGTAGGAGACAAGTACTTCTTCGCCCAGGTAATCCACGCTTTGCTCGGTTCCCGATACCCGCTCTTTGCTCATCATTTTTTCCGTGATTGGAGTCTCGACCTTTTGTGTCAGGAGCATATCTTGTCCCGAGCCAATCTGGGAGCGCATCAGCTTGTCAGCACCGACGAGGTAGATTTTGCCCGTCTGACCAAGCCCTTCTCGTTGATTCAGCTGACGAGAGATGTACTCAAGTGGAACCTCTACCGCTAGTTGTCCAAGAATATACCCTTTTTCGTAAATAGGAGCTGCGATGTACACACTAGGCGTACCCCCTGAAGGCTCATAGCGCCCCAAATCCGACATTTCCGCACTCTGCACCTTCAAAACCTTTTGTACGGTTTGTCCAAGCACGGAGCTCGCATGCAGTCCGTTTAACAAATTGGTCCCTAGATCAGACTGTGGTTTTGTCTCATAGACGATGTCACCCTTGTCGTTTACAAGAAAGGCGTTGGCGAAACCGTAGCGAGCTACCTCCATTTTCAATTCTTTCGTATAGCTGTTCTCTGCTTCCTGATAAGCGGCTGTATCTCTCCCCTGTTGCCAGATTCCTTCGAAAGAGGCCAAGGCTGATATGACAGTGCCCGATGCAGCCAGCGTATCTACATTTCGTGCCCGCTCGCGAAAGTAATTTTCGACCTGCTCTTTCTTGCTGTTCCGCAATGCCTCCATGGTAGCCGCACTTTCACCTAGCAATTCCTGCTTCGTTTCTTGATAAGCAAATACGCCTGCCGCTGTTAAAGGTACGATCCCCGCCAGCAACAGGACAATAAGTACGCGCGCCCCCAATTTCATAGAAAAGCCCCCCATTACCAATCTGTTCTGGCAAACTATTCTTTATATTCTTGTACTTCTCATAAATATAGTACCTGAACAGAAAAAATGGAAGGCTCTACCTGAAATATCAAACAGTTTCCATGATCATGGCAATTTCATCGCACATTGGCAGCTTGGAGCAGTTGATACAATCCTTCCAAGTCTTTTGCGGCAATGTTTCTTTTGCGACAATCCAGAACCCGCATTTTTCAAAGAACTCTTTTTGGTACGTCAAGGCAAGCACACGCTTTATCCCAATCACCTTGCATTGTTCAACCAAATGCAAGACCAGATGCTTTCCGACGCCTTTTCCTTTTGCCTTTTCAGAGATGGCGAGGGAACGAATTTCCGCCAAGTCTTCCCACAAAATATGCAGTCCCGCTACGCCCACTACATTGTCTCCATCGTGAGCGACAATGAAAGACTGCAAATTTTCACAGACAGACAATTTCGTTCGCGGAAGCATCAACCCCTGTTGTGCATATTCATTAATGATTTCCAACATCGCATCGACATCTCTCATCGTTGCCTGACGCACCGTCAGCGCTTTAGTGACACTCATTTTATTCTCCTCCACTCCATGCTCTGGCAGCTTGGTTTGATTTAATATTTATTCATTATAGTATATAAATATACAATCGACTTTCGCAGAAGTCTATCCCTTTTTTTGGCGCTTTTTGCCCGATCTCCATCGAATAATTCTTTTGTAGGTAAGGGTTGTGTTATAATCAAGCATACGGTATCAGCGGAGGTGTTTCTTTTTTGACGACAAGACGGGAACGGAAAAAGCGCGAAACTCGCGATAAAATCTTTAGTTCGGCGATCAAGCTATTCAAAACACATGGTTTTGAAGCAACCACCATCGACATGATTTCAGAGGAAGCGGATGTCGCTCGCGGCACGATCTTCCTGCATTTCACGTCAAAGGAAGCCATCCTTGCCAACTGGGGCTATGAACGGCTGCATGAGATCGAGGAGCGTCGTGAAGAGTGGGATTATGGAGATGATTGCAAAGCCAAGGTGCTGCGCATTTATAAAATCATGAATGAAGTGACGATCACGAACTTTGATTTTATAAAGGTAGTGGTGGAGTCTTCGATGAAGCATCGCAAAGTGCTGGAAAATGAAAAGAACATGTACTTCGAGCTACGCCAGCTTTTTGCGGATTTGATCGAGGAAGCACAGGAGAAGGGTCAGCTGAAAAGCAAATTCAATTCTCTTGTAGCAGCCAACATGCTGGAAAACATTTATTACAATGCGCTGTATGATTGGGTTCGCAGTGAAGGTGCCTGGGCTTTGGAAGAAATAATGGAAGAAAAGGTCTCAATCGTATTCGAAGGGCTAGTCGTGGAAGAATCCTAACGACTAGCCCTTCGTTTTTTCCTTGTATCTAGTTACTCAAAATAGGCCCACTTGTATTGAACATTCCCCAGTCCTGAAATGACTACGCCCTTCAGATTGGGGTTTTTGGCATACACAGTAGACTTGAAGTAGAACGGGATCACAGGCATGTCATCCACTAACATCTTTTCGGCATCCTGCAAGATTGCTTTGCGTTTTGCCGCATCGCCTTCCTTGGCAGAAGCAGCCAGCAGATCCGCAAACTCTTTCTTTTCCCATCTCGTATGGTTGTTGCCTTCCTTGGTGCGGAAAATCTCCAGGAAGTTGATCGGGTCATTGAAGTCGCCCGTCCAGCCCATACGCGCCACCTGATATTTGCCATTCTTAATGTTTTCGTAGTAGACGTTCCATTCCTGGTTTTCCAGCTTCACATGAACGCCCAGATTTTTTTGCCACATATCCTGGACAGCCTGCGCAATTTTCGTTTGCGCTTCTTCTGTGTTATAGGAAAGAGTAATAGGCGGCAATGCCTCGACACTCGCATACCCTTCTTCTTTCATACCCTCTGCCAGCAGCTGCTTCGCTTTTTCCACATCATTGTCTGCAAACAAGCCCTTCTCGTTTTCTGCAAACATCGTTGGCGGTACGATTGCTGTCGCAACCAGTTCTCCACCCTGTGTCACGTTCTCGACAATGTCTTTGCGGTTGATTGCGTAAGAGAATGCCTGTCTGATTTTCTTGTTGTTAAACGGCTTCTGCTCGGTATTGAATTCATACCAGTACGTACCCGCTTTTGGCGTGATTTCGAGTAGGCCTTTTTCCTTGAGTGTCTGCATCGCGTCAAGCGGCACATTACCCGTTGGGGCACCTGCCCAGTCCAGGTCTCCATTTTCCAGCATGGACAGCTCGGTATTGGCATCATTGATGATGTTCATTTCGATTTTGCTTAGCTTGACATTATCTGCATCCCAATAATGCTCGTTCTTTTCCAACACGAGCTTGGTCTTATGCTCCCACTGCGTGAGCTTGAAAGGACCGTTGGATGTATAGTTAGGACCGGCTTCCTTGGCCCAGTCCGGATTTGCGCTCACGACCTTCGTATTTAATGGAAAATAGCTGTAAAAAGCAGTCAGCTCCAAGAAGAATGGAGTCGGATTTTCCAGCGTTACAACCAAGGTTTTGTCGTCTGTAGCCTTGACACCAATATCCTCTGGCTTCGCCTTGCCGCTAAAAGCTGCTTCTGCATTTTTCACATAATAGAGCTGATAGGCATACTCCGAGCCATTTTTTGCATCCAACACCCATTTCCAGGCGTTTTCAAAATCGTGGGCTGTTACCGGGTCGCCATTGGACCACTTGGCATTGTCCCGAATTGTAAAGGTGTATGTCAGCAGATCATCCGAAGGCTTGATTTCGCTTGCAATCGCTGGCTGCGGCACACCGTCCTTATCCGTTCGAGTCAACCCTTCAAACGTCTGGAAAATAACGTTGGAGGACCATACATCCGTAATAAGCCCCGGATGCAAAGATAATGGCTCTGTAAAATTGTTTAGACGCAGTACCTGATCGGGAGTCTTAGCAGCTGGCGCTGGCTCCGTTGTTTTCGTCCCTGCTGCCTGTGGCTGCTCCGCCGGTTTTGTTTGTGCGCATGCGGTAAGCGATACAGACAGCCCTGCGATGAGAACTGCCTTGATCGATTTATTCCACCATGCATGATGCGATTTACCCATCTGTTATTCCCCTTTGTCTGGGAGCCGTTGTTGTCCTGTGCGTTGTTGCCATTCTTTCAGCTCAGCTTTGATTTGATAGAGCTCTGCCCTGGTCTCTAGCTTGAATGCTTTCATTTCGCTACGTATGCAGGCAAGCTCGTAAAATAGCTTGTCCCATAGCTCTTGATCTTGATCCTTCTCCATGTTCGCCTCCTTTCCAGGTCAAGGCACAGCTGGCAAACGAATCGTCACCATCGTACCTTTTCCAAGCTCGCTTTTGATTTGGACACTGCCCTGCATAGACTCAATAATGCGACAAGTCACCATGAGGCCAAGTCCGGTCCCCTTTTCCTTTGTTGAGTAAAAAGGAAGACCAATTTGTGCAATCTGCTCTCTGGACATGCCGGACCCTTCGTCACGAATGGTAATCACGATGAATGCATCGACTTGTTCTACCTTTATATGCAGCACACCTCCACACTCCTGCATGGCCTCAATCCCGTTTTTCATCAGGTTCATCAAGGCCTGCTTCACCTTGGAGGAGTTGCTGTACACATACACCTGCCCTTTGGTACTCGTGACGATTTCTATTCCATTAATCACGGCATAAGAAGCCATGAGAGCAGATACTTCCTGAGCGATCGCTGCAATATCCAGACGGCTCTTCACGTCTGCCTGCGGCTTCGCCAAATTCAGATAGTCCGAGATGATAAATTCAGCCCGGTCCAGCTCGTTTAAAACCAGTCTTATGTATTCATTCTTCTGCGGTTTGGACTCCTCACCCAAAAGCTGCACGAAGCCGCGTACAACGGTAAGCGGATTGCGAACTTCATGAGCTACGCTCGCTGCCAGCTCACTAATCAAATTCAGTTTTTCGGAGCGTTCCACTTGTATCCGAATGATGTACGATTCCCGAATATATTCCATTAAATAGGTAACGACACCCAGTACCACCACGCTAAGTATGCCTATTTCTGCAATCGGCCTGAAATGAGCATACATTTGGATCGTCGTGTAGTCCCTCGCAATATATAGCCAGAGCAGCACAACCATAACGGACAATTGCTTCACGCAGCCTACGAGCAGGATAACCGTCATTCTTTTTCGAAACGAATAACGATACCAATCTTTTACCCAAAGACTCGCAAAACCTGCGTAAACCATGCAGCTAAAGACGGTCAGGAAGATGCCCTCTCCGCCCTGTGAAATCCGATAGGCAATCATGACGAGAATCGTAAGCAGCCCCGGGATATAGCCAGCGTAAAGAATGGTAATAATGATAGGTAACGCACGAAAATCAAACTGTAACTCTTCTCCAAACTGTATAGGAAAGCTCATGCATAAAATGACGCTTATCGAACTGAGCAACACGACAAAGGATGATTGGACATCCAGTCTGTTTAAATTTGAACGATCCAACCAGACACCCTTACACAATAGGACAGGGACGATAATGAACAGAAATTGCAATAAAATGTCTTTGATGATTGGCATATCGGTTCCTCTGATCGTTATCAAATTTTTTGCACTTTTCCCACTAAAAAAACTCCACGAACCTGCACTCTGATTTAGCATGCAAAGCTTCCGCTAAAACGCGGTCGCTCCTCCTTGAAAAGTCCACGATAGAGGTTTTCTTACTAAATCAGAAAGGATAAACTTCCCGGTTCTGCTCCCTGATTTAGCATGAAAAGCTTCCGCTAAAACGCGGTCGCTCCTCCTTGAAAAGTCCACGATAGAGGTTTTCTTACAGAATACCATTATATCCAGTCTGTCTGGAAGGGACATTTTCAACATCTGGTAGAGACGATGTTTTCCTTGCGGTGACCTGCACATTTCCCTATGATGAAGAAGAGCTTGTTTGAAGACCTTGGAGGTAAGACATACACATGCGAAATGGTATCAAACGTGAAGATATTGAACTGTTGGCCCCTGCTGGTAACTGGGACTGTTTGAAGGCTGCTGTTGCAAACGGCGCCAATGCGATCTTTTTTGGTGTAGAAAAGTTCAACGCCCGTGCGCGAGCGGAAAACTTCCATATGGCGGAATTGCCCGAGATTATGTCCTATTTGCACATGTACGGTGTAAAAGGATTTCTTACATTTAACATCCTCGTGTTTGAAAATGAACTGGAGGACGCTCGCGAGCTAATCGACGCCTGTATTCATGCCGGGGTAGATGCGGTTATCGTGCAAGACCTCGGTCTGGTAAAGCTGATTCGTGAAATCTCTCCCGACTTCCCGATTCATGGCTCGACACAGATGACGATCACCTCACCAGAAGCTGTCGAGTTCACCAAGCCTTTTGACATTGAGCGCGTGGTGCTTGGCCGGGAAAACTCGTTAAAAGAAATTAAAAAAATCGGCGAGAAAGCAAAGCTCCCGATGGAAGTATTTGTCCACGGCGCCCTGTGTGTTTCCTACTCAGGACAGTGCCTGACCTCTGAAATGTGGGGAGGCCGTTCCGCCAACCGCGGTGAGTGTGCACAAGCATGCCGCTTGCCGTATGATCTGATGGTGGATGGCGTTCAAAAAGAGATGGGCAATATCGCTTATGTGCTCTCCCCTAAAGACTTGGCTGCCATTGACCTCGTACCAGAGCTGATCGAGGCAGGCGTCACTTCCTTTAAAATCGAAGGACGTCTCAAATCTCCGGAATATGTAGCAAACGTTGTGAGCAAATACAACGCAGCGATTGAGCGTTATTTTGCAGGTCAGGATACGGGACCTAGCGAACAGGAGGTTCGTGAGCTGCAGCAAAGCTTTTCCCGCGGCTTCACGCACGGCTTCTTGACTGGAACCAACAACAAACAGCTGGTCGACGGGTCATTCCCGAAAAGCCGCGGCGTGTTCCTCGGTACGGTTAAAAAGCTGCTGGGTAGCGCTGTGCTCGTTGAAATCACTTCCCCTGTTAAACGGGGTGACGGAATCGTGTTTGACGCGGGCGACCCGACGCAAAAAGAAGAAGGCGGACGCATCTACGATATTCTCTCCCGTGGCAAAAAGGTAGAAGGCGAAGTCCAAAAAGGCATGTACGAAATCGTCATGGGTCGCAACGACGTGAACCTGAAGCGTCTTCACGTAGGAGATCGCGTCTGGAAAACGAGCGATCCTGAGCTGGACAAACGACTGCGCAAAACATTTGAGACGGAAAAGCCGTACCACACCTTCCCATTAGCCGTTCATGTGAACGGCAAGCTCGGCGAAAAGCTGAGTGTCACCTGGGTTGATAAGCTGGCGAACCATGCAGTCTCTGTTCCATCCGAAAAGCCTGTGGAGGCTGCTCTCAAGCACCCACTCACCACAGAGCTGCTGCATGATCAATTAAGCCGACTCGGTGGAACCCTGTTCCATCTGGAGGCAGGTGATTTGACCGCTGAGCTCGATGGTGATCTGATCGTCCCTGTCAGCGAGTTGAACCGGATGCGCCGGGAAGCGGTAGAGCAGCTGACGTTCCTGCGTTCCAAGCCGCCAGTCTACCGCCATCAGGATGTGAACGTGTACGCGGATGTTCCTAAGAAGCAGCAAGTCGAAAAGCCGCTCCTTACTGCTCTGTGCCGTTCACTGGAGCAATTGGAAGCTGCCGCGCAAACAGACGTAGACTTCCTCTACGCTGACTTCGAATTCGTCAAGCAGTATCCTGAAGGGGTTAAGCTGGCGCATAAATACGGCAAGAAAATCGGGATCGCGACCATGCGGATTCATATGCCGGATGAAAACGGTGTGCTGGCGCTGATCGCAAAAAGCAAGCCTGACGCGATTTTGGTGCGCAATACCGGGGCACTCTACTACTATCTATCGCGTCGGGACGAAATTGACATTCCGTTGATCGGAGACTTTTCGCTCAATGTCGCGAACCATAAGGCCGTCGAGCTGTTCCTGGAGGCAGGACTTTCACGCGTCACTCCATCGTATGATTTGAACATCCAGCAGATGGTTGATTTGCTCGGCCGCTCCAATGCAGCAAAAATGGAGCTGGTTATTCATCAGCACATGCCGATGTTCCATACCGAGCACTGCGTATACTGCACCTTCATGAGCGAAGGAACCGACCACACCAACTGTGGTACACCATGCGAAACGTCCCGGATCTCGCTGAAGGACCGCGTAGGCTTCTCCCATCCGATTCGTGTAGATACCGGCTGCCGCAATACAGTCTACAATGCGATCGACCAGTCTGGTGCGGAGTATTTGAAAGAATTCCAAGGTCTCCAGATCGGAAGCTATCGGATCGAGTTTTTGGAAGAAGAGCCTGAGCGGGTAAAAGAAGTGATCGAGCTGTATCGTAAAGCATTGCGCGGAGAAGTAAGCGGCACACATGTATGGCGTACCCTCAAGGCAACGAACCAGTTGGGCGTCACACGTGGACAGCTGACGAAATAAATACCCTTTCTCGGGAGGAGAGAAAACCATGGCTGATCTGAACCAACCTACCGTCGAGAACCTCGCTGTCATCATCGAGGGCATCAAAGCCAAGCTGAACATGGCAAACACAGCTGTCATGCGCCCGGAGGACTTTGATTTGGAGCACTATGAGGACCTTCTGTATCTGTACAACATGGTGCAGAAAAAAACAGCTTTCGGCATCAACGAAATGACCGCGATCGTCGAAGAGCTGGGCGCTATGCGCAAGCAAGCATAATGATAAATAGAAAAAAGCGTCGTTCCCTGATCGGTGGGAGCGACGCTTTTTCCTTTTGGCAGGGAGATCGTTCAGGATAGCTGTGGTACCCGCTTTTTCTCTGTGACCTCATCTCTGCGTGGAGTCTTGTTTCGCATAAACAGAGCCAGTATGAGCGCAACGACGGTAAAAAGCGTCGCGATCCAAAACGCATCGCTCGTTCCCATCGCCATGCCCTGCATGGTAGCCAGGCCCATATGTGCCTGATCAGCTGGATTTATGTGTTCGCTTCTTACGATGTCCGCTGTATGCGCTGCACTTTTCGTCGTCATGATCGTCACGAACAGGGCTGTCCCCAAAGCTCCACCAATCGCATTGATCGTATTGGACATAGCGGTTCCATGTGGATTCAATTTCAGCGGCAGAGCATTCAAACCAGAGGTCATGACAGGCATCATCAGCATCGACAGGCCAAACATGCGAACGGTATACAGTGTCACCAGATAAGTGTAGGTCGTATACAAGCTCAGCTTGGTAAAGCCAAAGGTCGTAACGATGGTGATGACCAGTCCAGTCAGCGCCAGTCCCTTCGCCCCAAACTTGTCAAACAGCCTGCCCGTGATCGGCGACATAATCCCCATGATAATACTGCCAGGCAATAACAGCAAACCTGATTGCACAGGGGTGAAGTGCAGGATATTTTGGACATAGACAGGTAGCAAAATCATGCCCGAATACATCGACATGTTGACCATCAGGCTGATGAGAACCGCCAGTGTATAGGTCGGTGTCTGGAAAATGCGGAATTCCAGCATAGCATGATCAATCGTAAGCTGCCGCCAAACAAATACTCCCAGACTGATACAGCCAATGATCAACATAAGGATCACTTCCGTATTTCTCCAGCCCAAGCCCCCAGCAGAACTAAATCCGTACAACAAGCTTCCAAAACCGATCGTCGAGAACATAATTCCCCAGACATCCAGCCTTGGGCTACTTGTCTCCGTGACGTTTTTCAATACAAACGAAGAAATAATAAGGACGATGATAGCGATCGGCAGCACAATGAAAAACAGCAATCTCCACGAATAATGCTCCACAATCCATCCGGAAAGCGTAGGACCAATCGCTGGGGCAAACACCATCGCGATACCAACAATGCCCATTGCTGATCCCCTTTTTTCAAGCGGGAACATATTAAAAATTACATTCGTCATGAGCGGCATGAGAATACCCGCGCCTGCTGCCTGTACGACACGCCCGACCAGCATAATCGAAAAGCTTGGCGTGATGCCGCAAATAAGTGTACCAGCAGCAAACAAACTCATCGCGGTAATAAACAGCTGTCTCGTCGTATACTTCTGCATCAGAAAGGCCGTGGTCGGAATCAAGACACCATTGACCAGCATGTAGATCGTAATGACCCATTGTGCAGTCGAGGTCGTGATATGGAACTGCTCCATCAGTTTTGGCAAGGCAACATTTAATAGCGTCTGATTGAGCAAAGCGGCGATGGCACCCGCAATAATGACAGCGAGAATCGGCCCTCTACGTATCGAATTGCCTTCCACTGCTTGATGTTTTGCCATGATCGTCTTACTCCTTCTCCGCCTACAGGTAATGGTTTTCCAATCCTCGATAGTATGTAACGAGGAAGTGCTTGCCATTCTTGTTTGGCAAAAAAGGCGCATTCCTATCCCTTATTCAACTGCTGCCGACTCCTGTGAATTTCAAACATTGCTCCTTCGAAACGGGCAGGGAACGGTGGAAAAAGCTTCGTGACTTTAACCGTCAATATTTGCCTAAGCGCTCATACTACCGGAAATTTTCCAGATTTTCTAGTAGAAAAGCTTCCAGTGTGCGCGGAGCTCTGCCGAGTACATGCTCTACATCGCCTGTAGGTTTTTCTGGCAAGACTACGGACATAGCCTGAATTTCTACTACATGGTCTGCCAGCCACAGCGGCATTTGTCCGAACTCCATTAATTCGCGGCGCAGGACTTCGGCGTCCATATTGATGTAATCAATGGGGCGCTCGAGTAGCGTAGACAGCTTTTTAGCAATCTGTGGATAGCTGAAAAGCTCTGAGCCAGTCAGCGTGTATACACAACCCGCTTTCTCCCGGTTTGTCAAAACCTCTGCGGCTACATCGGCAATATCTCGGCAATCTACAAAATTGCAAGCTGTATCACCCATGGACCCGGAGAAGACGTTGTAGGCAGAGATGGTCGGCGCAAAGCGCAGCAGGTTTTGCATAAAGGCGTACGGACGCAGCACGGTTCCCAGCATCCCAGAGGTGGACAATACTTTTTCAATTTCCATATGCCATCCCGCTACAGACACCGGAGACTTCGGATCAAAGACTGGACTGGATATTTTCACGATATGCTCGATCCCAGCTTCGCCAGCAATCTGTATGATTGATGATTCCAGCTCAACCTGATTCGGACTGTTTGAGATAACAAGGAAGAGCTGGCTAGCCCCTGTAAAAGCTTGACGGAGTGATTCCTGGTCAGAAGCATCCGCCTGTACAAACTCGACCATTGATCTGCTTGCATCCCCGAACTGCTTTTGCAGCTTCTCTGGTTCTCTGCTGACTGCCCGAATAGCCACACCTTTTTCAAGCAAACGTTGTACCAGTGCTCTTCCAATTGTTCCTGTAGCTCCCATAATAGCGATCATTGTTTCATTCCTCCGTTTTGTAATGGTTTGGTAGCAAGACGCCAGCGCCAAGCGATCAA
This sequence comes from Brevibacillus reuszeri, assembly GCF_001187725.1. Classification (GTDB taxonomy): domain Bacteria; phylum Bacillota; class Bacilli; order Brevibacillales; family Brevibacillaceae; genus Brevibacillus; species Brevibacillus reuszeri. Next base: position 238,261 of record NZ_LGIQ01000017.1, read on the forward strand.
TGTGCTTGCGATTGTGGCTGAAAGCGGGAAATCGGTCCAGACACGACTCAGTAAGGCAAATTGATGATTCGGATAAAATTGGTTCACCAGGCTCGTTGTCGTCCATGCGGCGATTAGTCCAATTGAGACACCTGCCAATGCGAACATTCCTACCACAGCCAGATGAGGTTTTTGCATGATCCAGCGATATTGCCGCCCACGGCTTTGCAGCCAAAGTCCAAGCAGCAGGGCTACCAACGCTGATGTTCCTCCAATTGTGGTAAGCGCGCCGATTTGAAGATTACGATCTGCGGTAATCAATCCACCGATGCCCGCCATGATCGCAGGGGAAATGTACGCCATCAGCACTTCACGCCCAAGCACAAAGTTTTTCGCCTGAGAACGAGAAGCCCTCATGGCGTAAGTACTCTCTACCTTTTTCGAGCCATTCATGTTGTTCATCTTGCAATCCTCCTCTCTTCAAGTAAATCGTTCAGTAAATATAATTAGGTTCCTAACTATATATGGATGAAAATGGGCTAGCTATACTAGCCCCATCTCCCGTTACTGATGTTCTTTTCGTTACTCCATGTCGTCTGTTAGTGCTGAGATTCCTTTTGTCACACGCCCAAGAAGATCAAGAAATACACTGCGTTCTTGGGTAGTGAGCAAGCTGACCATCGCTTCGAGTCTCGTAAAGTGCTCAGGAGCCATCTCACGCAGCTTTTTTGCTCCCGCTTCTGTCAAAACGACGGACTTTTGCCGACCATCTTTGGAGCTTGCACGTCGTGTGACCAGACCGTCACGCTCCAAGGTGTCGATCAATCCTGTCACGGTAGCACGTGTTACACCGAGATGGTCTGCCAGCTGTGAGGGCAAAGCTTCTCCATCATTGTCTTCCAGATCTGCCAACAAGCGATAGCGTCCTGTCGATAAACCAAACCTGGAGAAATGAACCTCAGCTGCGTGCCCGAGCTTTGCACCTGCTTCCATCAGTCTGGCTGCGACGAGCACTGCCTGGGCATCAACATCCAGTTGATACAGATCGATCTGCCTTTTCGATTGTAAAAGGGATGGTATTGCTTCCATCTCATTTGGTTTAGTAGGATCCTTTGTCATAAATATAGTATGGATCCTAACTACTTTCATGTCAAGCCCCATCTCCAAGCTTTTCTAAAAACCTGATTCCCCCGCTCCTGTTGGTAAGCCCCAGCTGCATTTCTACCGGACAACCAGACTTTCTAATTATGATCTACATAAAAAAGCCCGACCAAAATGGTCAGGCTCTCCAGCTTTCTTGCTTATCGAGTTTGAATGTGACTCGCCTCTAAACAGTTTGGTACTTTTTCAAGACAATCACAGCATTATGCCCGCCAAAACCAAATGAATTGGACACCCCGATATTCAGATCCGATTTTTGGCGTACCTGATTCGGTACGTAATCCAAATCACAGAGCGGATCACGTTCTTCCAGATTGATCGTAGGGGGAATCAGCCCGTCCTGCATGCTTTTGATAAGCGCAATCGCTTCTGCGCCGCCAGCTGCACCAAACATGTGCCCAATCAGAGATTTATTCGCGGTGACAGGAATTTTGTAGGCGCTCTCCCCAAACAAACGCTTGATGGCGGCTGTTTCTGAAAGATCACCAATTTCAGTACTGGTAGCATGCGCACTGATCAGATCAACTTCCTCCGGCTTAACTTGCGCCTCCTGCAATGCCCATTTCATAGCCAGATAAGCACCGGTTCCTTCCGGATGGGTTGCCACCATATGATAAGCGTCCGAGCTCGCGCCGTAGCCAATCACTTCTGCGTAAATTCGCGCGTTGCGACGCTGTGCATGCGAGAGTGATTCCAGAATCAATATGCCTGCTCCTTCTGCCATCACGAAACCATCTCGATTGACATCGAATGGTCTGCTCGCTTTGGTAGGCTCGTCATTTCTCGAAGATAATGCGGTCGCATTCCCAAAGCTAGAAAGCGAAATCTCGTTAACAGCCGCTTCCGCCCCGCCTGCTACAACGACATCTACTCCCCCCATTTTGATTAGTCGATACGCTTCCCCAATCCCTGTATTGCCAATCGAACAAGCTGTAACAGGCGACATGGTGGGACCCTGTACCCCAAGCTTGATGCTGATCATAGCCGCAGCCATATTCGAGATCATCATGGGTACAAGCATAGGGCTGACACGCTCCGGTCCTCTTTCCCGCAAAACGGTATGCTGATCTAGCAAGGTTTGCACCCCGCCAATTCCCGAGCCAACATAGACACCTACTCGCTCACGATCTACCTGCTCGAGATTGATTCCTGAGTCAGTAATCGCTTCATCGGTTGCAGCAATCGCATATTGGCAAAAACGGTCCATTCTCCGTGCTTCCTTGCGCCCGAAACGCCCCTCCGCATCGAAATCTCGAACGATCCCCGCTATTTTCGTTTTAAATCTCGTTGTATCAAATGTATCAATGCGGGATATGCCCGACTTCCCTTGGACCAAGCTATTCCAAAAGTGATCGACTTGATTTCCGTTTGGCGAAATGACTCCCAGTCCAGTAATCACGACCCGTTCCATCGTAATCCCCCTATCATAATTTCCTTTATAGACACCATCTTGCCACACCTGTTATCCTATTACAAGTTGTTGTTTATCCTAGTATAATGAATACCAGAATGACCACCACTACCAAAGAATGGATGAAAAACGGATGAATCATCAGACCAGATTGCAGGCTTTATCTACTTTTTTGAAAACACAGCGTGCCAAAATCCTGCCCCAGTCTGTCGGACTTGCTCCTGGTACACGCAGGCGCACACCTGGCTTGCGCAGAGAGGAAGTAGCCCAGCTGGCAGGTGTGAGTGCAACCTGGTATACATGGCTCGAGCAAGGACGGGATATCAAGGTGTCACCCTCCGTTTTGGACGCGGTCGCGAAAGCATTGCAGCTGACTGTTGATGAGCGAAAATACCTCTATGCACTCGCGATGGAAACAGGTACAGGGGTCATTCTCCAAAAGGAAGAGGCTCATCAGATCAGTCCATCTCTTGCGCGGATCTTGCGAGAGCTGCGCTCATGTCCATGCATCATCTCCGACAGACGCTTGCACATCGTCGGATGGAATGAGGCTGCCTCACACGTGTTTATGGATTTTGAACAAATCCCGTATGAGCAGCGAAACATGCTGCGGCTGTTGTTTACACGAAAAGAGTTTCAACGTCTGGCCGTGAATTGGGAGCATTTTATGAGCGGCTTTCTCGCCATCTTCCGTGCCTATTACGGCCAGTATGTAGAGGATGAATGGTACGAGCATTTTTTAGCAGAAATGAAAGAGGTGCATCCTGATTTCCTCGCTCTCTGGGAAAAAAGTGAAGTCAGCTCCGCTCCTGAGGTTTTGATTGAATTTCGTCATGCAAAAGCTGGAAAGATGCTTTTTCATCTGACGTCGCTACAAGTACAGGGCAGTGCAGATTTGCGCTGTAGTATTTATACACCGGACCCAGACTCTGCTACCGAAATGAAGCTGAGACAACTCATGGAACGGCCCGAGCAATCGAATGGCGCATACGCAGAAGAAGCCTGACCACAGTGGCCAGGCTTCTTGGTTCTTCTTTCGTTTAGTGATTGACGATGCCTACTCGTGCTCCTGCTGCTGCATGATTGTCGGCTTCCACGCAGCCTTCCTTCCACAGCATGTAGCGAATACTGTCCGCTAACGCTTCCCAGCTCGCTTCGATCACGTTTGTAGATACCCCAACTGTACTCCATTTTTCTCCGTTGCTTGCCGATTCGATCAAAACGCGAACCTTTGCCGCTGTTGCACCATTTTCGTCCAGTACGCGTACCTTGTAATCGGCGAGATGCATATTGGCGATGCATGGATAATAAGATTCCAGCGCTTTTCGCATGGCATTGTCGAGCGCATTGACCGGACCGTTGCCATCTGCTGCGGTATGGACGGTTTCGCCGTTGACGCTCAGCTTGACCGTAGCCTCGGATGTGATGGATTGCACAGCCGCTTTTTCCATCAAAATTTTGAACGAGTCGAGCGTAAACAGGTTTTTCAGCTTGCCAGCAGCTTCCAAAAGCATCAAAGTCAGTGAAGCTTCTGCCCCTTCATACTGATAGCCCTGGAACTCGCGCTCTTTAATCCGGGTAATGACCTCACGTGCTTTTTCACGATCCAGCGAGAGATCGATCTCCAGCTCTTCCATTTTTGCCAGCAGGTTGCTTTGACCAGCCAGCTCGGAAACGAGAACACGGCGCTTGTTGCCGATATTTTCCGGCTCGATATGCTCATATGTTTTTGGATCGCGCAGAACAGCACTCACGTGGATTCCACCCTTGTGCGCAAATGCACTATGTCCAACAAATGGTTGATTGTTTGGCAGGGTCATATTGGCGATCTCAGCGACATAACGAGAAAGCTGCGTCAAATCTTGCAGCTGTTCGTTCGAAATACAGGTGAACCCTAGCTTCAGCTGCAAATTCGGAACAACAGAGATCAGGTTGACGTTTCCACAGCGCTCCCCGATTCCATTGATCGTGCCCTGCACCTGCGTGGCGCCCGCCTGAACAGCTGCAAGCGCGTTAGCAACGGCTACACCACTATCGTTGTGCGGATGAATTCCAATCGGGACACGTAGCTGACTCACAGCGCTCTTCACAATATCATACACTTCATGTGGCAGGCTTCCGCCATTTGTATCACACAAAACGATCCAGTCTGCGCCCGCTTCCTCAGCAGCTTCGAGTACCCGCAGGGCATAGCGAGGATTTGCCTTGTAGCCATCAAAGAAATGCTCTGCCAAAAAGAGCGTAGTCAAGCCTTTTTCTTTGAGGAAAGCGACGGAATCAGCCACCATCCGTATGTTTTCTTCCAATGTCGTTTTCAGCGCGTCTGTAACATGCAAATCCCAAGACTTCCCGAAAATCGCCGCTGCCGATACACCACTGGCGATCAGTGCCTGCAAATTATCATCCTCGGAAGCTGCTACGTTCGGACGACAGGTACTTCCAAAAGCAGTGACCTTGGCATGTTTCAGCGGAATCTCCCGGACACGCTCGAAAAACGCCATGTCCTTTGGATTGCTGCCTGGCCATCCGCCCTCGATAAAATCGATACCAAATTGATCCAGCCGCAGTGCGATCTTTATCTTGTCTTCCACTGACAGGCTGATCCCTTCTCCCTGCGTACCATCTCGCAGGGTCGTATCATACAGATACACCTTGCTCTCCATGTCTCCACCCATTTCCGCTAATTTAAAGTAAACCTCTATCGAAGCCTCTGCATGAAAGTGCGACCGCATTTTAGCGGAAAGTTTCCATGCGTTCCGGAAATCATAGGCATTTGAGCCTAGAAATCCTTAAATTTTCAGAATAATCCCACCATTTAAAACTTTGGATGTTACCCAGTATACCATAGCCCAATTGGAAAGAAAACGCGCGAAATTACTGGTTTTTTCTATGTCCGTGGGTGGCGGACAAAAGCTGCCGTTTGCTCGATTGCTGCCTCGAGCTGAGGCGAAGTTCCCGAAAACGGATGACGCGTGTTAAATGTATGATCGGCGCCTTCTATCCAGTGCAGCTCACTGTTTTTGGCAACCGCGTGCAGACGTTTTGCACCCTCTACCAGACGGACAAAATCTTTTTCGCCAATGATGATGCAAAGAGGCTGTTGCATCGCAGAAACCTTTTCCAAAAGGTCGTATTCCTGCGCATTATTATCCACATCATCAATAACTACATGTGTAATAGGCATGTTTTGACCTGTACGTGCATTCGGTATGTAACCCACTCCGTTTTCCCCGATTTGCTGGCGCAGCTTCTCATCGAATAAATTGACATGAGCGATTCCGTTCCAGGTGACGATGCCTGCAATATGCGGATTGCCTGCACCAAACAAAATGGCATCTCCTCCGCCCTTGCTATGCCCGAGTACATATAGTTTTGTTTTGTCTACATAGCTTGGCAACGGAATTTTGCCTGCTGCAATCCATTCCGTCAGCAACGTTAAATCGGCAATCTCCCGGGCATATGTATTGCGCCCGAACTTCTCCAGCTCGTCAAAATCAGTCAGGCTCTCCCCGACGCCATTGCAGCTGAAATTAAACCGAATTGTGGCAATCCCCCGCTTTGCCAGCTCCTCGGCTACATACGGAAAGCTGCCCCAATCCTTAAAGCCTTTGAAGCCATGGCAAAAAATAAGCAATGGCTGAGCTGCCCCTGCTGACTCCATAGCGTGAACATCCCCGCGTATTGTCAGATCTTCTCCTGCTGGAATGGAAAAGGTAGTATGGCTCATCGTTTCTTCCTCCTTCATAGATATATATCCCTATCACGTTTCTTCTAGTATGCTATGTTCCCTCCCTAAAAGAAACAACTGCAAAAGAAAAAGACCCTCTCCACTAGGAAGGGGAAAAATGGTTGTGTTCGTAATGATTAATGGAATCCTAAATTAGGAGATGATAGGGTTGAAATGGTTTGGGCGGGAATGTTTGTCATACTATACCGTCCCATTTATCAAATCGATTGTTTTGTTTAACTAGGTTCATTTCCAAAACTGCAACCAAAAGAGTTAACTTTCGTTAGCAGACAGTATTGAAAGCGTGGTGTATGTTAAAGTTGCCCGTTGTAATAGCTTTCTTATCCGTTGATGGAACGCCGTGTGCGATGAAAGTCGCCCGCACGGTGTAGGCTCGGACGAAAACCCTAAAGAGAAGGGTATAAGTCGAGAATAGCGAACCACCAGCAACTGCTAGCATTATAAGTGGGGGTGACATGACTATCATCACTATTCGTTTTGATAAAGCTTTATCCGCTGAAACACTAGCTAAGCAAAAAGTGGTAAAATCGTTTGGATATGCGGATGGAGAATGGGGCGGTGGCTTAGTCAACTTCATCATGTGGGATAATTCCAATCCCGACAGCCCACTCCTAAGCATTTTCACCAGCTTGGGTGTATCTCTTGAGCCAGGGAATTACGTTACTTTTATTGATGGAGCAATAAAGGATATTCATGGAAATACTATTACTCGAACAACACCGTAAATGCTAAATCTATCAACTGCCCTCGGAAATCCCGGGGGTTATTTTTGTTGTCGGAACTACGGCATTTAGAACAGGGAGAATAAAGCATGAAAAGCCTTTTGAAAATGATGATTGGTTTGATATTTGCTTTTTGGTCCTTTACGCTGATGAGTGTTATTGGCTTTATAGGGTCTGGAGCTATTATTTTCTTTTCAATTATGATGCAGCGAAATGCTCGTGATCTGCCTTGATCACTGACTGATAGGCCCTCCACCCTCCCCTTTCAACACCCTCTAGCCTGATTTCTTCAGGATAACGTACTCTCGTTGCCACAGAAAAACACCTCCAAGTTGTCGCCATATTTCAGACATGGTCGCATTATCTTGAAGGTGTCTTGCTTTGTTTTACATTATGGGGTCAGTCCCGAAGATCCTAGAAAAGCTTGAGGGATGGTTCTCTCTCTTCTATTTGATCAGCCAGGTATAATGCGTACTCCAGCGGTCTGCGTACCGCTTGTAAGTATCGCTTATGCTGTCCCAGCTGTCGAAAAATTTCCCTTCCCGGCTTGGGATTAATCTCGATGATCCATACTTTTCCGTTCTTATCGATTCCGAGATCAAAGCCAAACTCCATCATTTTCCCGTAGTGCTGCTCGATTCGCGACACCGTTTTCAGTGCCAGCTCCTTGCACTCCACGATGATCCGCTCTGCTTCTTCCCGGCCGAACCGATTGATCAAAAAAGCTGCAGCCGGCACCGCTGATCCTCCTCCGTGAAGATTGGAGGTCGAGGAACGACTGGCCCCTATGCGCATCCCCATGCCTGTAAGTCGCCATTCCCCGGTGCCGTCCTTTTGTACCAGCAATCTGGCATCGATTGTTCTTCCTGGAATCAAGGAAAGCTGGAGCCCTTGCTGCAAAAAGAACTGCTCGTTTCCACTTTTTTCGGATCTCATCCAGTCTTCCAGCCGCTTGCATAGCTCCACGAGAGAATACAGCCTTTCCCTGCTTTTCGCCTGCTGCTTGGTCCTTCCGTGCAGAATGTACCCGTTCGCTTGTCGCTCTACGCGCAGAATGCTCCGGCCTCCCGAGCCATTCGTCGGTTTCAAGTACACCATCTGATGCTGCAGCAACATGGTAAACAGCGTCTCCTTGGAATACGGGCATGTCTCGGGCAACCATTGCTGAAGCGCTGGGTCCTGCACCAGAACTTGATGAACCCGATATTTATTTGAGAAGCGGCTATTCGCATAGCGAAACCAGGGCTGCTTGCGAAAAGGCAGATAGATGCTATGCTTGGCTAACGGATAATAGCGATAACGGTCAATCACGATGTCGGGCCAACCGTACCATTCACTGGTCCAGCCCGTCTCCTGCGGGACATAGCCTCTGATTTGGCGGATCGAAAAACGGACATCCTGCGGACCAAACACGAAGACCTCCGCGCCCATCTTTATTCCTTCCTTTACCAGCCGGCTCAGAAAATCTGGTTCAACAAATCCTGTTTCTCCTCGGTAGGTTAGTATGCCAATCCGTTTCCTCACCGGGGGCACTCCCCTCCTTTGTGTACATTCGCCCTTTCTCCCTATCAGTTTATGGCTGAAACCAAAAAAAAGCGCCTTTACCCGTGATAGGCAAAAGCGCATTTTCATAGGTTAGCCCTGATGTTTTTCCAAATAGTGAAGCGCTGTACGTCCCAATAGCTCACCAGCAATCAGCATGCAATCCTCGTCAATGTCGAAGCGCGGATGGTGATGGGGGTACTTCGCCAATTTGTCCGGATTGCCAGCCCCTACGAATAAATAGGCGCCTGGAACCTTTTCCAAATAATACGAAAAATCTTCTCCACCCATGAGCGGCTTCATCGGCTCTACCCGATCTGCCCCAAACGCTGCAATTGCGGCTTCCTCGGCAATTTTTGCTTCTTTTTCATTATTAATAACGGCTGGATAACCACGATCGTAGAGAACCGTCGCACTACCACCGAGCATAGCAGCTGTCCCCTCTGCAATCTCTATCAAACGTTGCTCTGCACGGTCGCGAACCTCTGGCAAAAACGAGCGAACGGTTCCTGTAAGGCGGCAGCTGTCAGCAATGATATTGTTGTTATCCCCGCCCTGAAAAGTCCCTACAGTCACAACTACACTTGCCAGTGGACTGACGTTGCGGCTGGCAATCGTCTGCAAACCGCCTACGATTTGCGACCCGATCACGATAGAGTCAACCGTTTCTTCCGGTACCGCACCATGACCTCCCTGACCCTTGATATCGATCACGAAATCATCCGTGTTTGCCATAATCGGTCCTGGGCTAATAAATACTTTGCCTACAGGCAGCATGGACCAGAGATGGACCCCAAATACCGCATCGACGCCATCTACCGCTCCATCCGCAGCCATCTGAATCGCTCCACCTGGTGATTCTTCCTCCGCATGCTGGAACAAGAAGCGAATCTCACCAGCAAACTGGTCGCGTCGAGGTGCCAGGACAGAGGCTAGTCCCAACAGCTGGGAGGTATGTGCATCATGACCACAAGCATGCATCACACCGGGTACTGTCGATTTGTACTCGACTTCTTTTTGGTCTTGAATCGGCAACGCATCGAAATCAGCGCGCAGGGCCACTACTGCTCCTGGCTTGCCGCCCCGTAAAACGCCTACTACTCCGCGACCACCTACACCTGTGCGCACTTCATCAAAGCCAAGTCCCGTCAAAATTTCTGCAATCATGGCAGGTGTTTTCTCTTCTTGGAAAGACAATTCAGGATGCTGATGCAGATGGCGTCTCCAGCTAATGATTTGTGGCTCCATCTCTGCCAGCAGCTCGTTTAATTGTGCTTGTAAAGACATCGCGTTTCTCCTCCCACATGCTGCTCTTATCGTTTCTCGTACACTTATCATAGCAGAAACGAAAGAGAAATGGGGGCTTGACTAATCGAGCGGCAAGAGACTTCGCTTTCTTTTTTCAAAGCTGGAAATGGCTGTGATGCCCGCGCGTTTGAGCTGTGCATGCGCTTCATCGAGATGCTGACCTACCTGATCGGGGAAAAACGCGTTTGAAGAAGTCGTAATCGGCACCTCGTGATGAGCGAGAATTTCCAGCATCCGCAAGCTCGGAGAAATCTCTCTCATCGGAGAAGAGAGGTAGCCTGTGCTGATTTCCGTCGCCACATCCCATCGCCTGAGCGCTCTCGCTACACGCTGGTAGTAAGCCAAGAGGGCTGTCTCATCAGGGCGATAACCAAACAGCTTGATGCCATCGATGTGTGCGATGACGTCAAATAGTTTGCTTTCGACAGCTTGCTGCACCAGATCAAAATACCGGCCATACAAAACAGGCAAATCCATTCTCCCAAACTTGTCCTTTGTTTCTGGATGATGAAAGCCCCAGCCCTGAATAAAATGAACGGAGCCCATGCAAACATCCCAAGGGTAGGCTTCTATCACATGAGCAAGCTCACTTTCTGCACCTGGAAAATAATCGAGCTCGATGCCAATCCGCAGTTCTACCCCATCGTCATGCCAGCGCTGCTTTTCTCCCTGCAAAAAAGCCGTATACGCATGCAGGGAATCGTTCATGACGCGATCCAGCCAACGACGCTGTATTTGTCCCAAGCGATCCTCCGAAAGATGCACATGCTGCTCATATAGCTCCCTGAGCTCTGCAAACCTGTACATGTGCTCAACGATACATACTGCCTCAATCCCCGTTTGCTTGGCGTAAGCGCGGTATAGGTCCAGCCATTCCCGTGAATAGGGACCTTGTCTGAGCCGTTTTGCAAGCTGTCCAACCATTTCGTACGCCCATTCTCGTCTGCCCCCGTCTTTCTCATCGCCAAGCAACGACCCCAGCGTTTCAGTGAGCTGATGCAGCCATTGTGACGAGTACGGACCTTCCTCTAGATGCACATGAAAATCAACTCTCATCCCGATCCCCTCCATGGGATTGTCCACAGCTATTTTCTATTGTTTTTATGCTGAAAAAGCAGGACATATGTCGCATATCTACAGGAGGCAAATCATGCCCAGAGAGTGTATAATGGAAAATGGAATAAAAAGGAATTTTCGTAACTCATTGGAACGATTCGCTTAAAGGGGGACTCGTCATGTTGTGGATGGTTTTGGGAGGCATTATTGCTTGTTTTCTCGCTCTCGCCTACGTCAGCAGTCTGATGAAGCAAAACCGCTATGGACAGCCGGATCATTTCTCAGGAGAAGGTTTACCTGCAACACACACGAGTGCGACCGACACAGAAGCAAGAAACGTGAATCAGTCCGGAGACAGACCTTGATGGGGAAAGGGAGAATGGACGATGGAGGCATACGCACAGCTGAGAGAAGGCTGGTCGCGGGTTCATGATGTAGCGGTAGATGCAGAAAGCCTTTTGAACCTGCATGGCTTTGAGCATACCGCCTCACATTCCAAGCGTGTAGCCGAGGAGGCAGCTCGTTTGGCAATCCGTTTTGACGTTGAACCGCTGGGCGCCAGGACAGCTGGATACTTGCACGACATTAGCGCGGTTTTCCCGAATCATCACCGGATTGCGATTGCAGAAAAGCTCGGCATCGAGATTTTGCCCGAGGAGTACGTCTTTCCCATGATCATTCATCAGAAAATTTCCAAAGCCATGGCCTGTGATTTGTTTTCCATTCAAGATGAGGCCGTCTTGAATGCCATCGAGTGCCATACCACCCTAAAGGCCCAGCCCTCTCGCATGGACCTCGTTCTGTTTGTCGCCGACAAGATCGAGTGGGATCAAACAGGCACACCTCCCTATCTCCATGCGCTCTTATCCGCATTGGACAAATCCCTGGAACACGCCGCTCTCGTCTACCTCACCTATTTGTGGGAGCAGCGGGAGAAGCTAAGGGTTGTACATCCTTGGTTGATAGAGGCGTATCGCTACCTTTGTCAAACCATCCATGTGTAGAAAGCAGGTGAACAACTGTGAGTCATGTAGTCGATTACTATTCCTTCTTTGTAGAAAAAGAATGGACAAGACTTGATCGCGAGCCACTTGAGTTTCTCATTAACTGGCACTACATGAAGCAGCACTTGCCTGGATCAGGTACTGTGCTGGATATTGGTGCAGGCCCTGGAAAGTATTCCTTGCAGCTAGCCAAAGCAGGCTATCGGATAACCCTTGCTGACCTCACTCCCAAGCTCGTGGACCTCGCTCGTCAAAAGGCAACCGAATTTGGATTGCTGCATCAGTTTCAAGGCTTTCATGTGGCAGATGCACGCGATCTCAGCCATTTCCCAGATGAAGCTTTCGATGCCTCTCTCATGCTTGGCCCCATGTATCATCTGCAAAAGGAACAAGATCGTGCTGCGGCGGCAAAAGAGCTACACCGTGTTACCCAAAAAGACGGAATCGTTTTTGTCGCCTTTCGCTCGAGATCCAATCACATCATGTCTGCATTCATGGCTCCAGAAAACTGGAAGCCACATCATCAAATAGATGCCATCCATGATTTTTATCAGACAGGAATCTTTGATCATACAGAGGAGGGACGCTTCACAGGTGCCTATTTCTATCCTGTCGATGAAATCAGCCCTTTTATGGAATCTTTCGGTTTTCAAACAATCCAGTTGATTGGTTCAACGAACATTGGAGCCGTTTTGACTACGGAGCACTGGCGTTATTGGCAGGAGCGCGGAGAAGCTGAGAAAGTCATCCAGTTATTGATTGAAACAGCAACTGATCCAGCTCTGCTCGGGATGTCTTCCCATCTGCTTTATATCGGGAAGAAGGCTGAGAGTTTTCCTCGTTAACCAAATAGACCTCTTCAACAACCATACAGCTGTTTTAAGAGGTCTATTTCTTTTCCCATCTTCAGTGCCATTCCGGCAACTTATTTCTTCCGATCAAACGTATAAAACGTATGCGGAACCTGGTTTTTCTCATCCACAATTCCTTCGCGCTTGTCCACCATGGTGTACGCCTCGCGATCCCACTCCGGGAAAAACGTGTCGCCCTCTGTTTCCAGATCAATTTCGGTAATGTACAGGCGATCTACATTATCGAGGAACTGTCGGTAAATCTCTGCTCCACCAAAAATGATGACGTCTCCAAGCGCCATTACCTCTTCTTTTGTATGGACAACCTCGACTCCATCGGGCTTAAAATCGCGGCTTCTCGTCAGTACGACATTGCGACGATTCGGCAGTGGCTTTCCGATCGATTCGTATGTCCTGCGGCCCATGACAATCGTTTTGCCTGTCGTTAATTCCTTGACGTTTTTCAGATCAGCAGGTAGATGCCATGGCATGTCCCCGTCCTTGCCAATCACCTGGCCACGTGCATAAGCGACAATCAGGCTGATCATACAGCCACCTCACCCTTGATATGCGGATGCGATTCGTAGCCCACGATTTCAATATCATCGAAGGTAAAATCAAAAATCGAAGTTACTTCCGGGTTGAGCTTCAGCTTTGGCAAAGCCATCGGTTCGCGGCTGAGCTGCAGCTTGACCTGCTCCAGATGATTTGTATACAGGTGGGCATCTCCGATTGTATGAACAAAATCTCCGACCTCCAGCCCTGTTACATGTGCCATCATATGCGTCAGCAAAGCGTAGCTTGCGATGTTGAACGGTACGCCCAAAAACGTGTCGGCACTGCGCTGATACAGCTGGCAGGAAAGCTTGCCATTTGCTACGTAAAACTGAAACAACAAGTGGCATGGTGGCAACGCCATTTTATCCACTTCAGCAGGGTTCCACGCACTGACAACCAAGCGGCGCGAATCAGGGTTGCGCTTGATCTCGTCAATCACCCATTGGATCTGGTCGACGGTTTTGCCGTCACGCCCTGCAAAAGAACGCCACTGCTTGCCATAAACTGGTCCCAGATCACCATTCTCATCTGCCCATTCGTTCCAGATGCGCACGCCGTTTTCTTGCAGATAACGAATATTGGTATCTCCTGACAAAAACCACAATAGCTCATGAATGATCGATCTTGTGTGTAATTTTTTCGTTGTCACCATTGGGAAGCCCTCGCTCAGATCAAAGCGCATTTGATGACCAAAAACGCTAATCGTCCCCGTACCTGTCCGATCTTCCTTGGTGACTCCCTCGTCCAAAATTCGCTGGCACAAGTCCAGATATTGTTTCATCTCGCAACACTCCTTCCACCCATCTATACTAAACCAAACTGCAGCAAAATTGAATGATGAAATCCATGCTATAATGAGCAGGATAGTTATGGGATATGCACCGTATTTTAGAAAGAGGGCAGGATGGTCATGGATGATAGAATGACGACTTCAACAAAGCCGATTTACAAGCAAATTGCAGAGCAGATTGAGCAGCGAATCAGTAGTGGAGAGTTTGGGCCAGGCAGCTTTTTGCCATCAGAACGCTCCTTGGCCAAAGAGCTTCACGTCAATCGGTCGACGATTGTCGCTGCGTATGATGAATTACAGGCATCCGGGGTCGTTGAGCGCAGACAAGGAAGCGGAACGCTCGTAAGCCGGGATATATGGGGATTGGCTCGGACACGCGTGCCGAATTGGCGCCATCTGACGGAGACTGGCTCGTTTCGGCCGAACCTGCCCTTGATTCAAAAAATTCGCCGGGAGACACATGAGCACGAGCTGATCGATCTGGCAAGCGGAGAGCTGTCACCTGATCTCGTCCCCCATGCTGCTATCAAACAATTAATGACCGCAGAGGACTTTCCTGTTCATTTGGGCTATGAGCATCCGCTTGGGAACTGGTCACTGCGCGAAACCTTGACTGGGCACATGAAAACGTGGAGAAGTATCGATGCTCCTCCCACCTCCATCTTGGTCACTTCCGGCGCACAACAGGCGCTGCATCTGGTTGTCCAATGCCTGCTCAAGCCAGGTGATGCTGTAGCCATCGAGGAGCCTTCGTATTGCTACTCCTTGCCGCTGTTTCATTCTGCAGGCTTGCGCACGTTTCCCCTTCCCATGGATGAGGAGGGGATCGATCCGGATCAGCTGGCGGACCTGCATCGCAAGCATCGGATCAAGATGGTCTTTCTCAATCCAAACTATCAAAATCCGACTGGTACGCTGCTGTCACTCTCACGGCGCAGGCGACTGCTCCAGATCTCGGCTGAAAACGGCATCCCGATTATCGAGGATGATCCCTATAGTCTGACGTCCTTTGCTCATGAAGCCGTCCCTACGCTCAAATCACTCGACAAGCATGGAACGGTTCTCTACATCAGCTCCCTCACCAAAATCGTAGCGTCTGGCCTGCGTATAGGCTGGATTATCGGACCACAAACCGTCATCGAGCGATTGGCTGATGCCAAGCAGCAATTCGATTTTGGGCACAGTATCTTTCCACAATGGCTCGCTGACCGCTTCCTGCAATCACCGGATTTTGTCAGCCATATCGACAAGCTGCGCACACAGCTGGCCATCCGCTGCGACCAGCTGGCGTTTTCTTTGCAAGACCAGTTCGAGGATCAGGTAAAGCTGATCACTCCTGAGGGCGGCATCCATTTATGGTGTCAGCTGATAGGAGAATGGAGTGAGCAGCGCCTGCTAACCGAATCGGTAAAACGTGGAGTCGTATTCGTCCCTGGTCATCTCTTTGGCGCACAAAAAGGGTTTGTCCGCTTCACATTTGGGCGTGCCCAGCTTGAGCATCTCCCTGAGGCTGTCTCCCGTTTTAAAGAAGCTTTCACTTCCAGTGGATGAGCAAAAAAACCTTGAAGTGGATGACCATTTTTTTCGTTGATCGTTATATGATCGAGGAAAGAAAACATAAGCATCTCCATATATGATCACCGGAAGATGACTGTCATCTACAGAAAGGACGGATACATGACTATGTCAGTTACGCCATTTATTATTGCTGTTTTCGTTTTGGTCTTCGTCGCTTTCGTCTTGACGTTTCGCATCGGACTTAATCCGGAGGAAGCCACTCAACGGAGCTTTGGCCATCGTTCCCGTAATCTGCTTTATATTTACGGGATCGTTACCCTGATTTTGCTGATTGCCTTGTCTGTTTACCTCTATAATCTTTAGCCGCAACAAAGACGCCGTCCCATCAATTTGATGAGATGGCGTCTGGATTATCGAGAGGGATAAGTCACCCGGTTGCTTTGTCAGAATCCATTTCTAACTACTTGCGAGCTACATTTGCTGCCTGCAGTCCCCTTTGCCCATTTACGATCTCGAACACAACCTGCTCGCCTTCCTCCAGATTGCGATATCCCGATCCAGTGATGGCGGAATAGTGAACGAAAACGTCTGGACCTCCATCTCTCTCAATAAAGCCATAGCCCTTTTCCTTGCTGAACCATTTTACTTTCCCTTGAATCATTGTGTTTCCTCCCTGTAATCAATGCAGCTCTTACGCTTACCCCATCATATGCGGATGCCGAGAAAGTGGAGATACACGAAAAGAAAAAAACCATGGGAGGGGTGCTCCTGCATGCAAAAATCGTTTCCGGTCAAATATATGCGCGTATGATTATATCTTGAAACGTTTTCTTATCCGATTCGTAAATAAGGGTAAGAGAGAAGGGAAAAAGGGGTGTTTTAGAATGATGCGCAAGGCATTCATCGTGGTGTGCGCGCTGATGCTTACAGCCTGCTCAGAAATATCCGAAGGAATCCAAACAGCAGAGCAGGCTGTAGAAACAGGGAAGCAGGCCATTGAAACGGGAAAACAGGTGGTTGAGGCTGGCAAACAACTCGCCGAATCAGAGGTAGCTCAACAATTAAAAACGTATTTACAGCAAAAGTACGATTCCTCGGAAGCATTGCGCAAAGCGATGTTTAGCGGGGATGGCAAGCTGTTGACAGAAGAATTGCAGAAAACGGAGCTAGCCAACTTCAGCTTTTACAAATCGGATATGTTCTCGGTTGAGTACAAGGGCCAACTGAGTGGCGACGGTACATTTAAGGTCGTAAAACAAGATTTGAAGAACCCGGGTGCTGAGCCGACTGTTGTAAAGGAGTTCAAGGTAAGCTTGGATAACAGTGGTCAGGTTCAAGTAGAATAAGCTGCGACGTAACCCCCTTTGTTGAACCAAGCGTTCATGTAAGGGGGTTTTTCTTTGAAACTACTCGCAGGCTCCAATCGTAAACCGGTAAAAGCCGTTTTTGTTTGAAAGGATGACTGCTATGCTTATGATGTCTGGTCTGATTATCGCCGTCTCCATAGAGCATTACTACACCCCTTTGGACCGCATGTTCGGACAAACTCCAATCGAGTATCACGAAGAAAAAATCGAAAAGAAAGAAGCAGAGGACGAAGAGGGCGACGACAAGGAAAAAAATAGCAGAAAACAGCCAAAAGAAAAGAAAGGGGTACATTCATGACCGTGCATTTACAAGGGAAAAAAGTGCTGCTGAGAGACATCCGCAAAGAAGATATCGATGAGATTTACTATTGGAAATACGAGGCAGATGATCGCGAGCACCTCAACTGGAATGGACCCTATAAGCCATTGGAATCGCTCAGTAAGGAGGAATACCATTCTCTCCCCCGCTACGCCGAATCATTGGCGCTTGTCGGAACTGATGACCCACGAACCGAGCTGATCATCGAAATAGACGGGAAACTGAAAGGCAGTGTTGGTCGGTACTGGATTTCCGAAGAGACAAACTGGTGCGAAATCGGCATCGTCATCTACGACTCCCGATACTGGTCCAACGGTTATGGTCGCGAAGCATTCCAAATGTGGATCGATTACTTGTTCACCCACATGGATACGGTCCGTTTGGGAATCGGCACCTGGTCTGGCAATGAACGCATGATGCGGCTTGCTGCTTACTGTGGAATGATTGAGGAAGCACGCGTACGCAAGGCAAGAATCGTGCGTGGGGAATACTACGATGCGATCAAAATGGGGATGCTGCGCGAGGAATGGGAAGCACGCAAAGATTAGACTGTAGGCTTTACATCTATTTGGAAAAAAACAGGGCCCTTTTTGCAGAAAAATCATGCAAAGAGGGCTCCTCTGTATTCGGATGAATCAGCTTAGTCGTTCTTTGGATCGTTGGGATTCTTCGTTTCTTGCAGAGGGGGAGAAATGGCTGAAATATCAATGATCTCAGGTGGCATACTGAATTGATGGCCGCAGGTCGGGCAAAATTTGGTTTCCAGGGAAACGACCTTTCCGCAATCACATACCTTTTCGTTGTTCAACTCCTTGATTTTACTGTGAAGCTGCTTGATCTCGCTCTGAATCTCCACAATCTCGTGGCAGTAGCCTTCGATTTCCGATGTGACCGTTACTGTCTGGTTTTGCGAAAATGACATAAAAACGATTTCTCCGATCTTGGCTTGCTTTTCCTCGACCTGCTTTGCCAAGTCTTGCGCCTGTAGCTTCAGGCGATTGATTTCTACGACGGTCTTTGCCTTTTGCCCCGCATCTGTAACTCCCTGCTTTAATTTATCCAGAAAGCTCATATGGACCTCCTCTCCTATCTCCTGACCAATCCCTTTTTCCTTCAACATTGCTTCATGCCCCTGCCTGATTTTATCCATCGTTGATTACGCTATATGAATATGGATATTCGACAGTGTTCCAGCCGATTACTGTGGTACTGGCGCTGGCTGTCCGCAGCTCTCCCCCAGCTTGTTAGACAGTACGCTCTCTTTTCCCTCTCGTGACAAACAAAATGCCTTCGATCAATGCGATGACGAGCAACGAGATGCCGAATAAAGGCATGATCACACCTAAAATCACCATCAGGCTGATGAAGCCAATAGAGAGCCTGTTCGAAACCTTTGGCGGTGCAAAGGACTTCTGCTCGGCCTTGCGAAATAGCCACGTTTTGATGCCCCAGAAAATCACGAGCAAGAAGCAAAGACAAACAACCGTGTTCAACAGCTTGTTGGCCCAGCCAAATAAGTGCCCCTCATGCAGCGGGATTCCCCAGGTAAACCATTTGGCCAAAATACCGTAATCTTCGTAGCCAGTCTGCGCAATCAATCTTCCACTATACTGATCGAAATAGGCGGTCATTTCCTCATACGGACTGACATCCAGACCGGTAACCCCCGTATTGCTGCTTTTGGAGACCGTATAAACGCCATCGTCGCTGCTTGGATATACGATGGAATACGGCTTCGTAATACGAGCTTCCTCCACTTTTTGCATCAGCTGCTCAATCGGCAGCCGATTGCTTGTATTTGACAGGTCCGGAGCAGCAGTCATTGCGCCATGATGAGCATGTGCATCGGTTGAGGTCGGCGCTTCATTTTTACGGGTCGCCCACGGAACCTCGCTCATGTCAGAAGTAAGCGGCTCTACCTGTGGCTGCCCAAGGGACGGATATTTTTGTGAAGCAGTATAGATGAAATCCCCCATAAAAGCGGACCAGGGCAAGCCGGTAAAAATAATGACGATCATCGGAATGGTAATCATCGTACCAACAATCGCGTGCCATCTCTTGTTACTCTGTCGCGGTGACATCTTTTCTCTTTTCTTCCACACTCGTCCTTTAAAGGTCATATAAATGCCGGACAGCAGCAAAAATATTGCCCAACTGGCCGCCAGCTCGACCAGGTAGTTCACGACAGTGCCGCCTACAAAAAGCGAGCTGTGTGTATCGCGCATGACATTAGAAAACGTGTATCGCGCGTCCTGACTGCCGATCAGCTGGTTCCTCGGATCCAAAAATATGTACCTTTGATCACCCGTTGCATTTTTCATGGTCAGACGCGTATTGTATGGCTCGTCTAGCACGATGATCTTGGATACGGCAAAGCCTTCAAATTGATTACTCGCCTGTTTCATTCCCTCATCCAGCGTGAGCTTTTCTGACTTGTTGCTTTTTCCAAAAAACAAATCCGCGTACGCCCTGTTTTCAACATCGGTGTAATACAAATAACCAATGCCGCTTAAAGTCAGCGTGATCAGCAGAGGTGTGATAAAGATCGCCGCATAAAAATGCCACCGCCAAAAACGATTATAATTGCCCATGCCCTCTTCTCCCCTATGTCGATTTCGTCGAAGACTTGCGGTTCATACACGTTGCCGCTATGATTCGCACAGACTTCATCCATGAAGAGTATAAAATTTTTACAGGCAACAGCTGAATGACTCGACATGGCTATTTTGAAGGGGAATTGTGGCAGTGTCGTGAAAAGAGTGTGAAATTGGTGTGCCAAAAAGCCCAGGAGCACTTTTCAGGCGCTTCCTGGGCTTTCTCGTGTCTTTTATTCGGTTTTCGCGCCAAAGCTCACAGAAGCCCTACGCAAGCTCTGCAGCTACCCGATTCATCTTGGCTTCCAGCTCACCCAGATCGACATTCATATCCAAAGCAGCAAAAACACCTGTGAAATACGCATCGATTTGCTCGATGACGCGCGCTCGCTCGCTTGCCACGATCTCGGTAAAGAGCGCTTGGAACTGCTCATCGAGCTGCTCGCTACCAGTTGCAACATAGGCAGCCACCGGATCTTGCAGTCGTTTCTCCAGGTCTTCGCGCATTTTCGTTTTGCCATCCTGCTCAAAAAAGTCCTTCGCATTTTTAAACAAGGAGAGAGCCGGCTGAAAAGCTGCCGGTCCGACCGGCAAATCCTCGGCAAAGGTGAGCGTCTCTACTTGACGTGATTGATATGGTGCAAGTGTCAGACTGCTCGCATGGGCCTGCACATCCTTTTGCCATGCCTGTACCAGGGAAACACCCTGCTTGTTAATGAACTTTTCCAGGCGCAGCGTAGTAGCGCGCAGCTCCTGTGCCAAATCGTAGCTGATGGAGCGCAAAAGGTCAGTCAGGCAGCCTTGCAGCGCTTGCTTCAAGTTACGGCCATCGTCCTTGAGCACAGCCGGATTGAAGGCAAAATTGTAAAGCTCGGCGAAACGGAAAAAGAGACGCTGTTTCACGTAATAAACTAATTCCTCACGCTCTTTTGCCAAATCCCGTTCCTGTGAGGTCGTCACCAACGCTTCAACCGCTGAGCGGGCAGCGGCTTGTGACGCAGTAGCTGCCTCACGACGCGCCAGTCGCTCGCTTTCGCCAGATTGGGCCATTCGCATGAATTCACCCAAGGTATCGTAGGCGCGGCGGATTTCACTCACTGCTGCGTTTACAGCAATTTGCGTCAACTCCTCAATCGTAAAGCGCAGGAAGTCTACTTCAAATGAAGCCATGCCTGACAGCTTGAACGCCTCGTCAGCAGCCATCAATGGCTCGCCTTCTGCTGTTTGTGTCCGTTGACGGTACACCTTTTCAGCAGAGGCAGCCAGCTTGCATTTTTCGTGCATGCGCGCAAGCAGTGCCGTCTGACTGGAAACTGGATAAATCCGCGGCAAACGAATACCACAGGTCAGCAGGTTTTTCTCTACGTGGGTAATAACTCCTTGCAGCTCTTCCTCAGACGCAGCAAGGTCAGCCGCGTTGACGATGAAAAACATTTTGTCCATCTCGAATGTATCTTTTACGCGACCCATTTGCAGCAGGAACTCGCGGTCCGCTTGGGCAAACGCATGATTGTAATAGGTTACGAACAACACTGCGTCCGCATTTTTCATATATTCAAAGGCAACACCTGTGTGACGTGCATTGATCGAGTCAGCACCTGGCGTATCTACCAGCACAATCCCTTGATCGGTCAACGGGCAGGAGTAGAACAGCTCGATGTACTCGGCAAAGCATGCCTTCTCTTCCTTGGCTACGAAGCCTTTAAAAGCCTGCATGTCTACAAGCAGCTCCCCGCCCAGATGCGCAGTCATGTCTCCCAAGCCCTTGGTGACAGCTTTCAAGAAGGTGTAGTGCGGCTTCGCTGTTGGGGGTATCTGCGTCACATCAATCTTGCTCAGCTCAGCCAGTGCTCCCTCCAGCCCGCTTGCGGACAGACCAAACACGGCAAGGGAACGAAGAACGTCCTGCTCGATTGCCTCTCTGCTCTTCAGCACGACACGCACTGTTCCGTGTGGATGCGCCTCGTCTGGAGGCATGATTTTGTTGATCGCTGCTGTTGTCGGGTTTGGTGACACAGGCAGCACGAGATCGCCCATCAAGGCGTTGGCAAAGGAGGATTTTCCGGCACTGAACGCACCGAACAAAGCTACGGTAAAACGGTTGGCTGTAAGCCGCTCTGCGCGATCCAGCATAGCCTCTGCCTGTGCTTGCATACCTGGTACGGTATTAATTTCTTCACTTGTACGGCGCAAGCGCTCTGCTGCGGCCACTAGTTTGTCTCGTAGTTGATTCATGATTCCTTGTCTCCTTCACGCATGATCGCCTGCAAGCGTTGTTTGGCTGCCTCTTCACCCGCGGCGAGTTCAGACAGCTTTTTGTGTACATCTGCCAGCTCACGCAATGCCGCAAGTCGCTCATGCTGCGCTGCACCTTCGGCCCCCACCTGCTGCTCCAGAAGCGCTGTTACCTGCTCGATGAAGCCAAGACCAACACGTCTGTACTCCAGCTTGATCCCGGCAGAAATATCGTTACAGTAGTTCATGACATATTCGCGCGATTGTGCCCCATCCTTGATGTGCTTGGCGAGAAACTCAGGGGTAATCTCGATTTTGGTCGCATGGACACGAGCATGGTACTCTTCATCACGGATGTCGTAAACTTGCAGCTGTTTTCCCATCAATTCTCTGAAATGGAAGTCGAGATTACCCGCCACCTTCTCCCGGAATTCGGTCAGCAGCACTTCCTCGCGCCGTGCTTTTTCCTCTTCCGTCTTTTTACCCGCGAATAAGAAGCCCAGCTTGAATCCAGGCTTGCGACTCTCCAGATAGCTCTCTGCCGCTTCGTTGGTGCTGTAATAGGTGAGGCGAGCATTGTCGAGCAGTACACCGAGGTCCTTCTCCATCTGCTTACGTGCTTCGATGGTACGGCTCTCCAGCGTTTTTGCCTGTGCTTCAGCATCCTGCAAGTTAGTAGCCACAGCCTGAGCATCAGAGCTGTCGAGTCCATCGACTTCGATGCTTCCCAGCTTGTTCTCCAGCTCCTGACGTTTGCCAGCCTGACTCGCTTTTACTTCCTGAATGTGCTCCTCAATCAAATGATCTGCCGCACTACGTACACTTTTTGCGACCAGCTCTTCGCGATCCGTGATCAACTGACCAAGCATGCTTCTGAGTTCCTCGTACTGATTTTCCAGATGATCAGGTTCAGCAAGTGAAGTATAGTAGATGCCATCCGGCTTGATATTCCAGGTTGCGAATGCCTCTTCCACGCTTTCCTTATAGCTCTCGAAGTCCAGCTCGAAGTCGAGATGCTTGTCGATCATGTTGACGACCAAATAAACCGGTTTGCCCCGGTCCTTCAACGTTTTTGTGAAATTGAAGTTTTCCTCTGCCTGTACGTGGTTGTAATCCATCATATAAATGACGACATCGGCCAAATGAAGCGCAGATTCTGTCGCGATTTTGTGAGCGGCATCGGTAGAGTCGATCCCTGGTGTATCCAGCAAGCTCGAGTACTCGTCGAGGAAGGTACCCGGATACGAAACCTCCACGGATTCTACCGTATCGCCATCAACGGCAAACTGCTTCAGCTTTTCCATCTCCGTGTCTGGATCAAACGTAATCACACCACTTGCATTTGTATACACGCGAGCTGCCTTTTCTCCACCACGAATTTTGACGACATTGGCGCTCGTTGGAATAGGATTGGACGGCAGCAGATTTACTCCGAGAAGTGTATTGATCATTGTCGATTTCCCTGCGGAAAAGTGTCCGCAAAAAGCAATGTTCAGCTCTGCCTTCTTCGTCTTTTCAGCCAGCTGCAACAGCTTGGCAGGTGTTTTGCTGTCGCCCTGTTCCTTCATTTGTTCAGCTAATTGTTCCCATGTATGTGCAAGCCGGGAAAAATCCGTTTCCCGTATCAATACTTGACTATTGAGCACTACTATCCCACCCTCTCCATCAATCCTGCTCTCTCTACTACTCTCTATTCTACCATGCCGAATGTATCATACCTTTGTGGGGTTGATCAATTCTTTGTGTGAAAGTTTATTCATGGAACTTTCATCCGCATAATTTTCCTGTGATCTGGAAAAAATCGCACTAACATGATATTCGCATCTTGATCGGGAGGGACTTACATGCTGCGAAGATTTTGGTCTGCGCGCCACAAAAAGAAATCCTCCTCCCCCTTCATGCAAAAAGCGTTGCAAACCCAAGGGCCTCCCGTATTGTTGTCCAGCAGCTTGCAGGAAAACATGGAGACGATCAAAACCGAGCTCGGAAACCCGCACGATCTGCTCATTCGCACCTTGTTGATCGGCAACAGTCATCATACGTGTGCGATTGTGGCCATTGACGGGCTTATAAACAGTGACATGCTGCACAGTCAGGTGCTTAGCCATATCCAGCTCACGATCTCCATAGCCGGAAAAATCGTTCCAAGTGAACCGGAAACCATTCTGAATCTGCTAAATGAAGAAGTGCTTTCCGTCAGTGAGATCAAAAAGTCCTCCTCCTTTACGGATGTCATTGATTGCGTCCTTGCTGGAGATATTGCCCTTTTCGTGGACGGTACGAGCCAGGTCATCGTCATTGACAGCAAAGGCTGGAAGACGAGGGCGACTGAAGAGCCTGTATCCGAAGGGGTCGTAAGGGGTCCGCGCGATGGCTTTACGGAGAGCATCCGTGACAACACCGTGCGCATTCGTAGGCGGGTAAAAGATAAACATTTGCGGTTTGACGGCTCTTTCGTAGGTTCTCGCAGCAAAACCGAGCTGATTATCGCGTATATAGACAGCATTGTCGATCCCGAAATGCTGAGTGAGGTCAAACGTAGAATCGCCACCATCGACATAGATGAGGTAGAGGAATCCGGCTTTATCGAGCAATGGATTGAGGATGATTTTTTGTCTCCCTTTCCACAGATCCACAATACCGAACGACCAGACAAGGTGGCAGCTGCCCTGTTCCAAGGCCGTGTTGCCATTTTGCTCGACGGTACACCCATGGTCTTGGTCTTACCGATCACAATCGGTTTTCTCCTGCACTCGCCAGAGGATTATTACGAGCGCTGGATAGCCGGTACACTTGCACGGCTATTGCGTTATCTCGCTTCGTTTCTTGCTGTCTTTTCACCCGCTTTTTATATCGCTCTGGTAACCTTTCACCCTGGACTCATTCCATCTGATCTCGCTTTTTCGATCGCGGCAACACGAGATGGCGTTCCATTCCCTGCTTTTGTGGAATCGCTCTTGATGGTGACGACGATGGAGCTTTTGCAGGAAGCAGGTTTGCGACTTCCCAAGCCGATTGGTCAAACTGTCGGGATTGTGGGCGGACTGGTGATTGGGGATGCTGCCGTATCCGCCGGGATTGTCAGTCCAGTCATGGTTATTGTTGTTGCTCTCACGGCGATTGCTTCCTTTGCCATCCCTTCGTACCATTTAGCGATTGCTTTTCGAATGATTCGTTTCCTCGCCATGCTTGCTGCTGCCATTTTTGGCATCTACGGTGTCGTACTGAGCTTTATCATGATTATGATTCATTTAACCAATTTGACGAGCATCGGTTATCCGTACTTGGCTCCGTTTACACCGCAAATGCCTCAAGACTGGAAGGATTTGATCCTGCGAGCACCCGTTACCTTTTTGCGAAAGCGGCCGGGATCACTTCACCCAAAAGATGAAACACGCACAGGAACAGGGGACCCTACATGAGTGCTCAAACGTTTGCAGAGAAATTAATCAGCAAAAATCATATGGGCATCAACATCGCCTCCGTAACCATCGGGGTCGGAATTCTCACATTTCCCCGTACGCTGGCGAAAGCAACCGGAGCATTTGATGGCTGGATATCCGTCATCCTAAGTGGTTTGATCGCGTGGCTGATTGGCTGGATGCTGGCCAAGCTCGCTGCGCGGTTTCCGCGACAAACGTTTTTTGAGTATACCTCCATCATCGCTTCCAAGCCTGTCGGATATGTGCTGACCATCCTTGTCTGCGTGTACACCATGTTGTTTGTTTCCTTTGAAATCCGGGCGATTGGCAATATCTCGAAGCAGTATTTGTTTTACGAAACGCCTGTTGAGATGATCACGCTGAGCTTTTTGTTGATTGTCCAATATGCCGTCGCCGGGTCACGTATTGCAATGCTGCGTTTGAATCTGCTGTTTCTGCCGGTTGTCTTTGTCGTCATCGCCGTTGTGCTGCTATTTACGACACAGCTGGTGGAAATCGAGAATGTACGACCATTTTTCTCCTCAGACTGGCGTTCCCTGCTCAAAGGAACGGAAGGGGTTGGCCTATCCTATTCCGGGTTTGAAGTCATTTTGTTTTACACGATGCTGATGCGAAACCCTCAGGAGGGTCCTCGTGCGATCGCAATCGGTCTCGCCATCCCGGTTTTGCTCTATTTAACAATCTACATGTTTGTCATCGGGGTCTTTTCAGCAGAAGTCGCAAAAAATCTGACTTACCCTACTATTGAGCTCGCCAAAGAGGTGGAAATTCCAGGGGGCTTTTTTGAACGTGTCGAATCCATTTTCTTCACGATTTGGATCATGACCATCTTTAATACATGCGCGATGTGGCTGGACATCACGATCATCAATTTGACTTCGATGTTTCAGCGTGTCACCAAGATTCTTTGGATTTTTATCCTCTCTCCGCTGATTTATTTCATCGCCATGCTTCCGCAAAACCTGGTCGACTTTTTCACGTTTGCCGAAAAGCTGACCTACTATGGCTTTCTTATTGTCTACCTCGTTCCCATCGGTCTCTTGCTTTTGGCAAAGCTGCGAGGGGTGAAAGGTCATGAATAAGCGGCTTGTCTCACTGTGTCTGATTGTCATGCTTCCTATCTTGCTAAGCGGATGCTGGGATCAGGTCCAGATCGAGGAGAGGGGGTTTGTCGTCGGTGTTGCGATTGATGCACCTCGCTCCAACCAAGCAGAAAAAAAGGCCAATCAGGAAGCACCTGACAAGCCTAAAGGGAAGCAGCGTTTTTTGCTGACCCATCAGCTGGTCATTCCCGGTGGTCTGATTTCAGGCTCCCAAGGAATCAGCGGCGGACAAAATACGACAGATGAAGCTTTTCTCAATCTCGTCTCTGAAGGAGATTCCCTGCTGGAAATTTCCCGAGAGCTTGCTACCCGTACGAGCCGGACTCCCTTTTATCAGCACCTGAAAATCATCGTCGTCTCTGAAGAAATCGCGCGTTCTGCTACTGCCTTCTCCAATACACTGGATATTCTTTTGCGTGATCCAGATTCGCGGCGCAGCAGTAAGATTTTCATCTCCAAGGGAGACGCGCGCAGGGTTATCGAGGTGCGGCCCAAAACCGAAAAAATACCTGCCCTCTACATCAATTCGATCGGAGAGAACATTAATAAAAACGCACGGATGCTCCCCGAGGTCCGAATCGGTGATGTGCATCAGTATTTGTTAAATGAGTACAGCTTTGTCCTGCCGAGGATTATTGCGGAGAAAGAAGAAGTAAAGGTTGCCGGCTCTGCCGTTTTTAGACGAAAAAATCAGATGGTCGGCTTTCTCGGAGAAGAAGAAACAGAGGGGCTCAATTTTTTGACCGGACATGTTCAGGGTGGATTATTGAAAGCCAAATATAAGGATGACTTGGTTGTGTTAAATATCCATGGAGCGAAAAAAAGTATAAGGGCGGATATTCGAGACAAGCAGCACATCAAATTCAATGTGGAAATTCAATGCGAGGGTGTCATTTTTGAATCGTATGCCAAAATTGATTTACTGAAAGCAAAAACGATGGAACAAATACAAAATGTTTTCGCCAAGGAGATCGAGCGTTTGTGCAATGACACGATCCACAAAGTACATCAGGATTTGAAAGCAGATGTGATCGGCCTTGGCAGCTATCTCAAGCAGAACCACCACTCCCTCTGGCAGGAAATCAAGAAGGACTGGGAGATTGGACAAGAGCTATTTGAAAAAAGCGAAATTCACGTATCCGCCAATGTCTTTATTCGCAATATCGGCGGGATTAACAAGTAGAAAACAGTCTGGGGATAAGCATAATGAGCAAAATGATCGGATCTCTTCCTCCCTACCTGACTCTGTCAGGTGTCGTTCTCTCCTTTTTGATTCCTTTTGTTGCCTACAAGATTACGAGCACAATCAGGAAATATGGGAACCCGCCATGGAAAAAAGGGAATAACGGCGGGTAAAGCAGGTTTATCCCTCCCAAAAAGAAAGCAGGGCAGCCGAAGCTCCTTCGGACATGCCCTGTTCTCTCTTATGTTGCTTTCTCAGCCAACAAATCAGCAAATGCTTTGGCATATGCCGGCAAATCTGGTGGACGACGCGAGCCGACGATGTGTCCGTCTACTACTACCTCTTCATCTACCCAAGTCGCCCCTGCATTCTCGATATCATCCTTGATGCCAGGCGTAGAGGTTGTAGTCACGCCGTGCAGTATTTTTGCGGAAGCGAGTACCCAGCCAGCGTGGCAAATATGGCCGATTGGCTTTTTTGCCTCATGCATTGCGGCTACGAACGATAGCACCTCTGGATAACGACGCAGTTTATCTGGCGCCCACCCACCTGGTACCAGTACTCCAGCATAATCAGCCGGGTCAATCTCTGCCATGCTTTTTTCCGCTTCGCACGGTACTCCATATTTGCCTATGTACACATGATTTGCTTTTGGTCCAACGAGATGAACGACGGCTCCTTCTTCACGAAGTCTCAGAACCGGGTACCACAACTCCAAATCTTCAAACTCACTCTCCACAAAGCAAACAACTTGTTTTCCTGCAAGTCTCACCGTATTCGCCTCCTTTACTCCCTTTCATTGTAGCACACGGTGATTGGAGAAAAGACAGCCTGATGGGAAGCTGCTGCCCCTGAAATGAAAAAAAGTGAGAAACAGGTCTAATTCACTGTTTCCCACCTTATAACAAAAAACATATGTATAGTGCTGATGGTGCCGGTAGAGGGACTTGAACCCCCACGGTTTCCCTCACGATTTTGAGTCGCGCGCGTCTGCCAATTCCGCCATACCGGCATATCGTATTGGGACTTTATTCCCAAGCTGATCCAGTCGCGCAATTCGACAATTTTCGCTACTTGCATCAACAATTAGATACTATACAGGTAATTGAGCGGAAAAGCAATACAGGATTTTTTTACCAGCGACAAAAGCACTAATTCAAGGCTTTTTTCGATTACTTATTTCGAATGTGACAGGAAACTCCTTCACTCCATAAACGAACGGGCTTGGAATCGGTGTAAGCGGTGTGCCCTCCACAAAACGGATATGCTGCAATCTCCGAGCGATTGCCTGTATCGCTATCTGACCCTCTAAACGGGCGAGAGGCGCTCCCAGACAAAAGTGAATGCCAAAGCCAAAAGCGAGATGTGCGTTTGGCTTACGATCTACGATAAAGGTGTCGGGATCAGGAAATTTCGCCTCGTCACGATTGGCCGATGCGACCCAAGAAATGACTTGCTCACCCGCTTGGATCGGTACATCGCCAATTTGCACATCCTTGGTAGTGATTCGGCCAATTGCCTGGACCGGAGGATAATAACGCAGAACCTCCTCAATAAACCCGGGAACGAGCGCTGGCTGCTCATGGAGTGTTTGCTGCAAGCTTTGATCCTCTGTCAGACGGCGTACTGCATTTGTAATCAGATTGGTTGTCGTTTCATTCCCTGCTGCCAAAAGAAGGATCGAGAAAATGATGATTTCTTTGTCATCGAGCTTCTCCCCTTCAATATCTGCTGACAAGAGAAGTGAAATTAAATCATCCTGCGGCTCCTGGCGGCGCAGCTTCATGATTTCGGCAAAGTAGGCGTCCAGCTCTTGGCGAGCCTGTGTCCTTTCCGCCATCACTTGTACGAATAGCTCTTCTGTATTTTTTGCTGGTCCCTTTACCAAAATATCCGACCAGTCTTTAAACAGCTTTCGATCCTTCGTCGGTACACCTAACAGCTCCGCGATGACGATGACGGGCAGCGGAACAGCAAGGTCGTGGACCATGTCCATCTTGCCATCGCTTTGTACCGCATCCAGCAGTTCATCCGTGATTGATTGGATGCGTGGCGCCAGATCGGCAATCACCTTTGGCGTAAAGGCTTTACTGACCAACGCCCTCATTTGTGTGTGCCTCGGCGGGTCCATCATTAACAGAGACTCGTTTTCTTCCCCGCCCCTTTTCGATGAAAAGGTAGCCGGGTCCTTCAACACCTGATGGGCATCCTCATAGCGAAATACATCCCAGCATTTTCGATTCTCATCATAGCGAACAGGGGTTGTCCCGCGCAGTTGTGCAAAAATCGGAAAGGGGTCGAGCTTTTTTTCGATCGTATTTAAATCTTCCATCGGAATGATATTCGCGTACCGTGCCTTATTCGTTGTTTGCATTTTTCATTTCTCCCACGCTTGTCTTCTTGGTGCATTCCTCCTCTATCGTCCCCATCCCATTTGTTTTCATTCCTTGGCACGCGGGTCCGCTACCAATTCCATACCTCGATCCTGCCTAAACGGAATTCATGAAACTCCGGGTCTCGTTGGAGCTTTTCCAGTTCTCGCACAGGACCAGTGACAAGCGCTCCATAGACAGTAATGCCATGCTCTTTCAAGTATGCTAAACGAGGTTCATCGTAGCTTTCGAAGCGACTTTTCCCATTCGCCAATACATACTCCAGATCGGGAATAAGCTGCTTCTCGGCACTTTCCACGGATTCGTTTAAATGAAAAGTCGTCTGTGACAGTCTCGATTTCTCATCATAGAGCACTTCTGGACGCAGCACCAGAAAAGGTACATAGGTATCAGTACTGCGAGTATAGGAAGGCTTGAACGTCTTCAACTCGCCTGCATACACAGGCATTTGCAGGATAGCGACGTCGTATTTGGAAAGCAGCTTGCGCATTTGCTCCGGCGTTTGCGGATGAATGGAGGACAAAGATATTTCCGCCACATACCCGTCCGAGATATGCTTGAGCTGGTCCCATATATAGTCTTGTTCCTTTCGCTCTTTAACCGGACTGTCGCCCGTTATTGAACGCGGCAACGCGAAGTTAAAGGTCCCATCCCGATCATTCAGCTCTTTTTGCTGATAGTTGATCTGATAGCTCAGCTCTCCCCAGAACGGCTTTTTCACGGTTACCGATCCGACGACCAGCTCCCATTTCCCGATCTGTTTAAATAATGGCATTGTCGTCTCCTGCGTCAACCAAGGTGATAGCTCAACGGACGGATAATCCCACTTGCCGACCTTCACTCCTGAGTAATGCGTTTCGATGAGTGTCGTGGCGTAGCGAACCAATTCCTCTTCCTTTCCGAGCTGTTTATAGCCGATCTGAATGGCCAGCATATAGAGCATATATAAAAACCAAATGATCAAAAGAATGTGGATGATGTTTCGCCATAACGTAAACCTCGCTTTCCAGACCATCCTGCGCGCTTTTTTCTCATCCCACTGCAAGGCAGGCTCCTGCCAGTCCTTCAACAGCTTGTCATCCTCCATCACGCTTGCCTCCTTCTGCCCGGGCTTCCCACTCCCGAAATTTTTCTCTCGCCCGATACAAGGTTACTTTTACTTGATCCATACTGAGTTCAAGTGTCGTAGCCAATTCCTGATAGGTAAAATCCTCGATCTCTCGCAAGTACAAAATCGTTCGCATTCGCTCTGGGAGCTGCTGCATGACCCAAGCTACCTTCTCTTTTTCTTCTTTTTGACGATATACCATCTCCGGCTCATATGTACGTGAAGCTACTGGAATGAGTCGCCTGATGTTTTCCAGCATGTTTTGCTCAGACGTTTGCTTGCGCAGCCAATCAATATAAAGATTGCGTGCTACCTTATAGAGCCACGCCCGCACTTGTCTTGCTTCCTGAATTGAGAGGGAGAGCATGGCACGGTAAAAGGTTTCTTGCAGCAGCTCCTCGGCGATCTCGCGCGAACCACACATGCGAAATAAATAACGGTACAGCGGATATTGGTATTCTGCAAATAATTCGCTCCAAGTCTGTGCCTTCATCTCCCACCTCCTCTCTTATCAACGAAGTCGCGCGTGAAATGTTACCAACTTTTTTTGCAAAATTTTCTCCGCTGACGTCTCCCGACACAGGGCGTACAGCATCCTGCAAATGGTCCTCTGCGTCTAAAGTCTCGCGGCAAATTAAACGGAAAGTCCAAAGGGTGACGACCAAATACGATCCATCGTCCATCTGGGCGTTTTCTTAATTGATACACACGAAAAAAACGGTCGCTAGGATCGAACTGGAACCAGACAGCAAGCGTGACACATCTTGGTCCCTCTGAAAGCACCTGTGATTTGACGATGGGAGGCGCTCCAATCCCGCCGCCAATCGGAATAGCCAGTTGTCCATGAATCCGGCGCAAATCAAGATTGCCGATGACCCGACTCGCTAAACAAGGAGTC
Source organism: Brevibacillus reuszeri (assembly GCF_001187725.1). Lineage (GTDB taxonomy): Bacteria > Bacillota > Bacilli > Brevibacillales > Brevibacillaceae > Brevibacillus > Brevibacillus reuszeri. Next base: position 270,552 of record NZ_LGIQ01000017.1, read on the forward strand.
ATCGTTCTTTCTAAAAATCTGCGAATCTTCTGTCTGGAGTTGAATCGTGCCGGCAAAATATTTCCACGCTCTCCTACCTGTTTATGAGCGGAGAAAACAATCGTCCAAAAAGCCTGTTCCGTTTGCCGCACTACCTGCACCCATTTCTTTTTCATTAGGCATACCTCCCTCCTAAAAGGGTATGCATCCGGAGCTGTATGCGGTTGGGCTGCGCCTGCCTACATATTCACCAGGGAAGAAGGACATAGTAGCATGGTGTGCCAAAACCCCATTATTTTGGAGGAGGATATTCATGCCTAGCCAAATCAATACCGATTCGCTTAAAAAAGCTGAAGTTGCTGCGACTCTTGCCAAATCAATGATTACCCAAGCGATCGAACAATCTGCCGCCAATCCGCAGCTCGCGGAAGAAGCGTTGAAGACAGCGTCTCAAGAAATTGCCCAAGCACAAACGATGGTATCTCAAGTCCAATCCACCATCCAAACCCAATCACAGCAACAACAGCAACAACAGCAACAACAGAAGCAATAGTCATAGCCTCCTATACACGAAAAACAGGCAGACCCACAACATCCATGGGTTTGCCTGTTTTTGCTCACTCTTTTACAATGATGAGTAAAATGCGATTGGGAAAGAGGGGTTTTTCTTGCCACAATTAACCGGAATCAACCATTTGCTGTTTTCTGTTTCAGATCTGGAGAGATCCTTCTGCTTTTACCGAGACGTGATGGGAGCAAAGCCGCTTGTACGCGGGAGAAAGCTCGCTTATTTTGATTGGAATGGCTACTGGCTGGCTCTGAATGAGGAGCAGGACATCCCGCGAAATGAAATTGCCCATTCTTATACGCATCTGGCCTTTTCCATCGACGAGGCATCGTTTGATGACTGGAAAAGCCATTTGGAAAAGCATGATGTCATCATCCTGCCAGGCCGTGAACGCGATGAGCGAGACAAGCGCTCACTGTATTTTACTGACCCTGATGGTCACAAATTCGAGCTGCATACCGGAACGCTTCAGGATCGTCTCTCCTATTACCGCTCAGAAAAAGGGCACATGACCTTCTTTGATTAAGAATCACCCTTTTTTGTTATAAAACGATATAATTCGATAAACAAAAAAGGATAGACCCGCAAAGCCTAAAATTCCTACCAGAATCAGGAGTGGATAGAAATTAGTGAACAGCATACTGCCTACAAACAGCAAAAAACAGACAATGAATCCGAGTACATTTTGTAAAATGTTATTTTTGCTCATAGATAAAAATCATTACCTTTCTATTCGCTGTTCTTCTATTATAGCGAATATTTGAGCAAAGCGTTTGAAAACAGCTCCTCTTTGGCTCTGGCATCGAAGAAATGCTAAAAAAACATAGGTCAAAATGGTCATATTTATTCTATAAACATTCACAAATTTACAATAGTTCAATAGTAGCAGTTTGATTCCCATGATATTATGATGGAAGTAACCAGAACCGATCTCAGTGTTTGCTACTGACCTATTCGTTTGGTGATAGGTCTGTTTTTATTGTGCTGCTCCGCCTACATACGTGGTCAAGCCAAGTATTCGAATCAGATGGGATTGGTTTATGAGTTGCTGTATGAGTTGCTGTATATTCATTCGTTACTATGCAAGAGAGTAAAACGCGGAGGGATACTATGTTTGTAAAGCGGGGGGAGTCTGTCATGACCACCAAGATCCAGGAAAGTGACATACCCATGACAGAACAATTAGCAGGGAAAGTAAAGTTTTTGCAGCTCAATCAGGCGGACCTGGATCGCATGAAGCAATTGGAGCCGATACTGAATAAACATCTCGACGCAATCACCGACCGCCACTATCAAATGCTTCACGAATATTCCCACTTGATGCACATCATCGAATCCAATACAACGATAGATCGCCTGTCCAAATCGTTTCGCCACTATCTGCAAACGCTTCCGAACGCCCAATTGGACGAAACCTATGTAAGAGGCAGAGAGAAAATCGGGGAAGTCCACAGCAGAATCGGACTTGCCCCGGAATGGTACACGGGCTCCTATTTACGGGTATATGAATTCTTGATCCCGTCAGTCGTCTCTGCCTACGCCAAGAAGCCTCAAGAAATATCAGCAACTCTCCTAGCCCTGATCAAGCTGTTGACGCTTGATTCGCAGATTGTGCTTCAATCCTATCAAGAGGATACGGATTACAAGGTCGTAGATCGACTTGGACAAGTTCTGGAGCTCGTCATGCAAATTGACAAGATCAAGCACGTCCTCGATACAGTAGAAACGACAACCGATGAAGCTAGCAACGTACGCTCTGCGGCTGAACAGCTCACTCACTCTGTCCAAAAGGTCGCACAATCAGCCGTGATGGTTGCCGAAAATGCCACGACTACTATGGAGCAGGCAACAACGGGCCAGGAAATTATTCAGGCCTCGCTCAAGAGCTTTCTCTCGATGGCAGATGAATTTAAAGACATGCAAACAAAAATTTCTCAGCTCATGGCTTCTATTGAAAACGTTTCCCAGGTTGTCCAAGTCATTCGCAGTGTCGCTGATCAGACCAATTTGCTCGCGCTGAATGCATCGATTGAAGCAGCGCGTGCAGGCGAACATGGGCGTGGCTTTGCGGTTGTTGCCGAGGAGGTACGCAAGCTCGCTGAACAAACGAAGCAGTCCGTCCAGAGCATTACCTCTACCATGCAAAACGTGCAGCAGGAAGCAAGTCAAGTCAAGGATTCCGCAGCACAGATGAGCGAACACTTCAGCCTAGAAGCCAACCAGACGCGAGATGCAATCGATCTGATGGCAGACATCGTACAAAACATCGAAAAGGTCGGTCATTCTACCGGACATATTGCCGCACAGGCAGAAGAACAGTCTGCCGCCACCGATGACATTTCCCAGCGAATCACGCAGGTCCAAGCCAATATGGAGCTCATCGCTGAGAATGTAGCCCACGCAGGGAAGAATGTCTATGACATCGGGGCCGGCATCAATGATCTGCACAAACTCAGCATCAGTCAACTGAATCAATTAAAGGCAAAGCACCATTTGCGGATCGTCAAAACCGATCATCTTTTATGGAAATGGTGGCTCTACAACTACATGCTCGGTTACCACAAGATCGAAGAAAAAGATTTGGTTGATCATATGCAATGCCGTTTGGGAGTCTGGTATCACGAAGCCAAGCATGATCCAAAAATCAACTCTCTACGCTCTTTCCAGCAATTGGATGTGCCGCACCGAAAGTTCCACGAGGCGGTCCGCAACGTTTATCTCTTGGTGAAAGCCGGCAAGCACGATGAGGCCGAGTCAGTATTTTCCAGCCTGGAGGAGCTGTCCGAAAACGTCTTGAATTGCCTCGATCAATTGGCTGAGGAGATGCGCTAAATACGTTTCTTGCGTCCCTGCCTTTTTCTTTTCGACGGCAATACCCTTTTCGTCATAATCGTACCCAGTTGCGTTGCAGACAATGGCTGCGTACGCATTGGGTTCTTTGGCTTTCTGCTATTCACTCGGTTATATCCAGTCGCACTCGCTGCACGCGCAACCCGTATACCGAAAGCCTGCATCGCCCATTGAATCGGAAACGAGATAGAGAGTCTGCCATCCGCGGAGCCAGCAAAATTGACGGCTGCCGCCAAGTTGCTTGCAGTAAGCCACACAGAACCGGAATCGCCAGGCAACGAGACCGCTCCAGCACCTCGAATGACCGTTTGGTTGCGAAAACGAATGGTTCCAAGTCCGCCAAGATTGCCGTAATCAACGTCAATGTCCGTATGGATGGACACTACAACTCCACTGACTCTGCCTGATGACCGTCCTACCTTTTTAAATCGACTCCCGACAGCGTAGGAGCGCACATGGCCGCGCACGGTTCCCACCGTCGCATAGCGGGGAGCCAGCAATCGATTCGTCGTCGGGATGGATAAGGCAGCATCAATATAATTCGCACCATTTTTACGCAATCGAACATAGCGATACAAGCGACCGATCCGATCCCTTCCAGACCGTCCCCCGTCCGCTCCACCTGGCTGTATCGTCTCCGTATAGCCACCTGTATTGTTTTTATTGAGAACATGATTGTTGCTAAGCAAATACCGTTGTGCACTCCGGGAAGCACTTTGGACGATCAGACCTGCTGTCCCAGAAACTCCCGGATAGCCTACGCTGTAGCCTGCGATTACCGGCCGAATTCTACGTCGAAATGAAGTGGCAACAGCCTTTGCCACAGGGGCGTGACAGCAGCAACGACCTGAGGTGATTCTCCGAACCGGAACGGCCACTCGTACTCGTCCGGTAGCTCTTGTACTTCGAACAGAAACACATTGTGGACAAGCTCGTTTCACAGTAGCGCTTGCTTTTTCTGTGTATAAAACGATGCAAGCCCCACCTTTTCTGTCTTTTCCGTTGGCATAGCCGATTCCAATGCCGACAACACCGGGCATTTTCTTCCACCGCTTGACCAAGTGATTTTTGGCTTGCATCGCTTCCTGAAACGTAGCCATCGCTCCCCGTCCTCTCCAGAAAAATCCGTACATTGTCATCCTATGCGGCTTACAGGGAGGCTCACGGGGCTTCTGACACTGCGTGACAGCCTGTTTTTACTCGTCATGGGTAAAGAAAAAGGTTGGGTTTTCGGCGGGCTTTCCGGGAGGAAAGGAAACAGGAGAAAACGCTTCAGGTACTTGGGTCACTTGCGCAGGTGATTCCCTGCACGGCTCCAGACAAAAAGCGAAACCGCGTACAAAGTAGTGATTTCAGGGAGTTTCTCAAAGGTGGACGCTTAAAACCTTGTTTCGCTTTTTATCTCACACCTCGGTTGTGCCCCAAAGACCACGCGTTTTCTCCTGTTTCCTTTTACCAGCCATTGTGCTTGTAACGGCTTTTTCTTTTTTTGGTTTCCTCGTTGTCGTTGTAAAAAAATAGAAAAAAAGCATCCTCTACCTTGGTGGAGAATGCTTTTTGGTAAATTAAGATGCTTCTGAAATTGCATTTGCAGGAGCTGTCTGCGCTTTTTTGTTCGTGTGTACGAGCAGGATGTTGAGCACTACCGCAGTCAGGGAGCCTGTCACGATACCGTTTTGCATCATCATTTTCAACAGTGTCGGCAGTTGGTCAAACATAGTTGGAACCGTTGCGGAGCCAAGTCCGACTGCAATACTGCATGCTGCGATCAGCAAGTTTTCGTTTTTTCGCAAATCAACCTGGGACAAAATGTTGATTCCCGAAGCTACAACCATCCCGAACATCGCGATCATAGCTCCACCGAGAACGGCACTGGGAACAACGGTTGTCAAGGCAGCCAACTTTGGCAACAGGCCGAGAACGACAAGAATTCCACCTGCTCCGATCATGACATCGCGTGATTTAATGCCCGTCAATGAAACCAGACCGACGTTTTGTGAAAACGCAGTGTACGGGAATGCATTGAAAATTCCCCCGAGCACGATGGCTACGCCTTCTCCGCGCAACCCTTTCACAACATCTTTATTGGTGACTTCCGTATTGGTCACTTTTCCGAGTGCGAAATAAACGCCTGTAGATTCCGCCATACTGATGATATTTACCAGAATCATCGTTAAAATGGCAACGATACTGAACTGTGGAGTTCCGAAGTAAAAAGGTTCTACGACACTAAACCAGGAAGCAGTCGCTACGTTTGCGAAGCTGACCATTCCCATCATATATGCTGCAACAGTACCGACGATCAAGCCAAGCAATACCGAGATGGCACGAATAAAGCCTGTAAAAAAGCGATTAATAAGCAAAATAATAACAAGAGTACCCAATGCCAAAAGCAAATACTGTGGTTGACCAAAGTCAGGCTTTGTTGCATCTCCGCCGGCGGCGTTGGTCATCGCTACAGGAATCAGGGACAGCCCGATAATCGTAACGACAGAGCCTTGTACCACGGTAGGGAAAAAACGAAGGAGCTTGCCAAATAGAGGAGCAGCAAATACAACGAACAATCCTGAAATGATAATAGCCCCATACGCTGTCGCCAAATTGGTCGAGGAAGCAATGGCAATAATCGGTCCTACCGCAGTAAAGGTACAGCCGAGGACAACCGGAAGACGAATCCCTGTATAGCGTGTGCCTATCACCTGCAACAGGGTAGCGATCCCACTCGTAAACAAGTCGGCTGCGATCAAATAAGCGATTTGGAGCGGCGTCAGCTTTAATGCTGCTCCGATAATCAACGGCACGACGACTGCTCCAGCATACATGGCTAGAACATGCTGCAATCCCAGGGTGACGACCTTTTGTTTGGATAGCATTTGTGTTTGTTTCTCTCCTCTAGTGTAGTGTCGTTTATGAGTTACCTTATAAATTCTTACACGTTAAATGAAATGAATTCCTTCTGGTGACATCGATTGGATACGAGCCAAGGATTCAATCCGAACACCTTGCTGCTCTAACAAGCCCCGGCCTTCCTGAAAGCTTTTTTCAATAACTGCCCCTACTCCTACGAGATGAGCTCCAGCATCCTTGATGATTTGCGTCAAGCCTACCAGGGCTGCACCCGTCGCCAGGAAATCATCTACAATCAATACCCGATCCTCTGGGGACAAATATTGACGAGACACGCTGATTTGATACGTTTCTTGACGAGTAAAGGAATGGACCGGTGCGGAGTAAACCTCCTCGGTCAACGTGACAGCCTTTTTCTTTTTCGCATAGACAAATGGCACACCCAGTACAAATGCGGTCGCCATTGCAAAATGAATACCACTCGCCTCAATCGTCAAAACCTTCGTGATAGGCTCGTCCGTAAACAGCTCAGCAAAGCGCTTGCCAATATTCATCGTCAATTGCGGGTCAACCTGATGGTTTAAAAAGGCATCTACTTTTAACACGGATGCAGACAGTACCTTGCCATCCTGTACGATTCGGTCTTGTAATTCTTTCATCTGTTTTTCCCCCTTGAATTTATCCCTACCAATCAATAAAAGCCCAGAGCAGACAGGTCACGAGCTGGCTGACATACAAACCAACACGAAGTGAAACCTGTCCCTCTGGGCTTTTCTCCCTTAGGTGTAACACGCTTGTGCGTGTTAGCGTCGCTCGGACCAGCCTTCTCGCCGAAACGGAACCCTAGACGCTCTTTCACTCGTAGTCAGGTGATTTACGGTCACCCGGTAGAAACTGCTGGGCCTTATTCCCAAAATTATACGAGCATGTATGAGAGAGTCCCCGTTAGCGCCCGACATCCACTTATCGCAGAGCGTCACTTTCCGGTGTACTCCTATGCTTTTTCGATAAAATCAAATCTATCATATGTGTCTGCTGGGGAGCAAGCGTTAATTTTTGACGGGTGGGGGCGCGTAGTTGTCTGATTGGCTGTAGTGGTGGAGAGGAAACAGGAGAAAACGCTCCAGGTACTTGGGACACTAGCGCGGATGATTCACTGCACGGCTCCACTTCAAAAGGGAAACCGCGTCCAAAGTAGCGGTTTCAAGAAGTAATTCCAAGGTGGACGCTTAAGAACGTGTTTCCCTTTTTTCACTCCGCCTCGGTCGGTGTCCCAAAGACCTCCGCTTTTTTCTCCTCTTTCCTCTCACCAGCCTTGGTCTTCCACCTGGCTTCTTTAAAAACAGGTAAGAATTAAACGCAAAAAACCCTCGATTCCTCGAGGGTTTTTGGTTAGCGCTTTGGTTTTCTTTGGCGCATTTCTACGTTGATTTTTTTCCATTTATCTTTTTCGGCGGCTTTCAGTCTGGCGTCTTCTTTTCGGGCCAGATGTGCCAGCTCTCGTTGCAGCTTGAGGTAGCTGTCAAAACGGGCTTTTTCCAGGGTTCCATCCTCAATCGCTTCGCGGACAGCACATCCTGGCTCTCGCTCGTGCTGGCAATCATTGAAGCGACATGCTTCAGCGATGGATTCGATATCGTCAAAAGCACCGCGGAAGCCTTCGTCTGCTTCCCATAGCTGCAGCTCACGCATACCCGGGGTATCAATCATCAAGCCCCCTTCTGGTAGACGGATCAGCTCGCGATGGGTCGTCGTGTGGCGACCGCGATCATCGCCCTCACGCACTTCACTCACGCGCTGCATTTCGCTGCCGCTCAGCTTGTTAATCAAGGTAGATTTCCCTACACCTGAGGAGCCCATCAAGGCAATGGTCTTGCCCTCGCCCAAATAAGGCGCTAGCTGCTCCAGACCTTCTCCGTGCTCAGCGCTGACCACATGGACAGGCACACCGATTGCGACCGACTCGACCTCCGCCAGACGCGCATCCAAATCATCGCACAAATCGGCTTTGCTCAGTACGATCACTGGAGACGCTCCACTTTCCCATGCGAGAATGAGGTAACGCTCCATTCTGCGTATATTAAAGTCATTGTTTAGCGCATTGACGAGAAATACAATATCGACATTGGCAGCGACGATCTGTTCTTCGACAGTATCCCCAGCAGCCTTGCGAGAAAACTTGCTTTTGCGTGGAAGCAGCGCATGAATAGAGGCTTTTTTCTCCTCTACACGTGGGTTGATCACAACCCAGTCTCCCACAGCCGGATAATCCTCGCGGCCAGTTGCCTCGTAACGCAGCTTTCCAGTTACCTCGCCCAAGAGCTCTCCATGCTCACTCATTAGGCGATAAATGCGTTTATGTTCCAGCGAAATACGTCCTACGCTGTAGCCTTGTTCGGCATATGGGGCAAAATGATCAGCAAAGTATTCATTCCATCCCAATGATTTCAATGTTTGTTCGTTTGTTAGATGATTCACTACGGATTCCCCCTGCAATTGGTTAAATAAATGGCTTTCGCCAAACCAGTCACAGTCGAATCCTCATTTTGGGTGAACGGTTTTATTGTTCGCTTGAAAGGAGGATTCCTGCGACCCCGATACCTACACTCTGTACGAATTTTGTGTTTGCCATATAACATCTCTCCTTTTCAAACCGAACGAACCGTTCAGGTTTGGATTCCTATTTCCCAGTTATTGTACCACGAAATTTGGTTATGCAACAGAGTCAGTCTCCCCCGCCACCGCCACCATCTCCACCACCGCTGTCGCCGCCACTGTCGTAGCTTCCATGGTGTCCGTCATGATGGTGATGGTGATTGTGGTGATGGTGGTGGTGATCGTCTACGTAAAATGGCGTACTGCTATCCGACGAAGAATGAGAACGACTACTTACGCCTTTTTTGGCCTTGGACGCCAGGATCAGCATAACGACCATAAATAAGATGACGATGATGATGAAAAACTCCATCTGCCTCACGTCCTTTCTATGCTACTGGAAAGAGTATTTACCTAGTCAATTATAGCATACGAAACGGGCAAGACCGTAAAGGGCCGTGTCCAAATACACAACGAAGAAGGCACATACTCCTTATCGAGTACGTGCCTTCTGTCGCTTTACCGTTTTCGCAGCACACGCCCAAATACAACCAGAATCGGTGTTAGCAAGATTCCCGCTACCACCAGGGAGGCGCGAATGGACAGTCGATGTCCGATCCATCCCACAACGGGTCCACCTGCTGTTTGACCGAGCGCATTGGATTGGCTCATCATCGACAAAATTGTCGCACGAACACTGCTTTCAATATTCAAGTTGAGCCATGTATCATAGAGCGGGCTGCTCAACGCCTCAATGACCCCAATCATGAGAAGGCATGCAAGCGCCCATTCAAAGCTGGGTGCCAAAGCAAAGGAGATGACCGCCGCAATCTTTAAGCCAGTCAGGACAAACATGCCGACAACGACAACACGTTCGTTGTTCACATCTAACCGCTTTTCCGCAATCCCTACAGCTACCAGACTGAGAAGGGCAGAAACCGCTGCGATCATACCAAACCACATTGGCAACGATAATGTCCCTACCAGTGGAAACCCGATCTCCGAAATCAGATTTGCTTCCCAAAGTCGGTCATACCCTTCCGACGCTGCACCAGTAAACAGCGTGACCAGCAAAATCAAAAACAGGATTGGCTGACTACGAATCACCTTTGCACCCGACAGCCAAGTCGTAGCCATTTCTTTAAAGTGCGATGCTCCTTCTTCTCGCGGCTTGCGTGTAAAGGTCGTCTCTTTCATAAACAGGCTCAAAAACACGCCGAGGAGCAAGTACAAGATCCCGCCAACCAAATACGGCAAGTTCGGCGCCAAGGTCGATAGTCCAACACTAAGGGCGATGCCCAGCAATGTTGCCAGCAGAGCATAACGCTTCCCACTCATAAAAATGGTGCCGATCTTCTCTTCACCAACCTCATCCACGATCCACGCTGTATCTGCTCCACTAACAAATGTGTCGCCCACTCCATAAAAGACTTGGGCCAGAAGCACCCAAAACATCACTGGAATGAACGGAACCATTCCTTCCAGTGCCGGGATGATGCCTTGCATGGCAAATCCTGTGCCAATCACGAACATTCCGATAATGACGGACAATTTCCGACTGTACGTATCAGCGACTACACCCGTCACACTTTCGAAGAGCAAAACAGCCAGTTCCAGAACCATCCCGATCAAGAGCAGCTCAAACGGATTGAGTCCAAGCGCCGTAATGTAGTAAATCGCATACGTCGTAAACATCGTCGTATTGGCGAGCGATGTAGTAAACCGCTTTATCATATAAACTTTCGTTGCATCCAAAACCATCGAGACTGTATCCACCTTTCAGGCAGAGGACACGCTCTCGTTTTCACATATGCAATCGATTTTAATGCCAATGCATATTCTGCAAAACTACGTACGTGCCACTCTACCGCTCATCATTCTTCCTTCCTGTACTTGCGTGCTTTCAACAAATGTTTTTAACATTTTTTTACACCTCCGATAGTAATTAGTCCCTATTATAAACGATTTCCATGAAAATGCTCGAGCATTTTTATCTTTGCCAAAAAACATTTCATCGGTACTATTAAGAGGTGAGCAGTAACGTACGTTTTTGCACCTCTCAAATGAAAGGAAAAGACTATGACCTACTCAATCCGCATCACCAGAAAAAGTGCGCAGCATACCAGTCAATGGTCAGGCGGCTCCACGACACAGCTTGCTATTTACCCAGAGACGGCGGTTTATAGCGATCGCAGCTTCCAGTGGAGAATCAGTACAGCAGTCGTTGAAGCAGAGGAATCCTCGTTCACCCCGCTCCCCGGCTTCTGGAGGCTACTAATGATCCTTGAGGGAGAATTGTTTATCGAGCACGAGGGACATCACAGCGTGACCCTGCCGCCGTTTGAGCAGGACAGCTTTAGCGGGGGATGGACAACACGAAGCAAAGGAAAGGTAAGGGATTTCAATCTCATGCTCGCAGAGGGCAACAGCGGTGAGCTGAAAGCCATCCATGTCGCACCTGGACTTCACCTGGAACTGGTGGGAGTACGCGATCATGACGAGCGCCATGTAGACGAAGCGTTTTACTGTGTCAACGGCCCGGTTAGCTTTCTTATTGATGAAGATGAGGTAACGTTGCAGGATGGCGACTTTATGCTCATAAGCAAGATGAGCTCGGCAAAAACGATTACTGTATCCAATCAGGCGCAGAAAAAAGTGACCCTCATCAAGACGTCCATTTTTTATAGCTAAACGTAAAAAGCCGCGTAGACTCTCGCTCTACACGGCTTTCTCTCTTTTCATTTATGCTTTCTTTCTAAACAGACCTACGATGGCAATGAGCAGTGCCAAGCCAGAGAGAACCAGTGGCAATGTGTTGCTTGTTCCCGCGCTGCCTGCACTCTCTTGGGCTGGAGCAGTTGCAGGCGCTTGTGCCTCACCGTGGTCATGTCCCGCTTCCCCAACTCCTGCTTTCACTGTCGTTACAGAAGCTGGCGTTTGGGAATCCTTGTCACCCGTCCACTCTACGACTTCCCCATCTGCATAGGTTTGGTATGCTTTCCAGGCAAGGCTACCTTCTTCTTTTGGATTCGCACCGACGAAAGCAAATTCCATAAACTCATGTGCCTTGATACCACCATCTGTCGCCGTCCAGACAAGTGCTGTATTGCGTCCATCTTTATCTTTTTCAAACTCATAGCTCCAACCCGGGATTGGCTGTACGGTGTTTACCTTTACGCCAGCAGGGAACTCGAGCTTTACCTTCGTTGTATTGACATCCTTTTCTACAGGAACGCGAACCGTATATTTTTCATAAGCACCTGTCGTCGTCTCTTTCGGGTACACATTCACATGGGCTTGTGCTGCAGTCGCCAAGGTCAATACCGCCCCTGCCACCAAAACACTGCTCATCCATTTTGTCCATTTCATCGTAAAACCCCTCCTAGTTTGAATCTGTTTGCGTGATTTCCTGGGTGGTTGTTTCAGGAGTCGGATAGTTGGTTTGGCTCATCCACAGACCTGCCAAAATCGCGACGATGCCTAGTATGATTTCCCAGCGCAAAAGGACTTGCTGCAAGGTATTTTCTCCTCGCCAACGCTTTGTTTGCCGGTAAGCAAGCCCTAGCATCACACAGACACTGATTACTTTTCCATACAGCAGATAGCTCCACGTAAGCGAGCTTTGTAAAACACTAGCCAGGTCTGTCTGCACCAGCAGCATGAAAGCGCCAGTGACAACTGCCAGTACTGCAGCGATGGCAACCGTCCGCAAAAAGAATGCTTTGAACTCTTTGCTATTTCGTTCTGCCTGTTTTCCCGCGAGCAGTAAATAGACCAGGGCTCCCAGCCACAACGAAACAGTCAGGACGTGCAACAGTCGCAGCACAATCGACAGCCACACCGGAGTGATCCCCCATGCATGCCCGCCAAAGGCTTGTGCACTAACCAGCAGTACCCAGATGCTCACATACCAGCTGCTAATCATATTCGGCAATGCGAGCAGGAGCATCAGCACAAAAGAGACGATTAGCATGATCGCAAACGGCGACTGAGCAAGCAGCTTTGTGTCCAGCTGCCATAATGCCTGTGTCAAAGAAACGGAAGTCAGCGATTCATCGTATAAGAACCAAAGAAAGATAAGACCAACCAGTCCGAGAATCCAACCAATCTGTCTGCCGATGCCAAACAGCTGTGCCATGGAAGGCAATCCATAGCGCTGCGCCCGCCAAGCGACCACGTACAGCCCGCCTCCAAGCAAAATAATGCCTTGGGCCAAATAACGGTACACAATCAGATAGCTGCTATCTGATTTCTTTGCCACAGAGGGCTCAGCCACAACCGCGCTCTTTTGTCCAATCGAAAAGGACAAGCGCTCTTCGACAGGATGTCCGTCCTCCGATACGACTGATACGATTGCCGTATAGGTTCCTTCGGCCAAATCAGGCAGCGCAACGTTCACCTGGTAAGCATCTCCAGGCTGTAAGCTCGGCCGCTCCAAGCGAATTTCTTTGCCATCCCAATCGTACAATTTCATGGAGACCAGATCCGGCTCCAGCGTTTCTGTAAATCGCATGGATAGCTGTCCTGGATTTGTTTTCAGTACCTCTCCGTTTTTTGGCGTACTGCTCATTAATCCTGCATGGGCTTGAACAGATGTCATTCCCGTTGCAAGCACCAGGAAAAGGGCTAGCCAAAGCAAGGTCAGGTATCGTTTCCACCTCATGACCACAAACCCACCCCCATCGCCTTTTCGTCATTAATCCTATCATTAGTGTTTCTGAATCCATATGGCTCAACCGGGCTAATTGCTGTGACGATTTTTTGAAGACAAAAAAACCGAGACTGTATCTCAGCCTCGGTTCATTGTTTATCGTCCACTCTTCATTTCTGTCCAGTAACGATCGTATTCCTGCAATGTATCTCCCACGTCTACCAGCCACTCCGCACGAGCGATATCAGCTGTGTCGAGGAAGATCATTTTGTTTGCACGGTATTCCTCGCTGTGTAGCGGATACGCCTTCTCGTTCGGGTTGCTGTAGCCGATTGATTCGTAGTTTTTCACGCTGACTTCAGGTTCCATCAAATAGTTGATAAACTTCTCAGCCAAATCCTTGTGCTTCGCACCCTTTGGAACTGCCATTGTGTCTGCCCAAATGGTAGCGCCTTCTTTTGGAATGATGTATTCCACGTCAGGATTTTGTGCTTGAATAAAGGCAGCGTCACCAGACCATACGGTACCGATCCACGCTTCTTCTGCGATCATTTTTTGCTTGATGTTATCGGTATCAAATGCAACGACACCAGGTACGAGCTTTTTCAAATCAGCAAACGATTTTTCCAGCTCTTCTTTGTTCGTGGAGCTGTTGGAGAAGCCGTTTTTGATCAGGGACATTCCCATCACTTCACGTGGATCGTTCAGCATGATGACGCGACCTTTGTAGGCATCATTCCACAGATCGTTCCAGCTCGTCGGCTGCTCTTTTACAAACTTTTTATTGTACGCAATCCCTGTAATTCCCCATGTGTATACAACGGAGTGCTTGTTATCCGGGTCGAATGGTGGTGTCTGGAACGTAGAAACGATGTTTTTCATGTTTGGAATGTTTTCCTTGTTCAAGTCTTCCAAAAGTCCCAGTTGAATCATTGTTGCTACCATGTAATCGGATGGCTGGATCAAGTCGTAGCCAGATGCGCCTGCCTGGATTTTTGCAAGCATCTCTTCATTGCTGCCATACACGTCGTAGTTGACCTTCACATTGTACTTCTGCTCAAAGTCTTTGATTACATCCGGGTCAAAATTATCTGCCCAGCTGTAAATGTTGAGCACTTGTGCTTCCTGCTCAGAGGAGGAACAACCAACTACGGTAAATGCGAGTACGGCGGTCAATGCGCCGATCATCAAGGACTTCATACGTTTCATCTTTCTCTCTCAACCTCCAACTCAATAAGTAATCGTTTTAGAATCCTTACGGCGGAACAGCTCAGCGATGATAACCAACAGCACCGTACTAACGATCAACAAAGTCGAAAGTGCGTTTACTTCAGGTGAAACACCGCGCTTGACCAGTCCGTAAATATATAGCGGCAAGGTGGTCGAATTGGGACCAGCCACAAAAAACGAAATGATAAAATCATCCAGCGACAATGTAAAGGACATCAGAAAGCCTGCGACGATGCCCGGCATGATTAGTGGCAATGTCACATGACGCAGTGTTTCCCACGGAGTCGCTCCGAGGTCCTGTGCTGCTTCTTCCAGCTCTTTGCCCATATCAGCCAGCCGTCCTGAGATGATCACCATCACATACGGCATGCTGAATGTAACGTGCGCCATGATCAGTGTCGCTTTTCCCAGCTCCATATGAATCTGGCTGAACAAAACCAAGAGGGCCAGTCCCATCATGATCTCTGGAATCACAATCGGCAAGTATATCAGGCCATTGACGATGTTGCGCCATTTCAGCGTGTAGTGCTTGATCGCAAGTGACGCTGCCGTTCCGAGCACGGTTGCCAGTACACTGCTGATAACCCCGATCGACACACTGTTTGCCAGCGCCTGCATGACTTGTCTATTTTCAAACAACGATACATACCACTTCCAGGTAAAGCCGGTCCACACCGCATTGATTCGCGAATCATTAAACGAATAGAGCACCAAAATGGCAATCGGCAAATATAAAAAGACGAGCATCAGCCAGGAATAGCCAGATAAAATGTTTCGACGCCGTGTGTTCATGCTGCCCCCTCCTTTGATTCGCTCGCTTTAGTCGCGCGGAAATAGAGGAGAATCAACAGCATGGACAGCAGCATCAGTACGATGGACAAGGCCGATCCAAATGGCCAGTCACGCGCTGATAAAAACTGATTCTGAATGACGTTTCCAATCAAGGCTGACTTTGCTCCCCCCATCACATCCGGAACGACGAACATCCCAATGGAGGATACAAATACGAGGATGGAACCGGTCACAACACCCGTTTTGGTCATCGGCAATGTCACATGCCAAAATGCCTTCCACGGAGTCGCCCCCAAATCGTAGGCTGCCTCCAGCTTGCGACGATCCATCTGCTCCAGCGATACGTAGATGGGCAGCACCATAAACGGCACCAGCGTATACACCATCCCGAGCAGTACAGATCCGGAATTGTACAAAAGCGGCAGCGGTTCCGAAATAATACCCATCGATTGCAGCATCGTGTTCACGACACCTTGTGAGCGCAAAATAATGACCCACGCATAAGAGCGAACGAGGAAATTGATCCAAAACGGAATCATCACGAGCAAGAGCCAAATCTTTTGCTTGGATTGCTCGAGCCTTGAAATGTAATACGCCAAAGGATAACCGCTCAGAATGGACAAAAGGGTAGTCAGGATAGCTACCACCATCGTGTCCCAAAAAATTTGACCGTACAGCGGGTCCCAGATGCGGATGTAGTTGTTCAAGGTGAACTCATAGACAACTTGCCCGTATGTTCCTCTTTTTAAGAACGACAGGGCCGCGATCAAAAGCATGGGCAAGACGAAGAGCGCACCCATCCATACAATGGCGGGAAGCGCGAGAAGTTTCACAGGTTTCTTGTTTAACAAGGAAGAATCACCTCGTCCGTCTGTGCCCATCCAAAGGCCACGTGATTATCCACCTGCCAGTCGAGACCGTCACCCGCATATTGATGCGCCATGACTGTCATATCAGTACCGTCAATCCGGATGTACAGCTTACGCAGATTACCGAGGAACACTACATCCGTGATACGGCCTGTTTTCTTGTGCTTGTCCGTCTGTTCATCTGTTCGATACAGCTTGATCTTTTCCGGGCGTACGGCAGTGATCGTCCCACCATCTCGGAATATGTTGTTTTCACCAATAAACGTAGCCACAAACAGTGTCTGCGGGGTGTTGTAAATCTCTGCTGGAGAAGCCATCTGTTCGATCCGCCCTTTATTCATGACCGCGATTCGGTCCGACATGGCCATCGCTTCCTCTTGGTCATGTGTGACATAAATGAACGTGATTCCCAGATTTTTTTGCAGGTTTTTCAGTTCGAGCTGCAAGCTTTTCCGCAATTGATAATCCAGCGCTCCCAATGGCTCGTCCAACAGCAATACTCTCGGGTTGTTAATGATTGCGCGTGCAATCGCTACCCGCTGCTGCTGACCGCCGGAGAGCTGCTTTGGCGTACGGCTGCGAAGCTCCGTAAGCTGAACGTATTGCAGGACTTCTTCCAAGCGTTTCTTTTGCTCAGCTGTGCTCACTTTTTTCATTTTCAAACCAAATAAAATATTTTGCTCCACCGTCATATGTGGAAACAAGGCGTATTGCTGGAACACCATATTCATATCCCGCTGATACGGCGGTATGTGGCTCAGAGGCTTTTCGTCT
The DNA here is from genome assembly GCF_001187725.1 of Brevibacillus reuszeri. Classification (GTDB taxonomy): domain Bacteria; phylum Bacillota; class Bacilli; order Brevibacillales; family Brevibacillaceae; genus Brevibacillus; species Brevibacillus reuszeri. Next base: position 287,707 of record NZ_LGIQ01000017.1, read on the forward strand.
AGGTATATTTCCCCAGAGGTTTGCTCTTCGAATCCAGCTATCATTCTGAGCAGCGTTGTTTTTCCGCAGCCGCTTGGTCCAAGCAACGTCAAAAACTCCCCTTCTTCTATAGAGAGAGAAAGAGGGGGGACGACGACATTGCCGGCAAATTGCTTTTCAATTGTATCCAAATGAATAATCGTTTTCATTGCGTCATCTCACCAGTATGTCATTATACTCATAGTAATCTAGGTTACTATATCGTGTATGATTCATTTTGTAAACAGTTTCAGACCCTCTCGTTTCAATTTTTTGTCGGATTTTCTGTAAGCGCTCCTGTGAAAAAAAGAAAGAGGCAGATGTATAACCATCCACCTCATAGCGCGTTCGTTTCTGTTTTACATTGATGTTGATTTTGGATTCGCTATGACTTTGCGTGTAGCTGCTTTTGCCCCAAGGAAGTTCGTTCCGATCACCCCGATAATAATCATCACTGCCCCGATCAGATGGTAGTAGGCGAGTTTTTCTCCCAAGAACAGTACACCCGCTACAATCGTGACCAAAGTCGATAAATTATTGAACACGCTCATGCGTGAAGCTTCCATTTTCGATAATGCAAAATTGGTTAATAGCGAAGTAATCAGCGAGGATAGTACCCCTAAATAAACAATCGAGACGACAAATGACGTATCGGCAAAAGGTGCGAAATACGAAGTAAGACTGCCCTCTGCAATATGCTGATACAACGCCATGGCATTAAAAGACAAAAACCCGATGATCGTCACCATATACGTGACGTCTATATAATGGAAAGACTTTGTCATTTTTTTCGCCAGGACACTGTAGCCTGCCATCGAGAGTGCGGACAATAGAATCAATATTGTGCCTATGCTGTTCCCTGTTGCCACGCTCATGCCCTTCATGGCAAAGATGTAAATGACACCCGCAACCGACAAGAGAGTTGCCAGCTTTTGCGGCCAGGTCGAATATTCCTTTAAAAAGTATGTGGCCATCAGCATCGTAAAGATCGGAACAGTAGCTTGAATGATGCCAGCCTCCGAGGAGGACGTATACACTAGCCCAAACGTTTGCAGCGCGAAAAACAACGCCGGATAAAGAGAAGCAAGCGGGATTAAACGCAGAATATCCTTTGCCCTGATCGAGAGACGAACCCAACCGAATAATACAGGGATGGTTGCTGCTAGAAATGACATGGTAAACCGATGTGCCAAAGTATCGGTCGGGGTTGCGCTAGTCAGTGCGATCTTAACGAAAATAAACGACAGTCCGATGATGAGTGCATTGAGCAGTGCTGCCATAATCGCTTTTTGTTTATCTTGCATGGTTCTCATCTCCATTCGTATCACAGACGGCCGTCTTCTTACCTTCATAGTAATCGGATCGCGCTCATGCTACAATGCAAATAAACACAATCTGTACCGGTACAAAATATATACTAGGAGAGGTAAGCTGTGCATAAATATTTGCATTTGCAAAATGAGCTGGAATCACTCATCGAGGGCATTGCCTATCAAGAGGGGGATAAGCTGCCCTCCATCCGAGATTTATCCAAACGGTATCAATGCAGCAAAAGCACAATCATTCGAACACTGGAAGAACTGGAAAAGCGGCACCTCATCTATTCCGTTCCGAAAAGTGGTTTTTATGTGGTCAAAAAACAAGGAGCCGTTTGCCCTACAAAGGAACGTATCATTGACCTGGCAACCTCTGCCCCTGACCCGGATGTGTTTCCCTATGTGGACTTTCAGCATTGCATCAACAAAGCGATCGAAACGTATAAAAACGATCTGTTCATCTACGGAACTGCTAAGGGACTGCCCTCTCTTATCCAGGTGACTGCCAAGCAGCTAGCGAAGCATCAAGTGTTTGCCAATCCGCAGAGCATCTTCATTACCTCTGGCGTTCAGCAAGCATTATCGCTACTTTGCACGATTCCCTTTCCAAATCAGAAGAAGAAAATTTTGATCGAACAGCCATCCTATCACCTGTTTATCGACTATATCCAAGCCCACAATCTGCCCTTTGCAGGCATCAAGCGCACCGCACAAGGCATCGATTTGGACGAGCTGGAGCATCTTTTCCGCACAGAGGATATCAAGTTTTTCTACACGATGCCCCGTTTTCACAGTCCTCTGGGAACGACGTACAGCCGACTGGAAAAGCAGCAAATCGTCGAGCTCGCAGAAAAGTATGATGTGTACATCGTCGAGGATGACAATATGGCCGATCTCGAACACGACAGCAAGGCCGATCCTCTGTTTTCGTACGACCGTTCTGCTCACACCATTTATTTAAAAAGCTATTCCAAGATCATTTTTCCTGGGCTGCGCTTAGGCATTGCCGTCATCCCGGATGCACTTGCAGAAGCATTTACTGTCCACAAGCGTCTTCAGGACATCGACAGCTCGATGCTTTCTCAGGCAGCACTCGAAATTTATTTAAAAAGCGGCATGTTTGAACGGCATAAGCAAAAAATTCGAGAATCTTATCGGAAAAGATCCATTACCCTAAACACAGCGCTCGTCGAGCATGCAGAGAATGCGCGCGGTCTGTATACGTACCAGCCTCCCAAATATCCGGGGATTCATACGCACATTGTGCTGGACAACCGTGTTTCTGTACCGCGACTAATCCAGCAGCTAAAAAAGCGATCCATCCTGCTGGAGAGTGCTGACCATCATTATTTGCCCGATTTCCCTCGCGAAAACATACTCAAGCTCAACGTTTCCAATGCGAAGGAAGAGGACATTCCCAAAGGCGTACAAGGGCTTGTAGCTGTCCTGTGCAAAATGCGGTTGTGATCGAATTCATTTTATTGTTATGATGTTTGGAAACAATCCCCCTATAAGTAAAAAAGTAAACAGGTGAAAAATATGCTTTCTTTTACTCGACTATGTAAATGCAAACCCCCGATTCCGTAATTTCTCCTTACACTGCTTGAGATTTTCAGCTTGTAGGGGGAATGAATTGTGGAAAGAAAAATCTCAACACCATCGTTGTTACTCTTTATTATTCTTGTGGGTTTCCCGCAAATTAGTGAAACGATCTATACACCATCTCTTCCGGATATCGCCAGCCAGCTTCAAACGAGTGGCAATGCGATCCAACTGACACTCAGCATTTACTTCCTCGGCTTTGCCTTTGGCGTATTTTGCTGGGGACGTCTCTCAGACTCCATTGGGCGTCGCCGGGCCATGTTATGGGGAATCCTCGTATATGGGCTGGGCAGTCTTGGTTGTTATTTGTCAGACTCGATTGAATGGTTATTGCTGAGTCGATTCATCCAGGCTTTTGGCGCTAGTACTGGCTCAGTCGTTACCCAAACCATCCTGCGCGAAAGCATTGAGGGAGCCAAGCGCCATGCGGTATTTGCCCAAATCTCTGCCGCTCTTGCCTTCTCTCCGGCGATCGGGCCGCTTATTGGTGGATGGGTAGATCAGTCACTCGGCTTTCACGCTGTATTCCTCACGCTTGTCGTGATGAGCGTTGCGATTTACCTGTATACGTTCACTTCACTGCCTGAAACGCGAGTCGCGAGTCCAGTGAGCATTCGAACGGCTTCTGTTGCCAAGCGTCTCCTTTCTGACAGAAGAGTGTGGTCATTTGCATTTCTGATCGGGGCCACAAATGGCATCCTGTTCAGCTATTATGCCGAGGCCCCGTTTATTTTTATTGATTTCTTCGGGATGACGCCAGGTATGTTCGGCTTTCTCGGTATTTTCGTAGCGCTGTCGTCTGTACTTGGCGCGATGCTGTCGAAAAGACTGTTAGGTAGACTGCCGGCAGAGAAGATCATCCTGATCGGCTCTCTCGTAACAACGCTCGGTGCGATATGTCTTACGGGCTTCACCCTTATAGGCATGAGTCCGTCGGTACTGTCTTTTGCGGTAATGGTAGTCTCCATCTTTATTCTGCTTCTCGGGATTGGGATTGCGATACCAAACTGCCTGAGTCTCGCACTGGTGAATTACAGCGATGTGCTCGGTACAGCGGGAGCTATTTTGGGACTGAGCTATTACGTTGTGGTCAGTCTGATTACCAGCGGAATGAGCTACCTGCATAACGGTTCATTGGTGACCATGCCACTCTATTTTCTGCTGCTTGCCATCGTCATGGTGCTGGTGAGTGGAAAGCTCAAAGCGAACGTTACCGTAAAGGGATAGAGGGCACGTTGCCCACTGCTTCTAGCAAGACAAAAAAGGCAGAGGTAGTTTCGGACAAGACAAAAAAGTCCGAGACTGCCGCTGCCTTTATTCAGCTTTTGAACCGATTAACAGGTTCAGTCCAAATTTGGTAATGCCAGAACCAGCCCACAGCTTTTCGATTCTCTCCGCCAGGAATAAAAATAGCATTAACCCGAGCAGCACCATGCACACCGATACTGGTATCAACCAGGGATGAGCAGAGTGCGAGAAAAACGGGATGAGTGAGACTGCCACAATCGGTGGTGCATTCCAGTTCAATCTTTTGATCAGCCACATGGTGAAGAGTACGTTGACAAATAGCGAAATGGAGCTGGGATAGACCCAAAAAATAAGCGTCCCAATCATGGAAGAAACAAACGCTCCGAATGTTATTTTTCCAATTTCTGTAAAACGAAAAGAGCGTGTGACGAAGAGAAAACTAAATGCTCCGATGGTCGGAAAAAAGAGTGTATCCAAAAAAGAAATATGCAAGGAAAGCCAATAGATAAGCGCGATATATGTACAAATCACAATGATCTTTATATTCATGCTAAACATTTCAACCCCAATAAAACTTTGTTAAGTAACTTTTTAAACACCTGCTACATTCTAGTCAGTTTTCTGGAGGCTGTCAATGCTCATTCGATGGGGTCAATGTCAAAAAAGTAATCGATCTGTCGCTCACAAGCGTGTGATGTTGCAGAACCAGTTGATTCTGCAGCTGTCTTCATCTCTGCTCTTCCACAAGTAGTAATGGAGTACCCTATTATAGGGAGCTCATCGTTAGTCAGCTCTTTGATTTCATTACCCTGTATCCTGTATTTTTGTGATTTTTTCACAGCATAAGAGGTCATTTCTCCATCACTGATCAGATAGTTCTCTTCGTCTCCATTCTTCGCAGACAATTGCTTGACCTCGGCTTGATCCAACACCTCAAAAAACCTCGTGGCCAATACGGTACGATCAAATTGCCCCCACTCATTACCGACTTTTTTCCGATGAATGGAATAGGCTTTCGTCTCGGGTGAATACTCAATACGATAATGAATAAAACCTTCCGCCGATCGGCTGACGAGCTTGTAGGACAGCCTGTCGATTTCCCCATCTTTTTGATACTCGGCATGAAAATCTTCCAGGTGAGCACGTGGATCAATTTCAATACGATCCCTAATCGCTGTCCATTCGTGTGTGAATGGAACCTCATACATATTGGAGCTGGAGGCTGCTACCTCGCGGGGATACTCGTAGATGTACTCCTCCACGGCTGGTATGATCAACTGTAACAGGTAAAATGCCAGCCCGAGATAAGCAGAATTCTGTTTGGTTTTGATGTTCTTCACTGGGCGAAAAAACAGGAGAAAAACAACGAAGCCTACGGGCAGCGCGTATTCGTTCAAGCGAAAAGTAAAAGCACCCAAGAGGTAGTAGCCTACAATTTTATAGCCAAGATTCGCCTCAGCCTCTTCTCGATTCCTGTAAATAAGGACAAACGCTACAATGACCAAACCCGTCAATAGGATGACAAATAGCTGCTCCATTCCTATTGCCTACGCTAATCCTAACTCCAAATATTTGGTTCCTTGGATGGGATTAAAACGATATGGCTCAATCTCATAAAAACCGAGCGAGCTGTAAAGCGAGATGGCCTGTCCCATTGTCGGAAGGGTATCTAATCGGATGTAGCTGTAGCCTCGTTTCTTTGCTTCTTCAATAATCGATGAGGCGAGCTCCCTGCCGATTCCTTTTCCTTTATAATTTGGCTTCACATATAGCCGCTTCATTTCGCAAACGTCTTCATCGATTTTTCGCAAGGCCACACACCCGGCAGTCTGCTCTTCGTACGTAGCCAGCAGGATACAGCCCTCCGGTTCGGCGTACTCCCCTGGCAAGCTTTGCAGTTCTGTCTCGATATTTTGAAAGCTTAAGTCGATACCTAATGAATCGACGTATTCTGTGAAAAGCTCGCGTACCTGCTGGTATTGATTCTCCCCTGTTACTCTCCCTATGCTAAGCACATCAACACCCCTGACTTTTAGATTTATCTATCCCTACTATTTTCTAAGTCCCGTTAAAAATACCTTCTATTATGAACATTTCCTCTATCCATTCTCCTTTTGTTACTCGTCCAAACGGCTTGTTAAAATTACCGTCATGGTTATTTTCAGCCTGGCAAACAATAATTCCTATAACAGACGGAAAGAGACTTTTAACAGCGAACGATGGGTTGCTTCTCATATCGAGAGCGGGGGAATGCTGATGGAATGGTATGACCGATTGACTGAATACTTTCCCGAACATGAAATGAAAAATATGGGTCAGATGCAAGCGCTCATCAATGAAAAAGATATTTATCACAAAGAGGAAACAGATGATTACCTGTTGCTGTACGCAGAGTTCCCCACGTTTCTTTTCATTGATTATCTTTTGGTTGATTCTGTAACGAGAGGAAAAGGAATCGGAACGAGCATTATCAATAAGCTCAAAGCCAAAGGAAAGGATATTTTGCTCGAGGTAGAACCCGTAGATCGCGAAGATGAAGATACCGTGAAGAGGGTCCATTTTTATCGAAAAAATGGGTTTGTGAAAGCTGACAAAATTCAATATCAATGGTCAGATGAGAACGGTGAGGAATTTGAAATGAATATTTATTACTGGAGTCCTGATAACCACAAGGTACCGCAAGAAGTGATTTTAAAAAAGATGATAAAAGCATGCCAAGAAATACACAACTTTCGTTTCACCCAGTATTATGGGCGAATGGTTGCCAATCCGGAAGAAGTATTGCATTTGAAGCATTGATGATCTGCTTATCCCTGGGCATGAAGACACCCCTGAAGATATCATTCAGGGGTGTCTAGCCTAGAGGCAAATCGTTATGCTTTTTTCACGCGAATCGTATCGTCTTCTACTTCAATGACGATCTCACTCACATTTTCCTCATCAATCACCAGATCGGCAATGCCATCCTCTACGTATTGCTGAATCACTCTGCGCAGAGGACGTGCACCAAAGGAAGGATTGTAGCCCAGCTCGACCAGCTTTTCCTTTGCCGCATCGGTAATGCTCATTTCCATGCCTTGTTCGTGAAGACTTGCCTTTACATCCTGCAGGAGGAGGTCAACGATTTTGACCAAATCCATTTTTTCCAGGTGTGTAAAGGAAATGATGGAGTCAAAGCGGTTCAAAAACTCTGGTTTGAAGAATCCAGCGAGTGAATCGAGTACAGTCGCAGGTTTCGGTGCTTTTGCCCCAAAACCAACCTCGATTTTTCGTTCGCTCACACCAGCATTACTGGTCGCGATAATGACCGTTTCCTTGAAGCTTACTGTACGTCCTTGGCTGTCTGTCAAACGACCATCCTCTAAAATTTGCAGGAACATGTGCTGCACATCTGGGTGCGCTTTTTCGATTTCATCCAGCAAAATGATGCTGTATGGGCTGCGACGTACACGCTCAGTCAACTGGCCAGCCTCTTCATGTCCTACATAGCCTGGAGGTGAACCGATCAGCTTGGAGACGGAATGCTTCTCCATATATTCGCTCATGTCCAGGCGAATCATGGAATCTGGAGTGCCGAACAGCTCTTCTGCCAACGCTTTTGATAGCTCGGTTTTCCCAACACCGGTTGGCCCTACGAACAAGAACGAGGCAATCGGTCTATTTTTTGGCTTCAGCCCTGCACGGCTGCGACGAATCGCTTTGGCTACAGAGGTTACGGCTTCCGATTGACCGATAACTTTTGTTTCCAGATGAGCCGCCAAATTTTTCATTTTCGCTTGCTCATCGCTTTGCAGCTTGCGAACAGGAATCCCTGTCTTCTGTTCGATCATTTCCTGAATATCCGCTACCTCTACAGACGAACGCTGCTCGGCTTTGTCCAGTTGATCCATTTTTTCAAGGATGCGTGCTTCTTCATCACGCAGACGGGCTGCACGTTCATACTCTTCCTGCTGGGTAGCCTCGTTTTTCTCGATTGCGATTTGCTGCAGACGATCTTGCATTTCTGCTGTACCCTGAGTGGCAGAGCGCAGATTGAGTCGAGAGCCTGCTTCATCCATCAAGTCAATCGCTTTATCCGGGAGAAAACGATCCTGGATATAACGGTGAGAATACTCGACACAGGCTCGAATCACATCATCCGAATAAGAAACATTGTGAAACGCCTCATATTTCGGACGCAATCCTCGCAAAATCTCCATCGCCGCTTCTACACTTGGCTCTTTTACGATGACAGGCTGGAGTCTGCGTTCCAGAGCCGCATCTTTTTCAATTACACGGTACTCTTTTAATGTGGTTGCCCCAATCAATTGCAGCTCCCCACGTGCTAAAGCTGGCTTCAAAATATTGCCCGCATCCATGGAGCCTTCTGCTGATCCTGCGCCTACAAGCAGATGAATTTCATCCACAAACAAGATCACGTTTTTACGCTTTTGCAGCTCGGCAATGACTTGTTTGACTTTCTCCTCAAACTGACCGCGAATTCCGGTACCCGCTACGAGTGAAGCGACATCGAGAATATAGACCTGCTTGTTTTTCAGCTTGGCAGGTACTTGCCCTTCCGTAATTCGCAAAGCAAGCCCTTCGGCAATGGCTGTTTTTCCTACCCCTGGCTCACCAATCAGAACCGGGTTATTTTTATTGCGGCGATTCAAGATTTCAATCACACGCTCGATTTCCTGTTCACGACCAATGACGGGATCAATCAAGCCTGCACGTGCTGCATCGTTAAGATTACGACCCAGATCATCTAAAATGCCTCCGCGGTCAGCTGCTTGTGCCTGGGACTGTGGTTGGAAACCGGATTGACCTTGACCTGCCGCCGATTTGGCAAAGCTTTGGAAGAATTCATCCAGTCCGGAGAAGGAGGAAAATGGACTGAAGCCCATACTAATCCCCATTTTATTGCTCAGCTTGCTATTGCATTCATTGCACAGATTGTATTTTTGCTGCTGATCTTTCAGCTTTATATGAACCGAGATCGTTGCTTGACGTTGTTTACAGATTTCACATTGCATCATTTTTACCCCCTACATACTCAATTGGTATTGTAGATTCTTTTTACTTTCTCTGCGAAAGGGAAACTTCTATTTGACCATTTCTGACCTTCGCTGATTTCATTATAATTTGACCTTCTTTGACTTTCAAGAGGAATTGCTTGGAATTAAAAAAATCCTTTCGGAAAACCTAGAGACGTAGGACTTTCCTCTATTGCCTCACTCTGGATCCCTTCCTATAATGATCATGAGATAGATAAATGTCAGGGGGCTCTTCACTTGAATACACTCGCATATGGACTCCTCGGGCTGGTTGCCCGAACGCCTAGCTCTGGCTACGATTTGATGCTCCAGCTGCAGCCATTTTGGCAGGCCAAGCACAGTCAGATATATCCGCTTTTGGCCAAGCTCGAACAAGAAGGCTATCTGGAGTTCACTCGCGTTCATCAAACGGATCGGCCAGATAAGAAGGTTTACTCCATCACGGAGAAAGGACAGATTGCGTTAAAGCTATGGCTTGGTCAACCAGCAGTTGAACCTGTGGTGCGTGATGAGCTCGTCTTGAAGGCATATTGTCTATGGCTCGCCGACGAGAAAATGGCGAATGCGATCTTCACAGAGCGAATGGACCATTGCAAAGAACAACTTCAAATGTATGAGGATTACATAAAGGAACTCACAACAGAAGGTGAAGGTGTCCCCGATCATCCGGACCATCCTTCCTTTGGTGATTACATTTTGCTTTCCTGGGGTGCTCGCCGCATGAAAGACGATATTCACTGGTGTGAATGGGTCATGGATTTATTGAAAAAGCGTGCATGACAAAAAAACGAGTCCCGGAACTGATCTCCAGGACTCGTTTTTCTATTCCTTCGTTTGGGCAGCTAAGCTTTAGAAGATGTAGGAATTTACTTCTTCCAGGGTTGGGAGGGACGGCTGGGCGCCTTCCTTCGTTACGACAATCGCCGCTACTTTGCTGGCGAAGCTCGCTGCTTCCTCTTCTGACATGCCTTTTGTCAGGCCAACAGCAAATGCAGCCGTATACGAATCACCGGCAGCAGTTGTATCCACTGGCTCCACACGGTACGCAGGAATGTGCGACGCTTTGTCTGCCGTCACAAGCAATGCTCCCTTTTCCCCTATCGTCACGATCGCCCGCTGCGGCCCACGCTCCAGCAGCTTGCGGGCTGCTGCCTGTACTTCCTCTATCGTGCGTACTGGCAAGCCAGTCAAAATCTCCAGCTCAGTCTCGTTTGGCGTAACCGTATGTACTGCACGCAGCAGCTCATGCGGTAGCTCGCATGCTGGCGCCGGATTTAAAATAACGAGCTTGCCCATTTCCTTTGCACGCTTGGCTACATGCGAAACGACAGCTAGCGGAATTTCCAGCTGGAGCAGGATCACGTCACTTTGCTCCAATAGTGCGATATTTTGCTCAATATGCTCGACACTTACCAAGGCATTGGCGCCTGGCACAAGCACGATGTTATTTTCTCCATCATCGCTGACATTAATAAAAGCCATCCCTGTGGTTCCCTGCCGTGAAACCCCTTCTAGATGAACCTTTGAATCTGACATGCCAGAGAGCAAGATCGATCCATTTTCATCGCTGCCAACCATCCCGATCATGGAAACATGCGCTCCCAGCCTTGCTGCGGCAACCGCCTGATTAGCTCCCTTTCCACCCGGAATCAATTGAAAGGAATGACTGGATATCGTTTCACCCGCTTTTGGCAGATGATGCACATGAGTGACAAGATCCATGTTGATGCTTCCGACTACTACGATTTTCACGATTCGCAACCTCCCTCGTCCTTAGCCTTCTCTATACGCAAACATCTCTGCCTATGTAGAAACTCTTCTTATTGCGCGCGGCTTCCTTCCTGATGAAATCAGCCAAATGCTCTACTGTACCCAATCGTTAATGATAACATCGACAGATACGTCTTTCAATAAACTGTCCGCCTCGATTCCATGCTATAATCAAAGCGAGGGCGCATCCCTCATTCTTTTGGTAAAGGAGCTGTTCGGCATGATTATCAAGTTCATTCGTTTGCGCTAATCAAAAGGTTTGTTCATGTTTGCTCACTTTTTTCCGTAAAACGAGTGGGTTTATTTGAATGTGCTCTTTTGTATACACGCAAATCGAATGAAACGAGGAGATCATGATGAGAGAACAGATTCATATCATCCATGGAGTTGAAATTTGCAGCGAGGCTTTTGGCAACCCGGCGCATCCTGCCATTTTGCTGATCATGGGGGCTACGTGCTCCATGATTTATTGGGATGAAGAATTTTGCCAGCGTTTGGCGGACACCGGAAGATACGTGATTCGTTTCGACAATCGGGATGTAGGACGTTCCGTGACGTATGATCCAGGAACTTCGCATTATACCGTGGCTGATCTGGCAGATGATGCTGTTGGCGTTCTCGATGCCTACGGAATTGCTCAAGCCCACATCGTAGGCATGTCGCTCGGCGGTATGATTGCACAGGTCATCGCGATCAAGCATCCAGATCGAATGCTGACAATGACCCTGATCGCTTCCAGCTTTTTTGGCTCGGATGACAATACAAGAAATTTGCCGCCAATGGACGAACGAATTCTTGCCTTTCATGCAAAGGCTGGCACGCTGGATTGGTCCGATGACGAAGCAGTTGCCCATTACCTGGTTTCAGGCTCTCGCTTGATCAGTGGTTCCAAGCGAAAGTTCGATGAGGAGCGTGCTCACAAGCAAGTAACAACAGAAATCAAACGAGCTAACCAACTGTTGAGTATGTTTAATCATGCCTTACTCACAGGTGACGATTTTTATGAAGGCAAAACAAATGAAATTCGTGTTCCGACACTGGTGATCCACGGAACAGATGATACGATCCTTCCCTATGCTCACGGTCTTGCGCTGGCAGAGGAGATTCCTCAAGCTACGTTACTTACTCTGGATGGAACCGGCCATGAAGTTCACAGCGACGACTGGGATCAAATCATTCAGGCAATTTTCTCGCATACGCAAGTTTCGTAATGACGTAATGCATGACCATAACTCTTTGGTTAACAAGGAAGCCGACTGCTATCTGCAGCCGGCTTCTCCCTTATTTTTTCACAATCGGTATCCAGACCTCGCACCGATAATCTGCTGCCATCGTATCACCTGAGGGGTATACCTCCAGATCGGGAGCCGGAGCATGTCGATATTCGGAAGCTGGCAGCCACTCCTGAAAAGCGTAGCCAAAAGCTTGTTGAATCGCGCCCGGCAATGGTCCTGTCGAGGTAAAAACCGCCCAGGTCGCAGTGGGAATCGTAAACGACGTGAAGCTTGATTCATCCAAGGCTCGATCTGCCACACAAGCGATCATGTAGGTGAGAACTCCTTGGTCGGGCTGCATGTCCACACATACGCCGAACAATTCCCCGGTCGTACCGATGCGGACCAGCTCTTCCAGCGTGCCATCTTGGTGACTCTCCGCCCAAAACTCGGAAATTCGCTGTGGATGCTCCTCATTCAAGCAATTGACTTGTCTGGACTTGCCGACAACAATAAACGCCTCTCTCTCCATAATCCGAACGTCCATAGCTTGTTTGTCCCCCTTTGAATAGCGTAGGAAACGGTCCTACTTCCTGCCCGTATTCGAATTGCTTGGGAGCATTATAGCAAATGGACTGCCAGGATATCCATTGCCTAGACTTATTGACATGTCGAGAATAGTAGTGAGAAAGGGGAATGAAATGAAGAAAAGAATACAATGGATCTCTGTCATGTGTTTGTTGGTTGTTATCACTTTTTTTCTATTTGGTAGAACCTCTCCAACAGATGTGGTTGAGACTACCATAGAAAAAATCGGGTTCACCTCAGAACATTTGCCGCTTGCTAAAACAGACATCGATAAGATTGCATCATTTTTTACATTCACGGAGGATCATCACCTAGGAAAACCCTATATCAAGATCAAAGAAGCATCTCCTCTTAAAGACCAAGCTCAGGTGATCGCTACCTTCGAGGTCATTCAATACCAACCAGACAATTCGATTCAAAACATATACAACGGCACTCTCGTTTTCACGCTACAGAAGCGCTCCTTCTTTACGTGGGAGATAGACCATGTTGATATCCTGCAAGAAATGGGAGAACATGCAACCGAGTAATCCAGCCTTTTTTCATAATGGATGGCCGTAGAAATACTTGCGCCCCTTCTCCCAGCTCTGGTTGGCGAGTCCCTCAACATAGCTGATGAAGCTCTGATAATTGCTTGCCGTAATAACCGTGTCGTATTCACCAGGCACCTTCTTGCCAGACCATATGGACAATAACGAAGGAATCACTTCCATTTGGAGTCGCTCCTCGTTATTGGCAGCGATAAAAACTCTGTGGATCAATGGCTTGGTCAAGTCGCCAGGAAAAGCTGGCTTTTGATCAAAATAATACATCTCTCCCTCATTCTCATCACCGAAATCCAGAAAACACTCCGCTATTTGCTCGATTGTCGCTTCTTCGCCGTACTGATTTTCGAAGGAGAGAAAGGAATCGATCGAGTCGCGGATGATGACGGATGTATCAGGAATGTCATCCCACTCTTCCAGCAAAGCCAACAAGTACGGAATAACTTCTGGTGAAAGAGACGTCGGCGCTGCTGACGCAAAGGTATTTACGATAAATTCCGATGCATCCTGTAAAAAGCGCAGGTTATTTGTCTCACGTACATCCTCATGTGTGCAAATCGAAAAAAAGAGGCGAATACAAAGATTCAGTATAGCCTCGTCTTTCGTATGATTCATGAGCTGTATGAGGAGTGGCTTCTGCGTAAAGTCACCCGCTTTATATAACTCGATCAGCAGAAACAGCATCTCTTTTTCTGTCATTGCTTCCCGTAATTTTTGGGTCAGCTCCGCCACGGTAGAGGTTGGTTTTTCTCCAAACCAGCTGCTATTCCATACATTTTGTACGGTTGTCATGCTCTTCCCTTCCTCTCTACGTTTTACTTAACGGTAATTACGACATTTCCCTTTTTATGCCCTTTTTCAACGTACGTGTGAGCCTCTCGCATTTGTTCCAACGAATAGCATCGGTCTATGACCGCTTTGAACTGACCGGACTCTATCAGCTGCTTTAGCGTCAAAACATCCTCCAGACGCACCCTTGCCATCCCGCTGCCTTCTACGGTTACATACGTCCCTTTCGCCTTCATTACCTTTTTGCAGGCCACTTTCTCACTTTTACCTACTGCATCAAAGATCACATCGTAGCGCTCTTGGCTTTTTGTAAAATCCTCTTTGGTGTAATCCACTATATGATCGGCTCCGAGTGCTTTGACCATCTCTACGTTGGCTGTACTGCATACCCCGATAACCTCTGCCCCAAAGTACTTGGCGAGCTGTACCCCTGAGGTCCCAACTGAACCAGATGCGCCAAAGATCAGCACTTTTTGTCCACGCTGGATTTTTGCTTTCCTCAGAAAGTACAAGGCTGCCGTTCCTCCAAACAATACGGACGCAGCTTCCTCAAAAGTCGCATTGGTCGGTTTGGTTGCCAACAGCCCGTCTTCCGGCAAGCAAATATATTCAGCATGGGCGCCTAGCCCCATACCTGTAAAGGCAAAAATCTGATCTCCGACCTGAAATCGCTGGACATCGCTCCCCACAGCTATTACCTCTCCCGATAGCTCCGTCCCGAGTATTGGTTTTCTTGGCTTTCGCAGACCTAAAGCAATGCGCATCGGAATCCAGTACAAAAGCGGGCTTTGAAAGCTGCGTATCCGGCAATCTCCAGAGCTTACTGTTGTCGCCCGAACCTTTATGAGGACTTCATTATTTCTCGGAACAGGCTTTTGGAGCTTTTGCAGCTGTAGTACCTCCGGTGATCCATATTTGGTGCAAACAATCGCTTTCATGGTGTTCCCCCAAACCTCTTCGTTTGGGATCAGTATATGTGCAGTTCCCAATAACCTAATAGCTACTTAAGTATGAAAAAAGGAGGATTACACAAAACCAAGCTGACGTGCACGAGCGACTGCCTCTGTTCGCCGCTTTACTTGCAGCTTGTCAAACAGGTTCCGGTTGTACCCTTTCACAGTACTCAGCGCGAGAAACAACCTCTCACTTATTTCCTGATTCGAGAGACCTCGCGCGAGCAGCTCCAGTATTTCCAGTTCTCTGGGGCTTAGCGGCTCGATAAGAGAAGAGACAGACTCAACAGGCTGCTGCCCCTTTTTGTCATCATCTTTCCACTCTGCTTCACATGCGGCGAGCAGCTTGCAAAGGTATTCCGAAGAACCATCCGTAGCTGCGACCTCACGCAACAACTGGGCCATCGGGAAGCCCTCGTCGATGAAGGTCCGTACGAAGCCCTCAGGCTCAGTAATTGCCAGCGCAGCTTTCAATACGCTCGCACCTTTGTGCTTCTGGCCATGTGCATAGCAGGCTGCCGCAAAAAGAACCGCAGTTTTGAGAGACTCACTCTCCAAACCCTGGACTCCCACCTCTTTTCGCACCGATTCCAATATCTCCAATGCAGCCGCTGTATCTCCTTGGGCCAGATGCACACGCGCTTGTCCTGTGCGAAGCCCTTGCCGCTGCGCCAGATCGGCAGCTACTGCCACATTGCCTTGCCGAAGCGCTACAACTATTCGCGCTTCCGCTATGCTAGACAACTGCGCAACGAATTGCTGCTTGCGAGCAACTCGATCTGCCCTGTCCAACATCACCGCTGCAGCGCTCACCTCTCCAATTGCAAGCTTTTGTTTGGCAAGAAATACCTCACAGGCAATGCCTCTGTCCGTATGCTCGAGTTGCCGGGCCAGCTGAACAGCTTTTTCTCCATGCTGCCGTGCAGCCACCAAATCATTCCATTCATAATAAATACGCGCCAAACCCAAGTATGCTTCAGACGCAGCCGGAAGCGGAGGATTACCTGCGAGCGCCCCTGCCAAACGATACATCTTGGCTGCTGCAATAAGCTGATTTTCCGCTTCCTGCACTTTTCCCAGCCCAATCCTAGCCATCATGGAGACGAGGGTATGCCCGATCTTTTGGCTGATAGCTAAAGCTTCCGTATAGGCCTCGCTCGCGGCGATTCGCTCGCCTTGGAGTTGATAGGCATATCCGAGCGTCCACATGGCGGCTGCCCGAACAGGCAGGTTATTTGAATGCAAGTATTGAATGGCA
Organism: Brevibacillus reuszeri; assembly: GCF_001187725.1. Lineage (GTDB taxonomy): Bacteria > Bacillota > Bacilli > Brevibacillales > Brevibacillaceae > Brevibacillus > Brevibacillus reuszeri. The sequence continues at coordinate 304,044 of NZ_LGIQ01000017.1, forward strand.
CGGTTGGACTCCTCTCTGATCGTTTCCGCCTGATGCTTGCTGACAGCCATCGTGGCACGGATGGCTGCGATATGTCCGATCACATCCCGATTCTCTTCCCCTTGCCTGCTACCACCTAGGGCAAGCTCAGCCGCTTTCAGCTTGTGCTCGGCATCGTTCGTTTGCCCCATCATCAGCAGTCCAGAAGCATACATCACCCACAAGGATGGCCTTTTATCCAGCTCTCCCACAGGCAAGGCTTGCAACCAATTCATGACAGGAAACACCTCACCGCGAAAAAGCAAGGGCATTCCCTCTCCCTCTGCCAGTCGAGTAGCACGTTTTGTATCATGAGCAGCGATCGCATGCTGGAAGGCTTCCAGCTCAAGCCCATTCACTTCATACCATTCACTGGCACGAATATGCAAATCGGCAACGCTCTCATCCGTAATTGTTCTCTTAGCCTGCCGGCTCTGCTGCAATCGCTCCCGAAGCATGTCCACAAAAAGATGGTGATAGCGATACCATCTCCTGTCATGATCCAGCGGTACGAGGAACAGGTTGGCATGCGTAAGAGACTCCAGCATTTCTTGCCCCGAAGCAAAAGCTCCATCTTGTTCCCCTACTGTACTACCAAGCACAGCATCGCAAAGCGGTCCGCACATACGCTCCAGAATCGATGTACGTAGTAAAAATGATTGCACACTGACAGGCTGCTGCTGGAGCACCTCCTCCATCAAATAATCCACGACAAAGTGATGACTCCCGCTAAACGTTTGAATCACACTGCTTGCATCCTCCTGGCCCTGCATAGAAAGAGCTGCTAATTGCAATCCCGCAATCCAGCCTTCTGTCCGCGCTTCAAGCAGAGCCATCTCTTCAGATGAAAGGGTAACACTCATCACTTCCCTGAAGAATGCGTCTGCCTCAGCGAACGTAAATCGCAATTCAGGGGCGCGAAGCTCGGTCAGTTGGCTCCTGGCGCGAAGTCTGGCAAGCGAAAAATCCGGGTCCTTCCGAGTTGTGATAATCACATGCATGTGCGGCGGCAGATGTGCGAGGATAAAGGTGATGAGCTGGTCGATTGATTTGGATTGGGCAGAATGGTAGTCGTCAAGGACGAGGACAAAATACTCTGGACTGGCCGCTATTTGATTAAGCAATACAGTCAAAATAGCTTCCATGGATGGCGGCTGCGGAGCTTGAAGAGCCCCCACTATATCTGCTTCCACCCTGACCCCGATCGTTTGCAAAGCTGCGCATACATATCGTAAAAAGCGTGCTGGATCCCTATCGTTCTCATCCAGCGACAACCAGGCAATAGGTCGATCGCATTCCGCTAGCCATTCACTGACAAGCGTCGTCTTTCCAAACCCTGCCGGAGCTGTCACGAGTGTTAATCTGCGATGCAGCCCCTCATTCAGCCGTTCAACTAATCGCGGACGAAGGACCGTTTTGGGTCGTCTCGGTGGAACATACAGCTTTGTGGATAGAAGAGGCGTGGACATCGGTTCATAACCACCCTTCTGCGCTCGTTCTCAGCACTTGATCGTATGTTATATCGCTTTCAATACGTTATAACGCACAGAAACGGCTGATAAGGTATCTCCTCTTTTTCTCTCGCGATGGTCATGTTAAAACTCCTTTCCTCTTTATTCTAGCAAGTTTCGTTTCGCCCGTCCCCTGATTATGGAAATGATCTGGTACAATAAGGGAACGCCATGCGCAAATTGATGACCGAAAAAGGTGAACCGACCATGGAGCCAATGTTGCATCATCGCTGGGATTTAAGCGAAGAGGAAGCCATGCAAACCCAGCAAACACTGGGAAAAACAGTGATCAAAGAAGATCAATTCACCACGATCCGCTATATTGCCGGCGTAGATGTGGCCTATGCCAAAGAGAGTGATGCTTTAATCGCTGCAATCGTCATTCTGGATGCCCACTCACTGAACGTCGTAGAATCTGTGGTTGTAAAAGACACTGTTCACTTCCCATACATACCAGGCTTGTTCTCGTTTCGCGAGCTGCCCCCGATCATCATGGCATTCAAACAAGTCACGACTTCACCAGACCTGGTTGTCTGTGATGGACAAGGAATTGCTCACCCGAGAAGATTTGGACTCGCCAGTCATTTAGGTGTTTTGTTCGATATCCCTACTATCGGCTGTGGAAAAACGAGACTGCTGGGGGAGTATACAGAGCCTGACCAGATCAGAGGTGCGGTTTCGCCCTTGATCGATCAGGACGAAGTAGTCGGAGGTGTCTTGCGAACACAAGCGAATACGAAGCCGATCTACGTATCCGTCGGTCATCGCATTTCTTTGCAAACCGCCTGCGACTGGATCATAAAGCTCTCGCCGAACTATCGTCTACCGGAAACTACCAGGCTTGCGGATCAGCTCGTGAATCAAACGATTCGTCAACCAAGCGAATGACGCTTGAAGTCAAATCGTTGATACAATATATAGGAGGCCTTTGTCATGTCCCATATCGCAGCCTTGCTTCACGTACAAATCCCTGTCAAAAATCTGCATGCAGCTATTGACTGGTATTGTGAGCATTTGGGTTTTTCTTTGCAAGCTGAATTTGATCAATCAGCTTTTCTCGCCTTGTCTACTGGGCCGACTCTAATGTTATGGGAAACAGCTGACAAGACCTCCGCCACCTTTACCGTCGACAGTCAGCCCATGCCTGTTTTCCTGTTCACTACTGCTGATATTCATTCCCTGTATGATCACCTGCTGGCCCAAAAGGTTACGATTACTCATTATCAAAACGATGGCTTTGGCTGGGTTCTGAAGTTTTTTGACCCCAATGATAACATGCTGGGAGTCATTCAAAAAAATGAGTAGGCTTATGATACATAAAAAAGGCAAGGGTACATGATTCCTTCTACGGCATGCACCTTTGCCCACTCCCTTCTTCTACAACTCTGTTTTCAACTCGTACAAGGAGGAGCTGCTTCCCCATACCCCGCTTCTATATCAGCGGAAACTGGTATCTGAACATGATCTACAATCATTTTGATAATAGACAGATGGAGTCCGAAATCAATATTTTCCCCATCTGCATAGCCTAGTGAGGCGGCAATTCCCCAGCTTGTCGTGCCAATGGCTTGAAAGCCGCTCTTCTCCAACGTCCGGGCAGAAAGCACATCCCAGGCATTCCCTAAAAACAAAATATCCGGGGTGTTGTGAAGCGCGCAAAATTGCTTGATTTTATTCATAAAGACTCTCCTTTTCAAACGATGGCTTCTGTTGTCTTTTCACAGCTGACTTTTAGTTTTTGTCGTTGCTCCAAAATATGCTGACCTCGCTGATAGAACGGGAACGCGATGAAGGTCAGCAGCATGAGAATAGCGAAAATGAGCGGCCCCTGGTCAAATCCCAAATACTTCAGCAGAATGCCGCCAACCCAAGCACTTGCACTCTGTCCGATAAAGGCAAATCCACTTGCTCCGTAATAGGCTCCGCGCAAATGTCCAGGGGCAATCTCCCCAATCAGTACGTCTCCAACTACAAAGCACAGGATTTCTCCAATCGTAAACACGACCATCGAACAAGCGAGCAGAAACAGATTGTCAAAAATTCCGAAGCCGAAAAGCCCTAACCCGAAAAAGAGACATCCGATCTTCAATGCCGCGAGCGACGAGAAGCGCTTCATCAGCCTAGCCAATGGATATTGAAAGATCAGTACCGCCAGAGTATTGACAATAAACAGAAATGAGTATGCCTCTACCCGATCATGCCCAATGTATTGGGACAGTGTCGTATCCAGATGGGAATAAGCTCCCGCAACGAAAATATTGCCGAGTAGAAAGTAAAGAAAGACTTTATCAGTAAATACGATTCGCGCCATCTGATTGATCGAAACCACAGCAGACTTTTCTTTCGCCTCCAGCTTGAACAGGAGCATAAAGACCACCAGCAAAACCGCATATAACGCAAAAATAATGGCACTCACCAGAAACGGCAGCAGCGACGAGGAGCTGCCTGCCCCCAGCTTCAAGCCAATCAGCGGGCCAATCGCACCGCCTAAATTGATGGCAAAGTATCTGGCATTGAAAGCATCCGTGCGCCGATCCTCAGGCGTGACGTCAGCAAGTAAAGCCCGTGCTGTCGGTTCAAACACATTCCGGAACAGGCCGTTTAACGCACTAAGAACAAAGAAAATCCACGTTTCACTGGCAAAAGCAAATCCGACCAGGACCAGGCTCCACGCCCCCATCGCCGTGATCATGACAGGATACCTGCCCAATCGGTCAGAGAGTGCCCCGCCAGCAAAGCTGCTAACTGTGCCGACCAGCAAGCTTATGGCTAAAATAGCTCCTACGGTTGCCGGATCAATGCCTTTTTCCTTTCCTAAGTAAATCCCCAAAAACGGAAGCGTCATAAAAAACCCTGTCCGTGACAAAAAGGTTCCAATGATGACACCCCATGCAACCGGATGAAATTGCGCCTTGTGAAACAACGTTTTGAAAATCATATGACCCTCTCCATTCGTCTCCCACTCGTCTCTATAAGCTTCTTTCCCTTCCCCTTCAGTATATCTATCTAAAAAAGGGGAAAAAGGGTATGATTTGATTGAATTGCATCACCTTTTAGCTCAAGCAAAGGAGTCCACTATGGCATCAGTTCTGCATTTTTTAGAGCTTCGTTCATTTTTTAACACGTTGGAAATCGGACATCCTTTTTCAGTCACAATCGACAAGCTGACAGGCATATGGCACTGTACCCCGCGCTATGCCAAGCTGATCGTACGCAAGCTGTGCGAGGAAGGCTGGATCGAGTGGCAGGCTGGCCGGGGGCGCGGGAATACTTCGATGCTGACCTTTCTCATTGCCTCTACGGACGTCCTTTTGGCGGAAGTGAAGCTGCGAATGGAGCAGGGGGATGTAAAGGAAGCCATGGAGCTGATGAACCGCTTCGGCAGCCCCACGAGCAAGGATCAGTTTATGGATTGGCTGTCAGAAGGAATGGGCTTTTCAACACAGGATAAAGCAAACACGGTTCACGACACCTTGCGTTTTCCTGTCTACCGTAAAATCGTCACGCTTGATCCAGCCTTGGTTTATTATCATTTCGATGCACATTTGGCCGGACAGCTATTCAATACATTGGTTACTTACGATCATGAAACAAAAACAATCCATCCTTGCATCGCGCATTCATGGGAAACCAGTCCTGATCAGTGTGAATGGACGTTTCATCTGCGCAAAAATGTGCTGTTCCATCATGGACGCGAGCTGACTGCCCAGGATGTCATCTTTTCACTGGATCGGCTTCGGCTTCATCCTGAACGCTTTGAGGCAAGCTGGATGGTGCAAGACATTGCACAGCTCGAAGCGATCAATCCGAAAACGGTACGAATTCGTTTAAAAGAGCCGAATCATTTATTTTTACGTTTATTGACAACCGTTCCGACCAGCATCGTCCCCGAGGATATCGTGCGCCAGGGGGAGCCTTCCTTTGCACAAAAGCCAGTGGGAACCGGACCTTTTCAGCTGGCTCGCTTCAAGGAAGACTTGTGTGTATTGGAGGCTTTTCCCGCTCATTTTTTAGGAAGGCCTCAGCTTGATCGGGTAGAGGTGCTCACCTTCCCCGAATTGGAATCAGGGCGAATAAAAGAGCCGGACTGGACTTCCGTCATCGTTTCCCATGGTGTCACCACAAGAGCCGAGGCTTTGCGAGAAGCGGTTGTGAATGGCAGTGCCGAGTGGTGTAATCTCGAAACGTTCTTTTCCTGCTGTAATATCCTCGTCTTTAACCAATGGAAGAACGGTCCACATAGTCATCCCAAATTTCGCCTTGCGCTCGACCATCTTATCGATCGTGAGCAGATGATAGCCGATTTGGGCGGTGACCGGATTTATCCGGCAACTGGTTTTCGTCCATTCAATCCAGCAACGGAGAAAAGCCGAAGAAAAACCGTACCTCTCCAGCATGCAGAAATCATGACACTCATAGCGGACAGCGGGTATCGTGGAGAAGTGCTCCGTTTAGTAGCCACGGCCTATCATGAACCCGACGCGCTTTGGATAAAGGAGCGCTGTCTGCGATTTGGCATCAATCTGGAGGTCGAGGTGAGGGATCAGGCTGAATTCGCGACACGTGACGGCTTGCCGGAGCATGATTGTCAATTGTTTGGGAATGTGTTCAGCAATGACGAGATCAGCGAGCTGGAAATGTACATCCAGAAAAATTACTTCCTCCCCGCCTTTGATGAACCGTTGGCAAAGGAAATCAGCAAAGTGACGACATCCATTTTTCGGGAACCAAGTGAAGTGGCACGAAGGAGCCTGCTTGCCCATGCAGAGACGCGTATCCTGAATCATCGCGCCGTCCTCTATCTGGTTCAAAAGAAATCCCAGACATCCTTCCACAAATCGGTGCGCGGTGTGACAATCAATTCGTCAGGGTGGCTGGACTTTCACAAGATCTGGTTTCATCCTCACAAATCGGATGGCACTAGCCCGTAGCAGCGCAAGAACGCGAAAGCAAAAAGCCACAGCCTTTTCCCGGCTGTAGCTTTGTTTTTTCCGTGCGACCTATACAAAACCCATGAGCCGCTTGACATGTACGCAATTTTCCTTGGTCGTAAGCATCTCCAGCAGCTTGAATGCAACATCGAAAGCGGTAGACGGATTGTAGGAGGTAATGATATTCCCGTCTACCACGATGGGTTGATCAGGGGCAACCTTCACCCCAAACTCAGCCAGCTGCTTTTGTCTGCGTCCTTCTCCTAAATTGTACGTAGTCCCCTCTCTCCCGACAAGAATTCCACTCTTGCCAACAGGGAGCGCCCCGACACAGATAGAGGCAATAATCTTTCCTTGTCGCTCAAATTCTCTGATGACGCCTAAAAACGGTTCGCTGTACGCATCCTCATAAAACCCCGCCTCTTCAAATCCCCCTGGAATTGCGAGTGCATCAAATTCGTCTATATTCATGTCACTTACTTGTAATTCAGGAATGACCGTAAAATTGAAGGTGCATTGCAGCTGATCATGCAGCCCGACCGTAACCAGCTGTGTCGTACCGTCTCCCAGCGACTTGTTCCATCCGATCACATCTGTAAAAACACTTGCTTCCACTGCTTCAAATCCGTCAGCCAACAACAAGCATACTTTTTTCATTCCTCTGCAGCTCCCTTTTCCCTCATGGGTCTTGTTGCTGTTAAGTATACGAGCTGCCTCTGTCATCAGTAAAATTGAAACAACTGAAGAGAATGATCGAATAATCTGATATGATAAATGAATATACATTTTCATTCGTTCAAAAAGGATGGATTTCATGGAAATCAGACATTTGCAGACGTTCCTGGCGATTGTGGATACGGGCAAATTTACAACAGCATCCGAGCAGCTCGGTTACGCACAGTCCACGATTACCTCGCACATCCAAATCCTTGAGGATGAATTAGGCTCACCGTTGTTCGACCGATTGGGGAAAAAAGTGATTTTGACGAATTTCGGCAGAGAGCTGGTACCCTATGCCCGCAAAATGCTGGATACGTACAAGGAAATCAGGAGCCTCGCAGCTGAGCAAACGGGGATCTCAGGGGATATTGTCATTGGTGCAGCCGAATCTCTCTCCATTTATCGGCTGGGAGAAATTTTAAAAGAATTCAAGAGAAGCTATCCCGGCGTAAATATCTTTTTAAAGAATGCCATATGCAATGAGCTGCGCGGAATGCTGCATACTGGCGAGGTTGACCTGGTCTTTACCATCGAGCCTGCTATCACAGACCCTAACCTGATCGTTACGAACCTGAAAAAAGAAACGATGGTCATCATCGGTGCTCCCGAGTCGGCATTGTCGCCAGCGACCTTTTCACATCCACCTGCGCCAGAAACGATCATTCTCAGTGAAAAAGGCTGTAGCTTTACAATGGGCTTCGAGAAATACTTGCGGCAAAAACAGTTCACCTATGGGAATCCATTGTCTTTTTCCAGCATGGAGACGATTAAAAAATGCGTCATGAATGGACTAGGCATTTCTCTTTTACCGCTTTATACCGTGAAAAATGAAATCGAGCAAGGCAGCTTATCCATGATCGCGGAAGAAAAGCTACTAGACTCATTTTACACGCAGCTTTCCTATCATAAAAATAAACGAGTGACCGCCGCTATGCGCAAGTTCATCGAGATTACGGACAAGCACGCTGCCAATTGGACATGAGCCAGCCTGCTTCAAGCAAAAACAGTCTGAGAAAAATCCCAGACTGTTTTTTGTCCCATAGACTATGCCCTCTGGTAAACTCTCTTCCCGGCTACAAAGGTCATGTTTACATGAAACTGCTGATCCAAAACCGTAATATCGGCATCATAGCCGGCTGCAAGACGACCTTTTCGCTCTCCTAAGCCCAAAATGGTTGCAGGCGTATGCGAAGCCATTTCTACCGCTTCTGGCAAAGGAACCTTGCTAAGCGTCACCATATTGCACACCGCGCGATTAAGCGTCAGGATGCTACCTGCGAGGGTCCCGTCAGCGAGCTTGGCCTGATTCTCGTGAACATGCACTTCCTGTCCCCCCAGGTCATACGAACCTTCTCCCATCGCAGCCGCTCGCATCGAGTCGCTGACGAGCGCTAGACGTCCTGCCGTTTTAACGCGGTACAGGATGTTCATCACGGCTGGATGCACATGAATCCCATCTGCGATCAGCTCCGTGCTGAGCTGCTCATGATACATGGCGGCACCGACAACTCCAGGCTCCCGATGATGCAGTCCTGTCATGGCATTGAAGCAGTGGGTGAAATGGCGTACGCCCGCCTCGACAGCTTGCGTCGCCTGAGCAAAGCTTGCACCTGTATGCCCTGCTGATACGATCACGCCCTGCTCTTTCAGCCAGGCAATCGCATCGAGTGCCTCTGGCTGCTCCGGCGCGATTGTGACGACCTTGATCAGCCCCTCTGCCAGCTCATATAATCTGCGTACTGCCGCAAGCTTTGGCAAAGAAATATTCTCTTCCTTTTGCGCTCCTTTATAGAGCGGATTGATCCACGGCCCCTCCAGATGAATACCTACGACTTCTGCACCATCCAGTCCCAAACGACTACTCTGGGCAATACTTGCGAGCACTGGCTCAATCTGTTCATAAGGGGCAGTCATGGTCGTTGCCAAAAAAGAAGTTACCCCAAATCTCGTCAATGCCTTGGAGATCGCTTGCAGAGATTCGGGTGTCCCGTCCATCGTATCGTGTCCATCAATTCCATGCATGTGAATGTCCATAAACCCCGGACAAATCCAACCGTCTACCTGAATGATTGATTCAGGCAGCTCACCGCTAAACTCCCTCGCTTCGCCAGCAAAACGAATAGTGCTCCCCTCAATGACGACGAGTCCATCCGTTATTTCAGCGCCATTTGCAATCACTGCACCGCGCAGACCAAACTCCTGGTTCATTCCCGTTCCTCCCATGAAGACTAGCTACCTGTCTGTCTCCGATTTATATAACCTGCTCACGACCTGCTCGGTTTCTGCTACCAGCTGCAGCAACAGCTCGCTCGCGCTCATGTCCCGAGTCAAAGATGCGGCTTGACCAGCCCACATCGACATGTATTCGCCTCGCTGATTTTTCCCCGCCGCAGCCCGTATGTCTTTGGTCAAGGCATTTTGGATGGGATAGGAAGGCAATTCATGATCATGAGGCGATAACCTCGTCATGAATTCATTTTGTATCCCTCTCGCCCACTTCCCGGAGAAAGCACGTGTCAGCACGATCTGCTCATCCGGGGTCTCCCCAAGCGCCGCTTTGTGCAGAGCATGTGCACCACTTTCCGTACATGTCAAAAAGGCGGTACCAAGCTGTGCTGCCCCTGCTCCTAATGCCAGTGCTGCAGCAATCCCGCGCCCGTCCATAATTCCGCCAGCAGCAATGACCGGAATCTTTACACGGTCCACCAGCTGCGGAACGAGTGCCATCGTACCAACCAAATTGCTCGGAGAATCTGGTAAAAAGGAGCCCCGGTGCCCCCCCGCCTCACTACCTTGTGCTGCAATCATGTCGACACCGCTTGCCTCCAAGGCGACCGCCTCACGCGTTGTTGTCGCTGTACCGATGACTGTTGTTCCCTGCTTCTTCAGCTCGGCAAGCCAGCGCTGCTCCAACAGCCCGAACGTAAAGCTGAACACAGGTACCTTTTCCTCCAGCACGACCGCCATCTGCTCCTCAAACGGCTCCGTAAAGCGGGACACGTGAGGATCATGCGGAATACCCAGCTCATCTCGCACCCCATTCATTTCCGAAGCGACCCCGGAAGCAATCTCCTCGTTCGGGTCAAACGCCTCGGGTATAAACAAACTCACCGCAAAGGGCTTGTCTGTTATTTCTCGGATCGAGCGAATTGCCACTCGTATCTGCTCCGCACTCATGTAGGCAGCCCCTAACGAGCCTAGTCCACCTGCTTTGGAAACAGCCGCAACCAAAGCGGGGGTCGTCGCTCCGCCTGCCATTGGCGCCTGAATGATTGGCCAGTTTATTTGTAAACGAGTTGCTACTGGATTTGAGGACCACATGCCGCATCCGCTCCTTGATCGATATTTGGCTTACGAAAACGCTTCGTCTGACTGAATCAGCTCCAAAAAATGCGCCAATACCCGTGCAGTCAAGCCCCAGATCACCCGGCCGTCAATCTCATAAAACAAATGCTCAATTGTACCTGCACGCCACGGATAACGCTTGCCACCCGGGATAAGATGAAAGGGAAAATCGTCTTCAGGCTCTGTCGATACGGTAGAGCGATACGTCGCTGGCTGCGTCACACGCAATGTATCCAGCGGGATGATAAACACATCTCCGACCTCTTCCGGGTTCGGCTGCATGTTTGCTATCCCTTCCACATAGCCCACAAACGGATAGATGGTCGCTGACCCTGGCCCCGTCAGCATATCCAGCTCACCCATATAGTGAATATGCTCGAGCGGCAAGCCCAGCTCCTCACTCGTTTCACGGCGTGCAGTCATCCAGCGCGAGTCGTCGCCGTCCTCAGCCTTGCCTCCTGGAAAACAAACCTCGTTGGCTTGCCTGCGCATCGTGCTTGCCCGCTTTTCAAACAAGACGCCCAGCCGGCCATCTTCCATTTTGACCAAAGGCAGCAGCACGCTGAATACGCCTGTCCTTTGCGCGCCCATGATTCCGCTCTCTCTCTGGTGAAAAACTTTTGCTATATCGGTTAGCAGTGGATCGTCTGGTGGATTTACACGAGTAAGCATCGGTGTCAAATAATTGGAAACCTCGATGAGATTATGATCTGGATCGCGCATGTAGACGGACAAAATCGGCCCCATCGCCCCCGTCTTCTGTACTGGCCCCTCCACAATCTCGACGCCATGTTCTTTCATCGACTGAATCACCTGCTCCAATGGGGCCGAAGCGATGAAACAGAGATCGGCAGAACCGCTGACAGGGTGCATTGCTTTCGGCTCAAACTCGTGTCCGACCTGATGCAGGTTTATTTTTTGCTGGCCATACTGGAGCGCTCTTCTGCCTTCTCCAAACGTGACCGCCTTCATTCCCAACACTTGCTCGTAAAAGCGGCAAGTAGCTTCGATATCTCGTACCGTCAAAACCAAATGGTCCAATCTATCAATCACTTTTTCCCACTCCCTTGCTGCTTGCGACATTCTCTTATTCGCTATTATAGCAAAAGGCAAGCATCCTTCCCGCATTCAACCCATGTGAAAGTGTTTTCGGTTGCTTGAGCGGCAGTTCCCTACATCACTCATTATACAATCTTTTCCCAATATCCCCCTCTGCGTTTTTACGCAAAAACAAACGAGCGCTCCCACCTGGATGTGGAAGCGCCCATGTTTTGTTCTATTAAGAAGCATTACGAGCCGAATTGTGCCTGATGGAGACGATTATATACACCCTGATTTTGCAGCAGCTCATCATGCTTGCCTTGCTCCGCGATGCCATTTTCTGCTACTACAATAATTCGGTCTGCATTTTTGATCGTCGCCAGTCGGTGTGCAATCACAAGTGTGGTACGCCCTTGCGACAACTCCGACAAGGCCTGCTGGATGGCAGACTCGGTCTCTGTATCAAGTGCAGAGGTGGCCTCATCCAAAATGAGAATCGGAGGATTTTTCAGGAACATCCGGGCAATAGACAGGCGTTGCTTTTGACCGCCAGACAGCTTCACGCCCCGCTCGCCGATCATAGTATCCAAGCCTTCTGGCAGAGAGAGAATCAGCTCCTCCAGCTGCGCCCTTCTTGCGGCATCCCAGATCTCCTGATCAGTAGCGCCAAGCTTGCCGTACATGATGTTCTCCCGAATACTGCCATCGAACAGGAAAACCTCCTGCTGCACGATTCCGATATGAGAGCGCAGCGACTCCAAGGTCATTTCGCGGATGTTCATGCCATCAATCGAGATGCTTCCCGCGTCCACATCATAAAAACGTGGCAGCAGGCTGCACAATGTCGTTTTCCCTGCACCGGATGGACCTACCAATGCAACGGTTTCTCCAGCATGGATCGTTAGCGAAACATCACGCAGTACCTTATCTTTGTTTTCATAGCCAAAGGTAACGTCCGCGAAGCGAATATCTCCACGCACCTTGCTGATTGCTTTCGCATTTGGCGAATCTGCCACATCCGGCTCTGTCTCCAAAAGCTCCAAATAACGCTTGAACCCTGCCACGCCTTTTGGATAGGTCTCAATGACGGAGTTAATTTGTTTAATCGGCCCTAAAAACACGTTGGACAGCATGACAAAGGCGATGAACTCCCCGTACGTCATTTCACCAGCGATGACAAACCACGTACCGCAAACGAGCACAAACAAGGATACGAGCTTCATCAAAATAAAGCTGAGCGAGGAATTCCACGCCATGATGCGATACGTGATCAGCTTGGTAAAACGGAAGCGCTCGTTGTTTTGTGCAAAACGCTTGATTTCATGATTTTCGTTCGCAAACGCTTGAACAACGCGGATTCCACTGACATTATTCTCGACGCGCGAGTTGTAATCAGCGATATCCTTGAACATACGATCAAACGCTCTCGACATTTTGCGGCTAAAGTACATAGACAAGTAAATCATCAACGGCACGATAATAAAGGTGAGAACCGCCAGTTGCCAGTTGATGCTCAGCATGATTCCAAAAGCACCCGTCAAGGTCATAATCGCAATAAACAAATCCTCTGGCCCATGGTGAGCGATTTCGCCAATGTCCATGAGATCATTCGTCATCCGCGAAACCAGATGACCGGTTTTGTTGTTATCAAAAAATCGGAACGATAGCTTTTGTACCCGATCGAACAGCTTCTTGCGCATGTCCGACTCGATGTTGATCCCCAGCTTGTGCCCCCAATATGTAACGACAAAATGAAGCGCGGCACTGACGACGTAAATCCCTAAAAGCATCAGGCACGCATACAGGATCAGCTTCCAGTCCCCGCTAGGCAGCAGGTCATCTACTACCCGATTGACAGCAAGAGGAAAGGCAAGCTCTAATAACGCTGCTAAAATGGCGCATGAAAAATCAAGAATGAATAGCCCCATATAAGGTCTGTAATAAGCAAAGAACCGGCGTAGCATGTATCTTTCTCTCCCTTCGCGAACAGCCTTACCCGGCTTGCCCACATCTCTCTATGTCTTTGTACGGGCGAGCAAATACAAGAAATAAGGTGCTCCGATTACAGCTACGACGATGCCTGTCGGAATCTCGGATGGTTGCAAAATCCAACGTCCTAGCGTATCAGCGACAATGACAAGAAGCGAGCCAACGAGGGCTGCAGTCGGCAGCAGCATCTCATGCTTTGGTCCAACCAGCCTGCGGGCCAGATGCGGTCCAATCAAGCCGACGAACCCGATACCGCCACTCACGGCTACGCATGAAGCAGCAAGACCAACAGCTGCTGCCAGCAGTTTCAGCTGCTCTCTGGATACGGGAGCGCCAAGACCAGTCGCCAGCTCTTCTCCCAGATTGAGTACGTTCATAACACGTGCTTTGTAAAAGACAAACGGCAAAAGAACGACGATCCACGGCAGCAGTGACAAAACAAATTTCCAGTTTGTCCCCCAGATACTACCAGCCAGCCAAGTCGCGACAAACTGATACTTCTCCGGGCTCAGCTTGAGAGTCAGGACGATCATCGCAGCACTCATCCCCGCCGCGACCGCAATCCCTGTCAGCAATATGCGGATCGGAGACAAGCCTTTATGTCTTTTGTAGGCAAGGATATAGATCAATGCGGCAGTCAAGCCCGCGCCTACCAATGCCAGAACAGGCAGCAAAAATACAGGTGCAGCAGCGGTAGACGGGTAAAACGAGATGAACAGCATTACCATTAAGCCTGCTCCGGCATTGATCCCCAAAATTCCCGGGTCCGCCAAAGCATTTCGCGAAATTCCTTGAATGACACAACCAGACACAGCCAGTCCCGCGCCAATCAGGATGGAAATCACAATACGCGGCAAACGGAAGTCAAACAGAATCAGGTTTTGTTTCTCCGTACCAGATCCTAAGAACGTCATGAGCAAATCCATCGGAGACAACCGGATAAAGCCTGTATTCATGCTGATGATAAAAGCGATCAGGATGAGTATGCCAAGTACGATCATGACGGTGATGCCTCTTGCTCGCTTGCGTGCATCTACATGAGCGGTAAGTGATTGCATGATTACATCTCCCTTCTTTCTTTACGTGCCAGGTAAAGGAAGAACGGCACGCCGATTAGCGCAATGAGTGCCCCGAGCGGAGTCTCAAAGGGCGGATTCACCATTCTCGCCGCCAAATCGGCAAAAACGACAAGCAAGCTTCCCAATACCGCTGAACACGGAATAATCCAGCGATAATCCACGCCAACCAAATAACGGGTCAAGTGGGGAATGATCAAGCCGACAAAGCCCACTGCCCCCACAACGGATACCGCTGAGCCTGCCAAAATCAGCACGATGATCATTCCTAAAAATTTGACCAATACAGTACGTTGTCCGAGACCCTTGGCGATATCCTCACCAAGACTGAGCATCGTAATGGAGCGAGACAGGGCGATCGCCCCAAGAATCGCGACAAGAATCCATGGGAACATAATTTTCAGCTGGAACCATTTTGTTCCGGCTACGCCCCCTGCGTACCAAAATGCGAGGTCTTGGCCAATTTTGAAATATAGCGCAATTCCTTCACTCAGCGCAGACAATAACGCACTTAGTGCCGCACCAGCCAGCACCAGACGCACCGGCGTCAAACCACCCTTTGCCAGTGAGCCAATCCCGTAAACGAGCCCGGCACCAACTCCGGCACCCAGGAAACTGTAAAGAATCAGGTACATAAACGGCAAGCCAGGGAAAAAGGCAAAGCACAGCGCCAAAACAAAGCCCGCACCCGCATTCAGACCGAGCAAGCCGGAATCAGCCAGCGGATTGCGCGTCATTCCTTGCATGATCGCACCAGCCACGGCAAAGCTGGCTCCGACCATCGCCCCGCCTAAAAGGCGTGGAAGTCGGATTTCCTGAATAATCTGATGCTGGGTCAAATCAGGATTAAAATGAAAAATGGCGTCCCAAACGACAGCAAAATGGATGTCAGCTGCCCCGAATGAAACAGACAAAAACATTCCAAGAATTAAAGCCAAGATGCCACTCGTCAAAATCAGCGTAGCAGCCCAAGGACGAGAGCGAAACTTGACCGGATTCGTTGTTGCTCCTTTTTGTATGGATTGTGCATGTTGACTCATACTTGCCACCTTTTCTATCAATATCAATAAGGTTTAAGCCTGTTTCAAGCATGTCTACAGTGAATTATGTATTGATATTGATAATTATTATCACATAAAGAATTGTAGGCGATCGAGGAAATAAGTGTCAATGGATAAATGCGATGATTCTTTTGGACATTTTGGACAATGCTACGCCAGTACGCGCAATACCTCATCAATTTTCTTTGTGTTTGCGATCACGCCATGGTTCATCCAGGTCATGAAATCCACATGGTAAGCACGGTTGTTTTGAACGGCAGGGAGAGCACGCCATAGCGGATGCTGGATTTGTTCTCGCTCGGCATTTTTTCCCGCCTGATGCCATTTGTCAAAGACGTAAAAAATATGATCGGCATCCAGCGTAGATAGCTGCTCCCACGTCACACCTGCGCGCGCTTCCTGCGTCGATAGCTGCATGACAAGCGAATGCGGCCTCATCCCCAAATCCTGATACAAAACGGGCGCCGTATAGTTCTTCTCTACACTGATCATCTCGGCAGATACACGCAAAAAAGCGACCGTCTGACCTTTGAGGCTTTTTTCCAGTACACGCTTGGCTGCCTGCGCTTTTTGTTCATACTGTGCGATCGTATTTTCAGCCCGTTCGCCGCGCCCCAGCTGCTCCCCTAATACACGCAGGGTTGATCGCCAATCCGGACCAAGCTGACAAATCACGCATGTACGGGCAATACGGGCGCACTCCTCAAACAAATCCGTTTTCAGACCGGTACATTGTCGTAGCATGATCACATCCGGATGTTGATTCGCCAAATCATGGACCTTACTTTTCAAAACATCATACGTTGGAACACCATCCAGACCGAGATAGTCCTGCTTCCCCCAAAAAGTATGAGCCCACTGAACAATCGGGGTAAGACCGAGCGCGACCAAATAATCCTCCATAAAAAGGGAGACTACACGCAAATCATCCCGATGGATATTGCGATATTTGCCCGGGGCGAGGCCCACCGTTTGCTTGAAACGGCGATTGAAATAGTACTCGCTTGTAAACCCGACATTTTGTGCGATTTCATGAATTCTGTCACCTGTCATCAAGAGCAGCTGCTTGGCGCGGTTCATCCGCAAGCTGTTGATATAATCGAGCGGAATTTGTCCGGTTACCTCCTTGAATAATTGCGTATAGCGCCAGCGCGGGACATGCGCTTCTGTCGCCAGCTGATCGACTGTCAGCTGCTCCTGATAATGCTGCTGCACAAACTCAACAGAGCGCTCTACAGCCTGGCGGGGATCTAGCGCACGCTTTCCTGCATCATTTTGCTGGAGCAAAAAGCACAGCAATTCCTCGAAGCGCACATGATTGTAAAACCGTTGCTGACCATCTGTCTCATCCCGGTGTATGTAAATTTCATTGACACGATCTACCAGCTTTGAAAAGGGGGTGCAGGCCAGCTCCCCTAAGCATGAAAAAGGCTCGAAAGCTGCTTCGTTGTCCTGGACAGACAGGTGCAGCATGCGAAATGTGATGCGAAAATATTCAAGGACATGTCGATCAGAACGAATCCAATAGCTTTGACCAGGCTGTACCACCCAGCAGCTTTCCCGTTCAATACAACATTCTGCCTCATCAACATACAAATGACCCTGTCCGTCAATAGCGATGAGAATCGTATAATCATCGACTTCTCGGTGAGACTGCAAAGCAGCAGGTATAAGACTGTCTCTTTCCATTCCTGTCAACAGGTAGAGGGAAGGAGGATACAGCTTATCGCCGGATTGGAAAATGTGTATCTCCCTCTTTCTTTTAATCGAGAATGATTATCATTTCTATTATAATGAAAAACAGAAAGCTCATCAACCATCGGCGACAAGCTTTCTGCGTAATTTTTGACTTACCCTCGTTTACTTGACGAACGTTTTTACCAGGTCATCTGCTTTCTTCATGTTCGCCAACAGGGCACCCGATTGCCAATGAGTCCGGTCCATTTTATAAACATGTCCTTTTTTGACTGCGGAAACTGATTGCCAAATCGGCGTTTCGAGGATTTTCAGCGACTCCTTGTTTTCCGTGGAATCCCACGTCCCATTCGACGGGAACAAAATGATATAATCCGCATCAATAGCCGGAATCGCTTCCTCTGTGAGAACGACGTGTGTTTCCTGATTTTTGGCTGCTGCATAAGGCTGCAGACCAAGCTCCTTATAAAGCATTCCCGTATAAACGTTGCCATCACCGAACAGGGCTAGCGTAGGCTTGTTCCCTACATTCAAGCGGATGACAGCAACCGTTTCATTTCCGACTGCCTGTTGCAGCTTCGCTTTTGCATCCGCCATTTTTTGCTCATAATTCTTGATCACCTCGTCTGCTTTTTCCGGAATTCCAAGCAGATCCGCAATTTTCTTGAGACGTCCGGTCGTATCATTGCGCAGTTCATCCGGCAGCTTGTAGGTAGGGGCGACCTTGCTGTACTGCTCGTATTTCTCTGCATCGGCTCCCCCATCTACAATAATCAAATCAGGAGCAGCCTGCAGCAGCGCTTCCATGCTGCCAGTAATATCAAACTCCGGTACGTCCAAACCGAGGTAATCCTGTTTTCCCCAAGCAGGGTGATACCATTGCACGATTGGCTTCACGCCCAGTGCCATCATAAAGTCTTCCTGATAAATAGCGGCAACTCGCTGTGGCTGGGCCGGGATCGTTACGTCTCCGTAAGCATCCTTGACGACTCTTGTTTCAGCGGACTTCTCGGCAGTTGCCGATTGTTCCGCTGGCTTTTGCTCGGCTGATGCAGTCACTGGCGCAGCTTGTTCTGGCGCTTTCTCTGCGCACGCGGTCAAGCTGAGTGCCATAACCAAAGCAATGGACATCCAGCCTTTTTTTATATTTCGAGCTGTTTTTTCCATGATTTCGATCCTCTCCTGTATGCAATGAGCAGCATTTTGTTGTGATTCTCATTCTCATCTACTGTTTTCCATCCTGATCATATGTCCCTACCCTGCCCTCTGACAATGCATTTTCTCCAATTTTTTTTGTCCAAACTCGTGAACAGGCTCCCCATATCTCCTCGTTTTTGTACAAATACAAGTAGGGCCGCTTCGTTTTTGTCCATTGAGCAGCCCTTTTCGTTTTACTATGATGAAGTCGCAAATGATAATGATTATCACACGACAACACGCTCTAATCATGGATTTGTTATTGGAGGAAGATTGGGAATGAACAATATTCGTAGCATAGTCGGAGCGGTGGGAACCATTGTACTTGCGACGAGTCTGCTTTTCGGGTGCAGCAGCCAGACCAGTCAAAAGCAAGAGAATGCCCCTTCATCAGCAGAAGCGGCTACTCGCTCGTATACCGATTATAAAGGACACACGAGTCCTATACCGGTATCACCGCAGCGGATCATCTTTTGGGGCGAGACTTTCGGAGATACACTAGCGCTGGGAGTTAAGCCAGTTGGTGGCTCTGGCTACACCAATCAAGTATTTGAAGATCGTCTGCAAGACGTTGAGGATGTTGGCTTCCCGATCAATTTGGAAAAGGTATTGGAGCTGAAGCCAGACGTCATTCTTTACGCCGGTACGGACGAAAAGGACTTTGATGCGCTTTCCAAAATTGCCCCAACAGTCATTTTCGATACGTTTGCTCCTTTGGAAGAGCGGATGACACTACTCGGTGACCTCATTGGGAAAAAGGAAGAGGCAAAAAAGTGTCTGAAAGAGTACAAGCAAAGCGCTGAAAGCATGTGGAAAAAGCTAAAGGAAACGGGGATGAAGGAAGGCGAAACTGCCTCCGTTGATGAGCGGATTTTCCTCTGCCCTCTATCATCCAAATGGTTTCGCTCCCGGAGACAAGATTCAGGAGATCCTCGAAGCAGAAGAGGGCTTTGCGGAAATTTCGGAGGCTGCCTTGCCGGATTACGCCGGCGATCGCATCTTCATGCTGCTCTCCGAGAAGCAGGATTCTCGCAGGGCGACACAACGTCTGCTAGCTAGCGCGCTCTGGCATAGTCTGCCCGCTGTCCAAAACGGAAAAGTCCATCTGATTGAAGCCCAGCAGTGGAACTGCGGCGCGGCACTGGTCAGAGAAAACCTGTTGCAGGTTATATCGGGCATGCTTCGTCGCACCTCCTAAACCAGGGACATCCAGCAATGAAAAAAGCGGAACGACGTTTCCGATTCGTGAATCAGGCGGCCTGCCTAGATTCAATCACGGCCAACGTGTTCCGCTTTTGATATTTACAGCTCTTCTGCGATCATCCAGGTCACATTTTTGGATTGCAAATCTGCATCCCATTCTTCTGGGGCAGGTGCATCACTGATGACGATGTCCACTTCCATCAGATCAGCTACCTTACACAGTGTACTGATTCCGATTTTGGAATGATCCGCCAAGACAATGCTTTCGTTTGCATTTTCGATAAAACGCTTGGCCAGCTCTGCACGCTCTGGATCGTAGCATGTCAGACCTTTGTGCAAAAGCAGCCCGTCCATCGACAGAAACGCCTTGTCGACATAAAAGGACTTCATCATTTTTTCCGCAAAAGCTCCTCCGACCCGATGGTGCTTGGCATTGACTTTTCCACCTAGAAAATAGACTTCTGCCTTGAGAATGCCATTGTTTTGATACTCGATCAGGAGGTTGAGCGCCGTAATGGAGCTCGTCAAAATCGTCAAATCCTTTTTGGTGGTCAAGAAGCTGATCATCTGCAACGGAGTCGTTCCTTCGTCGATGACGATCGTATCGTTGTCCTGAACCAGCTCAGCAGCTACTCGGCCAATCCGCTTCTTTTCTTCTGCTCTCATGACTTCCCGACTGAGATGGGATGGCTCGGAGCGTTCCAAATTCAGCTTCACAGCCCCTCCATAGACGCGTTTCAGCTTTTTCTCCGCTTCCAGGTCTTCCAAATATCTGCGAATCGACTCTGAAGAAACTTGCAGCTTCTCCACCAGCTCATTGGTTCTCACTTTGCCGTTTGAGTTTACCAACTGCAAAATGATCTGCTTACGCTCTTCTCCGAATAACGACGACACGCCTTGTCCCCCTATTTCATCTGCTATCAGATCAAGCGCTCCTCGAACGAGATCTGACGCTTCGCTTCCTGTTGCAAGTATCAAGCGTAGATTTTCCCAACATTTCAGTATCTTCCCTACCATAAATTGTAGAGGTATTGCGACATACAATCAAGGAGCTATCTACCAAAATCGATTCTCTTCGATTGCAACTAGCAAGCGTTCCATGTCTTCCGCATAAACTTCGCCGATATTTCCAATCCGAAACGTATCGGCTTGCGATATTTTCCCCGGATAAATCACGAAGCCAGCCTGCTTTAAGCGATCATAGAGCTCTTGGAACGAAAAGGCATCGCTCTCGGGATAATAAAAGGATGTAATGAATGGCGATTGGAACTCTTTCGGCAGCAAGGTCCGAATTCCGAGTCGCTCCATCCCGTCAGACAAGATTTCTTGATTTCGTGCATAGCGCTCATATCGCTTAACTACCCCGCCTTCTGCCAGAAGCTCTGTCAGCGCTTGGTCAAAAGCGCGCACAACGTGAGTCGGAGAGGTGTATCGCCACTTGCCATTTTCCTCCTCCATCGTGTTCCACTGATCGTATAAATCGAGGGAGAGTGTCCGAGCAATCCCTTTGCACCCTGTGAGCGCAGCTGTTCGGGCAATGACAAAACCGAAGCCCGGCACACCCTGAATGCATTTATTCGCACTCGAAATGAGATAATCGATAGAAAGCTCTGCCACATCCAGCTCAATTCCTCCGAAGCTACTCATCGCATCCACAATATAGACCTTGCCATACTTCTTAGCTATTTCACCAATTCCCCGAATCGGGTTGAGCATCCCTGTCGTCGTTTCCGAATGCACGACCGCCACATGAGTAATCGCTGTATCTTCCTCCAGAATTCGGATCAATGGCTCAACAGAAGTTTGGGATACTTCTCCATAATCCACAACAGCTGTAGCGATCTGATGCACCTGCGCCATTTTCACGATCCGATCACCGTATGCCCCATTCGTCAGAACGAGCAGTTTGCCGTCGGCCGGAATCACGCTGCTGATGACCGCTTCCACACAAAAGGTTCCGCTTCCTTGCATAAGTACGGTTGTATAGTCTTCCGTTTGATCTGTTGCGAGTTTCACGAGCTTTTGTCGAACCGACTGTACGAGCTCGTTATAATCCCGGTCCCATGTGCACCAGTCGCGCATCATGGCTTCGCGCACACTACGCGATGTAGACAGCGGTCCTGGTGTAAGCAGCAAATACGGATTGTCGGTTGCTTCCTGTTGATGTTGATTCAAAATGTCTCATCCCTTCTGACTGATCTGATCGAAACTGCCTCGCAAGTTATGGGCGCTCTCCTGCTGCCTGGCGCAGCTTGATTTTTTCCAGTACTTCATCTAACAGTCCGATTTCCTCTATGACATAATGAGCACCTGCTGCTCGCAATCTCTCCGATGTTTTGGCCATTCTCTCCTCCAGCTCATCCGCTGCCATGTCCGCTACTTCCTCCTGCGACAAGCCCAGCTCACTGCCGCCCTTGAGGACACCGACCGTCCACATCCCAGCGTTTCGCCCTTCTTTCATATCACTTATCGTGTCGCCTACCTTGACCATCTCACCCATCGGATAGACGTCTAGCAGGATCGCATTTTGATAGCACATCCACGGATACGGTCGACCGGCAGGCATGTCGCTTGGCGTAACCAGCACATCTGGAGCGTAGCCTTGCTCTTTGGCTGCTTTTGTTACGACTGCCATCATCTCGCGGGTATAACCCGTGGTTGATCCAATCTTGATGCCTTGGCTTCGCAGGCGCTCTACCAACTGGATCGCTCCCGGCACTGGAGTAACGTATTGGTGCAGCGTTTCCATCAGCATCGGTTCAAAATCCGCGTACAAAGCATCTACATCGGACTCATCCGGGAGACGTCCGTATTTTTCCTGCCACAAGCCTGCTACACGCTCCATCCGGCACAGTGCCTGGATGTGATCACGCTTGAGCATCCCCATCGGCTCACGTGCTTCTTCAGCGGTAAGTTCGATGCCTCTGTTTTTAAAAACCTGTAAAAAAACGGCTAACGGAGCGAAACAACCGTAATCCACCATTGTTCCTGCCCAATCAAATACAACTGCTTTCATAATTTAAGTCACCTGACCTTTCTCTTGGTTGGACCATGCCGTGCGTTTTTTCATACGTGCTGCCATCCATTCTGCGCAAGCACGAGCGATGATATTGAGGACCACGATCAGCACCGACATGGCTGCTGCTGGAGCAACGTCACCAGCGTCATCCATATTGACAATCGAGACGGACGCCAGCTTGAAATCTGCTGCGTACAGAAAAACGACGGCTGAGATCGTGACCATGGAATTGATAAAAAAGTAGACTGCCATTTCGATGATCGCAGGCGTGCAGACGGGAACGGTTACTCGCCAGAAGACCTTGATTTGCGAGATGCCCATCGACTCTGCAGCTTGTTCAAACTCTGGATCGAGCTTTTTCAAGGCGCTGGTTGCCGTAATGAACCCGACCGAGAAAAAGTGGATCACGTTGGCGAGAATCAGAATCCAGATTGAGCCGTACAAGCCGTGCAGAGGATTGCCTGGATTGTTGAAAAAGAAAATGTAGGCAAGACCAATGACCAGTCCTGGCAGAGCCAAAGGAAGAATCGAAAGGAAGTAACCTGTTTGCCGAAGTCCTTTCCATACCTGCGATTTCTCGATGGCGTAAGCGGCTATAAACGTGACTACGGTTCCGATCACAGCTGTCAGCAACGCGACCAAAATGCTGTTCCATAGCGGTGTCATGCCTTCTCCGGCAACGCCTGAAAAATCGTAATGCTGCCAGCCGAATTCGAGATTATACGGCCATACCTTGATAAAGGAAGCGATCACGACTGCTGCCATCATGAGGAGCAAAAATCCACTTACACACAGACAGATGAGCGTGAAAAAGACGTCGCGAAAACGATTTTCTTTGATTCGGTATGGCTTGGACTTGGCGGTAATTGCGGAATGCTGCTTACGCTCCACGATTCGATCGACGATAAAGGCGGCGAGAGCCGGAATGATCAAGAGCAGACCAACTGTCGCTCCCATCGTCATGTTTTGCTGACCGATGACTTGCTTGTACACATCGGTAGCGAGCACAGAAAACTGTCCTCCGACTACTTTTGGTGCCCCAAAATCGGTAAACGAGAGCGTAAAGCAAACAAAGCAAGCACTGACGATTCCATATTTGATGCTTGGGATTGTCACGGTAAAAAATTTGCGCCAGTTGCCTGCGCCGAGTGTATCCGCTGCCTCATAGAGCTGGTAGTCAGCGAATGCAAGTGACACAGCAAGAATCAAGTAAGCCTGCGGGAATACGTAGACGATTTCTGCCAAAGTAATGCCAACCGGACCATACAAATCGATATCCCACTGAAATGGAAGCAGTCCGAATACCCCTGTGGTGACGAGGCCCTGATTGCCAAACAGATAGGTCAGGGCGATCCCATGCATCATGGTCGGTGCGAATAACGGCAGCAAGGCAATCGCGCGAAAGGCTCCTTTTCCCCGAATGCCGCTACGCGTCAAAGCGTAAGCAAAGAAAAACGCGAGTGTAACGGCAATTAGTGTCGTCATGGCTGAAATGTAAAGCGTGTTCGTAACCGATTGGGACAAGGCCGGCGTCGAAAAGTAAGTCACAAAGTTGTTCAGTCCGATGAATTGCCCGCTCTTGTCATAAAACGCGCGCGAGAACAACTGGATCAACGGCAATAGTACGCTTACACCTAGGGCGACGATGACGAGTGAAATCAGCCATTTTTGCATCGTCTTGCCTGTGGCTTGTCTGGCTGCATTCATACTGCTCACCCCCGTTCCTCCGTAGTCGTAGCTGACTGTTCAAAGGCGAGTAAATTTTCCAGCGGCAGCTCCAGCCACACCTTTTTATTTCGGGATAGCCCAAGCCTGCGTGCTTGCTGAGCGAGTACATCAAGCGTGAGCAGCTCTTCGCTCATCTGTCCCGTAGCATCCTGCCACCGTAAAAAGATCCGGTAAAAGGCTCCGCGAAACTCCAGCTCAGAAATATGGGCCGGAATACCGAACTCTGATTCTTGCTCTAAAATGCGGATATGCTCCGGGCGAATCGCAAGCAGTTTCGTTTGATCCGCAATCGGGTGATCAAAGCAGCTGTTTGAGAAGAAATTGATCGCTCCGATAAAATCGGCAACGAATGGGTTCACTGGTGTATTGTAGATTTCCTCCGGGGTACCGACCTGCACGACCTCCCCGTGATTCATCACTACAATTTTGTCTGCCATCGTCAGTGCTTCATCCTGATCATGGGTCACCATAACCGTAGTCATTCCGAATTGTTCATGCAGACGGCGAATCTCCCGGCGCAGCTTTTGTCTTACTTTTGCATCCAGCGCAGACAACGGTTCATCCAGCAGCAATACTTGTGGCGAAAGTGCGATTGCCCGTGCCAAAGCAATGCGCTGTTGTTGTCCACCGGAGAGCTGGGCGGGATATTTGGCGGCGGCATGAGTAAGATCCACCATGTCCAGCGCCTCTTCTACTTTCGCTGCAATTTCTTTCTTGGACAGCTTTTTTTCTTGCAGACCAAAAGCAATATTTTCGGCGGCAGTCAGATTGGGAAACAATGCGTATGACTGAAACATCATCGCAATATTTCGTTTTGCCGGAGGCAGGGAAGTAATTTCCCTGCCGTCTACGATCATCCGGCCAGTTGTCGGCTGCTCCAATCCTGCCAGCATTCTCAGTAACGTCGTTTTTCCGCAGCCACTAGGACCGAGCAGACAGACGAATTCATTCTTGTCAATTTCGATGGAGACATGCTCCAAAGCGGCAAATAATCCGAAGCGTTTACTGACCCCTTGAATGGATAGATAGGATTGTCTCATGCTGTTCTCCTCGCTACTTACTTAGGCTCGCTCTTGGTAGCGTAGCGTTTTTCCCACCCTGCCAAGACGTTATCACGATTCTCTGCTGCTTGTTTCAAATCCAGCTTGATCAATTGCTTGATCGGGTCTACGGCGTAGCCTTCTGGCAGCGTCCCGCCTTCTTGTTTTACACTGACGATCGCGAAATTTTGGTTATAAGCTTTCATCGCTTCATCTGAGATGGCCCAATCCAGGAACAGCTTTGCTTCCGGCTTGATCTCGGCCTTTTTCATCAGGGCATTCGCTTCTACATCCCAGCCAGAGCCTTCAGACGGGAAGACAACCTCAAGCGGTGCGCCTTTTTTCTTTTCTGTAATGGAACGATAGCCAAAGGAAATGCCAATTGGATATTCTCCGGACGCTGCCATTTTGGCTGGCTTTGAGCCTGAATGTGTGTACAGCGCCATATTTTCGTGCAGCTTGTCGAGATAATCCCAGCCTTCCTGTTCACCTTTTAGCTGCATAATTCCGTTGATGGTCAAAAGTCCCGTTCCAGACGACGCTGGATTTGGCATCACAATCAGACCTTTGTATTCCGGCTTGATCAAATCTTCATAGGTTTTAGGAATTGGCAGGTTTCGTTTTTCGAGTTCCTTTGTATTTACAGCAACGGCTGTTTCCCATGCGTCAATGCCGACCCAGCTCGTTGGCTCCTTGGAATCCTTGAACTCGGCGGATACACGTTCGACTCCTTTTGGCGAATAGCCTTCGAGCATGCCTTGCTGTTCGAGAACCAACAGGCTGGTTGCTGCTGTTCCCCAGACGACGTCGGCTTGTGGATTATCCTTTTCTGCCAAAAGCTTCGCTGTAATAATGCCAGTGGAGTCTCTGACGATGTTCACTTTTACATCCGGGTACTTGGCTTTAAAGGATTCCAGATATGTTTTGATCTGGTCATCCTCCAGCGCGGTGTACACGGTGATCGCGCCCGATGCCGGGGCTACTGTGCTGGAGCCACCTGTAGCAGGTGCTTGTGCGTTTGATTGGGACTTGGGTGCTTGTCCACATCCTGCCAGAACTGCCAATGACAAAATTGATGCGAGTATCGGATAATGCCACTTCTTCATGAGAACCTCTCCCCTGCGTGAAATGTTCAATTTTCTTTGTTAGGTCTCATGTTACGGGGGAAATATTAAGTGAATGTGAATGCAAGGTAAAAGAAATGTGTTTATGTGCTTTTGTGTGTTTTTAGTTGCATAAGAGATATAAGAGCTTGTATGTCGGACTGTTGTGGAGGAGAGGAAACCGGAGAAAACGCTCCAGGTTCTTGGAACGCTTACAAGGGGGTCATTCCTGTACGTCTGCATGGAGAAAGGGAAACCGCGTCCAAAGTGGCGGGTTCGGGGATGGCTCTCAGAGGTGGACGCTTAAGATCGTGTTTCCCTTTTCCACTCCGCCTCGGCAGCGTTTCCAAAGACCTTCGCGCTTTTCTCCGTTTTCCTCTCACTAGCTATTGGTGGTCCGCGTTGCATGAATACACAAAAAGAGTTTTTTGAGATCAGAAGGACAATACATGGAACATAAAAAACCGCTTCTGTACAAACCCTCACCAGGGGCAAGACAGATAGCGGTCTTCTTATGCCATTTTACAATTCGCCTTCCATAAACTTGACCAGATACACCTCTGGCTTTTCGAGAAACGCTGAAAAGCTGCACAAATCGGCATACTCTTTATGCTCGATGTCATAGCAGCCGACCTGGCCTTTTTTCTTTGGATTCCACACGAGCTGCAGGTGGGAGTAGTTATCGATGTCGGCAGACAGGCGCAGGTATTTTTGTCTACCAACTTTCAGCTCGATGGTATCGGCCAGCGCAAAAAAGTCAATATAATCGATTTCATACTCATTGGGAGCCAACTCCAGGCGCAGCTTGTCTCCTGTAAGAAAACTGATCAGCTCATCTGTCAGTTTATACTTTTTCAGCTCAACCTTTTTGTTTTCCACGTCGTGAAATGCTGGCGGCTCAAGCGATTTTAAATAGTCTGCCAGTGGTGCATTTTTGTTACTGACAGCAATCGTATACGCTCTCTCCCCGTCTTTTTCGGCTAGCGTAACGTCTGCGCCGTGTTCAATCAAATATTTTACCAGCCCAATATTCCCCATACGCGCTGCTACGGTTAACGGAGTCGCACAATAAGGATAGACCATATCTGGCTGATTATAATTAATGTCCACTCCTTGATCAAGTAAATACGCAATCGTCTTTCGATCGTGATCCGACACGGCCTTGCGCAATACGGCTCCACCATGCTGCTTAACATCCAATCCCAGTTCATGAATAAGCGGGATGTTGTTTTTGTTACCATAGTAGGCCTCCGAATAAGCGCCTGAGCCGACCTGGTTATGCATGTCCAGCCTGGCGCCTTGCGCTGCTACGTAGCGAACGATGTCTTCCTTGCAATAGCGAACCGCGTTCAAAAACGCAGGATTGCGCTGGACATTCAGATTGACCCCATGTTCTACCAGCAGCTTTACCACTTCCAGTTTTTCCGATAGAAGCGCCAGATCTATCGGACTTAACGTGGTGTACTTGCTCAGAACGAGGCCTTCCTCGATGTCCCAGCCCGCAGCAATGGCAGCCTGCAGGGCCATAATATTTCCTTCATATATGTGTAGCGCGATCTCCGGAAGCTCCTCGAACCTCCCGATATCTTTCAGCTTGATCATCGATTCCCCTCCACAATCTAAAATCTTACGAAAATTATAAAAAAACACTTGGTAGAAAACAACAGAACCAAAGACTCATCCTGATAATTGATCCGTTGTCGTTGGTTTCTCTAGATACATTCGAAACAATTGGCTATATAGCACGACACTGATGACAGCAAAAAGCAAAATGAGGGTGAAGATTCCCAGAGGTGACACCCAGCTGGACAAAAAGACGGTGACTGGGGCCAAAAATTTACCAATGGTGGGTTGCAGGCTGTCAGCTCCCATATACTGTCCTCTTGCATTTTCCGGAGCATAGCGGCTGATAAAGCTCTGTGTCACTGGAGAGCGCATCATCTCCCCAAAGGTAAAGATGATCGTACACAAAAATAAAAACCAGATATGCGTGCTAAGTCCAAGCGCAAAGGTACCAGCCCCGGACAACAGTGATGACAGTATGAATACATCGCGCTCCTTCCAGTGATGGAGCCATTTTGTTACGGGCAGGATGAACAAGACAAACAATAGACCGTTAAACCCGAGTATCCAGCCGAATATCTCAGTGCTTGTGAGCATCAGCGAAGCATCCTTCCAGGTAAAAAGCGCTTGAGCCGGAACCTCATGAATGATGTAGACGGGCAAGTAAAGATCGAGCTGCATGATCGGCACGAGCGCACAGATGCCTGCCAGCGTATAGACGAGAAACACTTTATCGCGAAAAATGATTCCATATCCCCTCCACTGTTCCTTGAAGACATCGCGAATTGAAGCTCCAGTCTGCGTATTATTCGTTACCACTGGCATCGTTTCGCGAACCATGATAAAGATCGCAATCAAATACAAGAGCAGCACCAACGCACAAGTCCACAATAGCTCTTGCCGGTAATGGAAAAAGAAAATGGCTCCGAGTGCGGGACCAAGCACGGCACCGATGTTGTTCGCTGTCGTAAAGGTAGCAAAGATTTCTCGACGGTTCTCTGGCAAGACCAGGTCAGCAACCATCGCGGCGCTCGCTGGCCGATAGATCGCTCCTCCCAGACCAAGACCGATAAACGCGATATAATCCACCCAGTGTGATGCAGATACTGCAAACAGGACGAACATCGCCATCTGGAGAAAAGCTCCCAGCAGCATGACTGGGCGTCTTCCCAGCCGATCCGCCAAAGCTCCTCCAAGCAGACTGCCCACTAGGCTGAAGAGTGGAGGGATCGTCATTAACATACCTGCCAAATGATTGCCTAACGCTGTTCCGAAATAGACGGTTATAAACGGAAAATACATCCAAAATAGCATGTTGAACAATGCTTCCCCGATTAACCGGACCCTCAGATTGTGATCCCATAGCCGTAGCTGCATCGATACCCTCCCCTTTGTACGCAAAACGGCACATACTCTATTGAAATTGAAATGCGTAACATGAACACAAAAGTTCCCGGCCGGGTAATCAAACTGTAAAGCATTCCCCTGACAAAATATAGACTTATAATCACGCGTGAGTTATACTAATAATATGAAAGTTGAAAATACGACTCCCTATTTGGACTGACACAAGAAACGAACGCTTGTTCTATAGTGACTTTAAAATGATGAAAGACGCTCCTTTTCGGGAGCGTCTTTTTTGGTGTTTGGACCAACGTCTACCCTCCTATGCGGGTAGGCGGCCTACAGCGTATAATCCCGTTCCACCTTGCAAATGCGAGTAATGTAATAGCCGTACCACATTTCTCTGCCTTTTTCCTGAGCTGCCCGGTGCTCCTCGTCACGCTTCCAATCCCGGATCGCTACAAGCGAGGACCAGTAGGAAACCGTAATGCCAAAGCCAGATGCATCCCGAACGCTTTCCACTCCAAGAAAGCCCGGCTGACCAGTCGCCAGCTCTACCATGCGATCTGCCATTTCTCCATAGCCTTGATCGCCTTCTGTTCGCTGTGACGAAAAGATCACGGCATAGTACGGAGGTGCTGGTGTTTTGGCGAAGTTCTCCATCATGCCTGCACCTCATCTTCGAGAGCCGCTTCAACCGCGATCCGTGCATGAATCGCCGTCGTATCAAAAACCGGAACTGGACTATCCTCTGCCGAGATCAACAACCCGATCTCTGTACAGCCCAGGATCACCGCCTCTGCCCCTTGCTCTACCAAGCGTTCAATGATTTGGACGTACCGCTGCTTGGATTCCTCGCGAATGACTCCGACACAAAGCTCATGATAGATGATCTCATGGACGCTGTTGCGTTCTTCTTCGTTTGGAAGCAATACCTCGAAGCCATGCACATCGCGGAGCCTTCCTGTATAAAAATCTTGTTCCATCGTAAAACGGGTGGCGAGTAGCGCAACACGTTTATGTCCTTTTTCCAGGATAGCTGCTGCTGTCGCATCGGCAATATGCAAAAAGGGCAGCTTCGTCGCTTCCTCAATGGCAGATGTCAGCTTGTGCATCGTATTGGTGCAAAGAACGATCAAATCAGCACCTGCTGCCTCCAGGCTTCTCGCTGCTTTCGCCATCGCTTGTCCTGCTTCTTCCCATCTTGCTTCGCGCTGCAGGCGTTCAATTTCGGCGAAATCAACCGAGTACAGCACGCATTTGGCAGAATGGAGCCCACCCAACCGAGCCTTTACTTCTTCATTGAGAAGACGATAATAGACAAGTGAAGATTCCCAGCTCATTCCCCCGATTAACCCAATCGTTTTCATAGTTTGTCGTTCTCTCCTTTGGCTGCAATGGTTGCTGTATGTTCCTTTTTCGTTGTGAACGCTGCTTTTTCCTGTTGTCTACGAAACAAAGATGGCCTCGGATGGTGCTGGATTTCAGCACCCGAGGCATCTGCTATTGTATTTTTCAGCCGTTGGATTAAGGCGTATTCGGCGGAATGGCTACCTTCCAATTGATATCGGTGTATCGTTTTTGCGCTGTTTGCAAAGACAGAGTCAACTGATCAGGCAGCGTAGAAAGTCCTGTTACAATCAGCGTCTGCTCGAGCTCATTTATTTCACTGTCTATGCTCCCGCTGACAACGGACGTTGAATAATCTGTACGCACTTCATAGGTCTTACCAACCTCATCATAGAGCTTCCATCGTGGATAATCTGATTCGAGCATTTTCCCGGTTAAAGAAATGAGCCAAACCGATTCATTCGTCGTCGGGTCCGTTCCTTTTTCCATACGCTTGATCGTAAATATACTTGAAAACTTGTCATCCTGCTTGGTGACAGGGTTGCTTGCCAAATCGGCTGGACGGAAAGGAATCAACAAATCGGCCTGCTCCGTTTTCTCGATCGCCTCGAGCACAAACCACAATTTTTCCTCGGCTACTGAGGGGACAAATGCTCCATACCAGCGCCATGCACCGTCTCCACCTTCTTCAAGCGGGTAACTGTACCCAGGCGAGAAATAAATGTGGCGATTGCCGCCAGGGTTTGTCTGACTGGTGATCACCGCCCCTGCCTCATCCTCAATTCGATAGTGGAGCCTATAATCCCCAACCGACGTTCCCTCCAAAGCTCCCCCTGGATCCGTGAGCTTTTCGATGTGCTCTTTTTCTTCTGCTGTCCGACGTGTCGCTACAACGAAGCGAGTCGCACTGGGGCCATACGTCACTCCCTCGAAGTCCAAATCGATTCCATGGAAAGAGGCAGCCTCCCCTTCAACCGGAATGAATTTTGTAGCTTGTATACTCTTCTCCAAATTAACCGGTACATCAAGCTTCCAATTGCCCTGTTTGAGCGCCGCCGGTTTCAAATTGACCATTTCGAAGTGAACAATCAGATCATTTGGCGGTTTTTTCAGCATGAACAACAAATCCGCATATCCCGCTCCTTGGGATAAACCATGTGGTTTATGGCTAATCATGTTTCCGGCACCGTCCGTCAAATAAATCCGATTCTCCTCATAGTAGCGAATAACCAAATTCGGCAGCACGTTTCCACTTTCATCTTTTAGTACATAGGACACCACGAGCCTGGTCTGGTCAGCTACGATATCTTTTATTTCCAACGTGATCCCCTGATCGGTGACAGACTGGTTGACCGGAGTATTGAAGCCTTGCTCTGCGGCCCGTTTCAGTCCGAACTCCCCGCCAATCCGGCTGATAAACGAGGATATATAGGCGGCAAAAGCTGGCGAAATCAAAGCGCCTGCAGTGATACTGAGGATAACGACAGCACATGCAGCCACGAGTGCTCGTTTCCAGAAGACGTTTCTTCGCTTGCGGAGCGGAGCAGATGCTACTTCCTGCACAGCTTCGGTTTGAGGCTGCTGGACCACTGGATACGGTTCCAATTGCTCAAGGATCGAACGAGTAAAGGAATCAGGCAATCGCTCCATGCCGATCGCTTCAGATATCGCCTCTGCTTCCTTCTGCAGACGGTTGCGGATGTTACGGCATGCCTCGCAGGTTTCGAGATGAGCTTTTATGCTTTCTTTTTCCCGAGGCTCACACTCATTGTCCAAATAGAGGGGCAAATACTTTTGGCAGTCAGCGCACTTCATTCGTTCTCCCCCCTTCCCACGAGCTTTGGAACCGCATGCGCAGCTTCAATTTGGCCCGATGCAGTCTAACCTGTATGGTGCTGATCGGCACTTCCAGAACTGTGCTCATCTCTTGATAGCTCATGTCTTCCAGATAGCGGAGCAACAGCACAAGTCGATATGGCTCAGGTAGCTCTTCAACGACTTCCCTGATCTCTGTGATGTGCTCCTTTTGCAGCAAAATCGTTTCGGGACTGTCCTCATCGACGAGCCATTCATCATCCCACTCGACAGGATGCCGGAGATTTTTTTGTCGCGCTTGGATCGCATTGAGACAGAGATTCGTCGCGATTCTGTACAGCCATGATGAAAATTTGCGCTCTGAATCAAAGCTGTGCAAGTAATGATAAGCCTTGATGAAACACTCCTGAGTCAAGTCCTGGGCATCCTGGTTATTGTGGATCATTCTGAGCAGCAGCGTGTAGATTTTGTCCTTGTATTTGTGGATGAGAAAGCCATAAGCGTCCTTATTCCCCGCCAACACCTCTCTCACGCACTGGTTATCATCCTTCATTCGACACCTCCATGAAAAAACAGTCAGGTTCCCCTATTAGGTACTACCCAACTCATCTTCCAAATCTTTCATCATCTTACACCATTTCCAAAATATTTTTTCTTCAGAAAGATTTTGATTACTTCTGCGGTAGGAATGAATGAAGGCGAAAAAAGAAAGGAATGGGAAGAAAATGAAAAAACGGAATCAAGCCTTATGTGTATGGGCGACTGCCATGCTTTTAAGTACCGG
This sequence comes from Brevibacillus reuszeri, assembly GCF_001187725.1. GTDB lineage: Bacteria > Bacillota > Bacilli > Brevibacillales > Brevibacillaceae > Brevibacillus > Brevibacillus reuszeri. The sequence continues at coordinate 337,577 of NZ_LGIQ01000017.1, forward strand.
ATTTACTCCAGCATCACAAGCGATAGCAGTAGGAAACCAGGCGACATCGACAACCAATCAGACAGCTACCTCCAATCAAACGCAGCAAGCAAACCAAACCGAAGAGGCCGAGGAGGATTATACCAGCCTCACTCCAGAAAGGGCCGCCGAGCTGGTTGGCTTTCCTATTCACTTTCCAGGGTACATTCCCCCGGAGGATGATTACTATATAACAGGTGTGTCCTACGCTCCAAAAGATCAGAGCGCTTGGGTTACCTTTCACGCTAAGAAAAAACAGCCGATCTATATAAAAATGTTCAAAGGGGACATAGCAAAAGAGTCTGCTGGATTGAAGGAAACGACTTTTTCAAAAGGAAAAGGATTCGTCGGTCAAAATAAGGAGCCGTTTGGTGATCGGAATGTTTTCTTGTGGGAAGAAGAAAAGGGAGTCATCTATTTAATTGCTAGCTCAGAAGAAGCAGGAGAGCTGAGGAAAATAGCCGATTCGATGGGAAAAGGGGATTATTCAACAATTAAAAAGGCCACTCTTACACCAGGCTTCAAGAGCGTTAACAATTTGACTGTAGAGAAAGCCTCGGAGATGCTCGGAGTTCCGATCAAGCTCCCCGCCTACCCGGCGAACGGGGAACCCGGGAATATTTCTTATGCGATATCCAGAGGGGAAGAACATGTACTCATCATGTATGATACTGCTGACCTCAATGCTTTCCTGGATATTGAAATCAAAAAGAACAGTGCAGAAGATGAGTACAACTCGGTGCCTCTGATCGATTACCCGAATCCAAACGGAGAAATGATCCCGTTTCAGAATGGCAAGGCCTATACCTTCAAACTAAAGGGATGGAGTTTGAGTAATCCAGAACTAACACATTTTAACGGTTTTCTATGGGAGCCTGAAGAAGGGGTCGTATACAAGCTGATTAGCGAGCTCCCTTATGAAGAGCTGATGAAAATCGCGAGCTCGATCAAATAAGGAGCCGCCACGTGTGTACACCGCAAGTCGATTTTGACTTGCGGTTTTTTTGTGCGCATAATCTTTCATTACGCCTGACGAAAACGTGTATGCAGCAACCTACTTGCCATACGGGTATCCAGGGAAGTATCCAGGGGTACTCCACGCTCACGGGCTTCCTCTTCGGATAAGCGGTTCTCTTTGATCAGATTGACGTTCAGCCCTAGTGCTGCCGCCAGCTTTCGGAAAAAGGAATAGTAGCTCTCTTTAGCTGATGGCCCCAGATGAAGTGTACCCGTGAACGCCCCTGCTGCAAGTTCACAGATAGACAAGCCAAGATCCTCCACATGAACGAATGTTTTGTACAAATTTCCAGAACGCGTAATTTCTCGCCCTGCTACAAGCTCTGTCTGCATGGAGGCCACTCTCTTATCCCATTTTCCAGCTGAGTTGCAGCCATAAATGGGACCGATTCTTGCGATCACATGGTTGCCATGACGCTTTTGAACAAGCTCCTCCCCCATCTGCTTCGCACGGGAATAAGGCGCCAGCGGATTACGCTCATCTAGCGGCACTACCTCATCCTCCTCAGCAAATGCCCCGGTACCTTGTCCAAAAATGCCATCAGAGGATATGTAAATGACTTTACTCTCTTCCCGCAAATGTGCAAGCAGCGTACTGATTCCGCTTTTGATCATCACCTGCTCATCCATACTGCTCATCAAAGCCCAAATGACGACATCCGGGGAAAACTCCTGTAAAAGCTGTACAAAAGAAGGTTCGTCCGTCACATCCAGTCGGATCAAATGGTTTGCTTGTCCCGCTGAAAAGCAGGTAGCAAGCACCTCATTTTCTCCATCCTGCCTCAGACAATCATAAATCTGTGCGCCCAAATAGCCACTTCCACCAAGCAGCAGCACCCGTCGTTTCTTCATACGCTCTCCCCGCTCTCCCTTCCTTTAGCCACAAGCTGCCTATATTTTTCCTGTATTATCCAGTACAATAACCATTATAACGCCTATGTTCCCCCCAGCGTCATATAAAAAGTTCTGATAGAGGGAGGGGTTATCTTATGAATCAAACCATCGTTCTTGCAGGAGGCTCCGGATTTTTAGGCAAGGCGCTTGCGACATTTTTACAGGAAAAAGGATACAAGATCGTAATTCTTACCAGAGGAGCGTCACATGTCCGTGATCAGATTCGCTATGTTCAGTGGGATGGCGCAAGCCACGGGGCCTGGACCAAAGAGATAGAGGGCTGCCGAGCGGTAGTCAACTTCACAGGAAAAAGTGTCAATTGTCTTTATACGAAGAAAAACAGAGAAGAAATTATTCGCTCACGGCTTGATTCTGTTCAGATCCTCACTGATGTGATTGCTGACTGTGAGCATCCGCCACCTGTTTTCATCCAGGCAGGCTCGCTTGCGATTTTCGGTGACACCAGAGAGAAATGTACAGAGGAATCCCCGCATGGCTCCGGGTTTTCCGTAGAGGTTTGTCAGCAGTGGGAAAAGGCCTTTTTCGCACGTGAACTGCCGCAGACACGGAAGGTATTGCTGCGGATCGGCTTTGCACTGGGAAAAAATGGCGGGGCGCTGGAGCCGCTTGTCCATCTCGCCCGTTATCGGCTAGGCGGTACTGTTGGCGCAGGAACTCAATTTATTAGCTGGCTGCACATCGATGATCTGAATCAGATGTTTCTCGCTGCGATCGAGGACGAGCGACTGAGCGGCATTTTCAATGCAACAGGACCGACACCGGTTACGAACAAGGAATTCATGTCTACTCTGCGGAGTGTAATGAACAAAGGCTGGGCACCTCCCACTCCAACCCCTTTTGTTTGGATCGGTGCCTATCTTATCATGAGAACAGACCCGAGCCTTGCCTTGACCGGGAGAAATTGTCTTCCCCAAAAGCTTTTGGACCACGGGTTTGCCTTTGCCCACTCCGATTTGAAAACAGCGCTATATGACTTGGTCCAGGACTAAAGTGAAAAGAGCCTGCCAAAAAGTCAGGCAGACTCGAATCTAGCAACTCTCGCTTCTTGATTACGCTGTTTTCCCCAAGAGGTGCATAGCACCGTTGATGCACACCAAGCCTCTCCTACAGGTTTGCAGGAAGCTTCACCAACGCATCAATCGCGGCTATCACTTCTTGCTCGGTATTGTAGAAATGGGGGGCGATGCGAATGACATCATTACGGGCAGAGACGATGATTCCTTTTTCTTTCAAAATCGCTTCCGCTTTCGACGCTTGCGGAATATAAATTGCTGTATTCGACGCTTTTTGGCTGATATCGGTTGGACTCATGACCTTTAATCCTTTTTCCTGTGCATAGGTAATGGCGGTCTGAGACAACGTTTCCAAATACGTCTCAATACGTTCTACTCCAATTTCGTTCAGGAGCTGGATCGCCGCCGCAGCTGCAAAGCCGTTGATCATCGGTGGCGTCCCCGTTTCAAAGCGCCGCGCCCCTTCGGCAAAATCCAGGAGCTTGCCATCGAATGCAAAAGGGTTTACACGACCGAACCACCCTGTAACGGTAGGCTCCAGCTTTTCTGCCAGCTCTTTCTTTACATAGAGAAACGCGATTCCCGGGATGCCCAGCATGAACTTCTGTGAGCCCGCGGTGAGAAAATCGACATCTGTTTTCTTGACATCGATCGCTACCCCGCCAGCCGATTGATAGGCATCTACAAATAAGTAGGACCCTTTTTCGTGAACAATCGCTGCAATTTGCGCCAAATCCTGCTTGAATCCATTGTAGTACGACACGTGAGGGATCGAGGTAATCAAGGTCTGTTCATCTACGCTTTCACTATAGTACACTAGTGGAATGCAATGGTTGACTTCGGGAATAAACCGGATGGTAGCGCCTCGTTTTTGCTGGGCGAGCCACACATGACCGAGGCTTGGGAAATCTATTTCTGTTGTGACAATTTTGGAGCGTTCCCCTGTGAAATCCAGCGCACTGGCTACAGAAGAAGCACAGTCGGAGACAGATGACAGAACAGCGATTTCATCCAGTTCAGCGTTAATCAATTTAGCAAACTCTGCCTTCGCCACCCCTACCTTTTCCATCCACAGCATCCAATCCATGCCCGTATGGCGAAGCGTTTCGGTATATTCCTCAATGGCTGCCTCTACTTGCTTGCTCAAGGCACTTTGCGAGCAACTGGACAACTGAATTTTTTCTTGTAAAATCGGAAAATACTCTCGTTCTCTGGCAAATGGAAACGACATAATCATCCCTCTTTTCTATGGCGTACTGCTTTGATATCTTCACCATACAGGATGTGCTGCGGACAAAACAGTAAAGTATTTTACAATTTGCTCAATTTGGTAAAAAATATGCTGTTTCGCTATTTGATGCGAATCATGTATGACCTCGCCTGACCAACATTTAAATACAGAGGAAACGAGATGGTTTGAATGAATGGAATAAAGCTCTTGGCTATTTCAGGGAGTTTACGCCAAAAGTCTTCTAATACAGCATTAATGAATGCAATCATCGGATTAGCCCCAGAAAGTATGAAATGTAACATCTATGAAGGATTGGGTGATCTTCCGCATTTTAACCCTGACATTGATGTTGATGAAGGACCTGCGCCGGTAAGAGAACTAAGGAAACAACTGATGGAGGCAGATGGTGTGCTTTTCTGTACACCTGAATATGGGAACGGTGTGCCTGGTGTGTTAAAAAACGCTTTGGATTGGCTTGTATCTACAACTGTGATCATGAATAAGCCTACAGCGGTAATCAGTGCCTCTCCGTCCCCAATGGGCGGTGATAAAGCTCATGCTTCGCTTCTGCTCACACTTAACATGATCAATGCTGAGATTGTAGAAAAAGGAACATTGATCATACCGCACATCACGATGAAGATGAATAGTGATGGAGCGATTACGGATGCAGAGCTAAAGCAAGAGTTATTAGCAGTGCTTCAAGAGCTTGAACAAGCTTGTCTCCTCAAGCATGAAGCGTACAAACACGACAACTGAGAATGGGTCTAACAGATTCGAGAGCGGAACAAAAAAGCTGCCGTAGTAGTACGGCAGCTTAAGCTTATTACCCCAGGTCGAGACGATTCCAATAGTTGCGGATCCGTGATATAGATTCTTACCACTTCTGCAGGTTATGAAAATAGGTAAACAAATTTTGATACAGCTTAAACATACTTATTTCACAATATGTGTCCCTGCTTTGTTCATAATCGCATCTTTTAGACTTTCGGGATTGGTGATAATTACACTTGTCCCATTTTTCTCTAAAAAGCTCAAGCTAGCCTCGATTTTTGGCAGCATGCTGCCTTTTGCAAAATGCTCTTCAGCCACATATTGCTTGGTTTCCTCGACAGTGATACGCTCCAGTGACTTTTGATTTGGTTTGCCGAAGTTGATGCATACCTGTGGAACACCTGTGGTAATGATCAGCGTCTCTGCATCGATTTGCTCTGCCAGCAAGCTGGTAGCAAAATCTTTGTCAATGACGGCATCGATGCCCTCATACGTATTTTCACTTGTTTTCACAACCGGGATACCGCCTCCACCAACAGCGACCACCACATATCCCGCTTCAAGCAACGATTTGATCGCGTCTTTTTCTACAATGTCAATCGGCTTTGGCGAAGAAACGACTCTTCTGTACCCGCGACCAGAATCTTCGATAAACACCCAATCCACATGTTCTTTTTGCATTTCCTCTGTCTGCTCCAGCGTAAAAAAGGAGCCGACCGGCTTTGTTGGATTCTGGAAGTTCGGGTCTTCACTGCTAACTTCAACCTGTGTGATTACGCTAGCCACTTTTTTATGGATTCCTCTTTTGGCAAACTCGTTTGTTAAAGCTTGCTGGATCTGGTATCCGATTCCCCCCTGTGTATCTGCAACGCAATTCACCAGTGGGACAATAGGCATCTCTGCCACTTCGTTCGCAATTTCGCATCTTTGAAGAGCAAATCCAACCTGCGGCCCGTTTCCATGAGTCACGACAACATTGTATCCCTCTTGAACCATATCAGCGATATTTACCGCCGTTTCACACACGGCCTCGTATTGGTCTTGAATGGTATTGCGACCATTATCCTTAACCAATGAATTTCCTCCGATTGCAACTATAACTAATTTTTCCACTGAACTGACTCCTTTTGTCATGATACTCTCGCAAGTGTATCTTTCTTTTCGTTGTTGCTCGGTTTATTTAATTTGAAGCAAAGGGCGTACAAGACGCTTGATATGATCAACCCGCTAATGAATGCAGACTTACTGATCGTAGCCAGCACCATCACATTCGGCAAGAAAGCGCCGGATAGCGTAATCATAAAGCTGACGATCAAGACGCCACATGCCGTCATATTAAATCCGTTTTTGTACTCCCCGTTTTCACCTGGCTTCACGTAGATTGCAGATAAGTCGAGCTTCCTTTTTCGTTCAATGAAAAAGCTGACCAGCATGATCCCTGTAATAGGTCCGTACATGGAACCTATAAAGCTATAGAACATATACAGCGCTGCTGTTCCATTCACCAGCTTCCAAGGCAAAATGAGGGTCCCTAGAATGGCGGTTACGATAGCCGCTGATTTTACACTAAATATTTTTGGAAAAAGCGCGGTCATCTGTAAACCAGATGGGAGTAGATTACCAAACACAACATAGCTAGTCGAACCTATATTCAGTGCCAGCAATAAGATAATCACGGCAACAGGATTACCAATTTGATCAATCGCGGCTACTACATCAAAATTAGTTAAGCCAAACGCGATTTGTGTTCCAACCAACAATCCTACTGACGTAATCGCAAATAGGATATAGGATACAATCATCCCCAGCGGTAAACCCACCAGCGGAGCCTTTGGTGTTTTTGCTCTTTGAGTAAGGTCTGCAATGTTTACAATAGGGCCACCCCAGTTTGATACCAATGCACTTACACACGCGATAAATACGAGCCAATTTTCGATAGGTTTGGCAGGAACATAGGCTAGGATCGGACCAAATCCGCCAGCCACATTGATCGCCCAAATCGCTGCGCCAACGATGAAAATATAGATGATCGGTGAAGACCATTTGCTAAACAAGCTGAGAATTTTCATTCCACCCAGGAACAATCCAACCGTAATGACCCACAGGATCACAAAGGAAAGAAGAGTCGGGAAATCTAATCCAAGGAAATCAAACCCTGGGAGCAAATCCATATAGCCAGGGAATATTTTTGTAAAAATGACATTAAACGATTGTGCACCAATAATCGTTTTTGTTCCGAAAAACACAACACCAGCAATTAGCCCGCGACATACGGCAGGAATGATTGACCCTTTTACGCCAAAGGAGCTTCGCAACAGCATCGAATACCCTATTCCATATTTCGTTCCTGCATAGCCGTTCAATACATAGCCGATCGAAACGATGATGGCAGCAGTCATAACTGCCCACAAAACTTGTGGAACGGAAAGTCCGAGCACAAAGAAACCAGCTACTGTCATATATGACATGAGATTGTGCACAGCGCCCATCCAAACGGTAACGTAGTTATAGACGCCCCAATCTCGTGTCTCAGCTGTTTTTGGCAAAACTTCCTCTGAATAGCCGTACGACTTCAGTTCTTCATGAGAAATCGCAATCTTCGCTTGCTCCATATTCGTTCACCTTTCTACGGCATCATCTATAAATTCGACTCTCGCAGCGATACACAGAAATGATTCGTTCCCAGCAACTGCACATAACCGATGCAAGCTGCGAAAGTCGGAGTCTTTACAGAAGAAAGCCTGGCAAATTGGTATTAGCTGATTTTCTCGCTCAATGCAAGCAGCGCTTTTTCAAACGCTTCCATCGGTGGGTGCGTAATGCCCGCACCAATCATGCCAATTCCTGCGTCCTTATGGGCAATTGCTGTGTTGATAATCGGCAGGATGCCTGTTTGCACCACTTGGCGAATATCGATACCAGTAGGTACACCCTGGAAGTTCAAAAGTGGAATCGTCACGTTTGGATTTTCACCCAATGTGATTTCTTTCATTTTGGTAGAATAGCCGATTGCTTCATCAACCGTTCCACCGACCAGTGCTACGATCGCTGGTGCTGCTGCCATCGCAAAGCCGCCAATTCCATAAGTCTCGGTGATCGCACTGTCCCCGATATCCAGACCGGAATCTTCTGGTTTGTAGCCGGCAAACATCGGTCCAACTACTTTTTGTGCTGGACCAACGAACCATGTATTGCCTGGCAAACCACTTACACGAATACCGAAATCTACACCGTTACGAGCCATGGTTGTGACAACAGTGGAGTATTCAATTCCATGCGCTGCGTCAAGCGCACATTTGCTCATCGCCATCCAGGTCGGACCGGAGAAGTAGTCGCTGCTTGCTACGAAGTCGAATACTTCACGCTTTTGTTCCTTGGTGAACTCTGTCTCCAGAATGTAAGGAGTCAGTGCTTGAATCAACAGGCTTGTTCCTGCATTGTTGCGGTTGTGGCACTCGTCACCCATGTGCAGAGCTTGGGCAAGCATTAGGCGCAAATCGATTTCGCCTGCAATTTTCATCGCATCGCGCAGCATTGGACCCAATACGTCGCGCATCCAGTTCAAACGAGTGATCACACTTTCATCGTTTGCACCCATGCGCAAGATTTTCGCCATTTGCTCACTCAGGTTGGTGTAAGCGATGTTGCCATACGTTTTGTTTTTCACCACGTGCATGAACATAGAAGCGGAAGTCACACCCGCCATGGAGCCTACGCAATCGTGCTCATGGCAAGGAGAGAACGTAATCTCGCCAGAAGCGGCTACCTTTTCTGCTTCCTCGATATCTTTTGCCAGTCCTTCGAATACGATCGCCCCGGTAACAGCACCTCTCATGGCACCGCACATGCGATCCCAGGTAATTGGCGGACCCGAGTGCAGGATCGTTGTTTTGGTCATACCTGGAACGACATGAATCGCTTGGTCGTAGCCGATCAGTACAGGCTGGGAATTGATGATTCGTTCAACAGCCAGCTTGTTCGCTTCCTCAATTTTTTGTTCCAGCGTAGCGTTTTCCAGGCTGTCCAATGCTTTGATGATTTCAGGCTTTCCGCCGCCTGGTGGCTTCCATTCCAAATGAATGGCGTCAGCATTTTGCTTTTTGATATCATCTTTAAAAAATTCGATCCCTACGTTGATCGCATGAATTTTACTGGTAAAAAGCTCGTTGATTTTACTCATGGTTAAACCCCTTTCGCTACAAATTCTCTAGCCAGCAGACCAGCATTGGTACTGCTGCTTGCGATTGTCACGCCTGCGTCCATCAGCTTTTGCACTTGATCCTCGAATTTAGGGCTGTCGAGATCGGTTCCCATCACATAGCCGAGGATTTCCAAATGTCTGCCTTCCTTTTCTGCCAATTGCTTCGCTTCGATAATCGCCGGCAGCATCACCCCGACTGGATCTTCATGAGAACCAAAGCCAAGAATGAAGTCCATCACAATAACGCCAACAGAAGGATCTTTTGCTTCCTGCAAGAATCTGGAGATACGCGTGGATGGGTCAATCATTGGATGCGGCTTGCCGTTTGTGAAATCGTCATCACCCATGTCTAGGAACGTATGAGCGATACTCTCGTGCAGGTTTTTCAGCTTGTATTCTGGTTTCTTCTGAATGTTGCTGTATACATCTTGATAAGTGTCCATCGCGAGGTACATCGCTTCATCACACAGCGTTCCGCCGCAGAACAATCCGCGAATGTACTTTTGCTCCGGTGTCAATTTTGCGCGTACTTCCTCGATCAACGGCCAGTTGAGTGCACGCTTGTTGAGCTCGTCCTCGTTGGCACCTGCCAGTACAACTGCTTTGAGGGCAGCTTCTTTTGTCGTTTTGGCAAAATGTCCGCCCGCTGCTACGACTGCGGTTTCTTCTCCGCCGATGAAGTAGACAACGACTGGCTTTTTGCAATTTTTGATCTGTGCCAGCACTTTTTCTTCCACACTTGGTGCCGGTGGCTTGGAGATGAGCACGATTACTTTTGTCGCCTCGTCCTCGTCCAGTGCCTTCATTCCGTCCAGCATCATGATGCCGCCTACTTGCTCGCTCAAATCACGGCCACCTGTACCGATCAGCTGGGTGATACCGCCGCCGAAGTCGTGAATACGCACGCTTACTTCTTGGCTGCCAGTACCGGATGCGCCGACGATTCCAATGTTGCCTTTGCGAACAGCGTTACCGAAGCACAGTGCTACGTTGCCAATAATCGCGGTACCGCAGTCAGGTCCCATCATCAACAGGCCTTTCTCGTGTGCGAACTGCTTCAGAGCGATTTCATCCTCGATGCTTACGTTGTCTGAGAACAGCATCACGTGCAGGTCGTTTTCCAACGCTTTTCTCGCTTCTCTCGCTGCAAACGCACCATTCACGGAAATAACAGCCAGATTTGCTTCTGGAATGGATTTTGCCGCAGAATCGATCGTTGCGTATTTGATCTCGCTTTTGCCTTTGGTGTCGCTTTTTTTTGTGAACAGTTCCTCGATTCCTGCATATGCGCTCTCGCACAGTTCATCGGTCGCTGCTTTTACCACGATCATCAAATCGCTTGTTTTCGCTGCTTCCAGCTCAGGTGTGATTAGCCCTACGTTGCGCAGTACCTCTTTGTTCATTTCTGTACCCATGGCAATAACTGCTTGCTCTACGCCTTCAATCTGATTCGCTTTGGTCGAAAGCGACATCAGAGACACGGAGTCAAAATACGTGCTCTCTTTAATCACGACTTTAATAGACATGCCCTACCTCCTGCTTCAATATTGAGTTCCAAGCCACAGACCAGCCCCAGTGCCATGTCGGTTCCTGAAGATGAACCGATGGCCAGCACCTTTTCCAAAGCGCTAAGCAGCTCCTCTACCGTGCCCTTGGATAGAGCTAGCAGCAAATTCACTACTGACTCTCGCACTTGTCCGCATACTGCTTTTTTTACCATCATGTAGCTGATTTCGTTCGTCAACACTTTTGCTTTCGTTACTATTTCTTCTAAAAAATGGCATGACAAATAATAGGGGGCTCCTGGCATATTCACTATGCTGAACAAACCCACTAAAAAATCGTCACCAGAAGGTGTTAATCCTGGTCCCAGACCCACAAGCCCTAGTGCATACTGCACAGCATCCTCACTTTTGCCTGCTGCCAATGCCTCTCGCAGCAAGCCTGATCGCTGCAGGAGCATAGTGGACATTTCCTCTTCAAACGGTGTCGACGGTCGGAAATTTCTTTTCATGCCGCCGCACTTGCCATGAGTGGCAATATATTCCTTCATGAACGCTATATCAACTTTAAGAGTTTCTATGTTGGAAGGATAGGGAGGCAGTGTGCACTCCCACTCTTTTGCTTGCGTAGCTGCGATTTCTATTTTATTGCCAATCCATAGCGTCTGCCCTTGTGAAAGAACGCGGTCGCCCACTTCCAACCCCATCTCGTGAAAACGCTTTACATCAAGGACTAGCGTATTCGGCCCGTTATCCAGTTGATCACAGGCGACCGTGTATAGCTCGTCATTTTGATCACACTTCAGATTGATCGTTCGTTCGAAAATACTGTGAACCTTCCCGCTAAAGCTTGAGCTTGCCAATATCCGCAAAAACTCGGCATCGCCAGACAATGCGTGAATGTGCATGGAGGAATTACTTCGCTCCCGCTTCCAAAAGGATTTTCTCGATTTCGGTGTAGCCTTTTCTTCTAGCCAGCTCAATTGGAGGAACGCCGTGTTTATCAACCATGTGAACATTGGCACCATGCTCAATCAAAAGCTTGATGATCGTTTGTTGTCTTTCTCCGCCGTCATTTAGGATGATCGCTTCGATGAGTGGCGTCCAACCACAAATGTTGGTATGATTCACATTGATTTCAGTCGTAGTCAAAAGCTCATGTACGATTTCCACGTGACCTTTTTCACTTGCAGGCGTAATCCCTACCCCGCCAAAGCGCGTGAGCAAATCGATGTCTGTATTTGCTTGAATCATCATTTTGACAAGCTCCAGCTTGTTGTTGATGCAACCGTACAAGAACGGATTGAAGCAAGTTTCATCCTGTAAATCAACATTTGCACCTGCGTCTACCAAAAATTGCACGGCTTCATACTGGTCGTTCATTGCAGCAATGAGGATGGCTGTGCGCTTTTGTCTGTTTCTGACATTGATATCAATGCCTTGCTCCAGATGCTGTTTCAGTGAATCGATATTTCCTTGGGCTGCAGCATCGTGAAATGCCTGTACTACGCTTTTGTCCGTCATATTCGCCCTCCATGTACCTGTATTCAAAAGCTTGTCTTTTTCGCTTACTCGCCTTTTCCTTGAAAATAAATTAGACAAGTAAACCATTCTTACAGCATTATTTTAGACAGGAAGTATGCAAACGTCATTGTGTATCGAAACTAAAAAAACTCAGGTTCAGTTGTGCACATTGCACAATCACATGCATGTTCAACATACCAAAGGAGTGAATACGATGCTGACCATAAAAGATTTGCTCCAGATCAAATCAATAGACGGAATCAAGATCATCGCAGGAGAGCAAGGCATCGATAATGTCGTCTCCATCGTCAATATTATGGAGAATCCGGATGCGTTCGACTGGCTTTCCTCCAATGAATTGCTTTTATCGACTGGGTATATTTTCAAGGACAATGAGGAATTGCAAAATAAAATCATCAAAGAGCTGGCGGAAATCAATTGCTCCGGGCTATGTATAAAAATGCACCGGTACTTTGACCAAATTCCACAAAACATGATCGATCATGCAAACAGATACGGTCTGCCGCTTTTGGCTCTACCGTTTGAATATACCTTGTCCAAAGTAATTGCGATCATCAATGAAAAGGCTTCTGGGCGCTATGATTTGTTGAACCGTAAAACATTGGATATGCATAATGCCCTCTTTCGCATTGCACTTGAGGGAGGGGGAATCGATCGAATTTCCTCCGAGCTGGCTGAGACGATAGGCAACCCGCTGCTTATTTTGGATAGAGACTGGAACCTGCTGCACTACACCGAGATCAAACAAAATCCCGTCCCGCTTAAGTCCTGCCTGACGCTTGCGAAAAACAGGCCAGTCTTCACCCGTGAGTTCACCGAAAGCATTCCGATAAATATTAGTCAAATCAAAAAATCAATCAAGCGTATTTATCATGGAAAAGACCAGGAAGTCAAATGCCGTGTGCTTCCCGTAGCAGTAGCCAACTACATTTACGGCTTTATCGTTGTCTGGCAAACGGTTCGGGAGCTGAACGAATTTGACTATATCGTGCTCGAACAAGCCTCGACGATCATGGCGCTGGATCGCATAAAAGCACGGGAGATTGAGGAAGTAAAGCTGAAAATCAGGCAAGACTTTTTCGATGATCTGCTTACGGGAAAAATTACATCAAGCGATTCGATCCAGACGCTGTGCGACCTGCACGGCTTAAACTCGACGTACATGTACTACTGCGCCGTCATTACTATCGAGCCGGTAGAGCTGGAAAATCTGGAGGACATCGTCGATCGCAAATATGAGCTGGATCGGATCGCCAAAAAATGTGTGGATATCGTCTATGATTACGCCAACAAAGCCCACGGGGAGATCACCTGCTTCTATCGCAACAACCGGATTATCATTCTCGTGGGACAAAATGAGCACAAGCCACCAACCTCCGTCAGCGAAGCCAAGCAGTTCGCTACCGAGCTGCGCATGACTCTGCAAGAAAAGATCAAGAAAACCACGTTTTACATGGGAATCGGCAGACAATACAAGACAATTACTTCCTTGCACAAAAGCTTTTCCGAAGCACATGAAGCGATCCGGCTGATGCAAAAATTCGATAGCAAAGGGAACGTCTCCCACTTTGATGACTACTCCGTCTACCATTTTCTCGATTCCAATATTAAAGACATCGAGTTGGAGGACTTCTTTTTAAAACAGCTGGGCACAATCTATGAGCACGATCACAGCTTTGGGACAAGCTTTATGAGTACACTGGAAAATTACTTTGCGTATAACCAAAATGTGAGTGAAGCGGCCAAAGCGATGTTCATTCACCGCAATACCTTTATTTATCGGATCGACAAGATCAAAGAGCTATTGAACATGGACCTGAAAAATTCCGAGGAGCTTTTGCAAATCCAGCTCGCCCTCAAAATTGGCAAGCTGCTGCATAAAGAATAAAAACAGGTGCAAACGCTCTGGCTAACACCTTTCCCCTGGGTGCTTAGCCTTATTTTGTAACTAGTTCATTGGACAGAGTGCCTAACCATTCCAAAATTTGTATAATCGAAATAAAAGTAAGTGGCTTCTGCTAGTTTTACCCTTTTGCCAAAAACATCTTCCCTGGGAGGAGAGGTAGCATGGGTACAAGCTATGATCCACATTTTCTCGATGATAGGCACCCTGTTTTTATGCCGCACCTTTTAGGTGACACGGCTAAAGGCTCTTTGGCTGGAGGAACGGTTTTTGATTTTTGTCATTTTGCAATCGTCATGAGCGAGCAAACGAAATTCGCCATTTTTTCTGCGGCATGCGTAGACAAATCGCGTGCAGTCCCTGTGGCGAGAGACAATACTTCCTGGCATTTTGATGAGCGAATGGGCATGGAAAATCAGGTGGGGCCTGAATATTACGCTGAAAATGATTATGATCGCGGCCATTTGACACGCAGGAAAGATGTTTGCTGGGGAGACATGCAGGAGGCTAGACAAGCCAACTACGACTCTTTTTGTTATGCGAATATCTCGCTCCAGCATCACAATTTTAATACAGGAATCTGGAATTGCCTGGAGGATTGGGTCCTGGAGAGAGTCGGCACGTCGAAGCTGATTGTCATCACAGGCCCCATTCACAAAGCTTCGGACGAAGAATATTGCGGGGTTCGAGGCAAACCGGGGTGTGCCGTGAAGGTTCCGTTCGGTTTTTGGAAAAGCGTTTTTTATATGAACGCAGAGCAGCAGCTCACCTGTCTTTCATTTCTCATCAGACAAAGCGCTGAACGCTCAAAAAATCACTGCGAGTATGATAGACTCGTCACCTATCAAGTCCCGCTAGACACGATAACAAACGAAGCGCAGCTGCAATTCGAGGAAAGCCTTTATGAAATCAATCCACTCGTCTCAAAATTAAGCGCTACGATACCTGTATTCGACCAGCCTGGTCCAGGTATAAAAAGGATTCTACAGCCAGCCGATATCGAGCTTGGTCCTATTTGATTCGTCCCCTTTTCCATGCGTGTGAAGCCTATTCTTTTATCCGATACCAATGCACGTATTGTTCATGATAACCGATTTTTTCATAGAGTCGCAGCGCAGGCAGGTTGTCTTTCATCACCTGCAAATACGAATACTTTGCTCCTTTTTCCTGTCCCCACTGCAACAGATTTAAGACGAGCTGCTCGCCCAGACCTTGATTCCGATACGCTTGATCTGTCACGATATCAAACAGTCCGATATACTCTCGCTCTACTACTCCGAGTCCACATGCTACTACTTTGTTATCCAAATAAAGCGATGCATAACATGCCGTAGGAATAATTTTGGACAGCGTCTTCGTCATCGTCTCTTTTGCCTTTTCGCCCTGGTGGCTTAGTGTACAATAGGCGTCTCTCCACTCCTCTGTGCAATGCTCGTCAAAACGTGCTGTGTGGAGAGACGGCGCTGCCACTTTATCGAGCGATACCGCTTGCATGCTCGTAAACGCTTGGGCAACATACCCCTTTGCCTCTAGTAACTCATCCAGGTCGTGGGGCTCTGCGAACGGTGTCATTTTAAAAATGATGGGAAGCCCCTTTCCCTGATAAAAGGCTTCACAAGCAGCAATTTTACTCTCCAGCTCCTCCGTTGAAGGATACAGGGCACATACAGAGTTTGCTCGTTTGGTATAGCCATCTGCGAATCGCAGCAACCAGCCGTCATATACCATCGTTTCTAATGCTGGCCAGGCGTTCAGTGACAGCTCTTCAAGTTTTGGGTACAAGGTATTTACCTCCACCATTCATAATAATACATAATTATGAATAATTATACACCACTAGGCAATATCTTTCTATTTGCAAACGCATGTACAAAAAGCCGTGGTACGCCCTGCCTTGCCTTTGCAGAACTCCCCACGGCTTTTTCATCTAACGATCTTTTTTCGAAATTACAACCAAGTTGTTTTGTCCTTAGCAGCCACACGATCCGTCTCAGGAGTATCACCATCCGGGTATCCAATAAAGAGCGTGCCGACCACTTTCTTGTTCTCAGGAGAACCGAGGAATTCCAGCAAACGCTCGTCACGAACCAATCCCACGCCTCTTGTCCGCCATACCATTCCCAGTCCCAGCTCCTTGGCAGCGAGCCACATCGAATGAATCGCACAGCATACCGCATATTCATTGTCTTCTGACGAGGCTTCATCGCCCGGAATCACATCTGCTGTTGCCACGATCACCAGCGGTGTTTTTTCCAGCACCTCTAGTGAACTGTTCACAAGATTCGGTTTGGTTGGAAAACGCTCCAGCAAAAAAGCCTTCGCAATGTCCTCAAAGCGTTGTTTTGCTTCTCCTCTGATCACATAAAAATGCCACGGCTGACGCAAGCGGTCATTCGGAGCGAGAACTGCACAATCAAGCAGCGCTTGAATTTTCTCCGTCTCTACTTCTTTCTGAATATAGTTTCGCACAGCTCTGCGATTTTTTAGTAGGTCTTGTACGCTCACTTCTACATCCTCCTCTATGGTCCAAGCAGCTTTCACAAATTTACCATTCATTATATACAAGCCCGTTTGGTTCGTATAGCTCCATGCGGCACGAAAAGGACATTTACATGTGCTACTTGCGTGCGTCATTTCCCATGAATCGCCATGAGGGCTTTATGCTCGTCTTCTTTTTTCACGTATATATCATATTGCGTAAAATCGTTCCTCGGAAAAAAGCCAAAGGTTTGCGAACCGAGTTGATTACTCTCCTGGGAGTAAGTCCTGGTCCGAAACTGCACGCCAGCTGCTCTTAGCTTATGAACGATTTGCAAATATTTTTCATGACCAAATGCTGTGTAAATCAGGCATTTATATTTGGAAAAAAGGGCGTGGAAAAAACTCATTTTCATCCCGCCTCTCGTTTCGTTCGTTGAGAAGGAAAGCTAGTGATTTTGGTGGAAGAGAAAGTGGAAACTTGCTTACATACGCTGAAACATACACATTTCCTCATACAAAAAAAGACTCTTACTAAAAGTCCCTTGGATTTGAATCACAATCGATTTTTAAAGACTTGAACCAATTTATCAAGAAAGTACGCGTCTCGATGACTACTTTAGAGCTATCACCCTTTTGAATATCGAGATATAGGCTGTAGCCATCATCGGATTTGGATTCGATCGGAATCAAATCAATCCATTCGTTAAAATCTTTGACTGCTAAGGTGACACGATCTATTTGTGGCTGGGTTACATCACTTACGATCATTAAAAACTGCCTTTTCAATTATACACCCCATCGTTTTCTCCTTATTATATCACAGTTATGAGGATAAGATAGGATGGGCAATCATCGCTTATTTATATGAGACCAGTCTAAAACATATTTTTATGTTTTGACTGGTCTCTCGTATGCCTATATCGTATCAAAGCTCGATAAGCGGAATTCCATTTGCTGCTACTGGCTCCACTACTTTACCAGCAGAACGAACTAATGTGTAATACTCATAGCAACCAATCACTCCGAAATCCCCATCAATGACTCCAGGATAGGCGCGATTGACAGAATAAACCTGGCTTTGATGGGCTCGCAGTGCTTCGCCTTTTTGCGTCCGATACAGTGTAATATCCACTTTTCCCGTAATCGGTACAGCCGCTTTTGGTCCACGATCAGGGCAGTGGTCATAGTAGTGAGGGATGGACACATAGTACAAATCAGGGTATTCAGCAAGAGTCAGCTGCTGCTCAGCTCGCTCCACTGCGATCGTAGTCGCCTCGCATGTGACGATATGATCAGGATGTCCTGTCACCCCGTCTGGTGGAAAGGTAACGACTACATTTGGCTTCCAATCGATGATCGCTGCCAGTATTTTTGCAATCAGCTCTTCCCGATCCGCATGCACAAGTGAGCCATCCGGGTAACGGAACAAATCAAGCCGATTGATCCCCAGCACTTCTGCTGCTTTGCCCAGCTCCTGCTCACGATGGCGCGCCAGCTTCTCTCGGCAATCGATTTCAAACGGACCCGAACGGCCCTTGCACCCCGAAGTGATGCATAAAAGGCATGTTTGTTGTCCGTGATCCTGACACTTTGCAAGCGTGCCCCCGCACGCAAATGATTCATCATCTGGGTGAGGGAACACGATCATTACTTTTTTCATCTCTGACACCTCATTTACCGTCCACTTGGCTGTCCAAATAAGCCAAGCCTTTCGCAATGACTCCGTAGATTGGAGCGTTTTGCGCATTTTCGATAACGACCTGCGAGGCGTAGCGATTGACCCGCTCTATGACAAGCTCTCGCACTCGCTCGTCGTTTTGCAGGACGCCTCCCTGCAAAATCATCTGGAACTGTTTATTTTTCATCTCCAGCTGATCCATGACGGCTCGAACCGCCAAAAACAGCTCTTCTCCCGCCACTTGCAGGATTGTCTGCGCGACCTGATCGTTGGCATTTGCTGCCTGACTTACAAGTGGCGATAGCTCGGCTACCTTGTCCACCGAGTAATGCGAGCTATAGGTCCAATTGAACAGCTCATCTACACGCGTAAGTCCGACATAGGGAAGAAGCAGTTCTTTGAGGATCGTCTTCTCTCCTCGTCCGTCCGCATCTTTTAAAACTGCCATAATCGCTTGCTTGCCAATCCAGTAGCCGCTGCCTTCGTCTCCAACACGATGACCCCAGCCACCTGCTCGTGCCGTTTGGTGCTTCTCATTTACCCCAAACGCAATCGAGCCTGTTCCCGCTATCACCAATATACCAGGCTTACCACCAGTTGCACCAAGCAATGCGGCAAAGCCATCGTTTTCTACGATCAAATGGCGCACGTTCACGTTTAGCGACTGCAGCACATTTTCCACCATGCCACAAATGACCTGCCGATCATGCACGGTATCCAGTCCAGCAAGACCAAACACCGCACATTCCACTTCCCACTCCACCTGTTCGGTTGTCTGGTGCTGTGACAAAGTGGTTAACCCGTTACGTGCTTTTGCATCCTCCAGTGCCTGTGCGATCGCAGCAATCAGCTCGCGTGATGCCGCTTCCTCTCCAATTCCCTGATAATTACATGAGCCGGAACGTCCCATTCCGACTTCTTGTCTGGATCGGTCCACCAGCACCGCCAGGCACTTGGTGCCCCCTCCGTCCACTGCCAGAAGAGGAATCCGCACCACTGCCATTACCCCACACTCCATTCGGCTGTCATTTGGTCGAGCTTTTGCGAAGCAGCCTTGTAAGACTGCTTCGCCTGTTCCAGCCATGCCGCCTCTTCCTGCAATCCTTTTTGGCGTTCACCAATCATCCGTCTGATCTCATCCGGATTTGGTCCGCCAGGCAGCTTGCGTATCGCTACAAAATGAACCGGGTCCAAAGCGAGCCCCAGCTCTTCTGCTGTAAGCACCAGTTCTCTGCCTATAACAGATTTCGCTATGCGATTCACCAAGGCGAGACTGATTTGATTGGCTGCAAGCCCTGCACCCATCGCTTCTTTCACTACGCCGCTGACGATGTGATGTGCGTTGCGAAACGAGATGCGATCGGTACGCACCAATGTATCTGCCAGCTCTGTTACCGTAGCATAGCTTCCTTTTGCCCGTTCGAGAAGAACGTCCTTGTTTACTTCCATCGTGCCTACCACACACGCCATCAGACGGTACATCTGCTCCAGGACGGACATACTGCGCCATGCGTATGGCTGCATATCATCCTCAGTATCAACGATATCGCCAAATGGTGTATTGTGCATCATCGTCAGGACTGTTGTCGCATTTCCTGCGCAGCTGGACAATAAGGAGCGCATATGCTCAAAGGAAACCGGGTTTCGTTTTTGCGGCATGATCGAGCTGATCTGGACATAGGGGCTTGCCACTTTCAATCCGCCAAACTCCTGTGTGCACCACAGCAGCATGTCTTGTACGGTGCGTCCCAGATTGATCGCTGCCAACTGTACCGCAGTCGCCACCTCTCCCAAATAATCGGCCCCACATACAGCATCATAGGAATTTTCTACCAATTCGTCAAATCCCAGCAATTCTTTCATTCTCTCACGACTGATCGCAAAGCCTGATGTCGTCAAGGCAGCAGCCCCCATCGGGCTTCGATTGCAAGTGTGGTACGCTTGGATCAGACGCTTGATATCACGACTTACCAAATCAGTAGCCGCCATCATGTAATGCGCCATCGTCGTTGGCTGTGCCTGTTGCGTATGAGTATAGCCAATCATGATTGTCTCCGCATGTTCTTGCGCAAAAAGGAGCAAATGCTCTTTCAGATAGAGCGCCGATGCCAGGGTCACAAGCAGTTTTTCACGCAGGACCATGCGGTAAATCGTAATCCCCATGTCATTGCGGCTTCTTGCCAGATGCAGATTGCCCGCTACATCCGGTGCCAGCTCAAGCAAACGGCTCTCTACCTGAAAGAACAAATCTTCAAACTGCCCGGTATACGAAGAGCGGCGCAGTTCATCCAGCTCGATTCCGCTGAGTGCACGAGCTATTCTTTTCGCTTCATCATCTGTGATCAATTCCTGTTCACGTAGCATGATCAGATGCGCCTTGTTGATCGCCATCATCGGTTCCAAGAGATGGCTTTTGGCCTCATTAAATGCGGGCTCCAATACTGCCTCCACATACGTCTTTCCGGGGAAACTAGCCCCCTCTTGCTGAAAAATCCGTTCTCTGTAATCCATTTTTTCGCATCTCCTTCCCTGCCGATTCGTTGGCTACATTTTTTGCGACGAAAGCTCTCACGAAGAATCGGGTGAAGCGACCCGGTAAAAGGGGCCGCCTCACCACTCTACTTGAGAGTTCGTGATCCTTCGATGGACCTCGAATTGCTGCTTTTATTGATGCAGACTAACCATGTTTACAAACATCCGGATTGCGCCTGGCACCAGGGCAGGAATTTCTCGATACCAGACTAGTGAGCTGTAGGTGTAGGTTCCTTTTCCATACTTCGCAGAGAGGAACGTTCCTGTAAACTCATTCTCTCCCGGGTCACCATTGGAGATCAGCTCGATATATTCCTTGCCCCACTCAGCTGGGTTGTAAGCCGAGCGGTCCTGAATCCAGTTGTCCCAATCCTGATCAGTGATTTTATTCGGTGTGTTGAACAGTGGATGATCAGGTGCCAGCATGGTGACTTTGGAGTTTTCATCCGTGACGCGCCACTGAATTAATGGCGTACCGATTTTGATCGGATACGGAGCAAGCTCTGGCTTCCATTTGTCTTCTGGCTTATGATATTGCACGACGAGATTTCCGCCGTTTTCCACGTACTTGAGCAAGCGCGCATTGCTCGGGATCAGCTCTGGACGGAACCCGTATGCACGAATACCCAAAACGATGGTGTTATACTGGCTAAGATCACCTGACTCAATATCTTTGGCAGTCAAATTCGTCACATTGACGCCGACCTGCGACAAGTATTGGTCGATATTGTCAAAGCCGCTGGATACATAACCGACCTTCAGGCCAGCAGGTACCTTGAGATCAAATGCCTGAATCGAAACCGTCGAAGGCTGTACAAAATACGTCGTACCCAGATGCGGATAACGGATGACCTGTGCGCCATGACGACTTTCTTTACCACCACTCGATGCAACTGCCGTGATTGTGTACTGATCCGGCTTGACCGAAGCAGTAGCTTTTACCGTAAAGGCAACAGACTTGGTTTCTCCTTTGGCATCAAAAGCGAGTGGTGCTGCTTTTGGCTCGACCGTCCAGCCTTTGGGCACATCAAGCGAAATGTTTGTTTGTGCTGCGCCCGGATTGTAGTTCTTCACCGTTACCTTTACAGGAATCGGCTCCTCAGGCTTTTGCGTATTCAAAACGGTAGCGCTTGGGCTTGGCACCAGCGAAAAAGATGGAAGGACTGCAATTGCATCTGCTGATACTACGTGGCTATTTGCCGCTTGACCCGACAGGGTGTACGAAACATCAGCCGTAATCACAGGTGCTGCATATGGCTGGAACAAGCTCGCATTGGCTGGAACCGACACATCAAACGTCGTTTGTACCGTCTGGTTGTAGCCCAGCTGCGAAAAGCTGGTAGTGGACAGAGCCTTAGCTTTCCAGCCGTCTGGAACGTTTAATTTCAGCTCGACCTTGCTGACTTTGGATTGCCCTCCGTTGTAGGCGGTTACTGTAACTTTGGTCGTTTGGCCCGCCACCAGCTCAGTCGTCTCCGGCTTCACTTTAGTCACCAGAGAGAGTGCCTCCGCACTTGCCTTGTTCAACTGTGTCTGCTTGATATCGAGACGATGTATCAGGTCAGTTTTGGTTTCGGCAGGCAGTGCTGCTGCTTTCACACTCGCCGTCGTTTTTTGCACATCAGCGAGCATTTCATGTACTTCTTTTGCCACCGTTGCAAACTGCGGGTACGCTGCAATTACTTCGGAAGAATCCTTTTGCAGCTTTTTCAAATCAGCAGCAATTTTTTCTCCGCCAGGCTGTTTTGCAACCTCCTTGGCTAGATCGTCAAAGGTATAAGCGATTCCATCGAAAAAGTCCGTTTCTTTCTTCTTGTTCTCTACTACCGACTGATCCAGCTTGTAGTAGTTGAAGGATGGGCCCTCATCGTAATGACGTCCCATTCCCTGGCTCTTGTGCATGAACCGGGATTCCTCACCCAGCTGCACGTAAGAAGCGCCATAAATCTCATCATAATCCCCGACAGGAACGCTCACCGAGTAGTCGGATTGCTGAGCCGGTAAATACAGCTTTTTCACTTGCCATGGCGTGAGGCCTTCTTTTAGCTGCTCAGGGAAGATGTTTGGATCGGCAGCATCCTTGAAAGCTCTTACGGTAATAACATTAATTGCACGATGATGGCCGTGAGTCGAAGGTTCGTTCAGAAATGCGGGTATCACTACATCAGGTCTAATTGTACGGATCTTGCGAATCAGTCTTTCGTACGCAACTTGCTCTCCCCATTTTTCTAGTGTTTCATCAGGACTCTTGGAAAAGCCGAAGTCAAAAATCGGATCATCGATTTTTTCACTCAGATTCTCCAAATGGATGTTGGTGATCTTGGAAGCCTCCTGCAATTCGCGTGTGCGGATAATTCCTAAGGCATTACCCAGCTCACTGCCGATTTCGTTTTGGCCACCTTCCCCCCTGTTGGCGATGACACTAGACGTGTCCACACCTTTGCCCAGCGATAGATAAGCGAGCATGGCACTGTGCTCGTCATCTGGATGGGCCCCGGTATTCATAGCACTGGCAATCGTAGTCAGCGGTTTAATCGCTTTCCACAGATCGACAACCCCCCGGTCGGCATGGGCAGTCTGGGGTGCTACTGGCATAATCAAGCTGCCTGCTAGCACCGCTGCTGCCGTAATCGTGTACAACTTGGCAAGCTTCCCCTTTTTCAATGAACTCTCCTCCATTCCCCTTTTCCGAGTCTGATCAAAAAGCTGTGTTTCCGTCGCTTTTGAGCATTCTCTTCAGATTGATGTCTATATCAATCATGGCTACTCTAGTAGCTTTTCCTGATGTGCCATGGATCGACCCACGAAAAACATAACGGAGTGGTGAAATAGGTGAATCGCTTACTGCTTTTGACTGATCATGTTGACAAACAGGCGGAATGCACCTGGAACCAGCTGTGGAATTTCTCTGAACCAGGCGAGAGAGCTATAGGTATATGTCCCTTTGCCGTGATGCGCAGTGAGGAAAATCCCTCGAAACTCGGGTTCACCCGGATCACTTGTCGCAATCAGCTCGGCATATTCACTGCCCCAGCGCGAAGGATTGTAAATAGAGCGCTCCTGTACCCAGCCATCCCAGTCCGCTGACGTAATCAGATTGGGCTGGTGAAACATCGGGTGCTCTGGAGCCAGCATGCGTACATCCGATGCTTCATTTGTGACCCGCCAGTCTATCAGCGATTCACCGATAAAAATCGGATACGGAGCAAGCTGCGGTTTCCATTTATCCTCTGGCTTATGGTATTGCACGACGAGATTTCCGCCGTTTTCCACGTATTGCAGCAGTCGTTGATTACTATCGATCAATTCTCTGCGGAATCCATAAGCCCGAATACCGAGGATGATCGTATCGTATCGGGACAAATCACCCGATTGAATCTCGTCTGCATCGAGGTTGATACAATTGACGCCTACCTGGCGCAAATATTTATCAATATTGTCAAAGCCGCTCGATACATAGCCAATCCGTTGATTCTCCGGAATAGCCAGATCAAATGCCTGAACGACCAGCTCTGTTGGAAGAATCAAATAGCTTCTCCCCACATGGGGATACTCGATGACCTGCACATGGCGACCAGGTTCTGTGACACCGTCTGTTCCCATCACTTGCGCCAATATCCGGTATTTTCCATTTTTTACCTTCTGGGTTGTCTTGACCGTAAACGAAATCGTTTTGGTTTCCCCACGGAACGAAAATGGAACATCCACACTGCTTGGCTCGGCTGTCCAGCCATCCGGCAGCTGAAGCGATACCTTTGCAGTCGTTGCACCTGTGCGATACTGCTTCAACGTAACTTTCACCGGAATCGTCTCATTGGTGTGCAGCGTATTAAATACCACCTGATCCGGTGTCAGAGCCAGTGAATAGGGTGGCAATACGGCTACGCAAGTTTCCGGTTCGACACGAAGCGTGCTCGCAGTATCAAAGGCAAAGTACTGGGCCTCCACTTCAAGCGCTGGTGGCTTGTAGGGATGAAACAATCGGGCATCGGTAGGAACCGACACCTCATACACCGTGCAAACCGTCTGGTTATAAGGCAACCTCGGGAAAGTAGTAGGTGTTAGCGGCTTTGCTGTCCAGCCGCGCGGAACACGCAGCCGCAATTGGACATGCTCGATTTCAATCGCTCCACCGTTATAAGCCGTAACCGTGACAGTTGTCGTCTGTCCTGCTACCCACTCGCCAGTCTCCGGCTTGATCTTGACCACAAACGAAAGTGCCTCGGCACTTGCCCGGTTCAACTGTGCTTCTTTAATTCCCAGTCGGTACATGAGATCAATCTTGGTCGTGTTATCGAGAACAGCCGTATGTACCTCTTGCTGTACTGCATGAAGCAATGCTTTCATCCGATGCACACGACTCGCAACCTCTGCGAAGCGCGGGTAAGCGGCGAGGACATCCAGGGCTGCGTCGTGCAGGCGATGGAGGGCTTCTGCCAGCTCTGCTGCCCCCCTCTGCGCTACATCCTCTGCCAGATCCGCAAAGGTCAGTGGCAAACCGGAAAAAAAGTCCCGTTCTTTTTCCTGCGCAGGAACAACCGTGGCATCCAGTCTGTAGTAGTTGTAAGTAGGTCCTTCGTCGTAATGGACCCCCATGCCCTGGGTTTTATGCATGAAGCGCGAGCGCTCGCCCAGCTGAACATAGGAGGATCCGTAGTTTTGATCGTATTCACCGATAGGAACGGCTACATGGTAATCGTCGTTGTCAAGTACTGGCACATACAGCTTCTTGATCTGCCATGGCAACAGCCCACTCTCCTGATGCTGCGGAAATAGGTCAGGGTCTGCAGCCCCCTGAAAGGCCCGTTGGGTCAACAAAGTCATGGCCCGATGATGCCCGTGGGTGGTGGGCTCATTTTCAAAGCAAGCGATTACGACATCAGGACGAAGCTCCCTGATTTTTCGTACCAGTCTCTCGTAGACAACCTCTTCGCCCCACTTGCGGAAGGTTTCCTCTGCGCATTTGGAAAAACCAAAATCATGGATCGGGTCAATCAGCTCTTCGCTTAAAATACCGAGTGTGACATTGCTCATCCGCGATGCTTCTTCCAGCTCTCTTGTACGGATAATGCCTAGAGCAATGCCCTGCTCGCAGCCAATCTCATTTTGTCCACCTTCACCTCTGGTGGCGATAATACTGGAGGTGTACACACCTCGTCCCATCGCGAGATAAGCGAGCATCGCACTGTGTTCATCATCCGGATGAGCACCCGCATTCATCGCGCTGGCTATCGTGGCAAGCGGCTTAATCGCTGTCCACAGATCGAGCAAGCCATATTCTCCATGCCCGGTACGTGCAAACACAGGGATGGGAGGGCACGGCAGCCTGGTTGGCGCCACCCCCGAAACATGTTTGTCGATTGACTCACTGCTTTCCATGAAAAGCTCCTCCTTTATTGCCATGGCGCGTGGTAAAACCGCGACGTGGGTCGGGACGGCTGTCACTATACTGCTGTGCCAGCTTTTTTGGCCGTTACTAAACGGCAGTACCGGCCTTATCCCCCGACAGTTTTCTGGAGATGAACAAGACGATGATGATGACCACGATTTGCAATACGCCATAGGCACACGCGGTACCGAATTCAAAATTATACATGCGTTGGAACACCGCTACGGACAAAGGCGTCGTCCGTGGCGTAAAGATCAGGATGGAGGCAACGAATTCTCCGATACACTGTACGAACGCCAACAGCGTTCCGGCGAGAATCCCCCCCAAAGCCATCGGAAACACAACACGTCTGAAGCTGTACCACCAGGAAGCTCCCAAATTGCGGGCCGCCTCTTCTACCGAAGGGTCCATCTGCATCAGCGTCGCCGATGTAGAACGGAACACCAAAGGAAGGTGGCGGACAAAGTAGGCGAGGGGAATGATCCAGAACGTTCCGATCAATACTTGCCCAAAGCTGAATACGTTTGGCTGGCTAAAGGCTGCGATCAGGTTTACGGCAACTACTGTACCAGGCAAAGCCCAAGGCAGCATGATCAGTACGTCCAAAAGTGTCTTGCCACGGAACTTGAGTCGAACCATCGAGTAGGCGGCAGCTACACCAAACAGAACAATTCCGATGGAGGCAATCGCAGATAGCTGCAAGCTGTTGGCGATCGGGCGCCACGTCTTGCTGTCTGTAAACAAATCGATGTAATGACTCATCGTATATTGAGGTGGCATTATCTGTACCGTCCACGTACCGTCTACCGAAAAGGAAATCAGTACCAGGACGAGAATTGGCAGCATCAGGATGATCGTGCCGATAAACGACAGCACAATCGTGACATAACGCCCAGCTTTACTCTTGATCTCTGTACGGTGTACACTAACCCCTTTGCTGAGGTTCTGGTAATTACGTGCGCCTTGATACCAGCGCATGATCAGCAAAAAGGCTATCGAGACGATGGACAAGATCGTCGATTGTGTTGCCGCCATGTCCAAGTCCCCATTCGTTCGGGAAAGGTAGATTTGCATGGTCATCGTCCGATCGATCCCAAAAATAAGCGGTGCGGTGTAAGAAGCCATCGCGATCATAAACACAAGAAGCGAAGACGCTACAATCGCAGGTGTCAGCATCGGCAGGATGACACGGCGCCAAACCGTGAATCGGTTTGCTCCGAGACTTGCTGCCGCCTCTTCCAGCGAAGGATCAAGTCCTTTGATGGCAGCCGTTGCCGTCATGAAAAAGTACGGATACATCGTAAACGCATGAACCACAACGACTCCCCAAAATCCTTTCAGGGAGAAAGGCACTTGTGCCAGATCAAACAGTTCCTTGAACAATCTCGGGAAGATTCCACTTTCTCCATATAAGAAGGTAAACGAAAGGACCCCAATGAGTGGCGGCAGTGCCATCGGAACAAGTGCCAGGACGGACAAGATTTTTCGTCCGGGGAACTCATAGCGTTCCAGCAAAAACGCCATCGCCACACCGACAATTCCACAACTGATGACACTCAGGATGGAGATGTAGACGCTGGTCCAAAGTGCTTCCAGATTGGCCGTATGCTCCAGACTGAAAAAGCGCGTGTAGTTTTTCCACGTAATTTGTTCTTCGACACTGATACTTGCAAGAAAGGTTTCAAACAATGGATAGATGACATATGCGAGTAAGATCAAAAAGAGCGGCGAAACCAGAACATAGACGAAGGCGGGTGAAGAAGTGATAGACTTCCGTCTGGCTAATGCCGGCACTTGCTGCAAATCTGCTTTCAATAGCTTCTTCCCCCTTATCCTGCGAAATAGATGCTCTCTTTCGGAATATGCAGCCCGATTGAGTCTCCCCGCTGTTTCACTGGTCTGCCGAGATTAATGGACATACTGCGCAGCTGTTCCTGTCCGACCATGGTCGTGTAATTCACGCAAGCTCCTGTAAATTCAGACATCTCCACAGATCCGGATACAACATTGGCTCCCTCTGTCACTGTGCTCTCCTGAACGGATTCAGGTCGGATCGACATCGTAATCGTCTCTCCTTCCGTCAGACGAGCGCGTGGCGAAGCATTTTGTTTCAAGCCGCTCAGCACATGGCCGGATGCGATACGTACCTTGACCTCATCCCCCTCGATTCCAACAACCGTTCCTTCCCACAAATTCGTCTCGCCAATAAAGGAGGCGACAAAACGATTTACAGGGTGATGGTAAATCTCATGCGGGGTGCCTATCTGCTGTACTTCTCCACTTTGCATAACCATGATCCGATCTGACATGGACATGGCTTCCGCCTGATCGTGCGTCACGTAGATGGTAGTAATTCCGAGCTCCAGCTGCAGTCGCTTGATTTCAAAACGGGTTTCCTCACGCAGCTTGGCATCCAGGTTGGATAATGGTTCATCTAGCAGCAGGATTTGCGGTTCAATCACAAGTGCACGGGCCAGCGCCACCCTTTGCTGCTGTCCGCCAGAGAGCTGGTCAATCCGTCTGTCTCCGTAGCCCTCCAGTCGTACGAGCTTCATGATGCGCAGGGCGCGTTCCTTTGTATCTGTCTTGTTGATTTTGCGCACCTGTAGTCCAAATGCGATATTTTCAAACACGGTCATATGCGGGAAAAGAGCATAGTTTTGGAACACCATCCCGGTATTGCGCTTGTGGGGCGGTAATGCCGTAACTTCCTGGCTTCCAAAACGGATTTGTCCTTCTGTCGGAAAGTAAAAGCCCGCGATCATTCGCAAGGTGGTTGTTTTGCCGCAACCGCTTGGCCCCAAAAACGTGAAGAATTCACCTGATTCAATATGAATGTGAACATCCTCGACTCCTTTTGCATTGCCAAACCGTTTGTATACGTGATCAAGTGTTACGCTGCTCATCAGGTTTGCTTTCCTCCTTTGTGGCAAGTCGTGGCCACATGCCCTAGCATTGCACAAGTGACTAGACGGAAAGGAATCATCCTTCCCGTCTAGACGTCATTACTTCTTGCCTTTACCTTTAATGTTTTCATCCCAATGCTGCATCCACTCTTTTTCTTTTGCAGCCATTACATCCCAATTGAGATCCATCGGTTTGAGCTCCAGATTCTTCATGAAGTCCGGCAAATCGTCCTTGCTGATATCGGTACGAGCAGGGAACTGGAAGCGCTCCTTAGCCAGCTGTGAAGCCATTTCCGGGCTCATCAGGAATTCCATGAAGTTTTTCGCTGCATCCATGTTTTTCGCGCCCTTGACGACAGCGATACCGTCTACGAGAATCGGTGCTCCACTCTTTGGATAAATGAAATCATAAGGATGGTTGTTCTTTTTGCCTTGCAACAGGACATCCTGCAGGTTCCACAGGGAGATTACGCCTTCTTGACGATCTAGCTTAAGGTAGAGGTTGGTTGGGTCTTGGGTGTATTCCTTCGTATTGGCATCCAGCTTCAACAGCCAGTCGTAGCCTTTTTCAGGTGTATCCGCACCTTGACGGAAGATCATAGCGGAATAAATGGTACGCATTGTGCCAGACGGCAAAACGTTACGGATCACGATTTTGTCTTTGAATTTCGGATCGAGCAATTCATCCCAATCTTGTGGCGCTTCTTCTGGCTTGAGCACATCCTTGTTGTACATGATGACCTCTGGCAAGAGCATTTCACCATACCAGCGATCTTGCGGGTCTTTGTACAAATCAGGAACCTTGTCAGAGAAGGTAGGCTTGTAAGCTTCCAGCAGTCCTTCATTAGCAGCTGTGCTCAATGCGGACTGTGTACCACCCCACCAGAAGTCAGCTTGCGGGTTGGCTTTTTCTGCACGAACACGCTCCAAAATTTGTTGGGCGCCCATCTCCAGTGTTTCCACCTCGATGTTCGGATACTTCTCCTTGAACTTCGGCAGGACGACTTCAAAAATGTTCTTATCGCGTCCTGTATAAATAACCAGCTTTTGCGGATCGCCAGACGGAGCTGGTGTCGCCGGTTGTGCTGCTGGCTGTGAGCCGGATCCCCCACTATTATTGTTGTCAGCAGGTGCAGCTTGTTGTCCTCCTCCAGAGCACGCAGCCACAGTCAAAGCCAAGGAGCTGGCGAATATACCTTGCATCCATTTTTTTATGCTGTTGGACTTTTTCAAAACTTACTCCCCCTCTTCTTCTCTTCTCACTCTTTGTCAAGCAGTCTTCTGAACGGAAACGCTTCCAAGACACAATGCACTGCGCCAATCAAGCCTGCCCGCTCCCCTAAGCTTGCCTTTTCGAGACTCGGCACCTCTGGCACCCACTCGTTCAGCCAATCGTGAATCCGTTTCACCCCTTCTTCGTCGACGTGGACCATCTCCCCGCTCAGGATTAACAGCTCCGGGTTCAATACACTTACGATGTTTGCCATGCCATACGCCCAATGCCGGTACACATCATCAAGAAGCCGTTGTGCATCAGCGTGATTTTGACGGGCAAGGCGAATGAGCTCTTCTATGACACTCGACCCTTCCTGAAGGTCGGAGAGAAATCCCTTTGCTTGCTGCAAAATTCCCGAGGTAGAGTAATTTGTCTCGAAAACACCAGATGCGCCATTCGGGCGGTTATGTACAGGACCAATCATCATAAAGCCGATCTCACCTGCTGCTTCGTGGCTCCCTCGGTAAAATTGTCCATCCAAAATGATTCCCGCGCCAATCCCTGTACCCACATACATGTAGACGACATTGGAATGACCGACTCCTGCTCCGCGGACGTATTCGCCCAGTGTCATCATATTCACATCGTTATCGATGATGACAGGCAGTCCGAGACGCTCCTCGATGTTCTGCTGGATCGGCGAACCCATCCAGCCCGTGCTGGGTGAAAAACTGACGGTACCACTCCCGCGTTGGGTAACCCCTTGCAAGCCGACGCCCACACCGAGCAGTCTGTCTCGCTTGATACCGCTTTCTTCCAGCAATTGCGCAAGACCTGCTGCCAAATCCTCAATGACGGTCTCTCCATTGGAGGGAAGAGCCAGCCGCTTTCGGTAGCGTGCCAAAAACTCGCCTTTCAGATCAGCAATCGCCATATCCAGTGTGGAACCCTCGAAAATCACTCCTGCAATCGCATACGCCTGGTAATTGTATTCCAAGAGAATCGGCTTACGCCCGCCTTTGGAATCTCCCATCCCTACTTCATGGAGCAGACCTTCCTGAATCATCTCATCTACCAGCGCAGAAACACATGGACGACTGAGCATTGTCTCCTTGGAAATATCGGCGCGGGAAATCTGACCGTGCTGTATAACCTGCTGCAAAACCTCTCCCTTGTTCAGCTTCTTCACCAGTTTGCTGTTGCCTGTTTTTCTGGGAACACGCACGCCTCGCCAATCACCACCATAGAGTTAGTTAACTTTACTAACAAAGATTACCCAAATTATACCTGCCCAATTTCGAATAGTCAAACAATTTTGCGCAAAAAAAGCGAATCCCCTTAAATAGGAATTCGCTTTTTATCCCCTACTCTTCACGTACCGTTTGCCATACATCCTTTACCAGCTCAATAAACGTTTGAATCGCTGCCTCATTCTTTCGCCGATCCAGGCACACAAGTGAGGTTTCCGCTTTTTTGGAGAACCGATAGAGCTCTGACAATTCTCCCGTCCGCAACTCCCTCGCAACCAAGGCCGTACTGAGCAGTGCTACTCCCGTTTCGTTCAAAACAGCCCGCTTGATCGTTTCTTCACTGCTGCATTTGATTACAGATGGCGGCACATACGCGATTTCCAGCAAGCATTGGGTAATGAATCCATCGAGATTGCACCCCTCCTGATAGGAAAGAAAGGGGTAAGCAGCGAGAGCCTCCTCCATCGTGCGCCCTTTGATGATGTCCGGTGAGGCGACAAGGGCAAATTCTTCAAGATCGACAATCGTAGAAAAAATTTCGGGCTGTGAGCTGGCCCCAGCAATAATGCCAATATCCGCTTCATGAGCATGAATCTTTTTCAATGCTTCCTGACTCGTACACGAAATAACCTGCAAATTAACCTGCGGGTGAGTCTCGACGTACGCCTTGAGCATTTGCGGCATGTATTGTGTGCAGTAAAACTCGGGTGCAGCCACAACGAGTGGTCCTACAGGCAAGTGCAGGCTGTTGAGCCCTTCTTCCATGTGCTGCAGCACCAGAAACAATTGATCCGTATACTGCTTGACCGTTTTTCCTGCAGGCGTCAAAAAGGTTCGCTTTCCTACCCGATTTAATAAGGGATGTCCAAGCTCGCGTTCCAATGCCTGAATCTGCAAGGTAATGGTTGGCTGGCTGTACCCCAACAGCTCGGCTGCCTTGGTCAAATTCAGATGCTCAGCAGCTACCTGAAACGTTTTTAAATTGCGCAATTCCATATTGGTTCCACTCCCCCCTTCCCATGCATCCGTTTCTTGTACCTATAGAGAGAAGTTTAGCCGAAGAATGGACTTTTGATCAACCGATGCGTTGTCTGATTATCAGCCTGAGTGAATTTACCATTTTTTTCAAGAAAAAAGAAAGGAGGCCACTCGCACATGCGCCGCCCCCTCCTCACTCTTCTTAACGCTCTGAATATCGGCTCACGATGCCAGCCAGCTTCGCTGCATCCACATTGCTGCCACTGACGATGGTCAGCACCTTTTTCCCCTGGAGGTCAGGTACCGTTCCCTGTAGCAATGCGGCAATTCCTACTGCCCCGGAGCCTTCTACCATGAGGTGATGCTCTTTTGCCAGCCAGTACATGGCCTCTGCAACATGCTCTTCTTCTACGAGTACAATATCGTCCACGATCTCAAGCGCCAAATCCAGATTTCCCTGGGTAATTCCACCGTGCAGACCATCTGCAAGTGAATCGCTGTACTCCACATCAGCCAGTCGTTTTTCACGGAAAGAATAATACCACGGTGGAGAAGCGTGGGTCTGTATGCCAATAACTTTTACATCCGGCTTGATCGCCTTAGCCGCCAGAGCTACCCCGCAAATTAGCCCACCACCACCTGCTGGTACGAGAATCACGTCAAAATCCGGTTCTTCCAGAAGCGCCTCCAGTCCTGCGGTTCCTTGTCCGGCAATAATCTCATTATCTTCAAAGGCGTGAACAAACGTCCTGCCCGTCTCCTCTGCCAGCTTGTAGGCGTAGCTTTCCGCCTCGTCATAGCTGTCGCCATGAACAACCAGCTCAGCCCCATAGCGCTTGATACCTGCTTTTTTCGTCTCTGGCGCTGTTTTCGGCACGACAATCAGCGCAGAAATCCCTTTTAGCGAGGCCGCATAAGCAACCCCTTGGGCATGGTTGCCAGCAGAAGCGGTGATTACTCCCCGCGCGAGCTCTTCCTCTCGGAGCGAAGCGATTTTATTCAGTGCTCCTCTCGCCTTGAAAGACCCGGTTTTTTGATGGCACTCCAGCTTCATCCACACATCCGCACCAGACAAGCCGGACAGTACCGCTGATTGAATCAGGGGTGTCTGGATGACTTGTCCTCTCAAATGTTTGTGTGCTTTGACAATATCGAGAAAAGATACAGTTAGCATATAGACTTCCTCCTTATTTCGAAAAACTGGCTGCTACGCCATGCTTTTTGGCAGGCTCACGCTCGTCTTTCTTTTCAGTCAAAATCCTTGACCAATTGAATAAACAGCTCGACCCCTGTAGGGATCACATCCTCGTCGATATCAAATCGGGGATGATGATGCGGGAAAGAGCTTTTTTCTCCACCCATCCCGATAAACACAAAGGAACCGGGCTTCTTCTCCAGATAATAGGAAAAGTCTTCTCCCCCCATAACTGGCTCCACATAAGACAGCACTTCTGCACCAAAATGCTCGGTGACGACACCTGCGACGTACTCGCTCATCCCTTTGTCATTTACGACTGGCGGCGTGCCCCAGTCCACGATGACCTCACCTATTGCTCCCCAAGCGCTGCATAAAGCCTCGATCGTCTGCTTCAGCTCGGTAGCCAGCAGTCGCCTCGTCTTTTCCGATTGCGCCCGGATCGTTCCGTACAGAATCGCTTGATTCGGGATGATATTGTAGGTAGTTCCAGACTCCATCCGGCAAATTGAAATCACCGCTGGCTCTATCGGATTCACCCGCCGTGACACGACGCCCTGGACTGCCGCAATGACCTGACTCGCTACATAGATCGGGTCAATCGTCTCATGCGGCATGGAGCCATGTCCACCATGTCCCGTAATGACGATGCGCAAGTCATCCGAGGAAGCCATCATCGCTCCAGTGCTAATCCCGATTTTGCCTTTCTCAAGCGGCTGCCAGAGATGAAGTCCAAATACAGCGTCTACGTTGTCCATCACACCTTGACGTACGAGCGCTTCCGCACCGCTCGGAAGCATCTCCTCCGATGACTGGAAGAGAAACAGCACATTGGGACGTACCTCGCCCCTGTTCTCTGAGAGCCACTTCGCTGTCGCAAGCAGGATGGCCGTGTGTCCGTCATGCCCACATACATGCGCGACCCCCGGATTTTTGGAAAGATACGATTTCAATCCTTCTTCGTTCACAGGCAATGCATCGATATCGGCACGTAGTGCAATCGTCTTGCTTCCATCCGTTCCACGCAAAAAGCCGACGACGCTGGGAGGCTCACATGGCATCAGTTCGATTTGCCACTCTTGCAGCCATTTTCGAATATAAGCAGCCGTCTGATACTCTTCCCCAGACAGCTCCGGGTATTGATGCAAAAAACGCCGCTCGTTCACCGTCCATTGGGCGAGAGTCGAGGTACAAAGTGTCATGGCCTACACTCCTTTTTGTCAAAATGGTCCATAGCCGATCAACTTACAGCGGCAACTCCGTACTGTATCAATAAAAATCTCAGATATTCCATCTCCAAACTGGTAGGCGAGCACAGCAGTCTGGAGCAATATCATTTTTGTTCAGAATATTCATTCAATTACGAATGCCAAAAGACGACTCCGGAAGCTTCAACCAAGCTGGTGTGCACACTGCTCACCAGACCAGAGGCTCTACAGGTGTAGAATCAATGAATGTGATGACCGGGAGCAGAGCCTCCCTCACAAATGAAGGAGACTCTGGCTGCCCATAAGCCTATTGCGTTACTTTTTTGTAGCGAGGAACTCAGAAACCTTTTCCAAGCCAGCCTTCAGTACCTCTGTAGAGCAGGCGTAACCGATCCGCACCCAGCCCTCCATGTCAAAGCAGCTACCCGGTGTCAAAAACGCGCCGGTTGAGCGGAACAAATCGATGCAAAATGCTTCTGATGGGATGTCCAACTCGTATTTCAGCATCGCGGTTGTTCCTGCCTGTGGCTTCACATATGAAACCAATGGCTCACTTGCTACCCAGTCATCCAGAATCTGAAGATTATCGCGGACGATTTTCAGGTTGCGCTCCATGATCTTGTCACGATTTTTCAGAGCGTGCACAGCCAGCATATCATCCAGCATTCCGCAGCTGATTGTCGTGTAGTCGCGGTGCTGGAAGCAGTTCTTGATGACGTCTACTGGTGCTGCGATCCAGCCCAATCGAATGCCTGCAAGCGAAAACACCTTGGACATGCTGCTGGTTGAAATTCCTTTTTCGTACAGATCCACAATGGAAGGAATCGTGATCTCTGGGTCTTGGTGCAGATTGCGATAAACCTCGTCACATAGCAGATACGCATCCACAGAACGGGCGATTTCTACGATTTCGCGGAGAATCGCTTCGTCCATCAACGCACCAGACGGATTGTTCGGGTTGTTAATGCAAATCAGCTTGGTCTTGTCCGTAACGAGCGAGCGCAGCTCGTCGAGGTCTGGTAAAAACTGATTCTCTGGAAGCAATCTGAGCAGCTTCACCTGTGCCCCGAACGATTCAGGAACGGAATAGATCTGCTGATACGTCGGATGAACCGTGATTACCTCGTCACCTGGCTGCACGAGCGAGAACAGGGTCAGAAAATTGGCCCCAATCGCACCGTTCATAGCCAAAATGTTTTCCGGCTTCATCGTCTTGTACATACCGGCAACCAGGCTGCGGAATTCCGGCGAGCCTTCGATATGACCATACGTCAGCTTCTGTGCTGCCATTTCTTTGAAAAAGTCCTCCGGCTCAGCCGATAGACGAATCAGCTCCTCGACTGTCAGGGAGTCTACACATGTCTCGGCAATATTGTAGACAGCCTCCAGCTCGTATTCGTTCATCCATTCTTCTACCTTAAAAGGGGCAATTCTCATCGCGCGCTCTCTCCTTTTCTCGTTCTTATCCTTTTATAGATCAACAATGGTGCCAACACCACGTTTGTCTGCTGCTTTCAAAATATGGGTAGCCGTCAGCAAGTCTTGAATAGCAATCCCTGTACTGTCAAAGATCGTGATTTCCTCCGCAGTTTTTCTGCCAGTGGCACGACCCAGGATGACGTTGCCGATTTCTGCCTCGATGTCGGCTTCCGTGATGACTCCTTTTTTGATCGGAACCTCTGTTTCGCCTACACGTACAGCCTGCCCGACATCGTCCACAAAGACACGACCAGTCGCAAATAGACGCTCATCAATCTCTTGTTTTCCTTCCATATCCGCTCCGATGCAGGTAATATGTGTGCCTGGTTTCACCCACTCCTTTTGAATCATCGGGGCGCGGGAAGGGGTAGCTGTAATGATAATATCGGCTTGTCTGACGGCATCCTCGATGTTTTCCACCGCAATAAATTCCACATCGCAGCGGCTAGCGTAACACTCGTATTCATCCCCTGTATATTTCGAGACAAACTTGGTGAGCAGCTTGTCTTTGATTTTCGCTGTAAAGCTCTGTGCTTTTTCTGCTGATTTCGGGTGGCAAATATAGACCCGCTTGATATTTTCCATGGTCATCAGGGTCGCCATGATCTGAAAAGGTGCCTGATGCCCCGTACCGACAATGAGGAGGTTTTCTGATTCTGGACGCGCCAAATATTTAGCACCAATCCCTCCGGCTGCTCCCGTACGCATGCAGGTAATGTGCTCTCCACTTAAAATCCCGAGAGGAACACCTGTCTGGCTGTCCAAAACCATCACGGTCCCAACCAGCTGCGGCAACCCTTTTTCTGCGTTGTCTCCAAACCATGAAACGAGCTTGAGTCCAAACACATCGGCTGCTGGCAAATGGCCCGATTTAATATCCATATCAGCCCGGCCCTCTACAAATTCATGAAAGATGAGCGGGAACAATGTCGCCTGTTGGTCTGACTTCATTTGATAAGCCTGCTCTACCACTTCGATGACGCTGGCCATATCCAGCACCTCTTCGGTAGTTTCCTGATTGATTACGCGAAATGGAAACATATGTCTCTCTCCTCTCCTCGATTTCCTTCACACTAACACAGTTTTCTTTCCCTAAAAAATTGAAAGTTCCAATAGTTAGTATTGAGAAATGCAAAACCTGAAATCACGCGCAAAATAGCAGGCTTTTCCCGAAAAAGCATTGATCTTCCCTATCCGGTTTGTTACTATTTTCCTAAAAAAAGAAACTGTTTTTCATAATACGAAACGGGTAATATACCTCCCCGACTGATGAGAATATCGGTTGCCAGATGTATAAAAAGATCCGAGTATCAATAATTATTTAAAAATTCCCACATCATCAAAAAGAAAAGGTGGAGATCTCATTGTTACAAGGAAAAGTGGCTTTGATCACAGGGGCTGCAACAGGAATCGGACGTGCGACCGCTCTGCGCTTGGCCAAAGAAGGCGTACATATCACGATTAATTATTCCAAATCGGAGCAAGAGGCGCGTGAAACGCAAAAAGAGGTAGAAGCTCTCGGGGTGAAAAGTCTATTATACAAAGCGGATGTAGCGGATGATGAGGCTGTACGTCTCATGGTAAAAGAAACGATCCAAGCATTCGGGCGTCTAGACATCCTGATCAATAATGCAGGGATCACGAATTTTGTTGACCATCGCGATTTGGAGGGCTTGAAGGATGAGTATTGGGACCGGGCCATGGATGTCAATGTAAAGGGCGTGTTCCATTGCTGTCGTGCAACGGCTGACGAGCTGAGAAAGCAACAGGGCTGCATCATCAACATCACGTCGATTGCAGGCATGACGGGACTTGGTAGCTCTATCGCTTATGCCGCTTCCAAGGCAGCAGCCATCAGTGTAACAAAATCGTTGGCGAGAGTCATGGCACCGGAAGTGCGCGTAAACTGCGTCTCGCCCGGAGTCGTACAAACCCGCTGGGTAGAAGGCCAGGACGAGCATGTTCAGCGTCTTGCTGCCGGAACACCGATGGGGCGGGTCGCTTCACCCGAGGATGTCTCTGAGGTCATCTACTCCTTGCTCGCTCACTCCCGATTTGTAACCGGACAGAACGTGGTTGTCGATGGTGGCATGTTCATCTAGCTTGCGCATAGAAAAAAAACGTCTAAAAGCAGTGTACACATGGCCTGATGGTTGTGTACACTGCTTTTTTCTACGTCCGGTATCCCAATCGCCCTGAAATCTTATTGGCAATGTCCATGATATGCTCCTGCAATTCTGCAAGCCGCTCTGTCGTCATTCTCATCGTCGGTCCGGAAATGCTCACTGCGGCAACGACCTTGCCCGTATGCTCAAAGATCGGAGCTGCAATACAGGAAATCCCCAGCTCATTCTCTTCCAGATCATACGCAAACCCCTTGCGCTTGATTTCCTGAAGATTCTCAAGCAACTCGTTTTTATCTACAATCGTATTGATCGTATACGCCTCCATCGGCTGGCGATCAATGATTTTGGCTACTTCCGCCGACGGCAAATATGCCATGATGACTTTTCCGAAACCTGTGCAATGCATGGGTGCTCTCGTCCCCACCTTGGAATGCATGCGAAGCGTTTCATTGCCTTCCAGCTTTTCGATATAGACAACCTCGCCACGATCATAGACTACGAGATGAATCACCTCATTTGTAACATTGCCCAATTCTTTTAAAAACGGCTTTGCTTCTGTTCGCAGGTCGATTGATTCTAGCAGTGCCGAACTCAATTCGAGTACTTTATAGCCTAATTTATATTTTTCTGCATCCTGCTCTACATAGCCATGCCGAACAAATGTAGACAACATGCGGTATACCGAGGTTTTGTTCAACCCGATCTCTTTGGATATTTCTGTTACGCCGTATCCTCCCCGACGCGAGCCTAATACTTCGAATATTTGCAAGGCCCGATCAAGAGATTTAACCAAGTTATCACTCGACATAGTGGAGACACCCCAAATCTAGTAGTAAGAAAACCTCTATCGAGGCTTCCCCAAGCGGAGCGACCGCGTTTAGCTGGGGAAATTAAAAAACACAATCGGGCAAGAGTCTTTCGCTTCTGGCAAATACGAGGTAGCTTACGAGATTTTTGGCAACCTCATCTCGAATGATCAGTTTGAGGATTTCCTGACGGTTCCTGGCTATGCCTATTTGAATTAATCAAGCTTTTTTCCATACAAAAACCTCCATTCTCTTCTTCGGAATGGAGGTTTTTTCTAGGTACCGCCGATTCTTGCCGAAATCGTCGACGCCTTTTCCTTTACTTTTTCAATGAATAGCGACAATCGCTCATCCTGGACCCGAAAGCTGGGAGCATTGATTGAAATCGCGCCCACAAGCTGATTTCCGTACCCGATTATGGGAGCAGCGACAGCCATCGTGCCTTCCGTCTTTTCCGCATAACTGACAGCATAGCCGTTTTGCTTCGCCAGCGTCAACTGCTCGACGAAGGACTGCTGCTGAGCCGGTGGCAGCTGGGCACTCACGACTCTCGTAATCTCTGTCGTCTTCCAATGCGCGAGAATCATTTTACTGGGGGCACCGATTGTGAGAGGAATCCGTTCCCCCAAATTCTCGTCAATGCGGATTTTCAATGGACTTTCTACTTTTTCAATCGGAATTGAATCGTTTCCTGCTGGTATGTTGAGAAAGATACTCTCTTCTACCTCTACTGCCAGCTCCTCCATGTAAGGCCTCGCCACGGAGCGCAAGTTCAGCTTCTCATGCAGCAGGAATCCGATTTCCATCCATGTATACCCTGCCTTGTAATGCTTCGTGACGGGTTCCTGCTCGACCAATCCGTAGTGGATCATCGATTCGAGAAAACGGTGGAGCGTACTGATGGGCAGGCCGGTTGCGTCAACTAGCTCCGATATGGGCCAAGCAGGTTTCTCGTCTGAAATCAGTACCCGAATGATTTTCATCGTCCGCTCGATAGATTGAACCATAGTCTCCCGCCTCTACAAAAATGCTTTACGCAGACACGCTGCTATCATTTGCCGTCTGCTTTTTTGTCTTTTTCCCATTGGACAGCTTGCCTTCCAGTCTATTCACAAAGTAGGTGAAGATCATGATCAGGATCAAGTAATATAGACCAACGACCATGTATGTGTCCAATTGACGATAGTTGGACGCCGCTTCGCTAAGCGCTGTCCCCCACAAATCCTGCATCCCTACATAGGCTACGAGCGAAGAGTCCTTGAGTCCGATAATAAACTGGTTGCCCAAGGCAGGAATCGCTCGGCGAAATGCTTGCGGCAGAACAATTCGGCGCATCGCCAGCGGATAGGACATCCCCAAGGAACGAGAGGCCTCCATCTGCCCACGATCAATCGATTGGATCGCCCCGCGGAAAATTTCTGCAATATAGGCTCCGTTGTGAACCGCGAGTGCCAGTGCCCCTGCCCAAAAATTAGAGAGTGTGATCAGGTTGGCAATCCCGAAATACAATATCGCAATTTGTACGATCAAAGGGGTTCCGCGAATGACCGTAATGTATGTGTGTGCGAAGTAGTTTAATGGCTTGGAGCTTGAGATACGGAAAAAGGCAATGATCAGACCAACGATACAGCCAAGCACGAGGGCAACTGCCGTCAGCTGGAGCGTGAGCCACGCCGCTTTTAGAAAAAGAGGATAGCTGGATACTAAAATATCAACCACGTAAGATCACTCCTCGCATGAAGTAAAACAACCACTATACCTCTATCGAGGCCTGCTCAGGGGTGAGCGACCGCGTCTGCTGGAAAAAGGGGGGCGTCCTGTCCGGACACCCCGCAACCTCGGTTACTGTTTTTGCAAAATGTCGCGACCAAACCATTTTTCGCTGATTTTTGCGTACGTACCGTCTTTTACGATTTCATCCAACGCTTTGTTGATGCGCTCTACCGATTCTTTGTCATCCTTGCGAACGGCAATCGCTTGCTCGTCAAAGCTCAGCGGCTCACCTACGTCTTTTACTTTTCCAGCGCCTTCTTTAATAAAGCGCAAGCCTACTACCTGGTCCGTAATAACCGCATCGAGACGACCTGTTGGCAAATCGAGCAGTGCCGTGATGTCACTGTCGTACTGTGTGATTTTATCTTCATCGGTCAGCTTTTTCGCCCAATCCAAGTAGTTGGATGCTTTCACAACACCGATTTTTTTGCCTTTCAGATCCTCTTTGGATTTGATCGTGGTATTGTCTTCATTCACAAAAATTTGGGAGCCGGAGCGATAGTACGGGTTCGTAAAGGCAACGGCTTTTTGACGCTCCTCCGTCACTGTCAAACTACCGATGATCGAATCGTATTTGTTGGAATTCAAGCCTTGGATAATCGTTTCGAATGGGTTCGTGATTGGCACTGCGGTCATTCCCATTTTTTCTGCCAGGGCTTGTCCGATTTCTACGTCAAAGCCAGTGAGCGTACCATTTTCTTTAAAGCTAAACGGCTTATACACACCGCTCATGGCATAGGTAAATTCTTTCTTTCCACCAGATCCTCCAGCCGCAGGTGCGCTGCCGCTACCTGAGCCACATGCCGACAACAGGAGTGAGCCTAGCAAAACGGTAGACAGCAAAGCTCCAGACCACATTGAACGTTTTTTCATTTGAAATTCCCCCAATTTTTCTGTTTGTGTTTTATTTAGCGAATGCTTCCCAAAAATTGCTTTGTCCGCTCGTTCTGCGGATTTTCAAAGAATGTCTTGGGCGGCCCTTGCTCCAAAATAACCCCGTTGTCCATGAATACTGCCCGATCCGCTACCTCCCGCGCAAAGCCCATTTCATGGGTCACCACAATCATGGTCATCCCTTCCTGAGCAAGCTGCTTCATAACCTGCAGCACTTCTCCAACGAGCTCAGGGTCGAGAGCGGATGTAGGCTCATCGAACAACAGTACCTTTGGTTTCATCGCCAACGCTCTGGCAATCGCTACCCGTTGCTTTTGTCCACCGGAGAGCATGTCGGGATACACATCTGCTTTGTCCTGCAAATTTACTTTTTTCAATAATTCGAGACCCAGTGCTTTGGCTTCTGCTGGATTCATCTTTTTGACATGAATCGGAGCCTCGATAACGTTTTCCAATGCCGTTTTATGTGGGAACAGGTTGAAATGCTGAAAAACCATACCCACCTCTTCGCGAAAGTGGTTCAAGTTTGTCTTTTGTGGGTCAATCTGCTTGCCGCCTACCCAAATTTCACCTTCGTTATATACTTCCAGAAAATTCAAACATCGCAATAATGTACTTTTCCCGGAGCCACTCGCCCCGAGCAATACGACTACTTCTTGTTCTTTTACTTCAAGCGTCACGCCTTTGAGTACCGTTAACGCCCC
This sequence comes from Brevibacillus reuszeri, assembly GCF_001187725.1. GTDB lineage: Bacteria > Bacillota > Bacilli > Brevibacillales > Brevibacillaceae > Brevibacillus > Brevibacillus reuszeri. The sequence continues at coordinate 380,311 of NZ_LGIQ01000017.1, forward strand.
AAAAGACTTCACAAGCTGCTTAACCTGAATCATCCTGCTATCCCCCTATCTCTTCGCCACGGGATGACTTGCTGTTTTTCCGATATTCGGAAAACTTTTCTGATTTAAATTATAATTATATTTTTTCAGATATTCAAGAAAATTTTTATTTATTCATTCATTAAAAATATGCTGATCGGAAATAAGCTTGGAATTACGGGGGAAAAACGGGTGGTTGGTCAGTGTTCTTTGGGAGTGTCGTAGATTCAAAGTTCTGACAATGAGTGATTATGCAGTTTCCGGTGCTGGATGCACCTCACGCCTGCTAAGAAAACAAAAACAAGACATTAAAAAACGACCACTTGGCATAACGCCGTGGTCGCTTTTCCTCACGCACAATTGCAGCTTTTCCTAGCCTTTGGCTGTTCTCGGTTGCTTTTTCCCTGTTTTTTCGTCGCTGGTTTTGCCCAGCTCATGCTTGATGAATAAATAACGTTCGATCTCTCTTAGCAAATAAAACAGGGATGCTCTTGTTTCAAACTCTTCCCGTGTTTGCGGCAGGTCGGTTTCTTTGATCTCCTTGCGCATATCCCGCAGCTGGTCGATAAAGCGGTAAGCGGTATTGCCGGGGTGTACGGAATCACTGATCCGTTCGAGAAAATCCGCGATGTGAAGCCCCTGCGGCACCTGGGTATTAAGCGAGGAGACGATCGGCATCATCCGCTCCAATAGCTCAAACTGCTTCTCGCGCATGATGAAGTACTGGTAGTACGAATCATCGCGACGTCCCAAGCGATTGTCGACATCGCGCGATGCCAGACGAATGGCTTTTTCCAAAAGTCCGGGAGCCTCGATCATTTCCCTCCCGTCCCAATCGCTTTCGCCATGGCGCAAATAATAGCAAAACTCCCGCAAAATTTTAATAAACAGCTTTTCCACCTGTCCCTGCATGGCTTGCAGCTCTTTATCCAGGCTTGGCATGTACAAATTTACGACCAAAGCGACGCCGACACCCACGACGAGCAATGCGACTTCGTTTGCGATCAGTGCTGCATCCATTCTTTGCGTGGAATACAAATGCATGAGCACAACGATGCTTGTGACGAAGCCTTCCTGAATTTTAAACCAGACCGCGAGCGGCATGAAAATCAGAATCTCAATCAGGATGGCCAGCGGGGTAAAGCCAAGCACGAGAAACAAGCCCATCCCTAAGACCAAGCCCAAAAAGCTTGCCAAGATCCGATTCCATGCGGTCCGAAACGATTGCTTTACCGTTACCTGAATGCACAGGATCGTAATAATGCCAGCAGAGGCAGGGAACATCAGATCCAGCTGCTGGGCGAGTAAGATCGAAATTGCTGTTCCGATCGCTGTTTTTAGTGTGCGATAACCAATTTTAAATTTGAGCCAATTCAGTCCTGTTCCCCTCCATGCTGCAAAAGCGGCTTTACAGTGTTTTGCCACAGCTCGGGCAATATTGATACCCCGCTTTTACTCGTTCTCCGCAGTATGGACAAAAAGCCTTCTGTACAGTAGTTTCCTCTGTCTGTTCAACTCCCGATGATTGCTGTCCGAATCTACGGTTTAGGGGATCGCCTTCTTCATTGGATTCCGTAATATCAAACAAGGACATTCTTTCCTTGGAAGTCGCGTTCTTGTAATGATAAATCGTCTGGAAAATGCCAATTCCCACAAAAATAATTCCAAACAACGGAAAAATCGTTCCGACAAGCGGAAATGGAGCATCTCTCGTCATAGAAAACGCCATAATTGTCCAAAAAATCCCGAATACGACCATGCCAAGACTTCCAGCAGCCCCCATCGCAGACGGTCCGCGACCTGGCTTGATACTTTTCATCCGAAGCACCTCCACCTAAATCTTACCCTAAAAATGGTTGGGTCACAAACAGAAGCACCCGTTCATAAGACTCTTTTTTGCCCTTGCTGCGTTACGCTGCCGTATCCATTTTTTGTGACGTTCTCACGGTTGCTGCAAAAAACTGTACAACCATAGCTACCAAGTTTATCACGATCAGCCCAATCACGGCGAACAAAAAATCTCCTGTCACATCTTGAATCCATCCGAGCATAATCGGACCTGCTGCACTCATCACATAGCCGACAGATTGATTCATCGCCGTCCATGACGCGGCCTCTGCCCCGCTAGTCGTTGCATCCATCGGAAGCAGTAAATTCGCCGGGATCTGCACGATCTCAAAAATAGTCAAATCTGTCCCATGCGGTTTAGAGGTTCATCGAAACGATGGTAGAAAAACTCAAGATGTAAACAATGCCTGGTTCACCCAAGTAGCTGGCAGAAAGACAAAGAAAGGGGCTGCCTTTCAAAAGTCAAACGCTCCGACTTTTGTGGCAGCCCCTCGTGAAAAGCTCTATTTCTTTTGCGTTTGCTCATACATAGTTTGTACCAGATCTGCTACCTCTGCTCGCGTTAGGGATTCATTCGGGCTAAAGGCAGCTTGCGATTTACCTGCCAGGATTCCTTGTGCATTCACCAGTGCTACTGCCGGAACCTGTTTTTTCTGCAGGTCCGTGTAAGGCGTGACGAATATGTCCGTTTTCTCTAACAGGCTTCCGTATCCAAGCAGACGGGCAAGCATCTCAGCTGCCTCAATCCGCGTAATGGCGCGATCAGGGTTGAACGTCTTGCCTTCCTTGGCGATAATGCGGTGTTGAATCGCTTTTTGAATCGCTGGATAGTACGCGTTTTTCATATCTACATCTGTGAACTGATAAGTCTGATCCTCTTCGCCCTCATAGAACATGCCCAAATTCCGGAATTCATAACGATTTGTCAATCCCGTCAAGATTTGGGCCATTTCCCCGCGCGTCACTTCTTTATCCGGCTCCAGCTTTCCATCCCGGACCGATAGCAGGTCCATACGTACGGCAAATTCAAGCGCTGTTTTTTGAGGATGCTCGTCGATGTCTTGGGGTTGCCGATTTTTTTCAGCCTCCGCATAGCTGACCCATTGTCCCGAAACCGCGTCCACTACACCTTCATCTCCTACGTAACGATAGATGAGGAGTGGCTCCATTGGCTGGGAAGGGAACCCGTAGCTGCTATATTGCGGTTGGTAATAGGTAAGCATGAACTCTTTTTGCTTTTGCATGATTTGGTTGGCCTCTGTATGATCGACTGTTGCTTTGGTTGGTTTTTCCGTAGCGTATACAGGCAATCCGTCCCAAGGAGCTCTGACGCCCTCTGCTTCCCCTGTTTCAGGATCGACGATTACCTCTGTGTACATGCTTTGAATCGTAACTCCATCCTTTAACCAACCAAAACGGACTGCGTACGATTCTCCACGCTCGATCAGCTGCTTCTGCTCTTCTTCCGTAGGTGCCGGCAAAAGGTACATTTCGCCCAATCTGTCATCGTACAGCATTTTCACAAGCTGGATTGCACTTGTCTCTGCTTTGCTCCATGGTACGACTGTGGTGAACTTTCGCCCCCGCTCTCTGAATCGTGCTCCTTCTCTTGCTTCGTATCCCATCAATTCACCACGGTCACCGATTGTAAGCTCTACGCGCTCCTCTGAATCCGTTTTCGATTGCAGTGGGGTAAAGGAGAAATCCCAGTTCTGTCTTCGAATCCCGTCTGGGCCAGAGCTAGCTCCACTCCCATAGTTCCCTTCAAAGCGATAGCTGCCCGGGAACTTTTTGATGAGCTGCTCAGCAATCTTTTGCGCCTCCTCCTTGGTAATGATCCGTTCTTCTCCCTTACTTTTCGCGATAGTCGTTCCGAGTGGCTGGATCTTTCTTTCCACAGCCTCAGTCCCTACCGCATTTACGACCTTGCCACTTAGCGCATCTACAAACTGCGGATCATTTTCCTCAAAACGGTAAACCAGCATATACGGATCAGAGCTTGAATCCCCGCCTCGTAAAGCCTCTCTTTGGTTCACAAATAGCAGAGAAGGCTTCGTTTGCTGCATTAAAAGCTTTTTCCCCTCTTCGGCAGAAATCATTTGTGTCGCCGCAGGGAGCTTGCCATCATACCATTCTCGTGAAAAGAAAGTAAGCTGTCCCTCTTGGTCAAGAACGATTTGAAACCCGTTCTCCAGAAAAGGAATCTCGTTTTCCATCCGGGTAAAGGAGAAGAGATGGATAGACTGCTGCGGGTTAAAGTAAGAATATAACGGTCCGTATTCATTCGGCTTGGACAGATTTTGTCGCTCTTCCGAAGTAGTGACCCGTTGTAAAAACTCCTCCGCTATGCTTTGTGCCTGTTCTGCTGAAAGCTTTTTTTGTGAAGCAGTCGTATTGACTCCGTCCCGATAGTAGGAATATTGCAGCAATTTACCGGAAGCGGCATCGATTGTAGCCGTGATTCGGTTCGATTTTGTGTCTTCCCAAGCGATTCGCCAAGACGACGTTCCGGTAAAAGGATCGCGTTTGGCATCCAGAAAGCTAGCTCGGTCCAATTTATAATCTGTAGGGATGGTGACCCATTTCTTGGCTGCCTGGATCGCTTCCTCCTGTGAAATGCTTTTGGTTTGTTCTTCGGCTGCGTACGTGACCTGTGCTCCTCCACTCATACCAATCGTAGTGAGTACGGATGTTAGCAAAATGGAGGTAGATACTCCCATCGCCACTCCCCATGATTGTCCCCGTTTTAGCACGGTAAAACCACTCCTTTCGATATACAGACTTGTCCCATTTTACCATTGATCTGGAAATTACAGCAAAAAAGATCTGCAAAACAAGCTAATAACTCGCCTGGCAGATCTTTTTCCTTGTTCTTATTTATACTTCCAGCTTTTTGGCGAGTGTTTCTACGTTCAGTACATTCCCCACAAGGAAGTTGCCGAATTCACCGAAGCGCGCACTTACTTCATCAAAGCGCATTTCGTAAACGATGTGCTTGAATTCTAACGGATCGTTGGCAAACAGTGTGACGCCCCATTCCCAATCGTCGAAGCCCACAGAGCCACCGATGATTTGCTTCACGCGACCAGCATAGGAACGGCCGATCAAACCGTGGGAGCGCATCATTTCCTGACGCTCCTGCATGCTCAGCATGTACCAGTTGTCTTGCAGATCACGCTTCTTGTTCATTGGATAGAAGCAGATGTGCTCCCATTTTGGCAGGACTGGGTACAGACGGTCACGCACATGTGGATTCGCCTTTGGATCTTCACCAGGGTTATGTACATAGTTGCTCAGCTCAACGACAGAAACATAGGAATACGGTGCTTCTGTATAGGCAGCAAAGCGTGTTTTATTAAATGCCGTTTTAATTTCATCCAGCTCTTGCATGGTCTCTCGCAAGAACATGAAGACCAGATCAGCCTTGTGTCCCAAAATGGAGTACACAGCGGTGCTTCCTTTTCCTTCTGCTTCATTCGCGTCCCACGTACGGATCAATCCATTCAGCTCGTCCAACGCTTCTTGACGCTCCTGGGCGGAAGCTGCTCTCCACTTTTCCCAATTGATGGTGCGGAAATTATGATACGTATACCAACCTTCTAATGTAAGCAACGCTTCGTTCGTGCTCATTTGAAAATCAGCTCCTTTGAAAAATCTGGTTATCCTGTCTTCACCATTCCCAGTATAGCATAAGCAACTGCTGTATATTCGGAACAGATTGGTGAACAACAAAAGAAACAAGCGGCGCCCGTCGGCTACCGCTTGTCTTCCTTATTTGCTGCTGCAACAGTCAATTGACTTGCTGCCGCTTCATCCACAATGACTGTCACATCCGGATGATGCTGCAGCAAGGAAGCTGGCACATCCGCCGTCGCCTCTCCCTCCAGCATCAGTCGGACTGCCTCTGCTTTTGTCTCACCGCTAGCTAGCAGAACAACCTTTTTGGCCCCGAGAATCGTCTTGATCCCCATGGAAATAGCTTGTGTAGGCACTTCCTCAATGCTGGCAAAATAGCGAGCATTCGCTTCAATCGTGCTCTCGGTCAGCTGGACTACTCGTGTCGTCGATTCTACAGAGGAACCAGGCTCGTTGAAACCGATATGTCCATTGTTGCCGATCCCGAGCACCTGAATGTCGATTCCGCCAGCTTCGCGAATCGCTGTTTCGTAGCTTGCACACTCCTGTTGCAGATCAGCGGCATCCCCCGTCGGAACATGTGTATGGCCTGCTGGCAGGTTAATATGATCAAACAGGTTTTCCTGCATATAGGCGCGATAGCTTTGCGGGTGTGTAGCAGCTAGGCCAACATATTCATCCAGATTAAAACTGCTCGCCTGGGAAAAATCGATGCTTTCCTCCTGATGCAGCTTGATAAGCTCCCGGTACATGCCTACGGGAGTACCTCCTGTAGCCAGACCCAAAACGACTTTCGGGTTGCTCTTTACCTCATCAGCGACCAGTCCTGCCGCCTTTTTGCCGAGCTCCCCGTAATCTTTTACAATTATGAGTTTCAACTCATCTCACCTCAGTTAATATTTTCTCTCCAGGACGGCCTTTGCCGTTCGTTCCTTGTACATAAGCGCTTTTTCCTTGTTGCGCATGGCAAGTGTCGTGCAGATGACGTCCAGCACATGAAGCTGTGCGATCTTTGCCGCCAGTGAGCCTCCCTGCAGCGGACCTTCCTGAGCCGCAGTGAGCAGCGTAATGTCTGCTACATTCGTAATCGGCGAGCGGCGGTAATGTGTCAAGCAGATGATGCTTGCACCTGCCTGTTTTGCCACTTTGAGCGAGTCGATCGTGTCCTTGGTGCTGCCCGATACGGACAATCCGATCGCTACATCGCCTGGGCCGAGTGTCGCAGCCGCCATCGCCTGCAGATGTGACTCACTCATTGCGTCTACACGCAGACCGATCCGCATGAATGCATACTTGGCATCCTGTGCCGTGACAGCCGAGGTACCCACTCCGTAAAAGTGGATGGAGCCCGCTTTTTGCAGCAGCTCCACGCAGCGCTCGACCTGCCCCATATCAAGCAATGCAGCTGTATCACCGACTGCCTGCTGATTGGTTGCCGTTACTTTTTGGGCAATGATATCGAGGGTATCGTTTTCGCCTACTTCTCCGTGCAGATTTTTGGCTGGTGTAACCAGCTCCTGCGCGAGCGCCAGCTTGAACTCCTGATAGCCACGAAAGCCGATCTTCCGGCAAAAACGGAGGACTGTCGTCTCTCCTACACCAGCCTTTTCCGCCAAATCGATGACAGAAGAGTAGATGACGCTGTCCGTTTGCTGCAAGACGATACTTGCGACTTTTTGCTCTGATTTCGTAAAAGAAGGCGTGAGACTCTGTATTTGCAATAGCGTATTTGTCTTGAGAATGGTTGCTGTCCCCAGACTGGACAGCCCCTCTTGATGACCTGCCATATGCTCCCCCTTGGGTAAAAAGACTGATCTCATCCAGTTCTTCATGCACAAAACAAAACGGTCACATCCACTTTTATAAAAAAAGCTAAGACGTTTTTCACAGAAAATGGCCGTATTTCTACAGCCATTATAGCAGAAAAGGAGTTTTCCGCCATCGTTTTTATTTAAAGTGGAGCGTTCCTCCAACGACTAAAAAGGCTTTCGCCTGCAAGCATCCCTTGCGAACGAAAGCCTTTTATCAAGTTGCACGAAAGATTACACAAACACACGGTAGCCGAGCATAATCACGATAACCATGACCACGAGCGCACCGATGAAAAATCCGATACTGCCTTCGTTTCTACGAGCACGTCCCAAAGACATTTCCATCAGGCCGAATAGGATGATGGCGAGTATCCCTTTGACATAGTAGTAGAAATCGCTTGTATGATACTGGAAAAGCAGCCAAGCACCAGAAAGCAGAATGATAACGATCATGAGTCTGAGCAGCATATGTACGATTTTTCCTGCTTTTGCTTTTCCCAAACGATACAAGATATAGCCTACGATCAACAGGACAAACGCAACTTCCCAACCTCCGACATGCGCTTCCTTCAACGCGTTGTAAGGCATCATTTCAACCCCTTTTTTCCTCATTAAATAGCCTGTCCAAGCCATTATAACAGAAGTGTCGGAAAAAAGCAGATGTCCAAATACGTGGCAGTATTGTGACAGGGGGACTCGCTTTTCTCCTTTCTTACTTTTTAAAACTAGAAAAGACCGCACATTGCGTGCAGTCTTTCACTCTAGCATTTTATCGCAGCAAAAATCCATCTGCCAATGGATCGGTCGGGTCGACGACGAATTGGTGCAAACCAGTGAGGAATGCTGTTCCTTCTATCCTCGGGACGATGGCTGGATAATCGCCTACTTGTGTGGTCCCTGTGACCGTACCAACAAATTGGCTTCCTACGATTCCTTCGTGGACGAACTTCTCGCCTATCGCAAGCTTGCCTCTTGCGTATAATGCAGCAAGGCGAGCAGCGGTTCCTGTGCCGCATGGCGAGCGATCGATTTGTTTATCGGCAAAGATTGTGACATTGCGCAAATCGGAGCCTTGTTTTCTCGGCTCATCCGAAATAATGACCCCGTAGATTCCGACCAGCTCTGGCTCTAGTGGGTGTACGACCTGCAGCTTTGCCTCGATTTGTTCCTTGATGCGCGCTCCCCATTCCTGCAGAGCTGGAAGCTGCTCAATCTCTACCTGCACGTCTAAATCCTCGGCATGCACGACCGCGTAAAAGGCACCGCCAAACGCGATATCGACGTGAAAGGTTTTTCCTTCCCATTCAATCGGGACATCCTGGGCAAAGACAAAGGACGGTACATTTTCAAACGAGACGGATTTGACCTCAGTTCCTTCCGCATGGGCACGAGCGAGGATGCGGCCAGCAGGGCTGTCGATGACGATGTTCTCGTCAGGCGCTGGTGCCTGCATCATCCCCGTTTCAATCGCGGCTGTGACTACCGCAATGATTCCGTGTCCACACATGGTACTGTATCCTTCGTTGTGCATAAAGAGTACGCCAAAAGCAGCATCCGGGCTAACAGGAGCAGTAATGACGCAGCCGTACATCCCATGATGTCCTCGCGGCTCATACATGAGCACGCGTCTGATGTAGTCGAGATTCTCACGAAAATAGCGTCGCTTCTCTAAAATCGTCTCGCCCTTCAGTGGGGGGATTCCACCCGTAATGATCCGCAGTGGCTCCCCGCCCGTATGAGCGTCAATGGTCGTGAACAACTGATTGATTTGCATCGTATCCTCACCTCTACCGGGTTGTCCCTGGCCTACCAGGCATATTTGATGGCGCAGGTCTTGATCTCGCTGTAGAAATCAAGAGCCACCTGGCCTTGCTCCCGCGTATGGGAGCTGGACAGCTTCATCCCGCCAAATGGCGCTTGGTATTCCACGCCTGCTGTTTCCTGATTGACGCGAACCATTCCAGCCTGTGCGAGATCGAGGAACCGATGTGCACTTGCCAAATCACGTGTAAACAGCGAGGCGCTGAGTCCATATACAGTCTGATTGCACAGCTCGATCGCTTGATCAAAGTTATCCGCCGCAAGCATGACAGCCAGCGGTCCAAACACTTCCTCCTGAACGAGGGCATGATCAGCTGAGACCCCTTCGACGATCATCGGGCGTATGAAGTAGCCCTGATCGGCTGCATCTACAGCTGGACTTTCAGCCACGAGACGTGCTTGCTCGCTTGCCAGTGAAACGTATTTGTTTACCGTTTCATATTGTGCCGCGGAAGCAACTGGCCCCAGGTATGCCGCAGGATCACTGGCTTCGCCAACCCGGCATGACGCCATCGCTGTCTGCAGTCGCTCCACAAGTGGCTGATAGATTGCCTTCTCCACGATGATCCGGCTCGTCGCCGTACATTTTTGCCCAGCTGAACGAAAAGCTCCACTCAACAGGATCGGTACCGTTTTGTCCAAGTCCGCATCTGCCAAAATAACCGCAGCATTTTTTCCGCCCATTTCAGTTTGATACTTGATGTTGCGTCCCGCGCAAGCGACCGCAATTTGCTTGCCCGTCTCCGATGATCCGGTAAAGCTGACTGCATCGATATCCGCCTCATCTGTGAGGACGTTTCCAATCTCGCGCCCTTTTCCGATCACGAGATTTAGAACCCCGGCAGGCAGCTTCGTCTCGGCAAAAATCTCCGCCAGTCGTGTCGCCGTAAGCGAGCCGTTTTCAGCAGGCTTCCAGATGACAGAGTTTCCGCAAATCAGTGCCGGAGCGATTTTCCAAATCGGAATCGCTACGGGAAAGTTCCACGGTGTAATCACCGCTACAACCCCAAGCGGCACACGACGGCTGTATTGCAGGACATTCGTATCTGCCGCCGGAATCAGATTGCCGTTTGCCCGCATTCCTTCTCCCGCGTAATAGCGAAGCAGATTGACACCACGCATGACTTCCCCGCGCATTTCCACAATTTGCTTTCCCATTTCCCGACTTGCCAGACTAGCCAGATCATCGGCATGCTTTTCCAATGCAGAAGCCATTTGAAATAAAATCTCGCCACGGATTGCACCTGTCTGCGCTGCCCATGACTTTTGCGCCGATCTTGCCGCCTGCTGGGCTTCGAGTACATGGGAGCGGTCGGATAGATGCAGTACCCCAATCTCTTCCGTGAGACGTGAAGGGTTTTTGACCGTCACTTCTTTGCCCGACGGCGTAATCCATTCGCCACCGATCCAGTTTTTGCTTTGCATCCTCGCCTGACCTCCTTATCGACTGCTTGCGGCACCAACTGCAAAGTCAAACGCCTTTTTAATATCCGCATAATATACTTCAGACAGCGGGAGACGTGGCGGTCTTGTTGGTCCGACAGGGAAATTCGCCAGCTCCATCATGTATTTGATCGACTGGACAAGCTGTGGGCTCGCGTCGAAATGGAACAATGGCAATAGTCTGCGGTACAGAGCTTGCGCTTCCTTCAGATTGCCTTCTCTTGCCAGTCGGAACAGCTCCACACCCTCTTTTGGCAGTGCATTCGGTACGCCGGAAATCCAGCCAGTGGCCCCAACCAAAGCACCTTCCATTGCTAAATCGTCAACACCGACCATAACTTCCAAATCAGACATCGCCAGAATATCCTGTATACGGCGCACATCGCCTGTAAATTCTTTGACCGCTACGATATTTTCCATTTTGGACAAGCGAGCCAAAATGTCTGGTGTCAAATCAATTTTGTAGTCATGCGGATTGTTGTACGCGATGATTGGCAAACCGACTGTATTGAGTGCTTCGTAGTGAGCAAACACTTCATTTTCCAGTGGCTTGTAGTTGATTGGCGGCAGGGCCATAACTCCTGCTGCTCCTGCGTCCTTGGAAAATTGGACCCACTCAACCGCCTGACGGGTAGAAGGAGCTGCAGAACCGACAACAACAGGCACGCGACCTTTTGCTGCTGCGATGACCGTATTGATTACCTTTGCCCGCTCTTCTCCTGTCATCGTTGCATATTCACCGAGCGAGCCAGACGGAACCAAGCCATCGATCCCTTCTTGAATCAGCCATTCGCACAGCTCGGTGAGACGCTTGTAATCTACCTCATGCTCTTCTGTAAAAGGGGTAACCAGTGCTACGTAAACGCCATCAAATCTTCCCATTGTTCATTCTCCTCTCGTTCTCTTCCTATTTTTGGATAATCCTTAATGATCGGTTGCCTCCGGGATGAGCAGGAAGCCATTTGCCAGCTCGTCTTCCGGATTGTAAAAAATCGTATGCTTGCCCATCAGCCATGCTGAGCCAGCAATCCGTGTCACCACAGCAGTCAGACCGCCTTCTTTGGTCTCTTCCAGCACCTTTCCTGTAAACAGTGAACCAACGATGCTCTCGTGAACAAACGGTTCATTCAAGTCGATTTCTCCTTTGGCATACAGGGTCGCAAGCTTGGCGGAGGTTCCGGTTCCGCATGGCGAGCGATCGATGCCGCCTGGTGGAACCACGACTGTATTTTTCACATGGGCATCAGGATGGGCGGGAGCTGTATAAAACTCCACATGCGTCAGACCGCGAATGAACGGCTTTTCCGGGTGGACGACCTCTACCTCGTGATTGATCGCCTTGCGGATGCGAACAGCCGTATCAATAATCGTTGAAGCGTTGGACGGCGTCAGCTCAAGCCCCAGCCTGCGTGCATCGGTAATGGCGTAAAAATTACCGCCGTAGGCAATATCGCAGGTCACTTGTCCCAGGCCCTCCACCTCTACGCTGACATCCTGCTTGTAGAGAAAGGCCGGAATGTTTGTAAACGACACTTCGCCAGCTTTGCCACCGTCTACTTGTATCTCTACTTCAACCAGGCCGGCTGGTGTATCGAGCTTGAGCTTGGTTACCGGCTCCGCCACAGGGACAAGCCCCGTCTCGATCAGAGTAGTACATAAGCCAATCGTATCGTGACCACACATGGGCAAATATCCGCCCGTTTCAATGTAGATGACCCCTACGTCCGCATCCGGATGGCACGGCTCCACGATCAGAGCCCCTGACATGACATCGTGCCCGCGCGGCTCGTACATGAGGAGCGTACGTATCCAGTCGTACTCCGCTTTCATATGGAGCATCTTGTCTGCCATCGTCGCACCTTCAAGCTTGGGTAGCCCGCTGATTACTGTACGAGTGGGATTCCCTCCGGTATGGGTATCGACCGTAGAAAACACCCTGCTTGCTTTCATGAATGCAACACCCCTTTTTTCGTAAACCGGTCATGTCGCAGCGGCGTGAGCGGGATGATCGTTTCGCTTTGCTCCGTCAGCATTTCCGCCACCACCTTGCCTGTAACAGCTGCCAGACTGATGCCATCCCCTTCATGCCCTGCCGCGATAAAATAGCCCGGGACCTCCTCTACGCGAGAAATGATCGGCAAATGATCCTCTGTCCATGGTCTCAGTCCGCAATAGGTGCGAATGATCGCAAAGTCCGCAATCTTTGGGTAAAAACGCAGTGCTCTGCGCGCCATACACCTGACTACATTCAAATCCACTCGCGTATCGAAGCCGACGAACTGCCGACTGGAGCCGATGAGGAAATTTTGGCTCTCTGTCGGTTCAAACACCAACGCCACACCGTACTTTTCCGTCTCCTCGTCAACCTGGCGCTGACCTCCGAACTTGGAAATCAGATAGCCAAACTCCATCACCTTGCGTATCCCGACAGGCATCTGCCTGGAAGCGACGATCAGATGACCTTTGCGTGGAAGGATCGGAATATCCAGTCCTACCATCTGGCCGATGTACGGTGCCCAGACACCTGCAGCGTTCACCACCTGCTTGGCAGTCACCCTGCCGACTCCCGTCTCCACATGAAAAATACCTGATGCCTGATCCCGAGTGACCGCTTTTACCTCTGTACGCTGCATGATCCGGGCGCCATGCTTTTTCGCCCCCTCAAACAGGGCAAACGTAAGCATGTACGGATTCACCGTAGAGTCAGTGGCGCATTCCAATCCCCCGAGAAGATCGTCGGCAAAATAAGGCGACTCCTGCCTGATATCGGAGCGATCCAGCATCCGAAATGGCAGCCCTGCTTCCTTTTGCCGTTTCACCCATTCATTCGCAGCCTCCATCTCTGCCTCTGTTTCACAGACCAGAATACTGCCGGGTGCTCGATACTCAAACGAGTGATCCAATTCACGACTCAGCTCATCCACAAGCATCTGACTTTTCAGCGACATCTGACTGTCAAAGCCCGGGTCCTTGTCAATCGCCAGAATGTTGCCGTCACAGCGCGAAGAAGTACCGGATGCCAGCTCGCCCTTTTCCAACACGACCACATCGAGCCCTGCCTTTGCGGCGTAATAGGCGATTGCTCCACCGATAATTCCTCCTCCGATCACAGCCACCTGAGCGTGGGTTTGGGTTTGTACAGTCATGGTTGATTCTCCTCAAAAGCGTAGTGTGGGTCTTCACGCTTTTCTTTTAATGCAAACCGTATGCCAACCTGATTTTTGCTTTTATTTCGTACAATTGTCTAAAATATTTTACAACTCGGATCACCAGTGTATAATTAATGAGAAAGTGTTTACTATTTTATACATTCTTAAAAAGGGATGGTTGGGTTGAAACACAAACTGCCTGCTCTAACCGATTTCATGCAGACGAACATGCTGATTTCCCGTTATCATGAGCATTTTTTCGTTCATACAAAGGCCGATATCCCTGTCTTTCTCGAAGAAGCTGAAGGCTGGCATGTCACCCGCTCCTCGTATTTATCCGTAGACAAAAAAATTGATTTTACTCAGCCTCCCTGGGAAAAAACCACTGTCATCCATGCGGATCTGCCTCTCTCTCAGGTTATTTCCTTACTCGGTGATTATCCCTACCTCCTGATTGCACAAGAAGCGCCAGAGCCAGTCGGTTATCTCGAGCGTTCCCGTGTCCTGCAAGCCATATTTGAGTCATACGAGGTTCTTGAAGCGTATTTTGAAACGATGATCAAGACCATGGATGCTTCTATTTCCGTCATTGATGAGCAGGCGCGAATCATGGTCTGGACAGAAGGAGCCGAAAGCATTTTTTCCTTGAAGCAAAAGGACGTCATCGGCAAGCCCATCACGGATTTTTTTCCTTTGGAGATGCTCGAAACGATTCAATCATTAAAAAGTGGACATTCCCTCTATCGCCATCAACATCAGCCGAGAGAGGATCTCGTCGTCCTGATTAATACCAATCCCATTTTCCTGCATGACAAAATCATTGGGGCTGTCGCCGCGGAAACAGACATTACTAGTCAGGTCAGACTCAATCAGGAGCTGCTCAACGCCAATAAAAAGGTCAATCATTTACAGCAGGAAATGGCCAAGCTGAGTCCGTCTGCCGATCCTTTTCAGCAAATCAAGGGAACAAGTCTCGCCATCCGGCAAATCAAATCGATGATTCAAAAGCTGAATGCCACGGAAGCTACGGTACTGATCCTCGGCGAAAGCGGGGTCGGCAAGGAGCTGTTTGCCAAAGCTGTGCATGATGTGCGCGAGGGTGCCAATGCACCATTTGTCGCCATCAACTGCGGTGCGATCTCTCCGACCTTGTTTGAAAGTGAACTGTTCGGTTATGAAAAGGGGGCCTTCTCCGGTGCCGATCAAAAAGGAAAAAAAGGAATGATCGAGCTGGCGCGTGGAGGCACGCTCTTTCTGGATGAGGTCGGCGAAATGCCGCTCGATATGCAGGTGAAGCTCCTGCGCGTTTTACAGGAAAGAAAGTATTATCCAGTAGGTGGCACCAAGCAGATTGAAGCTGATTTTCGAGTCGTGGCTGCGACCAATAAAAATTTGGAGGACTTGGTGAAGGAAGGGAAATTTCGTGAGGATCTGTTCTACCGTCTCAATGTCGTGACGCTAAAGATTCCTCCTCTTCGCCAGCGCATTGAGGATACGATTGAGCTGGCGCACTTTTTTCTCTATGAGTTTTCGCTGCGCTACAACCGACCTGTCCATGCGATCTCACAAAACGTCATGCAAAACCTGCTCCAGTATGACTGGCCAGGCAACATTCGCGAGCTGCGAAATGCGATAGAAAGATTGGTCGTATTTGCAACTGATGGTGTTATGAAAGAAGAGGACTTGCCCTATTCGCTGCAAGGACAGCCCAAGGTGTCTCCAATCGAATTGCCCGATGACCTGATCTCCTTGCAGGAGGAGCTGGAAGCACATGAGCGCCGCGTCATTTTGCGGGCAATTGAGCTGGAAAACGGCAACAAGCAGGCTGCAGCCAAACGATTGGGCATTTCACGTGCGACGCTGTACAATAAATTAAACAAGGCAGATCAGTAGCTTCTCACAGGGGAAAATAAGGGCTGTCGATCATTTCTCGACAGCCTGACAGCTCGACTAGGGACACGGTTTCCTTTCTTTGCGAGAGAAAAACAAGAGAAGGCGACGACGTACAAAGCGGTAATCACATCCGCTTTTCGGGGGTAGGACCTCAGACAAAATACGGACCAATTCCATAGTTGATTCCTCCTTTGTCGTTTAACAGCAGCCTTCATGTCTCTTACGCACCGAGATAAGCCTTGACGATGGATTCGTCCCCGCGCAGTACCTCTGCCGTGTTTCCCATGACGATTCGCCCGGTTTCGAGGACGTAGCCGCGGTGCGCAAGCCGAAGTGCCGCTTTGGCATTTTGCTCGATCAAAAGGATCGTCGTGCCTTGCTTGTTAATTTCTCTGATGATGTGCATAATCTCCTGCACAATAATCGGGGCAAGTCCCATGGAAGGCTCATCGAGCATCAGCAATTTAGGACGCGCCATCAAGCCCCGGCATATCGCCAGCATCTGCTGCTCTCCGCCGCTGAGTGTTCCTCCCAGTTGTGTGCTCCTCTCCTTCAAGCGTGGAAAAAAGGAAAACGCTTGTTCAATCCCGGCCGCAATCACATTCTTCTTTTTCTTTTGCGTGAATCCGCCCAGCTCCAGATTTTCACGGACGGTCAAGCCCGCAAAAATTCGTCGCCCTTCTGGGACATGAATGATTCCTTCCTCGACAATCTGGTGAGGGGGCATGCCGACAATGCTTTTTCCGTTCAGCAAAATATTACCTTTGCCTGGACGGACAAGCCCGGAGATCGTTTTGAGTGTCGTGCTCTTCCCTGCTCCATTGCTCCCCAATAGTGCCACAATCTCCCCTTGGCGCACCTCCAAACTGATTCCTTTCAACGCTGCGATTTTTCCATAGAACGAATGAACATTGTCGATTGTCAAAAGTGTACTCACATCGCCTCCTCCTCCTTCCCCAAATATGCCTCCACGACGCGAGGATGATTCAGGACTTCGGCAGGAGCTCCCTCAGCAATTTTTTGTCCGTAATCGAGAACAATCACATTTTCAGAGATTTTATGAATCAAGCCCATATCATGCTCAATAATGAGGACAGTCAGCCCGTACTTCTGGCGAATGCGCTTGATGAGCTCAATCAGACTCTCTTTTTCCTCATAGTTCAACCCCGCTGCCGGCTCATCCAGCAGCAGGACATGCGGCTTTGTTGCCAATGCCCTCGCGATTTCCAAATAGCGCTGTTCACCATACGGCAAATTTTTAGCTATGCGGTAACGGGAAGCATCCATCCCGACAAATGCCAGACAATCACGGGCCACGTCTTCGATGAGCCTCTCTTCCTGTTTCTGTGCCGGTGTATGCCACAGAGCTCCCCAGACCGTCTGCTTCGTTCGGCTATGCATGCCTGACTTCACATTGTCTAGCACAGTCAAATTGGGAAACAGGCGCAGGTTCTGAAAGGTTCGTGCCAAGCCTCGCTGTGTGATTTGACTCGGCTTTTTCCCGACAAGACTTTCATTGCCGAGCAGGATTTGACCTGCTGTTGGGCGATAAAATCCGGTAATCATGTTAAAAACGGACGTCTTCCCTGCACCATTTGGTCCGATGATGCTCGTAATCGAGCCAGCAGGAATTTCGAAGGACAGATCGCCCACAGCCGTAAGACCGCCAAATTTAAGCGTTACATTTTTCACTGTCAAGCTGGACATCTCTGTCACTCCCTTCTGTCCTCACCACATCAGCTTCCTGCGCCGAATCCTTACCCGTCTCGTAGCGTGCTGGCCACAGGCCTTGAGGTCGAAAGAGCATCATCGCCACCAAAGCTACGCCAAAAATCAAATAGCGCCAGTCTTCCACCGACCGCAGCAGCTCCGGCAGCGCGATGACCAGGACCGCCCCCAGCACTACACCCGGGATGCTGCCCAAGCCTCCGAGTACAACCGCGAGCAAGATCATTATCGATTGGGTGAAGCTAAAGCTGAGCGGAGCAATCGCGCTCATTTTTACCGCAAAGACAGATCCCCCCAAGCTACCGATGACGGCTCCGATCGAATACGCCAGCAGCTTCATCTTGATCCGATTGATTCCCATCGCCTCGGCTGCGTCCTCATCCTCGCGAATGTACATCCAGGCTCTGCCGATGCGTGAGGAGCCAAGCCTTTTCACCGCAAGAACAGCCAGAATGGCAATAATCAGGATCAGGTAGTAAAAGTCCATTTGTCCTGCCAGCACATAGCTGCCGATAGATGGGCGAGGAATCCCGTAGATTCCCGAGGCGGAGCCCGTGATATCAAGATTGATCGCCAGAATGCGGATAATTTCTCCAAAGCCCAAAGTCACAATCGCCAAATAATCACTGCGCAGGCGAAGCGTCGGTGCTCCGATGATGACGCCAACTACTGCGGCGATCGCCATCGAGACGGGTAGTGTCGTCCAGAACGACCATTGATACACGGTCATCAAAATCCCTGTCGTATACGCTCCGACCGCAAAAAAAGCGGCATAGCCCAAATCAAGAAGTCCAGCAAAGCCGACGACCACATTTAATCCTTGTGCCAGAACGATATAAAACAGGGCAAGAGTCGCTACATCGAGCCAATAGTTGTTGGTGAGAAACGGAAGGCAGGATGCCACGACAAGCAACAGGACGATGGAGAGCTTTTTTCCGAGTGGGTTCATCCGCTACATCCTCTCCGTTACTTTTTCGCCCATGATGCCCGTTGGCTTCAGCACCAGGATCAAAATCAGGAGGGAAAAGGCAACAACATCCTTCCACGAGCCGCCAAAAAGGAATGTTCCTGCCGTCTCCATCATGCCAAGCAGCAGCCCACCCAGCATCGCGCCAGGTATACTGCCGATTCCACCAAGAACGGCTGCCGTAAAGGCTTTGAGCCCGATAATAAAGCCCATCATAAAATTGACCGTGCCGTAATACGCGCCTGCCATTGTCCCTGCGCCCGCTGCCAGCGAAGCCCCGATAAAAAAGGTCAGAGCAATCACCTTGTGTACGTTGATCCCCATCAAATGACATGCTGTCTGATCGTGTGCGATTGCTCTCATCGCTTTCCCGTAGAGCGTCCGGCTAATGAACAGGTGCAAGCCCAGCATCAGCAAAGCTGAGATGATAACCAGTCCGATTTGTGTATACGTAATGTGCGCTCCGAATAGCTCCCACCCATCATGAGACAGCTGGAGCGGGTACACCTGATATTGCGCCCCCCAAAACAGCATGGAGCCATTTTCCAGAAAAAGGGATACACCTATAGCCGTAATCAGGATGGAGAGGCGCGGGGCGAGCAGAAGTGGCCGATAAGCCACCCGCTCGATCCCCATTCCGATCGCACCCACAATTACCATCGTTAGAAACAGCACGACAACAATTCCCATCAAGCCAGCACCTGAACCATTTCCGCTCACTACACTAAGCAGCGTATATCCGACAAAGGCACCGAGCATATACAAATCACCATGTGCAAAATTAAGCAGCTTGATAATCCCAAAGACCATCGTATACCCCAAGGCAATCAAGCTGTAAAAAGCACCGATCACCAACCCGTCTGCTAGGGTCTGGACCAATATATCCATGCATCCACCTCTTTCCTCGTTTCATGGACAAAGCGCTCCGCTGCTACTTCGCCAGCGTAAACTTGCCACCCGCCACTTTTAATACGGCAAAGTTGGAGGTGTCCAAGGTGTTTTGTGCATTAAAGGAAATGGTTTGGCCCAGTGCTTTGAAGTCTTTCGTCTCTTTGATCGCTTTCTTGATCGCATCACGGTCGGTAGAATTTGCTCTCTTGATCGCATCCGCCAGCAGGTTGACCGCATTGTAGCTGAGTGCAGAAAACGGTCCTGGAGCCAAATTGTTGTAGGTTTTTTTGTACTCTGAGGTGAATGCTTCCGCCCCTTCGATAAACTCAGCAGTCGGCGTAGCCGTAATCAGTAGTCCCTCTGCGTTTTCTGCGCCTGCGATTTTAATGACGTCCTCACTAAAGGAACCGTCGCCCACGAAGAAGAGGCCAGAGACGCCTTTTTGCTTAAACTGCTTGACCATCAAGCCGCCTGCCGCATAATAGCCGGTGAAATAGGTGGCATCGGGTCCAATGCCTTTGAGCTTGGTGACCAATGCACTGAAATCTTTTTCCTCGGGGTTAATGGCTTCATAGGCGACTACCGTTCCGCCTGATTTTTCGACTGCTGCCTTGGCAAAATCCGCGAGGTCTTTGGCATAGGCAGAATTGTCGTGAACAAGAGCTACTTTTTTCGCCTGATTCGCTGCCATGTAGTCAGCAGCCGTTTGTGCCTGGTCAGGGGTCAGGCCGTTAATTAGAAACAGGGTGTCATAGCCTTGGGCAGGCAATTTGGCTGAATTCGCTGCAGGGACAATCATCGGGATATTGGCATTTTTAAAGACACCAGATGAGGGCAGTGTTGCTCCGGAGCAGTAGCCACCGACTACGGCAGCTACGTTTTGTGAAACCAGCTTATTAGCAGCAGTTGTGGCCATTTGTGGATCGCAGCCGTCATCCGCCACTTCAATCTTTAGCTTTTTACCGAGCACACCACCAGCATCATTCACTTTTTTGACAGCCATTTCAATCGCATTTTGCATATCTTTTCCATCGGTTGCGTTGTTCCCTGTCACTGGGAGGAGCACCCCGACCAAAATCTCATTCCCGTCCGCAGAGCCTGAAGACTGTCCTTGATTTGCACATCCTGCTACAGCCAGTGAGAGTGTTAACATCGTTGCAACAATCGCACTTCCCCATTTTTTCATAGCCCTTCCCCCGTTCGACTATTATTCGATGGATGCCCATTTCCAGTCGATCGCACCCAGACCGTCCTGGAAGACTCCTTTTACCTTGTCATTTTTCACCCATGTATGTGTGTAGAAATAAATGGGCATGATCGGCATCTCGTCCATCATGATTTGCTCGGCTTCCCGCAGAATTGCCTTGCGTTTCTCTGGATCGCCCTCTGTAGCTGACTGATTCAACAGCTCTTTGAATTTCGGATTTTCCCAGCGCGTATCATTGTTCCCGCCATTTTTCTCTTTGAACAGCTCCAGGAAGTTGATTGGATCGTTGAAGTCACCGGACCAGCCCAGACGACCTACCTGATAGTTGCCCGCATGCATGGTTTCGAGGTATACCTTCCATTCCTGGTTTTCGAGCTTCACTTCTACACCCAGGTTTTTGCGCCACTGATCCTGAATTGCCTCAGCGATTTTTTTATGTCCTTCCGAAGTGTTGTAAACAAGCGTAACTGGTGGAATCTTCGTAATCCCCAGCTCGCTCATGCCTTCTTCCAGCAGCTTTTTAGCCGTTTCTTGATCATTGTCTTTGAAGTAGCCATCCGGATTGAGTGCCATCGTCGGGGGAACAGCTGCCATCGCGGGCTGTTGATTTGCTTGGAGTACGTTATCGATCAGGATTTGACGATTGATCGAGTAGGCAAATGCTTTACGTATTTTCACATTGTTGAACGGAGGTTTTTCTGTATTAAATTTATACCAATACGTCGCGCCAACTGGTTTTACTTGCAGCTTTCCACTGTCCTTTAAGGCAGGCATAGCGTCTGTAGGCAAAGAACTCATCGGAGATCCTGCCCAGTCGATCTCGCCATTTTCAAACATAGACAGCTCAGTGTTCTCGTCCTCTACCATCGAAAACTCGATTTTGTCTAGCTTGACTTTTTCCTTATCCCAATAATTCTCATTTTTTACCAAAACCATTTTGCTCTTATGATCCCAAACTTCCATCTTATATGGTCCGTTACCCAGATGAGTTTTGGCATCTCCTGCCCAGTTTGGCGTACCTTCCACTACCTTTTTATTTACCGGGAAATAAGTTTGGAAGGCAGTCAGCTCCAGGAAAAACGGCGTTGGATTCTCGAGCTCTACCTTTAACGTCTTGTCATCCACTGCCTTTACGCCTACATTTTCCAGCTTTGCTTCACTTTTATTAGCTTTTTCCGCATTTTTGATGTAATACAGCTGATAGGCGTAGTTGGACGCTGTTTTCGGATCGAGTGCACGCTTCCACGCATATTCAAAATCATGGGCGGTTACTGGTTCACCATTGCTCCATTTGGAATCGCGCAGTGTGAATGTATATGTTTTCAAATCGCTAGAGACATCGATTTTCTCGGCTACTGCTTCTTCTGGCTTACCAGATGGTCCGATACGTGTAAGCCCGTCAAAGACTGCCTTTGTAATCGCTGCCGAAGTCGTGTCTTCTGCCAAGCCCGGATCACCAGAGGGTGGCTCTGAGTGAAGATTCCAGCGCAATACCTGTGGTTCCTTTGGCTTTTCTACTGGTGCAGGCTGTGTTCCTGATTGTGCTTGCGTTTGGCCTTGCTGCGTGTGATCTGCTGGTTTGGCTGCTGGCTGTCCCCCACATCCTGCGAGTGCCGCTCCCAGAACAGCGACACTGCTGATTAGGGCAAAAATGCTTCTTTTCAAACGATCAACCCCTCATTCTCTAAAATGATTTAATTTTTACAAAATACTGAAAATGCAAGAGGTATGCCAAATGGAAAAAGGAGGGATCAGGCTATTTCGCATCACTATATGTATCGTTTTTTAGACAACTATGATTGTATGTGTTTTAAATATTAGACAGATGATATTTCTTCCTTAAAAAGGAAAAGCCCTTGACCACTTTCCATGATCAAGGGCTTTGATGCTTCTTTGCTCCTATGCTTCTTTGGTTCACAGATGCTACAGGATAATCAAGTCGCGCGCTGCACTCGTCAGTACGCGGTTTCCTTCTTCTGTTACGACGATATCGTCCTCGATTCGCACACCGCCTACATCCGGGATGTAAATACCTGGCTCAACCGTCAAAACCATGCCTTCTTGAATCATCATTTCGCAGCGCGTAGACATGAACGGCTCTTCGTGGATGTCCAGACCTACTCCGTGCCCCATTCCGTGACCGAATCGCTCCCCAAAGCCTTGCTGGGTAATGTAATCTCTGGCAAACGCATCAGCTTCTTTGCCTGTAATGCCAGGGCGAATCCCCGCTACTGCCCGATTGCGCGCTTCCAAAACAATGCCGTAAATCGCTTTTAATTGCTCAGAAGGCTCGCCTACCGCTACGGTGCGCGTGATATCAGAACGATACCCTTGGTAGAGAGCACCGTAATCCATTGTTACCATATCCCCAGACTCGATCAGCTTATCGCTGGCTACCCCGTGCGGCAGGGCAGAACGATGACCGGAAGCAATGATGATATCAAAGGCGGAGCCGGATGCTCCCTGCTTTCGCATGAATATTTCCAATTCATTAGACACATCGAGCTCACTGATCCCTGGACGCAAAAATGAAGTAATATGCGTAAACGCTGCGTCTGCGATTTCAGCAGCCGTCTGGATCTTGGCTAGCTCATCTGCTGTTTTGATCATCCGCAAGCCTTCTACTATTCCTGCTGTAGGAACCAGCTCGACTTTTTCTTTTGCTGCATTCGCATAACTGCGGTGCATCGCATACGTTACATTCGCTTCCTCAAAGGCCAGTGTCTGAATCCCCATTTCCTCTGCAAGACGAACTACCTCTGCATATACCGATTCTTTTGTCGGCAAATGAACGATTTCAAAATCTGTTGCCTGTGCAGCAGCTTGAACTGTGTAACGAAAGTCCGTCAGCAGCTTGGCTTGGTCATTGGAAATGAGCAGAACGCCATATGTACCTGTGAAATTACTCAAATAACGGCGGTTTTGTGCATTCGTAATCAGTATGCCGTCTACTCCCAATGCTGTGAATTGTTGGCGGAGGCGATTTACTTTCTCCATCTTTGTCATCCCTTTCGCATGCTTTTTACACTCCAAGAGAAAATCTAGCAATACCTATGCCATTAATCGTACTCGCCTCATTCAACTGCTGCAATTCTTTTCGATTCAAGTGAATACAGAATGCTGGCACGACATTTGCATTTTCAAAGCTACGCAAACATAAAGGAGGGTTTTCACATGGACTCGCATCAGCTAATTGTCTGCCGCTGTGAAGAAGTAACACTGGCTGACCTGCTGGAGACCGCCCAAGCCTATCAATGTACGGCGCGTGAACTAAAACTACGAACACGTGCCGGGATGGGCTGCTGCGGTGGACGTACTTGCCGAATATTCATTGATCAGATTATCGAGCAAACAACTGGCCAAGTGCCATCACATACTGTACCACTTGGATTCCAGCCACCTGTTCGTCCCATCTCGTTTACGACTCTCGGAGGTCGATAATCATGAGCCAGCGCATTTTACACCATCCTGTTCTCGGTTCCTTGAATCAGAGAAAAACGTTGCACTTTACCTTTAATGAATCGAGCTATACCGCTTATGAAGGGGAGACGATTGCTGCTGCCCTTCTGGCTTCCGGAGTTCGGACGCTTCGCGTACACGAAGAAAAAGGGACGCCACGCGGAATCTACTGTAACATTGGACATTGCTATGAGTGCCGTGTCTCGGTAAACGGTGTTCCAACCGTGCGGGCATGTATGACTTTGGTTCAGGACGGCATGGAGGTAACGGCTGGAACTGTTTTACCTACCCCACTGAAAAAAGGAGACGTGGCACATGGCTGATGTACTTGTGATTGGAGCAGGACCCGCAGGCTTATCCGCAGCGATCGCTTGCGCAAAGCATGGACTCTCAGTTCGTGTGGTAGACGAATTTTATCGATCAGGAGGCCGTTTGTTAGGACAGCTGCATCAGGAGCCGGACGGTACGTGGTGGAACGGGATTGATGAAGCAGTCAGGCTCGATCAGGAAGCACGCTCTGCGGGTGTCGAGATCAGCTCTGGCATTTCTGTTTATAACGTGAATCGCATAGAAAAGGGCTGGGCAGTTTCCACCACGGCAGGTGAAATTCACACTCCGATGCTCCTACTTGCTACTGGAGCATCAGAGACAGCCGTTCCTGTACCTGGCTGGACGTTGCCTGGGTGCATGTCAATAGGAGCAGCCCAGGTAATGACCAATGTCCAGCGCGTGCGAGTCGGTCAGCGTGGGGTCGTCATCGGTGTAAACATTTTATCCGTCGCCATTTCGCGAGAGCTGCAGCTAGCTGGCATAAATGTGGATCGAATGATTCTTCCTCCGTCCTCTGTTGTTACTGGTCATGCAGGCAATCCTCAGGCTGTTATGCGCTCTCTTTTGCGAGTAGCCCATCTCGCTCCCTCCCCATTTATTCGTTGGGGAAGTCAGCTGATGAAAAGCCATTGGATGCAGCGACTCGGTGTATCCCTGTATCCTGCGAAGGGATTTTCCATGTGGGATATCCCGATCCAGCTTCGTACCGGCGCGCTTGAGATTGTCGGCAGCAAGCAAGTGGAAGGAGTTCGCGTCGCGCGCATCACGCCAGACGGCCAACCGATCCCTGGAACGGAAGAGGTCATTCCTGCTGATTTTGTCTGTATTGCTGGGGGCTTGAGCCCGCTTGCCGAATTGGCTGCCATTGCAGGCTGTCCTTTTGCTTATGTGCCATCATTGGGCGGACATGTGCCGATTCACGACGAAAGAATGAGGACACCGCTTCCTGCCCTTTTCGTAGCAGGAAACATAACCGGGATTGAAAGTGCCAAGGTAGCGATCGCACAAGGAAGTTTAGCTGGTCTTTCCATCGCCTCTACGCACGGTACACTCACGGATCAAAGCCTGATTCAGCAGGCAATTCTTCAGGTCGAATACGTGCGTCAAAAGGCAACGATTCAGTTTCATCCGGAAATCAGCGCTGGACGGGCGATGCTTGGTCAAATGGCGGCTGAATGCATGGGAATCTAGTTACTAGAGTTGATTCCATTCATAGAAAAGGGGGGCTTACGGCATCTCGCGCGTAAACTCCCCCTTTTGCTGTGCTTGCACATAATGGGCGACAAGCTCAGGATAGGCATTGATTTCGTTTTTTCCTGCATCTGTCACAGCGTATACGCCCCGTTTAATCTTCTCAAACCACCCATAATAGTTTTTTGCCAGAATCGATAGCGTCTTATCTCCTGCTCCCATCTGACGCAGTGACTTTGGTGACAGCGGTCCATGCTGTTGCAGGAGACTGGCAATCTGGATACAGCTCTGCTTGTAGGCCGTCATAATCTTCGTTTGATGACTACCGCCTACATTGTAATCTCCGTAGCGCCCTTTTATTTCCGCAATGACTCTACTTCTGATTCTCTGATTTTGTCGCATGCTTTTCTGACGGTCAAATGGTCCAGGAGGGATTTTGACCTCCATTGACGCTCCATTTTTGGAAAAAGAGACAAGAATCAAGCCTAGCTCTAGTCGCCTGATCATATGGGTGATGTCTTGCCACTTTTTTGAAAACAGGCTGTATTTGGGCTTCGGGATGGCAACATAGACTTGATCAGTTAAACGCTGACGTTTTGTTGCCTGGATGAGGAGCTCTACGCTCAGATTGAGCTTGCACTCAACAATCACCAGCTCTTCTTCTTTGATAGCTGCGACGTCGCAATGCTTGACCTCACCAAACACCTCATAGCCCTGCCGAGCAAAATAATTTCGTATCGGTTTGTATAAATCTACTTCATAGCGCTTCTCTGTTTTTGTTTTCATTCCAAACAAATCCCCTTGGACGCTTATCAATCTCGCAAAACAGGCTGACGATCGGAATTGTAGATATCTCGTTCATCAAACATTCCATTCAGTTATGCCCGATTCCTTCTCTAGGATCGTATTCATGAATGACGTCGATGTCTTCGATATCCGCCCAGCAACTGTTAGATTCCATCAAGCCTCGATCTAAATTCAGTAAAAAAAGAGCCAACCCATTGGATTGACCCTTCCTTGCCTTCATTCCTTGAAAACTGGATCTGCATGATTGCTAAGAGTGTGGATAAGTCCTCGACCGATT
>NZ_LGIQ01000006.1 GCF_001187725.1 Brevibacillus reuszeri
CACAGCAGCCTTTCACGCTGTCATACAGGGGTTCGAATCCCCTACGGGTCACCATACCATACCCCACAAAGTGAAACTGATGTTTTTATTATCTTTCAGTTGTCGGGGTCCCCGAAAAGTATTCGGTGTTGCTACAACGCTGTGCTTCACTTTTTGGGGTATTTGGAGGCTTAGCTCAGCTGGGAGAGCATCTGCCTTACAAGCAGAGGGTCGGCGGTTCGATCCCGTCAGCCTCCACCACTTATATTTTAAAGGATANGGGAGATAGTGAAGTGGCTAAACACGGCAGACTGTAAATCTGCTCCCTCCGGGTTCGGCGGTTCGAATCCGTCTCTCCCCACCATTTTTATTTTTAGGCATATTGGGGTATAGCCAAGCGGTAAGGCAACGGACTTTGACTCCGTCATTCCTAGGTTCAAATCCTAGTACCCCAGCCATTTATGAGAGCCATTAGCTCAGTTGGTAGAGCATCTGACTTTTAATCAGAGGGTCGAAGGTTCGAGTCCTTCATGGCTCACCAGTTTTTACCCCAAAAGACTTATTTTTCGGGGAAGAGACAAGGAATAATATGTGCCCTTAGCTCAGCTGGATAGAGCGTTTGACTACGAATCAAAAGGTCGGGAGTTCGAATCTCTCAGGGCACGCTTCTACACCCCAAAAAGTGAAGAAGAGCGTTGTAGCCTATTCCGAGTACTTTTCGGGGGCCCCACAACCAAAACAAATTTTATTGTCGGGAAGTAGCTCAGCTTGGTAGAGTACTTGGCTTGGGACCAAGGGGTCGCAGGTTCGAATCCTGTCTTCCCGACCAGTTTTAACCCTACACTTGATGCCCTTTTTTGCGTTTCTTTGCGGGTGTAGTTCAATGGTAGAACTCCAGCCTTCCAAGCTGGTCGCGTGGGTTCGATTCCCATCACCCGCTCCATAACGAAAAGCAACGAGTGATCACTATGATCGCTCGTTTTTTATATGCTCACGAAAATAGCCTCCTGGAAGGGCCTAGCATCCCTTTCTGGAGGTTATTTATGCAAATTCCTGTCGAGTTGAGTCATTTCCCTTTCGGAGGCTACAATAAAAGCGTAGGAGCAAGAATGAGCGAAGGGAAGTGCGGCACTTATTATGAACAAAAACATTAGTATTGTGGGCGTACCAATGGATCTTGGAGCAGATCGTCGCGGTGTAGATATGGGACCAAGCGCGATTCGCTATGCTGGCGTAGTAGCTCGTTTAGAAAAAATGGGTTTGAATATTGAAGACCGTGGAGACATTTTTGTTACACGTCCTCACCGTTTTACAGAAACCGAAAATCATAAATATCTGGATGAAGTAGTGGAAGCCAACGAAAAGCTTGCTGATGTTGTAAGCGACATCATGCAAGGAGGGCGCTTCCCGCTCGTACTTGGCGGTGATCACAGCATTGCTCTCGGAACCGTTGCTGGTGTAGCCAAGCATGTGGAAAATTTGGGGCTCATCTGGTTTGACGCCCATGGAGACTTAAATACAGGTACTACTTCTCCTTCTGGCAATATCCATGGAATGCCACTCGCAGCGAGCCTGGGATATGGACATGATCGTCTAACAAACATCGGTGGTTACGCACAAAAAGTAAAGCCTGAAAACGTAGTAGTGATCGGTGCGCGTGATTTGGATGCAGGCGAGCGGGAATTGATCAAGCGTATTGGCATGAAAGTATTTACGATGCACGAAATCGACAAGCTTGGCATGGCGCGTGTTATGGACGAAGCGATTGCTCACGTATCCAAAAATACAGATGGCGTGCACTTGAGCCTTGACCTGGATGGTCTTGATCCACATGATGCTCCAGGCGTAGGTACACCGGTAATCGGGGGCATTTCATATCGTGAAGGTCATGTATCCCTGGAAATGCTCGCAGATGCAGACATTCTCTGTTCCGCTGAGTTTGTAGAAGTAAATCCGATCCTTGATCGTGAAAACATGACAGCGCGTGTAGCGGTTGCACTTATGAGCTCTGTTTTTGGAGATAAGCTTCTATAAGAAAATGATTTCTTTTTCCAAACAAAGAGAGGCAGAAAATGGCCTCTCTTTTTTACGTTTCCGCATCTTTACATTGGTGGGAGAAAGCAGTACATTCTAAGGATGGAGATTCAGTTTGTTCAATAGATGGTCAAGCTGAACACTTAGTTCCACTAGTTCTGGGGTAATGGATCGCTGTTCCTTGTAATGATCGTTCAGTTTTTTTCGTAACTGTTCAATCTGGAGGAGAACATCCTTTTTTGACATTGCGCTCTCTCCTTTACAGCGTCATGATATAAAAAGCTGCCACCATTAATATATAGAGGAAACAAGTGTTCATATTCCTCTATTACCCAACAAATTATCTTCACAAACAAACTTTGATACGAAACCATTTGCAGTATCATCCGTATATAGGATTACGGTATTGTGGGGAGGATCGCATGGATTTTGTAGAGAAACGGTTAACTCAGCGGGCAAAGCGTGGAGACCGCGAAGCTTTTGCCGAGTTGATCGAGATTTATAAAGACAAGATATTCCAGCTAGCGTATCGTATGGTGGGAAATCGCCAGGATGCAGAAGATATCGCGCAGGAGACTTTTCTGCGTGTTTATGCCAATTTGCAATCCTACGATGACAGCTACAAGTTCTCCACATGGATATACCGAATCGCGACCAATTTATGTATCGACCGTGGACGTAAGAAACGCCCCGACTTTTCATTGGATGAAGAAACCGAACCAGGCCAAGGCATGGACTGGTATTCGCGTTTATCCTCTAGCGAACGAACGCCTGAGGAAAAAGTCGTGACCCAGGAACTGCAGGAGACCGTACAGGATGCACTGTCCCATCTGCAGCCCAAGTATCGCTCGATTATGATCTTACGCTATATCGAAGATCTATCGTTACAAGAAATCAGCGATATCGTAAAGCTGCCCATAACAACTATCAAGACTCGAATTCATCGCGGGCGAGAAGCTTTACGTAGCAAGTTGCGATTGATGTGAGAAAGGAGAAATCACGATGGAATGCCGGGATATGATTAGCCTTATCCATGAGTATCTGGATGGGGACACTGATGAACTTACCAATCAGCATTTGCAAACACATATGAAGACTTGTGTGAGCTGCCGCCAACATATGCATGAGTTGCAGCGGGCCATCGCATTTGTTCAAAGTGCTTCGCATATTCATGTTTCTTCTGATTTTACGGCACGCGTACTTGCGCAATTACCTGCTCCTACCAAGAAAAACCTGTTCTCGAGCTGGTTACGGAACCATCCGTTCCTAACGGCAGCAGCAGTCTTTTTCTTTTTGATGACCGGCAGTTTGTGCGCCAACTGGTTTGACCGGGATAACATTTTGCAAGTATCCTCATCGAATATGGATAAACTGAAAATAGATCGTGAGCGCAATGTCGTTGTAGTCCCGGCTGGAATCAGTATTGATGGGGATTTGGTCGTACGAAACGGCAATGTGGAAGTCCAAGGTGAGGTACATGGTAATGTAGTTGCAATAGAGGGGAAAGTATTTGTGGCATCTACGGCGCAGGTCGTTGGAAATACCGAATCCATTGAAGCTATCTTCGATTGGATATGGTATGAGGTGAAAAATATTGGAAATGACTTGCTTCCAGCTTTGCCATAGGAGAAAATAGAGAGTACAGCTATCAACAGCACGGCAGTGGAGCCGTGCTTTTTCCACAGGAGATAGACTGATTTTTTGCGATGGAGCGAGATATGGGGGCTTCGTTATGATATCCATGGACTATGGCGACCTATTACGGTATGGAACGGATATTTTACTCGTTACATACGTGATTTATAAAATAATCATGCTCATTCGTGGTACGCGCGCTGTACAATTGCTAAAGGGGATCATGGTGATTGTAATAACCTGGCTCCTCAGCAAGTACTTCCAGCTGAAAACCTTGCACTGGTTGATGTCACAGGCCTTTACCTTTGGGGTATTGGCGGTCGTCATCATTTTTCAGCCTGAATTGCGCCGTGCCCTGGAGCAATTGGGGCGTGGAAAGCTTTTCTCCCGTTCCAGCAGCATACAAGATGACGATGTGGTAAATCGTCTCGTCCAAGAGGTATGTAAATCTGTTACCTACATGGCCAAGCGTCGCATTGGGGCATTGATCGTGATCGAACGCGAAACAGGCCTAAATGACTACGTTGAGACGGGGATCGCCATTAATGGCCGCGTGAGCTCGGAGTTATTGATCAATATTTTTATTCCGAACACGCCATTGCATGATGGAGCGGTGATTATGCGCAAGGATGTGATTCTGGCAGCCGCCTGTTATTTGCCATTATCTGAAAACAACTCCATCTCCAAGGAGCTGGGGACTCGTCACCGCGCTGCGATTGGTGTGAGCGAGGTTTCTGATGGCATTTCGATTATCGTTTCAGAAGAGACGGGGCAGGTGTCCTTTGCCACACATGGCGCAATGAATCGCAATCTGACGGAGGCGCAATTGGCAGAGATGCTGACAGAACAACTCCAGCCTTTGTCGAAGAGCAAATCCATGGGAAGTCGTTGGCAATGGAGGCGAAAACATGGATAAGTGGTTGAACAGTCATTGGTTTGCACGTGCAGTAGCGCTGCTTTTGGCTGTCATGATGTGGATGGTGGTCAACCTGGAAACAGAACAGACAAACCTCCCAGAAGCAGCAAGTCAACCTGTTTTGATTGATAGCGTCAATTTACATGTCAAATACGATACCGATCGCTTTCAGGTTGTAAAGCAGCAGCGAACGGTAAAAGTAGCATTGGAGAGCAATAACCCTTTTTACAAGCATAATTTATTCCCGGCGGATTCCTATGAAGTGTATGTCGATGCAACCAATTTAGGCAAAGGAACACACCGGGTGCCTGTGCAGTACAAAGGATTTCCGGACGAGGTAAAGGTCGGAATTATCCCGAACATCGTGGAAATCACCTTGGAAGAGAAAAAGACAGTGGAGCGAGAAGTCGCCGTAGAAATGCTGGGACAGGTGGCACCTGGCTATACCGCAGGTGAGCCGATTGTAAAACCGTTCCGTGCTCTTGTACGGGTGCCTGAAAGTCAGGTAGACAAGGTAGCTGCTGTCAAGGCATCTGTCGATCTGGAAGGGGCAACTTCCGCAATTAAGACTACAGTACCACTCAAAGTGGTGGACAAGTCGGGGAATGTGATTCAAGGAGCAGATGTGGTTCCACTCACCGTGGAAGTGAATATCCCGGTGACAAGTCCGTTCGTCAAAGTGCCGATCAAATTAAACTTGACGAATGAAATGCCAAATGGCTATAGTTTGGCTAGTGTGGATATGAATGTGGATGAAGTGACTGTGTTCGGACCAAAAGAAGTGATCGACGCCTTGAAAGCGACCACTTATCCTGGACCGGAGATTGATCTTAGCAACATTACATCAGATCGCCTTTTAGAGCTAAAGATACCGATAATGGACAACATCGTAAAGGTGGAGCCGGAGTATTTAAAGGTATCGCTCAAGGTTGTTCCATCTACAGTCAAGCGTTTGGAAAAGATCCCGATCCGCATTAGCGGGCTATCAGAGGACATGCAGGCTAAAGTGCTGTCCACCGATGGTCAAGAAATGTCTACAATCGATTTTGACGTCATAGGCGCAGAGCAGGTACTCGGCAACTTGAGACAGGAAGACTTGCAGGTAGTTGCAGATGTAAGCAACATGCCAGCGGGTGTTTATGAAGTAGCGTTGAACTACATTTTTAATCAGTCTGATTACATCAAGACCTCAGTAGGCGCACCGAAGAAGGTCACAATTGAAATCACGAACAAGCAAAGGTAGACATAAGCTGTTGTGTGCACAAGGAAGGAAATGAGGGACAAACATGGGGAAGTATTTCGGAACAGACGGTGTACGTGGAGTGGCAAATACGCAGCTGACACCCGAGATGGCATTTAAAATCGGACGCGTTGGCGGCTACGTTCTCACCAGACACAAGCAAGAAGGGAAACCAAAAGTGGTCATCGGTCGCGATACGCGTATTTCCGGTCAAATGCTGGAAAGTGCTCTTTTGGCCGGCTTGCTATCGGTTGGAGCAGAAGTGGTCAGGTTGGGTGTTATCTCTACCTCAGGTGTTGCGTATCTTACACGCGCACTCGGTGCAGATGCGGGTGTCATGATCTCGGCCTCCCACAATCCGTTTCCGGATAACGGAATCAAGTTCTTCGGCAGCAACGGTTTTAAACTGTCCGACGAAGTGGAAGCAGAAGTAGAACAATACTTGGACGCGGCAGAAGACATATTGCCAAGACCGACAGGCGAGCTCATTGGTACGGTACTGGAATTTTTGGAGGGAGGACAAAAGTATCTCTCCCACTTGAAAAGTACAGTTTCCGAACGATTTGACGGCTTGAAGGTCGTGCTTGATTGCGCGAATGGGGCAGTTTCTTCGCTAGCAGCCCGTCTGTTTGCTGATGTGGATGCAGAAGTGATTACCATCGGGGCTAACCCAAATGGAGTTAATATCAACGAACAGTGTGGATCTACGCACCCTGAGCGTTTGCAGGAAGAAGTACTGAAGCATAAGGCAGACCTAGGTCTTTCCTTTGACGGAGATGCGGATCGTTGTATTGCCGTAGATGAGAATGGGGAAATCATCGATGGCGACTACATCATGGCGATCTGTGCGCGTGCTCTCAAAGCAAAAGGAAAGCTGAACAACAATACAATTGTAACGACTGTAATGGCCAATATGGGCTTTTTCAAAGGGATGGAGGAATGCTCCATCAATACAACAAAAACGGCTGTAGGGGATCGTTACGTGGTCGAGGAGATGCTGCGTGGCGGCTACAATCTTGGCGGCGAGCAATCCGGTCACATCGTCTTCCTCGATTACAATACGACGGGAGACGGTCTCTTGACGGGTCTACAGCTCTTGAACATCATCAAGGAATCGGGCAAACCTTTGTCTGAACTGAAACAAGTGATGGTTAAGTATCCGCAGCTGCTTGTCAACGTACGCGTTGAGGACAAGTCTAAGCTAAACGGAAATGAGGCAATCGAGCAAGCGATCCGCGAAGTAGAAGAAGAGCTGGCTGGAAATGGACGTGTACTAGTACGCCCATCGGGAACAGAACCTATCGTTCGTGTCATGGCAGAAGGTCCGGATGCTTCCCAATTGGAAGGTCTGGTTCATCGGATCGTAGATGTAGTGAAACAAGAACTTGTGTAAAAAATAATGGAAAGGGAGTGGTGCGATGCCGCTCCCTTTTGCATACATGTAAATGACGAAGAATATTGTCGCTTACAGAGATCTGTGGTACAGTGTTCATGTGCATACGCACAATCGTAAATGGGGATCGAGGGGGAGATGAACGGGGAAGAGGACAAAGAATGCCTGTAAGCTGTAAGAACTGTTGACAAGCGCCAGCACTGCGGCTGCCCGACATGGAGCCCAGTGGACGAGGTGGAGGTTTATCGAAGATTTCGGCGGATACCTCCCGGCAGCAGTATCACTGCCGCAGAGTGCACGGACAAAACATCCGGGTGACCGGATGGACAAAATCGTGCTTGTGATACGTAAGAATAGCCACGGATGAATAACAAGAACGAATCATAAATAGATAAAACGTGGAATGGCGGGGGCACACCCCCGTACCATTGGCATTGGGTTGTGTCCCCCGTCATATGGAAGGGGACCATTCAATTATGTGCGGAATCGTTGGATATATTGGAACTAAACAAGCGCAAGATGTCGTTATCGGAGGACTTCGCAAGCTGGAGTATCGCGGATATGACTCGGCCGGGCTCGCTGTTGTGAACGAGAGAGGATTGGAGCTGGATAAAGCACAGGGACGTCTAGCTGTGCTGGAAGAGCGTCTGGAATCGCATCCATTGACAGGAAGTATGGGGATTGGGCATACGCGTTGGGCAACGCACGGAAAACCGTCTGATGAAAACTCCCACCCTCACACGGATGCAAAATCGTCCTTTGCTGTTGTTCACAACGGAATCATCGAAAACTTCCTGCCACTCAAAGAGGAGCTTTTGGCAAAAGGCTATTCGTTTACCTCTGAGACGGATACAGAAGTCATCGCTCACTTGCTTGCAGACATGTACGATGGAGATATCGTCTCGACAGCACGCAGGGCTGTTCAGCGCATGCGTGGTGCCTATGCACTCGGAATCATGACTGAGCATGAGCCAGATAAGCTCGTTGCCATCCGTTTGGCTAGCCCGCTGGTTGTTGGGGTAGGCAATGGCGAGAGCTTTATCGGTTCAGACATTCCGGCCATTTTGGAGCATACGCGTGATGTGTACATTTTGAACGAAGGCGAAATGGCTGTGCTGACTCGCGACGGTGTGGAGCTGATGCACGCAGAGACCGGAGAAAAAATCGAGCGTGAACTGTTTCATGTCGAGTGGGATCTGGTACAAGCGGAGAAGGGCGGATACGATTCCTTCATGCTCAAAGAAATTCATGAACAGCCGCAAGCCGTTCGTGATACGATGGGTGCACGCATTGATCCAGAACAAAAGCGCGTGATTTTGCCTGAGCTGAAAATGAGCGATGCCGAGCTAGCGATGTACGATCGCATCTATATCGTTGCATGCGGTACTTCTATGCACGCAGGTCTCGTCGGTAAGGACGTCATCGAAAAATGGACCCGTGTACCAGTTGAAGTTGCAGTTGCTTCCGAGTTCCGTTATCGCGACCCGATCTATACGGACAAGACGCTGATGATCGTGATCAGCCAATCCGGTGAAACAGCCGATACGCTGGCTGCGCTGCGCGAGGCGAAAAAGAGCAACGTGAAAGTCATGGCTATCACTAATGTGGTAGGCAGCTCCGTCGCTCGTGAGTCCGACGAAGTGATCTTCACCTGGGCAGGTCCAGAAGTAGCGGTGGCCTCAACCAAAGCGTACACCTCACAAGTTGTAGCTCTCTATCTGTTCAGCCTGTACTTGGCTCAGGTAAAAGGCACAATGACCGCGGCTGAGGTTGCGGAGGTTATAGATCATCTCGAGGAGATCCCGGCAAAAATCGCTTCTATGCTAGAGGATGCAGATCAGGTTCGTCATTTTGCAGAGAGCACAAAAGGGGTAAGCAGCCTGTTTTTCATCGGCCGCAGCCTCGACTATGCTGTATCGCTGGAAGGCTCTCTGAAGCTGAAGGAAATCTCCTACATCCACTCCGAGGCGTATCCGGCTGGTGAGCTGAAGCACGGAACTCTTGCGCTGATTGAAGATAATGTACCTGTAGTCGCTCTCGCAACACAACCTGACATCTACGAAAAAATGGTGAGCAACATCGTGGAAGTAAAAGCTCGTGGCGCGCATGTGCTGGGCTTTGCTACAGAGGGCAACTACGATTTGATCAAGAGTGTGGATGAGGTTATTTACATGCCGGCTACACTCCCGATGCTCACACCGATTCTGACCGTCATTCCATTGCAATTGCTCGCTTACTACGCTTCTGTCGCTCGTGGCCTGGATGTGGATAAACCACGGAATTTGGCTAAGAGTGTAACAGTGGAGTAAGGGTAGAGGGGTTTTGAGATATATGATTCATTACAATAAAGTGTTGTTCTGAACAACAAAGTATTGTTCTTGAATTATAAATACAAAAAAGTATTGTTTTGTTATAAAAGGTAACTCCCCGAGTCCCGAAGTTCTGTGACATTAGAGTAGGTAAAATTAAATTAGAGTCAGTATTTAAACAAAGAGCATTAGCGTAAAAGCTAATGCTCTTTGTTTATGAAAATACCTGTTCACTGATAATTATGTTTTAGACTTGGGCCGTTAAACTCCTATGAAAATAAAAACGCAAAAAGGCAGAAGAAAATGGAACCAGCCAAAGGGTTTTAAAAAAAGGGCTTTACCTATGTAAATATCAAATTAGTCAGCTTTAAAATTCCACGTGTCCTTTAACATAAAAAATAGGCTGGGCTGGTGCAACAACCAAAGAGGATTAATCTTCTATATGTTCCGTAAAAATAAAGTTGTAGACTGTAAAATAAAGTATTAGACCGAAAAATAAAGTACTAGACTGAGAAATAAAGTATTAGACTGGCGCCAGTTATTCAACAAACGGGCAGTATCTTCAAATACTTATGTTAAAATATGGTTATAAGTGGTCAAGCCAGCGAACAATATTTGGGGAGGGCCAGCATGGATAAGAATTCTGTTTATAAAACAAACAGTTTCTATTGGGATACAAAAGGAAATGACTTCTTAGGAGCAATCGTGCTTCCTTTTTATGGAGCATTTGTCTCAGAAGAAAAATGCCAGCTTTTTGGCGACGTCTCGGGGAAAAAGATGCTGGAGATCGGCTGTGGAAACGGTCAATCCTTGCAATATCATGGAGAACGCAAAGCATCTGAACTATGGGCTATGGATATATCAGAAAAACAAATCGAAAAGGCATCGCAACATTTGAAGTCGTGCGGTCTTTCAGCAAAATTGATCTGTTCTCCCATGGAAGAAGAATGTGGCGTACCAGTGGATTATTTTGACTTTGTTTATTCGATTTATGCCATAGGCTGGACTAGCGACCTTGAGGGTACTTTTTGCCGGATCGCATCTTACCTAAAAAAAGACGGTGTATTCATTTTCAGTTGGTCTCACCCTATACACAAATGTGTTGTTCTAGAAAATAATGGGCTTGCTTTTAAAAAATGTTACTTCGATGAATCTTGGTATTCGGTATCTCTTGATGAAGGAACTCTAACACTATCGGACCGTAAACTATCAACCTATGTGAATGCGTTGGCAAAAGCAGGATTTGTAATTGAGCAAATGATTGAGCAATCTGATGATGAAATTATGCAATCGCGGGACGGTAACAGCGATTTTGCAAAAAAAGCAAAGATGCTTCCTGTAACTTTTGTAGTCAAAGCAAGAAAACTATAGGGTTTGATAGCTTAATACACACGAAAATGGCAGCCTGCGTAAATGGCAGCCGTTTTCTCAACTAACGGGCAGTAATCATTAGTTATAATTAATCTTGGTCACTTAAAAGTACACGACTGGAGTGGATATTATGCTTTCTGAAGAAGAGTATGCGAAAGTGGCAAAAGAATCGTTAATTCAATATCCGATCATTTGTGATGAACTTGTTTACCTAGGAAAAAGTGATAATGTCACATTCCTAGTTCATACAAACGATGAAAATCAGAAGTATCTTATCAAAATCCATATCTCGACGAGTTCTAATAAAACAAAGGATAATATCGAATCCGAACTCATTTGGCTAGAAGCTTTGGATGGAGATACTGATCTCTTTGTACCTGTTCCTATAAGAAATCTAGAAGGTGATCTGGTAACAGAAATATCAACTTATCATAACGATAATAAATTCATTGTGACTATTCATCATTGGGTTAATGGCGAAGTGCTTATGAGAGAGCCAACAAGCAATGAAACTGCAAATTTGGCTCTATTAATGGCGGCTCTACATAAACATTCTATGCAATGGAATGCACCTGACGGCTTTAATAGACCGATATACAATTCCGATCATTTATATTTATCACTTAATCAATTAAAACATTTGTTAAATTTAGAACTTATGTCAAGTGAAGCATTTGCGTATGTGGAAGAGTCAGCGCACAAAATAGCAAATGTAATACAAAGCCATAAACGATTACAGAGTAACTGGGGAATTATTCATTCTGACCTTCATGAGAGTAATTATGTGTTTTATGAAGATATTCCTCGACCTATAGATTTTTCGAATTGTGGTTATGGTTTTTATTTATTTGATATGGCTGAAACATTTTTGCATCTTTCATTTGAAAATAGGAAAATATTCATTGCCTCA
This sequence comes from Brevibacillus reuszeri, assembly GCF_001187725.1. Taxonomy (GTDB): domain Bacteria; phylum Bacillota; class Bacilli; order Brevibacillales; family Brevibacillaceae; genus Brevibacillus; species Brevibacillus reuszeri. The sequence goes on from NZ_LGIQ01000006.1 coordinate 11,788, forward strand.
TATAGCAAAGTACATCAACTTCAAGAAAATTATATAGAGTTATTAGAAGCTTTTTTTATATGGTCTATTATAAGAACTTTCGCATTCCATTCATTAAATCCCATTGAACATCAATCTCTAGCAGAAAGTTTTCCATCAGTTATTGAAGATTATTTTATAAAATATCTTAAAGGAGAGCATTTCTTGTTGAACTCCCATGAAAATTAATTTCTATGTATAACGAAAAATGGCAACACTAAAAAAGACGTAGCTCATTCATTTTTTAAAAACAGCAACGCCTGAGTGCTATGCTATGTATATTTCTCTTAGATTAAGAGGCTTCAGTAATCGTAACGGTATATCCCAGCTTTTCTAATCTCTGAACCGAATGCCTTACTATGAAATGTTGTTTTTGCTTTTCAAAATAATCTTCTCCTAAATCGACATACATTTCTTTACGGGTAAGTAGATAGTAGGAGATTCTTAACATGGCATGGGCTACAGAAATTGCAGCTCGTTTTTTACCTTTTCGTGCTGCTGTTCGCCTATACNTATCTCGGCTAGAGACGCCCAAAATATCGGATACAACAGAAGAAAGTTTAATGTTGGCGCCCTATAATACCTTTTGAATTCGGTTATGTTGTCGTGCGCGTTCTTCAATTATGCTTCGACGATATCGAACTAGTTCTCTCAACTCCCGTTGACTTCGGTTGGGAATATAACTAGCTGTAAGTAATCCATGGCGAAGAAGTTCAGCGATCCATTCGGCATCTTTGACATCTGTTTTTCTCCCAGGGACTGCTTTCATATGGGTAGCATTAACCACTAAAAATTCGATTGATTCTGCTTCCAATAAATTGACGATAGGCTTCCAGATATTCTCATTATGAGTGTTGATAACCCCCGAGGCTTTAATGAGGTCATTTTAGCATGTTATCCAAAGACAGAGATTCAGAAGTGTGCCATTCATCAAATACGTTTCCTATATGGATTTAAAAAAGGTTACTTCTGAGTTAAAGCCCATTTACAAAGCTCCTACGAAGCAAGCTGCACTCGAAGAATCGAACAGTTTGAGCAAACTTGGGGGAGCTAGTATCCCTTGATGGTACGTTTCTGGCGAACCAACTGGGATCAGATTGCTACCTTCTTTAATATCCCCCTTAAGATTCGAAAGCTTACTTATATGACCAACGTAATTGAAAGTTACCAATGACAACTTCGAAAAGTTACGAAAGGAAAGGCTCTGTTTGTTTCTCACAGATGATGCCCTTCTTAAGATGCTGTATCTCATCACTATGGATGTATTACGTAAATGGACAGGGCGGGTCCACAATTGGGGACAGATTCCCTTGCCGTTATCTGTTTTCTATGAGGATCGAGTACGCCTACATATCCGTTACCAAATAAAAGAAAGGATTCATCCCCGAAGGGATTGTCTTTTCCTACAACAACATATCAAGGGTTCCCTTTTCCTTACGTCCTTGGATCTGTTGGCTCCGAAAAAGATATCCCCATTAGGGGGATGAATCCTTTTAAATATTGGTCGATTGAGTTTACACACAATTCTTGACAGGCCAGAATGCTCCGGTTCCCGACTTTTTTTCAACGGTAATTCCGAGTGGTTCCATATTTTATTTTTATAGGTTTTATCACTTACCTTCGGAAACAAAGTAAAATCAACAAAGTTGGTTCCACAGTTTTTTATCACCTAACATATATGTGTTCTGTAAAAATAAAGTTGTAGACTGTAAAATAAAGTATTAGACCGAAAAATAAAGTACTAGACTGAGACATAAAGTGTTAGACTGGCGCCAGTTATTCAACTAACAGGCAGGATAATACAACAGCCGTGTTTGTCTATGCGTCTGAAGCATTAATGTATTGTATGTTTCTGTCTGTTGAACTAAAAATGGTTGCTAACAATACCAGGCCTGGGACGATGATGACACTTAATTTTTGAACAGATTTCGTCAGCTTGTGTGGAAATGTTGAGCGATGCACTCTCGGATTGAGCCTCACCCACATATCCATGGAGTTCTTTGGAAACAATCGTTGTGGTATTTGTTGCTTTTTCAAGAGGAACCTGATTATCGATATTTCCTGGTTTTGTTGACAGATTTATATCTTTGCTGGCATAAAAATGCACCCCCTGAGGTTTTCGTAAATCCGCAGGGGGTTTTTCCAATGTCTGCATTAAGGGGTGCACTTCAACCGAAACACGCTGGCTGCTTAGGCTTTTTTAGTTCTGTCTATTTGATAGGGGTAAGAGACGGTCGACTGGTAATCCAAAATGGTTTTCTTTGGATGTGAAATAAGGCGGTAACTTGTTAATACATCTATTTCATGTATAATGGAATAGATGTATTGTACATATTATGCATGACACACCAATCAAGGGGAGTAATTAATTTCTTATGAATAGAGAAGAAGCCTTGAAACTAAGAACAGATATTAAAAAATTTATAAGAATAACTGGAATTCTCGAACCAGAAAGAATTCCAAAAGATCTGTTTGAAAAACCTTTATCGGTTTCTCAAATGATGGCGTTAGAAGAACTAGAGCTCAAGAAATTAACTATTTGGGAATTAGCTAACAAGCTTAAATTAGAACAATCATCGGTAAGTAGATTAGTAGACAAGTTGGTAAAAAATGAGCTTATTTGCCGTGAAGTAAATGAAAATAACAGAAGAGAGGTTTATCTACATCTTACAGAAAAAGGGCAAATAACTGTTAATTCTTTACGGGAGCAATCGATAAGTTTTTATCAAGGAATTCTCAATGATTTATCAGAATCTGAACGGAAAACAGTTGTCAATGGCTTTGAACTCTTAATCGATTCGATATCTAAATCCGCTTCCTTAAAAAGGAATGAAAAATCGTAATATAAGGAGGCCATGAATGAGTTTGGATTTTGAAGGGCCAATAATAGAATTAAAAGAAAAAATCGATGAATTACAGAAGTATATGGAAAAAAATGATCTCGATTTATCATCAGAAATTCATGCATTAAAAGAACGATTAAAAGTAATGCAATGTGAAATTTATACTAATATTTCACCATCTCAACGAGTTCAAATTGCTCGGCTTCGTAACCGGCCTACAACTTTAGACTATATTCCGTTATTGTTTACAGATTTTATCGAACTTCATGGCGATCGACTATATGGAGATGATAAAGCAATAATGGGTGGAATTGCGAAATATAAAGGCATGCCTGTTACGATTATTGGTCACCAAAAAGGTAGGAACACAAAGGAAAGCATAGAAAGAAATTTTGGAATGGCACACCCAGAAGGTTATAGAAAAGCTTTACGACTTATGAAGCAAGCTGAAAAATTTAATCGCCCTATTATTACATTCATTGATACATCAGGTGCTTATCCAGGGAGAGAATCTGAAGAGCGTGGAATTTCTGAGGCAATAGCTCGTAATTTATTTGAAATGGTAACACTTAAAGTACCAATTGTTTGTATTGTAATAGGAGAAGCATCAAGTGGTGGAGCCCTTGGTATTAGTATCGGAAATCATATTCATATGCTAGATAACTCGTGGTACTCGGTTATTTCTCCGGAAGGAGCGGCATCGATATTATGGAAAGATGCTAAATATGCTCCAAAAGCGGCTGAATACATGAAAATTACAGCAAAAGATTTGAAGCACTTAGGAATTATTGATCAAATCATTCCTGAAGTGAAAGGTGGAGCACAAAATGATATAAAATGGCAGGCGGAAAGGGTTGATTCTGTAATCGAATCATCACTAAAAGAATTGGTACTAATGTCTCCAGAAGAGCTTACACAACAGCGATATGAAAAGTATAGAGAGATGGGGAAAACTGGAATCATAAACGGAACTGATGAGGAAAAATAGAGAAGAACAAGAGCGGTTCATCCAATTACGTATCGAGGGAGTTAGTGGGGACAAACCCTTCAGATAGCTACGAGTCACTTGCTTATCATATACAATTTTTGGATCACAAATTAAAGGAAAGGTAAATGCGTTTTCTGTGGGGTGAAACCCCCGAGTATAGTCTACCGATAACCAACAAGCTGGTTGTGTTTTATCAAGTCTTCTCATTTTTTGTTAAGTTACTTCGCTATCGGGTTACGATAGCTCAATAAACCAGGCCAGTCTAACACTTTATTTTTGTGTTTTGACTGGCCTATTTTTATGGAAGGATTGAATAGTCTAATACCTATTTTTCTAAGGTAAAGAGCTTTCTTATACAGCAATAGCATCAAATAAACAACAACAGTCTAATACTTTATTTTCTCTGAACAATATGTGTTCAGTGATAAAAAACTGTGCAACCAGTAAAGAATGTGTGAAACCAGTAAAAAAACTATGCAACCAGTAAAAAAACTATGCAACCAGTAAAAAAGTGTGAAACCGCTTAGTTTAGTCCCGATGATGGAGTTACTTATCATCGGGACTTTTTATTCTATTAAGAGGAGGATATTATTTTGACGATAGGCAGCCGAATTAAAATGATCCGAAAGACGAATAAATTGAACCAGGCGACTTTTTCTAATCAAATCGGAATATCGCAAGCTACTTTGAGCGAATTGGAGCAAGATAAATACAAACCATCAGTTGATACAATAATGGCTTTGTCCACTCATTTTGGTGTGAGTATTGAGTGGTTGTTATTTGGGGTTATTAGTAATTCTGTAGGTGATGGCGGAAGGGTATTTGATGTACACAATATTAGTAAAATTGAGGGAGACTTGTTAGAGGAGTTTAGAAAACTTAAAGTAAAGGACCAAGAAGAAATTCTTGATTTTATTCGATTAAAAATAGCGAAATATGAATCCTAATATAGTATTAAAGTAAAGGTGTTGGAATGGAGAAGCATTAAGCTAACAGGCAGGATAGTTCAAAAGTATTCGCGAATACCCTACATATGGGATTATTTACGAAGTTCGTGAATAAGACGTTATGCGCCATTACCGATAAATATTAAAGATAATATTTAAGGAGATAATTTATGAAAGGTAAGATACTCTTACTATTTTTTATTACGATAATGTTTTCATCTTGTCAAAATATTAGTCAATCGACTACTTTGAACGGCGAAACTAAATCAATAATGAATTCTGAACTGCCTCCTGATGTAGTGAGTACAGGTAATGGAACAGAATCGAAAGAAATAACTGAAGGTCGATCAGATCCTTCTAACAATGAAGTGTTATCCATGAACATTGGGAACTATGAATTGAAAGGAGAATTTTATGATGAAATGCTTCGAAATCCTATAGATCATGATTATGAAGTGGAATTTAATGAATATCAAAATTCCAAAGAGATTATTACAACATTGGGATGGGGGGCTTTGGAAAGCAAATACACAGAGATTTGGGATAAAGAGTTGAATCAAATATATAAAAAACTTCTTTCTAAGTTGGATAGAGAATCAAGAGAAGCACTAATTGAATCGCAGAAAGAATGGTTACAGTATCACTTAAGGGAAACAAAATTTGTAGAGAAGACATTTATTGATAATCGTTACCTTGGATCACAAGGATCGGTAAGCCTAGGCAGGGTTATACGGGAGAGAATTAGGGAAAGAACAATGCAATTATTTGAATATCGATATTTGCTAGATCGTGAAGTTGAGTTTTTATACCAAAGTAAAAAATAGAGTTGGAATCTTGATCAAAGGTTTTTAGGTGATGCTTCGAAGACAGTAACGGCGCATAACACTGTATTCACGCTGCGGGGCTACCACCCCTTGGTTGTCAGATGTATAATCTAGGAAGAAGCTCAGACAACAAACGGCCCAGCCTAAGATAAGAGCTATCTAGGGCTGGGCGTTTTCGTAGATAGGTGTGACTTCGTACTGGAATGGGAAAAAGAGAGTTTTAGAGTCGGTCCGATAACCTCTTCCAACGAAGAAATAGCCGTGGTTGACGAGAATGGACAAGTTACGGCCAAACAGTAGGGAAAAGTGCAAATCATTGCAACCTACCAAGGGAAAAAAGCAGTATTCCCGGCCCAGGTGAAAGGGTAGATACTTAAATTGTGTCAATGGATAACGTAACCTCCTTTCAAAGAGATAGGAGGTTCTTCTCGTTAACTTCGTCAAAAAATGAATCAGAGTTGGTCATTAATAAGAGTAACTACCCTAACGAGCAGGATAGTTGCAAAAAGGAAAGTATTTATAAGCATCGAATACCATTCGCCCTCAAGTTGATTGTTTCATAAATGCAGGTCATTGAACTGACGGGATCGATAGCCAAGCCTATGTTTTACCAGCGCGTAAAGGAATACGAGATGGAAGCGAGGCTATAGTGAGGAGGAGTTTCATGGAAGCGAGTTCCGCCCCGGGTTGTCCACCACATTCGACCCATGAGAATCGTTTATGGAGGCGTACAGAGACGGGGCTATTACTCTTTTTTGAACGATAGTAAGAGCTCAACACCTTCTTCAAATCGCTATACGAGGAGAGAACACCAATTGATTTGGAAAAAATCAGAAAAGCCTTAACATGCCAGGATGGCCTGGGAAGCGAGATCAAGATCGGGCATAGACGGACTGCACGAGCGTGCCGGTTACTGTTACGGAGACTGATCATATAGTCGTCGGGGCGTGCAGGACGCACTGTTGCGCCAGATGCGCTCGCCGCTCCCGATCAGTGCACCGGCCGAAGTGGTCAGGGCAGCAGCATCAACCGTCCGGTGCGGCGTACTTCCTTACGTCCGGCTCGAATGTCGCTCCATTGGACGAGTCTAGCTCCACGTGGGTGGTTCCGCGATCGTCGGTCAGCACGAGCATTCGCGAGCCGACGACGGGGACGCGATCGGCGCTTGTGCGCATGTGTGCTGAGACGACACGAGGAGCACCGTCGACGATAAAACCTACCTCGACGTTGAATATTGGGAGATCGAAGAGCCAGCTGTTCGCGAAGCTCACGGCGGTCAGCGTCCCGGTGAAAGACGAGCCCTCCAAGCGGAGGCGATCGATGTCCGCCTGACGCCGCCGGGCGTGGGCGATCGAACCGGGCAACCGCAGGAGCGCGATGGCGGCCCAGAGGGCGAAGCCGGCTCCGACGACGGCGCCGAGTTCTGGTGGGATCGTCGGCGACGTTGCAATGGCGTCGAGGTCGAAGGGTCGCGACGGATCGCTTGTCAGCGTCCAGAGCAGGAGGACTCCCGCGTCTGCGACGAGACCTCCTGAGACCGCGAGTGACGCGAACAGGCCGGCGACCCTGGTCTGTCCGAACTGATCGACTGCTCGCGAGTACACTCCGCCGGTCGCACTGATCGCGACGAACAACAGCACAACAGCGACGCCCACCGTGACCGGATGACCGAGGAACATGCTGATCGCTGGTGTCGGCGCAAGGCCGAGCAGGGCACCGAACGGCACGGAGCCTGTCAGCGCCCACAGTGCAGCGGCTGCGAGCAGCCACGGCAACAGCGGAGCCGCACGTCCTACGGGACGTCCCGGCCGGAGTACAGTCATCCGTCCGCCCTTGTCAGTGGTGGAGAACAGCGGCAGCGTCTCGAAGTGCTCCTGCTGACCGTCCGCAGCATCCCTCATCGGCATTGCCCTCCTACCAAGTATCCCTTTTCCACTAATCTGTCAGATATTATTCGTTCGCAATGACGCTGATTATATTTAGCCATACACACCTTCACCTCCATAATTTTTTGGTCTCTTTACTACTGAATCAGCGTGCAGGGCCAACATCTCTTTAAAGGTCTGTGGAAAAGGAACAATCCGATCCCCGGTCATGAAAGCAGTAAATCACTTTCTTGAGGTATATTCAAAGCTGATATCACTGATGCGCAGTTTGAGTCGAGACTGGCACTACCCCAACTAGTAGCAATGAACCAAAAACTATGATCAAAAAAATCTCTCCTTTCGAGATTTACACATAATTTCATTTTTGAGGCTCATTGGTTAATTGTCAATCAAATGCTCAGAACCTTTCCTAGTCCTCATCACACGATTTGTATAGAAGGAGGCGCGAAAGATGAATGTATACGAGATCAACGGCTACTGGATAGCTGCAAACAACGCAAATGAGGCATTCGATTACTATTTAGACTACTCGTGCTTTATTGCTGGTGTTTATTTTAGCCAAATGAGCGAAGGGGCAGAAGAACAAGTGACTATTATTGTCAGACGGGTGCAGGCAAAGGAAATGACGAAAAAGGACATTCCTTGCTGCGAAGATGGATGCGAGCGATGCGGAGAAAAGAACGATTGTGAATATGACTCAATGCAAGAGCCAACTACTGTTATAATGTTAAGAATCCATTCAAAAGGTAAGAAAGTATGAAGGAGTAGGGCAAATAACTCACCTAATAGTACAAAACCAATAAAACATAACCAAAAATTCGATATGTTTTTTGAATGTTGAATTCTTAAGATAAAAAAACAGAAAATTCCTACAATGAAAATGAAAGGAGTAATTATTGCAAGAAGTTTTATGTTTTCAAGTGGGTCATTGATTAGTAAAAAGTAGATCAAAGTTGCACCAATTAGCGAACCTGTACAGCCTTTAAAATACATAAGAATAATATTACCGCGGTTATTTTACGTTTAAGTAGCGGTTCCATTTTAACGCGACTGTTAATTACTGGCAAATGCGGAAGATGATCTATTTAACAAAAGAGGAATTAAGTAAAGGAGAGAGCTCGGATTTTATTCAACTAACGGAGATCGATAGCGTAACAAAAAGAGGCTGTAGGAAGTAATACCGCTGCCATTACTTAACTAAATGACAGGTAGCTTTGTGGGTATAAATTTGTTTTTGAGTTTCGGGGGAGAGACCTTAAGATCAGAAGTGCCGCTAGAGTGCTATTGAGCCAAGATGATCATTTTCTTGCTGTGAAATACAAGGAGAAGGACAGAGTTTTTTACGCGTTACCAGGTGGTGGTCAGGAAAAAGGGGAGTCCCTCCATACAAACCTTCAACGTGAATGTCAGCAGGAATTAGGGATCAATATCAAGATTGGTGAACTGCTTTTTGTACGTGAGTGGTTCAACGAAGAACTGGGTGTTCACCAAATCGAATTCATTTTTGAGTGTACCCCTCACGGGAAAATCATAGAGATCAAGAGTGAAATTCCAGACCCAAACCAGATCGGAATTGAGTGGTTACCTATTTCTGATATGGTGAATTATATCTATCCTTTACGGATGCGTGAACATTTGCTCGCAATGTTCGAAGGACACGCAAATATAGTTTCTGTATATCTAGGAGAAGAAAATTGAACCTCTTTCAATATTGGATTTCCTCATTCATTAAAACTAACAGGTATCAATAGCAGAATACTAACAATAAAAGGCTGCCTGGGGACTATAAGGCAGCCCTTGCTGATCTAAAGGGCAGTTTTTTGCAACTGGTTTCCTAGAAGGTACGTCCCATAGATAATCCCCTAACTTGTCCTCTCTCAAATCTTGCCCTGATCCCCATCTTTGCAGACAACAAATCCCATACACTCATCAGTTGAGTTATGGCAGCGTCAATGGCCTCGTATGGAACATCGTCCCGGGATTGTGTCGAAAATCCTTAAAGAAATGTTTCAAATAAGTTAACCAGTATGGCAATATCGTTATAATCGAGCAAGTGTGGGATGATGTAATCCCTCAATAAACCAGTGATATAATAAAAATTGTGCAAAAAACCGAATAAAGCCGTGATAAAACGGGGAAGGGATAGATAAAGAACTGGGAAAAAGCAGGTCCATCAATCCTTTCAGCTAAAGTAAATCTATTTCATCAAGGAGTGAACACTATGCAAACAATCAAAGGTAAAGTGGCGTTAATTACAGGAGCAGGACGTGGAATTGGACGTGCAACAGCAGTAGCTTTTGCACGAGAAGGTATTCACGTAGGTCTCGTTGGACGTACGCTTGAAAATTTACAACGAGTAGCAGAGGAACTTAAACAGTATGATGTGAAGGTAGCAATCGCTATGGCAAATGTATCGGATTTAGACTCTATCACTACAGCGGTTGAATCAATTCGTGGCGAACTGGGTGCAATAGATATTTTAGTAAACAATGCCGGCATTTCAAAATTCGGCAACTTCATGGACTTAACGCCTGAAGAATGGACAAATATTATCGATGTCAATGTAAAAGGTGTGTACTACACAACACGTGCGGTATTACCGGAAATGATAGAGCGAAAAACAGGTGACATCATTAATATCTCATCAACAGCTGGTCAAAAAGGTGCACCAGTTACAAGTGCATACTCGGCTTCAAAAGCTGCAGTTATCGGATTAAGTGAGTCATTAATGCTTGAAGTGCGTAAGCAAAATATTCGTGTTACAACATTAACGCCAAGTACGGTTGCAACAGATATGGCTGTTGAACTCAACTTAACAGACGGTAATCCGGATAAAGTGATGCAAGCAGAAGATTTAGCTGACTTAATGGTTGCAGGACTAAAACTTCATCCGCGTGTTTTATTAAAACATGCTGGACTTTGGTCAACCAATCCTTAATAAAAATATTTGAAGCATCAAGACGCTATCCTATGTATTTTGGATGGCGTCTTCCTTTTTATAGAATAAAAAACTCTAATAGGGGTGTAACCAACTGAACAGATTAAACTAAGCTATCATGAGATATCACTTTCTCTTCAACTATGGGGTTCGATAGAGGAACAAGCACAAATAAAGGCTGCCGGTATTAACACCGGCAGCCTTCGCTAAACTAATGGGCAGTAACCTTTCGATACGCAAGAACTATACCTACCAATTTATGGGTGTGCATTTTATACTTTAATTCTGTAAAGAGACAATCATAAATATATATTGTGATTATTTTAAGATATAAAAGGCTATAAATATCAGGTGTTTTAGGACAGTTGTTGTTATAACTCACATTTGTTATAAAAGGTATCTCTCTGAGTCCCGAAGTTTTGTGACATTAGAGTAGGTAAATTTAGATTAGAGTCAGTAATTAACAAAGAGCATTAGCGTAAAAGCTAATGCTCTTTGTTTATGTTTAAATACATGTTCACTGATAATAATTTTTTAGACTTGGGCCGTTAAACTCCTATGAAAATAAAAACACAGAAAGGCAGAAGAAAATGGACCAGTGATGCACCGTGGTCGCCGGAGTCATAACGGATGGGCTCAAGGCACCATGTTGAAAGACCTTCTTCGCCAGCTTATCAATCATTATGGACGCACTAATCCATTTTCATAATCTGTGGTGCAGCGAGCTGCATGATTGTCTAACGGGCAGAATAGTTTAAGATCATGAGCGGAGAACCATACCACAAGTGACGGCGAAAAATAATGGTGTTGAGGATCAATGAAAATGTGTTGGACGTATGGAATAGTTATCAAACTTCTTAGATGCAATGTTCGTTAAACTTTGATAGCGTAAAATAAGTTTATATATGGAGGTGAGATAAGCGGACAGATTGAAACGCAGCAGATTAATTTTTCATAACGCCAGAAGAATTTAAAAACGTTGTAAAACTTTTTGAGCAGAAACAAGCCCAATTTAATTGGACTAATTATGTCCGGACAGAACATGACCAAAATCAGGTGTAAGCTGCTTCGCTTTTCGGCACATGCAGCAGATGTGTTGGAAGAGCAAGAGCCACCTGTTCGCAAAGCAAAAATTCGGATCAATGACATGATAATCTGAATAAACCGGAGTGAAAGGAGGAAGATACGTGTGGAACTAAAAGAAGGGGTAACGAAAAAGAGGATGAGTAAACCGCTTCGTATTATCCTTAAATCCCTTGCAGCTATAGCTATAGCAATTTTACTTTTTATAGCCATTGTTTTTATCGTTGATCAGGTCAGCAGCAAATCAGAGCAAGGAAAAATACAATCTTATGGCCAGTTAGTACCTGTGGATGGGAAAAAAATGAATGTATTGATTCAAGGCAACGGTGAAGAAACCGTCGTGCTCCTGACAGGTTATGGAACAGCTGCACCGGCTCTTGATTTTAAGCTGTTAATAGACAAGTTATCTCCCTATTACAAAGTCGTCGTAATTGAGCCTTTCGGTTATGGACTAAGTGATGAAACTGATAAAGAGCGGAGCATGGACAATATTGTAAGTGAAATTCATGAAGCTTTACAGCAGCTCAATATTGACCGTTTCCCGTTAATGGGCCATTCTATTGCAGGAATTTACGGGATGGCTTATGTGAACAAATATCCGGACGAGGTGCGTGCATTTGCCGGAATCGATACCAGTGTTCCAACACAAGGTGGTATGGATGTCACATTCCCGATAACAACGTTTAAATTACTCAAACAAACAGGTTTCGGCAGATTGATGCTGAACCTAGATGCTGACCTCTATGCTGAAACGCCGTTTGATGAAGAAACAAAAGAACAAATGAGAATGCTTACGTATAAAAACATGTTTAATGATACTACCTTGAACGAATTGGAAAGTGTTTCTCCTAATTTTAAAGGGGCTAAGCATTCAACATTCCCCAAAGAACTTCCCCTTATTTTGTTTGTAGATGCGGGTAATACAAGTAATGAAGGATGGATACCGCTCCATGAAGAGCAAGTCAAAAATTCTGTACAGGGAAAAATGTTGACATTAGAAGGCGGCCATTATTTACACCATTTCCGGTCAAAAGAAATCGCTGAAAACTTCATACAATTTATGCAAGAAATAAAATAAGTGCACGAAAAGGTTCATGATACAGAGGGTGTCTCAAAAGTCATAAAATGACGGAGGGACACTCTCTTTGATTTTAATGAGGGAACGAAGTGTAGTCATATCCAAGATTCAGGTGAAAAGTAGGTAGACTCAAGACAGACGATCACCAAAATGGAAATAAGAGACATACATATAACCAATCTGTAGGATATGGATTAGAATCAGGCTGAGTAAGAAAGCGATTAGAGGCAGCCATCTCGTGGGAAGAAGAAGATCAGTAAAGCGTTGTCCCGGCTTATCGAGGAGCCAGTGATGACCGCCAGATATATGAATGAAGAAATATTCGCGTTGTCGGTTTTCGAGAATGGAGACATCCAGGCCGAAAAAATCTTTTGTGAACCGTATCATAAATAAGGGCAAAATTTTTAGTGTTTAGTTTTTTATTAAGTCAGATAGGAGAGTTACAAATGGGCATCTTTGGTGCAGCAGCTCTGCATGAATGGTAACGGGAACGTTAGGTCAATGAACCAGAGGCAGTCTAGGACTTTATTATCGTGTCCTGGACTGCCTCTGGCTCTGTTAACATGGCAGAACTCCAGCCTTCCAAGCTGGTGTGTCTACCAATTCAACTACGCCCGCAAAACGAAAAGGCGGAGAGTGAGGGATTCGAACCCTCGCTGCACTAACGGTTTTGCAAACCGTCCCCTAAGGCCTCTTGAGTAACTCTCCACAAATCATAGAGCGGGTGATAGGACTCGAACCCAGCAGCGACCCGAGCGAGTTCGAGTCTCGCGACCGCACCATGTCTCTCAAAGTATGAGAGTAAAAAAATACTTGATTCCCTGGGGACTGCATGTTATAGTGAAATTCCGCCCACGAGAATGTTTGGTTGGGTTGAACAAATCGAGTTATATTAAAATTAAGTTGTTGACTTACTTCTCTCGATTTGATAATATGAAATTCCGCGGTTGAGACCGCTGAATAAAATGCTCTTTGAAAACTGAACAGCGAAAGCGTTAATGAGTCTATCATTAAATGATTTGCCA
>NZ_LGIQ01000007.1:0-785846 GCF_001187725.1 Brevibacillus reuszeri
TACTTTACCCCAAAAAGTGAAGTGAAGCTTTGTAGCAACACCGAGTACTTTTCGGGGGCCCCAACAACCGTTTGGGAACAACCAAATTTAGGGGATATTGGAGGCTTAGCTCAGCTGGGAGAGCATCTGCCTTACAAGCAGAGGGTCGGCGGTTCGATCCCGTCAGCCTCCACCACTTATATTTTAAAGGANCTGAAATCACCACTTCCTGTGGTAACGTTGACACCTGATTGTCCTGATTATCGCGGGATGGAGCAGCTCGGTAGCTCGTCGGGCTCATAACCCGAAGGTCGCAGGTTCAAATCCTGCTCCCGCAACCAATTTTTTCACTTGAACTACGTCGAGAGTTCTTCTTGGTCAAGTGAGATGGGAGTGCCCTTGGGTGCAACCAAATATGGAGCTGTGGTGAAGTTGGAGTTCACGCCGGTCTGTCACACCGGAGGTCGCGGGTTCGAGTCCCGTCAGCTCCGCCATTTTATCTAAACAGATGGCAAGCATTCATGGAAATGAAAAAGTTTTATTCCTACTAAAAAAGACTTGATTTTCCTAAAATGTCCCTTTATAATAGAAAAGTACGCCGGTATAGCTCAATTGGTAGAGCACCTGACTTGTAATCAGGGGGTTGTGGGTTCAAGTCCTATTGCCGGCACCATGTTTCATGGGGAGATAGTGAAGTGGCTAAACACGGCAGACTGTAAATCTGCTCCCTCCGGGTTCGGCGGTTCGAATCCGTCTCTCCCCACCACTTTTACATTGAGAGCCATTAGCTCAGTTGGTAGAGCATCTGACTTTTAATCAGAGGGTCGAAGGTTCGAGTCCTTCATGGCTCACCAGTGTTTTTATTGCCAAGATTAAGATGCGGTCATGGCGGAATTGGCAGACGCGCTAGATTCAGGTTCTAGTGGTGGCAACACCGTGGAGGTTCAAGTCCTCTTGACCGCACCAAACAACCTCAAAAAGTGAAGTGTGGTATTGTAGCTACACCGAGTACTTTTCGGGGGTCCCATAACAAAGAAATTATGCGGACGTAGCTCAATTGGTAGAGCGTCGCCTTGCCAAGGCGAAGGTCGAGGGTTCGAGACCCTTCGTCCGCTCCATAACATGTGCCCTTAGCTCAGCTGGATAGAGCGTTTGACTACGAATCAAAAGGTCGGGAGTTCGAATCTCTCAGGGCACGCCACTTTAGTTCAAAAAGTAAAGTGTGAAAACAAACTGAATTGTCGGGAAGTAGCTCAGCTTGGTAGAGTACTTGGCTTGGGACCAAGGGGTCGCAGGTTCGAATCCTGTCTTCCCGACCATGATTGCCCTTTTTAAAAATGCCGGGGTGGCGGAATGGGCAGACGCAACAGACTTAAAATCTGTCGGGAGTTTCTCCCGTACCGGTTCAAGTCCGGTCCTCGGCACCAAATCATTCATATGCGGGTGTAGTTCAATGGTAGAACCCCAGCCTTCCAAGCTGGTCGCGTGGGTTCGATTCCCATCACCCGCTCCATAGTAAAAAAGCAGAATGGTCATTAGCCACTCTGCTTTTTTTGTTTTGAGCGGAGTGGAAAGAGTAAGCAAAGAAAAAGACCTATGCATCTGCGAAGAAAACAGCAGCATAGATCTCTTTGCTCACACCTGTGTAGGGTATTCATGCTCTGTCGAACCGTGTCTGAACTTTTTACTGGTAGATACATATGTTTTCGTGTAAAGTAAAACTATGATCGCTTACCAGAAAAAGGTAACGGATCTCTTGCATCTCCTCCTGATTATCAGGAGGTTTTTTTCGTTCCGGGGTATAAAAGACTATGTCCAGCATAGTCTTGTTTTCGATTTCAAGTTTTTGAGAAATGATGCAAGTTTCCTCTGAAGAAAGCGGAAAAGACTATTCAGCATCTCCGATTGGTAGCGAGACAACAAAACGCGTCCGTTTTTCATTCGAATCACAATGGATCGTCCCATTATGCTTTTCGATGATATTTTTACAAATAGACAGTCCAATGCCTGTCCCATTTTGTTTCGTAGTAAAGAAAGGCTGAAAGAGAATTTCGACGATCTCAGGAGAGATCATTTCTCCATTGTTCTCCACGCTTAAATAAAGCCATCCATCTGAAGAAGTGGAGATGACGTGAATGCATTTGTCAGTACGATTCTGTACGGCGTCAATCGCATTATTGAGCAGGTTGACGACGACTTGCTTTAAACCTTCTTCATAACCAGCAAGTGAGCAGGGGTGGATTTGTTTTTCAAAACGAATGTTTTCTCCCAACAAGCGCGGGGTAATCAAAAGCTCGACTTCTTCCAGTAGACTTTTCATTTCGATATTTTTAAAAATCTCATCTAGAATCGGCTTTTTCGAAAAGCTGAGAAAGCCTGTGATTTGTCGGTGCAGATTTTCAAACTCATGCATAACAACTTGAATATAGGACTGAAGCTGAGGCTGCTCCTGGGTAGACTCTCCAATCAGCTTCAAGAAGCCTTCAATGGCACAAAGCGGGTTACGAAGCTCATGCGCCATATTGGCTGCAATTTTGCCTAGCATCGTCAATTTGTCATTATGCAAATAAGAGATGGTTTCTTCCTTTTGAATCAGCTCTCGGTTCATCATTTGCTCAAAATGATAAACAGCCCAGAAGACGCTTTCATCCATGGCTTTTCCAAGCTGAGTTTCGAGATAATGCATGTCCTGTGAGGAGAGGGCCCATTTTTGCAGTTCAGGTTGGAGTACCCGCCAGAATACGTTTCGATAGAGCTGATACGTACGCAAAATGGAGGAGAAGGGGTATTCCTGCGAACGCAGCCACTCTCCCATATCCAGTGACCAAGCTTGCATGTCATGATCCACATTTTCCACTAGATAACGGGCCAATAGCACCGTTCGTTTCTCCGCAAAATCGCGGGGGATTGTTACAGGGATTTCCATACTTCGAATAATTTCTTGCATCCAAATCGTCGTGATATTTGGTGCGAGGTCCAATATTTTCCTTGAAACGTTCCATAGATTTAGCGTCACAGTACCCACCATCTCTTATCCACCCCATTAAAATCGTAAAGGAAAAGGGCACGTTAAGACAAGGTATAAATTGCCCGTTTTAGCAATAAAATGTTTTTTTTCGGAACTTTTTATCTACAAAATCCGCTGAAAAACGCCTTTTTTCGGAAAAATATTTAATCATTAGTCCGATTCTAGTCGCATAAAGTAGAATGGACAGACTTTTAATGGACCAGGAGGCGGAGATGGAGGAGCATTTTTGGCTGGGACTGGTGCATATTTTCATGATTGATCTGGTCCTGAGCAGCGATAACGCAATCGTCATTGGCATGGCTTGTCGGGGACTGCCAAAGAGGGAACAAACGAAGGCCGTTCTGTATGGAACGCTACTAGCCGTTTTGCTAAGAATCATGCTTACTTCAATGACAACATGGATGCTAGATATTCCTTTGGTAAAAGCAGTAGGCGGAATGCTGCTGCTATGGATGGCGTGCAAGCTGATCATGGGAGAACAGGAGGAAATGACTGAAATCTCTCAAAATCAGACTGTGGGTCAGGCTGTAAGAACGATTTTGCTAGCCGATTTTGTGATGAGCCTAGATAATGTGCTCGCCGTAGGTGGCGCTGCACATGGGGATTTGAGACTGGTCATTTTGGGACTAGTCATGAGTGTACCGTTGTTAATGTGGGGAAGTGCATTGGTGGCGCGTCTCATGAATCGTTTCCACAGCCTGGTAATCATCGGGGGCGGTCTGCTCGCATTTACAGCGGTTGATATGTTTTTGGAGGATCCATATGTGTGGAAGTGGATCAATCCATTTATGTTGAACCATATGTGGTTGCCATTCATCGCTTCTTTACTGGTTATGCTGTGGGGACGAATGAAAAGAGCGTAAAGAGGTAATGAGGAGCTATCGTTCTGGGGCATACTAC
This sequence comes from Brevibacillus reuszeri, assembly GCF_001187725.1. GTDB lineage: Bacteria > Bacillota > Bacilli > Brevibacillales > Brevibacillaceae > Brevibacillus > Brevibacillus reuszeri. The sequence goes on from NZ_LGIQ01000007.1 coordinate 3,908, forward strand.
AAAGAAAAACAAGGCAAGAAAGGAACCGGTTGCAGATGAATACAAGCCTCTTGACGCTGTGGGGATATTGGGATGAAATCTATCAACGCTGTACCCGGCTCAAGTATGTTGAAAAAGGAAACAACATTTTCCGGATCGTTCCCTTGCGCTATCGTGGAGAATCGCTTGTTACTTCTGACGGTCATTTCATCCACAAAGGTGATCTGATCGTAAAGATACATATTCACAACTACTATTTTGCGACCCTGTGCAAAGGAGTAACAGATGAATTAAAGGTAGCATTATTGCTACGGCGTCACATCATGCACTCTTTGCCCAAGCTGGCCGCTTATTTGGACGAGATGAATAAACGCGAAGAAATCAAAGGGATCGTGGGTACAACGATGCTGCATAAAGGGGTTCAGCCTTTGGGGTTCTCTATTTCTGACGTGCCCATGAGCGCTTTGTTTCGGTTTAAGCGATGGTATTTGCGTTTGTTACTTCGGCTGATTCACCCGGACGGCAAGCGTAGAGTGCAGACCTGGAGTCAGGAAATGCCACTAAAGAGGGTCTATATGTCAAAAGAGCTCCTATTAAACCGTTATGGACGAGGAAGAAAAGAGACATCAGGAGAACGATTCTAATGGGAAAACGGTTCCTGTTATTTACAGAGGAATGGGCCGGAAGTGGTCATCGGATGGCTGCTGAGGCTGTACATGACGTATTGGTTGCCCAAGAGGGAACAGAGTTATCGCGAATAGTAGGTGGATTAAATACGGCCAGTCCCGCATTACGGGAGCTGTCCCGTTTTTTTTATCTAAGCATGCTCCGCTATGGTAAACCTTTTTGGCAGCGGATTTATGACCAGGAGCATTTGTGGGGAACGATGCTGAAAGAACCGCTTGGTTGGTGGCTCTCCCAACGATTGATGAACACACTTCTACAGGAAGAAAAACCGGATGTCGTCATTGCTACCCATGCATACTGCCTATCAGCCTTGGCCAGGTCCAAACAAAAGCTGGCGAGGCCATTTCATTTGGTGAGTATTCCTACTGACTATCAAATCAATCACTTTTGGGTACATCCACAGATTGATACGTATGTGGTCGCTCATGAACGGGTGGCCGATCACCTGATGCATTCCTACCAGGTGGATGCTAAAAAAATACAAGTACTGGGCATTCCTATTCGCTCTGTGTTCAGTGTAGCTGCAAAAATGGATAAGCGTACCTGGAAACGACAGCTTGGCTTGGACGAACAGTTCACGGTTCTGGTATGCGGGGGCGAAGGGGGATACGGGAAAATAACTGAAGTCATGAAGGCGCTTGTAAAAGAAATGGAGCCACTTCAGATCATCGTCATTACGGGAAAAAACGAGAAGCTGTACAATGAGCTGCAAGACCTTCTTCAGAAATACCCATGCTCTCACCGAGTCATTGTTAAAAAGTTCGAGCCACAGATGTGGCAATGGATCGGAGCGGCCGATGTCTATATAACCAAGCCAGGAGGAATCAGCTGCGCAGAAGCAATGGCGCTGCGGACGCCTCTACTGCTTTATCAGCCCTTGCCAGGTCAGGAGAAAAACAACTGTTCTTTTTTGCTCAACCAAAAGGCTGCGGTATTGGCAACAGATCAGGAGGAAATCAGGTCTATGATCCGGCAATGGCGTAACCAGAAACAACGGGACAAGATTATGAAGCAAATGGAGTTGGTTAGGCGTCCAGAAGCTGCCCAGCAAATCGCGGCTTATTTGTTACAAATGTAATGCGTAAATTTGGTAATGAGAAAAAGAAAAAAGTACGAATGAACAATCCAAGCTTCACACATATTAAACTTACCAACGACGAGGAGGTGAAAGAGATGGCTAACAACAGATCCAGTAACAATCTGGTCGTACCTCAAGCAAACCAAGCGTTGGACCAACTGAAATACGAAATCGCTTCTGAATTCGGCGTTCAGCTTGGCCCTGACACTACTTCCCGTCAAAACGGTTCGGTTGGAGGAGAGATTACAAAACGTCTTGTCTCCTACGCTGAACAACAATTGGCTGGACGTGGCTAATTGAATAAGCTGGATGAGGAAAGGCACCTGCGGGTGTCTTTCTTTTTGTTTTGTCCATGGTAAATTTTTACAAGAAAACTTTGTAAACAAACTCGAATAATTTATGGTCAATGGCACGAATCTATATGTGTCAGGAGGTGAAGGGACATGACCGTATCAGCACAAGTGAAGCAAGCTCTTGCCAGCTTGAAAGGTGCGCAAGCTGATTTGGAGACATTCGCACTCAGCACGCAAAACCAACAAGCGAAGCAGCTGTACACACAAGCGGCGGAACAAACCCAGACGATTGTGAACAACCTGCAACAACGGGTAACAGAGCTGGAGAACGAAGAGCCGCAGTACAAAGGATTCTAGAGAAAGCTTGAATGGGGAGAGGGGCTCCCTCTCTCTTCATTCTCCCATGGTTGATGGAGGTGCAAGATGCCTGATTGGCTGAATATCGTTGTACGATCTATAGGAGCGTTATTGTACTTGTTACTTCTAACCAAAATCTTAGGAAAAAGGCAGATCAAACAGCTTACATATATTGAGTATATCGTTGGGATTACGATTGGTTCCATCGCTGCTTTCATGGCAACGGAGATGGATGGGGCGATTTACCATAGCTTGATTGCAATGGCTATCTTTGCTATTTTCCCGATTTTGATGGAATGGCTGTCGCTCAAGAGCAAAATCCTCCGCGACTTTTTTGAAGGAAAGTCAACGGTACTAATCAAAGAAGGAAAAATTTTGGAGGATAATCTGAAGAAGGAGCGCTTGACCTCGGAAGACCTGATGGAGCAGCTGCGGATAAAAAACGTATTTCAAGTAGCTGACGTGGAATTCGCCCTTCTTGAGACAAGCGGAGAACTGAGTGTCTTATTAAAATCGCAAAATCAGCCTGTTACGCCTATGCATCTCGAACTGACAGTTTCTCCGGCAGAAGAAGGGCAGACTGTGATCATGGATGGCGTCATCATGGACGAGCCTTTGGCTCTGGCCGGACTGAACCGCAGATGGGTCAGAAAAGAGCTGGAAAAAGCAGGAGTGGCTCTTGAAAATGTATTTGTTGGTCAGATTGTCAAGGGTGGCGAGCTTTATCTGGATCTGTATGACGACAAAATAACAGTTCCACAATCACAAGCGATGAAGCAAGCCTTTGCCACGCTTAAAAAATGTCAGGCTGACCTAGAATTGTTCGCGCTTGATACAAAGGATGAACGCATGAAGCTCAGTTATCAGCGAGACTCCGTAGAACTGCAGCGCATAATCGATCAAGTAAAACCATTTCTGATACGGTAGTAAGGAGTGAGTAGAAATGGCCGACCAGAAAAAGAAAAAACTGACGCCAGTACAACAAGAGTACCATCAGCTGGCAAAACGTCACGAGCCTCAGCGACCTCTACTACGTAATTTCATTCGAGCATTCTTGGTAGGTGGTGTCATTTGCTTTATTGGGCAAGCCATACAGGAGATGTTCATCTACTACTTTGATTTTACCGAGAAAACGGCTGGCAATCCTACTGTAGCTGTTCTGATTATCATCTCTGCCCTTCTGACGGGCTTCGGATTGTATGATCGGATTGCTCAATGGGCGGGGGCAGGAACGAGTGTCCCCGTTACAGGATTTGCGAATTCAATAGCTTCTGCAGCGATCGAGCATCGCAGCGAAGGACTCGTATTAGGCGTTGGCGGGAACATGTTCAAGCTGGCAGGATCGGTGATTGTCTTTGGAGTGGTAGCGGCATTCGTCATCGGGTTGCTAAAATCGTTGTTGCTGATGGGAGGATAAGAAATGCGCCAGGGTCATCAGTCTTGGGTGTTTGCCACAAGGCCAGTCATAGTCGGAAGAGCCGCGATTGGTGGGCCGTTCGAGGCCACGGGACCGTTGGCAGAGGATTTTGATACGCTGCATGGAGATTTGATGCTCGGTCAGGAAAGCTGGGAAAAGGCAGAAAGGGTCCTGATGGAGGAAGCGTGCACCAAGGCCATTGAGAAAGCGGGCGTGCAAAAGGAAAAGATCGATTTTCTACTGGCTGGTGATTTGATGAATCAGATCATTTCAGCGAGCTTCTCGGCACGTACGCTCTCGATCCCTTTTCTTGGGCTATTCGGAGCCTGCTCAACCGCAATGGAAGGTTTAGCATTGGCAGCGCTCATGGTGGACAGCAAAGCTGCAGATTACGTAGTGGCGGCAACCGGCAGTCACAACGGGGCTGCTGAGAAGCAATACCGTTACCCGACAGAGTATGGTGCCCAGAAGCCTCCGACTGCTCAATGGACGGTTACGGGCGCAGGCGCTGCGGTGGTCTCGGGCCAGGGAAAAGGTCTCCGAATTCAAGCAGCAACGATCGGCCATGTAGTAGACATGGGAATGACAGATCCCTTCAATATGGGTGCAGCTATGGCTCCCGCTGCACTATCCACGATTGAGTCACATTTCCGGGATTTGGCTTTACCCCACGATCATTATGACCTGATTGTAACGGGAGACCTGGGAAGAACGGGACACGCGATTTTGTCTGAATTGCTTCCCAAGCATAATCTGCATGTTCCGCTGGAGAAGTATACCGATTGCGGAAAGCTGATTTACGGAGAGAACCCGAACGTTTGGTCAGGTGGTAGCGGCTGCGGATGCGTTGCAACCGTCACATACGGACATTTGTTGAATCGTTTGCAAGCGGGGGAGTGGAAACGGATTTTGGTCGTGGCCACAGGTGCTCTATTATCCCCGATCTCTTATCAGCAAGGAGAAAGTATTCCCTGTATTGCTCATGCGGTAGCCATTGAATCGGAATAGCGGGGAGGTGACATCATGACGTTTTTATGGGCGTTTTTAGTCGGGGGTATCATCTGTCTGATCGGGCAATTTCTCATGGACGTAGTAAAACTGACACCTGCGCATACCATGTCGTCACTTGTTGTCGCTGGAGCTGTTCTGGATGGCATCGGGGTGTACGAGCCGCTGATTAATTTTGCGGGAGCTGGAGCAACTGTCCCGATTACGAGCTTTGGAAATGCCTTGGTTCATGGAGCGATGGCAGAAGCACAGCGAAGTGGCGTCATCGGCATCGTTACTGGCATATTTGAAGTAACGAGTGCAGGTATTTCCGCTGCAATCGTATTCGGCTTTTTTATGGCCTTGCTATTCCGTCCGAAGGGATAAATTACCAGAAAAGCTGGTTAGTTCTTTCCTCATCTACCAATAACCTTTAATTGAACCTCCTCTCACCAGCTTGTAGAATGGGTGCTTGAGGAGGGGATGTTCATGTGGTTCCATAAAAAAACGCTGACTACCCTACTGCTGGCCATAATGACCATAGCATTTGTACTGCCGACAAACTCACTTGCAGCACCTTTATTGCAAAGGGGAAGTGAGAATGGAGACGTATGGGATTTGCAGTATCGTTTACAAATACTTGGCTTCTATCAAGGCAGCTTGGATGGCAGTTATGGCAGCAACACGTATCAGGCTGTCAGGAAGTTTCAGAGTGCATATGGATTGAAAGTTGATGGTATAGTAGGGAATCAGACATGGAGCAAGCTAAAGAAAGTTTCGGTGAATCAATCTGAGATGCAGATGCTGGCTCAGCTTGTTTATTCTGAGGCACGCGGGGAAGTATTTGAGGGACAAGTAGCGGTTGCGGCAGTCGCAATGAATCGTTTGAAGTCCTCTAGCTTTCCTGACACTCTGCGTGGAGTCATTTTTGAACCGTATGCGTTTACCGCTATTGATGACGGGCAATTCTGGTTGACTCCCAATAAATCAGCTTATCAGGCAGCATGGGAAGCTGTACGTGGATGGGACCCAACCAATGGTGCTCTCTACTATTTTAACCCGGATACCGCCACATCCAGCTGGATTTGGTCTCGTCCGCAAATCAAACGCATTGGTAAACATATTTTTGCAAAGTAACGACATATAGCTCCCCTGATTCTGGCACATGCCTTGATTCGGGGGTTTTTTCATGGGTGAAACCAGGATTGGGAACAATTGTGCATTGTTTTCTGAAAGTGGTTCGGTAAAATGAATAAAAGGTTACAAACCGATGACAACGGAGGTTGATGATGAAGAAGATGCTGATCCTGGCCTCTCTGGTCGCCCTGACGCTTGTAGGGACACCAGCCGTAGAGGCGGAGACAAACACGAATACCGCGACACCTTATGCTGACATTGCAGGTCACTGGGCCGAAAAAGAAATCGAGAAGTGTTACATAGCGGGAGCAGTTGGTACATCGGGAGATTTTCGACCGGATGAAGCTGTGACTCGCATCGAATTGCTGACGATGTTTGTGAAGGCAAAAGGAATTGAGCCTGTGCAAACGAATCAGTCGTCATTCAAAGACATACCGGCAGACAGCTGGATGACGCCCTATGCTGAAATCGCTTACCGCTTAGGTATTGTGCATGGACAAAAGCAGGGGAAGGATATTTACTTGCGTCCCAATGAGCCTGTTCAGAGGGAAGAGCTTGTTTCCATGCTGATTCGCTCTGCAGGGAATAGTGGAGCAGTGAATCAACTGAAATGGTCAACAACCGTTCAAGCTTTGGCGAAGTTCCCGGATGGGAATCGCATACAAGAGGCTGATCAGCGCCCATTCGTTTACGCGCTTCAGAACGGGATGATGAACGCCTATGCGGATGGTACCTTGCAGCCGCAAAAACTGATGACACGGGCAGAAGCAGCAACATACGCTGCCTTTCATCTTCTACCAGGGAAAGCAAGCGAGCAAAAGACATTGGCAAACGGGACCTCCTACCGTCAAGTAATGACTGTCCAAACGACAGCTTATAGCTATGCAACCGATAAGATTCTATCCTATCTGGAATATCCATTGCGAGAAGGGGTCGTTGCAGTAGATCCCAAGATCATTCCGCTTGGCAGTCATTTGTACATTGAAGGTTACGGGTACGCAGTCGCAGCTGATATTGGCGGCGCTGTGAAGGATCAGCATGTTGATCTGTACCTGCCTACCTTAAGTGATGCGGAAAATTACGGGTTGAAAAAAGGAGTTCAAGTCTTTTTGCTTGATTAATACGAGATAAACATATTTCCTACTCTTTCCACTCATACTACGGTGGAGGGGGTGGGATTTTTTTGTGGGGTTGGTTGGGAATAACAATCATCGCTTTGCTGATCGTAATCATGGTCACGCCAGTAAAGATAACCGTCTATTACAATCGGGCGGGAGACGATGATCATGTAGTGCTTAGTTTCTCTGTATGGTTTGGGCTGTTTCATTGGAAATATGAAATTCCGATTCTGCTTTTAAAGCAGACAGAGAGCGGGCCACAGCTAGTAGCCAAGGTGGAGAAGATAAAGGGAGGCCATAAGGTAAAGGATACAGTCCGCGATTTTACGCGCCGACAAGTGAAAAAATGGTATCATAGCTACCGTGATCTGTTGAAGAAGGTTCGGGATCTTCAGCCGTTGTTTTCACATTTATGCAAGCACATTCGTTGTACGGATCTGGAATGGCACACACTCATGGGAACGGGTCAAGCCGGAGAAACAGGAGCGCTTACAGGAATCATCTGGGGAGTAAAGAGCATGATTATCGGGATTATGTCACATACATTTACTCTGCACGCCATGCCGAAAATGAGCGTTCAGCCTGTCTGGAATCAGGCAATCATTCAAACTCGATTCCAGTGTGTGCTTCATTTTTATCTGGGACATCTCTTGATTACAGTAGTGAGAATGGCCGTTCGCTTGCGAAAAACGAGGGAGCACAAATGGCAAACGAGACCATCTGAAGCGTGAGATGTGTGAGTATCTTCTCCTCAATAAAAGTGTTTGTCGGTACATGCTCCGATTTTTTTGTGGGTATGTTAACAGATGAACATGAGTGAAAGGAGGAGCATACATGGCAGACCACCCGATTCAAGGATTAATGCGGACAGCGATGGAAAATCTGAAGCAGATGGTTGATGTGAATACAATCATTGGAGATCCGGTTGAGACTCCTGATGGCAGCATTATTCTTCCTATATCCAAGGTAGGCTTTGGCTTTGCGGCGGGGGGAAGCGAGTTTCAATATGAGCACCAACACCAAGGAACGATCGGTTATCCATTTGGAGGGGGGAGTGGTGGAGGTGTTTCCATTACTCCTGTAGCGTTTTTGGTTGTTGGCAAACAGGGAATTCGGTCCATTCCTCTCGAAAATACGACACATCTCTATGATCGGATTTTGGATTCGGTTCCCCAATTTGTGGAGAAGATGCAAGGGATGTTTGGGAAGCATGACGAGCCGCATATCGAAAACAACACCATTATCGCCAAAACGGACGGTCACGATTTGGAAGAGTTAATGGAGCGGTGATGTGAAAAGCAAAACAGGTATGCCAGTGATTTTTCGTGGCATACCTGTTTTCTTTGCGTATAAGATTTTTTACCAAAGTACATTTAAAAACAATCCGGTTTTGGCTATTTGCAAGTATTGCAGGCTGGAGATCGAAGAAACGGAATAGGGCTCGTTGCTTACTGCCTCATCATAGTATCTGGAAAAGGTACCGAATGGCTTGCTTTGCAGCTCCAGTACCTGCTCGCGAAATTGAACCGACAGCCCTTGCATCGCATCTTGAAAACCGTTGAAGCTGGACTCCACGGTGCTTAGCCACGTTTCTTCATCCAAAGCGAGCTCACCACTTGGCAGCATGCTGATTCCAAAACGGTTCAAATTGTGATCGGCTGCTTCTGCAATTCTTTCAAACGTGGGCAGCTTTTGCATCTCAAGACTATCTTCATGCCGCAGCAAGAAATGATGCATGCTGTTAAAACGATCAACGAGCTTGCGTGTTTGTTGCAGCAAACGCTCCGTATCCGGCTTGATGGTAAGCACAATTGGCTCCGTACCGGCATCGTGCAGTGAAACGAGAACATTGCTATCTCCTAGCCTGATCTGGTTGGTAGCCGATGTGTGGAGTGTTCCATCCACGTAAAAGCTGGCATCCGTAGCATGTGTCACGATATGATCCATGCCGAGCGAGATGATACTGTTACCAGACAAATCACGCAAAGTAAAGGCTTGTGCAGCTCCCGTCTTGGTACTGGAAACGACGAGAGACTGCATGCTGCCGAATGCTTCAATACGAGTCATCAATCCTGATTGATTTTGGTCCAAAGCCTCTTTCATCCGGGCAATACTCTGACCGTACGTATCAGTCTCAGAAGAGTAAAAGGAAAGCAGCTCCTCATGCTGGTCTGTCATCAGAGAAAATTGTTGGAAGCCTTCCTCCATAGAGGTTTGTGAAGTGCTCTCCACCAACCGACCAGCATTGGTTTGTTCATTTGCTAAACGAACAATTTCAAGTCGATAAGTTGCAGGCTGGGCATCTCCATGGACTGTTGCTGTCGCCAGCTCAGGCTGAGAGCTTACGATCTGTCGCCTGTTGATCGCGCTTTTTGGTCGTTTGGGATCAAACTCTTTGGCAGCCTGGTCCAAGTCAACTGAGTAACGGTAGAGTTGTGACAATGAATCGGACAGATCTGTCGTCCATTGCTGCTGACGGGCGTAATACGGCTGCAGGTTGTAAGCAGATATCGGATTGACGGGCGTATTTAGCTTTGCCTGAAACATCTGCAATTGATAACGGCCTACCCGTTGGCTGTATGGGACATAACTGACACGACTCACTTTCACGACACTCACCTCACCTGTGAACAGTTTTCATCCTGATGGTACTACTTTCCATTATAAACGATGTTTACTCCATTTCAATGAGCAGGTCGCCAGTTTCAATTGCTTCGCCCGCTTTTACAAACACGGCTTTGATTTTTCCGTCCATTGGAGCTTGAATGGTTGTTTCCATTTTCATGGCTTCGCTAACCAGCAAATGCTCACCTTTTTTTACTTTGTCGCCTTCTGAGACGAGTACCTTGAGAACCTTGCCAGGCATAGATGCACCGAGGTGCGCAGCGTTTTGAGCATCAGCTTTGCGTCTTACCAGCTCGGATACTATGGCGGACTGGTCGCGGACGAAAATCTCGCGTGGCTGTCCGTTCAGTTCAAAGTAAATAATGCGACGTCCATCCGGATGCAGCTCGCCGATGGCAACCAGCTTGATGATGAGGGTCTTGCCTCGTTCAATCGTAATGGCTGTCTCTTCTCCTGGACGCAGTCCGTAGAAGAACGTAGACGTATTCAGCACGGAGAGATCACCGTATTCCTTCATGCGCTGTTCGTACTGCAGATAAACCTGCGGGTACATGATGTAGGACTGAATATCCAGCTCACTCGGTGCACGGCCAATTTTTTCTTCGAGATCAGAAGCAACCTGGTTAAAATCAATCGGAGCGAGCAGTTCGCCAGGACGGGTAGTAAAAGCTTCTCTTCCTTTTAGAACGAGCTCCTGCAGCTGTTTAGGGAAGCCACCAGGCGGTTGGCCCAAATAGCCCTGGAAGAACTGAATCACCGAGTCAGGGAAGTCGAGACGTGTGCCTTTTTCCCAAATGTTTTCTTCGTTCAGGTTGTTTTGAACCATAAACAGCGCAAGATCACCAACTACTTTGGAGGAAGGGGTTACTTTTACAATGTCTCCGCACATTTGGTTAACGACCGCGTACATGTGCTTGACCTCATCCCAACGTCCTTCCAAACCGACAGCCTTGGCTTGCTGCTCGAGGTTGGTATATTGCCCACCCGGCATTTCATGGACATAAACCTCTGTATTGCTTGCTTTCATGCCACTTTCAAAGCCCTGGTAGTAAGGGCGCACATCTTCCCAGTAGTCGGACAATTTGTTGAAAGAATCGAGAGACAGCCCTGTATCACGCTCTGTGTGAGCCAGACTTGCGATCAGTCCGTTGAGGCTCGGCTGAGAAGTCAAACCGGACATCGAGCTGACGCATGCATCGACGATATCTACCCCAGCTTCAACAGCTTTTAACAACATGGCGGCCCCATTGCCAGATGTATCGTGCGTGTGCAGATGAATCGGGATTCCGATTTCCTGCTTCAAGGCATTGATTAGCTCGTAGGCAGCATAAGGCTTGAGCAATCCCGCCATATCCTTGATTGCGAGGATGTGTGCGCCTGCCTTTTCCAATTCTTTTGCCAGCTGAACGTAGTAGGACAGTGTATATTTTGTTTTCGACGGATCGAGTATATCGCCGGTATAGCAAATGGCTGCTTCAGCTACCTTGCCATTATTGCGAACAGCTTCGATAGCGGTTTGCATGCCTGGCAACCAGTTCAGGCTGTCAAAAATACGGAAGACGTCTACGCCGTTTTCAGCGGAGGCTTTGACGAACGATTGGATGACATTATCCGGATAATTGGTGTAGCCTACGCCGTTTGCTCCGCGCAGCAGCATTTGGAACAACACATTCGGGATACGCTCACGCAAAATCTGCAATCTTTCCCACGGAGATTCCTGCAAAAAGCGCATGGTTGTATCAAAGGTAGCGCCGCCCCACATTTCCAGTGAGAAGAGGCCAGCACCCAGCTTGCCAGTCGCTTCTGCTACGGAAGCGAGATCATACGTACGCACGCGTGTGGCAAACAAAGACTGATGTGCATCACGGAAGGTCGTATCAGTAACAAGAACCTGCTTTTGCTCCTGAATCCAGCGAACAAGCCCATCAGCACCTTCTTTATCCAAAATTTGCTTGGTGCCCTCTGGATACGGCTGGGCAAATGGAGTTCGCGGGATGCGCGGTGAATCAAAGTGTGGCTTTTTATCCAGCTTTTCGAGTCCAGGGTAGCCATTGACAATCGTGTTTCCGATGTAAGATAGTAATTTGGTACCACGGTCCTGGCGTCCAGGGAAAATGAACAATTCAGGCTTGGTATCAATAAAGGAAGTGTCGTAGCTGCCGCTCAGGAAATCAGGATGTGTCACCACATTTTCCAGGAATGGCAGATTCGTTTTCACACCGCGAATCCGGAATTCACGCAGTGTTCTGAGCATTTTACGTGCAGCCTGATCAAAGCTTGTCCCATAGGTAGAGATTTTGACCAGCAGAGAATCGTAAAAAGGAGTAATGATCGCTCCAGGATAACCGTTTCCGCCATCGAGACGCACTCCAAAACCGCCCCCAGAACGCCATGCAGACAAGCGTCCGGCATCTGGCAGGAAGTTGTTCTCTGCGTCTTCTGTCGTCACACGGCATTGGATCGCAAAGCCGCTCATTTGAATCTGGCTCTGGTCCGCAATGCCAATTTCCTCATCGGACAAGGCATGCCCTTCGGCTACGCGAATTTGGGCTTGTACGATATCGATTCCGGTAATGAGCTCCGTAATGGTATGCTCAACCTGAATCCGTGGGTTAACCTCAATGAAATAAAAGCGATTGTCAGGAGTCAGCAAAAATTCTACCGTACCTGCGTTGGAGTAGCCGGCCTTTTGCATAAGTGTGAGAGCAGATTGGCAAATCTCCTCGCGCAGTTTATCGTCGAGGGAAAGGCTTGGCGCGACCTCTACGACTTTTTGGTGACGACGCTGTACGGAGCAGTCGCGCTCAAACAAGTGAACGATGTTGCCGTGATTGTCGCCGAGAATTTGAACTTCAATATGTTTTGGTTGCTCCAGGTAGCGCTCGAGATACACCTTGGCATTACCAAAGGAGGAGCGGGCTTCGGAACGTGCCCGATCAAGTGAATCTTGGAGCTCGTCTTGACTGCGTACGATGCGCATGCCTCGGCCGCCGCCACCAGATACACCCTTGATGATGATTGGATAGCCGTACTCTTTGGCAAAAAGCAGCGCTTCTTGCAAAGTCTCAATCGGCTCAGGTGTACCTGGAATGACAGGAATGTTTGCTTCAATTGCTAGACGTCTTGCTTCTACCTTGTCTCCAAACTTGTCAATGAGCTCTGGAGACGGACCGATAAAGATGATGCCTTCATCTTGGCAGCGCTTGGCGAATTCGGCGTTCTCGGCAAGAAAGCCGTAGCCTGGGTGAATCGCGTCGATGTCGTTACGTTTGGCAATCTCAATGATACTGTCGATGTCCAGATACGCTTCAATGGGTCCTTTCCCTGCGCCTACCAGATAGGACTCGTCCGCTTTAAAGCGGTGAATCGAAACGTTGTCCTGTTCAGAGTATACGGCTACAGTACGGATGCCCAGCTCGGTAGCGGCACGAAAGATTCGAATGGCGATTTCTCCGCGGTTCGCTACCAACAAACGATTGATTTTTCTCCCTAGCATGATTTTCTCTCCCCCTTTGTCTCCTATGAGACTAATAAAAATTATATATATAGTACAAATATACAAAATTTTCTCTACGCAATACACCCTTTTTTACGAAATGGAGTGCAATTCGATGAAGGAATCGGTTCCCATTTTTGTGTATGGCTCGCTGTTGAAAGGTTTTTGGAATTATGAGCATTATATTTTGCCATATGATCCTCGGATCGTTCCGGCCCAAATAAAAGGCGAATTGTATCATTTGCCGCCGGGTTATCCCGGATTACTTGCAGGTACAAATGACATCAGGGGAGAAATCGTCTATTTTTCTCCACAGACGTATGAGAAAGCATTGGCGGGCTTGGATGAGCTGGAGGATTTTTACGGGACAGGGGACGCGCGAAATGAGTATGAACGCATCATCTTGCCCGCACGACTATTGGACGCAATCGAAAAGGAAGAGAGAGTATACGTCTATCGCTATGTAGATGAGTTGTACATCAAGCAGAGCGGAATCCGCCTAAAAGACGGAGACTGGCGAAAATATATGCAGGAGCGTCAAGCTGAATAGGCAGAGCGGCTTTTGCCAAAACTGGTAGGGAAAGGAGGGGCCCTGCCATGGAAATAAACAATGGAGCTCCAGCTCAAATTTGGCGCATGTTGATTCCGGAGAGCTACTGGATGTACCCGGATGAAGTGCCTGAAGACGAACTGATTTTTCATTATCGAGACCATATTTACTTTGTGAACAATGATGGTTCTGTTTTGGCGATGCCAAAACCGGCCTGCTTTGATCTCTTGGATTTGGGCACCATTCTGGAGTATTTGGCTACTTCTGATGATACGATTGATTTTGATGATGAGGGAGAATTCGATTTTGGATTTGTCCTGAAGCAGATGGGCTATATCGTTCCTGTAAAAGAAAAGCGGGCAAAGGCGACGTATCAAATTGAAATCATCAATACGGCACTGCCCAAGGCAAATGGATCTCGCTACGAATTAAAAAATGTCCATTTTGTTTTTGCACTTTATCACGCTCTGATGCGCTGCCATGAGCTCAATCAAAAAACAGATTGGGAATATGAGCATGAAGTGGTGCGGATTGTCAAAGTAGAAGCGAGCACGACTGGAAAAGTGCAAGTGAATCTGTAATTTCTACTATTGGCATAGTGAAAAAAAGTGAATGATAGGGTATGATAAACAAGTACATATGATTGATTGGTGAGGAGGAAGAAATCATGACAACAGCTGTAGAGCGCCAAGGCGCATTTGCATTCAAAGGAGCACCCGTTACACTGCTCGGTCCTGAAATCAAAGTAGGGGATACTGCTCCTGATTTCACAGTAGTAGGTGGCGATCTGTCTCCTGTAACTCTGCAAGATTCCAAAGGTACTGTGCGCATCATCTCCGTCATTCCGTCTATCGACACTGGTGTATGCGATGCACAAACTCGTCGTTTTAATGAAGAAGCTGCGAAACTGGAAGGCGTAACAATCCTGACTGTTTCCGTAGACCTGCCATTCGCACAAAACCGTTGGTGCGGCGCTGCTGGTATCGATAAAGTAAAAACAGTGTCTGACCACAAAGACCTGTCCTTCGGTACAGCATACGGCGTAGCAATCAAAGAATACCGCTTGCTGTCCCGTGCTGTTTTCGTTGTAGATGCAAACGACAAAGTAGTTCACGCTGAGTACGTGGCTGCTGCTGGTGAGCATCCTAACTACGAAGCTGCTATCGCTGCTGCACAAGCTGCGAAGTAAGCACTCCTTTAGTAAACAAGCGAAGTAAAACCTCTTTTCGTGCAAAATCGCGAAAAGAGGTTTTTTTATTTGGGGAAAAGTCCCTTGACATAAATATAACCGGTGGTTATATTGTAACCACCGGTTACTAACCGCTGGTTACAAAATATTAAACGTTGGAAATAAGGAGTGCACACTTATGTCAAGCAAGCAGGAGATGAGGTCGGAAGAAACCAAGCGCGCCATTTTGACGGCTGCGGGTGAGCTTTTTTCCAAAAGAGGCTATGACACGGTATCCATCAGGGAGATCGCAAAGGCCGCGGGGTGTTCCCATACGACTTTGTATATTTACTTTAAAGATAAGGAAGCACTGCTGCATCAGCTATCGGAGGGACCGTTGCAGGGATTGTCAGAACAGATGGACAGCATGCTGCAGGACCACTCGCTGGCTCCCGAAGACCGCTTACGTCAAATCAGTCTGCTGTTCATTCGGTTTGCGCTAGCCAATCGTACCATGTACACGCTATTTTTCATGACCAAGGCTACACGAATTGACGTGGACACTTCTGAGAGTCAGCTTCAAAAGCTGCGGAACCATTTGTTTGATCTGTTTAGAAGGGCAGTGTTGAATTGCTTACCTGCTGAGGGGAATCAAGACGATTTACTCGCCTATGCGCGCATCTATTTTTATACATTGCAAGGCATTGTGGGTACGTACACACAGTCCGAGGAAACACTGGAGGAACTCATGGAAAGACTGACCTCTACGTTTGAGCTGACAGTAGACGTCATGCTGCTTGGAATGGTACAACATGCGAATAAAGGGGAGGACTTAAAATGAAAGTAGAACAAGTTTCGGAGCATATTTGGAGTATTCGTTCGTGGTTGATGATTCCGTTTCGAGTATGGGTAGTTGTGGAAGCGGACGGTGTGACGCTTGTGGATGCAGGTATGCCTTTTATGGCAAAGGGGATTCTTAGATTTATTGAAGAGCTCGGTGCTGGTCCCTTAAAGCGAATTGTATTGACGCACGGCCATTCCGACCATGTAGGAGCTATTCAAAAAATTAGGGAGAAGAATCCCGTTCCGTTATTTGCTCATCGAATCGAGATTCCATATATGGTAGGAGAACAGCTGTACCCAAGACGAAAGAAGCTAGAAAAAAACGTGCAGGCAGGTTTAGCACAGCCACTGGCTGAAACCGAGGAAGACGGACTTGCTGTGATTGGAGGATTGCGTCCTTATCTCACGCCGGGTCATTCTCCGGGGCATGTCGTCTATTATCACGAGCAGGATCAAGTGCTGCTCGCAGGAGATCTGTTTACGTCGAAAAAGGAAAAGCTTCACCGTCCGATGCCGATGTTTACCGCAGATATGGCAGAAGCGTTGAGAAGCAGCCAGATTGTTCGCGAGTTACGCCCAGTACATCTTGAGGTATGCCATGGCAAGCCGGTAAAAAATCCAGCAGAGCAGCTGGATGCATATCTTACGGATACTTCAGCTGCCCTCTCTTCCAGCTAGTACTTGGCAGTCATCGTAAGGAACACGTCATGGCAATCTATACCTCAGAAGGACCGCCTAGCTTTTTGCTCATCAGCACGCTTCTGTAGTTCGTCTCGTTCCATTGGACGTAATCTACGTAGCGGTAGCCTCTAGCGGAATAATAACGGATCAGGTGATGAGCACCTTCTGCGGTATCAAGCGCCAGCTCGACCGCTCCATCTTGAACAGCCAGCTCCTCGACCCGGTGGATCAGCAGGTCACCGATACCTCGTTTGCGATGCAAAGGATCGACAGCAAATTGACCGAATTTCGCCACGTGAGACTGCTCATACCACGGCGTTCCTTTGGCAGACGCTGGTGAATAATACATGATCGTAGCGACCAGCTTTCCATCCAGCAAACCGACCAGACATTGACCGTTCTGCATCCTTTTGCGAGTCATGGCAGCATCTTGATAGGAAGCAACAAAGCGAAGGCCCATGTCGGCCAACGTTTTGTAAGAAATATTTAGTAAATGGGTCAATTCTTCAATTGAATCGTTTTCAGGCTGATAGGGGCGAATGCTTATTTTGTTTTGGAGATGACCAGCATCTGACATGTTTCGCAGCTCCTTTTTCATCCGTTCATTTCTGTAAATTCTGATAGTATAGCACAAAATGTCGAAGCCGGATGAAACGTAATGGCTTTTTTTTCGTCTTACTAGAGAGGTGATTGGATGAAAAAGGTAGGAATCGCTGCCCAGCTTTATCTGACAGCAGTATTACTTTTAACAGGTTGCCAGAATAGCTTCTTCAATCAAGCCAAATCACAGGAGCTCGCCCAACCACCAGAGCCTAATATTGCCTGGAAGGGAAAGTCAGCTACGACTGTGCCAACATCATCCTGCTGGCAGTATGAAAATGAAGGGCATTGCATTGATAAAGCCGCACCTCCTGAGATTATCGGTGAGATAAAGCCTAAGCCGCTACAAGTAAATCCTGGCGCCGTTCTGTCTGTGACTTTTACGGCACCACCTGAAGAAAATTCATTACGGGTGACCCAGTGGATCGGTACGAAGCAGATTGAGCAGCTGCTGGAGAATGGGAATCAGTGGAAGGCTCCCGATCAGCCAGGATGGTATTTGTTTGACGTTCGCGGCCAATGGTCACAAGGAGATGCTGGACACGCATTTGTCATTGAGGTTAGAGACACATTGCGTATGTCGCCCCTGTAAAGCTCTTTTTGGTATACTGATCGTGAGGGATGACCAAAAGGAGAGACAGCATGCTAGAAGAGTTAATTCGTTTTACTGCCGATGAGTCGGATGAAGGTCATACCGTACGGGACGTTTTGCAAAAACGTTACGGGGTATCTCGTCGCTTGCTCATTCGGGCTAAATTTAAAGGAAGAATTACACGGAATGACCTGCTCGTTTTCGTAAACGAAAAGCTGCATGTAGGCGACGAAATTGTTGTCATGGTCCAAGAGGATGCGGAAGAGACGGTAGCACCTGAGGAGATGCCGCTCGAAATTCGTTATGAGGACGATGATTTGATGGTCATTACAAAGCCGGCAGGGCTTGTCATTCATCCTACCGGGAACCACGCAGGCGGTACTCTGGCAAATGGTGTAATTGCTTATTGGAAAAGTCGCGGGGAGCATCGGAGATTTCGGGCAGTTAACCGTTTGGATAAAGATACATCAGGCCTTTTGATAGTAGCAAAAAATCAGTGGGCACATGAGCAGTTTAGCAGAATGCAGCAGGATAGAGAATTGCACCGCACCTATCATGCGATTGCAGAAGGCGAATTTGAGACGGATGAGGGCACATTAGACGGACCGATCGGCCTTGCCGAGGATTCCTTTATTACGAGACAGGTGCGCCCGGATGGACAACCGGCGCTTACCTATTATCGGGTGCTGGTTCGAGGGAATGGTATGACTCACCTGGAGGTAAAGCTCGGTACAGGACGTACTCACCAAATTCGGGTGCACATGAGTCATCTTGGACATCCGCTTGCTGGTGATGATCTGTACGGTGGGGGAAGAACGTACATCGGTAGGCAGGCACTGCACGCCGTGCGACTCTGCTTTGCTCATCCCCGAGGTGGAGAGTTGATGGATTTCACAGAGCCAATGCCAGCGGATATGCAGGAGTTGGCGAGCCGGTTTTTTGGAAACGAAAAGAGCGGGAAATGATGTAGGCGAAAAATTTCGTCATTTTCCACTGGAAAGTTGAAAGCGGTTTCGGTATGATGGAAGCAGGAAATGAAAAACAAGAAACAGTGGAAACACTGGGACGACAGCTGGTTGTCTGCGGGGGAAATCCCGCAAAGATTTTTTTCATTAGCAGACAAAGCCCAGCTTGCGCCTGATGCATGTTTCGGAACGTTTGACAATGGGGGACCCCGTTTATTTGTCATGCAACCGATTCGGCTTGGGGGTGAGCTGGGTTTTTTGTTGACTGGAAAAGACGAAGGAGGAGAGAAGCATGGCCTTTTATCATCGGATGGGCGAAGTTCCTCAGAAACGACACACGACCTTTTACAAGCCAAACGGAGCATTGTATCGGGAACAAGTGATGGGGACAAAAGGGTTTTCCGGGATTCAGTCGATCTTGTATCATCATAATCCACCTACACAGGTTCGAGAAACGCGGAAATACGCCGATGTTCAGCTAGAATACGTGGAGCAAGTCGATTTGAAGCACCAGCATTTTCAAACATTCAATCTGGAGCCAGGCGGGGACCCGATCTTTGGCAGAAAGTACCTGATGGGCAACAGTGATGTCGTGATGGGCGTGTGCGCTCCGACAGAGCCGATGGATTATTTTTATCGCAATGCAGATGGGGATGAAGTAGTATTCGTTCATCAAGGAGAAGGAGAGCTGCAAACGATTTTCGGGACACTCACTTACAAGCCAGGTGATTATCTAGTCATTCCGATCGGGACGACCTATAGAATCGTGCCATCCACCCAGAGTCGGTTTCTCGTGATTGAGTCACAAAATGAAATCGTTCCTCCCAAGCGCTATCGCAACGAACACGGACAATTGCTCGAACATTCACCTTTTTGCGAACGGGATATTCGCTTGCCGGAAAAGCTGGAGACCCACGTAGAAAGCGGTGATTTCGAGGTTCGCGTAAAGCGGCAGTCGGTTGTGTACAGCTACTTTTTTGATTTTCACCCATTTGATGTCGTTGGCTGGGACGGATATTTGTATCCATATGCGCTCAGCATTCATGATTTTGAGCCAATCACAGGACGCATTCACCAGCCGCCTCCTGTTCATCAGACCTTTGCAGGCCAAAATTTTGTGATTTGCTCCTTTGTTCCACGGATGTACGATTATCATCCAGATGCGATACCAGCTCCGTATTATCATAGCAATGTAGAGAGTGATGAAGTGTTATACTACGTGGATGGCAATTTTATGAGCCGCAAAGGGGTATACGAAGGCTCGATTACGCTGCATCCAATGGGGATTCCCCATGGACCGCATCCAGGAAAAGTGGAAGCAAGCATCGGCAAAAAAGAAACGAAGGAGCTGGCAGTTATGCTCGATACGTTCCAGCCACTTCGCGTCACGCGCGAGGCGCTGCCCATTGAGGATGGAGCGTACATGTCGAGCTGGATGCCACCGCGTGACTAAAGGAGAGGGAGATTGGCAATGGAAATATCTATTCATGAAATCGATCGTCAGGATAAATACAAGCTGCTCATCGGATGCATCATTCCGAGACCGATTGCATGGGTAACAACAGTCGGCAGTGATGGTGTCGTGAACGCTGCGCCATTCAGCTACTTTAACGTGGCGAGCATTGAGCCCATGATGGTTTCAATTGCGGTCATGCGCAAGCCAGGGAGTCAAATGAAGGATACGGCCAGAAATATTCAGCAGACAAAGGAATTTGTCGTCAACATGGTCGATGTCCACAATGTAGACGTGATGAATCAAACCTCTGCCGATTATCCGTCAGCTGTTAGTGAAGTCGAGTCGTTAGGACTTGAGCAGGTGCCGGCAGCACTGGTCAAAGCACCGCGGCTTGCTGCGTCACGGATCCATTTTGAGTGTAAATTGCATCAGATTGTCGAGCTCGGTTCTCCAGTGACCAGTGACTTGATCCTGGGCGAGGTCGTTCATGTGCATGTGGCGGATGAATTGTATCATGCGGGGAGAATAGACCCCAAAGCATTTGCGCCAGTTAGCAGGCTGGCCGGGCATACGTATGCGGAATTGGGCGAGCTGTTCGATCGCCCTCGTCCTGTCTATTCGCCTGAGTCTGAGCAAAAGTAGTTGGTACTCACGATGATAAAAAGACCGTTCCCGAATTGCTGGAGCGGTCTTTTTGGCTGTGAAGCGAAGCTTTTACTCCAAGCCGGGGTAACGAGAAACGGCATCTGGTCTGATCCAGCGATCGTATTCCCCCGATATGCTCGCATTGACAGGAGGACCATACGGAGTGGCGTTTGGCTCCATGCCTTGGGGATGCACTACATTTTGCTGATAGTAAAAATTACGATCACTTTGAATGAATGAACGGTCTGTCTGGTTGTCAGGAGTACAACCTGCCAAGAGCCAAACGGCTACAACAAGAAGCAGCGGCATCATTGATCACCTCTCTCTGGTAGCGTGAACCTGTTCCGGCTGTTTCATGCAAGCTTGACCAATATCCGTCCAGGGACGGAGGAGAAATCCCTCTGCGGACCATTTTGCCTTACTCGCCCAAAGGGTATCCTGTAGATACAAGGAAAACGGATACTGTAGAGAGGACGGAATGCTATGATGGAAAGACGATTATATCGCTCACGACAAGATAAAAAGCTATTTGGGGTCTGTGGTGGGATTGCTCACTTTCTCGGAATTGATTCTACATTGGTTCGGCTGGGAGTTGTCGTATTAACGGTAACGACGGGAATACCGATTTTGATCTATATCCTGTTGGCCATGATCATGCCGAAGGAGCCACAATCTGTTTTTGGGTCAGACAGCTATGAGATGTACAATTCTCCCTACCACTCTGGCACGCGGATGAATGATCTGGATACTGAGATTGATCGCCTGGAAAAGCGCGCGCTGGTGCAGGAAGTCTATCGCCTGCGAGAGGAATTGGGTAAATATAAAGGGATATAACAAAACAGTCATGACCGTTTTCCGCTCTCATCGGGGGAGAAAAGTGTTTGACGGCAAACGATCACATTCACTTTTATGAAACGCTTTTCACAGAAAAAGGAGACTTTGGACCTTCAGGGGACGAGTCTCTTTTTTTGCGGTGAAATTAGGGTATTTTGACTCAAAAAGATTGGTAACTATTGGCGCTTTCCGCATAACATGTAAGGTGGATAACGTACATAGGGAGGGAAAAGCAGTGTATGTAGGCGTTTTTGATCTGAATCAGCGTTTAGAGCAGACCCGTAAAGTTTTGCGGGAAAAGCAGCATCTGAAAAAGCTGATTGAAGAAGATATCAAAGAGCTGGAAAAAGACGTACAGGATCTCGAAGCAATGACGGACAAAAGCAAATACGCAACAAGCGTACAACGGTAAATAGATTCAAGAAAAGTGGCGGCTGCGAGATCGTGCAGACGGGCCACTTTTTTCTATTTTATAGGAGGTGTACCGAAGCAGCTCCATGAATTTGGGTAAGGCCAGAAAATAAGCCACAAAATCCGTCACGCAGCAAAAACACTCCGTCTTTAGGTGGTCACGAGTGAGCTGATTTCTTTACGATAAAAAGTGAGCGAGTATCTACATGAGATAGAGACGAAGGGAGAAAGATACGACAATGGCACGAGTACGATTTGGTATTTTTTTGAGTGTTTTTGTGGCGATGGTCGGGCTCATGATTATCGCTCCGGTCATGCCTCCGCTTATACGTGAGCTTGGTCTCAGTGAAACCCATTCCGGCCTGATCATCTCGCTAGGATCGATTGCGATGGCAATCATGGCGCCCGTTTGGGGAAGATGGAGTGATGTGAAGGGAAGAAAGCCGGTGATCCTGCTTGGCTTTGCCGGAATGTTCATAAGCTATGTGCTGTTCACTGCAACGATGTACGCCGGCTTGACGAAGCTGATCAGTGGGGGACTTTTGATTTTCCTGCTCATTTTGACAAGAGGATTGGTCGGTCTGTTCATACCGGCGGTTCCCTCGTCGTCACAGGCGTACATGGCCGATATTACGGATGAAAAAGGACGCTCGGCAGGCATGGCCTTGATCGGCGCTGCCAACGGAATTGGCCTCGTACTGGGACCGGCGATTGCCGGTGCGTTTGCCTTGATCGGTCTGATCTGGCCCTTGTATATTGGCGCCCTTTTGCCTGTGCTTGCCTTTGTCGTTGTCATGCTGATGATTCCGGCGCAAAAGCCGATCGTGCGGGAGAAGGCACCAAAGGTCAATCCGTTTCAAAAAGGTCTGGGGCTGTATTTATTCGCGGGACTGGCTACGATGCTCAGTATCATCACGTTGCAGGTCATCGGTGGTTTTTATTTTCAGGATCAACTGAATTTGACGACAACCGAAACAGCACGCATGGTTTCATTTGGGATGATGATCAGCGGAGTGGCGATGATTGTTACCCAAGGGGTTCAAATGAAGAAGCCAAAGTGGCAGCCAAAGTCGTTGATTCTCGTCGGATCGGCACTGCTTATCGGTGGTTTCGCAAGCTTTCTGCTGATCATCAACCTGGTCGGGTTTTATGTGGCCTTCTTTCTCTTTGGGGTCGGAGCAGGCTTGATGATGCCCGGCTTTATGGCAGGAGCCTCGCTTTCCGTTGCTCGTGAGCAGCAAGGTGGCGTGGCGGGGCTTGTCGGTTCTGTTCAGGGCATTTCGGCTGTTATCGCGCCGCTGCTCAGCACAAGTCTTTATCAGCTCGACAAGCATCTTCCCTTTATGGCGGTAGGAGTCATTGTAATCCTGATGGCAATTACGCTGCTTACTGCCAAGACCAGTTTAGCTGCGAACGGAGCTATAGCCGTAAATTCAGAGTCGAGAAAATAAACGGAGAAGAGGACGGGTAACAGAAAAAGCGGCTACTCACAAGACAGCCGCTTTTTTTTCCGTTATGTTTGTCGTCCGACCTACGATTTCCAAATGTCTGCGACAATCTCAAAGGAGCGGATGCGATCTGCATGGTGGTACATTTGCGTAGTGATCATCAGCTCGTCAGCTTGGGTTGCTGCCAGCAAATCTTCAAGTCCCTGTTTGACGGTATCCGGGCTACCAATTACCGAAGAACGCAGTTGGGATTGCACCGAAATCTTTTCAAATTCGGTCCACAATTCATCCATATTGTCTACAGGCGGCTGAATCGGCTGGAGATTGCCGCGGACGATATTCAAGAAGGCCTGAAAATGCGAGGTGGCCAGACGCTGCGCTTTTTCATCCGTATCAGCGGCCATCACGTTGACACCGACCATGGCGTATGGTGTGTCCAGCATCTCAGAAGGGCGGAAGCAGTGACGGTATGTTTGCAGCGCAGTCTGCATGTAGTTGGGTGAAAAATGGCCGGCAAAGGCAAATGGAAGCCCGAGCAGGCCTGCGAGTCGCGCGGAAAAATCACTGGAGCCAAGAAGCCAGATCGGGATATTCAGCCCTTCACCGGGAATTGCGCGCACCCCTGTCGATGTTCCTTCTGTACGTGGACGCAAATAGTCGCGCAGCTCCTCCAGAAGCTCTGGGAAGTCCTCGCCGCCGATGCGCATATCGCGGCGCAAGGCACGAGCTGTACGCTGGTCGGACCCGGGAGCACGGCCCAGTCCGAGATCGATTCGTCCGGGGTAAAGCGATTCAAGCGTACCGAACTGCTCCGCAATGACCAGTGGAGAATGATTCGGAAGCATGATGCCTCCGGAGCCGACACGCAGGTTTGTAGTCCCTCCGGCGATATGGCCGATTAGGACGGAAGTGGCAGAGCTCGCTACGCTTGGCATGGAATGGTGCTCGGCAAGCCAGTAGCGCAAGAAGCCCCATCTTTCCACGTGCAAAGCCAAGTCCAGACTGTTGCGAAAAGAATCTGTGGCCGTTCCTCCCTGGATGATTGGAGCAAGATCTAGGACGGACAAGGGAATATCGCGTAATGTCCGGGAATGATTTGTATCTGACATAAATGGTGACCTCCTTTGACGATGAGCGTTGCGTGTCTTTTATTTTTTGTGAGCGTAGATTTTTGCTCACAGTATAAAGCGGATTGCAGCGTGAAGCGCCAGGACAACTGCGTTCTGGCATGAAGGTATCAAACGTACTTGCATGATACGTACCAGCCAAATTCATGTCAAGGCGCCGATGTTCTGGGCAGCACATTAGACGATAGAAAAGAAGCCTTGTACGAGATAACGTACGAAGGCTTCTGGATTTCTTGCTATCTGTTATTGTTCAGTTAAAATAACAGGGCCATCCGCTGTAATAGCAAGCGTGTGCTCATACTGTGCAGACAGCTTTCCGTCCCGAGTGCGTGCAGTCCAACCGTCTTCGTCAATGGAGACGTGATAAGTGCCGATATTCAGCATCGGCTCAATGGTGATGACCATGCCTTCTTTGAGGCGTTGGCCACGTCCTGCCGGTCCGAAGTGAGGAACGAAGGGCTCCTCATGCATCTCCTGGCCGATACCGTGACCGGTAAAATCGCGGACAACCGAATACCCTTCGCCCTGCGCATAGGTTTGGATCGCGTGAGAAATGTCTCCAATCCGATTGCCGACAACAGCTTGCTGGATCCCGAGGTACAAGGACTTCTCAGTCACTTCCAACAGCTTTTTCGCTTCCGGGGAAACCTTGCCTACCTCATACGACCAGGCTGAATCTGCCAGCCAGCCATCTTTGCGAACGACCATATCAATGGTGACAATATCCCCGTCACGGAGTGGCTCTTTTTTGGGGAAGCCATGGCAAATGACGTCGTTCACCGAGCCACATGTGGCGTATGGATAGCCGTGAAAGCCCTTTTGCTCCGGTGTTGCATCGTGCTTTGCCAAAAATTCTTCTACGAATTGATCGATGTCCCAGGTGGAAATGCCCGGGCGAATGATTTTTCTGATTTCACGGTGGCAAGCAGCCAAGACTTTGCCTGCTGCCCGCATGAGCTCAATCTCTTCTGGTGTTTTGAGGATAATCATCGTTACTCTCCTTGTCCTCGAATAGTTCTGTTCTCTCCAGTATATAGTGTAGACTTGTTTTCGGCTAATTGCCACAGTCAAAACCGCATGGTAGGATGAGGGAGAAATAATCAACCTGGGGGTAGGAAGCATGGACAAGTTTCAGGAACATCTGGCGAACTACCAGATACATGTAAAAGAAGACGTGGAAAAGCGCGTTGCTTTTATCCGCGAACAAATTGATGGACCAGGGCTGGGCGGAGCAGTAGTCGGGATCTCCGGCGGCATTGATAGTGCAGTAACAGCAGCATTATGCGTACGTGCCTTGGGGCGCGAGCGAGTGATTGGTGTATGGTTGCCAGCTTATTCCCTTGATGTTCATGCACTGGATTCCCAAAAATTGGCTGACACTATTGATTTGAATCTCGTGACCATTGATGTAGGAAAAGCGTACGACGCGCTTGTACCTGCTATTGAAGGTGTACTTACACTCGATGACAAGACAAAAGGAAATACGAAGGCACGTCTGCGCATGACTGCCTTGTACGCAATTGCAAATCAAAAAGGTTACCTCGTTGCAGATACTTGCAATCTCAGTGAAGTCCATGTGGGCTATATGACCAAGGGCGGAGATGGCCTGGCTGACTTTAATCCTGTCTCCAGCTTGACCAAGCATGAGATGCGGATTTTGGCTGAAGAGCTTGGTGTTCCGGATTCGATCATTACGAAGCCACCTTCTGCAGATTTGTGGGAAGGACAAACAGATGAGCAGGAAATGGGCTTCACGTATGAGGACCTCGATCGTTATTTGATCACAGGTGAGACTCGTCCTGAAGCAAAAGAGCGCATCGATTACTTGCACCGCATCTCAGAGCACAAACGCAACCTCATGCCTGGGATATAGCATGGGGCATACATATAAGCTGTTTACCAGCTATTTATGGCAAACGACGAGTACGGTCGTATCGACAGATGATCGCATCTACCTGTTCGATCCCGCTTATTTTCCACAAGAGGTCGACGGAATTTTTGACTATGTAGAGAGTATCAGGAATGGTCGCGAGTTTATTCTTGTACTAACCCATGGCGACTGGGATCATATAGCAGGCTATCCAAAATTCCCCGAAGCCAAGCTCATCGCCCAAAAAGAAATTCTCGAGTCTGGGCGCATGGAAAAGAAGCTGAACAAAGTGAGGCGATTTGACGGATCGTATTATGTGGTCCGGCCGTATGAATTCGAGATTCCCACATTCTTCAAGCTGGTGGATGAAGCAGAGGAATGGCAGGAGGTGTTCTTCCTGCCTGTGCCGGGTCATACGCCTGATCAGATGGCAACCCTTTTCCGGGACCAAAAACTGCTAGTAGTGGGTGATATGCTCTCCAATCTGGAATTTCCGTTTATTGATAACAGCGGCGATTACTTGAACAGCCTCGAAAAAATCGAGCGCTTGGTGACTGCGGGAGAGGTGGAAGAGCTCGTTCCAGGACACGGTATTCCTGCAAAAGGTCGCGAGGAAATTCTCCATAGAATCAATCGGGATCGTCAATACCTGCGCGATGCACGCGCCATCATTTTCGATGGTCTGGCGTCAGGTGCAGACGAGAAAGAGCTGGAAGAACGTTTTGGACAAATGACTTACGATGACCAGCCAATTGATCCGTACCTTCTATCGGCCCATGAGCAAAATCGAAATCAGTTGATAAATGAAGCTGTTTCGCGGAAAGGTTGATTCTTGGGTGATTTTGTACGATAATAGAGGTTATGCATAGATCTCTCTAGAAAGAGGTGGAACAGATGTCGACGACTGAATTAATGCTGAAAACGAGTCTGGAAGGACGCGTAAAGCGTACCTTGCAAACGTACTTCCGTCGCCCTAACCTTGTGTTGGTGAGCGAGAGTCTGGGAGCGAACGGCCTGTCCCCAGAAGAAGTACAGGTGACGTTGGAGCTATTGAAGCAAGACAGTACTGTTGCCGAAATCATGGAGCAACTGCGGGATAAAGGCTACTTCGCATAACTTTGTGAGCAGGAAAAAGACCGGTTTGACAATTTATTTGTCAATGGCCGGTCTTTTTATTTTGGGTTTTATGTGGTTGGGCGCCCTTGCGATAGGGAGCGACGCATCCGTTTCTGACGGTAGAATTGCAAAGCGGCGCGAACCAGAAAATAACTGGAGAATGCAACGATCAAACCCATGACCGCACTGCCAGTGAAATAGGCAAGCCCTTTCTCCTTCATCCAGATGATCCATTTCTCCCAAGGCTCATTATTGTGAACCATGTGCTCATGCAAAGGTTTTCCTGTGATGGCATAGCCAAGATTGTAATTAATGACCATAAAAATAGGCAGGACGAGTTTGCCGATTACAAAAGCAATCAAACTGGCAGGCAAGCTGGCGCGAAAGAGCTTGACCAATGGAAACAGCAATAAAAACGCCAGCCCAAAAGTGGGAAGGGTAATAAATTCTACAAAAATACCAACACTGAAGCCACGAGCAACAAAGGATGGTGCCCCTTTCATACGAATCAGCTTGTAATATTCTAGCTTTAGCTTTCGATACAGTTTTTTCCACATGGGGTCTGTCCCTCGTTTGTCAGGTCTTGATTTTTTTCAGTATAACCAAAGGTTGTTTGGATAATTAGCAAACTTACCGTTCTCGATTCCATGTAACAAAAACATGGATGATTCGTATTTGTTTATAGAATTGAAAATAGTTAACTGAGAAAGTATTACCTAGGTAACTGTACGTCGATGCTAGTTGATTGTCAACCGAGCTTGCGATTTGTGAATACTTATATATTTTGGCATAATGAAGAGGGCAGATTCCCTGGAAAAGTGGTGAAGGTTGTGACGGATGTAATGGCGACAATCGGTGATTCGATTGCGCAATACGGATATGGAGCTTTATTTGGATTATTTTTTCTCGGAATACTAGGGATGCCGCTGCCTGAGGAAACATTGCTTGTATTTTCCGGTTTTCTTGTTTCGACGGGTAAGCTTGCGTTTTGGCCTACTCTGATCGTGTGCTTTCTCGGCTCTGTTACCGCAATGACAGCTGCCTATTGGATTGGAAGAACATTGGGATTTGCTTTTTTAGAGCGATATGGCAAACGATTGGGCATGGGCTACACGCTCTATAAAAAAACCGAAGACTGGTTTAATCGAGTAGGCAAATGGGCTTTGCCGCTCGGATACTTTATCCCAGGCGTCCGGCAATTCACGGCCTATTTTGCGGGTATTACGCGCCTTCCTTTTCCTACCTTTATGCTCTATACCTATTTGGGCGGATTGTTTTGGAGCGTCTTGTTCGTTACACTTGGATGGCAATTGGGAGAGAGATGGGAAGATGTATTTGATCTCATCTCACGCAATCTCGCTATTTTCTTTATAGCATTACTCGTAATGATTGCTGGCGTTTCTTATTTTCGCCATAGACGAAACATGAAAAAAGTCAAGCAGGGGGAATCGAAATGAACGAGGAAGACAGAAAGCAAGAAAAACAAAATGAAAATTTGCCTGCTGTTAGACAGCCTGTCGAGCTGATTCCGGTTGAACTGCCAGAGCCTCACCAGCGCTTCTACGACAAGCTGCGTGCAAAAATCGAGAGCTTTATCAAAGATAAGGGTGTAAACAAGACGGTTGCCAATTACATCCTGCTTGCCCCTGATTTGTTCGTTTTGCTTGCGCGATTAATTATGGATAAACGGGTGGGCGGTAGCTCCAAAGCAATTGCCGGTGTGGCAGTGGCCTACTTTATCGCACCAATCGATTTTATCCCGGAAGCGCTGGTTGGCGGTTTGGGGCTATTGGATGACGTCATTTTGGCAGTGTATGCCCTTCGCAGAATACTGGTGGATGTTGATGAATCCGTTGTACGAGAGCATTGGAATGGACAAGAGGACCTGCTCTCTGTGATTACCAAAGTGATCAAATCTGCTGACGATTTGGTTGGTAAAAAGATCGTGAAAAAGCTGGAAGAACTCGTTTTTCGAAAAAAATAAATACAGGATGGGACGAGCCGATGAAATATCTCAATGATTATACTGAAGGAGAGCGTGTTGTCGCGTTTTGTCTGGTAAAAAACAAGGAAGCCGGCGTTGCAAGCAACCAAAGTGAATACCTCAACCTGGAGCTCGGGGATCGTTCCGGTACACTCATGGCCAAGCTGTGGGACGTGAATGCTGAAATGAAAGACGCCATCGCGGTAAAGACCGTCGTGAAAATTGATGCAGTAGTTCAGCTGTATCGTGGGAAAAAGCAGCTGGTGATTCAACGGATTCGTCCTGCCTCTGCATCTGATGAGGTTATGATGGAATCGCTTATTCCTGTCTCACCTGTTCCGGTAGATGAGCTGTGGGACAAGCTGGAGCAGAAGATTAGCAGTCTGCAAAGTGCGACCTTAAAAGCAATCATCAACGAAGCGCTAGCGGATGGAGAAATTCGGGAGCGAATCCGTCAGTATCCAGCTGGTGTTCGAATGCATCATAACTACTATCACGGCTTGCTGGAGCATATCGTCTCTTTGTTGACCGCAGCGGAAAGACTACTTCCCCTTTATCCACAAGTGGATCGGGATGTACTTTATGCTACTTGTATCATGCATGATATCGGAAAATTGTACGAGCTGTCTGATCCCGTAGCTCCCGATTACACAACTCCGGGTCAATTGATCGGGCATCTGGTGATGGGGGTAGAAATCGTAAGCAGTATTTGCCGCAAGCTGGATATTCCTATGGGTGATGCGGAAGTTCTTCATCTGAAGCATTGTATTTTAAGCCACCACGGCGAAGTTGAAAATGGCTGGGGCAGCGCAGTTTCTGGTAAGACTCCAACGGCTGTTCTGTTCCATTATCTCGATCAGATTGACAGTAAAATGAACGCCTTGGGGCAGACTCTTGCGGATATGGGGGAGGATGACGAATGGGCGTATGCGGGTGTTCTGAAAAGAAAGGTTTGGCGTGGCTATTAGTCTGATTCTGGTCCATTTCTACCAAGGCTGCTGCACAGAGTGTGGTGGCCTTCTTCTATGAATTGTGTCATTACTCGTTTTGTATCAGGCAAAAGAGTATCCGTTCACAGCTCGTAATCGTAGTGAAATGGGATGGATAAAAAGGAGGGAAATGCGTGCTTACACGGAGCAAAGCGGCAACACTTTTGCTGGTAACTGGTGTATTGACTGGACCAGTGGTGTGCTCACTGCCGGAAGCAGTTTTTGCCTTGGAAGGAAATTCTGGGAAAGATACGGTGGAGCTACCACTAAAAGTGATTGAAACGCTGGAAGAGCTGCAAGAAGACTATTTGCCTGCCATCTCGGATTTGCATGTAGATTATTTCGGTAATCGTAGTGACTCCTACATCATAAATTTGTCCGACCGAAAGAGTGTGAGTAAAGCAGGCACTTCTTTAAATCTTGTCATCGATTCTGGTCACAATATTTCTTCTTTGACATACATCGATCCTTACAGAGATAGCACGAAGAAACCAGACAAGAAAAAAGGCTACATAAAAGCAGCGGACTTCCTCCATAAAAACATGTGGGAAGACTATGTTGCCGCAAGCCAGCCGATGCTCGTCAGCAATCGTGGCTCTGCACGCGAAAACCTCGTGGTTGTCCCATTGTATCCTCGCTTGCATCAAGTTCCGGTTATGAAGGAAGTAGGACAGGTCATGGTCGACGCAGATGGACAGATCGTGTTTTATGACAAGCAGCAAGAAAAACTGCCGCTAGAAGCAGAGGTAGCCAATCCAAGACAAGCGATTGCTTTGGACAAGGCGAAGGAAGCATTTGCGCGTGAGCTGACAATGGAGCTCGTATATGACACAAAAAGCGACAAGCTCGTTTATGTGCCGAAAAGCATGTCTATCATTGACGCACAAACGGGGGAGGTCATTCCATCCATTACGGTGCAGGAAAGTAAGATCGTAGACATCAAAGGCTCGGCAGACGGCTGGCGCTGGGGAGATCAAAAGAAGATGGAGGAGCTGCTCGCGAATGAATTCCAGATTGCGATTCCTACCGTAAACTACAAGCATGTGAACGAAAATAACAAAGAACGCGGTGCAGACCTCTATCAATGGGTGAATCCGATCTACCAGAGTGCAACATTAATCGTAGACCGCCAATCCCGCGAGCTGATCGAGCTGAAGGTGGAAGGATCGAAGCGAGACGGGATCGATAAAAAATGGAGCGAAGCGGAAGCGGAAAAGCATGCGATTGCTTTTGTACAAAAATACTTATTGTCCACCGAAAAATCCTTTGTCATAAAGAAATCACGTCTTGTGGACAATTTGCCCGGCTGGGTGGATCAAAATCGTGTGAATCCGGTTTCCAGCTATCAATTTTATCCCCATGTGAACGGAATCACGACGAAAGAACCAATGTTCACCATAGAGGTGGATGCAAAAAAAGGATCAGTCGTTTTGGCACGTGTAGCGAAGCTATCGAACCTGCCAACCACACTTGCAACAGACAAGCTGATCGATATGGATACAGCTAAAAGAAGCTTTCTGGGGCAAGCCACGGTCGACCTCTCCTATTGGTATCCCCAGGCAGATACGCAGACCGCCAAGCTACCACAGCTCGTGTACATGCCTTCCCTCGAGACGTCATCCATACAAATAAACGCTGCTACTGGTGAAAAAGAAGAGTTTTGGCTCGAATGGAAGGAATAAAAATGCTCCCGGCTGAAGACCATTCTTTGCCGGGATTTGCCTTTTTATTATCAAAATTGATAAACACTTTCGATCAGGTAGGATTTTTTTGCTTTTTGTAGAATATCTCTTTGATTCCCATTTGATTTGGCAAACAATGCCGATCACGAGAAGGAGAAAGTGCATGAAACGGCCAACCTATACCCTACCAAGTATTGTCAAGAAGGTATTCCGGTCTGGTGAACGCTCCCTCCCCCGGACGGAGATATGCTCCCGGATGGAAGCGAATGAGCTGAATGCTTTTTTGGATCTGGACAGTACGGCACTCTTAGAGAAAGTGCTGCAAATGGATCAGTCACCAGTGCGGGTTGCCAGTTCTGAAGCAATCGTGGAACTAACTTATCAGCCACATCAATTGTATGATCTGGCGTACCGCTTTTTGCGGGATACTGGGGCACCAAAAAAGCTTGAGCAGATCGTTGCGGAATTGCGCAGACAAACCCAGTTCGGGTGGAACCAAATTTTGCGTATGCTGCAACTGGAGAAGGACACTCGTTTTGTGCAGTATCAGGGGGATATTCGCTGGTTTATAGCGGAATGGACATTGGGCAATGACCAGGTCTATGAGTTTTGCCGTTCCAATGGCATTACGCAAGTGACATCCCGCTCATTGATTCATTTTCTGGAGCAGGAGGTAGGAATCGCAGGAGATGCGGCTTTTCTACCCAACCTTGATGACCGCTTCCGGATTGATGGAGAAATTTTGTACATCGTTGTTCGCAGTGAAGATGAAAGTGAAGAGCAAATCGAGGAGCGGATGGCGGTATCTGAAGTTGCTGCTGCGGCAGTATCCCAGGCTCCTGAAACGATAGCGAAGACCGATTCTGTGTCAGAAGTAGTCGTAACCGAATCAGCTCAACCTGTTTTGCAAGAGGAACAAAAAGAACAAGAAAAACCGTTAATTACCAAGGAGGAAATTACGATGAGCAACGCAACTAACCAACAAGTTCTTGAAGAAGTACAAAAGCTATTGCAAGAGGCGATCGAACGTTTGGAAACGCGTCAGCAGGATATGTCCCAGGAGGTAGTTGATCACTTCCAGCAAAGTAATATGCAAGCTATAGAAGTGCTGATGAAAGAGAAACATAAGCATGAGCAGATCGTACTTGGCATTCAACAAGTGCTGGCTACCAGTGAACAACAATGAGTAAACTGGAGGCTACGATCCGGTTGGAGCAAAGATTTGTCTTCTTACGCGAAGTAATCGCGGGCTATCGGATTCGCCTTCAGGAAATGGAGCGGGAAGTGGTGGAGCTATTCACCGCAAACCAGCTCTCTGCTATTTCAGCATGTATGGGCGAGAAGCAGCGCATCGTCCGCTTGATGAACCGTTTGGAGCAATTCATTGTCCAATGGGAAGACAAAGGTGATGTGGGTATCGCGCACGATCCAAAACGAGAACACTTGAACACATGACGAAAAATGCGGTAAAATAGGGGGATTGTGTAGGATTCCCCGCGCATGCCGCGTGGGATGGAAAGGAGACCCAAACCCTCTATGTCAGTAGGAAGAAACGAACTTTGCCCCTGCGGGAGCGGGAAAAAATACAAAAAGTGCTGCGGAGTGGTTACGCCAATTACAGAATTGCGTAGTCGCCACGAGCAAAAGCTACAGAAGGAATATGCTAGCTGGGTCGAAAGACTGAATCACTTTGTTGGTGGAAATGTGACCAGTGATGTCATTTCTGAGGCTCGCAAGCGTTTTGCAGATGAGATCGGGCTTTCTGAAGAGAGTGTGATGCGTCCTGAATGGGCGGCACATTTCTTTAACTGGTGTGTGCTTGATGTGAAAACAGGCGGCAGCACGCTGCTTGAGAACTACGTCAAACAGCATGGACGCCGAATGGAAGAAGATCTGCGACGTGCTTTTGCCCAGCTGCATTTAAATGTATATGAAATTGTTGAAGTGGAACGGGATGTTTTAACCGTTCAGCAGCCGATTAGCAAAGAAAAGCATTACCTGCTGCGCTCCAACAATCTGAACGTACAGATCGGACAATTCATTGTTGGACGGCTCTTGAATTTGGGACTGCGCAATATGTTATTCTCAGGCAGTATCATTTTGCAGCCGCATGTAGAAGAGCCACTTTTGGAATGGCTGAAGGAGCATCCAGAAGTAGAAGAGGCAGCTGCCGACACAAGCAAGCGCGTTTATACGACTGAGCTGTACCACTTCATCGTTCAGTTTGGTGAGACACAAGATCAGACCCAAGGAACGAAAGAAGACGCACTGCTTCGCCGTACGTATGCTTCTCAAAATCGTGAGCAGCTTCGCAAGACGATTGAAGCCAATAGAGTGTTCGAGCTAAAAAAACGGGATGGCGCACGTGAAATCTGGGTGTATGCAACCCGCAAGGAAGAGCATTTGTTCCCAATGCTGAAAAATGCACTGCTTGAGCTGTATGAAGTACAGGCAGAAGTACTGGTGCAGGAAGAAAAGCTTCTGTTGGAAGGGTACGCTCCTCAATTGGATGAGGTAGCCCGATTGCTCGAACTGGATGCCTACGAATCTGAGGAAGAGATTCGCCTTTTGACGTCAACCGGCTCCAAGCTCTCCAAAGGAACGCTGTTTATTACGAGCCAGCCAATGCTGCCGCCAAAAGTTTTGCAGTGGGCTGTTCAAACGTACTTCGCCGAAAAATGGCTGGTTACTCCGCACGAGCTGCTGGATGATCTGGCGCCGGTGTTAGTAGCTGCAACAGATAATGAGGAAATGCGCGGGAAGCTCCAGGCCTTAATGGATCAGATGGAGCAGGATAGCAAAGTCGGTCAAGGCTTGGCCCGATTTATTCGCATGGATATGCTTCGTCCACGCCTGGCGATGTCTAACGAGAGCATCCATGTAAATAATTTGCTGAGTCGTCCACTGATTGAAGGTTTGCCAGAGAGCGTGTACACGGTTCACCCAGATCGCCTGGCGGATATCAATCGCTTTGTACAAGAAATGACAGAGGGCAAGTCCGAGGCAACTGTCAAAAAGTACGATGAAGTGATGAATAACCTCCGTTCCTTTGTGAGAGGGGCTTTTGGTCCTTCCTTTACATGGGAGCAGCTGCGCCGTGAGGATGTGGCATACTTCCTTATTCACGATATTTACACGCGTGCAGATGCGACAACGAAAACATTGGCAACAAATCTTTTGTCTGTGCTGACCGCATTCTTCAAATGGCTGGACAAGCAAGGAACAACCTCCTTGCATACAGAGCTGCAGCCATTGTTTACCGAGCTGAAAGAGACATTGCCAGAAGCATATCGCTTGCGCGGGGTTCTGGAAAAAGAAGCGAACCAAAATGTACACCATACGTCAGTAGGAATCGCGGAAATCTCCGACGAACCATTGATCCTGCAAGACAAGGGTGCGAATGGCTGGAGTGCTCTTCGCACAAATGGCGATAAGGTCAATCTCGAAATCGAGGCTGATTTGGGGCAGGTGCTTGCTTCTGACTGGATCATTTCAGGCTTGTTTGGCAAAGGCGAGGATGGAAAATGGCGACTGTTTGGCACGCCAGAGCTGTATCCTCCTGTCATAGCCTTGCTGTTGGGCGCACCGACGAGTGTACTTGTATAATTACGAACGAAAGACCCGAGGGAGTATTTTCCTCGGGTCTTTTTCATGTAAAAGAATGCGTTTAAGCGTGATTCCAGCTGCGAACCGTATCATCCTTTGGTAACAAGAAGCCAAGCAGGCCGATCAACGGAAGCCAGGAGCACAGCGTAATCACGAAGGAAAGACTATACGTATCTGCGAGTGATCCAAAGACGAGAGCACCCATGCCGCCCATTCCAAAGGCGAGACCGATGATGAGACCGGAAACGGTGCCGATGCGACCAGGGAGCAGCTCTTGAGCGTATACGACGGTAACAGAAAAACTGGAGAGCATGATAAATCCGCTCAAAAAGAGCAGAGGAAAAGTCCAAAATCCGGAAACATAAGGAGTCAAAAGTGTTAACGGCAGCGAGCCCAATGTTGAGAGGATCAGCAGGTTACGTTTTCCGAAACGGTCCGAGAGAGGTCCACCAATAAATGTTCCGATTGCTCCCGCCAGCAAAAAGCCAAAGACGACAAGCTGTGCGCTCGAATACTCCATGTCTTTGATATACATCAAGTAAAACTGATAAAAGCTTTGATATCCGGCATTCATCCAGGATCGAACGCTCACAATCAGGACCAATAGGATGATCGCAATCAAGCGCTTGTCACGATGCCCATAAGAATGGGAAGCTGCGGTTGCTTTTTTTATGCGCTGCTGACCACGGTACCACAGGGCAACGTACAAAAGTACTGAGCTGGCAACAAGTGCAGGCAAGAGGAACCACATGGCGCCCGTCTGTCCCAGGTTGGCAAAAACGAGAATGGTCATCAAAGGAGCGAGGGCCTGACCAGCGTTGCCTCCGACCTGAAAGATGGACTGTCCCAGCCCGCGGCGAGGACCTGAGGCCAGATGGGCAAAACGCGAGGCTTCCGGATGGAAGACGGCTGAGCCAATCCCGACGCAAGCAACTGCCAGGAGAACAATGTAATAGCTGCCTGCAAAAGCAAGTACCAGCATCCCGAGACCAGAGACGACGAGGGCGATAGGCGGGAGCAAGGGTCGTGATTTCCGGTCTGAGAAATAACCGACAACTGGTTGCAGCACAGAGGAGGTCAGGTTCATAACTAATAAGATCATGCCGACTTGCGTAAAGCTTAGTAAAAGATTTTTCTCCACGATGGGGAGTAAGGCAGGGATGACTGCCTGCAAGCTGTCATTCAGCAAATGCGCAATACTGATCGCAAACAGCATGCGATAAACAGTAGGCGCTGAACTCTCAGCCGGTGAAGCTTTAATCGGTGTAGCTGAAGCGCTCATAAAGGTTTCATCTCCGTCTTTTTTTTCGTCAAAACGGCTCTTCATTCTCCAGTGAAATTAGGGTTCACTGAATCAGAGCAACCGTTTTGTTTTTTCACTGTAGCATGGATAGCACGAGGCGTCATTACTGTATACGCGGAATATGGCTGGTGGCAATAGGAGAAAAAAGGTGGTTGATAAAGGAAGTTTTTGTACAGGTAGGTAAACGAGCAATGATTGTCGAAAAAGAGAGGATAATAATTCGCTAATCATGAGCACAAGGCGAAGAGGGGTGCTGTAATGCTGGAAGGGATGTCAGAATATTGGCTATGCGTAGGTGGAGCCAATGTGGATGTGCAAGGAGTAACTATTGCCAGACTGTTGCCTGGAACGAGCAATCCTGGTTATGTCCAGCAAGCGGCAGGCGGAGTAGCACGAAATGTGGCGGAAAATTTGGGGTGGCTGGGACAGGAAGTACAACTTTTCTCACTCGTAGGAGAGGATGCAGACGGCGAATGGCTGAGACAAATCACGGCAAAAAGTGGCGTCTCTACTCACGGAATGTTTCGAATCCCAAGCAAATCGACAGGTCGATATTTGGCGATTCGGGATCTTGACGGTGATTTGTACGCTGCTGTTTCTGATATGGACGTAAATGATGCCTGGACAGATGCCCTGATTCAAAGCGGTTTGCAAAGATTGCCGCAAGCTGCCGGCTTATTTATGGACGCGAATCTGCCCCAAGCGGTCATGCAGCAGTTTTTGCAAGAAGCGAAGCGCCTGGGGAAGAAGGTGATTGTCGATCCCGTTTCGGTAAAAAAGGCAGAGAAATGGCGTGGCATGCTCGATGGGGTCTACTTGCTCATCTCCAGCATTGATGAAATCGAGCAATTGAGCGGACAATCACTTTATTCGTTTTATGACGTGGAACGCTGCGCGCGAAAGCTGATAGAAGACGGAATCCGTAACGTCATGGTTATTTGCGGAGATGCGGGAATATGTCTGTGCGAGCAAACAGGTTCCATGTGGCTGACAGCTCCTCCCAATCCGATCAGAGAGACGGCTGGAGATGCGTTTGCAGCCGGTGTAATTTATGCACAAAATAAGGCATCTTCTCTCGCGGAGCAGGCTGCTTACGGGATCGCGCTGGCAGAGCTGTCCTCGCAAAAAAATGGCATGTATGACATTGACCAATTATTGAATCGAAAAAATTTTTTTGCCACTACCCAAGTGCAAGGCAATGAGCGAGGATGAGATTACATACAATGACGTACACTACTCGTTAGTCTCGTATAAGGAGGAGTGTACAAATGGAGAAAAAATCGAACGACGTAAACGGTAAGCAGGAGAGCCATGTTCGTCAAGGTGGCGATTCTCACCGCTCCAAAAACAAGAAGGGTGATGGCCCTGTACAAGGCTTCAGCCAGGCGCCTCGCGGACTACAATAATACGAATAGCACCAAAAAAAATCGTTTCCTCCATCGACAAAAAGATGGGGGATTTTTAATTGATGGGAACATTTTTCTACAAATGAAGACAATGGTATGATACAATACCTGAATCAGACTATTACCAACAGAAGAAAATATTAGTGCAAATCTGCCCTGTGGCACTGCTCTTTTTCGTGCCTCTGTTTTCTTTTGTAAAAAACCCCATGTGAGGAATCTGCTCATGAGATGAGCAACCGCCATTTGCGGAAAAGTGACACGTATCGGAGCGTTTCAACAACAAAAAAAGCATTCAAGTGTAACAAGGAAACAATCTGATACGTCTTAAAAAGCGTGCGCGAACAAGGAGACTGATACATATGCCAGAAACTGTTGCAAAAACACGCGCTTCTGCCCCCCGAAAAAAGCAACCGACCCGTAATCGAAAAGTACGTCGATTTGTGTTTATCTTCAGCTTGATAACCCTGTTGTTGGTTGGTGGTGTGGCTGGAGCAATTTATTGGAAAATTGAAGACACTTTGAATGAAGTGACGAATCCAACGAATAATGGATTTACTTCTCCGGTTTCTCAAAATATCGACCCTGCTTATCATGCTGACAAGCCAATGTCCTTTATCGTTCTTGGATCGGACAGCCGTCCTGAGACAGGCTCGATGAACACAGATGTCATGATTGTGGCAGTAGCGAATCCAGCAACGAAAAAAGTAACGATGGTTTCGATTCCGCGTGATACGCGTGTGAAGATTCCGGGCTATCGCGATTATCACAAGATCAACGCTGTTTACGCAAATGGTGAAGCAGAGCGACGTCAGGCAGAGCGCAACAACAAGGCTCCAACTGAGGACGGAATTTCGTTGACCAAGAAAACGCTCAATGAAATTTTGGGGATTCCGATTGATCATTACGTCGCGATTGACTTTGATGGCTTCAAGGCAGTTGTTGATGAATTGGGCGGTGTTGAGGTGAACGTCGATCGCAAGCTCGTCTATGATGATCCGACAGATAATACGCACATCAATCTGAGCCCTGGCTTGCAAAAGCTAAACGGCGAGCAAGCGTTAGGCTATGTACGCCATCGCCATGACAATCGTGGAACCAAATACTACTCTAGCGACTTCGATCGCAACAGACGTCAGCAAGAGGTCATAAAAGCGATTGTTGATAAAGTAGCTTCTGTTGAAGGATTAACTAAAGTATTCAACATTATGGATGTTGGAGCCAAGAACATACATACCGACCTGTCCAAAGATCAAATTAAAGGATTGGCATATGATTTCAAAGGCTTTAATTCCTCGACCGTTACCGCTCTGGAAAATGGCGCATACTGGCAAGGCGGATATACGTTTCTCGAGAAAGAGAAGCTCGAAGAAATTCGCAACTCTCTGCAAGCTGAGATGGGCGTAAGTGGTTCTGTAGTTGCTCAAATCAACAACTCACCTGTTTTGGGCTCCGGTGAGGCAGCGGTTGCAGCATCAAGCAGCACTACAACACAGAAAAAGAAAACGACAGAGACTGCTGCGCCACCTCCACCGAAGAAAAAGACTCCGGAAGAGGAAGAAGCAGAAGCGACACCACCTCCTGATGCCGTAGATCCGCAGGAAGGCAATCAAGTGGCACCGCCAGCAGATATTGTAAGCCCAGATGCGTCCGGGCACGCGGGACAGACTCCACAGAAGGACCAAAACCCTGCGACGAATACCGTTCCACCTGCAACAAATGGCGGTACAGCTCCACCTCCTGATATTGTTCAGCCTTCAGGACAGGAAGC
The DNA here is from genome assembly GCF_001187725.1 of Brevibacillus reuszeri. Lineage (GTDB taxonomy): Bacteria > Bacillota > Bacilli > Brevibacillales > Brevibacillaceae > Brevibacillus > Brevibacillus reuszeri. The sequence goes on from NZ_LGIQ01000007.1 coordinate 44,126, forward strand.
TGTTACTCCTCCAGGAATCTAATGATCAAGCACCCGATCGCATAGACCGGGTGCTTTTTTGCATCTGTTCAACATCTTCTTCGACAAAAATTACGGTGCAGTCAGACTCTTGATCGAAAATACTCACTTTTTAAAAAGTTTTTTTATAAAATAACGCCTACAGAGGTTTAGAAAACACCAAAAGCGTGGTACAATAATAATATGCTGATAAGACAGAGTAATCAGATAATTAAAATGCATGACTGGAGGGATTTGGATGACTATTTTCTTGGTGAATCTGTTCCTGGTGATTGCCTTCGTGTACCTGATCAGCCGCCAACAAAATGAAGAATTTGTGTACGATGAAGATTTTTTCCTCCAGAACCCCTCAGCCTTGGAAGAATATCAGCAAATGCCGATTGATTTCCAACATGCCTTTTTCCGCAAGCATAAAGAGTGGATCAAGGAAAAATATATGCGCGGAGAGAGCTACATTTTGGGATACTGTCCCAACAAAGAAGTGCGTCGCGCCTGGTTATCAGAATTCATGAATCAAAAAAATATCAACAATACCCCGACCCCTTCCTCGTGAAGGGGTTTTTCGTGAACGTATAAGAATTGAAAAGCACGACGTTTATAAATTCTGGAGCGCATGGCAAGGTACTTCAGTGTCCACTCCCGGCATTACCTCGGTGAAACTTTGCGCTAAAACGCGGTCGCTCCTCCGTGGGGTAGCCTCGATTGAGGTTTTCTTATATACTTGCATGCAAAAGGTCATCTACAGGCAGGAGGAGTAAACCGCGTGTTGCAATTGATGGTGGAAAGACTAGGTGAGCATTTAGCCGCGCATGGCATGATAACCGATATTCTTTTACGTTCAGATCGTTCGCTGGTAGCAGATGAGGAATCACAGGAAGTCATCCTGTCCTTTTCGATAGCAGAAGATGAGAATGTTCCGGAAGCCTCTGTTCATCTTTTTTCGCTGCAAGATGAGGGAAGCTGCGAGGTGGAAGTGGAAGTGACGTTCCCGGGGGAGTGGAGTAATGAGCAAAGCTCTCGTCTATGGGAACAGGCAAAAGCAATGATTCCGGAAATTTCGCTAACGGAAAAACGTCGCTATCTGGAACCGGGTAAAATCGCTGAAGCGGCAATGATGCTCGACTATCACTTTGTTGTGGAGCAACCAGCTGCAGAAGACGAGGAAAAACAGTTTGAAACGTTGCTCGAAAAGTTTTCGGCGGACCTTGGAGTGCTGGTTCGTCTAACAAAATAAGCAGCGGCTGCGGTTGGACAGTCGACCTGCTGCTAATCAGAAAAGATGCCCGGGAGTATTCACGGGCTTTTTAGCTCTTTACGAAGCGCTGGGAGGAAGGATTATTGAACAGGTACAGCGAATGACTGTAAAATAAATGAATGAGCATTCACTCGTAACGAGAGGGGGTATCGTTGTGAGACTGACAAAAGTATTTGAGCCTATTCAGATTGGATCTCTGACCTTGCCAAATCGAATCATGATGGGCTCCATGCATGTTGGATTTGAAAAGCTGGAGGACGGCGTTAATCGGCTCGCTGCCTTTTACGCGGAACGTGCCAGAGGAGAAGCAGGCCTGATCGTTACAGGTGGGGCTGCTGTCCTTCCAGAAGGCGGTATGGGGGAGCCGTACTGTAATGTGTTTCGGGATGAGGATATGGAGGCATTGCGACTCATTACTACCCAGGTGCATGAGGCCAAAGGCAGGATCGCCCTGCAGCTATTTCACGCAGGACGTTACGCACACAAAGAGCAAACCGGCTATGACCCGGTAGCCCCGTCGCCCCTACAGGCCCCGATTAATCGAACAAAGCCGCGCGAGCTTGGGGCAGAGGAGATTGAATTCACGATTCAAGCCTTTGCGGAGGGAGCTATTCGCGCGAAAAAATCAGGTTTTGATGCGGTAGAAATTATGGGTTCAGAAGGATATTTGATCAATCAATTTTTGTCGCCTGTCACCAATAAGCGAGATGATGAATGGGGTGGAGACTTTTCGCGCCGAGCTCGGTTTGGCGTAGAGGTAGCCAAGCGAGTCCGTCAAGCCGTAGGCACCGACTATCCGATAATTTTCCGCATGTCCGGTATTGATTTGATTCCGGATAGTACCACGATGGAGGAGACACTTCTATTTGCTCGCATGCTGGAGCAGGCCGGGATGGATGCACTAAATGTTGGTATCGGCTGGCATGAATCACGTGTACCAACGATTGCGATGATGGTCCCGCGGGGAGCCTATGTCTGGGTAGCGCAGCAGGTGAAAGAAGTGGTAGGCATACCGGTGATCGCGAGCAATCGGATCAATGATTTGCGTCAGGCGGAAGCGATTCTTCAGGAAGGACGTAGTGACCTGGTATCCATGGCTCGTCCGTTTTTGGCTGATTCGCAAATTGTGCGTAAAAGCCGAGAATCCCGATATGATGAGGTTAATACGTGCATTGCCTGTAATCAAGCCTGTCTCGATCATATTTTTGATGGTAAGGTGGCCTCCTGTTTGGTCAATCCCCTCGTAGGGAGAGAGCAAGAGTGGGCCGTGGCTCCCGCAGTCACACGAAAAAAAGTGGCTGTCGTCGGAGCGGGACCCGCTGGTTTGGAAGCGGCAAGAGTGCTGGCAGAGCGGGGGCATCGAGTCGTTATCATGGAGAAGAGCTGGCAAATCGGTGGACAGCTCAATTATGCCCGTCAGGTGCCTGGTAAGGAAGAATTTAATGAGACGCTCAGGTATTACAAAACGCAACTGAACAAGCTTGGAGTTGAAATCAGGCTTGGATGCGCGGCAACAGCAGATGCCTTGGAAGCTGAAGGCTTTGAAGAGGTCGTTGTAGCAACAGGTGTCATCCCGCGGCTACCAGAGATAACAGGTGTTGATCTGGCGCACGTCGTCCGTTACGATCAGGTTTTTGACAGGCAGGTAAAGGTAGGGAGAACGGTAGCGATCGTAGGCGCTGGTGGCATCGCCTGCGATTTGTCTCATCTGCTGCTTAAAGAGGAGGAGTCCATTACCCCACAGGTCGCAAAGTATTTGCGGGAGTACCAGATTCTCACCGAAACAGGAATCGAGCTGATGAAGCCGAGCAAGCGAAAAATATACATGCTCCGGCGCGGCAAGCATGTAGGAACCGGACTTGGGAAGACGACGCGTTGGGCTGTCCTCGATAGTTTGGGGAGACACGGAGTTGAGATGATCACACAGATGACTTACAAAAAAATTACTCCTGATGGTGTGCTTATCAGCCAGCAAGACGAGGAACGCCTGATTCCGGCGGATACGGTGATTGTTGCTGCGGGTGCCACATCGAATGATAGCTTGTTTCATGCCTTGCAGGGTCGTCTGCCTGTGCACGTTATAGGCGGCGCGAGAGAAGCGGGTGAACTGGACGCCAAAAGAGCCATACGGGACGGCTCAGAGGTAGGCAGAATCATTTAACGATCAAAACTGATTTTCTATTCCGAAAATAAAGAGTGTGGTGTATGATGATTGGAGTGTGTCATCTTTTCAGAACTTTTGTCGAAAGACTTTTCATCGTGCCCATCTTCTTGCAAAATGGTATCATACTGTTCAAATTCATTTGATTGGGGGCTCTCGCCTTGATGAATCATAATGGCATACTTTTGGGGAAACGTTACTTTCTGTACTCTACAGCTCCGATAATAGAGGTGGAAGGATGGACGTTTACGATTGCCCCAGGTTTTAAGGTGATTGCAGGCGGCAGCGCCAACCCATTGCAAACATTAATCAGCATTTATTGTGAAAATGAAAAAGTAGCTCAACTCGTGCTTCATCATAGACGCAGTGATTCAGATGTCACTGTACAGGCCGTTTCCAGCGATTTGCTGTTGGAAATTGCTCCAGCGACACGAACGGTAAGTGTGGCAGAGAAGCAATAAGGCACCCGGCTGGGTGCTTTTCACTTTTTTCATTCCTTTATACGAATCGATCGCTACGCTAGGAGGCAGAAATCGTGAAACTGAACGAGTGGAAAGCAGGAGAGTTTGAACTAACGTGGTTAAAAGGCGGGCTTACGCAACTGGACGGTGGAGCCATGTTTGGTGTTGTGCCGAAGCCTCTGTGGAGCAAGCGCTATCCATCAAATGAGCTGAACCAGGTTCCGCTTCGGGCTGACCCGATTCTCGTTTTTGCACATGGTAAACGAATTTTAATCGAATCTGGCATGGGGAATGATCGACTGACGGACAAGCAGAAGCGCAATTTCGGTTTGGTCGAAGAATCTCAGCTTGTTGAATCGTTAGCAAGCAAGGGACTGACACCCGATGATATCGACATTGTAATCATGACGCATATGCATTATGACCATGCTAACGGGCTCGTATCGGCGAAAGACGGGCAACTTGTTTCTACATTCTCCAAAGCAGTCATTTACGTACAGGAGCTTGAATGGGCCGAAATGAGAGAGCCAAATATCCGATCCCGAAATACGTATTGGGAGGAAAACTGGCGCCCGATTGAGCATCAGGTCCAGACATATGCAGAGAGCATGGAGGTTTTGCCAGGCATCTCCCTGCACCATACGGGCGGACATAGTCACGGGCATGCTATCGTAAGGATGGAGAGTGGTGGTCAGCTCATTCTACATATGGCCGATATTATGCCGACTCACGCGCATCAAAACTCACTTTGGGTTATGGCGTATGATGATTACCCGATGACCTCCATTTTTGCCAAGGAAGAATGGATCAAAGAGGGGATCAGACAAGGAGCCTGGTTTACGTTTTACCATGATGCGCTCTATCGGGTCGTGAAATGGAATGAAGCTGGAGAGCTAATGGAACATATTGAAGTAGAAAAGTAAAACCGGGGCTAGCCCCGGTTTTTTGTGCGCTGACGTCGCCAAATGCAATGTTACAGTCAGTCGATTAATAGGAGTCATTCATTCAATAGAAACGGCATGATTCGAGTGGACTGATTCATAAGAACATGGCCACAATCTGCTAAAAGCGTGGCATTTGCATGAGGCAGCAGACTGGAAAGCCTCTCTACCGTCTTTTTGGAATGAAGCATGACATCTTGTTCACCAGCAAGTAAGAGGATGGGAATGGTCAAACGCCGAAGCTCACTATCCGTAAAAATGGGCACAGTCTCAGAGCGAAAGCGAAAATGACGCGCGATGATCTTGGTATTCAGTAGAGCATCCTCGGGAAGCGTCTGATTGCCATTTACGAGACGTGAAACCTTGTCTCTTCCCTTCTCGCCGAATAGCAAGAACGGCATCGCTTTAAACAAGAATGATATTTTTTGGGGACCAATGCCGGAAGGGGAGAGCAAAACGAGCTTCTCCACTTTTTCCGGGTGCTTGACTGCAAAATGGGTCGCCATCCATGCGCCAAGTGAGATTCCCATAAAAGATGCTTTATCCACTTGAAGGGCATGAAGAACATCGTCCATCCATTCGGAATAGGCCGGGCTCTTCAGCGGATATTGCTTCTCTTCACTCTTTCCAGGATCGCCGGGTATATCTACGGCAAATACTCGATAGTGCTTGGAGTACCGTGCGATATCTCCAATCCACATGGACGAATTAGATCCAGAGCCATGCAAAAGGATGAGCGCAGGCAACGATGGTTCTCCACTAGCAATGACATATGTCTTTCCATAGCTTGTATCCAAAACCATTTCTTCATAAGGAACCGTGCATTTTCCCAGCAGCTTATTATAGTGATTGAGAATCGCATTTCTTCCTGTTTCCGATTTATATAAGGTTTGATGATTCATGATGTGTTTCACCGCTTTTCCTCATTCTCTAAAATTCTACTCGCTGTTTCTCTTATTGAGCTCCTCGCGCATTCCTTGCACCCATGCCAGTTCGTTCTGATAAAAGGACAGCAGGTTTTCGGAAATTTTATCCCAGATAAACAACTCACGCGCATTTCTTTTAGGGGAAGCGATTCCCCGTTTGATTTTTTCCTGCTGATATAAAAGCTGCGTGTTGATCATGCTTTCATATCGAAGGAGCAGATCATGTAGCTCCTCATTGCTTAATTGAACCGCCCACGCCAATTGAACGAGGAAGGCATTTTTGAATTCTGGAATTTCTGGTTCTGAAACAACCCATTCTTTTAATCTGGAGCGTCCTTCGTTCGTAATACTGTATATTTTCTTTGACGGGGAGCTCTCTTGATGTTGAATTTGGTTCGCTACCAAGCCTTCGTTCAACAGTTGTACGAGAGCTTTGTAGATTTGATTGTTATTGCCGGACCAATACATAGTTGGGGAGTCTTCAATAATCTTCTTTAATTCATAACCAGAAGCAGGCTTCCAACTAAGAAGTCCCAGTATGGCATATTGGATAGACATGATAGCACTTCCTTTTGTTATCGATAACATGTGTTAAGAGTAACATATGTTATCGTGGTTGTAAACATCTGCAAGTTAAATCGCTAATGCTTGATTCATAACGGAGACTCCCTAGATCCATGTAACAATATTTGACAATTTGCAGGAAGGGCTCTTATAGTTAGAAGGAAAAAACATAGAGGGTTGAGGGAAAATCGTTGGGGAAAATGTTCTTGTTCTCGATATTGTGGTGGCTGACAGGAAGTCCTTTTGCCGCCCTGATCATTATTTTATTGGTTCTGTACTTCCTGGATCTTCGCTTTGTTCGCCTGCTCCCTGACTTTACCAAGCCTTTCCGGAGATGGAGGCGTTTATCCGCTTTACAAAATCAGCTTCGTCTTAATCCACATGACACCCCTGCCAAACTGGAGGCTGCCCGCCTGCTAATGGAGAAACGGCAATACAGTGAGGCATTAACCTATCTGGAGGAAATCTCATCATTGATGCAGGATTCTCCCGAATATTTATGCGACAAGGGTAATTGTCTCCTGAAGATGGGTCGCACGGAAGAGGGCTTACAGCTGATTGAGCAAGCATTGAGGGCGAATCCACGAGTCAAATATGGTGAACCTTATTTACTCGTAGGTGAGGCATATGCGAAACAGCAGCAGATGGAAAAAGCCATTGCGAGTCTAGAAGAGCTGGCGAGGATGAACATGTCGTCATGCGAAGTGTACTATAAACAAGGCGAGCTGTATAACGAATTGCAACAAAAAGAGAAGGCGAAGCGATCTTATCTGGAGGCGGTTGAAGTATATCGAGGGTTGCCTTCCTACAAACGTCGCACGGAAAGGCGCTGGGCGCTTCTGGCGTGGTTGAAGAAATGAACGCATTGGAAATCGTATCGAGAAGTCAATCGGAAAAACAGCAAGGGCTGACCACAGGGCCATCCTTGCTGTTTTTTTGTCCATTCGTAAATTACAGTTTAACAGGCTCTCCAGCAAATACTTCCAATTCCATTGGTGCCGAGAAAAAAGTAGGAGCTTGATTCACAAACGCCTGAAAATGATCGCTTGCATTATGAGCAGCTACTGCCGCCGAGTCCTTCCACTTTTCTACCATGGTGTAGTGATGCTCGTGCTCTGTGCTTTTTAAAAGAGTGTATCCCACATTTCCTGCTTCTGCTTTGCTTGCGGCAACCAGAGCTTTGGCTGCTGTAAGAAACGCTTCTTCCTGTGTTGGAATCACTTGCAGATGGGCATGTATAATCAGCATCAATTTCAACCTCTCTTCGATGAATGTTTGCTTATTTCCAGGTTGTCACTGTCTCAACGGGCAGGCGATAGGAGGGGTGTCCCTCCTTTGCTGCTTTCCCAATACTGATTAGCATGATCGGTTGGTAGCGAGCCTTGTCCATATCAAACGCTTCTGCTATTTGATCCTTTTCATAGCCGCCGATCGGGTTGGTGTCATAGCCATATGAACGGGCAACCAGCATTAACTGCATCGACACGAGACCGGCATCGATAAAATTGACATCCCGCAGAACAGCAGGTGGCAGATTGTTGTAGTAAGGCTTTACGGCTGAAAGCTGCATGTCCTTCACTTCCTGTGGCATGTATCCAAGCTCGACAGCCTTGCCAAAGATCTCATCCATATATTCCACATTGTTCATGTCAACGAATACAGCAATGACAGCAGAGGAGGTGAGCACTTGCGTCTTGTTGAAGCGTGCCAGCTCTACAAGCTTTTCCTTCCCTTCCGGACTTTCGATAACCAGAAAGCGCCAAGGCTGCAGGTTTACCGAGGATGGGGCGCGAGTCGCTCCCTCTAGAATTTCGGTCATTTCCTCGCGGCTGATTTTTACCTCCGGATCATACAGCTTGACAGAACGACGACCATACGTGATTTCACGAAAATCATTTGTTTTTTGCAATGTGCTCTGCATGTTGAATCCAACTCCTTTTATGCCGAATCAAATGTTGTTTTGCATTCGTTTGAGAAAATCCACTAAGATCAGTGTTTCATCCTCGCTGAAGCCTTCCAGAATTTGCTGGATAAAATTTCTCTTCTCACTTTTGTACCCTTCAATCCGCTGATGCCCTTCTTCGGAGAGACGAACGAAGGTTTCACGGTGATCCATTGGATTTTTGTGACGAGTCACCATGCCATCCGCTTCTAATTGCTTGAGGTGGCGTGTAATAGCGGCACTGTCAATGTTGATGTGCTTTTGCAACTGAGACTGATTGATTTCATTACATTCGCAAAGAATCTGCAAGATCGCAAGACGAGAAGAGCTGATTCCGGTACAGCGCTCGAACTTGGGACTGATTTTGTTGGTTAATCCAACAAGCAGATTCAGTATTTGCTCCTCTTCCAATTCCTTGTGTGTCATGAAAAATGCCTCCCGGGGGCAATCTGAATAGAAACACAATCATAATACTTGATACATCAATTATTGATAGCTCAATTAATATAACATCTTCTTTTATCGTTTGCAACATCCTGCGTGTCCCCTTTTAAAGCCTTGATTTCTAACTGGAAAATAGGATCTTTGCACAGGGAGACAAAGATCTGTACAGACAAGGCTTTTCAATTAGAGGGAAATGGTAAAACGTAGAAATATGCGGATTGCCTATTGTGTCGGGTGTATTAAGTGATATAATACACTACATACGCAGGGAAGGGCAGGAGGAAAGCCCATGGAGGAACAAAAGATTGGCTCATTGCGGTTCAAGATTGATTTTAGCCAGCCGCTGTATGAGCAAATCCTGGATCAAGTACGAAGCGTTATTGCAAAAGGAGAAATCGAATTGGGAACCAAAATGCCATCCGTACGAGAGCTGGCGCTGGAGCTTCGGGTGAATCCAAATACAGTAATGAGAGCCTATCAAGAGCTGGAGCGTGACGGATTAACAGAAAAACGCCGGGGTCAAGGAACCTATGTCACTTCATCGGCTGAACGCGTGCAGCTGTTTCGGTCGGAGCTGGCATCGAGGTATATGGATTCGTTCATGGAGCAAATGGCGAGCTTGGGCATACCGTTAGCCGAAATACAAGGCTACCTTAGCAAAAAGTATCCGAATGAATCGGGAGGAACCAGATGATGGTACAGCCTATTGTCAAATGTGATCAGTTGACGAAACGCTACGGTAAAAAATACGCTCTCGACCACTTTGACCTAGCGATTCCCGCCGGGCGAATTGTCGGTGTACTCGGTCCAAACGGTTGCGGTAAATCCACGTTGTTCCGGGCCATCACTGGGCTGATTACCCCCGATGAGGGAGAGATCAGGGTATTAGGGCAATCGCCGGGGTGGCAGACAAACCGCTTCATCGGTTACTTGCCTGATCGAGCTCGCTGGTATCCGCGGCATACGGTGCTGCAGGCGTTTGAGTGGGGAGCCTCCTTCTTGCCAGGGTTTGATCTGGAGGCAGCCAAGAAATTCGCCAGGTATATGGATGTCGATTTGGAAATGAGTCTGTCTGGCATGAGTAAAGGCCAGGAGGCAAGGGTCATGCTGATTCTTTGTATGTCCCGTGAAGTTCCGCTCATCATTTTGGATGAACCGTTCGCGGGGATCGATCTCATTTCCAGAGAAGCAATCATCGCCGGGATCGATCTCATTTCCAGAGAAGCAATCATCGCCGGGATGATCGATTATTTGGAAGAGCGAGAGGTGTCCATTCTGATCAGCACACATGACATTCAGGAAGTGGAAGGGCTGTTTGACTATATCGTGCTCATGGATCAGGGAAAAGCAATCTGGTCAGGCGAAGCTGACGAGCTACGGGCGCAATATGGATCTCTCCATGACGTATTCCGAACGTTCTACAAAAGGGAGTGGAGTCGATGAGCTTGCGTATGTTTTTGTCGCTCGTCCATCATGAGTGGAAGCTGAAGGGAAGCTGGAGAAAGCTGAATCGCTCGCAAGGCTTTGGGTACGGCAGGACGATCTACCTGGCTATTCTCGCTATCGCCGCTGTCGGGGCTGCCAGTTATTTTGCAATCCACGGCCAGCTCAAGCTGCATCAGCTGTGGGGTGTTGCGATTGGTTTCCCGTATATGCTCGTCGTCATGGGCGTGCTGATGCTGAGAAGAGAATGGGAGAACGGGACATTCGGGTGGTGGCTCACGTTACCATACTCAAGACTGAGTCTAGTGGGTGCCAAGTTCTTCGCTGCCTGGCTACGGACAGTGGTGGTATCATGCTGCGTGTATGTGCTGATTTCACTGTTTGCGGGAATCATCGCTCTGCTGGTACAAGGATATTCGTTTGAGGATGTATGGTTGACCATGTTGACCGGATTGCCATTGCTCGCGATAGTCATCGGCTTCAGTCCGTTTATACTTTCCCTCAGCCTTTTGCTGGCAACGATTCATTACACTACCCTGCGACCGATCAGCCCGATTTTTTGGGTCGTTATCATGGGCGGTTTGAGTACTTTTTACAACGGATTTCAGACCTTAATTCCTAACTATAACGTGGCGCATCAGTTATTCAGTGGCCAGCCTGGGCTTTGGATTCCGAATCTGTGGGCTGAGATGGCAGGCTTGCTGATCAGTTGGATCGTTGCGTATCTTTTGATCCGCATCTCGGCCTATCTGCTTGAACGGAAACTGTCAATCTAGCAACAGCCAGTAACTACCATCCCTTACAGAAAGGACGGAGGATGTCATGCAATCCTATTTACCCATCGTATTTGTCGTGTTAATCGTAGGCCTCGGAATTTGGCTTAGAACCAGAAGAGGAAAGAAGCCCATCAAGGGAAAGGGCTACAGGATATTGATCCCCATTGGGGTGATGCTTGTAGGGATGCCATGGGGCTTGTACCAGCTCACGCACATCCCAGGCAAAACGTTTCATATGCCGGCCGTTTGGGAGCTGCTCATCGCTATCGTTCTCGGTGTCATCTTTGGGACGGTCATGCTGAAGCAGACTGAATATGAGAGAAGAGAGGATGGGTTGATTTATTCAAAGCCAAACCGGAATCTCAAGTTCATCTTGATCGCAATCATACTGATTCGTCTCGTGCTGACGCAGTACTTCAAAGCCATAGACGTCGTCGAATTGTCCGTTCTCATGATGTGTATGGGGGTCCTGTATGTGGGGATCTGGAGAATTGGTAGCTATATCAAATTTTCGAGAACCATTTCGAGCACGTAATCGGCAGCAGGCTGTCGGGTTTCCATACCCGGTAGTCTGTTTTTTTAGAAAATGGAAGAAGTCACTAAAGATGGATTTTTTGTGATACAATTAAAAATGAAATGAAACATTTGGAAATTTGTTCACTTCTAGAGGAAAGGGTATGACTGTCTATGACACTTCTCAATACGAAGTCTCCCGAGCGTGCAGGGAACGAAAACATGGAATATGAACTCTTCACATTAGAAACCCATCCTGAAATGGCAAGCCGCTTTGATGAATTGAATGAAGTGGGCTGGCCAGCGTTCATGTTATATGATGAAGTGGCGATCCAGTATTATCCCAAGGTGGTAGAAGTTTTTCCACAGTTCCAATTTTGTATCACAGATGACAGCGGTGCTGTAATCGCTTGCTGCAATTCTGTCCCATTTTATTGGGATGGTACAGAGGAAGGACTACCAGCCGGCTGGGATGACGTATTCCTTAGAAGCATCGAGGATTACCAACAGGGCAAAGTGCCAAACACAGTTTCTGCTCTCGCTATCGTGATACATCCCGATTATCGGGGAAAAGGAATCAGCAGTATCATGGTAAGGGCATTAAAAGATTTGGTTAAAAAGCAATCCATTCAGCAGATGTTTGCACCTGTAAGACCTTCTTTGAAATCGAAATATCCATTGATTCCGATGGACAAATACGTGGAATGGAAAACGGACGCTGGAGATGCATTTGATCCATGGATACGAACTCATTTGAAAGCAGGGGCGAAAATGGTCAAGGTTGCTCCAGAATCCATGGTCATTAATGGAACCGTTGCACAGTGGGAAAGCTGGGCAAAGATGAAGCTTCCCGAGTCAGGTACATACATTGTGCCAGGGGGGCTTGTTCCCGTTACGATTGATGTTGAGAAGAACGAAGGACGATATGTTGAACCGAATGTTTGGATGCAGCATTTCCTCTAATATGGATGATATGTAATAGGGATTCAGTTGGGCGTTAGCTTGCAATGATTTGGGTTGCATGACTAGCGCCCTTTTGGTTTTTTAGTTAAATGAGGTGGTTGGAAAAAATCATAGGAGTGACGGGAGTGAATCAAAAAGAACATCATACGATTTTATAAAGAGATGGAGGAGAAAGCGATGGGGAAAAGGGCAGTCAGAGTACTCGTTTATTTACTGGCATTTTTAATCGGAGCCTATGCTGTGATCCAATACGGTTTTTTTAAACCGCAAGATGCAGGGCTTGTCTCAATTAAGCTGAGAAACCCTGATTTTCATCTGGAGCCGTGGGTCTATGTGATGTATGTTCATATTATTACTGGCGTCCTGGCACTCATTATTGGACCGTTTCAACTTTTCCTTTCGAAAGCGGGCACAACTAGATTAAAGTGGCATCGACTCATGGGCTATCTTTACGTCATCTCCATTTCCATCAGTGGGCTGGTCAATATATATTTGTCCTTTTTCGCTACAGGCGGATGGATAGCAGGCCTCGGCTTTTTCACACTGGATGTGATGTGGGTCGCCTTTACCTGGATGAGTGTGTACAAAATAAGTAGAAAAGACAATCATGCACATCGTGAGTGGATGCTGCGCAGCTACGCGCTTACGTTTGCAGCTGTAACACTGCGATTGTTGCTGCCAGTGCTGCTATTGCTATTTCATGGCAATTTTATCCCGGCTTATCAAATGGTTGCCTGGATGTCCTGGGTCGTTAATCTGGTCATAGTAGAAGTAATGATTCGCTCGCGTCATCATCACCGGAAAGGTTAAAAGGCTATCTGCCGAAAAGTGTAATTCAGCAGATGAATTGTCAGCTTGGAAAAGAGGTGGCAGCACACATTTCTTTACTTGGTCAAGGGAGGGTAGAATGGAAAAAGGAAGGATAAGCAGAAAACTAGAAGCTATACAAAAAGAAATCGATCAGAGGAACATAGGTGACTTCCGAATAATCAAATACGAGTATAATGAAGAGCTCACGATGGCTGGCAGTTTTGATTTTAGTTACTACCATGACATTGAGATTTTTTTCAAAAATGTATCCTTTATAGCCTGTCCGGGATCAGAATTCAAAGCAAATCGAATCCGGTTAGCGAACGAAGCTGAAGAAGAAATGCTTTATAAAATCTCCCATGCTTACCAAGAAGGCGTAACGATTTGTCTCGAAGATACATACTTCGGGCATAAATTTTATTTGTCCGTAAGTGATCTGGAATACCAAGTTCAAACCGTTTATTACTACAAGAGAGATCAACTAAAGCCCAACGAAAGGATTGCAGATTGGGTAAAGTAATGCAGGTCATCAATCCATTCTGTTGCACCCTATCGAAATTTCGATAAGTCTCATAGAAATTTTTCATAATCGAAAAATTTTGAATGATGATTGACGAAGCACTGACTCCTCACTACAATGAAGAACAACGTAGAGCGTCTGTTCTGGTAAACAGGAAGATGCAGAACAGTTGCGAGGAGTGCGAGAGAGTATGAGTTGGTTGAGAACGCGTTTACAGGAGTTTCACCCGATTGTCTGGTCATTAGTAGTCGGGACTGTGTTTGTCAGGGCGGCCAGCTCGATGAGTATGCCGTTTTTGTTTTTATACCTGTCCAATAACACGGATATGGATCTGGCGATGATCGGGTTGACGATTGGAGCGGGTCCTTTGGCTGGAACTATCGGAGGGTTTATCGCAGGGACGTTGTCTGACAGGATCGGCCGCAGAAGGGTAATGCTGGGGGCATTGTACGTCTGGACGCTTGTGTTTGTGGGCTTTGCTTTGAGTAAAAATCCGATGGTGCTGCTGCTCCTGAATATGGCAGGTGGCCTCTGTCGTTCCTTTTACGAGCCGGTTTCACAAGCACTCATGGCGGATGTGACGCCGCCAGAGAAACGCTTCCGCGTATTTAGCTTGCGCTATACAGCGATTAACGTAGGCGTTGCCGTAGGGCCGATAGCGGGAGCTGTGCTGGCGAAAACCTCTGTTGCCCTACCTTTCATGATTACAGCCATCATTTATTTGTTTTATGTCATTAGCTTGCAAGGATTATTGAACAAGTTTGGCATTAAGCAAATCGAGGGGCAGAAAAAAGAAACAGTAACCTTTGGCAAAGCGTTCAGCGTAGTTGTTAAGGATAAGGCGTTTCGTTTGTACATGATTGCAGGTGTTCTGGGAGCGGTCGGTTATTCGCAAATGTCTTCTACCTTGGCCAAATTCGCCGAGATGACAGTTGTAAACGGTACAGAGCTATTTGCAATTTTGATGAGTGTGAATGCGGTCGTCGTCGTGCTGATGCAGCTGCCATTGACTAGCTGGGCAGAAAAAAAGACGCCTCTCACAGCGATTTTTGTGGGAAACGTCATGTATGCACTTGGCGACATCGGCTATGCCTTTGCTAGCTCTTGGCTGATTTTCATTATTGCGATGGTGCTGTTTACCTTTGGAGAAATCTTGACCTTCACAGCCGGTGACGTCTTGATTGACCGAATGGCGCCAGAAGAAATGCGTGGCAGCTATTACGGTGCGAAAAGCTTCAGTAATCTGGGACAATTTATCGGCCCGTGGATGGGGGGGATTTTGCTCGCTGCGTATGGTGGCACCACTTTGTTCCTGATCGTTGCTGCCTTCTCCATGGTCAGTACCGCCTTCCAATGGGCTGGTCAGCGGGTTTATCTGGCGAGCACCGGAAAATCACTCAATTACTCACGAGCGGACTCACTCTAATGCTTGCATGATGCGGGTTGCTATACGCGCATACCCTTCCGTATTCGGATGAAAATGGTCGGTATACAAATAGGCTTGTTCTTTACGCACAAACAAATCATACGTAGGAACCACGATGACGTGCGGATAGCGGGCAGCGATCTGTGACGCCGTATTGTTCCAATCGAGCACAGGCTTGATCGTATCAAGACCTGTTTCAGTATCTCCAAACGGATTGTACAGCGATGTATACACAATCGTAGCGTCTTTATTTACCGAGCGAATTTGACGAATGATCTCTTCATAGTTGGTCGTTAGCCCTTTGATGGCTGCGGCCACTTTTTCTTTTTCAATGGAGTACAGACCTCCTGTTTGGCGGAAAAGATCATTGCCTCCAATTGTAAACAAGATCAAATCAGCCTCGCTCAAGAGTGTCTTCACCTGTTGCTGGGACATCTGTGACAATAGATTAGTCGACTCCTGGCCATTTATGGCGAGGTTGGTAAATGTGATCGGTTGGCCGTTTTTCTTCTCTAATGCTTGGCGAACGAGGCCCACATAGCCTTGCCCATTGGCATCTCCGGCTCCACGTGTGAGTGAATCTCCCAATGCGACAACCTTGTGAACGCCGCTTTCCGGTAAGGGGGTAGCAGGCTTGCTCGCTTGGGTTGGAGGAGCAGTGTTCGAAGGAGCCAGTTGATGTGGATTCATCGCGAGTACAAAGCCGACAGCAAAAAGCAAAAAGGAAAGAAAGGACAGAAGACCTGCCGTGCGCCAAAGGAGTTGGCCGGATGTGCGCATCGGGTACCCTCCTATTCGATGTTGGATGGTGTTGCATGGTATAATGTGGTTGGACATCTTTTGTCAGTGTACCATAAACAGTATGCCTCCGTCAGGCGAGGAGGCGACAGAAGGATAGGAGGGCCCGCATTGGCCGAAACAGTCCTCACGGTAAAAGGATTACAGAAAGCGATCGGGGGCAAGCCGATCATTCACGATATTACGTTTGACGTTTATGCTGGCGAGGTTTTCGGATTTCTAGGTCCCAACGGTGCTGGTAAAACGACAACGATCCGGATGCTGGTCGGCTTGGCAAAAGCGGACGGCGGGGATGTACATATTGGCGGCATTTCCTTGCAGGAGCAGTTTCCAGAAGCGATTGCGCAGGTTGGCTGCATCGTAGAAAATCCCGAGCTGTACAAGTTTTTGACGGGAAGAGAAAACCTGGAGCAATTTGCGCGCATGAGTGGTGGAATATCAAGGCAGCGTATCGAGGAGATTGTTCGTTTTGTCGATTTGGAACGAGCGATTGATGACAAGGTAAAAACGTATTCCCTCGGCATGCGCCAGCGTCTCGGTATTGCCCAAGCTCTCTTGCATCGACCCAAAATCCTCATCCTTGATGAGCCGACAAACGGTTTGGACCCGGCAGGAATTCGCGAGCTGCGCCAGTTTATCCGTCGACTTGCTGAAGAAGAGGGATTAGCTGTCTTTATCTCCAGCCATTTGCTCAGCGAGATTGAGATGATGTGTGACCGCGTGGCGATTATCAGTCAGGGAAAAGTCATCTCTGTGGGCGTAGTAAAGGAGCTGATGGAGCAGTTTGCCGATCAGGTTGAATGGACGATTCCACTGGATCATATGGAGCAAGCGGTATCGGTCTTGGGTGAGATGGAAGCAGTTACAGAGGTATGGCAAAGCGGGGAAGAACGCTTGAAAACACGTATGGATGTCGAGCAGGTCAGTATGGTGAACCAGATATTGGTCAGTAAAGGAATACCTGTTACCGGGATCGCGACGAAGACCGTGACGCTAGAGGATCTGTTCCTGACCTTGACGGGGGGAGGCAATGGGCTTGAGACAGAGCATGCTGGGACTCGTACAAAATGAGACGGTAAAGCTACTTCGCCGCCGTCGTTTTCTCGTTGTTGTGCTGATTTTAGCGATCCTGATTCCGATTTTTACATACGCGCAATATCGATCCGTCGTCACTGCCCAGGAGCGGATGGGCACGACAGATTGGCGTCCTTTGTTAACCCAACAGATTGTCGATATGCAAAACAGGCTGGCATCGAGCCGATTGCCTGACGAGTGGCGTGATTTAATTAAAGTCCGGATACAGCAGCAGCAGTATTACCTCGATCATGACATTAATCCGATGGCACCAGGTGGACCTACTTTTGCACGCGGCTTTATGGATCAGGCCATCTCGATGTTTTTACCGATGATTATCGTTGTACTAGCTGTTGATCTAGTCTCAGCGGAATTTAGCGAAGGCACGATCAAGCTGCTGCTGACGAGGCCGGTCAGGCGCTGGAAGGTACTGACGAGCAAGTATATTACCTTGCTGCTGTTCACGTCATTGACTGTGCTGATGACACTTATTTTGGCTTATCTCATGTCAGGAGTGGTTTTTGGTTACTCTGGCTGGGATCTTCCGATATTAACAGGCTTTGAGGTCGCAGGAGGAGAGCTTTCGACTGCAGGTGCCTTTATGCTGCCGCAGTGGCAGTTTCTCCTGATGCAATATGGACTCGGCTGGTTTGTTTGCATAGTGGTAGGAACGGTAACGTTTATGGTTTCTGTACTTGTGCGCAGTGCAGCAGCGGGAATGGGAATCATGATGGCTGCTCTCATCAGCGGAACGATCCTCACGCAGATGGCGTCCTCCTGGGAATCCTCCAAATATTTATTTGTGGTGAATCTGCAATTGACGGATTATTTGAATGGGACGCTGCCGCCGATCAAAGGAATGACACTTCCATTTTCGTTGACGATCTTATCGGTTTGGGCGATTGCGGCGCTAGTAGTTGCCTACCTGGTCTTTACCAGGAGAGATGTGACCTCTTGATTTGGGAAAAATGGCAACTTTTTCTCGTGATGTTCGTATTACCAAGGTAGAGACGTGCAGACGAGAGGAGTTTAATTCATTCGGATGGAAATGCTTTGGAAGTGTGGAACAGTTGTGGTTACAAGCATGATGGAGCTTTGGGCAGCGATCCCGCTTGGTTTTGCCTTGCAGCTGCCTCCGCTGCTCATTGGGATTTTTAGTGCGATTGGCGCGGTTGCCAGTGCCGGTATCGTCATTTTCTTGGGCGGGTCCCTGCGTAGCTGGCTGCTTCAGCGCCTTGAGAAAAAAGGGAAGCGACAAGGCAAGATGGCACGTATTTGGGAAAAATACGGTGTGATTGGCCTCGGACTCACCTCGCCGTTGCTGACCGGAGCACCGCTGGGGGCAGCGATTGGCATTTCACTGGGCGCTCCGACGGGCAAGCTCATGTGGTGGATGTCGATCGGGATCGTGATTTGGAGTGTGATTCTTACCATTGCCGTAGCGTTAGGCTTGCTGCAATTTTTGACACCTTAAAGAGCACAGTTGAACCGTCTTTGGCTATCAGGAGCAAAGGCGGTTTTTTTGTGCAGCAAGAAACTGCGGCTTTTGCCAAATGACATGGTGTAGCAGGCATTCTAAATGCGCTTGCTGTCTATCAGATTGTTGTATAATAAAAATGGATTCTGTATGGAAAAAAGGTTATGTTCCTTCATTCGGTATAGGGAGAAAGGAGTTGCCTGTAAATATGAGCGGTACGATTTCATTATTCGAAGCGTATAATCGAACAGCCTATCCACTCGTTGGGCATGGAAAAAGAAACATTCAAGTGTTGAAGGATGTACTTAGTGAGTTAGACGGAAAAATGGAAAGTGATGTATATGGTTCTGGGGAGCTCATCGAGGACTTTCAAAACAAGATTGCAAAATTTTTAGGAAAAGAGGCTGCCGTCTTCTTTCCAAGCGGGACCATGGCACAGCAAATCGCGATGCGAATCTGGTCTGAGAAGAAGGGAATCAAACGAGTGGCCTATCATCCGCTCTGCCATCTGGAAATACATGAAGAAGAAGGACTCAAGCATTTGCACGGGATTGAATCCCTACTGCTGGCAGATAAAACACGTCTGATTCAGCTTGAAGACGTTTTGAATATGGACACGAATATTTCTTGCCTGCTGCTGGAATTACCGCAGCGCGAGATTGGCGGAGAGCTGCCCTCTTATGAAGAGCTGGAAGCGATCTCTGCCTTTTGCCGGGAAAAAGGGATCATCCTGCATCTGGATGGCGCTAGACTGCTTGAGGTGCTTCCTTACTACGAAAAGTCAGCGGAACAAATTTGCAGCCTCTTTGACAGCGTGTACATTTCTTTCTATAAAGGAATCGGAGGAATTGCTGGCGCGATATTGGCTGGTCACGAAGCATTTGTAAAAGAGTCGGTCATCTGGAAAAGACGTCATGGTGGAGATTTGATCAGCTTGTACCCGTACGTTCTCAGTGCAGACCATTTCTTTATGCAAAGACAAGATCGCTTTCAACAGTACTATGAAGGTGCCAAAGAGCTGGCAGGCTTGTATAATGATTGTCAGGGAACTACGACACGCCCAGTTGTGCCGGTATCCAATATGTTCCATATCCACTTCTCTCTACCGAAAGCAAAGCTGGAGCCTGTTTTGGTCGCGGTCTATGAAGAAACGGGCGTAGGCTTTATTACGCGCCTGAATCATATCGATGACGAAACGAGCTATTGTGAAGTAAACATCGGAGACCAATTTGCAAGTATTCCAAAAGAAGTGATCCATCAAGCATTTCACGTACTGAATCAGAAATTGCAAGAAGCGCTTCAGGAGAAATAGACTTTTTGCAGATTCCAGACAGGGAGAGCTGACGATGAGTGAGCAGGAGAAACGATTAGAAGAAAGCTGGGTCACAAATGCTGAGGCATGGACGCAGTCCGTTCGGCAAAACCAGATTGAAAGCCGCAAGCTTGCCACTGATCAGGCAATCATAGATGAAATCGTCTCGTTACACCCGCGAAAAGTCATGGATGTAGGTAGCGGGGAGGGATGGCTTGCGAGGGCTTTACATACAAGGGGAATAGAGATAATAGGGATTGAGGGCAGCACAGAGTTGGTTCAGAGAGCCCAGTCAGCTGGGGGAGGAAGCTTTTATCAGCTCAGCTATGCTGATTTCAGCAAAAATCCGACTCAATTTGGAACTGATTTCGATGCAGCTGTCTGCAACTTTTCCCTTCTATCTGAAGAGATAACGGAGCTGTTGCAGGCTCTCTCCACGAGCCTTGCACCAAATGGGGTCATCGTCATCCACACGTTACATCCGTTTAACCTGGCCGCTGATGATCGCTATGAGATTGGGTGGAGAGAGGAATCGTTCGTGGGGATGGGGGAAGGATACAAAGCAGCGATGCCTTGGTATTATCGTACAATGAGTGCTTGGCTAAGTGAGCTGCCAAAGGCTGGCCTTGAGCTTGTTCGTTGCCAGGAGCCTGTTCATCCGCGTACGGGAAGACCGCTCTCATTACTCCTTACAGCTAAACCGCGGATAGACAGGTGATGAAAGAAACGATTCGATCAAGAACCTGAAAGCGAGGGATTATTTATGGAAAATAAAAAAGAAGCGCTAGTCCCAGAACTAGACGATCTGTTGTACAAATTCACAGAGCTGCTAACCGGGGAAGCTACGCCTGAGCGTGTCGAAATGGTCAAGGTGTGGTGCCTGTACACCCATATGTCCAAAGCGATGCCGCCACTCATTCAGCATTGGGCAAGTGAGCCAGACCATCAGGAAGCTCGCAATCAGATTCGGGAAATCATTGAACAGATCAAGCAGTGGAATCAGACGAAAAATCAAAAGCATTAATGCCTTTCCATAGGAAAACCACCAGTCCGACACTTTGTCATGGACTGGTGGTTTCGCTTTTCATAAGCTGTGAACTCACAAATACCGGGCGATTACTCGTACTAACCGGGCAGGAAACTCTTGCAGATCGGTAATGTCCAAAAATCTCTCGTTACCATAGATATCACTGATGACCTTCTTGTCCTGGCCAATGGCAGCTGCCAGAAACGTAATTCCTCTTCGTTCATACCTATCTATGGTCTGCTTGATGTCGTTTGCGGCAAGACTTCCGGTATAATCATCCATTGCTCGTGGTTGACCGTCACTAATGCTGATTAATAGTTTTGTTTGATGAGGCAGTACCGCTAATCTTTCTGCCATAATGCGCAGCGCCATTCCGTCACGATTGTTGCTCCTGGCAGAAATTTTCATCAGTCGAAATCGGTCTTGGGCATCAGGCTTGTCAAAGTCCGTATAGGCAAAGATCGACATTTGCTCCAGCTTGGAAACATCTGCTGTATCACCATAGATCAAGATGGGAATGTCGCACATCTGGCAGTACTCGTAGACCGCAATAACGGCTCGCTTGGCTGCTTCCAGTCTCCCAAAAGCGGACATGGAGGCTGATTCATCAACCCTTATTCCAACAGCAAGGGAAGGGGAGTCGGTGGGAGGGCGTTTCTTGGAAAAATACCGATAATCCCTGTAAGCAACACTGTCCGCTTGAAATTTGCTCCCATAATAATGGTTCCGCGCAAATTCGGAGGACGTTTCATGTTCGAGCAGCGGGAGTGTCCCCTTGGCAATTTCTCGCACAACCGGCATGAGTCCTTTGCTTAATCGAGCATAATCCTCTTGATTTTCCGGATCGTACTCTGGACGATGAACGATAAGCTTCACTTTTTGGTGAATGGAATCAGAGACAATCTCTCTTGCTGTTTGATTCAGCTTCTTGCGGAAATCACGTTCTTTTTGCTTCGCTTCCTCGGAGATCGGCTCAGGGTTTGTTTGATGATAGGTGGGAGAGCCGTTCCCTGCTGAATCTGAGCTTTCCATTTTCGCTGTATCATCGGGAGAAAAAGTAGAGCCTTCGTCGCTATCCGCAGACATTTTTAGAATGATCCCGTTTTTCTCTGCTTGGTCATCTTTGTCAAAAGCGGTATCGTCTATACTTCCCGATGATTTGATTTCGACTTCCTCATCACGGTTTCGTTTTTTTTTTCGTCCACCGAGGCTTCCTCCAAGGCGGCAAGCAAACCGTGATTTTTCAAAGCTTCTTCCAAAAGCTTGATTTCTTCACTGTCGGTTGTGATCTTGTAAATGACCTTGTGATAAAGCGATTCTTTTGCCGAAGCGCCCCTGGCAACTGCATCCGTCCAGTAGAGATAAGAGCGCATGCCAGCTACACCTTTAATCGCATTGGCCCGGGTTGCTTTGTCTAGGGTAATAATGATGTCGGCTAAAACAGCCAGTACTTTTTCATCCTCATAACCCGTTTTGGACATCGCCCGTTCCATCATGATTTCTTTGGTTGGCAGGTCCATTTTTTCGGCATGCTGAATCCTGTCGCGCAACGCTTCGTTAAGTGGCCTTGCCCCGGCATAGCTACGATTGGCTGTGATGACCGTGATGAAGTCTGAATGCCTGTGGACAATCTCTGTTGGCAGATTGATGCTGCCATCTGGCTCCAGCGCAGAGTTGAGTGCCATTAATACAGCGGCATCCCGAATGACGTTCGGTTCTTGAATTTCCAAAAGGTAGCCATTCTTATAGGCTCTTACGATTTCGGAAGGATAGAAGCGATATTCTACCGGTTCGTTTTCCGTAGTCTCCTCAGCCAGCTTCAGCAATTGCTTCATTTTTATGGCGGCAGCCTCATGTGTCATTCCCAGCACATTCACCAAGATTTGCGTTGCACTATGAAAACTGTCACTTTCATATAACGTTTTCAAAGCAAGTTGGTCTGCATGCTCCAGCCTTTCTAATCGGTCGGAGGAAATAACCGGCAAAATAGCGCCGATAATATCCGATTTATCCATATCGGCAAAGCAAGTCACTTTTGTATACGGAAGTCTGAAATTAGCCGACAACGCTTTGGCTAGCTGCGTTTTCCCGGAACCGGCGTCACCCTCTAATAAAATATTGGTGATTTTCATTTCCTCGCGGTTCCAGTTGCGTTTTACTTCTGCACTGATCCGTTGTTCTGCTTCGCTGACCGTATGCGAGGCAGGCTTTTTCCAGACAAGCTTTTGTTCGGCATCTGTCAGACGTCGTGCGGGGGACAACACATATTGCTCGTGGTTATTCATAAACATTGCTCCTATTCGTCATGATGCAGATCTTTTTTGTGCCGTGGTGCTTTTCTGGGCAATAATCGGCGTCAAGAGCGCCGCCCCGACTACAGTCAAACCTCCACTGACAATAAATACTGTCATCAAGGAGAAAGCATCCTTCAGGTAGCCGGAGAGGAACATACCGATCACCATCATCCCCATAAAGACGGGAGTAATCGTTCCGGAAACACGGCCAATGAATGGCCCTTCGGTATTTCGTACAATCAGCGTCTGGATTCCACCTTGAATACAAGGATAAAACAGACCACTGATCACTAAAAAGACGATGGTCACCCAAATGCTTGTGGACACGCCGATACCAACTGTGCAGACAGAGTTGATGGAGAGGCCAATCATAAGCAGCAGCTGTGGCTTCACCTTCTTGGCTATTCCCATAATGGCGATCCCACCTATAAGCATCGCTGCTCCATTGGTCATCACCAGCCACTGCAGAAATTGTTTGTCTTGCCCCAAATTTTCCATGGCAATGAAGATGTGCAGGGGCTGGGTCAGACCTGCTGCCAATCCGACAGCCGCGAAAGTCACGCTAAGTGTTCGCAAGGATTGGTTGTTTTTGATATAACCCAGTCCTGCCTTCATTTCGTGCAAAAAACTGGATGCATTGCTGGATTTCGGTTCTTCTTCGTCCCGGGGGAGTGTAGATAATACCAGGGATGAGCCCAAGAACAGTACGGCAGTCAAAATAAGAGGTACCTCGATGCCAAACTGGATGAAAATAAAGGTTCCGATCACAGGGCCCAATACAGTAAAGACGGCGATAATCGTTTGAGACAGAGCCATCACGCTAGGCAATTGTTCGCCTGGCACATGCCGCTTGTATAGCTTCATGGCTGACGGCTGAGAAAATTGAGACAGACTGGCGGAAACGAACGATCCGATCAGAAGAGCAATCCATCCGCCATTCATAATCGCAAGCATTACTGCTACCACAGACAAGGCAGATAGCAGATCACTCCAGACCATCGTCTGCTTTGGACGCCATCGATCAGCAAAAGTCCCGCCTATAATGGCAAAGAGAAAGATCGGCGAAAATTCGGCAACGGAAATAAGGGAAATCGATATCGGATCATTATTGGTTAGTTCTGTAATAAAAAGCAGGACGGCATAATTTCGAATCCAGATTCCAAGCTGCAGCAGCACCCTGGAGAATATAATCGTTCGAACGTATCGATTGGAAAACACGTTAATACCCCATTTCTTCTAATAATCTTGACAACGTACGCAGCCTTTCGCCGATCAACTCATCATCATTGATCAGTGCCTGGCTAAATCGTTTCATATCTTCATGAATGTTCTCATTATCCGTACATACGGCAACATTGAGAGCAGCTCCCTGCAGGCCGATTCGATCAAGGACGGGTTTCTCCGGATCATAAAAATGCTCGTAGCGATAGGCATCGCGAAAATGCGTCAATGTCCGGCAGATCAGAATGGACAAATCAAGTACCCGATGGAGAGGCAGCACCTGTGATTGGGTGGATTCATTCTCCTCTGTATTTGTGGATACTTTGGCAGTAACCATGGCACTTCGCAGACTACCTTCCTGGACCACACCTAGAGAAAGGCTTTGCGCGTCAGCGCTTCGAGCGAGTCGGCCATCTACCATATCGTAGTTTTCAGAGATGATAATCGGTTTATGATTGCTGGCAGTCATTTTATTCATTCTGTTCATCCTCTCACCATTACTTTTTTAACAAACGAATGTGTTTTTAGTTTGTTATTTAATAAACATTTTAACTAAATGTCTATAAAAGTCAATAATCAATTTCGGTATTTCAATCGTGATCTTTTTGCGCTGGCAACAAAAAAAGACACAACCCTGTATGAAACGGGATGTGTCCTTTTCCTTTCGCAATCGCTTTACGGCTTCCAGGTAATTTGCTTGGATGCATCGATCAATTCATCCAAAGCAACTCCATGTGCAGTAATGACTACGTAGACAGATTGATTATTTGTTTGTGCATTGAAATGTACGGCATGCTGGACTGCGGAATCTTTTTTGTCCTGCTGATCGTATGATACGCCGATTGCTTGCTCGCCATTAATACTAAACAGCTGGGTAGCAGAAAATGTACCCGGAATGGATAGACTTCGTTTTCCTTGTGTGTTGCGGACGACCTCGACCTTAATCCAATCCTTGTTCCGAGTATAGTTTGCTGCCAGGTGAGCAACCTTGGTACTCGTTTCCGATTCGTATTGAATGGAAATGTCACTCATCGCAAATCCATTTGTTGTAGTCGACAATACCGGAACGGGCATATCGGATGCTTGTACAGCCGTATCTACATCTGAAAACGTAGACAAAGTGATATGTTGTTTAGCTGCTGGTACAGGTGGACCTACCAGAGCGTTTTCAGTCGAAACGTCCTGTTTTGAATCAGGAACGGTTGCTGCAGTAATACCGAAAGCTTGCTCGCTGCCAGCTATCGATGGATTGGCATCGGCAGTTGCTCCTGGTGACGGATTGTCAGCTGGAGCGACAGAAGTTGAGCTCTGGCTGGTTGTTTTCGGTTCAGAGGCTGGCTTTTCAGCATTGCGTGCTGCCATGGGCACTCTGTTTTCTTTAATGGTCGCACGGGATTCTGGAGCAGCAACCTTGGATTGTTGATTTTCCATTGCAATCGCCCCTTCTAGTGGGGAAGTGGCAATTTTTGCTTGAGCTGGTGCGGCTGGTGGTGTGTCCGGTGCAATCGCAGTATGTTCCTGTGTCGTCGGCTGTTGCAGTGTAGGCGCTTCGCTTGGCGGTGCACTTTTTGCTGTAGCTGCCTCTGGAAGTGAAGAAGCAGGTGCATCCGTCTCAGGCTGATTAATAGCCATTTTGTACTCTGCAGCGCCTGTTGCTGCGTTAGTTGGGTTGTTTTCGATCTGAGAAGCGGATTGTATTTGATCCGATTGAAGCTGTTGATAGCCCATGAATCCTACTGCTAACAGAACAGCAGCTGCACTGACCCAGGCGAATGAAGGGAAGCCTTTGGTCTTGCGTTTGCTGGTAATAGGTGTCGGTGGTTGTAGAGATACCGTTGCAGCATGAGGGGGCACACCTTGCCCGGCAGTCTCGTAAATTGCCTGCATGATTCTCTCTTCCAGGTTCGCTTGTGGTAAAGGAACCTCTTTCAAGAACTGCACCTCCTCTTCTGTTGTCATTTGTGTCTCAATCCAGACGATGCAATCCTCACAGGTTTCAATGTGGGAGAGCGTATCGCTATCCGTGTCATCTAGATCTAGCCATGCTTTTCTAAATGCCTGGCAGTTCATGTACGAGCCCCCCTTCCTTGCGGGTTAACAATTTTGCGAGTTCCTGGCGAGCGCGAAGGTAGCGGACGCGGGCGGTAGACTCGGCTATGCCGAGAAGAGTTGCAATCTTTTCGAACGGATATTCATGCGTGCACCGAAGCACGATTACTTCACGATAGGAGTCCGACAGCAAGGAGAATGCTTCCTGGATTTCACGACGTTGTTCCTTGTTCATGAGCGATTCCTGTGGAGATTCGTCACGCGTATTGGACGGTACGTAAGCGAGCTGTTCGTCAGAGTCGTGAAATTTCCGTCGACGCAGGAAGTCGATACTTTTGTTTCGCGCCAGCGTATGAAGCCAGGACGAAAATTGACTGTCCCCGCGAAACGTAGAGAGCTTCTCATACGCTTTTACAAAAACTTCCTGTGTAATATCCTCTGCATCGGAGCGATTGTTCACCATTTTGTAAATAAATACGTAGATCATATGCTGATATCGCTGGATGAGGTCGCGATACCCTTCGATGTCGCCTTGAAGAATCCGCTGAATGATTTCGGCGTCGGATTGCATTGAATCTCCGGCCTCCCTTCCCTCTATGAGACGCTGGTTTTTTTGAAACGTTTCAGACCAGCGACTCCATTTCTATAATATCGTATGGATAGCCTTGTTCTACGAGAAAAAGCTGGCGATGAAGCGAAAATTCCTGCTCTCTCGTATCTCGTGTGACTAATGTATAAAAATGCGCTTTGTTATCGTCTGTCTTTGGTCTGAGTATGCGTCCCAGCCGCTGAGCCTCTTCCTGTCTGGAGCCATATGTACCGGAGATTTGAATCGCTACATTGGCGTCCGGCAAGTCGACAGCGAAATTGGCGACCTTTGATACAATCAAGCGCGTGATTTCCCCTTTTTTAAACTGATTGTACAAAGCTTCTCTTTCTTTTTCTGGCACTTTTCCAGTGATGAGCGGCAATTGCAGGGCATCAGCCATTTGATCCAGCTGATCCACATATTGGCCGATAATCAGCACGCGATCCCGCGCATGTCGCTCTAGTAATTTACGGACCACCTCTAGCTTTCTTGGATTCTCGGCAGCAATACGAAATTTTTGTCGAGCACTGGCATGGGCATAAGCTTCTCGCCACTTTGCTTCAAAAGGGAGACGGATCTCCTGACAGTGCGCTTCTGCAATCCAGCCTTGCTCCTCCATGGTCTTCCAGGGAATCTCGTATTTTTTCGGACCGATTAAGGTAAAGACATCTTCCTCCCGTCCATCTTCTCGAACGAGAGTTGCCGTCAGCCCAAGGCGCCGAGTAGCCTGGATGCCAGAGGTTACCCGAAAAACAGGAGCGGGCAATAAATGAACCTCATCGTAAATAATAAGGCCCCAATCACGCTCTGAAAAGAGTCTCATATGAGGAAATTCATCTTCAGAGGTAGGACGGTACGTCAAAATTTGATAAGTCGCCACAGTAATGGGCTTCACATCTTTGCAATCACCTGTGTACTCACCAACCATGTTTGGATCAATCCCGGTTTTGTCCAGCAGCTCTTGAATCCACTGGCGAACAGAAGTCGTGTTGGTAGTCAGAATGAGAGTGGCTGTCTGTAATTGGCAGATTGCTCCCAGTCCAATTACCGTTTTGCCAGCACCGCAGGGGAGGACAAGTACGCCACTTCCTCCAATGGCTTCACCGCCAGAATAAAAAGCGCTGACCGCTTCCTGCTGATACGGGCGAAGTGAAAAGGATCTGCCTTGTGAGCTTACCTCACGCAAATGGATTGGACAGGCTTCTCCCGAGTTGTATCCAGCAACATCCTGAACGGGGTAACCTAGTCTGATCAGCTCCTGTTTGATCAAGCCGCGTGCATAGGGCTTCAATCTATACGGTTCGTCAAATCGCTCTGCAATCGATTTATAGGAGAATAGCTCCGCAAGCAGGAGTGGGTCCCTGCTGGTTAATACGAGCGTGTCACCAGATCGTTCCAATTTGATCAGACCGTATTTTCGCATGGTCTCGGAAATTTCTTTGACAATGGTCGGTGGGACACCGTATTTACTATATGTACCAAGTGTTTCTGACACTTGTTCAGGCTCCATGCCGCTTGCTGCCGCATTCCACAGGGAAAGTGGGGTTATGCGGTACGTGTGGATGTACTCCGGACTTTTGATGAGCTCAGCAAAGCCATGGATAGCTTGTCTTGCTTCGTTAAATAATGGATGCTGTGTTTCCAGTAAAATCGTCCGATCGCTCTGAACGATCATCGGTAGGTCTGGACGGTAAGACAAGAGACTCACCTCATTAAAAAAACGTCATGTGAATCAGCACTATGGTATCACAATCACGAAAAGAAAGAAAAACGAACAGGTAACATTCGACCCGTCGTGGGAAAGAATAACCCAAAGTACCGACGGAAAGGATGAACGCGGGACATGGCAATATGGGGAAGCTTGTTTAATCTGGTGTTGGTCGTGATCCTCGTCCTCCTCAACGGGTTTTTCGTGGCGACTGAATTTGCGGTTGTAAAGATGAGGGAATCACGCATAGCTCAATTGGTGGCAGAAGGAAATAAAAGGGCCGTACATGTCGAGCAGGTTATCTCCAATCTTGATGCGTACCTGTCAGCCTGTCAGCTCGGAATTACCTTAGCCTCACTTGGACTTGGATGGTTGGGGGAGCCAGCAATTGCGAAGCTGCTGCATCCAGTTTTTCACTATTTTGGCCTCAACGATACGTTGGTCACGAGTATTTCCTTTATATTGGCGTTTTCGCTGATCACTTTTTTGCATATTGTTTTGGGTGAGCTGGCGCCGAAGACACTGGCGATCCAGAAGACAGAAACGGTGGTGCTAGCAATTGCGAAGCCCATTACGCTCTTTCATAAAGTCATGTATCCGTTTATTGCTCTGCTCAATTGGTCGGCTAGCCGTTTTCTTGCTCTTTTTCATATTTCCATGGAGCCGCATCAGGAAGCACATACAGAGGAAGAGATTCGCATTTTGGTCAATGAGAGTCACAAAAGCGGGTTGATTGACAATACAGAGCTGATGCTGGTTGACAATATCTTTGATTTTTCCGAGACGATGGCACGGGAGATCATGGTTCCGCGTACCGACATGGTCGTTTTGAATGTGCGAGATCCTTTTGAGGAAAATGTGAAGCTGGTACAAAACGGTCGGTTTACGCGCTATCCGGTGGTGGATGGAGATAAAGATCATGTGGTTGGAAGCTTGCACATCAAGGACATGCTTACTGGACTCCTAGAGGGAGAGCGCAACGACCTGAAGACTTTGATGCGCCCCATTTTGACAGTGCCAGAAACGATCTCGATCAGTCGCTTGTTGACCATGCTCCAAAAGCAGCGTGGGCAATTGGCGATTATTATCGATGAATATGGCGGGACAGCAGGGCTGGTTACGCTAGAAGATATAATGGAAGAAATTGTTGGCGATATTCAGGATGAGTTCGATGACGAACGCCCGGAAGTCGAGCAACGAGATGACCTGCTTTCTCTTGATGGCCGGATGCTGCTGGAGGAAGTAAGCGATTATCTGGACATCGATCTGGAGTCGAGCGAGGTAGATACATTGGCTGGTTGGATTTACATGCAAATCGATCATCCACCACAAGTAGGAGATCTCGTTCGCGAGGGGAATTACGAGTTTCTGGTACACGAAGTCGATCATTATCGAATTACACGGGTAGTGGTGAAAAAATTGGAAGAAGAAACGACAAAAATCGAGGAAGAAGAAAAGTGATTCGACAAGCTAGTCTAAAAGAACCAGACTGGCTTTTTTTTCTGGGGAAAACCGCATAAAATGTTGGGCAAAAGAACTTTTCAACGCGAAATAATATGCTATAATTGGACACAAGTTGCCTTTGTGCAACACAAATCAGCTTGATTGCCAGAGGGCAATCAAAGCAAGCAGAGCCTAGAGGAGGAAGTAGAGATGAGACGAGTAGCAACTATGGGACTGACAGCATTGCTGGCATTTTCTTTGGCAGCATGTGGTAACCAAGCAACAGGGGAAAAAACAGAACAGGCAGCAGCGAATTCCGGCCAGCAGCAAACTGTGAAGCTCGGATTGACGCAATTCGTAGAGCACCCGGCGTTGGATGCGATCCACAAAGGAATTTTGGATGGTCTTAAGGACTCCGGTTATGAAGAGGGCAAAAATCTGGAAGTAGATTCGCAGAACGCTCACGGTGATATGAATAATACTGTCTCCATTGCCCAGAAGTATGCAGGTGATAAAAAGGACCTGGTGATAGCGATTGCTACACCGTCCGCACAAGCTGCAGCGAAGGCAATATCTGATAAGCCTGTGCTTTTCAGTGCCGTAACAGACCCAATCTCGGCTCAACTGGTCAATGCGCTGGAAAAACCAGACAAAAATGTGACCGGAACGTCAGACAAAGTATCGATGGAGCAACAACTGAAGCTCGTCAAGTCCTTCATGCCCGGGCTGAAAAAGCTGGGAGTCATCTACACAACATCCGAAGTGAATTCGGAAGTGCAGGTTAAGGACTTGGAGGCAGCAGCCAGCAAGGAAGGCGTAGAAATCGTCAAGGCTGGTATTTCCCAGCTGTCTGAGGTGCAACTGGCAGCACAGGGGCTCGTTGGAAAAACCGATGCAATGTTTATTCCCATTGACAATACGGTAGTTTCGTCGTTTGAAGCTGTCTTGGGAGTGGCAGAGCAAAACAAAGTTCCTGTTTTCGCATCTGACACCGATACCGTAAAGCGCGGTGCTGTTGCCACATATGGTATTGATTATTATCAAATTGGGAAGCAAACAGGTGAAATGGCAGGGCGTGTCCTGAAAGGTCAGGTTGTCGCTGACACACCTGTAGAGGTTTCCAAGCAGGCCGACTTATACATCAACGAAACAGCAGCTGCTAAGTTTGGTCTCCCTGTATCTGAGGCACTCAAACAGCAGGCGAAAGAAATCATCAAGTAAAAAGAGAGCTTCATGCTCTCTTTTTATTCTTTTAAAAGTTTTTTAAACGTGGTAAGATTAGAAAAAAATTTTTTCAAGGGGGATATTTATCAGATGTTGAAACAGAAAAAAACTCGCAAAATTATTCAGAGTATTTTATTTCCTTTGGTGCTTTTGTCCGTCACCGCGTGTGGTCAGCAGGGTGCTGCTCCAGCAAACAATCAACCTGCGGCTCCTGCTACCGAAACATCTGCACCGGCCCCTTCAACTGAAACCAAGCAGCTGACCATCGGGATTTCTCAATTTGTAGAACATCCTGCGTTGGATGCTGCCCGTGAAGGCTTCGTCAAGCAACTGGCGAAAAATGGATTCGAAGACGGCAAGCAAGTGAAAATCGATGTGAAATCCGCGCAAGCGAGCATGGATACAGCAATTTCGATTGCACAAAAATTTGAGGCAGACAAGGTAGATCTGGTGCTTGCAATTGCAACGCCTACAGCTCAAGCTGCTGCTCAGACAAGCAAGGAAATTCCAATTCTGTTCACAGCGGTAACCGATCCAGTGGAAGCAGGTCTGGTGAAAGCGATGGACAAGCCAGGTGCAAACGTAACAGGTACATCTGACATGAACCCTGTTGAAGAGCAATTGAAGCTGATCAAGGAACTGAAAGCAGATGCAAAATCAGTAGGTATTATTTATAGCTCCGGTGAAGTGAATTCCAAGGTTCAAGTCGATGCAGCAAAAGCAGTTGCTGACAAGCTTGGTCTGACTATCCGTGAAGCAGCGATTACAAGTGCTACTGAAGTAAAACAAGCGGCTGAATCCATGGTAGGCAAGGTAGACGCTTTCTATGTTCCGACAGACAACATGGTGGTATCCTCCATCGCAGCAGTTTTGGGTGTAGCTGAATCGCAAAAAATCCCAGTCATCGCTGGTGAAGAAAACTCTGTGAAGAGCGGCGCGATTGCTACTTACGGTATCGACTACACCAAGCTGGGCGAGCAAACAGCTGATATGGCTGCTAAAATCCTGAAAGGCGAAGCGAAGCCTGCGGACATGGCCGTTGAAATGCAAGCAGACATGAAACTCGTATTGAACAAAAAAGCAGCGGAAAAAATGGGAGTGACCATTCCGCAAGCTATGCTCGACCGCGCAGGAGAAGTGGTAGAGTAATAAACGCAGCAACAGGAGGACTTCTTCATGAATTTAGCAATAATGGGAGCAATCGAACAGGGTTTGCTTTTCGGGATTTTGGCCCTGGGCGTCTACCTTACCTTCCGCGTACTAAACGTACCTGACTTGACTGTTGACGGTAGCTTTGCCTTGGGCGGCGCTATTGCAGCTAAGTTTATCATTGATGGAACCAATCCTTTTCTGGCCACCCTGCTGGCGTTTGTCGTCGGCGGGTTGGCGGGAGCCTTTACCGGTATTTTGCACACCAAAGGCAAAGTAAACGCATTGTTGGCAGGGATTCTGACTATGATCGCACTGTACTCGGTGAATCTGCGAATCATGGGCAAAGCCAACTTGCCGCTCTTACGCGAGGAAACACTCTTTACCTTCGTTCAGAATCTTAGCATCCCGAATCTGACAGTCGGTGGCGTGACCTTGCTTACGGGAGTTGCCCTGGTATTTTTGATTGGTGTAATGGTCCTCAAGCTTGTTATTGACTGGTTCCTTCATACAGACCTTGGACTGGATTTGCGTGCTACGGGCGACAATCCAAAGATGATTCGCAGCTTTGGCGTGAATACAGATACGACAACAATCGTCGGTCTGGCTCTGTCCAACGGTCTTGTAGCTGTATCGGGTGCGTGGGTAGCCCAGTATCAGGGCTTTGCAGACGTCGGTATGGGGATCGGTATGATCGTAATTGGTCTTGCTTCTGTTATTGTGGGGGAAGTGCTGTTTGGAAGCTCCTCTATTTTCCGCGTCACGCTAGCAGTCATTCTCGGTTCAATCGTGTATCGCCTGGTTATTGCTATGGCGCTGCAAGCGGGCCTGAACCCGTCTGATATGAAGCTGATCACTGCCTTGATCGTTATTATCGCATTGACGGTTCCGACCATTGCCAAGGGCATTTGGAAAAAACCAGCAATGCGCGCGGTGAAGGGAGGAAGCAACGATGCTTAAAATTTCTGGAGTCAACAAAGTTTTTAATGCAGGGACAGTCAACGAAAAGATCGCCTTGCGCAATGTGAATCTCGACGTCAAGTCCGGTGAGTTCATCACCGTGATTGGTAGTAATGGTGCGGGTAAGTCGACGATGATGAACATGATCTCCGGGGGCATGATTCCCGATAAGGGTACGATTGCCATTGATGGCAAAGATGTAACCCGCATGGGGGAGCATCAGCGCGCAGGACTTATCGGTCGCGTATTCCAGGACCCGATGGCTGGTACCGCTCCGAACATGACGATTGAAGAAAATTTAGCAATCGCCTTGGCTCGGGGAAAACGACGCTCCCTGTCCTTTGGGGTAAACAACCAGAAAAGAGAGCTGTTCCGTGAGCAGCTGAAGCAGCTGGATCAAGGACTGGAAAACCGCTTGAAAACAAAAGTTGGCTTTCTCTCAGGCGGACAGCGCCAGGCGCTTAGTCTCTTGATGGCTACCTTTACAGAGCCGAAAATCTTGTTGCTGGATGAGCATACAGCGGCACTCGATCCAAAGCGGGCAGCGCTGATTGTCGAGCTGACGGAAAAGGTCGTGAAGCAATTCCAGCTGACAACCATTATGGTTACGCACAACATGGAGCAGGCACTCAATATGGGCAATCGCCTGCTCATGCTGCACGATGGCGGTATCATTCTGGATATTCCTGACGAGAAAAAACGCACCATGAAACCACAGGATTTGCTGCGAGCGTTTGAGACGGCTCGCGGTGGAGAAAGCTTTAACGAAGATCGTTTCCTTTTGACGTAAACGTAATCTTGGATCAGCCTTCCTGTTCTAACGGGAAGGCTTTTTCTTTGCTTCGAAGATACGCATTGATTGTCCACGCTCCCACTAGCAAAATGGCCGCTACGATTGTAAACAGCATCGCACCTCCAAAATGAAGCAGTACGAGACTGCCCAGATAAGGACCTAAAGAGCGGGAAATATCCCAGTGTGTGCCTGTAATGGCAAAGTATCTTCCTCGCATAGATACAGGAGAAATGCGGGTGACAAACGCCAGGAGCTGAGTGATTCCGATACTCTCCCCGATGACAAGCAGCACTTGAAGGGCGATCAGCGCAGGAGCACTGTCCAGGAAGCCATAGCCGAGTGCAACTACGAAAAAGCATAGATACGAACCCGCAATCAGCAGACGGGGATTCAGATGCTGCGTCCATTTCACCAGCAAAAATTCAAAGCAGAGCAGCAGTATCCCTTTTACGGAGATGAGGAGTGCCAAGGTTTGCAGGTAATTGGGCAATGTATTTTTCAAATGGAGCTGCAGGTTTGTTTCCGTTTGTGCATAGAACAGGCTGACCGGCAATGACAGCATCATGATGGCGAGTGCAGGTCGATACGCCTGAAAGGAGCCGGTAGCTGGTTGATCTGCGGCAACAGTATCGGTGTGCTGTGGCAGCTCGGTATTTGGGATTTTCCACAAAACCGCAATCGTGTACAGAAAGAGCGAGATTGCAGTAAACAAAAAGGCGAGTGCAGGATCAAACTGATAGATGATGACACCGACTAATGGACCGATGGCAGCCCCAATACTATGAGCTGTGTTGAGCAAAGCAAAAGCGCTGGCCATTTGCGCAGAGGCAATGGTGTCTGCCAGGTGTGCACGACTGACAGGAATAAATAAGGATCTGCCTGCACCGTTCAGCAGGTACAAGAGAGCAAAGGCAAGCATGGAATCAGCCCAAGCCATTCCAAGCATGGCCACGGCTTGCAACGAGAGCGCGATAACCATGACGGGCTTGCGCCGGAAGCGGTCAGTGATCCCGCCTGCGACGATCGTAATGACGATTTCGGAAAGAGGCTGCAGCCCAATGACAATCATGGTCATCGAGATCGAGCTGCCGATTTTCTCGCTCAAATAGAGCACCAAAAAAGGAGCGATCATTGCGCTGGACAGCGAGGTCAGCAATTCTCCGAACAGGCGAACCCAAATCACCGGAGGATAGGATTGGATGAAGCGATGAATAGAGCGAATCGGATTGTGCATGAGATTTGTCCTTTCTATCATATCTGCTGTGATTTCTAAAATTGTAAGGTGGCGCAGCACGGAGAAAAAGCGTACGATTATGGGTAACATTTTTTCATGTTTTTTCGATGGAATGGTGGTGTGTTGCGTGCAGTTAGTTGAACAGTACAATCGATTATGCGCAGGTTGTCCTAAGGAGGCTTTTGGGCAGCCGCAAGAAATAGCACTTGCTGAAGTGGCGTCTATTTTGTTTTGCACCCTTCGCAATGCAACCTTGACGCTCAAAAAAATGCAAAATCAGGGCTGGCTCATTTGGCAGCCGGGAAGAGGGCGAGGAAACCGTTCTGTTCTTACGTGCCTGCTTCCACCTGCTGATGTGGTCCTCGGTGTTGCCAAGGAAATAGTGCAAAGAGGTGATATTAAAGCTTCTCGGGAGCTAATTGAACAATACCAAGAGCAGTGGACTGCTCTGGCTGACGATTTTTCACTCTGGATGAGCAGCCAGTTTGGACTTCGTGTTACGAGGGAAAAGGAGAATAGCCGAGTAGACACGCTGCGACTGTTCTTTGATCATTCGCTACAGGGGCTTGATCCGATTCACGTCCTGCTCCGCTCTCAAACACATTTGGTCAAGCATCTCTTTGATTGTCTTGTCCGCTTTGATTTAGTTGCCAAGAGCATTGAGCCTAACCTAAGCTTTTATTGGGAAGTGGATGAGACGGGACGGGAGTGGACCTTCTTTTTGCGGAAAGGTGTTTTGTTTCACCACGGACGTCTGCTTACCGCAAGTGACGTCTGTTACTCCTTGCAGCGATTGCAAGGGGAGAGCTCCAAGCATCGCTGGCTGACTAGCTCAATCGTGTCCGTAGTCGCCAAAGATGAGTATGTCGTAGTGATTACGCTCGATGAGCCGGACGAGCTCTTCCTGCACGCCTTGAGCAAGGAGTATATGTCGATCGTTCCCCGGGATTATGTGGAGCAGATGGGCGAGAAATTCGCGCAAATGCCCGTAGGAACAGGACCTTTTCGAGTCGTTCGCAACGATGAATCGATGCTGGTCCTAGAGGCTTTTCAGCCGTATTTTGGCGGGCGACCTTTTTTAGATCGGATTGAAATCTGGTGTGTGCCTGAATTGCCAGAAGACAAACAGATGGCGAAGGGCTTGGACCGCTCGCAGCTTCTCCTGCCTGGCTCCCATGGAGATCACGAGCTGGAGAAGGATGAAATATCATGGCGAGGACTTGCACGGCAGGAGCAGTGCTTTCAGTACGTCAGCTTCAACAGTGCAAAGGAAGGACCGCTGCGAAATCCTGCCTTTCGAAGAAGGATGGCGTCAATCTTTTCCGCACAGGAGCTGTGCGAGGATTTGAAGGGACCGCGGGAGCCTTCATTTGTCTGGGGGAACCACGGAACTCTTGTAGCAGGTTGTGAAGCAAAGAATGATCACGCCGAAGAGACGCTCAAGATAGGGGAAGAGTGCGGATACCAGGGAGAAATCCTCAGGCTGTACACCTATCCCGATTTGGATCACGTCGAAGATGCAGAATGGATTCAAAGAAGGGCGAAGCAGTACGGAGTTGCCATTGAGCTTGTCTATGAAGAGCCAGAAGAGCTGGCCATGCCTGCGATGCTGGAAGCCGCGGACATGGTGATTGATAGCGCCAATGTAGACGAGCGCAGCGAACTGTCCTTGCGCGAATTTTTATATGCAGGTGCCTTGAGCATCACGCATCATCTGAATGTGGAACAAAAAGAAGAAGTGGATCGAATCAATCGATTGCTCGGACGAGCCCGTACACGAGAGGAGAAGCAAGCGCATATGGCAAGAATGATGGCATTCCTGCATAAAATGGATACATATGTTCCGCTATATTCCAATCGAGTAGAGATGCTTGCACATCCTCGTTTGTCCGGTGTCAGTCTGGATGCATTCGGTTGGGTGGACTTTACGCGGATATTTGTCAAGGCTTAGCGAAAAGTGTCACAATTTAGTGTGAAACCGCTTTCCTTTTTCATCGTATAATTACGTAGAGAGATATTCTTATCAATAACATGACATCATCACGTTTGGAGGAGGAAGTGAGCGTTGTATACACGAACGGAAAAGGACAAACATATTTTGTTTGCATCAATTCGCTTGATGATTTGCGTCGGACATGCCGACGGTTATATAGGAAACAAGGAAGTTAACCAGATTCATGATATTGTGAATGCCGAACATTTTACATTAAAAGAGCGACAAATATTGATGGATGATATGGACTATCCAAAGCGTCCAGAGGTTATCGTCGAAGATTTGGTTGATCTCACGCAAAATGAAAAGCTGGTTATGATGCGCAAGCTGTACCATATGGCATTGATCGATCGCAAGCTGTCTGTCATGGAGACGAAGGAAATTGCGCGGATCGCCTCCCTGATCGGCATATCAGAAGAAAAGCAGGCACAGGTAGAAGCGTGGATTCGAGAAGGGATTGCTTGGCGCGAACGGTGGAAAGAAATTGTAGGAGACTAAGGAAGGACCCCATTTGAATTGGGGTCCTTTCACTTTTTTTGGTACAATAGGAGGAAGACAGGAGCAAGGAGGATACGTATGTTTCGAATCTTAGTTACGAATGACGACGGCATTGATGCACTAGGGATTAAACGGTTAACCGAAGCGTTACTCACCCTGGAAGGCGCAGAAATTTATGTGGTTGCCCCTGTGGAAGAAAAAAGCGGGGTAGGTCATGGTGTGACCTATCGGAGTGCACTTGCTCCAGAGAAGCACGATTTTTATGGTTTGCCGGTAAAGGCATGGGCGGTTAATGGAAACCCTGCGGATTGTGTAAAATCAGCCTATTACTTGCTATTTGAGGATGGTCATAAGCCGGATATTGTTTTTTCCGGAATCAATGTCGGTACAAATCTGGGCAGAGATATTTATTATTCAGGAACATGCAGCGGTGCCCGTGAAGCTGTTTTACTGGGGATTCCCGGGATTGCCTTATCCTATGATAACTGGTTCGATCAGGAAAACTACGGAGATGTGGTCCAGATGATTCAACCGTTGGTATCGGAGTTTCGAGAAAAAGCG
The DNA here is from genome assembly GCF_001187725.1 of Brevibacillus reuszeri. Classification (GTDB taxonomy): domain Bacteria; phylum Bacillota; class Bacilli; order Brevibacillales; family Brevibacillaceae; genus Brevibacillus; species Brevibacillus reuszeri. The sequence continues at coordinate 82,693 of NZ_LGIQ01000007.1, forward strand.
GAAAAGAGAGAGCTGCCGCCAAATGTTTTCTGGAATATCAATATTCCCCATGTTCCACTGAACCAGATCAAGGGAATTGTGCCTGCAACGCTTTCCTTGCACCACTATGAGGACAAGTACAATGAAGAGGCTGAGGGATACTTTTTAACACGTGAATACCCTGAGGTCATGCCGCTTGCGGAGCCGCTTGATTATGATTTGGTCAAGCATGGCTACATCGCAGTTACGCCTGTCCATATTGATGCGACAGATCGGGAGTTTTTGCAGGAAATGGGCGAGTGGTCATTCGTAAAAGAGTGGGGAAAGCGAGAGGATTAAGTGGATGGAGAACGAGTTTTTTCCGCAGCTGACACCGGATTCGACCCTGCTTTCTCCTGATGAACAAACACAAGGAGAAATTCTGGACAAAGAAAAATTCCATGATGTATACAAGCTGGTGGAGGAAGATGGCCTTCCTTATTTCGCGAGGCTAAATGGCCGAGGCGAAGTCGAGCTATATCTCGTATTTGAAACCGTGGATGCGTTTAGCGAGCAAACAAGAGATGCTGTTTCAGTAGAATTCAAGACGTACCAAAATAAATTGCTGGCCGTCATCTGGACACTGACCGATCCCCTGCAGCCGCTCGGCTTTCCACTCAGCTTTGATATACGCGCAGTGGATGAAAGATTCGTGGCGCTGACCATCCTGCAGCAGCCGTTTACGACACTTCATTATCTCGCCTATGAGAATGGACAAATGACACACATTTATTCAGAGGCCATCCATTTTTCCGCGGATGAACGGATTCGCGCTAACGGAATGATCCGTTCGCTTTATGACGGCACCCCTGAGTCGATGCCAGAGGAGGCAGAGGTTCGCGAAGAAGATACACAGACGATCTCCGCCTTGTCACTACCAGCATCTGTGCTCGAAGAGACGGGGATGGCCTTTGTTTTGGAATACAACCGAATGATGGCGACGCATGGAGAAGAAGAAGCCCAGCATTTGCTCATGAGCACCGTGAAACAAGCGGTTTGGGTGATGAGGCGACATTCCCGCAGTGAGGTGAGGGATTCTTCTTTTACCGTATGGGCAGCGGAACAGGCGGAGCGGTTAAGTCTGATCGTGACTCCGAGCCTTTCCCATTTGTTCGAAGTGGTACACATGTCTGAAGATGAAGCGAATCCATTTTCCCGCTTCTTGATGACACTGCCGGAATTTGTGCAGACCGAAGACGCAGCTCCTTTACAGCTTGGAGCATTTCCACTGCTGCGCTATGAAAATGGGCAGCTCTATCATCTCGAGCTGGATGAAATAGTTCAGCAGCATCTTGCGAAATTATTTACGCAAGCGTTCCCAGGGATTTTGAATCCGTACATGTGATTGTTGAAACATTGTGAAAAAACATTTTCATAGGAATTTTTTGCGCTTCGAGGAAATAAGGGTAAATAAGTCATTTTTCAACAAAGGATACGACAGAGAGGATTTCGAATTAAAGTAGGACAGATAATCCGCTGGGGAGAGGTGACGACGATGTACGCTGTTAAACCCGATGTGTTTCAGGTTGTGTCCGATTGCGCCCACCGTTTTCAAGAGGAGATCGAACAATTGGCGGGGCGTCATACGCTTACAATCGAGAGGGGATTTCCAGCTCTGGAACTGCAAGTCCATCCACAATTCCAAGCACTCTTAGAATACACGTTGTGGGGGGAAGCGGGCTTAGTCGCCATCCATGGCAAGCTGAATGTGCGAGATGATGTTCTTACACAAACGGATTCTTTTTCCATTATGATGAAATTCTCCTTGTCACACGATCCTGCGCTGGATATGGAAGCGAAAAAACAGCGTATCGAAGAAATTTTGTATGGTGAAGTCGATCTCTTCTGGAACATTCCACCTGCTGGTCATATCGGTCACGTCGAATTGACGATTCGGTTTATGTATCAACCGGGTTCTGGCAGGCTAAGTGAATACGTCCGCAGTGTCCTGGGCATCGTAACCGGAAAGATGCTCGCTGCTTAAAAGAAGCAATGGAATCATGGCTCTCCGATCACGGAGGGCTATTTGTTTTCATAAGGCAGAGTTTGTCCAAAAGAGGATAGGTGATTGACTCATGCGTTTATTTATAGCGTTAGACATTCCACAAGAAGCAGCAGCTTACATGGCCGATATACAGTCAAGACTCAGGCTGGAAGTCAGTGTGCGGCGCTGGCAGCCTTTGCATAATTTGCATTTGACCCTACATTTTTTAGGTGATGTGAAAGAAGATTTGGTGCCAGCGATATGCGAGGATATGGATATTGTCAGTGCGATTATCAATCCGTTCAACCTGCGTGTCGGAGGGTTTGGCGCTTTTCCGCATGCGGATAAACCACGTGTATTGTGGCTCGGGCTGCGAGGACAGGTAAGCTCGTTGAAGCAGTTGCATCTTTTGCTCGGAAAACGATTTGAATTGCATCAGGGCTTAGCCTATGATCGAAAACGCTATCGACCACATGTTACGCTGGCGCACGGACCTGAAGAGCAAGAAAACGGATTGCCACTCGATGAATGGAATGATAGATATCTGGCCATGGAACCTCCTCAGTGGAAGGCAAAGCATGTGCATTTGTACCGATCCGAGCTGTTGCCATCAGGTGCAGTGCATACGATTATACATACGAGCACGTTTGATAAAGATCACAGCAAAAAACAAGCGGTACCTGAATAGAATATGAAGAGTGATTAGGGAAAGCCTTCCAGAAAGCGGTGGAAAACGAATGGGTGAGTTCACGACCGGCATTCTTTATCCACGCAAATACGAACCGAAAGTACTGATCGCCTTGTCCAAAATCGAACAATCATACTTCCATCGAAACGTCAACGTCGACTGGAACGCTTTTTTCCTGCAGGATGAGTGGCTGCAAACTTCATCGACGGTGCAATTTTTGCTGCTGCTGTCGAAGCAATACGTGCCGCTCCTTTGGTTTCATGATGCGGAAGACAACGGTTGGGGTTTTCGGCTGTTTGATGCTGGCTATGAGGTTTCCTCTGCTACGATCAGCTATTCGCTCGACGTTGAAATGGCAGAAGAGGAATTTGGCCGGCTCTATCCGGATGTAAACCTGCAGGAAAGGATTACAGATAGCGAGGACGTTCGCCAAAAGTATGAGGACATATTGGATCGGGTTGTGCGTTCGGAGTTGTATCGGCGAGAGGTAGGTAAAGGGATTACCCGAATCAGGCCGCAATCCTTTAACCGGATCACGGGACCCAAACAGGTACAGCAGCTGCGCTCGCTCTTTGACTTGCAACTATTGACTGACGTGGATGACGAGACCGGGGCTTCTTTGTTATACGACTCAGTTGACCTGTTTAAGGAGATTCTGGGAATCGAAGAAATGGTGTGGGTCAATTACGCGTATTTGGCCAGTGGTGGAAGGGAGTGAGCAGAAAGGACAAGAAAAGGGTGGGAAAAGCTCCCGCCCTTTTTAACGTGTAGGGATTCATAAGCGGCACGTTTATGAATTCCGGAGCGCATAAAAACCAACCGCTAAAACGCGGTCGCTCATCTTTGTAAAGTCCTCGATAGAGGTTTTTTTATTTTTGATCCGTTGTGCCGTACTGCTTGATTAATTTTTCTATATCCACACCGTTTATCACCAATCCAGAAATGTTACAGTTGTCCATCCTGATATTCGATAAATTACAATCGTGAAAAACGCTTTGATTTAAATTGCAGTTGCTAAATTGTACGGGAGTCGAATTGAATTCAACATCCGGTTGGCTCGGGTTGCCAAAACCAATACTTTCAAATTTGGCGCCGCCCCATTGAGCATCTTTAACATGGAGCTCACTCAAATTCGCATCAGCGATACAAAGTCCAGTCAAATTGACATCAAGCATATTCATTCCACTTAGGTTGCAGCATTGAAGACTGAGCTGCTCCGCACATACATTTTGGAAGCTGGATTGGGATACATCCGAATTCGTAACGGTTAGGACAGCTTTGTCGTTTTCTATTTGCATGAACTCACTCCTAATGGAAAGTAATGGTACATATTTATATTATAGAACGTTTGTTCTGTTTTATCCATACTATTCTCTATTTACCTATCACCGTCATACCTTGCACGAGTTCCAAGCCATTCTCAAAAACGAATGGAATCGATTTGGCTGCAAGCAGCTCGGAACCGTTGGAGACTTGAAAATGCAAATGAGGCTCACTGGAGTTGCCAGAGTTGCCACACAATCCGATGACATCACCAGCTTGTACATAATTACCCGGAACGACCGTGATAGAGTGGTATTGTAAATGAGCAAGCAGACTGAACTCGTGATGACCATGATCCATTTCCACGTAGTTGCCAGCTGGCTGCTGTTCGTTTTTCACTCGGCCTGGCACATTGTCAGGGATGTTGTCTACCACACGGACGATTCTGCCTGCACATGGAGCCAAAATAGGTTTACCGTAGGCGAAATAGCTTTCATTGAGGAGCGGATCTCCTTTTGCTGAACAGTCATGGTCCAGGATGATAAAATCATAGGCATACCGCTGATTTTCATAGGCGTAATGATAATTGACCAGATCATTTTTCCCACCCCAATACGTAAACCACTCCCCATGAAAGGGGAATCGGTACCGAAAGTGGCTCTTAAGCTGGTCTGTAATGGGATACTCTGCTAGGTGTGCCAAGCGAAGGCCGATAATTGTACCTGACACATCTATGGCTGCTGACAAGCCTTTTTGATTATTGTCTGAGATCCAGACATAGCGAACAATCCCGCCCATAGAAACAACAGAAGCAGGCGTGGGTTGATAGCGGATGATATCGTGATGAAACGAAGAGGCGTAAGAACAAAACTCCTCCTTACTCACTTCTTCGCGAAAAGAGATACTGCAAGCCTCATAGAGCAACCCAAATTGTCCAGTCGTACATGCGAGCGGAATTCGCTCGGCGATTGAGGATGTATCATAGATCGGCACTGCAAATCACACTCCGGGTCCAAATAAGTACAACCATATAGTACGGATGATATGGCAGGGAGGTTTCCAGAATATAAAAACCCAGAACCATTATCGGCCTGGGCATACTTTCACAAACAGGTATTATTTTTTCCACTGTCCAAAAATTTCATCCACATCTAACAGCATGATCAGCTTATCATTCATACGGGCAATTCCTTGCAAATACTTGCCGTCTACCCCAGCGATGATGGGGGGAGCAGGCTCGATCAGCTTTTGAGGAATATTCAAGACCTCTGACACAGCTTCTACGATAATTCCGATACTCAGTCCTTCTAATTGCAAATCGACGAAGCGTGTATCATCTGTTTCCATTGATGGTTCCAAACCAAACATTTTGGGCAGGTTGATGATCGGTAAAATCCGTCCGCGCAGATCAATAACTCCTTCTACATAGGGCGGTGATTTTGGAAAGCGTGTTACTGGCAATGGCTTAATAATTTCACGTACCAAAGAGATGGGAAGTCCGTAATACTCATTTCCCATTTTGAACAAAATAGATTGGGCCGTTGCGCCTTCTGTACCCCATTCCGCTGAATTGCCTTGTTGTGTCAGTTCCATACAAACATTCCTCCCCGGACCTCTTTCCATTCTTTACCCATATTGTACCATGGACAAACCTATCTAGTGAGGATTTTCTTGCTGAAAGTACGTCCGCAGTCCCGGTCCCGAAGACCTGTTCAACATCCGGAAGAAATGAATTTGGCTGCAGGCTATCGGTACCGAGTCCAACGAGGCATAAAAAAGAAAAGTTGAGCCGATTTTCTTTGGAGATATAGCCATAATAGGAAAAGACCGACAAGTACTTCCTGTCAGTCTGTCATCCTTTTTCATTTTCGTAGTTGCAAGAAAGCTTAAGGCTCACGCAAATCGTTGAGTGATATGCCCTGCTCCAAAGCAAAGTCAAAGTCATCCACATCGTAAAATTGAACGGGTACAATATATTCCAAAATCCGATCCTGATAGTCTGGCTGATCGGTAATCAGCGGAACTTCAAATCGTATGGACGTAAGCAGAAGCTGGGTCTCGACAGGATCAAAGATCTCTCCCCACATCGCGTTATCCTCAACCTTGATGACCGTCAGGGTAACGCCGTTTGGGAAAGTAAAAGGCACCTTGGACCAAGGCGCGATCAACCCTTTTTCCAGTCGTTTGCGATTGAATGGATCGGAAAAAAACTGACTCATTTCCTGCATAATCCGGCGCACGTACTGATCGTCGCCAGAGTAGGGCATGATAGGTTCTGGGCTTTGGATAAATTCGTCCAATTCATAGATTGTCGACGCGGGTATCAGGTATTCTACCGGTTGCGATGGCGCCATCAACTCCCCGTAGATAGCCAGCATAATCGCTTCAATAACGAATTGTTTCGACATTTCGACAACCCTCCTCGTTACCATCATACTGAAATCCTCGATGGACAACAACCCCGGACAGCAGGGGGAGTGCAGGGGAGATCGTTTGTTTTTCACCAGATCGATGAATTTGACAGCACAAGAGGAAGTAGGAGGGCGTACAGCTTGCTAGAATCGACATTTTTCTCATCACTGTTACTCATCATTACGATTAATATTGTACTCAGCGGGGATAATGCGGTAGTAATCGCAGTAGCGTGCCGTAAACTGCCAGCTGTCCAACGGAAGAAAGCGGTTTTGTGGGGGACATTTCTGGCTGTTATCGTCAGGGTCATGGCTACGATCCTTGCTGTTTATTTGCTGCAAATCCCATATCTGTACTTGGTGGGTGGCGTGATTTTGCTCTGGATTAGCTTCAAGCTGCTGCGTGAAGAGGAGGAAAGTGAACACATAGACGCGAGTGATAATCTCGTCCAAGCCGTAAAGACGATTGTTATCGCGGATGTGATGATGGGGCTCGACAACGTCCTGGCTATTGCCGGAGCAGCACAGGGAAACATCCTTTTGATTGTTCTCGGTCTTTTGATCAGCATTCCACTCATGATCTTCGGAAGTCAGCTCATTTTAAAAGCAATGGAGCGGTTTGCCTGGCTCGTGTACGTGGGAGCCGCTGTCCTTGCACTGGCTGCTGCCAACATGATTTTGACGGAGCAGGTCGTAAGTGATTGGGTCGCAAGTCAGGGCTGGGCAGAGACGACAGTAAAAGTAGCAATGGTGACCTTCATCTTGCTTTTGGGGCTCTGGCAGCGTACACATTCGGGAAGCAGGGAGCATCAAAGCGAGCGCTAATCGCTACAATGATTTCACTATGGTAACAGTCATCCATTCCTTGTCGTACAGGTTGATCTCATAAGGAGAGGCAACAGGTGAACCGTCCTCCTCCTGCAGAATGCGTATGATCGGCCGACTGACGGCGAGCGGGTTGACATAGGAAACAACACCGATATGTCCCGTACTTAATAGAACGGTAGTGGCAATCGGATAAATGGCAACGTGCTGGAGAAAAATTTTGAGCAAATCGAGATCAAAATAGGTGTTCCCGGAAGCAAACAGAAACTCCGTGGCATCACTGGGCGAGTAGCTTTTGCGAAAAGGGCGGGGAGAAATCAACGCATCGTATACATCCGCGATGGCGACGATACGGGCGTACTCATGAATATTTTTTTCACTGAGCTGACGAGGGTATCCCGTTCCATTGTAGCGCTCATGATGCTGCAGTGCACAGTGGGCGGAGACGACCGAGATATTGTGCTGATGGCGTAAAATATTGAAGCCGTCCTCTGTATGGTATTGAATACGCTGGCGATCCTCTGCAGTCAGCTCGGTTCGCATGGTCCACAGCTCTTTTGGGACCTGCGTCATCCCGATATCGAACAGGAGAGCTCCAATACCCAGCTCCATCATTTGTTGCTGATTATAGCCTTTGGCGAGACCGACTACACCTGCCAGAACAGCGACATTGACAGCATGGTGAAAAAAATATCCATCCAAGACGTGGAGATTGGACAAATTGACCAGGACATCTCGGCGGCTACTCAGGTCAGTCAAGATCTCCCGAAATACCTTTTGAAAGCTGCTCCCAAAGTCAGGGAGAGAGGTACGACCTTTCATATGAGGCTGATCCATCAATGTGGTCATTGTCTTATAAACCGTATCTACTGCATCCTTACGAGTCTCATCGCGAATGACATCTTCTGGAATGATATCGTCGGTGTGCTTGTCCTGAACGTAGAGAGTATCGATCCCCAATCGAACAAGCCGTTCAATGTAACGGGCGGTCAATTCCACCCCGTGTCCCAAGAGGACGTTTCCGTTTTCCAGGAACACACTTTTGGCGATTACATCTCCCGGCTTGACCGAGGTAATATGCAGTTTTCTCACAGCGAAAGACCCCTGTCCTTTTTTTGTACGGATAGGAATGGTTAAAACGCCTATCCAGTATACGTACAACCGGGCATCGCCAGAAACACACGGCTCAGCCAGCTGTATATCCTTTAATGTGAATAGTCCTACTTTTTGGTAAGTTATCCTAGTGCAAATATACCACAAGAAAAGGAGGGAGACTACCTTTGACCCATTCTTTTAAAAAATATTTGAACGCTAAATAATATTCGCAATAACTACTCAGAATCCTCAAGGAGCATGGAAGCTTTCCTGCTAAAAAACGGCAGACTTTACACACATAGCTCCATATAAAGGGATTGTTACTGTTCTGCAGCACGATCCGATCTGGTAAACCAACGGAATGGATTGAGTGACCAGCGCGGCTCGTGACGGGCATAGCGCTCCTTGCGCCGGGTCAAACGCTGCTGCATGAGATCCATTTCAAAAGTAACGCGGCGCATTTCCAATCGTAGCGACTCTTGCATTTCCTCGATGTCAGCGATTTTTTGCAGGATGGTTGCCTGCATATGATTTAAAGAAGAGAGCTGGGTCAGTTCGTTTTGGAACTGTACCAACGTTTCCTGCACCGTCATTTCCATTTCGCGCATGCCGGAAGATAGCTTGTTTGGCGCGCTGACCGTGACTGCTGTTTCCTCTGTGAGAGAGAACTCTTCGGAGAAAAGCATATCTTCGGAAATACGCCCTTCCTCGATGAACTGTTTTTGAATCTCCTTCAGTGAGCTGTTCCCGTTATCCTTGCGTTCCTTTACTTCTTTCAGCAATTCAAAGCCTTTTTCGCTAATCAAATAGTGACCCTGCGGATTTTTCAGACGTTCTTGTAAGGGTACAAACAAGTCCAGCCAGTTACGCAGCGTACGAACATGTACGTCAAGGCGATCAGCTACCTCTTTCGAAGCCATCCAAACTTGTACATCCATCCCGAATCACTCCTTTTTTCCCCTCAGTATTCCCGGTGGCCTCATTATAGCACCATTTTTTTCCGGGAAAGAGAAAATCGACAAAGGTTCTAAAAAGAAGTGGAGTTTCGTCCGTTTTGGACAGTTACGCATATTTTGTCAAACGGAAGAGCGCGATTCATAATGACCGGGACATGCGCGTACATATGGAAGGAATACACGTCCATACCTAGTGATGAGGAGAGGACCGTACGTATGCAGCCTGAGTTCTGGATTGTTTTTTTGTCCGCAGCAATAGCGAGCAGTGTCGGCGGATTGCTGTTATGCTTGCGCGCGTGGTCTACCCAGTCCTTGTTTGCGATGATTAGTGCCGGAGCCGGACTGCTTTTTGCCATTACCATGCTGGATGTCGTGCCACACGTATTGGAAAAGGAAGGGCAGCGTATCTTGCCTTTTGTATTGATAGGCTTTGCGCTCATGTTTACACTGGAATTGATTGGAAAAGCCGGCAAAGAGGTTGGGTCTACAGGAGTTATTGGCGTGCTGACCGGTTTTTTGCTGCATGCTTTTGTCGAGGGGATGTCGCTTGTCGCCAGCTTTCAGATGGATGCGGGTGTGGGTGCATCGGTTTTAGTCGCGATGCTGCTGCATAAGGTGCCGGATGGCATAACGGTGGCATCGCTGCTGCTTGCCGCTACCCGTTCTCGACAAAAAGCTTTTTGGGGGGCATCTTCCCTCGGGCTTGCCACGATGATCGGGGCAGGTAGTGTGGGCGCGGTAGAACGTATATTTCCTCCGAGCTGGTCCGGTGTCATATTGGCACTCACGGCAGGCATTTTTTTGTACGTCTCGGCCAGCCATCTCGTTCCCTATATTCTCAGTGCAAAGAAAGCGCAGCTGGGTGCCTATTTTATAGGGGCAATTCTCGTCTATATGGTGTTGACGGCATATTTGCAGGGAAATCATGTGCATGTATAAATGCCTGACTCCGTTGCCAGTCTAAGGAAAGAATGGCAGTCTCTATTCGAGAAAAGGAGTCCTGAAAATGAAAACAGCACAGCAGGCAGAAAGCACGGAGGAGCAAATACATAGACAGCCAGAATTCCCGGCAAACGGCACATCGCTAAATCCGCTCGATGAATCATGGGGGTCTTTCGACAAGCAATCGACTGGAATTGACCAGCCAGCCAGTACAGAATAGGGAAAAGTATGGAGCGCAGCCCGTTTTCCGCGAAAATCCCTTCGCTGTCCCTCTCGTAACCGTGGACGAGATCGGTTATAATGGCAGGGGAATATGTTGGAAAGGGGCATACATAATGAATACATTGTTACAAGGAAAAAACATCGTCATCATGGGTGTTGCTAATCATCGCAGCATTGCCTGGGGTATCGCACAATCTTTACATAATGCGGGAGCAAACCTGATTTTTACATACCAGGGAGAGCGTCTGCGAGAAAACGTAGCGGAATTGACTGCAAAAATCGGAGCAAACTCGCTGTTGGTGAACTGCGACGTAACCAAAGACGAGGATGTAGAAGCAGCTTTTGCCTTGATCAAGGAAGAAGTGGGTGTTATCCACGGCTTGGCACACTGCATCGCATTTGCCAAAACAGAGGAGCTCGAAGGTGAGTATGTCAATACTTCCCGCGATGGCTACGCTCTGGCGCAAGACATCAGTGCCTACTCTCTGGTAGCGGTAGCTCGTGCAGCTCGTCCTTTGATGACTGAGGGAGGAAGCATCGTGACCATGACTTACCTGGGAGGCGAGCGTGCTGTACCAAACTACAACGTGATGGGTGTTGCAAAAGCGGCGCTGGATGCATCTGTACGCTACCTGGCTAACGACCTGGGCAAAGAAAACATCCGCGTGAATGCGATCTCCGCAGGTCCGATCCGTACGCTGGCGGCAAAAGGAATCCGCAACTTCAACTCCGTTCTGAAGGAAATTGAAGAAAAAGCTCCATTGCGTCGTACGATTGACCAATCTGAGGTAGGCGACACTGCATTGTTCTTGTTCAGCAACCTGTCCAGAGGTATTACCGGTGAAATTCTGCACGTCGATGCTGGCTATAGCATCATTGGCGGCTAAAATGAATAACAGGCTCCTGTTCCCCGCATACTATACAAAAACGTAGTATACGAGGAAGGGAGCCTTTTTTATGTTTCCACTAATTACAAACATGGAAGAATTTTTGATTTACATGGGTGGAGGCTTTCAATATTTACCTGCCCATTTCGGCGATGAAGCGGGAGGCTCTGGTCTTGCGTCCGAATCGTTCGCGGGGGATGCCGATACTCAGGCTGTGCCTAGCCCGGGTAATCGCAACGTATAGCAGTCTGCGTTCTTCCTCCAGGGCTGCATTGACACCCTTGCGCAGCTCGTCCAGCGTGTATTCATGCGGCAGAGCGCCTTCTACAAGGTCGGGTAAAAAGACATGATCGTACTCGAGCCCCTTTGCGCGATGAATACTCAATACATGTACAGCTTCTTCCGGGAGTGGCCGCTGTGTGCGCCACTCCTTTTCCTTTTGGGCCATCTGCTGAATATAGGCTAAAAAGTCACTGACCGTGCTATGCCTTTTTGCAGCCGCCAGAATTTGTTGCAGCTCATCACTCCAGCGCTCCCGGCCATCTTCCCGGTCACGCGCCCGTTTTTTCAAATAATCTCGCAGCTTGCCGTCCTCATAAATCAGCTCGAGTGCCTGTGCAGGCGGACAATCCTTGGCAGCCGCCAGAATCTCGGTAACTGCCTGCAAATGCTTTCGCTGATACGGCTTAAGCTGTGTGAGTTGGGGGAGGACATGCAAAATCGGAATATCCTCCAAAATAGCCTGGCTGCGCAACACATTCCACATTTCGGCTGAGATGTAGAGCGTGGGCAATATTTCTTTCAAGGCGTCCGTATCATCGGGGTTCAGTGCGAGTCGCAAATAGTGCAGCGTCCAACGTACGGTTTGCCGCTGATAAAAGGAGTCTTCCTCCTGGGTGTAGTGAAAAGCGATGCCCGCCTCACTCAACCGCTCCAAAATCGGACGGGCAGATTCATTCGTCCGATAAAGGACGGCACATTCCCCAAGAATCGCTCCTTGCTCACGGCGGTGAAGAATTTCATCCACGATACGAGAGGCTTGTTCCTCCTCGTCCTCCGGCTCGAATAAATACGTGTCTCCCTCCTCGCTATGAAAGGAGAGACATTCCTTTGCCCAACGCGCACGATTGTGACCGATCAAGGAATAGCCCAGGCTGACGATAGAAGCGTGTGAACGATAATTCACTTCCAATGTAATGGATTTGGCCTGTGGAAAGTCGTTAGTGAAGCCCAGTATGTATTGGGGATCACTGCCGCGAAATCCGTAGATCGATTGGTCGTCGTCACCGATGACACAAAGATTGTTTTGCGGAGCGGCGAGCAGCTTGACTGTTTCGTACTGGATGCGGTTGATATCCTGAAACTCATCAATCATCACGTGGGTAATTCGATTTTGGTAGCGCTGCAATAGCTGCTTGTCTTCACGAAGCATCTCATAACAACCGAGCAGCATATCGTCAAAGTCGAACCAGTTATGCTTTCTCTTGGTTGCTTCGTAAATCGGATAGAGCGCCTGAGCACGTTTTTCCGCAGCACTGTCTGCTTCCCGATAGGCAACATCATGAGGCAGCAGGTATTCGTTTTTCCATCGACTGACGATTCCCAGTGCTTCCTGCATGTCATTTTCCTTGAGGGCGATCAAGTCGTCATGGCCAAGCAGAGCTCCTGTTTCTCTTAGCAGGCGCCATTTTTGCCAATCCTTTTTCAGCAAACGCTGCTGATCCCAGCGATCAGGCTGATGGTGCATAAGCATGCGATAAAAAATGCTGTGGAAGGTCCCGGCGATCAATTCACGAGCTTGGTGGGGAGGAAGCTGTCTGGCGATGCGCTGTCTGATTTCATCCGCTGCCTTGGTTGTAAAGGTGACCACTAAAATTTGCTTTGGCTCTACGCCGCATTCTCGGATTAAATAAGCGGTGCGCGCTGTCATCACACGTGTCTTGCCACTGCCAGCCCCTGCGAGAATCAGCAAGGGTCCATCTGTTGTGTCAACTGCCAGTTGTTGACCCGGATGCAAGGGCTCATCTCTTTTTTGCTCCAGCAGATGCTGGATGCTTTTCTTGGGCGTGAAGCGCTTGCGAAAGATCGGAGGCTTGGGCGGTGGCGGAGAAGGTGCTGCGTTGCTGCCGATCGTTCTTTTTTTGGGCATGCGAAAAGAACCGATCATAACCGAATCATCGTCTTCCGTTGACGGAGCTGCTTGTGACATGCCAGCTTGATCGGTAGGGAAAGCGAGCTCAGCATTGTCGGTACCAGCCTGGCTGCCGCTGTTGCTCGCGTCTTGTGTGGATTGTCCAGCTATGTATGCTTGTCCCAGATCTATGCTCGTCTCTTTGCGGATAGCCGCTTGAAAGGCAGTGGCGGCCGTTTCATCCAGTGTTTGCAGCCAAGCCGTGGAGTCAGCACCATCGTTCTGCAAAATCGGACAGTCAGCTTCCTCTGGATGGGCAAAATAAGGCTCAAAGCTGATCCCTGCAATTAAACGAAGCGCTGATGCGCAGGCTGGACACCGAACCTGATCCTGCCGGGCAGCCATGCGCCAAAACGGTATGCGATTGTAGGTCTCTGGTAGCAACAGGATGGGTTTGTTGTCTAGTAGTGCATAGTTCATCATGACACCTCGAAAAGATGATAGGGATGTTCTGGCGTATCTGCTTGCTCGCCTTTACATGGAAAGAAGAAGTGCCCCCTGGCGGCAGGGGACACTTGCCAAATACGTGTGGTTACGATTGTGCGTGCAAAAGCACGGTGTCTTCAGGTAGAGCTTCCGGGGCGTCTTCACCGACATAGGTAATGCCGACCCGCGTAATTCGGTGATTTTCCAGCTCACTGATGGTGAAGAGATAGCCTTGGAACATGACTGCCTTTCCTTTTGCTACTTCTTCATTTAACTGGCTGTAGAGCCAACCGGCAATCGTGTCTACCTCATCGGAGACGACTTCAATCGTAAGAAAATCGTTCAGTTCATTCAACAATGTTTTTCCTGAAACGGAGAGAGCGTTGTTGGTGCTCTCCTCGATTTCTGGTCGTTCATTCTCGTCAAATTCGTCTTGAATATCACCGACAATTTCTTCGAGAATGTCTTCCATCGTAAGAAGACCTGCCGTTCCACCATACTCATCAATGACGATCGCCAGTTGAGAGCGGCGCTTTTGCATCAGCCGCAGTACGTGACTAATTTCCATCGATTCGGGCACGGTAAGGAGCGGGCGAAGGAAGTTTTTCAATTCTGCCTTGCCTGTGCTCAGCGCTGACAGGTAAAAATCGGAGATGTGGACAAATCCAATCAATCTGTCTTTGTCCTCGTGAGCGACAGGGAAGCGAGAGTGACGCGATTCCTTCATGATGTGGAGGTTCTCTTCGAACGTGTTGTCATCGTAGAGACAAATCATGTCAATGCGTGGAATCATGATTTCCCGGGCAAGTCGTTCGGAAAACTCAAAAACATTGTCAACAAGCGCCATTTCGGTTTGATCGATATGCCCGCTTTTATGACTCTGGTTAACCAGTAGACGGATTTCTTCCTCGGTATGAGCGGATTCATTTTCAGAAGCCGGCTCGATTCCCAATCGTCTGATTAAGAGATTTGCTGCTCCATTCAGAAACCAGATGAGCGGATAGCTCAGTTTGTAGAAAAACATGAGTGGAGCGGCTGTCCAAAGCGAGGTTGCCTCTGCTTTTTGAATCGCCAACGACTTGGGAGCCAGCTCGCCTAAAACGATATGCAAAAAAGTAATGATCGCAAAGGCAATAGCGAGTGAAATCGGGCCACCCAAGTATTGAGGTAAGTGGAAAAATGCTACCATGGGCTCGACGTAATGGGCGATTGCAGGCTCACCAACCCAGCCCAATCCAAGCGATGCCAGCGTGATTCCGAGCTGGCAGGCAGACAGATAGGCGTCAAGCTGTTTCGTGACCTTTTGCGCGTAGCGGGCTCTTTGGTTATTGCCCTCGCTTACGAGCTGGGTCAGACGGGTTTGGCGAACTTTTACCAACGAGAATTCTGCTGCGACGAAGAAGCCGTTCAGAAGAACCAAAAACATCACGAGCAGCAGATTCAGCGTAATCTCCCCTATCGGACTCTCCAAGCATACCTCCAGCCTCCCGCAGTACGAAAGGTGGAGAATTCACCTCCGTTATTATAAATGTACTTTCAATGTACGAAATCATTTGTGTAAACATTCGTATATTCGTTGTTATAGGTTAGTATACCAATTGGTCAACGGAAGAGTCAAAACGTTCCGATTCCCATATGTGCTGATAGAGAGGCGGATGGACATACCTGAAACATCCGAATCATAAACATAAACGAGCAACTGTCCAAGGGAGGGGAGGAGCGTGAACTGGCTGTATAAATGCTTGGCGATCTTTACTGGCAGCATGCTGGTAGCAGTAGGGGTCAACCTGTTTCTCGTCCCACACCGACTGATGGATGGCGGCATGATCGGCATTGGTCTTTTGGCAACGTATTACATGCAGCTGCCTCCTGGCATGGTGATGATCTTTGTTAGCCTCCCAATGTATCTCATCGTATTTTTTTTCGATCGAAGGCTGTTTTATCACAGCTTTCACGGGATGCTCATCTCCTCCTTTTTCATTGATGTGATGTCTGACTTGCGCCAATGGAATCTATTGTCAACATCCAGCTCTGCCGTTACTGGAGGTGTCATGATCGGAATGGGGGTGGGTCTAATGCTTGCCTACGAAACAAATACAGGTGGGACAGACTTGCTCGCCCAGTTTTTTGCCAGACGCTTCAACATACCTGTGGCGCTTCTGATCCTGGCCATTGATGGATTGATTGTTGCCCTCTCGCTACGGACGATTGGCATCGAGCGGACGATTTTTTCTCTGATTACGATTGTTGCCGTAGCAGCTACGACTCATATGTTCAGTGGGATCAGCAAAAAGCGGCTCCCTTACTCTGTGATTGGGCCACTTGGCTCTGTAAAAAGCACACAAATCCGCCAGGAAGGAAGGGGATGGCGATTATTATGGAGAAAATAAAGGTAAGAACAAGGATGAAATGAGGGACGAGTCTTGTCTGCAAATACACCGCAAATGATCACAGACCGTGTCGGCTTTTTTCCCGGTCACGTCAATATTGGTATCGTCATCGGGAAGACGGGGGCGATCTTGATTGACTCCGGATTGGATACACAGACCGCAAAGAAAATCAAGAAAGGACTGGACGCCATCGCCCAGCCCTTGTGTGCCATCATTCAAACACATGCTCATGCCGACCACTTCGGGGGCAACGCCTATCTGCTCGGATGCTGGCCCGAAGCACAGGTCTGGGCGCCACCGTTAGAAGAGGCTATTATTCGGTATCCCATTTTGGAACCAATCTACTTGAACATGGGGGCAGAACCACTAGCGGACCTTCGTAACAAGTTTCTACTTGCCCAAGCTTCGCGGGTGGACCACCTCCTTCCCCTTGAGGATGTCGTGCAGATTGATGGCATGGAGTTCTCTATCCTTTCTCTGCCGGGACATAGCTGGCAACAAGTCGGTGTCGTTTGTGAAAATATATGCTTTGCCGCCGACAGTTATTTAGGTGAAGAGGTATTGGAAAAGCATAAGCTCCCGTTTCTTGTAGATGCTCATGAAACGCTGCTCAGTCTGATTAAGCTGAAAGAGACAAACTATAGCGGATATTTACCTGGTCACGGACCCTATATCACCTCCGTGATCAACAGCGTACAAAAAAACATCGAGTGGCATCAGCGAATCTATACCGTTTTGGAAGAAATTTTGGAAGAAGAAAATACGTTGGAGAATGCACTTGCTCTCTTGTGTGAGCGTTTACACATTTCCATAGAGAACGCTTCCAGTTTCGTCCTGTTTCGGACGGCGTTCATGGGTTATCTTGTTGGACTTCAAAAAGAAGAGAGAGTCGTCTTTCGGTTTGCCCAAAATCGGTGGCTGTGGAGAAAGGCTGGTACAGATGTTCAGGATGGTGCAGTAGGGGACGAGAGGTAGTCTGCGATTTCGGCGAGTTTATGCTCCGCTGCTTCACGAACCGCTTTGGGAATGAAGAAAAGCTCTTCAGAAGCAGTGGTCATGTAAAACTTGGCTTCCAAATACGGATGCCCCAGCTTGACGGTAAGCTCGCCTTTTCCAGTCGTTGTACTGCTGAAGTTCGTCGGGATGCGCAGGAAATACGTACTGCTGCTTGCGGAGTCGTACATGACGACATCATACGTGGGCATGGAATCCCCACCTGATCGGCGAAAGCCTTGTTGCCGCAACATCTTGTCGACATAGGAGAGCGGCTGCACGACACCGGTCAGGGTTTTGTTTTTTAACCGCATGGACATCCTCCTCGGCTCAACCTGTGAGAAATCGGGTTTGGTACCATCCTATGTGGCGTATTCACAATTCAGACGTAGAGAAAAAAGAAATGAAGGAGTGGTCGTACGATGAACCAACGCGCAGATTTGCATACCCATACAAAAGCTTCAGATGGGACGTGTGATCCAGCAGAAAACGTGCGTCTCGCCAAGGAGGCAGGCTTGCAGGCTCTCGCCATCACGGATCATGATACGGTTGCTGGGATTCCCGAGGCGTTAGCGGCTGGCAAAGAGCTGGGGATCGAGGTTATTCCGGGCGTGGAGGTCAGCTCAGTTGGGCGTGGACAAGATATCCATGTACTCGGGTACTATATCCCGTATGAGGACAGCTCCTTTCAGGAACGCTTGGTTGGTCTGCGTGAGACGCGTCATGAGCGGAATCAGCTGTTGATTGCAAAGCTGCAGGAGCTCGGAATTCCCATTACGCTTGAAAACGTCTACCGCCGCAAGCAGGGGACGGATAAAAATATCGGGCGCCCTCATATCGCAGAAGAGCTGATTGAGCTCGGTATTGTGGCAACGATGGAAGAAGCTTTTGAGAAATTCTTAGGCAAAGGGGCAGCAGCGTATGTGAATCCACCGCGAATCACCCCGCAGGAAGCGATCCGTTTGATTCAGGATGCAGGGGGAGTCGCAGTACTGGCGCATCCCGGACTTTATGACGATGACGAGCTGGTCCAGGAGTTAATTGCATTTGGACTGGACGGGATTGAGGTCAATCACCCGGACAATACCGAGGAGCAAAGAAAAGTCTACCGCAGCTGGGCACAGGAAAATGACCTTGTCATGACGGGAGGCTCCGATTTCCATGGCTGGCGCGGAGAGGAGCCTTTCCACGCCATGCTTGGCTTACAT
Organism: Brevibacillus reuszeri; assembly: GCF_001187725.1. Taxonomy (GTDB): domain Bacteria; phylum Bacillota; class Bacilli; order Brevibacillales; family Brevibacillaceae; genus Brevibacillus; species Brevibacillus reuszeri. The sequence goes on from NZ_LGIQ01000007.1 coordinate 101,192, forward strand.
ACAGCGCCAGATGAGGCAGTAGAGCGGTTGCGTGCGATTGCGGCAAAAAGAAAATAGTTCGGAGTCTTGAGGCTGCTTACGAAGAAAACCCCGTCTATAACCATACAGACGGGGTTTGTGTTTTTCCAGGAGGCTTGGTGCCTGAAGACTTGGTCGTTAATTACATGGCTAGGTCTGAATGATGAATGACCTCACTTGCTTTTAGCTTTGCTTAGGAGCAGCATTTCTTTAACGATATCTACTACAACATTTGGCTGATCAATATGGATCGCGTGGCCGGCATTTTGAACAATGATATGCTTACTACGGGTTGATAATTTAGTAAGTTCTTTATGAAATGAGATCCAAGCAGACATAGATTCAGAATTATGATGAGGTTGTAATGTACCGGTTACGACAAAAAGTGGCAGGTTACCAAGTGATTTAGATTTTCGAGCTTGCTCAAAGCTTTCTTCTATTTCTTGAATAGAGCCTTCAAGAACAAACTGACTATAGTACTCAGCCTTAAGTTCATCTGAAAATAACGGGACCATGATTTTATTTTGATCTTCATGACATGGATCTAATAAAATCACTCCGGCAACTTCTTCTGGATATGTACTCGCATACAGTCGAACATTAAGTCCCCCAAATGAGTGCCCGACTAAAAGATAAGGGGAGGGAACGTTTGCTTTCTGAAGCAAGCTCCTCAGATTTTCAATGATTTGCTGACTGTGTCGAGGTTTCTCATCGTTCTCACTTTCACCTATACCTGCCCGATCATAAATGAACATTCTTGTTTGGCTTGAAATTTCATCACTAATCGAAGCCCAATAGTTACATGTGCAACCATAACCAGAATCAAAAACCACCGTAGGAAAATCACTTACCTCACCGTAATATTTAAAACATAGTTTAACTCCACCTATGTCGAGTTTTTGACTCGCCTGATTTATTCCAGTGTCACTCATTCTATCTCCCCCAAATAGTTGTCATGAGGTTTATTTCGATAAGTGACTATTAATCCCTTTTTTTGTAAGTGAACATCATGAACGACAACTAAAGCAAGGCGAGAACGTAGGAGAAGCCAAGCCATACGCACAGCGGGCTAAACAGCCATGTATCGTTATGGGCAAAGCGAGTATGTCTGACCTTTTTGAAAAAGCCGATATAACGGAAATCACCAATGGCGCGGAGAACAAAAACGGTTGCGCAAATCACGCATCCCCATTTCAAAAGACCAGCGGGAAACGGCAGAGAAAAATAGCCGCTTTGGGTCAACAGCAAAACAGCGGCCAATGCGAGCAAGAAAGAGATGATCATGGTTGGTCCTTTACCTGGTGTAAAAAGGCGACGAGATTCATCAGAGGTACGTGGAATGACTTCTCCCAGGCTCCAGCGTCCTCCTGCTGCCCAATACGCATGAAGCAGGGCAATGAAAAGCAAAATTGTTGCGGAAGATAATATAAAAAATGTGATCATGTGTTTTGCTCCTCCACTCATTATTGGATGTATGCATGCATGATTGATGGAAAAAGATACGTAAGCGTATGTTTTGGGGATAAAAAGCTTTTGGCTTTCTTTTATTGGTGAAAATCGAAAGCCAAGGTTTTCAGTTACTTCCAGGTGAGAAAAAAAGCAATAGCGGCTTGGATGTCCAGCTCGGCGTGAATTTCTGTTCGTACCAACCAGCCGACGTACATCAAATAGGCGAGCTCAGCCCGTGCCTTGGCTTCATCTGGCGAGATTCCTTTCTTTTGATACAAAGAAGCAACGTAGTTGATTCTGCGCTTTTCGATTTCCACGAGACGTTTGCGCAGGTCAGCATTTTGCTTTGCCCATGTATATATCGCCGCTTCGAGTTTTTGTTCTCTTGAAAAGAGCGCACCAAGAAGCTGCTCCAAAGTCTGGGTCGTGGAATCCGGGGTATGAATGATCCTCTCTGTTGCATGCTCCTCCCAGTAATGAATCATCGAATCGAGCAAATCCTGACGATCCTGGAAGTGGTGATAAAAACTTCCTTTGCTAATTTTCAGCTCGCGTGCGAGTGCCTCCACACGAACCGATTCGATGCCTGTCTCAGTCAGCTTGGTGAGTGCAGCCCGGACCCAATCCTCGCGCAAATATTGCATATTTCACCTCAAAGATACGCTTGCGTATGTTTTATCTTTACCAGCATATTTCATGGAGAGACGTTCGTCAATAAAAACACCCTTGCCCGCGCAGAAATGGCGTGAACAAAGGTGTTTAGGGGATGCAGCAAGTGGTAGAGAGCTTGCTTTAGCGTAGTTTTTTTACCATCGCGATATGCTCGATGCCAGCTTCGTCGAAGACATCTCCGTGCGTTTCGTAACCGAGCTTTTCGTAGAAACGCTGCGCGTGCGTCTGTGCATTTAGCTTAAGTGTTTCAAAGCCTTGTCTCTTGGCCTTATCTTCCATGGCTATCATGATCTCGCGTCCGAGTCCAGTGCCGCGCTCATTTTTAATGACGGCCACTCGCTCGATTTTACCAACGCCAGGTGCGTAGGTTCGCAGTCTGCTCGATCCTACTGGCAGCTGGTCCTTGTAGGCGACAAAATGAATCGTCCCACTATTTGCTTTGTCATGTTCATCGATTTCCAAGTCCGCAGGTACTTCCTGTTCCACAATGAAAACGGCTTTGCGAACGGAAAGGGCGTCTTCCATTTCTTTTTCGGTGCTGACGGACTGGATTTGGTAGGTAGCTTGGGTCATCGTGTACACTTCCTTTTTTGAGAAAAAAGATTCCTCCCTGCTGGTAAGGAAGCAGGGAGGGTAGTATTATCAGTCTTGCTTTACTTTTTTAAGAGGAAAGTCTGATAAACGCTCCAAATGCCATCTTCCAATTGGTAGATCAAGTGGAAGCGATCAATTTCACTCGTTAAGTCGAGTTTAGCCATGCTCAATTGACCCGTTACATCCCGTAGCTCATCGTCGGACAGATCACGTCCGATGGTCAAATGCGGAACGAAAGCATAGGTCTCTTTTTCGTTTACACATTGGTTCACGATTTTTTGGTGCAGCTCGTTAAATGGCTCCTTGTTTTGGACAGCCATATAGATGACGTTATTCGTCGGATGGAAAGAAGAAAAACGGTGGAAACTTGCTGTAAAGCTATCAGTTGAGGAGGCAACCTGCTCCAGATGACTAACCAGCTCTTGCAGTTTGGATTCGTCCAGTTCGAAGCCTTCTTTTAAGCGAATATACGGAGGCACCAGAGCATATGCCGGGTCGTAACGCTTTCGGTAAGAATTGGCGACTTCTTGCACCTTGCTGGATGGGAAAACTACGATACTGTACATCATAAGAACCACTCCTCCTTCACTATCTCTCATGCTCTTGCATCCTACTATTTTAACAGAAAATTCTTCATTTGTGTAATGTTACGCGTGGGTCCGTATATTCCAGAGGCCACGGGAAAGACTGTGTAGTGCAAGGAGGTGCCGTACAGCATGTATATGGCCATGATGATTACATTCATTTTTCTCGTCTTGCTCTTGCTGTCTGTACTGACTTTCACCATCCTGTCGGCAATACGGAAAGGCGATTTCGAAGACGCGCTCGTACCGGCAGTGAAGGAAGAAGGTCCGCAGGAAGAACAGCCACGGTAAGTTTACCCGTAAAGCGTGCACAGCATGCGCGGTAGATTGGCTTGCCAAAAGCCCCACGTATGGTCACCCTCAAAGGTCTCATAGACCAGGGTGGCCATTTTCTTTTGCAAAATATCCCGTAATTCGTTGTTAGCAGAGACGAGATCGAGAGTTCCGCGTCCAGATTGAACTGCTGTCTCTTCCGTGCCGATTTCCAGGTACAGGTTCAGTGGAACGATAAAGTCAGTCTCTGCGACACGCTCGTTCAAAGATGTGTCCATCGCAGCAGATTGGCATGCTACTTGGCCAAAGGTATGCGGGTAAGATAAAGCCGTAAAAAGGGAAACGACACCTCCGAGCGATTCGCCCAGGAGCGTTCGGCCATTGCCGAGGGGGTGTGTAGAATAATGCGTATCAATGTAGCTAACCACCTCTTCCGCTAGAAAACGACGGTAGGACAGATGCTCCTGTCCATCAGGATGGTAGCGGCTTTGCCGTTTCGTTTTATCCACAGGCAGGAAAACGGCTAGGAGATCAGGGAGCTTTTTTTCTTCGATTAGCTTGTCCAACAGTGTTGCCATTCTGCCCATAGACAAGTAATCCTCTCCATCCTGTACATAAATGACCGGATAGGAATAGAGCGGCGAGTAACGGGCAGGGGTGTAGACGATCAGCTTTTCCGGCGATCCGAGATGCCGACTGTCCAAAGTGATTTCCTCAAGAGCCACAGCGTTGTCCTCCTTAACGGATGTTCTGGTGCTAATTATACAGGAGCTGGGGAGGCTTGCCCAAGTGTTTCGTGTGTTCGATTTGAATGAAAGATTGTCGCAATTTTGCCATCGTGTGATACTATGATAAAAACGACTTCACTCGATTTGCGGAAGGGGTTGTCTCTTATATGAAGAAGCAAGTTCACAGCATCGAAGTCAGAAATGCAGCTCTCGCACGCCTGTCAGAACGCGGCGTGACAGTAGAGGATATCGCAGAGATCGTGTATCTCATGCAGTCACCATACCATCCAGGCTTGACCATTGAGCCATGCATAGAAAGCGTGAAAGCCGTACTGGAAAAACGCGAAATGCAGCATGCCATTTTAGTTGGAATTGAACTGGATACACTCGCTGAAAAAGGACTTTTGTCCGAGCCGCTTCAATCTATCATTGCAACAGACGAAGGACTGTTTGGCTGCGACGAGACATTGGCACTTGGGTCCGTATTTGGATATGGAAGTATCGCGGTGACGACCTTTGGTCATTTGGATAAGCATAAGGTTGGCGTAATTAAACGTTTGGATACAAAAACGGCTGAGGGCCGTGTGCATACGTTCTTGGATGATTTGGTTGCGAGTGTGGCTGCCAATGCGTCCAGTCGGATGGCTCACCGGATGAGAGATGAGCAGGAGGCTGAGATGGCAAGAGCAGAGGCGCTGCGTGAGCATGGGTCCGAGCTGCGCGTGGAGGAGAAAGGCAAAGGAACTGAGCAGGCTGGGTAGGTTTGCTGGGGGTTTTGCTTTGGGGGAATTGTTACCTAACTATCTTTAGCGGTTAGAGGAGGAAGAGCCATTTTCTTTGTGGAGTCCGATTTGTACGCGGGGCGGTTCGGGGTTGTGAGCTGCTTTGGGTATGAGGTGGCTTTGCGGAGGGGGTGGCTTTTTTGGTTGGAGGGATTGGGGAGTAAGGGGTAAGGGGTAAGGGGCGAAACCTTGCAGTTTATGTTTTGGAAAAAAGGGTTTGGGGGCGATCATGCAAGGTGTTTTTCTTGGGTTTTTTAGTGTTCTTTTGGTACGAGTGAAAAAAATTACAAAAAATCATTATTTCCTCTTGAATTTGATTTCGTGATGCTGTATAGTAATAAATGTGATCGACGTCCGAGACGATTCGGGCCCTTAGCTCAGTTGGTCAGAGCGGTCGGCTCATAACCGATTGGTCGTAGGTTCGAGTCCTACAGGGCCCACCATTAAATGATTACATAAGCAAGTCCCAATGATCCGGTAGCTCAGTTGGGAGAGCACCATCTTGACAGGGTGGGGGTCGCTGGTTCGAACCCAGTCCGGATCACCATACTTAGAACGTTAAAATCCCTTGGTAGACAAGGGGTTTTTGATTTTTATCAATACAAAGACATATGTTTTGTTGGTGCGAATTTATAAAGTTGGCGCGAATGATGTTTTTATTTGGCTTCTTTATTTTGAAAGAACACTTGCCGAATGCATCCGCTGTATCCTTCTGAATGTTAGGCAGGACATGGGCGTATCGGTCGATCATCTTGATATCAGACCATCCCATTCGCTCAGCAACAATTTTAGGATTAACATTTGCTTTAAGGAGCATTGTAGCATGAGTATGGCGCAGATCGTGGAAACGTATTTTTTTCACACCCGCTTTTTCAATTATGCGATAGAAAGTACGCATAAGATTTCTTGGAGTAAGTGGTGTTCCAACTGTAGTCGAAATAACTAGCCCATTATCTTGAAATGATCCTGGTCCTGCCTCTAATCTTTCCGCTTTGCTTCTCTTCGCGAGCTTACGAAGTGCATTGACAGTCTCAGCATCGATAGCTACTGTTCTGTTACCTGAATCGGTTTTTGCACCAACCTGCATTTCTTTTCCATCATGGCTAAGAGTCTGTGTAATGGAGAGAATACCAGTATCTAGATTGACGTCTTTCCATCTTAATCCTAATATTTCTCCCTGCCGCATGCCGGTTGTTAATGCAAGAAGAAAAGCTACATAGTAGCGATCTTTCTCCGCAATTTTGAGGAATTCATGAGCCTCATCTACTTCCCAAACTTCCATTTCTTTTTTTCTAGCCTTGGGCCTCTCCAAAACTGAAGCAACATTTTTTGCAACCATTTCCCAACTTACGGCTTTATTTAAGGAGTCATTAATGATCGTGTGTACTTTTTGTATATTTTCATCCGAGAGACGACCCGTTTCAAATAAATCGTTGTACAAGTCTTGAATATGGCGCGGGGTGAGCTTCGATAATTCTATTTGTCCGAGCGTAGGAAGTATATGATTATTTACCAAGCCAGAGTATGTCTCCAGTGTTCTCCGTTGCACTTTTGTTTGCTTGTCTTTTAACCAGTCAGCCATGAATGATGAGTACATCATTTTTGAAGGCTCAACATATGTCCCCTTATTCAGCTCGTTTTGTATTTTGGTCATTGCAGCTTCAGCTTCTTTTTTTGTTTTTGAAGTGCACCCCTTAGAACAGACATTGGATTAAGCCCCTGGTTTATCCGATGAAATCTAAGGGGTATATTTTTTATGGTGAAAAAGGGACAGAAGTTTAGAAATTATCCGTATGAATTAAAAAAGAAGCCGTACGACTACATATTGAGGAAGGTTGGACATACCGCCGAATCATGGAACATCTGGGGATTCCAGATCGACACAGGCTTAAAATATGGATGAAAAAATACAAGCTATTAGGCGAATTTGGACTTATGGATCAGCGAGGGAGACGTGAAGAATATATTGATCAAGACCGATATGTTCAAAAGCTCAGACGAGAGAACTCTATGCTAAAAAAGTGTTTAAAAATCTGGATGCAGGAGGTAAGTATACAGCGATCAAGCAGGTAGCTGGTGAGTATACCATCAGTGAGCTGTGCAAGCTATTTGGAGTCTCAAGAAGTGGATACTACGCATATTTGAAACGTAGAGCAACAGATCGGGACAAGCTTGTTGAAAGACCTAATCAAGGCAGTTTATAAGAAGTACGATAGTAAATATGGATATAGACAAATCCAACTATTTCTACTGTAAGACCACGGAGTGTGGATCAACCATAAGAAGGTACTACGTCTCATGCAAGATATGAGGCTCCGTTCCCGAATACGCCGCAAGTATCGAAGTCATTCGGTTTCATCCACAGGGGGACGAGTTGCCGAGAATGTCCTTCAACGTGAATTTCATGCAGACGCACCTAATAAAAAATGGGTAACGGATGTCACACAGTATCGTGTTGCGGATACTTGGCTCTACCTATCTGCCATTAAGGATTTGTTTAATAATGAAATTGTGGCTTATCAAATGGGAGCTCGTAATGACAATCAGTTGGTCCTACGGACCTTCCAGAAAGCCTTTGAAAAGACGGAAGACGTGACTGGACTGATCGTTCATAGCGATCAAGGATTCCAGTACACGTCCCACGCTTACCACGACATGCTGCCAAAGGTTGGCGCCCAAATCAGCATGTCTCGAAGAGGCAATTGTTATGATAACGCCTCAATGGAGAGCTTCTTCTCCCATCTTAAAACGGAAGGGCTCTACCCTTATGATATCCGAAGCGTGGATGAAGCACAAAGACGAATTGAAGAGTATATCCAACTTTACAACCATAATCGGCCGCAAAGAAAATTAAAAAAGCTGACGCCCGTAGAATTCAGGCGTCAGCTATCGGCCAAAAGGCCGGGGTTTTTCTCAATGTCTACATATCGGGGTCTTGACCAAAAAGGATTTTGTTGTTGAGAGGGATTTATTTGGCTTAGCGTTTGATGTGCAATGTTGTCATCAGCGGAATATTTTACCGCAAACTCATCTCTTTTTCTCAGATCTCTCTTTCTGTGGAAAAAGCATGCGACGACGATTAGAGCTGCCAAAGTACCAAGAAGATATAACATCTGTTACCCCACCGTTCAGCAAGAATAATTTCATTTTAACAGTTTTTTCCTGAAAAAGCACTACAGGGTAATTTAACAAAATGCTCATTATGTATCAATTGACTTGAATAAACCGCCAGTATGGAGGTTGTACATAAGTGTATCAAGTTCTTCATTTAGTTTTTTGAAATCTTCACTAGTGGCATATTGAGTTTGAGTTTGAAGCTGGCTAATGATCCAAAACACGTTACGTACAATTCTTCTACTTATTTCTGTTTTTGTACCGAGATGTACACTGATTTCTTCAAATAGATTGTATAAGGTATCAAATTTTTGTCGGTCAACGATGGAACATGGTCTTAAATCGCACAATATTTCGAGACACAAATCTTCTAATCTCTTTTCTAATTGATTCAGTGTCATCTAAACGCCTCCAAAAATTAGGGGGAAGATTTTAACAACATTATACAGATAAGACTGCTGATAGTTAACACAATGTGTGGAGAGATAACTATCGTCTTTTTAAAGGTTTTGTTGGTCTAGTAGAACAATGATGACAATTCATGTCTAAGCATTTCTCTTGCTTCCACTCATTACAACTTGGGCAAAAGTCAGCATCAAATTTGTCGTAATAAACAAGGTTCTTTCTACAAACTGAACAGATTTGTTTCAAAATGCAACCACCAATTTTCATGCCATTGATGCCGACTCTTCTTTTGTTCCTATTCTCATATATTTTCATTCGATCACCTCAAGTAATAATGAAAAATCTATCAACTTAATTTTATGCATTTGGTAGCGTAGAGGAAAGAAACTATTCATTTATCACATTAGTTATGGAGGGAAGCGCGATGAAACCACGAGGCAAGCTTTATTAGAGCGATTGGCAAAATGGTACGAGGACATGGGCCTGACCTAAACAAAATGACCGATGTTGAGTTAGAGAATCGGCACGAAGGCGTTCAAAGTATGCCGTGTGACTAGAGAAGGTAGCGTTTTACAAGACATTTATCGATACAGCATCCAAGAGGCAATATGTATGGCAGCAGTAAATTTAACACTACGGTAATTTTGAAAAATGCACGTAATAAAAAATACCCTCGGGTTACCGAGGGCGTTGATGGAAACTATTCAAAAACTTTGAAAGTGAAACTATATGATGCCTTACCGCTAATTCCATCATTTGCTGTAATAGTAACAGTTGTTTCGCCCACTTTAAGAGGTTTGAATGTAGCAACGCCAGTTATGCTGTTGATGGAAACTTCTCCGATACTGCTGTCAAGTATAGCGATGGAATAAGTTAGAGGATCACCATCTGGATCTGTAAAAGAGTTGGAAAAATCATAAGGGGAATTAACGAAACTTAATGGAGTCTGAAGCATAATGATTTGATTGGAAACTACTACTTCAGGAATTCGATTGCTATTCTCGACTTATTCCCTTCTATATGCGAGGGTTTTCGTTCGAGCCTACACCGTACAGGCGCCTTTCAGCGCATACGGCGTTCCATCAACAGATAAGAAAGAGTGTTTTACAACGGGCACATATAACATACGCCATTCTATTTATAACTGTCTGCTAACTAAAGTTATAACTTTTGGCGGCTCTGTTATAAACGAGCTGAGCTTTACAAAACACACGATTTGTTAAATAGTCAGGCAGTTGCGGCAGGGGAGAGCTTTCGGTTTGGACGAAAAAATACCCCCGGGTTGTCCCGAGGGCTGTTGATGGATAATTAATTTTTAGTAATATTCAATACCATCTCTTGTGTGTGTTTTGAATCAACAGTAACGAAAAATTTATACGTTCCTGCAGAAGGCATTGTGTAAGATCCTAAGTCAAAAATGATTAACTGTCCTTTACCAAGGGTAATATTAGGAATCGTAATTACCGAGCCATTAATTTTATCAGCACCTATTTCATTACGAGCAGAAGCAATGTAATACAAATCGGTTGCATCTGGAATGAAGACATCATTCAAATCAAAAGTTAGAGTCGCGTTTTTTAATGGCTGGGTGGTGAGAAATTTTGGCATAAGGTATTGGGAGGAGCCTTCAACGAAATGGTAGGGATATTGACCATTTAGATTGTCTTGCAAAGTGAATATTGGGTCAGTATAGCTATTCTCGACTTATTCCCTTCTCTTTTTGAGGGTTTTCGTTCGAGTCTACACCGTGCGGGCGACTTTCATCGCACACGGCGTTCCATCAACGGATAAAAAAGAAAACTAACAATGGGCAATCAAATTATACAGCTCATATGTCTTGAATTACAGTAGTTGTTTTCAAAAGAATCATCGGTTAAGGAGCTAACAAACCAATCGATTAGTAAAGCAAAGGATAAAAAAGTGGCGCAAGCCAAACTATGCTTGTGCGCCACATGGTTCTGTTATTTCAATACATTTAATGCACGCCGTAGTTTCTTTGCAAACTGAATGGGTGGTTCCACAGTTTCGATATGCAAATACATTAGACGTGGGTTATCAAATAGCCAGTGATTGTGAAGGGCAGTGATTCTTAGTCCCTGTCGACGGGCAGCGTTAATGAACTTTTGAACTTCCCTTTGCAAGAGCGTAATTTCAGCCGTGTTCAGAGTATTTCCGCGTCTGTCCAAAGACTGAATAACAATCTCTTGTTCAGTGTCGTATTTTTTACCTAGGATTCTTGCATTTAGATTACGCTTAACCATTATTGAGCAGGTATCGTTTGACATGCCTGTCCCACCCAAAATTTTAGCTAAACGTGCACATAGACTTTTTGGTATCTTCATCGATTCTCCTCCTCTCCTTGTTTTAATGCATTCTATGTGGGAGAGAATAAGAGGTTCTGGACAAAGGTAAAAAAAGGTGAATATACAAGTGGAAAGGACGCCAGGGTGTGGCGTCCAAGAGGTAGGGTGCTAATGGATAAGATTTTTCATTAGCATAGCATCCAGATGATTTGGTGTTAGGGCTATTAACTATTTACGGTTAACAGGATGCGTACATTAAAGTAGGACTCGTGATTGGTTGGAGTCCACTGGCCAAATTGGATTGGTATCTCCAAAATATGACCAAATTAGAGACAATGGCTGTATAAGCATATTTGAAAGGAAAAACCTAAGTATTATTCTTGTTGTCGATGTTAAGCGTGAACGAGTTCACGGGTCTGTAAATGAAGTGGCGGCGGAACCAACCAGCCTTTATCTTTGTTGATACGCAGTAACCTAGCACCATATTGGGCTTTCGTCATATGAAATTGACCAAACATCATCGCAATGTCCTCACGAATACATTGGCCAATAACTTGACTGCAAGCAACTAACCCTGCTGCAATGTCTAACGATACGCCAGCTGCAATTTCGGGATCGTTAAATCTTGCGCCAACAGGGATGCTTTCAAGGTTTGCAGTCGGACGCTCTGGCGGAGATGGGGGCAATCCAACACCATTTACTTTTAGCAGGTGCTCAACTTGTTCTATCTCTTGTTTCATGCTGACAGTTAAATCTTCCAAGAACTTTTTAAGATCGTTGTCACCAGTATGGTTAATAAAAGTTTGATAAGCCACTAACAGTCCTTTGGTTGTAGTTAGGTAGCTCCATACACCAAAGACTTCACCGTAATGCATTGGTTCGTTTTGCGGATTTCCACTTAAGATTCCCATTAATGTCCTCCCAGTATTCATTAGTGTTGTAAGATCCATGTGGGTTCTCCTGACTTTTCATTTTGACCCAATGATAAGGTTTGCATGGAGTGGGAGTTTTATAAAGGCAATTTTACACAAGAGAAATTGTGATGAACTATGTTAATCCCTCTTATAAATTAACTTGGTAATCAAGTCTTCAATTCTCTGTAAATGTTGATTAGTTTGCTTCAGCAGAAAATACAAATTCACAATTGAGATCATTACAACAATCCCAAAAACTAACTCCATTTTAATATCGCCCCATTTGGTAATGGTTGGATATTTTGATGATAGCATGAAAGTAAAGAAATCGCGATATTTAACAAAGTATTTCGGGAGTAAAGGAGATAGATACGATGCGCTTTGTCGGAATAGATCCGTCTACCAAAACAGGGTTCGTCGCGTTGGACGAGCAAGGTAACGTCCTTCGAAGGAAAGAACTCACTGTCATCGGAAGCAAGGACCCATTGCGAATGACAACGCTGGTTGATGAGATCATGGACCATATGCAAACAGGGGACATCATCTGTATCGAAGGGTTCGGGTTTTCTTCGCAGCAAGCCATCCAGCTCGGAGACATTGGTTGGGGAGTGAGAATGGCACTGCACCGAAAAGGTTTCAAATATTTTGAAGCGGCTCCGATGGCATTGAAAAAATTCGCAGGGGCGACTGGAAATAAAGGCCCAGACGGAAAGGCAATCAAAGCCGACAAAATCGAGGTCGCCAAGCAGGTGCTAAAGCGATGGGTTTTTGAGAGTGGCAGCGATAACGTGACAGATGCATTTGTTCTGGCTAAGATCGCAGAAGGGATTTGCATGCATAATGCAGACAACCCAGCCCACCAATACCACCAGTTCCAGCTTGAAGTTCTGTCTTCCGTACTCAATCCGCCAGAGAAAAAGTAACAAAAGAAGGTGGCTAAGTGAAAGTCGAAATTGAAGACAACCTGTACCTAGAATCTGATGGGATGCAGTTCATCATCAAAGAGTATACCGGTAAAAAGGATACCCTTGGTCGAGATTTGTACAAGGTTCATGGGTATTTCTCTGGTGTAGATCACGCAGTCAAACACGAATAGCTACAGAACACATTTAAAATTAAAAGGAGCGAATATTCTATGAAAACGGAAGTAAAAGCATTGTTTAAAGATTTCAACGCAGGTGAGAAAAAGGATGTCCTCAAATTCGAACTCAAAGGTGATATGACAGATGCTAAAATCGTTGCTTTGCATAAATTGAAGGGTGGACAAGTCTTTGTGCATATCTCCAGCTCGCAAATGGATATCGATGATCTTGACGAGGAGAGCCACGAAGGTCTCCAGTACAGCGTCAATGGGGATGGAACAGTAGTTGTCCCAGCTAATCAGATGACCATTGATGAGCTGCCAAAAGAAGGGCAAGGGGAGGAGCCGAGTGAAACAAATGAATCTGAACCGGAAGCCGATGGAAGAATCATACAAGAACGATCGTGTCCTCGATATGGACAAAGCAAAAGAGTACATCAGCAGCTGGAGGCCACAAGGTAAGCTCTTGAGAGAAATTGAAGATGCCAACCGGCAAATGTCGTTTTCATGAAAGGGGAGGTTATCGTGAATTGTACATTTTGTGATGAGAAGATCGTGGTGGACAAACCTGAATGGATCCTGATTAATAAGAAGCCATCCGTTGAACACTTCTGCTGCCTAGGGTGCTTAGCAGGGCATGTGGATGAGCTGGTAATGGAGGAAGAAGAGAAAACTGGTTTGATCAGTTGAAATCGGTTGGGACAAAAAAAGAGACTTAACACAAGCTCAAATATGTTAAATCAAGATATCATATGCGTCGCCATACGGAGTAAAACTTTCATCTAACCAAAAATACCTTTCCCCTTTTAAAGAAAGCAACTTGGATAAAAGTTCAGTAAAAGAAAGGGAGATAACAGGTGTTTCTCCAACTAAACCGTGAGTTTCATGAAAGCTGTCATAACATTTACCGAGTCTCCCCTCGTAAAGATCGATGGAGATAAACTCATTGTTATCATACTGGGCGACGGTATACCAATTGCTTGAAATGTCATCTTCACACAATTCACCAACGATCAAAGGGTTTGCTAACACAAATTTACTAGGAGGGACAATCGTAATCTTGTATTCGCTATCAACAAAAAGATCCACTCCGCCACATACGGAATAGAAAGCAATTAGGTCTTCAGGTAAATGAGGTACCAGTTCAAGTAAGGGAGTTCCGGCAACCGGATGAACTATGCAATTGGTCAAGTTCGAAGCTAGTGTGATCAATTTTTCTATCATGGTACCGTCCCTCCAGAGGTTCATTAACTAAATGCTCAGTATGTAAAAGAGGGGAATTCAGCCGAAATAAAGAAGCCGCCTTTACAGGCAGCTCGAAAATTACAAATGCAACCTAGTATTTTTTTCGAACAAACTTTTATAGTTACTTCTGTAAATCCAGAGTAAGTATGCTTCCAACACACAAACGATAATAACCAGTGGTAATAAGGTTGGGTCAACAAAGAGATGGAAAAGCAAAATATTTACAACAATTGGTGCTAAGATCGCCAAAGTCGCAGGGATGAAAAAATTCAATAGGAGTAACAATCCACAAACTAGTTCAGTCGATTTTTCAAGTACCAATAAGTACCCAGTCAATAACTCCATTGCTTTAGGGCTAGTTGGAAACACGGGATCAAAACCAAGGATAACTACCCAACCGTTAAATCCAGCACCTAAGAAAATAAGGGACAACAGTATACGAGGTATATGTGTACGGAGAACAAACAAATCCCATACCTCCAAAATAAACATGACTAATGAAATTATAAACCAATTTGTTCCATGTTTGTAGAGGTACCGGGTCAAAGTATACACATTGTGTAATAAAAAAAGTCCCAGTATCAAACTGGAACTTTTACGAAACATGCTTAAAGTTTTCTGAAATCATCAGTGAGAATGCCCGCATACCCCCAGTTTTCATCGTCAATCTCTTCAATAACGATGTGAGTATGTTCAGGCTTTTTGCCAAGAACATTAACAAGAGTTTCAGTGAACTCTTTTACAATCTGAGCTTTTTGATCACGGGTTGCACCTTTTGTAATTTGAAGGTTGATATATGGCATTTGTCCACATCTCCAATCAGTTTCTTTTATAACGTAGACGGACAAGGTAGCAAATAGTTTCAATCATATTACAGTTTGAGTGACAGGGATTTTTAACTTAATAGTTAGACAGAAAAGTCGAACAGATCAGCGTGACACACAAGCTGTTCTATGTGGCAAAGGGAAGAACGCTAACAAAATGTGTTATTTTAGCACCAATGTGACCATCACTGTTAAATCAATGGTCACATTGTTTACTTGAAGTAATTTTAAATTTGTTTCATTAACTTGACGTATTAGAATCCTTCATTTTGATCAAGTGAGTATTTCCCGCAGCTTCAAACCCTAATTTCATGTAATAATCTAACACCCTTCTATTGGAAGTGTTTGCTTCTAGTTGAAGGGCGACGATATTATCCATTTTCTCTAAACTAGTAAAAAAATAGGCAGCTATCCCTTTACTTCTTGAATCTTCTTTAACGTATAACTCATCTATGAATAGCATGTTTCCACCAAACTCGTTACTCCAATAGTAAACAAGAATTGAATATCCGACGATTTCATTGTTGTTTAGAAAAATTATAATCCTAACCTTTTGTGGATTTTTTTTCGCCTCATTGATAGTAGAGGTTACTTTCGTACCGTTCATTGGTTGACCTTCAAGATCATTGCTGTAGAGAGAACGTACCATTTCATGAAAGTCATTATAGTCAGCATCTATATAATCTCTAAACTTTATATCCATTTCTCTACCTCCTGTGAATTTTTTAAAATTATACCATGTGGGAAGAGTTAGGAAAATTTTGGTTAGGGGAAATTTAACAAAACGGTAATTCAGTGAAAAAAGACCCCCTAGGTTTCCCTAAGGGATCGTTGATGAAATTTAAATAGGTTCAACAATCTTGATAATTAACTTGCTTGAAACAATCCCCCCCTTACCGTCGTTAGCTGTAACAGTAATGGTGACAGTGTCCCCAATATTCGGGGCAGGGTCGCTTGGAAAATTTACATTTAAATTTGCATAACCTGGAAAAAACATAGTTGTAAATCTTGCATTATCAGACACCGCCGTAAATGTTAGTGCATCTGAATCTGGATCAGAAAAGTAGGGAATTAGAGGAATGCCCATAGCTATGGTATTTTGTGGAGCCCTTTCAGTCAAGAAAACTCCATTGTTATCTTCAATTACTACAGGTGGTCGATTGCTATTCTCGACTTATTCCCTTCTCTGTATGAGGGTTTTCGTTCGAGCCTACACCGTGCGGGCGACTTTCATCGCACACGGCGTTCCATCAACGGATAAAAAGGTGAAAATTTACAATGGGCAATACTATTATGTCACAAATGACAATTAATAAATGTGATTTAGGCAACAATTTGAAATTTACTTGCATTTACACAACACACGATTTGTTAAATGGGAGGATGGTAGTTGATGAAATTGTATTTGTATACAGATTATGCCGGGCTTTGCACGGCTCCTGGTGAACGGTTTGAAGCCTTTGCGAAAGGTAAATCGCCAGCATCCGCGCTCTTTCACATAGAAGTGGATCATTGGCAGGTAGCTGATAAGGGGAATTCAGTCGGTTCGCTGGTGATCGTGGCTAAAGATCGGGAAGAAGAGCACGCATAACCAAAACACACGTGTGGTAACTGGTTGTAAAAATCTCGATTTTTAGGCGAAACGGTTGTAATGACTTTTGTCAAAATCAACGTAAATTATTCCAAAAATTATTCCTTGAGGTGATGAGGATGAACAAGCTCCAAATAAATGCTGCCCTACTGCAGCTTAACCAAGCCGCAATGAAATACGCCAAAATACTGCAATCAGAATGGGTAAACGACGCGCTCTTGTACGTAGATTACGCACGCATCTCAAAGAGACAACCGAATTAGAAGAGATTTCTTTTCGAGAGCAAATCGAGTTGTGGTTTACGACAAATCGCATGAAAAAAAATGATTTCCTCTCTTTGATCACGCTTGAAAAACGACTGCACTATTGGGATGGAGTTCCTAATCGATCAAACCAAGAGATATCAGAACTTCCCGATGAATTGGATTTTATAGCGTTGAGGGATGCAGTCTTTCTCAACAAAATCGAACACGATCAAGATTGCTATCTGTTTGATCACTTCCTACATGATGTGATGAAATTCATCGATGAGAACCCGGGCGCTATGTTCGGGGCGTTCCAAAAATCGTTCGGTGCTATTTCCACATATACGGCCCATACTGATGAGTTTGGACGAATAGCAAATTTGGAGCCAAATAAACCGAACCTTACAGTTGTTCATTAATTACAGAAGGGAGTGAAGGTATGGATAAGCTCACAATCATCAATCAGAATGGGCAATTGCTAGTAGACAGTAGAGAAGTTGGGGAAAAGGTGGAAAAGAGACATGACCATTTATTGAGAGATATCGACGGGTATGTTGCTATCCTTTCAAAATCCACTGCCCCCAATTTTGGGGTGAGTGATTTCTTCATCGAAAGCACCTATCAGGATACCACCGGACGCAAATTGAAATGCTACCTCCTTACCCGTAAAGGCTGTGAAATGGTTGCAAATAAGTTGACAGGAGAAAAAGGCGTTCTCTTCACGGCAGCCTACGTGACAAAGTTTGAGGAAATGGAGCAAACTATTCAAAATCCATTTTCTAATCTAAGCCCAGAAGTAAAGGCGATTTTCTTTCTGGACCAGAAACAACAAGAGATCGAAAGCCGGGTCGAACGATTGGAAGTCAGCAAGACAGTCGACTATGGCCAGCAACTGGAGCTGACCAATTTGGGAAGAAAGCAAGTCATTTCAATACTGGAAGGCAAAGACGGGCCAGCTTATAGGGACAGGAGCCTGCGCGGGAAAGTGTTCTCTTCATTGTGGTCTGACTTCAAGGGATATTTCAACGTCGAATCATACAAGAATACTCGCGTCCTCGATATGGACAAAGCAAAAGAGTACATCAGCAGCTGGAGGCCACAAGGTAAGCTCTTGCGAGAAATTGAAGATGCCAACCGGCAAATGTCGTTTTCATGAAAGGGGAGGTTATCGTGAATTGTACATTTTGTGATGAGCAGATCGTGGCGGACAAACCTGAATGGATCCTGGTAAGTAAGAAGCCATCCGTTGAACACTTCTGCTGCCTAGGCTGCTTAGCAGGGCATGTGGATGAGCTGGCAATGGAGGAAGAAGAGAAAACTGGTTTGGTCAGTTGAAATCGAGGTGGTTAGCAGATGAGCTCACCTACAGATTTAAAACGGCAGATGAAAAGAGCAATCCGTATCAAAATAAACGATACGGTAGAGAAACATTGCAAAGGTTGTACGGTTTACACAGCAAACTACAAAGAGTACGGACAAACAGCGGCTCAAAGCAAATGCACAGCGGAGTGTGAAGTTGGAAAAGAACTATCCGCATTAGGGCAACTCTTGCTTGCTGGAAAAGAATCAAAGGACGAAAACGAAGAAGAGCTTTCGCCTCAAAACAAGGTGGTGATATGGGAGAACAGCTCATTAGAGAAAAGTATCTGGAGCTAAGTGGAACGTTGACGGATCGCCGGATAGCTGAACAATACAATATGACTTCTCAAACTTTAATTCAAAAGAAAAAGAAATGGGGCATCACCGTGGGGAAGCGTAATGCAGCTTTGCCACAGGTAGGGAAAGGAGAGCTGCCAAAGTTGACTACACAAGAAAGCGATAGTTTTAAAGAGCAGCTCGCTCGGAAGGATGCCGAAATAATCAAACTGAAAAAAGAAATCAAGAAACTATCCGAAGAAGCAGCTATTTACCAAGAACATCAACAAGAACCTAGTGACGGCCCAACTATTCAAGAGGTGCTTACAAGGCTAGGTCATATTTCTATCAGAACAGAAGATGAGCAAATGGCTGACTTAATCAAACAAGGACTGTTCGCTCTTGGTTCCGACCTGGACTACAGGGTAAGGAGCGGAATCATAGAGGTGACAACCGTTCCTAGTGAATAGGCAAAAGACCAGGCTGGGCAAACTGCCTTTGTTACTCGGGGGCAGCACACTTGATTCATTGTGATAACCGGTATTAATCGTCTTCTGCTTCTGACAACTGCAAAAGTGCTCTCTGAAAAATTTCAACTTTTGTATGGGCTGTACCGAGCCAATGTGAACCATACTTCCAAGGACGATAGGGGCCCTTACTGAGGTGATAATGATTTATCCAACCGATAACGTCTTGTGGGTTATCAATTCCAAGATAGTACAAAGGCTCGATGGCCTTTATTATCAATTGCTCTTCCAGGTGGGGGCGAAAATGAAGAACAGTAGACACAACCATAAAATATCCTTCTGCAGCGCTCTCACAAGAATAACTCGGAGTCCAGGATAAAATTTTATTTATGATTTCTTGATCAGGCATCTTAGACGTGTTTGTTTCGAGAGAATAAATAATATCCATAATTTCATTGTAATTAGTGGACAAACTTCCACCCCCAGTTCAGATATTCACATAATAACCAATAAAAAGAATTTAGCAACATTTGAGTGTGGAAGAGGCAATTTAACAAATTGTGTAGTTAGTTAAATAGCAGTAGTAGTCAATAATTAAGGACGCCAGGGTAGGTGGCGTCCAAAGGGTAGGAGGCTAGACTAATGGAACAGTATTTTCATTAGCCTAAAATATTATATTTTTCCGAGATGATTTGGTGTTAGTGTAACTGACTATTTATAGTTAACGTTAACATAATTCGTAAATTAATATAGGACGCCTGGTTCTGGAATTTAGGAATGTGTTCTGATACACAGTACCTGAAACATGATAATACTTTTCGGAACTGCTACTTGCGAAGAGCGGTCATATAACAAAACGGTAATTGTGGTAAGGGGCTTGTTGAAAAAAATACCCTCGGTTATCCCGAGGGCCGTTGATGGAGCACTTTTTAATCTTTAAACCACTGCACTGGAATTGTTGCGGAGAGGTCACTGCCTTTTTTAAGTGCTTCACCTTTAATGGTAATGGTTCCATTCCCTGTTTTTCGAATTAATTTTCCATAAAGCTTCAGTTCAATTACTTTTCCTCCAGGGAAATTGCTCATAATCGCAATGCTCAAATCTGAAAAGTCACCTTCTAAGATGATTGAATCAAGCGATATATTACCATCGTTTAATGAGTCTCCATTGATAGTAAGTGTACACTCTAAATAATGGTTAAATGTAGTGTAATCGCCTTCAACTACTGTCGTAGGATCAATAGTTACATTTGCAAGTTGGCTATTCTCGACTTATCCCCTTCTTTTAGTGAGGGTTTTCGTTCGAGCCTACACCGTGCGGGCGACTTTCATCGCACACGGCGTTCTATCAACGGATAAAAAAGTGAAAACTTACAATTACAACGGGCAATTTCAGTATAAATGCGGTGATAGATAAGTCTACTAACTAAAGTTAGTAATTTATCAAGTTGGGACCTAGATTACTTGGATTAACACATCACACGATTTGTTAAATGAGGTGAGCAAGCGGCAAGCCCAGTGTCCAAAAAAATACCCCCTGGGATAACCCAAGAGGACGTTAGTGGAAATTCTACTTTTACATGTTCCTGAAGCACCAGAAATAGCTACCTCATATCGACTTGGAAATCATCCCAGACCATTGCTCCTTTGGCATCAATGGCTGTAATAGTCACTGTAACGGAACCAGTTTGAATGGGATTTCTAGAAATTGTTAAGCTTCCCGATGCATCTAAAGTGGCTGTAGCGGGACTTCCAACCATCGAGAAGATCAAGAAGGTCAGAGAATCTCCATCTGGGTCGGAAAAATTCCCTGCCACGTCAACAGTGATTATAGGTATCCCAGGGAGCATCGTTTGATCCGGAATGGGACTTACTACTACAGGTGCATGATTGCTATTCTCGACTTATTCCCTTCTCTTTATGAGGGTTTTCGTTCGAGCCTACACCGTGCGAGCGACTTTCATCGCACACGGCGTTCCATCAACGAAGAAGAAAGAAAATTTACAATGGGCAAGCAAATTATACCGCTCATATGTCCTGACTTACAGATGATTTTTTCGACAGAATCATCAGTAAAAGAGTTTTACAAACCAATCGATGTGGTAAGTGTATACAACGATATTTTTAAACAAGACGGTAATTGTGAAGCTTACAGACCTGATAAAAAAATACCTCACCTATGCAGGTGAGGTAAGAAAGTCACTTTAANAAGAAACTCGCAATTGTTATAGAGTGCTAAACAGCATCAAAGCAGCATTTTACAAAACATTACGTATGTTACCTAAGCCTTGATCTATCCTTCAAATCAATGTTGAGAATTGGTGATTAATGAAGTTGGAACAGTCACTAATGAAAATGCATACGATAACGTGTTGTGTTGATTCGGTCTTGGAACAGCGGTATTCCTCATATGTTTCCTAAACCACCAACATATGAGTTTCCAAGTGCTTGGATAATTTAGATGTGAGCCGCTAGGCCACCAATCCTTCACGGCTCACATCCCCACGGTGAATCATGATAAGCCCTTGAGTAACGTGGGTCGCCAAACCCGTTACTCAATACCTAACTTATGCTTAGGACAAGCGTTATGTTCGAGGTAAAAAATACCAATTGGAAGTGAATCTAACGTTTTTACTCTTTAACAAAAGAGTAAAAATGATACCGTCCGAACTGATAAATTCGAACGGTATCGGGCTAACTCTATTTAAAAGAAGCGACGACGTCGCCGACGAAAGAAAAATCGACGGCGCCTACGGAAGAAGAAACCAGACACTACTCCACCTCCTCATCGTTACATACCATATATGTAATCGAAAAGAGTAGAAAATGATTGGACGAACCTACATGGAAATACATCTGTTTCCACGAATATGTGTTGTCCCCTAATTTCTCTTTAATCAAGTGAAGGCAGGGGCTGAATATAGTGAAATGTGTATTTAACATAATATTTCATGTGTCTTGTAGCAAATCCAAGAATAAGTAGAAAGGGGGCAGGAAGATGAAAGACAAACGTGCCATCGTCAACTTATTCAGCAGGTTCATTACTTGCAAGGTCTACCGTAGAAGTCGATACCACTGCAAAAAGGATGAGGCGTGGCACCATTGCGGAGCGCTTGAGGCGTACCTGAGAGCAGCTGCAAATGAGGTTCCTGGTTATCTTGTTGGTGTGTATGGCTCTTACGCTGTCGTCGAAGAAATGGCAAAGAGAGGAGCCTGCCAGCGTTTTTGGCAGACTTACGCTTGGAGTAAGGGGCAGTTGTCCAAATCAGCCAATCTGTATCAGTACAAGAACGGTCAGACGCTTGCAGGACATGACGTGGATTTAAACGATGGATTGGGAAATGAGGGCTGGTGGGATACCAATCCACAACAAGTGGACAAACCTGTTAATAGCTGTCAAGCTGGATTGAAGCTTGATGAATGGGAGCGAGAAGCAGGCTTAAAAGCGATTGACAGTCTTGCTGCTAAAGGGCTGCTAAACGAACCCGAGAAATGGAAACAGCGGCTAAAGGACGACCCGAAAGGCGTCCTTGAAGAGTTGCCTTGGCTGGTGTTTACTCTGCTTGACCGTGCGACAGATAAAATACTACAGAAATAGTGAAGCCCTCCTCGGATAAAAAGTCCGGAGGAGGGCTATTTTTATTTGTACAGCTCCGCGAGGATTGAACTAACGTGTCCCGTTAGCTCAATGATCTGAAGAAATTGTTTTTACTCAAGTTATTCCTCAGAAATCTCTACGCACTTTCTAAACCCAATTTGACGCCGAAATTAGGCATTCACCTTGCCTAGGTCGAATATCTTAATTGGGAAGTACATTTATTAAAATTGAGGCGATACACTTGGGATACTTCGTTACTGTGGAACCGGGCGTAAAAGTATTTATAGAGGACATCAATCCGAAGGGAAATAAAACGATACTTTTTATTCATGGATGGCCGCTAAACCATAACCAGTTCGAATATCAGTTCAATTACCTTCCTAAGCTCGGATATCGTTGTATCGGTATGGACTGGAGAGGATACGGCAATTCGGATAAACCATTCAACGGTTACGGTTTTGACAGATTAGCAGATGATCTTCATATGGTCATCGAAGCGTTACAGCTAAAAAACATAACACTGGCAGGACACTCTACCGGAGGAGCGATCTCGATTCGTTATATGGCTCGTTACAAAGGGTACGGGGTATCTAAACTCGCCCTGATCGACGCTGCGTCTCCATCAAGCGTTCCAAAAGAATTTACGAATAAAATCATCGAAGAAACAAACAATGACCGTCCGAAAATGCTGCAAAACCAAACGGGGATTTTTTTCTTTCAGTACATTTCTGAACCGAAATCCGAATGGTTCTTTCTAATGGGTTTACAAGCTGCGAATTGGTCGACTTCCGCCATTATGGTCACGCTAAGAGACGAGAATGTTTACAACGATCTTGGACAGATCGATGTGCCCACATTAATTATTCATGGAATTCATGATAAAGTCGTTCCGTTTACCCAAGCTCAGGAAACGAATAAGCTGATTAAAAATTCGCGATTAGTTCCATTCCAATACAGCGGCCATTGCCCTTTTTTGGAGGAGCGTGATAGATTCAACCAAATATTATCTTCTTTTGCATAACGCCAGTTGAATAACTTGCCTTCAGAATAACACCTTATTTCTATGGAGCAACCACCATTTAAACTAATACGGAAGCCCTCCTTCAGTTAAATCCGGGGAGGGCATTTTTTATTTGAACAACTTCTTAATCAACGAGAAGATATCAACCGTTGTTCGCTGTTAAACCTTGTTGTAAACATACTTCTTTGGGCTTCGCAGCCATCCCCACCCACGTGGCATTTTCATACCCAAAGGACTTCAACATTAGTTCATTTTAATCATTTACTATTTGGGTGATGATACAGGCAAAAATGGAGCGAAGCACATATTGTATGATTATGGAAAGGGGGGAGTGAAATTGGGAATCTTTAATGAGTTTGATGACTTTGCTCTGATCCTGGTACTTTTCATTTTGTTGGTAATTATTGCATGTAGTTGTGATTAATTGATAGAGACGTTGTAAGGAGCAAGAATAATGCAAAGGGAGATTGAGTAGCTTTTCTCCTTTTGCATTATTTATTTACGAATCGAGGTGAGGTTGAAAATTTGGGTAAACAATCAATTAACAAAAGTAACAGTTATACTCCTGAATTTTTGAATTGGCTCAAGGTAAAAAAGATCTCAATAAAAAAAATGAAAAAAAATCCTGTAAAGTTGGACCAGTATTATCAAGAATGGTCAAAAACACAAGAAAGACCTAAGAAAAAGTCGCTTTTTTCGCTACCTAACATAAATATTGATTTTGATGCAATTGTAAAAGGTATACGAATAGCAAATGAGGTTTTGAGTAAATTCCCTCCACCATCTAAAATTAATTAATAGGCTAAATGATGAATCATTATGAATACCTTTTTCATGATCAGAGACAGTTGAGCAACTTAAACCCCTAAAATAGTATCACTATTATTCAAGCAGATATCACAAATAATCTGAGTTCTTTCCTTGAAATAGCAGACCCGTCCCTGTTTTAAGCGGAGACGGGTTTTCTTCATTAATAAGTACCTATCCATGCAATCAGAGGAGTAAATGTTCATAGAAAATAATGTTGTTGGAATGATGTCGTTGATCTAATTCAGTTTAGACTGGCTTTGGTTTATTAAACAATCGTACCCATAGCTAACAAAAAGATGTTACAACAAATACTGCCTCATCGGATTTACATGCTGATAAACATGTTACTGCTGAAGGTACCCCAGTTTTCTCCCCTAAAACCTGTCCTTCCCTCTAAGTTGACAAAACACGGGAGAACCACATGTAGGACACCTGACATGGCGTTTTCCCTAAATGTTATGACGAATCTTCTTCTTGAGTTGTTGACAGGAGTAATCATTCCCATATCAGGGCGTATTGCATTTGCTGCCGATAGTGCAGGGCTCATGCCAACGCTTGAAATACCAGTGGGACGCACAGAATTACTTCTAATCCAGTAATTAGCAACGTTAGTTGCTGATTCTAAATCAGTCCTCAGATCATACATCATCAAAATTTGATTTGGAGCAATTTGTCTTACATCTATAAGAATCGGATGCATCTGACGGTCAGTAGGATGACTAGCCACTTGGTCCCCTCCACATTAAGATGCAATAGTCAAATGACACGTTATTGTATGGGATTTGCCTGATTAAAGTGCACCAATACACAGGCCTATTTGTAACCAATCTGGCCGTTATCAAAAATTATGAACAGAAAACGAATTGTCTACTTGATGAGCGATCATAAAACATTTAGTTTTCGCTAGTAATGTTATATTCGTCGGTTGGGTTTTAATGGATAGGATTTTCAGCGTTGGTACATAAAAAAGATACACCAAGAACCCCAGCTCACGCCTCCACATTAGTGGGGCAGCACTTTACTTTTACACAAGCAACAGAGGATAGGGGACGGCTGGGGACGAAATGGGGACGAACTTCACTCGGAATCCCAAAAATTCACTCGGGTACGAACGGATACGAACGAGAAAAACCCTTGATTATCAAGGGTTTTAAAGATTGGCTCTGTACTAATAAGAATACCCTGTCCTTTTGACAGGGTGGGGGTCGCTGGTTCGAACCCAGTCCGGATCACCATACATAGAACGTTGAAACCCTTGATATACAAGGGTTTTTTGCTATAAACTGAATCTTCCCCCCTTCCAAAACTCCCCACTCGCCAAGAACGGTTTTGTGGTCAACGTACATTGTTAGGTTGCAGCTTAGCTGAATCGTCCTATTAGATTAAGTACATCTGCGAGAGAAAAGCCTAGCAAAAGTCCAATTCCTTCCATACAATTTCATTCCAAGAGTATCGATTTAATCCATCATCATCAAAATGGATCGAATCAACAGCCAAATCGATAAGTTTCGACCTGATTAACGCCAGAATGAT
This sequence comes from Brevibacillus reuszeri, assembly GCF_001187725.1. Taxonomy (GTDB): domain Bacteria; phylum Bacillota; class Bacilli; order Brevibacillales; family Brevibacillaceae; genus Brevibacillus; species Brevibacillus reuszeri. Next base: position 127,077 of record NZ_LGIQ01000007.1, read on the forward strand.
CGTGAGATATTGAAGGACAAAAAAGAATGCTGCAAAATACAAGCTAACTTCAATTTATTCAAAAAAAGTCAGAGTAATTACGATTTATGCAATCGCTCACATCCAAATTACTCTGGCACGGGGGGAATTCATAAAGGCAAAACAATATAGGGGCTTTCCAATTTGAAAACGATTAACCCATTATGCTGATTGGAGGAACAAGTTCTAAGCGGGCAAAGGCTGGACGAGATAATCCTTGGCTAAAGAGAAGCTGGTAGCGGTTTATTTGTACTCGTAAAAGGATCCGATACAGTACAGATTGTAAAAAAACCTTTTTGCCTGCCAATTTAACGATCACCATAACTGACAACTTGAAAGGGGAATAACGTTGCGCTTTCAACCTGCGTACCTCAAACTACATTCACTTGTGTGCATTGTTTTGCTACTTGCTTATATGACACCTTCGCTGGCTAGGGCAGAAGCCAAAATAGATAAAGAGACGGATCCTGAGGTGCTAACGCTGGAAAAAGCGATAGAGTACGCAATAAACGCCGATACTCAAGTGGCGATAAGTCTGTTATTCTCTGAGAATACCGAATACCTTTACCAGATTGCCAAGTGGAGTTATAAAGAATTCCCAGATGACATCGAAAGTTTTGACATGGAAGTGGCAAAGTCTGAATTAAAGAATGACCGCGAGCAGTCAGTGGAGTTCAGCTACTTGCAACAGAAACGAGTGGGAGGATGCTGTTGCTCAAAAAACAACAAACTTGTATAACAATCTTGTTCAAGCGGAGGCAGAGCTCGAACTCGTGAAACAGCGTCAAAGCAGGTTGGCATACATTTCCGGTATAGCAAATCGGTTCAACCATACAAAGGATCTATCCGAGTTGAAAGCTCGTCAGGACATCTTGAGCGATTCATATCAGAAAGCTGTTGAAAAAGTTGAGAGTGAACAGAAGTTGCTGAATGAAATTTTAAAGGTAGAAGATTCTAAAAAATGGATCTTAACCAGCGAAAAACATGAGGAAGAAACTAATTTTCTTACAGAAGAACAAGCGATTGAAGTCAATATGGCAAGTAAGCCAGAAATTTTGCAAGTTAAAATTCAATTGGAATACGAGTTGAAAAGACTAAAAATAATAGATGATTGTAGTCGCATGCATACAGTCTTGGGAAGGATTAAACAAAATCAAGCAAAGATCCTTCAGATCTCTTTAGATGAAGCGAAAAAACAAGTGAGAGAAACGATCAGTCAGGAATATAAAACATGGAAAGAATTATATCTCGCTTTGGAAGACTTTAAAAGCGATTGATGCGATCAGTCCCATTATGAATGAAGAGACTAAAGCATATCCCGTAGAGATACTGATTCCAAACAATGAGAACAAATTAAAGTAGGGATGGTTGCGAGTGTGGTCGTAGAAAAATCTGTTGAAGCGCAAAATATGGTGATACCGAAAACAGCAGTATTAGCAGAGGGTAGCAAGTATTATGCATATAAAGTAGATGGTGATACCGTCAAAAAAGTGGAGATTAAGGTAGGAAATATGTCCAGTGAACAAGCCGAAGTGATATCCGGCCTTGCGGAAAGTGATAAAGTCGTTTATAAGGGACAAACGCTAATAAACGATGGAAGCAAAGTAAAAATAGAGTAATCCAACTCAACTTATTTGAAAGTAAGCGTACGTAATGATTTTGCAGACTCTCCGTTTCAGAACATGAGCTCTCAGTTCATCATCTTTGTCTTGACTGATAATTTACAGGGCTTTAAATGTTGCTTTCTTGTTATATGCAATACGTTGTCTAACAAAGAATTTGGGATCGCTCGCAAGCTTGGGTTGCAATTCTTCAGGGAGCTTGCTTTTTGAAGCAACCATGCTTCGAACTTCCTCCTCTGGGTGACTTGTCAAAATGCAAAGAATTTCAACAGGTACTGATTTAATTTTAGCAACCCAAAATGACATGTCGGGGTAATTTTTAATTACTTCATGCCAAACATCCAGCAGGGCGTCATCCCAAGCTGCACGAAGATATTCCTCAGGATTTTTATTCGTTCTAAGTCTTATAAATTCTTCAGCAGATGTAATCCTAAAATCGTTCCTGTTCCAGATGATTTTGGGATTATCTTAAAACAATACCTTGGAAAAATCATTAGGTTATCACAACAATCGATTTGTTAAATGGGGTGGAGAAATGATGATCTGTCAGAAGTGCTGGGGTGTTAATAATAGCAAGTGGGTCAAGAAAGACCCTTAGGAATTAACCTAAGGGTAAACTTAATAGTATGGTTTTATAAACGTAAATGCACTGCCAATATCGGCTTGATTACTGGCATACTGGCAGTGTTGACTTTAACGGACAAGTCATCTCTACAAGTATTGGTGTGATAAAAGAAATATCAAGACTCATACTATTCCTATTTATTGGTGGTAATGATGGGTCATTTATGATTTTGAATGCTTGCCAAAACACCTTCTGTAAAAGTGAGATACAAGTATCCATTGGTACCGTTTTGATAGACCCATTGTTCAGATTGGCTTTGATCGTTTAGGATAGGAATTCTTTGGAGTGGATTGCCTTTTGCTAGTAATACCATATCAACATTCATACCAACGTGAACATTTCGGAGCTTTATTTGATCCCAAGTGTTTTTGGACCAATTATATTTTTTGTACGGATCGTAATACAAGAATGTATCCAGGATGTCAAACTCGTTATACAAATCTAACGTGTAAGTCTTGCTTCCTGAGAGAAGGGTTAATGTTCGAATATCTGGCTGTGATTTATCTACTTTTACAATCGACATGGGGGTGAGGTTGTCTAAATAAATCTTATTGCCATTCGAATCGTACACTCCACCTCCCCGGTAGTAGATTGTTTTCTCCAAATAAAGGCTCAATATATCTTCGAAGAGTTTATCTGGAGACGATTTATCTAAATCTCGTTGCATCTTCTTTTGATAACTTGTATAGGGGTTAATACCGACGTACGAAGTCGTATCGATTTTTAGCGTGCGAGTAAAAGGCTCATAATTTGTTTCATAATTAAATAGCTGTGGGATGATTGTCGAAGGAAGCATAAGTGTACCATTTATGACCATTGGGGATGGTTCTATCAAAAAAGGTTTCCCTTCAAGGGTTCCAATCTCTTTTGATGGGTCGATTTCAATCCAAAGTTCGTTAGTTCGATACCCTTTGACTGTATTTGTCGTTTGATCCCATTTCAAATGAATGGATAATGCTTGAAAGAGCGATTTAGCGGGGAAAAAAACTGTTCCCCCTATTAATATAGATGTTTGCCCTTCTGATGGAACTTCTTTGTCATCAATCAGGATAGTAACAGTAGTTGTATTCTCTTGTGCCAAGGTAACGCCATGGTAACCAAATGCCGACATAATGATGAGCAATAGTAGAAGTGTCATTAACACCCTTTTACTCTTGCCGAAGTACGTAACATGAAATGACATAACAAGCTCCTCTCTTTCATTGATCAGCTGGAATAGGCTTCTAATCGTTATTCCAAAATTATACATATTTGGTCATCTTACCATTAAATTCATGGTTAATTCAACATTACTTTTGTAACAAGGGAGGGAAAGAGGTGGAAGAGGATCGATTATTGTCACGGTTAAGTCTGAATTCCGGCTCTTTCGTCAACCTCACAAGGTTGGGGACGTAATTCACGTGAGAGAAATAGACTTGCTGGTTATCGGGATCGAACATTTTGACCTCTGTAGTAATACATAAACAATTTGGTACACATGCTAAAACTTAAGCAAACGAACGTGTTCGTGAGACGGTTGGCTGCCTTGAAATAGCAAATGGACAATACGCGCAAGACTTTGCAGCCTGCAATGGAGTTTTACAACTATACGAAATGGTCACATAACCACAGGCATAAGCCCACATAGAAGGAGGCACGTGATATGCTTCAACGACTATGGCTATGGCTTATTTTTTATGCTTGAAAGGAGGTGAAAAAACAATGGTATTGGTATGGTAAGCTTGATTATCACTGGTCGCCGTACATTTGATTAGATTCCTGCAAACCTTAAGGATTCTGTACAAACTGACCTGGAATCTATGGGTCTGGGTACAGACGGTAAGCCTTTGGCGTAAGGCTCTTTTCAAGTGGAGAGGGATTTTTTAGGGAGCTCGGTACTCCATCAGAATTTTCCTTGTTTATTCTTTGTTGATTGTAGCTTGATAGAATGAAGATGCCCATTGTAAGTTTCAGACGACGAAAGGAGACCTTTTTATCTGTTGATAGAACGCCGTGTGCGATGAAAGTCGCCCGCACGGTGTAGGCTCGTTATAAAACCATAAGGTATAAGACGAGAATAGCGTAACTCCAATTTCAGATCTGGACTATTCACAATATGTATTGATGATTAATTTCACATTTAGTAAGCCAGTAGGTGCTACTAGCGTAGTGTTACAACAGTCTCAAGAAGATGGCGTGTGGAATGATTTGCCATTCCCATTAGACGCAAATTCAACCACAGCCTCAGCACCAGCGTTCATAGGAATACCGGTGAAGTACAGATTGTTAGTAGTAGGTGGTAGTAAGTCCGGATATTCTAATGAAATCACTGTCACTGCATTACCACCAGCTTAAAGCATCTCATTTACTAGAGTATCCCTTAGGAAATATCCTAAGGGGTATTTTATTTGAAATTAATAGGGAGCTGCTATTGTGGCTACCTGATAAAATGTATTAACTTTAGATAGGTTTCCAACGTGTGTTGCTAGGTTAACCTGAAGATGCCCGTTGTAAAAATATTCTCATCCGTTGATGGAACGCCGTGTGCGATGAAAGTCGCTTGCACGGTGTATGCTCGAACGAAAACCCTCACAAAGCGTAGGGAATAAGTCGAGAATAGCTCAAAACCGATTACTGACTTAGATGCTTATGGTACCGCTAAAAATGAATTGGGCGATGTATTTGTATTTCTGTCATTTTCCCAACTAACCGGGGTTACCTCGGCAAAAATTCAATATTCAACAGACCAACAAGCATGGGAGGATGCGGAAGTGGATAGCCCTATTACTTCTACAACCGATGAAGTACTTGCAAAATTACCGTCCTTCGCTTCCGGGACCTATTATTTCCGGATCATTGTTGAGGGAGGGCAGCGAGCGGGTATATCCAATATAACAAGCAAATATATTGAGTAATCATCAGTTCCATCAACCAGCCCTCGGGGGTAATCCCGAGGGTGTTTTTTATCACTAAGAATTTGAGTTGCCTCGTGGGGATGATTTGACGAGCGAACAAGAAACCAGCAGTATCCTCAGTGACATTCGAGAGCGGGTTGTAAGAATGGAGACAAAGATCGACTCTATAACTGATGTTCAAGTAGTCGCGGAAAAGGCAAAGGATACAGCAAACAAGGCATTACAATATGGCAAGTCAACACATAAGCGTCTGGACGAAATAAAGGACAATCAGAAGTGGCACTAGAGGACTGTTATTGGCATGGTCATAACTGGGGTGATTGCTCTATTCTGGAAAGGGGTGTGTAAAGATCATCAACTTCTCGTAAGCAGACGTCAGTATTGCAGGCTGGAGTAAGGGGGGCTTTGGATGGCTGGCGCATTTGAACAGACGACCATCAGGTGTTATTGAGCTGGGAGTACCGCCGACCAATAAGAAGGCATTCTATGGAGTAGCAAAGCCTCTGATTACAGGAGAAGATAGCGATTTTGTATACGTTCAACCGCTTATCAAAGCCTGCGTAAAATACCGTAGCTGGACTTAAAAAGGTATTTTGTGTTCCCTTGTAATTAGTTGATTTCATATTTCCGCATTCGAATGCTCTCAAATCAGATAACATACTCAAAAACCCGTTTCGGCACAAGTCCTAGCGGGTTTTTGTCTATAATCAAAGTCATTCTCTAGCCGAGATAGACTTTAGTAAAAAGAGGTTGGCGACTGGAAAGAAAAGAAAAATGAGATAAACGACAACTATATAAACATTAAAATATACGAATCTCCAATGTTATTTGTACGTGTCAGAAATAGAATACTATTCATTTACTGTTAAGGAATAAGGTTTTTCCTTATATTTACAATTTGGAGGAGGTGATTGAAATGGCGATTATCAAACCCTTTATCACTTCAGTGAGATTTGTTTCCACGATTGGAGCAGGGACAGGCACTGGCGCAACATTTGCTATTGCTGCAACTGCATTTAACAATGATGCGGGAGTTGCAGCAACTGCGTTTCCCAGTACGTATGCTTATTACAATCTCTACGTGAACGGTATTCTTCAACAGGGAAACACTTCGTCAGTTACCACAACTACGATTACGATTCCTGATGGAGATGCAGAAAACGGTGGTACCCCCGTAACTGTAGAATTTGTAGTCAACTGAAGAAAGAGCAAAAAGACAAACCCTGAGCTGTCCAAGTACGCTTGGGGCTTGTCTGCTGTCCTTGGGTGTAAAACACAAGCTCTCTATGACATCCTACAAGAAAGGGGATCGAGATGAGATATTATTTAACGAAGCAAAATACAGAGAGGTATGGAAATTCATCTTATCTAATCATTCCACCATTGGGTTGTCCAGATATCTTTCCAGGACAGTCATGTCCTACCTGCCCCCCATGTCCCTGTACTCCTGGTTTACTGGAAACCGAGATATTTCAATACACAGCGATTTCTGACGGAATAAAAAACACATATACGAATACAGATGCAGTAGTTCAATTTAGTACCTCTGGAATACTCGATCCAAACACCGCATCTATTATTAATCTTTTTATAAATGGAATTCTTCAGCCTCCAAATTTGTACGCTGTGCAACCTGGCGTATTGATTTTAAGTGACGTTCCAATTCAGGGGGTTCCCCTCATCTTGCAGTTCATCAAAATTACGACATCGTAAAAAGATTTTGTACATTCAAATCCATAAAAGACGAAGGATACAATTATACACAAAGAACCTCCTATATATTACGCCTCCACAAAAGTGGGGGCACCTTCGTTTACAGATGCATATAGTAGCAGAAGGTGTAGGAATTTACATTGGTAAGGAAGTTGATACAGAGTTCGTATTCTGGGATGCAAAGGAGTTGCGACGGAGGACATATGTGAGCTGGAACTTTATTCAGGAGCAATTTTTCTTTGATAAACGCTTTCCTAAACACAAGGTAGGAATAAGTGGTACTTCCCCGCCAGAGAGACGAGAGCATTTTTAGAACAGTGCTTAAAAGAACTGCCTAGGTAATGAACTACTGACAACATTGACAACCAATTTGACAACGTAGCTAAGTAAAACAGGTAAACTCACGGTAAATTGATTCATTACAAACCGCGCTGTAATGCATTTTATGCAGCCAGATGAACCTATAATATTTCGTCAGATCAAATTGACAGGGTGTGGGGCGCCGGTTCGAATGAAGTCACAGATCGAGGCAACACAACAAAAGAAGAAATCGGCGCTATCAACTGGTAGGAGGTCAAGCGAATGGACGTAAAGTGCTTTGACCTTCTATTTGTTCGCGGCGGTGGGAATCAGGCAAGCGGTAGCCGAACTGGACAAGGTATCACCAGCTGATTTTGTGAAGTTTAGCCAATTAAAAGAGTGGTCTGAGAGGAGGCACCCAAATTGATAGAATAGTAGAGGTGAAGGTTGACCGAATTGTTATGGATAAGCGCCTAATACAATTACTGTAAGTAGGGTTCGTCTTTTCAGATTGAGAGGATGTTTTTTCATGGGAGCTACAGTTGGGACTCCATAGGAGTTCCTTGTTTATTTTCTGTTGATTGTATTTTGATATGATGAACAAGTCTATTGTAAAATTCTAACGGAAGGAGAACCTTTCATCTGTTGATAGCACGCCGTGTGCGATGAAAGTCGCCCGCACGTTGAAGGCTCGTTAAAAAGGCTTAAGGTATAAGACGAGAATAGTCAACCATGTGCAAATGTTACCATTCATCCTGCGTTTGTAAACGGATCTATTATTTCTGTCCCAGAGCGAACGAGTACTTCAATATCATTAAGTTTGCTGGCAGTCGACGGTTACGGAGGGAAAGTAAACCTTGCTAATTTAACCAGTAGTGGTCCAACGAAAGTTACTCTTACGATTGCAAGGGAGAATTATCAATTGAGAGATTCTTCAGCGGCACTTCGATAGTTTCTTACTACATTACCGATAGCCAAGGCGGTAAAAGTAAGGACGGTTATACCGTCATCGATGGATAGGATACTAAAAATTAAAAATGAAATTCGTACCTCACTTACATAGGTGGGGGTATTTTTCACCAAGTCTGACAGCCTCGTACCGAGCGGGGTAAGCTGATCCGGTCATGGGGGAGGAATAATTTAACATAAGGAGAACTATTATACATCCATGTAAGAGAGGGGAACAATTATTTGATTCATGCTGATACTTGGAATAATAGAATTAGAAGCATATCAGAGGCAGCCGCAAAAAAGATTCCGTATGTTGGAGCTATTGTTTCATTTGCTATTGGACAGTTATGGCCAACTGATAAAGCGGATATTTTTAGTCTAATTAAGGATCAGGTAAAGGGATTAGTCGATCAAGCGATATTAGACAAAGAGATGGAGGAACGGAAGCACGAGATTGAAGGTTTAAATGATACGATGAATCAATATGTGGATGCTGGAAATCATGAAAAGGGCGGCTTCATGACCTCCATGCTTACACAGTTAAATATTATGCATCATAAACTCACGGAATCAACTAACTCCATTCATTTAATCCCCCTTACCATCACGATCGCCAATATACACCTAACACTTCTTAGAGAACGACTCAGTCACGGCAAAGAAATATATACCGAGGACAATACGACGGTATGGCAAAAAGATTTGACTAAGAGATATCAAGACTATCATAAATTTTTCCTTGAGATTTACCCGAAATGGAAGACATGGAGAGAAAGTAAAATCGAGATAAAGTGGTATACAGACAAGAACCCTACTACAGTCCCTCCATTTTTTTATTGGGCAGCTCATGGGTATGCCAACGATACATTTGTAGAAAGAAAGATTCATTACCGCGTAGATTTTAATAGTATCGAAACTACTTTTCAAGGGGTTTGCGAGGCGATCAAAGAAAGCTGGATGAATGATGCAATTGCGAAAATTGCAGCAAGTATCGCAACAACTTTTACACTCCATCATTACTTACCTGGGCGTGAGGATGAACCAGCCATTGTAGATCCAAATCTTGAAACCATTTGGATGGGGCCATATAGTTTATCCATCTTTGGAAATGACAGTAAGGTTTCGTATGCAGTCAATGTAACAGACCAACCAGGTGAACTTAAGCAAGTATACATACGTGAGTACAACTCCATTGACGGTATGCAGCTCATTTATACCGATCATTCAGGCAATTTTATTGGTAATCCAAAGGGTGGAGAGCCTCATTACTTACATGCAACACAGGATAAGTATGTTGCGGGCATGAAGATGAGATTTTCTTCAGGAATTATTTGTAGCGTGGAAGTTATATTTTCAGATGGCTCGTCATCTGGCATGCTTGGAAATCGTAAAAATTGGAGTGGAACCGACGTAGATGCAGTTGTAGAGTCTAATTACAAGCTTGTCTGTGGAGCTTATAAGACGGGGTCTGGACCATCTGGAACGACAGGTATTTCTGTCTTAAAGTTAGGATTTAAGTATAGTAATTAATGGCTTAATGACTGAAGCTACAAGAAACCCTATATCAAACACAAAACAGGACTACGCAAACCGTAAAGTCCTGTTTTTGTGCCATTAACGGAACGGATTCTAGAAGATAACGGCGCCGAAAGTGGTGAAACCCCTTGGTAAATTAGGGGATATTGTTGTTTTGTAATACAAAGACATTTGCATTGCTGGTGCGAAGTAGGCGTGAATGAGTTTTAGTTGCTCATACAGTCATGATTTAAATAACAATATCATATTCCATCATTTTAGCAGTTTCCCGAGCAACATCAGAACCCAATAATCGCTTCACAACATGAAATGACATATTGATCCCAGCTGAGATTCCACCTGACGTTATTACATTGCCTTCATCTACAAATTTAACTTCCCGTTGTACAAGGACTTGTGGAAATTCTTTTTCTAATCGGTCAAGACTTGCCCAGTGAGTCGTTGCCATTTTATCTTTAAGTAAACCAGCCTTTGCTAATAACAAAGCACCCGTACATACTGATGTCATTAGTTGCACCGATTCCATTTGATTGGTAATCCACTTGATTACATGCTCATTATGTATTTCTCGTTCCTTAGCACCTATACCACCAGGGATAATTAATAGATCAAATGGAGGTGCCGTATCAAAACTGTAATCTGGCTGCACCTTTAACCCATTACAAGCAATGACTATGTTCCCTTTTTCTGATACGGTTTCCACTAAAAATGGCTGATGACCGTTTTCTAATTCTGTGACAGAAAAAACTTCGAACGGACCTGCAAAATCCAAAACCTCTACATCGTCAAATAAAAAAATTCCTACTCTCCACTGTTTGTTATTCATATGGGATGGATCCCTCTTTTCTATTCGTATCTATGTTTATTGTACAGCGGAATTTACAACTTTTGTTATGCGAATTTTTCCGTGTCGATATGCGGTGAGTAAAAAAAAAATACGTTTCAGGGAGCCAACCAAAGGCTCCTTTTTCGTATTCCGTTGGATGCAGGCAAAAGGCTCATTTTTGCAAAATTGACGAAAATGTCACTCCCTCTTTTAGACAACTTTCTTTGCAGAACTCATATGTTATGGCAGGAGGTGGTCCAGTTGGCTTACAGGTGTCTTTGTCGGGGAAGTAGATGCACGATTTTTTGCAGATGTGGATGTCGTCGAAAAAGCAAGTTAGCGATCGTAAGAGTAAAAAACGTGTAATCACAGGAGGCCGGTATGCTCTTTCTGAACATGGTCTTTCTCATTTTTTTAACGGTAAGCAGCATGCTTTATACCTTTAAAAATCGGTCCGAGCTGGCTTGTATGGATGGCATGATATTCGCAATGGTACTTGGTGCCATGTCTAGTCTCACTCTCGGACTGAATATACAAGTGTATCTTGTAAACGACTTGGGACTTGCCACCATCCTTGCTATTTTAATTGGGATAGTCGTTGGGTTTATTACAGGAAAAAGTGTTTCTCTCACCGCATCGATTGAAGGAGTAATGGCTGGAATCATGGGAGGAATGATGTCACCCATGCTTGGGGCTATGCTAGTTCATCCTATGACCCTCATTTGGTTTCTGGACTTTGCTTATGTTCTTGTATTGGTTCTGCTTGTTTATTTGGCCAAAGAAGCGAAGCAGGCATTTCTGGAAGAGCAGCAAGAAGCGGAGCGAGACCAGAGTGCTTCACGCTGAAGACTTTGATTCATTTATTTGTATTTGTCCAGTTTTCACGCATGCAAAAGGGAGAGAATTAACTCTCCCTCTGGGTCATATCGTTCTATTTTTTAAAAATGCTTGCTCCTTGCAAGACGCGATACGTTTTGAAGATTTCTTTGGCGATTTGTACATTACCTATGACTGCGCCCAAGTCTATGTCTGATAGATTAGGCATCATTTGAAGCAATGAGGGTCTCGGTCTCCTCGACCTAGTTTTTTTCTGCGTTTTCATCCATTCCTGATGATGCCGTTCTAATGCTTCTGGGTCTCTTTTCAGCTGTCTTCTGGTGACGTTGTTCTGCTTGAGCCATTGCATGAATTCTGGAGTGAGCTGGTCCTGACTGAAAGCTGGCTGCTGTTTTCTCAAAGACGTTCCTCCTTTCCCTTCATGATCCGAACAGAAGGAACTAATTTCTCTTTAGCACAGGCACTAATCGTATGATATGTCAATCGACCTGCATTTGCTTGTACGGTTGCCTAGGCGATGAAATCCAGGATGTTGGGAGAGTTTTAGGGAGGAACGTTAGCTGAATCAAAGTGAGTCCTAAGTGATCAAGGATTTACACTGCGATTTGGATGGCTTTTGTGAAGCTTTTCCATATATACTGCTGGTCTGGTAGGTTGAAACCCATACTGGGCGTACAGGCCGTGGGCATCCCGGGTTGCCAGCAAAAAGCGGTTGAGATGCTTCAACTCTGGATGTTCGACAATCACGCTCACTAGCCATTTTGCCAAACCTCGTCCCTGATGGGATGGCAGGATAAAAACGTCATCCAAATAGGCAAATGTAGCGCGGTCCTAGATCACGCGAGCAAAGCCGACTTGCTGAAAAGTCATTTGGTCAATCTCTTCCTGATAGACACCAAAGCAAAAAGCAGTGTTCTCGACAGAGGTTTCGAAAATCTCGCGGGAAATTCCTTTGCTCCAATAGGACTCCTTATGCAAATAAGTAAAGATCATCTCTTTATCCAGCAGTTGCTTATCGGTTGATATCATAAAGCGTTCCTGTTTCCAGACTGTTTGCATCATTATCAATCCCTTTCGCTGGCTTTTCTTTATTCGGTGAGGTTTTTCAATATTTTACTAAATAGAACGTGTTTAGGGGAGAGCGTGTTTAAATTTCACAAATCGGTTATTTTGAAAGAAAAGAGATACTGAGGAGGAAATATCTCGTACCCATTCAAACAAGTGAATCATTAGATCCATCAGTCGTTCAGGAGTATATAAAGCTTGTTGAAAAAGGTACCATTCAGACAGCATTATGTATTTCTTTCCTAGATATGAAATATCCACTCAATGATCTAAGCTTTGAGCTTTGGTTACATACTCATTACAACAATGCTGTCCTTTCTATCCATTGATGAGTCGTTTGCAAAGAACAGATTGAAAAAATTATCCAATTGTTCAACAGTTCCACATAAAATTCCGTTTTCGACAGGACTTTACTTAAGACCTTTCGAATACTATTGATTATTCCTTTTGTAAAAATATCGAATCACAGAAAAAAGTTGCAAAAAAGGAGCTCCTAAAATGGCTGTCATCATCATAAATGGCGATTTACTCACGGCATCAGAAGATATTATCGGGCATCAAGTGAATTGCAAAGGGGTTATGGGAAGCGGAGTTGCAAAGTTAATCAAGGAAAAATATCCCGAAGCGTTTACTGTTTACAAAGAAAAATGCAACGAAATAGTAGATAAACAAGAATTGCTGGGCATCTGTCAGTTGGTTGAATGTGCAGAAGGAAAAACGGTTGCGAACCTATTCGGGCAGCTTAAATATGGTCGTGGGAAAGAGCAATATACGGACTATGCAGCACTAGAAAAAGCACTAAATGAACTAAAAAACAGGGCAAGGAAAGCAAATTCAAGTATTGCATTACCTTTTAATATTGGCTGCGGCTTAGCGAATGGCTCTTGGGATGTCGTAAGCAAAATGATTGAAGAGATTTATAGTGACTATGATGTGACGCTGTATAAGCTTTAATCACTCAGCGATGTAACCGAGATTGTGAGGAGAAGGCAATCAAACTATTATTCGTTTGCAGCAGAAATAAATGGCGCAGTTTAACAGCGGAGAAAGTTTTCCATGGATTTCAAAACTATGATGTCAGATCTGCAGGTACAGAGGAGAATGCCCGAATAAAAGTCACCAGTGGTCATATTGGTTGGGCGGATCTGATCTTTGTCATGGAGAAAAAGCACGTTAGAATACTAAAATCTAGGGTGTCTGAGCACATTGATGTTCCAGACTAAAAGAATGTACTTTCTTAATTAGGAGAGTAGAGTATGAATCAATCAGAGGGTCATCTTCAATCCATTGTAAATATCTATCTATCGCGAATTGCAAATCTCAATGTTAAACACGAAAGTTATTTAATCCGTACACTGAGAGAGATCAAAAGTGAAAAACAATCATGGAATCATCATCCAGGTATTTACTACTTTGTACAAAATGACGTGATCAAGTATGTGGGCAAAGCTAATCTTGATACGGGACTCAGAAGGCGAATCTATAATCAGATTGAAGCATTTGGAGAGGTCGATAGATGGGACACAGTCATTAAAGATGATTCTGTCACGTGTGGAATGATCGTTTTCCCGTCTGACGATTGGCAATGGATTGCAACGTTGGAATTGTTATTAATTGAAAAATTGAGACCAGAATACAACAAGAGACTACCATAAAAAAGAGACGCTATCCTGCGTCTCTTTCTCCCTCTTCCTCCACCTTAAACCCAATCCGCTTGGGAGGATTGGCTGGATCAGCCTTTTTCACAGCCATTAACAGAAAGCTGATCTGACTTACATGCTGAATTAACTCCATAGACGCCCCACCCTCTGCAGTTCCGAAGAACCGAATGAGGCTAGGATCGAAATACCCAATACCCTCCACACGCAAAGTAACGTTTTGTCCAAACGAAACGAGACGTATACCGACTTCATGGTGTTCATCCAGACTACTCTCAAACTCCGCAATCATGTGGATCAATCGCTTGTGAAACTCGCTTGCGAGGTTTGGGTCCGCCGGCATTTCGAACACTGGTGGTTCTTTCGTTTCAAGAGTATTCGGGGAAGTAGAAGTAGGTAGGTTGATTTCGTGGAATGCCATAACAATCCCCCCTTTCTCCCAATTATAAGCTATCGGAATCCTTTGAAAAAGAGAAGAGATAGAATGCAGAATCAAATGAATGTGCAAAAAGGAATAGACAAGCCAATCCAAGCCGATTTTCCCATCTAAAAACCTGCAACAAGCTTACCAGAATGTACAGGGAGCAAAGAGATATGCTAAGTCATGCATCGAAACTGGATTACGACATGCTAAGAACCACTTTCATTCATCGTTGCAAACACATAAATCGTTTCGATCAAAACATACATTTGAAATGCCGCAACTCCCAAAAACGCAATCGCTGCATAGCGGCGTTTTTTTCTCCATTCTAAAATTCTGGAAGAGCCCATAACTACAGCCAGACAGAGCATCGTTAGTTCTCTCTGCAAGGTACTATTTGTGAAAAGGTTCGCCACCGCAATAAGTAGAGCAACAATCGAAATGACACGAAACCAAACAGGTCTATTTTTCATAGAGATCACCAACAAATTCCTTTTTGCATTCATTTTAACAAATTTCATGTGGAAAAAACCGTTTCTTTTGGATATGAGGTAAAATATGGATACAAGGAGTGGTGGAACAAATATGGAGGGACATTGTGGATAGTATAAACCGACTTGAAAATTATCTGCGTACAAACTTTCCTGAGCTAAACCTGGAGCCACCATTATTTTATCATTCTGCTGTAGGGATCAGGTTTGAAATTGGTGTGCCTTATAGGGGAATAGAACATCCATCCTACTTTCAAACGGTAAAAATGAGATCGATCATGTTATTTGAGCAAATTTTCAAAGCGGTGGACGAAATTTGTATCGTTGTACATACATATGATTCTCTTCATGGATTCGAAGTTATGAATGAAGGGATCAACGTGTTACCAACGTTTATAAGAAATAAGAATATCGTTGACCATGTGGATTGTGCAGAGCTTGAAAGAGAATACGATGAGGACGGGAAGCTTCAGGGGATAAGCTATCAAAGCTGTCTGTGGTGTAGACGAGATGAGATTGATTACAAGCGAATCTTAATTGCAATCGGATATCAGGATTTCCCTAGTTTTAAACAGCCATATATCAGTGACAGAGTGTACTTCATCAATCCGAGATCACATGTAATTTACCACCTCTATGATGACAGGGGACTCGATATCGTATCGAATCATCCGTTCTCGATTAGAAGCCTGTATCAAAAGTATAATAACTGGATTCTGGACTATGACAGAGAAAGGATCGAGAATATATTTAAAGGTTTTTAGTGGAAATGAAATGGGGCAAAACACTGATGGCGATTTGTGTTGAATTTGAACGTGTTTCTAGTAAAGGCTCATTGGCTTATTATCGATATGGAAGCTGTGGCCACGGGGATGGATTGTTTGAGCTGGATTACAAGGAAACGGGCGAATTCCTGGAAGTAGGAGGATATTACGCCTGATTCTGAATTCATGAAGGGCGTGAGTGAATGAATGCATTGGAGAAAGCGATTGTGATCGCTACAGAGGCGCACGCAGGTCAGGTCGATAAAGGGGGAAGTCCATATATCCTTCATCCACTTCGGATTATGCTGCGCATGAGGACCGAGGATACGATGATCGCTGCCGTTCTGCACGATGTTTTAGAAGACACGGACGTTACGGTTGAAGACCTGAAGAAGGCCGGGATTTCAGAAGCAGTCATAGAAGGCGTAGTTGCCTTGACCAAGCAAGCGGGTGAGACTTATACAGACTTTATTAGACGAGCAAAATGCAATTCAATCGCCAAAACGGTAAAGCTGGCTGACTTGGAGGATAATTGCGATTTGACACGTCTCTCCAATCCGACCGAAGAGGATTTTCAAAGAGTAGAGCGTTACAAGCGGGCAAGAAGCGAACTGCTTTCAAATTTTTCTGCTTCAACCTAACTTAAGTTAGGTCACTTTCCCACCATTCCCACCGGTTCCTCCAGTACCAGGAACATAAGAAATCATTTTGGACCTTACTCATATGAGTGGAGTCTTTTTTTTTGTAATGGCGTTGTGAATATAGGATGCAGCTTAGTTTGAAAGATCAACCATCTGAAAGAGCCCACCATTTTGTTCTGGTGTAGCTTGCATGATATCCACTTGCCATTTTTCAGATAAAGCCTTTATTTTCTGACTCCACTCCAACGTTTTTTGTTTCGATTCCTCCAGTTTTTGATACATAGCCGCATCACGCGCATCATCGGGTGTTTGCTCGGCCCATTCACTAAAGTACGCTTGAAACTCGTATTGGAGCTTTAACGCTTCTAAGTGAAGCTGCTGCAATTCTTGAACCTCTGTGGTTTGTGGTTTCATCGAGGAAATATTTTGAATGTACTCCTCGACAAGAGCGAGAAAATGTTCTTGAGAAAACTGCTTGAAGTTGCCATTGGAATACATCGACTGGAGACTTTCATTCATTTTTTTATTATGCTTCGTAAGTTCCGCCATGTAGTTATCAAAATCTGTTTTCGTGGATACTTGAGGAGCCTGTGAGCATCCAATGACCAAGAAAAGAAGGAGAAAGAGGAAGTATTTCAAAATGGACACCACCTTTCTAAAAAAGATATCCATATTATACCATTTTATCAAATATAAAATAGATCCTTGTATATCCCAGGTTTTCACTTCTCTTAGCTTGAGCCCCCACACGCCTCGCCTTTTTATCTCTGGTAAACCACCACACACTTACAAACGTCAATCCCATGACAAGTAAATGACCAACGACTCCGCCTGTGTATGGATACTGGTGATGAATCTGATTATGTATGAAAGTGCAGAGGTCAGATTGAAGAACATAACCAGCGACTGTATGAATCAATGATTGGGAAACACCGATTTATCGGTCAAGCCGTGAACGCCATAATCGAGAAGATAGTGCAGGAAAGCGGCACGTTTTGTTTTCTTGTTTGTATAGCAAAACTCAATTTCGATCGTGCTTTCGACATGCTTGAGCTGAGTTAACTGAATAGAAGCAAAGTCGACATTTTCGTGGTAAGCAGCAATTACATCCTCAAAGGATGGTGCATTGTACTTGTATTTGTAGTTGGCATCCAATATATCTTTGTCTTTGTAATGAATTGCGAGCAAGTAACTGTAGAGTTGTCCCGTCGCGTATTGAAATCCAATGTAAGCTCCCCGATCCAGATTTTCCGAATGAGCAGATATTTTACCCATAATGCTGTCTAGATGAATATGGGCTTGATCATAGGTGAATGTGGAGATGGGATTGGGGGACGAGGAAGCATCAACCATGTCGGCAGGCTGAGGTTGCGGAGTACTCAACGGTAATGCCAGAAACAAGAGTAGAGTCAGTATGGTGTTCAAATGGCCAATCGCCTCGATCTCTCAGTGACATAAAATAGGATTGGGTGAATGGAAACAGTCAAGGTTATATACGCATCCTCGGAGTCAGTGGTGTACAGGGGGAGACTATGAGATCGAGGGAATTTCCGAAAGAGGGGCAAGCAATATTTCTTTCATCCGGCAAAAATCAATTCGATATTTTTTTCACGGACAAGCTGCAAAAACTTGTTTAATTCTACCCGATCACTGGAAATACGTTCTGAGCTTGTGCAAATAACCTTGGTAACCATTCCTGATTGAATATCCTCAATGAGCTGCGATAAGCCCAGTCTTTCATCGGCATCGCCAGACATGAAGAATTCCAAGTACATTTTTGGCTCTTTTTTCCCTAAGAATGGTAAGCACTTTTCGATTTGCTGTTGAATATGACTAAAGTCATTGGATTCCGTTCTGACAAAAACGGCGACCATGTGAATCACCTCAAAAGATGGATACTATCAAACAAATTTAACACAAATCGCTTTCACTTGAAATAGAGCTACGGAAGTTAAATAGAGATGAAATCGCTTAGTGATCGAATAATAACGTGGGACAAGCAGGAAATCCTTTTTCTAAAAACGAACTGAGCGTAAAAGGCTTTGTGGAGGGGTATGAGTTGAATTTTCATTTGATGACAACAACAGATGCACATGAGATCGTAAGCTGGAAGTATCCTGAGGAATACTCCTTCTACAATTTTGATGATAGTGAAGAGACTTTTGCGGAGCTTTTGGACGGTACCTACTATGCCGTTCGTGATCAGGATGAACCGCTTATCGGCTTCTTTTGTTACGGACGCAATGCACAAGTACCAGAAGGTCGAAATCAACATCAGTACACGGGCGACAATATACTCGATATCGGGCTCGGCATGATGCCTGAACTGACCGGCAAGGGGCTGGGCCTGACATTTTTACAGGCTGGAATCGATTTTGCCATCCAGCAGTATCAACCAGCCTATCTGAGATTGAGTGTGGCAGCCTTTAATATCAGGGCAACGAAGGTCTATTCAAAAATGGGATTTGCCCAAACGGGAGCCTTCGTAAATAATGGCACTGCTTTTATCGTCATGAAGATGAAAGTGGAATTGGGATGAAGCAAGTAAACGTGTGATTTTGAGGACTTGCTTCCGGGAAAAGGCGGCATCGCTTTTCTAGCAGAAAAGACTTCGAGATCTGAATGAGGGATAGGTATGGGAAATTATATTGATTTATACGACGGGCTAGAGTCAGAAGGCATTCATATGTCGAATGCAATGACGTCCGTCATCATTTCTGTCCTCGTATTAGCAGGCTCCAGACTGGCTGTAACGGAGAGACAAAAAGAGCTAATCGTCTGGCTGGCCTATCAAGATCAATCGATCAGGGGAATCGGGACTGTAGGCTTTAGCTTCAATGAAATTCCGTGGTCTAAGGAGAGCTTTCCGGCGGAAAAGCAATTTCTCGCGTCAGTCATCAGGGAAGCAGTCTCCGAAGCAGGATGGTTGACCCTCGATTACCAACCGAATAAAGCAAGGGTCGCTACCTTATTAGAAAAATTGGACGACATGTTAAAGCGGTTCGAAATCACGTATGTGGATGAGCAAAATTATGCAGAGTGGAAAGAGATCTTTCAGGAAAGCTTCCCTGAAGGGTTTCAGTTGTGTCCCCGTCATGATGCGCTGATGAGTGAATGGGGATGCGTGGTTTGTCATGATTCGTGAGGCTATTAAACGGTGAAGTAGAACATCAGCGATGATAGATTATGCGAATGCCTGTAATTGTTTGGAAAATATAGAAAAGGGAAGAAGGATAACAAAATGGGTGCGAGGTGCAAAATGCGCTTCTCTTCATGAAATCGAAATGAAGGAGAGGAATCAAGTCATGTTTTCCAAGCTGCTATCCTTTTTCAAAGGCAACGATCAGAAACAAGCCAAACCACAGGACAAAAGGAAGAATGAAACGAAAATAGTAAACCAGCAAAAATCAATCCGAAAAGGAGAGCTTGGTGAGTACAAGGTCAACATACAGCTGGACCAGATGCCAAAAGAGTACAGGCACTTGACCGATTTACTTCTCGCAAACCCCAAGGCAAAATCAGGGTACTCACAAATCGATCATGTTCTTCTAACACCATACGCCGTCTTTATCATTGAAACGAAAAACTATTCGGGTGAGATAAAAGGTGGAAAAGAAGATAAACAGTGGACTGTAAACAAGCGCTTCAAAATGATGAATCCCTTTTATCAAAATTACGGGCATGTAGAATCAGTCCGAAGCATCATTCAGATCGAAAAAGAGCATATTGTTTCTCTCGTTTCATTTACGCGTCGCTGTACATTTAGTGTCGATCCGGAGCTAAGAAAAATGGGATCAAATGATTTGATTGTGTATGATATTGAGCTGACGGAGTTTATTCAGCGAAAAATAAATCGACTGAAAGAGTTGAACAAAGAACAGCGGTTTACACCTGAGCAAGTAGAGTCTATGTATGCAGCATTGGCGCAAGCAAACATTACCGACGCAAAGGCAAGGGTAGCTCATGTTGAAGGGATACAAGGTAACAACAACTCAGCCCCAATCCCAAGCCAAGAAAACAGCGTAGTTGATGAAATGAAATGTGCATCATGTGGCAAGCAGGTATCGGAAAAAATCGCAACCTACTGTTTATCCAATCAAGCCAAATTTAAAGGGAACGTGTATTGCTTCGAGCATCAAAAAGCACTGTAAGCATTTCGCGTTTTTAAACATCCTTCCACGTAACATCAATACTCAAATGCCCAATCACTGTCTCTTTCAACCGCACTGGCTCTTTCGTAGCCAGCTCTGGCTTGCGGAAGCAGACCATGTCTTTATGAAAACCAAACATGCGGCAAACTTCAGGTCGGGCGTCATGAATACCGCATTGGTCGCGATCCAGATCGTAGAACATACAGGTTCCATAAAGGCGAGGTTGTTTTTCCAGACCATCACGAATCTTTTGCGGCATGGACTTCACCTTTTTCTGGATTTTCTTGTATTCCTTCTCTGTTATAGGAACAGGGCCACAGCATAGACCTCTGCAGCCTTGACAAGGAAGTGCTTGCATTTACATACAACCCCTCTAAAAAATCATGTCTCGTTCGATTTTCTTACTGACATTATGAAAGGTTGTAAATGATTTGTAAATAATAAAATATTTAATAATAACACGAAAAGTATTTTTTGTCAATGTATTTGTTTGGGTATAAAAAGGAAGAAATGTATCAACGAAAAAGGGGTTCCTTCCGATATTAATCAAGAAGCAAGTGATGGGGGGAGCGGCAAGAACGAAGCCAATGCACCCAACTACATGGAAGTAGGAGAGGATCGTATGTTAGAAGTGAAAAGGCTCGTTTTCCATTTTTCGGAAGGTGACACGGTTACAGTGAGAACGTCTGAACCAGAAGAAATCATTCAAATGATTGCGAATCAAAACGATGGTTGGCTGCAATATGATGACATTGTGATCAATGTAAAAAATGTCTCCTATATTCGGATTCTGGCTGATCAATAGAGTAAAGGCAAGCAGTAGCCACTCAAAAAAACGGGTGGCTTTTTTACTTTCGTGACCAGGAATTTCATGACAGGATTGTCTCAATGGGAGAGAGAATTGACAGGGTTGTAATGAGGTATTATAGTTAAGTTAACTTAACTATTAATGGTGATAAAATGAATAGAGAAGAGCTTACAGCCTTTGTTCGTGAAATAAACGAGCTTGAGTATGCATGTAATGCCATGCTGACAGAGGAATATCATGCTTTGCAGGATGAAAATATCACCAATAGCCAAATTGTTTTGCTGGGGCATCTTCATCAACAGGGACGTCTTCTCACAGGTGAGCTTTCGAAAATCATGAACATTACGCCAAGCGCCGTCAGCCAAAGCCTCAATAAGCTGGAAAAGGCAAACTACATCAAGCGTTTTATTAATCCGGACAATCGAAGAGAGATTTTTGTTGAACTGGACAGTGCCGGGATCAAGTACATGGAAAATAGTGAGCAAATTGAGCTTTCGATTATTGACCGCTTTTATTCCAAGCTTGATGTGGAGGACCTGAAAAACCTGAAGGGAATCTTTTCAAGGTTCAAGGTTATCATCGAAAAAGAGAAAACGCAGAAGTAGTTTCTCTTTTTTTGATTAATAGTTAAGTTTAATTAAATATTTATATAACTTAATGATTGAATCAAAACGGGAGAGGATTATGTATGAGGCTGTTTGAAATCCTGCTTTTACTCGCAAGTATGTTCCTGTTGTGGCAAGTAATCTGGTCTGTGAAGCGGCCGGGTATCTCTATCCTTCGAGGTGTACCTTTGCTGCTAATCGTGCTCACTGTAGCGCATCTCGTCATAGAAGGCTGGCGCTGGCAAATGGCTCCGGTCTATGTCAGTGTACTGATTGTCTTATGCAGGTACGGAGTATGGAGCAAAGGCACGAGCATCAAGAGTACGGGTAAACTTAAGCCGATTCTGCTTAGCATCGTCACATTGCCGTATACGCTACTAGCAGCTTTGCTCCCAAATGTATTTCCTGTATTCTCACTGGAAGAGCCAACCGGACCCTATCAAGTGGGGACGGTAAGCTACACATGGACAGATGTAAATCGAACAAACGCCGATGGGAAGCCGAGAAGGGTAAAGACGCAAATCTGGTATCCTGCTGTAAGTGAAAAATCGGCGCCAAAAGAAGCATACATCGCGGATATGCCGGAATTTTCTAAGGGTATGCAAAAGGCATATGGACTTCCGTCGTTATTGGTTCGCTACTTGGAGCTGGTGAAAACGAATGCATACAAGGATGCAGCATTTGCTCCTGAGCTGGAGGCTGCTCCGCTCATTTTCTTTTCCCATGGGAATATGCTGGGGGCACGGTTTACGAATTCGTTTCAAACGATCGAGCTGGCAAGCCATGGCTATGTCGTGGTAGCAGTGGAGCATCCGGGAACGGCTTTGCTTACAACGTATGATGATGGCACGTATGAGCCGTTTGTAGACAGCACCTCTCACCTACCCATGGAATATCAGGTTCAAAATGAAGCTACCATCCCGACTATCCGCGAGCAGAGGAAGGATATTGAGTTTGTGCTGGAACAAATGAAGGCGCTGGGAGCCAGCCATGCCGGGAGTCCCTTACTAGGCAGGATGGACTTTGCAAGGCTCGGAGTGATTGGACATTCCCAAGGTGGGGCTACCGCTGTAGATGTTTTGTATAAAAATCCTGCTTTCCAAGCTGCGATAAATATGGACGGGTATCTATACGGGGAGGATCGGCCAAAGCCACTGGATCGTCCAGTCATGATTCTAAGTGGCGGATTTGAACCAGAGGAGCTGGCTTCACCACCTGAAATGGAACAAATGGAGCAACAAAGAAGACAGCAGCTGCTTGGCGAAAAAGGAAGCATCCTGTATTTGGAGCAGGCAGGACATCTTAGCTTCACAGATATCCCTCTTTACTCGCCTCTCATCGAGCTATTGAGTCCAGATGTGAAGGAACAGCACAAAATCATCAACGAGGCTACACTGTGCTTCATGAATCGCCATCTGAAAAAAGACCCATCTGCTTCCTGTGAATATCTCCCGCAGAAGTATTCCGGGGTTCGTAGTCAAACTGTAGGTTTTCAGTAGCAGAGGGGGATGATAATTCCTCGTTTTCAAGCGGGATTTTTTGGACTCTTGACTTTTGATCAGGAAAATATGTCGCAGAATGAAGGATTATGTAACTCAATCGAGAACCTTTTAATTGACAGGATGCAATTTCCAGTCATATCGAGTCGAACAGAGAGGAACGAGGCTGTTGTTTTCACGAAAAAAATCCATCATTGCTGCTGTTTGTTCCCTGGTCTTGTTGGTGCCGCTGTCGTCTGCTCAAGCTGCCACACATGTCGAGATAACTGTTGATCAACTGAATATTCGCAGTGCACCGGATACAACTACCCAAATCGTCGGAACCATCACGAAAGCTACAAGACTGCCAATCGTTAAGCAACAGAACAACGGCTGGACACAGGTGAAGCTCCCTAATGGGAAGACGGGATGGCTCAACAATAAGTATGTCAAAATGATTGATATTCCACGGACGATTTATGTGAAGAGCACCGTAGACATGCTGAATGTTCGGGCAGAACCGAATGCTACCGCGCAAATCTTGCAGATCATCGATCAAAATGGTGTGTTTCTGCAAGTGAAAAAACAAGGGGATTGGGTGCAAATCAAGCTGTCCAATGACAAAAACGGTTGGGTCAATGCCCGGTTCATGGCGGAAACGTCCGCACCAGCGCCAACTCCGCCGCCACCCCCGACTCCTACACCGACACCAGTTCCTACGCCAGTACCGACACCTGTACCCGAGCCGCCACCATATGTACCGCCAGTGGATACAGGAAATGGACAAGCGGGAAATACGCTTGTGCTGCAAGAGTGGCATGAGGTATACGCCGAGCCGAACATTTTGGGGCAGGTTATCGGCCAGTACAATAGTGGTACAGCGGTCACACACTACGGCTATGCGGATGGCTGGTACACGATCAATTTCAATGGCACCTATGCGTACATATTCAAGCCGATTGGTCAGGATAATCCAGCTCCAGGGCAAGTAGGGGAGTTTCCAGGCAGCTATGATCCCCCAACTGGACAAGCACAAGAACTCGTTCGTGTAAAAAATGCCGATACGAACCTGCGCAACGGTCCAGGAACCACATACGCTGTTGTAGGTACCGTGCAACCAGGACAAACGTTTCCGATTGTACAAACAGAAGGGGACTGGTACTTGATTCAACTGGCTGACAATTCTACGGCCTATATCGCAGGCTGGATCGTTGACCGAGTGAATCCGAGTACCGGGCAGCCGGTTACGGGAGGAACGCCGACTTCTGGCGTAGGCTACAACCAAGGAATGGTTGGGAATGAGACCGTGTACATTTACCACACCCATAACCGCGAGTCGTGGCGAAACGTTGCAAAAAACCAGCAGGGCAGCTCGGTAGACGACCCGCAGATCAATATTACTTTGGTTGGAAAACGATTAGGTGAGCTGTTGCAGGCTAGAGGCATCCCATCCATGGCGAATCAGGATGATTTTGCCCAGAAGCTGGTTGAACAAAAGAAGAGTTACTCGATGTCCTATACCGAATCGTACAAGGCGGTTGCGGCAGCAGCTTCAACAAGTCCGAACTTGAAGTACATTTTCGATATACATCGCGACAGTGATGAACCGCGTAGCACGGTCGCCATTTCCTTGAATGGCAAAACGTATTCTCGTATGCTGTTTGTGATTGGAACAGCCAATCCAAACCATCTCGAAAATAAAAGGCTGGCAGAAAATCTGCACGCACGGCTAGAGGCCTCCTACCCAGGCTTGTCTCGTGGAATTATTTTAAAAGGAACGAATGAAGGAAATGGCGTGTACAATCAGTCCATTTCCGGTGGGGCCTTGCTACTCGAATTTGGGGGAACGAACAATACGTTGGAAGAATGCTACAATACTGCAGAGGCATTTGCAGATGTGCTAACCAATTATATGTTGGAATCCCAAATTGCCTTTAAGTAAAACGGACGATTCTTTTCGCAATGATTGCGGGAAGAATCGTTTTTTTTTAGGGGTAGAGCGAATGTTCTCCTAACTATAGGTAATTGTACCTATATATACTTGTAGTCAATAACGCGATAATCATCTACTATAATGGTATTCACGTATTTTTTTCTTTACGTACTACCCCTTACGTAACCCCATTCGCCTTTGAGCGAGTGGGGATTTTTTTTGCAAGCGAATTGGACCTTTCATACGATCACCTCGCTATTCGCTGAAAGAAAAACCCGTCTCCATGCTGGCGGAAACGGGTTTGCGCAAAAATATTTAGATCTCTTCGGTAACGACAGCAATGGCAAAGCCGTCGTAGCCTTTACTACCGACAGTTTGTAGGGCGGTAGCACTCACACGCGGCTCGGCAGCGACGTGCTCGGCAAAGCGACGCACGCCCAAGACACTTGGATCCGTGCTGGCTTCATCCACAACTCTGCCGTTACGTACCACATTGTCAGTGATGATCAGGCTGCCTTTACGAGAATGATTGAGAGCCCATTGGAAATATTCCGAATTACTTTGCTTGTCTGCATCCATGAAAAACAAATCGAACGGACCAAGACCTTCGGCGTCTAACTGTGCAAGTGAGTCCAAGGCATCGCCAAGGCGGATTTCTACGAGATGGTCGAGGCCAGCGTGCTCAAGATTTTTTCTTGCTACCTGAGCATGATGGGGATTGGCTTCCAGCGTGATTAATCGGCCATCGGCTGGAAGTGCTCGAGCGAGCCAGATCGTGCTATAGCCGCCAAGCGTACCGATTTCCAAAATGGTGCGAGCACCTTGTATTTGGGCAAACAGATTCAACAGCTTCCCCTGATTAGGAGCGACATCTATGGATGGAAGACCGGCCTCGGCATTTGCCTGCAACGTAGCATCCAAAATCGGGTCGGTGGGTAAAAGTAAATCGGTAAAGTAACGATCGACAGCTGTCCAGGTTTCTTTCGACATATGATCCACTCCTTTACATTTGACAACAATAGTATAACAGTTAATGGAAAAGACAATAACGGAAATGTTTCAAATAAAAAGGCAGGCTGCTAAAAGGTCTGGTCTAAATGATCGCGATAGTAACGGAGCGCGCGACGATAAAGCTGGATATGCTCCGAGGAAGAGGTTTCGATCAAGCTATCGAGCAACAGCTGCACAGAGCCTTCATAATCTTTGGCGTTATATTTGGCGAGAGCAAGAAATACACGCAAGGAATGATCATCGGGATAGAGTGCGATCCCTTTTGTCAGCAGCGATATCGATTTTTCTACTTGTCCGATACAACGATATGTACTCCCCAGTCCGAGGTAGGCTCCACGCAAATCTTCGACGTCAAGTGTATCTAATGCGATCGCTTTTTCGTAGTAAGGAACCGCTTCCGTTTCCAAACCGAGTGAATCATGAACGGATGCGCATTCATAGGCAACTTTCGCATCTGCAGGGAATTCGCTGGCAAGCTGAATTAGTTCCTGTCTTGCGGCCTCAAGCATGGCAGTAAAGCTGCTTTCGTCGGATTGACGGATGGAGCGGGTTGCATCTACTTTGTTTAAGATTTGCTGCAATTGATTCATGGGCATCTAGCCACCTCCCTCCTTGGCAACTACATTTGATACTCCCTTTAGTTTAGCAGAAAACAAATCGATCCATAGTTTTGCAAAGTGGAAGGCTGGCGGAACCATGTCTACAGCTGATACCTGTTTCTGCTTACTCGCTACGATTTAAAAATGAAAACAGGGCGAGCAATCTGCCCACCCTGCTCTACCTACCTATGCTCGATCAGGTCGATCGCGCCCAGAACGACGTGTGCGAGTCCAAAGCCTACGATCGTGTTCGTCACTGTCGGGCTCACTTTTTCCGTGTTCTTCAAGGCGTAACCAGTTGCTGTAACAATAGTCCCTAGTACGGCTGGAATTAATCCCTCACGAACCTCCATATTGTCACAACCTTTCTTGGACATAGCAGGTATTGTCATAGCTTTTTCCTAAACGATCATTTTATACAAAAAATCGCTAACTCAGCTAAACCAATTGACATAGAGAAAACCAGTAAATGCAAAAGTATTGGTCAAAATGTGGGCGACAGTGGTGGGAAGGATCGTTTTGAAACGATACGAATACCATGCCCATAATAGCCCCATGAACAATGCTCCGCCGACAAAGCTGAGTATTCCCCCATCCATTCCTGAATCCTTGGCCAAGGCAGGAGCCAAGTGCCACAACCCAAAGAAAAGAGTAGGGTAGAGGAAACCAAACAAGCGGCTGTGGGGAAAATAAACGGGAAAGACACCGCGCCATAATCGCTCTTCGAGAGGTGCATTGATAAGTGCAAACAAGAGCGCGAGGAGTGCGATCTTCCAGCCTGCAAGCGATATGTATGGAGCGAATACAGCAAAAAATGTAGCAATGACAGGTAAGGAAATCAGAGAGATACTCAGTATGTGTACCCAGCTTTTTGATGCAGACGTAGGGAATGTCCACAACCTGCTCTGTTTTTGCTTCAGAAAAAGAAGAGGGACCGGGATGCACCATACGAGCCAGTAAACGACATAGCCGAGCAAATATCCCCACGTGTCTCCGAAGAAATGAACAAACAATTGAAAAAAGACAATTTGCAAGACGACCAGAGTTGGGGCAAGTATGAGCAGAATTTTTTGTTCCTTTGACCAGGTATGCATAGTGAAACTCCCCATTTATATTGGATTTACCTGCTTCCGGACAAAATAAAATTGATGATTCCGACAAGCACGAAGAAACCGAGTAAACCGACGAGGCCACAGCCTACATACAAGATCAGCTTATCCGGTCCTTGGTTATTCATATGGCACGCTCCTTTGTATGAAAATAAACGGAATTCCAGAAATAAGTAATTGTTATGACCATACCACAAAATACCATTTCTGTGTAGGAAGCAGGAGAAGTAAAGAATGAGGGTGAATTGACTGAAAGTATTGACAATTATTTGCGGTGTCGATATGATAAAAAACGCGTTCATTAAATATACATATTCATGAATTCAATTGAATAAAGGAAAAAGAAAACGACAAAGTAGGTGATCGAATGACGAGGTGGGAACAGCTGGTCAAAGAGCAGCTGCCAGAAGCCATATCTGTGCTGCAAGACTATTGCAGGCAACCGAGTATCAGCGCCCAGGGAATAGGAATACTAGAAACCGTTCACATCTTAACAGAGCTGATTACCAAAGCGAATGGGAAGTATCAACTGCTCAATGATTGTGGTGGAAATCCAGTCGTCTATGCTGTTTTTGAGCCGGGACCAAATGGCGATCCAGACAAGACGATCTTGTTTTATAATCACTACGATGTACAGCCGCCAGAGCCAATCGAGGAATGGAACTATCCACCTTTTGGTGCGGAAATTCATGATGAAAAAATGTTTGCACGTGGGGTTTCGGATAACAAAGGGGACCTCATCGTTCGCTTGCAGGCCATCTCTATTCTGCAAAATAACGGGGGCTTGCCTTGCCGCGTAAAATTTCTGATCGAGGGAGAAGAAGAGATTGGTTCCCCCACATTAGAAAACGTGCTGCAAAAGCATGCAGGTTTATTCCAGGCCGACGCTTCTATTTGGGAATGGAGCCAAAAGAATAAAGGCGAAAAGATTGAGATTATTATGGGTGTAAAGGGGATGTGCTACCTGCAATTGGATTGCGAAGGCTCAGAGCTCGACATCCATTCGCAGTACGGCTCAGTACTGGACAACCCGGCATGGCGCTTGATTCAGGCGCTTTCCTCAATGCGCACCGTTGATAATCGCATCTCCGTCGAGGGCTTTTACGACCAGATCGTTCCACCTGCTGAAGAATTACGGCAATGGTCCAGAGACTATCCATTTGATGCCCAAGGAGTCAAAGAAATCTTTGGTTTGAAACGACCGCTCATCGTCGAGGAAAAAAACGCGAGGGATACCTTTTTGTTTGAACCAACGATGACGGTTTGTGGGATCGAGAGTGGCTACACGGGTCAGGGAACAAAAACGATCCTGCCAAAACGTTCACAGGCAAAGCTCGACTGCAGACTGGTGCCGGGACAAACTCCAGAGGACATCGCCAGTAAAATCCGTGCCCATCTGGATAAGCACGGGTTTGATGATATTCGGGTCAGTGTTTTAAGCAGCCTGATGCCGTTTCGTTCTGACATCCATCATCCTTTTGCAAAAACAGTGATTACAACAGCGCAGCGCGTGTACGGGGACAATCACATTGCTCTTCTACCGAATTTCGGCGGCTCAGGTCCGATGAGTTTGTTCGGGCAATATCTAGGGGAGGAAAAGCCGATTGTGTCTATCGGCTGCAGCTGGTGGGGCGATCAGATTCATGGTCCCAACGAATCGATTCGGCTAGCTGATTTTGAACAAGCGATTCGATATATGGTTGAACTGTTTATCAGCTATGAACAAGCAGAAGCTTCCCCAAGCGTTTCTTTTGAGTAGGAGTCGTTGCTTCACACAAACGAAACGGCAGACAGTGATACGGTCTGCCGTTTTTGGCGTTTTAATCTATACTTTTTCATATGGATATTTATGTAAAAAAATAGGAGGCAACCCATTCCTGGTCGTCTATAAAAACAGAATTTTTATAAAATTTGTATAAATTCATCGTTTTAAAGCGTTTAATTTATCTGAATATTTATACAAAATGCGCAATGACGCAATAGAAGAATACGAGTACTATTTTATTATAGTAGTAAAAAATCGAGATGGAGGTGGTTTTTCTCATCTACATAGCCATCATCTATCATTTTACACTCTGGCAGCCGAGTTACTCTTCCGTTTCGTAGTGTTTGTTTATACGATTGTCGCTTGAGAGAGAATCATACTTCAAAATGTGAGGAGCTTGCCGATGAAAAAAGGTGCGAAGTCTCTGGTCTCATTGTCTATCATTTTATTAATGCTGGCGGTAAGTGTATTAAGTGGCTGTGCAAAAAGCAGCGGCGGAAGCAGAATGCTGACGATTTCAGAATCAACCGATCCCGGAACTGCAGATGTACAATTAACGACTTCGGAATATACGCTGCCCTTGAACATTTACGATCGTCTGGTAGAAGCAAAAACTGTCTCACCGGGGAAATCGGAGCTGGTTCCTGGACTTGCCGAGAGCTGGGATGTATCGCCGGACGGGCTTGTTTACACCTTTCATCTCAGAAAAAATGTGAAATTCCACAATGGAGAAATCTTTAAGGCTGATGATGTTTTGTTCACGTTTGATCGGATGCTGAATCCCGCAACCAAGGCGTTGAACACCGACTTTTTGGACATGATCGCGGGTGCCAAAGAACGGATGGATGGGAAAGCAGACAGTGTCAGCGGAATCAAAGTGATCGATGACAATACGATTGAAATTACACTCGCAGAAGCATTTGCCCCGTTTGTAGCGAATCTTGCTACACCGCCAGGCTCGATTTACAACAGAAAAGCGACCACGGAAGCGGGAGATCAGTTTGGTATCGAGCCTTCCAAAACGATTGGTACGGGTCCTTTTTCTCTGAAATCGTGGACATTGAACGACACGATTGTACTGGCCTCCAACCCGGATTATTATCAGGGAGCCCCCAAGTTTGACGGCATTGAGATGAAAATCGTACCAGATGCGGAAACCAAAAGAATCATGTTTGAAACCGGCAAGCTGGACATTTTTGATTTGAGCTCATCCGCTTCCCAAATCCCACAATTTAGAGACAATGACAAGTGGAAAAACAATATTGTCAAAGGACCGATCGTCGGAACCTACTATTATTCGCTGAATGCCAACCTCAAGCCGTTCGATGATGTAAGGGTGCGAAAAGCGGTGCAAATGGCAGTGGATCGTCAGACCATTTTGGACAAGCTGTATCACGGTGAAGGCACGCTGGTAAACGGAATTTCGCCTCCAGGACTGTTAGGATACAACCCGGACTTGCCGAAAATTGAATACAATCCGGAAAAAGCAAAAGCGTTGATCGCAGAAGCAGGCTACCCGGATGGATTCGATATGGAAATTGCACAAATCTCTGACAGACCAACCGTTTTGCAAATCAATGAGACGGTTCAATCGATGCTGCAAAAGGTAGGCATACGCGTGAAGATCAAGCAAATGGACGAGTCCGCTTATTTTGCTACACGAAAAGTAGGAGAGCTTCCTGCCTATCATGCGGATTGGTCAGCTGACTACAATGATCCCGACAATTTTTTCTATACGTTCTTCTCTCAAAAAAATACAGTGGCTAGATCCTACAACTATAAAAATCTGGACGTAAACGAAAAGCTGCTCAAGGCAAGAACGATGGTCAACCAAGAAGAGAGAGTCAAAATCTATCAGGACCTGGAAAAAATCATCGCGCAAGACGACGCTGCCTGGATTCCATTGTTTGCGCTCAATAAATTATTTGTTGTACAGCCGAGAGTGAAGAACTTCCAAGTGTCTTGGAACGGATGGACATCGATGAACTACTACGGAATCGAAATCACGGAATAAATATCTGAATAGTGAATTACTTTTATCTCAAAAGAAAAATGCTCCTTGTAAAAATAACTACTGTCAACAAGTAGTTATTTTTACATCGTAGCAGGTCTGGAAAAGGAGGAGCAAGATGGGAGCCTATATTGCGAAAAGGATTCTGATTTCCATACCTGTCATATTCGGCATCGCACTCATCACGTTCATTTTGTTGAATGTGATTCCTGGTGATCCAATTGCGCTCATGATGAAAGAGCATATTAGCCCAGATGTGGTCGAACGCGTCCGTGCACAGATGCATCTGGACGATCCAGCTTATGTCCGCTTTTTTCGGTTTTTGTGGGGAGCGGTCCAAGGTGACTTCGGCGTTTCCTACAAGCTGAATCGATCCGTTTCGACCCTCTTGATGGACGCTTTCCCGAATACCTTGATGCTTGCAATCTCAGCGGCTTTTGTTTCATGGATGATCGGGATTCCAGCGGGCATTTTATCAGCGGTGAAGAAGCGCTCGTTTCTGGACAACTCGATCATGGGCTTTTCCCTGCTCGGGGTTTCCATCCCTGTATTTTGGGCAGGGCTGCTGTTTCAGTATATCTTTTCGCTGCAGCTTGGCATTTTACCAGTATCAGGCTTCAGTGGCCCTGAATATATGATCATGCCAGCTATTGTATTGGGCTGGAGTGCGGCGGGAACGATTGCGAGGTTGACGAGATCAAGCCTCCTGGAAGTCATGCGCAATGACTATATTCGAACAGCCAGAGCAAAGGGAAATTGGGAACTGAAAGTAATCATCAACCACGCATTAAAAAATTCCATGCTTCCCGTTGTCACGGTGATGGCCCTGCAGGTAGCTGGACTGTTGTCTGGAGCGGTCATCACGGAGAGTATTTTTGGTATTCCCGGCATAGGGAGAATTGCCGTGAATGCGATCCAAAATAGGGACATGCCTCTTTTGCAAGGTGCTGTTATGTTTACGACAGTCCTCGTCATTATCGGGAATCTGGTAGCTGACATTCTTTATTCCATTTTAGACCCCCGAATTAAATATGACTAAAGGAGGTGTCCGCAGATGAATGTCGTTCGAAATGTCATTACGAAGCGCGAGCTGATTGAAGCAAGTGATGAGCTGGTCAAAGAGACGTTTTGGCAGGATGTATTCAAGTCGCTGATCAAAGACAGGATGGCGATAGCAGGCGGAATCGTGATTCTACTGTTTATTCTCGTATCGATATTCGCCCCTTTGATCGCACCGCATGATCCATATGAGGTCAATCTCGATCAGCAATTTCTAAAGCCTAGCGGCGAGCATTGGCTCGGGACGGATATGTTTGGCCGTGACGTACTGTCCAGAATCATTTACGGCTCCAGAATTTCGCTATTAATCGGGATTATCCCCAGCCTGATTACAATGACGATTGGAATCGTTCTCGGGATTGTTGCAGGCTATTTTGGCAAGAAGACTGATTTTACAATCATGACGATCTCGGACATGGTGCTCTCCTTTCCTTCCTTGCTTCTCGCCATGGTGGTAATGTATACGCTCGGGGCAAGTCTGTTAAATATCTTTATAGCGCTCAGTATCGTAGGCTGGGCGGGGACGGCGCGGGTTGTGAGATCGCAGACCCTGTCTTTAAAAAACAAGGAGTTTGTAGAATCTGCGAAGGCGATCGGCGTCAAGCCGTACATCATTATGATACGCCATATTTTACCAAACTGTATTCCCCAGCTGCTCGTGCTATTTACGCTCGAAATACCAGGTGCCATTTTGTCCGAAGCAAGCCTGAGCTTTCTCGGGGTAGGTGCGCAGCCGCCAGCCTCAAGCTGGGGCCTTATGGTATCAAACGGAAAAGAGTTTTTGTTCAATGCCCCTTGGGTAGCTATTTCTCCAGGCATCGCGATCTTAATTGTCGTCCTGGCGTTTAATTTCCTGGGAGATGGTCTGCGTGATGCACTTGATCCGTACTTGAAATCATAGGGGAGATTTGGATGGGAGATAAAAATACTGTTCTCGAAATGAACAACCTCAAAACGTATTTTTACACGGATAAAGGCGTCATCCCTGCGGTGGATGATGTCAGTATCAAGGTGAAAAAAGGGCAAATCATCGGGATCGTGGGAGAATCAGGCTGTGGAAAGAGTATGACCTCGCTCTCGATTATGCAGTTGATTAGTCCGCCTGGAAAAATAGCGGATGGAGAAATTCTTTTCGAAGGTCGCAATCTCGTGGGGCTGTCCAAAGCACAGATGCGCTCGATTCGGGGCAATCAAATCTCCATGATCTTTCAAGAGCCGATGACTTCATTAAACCCGGTGTACACCGTCGGCAAGCAGGTCGCCGAAACGCTGCTTCTGCACGATAGCAGTATCAGCAAGCAGGAAGCCAAGGAAAAAGTAATCGAGATGTTCAAGCAGGTTGGGATTCCTGAGGCAGAAAAAAGATACTCAGTATTTCCGCACCAGCTATCCGGTGGACTGCGTCAGCGTGTGATGATTGCGATGGCTTTGATCTGCAAATCAAAGCTGTTGATTGCGGATGAGCCAACGACTGCTTTGGATGTGACGATTGAAGCCCAGATTTTAAAAGTGATGAAAAAGCTTCAGGAAGAGGTCGATACTTCGATCATTTTGATTACGCATAATTTGGGCATTGTCGCAGAGATGTGCGATTACGTCTATGTTATGTACGCAGGAAAAGTCATGGAGCAGGCAGATGTGTACGAGCTGTTTGACAACCCGAAGCATCCTTACACAGAAGGTCTTCTCAAATCGATTCCACGTGCGAATGTCGATCAGAACAAAGCAAAGGGATTGTACAGCATCGACGGAATGGTTCCCAATCTGCTTCATTTGCCACAAGGCTGCCGCTTTCACCCGCGCTGTGAATATGCAGATGCCACCTGCCGGGTGCTGGAGCCGGAGCTTGTCGATACGGGAAATGGGCACATGGTACGCTGTCTGAAATACAAAAACGAGAGGGGGTGACTTTTGTGGCTCGTGAACTGATGAAGGTGCGCAATTTGAAAAAGTACTTTCCAGTGGACAAAGGTCTGTTCAAAAGGAAAGCGGGCATCGTACATGCTGTGGATCATGTCAGCTTTGACATTTATGAGGGGGAGACGCTGGCTGTTGTGGGGGAGTCTGGTTGTGGGAAAAGCACGCTCGGCAGGACTCTTCTGCGCATCCTCGAAGCCACAGAAGGAGAAGCCTTCTTTGAAGGACGGGATATATTCAAATTAAACAGTCAAGAAATGCGTGAGCTGCGAAAACAGATGCAAATCATTTTTCAAGACCCATTCGCCTCTCTAAACCCCCGGATGAAAGTGACTGACATTATTGCGGAGCCATTGGTAACGCATGAATCGCTGGAGCGAAGGGAGAGAGAAGAAAGAGTAGCTGAGCTGATGGAGCTGGTCGGCTTGCGAAAAGCGTATGGTTCACGATATCCGCACATGTTCAGTGGTGGGCAAAGGCAACGAATTGGCATTGCGAGGGCACTCGCACTCCATCCCAAATTCGTGGTTTGTGATGAGCCGGTTTCCGCACTCGATGTCTCTATTCAATCGCAAATCATTAATCTGCTAAGCAAGCTGCAGGAGCAGCAAAATTTGACTTATTTATTCATTTCTCATGATTTGAACGTCGTGCGTTATTTATCTGATCGGACCTGTGTCATGTTTTTAGGCAAAATCATGGAGCTCGGTCCAACAAATGAAGTGTACAACAACCCGATGCATCCCTACACAAAGTTCTTGATTGCAGCTTCACCGATCCCAGACCCGCACTCCAGACAAAAAGAGAAGCTGATTCTGGAGGGGGATATTCCGAGTCCACTCAATCCTCCCGCTGGCTGCCGCTTCCATACGAGGTGTCCGTATGTGCAGGATAGATGCAAGAGTCAGGAGCCAGGGCTGACGCAAATAGCGGGAAGAAGCGTAGCCTGTCACTTTCCGCTGGAATAGCTGTGCTCTTGACGATTCCATAAGCTGTAAGCTATAGTGTGTGTAACCTTATCTAAGGAGAGATGTTGATGTCGGCGGTAGTTCTTAACTAAAGCAAATTCCATATAGAGGCTTCCCATAAATCATTTTTCGAAATTTTGCTAGTTTAGCAAAGTTTATTTGTAATGGTTTGTGAATGGCCTTGGGATTAGTTAAGAACAACGGATATCATACAATGCCTTAGGTATACACCTAAAATCATTGCACCCACATCCGTGCGTAAGCTTAGCACGGATTTTTTATTTGGGTGGAGTTTATTTAGGTAACCAAAAAAAGGGCGGAGAATGACATTTGTTCATTCTTCGCCCTTTTTTGTTGTACAGATTTTTAACCATTTTCCCAAAGGAGAGTTCAAGCATGAACGAAAAAGCCTTACAACGATTAGAGTACGACAATATCAAGGAAGCACTGATGGATCACGCCATTTCGTACGTCGGGAAACGGCATGTAGAACAAATGATGCCGATGACCTCAAGCAAAGTCCTGCGAAAAAAACTTGATGAAGTAGCAGAAGCCAAAGACCTGATCCAGTACGGAGCCAGTGTACCGATCCCCTCACTGGAAGGAATCGAGCAGATTGTATCGCTACTGGGAACAGGTTATGTGTTCAGTGAAAAAGACTTTTTGCATATGACGCAATTCATGACGAGTGTCACGCAATTAATGAAGTACATGGCGTCCAAAGCCGATATTGCACCGCGAGTCAGCACGTATGCCGCTTCGATGTATCCGATGAGCAAGCTGAAAGCGGAAATCGAGCAGTGTATCCGGCATGGGCGAGTGGTAGACACGGCCAGCAAAGATTTGCTGAAAACGAGAAAGCGCATCGCCGTTTTTGAAGAACGACTGAAGACCAAGCTGGATTCCTTGATGAGCAAGTACCGCACGATTTTGCAAGAAAATACGCTCAGTACACGGAATGGACGATACGTGCTGCCGATCAAGAAAGAATACCGCAGGCAAGTCAACGGTATGGTGCTGGACGAATCGGCGAGCGGTCAAACGGTCTATATGGAGCCGACAGAAGTGAATACACTACAGTTTGAGCTTACGGCGCTACGGTCGGAGGAAGAGCGTGAAGTAACCAAGGTCCTCATACAATTGTCCGCATTGGCAGAGGAGTTCACACACGAGTTTCAGATCAATGTAGAAACGGTTGGAGCCTACGACTTCCTTTTTGCCAAAGCCAAATACGCGCTGGCACTTGGGGCGAAAAATGTGCAAATCAATGAGGACGGCATCGTGGTTCTGCACGAAGCGCGACATCCACTGCTCGGTAAAAAGATGGTTCCGCTGAACTTCCAAATCGGACGAAAATACAAGTCGTTAGTCATTACCGGTCCAAACACAGGCGGGAAAACACTCACGCTGAAAACCGTTGGCTTGCTAACTGTCATGGTGCAATCCGGGCTGCTCGTTCCTGTTCAGGAAGGCAGTACATTTTCCATCTTTTCCAATCTTGCAGTCGATATCGGTGATGGTCAAAGCATCGAGCACGCTCTCAGCACCTTCTCGGCACATATTCACAACGTCATTGAGATCTTGAAGATCACGAATGATTCCACTCTCGTACTGATCGATGAAATGGCTTCGGGGACAGATCCAGGTGAAGGCGTAGGCTTGTCGATTGCGATATTGGAGGAGCTGCAAAAAAGAGGGGCGACAGTTATCGCCACTACCCACTTTAACGAAATCAAAAATTTTGCCTCGGTTACACCAGGCTTTCAGAATGCTCGGATGGAATTTGATGCTGATACGTTGCAGCCTCTGTATCGGTTGAAAATCGGAGAGGCAGGTCAGAGCTACGCATTTTTAATCGCATTGAAATTGGGAATTCCAGCTGAAATGATCAGCCGCTCACGTGAGATTACGGCAAACGGCTTTTCCTCAGGCGCCCAGTCAACGAAGATGGAGGGAAGCGAAGAGGATGACGCGCTTGACGGATTTGAGCCGATTATCCAACAGCATGATGTACCGAAAGGAGATGACTTGCTTGCGGCGGTCAAGTCATCTGATCCTGAAAAAACCGATTCCGGTATGGAAAATCCAGCTGCCAACGATACGAAGGCAGAGCAAACCGACGAAGCACTAGAAGCCAGCCCGCCACTCAAAAAGGTTTTTGAGGTAGGCGATTGCGTGTACGTGTCTTATTTGGGCAGGACGGGGATTGTGTGTGCAGCTGAGGATTCAAAAGGCAATGTCGGCGTCATGATACAAAACCAGAAATACAAGATCAACAAGAAACGAATCGTTTTGCACATCGAGAAAAAAGAGCTTTATCCAAACGATTATGATATGGACATCGTGTTTGAGACAAAGGAAAACCGCAAAAAGCGGAAAATGATGAACCGAAAATACGTGGAGGGACTTTCGATCGAAACAAAACGGGAGGACTGGCAATAGGGTAAAAATTTTTATAAGGGGAGGGAGAAAATTTTCCCCCTCTTTTTTTCATGGAACGAAAATGAACGGAAAAATAATTCAGACAAATCTTAAAAGAGAGGCAATTTCCGAATTCGCGATAAAACATTCAATGGTAGCGAAGCTCTTGTTAATCAAGTCTTTCTGCCAGCGGAATGGCAAGATTTTATACAGGCTCCATCATTCCCAAAAGCGTTGGCACCAAACATGCAAGAAATACGCGTTACAAATTTATTGCCAGCTTTGAAAGAGGGGAATGATGGTTCAGCAAAGATGAAAACGGTTACGAACAGGTACTGTGCACAGAAGTAAGAACAAGCCATTTTCAAAAAGGAGGAAGCAGTTATGTTTCAATCATCGACATTACAAGCAGCAGTGGAAAGCGTAAAAGAGGAGGTTATTCAATGGAGACGCTATCTCCATGAAAACCCGGAGCTGTCCTTTGAAGAAGAAAATACATCGCAATTTGTTTATGACACGCTGTGCTCTTTTGGCAATCTGGAGGTCAGCCGTCCTACCAAATATAGTGTGATGGCCCGCTTGATTGGCCCACAGCCAGGAAAAACGTTTGGCATTCGCGCAGATATGGATGCGTTGCCGATCCAGGAAGAAAATACGTTTGATTTTGTTTCTAAAACCCCTGGTGTCATGCACGCTATTCTCATGGCAGAAAAAAATTCCAAATAGCGAACTGGTTGTTTTTGAAGAAAGCTACCACTATTTGTTCATCGATGAACCGCAAAAATTTATCGCTGAAATTTCTGCCTTTGTTCAAAGAACGTTTGGGGCGTAACTGACCCCATGGCATGACCGGAGAAAGCAAAGAAAATGAATGTATCTTCTAAATCAGCTGCCATTCGAAGCCCTCTTGAGAAGTAAAAAGAGAACGGGAAGGAGCGGATGTAGAAGATACTTTTTTAATCACATTTTTCCTTTTTGCCACGGTCCAACGCTGTGCGGAAGCTGCTGCCACATCCACAGGTCACTCTGGCGTTCGGATTTTGAATCGTAAAGCCACCCATCATTCCTGTTTCGATGAAGTCAATTTCAACACCATCGAGATAGGGATAGCTTTCTGCATCGACCACCAGTTTTACGCCATTTGCCTCGATAGTCGTATCGCCTTCCTGTTCGTTATGATCAAAGCCGAGTCCGTAGGTCAAGCCGGAGCAGCCACCATACTTGACGCCAAAGCGGATGAAGCGCTGATCAGAATTGTCTTCCTCGGCAAGCATTATCTTCATTCTGGCTACAGCGGTTTCTGTAATTTGAATCATGAGAAGTGCCCTCCTGTCATTTCTTATTTATTTTTCTCCCACCACGATAATTTCGGGGACGAGCTGGATATGAAACTGACTGCTCACCTGCTCTTGGATGTGCGAGATTAGGGCAAGAACATCAGCAGCGCTGGCTTGACCTGTGTTGATGATAAAGTTTGCGTGCTTGCTTGACACCTCAGCCTCGCCAAAGCGCTTGCCCTTAAGCCCGGCTTCCTCAATCAGCTTGGCTGCGTATCCATTCGGTGGGTTACGAAACACACTGCCCGCACAATCGAAAGGCAAGGGCTGGGTTTTTAGACGGGTTTCTTTATTCTGAGTCAGTCGTCTCTTAATGGTGTCGCTGTCCTGAGCGACAAGCTGAAAGCTCGCTTCTGTGATGACGGCGGTTCGCTGCTTTTGCAAAGAGGAATGTCTGTATGCAAATTGAAGCTCGTCGGCAAACATGGTGCGCACCTCACCCGAGTCCAGGATCACTTCAGCCGATTGGAAAATACGGGAGATGTCGGACCCGTTCGCCCCGGCATTCATATAGACAGCGCCACCAACCGTCCCTGGTATTCCGCCTGCAAACTCGAAACCGCTAAGTCCGTGCTTGCCGGCGAGTACAGCCAGCTTGATCAGGGAAAAAGCCGCCCCTGCCCGAATGATGTTCCCTTCGAAATGAGCATAATCCAATGCCTCGTGCAATTTAATGATGGCACCTCGATAGCCTTTATCCGTGACCAAAAGATTGGAGCCTTTTCCGAGCACCATCCAGGGAATACGCAGGTCAGTCAATGTCTGAATGACTTCGATCAACCCCGATTTTGTTTTAGGGGTTATCACATAATCCGCCGGGCCACCGATTTTCCAGGTTGTGTGACGGGCCAAAGGTTCATTGCGCATGATTTGCGTTTCAAGCTCGCGAAAGGATAGCTCAAACGACATAAACACACCTGCCTTCAGGAAAATGATTCCTCGACAATTCATTAACAGTATAATACAATAAATAATACATATTCAATAAAAAAGTTTAGTAATAAGTGTTGGCTGTGACAAACACCGTTTTTATGCAGGAGAGAGGCAAGATTTTGCGTATCTGAATCCTTGAAGGACATTTCCGCGAACCCAAATATGGGTCTGGTTACCGGAAGCGGATGTCAGACTTAATAAGCATGGGGGAGGGATGACTGCCATAAAGGTCGAGGTTCTGTGGCAGTCGATGAATGAGTATGAATAAGCGACTATCGACGCGTGACTATATTCTTTTATTGCTGAAAACAAACGGGCAGATGGGCACAAAAGAAATTCAAAACAGGCTGGGATTAACGAAAGTAGCAGTAAGCAGACAGATGATTCATTTGGAAAAGGATGGATTCGTTCAATATACGCTTGGACGTCATCAGCTCGGCAGACCGATGCATTACTATTCCTTGACTCCGCTTGGGCAGGAGCAGTTTCCGAGTGATTATGGGCAATTAGCTGTAGAGTTGCTTGATCATATGGCAGTAGAAGAAGGGGAAGACAGGCTTGACGCTTTTTTCAAAAGACAGCAAGCCCGATTTATTGAGAAATACGCGGACAGAATGCGAGGCAAAAATCTTGCCGAGAGAGTGGAAGAGCTCGCAGGTATACAGGATGTCCATGGTTTTATGACTAAGTGGGAACAGCAAGACGAGGGCGCCTTTGCGATGATTCAGCATAACTGCCCTTATTTTAAAATTGCTAATCGCTATGAAGCGATTTGCGAAAGAGAGCTTAGCTCCTATCAAGCCCTTCTGGAGGCAGCGGTGGAGCGGCCAGAGTGTGTGGCGAAAGGAGCGGGACGTTGCGTCTACCTGATCCGTGAGAGGGAACAAAGAATCATCTCAGACAGCGCCATGTAGTTTTCTTCTGTATATAGTAGGAAGTTATTTCTCCGTTATTCCCGATAAAAGCCCCGGTATTTTTTCTCGACCCATTTTTACGATAAATGAATCCAATTCCTTGGCCTTTGGAGCGGTTGATAGGTATGTCACTTGATCAGCCACGAGGGTGCTACTGTAGCGCATGACTTGGGAATCATCGTAGAGATCCATATAGTACAAGAAGCCGACCGGTGCAGGCGTAGATGATTGTTGCAGTCGCAGCTCTTTTAATGTTGAAACAATGCCGTAAATGGTGGCGGAGTCTTCAATTGTCACTTGATTATCGTCACTATACCGTAACGCAATTTTGGTTATTCCGGAAAAATCGGTGTGAAGGTAATCCTGCAAGGAAAGCTCATCTGGCTGCGTGGAATATTTCAGCCAAGTAAAAACCAACAGGATTACGAGAACTCCTGCTACTGCGAGCATGACCCAATTTTTCAAAGGGAAAGCCTCCTTTGACTGGTGTTCGTATATTGAGACGGGAATAAGCAGAGTTTGTTTCCTGAAGCTGGATTCGATCATCTATTCGGGAGGATTCGCTGAATTACGAAAAACAATAAAGGGATGTGCTCTCAAAAGTGAGAACCGTGGGACGACTGATGGGAAAAGGCTTATAATAAAAGAGAAGAAGCAAACACTAATACGGACTCCTTACATTGGTACCGTAAGCAAAGAAAGAAAAATACATAAACGAGGAGTTGCCATGACGGATAATCAAACGAGAATAGAGCCAGGATGGAACTTTGACAATAGTTATTCACGTTTGCCGACCTCTCTTTTTACCAAGATCAACCTAAATCCCCAAGGCTCACCAGAGATCGTCATCCTAAATAAACCGTTGGCAACCAGCTTGGGGCTAAATAGCCAAGGGCTGGAATATGCTGCAGAAGTGTTTGCGGGAAATGAGACACCAGAAGGAGCTTTTCCACTTGCACAAGCTTATGCAGGTCATCAATTCGGGCATTTTACGATGCTTGGAGACGGGCGCGCTTTACTGCTTGGTGAGCAGATTACCCCGGCTGACGAACGCTTTGATATTCAGCTGAAAGGCTCTGGTCGAACCCCCTATTCGCGTAGAGGAGATGGACGGGCGGCACTTGGACCGATGCTGCGTGAATACATCATCAGCGAAGCGATGTATGGGCTTGGAATTCCGACAACACGAAGTCTGGCGGTGGTGACCACCGGTGAGCCGATCTATCGGGAGACAGTGCAACCAGGTGCCGTATTGACACGTGTGGCTGCCAGTCATATCCGTGTTGGTACCTTCCAATATGCCGCAGCATGGTGCTCAGAGCAGGAACTGCGAGCTTTGGCTGACTACACGCTGGAAAGACATTTTCCAGAAGGAATGACGGAGGAAAACCGTTATCTATTCCTGTTGAAAGAGGTCATTAAGCGGCAGGCTTCGCTGATTGCCAAATGGCAGCTGGTCGGGTTTATTCACGGTGTCATGAATACAGACAACATGGCGATTAGCGGGGAAACCATCGATTATGGTCCGTGTGCGTTCATGGATGTCTACGATCCGGAAACAGTTTTCAGCTCGATCGATGCCCAAGGCCGTTATGCGTATGGCAATCAGCCGTACATTGCTGTGTGGAACCTTGCACGCTTTGCAGAAACTTTGCTGCCTTTACTCGACCCGAATGAAGAAAAGGCTCTTAAGCTCGGTGAGGATGCTCTGGCAAAATTCGCAGAGCTGTACCGCGACAACTGGTTGGCAGGTATGAGAGCGAAGCTTGGTATCTTCAACGAGGAGCAAGAGGATGAATCCCTGATCGAAGGTTTGCTTGCGATCATGCAAAAAGAACGCGCAGATTTTACAAATGCTTTCCGTGCACTCACTTTGGAAAAGCCGGAGGATACAGGTTTATCTGGCACAGAGGAATTTACGCAGTGGCTTAAGCAGTGGCAAGCAAGACTTGGTAGACAAGAAGAATCCAAAGCCTCCTCCCTACAGCTCATGCGCAGCAGCAATCCCGCGGTCATTCCGCGAAATCATCGGGTAGAAGAGGCTTTGGAAGCGGCAGTGCAAAAAGGAGATTACAGTGTAATGGAGCAGCTTCTTGTTGTGCTTGCCGATCCGTACGCATACACCCCGGAGCAGGTGGAATACACCGCATTGCCAGCATGCTCGAATCGTCCTTATCAAACGTATTGTGGCACTTGATAGATCTATAAGTGAGAGAAAAAGACTTTCCGCAGAAGAAAGTCTTTTTTCCGTGATAAGGGAATTGCGCTGGCAGTCTTCACTAGTGCAAAAAAAAATCCCTTAGGATTTTTCCCAAGGGATTTCAAACTGGGTGAAAACTCAATGCAGGCTTTCGATTAATCATCGTAGAGAATCGGCATCTACCGCATGAATAATCGTGCCAGCTGTCTTCCTTCCTTGACTGTCCATCAATTGGATACGTATTTCAGTTCCTACTTCAACAGCCTTATCAAAACTCTCATAATCAGATGGGGTTACACCGTCTGATTTCACAAAGAAAAAGTCATCAGAAGTTAGATCTAGGAGTTGTAATCCATAGTCCCCAGTTAAAAGTGTAATAAAATGATTATTTAAAACGGAGCCTACTGTTTCGCCCCCAGCAGTTACAAGCACCGTATCTCCAACAGAGACACCTGTCTCAACCCAAAGTTGACCAGTCCGTACGAAGAGCCAATCTCCAGCACCTGGATCTTCTGCAACAATAAGACCATTTGTAGCTACATCGATCAGACTAACGCTATTCTCGTCTTATCCCTAAATCTCTCAAGGGATTTATAACGAGCCTACACCGTGCAGGCGACTTTCATCGCACACGGCGTGCTATCAACAAATAAAAAGGTTCTCCTTCCATAAGAAATTTACAATGGGCTTGTTCATCGTATCAAAAGACAATCAACAGATAATAAACAAGGAGCTACTTTATGAAAGTGACTGCTTGGAAAGGGTGATTGCGAAAGTCGTTTCTAAAATAATGGAAATATCCTAAAATAAAAAGAGGCAGTATAAATGACGGGTCTTTCCCCGGATTTCATAGGTGTTATCCTGAGATTGATTGGTTTTTCAGCGTGAAATCGTCGATCAGTATGCGTGCGTTCTGCAAGAAGCGATCAAGAGCGCCTTTCACATCCTGCATAAGGCCTTGAAAAAACTCACGAACAAAGGGGAGAAATCAAA
This sequence comes from Brevibacillus reuszeri, assembly GCF_001187725.1. Lineage (GTDB taxonomy): Bacteria > Bacillota > Bacilli > Brevibacillales > Brevibacillaceae > Brevibacillus > Brevibacillus reuszeri. The sequence goes on from NZ_LGIQ01000007.1 coordinate 171,651, forward strand.
TGACAATAACCATGGATTCTAAAGAGTTCATCAATCGCCGTCAAAAACTCACGGAAAAAATGCCAGATCACAGTGTACTTGTGCTATTTTCGGGGGTTGTGAAGACACGCAGCAATGACGATAAATATCCATTTTCACCGAACCGCAACTTCTATTATCTAACCGGCATTGCGCGCAGTAACCTCATTCTCATGATCACAAAACGAGCTGGCATCGTGACGGAAACGTTATTTCTGCAGCGGCCAAATGAACTGGAAGCGAAATGGACAGGAGCTGTCTTATCAAATCAAGAGGCTAGAGAACAGTCTGGTATCGAACACTTCGACTATCTCGATGAGTGGCACCAAGCATTTGGAACCTTTATGAGGCGCTGTGAAGGGAAGGGCATGCTCCATCTTGACTTGAATCGTTATCAGTGGAGTGATGAGCTGACTCCTGCAGAGGCTTTTGCCCAAGACGCGCAAAAGAGATATCGAACCCTGCAAATTCATGATGCGGGCCCAATGCTGAAAGAACTGCGTATGGTGAAGAGTCCGGCAGAGATTGAAGAAATCAGACATGCGATTGCGATCACGGATGAAGCAATCCGGCGCATGTGGTCACATGCACATCCTGGAATGATGGAATACGAGCTGGAGGCCTATTATGATTTCACGTTAAAGTCGCATGGTGTTCGCGAGCTTCCTTATTTACCGATTATTGCTAGCGGTATCAATGCTACTGTTTTGCACTATGAAGAGAATAATCAGCGTGCGGAAAACGGTGACTTGGTCCTCCTCGACCTCGGTGCAGCATCGAACTACTATGCGGCAGATATTTCGCGTACATTTCCTGTGAATGGTCGCTTTACAGAACGTCAGAAAGAAATCTATCAGCTCGTGCTCGAAGCAGAAATCAAAACCATTGAAGCAGTGAAGCCTGGTGTCACTCTTCAAGAACTAAATGAGGTCACGAAGCAAGTCCTGACAGATGGCCTGCTCCGTCTGGGTCTCATCCAAGAAAGCAGTGAGCTGTCCAAATACTACTATCATTCCGTTTCTCATCACCTTGGACTGGATACGCACGATGTCTCGGACTATACTGCTGCCATGCAACCTGGTATGGTAATCACGATTGAACCTGGACTGTACATCGAGGAAGAAGCAATTGGCATTCGGATCGAAGATGATGTGCTAGTAACAGCAGATGGCTGTGAGGTGCTCTCATCGCAAATCCCGAAGAACATCGAAGAAGTAGAATTGCTGATCGGGAAAAAAGAATAACGCTTTCGAGAGAATGGATTCATCCATGACGGTTACCAGCTATGATTCCGAACTCTCTTAGTTTTCAATATAAGGTGATTCTAGCAATTCTAAGAATCTGTACAGTTGCGGGTATGGAATGGGATTCGGATGTAGCTTCGTCTTAAAAAGTATCACTTCTAAAATTTGCATGAAGTCTACGATAAAACGAACGGGGAACGTTGGTTCAAAAAAACAGCGGGAGTCTAGGACTTTATTTTCTGGTCCATGGCTACCGCTGTTTTATTGGTAGGGTGTGTCTGACTCTCTAATAAATGAGGCTGTAAATTATTTCTAAATAAAGGCCGTCTATTCTGTGATATTCACGCTATCTTAATTTCGATTATTCCGAAAGTATTTTCCGTGGGCTTTGCAGTTATTAGAGGGAATTCATTAACCTTCTGGGCATACGTGCATAGGCTACAGTGAAAATCGAATTTCGCAGAAGGGGAATCGGGATGCGATATTATTACGGAGAACAAATGCCACTGCGGATTTTGGATGAGGGCGAGTTTTGGAAGCTTCAGGAGGCAGAACATACGGAGGTAATACGGGCGCTTGTACCCAATCTGGAGCCCCAATTTGTTCAGGCTCTGCAAGCTTGGGAACAGGCTTTGTCGCGCACTCAAGCCAAGTTCGTCCAAAAAATCGAAACGGCTGTACGAGGTGGACAGTATCTTCGGCCGGAGTTTTACAAGGACGTGCTGGATCTTGTGAAGTTTGCCTTACAAGAAAGCCAACAATTTATTTTGTTGCTGGATCAGTTGGGTACCGAGAGCGAAGCATTAAAGCATAATCCAACGGCCATCACGGTTTTGAACCACATTCGCCGCGAATCGGAGTATTTTATCGGGATTGCCCAAGCGCTGCTGTACGAGCAGTAGCCTTCGAGAGATTGGTAGAGGACTTTTTCGTGAAATGTACAGGAAGAACAGCTATCTCTTAACATCTTCCTGATTTAATACTTTCACAGCGTTAAAAGTTAAAAGCTTTGAGGAAGGAGGGGAATAAGAAATAGGAAAACACCAAAATAGTGAGAATGGCAAGTCACGGCCAATGAGGAGTATTATACCTCCACCTGGTTGTCCACTAATCTATCCTGGACCACTCCCAGACCCCCCAGACCCACCGGATCCCCCAGACCCACCGGCAACAGGAGCAACAGGAGCAACTGGAGCGACCGGTGCGACTGGAGTAACTGGAGTAACTGGAGTAACTGGAGTAACTGGAGTAACTGGAGCACCAGGAGGAGAGACCGGTGCTACCGGAGAAACCGGAACTACGGGGTCAACTGGTGAGACGGGAGCAACCGGAGTAACGGGAGCAACTGGTATGACGGGTGCAACCGGAGTCACGGGAGCAGCAGGAGTCACGGGAGCAGCAGGAGTCACCGGATCAATAGGAATCACGGGAGCAACCGGAGCAACGGGGTTAACTGGTGAGACGGGATCACCTGGTGTAACGGGAGCAACCGGAGTAACGGGGTTAGCTGGCGAGACAGGAGCAACCGGAGTAACGGGGTCAACTGGTGTAACGGGGTCAACAGGAGCAATGGGGTCAACTGGTGTAACGGGATCAACTGGTGAGACGGGTGCAACCGGAGTCACGGGATCAACTGGTGAAACGGGAGCCACTGGGGTAACGGGATCAACCGGAGCTACGGGGTCAACTGGAGTAACAGGAGTAACCGGAGCCACGGGGTTAACGGGTGAGATGGGAGCAACCGGAATCTCGGGATCAACAGGAGCAACGGGGTTAACTGGTGTAACGGGACCAACCGGAGAAACCGGAGCCGCGGGATCAACTGGTGAGACGGGAGCAACCGGAGCTACGGGATCAACTGGAGCAACGGGGTCAACTGGTGTAACGGGATCAACCGGAACTACGGGGTCAACTGGTGAGACGGGAGCAACTGGTGAGACGGGAGCAACCGGAGTAACGGGAGCAACTGGTATGACGGGTGCAACCGGAGTCACGGGAGCAGCAGGAGTCACCGGATCAATAGGTATCACGGGAGCAACCGGAGCAACGGGGTTAACTGGTGAGACGGGATCACCTGGTGTAACGGGAGCAACCGGAGTAACGGGGTTAGCTGGCGAGACAGGAGCAACCGGAGTAACGGGGTCAACAGGAGCAACGGGGTCAACTGGTGTAACGGGATCAACAGGAGCAACGGGGTCAACTGGAGTAACAGGAGCAACCGGAGTAACGGGATCAACTGGTGAGACGGGTGCAACCGGAGTCACGGGATCAACTGGTGAGACGGGAGCCACCGGGGTAACGGGATCAACCGGAACTACGGGGTCAACGGGTGTTACAGGAGTAACCGGCGCAACGGGGTTAACTGGTGTAACGGGAGCCACCGGAACTACGGGAACAACTGGTGTAACGGGAGCCACCGGAGTAACTGGAGCCACTGGTGCAACGGGGTCAACTGGTGTAACGGGAACAACCGGAACTACGGGATCAACTGGTGTTACAGGAGTAACCGGCGCAACGGGGTTAACTGGTGTAACGGGAGCAACCGGAGCCGCGGGATCAACTGGTATAACGGGAGCAACCGGAGCCGCGGGATCAACTGGTATAACGGGAGCCACCGGAGCCGCGGGGACAACTGGTATGACAGGAGCAACCGGAACCGCGGGGACAACTGGTATTACGGGAGCAACTGGTGTAACGGGAGCCACCGGAGTAACGGGGTCAACTGGTGTGACGGGTGCAACCGGAGCCACGGGAGCAACTGGCGCAACGGGAATAACCGGATTAACGGGGGCCACGGGTCCAAGAGGGGCTATCCAACAGTTTCAGGTATCCGAGAATTCCCCAAATACAACTGGAAGTTCAGCCATTTCCCTTACCACTGTAGCAACAACACTAAAAACGATCACAGTTTCTGGAGTGGCTGCTGGAGAAATTGTTTGGTTAACAGGTATTGTAGGATGGGAGTCGACTGCGGGTACGACAGCTATTCAATTACAAATCCTGCGTGATACTACAACGATTTTTAGCATCAACCAGCATGCAGCTGGTAATAACACATTTGGTACAACGAGTGTTGATCATGTAGATCTAACTCCCGGGACAGGAAATGTTACGTATTCATTAGTTGCATTGACGCTAGTTGGCACAGCCAATGCAATCGGAGCAATTACTTTTACAGGGGCATTGTTAACGTCTTAGAAGTAAAAGCGGCTAATTCACCGAATTGGTCGCTTTTTTAGTTCGTCTTCAATTTTTAATCGATTAGAAATGAAGAAATAATACCAACTTATTTTAGTAACAGCAGTAAAGGTTCGAATTATGGTTTCATACTATAACTATGAATAAACAAATAAATACGAAATATAAGCGTAAACGGAAGCAATGGGAGCAAGAGAGCCAACCGCCGACTGAAACACTGAGGCGGGAATCGTTGTTTAAATCTCTTGGATTTGCTGCAATGGCATCGCTTTTTGTGTCACTTCTTTTAATTGGAATATTTTCGGCTCTGATCCTTTCGATCAAATTCCCCTTCATGGGATGGTTGTCCTTTCTGTCGGGGGATCTGAAAATGCTGGCGATCAATGCTTCAGCTGTGTTCCTGGGCATTTTTTTGTTCATGAGCGGAACAGCGCTATCCGGCTACTTGCGGCCACCGTATTCCATTGTAATGTCGCATGATCGGATTCAATTCTCGAAATGGGGCAGCCTCTACGATGTGGCGTTCGATGAACTGATCGGCGTCGAGCAAAAATTCAGAATCGCACGCTTCCGTTTTTTCTGGTTGCAAGAATACATTCTATATACGCCCGAGCAAGTCATCAAACTGCCGATTAGATATATTGAGGGCCATTATAAAGTGGAGAATCGGTTGTTGCAAATAAATGAACGGCTGAATAATCGGAGATTGGAGGCGCTTGAAGCAACGGCGCAGTTGCAAGCAAGTACAGATTCGTCCATATCCCCCGCGACTCGAATAACACTTACTTACAGCACGATAAAGACCCGGCGGATCGTCGTAGATTATGAGCATAATCGGATTATTTTTTCTGAAAAAAATCAATTGCCCGCAGATCAAATCAGGAAAATCGTCGTAGATTGCAATGCGAGCCTGGAAAACAATGGATGTAGAAAGATCATATTCCAACAGCATGATGGCAGGAACTTTACCACCAAAACGAAAAATTATGCATGCTCGGACGAGGAGTGGTTCACGCTGCTGCAAAATTTGCATATAGCCGCATGGAAGCTGAACATTCCCCTTGAGGTCGATATGCCGCCGAATCGACCGCTTCATATTTTTTCTGTCATCGACTAGAAGGAGAGGGCGTCTTAGGAAAGCAGATCCCATTTAATACGGCTGAAGAATACGCCAATTTTAAAGTACGGTTCGATAAGCCCATTTTGTCGTTTAACTAAAAGGAGAACGATAGCACAAAAACGCAAGGCTGCCTGCATGATCGGCAGCCTGTTCAGCTATAGGGAAGTTTAGCGGAGCGAATGTGAAGGTTTTTCTAAACAGCCAAAGAATTATTAATGGAACAAAAGTAGCCGCAGAGGAAGGGAAATAACCATGACATTTACTGAACTGAAAGGCAATAGAATATCGTTAGTCCCACTTGAACTACAACATGCAAACTCGTTGTTTCAATGCTCAAGGGACGACCGCATTTGGGAGTACCTCCCCAAAAAGATTCATACAATAGAAGATATGCAACAGTTCATCTCTACGGCAATTTTAGGCAGGCAACGTGGAGAAGAGTTCCCATTTTCTGTATTCGATAAACAACTTGGCAAAATAGTTGGAATGACGAGATATTTACGAATCTCATCAAATGACAAAAGTCTTAATATCGGGTGGACGTGGTATTCCCCCGAGGTTTGGAGAACGGCTGTAAACACGGAATGTAAATACCTATTATTAAAGTATGCATTTGAACAATGGAATGCTGTTCGCGTTGAAATAATAACGACCACAAATAATAACCGCTCTCAAAAAGCTATTGAACGGTTGGGGGCAAAAAGGGAAGGGATTTTAAGAAAGAAATATAATGGATTAGATCATGTCTTTTTCAGTATTATTGATGAGGATTGGCATGAAGTTAAAAACCGCCTCGAGGCTTTTTTTGTGCGGTGACTCTGAACGGCTGAACTAAAACCAGCTAATATCTTGTCAATAATTATCTCTATATTCTTTAAAACTCGATGATTTACTAAAGATGCGCATGACAAATATCCTTCCGGAAACTTAGTGGAAGGATTTTCTTTTGTTGATCTTTTTTGGGAGTTAAGCTAAATCAAGAAAAGACCGTTTACTTCTTAATACGGCATAGATCCAATGAAGAAGTTTGTTTACACAGGCTATAACTGCCACTCTGTACGGTTTTCCTTCTTCACGCTTCTAGTCGTAGACTTCCTTTAGTTTTTTATTGCAGGAGCTTCTTAGCCCATCAAAGCTCCACAAGTTACAAGGCGTATCTAAGGTCGTTTGGATCCTCGCTTGTTAATGCGATTGGCTGTTGCTGTGAATTTCCCTGACGAGTATACAATTGGTTCTACTCCTGCATACCCCGGCTGCCATAATGGTACGAATTCTTAAATGAACGAGGTCAACCAGTAAAAACTGGCTGATCTCATAATACGACGGGCTCGATAGTTCAATGGAGCAAAAAGGTTGAAAAGGAGTGGGATATTGAATATGGAATATTTTTAAATATCTCTTTCAAATTCTATGTATTGTCATTTTATTTCCAACTGCTATGTCTCTTATTTATTCGATTAATAGTCCGGTTGCTTCTTCTCAAACGAAGCCATACATACCTGTTGAAACGAGAACTTACACTGTAAACCAGCAAAGAAATAATGATCAGTCTACTTTTGACTTCGATGATGATATTAAGCGTTCATGGTCCATAGGAATAGACCGACTTAAGGTGTCTACCACAGATTATTTACAATTCAATTACTTTGAGACCAATAAGATTACACAAAAAATGGGGGATGAAGAAGCAACCTCATTTAATGATACTTTGCTGGAGTCTTTTATCAGTGTGAGGAAAAAGGGTGACTTAGTTCCTGTAGTTTTAATGAATAAAGAATTAAGTAAGTCAATTTTGGTTTTTCAAGAAAATGAAGGAAAAGGTGGATTTGTAGGCATCAATTGGTAAAAAGGCATGAGTATTCAATTTGACGAGTGGAACAACATGTACATGAGTTGAATTAGTAGATGATGTTATAATCATATCCAATAGGGATTTAAATGAAGGAGACTTATGGATTTGAAATCAAAAATTGTTAAATTCTATGAGTTTGGTAGCCCTAAAGACGTATTAAAGATTGAATATACAAAAATAGAACCACCGAAAGATAATGAAGTACTTGTTCGAATGCTAGCACGCCCAATAAACCCTTCCGACTTAATACCAATAAGAGGTTCTTATTCTCATCGTATTTCTTTACCCAATATCCCCGGTTATGAAGGGGTAGGTATTGTAGAAGATGTAGGACGTCTAGTTCCTCCAAATCTGATTGGTAAACGAGTTTTGCCTTTGCGTGGGGAAGGTACATGGCAAGAATTTGTTAGGACATCTGCTCAATTTGCAGTTCCTATACCTGATTTTATTGATGATTACACAGCTTCGCAGATGTATATAAATCCAATTACGGCGTTAGTGATTTGTACAGAAGTTTTAAAACTAAGTCCGCATGATGTTTTATTGGTCAATGCGTGTGGTTCTTCTATTGGGCATATTTTAGCTCAGTTATCGAGAATTATTGGCTTTCGATTGATTGCGGTTACTAGAAATAACCAATACACAGAGGATTTACTTAATCTGGGTGCCTGGTATGTAATCGATACATCTAAAGACCCACTACATGAAACCGTTATGGAATTAACGAATGGAATTGGTGCTGATGCTGCTATTGATTCTGTTGGAGGTTTATCTGGAACCAATTTAGCTTTTTGTGTACACCCAAATGGGAAATTTTTAACCATTGGACTTTTATCAGGAATACAAGTTAACTGGACAGAAATTATAAATAAGGCAAAAGTAAATGCTACTATGTTTCATTTACGGAATTGGAATGCACAAGTATCGACGGATAAATGGCAAGAAACATTTCGTACTTTGATAACGTTGCTAAGAGATAAAAGATTGAGTTTGATGATGGTCGATTCAATCTTTGACTTGTTAGACGTAGAGAAAGCTATTGATGCTGTCGAAGGTGCTAAAAAAACCAAAGGGAAAGTCTTTTTGACAAGCAGATAAATGTGAAGGTGAAAGGTGGTCTTTAGGCAACAAAAAAAGAGGGGTTCTCCGCCCCTTTTTTCTATTTCCGTCAATACATCTCCGAATGAATTGTCTTTCCTCACCAACACTGAACAGTACCATATCTAAGCCGTAAAAAACGCGTTCGGGGCAACTCCAAAGAAGTCCACCCCTCTCAGAGAGGAGCGCCAGAGGGAACACTTCCGTACGACGCAAAATGACTATGTTCTTCTTCGTTTCGATGATTCTCCATCTACATAACAGCTGAGTCATCATTTCGAGCGGCTGGAGCTTTTGAAACAAGCACGCCCTTGCCTAAGAAGAAGCAGATGACGACGGCGGCTATAGCGAAGGCAAGAGCGAGACCGAACTGATGATGGAAGGCGTTTGTCAGGACTCCCGTCACCTTTTCCCTAATCTCAGGCGCCAAGCCCGGCAGATTTAGATCGTTCACATTGAAATCTGCGTTGCCTCCGGGAAGAACGTCCTTCAGGGCGGTCAAGCCGCTATTCAGCCGCCCGGCCAGCAGACTTCCGAAGGCGCTCATGCCAATGCTGGCGCCGATGCTTTGAAACAGCTGCACAGTGGACTGCGCGACGCCTCGATCCGCTTCTTCTGCGGATTCCTGAATGAGCAGGGTATCCCCGGCCATCAGGGTTCCGTTGCCAATACCAAAAATGAAGAAGCAGAGGGCAGGATAGAAGAAGCTTTGGTCTGGATGGATCCTGAGGGCCATCAGTAATCCCGCAACTGGGAATAGAAACGAAACGCTGAACAATGTACGATAGGGCATGCGGGAAATTAGGTAGCTACATGCTAGTCTGAACGGGAGGGAGCCTGCCATTAACATCAGCGTAAAGTAGCCGGATACCGTTGCCGAGAAGCCCATGGCGATCTGAGCGTAATACGGAAAGGAGGACGCAGTCCCCATCATACCGCACATCACCGTGAACATCAGGAGGGCCATGACGACGATGTTGCGGTTTCGCAAAATGCGAAGGGGAATGATGGGATCCGCGGCACGGCGTTCGACGAGTAGAAACAGAACAAGCAGGACACCGGAAGCACCGAGCAACGTCAGCACCAGCGGAGAGGTCCAGGTCAGGCCATTATTCTCGATTAATACGGGAGTAAGGAGCAAGGACAGGATGGCTCCCATCAGAGTGAGGGCTCCGGCGTAATCCACTGAGCGCGATTCACGGAGTTTTTCTTCATGCAGTCCAATAATCATCAGAAGGGCAGCCAGCGAGCTAACGGGAAGATTGATCAGGAACACCCAGTGCCAGCTAATATGATCCACCACATAGCCGCCGATCATTGGACCAACCAGCTGGGGCAGAATCATCATGATGCCGAACAGTCCTTGCAGCTTGACGCGCTGCTCCAACGTAAAGGTTTCTCCGAAAATGACCATGGCCAGTGGCATCAGACCGCCTGCACCGACCCCTTGGATACCGCGGCCTAGAAGCAAGAGTTCCATCGTGGGAGCAGAGCCGCTCACGAGGGAGCCGAGAATAAAGAGAGTGATACTGATCAGATAAAGTCGTTTGCGTCCGAAGATGTCGGACAGCTTGCCCATGATGGGCATGCAGGCGGCCATCGTCAGCATGTAAATGCCGGCTACCCAGCCGTACAGCGTCATGTCGTGCAGATCCCGGATAATGGTGGGCATCGCCGTCGAAATCACAGTTTCATCGAGCCCCGAAAAGATCATGCCGATCATGAGGGCGATAAAGACAAACATCTTGTTGGTCTGTTTCATGTGCAATCCCCCCGTCAAGATAGTCTAACGGTGTTAGGTTGAGCCTTACAGTGTTAGATGATATCATGGGCCTATGAACCTGTAAAGCATAAACTTACACTGTTAGATAAAAAGGAGGATACCGATGAAGAAGCAGCCGCCTCAGATTTCGGAGGATAAGATATTGGAAGCCTCATGGGAGCTTCTTGGGGAGGAGGGCATCGAGAAATTCAGCATGAGGCGATTGGCCGACCGGCTGGGGATTCAGGCTCCCTCTCTGTACTGGTACTTCAAAAGCAAGCAGAAACTTTACCAGCGTTTGGCTAACCAGGTATCAATAATTATCTTGGAGGAGTTCGACTCTGATGGAAACTGGAAGGATCAGCTGGCGAAGTTTGCGGTAACGATACGAACTGTGCTCTGCCGGTACCCCTGCTCTACGCAGATCATGATGCTGACGCTGCCCCTTGAGCCAGACATCATCCGGTTCACAAACCGTATGCTCCTCTGCGTGGAATCGACTCCACTTGAACAAGAGCAAAAATTACAAGCAGTTTTTACACTTACGAATTATGTCTTGGGATTTGTTCTGGACGATTATCAAGATCAGCTCAATGTCTCGGCTATCCTTACTAAGGACCAGGGTGTACACCCGGGCGGGGAAATAATCCGCCTTTTGGACTCCATGAGCGAGACGGATGCGGGATTGTTCCGGAGGATGTACAAGAGCGGGCTGTACGAGCTGATGGGGACTGACGGAGCGTTTGAGTTCGGCTTGAACGTGATTTTGTTGGGGATTGAGCAGGTGATAAAGGAACAGGAGAAGTAAAAGTAAAAAAAGCTCATCTGGTTGGGCGTGATAGACAGGAGGTAGATACGATGATAAACGGTATTGAAGATGAATTGTCTCTGCACTTGAAGAAGTTTATAACTTCCCCATTTAATGATGACAAGAGAAGATGACAGAGGGAATCAGTTTTTGGAAGCGCTGGTATACCGATCAAAATAAACTCACACAGCGACCTGATGTACCGGCTCATGGTAGTGAGGGATGCGTCGGTAGCAAAATCCTTTTATGAGCAGTTCGAAAGAATGTGGAACGGCACAAAGAACTTTCAATCTGTAAACTACACGATCGCTTAACCAGCTTCTGCTACGCCAACTCAAGCACCGGTTAAACCAGCCAGCCCGACACCAGCTAAAGTACCTTCAAAGGCATGTGAAAAACCGACAATAAAAGGGAACAAAAATTCAAAGATATACCATATCCCTGGCGGACAATCTTACGACAAAAATACAGCAAATATTTAATGGTTCTGCTCTGAAGTAGTTGCTCAAAAGGCAGGATATAAGAAAGCTCAAAAATATAAACTGTCTCAACCAATAATACCTGATCGTAGTGATCCTTGAAATGAAGGTATATACAAAAACAAAACCGCTCTTATTCTGAGCGGTTTTGTTTTTATCTTGCTAGGACAAGGGGAAGCCGAACCTTGCTTCAATGGGTGAAGACCACGGAAACTGCTAAGTACTTGGAGCGGCAGTGAAGAATCCTCCGGCGTAAGGGAATTGGCATGGTATGAAAGGATGATGTGAACTGGGGAGACGCTCCTCTGCAAGGAAAGAAAATTTTTCTAAACCCGTAGCAAAGTCATCTATAAGTCCAAAAGATGAAAGGATTACTAGCACGCACCTACCTAAAATCTAGTAACCTTCACCTGAAATCTAGCGGATTTATTACATGATAGGTTCCTCATATAATGTTTACAAAGTCCAGCGATTACCACGATCACGCTCATCACCACCAGCGGGTGAACATTCAGTTCGGGAAGCCCCAAGAAAAGTACCGGCCAGCAAGGCGGATATAGGTGTCTTGGTAATCGCTATGTTAAAGAAACCGAAGGATAAAACAAACCAGCAAATGCATAACTGCGTTGGTGCTTTCCCGCTTTTATTTTTTTGCTGAATTTCGTAGGCTGAATAAGTGGCTGGAAGCGAAAAACCATCAAAGGAGGATTAGTCAATGAAAGCTACAATATACGGCATCGAGATCGAAGGCACGCCAACGGAAATCGCGGAATTGAAGTTGCGTATTGAAACTTGGATCAAAAAGCAAGCATGCGTGACGAATCCGACTCCATTCAAGGCACCTCCTAGGTGGGTAATATCGGAAACGACAACGACCTCACAGAAATGATCCAGCATTATTTCGTGAAGGGGGAGTATGAATGGCTACTTGGAATCTCGCGAGTAATGACGAATTAAAGGAGATAATCGATGACGATACCATCGACTATACAATACGAAAAGCCAAGCTTTGCGAACTGTTGTCTCGGACGATTGGGGAAAGTATGCAAGAGGCATAGGGGTAAGTGGACGGGAGTGGCGCAGCTCACCGTCGCCATCACTCCGCTCGCTAGGTTCGGACAGACTCTTAATGAATGAACTGGTGGATGTTTGTATTTGATCTTCACTTTCCTAATTTGGATTAACTAAGGGGGGATACACTGTGGAATTGCGCCAGCTTGAATATTTTATTCAAATTTGCAAATCAGGAAGTTTCACCAAAGCTAAAGAAGAATTAGGTGTGACTCAGCCTACACTAAGTCAACAAATGCGGGTTTTGGAAGATGAGTATAATATTCAATTGTTCGATCGGGGAAATAAGGGAGTTGAAGTAACGGAAGCGGGAAAAATTCTCTTGAATAAGGGCAACGCTATTATGAATCTTCTTGAGGAGGCGCGAAATGAAATAAATGGCCGAAACAATAAATCTACAGAAACAATTTCTATTGGATGTTGTCCTACTGAACTTGAATATCTTGCTCCTTACTTTATGAGATTTCACCAAAAGTACCCGAATATTTTATTAAAAATTATCGATGCAGAGGATGCCGAGAATAAAGTTTTGGAACAAAAGGTAGACTTTGGAATTACTGCATATCCAGTTTCTGATGCTTCAGTCATTTCTACTTATTTGTATAGACAAGAAATGGCGCTATTGATTCACTCAGAACATCCTCTGGCCGATAAGTCTTCGATTCCTTTTCGATCTTTGAAGCAAATGAATTCGATCATGTTCAGAGAACAAAACAAATCATTAATTAATATGTATTGTTTCTCTTGGGGCTTTACCTTGAAGTCGATAATAGAAACTTCCTCCACTTCAGTATTGATTCATTGGGTTCGTCATGGACTTGGAGCAGCTCTTATACCAACATCTTTGCTCGAAAGTTTATGGGACGATTCTTTGCGTATTGTCAAATTAGAAGGCCATATTCCTTATTGGGAAATATCTCTTGTATATCATAATACTGTAACTATGAGGTCCACTGCACGCATATTCATTGAAGAGATGAATTCGTATGTAAGAGAGGTTGAGGTGAATCTTTCATGTTCAGGCAATTAGAATGTTTCATTCAAATTTGCAAAGAAGGAAGCTTTACTAAGGCTGCAGAAGTTTTAATGACTACTCAACCTACTTTAAGTCAACAGATTCGTTCTCTAGAGGTAGAAGTTGGAACCCCTTTGTTTGAGAGAGTTGGTAGAGGAGTAAGGATTACAGCTGACGGGGAAATACTTTACGAAAAAGCTCTTTCCGTGATGAGGCTCATTGATGAATCGAAGAAAGAAACTTACGAGTTACGCAATGCTCGGGCAAATAAACTGTCGATAGGCATTTCGCCCATGGACTTTTCTTGTTTAGTACCCCGTTTTTTGAAATTCCATGAACAGTATCCTGACATTACATTAAAATTTGCCAGTGCAGAAAATACATCACAGCAAATATTGAGTAGTAGTATCGATATTGGCATTGCCGACAATTATAATCCAAATAAAGAAATTCATATGATGCACCTGTATAAAGAAGAGCAAGCATTGGTCGTTTATGCGGATCATCCATGGGCAGATCGAACCTTTGTTTTTTTTCATGAGCTAGAAGAATTAGAATCTTCCTTATTCGTTGGGGATATAAGTTTAATCGAGCATCTCCATACATTCAGCGCTAAAATCGCCAAATCCTTGCAATCAAAGTTTGAGTCAACTTCCACGGCAATTCTTCTTTCTATGGTACTACATAAGATGGGGGTAGCTATTTTACCTACTTCTTTAATTGAAAACTTTTCTGGTCAACAATTGAAAATGATTCGTCTCGTCGGTCCAACGCCTGTTCGTGAGATCAAGCTTATTTTTAAAAAGTATCATTACAATAATCCTTCTGTTCAGAAATGTATCGATTTTTTTCTGGAATAATCAAAAAAGTTGGCAGGCCCATCGCAAATCGGGCTGGGATCATTAGCTGAGAGTAGCTTCTAAGCCAGGGAAGGTTTATGCAACGGAGTCGAAAGGCCTGAAAGAGGCGGCAGGGAAGATAGATAGGTATCAGGGTGCTGGATATATAGATATTAGCGATACAATGTATAGAGAGGAAGAAATTGTCGTAATACATCGTACCGGTAGGCGCACTTGATATTTGGAAAGAGCGTTTTACTACGTTGGAGATTATGAATTATAACGAGAACATCATAGCTAACGAAAGCGAGCCCTTGTCATGCTCGCTTATTCGCATTGTCTGCATAGGAAATCTGGCCTACATATAAAGTGAGAGCGGGCTCTTTCCTTCTGCTTGCATTAACTTTTATACTAGAAGGATATATGCAATAATAGGATATTCATTTCACCACTGTACGAGGAGAATTATGAATGGATAAAATGTGTAAATCAGCAAAGCTGTTACTAGCTATGACGGTGTGTTGGGCGTTAGCGGCTTGTTCCGGGAACACTACCAGGTCGGACAATGGGACTGCTGAGGATCGTGCGGTCTCGAAAGCTAATCTTATGAAGGCAAATGGATCTCAAATAAAGCCTTCTTCGGATGAGCCTGCCTGGAAGCTGGACACGACACCGGTCACGTTTGACTGGTATATCAACTTCGATTGGTTCACCGGCAAGTGGGGAGGAAACGTCGTTTCCGACTATATAACGAAGAAGACGGGCGTCAGTTTGAACTTTATCGTGCCTGCTGGCGACGCCAGCGAGAAGCTCAACACGATGATGTCAGCAAGGTCGCTCCCTGACTTCATCACGTTAGGCTGGTACGAGGAAGCCGTGCAGAAGATGATTAATGGAGATATGGTGCTTCCATTGAATGAGCTAGCGGATCAGTATGATCCTTATTTCTTTAAAGTCGCAGACCCCACGAAGCTTAGCTGGTTCACACAGGCTGACGGCAATGTGTATAGCTACCCGAATGCATCTTCATCCCCTGCGGATTATCGAAAATATGGTCAGCTTTTTACGTCTAATCAGACCTTTGTTGTTCGGAAAGACATATATGAAGCACTTGGGAAGCCGGATATGAGCACGCCGGAAGGATTTCTCGGTGCATTGAAGGCTGCGAAGGAGAAGTTTCCGGAAGTGGACGGTCAGCCGCTCATTCCGATCGGCCTGCATGAATTTACAGAAATCGGCAACTATTCGTTGGAATCGTATCTTCAGAACTTCCTTGCCATTCCGCAGCAGAAAAACGGCAAACTGTACGACCGTCGAAGCGATCCAACCTATCTGAAATGGCTAAAAGTGTTCCGCCAAGCGAATGAGGATGGGCTGATGCCGACAGATGTCTTTCTTGATGAAAAACGATGGGAAAAGGATGAAAAAATATCGCAAGGACGGTATTTTGCCATGTTGTATCAGTGGTCTGATTTTTCAGAGATTAACCAAAAGTTGTATCAGAAGGACCCGAATAAGGTGTATATCGCGATTGATGGTCCGGCGAATGATGCGCATGATGCACCAACACTTGCAGGAAATGGCGTCTCCGGTTGGACGGTGACGTTCATTTCGAAGAATGTCAAGGATAAGAAGCGGGCAATTGCCTTCCTCAGCTATTTGCTCAGCGAAGAGGGAAACAAGGATCTGTTCTTAGGAGAGAAGGGCGTTACTTACGATACGATAGACGGCAAAGATCAATTCCTGCCGGAGGTCATGCGTCTCCTCAACACCGACCACCAAGCGTTCGATAGAAAATATGGCGGTTCTTATAAGTACTGGATGCTAATGGATACGAACATGAATCTAGCATGGATGACGGGGATGGATGCTGAGCCTTCCAAACAAATTACCGATTGGACGAGGGGCATGACGATTAGCATGAGCGAGTTCGAAAATCTGGATCCGGACCCGACGACGAAGGAAGGTATTGCGTTTGAAAAAAACACGCGGCTCTGGGCCGAGACGCTGCCGAAGCTGTTGATGTCCAAGTCGGATACTGAATTCGATCAACTGTTCTCCAAATTCATGAAGAGCACAACCGAGGATCCCGAGTATGAATTCATCCGAGCTAGCCGCCAAGCAGCCTATGAACGAAATGTACAGAAGCTGAAGTCGTCGCTTAATCAATAGTTCTATAGAGGAAGCAGCAGGATGTGAAACAGAAGATGCGATTCACGGTTTTCCGATGGTTATTGGGGATACGTGCATTTACGTTTAAACTTTCGCTTCAAGTCAAATTGATTCTGTCATTTGTGTTCGTTATCTTCATACCGGTTGTTCTATTCTCCTGGTATACGCTCAATGAAGAGGCCGCCAGTGCAATGAAAGAATTGACGGAGAACAATGAGAATGTGCTGGAAGTAGAGAAGATAAACATTGATAATAACATAGAACTAATGAGATGGACCGGTCAGCTTGCGTTATCCAATCGGGAAATGAACAATTATCTGCAAATTGAACAGTTGCAGGATACAGCATATGTTCTTCATATTAAGAAAGATGTGGTCAACAGCTTTCAATATTTTCTGTTCAACAATCCACGAATTGCGAATGTCCGGTTGTTCACTGGCAACCTTTATGTGAATGAGATTTGGCCCATTATTCTACAGGAATCACGTATTCAGGACAAGCCTTGGCATGATGAGGTGATGAAGCAGAGTGGTGTACCTTGGTGGGAGATACAGGAGAACGTCGCCCTCACTGGTGCGCCATCCGAACCATCGCAGAATGAGCCCTTCATGACGTACTTGCAGGAATACAAATATCCGGACAACGCAACACATAACGGGATTCTAGAGATATCGATGAAGTTGTCGAATTTCTTTTCTCAAACGTTCGATAGCGTGCAGGACATGAACTCTCAGCTGATCGTAGTAGCTAGGGGCGGACAGGTATTCAGCTTGAAGGAGTCACCTGTGTTCGAACAGCACAGCGCGGAGCAGTTGATAAACAGTGTGAAGCTGACGAGCAATACAGATATCGAGACGGTACAGTTCAAGGTTAATGGGCAGTCCTACTTGGCATTTCAGAGCTACATTCCGTCTATCGACGCACATTTGGTCAATATGGTTAGTCTTGCGGAGACGATGGAAGGCATTAACAATTCAAGAGTTCGTTATATTGTACTCATTTTGTTACTAGTGGCATTTCTCGTACTGCTATCTTACTCGATGCAGGCGATGATTTTGCGCAGGCTTAAGGCGTTAAGAGAATCGATGCAACAGGTAAGAAGCGGTAACTTCAACGTTGAGATGCCGCCGATTACCGGTACCGATGAGGTAGGAGAGCTGGCTTTTCATTACCGTATGCTCATTCTGAAGATTAACGAGCTCATTCAAGAGCAGGCAGCTAGACATGCTGCAGGCAAAGAAGCCGAGCTTCGGGCGCTGAAGAACCAGATAGATTCCCACTTCCTCTACAATACGCTGGAGAACGTCAAGATGCTGGCGGAGATTGAAGGGCAGTATCTTATATCGGACATAATGACCTCGCTTGGCGGTATGATGCGATATTCGATGGAATGGAAGCGGGATTACGTGATGCTAAGCGATGAGATTCAGCAGGTCCAGCATTATGTAGCCGTCATGAACATTCGTTATGATGGAAGACTTGATCTCCGATTGTTGATTGCACCGGAATGCCTCAAGCAGGAATCACTCAAAATGTCATTGCAGCCCGCAGTCGAGAATGCAATCAAGCATGGGATGAGCCGCATGCATTCCAGCGACGGAAATCTTGTCATTACGATTTCTGCCGTCCGGAGTGATCAAGCTTGTGTCATAGAGATCACTGACAGCGGCTGCGGCATACCGGAAGAGAAGCTAGGCTTATTGAATAGAATGCTACGAATGGAAGAGTCCGCTTACCAGGAGGTACGGCAATTATTCGTTCGTAAGGATAACCAGGAAAGCAATGGAATCGGTCTGCGTAATGTGGACCAACGTATAGTGATGAGCTATGGGCCGGAATATGGGATTCAGATCGAGAGTCAGGAAGGGAGCTATACACGCATAATCATGACTTTGCCGTATCGGGTCATGATGGGAGGGAGAATGGACATCTATGATTAGCTTGCTTATCGTCGACGATGAGAAGATCATTCGGAGGGGCTTGCAATCGATAATTGAGCGGCAGTTTCCTAATCTGTTCAACTACCGATTTGCAGAGAATGGACAAGAGGCGCTGGAGCTGCTTCGCCAGGAGCCTGTGGATATTATGTTCACAGATATCCGAATGCCAATTATGGATGGGATCGAACTGCTCGAGCAGTTGCAAGACCATCCGGTTAAACCCGAGGTAGTATTGCTGTCTGGGTATAATGACTTCGAATATGCGCAGAAAGGAATCCGCTTTGCGGCGAAGGATTATCTCATAAAGCCTGTGATACGGGAGGAGTTGTTTGCCGTCCTGGAGCGATTAATGCGGGACATAAGGATGAGAGAAGATCGAGCAGACAAGGCGGGCGAAGATGCCAGCCTTTTTGCTGCCGAGCTAGTTACCATGCATTTGACCCAGGAGGATGTGGATGATGCGATAACACAGAACAAACTGATGCAGGCCGGCTTAAGTTGGTTGAATGCAGGATATACGCTGGGCTTGCTTACGCGACGCGGTGGAGGATCACATGCTAGCAGTACGGATGCTGCTTCTTTCAGGAATCAAATCGCTGAGCTATTACAAGGGCATATGGATTGGATGCTCACGCGTGATGGAAAAGGCGGAACGATTATGATCGCACGCGATCCGGTTATGTTCTACCAGTTGGTGGAACGGTGGAGGTTGAGTGTATATGAGTCGCAGCTGCGAATGGCGATTAGCGATTCTGTTCAAGGGATAGAGCAGATAAGGTGGGCATACAGCCAAGCGAAGCAAACCTTGAAATACGGTATTCTGCTTCCAGAACTCGATGTGCTGGACTACACCATTATAAATGAACGCAATGAGCGGCATGTCGTTCCAGTTGAGTTGATTCAACGAATATTGAATCAACTTGGAATGGGACGACGGGATGAAATCAAACAGCTTCTCGATCAAATCCTCGATGTTCGGATTATTAGCAGCTGTGAAATCGGCTATCTGGAACGTATTAGCCAGCTACTCAATGAGGAGCTGTTCGACAAGTTGTACCGCATCTACGGGTATAAGGTACTCTGTCTATTAAGTACGTACGCCTATGCTGGTCACATCGGGAACTTCGAGCGATTTGAAGATTATTACAAAGCCATCGAGCAGCTTCTCGATAGTCTGGATCGGTTCATCCAAGATCGGAGAGAGCAAGCGCCGACGGAACAAAATACGATGCAAAAAGTTCTCACCTACTTGCAGACGCATTATGCCGAAGATTTGAACATGGCGGTCGTGTCCAACCATTTCTCACTCAATTACTCATATTTCAGCCAAGCTTTCCAAGAATATAGCGGTGGGAGTTTCTCGAACTATCTTCGCCGGTTAAGGTTGGACAAGGCGAAGGAACTGCTGGTGCACTCCGATTTGAAGGTGTACGAAATCAGTGATCAGGTTGGATTCGAAAATGTGAAGCATTTTACGAGAATATTCAAGGATACTGAAGGCATCACAGCGCTGGAATTCCGAAGCCAGCGAAGACGGTTTGAAACCCAAGTATGAGCAAAGATTGCACTGAACTTACTGCTGCCAACTTGAATGCAGGTGTGTACGTGATGGCCGACTCGGACTCATACATACCTAGATGAAAACAAAATGACCCACAAGGGGGTCATTTTTGTCAAAGTGTCCTTCTTATGGGGCACAATTCACACCTTTGATTTCAGAGACTGTTCATTCATTTAGTATTAAGGAAGTGAATCAAAGCGGTATTGAATTCTTCAGGGTGGGTCGCGTTCAAACCATGTGGTCCACCTTCAATTACGACGAGTTGACTGCCTGCAACAGCTTTGTGGGACAGTTGACCACTTACCTCAAGCGGCACGATCACATCAGAATCGCCATGGATAACAAGCAATGGGATATTGAATTTCGCCAAATCCCCACGGAAATCCGTCCGGCCGAAGGCATCAACGCAATCCAGCGTCCCTTTTGGCGAAGCATAAGTAGCAATATCAAGGTTGTATGCACGGAAGGACTCGCTCACCAAGTCGGTTCTATCCCCAGCTTTAAAGAAGTTGTGAGTGAAGCCATCAAGGAAGGCGACACGGTCTTTTTTCAAACCCTCTTGGAAGCCCTGAATGGTGGCTTCATCCAGACCGCCTTCCGGATGCTCGGCAGATTTATAAAAGAACGGCGGAACCGCAGCAGCCAACACGGCTTTTTTGACACGGCTTGTTCCGTATGTGCCAACATAACGGGCAACCTCTCCGCCACCCATCGAAAATCCGACCAGTGTCACGTCGTTAAGGTCTAGATGTATAATTAGCTTATGAAGATCCATCGCAAACGTATCATAGTCGTAACCGTTCCACGGTTGGGAGGATTGTCCGAATCCGCGGCGGTCATAGGTAATCACGCGGTAACCTGCTTCGATGAGCGCTGGAACTTGACTCTCCCAGGAGCGCCCGCTCAGTGGCCAGCCATGGATTAAAATCACAGGTTTGCCTGAGCCAAGATCCTCAAAGTGCAATTCAATGGGGTGTCCGTTTTCAGTTCCGACTTTTAATTTAGCCATACTTTTCACTTCCTATAGAATTGGTTTTAGTAATTAATCTGTTTTTGGGATGAATAGGTTTATCCCCCGTGGCCGCCAAACATCGTTTGGGCGTAAACAACACCCGCACCATATGCTCCGCTATGTTCCATAACGATCGACATAACTGCCTCATATGTTTCTTCGCGTGCCCAATCGCGTTGGTACTCAAGCAGAACAGCCTGCCAGGTAACGGGAATTGCTCCTGCTTGTATCATGCGTTGAATGGACATGTTATGCGCTTCCGTAGTCGTCCCACCAGAAGCATCCGTTACAATGTATACTTCATATTCTTCTTTGATGGCTGCAATTACAGGGAAAGCAAGACAAACTTCCGTCCAAAGTGCTGCCATGATTAGCTTTTTACGGCCTGTTTTCTTCACAGCTTCTACGAAATTTTCGTCTTCCCAAGAATTCATTGTTGTACGGTCAATCGGTTTATGATCTGGAAATACCTCTTGAATAAGCGGATGAATCGGGCCTGAGAATGTTTCCGCAGCTACGGTCGTAAGAATGATGGGTGCATTGAAAACTTTGGCTGTCTTGGCCAATCCAACCGTATTATTAATGATGGTTTGGCGGTCAGCACTTTGAACACCAAAGAGCATCTGAGGCTGGTGATCTACAAGAATAATTGCAGAGTTATCAGCCGTAAGTAAATCTCTCTTCCCGTTAAACATACTAATATCCCTACCTTTTCCAAATATGATTACAACAGGAATTCCTGCTGCATGTACTCAGTCTATTGAAATGCAACTGTGCAAACAATCTTCAGTTTTCTATATATTTCATAGGAGAAAACTATAAATATCAAAAGACCTATAAAGTATTTGCATAAGGATGTATCAGGCGATCGAGTGCACAACGACCAGATCGGTGCTTCGTCTTACGTAATGGATTACTCTGGAAGATGTTACGGATAACTCAACAAATAAACACAGCAAAGGTTGTCATCCGTGAATCGACAACCCATGCTGTGTTAACATGAAGAATTGTTATTCATATCTTAACGGTTGTTGAAAGCTTTAAGCATCCATACATTTTTCTCAACCGTGCTGTGGATCGCAAGTAGCATGTCGGCTGTTGTTTCATCATTCGCCCTCCCAGCCATCTTCATCCCTACTTTCAGTTCCTCGATAACAATGTTGAAATCTTCAATCAAAGCATCAATCATCTGCTCGGCACTCTCATTGCCGCTGGCCTCCTTAATGCTGGAGATCTCCAGATAGCGCTTCATGGTTGCTTCTGGTTTGCCTCCTAGAACGAGCACACGCTCGGCAAGATCATCGATGTAGAGTGCCGCTGCTTCATAGAATTCTTGGAATTTTGTGTGCAGTGTGAAGAACTGAGAGCCTTTCACATACCAGTGAAAGTTGTGCAGCTTTACATACAGCACGCTCCAGTTTGAAACTTGTTTGTTCAACATATCCTGAATTTCTTGAATCGTTTTAGTTTCCGCCGCAGTTTTCATGTGGGAACACTCCGTTATATAAGGTTTACGACATCATTTCGTCGCATGTATTTATAGTATTAAAAACCAAATACTTCAATCAATTCTGTTTTCTATATAGAAGATATAGATAAATCCTATGGTTTGAAAGTCTATCGAAACATAGGCTCTCCTTATCGTTTATATAGATATATCCATATTGATGGATACTTTATGACGCTAATATAATCAGGGCTACAGGGTGGAAGAACCTTTTAGTCCAGAGTCTTCCGAGAGAGGAGGCACATTTATGTGGTCTATATTATTAGCGCTAGGTACCGGGATTGTGATTGGAGTTGTTTTTCAATCCCTGCGTATACCGTCGCCGGCCCCTCCAATGTTAGGGTTGATAGGGCTCATTGGCATGTTCCTAGGACAACGGCTTATCCCGTGGATTAAACTGCTGCTGAATCATTAATCATCTTTATAACTCAACTTAGGAGGGGATAAAGGGATGTCGATTGAGACTAACATGATAGAGGCTGACCTATTGATTTTCAACGCAAACATTTTGACGATGGACGAATCTAACCCCACGGCAACGGCAGTAGCGATTAAGGGAGACCGTTTTTTAGCCGTAGGCAGTGATTCCGACATTATGCAGTATAAAGGACCTGTAACTGAAGTCGTGGATGGAAATAAACGCCTTCTGATTCCGGGATTAAATGATTCCCATATTCATCTCATACGCGGTGGATTGAACTATAACCTCGAACTTCGTTGGGATGGAGTGCCATCGATTGCCGACGCCTTGCGTATGTTAAAAAAACAAGTGGACCGCACGCCTGCACCGCATTGGGTTCGGGTTGTAGGCGGATGGACAGAGTTTCAATTTAAGGAGCGCCGGATGCCGACATTGGATGAAATCAATCTGATTGCTCCGGAGACTCCGGTATTCATTCTTAACTTATACCGGCAAGCCTTTTTGAACAAAGCAGCCTTGCGGGTAGTTGGGTATACGAAGGATTCTCCTAATCCGCCGGGCGGAGAAATTCAGCGGGATAGCAAAGGCAATCCGACTGGAATGCTAATTGCACGACCGAATGCAACGATATTGTATGCCACTCTAGCAAAGGGACCAAAGCTTTCCTATGAAGATCAGCTGAATTCCACACGGCTGTTTATGCGGGAATTAAATCGCTTTGGAATTACGAGTGTAATTGATGCGGGCGGCGGTTTCCAGAACTACCCTGATGATTATCAAGTTTATGAGGAACTGGATAAACGTGGGGAGATTACCGTCCGTACGGCATACAATCTTTTTACCCAACATCCAAATCATGAACTGGAAGACTTTCAATCATGGACAGCCACTTCGCAGCCTTATACAGGCAGCCCTTATTATCGTCACAACGGCGCGGGTGAAATGCTGGTTTACAGTGCGGCTGATTTCGAAGACTTCGTTGAGCCCCGTCCGGAATTGCCTGCTGTGTTGGAGAATGATTTATTCGGGGTAACCAGACATCTGGTGCAACAACGATGGCCTTTCCGGCTCCACGCAACGTATGGTGAGTCGATCTCACGCTTCCTCGACGTGTTTGAACGTGTGAATAAAGAAGTTCCATTTAAAGATTTACGCTGGATTTTAGACCATGCTGAAACGATTCGTGAGAAGGATTTGGAACGTGTCGTCGCTTTAGGTGGTTCGATTGCCGTTCAAAACCGGATGGCTTTTCAAGGAGAATATTTCGTTGATAGGTATGGAGCGGAAGCAGCGGAAAGCTCTCCTCCCATTACAAAGATGCTTACGGCAGGATTGAGAGTAGGTGTAGGTACAGACGCTACAAGGGTAGCCAGTTATAACCCGTGGGTTGCCCTCTACTGGCTGGTTACCGGAAAAACGCTTGGTGGGCTTAGCTTGTACCCTGCTTCTAATCGGTTGGACCGCCATCAAGCGCTTCGTATGTATACATCCGGAAATGCTTGGTTCTCGAGGGAGGAGGACGTAAAGGGAAAAATTAAAACAGGCCAATATGCGGACCTGTCGATTTTGTCTGATAATTTCCTCCAGGTTCCAGAAGAAGAAATCAAGAGAATCGAATCGGTATTTACGGTCGTAGGCGGAAAGATTGTTTATGGATCACTTGAATTTCAAAGACTATCACCCGCGGCACCTAAAGCCAGTCCGGACTGGGCACCACACAATTACTTTGGTGGGTACTATAAGGACTCAAATCATGGAGGCGGTGGTGGCGCAGCGTTACATATGCCCCATAGCCATCATAGCCATCATAAATGCAATCATCATCACGGCAACGGTTTTTGCGACTTGGATTGCTTCGTGTTCTGATGAAACTTCAGATGGGTTGCACAAAAGTAAAAAAGATTCGAATTAGAAAGGAAATGAGCGAATGTCCAATATAACGATTAAAGTGATGGACAACGGTCCGTTGCGTGTAACGGGTAATGTGGAATTGGTGGATGCAGAAGGGAACCGCTTTGAGACAAAAGAATCTTTCATTCTTTGCCGCTGCGGATTATCAAATCAAAAGCCATTCTGTGACTTGACACACAAAGGTAAATTTGAAAGCACTACTCGGGCTAAATGAATCTAAAAGGGATCGAGGCGGGGTCATTATTGACCCCGTATACTTGCAAGAAGGCTTTACTGAAGTCAGGCGGTCACTAACAGCTTCTTGACTTCATCTTAATGATTAACAGGGGGCATTTTAATGGGTGTACGCTTTTTGAAAATGGCAGTCATATATATTCTGGTTGGTATTAGTATCGGTATTTACATGGGTACAACACTGAATTTTGCATTAACGAGCGTGCATGCTCATGCGAATCTTTTTGGGTGGGCAACAATGGCTCTTTGCGGGTTTACCTATTTACTTTTTCCAAAAGCATCAAACTCTCGTCTGGCTAAATGGCACTTCTGGTTACATGGCCTCGGCTTACCCCTAATGCTTATCACGCTAACCTTAATGGTCCACGGCTATGCACCGAATTGGATTATCATGTTAAAGCGTATTGGTGAAGCTGTGGCTGGAACCGGTATCTTGATATTTGCTATCAATGTCTTTTCTAACGTAAAGGCGTCTGATTTTCAAAATAAGCGTAATGATAATGTTTCCATGGAAAAGGCAGGGGGGGAACATTTTGGGTAACGAACAATTTATTAGATCGTCAAATATCGCATTCATTACCGGAATCCTTTTCTGGTGTACATTAGCTGTAGTATCGTGTGTGTATTTAACTATTCCATTAATAGCAGTGTTTGAAGATGTATTCAAAGTGTCGTCTTCGCAAGCTGCTTGGAGTAGCAGTGCCTTCTCGCTTGCTTTTGCAGGTGGTGGTTTACTGTTTGGGGTTTTATCAGATCGATTTGGACGAAAAAAAATGATGTTATCGGGGTTAGTATTGCTTACGGTAATAACACCACTAATAGGTAATGTCGACAGTTTTTCTTGGCTTGTTGCTCTTCGGGCCTTGCAAGGTTTAGCGGCATCGATGTTTCCTCCGTCTGTTTTGGCTTATGCGATGGAAATGTTTCCGTTTGAAAGAAGAGCAACCATTATCGGGTTCATTAGTACGGCTTTTCTAATGGCCACCATCGTTGGACAAATATATAGCAGCTTTGTTGTTTTGAAGTTAGGAGATTGGTCCTATGTATTCTACCTGCTTTCCACAATATATGGAATATCTTCTATCTTGCTTACCTTTTTCATACCAAATGACAAAATACAGCAAACAAAGGGCAGCTTCGTTACTTCTTTTTTGCGAGTAGGCGATATTTTCAAACGAAAAGGATTGCCTCTGTGCTACATCGTTTCCGCTTCACTCTTTATTTCGCTTGTCGGATTTTTCGCGACTCTTGGAAGTTATTTAAGCAGCCCGATCTTCGGCTTAAGTCATCAAGATATTCTATGGGTTCGTGCGATTGGTATTTTGGGTATGGCAGTTTCTCCGTTTGCCGGAAGACTGGTTACAAAAATTGGTGTCAAGAACGTATTATGGTGTGGATTAATCTTAGCTGGAAGTGGCTTAGGATTGTTAGGTTTGAGTCTTAACATCATTTATTTAATATCGATGAGTGTTGTATTTGTACTGGGAATAGCGATTGCTCTTCCATCATTAATCTCACTAATCGGTCACATGGCTGGGGAAATCCGAGCGATTGCGGTTTCGTTTCACATGTTTATGGTGTTCATAGGCGCTTCTCTTGGGTCGATCCTTTCCATTTACCTGATAGATGTCGGGGGCTATTTATTCACTTTTGAAATCTTGGCGGGATTATTGTTCTTAAGTATGATCGTGCCCTTTTTTATTCGTTTGGAAGAACGACATGGACTTGGGAAAAACGAATAAACGAAATCATGATACATAACCAAATGCATATGAACATCATGATTTATATTCATTTTAGTAATTCATAAGTATAGTGTATTATGGGCATATGAAATCGTGATATAGATAACGTTCTGCTTTATTTTATTTCATGGGAGAGTGAAAGATATTGAGTGATGATTCTAAGCGATATGTAGGGAAAGATATCGAAGTTATATTTCATCCAGGAAGATGCGTTCATTCAGCAAAATGTGTTAGTGGATTACCCGAAGTATTCAATATTAAAAAGAAACCATGGGTTCATGTTGATGGAGAAACGGCTGATAAAATAGCATCTCAAATTAATAATTGTCCAAGTGGTGCGTTGGAATATGTATGGAAATCAAACCTTTTGAATGGGGGGAAACAAATGTTCGAAATTAAAGAAGGTACGAACGGTTTTTATGTTGGAGAAGAGGATAATAAAGAAGCTGAAATTCATTATGTTCAAAATGGAAAGCATATTATTATAGTAGATCACACAATCGTTTCCGATAGTCTAAAAGGTCAAGGTGTAGGACAGGCGCTAGTAAAGAGATTAGTCGAATTTGCTCGGACGAAAGGGATTAAGATTATGCCATTATGTCCCTTTGCCAAAAGTCAATTTGACCGCCATGAAGATTATGCGGATGTATTGCTGTAATAAAATAGAGGTTCTAGGAACGATGTAAAAAAGTCGCGCAGCACTGTGCTGTTTCGCGGCTTTTTTACGAAGATCATTCGAATCTAGCAAAGAATTGCGGAAATAATTGCAGTGCTGTTTCAATAAATAATTTTACAGATATCCCACTATCCTCAAACGACAAAACGGCCATATGAATATTACGATACACTGGGGGATCAAGTTTGCGTATAAGGACGTTTTCAGGTAAATGTGCCAGGGTTAATTCGGGCATGATTGCGATACCAAGTCCCTCATGAACCAAATTAATTCCTGTCATATAGTTATGGATTTCGTATCTCACTTTTGGATTCTCTCGGAATTTTTCAAACCAATCTATAACTGGAGTTTCAAATCCTGATTTACAAAAAATCAAAGGCTGATCCAAGAGATCTGTTGCTTGAATCATATTCTTTGTAGTTAAAGGATGTTCCTTGTTTAGCACGGCATACATTTCTTCTTGGTGTATTGGAAAGGTGTTGAATTCCTTATCTGGTGGATGTGCAATGATAAATCCGATATCAATACGTTGGGTATCGATCCACCCTTTCACTTCGGTTACAGTTCCTTCTAAAATGGTAAATTCGATATTAGGATATTTTTTATTTATGTGGCTGATAATTTTAGGGACGAAATAGGAGGAGGCCTCAGGAAATGCGCCTATTTTGACTAGCCCTTTTTCAAGTCCCAATTCAAGGGCAATTTCCTGATCAACCTTTTCGTAATCGGATAAAATGGCTCTAAAAATACGCATGATGCGTTCGCCTATAGGTGTAAGCATGACTCCATGACGACGATTTCGAATCAAAAGAGTCACCCCAAGTTCTGTCTCAAGACCGTTGACTGCTTTACTTACAGCTGGCTGAGTCATATTCAATTCTTTTCCAGCTTGTGTGAAACTCTTTGTATCAGCAATTTTAACCATTAATTGCAATAATGATTTATTCATAAATCGATTGTTCCTCCCAATAAGCATTCCTATTCCAATTAGCGGCTTAGGCGAGCTGATTCCTTCAAATGCGATCATCACCAAATGCGATCATAAAAATCGTCCACTTTTTCGCCAGTCACTAGCAAGGTATAGAAAGTCGCTACAAATGATATCGGTGCTTAATTCAATATCGAGATTTTGGGGAGCCGCAATTTTATCTGGGCTTTACCCAATCTTAATATATACGGAGGAAGGTTGAAAGACATGAGAAAAGTGGATGTGAAAGAAAAAGCCAGAGTTCGAGAGTTGCGTGTCTTGAATCAGTGGAAACAAGAGAATACTTTTAGCAAATCAATTGATAATCGGGCGGGCAAACCAAACTTTGTGTTTTATGAAGGGCCTCCTACAGCCAATGGACTGCCTCATATTGGTCATGTTCTCGGTCGCGTGATTAAAGATTTCATCGGCCGCTATAAAACAATGTCAGGATTCAGAGTCATCCGAAAAGCCGGATGGGACACGCATGGCCTTCCAGTAGAGCTTGGCGTGGAAAAGCAGCTTGGCATTTCGGGAAAACAAGCGATTGAAAATTACGGAGTCGCCAAGTTTGTGGAAGAGTGCAAAAACAGTGTGTTCGAATATGAAAAGCAGTGGCGAGAACTTACAGAAGGCATAGCCTATTGGACTGACATGGAGGACCCCTACGTCACTCTGACTAACGATTATATCGAATCCGTCTGGCACATCTTGTCTGTCATCCATAAAAAAGGTCTATTGTATAAAGGACACCGCGTGAGCCCATATTGTCCTGACTGCCAAACGACGCTAAGCTCTCATGAAGTAGCGCAAGGCTATGACAACGTCAAAGATTTGAGTGCAACGGTGAAATTCAGAAGCAAGACTGGGAAGGATATCTTTCTTGCTTGGACAACAACGCCATGGACTCTCCCGTCTAATGTGGCTTTAGCGATCAACAAAGATATCGAATACGCGCGGGTTAAACAGAACGATGAGGTATACATAGTTGCTAAAAATCTTGTAGAGAAAGTAATGAAAGAAAACTATGAAGTATTGTCTACGCACAAAGGATCAGAATTCATAGGGACAGCTTATGAGCCGCCGTTTGGTTTTTTTCATGTAAATAAAGGTCATATCGTCGTAGATGCTGACTATGTCAGCGATACAAGTGGTACTGGTATCGTTCATACGGCACCCGCGCACGGGGAAGACGATTATCGCACATGCATTCAGCACGGATTGGATTTCGTTAACGCAGTTAATCTGGCTGGACGATACTCGGATCAAATCAGCGACTACGCCGGACGCTTCGTCAAAGATTGTGACGTCGATATTGTAAAAGACCTGTCGTTCCGTAATCTTCTGTTCTCTAAAGAACGTTATGAGCACAGCTATCCTTTTTGCTGGCGCTGTAAATCTCCCCTTCTTTACTATGCTATTGAAAGCTGGTTCATCAAAACGACCGCGATAAAAGAACAGCTTATTGAAAACAACAAGAAAATTGATTGGTACCCTTCCCATTTACGAGAAGGACGTTTCGGTAAATTCCTGGAAGATCTCGTCGATTGGAATATCAGCCGGAATCGGTACTGGGGAACTCCTTTGAACATCTGGCTTTGCCAGGATTGCGGAACTGAGTATGCTCCAGACAGCCTGAAAAACCTGCGTGAGAAGTCAGTCGAGGTCGTGAATGAAGACCTGGAGTTGCATAAACCTTTCGTAGATGATGTCAAATTGCGTTGCTCATGCGGCGGAACCATGAAAAGAACGCCAGAAGTCATCGATGTTTGGTTTGATAGTGGATCGATGCCATTTGCCCAATACCACCATCCCTTTGGTGATGAGAAACTGTTCCAGGAGCAGTATCCTGCCGACATAATTTCAGAGGGTATTGACCAAACAAGAGGCTGGTTCTTTAGCTTGCTGGCGGTATCCACACTGTATAACGGAAAATTGCCATACAAAGCGGTCATTTCAACTGGGCACGTTCTTGATGAAAACGGACAAAAGATGTCTAAAAGTAAAGGGAATGGTATCGATCCTTGGGAAGTCATAGAGGAATTTGGGACTGATGCGTTCCGGTGGTCCCTGCTATCTGACAGTGCGCCGTGGAGCAACAAGCATTTTTCTAAAAGAATGGTTGCCGAAGCGAAGTCTAAAGTGATCGATACGATTCATAACACGCATGCTTTCTATTCGCTATATGCAACGATCGATCAATACAAGCCTGAGGACTACCCTCAGAAGGCGTTTGAGAACGAATTAGATCGCTGGCTGCTTTCGAGGCTGAATTCCACCCTGCAAAACGTAGTAATAGGGCTTGAATCATACGACTTTCTAAATCCGGCAAAGCACATAGAAGCGTTTATCGACGAATTTAGTAATTGGTACATTCGCCGCTCCCGTAACCGTTTTTGGAGCAGTGGGATTACTGAGGACAAGGTTTCCGCCTACCAAACACTACACAAGGTGTTATTGACGGTGGCCCGCATGATTGCACCGTATGCACCACTCATTGCAGATGACATCTATAGAAATCTTGGCGGCGAAGAAAGCGTGCACCTAACAGATTATCCACAGGTGAATACGGCAGTTATCGACGAAACTCTCGAAAGCGAAATGGAAACCGCCCGTCAAATCGTAGAGCTAGCTCGGAACATTAGAAACGAAAGCGGAATCAAGACACGCCAGCCTCTGTCCGAACTTATCGTCTTCATAGACCGCCCGTTCAACATGAGTAGGTTCGTGAACATCATCAAAGATGAGATAAACGTAAAACAAATCCGAGTAGAGCAAAGTGACAGCAGCTTCATTACCTACCACTTTAAACTTAATTTAAAAGTTGCCGGTAAAAAATACGGGAAACTCGTTGGAACGATTCAAGATCGTTTGAAGCAACTATCCATCACCGAAGCCAAACAAGTTATAGACAGGGGGTTCTTGGATGTCATTCTTTCAGACGAAGCCGTCCGAATTACGCTTGATGAACTGCTCGTAGAAAAGCATGGTAAGCAGGGCTTCGCTACTGCTTCGGGTTATCAAATCAATGTTGCTTTGGAAACGACGATAACAGAGGAACTAGAACAGGAAGGGATGGTTCGTGAAGTCATCCGCGTGATTCAAGATTACCGTAAGAAAATGGACTTCCCTATTGAAAAACGAGTGATACTTACTCTTGATGTCGATGACCAGATGAAAGTAGCGTTGGAACGTTTTGATCATGTGTTGCAGGAAAACGTAATATTGTCGGAGGTCAAATTTGGTAAAAAAATAGGCATGGAGACGGTTTCGATTGGGGACAAAAACTTCGGGTTACTGATTGAATAACAAACGTTAAAAGGAAGACTATGTAGCGATATTAATTCGACATGTCCGAATTTCCTACCCTTACCTTATAGTAAATATGCAAATTCCAATTGGACAAAGGAGTGTACAAAATGAATATGAAAACGATGGGTATTCACCATATTACTGCAATTGTAGGTCATCCACAGGAAAATGTGGATTTTTATGCAGGAGTATTAGGTTTGCGTTTAGTAAAACAAACGGTTAATTTTGATGATCCAGGAACATATCATTTGTATTTTGGAAATGAAAGTGGAAAACCGGGAACCATTATCACATTTTTCCCATGGCCAGGTGCTCACCAAGGAGTAATCGGCGGCGGTCAAGTGGGGGTAACCTCTTACGTTGTTCCGAACGGTGCTATGGACTTTTGGGAAAAAAGACTGGAGAAATTTCAAATCCCTTTTGTAAAAATGGAACGGTTTGGAGAGCAGTATTTACAATTTGACGATCCACATGGCCTGCATTTGGAAATAGTCGGAAGGGAAGAAGGAGAAGCTAACACCTGGAATTTTGGTGAAATTACTTCCGCGTTCGCAATAAAAGGATTTGGTGGAGCCACACTTTTATCTTTACATCCGGAAAAAACAGGAGAACTATTGGAAAAAGTGATGGGCCTACAGATGATCGGCACAGAAGGCGATTTCATCCGATATCGTTCCACAGCTGATATTGGAAATGTGATTGATCTAAAATCATCACCTATGGATAGAGGAGCTATGGGCGTTGGAACAGTACATCACATTGCTTGGCGGGCTTTACACGACCAAGATCAATTGGTTTGGAAAAATTATGTTGAAGCACATGGCTATAGTGTAACTCCTGTACAAGATCGAAACTATTTTAATGCGATTTACTTTAGAGAACACGGCGAAATTCTATTTGAGATCGCAACAGATCCGCCGGGCTTCGCTCACGACGAGTCACATGAAACCATGGGAGAAAAACTGATGTTACCTGAACAATATGAATCGCATCGAGCACAGATTGAACGTTTGTTGAAGCCATTTCAAGTAAGAGAATTAGACTAACTTACCAAGAGAACTGCTTCCGAAACAGGTTTACCACTTGAATGAAATGGATATCGTAGAGTGTGTTATCTAACGAATCATTCAAGGAGGTTTTTTACATGAGTGTCAAACTTTCAATTGTGTATTACAGCTCTACGGGAACTAACTATCAATTAGCTCAATGGGCTGCGGAAGGGGCAAAGGAAGCCGGCGCGGATGTGAAAATCTTTAAGGTTCAAGAATTGGCATCTCAAGCAGTGATTGATAAGAATCCGGCTTGGAAAGCCCATGTGGAAGCCACAAAAGATATTCCACTTATTACACCGGATGACATCGTTGAAGCTGATGCCATTATTTTCAGTACGCCTACACGCTTCGGAAACATTGCCGCCCAAATGAAACAATTTTTAGATACAACAGGTGGAATCTGGTTCCATGGAAAAACGGTTAATAAAGTGGTAAGTGCGATGTCTTCCGCTCAAAACGCTCACGGTGGTCAAGAAGCGACTATCCTTAACTTATACACCTCCATGTATCACTGGGGAGCAATAGTAGTTGCTCCAGGATATACTGATGCTTCCTTGTTCGCTGCCGGAGGGAATCCATATGGTACAAGTATATCTGTCGATCAAAGCAATCAAATTGTTGGAGATAAGGAAGTTTATCAAAAGGCCGTTAAACATCAAGCCAAGCGTGTGGTTACGGTGGCTGAATGGGTCAAAAAAGGAATGCAATAAAAAATTAACTCTATACATTGTTGGAAAACCACAGTTTTTACTGTGGTTTTCCTTTAAATTGTTTGGCTCTAACGATAATTTTTTGGTGGAGGACTTGTATGAATTTAAAAAAACTAGCAGGCGAGAAAGCAGTGGAATTTATTACAGATGGAATGACAATTGGGCTAGGTACCGGATCTACCGTTAATTGGACAATACGTAAGTTGGGGGAATTAGTAAAACAGAGAGAAATACAAATTCGTGCCATCCCTACTTCCCAACAAACAAGTTATTTAGCTAATGAATTAGGTATTCCACTAGTAACTTTTGCACAATCAACAGAATTAGATTTGACAATTGATGGTGCTGATGAGTTTAATTCCTCATTGGATTTGATTAAAGGGAGAGGGGGAGCACTCGTACGCGAGAAGTTAGTCGCAGCAGCTTCTAATCGTCTAATTATAGTGGCAGATGAATCAAAGTCTGTCGAGAAAATCGGAAAATTCCCACTACCTATTGAGGTCGTTCCCTTTGCATGGGAAGTTACGGCCAAACGGATCGAGGGGTTAAACTGCGTTCCAACATTACGTAGGGTGAATGGTTGCCCGTACGTTTCTGACAATGGTAACTATATTTTGGACTGTTCTTTTGGATATATTGAAAATCCAGCTAAACTTGAGCGAACAATTAAACTTTTACCCGGTGTTGTTGATACAGGTCTTTTTATATCCATGGCCGACACTGTGATCATTGGAACCTCAAATGAGCTAAAAGTATTGTCTAAGAAAAATTGAGGTTGAAGTCCTCTTACGCGTTACAGGGTAACTACTTTGAATGATGTTCCCCTACGTACAGTGACGACTTCCATTTCTGTCGTCAAATTGGCAACGCGTTGTTTTTTTCATCAGGTGGTCCACGTTGAAATGTTGCTATGTTTATATCAATTATGTAACTATGTTTTTTAACAGAAGTGTGGCGTTGTACTTCAGTCAAAAGTATATAAAATGACAACAATTTAAAAAAAGCTGCAAATTTCTCAAAAGCCGACAATTTTTGAACCTGGAAAACCACGTAAAATCAGCAACTACAGTCTACAATTGTATTTTCTACGAACCGTTGTCACGCTGCTAATGCGGTTCGATAATTCATATCGAGGATCGTTAGTTACATCCGAAGAGTAAAACCTTTCAATGAGGAAATTACATTTTTTCCAAACAGCGTAGAATAACCTACGAAAAGAGTAACATTTTCATTTAATTTTTTGCTCAGAATGATAAATTGTTTAAAATTAAAACTCCTCCAAACTTGGAGGAGCCTGTAACTAACTAAATTGGCGCTACTCGAAACATTCCTGTTAAAGCAGGGAACTGCTTAAGTATCTTAGCATCGTTAGAAGAAAAGAGACCAATAAAAGCTTGATCGGGAGCATTCTTTTTTAAATAGGACATGAGTTTGTCCATAATCATTGTCCCTATCCCCATTCTTTGAAACTCCGGGAGTACAACGATATCTTGAAGGTAAAAATAAACATACCCGTCGCCGATAATGCGGCCCATACCAATTATTTTACTTTCAGAGAGAACAACAACCGAATACAAAGAATTCTCAAGTGAGTCTTTGATTATTTTGAAATTCATCATTTTTTCCCAACCAACTGAAACGCACAATTGATGAAACTCATCAAGAGTAGGGGTGCGTTCTATTATCTCAAATGACATATAGCTCCTCGCTTTCAAATTTTCTATGTCTGAGGATATAACTTCAATTGAGACACCCCCTAAATGTTCATTAGTGAAAGTATTACCTCATTTTCTTCAAAACTCAAGTATATGGACTTTCTAAAAAAGCAATTTATCAAAATGTGTATCTTGTTAAATTGAAATTTGAGTGAGAAGACAAATGGTGTTTAGCTCCCTAAACCTTTGTGAGATTCTTGTGAGAATTTTGTGAGACGCGTTTGATAGGATGAAAATGCCCATTGTAAGACTAGCATTTCCTTATCTGGTGATGGAACGCCGTATGCGCTGAAAGGCGCCTGTACGGTGTAGGCTCGTGATAAAACCGAGAGATAGAGAGGTATAAAACGAGAATAGCGGACCAAATATCACCATCAACGACGATTCTTATAAAAGTGGTACAACTCACGCTATACAGCACTTTAATTTAGCTGAGATCTTTACAGACGGTTATGGAGGCACATTAACCTATTCGAATGCGGCTAGCAGCAATCCAAATGT
The DNA here is from genome assembly GCF_001187725.1 of Brevibacillus reuszeri. Lineage (GTDB taxonomy): Bacteria > Bacillota > Bacilli > Brevibacillales > Brevibacillaceae > Brevibacillus > Brevibacillus reuszeri. The sequence continues at coordinate 207,591 of NZ_LGIQ01000007.1, forward strand.
AAATGCAAGAATTGGTAATAATGTTTTATGGTTGACGTATATGGGGGGTAGTGGTAGCACTATCGTTAGTTTTGATGTTGCGGATAGTCGTGGTGAAAAAATGACCATCACGTATTACGTAAACTACTAATTTGTCGCAATACCTCACCTTTCAGGTGGGGTATTTTTCCTTTACTTAGTGAAGAAAGAGGTTTGAACGATGTGATGCCGTGCACAAATTTACTCAATATGTAAATGCTTTCGGCACCTACTATAGGAAACCTTGATCAGCAGACAGTCATTTCCAGAATGAACGTATTCGTATAAGATAAAAAGCATGGGGGAGTAGAATGAGAAACGATGATTTGATCAAAAAGCTGGAGATTTTGATCCAGATGCATGAAAAGGGCTTATTAGGTGGTGAGGTCATGCCCGAGGATGCCCTGATTGGTACAGTCCCCGAGCAGGAATGGCCAAATGTGCTAACGCTCGGAATGTCACTCAACTATCAAAGAAATTCATATACATTATGGAAAATGGTTGCTCAATGCTATTTGGACGAAGGCTCGCGATGGGTTTTTGATCCGCAAAAAGTAGCTGAAAGCAGCTTAGACGATTTACGCGACGCTTTGCTCCAGCATCGGGTAGCTCTACAGCCTACCCGCCATCCAGAAATCTGGCATCGCGTTTCTCGCGGGATTACTGGATCCTCACCAAAAGGCAATGTACTTGGGCTCATTGAGTCAGCGGATTATGATATCGCACAGCTGCAAACGATTATGCAAGTGCAGCGCAAAGCTGATTTTCCCTATTTATCAGGGCCAAAGCTCTTTCATTACTGGCTGTATGTCATGGAGTCGTATGCGAGGATTAGTTGGAAGTCACGTGAGCTCATTACGATTGCACCGGACACACATATTTTGCAGGCGACAGTCAAGCTCGGGCTGTGCTTGCCCGAGGTATTGCGCGGAACAGCCAAAGATCGGGAAGCGGTAGCCAGCGCGTGGGAAAGAGCGCTTAGCGGTAGCCGCTTCGCTCCAATAGACGTACATACACCGCTGTGGCTGTGGAGCCGTGCTGACTTTCCTCCACTTCCAGCAAAGGGAAACGATTGATCTCCGAATGACAGTGGATCAAACGAATCCAGTCTACGAGAAGTAGATAGGCTTTGCGCGTTTTTCTGCTCCGCCTCTAGAGTACGTACCCCTAATAATGATATAATAAAAGAAGGGACACTAGGCGTATGCCCTAGTTTTTTTCTGATGAAGTGCAAACATTGTGTTTCAATTGATGTATAATCTTTTCTTGTAAAAGTACAGGAGAGACTTGGTTTCTATTTCATTCATTTAATCGTGTACGGAAAGAGAGTGGGACTGTATGGGTCGTAAGTGGAATAACATCAAGGAGAAAAAAGCGTCCAAGGATGCGAGCACGAGCCGCGTCTACGCGAAGTTCGGAAAAGAGATTTACGTAGCTGCGAAGCAGGGCGAGCCTGATCCGGAATCCAATCGTGCGCTGAAGGTTGTACTGGAGCGTGCCAAAACGTATAACGTACCGAGAGCAATCATTGACCGGGCGATTGAAAAAGCGAAGGGCGGCGGAGAGGAAAACTACGACGAGCTTCGTTACGAAGGCTTTGGACCAAACGGTTCCATGATTATCGTAGATGCGCTGACCAATAATGTAAACCGCACAGCTTCAGAAGTGCGTGCTGCCTTCAATAAAAATGGTGGAAACATGGGTGTAAGCGGTTCGGTTGCGTATATGTTCGATGCTACGGCTGTTATTGGCTTCGAAGGCAAGTCAGCAGACGAAGTTCTCGAGATTTTGATGGAAGCGGACGTAGACGTGCGTGACATCATTGAAGAGGACGATACCGTCATCGTATATGCAGAGCCTGACCAGTTCCATGCTGTACAGGAAGCTGTCAAAAAAGCGGGAGTTAAAGAATTCTCCGTAGCAGAGCTAACCATGCTGGCGCAAAACGAAGTAGGGCTGCCAGAAGATGTACAAGCTCAATTTGAAAAGCTGATTGACGCATTGGAAGACTTGGATGATGTACAGAATGTATTCCACAACGCTGATCTGAGCGAATAATAGAAGAGAGCAGACCTTTAGAGGTCTGCTTTTTTTTGCCTTCATTGGGGCACGCGACGTCTCCAAGCTGTTTGTTTTTTATATATGTAAAATATTTTACCCATGCCCTTTATCCAGCTATGGTAAGATCGTGAAAAATTAAAATATTTTCGAATATTTAAACCCCTTACAAGGAATGCAGTGCACAAAGGACTGATCTCATGTCGATCCATTGGCAGCAAGTGAAAGCGGAAGCCGCCAGTTATTTGCAAAGGTTGATCCAAATCAATACGACGAATCCACCAGGGAATGAACTGGCAGCCGCGCACTTTTTGGCTGAGCTTGCCCGTGAAAATGGTCTGGATGCCTGCATCCAGGAGACCGCCGAAGGGCGTGGCAATCTGCTGATCTCGTTCCAACAGGAAGCAGCCCATGTTATGACAGACCCGGCAAGCAGCTCATTGCTCCTGCTCTCACACCTCGATGTAGTGGGAGCAGATGAAAAGGATTGGGAGGTTCCCCCTTTTTCCGGTGAGATAGTCGATGATGTTCTTTGGGGACGCGGCACGATTGATACCAAGCAGCTGACGATCATGGAGCTGATGGCGCTCATCCTGCTAAAAAGGGAAAAGCGCGTCTTCGCAAAGGATATTTTGCTGATAGCTACAGCCGACGAAGAGAGTGGCAGTACATATGGCCTCTTGAGGCTGTTGGATGAGTACGGTGAAATCTTTCGTGGCAAGCATGTCATCAGCGAAGGAGGCGGCTTCCCTATTCTTGTGAGTGGTGTGCCTCACTATCTTTGTGAGACGGGACAAAAGGGAAATTGCCAGATTACCTTTCATGTGGCCAGCAGCCAATCGACCCCCTATTACGTGGATAATCAGCCCATGAAGGCCGCGGCTCAGCTCATACAACGAGTCACCAAGATGCGTTGGGCGTCTTCATCGCCTTGTCGGGGAGTCGGGTTGTGGGAAATCAACGACTGGCAGGGCTATCCTGCGCTTGATTGAAGCGACAGAGGGAGAGGTCCTGCTCGATGGACAGGATTTGTATCGTCTGAGCAAAAAAGAGCTGAAAGAAAAGCGAAAAGACATGCAAATCGTCTTTCAGGACCCGTACGCTTCGCTCAATCCCCGGCTGACCATTCGTAGCATCATTGGCGAAGCAATCAAGCTGCACCAGGTCGTCGGTGAGAAACAGCGAGAAGCGTTCATGGAGGAACTGCTTTATGAGGTCGGGCTCGGAAAGCACTTCCTGGATCATTTTCCACACCAGTTTTCGGGGGGACAACGGCAAAGAATCGGAATTGCTCGTGCACTTGCAGTCAGACCGAAGCTGGTGGTTATGGATGAAGCGGTATCGGCGCTGGATGTCTCCGTTCAGGCACAGGTGCTCAATTTATTTTCCGATTTGCAGCAAAAATACGGCCTTACCTATTTGTTCATTACCCACAATTTGAGTGTGGTAAAGCATATTTCCAACCGGATCGCGGTGATGTATCTGGGTCAGATTGTGGAGATCGCAGACAAGGAAGAATTTTTCCAAAATCCACAGCACCCGTATTCACGGGCCTTGATCAGCGCGATTCCATCCTCAAATCCGGAAATCAAGCGGGAAAGAATTCTGTTAAAAGGGGATTTGACCAGTCCCGTTGATCCGCCGGCGGGTTGTCGGTTTTACTCCAGATGTCCCGAAGCAGGGGCCATTTGTAAAGAAATTCAGCCTGTACAGAGGGAAATCGGGAATCGGCATCTCGTCGCCTGTCATTTTCGCTAATACATACTAGGAGAGGGAGGCATCAGCTTGAGAGAACATGCAGAAATCGTCATCGTGGGTGCGGGAGTAATCGGCTGCTCTATTGCTTACTTTTTGGCAAAAAAAGGATATTCGGATATCATTGTGATAGATAAGGGAGGAATTTCTTCGGGAATCACGGGGATTTGTCCCGGAGGTGTGCGGCAGCAATGGGGGACGGAAATCAATTGCCTGATGTCCAAGGCAGCTACCCAGTTTTATGAGCGGATTAACGAGGAGCTGGAGCCGGAACATGAAATCATGTTTCGTCAGGTGGGGTACTTATATTTGTTCCATAGCGAGCAGGCAGCCCAATACTATCAACCGAGCCTGCACCTGCAAAACAGTCTGGGCATTCCGACCAGAATGATCAATCCCGAGGAAGCCAGAGCGATTGTGCCTGGAGTAAATACAGATACCTTTTTGTCCGCGTCCTTTTGTCCCACAGATGGCTTTGCTGATGATGCCTATCATGTGACAAACAGCTTTGCCGCAGCAGCGAAGAGGCTTGGGGTCCGGTTTATTCTGGATGAGGTGCCTCAAATCCTCGTGGAAAAAGATCGCGTGGCAGGTGTCCAAACCGGGCGAGGCAGAATCGATTGCAAAGTGGTCGTCAATGCGGCGGGCTTGGGGTCAAAAGAGCTGGCTGCCACGATTGGCGTGGACATTCCGATTGAGCCGGAAGTTCGCCGGATTTTGTACACAAACCGGATTGAAGAGCGCATCCTGGAGCCGCTGCTCATCTCGTTTGAAAAAGGCTTTGCAGCGAAGCAGCTTACGGACGGAACCATTTATTTGAGCTATCTTGGCAGTGATATGAAGCCCCCATACCATAGCTTTAACTATCAGATGAAAGCAGCAGAGGTTGGCATGGAGCTGTTCCCCCCTCTCGCGCAGGTAGAGTTCCGGACGCATGTGGACGGAACCTATGACAGCACTCCTGACCATCAGGCAATTCTCGGCGGAGTGGATGAGGTAGCGGGCTATTATCAAGCGATTGGAATGAGCGGGCATGGCTTTATGATGGCCCCTGCGATCGGAGAAACGATAGCTGATACGATCATCGGAAACACTCCTGTGATCGATATTACGCCACTCCATTTGAACCGTTTTCGCCAAAATGCATTGATTCCAGAACCGAGGGTGGTCTAATGGAAGGAAGAGAAATCATGCCGAAACAGATCAAGCTATCTTTTCCAGAACATCAGGTAGAGATATGGGCAGACTTGCTGACGGAAAAAGCACCCGTTACGTGTAAAGCGATCTGGGAGGTGCTCGAGACCCCGCTGCAAATTTTTTGCAAGCATGCGATGTATACGGGAAAGGAGCTGTCCATCCAATTGCCGCAGGAGCGCTGCGCTGCAACCTCGTTACATGAGATTGTTCCAGAAAATCAAACCTGCTTTCCAGCGGCTGGTGACCTCTTGTTTACATTTATGCCGCCGTATGCCTGGAACGGTATCCCACAGGCGATCTATGATTTGGGGTGCTTTTACGGTCAGGATTGTCGTACCTTTTTCCCGATGGGCTGGGTGCCAGGAAATCGGTTTGCAGTTATTCGGCCGAGCGACCATGAGGCTTTTGCATACATGGGGGCAAAGGCGATCCAGGAAGGTCAGCAAACCATCATGCTTCAGCGTGCTTAGTGAGCTTCCAGGTGTCATCCTGGACAAGTGCTTCCAGACGGTCTAAATCTGTTATCACATAATACTTGTCTTGTTTTACGAGAATATGGTGACGCTCCAGCCATTTGAGTGTATTAATCACCGTGATCCGCGTCGTGCCTACCAAATTCGCTACTTCCTGATGTGTGAAAGTAGTGGTGATCTTGATCTGGCCCTGTTCAAGAGGAGACCCGTAATTGAGTGCCAGCTGGATTAATGTGGCACAAATGCGATGCGGAGCTTTACTGTAGCTGAGCTGCAGGGCTTGCGCACACAGCAGGCGATATTTGCGACTCTCAAAATGGAGCAGCTGCTCTACGAGATGAAAATTTTCTTTGAGCAATTCTCTAAACTGACTCACGCTTGTTCGGTAGAGAAGCGTTTTGGACACCGTAATGGCGCTCGTCGTATGGGGGAGATTGCTTAAGGGGTCGTATTCTCCAATCAAGCCGTTTTTTCCGATAAAGGCTATTGCTTTCTCTTCGCCAGATGGCGTGCTGGCATACAGGCAAACTCGACCACTCGCAATCAGATACAGGAAGTCGGCTTTGTCATCCTGCTCAAAGATCATCGTATCTTTTTTGCATTCTATCGGGGTTCCGACTTTTTTCAACAGATCCCATTGACTTGGCAGGTTTTCCAGCCAGGGGGTCGCTTGATATACATCTCTGATGGATTCTAACAATGTATCCACCTCTGCTGTTAGAAAATGATGAAAGCAAGGTTGCTAGAAAGGATTATATCACAGCCTGGATTGGTCAGGGGAACCAGCTTTATGAAAGGGAGTCCTTCGAAAGAGAAGGCTCCCTTTTCGCTGTCAATTTAGTTGAAGTGATTAATTCCGAGCTCTCTCATTTTTCGATAGAGCGTACTTCTTGCGCAGCCCAGCTTTTTGGCAGCAGCGCTAAGCGTCTGCGCTTCTGTGATCGCCTGCTGAATCGTGTGACGCTCTGCATCCCGCAAGAGAGAATGCTCCTTGGTGAAAGCATCGTTTTGGGGAGGTGTAGAAGATGGTCGCCATTCGATTGGTAGATGCCCGGCGGTAATCACCTTTTCATAAAAAGCAAGCAAAAAGGCCCGCTCCATTGCATTGCGTAGCTCGCGTACATTTCCTGGCCATGTGTGCTGGAGCAAAGTGCCCACAACATCTCCGCTGAGCTCGGTTGGTCCTGCTGCGTATTGGTCTTGCAGCTGCTTTAGAAAACCTTGAGCAAGTGGGGCTATATCTTCTTTACGATCACGCAAAGGGGGGATGCAAATTTGAAGAACGTTTAGCCGGTAATAGAGATCGGCTCGGAAGCGCCCGGCTCTTACTTCCTCATCCAGCTTGCGATTGGTAGCGGCAATGATGCGCACATCCAGTGGTTTTTCGTCATGTGACCCCAGACGCATCACACTACGCTCTTCCAGTACTCGAAGCAACATCACCTGAAGATCAAGAGGCATTTCCCCGATTTCATCCAGAAATAGCGTTCCTGTGCTGGCAGCCTCGAATTTCCCGACATGTCCCCCTCTTTTCGCTCCGGTAAAAGCTCCATCTGTGTACCCGAATAATTCACTGGCGATCAATTCTCGAGGCAGGCAGGCCATATTTACAGCGATGAAGGGGCCGTTCTTGCGGGAGCTGCTTGCGTGAATCGCGCGAGCAAGAACTTCTTTTCCTGAGCCTGTTTCCCCGAGCAGCAATGTATTCGATTGAGACAAAGCCGCGACCGCAGCGGTTTTCAATTGGGCTTGGAATAGAGAGCTGTTCGTCTGAATAGCCGGAAATAGCTCAGTAGACTTCGCATAATAAGAAGTTCGCGGACGGAATTGAAGTAGGCGAAACGCAGCGCTTGTACCGATGTCCACCATCTCGATCATCCAAAAGCGGAGAATCTCCTCCTCCCAGTTTTCATCCAAGATGGAGCCAGGGTGGAGGGAAAATGGCTTACGGGCAGCTCGGCTTACATAAAGCACGACACGCATGTGACTAATGGCGATGATGTATTCCTGACTTTGTTCACCCCATGCGAGTAAGAGAGCTTTCCAATCTGGCACAGCTTCCGAATTAGCTTGTTGGGTTGAGGGAATGGCCTCGGCAACGATGTCTCGACCGACAATAGCAAAAGGAAGGGTAGTTGAATCTGAGGGAAGGTCTGGATGAATAGACGCTTGAGCGTTTACGCGATGTAAAGAGCGCTTGGTGTCGGAGGGGATCAAGGGTAACGAGAGTGGCGCGCCGACTTCAAAAATGAGTATCGCATCCCTTCTTGGCAAGTGATTTGTCCGACCTTGAGACGGGTGTCCGATTTTGAGACATCATGCGAGACTACGAATTGGCAATGATGCAGGGCAAGCGTTGTGGGGGAGTGACGAGGGCAAGTCAAAGAAGTGCCTGATGTATTTTGCTACAAACCAACCTACTACTAGTATACGTGATCACAGGCTTGAAATTAGCAGGAATTCTCATTTCATGCGAAAAAAGACGCGCAATTCTTGAAAAAGTGGGCGAACAGGCAATTGGCATGTCTTTTGCTTGATTACTTTCCATGTAAGGCTCATGAATCTACGGAAGACAAAGGAGGAAGTAGCATGCCAGAAGTGTTGTTTCGCGTTGACTTGAACAAGCCGATGGAGGAGCAGGAAACCCCGGGTCATAACCGATGGCACCCAGATATTCCCGCCACCGTCTCGGTCAACCCTGGAGCTGTATTCCGGATCGAATGTAAAGACTGGACAGACGGTCAAATTTCAAACAACGACGATCCCTCCGACATCCGTGATGTAAACCTCAACCGCGTACACGTCCTGAGCGGTCCAGTGTGGGTTAACGGTGCTGAGCCGGGCGATTTGTTAGTGGTCGATATTTTGGATATCGGGGCATTGCAAAACTCGGAATGGGGCTTCAACGGCATTTTTGCCAGAGAAAACGGCGGTTGCTTCCTTGTCGATCATTATCCGGAGGCGGCGAAGTCGATCTGGGACTTCCACGGTATTTATACGACCTCACGTCATTTGCCAGGCGTCAAGTTTGCAGGTATTATCCATCCGGGCTTGATTGGAACAGCTCCTTCCCATCAATTGCTGGACAGATGGAACAGACGTGAGCGTGATCTAGTCGCAACCAATCCAGAGCGTGTTCCTCCGCTTGCGAACCTGCCCACCTCTCATAGCGCTGTGCTCGGCAAACTGCAAGGCGCTGAGTTTGAGCGAATCGCCAAAGAGGCTGCGCGAACAGTACCACCGCGTGAAAATGGCGGAAACTGTGATATTAAAAACCTTTCGAAAGGTACACGGATTTACTTCCCTGTCCATGTGGAAGGCGCCAAGCTCTCGATGGGTGACCTGCACTTCTCACAAGGAGATGGTGAGGTAACCTTCTGCGGCGGAATTGAAATGGCAGGCTGGATGGATTTGCACGTAGATGTTATTAAAGGCGGAATGGCAAAATACAACATTGTCAATAATCCGGTGTTTAAGCCCGGTCCAGTAGAGCCGCACTATTCCGAATATCTCGTATTTGAGGGTATTTCCGTCCACGAAACAACCGGACAGCAATATTACATGGATACGAATGTCGCCTATCGCAATGCGTGCCTGAATGCGATCGAATATTTGAAAACAGCGATGGGCTTTACAGGCGAGCAGGCTTATATGCTGCTCGGAACAGCACCTGTCGAAGGGCGAATTGCAGGGGTAGTAGATATCCCGAATGCATGCTGCACGCTTTCGATCCCAACCAGTATCTTCGACCGAAACATTTTACCGAAATAGAAGTGGGGATGGGACATAGGTAACCCTGACGTGTGCCGTCTGATTGTCAGTCGTGACAAACAAGTAACCCAGTAAAGGAGCAGATACGATGCCAAGATATGACTTTTTGTGCGAAGAGTGTGGTCCATTCATTCAGTGGTTGAAAATAAGCGAACTAACAGATAGCGTTGACTGCCCGAATTGCCAGGAACAGTCAAAGCGGATGTATTCTGCTCCGGGCCTGATCTTTACTCCGCAAGCTCTTCGGCAAAGAATTGAACGAGGCGTAGAGCCAAAGATTGTAAAGCGAGAATCGCACTCCCATGAAGGAGGTAGCTGCTCACATCACGGTCATTCACATGGGAAGCACACTCATACCCATCAACACGCCCAAAAGCGCCCATGGATGGTAGGGCACTGAGGCGTCAAAGGAAGGGATGCCGGTGTCAAATGTAGGGTTGTTGTACGTCGGAGGTGTTTTGTTTCTCAACAGCATCATGCTGCTTGGCAAAGTGGAAGGAAAAAGTGCAGGCATTTTTAATTTATTTGTAGGAGTTCTGCAAGTCATTACTCCGCTCTACCTGATCATGACAGCGAATGGGGACACAGCAGCTATATTAGGTGCATCCGGAATCTTTTTGTTTGGCTTCACCTATTTGTACGTAGGCATCACCAATCTGTGCAACCTTGATACGACAGGCGTCGGCTGGTACTCGCTGTGGGTCGCAATACTCGCCATCGGGTTTTCACTGGTCAATTTCATCACGTTTGGAGATGTGAAGTTCGGCATTATTTGGTTGATGTGGGCATTTCTTTGGACCTTGTTCTTTATTCTTCTCGGATTAAAGCGAGACATTGGCAAATATACGGGCTTCGTTACTTTAATCCAGTCATGGGTTACAGCGGCTATTCCTGCTTTTCTTTCTATGACGGGTCTGTGGAATGATATCCCGTCTGGGCTCGTCTGGGTCATTACGCTTTTATGTGTCGCTGCTTTTGTATATTTGTACTTTGCAGCGAAGCCCGTTTTTCGAAAGGAACCAACTGAAACGGTTCCTGCTTGAATGGCGCAGGGGGAAATGGCATCGGATAAAACCGGTGTCATTTTTTATTTTTAAATATTCCTTTACAGGAATATTCTCTATGGTGTATATTTGAAACAACAAGAAGATGACCAAACGGATGAAGGAGATGATATGATACCGGGAGACCATATCTGAACGAGGTGAGTGACATGTCAGGGATGAATCCGGGCATGGACATGACGACTCTGAACGCTTTGGCGGAACCGAATCGATTGAATATCGTCGAACTCTTGCGCGATGGTCCTCTGACCGTAGGGGAAATCGCTGAACGGCTGGAACTTCGTCAGCCCCAGGCTTCAAAGCACTTGAAGGTGCTAAGCGATAGCGGGATTTTGGAAGTGAAGGCAGAAGCCAACCGCCGGATTTACAAGCTCCGACCCGAGCCGTTCAAAGCATTGGATGCTTGGGCAAAATCTTTCCAGCGCGTCATGGAAGACAGGTTCGACAATTTGGAAGAATACTTGCGTGAGCTGCAAAACAAGGAAAAACCATAAGATCATTCAAGAGGAGGAGTTAGAATGTCTAAAAATGCAATGGTTTCGAGGGTAGAAAACGATCGGGTACTGGTGCTGGAGCGTGTTTTTGACGCACCGCGTGAGCTTGTGTTCCAAATGTTCAAAGAGGCTGAGCATCTCAAGCGCTGGTGGGGACCGAGAGGCTGGGAAATTCCTGTGTGCAACGTTGATTTCCGTCCTGGCGGCGTTTGGCACTATTGCATGAAATGTGTAGATCCAAACCAAGGCGATTTTTACGGCATGGAATCTTGGGGTAAAGGTGTTTATAAGGAAATTGTTGAGCCAGAGATGTTCAGCTACACCGATTATTTCTCAGATGCAGAAGGCAATACAAACCCTGATCTGCCGTCTACTGACGTCACCCTGGAATTCATTGATCAAGACGGCAAGACGAAGCTGGTCAATCGCGGTGAATATGTATCGGCAGAAGCTCTCAAGACCGTGATGGACATGGGCATGTTGCAGGGTATTACCGAGACTTGGGATCGTTTGGAAGAGCGTCTGAACGAAGTCAAATAAGAAAAAATGGAGATGGCCGCCTGACGCTTTTAGCAGGCGGCTGTTTTATTTTGCAATCAAGCTGCCCCCTTAGCGAGCAGAAAAGCTTTGTTCCATTTCTTTTGTCCAAAATAATAAGGCTTCATCATTTCCAAAGCTCCCGATGCATTGGAAGCCCACAGGCAGGCCGTCTATTTTGGTCAATGGCAGGCTAATCGTTGGAAGTCCCGCATACGACCAGATTGCCGTCATTCCTGACCAGCCCATTCGTTCAAAACCTTTTGGTGCCACACCGCCTTGAGAGGGTGAAACCCACACGTCGACTCCATTCTTCTGCTTGGTCTGTTCCAAATCCATTCTTACTTTTATTTGTCCTGCACGATATTGTTCCAATTCTTCTACAGGTACCGTCTGTCCTTTTTGAATGGCCGCTTTTACAGAAGGGCCATATAGATGCTCATACTGTTTAAACCAGGCTTCATGGAGCTGTGCCATTTCCCCTTGAACCATTCGAATCATGGCATCACCAGCGAGAAAAGCATCATCCCAAGGCATATCGACATTGCGAATGGTGTATCCAGCTTTCTCCAGGGATTGAAGCTGATGCTCAAATACCCTTCTCACCTCATCGGACATAAAACTCATATAAATACCATTCGGAACACCAAGTGTAGGTTTTTGATCGGAGAAAAAAGGACGCCAGTCAGGAAGGAGATGAGAGCTTGCCAATTGCACACTGTCCATGTCTTGTGTGAAAAAGCCGATTGTGTCAAAAGACGGTGAGAGTCGAATCACCCCGTCTAAGGCGACACGCTGATAGCTCGGTTTAAAACCAACCACACCGCAAAAGGAAGCGGGAGCAATTATCGAGCGAAGGGTTTGCGTGCCGACAGAGAGCGAACAGATTCCAGCAGCCACCGAAGCAGCGGAGCCCGCGCTTGAGCCGCCAGGTGTATGTGCGAGATTATGAGGATTGCGCGTAGGTGTTACACTGTGATAAGCAAACTCTTCCGTAACGGTTTTCCCTGCAAATAAAGCGCCCAGTGATCGTAGCTTCGAGATCATCGAGCCCTCGCTTGCTGTTAAAACCGAAGAAGGCAGCTCAGAGCCTGCTCGTGTTGGAAAACCCTCGACATGAATCAAATCTTTAATCGCGACGGGGACACCGAAAAGAGGGGGACGCTCCTCATGAGAAGGGAACTTCTCGGATAAAAGGTCTGCATCATGCATTAGACGAGCTTGGAAATTTTCTTCAGAAACGAAAGCGTTTACAAAAGGTTCAACTCTAGAATAGCGTTCATAAAAGTATGTGAGCCGATCAGGTAGCGAAAGGTTGATGAAGTCCACTAAAGACGCATCATGATGAAGCAAGAATATCCCTCCCCAGAAAGTGGTTGTTGCAATTTTACGATACCACAGACTGAGCTTCTCTCCCGGCGATTTATGATGGTTCTATGACGATTTTCCGTTTTATGGAAGTAGACTGCTTGTTCGATTAGAAAAGGCAGCCGAACTATTCAGTTGCCTTTTCAGTGGATTGGCGTAGTCACGGGCTGACTTTGTGGAACTGCCCATTTCCTAATGAAAATACCTGTCCTTTTTCATTTAAGAGAAAGAGTTGCTGGTTATTCGAAGTAAGATCGCGAATATTTTGGAGCTCAGGTAACGTTCTCCACGGATTTACAAAGATATCGGGGAAAGTCCTTGTGTCATTTACCACACTCTCACCCATTACTTGTTCCTGGATAATATACGTATATAGTCCTTTCCTTTCTTCATTTTCGGCTCGTGCATATCCGAAAGGACCTTGAAATGTCACTTGCTTGTAGGTGGATGGGAGATTTTTGGCTTTCTCAATTAGAAAGCTTTCCAAGTGAAAGCCTGGAGTTACTTCTGTTACCTTACGATGTCTGTCCTTCCAATAAAAATAGCGATCAGATAGCTGGGTGACCTCGTCACATATCAGTTGCTTCTCGGATTCCTGAAAAGGGGTATAAGCCCATAGTTGATTGTTTTTCACATAATAGATCCCATTGAAAAATTCATCATTTTTGGGATAAGGGGGCATGAGGTCAAAAACAGCTCCAAGCTGAGCAACGTCTTGATCGATCATTTTTCGCGTCAGGTTTCTATCCACGAAAACAAGGTTATTGTTGCTGTCAATGATGAAGTAGCCCTCTTTTCCATAATCCACCTTTTCTAAAACGACCTGTTTGGTTTTTGTTTCGACCTGCTTGGGCTTTGGGTAAGTTTTCGAGCCTTCCTTTGCAAAATCAGCATACCAAAGTGATCCATTCACTAATTGGACGTAGTATCCTCCGTACCTGGAAGCGTACACTTCTTTCGCTCCTGTCAGCTCCTTGATTTGTACAGGTGCCTTATTATCTGTGGATAAATACAAGCGATTTTGTTGATCAATTACGAAAAGATAGTCATGATACTTTTCAAATTGTCTGTTGCTGATACCGAATATTCGTTTAGCAGACATGGACTTAAACGGCTGAAATAGCTGATAATTTCTCCCCATGTAGGCATCGCTCATGTAGCGTCGTTCAAAAGGATAATCCTCAAAATAAGCTGGTAATTCAGTCTGGGTTTCCTCCATATTGATAGCGACCTCTGCAAACACGGCCGAACAACCTAGAGCAGCGATGCCAGCGAATGTTAATAATCCTCCCTTACAAGCTAACGAAAATTTTCTCATGGTTTCCCTCCCATTGAAACGTAGCTTTTCTCGATCTTTTACATAGCAGAAAAAATTGTTCTCATCAGATTCAGACAAATCAAAAACGGAAAAGTTTCTCGTTTTCTGTAAAAAATTACTTTATCATTCGGATGTGCTGAACTATTGATGATAAGACTTTATTCCGCACAAAAAAGCGGCCGACGATTCCTGTCAGCCGCATTATTATGAAAAGCCATTTCCATTTTCGGTTTCACAATTAGAACGAATGACAATGATCCTTCACTCGTCAAACGATCCGCAAGCTACTTCTTCTCCAGCACAGCAAAGTAATTCTCTTCGTTATCTGCAAAGTTAAATACGCGGCCAGAGGGCATTGTTACAATGTCTCCGACTTTCACATTTTTATTGGATAGCTCGCTACGCAGCTCATTGATATTCTCTGAAAAAAACAGGAGCGAAGGGGTACCGAGATTTAAACCAGGGGACATTTTGGCCATGAATTCCTTATTGTGCAGGATGATGCTAGTTTGTGCGTCCTTGGTTGGTGCAATCTCAATCCATCTCATTCCTTGACCGTTGTTTTCTTCAGAAATGACGCTAAATCCTAATTTCTCCGTCCAAAAATCTACCGCTGCATTCTGGTTATTTACATACAACATAATTTGACCGACTTTGCTGATCATCGATTTTTCCACTCCCTATAAGAAATGTAATGCCAAAAACCCGATGCTTCTGATACTCTGTGATTACTTTTTCGATAAAGGCGATTGATTTTTGCTTAGCGTTGAACCTTCAGTGGTAATTAAGATAAGGCTTGTCCTGCAGCTGAGGGCTGCAAGCTATCTTCTAATTCAAAGCCTGGTACTGGTTCGATGTGAGAGAATGTTTCGATAAAGGCTTTGAACGCTTTGTTTGCTTCCAATCTTGCTAGAGGTGCCCCGAGGCAGAAATGCGGCCCATTGCGAATGTTTGATGACGGTTGTTGTTCTCACGGTGGATATTTAATGTAAAGGGGTCTTCGAAAACATTCTTATCCATGTTAGACGCACTCATCCAAGCGATCACTACATCGCCTTTCTTCATATGAACACCCAAGACGTGATTATCCTCCTTCACAGTACGGTCCATTTTGCTAATGTGAAAGCGATAACGAAGCATTTCCTCAACAAAAAGAGGTACGAGATTGATATTGCTCCGGAGTTCTTGGTAAAGCTCAGGGTCATCATACAATAAGGAGTAAAATGAACTAGCTAACAAATGACTGGTTGTTTCTATACCTGCTCCAAGAAGAAACATTGTCATACGGACAATTTCCTCATCGGTAAACTTTTCACCCTCAAATACGGCTTGAATCAAATCAGAAAATCCAACATTGGTGATCGTACGGGTACGTTTACTTGAAGAGAGCTCGTAGTCAGATAGAACTCGCTTAACATCATTGTATCTGAAAACATTCCAGGTATCCGTACCGGCATGATAAAGAATCGGTTCTTCCTCCAGCATTTTCTTATACCAAGATAATGGAAAAAAATTCTTCGGCTTCGTTTTAAAACAGGTTATCTCAGCTCTTTGAATAATTTCAGACTGCATATATCTGCCTCCAATGAAGTCATTGGTTATAAGATGGTTGAAAAAGGATTCTATTATTCTTTGTCAGGATGGGAGGGATTTCTGCCGTCTCCAATCAAAGGCCCATAGCGAAAAACCTTCTCTACCGGAGAAATTTTCATTCGACTTCTTTATGAATTCTCACGAGTAAGATTTGCTTTTTGTCCTACGAATAGTCAGGCGCTGTTCGATTTGCTGCCCCAACAGCTGATAGACGTGGATGGCCATACATACGTCCATGAAATGCTTATGATTGGTGAGTGAAAAGCCCAAGATTTCCTCGGTTCGCTTGATGCGATAGATGAGGGTATTCAGATGAATATTGAGGCTTTGGGCTGTTTCTTTCATTTTCAGACTGTTATCCAGATAAGTGGTGAGGGTGAGCAGGAATTCCCTTTTTCTTGCCTTTTCATAGGCAAGCAGCGGGCCCAATACGTCGAATACGTAAGCGATGAGGTCATCTGCCGAGTTTTGCAGGAGCAAGCGTTTGCCTCCAAGCTCTGTATAGCTGACAAACTGCAAATCGGTTTGATACGTTTTTAAAAATTGCAAACATTTAGCAGCTTCCTCCGATGATTTATAGACCTCATGTAGCCCCCGCTTCACACTTCCGATTCCGATTGCAGCTTTTAGCCCCCATTTTTGCTTTTGCAGGTATTCTCCAAAAAGCAGACACTGATCTTTTAGAAAACGCTGCGTTTCCAGTACTGAGAAGGACTGTCCATAGGAGAGCAGAATGACGAGATGATCGTTTTTGGTCACGATCATGCCGTGGGGATAGCGCTGCAAAAAGAGCTCCGTTGCAACCTGTGTGAGATTTCGACGAACAGCAAGGATGCGCTTGTACAGATCAAATGATTCATGATGAGTACCCTCCAGTTTAATCGTCAGGACCTGATAGGAGCGGTGTGCATCCAGTTGTAAATGCTTCGCCTGATCAATCAGCTGATGATTGATCTTTCCGGTAAATAGCTCCTCGATGAAATGTCCCTTCAAATTTTGCTGGGTTTCAAAGATCGCCTGTTCTTTTGCCAACTCAAAGGAGATCACGGTGCTTGCA
Organism: Brevibacillus reuszeri; assembly: GCF_001187725.1. Classification (GTDB taxonomy): domain Bacteria; phylum Bacillota; class Bacilli; order Brevibacillales; family Brevibacillaceae; genus Brevibacillus; species Brevibacillus reuszeri. The sequence goes on from NZ_LGIQ01000007.1 coordinate 224,294, forward strand.
TGCTCCAGAGCAGCCTTGTCGATTTCATCAATTGGATCGGAGGTAAGTAGCGCCAAATAACCAAGTAAATTGGCTTTGGCACCAATTGGAAGCAGACTAAAGCCATTTGCAGTCGCGCTTACCTCGGCTAGCGGGCGTGTGGTACTTCCCAGTGGCAAGGAATGGATGACATTTCGAATGGACGTAAGCTTTTCTTCTTCGGCAGTAGCGAGAGGTCCGGTAGAGGAGGCGATTAGCGCACCCATCTGATCGAGAAGGAGGATAGGTGTTCCCATTAATTGTTGAATGTAAGCGAGAATCGCGTTTACGCCCTCCCCATGTAGAACCAGGTCTGCCAGATGCCGATGAATTTCCAGCGATCGATTCAAGGATTGATTTTGTCGGTTCATTTGAACGTTCATTTCTTCCAGTAACGAAATCGAGATTTCCTGAGCGCGGTACAAATTGGCCTTCTCCAAAGCAACAGCTGCCTGATGAGAGATGGCTTCAAGCAATTGCAAATCATCTGGTTGAAACGATTTGTCAGGATGAAAACAGTCCAGGGTAATGACCCCGATGCATACACCGTTTGTCAGGATGGGGGCACAGGCTGCGGAGTAGGGGAAGATCGGATCTGCTGCTTGCAATTTGGCCTGATTCGTCTCGGACATGGTGCGAGTGGCCTCGTAAACACTCTGACGATCGGGAAATAACGTGCATTTTTTGTTCAAATAGGTGATGCCCGTCATTGATTCCCCTGGTCCCAGCCGAACAACAGAGAGAATATCATTGCTTTTCAGGAAGATGCTTTTGGCGATGAGGCAGTCTTCTTTTGGATCGTACAAAAACAAATAACCTTCATCCGCTGCTTCAATAACAGAAAGCGTCTCTTTCATGATCGTATGAAAGACAACATCGAGATCCAGAGTGGAGTTAATGGCGTTTGATACTTGAATCAGCATTTGCAATTGTCTGTGACTCAGCTCTCGTTTCATGGGCCCACCTTTTTCTCGAAAAATGTAGTAACGAACGATTGGAAGGATGATCTATCTTTCATTATAAAAATGGAGAAAGAGCGAAACAATGCTAGACACTCTTTTTTTGTTAAATCATACAAGTTTATGATTCAAAATTCATAGAAACATACGTAGAAAGAAAACCTCTCTTTGATAAAATGTTAACTAATTCAGAATTTTTCGTTATATTTGTCTTTATTAGAGAAGAGGGGGATTAAAATGTTACGCAAAAATCATGTGTTCCTGGTCTTACTTCTCCTTTTTGCCGTGTTCCTCAGTGCTTGTACGCCTGAAACGGCCGGTACTGCCCCAGCGACTACACAGCCTGCTGGACAGCCAGCAGCAAGTACAGAGTCCCCTGCCGCGCCTTCTCAAGAACTGATTATTGGATTCGAGGCAGATGCCGCTACCATGCTGGCAAACACGGATGTCAATTACGTGACAGATATCCAGATCCGCAACATTTATGATCCCTTGATCGATCGGGATGAAAAAGGAGCGCTGATTCCGAGTCTAGCGACGGAGTGGAAAAATCTCGATCCTCTCACATGGGAGTTCAAGCTTCGACAAGGCGTGAAGTTTACGAATGGAGAGCCGTTCAATGCCGAGGCTGTAAAATTCAACATCGACTACATTTTGGATGAAAAGAACAATTCCTTTTACCGCTCTCGCTGGAAGGATATTAAGGAAGTAAAAGTGATTGACGACAATACGATTCACATTATTACGTCACAACCGTTCCCGACTCTTGTCCTGAGAATTACGGATGATCTGCTGATTATGGCACCGAAGCACACGCAGGAAGTGGGCTTGGAAAAAGCCGCGATGAATCCGGTAGGAACGGGTGCCTACAAATTTGAAAAATGGACGCGTGATGATTCACTCAAGCTGGTGGCAAATGAAGAATATTGGCAAGGCTCACCTGCCATCAAGAAGCTGACCTTTAAAATCATACCGGAATTCAGCGCACGCCTTTCTGCTTTTCTCAGTGGAGAGATTCACCTGTTCAAGAATGTCCCGGTCGATTCCGTCGAGCGTGTGAAAAACAGTGACAACGGGACGATCGCCATGGTCGGCTCTTCACGGATCAACTATCTTGCCCTTAACACCTTTTACGACGGTCCTTTAAAAGACAAGCGAGTGCGGCAAGCTCTGAATTACGCCATTGATGTAGACGAGCTTTTGAAATCGGTACTCAATGGCAACGGAACGAAAATGACTGGTCCACTTTCCAAGGTAAACGAGGACTATACCGAGACCAAAGATTACGGCTATGACCCGGAGAAAGCCATCGCTTTGCTAAAAGAAGCGAATATGGATCCGAAAAGCTTGAAGCTTCAGCTGGATACACCAAACGGGCGCTATCCAATGGACACGCATGTGGCGCAAGCGATTGCCTCACAGCTGCAAAAAATTGGGATTCAGGTTAACGTGCAGGCAAACGAATGGGGAAATCATCTCGCCAAGATTCGCCAGCACGAAATGAAGGACATGTTTATCCTCGGCTGGGGTCCTGCCTTTGATGCGCAGGGAACGATCGAAAACCTGTTTACAGAAAAAGCTCCATATAGCGGTTTTTACGACAAAGATGTAGAAGCCATGATCCAAAAAGCGCTGCCGATTTTTGATCCTGCCGATCGAAAACAAGCATTTGATGAGCTACAGCATCGTTTGGTCGATGAAGCGGCATGGGTACCACTCTGGCAGCAGGGTGATTTGTACGCAGTTTCCAAGAATCTGCAGTTCACACCAAGACCAGATGAGAAATTCATGGTATTCGAGATGAAGTGGAATCAGTAGCCATGCGCTCGTAAAGGAAGTGGATTGACGCAGGCAGGAGGGGTTTATGCTAGATTACGTCATCAAACGAACGGGTCAAGTGGTAATCGTACTTTTCTTAGCGCTGACAACGGTCTTTTTCATTATCCGTCTATCCGGTGATCCTACCGCACTTTTTCTGCCGCCAGATGCACCTCGCGAACAGCTCGAGGAATTCCGGAAAACGCTCGGGTTTGATCGTCCGCTATACGTCCAGTATACGGAGTTCATTATGGGCGCCGTCCAAGGTGACTTCGGAAATTCGTTACGAACCCGCGAGGATGCTCTGAAGATGGTGCTTGATCGGATACCGGCGACCTTTCAGCTTGCTTTTACCTCGCTCGGACTTTCCCTTTTGATCGCGATACCAATCGGAATTCTTTCGGCGTACAAGCGCAACACGCTACTTGATCAGACAGGGGTTGCCTTTACGGTTCTTGGTCAGGCATTGCCGAGCTTTTGGCTGGGGCTCATTTTGATCTATTTGTTCGCTGTTCAGCTCAAATGGCTGCCAACTGGAGGGGGAGGATCACTGATTCATCTGATTCTCCCTGCGATGACCCTGGCTGCGTATAGTGTGGCTCGATTTGCACGCTTCACCCGTTCGACCATGCTGGACGTTTTGCGAAAGGATTATATTCGAACAGCAAAGGCATCGGGGGTACCCACTTACAAAATCCTCTCCGTGTACGCGTTGAAAAATACGCTGATTCCTATCATCACGCTCGTTGCGTTAGATTTGGGAGTTTTACTGGGGGGAGCGGTTATTGTGGAGGCAGTCTTTTCTTGGCCAGGAATGGGTCGGCTCTTGATGCAGTCGCTTTTAAACCGGGATTTTCCGGTCGTCATGGCAGGTGTGTTTTTGATCGCCTTCATCTATTCCGTGATGAATTTTGTGGTCGATGTGCTCTATGCCTATGTCAATCCGCAAATTCGATTCAAATAGGGGGTGCCACATGAATCAAACGACCATAACCTCGTCAGAAGTGAACCCTCGTTCTATGAACCTATCCCGTAAAAAGGAACCGAAGTGGCGTGTTTATTTGCGACGGCTGCTGAAAAGCCCGACAGGCACCATCGGGTTTGTCATCATCCTTGGCGTCCTTTTTCTCGGAATTTGTGGCCCGTGGATCGCTCCATATGATCCGAATCAGGCAGAGCTGGGCAAGAAGCTGCTGCCGCCGATGTCTGAGGGGCATTTGCTTGGGACTGATCAGCTCGGACGTGATATTTTTTCGAGATTGATTCATGGAACCAGCGTATCTCTTATTATTGGGAGCTGCACGGTTCTGTTTGCCGGACTGATTGGAACAACACTTGGCCTCGTCGCCGGGTATTTCCGTGGCTGGGCAGATACCATTATCATGCGAATTGTGGACGTGAAGCTGAGCTTTCCTTTTGTGCTGCTAGTGCTCGTCATCAATGCTGTGATGGGGGCAGGTCTGCAAAATATTATCATTTCGCTTGTGTTTGCCGGCTGGATTATCTATGCGAGGGTCGTTCGCAGTGAGGTGCTTGCTTTGCGGGAAAAGGAATTCATTCTTTCATGCATTGCTACAGGCGTTCCTCGCTGGGAAATCATCGTTCGGCATATTGTCCCGAATTTGTTTACACCGATTATTGTCCTCTCGTCCCTGCAAATCGCGACGTATATTATTGCGGAGGCCTCGATCAGCTTTTTAGGCTTTGGCGTTCAACCTCCACAGCCAGCTTGGGGCAACATGCTTAGTGAAGGCAAGGATTATATTTTCAGTGCCTGGTGGCTGATTACGTTTCCCGGCATTGCGATTGTGCTCACGGCATTGGGTGTCAATCTGTTCGGGGATTGGCTGCGTGACGTTCTCGATCCGGAACTGAAGGGAAATTGAAAGAGGTGACGAGGATGGGCAAAGAATCCCCGCTATTGGAAGTGAAGCAGTTACAGACACATATCAAGACGGCAAATGGAATCGTCAAGGCTGTAAACGGGATCGACCTGACCGTTTATGCGGGAGAGACGCTGGGGATTGTAGGTGAATCTGGCTGTGGTAAAAGTATCACCTCGTTATCCATGATGGGTTTGCTGCCCAAGCCTATGGCGTATATAGAAAGCGGACGAATCGTTTTTGGCGGTCGGGATATTACCCAGCTCTCCGAAAAAGAAATGCGCAAGCTGCGAGGCAATGAAATATCTATGATCTTTCAGGAGCCAATGACATCGCTCAATCCCGTTTTTACGATCGGACAGCAGCTCAGCGAACCCCTCAAACAGCATACACGCCTGAGTAAAAAGGAAATCCGCTACAAAATCATCGAGATGCTAAAGTCAGTAGGAATTCCCCGAGCGGAGCAGATCATCGATGAGTATCCACATCAGTTGTCGGGGGGCATGCGTCAGCGGGCGATGATTTCGCTTGCTATGCTCTGTGAGCCGAAGCTTTTGATCGCAGATGAACCGACAACGGCGCTGGACGTGACGATTCAAGCGCAAATCCTGCAGCTGATGAAAGAGATTAAGCAACAAAAAAGGATGTCGATTCTGCTGATTACCCATGATCTTGGAGTCGTTGCAGAAATGTGCGATCGCGTCGTTGTCATGTATGCGGGTCAGGTGGTGGAGAATGCGGACGTAAGAACGATCTTCCATTTACCGAAGCATCCTTATACACGAGGTCTGCTTGCATCGATGCCCAATGCCAATGAGCGAAAAGGGGAACTCAAGTCGATCCCGGGGAGTGTCCCACGCCCAGACGAGCTCCCACAAGGATGCACCTTCGCACCGCGCTGTCCGCAGGTGATCGACAGGTGCTTGGAGGAGAGACCACCGCTTCTTTCCTTGCCTCACCAGTCATGTCGCTGCTGGTTATATGTGCGCGAGCATCAGGAGGTTGCTGCCCATGCTACCTGAGCCTTTGCTAGAGATCAAGCAACTAAAAAAGTATTACGACGTCAAAACGGGCTGGTTCCAGCCAAAGGAGCAAGTAAAAGCTGTCGATGATGTGTCCTTCACCGTGTATAAAGGGGAGACGTTTGGACTGGTAGGCGAGAGTGGTTGCGGTAAGTCCACGACTGGTCGTGCCATTCTCAAATTGCAGGAACTGACCTCGGGAGAAATCTGGTTTCAGGGTGAAAATATTGCAGATCACTCCTATGAAAAAATGCGGAAGCTGCGCCGCAAAATGCAGATGGTTTTCCAAGATCCATACGCTTCTCTCAATCCGAAAAAGACGATCCTGCAAATTCTAACAGAACCGTTGCGTGTTCATGGGTTGTATTCGCCGGAAGAACGTGTTCAGAAAGCGATCGAAATTTTGGAAATCGTCGGACTCTCAGAATATCATCTGCATTCGTATCCGCATGAATTTTCCGGGGGACAACGCCAAAGGATTGGGATTGCAAAGGCCGTAATTCTCCAGCCTGAGCTGATCATTGCGGACGAGCCGGTTTCAGCTTTGGACGTATCGATTCAGTCACAGGTGATCAATCTGCTGCTGCAATTACAGCGAGACTTTCATCTGACCTATCTGTTTATTTCTCACGATCTGAGTGTCGTCCGACATATTACGGATCGGGTCGGCGTCATGTACCTCGGTAAGCTGGTGGAGCTGGCGCAGACGGAGGAGCTGTTCGCCAATCCGAAGCACCCGTACACCAAAGCACTTTTGTCTGCGGTTCCGATTACGCATCCAGACGAAGAGAAAGAAAGAGTGATTTTGACTGGAGACGTGCCTAGTCCCCTCCATCCGCCGCAGGGCTGCACCTTCCATCCACGATGCCCGGATTGCATGATGATCTGCAAAACAGAAAAGCCCCCCGTTGTGGATGTAGGAAATCATACCGTCGCTTGCCACATCTATTCCACATAAAATCAAACCATGAAAAGAGGAGATTCGCATGTTACTAGCCATTCCAAAAGCAGAAATTTTCGAGCGTCAGCAAAAGCTTTTTGCAAGACTGCAACAAAATCAGCTAGATTGTGCGATTTTATTTAGCGTCACGGATATTTTTTACCTGACTGGCTTTCATTTTCATCCGACAGAAAGACCGATTGGCTTTTTCATAGATCCACAGCAGCAAACTCATCTGTTTGTTCCGGCGCTTGAGCATGAGCATGCGGAGGAATTCGCGTATGTAGACAAGGTTCATTCCTACCCAGAGTATCCAGGACTTCGTCATCCGATGGAGTATTTCAAGGACGCATTGCTTGAAGCAGGCTTTGCTGGAAAACGGGTAGGCTTTGATGCAGACGGCTATGGTTCGTCCATGGGCTATCGCGGGCCAAAAGTGAGCCAGTTCTTAGAGGCACAGCAGTTCCAATCGATTTATGGCTGGGGAGAAGAGATGCGGGTCATCAAATCACAAGCGGAGATCGAGCTGATTAAGGAATCATGCCGTTGGGGAAATTTGGCTCACCGCTTGCTGCAAAAGTATTCCAAGCCAGGTCTGAGCGAAATTGAAATTACGACGAGAGCGAGCTCCGAGGCGACTATGGCGATGATCGAGACGCTTGGCGCTGATTACAAGCCTCATGGCAATACAGCGTATGCGCTTTTCCGTGGGCAAGTAGGGGCAATGTCTGCTTTCCCGCATGCCGTGACACAAAACCTCGTGCTGAAAAAGGGGGATACACTCGTCACAGGTGCAGCTGGTGAGGTGTGGGGCTACCACAGTGAGCTGGAGCGGACGATGTTTGTGCAGGAGGTAAGCAAGGAGCAAGAAAAATACTTTACTTACATGGTTCAAGCGCAGGATATCGCCTTCCAAAACATCAAACCAGGTATCCCAATGTCAAAAGTCGAGGAAGCGGTTCAGGCGTTCTTTAAGGAAAATGAAATCCAGCATTTGACCGCACATCATACCGGACATGCCATCGGCTTGCTCGGCCATGAAGCTCCGTTCTTTGACCTCGGAGATCATACGATCATTCAACCTGGAATGGTTTTGACCGTTGAACCAGGCATATACGTCCGCGGGCTGGGTGGCTTCCGTCATTCTGATACAGTGGCAGTGACCAAGGATGGGATTGAGATGCTGACGTACTATCCGCGTGATTTGGAATCGATGATTTGCATCTAGGGGTAAAGATATTTTACAAAGGAATCAATTGGGTGGTACTGCGTGGTCAGAGAAATGATCACGCGGTGCCATTTTTTGTTGGCAGGTGTTCAGGAGCCGTGCTTGTTGACAGGAGTAGTAAACGTGTCGATGGCCTTATTGAGCTGCAAACCATTCCAAAGCCACTTTCTCGGTTGCGAGCACCCATGCTTCCTTCCCATTTACATAGGCAGCGGGATCATGGGGGTAGCGGAGTGCTAAGCCTTCCTTCAACGTCCCATATGCTTTCGCGACTTCGGGATGAGCGCGCAAATAGTCTCGAAAGGCAAGATGACGATCAATCGCAGGATGTCCCGTTTGATAAATGTGCACATGGTGTGTGCGGTTGTCTCCGCCCTTGGGAAAATAGCGTCTGCCCTCTAAACCAAATTCGCCTCTTGGTACATACCCAAGCTGCCTCATTGATTCATGATAGGAATCGATTCGTTCAATATTTTTGACTACAGGGAGCATGTCAATGATGGGCTTTGCCTTTAATCCTGGGACAGCCGTACTCCCGATATGATGAATCTCCAGCAACTCATCGCCAAAAAGCCCACGTAAGATCTTCGCCTCTTGTGAGAATTGGTGTACCCACGTTTCGTTATACGGGGTAACTGTCATTTTTCGCATAGACTATTCTCCGTCCAAGCTCTCATGAACTAATAGGCACTCTACTTTCATGTGGTAGAGTGCCTGAGGTTATTTCCGATTATCTGATTCGCTGCATGCCGCTGCCATAGACTGATTGGAGAGTGCGATCAACGTAATACGTGCAGGGTTTTTCATCTCCAGGGTTACTACCGATGTGACCACTGTTTGTATGGTCACGAATAGATAGATTCAAAAAAATAGATTTTTCCAACTGGATAATTCCAACGAAAATCGTTTCTCCTTCTGCATGATTCAAAATAGAAAGGTAGTATAGAAACGATATGGTTTACACAAAGGTTCACGCTCTCTTTCATATGTATCCGAGACTGGTAAATCTCGGCTGCTTTTATTATACGGAAGGAGAACGTATACCTGCAAAGTCAAAGAATGCTTATCTGAGGCGAGCAATCGGCATCTTTCGTAGTTTTCGGCAGAAGAAGGCACTCGCGCTTCTTTTTTAAAGATGTGGCTCGCTGGCAGTCGCATTTTCAACGATGGTGGAAGAACAGGCAAAGGAAAATCGCGGCACGTCTTGCAAGTGACGTTACGTCATCTTTTACAATGAATTCAAGCACAAGAACCACTCACAAAACACTCATTCCTACTCGGATTCGATGAAACGGAGGATAAGATGATGAGCAAACGTTTAGAAAATAAAGTAGCGATTGTCACAGGAGCGGGGCGCGGTGTTGGGCAAGGTGTAGCAATTGCAATGGCCAAAGAAGGCGCACATGTAGCCGTTGTTGATATGAACGCAGAAAATGCCGAGAACACTGCACAAGGGCTGCGTGAGCTGGGGGTAGAGGCGATCGGGATTGCTTGCGACGTCTCGGACCAGGAGCAGGTAAAAAATACGATTGATACCGTCATTGCAAAATGGGGGACGGTCGACATTCTCGTCAATAATGCACAGGCGTCCAGAGTAAAGACCTTTGAAGAAATGACGGCCGATGATGTGCATTTGGCTTACTCGACTGGTACATTGTCTACCTTCTTTTTCATGAAAGGGGTTCTGCCCTATATGAAAGAAGAAGGCTATGGCAAAATTATTAACTTTGGCTCTGGTGCGGCGATCGATGGCCAATACGGACAAGCTGCCTATGCGGCAGCAAAAGAAGGGGTACGTGCTTTTACCAGGGTAGCTGCCCGTGAATGGGGAGCATATGGCATCAACGTCAATCTGATTTGTCCGTTTGCGAATTCGCCAGGAATGATCGCCTGGTCCAAAGAAGAGCCACAAATGTACGAGGCGTCGCTTGCTAAATTGCCGATTAAACGAATCGGGGATTGTGAAAAAGATATTGGACGGACAGCTGTATTCCTTGCATCCCGGGATTCTGATTACATCACTGGACAAACCATTATGGTCGATGGTGGAGGAGTTATGGTCCGCTAAGTAAAGTTGACGAAAAAAGAGTAATTTGCCCATAATAAGAGAACAACCAAATGAGCTGTTGGCGATTTGCCGGCAGCTTTTTTCAGTTCTTTTCGAGCTTACGTCACATGACTCATACATAAGAAAATGATCGAATGAAAAGGGTGATTTTTTCTGGGTGAAAAAACATACGGAACGGGTGAGATAGCCCGACTCCTGCAAATCACAAAGCGAACACTGCGCTTTTATGACCAGATCGGTCTGTTGACGCCGTCTTCCTGGTCTGAAGGCGGTCATCGTGTCTATACAGAGGATGAGATTGAAAAGCTATACAAGATTCGTCTGCTAAAAGCGCTCGGGTTAAATCTGAAGCAGGTCAAGCTCATTTTTGAAGAGTCCACACTAGAGTGGGAAGACTTATTGCAGCAGCAGCTGGAAGAAATCGAAAATAAGATGAAAACATACAAGCTTATGCAGGAAATCATCCTGGTTGTGCAACGCTCCATCAAGCTGGAAGGAAAAATGGATTGGGATCACTTATTCCGATACCTGCACCTTTTATATGAAGCAAAGCCTGATGCCAGGCAGGTTGGCTTAATCAATCTGTTTACAGAAGAAGAGCTTGATTTCCTGGAGAAGAATTTGCCCCGTATTCAGGATAATGATTCGCGGACACAGGAATTCATTGAATTGTTTGCGGAGATCAAAGCGGATGAAAATAGAGATCCTGCCTCGGAAAAGGCGAGGGCATGGGCAAAGCGCTTCTTGCGAGCAAGCGACCGTATTTTTGCCGGCAGAGAAGAGCTGCGGGAGAAGCTGTGGCGTATTCAAAAAGAAGCGCCTGAACTAATCATGCACTATCCAGTCGATAGCAAGCTCCTTGATTTCATCGAGGAAGCCATCAAGCAGCTTCCAAAAGAGAGGGAGCTGTAGTGCGCGGACAAGAATCCTGCACGCGGGAATGCAGCAAAACGTTGTTTTCATTCATCAACTTTGAACCTATAATGTTACTTGGGAATATCCTCTATCCTATGGTATAATTTTGTCGCCAAAACAAGTCTAAGGAGTATGGATCATGGAAAAAAAACTCATTTTCGGTCATAAAAATCCAGACACGGATTCCATTTGTTCTGCCCTTGTATACGCTGATTTGAAAACAAAGCTGGGTGCTGATGTAGAGCCTGTTCGCCTGGGTGTAATCAGCAGCGAAACTCAATTCGTACTTGATTACTTCCAAGTGAAGGCACCACGCTTGGTGGAAACAGTAGCGAACGAAGTCAACGAAGTCATTCTCGTTGACCACAATGAGCGCCAACAAAGCGCCAATGACATTGAGCAAGTGCAGGTAGTTGAAGTAATCGACCACCATCGTATTGCCAATTTTGAAACAAGCAATCCGCTCTATTTCCGTGCGGAGCCAGTTGGTTGCACGACAACCATTCTGAAAAAGCTGTACAAGGAAAATGGTGTGGAGATTCCAAAAGAAATCGCTGGACTGATGCTGTCTGCGATTATTTCCGATACATTGCTGTTGAAATCCCCAACCTGCACGGAGCAAGACGTAGCTGCTGCTCACGAGTTGGCTGAGATTGCTGGAGTGAACCTCGAGACGTACGGTTTGGAAATGCTCAAGGCAGGCGCTGATCTGAGCGATAAAACGATTGCCGATCTGCTTTCCCTTGATGCAAAAGAATTCCAAATGGGTAGCGCAAAAGTAGAAATCGCCCAAGTGAATGCAGTAGACGTAAATGATGTACTGGCACGTCAAGCTGAATTGGAAGCAGCAATCAATAGCATCATCAGTGAAAAAGGACTCGATCTGTTCTTATTTGCCGTAACCGATATTTTGAACAACGATTCCGTAGCGATTGCTTTGGGCAGTGCAACACAAGCAGTAGAAAAAGCATACAATGTGACACTCACAGGCAACAAAGCTGTTCTCAAAGGCGTAGTGTCCCGCAAGAAACAAATTGTACCGGTACTGACCGATACATTCCAAGCGCTGTAATTTCATTTTTTCCGATGAAGAAAAGGCTCCCCGCATTAGGGAGCCTTTTTTGGCATTCAACCGCGCCCCCGTCAAAAGGGATAGCGATGCTAGGTTTTCTTTTGGAAAGATTAAAACGGACCGAGATTTTGATGATGAGAATTATGCTGAATGTATTGTTGGGCGTAGGCATCGTCAGTGTAATTTTTAATCGCATGCTTGTCTCTGGCACGTTGACTAAGCATGCCGCTAAAGAAGTAGCCGGCGGCAACTACTGCTACGACAAAACCAATAATATAAAGCATCGGATTTCCTCCTTTTCCTTTCAACGAAAGGCTAGGTTATGAAGTGAGCGTACTGTATCGCATCCCACGCTCACCTACAGTCCATGCTGTCATGCTTTAATGCTTACATAATTGTATCATAAAAAAGGAAATGTTTGTTAATTGTTGTCGGATTTGATTATCCTCGTTTGAAAAAATGGATCTTTTTTTCGTCAAGTTTGTGTTTGACATTGACGGTACGTAAATGTGTACGATGAATTTGTCAGGAGGGATCACATTGGAATATACCGTACAAAAGCTAGGGCTCCTGGCGGGTGTCAGCACCCGGACACTCCGATATTACGATGAAATTGATATTCTCAAGCCGGCGAGAATCAATTCATCCGGATATCGCATCTACGGACAGCAAGAGGTAGATCGACTGCAGCAAATCCTTTTTTACCGTGAGCTGGGTGTGAGCTTGGAGGAAATCAAGGAAATCATCACCTCACCGCATTATGACGCTGACCACGCTTTGCAGGAGCATCGCGCGAAACTTCTGGAAAAACGTGCACAGCTAGATGCACTTATCGCCAACGTCGAAATGACCTTAGCCGAAAGAGGGGGAAAAAGGAAAATGAGCGACAAGCAAAAATTTGAAGGCTTCAAACAAAACTTAGTAGATGAAAATGAAAAACAATATGGCGAAGAAATTCGAGTGAAATACGGAAGCGAGCAGGTCGATAAGGCAAACGAGAAAATCAAAGGGATGACGGAAGAGCAGTACGCAGAGGTCGAGCAGCTAGGTGCCGATTTGTTACAGACTCTCGCGCAGGCATTCACCACTGGCGATCCTGGTAGTGAACTGGCGCAGAAGGCAGCAGACATGCATCGTCAATGGCTGAGCTTTTACTGGGATCACTACAGCAAGGAAGCACATGCAGGGATCGCCCAGATGTACGTCGACGATCCGCGATTCACGGCGTACTACGAGAAAGAACAGCCTGGTCTGGCAGCGTTTTTAAGGGATGCTGTCGTGATTTATACAAGCAAACCGTAATTTATCTCTAAATCGAATTAAAGTCAGAAAAGCTGCCTGCAGATGGGCAGCTTTTCTCATGCAAAATGAAATTCATTCAAAATAATCAGGAAATAAAGTGGTAAGATGGAGACAGAGGCAGGATGAACGAGTGAATATCATGGTGGGGGCTTGACTGATGCGTCAAAGGATTGTAATGAAGGCCACCCATTCCATTCATTTAGATCGTCCAGACGTCATTGTAGAGGTATTAAAGCCATTTTGCGATACCCAGTCAAGTCATCCGATAAAAAACGACGAAGGAGTTTGATCCTATGAATACAAAAGAACCACTCGATTTGGGACAGCGCATTCACCTGATTGACGGCTTCGACCTCGGCATGCCTGAGCGTACAGGGACTTATGTGATTGCGGATGAGGAGCTCACCTTGATCGAAACAGGTCCGAGCCCATCCGTTCCGTATATTCGTGAAGGTCTGGCAAAGCTGGGTTATTCTCTGGAGCAAGTCAAATACATAATCGTTACACATATTCATCTTGATCATGCAGGAGGTGCGGGCTTGTTTATGCAAGAGTGCCCGAATGCCAAAATCGTCGTCCATCCCAAAGGAGCTCGCCACCTGGTCGACCCGAGCAGACTCATCGAAGGAGCTAAGGCAGTATACCGGGAGCAGTTTGATTCCTTATTTGATCCCATCGTTCCTGTACCAGAGGAGCGGTTGCTTATTCGGGCAGATGGGGAGACGCTTGCAATTGGTCCAGCATGTACGCTGGAATTTTTAGACTCCCCAGGTCACGCGAACCATCATTTCAGCATCTACGACCCGGTCAGTAAAGGAATGTTTACGGGGGATACCGCAGGGGTGCACTATCCACAGCTGAAAAAAGAGGGCCTGCATCTCGTTTTGCCCTCAACTTCTCCGAATCAGTTTGATCCTGAGAAAATGCTGCATTCGATCGCTGGTTATCGGGAGTATAATCTGAATCGTATCTACTTTGGGCATTTTGGGATGACCGACCAGGTAGAGGATGTCTATCGCCAGGTAACAGCATGGCTGCCTGTATTTGTCTCCGAGGGGGAGGCGGTTATGGCAGCAGGACTCGGGTTTGAAGAGCTAGCTTCACGTCTTTTGAATCGGGTCATGGATGATTTGCAAACAGCGGGCATATCAAAGCAGCATGAAGTTTTTGGCATCCTGAAGCTTGATCTGGAAGTATGCTCGATGGGAATACTCGACTATTTGCAAAAGAGGGCACAAAACGGATAAGACAAAAAATGAGAAACCAAATTCCGCTCAGGTCTTTGGTTTTCTTTTTCGTTCTTTTTTTCTCTGAGGAGTGCTATCATGGTGGATGAGTCTCAACTGCTTTTACAACCAAATCATTTTGATACAAACAGGTGCCTTGCTTCTCCTAAGGAAGAAACGAGGTGAAAAGGGAAGTCGGTGAAAATCCGGCGCGGTCCCGCCACTGTGAAACGGCATTCGTATATGCCGTAAGCCAGGAGACCTGCCTGTTTGTTTTTGCGCCTGCGCCTTCGCGGAAAGGAACGGCAAGCTCAGGAGTTCCTCTTGATGTGGTCCAACCTGAACAGCCAGCCCCTTTGCGCCGAAAGAAGTCGCACAGGGGTTTTTTAGTAGGGATAGAAAGGAAGATTTCAAAATGAAACGATCGCTGCCACTATTTATTCCTGTATTACTCGCCTTGAGCCTGGTTGGATGCTCGGGAGCGGGAAACAGCCAGTCCGCACCAAATGCACAAAGCCCGGCAAAGCAGGAAGCATCTCAAACAAATCCTGTCGCAAGTACCGTAAAAGAGACAACCTATCCACTTACGGTCAAGGACGCTACAGGAAAAGAAGTGACATTCCAAAAACAACCTGAAAGAATTGTTTCTACTTCTCCGGCTGAAACCGAGATTTTATTTGCGCTTGGTCTGGAGGATCGGATTGTCGGGGTATCTGAGTACGATGATTACCCAGAAGCAGCCGTGTCCAAGCCAAAAGTAGGTGGAGTCGTCACGCCAAATGAAGAGGCGATCTTGTCACATAACCCAGATCTCGTCAT
This sequence comes from Brevibacillus reuszeri, assembly GCF_001187725.1. GTDB lineage: Bacteria > Bacillota > Bacilli > Brevibacillales > Brevibacillaceae > Brevibacillus > Brevibacillus reuszeri. Next base: position 239,564 of record NZ_LGIQ01000007.1, read on the forward strand.
TGGCGGAATTTCGATGGATAAGGCCGTTGCTGACAAGCTGAAGTCACTCGGGATGCCTGTCTATGTGACACACCCCAAAAAGCTGGATGACATCATGAACAATATCGTGGCGATGGGTGTCATCACCAATAAGCAGGAGCAGGCAGAAAAGCTGGTTGCCCAAATGAAGCAGGATATAACCGAAGTGACTGAGGCTGTGAAAGGTCTGAAGCCAGAAGAAAAGAAAAAAGTGTACTTGGAGTTTTCCCCAGGCTGGACCGTTGGAAAAGGCGAGTTCATGGACGAGCTGATTACGCTCTCAGGTGCAACCAATGTGGCTTCGGATACAGAGGGCTGGAATGCAATCAGTGAGGAAAAAATTCTAAAAGATGATCCCGATGTCATTTTGTATGCGGAAGGAATTGTTGACCAGGCGACATCCAAAAAGCTGGAAGATATCATTCTTTCGCGAAAAGGCTGGGAAAAAATGAGTGCAATTCGAAATAAACAAGTGTTTGGTATGGACCAGAATATCCTGTCCCGCCCTGGTCCGCGCATTACACTAGGCTTGAAGGAAGTAGCTAAAGCGATCTATCCTGACCTGGTGAAATAAAATGAAAAGGCGTTTATTGCTATGGGGAGGAGCGGGGTGTCTCACTTTGCTGGCATCGATGGTCGTCAGCATTTCGTTGGGATCTGCACAGCTCCCTCTTTCTCAAGTATGGTTGATCCTTTTGCACCAGCTCCCGGGATTATCAGATGTGATTCCCGTCAGTTGGCCAGAATCCTTTGAACAAATCGTCATGAAAATCCGGTTTCCACGCGTAATTTTGGCTGTTTTGGTAGGGGCATGTCTGTCTCTTGCCGGAGCTGGGTTCCAAGGTGTACTGCGCAATCCACTCGCTGATCCGTATACGATGGGGGTTGCTTCCGGTTCAGCTGTTGGGGCAGCTTTTCTCATTCTTTTTGGACTACACATTTCCTTTTTGGGTCAATGGACCATACCAGTTGTTGCTTTCCTTACGGGCTTTGTCAGCTTGTGGATTGTTTTGCGACTGGCAAATACCCAGGGAAAACTGCAAACAGAGACATTGCTGCTATCTGGAGTCGTCGTACAGGCTTTTCTTGGGTCGCTAGTTTCGTTCATGGTCTCGCTCTCGGATAAAGCGGTGAACGAGATCGTCTTTTGGCTGATGGGTAGCTTGTCATTTCGCGGCTGGGATTTTACATATGTTTTGCTGCCGTATTTACTTGTTGGGCTAATCGTACTCATTTCTTATGCTCGTGCACTGAATTTGTTTGCGCTTGGAGAAAGACAGGCTGCTCATTTGGGCGTTAGCGTGGATCGAACCAAGCTGGTTGTACTGATTGTTTCTACACTGCTGACGGCAGGGGCAGTTTCAATTGCCGGGATTGTCGGGTTTGTCGGCCTCGTCGTTCCTCATCTCGTGCGGATGCTGGTGGGGCCGGATTATCGTCTCTTGCTTCCTATGGCGACGATTTGCGGTGGAATTTATGTACTGTGGGCAGATACCGTGGCGAGAATGCTATTGAGTCCGACAGAAATACCACTCGGAGTTGTTACTGCTTTTCTGGGGGCTCCGTTTTTTGCCTATTTGTTGAAGCAGAACAAAAGGCTGGGCAGGAGGTAGACGATGATTCAAGTGAATGGCATTCAAAAGGCATATCAGCAGACAACGGTTTTAAAAGAGATCGAGTTTTCGGTGTGCAAGGGAGAATTTTTCGGTATCATCGGCCCGAATGGCAGTGGAAAATCGACTTTGCTGAAAATGATATCCGGAGTGATCCCGTACGATGTCGGCGAAATCGTCATACAAGACAAACCGTTACGCAAGTATGCACGCAAGGAGCTAGCGCAGATTTTGGCGGTGCTGGAGCAAGAGGGTTTACCGCCAGTAGGCTTTCGGGTCCGTGAAGTGATGGAGATGGGGCGTTTTCCCTTCCAAAACTGGCTCGGAGAAGAGGCGGAGGATGCGACGGCACTCATTGATGAAATCATCGAGATGCTCGGCCTAAGCGCGCTGGAGGATCGGACACTTGACCAGCTAAGCGGTGGGGAAAAGCAGCGTGTTGCACTGGGGAAGGCACTTGTCCAAAAGCCCAAGCTGCTGCTATTGGATGAGCCGACGACCTACCTGGATATCGGCTATCAAATTCAATTGATGGATATCGTGAAAGGTTGGCAAAAGACGACTGGTGTGACGGTGGTGGCGGTCTTGCATGATTTGAATTTAGCGTCGCTATACTGTGACCGGATTTTGATGCTGCACAAGGGAAAGCAAGTACAAGTTGGCGGGCCGAGAGAAATTATGACGAGCAGCCTGATTGAAGACGTCTACGGAACAAGACCGATTGTGATGGAGCATCCCGTTCATCAATTACCACAGATTTTTTTGAAATCAGAGATGGGGAAATAGGGAGGGGTCTGAGTGGTCGTATTAATTACTGGCGGGGCGCGCAGCGGAAAAAGTACGTTTGCCGAAAAATACGCTGCTCATCTCGGTACAGCGGGAATTTATATCGCGACCTCCCCTGTATTTGATGAAGAGCTCCGCGAACGGGTAAATCATCATCAGCTTCGACGGGAGCAATCCTCTTTTGCCTGGAAAACGGTGGAAGAACCGCATCTGCTTGCAGACGTATTGCAAAGTTTCAAGAGCCGTGCGGATGTGGTGGCAAAAGAGAGCGTGATCCTCGTTGATTGTCTCATTTTATGGCTATCCAATCTGTTGTTGCAAGCTGAAAAGGACAATCCGATGGAGCACATCATGGAGAAGCTGGCAGAGCTGCTGGCGGTTCTAGAAGATTACCCGGGAACCGTTTTGCTCGTCACGAATGAAGTGGGCGATGGCATTGTGCCAGAGTATCCGTTGGGTAGACTTTTTCGTGATCTGGCTGGTCTGATGAATCAGCGCGTGGCTTCGATCAGCGACCAGGTTTTTTTGGTTACTGCCGGAATTCCTGTGGAGCTGAAGAGCAGGGCGTTTCGTTTTTAAAATGGGGGAAAGGCGAAGAATGTTCGTCTTTTCCCCATTTTTGTGTTACAATAAAAGAAAAGCAATGGAAGGGATCAGGATACCATGCGTCCCCATAGGACGATCTGGAAACAGTATGACTCCTCCTACATCTAGCTTCGTAGTAGTCGAACGTCTCTAGTGACGTACCAACCTACTACGAAAGCGGGGCATTTTGTATGAGTAGCGACTTAAACTTACGACGAAGTTCCTCGGTAGTCGGTTGGCCGTCCAAGCCTAAATCGACAAAATTGCGAGGAAACCAAGATGAGGAGAGCGCTGCAAGCTTCTAAGCGTTACAGTTTGATTTTGTTTGGTGCATGTTTGCTGGCATTTGCGTATTATCACATTAACTATCAAAACCACCTATCTGAGGGTGGATTCGTCGGACTGGGCTTATTGGCGAAATACGCCTTTGACTTATCACCGGCGATGATGATGCTTCTGTTGGACATTCCGTTGTTTATCGTGGCATGTCTGGTTAGAGGGCGTCAATTCATCTGGGATACGATTGTGGCATCATTGGCTTTCACCGGCTTTTATGAATGCTTTGAGCAGTATTCCCCGATTGTCATGGACCTCCATAATATGATGCCTGTCGCTTCCTTGTTGTCCGGTGTATTGACTGGACTGGGAACAGGACTTGTGCTCAGATATGGAGCCGCAACGGGTGGGGACGATATTTTATCCTTACTACTCAGCAAGTACACAGGATTGTCAATTGGTACGATTTTTCTTTTGCTGGACGTCATGGTGCTTTGCTTGTCGTTCTGGTATGTACCGATGAAAGAGATGATGTATACCATTTTGGCTGTTGTCATTTCCAGTCGTGTGATTACGTGGACCGTAGAAGCCGGATCGCATGTGGCGGCTAAGGAAGAAGGACACGGACATGGCAATGTCTCGATGACCCACCGTTAATATGAAATCAAGGATAGTAATCGTTGTGAAACATGCATATAGATTGAGAAAAAGGGCCTTGTCGGCAGTAAATCGACAGGGCCCTTTTCTTGTATTTCCTTATTCCCATCAGTTAGCAAAATAGTCAGCAAGACCATCTGCGATTGCCTGTGCTGCTTTTTCCTGATAGCTTGCCGTGCGAATGATGGCTTCATCTTTTGCATGTGTGAGGAAGCCAAGCTCAACGAGTACAGCCGGCTGCGCGTTTTCACGCAGTACATGATAGTCGCCATAGGAAAGGCCATTACTAGGGAGGCCTAGGTTGTTACGCAGCCCAGCCTCGATAGACTGGGCTAATGGATAATCCTTGGTTTGCGAATAAAAAAACGTCAGTGTTCCTCGGTTAGGCTTGATCGAGGAGTTGTAGTGGATGCTGATGAAGGCATCCGCAGCTTTGGCTTCACTCACGGCAACGCGCTGTGCGAGGGAAGGCTTTTCGCTGTCGCTATTTCGGGTCAATATCACTTGTGCCCCGCGTTGACGCAGCTTGCTCGCCAATTTCAGTGCTGTGTCTTGATTGAGCTTCTTTTCTTCTGTCTTCCACGTCAGTCCTATTGCTCCAACATCACTACCGCCATGCCCCGGATCAATGACGATGACTTTTCCCTTCAGCCCAGGTGACGTTCCCTTCTTTGGAGTTACTGTACTTGATGACTTCTCACTCACATAGGTAGCAGAGACCCAGCCAGTTTTTCCTGTGGAGGTTTTGACCTGCAACCAATCCTGCTTGCGGCCCATAATGTCAAGGGTAGTTCCCAGTGTCAAAACTTGTACGATCTCTTGATCTAATCCGGGTCCTTTGCGCATGCGTAGAGCGTCTGCCGTTACCGTTCCTTTGTTGCCACTGGAAGAGGCGGTAGATGGGGCAGGTGGAGACGGTTTGGTGGTCTCCTTATTCGTTGACTTTTGCAGATAGTAGCCTGCCACCCAGCCTGTCGTTTGCTTGTAGCTTATTTTTGCCCAGCCGTACGCTTCTTTGGAGATGGTGACCATCGTGCCATATGACAAGGAACCGACGACGGCTGCTTCAAAGCTGGGCTCACTGCGCACGTTTAATGAGGAAGCGAGTACTTTTGCGCTGGTTTGTTCAGCTGCCCTCACTGGCCACAACCAGCTATAGGGGAGGGTGAGGAGTAAGCAGAGACAGATAATAAGGTAAATTTTTCCATTAACTTTATTCATAAAAATACCTCTACATGTGATGACTGATTTGTTTACCTGGACAATGATAAGAAAGATTGCGTTATTCTAATAGGGTATTTTTTCCTGATTTTATGTAGGAATTTCGATTGGGAGCGCAATTTTTCCGGTAAATCCACGAGTTTACAAATTATTTTTTAAAATAGGTTCGAATGTAACATAAATTGCACGGCTTCCTTTTCCGATACCAGAAATAGACACAAAAAAGGGAGATAGGGGATTTTACATGTCTACTTATTATTACTTCAGTTGCACAAAATGCCGGACCCGGGGGGGAGTATTCGGCAAACAGGCTTGGGGATGGGGGGATTTCGATATGATTGAATCCTTCAAGTACCTTGCACATCATATTCGTACATGTGGAGAAGACTCGATTCGCGTCATTTCTGAGGATGTAGAGGATTATGTCGATCAACTGCACGGGGAGTACAACGACTTTTTAGAAGAAACCAAACATATTTTTCCTCATTCCAAGGATTGGCAGTTTTTGGATCAGTGGAAAATGCTAAAAGTCGAAGAAATGAAGGAAAAGTGGGTGGAAGAGAACCGAATTTCTCATCCAGACGACCGCATCAAGATTACGGCATTTTTGGAACATATTCATATTCTGAAAGAAGGAGCGGGTCATTATTTATTTCATAGTCATGTAACCTGTGAAAAAGAGAATACCTGGAACATCCTCGCTTCGATGCGAGAATTGCCTCTTCTGCAGCATTCCTATATCATCATAGGAGAAAGGCAAGAACATCCAGAGCTCGGCGAAGTTTTGACTGTACATAAAATGCTTCCCGCGTCCTGAAGATGTGACAGAAAGGGGCAGAAATCATGGAGCTTCATCGGATTGGAGAATCACTGGATCGGGTACGCCAGTATAATCCGCTCATACATAATATAACCAATGTCGTCGTGACTAATTTTACCGCTAATGGATTGCTGGCTTTAGGGGCTTCCCCGGTAATGGCCTATGCGAAGCAGGAAGTAGCTGACATGGCCAAAATCGCAGGTGCTCTCGTATTGAACATGGGGACTCTAAATGAGCTTGAGGTGGAGGCGATGCTGATCGCAGGGAAATCCGCCAATGAGCATGGGGTCCCGATCATATTCGATCCCGTAGGAGCAGGAGCAACCCCGTATCGGACAGAAACCGCGAGAAAATTGGTGAACGAACTAGCTATCTCTATCATCAGAGGAAATGCAGCAGAGATCGCCAATACGATTGGGGAAGAGTGGCAAATAAAAGGCGTGGATGCCGGAGCGGGTGAAAAGGATGTTATCTCGTTGGCAATCGCAGCTGCCAAGCACCTGCAAACCATCGTTGCAATCACTGGAAAAACAGATGTAATCTCGAATGGTGAGAAAACCTATCTCATTCACAATGGACATCCGATTTTGACCAAAGTGACAGGCACTGGCTGCTTGCTTACTTCTGTGATGGGTGCGTTTGCTGCAGTGGAAAAGGATACACTGGCAGCGGGTGTACATGCCTTGGTCTGCTATGGGGTTGCTGCTGAGCTTGCTGCTCACAAAGCTGGGCAGGAGGGGCCAGGCAGCTTTCAAATTGCGTTTTTAAACACATTGGCAACGATGACATCAGATGACGTCCACCGCATGGGGAAAGTAGAGAGAAGGAAATAAGAAAACCTCTATCGAGGCTTCCCCAAAGAGGAGCGACCGCGTTTTAGCGGAAAGTTTCCATGCGCTCCAGAATTCATAAGCGTCGCGCTTATGAATTCTTATACGTTAAAAAATCCCCCAATCATGGGGGAGAAAATGATCTTGCGATTGCGACTAGGATAGGTATGTTAGAGTATAGCTGTAGTTACGTAAAGTATATGAGATCAGCTTCTTCTGGTGCTCGGAAATGGAAAGGAATACAAACTCTACTTGATCATTTTCAAACGGACGTAATGCGGAAATGCAGATGCCATGACAGGTTATTTCTTTCTGTAGCGCCAAGGCATGTCTGGCGCTTGTACGTATGTGCAACTCCATGCTGCGTACCCTCCTTGGACACTCCATAGAGTACCAAAAAAATACAGTGGAATTGCAAAGGAATTTTGTCAGATTTATGTCCGATTTTTACACGATTTGTGAATCAGGTGAGGGGAGAGTCACACACTTATCTCAGTGCATCTACTCTTTGTCGGGAAGACATTGTGCACGAGAGAAGTAGGAAGAAATCATTGCAGCCATTCGGCCTTTTTCTGTGGAGTAATTAATTTTATTGGAAAGGCACCTCAATAACTCGCGGTCACAGCTGCAAGAAAAATAACCGCGCTTTTGGTAGCAAAGATCGTGCTTTTTACAGCATAAATCAATATCGTCAATCGGGGCACCAGGTCCTGAACATCCTGGTCCACACCAATTTCCGTATAAACACGGGATTCGGCCGCTACGATTTTTTCTTCTGGCCACTTGCTACCACCACCATACCGAGTGTATTACTCCAGAGTATTGCGAATGCCAAGTGGTTGCTTTAGGCAAGTGGCCGTTTTTTGGCAGGAATTATTTTAATGAAATTTCCCTTGAAAACGGTTTTTAGATATGGTAGATTAATTCTTGCCAAAGTGATCAAATCGCGGCACATATGAAAATGGATGGATGTCCGAGCGGCCGAAGGAGCACGATTGGAAATCGTGTAGGCGGGGTCGACCCGTCTCGTGGGTTCAAATCCCACTCCATCCGCCATCTTGGCCCGTTGGTGAAGCGGTTTAACACAGCAGCCTTTCACGCTGTCATACAGGGGTTCGAATCCCCTACGGGTCACCTAAGTTATAGCATCTTGCAAAGAGTCCGCTAGATTCAGGTATTGGTGGTGGCAACACCGTGGAGGTTCAAGTCCTCTCGACCACATTACCTCATCAACGAAAGGTTCTTGTTCTGCTTTTTCTGGCAGAGCAGGAACCTTTTTTCTATTTACAATTTTTTAGGCTGCTGCTAAGTCTAGCTTTCCAAATAAACCGTGGCTTTCGTTCTCATGCCAAAGTGCACCGGGACGGGTAGCGATGTAACCCATGTGCGTGTAGTTGCCGACTATTTGTTCTTGTAGTATGGAATCCCATCCATCACAGGAGTAGGAATCGGGGGCTAGCCCACGGACTCCTACTCCATTCTGTCGATTAAGATCTTGGCCGTTTGCGCCTGAACAGGAGGTACAGGAAAAAAGGAGCTCCCACTCCGGCGGTAAACACGCCCGCTGGGATATCGAGCGGCAGGAACAGCATTCTTCCCGCCAGGTCGGCCAGTAGCAGCACGATCGCGCCGATGAGTGCCGCAGTCGGAATGACGATTCCGTAGCGATTGCCGACGAGCTTTCTCGCCATATGCGGGGCAAGCAGGCCAATGAAGGAAATTGTGCCGGCGATGCCGACTGCTACCCCGGCGAGGGCGACACTAAGCAGCATCGCGGCAAGTCGGCTCATCTGGAGTCTGCTGCCGAGACCGATCGCCGTTTCTTCGCCGAGCGCCTGAATGTCCAGTTCCTTTGCCCACAGCAGCGAAAGAGGGATTATAACGACGATCCACGGCCAGATGGCCATGATATAGCTCCAGTTCGTCCCATACAAGCTGCCTGTCATCCAGTTCAGCACCTGAGCCGCGAGGTAGGCCGGACCGCTCAGCAGCAAAAACATGGTCAAGGCGCTCATCGCCATCGAGATGCCGATACCGATTAGCACGAGTCTGGAGGGAGTGACTCCCTGTTTCCAGGCGAACAAGTAGTTGACCACAGCCACGGCGAAGGCGCCAACGATCGCGATGACCGGCACGAAATGAATGCTGTAGCCGGTAAAGACGGTCATAAACGCGACAACGGCCACCGAAGCGCCGCCCGAAACGCCGAGTAGATCTGGAGAAGCGAGCGGATTGCGGATCACCCCTTGTAGCAGGCTGCCGGAAACGGCCAATGCCGCACCGATCAGGAGTGCCGCCACGATGCGTGGCAAACGAAACTGTCTTATAATCAGATCGCTTCCTTCCTCATTCATGCCTACAAGCGACAGGATCACGTCCCGAATTGGAACGGATATGCTGCCGAGCGACAGGCACAAAACGGCCAGGACGAGCGCAGCAGCTGCCAGTGCGCTTACGATCGTCGCATTTTTCCATGCAGGACGTCTGTTCATGACCTCCTCCTTCTCGCCACAAAGATTAGGAAAGGGACGCCGATAAGAGCCGTTGCTACGCCGACAGGGACTTCTTTCGGCATAAGGACGAAGCGTGAGGCGAGATCAGCCGCTACCAGCAAAATCGCTCCGGTCAAAGCGCTGTAAGGAAGCAGCCAGCTATGATCATTGCCTACTATGTACCGACACAGATGCGGCACGATGAGTCCTACAAAGGCGATTGGTCCCGCTGCCGATACAGAGCCGCCAGCCAGAAGGATGACCGCGAGCACGGAGACGGCTCGGATTAGTATCAGCCGCTGACCGAGTGACTTCGCACTGTCGTCTCCTAAGGCAAGCACATTAAGTGAGCCAGCGATCAGCATCGAGAGGAGCCAACCGGTGCACAAGTATGGCAAGACGAACAGCAGATGGCTCAGCTGTCTGCCCGCTATGGAGCCGATCATCCAGAGCAGCGCCGTTTCTAGCGAATGCTTGTAAATGAGCATAATCCCTGAGGTGACCGAGGACGCGAAGGCGGCAACGGCCGCCCCGGCAAGTGTCAGCTTGATCGGCTCGAAACCGCCGCCACCGTGCATGCTCAGCGTGTATACGAACAAGGAGGTTATCGCCGCTCCGCCGAGTGCGACCCAGATCATGCCGCTCATCGGCAGAGACGAGCCGGTGAAGGCAAGGCCGACAACGATAAACAGAACGGCGCCGGAATTAATTCCGAGCAGAGAAGGCGATGCCATCGGGTTTTTTGTCAGCACCTGCATAATCGCCCCGGCAACGGCCAAGCTCGCTCCGACGGAGGCGGCGATCAGCACACGGGGGACACGTGATGTTGTCAATATCAGATGCTCGTTCGAGCCGTTAAACTGTGTATAAGAGAGCCATAGATCGTGGAGGCTGAATCTCTGCAGCCCGAATAGGACGCCAGCTAGCATCCCGAACAGAAGGAGCGCGCAACCAGCGGCAAGTCCGATCCATTTTCGCTTGCGGCTTCGCATGACTATCCCATTGTTCCTCACCTCATTTAATATCCTGAACAAGAAAAAACCGGCGTCATTTTTGAACCGACGCCGGCCAGCGTTTATACTATTTCACTTCGAAATAGGCGGCCAGCTCATCGAGCAACAAGTTTGCCGCTTTGTAGCCACCTGCCGAGTTCCAGACTGCTTCGTCCACCTGAATCACCTTGTTCGTTTTGGCAACGTTCAGGTTTTTGAACAGTGGGTCGTTTTTCCATTCCTCGACAACCTTCGACGCATCGCTTTTCCCAGTTTGTTCCGACACGAAGTAAAACATGACGTCTCCGTCCATGCTAGGGATCGTTTCCTTGGTCAGTACCTCGATGAACGAATCTTTGTCCTGAGCGGGCGGACGAGCAATACCGAGTTGATCCAACAGCACCCCGGAGAACGTCTGCTTCTGGTATATCCGCACCTGCGACGCGGAAAACCGGACGACTGACACTTTCGTTTCCGCCTTGCTGCCCAGCTTTGCCTTTACGTCAGCCACGCGTTTGTTGAAGTCCGTCATCGCCTTGTCGCCTTCGTCCTTCTTGTTGACCGCTTCCATGTACAGCCTGAAATTGATTTGCCAGTCTCCAGCCAGATCGGCCGCGAATACGGTCGGCGCAATCTGCTTCAATTGCTCGTATATTTTCTCCTGCCGGACTTTGTTTCCGATAATGAGATCTGGCTTCAAGCTCGCGATCATCTCGATATTCGGCTGCAGCTCGTCGCCTACGACCGTGACGTCTTTCATCTCGTCCTTGATATGGTTGTACCACGGCGTGCCGACCCACGACTGGACGGCACCGATCGGCTTCACGCCTACCGCAAGCAGCGCTTCTGTTCCTTCGTTGGTCAGAATGACGACCCTTTTCGGCGTGCCGTTCACCGTCGTTTCGCCCATCGCGTGCTTGATGACGCGGGGCGCTTCTTTATCCGGCGCAGTCTGGGACGCCGGTGCTGTCGCCTCCGTATTTTGTTGTTGTCCTGCCGTCCCTCCGGCCACCGGGTTCGGTGTCGTACCTCCCGAGCATGCGCTGAGTAGCAACGCGAAGCAAAAGAGCAGCGTAGCGGCTATAGATGTTCTGGTCCTTTTGCGCATCGATAAATGTCCCTCTCTCTCTTGTTGAAAACGATTATCAATTACATGAACACTATACCGTCCAAGCCCTCGACGGGCAATGGGAGATGTCGACATGAAGGATGGATTTTTTCGACGTTGCTCCTGCTTCTGCGCGTTTTCTTTGAACGCTGTCGGCGAAACACCCACATTTTTTTTGAATAGGCGACTGAAATAGTAGCTGTCTTGGTAACCGACGCTTTCCGCAATTTCTTTGAGCGTGCAATCTGTCCCAAGTAGCAGCTCTTTCGCTTTCGCCATACGAAGCTGGATTAAATAATCGATTGGGCTCGTCTCGTGGCGTCTCTTGAACCATCTTAAAAATTGGCGCGGATTGCAGTCCAGCATCTCCACGAGCGATTCAAGCGTAATTGGCCGAGCGTAATACTGGTTCATGAACAACACAGCTTGGGTGACCGGGTCCGGCTTGACCGGTTCGATCCCCTGCTTGTCGAGCTGCCGCATGACCTCGTAGATGAATTGATAAAATAACGACTTCACATGCAATTTGTCGATAAGACCGGCTGCGATCCATTCCTTCGCCATTCGCTCGGCGATATCGAGCAAGAAAACGGGATATTGCGGTGCAAATCCGTACTGCATGCGAAACGGATCGTCCAACTCCACTTGCCGCGTAAATTCCTTACGGCTCGGAAAGGAGGCCGACGCCTTGTACAAGATCATGTAATATTCGAACGATTGCTTGGCCGTAATATCTAGACAAGCACCCTTTCCCCCGTGAAATAGATGAAACCGCTGCGTATTGTACAGGACTCCGTCGAGTCTTACTTGCGCGCTTCCGCGGATTGCATACAGAAACGCGTTCGCTGGCAGCCGATAGGCGAGCAGCTCTTCACCGCTTTCCATGCTTCTATGTCGTATATCCATTACTTTTACGGAGGCCTGATTCCATAGCAACAGATGATCGTCCAGTTTCATTCGTTTTGCCTAGCTCCTTCCAACTCCAAGCTTCATGCTCATAACGTTCGTCGCTATTTATTATATTTGATAATGATTCTCAATTACAATGACTATTCCACAAAAAGACAAAAAAAGAAGACAGCATAATTACGAAATGAATCATTTTGTCCCATACTACCTGTTTTTGCATTATGGATTGCTCAAACTAAGTATATATGGACGTTTCTATTCATTCCAATGCTTGCTAAACTTGCCTAAATCATACATCAATTCAGTAGGAGTGAAGAAAATGGATGGGGTACGTTACAAGATAAGAGAAGTGTTGGACAAGAGAAAGATTGAGGCTTTTTTGCAGCAAGCGCGGGTTGGTCATCTTGGCATGGTCGACGGTCAGCTTCCGTATGTTGTTCCGCTCAATTTTGTTTGGACAAATGGGAAGCTTTACTTCCATGGAGCGACCGGCGGGAGACGAAATCAGGTGATGAGCGCGAATTCAGAGGTCTGTTTTACGGTTTGTGAGGAATATGGAACGATTACGGATCCGGTGCCAGCCAAGACGGACACAGCGTATATGAGTGTAATGGTTTTTGGCAAGGCAGAATCCGTCACCGATCTGGATGAAGCGACACACATGCTGCAAGAAATGATTCATAAATATGTGCCCGGCTACTATAATCGGCCGTTGCCCCAGCAGCACGTAGACAAATACCGTTCAGCAGTATTCGGTGGCCCGGTACAGGTATATCGAATTGATCCACTGCACATCACCGCAAAAGAAAATCCGCTGGAAGTAGAAAAAATGTTCAGGCCCGGAAAAACGGTGTGATTGGTTTGAAGAGTAGAGAGACATAGGCTAATTTGCCCGGCGCGGGGGAACACATCAATCCCAATCCACATCAGAAAGAAGGCAGGGAATATGGAAAATCTCGTTGCGGGGAATCTCAAAACCGTACGGCAGCAGATGGAGGTGGCTTGCCAAGCTTCGGGGCGCAACCTCGAGGACGTGAAATTGTTATTGGCAACCAAAACCGTACCACTTGAAAAATTGCAGATGGCCATGCAAGCGGGGGAAACGCTGTTTGGAGAAAACAAAGCGCAGGAACTGCGGGGAAAATTTCCGCTTATGGAGCAGTACAAGCAGGTGGAATGGCATTTTATCGGGCATTTGCAAACGAATAAAGTGAAGGATGTGGTCAAATATGTGACGCTCATTCATTCTGTGGACCGATTAAAATTGGGGCAAGCTTTGCACCAGCAGCTTCTCAAAGAGAACAAAACGATGAACATACTGGTGCAAATCAACACGTCCTACGAAGAAAGCAAATTCGGTGCTCCACCGGAAGCGGCATTGGAACTGGTCGAACAATTGTCGCAGTTCGAAACACTAAACGTGAAAGGCTTAATGACAATTGGAAAGCTGAATGCAACAAACGACGAGACCCGACATTGTTTCCGGTTGCTAAAAGAGATTCAATCGCAGGTAAGGGAGAAAAAGCTTTCGCGAGTCGAAATGGATATCCTGTCGATGGGAATGTCCGGTGATTTCACCGTAGCAATCGAAGAAGGGGCTACCATCATTCGCGTAGGAACGAAAGTTTTCGGCCAACGCTACTTACCGGACAGTTATTATTGGAATGAAAATGCCCGTCAGGATGACTAGGAGAAGTGGGCGGGGATGCTTGGATCATAAAAGCATTCCCGCTAGACGCTTCATCCCTTCAACAATGGCTATTTCATCTACTTTGGCAAAACCAAGTACAAAACCTTTCCGATCGCTTGCCAAACAATAGTTGCTGAGTGGATAAACACGGATTCCTTTTTCGAGCGCCAGTTTCGCCACGGCTTCTTCTCCAAACGATTGATCAGCCTCAAGAAGCATATGTAATCCCGTTTCTACGCCGCTTAATGTGAAGTGCTTGCCAAGACCTGTCGAGATGATGGCTTTCGTCATAGCCTCGTGTCTGCGCCGATACACATTGCGAACTCGCCGCATATGGCGCATAAAATGACCGTGTTCGATAAAATGGGCAAGCGTCAATTGCTCCATAATCGGAAGATGGCGATAAGTTAATTCCTGGACGCGTGCAAGTTGACGAATAGCTGCTTTGGGACCGATGATTGCTGATAGGCGAATGCCAGGAGCGACCATTTTGGAAAAGCTCATCATGTACAGGGTGTTCTGAGGGCGTTGACTGAACAAGGTTGGGAGCGGATCACCGCGATAGCGAAATTCACTGTCGTAATCATCTTCAACAATCCAGAACCGATGCTCGGCAGCCATGTGCAACAATTGTTGCCTGCGAGGCTCCGATAGAATGACTCCAACTGCACATTGGTGCGATGGTGTAACAAACACAAGTTTGGACGCAGGAGGAATATGTTCCACACAAAGTCCGTACTCGTCGACCGGAACGGGGACAACTTGCATGCGCCGATACTTCATCGCCATCCAGGCAGCGGGGAAGCCGGGATCTTCTACAGAAACCGTCTCGCCTTCATGCAAAAGCGCTTGGGCGATCAAATCAAGACTATGTTGTGCACCTGAGGTTAAAAGGATTTGATCACGATCTACATGAACGCCTCGTTCGAGGGATAAATAGCGTTGAATCTGTTCGCGCAGCGGTAGAAATCCATAGGGATCACCGTAAGCCCAACTATCCAGGCTTGTTTCTGCGGTCGCCTGTAAAAAGGATTGCCGCCAAGTTCTTTGAAAATGTTCATCTAAATACGGCTCATGGGGAGTAAAATCGATCTCTACTTTTTGATTTTCTTTACCGCCGAACCAACTGTGCAGCTGTCCGACTGCGTCGCTTATTAAAGGCAACTCGGGCGGAAAAAGTTCCTGTGGCGAAGCATCCTCTGGTGGACGAGCTTCATAGATCCATTCGCTCACTCTCGTCCCACCACGACGAGAGGTTACCGTGTAGCCGCGGCTGTATAACTCCTCGTAAACAATCTGTATGGTTGAACGGGAAACGCCAATCAATGGAGCGAGTTCGCGGGACGGGAGCAGCAGCTCGCCAGGTGCCCATTTTCCTGTTGAAATGTTATGAATCGCTTGATCAAGAAGTTGCTGCCAGATGGGCCGGGCGTCATCTCGGTTTACTTTTAGCATTTGTTCACCTTCAGTATTTGTGTTGTCATTATGGATTGCTTCAAATGATAATGACGGGCTGTAAAATGGAAATCCAATGATTGGTATACTAGCATGACAATCCTTGCTTTAGCAACATAGCGTAATGAAGCAAACAAATGGAAGAAGTTCATGATGACTTTGAAACAACGAGACAGATCAGTGTCTGATGCTAGTCGACCAGGACTTGTTCGACAACCCGGGGTTTGTAATTCGTGTTAGTACTTCTGCCTTCATTTGCCCGATCAGCAATATCCTGCATCATAATTTCATATTCTTGACTTTATTTTCACGTGTGTTACAATTAAGTGTAGCAAAGAACCTCTCGGCGTAAGTCTTGCCAGTAGTTCGGGTAGCCATTTTCGTTGGAGTCTATGTTACAGGAAGCGTACGAGTGTGGTCATGCATTTGATTTGCGGGTGTAGTTCAATGGTAGAACTCCAGCCTTCCAAGCTGGTCGCGTGGGTTCGATTCCCATCACCCGCTCCATCCATTTTTTGGCGGTGTAGCTCAGCTGGTTAGAGCGTTCGGTTCATACCCGAAAGGTCGGGGGTTCGATTCCCTCCGCCGCTACCAAGAGAAGATGATAGTTTGTGGCGGTCGTGGCGAAGGGGTTAACGCACCGGATTGTGGCTCCGGCACTCGTGGGTTCAAGTCCCATCGATCGCCCCATTTTCTACTCGAATTGAATCAGTCATTTGCGGTCGTGGTGGAATTGGCAGACACACCATCTTGAGGGGGTGGCGGGGCGACCCGTGCGAGTTCGAGTCTCGCCGACCGCACCAACCTACATTTTTTATAGAAATAATCAAGCTCAGTGCAATGCCCGTTATGGCGATGCTACTGAGCTTTTTTGGTTTTCTGCTTTGTGCCAGTACCAAGAGGGAGGCAGAAGTTCTGTCATGCCCTGTTAGACGTTTTGGGTATTACCCAGAAAGCGACGAATCGCTGTAATGGCTGCCAAATGCAGGCCCTCATGAAAAATCGTTCGTACAAGAACCTGAGAAATCGTGTGCATGCCTGACTCCGTTGCAGGGAATTCCTCTTCCAGACGCTCACCGTACATGGTGCGGATCTGTTCCGGCTGATTGGCAAGCAGCTGGCGAAGCGTATCAAGGGAAGGTGGGGGTGTTTGCCAGTCAGCTGGTTTAGTGCCATACGCGAACCACTCGTGGAATCCCGGCGGAATCGATATTTCTTCCTTTGTTAAGTGCGAAATCCACAAATATTGATCCAGGTAGATATGCCCCAAATTCCAAAGGATGCCGTTATTGAACCCTACAGGTACTAGATTGACTTCCTCTTCTGTCATGCCTTCGATCGCATGCAAGGTTTCACTGCGATAATCCTGTAGCTGCTGGAACAAGACGATGTGGTGCTTTTCCATTTAGAGAGGCCTCCTTATTTTTGGATATTTATGTCCAAGTAGTTCCATAAGGAGAACGCAAGTTCCTGCCAGCAGATAACTCTCAAAGAAACAAAAAAAGACATGCCGGAAAGATAGCAGCCAGCACGTCTTTTTGTTTCATGTCTTCAGGTTGGAAAGCGACATTACATACTTCGCTTCTGGAGAGGCTGAGAGGATGTAAACAACTGAAGCCATTTGATTTGCGGGACACCAATTGCTGCCAGAATCATCAAAACGCCACCCCATTGTGTGAGGGTCACATTCTCGTGGAGAACAAAGCTGGATAACAGCACGACAGCTGGCAGTTCAATCGCACTGAGAATGGTAGCCAGTCCATTTCCGATACGCGGAACGCCAACTGCCAAGCAAAAAATCGGGATAACTGATCCGAACACAGCTACACATAATGCAAGTGGCAGAAGCCCGGAGGTAAGCTGTCCATTCAAAAGAAAGTTCGGCGGATAAACGATAGAGAGCATCACGGCAGCCATACTGATCGTAATCGCGCTTCGCAAGTAAGGATTCATCTGTGGCAGGATGCGACCGCTGAAGAAAATGACAAAAGCAAAGGTAGCACCTGATAAGAGTCCATATATAAGTCCGGAAATACTTACGTTTTGCAAACCACTTTCACCCAGCCCACTCGCCAGCACGGTACCGATGCCCAGCATAATCAGCGAAACCCATTTTTCAAGGGTGGGCCATTTGCGATCGACGAGCGACTCTAGCAGGACGCCAATCCATGTAAACTGGAATAACAGTACAATGGCAAGCGATGCGGATACGCGACTCACAGCTTGATGATAAAAGATGCTAGTGCATGCCATCATGAGACTTACCGGAGCGAGAATCAGCAAATACTTGAAGCGAAACCGTTCCCGAGAAAACAAGGAAGCCATAACAATCATAATCAAGCCGCCAAAAATCAGTTGACTCCCGCTAAGCTCATAAGGTGTGTACCCAACTTGAAATCCATGTTTTAAAAAGAGGGAGAGGACACCATAGCTGCAGGCCCCGCTTATGACCAAAAATACAGAACGCCAGTATGTCATAGGTAAAAAATCCTTTCTTATGACTAAACTCGGAAGAATATTTACTATTGTACTATAGCTATAAAATTGGTACAATAAAATTTTGTCTACCTCTTTACTCTGGTAACATGGTAATCAGATAGCTAACTGCTTTGTTACCTTGGTAGTGAATGAAAGTGTAGCAAAGCCTGTATTCTGCCTGTAAATACATAGCCGTTTCGTGATTATTCCGTTACACTACTATTACATTAAGAAGGCGAAATCGTTTGGAGGCAAAGGAAAATGAAACAGGGAGTTTTTTACGCGATTGCTGCGTACTTTATGTGGGGTCTGCTCCCGCTGTATTGGAAGGTGTTCCAAGCGATGGGGGCGTGGGAGATCCTCGCCCATCGGATTATTTGGTCTGTTTTATTCGTTGCCATTATTATCGTTGTTACCAAGCGCATCCGTAAGCTAAGAGAATCTGTTTCGGGTGCGAAAATGATTGGCGCATTGATTGTTTGCTCCCTTTTGATTAGTGCTAACTGGCTTCTTTACATTTGGGCTGTAAACAATGATCAGGTCATGCAAACAAGCCTTGGCTACTACATTAACCCGTTAATTACTGTATTGATGGGTGTCATTTTCTTAAAAGAAAAGATGCATGTAGGACAGTGGGTTTCACTTGTATTGGCAGCCTGTGGGGTCTTATACATCACGATTCAATACGGTGAGTTTCCGTGGATTGCCCTATCGCTTGCCTTGACGTTTGCCTTTTACGGTCTGGCCAAAAAGGTGGTAAAGCTGGAGGCGATCATTGGCTTGGCATGGGAGACGCTTTTTGTCGCACCAATTGCGCTAGCCTACCTGATTTGGCTTCAAATCAGTGGTACAGAGACGATTTCCCTGTTGGCCTGGTGGCAAGTGCTGCTGTTGACACTGGCAGGAGTTGGTACAGCTTTGCCGCTTTATTGGTTTGCCCAGGCTGCTATTCGTCTGCCGCTTTCGATGGTTGGCTTTATTCAGTATTTATCACCGACCATTTCCCTGTTGTCGGCAATTTTCCTGTTTCATGAGCCATTTACGACGACTCATCTGATCAGTTTCTCTCTCATCTGGAGCGCATTGATCATTTTTACAATCAGCTCGCTGCGGAGAAAACCTGCTTCGGTCTCTATGAAAACAGGTGCACCAATCAAAAAAGAAGCCTGACCATGAGCGAATAACAAAGTAGATCAGATTTCCTTTCAATAGAAAAACTCCTGACAGACCAATCGCAAGACTGGCTTTGTCAGGAGTTTTTGCGTGTAATAGCTTATGAGTGCTTGCTCAAGCGGTATGCGCCGTGGTTAGTAGGGCCTACGTATTTGTTCAGGGCAAAGGAATGACGAATCGCTTCTGTGATGAAGTCTTTTGCGACAGCTACTGCTTCGCGTACCGAATTTCCTTTTGCGAGCTCTGCACAGATTGCGGCAGAGAATGTGCAGCCTGCTCCATGGGTGAAGGTCGTTTCGAAACGCTCCGATTCCAGCACCTCGAGAGATTGTCCGTCATAGAACACATCCACAGCATGATTTCCAACCTGCAGCTTGCTTCCGCCTTTGACTACGACGTACGCTGTACCGAGATCGTGAATGCGTTTTGCTGCTTCTTTCATATCCTCCACGCTTGTGAGCGCACCCAGTTGACTTAAAATTCCTGCTTCAAACAGGTTTGGTGTCGCTACGGTAGCGCGTGGAAGCAATACTTCGCGCAGGCTGATGGCGATTTCCGGATGGAGTGCCTCAGCACCTTTACAGATCATAACGGGGTCAACAACCACGTTTTTCAATTGATATTGTTCAATCTTGCGGGTAGCGAGCTCGACCAGCTCAGTAGTGCCGAGCATGCCTGTTTTGACTGCGTCAACTCCAATACCGGCAAGAACGGTTTCGATTTGTTTTTCCAGAATAGCCACGTCGATAGGAAAAACCTCGTGGAACCAATCATTGTGAGGATCTTGAGCCACGATGACGGTGAGAGCGGTCATCCCGAAAACACCCAGCTCCTGAAACGTTTTTAGATCGGCCTGTTGGCCAGCTCCGCCGCTAGTGTCAGAGCCTGCGATGGTCAGTGCTTTACGAATGGTCATTTCGATTATCTCCCTTTGTGCCGCAGTCATGATGCTGCGGAGCTATACTGTCATGCGCTGTACTGTCTCCTTCTATATTAAGAGGAAAAAATCGGTGGTGTCAATAATATCCCCTGAAATAAAAAGATGTACGATCCAAATTCAGCACGGCGGAGTGTAGCTGGCCCCAACAGGGACAAAGAAAAAACCGCTTTCCTCCATGGAGAAAGCGGTTTCAAAAAAAGCTCTATTTTTAATTCTCTTATCGCGAAGTTGCGTGATGAAAGGAGAAGGAAATAGTTGTGGACATGGATTTGGAGCGCTTCGTTGCAAGCTGCTTGGCTTGCTTCGCTGCTTCGAACATACTTGGAGCTTTGATGATTTCAACCCATCGGCGTGTTGCGGTTTCGAATAAAAAGCGGTAGATGGTCATTTTTTATCTGCCCTCTCATTTGTTCTTGACACCTCTATCATAGCAGGATTCTGGGAGGGAATGGTTACAGGATTGTTACATAATTTTGAAAAACATGTTGCATCTGTGTGAACGTTAAAATGTTTCCTAATGTGCGTTACGTTTTTGAATATGCTACGTCTTTAGTATGAGATGTTTTAATCATTTCCATTTTACGTGAGCGAATGAGGTGTAAAAAAGGATGGCTAACGCAATAGGAGAACTGACTGTCACGGAGGTCAATCACAGCTACGGAACGGGCAAGATCAAGGTACCTGTGCTGTTTGACATAAACCTGCACGTGAATAAGGGCGAGTTTGTCGCGTTGTGCGGCTCATCGGGTTCAGGGAAGTCAACCCTGCTCAACCTGCTCGCTGGTTTGACGAAGCCGGAGGAGGGTAGTGTAACAGTCAGCGGAGAGGAAATTTCCAGCTACACCGAAAACCAGCTGTGCCTGTTTCGCCGGAAAAGTATGGGCTTCATTTTCCAGTCGTACAATTTGCTGCCGAATTTGACAGCACTGGAAAACGTCGAGCTTCCATTAATTTTTGCGGGCGAAAGCGTGAAAAAGCGCCGGGCAAAAGCTACACAGATTTTAGAGCGAGTCGGGCTGGAAGGACGGATCGACCACAGGCCAAATGAACTGAGTGGTGGACAGCAGCAGCGGGTAAGTATCGCTCGCGCATTGGTCAATTCGCCTGGAATTATTTTGGCGGATGAACCGACAGGAAATCTGGATAGTAAGACAGAGCAGGAAATCATGAACTTGATGAAGCAAATGAACAAAGAAAATGGGACTACGTTCATCATCGTTACCCATGAGCAGGAAGTAGCAGAGCAATCTGACCGCGTGATTTATTTGCAAGACGGGCGGGTAGTACAAAAAAGGACAAGACCAGCGTAGGCGGGTACGAGGTGAACACATTGTGAAGATAATAGATTCTTTTCGAATCGTCTGGCGAAATTTATGGCGGATGAAACTGCGTACTGCACTAACCTCGGTTGGTGTCATGATCGGTACTGCCGCCATTGTTGCCATGATCGCACTAAGCTTAGGGTTGAAAGAAAGTGCAGTGAAGAGTTTAGAGAATTTTGGGAATTTGACCGAGATGGATGTAGAACCGATGTACTACATCTACGAAGAGGATCGGATGATTCCAGAGGAAGAGCGGAAAAAGCTGAACATGGAGGCTGTCCATGAGCTCAAGCAAATTCCGGGGATAGCAGCAGTCATGCCGATGAAGCGTCTTTACGAACAGGCCAAGCTCAAGGTTGGACGGCGCGAGGGCTACGTTGAGCTCATTGGGGTGGACGTGAACGAATCGGCAGAGTACCGGAAGAATGATGTGGAAAAAGGGGCCTATTTGTCAGGGTCGCCACAAGAAATTGTCGTAGCCTATGATGTTCCGCGTGAAATGCGCGATGTAGAAAAGGAAAAACGCGATGCACGCAGAAGAAATGCGGACTCCAATCGATCAGGCGGGGGAGCGGGAGCATCCTTCATGCCACCTGATATGGGGGGCGGAGAGCAAACAGCCGCATTTAATCTGGTTGATAAAGCAGCCACAATCGTACTCACTCGGGAATATCGGATCGACGACGAGCCGAAGTACGAGAAAAAGGAAGTGCGTGTACGCGTAGTCGGTCAGCTTCGGCAGTCGGAAAATCGGCGTTACTCGTCGGCCGTTTACGCTCCGCTAAGCGTCGTAAAAGAGCTGAATGATTGGGTGAACCGGAGTCGGGGAGATGAGAGCTCGGGCGGGAATACTCGGCGCACACGTGAAGAGGCGAAAAAGGATAAATTTGAATTTGATCAGATGACGGTCAAGGTAGAGTCACGTGAAATGGTGGAAAGTGTCGTCAAAGCGTTGAAGGAAAAGGGCTACGAGGTATGGTCGCCTGCGCGTGAGCTTGAGACGATCAACAAGTTCTTCTTTGTGATTCAGATGGTGCTTGGCGGAATTGCAGCTATTTCTTTATTGGTAGCGACAATCGGTATCGTCAATACGATGATCATGTCGATTTTGGAACGAACCAAAGAGATCGGGATCATGAAGGTTATTGGGGCAACCGTCCTCAATATACGTTGGCTGTTCTTGATGGAATCTGGTTTTATTGGGCTGATCGGAGGATTGGCTGGCTTGGGCATGGCTTGGGGAGCAGTAGAGCTGGTCAACTATTTTGGCGCTTCAGGGGGACTTCTGGATGGCTTGAATATGGGGTATGGCCGCGGTGGAGGCGAGGCTGAGCCTAGCAAATTGGCTGTTATTCCTGGCTGGCTGGCATTATTTGCAATCGGATTTTCCTTCGTCATTGGTTTGTTGGCTGGTATTTTCCCAGCGATACGGGCATCCCGTTTGAGTGCGTTGCAAGCGATTCGATCTGAATAAAGAAATGTGAGGAAGCAGACATGGAGAAGAAAAAGTCAAAGAAAAAATGGATCATCATAGCGGCGATTGCGGTCGTCCTTGGTGGTGGGGGATACTACGGCTACACGTATTTTACAGGCAAAGATGCAGCTACTGAGGAAACGCCAATGGAAAAGCCATCTTTTCCAACAGCTGCAGTCGAGCTGGGAGAAGTAAAGAAGGTCATCTTCTCGTCTGGTACCGTAGAAGCGAAAGCACGTGAGGAAGTAAAGCCGGAAATTAGCGGCAAGGTGCAGCGTTTGCTGGTGAAGGAAGGTCAAACCGTTAAAAAGGGAGATGTACTATTTACCGTAGATAGTGCGGATGCCCAATTGGAGATGCAAAAGCAGGAATTGTCAATCCTTCGCGCCAAAAAAGAATTGGATGAACTAAAGAACAAGAAGGACAGCATCCACTCGGATAAGGCTGGGAAAGTAAAAGAAATTCTTTTCAAGGACGGGGACACTGTTACTCCCGATTCAGTAGTAGCCAAGCTTACCAACACAGATTATCTGAAAATCACGGGGAAGTTTAGCGCATATGAGGCTGAGCAATTCCGGGTAGGACAAAAGGTCAAGATTTTCATTACAGCGTCACTCTATTACGTAGATGGTGTCGTCACAGCAATTGACTTGGTTGGTAAAAAGGAAGCGGGCCTAGGCGGCGTTCATAATGTTGAGGTGCTTGTCAAAAAGCCGGGAGCGATTTACGTAGGAGATATGGGAGAAGTCCAATTTACTGATGCAAAAGGCACTTTGTATGCAAGTCAAATGGCAACACCATTTGAGCTCCCGGATGAAATGGAAGTATTGGCAGGAACGCATGGAAAAATCGCAAAGGTTAATTTTGAAAAGGATGATGAAGTGAAAGCAGGTCAGCTCCTGTTTAAAATGGATATGACATCATCTGACCTCGAGCTGCAGGAAAAAGAGCTGTCATTGAAAGAATCGCTATTGACCATGGAGCAAAAGAAACGGGAAATCGCGAAAAAGCAAGTGGAGGCACCGATCAATGGTGTCATTACAAAGGTAAATGTAAAAGAAGGCGAATCACCTGGCTCAGGCGAACCAGCCGTCATTATCATGGATACGACATCAGTGTACTTCGTAGCGGCAGTTGACGAAATTGACATTCCCTCCATCAAGCTGGGACAGAGCGTAGATGTTTATGTAACGGCATTTGGAAATAAGCCATTCAAAGGCAAAGTGACCGAGCTTCCAAAAGAAGGAACAAAGGAAGACAAGACCGTTCGTTTCGCGGTAAAGATTGAGCTCAGTGATACAACAGATATGAAGCATGGGATGACAGGTGATTGTGATATTTATGTAGAACAAAAAGAAAATGTCAAACGTTTGCCAATCCATGCGGTGGAGTTTTTGGAGGAAGGCAAGGGATCTGTAATGGTAAAAGACCCAACCACAGAAGAGCCTACGTCAAAAGAAGTAACAGTAGGCGTTGAAGGAACGGATTTTGTTGAAATTATCGATGGCCTAAAAGAAGGCGATGAAGTATTGCTGATGAATGGAGAAGGGATGTAATCTCTGTTCATTTTTTACAAAGAATAGCCCCGCTGGACCGTCTCCTGTGACGTGCTAGCGGGGCTTGCCTGTTTTTATGAGGTCAGACTGTGCTCTTTCTTTGTGAGACCGAGCTTCTCAGTCATTTGCGAAACTAAGCTGCGGAGAGGATGCGACACGGCGATTCCCGTTTCCGCGGTAAATTGTTGGGCGACTGGTGACATAGATAGCTGGGCTACTGCCAAAGAGGCGTGGTGATGAGCAGTTGCAAGCTTTTGCAGCTCATTTTTCACAGCTTCACGGTAGGCGTCTTGTTTATTATCCAGCAAGAGGGTGAATGCCCCTTCGATGATGCTAACTTCAATTTGTGGATGCAATCCGTGTAAGTGTGCATAGTCACGTAAGCGGTTCATCGTTGGATCGACTGTTGCCGGATTGGAGAAAAGGAGGATTTGCGGCTCTGCACGATGGCATATCTCGTGAAAAAAAGGCTGGTCAATCGTAAAAATCGGCAAGGCACTGGCAGCCTCAACTTCATCCGTCACACAGGCTGCATACTGCGTGCAAGTAATCACCATCGCATCAGGAGCACTTGTTTGCATCCAGTTTAATTGCTCTTGTAATTTTGCCTGAGACTGCTTGTAAGAGAGCGCATTCTTCCCCTCTGAATTGAGCAGTAAGCCAGGATCGACATAATGCACCATGTCAATCGCCACAGAGGCAAAAGCGTCTGCAAGTAAAGAAATATTAGAGAAGTGTCCATGCAGACAAGCAATACGTTTCATGTGCAGCATTCCTCCTATTCGCTTGATTTATTTGCAATCACGCGAATACGCTTGTAATCAACGATCCACTTGCCATCCTGGAACAGAGCGGGGCGTAACAGCTCGGTTACCTGCAAGCAGACATCATCAATATCACTGGCAGACAAATCTGCAAAAAATGGACTGCAAAATGAGTCCAGCCAATGCCGTAATCCTCGATCGCCATCAGGCATCACCGTAGGGCGATCATAATGTGAGGCCAGGACGACACGGAATCCTTGTCGCTCTAATAAGGCTGCGTATTCGGCTATGCTAGGAAAATACCAGGGCATCCGTTCATCAGCAGAAATGCCTTTTTGTGCAAGGGTAGTGCGCAGAGCGTTTATGACAAGCTCACAGTTTCCTTTGCCGCCGAATTCTGCCACAAATCTGCCTTTTGGAGCCAAAGCAAGCCAGACAGATTCAATTACCTCTTCAGGTCGTTTCATCCAGTGCAGGGCAGCATTGGAGAAAATCGCGTCATAGGAATCAGAGGTACGAAACGTATGCGCATCCGCGATCTGAAAAGGCAGATGAGGATACTTTTGCCGGGCACTATTAATCATATCGGCAGAAAAATCGACACCCATTACCGTTGCTCCTGATTCAGCCAGACTCGCAGTCAAATCCCCCGTACCACACCCGAGATCCAAAATACGTTCTGTGGAAACAGGTTGTAGCCAATCAATTAATCCTCTGCCATAATGAGAGACGAAGTTCATTTTATCGTCATAGAGTTCGGCATTCCACTGCTTTGTTTGCGTCATATCGTATCCCTCCTTAGCTATTGTTTTACCAGCAAATCGCCTATAATTGCAAACTATTTAAAATTATTTATCCATAGTTTTTTCCTATATCAAATAAGGAAGTCATTTCCTGACCTGCTACTAACAGGAGAACTGGATTTTTTTGTCGAATAAAGTATGCACGTTTAGTTTTAGAGAGAAAGTGAGAGGACAATACGTGAAAAAATGGGTTGTATCAGCACTGCTCGTGTGCATGGCAACTGGCACCTTGCTCTCAGGTGTAGCAACGCCTGTATTAGGTGCCGTGACCACTTCCGAGACGAAACAAAATAGCCAGCACTTCAAACCCGCACAACAGCCAATTCACGAAAAGATTGGATTTAACAATGTTCAAGTAGTCGGAGTGGATGCAAACGGATGGAACTGGGTGAAAAATGATGAGTTCATTTTGCCTCCAGGCACACCGCTTGATATTGACCTGGTACAGACTACCTACGGAAATGGAGCCAATCTGAGTCGGTATGAGATTTTGCTAGATAATGTGGCGATGCCGACATTAACTGGGGAGAAGCGCGCGGAGGAAGCGGTATTGAGGTGGGAGGTCCCACGGATTTCGATTCCTGAATCCCAGTTACCGGCTGGAGTACATACATTAACCTTTGTCATGTCGGACGTAAAAGGGCAGAAAAGCACAGTACATGTCCGTTTTCAAGTAGCAGCGCGCAGTACTGATTTCAGCGTATTTGAAGGTGAAAAAGCAGAGGGAGAGGCAATCCCTTCGGATGGAGTAATGGGAATATTTGCGTTGCATGGCACGAAGATATTTACAAGTACGGTCACCGGTACTTGGACGTTGTATAACGTAGAAAAGGACACAAAGAAGGAGATGAAATCTTTTTCTGGAAAGACCTATAAGGCGGGTCCGATCATGGAAGGGCAATATGAAGTTGTCTTTACACCAGAAGAAGTGAACCTTCCATCGTGGACGACGACGATTCATGTAGGATCGGTTGATTTATACCAGGGAAGAGATGCAAACGGACAGAAGCTCACTCCGAATCAGAAGATAACAGCCCCAGCTGCCCCAAGCCAAATTCAACTGTATTCATTGTTCCCGGGACGGTGGTGGGTGAATGGCACAGGTCAAACACTGACCGACTCCCAATATTTTGATGTAGTAGTCCCTGATACGTTTGCGGGCATGGCGCTGACGGTTACATTTGAGCCGATTTCAAGCAAGTCATCACCGGGCACAAGCAGAAGTGAGGTGGCGAGTGTCCAAATTCAGATTCCTGGTACACCGAATGCCTGCGGGCCGACAGAACCAAAGGTGACGCTTGATCTGCTCACTCAAAAAAATAAAGGCTCCTCCCTTATTGCAGAAAAGGAAAATCTGTATTCTTCTAATAGCACAGTTACCGTTTATCAAAAGCCGATCCATGTGTTTTGGTTGTCAACAGCTGCTGATCATTTTCTGCAAGGGTCGGAGGTACCTAGCGATGAGGGACCAGGTGTCTGGGCTGTCAATAACGCCATTGTCGAAAATTCAAAGTTAAATTGGGATCACACAGCCCTGGATCTTTCGACTTTTAAGCCGGAGCGTTATAAAATAAACTACTACAGCAAGCGCGATCCGAAGCAAACATGGTGCGGGTACGTGCAAGTCATTGAGGACAATGCTCCAGCACGATCAGGATTGGTTTGCGATCAGATGGAATCAGGGGTAGCGCCGCCAAGCAAGCCGATTTCATTGAAGACAAAGGGCGGCTCGAAGTATTCAAATGAAGAAAAGATCATGATTGAGTCAAGCATGGATTTGGATGAATGGCAAAAGGTTACTCTCTTAGCCAGCTACGTTGAGCGCACGGGAACAAAAAAAATAAAGCAAGATGGGCGTAATTACTATATGCCGAAAGTTGAATGGTCGTACGGAGAAATCGGTTTTGGTTCCCGCCAAGCTCCAAATGGGGCACAAATGACTTCGGAAAACCGAGTAGAGGTGCTCTACGATGGCAAGCTCATTTACTCGCTAAAGCCGAGCCTGCGCGAGGATGAAGACAATGGACTCAGTGATTTGAACATCAAAAAAATCATTTCGGGCAACGATGCCAAGCCCGGTGAATACACCATCAGAGTAACGAACACGCTTGGCTACACAAGCTGCCAAATACTTTCTACGAATCGTTCGTATAACAAGCAGACGGATTTTGTGGAAAGCGATGAGCTTCTTACCCTAACGATAGATGTTCAATAGGAAGAGGTAGTATCCCCCGTTTTTATACGGGGGTTTTTTGTATAAATAGGAGCAGCTATACTGACCAGGGAGGAAACAGGATGACCGAAGAGCAACGAGCCATTCTCGAGAAGTTTGGCTTTTCCTTAGAAGACGGTAAAGTGAAACATTCCAAACTTGGGATCGTAAGAGAAATAGAGGATTTCATGTCCTTTTCCACAGCCAGGGAGCTGCAGGAATTTGTGAAGGAAATTCTTCGTAATCAATGTCAGCTGAAACGAAAAAAACCATAAAGCAGCCTGGAAGGGGCAACGTGGATGGAGTCAAGAGAGTCTTTACTGGCAGCGCTCAAGGAAGTAGAGGTCTGGGAAACGAAGCAGCGGGATTTGTGGTTTTGGGAAAAATTAGGCAGACTTCCGTTTGTATTATTGGATCGTATGACACCAAAATTCATTCGTGAAAAGCTTGGAGCAGCCGTGGATGAAATGGCCGCTTTTTTGGAAACCGGGGGTACCTATCTGGTCTCCGATGAAACTGTTTACAGCAAATTTCGTGCCCGTCAAAAGAATTCGGGAACGATGTCATTAAATAAAGAGACGATCGCCACGATACCACTTGCAGAGATGAATGCAGTTGCGGTCCAAATGAGTGAATCACGGGCCGCCTTTGCCACAGTTCAGGGTGCAACGACAGGTGTGGGCGGTATTTTTACATTAGCTTTGGATATTCCGCTTTTGCTCGGCACATCCCTCAAGATTTTGCAGGAAATGGCTCTGTGTTATGGCTATCGACCGGAAGAGAAGCGGGAGCGCCTGTTTGTTGTCAAATGCCTTCAATTCGCTTCCTCCGATATCGTTGGCAAAAAGGCAATATTGGATGAGCTGTCACGCTTTGATGAACCTGCCACTGAAAAAGACGTCATCGCCCAGCTCCAAGGCTGGAGAGAAGTCGTTGTCACGTACACAGAAAATTTTGGGTGGAAAAAGCTGTTTCAAATGGTGCCAATCGCAGGGATTTTGTTCGGGGCGTATATCAATCGTTCAACCGTACAAGATGTCGCCGAGGCTGGTATGATGCTGTACCAAAAACGGCGAATCCTGGAGCGGTTGCGTCAATCTGGAGAATAAGAGCACTATTTTTGCCAGTCCTCGGTCGTGATGGCATACATGTTGTGGTCTTCCCACGTGCCGTAGATTTGTAAATAGCGCAGAGACAATCCTTCATAACGAAATCCGTTCTTTTCCAGTACGCGAATAGACCCGAGATTGCGTGGCATCACCCCAGCCTGAACGCGATGCAGCTTGGCTTTTGTAAAGGCGTATTGCAGAACGAGTCCAACTGCGGCTGTAGTATAGCCGCGTCCATTGCAGCTTTGGTCCATAAAATAGCCCAATGTAGCGTTTTGCCACACGCCGTGGACGACATTGGACAAGGCGACACGACCGATCATTTCATCTTTTTCAGAAAGAAAAACGCCAAAAGCAAATCCGGTCCCGTTCTCGAAGTCCAAAATGGCTTGAGCAACTTGCTGCTGTTGTCCTTCCAATGTCAGGAAAGAAGCAGGACGGATCGGTTCAAATGGCGCCAGGAAGTTCTGATTACTCATCCGAAGCTCCAGTAGCTCGGCTGCGTCTTGTTCACGAAGAGGGCGTAAATAAATAGAATCGGTATGTAATTGCATCAAGCGATCCTCCCTGAGAAAAAGTGGTGGATCGATAGTGTACCATGTTTCCTCCTCGCAAGAAATGCAATTTGTAAAAAAGAGTCTAGAAAAGGTTTAAACTCCGAGTGATTCTACGAAAGAAACGCCAAATGCTTTGCACTTTTCGATTTCCTTCGCATTCGGGGTAAGCTCGATCTTTAGCCCTTCCAGGGGAGTCTCTGCTCCACGCTCACGTGCTTTCTCCAAAAGAATATTGACAGCAGCACCTACATGCTCATAGTTGGAATCGCATGACCCAAAAGCGATGACTTTTTTACCGCTCAAATCAATGTCGTTCATTTCTTCGTAAAAGTCCAGGCACTCGTCTGGCAGTTCGCCATCTCCCCATGTGTACGCGCCGAGAGCGATTCCATCATAAGACTCCAGCTCTTGTGCGCTGACATCCATCACTTCTTTTATCACAAGCGTAGCCCCCGTAGAACGAATTCCCTCTGCGATGGCCTCAGCCATTTCCTGTGTGTTTCCAGACATGCTCGCGTATACAATCAAAAAGCTCATAAAAAGAAAACCTCCAGTTAGATAATGAAAATCATTCTCATAAACAAAATAATGAAAATGAGAATCGTTGTCAACACAAAATTCATTTTGATAAAGCTGTTGCCACAATGGATTGATTTTGGTAGAGTTAAATGAAATTAATAGTTGGAAGTCTAAATAGAGGTGCGCCGAGGATAAGTACATCTTCTCGTGATCTGCCAGGGGGCAGGAGAAGGGGGAAAGGCTAAAGCGCCGAAGCTGCTGCTGTTCCCCTGAATAGCAATGGTTGGGATGGATTGTGAAGAATGATCATCCTGTCATGAAAGGTGAAAAGCCTTTTGTGGAGCGCTATTTACGATTTGCTTGCGGAGTATCCAAAGCAATGAGTTAGCGTATGCACTCATTGCTTTTTTTAGTGAATCAGAAGGGGTAAACTGCAAGTATATGCTTCCTGATTCAGCTAGATGATCATTCCGCCGTTCATTCTTACATGCTTGTCAATTAAAAGGAGGACTCACCTGTGAACATGATGGATGCAAACGAAATTATCGCGTTTATTCAAAAAAGCGAAAAGAAAACACCAGTGAAGGTATACGTGAAGGGGAATCTGGAAGGAATCGACTTCGGAGCAAGTGCAAAAGCGTTCATCACAGGTGGAACTGGTGTCGTGTTTGGCGAGTGGAAAGAAATCGAGCCTGTTCTGGCTACGAATGCGGACAAGATCGAAGACTACGTGGTTGAAAGCGATCGTCGCAACTCTGCAATCCCATTGCTCGATACCAAAGGAATTCAAGCGCGCATCGAGCCAGGCGCGATTATTCGTGATCAAGTAACGATCGGTAACAATGCAGTGATTATGATGGGTGCTTCCATCAACATCGGTGCGGTCATTGGTGAGGGCACTATGATTGATATGAACGTAGTTGTCGGTGGTCGTGGAACAATCGGGAAAAACTGCCACATTGGCGCAGGTTCTGTTATTGCCGGTGTCATTGAACCGCCTTCTGCTCAGCCAGTTGTCATCGAAGACGATGTAGTGATTGGTGCCAACGCTGTAGTGCTTGAGGGTGTACGTGTAGGAAAAGGTGCTGTTGTAGCAGCCGGTGCGGTTGTAATTGAAGACGTGCCACCTTACGTCGTTGTAGCAGGTACCCCAGCTCGTGTCATCAAGCAAATCGACGACAAGACTCGTTCCAAAACAGAAATCAAACAGGAACTACGTCAGCTCTAAGGGAGTGTGTACTCATGGATTGGCGTTCGCTTGATGAACAATACATCGTCTCTACGTACAAACGTCTGCCGATAGCAATCGCCAAAGGGGAAGGCAACTATTTGTACGATACCAATGGCAAAACATATTTGGACTTGTTTACGGGACTCGCCGTGAATGTGCTTGGTCATTCTCATCCTCGCATTTTGCGTGCGCTTCGAGAGCAGGGAGAGCAGTTCCTGCATATATCCAATGTCTTTCTCAACCAGCCTGCGATTCGTTTGGCGCAGCGTCTGGTTGAGCATACGATTCCGGGGAAAGTGTTTTTTACCAACTCCGGGGCGGAGGCGACAGAAGCTGCAATCAAACTGATTCATAAATGGACAAAAGCTGATGGAGCTGGACGTGAGGGAATCGTAGTCCTCAAAAACAGCTTCCACGGCCGAACGCTCGGTGCGGTTCGATTGACCAGGCAAGCTCATGTCTATCAGGATTTCCCGCAGCCTGCTTTTTCTGTTTATGAGCTGGATGCACAGGATACTGCTGGTCTGCGAGAGCTTTGCCAAAAAGTTAAGCCTGCCGCTGTCCTGATGGAGCCTGTTCTTGGTTCTGGCGGTGTAGTTCCGCTATCAGAGACATTCCTCCAAGAGGTATCAGCGATCTGCCAGGAAGAAGGCATGTTGCTTGCGATGGACGAAATTCAGACAGGGATGGGACGTACAGGCAAGCTTTTTGCTTATCAGCATGCGAATGTAACTCCTGACCTGATCTTGTTTGCAAAAGGCGTAGGTGGTGGCCTGCCACTGGGTGGTGTGATTGCCGGAACCAAGCTGATGAACCAGTTCAAGCCGGGGGATCATGGAACGACCTTTGCTCCTTCCCCACTATCGGCTGCTTTGGGGAATGCTGTCATGGACGAATTGCTTGATCCAGAATTTGTAAAAGGCGTGGATGACGTAATTGCGTACCTGTGGAATCAGCTGGAGGCACTGCGCGCGCGTCTGGGTGATCAGCTTCAGGCATTGCGTGGGAAGGGCATGATGGTCGGTATCCCTCTCAGTGTCTCTTCTGAAGAAGCGAGTCATCTGCAGCAGCAACTGCTGGAGGAAGGCATACTCGTGGACGTGACACAAAAGACTATCGTTCGTCTTCTGCCTCCATTGACTTTGACAAAAGCGGATGTAGATCGTTTTATGGACGTTTTTGCTCGTCAACTGGCAGCTCTCACAGGTACACGGGAGGGTGCGTAAGCCATGGCCATTTCCTCATTTGCTCAGATTCGTCGTGATCTGCATCAAATTCCGGAGCCAGGCTTTCAAGAAGTAAAAACGCAAAAGTACTTGCTTGATTATCTGGAGAAGCTCCCGCAAGAGCGGCTCCAGATCAAGCTGTGGCGCACAGGAATTTTGGTCAAAATTGCAGGCACCGCTCCAAAGCGGACAATTGCCTGGCGTACAGATATGGACGGACTCCCGATCGTAGAAGAGACCTCCTACCCGTTTCGTTCGCTACATGAAGGCTACATGCATGCCTGTGGACACGATATGCATATGGCGATTGCCCTTGGACTTCTGACGCATTTTGTTCAAAACCCAATTGCTGATGACCTGCTGTTCCTCTTTCAGCCGGCAGAAGAAGGCCCCGGTGGAGCTCTGCCGATGATGGAGGGCGAGGAGTTCGCAAGCTGGCGTCCTGATTGTATTTTTGCCCTGCATATTGCTCCCGAGTACCCGGTGGGCCATATCGCTACGAAGCCTGGAATTTTATTTGCGAACACATCGGAATTATTTGTTGATTTGGTCGGCAAAGGCGGTCATGCTGCGTTTCCGCACAAGGCAAACGATATGGTGGTTGCTGGAAGTCATTTGGTGACACAGCTGCAATCTGTAATTGCTCGAAATATTGACCCACTGGACTCAGCTGTCATTACTGTGGGCAAAATCGAGGGTGGAACGAAGCAAAACATCATTGCCGAAAGAGCAAGACTGGAAGGTACGATCCGGACCTTTTCCATGGAATCTATGGCGCTTGTCAAAGGCAGAATCGAATCGCTTGTAAAAGGGATAGAGGCTGGCTTTGAGTGCTCGGCTACGATTGATTATGGCTGCGGCTATTGCCAGGTGTATAACAATGAGCAGCTGACGAATGACTTTATGGATTGGGTACAACATGAATGCAATGATGTTACGCTTGTTCATTGCAAGGAAGCGATGACGGGTGAAGACTTTGGCTACTTTTTGACGGAGATACCCGGATTTTTATTTTGGCTGGGTGTTCAGACTCCATATGGCTTGCATCACGCGAAAATCGAACCGAATGAAGACGCGATTGAGGTGGCCATCCATCTGGTTTCCCGTTACTTCACTTGGCTTTCCAAGCAGTCTTAGGTAAATAGATGTGCAAGAGCGGCTTATTGAGGCCGCTCTTTTTTTTGTGCCTGTATGAGTCCGTTTTCCGGAATGACTCGAGTCAAGGGCTTTAAGTAGTTATTAACAAAGGTTGTGTATAAGTCCTTCGTCCTAGGTTTGATTAACCTGTGGATATTGTGGATATTGTTGAAAAAACTTGAGATTCGACCACAACTATTTGCCTGAATAGACGTATAAAATAAAGTGAAGAACTTTCGGACAGAACAAGCGCGACTGCGCAAACATACAGGAGGATTAAAAACATGAAAAAAGCATGGTTGTCGGCCTTGTTGGCGTTGACTGTTGCAGGTGTGGGAACTGCCACTGCCTTGGGGGAAGGTGCGATGCACGTTCTGCTCGGTGGCGAGCAGGTAGGGACCAATATGCCTGCTTCGAATGCAGAGTCGGTGGAAGAGATTGTGAACAAGATGGGTGGGTTTGTTGAATATGATCAGCAAACAGGAAAAATGGAGATCGTGAAGCCAACTGTTAACCTGTTGATCGTCGAAGGAATTCAGCAGACACGAAATAAAAATGTTGTATTTAGCAATCCGGTCAAAGGCTATAGTGACAAAAATATCCCGCGTACCTTTAACGTTTTTGTTGAGGTAGATGAAGCACCGGTTGCCAAAGACCTGAGAATGCAGCTGGTATTGATCGCACCAGACGGTAAAGAAGTTGATAAAGGAAAAGAATGGAAATACTCAACACAAAATGCAAACAGCTTTTATTTCTCGGAACCATTCGTTTCAACCAAGCTAGAGAGCTATGGCACTTATAAAGTTCAAGTACAAATGAAAACAGACAAATTCAAGTCATACGTGGTTGTGGGAGAAAATTCATTTACAGTTGGGCGCTAAAAATAAAGGCTTGGATGCGTTTCCACCCGAGTAGTTCCCATGGTATAATAGATGGAAAAGCCAATATAATTTGGTGACAGCAAGTACATGAAAGAAAGGGACGATGGGAGCGAATGGATACAAATCCCCCGCGGTCATCCACAGACGTAGAAGGCCCGAGTATATGCATTGCTTGGAAAGATGAGCAATCCATCCAAGCAGAGTGGAACATGACGAAGGAGTTCGAGCAGGAAGTTGAGAGGAAGTTTGCCATTCCTTTTGCCGAGCTGCCATTTGTCTTACGCCTTTTCGATGTGACTGACCGCAAAGAGATCCGAGATGATGGCACTGACCTTTACACTGATTTTGATATCAACCACCGCTCTTCTGAATGGATTTTGTACGGAGTGACGCAAGGATTGGAATATTGCGTAGATCTGGGCATTCGGATGGTGGATGGAAGGTTCTTCTCGCTATCGAGATCTCAAATGATTTGATCAACGTGCTCATGGTAACAGGCTTCTATTCATTTTCGTGGGAGCTGCTCTTCTTTACCCGAATTGTTTAGGTGTTGAGAAGGTTTAAGCAAGACTCAATCGATAGGTAAGCATTCTTACTTGAAAAAAGAAAGACTCTCCAATGGAGGGTCTTTCTCTGTTTTCAGGGGGCTTCACGCTGCTTATCCAATAAGCGAAGTGCAACAGCGAGGACAGCCCACACAGGCATCGGTTCATCCAGCTTGCTGAGCCACTCGGGGGAAGTTAAAAGTCCCTCCTTCAATGCTCTTTTTCCAAGGTCCAGCTTCCATGCCGGATAAGGAGAAGGCTCCTCAGCCGAAAATTGGTCATACTGGGCGAGATTGTACGAGTCGATGATGCGCGTCAGCTTTGCAGCGTAATCAGGGTCAGTAGCGTAGCCGGCTTTTGTGAGGGCCTGCGCGGCTTCGTAGGGAGTAGAGGCAGTGATCACCTTCTTGTAAGCGGGCTTTAACAAAAATTGCGCGTGGTCATCAATGGATTGCTGATAGTTGTAATACGCCTTGAATTCAGAAGTGCGAGGCACCATTTGACCGTTCATGGCTTCATTGCTTACGACCTTCACAGATCCAGCGACACCGGTGCCTTTTATTCCGAATAAATTGTAGGATGAGCGCCCTGTAACGGGATCTACGGGTACTTTTTTGCCCCAACCTGATTCGAGAATGGCTTGTGCGATCGTAATGGACGGAAACAGGTGATAGGTAAGGTACGACTGTCTGGCAGAGCCTGCAACCAAATCAATAAAAGCTTGTTGTTCCATGAAGTCCCCACTTTCTTTTGTCATTCCTTCTTTAGACATACTATGAGAACTTCAGTGAAGAGGCGAATAGACAAAAAAACAGCCGAGGCAGGTCGGCTGTTTGGGCTGGACGGATTTATGGCTTGCGTGGTTGAAAGTATTGAACGCGGTTATTAAACAGATGAAGCTCAGCTTTAAAAGTACGAGCAAGGTAACGACAGTACTCGTTTGCCTTGTTTTTATCACCGTGTGTAGCCGATTCGGGCAAAGAAATTTGCACATAATGTTTTTCCTTCCCGTTCTCCTCGGTCAGTCCGACTCCGACGATGATGGCTTTATACATGTCGGGATCTTTCCCCTTCAACAGAAACCAGGAGTCTTTTCCTTCTGGGCGTTCCTCAACCGTATATGGAAAAGCGGCATCTGCATAAGTCCAGCCAAGCTGCTGACCCGTTTTGGAGGTCATCTCCACATATCGCGTAAACTTGGCTTTCACGTCGTCAATACTTGCATGAGTGGCTGTAGAGCCCTCTACGAAATAGATGTAGGCCGATTGCAGTTTCACGATTGTACTCACTCCCAGTACCAAGAATATCTGCGTTTAGTGTAGCATTGCTTCCACTCTTTGGCAATGCCGGTAATTTGCCACTAAAAGTAATTGCGTGTCTTTTCTGAAAAGTGTAAAATATAACTACTATTTATATAGTCGAGGAATGAAAGATCAAGGATCATGGAGGAGTATACCCATGCAGGAGGCCTCAATTAGACACGTATTCGAAGCACTGAACACGATGCGCGCCATTGATGTTGTGAACAAAGAAGACTGGGAGAAGGCAGCGAAGGAAGCTGAGTTGGATTCCTCTGTTCAGCTAAATATTCTCTGGATCATCTACTGCTATGAAGGTGTACGCGTGACCCAAATTGCGGACTGGACCTTTTGGCACCCCTCATCTATCGTCATTCATATTAAAAAATTGATGGAGAAAGGAATGGTGACAATCGAGAAATCGGAGTTGGATGGGCGAGTTGTCCATGTGTATCCAACTCAAAAAGGAAAAGAGGTTCTGGAAGCAAGCCGTCGAAGTGTTCCGGATATTTTCCGTTTAACGTATGCCTTGGAGAAAATGGAGGAACGCTACAGTACAGCAGTGGTTGAACTGTTCTTTGAATGTCTCTCGTTTGTCGCCCAATCCTTGCATGGGGCGGAAAAAGTGAGATGGATTCAAGAGGGCGAAGACCGAGTGTTAAACCCTAGGCATTTGATAAGTTGAGTGTAATGGGTAGCAAAAGCATAGGTTTTCGCGTATACTTATAACTACTCCGAATATTTACTTAAAAAGTATTTGGAGGCGATTTCAAGACGAGGAGGGATTGCTGATGGAGCACTACGACCACTTATATGATGTTTCGGAGAACGCAAATGTACGTTTTCTCGGATTTGTATCTGAGGGTACTCGCCACGACTTTGGAATTGT
The DNA here is from genome assembly GCF_001187725.1 of Brevibacillus reuszeri. GTDB lineage: Bacteria > Bacillota > Bacilli > Brevibacillales > Brevibacillaceae > Brevibacillus > Brevibacillus reuszeri. The sequence goes on from NZ_LGIQ01000007.1 coordinate 277,130, forward strand.
ATTCACGCATAAGTTTTATGGAAAGCCGTTGGTGATCTGTATGCAGACAGGGCAATCAACCCTTCTCAGTTCAGAGGATGCCATCAATCCCGGGTATCTGAAAAAGATATTCCGCCTGAACTCAGAAAGTGAAGCGGAGGCCCTCGCCAGCTTTTTCCAAGAGCATTTACCAAGCTTATCTTTAGAAGAAAATCAGTATTAGGTAGCGAGCAGAAGATTTCTTCTGCTCGTTTTTTACATAGGAAGAGATTAGCTACAAGAGCAGTGAGGGGAGATTACATTGTTTAAGCATAAGTGGCCAAGTCAAAATCAGCGAGGAGCAGTTGTGCTCGTCCATGGAACAGGAGAGCATCATGGAAGGTACGAACATGTGGCGGCATACCTCAATGAACAGGGCTGGACAGTATATACCGGGGATTTGCCAGGCTGGGGACGCGCCACTGGAGCTAGAGGTCACATCGATTCCTTTTCACAATACATAGAGACAGCTCGAATGTGGACAGAAGAAGCGCTAAAAGACATAAGCGGAGAGTATCCGGTTTTTATCATGGGGCATAGTCTCGGAGGGTTGATTGCTGCAAGATTTGTCCAGGTTTTTGAGCGTAGACATGAACTAAGTGGGCTTATTTTGACTTCGCCGTGTATGCAGCTAAAGCTCGTGGTGCCGGAATGGAAGGCGCAGGTGGCCCGTTGGTTGGATCGTGTGTGGCCGACACTGACGATTCCAAATGGAATAACCCCGGACATGGTTTCGCGGGATGAGCAGGTGCAGGCTGCCTATAAAAGTGATCCGCTTAATTATCCAAAGGTGAGCGTGCGGTGGTTTCAGGAGCTTGAGCGAGCTATGACGAGAGCATGGGAAGAGAGGGGCAAGCTAGACATTCCTGTACTAATCATGCAGGCAGGAGATGATACGATTATCAACGCCGATGCTGTGGAGCGCTTCGCGGAAGGGATAGGGCCACATGCTACGTTTCAACGCATAGCGGGTTTACGACACGAGATTTTGAATGAACCTGAGCGTGACAAGATACTCCGGCAAATAGGAGAATGGATGAACGAAAAGATCTAATTATGACATACTAATTCATAAAAATATGAGTAAAATTACCGTATTGACTCCCAATGATGTGTCATATTAATATGTATATAACATTACATTAACGAGAATATGACCATCACACACTGCTATAAGAATGTGGATGCGGAGGGAATACACATGGGAACGATCGTTTGTCAATCTTGCGGGACCATTATTGAGCACTTTGAATGTAATCAGGTGAAAACGCTTTATGCAGTATGCAGCTGCGATTGTCGCCCTGATGAGAGACAGGAAAAAGAATAGTTCACATGATACCAGGCCTATTTTTAGGCCTGTTTTTTTTGACAACCTTTTCTACATGTATGATAATAGAACTGTATGTTTAAATTGTTGCAAAAAGGAGGAATTGTTTCATGAAACGAAAACCGATCCAGGGTTGGCTGGCCTCTGCACTGTTGGTCACCTCTCTGTGGGGCGGGACTCCGGCATTTGCAGAGAGTATTGGTGATGAAGTAAAGCTAGACCAAAGCCAACCTGAAATCTCGCAAGCTGGTTTCGACATTGCAAAGGACTATGCGGTATGGATTAACCAAGATGAAAATATGGTTACCCTATACAACCTGGGTAAAAATACGGAGACCAAAATTGGAAGCAAAAGCTCGAAAAAGACAAGTCCAAAAGTTGATGGGGATTACGTGGTATGGATCGATGAAGACTCTTCAGTAAATCTATACGATATCTCCAAAGGCAAAGAGAAGCGCATCAGTGAGAGCTCAGGAACCATCGCGGATGTAGAAATTGCGGACAACCATGTGGTTTGGTCGAATAAGACTAGCAAGGGTACTGACATTTACTTGTACAATATTGATACGGGTGATGAAGAAAAAGTATCGACAAGCGGGAAAGCCACTCGACCTGTTGTGAGTGAATCATATGTTGCATGGGAAGACAGTCGGGATGGTAATGCCGACATCTATTACTATGACATTGATACAAAAGAAGAAGAAGCAGCTGTAACCGGACGAGGTAATCAGATTCGCCCAAGCATCTATTCCGATACGATTCTGTATGAAAATGAAGCAGCTGAAAATACCCAGATTTATGAATACGACATTACAACAGGCAAAAACAAAAAGGTTACAGACGGTTCAACCGATAAAAATTACGTTCATCTCTATAAAAGCTCCTATGTGTACATAGATGACGGGGATTTGAAAAGTGCGGATTTAGGTAAATCCTCAAGCAGACAGATCGATTCGTATATTTTTAAAGGGAATGCACCGCGCGTATATGGAAATTATGTCCTGTACTCGAAGCGAAACAGTGACAAAAAGCTGCAGCTGAACCTGTACGACATCAAAGAAAAAGAAGCAGTATCTTTGGGCTCGGTAGTAGGTGAGCCTTCGCAACCAGACGGTAGTGATCGTTATGTTGTCTACCTGTCTGAATCAAAGCGCGACAACTCAGTCGTTTTGTACGATACAAAAAACAAGACAAGTCAGATCATTAGTAAAACCAATGCAGATCCGAACCATCCTGTAGTAAGCAATCGCTACGTTGTTTGGTACGACTATAGCAAGAAAGCGCTCATTTCTTACGATATCCAAAGGGGCAGGGAAACACAGCTCACGGATGAAGATAATAAACAAGAGCCAAGTGATGAAATTTTTAAAATCGATGGAAGCCAATTGCTATGGATGAATGACGGACGTCGTCCTGAACTGATGATCACTGATCTCAAGACAGGCGAGCACAAGAGCGCCTCATCCGTTAAAGGTGAACCGCTGAGCATCGATATCTACGGAAATTATGCTTCCTGGGTTATCGAAACAGGTTCAAAAAAAGCAACCGTTACGTTGTATGACATCAATAGAGAAAGACAAACAGATATTGTCAAAAACGTACAAGTCGAAGATGCAGCAATCGGAGACAACTTTGTTGTTTGGAGCGAATATAAAAACAATTCCTGGGATTTGTTTCAGTACAATATCAGTCGTGAAAGAACAACAGATCTGCTGCGCTATACAGATCGTGACCAAATGAATCCGCAAGCCTCCAGAAATATGGTGTTCTTCAAGGACAATCGCCTATCGCCAAATGCCAAAAATTTTTACTATGAGCTATACGATGTGGAGGATGGATCATTTGTTGATCTTTCCTGGAACGATAAAGCGGAGGTAACTGAACCGCGCATTGGTGGAAACCGTATCGTCTGGATTGATACGCGTGATAAAACGCCAGCTGTTTATACCATGGCCATTAGTAGCCCACAAGATGATGACGATGATAATGGCGGACCAGGTCCTGAGCCAGAACCAGGCGATTACAAACAATACGTACTGGTAGACATGATGGCTGATGGAACCTACAAAGAAAAGATGAAAAGCACCTCTCCTGACAAATTTGTATTCGTATTCTTTGCAAATACAAAAGATCAGGTTAAGCTTTCCGTCGAAGAAGCCATTGATGACCTCGACCGATTTATTGATCTACTCACCAGTGATGACCTCGATAATATCATGATTCGCATTTACGAATAAGCAAAACCAGGCAATAGGATGTATACCATCCGTACTGCCTGGTTTTTTATTGTAGCGTCTCGTGAGCACTACCATGTTTTTGCCGTTAAAAAAGGCCGTGTCAAAACCAGACCAATCAAAAACAGCAACGCAGCGATATAGGCAGGAAACAAATGCCAAAAATCAACATAACCAACAGCAAAATGAATGCCAATCCCGGAGACAAAGCCAGGAATCCCCGCCAGAAACAATGTCCACCATACCCAGCTCTCACCACGCCGGAAGCCCCACAGACTAATCAGGAGTACGCCGATCCCATCCGAAATGAGTGCTCCGCCAAAGCCAGCCCGATCATGCGCAATCAGCGGAATCAACCGGTCGTTGTAAGCTTGCATAGTTTCAGCGGAAGCGCATAGAAAAAGCAGATCGGACGGAACAAATACATCAGTCACTCCAATGATGGAAATCATCATGCCCGCACCTGATAGACCAAAACCAATGATGACAAAAAGCAGTTGGCCCCATAAAGCATTTTTCCAGTCACGGTTATTGTTCAGATCAATCGGAAGTGGGAGCAGCTGCTTTTTTGCGGGCTCACGTAAAGCGAGCAAAAACATGGGAAACAGCAGTAATGACAGAATCGCGTGTAAGTAGTCAAAATACCCGTAGCCAATAAATAAAAAGAAGCTGACAAAGCCGACAGTTCCAGAAGAGAGAAATGCAACTCGTGTCCAATGAAGACCATTACGCAAGCCATATCGGGAGAGCTGAAAGTAAATAATCCCGATGGAGAGCATCGTTCCTGCCAGGCTGATTCGATCATGCGACATAAAGGCGAGGAGTTGGGCATTTAGCATGTCCAAATCGGCAGGGCTTGCTCCCAAAAATTTTTCGTCATAGGGAAGCATTACGCTGGTAGCAGCAACCCACCAGGCCACTCCACCACCAATCATCATTCCGATTCCCAAGAGAATGCCCCACATCCATGCTGGGAAAAGCCAGGATTTTACACGGTGAGCGGTATCTGACGAGAGCGCATCAGGAGGCCTTTGGACACAGCTCGTTTGCCAAATCGACTCATTCGTTCGCTTGGGTAAACCAGGACCAGAATAAACCAAGCCACTATGCAGTTGAACGAAATCTGCACCTGCATCCAAAAAGGTGAGCGCATCGGCAGGCTGCTGTATGCCTCCAGAACCAATTATGGTCGCATCAGTCCATGTAGACCTTAGCACGCGGCACATGTCTATGGCTTGTTCAAAAGAAGGAGGACCTGTCACTTGAATGTCGCGTTGTACACGCTGGGTATGTTGCGTAATACCACCTGCTATAACCAAACCGTTCAGACCTTCTGTGCGTGCAATCTTAACCAGCCTTCGTGCCTCTGGTTCTGGCAAGTCGGGTGGAATCACCAAAAGGAGCGGGCGATCCGTCAAGGCTCGTAGGCTGGATAGATGCTCACTCCAGTCGTGAGTACCCCAGTTAATAGCTTCATTCGGAGAAAGCTCTAGTGTATAAAAAGCGCAAAAAGGCTCCAAGACCCGAATCAATTCGGCTCGTTCAGCAGTAGCCTCCTGTACGCTTGCTCCACGGCAAAAACCGAGCCTCGCTCCTAGGGGAACGTCGACGTGACGCATTTTCTGCAAGCACTTCTCGTAGCTGTCGATTCCAGGATTCGTCAAAGAATCGGAATACGAAATGGCTAGACCCTTTGGCTCTCGCCACACCTCGTTATAATCTGCATGTGGCTTCCGCGTGACTGGACCGATTTCGATGTAGCCAAAGCCAAAGCGGGAGAGTGCTTCTGTTGCTTGTAAATCCATATCCAGACCTGCACCCAGACCGACTGGACTCGAAACAGGAACAGAAGCGAGTGAGCGTGACAAGGAAGCGGGTGGCTTCATATGCCCCATGATCTCGATAAGGAGTGATCCTCCAGGAATTTTGCCTAGCATGCCGATCGCGGTCAGTGTAAGGCGGCGCGCCTGCTTGGCAGGCAAAAGAAAGAGAAGTGGTCGAAATAGCGTTTGATACGACCAATCGGGCATACCTCATTAACACCCTTCCTATTTTTTCCTCTTTTCCATCTTACCAGAAAGATGTGTGGATTCATCCAAAGAAATAAAAAGCTGCTGTCTCAAGGGAAGAGGCAGCAGCTTTTGAATAGGAGTAGTTGGCTTAGCCAGAAATGGCTGTTTGTCTTTTTACTACTTTAATCGTTTTTAATGTCTCGTCCTCAGGTCCCTGCACAGGCAAACCAACTCGAATGTTTTCGAGAATGTAGGCGATGTTTTCTTCTGTAATGACTTCCCCAGGTAAAAAAATCGGAATCCCCGGAGGATAGACCATGATAAATTCTGTTATGACCCGACCCGCTGCTTCCACGAGAGGAATAGTCTCTGTCTCCGAATAAAAAGCATTGCGCGGAGTTGTGGAGAGCATCGGAATGTTTGGCAATGAAATGGTCGGTTTGTCTTCCGCTTGGGCATGTGCGAATTCTACCGAGAGATCACGAAGGGCATTAACCAGCGTTTTTATAGACTCCTCTGTGTCACCAGCTGTGATGAAGCAGAGGATATTGTACAGATCGCTCATTTCTACTTCGATGTTGTACTTGTCGCGCAGCCAGTTCTCTACTTCCCATCCGGTAATACCCAGATCACGTACATGAATCAACAGCTTGGTCGGGTCCATCGCAAAGGTAGCAGCTGTTCCCAGAATTTCTCTGCCAACGCAGTGTATGCGCGGGATTTCATTAATCATATCGCGTGCCTTGTTAGCCAGCTGCATCGCTTGTTCGGCTAGCAGATGTCCGTTCAGTGCCAAATGCTGACGAGCCATATCAAGTGAAGCCAGGAAAATGTATGAAGTCGAAGTCGTAGTCAGCATACTCATCACAGTCTTGACGCGATCGACGTCCACCAAGCCTTCGCGAACGTTCAAGATCGATGTTTGTGTCAGTGAGCCGCCCAGCTTGTGGACGCTGGTTGCAGCCATGTCTGCGCCTGCTTGCATGGCAGAGATCGGCAGCTCTTCATGAAAATGAATGTGAACACCATGGGCCTCATCCACCAATACCGGTATTTCATAGTTATGCGCTGTGCGAACAATCTCACGCAAGTCTCCTGCGATCCCGAAATAGGTTGGATTGATGACTAACAGTGCTGCTGCATCCGGATGGGTTTCCAGTGCTTTTTGCACGGCTTTCACTGTAATCCCATGAGAGATACCTAGGCGCTCGTCCATCGCTGGATGGATAAAAATAGGAACGGCACCTGCAAAAATAATTGCGGACATGATAGATTTATGCACGTTGCGTGGCACGATAATTTTGTCGCCAGGGCTGCAGGTTGCCATAATCATAGCCATAATGGCACCGCTCGTCCCTTGAACGGAAAAAAATGTATGGTCAGCGCCGAAAGCCTCGGCAGCTAATACTTGGGCTTCCTTAATCATTGCCTTCGGGTGATGCAGGTCATCCAGAGGCGCAATGTTAATGAGGTCTATCGAGAGAGCGTTCTCCCCGATGAACTCGCGAAATGCCGGATGCATGCCCATACCCTTCTTATGGCCCGGAATGTGAAATTGAATCGGGTTCCGGTTGGCGTGCTCCAACAACCCGCTGAACAGAGGAGTTTTCATTTGTCTCACTTTCGATCGCCTCGCTTTACTAATCCAGAATAAATAGGGAAAAAACAAACAAATTGAGTATAGCAAAATAGGGGGGGAAAGCAAGCGAATTTTTATTCAAAATCACGCGTTGCAGCAGGAGTTTGCAAATGTGGACGAGAAGCTTTACAAAAATGGGGTGATGAAGGATGAATACGAGAGTAAGTGAACTGCTTCAGATTACCTATCCAGTTGTCCAAGGAGGATTGGCCTATCTAGCTTATGCAAATCTGGCTGCAGCGGTGTCTAATGCAGGCGGACTCGGGCAAATAACAGCTATGTCTTTACCGTCGGCAGAAGCACTGCGCGAAGAAATTCGCAAGGTGCGGTCCCTGACCGATAAGCCATTTGGCGTGAATTTTGCCATTGGCCAGCATAATCGTCCGTATGAGGAATTGCTGGATGTCGCCATAGAAGAGGGCGTAAAAGCTTTTTCTGTTACCGGTGGCAATCCTGAACCGCTGGTCCGCAGACTTGATGGTCATGACGTGAAAAAGCTGGTGCTGGTTGCTTCTGTTCGGCAAGCCCAAAAAGCGGAGGCGATTGGCGCCGATGCGGTTATGGCAGTGGGACAAGAAGGTGGCGGGCACCTTGGAAGAGACGATATCGGGACGTTTGTACTGATTCCGCGAGTCGTAGACTCCGTAAAAATACCGGTACTGGCAAGTGGTGGTATCGGAGACGGTCGAGGAATCCTCGCAGCATTGGCGCTGGGTGCTGAAGGTGTGGAAATGGGAACCCGTTTTATCGCCACCAAAGAATGTGTACATGCACATCCGGCATATCAAGAAGCGATTTTACAAGGCACAGAGCAAGATACAGCTGTTATTAAACGGACGTTGGGTGCGCCCGCTCGGGTAGTGCGGACTTCAGGGTCTGATCATATTCTCCAGCTTGAGAGAGAAGGGGCTGGTTACGAGCAATTAAAGTCTTTTATCAGCGGAGAAAATAACCGCACCTTTATTTATGACGGTGATGACCAAAATGGGTTTGGCTGGGCGGGTCAAGTCATTGGCCTGATCCATGACGTTCCTTCTGTACAAGAGCTATTCACGCGCATGTTCTCTGATCTTGATGAGACATGGGGCCGTATTGGGAAATACGTAAAGCCAATCGTATGATAAGGTATTGTTCCCTGCGATGGGTGCGTTATCATAACAAAACGGTCATGACGGTTGTGTTTGACCGCAAGCGGTCGTATCCACCTTTATAGAAAACGTTGAGTTGTTATTCACAAAAAAGAACAGGCCGACACTTTTCATTAGAAAGCGGACCTGTTCTTTTGCATATAACGTAACGTGTGGCGAATTTTCGTGAATAGGACTCGATAGAGTGTGAATAAAAAACTATCGGGAGGCGATAGTTGCACTGGTGTTGCTGAGGTTGTAAAGCTTGGTCAACACAGCAAAAGTTTCCTCGAGACGTTGCAGAAAGGCATTTCCGTCAGTCAAAACCGGATCGTTACGGTCAATGGTGATACCGCATAGCAGTTCTGCTTTTTTTACATCACCGAGTCGATTCACCAGCTTCAGGACGCCTTCTTTTCCCAGCTCCTGTGAAGACGTGCTGGCAGGCTGGGTATGGTCAGGAGACCAGTGAAAATGATTCGGAACCAGGGTCATCATTTCATCCAGCTGCTCCTTCATTGCTTTGCTGATTTCGGTCTTTGCGGGAGCTTCATAAATCACGGCGTACCATACGAATACATGTGTGCCCCACAAACCGATTTGAAAGTGTGGATGCTTTTTGTATCCCCGCTTGTCAGCGGCCCAGGCAACCCATGTATCTGCAGGAGGATTGACTGTGCGACGAGCATGCTTTGCCACGTGGTAAAACATCTCGTTTTCGCAAGACACGGAGAGTAGGGGAGCAAAATGCTGACCGAGTGACTCAAGCTTAGGGCGAACAATCGATTTGATTGCATCCATGCGCTGATCTAACCCGTCAATGGTAAAAACGTCGAAATCTTCTTGCGTGAAACCGGAAAACGCTGACATGCAACAAACACCTCTTTTTAAGACATCATCGCACCAAGGGAAGAAATGGGCGAAAGTCCCTGTCAAGGGAGCTTGGAATCCTCCATATGATATCATACCACGTAGGAAAAAAATACATGCCGGGATATGAATAGCAAAACCTTCGCCTGAATAATATGATATACCACTCACTCCCTTACAGCGAAAGTGATATCTGAGTATTCTGTTAAAGGGAGGAGCCTTGATGAATCTCGGCACTGAGTTGGAGTATTTCAATCTGGCCGTTTGGTTTGACCGCAAGACGTTGCACGCGATGTTGCAGGCCCTGGTGGAAGCAGGGGTGAGCGTCAAGTGGAAGGAGTCTCCCGAGCAGTTTCACCTCCTCGTGAACACCACAGATGGTAAGTCCGCATGGAAAATGCAGCGAGTGAATGGTTCCTACAAGCTGCATTTGGCAGGAATACCTGTCTATGACAAGCGCGTGGCCCAGGTCCTGGAGAAATTCGTTGTGCACGCCAAAGGGCATGCCATCATCCGAACAATCTTTGACGACAGGGTCCAGCTGAAGCATATCCGCTATGGAGAAGCCATCAGAATAGTGGAAATAAAAGGAGCTGAGAAAAAAGTGATCTACGAAAAATCCTTCAATGTGACTATGGATCAGGTAATTGCCGCTTTGAAACGCCGTGATTTGGAAGAGCGTATTCCTGTTTTACGTCTGGAACTGGATTATGAGCTGGCTACCTTATATGATGCAATGCAAGCAGAAGACAATGCGCAAATGAAACAATCTAAGGAACGCTTAAAACAGCTCCGTCGAGAAATGCTGCTCTTGGAAGCGTAGGGTAGACTGGAGGATAACCAAAGGACGATGAGCTTATCGCATTGGCATACGGAATGAAGAAAGCGACATCTCGCTTAAGAGAGTGTCGCTTTTTTTGGTTTTTGGAAAAGACTTTGTTTGAATGGGCGACGCGACCAAGGTACAATATAAAAGGATTGAAGTGACTATGTACCCAAGTACCAGAAAGGAAGAAAATGTTTTGGAACCATTCCTATCAGAAATCTCCAATGTGGGAATTCTACTGTTGGCTGTCATCGCTTTAAATGTTGTCTTGCTCCTCGTCTGCATCATGCAGTCGCTGCGGATTAGCCGACTGCGCAAATCGATTAACCGTTTTATGACAGGAGTGGGCGGTGCAAATCTGGAGGAAGGGATGCATCGGTTGCTTGACCAGGTCGATGAAGTGAAAAAGTTTCAAAATGACCAACAATTCGTGGTGAATCGTCTTTCCCAGCGAATTGCTGCACAGTGTGGGAAAGTAGCTGTGATACGGTACAATGCGTTTGGGGATGTCGGTAGTGATTTGAGCTTTTCCATGGCAATCATCGATGACGCGCAAAACGGCGTTGTCATTACAAGCATCTTTGGGCGAGAAGAATCGCGCGTATATGCAAAACCATTGGAGGCAGGCACTTCGGCGTACACTTTGTCCGAAGAAGAGCAGGCTGCCATTCGTAAAGCGATGAATCAACCGGTTGGTGCATAAATTACGCTGAATTTCTTTGAAATCGCTAGCATATGTTTGAATGAGGGAGTTCTTTCCTTCTCCATCCGGTTAAAGCCCGATATTGAGCCATTTTGGAAGATTTCATCTGCTTTTTGCTCAAGACTTTTGATTGCGTCTGATGTATAATAAGAAGTGTCAAGGAAGGCTTTTTTCGTTAAATACAAAAAGTAGGTGATCCGCCTTCATTACCCAAATCGATTATCGATTCCCGGGGCAAGGCCAGGTTCTACAGCGTTCGTTCGTTGACACTTAGCGTAACTCCTCATATTTGGATCATAGTTAGGTCAAGTTTGGCCACTGCAAACCAAAAGAATTGAGGAGATATTTATGGCACAGCGTTTAGCAACCAATTACGCCAAGGCCTATTTTACGGTGAATGAAGAAGAGCTGAACCAATTCGTCTCGCTCTTCACCAACGAACACATCTCAGTTGATGTAAAAGTATGTGACAATGGTGACCGTGACGTTATTCTGACCGACAATAACGGAGAAATTCAATTGAGCTTCTTGCGTGTCGGCAATCGCTATTCGTGTGACAGCTCTTATCTCATCCGGGATCGACAGCTGGCAAATGCAATGCGTAAGGCAATGAAAACGTTCCGTGGCTATGGCATTGTCCATCGAATTTATGATGGCTTCACGGTCGTGTATCACTACGATCAAGGATCTGTCGTAAGCATTCAAGAAATTTCTGGTGACGAGGAAACCTCTATCTTTGAGAATTCCTCGCCTAGTATAACCCATGAATTGGAATCTCTATTCCAGCAAGTGGGAAGTGAGCAGGAAATAGAGTCGCTGCGCCAGGAAACGGATCGTTGGCTGGATTTGCGGAATTGGGCAAAGCAAGCTGCCCCGGAAAAGCTGCCAGCGATTGATACTAGACTGGCTATTCTATCGCAGCGAATGTTTGAATTAGAAGCATAAATCAGGAGAAAATGGGTGCGTATGCAGCCCATTTTTTTATTTCTACGATATTCTTTGGAAAAAAGTATTGTCAAACTAGGCCGATGCATGGTATGGTTGTTTTCGTTGGAAACAGGATTAGGAACCAGGATTCACTTTAAAGGGTGGATAACAAGAGGGAAACCGCCCCCGTTAGTGAATGACGCAGGTCCTAGCGATGTTTAACATTACACTCGTTAGGAAGGGGGAACCGAAAGATGGAATATTCGACTTTCGGAAGACACGTTGCTGTTGACACATGGGGAGTTCAGTTTGACTTGTTGAACGACGCAGAGTTTTTGAAAAAGGAAATGATTGAAGCTGCTGAGGCAAGTGGTGCTACAGTATTAAGCGTACAAGCAAAGCAGTTTTCTCCTCAGGGTGCTACCGTACTGGTTCTTCTCTCGGAAAGCCACCTGTCCATTCACACGTATCCTGAGCGCGGATTCGCTGCGCTGGATTGCTACACGTGTGGTGAGACGGTTGACCCGCAAGTTGCCATTGACTATTTGGTATCCGTGCTGAAGCCGGAGAAAACCTACGCGAAGAAATTGGTTCGCGGAACAGGTGAATTGCAAGTAGTTGAGCCAGAAATGAAAGTGGCTGCATTGGCAAGTAAGTAACAAATGTAAGTATTCAAGAGGTGCGGATCGTTTCCGCACCTCTTTTACGTGGGGGTTCGCGCACGCATCCCGTGAGCTTTTTAACGTATAAGAAATGATAAGCACAAGGCTTATCATTTCTGGAGTGCATGGAGACTTTCCGCTAAAACGGGATCGCTCCTCCTTGGGGAAGCTACGATAGAGGTTTTCTTAACGGGATGGGGTTATACCGCCATTTCTCAAGTCATGGAGCAGCTCGCGAAATTCTGTAGACGTGTTGGTTATGCTGTTCGTTGCGTTGGAATGCATGTAGACATCATTGGTCCGGTGTGTTGCCTCGTGATAAATATCAGCATGGAGGGCACGAATCCGGTTGAACGTGTTTGCATCAGAGCTTACGCGAATGTGGTACGTTGGGGCTACGGCGCGAGCTGCTGCGTGCACTTGTTGCTCGATTACACGAGCCTGTGGTTCACCTAGATTCGATCGAATGCGGATTCCGATTACTGCATCTGTCCCACTTACCACAACCGTTGCTCTATCCACACCCGGCACGTCATCTGCTGCTTTTGTCAATTGTTCTGATAAATTTTGATTAAAGCCATTGGCTGTATACCCACTTCGATAATTATGGGCGTTGATTCCTGTAGATGGAGTATCAAAACCAAGCGTGTTGATGCGCTGGGGGGCTGTGGTATGCGGATAAGCTGCATTTTGTGTATGGGGAGCGGTCGTTTTCGAAGGTCCCGTACTTGAATTCGCACATCCAGCCATGGCAGTAGAGACGGCGATCAGACCAGCCAGACAAATAAGACCGTTCATTTTCATGGGTAGACACCTCCATCACTTAGTATGATGAAATTGGTGAACACTACTCTGGAAGTGGCTGCCGTAAAAACTACCCATTGTGCCATGTTTCACGACCTGTTAATATGAATGGTATGCTTAAACTAGGAGGTTCACATGAAGCGTCTTGACATACGCAACATCGCCATTATTGCCCACGTTGACCACGGGAAAACTACATTGGTTGACAAACTGTTGATTCAATCGGGCACATTCCGCAGCAACCAGCAGGTAGAGGAGAGAATGATGGACTCCAATGACCTGGAACGCGAGCGCGGAATTACCATCTTGGCTAAAACTACGTCGGTAAAATACAATGAGTTTACGATTAACATTTTGGATACACCGGGTCACGCTGACTTCGGCGGTGAAGTTGAGCGGATCATGAGCATGGTAGACGGTGTTCTGTTGATCGTTGATGCTTTTGAAGGCTGTATGCCACAAACCCGTTTCGTTTTGAAAAAAGCATTGGAAGCCAAAGTAACCCCAATTGTTGTCGTGAACAAAGTAGACCGCGACAATGCCCGCCCACAAGAAGTAATCAACGAAGTATACGATTTGTTCATTGACCTGGACGCTACAGAGGATCAATTGGAATTCCCAATCGTATATGCTTCTGGACTGCAAGGGATCGCTGGAATGGAGCCAGACAAGCTCGAAGGCGATCTGCGCCCACTGTTCGATACCATTATTGAACATATGCCTGCACCTGACGCAGACGAAAATGCCCCCCTCCAAATGCAAGTAACCATGCTTGACTATAACGACTTCCTGGGTCGTATCGGTATAGGTCGTATTTATCGCGGAACGATGAACCTGAATGAAATGGTTTCCGTTACCACTCGCGATGGCGAAGTGAAGAAAATGCGTATTCAAAAGCTGTTCGGTTTTTCTGGTTTGCAGCGTGTTGAGCAAAAAACAGCAAAAGCGGGAGATATCGTAGCGATTGCCGGTTTGGCTGATATCAACGTTGGGGAAACGGTTTGTCACGTCGATCACCCAGACGCATTGCCTCTTTTGAAAATCGATGAGCCTACCCTGCAAATGACGTTCTTGGTTAACAATAGTCCATTTGCTGGTCGTGAAGGTAAACACGTTACTTCCCGTAAGCTGCGCGATCGCCTGATGGCTGAGCTTGAGACGGATGTATCTCTTCGTGTGGAAGAAACAGATTCACCAGATGCGTTTGTTGTATCTGGCCGCGGCGAATTGCATCTGTCCATCCTCGTGGAAAATATGCGCCGTGAAGGCTTCGAGCTAGGCGTATCCAAACCGGAAGTAATCGTTCGTCTCATCGACGGGCAAAAAATGGAGCCAGCCGAGTTTTTGGTGATTGACGTTCCAGAAGAATACACAGGTCCGGTCATGGAAACGCTGGGACAACGCAAAGCTGAAATGGTGAACATGATCAACAACGGCTTTGGACAAGTTCGTTTGGAATTTATCATTCCATCCCGCGGATTGATTGGCTATCGTACGGAATTCTTGACGATTACGCGTGGATACGGCATTTTGAACCACTCCTTTGATAGCTATCGCCCACTGGTTCAAGGACCGGTTGGAGGTCGTCACGCAGGTGTTCTGATTTCCCACGAAACGGGTACAGCAACCACGTACGGCCTGATGTCTGTAGAAGACCGTGGTATCATGTTTATCCAGGCAGGTACTGAGGTTTATGAAGGGATGATCGTTGGGGAGCACAATCGCGATAACGATCTGACTGTAAACGTATGTAAAGAAAAGCATGCGACAAACGTTCGTTCTGCAACCAAGGATGAAACCGTAAAAATGAAAACACCACGTCTCTTGACGCTGGAAGAAGCGTTGGAGTACTTGAATGATGATGAGCTTTGTGAAGTAACACCTCAGTCCGTCCGTCTGCGCAAAAAGTATCTGAACAAATCAGACCGCGAACGTTATGAGAAGCAAAGACGTTGGGAAGCACAGCCACAAGCGTAAGGCTTGCCAGGCATATGAAAGAGCCGCACGTCCTGTTAAGGGACCGTGCGGCTTTTTGTTTACATATAACGAAACGTTGTCTTTCTTATAGAAGAGCTTCGATATCAGCCGCGATTTCCTCAGGCTGCACGCGGGCGCCAATCCGCTTTGCAATTTTGCCGTTTTGATCGATGAGGAATTTGGCGAAGTTCCATTCAATGTCCTGGCTCTCTCCATCGGGTGTATTCGTTTTGAGGAATTGATAGAGCGGATGGGTATCTGGACCGTTTACATCAATTTTTGCAAACATCGGGAAGGTTACGCCGTAGGTTCGATCACAAAAAGCTGCAATCTCTTCCTCGGTGCCTGGTTCTTGGCCAGCAAATTGGTTGCATGGGAACCCAAGCACGACAAGTCCTTTGCTTTGATAACGCTCATACAGGTCTTGAAGTCCCTTGTACTGAGGAGTCAAACCGCAGGCACTCGCTGTATTTACGATGAGGAGTACTTTTCCTTTGTAATCTGCAAGTGTCTTTTCTTCTCCGGAAATAGTTTTTACAGAAAGATCGTACAGGCTCATGCTTTTCCCACCTTTTTCTATGTAAGTGCCACCATCATAACATGTCCATCTTTATTCGTGCCAGCCTGCAGGTGTCGGTGAAAATCCGAGGCTTTCCATTTTTGACAGGGCAACAACCACCTGATAAAGTAAAATGGTAGATATTGATGTGCTGCACCGGGTAGCAAAGGAGTCGCCGCAGGACTGTAAGCCAAGTCCGATAAGCGATTTCCTGGACAACAAGCGTCTTTTGCAGAAAGTGACTATTCGCTTCATTCTGGAAGATCTATACATTGTGTTATGTATATGGGGAATCAGGACGAAAGATGGAGGAGACAAGCTCGTTTGCGTTTTATCCGACTTGGATGCTCTGCTGGAACTTTTTGCACGGCCCTGCGTGACAAAAGCTAGTCGTGCGCTCAACTGAAGGGGGATATTATGGACTGGGTACAACTTGCTTCTACATATGTACCAGCGAATCCGGATCAACTGTCTGCTTTTGACAGCTTTCGACTCTGGGCCGATCACAATCGGGCGTGGATCTTATTTGTTCAATTAATACTTGTTTACTATCTGGGCTTCGCCACTCGGATTCGGATGCCGATCCTCAAGACGATTTTCCTGTATGTCCTGTTGTTTGCAGGAGCACTCATTTTCGCTATTTTGGACGTACAGCTGCCAGTGAAAAGTGCAATGCTGGTCGCAATCGCGATCCTGGTCATTGTCAAGCTGCGAATCAAGCCAGAGCAAACCCAAAGAAAGTGAGGCATTCACATGAAACGGGAAGACGTCCTGATCAACTGGCTGCAAATTAAAGTAGTTGCAGACGCCAGACCAACGGATCAATCTGCATTGGACACGGCTGCTTTTTTTCTCCAATTGCTCCAAGAGGATCACTTGATTCATGAGCTCGGATATCGAAAGGAAGGCGGCAGGTATGTTTTGTTTGGTCTATCAGAGTCTGGACCATGGGAAAGCCAATACCCCGTAGAAATCGTAGAATCCTTGCTGATCGCTATCGAAAGCGAACCAAAGTACAATCAATCATGAAGTAGAAAGTAAACTCCTCCAGCATTGAGCCAAGAGCTCAACCAGGCTGAGAGGAGTTTTTTTGATTATTATGCTTTGGTTGTAGGTACTAAGACTCGTTTTTTGTACCGATGCAACTTTTTCCAAAGGCTCGGCGTCAGTAACTGTGCCCAAAGCAACATTATGATATTGGCAATATAGAAGGGGGATTTACCAATGAAAAAGTACGTGACCAAGCCGGTATTGGCAGTTGTGGCTGCGGCAGCCATTATCGGTGGTGTTACACCATTTTTGGCCAATGCAAGCTCAATTGCCTCGCCAAGTGCGACAAAGGTTGTCATGAATGACGAAGGCAAGCAAGTGACTCGTTACAATCTCAAGGAATTGGCTAAAAACGACCCAACGACATTAAATATGCTTCTGAAAAACCAGGCCGATCATTTGTATATCATCGTAGACAGCATTCATCTGAATACGAAGCTGCAAACGTATATGGAAGAGAATAAAGAAGAGTGGGAGCGTATTTACAACCAATACTACAGCGAGATTTGGCTGGAGGTCCGTTTCGCAGAAGCGAAAGAAGAAATTGTAAGTGTTAGCGCTCAGACGAAAGATAATAAAGTATACATCAGAGGAATCGTGACGCCAGAGGTAACCAAGGTAGTCGTCACAAAGCCGGATGGCGGAACGATCGATGTGGTTCCAACCAGCGAGCATTCCTTTACCGTAACCTTCGCGGCTTTAGGCAGTGTTACCAAACAATACGTGACGATCAATGCCTATGCAGGCAAAACCCTTGTTGATAGTGAAAAGGTAGAGCTGATCCCGCAAGCTGTGGAAGAAGCGCATATGATTCTCCATACGGTAACCGTACTGGATGCGAAAAAAGAAGAGCTAAAGATCAAGGGCGTAGTGAAGCAAGGCGCTGATAAAGTCTATGTGACCTACAATGGTGAGAAAAAAGAAGCAGGAGTAAAAAAGCTGTGGGATGGCGTAGGTAGCTTTTCCGCTACATTGAAGAATGTAGCGCCTGGAGCAGACAAGGCGCTTGTTGAGCTGTACAAAAATGGCAAAAAAATTGACTCTGCCTCTGTAGATGTGGAGGTTGTCAATGCTCCTGCAAAAGAAGAGGAGAAAGCTTACGCCATCACGGGAACTGCTGTACTTGATCCTAAAAACAAAATGGTTCAGGTAAAGGGTTCAATTGCTGGATGGAGCAAAAAGGATAAAACCAAATTGGTCGTTCTTGCACCGGACGGAAAGAAGCAAGAGGTCAAGCCGAATGACAAAGGCGAATTTGAAATCAAGCTGTCATTCAAAAATCGCTCCTACAGTGCAAAAACGGTTCATTTTGAGCTGTATCAGGAAGATAAGCTAGTGAAGCAGGCAGACATTTTCCATAGTACAAAAGTAGTTGTCAAGCCTGGAGATCATGATGACGATCACGACGATGATGACAAGGATAAAAAAGAGAAAAAAGAAAAAGGGAAGGAAAAAGATAATCATCCCAATGGAAATGCATATGGATATTGGAAAAAGCATGACCAGAATTGGGATGGTCAAAATGACGATGACAACAAAGAGCGTGACCACAAAGAACGTGGTAAGTAGGTCATGACTATTCTTTAAGGCTTTTGATAGGACTGCACGTATTCAATCAACTGTCGTATGAAATCTCCGATGATCGGGACAGAAAGAAATTGTGTCAATAGCGAGCCAAGCAGCGCAAGAACAATGGCGGTACCAATTGTTAAACCAAGACCCCGGGCAAGACCTGCGAGGAAATTAATCCAGAGCAGCTTGCGCGGGGCTGTATAGTTTTGGATCACATCAGCTAATCGTATATCTTCTAGAAACATGGCTATTTTATGCATCCGTTCGTTCAGCTCGCGAACCTCGTGGAGCTCCCGGAGCATCTGATCAATTTGTGCAAGCATGCGTTCTGTAGGTGACATGCGTCCAACCTCCTTGTTCGTTATGGGGCTTGGTTATCTACCAGTTTAAGGGAAAAGTCTTGGTAGAATCAAGCGACCGAGGTAACGTTTGCCTACTACCCTTGTAGGGAGGTACAATAGAGATACAAAACTTTACAAGGAGGGATCGGAATGGCTGAAACCGTTTCCCGATCATTGTCTGAAGAATTATTTGCGCTCTTGCAAAAGGAGCGTTTCATTACTTTAGGTACAATCGACCATGAATCGGGTGCACCATCGCTCAGCTCCTTGTCTTGGACCTTTGCGCCGAATGTTGAGTCGATACGCTTTGCTGTGGACAACCGCTCCCGAATATTAGCCAATATCGCAAAAGAACCGCAAGTGGTGCTCCATCTGATCGGGGCTGGTTCTTCATTTGCCATTAATGGAAAGGCTGTTCTCAAAACCGAACGGTTGGAAGAGGTGCCGCTCAAACTGGCGATGGTTGAAATCACCATCGAAGCGATTCGAGACATTATGTTCTATGGTTCCCGTATTTCGGTCGAACCACAATATGAAAAGACGTATGATAAAAATGCAGCGGCCAAGCTGGACAATCAAGTGATGGCAGCTCTCAAAAACGCGAAATAAGCTGTGAAAAGGATTTGTGGAAAATCCTGTTGACAAAAAAGCGGACTATCCGTTAGTATTAAGCAATCAAATTGAATAGCAATCTTCTTATCCAGAGCGGCGGAGGGACTGGCCCGATGATGCCCGGCAACCAATCACCTGTAACATACAGGGAGATAATGGTGCTAATTCCTGCAGAGTTATTCAAACTCTGAAAGATGAGAAGGTCTTGCTTACGGAAACGTAATCAAAGCCTTCTTTCAGAGGAAAGGGGGCTTTTTTTCATGCCCCTCGAACACCAATGGAGGGAGAGAAATTTAGATGCAATTGGAAACTAAACTCGTTCAGGCAGGCGTGGGAAAAGATGAAAAAACAGGGGCGGTTAACTTCCCCGTCTATTATGCTACCGCTTATCGTCATCCAACCTTGGGACAGAGTACAGGATATGATTATACGCGTACGGCAAATCCAACCCGCTCTGTACTGGAGGAGACAATCGCCGAAGCAGAATCAGGTGATGCAGGCTTTGCATGTGCTTCGGGAATGGCTGCGGTTCATACTGTAATGGGCTTGTTTTCCCAGGGGGACCATCTGATTGTTTCACTTGATTTATACGGAGGAACCTATCGCCTGTTTGAGCAGGTGCTCTCACGTTATGGCTTGACCTTTACGTATGTAGATTTGCGAGATATCCAAAAAGTAGCAGAAGCGGTTCGTCCGGAAACGAAAGCGATCTTTGTCGAGACGCCTACGAATCCGTTGATGCAGATAACAGATATACGAGAAGTAGTACAGCTGGCAAAGCGGCATGAGCTATTGACGATTGTAGACAATACGTTCATGACTCCTTATTGTCAACGCCCACTTGAATTAGGAGCAGATATCGTGCTGCATAGTGCAACCAAATATTTGGGGGGACATAACGATGTTCTCGCAGGCTTGATTGTAACAAAAGGGAGCCAGTTATCTGAAAAGATCAGGTTTTTGCATAATTCGATCGGGGCAGTGCTGGGACCACAGGATAGCTGGCTACTTGTTCGCGGGATGAAGACATTGGCTCTGCGAATGGAGCGTCACCAATCCAATGCATTTGCAGTAGCGAGTAAGCTCAAAGAGCATTCGGCCGTGACAGAGGTCTTTTATCCTGGCCTGGCCGAGCATCCAGATCATGACGTGCAAAAAAGCCAAGCGAGCGGCTTTAGCGGCATGGTATCGTTTCGGTTGAAATCGGTTGATCAGGTAGGCGTGTTTTTGCAAAACCTGCGTCTGGTATCCTTCGCGGAAAGCTTGGGTGGTGTAGAGTCGTTATGTACATACCCTACGACGCAGACACATGCGGATATTCCGCAAGAAATTCGGGAGTATGTCGGGGTGTGCGACAGACTTTTACGGTTGTCAGTCGGGATTGAGCACCCGGATGATCTGGTGGCGGATCTCACGCAAGCTTTGGATGCAAGTCTTGTGGTTGGGGGGGCTGTACGATGAATTTTGCGACAAAAGTATTGCATGGTACTTCCTGCTTTGATCCAGTTACTGGTGCATCGTCCGTGCCGATTTATCAAGCCTCTACCTTCCATCAGGCAGATTTGGACCAGCCTCCTGCATTTGATTACGCACGCTCGGGCAACCCGACCAGGGCGGCACTGGAAGAGGCGATTGCAGGTTTAGAAGGGGGAGAGCGAGGCTTTGCTTTCGCTTCGGGAATGGCAGCCATCTCCAGTGTATTCATGCTCTTTTCGGCAGGAGACCACGTTATAGTGGCAGAGGATGTATACGGGGGAACCTTCCGCTTTTTGACCCGAGTCTTATCGAGAATGGGGATCTCGGTGACCTTTGTTGATGCGAGCTCGACCGATGCGGTACGTGCAGCGATTACACCCGAGACAAAAGGGATTTACCTGGAAACCCCCTCGAATCCAACCTTAAAAGTAACCGACATCGCAGCCGTCTGTCGGATTGCCAAACAGCAAGACCTGCTCGTGATCGTGGACAATACGTTCATGACGCCTTATTACCAGCGCCCGCTAGAACTGGGGGCCGATGTCGTGATTCACAGCGCCACCAAGTTCATTGGCGGACACAGTGATGTTGTTGCTGGATTGGCCGTCACTCGTGATGCTGCTCTGGGAGAACAGCTCTATTTCATTCAGAACGGCATGGGAGCCATTCTGGGTGTGCAGGATTGCTGGCTGGTGATGAGAGGACTTAAAACGCTCAAGGCACGCCTGGACGTCAGTACGAATACAGCGGATCAATTGGCGCATTGGCTTGAGGCCCATCCTGAAATCACACACGTGTACTATACGGGCCTGCAGGACCATCCAGGGCATCAAATTCAAGCAAGCCAGTCGAGCGGGCATGGAGCCGTGCTTTCCTTTGATGTAGGCAGTCGGGAGCGGGCGAAGGCGCTGTTTGATCGGGTAAAGCTGCCGATTGTAGCGGTCAGTCTCGGTGCAGTGGAAACGATTCTTTCTTATCCTGTTACAATGTCGCATGCAGCCATGCCTGCCGAGGAGCGCGCAGCTCGTGGTATCACGGATGGACTCATTCGTCTTTCTGCCGGCCTGGAGGACGTCAACGATTTGATTGAGGATTTGAAGCAGGCATTGGAATATCTGCCGCCACTCCCAAAAATAGAGGAACAAAAAGAGGCATTCTCCCGGGCTTAGCCTGAGGGGAATGCCTCTTTCTTTTGCAAAGCACAACCTAGACTTTATGGTGTAGTCCCGCGATTGACGTTAATCTTGTTATTTCCATGCGGCGTTGCTTTGCCATCCTTATTCATACGCTGTTCATTTGTCTTTGTCGTAGGCTCTTCCTTTTTTTTCACATTTCTCGGCAGCTGAGGAATGATGCGACCTACGATATCTGCGAGCTCTTCAGCAAATCCGGAGACAGGGTGGCCCTGACGAATATCAGCAGCCATTTCCTTCAGACGCTGCACAATGTCAATATCTGCGGTGACGACTGCATTTGCACCCTGAGGGTCTTCCTTGAGGGCTTCCGCAACGGAGTATTTGATTACTCCGACTTCAGGACGATCGAGATGAGCATCTACGTCAATGCCAACGACAGCCAGCTTTCCGATGACGACAGCCGTAGCGCCATGAACCTTTTTCACACGTGTAGCGAGCTGTACAAGGCGATCCGCTGTCGCCTGCGATGACTGGTTATAAGCAGGCGCTGGGGTAGTTTGCTGTACGCGTTGCGTATGGGGGGCTTGTTGATTGGGCTGTGGCGCAGCCTGATTCGCCGGTGGTTTATTGCTCGACATGCATGCAGTTAGCAGCAAGCAAACACCGAGGCAGCCGATTACGATCCGTTTCACAGGCATTCTCCCTTTCCCGGTATTGCCTTCCTCGTTGCGGAGGGCAGGGTTACAAGTATTGTGTTCCCTGCTGCCTGATTTCATTCTGGCAATGGTCCGTCTATCTGTGGGACAGTGAACATAGACTTTAGTACATCACGTCGCCACACTTGAGCATCCCTCCAAAAATTGCATAGGGTATATAAGATGGGTATTAGGAGGCGAGATTTTGAAGAAAATCTACGTACTGGACACCAACGTACTCCTGCAAGATCCACGGGCGATGTTTTCCTTCGCTGACAACGAGATTGTCATACCCGCTGTGGTGTTGGAAGAAGTCGATTCCAAAAAGAGGTACATGGATGAAATTGGCCGCAACGCTCGGTACGTATCGCGGCTTCTGGACAGCTTCCGGGAATTGGGGCACTTGCATACCGGAATAACGTTAGAAACAGGGGGGTTATTCCGTGTAGAGCTGAACCACTCGTCCCTGCACAAGCTGCAGAAGCAATTTACAGAAATGACGAATGACAACCGTATTTTGGCGGTTGCCCTAAATTTGCAGGAGGAAGAAAATCTGGCACCACAGCCTCGACCAGTCATTCTCGTCAGCAAGGACGCATTGATGCGCGTCAAAGCTGATGCCCTGAATATATCCGCAGAGGATTTTCTCTCGGATCGGGTTGTCGGCGAGCATTCCAGTATTTACACCGGGTATCAAAAAATGATGGTGGCATCCGAGATCATCAAGACGTACTACACAACAAGAAAGCTGCAGTTAGCCTCCTGTTTTCCTCGTTACCGTTTTTACCCCCATCAATTCCTGGTGCTAAAGGATGAGTTGAATCCGTCGATCTCTGCCATCGGCAAGGTAGACAATGATGGAAAGTCATTGGAGATGCTTGTATCAGATGATGATCCGATTTGGGGAATTCGCGCTCGTAACGTGCAGCAGCGTATGGCTACGGAATTACTACTTCGGGATGATATTCCGCTCGTCACCATGACGGGCAAGGCCGGAACTGGAAAAACCCTGCTGGCATTGGCCGCAGGTTTACTACAAATTGAGGATCAGCAGAAATACAAAAAGCTTTTGGTGGCGAGGCCCATCGTTCCACTTGGAAAAGACATCGGTTATTTGCCCGGCGAAAAGGAAGAAAAGCTGCGGCCGTGGATGCAACCGATTTATGATAATTTAGAATATTTATTTAACACGAAGCGCCCAGGTGATCTGGATAAAATTCTTGCCGGAATGGGGAGCTTGCAGGTAGAGGCACTGACCTATATTCGCGGACGCTCCATTCCAGGTCAATTCATTATCATCGATGAAGCGCAAAACCTAACCAAACACGAGGTGAAAACGATATTGACTCGCGTAGGCGACGGGTCAAAAATCGTCTTGATGGGCGATCCGGAACAGATTGACCATCCGTATCTGGATGAAAGCAACAATGGTCTGACGTACGTAGTGGAAGTATTTAAGGATCAAAAGCTGGCAGGGCATATCCGTCTGGAAAAAGGAGAGCGCAGTGTACTTGCTCAGTTGGCCGCAGATTTATTGTAGAGCCTCGTGTATAGAATCTTAAAAACGGTTCATACTAGTTCTTGTCGAGCCCGATGATTCTTGTTAAACCGGCGCATAGCCTTGCAGGAGGCGAAGATCCGTGGATAACGATGATCAAGCAGTTGACGAAAGTCACAATGGCGAAAACCGATTCCTTTAGATAACTTTTCTCTACTATGGAGGTTGAAGTGCTAAAGAGAATAACCGGTAGTACCCCATAAAAGCAATTGGGCTCGACAAAGGACCGCTCCCTTCTTGGGGGCGGTTTTCTATTTGGACATAAAAAGAACGCGGGAGCAGCTTCCCCACGTTCTATGGTGATCTATTTGGTACCTGCTGCGATTCCTTTGCGTAATCCGGAAATACATCCCATATGCATGCCTTCATGGTATAGAGTGAAGGTCAGCATTTCGCCATAGGTGTGAATCGTGCCTTTGTCGCCCAGTTTAAATGGCTGCTGCAACGGCTCATTCAATCGATCCTGCAAACCTTCCTTGATCCGAGCTTTCTGTTCCTTAAATTGCGCAGCTAGTGTCTCCAATGAAGGAATATCACCTTGCCAATCGGCAGGCTTGGTGGCGGGAGCAAACAAGGCACCGTAGGCTGGTGGTAGCTGAGCTCCGGTAGGACCAAACAGCAGGAAATCCTGACACAATAGGATATGTCCCAGGTTCCAGCGAATATTATTTTTGAAATTGTCTGGAATGATGTCTGCTGTTTCTTCGTCAATGTTTTCCAGTGTAGCCAGCGTCATACCACGAATCAAATCGTATTGATTCCAAATGAATGCTTGATCTTGCATGGAAAATGACCACCTTTCCTTTAGGTAGAATACCATTCTCATGTTACAGCAAAACAGGCTTGTCGGAAACAACATGCAGCTTGTTTTTTTAGAAAATTCTCACCGATCAAAAGTATAAACGCAGCTGCCCAAATGGCATGGGGCGTAGCCATGTTTTTTAAGCAAGTTGTCCCCGTCTGACCATATATATGTGATAGGGGAGGGGAAAAGATGGTCACTCTGGATTCTTCGATCGCTTTTTTAATTTATATTACGGCAGTATCGAGTGCTGCTGCAGGTGTAACTGAGGCATGCAAGTCTATCGTCCCTTTTTTAGCCACAGATTACGAGGCGAAAAACGACTGCTGGGAGGATCACAATCATGCTGCGAGACTCATGCATCACAAAAGATTTTTTAATCTGCTCATTTCTGTTGTTGCAGCGAGTGGAATATTCGGGATGCTTGGCCTCGATCCAGCTCTGATCCTCACAGGTGCCCCCTCAGCCTATGTGGAAGACTCCTGGCAAGTCGGTACATGGCTCTGGGGAATTGTTGCGGTTTTTGGCTCTCCGTTTTTTGCCTCCTTGTTGAAAATTTTAGAGGGTTTTAAACAAAGTGTGAACAACAATCAGCCCCCCAATCGCCCCCGTCAAAAGGTAAGCGGTCCACGAGAATAAGACTCCTTGCTCCTAGCCGGTTGGTAAGGTAAGATAAGCGATGTACATACCGGGCTAGAGTAGGTGAGCAGAATGAATAGTAGAAAAACGTATCGTTTCCTGGCCATTTTCGTAGCAGTGATATTGATGCTGGTCGCATGTTCCGCACAAAATGAGGGAGCAGGCTCTTTTGATCCAGAAAATCAAAAGGAATATGGCATAAACGGTATTTATCTCGGCCAGAATATTAAAGAAGCGATGGACCTTTTGAAACCGAGCAAGGCTGATTTCATGGACATGGTAACAAGAGAAAGCTACACAGTTGATCAGATGGCAACTGGTGCAGGGGAAGCCGTTATGGGCATGCTGCTCGTGAACCGCACTCAGGTGATTGTTAAGGTGAAGAAGGGCGAACTCCAATCGATTATGCTCGGTGGAGTTGCCAAGGAAGACGCCGAAATGCTAAAGACATATCGTGGCCTTGCCATGTATGACAGTGTTGAGAAAATGAAGAAGCTGTATGGTGAGGCGACTGGAGAAAAAGAGGTCGTATATAAAGGAAGCAAGTATATGGCCAATTTTGGTATTACGGATAACAAGGTTGTCTGGTTTCGATTTGATCAATTGTAGTCGCGGACCGTCTACTTTCCATGTGTTGGAGGGTGACGGTTTTTTCGTGGCTGGATGGCCAACTTGAACAAATAAATGTTTCACGAATGTATTGACTGTTCAAACGGATTTTTATAGAATGAATCAAGTGCATATAATTCAAACTAAACAACTTGGAATTGTATGAATTATAACGTGCAACCTTATCTTCATATTTTCAGCTGACCCGACAACGGGAAGCAAACTGATCGCAGTTTGTTTCTTGTTGTCTTTTTTAATTTCCGTTGGAGGTTGGTGTATGGCCAATATCAATACAGAGCGCATTGCACAGGAGGAGCCAAAAACAACAGGCGCTCCAAATGTTCGAGATCGGATTGGGATTACCTATGAAAAAATGCTGAAAAATCAGCTCTACAAAATTCTTCTCTTCGTTTCCGGATTACCGATTAATCTGATTGTCTCGGTTGTCTTTTTCATTCAAAAGCAATCTGATCCTTATTTCAAATGGCGAGAGGAAACAAAGCTTCGCTTACGCAAAGCAGGAGTAGAGGAGCAGCTTGCGGCGGATATACGCTATGAGCTCACGACCAAATACCTCTTTTTCAATAAGCAGATAAACGAAAGAAAGCTGCAAGCAGAAACAAAAAAGCTCGTCGAAAAAGTGTTTCAAGAACAGGTTGCCACTCATGTCGACGAAGCAATGAAAGCTGCCAGAATCAATAAAGTTACCTATGGAAGTACGTTTTCCAAGCTGATTAAAAATCCGCTGTTTTTCGCAGCGTCCCTCATCCCCGGACTCTTGATGTATGTGTTCATTGCGATTTACAGCAAGCCGTATTTGAAATATGTATTTGATCGATTGGTCATGATGGTCTTTGTCATTTTCGGTGTGACGTTTCTCGTTTTTACGATCCTGTACTTGTCACCCTTGGACCCTGCGGCGAACATTCTCGGGCAGACGGCTACACCTGAGCAGCTAAAGCACTTTAATCAGGTTTATGGTCTGGATCAGCCTTATCTCGTCCAATTATGGAACTCGTTTAAAGGACTCATTACGTTTGATCTCGGCAAATCGTTCGCGGGCAACGAAACTGTATCAACGGAAATTATGCGCAAGCTGCCGATTACACTTCAACTGACAGTCATTTCTTTGATCATTGCCATTTGTATGGCGATCCCATCTGGGCTTATTTCAGCCACGAGGCAGTATTCTTTCTTTGATTATGGCTTTATGGTCCTTGTTCTGCTCGGTTTATCCATTCCAGATTTTTGGCAAGGACTCGTTGCGATCTTGTACTTTTCCATCAAGGTCCAATGGCTCCCGGCTACCTTTAATCCAGACAACTGGCTATCTGTCATTAATCCAGCTATCGTTTTGGGAACTGGACTGGCGGCATCGGTAGCGAGAATGACGAGGTCATCTACCCTCGAGGTGATTCACCAAGATTACATCGTGACAGCAAAAGCAAAGGGGCTGAGTGAGCGAAAAGTCATTCTGAAGCATGCGTTGGGAAACGCACTTATCCCGATCGTTACAGTAATCGGCTTGCAATTTGGCGGTATGCTAGGCGGAGCTGCGGTAACTGAAAAAGTATTTAACATCAACGGAATCGGCAGCTACATTGTCGACAAGCAGTTTATTCCGGATATTCCGGGGATTTTGGCTGGTGTCATTTATGTAGCAGTGACCATTTCGATCGTCAATTTGATCGTGGATTTGCTGTACGCTTTTCTCGATCCGCGGATTCGATCCAAAATAAATGATTACTAAAGCAGGTGCATGGATGAATACTCCCTATTTAAAACGAGAAACCAAACGGAAGCTAAAAGCGTTTCAGGAATACAAGCTTTCTAATTTTGCGGCGTCAGCCTCGATCGTCTTGGCCATTTTGTTTGGTTTCGCTGGCTATGATTTATTTGAGCAGACGGTATCGGTCCCTTTTTTGGTAGTGGCCGGCATTTACTTCGTGTTCGGATTGCACCAGCTACTCGTTTCCTTGAAAATCAGGAGCGATGTTTTGAAAGACAATGAAATCAGAGCTTCGACAAGAATTTTCGGGTTCTCGCTCATCGTCGCTTTGCTTGCAGGCAATATTTTAATCACGATTGCAGCCCTCGATATGCTCAAAAAGGAAAAATCAATCGAGTATACCTTATCGATCTACATGGCGCTGACGAACTTTTGTGTAATCCTGATCTCAGCCTTGAATCTTTTCAAGCCTTATGTGGCCGATCTGTTTTTACTTGGCATGGGAATTCTTTTCGCGATAAGTCTTCTGCACATTGTGGCGCTGGTTGTGATTGGTCTGTTTGTGAAAAAGGGGGAGGTACCAAGCAAATTACTGCCGCTTGCCTACCTGTTACTTCTCACATCGGTTACGGGCAATCTTTTTTCCTTGCTGCTGGGGCTTACACTGCTGCACAAAATCAGACATGGCAACAAAGAAGTGCTCGTCACATGGGTGGATATTGTGCGAAGGCTGTTTCGAAACGCGATGGCGACGCTTGGTCTCCTCTTTATTACCGTTTTGCTCTCTCTATCGATTTGCAGCTACTTCACTTTTGAATATTCGCTCGCGATCGAGAACAACTATTCAACGCTGTTGCTCTCGCCGAGCTTGGAGTATCCGTTTGGAACTGATGATTTTGGCAGATGTGTCTTTTCCAGAATCGTCTTCGGGGGAAGAATTTCACTGCTTGTTGGTATTTTGACGACATTAATCCCAGTAATCATAGGTGGATTATTAGGTACGGTATCGGGCTTTTATGGCAAATACATTGATAATTTCATCATGAGAGCGCTGGATATTTTATATGCAGTTCCTGGCATGCTGCTCGCTATCGCAATCGTGGCGGCTTTCGGGGCCAATACGACCAACCTGATCATCGCGCTCAGCATCGGATACATACCTACTTATGCGAGAACGATGAGGGCAACGGTTATGAGCGTATCGAACTTCGAGTTTATCGAAGCGGCGAGAGCTTGCGGGGCAAAGGATCATGCGATCATTTTCAAGCATATCATTCCGAATTCGCTGGCACCGATCATTGTCAAAGCCACACTGACGATCGGGATCGCCGTCATCTCCACCAGCAGCTTGAGCTACCTGGGACTTGGTGTCGAGCCTCATATTCCAGAGTGGGGCAACATCTTAAAAATCGGGAGCGCTTATCTCGAATCGAAATCATATCTGGCCGTTTATCCGGGAATCGCCATTATTTTAATGGTGCTGTCGTTTAACTTTTTTGGAGACGGACTGAGAGATGCCTTAGATCCAAAGCTGAAATAGAAAATGGGTGAGACAGTGGAAAACATACTCGAAATCAAAAACCTTCATGTCCATTACGTGACAGAAGACATTGTAGTAAAAGCAGTGAATGGTGTGAATCTTGAAATCAAAAAAGGAGATAGCTTGGGGATCGTCGGTGAAACAGGGGCAGGCAAAACGACAACGGCGCTCTCGATCATCCAGCTGATTCCAGACCCGCCGGGAATCATCGTAGACGGGGAGATTTTGTACAAAGGGAAGAACCTGATTCACAACACGGAAAAAGAAAACAAACAGTTGCGCGGCAATGGGATTTCTATGATCTTTCAAGACTCGATGACGGCGCTAAACCCGATTATGCGTGTCGGTGAACAACTGACAGAAGCGGTCATGACCCATAAAAAAGTTGGCAAAAAAGAAGCGAAAAGACAAGTCATCGAGCTGTTAGAAACCGTCGGGGTAAAAGCAGACCGCTACAGTGATTACCCGCATCAATTTTCCGGAGGTATGAAGCAGAGGGTACTGATTACGATGGCCTTGCTGTGCAATCCCGAGCTATTGATCGCAGATGAGCCTACCACCGCTTTGGATGTAACGATTCAGGCGCAAGTGCTTGAGCTGATGAAGCAGCTGCGCGAGCAATACAGCATGTCCTTGATTTTGATCAGTCACGATTTGGGAGTAGTCGCCCAGACCTGCAATCGGGTAGCGATCATGTACGCCGGGGAAATCGTCGAGATTGGGACTGTGCAAGAGGTTTACACCAATCCGAAGCATCCGTATACGATGGGGCTGTTTGAATCAATTCCAAAGCTGGAGGAAGACAAGGAGCTGCTCTATCAAATCGAAGGGAGTATGGCCAATCCCGCTGCTTTGCCTACAGGCTGCTTCTTTCACCCCAGATGCAAATACAAGGAGGACATTTGCGAGACGATTTCACCAGCATGGCAGGGAGAGGCGCATCTTTGCAAATGCCACTTCCAGGTAAGAGATGAGGTGAAAGCATGATCACGCAAAATCTGCTCGAAATCAGGCATGTTAAAAAGCATTTTTCGGTGCCAAAAGGCTTGCTGCATGCCGTAGATGACGTGTCATTTGCTGTAAAGCAAGGAGAAACGCTTGGAATCGTCGGGGAATCTGGCTGCGGGAAAAGCACTCTCGGCAGAGTCATCCTGCGCCTCCACGAGCCGACAGCAGGCAAAATCTTGTTTAAAGGAATGGACATCACGGCTTTTAGCAAAGAGGAAATGCGACAAATGAGGCAGCATATGCAAATCATTTTCCAGGACCCGTATGCTTCCCTGAACCCGCGAATGACCGTTTCACAGATTATGGAGGAGCCGTTGACCTTCTTTCGCATCTACAAGTCGGACAGGGAGCGAAAAGCTAAAGTAGCTGAGCTGATGGAGTTGATTGGACTGCCACAGAGTGCCAGCAATTCGTACCCGCATGAATTTGACGGAGGACGCAGGCAGCGGATTGTCATTGCCAGAGCGCTTGCGATCAATCCCAGCTTCATTGTTTGCGATGAGCCGGTCAGTGCACTGGACGTATCTGTTCAGGCGCAAATCCTTAATTTAATGGTGAAATTGCAAAAACAGCTCGGACTTACCTATATGTTCATTTCGCATGATTTGTCGGTCATAGGGCACATCTCCGATCATGTTGGGGTCATGTATCTGGGGCAGCTCATTGAAAAGGCACCGAAGCCTGCATTTTTCAAACGGCCACTGCATCCATACAGCATGGCGCTCCTATCGGCTATCCCTTCTGTCAATGTGCTGGAGAAGAAGGAGAAGATCATTTTGAAAGGGGAGATTTCCTCTCCGATTAATCCGCAGCGAGGCTGTCGTTTTGCACCAAGATGTCCTTTTGCAGAGAGTATCTGTCAAGAAAAAGATCCGGAATGGACAGAGGTTGAGGCAGAGCATTACGTGGCTTGCCATCGAGCGGTGGAGCTGGCAAAAGGGCTGATTCACTACCATTAATTCCTCATTTCTTTTTGAGTGGGTTATACATAGCGTCAGATAACGGACAGGAGGATTTTAGATGAAAAAAAGAGGATTATCCGCACTTTTGCTAAGTACGCTGCTTGTAGTAGGCGGATGCGAGGTTGCTTCGAAAAAGGATGTTGTCAAGGAGGAGAGCAAGGAGCCGAGTATTCAAAAGCCGGTAGAGATTGTGCTGCTCACGCAAAGCAGAGATGAAACAGATGCCAACGTCATTCGCGATCAGCTGTCCAAAGCCGGCTTTCAAGTCAAACTAAATCTGCAGCCTGATTTCGGTAGCTATACCGCGCAAGAAAAGGCAGGGAACTTTGACGTCGCCATCTCCAGCTGGACAACGGTAACCGGCAATCCAGACTACGCAGTTAGATCGTTGTTCAAAACGGGAGGCGACTATAACAAGGGGCCGATCAGTGATCCAGAGATTGACCAGCTAATTGATACAGCAGCCTCGCAAACCCCGGACGAATACAAAGCCACCTATGAAAAATTGGAGCAGCGTCTCGTTTTCGATAAGGCATATATCGCTCCGCTGTATGTTTCGTTAAAAAGCCAGGGGCTGAACCACACCGTGCTGAAGGAAAGCAGCGTTCGGTTGTCCAAATCCAGATCGATGGTATGGGAAGCAATTGATTTTGTAGACGAATCCAAGCGTGGGAAAGACCCATTGATTTTACAGCAAGCCATCTCCAGCCTGACTTCTCTGGACCCGATCAAAGGAAATGACGGTTCGATTAACATGTTAAATACGAATATGTATGTCCGTCTGGTGAATCTCACCGATGACGACAAAATTACGGCAGAGGGTGCGCTGTCTCACAACTACGCTATCGCAGAAGGGAATTCGGATTACTACTTCCTGCTTCGTGACGACATTACCTTCGCCAAAATCAAAGACAAGCTAGCGGTTGATTCGCAAGAGCGAGTAGGGGCAGAGGATGTTGTTTTTTCCTTGAACCGAGCGAAAAACAAGGATGCCGTACCAGATCATCGCACCTATAGCTTGCATGAGCATATTCAAAATGTCGAGATTGTGACGGACTTGAACGCCCTTACTTCGGCAAAACAATCCGGAGGCGGCGGTACGATCAAAGAGGCGCTTGAAAAGGGAGTAAAAGCACCGATCAGTGAACTTGCGAGCGAGAAGGCGAATGCTGACAACCAAGCTGGGAAATATCAAGTAGTGAAGCTTACGACCACAAAACCGTTCCCACAGGTGTTGAACTATTTGGCCCATCAATCGGCAGGGATTGTTTCCAAAAAGCAGGTAGAGAGCATCAATACGTTTGACGTAGCGAAATACGATGTGAACAAGGACATTACCTATGGGGATCAGGCGACGGTCACAGAAGGCGCTACGTATAACAATGCACTTGCCGCAAGCGGTCCGTATATTCTCTCTTATAAAAACGACTATGAAGCCGTCTTTTATAAAAACCCAGGCTATCGCAAAGGAACAGAGTTCGAACCGAAAATTTCCAAGCTGGTCGTACGCTTCATCAAGGATGCGGACAGCGCACTTGCTGCACTTCGCAGCGGGGAGATCCATGTCTATTACGGCATCCCTGAAACGAAGTTCGACTTGGTGAAAAATGACAGCAAGCTCAAGCTGCAAACGCTCGAAAGCAACGGGGTAGCGTATCTCTTGTTTAATCTGGAAAACAGAGAAGTATCCAAAAGCGAGGATTTGAGAAAAGCAGTCTTGTATGCAATCAATCAGGAGGAATTGATCAAAACGTATAATGACAATAAGTTCAAGGCTTCCTCGACACTTACGCCTTTGGTCAAAACGGGCTTGGAGCTAAAATCAGACTCAAACAAAGTGAAGGAATACTTGAAAAAGTATGCTGAGAGCAGCAAATAAGAAATCGTAAATTGTGATGACGTCAAAAGCAAAAAAAGCCTTTCCATCCGGTTATCCCGGCAGAAAGGCTTTTTGACTTTAGTTTTGTGGTTTCTTTTTGTGGAATTCCAATGTTTGCTCCACTTCTTTTACTTTGTTGTATACGTCGGTCATGTCTTTCAAATCTTTTTGATAATCATAGGTCTTGAGCGTTTTGTTTTCCACAATGATTTTCCCGTTGACGATCACATCGGTGACGTTTTGTGGACCGGCTGCATAAGCAATCGTTGCATATGGATCGTAGGTTGGGAATGTGTTTGGAGCATGGACGTCAACGATGATAATGTCCGCGAGCTTGCCTACTTCCAAGGAACCGATTTTGTCTCCAAGTCCGAGTGCCTTGGCTCCTCCGATAGTCGCCAGCTCCACGACCTTGCTCGGTGGCATCAGGCTTTGATCTCCGTTTACCAGTTTATGGACGCGAGCGGCGTATCCCATGGTTCCAAATACATCCATCGTGTTGGAGCTCATAGGTCCGTCTGTTCCCAGTCCCATTGCGACGCCTGCCTGATCGATCTTGATAGCAGGAGCTACACCTGTTGCACCCTTTGTATTGGCGATCGGATTGTGGGCAATGGTCGCACCTTTTTGTTTGATCAGTTGAATATCCTCATCCGAAATGTGGATGGCGTGCGCCAAAATGGTGTTATTGTCCAAAATGCCAATAGAGTCAAAATATTTGATGACCGAATCGGCTTTCACGCCAAACTTTTTCTCGATCCGCTGCGGCTCGTCGGCAAACTCAGCTGCGTGAATGATAAACGGTACTTTGTATTTGTCAGCCAGAGCCTTCGAAGCTTTGAGCATCTCAGGGCTCACTGTGTATGTAGCATGCGGCGCCACGGCAGGTACGATCAAATCACTGTTTTTATACTGCTTGATGAACTCTTCGGCATATTGAAGTCCACCATACGGCGTTGGAGCGTCTACGACCGGAGAGCTGATGACGGTTTCTCCCAGCACGCCTCTGATCCCGATAGTTTCCGTTGCCTTTGCAATTTCGTCTTCGTGATAGTACATATCGGAGTAGGTGGTCACTCCACCCATGGCCATTTCGATGGCCCCGTGGATGGACGCTTTATAGATCAGGTCACGGGAGAGGAGCTCGCCCTCTAGCGGGAAAAAGACCTCGAACAGTCTGTTTCCAACGCCTTCCTCTCCGATGCTGCGGAAAGCGACCATCGGCACGTGGTTATGGGAGTTAACCATGCCGGGCATCACGATATCCCCACCTGCATCCACAACCTTGGGTGCGCTGTATTCATCTGCCAGCTTTGCATCGCCAACGGCCACGATCTTGTTGTTCTTGACCACAATGGTTCCGTTGTCAAAGCGATCCTTCTTGCTGTTCATCGTCAAGACTTGTCCATTTTTGATGATGAGATCAGCACTTTTCTTCTCGACAGCATGGGTCGTTGAAAAAGTTGCCGAGGCAAGCGCCAGGGCCATTACAGATAATAAAGTCCATTTCTTTTTCATGTAGTTCCTCCAGCCTAAAAATTGTGTAGACTTTCATTGTAGCATGATTGATCTTCCTTAACATGAAAAATCTACCTTATTCCAGTTTTCGGCGTTGCCGATCACTTGGATTGCCCCCGCTGCCATTGCTTTGGCAGTTTACGATTCATGATGCAACCAGGTGAGGGGAATCTGATAAGCACGGACAATGCCTTCTGCAAGCTCTGCCAGATTCCTGTCGATGATATAGACAGGTGCCTCATCATCCGTTTGGGGAATCATTCCGAGCAAATGCTCTTGCAACTGTTCAATGGCTGCCCAGCGATCCTGTACCGAACCAGAGCCAGCTGTGAGGGTAAACATTGATACGATCTCGGCATAGAGGTACATGTTTTCATTTGGACTGATGAAGCCGGAATCATCTAGATGGGCAAGCTCGGCGGATGCGGGAAGAAGCAGGAGAGAAAAGACATCGCCCAGCATCGAGGATTTTGTTAGAATGGCTTCCAGCTTTTCGCGCTCTTCCGTTGTTTCGACGATAAAAAGCAGTTTATCCCGGTCAAAGACATTGACATGATCCCCGATTTTATGTATGACTTGAGCATAGAAGCCGGGCAGTTTGCCAGCCGGCACGTGTAGTTCCACACCGTACATATGGCGCATATACTATTCACCTCGTAAAAACGTCAATTTACTCTATCGTATCAAAAAATCAGGGAGGTTCCTATGAGCGACCAACAACTCACTATTCAATCCTTTGCACTGGGAGGATTTCAGACGAATGCTTATGTCCTGACCAATCCGCAAACCAATGAGACGATTGTCATCGACCCGGGAATGGAACCGGCAAATCTGCTGCAAGCCCTTGCGGGGAAACAGGTCGTAGCCATTTTATTGACTCATGCCCATCTCGATCACATCGGTGGACTCAATCAAGTAAGAGAGCTGACAAAAGCTCCTGTCTATATTCATCCACTTGAGCAAGAGTGGCTGACAAACCCGGATTTGAACGGTTCGAGCCGCTGGAATCTGCCAGAGCCAATCGTTTGCCAGCGGGCTGAGCATGAGCTTGTGGATGAACAAACTCTTGAGCTGGCTGGCTTGACGATTCGTGTCCTGCACACACCAGGCCATTCACCTGGAAGCTGTTCATTTGTCATCGGACAGCATTGCTTCGGAGGCGACGTCTTGTTCGCGCAAAGCATCGGACGTACTGATTTGCCGGGTGGCGATTATGAAACATTAATGATGAGCATTCAGGACAAACTGTTTGAACTGGACGATGAGACAATCGTATATCCGGGACATGGACCAAAAACGACTATTGATTCCGAGAAAACGTTTAATCCGTTTGTGACAGGGCTGTTACGCTAGGCCGTTTGTGGGGATTCTTTTGGCATAGAAGAGAGGATATCGCAGACAGGCGCCGAAAGAGGTAGGGGTCACACCAAAAAAGGAGCTACGAGTTATGAAGAAAAAATGGTGTTTATGGGCGCTCGTTGCTGCGCTTGGGTGCACCAGTGTAGCTGGCTGTGTTCCGCCGGCTGCCAAAAAGGAACAGCTCTCCACAACTCCTGCTCAAAACGTACCCCCGTCATCTGATTCTGCACCGTCTGCGCAGTCCGATCCGCAAACACAGACGAGTACAGGAGAGAGCACTGGGGAGCAGACGACAACACCTGTCGAGCCTCCATCCCGTTTTCCTGAACAACGCATCACGGTCATGGCCGTTGGCGATATCATGGTTCATCAGGAGCAGATGGACGCAGCATGGAATCCCACAACAAAAACGTATGATTTCAGACCTTTCTTTACTCATGTAGAGCCGCTGTTCAAGGAAGCGGACTGGGTGATTGGAAATTTGGAAACAACCATGAGCGGAAGTGGAGCAGGGTACTCCGGGTATCCCATGTTCAATTCACCAGAGTCCCTTGCCCCGACTTTAAAAGAGGTTGGCTTTACGGCTGTATCTACCGCGAACAATCACTCATTGGATCGTAGCGAGCAGGGCGTTCTGAAGACAATCAAATATCTGGATCAAGCTGGTATCTTACACACAGGTACTTTTTCCAGTCCAGAGGAGCGCGACGAGCCATTGCTGCTCCATAAAGATGGTTTTACCCTTGGGCTTGTCTCCTACACCTACGGCACGAACGGGATTCCTATCCCAGCAGGCAAAGATTATCTCAT
Source organism: Brevibacillus reuszeri (assembly GCF_001187725.1). Taxonomy (GTDB): domain Bacteria; phylum Bacillota; class Bacilli; order Brevibacillales; family Brevibacillaceae; genus Brevibacillus; species Brevibacillus reuszeri. The sequence goes on from NZ_LGIQ01000007.1 coordinate 314,110, forward strand.
TAATCTAATTTCACCAGAGTTAATCAAAAAAGACATCGCGCGGGCAAGGGAAAAGGGTGCTGATCTTGTGGCGGTAGCCCTACATTTCGGGGAAGAGTATCAACGCTTTCCAAACGACTCGCAAAAGAAGATAGCAGAGCTTTGTCTCACCTATGGTGCCGATCTGATTCTAGGCGCTCATCCGCATGTCGTACAACCCTATGAGTGGAAAACCGTCACACTGGAGGATGGCCGTCAGCATCGAGGCTTAATCACCTATTCTCTCGGCAATTTCATTTCTGCACAACGCTGGGATTACAAGGATGTGGGAGCGATTCTCCAGCTTACCTTGCACAAAAGTGAAGCAGGGGAAGCAAGCATTGAACAGGCAGAAATGATTCCGACTTACGTTTATTTTTACCGCAAGAATGGCAAGCGTAATTATGTCATTTATCCGATTCCTCAAACACTCGCAAGGCTCCAGAACAACGAGAAGTTCCCAACCTTGACGAAGGAAGCCATCAACTACATGAAGCAATTGCAAAAAGAGATGCCGCAGCACGTAAACACGATTGTTTCCAAGAAAAAAGCCAGCTGACAAATGAGCTGGCCTTATTTCTTTCCAAATCCGAATGGAAGATTCAGTTTTAGCTGTAGCTTTAATTCCTCATTGAGCATCGTGATTCCCTCTACCTGAATGTTTGGGGAGATCAGCTCCGGATAAAAACCAAGATCGTATGTCTTTTCCATTTCCTCGATAGTAGACGGAGGCAAGGCGAATCCGTCAAATGCTAGTTCGGTAATGTGAAATTTCAACTGAGAAGGGGAGACGAGCTCGTATTCGCCGACAAGTCGAAGCTGCATATGATCGTAGGTGCCGTCGACAGTTAATTTGTTATCTTCAAAAGAGAAGTGTGATTGCTTGAACAGCTCGTCTTTTGTTATCAAAAACTGGTTAAATTCATCCTGCTTGATGGTCAAGGTGTGCGAGAAAAGACCATCAGATTGGATGCGATCCGGTGTAGCGAGCTCTGGCACTTGAACCATGACCTTGGCCAGCATCCCGAAAAACGTTTGGAAGGCAGGCAAGCCGCGCTTTTCCCAATCTGCAATAAGATGATCCATGAGTGCCTCAACTGTCGTCGGGTCGTCCAGCTTTTGCACATTCTTTTCCTTTTCAGCCTGGATTGCAAGCATCTCGGCCAATTGTGCCTCGTATTTTTGGCGGGTATCCCGGAGGAGCGTCAGGCGGCCTTGCTTGTCAGCCTGAAGTGCGGTCAATTTGGTCCGTTCTGCCTGGAAGGCTTCCAAACGTTTGATATCATGCTCGTATAAAATCTGGATAAAATCAAACATTAGCAGAAACTCATTGAAATTTTCTGCATTTAACAATAGGGTCAGAAGATTGGCACGTTCACCTGTGTAGTAGGCTCTGGCCACTTCACCTGCATGTCGCTGCATGGCTTCTATCACAAGCTTTTGGCGCTGCAGATCAAGATCAATCCGTGCAATCTCCCCGTAAGTCCGTGTTTCTTCCGCCTTGATCAAGGTGAGTGTACGCTCCAATTCTTTTTGCGTGAAATGCTGCTGCAAGATCAGCTGCTCCAAAGGAATGGACGTCTCTTCCTGAGCGAATACAGTCAATGGACATACGAGAAGGAACAGGATGAGCAGAAATTTGCGCATATTTTCACCTTTTGCCTTCATGATGGGAACTAGTCTCGAGAACCCCTTATCTCATGATCTCTTTCACATTGTATGACTTCTTTTCGTATTATAGCCTTAATAGCTTGAATTTGGATAGCAGGAGAAGAGCCCAATGGACTTGAACACGCTGATTCGAGAGGAAATACAGAAGCAACCCGAGAAGGCCATTCCATTTTCGCGCTATATGGAGCTGGCACTCTACCACCCTTCTTTTGGCTACTACATGTCAGACAAGCCCAAGGTAGGAAAAGAAGGAGACTTTTATACGAGCGCGTCCGTTCACCCTGTATTTGCTGAGACATTGGCAGATGCCGTAATCGATATGTGCCGGGCAGGTAATATGCCTGCTCCCACGCTGGTAGAAATCGGTGGGGGGACAGGGGCGCAATGCAGACACATGCTGGATCGGATTCGTGACGCCGCGCCGGAGCTGTACGAGACCTTGACTGTTATGATGATCGAAGCGAGTCCTTATCATCGCGAGGTCCAAAGGGAAGCGCTCCAGGAGCATGAGGTGTCCAAACAATGGTTTTCGTCCCTGGAGGAAGCAGCGGAGCAGGTAAGGATCGAAGGAGTCATTTTGTCGAACGAATGGCTGGACGCTTTTCCTGTTCATATCGCAGAAAAAGCAAAGGGCGGATGGCAGGAGGTTTGGGTTACGGAACGAGGGGGCGAGTTTGTAGAGGTTTGCAGAAAGGTAACACCTGAGCTGGCACCTTATCTGGAAGCATTGGACAGGAAGCTCCCCGTTGGCATGCGAATCGAGGTGAATCTGGAGCTGGAAAAGGCAGCGCAGGATGTTTCGCGACTTCTGAAAAAGGGGTTTGTAGTGACAATCGATTACGGCGACCTGAAGGAGGAGCTGTATCATCAAAGCCGCAAGCAAGGAACGCTCATGTGTTATTATCGTCACGTGGCACATGACAATCCTTTTATTCATACAGGAGAGCAGGACATTACGGCACATGTCAACTTTTCAGACTGGAGTACATACGGCGTGCAGGCAGGTCTGCGAGAATGGGCGTACATGCGCCAGGATCGCTTTTTAATGCGCAACGGACTACTAGAAAAGGCAGTGTCCCACATGGATACGGATCCATTTCGAAGCCCTGCGATGAAGCGAAACCGCGCGATTCAGCAATTGATTGACCCGGCAGGATTAGGGGGGAAATTCCGGGTCATGGTCCAAGCCAAGGAAATAGACGAGCAGACTATTCTGCGCTTTCGCTAGCTGTAAATAAAAAAGCCCGCTGTATTCCTTGCGTGGGTTCTGGACAAAACGGTTATGCAATAGACAAAAAAGATGCTCCCGAGAAGAGCATCTTTTTTTCTTAACGTATAAGACTTAATAAGCACGCGGCTTATTAAGTCTGGAGCGCATGACAAGGTACCTCAGCGTCCGCTCCTCCTTGAGAAAGCTTCGATAAAGGTTTTCTTACAAGATCATTTGCAAGAAAGCGTGTTCTTGTGGTCCTACTGGCATCACGAAGAACGTATAGTACGTGAATCCTACGAAAGATACGAACATGAAGCCGAAGAAGATGTTTAAGTACGTTCGTTCAGTCAAGCTCATATAGCTCAGAGCTACGAAGAATGCAGTCAAACCGAAGAAGATGAGCGACATTGGGTACAAACCGCCCCAGAACGCCATCAGCGCGATTACGATGGTCCAGAAACCAAGAACGCGATACATACGATCCATTTTTGTCCCCCCTTTTTGCATAGAACGGTAAGATTTACAAGATTCCTACCCCATTATATAGGACGGGCGAATGTGTGTAAACGGTTAAGGTATGACGTATTTTTGTCATCACGACAGCCTATGACGTCTTTTTTGTCTTCCTTATCAGTATTGAATCACCGTATAGTTGCATGACCTACATCCACCAAGCATGGACTCGTCCTCACGTAATTCAATTTTCCCCAAGTACGTTTCGAATATTCCCATCAAAAGGGCGTTGTGCATATGGCATACAGAACTTGTATATTTTTTGGCTGAATCAGAAAACGTGCAGTTGTTTACACGGAAGCGTAGCTTGCCATCTGATAATACCTCGATGTCAGGTTTCAATCCTTGTGCAACGACAAGGCGATGAATCAAACTCAGCTTTTCATCCATAGTGGCCGTTTTTAACAGAATTCCGCTTTGGGCAACCGCCCGTTTTGCCATCTCTGTACCGATACGATGTCCCATATTAATCAAAGCGGCTTTACCCGCTTCGCCTAGCGAGAGCAGACTTTCAATCGCGATGTCGGCCAGAAGCTGATAGTCACGGGGTGGAAACTGTAGACTCACGACTTGGTCAGACAGTGAGTACAATCGACTGGGTCGTCCACCTTTGCCACTTTTGTCCGTAACGGCTGTAAGCAAATGGACATCCTCCAGTTTGGTTAAATGCAGCCTAGCCACATTGGGATGGATCGAAAAGTGGTCAGCTACTTCCTGGACAGTGATTGGGTCTTTGCTGTATGCGACGAATTGGTAAATGGAAAAACGGGTGGGGTCAGCTAAAGCACTGGTCAACTTATGTGCATCGTAATCCATGCTTGGTACCCCCTTCTTCAACGTATAAGAATTCATAAGCGGTCGCTTATGAATTCTGGAGCGCATAAAAACCAACCGCTGAAACGCGGTCGCTCCTCTTTGAAAAGGCTTATGAATTCCGGAGCGCATGTAAACCGTCCGCTAAATGCGGTCGCTCCTCCTTGAGGAAGCCTCGATAGAGGTTTTCATAAGACAAATCATAATAAGTGTATCCGATTTTCCTTAGATTGTTAAGGTCGGAGTGTGCAAGAGCAGAAGAGATAAGTAATTTTCGCCTAGTTTTTAGATTAACTACTATTGACATAGTGTTAATAACACATTTATAATCCGAATTAAAGAAGGTTTTTTTATTAGCTAACTTTTTGGAAGTGCATGTTGCCAACATAAAGAATCCTTTTTAGCAACACCTGTAATAAATCAACCGATATTGTATAGATGAGACGGAGGGGTAACCGATGGCAGTTGCTGAACGTACACATACTCAAAAATTAACGTTTTTCACGTATCCGAGCTGCACATCCTGTCGGAAAGCCAAGGCATGGCTTTCAGAGAACGGAGTGAATTACGAAGAGCGTCATTTATTCAAAAATCCACCAACAGCAGAAGAGCTGCTTGATATCATTAAAATGACTTCGAATGGACTGGATGAGATTCTGTCCACGAGAAGCCAGCGTTTCAAAAACCTCGATGTAGACATCAACGACATGTCTGTAAAAGAGCTGTTGGAAATGCTGAGTGAAGAGCCGCAGCTTCTCAAACGCCCGATTCTCACGGACGGCGAGAATCTGATTGTAGGCTTTAATTCATCCGCAATGAAAAATTTGCTGTCTTAAAGAAGAGGGGGCTGATGGCCTCTTCTTTTTCTCATTTTCCCCTTTTGGCGGTAAAATAAAGGTAAATCAGATGGATGAAAAGGTTGGGGAGCCAAAATGGAAACGTTATACATAACCAAGAACGAGGGCATCGCTACAGTTACGCTTAATCGCCCGGAGGTACATAATGCGATCAGTGTGGAGCTGGTCGATGAACTGCTTGCTACCTTACAGGAATGCGCTGAAGATGAAAGCATCAAAGTCCTGATTATCACGGGCACAGGTAGAAGCTTTGTCTCTGGCGGAGACTTGAACCAGTTCATCGCAGCCAGGGGATACGAACAGGCGCATCCACTTTTGAGCAAGGTGGGGGCTCTTTTGTCTACGATTGATCAATACGCAAAGCCAGTTATCGCGATGGTCAATGGGGCTGCTGTTGGTGGAGGCTGTGAATTCGCGGGGGCTTGCCACTTTCGTTTTGCCAGCGAGAAGGCGTCATTCGGATTTGTACAAATCAGCATGCACATCACGACTGGATGGGGCGGAGGAAGTCGTTTGTTGGATACATTGCCCGAGTCCAAGGCGTTGGCTTTGCTTTTAACTGGCGAACGCTTGTCTGCCGAGGAGGCCAAGACATATGGCTTCGTGGATGAGGTACATTCCGCTGACCAGTTGGAGGAGCATGTCCTTCGTTTTGCCCGCAAGATCGCTGCACAGCCGCTCATCGGAATTGTGGCTTATATGCGAATTTTGCAGTGGAGACGGGCGGGCTTGCCACAATCAGAACGGATTGCTAAAGAAATTGAGCAATGTGCCGGAATATGGGGCAGTGATGCACATGTAGCCGTGGTGGAAAAGTTTCTCACCAAAAGGTAGCGACTTGCCGCGAAAGGTTTCTCCCGTTTAAACATTTATTCGCTTGGACATACTTTTTCTAGTAGAAAGCGATTCTACAAGAGTAGGGAAAAGCATAGGATGAACTACATCATCCTTTTTAAAGGTAACGGGAGGGACTCATATGGTAGCTTCCAGACAAGACGCATGGACCGAAGATGACGATCTAGTGTTGGCGGAAGTCACCTTGCGCCACATACGCGAGGGCGGTACACAGCTTGCCGCATTTGAAGAAGTGGGTCAAAGGTTGGGAAGGACTGCGGCTGCGTGCGGCTTCCGATGGAACAGCTGCGTTCGCAAGCGATATGATGCCGCGATTTCCATTGCCAAAAGCCAAAGACAGCAATTGAAAAAAATGGGCAGGGTTGCTCCTGCACAAGGCACTCCGGAAGTAGAGGCTGTTGCATTGCCTCCGAAGCGGCAAGCACCAGTTACAGGCGAAGTATCCAAACAAACCGATGATGAAGAGCAGCAGATCGAATCAGTTATTCGGATGCTGGTCAACCAAAAAGAATTGTCCCGTCGTTTGAGGCAGCTGGAACAAGAGTTGGAAGGAAAAGAATTGGAAATAAAAGAATTGACAGAAGCTCATGCAAAGGCAAGAAGAGAGCTTGAACAGGTGCGCGGAGTTAATGATGACTACCGTGCGTTGGTGCAAATTATGGAGCGCGCACGCAAGCTAGCCTTTTTGCAAGAAGAAGATTCGTCCAAAGCAATCTTTAAGATGGATGAAAACGGGAATTTGGAGCGAGTGGAAAAGTAGAGGGCGCTGTTGCCTACATAAAAAACCTCTATCGAGGCTTGCTCACGGAAGGGCGACCACGTTTTCGTGGAAGCTTGCTATGCGCTTGGGCCCGAATGCTTGTCATTTCTTACACACGTAAAAAAGAAGCGGTTTTCGCCGCTTCTTTTTGTCTTTTCATATAAGGGGAGCGCTAGTCTTGCAGTCCAACGTTCTCGGGCAGCCAAACGTATGGGTTTTCACCACGATCGCGCATAGGGTTGTACTTTACAGGTGTGAAGCCCATATTCAGCCAGAATTGGTCGGCGCGGCAACGAGAGTTTGTCTTGATTGGTGCGCCAAAGCTTTTCGCGTGGTTAACCAGAGCTGTTCCGTAATCCTTGTCACGGTAATCAGGCAGGACTTCAAGCTTCCACAGCTCATAATAATCCTGTGTAGGCTGGAAATAACGATCGTATTTCCCGTCAATTTTGTAGAGGCTCATCCGCGCTACCAAAAGATCGTTGTCGTAAATACCATAAAAAGGAGATTCCGAATCGTTTTCCACGATGTTCGCCTCCAGGTCTTCCTTCATCGAAAGCTCCTCCAGGCCAAATTCGCGAAACTTCTGGAATTCCTCCAGCGTCTTGTAGTTGATTTGCAAACGTTTTACCTCAAACATAGGTTAGCCACTCCTCTCACAGCTCTTTACCCGGGCCACCATTAGGCCACTCGTACCTATTATACACCATAAATCTTCTTTCCGTAGAGTTTTTATTAAATCGACGCTATAAAAAGCGACAACGGAGGGCTTCATCAAGAAATATTTTCACTCCCTTGGGAAAATTTTAAAATTTCAGCCTAGAACTCTTTTCAATCTCATGGCACAATAGGAGGTAGTAAATACATGACGCAAACCGGTCATCCATTTGAAAACGCTTTCGATTGCATGCGGGTTTGTGAAAGAGGGGAGCGTTGCCATGCGTAAGGTACTAATTGCAAACCGCGGTGAGATTGCCAGACGAATTATTCGCACATGCAAGCTGAAGGGAGTCGCTACAGTCGCTGTCTATTCTGATGCTGACAAGGACTTGCCGTATGTGAGAGAAGCGGATGAAGCTGTGCATATCGGTCCACCTCCTGTCCCACACAGTTATTTAAATGTGGAGGCCATTATTGCAGCAGCCAAGAGTACAAATGCCGATGCGATTCATCCTGGGTATGGTCTTTTATCCGAAAACGAAGCCTTTGCCCAGCGAGTTAGTGATGAAGGGCTCGTATTCATTGGACCTTCGCCAAAAGTCATCGGACAGATGGGTGACAAGCTGACAGCCCGTCAAATCATGCAGGAAGCTGGCGTACCTGTCGTGCCAGGTTGTGAGGAGCCAGTCAACACGCCGGATGAGGCAGTGGAGATTGTCGCGACCATTGGATATCCGATCATGCTAAAGGCGAGTGCTGGCGGCGGAGGAATCGGCATGCAAATTTGCCGGGACGAACAAGAATTGCGCCAAGCCTACCAGTCAGCCAAAGGGCGTGCAAAAGCATACTTTGGTAATGACGCGATGTATGTGGAGAAATACGTAGAGCGTCCGCATCATATTGAGGTGCAAATCGCAGGTGATGAGCATGGCGAGGTCATTCATCTGTTGGAGCGCGAATGCTCGATACAGCGACGTCATCAAAAGGTGCTGGAAGAAAGTCCGTCCCCGTTTCTCGATCAGACTACTCGTGAAAAGCTATGCCAGGCAGCTGTTCAGGCTGCGAAAGCAGTTGGCTATACGGGAGTAGGCACAGTTGAGTTCATCGTGGACGAGGACAAAAACTTTTACTTTTTGGAAATGAATACACGTCTGCAGGTAGAGCACCCGGTGACAGAGGAAATGACAGGACTTGATCTGGTAGCGATGCAGCTTGAGATCGCAAAGGGCAATCCACTTGGAATTGCACAGGCAGACGTAAAAGCCTTGCAGCATGCCATTGAGCTGCGGGTGTATGCGGAAGATCCAGTATCCTTTATGCCATCTCCAGGTACGATCGGACTTTATCAACCACCTGTACTAGATTTTGTTCGCATTGATGACGGGGTAGAGGCGGGGACACAAGTCACACCTTTCTACGATCCGATGATTGCAAAAGTGATTGTTTCGGGTGCGTCGAGAGAAGAAGCTGTCGTACGAGCCAAAGAAGCGATGGAGAAATTTCAGATTACTGGAATTAAAACGAACATTCCGTTTTTACAAGAGGTATTGGCAGACGAACGCTTCACTGCTGGCGCCTACACAACCTGGTTTGTGCAAGAGCGTGTTTCTAAATAAAATGGCTTCACGATAAAAAAGAGGAGTGGATCTGATTATGAAACAAGTAGCAGCTACTATGGCAGGAACCGTTATTCAAGTCCTTGTACAAGCTGGAGATCAAGTAAGTGATGGGCAAGATGTGGTCGTTTTGGAATCTATGAAGATGGAAGTACCCGTGCAAGCACAAGCTGCTGGCAATGTTGTTGAGGTAAAAGTGAACATTGGCGACTTCGTCAACGATGGAGATATCATCGTCGTTCTCGAATAGTATTAGAATGATTACAAACTGAGCGCCCGCTAGGAAAGGAGGGGAAGTGAATGGACAAGGTACAAATCGTAGAAGTAGGGCCGCGCGACGGCTTGCAAAATGAAAAAGAAATCGTTCCGGTTGCAGCTAAAATTCAGTTGATTGATAAACTTGTTGCAGCTGGCTTAAAACGTGTAGAGGCAAGCTCGTTCGTGAATCCGCGCTGGATTCCACAATTGGCAGATGCCGAGGAAGTCTTGCAGGGAATCGCTCGCCCGGCTGATGTGACGTTTAGTGCGCTGGTTCCGAATCTACGCGGTTTGGAGCGTGCAGCGGCTAGCGGGTTAAGAGAGGTGGCTTTGTTCATGTCTGCCTCCGAATCACACAATCAAAAAAACATCAACAAAAGCATTGAAGACACATTTCCTGTTTTGCAGGAGGTAGCACGCGAGGCACTTACGCTCGGCCTTCGGGTACGAGGCTATGTGTCGACAGTGTTCGGTTGTCCCTATGAGGGCAGTGTTCCACTTGAGAATAGTCGGCGCGTGACGAATGCATTGCTGGAAATGGGTGTATTCGAAGTATCACTTGGGGATACGATCGGAGTGGCAACACCAAAGCAGGTCCATGAAAAAATTGGAGCGCTTGTGAAGGATGTTACGACTGAGCGCTTGGCCGGTCACTTTCACGATACGAGAGGCACAGGGTTGGCGAATGTCGCAGCCGCTCTGGACGAGGGTCTGCGTACATTTGACAGTTCGATCGGCGGTCTCGGTGGTTGTCCATACGCTCCAGGAGCGGCAGGAAACATCTCGACAGAGGATTTGGTGTACATGCTGCATGGGATGGATTATGAAACCGGTGTAGACCTTGAGCGCTTGACTGAGGCGGGTGCATTTATTCAACAGCAATTGGGACGGGAGCTGTCCTCCAAAGTGCTCAAGGCGTCTCTGGCCTGCAAGACTGTGTAACACCGAAACTATCCTGGAGGGAAGCGGCATGACGGTTTCTTTGCATAAAGAAGGCTTGCTTGGCGTACTTACTCTTGAGCGGCCTGATGTGTTCAATTGCCTCAATTTGGAGACGCTTTTTACACTCCGACGCCTGATCAGTGAGATTGCTCTCGACAAAGAAATCAGGGTTGTCATCGTGACGGGCGCTGGAGACAAGGCGTTTTGTTCCGGTGCCGATCTGAAGGAACGTCGAACGATGCCACAGGAGCAGGTGCAGCAATACATTAGGACAATTCGCGATACGTTCAGCGAATTGGAAAAATTACCGAAGCCCGTTATTGCTGCCATCAATGGGTTGGCATTGGGTGGCGGCACTGAGCTGGCTCTTGCTTGCGACATTCGCATCATGAGTGAGACGGCGCAAATGGGGCTGACGGAAACAGCTTTGGGCATTATCCCCGGAGCGGGAGGAACACAGCGTCTTCCGCGCCTGGTGGGAAAAGGAATTGCGAAAGAATTGATCTTTACTGCCAGACGTGTGAAGCCCGACGAAGCTTTAACCATTGGATTGGTTAATCGGGTTGTACCTCTGGAGCAGTTAATGGAAACAGCCCGTCAAATGGCGCACGACATTTCTGCCAATGCACCGCTTGCTCTCGCTCAGGCAAAGTTTGCGGTTGATTGTGGCATGGAAGTCGATTTGGCATCTGGTCTTGCACTGGAGAGCAACGCGTATCAGTTACTTGTTCCAACGAAAGACCGCTTGGAAGGATTGCAAGCATTTCAAGAAAAAAGAAAGCCGGTATATCGCGGAGAGTGAAGAGGGGGACGCTGATGAACAAGCAGCTGGAAGAGACACTTCGAGAGAAAATCGCCCACGTGGAAAAAGGGGGCGAAGCCAAGTACCACGAAAAGCAGAAGGAGCAAAACAAGCTTTTTGTTCGTGACCGCTTAAAAATGCTGTTTGACGACGAGTTTATGGTAGAGGATGGCCTGTTTGCGAATGTCATGGCGGGTGATCTGCCTGCTGATGGCGTAGTGACGGCGATTGGAAAAGTGAACGGTCAAACCGTTTGTGTCATGGCAAATGACTCAACGGTAAAAGCAGGCTCCTGGGGTTCAAGAACAGTTGAAAAAATAATTCGTATTCAGGAATCCGCTGAAAAAATGCGTGTGCCGCTCATTTACTTGGTAGATTCAGCAGGTGCCCGGATTACTGATCAGTTAGAAATGTTTCCAGGGCGCAGAGGTGCTGGACGCATCTTTTACAATCAAGTGAAGCTCTCGGGAAAAATTCCACAAGTGTGCATCCTGTTTGGCCCTTCTGCTGCAGGTGGAGCGTACATTCCTGCCTTTTGCGATATCGTCATCATGGTGGAAAAGAACGCGAGCATGTATTTGGGATCGCCACGCATGGCGGAAATGGTCATTGGTGAAAAAGTGAGCCTGGAGGAGCTTGGTGGTGCCCGGATGCATTGCTCGGTCAGTGGATGCGGTGACGTGCTTGCTGCAAGTGAAGGAGAAGCTATCCAGTCTGCACGTACCTACCTCAGCTATTTTCCGGCTAATTATACAAACGAACCACCGGTTGCGACCGCAAAAGCTCCGATCGAGACCGCCAAGGAGATTACAAGCATCGTGCCGGAGAATCAGAATGCGGCCTTTAACATGCATGATCTGATTCACGCATTGGTAGATGCTGACTCGTTCTTTGAGATCAAAAAGCTGTTTGCGCAGGAACTGGTTACCGGACTCGCAAGACTCGACGGCAAACCGGTTGGAATCATCGCCAATCAGCCGCGGGTAAAGGGTGGCGTACTGTTCGTTGATTCCGCCGATAAAGCGGCACGTTTTATTACGCTGTGCGATGCGTTTCAAATCCCGCTTTTGTTCCTGGCTGACGTACCTGGCTTCATGATCGGTACGGCAGTAGAGCGTGCGGGAATTATTCGCCACGGGGCCAAGATGATCTCGGCTATGGCCGAAGCGACTGTGCCGAAGATTTCGGTCATTGTACGCAAAGCATACGGAGCAGGGCTATACGCGATGGCGAGCTCGGCTTTTGAACCGGATGCATGCCTGGCATTGCCAAATGCGCAAATTGCGGTAATGGGACCTGAGGCAGCGATCAATGCCGTCTACAGCAATAAAATTCAGGCGATCGAAGACCCGCAGGAGCGCCAGGCCTTTATCGCCGAGAAGCGCAAGGAATACCAGGAAGACATTGATCTGTACCTGCTGGCCTCCAACCTGATCGTTGATGCGATTATTCCACCGAGTGATCTGCGCAAAGAGCTCATTGGCCGCTATGAAGTATACAAAGGCAAGCGCCAGGTCTTTTCGGATCGAAAGCACCCCGTTTATCCTGTCTAAATACCAGCGCAGACTGTCACGATTCCGGTGGCAGTCTATTTTTCTCTTCATAAGAGCAAAAACCGAGTAATTTTTCGATAATTTTGATCTTTTTTGTTCCAATCAATTGAAGAATCTCCTAAACTCTGTTATTCTTAAAAATAAGTAATGATTAATGTAGGTGAACAAATGCAGTCACAAGCTAAGGTACACAGGACCGTTGTGGTTGGCGGTGGCTCAGTTGGGTTGCTGTATGCGGCAAGGTTGGCAGTCGCTGGTCAAACCGTCACAGTAGTCACACGCAGTTCACTCCAGGCAAATCAGCTCGCGCAAAATGGGATCATCTACACCCAATTAGACGGAGAGCTGAGGCTTGTCCCGATCGATGCTTGTCCGATTGAGCAAGGCTTGCCTGAGGCGGATTTGTATTTGTTGACCGTCAAGCAAACAGATTTGCCTGCTATATTGCCAGCGCTTCGTCGATTAAACAGCACGGCACGGATCATCGCGCTGCAAAACGGTATGGGCCATCATGAGCTTTTGCATGACGTACTATCCGAAGGACGCAGCTTCTTTGCCATCAATACAGAAGGGGCAAGACGCTTGTCAGGAACGGAAGTGGTGCATACAGGAAGTGGCGTACTACGTGTCGGGCCATGGGAGAATGGAAACAGCAGTGATCCTGTGATTCAGTCTTTTGTGGAATGGGCGACGTCTGTTGGCATACAGGCTGTTCTTGAAAAATCAATCAAGCCATATGCATGGCGTAAGCTGATGGCCAATTCTCTGATCAACCCGTTAACCGCACTTTTTGAGATTCCAAATGGTGCTCTTCTCGATAATCCGCATACGGAAAAGCTGATGCGAGAGCTTTTTCAAGAAGCTAGTGCTGTTGCAGAGTATGCCGGACAAAAATTAGGAGAGACGGACTGGCAGGAAATTGTCGCCATATGCCGAAATACTTCCCGAAATCTTTCCTCCATGCTGCAGGATGTGAAGCGGCACAGGCAAACAGAAGTGGAGTCAATCAACGGCTACATCGTGAAACTGGGGAAGCTGGCCGGGATTCCAACTCCATTGCATGAAACCTTGTTTCGTGTGATCACCCTGAAATCAGCAATGGGAATGGGGAAGGAGGGAGGCGACAGTAAATGACCGTGCCTGCAAATATCTGGGCCTATTTATGGGGGACGTTAACGGTTGTGCCGTTTCTTGGATTTCCTATCGTCTATCTGATTTTGTATGGATGGAAGAGGGACAAGCGACTGGCAGGCCGTTGGGCGATAAATATCACGAATCTTTTGGTGATTCGTTCAGCCGTTTCTGCTTATGGACTCATCTGGCCAGAGGCTTTGTCGTTCTGGTGGTGGGTAGTTGGTTTCTTCCTAGTGACCATTGTGTTGTTAGGCTGGATTCAGGTGAAGTGGAAAGGCAAGCTCTCCCTGCGTAAGGTTGGATTTTCCGCATGGCGTTTGTCGTTTCTCATGTTTGGAATTGTATATATAGTGCTGTTTACGACCGGAATAATCAAGACGATGGGTGTCGTGTAACGCACTGGAAATACATATCGTATTTATTCCGATAAGAAAGAAGGTTGGAACTTATGCGACTTCCCATCGAGACCATCGGACACAAGATTCGTATGATTCGGAAAGAGCGTGGTTTTACGCTGGAGATTATGGCTGGCAAAACCGGTTTAAGCAAAGGCTTACTCAGCCAAGTGGAGAGAGGAATTTCACAGCCCTCTTTAGACTCCTTGTGGAAAATCACCAAGGCTCTCGAGTCACCCATCATTCATTTTTTTGAAGATATCGACCAGAAACAGGTTCATGTGACTCGCTTGCAAAAACGTAGACAACTTGTTTTTCCAGAATCAACAGGGACGTATTCGTTGCTCTCGATGGGAGGAAGTGCCAAGCTGGGAATGCTTGAAGTACGTCTGGCCCCAGGAGAAATGGTAGTAGATAAGTTCGTTCAAACCGACGGTGAAGAGTGCTTTACTGTTATCAAAGGAACAGTGACTGCCCGTTTTAATGATGAGGAGCACGTTTTGGAGACAGGCGACAGCATATCGTTTGATAGCAGTAAAACTCATTCCATTGAGAATACAGGGGAAGAAGAGGTCGTATTGATCTGGTCTGTCACCCCTCCACAATTTTAAAGAAAGCATGTCCTACACTTTGACAACCCATAAAAGCGGGTTGTCTTGTTTTTTGTCGCTTTCGAGCGTGGTATAATTTGCAGAGACCCATGGCCCTAAAAAATTCTCTATCGAGGCCGTTCACCGAGGAGCGACCGCGTTTTGGCGGAAGATTCGTATGCCTTCCGGAAAGTGTGAGCATGGATGCTTTCGCGCGGTGGAGTGGTTAAACTTTCCTACACGTTGAGAAAGGTGAGCTTGCATGAATGTTGAATGTCTTGCGCTTCCATTGGCAAATCGGCTGGCACAGGAATACCAGCAGCAAAATGCCTCTGCGCTACAATTTTTTGCCCATAATCCCTATGACATACAGTCGTACCAGGACAGGTTGGAGTATCTTCGAGGCAGGTCTTACTCCCATCGGGAACTGCTGGCAGAGGGCTTATATACGTTTAACCAAAAAATCGGAAATCATCAAGAGGCTCTGCAACGAATTGAAGCGCTGAAACGCCCGGACACGTATGTTGTCATTGGCGGACAGCAAGCAGGAGTGCTGACAGGTCCGCTTTATACGATTCACAAAGCGGTTCATTTGATTCAGACAGCAAAAAAGCTTTCGAATGAACTGCAGGCAGAGGTCGTCCCCGTCTTTTGGATCGCAGGAGAAGATCATGATATCGATGAAATCGACCATGTTTACTGGCTGACTGACAGAGAAACAAGACTGCATAAAGAGCGAATGAAGCTGAATAAAAAAGGCCGCGTTTCCGCAAGCAGTCTCCCCTTGAGTGAGGAAGCATATAAGCAGTTTTTAGACAGCTTTTTCCATGCACAAACAGAGACGTCTGAGACCCGTCAGATTCGTGAGTTGCTCACTCAGACGGCTGCTGACTCGCAAAACGTGGCGGAGTGGTTTGCGCGGTTGATGGCTCAATTGTTCGGGAAGCATGGACTGATTCTGATAGAGTCATCTCTTCCGTTCGTAAGGGAGTTGGAGCGTCCCGTTTTTGAACAGCTCATTGAAAAAAATGAACAAGTTGGCCACCTGCTAATGAAATCCGCAGATCGCATCGAGACCGCAGGATATCCATTGCAGCTTGAGGTAGAAGAGCACCAAGCCAATTTGTTTCTATATGAAGGACAGGATCGACTTCTTCTGGAGCGACATGGAGACCGATTCGTAAACAGGCGAGCATCGTACAGCCGGGAAGAGCTACTCAAGCTTGCGGCTGAGCATCCAGAGCGCTTCAGTACGAATGTGGTATCACGAGGACTGATGCAGGAACATCTTTTTCCTACGATAGCCTTTATTGGTGGTCCAGGAGAAATCTCGTACTGGGCGTATTATCGCGAAGTATTTGAGTTGTTTGACATGCAAATGCCGATCGTTTTGCCGCGGATGTCTATCACCCTGGTAGAGGGTGCCCAGCAAAGGCTTCTGGAGGGACTGGATCTGCGCTTGGAGCAGGTGTTGAACGGATTTACTGATTGGAAAAAGGAATGGGAAGCACGACAAGAGCCCCATCCGTTGCAAGAGCAGTTTGCGGCTACACGGGAACAATTATTAGCGATGTACCAACCGCTCGTCGAAGAAGTGGTGCGCTTGGATGAGGGACTGAGAGGGTTGGCAGAAAAGAATACGAGACTGTTGCTTGAACAAGTATCTTTTTTGGAAGAGCGTTTGGTACGCTCCCTGCAAGAGCAGGAGGATGTGGAGTACTTACGGGTAAAACGGATTGAGGCTTCCTTGCTGCCTGACAGTGGATTACAGGAGCGCAAGCTGTCGATTTTCCCATATGCCAACAAGTACGGGTTATCCCTCGTGGATCGGCTGGTGGAATCACCGTTTGTTCACGACGGGACGCATCAGATCTTTTACGTATAAACAGGAATGATGTACCAGGTAGTGAACAAGTGAAAACAACCGGCCGATCGCTTACGCGTGTGGTCGGTTGTTCTTTTTTGGTAACATTTTTAGCAAAATATGCTGAAACTTTTCCGACAATAACTGCGTCCTAGTAATAGATTGCTGTTGTGAAAGGTGGTACTCGAGATGCAGAAAAATTGGCGACGAATCGGGAAAAAAACCACCGCTCTGGCACTGGCTCTGTCGTTTTTGCTGACAGGAATGGCCACAGGCGGCTTGCCAAAGGCTGATGCGCGTGAAGAGTGGGTCGTTTCACCTACTGCTTCCTTTACCGACATAAAAGGACATTGGGCGGCCAAAGACATTGCGAGTGCGGCGAAAAGTGGCATGATTCAAGGCTATCCAGATGGAACTTTCCGACCTGAGCAAACGATTACGCAGGAGCAGTTTCTGACTCTGGTAGAACGAATCATTCCAAAGTTTATGGGACATGAGCCTGACGCGTTTATACAAGAGACGTATTTAGCAGAGGCCAAAGGCCGCTGGTCAGAAAATACGTATCGTCATTTGGTTGCCGCAGGAATTATGCCGACCGGAAAACCGGCTGAGGGCATGAATCGCTTGGAGGCAACGCGTGTGCTCCTGGCGGCCTTGGGGCATCAATTTGAGGGGGAAAAATATCGCGGAACCAAGTCCGTTTTCTTTTCTGATTTGTCTATCGAAAATGCAGATCAAGTGATGACAGTCTATCCTGCCTACAAAATGGGGATTATGGCTGGGTACCCGGATGGGACCTTCCGCCCGCAGGAAAGCATTAGCAGAGCGCAGGCTGTCGTTTTGCTGACACGCTTGGATCATAAAATTGAAGAGTTGTTTCCAGGGAATGTAACGGATGACGAGAAAAAAGGGATGACGGAGGCAGTCTCATCATTTGTACGTGAAGTGATGGACCAGCAGAAGATCCGTCGTTTTGATGACCTGCAAACGTATGTGAAGAAAAGGAAGCTTCCTGCCAGCGAATCGTTTTTGCGTGAACATTTTTCATTCATGCAATACGAGGTATATGATTATATTCGATTCCCACGGTTTAATGAGCTGATGTACTTTGCAAAGATCGGAAACAGCAAGTATAGAATGACCGTGCAATATTACGCGGGTGAGCTGGGAGGAAGCATCGACAAAACCTTCTACTTGTCCTCCCATGATGGCAAAGCGTTTCAAATGATCGGAAAAGACGAATAGGAAAAAAGGCGTGCAAATATGCGCGCCTTTTTTCTGTTTAGACGGTTTGATTTCGTCCAGCGCCGATTCCGGCAAAAATGAGCAGTACACTTACGATCATAAGTGTGATGAGAGGCAGAGTCCACGAATGGGTCAGGTCAAAAACATAGCCGATGAAAAGTGGACCGAGTGCAGCGAGTAAATAGCCAACCGATTGTGCCATGCCAGACAATTCTGCTGCTTGGCGCACATTTTCGGAACGGATCACGATAAAAGTAAGGGCCAAGCTTATGCTTGCACCCTGTGCCAAGCCGAGGAAAATCAGGCAAAGTACAAGTACAACCATGTTTCCGTTCAGCAGTAATCCGCTGCAACCAAGCAACGACAAAAGAGCAATGACGACACTCATCATGCGCTGATCACGAAACCGGGATGCCAGGACAGGGGCTAAAAAGCTGGCTGGCAAGCTGATGACCTGCACAAGTGACAACAACCATCCGGCGTTTGTTGAACTGATTCCGTTCTGCTGCAAAATAGCAGGGAGCCAGGCGATGGTGCAATAAAACAGAAAGGATTGCAGCCCCATAAACAATGTGACCTGCCAGGCGAGAGCTGACCGCCAGAGCCCTTTTTTCGGGGTGCTCACCTTTGTAGCAGCTGACATCTTGCCAGCTGCACGAAGCTGAGGGAGCCAAACAGAAATGGCGATCAGGACGACAATCGCCCAAAAACCGAGAGAGCCTTGCCAACCGAGATTGGCGCCTTGAGCGAGAGGAATGCTGACTCCGGATGCGATAGCGGCGCACATGGACATCGTTGTGGTGTAAACACTTGTCAAAAGTCCTGCCTTTTGCGGAAAACGCTGCTTGACGAGTCCTGGGATGAGCACGTTACAAATAGCAATTCCCGCGCCGATGAAAGCAGTTCCAACGAACAAGGTAAAAACGAATCCTGTAGATCGCAATAGAATACCCATGAGTACAGTAATCAGACCAGCAAGCAAAGTTCGCTCCGTACCTAGGCGATGCCCGATACTAGGTGCCAAAGGCGAGAGTACGGCGAATGCCAGTAGGGGAACAGTCGTTAATAAACCGGACATGACATTGGATAAGCCAAGGTCTGCGCGGATGGAGCCAACCAAAGGCCCGATAGAAGTGATTGGCGAGCGCATGGTAAAGGTAATCAGAATAATGCCGGCTATGATCAGAATGGGATTTGGAGTGGCTGGCTGCACATGTGGTTTTGACGCGGCAGCCATGGCTTGAGAGTTCATAACTGAATACTTCCTTCCTTGATCAGCTGCATGAGAGCTGTCTTGCTCACCTGTATCAGGCTGCTAGCCGCTTCTTCCGCGGCACTCTGGTCTTGCACCCGGATTGCCTCGACAAGAGCGGTGTGGTGCTTGAACAGGATATCCTTCATGTCTACCAGCTCCTGCGTGCCGCTAATGGAGTAATGCAGGGACTCTGACATGTTTTTATAAAGGTCAATCATGACGCCGTTGTAAGTAGCGGAAGCAATCGCCATATGAAAATCGAGGTCAGCGAGCGTGTAGGCTTCAGCATCATGTAGAATGGCTTGAGACTGCGTCAGCTTTTCACGAATCAGAGCCAGATCCTCATCTGTTCTGCGGGCAGCAGCGAGTCTGGCTATCTCCCGTTCCAGTCCATGCCGGACCTCGAGAATCTCAATGACTGTTGAGCGTTGCAGGCGTCGCTGCATCGCGGCACCAAATTCGCTGGAAGAACGTACGTAGGTCCCATCCCCTTGCCGAGCTTCCAGCATGCCGTTATGAATCAAGGCCTGTACGGCTTCGCGCAGCGTATTCCGGCTCACTCCCAGCTGCTCTACCAACTCCGGCTCAGGGGGAATTCGTTCTCCAACGGACCATGTGCCTGTTTCGATACGCTGTACCAGCTGATCCACGACTTGTTTGACCAAAGAGGAGCGGGTAGTTTTTTGTAATGTCATTTGCAAACCTCCAAACATCGGATGATTGGGAATGTGCTTATCTTATCAGAGATTTTGTCGATTGCCAATAGCAATTAGCTAGGAAAGTGTCAGGAGATAGTGGGCACTTTCGGCTTGAAAAGAGGGCGGGGAATAGAAAAGAGCCCGTCTGGACGGGCTCTGGTTTTTACTGTTTAGGCAGTTTTTTTGTATCGCTTTTGCCACAGGAACAAGATGACGGCAATCACGATCGGGTACAGAGCCGACCAACCGAGGAACGGGTATAAACCGACTGTAAATACGAGTGAAGTCCAGGCTGCCAGACGTCCTGCGCGGCTGTCATGCAAGAGCCGAACTCCTGCCAGGCAACCACCGATATAGGTAGCGAAGAAGGTTGCGTTTGGCAAAACGATGAGTTCAGAGAGACTGATTACACCAAAATACAACACGCTAAGGACAACGACAAAACAAAGAGAAAGAAACAGAAGCCCGCCTACTGGTGTGCGATACTTTGCGTGCAGGATGCCGAACCAGCGTGGTGCAATCTTTTCGGTTGCGAGCGAGTAGGCAATCCGTGATGCCGCCCCGACATAGGCATTGGCTGTTGCGATACAAATGAACAAAGCGGTGACAGCAACTATCCATCCTCCTACTGGTCCAAGCGATAGCTGCACCATAATACTGAGGGAAGCCGCAGATATTCCCGCGCCATAGCTATGGGTGGCAACCGTCATGAAAGCGACAGCCAAGTAAAGCAGTGATACGATACCTGCACTCCACAAAACTCCGCGAATGGCATTTTTCCTCGGATCTACAAACTCCTCTGACAAATGCGTCACTGCTTCCCAACCGATAAAGCACCAGAACAACAGACCCGCCGCGGATATGACACTCATCCAGCCATGAGGAGCAAAAGGAGTGAAGTTGGCTACAGAAGCGTGTGGCAAGGAAGCGACAATGGCCAAAACCAGAATCGAAATGATGAGGGCAACGACAATGGTTTGTACTCGGGCAGCAACGTGCATACCGAATACATTCATGAGTACAACAGTAATCAGGATCAGAGCGGCAGCGACATAAATTTGCAGATCGCCCCAATTCAGCAAAACAGCCAAATAGTTCGCCCCGGTTACACTGAGGATCGGAGCGCCAATGGGAACGGACAAAAGAAAAAACCACCCGACGATGTTCCCGGCGTTGTTTCCGTAAGCGTTCCGGACAAATGTAGAGACGCCGCCAGAGCTAGGATAGCGTGCAGATAAAAGTCCCATTGTAATTGCCATAGGCAGGACCAGTACGGACATCAGAACCCAGGCAAGAATGGAGGCTGGACCGGCCATTTCTGCGGCTAATCCTGGAATGAGCAAAACTCCCGATCCAATGACGGCTCCGATGTATAGAGCGACGATTTGTGGCAGTCCCAATGTTTTGACAAGACCAGGTACTTGTGAAGCAGCTTTACTCACATGAATCCCTCTCTTTTTTTGTTCAGTGACTTGTAACCGTAGTGTAGCATAGACTTAGTGATCGGAGTTATCTATAATATTAGATAAGATGAATCGGTTTTTTCGATGAGAAAGGAGGAAAGGGATGGATACCCGATATTTGCAAACCTTTCGAGAGGTAGCGAAATGGAACAGCTTTACTCGTGCTGCTGAAGTATTGGGCTATGCGCAATCAAGCGTGACGACACAGATTCAAAATCTTGAGACAGAATTCGGCGTGACCTTGTTCGAACGATGGGGCAGAAAAATCAGGCTGACACATGCTGGAGAGGTGCTTTTGGAATACAGTGAGCAATTGCTTGCTATTCTGGACGAGACCAAGGCTATCCTCTCTGAGCAGGCGGAGCTGGCTGGGACACTCACTGTCGGAACGGTAGAGTCACTTGCCGCTTTTTATCTCCCTCCTTTTCTACAAAAGTTTCGACAGGAGCAGCCGCGCATGCGTATTTCCTTGCATCCCGGTATTTGTCATGACTTACGCTTGGGAGTAAAGGAAGGAAGGTATGACTTTGCCTTTGTTCTCGATTGGCTGCAGGATCATCCAGAGCTAACCAATCTTAATTTGGGCGAGGAAAAATTGGTCGTCGTCGCGGCTCCTACCAATCCCTTGGCGCAAAAGGAAAAGATTGAGGCACACGATTTTTCAGGGGCGAACTGGATTTTTACAGAAGCGGGATGCAGCTATCGCTCGATCATGGAGGCTGTCTTGCGCGATGCAGGAGCAACGATTGTGACGTCGTTTGAATTCGGTAGCCTGGAAGCTATCAAGCAATGTGTGGCATATGATTTGGGCATTGCCTTGGTTCCTTATATAGCGGTAGCAGAGGAAGTAAAGAATGGTTCTCTGGTTATTTTACCTTTTTCCCATCCGGATGTACGGGTTTATCGCCAATTAGTGTATCATAAGAAGAAGTGGATGCCCCAAGCTCTACTGCGCTTTCTGGAAATTTTGACAGCGGGAGAGTCGGGGGAAAAAAAGGCTGCTTGCGAAGGAGGTTCGTTTGTTCAAACAAATTCGGTCAGGTAGAATATGCCGTTATTAGGAAAAACAGATGATGGCAGTACTTGCGTATGATATGATAGACTCGATTGTTTCTGATATGAAGGAGGCCCATCCATACATGAACATGATTTCTGAAAGCATTGTAAAAGACATGTCGTTGGCACACAACGGACATCTGAAAATTGACTGGGTAAAAGAGCACATGCCTGTTCTTAACCGCATTCGCGAGCGTTTTGAAAAAGAGCAGCCGTTTGCTGGCTTGAAAGTAGCGATCTCCCTGCACCTGGAAGCGAAGACCGCTTATCTGGCAAAAGTAGTGCAAGCGGGTGGCGCTGAAGTAACAATCACAGGTTCCAACCCACTCTCTACACAAGACGACGTTTGCGCAGCGCTTGTAGAAGACGGCATTCGCGTTTTCGCAAAATACAATCCAGATCCGGCAGAATATAAAGAGCACCTGATCAAAACTTTGGAAACACGCCCTGATCTGATCATCGATGATGGTGGCGATCTGGTGACAATCCTGCACAGCGAGCGCCGCGATCTGCTGTCCCAAGTACGTGGTGGTGCAGAAGAGACAACAACAGGTATCCTGCGCTTGAAAGCATTGGAAAAAGAAGGCAAGCTGGAATTCCCGATGGTTGCCGTAAACGATGCGTTCTGCAAATACTTGTTCGACAACCGTTATGGTACAGGTCAATCCGTTTGGGATGGTATCAACCGCACAACTAATCTGGTTGTTGCAGGAAAAACCGTTGTCGTAGCTGGCTATGGCTGGTGCGGTAAAGGTGTTGCTATGCGTGCAAAGGGTCTGGGCGCAAAAGTTATCGTAACGGAGATTGACGCGATCAAAGCAGTAGAAGCATATATGGATGGCTTTGAAGTAATGCCTATGCTCGAGGCAGCAAAACAAGGCGATTACTTCGTTACTGTAACTGGCAACCGCGACGTGATTCGCAAAGAGCACTTCGAAGTGATGAAAGATGGCGCAATTTTGTCCAACGCTGGTCACTTCGATGTCGAAGTAAACAAAGTTGAGCTGAATGCATTGTCGACTTCGACTCGCATTGTGCGTAAAGATATTGAAGAATTTGTCATGGCTGATGGTCGAAAAGTGTACCTCTTGGCAGAAGGCCGTCTAGTTAACCTGGCTGCAGGTGACGGACACCCAGCAGAAATCATGGATATGACGTTCGCGCTGCAAGCTGTTTCCTTGGCTTATGTGAACGAGCAATACAAAAACATTGGCAAAAGCGTCCTGAACGTACCTTATGAGCTGGATGCAATGGTTGCTCAGTACAAATTGGAAGCTTTGCAAATCGGAATCGACAAATTGACTGACGAGCAAAAATCGTACCTGGATAGCTGGGTCGAATAGTCCCCTCGAAAACCGTCCTTTCCCGGCAAAAAAATATGCGAAAAAATCCTGCTTACAAATGCAGGATTTTTTTTTATAATAGATTTAGGCATTCAAGTGGGGAAAAGTGGGGGGAAGTGGAGCCTCCAGGTAGGAAAGTGGGGGAAATGGGCGTGTTCATGGGGGAATTTCAGCATAGCATCGACGAAAAAGGCCGCCTGACCATCCCTGCCAAATTCCGTGAAGGATTGGGAGCTTCCTTTGTTATTACCCGTGGACTGGACCAATGCTTGTTTGCTTATCCGATGGAAGAATGGAAACAATTAGAGGAGAAGCTGAAGACTCTTCCCTTTACCAAAGCTGATGCACGTGCTTTTACGCGTTTTTTCTTTTCGGGTGCAACCGAATGTGAGTGGGACAAGCAGGGAAGGGTAAATATACCGCCTAACCTGCGTGACCATGCTGGCATGCAAAAGGAATGTGTCATTATTGGCGTATCGAACCGTGTGGAGGTTTGGAGCAAGGAACGCTGGGAAGACTATTTTGCCCAGTCCGAAGGCTCGTTCGGGGAGATCGCTGAAAAACTTGTGGACTTTAATTTGTAGCAGCAAGAAGAACGGGAGTGACGATCTTGTCGTTTCATCATGTAACTGTATTGCGGGAAGAGGCTGTAGCTGGACTAAACATCCGCCCAGGAGGCATCTATGTAGATTGCACATTGGGTGGAGCCGGACACAGCAGCTTGATCGCTTCGCACCTGACAGAAGGTGGTCGATTGATCGCCATCGATCAGGATGACTGGGCGCTGGACAATGCCCGTGAGAGATTGTCTTCCTTTATGGATAGAGTAACCCTGGTTAAGAGTAATTTTCGCCATCTCAAAGACGTGATTCGTGATTTGGGGCTCACAGGTGTGGACGGAATTTTGTTCGACCTGGGTGTTTCTTCGCCGCAATTGGACGAGGGAGAGCGCGGCTTTAGCTACAATGCCGATGCACCGCTGGACATGCGCATGGACCAGCAGGCGACGTTGTCTGCCTATGACATCATTAATGAGTGGGACGAAGAAGAGATCGCAAATATCATCTGGCAATATGGCGAAGAAAAATTTTCCCGGCGAATTGCCCGGCAAATTGTCCAACAGCGTCAAAAGAAGCCAATCGAGACGACGGGCGAGCTGGTGGAATTGATCAAGGGAGGAATTCCGGCAGCAGCACGACGTACTGGTCCCCATCCTGCGAAGCGCACGTTCCAGGCGATTCGTATTGCAGTAAATGATGAGCTGGATGCTTTTAAAGAGGCTGTTGTCGATGCGGTTGATGTACTGAATCCAGCAGGCAGAGTAAGCGTCATTACCTTCCACTCATTGGAAGACCGGATTTGCAAGCAGGTGTATCAGGATTTAGCAAAAGGCTGCACATGCCCGCCATCCTTTCCGATATGTACATGTGGGAACGAACCGATTGTAAAGGTTATTACGCGCAAGCCGATTTTGCCTTCTGACGAAGAATTGGAAGCGAACCCACGCGCGCGTTCGGCGAAGTTGAGGGTAGCGGAGAAGCTGTAGGATCTATAGTACAACAAAGAGAAGGAGAGAAAGCGATGAGCTACTACTACCGCGGAAACCTGGCTGTGGAGTTGGAACAACAGTCGCGCTCCGTAACGAAAACAACAAAGCGTACGATCCGAATCAAGCCAACGATACCGACAGGGGAGAAGCTGCTGTATCTCTTGTTTATTTCTCTGACGGTAGTCGCTTTGGGCTTGGTAGGCGTCGGCTACTCGCAAATTTCACAATACAACTACGAAATTCAGAGTACGAAAAAAGATAACCGAATCGTAACGGAGAAGAATACGGCGCTCCAGCTGCAAATTGAGCAGCTGAGCAACGGGAATCGCATTCTGCAGGAAGCAGAAAGACAAGGCATGACATACAATGCGGATGCAGTACATACGATTGGTCAGGCAAAGGTTCAGGCAAGTTCGATTCCGTCATCACAACAAAATCAAACTACACAACATTAATGAATGTTACTGCCGATGGTGCGGTAACATTTTTTCTTAAGTGTCGGATTCACAACAGGAAAAAGAGTCGAAATACGATGAACAAAGACTTAATGGAGTGAGTGGATGATGGATACGAAACGAAAAATGAATTTCCGGCTGCTGATGGTTGCCCTGTGCACGATCCTGATCTTTACAGGATTAAGCTTTCGAATCTACTGGATTCAGACAGTTGATGCCGCCAGAATTATGGAGCACGCACAAGGTCAATGGGATCGGGAACGGACACTGAAGCCGAAGCGTGGCTCCATCAAGGATCGCAACGGCGAAATCCTTGCCTACGAAGGAAAAGGGTACACTGTAAATGCAAGGCTTATCCCGCGAGATGACAAGGATACAGATGTAGTGCGCGATCCTTACTTCACGGCCACAAGCCTCGCACCCATTTTGAATGCGCCCGTACCTGAGTTGGTGAAGGTTTTGACCAAGCAATCAAAAGTGGTGGAGCTCGGTCGTTATGGACAAAAAATTACCGAGGATCAGAAGAATCGGATATTAGCCTTGCAATTTCCGAAGCTGCCAAGTGGTGAGCAGGTAGAGAAAAATCAGCTGCCGGGCATCTTTTTGGACGAAACCTCACGTCGCTTCTATCCCAATAACAGCTTTGCCTCCCATGTCATCGGGTATATGGATCTATACGATGAGCCGAAGATGGGGATCGAGCTGCAATTGAACGATAAGCTCAAAGGAGAAAAGGGGCAGATGCAGTTCCAGAAGGACGGTGCTGGTTACCAGCTTCCTGATGGAGAGGGCCAATACATCCCTGCAAAGGATGGCTACGACGTCTACCTGACTATCGACCGTCAGATACAGGATTATGTCGAACAGGCGATGGACAAGGTCGTACAGCAGTACAATCCAAAAGGAATGACGGTTGTTGTAACCGATCCGCAGACAGGTGAAATTTTGGCGATGGGAAACCGCTCCCAGTTTAACCCGAATACGTATTACCAAGGAATTACGAATTATACGAACCAGGCGGTTACTTCGATGTTTGAGCCAGGTTCTACCTTTAAAATTATTACACTGGCTGCTGCGATTGAAGAGAAACAGTTCAATCCGAATGAAGAATATGATTCAGGGAAATACACCATCAAGGGTCAGATTCCGATTCGTGACCATAACAACGGGATGGGTTGGGGCCGTATCAGCTTTTTGGAAGGGGTACAGCGCTCCAGTAACGTTGTGTTCGTTAAACTGGGCTATGAACGCTTGAAGCTGGAAAAGCTCAGAAATTATTTTAAAAAGTTCGGGATGGGCTCCCTTACCGAAATCGAATTGCCGTATGAGAAAAAAGGAAACCTGATCAACCTGGAGAAGCCGCAATCTCCACGTGACTGGGCAGCAACAACATTTGGACAAGGCGTAACAGTAACAGCAATTCAGCAGGTTGCAGCAGTTGGCGCAATCGCAAATGGTGGAGAATTGTTGAAGCCGCATATTGTCAAGGAGCTGCGCGATCCACATACAGGAGCTGTTGTCGAGCGAAGCGGCCGTGAAGTAGTCAGACGTGTCGTTAGCGAAGCGACCGCAAAACAGACAAGAGATATCTTGGAAACCGTAGTCACGGGTGAAAACGGAACTGGTAAGCTGTACAAAATCGAAGGCTACCATGTTGCCGGTAAAACGGGAACGGCACAAAAGTATGACCCGAATACAGGTAAAATCATGGATGGACACTATATTGGCTCGTTTATCGGATTCGCGCCAAAGGACAATCCAAGACTATTGGTTTATGTAGTCATTGACGACCCGGCAACGGATGAATGGTATGCTCTTTGGGGTAGAACGATGATTGCTCCAGCATTTAAGTCCATTATGGAGCGCAGCTTGCAATATTTGCAGCAGCAACCAGATATGCAACAGGTGAATGCGGCCAAGGCTGCAAATAGCAGCTCTGGCAAAAAGGTACAAACGGTACAGGCTGTGCAACCGCAAATCGAGCTGACGCTGCCAAAATTCGAAGGGATGTCCACAACTGCAGCCCAGCTTCGTGCCAAGCAGGATAATTTAACCGTTACGGTGATTGGTACAGGGACAAAAATTGTTGAGCAATACCCTGCGCCATTGGAGAAGGTAGCAGCAGGAAAACAGATCCTGCTTGTCACGGATCGGGTAAAGGGAGCCAAAATGCCTGACTTCAAAGGCAAGTCGATACGGGATGTCATGGAGTTTAGTTCATTATTGAACATTCCTGTGCAATCGACAGGGACAGGCTTTGTGACTCAGCAAAGCATCCCGCCTGGTACGGTTTTGGCTGGAACAGAGAAGCTGCAGGTGACGCTGCAATCAGAGTCTGAGCCGCCAGCGCCTGTGCAGACAAATCCAGCAGGGGCAGAAGGAAGCCAGCCGCCAGCAAATCCTGGTCAAACGGGGACCCTTGCGGCAGGTACAACACCACCACAAGCCGGTACGACGGCTCCTGTGACCCCTACTGGACAAGGTACAGAAGTGGGTCAAAATACCCAGACAAACACGCCTCCGGCAACGAATAATCAGCAAGGCCAAACGAGCACAAGCCCATAGTTCTAACCCGTCCCCCCGGCGAATATGGTAAAAAGAGACAACCTATTCGAGGGGGGACTCGCTTTGCGGGTATCCAATGCAACTGTACGCCGCCGTATTTTTGTAGTTTTAATCATTGGCATCGTGCTGTATTCGGCACTCATTACTCGTCTGGGATACGTGCAGCTGGTCGAAGGACCAGGGCTTGCTCAGATGGCAGATGATCTGCTGAACCGTGAGATTGATTTTAAACCCAATCGAGGCCGTATTCTCGATCGGAGTGGCAATGAACTCGTTTCCAATATGAGTGTACCGACAATTGTAGCCGTACCAGCACAAATCAAGAATCCGACAGAAACCGCAAAACAGCTCTCCGTCATCCTGGAGCAAAAGGAAGAAGACGTCTTAAAAGCGATTACCAAAAAAGCCATGAGCAATAACCAAATACCTGGAGGAAAAAAGATTTCGGTCGAAAAGGCTAAGAAGATTCAAGAGCTGAATCTGCCAGGAATCTACCTTGCTGGAGATACGAAGAGATTTTATCCAAACGGGACAATGGCCGCACATATTTTAGGTTTTACCGGAATTGACAATCAAGGCTTGACTGGCTTGGAGAAGATCTATGACCCCTTCCTGAATGGGACCAAGGGACACATCTCCTATCCATCAGATGCCAAGGGAAGGGTTATGCCTGGAGGTTCAGAGGACTATGTAGCGCCAGTGAACGGTATGGACATGTATTTGACACTGGATTCGACGATCCAATCCTTTATCGAAAGGGAGCTGGACCAAGCAGTCGTTGCTTATCAGCCGGATGATGTACTGGCGATCGCAATGGATCCGAAAACAGGAGAAATTTTGGGAATGGGCAGTCGACCTACGTTCCAGCCTGATCAATATCAGAATTATCCCGTAGAGGTATACAACCGCAATTTACCCATCTGGAAAACATATGAGCCTGGCTCCACCTTCAAAATCGTTACATTAGCTGCCGCGCTCAATGAAGGCGTCATTAAACTGGACGAAGGCTTTTATGATCCCGGCTTTATAAATGTTGCCGGCAAAAGACTTCGCTGCTGGAAACGACAGGGGCACGGTCAGGAGTCGATGCTTGAGGTCGTAGAGAACTCGTGTAACCCTGGCTTTGTAACTATGGGACAACGGTTGCAAAAAGAGCGCTTGTTTGAATACATCAAGAAATTTGGTTTTGGTAAAAAGACAGGCATAGACCTTATTGGTGAAGAGAATGGCCTGCTCTTTAATCTGAATCGGGTAGGTCCGGTCGAACTAGGCACGACTTCGTTCGGTCAAGGGGTTTCCGTTACGCCTATTCAGCAAATGGCTGCTGTGGCCGCGGCGATCAACGGAGGCAAGCTGATGAAGCCTTTTGTAGCCAAAGAGTGGCGTGACGGTATTACCCACGACGTCATAGGCAGAACGGTCCCGACAGAAGTACGTCAAGTCATTAGCAAGGATACCTCAGACAAGGTTCGTTATGCGCTGGAAAGCGTTGTCGCCCGCGGTACAGGCAATAAGGCCTACATCGAAGGCTATCGTGTAGGCGGGAAAACAGGTACTGCGCAAAAAGTTAAAAATGGTCGCTACATGGATGGAGAATATATCGTGTCCTTCATAGGCTTTGCCCCGGCGGATGATCCACAAATCCTTGTTTATTTTGCTGTCGATAATCCAAAAGCACTTGCATTCGGTGGTTTGATCGCTGCTCCAAGTGTAAAAAGCATCATCGAGTCGTCTCTGCAGCATATGAATGTTCCGAAGCGCAAAGACGGCATTTCCAAAGAGATTAACAAGGCTCTGGGTGAAAGAAGTCCGATTGAGGTGCCAAACATGGTAGGTCAGACCATGCAAGATGTTGTCACAACGTACGAGACTCTCCCTCTTGTTGTTTCAGGAAAAGGGAAGTATGTGATCGCACAATCGCCGGCAGCAGGTGTAAAAATCGAAGAGGGCGGAAAAATTCGTATCCATCTTGGTGACAAATTGAACAATTAGCTATAAAATGAGATTTCGAAGGCGGAGGGAAGTAGGCTTGTCTACGGACGCTCTGTCTTTGTGCTTGTACAAATCGGTACATTTTTGTCTATACTAGTTGGAGAATGGGGTGCCTGTTTCATGTTTCTACGGGATCTGCTCATGCCGCTGTTGCCATATCAGGTCACAGGGGATGACAGCATGGAGATTACTGGTTTGACAGCAGACTCGCGCCAGGTTAAACCCGGCTTCTTGTTTGTTTGTCTGACTGGGTATACCGTGGATGGACATACGTTTGCGGCTCAAGCGGTTAACAATGGAGCCGTTGCTGTGCTATCCGAAAAAGATCTGGACGTGCCAGCTACCATTGTCAGAGTGCCGGATACCCGGCGGGCAATGGCGATGCTGGCTGATCGTATTTTCGGTTCTCCCACACGTGAATTAAAAGTGATTGGTGTGACAGGGACTAATGGAAAGACGACCACCACTCATCTGATCGACAAGATTTTGCGTGACCAACGCAAACAGACGGGGTTGATCGGTACGATTCACATGCGGATTGGTGATGTCACAGAAGAAGTGAAGAACACGACTCCTGACGCTGTAGATCTGCAACGAAGCTTCCGTCGCATGTGCGATGTGAACACAGACTACGCGATTATTGAGGTGTCCTCTCATGCGCTGGAGATGGGGCGTGTACGCGGCTGCAACATCCATACAGCTGTGTTTACAAACCTGACGCAGGATCATCTGGACTACCACAAAACGATGGATAACTATCGCTACGCCAAATCGTTGCTCTTTTCCCAGTTGGGAAATAGCTATGATCCCGACAGACTCAAGACGGCTGTATTAAATGCGGATGACGATGCCTCGGAGCTGTACGCGACGGTTACTCCTGCCAGAGTCATCACATATGGAATTGATCGTGCGGCTGATGTGCGGGCCACCGATATTGAAATTACGAGCAAGGGTACTTCCTTTACAGCTCATACGTTTGCTGGCAGCGTTCGCTTTAACCTGCGGATGATGGGGAAGTTCAATGTGTATAACGCTCTTGCAGCAATCGCGGTTACACTTGCTGAAGGAATCATACTGGAAGAGATCAAAGCCAGTCTGGAAACAGTTGCTGGTGTAGATGGACGCTTTGAGGCTGTGGAAGCAGGTCAGCCATTTGCGGTACTGGTCGATTATTCGCATACTCCTGACAGCTTGGAAAATGCTCTGATGACCATTAAAGAGTTTGCCAAAGGGCGGATTTTCTGCGTAGTCGGCTGCGGCGGAGATCGAGACCGCACCAAGCGCCCAATTATGGCGCAGATCGCAACAAAGTATGCAGATATGACCGTCTTAACATCAGATAATCCTCGTTCAGAGGAGCCGCAAGCGATAATTGACGATATGCTTGCAGGCCTCGCCAGTGTATCCAAGAACAGCTATACATCCGTTGTAGACCGACGCGAGGCAATCAATCACGCGGTTTCGCTTGCGAAGGCAGAGGATGTCATCCTGATTGCAGGAAAAGGTCATGAAACGTACCAAATTATAAAATCGGAAGTATTGTCCTTCGACGATCGCGAGGTAGCACGTGAAGCGATCGCCCGGTACAACCAAGAATAAAGACAGATGCGTTCAAATAGCATCGAAAGAAAGGAGGTTCGGGCATGTTCGCTGACAACGTACTCATCGTCACGATCGTCGCTGCGTTTCTCATCGCTGTACTTATTGGACCACTATTTATCCCGTTCCTTCGCCGTCTGAAGTTTGGGCAGGCAATCCGGGAAGAAGGGCCACAGTCCCATTATAAGAAGGCAGGTACCCCTACGATGGGGGGGACCATCATTCTTTTGGCACTCATTTTTACGGTACTGAAGTTTGCCAATGTGGGAATGAAAGTATATTTTTTGCTGTTGGTGACACTCGGATACGGGTTGATCGGATTTTTGGATGATTACATTAAGATCAGAAAAAAACGCAATCTGGGTTTGACCGCAAAACAAAAATTTGCTGGCCAGATTGTGCTTGGTATTGGTGCTTATATTTTGTTGTATACGATGGGGCATGATACATCGCTGCATTTCCCGGGGACAGAGTGGAAGCTGGAGCTTGGCTATTTTTACTTCCCATTCCTCTTGTTCTTGTTAGTTGGTACGACCAATGCTGTCAACATTACAGACGGCTTGGACGGCTTGCTCGCAGGTACAGGGGCGATTGCATTCGGTGCTTATGCCATCATCGCCTGGTTTGGACAGGATTATGATACGGCTATTTTCAGCGCAGCCGTGGTTGGTGCTGTTCTTGGGTTCCTCGTCTTCAATGCTCATCCGGCGCGTGTATTTATGGGCGACACTGGCTCATTGGGGCTGGGTGGTGCCTTGGCGGCCATTGCGATTATGACAAAAACCGAGCTGCTTTTAGCGATCATCGGTGGAGTGTTTGTTGTTGAGACGCTTTCTGTAATCATTCAAGTTATTTCCTTTAAAACGAGAGGAAAGCGGATTTTCCGAATGAGTCCTCTTCATCACCACTTTGAGTTAACAGGCTGGTCCGAGTGGCGAGTTGTTGTGACCTTTTGGTTGGTGGGGATCTTTTTTGCTGGACTGGGTGTATACCTCGAGGTGGTGACAATCAGATGATCGACTATCAAGGGAAACAAATTGTCGTTTTAGGAATGGCGAAAAGCGGTGTGGCAGTGGCAAAGCTGTTACACCGCTTTGGTGCGCATGTCGTGGTCAATGACCGTAAGCCGCGCGGGGAATCGCCGGGAGCAGAAGAGCTGGAGGCGCTCGGGATTACGGTCATTTGCGGGTATCATCCTGACGATCTCGTACATACGGATGTAGCACTTGTCGTCAAAAATCCAGGAATCCCCTACGAAGCTGCTCCGGTAGCTCGAGCACTCGAGCTGGGAATTCCAGTCATGACTGAGGTGGAGCTCGCATATCAGATTGCGAAAGCACCCATAATCGGGATCACCGGCTCCAATGGAAAAACGACGACGACGACACTCGTTGGTTTGATTTTAAAGCAAGCCAATATCAGCTCTATGGTTGGTGGCAATATCGGAACGGTTCTATGCGGGCTGGCTGAAACGGCGCAGCCGGATGAATGGTTGGTAGCGGAGCTGAGCAGCTTTCAGCTAATGGGGACAAAAGAGTTTCGTCCACATATCGGCGTGCTGCTAAATCTGTACCCGGCTCATTTGGATTACCATCATTCCATGGAAGAGTATTTGAATGCCAAGCTGAAACTGTTTGCAAATCAGACCGAGGAGGATGTCGCGATTCTTCCATACGACCAGTCTGAGATCATGAATCACTGTGGACACTTGTCAGCTCGTACCTATTTCTTTAGCAAGACGCAGGAAGTGCCCAGAGGTGCTTACGTGAAGGACGGCATGATTGTGTATGCAGATGGTCAGGGCCATGTTGAAGAAATCATTGGAGTAAAAGACATTACGGTACCACATGTGGACAACGCATTGGCGGCTATTCTCGTGACGCTCCTGGCTGGAGCAGACAAGCAATCGATTGCAACGGTTCTCTCTACGTTTGCTGGTGTAGAGCATCGGATGGAATTTGTTGCTTCGATTAATGGGGTCAATTACTTTAATGATTCCAAGGCTACCAATCCAGAGGCAGCTTCAAGAGCCCTGCAGGCATGCACAGAGCCTGTTGTCTGGATTTGCGGGGGGCTTGATCGGGGGGTAGACTTCCGGGAGCTGCTACCTGTCATTTCAGGAAGAGTCAAAGCGGTTATCGCTCTCGGAGAAACGGCACCAATTTTACTGGAGCGGGCAGAAGATGCAGGGATTAACGAGCGAATCCATGTCGATACTGTGGACAAAGCCGTTCTTGCTGCTTCGCGATTAGCACAACCGGGAGACGTGGTTTTACTCAGCCCGGCGTGTGCGAGCTGGGACATGTTTCCTTCGTTTGAAGTTCGGGGGAGCATGTTTAAGGACGGCGTGCATAGACTTAAAACAAGCCTAGCATAACGTCCCAAAGTGCTTCATGAATAAACAGTTGATCGGGACGGCGTGAGAAAGGATGACCTGGCAAAATGAGCAAGGTACGCTCTGCCCCCGACTTTGTAATTATTTTTGCAACACTTTTTTTATTGGGAATTGGCATCGTGATGGTGTACAGCGCCAGTGCGATTGTTGCGCAAAAGCCGCCATTTTCCGATCCTTATTTTTTTGCCAAGCGCCAGCTGATTTTTGCTCTGCTTGGCATCACCTCGATGTACATTACGATGAACATTGATTATTGGGTGTGGAAGCAGTGGGCCAAAGTAGGTTTTATTGCGAGCTTGGGACTTCTTGTACTGGTCTTGTTAATCGGGATTGAAGTGAACGGTTCAAAAAGCTGGTTAGGATTTGGGGCATTCGGGATTCAGCCAGGTGAATTCGCCAAGCTGGGTGTTGTTGCTTTTCTGGCTAAATGGCTGTCGGACAACCAAAAACAAGTTGTTCTGTTTCGCAAAGGGCTGGTTCCTGCATTGGGGATTCCGTCGGTGTGCTTCGGTTTGATCATGCTCCAGCCAGACTTGGGCACAGGAACTGTTTTGATGGGGACGGCTGTCATCATGATTTTTGCCTCCGGTGCCAGAGTGAGTCATTTTGCTGGGCTTGGCATGCTTGGTGTAGCCGGCTTTGTCGGATTGGTTTTATCGGCACCCTATCGGGTCAAGAGGATCACTTCCTTCCTCGATCCGTGGTCAGACCCTCTCAATACGGGATATCAAATCATCCAGTCGCTATACGCGATTGGACCTGGAGGACTTTTGGGATTAGGTCTCGGTCAGAGTAGACAAAAGCATCTGTATCTCCCGGAACCATACAATGATTTTATTTTTTCGATTGTAGCTGAGGAGCTGGGCTTCATCGGCGGGACCTTAATCCTCCTCTTGTTCCTGCTGCTTTTGTGGCGGGGGATGAGGACAGCGATTACGGCGCCAGATTTATTCGGCAGTCTTCTTGCTTTAGGCATCATCGGAATGATTGCGATCCAGGTCGTTATCAACATCGGGGTTGTGACCGGTATGTTTCCTGTAACGGGAATCACATTGCCCTTTTTAAGCTATGGAGGCTCATCCTTGACACTGATGCTGACAGGTGTCGGAGTCTTGTTGAATATTTCTCGGTTTTCACGATAAAAAACGATTATGATGAAGATAGAAGCAATGATATAGAGGAACGTTCATGGAAGGTGTGATCGTATGCGCGTCGTCCTAACAGGCGGTGGCACAGGTGGGCATATTTATCCGGCGCTTGCGGTGGCGAGAGAAGTTTCTCGCCAACATCCGCAGGCTGCCTTTTTGTATATCGGCAGTAAGCATGGGCTTGAGGCACAGCTTGTTCCACGCACGGAAATTCCGTTTCAATCGGTAGAGATCAGCGGCCTTAAGCGAAAGCTGACTCTGGATAATTTGAAGACGCTGTGGAAATTTTTACGGGCTGTGTCCGATTCGAAAAAAATGCTTCGAGAATTTCGGCCGGATGTAGTTATTGGTACGGGTGGCTACGTATGTGGTCCAGTTGTCTACGCGGCAGCAAAGCTGGGAATTCCAACGATGATTCACGAGCAAAATGTGGTGCCTGGTTTAACGAACAAGTTTTTGTCGCGATCGGTTACCAAGGTAGCTGTTTCGTTTTCCGAGTCTCTAGCCTTTTTCCCCTCGGCCAAAACGGTGCTGACCGGAAATCCGCGTGCAACAGAAGTAATGCACGGGAATGCAGAAGCGGGTCGTAGCTTTTTGGGCGTGGATGCGGGTAAAAAAATCGTCTTGATTTTCGGCGGCAGTCGCGGCGCCAGGGCAATCAATGAAGCGGTTGTTGCCATGGTAAACCAGTTAGGTCAGTTTACCGATACTCATTTTGTGTATGTCACAGGGGACGTTCACTATGAGAAAATTCATGCCGAGTTGCAGCAAATGGGCGATATTTCCACGAACATAACGGTGCTTCCATTCGTCCACAATATGCCGGACGTTTTAGCGGCTACCCATGTTCTGGTGGGACGGGCTGGAGCATCTACCTTGGCAGAAGTGACTGCACTTGGGGTTCCATCCATTTTGATTCCATCCCCGTACGTGACGAATAATCATCAGGAAAAAAATGCGCGCGGCTTGGAAAAGGTAGGAGCGGCAGAGGTCATTGTTGAGCAGGAATTGACCGGAGAGAGTCTGCTTAAAGCGCTGTCTGCCATACTCGCTGATGCGAAAAGATGGGAACAAATGAAGAAGTCTTCCCTTTCTTTAGGAATGCCTCACGCAGCCACTGAGATCGTGGATCAGTTGACTGCCATCGCACGAAAGAAATGAGCGGATAGGCGACTGTCACGCTATCTGGGCGAATGCATAGTATAGAGCAAACACGTGAGAAGACCTAGGTCCGACCTAGCAATTGTATCAGGAGGTTCACAAGATGAAACAAATCGCAGATGAGTTGAAGAAAGCGGGAATCGAAAAAGTGTGGACTGATGAACCTCTCGCCAATCATACGACTTGGCGGATTGGGGGTCCTGCTGATTTGTTGATCCAGCCCAAGGATAAAGCATCCTTGCAAACAGCCTTGCAGATTCTCCATCGCCATAAAGTTCCTTGGAATGTGATAGGGCGCGGTTCCAACCTTCTGGTGAGGGACGGAGGGTTTCGAGGAGCCGTGCTGAAGGTGGCAGAGGGACTAAGCCACTGTGAGTTCAAGGGCGAAGAGGTGTGTGTGGGTGCCGGATATTCCATGATCCGCCTGGCGGTGGAGGCAGGTAAGATGGGATTAACAGGTATGGAATTTGCAGGAGGTATTCCTGGTACAGTAGGCGGGGCCGTCTACATGAATGCTGGGGCACACGGATCTGATCTTTCACGTATTCTTATTGAAGCCGAGATCCTCTTCGAAAACGGCGAATGTAAGGTGTTGAATAACGAAGAACTGAGCTTTAGTTACCGGACTTCCTTGCTGCAAAAGCAAAAAGGAATCGTGCTTGAGGCCCGGTTTCAATTGCGCACTGGAGATCGCAAGGAGATTGCGGCTACACTCGCTGCAAACAAAGACAGACGGCGCCAGACACAGCCATTGCAAATGCCGTGTGCCGGCAGCGTGTTTCGGAATCCGCCACAGGATCATGCGGGACGCCTGATTGAAGCAGCAGGACTCAAAGGATACCGAATTGGAGGAGCTCAGGTTTCGGAAAAACATTCGAACTTCATCGTGAATTGTGGAGGGGCCACGGCTACCGACGTCCTCACCTTGATCAGCCATGTACGGAGCACGATCCTCGAGAAATACGGGGTTGACCTGCACCCGGAAGTCCTGGTGGTGGGCGAGGGGTAACACGGAGGTGAAAGTTTGGAGACTTTTGCGATCGAAGGCGGAAGACCTCTGTCCGGTTCGCTTC
The DNA here is from genome assembly GCF_001187725.1 of Brevibacillus reuszeri. Classification (GTDB taxonomy): domain Bacteria; phylum Bacillota; class Bacilli; order Brevibacillales; family Brevibacillaceae; genus Brevibacillus; species Brevibacillus reuszeri. The sequence goes on from NZ_LGIQ01000007.1 coordinate 351,621, forward strand.
GGATCCAAGGAGCTAAGAACGCTGCTCTTCCTATTCTTGCAGCCGCTGTGCTGGCGGAAGGGCAATTCTATATCTATGACGTTCCCCACCTAAAAGATATAAAGGTCATGCTGGAGATCCTCACGTCGCTGGGAGCGAAAACGAACCATGTGGACAGCTGTGTTGATCTAGATACGTCGTCTGTCTCCGTCCCGTTAGTGCCAGATGACTTGATGAGCCAGATGCGCTCTTCTATTTTCTTGGCTGGACCGCTCTTGGCAAGATTGGGTGAGGTTACCATTTCCAGACCAGGTGGGTGCGATATTGGAGAGCGCAGAATTGATTTGCATTTAGCCGGCCTGACTGCGCTCGGAGCCAAGATTGAAGAATCGGAAGGCTACATTACATTTCGGGCGAAGCAATTGCGCGGGACCAATATCTTTCTTTCCTTCCCCAGTGTGGGCGCAACAGAAAACATTATGATGGCGGCAGTGCTGGCAAAAGGTACAACGCGAATTTGCAATGCTGCAAGAGAACCGGAGATTATCGATTTGCAAAACTTTTTGAATGCGATGGGCGCGCGTATCCGCGGTGCGGGAACAGATACAATTGAAATAAGCGGCGTCCCCCGGCTTCGATCAGTGAGCTATCGGATTATTCCGGACCGGATTGTAACAGGAACCTACTTATTGGCAATCGGCGTATCGCAAGGGCATGTCGAGCTGACGAACACGCTTCCTGAACATCTTACAGCATTGATTGAGGTTGCCCGTAGCTGTGGTGTTGAAATCAAGACCCGCCATGATATAATGGAAATCAAATGCACCTCGCGTCCACGTGCCTACGACCGGATCATCACCTCGCCATTCCCTGGGTTTCCCACTGATTTACAGGCGCAGCTGATGGTGTTTTTGTCACAGGCGAGGGGAACGAGTGTCATTAAAGAAACGATTTTTGAAGGAAGATTCAAACATGTGAATGAATTGGCGCGAATGGGCGCCTCCATATACGTTGATCTGGGCTCCGCTATTATTCGTGGCGTTGGCAAATTGACTGCTACGAATGTGGAAGCGACAGATCTTCGAGCAGGAGCAGCTTTGGTTCTTGCGGGTCTTGCAGCAGAAGGGACTACTACGGTGAATCAGATCCACCATATCGACCGGGGATATGAACGCTTGGAGCATCAGTTGAGTCAGCTAGGAGCAAATATATCACGGGTGTCGATATAACCGAGGGTAGATAAGCGGCATACTGCTATGCCGCTTTCCCTGTTTTGTAAATTTACATTTTTTTACATCTTGTATGATTTTGGATGAGCAGCTAGGGAAAGTTCATGTTTATTTTTGCAGGCGCAAAGCCTAGTATGAACGAGGAAGGTACGGCCATGGCGGTAATTGAGGAACGTATTCCGCAAGTCAAACAGCAACGCCCCCGTAAACGGGGAAACCGCAAACTGGTCTTTTTGCTTCTTTTCTTTTTTCTTACCGTTCTTATTATTGTTTTTATTCGATCTCCGTACAGCAAAGTACAGGAAATTCAAGTGTTCGGAAATGATATTTATTCTACAGAGCAAATTATTCAAAATTCGGGTCTGACGAAGGATATGCAATTTCTCAATGTTTGGGAAGGCAGTGTACAGAGCAGTCTGAAACCGTTGACCGGAATCAAAGAGGTAACAATTAGCCGATCGTTTCCGGGAGTGATCATGCTGCATGTGACAGAAATTAAGCGGGTCGCTTTTTGGAACGGTCAGGATGGAGCGAGATACCCTCTGCTGGAAACAGGAGTTGTGCTAAAGGAAGTTAACTTTGCCGACCGTGTAGTGGACAGGCCCTTGATCAGCTCCTGGGCATCGCCAGAGCAGCTCCCTAATCTCGCGAAATCGTTGTCAAAGCTCACCCCGGCTGTACTTGGAGAAATTTCCGATATTGCTCTGACGCCAACCATCTATGATAAACAGCGCGTAACCTTGTATATGCGGGACGGAAACGAGGTTCGCAGCGTGCTTTATAAGCTGGACAAGATGTTGAACTGGTACCCGTCGATCGTCAAAGAGCTGCCTGCCAATTCAAAAGGAGTGCTTTCTTTGTTTGAACAGCCTTGGTTTGTTCCTTACGGGGCAGCGGGTTCAGCGATTCCACTTACGAACGGAGAAGAGCAAACGCAAAAGCCGCAGTAAACTTTGTACCAAAGAAATGCTCGAAAAGACGCTAAGGCACGTAATGAGGCGTTTTGAGATGTTTGCGCAAGCTTGCTTTGTTATGGAGCAGCGCGTGAACTTTTCTACACACTAAAAAGGGGAAAGCAGACAATGAGTCGTCGCCGTAAGTTTCATCTTTATTTAACCGTTGTGACGTTTTGTACCGGCTTTCTGGTGGCCACCTCGATTGAAACCACGAAGTTGACGCGCAAGGAGCGCATCAATGATCAGCTCTTCCAGCAGGAAACACAATTGAATGACCGGATTCTCTCAGAAAAAGAACAAAACAGACATCTGGAAAATCAATTGATTGACTTGCAGCGCCAAGTAGGCAAAGTGGAGGAAGCAATGGCTGAGCGCAAATCAGAGGCAGCGGAAACACTCAGCCAGCTGGAAGCAGCACGGATGCTTTCAGGAGTGGTTGCCGTTGAAGGGCCAGGAATCGTGATTACGATGCAGGATAGCCAGAACGCGGCCAATAGTGCTGACATTGCCAACTACATCGTACATGAGCAGGATGTGCGACTTGTTGTCAATGAGCTGCGAGCAGCTGGCGCGGAGGCGATCAGCATCAATGGACAGCGGCTTGTCAGCAACTCATCGATACGCTGTGTAGGACCGACCATTATTGTCAATGGCATTAAATCTGCTGCTCCTTTTGTCGTCACTGCCATAGGGGACCCTGGAACTATGGAGAGCGCGTTGAATTTGCCAGGGGGTGTACTACATAGCCTTCAGGACTTTGTGCAAATCGACGTAGCCAAAAAGGACCGGGTCCAATTACCTGCTTTTGTCGGTGACTCCAAAACCAAACACTCCTAATTAAAGGATGCGTTTACCTATGTTACAAAAAAGCCGTAAAATCACATTTATTCTTGCCATTATTAGTGCTATCATAGGTGTGATGTTGACTGTTCAGTTGCGAAGCAGTTTGCATCCCGTGCACAAAGAGTCCAGGAGCATTGCAGAGCTTAGAACAACGCTGCAAAAAGAACTGGAAAAGCATAAAAACTTGCTGGCAGACATTTCGAAGTACAATCAGCTGTACTATCAGTACGAAACCTCACTCAGCGAAGATGAAAGCATCTCCGTCATGAAAGAGGAGCTGGCACGTAATCGCAGGATGGCTGGTATGGTTGGCGTAGAGGGAGCAGGTGTCGTGCTGGAAGTAGTCGATGCCCACATTCCCGATGAGCACATCCTGGACGAGCACATGCCTGTGCCGGTTGTCGGTGATTACACGATTGATGATGAGGATTTGCGCTGGTTGGTCAATATTTTGTTTGCCAACGGAGCACAAGCAGTCTCAATCAACGGTCATCGCTTAATAACCACTTCCGCTATTCGCAACGTAGGGGACGTGATTCAGATTGATACCAGGACAATCAAGCCTCCGTATGAAATAAAAGCATTGGGGGAACCTGACGTTCTGCTGTCAGCATTGAAGCTGGAGGGTGTGGAGGAAAACTTTCAGCTTGCAAACAAAAAGGTGCTGGCCGAAAAACGGGACAAGCTGATGATTTCCGCCAATAATGAAACACGTTCCATCCAATTTATGAAACCTGTGAAAGAAAAAGGAGATTCGTAACCATGTGGCTCCCGCTTATCGGACTGATTGTCGGTCTCGCTGTCGGCTTTTTGCTGGATTGGCGTGTGCCCCAGGAATACAGTAGCTATCTGTCCATTGCCCTTTTGGCTGGATTGGATACGATCTTTGGAGGGATTCGTTCATTCCTTGAGCGCACTTTTAACGTTCGGATTTTTATGTCCGGATTCTTTTTCAACACGCTCTTTGCAGCAGGCCTTGCTTTTATCGGGGCATTCTTGGGCATCGATCTCTACTTGGCAGCAATCGTAGCTTTTGGTGTTCGATTGTTCAACAACTTGGCGGTTATTAGGAGAATTGTTCTATCTCGTTGGATTAATCAACAGGAGTAGAACGAAGAAATGGGAAGAAGGTCATTTTTTTACAAAAATTCAAGATGAAAAAAAGGGAATGGTAGTCCTGTGTGGAATAAATTATGCAGGTGTTCTCATCTTAGCAAGATAAAAGACGTAGCAGGGGAGGTGTCACAGGTTTGGTAAGCAATGAACTCATCGTCAGCCTAGACATTGGAACATCCAAAGTACGCGTCATGATCGGCGAAATCACCAACGGTTCCATCAACATCATCGGCGTCGGCCAATCACACTCCGAAGGAATTAAGAAGGGCGTGATCGTCGACATCGACCAAACCGTGCATGCCATCCGTGAAGCAGTGGATCATGCTGAGCGCATGGTTGATGTTTCGATCGAAGAAGTATATGTGGGGATTACTGGAAACCACATTGAGCTGCATGAAACACAAGGGGTTGTCGCTGTATCCAGCGAAGACCGTGAGATACGAGAAGAAGACATCCAACGCGTAATTCAGGCAGCAAAGGTTGTTGCCATTCCACCGGACCGTGAAATTATCGAGGTCGTACCAAAGGAGTACATCGTTGATGGACAAGGTGGTATAAAAGACCCTCGTGGTATGATCGGTGTCCGTCTGGAAATGGAAGGAACCATCGTGACCGGGTTGAAAACGGTCGTACATAACATTGTTCGCTGTACCCAAAGAACTAATTTGCGAGTTGCAGGGATTTTCTTGCAACCACTCGCAGCAAGCACTGTCGCTCTTTCCAAGGATGACAAAAATATGGGTGTCGTTTTAGTCGACATCGGTGCGGGTTCTACCACGATCGGTGTATTCGAGCAAGGAAAATTGGCAGCAACCACCGTGATCGGCATCGGTGGCGACCACATTACCAGTGATATTTCACTGGGATTGCGCACACACACGGATGTAGCAGACCGGGTTAAGACGAAAAACGGCTGCGCCTTGATCGATGAAGCATCAGATGACGTCAAATTCAAGGTGAATCGGATTGGCAGCGAGGTAGAAAAGCAGTTTACCCAAGTGGATTTGGCCAGCATTATTGAGCCGCGTGCTGCGGAAATATTCCAACTAGTAGAGCAGGCTGTCTACAAGCTGGGCTATCGCGATGAAATCGCAGGCGGTTATGTACTTACTGGTGGTACAGTGGCAATGCCAGGTATGTTGGAGCTGGCAAAGGAAGAACTGGATGCTCCTGTGCGAATCGCGATTCCTGATTACATTGGAGTCCGCGATCCTGCCTACACCACTGGGGTAGGTTTGATTCAGTATGCCTTGCAGTTGATGGAGCGCCGCAGCGTTAGCGTCACCCCCTCATTCAAAGGCAGCAAAGTAACCAAGAGCAGCGAGAAGCAAACCGTGTCTAAGCCAAAAGAAGGTGGCGGTTTGATGGAAAAAATGAAAAATTGGTTTAGTGAGTTCATTTAAACTGTTTTCCGCAAACATGCGGTAACACACCATGATGATGCTTCAAGAGAAAGTTTTTACCGTTGCCGCTTTTTACACCAAATTGGCGATAATCGAGATGTTTCGTTTCCCAATGAAAGTGAAGAGGATCAACGGAATGTTTCTACGCTTGTTATAAAGTTTTCGTATTCACGGAGCTTTCTTATGTTGAATTGGGGAGGACTAGCAATATGCTGGAATTTGATATGGATTTGGAATCCTTTGCACGAATTAAGGTGATTGGTTGCGGTGGAGGCGGTAGCAACGCGGTAAACCGTATGATCGCAAGCGGCGTGAAAGGGGTAGAGTTTATTACCCTGAACACGGATGCACAGGCACTCCAACTGTCTAGTGCAGACATCAAGCTGCAAATCGGAGAAAAACTGACTCGTGGTCTCGGAGCGGGCGCTAATCCGGAAATCGGAAAAAAGGCTGCTGAAGAAAGCCGCGATTTGATTGAAAACGCCCTGCGTGGTGCGGATATGGTGTTCGTAACAGCTGGTATGGGTGGCGGTACCGGTACCGGTGCGGCTCCAGTAGTTGCTGAAATTGCGAAAGAACTGGGTGCCCTTACAGTAGGGGTTGTTACCCGTCCGTTCTCCTTTGAGGGACGCAAACGTTCCCAGCATGGTGAAGTGGGAATTGCGGCTTTGAAAGAAAAAGTCGATACCTTGATTGTGATCCCGAATGATCGCTTGTTGGAAATTGTAGATAAAAATACGCCGATGCTGGAAGCTTTCCGTGAGGCAGACAACATTTTGCGCCAGGGTGTTCAAGGGATCTCCGACCTGATTGCGGTGCCTGGACTGATCAACCTGGACTTTGCTGACGTGAAGACAATCATGACAGAGCGTGGCTCAGCATTGATGGGTATCGGTGTAGGCAGTGGAGAAAACCGTGCAGCTGAAGCCGCTCGTCGTGCGATTTCCAGCCCTCTGTTGGAAAACTCCATTGATGGTGCACGTGGTGTTCTCATGAACATCGCTGGTGGTACCAACCTCAGCTTGTATGAAGTAAACGAGGCAGCCGATATCGTTTCTTCTGCGGCAGACCCTGATGTAAACATGATCTTCGGTGCGATCATTAACGAAGATTTGAAAAACGAGCTGGTCGTAACCGTAATTGCTACAGGTTTTGAGCAAGCACAACGCGCTGCTGAGCCACCACGTCGGCAGCAACAGCCGATCAGCACATCCGGAAATCGTCCAACCCCAATTTCAAATACGAATACCAGCCGTCCAAAAGAAGAGGAAGATGATAAGTCCTTCTTCTCCATGAGCAATCTGGACAATCTGGATATTCCAGCGTTCCTGCGCAACCGTCGTCGCAACAAAAAGTAAATGAGCAAGGCCTTGTTCCGTAAAAGGGACAAGGCTTTTTTTATTTTGCCATAAAGAGTTGGGGGAGTGCTAAGGGGAGGACAAGTCTTGAAGAGGCCAACGGAAGGGAACCGAAACGGGTGGACAAGTGGGCAAAATTGTACGAGTAGGAAGGCGGTTTTATGACAAAAAACGTTCTACAAAAAAACCAAAAAAACACCGTCAAGAATTGACAGACTTTACATACACATTGATATATACTGCATTTACTGATAGGAGGTAGTCCACGAACAGACCTGTTCCGTCACTACCAAGCGTGGCATTTCTCGCATATTTCTATCTTCGTATATGCTTGCGGGCCAGGTAAGGGGAAGGACAGGAGGTGAAACAGAAGTGGTTGTGTACCTTGATATCATTCTACTCCTCAATCTGGGCATTGATACCTTGTTGCTCTGGTTTACAGCTTATTTTCGCAAAGAGCGCGTAGTATGGTGGAGGATTGCCCTTGCTTCCTTGTTTGGATGCACCTATCTTGCCTTTTTCTTTTTTCCGGCGTTTTCTTCGATGTATCAATGGTCTGTCAAGCTACTCTTTTCCATCATCATGCTATGGATTGCCTTTGGGAACAGGAGATTACTCGCTTTTGCTAACAACCTGATTATTTTTTACTTCGTTGCGTTTGTCTTCGGGGGAGGAGTGTTTGGTCTCCAATATTTTTTAGCGCCGCAGAGTGAAATCGTCAATGGATTGGTGGTGACGCACAACGATGGATTCGGGATTGGATTTAAACCGACGCTTGCGATTCTCGTCATTGGTTTTGCACTGGTGTTTGTACTCGGAAAAAAGAGCTATCGAGCTATTCAGGAACCGCGTAAAATCGAAGCTTTTCTCGTCGATGTAGTTGTGACCTTACTCGGTGAAAAAGTGATTTGCCGAGGTCTGGTTGATACCGGCAACCAGCTGCATGAACCGATTACGCGCATTCCCGTCATGATCATGGAAACGAAAATGTTAGCACATCTGCTTCCGCCGTCGCTTCTCCGACAAACCGATGAAAACGGTGGAGTGTGGGAGAAGCTGGACGGATCTTGGGAGGAGCTCCCTGCACAGTGGCAATCTCGCGTACGATTGATCCCGTATCGAAGTGTATCAAGAGGAATGGATTTTTTGCTCGCAATCAAACCGGACCATGTCTTTGTTATGCAGGACGGTGTTCGCTACGAAACGGCAAAAGTGCTGATCGGACTTAATCCGATTCCACTCGCAGCTGACGGGAAGTACCAGGCCATCGTGCATCCGGCTATGATGGAAACTGAAAGGAAAGAACCAACCTTTATTCTCAAACAGGAGGGCTAATCATGTATGTAAAACTTCGCCTACATTTACAATTGACCTGGTACCGTTTCCTGCTATGGATTGGTGCACGCGCTGAAGAAGTCTATTATATCGGCGGGAGTGAAGCATTGCCTCCACCTCTGACCAGGGAAGAAGAGGAAGTGCTGCTGGGTCGGTTGCCATCGGGTGATCCTGCTGTCCGAGGTATGCTGATTGAGCGCAATCTTCGTCTGGTAGTGTATATTGCTCGCAAGTTTGAGAATACAGGAATCAATATCGAGGATTTGGTCAGTATCGGGACGATTGGTTTGATCAAGGCGGTAAATACGTTTGATCCAGATAAAAATATAAAGCTCGCAACGTACGCTTCACGCTGCATCGAAAACGAGATTTTGATGTACTTACGCAGAAACAACAAAATCCGCTCCGAGGTCTCTTTCGATGAGCCGTTGAACATCGATTGGGATGGAAACGAGCTTTTGCTCTCTGATGTATTGGGGACGGAGAATGACACGATCTACAAAAATATCGAGGATCAGGTGGACCGCAAGCTGCTGAAAAAAGCATTGGATAAACTTTCAGATCGGGAACGAATTATTATGGAGCTGCGTTTCGGATTGGCGGGAGAAGAGGAGAAAACACAGAAGGATGTAGCGGATTTGCTAGGCATTTCACAATCGTATATTTCGCGTCTGGAAAAGCGAATTATAAAACGGTTGCGAAAAGAATTCAACAAAATGGTCTAACGCATATTTTCCCATCCTGAGGGGATACTGTTCCTAAACCAGTGACAGATAGTGGCCCAATTGCCATTACTTGTCGGCTACGCGTCAGTACGCGGCCTTTCAAGACAACCGGGTTAGGGACTTTTTTCTTGCTTCGAGGAGGGAAAGACGTGACGCGAAATAAAGTCGAGATCTGCGGAGTAGACACCTCCAAGCTTCCGGTATTGACCAACAAAGAAATGCGGGATTTGTTTGAGCGATTGCAGAGTGGCGAACTGCCAGCCCGTGAAAAATTGGTCAACGGAAACTTGCGTCTGGTGCTCAGCGTGATCCAGCGTTTTAACAATCGCGGAGAATTTGTAGATGATTTGTTTCAAGTGGGCTGCATTGGATTGATGAAAGCGATCGATAACTTCGATCTCGGTCAAAACGTAAAATTTTCTACGTATGCGGTACCGATGATTATCGGGGAAATACGACGCTATCTACGGGACAACAATCCGATTCGCGTATCCAGATCCCTGCGAGACATCGCCTACAAAGCATTACAGGTACGTGACAACCTGACCAACAAGCATTCGCGAGAGCCCACCATTACAGAGATTTCCCAGGAATTGAACGTGGCCAAGGAAGACGTCGTGTTTGCGCTTGATGCGATCCAGGACCCGGTCTCATTGTTCGAACCGATCTACCAAGATGGCGGGGACCCGATTTATGTCATGGATCAAATCAGCGACGAAAAAAACAAGGACGTAACCTGGGTAGAGGAGATTGCCCTGCGTGAAGGGATGCAACGACTGGGTGACAGGGAAAAAATGATTTTGTCCATGCGCTTTTATGAGGGGAAGACCCAGATGGAAGTAGCGGAGGAAATCGGCATTTCACAAGCCCAGGTATCTCGTCTGGAGAAAGCGGCAATTGCTCATATGCAAAAACACGTGCAATCGTAAGTTGAACTACATACTCATCCGGCGGTGTTTTCCTCGCCGGATTTTTTTGTGCAATCAGCCCCTGTCTTTGCTACGCGTCGGCAAAGCAAAGTTTTCTCATCGACACTCCTAACGAAACGGACATATTCTCACGCTCACTCATATACTGAAAGTAACGGAGAAAAGTAGGTGAGGGAGAATGGTGAAAATCTCTGACTTCCAGACCAAAGAAGTGGTAAACATTCTGGATGGGAAACGGCTGGGTCAAATCTCTGATCTTGAGATTGATCTGCGTCATGGACGTGTGGAGGCCATCGTCATACCGGGACCAGGCAAGTTTCTCGGTTTCTTTTCTTCCGGGAACGACTACGTCATCCCTTGGCGCAATATCGTCAAAATCGGGAAAGATGTGGTGCTGGTACGTATGGAGGAAACATTGAAGGTTGAAGCGAGAACCTCTGGTGGAGATGAATACAGGGAGTAGGGAAAGAAAGGCGGAAAAGCGCCTTTTTTTCGCTTTTAGAAAAGGAGTTCGTAGATGGCTGCAGATGGTAAGCCACGTTTCTCTAATCTTCGCGGCTATGGTATGATAAGCCATATGAGGAAGGTGAGAACAACATGAGAGAACCGTTTGTTATGGTAGAGGAGAAGCCATTCTTACGTTTGCTGGAATGGGAGAGCCGCTTTCCAGGATTAGTGGCCGGGTTTACGATTCGCGCGGGTGGGGAAAGTGAACAACCGTACGGATCTTTTAATATGGGATTGCATGTAGGGGATGAGCAGGAGCATGTTGTGTCCAATAGGCAAAAGCTTGCACAAGAGGTAGACATGCCTTTTTCCGCATGGACGTGTGCAGATCAGGTGCATGGAAATCGCGTATGCCAGGTGATGGCGGCAGGAGCAGGCAAAGATAGTCTGGATGACGTGATCAAGTCTACCGATGGTTTGTTTACCGGACAAAAGGGTGTTCTGCTGACTTCCTTTTATGCTGATTGCGTTCCGTTATACTTCCTGCATCCTGCTACGGGTGCGATTGGCCTTGCTCATGCTGGCTGGAAAGGTACAGTGGGGAGAATTGCCGAGGAAATGGTGAAATCCATGCAGGATCAATTTCAAGCTAAGCCGGGAGAGCTGCTTGTAGCGATTGGTCCTTCAATTGGCGGCTGCTGTTATGAGGTGGACGATCGGATCATCACACAAGTGCGAGCAAGCGCAAAAGACTGGGAAGCGGCAGTCACAGCGTCCCAAAATAATCGATACATGCTTGATTTACGCCAACTAAATACCGCCATTTTACTCGAATCGGGCATTGTGCGCGAACAAATCATGACGACAGATTGGTGTACAAGCTGCCGCACGGACATGTTTTTCTCGCATCGCAAGGAAGCTGGCATCGCTGGTACTACAGGACGGATGGCTTCGTATATCGGCTGGAAGGCTGTGTAGAAACAAAGAGAGGGGAAAGAGTCATGACAAACGAGCAACAAGCGATAAAAGACAGGCTGGAAGCGATTGAAAAAAGAATACAAGCTGCTTGTGACCGGGCAAACCGCAAACGCGAAGAAGTGAAAATTATTGCCGTGACCAAGTACGTTGATGCAAAGGCAATCGGCGATTTACTGGATGTCGGAATTATGGATATTGGGGAAAACCGCGTGCAGGATGCTCTCCCTAAGCATGAGCTGCATGGTGACAGAGGCGCGTGGCATTTCATTGGGCATTTGCAAACGAACAAAGCCAAAGAGGTGGTAGGTCGTTTTCCGTACATCCATTCGCTGGATCGTGTGTCACTCGCACAAGAGCTGAATAAGCGTGGGGAAGCACTTGATACTGTCGTAAATTGCTTTTTGCAAGTCAATATTTCCGGTGAAGAGACAAAATTTGGGCTTAGTCCCAATGATGTATTGGCTTTTTTGCGTGAAACCAGTAATATGAAACATATAAAGATCATTGGATTAATGACAATGGCGCCTGTTGTCGATAATCAAGAGGAGGCGCGTCACGTATTCCGGGGTCTTTATGAGTGGAAAGAGCGCATCAATGAGTGGGCGTTCCCGCATGCGCACATCGAGGAGTTATCGATGGGCATGTCCAGTGACTTTGAAGTGGCAATTGAAGAGGGAGCTACATATATCCGTCTTGGCTCTGTATTGGTCAAGCCGGAATAACTACGTGAATCAAACCAGCCGAGCAAGCTAGAGAGGAGGAAAAAAGATGGGTGTCATGAACAAGTTGATGGGGTTTTTGGGTTTGGAGAACGAAGAATACATCGAGGAAACGGTACACGAGGAACACGAAGACAATGATTCCTCCAATAAAAGGCAGCCAGCTAGCCAAAGCCGGGCGAACAACGTAGTACCGTTTCAAGCGCGGGAAAAGGAGGGGATTCGTTTGATCCTCTGTGAACCCCGTCACTATAGTGATGCGCAGGATATCGCTGACAATCTTCGTCATCGCAGACCAGTAGTAGTGAATCTGCACCGCGTAGAGAAGGATCAAGCGAAACGAATCATCGACTTTTTGAGCGGAACGGTGTATGCGCTGAACGGCGATATTCAAAAAGTGGGAGATACCATTTTTGTATGCACACCTGATCATGTAGACATTCAGGGGACCATCTCCAGCGTATTGGAAGAATAGCGATTCAACGACGAAAAAAAGGGTGAGCCAATGGGTTACTTGTTGACGGTTATTAATTTTGCTTTTACCGTTTATCAATTCATGATTATTGCGTACATACTGATGTCCTGGGTTCCTCAAATGCGAAGCACAGGAATCGGGCAACTATTAGAGCGATTGGTTGAGCCATATTTGGCACCGTTTCGCCGCTTCATCCCTACACTTGGATTCATCGATATTTCCCCGATCGTAGCTTTGATTGCTTTGCGCTTGGCATACGATGGACTGTTTACTATCTTGGTGAAATTGATGTAGGCGAGTGAAAAACATGAGTGTATTCGATCATTTTGCAAAAGAAGAACGTCCTTTTGTAGAACGGGCGCTGGAAATGCTTTCGCTGGTAGAGCGCAAGCAGGCCATGCGCCTTACTGATTTTGTGGACCCGAGACAGCTGAGTATTTTTCAAAGCCTCGTTTCGCAAGTACAGGATGTCAGCGTGTCGGCAAGTGGCGGCTATGAAGGAGCAGAACGTGTGCGGGTTATTTTGCACCCGGATTATCTGCTCCCGGAGCCTGAGGATTATCGAATTGTGCTGCTGGGCATAAAGGCAGATCAACGATTTCACTCACTGGAGCATCGCGATGTCATGGGAGCATTGCTGAACGCAGGGCTAAAACGGGAAAAATTCGGTGATATGTTCACTGATGAAAAGTATTGTTACTCGATCGTGGTAGAGGAAGTCGCCGATTATGTTTGCACACAGGTGACACAAATCCATCGTACATCTGTCCAATTCGAACGGGTCTCGTGGGACCAATTCACACCACCAGAGCCGCGTTATATGGAAAAAACGATTACGGTTCCTTCCCCGCGAATCGATGCCGTTTTGGGCGAGGTGCATAATCTCTCACGGGCGAAAGCGCTTGTCCCGATTCGTGCCGGGAAGGTCAAAGTCAATTGGAAAGCAGTTGAAGACCCTTCGCACCAGCTACGGGCTGGAGATATGGTGTCTATGGCGGGCTTTGGCCGCTTTAAGCTGCTTGAGGTAGCAGGTCCAACTCGCAGCGGAAGAATTCGCATGATCGTTGGACTGGTTACATAGGATGAAGCATTAACGCAAAAATTTGTAAAATCCGGCAGGAAACAATAGAAATCCTGTCGAAAACATAAGTACGAATTATCGGGAAAAGTGGGGGATTCATGTGCCATTAACGCCATTGGATATACATAACAAAGAATTCAGCACAGGCTTTCGCGGTTACAACATCGACGAGGTGAACGAATTTCTCGATCAGGTGATCAAGGATTTTGAACTCCTGATTAAAGAAAAAAAGGAAGCGGAAGAGCGCGTCGCAATTTTGAATGAGCGCGTCGATTACTATAAAAGCTTGGAAGAGAATTTGAGCAAATCAATCCTTGTTGCCCAAGAGACAGCAGAGGATGTCAAATCCAATGCTCGCAAGGAAGCGCAGCTGATTTTGAAGGAAGCAGAGAAAAATGCAGATCGCATCGTTAACGAAGCACTTGCGAAATCCCGCAAAATCGCGATCGAAATTGAAGAGCTGAAAAAACGGGCATCCGTTTACCGCATGCGTTTCCGTACATTGCTTGAAGCTCAACTCGAAATGCTTGAAAATGGTGCTTGGGATGATATCGAGCAAGCGGATTCAGCGGTAGCGGTTGAATAAAATATTGACGTTCCGTTTAAGATGATACTATAATGAAAGACAAACTTTTTGGATTACAAATAATGATATGTGGCAGCGAAATACCAACACAATCAGTTGCTACAGTTGACGATGACTGGGAAGAGTAGGCGATTAGGCACTGCTTAGAGAGTCGGGAACAGGTGAAATCCCGACCAGTTGCAATCGCACGAAAATCACCCGTGAGTCCAATACCCGAAACTCTGCTTTTTATCTGGATCAGATGACAGCAGACGAGTAAGTGAGCGCGTCATTCCCGTTACGAATGAGACAAGTGGAGCGTTTTTATTGACTTTTGCCAATGAAGTCGCTCAATCAGGGTGGTACCACGGGAGTCTTCTCTCGTCCCTTTTTTCGAAGGGATGAGCGAGGGCTTTTTATTTTATCAGGTTTTCTAAACTATTTAGGAGTGAATCAGGCCATGGATTACAGCAAAACCTTATCGCTACCAAAAACGGATTTCCCAATGCGCGGTAATTTGCCCAATCGCGAGCCGCAAATGCAGGCTGCATGGGAAGAAATGGATATTTACAAGCAAGTGCAGGAGCGTACTGCAGGCCGCCCATCTTTCATTTTGCATGATGGTCCTCCGTATGCGAATGGAGATATTCATATTGGTCACGCCTTGAATAAAATTCTCAAGGATTTCATCGTACGTTATAAATCGATGGCAGGCTTCTGTGCCCCTTATATTCCAGGCTGGGATACACACGGATTGCCGATTGAGCAAGCGATTGTCAATGCACAGGGACTCGATCGTCGCAGCATCGAAGTGAACGATTTCCGCAAACGCTGCGAGGAGTATGCTTGGTCTTACATCGATAAGCAACGTGATCAATTCAAACGTCTCGGAGTTCGCGGGGATTGGGAAAACCCTTATGTGACACTGCTTCCTGAGTATGAAGCCAACCAAATTCGCGTCTTTGGCGAAATGGCGAAAAAAGGCTATATTTACAAAGGTCTGCGCTGTGTATAC
Organism: Brevibacillus reuszeri; assembly: GCF_001187725.1. Taxonomy (GTDB): domain Bacteria; phylum Bacillota; class Bacilli; order Brevibacillales; family Brevibacillaceae; genus Brevibacillus; species Brevibacillus reuszeri. Next base: position 366,774 of record NZ_LGIQ01000007.1, read on the forward strand.
TGGTCTCCGTCTTCTGAAACAGCTTTGGCCGATGCTGAGATCGAATACAAGGACAAGCGCTCCCCATCCATCTACGTCAGCTTCCAGGTTGTAGACGGTAAGGGCAAGCTGGACACAGATACAGGTGTAGTGATCTGGACGACTACTCCGTGGACGTTGCCTGCGAACTTGGCGATTTCCCTCCATCCTGAGCTGGAATACAGCGTAGTAAAAGTCGATGATCGCAAATTCCTGGTCGCAAGCGGATTGCTTGAAGCTGCTGGCAAGGAAATCGGCTGGGAAAATCCAGAAGTACTGGCTACTTTTAAAGGGCAAGAACTTGAAGGCGTACTGACCCAGCACCCATTCTATGAGCGTACATCCCTGCTTATCCTGGGTGAACACGTAACCTTGGATGCTGGTACTGGCTGCGTACATACCGCACCAGGACACGGGGAAGATGACTTCAACGTTGGACAAAAGTACGATTTGGGAGTGCTTTGCCCAGTCGATCATGAAGGAAAAATGACCAATGAGGCACCTGGCTTCGAAGGTCTGTTCTATGAGGATGCAAACAAAGTAATCACAGAGAAGCTGAAAGAAACAGGAGCGCTCCTGAAGCTGAGCTTCTTTACTCACTCCTATCCGCATGACTGGCGCACCAAAAAGCCGGTTATTTACCGCGCGACCGAGCAGTGGTTTGCATCAATCGACGGCTTCCGTGAGCAAATGTTGGAGGCCATCAAGAACGTAAAATGGATTCCGCATTGGGGCGAAACCCGTCTGGCAAACATGATTGCAGACCGTGGTGACTGGTGCATTTCCCGTCAGCGCGTATGGGGTGTTCCGATTCCGATTTTCTATTGTAAATCATGCAATGAGCCGATCATCAATGACTTGACGATCAATCATATTGCCGATCTGTTCCGCAAAGAGGGCTCATCCGTCTGGTTCGCTCGCGAAGCTAACGAGCTGGTTCCAGAAGGTCTTTCTTGCAGCAAGTGCGATTGCAAAGACTTCCGCAAAGAAACCGATATTATGGACGTTTGGTTCGATTCTGGCTCCAGCCATCAGGCTGTACTGAGAGAACGCGGACTGAGCTGGCCAGCTGATCTGTATCTGGAAGGCTCTGACCAATATCGTGGATGGTTTAACTCTTCCTTGTCGACCAGTGTTGCCGTCTACGGAACTGCTCCGTACAAAGGCGTATTAAGCCACGGATTTACTTTGGATGGAGAAGGACGCAAAATGTCCAAGTCGCTTGGAAATACCATCGTGCCACAAAAGGTTATCGACAACATGGGTGCCGATATTTTACGTCTGTGGGTAGCATCGGTTGACTATCAGGCAGACCAGCGTATTTCCGATGCGATATTGAGCCAAATTGCAGAGGTCTATCGCAAAATCCGCAACACATTCCGTTTCTTGCTCGGTAACCTCGATGGTTTCGATCCGGCAAAAGATCGTGTAGACTACGAGCAGCTTGGTGAGCTGGATCGTTATGTACTGGCGAAAGCAGCAAAAATGGTTAGCCGCGTGCGCAAGGCGTACGACGATTACCAATTCCATACGGTATTCCACGCAGTTCGTAATTTCTGCGTGATTGATCTGTCTGCATTCTATCTCGATATTTGTAAAGATCGTCTGTATGTGGAAGCTCCAGATAGCCAAAAACGCCGTGCAGCACAAACAGTGATGTACGATTGCCTCGTGAGCCTGGTGAAGCTCGTTGCTCCACTTCTGCCACATACGGCAGACGAGGTTTGGGCATTCGTACCAGGTGTTGAAGAAAAGAGCGTACAACTGACAGATATGCCGGAAGCGAACGAGCAGCATCTTGGCTTCTCTGCAGATGAAGAAAGTAAATGGGATGCTTTCCTTGAAGTACGTGATGAAGTGCTTAAAGCGATGGAAGAAGCGCGCCGCAACAAAGTATTTGGTAACTCGGTAGATGCGAAGCTTGCGCTCTATCCGCAAACAGAGGAAGTAGCGAAAACGTTGGCAGCGATGGATGATTTGGCTGACCTGTTCATCGTGGCTGACGTGGATCTGCATGCAAACACTTCTTCTGCACCAGAAGAAGCAGCACAGCTGGAAGGAATTGCAGTCGTTGTTTCCGCAGCAGATGGCGTCAAGTGCGAACGTTGCCGTGTAGTCAAAAAAGATGTGGGCTCCCGTGAGTCACATGCGTCCATTTGCGGACGTTGTGCCGATATTGTGGAAGAACACTATGCTCATGTAACAGAATAATACGCAGTACAAAACACAAACCTGTCGTCCAAGTGGATGGCAGGTTTTTTCTTTTGGCTAGGCTGCCAGCAGTTGCTTTGCACAAGCTTTTGGTGGGTTATTTACATGGCTGCAAAGACATACTACCTGTTGAGGAAACCAAACGAAGGTGGTGGATGGGCATGGACCAGAATAAGATCGCCAGCTTCAGGCAAAAGCTGCTTGAACAAAAGAAGGAACTAGAAGATCGCGTTCAGGATCATTATGGCATGAGAGAACCGATGACAACTTCGTTGCAGGAGTTTTCTATGTATGATAACCATCCCGCAGATATTGGCAGTGAAATGTTCGAGCGGGAAAAAGATTTGGCTTTGGACAGTCTGGACAGAGAGACGCTCAAGGAAATTGATCAGGCCCTGACGCGAATGGACGAGGGGTCATATGGCATCTGTACCGTTTGCGGCGAAGCCATCCCTGAAGAGAGGCTAGAGGCACTGCCACAGGCGCAAACGTGCAAGGAGCATGCACCAGCTCCAAACATCAATGACTCGCGTCCGATCGAAGAAGAGTTTCTGCAGCCGCCGTTCGGCAGAACCTCCCTCGATGAGAAGGAAGGACAGAATGGCTTTGATGGAGAGGATGCCTGGCAGATCGTCGAGGCGTGGGGGACTTCGAGTACACCTTTTTCCTATGTGGATAACGACAAGACTGATTACAAAGAAATGTACATTGAGAGTGATGAACCTGACGGATTTGTCGAAGCTGTAGAAGAAATCGGCTACACCGATATCGAGGGCTATCACGGTCCAGATAGCGTCCATTTCATGCGCAGTGGCACGTACGAGGAATACATGCGCAAGGGCGAGGGCAAGGGAAATTATCTTGATTACGATGACTATGAAGAAGAAAGAGCAGAACGGGAAGGGCGGAACGACTTGTTGTGACAGGGATAACGCCTGCTATGCAGATTGAACGTGTTGAGACGTATCCGCTCCTGCATCGTTTATCCCAAGCGTACGGCGATGCGAATGGATACAAGCGGTATCGGACGTCGTATCTGATACGGGTGATCACCCGATCGGGGATTGATGGCTGGGGCGAAGTGATAGACTGGCTTCCTACCTTGGATAAAGGGTTTCGAGAACGAATTGTCCCGTATTTGCTCGGAAAGCAAGCAAGCAATCGGATAGCGCTCGTTGATGTGATCAGCAAATGGCATCAGCGTTCTGCGGCAGGAGTCAGCATGGCTCTAACAGAAATCGCCGCCAAATCGGCTGGGATGTCCGTTTGCGAGCTATGGGGAGGAAAGATTCACTCCACTATTCCAGTTTACGCCTCGTTTCAATCCTATACGGAGCGCGAAGACTGGATACAGCTATCTATCCGTAGGGTCCAAGAGCAGGTACAGGCTGGCTTTCAGCACATAAAAGTAAAAATTGGCGGAAGAGCATATTATGAAGATCGTACCCACATTGATTCAATGATGAAGAGCTTGCCGGGAAATATACAGGTGGCAGTCGACGCCAACCAAAGCTACGATATGGCATCTGCAGCAAGATGGAACCCTATTTTCTCGCAATACGGGAATTGGATGTGGCTAGAGGAGCCGATGCCGATGGAGCGAGTGGGAGAGTACGTCAAGCTTCGCGCCGCGTTGTCGATTCCTCTAGCTGGAGGCGAAAATCTGGTTCGCTGTGCACAATTTCTTCCGCTCTACAAAGAAGGAGCCATAGATATTGCGCAGCCCGATTTGCTGCATACCGAAGGAATCGAAGCGTTTCGAACCCATCTGCAGATAGCACGAGAGTTTGGATATCGCGTTTCACCGCATTCCTTTGATGGCAGCCTTGCCAGATTGTACACTTTATTTGCTCAGGCGTGCTTGTTGCCATGGTCCAAAATGGATGAGGATCAGATTGAGCCGGTTGAGTGGGATGTCATGGAGAATCCATTTACGTATCTGTTTCCAGTCTCGGTTGTCAATGGCAGTGTGTCTATTCCGGATGGTGTTGGGATTGGCGTAGAACCGAATTGGGAGATTATAAACGCAGCGCGCTGGGATGGCAGCGTCTATGCGTAAGATGAGGAGTTTCGTATGGCACAAAATGCGAAAAACCTGATAGGCTTGATGGGAATTCCACTGGTGATGGTACTTGGCAACTCGATGCTGATACCTGTTTTGCCGACAATGAAATCCAAGCTGCACCTGACTTCCTTGCAAACCAGCTTGTTAATCACAGCCTTTTCCATCGCAGCAGGAATTGTCATTCCGCTCGCAGGGTACCTTTCAGATCGCTTCGGGAGAAAAATTGTGATTATCATTGCACTCGGCTTGTATGGAATTGGCGGATTGGTAGCGGGTCTTTCTGCTTTATGGATCGACAAACCGTACATGCTGATTATGGGCGGGCGAGTTTTGCAGGGGATAGGAGCAGCCGGTACAGCGCCGATTGCGATGGCCCTGGTTGGTGATCTGTTTGATGGAGCATCCGAGAGCAGGGCATTGGGTCTGATGGAGACATCGAATGGATTGGGCAAGGTACTGAGCCCGATTTTTGGATCGCTGCTCGCGCTCATTTCCTGGTATATGGTTTTTCTGGCATTCCCGATTATTTGTGGGGTCATCCTTGTCCTCTTTTTGTTTTTGACTAAAGAAAAGAAGCAGGATAAACAGCCGTTGCCGATCAAGCAGTACGTTCATTCGATCGGACAAGTGTTCAAGCAGCACGGAAAGTGGCTGGTTACAGCTTTTTTTATCGGGAGCATCTGCCTTTTTACGCTGTTTGGTGTGTTGTTTTATCTCTCTGATCTACTAGAAGAAAAATACAAGATCGATGGTGTAATAAAAGGCGGATTTTTGGCAGTGCCATTGCTGGTGATGAGCATAGCGGCGTATTTAACCGGACTCGTAATCAAAAAGAAGCTTACGCTGATGAGGCTTTTTGTCATCGTGGGAATGTTTATGCTGGCAGCATCGTATGTCCTGGCTAGCTTTGTCAAAGGCGCTTATGCGCTCATTGGAATTCTTGTCATCGGCAGCCTGGGCACAGGTCTAATCCTACCATGCCTGAACAGCATGATTGTTGGAGCGGTACAAAAGTCCGAGCGAGGAATGATTACATCACTGTACAGTGGTGTCCGTTTTATCGGTGTAGCTGTCGGGCCGCCGATTTTTACGTGGCTACTCGGTATTTCTCGCACCGTCATGTTTAGCACAATCGCAGGGCTATCACTGGTGTTTGCGATTGTTGCGATATTCTTTCTAAAACCGAAGCAGGCCGCAAGCCAATCCCAAGGGTCGGCTGAGCAAACCCAAGAAGAACGGGAGACACAAGCCTGGCGGCATATTTCGGAGGTACTTGGCATCGAACCGGAGACGCTGGAGACCAAACGCAGAGATCATGCCGTCGAGAAGTTCGGTTTTGATCCAAATGAGCTAGTGAAGCGGGTACTCACAGGCAATAAGGAAAAAGAAAAAAATTAACAGGCATCCCTGCCTCTGGCACGTGAGCATAAAACGTGTCGGGGGTATGGAAATGCCTGTTTTTTTTTTGAGGAGAATCTGAAATTATGGAGCAGCAAATGGATGACGCAATGCCTGCTCGAGCGAGAGGGGGTAAATATCGTCATACAGGAGACGGCTAAAGCTGGGATCACCCTTGACAGTGCGAGGAATCTCTTCAAAAAACAGAGCCCCTTCCACATCATTTCCCGACGGATGCGGATTAAAGTCCAAAGCTTTGGCTACGTAAATATCTTTCCTCATATCTGTGGCAATCGTATACTGTCCGATCCGTTCCAGCCCGTCCAAAATGGCGCCTGTTTCCTCATAGACTTCACGAACAGCAGCAGCTAAACTGCTCTCTCCTGGCTCCACCTTTCCCCCAGGCAACTCGATTCCTCGGGTACGATGGCGGGTAAACAACAGCTTTCCTCGCCAGAAGGCAAAAATAAGGACATGATGTGCTGCGTGCTCTCTATACTCCGCTGCATCAAAAGTCAGCGTTACAGGCAAGCCAAAGTCATCGATAAAAGCGTACACGACCTGTTCTCCTTCGTTTTCACAGTTTTCATTACTGATAGACTACCTGTTTCATTTCGCAAGCGCAAGAACCTTCCGTCTATCTCTTTGCTACCCCTTCGCCATGATTCTACAAATAATCGGCAGATTGTGGTAAAATGGGACAAATGTTTTCCAGAAAAATAAAATAACTCAAAATGCCAAAATGGACGCCGAAACGAGAAAAGGAGTGATTCAAAAAACGTGCTCTCCAAAAATGAAAAACCCCCTATCCCAGCAAAGTCAACGCGAAAGAAGAAAAAACGCGGAACGCGAAGCACTCGGATGTACGTACTATTGGCTAGTTGTCTTATGCTCTGTTTGCTGGCAATAGGAGTGGGCTATGCCCTCAGGGAAGTTGACAAAACGCTTGAAACCGTAACAGATGACCCATACAAGCTGCCGGATCAGACTGTCGTGGAGCAGCCGTATGAAGGCAAGAAGGCTCTTTCCTTCGTCATCGTCGGAGTCGATACACGCAAAAATATCGGGATGCTAAACACAGACGTGTTGGTAGTTGCCGTAGCAAACCCGGTCACGCAAAAGCTCACGATGGTTTCATTGCCGCGTGACACCAGGGTCCAGATTCCCGGCTATCCCGGATATCACAAGGTCAATGAAGTATTTGCACTCGGAGAAAATATAAAGAAGGAAGCGGAAAGCAAGGGAAAGCCTGAGACAGAAAATGGCATGACCTTGCTCAAAAAAACATTGCAGCACATGCTTGGTATTGATGTTGAACACTATGTGCAGCTTGATTTTGACGGCTTTACAGCTGTGATTGATAAACTCGGTGGAGTCAAAGTAGATGTGGATCGCGATCTTGTGTACGAGCTGCCAAAAGAGGGAGTCTACCGCAATTTGAAAAAAGGGACACAAGTGCTAAATGGTGAACAAGCACTTGGATTCGTCCGACATCGTCTCGACAGACGCGGAGAAGCATACAATTCCAGTGATTTCGACCGAAACAGGCGTCAGCAGCAGGTCATCCGCGCGGTCGCGGACAAGGTCGTTTCCGTGGATGGTCTCTCCAGTTTGACTGCGGTTATGGAAGCAGTCGGCAAGCATATTAAAACTGACTTGTCCAAGGATCAGATTAAAGGACTGGCGCTCGATTTCGGTAAGGTAAATTCCGAAAATATGATTTCGCTGGAAAATGGCGCCTTCTGGAGCTCACCCTACTCGCTTTGGCCCAGTGAAAATATGCAAGCCGTTCGCAATACACTACGGACCGAGATGGGAGAAAATGAATCTCTAGCCACTGCTGAGCTGAGCAACGCGGCCGTAGCAGAGGTAGCGAAAGCAGAGATGAAGGCGAATCCAAAGCCAGCTACACAGCCAAAGCCTGCAACGACAGTAAAAGAGCAGCCCGCCACTCAGAAGCCGGCAACGCAGAAGCCAGCACCAAAGCCATCAACACAACCGGCACCGGCAGACAACAATCCAGAACCAACAAATCCAGAGACACCAGCAGATATGCCACCACCTGATATTCTCGCCCCGCCAGCACCAGTGACGGATTATACAAACAGTGCTCAAAACGGAGAATAGCCAATAGCTCACCCACCCAGGCATAGGTACATATACTGGCTAACGAGGGATGTGGCATTAGTGTTCCTTACCTGCTAGCAGGAAGGGAGGGCGATGGTGATTGAAAAATTTACGCGAAACGATGAAGCAGCTGCAAAAAACGTCGGAGAGTCTATCCAGGCTGAGCATGGATCAAGAGCATCCGTGGAAAGCGTTAAGCCAGATGAATCAAATTTTGGATACGAATTTTTGGGATAATCTGGTGAAATTAAACAATCATTCGATTCAAAATCCACAGGCACAAGCAAAGCCGATTGTACCGACTGTAAAAAAAGCAAAAAACAAAGGCAAGGATAAGGCGAAACAAGCAGCTCCAGTCAGAGAAAGGCAGCAACCCACGGTGGTACGCATCAATGAAACAGACGATTTTCCTCTTATCGACATTTTCCAGACCGATAAGCTCGTGATAGTATGCTGTGAGCTTCCTGGCTTTGCACGTGACAGTCTGGAAGTGTCACTGACTGATCAGCGAACACTGGAGCTAAGCGGGGAAATCAAAGAGCCTGCCTATAACCGCTCAAGGATACAGACAGAGCGATATTGCGGTCCTTTTCATCGTGAAATCGAGCTACCGGTGCCAGTCAGCGCAAATGGCATGAAAGCAAAGTACGAGGATGGGCTGCTGGAATTAATTCTTGCCAGAGATCATTCGTTTCGGGAAAGAAAAACGACCTATAAAGCCAATTTGTAGAGAGGGCAGCTGCCCTCTCTTTTTTAACGTATAAGAATTTATAAGCGCGAGGCTTATGAATTCTGGAGCGCATGAAAACTATCCGCTAAACGCGGTCGCTCATCTTTGAAAAATCCTCGATAGAGGTTTTCTTATTGACCCCGCCAGGCTTGTCCATTTCACGCCAAAACAGTGTTAATGAAAACATTAACACTGCTACTCACACGTTTCCTACGAGTGGCTGATCAACGACACTTGGATCAAGTGTATTGGTAGAGCTGACACCATTAATTGTATTGACGAGGTTACCAGTATTACCGCCGCCTGAGCCGGAAAACGCCTTGGTCGCACTCTTTGGAGAAATGTTCAGGGTGTCACCAAAGTTTACAGTTCCTGAGTTGCTGTTGATATTGACGGCACCAATGACTGAGGGCAAATGATCTCGCCTCCCGCTACTGTTGGTCTTTATTCTTTTCCTTCATCACATGGCGTATATTTTTCACACGTGTTTCCAAAGAGATAGAATCATTCGATCCGATATGGATGACAGAAGAAGCCGCTGCAAAATCTACCCTTACTTTGTTGACATAAATCCCAGCGTTTTCATGAAACGTCTGAATCTCGATCGGTTCGGTTATGATTGGAATTTCGATTGGCTCACAAAAAACAAAATAATCTTGGAACAAAAACTCATTCTCGTAGAAGATTGCTTGTTCTCGTTGAACGGCAAGTACGTAAGACCTAGTATCAAGCTCTTGTGAATCTCCGATCTGTAATACAGATGAGGTGTCAAAGGAAATGCTGGAATAGCACTGCACATGACTGGTTCGTTTCATTCTTTTTTGCTCCTCTGCGATGCAATTACATTTCTCAGGGACGTAGCGGCGTTGTGACACCGACGATCACTGATTCAGGTGGAGTTTCATAGGAGGAAACAAGAGTGACGGTTTTGGTGTCTCCGATAAACAGGGAGCTTCCGGTTACGATATTGACTACTTTCAGGCTGCCTACACAGAGGTCCCCATTTGTAACCCGATAAATCATGTCAGGAATCGTTCCTCTCACGCGGTAAATTTTGAATAAAGGTTTCACACGTTCGTTCAATATCGCGTTTCACTTTTTGAACCGTTTTTTGTTCCCATGCTTCAATTTGTTCTGGCTCCCATTGACTGGTATCAAATTGATTCAAGTAATACCGGATGCGATGATCAATCTGTTTGCGAATATCATCCATGATGAAGCCGCGATAGGCATCGTCAAGCGGGTACCCACATTCATCTTCAATTCGCTCAAGCACGCGATAAGCGTCATGATCGAGGTAGCGATTGATTTCCCGTTGGACACGCTCAAAAGAGTCTGACGCAGAATGTGGGGGAGAGGGGACGTCCATCGATTGATTGATGGCAAAATCCCCAATGGAAGAATCGGAGCTTTTTGGGTTCAAGCCAATGTTTAGGGTACCTTCCAATCTCTCCACCTTTAACAGGTCAAATTTATACTCATTCTTAATGACCGAGGGGACTTGTTTCTCCTTTAGTTCATTAACGTCCTGCTGTAACTGCTCAAGCATTTGCTTCATCGATTCCATCTTTTTGTTCTGGACTTGCAAATAGTCATGTAGCTGCTGAAAATATTGCATCAACTCCGGACTCATGTACATGACGATCATCCTTCTCTTCAACAAGCATAAAACGGTCTTTACCCTAACGCACCGGTTCAACCAGAGGAACAAGCGGTACGAATTGCTCCCGTTCAACTCGGGGGATTGGCCCTGCAGAAGGGGCTGGCCCTGTAAAGCCACCCGTATTGTATAGCTGGGATAAGGGCTTAATAATTCCGGCACTACCGATTTGACAAACCGATGAATTGGAAATGCCATCGATTTTTAAATGATGAATGACAATATTTTGATGGACAAAGAAATTCATGTTTGATCCCGTCCCTCGATCGTGGATTCTGTCATTTCCTCCACAAATACGGGCCAATTATCGCCTCGTGATTCATTTACATAAACAACGCTTTTCGGAATCCTGAAGTACAGATTGGTTCCAGAATTAAATGATCCGCCACCTGCAAAGGTTTTAATATAGCTGACAGGTGCAATCCTGCGGACATCCCCGACGTTGAAGACACCACTCATGCTGTTTACATTAACGACTCCCACTATTGCAGGCATCTTCTCACATCCTTTTGGAGAAATCCCTTTTTGTATTCTATGTGATTGTTCAGTGGGTGTTCATATCTGTTTTTGAGACGGATAAGATTTGCTAGGCATATGCTGCAAGAGCATCATGAAAATCGATGACTACGCTGCGAAAAGGAGCTTCGAAAAAACAATGCTTAATATGCGCGTCAACAATAAAAAAATTGCAGTGGAAGAAGTGGAGATCCCAGAGGCAACCAAAGCCTCTCTTATCTTAATTGGAGATGCGGATGTCATTACATGCTCTTCCGTCTTCGATACGCCTGAAGATTCCCTATTTATCGGGAAAGAAGTCCCAATCAAGCCACTCGTAGGAAGGCCAATTTTATGCGAACCTATGGAATGACTTCAACTGCTCATGTATTTGTTCCGGTAATGACTCAAAGCGAGTAGCGGCCATATCCAGCGGTAGCTATGATAGGCAAAATACGTGCCTCCAGGGCGACCGCCGCCAGTTGGGTAGGAAGTGGTCCAATCGTTTGCGTCGATACTATTTATTAAATAACGGATTCCTTTTGTAAGAGCAGGAGTCGATTGTGGGAAAACGGCGATCAAAGCATCGACAGCCCATGCTGTCTGGGAGGGGGTGCTTGCTCTGAGCGGGACGTACTTCTTCTTTTCATCGCTCATGCAGGATTCCCCCCAGCCTCCATCGTCATTTTGCTGTTGGAGCAGCCAATGAATGGCCTTTTTCACAGCCGGATGATTGGGAGATACGCCAATCGCCATCATTCCGGTTAGGGCTGCCCAAGTTCCGTAAATATAGGAGATACCCCATCTTCCGTACCAGGAGCCATCGGTTTCTTGATTGGCGATCAGCCAGTGCAATGCTTTTTGCATGCGTGAATCGGTTAGGCCCATGCCTGCCGAAGAGCCGAGGAATTCCAATGTTCGGCCTGTCAGGTCGGATGAGGATGGATCCGTGCTGACTGTATCGGAGCCTTCGATCGGCAGATTAGTAACGAGAGGCGAATTTGTATTTTTCTCGAAGGCTGGCCAGCCTCCGTCATCATTTTGCATCGATAAAACCCAATCGAGTCCACGCTTCCAGGCCGCCTCAGTGGAAGCATCCTGCTGGGACAGGGAGTGGAGAGCGCGCAGGGCAGCCGTCGAATCATCGATATCTGGATTCATGGTATTAAAGTCAGAAAAGCCCCAGCCACCAGGAGTCGCTCCAGGGTTTCTAATCCTCCAGTCCCCGTATGTGGATTGCTGCTTGCCGAGCAGGTAGCGATTGGCTTGTTGAATCGTTGGGTGCGTATTTGGCAATCCACTATGCTGTAGCGTGTACGACAAAAGAGCGGTATCCCAAACAGCGGAAGTTGCTAGCTGCAGGTGGGCCCCTGTATCAAGTGGGTAGATGGAACCAATCAGTCCATGCATCGCTTTGAGAATGATGGGATTGTTCGGAGCGTAGCCACGTGCGAGGAGTGCAAAAATCATAAAATAGGTCGAGGTTGAGTAATTGTACAGTGTGCCGTCCGGTTCTATCCGTGCGAGTATAAATTGCTCCAGTCTGCGCAGGGAAAGCTCGTGCAGCTGTGTTGGCAGAAACGGCAGACGCTGGATGTACGAGTGGATCGAAAAGAGGAAGGATTGTCCGTCTCGAACAAAGCCATCAAGTACGGAGTGGTTATAGATGCCAGGCGCGATTGGGGTAGCTGTGTACAAATCGGACAAGTCAGGAGTGTTGGGCAGTTTACGTACATATTTACGATCCGCACAAATCATGATGGGGGCAAGGTGAACACGGGCGTAACCAACAAAATCATAAAAGCTGACAGGGGAGCTGGGGGGGAGTAAGGTTAACTCGACTGGTACGATAAAATGAGGAGGCCATTGGTATTGTCCCGTCAAGGCAGTGGTTAGCTTGGTCAGCATGTTTCCCGCAGTCAGTCCGCCTTTTTCACGGATAAAAGAGCGGGCTTGAACCATTTGGTGATCCGCTTTTGTATAGCGTCCAGAATACAAGAGGGCAAAGTAGCAGTCGATGGTAGTCGACAAATGACCCTGATCTTCATCTGGATATAATTTCCATGCACCGTTTTCCTGTTGCTTTGAGGCAATATGTCTGGAGAGCTTCTCAATCAAATCCTCATCATCAATCCCGAGCGTACGCAATAGGATGATCATGTGAGCGTCGGTCATCGGAGAGCTCTCCAAACAAAATCTCCAGGTGCCGTCTGCCTCCTGTCTCTCTTGCAAAAATATTTGGATGCGCTGCATAGCATGTTGCACGTCTTGCATCTCGGTTCACCTCCGGAAAAATACGGTACAGAAAAAGGAGGATGGAGCGTGAAAGTACCATGGTTCGTTCAGCCGTCACTCCAGCCTCTCATCAAGGAATTGAAAAAAGGAAAAGCGGTTGAAAAACAAGGGCAGTCTTTGACAGGACTGTCTGCGTCAGAGCAAAAAACGGTGGAAATGATTCGAAATCAAACAACGAAGCATAACGGCGACAACGTCGACAGGACTCATGCCTATCTCGACTTTTACCAGAGGCGACCTGAAATTAGGTGGGCTCTATTGGCTCATCTTGTTTCGCGTAATGCCGGGTGGAGTATGACGGATTTGCGCGGAGGACTGCTGCCCCGCCTCTTGTCTGCCAAGGAACAATTGGACTTCTTTTCGTTTTTGGAGCGTGGCAATTGGCTGATTTTTCACGATGCCTACCCTCAATTATTACTGTATGAGGAGAGCGTAAAGCAGCAGACCAACCTTTTTCATCTACTTCCCCATCTTAACGTTTCAGCCTTCATGCAAGCGGTATGGAATCATTTTTGGAAAAAAGGGGATCTCGACCAGCTTGCGATTGCTCTGATTATCAATGAGCAAAATTTTTTGGAAAAGCACGTGATGAACAGCCCGCAATACCAGAGCACCGTTCTGAAAACGATGCCGTTTACGCTTCAGGAGCTGCTGCAGCTCAATCAAATTTTGTTTCCGTATCAGGCTGACCAAGAGAGTGAAAATCAGCGCCCCCTGCGATTAATCGGACGAAACGTCTCTCACTTTGCTTCATTGATCGAGCGCATCACGTTGGGGAAGAGTTTGTATGCCCTGTTGTTTCGCACTTCGGATTACCTGGCAGGTGTAAGAAGCTGGGCTGAGAGGAAGGTGCATACCGGATCGAGGAAAGACTTTTGGCCACAGCTGTTTCACGATGTCAACGAAACGGTTCCCGGCAGGAGTTACCAAAAGAGAATCGTGAATTGCCAAATCAAACCGGGAGCGAGTCGTTTCTACTCGCCCTCCCTTCGCCAGGCATGGAAAAAGGTCGAACACTCCCTTCCTGCGGACCTTGACTGGTACCATGGTCAAGTGGAGGCAATCCATGGGCTTGTTTTGTCCGAGGCGTCTGTGCAAACGGCAGAGATGAGTGAGCTGTACTGCCAGACACTTGAAAAAATCGAGCTAGCCGTAGTTGCACGCGGAAAAATTTTTGGTGAACGATCGTTTTAGGAAATCATTCCCTCTTCTTTAGGCGCGTGATGTAGTAAAATAAATGCGGGAACGAATGTTTTGTGTACAAAGGTCCCAGGCAACTCAGGTAGTAGATAGGGAGAAGAGCAGGTATGAAAGTCGTGATTGCAGAAAAACCGGACCAGGCGATGAAGCTGGCGAGTCCTTTTGCCCATAGAAAGCAGCAAGGCTTTGTAGAGGTCCATCCGAATCGCATATTCCCCAACGGAGCTTTTTTTACATGGGCAGTCGGGCATGTTTGTGAGCTGGTTCCTCCAGAAGCCTATAATCCTGCGTGGAAAAGGTGGTCGATTCCATCGCTGCCACTCATCCCAGAGACTTTTCGCCATCAGGTCATGAAGTCCAAAGCGAAGCAATTTGCGATCATCAAGCAGCTGCTGAAACGAAGTGACGTAAAAGGTATTGTTCATGCAGGCGATGCTGGACGCGAAGGTGAGCTCATCGTGCGCACCATCATCGAGATGTGCGGAGTGAAAAAGCCGATGAAGCGTCTATGGATCTCTTCCTTGACAGAGCGGGCAGTGACAGCGGGCTTTGAAGCGCTATTGGATGAGAATGAGACACGTAATTTGTATGAAGAAGCGTATAGCCGTTCCTGTGCAGACTGGCTCGTCGGGATGAACGCTTCACGAGTATATACCATCTTGTTGAAACAAAAAGGGATCAGCGATGTTTTCTCAGCAGGTCGCGTCCAAACTCCGACCCTCGCACTGGTGGTCAAGCGTGAAAAAGAAATAGCGGCCTTCAAGCCGGAGCCGTTCTGGGAGGTCAAGGCAACATTTGAAGTAGATAAAAAGCGTTACGAGGGTGTCTGGCACAAAGACGGCGAAACACGTCTGAATGATCCCGAGATGGCTGCAAGAATCGCTGCATTTTGCAAAGACAAGCCTGCGCAGGTACAAGAGGTTGAAACGGAGCGCAAGGAGTTCATGCCGCCGTATTTGTTCAATCTATCTGCGCTCCAGGCGACAGCCAACAAGATGTTTAAATACTCGCCGCAAAAGACACTCGAAATCGCGCAAAAGCTGTATGTAAAAGGGATACTCTCTTATCCTCGTTCGGACTCGGCGTTTGTCACAGCAGAAGAAGCCAAGACCTTTCCGGATATTTTAGCCAAGCTGTCCAAGCAGTCTGAGTATCAGGCATACTTCCCGACACCCAAAGGGTCGATTGCGCAGGACAGACGCTATGTAAACCAAAAGAAAGTAACCGATCACTATGCGATCATCCCGACGGAGCAGGTTCCGACAGTCTCAAAGCTAAGTGACGAAGAGCGTAAAATTTACGATCTGGTTGCCCGCAGACTGATTGCAGCCCACTGCGAAAGTGCGTTGTTTGATTACACCAATGTGACGACCATGGTTGATGCCAGAGCCTCGTTTTTGAGCAAAGGTAAAGTGCAGATTCGTGCCGGCTGGCGTGAGGTGCTGTTTGATGAAGAAAAGGATGACAAGGAATCCATTCTGCCACCGTTGACCAAAGGGGAAACAGGGAAGGTGCGCAAGGTGGAAGCCAAGGAAAGCAAGACACAGCCGCCAAAGCGCTACACCGAAGGTCAGCTCATTACTTTAATGAAAACGGCGGGCAAGCATCTGGATAACCAAGAGCTGGAAAAGGTCTTGATGAAAACAGAAGGACTCGGCACAGAGGCGACTCGTGCGGGTATTATCAACATGCTTAAAGAGCGCAAATACATTGAGGTGCGCAAAAACCAGGTCTTCGCAACACAAAAAGGCTCCATGCTCATTGATGTGATCGGGGATAAAATTTTGGCATCTCCGGAAATGACCGCACGTTGGGAGCAGCGCTTGGGTCAAATCGGTCAAGGTGAGGCTTCTGCTGGAGCTTTTATGGAGCAAGTAAAAAAGCTGTCCCACAAAATTGTGGAGGATGCGATCGAGCAGTCCAAGGGCTGGAAGCTGGAGGATTACGATATTTCGTCCATGCCCAAATCCAAGCAGGCATCCAAATTTACACTCGGCTCAAAAGTCGCTACCTGTCGTGCTTGCAAGGGAGATATGGTGGACAAGGGTGAATTTTATGGCTGCGCGAACTACAAGACTGCACAGTGTACTGTGACGCTTTCCAAGACGATCATGGGCAAAAAAATATCAGCGGCTATGGTAAAAAAGCTGATGGATACCGGAAAAACCAATTTGATCAAAGGCTTTGTCAAAGGAAAGGAACGTTTCGACGCTTATCTGATGTGGGACGAGCAGGAAAAAAAGGCAAAAGTGAGCCGCGAGTAAAAATTAATCAGAAGATGATGAAACTTACTTGCGTAAGAAACGTAGAAACATGTATAGAGGGAACGGCACTCCTGGCAGTCGCTGGTCCTAGAACGTACTCAAGGAGGAAGAATCTATGTCCATTTTTAAAAGACTTCGCGATTTGACCATGTCCAATCTGTATGCACTGATTGAAAAAGCGGAAGATCCAATTAAAATGACTGATCAATATTTGCGTGATATGCAAGAAGACTTGGGAGAAGCAGAAAAAGCAGTCGCTGCCCAAATTGCTTTGGAGAAGAAATTCAAAGTGCTTTACGAAGAGCAGGAAGCTTTGGTGAAAAAGCGTGAGGAGCAGGCGCATGTTGCAGCTCAAGCTAAAAACATCGACCTCGCCCGTCGTGCTTTGGAAGAAAAGAAAGCAGCCGAGCAGAAAATGGTCGAGTACAAAGAAGGCTACGAGAAAAACAAGCTGGCAGCAGATGGTCTGCGCGACAAGCTGACCGAAATGAAAAAACAAATTACCGAACTGAAAAACAAGCGCGAAACTTTGGTTGCTCGTGTTAATGCGGCAAAAGCTCAAAAAACGATCAATCAAGCAATGGCTGGCTTCGATGGCAACTCCGCTATGGCTGGCTTGAAGCGTATGGAAGAAAAAGCGCTGCAAATGGAAGCAGAAGCAGAAGCCAGTGGAGAGGTTTACAAAAAAGAGAGCTCCCTGGATGATGAAATTGCCAAGCTGAGCAAGGACCAGCAAGTGGAAGATGAATTGGCTGCGCTCATGAAAAAATATGAGGGGTAAACCGCTTCGGGCGGTTCCCCTTTTTTTTAGCGCGTGATACAAGAGTTGTTGGATAACAACTTGATTCGGGGGGATACGTTTTGGATTGGATTCAGGTTATGGCGATGCTCGTCTGGACGGGTGCAGGCGCCGTTTTGTTAACCGTTTTGATGTGGCTTGACGCACTCTTTACGAAATACAACGATATACAGGAAATAAAAAATGGCAATGTAGCTGTAACGACCCGTTTTGTAATGAAGCTGTTTGCACAAGGCTACATTTTATCGCAATCGATGCTGAACTCAAGAGATTTGTTTGTGGCATTACTTGTTTCAGTGGTCTCTTTCATCATCTTGTTCTTCCTGGAGAAAATTGTAGAACTCATTTTGAACAAAGCGGCTGGACTGGATCTGGAGCAGGGAACGAAGCAGGGGAAAGTCGCACACGCGATGCTGGCCGGTTCCTTTCATATTGTAGGTGCCCTGATTTTGGCTGCATGTCTGTAGCGCGTGCCTGAGAGGAGTAAAGTAATGAGCTTGTTTAAACGAATTCAAAATATATTTGCAAAGCATGAACCACCAGCAGAAGAAAAAAGCATCCTGACTGTCGGCCCCGGAGATGTCGTGGAGGTATCACTGGAGACGTATCAAGTGACTGGCAAGGCGAATAACGCCAGTCGCAATGCAAACATGCTGACCTTGCAGGATGGCAACACGATTCGTTACCTATTTATCGAGGAACGGGAGAAAACCATATACCACCTGTATAACGTCATCGACGGTCGCCTGGATTCAGTCGAGGAAGTGCCGACTACGATTGAAATGGATGATGTTACCTACCATTTGGAGGAGCAGTATACAGGACAAGTGAATGTCGTGGGCAAAGCTCCTTTTCATACATCTGGAGAGCAGTACATCTGGCAATTCCAATCCGATCAGCGTCAACTGCTGCGAATCGAATGGCAGGATGGCCGATTCATGCTATATGAGGGGGAGACTGTCCTTCCAGCTGATGTGCAGGTCTTACGCGGAACGTAGGGGGTGAGAAGATGCCACAAAGTTGGATGAAATTGATCAAGCTCATGCTCGTTCCGGCTATTTTCTTTCTTGTGTTGGCGACTACGGGCTGCTCCGCGGATATCAGCAATTCCTATCCATTAGAATCCGTATCAACCAAGGATAAGGGGCAGACCTCACGTATATACCGGGCGGAAGATAAGACGGTGCCTGAGGTGGCACAAGAGCTGGCAGATCAGAAGCAGCCTGAAGAGATCTCCAAAGAAGATACAGAGCATATGTTCCTTGTTTATAAGGACGAGATTTACCATCTTCAAAAGGATGCTGACAAACCATCAGATACCCTCATTGAAGTAGATTCCAAGGAATACGTGCGGCAAAATTACGATTCATCCTTTTTACAGGGGTACCTCGTAGCGACGATACTCAATGACATATTCGACGGTATGAAAAATAGCTCAAAGGGTAGCTATCGTGGCTACTCGAGCAAGGATATTTACCAGCCTTCGACGGGCTCATATCATACCCCGACTGAAAAGGAAAAAAAAGCAGCTCCGCCGATTACCAAGGAACGTACAGGAAGTATCACGAAGCGTAGCGCTACGACAAAGAATACGGATGGCTCGGCAGGAACGGGCGGAGACATTTTCAAAAAACAGGTTGAACCTTCGACGGGCAGTACTGGCAAGATTATTCGTAATTCTGACAGTAGCTCCTCCAAGTCAAGCAGCTCAGTTACACCAAAACGCTCCTCCATCTTTTCCTCACCGAAGAGCAATTCGCCCCCTCGAACAAAAGTGGGTGGCTCCGGTCGCATTACCAAAAGAAGATAATTTTACATGCGAACTAGAAGCAAGCCCGCTCAGCAGCGGGTTTTTTGTTGTGTAGCTAACATTTTCTACCCCTTCTCACCCAGACTATGTGTTCACCTATGACTATCGAGTCGACATAGGCTCGCCATCCCCCAATTTTCTACTGATCGAAAATATTTCTGTAACGTAATTTTCATAAAGCAATGAATGTATTGGAGTTCGGCTTTGTAAGATGTATGGATGAGAAGAAGCGGTTAAACCGCTATCGCTATGGGATGGCCTTTGTTCGGAAAAAAGAAGGATATTGTATGCGTGGAAGCGGTTTCCATTTACTCATTATCGAGTTTTGTTTACGGATGACGAAAACATCATGGATTATCGACAAAAGAAGAAGGGAAGTGCTTCCAACGTTCGACAGTCTTTGTTAGCGGTATTGGCTATGATGACAGTGTGGCAAACAGGGAAAGAATGCGGAAAGGAGCGCGTAGACGATGTTGGAAAAAATTCTTGAGTTAAAATCACAGTCCAAGTCCATAGCACAAATTGCCAAAGAATGTGGCTTAACAGTAGGACAGGTAAAATATCGTTTGCAAAAAGACAAATCCAAACAAGATCCGGTAGCAACTGCAGATTCTAAGGTATCACAGCGCCTCCTTTCGCGTGCGGAGCATGAGTGGCAGCTACCGGCCTTTTACGGGCGAGATCTCGTGAAAGTAATGGCACAAGGTCCGACTGTGCTGTTTGTATACTGGGAGATTACGTGGCCGCGAATGAGAATGGTTGCTTCCTATATGCAGGCTGATTTCCGCTATATCCAAAAAGGCCTGCGCATCTACGATGTAACAGAGCGTTTGTTTGATGGGAAAAACGCAAATGACATAAAAGATGTTTTGGTATCAGAAGAGGCGCACTCTTGGTATGTCAATGATGTTGCGCCAGGTAGAACGTATATTGTCGATTTCGGCTTGTATGAGCAGGGGCGTTTCTGCCCGATTCTACGCTCCGATCCAGTCATTACACCTCGCAATACAAAAGCTGTCTGGGGAGAACCACTGGTAGATCCTGTAAAAAATTCTGCAACACCTTCCTGGTATGAAAACTTCTCCTCGTATTCCCTCTATTCCAAATCAACCAAATAAGTGAGGTGTCATCCGTGAAGAACGGTTTTCTCTCCCTCGTGTTGCACGCCCATCTGCCTTATGTCAGACACGGGGACCGGGACGATTACCTGGAAGAGCGGTGGGTGTACGAATCGATGCTGGAGTCCTATATCCCCTTGTTACTGGTTTTTGACAAGCTTCTTGCAGATGGAATCGATTTTCGCATGACCCTTGCTGTTTCTCCTACCCTATTGTCCATGCTGGACGATGAACTGATCCAATCCCGATTTCGGGCGCATTTAGCCAAAACGGTTGAACTGGCAGGTAAAGAAGTCAAAAGAACGGCTAACCATCCAAAAGAGCATCGCGTTGCCAAAATGTATTTGGAACGATTCCGAACCATCGCCACGTATTGTCAAAAGCTCGACTACAAGCTGATCACCGGTCTAAAGTGCGTGGAAGAGTCAGGCTGCGTGGAGCTGATTACGTGTGCAGCCACTCATGCTTTTCTTCCGTTTGTTGAAACAGAGGAAGCGATCAGAGGGCAGCTTCAAGTGGGGATTGATACCCATCAGCGCATTCTTGGTCAGCGCCCAAAGGGAATTTGGCTGCCTGAATGCGGATATACGCCAGGAGTGGATCGCTTATTAAAGGAAGCAGGGCTGCGCTTCTTTTTCGTAGACAGTCATACCATTAACCATGCGACTCCGACTCCACGCAGAGGCTTGTATGCGCCGTTGTTCACTCCACATGATGTCGCAGCTTTTGCACGCGATGATGTAGCTTCCCGCCAGGTATGGAGCTCGTACGATGGCTATCCGGGTGATTACGATTACCGGGAATATTATCGGGATATCGGTTTTGATCGGGAAATGGATTATATCGAGCCGTATATTCATCCTGCTGGAATCCGTGTACATACTGGTTTGAAATATCATCGGATTACAGGACGAAGCGAGCAAAAGGATTGGTATGAACCTGAGTGGGCACGAGAAAAAGCGGCATCTCATGCGGGACACTTTTTGTACCATCGAGAGCGCCAGGTGGAGACCGCCTCGACTTGGATGGATCGTGAGCCATTGGTGGTTGCTACCTATGATGCTGAGCTGTTTGGGCATTGGTGGTATGAAGGGCCGCAGTTTCTGGATTATCTCCTGCGGAAAACCGTATGTGATTCCCAGCAGGTGACATTAATTACACCTTCCGAGTACTTGGCACGCTATCCTGAGCAGGATCGGGCTCATCTCCCCATGTCTACCTGGGGGAGAAATGGTTATGGGGAAGTGTGGCTAAACGAGCGAAACGGCTGGATCTATCGGCATTTGCATCAAGCAGAAAGAGAGCTGATTGCCGCTGTGACCAGTCTGCATGAAACTGACAGACAGAATGTGTATGGCGTTCAGGTGAAGACTCGTTGCCTCAGGCAGGCAGCGCGTGAGCTGATGCTTGCGCAGAGCAGTGACTGGGCATTTATCTTGGACGGTCAAACCGTAGTCGAATACGCAGTCCGCCGTATTCACGACCACTTGGCGCGTTTTCGAGAATTGCTGGTGATGTTTGAGCAGGAGCAGCCGGATGAGCAGCGCTTGGGCGAAATGGAAGGAGCCTTTCCCCTGTTTCCAGACCTTGATGTGACGTACTATTTGCCGAATCGTGCGCATAGAGTGAACGTATCGCGTCAAATGGTAGCAGCGAGTCAATCCCAGCAAGCAGAGAAGACCGTATTGATGCTGAGCTGGGAGTTTCCTCCTCATGTGGTCGGGGGACTTGGTCGGGCAGTTTATGATCTTTCCCGTCATCTGGTAAGTCAAGGGATCGAGGTGCATGTTCTGACTGCCGCAGCTGATTCTGAAGCAAGGCAGGAGCAAATGGACGGTGTGCATGTACACAGGCTCCCCACGTATATCCCAGGAGAGCAGGAAGACTTCATGCAATGGGTTTTCCAGCTGAATCTTGCGATCGTCGATGCGGTGGAGGAGCTTCGAGGCAATGGATTGCGAGCAGATGTGATCCATGCGCACGACTGGCTCGTAAGCTGGGCTGCTGCTGAATTGAAGCAACGGTTAGCCATTCCATTAATCACGACAATTCATGCTTTGGAGCATGGTCGCCACCAAGGCATTCATACGCCGCTGCAGCATCGCATTCATGAGTGTGAGCGGATGCTGACGGCAGTTTCGGAGCGTGTCATCGTCTGCAGTCACTACATGGGACACGAAATCAGCAGGCTGTTTGCTGTAGCTGCTGAGAAAATCAGTGTCATTCATAACGGAGTGGAAACAACAATGACACAGCCGTTCGCATCCGGGGACCTCAGGCAAGAATTGTCCCTTGGCGATGGCCCCATCCTTTTTTTTGTAGGACGTCTGGTACGAGAAAAAGGAGCTCATTTACTAATCGAGGCGGTGGCACGGCTTGTTCATGCCTATCCTGCGCTGCAGCTTGTCGTAGCTGGTAGGGGGCCGATGCAGGATGAGTTGAAGCAAGTCGCCTTTCAGAGGGGAGTCGCCCATCACACTCGCTTCTTAGGCTTTGTCGATGATGAGCGGAGGAATCAGCTGTTTTTACTAGCAGATGTTGCTGTATTTCCGAGTCTTTATGAGCCATTTGGTATCGTGGCGCTTGAAGCGATGTCTTTTGGAACACCACTTGTCGTAGCAGATACCGGAGGGTTGCGCGAAATCATCCGACACGGAGAGAACGGGGCAACTGTATACGCGGGTGATGTAGAATCATTGGTCAATCAGCTGCACTGGATGCTGGGAAACCCCGACAAGCGTCGTCAAATGGCAGAAGCGGCAATGACCGATGTACGGCTGCATTATGAATGGGCGAAGCTTGCCCAACAAACAATTGATCAATATCGCTTGCTGACATTGTCTTCACAAAGGGTAGAAGTAGGAGCAACTTAGAAAATGTAGCCAAATGAAGGAGGAGCAAAGAGAGATGAAGGCAGTAATCATGGCTGGTGGTAAAGGTACCCGTCTACGTCCGTTAACATCCCATACTCCAAAACCAATGGTGCCATTGTTAAACCGGCCTTGCATGGAGTACACGATTGATCTCCTGAAAAAACACGGAATTACTGAGATTGCAGTGACGCTCCAATATCTGCCCGATGTCATTCGCAATACGTTCGGTGATGGTTCTCACTATGGTGTATCGCTCGTATATTTTGAAGAAACGACTCCGCTTGGAACAGCAGGCAGTGTAAAAAATTGCGCGGATTTTCTGGATGAGCGCTTCATCGTGATTAGTGGGGATACCTTGACTGATATTCATCTGTCAGACGCGATTCGCTTTCATGATCAAAATAACGCATTGGCTACTTTAATCTTGACCAAGGTGGAATCGCCACTGGAGTTTGGTGTGGTGATGACCGATGAGAGCGGGCGTATTAACCGCTTTGTCGAGAAGCCGAGCTGGGCGGAAGTCTTTAGTGACACGGTAAACACCGGTATGTACGTATGCGAGCCGGAGGTGCTTTCCTATATCGCAGAAGACCGAGAAGTCGATTTCAGCAAGGAAGTGTTTCCCCTCTTTTTGCAGGAAGGGCAGCCACTCTACGGATACTCTGCCGAAGGATACTGGTCGGATATTGGCTCATTGGAGGTATATCGACAGGCACAATTCGACCTTCTGGATGGACGTGTAAATTTGGAGATCAAGGCACAGGAGATTGCTCCACGCATTTTCCTGGAAAATCATGTGCGCATTGATTCTTCCGTCCGCTTGGAAGGGCCAGTTTATATTAGTGAAAATGTTCATTTGCAAAAAGGGGTAGCTGTTGGGCCCTATTCTGTGCTGGGCTCAAATACTACGGTAGCCACTGGGACCAAGCTGGCACAAACAATCGTTTGGGAGAATACGGTCATCGGGAAAAAAGCAGAGATCAACGGAAGCACACTTTGCCGCAATATCCGCATAGGGGAATCCGTTTTGCTCGGCGAGGGTGCAGCCATCGGCGATCAATGCCGAATCGGTTCCAAATCCGTTGTAAAGGCCGGTGTGAAAATATGGCCGGATAAGGAAGTAGAAGAGAGTGCCACTGTTCACACTTCTCTGATTTACGGGACGAAGCAAACGAAAAATTTGTTTGGCACAAATGGCATAAAAGGAATCGGTAACGTGGAAATTACAACCGAGTTTGTCACCAGGCTTGCGGCAGCATACGCTTATTTGCTCAAGCCGGGCAGTAGAATCGCCCTGTCGGCATGCTCTCACCCATTTGCCCAGCTGCTTAAGCATAGTATGATGACGAGCCTGTGCTCTTCCGGCGTCGACACTGTTGATTTTGGCATGGGGAATGCACCTTTGATGCGATATGGGGTAAGAGGCTTGCAGTGCATAGGTGGCATCCATCTGTACATGGCAGAGCCACTCGAAGAAAAAGAGGTCGTGATTCAGTTCATTGATCATGCAGGATTGCCGATTTCGCGTGATTTGGAAAGAAAAATTGAAAATGCCTACTGGCAAGAAACATACGTGCGAAGCCTGCATCATCTGGGAGAATTGCATGTGGAGCATCATGTCCAGGATGCCTACTTGCGAGCGATGGCAGAGCATATTGACGTCGCGCGAATCCAGCGACAACGATTCCACCTTTTGATAGATTGTGAGCCTCGGTTTCTACCAACGTTTTTGGCGCCGTTTTTTCAAGCTTTAGGGATTACAGTTGTGTACGGCCCGATTCAAGAGGGAGTCAGCAAAAATGGTGCTGACCTGGGAATTCGGCTTGATAAAAATGCGGAGCAATTTTCGCTGTTTACCGAGCAGGGACAAAAACTATCAACCGAGCAGCTTCTTGCTCTACAGCTTCTGGCATGCAGCGGTCATCACCAGCGAATAGGCTTGCCTGTGAGTGCACCAATGGAGCTCGAGCATCTGGCTCAGCTCTTGCAAATCGAAGTGGTACGGACAAAGGTTGCACCGCGCTCCATGATGGAAGTTTCTGTGGATGAACGCTTCCATCCGATGTTTGACGCGGTGTATAGCCTGATGAGAATCCTCTCGTATCTCGCGCGGGAAGAAAAGCCGCTCAGTGTATTGCTAGAGCTTTTGCCGGCATGCCATATGGAGCGCAAAACGGTATTTTGCCCGTGGTCGTCAAAAGGGAAAGTGATGCGCAAGGTACTGGAGGAAAATAAAGGGAAAATGTTGGAGCTGGTCGATGGAATCAAGGTCTACGATGTGAATGGCTGGGTGTTGATCTTGCCGGATACAGAGGAGTCGCATGTCAAGGTCATCTCCCAAGGAGCTACTGCGGAAACAGCGGCTACGCTTGCTTCTTCCTATGCAAGGCGGATAGCAGAATATCAATAATGGCTATTTGGCGACAGCCTGCGAAAAGGACGTGAGGGTATGCCAAGACCACTCGTCGTAGGGAATGGAAGACTGCTGATCAATTTTGATGACAGGCTTCATATGCGCGATTTTTATTATCCATATGTTGGTCAGTTGAATCATGTAGGCGGTCATTTTAGCAAGCTAGGGGTATGGGTACAGGGGCGATTTTCCTGGGTTGATGAGGACGGCTGGGACCGCAAGCTCGGATACGGTCGCCAGTCGCTGGTGACCGATGTCCATGCACACCATGAGCATCTGGGACTTTCCCTTTATATAGAAGATGGGGTACACCAGCGCGATCCCATTTATTTGAAAAAAGTGCGTGTACGGAATCATTCAAATGAAGCTCGTGAGGTGCGCTTGTTTTTCAACCATGATTTCAGTCTGAATGAAACGGAAGTTGGCGACACAGCTGTTTTTGATCCAATGCTGCGAACCGTTTATCACTACAAACGGAATGTGTACATCATGATCAATGGAAGTACTCGAGAAGGTGGCATTGATCAATTCAGCACAGGGATCAAACGGTTTAACTATGCCGAAGGAACGTGGCGTGATGCGGAGGATGGGCTGCTGTCCGGAAATCCGATCGCCCAGGGGTCCGTAGATAGCACCGTGTCCTTTCGTCTGATGCTGCAGCCACTCGAAGAAAAGACAATGTCTTACTGGATGTGTGTCGGGGAATCCTACGAAGCTGTGAAAGCCTTGAATCAATATGTACTGGACAGTGATCCGGAACGTTTGCTTTCCCGCGTTGCGGTTTACTGGCAGCGTTGGGTAAACAAGGAGCAACGCGATTTTGCCGACCTGCCTGCAGATGTCGTGGACTTGTACAAAACCAGTCTCCTCTTGGTACGTACCCAGATTGATCAGAACGGAGCGATCCTCGCAGCCAATGATTCGGATATTTTGCAATACAACCGCGATCATTACAGCTATATGTGGCCACGTGACGGAGCATTAATCGCCAGTGCCATGGCTCAGGCGGGCTATACGGGGGTAGTTGCACCGTTTTTCCGCTTTTGCGCGGAGGCACTTAACAAAGAAGGGTATTTATTGCACAAGTACAATCCAGACGGGTCGGTTGGCTCCAGCTGGCATCCATACATCGTCGATGGTGAGGTTCAATTGCCGATTCAAGAGGATGAGACCGCATTGGTGCTGCATGCCTTGTGGGAGCAGTACAAGAGTGGCAAGCAGATTGAGGATTGTCAGGCACTATATCCTACCCTGGTGCGACCTGCGGCCCGTTTCTTGCTGGAGTATGTACAGACTGATTTGCAGCTTCCGAAGCCCAGTTATGATTTATGGGAAGAGCGGAGAGGAATTTTCACCTTCACGAGTGCGGCTGTTTTTGCAGGACTAAAAGCAGCCGCCCGTTTTGCGCAGCTGTTTGGCGACGACCGTCGTTACAAGCGCTACGATGAAGGTGCAGAGCGTATCCGATCCGCGATGCTCAAGCATTTGTACGATCCTGAAATTGGCCGATTCCTGCGCGGGATTTATATTCGACCGAACGGGAAGATCGAGAAAGATTTTACCGTAGAGAGCAGCCTGTTTGCGTTGTTTGCTTTGGATGTCCTTCCAGCAGATGATCCGCGAGTCAATAGTACGATGGAGGCGGTGAAACGCAGTCTGCGCGTAGATACGGAAGTGGGTGGCTTTGCTCGGTACCAAGGAGATTACTATTTCAGGAAGTCACATGATACAGCGAAGGTTCCAGGAAATCCCTGGATTATTTGTACCTTGTGGGTCGCAGATTGGGAGATTGCCACAGCCAAATCCAGAGAGGAGCTAGAGGAGCCGAAACGCAGACTTTCATGGGTGGTCCGTCACGCCCTTCAGAGCGGCGTCCTCTCGGAACAACTTGATCCGTATACAGGAGCTCCCGTGTCAGTTGCCCCCCTAACCTGGTCGCATGCTACCTATGTTGCTACGGTTCTGCGCTATTTGGAGAAGGTGAAAGAGTTACGGTAACGAGAGGAGAGCTGAGGAGATGAGAGCAATCCGTTTTGGTACGGACGGTTGGCGTGACATCGTAGCCGACGGATTTACCATGGAAAACGTACGCATTGTCGCACAGGCAATTGCCAGCTATACAAAGGAAACGGGGCAACAGGAGCAGCCGATTTTGGTTGGTCATGACACGCGGTTTTTAGGTCGCCGATTTGCGGAAGAAATCGTCTCTGTCCTGACCGGCAACGGAATTCGCACCTATTTGGTGAACGAAGCAGCACCTACTCCTGCGGTCGCATTTGGCGTCAAGCACTTTGCTGCCAGTGGGGCGGTGATGGTCACTGCTAGCCACAATCCTCCTGAATACAACGGGATCAAGTATATCCCGGAGTATGCGGGTCCAGCGACCCCGGCAATTACCCAGCGACTGGAAGCGTGGATACAAGAAATAGAGAAGTCTGGGGAAGTCCACACGATGACATTGACAGAAGCGGTCAAACAAAAGCTCATGCAGGTCATTGTTCTGCGCCCGCATTATGAAGCGCATTTACGCCGTATGATCAATATGGATGCTTTGAAAGGGTCTGACCTGCGCGTCGTTGTAGATGCCATGCATGGTGCCGGGATGGGATATGTAAGCGGTCTGTTGGCAGAGGCTGGTGTGAGTACAGTGGGCATCAGAGAGACACCTGATGCCGCTTTCGGTGGCGATTTGCCTGAACCAAATGACAAGCATCTGACCTTGCTGAAAAAAGTAGTGGTGAACCAACAAGCTACACTTGGGCTTGCGAATGATGGGGATGCCGACCGTTTTGGAGCAGTAGATCGTTTTGGTCAATATATCCCTCCGAATGATGTATTGGCTCTCTTAACCTATCATTTGCGAAAGAATCGAGATCTCACAGGCAGGATTGTCCGGACAGTTGCAACGACGCATTTGTTGGACAGAATGGCAGAAAAGTACGGATTAGAACTGGTAGAGACCCCGGTTGGGTTCAAGTATGTCGGTGAACAGATGAGAAAAGGGGATGTTCTGATCGGAGGAGAGGAAAGTGGCGGAGCGAGCATACTTGGCCACATTCCTGAAAAAGACGGCGTTCTGATCAATCTGTTGCTTGCTGAGATGTGCGCTACTGAAAACAAAGGAATCGATCAGATTTTGCGGGATGTCTACGATGAGTTTGGGGAATTGTTCCATACGCGTCTCGATATGCGCCTTGAGGATAAGGATCAGTGGATCCAACGCATGATTTCCTTGCCACCTGTACAGGTGGGTTCATACCGTGTGCAAGGGGTAAACCGAATGGATGGGATCAAGTTGATGCTGGAGGAGGGACACTGGGTATTGATTCGCCCTTCTGGAACAGAGCCACTCGTGCGCATTTACTGCGAAGCAACGAATGCATCCGCATTGGAAAAAATCAAGGAAGCTATTCGTGAGTGGTTTCAGGAAATCAATGTATAGCATGCAAGCGAGAACCTGCCGTAATGGTGAGGTTCTCTTTTGTTATCAACCGCTTAACTTCTACTGTTTGTAAACTGTTAGATTTGGGGGTTTTTTATAAAAAAACATTTTGCTAGAATCAATGTATGTGAAGTCGGTATCTAGATGAGAGATGGGGAACTATGCGCATAGACCAACAAGTATTGCAGTCTTTTTTACAGGAAGTAAAGGTAGAAAGCCAGTCGCCAGACGATCCGGTTGTAGTGCTTCATACGCCCTATCCGTGGGAGCTGGTCGGCACTGGCAATTACGCGGCTGTGTTTGCTCATCCTGACTATCCTCCTGTAGTGATAAAACTATATGCCCCAGGGCGTTCTGGCTGGGAGCATGAGGTGGAGGTATATCGAAAGCTGGGTGAGACAAGATCGTTCCCTGTTTGTTATGATTCAGGCGAAGGCTATTTAGTGATCACGCGCATGAACGGCATCTCTTTATTCGATTGTGTGCAATTTGGAATTCCGATTCCTCCTAGAGTGATCGAGGATGTAGAAGAGGCACTAGTGGAGGCACGCAAAAAAGGGCTGTTTCCGCATGATGTTCATGGAAAAAACGTGCTGATGGATCATGGTCGTGGTTATCTCATCGATGTATCCGATTACTACAAAAACATCCCGGATAGTAAGTGGCGGGATTTGCGCAAGGCCTATTACAAGGTATACCTACCCTTTCTCAAGGACCGCGGCTGGAAAATTCCCCTGTGGGTGCTGGACGGGGTACGCAGAGGATATCGCTTGTATAAAAAAGCATGGCGCTTGTTCCAATAACCTGACTCTGGTAAAATGAACATTTGACAAAAGTGATTGCTAGAGGTTTTTCAAAAAGTCGTCTTTTGATCACGAAGGAGTCGTGAAAGCTAATTCGACATCGAAAATGACGTTCACCTTCGAAGTCCGGTGGTCATGTAGCATGCCTACACTCCGCTCCTCCTTCGTACGGTTCTTGCCATTTTCTCGGTGCTGAAAAGCCAACTTTTTGAACACGCACTGTTCGGCTGATTGAGTCAGATGAAGGAGGATATCCCATTGTTGTATTATCTCATTGCTGCAGTCATTATTGCGCTTGATCAGTGGACCAAGCATCTCGTATTGAAGTATATGGAGCGAGGCGAATCGATTCCGTTAATCGCTGATGTATTTCATCTTACCTCACATCGAAATATGGGGGCAGCTTTTGGTATTTTGCAAAACCAACGCTGGCTGTTTATCGTAATTACCATTGCCGTAGTCGTCGGAATCGTGTTTTCTCTGATTCGCATTGGAAAAAAACAACCGCGTGCTTCCCTGGCATTGTCGCTGGTTTTGGGTGGTGCGATTGGAAACTTTATTGATCGCGCTACAACTGGCCAGGTCGTTGACTTTCTCGATTTCACCTTGATCAACTTCCCTATTTTCAATGTGGCAGATATGGCGATTACAATCGGGGTTGCCCTTTTGCTGCTCGACGTTCTGTTGGATGGTAAGAAAAAAGACCGGTAATGGAAGAGTCTGTTTTCGCTGATACTAACGAGCAGATGCTTACATAGTAACCTGATGAGGAGACAAGCATGAACGACACGCAATTATTTGAACGTTATGATTGGAACGTAGAACCCTCCGATGTAAGCGAGCGGATCGACAAATTTATTACCCAGCAAAATGAAGACTGGTCTCGTTCTCAAGTCCAGGCCTGGATTAAGGAAGGGCGCGTAACTGTAAACGGCGAACCAATCAAGAACAACTACAAGCTGCAGGCAGAGGATGAAGTCACGCTGCGTGTTCCACCGCCAAAAGAAATGACGATTGAACCAGAAGCTATGCCACTGGAAATCGTCTATGAGGACAGTGACGTTGTCGTCGTGAACAAGCCACGAGGATTGGTTGTCCATCCGGCACCTGGCCACTATGGTGGTACACTTGTGAATGGATTGCTCGCACACTGCAAGGATTTGTCTGGCATTAACGGTGTGCTTCGCCCGGGTATCGTACATCGGATTGACAAGGATACATCTGGCTTGTTGATGGTCGCAAAAAATGACAAGGCACATGTCGGACTCGCCGAACAACTGAAAGCGCATAGTGTGGATCGCAAATACGTGGCGATTGTACATGGAGTCATCCCGCATGAAATGGGAACGATTGATGCGCCTATCGGTCGTGACCCGAAAAATAGACAGCAGATGGCTGTCGTGTTTGAAAACAGCAAGCCAGCCATTACTCATTTTGTCGTGCTGGAGCGCTTCAAGGAGCATACATTGGTTGAGCTCAAGCTGGAAACGGGACGTACTCACCAAATTCGTGTGCATATGAAATATATTGAATATCCACTTGCGGGTGATCCTAAGTACGGACCAAAAGACACACTTGATTTGGACGGACAGGCGCTTCATGCAAAGACGCTTGGCTTTACCCATCCACTCACAGGCGAGCGTTTGGAGTTTGAGGCACCGCTGCCAAAAGAATTGGTTGATGTGATGCAATACCTACGACAATTATAAAGTTGGAGGAATCGTTAATGCTTAACCGGTTAGCTCATGTGACGTTGTATGTCCACGATTGTGAGGAGGCCCTCCAGTTTTACACAGAAAAACTCGGTTTTCAAAAACGGATGGATTCCAAAATGGATGACGGCTCTCGTTGGTTGACCATCGGGTTGCCTGATCAGGAGCTTGAAATCGTGTTGCATGACCCTACGCACTGGCATCGGGAAGACGTGGCACAAATCATGCTCCAGCAGGTAGGCAAAAACCCGATGTGGGTTTGGCAAACGGAGGATTTCGAAGGGACGTATGAGACTTTCCGGCAGCGTGGGGTGAAATTTATCAGTGAACCTCATGACGTGATGTACGGGAAGGAAGTCATTTTTGAGGACTTGTACGGAAATCGATTTTTAATGCTTCAACCGACAACGATGTGAGACTTACATAATGAGAATGGGAACGGAAAACGCTAGTAGAGGGCAGAGAGCTTTCTTCTGGCGTTTTTTTAAAATCAGGAAGTAGGGAGGAACTGGCACATGCACAAAGGATGGAGCAGACTGATTGGCATAGCCAGCACGTTTGCCATGCTGATTGCCGGGAGTGGGCAGGCTATGGCTGCTGACACTGGGAATCTGCCAGAGCGGGTGAGCAAGAACGTTAGTGTTCCTGCAAACCTTGCTTTCACCAGTCACCAGCATCTTTATTTACTGGATGCAAGGAATCAAAATGAGGCTCCCAAACAGATTACAACGAATGGATTCTCAGAGATCGTTGATTGGTCGGCAGATGGGAAATGGCTGTTGTATCTCCAATACAAAGGAAATGACAACTACTCGACGCCTGGTTATTTGTGGGCGGTAAGGACCGATGGGAGCGGGGTCATCCGAGTAGACGAAAGACCCGTCATGCAAAAACCGAAATGGTCACCAAAAGCAAACACATTCGCCTTTACAATCAATATCGGCAGCAATGAAGTGCCTACTACCCAGCTTGTCCTCAAAACGATCTCGGATCGTGGTGAGCTCACCCTGCAAAGTAAAACCACAGTGGATATCGTTGATTTTACATGGATGCCTGATGGTGAAAAGCTGCTGGTTTCCACGCCAGCAGAAAAAAATCGGGCGATGACACTTGAACTTCGAAGTCTTGCGGGAAAAACGCAAGCTACCTATCCCGTTGCTAAGCCGCCAAAAGTGGAGGAAGGGATTTATCCCTGGGCGCCAGAAGGAATGAAGGTCTCTCCAGATGGTACACACGTTGCGTTTTTTGTTCGCTATAACTCAGGATCCCTGTCAGCAGATGGCGTACCTATCCAGTTATTTAACTTAACACAACCAAATCAGCTCCCGATAGTGCTTGGAACAGGTCTGGCGTATTCAGAATGGCTTGCCTGGTCACCCGACAGCAAAAATCTCGCATTTATAGAGGGGACTGACCGGATCGCCACGATGAACAAGCATCTGAATCTGGCAGAACGCGAGGGCAAGGTCGTACCCGCCAGTCAAAAAGAATGGGTGGACACGCTGCCTGTCTGGTCTGGCAAAGGACAAGAAGTGCTTTACTTCTCACGCGGAAAAGGCACGGAGTATCACTATGATCCGAAAAAAGTGATGGTGCCCGGCCAGCGTATTTGGAAGCGAGAAGAAAATGGCGAGCAAAAGCAGGTGACACAGGGGACGGAGCAGACTGCCGATTATTATCCAACACCTTCTCATGATGGCACACAGCTGTTGTTCATGAGAATGAACGAAGCAGAGAGCGGATCATTGTTTTTGAAGCAAGGAGACAATGAAGTTGAGCTGATTAAAGGCATTACGGGCGATATCGGCTATTACGCCAATTATTTGCCACCGTGGGTTCGTATTCATTGGAATAGTTAGATTTCTTTTGATTCCATTGACACCCGTCCTGTTCCATGACATAATTCTACATGACGAATGGAACCTTTAAATCCAGTCCAGTGAGGCTGGCAAGGGCACGGAAGAGACATGGTAGCAAAAAGGGGAGTCCCCTCTGATAGCTAGCCTTGTCCAAGCGGCTTCTTGTCTCCTGACAAGGAGCCGTTTTTCTATAAGTCCACTGTTCCCGTCGAGGAGGGAAAAGCAGATGATCAACAAAAGTGTCATCATGGATGAAGCAGCAATTCGCCGGGCGCTCACACGAATTGCACACGAAATTATCGAACGCAACAAGGGTGTCGAGGATTGTATCATTGTCGGCATCAAAACCAGAGGGATTTACTTGGCACAACGTCTGGTGGAGAGAATCGAAATGATCGAGAATGTGAAAGTACCAGTCGGTGAGTTGGACATTACATTCTATCGTGACGACTTGCAGCACAAGTCAGAAGATGCCGTCTTACAGGGCTCGTCCCTCCCATCCCAAATTACGGGTAAAACGGTTATTCTCGTAGATGATGTACTCTACACCGGACGCACGGTTCGTGCTGCGCTTGACGCGCTGATTGACAACGGACGTCCACGAATGATCCAATTGGCTGTACTGGTTGATCGCGGTCATCGCGAGCTTCCGATCCGCCCGGATTTCGTCGGGAAAAATGTTCCAACAGCTCGCACGGAAATCGTGGATGTGCAGCTGGATGAGGTTGACGTGATGGATATCGTATCCATCAGGCAGCTTCTGTAAAAATTGAATGATTCCTCTTTAAAAACGATCCCGTGAGGTCGGCAAGAGGCAAGAAGTCTTCCCACTAGATGATGGAGAAGCTAGCCTCTTTGTGTCCGCACATAGAGGCTTTTTGTTTGAGCGAAAGAAATAAGGAACACAGGGGGAACATAAGGTCATGAGCCAAAAAAACTTTGTAGACGTAGACGAAACACCACATATATCTCGATTGCTGCCACTTAGCATTCAGCATCTGTTCGCCATGTTTGGTTCGACTGTACTCGTACCAATCCTGACTGGACTGGATGTAGCCACCGCCCTGTTCACAAGCGGTATTGGAACGCTGTTGTTCCTGTGGATTACAAAAGGCAAAATTCCGAATTACCTTGGTTCCTCATTTGCCTTCATCGGACCGATCATTGCTGTTACTGCGTCGCACGGTGTAGGAACTGCCCTACTGGGATGCTTTCTCTCCGGGATTGTGTACATCATCGTTGCTGCGATTGTGAAGAAGGCTGGAGTCAAGTGGCTAGACAAGATACTGCCTCCTGTTGTAATCGCATCGGTTATCGTAGTAATCGGACTAAGCCTTGCAGGCGTAGCAGTAGATATGGCAACAAAAGTGACGGTAGATGGTCAATCACAAATGTCACTTACATCCATTGAAATCTCACTGGTTACTCTGATTGTGACCATTCTTGCAGCGGTTATGCTGCGCGGATTCTTCGGACTGATTCCAATCCTGATCGGAATTATTGTAGGGTATGTGTACACGCTCTTGCGCCACCCTGGCTTGATTGACTTTCAAAAGGTAGCTGTCGCACCTGTGTTCGTAAGCTTTAGAGACATGTTCACTACACACTTCAAATTCGGTGCAGTAGCAGAAGTTATCACGCAGCCATCCGCATGGATCGCAGCACTGGTTATCGCTCCGGTAGCGTTTGTTACACTCGCTGAGCACTTGGGTCACCTGCTCGTAACAAGCAAGGTCATGGATCGTGACTTGATGAAAAATCCGGGACTGCACCGCAGCTTGCTCGGAGATGGTATCGCCACTTCGCTGGCAGCTTTTATCGGGGGGCCACCAGCTACGACGTATGGGGAAAACATCGGTGTACTTGCCATCACACGGGTTTACAGCCGAGTCGTGATCGCACTTGCAGCTGTAATGGCCATCCTGTTCGCCTTCATCGGTAAAATCAGCGCGCTTTTGATGAGCATTCCGACTCCGGTCTTGGGTGGAGTCTCCATCATCCTGTTCGGAATCATCGCAGCGCAGGGTCTGCGGATGTATGTTGAAAACAAAGTAGACTTTGCCAATAAACGCAACATGATCGTCGCTGCAGCGATTCTGGTTACCGGAATCGGCGGATATAAAATCAGCTTCGCGGGCTTAGGTGCCTTAAGCGATTTAACCATCGACAATATCGCGTTCTCTACCTTCCTGGGCATCATTCTGCATGTGATTCTGCCAGGCAAGGAAGCAGCGATGGGTGAGGCAAACCGCGAGCAGGAACAGAATACAGAAACAGCTTGATACGTTCGCATTCCTTTAAATCCAGTCCCGAGAGGCTGGCAAGGCATAGAACGCTGTTTAAAGACGCCCAAAATCGGCGGACTACACAGCTTCTTGTCTCGCTTGCCCACTTAAAACGGCAAAGCGATTCAAGAAGCTTTTTCTTTCGCTCCACCATGAACAAGCCTCGGTAGAGGTTTTCTTATAAATCAGAGAAAACGGAGGAATTCAAAATGAACAACATGGCGCACCTGATTGGCTTGAAAGATTTAACCAAGGAACAGATGATTCAACTGCTGAACCGTGCAGAGTACTGGGCGAATCGCCCTGCCGAGCAGGCAACTATTTTGCACGGACGCTTTGTGGCGAACCTGTTCTTTGAAGCCAGCACCAGAACCCGCTTCTCTTTTGAAGTAGCCCAAAAGAGACTGGGTGCCCACGTATTAAACTTCATACCTGAAACCTCCTCCGCGGTAAAAGGTGAAACGGTATATGACACCATCCGCACGCTGGAAGCAATGGGCGTGGAGGCAGCTGTCATCCGCACGAAAAAAGAGGGACTTTTGCAAGAGCTCGCAGAAACAGTCGATATGAAGCTGATCAATGCAGGGGACGGAACAAATGAGCACCCGACACAATGTCTGCTGGACCTGCTGACCATGAAACGCCAATTCGGCAAGCTGGCAGGACTCACCGTCGCGATTATCGGCGACCTGCGCCACAGCCGTGTACTTGGATCACATCTGCACGCGATGCCGAAGCTCGGTATCAATCTGATCCTCTCTGGACCGACGACTATGATGCCGGCACAAGTTCCAGATGGTGTGAAAATTGTGAGCATGGAAGAGGCTGTCCAGACAGCGGATGTAGTTATGATGCTCCGTGTGCAATTGGAGCGTCACACGGAATCACTCTACATTTCAAAGGAAGAATATCATCAGGCACATGGATTGACCCTAGAGCGTGCCAAAATGATGAAAGCTGACGCGGTGATTATGCACCCGGCACCAGTGAATCGTGGCGTAGAGATTCATACAGACCTGGTAGAGTGTGAGACATCACTGATTCAAAGACAGGTAACCAACGGAGTAGCAGCACGCATGGCAGTACTAGAAACATTACTGAAAGGGAGCGAAATGACATGGGAACCATCCTTGGCAACGGCAACATACTAAATCAAGCGGGAGAGCTTATCCCGGTAGAAATATTGGTTGAAGAGGGACAAATCAAGGCAATCGGCGAGGCAATAGCGCGAGAAGGTCACGAATGGGTCGATTGCAAAGGCGGAATGATCAGCGCTGGCCTGATCGACGTGCACGTTCATTTGCGCGAGCCTGGATTTGAACATAAAGAAACAATCGAAACAGGAGCAAAAGCAGCGGTGAAAGGCGGCTTTACAACCATCGCCTGCATGCCCAATACGCGCCCTTCCATCGATAGCGTGGAGACCGTGAAGTACATTTTGGACAAAGCACGCGAGGCAGGTATGGCACGTGTGATTCCTTACGGTGCGATTACGATCCGCCAGCTGGGCAAAGATCTGACCGATTTCGCTGGATTGAAAGAAGCGGGTATTTTTGCCCTGACCGATGATGGGGTGGGTGTACAATCTACAGGCATGATGAAAACGGCGATGAAAGCAGCAGCTGAGCTCGGAATTTCCATCGTGGCTCACTGTGAGGATGAGGACCTGTTGATCCCGGGCGCGGCTCTACATGATGGAGTTGTAGCTGCCCGTCATGGACTGCCAGGTATCCCGTCTGAATCCGAATCGATCCACGTAGGACGCGACATTTTGCTGGCAGAACAAACTGGTGTCCACTACCATGTATGCCACATCAGTGCTAAAGAATCTGTCCGTCTCGTACGGGATGGCAAGCGTGCAGGAGTGAACGTCACTTGCGAAGTGACTCCGCACCATCTGCTCTTGTGTGATGAGGATATTCCAGACAGTCTCGATACAAACTGGAAAATGAATCCGCCGCTTCGTTCCCGCGAGGATCGCGCTGCACTCATTGCAGGACTGAAGGATGGCACGATCGATATGATTGCCACTGACCATGCGCCACATACAGCAGAAGAAAAAGCAAACGGCATCAACCGTGCTCCGTTCGGAATCGTCGGACTGGAGACAGCTTTCCCACTGCTCTATACGCATCTGGTTCAAACGGGTGAGCTGACGCTGAAAACGCTGGTGGAGCTGCTGACGATTAAACCCGCTGCTGCATTTGGACTGCCATACGGCCGCTTGGAAGTAGGAGCACCTGCCGATTTGACTGTCATTGATCTAGAAACAGATAAAACGATCGATCCGACAACCTTTGCGAGCAAAGGAACCAATACACCGTTTACAGGCTGGGCGTGCAAGGGCTGGCCAATCCTGACACTGGTAGATGGCAAAATCGTACATCAAGAGGGCTAGAAAAAGAGAGAGCAGCCAAGCAAGCACAAGCTGGCAAAACGGGTAAGACGGTGGCGTCTTGCCCGATACAGAAGGAGGAGCGTTAGATGCGTGCTAGATTGATCTTGGAAGACGGAACAGAGTTTATCGGTACAGCTTTTGGGGCGACGAAGGAGTCCTACGGGGAAGTCGTGTTCAATACAGGACTGACAGGTTATCAAGAGGTTTTGTCAGACCCGTCTTATTGCGGACAAATCGTAACGATGACCTACCCATTGATCGGCAATTACGGTATTAATCGGGACGACTTTGAAGCTGTGCGCCCATACATTCACGGCTTTGTGGTACGGGAACACTGTGACATGCCAAGCAACTGGCGCAATACGAACACACTCGATGAGCTTTTGAAAACATATGACATACCGGGAATCGCAGGCATTGATACACGGATGCTGACCAGAAAAATCCGTTACCACGGAACGATGAAAGGCTTGATTACGACCAGTGAAGCTCCACTTGCTGAGTTGGTCGCGGCACTTACAGGCACAGAGCTGATGACAGACCAGGTATCACGTGTCTCTACTAAAAGCGTCTTCAGCTGCCCAGGAACAGGACATCGCGTAGCGCTGGTGGATTTCGGCTCCAAGCACGGGATTTTGCGCGAGCTAACAAAGCGTAACTGCGATGTGGTGGTTGTGCCTTACAACGTAACAGCAGAAGAGATTCGCCGTATTCAGCCGGATGGCATCCTGCTCTCGAACGGACCTGGAGATCCAAAAGATGTGCCAGTAGCAGTAGAGATGATTCGCGGGATATTGGGAGAATACCCACTTTTCGGAATTTGCCTGGGTCACCAATTGTTTGCACTCGCATCCGGCGCTGATTCTATCAAATTGAAATTTGGTCACCGTGGTGGAAACCATCCAGTGAAGGAATTACCTACAGGCAGAACGTACATTACTTCTCAAAACCATAGCTATGCGGTCGAGGAAGAATCATTGGCTGGCACAGAGCTGGAAATTACACATATCGCATTGAATGACGGAACGATTGAGGGACTTCGCAACGTATCGAAGAACGCATTCTCGGTTCAATATCACCCGGAAGCAGCGCCAGGTCCTTATGACTCCGGCTACTTGTTTGATCAGTTTCTTGCAATGATGGATAACGTTAAGGAGGAGAAAACTCATGCCAAAACACGCTAATCTAAAAAAGATCCTCGTGATCGGTTCCGGTCCTATCGTTATCGGGCAAGCAGCTGAGTTTGACTATGCAGGCACACAAGCATGCGAAGCTTTGAAAGAAGAGGGAATGGAAGTTGTTCTAATTAACTCCAACCCAGCAACCATCATGACTGATACGAACATGGCGGATAAAGTATACATCGAACCGATCACACCAGAATTCGTGGCGCGTGTCATTCGCAAAGAAAAGCCAGATGGACTTTTGCCGACACTGGGTGGGCAAACAGGCTTGAATATGGCAGTAGCGCTTGCCGAAGCAGGAGTACTGGAGCAAGAAAATGTAAAGCTTCTCGGCACCAAGCTGGAGTCGATCAAGCAGGCGGAGGATCGCGAATTGTTCCGCGCCCTGATGAATGAGCTGGGTGAGCCTGTACCAGAATCCGTAATTGTAAGTACAGTAGAGGAAGCTGTAAACTTCGCAAATGAGATCGGCTATCCGATCATTGTACGTCCAGCCTACACCTTGGGTGGAACTGGCGGAGGTATTTGTGACGATGAAGAGAGCCTGCGTGAAATTGTCGCAAGTGGCTTGAAATACTCGCCGATCACGCAATGCCTGATCGAGAAGAGCATTGCAGGTATGAAGGAAATTGAGTATGAAGTGATGCGTGATGCAAGCGACAACTGCATCGTGGTCTGCAATATGGAAAATATCGACCCAGTCGGCGTTCATACAGGAGATTCGATTGTAGTCGCACCAAGCCAGACACTCGCTGACCGCGAGTACCAAATGCTGCGCTCCTCCGCACTGAACATTATTCGTGCACTGGGGATTGAGGGCGGTTGCAACGTCCAATACGCACTCGACCCGCACAGCTTTCAATACTATGTGATCGAGGTTAACCCGCGCGTGAGCCGTTCCTCTGCACTTGCTTCCAAAGCAACTGGTTATCCGATTGCCAAAATGGCTGCAAAAATCGCGATTGGTTACACGCTGGATGAACTGAAAAACCCGGTAACCGGCCAAACATATGCATGCTTTGAACCAACACTGGACTACATCGTCAGCAAAATCCCACGATGGCCGTTTGACAAGTTCCAGTCTGCCAATCGCAAGCTCGGTACACAGATGAAAGCAACAGGCGAAGTCATGGCGATCGGACGTACATTTGAAGAATCGATCATGAAAGCAATCCGTTCCCTCGAGATCGGCAGCTACCATATCGAAATCAAAGGTGCAGCAGACATTCCGGTTGAAGAACTGAAAGCACGCCTCGTACAAGCCGACGACGAGCGCTTGTTCCTTCTGGCTGAAGCGCTGCGTCGCGGCTGGACAATCGACGAGCTGCATGCGCTGACCAACATCGACCTGTTCTTCCTGCACAAGTTCCACAAAATGGTTGCTTTTGAAGCGGAATTGGCACAGGGCTTGACGACTGAAAAGCTGTATGAAGCCAAGCGTATGGGCTTTACAGATAGAAAAATTGCAGAGCTCTCTGGTCAAACAGAGGATGCAGTTCGTGAACTACGCAAAGAAAACGGATTTGTTCCGGTTTATAAAATGGTGGATACTTGCGCAGCTGAGTTCGAAGCACAAACACCATACTACTACTCCAGCTATGAGACTGAGGACGAACGTATCGAAACAGGAAAAAAACGGGTAGTTGTGCTTGGCTCCGGTCCGATCCGAATCGGCCAAGGGATTGAGTTTGACTATGCGACTGTACATGCTGTCTGGGCATTGAGAGAAGCAGGCTATGAAGCGGTCATCGTGAACAACAACCCGGAAACCGTTTCAACCGACTTCAATACCTCCGACCGTCTCTACTTTGAACCGCTGTACATCGAGGATGTGATGAACATTCTGGATGCAGAAAAACCAGAGGGTGTCATTGTACAGTTTGGCGGTCAAACCGCGATCAACCTGGCCGACAAGCTGACTGCACGTGGGATCAAAATCTTGGGAACGAGTCTGGAAAATATCGATGCGGCAGAAAATCGCGAGAAGTTTGAAGCACTCTTGCGCGAGCTGAACATCGCTCAACCGCCAGGAAAAACAGTAACATCCGTAGAGCAAGCAGTTGTCGCTGCGGAAGGCTTGGGCTTCCCAGTCCTGGTGCGGCCATCCTATGTCCTTGGTGGACGTGCGATGGAGATTGTCTATAACCAGCCTGAGCTCTTGGAGTACATGGAAAAAGCGGTAAAGGTCAATCCTGACCATCCGGTACTCGTAGACAGGTACATGGTAGGGGTAGAAGCCGAAGTAGATGCGATCTGCGATGGCGAAAATGTTCTGATCCCAGGAATTATGGAACATATCGAGCGTGCAGGGGTTCACTCGGGTGACTCGATTGCGGTATATCCACCACAATCCCTGTCGCAAGCGATCAAGGATGAGCTGGTCGAAATGACGACAAAGCTGGCTCAAGCGCTGCAAATCAAAGGCTTGCTCAACATCCAGTTCGTTATCTACAAAGATCGTCCATATGTCATCGAGGTAAACCCTCGCTCCTCCCGTACGGTGCCATTCCTCTCCAAAGTGACAGGAATTCCGATGGCCAATATCGCAACCAAGGCGATTCTCGGACACTCGATCGTGGATCAAGGCTTTACACCTGGCTATCATCCAGAGGAAAAAGTGGTTTCGGTAAAAGTACCAGTGTTCTCCTTTGCCAAGCTGCGCCGTGTAGACATTACTCTCGGTCCTGAGATGAAATCTACTGGTGAAGTAATGGGACGTGAGAGCACGCTGGCCAAAGCGCTCTACAAAGGCTTGGTTGCAGCTGGCATGAATATCCCGACACAAGGTACGCTGCTCGTAACAGTAGCCGATAAAGATAAGGAAGAAGCATTGGATATCGTAAAACGCTTCCGTCACCTCGGCTTCAAGCTGATGGCGACCGCTGGCACGGCAGATTATCTGGAACAGGCTGGACTGCCAGTAACACGTATCAACAAGCTGTCTGAAGGCACACCAAACCTGTTGGATGTGATTCATACCGGGGAAGCGAACATCGTGCTCAATACATTAACCAAAGGCAAAACACCACAGCGCGATGGCTTCCGAATTCGCCGTGAAGCGGTGGAAAATGGAGCGGTTTGCCTGACTTCGCTGGATACGGCTTCAGCTTTGCTGCATGTGCTTGAGACCATTACGTTCTCTACGGAAGCGATGCCAGCACAAATGGCAGGAGCAAAAGTAACGGTGACGGTATAGAAAAGGGGGAGAGTAGTGTGCAACAAACAGTAGATATTCGTGAGCGCATGATCGTTGCGCTCGACTTTTCCACACTGGAAGAAGTGAAGCAGTGCATAGAGCCATTGGAAGGACATATTCGCTATGTAAAAGTAGGGATGGAGCTTGCTTATGCAGAAGGGCCCGCTATCGTATCCTACTTGAAAGAAAAGGGACTGAAGGTGTTTCTTGACCTCAAGGTGCATGATATCCCGAATACGGCAAAAGGTGCAATGAGAAGCCTCGCGCGTCTGGGAGCAGACATGGTGAATGTACATGCAGCCGGTGGTATTGCCATGATGGCAGCAGCGAGAGAAGGACTGGAACAGGGGACAGCAGCAGGTGCTGCTCGTCCCATCCTGATCGGGGTAACCATGCTTACTTCTACTGGACTTTCTACGATGAATCAGGAATTGATGATTCCAGGCTCGGTTGAAGATGTAGTCGTACATTATGCCATGCTGACAAAGCAGGCTGGTTTGGACGGGGTTGTCGCTTCACCACTTGAGGTTCCGATGATTAAAAAGGCAGCAGGTTACGAATTTGTCACCGTGACGCCTGGCATTCGTCCAATCGGAGCGGACCAGGGTGATCAGACTCGGATTACAACACCAGAAGAGGCATTCCGCTTGGGGAGCGATTATCTCGTGATTGGTCGCGCGATTACGAATGCAAAAGATCCCGTTGCCACTTGGCAAAGCATCGTGCAAACGGTAGAAGCAGACCGGAAATAAGATCACCTGGAGGGAAGAAACAAGATGACAAATACCAATTCCAAAAAGATTGCAGGCAGCTTGCTTTCGATCGGTGCTGTACACCTGCGTCCGGATCAACCTTTTACTTGGACATCTGGAATAAAATCTCCTATTTATTGTGATAACCGAATCACCATGTCTCATCCACAGGTGCGTCGTGAAATTGCCCAGGCATTTGCTGAGCTGATCCGTGAGCGCTATCCACAAGCTGAGGTAGTTGCAGGAACCGCGACAGCTGGAATTCCGCACGCTGCATGGGTAGCCGAGCTGCTTGATCTGCCAATGATTTATGTGCGTGATAAAGCAAAAGGTCATGGTCGTCAAAATCAGATCGAGGGTGCTTTGTCAGCTGGTCAAAAAGTCGTGGTTATCGAGGATTTGATTTCAACAGGCGGCAGCTCCCTGAAAGCAGCACAAGCTGTTCAAGCAGAGGGCGGAGAGGTTCTTGGCGTAGTAGCGATTTTCAGCTACCAGTTCCCTGACGCAGAAGCTCTGTTTGCCGACGCTGGCATTCCATGCACCACCATCTCCAACTATACGGCACTGCTTGAGGCAGCAACTGAGCAAGGTGTCATCACTTCCGAGCAGGAGAAGATCTTGGGAGAATGGCGCAAATCGCCGCGCACTTTTTTTGAATAATA
Organism: Brevibacillus reuszeri; assembly: GCF_001187725.1. GTDB lineage: Bacteria > Bacillota > Bacilli > Brevibacillales > Brevibacillaceae > Brevibacillus > Brevibacillus reuszeri. Next base: position 410,543 of record NZ_LGIQ01000007.1, read on the forward strand.
ACGGAAAAGGCTTGCTCCAAAGAGGTGGATACGATTCTAAAATCGTATCCGCCTCTTTTTTGGGACCAATAGAGATTTATCGAGATGCTGAGTGTGGGCAGTAATGGTCATGCTGGCAATGTTAAACCATTATTTGTACACCTTCAGATTGAAAGAATGACTCCCCTTAGGAGCAGTTCGATTTCAGGATGTCGGTCGTACAGGATTTTGGCGATTTGGCTTCGTACTGTCCCGTAGACGCCAACAGACGGTAGTACATCTCTGTTCCTTTTTTTGTACTTGGAGCAGGCCAGCTTGCTTCAAAATGTTTATGTGGTAGGAGACGGTTGGTCTGGACATGGGTATGTGCTCTGCGATCTGGGAGACATTCATGCTCTCTTTGTCAATGAGCAGCGCAACGATTTGCTGGCGGACCGGATCATTCTCATAAAAGCCTTCTCCATCTGTTATCATCGATAGCCGTTAAGAAAATAATCGAGAAGCTCATCATCGGTCTGTGTCCACTCACGATTGAACGCTTCTGTTAGATGATCATGTACTGTATTTTTATCTCCACGATTTTGCATGACGGCTTGAGCCATTTGCTTCATCTCATTCATTTCACGCTGAAATTGGCTTTTCGGCATAGGAGCACTATGTGACTCTACATAGGTGTCAGCATCAAAGGCTTCGATCTTGCTCAGCAGCTCTAAAAAAGCGGCAGGTGAATAGTTCCAGTCACGCGTGTAAATATCGGGTGCCAGACAATCACCAAGGAAAAGTGTCTTTGTTTCCTTCACATACAACACGATCGAGTCTTGCGCGTGATCTCCACCTACATGCTGCAAGATGCAGGTAACCTGTCCTAAATCGATTTCCAGTCGATCTTCAAAAACAAGGGTAGGAGGTACAATGGAAATTTCGTTGCGCAAAAGTCCAGGAAGCTCCTTCTTGATCATTTCTGCACAAAAGGAAATCTCAATGCCTTCCTCTACGCGCTGATCGAGCGCCGCATCTGACCAAGCCATTTCAGCCAGCTTTTCCATCTCGAATTTTGTTCGGACGTGGGCGATTGCAGGTAAATTCATTTGGCTCAAACCGAAAATATGATCCCAGTGCCAATGAGTCAGCGCTATGAGCTCCGTACGTGGAAGGTCATAGACAGAAAGTCCGCGAAGAAAGAGTGCTGCATGAGCGGGGGAGTTGCCAGCGTCCATAATCAACGTACGGCTTGTACCTGATATGGCTGCGAGAATAGGGCGGTCTGTTTCATGACTGGCAGGCAGATACAAGACATGGTCATTGAGCCGAACGATTTCCTGCTTTTCACGCACCTGATCCCCCAGTTCGGAATGGGCAGCATGGGGTGACAAATCAGAGTAGTAGCGTACGGTTTTTCCTAACTGCTTGGCGTAGGCAATTTCTTTCGCTGTACTCTTCCCGATATAGCCTCCAACATCAATCACGAGGATTTCATCTGCCATGTCTATTTTTTTCGCGTGGATACGTTCAAACAGAGCTTCTTGTTCAGACGTAATGATCATGCCGTCACTTTGCTCGAAGAACCCGAGGCTCTGGACAATGTTGCCTTGCAGGGTGAGAGTAGCTTCCACCTCACGAAATTGTTTTTTGAAGCGGGTAGATCCACATAGAGTGATGATACGCAAATAGGGTCGCTCCTCACTTTATTCATTTTCTTTTCCTAGATCATTGGCTGTGTATGAACAAAATTCCTTCTGTACCTATCTTTTTCGTACGCAGGAATATTGACAGTCTTTCTATGATTCTATAATCTGGAAATATTTAAACGAAAGATTCTGCGCGAAGCAAAAGGAGGACGCATGAAACTTTACGATATTTCCCGCACGCTCAAACGAGGAATGCCTACCTGGCCAGGGGATACTCCTTTTCAGTATGAAGTGAGCTGGCCAAAGTCCGATAGTGGCTCTGTGAATGTAGGCAAGCTGACGATGAGCATCCATACAGGAACACACGTAGATGCTCCCTTTCATTTCGACGACGATGGCAGGAAGATAACAGAGCTTGATTTGAATTTGTATGTGGGTCAAGCAAAGCTCGTTGATGTATCGGGACTAGAAAGCATTGGTGCAGATGATTTGGCGCAGATTGACCTGACAGGCATCACGCGTCTGCTGCTGCGCACGTCCTCTTGGAGTGATCCAGAGCAGTTTCCAGAGACGATTTGTTATCTGCGTCCGGACTTAGCTCCTTTTCTTGCGGAAAAAGGAATTCGCCTGATTGGTGTTGATGTGCCATCGGTTGATCCGCTTGATAGCAAAGAATTGCCTGCCCACCATGGCTTACATCAAAACGATATACACATCTTAGAGGGACTATGGTTAGATGATGTAGAGCCAGGAATGTATGAACTTATCGCCTTGCCTTTATCCATCGTGGAAGCAGATGGCAGCCCGGTGCGTGCAGTACTGCGCCGGTAATTCATTTGACTACATGTTCATGTTCAAGACGAAACAACGAAAAACCGTCCAAGCCGGGTGGCGCGAACGGTTCTTCTTTTTATCTCAATTTACGATCTACCTGATTTGCAGAAGCGGAGAGGTTTTTTCAATCACATCCCAAGCCATGCCACGAGCTTTGAGTCTCGTCAAAAACGGGATCGGATCAATCAACTCGGGAGGGATACAGCCCGTAGTGGTTAAAAGCCCCTCTGCAATCATGTCCACAGCAACAACAGGTGGGATGCCTGTTTGCCAGATCGTCGCCTGGAATTCGGTCTTGTAAAAAACCTCGTCATGATTCGCGATCGTGTAGACGTAAACTTCTTTTCGCTTGTTATCCTTTATGCCTTTGACGAGAGCGCCAACGCTGGAATATCCGTGAATCTTGCCAGCCAGATCAACCGGCTTCGGCATCGTGGTCACAACTACATCACGCGGGGAGACGCGCACGCCTTTTACCTCGATTTCTTCGTCACTGTCCAGCCCCAAATACCGCAACACTTTTAAGGTGTTAACAAAGTCGGGATGCAGCGCGTATTTAAAATCCACATATTTGCAGCCTTTGGCGCGACCGATTGTCTCTCCCAAGGTCGTGGCTTCTTCGTGCTCGACATGATAGCAGTCCAGCCAGCCAATCGGCTCAGGGAATTCAAATTCTTCCTTATTCGCAAAAGGGGAAGGGAAGTATTGCTCGCCTTTGTCCACAGTCCAATAATTGGGTTTGGCCAAACATTCCTGAATCGCCGTTTGTGGACTGAAATAGGAGCAAAAGCCGTCATAATCTACAACCGAATTATCGCCGTCCCGAATCAGAATCGCATCAACCTCGTCCAGCTGGTCAACTGCGTAACGGGCGGCAATATTGGAGAATCCAGGATCACATCCCAGTCCCATGATCCCCAGGATTCCGGCAGCGCGGAACTGATCGTTCCAGGATAGTTGTTTACGCAACCATTGTGGACCGGATGAAGCAGTATCAATATAATGCGTCCTTGTATTCAGGCATGCTTTCATCACTTCAAAATTGTTTTCCGGAAGCCCGATATGAAGCAAAAGATCGATGTCGTCCAGAATGGCCTGCACACTCGACACATCGCGGGCATCTACCCGTTTTACCTGAATCTCCACATCTGTTTCCCTACGCAGCTCTGCAGCGAGCTCCTCTGCAGGACCAATAGAAATATCAGCAAGAACCAGCTTGGTTACGTAACGCGATTTTATCAATTCACACGCACTTACTTGTCCGACACCACCAACGCCTACGATTGCGACTCGCATAGAGTCCTCCTCCCTGATGGGCAAACCGACTATCTTCGCATTCGAAACAACCATTTTTCCAAAAACAATTCTTTGTGACCTACGTACTCTGGAGGGCGTAATCTCAAATTCAATTTCATGGATACCTCCTTGTAAAAAGAGAATGTGTGTTTACTCTATGTATATGATTTGACTCAGACGTCCCATGCGCAAAGAGCATATGAAAAACATGTAAATCCTTTGCTTGATAATAGGCTCGTTTTCTCTAATAATAACGGTGTATAGATCGTGCCGCGAAGCTTCGCGAATGCCAAGAAGGAAAAGGGAGAACAACGATGAAAGCAATGACTTTTGTGCTGTTTGGTGCTACAGGGGACTTGGCAAAACGAAAAATATTCCCTGCCCTGTTCAACCTGTACGTCGATCAAAAGCTGCCAGCCTCTTATGCAATCGTCGGGGTAGGGAGAAGGACGTACACAGTTGCGGAATTTTTACGAAGCGTAGAGCAGTCTGTAAGTGACGCAGCACAGCGCAGGGAGGTCGATTCATCCTGCATCCATGCGTTTTTATCGACGATTCGCTACGTATCAGTGGATGTGACGCAAAAAGATGATTACCTGGCATTACTGGGCCAGGTTATTCAGTGTGAGCAAGAATGGAATCTTCCGCAAAACCGCCTGTTTTACTTGTCGGTTGCTCCGGAGTTTTTCGATGTGATTGCAGGCCATATCAAAGCGAGCGGGCTATGTGAGACAACGGGCTGGAAGCGGCTGATTATCGAGAAACCGTTTGGCCGTGATCTGCAATCAGCGGAAGCCTTGAACGAGAAGCTGTGCGCATCCTTTGCCGAGGAAGAAATCTATCGAATCGATCACTACCTGGGCAAGCCGATGGTGCGCAATCTCGAAGCAATCGAGTTCGCAAACCCAATCTTTCAAGCAATCTGGAATAACAAATATATCGCTAATGTTCAAATCACAGCAAACGAGACTGTAGGAGTTGAAGATAGAGCCGGGTACTACGACCATGCGGGAGCGCTCCGCGACATGGTCCAAAACCATATGCTGCAGCTGCTCATGATGATCGCAATGCATCTGCCAAATCGCATCAATGCAAAGGAAATTCGCAAGGAAAAGCGAAAGGTGATGGAAGCTGTCCGACCAATGGAAACAGAGGATGTCATGAGGAGCGTTGTGCGTGGTCAATATGGTGCAGGCAATCTGCAAGGGCACAGCGTGGTCAGTTACAGGGACGAGCCTGGGGTAGAGGCGGATTCGATGACAGATACGTTTGTTGCTTTGCGTGTATGGATAGATGATCCACTTTGGTCTGGCGTTCCTTTTTATATACGTACGGGAAAACGAATAAAAGAGAAATCGACCAAAATCATTATCGAGTTCAAAAATCCGTTGGAGGGTAGCTATCGCAACCAGCAAACAGCGCCAAACCTGCTCATCCTCAACATCAATCCCGAAGAAGGTATTTCACTGCAGGTTAATCAAAAAAATGCAGCTGAGCGTGGCAAGCTAGAGCCTGTTACCGTTGATTTTTCTACCGATGCAAGCCAAGCTCCGGAAGCGTATGAGCTGTTGCTTTCTGATGCTATACAGGGTGACTCTACTTATTTTGCACATTGGATGGAGGTAAAGCTGGCTTGGAAGTGGGTAACGCCGATTTTAGAGGCATTTGCACAGAACCAGGTTCCCCTGCATGTCTATCCAGCTGGGAGTTACGGACCTCAGGAGTCTGCAGAGCTACTTATGGAGCAAGGATTTTCGTGGTGGCAAGACGAGGAGCGGGAACGTGAAATGTCGGGCGTACACTCCCGATGAGTAAAAGGAGGAGAAGAAAAATGAAGGTCGGTTTGGTCGGTTTGGGCAAAATGGGATTCAATCTTGGTCAAAACCTGCTGGAGCATCAACACCAGGTCGTCGTCTACGATGTCAATGCGCAGGCTGTTGAACAGTTGAGCAGCTATGGAGCGGTTGCTGCTGCAAGTCTTCCTGTGCTTGTGCGCGAGTTGGAAGCGCCCAGAGTGGTCTGGATCATGGTGCCGCATGCAGTTGTGGACACGGTATTAGAAGAAATCACGCCGTTATTGTCTGAGGGCGATATCGTCATTGAAGCGGGGAATTCACATTACAAGGAATCGATCCGCAGGTACGAGCAGGCAAAAAAATTCGGGATTCGCTATATGGATGCGGGCACCTCGGGCGGGGTGGAAGGCGCTCGTCATGGCGCGTGTTACATGGTGGGTGGAGACGCCGACGCGTGGGAGACGGTTGAGCCCCTCTTTCGAGATACAGCAGTGGAGAACGGATACTTGTACGCAGGCAAGGCAGGCAGCGGGCATTTTCTGAAAATGGTTCATAATGGAATCGAATACGGAATGATGGCGGCGATTGGCGAAGGATTCGAGGTTTTGGAAAAGAGCGAGTTTGAATACGATTATGAAAAAGTAGCCCAAGTGTGGAATCACGGATCGGTCATACGCTCTTGGCTGATGGAGCTTACAGGTAGAGCTTTTTCAAAGGACCCAGCATTGGAAGAGATCAAAGGGGTCATGCATTCTTCCGGAGAAGGAAAATGGACGGTCGAAACGGCGCTGGACTTACAGGTCGCTACGCCTGTCATCGCGATGTCGCTTTTGATGCGCTACCGCTCACTGGAGACAGATACGTTCACAGGAAAAGTAGTTGCTGCCCTGCGTAACGAATTCGGCGGACATGCCGTCGAGAAAAACGAAAAAGCGTAAAAGGAGAGAAGGAACTATGCGATTTGGCGTCATCGGCACAAACTGGATCACGGAAGAATTTATTCGAGCAGGCCAGGAGGTAGAAGGCTTTTCTTTGCAGGCTGTCTATTCACGCACGATCGATCGCGCCAATGAATTCGCAGAAAAATTTAGTGCTCCGCATGTGTTTACAGATGTTGAAGAGCTGGCTGCAAGTAAGCACATCGATGCGGTGTATATCGCAAGTCCCAATTCCTTTCACGCCGAGCAAGCAATCCAATGCATGAATCTGGGCAAGCATGTGCTGTGTGAAAAACCTTTTGCCTCTAATGCACAGGAGGTAGAAGCGATGCTTCTTGCTGCAGAAAAGAATAACGTCTTGCTTATGGAGGCAGTAAAATCAACACTTGCACCCAATTTTTTCGCGATTCAGGAAAATTTGCACAAGCTGGGAAAAATACGTCGTTATGTGGCGAGTAACTGTCAATATTCCTCCCGCTATGATGCCTACAAGGAAGGGACGATTCTTCGCGCCTTTGATCCAAACTTTGCGAACGGGGCACTGATGGACATTGGTATTTACTGTCTCTATCCACTGATTGTGTTATTCGGTGAACCGAGCCAGATCAAAGCAGAGGCTGTCATGCTTGAATCTGGAGTCGATGGAGAAGGAAGCATTTTGTTAAAGTACCCTGAGCATGATGCCGTCATCAGCTACTCAAAAATCACGACTTCCTACCTCCCAGCTGAAATACAGGGGGAAGACGCCACTATGGTCATAGACAAGATCAATCATCCGCAAAAGGTAGAAATTCGTTACCGAGATGGGCGAATCGAAGACGTAACAAGAGCCCAAACACCGAAAACGATGCACTATGAAATCAGGGAATTCATGCGCCTGTTCCATGCGGGGGAGAAGGAATCAACCACGAATTCTCATACCGCCTCACTGTTGGCGATGCAGATTATGGATGAAGCAAGAAAACAGATTGGACTTGTTTTTCCAGCAGACCAGCGAGGGGGAGGAAAAGCATGAAAATGTACGATGTAACCGGAGCTATTTATGAGGGAATGACGGTTTACAAGAACAAGCCAGAAAAGCAGCCAAGCTTTAAAACAATCACGAACGGCTACGTAACTGAATCCAGAATCGAGCTGGATGTACATACAGGTACACACGTGGATGCACCGCTTCATATGGTGAATGATGGGGAAACAATGGAGAGCATTCCGATAGAAAAACTAGTTGGAATGTGCAAGCTGCTAGATCTTACACAGCTGGAAGACCGAATTACACAAGCGGATCTGGAGCCATTTCAAATCCAGAAAAATGACTTTGTCTTGTTTAAAACGAGAAACTCATTGGAAGAGGCGTTTTCTTTTTCGTTTGTATACTTGGCAGCAGATGGAGCGGATTACCTCTCACAAATCGGGGTGAGGGGTGTTGGTACCGATGCACTCGGAATTGAGCGTAGCCAGGAAGGTCATCCGACGCACAAAAGTTTGTTTGCAGGAAATGTCATCGTAATGGAAGGACTGCGCCTGCTGGAAGTACCACACGGCGAGTATTTCATGGTAGCAGCTCCTCTCAAGCTCATTGGGACAGATGCGGCGCCAGCTAGAGTGCTCTTGTTCGAAGGAATCACGATCTGATTAGAGTACAAAAAAGAAACCAGTCCGACACATGTGAGGGAAAGCTGAACTGTCACTCACGGTGTTGGACTGGTTTTTCTTTCACGTAAAAGAATTTATATGCACTATGCTGACCCGCACTTGTCGTGTGGCACAATCTCTTTCGTTACCTGGATAAACCGCTTGAGCCCTTCCCGCATTTGCTGATCGTTCAAAAAGGAGTAGCTCATTCTGATCCAGGTGGTTAATTCGCGGACAGGATCACAGATAGAACCGGGCACAAAGGTGATGGACTGTTCGATACTCTTGCTCAAGAGGGTATCCATCGGCGTTGATACAGGCAGCTTTATCCATAAATTAAAGCCGCCTGTCGGACTGTACCATTCCCAACCGGTGCCAGACAATTCTGCTTCCATCAGTTCTTTGCGCATGGCCAGGGCGGTCCGAAGCTTCGCCAAATGCTGCTGCATCCGTTCGGAAAAGAAGTAGTGCAAAAAAATCTTCTGATTCAACAAAGGTGATCCGCTATCTGCTAACGATTTTGCCTTCAGCAAATAATTCATGCAGGCTGGGCGGCAAGCGACAGTTGCGATGCTAAGACCAGGAGCTATATATTTGCTGAAGCTGCGGATATAAATGACGTACCCTGCTGTATCGTAGGAAAAGAGTGGAAGCGGTGGCTCCTCTTCAAAATAAATATCTCGACACGGGTCATCTTCGACCAGGAGACAGTGGTATTTTTCCGCAAGCTCAACCAAGCGCTTGCGCTGCTTCGCAGGAACTACGTACCCCGTTGGATTGTGAAAGGTAGGGTTGAGATAAAAAAGCCGTGGTTTATGCTGCTGCATGAGCCGCTCTACTTCTTCGAGATCATAGCCGTAGGGATGTATCTCGACTGAAATCGTAGTAGCGCCTTGGCGCCTGAACACATCAATGGCAGGGCTGTACGTCGGTCTTTCCAGAAGCACGACATCTCTGTTTTTGATCAGGACCCTGGCAATTAAATCGATTGCTTCCTGTGAGCCAGAGGTAATCAAAAGCTCACTGGGAGACAGGAAGAAACGATAGTGCTTGGTAAAATAGTGACAGAGCGCCTCGCGCAGCTCCAGATCTCCCTGCGTTGTCGAGTACGTCCCGAGCACTTTAGGGTACAGATCAAAAACTTTTTTCACATACTCGGAAAAATAGAGATTCGGCAAAAGGTTAGGGTCAAGCAGAGCGATGGAAAATTGATAGGCAGCTTGCACTTGATGGATTTCAGAGAGATGGCTTTTATGAACGTATGCGGAAACGATGGGGTCATCCTGCCTTGCGACTTGCAGCATACTGCTTGATTGGACATAGTAGCCGGATTTATCTTTGACATATACATGCTGATTTTGTTTGAGCAATTGATACGCTTTAAACACCGTGAGCCGGTGTACATTCAATTCTACGGCGAGCTGCCGGACTGAGGGAAGCTTCTCGTCTGCCTTCCATTCTCCGCGTCGAATTCGTTCGAGTACATAATCATAAACCTGCTCGAACAGCTTCTCAGATAGAGTGCCGGAAGAAATCTCCTTTTTCATGTGCCACCCTCCTTTCACCTAGTATAACGGATAGACATTCAATCTGTTCTGTTTTCTTTCATCTGTTCTGTGTCTACCCCTTTATGATGGTGAAAAGGAGGAGTAGGAAATGGTCCTGTTCAATTACATCATCATGTGTCTGATCTTTGGAACGACTTTTTTGGCAATTAAAGTAGGAATTGATGCGGGGGCGCCGCCCTTTTTCTCAGCGGGCATTCGCTTTTTTCTAGCAGGTGTGATTTTATTTGTCTTCATGGTGTGGAGAGGGAAAGCGAGCCTATCGCTGTTACTCAAAAAAGAGATGTTCCTCACAGGATTCGCTTTGACCTTTGGAGTTTTTGCGACCTTGTATTGGGCCGAACAGTATTTGAGCTCAGGGATTGCAGCTGTTTTGTCAGCAACCGCTCCACTGATGATTCTACTGCTTCAAACCACGATTACGCGAAAAAGTCTTCCCGCGATTTCTTGGATCGGCTGTCTGGTTGGACTTGCAGGTGTTATTTTGATGCTTTTACCTGGACTAACGATTACATTTAGCTCCGTTTGGCTGATGGGCTGCGCGACTGTGCTGTTCGGTCAAGTCTTTTACTCGGTGGGGACGGTATATTCCCGCAGCGTCATTCAACGATTTCAAGATAGTTCGCCGATTGCCCTGAATGCTGCCCAAATGATATATGGGGGAGCACTGCTGCTCATTTTGTCGTTGTTCACGGAGAACGTGCATGTGCAGTCGATGGGTACGCCATCTGCAATCATTTCGCTTGTTTACTTGATTTTTGTCGGGTCGATGATGGGCCATACGATTTTTTATTGGCTGGTCGCCAAGACAAATCCTGTCTTTCCAGCGACGTGGCTCTACATTTCCCCGTTAATTGCGCTCAGTCTAGGGGTCATGTTTTATCATGAGCCGCTATCCGTTATGTCTCTCGTAGGGGGCATAACGATTATCATCGGAATTGTCTTGATTAATCTTTCTAATTTGAAGCAGCTACTGGTCAAGAAGCAAAACGTGATGGGGAATGTAAGTCATCATCGGTAACTCAAACAGAAAAGCATGGGAGAAGATTGGAGAGAAGGGGAAGCAAAAGTCCCTTTCTTTTTTTATGGAGAGAAGGGACTTGCGCTGTTGTGATTGAACGAACCTGTTAGATGAACACCCTTCAATGTTGATTACAAAAAGTCATGGGCAAAAATCACTTTTTGGTACTGAATAGATCTTTGTTTGATAAACATTAACAATAGGCCCACTACCTGCCTTTAAGCAATGGAGGTATTTGCATGATTCATTTCTATTCTTTTGAGGGGACCGTTACAATGATTAGTGATTTCATCATAGGGCAAAATGGTGAAGGGGAAGGCTGTTATAAATTAATATCTGTAGATAACGGTTCGGGAGCATCAGTTAATTTCGTAGTTTCACCGACAACCTACTTTGTAGACCATGTAATGGTGGCAATAGGAGATCACGTAACTGGATATTATGATGGGAATGCGCCTGTTCCTTTTATTTATCCTCCACAATATCGAGCACTTGTCATGGTAAAATACAGCTCATTCCAGAATGTAAAAGTAGATCATTTTAATAGTCAGATGGTGAGTAATGACGGGCAATTACAAGTAAATATTTCTCCAAATACCCAAATCGTGTTAACAAATGGGCAACCCTTTTCTAGAAGCCCCGTGAACCGAGATCTAATTGTTATCTATGGAGCTGCCACAAGAAGTATCCCAGCCCAAACCATCCCCTATAGAATCATCGTTTTGTGTTAGAAGTTATTCTAATTTGTTATTTGCCATAAGATTAGGTATAAAAAACTCGTTCATTTTGGGCGAGTTTTTTGTGTTTGAATCAGAAAAACTTCATCCTCAGCTAATCTGCCCGTCGTATTATGTGATCAACCAGTTCTTTCTGGTTGATCCTTTTTGCATTTGCTCTGAGGATTAAGGTAGCCGGGTCGAACGCAACTGCCCGTGGGACTTGATCCCGAGCGCTATAATGTTCACCTCTACTTGTCATGACCATGATTGAGGCTGGTTGGGACAAATATCCCGTATCACATGCGATGCTGTGGAGCGACAAGAAGATTCATAGAGGCTACCGGTAAATTTACATCAAGGAGGGATTGGATGAATCCAGTTATCGGGTTAGATATCTCTAAAGAAGAAAGTCATGGTCAAGCTTTTTTAGACCGAGGAAAACCGTACAAAAGGACTTTTCACTTTGCACATACGCAGGAAGGTCTCGAAAAACTGCTTCAAGCGATTCGTGACGTTGAGCTTGTATCTGGAAAGCGCCCTACACTGATTCTTGAAGCGACTGGGCATTTCCAAAGCCCAGTGGTTCAGTTCTTAGAAGAGCATCACTATTTATTCATTGTTATCAATCCGCTCATTTCAAACCGCCTTAGAAAATCTAATCTTCGTAAGGTGAAAACGGATGCTGCTGATGCTTATCTTTTGGGCGAATTACACTATAGGGAAGAATTCGAACCTTTCAAAAAAAGGGGAGTTCAGTTGCTTAATCTGGGCTATCTAACGCGGCAATACGAGGCCTTTTCTAAGATGTGTGTGCAAACAAAGTTGCAATTCCAAGCCGTTTTGGATCAAGTTTTCCCTGCTTATAAAGGCGTCTTCGGTGCTATGTATTCAAGTGTTTCACTACGGTTTTTATACGAGTTTCCAACATCATATTCAGTGATTCAAACCGATTCAACAACGCTAAAATCCAAGATCAGTCTTCTACTTTCTTCAAAACGTGGTCGATCAGAAGATTGGATTAACGAGCGAGTTCAAAGGTTGCTGGATGCGGCAAAACAAAATCCATTCCAGTAAACGATGTACTCAAGCCACTTAATTAATCTAAAAATCCTTATCACCCTTATTCTTCAATACCAGGAGCATCTTGCTGAATTGGAACAGAACATAGATGCCCTGGCTAAAGAGATTGAAGAGTATGATTTAATCCAGTCGATTCCCGGTATTGGCCATAAAATTGCGGCAACAATTTTATCGGAAATTGGTGAAATCGACCGATTTGATCACCCAAAGAAGCTGGTCGCCTTCGCTGGCATAGACCCGAGTGTTTTTGCTTCAGGAAAGTTCACCGCAACTCGAAATCGAATCACAAAACGTGGTTCTCGGCAGCTTCGGTACGCGCTAGTAATGGCTGTCCAATGTGGGCTTATCCGCTCTCGCAATACTCGGATAAAGGAGTTTTACGACCACAAAAGAGCTGAAGGAAAGCCTCATAAAGTGGCATTAGTAGCATGAGCGAATAAGCTAGTTCATTGGCTTTATGCCATTTTAAAAAGTAAGAAGTCATTCCGTCCGGATTAATAAAAAGTTAATGGTATAACCTTCCAACAGATCTCAAATTGGGAGGTTATTTGTCATGCTTATTTTTCACTATACCACATGATTTATAATTACTAAGCTGGGAATGTTGACAAGCTATTAGCTGGTATAGTTTAGCAAAGGCTGCCAGTATTAACACCGGCAGCCTCTGTTTGTGTTTGTACCGCTATTGTACCTGCTAGTTTAATTGTGACCGAATAATTTAAGGGGAACCAACCTTACTTTTGAACCTGATTAATTAAGTCTATTAGGTCGGATTGAGCTAATTTATTACTACCTAATTGCTCGCGATTACCGTTGATGTAATAAACAAATCGAGCTAAAAAACCATTTTCGCCGTCCCACCATATTAATTGGCTCGTCTCGTCTTCTTCGTAATACGCTTGTTCTCCATTTTTAAGTTTCACAAGCTGCTTGCCTTGTTTTGATATTTCTTCTGGTTTATCAATAACCTTGCTTAAAATGTAATTTATTTCTTGTTTAGTCTGCTTGTTTTTATAATGAAATACGTATTGTTGGAGTGAATCAGGATTATCAATTGCGATCTCTGTCCGAACATCATTAACTTCAAATGGGAATCTAAAAGGTTCAGTGAACTCATAGAGCATTGATTTACTTCTTTTATCGATATGAGTGCCACCACTACATCCACTTATAAGAAAACACAGTATTAGGAAAATAAAAGAAACACACCTCATTAAATCACCCATTGATCCTCCATGGTAATCTCCTTTATTTGTATGGTTTTTAGAAAAGTATATCGATTTTACCATAAATTGGTCAATGTTATTAAGCATAACTGCCAGTTAGCGTAACAAAGCTGCCGATCATCATCGCGGCAGCTTTGTCGTGGTGTGTTTTTGGTTATCGATCCCGTTAGCTGAACAGGCTGCCGAGGGGCAGCCTCCAAATTCTTAATAACCATAAAGTCATAAAATACATTTTCTATGCAAATAGATTGAACTTTGTAAAGTGAAATTTTTATTAAAAGGTAGGAGCAGGTGGTTCGTCTATTTTCATACGGAGTAAACTATAAGGCTTCTGCCGCAGGTCATTTCCATAATGAAATCTTGCCTGCCGATGTAATTGGTTCACGATGAAATATAAGTATTGATCTGGACCAATAGAAAAAGTATCCGGCCATAAAATTCTTGGATCATGTGCGATGGTTTCCATTATTCCATTTGACAATATCTTTCGAATACTATTGTTTTCATAATCTCCAGCGTAAACGTTTCCTTTTGCATCGGTGATCATTCCATCTGAAGCACCTTTTTCTCCCCAATACTTCACGTGATACTGTAAATTCATATCCGGTATCGTTCGGTCTCTTAGGGCTTCCGATGAAATCGAGTACAGATGACGACTGGAGAGAGGACAGAAATACAACATCTTGCCGTCCGGGGAAATCGCTACACCATCGGATGCCAATCTAAAGGGTGAAGTAGATCCGTCTTTGTTTCGATTCATCAGGATTTTACCTTCAACTTTCGGTAAGAGAAAGAGATCGGGCGAAGTTGAAATTGCCCCGTTTAACCGTCTCCAAGCATAACCCGTTTCTAAATCAACGACAATAATGGCTCCTGGTCCTCGGGAAGACGAATCCGTTATATAAGCATAACCTGCTTTACCAACACGAAAATCAAATCGGACATCATTTAGATAAGTGGTTGGCAGGACAACTTCTTCCGTAAATGTATATACACTTCTTATTGTATTTGAATTTAAATCTACAGCGACTAACTTCGCCCCCCCTTTGATAGGTTCTGAGAAATTAGGAGCTCCTGTATCCAATACCCAAAGCGTTCCATTTCCATCAGCAACGACACTTTGGACACTAATGAAGGACGTTGTGATATTCGATGGGCTTACCACATTAGCGTTTAAACTAGGATAAGGCAGTAATGTATCGTGAACGATTTCAGCCACCGTAAATTTAACGTCGTCTCCCCATTTCGGAAAGCAAATGAAAATACGTCCGGTTTCAGAAACAGTTACGCCTGTAGGCATGGCTCCGTAAAATAAAAAAACCGCCTCAAACTTACCGAAATACTTTTCACTCGGTAACATCACTTGTATAAAATCCTCCTCAATAGGTTCGAACTGCTATCACCTATATATGACTGAATGTGGTTCAAGTGCCTGGATAATAAAATATTATTACGGGAACCCTGCAAGTTTGTGTCTATGACGGACAACGAGTAAATGGTGTTGTGTTTTTGCCTGAGTATCACCGCCAACGAGAGTATGAATAAAAAGAAGTACACTATGCATAGGATCTCCTTCCTTGTACAAGCTCTGGCCATGGACATGGAACGAAATTATTGCTGCTATTCTGGTTTGTGTGCGTGGCCACCATCTATTTCCTTGTTCCAAAAGTGAAAGCTCATGAATTCGTGATGTGCTTTCTTGCGTGTCAGGCTGTGGTATGGACGGTAGAACTGCTGCTCGTTCTTTGATTTGGTGGCCTACCCGTTGCGTGAATTTCCCAAATCTTCGGATTTGAATATCGCGTTCAAAGTGGTGTGGACGCCTGTTGCGAGCGGTCTTTATTACATCTACAGACCTCGTGAGAATAATTTGACGAAGTGTTTTTACTTTGCCGCCTGGATTTCACTGCTCACCTTAATTGATGGGTTGCTAGCCGCAAATACCGAATTGGTCAATTATGTACATTTTCACTGGAGTTTGATGGCGATCGTGTTATCGATTATATTCCTATCCGTCCACGGCCTAGCGCGCTGGTTCTTTAGAGATCGCAAAGTTTTCAAGAAGGAAGCGAGCGAGCAATGAGTTTGCAACTGCAATATGGGATCATCATTTCCGTGTGGATCCTTTCATTAGTTATTGATTCTCTAAACGTCGATTGGCGATTGGCGCTTATTTGTTCAAACAGTGGATTACGTGTATTTTCGGTCATGCCGTGGTCGAACTCCAACTTCTCGCCTATCCCGTAAGGGAGCTTGCCGACGTTAGCCGGACCAGCTTCTCCTATGAATATATGGCTTATCCGATGACATGCGCGGTGTTTAACGCCTATTATCCGTCCCATCGGAGGCGCTGGATTCAATTCGGCTATTATGTATTATTCACTACTGTACTGACGGTGGTCGAGGTGCTTATCGAACAATATACCGATCTGATTTGGTATGTTCGTTGGAACTGGTTTTGGTCATGGGCCACGATTGTTCTCACATTCCTGATGACTCGAGTGTTCTGTGTGATCTACTTCGAAACCATGACACGAGTGGAAGCTGCAAAACAAAAGAACGCAGCCAGTACGACACGTTCTTAAATATGGGGTTCTCCGAAGACGTCTCCCAGCTTGCGCTGTAGTGCTGAAGATCGTCATCATTTTAACGACCAACCCGTAATAATAGGGAGGCCCCTTAAGGGCCTCCCTTTCGCTTGTCATGATTCGCTGCGCTGGTCCGGCAGACGTAATGCGTTTGCTGAAGTTTGCGCTTGATCTAAAAATTCCTCTGCTTGGGTCAATTGCTGCCTGGCTGTCTCCAAAGCTTGTGAATTTGTTGCCGAATTAGATTCACTTATCGAGCTTATCGCCTGATTTAAAGCCGTTTGCGCCTCAGAAACCGCGTTAGATGCATGCTGCTTCAGCGTATTGCCGCTCGAGTTAAGTGTACCTTCTGCCGGTTTTCTTACATTTTCGGTGGCTAGATTGATTTTGTTTTCATTTGGCAAGGTGAGTCCTCCTTCCTTGAGCAAAGATCAATAACTTAAACAGAAATAAGTATGCGGTTGAGATTTTTTTTATATTCTTACGACTGCATGGGAAATATCCGGACCCCACATCTCCGGCAATCATTTTTAGTATTAAGATCCGATGAGTCGGAGAATCTAACGTTGATGAAAAAAGGAGGGAATAATTTTTCAATGAATACTCCAACGCTAGCACTGCACGAATCGATCGAACTGCATGAAGCGTTAAACTTTAAAACGCTCTGCCTGGCTAAGTCAAAACTTTTGCAAGGCTTGGTTTTTGACCAAGAGCTAAAAGCGTTAATGCAGAAAGATGTATTTCAATCCACACAACAGATCGCCGAGCTGCAAGCAATCTACGCGAGAGCTCCTTTCCAAGCGCCTGTTCCGAATAGCCCCACACCTATAACACATTAAAGGGGAACGCAAATGAATACTGATTATCTAGACCCGATTAATTCATTAAATATGCCGGAAATGGCAGATATGACTTTTGCAATGGACTTCCTTCTTCGTGCCAAGGAGGGTGTGCGAAATTTGTCCATCGCCCTGACGGAAACGTCTTCTCCGGATGTAAGAGCTCTGCTGCGCAATCATCTTAAGCAGGGGATTGCGATGCACCAAGAAATCACGGAACTCATGATTCGCAAAAAATGGTTCCATCCTTACGAGCTGAACGAACAGTACCAACTCGACCAGCTTTCGGCGAAAAATACGGCGATGATCGGGCAGATGAATTTGTTCCCGGAAGATACGTCACGTAAAGGGATGTTTGATCGTACCCCAGATGAACATATTGGAGGACATAATGCATGAAGGCGGTAACGTACCAAGGGATTAAAAATGTCGTGGTCAAAGAGGTACCGGATCCGAAGATTGAGAAACCGGACGATATGATAGTCAAGATCACCAGTACCGCCATTTGTGGTTCTGACCTTCACCTTATTCACGGGATGATTCCTAACCTTCAGGAGAATTATGTTATCGGGCATGAACCGATGGGGATCGTAGAAGAAATTGGCCCCGGCGTGACAAAGGTAAAGAAAGGTGACCGTGTGATCATCCCGTTCAACATCGCATGCGGAGAATGCTTTTTTTGCAAAAATCAGCTGGAAAGCCAATGTGACAAGTCAAACGAACACGGGGATATGGGGGCATATTTCGGCTACTCCGGAACGACCGGCGGATACCCTGGTGGGCAAGCCGAGTACTTACGAGTCCCGTTCGCAAATTTCACCCACTTCAAGATTCCCGAAAACTGCGAACAACCGGATGAAAAGCTAAGCTTGATCGCCGATGCAATGACGACGGCATTCTGGAGCGTAGATAACGCGGGCGTAAAGAATGGAGATACGGTCATCGTGCTCGGCTGCGGCCCGGTCGGACTTCTAGCCCAGAAATTCTGTTGGCTGAAGGGAGCAAAGCGGGTAATCGCCGTTGACTATGTCGATTACCGTTTACAGCATGCGAAGCGAACGAACAATGTGGAAATCGTAAACTTCGAGCATGATAAGAATATCGGCAACAATCTCAAGGAAATGACCAAAGGCGGCGCCGATGTCGTAATTGATGCGGTAGGAATGGACGGTAAGATGAGCGATCTCGAATTTCTAGCCAGCGGTTTGAAACTGCAAGGCGGCACCATGAGCGCATTTATCATTGCGTCTCAGGCTGTCCGCAAAGGCGGGACCATCCAAGTCACTGGGGTATACGGCGGACGCTATAACGGATTCCCGTTGGGCGACATCATGCAGCGCAACGTGAATATCCGTTCTGGACAAGCTCCTGTCATTCATTATATGCCGTATATGTACGAGTTGGTTACGTCGGGGAAAGTGGACCCTGGAGACATTGTCACGCACGTCATTCCGCTCAGCGAGGCCAAGCGCGGCTATGAAGTGTTCGATACGAAAACGGACGATTGCATCAAAGTCCTCTTAAAGCCTTGAATATAGATAAATAAATGGGAGGAAAATCAAATGAATTCCAATTACGCCTTGCATGAGATGCTGGAGGTTCATGAGATGGCTGCGTTCAAGACTGTTTGCATGACCAAATCCAAAACCATGCAAGCTCTGGTAACCGACCCGGAGCTCTTACAAATTTTGCAGCAAGACGTGCAATTATCTCAGCAGCAGCTTCAGGAGCTCGGTGGAGTGCTGTCTAAAATGACCCTATAGGAGATATAACATGAACACAATATTAGAACACATGACAGGGCTTCAAACGCTGACCGACGACGTGATCGCAATGGATTTTTTGATGAACGCCAAGAGCGGAGTCAGAAACTACGCCATGGCCGTAACCGAATGTGCCACCCCCGAAATCAAGCAAATTTTGATGAAACAGCTCGACGAAGCTATAGACTCCCATGAAAAGATAACAAACTACATGATGCAGCGGGGCCTATACCATCCCTACCATATTCCGGAGCAAATTAAGCTCGATCTGAAAAATATTCAGACCGCTATGAACACTCCGTCCTGACACGGTATTCGTCCCGACAAAACGCGCAAAACCACTATGGTTTTAGGCGCGTTTTTGATTTTAGCCGAAGACTTTAGAGAATAAAATGTTCCCCGTGTCAAGAATCCAACAATACAATAAGGGCAGACACGCTTCGCACTTATTTTGGCTTCGTCACAAACAACTTGAACAAGCGTTCCCTCGTTCGTCTTGCTTCTGATTGTCATCGCCACGCACTCTGTGGATCTCTGCTCTCACGTCTATCCTTCTCTATAAGTAATCTTATGTTGCCAATCTTTGATGATAACGTCTGATGTACCGAGATAATAAAGTTTTAGACTGACTAATTTAACTATCAAACCCGTTAGCGTAGTGATCTACCATATAATACGTTTCACCTCACTGTCTATAACCGAAATACTGTATAAGATGATCTATCCTAAACCTCAACGCTAAACCTTCCCATCTTCTGGCGTATTGGGCGAAAGAAAGCACGAATCTCCTCGGCTAACAACTCTGTCTCTTCGAATGCAGCAAAGTGGCCACCTTTAGGCAGTTCAGTCCACTGTTGGATATTTGTATAGGTGCGCTCAGCCCACTCTCTAGGCGTTTTATTGACTGGTTCAACTGTTAAAGTAACCCCTGTAGGTACTAAGCGACGTTCAATGTTTCCTGAACAGTCACTCCATTCCCGCATTTTTTCAATAATCCTGAAGACCAATGCGTCCAGGGAATGAAGCACCTCTCCCCTCGACAAGTCCTTTCGTGGAGAGTAGTATATCAACCAATCATTTGATGACATCCGCCGTAATGGTGTCGACTTGCCATGGCAGAGCTGTGCGAATTCACCCTGCACCCCCATTTTTACGTGAGAAGCAGATACAACTCCAATCCAGTAGCGGCTTTGCTGGTGTTTTAGATTGATCGTCATCGTTACTGTCCCTTCTTTCTCCATGATTCATGGGTTACATGTTTAAAAATTTTGAAACAGTCCATTTGCAGAATATGATGACGAGAGCGCATTTCGATAAGCAAAAAAAACTCTCTAATAATCATCTGATGTAACGATATAAAAACGCTACTGACACCATCTTGTCAGTAGCGTTATACATTTTTCAGCTTCATTTATGTTAATCTATCGTTCCACGTTAGTTCAATTACGAGTGCCTATTTTTTTCTGTAATGCAGTTCTCTGCTTTTACTTCTCCAAACAGCTCAGACCCGAATGAGAAACGTCAGGCTTGACTCTTATTTTCTAGTACTGTATAGTACTAAATATGAAAAATAATCAATCTCGTGTGTCCAACAAAGAAACGGTGCTTCAGGTGGCTGCGTCGCTATTCCTAACCCGAGGGTATCAGTTGACGAGCATGGACGACATCGTCACCGTCAGTAACGTGTCAAAAACCAACATCTATTATCATTACAAAAACAAAGAAGAGCTTCTAATCGCCATCGTCGACCAATTAATCGATCGGTATGATCGGCAAATCTCTCTTGTATTGTCGCAAGACGAGTTGTCTATTCCGGATCGCTTGGACCGAATGCTGCGCCTGTTTGCGGATCATCAGGAGCAGCAGGATATTCTGGGGGGCTGCCCATTCCTGACCCTGTATACACAAACGGCTCACGTCTCCGAAGAAGTCGCCGCGAAAATCAAAGCTTTCTTCGATTGGCAATTAATCGGGGTGGAGCGTCTGCTTGAGTTCGGTCAGCAAAGAGGAGAGCTCTCCCAAAATATGCCGACGGCGGCAACAGCGGCGCTGATCGTAACGTCCGTCGAGGGAGCGCTGTTCGTCGCAAAGGCATGTGCACGTCCCAGATTGTTGGAGGAGCTGCGTCATGGGCTTGTGTCCATGCTTATGCTTAAGCGTTAATCGCTTAGGCGTTTTTTTTGGATTAATTAGTACCGATTAGTACTAAGTTAAAAACCAAGGAGGAATTCTTATGAAAATTTTTCTAACAGGGGCCACAGGCTTCATCGGCAAAGCCATATTGGCAGAGGTTACAACTGAAGGGCACGAGGTGTATGCATTGGCGCGTGACTTATCGCGATTCTACCCGGTAATCGAACAGTTGCCTTCAAGTCTACAACAAAGGATCAAACCGATCGTTGGGGACTTATCGCTACCACGTCTCGGCATGAGTTCGGCCGATTACGAGCTACTGACCGATGTCGATTTGATCATTCACGCGGGTGGTCCCATGAACATTCGACTGAATGCGGCGGAAGCGGAGCGTGCGTTTCTTCTACCATCAAAGGAGCTAGCCGAATTAGCTGTGCAAATTCATCGGAACAGAAGGCTCAAACAATTTATTCATATCGTCGGGTATATGAGCCCGTACAACGAAGAGAACGGGTTAACAGACCAAGATGCCGCGCTACGGCATGCTCCTCCCTACGAACGATCTAAGTTTCAAGCGGACGCCTACCTTCGTAAAGCGCTCCACAAGCACGCGATCCCATTATCCACGGTAAACCCAAGTACTGTGATTGGCGACTCTGTTACTGGCAAGACGGAACAGCTCGGTGGACTGGGGATCTTGGTGGACGCCGTTCGCAGAAACCTGATGCCCCTCGTGCCCGGCGGAGACAAACACTGGCTGCCTATGGTGCATCTGGATCATGTCGCTTCGTTCGTAGCCAATCTCGTTCGCACGGATGACATCGCCAGCAATACGTATTATTTGTTGGATCCCCGGAGCGATAGTCCAACCATGAGCGCGCTAATCAGTACCATCGCCACCGAGCTGCGCACGATGAGGCCGATTGGAAGCGTCCCGCCAGCGATGCTCAAAACTGCACTCGGCGCGGCCATAGGAGAACGCTTAGGCATCCCATCCGAATCAATGAATTTTATTGTGAATCGTGACTTCTCGGTTAGTTCGAAAACGACCATCGAGGATATGCACGGAAAACGCACTTCTTTGACAAAAGACACCTTCCCTTTCGTGATCGCCGATCTTGACTTTCGGCTATCCCACCCGGCATTCACAGCGTCGGAAGGGTTCATGCAGAAGAGAAGATCCAAAATCATCACGTTAGAACGGACGTGCGAAGGTCCGCCACTTGTATTACTGCACGGTACGTTCAGTAGCGCTGACCGGCTTATGCCCATTGCCGAACGACTGAACGGCCACCGTTCGATCCTGGTGGATTTTCCAGGTTTTGGCCGTTCGCCAATTCCTCGTGGCTCATCCTTAATTGAGGACTGCGTAGAGGCAGTCACAGAGCTCATTCTTGAACTGGAGGAGCCGGTTATGTTGGCTGGCCATTCGTTCGGCGGGCTGATCGCTGCTATGGTCATGGAGCGGATAGAACCTCGCATTCGGAAGCTAGTGCTGCTGCAGCCCGTCCTGCACCCCGTATCGACCAAGTATCGGTATGCTACGATAACCGACAAGATCTTAAAGTGCATCAATCCGTATTCTATTGAAAGTGAACTGCGGAAGGGCGGTGATTTCACCAATGGGGGCGAGGGTATGGAACGATATGTCGAGGCAATGATCCGTGATCTTAAATCGTCGCGCATTCGCCATACCAACGCTTGGGCGATGTCTCTTCTCACGCAAACCAGTTCATTCAGGCTGCGGCCAGAAATCTGGAATCCGGACAAAGTTCGACTATTGCGGGGCGAGCGGGACGGCGAGTTTCGTCTTCCGGCACCGTTCCGCCGCTTCGACATTGATTCGCTTCCTTACGGCCATCAATTCCCGATCGAAGCTCCGCTTCTCGTGGCAGATTGGTTTAAAAGCTCGATTTTTTCGTAAATGACCACTTTGAAAATGCACATCGTCCTGTTTTGCACTCATAGCGTTTAGCCACTTCTAAATATAGACACGATTAATGACTCATAGTTATGTTATAGAGGTAATAATTGGAGATCGCCTTAAAACGGGGTGGTCTCTTTAATTGTTTAATGTTGAACTAATCTCCCTCTATGAGGTTTCTTTGTTCTCCTGAATACTCTCGAAATCTCACGATTTCTTGGAATTCAAATCTAAAAGACAACTCTTGCTTGGAACCATGTTGAAACAGAAGAAAATCCTGGGGTTGAGGAAATCGCAAAAGTGCTCCTACCTAGCCACTTGTCAGTAAAAAGTGGTTACTCAGGTAAAGTATGGTCGCACTTAAGGATCTCCACTCTCTCTCATGGAGGTCAACCCTCCCATGTCTCACAGAGTCTACGCTTCCACATTCCTTCAATCAACCTTCCCACGAGGTGGAGGTCAGATATGCTGCACGACAGGATCTTTGTCCGCACTTTAGTTCAGTTCCGACTCATCCGTGCTTCAGTTGTCTTGGTGTTATCAAAGAACCATCAAGAGTAAGCTACCTTAACTAAGCAACCATATTTAGTGAAATGAAATGAGGGATGTCGTTTAGCATCTTCTCTTCGTTAAAGCCTCATAAAGTGGCACTAGTAGCATGCGCGAATAAGCTAGTTCATTGGCTTTATGCCATTTTAAAAAGTAAGAAGTCATTCCGTCCGGATTAATAAAAAGTTAATGGAATAACCTTCCAACAGATCCATGTAGCAAAGTGGTTTTGGGGTCTAAAACATAATTTGTAGTGTACAGTCTAGGGGCAAAAACGATGACTTCGGAATTTTTGTAGTGCTAACAAATGGAATTGACATGACACCAAAAGGTGTCGTATTATCGAAGTGTCACCATTTGGTGTCCAATTAAAGGCTCATAATTTGGAAGATTGGAGCCTGAAGAAGACTCTCTTGAAAACCATGTAGGAGGAGGAAAAAATGAGCAAGGTGATCAGTGCGGAATTAACTTCGCAGATAGGAGCACAGCCCCGTGGAAAAATGATTGCGTATTGGACGGTCACATTACTACTCGCAGCATCGGTTATGTTAAGTGGTATCGGTCAATTGATGCAATTTGGGGGGAACCTCGAATTAGTGACAAAGCTTGGTTACCCTTCATACGTCTTGACTATTCTCGGGATATGGAAAGTGCTTGGAGCCATCGCTCTCGTCGTGCCAGGATTTCCTCGGCTTAAAGAATGGGTTCATGCAGGCATCTTCTTTTTAATGACTGGTGCAGCCATCTCTCATATGTTTGCCAGTGATTATGGTGATTACGGGTTTGCTATCATTCTTCCGCTTTTTTATTCGGCACTAAATATCGTCTCGTGGACGTTGCGTCCGGCGAGCTGTAAACTTTAGGGAGGTGGTGAAGAAACGGCTGTCCCTTCGTACCACAAATAGAAAAAGATTTTGGAGGGAGTGTCGTGAGCGAGAGCAACCAGTCGAGGGATATTTTTGACGCGATTGCAGATCCAACTAGACGCAAGCTGATTCAGCTGTTAGCAGAGGCAGAAGAGATACCGCTTCATGAATTAACTGTACAATTTCAAATGGGGCGTACAGCGGTATCCAAGCATTTGACGATCCTAAAAGAAGCAGGGCTGGTACTGGACCGAAAAGTAGGCAGAGAAACGCGATTTAGGCTAAACGCCTCTCCACTAAGAGAAGTTCAAGACTGGGTGGCCTTCTACAACAGGTTCTGGAGTGCAAATATGGTTCGCTTGGGCCAACTATTGGAGGAGGAAGAAGAATGAGCTTAACATTATCCTTGGATTTTCAATACAAGACATCAATGGAGAAGCTTTGGTCTGCATTAACCGATTCAAACAAGCTTGCTAAATGGGTGGTTAATAACCAAACCGGCCAGGCGATGGAAAACAATTTTAAACCTGTCGTAGGACACCAATTTCAGTTCCGTACACAGCCTTCCGAATACTGGGATGGAATTATTGACGGTGAAGTACTGATCGTAGACGAACCAAACCGCTTGTCCTATACGTGGGCCAGTGGAGGAGAGAAGCACACAGTTACCTGGACGCTGAAGGATTTAGGAGAAGGAGAAGTTAACCTTCATCTTGAACAAACGGGAATTTCGAATGCGCAAGCACTGGGTGGAGCGAAGTATGGCTGGAGTAAATGGTGCGGTGAGCTTGAAAAGGTGCTGGAACAATAAGAGAATCGGTACGAACGATGTACCTCCAGGAGATGACCCTTGAATTCATTAGGGGTCATCTTTTTTTATGTCTGCTGCCTATGAAAAGAAGAATGTTGCGACTCACCGCGCGATTTGACCATAGCCAATCCTGGCAAAGCACATCGAACATGAATTGTGATTGCAGCCGTTGATAAAAACGAAGATTAAATTTTGAAAATTTATTAAATTAAAACTGTTGCATAAAAACCGTCCGGATGGTATGTTATGTATATAAACCGTCTGGATGGTTTGGAAATATCAAATGATCAGGAGGTCAAAAGCATGTTAAACACAAAGGTGGCACCATTTCCCCACAAATTCCATTCTGACCCGGAGCAATCTTATGCTTTGACGGCACCGTATTACACGGACCCTCAAATTTTTGAAATAGAGCGGGAAGCCATCTTCTTTAAAAACTGGATTTTCGCCTGTCACGCGGAAAAGCTGAGACAGCCAGGCTCTTATTTTACGTACGCGATTTTGGATCAGGAAGTACTCATTACGAGAACCAAAGACAATCAATTGAAAGCGTTTTATAATGTGTGCCCTCACCGCGGTCACCAATTATTGGAGGGGGAAGGAAAAAAAACGACAATCGTCTGTCCTTACCACGCCTGGACTTTCCAGATGGACGGAGAGCTGATCAAAGGGCGCGGTGCTGACAAGGTAAAAGGATTCGACCACAAGGAGCACTGCCTTACTCCTGTGCGGGTAGAGGAATATGCGAATCTGATTTTCTTCAATCTGGATAGGGATGCACAGCCGGCACACGTAATGTACAACGGGTTGGAGCAAGACCTGAAGCGCTACATCCCTGAGCTGGATAAGCTGACGTTCTCCCACCGTCTGAAATTCGAGGTCAAAGCCAACTGGAAAGTAGTCATCGACAACTTTCTGGAATGCAACCATTGCAGTCATACACACCCCGCTTTGTGTGATCTGATTGACTTGAAAAACTATAAGTCCTACATCTACGACTACTATTCATCCCATACAGCGCCGATGGGCAACTCAGACGGAAAGGTCGCTTACAAAATTGATCCGAATGGCGGCAACCAAAATTTTATTGCCTACTGGCTCTGGCCGCTGACCATGTTTAATGCGAATCCAGGGGAAACAGCGCTGCAAATCTTTCATATCATGCCGACTGGACCGGATACGACCATCGAGTATTTTGACTTTTACTTCCTGGACAAAGAGCCAACGGAAGAAGGCTGGGCAGGCATCAATTATATGAAAAACGTTTTGAACCCCGAAGATATTTCGATTTGCGAAGCGGTGCACAAAGGGCTGAAATCAAAAGGATATGCGGGTGGACGCCTGATCGTTGATGAGGAAAGAACGGGAGATATCAGTGAACACGCTCTTCATCATTTCCAGGGCTTGGTGTTACAGGCGTTAAACGCTCGTTAACATATGACTGAATAATCGAAAAATAATTCTACAAGCGAAAAAACGAAAGGGGCAAGTCGCATGCAAATCGCAACGAAAAAGTACCAAATGTTTATCGATGGTGAGTTCGTCGACTCCAGCTCACAGGAGACAACCCTAGTCATCAATCCTGCGACAGAAGAAGTCATCTCGGAAGTACCAAAAGGAACAGTCGAAGACGTACGCAGAGCGATTGAGGCAGCAGAACGTGCACAAAAAGGCTGGGCGAAGCTGGCGCCGATTGAGCGTGCTGCCCACCTGCGTGCCATCTCCAAAGAAATTCGTGAAAACGTCGATGACTTAGCGCGTACGATTTCAGAGGAAATGGGGAAGACGCTTGCTCTCGCTGAGGTTGAGGTCCATTTTACAGCCGATTACATCGACTACATGGCAGAGTGGGCGAGAAGATATGAGGGCGAGATTGTTCAGAGTGACCGACGAAACGAAAATATTTTTGTCTTCAAGCAGCCGGTCGGAGTAATCGCAGGTATTCTGCCGTGGAACTTCCCATTCTTTCTCATCGCTCGCAAAGCGGCACCAGCGCTGATTACAGGAAATACGATTGTGATTAAGCCAAGCGACGAATCTCCGAACAATGCAATCGAGTTTGCAAAAATCGTGGAAAAGGCGGGTCTGCCCAAAGGTGTCATCAACATCGTAACAGGCAGCGGCCGAGTGCTGGGCAATGAGCTTTCTGCCAATCCGAAAGTGGGCATGGTCAGCTTGACAGGCAGCTACGCAGCAGGGGCGGCAGTCATGCGTGCAGCAGCGGAAAACATCACGAAAGTATCGTTGGAGCTGGGGGGCAAGGCACCAGCCATTGTCATGGATGATGCAGATATCGATCTGGCGGTCAAGTCCATTGTTGCATCCCGTGTCATTAATACCGGACAAGTGTGCAATTGTGCTGAGCGTGTTTACGTACACGAGAGGATCGCGGAGGAATTTATCGAAAAAATCGTCAAGGCGATGGAACAAACCAAGTACGGAAATCCGTTGGTAGACAGAGACATTGATATGGGGCCACTTGTGAATAAAGGTGCTCTTGAATCCGTAGACAACCAGGTAAAACGAGCCATTGCTGCGGGTGCAAAACTGCTGACAGGCGGAAAAAGAGCAGGAGATGTCGGCTACTACTATGAGCCAACCGTGCTCGTAAACGTAACAAACGAGATGGAAATCATGCAAGAAGAGATTTTTGGCCCAGTTTTACCCATTGCCACCTTCTCTGATCTGGATGAGGCAATTGAGCTGGCGAATCACTGCGAATACGGTTTGACCTCGTCGATTTACACGCAAAATATCGATGTAGCGATGCGGGCTAGCAACGAGCTGCAATTCGGAGAAACGTATATCAATCGTGAAAACTTTGAAGCCATTCAAGGCTTCCATGCAGGTTGGAAGAAATCCGGGATTGGTGGAGCAGATGGCAAGCATGGCTTAGAAGAGTACTTGCAAACTCATGTTGTTTATCTACAATATAATCAAGGTAAAAAATAGAACGAGAAACTGAAATCGTAGGCTTTGATACATAGGGGCCGTATCCAACTCCTGAATATGCAGTGTAAGCACCCATTCAGAGTTTGTATGCGCCCCTTTGCTGTTTCCAAAAATGATATCGCTTTCTTTTGTAGCTGCACGACTTATTCATTCAGAATATTACCACTTACCAAAATATTTTGTTTATTTTACAAGATTTTCCAAAAGGGGATGATGTGCGATGAATAGTGAAGCGGGTGGGCTCAAAAGGTCGCTAGGCTTTTTTAGCGTATTCATATTGGGGATCGGGCTCTTGGTGCCGACTTCTGCGTTCTTTGTCTACGGTATTGCAGCAGGCATTACAAATGGACATGTTCCAGCTGTTTACGCCTTTGCTGCGATTGCTATTTTTTTCACAGTGCTGAGCTATGCCAAAATGTCGAAGGTCTTTCCGCGAGCGGGTTCAGCGTACACCTATGTACAGCAAACGTTTCACTCAAATACGGGCTTTTTAGTCGGATGGACGACCTTGTTCGATTACTTGTTTCTGCCGTTTACCTATGTGCTATCCGTCACGATTTATTTGGAGCCACTGTTCCCGCAAGTGCCGTTGTGGGTCTGGGTAGTGGCGATTATGCTGACCATGACGCTAGCCAACGTATTCAACGTCAAGGTAGCGGTTTCGTTTACAACCCTTCTCATCATTGTTCAACTGATTACGATCGCGATTTTCATTGCACTGCTGATCAAATATCAGTTGACGCAGGACCCGGCACAGCTTTTTTCTTTCCAGGCGTTTTACTCATCGACCTTGACCTGGCCGACCTTATTGTCAGGGGCAGTGATTCTTGCTTATACCTTTATCGGGTTTGACGCTGTCAGCACGCTGGCAGAAGAAACACACAATCCCACCAAAACCATTCCCAAAGTCATGATTTCACTGGCTGTGTTTATTGGTATCCTGTACGTCATCCTAACATATTTCATGCAATCGGCATTTCCGAATATTTCTGTGTTTGCAAGCCCGGATGGTGCAGCTTTTGAAATCGCGCAACAAATCGGGGGAATTCTCTTTTCGTCCTTGTTTTTAGGTGTGGTGATTGCCAGCTGTCTCGTGGGGGGAATATCGGCACAGATGAGCATCTCTCGCTTACTGTTTGCGATGGGGCGAGATAATGTGATACCGCGAAAAATATTTGGCTATTTACATCCAAAAAGCGGTATTCCGATCTACAACATTTTGCTTATCGGAGCGCTTGGCATGAATGCCGTTTTTCTAACCTTGGATCAGGTCGCTTCCATCATCAGCTTTGGTGCGTACACTGCTTTTACGTTTGTCAACCTCTGTGTAATCAAGCATTACTTCATTGAGAATAAAACGAGGTCATGGAAAGGGATTATTTTTCATCTCGTGTTCCCTTTGATTGGTATCCTGTTTATAGCCGCGATGTGGTTTAACATTAGTAGAATTGCTCTGATTCTTGGTGTTGTCTGGGTTTCCTGTGGCTTCGTGATGCTCATTTTCCTGACGAATGGATTTAAAAAACCTGCGCCTACCCTTGCTATGGATAAAAAAGAGGAAGAGCTTGACTCCTCCAGCTTGTCGGCCGATACGACTCAGCCCAAAATGAATTTGACCTGATCCATCAAACAAAGGATAACCAGCCTGTTTAGTAGCAGGGATGGTTATCCTTTTTCCTGGCATTCACCCTAGATTACAACTGATCCTTCCGAGTCAAGGCAACAAGCTCGTTCAAGACTTTTTCGCGCAGCTCTGGTTCCACAGAGGTCAAGCCGAACATATCGCAGAACCATAGGCCATCTATGGCGAGTCGGATGATCGTTGCGAACACGGGGTCCAGTCCATCATTTTCGACATGGCGCTGCCAGACAGCATAATGGTCTTGCAAAGGCTTGAGCAGCTCGGGATCAGTGGCAATGGCAGCGAGCAAACCCGCGGTTAATTGATCAGGGTCATGCATGGAGACCTCGATATAGGCGCGGAGTGTATGACCAGGATCGGAATCCTTTTGAGAGCTTTTCTCTAAATTTTCTGTGTATTTCTCGATTACAGAAGTGATACCGCCCTCAATCAGCGCCTTTTTGTTCGGAAAGTAATGC
This sequence comes from Brevibacillus reuszeri, assembly GCF_001187725.1. Taxonomy (GTDB): domain Bacteria; phylum Bacillota; class Bacilli; order Brevibacillales; family Brevibacillaceae; genus Brevibacillus; species Brevibacillus reuszeri. The sequence goes on from NZ_LGIQ01000007.1 coordinate 440,782, forward strand.
AACAGGCCGCCTTTGCTTACTCCGGCTTCATTCGCGACATTCTCCAGCGTGAGGTAAGAGACTCCCTTGGTGTTAATAATTCGTGATACGGCGTTTAAGAGTTCGTCGTTCTGGATCTTTTTTTTCAAAAGAATCAAGCCTCCAATAATGAGAAATACCGACCAGACGGTATTGAGATAATGATATCATTCCATTCTATGTAATTCAATGCATACCATTAAGAGAGACGTGTTTACCAGATGTCTGTGTCCAGATTATAACATGTGTGTAAAATGAAAGGGAAACCCCGCCTCCTAAAATGCGAGAGCGGGGTTACGGATTTTATCGATTTTGATCCAAATAGTAGTGGATAAGATCGTGAATCGTCGTGTTCATATCCTCGAAGGAAAATCCAGCGGCAATCGCTTTTGCAACCTCCATGGAAAGAGATCCTCCTACCAGAAATGTTCTGATTTTTCAACCTATAATGATGATTTGACTGGCGCAATGCTATAATTGGGAATACAAACAGTAGGAGGAGGACAGCCATATGCTTAGTAGACCTACCCGCGATGAAGCAAGCGGCTATTATTTTATTTATATTGATCAAGTACCAGAAGGCGATTTGTCTGTAATTCTGTCGGAGCAAATGAAAGAAACAGTCTCTTTGCTCTCTTCCCTAGAGGAAAATCAGGGAGATGATCGTTATGCCCCGGACAAGTGGACGGTCAAAGAGGTGCTGGGTCACATCATCGAAACGGAACGCATCATGAGCTATCGTGTTCTCAGCTTCGCCAGGGGAGAGCAGGCACAGCTATTTGGCTTTGATCAGGAGGCCTATGTGAAAGCAGCCCGTTTTCATGAGCGCAATCTGTCTGACCTGCTGGAAGAATTCACGGCTGTACGTCAAGCCACGCTGACCCTATTACGTGGTGTGCCCCAGGAGGCTTGGACAAACACCGGCAATTTAGGCAATGCCAAGGTGTCTGCGAGAGCGATTGCTTATGTACTGACAGGGCATGAAAAGCATCACGTTCAGGTGTTGAAGGAAAAATACTTGTCGGTATAAGCTGGATCGGATCATTTTGTTTCTGTAGAGCTGCCTGTTGCCTAGGTGGCTTTTTTTCTATTTCCATGACCATAATAGCAAGAATGAAGATGAAACCGTGACTGATCCTTGGTAAAGTGGGAGACGTAACAGGACGGGAGGGAAATACAATGGAGCAGCTCCAGCTGACTTTTGATGAAAAATGGGAGATCATTCTTGCCTGTGACAGCGCATACGATGACGTGTTCCTGACTGCCGTCAAAACAACCAAAATATACTGTCGCCCATCCTGTCGCTCTCGAAAGCCAAAGAAAGAAAACGTCTTGTTCTATCAGGAGAGAAAAGAAGTAGAGGCGGCAGGCTTTCGAGCGTGTAAAAGATGTCAGCCGGATTCCAATCAAACGCCACAAATGAGCGTCGTTTCACAGGTAAAGACATTTTTGATTGACTCGTACAAGCAAAAAGTCGTTCTCGAAGATATTGCGAGACATGTAGGACTCAGCGCTTTTTACCTAGAGCGATTGTTTAAACAGCACACAGCAGAGACCCCACGTTCTTATTTGGAAAAAATCCGAGTGGATAAAGCCGCCCATCTGATTAGCACCACAAGCTTATCGAATCTGGAAGTATGCTACGAGGTGGGGTTCCAAAGCCCGTCCCATTTTTATCACGCCTTTCGCAAAGGAAAATTATGCTCACCAGGAGAATATCGCAAAAAGGCGAGGGAGGAGGGAGCAAGCTGAATCGTATGGAGATAATGGAAGTGCCAGCCCCAGACTGTTTTTCATTCAAAGAGTGTCTAGCTTTCCTGGGCAGATCGGATCAAGAAGTATTGCATCGAATCGAAAAAGATTCCTTTTATAAATTGATGAAGGTCAATGGAGAGCTCTTGTTACTCAAGATTAGCTGCAAGGAGCCTCAAAATCCGGGTGCAGAGCAGAAGCTGCAGATACAATTTCTCGTAGGGAAACCATCAGAAGCGATAGCCAGGGAAGTAACGCTTTATCTGGAGCAATTGTTTGATTGGCAGCGTGATTTGCAGCCTTTTTACGAGCGGGCAGAGCAAGATGAGATTTTACAGCCACTTGTAAAGCGGTACTATGGTATGCGGATCGTTGGCATCCCTGATTTATTTGAAGCGTTGACATGGGCCATTATTGGTCAGCAAATCACGCTCAGCTTTGCCTATACGATGAAAAAACGCTTTGTCGAGCAATTCGGGGAAAAAGTAGTGTTTGAAAAAGAAACGTACTGGCTTTACCCGACTGTTCAAACTGTAGCTGCTCTAGAGGTAGATGACTTGCGACAGCTCCAGTTTACGACCAGAAAAGCGGAGTATGTGATTGAGGTAGCAAAAAAAATGGCGACTGGCGAGCTCAAAAAAGAAGGCTTGCTTCAAATGCAGGAGCCGGGAGAAATGCATAAAGCCCTCACAGCCATTCGTGGCGTAGGAGCCTGGACGGCTGATTACGTCATGATGAAAAGCTTGCAGCAGGCGACTGCTTTTCCCATCGCAGATGTAGGCTTGCACAATGCGCTAAAAGTGCAGCTCGGTTGGCAGGAAAAACCATCCCAGGAACAGATCAGACAAATGGCTCAGAACTGGAAGGGCTGGGAAGCGTACGCAACGTTTTATTTATGGAGGTCGCTCTATGATGATTTTACATAAGCTTGATTATCCATCACCGATCGGAGTAATGGAGATCATCGGGACAGAGGAAGCTGTTCGTTCCATCATGTTTGCAGAAAGGGAAGCTCCTCATATTCCCGCAAACAAGAACCAGGTCCCACAGGTTTTGTGGGATTGCTACAAGCAGCTTGAAGAATATTTTAGCGGAATGCGAAGTGAGTTTTCATTTCCTATCTACATGGAAGGGACGAGCTTTCAAAAAAATGTATGGAACACATTGGTGACGATACCGTATGGAGAGACAACCTCGTATTCAGCCATTGCGACTACACTTGGAAATGAAAAGGCTGTGCGGGCTGTTGGCAATGCAAATGGAAAAAATCGCTTGAGCATCGTAGTTCCTTGTCATCGGATCGTCGGAGCCAATGGCAGCTTGACTGGCTATGCGGGTGGATTATGGCGAAAGGACTGGCTCTTGCAGCACGAAAAAACAAATGCATTTCCCAAAAAATAGCCAAAGTAAGGTAAAATGGTCCAATAAGACACACGAGAAAACTGCATATCTGGGAACAGGTTCCTTGGAATTGAGAGAATCCAAGGATAATAGGGAAGCTCGGTGAAAATCCGACACGGTCCCGCCACTGTAAGAGGGGAGTCAGCGTACAGATGCCACTGATCCAGCCATGGATTGGGAAGGCAAGCGACTGATGATGATCCCAAAGTCAGGAGACCTGCCTGTTCCGACAACACTGATCGACCTACGGAAGATGGGGAGGTGTTAGAGGTGGCTTTTGTACCAGCATGCGAAACGTTTTTTATTTCCGCTATTCTCTGGCATTTCTAACGTTCGATTCGATCGTGGGAAGTGCCTTTTTGTGTTGGGCTAAAAACAGGATGGATGGAAATAATGAACAACAAGCCAGACGTGTGCGGAGGTAGGACATGAACGAGCTGTTCATTTGTCAGTGGTGCGGATATATAGAAGAAGTTGTTATTGCAGATGAGAATATTACAAGCGTGCGCCAATGCGCGTGTTGCAGCAAGGAAGAAGTAGAAAGTTTATTTTCCGAGTAAAATGATAGGAAAATCATTTCAAATCTGTGAAATTTATGCTAGCATTGGTTGCTAAAGCAGTAAAATTGAATAATGTGGAAACAGGTGCTCGATGTCAGATGACGGAGCTTAATAGGGAAGATCGGTGCAATACCGACACGGTCCCGCCACTGTAACAGATGAATCAAACGCGAGAAACCACTGATCCACTCGATTGGGAAGGTGCAGTTTGATGGTGATTCTGGAGTCAGGAGACCTGCCTGTTTTGACGACACTGTTTTGACCTACGGAGAATGGGGAGGTGTTAAAGACGGCCAGGTTTGGGTTGGATAAAAAACATAGAGGCATCTTTTCCTTGCATTCATAGAAGGGAAAGGTGTTTTTTTGCTGGGAAGAAACGAAATGCACCGATGATAGAGAAAAATGAAAGCGAGGAAAGAAGTATGTTGCACACAAATAATCGACTGAAGATACAAACGATTGGGTTTTGGCTGTTATCGCTATGCCTGGTCTTCACACTAATTGGATGCGGAGCAGCTCCACAGCAGGCGACGACTGAGCCTGCGGCTACGCAAAAAACGAATGAGTCTACAGCAGAGCCTGCGTCAGCCAATCCAGATGAAGTCATCCTCGCAGCTCCGCGTGATTTGGCACCAGGGCCACAGGATGCGTATTATACAAGCACCATTCTTTATGTATGGGAGCCACTTTTGACAGCTGGAGAGGACGGGGAGCCAGCACCAAAGCTAGCGAAAAGCTGGAAGATGTCCGATGACGGCAAAGAGTGGACGTTCACACTGCAAGAGAATGTTCTTTTTCATGACGGGGAAAAGCTGAATGCGGATGCGGTGATCACCAACTTCAATCGCTACCAGCAGGTAAGTCCAAAAAGCTCGCCTTTTTACACACTGGACAGTAAGAAATCGTACCCGGGTTTAAAGGAAATCGTCAAAGTAGATGACCTTTCCTTCAAGCTCACATTCGAGCAGCCGCAGCCTACGTTACTTTATTCGATGGTGAGTTTTTCGAGTCCGATCTACAGTCCGAAAAATTTCGATGAAAAAGGAGATTTCAACGGGCTGCCTCAAGGCACCGGCCCTTTCAAGCTGGCTGCGCATGAAAAGGATCAGTATGCGCTGTTAGAAGCATTCGATGGTTACTACGGTGAAAAAGCCAAAACCAAAAAGATTCGCGTACGCGTCATTCCTGACCCGGATACGAGACTTTCCGCGTTAAAATCAGGGGAGATCATGGGTGTGATGGACTTGGGAGCCATTCCTCCGTCACTTGCTAAGGAACTGTTAAAAGATGATCGTTTTGAGATTTCTACAGCCAAGTCGACGATCTCGCATTACTTGCATCCGAATGGAAAAAAACCGCCATTTGACAATCCGAAGATGCGCAAAGCAGTCAGCATACTGATTGACCGGGAGCAGCTGGTGCAAGAGCTGTATTTGGGTTATCCGACTGCGACCGCAAACCTGTTGAATGTGACTTCGCCGTTTTACAAGGATTTCCCGATCGCACATAACACTGAGGAAGCGAAAAAGCTGGCCACAGAAGCACTTGGTGGCAAGCGTGAGAAGGTGGATTTAATTGTACCGACCTATGGACTCAACCGTTACCCGTACAAAGCACAGGCAGAATGGCTCCAAGCGATCCTTGCCGAACTGAATCTCGATGTAGAAATCCGTATTCTCGATGGAGCGGCATTCAAAGACGCTCAGGCAAAGGGTGATTACAACCTCGCTCTCGCTACCCAAGGCTTGCCGAGCGCTGATCCGTACACAATCTTTACAAACTATATTGCGAGCGACGGTTCAAGCAATAAGAGCTACAGTCTCGGCTATAAGAGTGAGCGGGTAGATGCGCTGCTCGAACAAGCCAAAAATACGCTTTCCATGGACGAGCGCCGAAAAATATATGACGAGCTTCAAGCGATATCTGTGGAAGAACTGCCTACCATCCCATTGTTTAACGATGCGAGTCTGATCGCGTATAACAAACAAATAAAAGGCTATCAAGCAACGATTTATGGAACGACACTTCCGCAGCTAGAGTGGGCGAAGTAACATGCTTTACTTGGTTCGCAGACTGGCTACGACCATTCCCATTTTGATTGGGATATCCTTGCTTGCCTTTCTTCTCAGTGTCATTTCTCCGGGAGATCCTGCAGTAGAAGCGCTTAGCATGAGTGGAATCAGCGAACCGACGTCGCAAGAAATCGCAGCGAAGCGTGAAGAGCTGGGCCTGAATGATTCGCTTCCTGTGCAATATGGCAGATGGCTGGGAAAGGCTGTGCAAGGTGATCTGGGCGTCTCCTATATGACAAAAGAAGCGGTTAGCGGTGAAATTATTCGCCGCTTGCCCGTCACGCTTTCGCTCTCCCTATTGGCTGTTCTGTTTGCTGTAGGCTTTGGCATTCCGCTTGGTATGCTCATGGCGCTAAAGAAAAACACATGGCTGGATCAGGCAGGACGCTTTCTGGCGCTTATACTCGTCTCGATCCCTGGCTTTTGGTTGGCAATTTCGCTGATCACCTTGTTTTCAGAAAAGCTGGGCTGGCTTCCGACAAGCGGGTACGGAACCTGGCAGCATCTGATCATGCCTGCCATGGTGCTGGCTTGTGGCACGAGCGCCGTATTGATGCGGCTGACCCGAGCTGCCCTGATGGAGGCACTGAATCAGAACTACATTTTGACTGCGCGGGCAAAAGGCTTGCGGGAGCCAAGCATCTTGTCCTTTCACGCCTTGCGCAACTCACTCATTCCTCTGATTACGGTCATCGGAATCTATTTTGGCTCGATTCTGGGAGGTTCTGTGATTGTAGAAGTCATTTTTGCCCTGCCTGGAATCGGCATGTTTGCCATGGATGCTATTTTTCGCAGAGATTACCCAGTCATTCAGGGATATGTGGTTTTTACGGGCCTCGTTTACGTCGTGTTTAATTTGCTCGTCGACTTTTCCTATGCTTGGATTCATCCACAAGTAAAGCTGGGGGTGAAGCTGAAATGACGCGATTGCGCTACTTTCTTCATTCACTTGGCCCGATTGGCGTCCTAGCCACTGTGATCCTGATTGTCATGATCGGCAGCAGTCTGCTTGCACCATGGCTTGCTCCTTACGATCCGAACCAAATTCGGATGTCGGAGAGGCTCGCGCCGATTTCTGGCGAGCATTGGCTAGGTACAGATACGTTAGGGCGGGATGTTTTCAGCCGGGTGTTGTACGGAGGGAGAGTTTCCATCGTGCTCGCGCTTGCTGTAACAGTAGCCACGATGCTGATCGGTCTGGTTATCGGCACACTCGCAGGTTATTTCGGCGGCTGGCTGGATGATGTCACCCAAGCCTTTATCCATATTTTTCAAGGCTTGCCTGGACTGAGCTTTATGATTGCGATCGCAGGAACATTAGGGCCAGGCGTGGAGAGCATGTTTATTGCATTGGTTGTGACATCGTGGGCGGACTTTTCTCGAGTCGTACGTGGAGAGGTTATGAAAATACGTGAGGAGTCCTACATTGAGGGAATTCGCGCAATCGGCGGCAATCATTTGTACACGCTGATCCACTATGTTGTTCCCAATATGATCGGACCAATTATCGTTCTGTTCACTGTGCGTATCGGACGCGTCATTTTATCGATTGCCTCGCTCAGCTTTCTTGGGCTTGGCTTGCAGCCGCCAACTCCTGACTGGGGGGTCATGGTCAACGATGCTCGGCCGTTTTTTCGCAGCTACTTTCATCTCATTCTGGCGCCAGGACTATGCATCGCCTTGATTTCTTTTGCGATTAATTGCATCGGGGATGCCCTGCGCGATGCACTCGATACCAAAACGGAAAAGGCAAGCTGGCTATCATGAAAAGGACAAGGAGGCAGTCTCTATGGAGCCTTTGCTGTCAATAGAAGAGCTGACGGTTACGTTTCACACGCCATTGGGGAAAGTTAGAGCCGTCGATGGTGCCAGTCTGACCGTGCAAAAAGGACAAATCATGGGGCTCATCGGAGAAACAGGGAGCGGGAAGTCTGTACTCGGCCTCTCCATCCCAGGGTTATTGTCCGATACAGCAAAAATAACGGGTGTGATCCGCTTCATGGGACAGGATTTGCTCTTGCTACAAAAGGATGGACTACGAAAGCTGCGAGGGACGAAGATTGCTTTTGTCCCGCAAAATCCAGCTACGTCACTAAATCCAGTCATGCGAATTGGTCGCCAAATTGCGGAAGCGATCAAAGCGCCCTATACACGAAAACAAAAACGAGCACATGCCGCCCGGTTGCTGGCAGAGTTGAACATGCCAGAGCCGTGGGAGAAGCTACAGCAGTATCCGTTCCAACTGAGCGGAGGGATGAAGCAGCGCGTTCTCACAGCCATCGGAGCAGCAGGACAGCCTGCGCTCCTCATAGCAGACGAGCCAACCAAAGGGTTGGATGCGATTGTACGTGATCAGGTAGTTAGTTTGATCCGCCAGGTGGCAACACAGACAGGTGCAGGAATTCTGATCATTACGCATGATCTGTATGTAGCCAAGTCATTGTGTGATGAAATCGGAGTTATGTACGCGGGGGAGATTGTCGAGAGCGGCCCAGCCGATGAGCTTTTTGCAAAGCCGAAGCATCCGTATACAAGTGGGCTGCTACAGTCCATGCCAGGAAAAGGAATGATTCCGATTCCCGGGCTTAGTCCCAGTCTCATGGAGGAGCACCATGGCTGTAAATTTCAGGCGCGCTGCTCGCAGCGGCTTGTGTACTGTGACCGCATCGCTCCTGAGCTCTATACCGTAGATGATCGCAAAGTGAGGTGCTTTTTGCATGATTCGGGTCGAGCGAGTGAGCAAAACGTTCAAGACCGGCTGGCTACGACAGCAGACGTATGAAGCAGTCAAGCATGTCTCTTTTTCCATTGGGAGAGGAGAGACACTGGGCTTGATCGGGGAGAGTGGCTGCGGAAAGTCGACCTTGTCTCGGTTAATGGTCAAGCTGCTTCCTGTCGACGAGGGTCATATATTTTTCGAGAGTACAGATATTACACACTATACCATGCGGCAAATGTTTTCCCTGCGGACCAGGATGCAAATCATATTTCAGCATCCGGATTCGGCGCTACACCCACGTCAGACGATGCTGCAAAGTCTGGTTGAGCCGTTACTGCTGCATAAAATCATGGACAAGGAACAGGCTGTCGAGCGGGTCAAAGAGGTATTGGAGCCCGTAGGCTTGACTCACGATATTTTATCGCGCTATCCACATCAGGTTAGCGGTGGACAGATCCAGCGGGTAGTGATTGCTCGCGCTCTTACACTAAATCCACGATTTATCGTTCTGGATGAACCAACATCAATGCTTGATGTATCGGTGCAGGCGCAAGTCATCGAAGTGTTGAAAACGATCCAGCAACAGTTTGATTTAACATACTTGTTCATCTCCCATGATCTCGATTTGGTGGCTCATGTGAGCGATCGGATCGCGGTGATGCACAAGGGGGAAATTGTTGAGCTGGATCAAAGCGAAAAGGTGATGAGTGACCCTGCCCATCCGTATAGTCAGAAGCTTGTACACGCTTTTTGTGGGTATCAGCTGAACGGGTAAATGAGAGGAGAGGACACAATGAGTAGTCGACCGATATCCATGTCTGCTTCCGCATTTTGGATCACAGCATGGGAGAGAGCAGTGCAGACCGATGTCCGCGTGAAGGACGATTCCGAGGAAGAGAAGTTTTGGGAAGGGTACGCTCCCATGTATGATGAGCGCAATCCGCTCGCACCGTATACTTCGGTTATGATGGACGCGGTGTTTCCTCATCTTCGCCCAGAGGATAACTTGTTAGAGGTAGGTCCTGGAACGGGGGGCTTCACACAATTATTTGCGCCGCATATTGGACGTATTACCTTGGTTGAGCCGTCTGCATCGATGTTTGCCGAATTTCGTTCCAATTGGCAAAAGACTGGCTATGAACTGCCAGAGGTCGTGCATGAAAAATGGGAGGAGGTTGAAGAGGCTAAGGCAGATGTGCTGTTTAGCGCCAACGCATTCTACCGGATTCGCGATATGAAAGAGGCACTGCTGAAGATGCATGAGACTGCAAAACGACATGTGTTTTTAGTTCAGTCGATTGGGCGTCCGTTTGCTGGACCTCTCTCGCTTTCCTGTCAGGATCAGCTGTATGAAAAAGAAAGAGCGGTCGCCATCTCGGAAATATTGGAGGAGCTCGGGATCAAGCATACGTACCGAACCTTCCCTGTTGAACGAAAGAACGGCATGACTCATGATGTGGCGCTGATTCATTGGGAGCCATAGCATTCATAATTTGAGCTTGGTTAAAAAGCACCCTTCTAACGGGTGCTTTTATGATGGAATGAACAGGAATTGTTTCGTCTTTCTGCCCATGATTTTGTTTTGTGAAAAAATGTTCACAAACTGTTCACTTATGAAGAGGCTTCCTAAATCCTTATGATGAAAAAGCATTTCAAAGAAGGGATGATGGAAATTGCCAACGACGAAGAAAGAAAGCTTTTATTTTGGACTAATGATGTGTTTTGGGATGGCTCTGTTCATGACATCGTACAATTTATGGACGAACGGTTTGCTCGGCACGATCTCATTGGAAGGGTTACTCATCCAGTTTATTCTGGTATATATCATCGCTTTCGTACTGGAATCCTTCCTGGTCGGTCCAATTGCAAAGAAACTCGCTTTTGCACTACCTTTTGACAAGTCCAAGAAAGTACTTGTGATTTTGTCCATGGCCTTTTTTATGGTGAGTGGAATGGTTCTTTGCATGTCTCTTTATGGATTGGGGACTGCTTACTATTTTCACAGCATCGATGGACAAGCCATACTTGCGAGTTACTTTACATTCGTAGGCAAAAACTTTATTGTTGCTTTTCCTTTGCAGCTTTTTATCGTAGGCCCGATTGTTCGGTACTTGTTTACGAGATTTGTAAAAGAGAAAAGAAGCGCGGAGTCCTTTCGCTAATTCGTCATTGCGCGAAAAGATGTGAGCTTTTAAGATATGGATAGCAATCTTCTAGGAGGGATCTTATTGCAGCAGCTCTTTAACGAACTGGTAAAGTGTGATGTCAAGCCGTTCCTTTCCAAGCATGGCTTCGCAAAGAAAGGTTTGAATTTTTATAAGACCACAGAAAGTCTCATTTACATGATTCATTTCCAAAAATCCTCTGGCAACTCTTCGGACAATGTCATGTTTTATGTGAACTGCGGTATTTATGCAGCGGAGTTGGCACAGATACAATCTAGAGAGATTTTGACTACACCCAAAGAAGTGGATTGTCACTTCAGAGCAAGAATAGGGGAAATTACCGAGTCTGCCCCAGACCGTTATTCAATCACTCCTGATACGAATATGGATGATTTGAGAAAAACGCTGCTTAGTGAATTAGAAGAGGTTAACCATTTTTATGAGAAGATGAACAGTGCTCGAGATATCGTTCATTACTATACTTCCGGTCCCTTTTTACATCTGGGTGAAGAAAGCTTTCATTTGCTACTGCAATCCAATGATGTAGCAGCGGCTAGACAATATTTGAAGGCTTTGCAGGAAAAGTACGGAACAGAGAATCGATGGACGATATTCGAAAAGAAATACCAGGCCATCTTCCATAAATACGGTTTGGAATTTCATACTGGATAATTCATCATGCATGAAAATGAACAAAAATTCGGGCAAGGAATGGTAGACAAGCATCTGGTAAAGGTGATAGGATAACTTCAATCTTAAAAACAGAAGGGAGATTAGACTATATGTTAAAACTCATTATCGCAAATTAAATTCCAACGAATTTAATAGAAGGGCGATTCTATCCTTTACAAATAGTTTTATTTGGGATGCCCTTTTGCGATAATAGAGAAGCCATATCATGTCTAATTCATATAAGCAAAAAATAACGGGTTGTCATCCAGCTGAAGGCAGGCACTTGCTTTAGGCTGGTACCCATTATTTTTGGCGTATACAAAGACTTTATGAGTTTATTCTCATGAGGTCTTTTTCTGTTTTTAGGAGGTGGTCATTCCCGTAAATACACGTCATGAATCAAAGTAATGAAAAAATAAATCGGAGGGAATTTACATGCAAGAATATACATTAGTAAGTGATTATCGTAATAACGAAAGCTTGAAGGAGAGCTTTAATTCCTTAGTGATGCAAACCTTCAAGTTAGATTTTCGAGATTGGTACGACAAAGGGTATTGGAATGACAGCTATAGGCCGTATTCTTTTGTGGATAAAGGCAAGGTTATTGCAAATGCTTCGGTCAATCAAATGTCAGTGATTATAAATGGCGAAACCTTTAAAGCGATTCAGATTGGTACAGTTATGACAGATGAAAATTATCGCAATCAAGGCCTTGCGAAGCAATTAATGCAGCACATTATGAAGGAGCATGCAAAGAGTTGTGACTTCATGTATCTTTTTGCGAATGAAACGGTTTTGGATTTTTACCCGAGGTTTGGCTTTACACGTTTACATGAAAGTGAGTTTAGCGTAGACCTGGAAAAAAGCTCGATTCAAATGAATACAGATGCGAAAGTAAAGCAGCTTACGATTGAAAACGACCTTTCCTTACTTGAAAGATTCGCGAAAAACCGATATGTAAACACAAAGATTTTAGATGTGGAGCAGAATGAAAGCTTGTTACTGTTTTATTTCACAGTTGTATTTCAGGAATCTATTTTCTATTTGGAAGAGTTAGAAACGATTGTGCTCATGGAGGAAGAAGAAGGGATCCTGCGTATTTTCGATATCATATCGCTGTGTGCACCGAATGTTGAAGCGGTTATCGCAAGCCTTGTGAAGGAAACGACGAAAAAAGTGGTATTTTCTTTCACGCCTGATTTTACGATCGAGGGAATGACCGCAACCATTATGCAAAATGATGATGATGCTTTATTCATCTTATCGAAAAAGCCATTGCTGAAGGGGAATTTTATGTTCCCGTTAACATCCCATTGTTAATGGGGTGTGTTATCAAGCCTCACTTTGATCAAGCTTTGTTCAAAGTGAGGTTTTTTCTTGTGCCCAATTCGTTATCATAACGTTTTTATACATTTATTAATATTAAGTATAGTGATGGCGCGCAACTTTATCAAATTATCCTTTGGCCCACTTTATCGATTTTCGTTGTTGTTTCCTGATGCTACAGCTATGGATGAAGGGGTTTTTGTTGACATGAAGGCAAGTGCTCCCGCAAGCCACGTCGCAGCTCGTGCAGGGAAGATGCCGCAGCAAACGAACCATCGCATTTTGGGCGTGGTTGAAAACATGTCTTATTTTGAGGACGCCACAGGGGAGAAGCATTGTTGTAGGCTGGTTTCCCATGAAGAAAGGCAAGTGTCGCTGCACTTGCCTTTTTGCTGTCCCGGTTCTTATGATTCGTCGAAAAAAGCCACAATTTCTTCTTCGATGGTCTCCTTCAGTAGTCCAAAGCATTGATCTAGCCTTTTGGCATATACCCTCTTCTGATTCACCATGGCATAAGGTACAGCTCGGCACATATGGCACATGAACAAGCATTGTGTCCTCAGTACAGCAACCTCAGGATTCTCTTGTTCAAGCTCATCTATTGAATGGGCAGCCAGAATGTTTTGTTCGCATACTTCAACGACAACAAGCCCTAGTGCCATAACAAGTCCTCTTGTTCCAAATCTTATTCCTCCTTATTAATAAAAAAATACGCTGTAGTGGATAAACGGGCCATCATCTCTTCTCGCAATGCGACTTCAGGGGTAGTTTCCTCCAACGCTCTTTGCATACAGGCAAGCCATGCGTCTGCCCGTTCCTTTGTGACCGGAAATGGCAAGTGACGCGCTCTCATCTTCGGATGTCCATGCTCGTTTGTATAGAGAGGAGGACCACCGAAATATTGGGTGAGAAACTGCTTCTGTTTACTGATGACCAAACTCATATCTTGCGGGAACAACGGTGCCAGCTTAGGCTCTGCCAGCACATTCATGTAAAATAAATCGACCAGACGATGGATGACAGGTGCTCCGCCGACGCGATCAAATAAAGACAGCTGCTTTATATCCATGGTACAAAGGATCCTTCGTGATTAGGATAACTACGAGCATGTAAGAAGTTCAACCGTACTTGTCAACCTGCTAGATTGTGCTACAATACTTTTTTTACTCTTATGTCTGGATAGTCGTGTGGCTTTAAATTGAAAGAAAACACAAGGTGGTAAATGACATTGCAACCTAAAGACGAATTGTCGACCCGCGAGACGATTTTACATCTGTTAAAAACAAATGACGAGCTAAGCGCCAAAGATCTCACAGATCATCTAAACATTACATCGATGCCTGTTCGCCGCCATATCGATTCACTTGAGCGGGATGGGTTTATTGAGTCCAGAATCGTACGGCGCCCTATGGGTAGACCGACTGCCACTTACTCTTTGACAGAGCGTGCGAACGTTCTTTTTCCTACGAAATATCACTCCATTGCGTTAGATCTTCTTGATGAGCTGGTACAGGAATCTGGAGAGAGCATGGTAGAGAGATTGTTTGAACGCAGAAAAGAAACCTTGTACAAAAAATATACGAAAAGCTTGGAAGACAAAGACTTTGAAGAAAAGGTCGCTATTCTCGCAGATATTCAGAGCGAGAATGGATACATGGTGGAGCTGAAAAAGACCAGCGACGACGAGTACATGTTTATTGAGCATAATTGTCCAATCGCGAAAATCGCTCATCAGTACAACCATGCTTGTCAGTGTGAGCTGCGTTTATTTGAATCCTTGCTGAATGCCAATATATCCCGGCCAGAATGCTTGGCAGAAGGCAGCAAAAAATATGTCTATAAAATCCGTAAACGCAATCTTCAATCCTAATCCCTTCAAATACCGGACAGGACAGACGAATGAATCATTCGAGCTGTCCTGTTTTTTTGGCTGCATTTTGCCATAGACTCCTAGAGCTTCAGTCTTTGATTGAGTCTTTTCTGCATAAAAACAACCTCATGTGCTAGCTTGTCAATCCGCTGCAGGACCTCCTGATCTACAATCACTTTTTCAGAATTGAAATGATTATCATGAAGATAAACATTGCTCGGCGCTACAAATGCACGAAAAAAGCCTGCGAACTGTATTGAGGAAAAAGCCGGTGAATGTATGGATGTTTGCCCGGGAGGCTGTATTGAAGAAGGTACTGACCAATTTTACATTGATCCCGACACCTGTATTGATTGTGGGCCTGTGAAGCAGTTTGTCCCGTTGCCGCTATATTTTGGGATGGAGAGCTGAGAGACGGATGAAAAAATTTATTTGGAACATGCCATCCAGTTTTTCAAAGGACGCTAACTAAAAGCAAACCTGGTAGCTGTTGCTTGGTTGGAATCAGCCAAATTCCTTTTTATTGAAAAGAAAGAATTGTGTTGACGGATGGTATGGAATTTCTTAGAATAAAGCTCAACAGAATACACTGTTCTTATCCAGAGAGGTGGAGGGTCTGGCCCTGTGAAGCCCGGCAACCGTCACATGAGGTGACAAGGTGCCAATTCCTGCGAGGCGATGAGTCTCGGCAGATAAGAAGCGGGTGTCGCGTACATGTAAAGACGAACCTTCTTCTTAAATGAAGCAGGTTTTTTTGTTTTCGTGAGAGCGTCGTAACGCTTAGTAAAAAGAGATTTTTAAATCTTTTGGAAGTGCCAAAATTCATATTTTTCTTTATCCAGAGAGGTGGAGGGACTGGCCCGATGAAGCCCGGCAACCGTCATGCAACATGTGACAAGGTGCCAATTCCTGCAGGACACAGGTTCCTGGGAGATAAGGAGAAGGGGAGCAGCGATGCCTAAAGCCTTCTTCTTAGCGAAGAAGGCTTTTCTTTTTTCAATTACAAGGATGGAGTGGTTAGGATGAGCGCAGACGTAATTAAAGTGGGATTGCTAGGATTGGGAACTGTAGGCGGTGGCGTCATAAAAACAATACGGTCGCAACAAGAAAAGCTGTCAGCACGTTTGGGAAAGCGCATTGAAATTGTAAAGGCACTGGTTCGGGATTCTGAAAAGGAGCGTGCCGTTCAGATCGATCAGGCGATATTGACGACAGATTTTGAGGATGTATTAAAGAGTGATGTGGATATCGTCGTGGAAGTGATGGGAGGCGTTGAGCCTACCTATGATTACGTCCGTGCGTTGATTGAAAAAGGATGTCATGTGGTGACCGCCAACAAAGAGCTGCTGGCAAAACGGGGAACAGAGCTGGTGGAGCTGGCAAACCAGCATGAGGTGCATCTGGCGTATGAAGCGAGTGTCGCCGGTGGAATTCCTATTTTGAGTGTTCTGCGCCAATTTTTAAGAACCAATGACATTAGTGGTGTACGTGGAATTCTCAATGGAACCACCAACTTTATTTTGACCAAAATGGAAGCCGAGCAGCTGTCTTATCAAGAGGTGCTGAAAGAAGCACAAGAGCTGGGCTATGCCGAAGCGGACCCTCGCTCGGACGTAGAGGGCTTCGATGCGATGTATAAATTGTACATTCTGGCCCAACTGGTATACGGAGAATCTCTTCCGTTAGCAGATGTGGTACGAAAAGGAATTTCGGATCTTTCGGCAGGGCACATTCATATCGCAAGCGAGCTGGGCTATCGGATCAAGCTGATTGCTCAGGCCTATCAGACAGAGCAAGGCATTCGTCTTTCTGTCCAGCCAACGATGCTGCCTGTTGTCCATCCACTGGCTCAAATTCAGGATGCGTTCAATGCGGTACAGCTCTCCGGAAATATTGTGGGTGACCTGCTGTTTACAGGAAGAGGAGCAGGTGAGCTGCCGACGGCTAGTGCGGTGGTAGAAGACTTGGCGTATTTGTTGACACAGCCATTTGCACCACATCCAGCCTGGAAAGAAATTGCTGCAACACAGTCTGGCGCCCTGCAGGAGGATCAATGTTCGCTGTGTTATCTCGAAGGCTCATGCTCCTCGGCTACCCCTGATCGGGTTCTGCACTTTTTACGTACCGCAGGTGTTTCGATCCATAAATTAAAAGTGCAGTTTGATCTCGGAGGTGTTTTGCGTGCCGGGTTGATTACGAGTGGTTTAACTGCTGAGCATGAAGCAGTACTGGAGAGCGATTTTGGTTTGTCGGTGCGGTGTTTCCCGGTATTGGAGACGGCTGAATAAAAAGCAAGAGCTTCTTTCTTTTCTTATCTTTCTGCTGAAAAAAGGGATCAACTTCTTTTTCTCAAATATAGGTAGTAAGAAAAAATTTGCTACACGAGGCAGACTAGACAAGGAAAGAGAGGCGAAGCAGATGACAGCAACAGAAAAGCGTTACGTGTTAGCCATTGACCAAGGAACGACGAGCACGCGTGCCATGCTTTTTACTCACGAAGGGAAAATAGCCGGTGTGGCTCAAAAAGAGTTTACACAGCTTTTTCCCGAGCCGGGCTGGGTAGAGCATGATGGGCTAGAGATTTGGTCATCTGTGGTGGCCGTAATCGGGCAGGTTCTGACGAGCCACAACATTTCGGCGGACGAGGTGGCGGCGATTGGAATCACGAATCAGCGTGAAACGACACTGGTTTGGGATAAGCAGACCGGAGTTCCGATCTACAATGCGATCGTCTGGCAGTCGCGACAAACGAGCAAAATTTGCGATGACTTGAAGCAGGAGGGGAAAAATGACTGGGTTCGCGCGAAAACAGGTCTATTAATCGATGCTTATTTTTCGGGAACCAAGGTCAAGTGGATTCTGGATCACGTACCAGGAGCGAGAGAGCGGGCAGAACGAGGGGAGCTGTTGTTTGGCACGATCGACACATGGCTGATTTGGAAGCTGTCGGGAGGTCGCGCCCATGTGACGGATTATACGAATGCATCGCGAACCCTTCTGTACAACATACACGAGCTAACCTGGGATGAGGAATTACTTGCTTTGCTTGATGTACCCAAAGCGATGCTGCCAAAGGTTTGTTCTAGCTCCGAGGTATACGCCCACACAGATCGAAATCTGTTTTTTGGAGCGGAAGTGCCAATTGCCGGAGCGGCTGGAGACCAGCAGGCTGCTTTGTTCGGGCAAGCATGCTTTGATGAAGGAATGGCAAAAAATACATACGGAACAGGCTGCTTCATGCTCATGAATACGGGCTCAACAGCAGTTTCCTCGCAGCACGGCTTATTGACGACGATTGCCTGGGGGTTGGACGGTAAAGTAGAGTACGCACTGGAGGGAAGTATTTTTGTCGCTGGCTCAGCTATTCAGTGGTTGCGAGACGGTATGCGGATGCTCAAATCAGCAGCGGACAGTGAACAGTACGCAGCCAGAGTCACCTCTGCACAAGGGGTGTATGTAGTACCTGCTTTTGTCGGTTTGGGAACGCCGTACTGGGATAGTGAGGTGCGGGGTGCGGTATTTGGTCTCACACGTGGGACAAGTAAAGAACATTTTATTCGGGCGACACTGGAATCCCTCGCCTATCAGACCAAGGACGTATTGACTGCGATGGAAGCAGATGCGGACCTTCAGCTTAAAAAGCTGCGTGTCGATGGCGGAGCGGTTACGAACAATTTTCTGATGCAATTCCAATCTGATTTGCTCGGGGTGCCCGTTGATCGACCAGAAGTTAATGAGACAACAGCTTTGGGGGCTGCCTATCTCGCAGGATTGGCAGTTGGCTTTTGGAAAAACAGACAGGAGATTGCCGATAATTGGAGAGTGGAGCGGTCTTTTGAAGGACAGATGTCATCAGAAGAAAGGGATGGGCTTTACAGCGGCTGGAAAAAAGCTGTGCAGGCAGCGCGAGCTTTTTCTTCGTAAAAGCACACTGCCTGCCCCAGTCTATCTTTTCGTAGTTGCGTCGTCCTTGCCATTTTTCTGATTGCCAGGAAAAACAGCTTTTTCCCATTTGGTCAGGAAGTAACCGGAGAGGACAAAGATTCCGATCGCTGCGACCGTAATGATTAATCCTGTCATCGCTCTCACTCCTCACGAGTTTGTTGCTTGATTACTATGTTTTACGAATGATCTGGCAGAGAGTTTCGCGGAAAAGGGAAAAAGCAGCGTTTTCACTCTCTTTTTCTGTGAAAAATGTCTCGACGTTCTTCATAAAAGTGGATGTGACCGCTTGCGGTCAAGCAAAACGGTCATGACCGTTTTGCTAATACAGAACCGTCAGCTTCTATTGTCACGTTCTCAGAAATCGACTCGATGCGCTTAATGAGAGCAGCGCCATCAGCATCATTCATCGGAACGGCTTGCCCCAGCTCCGCATAGTAGGGCAGCATTTTCAAGTGGCAATCGCCTGTTTTCGTGCAAGTCGCTTGCAACACCATACTATCCCATGTTTTGGGCTCGACAGCACGTGTGAAAATGAAATTGCCCATACTATATGCAATCCATTTGTCCTGGTACTGTTCAAAGCCTTGGAGGACGTGCGGGTGTCCTCCTACGATCAGGTCAGCGCCAGCATCGATATAGGCACGTGCCAGCATTTTTTGATGATCTACGGGGAAATCGACCTTTTCTTTTCCCCAGTGGGCGATAACCACCACGAGATCAGCGTTTTTTTTGGCTTCTTGGATTGCCTTTACTGCAAGTTCGGGATCATAAGTAGCTGCAAGTCCAGGCTGGTTTTTTCCGGCGTACCAGCTCACCTCAGGAATGACCCGGCTAAAGCCGAGCAGGGCAATACGTATGCCTTTTTTCTCTACGTAGACAGGGGCATAGGCTCTTTTGGCATCCTTGCCTGCACCGACATACGCAATTTGATTTTCATCTAATGCCGCAAACGTATCGAGCAAGCCTTCGACTCCTTGGTCCATGGAATGATTATTCGCCAAATTTACTGCATCAATGCCAGCTGCTTTCATGGCAGGCACGGATTCCGGTGCAGATTTGTAGACGAACTCTTTATTTTCTGATGGTGTTCCCCGCAAGGTAACAGGTGTCTCCAGATTGGCGATAGTATAATCATCTTGCAAAAAGACCGAGCGAACATGTGCAAAAGGGAAATCGAAGCCTTTTTCAAGCAAACGTTTTTCTACATTGCCAGACATCATGACATCCCCAACAAATGTCAAAGCCACAGTAGGTTCTTCGGGAATGTTCTCATGGTCTGTCGCTTCGTGGGAAGTTGGATCATCGGTACTGCTTCCGTTTTTCATAAACATATCAACAGCTAAGAACAGTCCAACTGAAAGAACAGCAAGCAGGCTGAAAACAAGTGTGTTTTGTACCATCCGAATCCACTTGCTTTTCCTCCTTTTCCGACGGGTTTTTACACGATTTGTTCGAGATTGGTTCATTTCTCCCCCTATTTCGTGAATCAAACATGATTTTGGAACATTATTTCATTATACCATGTGTGGAATCGCATTTCTTCCTGCGCAGATTTGCAAGAACCCACACAAAAAGGGGTAAATCGCATGCAATTGGCTTTGGATCATTTGGTGCACTTCCTGGACCGACCGCCAGTAGAGGCAACCGAGAAATTCCGTCAGTATGGGTTTCATGCGGTAGCAGGTGGGCGACATGAACCGTGGGGTACGTGGAATAGCCTTAGTTACTTTGGCCTTTCTTATGTGGAGTTTTTGTCAATCGAAGTGAGAGCACTTGCTGAGCGATCAGAGAACCCCTTGATTCGTCAGTTGGTGGAAGAAATCGCTTTAGGTGAGGGCCTTGCTCAAATTGCCCTGCGAACGAAGCAGATGGATGAGTGGGTAAACAAGCTGCAGAAGAAGGGTTTGATCGTTCAGGGACCGGTTGCTGGCAGTCGCAAACGGGAGGATGGTTCGATATTGAGCTGGCGAATGCTGTTTTTCGAGGATCCACAAAGCAAGCTAAGACCGCCTTTCTTGATCGAATGGCAGCAAAGTGATGAAGAACGTGAGAATGACCTGAAAAAGCGGGGAGGCATTGCTCCTCATCCCAATCATTCAAACTCCTTGCAGCAGGTAGGTGTTGCAGCAGCTGAACTGGAGGATGCCGTGCAAACATGGAAGCGGTGGCTTGATTGTGAGGTAAGTGAAGCTTGGATCGATGAGCGGATAGGAGCGCGTTGCCAAGCATTGGAGCTAGGCGGTACTAAGCGCATTGTATTTTGTCAGCCGATTACAGCTGGCCTTGCAGCAGAAGCACTTGCTGCAGGTGGACAGCGACCGTTTTTTGCAACGATAGCAGGTGCAACAGCAGGGCATGATCAAATCTTTGGAGCAACGTATTTTCGGGAAGAGCGATAAAAAACGAGCAGTACCTCGAAAAGAGGGCTGCTCGTTTTGATTTAGGTTCCAAATGTCTTCTTTGTCAATTGGCGATACATGTATAGCATTGCGATTCGCCATGGGACAAGCATCCCGAATGCAAGCAGGAAGAAGAGTCCGCCGGTTTGAATCGGAGTAAATGAATCATTGATGAGCAGCTTGATAACAAGACGAATCACCAAAAGCCCCATCAAAATGAAGAAAAATGCCCGTGAACGTTTGAGATAAACATCCTGACCAATAATCTCAAAGCGAGAGGTTAAGATCAGAGGAATGGAAAACACCAAACCGACGAGAAAAGCGCCCACATCATACATCGGAGGTGTCGCTGCTTCCGGCAAGAAAAACATTGCGAAGCCTGTAGCCATAAAAAATGGTGGTAAAATTATGCTTTTTGCCGAGACCGGCTTTTTTTGACGCTTCATTCTCAAAAAGATAACGGCAGTCGCCATCAAGAGCGGAACTAAGACACCAAGAGCGGTTGATGAAAGTATTTGCATGAGAACCCCTCCATTAGTTTTAAACTCAACTCTTTTTTTGTGTGTTCAAAAGACGACTTTTTGAACAACCTCTATTAGTTTACACCAAACCAAGGGTAGGGAAAAGTCTTATGCCGCAGCTTCATCGTTGGCTCTGACATCAAGGTTATGCTTTTTGCTGTAAATGAAGGTAACGATTGCAAAGAGCAGGGTCAAGGAACCAATAAACAGCAGGTAGCCGCTCACGCCAAGCAAATCCAATCCACCACCTGTAATTCCCAAAGCAACCAGGAAGAAGCTGCGATCTAGCATGCTTTTGAATGAAAAGAATCGTCCTTGCTGATGGGCAGGCAGTCTTTTTTGAAAAATCGTTGAGATGACTGGGAAGAAGAATGCTACGACAAAGCCAAAAACGGCAAAAGAGCCCAAAACCATCATCTTGTTCTCAGCTACGGACATTCCGTACTGGGAAATGGCAAAGAAAACGAGCATCAAAGTGGACGCAGCCACCAGATTATTTTGCCCAATCCAACGCTTCGCGAGCAGGCTTCCGATGAGAATACTTCCTCCTTCAAATGCGTAAATCCAGCCCATTAGCTGTGGTTCATGATGAATTTCGCTAAAGTTCAAAATCATCAAATTGAGTCCGCCTAAAAATAGGGTGATCAAGCCGTTGTTAATGAGTCCGACCATGAGTGCAGGATCTTTTTTTGTAATCGTCAATACTTCGCGAAACTCAACCTTTTCCTGTATTCGGCGTGAAGTCACCTGTGGGATGCGCAAGAATAGGGTCACGAGAGCCAAAATCGCATACGCAACGATCGAGCACACGTAGAGCATTTGCAAATTCATTGAGACGACAAGTACACCACCTAATGCGGTACCACCAATACGGGATAGCGTAGAAATATTCAGATAGACGCTGTTTGCCTTAAGCAATTCGTCTTTGTCCAGTATCGCAGGTAGGGACGCTTGCACGGTCGGAAAGTAAAAGGCAGCGGAGCATTGCATAAAAATGAGGGAGACGATCATCCAGAGGATTGAATCATACGCAATAGCAGGGAACATGAAAACAGGACTCAAGCATCGTACCAGACTTGCCAGCATCATTACTTTTCCTTTGTCGTACATGTCAATGACGACGCCAGCTTTGGGGGAGAGAAGAATACTGACAACCAGTCCACTCATCAAAATCAGTGCTTTTACCGTTTCAGATGGGATCAAGCTCTGCATGAACTGTAGATTGGCAATGATTGAAATCCACATGCCCGCTCCTGCGACGATCTCCCCGGTCATTAAGAGGAGAAATGTTCGGTTTCGCCACAACATGAGAGCCACTCCATATCAAAATTTTTTTGCTAAGCAAAAGGTATCACTCAGTATAGCATCTCTCTCCAAAATTGTATATTTATTGTCTTTGTGGGTATGCACAGCTTGCATAAAGGACAACCTATACCGATACGAAGCGGCCATTACGCATGAGAGGGAGCTAATCCGCATGACGCGAAACCGGTCGTTA
This sequence comes from Brevibacillus reuszeri, assembly GCF_001187725.1. Classification (GTDB taxonomy): domain Bacteria; phylum Bacillota; class Bacilli; order Brevibacillales; family Brevibacillaceae; genus Brevibacillus; species Brevibacillus reuszeri. The sequence continues at coordinate 463,700 of NZ_LGIQ01000007.1, forward strand.
CTTTTGCTTATTGGTTATGGATTCGCAGCGACGCTGGCGATTTTTTATGGATTGCTTGAGAGGCGCAGCCTGTTTGTCACCTTTGTCTTGTTTCATTTGCTGGTCTGCCTGTGCATTCCTTTTTTGCATGGATGGTGGGATGGTACTCTTCGTGAAAGCTGGAGACATGCGTGGGGGCAGTTTGACAAGCGGGGTGCTTTTTATGGACTGGGATTGGGCTTGTTTCTACTCACAGGAGTGCTTGCTGGTAGCTGGATTCTGTTGCAAGCAGAGGGGCGTGCCGAGAATATCAGGAGAATTTTGGTTGAGTGGGACCTCAATGATCGATGGATATGGCTATTCTCTGTTTATTTAGTGTTCCTGAATTCCCTGTTGGAGGAATTGTTTTGGCGAGGCTTCGTCCTGCAACGGATGCTACAGTCGTTATCCCAAGCGATGGCCATCGTTTTATCCAGCTTTTTTTATACGTTGTATCACTTGATTGTGGCCACGGTCATGTTTGGATTCAAGATAGGTCTGTTGATCACGGTTCTTGTCTTTGTCTCAGGCATCATCTGGGGATGGATAAAAGGCTTGTTTCCAGCGATTTATACGACGTGGTTTAGTCACATACTCGCGGATTTGGGGCTGGTGATGACAGTTCTCTTGTGGATTTATTGATGAGTGCTGTGTGATAGGGAGGACAGGGATGACTGCACACGAAGAAGAAATGCAGTTGCGAAAACGTTTGCTCAGTATTCTTCGGCAAAATAATGAGCACGTTCAGCTTTATTTTGATACGTACGGATATACACCGGTTGAACCGATGCTTGCCTATCTGCGGACGTTAAAAGGGTGCGCGCTGGTTAGCCGATCTGATTTGTGGCAGGTCGTAGAAAACGATCCTGGTAAACAGATTGAATGGGATGGCGGCGCTTTGATAAGAGCCACCTACGGATTTTTGCCAACGATCTCTCGCGGAAGACTGACAGAGACGTCCCCGCCGGAGGTCCTTTATTACGGCACACATCGCAAATTAATCCGCCAAGGGCTTGAAGCGGGTTTGTTACCTATCGCTAGTGAGTTTGTTCAGCTAGCCCATAGTCCAAAAGATATCGGTATGCCAGTGGACGCTCTTTCGCTTTTAATCGTAAAAGCGCGGGAGGCTTATGCAGACGGCATTCCTTTTTTCGGCATAAGCGACCGCTATTTTATGTGTGGGGCGATTCCACCAGCATACGTAATGCCATACGCCGATTAATCGGGTTGGCTTTTTCGGCGTTCCTGGCGGATTTGCAGCTGGCGATTTCTTTCGGCATAGACATCGCTTCGGTCACGCAACGTATGCTTGTTCAGTAAATAGACATCCTCCATATTACTGACGTTGTCTTTTGCCGAGTTTTTGTTCAGGCACGCTTGCTGCAGGGCACTATCTGCCACTGGCAGGGATAAGCTGTGATACGCCTTTCCTTGTTTCATTTCCTCCAGACGCTGGACGAGCAGGGTGTTTAAGGCTGTACTGTCCAAGCCGAGCTGGCGAATATCGCTTTGATGCTCATTCACGAGAGCCAGTGCGCTTGTCAGCATTTTGATTGCTCCACTCAAGTTCCCGCGTCTTTGATGGTACAGACCTACGGCAATTTGAATCAATCCGACCCATACTGGCTTGCGTTCGTGGGGAGGAGCGCTTTTCCAATATTCTTCAAGAATTTCGTGACATTCAAAATAGTCGCGTTCAACATGAAACTGGACCAAATAGTCCAGGTACGATTGTGGATACAAAGACGTCACCTCATTGCTTTGTTTTCAACTGTTGGGTTATGTACTATTATAAAGCAAAGAGAAGAGAAAATGAGGTGTGAAACCGTTTATGACGAGAGAAGAACTCATGGCAGTTTTGGAAAAAAAGCGAATGACCGAAATTATAGAGCTGATTGAGGATGCAGAGCAAGGTGAATTGGAAGAGCTGGAGCTGGTGGAGAGTCTTGGCCTTTTGATGGATCAGGACTTAAATCGCGAAGTAATTCAACTGTTGGAAAGCTTGGGAGTTACCATCATCTACATCAGTGGGGATGACGAAGACTTCGAGGACGACGAGGATGATGAAGACGAAGATTAAGAAACTAAAAGAACCAACCTTCTTTTCTGCAAAGTCGGTTGGTTCTTTGCGATTTACGCTACTTTTGTGTCCATACACGATTTTTGTTCCGGGTAGCCGGGAACTTTTCGCCTTTGGAAAGCTCAATGATCATCGGGTCTTGGACACTGGCTCCAGACTCGCCAATTTCCATATATACCGCGTTTTTTGGAGATTTTTGACCTTCGTGAAAGCGACTGTGTTCTCCCATAAGGACTCCTCCTTCAAGCGTTATCATATCGGGCTTAGTATTTCGTAAGCAGACTAGCTTCATGCTGGAAAAACCGTGACATTCGCTCATTTTCCCATGAGAATAGACAAGTGCCCCGTGCCAATGAACCATCACCTACATACCTTGTAGATGTACCTATCATGAGGGGGTGAGATTCATGGGATGCGGATGCAGAAGATCTCATTGCACATGTCATGTTAAGAAGTGCTGTAAGAAGAAATATTATAAAAAACATTGCTGCTATAAGCCAGTTTATAGAATGGAATGCAAGAGCAGTCACGGAAAATGTGGCCACGGTCATGGTCACGGGCATTGTGAACACGGCCATGGTTTCGATGGTTACGGTTATGGATCCTCAATGGGTGGTTACGGTGGTTTCGGAGGTTCCTCTATGGGTGGAGGCAAATGGTAATAGCGAAAAGCGCCTTTCGAGGCGCTTTTTTCGTTTTTTTTGCAATTTTGCCGACATTACATCGTACATTAAAAATAAGCAGATCGTAGGAGGAATCCTTATGAGTAATCACTCTGGAAAAGAGGAGCGGATGTGGGCAATCATCGTACATTTGTCAGCCCTCATCGGACTTATCGTTCCACTGGGAAATGTGCTCGGTCCATTGATTGTTTGGTTGGTAAAACGGGAGGAAGGAGCTTTTTTTGACGCACATGGTAAGGAAGCCTTGAACTTTAATATTTCTGTTACGATTTATGCAGCCATTGCAAGTCTCTTGCTCGTCATTTTTATCGGCGCGCTCTTATTGATTGCTTTGTTCCTGTTTTGGGTTATTTTGGTCATCATGGCAGCAGTGAAAGCGAATGAGGGAAAAGAGTTTCAGTATCCATTGATTTTCAGGTTTATCAAATGAAAAGGAGCCTGAGAAAACCATTCCCATCCGGAATGGTTTCTTTTTGTTTGAATTTTCGTGCAAAAGAAGGAGGGAGCATACATGATCGCGAAATACGGTGGAAAGTGGGGTAAAGCGGTGAAAGGGGTGTCCTGGCATGCTTACGGGTGTTACGGTCGTCGATTTTTCGCGCCATCTTCCTGGACCGATTTGTACGATGAGGCTCGCTGATTTAGGAGCGGAGGTCATCGAGGTCGATACTTTTCTTGACTATGACCATGGCAGATCTGTCGATACCACGAACGGGGATCCCACTGGGCAAGGTGGATTTTTCTTGCGTTCGCATCGTAAGCACAAAAGCATCTCTTTAAATTTACGCACCGACGAAGGAAAAGCTCTCGCATTTGCCTTGGCTAGACAGGCTGACGTTGTTGTAGAAAGCTTTCGCCCAGGTGTTTTGCGGCATCTTGGTCTTGATTATGACAGCTTGTGGGCTGTTCATCCTGCCGTCATCTATTGCTCGGTTACTGGCTACGGACAGAGTGGCGAGCTCTTTCAGCTTGGGCAGCATGATCTGAATGTACAAGCTGTCAGTGGATTTCTATCCACAATCAGGGATGCAGCAGGAATACCTGTTATTACGGAAGCCCCGATTACTGATTACGCTCTTGGACTGTATGCCAGTGAACAAATCTGTGCTGCACTCGTACAACGCTTGCGAACTGGACGCGGTGCTTACCTTGACGTCGCATCTGCTGATCTGTTTTCCTCCTGGATGGGACTTCATGCGATCTTTTCTACGTATAGCGATAAGATGTGGAAGCGATCGAGTCGGCAGGGGAGGCTTGCTTATCAAGTATTTGAAACTTCCGATGGACACTATGTAGCACTTGCTGCACTAGAGGAGAAGTTTTGGCTCAATTTCTGCCGGGCAGTGGGTCGCGGAGACTGGGAGCAGTATCACCTGGGTACGATCAGCCAACTACCTGAAATGAATGAGGAAATGAAAGCCTTGTTCTTATCGCGGACCCAAGCGGAATGGAGTGAGCTGGGAAGTGAGGTTGACTGCTGTTTGACAGCGGTTGAAGAGCTGGAGAGGTGGGGAGACAGCCCTTATGTGACCAGTCGGGAGATTGCTTATACATTGCCTTTCGTGGAGCAAACGGAAGGAGCTTTGGAGAGGAAAAAGCCAGCTCTGGTGGATGGGGAGCGCAAAGCCCCTCCCTGGCTTGCGGATCATACACATGACCTGTTAAAACGAAAGCTGAATCTAACGGACACAAAGCTTCGTCGTTTGGTGAAGCTGGGAGTCATTCCTCCTGCGACTTCGAAAACGGGAAGATTATCCGTTGAGTAGGAATGAAATTTGTGATAAAGTATGTATATCAAGATCCTGCGATGTACGACAGGCCGTAAATGTTTCTAACCTTATACGTGTTTTTCGGGAGACGGAAATTCGCTGCAGATGTCAGGCCCACCTCCATATGGATGCATGGGAAGGCTGAGGCACGAGTGGGTCACCCACCTGTGTGAGCGCAGGTTATAGAAACATGAGGTCAACGGCAGAGCGGGGACTTGGCTGTATTCAATAAGAATTATGCTTTTTTAGCATGAGACAAAACCACCTGGAGCAATTCCAGGTGGTTTTTTGGTTGGAAAAATGTAGTGGAGAGACGCTTATGGACACTGGAGAGCAAGCTGGCTAGTTCTGATTGCCGGAACCGTAACCGTAACCTTGGCTTGGGTTTTGTCTCGTATCTTGTCCACCGTGCCCGTCTTGCTGATCGCCCTGGTTGACGATCGTCAGGGACTGCTCCAAAGACTGAGAATCTTTGGCGTCTTGAATGATTTGGTACATTTGAAGGAAATTCGCTTTCTGTCCTTCTGGTATACCTTTGATGCGGACTGTCATTTCCTGAGGGCCGCTCTGTTGTCCCCCTTGCCCGCTTTGTCCCTCTTGACTGCCTTGATTGCTGCCCTCATTGGAGCTAGGCTGTTCATCCAGGAAGCTGAGGAACATGGAGTCGCTGTCCCCAGAATCTTGCCCGCCGCCGTGATCCTGGCCGTAACTTTGACTTTGCCCACCGCTGCTTCCTTGGTGCCCTTGCCCGCTTTGTCCACCACCCTGCTGTTGGTCGAACAACACGCTAAATTCATTTAGATCGGTCTGGATGATGCCGATGACGTTCATCCTGATCCCCCTTCCGAAAATAGAAAATTGATCATTAGCCTGGATGCTTGGAGTGATGTACTCCGCGATGCTGCAGGTAACTGTGGTAAAAGTATTCGACCACTGTGATGACGAACGCCGTCAACAACACGCCAGATAATGCATAGGACTGTGCAAAGGCATAGCAGCTTGCCCAAAAAAATGCAAACACGAACAAGAAATCAGCTGTGCTAGCAAATGTATTGTTCGTACGCGGCAGGATGAAGGCATCAATCAATGCGTAAGCGAGCAAGCTGCCAATGATGCTGGCAGTCAAGGCAAACGCAAGAGACGTTCCAGACCACAAAAGCCCAGGAACCGCGATGATTCCATTCAATAAGAGCTTCAGTAAGATGTTCAAGGAACGGACACCCCCTTTCATGCTCTTAGTATGAACTTAGGTAGTTTCGCTATGCGTGGACGGTCTATTCAATTTCAATTGACGAATCACATTTTCCTCAGGGGTTACATATAGCGTACGCTGCTGCTCGTAAATCACATAGCCAGGTTTGGCACCGCTTGGTTTTTTTACGTGCTTGATCAGTGTATAGTCTACAGGTATCTGGCTGCCTTGCTTGGCGCGGCTGAAATAAGCAGCAAGAGTAGCTGCCTCGAGCAATGTCCCATCAGAAAATTCTCTTGCCCGAATAACGACGTGTGATCCCGGAATATCCTTGGTATGAAGCCACGTATCATAAGCAGCAGCAAGCTTGTTGGTGAGATACTCGTTTTGCTTATTGTTTTTTCCGACGAGAATCTCAGTGCCATCTGTTGAATAGTAGATCTCCAGCTCTGGCTTGGTCTCTTTTTTCTTGCGAGGTCCACGCTTTTTACGGTCACGTACATAGCCTTGTTCCACGAGCTCTTCGCGAATTTCTTCTGCTTCCTTTAGAGTAGCGTGAGCGAGCTGCACCAATAAACCATCCAAATACATGATCTCCATTTTTGCCTGCTCGATCTGCTCTCCGACGACTTGCAGACTGTTTTTGGCTTTGTTGTACCGCTTGTAGTACGACTGCAGGTTTTCTGATGGTGTTTTTAGCGGATCAAGCGGAATGGTTACGGAACCGCCAGCTTCGTCATACCAATTGACGGTCACCAGCTCCCTGTCGCCGCGCTTCATCTGGTGCATATTCGCTGTCATCAGTTCTCCATACAGACGGAATAAATCAGCTTCCTGGGCGTATTGAAGCGTCAGCTCCAGCTTTTCAATTTTTTTCTCATTTTTATTGCGTTCACCGGTGACAAAGCGGATTAAATCATGTGCGCGTTGTTTGACTGTATCACGCAAAGCTTTTCCTTCGTAATACGCTTGAAGAAGTGCTTGTGTGGTTGGAAAAGGCGTGCTGGACTCTGCTTGCAGATGAGTCAGCTCCACGACATGAAAGTAAGCCTTGTCCTTTGTCTCCACCATGTTAGGCACGTATGCATGCTGGCTGAAATCATCCATGACGCTTGAAAAGGCTGACCACAGTGTCTCGCGATTGGCCAGCCCAGCTCGGAAGACGATCTCTTTAGCCAGAAGAGGGCTGATCCCGGTATAGGCATCAACGATTTGCTTGTCCAGTCGACCACTGTTCCAGTCGATGGTAGAAATGAACTGCTGCTGCGTAGCCGCAAGTGGATCATGCTTGTCTTGACTAGGAGGAGAGATGTACGAACGTCCAGGTGTAACTTGCCGATACTGGCTAATAGCCAGAGTTACGTGCATGGCACTATCCAGAATCATTCCTGTCCCAGGGTCGATTAAAATGATGTTGCTGTGCTTGCCCATAATCTCCATGATGATCCGTCTGACTGCCGTGTCACCTAATTCATCACGTGTGCGCACATCGATATGGATGATTCTTTCCATGCCCACCTGCGAAATCGATTCAATCATTCCACCTTCACAATGCTTGCGAAGCAGCATGCAAAACATCGGAGCTTCCAAAGGGTTGGAGAATTCCTCTGTTGTGATGTGGAGACGCGGGTAGGTAGGATTGGCGGAGAGCAGTAATTTCACTGTTTCTCCTTGTGTTCTTACTTGCATGACAATATCACTGTGGTGGGGTTGATGGATTTTGGAAATACGTCCGCCCACCAGCTTATGTAACTCCCGAGCCACAGCACGGGTTACTACGCCATCAAAAGCCACAAATAGTCACCTCAATCTAAAGAAGAATACTTCAAAAACCGAACGGAAAATCGGAATCGTTGCCAGTCACAGTGTAGCACAAAGCATAAGCAGGAGGAATCTTGTTGTCCGCATGCTGCTTCGGTTGACACTGCCAAGACTTGTCTCCTATAATTAATTAACGATTTTACGCCTGTGGAAGTGAAAACTTGTGATACGAAGCATGACAGGTTATGGAAGAATGGATGAAGTCAAAGGCTCTACCCGATTGACTGTCGAGATCAGGGCGGTTAATCATCGGTTTTCTGAGATCTTAGTTCGCCTCCCAAAAGCTTGGAGTATGCTGGAGGACCCCGTACGCAAGCTGGTCTCTCAGTTTGTCAGGCGTGGTCGTCTCGAAGTAACCATTTCAATGGAAACGATCCAAGTGACTTCAGCTGCCTCCATAAACTGGGCTGTGGCTGAACAGTTTGTTTCGCTGACCCGTGAAATCGACCAGCGTTTTTCGCTGGAGACAGTCCTGACAGCAAGGGACGTGTTGCTCTTCCCAGGAGTGCTACATACCAAGGAAATAGAAGAAGCAAATGGCGATGAAATAGTCGAGTGGCTGCTTTCCCAAGTTGAAGAGGCAGCACAAGATCTGCTCACCATGAAAATGGCAGAGGGAAAACAGCTATACGCCGACCTCATGCGAAGACTTTCTCAAGTAAGCGCGTGGATAGGGGAGATACAACAGCTTGCCCCATTGAGCGTGGAGGAGTACCACAGCCGTCTTCATCAACGGCTGAGTGACTGGGCCAGCCAGGCTCCATTCGAATTGGACATGGGACGTGTGGCACAAGAGGTGGCATTTTTCGCTGACAAAAGTGACATCAGCGAGGAAATCACCCGATTGAAAAGCCACTGCCACCAATTTGTGGAGCAGCTTGAAAAAGAGGAAGCAGTCGGGCGGAAGCTGGACTTTTTGCTGCAGGAAATGAATCGGGAAGCAAATACAATCGCATCCAAGGCGAATCATTTGCGCATCCAGCATCTGGCGGTTGAGATCAAGAGTGAGCTGGAGAAGATGAAAGAGCAAGTACAGAACGTTGAGTAGGATGAAAGGATGGGCTGGGCCGTCATGGCAATCAAGCTAATCAATATCGGATTTGGCAATATTGTAAATGCCAATCGCATTATTTCTATTGTAAGTCCGGAGTCAGCTCCTATCAAACGGATTATTCAGGAAGCGCGTGACCGTAACATGCTCGTTGACGCAACCTACGGGAGACGGACACGGGCCGTGATTATTACAGATAGCGATCACGTCATTTTGTCAGCTGTACAACCGGAAACGGTCGCACAGCGTCTCACAACGAAGGATGACGAATCGGACGAATAAAGTAGGAGTGTAAATAATGAGCATGGTTGATCGTGGTCTCCTTTTAATTCTTTCCGGACCGGCAGGGGTGGGGAAGGGAACAGTATGCAAGGCGCTACGGGAAAAGCTCCCTGATCTTGTCTACTCGGTTTCTGCAACCACGCGTTCCCCGCGTCCAGGAGAAGTAGAGGGAGTCAACTACTTTTTTAAATCAAAAGAAGAGTTCCAACAAATGATTCAGCAGGATGCTCTTTTAGAGTGGGCTGAATATGTTGGGAATTTTTACGGTACCCCGCGCCAGTTTGTGGATGAAATGCTGGATGAGGGCAAAGATGTTATACTAGAGATCGAAGTTCAGGGAGCTTTGCAGGTAAAGGAAAGCTTTCCACAAGGAACGTTCTTGTTTCTTGCTCCTCCTGATCTTAACGAGCTGGAAAACAGAATTATTGGCCGTGGTACGGAAACGGAAGAGATTATCGCCAAGCGCATGGAAGTGGCGCGTGCCGAGATCGAGCTGATGGATCATTACGACTATGTCGTCGTGAATGATGTAATCGAAGCAGCATGTGACCGTATTCAGGCGATTATCACTGCGGAGCATTTGAAAAAAGAACGTCAGGTTCACAAGTATCGGAAATGGCTGAAGGAGGTTGAATAAATTATGTTGTACCCATCTATTGATGAGTTGACAGAAAAAGCGGAAAGCAAATACATCCTGGTGACAATCGCATCCAAGAGAGCAAGACAATTGCGTGAGAATAGCGAAATCCAGGTAGTGAGACCAAAATCCAAAAAGTTTGTAGGGCTTGCTCTTGAAGAGTTTATCTCCGATGAACTCGTGCATGAATTCCTAGACGGACGCAAATAAGGATTTCCACCCAAAAAACAACCTCCTGGCAGGTTGTTTTTTTCGGATATGGAGAGAGGAGATTTTTAGGATGCACTCGCTTGCTGGAAAACGAATTGTACTGGGTGTTTCTGGGGGGATTGCTGCGTACAAGGCAGCGGCGCTTACTAGCAAGCTGACCCAGGCTGGTGCTCTAGTGCACGTTATTTTGACCGAAAGTGCAATGCAATTTGTACAGCCGCTGACGTTCCAGGCTCTATCCCACTTGCCTGTGTATACGGATACCTTTACGGAGCCGGATCCTCATGTGATCAGTCATATTGAGCTGGCGGACAAGGCAGACCTGATCGTGGTTGCCCCGGCCACAGCTAATATTATTGGGAAAATGGCAAACGGAATTGCTGATGATATGCTGACAACAACGATCCTCGCGACAAAAGTGCCGGTAATGGTTGCGCCCGCTATGAACGTAAATATGTACGGGCATCCTGCTGTAGCTGCAAACATGGACAGGCTTACGGAATATGGCTATCAATTCGTCGAGCCAGGTGTAGGCCTTTTGGCATGTGGATGGATTGGCAAAGGTCGCCTGGCTGAACCAGAAGAGATTGTAGAAGCGGTTGCCGCGTTCTTTGAGAAAAAGTCAGCATCGCTAAAAGAGCAGGATTTGGCGGGCAAGCATGTGCTGGTCACAGCTGGTCCGACTCGCGAGAAAATCGATCCAATCCGCTATATTACAAACCATGCTTCAGGCAAGATGGGGTATGCGATTGCAGAAGCGGCACGTGATCGAGGGGCTATGGTGACATTAGTCAGTGGACCTACCACTTTGGAACAACCTGCCGGAGTCAAATTTGTTCCCGTAGAATCCGTACAGGAAATGTTTGATGCAGTCATGGAAAACCTGCCAGAGTCCGATATTGTGATTAAATCTGCGGCTGTTTCGGATTATCGTCCAAAGACAGTGCAGGAGCATAAAATGAAAAAGGGCGATGGACCGCTCGTTTTAGAGCTGGACAAAGCGCCTGATATTTTAAAAACAGTCGGGGAGCGCAAGACCAAACAATTTGTCGTCGGATTTGCTGCCGAGACTCAGGACGTGATCAAGCACGCACAGGCTAAAATCGAGCGAAAGAACCTGGATATGATCGTAGCCAACAACGTGCTGACAGAGGGTGCTGGAATGGGCAGTGATACGAACGTCGTTACCCTTTTGACCCGATTCGGGGAGCAATTGGCACTGGACAAACTGAGCAAGCGAGCTGTGGCCGAGAAAATTTTGGATGCCGTCTTGTTGAAGCTGTCACAACGTGCGCTCTCGGAGCTGTCATGATTGCCCAAGTCATCGTGGATGTGCCAGTTAATCGGACGAATCGGCCTTTTGACTATCGCGTTCCTGACTGGCTGACCCCGATTATAAACGTAGGTAGTCGAGTGATTGTTCCATTTGGTCCGCGCAAGCTCCAGGGTTACGTGGTCGGCATTCTCACGCAGTCTGCCGAAGCGCTGGAAAGCACGCGGATAAAAGATGTGGAGCAAGTATTGGATGATACACCGCCACTTACAGCTGAGCTTTTGAAAATGAGCGAGTGGATGTCAAAGCAGTACTTATGTCCGTGGGTCACAGCGGTCCAAGCGATGATTCCAGCGGTGCTCAAGGGCAAGTCGGAGAAATGGCTCACGGCAACTGATGCGTTAGACGAGGAGACATGCGGGAATTCAGGGCTGTTATGGGAGCTGAATCGAAAGCGCCATCTGCCTCTGGCTGAGGTAGAAAAGCAGTTCCCTGATGAGTACATGCTTGTTCCTGGCTGGATTCACAGCGGACTTCTGGCGACGGAATACCAGGTTACTGACCGAATTACACGCAAGCAGCAATCCTTTGTGAAATGCTTGCTGGAAAAAGAACAGCTGGCTGAGGCGATTGTTTCCTTGCCTGCACGAGCAGAACAAATGCGCCGTGTCCTTCTCCTTTTTGCGGAGCATGAAGGGCAAACCTTTTCTGTCCAAATGATGCGAGATGAGCACGGAATCAGCCGTTCTCCCCTGAAAAGCCTTGAGGCAAAAGGCTGGATCGCAATCGAGCAGGTCGAGGTATACCGTGACCCTTATGCAAACCGGCGATTCGCAGAAAAGCCGAAGCCGCAATTTACTCCCCTCCAGCAGGAGGTTCTAGCGCCGATTCTGCAATCTGTTCAATCCCAAAGCTATGCTTCATATTTATTGCATGGGGTAACGGGGAGCGGCAAGACCGAGGTATACCTGGAGGCGATCGAGCAAACCTTGGAAAAAGGACGCGAGGCGATTTTCCTTGTTCCAGAGATCTCGCTGACACCGCAAATGGTCGAGCGGTTCAAAGGCCGCTTTGGTGCAGATGTAGCTGTGCTGCACAGCGCTTTGTCGTCGGGCGAGAGATTCGATGAGTGGCGTAAAATCATTCGCAAGCAAGTAAAGGTCGTAGTCGGAGCGCGTTCGGCTATTTTTGCTCCTTTTCAAAATGTCGGTCTGATCGTTATCGATGAAGAGCATGAAAGCTCGTATAAACAGGAAGAAACCCCCCGGTATCACGCACGGGAAGTGGCTATCTGGCGGGCAAAGGAAAATGATGCCGTCCTCTTGATGGGAAGCGCTACTCCTGCTTTGGAAACGTATGCTCTGGCGACGCGGGGAAGATACACATTGCTGCAAATGCCTGACCGCGTAGGGAATCGCCCGATGCCTGAGGTGCATGTCGTGGATATGCGTGAGGAGCTGCAGGCACAGAATCGCTCGATGTTCAGCCGCAAGCTGCACGAAATGATTGAAGATCGCTTGCGAAAAGGGGAGCAGATGGTCATCTTTCTGAATCGGCGCGGTTTTTCCACGTTCGTAATGTGCCGCTCCTGTGGGTATACGATGCGCTGCATCCATTGCGACATTTCTCTCACGTACCATAAAACGAATCATACAGCTCGTTGCCATTATTGCGGGTATACGATTGCGCAGCCCGCCCATTGTCCGGAGTGTCAAAGCGAGCATATTCGCTTTTTTGGTACGGGAACACAAAAAGTCGAGGCAGAGCTGGCAAAGCTGTTCCCGGGGATTCGCGTCATTCGGATGGACGTAGATACAACCTCTCGCAAAGGCTCGCATGAAGAGCTGTTAAATAAATTTCGCGCTGGCCAAGGGGATGTGCTGCTTGGCACGCAAATGATTGCAAAAGGACTGGATTTTCCTCGCGTCACTCTGGCGGGGATTATTGCTGCCGATACGTCCTTGCATCTGCCTGATTTTCGCGCTGCGGAAAAAACCTTCCAGCTGCTGACGCAAGTGGGTGGACGTGCGGGACGTCATGAGCTGGAAGGAGACGTGGTGATCCAGACGTATACACCAGAGCACTACAGCATCATTCATGCGACCAGACATGACTACCCAGCCTTTTATCAGGATGAGATGCTGCAGCGCAGGCGCACGGGATATCCGCCTTATTTCCGATTGGTTTTGATTACATTTAGCCATGAGGATGTTCCGGTCGTCATCCGTGGTGCACATACGATGGCTGATTATTTGCGACCGCGAATGGCGCAGACAACAATCCTGCTCGGACCTGTTGCATCGCCTATTGCGCGGGTGAAGGATAGATTTCGTTTTCAGGTCATGCTAAAATATCGTGATGAACCGCATCTGGCAGAATTACTAGCACAGGCCACAGCGGCATTTGAAGAATGGAACAAACAGCAGAAGGTACTGATGACCATAGATGTTGATCCGTATGTACTGCTTTAGGGAGGATAAAAATCACATGGCTATTCGCACAATTGTTAAACATCCTGACGCTATTCTGAGGGAAAAAGCGATGGTTGTAACCAAATTCAACTCTAATCTGCACAAGCTGCTGGACGACATGGCAGATACGATGTACGACGCAGACGGAGTGGGGCTTGCTGCACCACAAGTAGGCATTTCCAAACGCGTTATTGTGATGGATTGCGGTGAGGGGCTTATCGAAATCGTTAATCCGGAAATCGTTGATCATAAAGGTGAGCAATTTGATTATCCAGAAGGCTGCTTGAGCATCCCGGGACTGCGAGGCGATGTACGTCGTCACAAGTGGATTAAACTTCGTGGACAAGATCGCTTCGGCAATGAGATTGAGCTGGAAGCGGATGATTTGCTTTCCCGTTGCTCCCAGCATGAGATTGATCACTTGAACGGCGTGTTGTTCATTGACGTTGCTGACAAAGTGTATCAGATCAGCCCGGATGAGGAAGGGGAATAATTCATTTGAAAGATACCCGTATATTGTTCATGGGGACACCTGACTTTGCGGTAGCAAGTCTGGATGCCCTGCTGGAAGCTGGATACAATGTGATCGGAGTCGTTACCCAACCTGATCGTCCGGTTGGACGCAAGCAAGTGTTGACGCCGCCCCCCGTCAAGGAGGCGGCTTTGCGTCATGGCTTGCCTGTACTGCAGCCAGAAAAAATTAAAGTGGAAGAAGCCCTGGAAGAAGTGCTGGCACTGTCACCTGACCTGATTGTGACAGCAGCGTATGGGCAAATTCTGCCTAAACGCTTGTTGGATGCACCGAAGCATGGCTGCATCAATGTTCATGCTTCCTTACTTCCGAAATACCGGGGAGGGGCACCTATCCATAAGTCAATCGTAGAAGGCGAAAAAGAATCTGGTGTTACCATCATGTATATGGTGGAAGCTCTTGATGCGGGGGACATGCTGTCCAAGGTCGTCGTTCCGGTAGAAGAACGGGATACGGTAGGCTTATTGCATGACAAGCTGGCAGCAGCAGGCTCAGCGCTCTTGATGGAGACGATTCCACAGCTCTTGACAGGTACGATTGAGGCACAACCGCAGAACCACGATGAAGCTACATTTGCTCCCAATATCAAGCGCACAGATGAGCGCATTGACTGGACGCGCACAGCGGAGCAAATTTATAACCAGGTCCGTGGCTTGAATCCTTGGCCGGTTGCTTTTACGACTCATGAGGGCAAGGTCTGGAAAGTATGGTGGGTGGAAAAGCTAGTAGAAGCAGTTACAGGAAATGAGCCGGGAACGATTGTCGCACGAGAAGAGGATGGCTTGGTCGTAGCGTGCGGCGAGGGTGCGGTAAAAATGACGGAATTGCAGCCAGAAGGAAAAAAACGAATGAGTGCTCTCGACTTTTTGCGTGGAGCGGGCGCAAGCATTGAAATAGGCACGAAGGTAGGAGAATAGTCCGTGGCAAAAAAGGGAGCACGAGATATCGCCCTGGATGTCTTGAACAGGGTAGAAGAACAGAAATCTTACAGCAATCTTGAGTTGCGGAATGTTCTGGACCGCACAGAGCTGAACGCTTCTGATGTTGGGCTTGTGACAGAGCTGGTGTACGGCACGATCCAGCGCAAATTGACACTGGATCATGTGTTGTCCCATTTTGTTGGAGGGAAAAAGGTACAGACTTGGGTGCGCAATCTTTTGCGTCTGAGTCTGTATCAGATTCGCTTTTTGGATCGGATTCCCGAGCGTGCAGCAGTACATGAAGCGGTTGAGATTGCTAAAAAACGGGGGCACCAAGGCGTTGCGTCCATGGTCAACGGTGTTCTGCGCAATGTGCTGCGTCAGCCTGATGTATGGGAACGCATACCTGAAGGCGACACTGCCAAGCGTATCGCTGTCGCCTATTCCCATCCGGAATGGCTGGTGCGCCAGTGGATCAAGGAGTATGGAGAAGAGACGACAAAAGCGATCTGTGAAGCGAACAATCGCACTCCACACAGCTCGATTCGGGTTAATCCGCTCAAAGCCAAAAAGAACGAGCTTTTGCAGCAGCTTACAGAAGCAGTCGGAGCTGTGCACGAGTCTGCACTAAGTCAGGATGGACTGCTCATCGAAGGTGGACATGCAGCCGGCACACGCTGGTTCAAAGAAGGCTTCTACACTATTCAGGATGAGAGCTCCATGCTCGTAGCGCCCGCTCTCGCACCTAAACCGGGTATGCGGGTGTTGGATGCTTGCGCGGCTCCTGGTGGGAAAACAACTCATTTGGCAGAGCTGATGGGGGATCAGGGGCAAATTATTGCCAGCGATGTTCATCCTCACAAGCGTGATTTGATTGCAAATGCAGCGAAAAGACTGGGAATCTCGATCATCGAGCCGATTGTCAGTGATGCGCTTGATTTACCTGACAAAGGACTGGGTACATTCGACCGGATTTTGCTGGATGCGCCATGCTCTGGCTTAGGCGTGATTCGGCGCAAGCCAGATCTGAAATGGAACAAGACACCCGAGGATGTACGAGCCATCGCCCAGCTGCAATATGAGTTATTGAAGACGCTGTCCACGATGCTTGCTCCAGGGGGTATGCTGGTTTACAGTACATGCACCATTGAGCCGAAGGAAAACCAGGACATCGTCCGTCGCTTTGTTGCAGAGCATCCGGAATTTATGCTAGATAATACGCTTCGGGATGATCTACCACAGGCAGTAAGTGATAAGGTGGATGAAACGGGAGCGTATATCCAAATTCTTCCTCATGATTTTGACAGTGATGGCTTCTTTATTGCGCGTCTAAAGCGGAGATAATAAGGCGAGAGGGGTGGCGCATCAGCTAGTTTGGGTGCCACTCCTTTCTATTGTTTGCAGGCCCGCGGATTTGTTTACACTAGGAAAAGCGACGCATTTGGGTGACTGGATATCAAAATGGTTTGAAGCGAGACGCTAGTAGAGGTACAATGATAGAATGACAATTTAAGCAATGATTTTGAGGATGTGAAAAAACAGCAATGCCGATGACAACATTTACGAGCGCAAAGCCGCTTATTTACAGTTTAACGCAAGACGAAATGAAAGCATGGCTCGTTGAAATAGGAGATAAAGCATTTCGGGCGCAGCAAATTTTTGACTGGCTCTATGTAAAGCGTGTGGCTTCTTTTGATGAGATGAGCAATCTGTCCAAGGATTTGCGTCAAAAGCTTGCCGATGCTTTCCGCATGGACCCTTTAAAAGAAATCACACACCAGGAATCTCAGGATGGCACTATCAAATTCCTGTTCCAGCTGGTAGATGGGCATGCCATTGAAACGGTGATCATGCGTCATAACTACGGAAACAGTATCTGTGTGACGACGCAGGTTGGCTGCCGTATCGGCTGCACGTTCTGTGCTTCTACGCTCGGTGGGCTGAAACGGAATCTGGATGCAGGTGAAATTGTATCCCAAGTGTTGATGGCCCAGCGCAGACTGGATGCGGATGGTGAGCGTGTCAGCCACGTCGTTGTCATGGGGATTGGGGAGCCGTTTGAGAACTTTGAGAGCCTGATGGCCTTCCTGTCTGTCATCAATGACAACCGGGGACTGAATATTGGTGCACGCCATATTACCGTTTCCACTAGTGGTATTGTGCCAAAAATTTACGAGTTTGCCGACAGGGGCGGACAAGTGAATTTGGCTATTTCGCTCCATGCACCAAACACGGAGCTGCGCAGCTCTCTGATGCCAATCAACCGCGGCTTTCCGCTTGACAAGCTGATGGAGGCTTGCCACCATTACATTAACAAGACAGGGCGTCGAATCAGCTTTGAGTATGGCCTGTTCGGCGGCAAAAATGATCAGCCTGAGCACGCAGAAGAGCTGGCTCGCCTCATTGGCGACATGCTGTGCCACGTCAATCTGATTCCGGTGAACTACGTGCCGGAACGCGATTATGTACGTACACCGCGCGATGAGATTTTTCAGTTTAAACGCATTTTGGAGGATAAGGGAATCAATGTGACCATCAGACGCGAGCAAGGCAGCGATATTGCAGCTGCTTGCGGACAGCTGAGGGCACAACACGCTAAAGAAACCGTGGGGTGAAGCCATGGATATCGCGATGAAATCCCATGTTGGTCGTGTCCGTCAGGTTAACGAAGATTATTATGCTTGTGTGGAAGACCTGAACGGACGGGTACTGGCAGTAGTAGCAGATGGTATGGGCGGTCATCAGGCGGGTGATATCGCCAGCAGGCTCGCTGTTGAGAGAATAGTAAAAGAACTGCGCCACTTGGAAAAGGATGTGGACGGAGAGGACGCGCGGGAACAATTGATGAACGCCGTTCTTCACGCCAACAAGGAAGTCTATGAGTATGCGGAGGAGCACCCTGAATGTAGTGGCATGGGGACGACAGTTGTTGCCGCCCTGCTTGGCCCTACGTCGGTCA
Organism: Brevibacillus reuszeri; assembly: GCF_001187725.1. Taxonomy (GTDB): domain Bacteria; phylum Bacillota; class Bacilli; order Brevibacillales; family Brevibacillaceae; genus Brevibacillus; species Brevibacillus reuszeri. The sequence continues at coordinate 481,598 of NZ_LGIQ01000007.1, forward strand.
TTACCGCGCATATTGGCGACAGTCGTTTGTATCACTTCAGCCAGGATGGACTTGTTATGAAAACAGAAGATCACTCCCTTGTGAACGAGCTGTTAAAAAATGGGCAAATTACGCCGGAAGAAGCATCGGTTCACCCGCATCGCAATGTGATCATGCGATCTTTGGGAACAGAACCTGATGTTTTGATTGATCTGGGCCAGTTTGCGTGGTCAGAAGGCGATGTTGTCCTGATTTGCTCAGACGGACTCAGCAATAAGGTGAACAGCAGTTCCCTGGAAGAGTGGTTGAATAGAATGGTATCGTTGCAAACAAAGGTGGACGGACTTGTAGAAGAGGCACTGACAGCTGGTGGAGAAGATAACATCACACTGGTAGCCGTCCGAAATACACCTGATACCAGTCAGAAAGAGGGGTGAGAGAGATGGAAGGTCAACGACTGGGAGGACGGTACCAATTGGAATCCCGCGTCGGTGGGGGCGGTATGGCTATTGTGTACAAAGCCAGGGACTTGATTTTGAATCGTCCGGTAGCCGTCAAGGTTCTGCGTTCGCAGTTCTGCACGGATGAGGATTTTGTCAATCGGTTTCGGCGCGAAGCACAAGCAGTAGCAAGCTTGTCTCACCCTAATGTAGTGGGGGTTTACGATGTAGGCCAAGAAGGCGATACCCATTACATGGTGATGGAGTACATAGAAGGCTACACGTTAAAAGAAGTCATCATTCAGCGGGGCGCTTTGCCTGTTGAAGAAGCGGTTCGAATTGCCGAACAGATCTGCGATGCTCTCGATCATGCGCATCAGAATCAAATTATTCACAGAGATATTAAGCCACACAATATCATGATCGGTAAAAATGGACGGGTAAAAGTAACGGACTTCGGAATTGCGCGGGCAGTTACCTCTGCCACGATTACTCATACAAATGCTATGCTGGGCTCGGTTCACTATTTTTCTCCTGAGCAGGCAAGAGGCGGCATCACAGGGGAAAAGTCAGATCTTTATTCACTGGGGATCGTACTTTATGAGATGGTTACAGGAGAACTTCCATTCTCCGGTGATTCGCCGATTTCAGTAGCGCTCAAGCATTTGCAGGAGCCGCTCCCGGAGCCGCGTACGGTGAACCCGGCAATTCCGCAAAGTGTGGAAAACGTCATTTTCAAAGCGCTTGTCAAGGATCCATTCCTGAGATACTCTTCGGCACGGGAAATGCTTGAAGATTTGGAGACCTGCCTATTTCCAGAACGATTACATGAAGAAAAGCTGGTCTTCCCTGAGGATGATGAGATGACCCGTGTCGTTCCGATCATTACACCAGAAATGATGGAGGGTCATACCAATGGCAGAACTGGTGGCGGACAGCGGAAGCGTAACGAGCGCAACGAGACGGCAAATGACAGCGAGGAAGAGAGGCCAGCCAAGAAATGGTGGCTAAAAACGATTCTCTGGTTAGCGGGAATTGGTTTATTCTTTGTACTTGCGTTCTTTGGCTTCAATCTGCTGCTGAATTTTGTGCCTTCTGTTCCTGAGGTATCGGTTCCCCCTGTGGAAGGAATCGAAGTATCTCTCGCCACGAAAAAGATCGAGGAAGCCAAACTCGTACCCCAAGTCATCGAGGAGGCAAATGACACGGTCGAAAAAGGAATGGTCATTAGGCAGGACCCTGGCCCCACGATGAAGCTGAAGGAAAAGGCAGTCGTGACGATCTATGTGAGCAAAGGGCAGGAGAAAATTGACATGCCAAATCTCGTCTCGCTACCGCGCGCGACGGCAGAAGACACCTTGAAGCAGGCAGGCTTCAAGATGGAGAATATCACTTTTGCGGAAGAGACGGACGATCAGGCTGAAGTAGGACAGGTTATCAAGCAGTCCCCTGAAGCAAATGCCAAAGTATATCCGACAAAGGATAAGGTAACTGTAACCGTCAGCAAGGGAAAAGGCTTCGTCAAAATGCCTAATGTTATTGGAAAATCCGCGGAAGCTGCGCAAGTCGAGCTGTACAAGGAAGGTCTTTTGGTAGAAATCAAAGAAGAACCGTCCTATACAACGGATAAGGCGGGACAGGTGCTTTCTACTCATCCTTACGATCCGGGCATGCAGGTTCAAAGAGGGGTTACCGTTCCGTTAACGGTGAGCAACGGACAGTATCCAGCTGACGCCAAGTTCCCGAATGTACCTGTCTACGTCGAGGTTGTACCGGGCGAAGAGATTGAAGTCAAAATTGAAGTTACCGATGCGCGCGGAAGCAATATCGTGATATACCAAGAGAAAATTGCTGAGAACAAGGAATATGGAGTTCCACTGGTTCTCTCGCCGCAAAAGGATGGAAAAGTCGTGGCAACCATTAAAGGCCCGACAGACACCCAGTTCAGGGAATACCAAACGATACCGGTAGCGTATAGCAGCTTGCCATAAGCATAGTGGAGGGACATGAATGCCAGAAGGACGGATTGTGAAAGCGCTGAGTGGCTTCTACTATGTAGCCGATGAAGGGCGCATCTACAGTTGCCGTGCACGAGGGCTTTTTAAGAAAAAAGACGCCAAAGTGAATCCACTTGTTGGCGATTGGGTCGTCTATGATCCGATTAATGAAGAAGAAGGCTATATCATGGAGGTGGGCGAAAGAACCAGTGAACTGGTTCGCCCGCCCATTTCCAATGTAGATCAGGCGGTACTTGTTTTTTCAATGTACAAGCCAATGTTTAGTCCGCTTTTACTCGACAAATTTCTTGTGCATACAGAACGTGCAGGGATCGACTCTGTGATTGTGCTGTCAAAAGCAGATCAAGTATCAGAGGAAGAGATCGCAGCGATTGTCAGAAAGTACGAAGCGATCGGTTATCCAGTTATACCGACTTCGACGGTCCAAGAGAGAGGCTTTCAAGAGGTACGTGATATATTACATGACAGAATCTCTGTATTTGCAGGTCAGTCAGGTGTGGGGAAATCATCGCTCATTAACATGCTTTTCCCGGGTGTCAGCCTGCAAACGGGGGATGTCAGTCAGAAGCTGGGACGCGGAAAGCATACGACGCGACATGTGGAATTGGTACCGGTGGAAGGCGGCGGATATGTAGCGGATACGCCAGGATTCAGCTCCCTTGAGTTTATGGATTTTACAGAGCTCGACTTGGCTGATTGCTTCCGAGATTTTGCTGCCTTGAGCTCCGGTTGTAAGTTTCGTGGATGTTTGCATATAAGCGAGCCCTCCTGTGCGGTACAGGAGGCGCTGGCTGAAGGGGAACTCGATATGGTTCGCTACGAGAACTACAAGCAATTTCGTGAAGAGCTAAAAGAATATCAACGGAGGAACAAACCATGGTAAAAATCGCCCCGTCTATCCTGTCAGCAGACTTTGCCCGTTTGGGTGATGAGATTCGAGATGTAGAAAAAGGAGGCGCGGACTGGATTCACGTTGATGTCATGGACGGACATTTTGTTCCAAACATCACAATCGGACCGTTGATCGTTGATGCGATTCGCCCAGTGACCAAGCTGCCGCTAGACGTGCACCTGATGATTGAGGAACCGGATCAGTATATCCCGCAGTTCGCAAAAAGCGGTGCTGATTGGATTACCGTCCATCAGGAAGCATGTCGCCATCTGCATCGTACGCTCTACCTGATCAAAGAACAGGGAGTAAAGGCAGGCGTTGTTCTCAACCCCGCTACTCCATTGGTTACGATTGAAGATGTGCTGCCTGATCTGGACATGGTACTATTGATGACCGTCAATCCAGGTTTTGGAGGACAAAAGTTTATTCACAATGTCGTACCCAAGATCAAAGAATTGCGTCGCATGCTGGACGAGCGTGGACACAGCCACGTGGAAATTGAAATTGACGGTGGGGTAAATGCCGAAACAGCGCGTTTGTGTACAGAAGCTGGAGCCACTGTTCTCGTAGCAGGAAGTGCCGTATTCAATCAAGCGGATCGGGCGCAAGCGATTGCGGCTGTTCGAGGATAAAGATTCAATCAAGCAAAGCCATTTTGATGCTACTTCGCATCGATGGCTTTTTTTATTTGCAGATCAAGCGAGCAGGGGCCAAAAAAAGAAGCCGAGAACAATTGCGTTCCCGGCCTACCATAAATGTGGTAAAAGTGCTTCCTTACGGTTGATCAGAAGTGACGTAAGTACCTGCAATCAAATCGTGAATCGCTCGCTTGTCTTGACGAACCCCAACCATAATCGCACTGGCAATTGCTGCAAGTCCAAAAGTAATAGCGTAAATGAGTCCACCTACAAGCACACGGAGTAGCATAGCCCCAATTCCTACTGGCTCTCCATCCACTTTTACAATACGCACGCCAAGGATTTTCTTCCCGATGGTGTATCCGTACCAGAAGATCGGCAGCAATAGAGTATACAGAGTCGAGATCGTATTGGTAGACCAGTGCCCTTGATTTTCCCCTGTGATCAAGTACGCAATAATTGATAAAGGTATACCAATAATGAGGCCATCCAAGAGAGCGGCTCCAAAACGACGCCAGAAGCCAACAGGATTGCTAATCAACGGTTTTGCTATTTCCATACTTTCCATCATCTCATCTCCTTCTTTTTTCGATAGGAATATGTATATGTCTACCCAATCGAAAGTAGAGCAAAACAAGATTCCATTCGCGCAATAACGGAACCAACTTTTGCCATATTCATTATACGCATGGAAATAATCGGATTCAACCCGTAAATAACTGATTGTTTATGTAAGCGAGGGTATTCGGGACAATTTTCTTATTATAAAAATAGGTATAAATGCCTAAAAAATCTAATTGCTTGAGTGTGAGGTTTACTTGTGCCAATCATGAAACTTCTACAAAAATTCATTTCGATCTAACAAATTCTGTCACGAAAGCTTGTCTGATTAACAAAATTTTAGGCGAACAAAAATGATTCTTTATTCCTAGTTTTGGTTTCTTGATTGTCGGACCAATTAATCCTTTTCCCATTACGATTGCCTGCCCTGCTTCGAAAAAATGCAAGAGGAAACAATAAACAGGACATACTATCGAGGAGGGAAGGATGGCTTCTTATCAGGTAGGAAATATATTTGTGAATAAAATTCTGTATATTGGATATTTAAAATACGATTAAAAAACAGTTGAAAATGTCTAGTTATTGTTTAAAATAATCATTGTTGTGCATAAATATAAGTTTTTGTGCAAATTATCTCAAGCAAGCATGACAGCTTTACAGCAATTCAATTTCAATGGGGGTTCAGCATGAAAAAACATACTTTCTTTTCGATGGCACTTTCTTCACTATTGGCAGTAGCCGTGATGGCTGGCTGTGGCACAGGTAACCAATCAGGAGCAGGGCAGCAGCCAAACCAGCCTCAACCGGGACAGGAGCAAACGACTCCAGCTACTGGAGGAGGCAAAACTTTGACGATGGCAACCTCAGCTGATTTCAAGCCGTATGAATTTCACGATTTGACAAGTGGCAAAGATGAAATTGTCGGCTTTGACGTAGATATCGCCAAATATATTGGAAAAGAGCTTGGCTACGAAGTGCAAATTAATGACATGAACTTTGACGGACTCGTTCCTGCCTTGCAAACGAAACGTGCGGATTTCGTGATGGCGGGTATGAACCCGACACCTGATCGTGAGAAGAACGTTGATTTCTCCGTTGTTTATCATGAGGCGAGAAATACGATTGTCATCAAAAAAGATTCCGGAATCACCAAGCTTGATCAGTTGGCTGGCAAAAAGGTAGCCGTTCAGCTCGGCTCCACACAAGAAACCACTGCCAAGGATGCGGCTAAAACCGTACAAGGACTGCAGGTTGTTTCGCTGAACAAAATCGGTGAAATTGTAGAGGAAGTAAAGACTGGTCGTGTCGATGCGGCAATCATCGAAGACCATGTAGCAAAAGGCTTCGTGGAAAACAACGAAGGCTTGCAGCTGGCTCCGATTGAAACAGCAGAATCAACCGGTACAGCGATTGCTTTCCCGAAAGGCTCGGAGCATGTAGCGGAGTTTAACAAGGTAATTAAAAAGATGCAGGAAAATGGAGAAATGGACAAGCTGATTCAAAAATGGTTCGGTCAATAATTTCTCCTCTGTACAGCATGAGGCGTTAACAACTTTTGCAAGGAGTGGGGAAGGGCATGGATTTGGATTTTGCACAAATTGTGCCCTATATCCCTTTTATTTTTGAAGGGATAAAGGTCACGTTACTGGTTACATTGCTTTCCGTTGTATTAGGCTTTATCTGGGGTTCCATTCTTGCACTTATTAAAATATCTAAGTTCGGGCCGCTGAACTGGCTAGCTGTCGCCTATACCTCTGTATTTCGCGGCACACCACTCATTTTGCAGCTCACGTTTGTTTACTTTGCGACCCCTCAGCTGACTGGCTACAACATTTCGCAGCTGGAAGCGGCCGTCCTGACGTTTACGTTGAATTCAGCTGCGTACATTTCAGAGACGATTCGCGGAGGGATTTTGGCGGTTGACAAAGGGCAATGGGAAGCTGCCAAAGCATTGGGTATTCCTTACAGGCGTATGATGCTGGATATCATCCTGCCACAAGGAATCAAAAATATTTTGCCTGCGCTGGTGAATGAAACAATTGCTCTCTTGAAAGAATCAGCTCTCGTTTCCACCATCGGCTTGGCAGATATTTTGCAAAATGCGAACGTCGTCAAAGGGGCGATCTATCGTTACTTTGAGCCATACCTCATCGCGGGTGTCCTGTATTATGTCATGGTCATGTTCCTGACCTGGATAGCGCGTGTCGTGGAACGGAGGATGAGACGCAGTGATTAAGATAGACAATATTACAAAATCGTTTGGACAACTGGATGTGTTAAAAGGAATTACGACCGAGATTGGAAAAGGTGAGGTGGTCGCGATTATCGGGCCATCCGGCTCTGGGAAATCGACGCTTTTGCGCTGCATGAATTTGTTGGAGGTTCCGACAAGCGGCAGGATTGCGATCAACGGAGCAGAGCTCACCGATCCAAAAGCAGATGTGATGAAAATCCGTCAACAAATCGGGATGGTTTTTCAGCATTTTCATCTCTTTCCCCATATGACGGTCTTGAATAATTTGACTTACGCGCCGATCAAGGTCAAAGGCATGGCGAAGGCGGAAGCCGAAAAAAAGGCAAAAGAGCTATTGGCACGTGTAGGACTGTCTGACAAGGCAGATGTCTATCCATCTCGCTTGTCCGGTGGTCAAAAGCAGCGTGTCGCGATCGCCCGCTCTTTAGTCATGGAGCCGGAAATCATGCTGTTCGATGAGCCGACCTCTGCGCTTGACCCGGAAATGGTAAAGGAAGTGCTGGAGGTCATGAAGGGATTGGCGCATACAGGAATGACCATGGCGATTGTGACGCATGAAATGAGGTTTGCGGAGGAAGTATCCGATCGGATTTTGTTTTTGGATGACGGACGCCTACAAGAGGATACCCCACCTGAACAGTTTTTTCAAAATCCGAAAAGCGAGCGGGCCAAACAGTTTTTGGAAAAGGTTCGCTAAGAAGAAGTCGCGGAGTGCTTTTGCCGCGGCTTTTCTCTTTGACTTCGTTATATACTTGGGCTAGAATCACCTTTGATAGATGATTGCTCTCTTTCGATTATTCATGATGTTTGATAAGGAGTGAGTTTTTTGGATCGACAACGATTACTGACTTTGCTGGAGATGGCGATGATGGCCGCTCTTGCTGTTGTATTTAGCCAGATCAAGGTTTTTGAAATGCCTCAGGGAGGCTCTGTTTCCCTGGTGATGGTTCCGATTGCCCTCATTGCTGTACGTCGCGGTGTCGTCGCAGGTATCGTCACAGGGACGATCGTAGGCCTCCTGCAGCTGATGCTCGGCAGTACGATCGTAAGCCCTGTTCAGCTGATTTTGGATTATCCGCTTGCTTATGCGGTTCTAGGCCTCTCGGGACTGATTAGCCTCTCTGGTTATGAAGGAAAGAAGCAGCGTCTGGTAGCGTTATGGAGTAGCTTGTTCATGGGTGTAATCGCCCGCTTTGCTTGTCATTTTATTTCCGGAATCGTCTGGTTTGGTCAATACACTCCAGAAGGCACTCCGGTAGCCTGGTACTCATTCGTTTACAATATTACGTACTTGCTGCCAGAAATGATCATTTCTGGTGTAGTCTTGACGGTCGTATTGGGCAGCGCATCTTCCTTGCTGTTTCCTTCGCGTAATCGACTGGCGTAATTGGACTTGCATAAACTTAATCCGTTTCACATATTGTATTCAGGCAACGAGTGAGTTGCCTGATTTTTTATTTTGTACAACGTCTACATTTTCGCGAGGCAGGATACATGTTTATCCGACAGCAGAATATGATGTAATATGCACGTTTGGGAGAACACCTGAAGGAGGTGCGGTATAAAATGGGATTGCGCTCCTATCGCCTGCGACAGGGGGGCGCCTTGCGACGTGTTATCGGGGCTCTGTTGGCTGTCGGGGGAATCACCATTTTGTTGTACATGGCACCTCCGTGGGTTTGGTATAGCCTGTTAGCACTGGCACTCATAGGAGCGGGCTTGTTGTTTTTAAAGTGAAAAGCGCGACGTTTTTCATTAGAGTGGATGTGACTTGCTTGTGGTCAACAAAACGGTCATGACTGTTTTGTATCGTGGGAAGTAATTTCGGTGAGGAGGGGTAGCATGCGGTTTTACACCATCAAGTTGCCGAAGTTCCTGGGTGGCATGATTCGCGGCATCATCGAGGCCTTCAACAAGAAAAAATGATGGCGCGAACCTCGGCCTCCTGAAGGAGTAGGTGAACAAAAGCAGGAAATGCAAAAAAGCACCTCGAGGGTGCTTTTTTTCGCATCGTAGCAAGAACTACACGCGAGTTACGAGACCGGATTTCAGTGCTCGAGTACTTACATAAACGCGCTTCGGTTTTCCATTTACAAGAATGCGCACTTTTTGTACGTTAACACCCCAGGTGCGGCGAGTTGCGCGCATGGAGTGGGAGCGAGCGTTTCCAGCTTTAGCAGATTTACCTGTTACAAAGCAACGACGTGCCATTACGATCCACCTCCCTTGTTACATCTAAACGGGATTTCCTTGTGGGAAATACAAATACTTGACTATAGTAGCACACCATTGCTGTCAATTGCAATACTTGACAAGGGGATAAGCCCTGATTTCTTCTTCCGTTACGTGACTCGACAAAACGCTTCATTTCTCATATCTGTTAGTGTAGAATTGAGGGAAGCATGGTTACGCTTTCCAAAGCGGTCAAGCTGTCTCGTAGCATATCGACAAATTTGCTGTAACGATGACGAAAGTGGAGCCGTAGTTACAGGAGTGGAACAAAGGAGGAGACCTTGCATGACAGTTGAAATGAATACACCTCTCGGAAAAATTGACGTAACAGAAGACGTAATCGCACGGATTGCAGGAGGCGCGGCCATGGAAGTCTTTGGCCTGGTAGGTATGGCTTCCCGTAAAGCGTTGAAGGATGGCATTGCCGAGCTGCTCGGACGCGATAACCTGAGTAAAGGTGTTGTTGTACACAACACGAATGGTGAAGTTGTTTTGGACATGCATATCATCGTCAGCTATGGCGTGAAAATTTCCGAGGTTGCAGGCAACGTACAGCGCCGTGTGCGCTACACTTTGGAGCAAACCGTAGGGGTAGATGTAACTGCCGTTAATATTTTCGTGCAGGGAGTACGCACAGACATAGATACATAAGGAGGAACATCAGTTGGTACATACGCGTCTAGATGGCGAGCTGTTTAGCCGAATGGTTTACCTTGGGGCTAGCCTTTTGTCTGAAAACGTCAAGGTAGTAGATGGATTAAATGTGTTTCCGGTGCCGGACGGTGATACGGGAACGAATATGAATCTGACTCTGTCATCAGGTGTGGAGGAGCTTGCTCGCAAGGAATCTCCACGTATTACAGAGGCATCTGCTACGCTGGCAAAAGGTTTGCTGATGGGAGCGCGTGGTAACTCCGGTGTAATCTTGTCTCAGTTGTTCCGTGGCTTCAGCAAATCAGTAAATGGAAAAGACGTCATAACGACTCGTCAGTTTGCTGACGCATTAAAGGCCGGAGTAGATTCTGCCTATCAGGCAGTGATGAAACCGGTAGAAGGCACAATTTTGACTGTGGCTCGTGAGGCGGCTGAAATGGCGATTCGTGCCGCACGCACGTCAGATGACATCGCCGTTGTCATGGAAAAAACATACGAGCAGGCGCAGACGACCCTTTTGCGTACACCCGAAATGTTGCCCGTTTTAAAAGAGGTAGGCGTGGTTGATTCCGGTGGACAAGGTCTGCTGTTCATTTATGAAGGCTTTTTACGTGCTTTGCGCGGAGAAGTGCCAGGCGACATCGAAAAGCAAGCGAAGCCGGCGATTGGTGAAGAAGAGCTGGATAAGCTGGTTGCCGAGCAGCACCACGCGCAAATTCACATGAAAACCGAAGATATCACATATGGCTATTGTACAGAATTCATGGTTCACATTGCGCACAGCACGGAACCAAACAAAAAGCCATTTTCCGAAGCCTTGTTCCGGGGGCATTTGGACACCATGGGCGATTCCTTGCTCGTTGTTTCAGACGACGAGATCGTCAAGGTACATATTCATGCAGAGCATCCAGGGAATGTACTGCAGTACGCCCAGCAGTTTGGAAGCCTGCACCGACTTAAGATCGAAAATATGCGGGAACAGCATGCGAATATCTTGAAGGCTGAAGAGAGCAAAGCACATCCAATAGCAGAAGCAGTCGTATCGCCAAAAGGCGACGCTCTTTCGTATGGATTGATTGCAGTAGCGGCTGGAGAGGGGATCGCCAAGATTTTGCGGAGCATGGGTGTGCATGTGGTAGTCGAGGGCGGCCAAACGATGAACCCCAGCACGGAGGACTTCGTGAAAGCAATCGAGGGCGTGCATGCTGAGAAAATCATCATTCTGCCCAATAATAGCAATATCATTATGGCTGCACAGCAGGCTGCTGATTTGACAGAGATACCTGTTGCGGTGATCCCGAGCAAAAGTATCCCGCAGGGGCTGGCGGCGCTGATTGCTTTCCATGCCGACGCCGAGCTTGACGCGAATAAACAGACAATGGAAAAGGCGATTGCCCAGGTGAAAACGGGAATGGTAACGCACGCTGTTCGCGATACGCGGATGGGCGACGTGGAGATTACCGAAGGCGATTATATTGGCATCGCCGAAAAAGAAATCGTGACAGCTGGACCCGATTTAATGGAATCCGCAACAGCACTTCTCAAGGAGCTCGTAGATGATGAAACGGAGATTGTAACGATCTTCCTCGGAGAAGGAGCGACAGAAGAGCAGGCAGAAGCTCTGCAAACGGCAGTAAATGATGCCTATCCGGATGTTGAAGTAGAAATCCTGGAAGGCGGCCAACCGCTGTATCCATTCATTTTTTCTGTCGAGTAATTGTGAGAGGAGCCTTGTGAATGCCAATTGTGATTCTTACCGACAGCGCGTCTGATATTGATGCGGCTGAGAGGCAATCATTAGGAATTGTCGCCGTTCCACTGAAGGTCATGTTTGGTTCGGAAACCTATCAGGACGGAGTGACCATCTCTTCAACCGCTTTTTTTGAAAAGCTGAAGCAGTCCTCGGTGTTGCCGACGACCTCGCAGCCGTCTCCGTTGGAATTTGCAGAAAGCTACAAAGCCATTCACCAAGAATATGGCGACGACGTGCAGATTATCGCGATTCTTTTGTCCGGTTCACTCTCTGGTACGTATCAATCTGCGATGATTGCGAAGTCGATGCTCGAAGAAAGCATCGACATTACCGTGATCGATTCCCGAAAAGCATCATATGTACACGGGATGATTTGTGTAGATGCGGCAAAAGCCGCGCGGGCAGGCAAGAACAAAGAACAGATTTTGGACATGATCGACCGATATCTGGACGAGGTGCAGGTATATTTCATTGTGGATACATTGGAGTTTCTGCAAAAAGGCGGGCGGATTGGACGTGCGTCCGCTGTCATTGGCTCGTTGCTCAACATCAAACCCATTTTGATGCTAGACCCGGCTGGGTATGTTAGTGCTTTTGACAAGGTACGCGGAACCAAAAAGGCGTTGAATAAGGTATTCGAGACCTTGCAAGAGTACGCCAAAGATCAGCCAGTCAAAATTGCAGTCCTGCACAGCTGTGTTCCTGAGCAGGCTGCCGAGATTCAGGAACGCTTGAAGCAGGAGTTTCAAGTGACAGATACCCATTTGGAAGAGATCGGACCAGTAATTGGCACGCATACCGGACCAGGACTTTTGGGCATTGTGATGGTAAAAGATTTTTAAGGACGAAAGCTTCCCCGAGTATAGGGGAAGCTTTTTATTTTTTCTTTCCTGTAACGTTTTTCCAGCAAGGGAAGTCTTACATGTATGAAGAAAGGGATGATAGAAATGAAGACACGCACAAAATGGATCACGGGTGCAGCGATTGGAGCGATGCTTCTCGCAGGCTCTGCATTTGCCGAAAGTAAATGGAATTTATTTATTAATGATCAGGAGTATGCTTCCGATTATTTGGGAATCAAACAGGAAAACGGAAGTGTGCTTGTTCCGGTAGACAAGCTTGCAGAAGCCTTTCACGGCAAAGCGAGCATTGACCTGACCAAACATGAGGTGCGTGTGACACTACCTGAAGCGACGATGCAATCCCATCAGGTAACCCGCCTGGAGGACGCTTTGCTGGCGACTACGCCAAAAGAAGCGCTCGATACATGGGTCAAAGGCATCCAGACGCGTAACGGCGCACTGCAATACGCGGTGTTCTCTCCAGAGCTGCGGTCAAAGACGCAAAAAGAGTTTTCCGAGAACTACTGGGTGACTGGCGGCTCCAGCCCACATATGGCGGAAATCGAAAAGCTGGAGACCAAGCAAATCAACGAGACTACTACCCAATACACCTTCGATTACAATCTGGTCGCTTCAAACTGGCATGGCATGGGCAAAGCGGTTGTCACCGTCCAGAAAATGAAAACCGATCGTGCCGAGGGATGGTTTGTTACGCGTGTGCAGTTGAAGGACCCGGGCGACACAGGACTTACAATCGGTGTGGAACAGCTGTAAATACTCCTTCTCGTCAGCTCCCTTTTTGGAAAAGGGGGCTTTTTTGCTGGTTGCTGCTTCCGAAAGGAAATACTGATTCTAAGGCCTCCTGATCCAGCCATAATCCCGCCGTGCTGGTTTGTTCCTATCTATGGAAAGGCGCTTCAACCGCGGTTTTCTTTTAAGAGAATCGGCGGAAAAACAGCTTGCGTAGTTTCCCATGTAGCGTATTCACTGTCCGTAGGATACAATGAGAGTGAATCTTGTTGAACCCCTTGTGATTCAGGAGGAGAACCGGTTGAAATATAAAAGCGTTTTTGATATTATCGGCCCAATTATGGTTGGTCCATCCAGTTCCCATACGGCGGGTGCGGCTCGGATTGGCCGGGTAGCACGTAAGCTTTTTGGAAGGCAACCAAAACGCGCTGAGATAACGTTCTATGGCTCGTTTGCCAAGACGTACCAAGGGCATGGCTCCGATGTTGCGACAGTTGCCGGGATTCTTGACTTTGACACGTTTGATTTGCGCTTGAAGAACTCGCTTTTGCTTGCTGAGAAAGCGGGACTTGAAGTCGTATTGACGACGTCAGACGTTCTAACCGAGCATCCCAATACAGCACGAATCATGCTCTCCGATGATCAGCACCAGATCGAGATTGTTGGTGTCTCCATTGGTGGAGGAAAAATCGAGGTATTGGAAGTAAATGGTTTTGATTTGCAGCTAGGCTTTGATACGCCTACTTTGCTCGTTTTGCATGAGGATCGCTTCGGAATGATTGCGGCAGTGGCAAAAGTGCTGACCCAGTATCGCATTAACGTAGGACTCATGGAAGTGTCCAGACATGACCGTGGTGCACGAGCTTTGATGGCGATTGAAACAGACGGGGAAGTCTCGTCCGAGGTGCTTGAGGAAATTCGACAGATCCCTCATATTTTTGATGTAACCTTGCTTTCACTAAATTAGGCCCAGGCCCTTATGAGGCAAGTGAGAAGAGGAGTGACACAAACGAGATGTTTCGCAATGTGGCTGAGCTGGTCGAATTGGCAGAATCACAGGGGAAGAAAATCTCCCAGGTGATGATTGAAGCGGAAATGGAAGTATCCCAGCGTTCGCGGGATGCCATTATGAAGGATATGTATGCCAATCTGGATGTGATGGAAAAAGCAGTGCGTCGCGGATTGACCGAGGATATTCGTTCCCATAGCGGACTTACGGGCGGCGATGCGAAAAAGCTGCAAGAATATATGAAGACAAAGCCTTTTTTGTCAGGACCTACACTATTAAATGCCGTTTCCATGTCTGTTGCAGTCAATGAAGTAAATGCAGCGATGGGGACGATTGTGGCTACGCCGACGGCAGGTGCTTGTGGAATTGTACCCGGTACGTTGTTTGCTGTATCCGACAAGCTGCAGCCAAGCCGTGAGGAAATGGTCAATTACTTGTTTACAGCAGGTGCGATTGGGTATTGTATCGCCAACAATGCCTTTATTTCCGGGGCAGCAGGCGGTTGTCAGGCAGAGGTAGGCTCTGCGACAGCGATGGCAGCGGCTGCGATTGTGGAAATGGCTGGCGGCACACCGGAAGAATCTGCACAGGCAGTAGCGATTGCAATGAAAAACATGCTCGGTCTGGTGTGTGACCCCGTAGCTGGACTGGTAGAAGTGCCTTGTGTCAAGCGCAATGCGATGGGAGCGGCGATTGCTACTGTTGCAGCGGACATGGCTCTGGCAGGAATCAAGAGCGTCATCCCGACAGATGAAGTCATCGAAGCGATGTATCGGATCGGCTGTGCGATGCCGAATACGCTGAAAGAAACAGCACAGGGTGGATTGGCAGCAACCCAGACAGGCCGTATGATCGAAGCCAAAGTGTTCGGCGTACGGATGGAGAAGTAATGACCGAGGCGTATTTAGCGCCCGTTTCCCTTTTGCACGGGGTAGGGGAAGAGCGGGCGAAGGCTTTTGCTGGACTCGGTATTCATAGCATCGGTGATTTGCTGGAGTATTTCCCATCGCGCTATGAAGACTACCGCGTGCGTGATTTGACAGAAGTAAAAGACGGAGAGAGGGTCACGCTGGCGGGAACGGTGTACGGCGAACCCTCTGTTCGTTTTTATGGAAAAGGAAAATCGCGCATCTCTGTCAAGGTGGTTATGGACCGGGTAGTAGTAACAGCTGTCTGGTTTAACCAGACGTTTATCAAAAGTAGATTGTCACCAGGCAAGGAAATTCTCATCACAGGAAAATGGGACAAGCACAAGCTGCAGATCACGGTGAGTGAGATGACGGAAGCAGATTCAGAGCGTGCGACCAAGCGCGGTGAGCTTGCCCCGATTTATCCGTTGGGGGGAGACGTGACCCATACCTTGCTGCGCAAGTCGATTCAACAGGCTTTGCGGCAGTATGGAAAGGACGTACCTGAAATCCTGCCTGAGGACATTGTAGAGCGCTATCGCCTCATGCCACGAGTGGACGCTTTCCATTCGATTCATTTTCCGATAAATGCGGAGGATGGGCGACAGGCGCGGCGTCGTATCATGTTTGAGGAGCTTTTTTTATTCCAGCTAAAAATGCAAACACTGCGCCGCATTAATCGGCAGCAAACGGAAGGGATGGCACTGGCGATTCCGATGGACGAGGTACGTCAGTTTGTAAGCTCGCTTCCCTTTCCGCTGACAGATGCGCAAAAGCGAGTCGTGAAGGAAATTTTGGACGACATGCGCTCGCCTTATGCGATGAACCGATTGCTGCAAGGAGATGTAGGTTCAGGGAAAACCGTAGTGGCGGCGATCGCATTGATTGCAGCTGTAAAAGCTGGTTTTCAGGGAGCGCTCATGGTGCCGACCGAAATTTTGGCGGAGCAGCATGTGCAGTCCCTGACCGCTATGCTATCTGACTATGGGATACAAGTAGCCCTTTTGTCTGGATCGTTGACAGCCAAGCGTAGGCGGGAGGTCATTGCTTCCTTGCAGATGGGCCTGATCGATGTCGTCGTTGGAACGCACGCATTGATTCAAGAGGATGTGTTTTTCTCACGTCTCGGACTGGTCATTACGGATGAGCAGCATCGCTTTGGAGTGGAGCAGCGCCGCATTTTACGCAGCAAAGGCTTGTCACCTGATGTTTTGTTCATGACAGCAACGCCAATCCCGCGTACACTTGCGATCACTGCTTTTGGCGATATGGATGTATCGACGATTGACCAGATGCCGGCCGGTCGCAAGCCGATCGAGACGACGTGGAAAAAGCATGATCAATTCCCAGCCGTTCTTGAGCAGATGCGTGACGAGCTGCGCAAAGGACGGCAAGCATACGTCATCTGTCCTTTGATTGAGGAATCGGAAAAGCTCGATGTGCAAAATGCAATTGATGTACATGCGCAATTGTCTCATGTATTCCCTGAGTTCGGTGTGGGACTTATGCATGGACGATTGCCTGCCAAGGAAAAGGATGCTGTGATGCAGGCGTTTCTCTCGGCGGAGCATGCGGTTCTGGTATCCACTACGGTAGTAGAGGTTGGGGTAAACGTACCGAATGCGACGTATATGGTGATTTATGACGCAGAACGCTTTGGTCTTGCTCAGCTCCACCAGCTGCGCGGTCGTGTAGGGCGTGGCTCCGAGCAATCGTACTGCGTACTGATTGCCGATCCGAAATCCGAGATCGGAAAAGAACGGATGCGTGTCATGTGCGAGACAACAGACGGCTTCGAGCTCTCGCAGCGCGATTTGGAGCTGCGTGGTCCCGGGGATTTCTTCGGAACCAAGCAAAGTGGTGTGCCTGAATTCAAGGTGGCGGATCTTCTGAGCGACTACAAAGCACTGGAGGTGGCCAGACAGGAGACGGCACGTCTGGTAGCGGACGATACCTTTTGGCGAAAGGAAGAGTATCATTGGCTGCGTGATTATTTAAAGCGTGAGGGTGTCCTGGACGGGATTGTGTTTGACTAACGATTGGGGCAAATCCAAAAGCAAAGATCTTTCTAGTTTGTATGAGACTAGAAAGGTCTTTTTTTGTTCAATCCTTCACCGAAATTGTACGGGGAAGGGGTGTAACGCTGGATATGGAATGGACGTCTATCAAATAGGAAAATACTGTAACCGGAAAAGGGGAGCTAAATCGTGTCTTTATTTATTCGTCAAGGCATGAGCATTTTACTTGGTTTCACTCTGCTTGCGGTAGCAGGCTGCGGCTCTAAACCAACGAAGTCACAAGGGGAAACGCCTGCCATTTCTCAGCAAGCATCTGGCTCGTCTGATCAATTATCGGCATCTGGCGGAGCTTCCGCAAAGCCTACTGACTGGGGGCCAGCTGAGATTGCCTACGACTATGCTGCGATGCAAGACGATGTGCTTATTCAATTAAAGGAAGAGCCCCGGCTTCATTCGCCCCTGAGGACTGTCGTTGGCGTTAACCCACAAACGTATACTTTCTTTTTCCGAGAGGTAATGGATCGGGGGAGTGTTGAGTCGGCAATCCGTAAACATGCCAAAGAGGAAAGCACTCGTGAGGATGAGGGTTTTATCAATCCTGACCTATCTTTTCATTGGCTTCATGATCGCCAGCTGCAATTGCTGGTTACCCTACCCGAAAAATCTGGCGAAGAACCAGTTTGGCAAGAATACGTGTTAAATGCTGGAGGTGCGAGGACAGCCAAGGGGAGTCTGATCGGTGACAATTTTTCGTTCCAGGCACTGGTACTGCCTCCGCAGCAAATTTGGAGAATAGCAGCAGATGGAAAAATAACTGAAAAGCTGACTGATTTTTCGGTCATGACCAATTTGGAGCTTTTAGATCCAGAGCAGCGCTATGCTATGCTGACGCGGTTTACAAACTATTGTGAGTGCGATGCTCTCTACGACAAGCTCTATTCGATCTATGATAGTAAGACACAAACAGTAACTTCTTATCCCATCGAGCTGTCAAGCATGTATCGTGGTGCGGGGGACTTTATGGCTGATCGGCGAGGTTTTTTTTATGCACAACCAAACAACGGGACCGATGTACCGAAAAGCGAGTTTGCCTCCAGAATTTTGGTTGATGGGTATGTCCATGGGGTGAGCTTTAGCCGTGATCGCAAGCATCTATTGATGGCGGTGGGGGAAGCAGAGCAAAAGAAAGACCTCGATTTGGTCGTACTTGATCTGACAGTGGGAACGGAGAAACACTATCCAGGGGTCATCAAGGGATGGGTGCCGACGAGCGAATGGGACGGAGCGGTGGTCCCGGTCAGCTTTGCAGATGATGGGCGTTTTGTTACGTTTGCCATGCGAAAAGAGGAAAAGAGCTTTGAGGAGGCTCGCCAACGCTTTGATTGGAAAACGGGCAAGGTGACGAGTTGGAATCCACCCGTGCCCGCTGATTTTTGGTCTGGTTTTATTCAAACAGATGATGGTGCCTACCAATATTACTGGAATGCTGGTTTGTACCAAGGCGGGGTCCAGCTTCTCCAGCAGGCGGGCACAGGGATATGGATCCCCGGCACACATCGCTTTGTGTTTGCGGAATCCGCGCAAGAAAGCGATGGTATGGAGCTGTTCGTGTTTGACGCCGATCGGAAGCAAAAAACACTGCTGAAAGCGGGCTTGTCTTACGGATTTACGCTTCTCGGTGCAAGCAGCGACGGGAAGTGGCTGTACGTAGCAACCAATCAGTCGCGTATTCCTTAGCCTGTGCAGGATGCTCCGACCGTTGCCCTCTTCTTTTTGCTTATTGCTAGCATTTGCAAATCATCAGCATGTTCCCATCAAAATCACGGATGTTAAACCAATGTCCGTTTTGAATCGGACCTACGAGCTCTACTCCGCACTCCTCCAGAAATTGATAGGACGCATCGATATCCTCTGTGTTGAAATGAAACAACGGGGCATCATCAGGAGTATGCTGCGGAAAGATTTTACTGTCTAAGATGAGGGTTGGCCCATTTTGCAGCGGAATGCAGTACAAATGTCCAAATAAAATTTCATTGTCAGCAGCAATTCCTAATAGGCGGCAGTACCAATCACGGGCTTGCTCGATATCACGAACGGGCACGAAAATCGCCCCGATTTGAGGGAGCAGGGGAGAAGCTGTCATTGAAATACCTCATTTCGTCTGTAAGGGTTGGAAGACCTGCATAACCGTGCATGAAATGTCGGATGGCGTTTTATTTTTTCTGCTAGTCTATTGGTGAAGGGAGGTCGTATCCGTGAATTTGCTTGAATATATGAACGGAGCTATGAACTATGTGGAAGAAAATCTGACCAACGAGATTGATTTCAAAGAAGTAGCCAGAATCGCTTGCTGCTCTGAGTATCATTTTAAGCGGATGTTTTCTTTTCTCTCAGGGATTCCCCTCTCTGAGTACATTCGGCGCAGACGGATGACATTGGCAGCATTTGATCTGAAGAACAGCAAGATGAGAGTCATTGATGTGGCGATCAAATACGGGTATCACTCACCAGATTCTTTTGCTAGAGCTTTTCAACAATTGCATGGCGTAACGCCGACAGAAGCCAGAAATGATGGGCATTCGCTAAAAGCCTATCCACGAATGACCTTTCAGCTAACCATTAAAGGGGGAGAAGAAATGAATTACCGTCTGGAAGAAAAAGAAGCGTTTCGTATTGTCGGGATCAAAAAGCGAGTACCTCTGATTTATCACGGTGTGAATCCTGAGATTGCATCGATGTGGGCAAGTCTGGATCAGGAAACGATTCTCAGTTGGAAGTGTCTTTCCAATGTTGAGCCTGCTGGTCTAATTAGTGCATCTACGAACTTTTCCGAAGGCAGACAGGACAATGGAGAGCTCGATCATTATATCGGAGTGGCGACCACGAGGGACTGTCCGGATATTCTTACACAGCTCGTCGTACCGGCTTCGAGCTGGGCAGTATTTGAAGTTGTTGGACCTTTTCCTGATACCCTGCAAGATGTATGGGGACGTATTTACTCAGAATGGTTTCCCTCCTCACACTACGAACAAGCCGAAGGTCCGGAAATCTTGTGGAACGAATCGAAAGACATCACCTCACCGACGTTTAAAAGTGAAATATGGATACCAGTCGTGAAGAGAAATGACTCGCATCACGTTTAATGTTTCGCTCATTGCGGTGCGAACACCTGCATCCGTATGCAGTAGAAGTGGAAAACATTACCGGATTTTTTTCTGAAGATACAGGTATAAACACGAACGTTTGTTTGCTATAATAAGAACAGAAATAATATAGGAACACAAGTTCTTGTTCAGGGGATGGTTATATGCCCAATGCGAACAAACGGATTGTTTTTCTGATCGACATGCAGAGCTTTTATGCAAGTGTTGAAAAAGGAGCGAATCCCGCATTGCGAAATCAGCCGATTGTTGTGGCAGGTGATCCAGAAAGGCGCAGTGGTGTGATTCTGGCAGCCTGTCCGATTGCCAAATCCTTCGGAGTCGTGACAGCGGAGGCTTTATGGCAGGCCCAGCAAAAGTGTCGTCATCTCGTTGTTGTACGTCCTCGCATGGAAGTGTACATTCGCACCTCTATGCAGATTACGCGAATTTTTGAGTCGTTTACAGACAAGGTGGAGCCATACTCGATTGATGAGCAGTTTCTCGATGTGACGGGCAGTGTTCATCTGTTTGGCGATCCTATGCAAATGGCTGCACAGATTCGGCGCCGTGTTTTGCTGGAGACAGGGATCAACTGTCGGGTAGGTATTTCAGAAAATAAAGTATTGGCGAAAATGGCTTGTGACAACTTCGCCAAGAAGCAAGAATCGGGGATTTTTTGGCTCAAGCGGGAGGAGCTGATTGACACGCTTTGGCAGCTGCCGATTGAGAAGCTGTTTGGGGTAGGGTCGCGAATGAAGCGCCATTTCCATCGAATGGGGATTTATCAGATCAAGCAGCTCGCTGCTCTGCAACCATCCGTGCTGATTCGTCACTGGGGAGTAAACGGCGAGGTGCTGTGGCGCACGGCTCATGGGATGGATGATTCGCCTGTTTCCATGAATGTTTATGATACACAAAAAGGCATCGGTCATCACATGACGCTTCCACGCGATTATCATACGGCTGCAGAGATCAAGGTAGTGCTGCTGGAGCTGTGTGAGGAGGTATGCCGCAGGGCGCGTAGCAAGGAGCGGATGGGCGCCGTGCTTTCTGTTGGCTGTCGGGGAGCTGATTTGGCAGCCGGGACTGGTTTTGGCAGGCAGATGAAGCTGACCGAGCACACCAATGATGTTATGACACTGTACGAGGCTGCTTGCCATCTGTTTGATCGGCATTGGGAGAAGACTCCTGTCCGCAGTATTGGTGTCAATTTGGGAGAGCTGATTCCCGATAACGTCGTACAGTTGAATTTGTTTACGGATAATCAAAAAAGTCGCTCATTGGCTCATGCCATGGATGATATTCGTGCGCGCTATGGAGCAGACGCTATTCTACGCGCTACTTCCTTGCTCCATGCGGGTCAGGCAAAAGAGCGTGCCCGTAAGATCGGGGGGCATTACAAGTGATCGAGCCGATTGCGTCGGAAGAAGAGGGAGAGCAAGAACTGGTACGCCTGTACATTTTGTTCGGACTTTTGTTTCGCGTGGCCATGGTAGATTTGGGGCGGGCTCGTATCGTGCAGCTGAAGCTTTCTTATGACGAGGTATTCGATTGGCTATTTCAGGACCTTTCTCGCTGGGCAGAGCGTCAGCATCACCAGCTGCGTCGGCGTCTGCGGCAATCCGGCTGTGCCGTTGTCAGCACACAGCGTCAGGGGCATCTGTACGTGGTTCATTATCGGCAGCGTGGCTATTTGAGAGAAGCGATGTATTCGATTGAAGTATTGAGAGCAGAGTGCCAGCAGCTTGTCAGCTTATGGATGAAGCATTATCAGCGGGACGACCGGACCAGTTTATGAGCTGATTTTCGGCTACGCTGGTTAAGGGATACAAAGAGGAAAAAGGAGACTTTCTCGCGGGAGAGTCTCCTTTTTTCTTGTGAAGAGGACTTGAGGCATTGCACAAATGGACACGCTGACAAAAATGGATGGGAAATTTAAAAAGGGATTGGATCATACTGACTGCGATATTCTCCCTTATAATCAGCTTGCCAACCGAAAATGGGAGTTGGCACATCGGCTGAAAAAGAAAACAACATGGATAGTAGGTGGGGAGAGTTGTCGAATCAAGAAAATACGCCATTGTTTCATGGTCTCAGAAAACATGCGCAAAAAAATCCAATTCAATTCCATATCCCCGGTCATAAAAAAGGAAAAGGAATGGATCCAGAATTTCGAGGGTTTGTTGGAAAAAATGCCCTTTCGATCGATTTGATCAATATTGAACCTCTCGATGATTTGCATCAGCCAAAAGGAATCATCAAACAAGCACAGGACTTGGCAGCAAAAGCCTTTGGCGCAGATCATACCCTGTTTTCTGTACAAGGAACCAGCACGGCGATTATGACCATGATTATGTCTGTATGCAATCCGGGAGACAAAATTATTCTCCCGCGAAATGTCCACAAATCCATTATGAGCGGAGTCGTGCTATCCGGGGCAACCCCCATTTTTTTGCATCCGGCAATCGATCCGGTACTCGGGATTTCGCACGGGATTACGCCAAAAGCGGTAGAACATGCCCTAGCCAACCATCCAGATGCAAAAGCTGTTTTGGTGATCAACCCAACCTATTTTGGCATTGCAGGTGACCTGAAAAAAATCGTTTCGCTTGCTCACGCAAAGGGAGTACCTGTTCTTGTTGATGAGGCGCATGGCTCCCATGTGCACTTTCATCCCAAGATGCCGCTATCGGCTATGCAAGCAGGTGCTGATATGGCAGCAAGCAGCATGCATAAGCTGGGCGGTTCCATGACGCAGAGCTCCGTATTGAATGTGCGCGGAGACCTCATTTCGATCAAGCGTGTACAAGCCGTTGCCAATATGCTGACGACTACCTCCACATCTTATTTGCTGCTGGCTTCTTTGGATGTGGCCAGAAAACGATTAGTCACAGTAGGCAAAGAGCTGCTGGACAGGGCGATCCGGCTAGCTGAAAAAACGAGGGCGCAAGTCAATAAAATTGACCATCTCTACTGTGTTGGTCGTGAAATCCTTGGCACAAATGGAGCATTCGCACTTGATCCTACCAAGCTTGTCATATCAGTAAAAGAGCTTGGCATAACTGGATACGAGGTAGAAAAATGGCTGCGCGAGCGCTACAACATCGAAGTGGAATTATCGGACCTGTACAACATTTTGTGCATCATTACTCCAAGTGACACAAAGGATGATTTGCAAATCCTCATTTATGCCCTGGAAGAATTGTCAGCACAGTACAAGGAGCAAAGGGGATTGCGGGAAATGGCAGCGATGCAGCTGCCAGAAATGCCGATCCTGGCAGTGACGCCGCGCGATGCTTTTTACGCCACAACAGAGACAGTGCCTATTGAACAAGCGGTAGGCCGGATTATTGCAGAATTTGTGATGGTCTATCCACCTGGTATCCCTATATTCATCCCAGGTGAAATCATTTCAGAAGAAAACATACGCTATGCTTTGCGAAATAAAGAAGCGGGACTGCCTGTACAAGGCTCTGAAGATGCAGAGCTGAAGACACTTCGCGTGATTAAAGAGGACTCGCTATAACTACCTTTAGGAGGAGAACAATATGAAAGAGTATATGAGTTATTCGGAAGAGGTTACGTACGCACTGGAGCATAATTTGCCGATTGTCGCATTGGAAACCACCATCATTTCTCACGGGATGCCTTATCCTCAAAATAGAGAGACTGCGACCGAGGTAGAGCAAATTATTCGCGATCACGGTGCTGTACCGGCAACGATCGGCTTTTTGGACGGAAACATCAAAGTTGGACTGAATGCAAACGAGCTGGAAGAGTTTGCAACGAACAAAGATGTGGCAAAAGTAAGTCGCAGAGATATCCCCTATATTTTGTCCTCCCGAAAAATCGGTGCGGCGACAGTAGCGGCTACCATGATCGGAGCGCAGCTCGCTGGCATTCACATGTTTGCGACTGGAGGCATTGGCGGTGTTCACCGCGAAGGCGAGATCACCTGGGATGTTTCGGCGGATTTGACAGAGCTGGCACAGACGAATGTTGCAGTCGTATGTGCGGGTTGCAAGTCGATCCTAGATATTGGTAGAACACTGGAGTATCTTGAAACATGCGGAGTACCCGTCGTTGGCTATCAAACCCAGAGCTTCCCGGCGTTTTATTCTCGTGATAGTGGGTTTGCTGTACAGACAAGTATGGAATCTCCCGAAACGGTTTCCGCAATGCTGCACACCAAGTGGCAAATGGGCCTAAAGGGAGGAGCGGTGATAGCAAATCCGATCCCTATGCTGGATGCAATCGCGTATGAGGAAATAGAAGATATCATTGTTCAAGCCATGCACGAAGCGAATAAACATGGCATCTCGGGCAAACAAGTGACACCATTCATGCTAGCGAAAGTAAAAGAGCTGACGGGAGGAAAAAGCCTGGCTGCAAATATCGCCTTAGTCAAAAACAATGCAAAGCTGGCTGCCCAAATTGCAGTAGCGCTAAAACAAAACAACAAATAAGGAACACCCAAAACACCGCCATATTCAACTGTTGGCGGTGTTTTTTTATACGACAACCTCGCTGGCATGTTTGTGGCCGAATCTTGACAGTTTTGCTTCTGTTTCTTGAACTTGGCTGGCTTTTTCACTTTGTCATTGGCTGGTGACACACCTGTTGTCCGGCTATACAGTAAGACTTGTTTGCAACAGTACCCTGGTAAAGGGGATAGGAGATGAAAACATGAGAACGTCTAAAGCAGGACGGTGTATAGCAGTTCTGTACATGTTATTGCTGATGTTCGTCGTGACCGGGTGCTCAGAAAAATATGTAGTGCTCGATCCGAAGGGACCCATTGGTGAACAACAAAAAGACCTGATGATTGTCTCGACGCTTTTATGCCTGGTCGTGATCATTCCTGTTTTGATTCTGACTGCAGTCATCGTATGGCGGTATCGTGACAGGAAGGGAAGAAAGGCAAAGTATACGCCAAACTGGGAACACAGTACTACTCTGGAGGCAATCTGGTGGGGGATTCCGATCATCATCATCATAACGATCGGGATTATTACCGTGAAGTACACGTATTCGCTGGAGCCGTCCAAGCCTTTGGAAGCAACGGCCAAGCCGATTACCATCCAGGTGACCAATCTGGATTGGAAGTGGCTGTTTCAATATCCAGAGCAAGGAATTGCCACTGTGAATTATGTTCAGTTTCCAGAGGATGTTCCAATCCGTTTCGAAATTACGTCTGACGCTCCGATGAATTCCTTCTGGATTCCACAGCTCGGTGGACAAATGTATGCCATGTCAGGGATGGCGATGGTCCTTCATTTGCAGGCAGATGAACAGGGTGAATACATGGGATCAGGCGCTAACTTTACGGGAAAAGAGTTTGCCAAAATGTACTTTAAGGCAAAAGCGACTTCTCAGGATTCCTTTGACCAGTGGGTGAAGGAAGTGAAGAGCTCTTCGCCTGAATTAACGCTGGACGGCTATAAAAAGCTGGCTGAGCAAGGGACATCAGATGTCCAAAGCTTCTCGGCATTCCCGGAAGGCTTGTTTGAAATGACAGTGACCAAGTATGCTGCCTCGCACAATCACGGTTTATCGACGCGTGAGATGAAGGAAGTCAGGGTCGATAAATAATCGATACGGCTTGGAAGCGTAAAAGGAGAGAGTAAGCGATGTGGGATCAGATAAAAGAATTCGCCTCGGAATTTTTTGTGACAGGCGATCCTTTGATTTACGGTGCGGATGTCAGCATTGTGCTTACCATGCTGGCAATCTTATTTGTGCTGACGTACTACAAGAAATGGGGATGGCTGTGGAGCGAGTGGATTACGAGCGTCGATCATAAAAAAATCGGCATCATGTACATTATCGCTTCCATCCTCATGCTGTTTCGGGGTGGAGTGGATGCCCTCTTGATGCGGGCTCAGCTCGTCATGCCCGACATGCAGTTTTTGCAAGCGGATCACTACAACCAAATTTTTACGACACACGGCGTGATCATGATCTTGTTTATGGCGATGCCACTCATGTTCGGATTGTTTAATGTCATCGTGCCATTGCAGCTCGGTGCACGCGATGTAGCGTTTCCGTTTTTGAATGCGCTGAGCTTCTGGCTCTTTTTTGCAGGCGCGATGCTGTTCAATTTGTCTTTTGTCATTGGAGGGTCCCCGGATGCCGGCTGGCTGGCTTATCCGCCATACTCGGAGAAAGCTTTTAATCCCGGCGTTGGACAGGACTTCTACGTCTGGGGAATTCAGATTTCCGGGATTGGCAGCTTGATGACCGGGATTAATTTCATTGTGACGATTTTGAAAATGCGTGCACCGGGCATGTCTTTGATGAAAATGCCGATGTTCTCGTGGTCCGTTTTATCCAGCTGCATCGCCATTATATTTGCGTTTCCAATTTTGACGGTGACTCTTGCGCTGCTGTTTATGGACCGGTTCGCAGGGACCCATTTCTTCACGCTGGATGGCGGCGGTAATCCAATGATGTACATCAATCTGATCTGGATGTGGGGTCACCCGGAGGTATACATCATCGTGCTGCCTGCATTCGGTATTTTTTCCGAAGTGGTTGCTACCTTCTCCAAGAAAAAGCTGTTTGGCTATAAATCCATGGTATTTGCGATGATCATTATCAGCGTGCTCTCTTTTCTCGTGTGGGCGCATCACTTCTTTACGATGGGCTCAGGTGCAGATGTCAATGCTTTCTTCGCCTTGACCACGATGCTGATCGCCATTCCGACAGGTGTGAAGGTATTTAACTGGCTGTTTACCATGTTCCGCGGAAAAATCACCTTTGAAACACCGATGCTGTGGACAATCGGGATTATCCCGAACTTTGTCATAGGCGGTATGACGGGCGTTCTTTTGTCGGTAGCTCCAGCTGACTTTCAGTATCACAACAGCTACTTTCTCATCGCCCACTTCCATCAAGTCATCATTGCC
The DNA here is from genome assembly GCF_001187725.1 of Brevibacillus reuszeri. Taxonomy (GTDB): domain Bacteria; phylum Bacillota; class Bacilli; order Brevibacillales; family Brevibacillaceae; genus Brevibacillus; species Brevibacillus reuszeri. The sequence goes on from NZ_LGIQ01000007.1 coordinate 508,597, forward strand.
GGTGTTGTATTTGGCTTCTTTGCCGGCTTGTACTACTGGTGGCCAAAGGTGTTCGGCTTCAAGCTGAATGAGCGAATCGGCCGATGGGCGTTCTGGCTGTGGAATATTGGATTTTACTTGTGCTTCATGCCGCAATATGCGCTGGGTCTGATGGGCATGACCAGACGGGTATACACGTACGGCTGGGACAAAGGCTGGTTCGAAATGAACCTGGTATCTACGATTGGTGCCGTCATTATGGGAATCGCCTTCCTCGTCCAGATATGGGATATCGCACACAGCATCAAGCACATGAAACGCGATACAACAGGAGACCCGTGGAATGCACGGACATTGGAGTGGTCGATTCCTTCTCCTGCTCCGTTGTATAACTTTGCAACATTGCCGCAGGTGACCTCCCAGGATGATTGGTGGGAGAGAAAGCTGCGCAAGGAAGCGGGACAAGAAGCAAGGACAGCGGAGACTCTGGAGCCGATTCACATGCCGAAAAATTCCGGTATTCCCTTCATCATGTCTATGTTCTGGTTTTTAGCAGGATTCGGATTTGTGTTTGACTGGCTGTGGCTGATCATTCCAGGTTTGATTGGCGTTGCCGTCAGCATGATTGTTCATTCGTGCAACTATGATACCGATTACTATATTTCCGTGGAAGAAATAGAACGTACAGAAGCTGTAATAGGGAAGGTGAACAACTAATGGCGAACATCCATGCTTCCAGTCATGACCATAACGTCAGTGGACATGCCGAGCATCATGGTCATCCGGATCAGGAGGAGATGCGTACATTTGCCTTTTGGATCTACCTGATGACGGACGTTATCTTATTTGCCACCTTGTTTGCGACATATGTCGTGCTGCAAAACAACACAAACGGGGGACCGACAGCAAAAGAATTGTTCCAGATGAACGGGATTTACGCGAGCACATTCATTTTGCTGACGAGCAGCTTTACGAGCGGACTAGCCCTTCTTGCCATGCACAAAGGAAAAAAAGCTGCGCTGATCGGCTGGCTCGCGATTACGGCGCTGCTTGGAGCGACCTTCATTACGCTTGAGGTAAGTGAATTTACTCACATGGTTCACGAAGGAGCAACGATTGGCACAAGTGCATTCCTATCTGCTTTTTATACGCTGGTAGGAACGCATGGCCTGCACGTTACGTTTGGTTTGGTTTGGATGATTGTTCTCATGTTTCAAATCGCGAAGCATGGGATTACACCTGTGACAAAGCGCAAAGTGAACATCATCAGCCTGTTCTGGCATTTTCTCGATATTGTTTGGATTTTCGTCTTTACCATCGTGTATTTGATGGGGGTGAAATAAATGGGAAAGCAACACATCTCTGACATGACAAAGCATGATGGAGAATCTCATGGATCGCTGAAATCGTATGTGACCGGATTTGTATTCTCGCTTGTGCTCACGATTATTCCGATTATGGTGCTGGCGAACAATTGGCTGGAAGGCAGGGGGATTACGATTGTTTTCCTGGTGACAGCAGTGCTGCAGTTTATTGTTCAGCTATTTTACTTCATGCATCTGCGCGATGAGGAGAAGCCGCGCTACAATCTGATGTCATTGATATTGGGGATTTTTATTGTGCTATTGATCGTGATTGGTTCGATCTGGATCATGATGTACAACATGGTAGCGCTATGAGTGAGCTTTTACTGCAACGAACGGGGGGATTGCTTTGCTGCGAGATTGGATTCAACTGACAAAGCCCCGTATCTTGCAACTAAATCTGTTTGCAGCATTTGGCGGGTATTGGGTAGCGGCTAAGTGGGTGCCTGATTGGCCGCTGCTCTTGTGGACACTGCTCGGGACGGCGTTAACCATGGCTTCGTCTTGCGTACTGAACAATTTGTGGGACTGGAAGCTTGATCAAAAAATGCATCGCACAAAGGATCGACCTTTGGCAACAGGGCGACTGAAAAAGGGGGGCGTACTTTTGTACGCCTTGCTTCTCGGCGTAGCAGGCGAGTGGGTACTGTTTTGGAAAGTGAACATCCTGTGCGGCTGGCTGGGGTTGCTTGGAATGTTTGTGTACGTGGTGATATACACGATGTGGCTGAAACGGACGTCCACCTGGAGTACGTCCATTGGTGGAATTTCCGGTGCGATGCCTCCTGTGATCGGTTATTGCGCCGTTACGGGTGAGCTGGACGCAGGGGCCTGGCTGTTATTCGCACTGTTGTTCTTGTGGCAGCCGGCTCACTTCTGGTCGCTCGCGATCAGGCGTGTGGAGGAGTATCGAGCGGCTGGGTATCCACTGCTTCCTGTACGAAAAGGGATAGCGCGAACGAAGCGACAAATGATTCCGTATGTGGTTCTTCTGCTTCCTACCGTCGTTCTGATGTACACGCTTGCATACACAGGTATTTCCTTTGCAATCGTCGCTTTGCTTGCCGGGGTCATCTGGTCACTCCATACCCTGAGCGGTTTGCGAGCAAAGAATAGTGATAAATGGGCCAAAACGAATTTTCTGCTTTCCGTCAATTACTTGATGCTTGTATTTCTCGTGATGATTTTGGATACCACAGGACGTCCCTTTTGATGAGTGAAAATCGAGCAGAAAGGCTGTGTGCTTTCATGAAGGGGAATTCATTTGTTTGGCTGGTCCTGATTCTGAGTTTGGCTGTCATTTCTGCCTGCAGCAACTCGGAAAATACGAATTCAGTACAAATTGCCTCTGCACAGGCAGATGAGGTGGCTGCCTCTTTATACAAGAAGCATTGCTTATCGTGTCATGCAGCTGATTTATCTGGTTTAGTCGGCCCTAGTTTAAAACAGGTTGGGACGAAGCTTACTGAGGAACAGATCATTGCCGTCATGAACGAAGGTGCGAAGGGAATGCCGTCTTTTACGAAGATGCTGAGCAAGGAAGAAATGGAGGCAGTGGCGGGGTGGCTCTCTAAAAATGAATAGGGGGATGCTTCACAATGAAACGAATTCTATTATTGTCCATCCTTTGTCTGATGACAGTGGTGGTGGCCGCTTGCGGGAAAGACAAGCAAAATCCGTATAACATTCAGGTGCAGCCCTTTGCGTATGTCAATCAAGATGGGCAACCTCTCTCGCTGGACGATCTGAAAAACAAAGTATGGGTTGCCGACTTTATTTTCACGTATTGCACGACGGTTTGCCCAACGATGACGATGAATATGGCCAACCTGCAAAAGAAGCTGAAGGAGGCAGGTGTGGAAGCAGAGCTGGTTTCATTTTCGGTAGATCCCGAAAGAGATGATCCTGCTGCTTTGAAAAGCTATTTAACCAAGTTCGATGCCGACTTTACCAATTGGCATGCCCTTACAGGCTACACGTTTGAGGAAATCAAGACGTTTGTCCTCAAATCATTCAAGTCCACGATCAATAAGGATACAGCTACCGATCAGGTTATCCATGGAACGGCATTTTATTTGGTCGATCAATCGGGAACTGTGGTTGCCAAATACGATGGAATGACGGATAGCACGTACGACGACATCATTAATGATATCAAAATACTGGCGAAGCAATAAAAGCAAGGCGGGTTAACATGTAGACAGAAGAAATAAAACAAACGTGCATGAGCGATTGAAATTCGCATGCACGTTTGTTTTTTACGAGAGGACAGTTCGGAGCGCTTCTGCAAATTTTGCAATTCCAGGGGCGATCTCTTCTTCTTTTGTTCTCGCGAATGTAAAGCGGACATATCCCGAATCTGAGCCGTAGACACTCCCAGGTGCGATGACAACACCTCTACGAATTGCTTCCTCAAACAGTTTATTGTCGTTGACTTGCGGGATGACCTTGCACCACAAGTGCAATCCGCCTTGGGGAATGGTGAACGTAACTTGACCCGGCAGCTCCTTTTGGAGGGCATCGATCAAACTATCGCGCTTGTATTGCAGTCGCATCCGAAGCTGCTCCAAATGCGGCTGAAAATAGTCGGACGCAAGGAAATGGGCAGCGATCCGCTGGGGAACAACACTCAGTCCAAAATCCATCTGCTGCCTTGCATCTGCCAATCGCTCGACAACAGAATGAGGGGCGACCATCCAGCCGACGCGCAGCCCGGATGCTGCTATTTTGGAAAAGGAACCGATGTAGAGCACCGATCCGAGCTGGTCATAGGATTTGAGTGGCATCGGCGGGACACCGTCATAAGCAGTCAGGCTGAAAGGATCGTCCTCAACGATGGGGAGGCCCAATTCCGTGGCGATGCCCAGCAATTCCATTCGGCGTTCCTGGTCGAGGAGAGTGCCAGTCGGGTTTTGGAAATTCGGATTTACAAAGATCATCTTGATCCGATTTTTTTTATATAAAGCGCGTATATCCTCGGGCCTGATGCCTTTCTCGTCGACAGGAAGTCGGAATAAGCGAAGCCCAGCTGATTGGAACATCGGCAAGGAATAGATGTAGGAAGGATCTTCGATAGCGACGGCATCTCCAGGAGCAAGCAAGCATTGGGTAATCAAATACAAGGATTGCTGGGACCCGGATGTGATGAGAATGGAGGAGTCCGTCGTCTGGATGTTCCGGTAGCGCGACAGATAAGACACAAGCTCTTCTCGCAATGGCATATAGCCTTGCGGGTTGTCATAGCCGAGATATTCCTTAAATTTCTTTTCCTTCATGAGCGTACTGATTTCCTCATTGGGAGAGAGCTCTGAATTCAATTCCCCACTGGCAAAGTCGATAAGGGTAGGATCTTTTTGCAGCACTTCTCTAATGCGGCGCAAGTATGGCAAATTCGGGAGAAAGTGTCCTCCTTCTACGTATCTGTGCCAGTTAGGCGTATGCTTCGGCGTAGCCCCCCATTTAAATTTGCTCACCCTCGTGCCGCTTCCCGTCCGGCTTTCAATAATGCCCAGTGCGCGCAGCTCCTCGTAGGCTTGAATGACGGTACTCCGATTGACACCTAGCTGCTCAGCCAATTTTCTTTCGGAGGGCAATTGGCTTCCAGGGGGGAATTCCCCGTATGAGATCCTGCGCTCCATTTCATCAGCGATCTGATGATAAAGGGTTTGGTCACTAGAGCGATCTGGTTTCCACATGATGATCACAACCTTGATAGTTGATAAAAAGGTAGAGAAAAGAACCAACAATCTCATCATATCATTCGCTGTCCCTCGCCTTTTCAAAAAAGGATTTCAATCTGTTGAACATGGATGGGTCATTTTTGGCCAAAGTGGATGGGTCGCTCCTGAAAAACATTGCCAAGAGGGAGTAGGAGGTTGATAAAAATAAAAGCATCGGATAAAATAGGGAACATATGTTCTTGAAGGGGCGAATGAGACAATGGCAAGCAAAAAGGACGATATCTTTGGCTCGATGAGATTTGTGCTGCCGGAGCACAGGGTTTTGTATGTCGAGCATTTAGAAGACGAAAAACTGGTGCCGCTGCCGATCCTGGAAGAAGATGAAATGCAAGAGATAAACAGTATGATGCACGAGTCGATTCATTCCAATCAAGCGGTCAGGGTCAACTGGTGGAGAAGCACAAAAGGGGAGCTTGGCATCGTTGATGAGGCAAGTGGATGGGTTCAAAAAATAGACATGATCAACCAGCGCGTCAAGCTCATGAATCAGGAAGAGGTTCATTGGATTAACATGAATCAATTACTGCGCATGAGATGGATGTGAAAAAGCAGAGGGAATTGCAGGAAAACAGTAAATAAGAATAAGGACAATCATTCAGAAAATCGACAAAAATGGGTCCCTTTTGAAAAGGCAAGTGGCAAAAAACAGCGTGCCACGTTGAAACGATGTGTGTGAGGAAGAGGCGTGATTCCTGAAACGAAAACCGGTCGAAAATCACCGTTTTTCGCGTTTTATTGACTGCCACGGATTTTGCCAGAACAGGATGTTTCCCTGTATTGTTAGGATATCATTTGAAGCAGATAATTGATGGATAGGAAAAAGGAGATATTACATGTTAGCACAAGAAATGGGTGTCATGTTCACCAAGCACGCCGATCAAATTACTTCCAAGCGTTGGGGTGAATTTATTCAACAGTTGGAGGAAAAAGGCCTGTACGTTCTTATCGAGACAGACACGATCGGAAGGGTAATGAGTCCATTAGGCGGATTGATGCCAATGCCGTGTAAGAGTGAGACGCTCCATATTCTGACGACGGATGAGCTGCAGCAGCGTGGCTTGCCGCTCGGTCACCACATTGTTACGAAAATCAAAGACAAGGCCGCAACAAACTAACGTGAACAAATGAACGTAACCTTTCCACCGGAGATGAATCATTCCGGCTAGGAAAGGTTTTTTGTTGTGTACAAAACGTAAAGATCGATCAGAGTGAAGCAGAAAAGCAGCGAATTTATTGATAATGATAATCACATTCAATGCCAACGAGCAACTATAGTCATTTTGCCACGCTCTTTCGAAAAACGTATGGCATGAATCCGGGCTTGTATAGCAAAAAACAGTAAGTAGTGAAGACAAGAGACAACGTCCACGACAAGTGACGTTGTTTTTTTGCGCAAAATTCTCCCTCCAGAGGTATCACCACTCCGCCAATTGGCGGTGGCAGATACTTTGTTCTTTTATGATAAATAGAGGATGCCGTTGCTCGTGATGGCGATCCGGTAAGCAGAGCGGATGGTTTCTCAAAATGTTTGAAGCAGATTGAAAAACACAGATAGAAACAAAGACCATCGATAAATCGAGAGGAGTGAGAACGGATGGCTCAAAAAAGAGGCGTACTGCGCCTGTTGGAGATCGCTGATGAAAAGCGTGGCTTGCTTGTCGTCTCAGGAATTCTTTCGTCCCTGAGCGCGATTTGTATGCTGGTTCCTTACGCGTCCGTCTATTTCATTTTAGAGGAGCTGCTGATGCATGCCCAGACTCCTGCTACGGTTGATGGCGCCTATATGATTGAATGGGGCGTCATCGCCTTGGGCGGTTTGCTCGGAAGCCTGATTTTGATGTATGCAGGAGGATTGGTCTCGCACATTGCAGCCTTTCGCATTTTGTATGGCTTGCGGGTCAAGCTGGCTTCGCATATCGGTCGTTTGCCACTTGGCTGGCTGAATGGCACATCGACAGGGGCGGTAAAGAAGACGCTGGAACAAAATGTGGAGAAGGTAGAGACGTTTGTCGCTCATCAGTTACCTGATCTCATCCATGTCGTGGTAACCACAATTGCGATGATCGTAGTCATGTTTTATTTGAATGTGTGGTTGGCGATTGCCTGCGTCGTGCCGATTATCATTGGCTTCGTTGTTCAGATGATCACCTTTTCCGGTATGAAAACAAAGGAAAATATCAAAATGTATTACGACTCGCTGGAGCGCATGAACGGTTCAGCTGTGCAGTATGTGCGCGGGATGCCGGCGATTAAGGTTTTTGGACAGACGGTTCATTCGTTTCGCCGCTTTTATGCAGATATGACCAACTATCGGGATTATTGTGTCAGGTATACGAATGATTTTCAAAATGGCTATTTGGCATTCAAGGTGATTCTCGGTTCGTTTGCTGCATTCCTATTGCCAGTTGGCGTATTTTTGCTAAGCCGTGACCCGCAAAACGTCGCCTTTGCCTCTGTGCTGTTCTTTTTTTTAGTAATGGCACCGGGAGTTTCCGCTCCGATGTTCAAGATCATGTTTCTGACCTCAACCTTGCGCGATATTGGGGAAGGCGTAGAGAGGATGGATCGTATTTTTGCGGAAACATCGATTCCAGAGCCAGCCGTATCGCTTGCGCCCCAGACCTTTGATGTCGAATTTGACCGCGTATCATTTGCCTATGCGTCCAATGGAAATAGCGGAGGAGAAGCTCTCAGTGATGTATCGTTTCTCGCCAGACACGGTCAGGTGACAGCACTGGTAGGTCCATCTGGTGCGGGGAAATCAACAGTCGCTAACCTCATTCCACGATTTTGGGATGTAAAAGCCGGAGCGATTCGGATCGGTGGAGTGGATATACGCGACATGGCTACACGTGATCTGATGAATACCGTGGCATTTGTATTTCAGGATACCTTTCTCTTTTATGATACGGTGTACAACAACATCGCGGTTGGCCAGAAGGATGCGTCACCGGAGGCAGTTTATGCCGCGGCAAAAGCAGCGCAGTGCCATGATTTTATCCAAAAGCTTCCACAAGGCTACGATACGCTAATCGGAGAAGGCGGTGTCTATTTGTCGGGAGGCGAGGAGCAGCGAGTTGCTGTAGCCAGGGCCATTTTAAAGAACGCTCCGATTCTTGTCTTGGATGAGGCGACAGCTTTTGCTGATCCTGAAAATGAATATGAGATGCAGAAGGCATTGGGAGAGCTGATGAGAGGCAAGACGGTCATCGTGATTGCCCATCGTCTGGCAACGATACGTGATGCAGATCAAATACTGGTCATGCATGCAGGACAGCTAGCCGAAAAGGGAAGACATGATGAGCTGGTCGCAATGAACGGTGTGTATGCAAGAATGTGGCGAGCTTACACCGATGCCGAAGATTGGCAAATCGGAAAAGAGAGGGGAGGGGAGCACACGTATGAACATTCTGCACAACATTACGGCGGGTAGCCCGCGCTCATTGCTAAAGCCCGTGCTTTATACTACATTGGCTAATCTCGTCGCCATTTTGCCATTTGTTCTTTTGGCGGAGGCAGCACGCCTGATTTTTGCTACGTTTGCCGACTCTACCGCCCAGCTGGCTACGGAAAGACTGTGGTGGGTATGTGGCGGGTTGGTGCTTTCATTAGTCCTGATGTATGTGTGCGAAATCCCGGCGTACAGGGCGCAATTTGGCGGAGCGTACAGCGTGGCAGCGGAGGGTAGGGCCAAGCTGGCAGAGCATCTGCGCAAGCTTTCTCTCGGCTATCTACACAAACGTGACCCAGGCGATTTGGCGAATATGATGATGGGCGATTTTACGATGGTGGAGCATGGCATTTCGCACTTGGTTCCGCAAATGATTGGGGCGTTGATCATGCCGATCCTTGCTCTTGTCGGTCTTGCTCTTTTTGATTGGAGAATGGCTTTGGCACTGTTTGCTGCTTTTCCAATCGCGATTTTACTGGTGCTGACGACTGGGGGGATTCAAAGAAAGCTCGGTTCCAATCATATGCGCGCCAAAATTGATGCGGCTAATCGTCTACAAGAGTACTTGAACGGTATTCGGGTAATCAAAGCCTACAATTTGACTGGGGAGCGCTTCGTTCGCCTGGAGAATGCTTTCCGAGAGCTGATGAGACACAGCATCCAGATTGAAGGGTTACTCGGTCCGATCATTCTCAGTGCTATCGCACTCATCCGGTCTGGCCTTACGCTGATGGTGATTGTAGGCGTGTATTTGCTGGTCGGTGGAAGTCTGGATTTGATTACCTTTGTGGTGTTTTTGCTAGTCGGGACGCGTCTTTTCGATCCATTGACGACTGCACTGGTCAACTATGCAGAGTTTCGCTATCACGAACAGGCGGGCGAGAGAATTGTTCAACTGCTACATGAGCCAATCATGCAAGGCGAGAAAATGCCGCCCGTACAAAACGATGTCACTCTCGAACAAGTATCGTTTGGCTACCTTGATAAAAATGTTTTGAACGAGGTGAGCATGCACATGCCCGCGGGTTCTTTCACAGCATTGGTAGGTCCTTCCGGAAGCGGAAAAAGTACGGTGCTGCGCTTGATAGCCAGATTCTATGATCCGAAAGAAGGGATCGTGATGATGGGAAGCCAGTCTCTGGCGAGCATGGACCCAGAAGCGCTTCTGTCCCGTATATCTATGGTTTTTCAAGATGTGTATTTGTTTCAGGATACGATTGCAAACAACATCCGCTTTGGAAAAAGCGATGCGACACAAGCAGAGCTGGAGGAAGCGGCCAAGCTGGCCTGCTGCCATGAGTTTATCATGAAGCTGCCGAATGGCTATGACACCGTGGTGGGGGAAGGCGGCAACACGCTATCCGGTGGAGAAAAGCAGCGGATTTCTATCGCCAGGGCTATCTTGAAAAATGCACCGATCGTCCTTTTGGATGAAGCGACAGCTTCCCTCGATCCAGAAAATGAGGCTGAGATTCAAAAAGCGATTGATACTCTCATTCAGGGAAGAACCGTGATCGCCATCGCTCACCGCTTGAAAACAATCCGAAATGCGGATAACATCTACGTGCTTGAGAATGGGGGAGTAGTGGAGCAAGGTCAGCATGAGGGGCTGGTTGCACAGGGGGGATTGTACGCTCGTCTGTGGCGGCTTCAGCAAGAGACAAGTGGATGGAGGCTCACTTCCTGAATCGAGAGAATTATATAGATAGCGAAAGGCTCTTACTGTGAGTATCTGATTCATGGTAAGAGCCTGTTTGTCGTTTCTATTGCATGAGAGACACTGTTTCGTGTAATTGTACCTACCAAAGTGTTTGGAATATAATTACACTTGCGACTAATGTAAGAGGATCAAGCTTGTCCCAGACGGACTATTCGAAATGTTGACCAGTCAAGGGAGATCAGAGGGGATTAACGAAATCAAACATATAAATACAAAGGACATGGCAGAGCTTTGATAATCCATACTTGTGGTTGCACGAGCGGGTTCAATAGTCTAATACTCACTTTGAAAGAAAAGTTGCTGTGAGTTCGGCCATAAGAAAATATGCAGAGATTGATTATACCTACAAAGGAAAATGGCATCGATCTAAAATGACTGCCTGCCATCCTGCTGCCCATCACGTATCTTTTTTGGAAAGAGATATACAGATGTTAAAAGAAAATATGGATGTACGGACCATCGATACGCATTATTTGAAAAGTGAAATTCTCGCTTCAGACAGAAAAGTAACCATTATTGAAGGAATGTCCGAAAAGACGTTCCATTCGTGATATCGAAGAGAGGAATGCAGATATCCATTATTTAAAACAATCCCATGACGAACGACGTATTCAGTATGAGATTTTTATGCATCCATACAGTGAAAATTTTGATATCATCGTTAAAAGTGCAAAAGAAGCAAGTTATATTGAGAAAAATACCTTTACGTTTAGATGAGATTAGAATGTCATTGCAGCTTTTTCACCTCTATAGATGCTGCTTCCCTAATTGATCGAGCCATTCCTGGAGATGGGCTTGAACTAAAATCCTTTGCTCGATTTCCAGCATGTGACCAGCATGATCCAGAAGCGCAAATGTGCTGTGAGGGAAATGCTTCAATAGCTCAAAATGATCGCGATATCCACAAATCGCATCCTGACGTCCGAGCAAAAATAAGGCTGATTGTGGATAGATTCTCTCTTCGGCAAACGGTTCAAAGCAGAAGAAATAGCCTTTGGTACGCCAGTCTGAGGTAAGGAATTCCCGATTCGCGAGTAGACGTCCGGGTTGGACTTCTTGCAAAAATGCTTCCAGGCTCTGCTCTGTTTGCACGATCATCAAGGTTTTGAATGCTGTCCGAATATCGGCATCTAGAGAAGCGAGGAGCTGCTCATCAGACTCAAGAACAACACGTGAAGGCAGGGTACGCTCTTTTATGTGGAGGGCAGGTGCGATCAGGCTGATGCTATCTACGAGCTCGGCTCTTTTAAAAAGAATCCCTTGTGCAAGATAGCCACCGAAAGACTTGCCTATGAGTGAAAAACGTTGCCCAGGAAGCAAAGAATCGAGCGTGCGCAAGAGCATCTCAAGCAGATCATTAGATGTCTTGACCCAATCTTCCACACTGCTGTGACCATGTGCGGGAAGATCCAAATAAATGCGCCGCCAACCAGTACGCTTTTCGAAAAGAGGCTCCATCCACGCTTTCATGGAGCGGTGGTCAGTCCCTAAACCGTGAAGAATGACGAGAGGATATCCTTCTCCGCAACTCTCATAAAAAATGCTACTGCTAGAATGTCTCATATTATCACCAGGCTTCATCATATTTCCATTAAATAGTAGGGCAGAAGCAGAGGAACTACAAGTGTAACCTGTTGAGGATGAAAAAGAAGGAAAGAGGGATTGCGAAAACTAATCAGATTAGTTAATGTGTTCTTATGGAGCAAGGAATTAAGTTGCAGATGAAAAAGCCATGAGGAAGGGGGAGCTTTATGCCAAGAATGGGCTTGGATTTTACAACGGTAGTTAGTGCAGCCGCTGTATTGGCAGATGAAAAGGGGATGGACGGAATTTCACTGGGCGAATTGGCTCAGCGGCTCAATGTCCGTACCCCCTCTCTCTATAATCATGTGGATAGCCTGGAGGCTTTGAAGCAGAGCATTGCGATCTATGGATTGAATCGGTTGTATGAGAAGCTCCAGGTGTCGGCAGATGGGCTTTTGGGAGATGCTGCCGTTTATGTCATGAGTGATGCCTACGTTTCTTTTGCACGGAATCATCCGGGTTTGTACGATGCGACATTTCGCGCACCGGTCACAAGCGATCCTGAGCTTCATCAAGCACAGCAGCAGGTTGTTGAGCTGGTTGCCCAAACCTTGCAAGTGTATGATCTGCAGGGGGACCACGCGCTGCATACGATTCGTGGATTTCGCAGTATTCTGCACGGATTTGCATCGATTGAAAGCAGTGGTGGATTTGGTTTACCGCTAGATTTAGATGTTTCATTCAGAATGCTTGTGGATACATTTTTGGCTGGAATACATGCTCGGGTAAGGGAGTAAAGAAGGACCGATACAAAATACTGGTGCGCAATCGTCTTTTTGTAGTCAAAAACTAATTAAATTAGTTTTTGGAAGGAAACAGTCTATTACACGGGAGGATTCTTCATGTCGAAACACCTATCCCTACGCTGGCTAGGCTCAGTAGCAGCCATGGTTACCGGATTTTTACTCGCTGGCGGACATCTTCTGGAAGAAACAACGAACGATGAGACATGGATTATGCTGGCAAAAAACATGATTTTCATTGCGCATTTGGCAATGGCTTTCGCTTTTATTGCCATTTATGATTCCCATTCAAACAAGAACGTCTGGGGAGTGGCTGGCATGCTGATGGCGACTGCTGGCACCATATTTGTAACAGCGATTGTTTTCGTAGAAACAGCAAGTATCACGATGCCAGATGCCACTGCGCTACTTGGTGGAAGTGGCGTGAGCTGGATTACAGGAACAGGTCCACTGCTTTTTGTGCTCGGAATCGTTATGGTCGGGGCAGAGCTGATTGTCCGTGGAGAAAAGGCACGAGCTGGAGGGGTTCTGCTTGTGATGGGAACGATTTTGTTCGCTTCCGCAGAATTTATTGGGGCTTTTGCGCCTGTGTCGATACTAACCGGTTCTGCATTGACCGGAGCAGGGTTCATCTGGTTGGGGATACACATCAATAAAACTGAAGAGCAACAAGTGAGTGAATCCACGATTTAAAAATACAAAAGCCCTCCGATCAAAGAGGACTTTTGTCAGTCGAGCGTTGCCATTATTTTATGACAATTTGGACACGTGTCCCATCGGGGTAGCTTTCGAGCTGCTTGGCTACCCATGAGCCAGCTCCACGATTATCGGAAGGAGAGATGTAGGCAATATCCGCACCTGTTCCTCCTTCTTTGCACATCGCCATTGGCCATTCATCACGGTCCAGCCCGGGCTTGGTCGGGATACCACGAAGAGAAGCATCCCGGTGCTTGGAGGCATTTTTGCGGTCGATGGTACAGACAGCAGATTGTCCCTTTTCGATGGCTGTCTGAATATGCTTTGCCGTTTCAGGATAACGATCGCTTGGAAACTCAAGTACAAAATCGGCATCAGTGGTCACGACCGGAGTCGTAGAATCCTGCTGCTCAAGAATCCAAGAACCGAAGCCAATCAAAAGCGCCAGAATGAATACGATTAGTTTTTTCTGCACGATGCTTCTCCTTTGGTCATTTCACGGGTACGTCTATGTATTTTCCTTGGGAACAGTGGGAGATTACCGACGCATTCGTCCATTATACCAAAAGTTAGCAGCTTTACTGAGCCTTAAATCTGCTGTTTTCAAAAACAGAAAAGCCACCCACGGAAAAGGTAGCGGTGGATGACTTTCCATCGTCATTACTGATGCTTATCTTTGGCTGCAGGAACCGTCTGAAACAGTCGAGCCATACAAAGCCAGGCAATGATTGGACCGGTTCCGATGGAGAGAATCAGCCAGTTTAATGTAGTGGGTGAAATACTAATCGAGGTCACGATTAAAAAGATGATAATCCCGACCAAGCGTCCAGCGTCCAGAGCAAATTCACGCAACACGACATATTCTACGCGATTCCGTGCGCTTTCCTCATTGGTTCCGATCAAATCAAAGATCGTGGAGAGCATGGGTACGGAAAAAAGCGGGTAGGCAATTCCAACCGCAATCCCAAAAATAAGCAGGCTTGTATAGCTGACCTGCCAAAAGAACAGCGTGACCACTCCCGACATGATGACAGCTCCGATAAGCATACCCCACTTGCGATAGCGAACGGTAAGCCATTTAGCAGTGAAATAGTAGCTGACGATACCGACAGCAGACGTGATGAGCCAGTAGTTGCCAAGCGTCATTTCACTTTTCGTCGCAATGTAGACCATCAGGCCGATGATGAACCCAAAAAGTCCCTCCCGCAAACCTTGTCCAGCCAGCGCCCCTGCAGCAAATCGCCATTCAGGATTTTCCCGTAAGCACCGCAGGGCGAATGTCCACGAATAATTGCCCTCGGATTGACGCTTTTTCAGGAAAAAGCTGATGATCACGCCCACAATGAACAGAGCCAAGGATAGGCCAAAAATGAGCGAGTAGCCGCTATTACCAGGCAAACGGGTAATGAGCAAGCCTGAGATCCATGGAGCCAGCATGCCGCCTCCAGATGCTAACAGTCCCGCCCAACCATTAAATCGATCGCGATTGTCGGGACCAGTAATTTCAAAATAGACGACGTTAAAGGCTAACCAGAATAAGCCGACTGCCATTCCTTGAATGAATCCGAGCAGAGGCGCATAGGCTGCCGCCTGAGGACCGATCCAGAGCACGACCAGGTAAAAGAGCGCAGATATTGCCATGCCAGCACGAAGAATATTCATCTTGTTCCCTTGCTTCGCATACCAGCCTGCCAACCAAAATGTCAGTGCCCCGACTAGATGTGTAGTAAACGTAAACCAGGCTATGGGTGCGAACTGACTTTTGACCTTCCAGAGATAAACGTTGACAAACGTGCCGGATAAAGCACCAGCAGTTATGAACAAAACGTTTACCAGAAGCAGAAGCCTCGACTGTTTATCAAGCTGACCATGCTTATGTGGTTCGTGGGTAGAGGGATGTGGACGAGACCAATCCAGACCTGTTTGTTGTGGAGTGTGCCGAAAGGATGGGAGGCGGCCCTTAGTTTTTTGGTGCATACATTTCCCCCCGGTTCATTAAAGTAATACCTGCTTGCACATAACGTACCCCATCAAGCTTTCTTTCAACGAAAAAAAGGATAGATACCACGAATTTCCATCCGCTTAAAACGAACGGGGCTATCCCCGGAGCCGTTGAAAGGCTTGGGCGAGTCGCATCAGAGAGCGGTGCCAAAATAAAAACCGGCTCTATCCAAAGAGCCGATTTTCTTATGACGCGGAGGCGTGCCCACTCTGCTTGCTACGTCGCCATTTTTTTATGTCAATCTCCGCAATCAGAACGCTGATCAGAACGAGACTCGCACCAACATAGCCTCGAGCAGAAAGAGTCTCTCCAGCAATCAAAAAAGCAAAAAGAGCGGCGAATACAGGCTCAAGCGAGAAGATTACCCCTGTATGCGCGGGGGTCGTATATTTTTGGGCAACGGTTTGCACAACAAAGCCGATCGCACTGCACAAAATGCTGAGGGAGAGCACCGCCAGCCAAGATTCGGAAGTATGAGGCAACTTAGGTGTTTCAAATAAAATAGAACAAATGAGTCCAAACAGAGCAGTAAAGCCAAGCTGATAAATGCCTAGCTGGAGCGTATCTGACTCCCCAGCCCATCTGCCAGTCACGATAATATGTGTAGCGTAACAGAGCGCACCAGCCATGCATAATAAATCGCCCTGACTGATCTGCAGCTCAGTGCTCAGCGTAAGTAATCCGATACCTACCATAGCAAGCCCAGCGCCGAAAAACACGCGTTTTGGCGGCTTATTCCGCAGCAGAATCGAGAGAATCGGAACAAAGATGACGGTGAGACTGACCAAGAAACCAGCTTGTGAAGCGGTTGTCGTCTTCACCCCATTTGTGACGGTAGCAAACACGCCAAACAGGATTGCTCCGAGTATGCAGGCATGAAGGAGCGTTTTGCGATTCGTTCTGAGCAAGCGCCGGTGAAAAAAAGCTGCGGCGAGTAAGAAAGCTATGCCAAAACGCACACCGATCAAATTGTAAGTCTCCAAATCCTTTAGTCCCATTTGCATAAATAAATAAGATGATCCCCAAAAAAGGGTACACATTAGCAGAGCTAAATCAGCCTTTGCCTGCGTTTTCATGTCGAGCCTCCTTGCCCAGGTGCTGGGCGATGTCTGTGATGATCAGGGTTGCGCCTTACTCAGTATACGAGTATCTTTTAAATAAGAAAAATGAATGTTTATCATCCTTTTCATGAATGAAATTGATGGATTGGAGGCGAGGAGATTTGAGTCTCAGCAAGTTCGAGGTATTTATTTCGGTGATCGAATCAGGGAGCTTGACCCGTGCAGGAGAGCTACTCGGGCTGACGCAATCGGCTGTCAGCCATGCCATAGCAAGCTTGGAGCGGGAATACGGATTTTCGATTTTGACCAGAGGGAGATCCGGCATTAGTCTGACAAGTAATGGAGAGCGATTGCTTCCCTACATGAGTGAGATGCTTCGTGTCAATGAAAGAATGAAGCAGGAGGTAGCCTCGATCAATGGGATGGAGGTAGGAACAGTCAGAATCGGGACCTTTACCAGTGTCTCTACACAATGGCTGCCAGGAATTCTAAAACGGTTTCAAGACAATTATCCGGCGATTGAGATCAAGCTTATGGAAGGGTATTATGACCAGATTGAGTACTGGATTCAAACAGGAGAGGTGGATTTCGGCTTCGTATCCTTGCCGACCACAGAGGAACTGGAGACGATCCCTTTGAAAAAGGATCAATTATATTTGCTTGTGACAGATGAGCATCCGCTATACAATTGCGAACGTGTCCATGTGAGCCAGCTTGCAGAGGAAACTTTTGTCATGCCGAAAGCAGGCTGCGACAATGATATCCAGCGGCTACTCGCTCAGTATCATCTGCAGCCGCGGGTTAAATATGAGGTGGGAGACGATCATGCGATTATTGCGATGGTGCAAAATGGACTGGGAATCAGTATCCTGCCTGAAATGATTTTGTTCCGACTCCCTGCCAACATCCGCACAATCCCGCTAGAAGGGGAGCATTATCGGTCGCTTGGTATGGCAGCCACATCGTTTGCCAAGCAATCGCCGGCCGCAAAACGCTTCCTGCCGTACGTAACAGAGTGGGTCGCAGAACAGAAGTAGACTAGGAGGTAAAATCCTTGCTGCGTTCTTTCGACGTGGGCTTCTTACCCGCAAATGGTATAAATAGCAGTGAAAACAGAGCCAGAGCGACCCCTTCCAGCGAGAGGATATACCAAGGATATGTGCCCAAAAAATCAATCAGGCTGGCGTTTTCCGGCTTATGGGACACAAATAAATAGTTGCCTCCCGTCCATTTATTCACCAGCAAGGCAATAATCAGGAGCAGATTCAGAAAGCCCATCGTTTTCCAAATCGAGCGGAGTACAGGGCGATACCCCTCTACCCAGGTCATGTACAGGCAAGCCAGTACAATTCCGGCATGTGCAAGGAAAAAATGGAAAAACCGAAAATGAGGGAACGGGTAAAACAATTCTGGGGTGAGCAATGCTTGTGCGGCACCCGCAATCCCTGCAAAAAAAGTGATTTCATATAGAACGTAATTTTTGCTTAATAGCATGAAAGCAGAAAAAAGCAAGGTGACACTACATAACTGCAGAGGCAAGGTATAAGCAGCAGACCAGCTCTCCGTATATACGTGCCAGAGCTGATAGCACACCTCCGAGAGGAGCAGGAGAGCTGCCAGCACATAGCGCGTGCACTTGCTGACCAAAGGTGTTTGCAGCTTATGCCGATACAGATAAAGAAGCACAATCAAAAAGAGTAAGATAAGGAGAGACACAACATGAGAAGAAGAAAATAAACGAAAAGGTTCTCCCGAGATCAAAAAAGAAAAATAAGGGGAATCCATTTCTGCCTCCTGAAGTACTTTATTATTTTTTATAATTTGCAAGAATTCACAAAATTTTAACACAAAACAGCTTATTCGATATAAACCTTCCGTTATAATATAAATAGACTACATTACATCATTGAGAGGAGATATAGTCTTGAACTTGGTGCTAACTGAAAAACAATGCAGATCTTGCCAGGCTCGTTTAACAGAGTATGAAATCGAAAACAACAATGCTCTTTGCATGGAATGCTACAAAGAAGAGCAAGACGAACAAAAGTAGTCACAACATGATGAAAGGCAGCCCGCTGCCCCACATGAGATAGATGTAGTGAATCATAACCCTCTCTTATATAGAGAGGGTTATGATTTTTCTGGCAACTTTTCAAAAATAACGAGTAAAAACGTTGCGATCGGACCCAGAAACAGAGACAAGAGAAACCAATTCAAGCCGCTGCGGTTTTTCGATTGGGCTAATCCAGCATTGATTAACGCAAGTGTCCCCCACCCGATTCCATATTGACTTTCCATTTTCGTGAAACCCTCCCTTTCTATAACAATTCGATAAAAATAACCACCAAATCATACCATATTTCCATTTCATTTCAAAAATTCGTTCAAGGACCCATTTTGCTTGTCAGATGATAAAGAATATATTGAATTTACTTTATTGCATTACTAAACTAAAATGATAATAAGGTAACGCTTTACTAAAATGAAACAAAGGGAGACAGAAAGCCGATGAAGCGAGTGGCTATAGTAGGAAGCAGCGGAGGGAATTTGTATAATCTCGGTGGCAAAGACCCCGAAAAGCTGTTACAGGAGATCATCAATCAGACAAAGGCTGGCAATATTCAGATTGCGTGGATTCAATTTGTCGCAGCACAAGGCTCAATGGATATGGCTGGAAAAGATACATTATCAACGGTGTATGCGTGGGATGAAACGGAAAGCAAAATCGTAACAAGGTTTCACGGGAGCTTAAAAGAATGCAACGATTATGTGCAGGAGCTGGACGAGGCACTATCCGCTGACATCGAGCAGGGACTGGTAGACGGGCTAATCACTATGAGCGCGGACCCGGATGGAGCAAACCATCGTGCAATCACAACTGCGGTGAATAAGCAAATACCGATTGTCGGAACGGGCGGAACTTCTATGGCATTGATCAGTGCCAAAGGAGCAAAAGTGGTTCTGACTTCGGGGACCACAGGTACAACCAACCGTACGAGGGCGATCAGCTTTATGACGGCGTTGTGCAAGCACTGGGGGATCTCGTATCGCCCCATGATCGGTGATTCCAAGGAGTCATCAGGAATATCAGCCAGCCCCTGGAAGCGAATCAATATACGCGGAATCATGATGTCATCTTTGCCTGGTTTTATCGCGCTCGCTCTCGTTTTGGCGCTAAGTAAAATACCTGGTCTGGACATGCTCGGTAGCGTGTTCGATGTATTGATCAAAGCATTGCCTGTCGTGATCGCGGCGATTGCAGCCAAGCAAGTATCGGACATGGAGGAAGTATCGGTCGTGGCAGGTGTTTTAGCTGGTGTCTTGTCGATGGATGGAGGGATTATCGGGGGAATGATTGGCGGGATCGGTGCAGGACTTCTCGTGAACGTCCTTTTCCGTAAATGCATTGAGTGGCGTTTTCCCACAACGACTGTAAATATCATCGCTGGGGGCATATCGGGTCTAGTCGCAGGCTTGCTTGTCTTCTACTTGCTGGCACCGATTGCGCTTCAGGCGGGTGAATGGGTAAAGGTGCTGATCGAAGGGGCGGTTTCCTTCAGTCCGATTCTGGCTGGCTTAATGGCGGGACTGCTGATTTGGCCTGCAATTATCGGAGGAGTCTATCACGCAGCGATTTTGCCGATCGTCCTTTTGGAGATGGAGAAAACAGGAAACAGTTTTTTGGGAGCCGTGGACATGGTTGGCCTGGTCATGGTATCAGCAGGTATCACACTGGCAAACATCGTTTCACCGAGAGACAAAAGTGAAGCGACAGTTGCAACACCCGGTTTTTTGATCAATATGGGCTTTGGAACGTTTGTGGAAGCAGCATATCCCTTTATGTTTTCCAACAAACTCGTATTTTCAGGGGCGATTATTTCTTCAGGGATCGCGGGAATGATGGTAGGCGTGTTTGACGTCAGAGGCACCGCGTACGTTCCATCTGTGATGGCGCCACTTTTGTCCAACAATATGCTCGGATTTATGATTGCGATGGCAACAGGGCTTGTCTGTGCATTCTTGTTTACTTTTATCGCGAACCGAATGGCCAAGAAAAGAGGCAAAGAGTCACTCGAAAAAATAAGTGCGTGAAGCTTTTTTGTTCTGAAAAACGGTACACCCCAGCCCCTGTAATCAGGTGTAGGCTGGGGTTTTTTGCGTATTTAGTACGTCTGACTTAAATGGCAAGCCAAATACAGCTTAAGCCAGTCGTCCGGGTCGTCCAAATCGATATGGAGAATCTCCTCAATTTTTCGAAGGCGATGATAGAGCGTATTCGGGTGGATGTGCAGGCGCTCCGCAGTAAGCGAGGTCGAGCGATTGGCCGCAATGTATTCTTTTACGGTTTGCTCCAGTTCACTGGCCTGTGCTTTCGAACTGCGCAAAGGCGTTAGAATTTCGTTAATGAACCGCTCGATTTCCTCGGGAGGCTGACTGAGAAAGAGACGATTAATGCCAATCTCTTCGTATCGAATCATCCCAGGCTTGTTTCGGTTATGCAGAAAGGTAAGTGATTTATTCGCTTCTTCTGCACTTTTGGCAGTATGCTCAAGCCCAGGGTACAGGCTGCCGACCCCAATTTGCAAAACAGGGGTGTCTTCCGTCTCCCAACGTTCGATAGCCGTTGAAATTTTTTGCAGCAAATGATTTTGTTTAAGAGAACTGTCCGCATGCAAAACAAGTGTAATTTTTTCATGGAAACTAAACAGCAAACCGCTTCTTGAACCAAGCGTCGTATGCAGGCCTGCAATAAGGCGTCTATGGCATGCCTCTTTTTGTTTTGGATTCTGCAACGAATTGCTCATCTGGATTAAGACGACAAAAAGAGGCTGTTTGGCAAAAAGTCCAAATTCCTTGGCTCTAGCGACGAGATCAGCAGGTTCCCGGAAGAGAAGCAGGTCATTGTAAAATTCAAAGCTTTTTTTGTAGCCAAGCTCTGTCCGCGAGTGTGTATTGATCATCTCTAGCGCCACGATGGCTCCAGCCTGTTCGAGTACAACCATATCGAGCTGTTCCATGGGACGAAGCAGCTCTACGACGAAGCAACCAAGTGTGATGCCGCCACCTGCAATTGGGAATAAATGATAGCAATCGCCCGTAGGTAGCGTTACTTCGCGAGGGCAGCATTTACGTTCCCAGCTTGAAAAAAGAGAGAAGCTGGAAAAGTGTGTTTCGATTTCGGATTGAGCAGGATACCACTGATTTTGGGTAAGGTCAATCAAGGCGGTAGGCATACCAACCATGCTGCAGGTGGTGCTTGTGATCGTGCCTAGATCGGCTTCCTCTAGCGAAAGCTGGATAAATATTTCATGTATCTGGCTGCGTTTCACTAAATATTCGTTCGCTCGGCGCTGCTCTGTGTACAAGTGGGCATTGTAGATCGCAATCGCTGCGAGATCAGCCAATCCTTGCAGCCGGCGCAGATCCTGCCAGGTTAGCTGGCGTTTTGCTTTGATTTGATGCACAATCATCACGCCGAGCTGCTCTTCGTTCATCGTGACGGGGACAGCCATGACAATCGGCTGATCAAACTCTACATCATCGGCAACCGAAGCTTCTATGAGATGCGCCATGTTCTCTGGACGAATATTTTTCATGGCTTCTCTGGCTTGCTCCCGATCAAAAATACGTCCGACCCCAGCTTGAAATACTTTTCCGGTAATTCCTTCTCCAATAGCTGCTTTGAAATCATAGATTTGGGAACCCATGCCTACGCTCGCTTTTGGGATCAGCAAATTCGTTTCAGCATCATAAAGCATCAGGAAGCCACGATCCACTGTAGGGATGGCTTGCATCGCGTTTTTCATAATATGAAGCAATAGTACATCTACATCCAGCGAGGAGGTCAAGGAGCGCAGTCCTTGAAGCCATTGCTCATGCTCTTGCCATTGACTGTGAAAGGCTTGCTGCAACAGGGTGTACCTGACATGCAGCACGAAAAGATCACAGATGGACCGATCTTGTGGCTCGTCACAATAGAGCAAGGCACGGACAGGAATCAATTCAGGATTCTCAGTCGTAAATAGGAACAACTGGCAGCCTTTCTCACGATCAAACTGTGTAGAATACGAAAAGTGAGTCAAAGACTGGGGGTGTGGCCAGCTCCAGTCATCACAGGCAGGCTCATCGGTCGACTGCTCGAAACCGGCGGCAATATGATCTTGAAAATAAGACCAATGATGATGGGCAGTAGCTGTCCATATATGGTAGCTTGCAGCAGGGAATCGATCATGGCCTATTTGTATAGAGGTATTGGGCAACATAGCTTACTCTCCTCGTCAAGAAATCACTTCATGATACACGGACAAATCCTCTCTTTGTTTTCTGTTTGTAATTCGTAAAATCCTGTTTTTCTGAAAGGAAGTGACTGGAGAAACACACAATGAAATAAGAAAAACATGATAGAGTACCACAATGCTATTTGGCACCAGCGCTTTTACAATAAAAACAGCACAAGCTGAAAAGCTCGTTATAAATGGAAGCATCGCATCGAATCAGGGACAGAGGAGGTAGTGTTATGGCAAAGTCAGATTTAACGAGTTGGATTGAAGCAAATGAGCACAGATTTACCGATATTTCAAGACAAATCTGGGAGAAACCAGAGCTGGGATATACGGAAAGCTTTGCCTCTGAGCTGCAAATCAGCACGCTTCAGGAGGCAGGGTTTCATATTCGTACCGGAATTGGGGATGTTGCAACTTCGTTTATTGCAGAGTACGGATCTGGTCACCCGATCATTGGTATTTTGGGAGAATTTGATGCCTTGCCCGGCTTGTCCCAGGAGGTGAGCCCTGCCTATCAACCGCTTGTTCAAAATGGACCAGGTCACGGCTGTGGTCACAATTTGCTGGGCACAGCAGGAGTAGAGGCCGTGATTGCCCTCAAGGACAGAATGGATGCTGAAAAGATAAAAGGTACGATTCGCTACTATGGCTGCGCAGCAGAGGAATTGCTTTCTGGCAAGACGTTCATGGCGCGGGCAGGTGCTTTTGATGATTTAGATTGTGCCCTTACCTGGCATCCAGGCAGTGCCAATACCACGAGTAATGTACGATTTCAGGCATTATCGGCGATCGAATTTTACTTCTCTGGCGTGACGGCGCACGCTGGATCGGCTCCACATCTGGGGAGAAGTGCGCTTGATGCAGTAGAGCTTATGAACGTCGGAGCGAATTATATGCGTGAGCACGTACCGGACGGGACCCGTATCCATTATCAGATTACGAATGGGGGGATGGCACCAAACATCGTACCAGATAACGCCAGTGTCTATTACTTTCTGCGTGGAGCAAGCCGCAAGCAGGTGGATGAACTGCAAGCCCGATTGATCAAAATCGCCCAAGGGGCAACGATGATGACAGAGACCTCAGTGCGATGGGAGATCAAGGCTGGCTGCTACGACACATTGCCCAATCTCGTATTGAATGAGCATATGTATTTGCAAACAGCGGATGCTGGACAAATGGAATTTACCGAGGAAGAAGAG
The DNA here is from genome assembly GCF_001187725.1 of Brevibacillus reuszeri. Classification (GTDB taxonomy): domain Bacteria; phylum Bacillota; class Bacilli; order Brevibacillales; family Brevibacillaceae; genus Brevibacillus; species Brevibacillus reuszeri. The sequence goes on from NZ_LGIQ01000007.1 coordinate 532,423, forward strand.
TCGTTCGCAAAAAGTTTGTGCCAGACAATCGCTGCTGTGGCTACAGAAACGGAAAAGGCAGGCGAGCGGAAGGACAATCTGCTGGATTCCGCTTTTTATCACGATTTAAAGCAGGTAGGAAAGTCGGTGGGAGCCTCGACGGACGTTGGGGATGTCTCTTGGATCACTCCTGTTGGCCAAGTGACGACGACATGCGCACCCCGTGGAGTTCAAGTACATACGTGGCAAGCGACGGCCTCTTTTGGCTCCACGCTTGGCATGAAGGGAATGCATCATGCGGCAAAAATTATGGCGCTGACCGCCTATGACCTGTTGCACAACGAAGACGGCGTATTAGACAGAGCGAAAGCTGAGTTTGTGGAGAGCACCAAAGGCTTTACGTATCGTGCCGGAATTCCTGATGATGTGAAGCCACCTGGCGCATAGGGGATATCAGGAGAGGAGCAAGACCACTCCATCATGCTAAAACACCATGCAGGAAGTGTCCGCATGGTGTTTTGGCTTTAAGGTCTATATTCAAACAAACAGAAGCGCTGTCTTTGACGATGATAAACATTATTTCAATACCGAGCGATTGGAGCTTTTCGTTCAAGTCACTCTATTTCTCCGGGAGTGGAATAATGAGCTCCATCCGGCGACTGCCGTCCTTCATGCTCGTTTCAAACAAAATGAGCATAAGCGTTGTATTCGGATCCGCTTTTTTAACTTTTACCGTATGCGTGAAGTCACCCCATTCAGGTGCGCCAGCAGAGGTTTGAATGGAGCCTGTTGTCAGTTCGTTATGCCCGTCTTCTACGACGTAGCTGACCGTTCCTTCAAAAACTTGTGCCTGGCCTTTCACTTCGAACGTATCATCACCTGTTTTCTTCACGGTTACCTTTCGGAAAATATCATTGGCATAGACCCCTTCAGAAGATTCTGGCTGCTCGGCAGCGGGAGGCTTTTCAGCCGGAGTTTGTGGCTGCGATGGAGCGGGTGTTTCAGGCTGTGTGCTAGGTGTCTCTGGCTGGGTTGTGGCTGGAGGAGTCTGTGGCTCCACTGAGCTTTGCGTACCACCTGTGCAGCCTTGGAGCACTCCTACGGTCAACAGCAGCAAAAGAAACTTTTTCATGGTATCCCTCGATTCTGTTGGTTTGTTGTGAGTCCTACCTCTTTGTAAGACGAAGAAATAAAAGCGTTTGTTACAAGAAAGGGCTATCTTAGGTGAACTGTGATAGAATGGGGAGGAAGCATTAACCACTATCTTAGAAAGCTGGTCGAAAAAGAATGGTACAACAAACGTATCGAATTGAAAAGGATTTTCTCGGGGAAAAGGAAATTCCTGTTGATGCCTACTATGGCGTCCAAACTATGCGTGCGACGGAGAACTTTCCAATCACAGGATACCGTCTACATTCTTCACTGATCATCGCAATGGCAATGGTAAAGAAAGCAGCTGCGATTGCCAACATGGAAGTTTCGCGACTGAACCCTCGTCTGGGAAATGCAATTGTTCAAGCAGCTGAGGAAATTATCGAAGGAAAATGGCATGATCAGTTTATTGTAGACCCTATTCAAGGTGGGGCAGGCACTTCTATCAATATGAATGCCAATGAGGTCATTGCGAACCGCGGACTTGAGCTTTTGGGAGAGAAAAAAGGCGATTACTTCCATCTGAGCCCAAATACACATGTTAACATGTCTCAGTCTACCAATGACGCATTCCCAACAGCGATTCACATCTCTACGCTAGATCTGCTGGAAAAACTATTGGTAACGATGGAAGCAATGCATGATGCTTTTGGTAAAAAGGCAACAGAATTTGATGACGTGATCAAAATGGGGCGGACGCATTTGCAGGATGCTGTTCCCATTCGTTTGGGACAAGAGTTCGAGGCTTATCGCCGTGTGCTAGACCGTGATATCAAACGGATCAAGCAATCCCGTCAGCACCTCTATGAGGTAAATATGGGGGCGACTGCTGTAGGTACGGGATTAAATGCGGACCCACAATACATCACAAACGTTGTGAAGCAACTCGTGGAAATCACAGGCTTCCCACTGAGTGGAGCGGAGCATCTCGTGGATGCGACGCAAAACACAGATGCATATACAGAAGTTTCAGCTGCACTCAAGGTTTGCATGATGAACATGTCCAAAATCGCCAATGATTTGCGTCTGATGGCTTCTGGACCACGAGCTGGACTGGGAGAAATCTCGCTGCCAGCACGTCAGCCTGGATCTTCCATCATGCCAGGTAAAGTAAACCCGGTAATGGCTGAAGTCATTAACCAGGTTGCTTTCCAAGTGATCGGGAATGACCATACCATTTGCTTGGCTTCAGAAGCAGGTCAGCTGGAGCTGAACGTGATGGAGCCGGTATTGGTGTTCAACCTCTTGCAGTCCATCAGCATTATGGACAATGCATTCCGTGCGTTTACTAAGTATTGCCTGGAAGGTATCGAGGCAAACCGTGAACGCATGAGAGAATACGTAGAAAAAAGTGTCGGCGTGATCACTGCAGTCAACCCGCACCTGGGCTATGAAACAGCAGCACGTATCGCACGCGAAGCGATTTTGACTGGAAAATCTGTGCGCGAGCTTTGCCTCCAGCACAATGTTTTGACAGAAGAAGAGCTTGATTTGATTTTGGATCCATTTGAAATGACACACCCTGGAATTGCTGGTGCGTCCTTGCTCGATCGTAATTAAATGAAATGAGGCGAAAACTCCCGTACCTACCAGTCGGGAGTTTTGCTTTTTACGGCGAGACTGTAGGCGTTGGAAGCTGTTCCAGGCTTTTGAATTCGTAACCTTGTCTGCGAGCCTCGTCGATAATGGAACCGAGTGCTTCCGCATTGTCCTTGGAAACAGAATGGAGGAGAATGACTGCTCCAGGGTGAAGCTGCGACATGACGCTGTCGTACGCAAATTTAGCGCCGCGCTGGACCTTTGTATCCCAATCCCTGTAAGCGATTGACCAAAATACATTTGTGTACCCCATGTCCTTTGTCACGGAAAGCGTACGGTCGCTAAAAATACCGCGTGGGGGACGCAAATACGCCATTTCCTTTTGACCGGTGACTTGTATGACTGCTGCTTTTACCTTGTCGAGCTCTTCCTTGACTTTTTGATTGGAGATTGTCGTCATATCGGGATGACTCCAGGAGTGATTTCCGATCAAGTGACCTTCAGTCGCCATACGCTTCAAAAGCTCAGGCTGTTCTTTTACGTAATGGCCAGTTACAAAGAAGATAGCGGGAACCTTTCTGACCAGTAACGTGTCTAAAATCGAAGCAGTAAAGCCATTCTCATACCCATTATCAAAGGTGAGGTACAGCTCCTTCTTCGATGTATCCCCTAGAAAGACAGCTCCATGTCGATCTACAATCCCTTTAAATCCTTCTTCCTGGATGGATGGCAGTTGGCCGTTTTTACTTTTTTTAAAGCCAAAATGATACGGATGATCCTGGTAGGCTACAGCAGACTGGAGCGGCAACCCCAACAGGAGTAAAAGACTCAGACCGATGAGATGCCACTTGAATCGTTTGTCCATACCGAAAATACACGTCCTTTCCATACCCCAAACGAAATGTTTAGTTTCCATTGAAAGTTTGTCCAGTCCCAATCCAATTATGTAAAGCATTCCTAACCACTTGAGAAGTGTGCAGGATTGATGAAAAAATAAAGAAGAGCGGGGTCAACTGTCCAAACCACTCTGAGACATCCGTCATATAGTATCAAAGTCAACGGTGATCCGCTGACAAAACAACTGTGAAATCATCCAGTACCGGAGGTGTAGTCATGGGGCTGAATTGGTTGAAGTATTTGCAACAACATGTTGGCGATGATGACGACATTGAAGAGGTTGAAGTGAAAGTCGAATACGAGGATGGAACCAAGAAAAAATGGATCTTTACAGATAGTCAAGATCCTGTATACGAAGATGACGAAGATGAAGAAGACGAAGGAGACGACGCCGAAGGAGACGATTCTGAGGACGATTCCGACGAGGACTAATCAGAACATCGCTTTGCCTTTTTCTTTTACGGGGAAAGATGCGTCTTTGTGGCGCATCTTTTTTCGTTGCCTGGCTAGCCGCAAGTGAGCTTACCGTTCGAGCGCTTTTTTTCTCGATCTGTTATCATTTAGATATTCTGCTAGTAAAGAAAGGGTAAGTACGATGAGCTTTACACTTAGTGAGCAAGTCATCAAAACATTGTGTGGACGAATATCCTACGAAAAGGGAAAAGCCTATTACCGGACAAGAAAAGTGGCGGTGACCCATTTCGAACCACAAGGGCTTGCTGTAGAAGCAACAGTAAATGCGGGGAACAGCAAGTACGAGGTACAAATCGATATAGATGGAAGTTCGATAGAGGCTGCTTGCACCTGTCCAACACTGCGCTCTTACAATCATTATTGCCAGCACGTTGCTGCTGTGCTCTTGCAACTAAAGGAGATGCTACGTGATCAAAGTGCCAGCTACGCTATGCCTTCCAGATATGATAGGAATGGTGAAACGGCATTAGTAGGCAGCCAGTCACGAGATACAGTGCTGACAAAAGAGGTGCTGGGGCTGTTTGAAGCAAAATCACTTCGACCAAGCAGCTCGCCCTCTGTCTTGCATGATACGAGAATATGTCTGGAGGTTGAGTTCTCCTGTAAAATTTACTCCTATGGGTATCGCAAGCGCATGTTTGGTATCGAGCTGAAGGTCGGAGGCAAGCGGCTTTATATTGTGAAAAAAGTACGAGAGTTTCTGGAGCGATTATCCAAGCGAGAGATATTTGTCTTCTCCAACCATTTCACATACGATCCACAGCTTCACCGATTTCAAAAAGAAGATGATGCGGTATTGCAGCAGTTGATCCGTATTTATCAAAATGAAAATGTATATTTGGAAACGACGACACGCTTTCCAACCGGACCGAGCAGTATGAGTGGGGAGCGCATGCTGCTTGTACCACCGGCGTCTTGGGACTCGCTTCTACCTGCGCTTTTGGCTGCATCATCCGTACAGATTGAAAAAGAGGACAGCCAGTTTGTTCCGCTGGAGATGTTTGAAGGTGCGATTCCTGTCCAGTATACGTTTGACCAAGCAGAAAATGGGAGCTATCAACTGGATGTACAGGGATTGGACGCGATTACGATAATGGAGTCGTACCAAGTTCTTCTAATTGAGGGCAAGCTGTTTCGGGTTTCAGCGGAACAGTGCGAGCGTCTCGCTGGGATGAAACAACTGCTTGATCAGCATCGACGCAAGAGTATTCCGATTTCCTCAGAGCAAATGGAAACCTTCATGGTGCAGGTAGTACCAGGCTTAATGAATCTGGGTGGCGTTCAGATTGCTCGTTCTGTCTCTGATCGGATTGTCCAGACCAAACTGAAAGCAAAGCTATTTCTGGACCGGGTGAGAGATCGGCTGCTTGCCGGACTCGAATTTCAGTACGGCGACATCATTGTAAATCCATTAGAGCAGCATCAGCAGCAGCGCGGGACCGATCTCATCCTGATGAGAGATGGGGAGAAGGAAAGGAAAATCTTGGAGATCATGGAGAGGAGCGCATTTTCAAAAACAGAAGCCGGATTCTTTTTACAAGACGAAGAAGCAGAATACGACTTTCTCTATCATGTCGTTCCCGAGCTGGAAAAGCTCGTAAGCGTGTATGCAACCACTGCTGTAAAGATCAGACTGCATACAGGACAGATGGCTCCTAAAGTGATGGTGGATGTAAAAGAACGTACCAACTGGCTGGAGCTGTCATTTGAGCTGGATGGCATTCCTGAAACAGAGATTCGCCAATTGATCAAATCCTTGGAAGAAAAACGAAAATATCATAAACTGCCTAATGGGGCGCTGCTGCCCTTGGAAGCCGATGCATTTCAGGAAATGTCCGATTTCATCGACGAGATGGGTATACACAGCCGTGATTTGCAGGGAGCGCATATGCGCCTGCCTATGGTCCGAGGACTGCATATGCTGGACACACACAAGCAAGGAAAAGCAATTCAATTGGGCAAGTCCTTTCGTCAAATGCTGGATCATATGCGAAATCCGGATCATCTTGATTTTCCCGTACCCGATTCGCTGGAGCCAATTATGCGCGACTACCAAAAATTTGGTTTTCAATGGCTAAAGACATTGGCCCATTACCGCTTTGGGGGAATCCTGGCTGATGATATGGGACTCGGTAAAACATTGCAGAGCATCGCTTTTCTTGTTTCCGTACTCCCTGAAATACGAAACAAGGAGCGACCTGCGTTGGTTGTTTCCCCGGCATCACTTGTGTACAACTGGCGAAATGAATTGAAGAAGTTCGCTCCGCAGCTTCGGACAGTCATCGTTGACGGGAACAAAGCTCAGCGAAAGAAATTACTTGAAAATACGTCAGAAGCGGATGTCATTATCACTTCCTATCCATTGCTTCGTATCGACCATGAGCAATATGCGGATCAACTGTTTCATACTCTCATCCTGGACGAAGCACAAGCATTCAAGAATCACACGACGCAAACGGCACACGCCGTAAAAAGAATTCAGGCGCAGTATCGCTTTGCGCTCACAGGGACCCCTGTGGAAAACAGGCTGGAGGAGCTGTGGTCCATCTATGATGCCGTGTTTCCCGAGCTGTTTCCGAGCAGAAAAGCATTTCATGACTTGTCACGAGACGTAGTAGCAAAACGAGCGCGTCCTTTTTTGCTGCGCCGGGTAAAAAGTGATGTGCTTAAAGAGCTGCCAGAAAAAATCGAGTCGCTTCAGGCATCTGAGCTTTTGTCAGAACAAAAGAAGCTGTATGTAGCCTATTTGGCGCAATTACAGCAGGAAACATTGAAACACCTCCAGGATAACAGTTTTGATAAGAACAGGATTAAAATTCTTGCCGGTTTAACGAGACTGCGGCAAATATGCTGCCATCCGGCATTGTTTGTCGAAAACTATGAGGGTAGCTCGGCTAAATTCGAGCAGCTGCTTGAAATTATGGAGGAGTGCAGAAGCGCCAGGAAACGTGTGCTTGTATTTTCCCAGTTTACGCGAATGCTTGGCTTGATCGGGAGAGAGCTCGGTTATAGCGGAGTGCCGTTCTTCTATCTTGATGGCAGTACGCCAGCAGCAGAGCGGGTTGAGCTGTGCAATCGATTCAATAATGGAGAACGCGATCTGTTTCTGATGTCATTAAAGGCTGGCGGTACAGGGTTGAATCTGACCGGAGCGGATACCGTGATTTTATACGATCTTTGGTGGAATCCTGCTGTAGAACAGCAAGCAGCAGACCGCGCCCACCGCATCGGACAAAAGAAAGTCGTTCAAGTAATTCGTCTCGTAGCGCAGTCGACAGTCGAGGAAAAGATGTATGAGCTGCAACAGAAAAAGAAGAACCTCGTCGAGGAAGTTATTCAACCGGGACAAGAAGCGTTGTCTGCTCTAACAGAGCAGGAAATACGAGAAATGTTAATGATATAGCTTCGATGGCCTTGACCTGCTTTGTGATGCGGGTTAAGGCCTTTTAATATAGGAGGTCATAATGAATTACCAAAAAAAGGATGATGGCGGATTGGTTGCGTCAAGTGGCTGGATAGCGCAAAGCTAAATCACGTAACTTAAGGAATTTCCGGCATAGAGCCATACTTAGATATTTGTCCGTTTCGGGTTTAAAAAAGAGCGAATAGCTTATTAAGAATGAAAAGTGCTTTTTATAAAAGAATGCGGAGGGAATGGTATGGAACAGTACATGATTACGCCTTGGGCTACCAGGGATGGAACCCAAGATGGAACCCAAGCAACTCCTGTAGACTGGGATATGCAAGTGCCTCCAGAAGTGGATCAGCTAGCTGATTTAGTTAGCCAGCAATACGATATGACCGTTCATAGTCGCAAACTGATTACTTCTAAGCCGGATAAAGGCGGTGCCATTTGGCGGATCGAGACAGACAAGGGGCCCCGAAGCTTGAAAGTCTTGCATCGTACACCAGAACGGAGCTTGTACAGCGTGGGTTTACAAGACTATGTAGTAAAGCAAGGTGCTCGGGTTGCTGCGCTCATACCAGCCAAAGACGGAAAGCTGTTCGTAGAGATGGGGGGGAAGTTATGGATTGTTACGGACTGGATTCCCCTTCAACCCGCTACTAAAGTCGATTTGGTTGGTGCTCAGGAGCTCTGCTATGGACTCGGGGAGTTTCACAGTCATACCAAAGGATATCGCCCTCCGCTTGGTGCGAAAAACTCCTCTCGCCTGTATCGCTGGCCAAAATACTATGAAAAGATTACGAAGAAAATTGGTTGGATGCGTGAGATGGCGAAAGCGTATCCGGACACAGTCGCAAGCAAATCTATTTTAGCTGTGGTAGACCAATATGAAGAACAAGCAAAAACAGCATTGCAACGGCTTATTGCATCGGCTTATCCGAAAATGGTCGCGATGGGTGAGCCGCATTGGGGACTCGTGCATCAGGATTATGGCTGGTCGAACGGACAAAATGGTCCAGGTGGGCTGTGGGTGATTGACCTGGATGGCGTTTCTTATGATTTGCCTTTCCGGGATTTGCGGAAGCTGATTACCAGTACGATGGATGATATGGGGGTTTGGGATGTCGGCTGGATGAGAGGCATGATTGAAGCCTATCACAAAGCAAATCCGCTGGATAAAGAGTCGTTTGAGGTTTTGTTGATCGACATGGCTATGCCAAACGAGTTTTATAAGCATTTAAAAGAAATGTTTTTCGATCCGGTGACTTTTTTAAATACGGAGGCAGAGGGCATTTTACAACGAGTGCTCTCCACGGATCAAACGAAAAATCAGGCATTGGCAGAACTGGCAAAAGACATAGAGAAATATCCTTCGGGAAACTATGAAGAGCTGCTGGCTGCCAAAGCACCGCAGCAACTGGCATCTGACATCAAGTGGGATCAACAGAGCTGGGATCTGCAGCCACAAGACTCACCAGCAACGGAGCCCCAGCCGACGACAACCATCATAGTCAAGAAGAAAAAATCGGCAGTTAGTAAAGAAGCTTCCGATAAGAAAAAAGTTGAGCCAATCGCAGTGGTCAAGGAACAACCACAACCAGTCAAAGCTGACAAGGCAAGAGGACGATCCAGAAACAAACGGACCATTGGCATCAGACAGCAAAATCTCGCTACAGAAGGAATGCTCAAAACACAAGAGGAGTTGCCAGTAGAAGCACCACGGAAAAAAGCATCGAGTGCCTCTAACCTAATTGATCTGAACCCACACTTGGCAAGCCGTAAAGTGAAAAACGCCAAACCAAAAAAGGCTTTGGCCAAAAAACAGGATATGAGTGCTAAAAAGGCTACAAAGAAAAAAGCAATCTCAGCAAAAAATGGCATAAAATCAGCAGTCAAGCCAAAAGCCAAGGCTTCACAAGGAAAAGGTGCTTCTGAGGCACTGCGTAAGGAAAAAACAGCAAAACAAGAAGTGGCTAAGCGTAGTCAACAACGCAAGAAAGCTGCAACTCAAGCTAAGCGGGCCGTTTCTCCTGCAAAGACTCAGCGTGCACCAGTCTCTAAAGCACTGATCTACTCGAAAGTGGCTGCTCCTACACAGAAAAAGACAAACTCCCGGGCGCAAAAACTGCGAGCCCAAAAAGGCTTAAAAGTGGCGAGAGGCAGGTAAAAAGGCGCATGAGGAAAGGAGAATTTCGATGAAGGTAGCTATGATTTGCACAGAAAAGTTGCCCGTTCCCCCTGTTCGAGGGGGTGCTATTCAAACCTACATTGCAGGAATAGCCGATTTTCTTGGGCAACGCCATAATCTGACGGTACTAGGGACGACAGATCCGTCTCTGTCTCTGGATGAGAATGTTCGCAATGTTCGTTATGTACGGGTAAATGGCATGGGAGTATTTGAAACCTATGCCGAAGAAGTGATCAAGTTTTTGCAAGCGAATACGTTTGATGTGATCCATGTTTTCAATCGACCACGACTGGTACCGCTGATTCGGGAAGTGTGTCCAAACGCCCGGATTATGCTGAGCATGCACAACGATATGTTTGATCTTGCTAAGATCGATCCGGAAATTGCTAAAAAAACAATTGCCGAAACAGAAACAATTGTTACGATCAGCGATTATGTAGGACGCGTGATCAGCACACTTTATCCCGAATCAACTGGGAAACTTCGAACCATCTACTCCGGAGTAGACTTGCAGACGTTTGTTCCATGGGAGAAATCGCAGCAAGCGCGGCAAATCAGGCAAGAACTGCGAGCGACGCATAATCTCGGTAACAAACAGGTTATTTTGTTTGTAGGCAGACTTACTCCTAAAAAAGGAGCGGATATTTTAGTGAGGGCGATGAATGATTTACATCGTCAGCACCCCAATATCGCGCTGGTATTGGTCGGGGGCTCGTGGTACGGTGTCGATAAAATCAGTGACTATGTAGCCTATGTGCGTTCCTTGGCTGATCGTTCACCGATTCCTGTGATTACAACCGGATTTGTGGCAGCAGAAGATATTCATCACTGGTTTTGGGCAGGTGACATCTTTGTTTGCCCATCGCAATGGGAGGAGCCGTTGGCACGTGTTCACTATGAAGCGATGGCAGCAGGGCTTCCTTTTGTGACGACAAAGCGTGGTGGCAATGCAGAAGTAATCATAGGTGGAAATGGTTTGCTCGTGGAAGAACCAGAAAATCCACTCTCTTTCTCAACACAGCTCACTACGTTACTCGCAAGCCGAGATTTGCAACGAAGGATGGGAAGCAGCGGTAGAAGATTGGCGGAGGAGCGTTTTACGTGGGACCGTGTAGCTCGTGAGGTTCTTGATGTTTGGGAATCGAAACGGCAAAGGTAAGGAAAGTGGGAACCAAATGTCAACAACCGGCAAATAAAAATCAGGAAGGTGGGAGATGGACCCATTTTTCCTGATTTTTTACTGGGAGGAAAAGTACCCAGCTTCAGGGCTTGTCCACCATTTGTTAGAAAGGGTTGGGGGGAACACAGCAAGCATCGTCCCCCCGCCATCCTGTTGATCCGTCCCCTCGAATACCATACATGGGAGCTCTGGAAAGACTACCCTGATGCCAGATGGCGATCGATTTGTTCGCCAGTACGTTCCACGAAAGGAAATGGGACAGGCTCTGCATTTCGTGTCGCTTCAGATGCTTTGGTTGCTGCTTCCTCTGAAGGATTCTGGAGATTGGGAATGACCGCAACGATGCGATTCAGAGGGATCAGGATACTTTGACCATTACCTGGGAAAGTGGCACAGGAACGTAGCTCGATCAACCCTTCATCAACTCGCACCAAAGTACCTCTTCGATAATCGCGGCTATCTGGGCCCAAATCGCTTGTTAAAATTAATTCGATCGATTGATTTTCCTTCTTGCATTTGCGCAGTTCTCTCCGCAGAGCGTGAAAGCTTGCTTCTTCTGTGTTTTCCTCTTTTTCTACATCCACATGCACGATGGGAGGAGGAATGATGAGAGGCTTCGGTGCTTCTATTTGAACAGTTGGGATGGGAGCATGGACAGATACTTGAGGTGCTGGAGTGGTGACGTGTACATTTGGGGCACGAACGTTGACGCGAAGCATACGATCTATGCTTCTTTTTTTAGTTTTGTTCGTAGAATGGTAGTAAGAGTCCCCGGCAGAGCGGCGATGGGAACGAACTGAGTTTTTTCTTGCCTTTTTCCTCGCTGCTTTCATTGATATACACCTCCTTTTGTACATGGTTCATCATATTCAGTAAAAGAAGGGCTGATATGGACAATTACCCTGGGGTGAAAAAAAGGGCAGGAAAACTTTAGCATATTTAGAGGAAATTCTTAAAAGGGAAGGAAAATCGTGTATACTATTCAGGTAATCCCAAAAAGGATGATGGAGGTTTCGCAATGAATCAAACACCGCTTGCTCCTATGGGAGTAGGAAAGCTGCTTGATCGCAGCTTCTCTGTTTATCGGCAGCATTTTTCAGCTTTTTTCCTGATGGCATTAATTTGGTTCGGCCCTTTTTTATTACTGCAGCAATTTATGATGGTCGATATAGGTAGTATGCCGTTTCTCTTGCAAGATTCGGAGGGTTCGGATTTTTGGGAAGTACTCGGTAATCGATTTATCGGTCAAGAAGAAATGTTGACGGACAATATCGGATTACTCCTGGCCTATTTGTTTCTAGTTATTCCGTTATTGACCCTGGTTGGCTACCCGCAGCTGCTTTCTGTGGCGACTCTTTTGACACAAGCATCGATAAAAGGGGAGCCGCTTCGCCTGAAAGACGCCATGAAGCAAGCGTTGGGTCGATTCTGGCCATTGGTGGGAAGTACAGTTGTATATGGGCTGATTGCCATTGGGATCATGCTCGGCTTCTTTTTGGTATGCGTTATGCTTTTCTTCCTGCTTGCCTTTACTCTTGGCGGCTCATTTGATGCGTTTAAGGGAATTGGCAATGAGGCGAACCCGATCTTTATGGTCTTGATGTTCATCTTTAGCTATTTTGTTTTCATCATTGGGTCGATTCTCGTACCAGGATATTTCTTGCTGCGCTGGGGCTTCTACATGCCGGTCGTCCTCTTCGAAGGCGACGGTATCGGTATTGCGAAAAGCTGGAGCCTGACAAAAGGGAACTTCTGGCGATTGATTGGACTTTTCCTGGTAGTAAGCTTGCTCTACTCCATTTTCTCTGGTGGCGTGCAGGCTTTGGTAACAGGAACGATGGGAATGTCCATGGTTGCACAGCTCCTCCTCATTCTGCTTGGGTGTCTGCTAGTACCGTGGATGTCGATTGTTTATGCGCTCGCCTACTTTGATTTGGTTGTTCGCAAAGAAGGAACCGATTTGCAATTTATGCTCAGCAAGCAAGCGACCGAGGAGAGCGTGACATCGAATGAACTGGGAACTCCTCATGAATAGGCATATGTCGCTTCTGCAAGACAAGCAGCGATTACAGGAGATCTTGTCCCAGGATGAATTCGTGAGTCATCAGGCGGATGGGGAAAACCTGCTGCAAAAAGGGATCAGATACTTGATTGAGTGGCTGGCTAAGCTGTTCAAATGGACGGAAGTCCCTGCGGGCGCATCCAATGCGATATCGACAGGGATTCTGATCCTGGCAGGTCTGGGGCTCATATTCGTGATTTACTGGATGACTAAGCGGATTGTGTGGGAGCAGAAGCGCAAACGCTCGCTATTTGTACATGGTGAAAAAATTCGTGCGTACACGGATTATTTACGCGATGCAAAAGAACAAGGACAGGCAGGAAACTGGCGAGAAGGAGAACGTTCGCTATTTTTGGCCTTGCTTGTTTATTTGCAGACAAGAGAATGGATTCGAATCGAAAAGTGGAAAACAAACTGGGAATACGCTGACGAGCTTCAAATGAATCAGCCGCTTGCAGAGGAGCTATTCAGACGTCATGCCCGGACTTTTGATCAGGTATGGTACGGCCAAACCGTGATCGATGAAGAACTATTTTGGGAACGCCTAAAAGAGCTTGAGGTATTTTGCCGCGAGGAGGGACAGCATGGATAACTTGCGAACCTATCGCGTGGGAATTGGGATAGCGGTTGTGTTTCTACTCATCGTGGGCTGGTTTGCTGTCAAGCCCGCAGCTACGAATTATCCACCGTATTTCGCTGCTTCCGCTCAGCCAGATGGGATCAAGGCAATCCTGATGCTGCTTGAGGAGAAAGGGGGCAGCGTCAGAGAATGGCGCCAGCCTATGCGCTTTTTGCCAAACAGGGAAGCACAGCTATTGCTATCTGTGGAGCCAAGAGGCATGCTGCCAAGCGAAGTCGAGGATATCATAAGCTGGATTGAGCAGGGAAATCATCTCATTCTGTTTGAGAAAAGCCCGCAGGAATGGGAAGACATACCCTTTTTTACCAAGGAAATAGAAGATACGAACAGCAAGGAACGCAACATCAGGGGAGCGCTGCTTGGGGAGGGTTCCTCGGGTCTGGCGCAAGCCGGGGTCAGATTAATCGAAGACGAATCCATGGAGACACTGCTATACGATGATCAAGGAATTTTAGCAGGTCGAATCCAAATGGGCAAAGGGAGCATGACGCTTTTTCTGGTGCCAGACTGGATGACGAATGCGCAGATACAAAAGTGGTCGCACTTTGAAGCCATATGGCCCTATATCCAAGGGGATTGGTCGGTGGTGTGGGTAGACGAATACCACCACGGCTTGCAGGAGAAGCCAGGACTTTTGGCGATCTATCCTGGCTGGCTTGTTGCTAGTTGCATACAGCTCGCCGCTGCTCTTTTGCTTTTGGTATGGTGGCAGGGAAAACGCTTCGGTCCTGTTTATACGCTCCGCGAGTGGACAGTTCGTCGCGGAGATGAAACGCTGCTTGCAATAGCGAGATGGTATGAACAACGAGGTCTCGCACGGGATGCTTTGCTACATAGAGAGGCGTATTTGCGACAGCTCATCCATGATCGCTGGGGTGTGCATCAGCGGGCAGACCGGGCCGAAATTGTCCGGGTAGCGAAAAACAGATGGAATGAGTCAGAGGTAAACAAATTGGATCATTCTCTTCAGCAGCTGGAGCAAACGAGGGCTGGGGAGAGATATACGACGAAAAAGCTGCTTGCGGACAGTCAATTGCTGGACGAATTATGCAAGCGCCTGGAGAAGGAGTGACCAAAAAGGTGGAGCAATTATTGCTGCAAATGGAAAAAGAACTGGTAGGACAAAAACAAAACATTCGCTTGCTGATCACCGCCCTGTTGGCAGGTGGGCATGTCTTGCTTGAAGGCGTGCCTGGAATCGGAAAAACAAAAATGGTGCGTACACTCTCCCAACTGATCGGGGGAGAGAGTAAGCGGGTTCAATTCACTCCTGACATGATGCCCTCTGACATCATTGGCCATGTTGTCTACAACATGCAGACGAACCAATTTGAAACAATCAAAGGACCTGTTTTTGCCAATTTGCTGCTCGCAGATGAGATTAACCGTACCCCTCCCAAGACGCAGGCAGCCCTGCTGGAAGCAATGGAGGAAGGTCAAGTGACGATACACGGAGTTACCTATCCGTTGCCCGATCCGTTTTTTGTGGTAGCGACCCAAAACCCTGTAGAATATGAGGGCACCTATGTCCTGCCGGAAGCACAGCTGGACCGCTTTCTGTTCAAGCTGACGATGCAATATCCGAGCCATGAGCATGAGAAGCAAATCTTGAAGCAGCACATCCCGTGGCAAAAGCAGCAAGCGAGTGTGGCTACGCCGATATGCACGCTGGATGAAATCTTGGCCCAACGTAAAAAGCTGGAGGAGGTTGTCGTGGATGACTCTCTTCTGGAATACATTACGACACTCATCCGCAAAACACGAGAGACAAAGAGGTTGCAGCTCGGGGCGAGCTCTCGGGCAGGAATCGCGGTTTTGATGGCGAGCAAAGCATGGGCATTGCTCGACAATCGTCTCTATGTGACACCTGATGATGTCAAAATGGTGGCACGTCCTGCACTGCGTCACCGTCTTATTCTTTCACCGCAGGTAGAATTGGAGGGGGGCACTAGTGACCACATCATCGACGAGACGTTGGCGGCTATTCCAGTACCTCGCTGATGTTCTGGCAGACCGTTTCATTTTGCCGACAAAACGACTCGTTCTGTTGGTCTTGCTCGGAACGCCGATTGCGGTAACCGGTTTTTGGCTTGACTTGGGCTACACGATGTTCTGGTTGTACAATGGCTTGATACTACTTGCCAGCGTGATTGACTGTGTAACGTTGACCAAGCGTGGTGATTTGACCTTGAAGCGGATATTGCCCGAGCAGACCGATCTGGGCCAACCGTTTTCTGTACAAATCGAGCTCGAAAACCGAGGTGGGCAATCAATCGTTTATTCGCTGCGAGATGATTTGCCACTGAGTTTTGATGAACCAGAACCAATCGCAGGCCGATTGGATGCTGGGCAGACGAGGTTCTCCTACCGTACGCGTGCAAAGGAGAGGGGCGAGTATGCGTTTCGCTGGCTCTACTTGCGCTGGCATGGAAAGATTGGACTGTGGTCCCGCCAAAGTCGTTTTTCGTGTAAACAATCGATCAAGGTGTTCCCTGATTTGTCGGCAGTTCGTGGATACTTGGCCTCGATGCAGGAAAGCCTGATTGTCGATGGCAAAAAGATCATGCGCAGGGGAAAATCAGGGTCGGAATTTCATGCGATCCGCGAGTATGTTCCAGATGATGATCCTCGCTTCATCAACTGGTCTGCCTCCGCACGCTCCCGAAAGCTGATGACCAATCAGTATCGTCCAGAGCATGGAAAAGTGATCATGATCGTCATCGATTGTGGCCGATTGATGGGAGTCGAGCTGGATAACAAGACGAGACTGGACATCTCGATTGAAGCCGCTCTAACGCTAGCGGCAGTTGCCCTTCGCCAGGGAGATCAGGTTGGACTATTGGCTTATTCTCATGAAATCAAGACGTACATACCGCCGGGGAAAGGGCTTGGACATTTACACACCCTACTCTCAGCGACGTATGATCTGAAAAGCGACTTCGTTGAAGCAGATCCCGCCAAAGCCTTAGAATTTTTGCATCGCCAGCAGAAAAGAAGGAGCCTGATTGTGCTCTTTTCCGATATGGAAAATTACCTGGTAGAAGATCAGCTGGGAAGCTATTTATGGAGGATGCGACGTACCCATCTGCTTTTGCTGTTGTCACTGGCTGATCCGCTATTGCATGGGTGGAGCCACATTGAATCAGCAAACAGTCGTCTGGCATTTGTGAAGTCAGTAGCTCAGCGCTTCCAGCTCGATCGCAGAGCCTTTCAACAAAAAATGACCGGCGCGGGAATCCAGGTTCTGGACGTTCCGGCCGATCAGATGACGTTGACAGTCGTCAATACTTATTTGGAAATCAAGTCGAGAGAAGCGTTGTAAAATCGGCGCCTACGTGCGATTAAATACCAGCCAATCAGAATCAGCAAGGTTACGAAGGCCACTACGTATTTCACTTCAAGGGAGAGGGCGGACGGTGTAATATAGCCTTCGATAATGCCCGCGATCACCAATAAGGGGAGAGTGGCAAGTAGTAGCTGCGCTGATTCTTTGGCAGCCTCCAGAAATTGATACTTACGGGCAAAGCGGCCTGGAACAAGCATACGGTAGCCCATGTGCAAGCCTGCGCCGCCCGCAATGAAAATAGCGGTTAACTCAATCACGCCATGAGGCAGGATGTAAGCCCAGAAAGCGTAGCTGCTGCCTGATTGAAAGTACACGGCCGCAAGCGCACCGACTAATAGTCCATTGAATAAGAGCAGGTAAATCGGGAAGATTCCGAATGTGATTCCACTGACAAAAGCCAGCATCGCAACCTTCATATTATTCGTCATGATCATGGTAGAGACGACCGGACTATTGATGGAGGCGTGTCCTTCCCCTAAACGGGAGGGATCGATTTGTTCTGCCATGCCTTGAGGCAGAACGTAGTACAAATTCAATGGATCCACCATGACTGCGGCAAAGCCGGATACACCGCCAATGATAAACAAGAGGGCTGCGACGGCAATAAAGCCTGCACGTTTTTCGATCAACTGCATCAAGTGGCTTCCAAAGAAATGGGTCAACTGCTGCCAACTGCTCGAATGCTGCTTATAGGCCAAATTATGCGCCCGTGAAACAAGCTGGTTCAGGTAAAGCGTCATTTCGTTAGACGGATCATAGGTACGAATATAAGCGAGATGGGCAGAGGCTTTTTTGTACAAATGAGTGAGCTGATCAATGTCGTTTGCCTCGATTTCTCGAGGATGGCGGTCAAATCGCTCGACGAGCTGCTCCAATTGCGCCCAAGAGGCTTTATGCTTATGCCAGAAAGACGTTATATCCAAGAAAATTCCTCCTTTATAGACAGGGAACGAGAGGGTGACGAAAAAGGGATGAATGATTGGACACAGATGAATCAAGCAACGAGAGAAGCTTCTGTCGTTACTCCTGAGCATGTTATGCTGCGATTTCAGACAGCTGGTGTAGGGAGTCGCGCGACAGCACAGCTCATCGATATGGTACTTCTGTTCTTGGTTAATATTACTGTATTTATTTTGTTCAGTATAGCTTTCTTTGGGAATAATGATCTTTTTTTCCTTGAAACGGAAAACTATGCGCTCGCAATCGCTCTCCTGTTTATTTTCGTGCTCAACTTTGGCTACTATTTGTTTTTAGAAGCTTTTTGGGGCGGACAGACAGTGGGGAAAAGACTTCTGGGGATTCGAGTGATTCGTGATAACGGTCAGCCTATTACGTTTTTGTCCTCAACAATTCGCAATCTGTTTCGTATGATCGACATGCTGCCCACTGGGTATTTTTTAGGGGCAATGGTTTCTCTGTTTCATCCACGTGACAAGCGCATCGGGGATCTGGTAGCAGGAACGATCGTCGTGATGGAAAGTGGACAAACGCCGTCGTTCTTTCAGAAAAAAAGAATGAAGAAGCTGCAGGAACAAGCGGGTTTGGAGTCGTTTTCCTTGAGTGAGGCTCAGAAGCAAGCCATTACGCGTGAGGACTGGCAACTGCTCTCTACGTTCATTTCCAGGCTCTCCTCGCTCACAAAAGAGAAAAAGCAAGAGCTAGGACAACAAATCGCTGCCACGCTATCCAAAAAGCTGGACATGGAAGATGTGCCTATGGTCAAAGAGAATCCGCTCTTATTTTTACAGGGACTTTATAACCAATTGCAAAATGAGTGGAAATTAGGGAAATAAACTGGGTCAAGAAAAGCCGCCGTTTCAGGCGGTTTTTACATGTTTCGCATCATTTTTCCAATATTCCGCAAAAAGCTTGGCGAAATATGATGTATGTTATAATAAAACCTCACTCTATGTCACAGAAAGGAGGAGGGAGCCGATGAGCGATAAATACATGCACGCTTCATCGTCATCAACAACCAGTTTGCCACTCCCGGGGAATGGGAAGCAAGAAGGCAAACGCAGAAGAGCTGGGTTGCTAAAGGCACTGCTTCCCTCCCGGACAGAAGGAAAGCGGTCCCCGCTGCCTATGATTTTGGCTATTCTGCTCTGGGGAGGACTCGCGTACTCTGGCTATGCTTTTGCCGTTCATACATTGGACAAGCAGCAGCAATTCGTGAATCAGCAAATTCAACAGGTGCAAGAAGAAAACCAAAAACAGGTGCGAGCATTAGGTGAACAATTGACCCTGGTTCAGGATGAAATGAAGAATGTGCAATCCGGACTTGCAAATTTGGAAGAAGATTTGGAGTTGACTGGAAAAACGATTGGAGGAACGAATAAGACCAAGGAGGCTCTTCAGGATCGAATTGATCAGTTGAACAAACAACTGGTGGATTTGAAAGCATCATTGAAAAAACTGGAGGATGCTGCCCGTGCTTGGTAAGATCAATCGTTTCTTTGCGTTTCTGTTGGCACCTGCAGTCGGCTTTTTGTTTGCTTTTTCACAGGCTAACCCAGTAGAAGGGCTCCAGCTGGAAAGCATGAAGCTGCCGACAGCGCAATCCAAAGAGATGGCAGATGCACTTGGAGAGCAGATCGATGCGACCAAATCTCAAATACGCAGCGTCGAGTTTCTCATCGAAGACATTCGTGCCGAATCCGAGAAAGAACAGCAGGATTACGAAAAGCAAAATAACCATATCAATAATCTCTTAGCAGACAGTAAGTCACAAACACAAAAATCTGTGGACGTACTGGACTCGATTCTTTCAAAAATGCTAGGGAATCCGATTGGACAATCTTTCGGGAATAAGTCCACGGTGAAGGTGTACTCGCTTGAAGAGGCGGGATACCGTGGATATATGGCAAAGGTTCGCCTGAAGGACCCGAATGCTCTGAAAATGGTCCTTGCCAACGATTCCGTAAAAAGCAAGGGCGAAAAAACAAGTCATGCAGGGAAACGGACGGGAGCTATTCTGGCGATTAATGCTGGCGGCTTCATGACGGACAAGCAAGGCTATGTGACGCCACTGGGGATTACGGTAATCGATGGGAAGATTCGTAACTTTTCAACGGATAAAAAGCTGAGTTTTGTTGGCTTCAACAACAAAGGGCATCTGATTGGCGCCAACATCACAACCGAAGAGCAAATCAAGCAACAGGGAATTTTACAAGGGGCAAGCTTTTTACCTCGTCTCCTGCAGGATGGAAAGAGACTGCCAATCCCGCGCGACTGGGCTAACACGCGTCATCCACGGACATTGATCGGTCATTTTGACAACGGAGATTTGCTCTTGATTGTCATTGATGGCAGACGCGAGGGCTGGAGCAATGGAGTTACCCTGGAGGAAGCGCAGAAAAAACTGCAAGAATTCCATGTTGTTGATGCATTTAACCTCGACGGTGGAGGCTCAAGTGCTTTCTATTATAATGGCAAGCTGATGAACAAGCCTTCAGGTGGTAACGAACGCTCAGTCGTGAGCAATCTGGTGATCATGCCCTAAACAATCGAAATCGTACGTATGGATAAACTATTCCGGCAAAGCTTATTTGCTCAGCTGGAAGAGTTTTTTGCTTACCATCGAAAAAAATAGTGTGGAGGAAGTATAATAGAAAGGAAATCGATGGAAGGGGGAAGGGTAGATGAAAAAAGTTCTTGTTCTTGGAGGGACCCGATTTTTCGGAAAAAGGCTTGTACATCTTTTGGTAGAGTCAGGTGCGGAGGTAACAGTAGCAACGAGGGGCATTACTGACGTTGATTTTCCGCCACAGGTAAAGCGGGTGAAGGTGGATCGAGATGATGCGGAATCGCTAGCAGCAGTCGGTTCAGAAGATTGGGACATTATCTACGACAACATTTGTTACTCGTCTCAAAATGCTCTGGATGCCTGCCGGGCGTTTCAAGGCAAAGTAGGGAAGTATATACTCACATCTACTCTGTCCGTTTATGATTTCTCGAATGATCCCCTGGTGGAGAAGGAGTTCGATCCATTCACATACCCGATTCAGCCTGGATCGAGAGAAGGAGTTACCTATCAGGAAGGCAAAAGGCAGGCAGAAGCGGTCTTTTTTCAGCAACAAGTGTTCCCTGTCCTTGCAGCACGTTTCCCCATTGTGTTGGCAGAGGATGATTACACGAGAAGGTTGCATTTTCATGTGGAGCACATAGGAGAAGGGCAACCGATCGGGATGGTCAATCCAGAGGCGATCATGTGCTTTATCCATGCGCAGGAAGCAGCAGAGTTTTTGTTCTGGTCGGGGACCGCAGAGCTAACAGGACCCGTGAATGCATGCTCACATGGCACGATTCGGCTGCGCGAGCTGATGGACGACATAGCCGATGCGGTAGGGAAGCCAGCAATCCTGCGGGCAGAAGCATCTGAAGAGCATGCTTCTCCGTATGGCTTTCGTGATTCCTTTTACATGGATAATAGCAAAGCAAGCGACGCAGGATTTTTTTTCAGACCCCTTGATTCCTGGCTCCCTGAGCTGGTCAGGACTCTTGCCTCAGAGCGCGTATAAACAAAACGGTCAACAATCCATGCTATTTTTTTGACCGACTCCGTGGTAAGGTATAGCAGAACGTATGTGTCTGTATGGAACCAGGAGGATAAAAGCATGAACAAGAATCGCACTACTGGACTTGCTGTCGTAGCCGCACTATCAGTAGCCCTACTTAGCGGATGTGAAGCACCATCCCTAGACAAATTGCTCACAAGCGGGGATCAGCAAACACAACCGGCGAATGGCGCGTCAGCAGAAGGCTCTGAGAACACGACGCCTTCATCACAACAAGAGGAGCCAGGTAAACCAAAGCCGCCGTCACTGCAAGAGACGCTTACGATGGTGGAGGGAGTACCGACGGTCACAAACCCAACTGAGCTGTCCGTGGTGGTAAACAAACAAAGAGCCTTGCCGGCTGATTATATTCCACCAGATTTGGTAGAACCGAACGTCCCATTCCCGTTTGATGAAAAAGTAGAAAAACGCTTCATGCGTGCAGAAGCCGCAAAAGCGCTGGAGGAGCTGTTCGCCGGAGCGAAGCAGGATGGAATCGAGCTTTACGCTGTTTCTGGTTACCGCTCTTACAAAACGCAACGATCCCTGTATGAAACGTATGTGAAAACCCAGGGAGCGGAGCATGCCGCTGCATATAGTGCCGTTCCGGGTAAAAGCGAGCATCAGACAGGACTTGCCATGGACGTGTCCGGTGTGGATGCAACGACTCGGTTGGAAGAGCCCTTCGGTGAGACACCGGAAGGACAGTGGCTCTCAGCCCACTGTGGTGAATATGGCTTTATCATTCGCTATCTAAAAGGGAAAGAAGAGACCACGGGTTATTCCTATGAGCCATGGCATTTGCGCTACGTCGGAAAAGAGATGGCGCAAGAAATCATGGCCAAAGGAATCACGCTTGAAGATTATTTAAGCGAGAATGGTAGCGCACAAAAACAATAAATCAGCATACAAGAACCAAAAAGCCGCTCATGTAAGAGCGGCTTTTTTGCTTGGTTGGTATAGATATTTAACGAGGGAGGCGAACATCAGGCAGCGGCCAATAAACAGCCTCAGCTCGTCCAACGACATGATCCAGCTTCACGGGACCTATAACACGGCTGTCCATACTGTTGTTGCGATTGTCTCCCATGACAAAAACACTGCCTTCAGGAATGGTGATCGGACCAAAATCTTCTGTGAGTGTTACACCAGATGCAGAGGTTTTCAGCTTGTTTGCAGTCAAGTATTCCTCGCTCAGCGGCTGGCCGTTAACATATAGCTGATCATTTTTGGCTTCTACTGTATCACCAGCTATGGCAACGACTCTCTTGATCCAGTTGTCACCACTGGCATCTGGATGGATAATCACAATGTCACCAGGCTTTGGATCCTTCAAATAATAAATCGCTTTGTTGACGATGACGCGCTCGCGATCATGCAGCGTGCTCTCCATAGAACGTCCCTGAACAACGTATGGAGCCATTACGAACACGTAGATAAATGCGGTCAAACCGCCAATCAAGACAAACGATTTTAACCAATCAAGCAATTCCACTTTCCATTTGGTTGTACTTTTGGTTTGTTCCATAGACCTGTTCTCCTAGGTATGTAGTTTCTGGGATTAACGCTTGGACAAAGGTATCTACGTCCGAAACTGCCCTTTTATTATACATGCTTTACGAATGGATACGGAAGAAGATTCAAGGAAATAGATGGAATTGACGATTGAAAAAACTTTGGTCACGAATTTGCCATCATCGCCTATTGTCAGTTTTTCCTGATTGAGGTAAGATGATGTTGCTAATAAGTTTTACAGTAAAAATATTAAGTAGTAAACACTTTGTCTTAGTTCATACATACCTAATAAAATAAAGTAAATAATTTGGGGAGTCCTATTGCTCTTCATGTACTTAAGCTATATAGTTTTATAGTAAAAGTACTTATATTATTTACTTTCTGAAAATAGGTGATGATGTGAGCGACATGTCCCGCGCCAGTAAAATTGAGGAACTGGATCGAGCATTTGTCGAAATGGCTCGCTTTTTTGTCAGCCATTGGCTGGAAGAAGAAGAGCAGATCAGTCCGAAGCAATTTATTTTGCTACGTGTGCTTCACCAAAGAGGGCGGAGCACAGTATCTGAGCTGGCGACCATTCTGAAGCTATCCAACAGTGCAACCACTATCGCGCTTAATCGCCTGGTCAAGGCTGGTTATGTAGATCGGATTCGTGATGAGCTCGATCGACGTGTTGTGTGGGTGAATCTGTCAGAAAAAGGACTTCCATTGCTGGAGGGGCTTTTGTGCCAGAGACGGATGCTGGTTGGAAAGCTTTTGGAAAACCTAAGTGACGACGAGTTGGAACAGTTTACACATTTTCTACGGAAAATGAAGCAATGCATGTAGCGATGCCGTCAGGTTAGCAGGTGGGGGACATTTCAGCAGACAATGTGTGTACTACGAGAATGGGAGTGTACACATATGAGAAAAAGCAGAACACTGATGATGGGGACTTTGATTTTGGGAGGAGCATTGTTTGCACAAGCTGCCTGTGCAGAGGAAGCAGTTGTTCCTGCAACAGAGGCTTCTACTACGACAGCAGCACCGATCACTGCAGCAACACCTGTAAATCAGCCGAGTAGCCAAGCAACTGGCGGTTTTACAATGCCTAGCAAAGATGAGTACGTGATTATTGGTGGAAAACAGGGCAATGTAGTAGCTCCTGCATCTGGTTGGGTAGCAATGCCAGGTGAAGATCAATTTATCAGTGTGAATAGCTACCAAAACGTTCAAGCACCGGCAAGTGGTTGGATTTACTTGCCAGCAGAAGATCAATTCGTTTTCATCGGGGACAAAACTCCTGTTTTTGCACCAGCATCTGGCTGGGCAGCGATGCCGGGTGAAGATGAATACATCGTGGTAACACCAAATTCTGCTCCAGTAGTAGCACCAGCATCTGGCTGGACAGCAATGCCAGGTGAAGATGAGAACGTTACAATTGGCCGCAATGCTACACAAGATATCGCCAATCGCACTGGCTGGTCCATGATGCCTCCAGCAAATGATAACGACAAATAAGCATACAGCTTCAGGCGCTTTGCTCTTATGGAGTAAAGCGTCTTTTCATGTTTCAACAAGTAAAAAAGACACAAAAGAAGATTCGAGAATGGAAAGTCGATAAAATTAATTTTATTGACTTTTTATGATTTATCAGTAAAAATACATAAGGAATCAGAAAATTTAAAAAGGGTGTGTCATAGATGAGAGACTCTCGATTAGAGCAATTGGCATATAACCTGGTAAACTATTCGGTACGAGTTCAACCGGGAGAGAAAGTTTTGATTAACGCAAAAGGGGAGACACCTGAATTGGTTGCGGCTCTCGTACGCGAAATTTACAAAGCCGGCGGAAGCCCTTTTGTACAGGTGATTAATCCGGCATTGAGCCGTGAGCTGGCGATGAATTGCAACGAGGAGCAATTAAAAGTAATGGCACAAAGCGAGGTTGCCCTCATGGAACAAATGGATGGGTATATCGGAATCCGTGCAGCTAGCAATATCAATGAAATGGCGGATGTTCCAGGAGATAAGCTGGGGATGTATTCGCGTCTGTATGAATTGCCTGTCTTGAATGTTCGCGTACCACACACGAAATGGGTCGTATTGCGTTATCCAAACCCATCCATGGCTCAGTTGGCGAACATGTCGACAGCAGCCTTTGAAGATTTTTATTTCCAGGTTTGTAATCTTGATTACGCAAAAATGGACAAAGCCATGGATAGCTTGGTAGATTTGATGAATCGTACGGATAAAGTACGCTTGGTAGGTCCTGAAACCGATCTGACATTCTCTATCAAGGATATTCCGGCTGTGAAATGCGCGGGTCTTCGCAACATTCCGGATGGCGAGGTATACACCGCTCCTGTGAAGGATTCTGTTAACGGTACGATTACGCACAATGCCCCTACACCTTACCACGGCTTTACTTTTGAAAATGTACGCCTGACGTTCAAAGACGGTAAAATTGTAGAGGCAACGGCGAACGATACAAAACGACTCAACGAGATACTTGATACAGATGAGGGTGCACGATTCATTGGAGAATTTGCGATTGGGGTAAATCCTTTCATCCGCAATCCGATGAAAGATATTTTGTTTGACGAGAAAATTGATGGCAGCTTTCACTTTACGCCTGGTCAGTGCTATGACGAAGCTTACAATGGCAATAAATCGTCTGTGCACTGGGACATGGTATCGATACAACGCCCAGATTGGGGCGGCGGAGAAATCTGGTTTGACGACGTGCTGATCCGAAAAGACGGTCATTTTGTGATTCCAGAGCTTGAATGCCTCAATCCCGAACAGCTAAAAGCCTAAAGGAAAAAGCTACTGATCAAATTGCTTCAGCCTCTCAAGTGCGAGCTGCAAGTCCATTTCGAGCTGGAAGAGCATATGCAGATTGCTAGAGGTCATGATTGAGCGACGTGCGGCATGGTAGAGAATCGGCTTATTATGCTTGATAATGGTCATGATTTCTACGACAGGCGGCACGACTTGCTTGATTCTGATCAGACTTTGTAAATAACGGAGAAATTTTTGAATAGTTACCTGATCATCCTGATTAGGAATCGTGTCGAGCAAATTACTAAAATCGCGGATGATCATTTTTTTAGCATCCAGAGGTTCATGTATGCTTGTTCGATTCACTGGTTCCACCTCACGGGAAAAAATAACGTACTTTCTTCTATTCCTCCAAATGACCTAGGATAAACATGAAAAGTAAAAAAATCTCTATGGATGATTTGCTTCATACAAGCTCCTCTCTTCCAGCGGGATGCGAATGCGCAAGAGAACCCATGCATTGAGCACAGAGAAGAGGATCGCTGTAACGTAAGCCGAAAAGATCAAAGGCAAACAGCAAAGCTCGATCGCCACGACCAGGTAGTTTGGATGGCGCAAAAAACGATACGGACCACGAACGACTGGCTGTACGCCTGGAACGATCAAAATACGAGTGTTCCAATGCTTGCCCAGGCTACGAATGCACCAGTAACGAAGAAGCTGGGCGAGCAGGAAAAAGCAAAACGGATACATCCACCAGGACGCAAGTCTGAATGGAGAGGAACGAGTACTTACCTCAAGCAACAGACTGAGAAAAAAGAAAAGATGGAGCCCGACGATGTACTTGTAATGCTCAGCACCAATCTCATAGCCACCTCGTGCACGAATGTATTTTGCGTTTCGAGAGGCCAAATAGAGTTCATAGAATCGCTGCACAAGAACCATGCCGAGAATAATCGCAAAGAAAGTCATGCATCCTACCTCGCCTCTAATAGAAGTAGCTCCGAGCTGAAGCCTGGACCAAGGGCAGCCAAAAGCCCGCGTTCACCCGTTTCCCATGATTGCTCCAAGCTTTTTTCAAGCACAAATAAGACAGTAGGCGAGGACATATTGCCAAAGTCATGCAACACCTCTTCAGAGAGACGGGTGGCCTCGGGGGAGATGCCCAGCGATTCTTGATAAGCTGATAGGACTTTTGTACCACCGGGATGGAAAATAAAATGGCGGAGATGGTCAACAGTCGTATCGAATGGTGATAAGAAGCTATCGACATTCTCTTTCATGGCTTGATGGATGATTGTAGGAATATCTCGCGAAAAGATGACCTTAAGTCCAGGCTCTGTTACTTCCCAGCCCATCACATCCAGCGTATCTGGCCACGTAGTTGTACGAGCACCACAGAACTGCAGTCTGGGCATGGAAGAGGTGCGAAGAGGCTGTACCTCATCTCCCTCTACAAGAACGGCAGCTGCGCCATCTCCAAAGAGGCAGGTAGCCACCAGGTTGCTTTTGGACATATCCTCACGAATAAACGTCAAGCCACATAATTCTACGCTGATGAGCAGTGCTCGTTTGGTGGGGTAAGCAGCAGTATACTCACAGGCGCGTGACAAACCCATCGCTCCTCCTGCACACCCTAATCCCCACAAAGGCAACCGGGTAATATCTGTACGCAGGCCTAAACGATTCACCAGGCGAGAGTCCAGACTGGGAGTAGCGATTCCTGTACTGGAAACGAAGATCATGCAATCGATCGAGCCGGGGGAAACACCTGCTTTTTCTAGACAGCGAAGAGCAGCTTCTGTTGCAAGGGCTTCCGCATGCTCGATATATAGTCGGTTTTTCTCGGTAAACAATCGATTGTCCGAAAACCAATCCATTGGCATACAAAAATGCCGCTTCTTGATCTTGCTATGTGCAAAGACATGCAAAAGACGATCAATATCAGGGAAAGCATCCTGGAAAAAGTGACGAGCCAGCTTTACGGAATCTTCTTGGGTGACTTGATGGGAAGGAACGGCAGTAGCAACAGCCTCAATCCGGGGCATTCAGACAATCACTCCCGTCTACGTGTAAGTACAAGTAGCTTTTCCTTTCCAATTGATTCCAATTCATGTTTTGTGAGCGAATAAAAAAACTGGCGCCAAGGAAGATAGCAGCCAGTTGGGAGGATACAGGTTTTTAGGATTGAACAGCATGAGCTTGCTTCTGAGAGAAGGATTCCGCCTGCTGCATTGCGCGCTTCACGAGCTGTGTTTGCAGAAGTCCGCCAACGCATAACAGCAAGCTCAGTATCGAAAACCAGAATGCGCCACCAATACCGCGAAATGCAACGGCACCGACAGATGGTCCAATCGTTCCGGTTATCCCCCAGTTTGCCCCAAAGATGGCGAAATAGCGTCCGCGATACTCCTCGGGAGCCAAGACGGAAATCGCTTTTTGTATTTGAGGACCGTAGAGCATTTCTCCAATTGTAAACAAGACTTCGGCAAGTATTAAAACGAGAAAGCCTGGCGCCCATCCGTACCCGAAACCGACACATGCCAAAAACAAATAAGCGAACAAAATGACGCGATGCGGGGCGAAGCGCTCGGCAAATTTGGCAATCGCGATTTGACAGCAAACCACGAGAATTCCGTTAATCGTTAGAAGAGTTGCGAACACGGTAAGAAAATCATCGTATTTCGTACGCAAATGCTGAGGCAGGATAATTTCTACCTGTGAGTACAAAAGCGAGACTGGAATGGCAGCCAGTGTGATCCAGAGCAAGGTAGTGTGCTCGGTGAGCTTCATACGGTTGACGGTACGTGTATCAGTTGATTGCTTCGCTCTCTCTCGCATTTCGACAGGCAATGTTTCCGGTACCTTCCAGAGGATGAGCAAACAGTAAATGAATAACATAAAAGAACAGATACCAAATGCGATGGCCGGATTGATCTTGTACAATGTGACTCCAATTAGCGGTCCTGCCGCTGCACCCAGATTCAAAGCAGTATGCAGCAAGGCAAAAACCTCACTGCGCTTCTCCTCAGGAACCACATCTGTAACCTGTGCGCTTGCGGCTGGCCAGAACAAGGAAGCACCAATCCCGTTCAATACGGTCAGGGCAGCGAACGTAAAAAGGGATTCTGCCCAGATGTAGCCGGCCATTGAAATAGCTTCAATTAAAAGTGCAGCTACCATTAACGGCTTGCGTCCATAACGATCTGAAAGACTTCCTGCAAAATAGCCGGAAACGATGCTGGTCAGAGGCTGGAGACTGGTGACCATGGCTGCTACTAGCAGATTGCCATCCATTTTGTCGTACAGATAAAAGGCGAGGAATGGTCGGAGCATGAAGCCGGCAAATGTTGTAAGAATGGTCCCGATGACACGAATCCAGATGGTAGTATCATAGCGGGAGATAATGTTTTGCAACCAACCCATAAAAGTCAATTCCTCCCTATCGATAAAGAATATTTTGTAATTATATCCGAGAGTATCAAGATAAGATAGAGGGTTGCCATTAATCTGAAAATTTTAACAAATAATGTCGAATTGATGAAGATTTGACACTACTAGGGAGTATGTATGCTTTTAGTTATTGATCTCAGGATAAAAGATAGGTAAAATATTCCTAACATTACGATTAAAGTCCTATTTCCCTTGTGTGATTTAGGTCTTATGAATCATTTGAATTAGAGGTGCTACTAGCATGGACCGGAGGGAATTTGTTGTGGACTCGCGCTGGCTTGGCATGGGGGCTTCCTGTCTAATGATTATGATTTGGTTGAGTGTATATGGATTCCCGGTGGACGTAGCGATGGCAGCATGGGTCGTACTGGCAGCCACTATCCAGACAGTGGGAGGATATATGCTCGGAGCCTATGTAAATAAATTGCGACGAATGGCCTATCACGATTCGCTCACAGGTGTACTGGTCAACCGTCGCTTTATCGACAAGCTGGAGCATGAGGTACAGCTGGCAAAGCGCAATCAATACCCGGTCACCTTATTGTTTATTGATCTGGATAACTTTAAGGATTTTAATGATCGACACGGGCACATCAAGGGTGATCAGCTATTATGCCAGTTTGCCGATTTGCTTCAGGTCAATGTACGTAGACAGGATGCAGTAGGGCGCTGGGGCGGTGAAGAGTTTGTGGTACTGCTGCCACAGACAGAGACAAAAGTAGGGCTTAGCGTAGGCGAACGTATTCAGAAGCAGGCACGTAGTTTGCTTTCCGGTGTGACGGTCAGTATTGGGGTAGCCTCCTATCCCCTGCACGCTGCAAGTGCCAAGGAATTGACTGAAAAAGCAGATGCCTTGATGTACGAGGCAAAGAAGAAAAAAGATTGTATGCTGGCAGCAACGAATTAAATATGGAATTGACTGGTAGACTAACACTCATATTCTTGTGGAATGAGTGTTTTTTTTGTCGATTGTAAAGATGATTTACAAAAACTTAATAAATTATTTAAAAAAAATACACACACTTGCCCTTGTTTTTAAATTTACGTCAACATTAATGTTCGATATAATCGTCTAGTGTGATTTTTCCTAAGGAGTGAAGAAGGAACGTATGTTGAAATCAAACAAGTATATCTTCTTTGATCTGTTCGAACAGCAAATTGCTACTGTGCACAAAGGGACTCATCTCTTTTATGAAATGATAGGGAACTATCACGATTTAGAGGCGAAAGTAAAAGCAATCAAAGCTGTTGAAAAAGAAGGGGATGAAATCGTTCGTCGCATTATGAACGAGTTGAACTCTACCTTTATCACTCCACTTGAGCGTGAAGACATTCACCAACTCGCTCATACGATGGATTCGATGATCGACTACATCGACGGCGTAGCGGATCGCATGTATTTGTATCAAGTGCGTCAACCTGACCCTCGAGTTCTTGCCCAGGCTAACATTTTGGTCAAATGCTCGGCAAAGCTCATTGAACTGATTCGCACACTTCGCAAGCTGGACCATCAGGTAGTTTCTAAGATTGCGCGAGAGATTAAAGATCTCGAGCATGAATCAGATTCCAACTACCGTAAAATGGTTTCCGATTTGCTCAACGCACCAGATGCGAATCCAATCGAAGCAATCAAGCTGAAAGAAATCTACGACAAGCTAGAAGACTGTGCTGACTTTGCTGAGGATGTATCCAACCTGGTAGAAGGGATCGTGTTAAAGAATGCCTGAGCTATCGCCAGAGGTGATTATTCTCGTACTTGTCGTCATCATGGCGCTTAGCTTTGACTTTATCAACGGCTTTCATGACACAGCAAACGCAATTGCAACATCGGTTTCTACCCGGGCATTGAGTCCACGGACGGCAATCATTATCGCTTCTGTATTTAACCTTGTCGGGGCTCTCACATACACGGGAGTAGCGAAAACAATTGGCGGACAAATCACTGATCCATTCAAGCTGCCAAATGGCCTGCTCGTTGTTCTAGCGGCCCTGACAGCAGCGATTTTATGGAACTTGATTACCTGGTGGTTTGGGATCCCTAGCTCTTCCTCGCATGCCATTATCGGTGGTGTTGCGGGTGCCGCTGTAGGAGCAGCCGGGTTAGGCGCGATTAACATGGAAGGCTTTATCGAGATTGTAAAGGCGTTAATCATTTCGCCGATCGTGGCGTTTGTTATTGGTTTTATTGTCATTAAAGTCGTCTCCAAAATTGTCGCGAACAAAGCTTACCACAAGACAAATCGAAGCTTCCGTGCGCTACAGGTGCTATCTGCATCCTGGCAGTCATTCAGTCACGGTGCTAATGATGCGCAGAAAACGATGGGGGTTATTACCCTAGCACTTCTTTCAGGAGGATTTTTGGTACAAGAGCCAGGTGAGTTTACAATTCCTCTGTGGGTGAAGCTTTCTGCCGCGATTGCCATGGCATTGGGAACATCCGTAGGTGGTTGGAGAATTATTAAAACGATGGGTGGCAAGATCATGAAGATTAAGCCCATCAGCGGATTCTCGGCAGACCTGTCTTCTGCACTAATCATTACCATCTTTACAACATTGAAGCTGCCTGTAAGTACGACTCATGTCATTACCTCCTCGATTTTAGGGGTAGGAGCATCCCAAAAGCTTAATGCGGTAAAATGGGGGTTAGCAGGACGGATATTGATTACTTGGGTAATTACATTGCCAGTATCTGCATTGCTTGCAGCAGCCTGTTATGTCGTTTTCGATGTGTTTCTATAAAAAGCAAAGACACCTTTTATTCGGACAAGTTGTATCCGGAAAAAGGTGTCTTTTTCTGTTAGCCAGACCCTGTTAATCGCTCCCATAGTCCGGGTTTTGGCCGGATTTGAATGAGTCTGACCGAAGTAAAGGGAATATAATCGAGTGACCCGTCACGCTCCTCCAGCAGGATGCCGTTTGGACTATAATCGTACAGCTTCCCCTCGGTAAAAGGAGAGAGACTGGAGCCAATCATGGCGGGAGTAAAATGGACGCGTACAGTGCGGTCCAGATATTCTTCTAAAATACCATCATCCATACCTGCCACCCCTTCATCTAGTATCTATTCCCCAGTTATTCCCTTCTTTGCGATTATTCAGACAGAGCATAAGAAAAAACCACCCGGTTCCGTCATAGGAAGGGTGGCATAGACGTTAGTAAGTATAGCTACTCCAGAGAGTTTTGAGAATGTCCAGACTGTTTCCTTTTTCGAGCAAACACGAGCATCAAGATAATTCCGGCTGCAATGAGGCTTAGACTGACCAGTTGGGCTACACGTAGCGTATCTGCTATGAGCAAACTGTCCGTACGCATGCCTTCTATGAAGAAGCGACCGATCGAATAAAGAATCATGTAGCTGAACAAAATCTGTCCATCGAACTTTTTGAACCGATACAGCATGAGCATCAGGATTGCAAATACAACCAGATTCCACATGGACTCATAAAGGAATGTCGGATGGTAGTATTGGCCTCCAATGTACATCTGATCGCGGATAAAAGCCGGGAATTTTTCCATAAACTCAGCTGAGGCTACATCACCATGTGCTTCCTGGTTGATGAAATTGCCCCAACGACCAATCGCTTGTCCGAGAATCACACTGGGCATAAAGATGTCTGCCAGACGAAGAAAAGGTAGCTTATGTTTGCGGATATACCACGTCCCTGCCAACACACCGCCAATCAGACCTCCGTGAATAGCAAGTCCACCGTTCCATACCTTGAAGATGTCGATCGGATTGTCTTTGTACTGTCCCCATTCAAACACGACGTAGTACAGACGAGCACAAATGATGGCCGCAGGAATGATCAGGACGACCATGTTCAGGACGTGATCAGGATCAATACCAGAACGTTTGGAATTGTACCGTGCCAGATAGGTGCCCAGGAAAAAAGCGAGCCCCATAATAATGCCGTACCAGTGAATCTTAAGCGGTCCGATTGCAATAGCAATTGGATCAATCATGAAAAATGCCTCCTTGCCAGAAAACGTCTGTGCACAGTATAGCACAAACCAGAGGGCGGATTCCAACTACAGCTTAGTGCGACTGTAAAAAGGAAAGAACGGAATCAAGAGAAGCCTGATATTCCGGATGGGAAACAGGTGCAAAGAGGTCACCCATAGATTGCAATCGCTCGGGAACGGTATGAATCGTAAAATCTGTAGGGTGAATCGTGGGCACCTCTTCCCAGCGCAGCGGTGTAGAGACGGTCGCGTGCTCTCTGGCCCGTGGAGAGTAGGGAGCAGGCAAGGTTTTGCCACGCCAATGCTGTAAATAGTCGATATAAAGCTTGGTGCCTCTGTTTTTAATCATTCGTTCGATCGTGAGCATTTCTGGGTGCTTGCTTACTAAATATGAGGCTACAAAATAGCCAACCATTCTCGTCTGCTCAAACGTATAGCGATGCTCGATGGGGATATAGACTTGCAAGCCGGTCGAGCCCGACGTTTTGACATAAGCGGGTAAGCGGAGTTCATCCAGCAGCTCCTTGAGCAGCAAGGCAGTTTTACTCACGATGGAAAAATCATCAGTAGAAGGATCAAGATCAAAAACCAGCTCAGTCGGAATCTCATTGTTCGCAAGGTGAAATGAAACATGCCACTCCAGGGCGGCCTGATTCGCCATCCATATAAGCGTAGCCTCATTGTTGCATAAAACATAACGCACCTTTTCCCACGTGTGGGTTTGAATCCAGGAAGGAGCATAGTCGGGTACGTTTTTTTGATAAAAATGCTTGTCCAAAATGCCATGAGGATAGCGAATAACGGTCAATAGACGATCTTTGGCATAGGCCAGCATCGGCTTTGCCACAATCATCAAGTAGCGGAGGTAGTCCAGCTTGTTCACTTGCGCATCGGGCCAAAGTGGTTTATAGGGATTGGTAATCGATAAGGTATGCCCGCCAATGCTTAGCTCGTACTCCTTGGTTGGTGCTGCCACGATCGGCCCCTTCTTTCCGAAATGATTTGCCCCTACTTTGTCCACTAACGCGAAGATTATGTAAGACGAGCGCTTTCTTGCATAGCTTTTACCTGAATCATCCATAATACGGTTAGCTTTCCAGTGGCAGGTGAGGATATGGATTTCAAGCGCAAAGACAAGACAAAAGAGCTGATAGAGTCTATAGATGCCTGTAGTTTGACGGATCTGGAGGGCATTCCGATCTTTCCCAAGATCGAAGACAATACAGCCTTTTTGAAAAAGTTGTTTGCCGATTGCTCGGATTTTGTCATCCGCGAGTTTAAGCAAAAAAACAGTGTTGTGGCGATAGCGGTCTTTGTGGATGGTTTAATTGATACAGCCGAAGTCAATCAAGCACTAAAAGCGCTGATGGTGCTAGAGGATGGCGACGAGAACGTTCGCATCATCGAGGAAAAGCTTTTGCCAGTCTCACAAATCACGCGTGTCAATGAATATAAACAACTGCTTCAGGCGGTACTCTCTGGTGATACAGCAATTGTGGTGGAAGGGAATAAAGAGGCACTTACGCTCGGGATACGTGGCGCAGAAAAACGATCCGTTAACGAGCCAGAAGGGGAAGCGGTTGTTCGCGGACCTCGTGAAGGCTTCATCGAGAATATCCGCACGAATACTTCTATGCTGCGACGCAAACTGAAAACACCGCGTTTAAAAATGAAATCTGCGGTGGTTGGACGTGAGACAAATACAAACCTGGTCATCGCTTATCTAGACGGAATTGCCGATCCGGAGGTTGTGGAGGAGGTCTCCAGACGGATTGACAGAATTGACATTGACGCCGTTCTGGAAAGTGGCTATGTCGAAGAGCTGATTCAAGATAGTACGTATTCGCCATTTCCACAAGTGATGTACTCAGAGCGGCCTGATACAGTTGCAGCTGCCTTGCTTGAAGGTCGCGTAGCCATTTTTGTAGACGGCACGCCAATGGTATTGATCGTGCCTACGACATTTTTTATGCTCATGCAAGCAAATGAAGACTATTTTGAGCGTTTTCAAATGGCTACTCTCGTAAGGTGGCTACGCTATCTGTTTCTAATTATTTCATTGGTGACTCCAGCCGTCTATGTTGCAATCACCACCTACCATCAACAGATGCTGCCGACGACCCTGCTGCTCAGCATCGCTGCTGCAAGGGAGGCCATTCCTTTTCCGGCGATAGTTGAGGCATTGATCATGGAGGTGGCATTCGAGGCGCTACGAGAAGCGGGGATTCGATTACCCAAAACAGTAGGTCAGGCCGTCAGTATCCTCGGGGCCCTCGTTGTAGGGCAGGCGGCTGTGCAGGCGGGGATTGTTTCAGCTCCAATGGTCATCGTTGTGTCCATCACAGGTATTGCTTCTTTTACCATCCCTCATTTTAATGCTGCGATTGCCCTTCGGATGCTTCGCTTTCCATTAATGATTATCGCCTCGATTCTCGGTATTTATGGAATCCTGGTGATGGCTTTGATTATTTTAGGGCATATGGCTAACCTTCGTTCCTTTGGCGTGCCGTATCTCTCCCCGCTGGCACCGATGTCTGTCGGAGATTTGAAGGACACGCTCATTCGGGCACCCTGGTCGAATAACGAAAAAAGGCCAAGCTTCTTGGGAGTTCAAAACGCAAGACGCATGGATACTGGCTTTGCGGATCAACTTCAAAGTAGGGGGGGCGGAAAAGGGACGGTGGGAAGGAGCAGTTCAAATGAGGAGGGGAAAACGTGATGCGGATTCCCTGGATGATGGCATTGTTACTTAGTTTGGTTGTCATAGGAGGGTGTTGGGATCGCAGAGAGGTCAATGATATGGCGATTGTTATCGCGATGGCGATGGATAAAGAACCGAATGGCTCATACCGCTTGTCAGTACAAGTTCCCCTGGTAAGTAATCTGGGTGGGCCATCTGGAGGAGGAGGAGGAGGGAAAAGCGGGGGAAAAAGTTTTTACGTTGATTCAGCGGTAGGGACGACGATACGCGAAGCGAACAACACGATCCAGTCTAGGATGTCAAGGCATCTTTATTATGCTCACCACCGGGTTGTCGTGATCGGTGAGAAGTTGGCAAAGGAAGGCTTTAGCGATGCGCTCGATATTGTATCCCGCTTTCCGGAGAATCGTTTGACTGCATACATCGTGATGACGAAAGGAAGAGCGATTGATTTGCTGAACGCAGAGCCACAGTTTGAGCGTTTTTCGGGGGAAGCGATTCGCGAAATCGTTAAGTCAGAGTCGATTCCGGTTACGATCAAGGATATTTCGCAAATGTTAAATACGCCGGGTGTCGATGCATTTTTGCCCATTTTTGCTGCGGTCGATACACATCCGAAGGGAAAATCAAAAGAGCTCGAGTCTGTCGGGATCGGAACGTTTCGAAAGGACAAGCTAATTGCTACTTATACAAACTATGAGATGGCAGGGCTTCGTTGGTTTCATCGCACGGAGCCATTAACGATGAATGTAAACCTAGGTCCCAAAAAGATATTGAGCATTTCTTTTCAAAATGCAAGAGCTAAAGTGAATCCAAGCTTTGCAGGTGGGCATATCCATTTCAATATTGAGGTGCACGGCTCAGCTTATGTTACCGAAAACCATTCCAGTCTGGATCTTAGCCAAGAGGTTAACAGCAAGCTGCTGGAAGACAAACTGTCCCAGCAAATAAAAAATGATGTGAAAAAAGTAATGGAGCAAATCAAACAGACGAAATCCGATACAATCGGTCTCGGGATTGTATTGGCACGCAATTTCCCGAAAGAGTGGAAGGAAAAATATCGAAGTACGTGGGACAAGGAAATACCGAAGATTACGTATCAAATCAAAAGCAAAGTACAAGTCGTAGACATTGGTCAAACGACAAAGAACATAATGAAGGAAGAAGATCATTCATGAATCGAATCTTTCTCTTGATTTTTTGTGGCTTGCTCATCGTATCCGTTCTCATGTTTCTCCGAAAACGAAAAAGGATGCCCCGGAAACAGCAGGTGATCATCTTTATTCTGTATGGGTGTACGATCGCATTCGTGGTTTGTCTGCAGCTTCAGTACAATCAGATTTTACCGTTCGGTCGTCTGTCTTTGTATGTGTCTCCTTTAAAAAGATGGATCGAACAGTTGTTGTAGAGGAGGAAGTTTATGATCCACAAGCAGGTCATCAATCATCGACAGACCGCCTGGTTAGTAGGAAGTGTTCTGGTGACAGCCATGATGATTTCTTCCTTGCACAAAATCGTAGCGGTGAGCAAAATGGACGCATGGTTCTCCCAAATTCTCCCAGTCTACTTTGCGATTGTTGTTTCCTTTGTTTTGGCGGAATTATCAAGAGCCTATCCTGGGAAAAATTTGTTTGAAATTTTATTTATTGCATGCGGCAAATGGGTGGGGGGAGCCATCAATCTCATCCTGCTTGGCTATATTTGGATCATCCTTATCTTAGATATCAAAGGCGCATCCGAGTTCTTTCGTGAAACCTTGCTGCCACGAACGCCGGTAGAAATTATTCTGATCGTCTTTGTTCTGTTGATGATGTATTACGGAAGAACGAGTCTGGAGGTTGCTGCGAGGGTAAACGAGATTTACTTCCCTGCCTATTTTGTTTTGTCCATGATGCTCTACTTTCTGCTCGGAAACGAATACAGTGTGGAACGGCTCGAACCTATTTTAAGCACGGATTTGGAGCGGATATTTGCGAGTAATCTGTTGCCGTTTGGGATTTATGGTGACATCCTGTTATTCGGAGCTTTTCTTCACGCCTCGACACATCCCCGCCTATTTTTTGCGGCCATGAAACACGGAGTATTAATTGTTGGATTCACAGTGACCATGCTGCTGCTCATTTTGTTAGGGGTCATGGGATTTGCGATTGCCAGCAGGCTAAATTTCCCGATCTTTATTTTGGTCCAGCAAATTCACGTTACCGACTTTTTGGATCGAATCGAGATTATCCTGTTTAGCTTGTGGTTTCCGGCATTTACGATCAAGGTGATCGTGGCCTATCTGGCCTTTCTTGTATGCATCGGTTCCTTTGGTGGCCAGCAGCATTATAATGCCTTCAATGTGCCAAGCGGGTGGTTTTTGGTCGCTACTTCCTTGCTAGCGTTTCCTCGCGTGCAAGACTTTGATACGTTTATTAGCTACACTTTACCGATTATCGTACTCGTCGTACAGGTTCCATTACTGCTATTTTTGTACATTCACGCCCGAATGAATCGAAAAATGACTGCGCAAGAAAGTATACCAAAAGGCACAAAGCTCTATCGCTTTTACCGCGTAATGGTATGGAGTGGTGCCATTGCCTTGGGGGGCTGTGCTCTCACGATTGTCATTGGCGACTTGTTTGTAGACAAATCCGCCGTGGCGGGCTTTCTAACGGCCATTGTGTATGTTTTTTTCTTGTTTATTGCTCTGATTGCCAGCTATGGGGAGATGCAAGCCCTGAACCACGGTAAGCAAAAGCTGGGACAGGCCAAGAAGATGGGAACATTTCGCCAATGAAGAATGAAAAAGGGGCTCTCGTAAAGAGAAGGATAAGATGAATCCTACATTTCTTTTTTCTGAGGTGAACAATGAACCCAATCATTCCGATGGAGCCAATTAGCTGTGAAGTAATCCCCAAGGGGCCGGACTGGATCGCTCAAGTGAAATGGGATGGCGTTCGAATTTTAACCTACTTTGATGGCAAGGAGACTCGTTTATACAATCGAAGAATAAATGAGCGGACTCACCAATATCCTGAGTTGGCCGACATACAAACATATTGTAATGCGCACTCCGTGATCTTGGATGGGGAAGTGATCGCACTCGGATCGGACGGAAAACCGTCCTTCCATGAAGTGATGCGACGCGATGGGATTAGGCGATTGGAGAAAGTCAGTCAGGCACAAAAGCTTGTCCCCATTACTTACATGATATTTGATGTCTTATTCATTAATAAGGAGTGGACAATCGATCGGACATTGCGGGAACGCGCCAATTTACTGTCTGAAATGATTACTCCTAACGACTATGTCCAATTGGTTGACTATCATTATAGTGGACAGGCTTTGTATGAGGTCATTGAGCAGCACGGAATGGAAGGCATCGTTATGAAGGATCTTAACAGCAAGTATATTATTGGCGGGAAAGAGAAGCAGTGGCAAAAGAAAAAATATTATCGTGACACGATAGCTGTAGTTGGGGGAGTTACACTGCGTGATAACATTGTGAACTCTCTGTTGTTAGGTCTGTACGACTCCAAAGGGCGCCTGTTTTATATTGGCCATGCTGGAACAGGCAAGCTAACGCGAGATGACTGGAGAGCTTTGACAGAGAGGATTGTGCCTCTGATACAGCATGAAATGCCCTTTGAAAATAAACCGGCGAGGCTCAAAGGTGCTGTGTGGCTAAAACCAAAGGTAGCGGTTAAGGTCCAATTCGCTGAATGGACAGAAGGCTATACATTACGCCAGCCAAGTATTCAAGCGGTTGTAGACATACCTGTTGATCACTGTTTACTGGAGTAGATTTGCATGGAGGAACAGAGCGAATCCGAAACATCCCTCATGATTAAGGGATGTTTTATTTTTGAAACGATTTCGGTTTACCCTGCCACTTTCTGGGAAGAAAAGATTTGGGATTATTAGAAACTTTTTTGTTGCGAATGTATCAATATTCGTTATATACTAAATTTGTTAGCTCCTATACCTGTTACTCATTAGGAGGAAGCAAGCATACTTATTGATATCTCATGGGCTATATCTGGTTGAATGAGTTCCCGTCTGGAGTGGTACGTCCACCACACCTCAGAAGTCGGGCTTAATTCTCGGATATGGCCCTTTTTTTGAAGACAATTCTGATTTCGTTCACTATCATTACTTATTATTTCAATTGATCTATAAATATTCTATAATTACTAGGGTAACGATTATCGTAAAGGTTTGCTTTTCGAGCATTCCAGATCATTGGAACAGGAAAGTAGGGATCGACTTGCCTTTTCTACGGTTTAAAGGTATGGATAAGGATAAAGTGAAAGTCATGTCTCCAGTCATTATCGAGCAATTTGCTCGAATCGCGGACGTCGCTGAAGAAAAAGTAAAAATTGAGCTTTTGGTTGTGGAGCAAATCACGAACAGTCCCTCGTCAGTGGAAATTCTCATGTTTGAAAGAGAGCAGGAGAAGCATGATGCAATCGCGGCTATGATGAACGACATTCTAGAAGAGCATGACATTCGTCAGGCTCACATTTTCTTCGTTATATTATCGCCTACTCTCTACTATAAGGAAGGCGTTCCGTTGAAACGAGGTCAGGTTGAGCTGGTTCGATAAAATTTTTTTGTTTCTATATAAAATGGTCGAATCCTCGTTGTGAGGAAATCGACCATTTTTAATTTTGAAGATAACCCAGGGCTAGTTATTAATAATAGAGGCTTTCTGTTCGTAAGCATTTGGTGCATGTACGTGCTAGAACAGTCACTTGAAAATCATGTACACACTTTTTCTGTAGCTGATGTAGCAGCTTCTGGTGTTTTTCCAGCTCAGACTGTAAACGACTGATTTCTTCGCGCAATCGGATCGTCTCGCTCATTTTGATGCCCCCAGTCTTGTTACGTGTATAGATTACTGCCCTGTTCCCGAAATTCCTGCGCCTTTCCCTTTAACCCTGCCTTGATTAAGGCATCTGAGCCTTCCTGTTTTTCGCGAGCGTAGTTACGGATGTCCTGCGTGATTTTCATGCTGCAAAATTTGGGTCCGCACATCGAGCAGAAGTGAGCGGTTTTGGCGCCTTCCGCTGGCAACGTTTCATCATGGAATTCCTGTGCTCGCTCAGGGTCAAGGGACAAGTTAAATTGATCCTTCCAGCGAAATTCAAATCTGGCTTTGGATAAAGCGTCGTCTCGTATCTTCGCCCGAGGATGCCCTTTGGCTAAATCAGCTGCATGTGCGGCGATTTTATAGGCGATCAGCCCGTTGCGTACATCTTCTTTATTCGGGAGCCCCAGGTGTTCCTTTGGCGTTACGTAGCAGAGCATCGCCGTGCCGAACCAGCCGATCATCGCAGCTCCAATAGCCGAAGTAATATGGTCATAGCCGGGTGCGATATCTGTCGTCAGGGGTCCTAATGTGTAAAAGGGGGCTTCCTGGCATATTTCCAGCTGTTTATCCATATTTTCGCGGATCAGGTGCATCGGTACATGCCCAGGTCCTTCAATCATTACCTGAACATCGTGCTTCCAGGCAATTCGCGTTAATTCACCCAATGTTTCCAGCTCTGCAAATTGGGCTTCGTCATTGGCATCCGCGATAGAGCCAGGGCGCAGTCCATCTCCAAGTGAGACAGAAATATCGTAGGCTTTCAGAATTTCACATATTTCTTCAAAATGGGTATACAGAAAGTTTTCTTCGTGATGAGCGAGGCACCACGCCGCTAAGATAGAACCACCCCTAGAAACAATTCCCGTTACACGTTCGGCGGTCATCGGGATATAGCGAAGCAGGACACCTGCATGGATCGTAAAATAGTCAACACCCTGTTCTGCCTGCTCGATCAACGTGTCACGGTAAATTTCCCATGTCAAATCCACTGCTTTGCCATTCACTTTCTCCAACGCCTGATAAATTGGAACCGTTCCAACGGGTACAGGACTATTTCGAATAATCCACTCTCGGGTAGTATGGATGTGTTTTCCCGTGGAAAGGTCCATGATTGTATCAGCGCCCCAACGCACAGACCACATCATTTTTTCTACTTCTTCTTCCATCGAGGAGCTGACAGCTGATGTACCAATATTGGCGTTGACTTTCACGTGAAAATGGCGACCGATAATCATAGGCTCAGCTTCAGGGTGATTGATGTTTGCGGGTATGATGGCACGCCCACTCGCCACTTCTGAACGGACAAATTCAGCGGGAACACCTTCTCGAATCGCGATGTACTCCATTTCAGGGGTAATGATATTTTGTCTGGCATAGTGGAGCTGTGTCACGTTTTTTCCTGATTTCGCACGAAGGGGCTCGTATCCTTCCCGCACGAATCGCGGTACAGCCCGGCTGGCTTCAGCGTGGAGACCATCGTCACGCAGCTGAGGTTCTCGTCCGCAATATGCTTCTGTATCCATTCTCTCTAAAATCCATTGCTGTCGAAGTAAAGGGAGTCCGGTGTTGATGTTAATCGAGTAGCTCGGTGAAGTGTATTCTCCGCTCGTGTCGTATACGCGAAGCGGTGGGTTAGGGGTCTGGCCAAAGGGGCCATCAGTGGGATGGAGTGTAATCTCCCGCATAGGTACACGAATGTCGGGACGGCTTCCTGTCTCATAAACTTTACGACTACCTGGAAAAGCTGGAATGGAAAACATTAAAAAACCTCCTTGTTATGGTTGCACGTAGCGAGAACCTTTTGGGGAGGCGAAAGAATCCATCGCGCTGTTCGTAAACCTGCTACACCATGCCAGATGGCGGAGCCGCGGTTGTACCTATACCGGATAGGAAGGAAGCAATTCCTATCTGTACGAAAAAACGCCGCATGGGAGCATGCGACGCCAGACGCGAGAGTAGAGAAGAAAACGGGTATCCAAAAAATACACGCCTCTTTTCATGTCGTATATGACAATTCCTCCGCTGGCATTACCCAGTTCAGGTTCAACGGTCGATGACAACGTAGCCATCCTCTCAGCCTGGTCAATCCCAAGCT
Source organism: Brevibacillus reuszeri (assembly GCF_001187725.1). Classification (GTDB taxonomy): domain Bacteria; phylum Bacillota; class Bacilli; order Brevibacillales; family Brevibacillaceae; genus Brevibacillus; species Brevibacillus reuszeri. The sequence continues at coordinate 575,186 of NZ_LGIQ01000007.1, forward strand.
CCCGTGCTTTTTATGATTATGTCTTGCAAGAATAGCATACCGATTCGTCTTTCCAATTTCAAGCAATTTTTTAAAAATAAATTTGCCGGCGCGCAACACATTTTCCCCCTATCCATAGTCATGACTCGGACTAAAACTGTTTCTGTAGACCCACACGAAGTGGGTCTGATACTATGAAGTTCGGAAATCGAAAACCAAGAAAAATGGTTTGTTTCCGCTCCTATCGATGGGTATAGAGATTTTTTTGAGGTGATGCAGTGTGGATGTGTATTCCAATCTGAAAGAGGGAGAAAAAGGAGCATGGGTTAGCATTATTGCCTATATTTTCTGTGCTGCTTTAAAAATAGGAATTGCCTTGTATGCAAGTTCTGAAGCTTTGATGGCAGATGGTTTAAACAACTCGACGGATGTAGTTGCTTCAGTTGCTGTATTAATTGGGTTACGGATTGCAAGAAAGCCGCCGGATCAAGACCATCCCTACGGTCATTTCCGTGCAGAGACGATTTCTTCGCTAATTGCGTCCTTTATTATGCTTTTTGTAGGGATTCAGGTTGTTACAGATGCGGTATCATCCTTATTTCATACACGTGAGTCAGCACCTGACATGCTTGCAGGATGGACAGCACTTGCCACGTCAGTCCTGATGGTCTTTGTTTATCGGTACAACCGAGATCTAGCCAAGAAAACGAATAGCCAGGCGGTAAAAGCTGCCGCAGCAGACAATCGCTCGGATGCTCTGGTCAGCGTCGGAACTTTTGTAGGAATTGCGGGAGCACAATTTCAAATGTTTTGGCTCGATCCATTGGCAGCATTTGTAGTTGGTTTGATTATTTTAAAGACAGCCTGGGACATTTTTCGAGAAGCGACCCACCGGTTAACAGATGGCTTTGACCAAACTCATTTAGAGGATTTGCGCGCGACGATTGGCGATATTGCTGGGGTTTCGGAAATTAGTGATATCAAGGCTCGTTATCATGGCAGCAGTGTGCTGGTAGATGTCGTCATCCATGTTGACCCAGACCTCAATGTCGTGCAAAGCCACACCATCACCGAAAAAATTGAAGCTCGCATGCGAAAAGTGCATAAAATAAACACCGTGCATATCCACATTGAACCAGATCAAAGCATCGCCGAGAGATAGCATCAAAACCTGTCCGTAAGTGGACAGGTTTTTTCGTTCATGGCTCCATTTTTTATCCATCAGCGATAGGCGACGAGCTAGACAGGTGTAGCTTTTTTGCGCCGCAAGGTTTTGGTTGTAGAAGTGGATGTAGATGTGGCAGTGCCTGTAGTCGTTTTTGTAGGTGGGGAAGCTTCTTTTTTCGAGGAAGTGGCCCGTTTTTTACTCGGTTTTGCTTTGGCAGGTGGTGGAGCTGGGGTTGCTTCTGGCTCGAGCTTTACGGGACTGGCTCCTTGTCCAGCGGTTGTCTCCAGACTCTCCCTGAGTGCTTGCATCAAATCAATGACGTTAGCACGAGCTACAGTTGGGGCGGTCGTAATTTCCTGCCCCTCCAGCTTTTTCTCAATCAAGCTTTGCAACTCTGAGCGATATTCATCTGCATACTTTGCCGGCTCAAAAGGAATGGTCATGTTCCCAATTAGCTCCGTAGCCATTTTCAGTTCATTCTCAGCCAAGGTGACAGTTGCTTCTGGAAGGGCAGGTACTTGACTAACCGGACGAACCTCATCTGGATAGTAAATCGTTTCCAGCATGATGCAATGCTCGTACAGCCGGATGACTGCCAGGCTTTGACGATTACGCATGGTTACTTGTGCTACGGCAATTTTTCCTGACTGCTCCATAGCGGCTCGCAGTAAAGCGTAGGCTTTCTCGCCTGTTTCTTGTGGGGAGAGAAAATAGCTTTTGTCAAAGTAAATCGGGTCAATTTCTTGCAAGTCGACGAAATCGAGAATCTCGATAGCTCGGCGGGTTTCGGGTGTAATAGCCTCCAAGTCAGAGTCGTCAATCATGACGAAGTGCCCTTTTTCGTATTCGTACCCTCGAACAATTTCACTCGCGTCGACTTCACGCTCGCAATGCGGACACATTTTGGCGTATTTAATCGGAGTATGACATTCCTTATGCAGTTGACGGAAGCGGATATCTCTCTCCTCCGTAGCAGTAAACATCCGCACCGGAATATTTACGAGTCCAAAGCTGATGGAGCCTTTCCAAACCGTATGCATGAGATCCCTCCTGGCCGTTCATTTATATTAGTATTTGCCATCACAGGGCGAATTGGCGAGGGAAATGAAGGTGATTACAAGTGGCAAAAGGATTGCAAAAACTAATTGGACAAGAGGCTCTATGATCCAGTACTCTTGTTGTTTTAGAGGGGGAGCGGGATGGAAGAGATGAGGAGTTTGGTTGAGAATTTATCTGTTCAGATGGGACAGATAGCGACGGATTTGAAGCTCCACATGAATCAACAGATATTAGCATTATACGGAAAAAGAAGTAGTTTACAAAGAACTGCAGGATTTAGCAAAGGCACACGATGTAGATATTCGGATTTTGAAAAAAGCTGTGGCGAATAGGTCCAATCCATCATGAAACAAATGAAAGTAGCCAGCCGGTAACCTACGTTTCGGCTGGCTTTTGTTCTACATGTGTCTATTGCCCGTGCTTTACGATGTCAGATTGGTCCGCCTCGGACTGCATTTCTCGTGCTCTCTCGCTGCCAACACCTGTGCGATCTGCAATGGATTGGGCTTTCGCTGCCTTCAGCTTTTGTTCTGATGGTTGTTTTTCCGCCATGACGCTGCGTCCCCCTTTAGGCAATATGTAGGTAGTATGCTTCGTAATTACAGAAATACCGCTGGTGAATCTTGAGCGAAAGCTGGCAACGAATAAAAAAATACCCCATCGCCAAAAAGACGAAGGGGCAGCAGTTCAACTCCTCCCGTAGTGGGAGCGATGGCACGGAATGCTCCTATCAGACACGCCGCACGCGAAAAGTGAACTGCTTTTCAATTATGGGAGAGGAGAAACCGGAGGAAGAGCTTATGGGGAAACGTAAGTCTTCTCCGCGGTTGTCAGCGACACCGTTACGTCGCTATCCATCATCCTTTCCAATATTTACGTCATGTATACGAAAGAAGCGCAAAAAATTTCCATCCGAGAATTTTACGGCAGTTTGCAGTTGTGATAGTATGAAATCATTCTTTTATCATGAAGAAAAAGGCATCATACATAACTAAATTGACAGGTGAGAATTTGTATGCGAGTCATCGCTGGAGAACACAGAGGAAGACGGCTGGCGGCTGTCCCAGGAAAGGGTACACGTCCTACCACAGATAAAGTAAAAGAGTCGATTTTTAATATGATCGGCCCTTATTTTGACGGGGGCTGGGCGCTGGACCTGTATGCAGGAACAGGCAGTCTTGGCATTGAAGCCTTGAGCAGGGGCGCTGAGCGAGCCGTTTTTGTCGAAAGAGATACTAAGGCTTTTGCAGTAGTAAAACAAAATGTGACAGCATGTCGACTGGATGATCATGCAGAGCTTTACCGGATGGACGCGGATAGAGCCATTCGCACATTAGGCAAGCGGGATCAAGCATTTGAACTAGTTTTCCTAGACCCGCCCTACGCCAATCAGAAGATTGTAGAAGAGATCAACCTGCTGCAAGAACTGGGGCTGCTCGCTGATGGTGCTTGGATTGTGGCAGAACATGATGTCGGTGACCAGTTTCCCGAAGTCATCGGAAAATGTGTGAGGGACCGAGCTTCGACATATGGAGATACTGCCGTTACCTTGTACTATTATGAGGCTGATCCCGAAACGTAAGACTACATAAACGTATGGGATGAAGTGAGAGGAGGATGCAATGTGACAATTGCTGTTTGCTCAGGAAGTTTTGATCCGGTAACCTATGGGCATCTCGATATCATTGCCCGCAGTTCAAAAGTGTTTGATAAGGTGATTGTAGCTGTCCTCATTAATTCCAAAAAAAATTCCATGTTCAGCGTGGAGGAGCGCGTGGAGCTTTTGCGCCAGGCTACAGCTGACATGGACAATGTAGAAATAGACTCATTTAATGGGCTCTTGATTAACTACATGAACGAGCGCGGTGCCAATGTAATCATCAGGGGCTTGCGCGCGGTTTCGGACTTTGAGTATGAAATGCAGGTAGCATCGATCAACAAGAAGCTTGATGAAAAAATCGAGACCTTTTTCATGATGACGAATAACCAATATTCATATTTGAGCTCGAGTATTGTAAAGGAAGTAGCCAAATACAATGCAAGTGTAGCGGATTTGGTTCCGCCAGTCGTCGAGCAAGCGCTGAAAAAGAAACTGAGCGAATAGAGCCTCAGGAGCGACGGCTAATCAGTTGACGTGTCAAAACGCTTGCGATGAGTAGCAATGCTGCGATCCCTACTGCGGCAGCGCCAGAAAACGCGAAGGTTTCCCACCAGCTTGCTTGTGGTATTCCAGAGGTGACAGGAGTAAAAACGGGTATACTCCTTTCGGAAAACCAACTGCTGACTTGAGAGAGAGGTTTCCAGAACACAAACGTGAGTATTGCTGCCAAAAAGGCGTGTAACGAACGGGCAAGCAAGTAAGGAGCGACCCTTATATCTGTCTCGCTCAAAATGCTGGCAACCTGCGCGTGTACGCTGAGCCCACCCCATGAGAGGATGGCGCTTGCTATGGCTGCTTTCCAGACGAGGGATATGCTGTCTGGAACGACACTGGCTGCTTGAGCGCCCAGCGTCACTTCAAACAAACCGGATATGATCGCTTGGGAAAATGCGGGTGGAAAGCCCAAGGGCCCAAGAAAAATGGTTAAAATCGAACTGATAAAGGTCGTCAGGTGAATGGCAGCGAAGAGTTGAATTAACACAGAGAAGATAATGATGAAGCCGCCGATCATAAAAAGCGTGTTCAGCGCGGATTGGACGGCATCACCCATGAGCTTGCCAAAAGCACGACCATCTCGCAAACGCGCGCGGTGCATGGCTTGAAGCGCTCGCAACGGCAAAGGGAGATTCGTTTTGTCCAAGGGCTTGGTTACGGTCGCAAATGGTGCGTGAAAGCGATACAGGATTCCCATCAGAACGGCAGAGAAATAGTGGGTGGTAGCAAGCACTACGCCCATTTGCTCGCTGTGAAAAAATCCGATGGCTACTGCGCCGATTACGAACAGGGGATCGCCTGTGGTCGTGAAAGATACGAGACGCTCGCCTTCTGCCTTCGTAATGTTTCCTTGTTGCCTGAGCCTTGTAGTCAGTTTGGCTGCGACCGGATACCCGGAGGAAAAACCCATTGCGAGCACGAAGCCGCCTGTACCGGGAACGCTGAACAGAGGTCTCATAAAAGGCTCCAACAAGACTCCCATAAAATGAACGACGCCAAGGCCCATTAAAATCTCTGAGAGGACGATAAATGGGAGGGTAGAGGGAAATACGACCTCCCACCAAATTTTTAAGCCTCGGACTGCAGCTTCAAATGACAGCTGAGAAAAGAAAACCAGAGAGAAGACGAGCGCAAGGGCAGCAATGGCAAACAACAGCGTAAGAATCGGAGAATGGCGTGACATGGACTCCTCCTGAATCAACGACGAGATAGATAGTACATGTCTACGTGGGAGACAAGAAAACTATGCGTGAGCTTGTATCTTGTTCTTGCGAAAGGATTCGGATTTCTTTACATACGCTGGTAGCAGGGGGGATGTTGCCATGGTAACGAAACGTAAACCAATCGTGGGGCTTGCTTTGGGTTCGGGTGGCGCCCGTGGGTTTGCGCATATTGGTGTTCTCAAAGCTTTAGAGGCCAAAGGAATCGAAATTGACATGCTGGCAGGAAGTAGTATGGGCAGCCTGATTGCAGCGGTTTACGCAAATGGAATTGACCCTCATATGATGGGGAAGCTTGCCCAGAATTTGAAGCGCAAGCATTGGCTCGACCTTACAGTTCCCACACTCGGTTTTGTAGCGGGAGAAAAAATCAAGCAGCTCATTCGTCTCCTCACACATGGCAAGCGAATTGAGGAGCTGAACAAGCCGCTTGCGATTGTAGCTACCGATATTGAATCGGGAGAACGAGTCGTGTTTCGCGATGGACCAGTGGATCAGGCTGTGAGGGCAAGCATCTCCATCCCAGGTATTTTCGTGCCGGAAAAAGTCGGCAACCGGTTGCTTGTGGATGGAGGCGTGATTGATCGGGTGCCGGTTACGGTTATCCGTGAAATGGGTGCAGATATCGTCATTGCAGTAGACGTTGCACAGGTGGATACGCCGATGAAGGTAAGCTCTATATTCGATGTCATTGCCCAAACGATTGATGTCATGGAAAGAGAGATATTGCGCCACAGGATCATTGCGGCTGATCTCGTAATTCGGCCGGATGTTGGACACTATAGCAGTATCGCTTACTCCGGCGTCGAAGAAATTATGGAGCAGGGAGAACGTGCAGGCGAAGCACATGCGGAACACATCCAAGAATTGATTGCAAAATGGGAGGTAGAACATGAGTGAGAATCAGCTTTATGCTCATAAACGGAGGCCAAAGGGTAGAAGAGGCTTTAGCTGGACGCTTGCTCTGGTTTCGATCTTGCTCGGACTTTCTTTTTTTATACCCACAAATTATTATGTAACGCGACCAGGCTCAGCGATTGAGCTTGGACCGATGATAAATGTAGAGGGTGGAAAAAAGGACGAGACAGGCTCGTTCATGCTGACTACTGTTCGAATGGGGGAAGCGAATTTAGCGTGGTATGTTTATGCACATGTCGCATCCGATGCAGAGCTAATGCCAAAAGAACTGGTTGTAAGCAAAGGAGAGAATAGCGAAGATTTTGTCCGACGCGAACAAGCAGTCATGGATAATTCGCAGAAAATTGCCGAAGCCGTCGCTTTTCGTCTGGCGGGATATGACGTCAAGGTAGAGAAGCAAGGTGTGTGGGTGATGGGGACCTTGGAGGGGCTGCCAGCGAAGCAAGTCTTAAAGATCGGTGATGTGATTACATCCGTCGACGGAGCCCGCACAACAGAAGCAAAGGATCTACTCCAGGCACTTGCCAAAAAGAGCGCAGGCGATCAGGTTGAAATTACATACCTCAGAGATGGACAAGAAGCAAAAACGATGTTAACCTTGGTACCACTGCCAGAATCAAAGTCCGTTGGCATCGGTGTGCGTCCTGATAACAAGCAGAGCATTACCATTCCCAAAGCGGTAACGATAGCGTCGCAGGGCATTGGGGGGCCTTCTGCCGGACTCATGATGACACTAGAGATTTACGATCAGCTGGACACCAGTGTTGATTTGACAAAGGGTTACAAAATTGCAGGTACTGGTACCATCTCACTGGATGGAACGGTAGGCAGAATTGGCGGAATCAATCACAAAGTCATTGCAGCAGATAATGCTGGTGCAGAAATATTTTTCGCTCCGCAGGATACGCCTGACGCAACCTCCAATTATGAAGAGGCGCTTGCTACGGCTAAACGCATAAAAACCAACATGAAGGTTGTTCCTGTAAAGAACGTAGGGGACGCTGTTTCTTACCTGAATAGCCAAAAACCAAAAAATTCCTAGTCGAATAAGCTGTCAAGGAAAAATGGTTGACAAAGCTTTGGGCAGGGTCTATAATCATCTTTGTTGTGCATGAGGTGAAATGACGATGAACATTAAGTTAGCAGATTTAGAACGTAGAAATGGTGAACCGTTGCCGTTTAAGGCTACGCTGGATGAAGTGGACCTGAAAAGCCGTCATCACGAGATTCGCGGGATGACTCCTGTAGAAGCTGAGGGTGAGGCAGTACAGCTCGGTAATCTTTACTACGTAACAGGCAAGATGAAAGCCGATGTCAATTTCATTTGTGCAAGATGCCTGAATCCTTTTACACACCATGCGTCCGTTTCTTTTTCTGAGACGTTTGCCCCAGAAGATGATCCGATTCTAGGTGAGGACGAAGACAGCGACATTTTGCCGCTTGAAGGCGATGAAATCGAGTTGGACGCGCTGCTGCAGGAGGATTTCCTTCTGGCGATGCCGACATTCCCGCTTTGCGAGGATGATTGCAAAGGCCTGTGCCCAACTTGCGGTGTAAACCGGAATGAAGTATCATGCAGCTGTACGAATGAACGAATCGACCCGCGCTTGGCAGGTTTGGCAGATTTCTTCAAAGACAGCAAATAGTTTTCTAACTGTTTTCAAGATGAGGCGCCTTTCCTTAAATGGCTGCGTCTCATTTTTGAAGGATGGCATAAGCGTTTCGCCTATACTATCCACCCTATAGAGCATCTTAGCATTTGTCAGTTGAAGGAGGTGTAAGGAAGATGGCAGTACCTCAACGGAGAACTTCCAAAACCCGTAAAAGAATGCGTCGTACGCACTTCAAATTAGAGATTCCAGGCATGATCAAATGCGATAATTGCAGCGAATACAAGCTTGCGCATCGTGTTTGCCCAAGCTGCGGTCACTACAAAGGCGTGAAAGTAGCAAAGTAAGATCCGCTGCTAAAAGTAAGGTGAGCAATCACCTTACTTTTTTTGTGTTTGCGTACGGCTTACCATTACTTATGAATGCTTAATTTCGCTTGCGGAGATGACGTAAATGACTTACAATGAAGGGGAAAGATGAAGGATGGGGTTGAATCGTTATGTATCAAGAGGAGCGGTTGGCCGCTATCCTGCAATACTTGCAAAAGCACCAACGAATTAGTGTTCAAGAGGTAGTCGAAAAGTTCGGGGTTTCAAGGGACACGGCGAGGCGTGATATCGTTAAGCTGGAGGAGTCGGGCGAAATTCTACGAACAAGAGGAGGAGCCATTCTTCCTAAACTCAACAAGAAGAGCTACTCGTATCAAGAGCGAATGCAGCTTGACGTAACAGGCAAGCGCAGCATTGCTCAAGCGGCAGCCCGTTTGATTAAAAAGGGGGATTATCTGCTGCTGGATGCTTCAACAACGGTCCAAATGGCTGTAGAATCCGTGCATACTTCTGAGCTCGTAATTATTACCAACTCACTCGGAACGGCCTCCAGCATGGCTCGCAAACCAGGTGTACTTGTAAAGCTCCTGGGTGGAGATGTACATGGGGAGGATCAATGTGTACATGGCACGCGCGCGCTGGAAAATCTGGCTGACTACCACGTCGACAAAGTTCTGGTAGGAGCGTGTGGATTGACTGTAGATGGTCTTGTTTCGCCGTCTGAGGAGCATGGGCACTTGATCAGAGAAATGATGAAGAAAGCGGACCAGGTCATTATTTTAGCTGATCACTCCAAGTTTGGAAAAAGCATGTTGTATCGCGTTGCTAGTCTCAATCGGATTGATATCATTGTTACCGACCAGGAGCCAGGCGAAGAAATGGCTAAGGCCCTCTATGACAACGAGGTCGAAGTGATTGTAGCGGCTGGAATAGCGACGCAAATGGTAAATAAGGGGTAGATTTCACCTGGCTGGCGTGATCGCCAAAGCAGCGTGACAGCAGGTGAATTTATCAGAGAAAGTCCTTCACAAAAAGAGGGGCTTTCTTTTTATTTGAAACACTTCCCGTTTCGTAAAAGAGCAATCCCCGTTTTTACCGAAGAGCGTGCCAAAGCTAGATTTTCTAATTGCATTGCCCTTCTGTATCTGCTATTCTATGATTCCTGACTTTTTCCAGAGAAGGAGGATCATATGGTTTACTGGCGGATTATCCGCAAAAGCTATCGTCGTAATCTTCGGTATCGTCTGTCACATTTGATCAACAATCTGGCAAGCTCGATTTTTGGGCTTGTTTTTATTGCCATTTGGGCGGGAGTGCTGCATGGCAAACAAGTGTATGGTCCTTACGATATCAAAACGATGGGTCAGTACATTGCCGTTTGCCAATGCGTTCTGTGGATGACGACCTTTTTGACGCCTGGTCTTGCCATTCCGGTTGGTGTGAGGAGTGGGGCGGTGAGTCTGGATTTCATCAAGCCAGTCCACTTTCTTTGGTACGTACTGAGCCAAGAGTTTGGTCGAATTGCCTACAATGCATGCTACCGCAGCTTACCGATCGGGTTGTTGCTAGGTTTTGCTGTAGGCTTCTATTTTCCAACCCATTCCTTCGGTTATCTCTGGTTTGCGCTCTCGTTGCTGCTCGGGACGTATATTGGCCTTCTGCTTTTTTACCTCGTTGGTTTAACCTCCTTTTGGACAACGGAAATTCGCTGGGCACACTACATTTTGCTTTCCCTTGTATTCGGACTTGGAGGACAAATGATTCCTTTGGATTTACTGCCGGGTGTGATGGGAGAAATCGCGCCGTATTTACCATTTTCCTGCATGATTTATTATCCGGTCATGACTTACCTGGAGCTGGCAGGTCCATTTGCTCTTGTCGTGCAAGGGAGCTGGGCGTTCGTATTGACGGGAATCGCGCTCGCAGGAACTGCGATAGCAAGACGCAAGCTTGAGATTCAAGGGGGATAGTCGACGTGCTCATACTTTATCGTAAGCTCGTGGCAGCTAGTATTCGTGCCCAAATGCAATACAAGCTGAACTTTCTAACAAGTGCTGCGACGACAGGGATGATTATGGTTCTGGATTTTTTAATTTTGTCAGCTATTCTCTATCGCTTTAATGACGTTGTCGGCTGGAATATTTACGAGGTTGGACTTTTATACGGGATTTCCTCTGTTTCCGTTTCGACGTATAGGCTGTTTGCACCTGAAATCAATGATTTTGAGAAGTACATCATTCAGGGGGAAATGGATCAGTTGCTCATCCGTCCTGTTTCCCCGCTGCTGCTCTTGCTCACACGAAACCTCGATCTGTCACGTCTTGGCGGAATCGTGCAAGGAATCTCGATTTTATGTCTTTCCATGATCGGGCTCACTGCACAAGAAAAAGAGATTTGGTTACTGCTCTTGTTTATGCCTGTAGCGATAGTGTCAGGCAGTGTGATCTATTTCTCGATCGCACTTTCTACAGCAGCAACAGCCTTTTGGACCCATCAGATCAAAGACCTACAGACATTTACGATTTACGCACCAGCCAATGCTTCCAATTATCCGATAGGCTTGTACCCAAGCTGGTTAAAATGGATGTTTTACACGGTACTACCGATTGCCTTTATGAATTATGTGCCGATGCTTACGCTGCTCGGTAAAACACATTACTGGTATTTCCCTTTGCTTACACCGGTGGTAGCCGCTCTCGCTTTGCTTTTATCCTTGCGTTTTTGGGCATTTGGAATACGACATTATCACAGTACGGGTAGTTAGGGGGAGGATTGAGATGATAAAAGCTGAAGGAGTAGGGAAAAGCTTTTTCCTGACCAAAGCCAAAGAGGGAAAGTTCTCTTCCCTGCGCACGCTTTTTTCACGTGAAAAGCGGGAGGTAAAGGCTGTCGACAACATCTCCTTTTCGATAGAAGAAGGGGAGTTCGTTGGCTATATCGGACCGAATGGAGCGGGAAAATCCACGACGATCAAAATGCTCTCCGGAATTCTTCATCCAACGGAAGGCAGCGTGCTCGTGGGTGGATTTAGTCCGCAAAAACACCGCATTCAGGTGGCTTCTCAGATCGGTGTCGTTTTTGGGCAAAGAACACAGCTGTGGTGGGACTTGCCCGTTCGCGATTCGTTTGAAATCCTGCAAGCGATGTACAAAATCGATCCCAAGGCGTATCGGCAGGCAATGGATACTTATAAGGAATTGCTCGATCTGCATGATTTTTTGGAGACGCCAGTGCGAAAGCTCTCGCTTGGACAAAGAATGAGAGCGGATTTGGCTGCTGCGCTCCTGCATAATCCACCCATTTTGTTTTTGGATGAGCCGACCATTGGACTGGACGTGGTTGCGAAAACGCGGATTCGAGCTTTTTTGCAGGAAGTGAATCGAACGCAAAAGAAGACAATTCTATTGACTACGCACGATATGGACGACATCGAGCAGCTATGCAGTCGAATTATCGTGATCAATCATGGCCGAAAGATGGTCGACACAAGCATCCAGGAATTGCGTAAGCGGATTGGGCTACCCAGTATGATCCAAATTGACTATCGTCTTGCTCCAAATCTCCCTGAGCTCATCGAAGGTGTTGAGAAAATAGAGCTTGCAGAGAACGTTGCGACGATTTACTATGACAAAGGGAAAATTCCATCGCCACGGATATTGGCGGAGGTAGCGCAATGGGGCGAGCCATTGGATATCCGTATGAAAGAGCCTGGAATCGAGGAAATCATCAAACGCTTGTATCGCTAGGGATGCATACCCATTTTCTCTAACTTTACTTGTAATTCAGAGCCTTCTCCCTTATACTGATTTTTGGTACCAGGTATTAAAAACTGATCGCAAACATAGATTACATAAGCATAATCAAGGTCTGGTACTTCATTTGATTCTATTACCTACCATGACATTGCCAGGGGGTGTCGAGCATCGCCCGCTTGCCGAAAAAAGATCGCCAGTCCCGTTTGATACAGTCGCTGGCGGATAACCCATTTGCGACGGACGAAGATCTTTCAGAGTTATTTCAAGTCAGCATTCAAACCATTCGATTAGACCGTTTGGAGCTAGGCATCCCGGAGCTTAGGGAACGGATTAAATCGGTCGCAGAAAAAAGCCTCGACCCTGTAAAGTCGCTGGGGATTGATGAAGTCATTGGTGAAATCATCGATTTACAGCTGGATTCGCAGGCGATTTCTGTTTTGGAAATTAAGGAAGAACACGTTTTTTCACGGACACAAATTGCCCGTGGACATTACATATTTGCTCAAGCCAATTCGTTGGCCGTTGCAGTAATCAATGCGGATGTGGCTTTGACGGCCACAGCAAGAATTCGCTTCGTTCGACCGGTGCGTGCGGGCGAAAAGCTGGTTGCAAAAGCTCTGGTCCGGAGCCGCAACGGCGATGAATGCAAGGTGCGTGTAGAAACAAAAGTACAAGGAGAGCTAGTCTTTACTGCTACTTTCCGTGTAGTTGGAATGTCGGAGTCACAGACGCGGCATGGCCTGAGAAGTTAGGAGGAATTACGGTTGCGAATTGCACTAGATGCGATGGGCGGCGACAATGCACCACGTAGTACGGTGCTGGGAGCGTTGGCTGCCGTCAAGGAAAACCCGTCAATTACAGTGGTGTTGGTGGGGGATGAACAAGCTATTCGGAGCCATTTGCCGCAGGAAATACCGTCAAGCATTGAAATTGTCCCTACGACAGAGGTCATTCAACCAGATGATGAACCTGTGCGAGCGGTGCGTCGAAAGAAAAATTCTTCACTGGTAGTAGCTGTAGAGATGGCGCGTGAGAAAATCGTCGATGCAGCCATCTCTGCCGGGAATACGGGTGCACTGATGACGGCTGGTTTGTTATATGCCGGGCGCATGGAAGGGATCGAGCGCCCTGCACTGGCTGCCTATATTCCGAATGTAAAAGGAAGAGTCACACTGACATTGGATGTTGGTGCGAATATGGATGCCAAACCGCATCACCTTCTCCAATATGCAGTAATGGGAAGCCTGTATGCAGAAAAAGTGCTCGGGTTTGAAAATCCAAAAGTAGGCTTGCTGAACGTAGGAACAGAAGAAGGAAAAGGCAATGAATTAACCAAAGCGGTCTTCCCTCTTCTGGCAGAAGCAGACTTGAACTTTGTTGGTAACATAGAAGCGCGCGATGTGATGGAGGGGGCATGTGATGTACTCGTCTGTGATGGGTTCGTTGGAAATGTCTTGCTTAAATCTGTCGAGGGAGCAGCCTCTACAATCTTTTCCCTGCTCAAGCAGGAGTTTACTTCCAGCCTGATTAATAAGGTAGGAGCGGCTATTTTAAAACCTGGATTGTCCCGGTTTAAAAAACGGATGGATTATGCAGAGTACGGTGGAGCTCCACTGCTTGGCTTGCGTAGTCCCGTTATTAAAGCGCACGGGTCATCTGATGAAAAGGCAATCAAAAATGCGATTGCCAGTGCGGCTCTTTTCGTGAAGCAGGACGTGAACGACGTAATTCAGGAAGAGCTACAAAAAAATCGTACAGAAAGCGAGTGAAACAGATGAATGCAAAGCGTTCAGTAGGAATTTTGGCTACAGGCTCCTACACACCTGAACGGGTGTTGTCTAACTTTGATCTGGAAAAAATGGTGGATACTTCGGATGAGTGGATTGTTTCCCGTACCGGTATCCGGGAAAGACGGATCAGCTCGACCGAACAAGCATCTTCTGACCTTGCTTTCGAAGCAGCTAAAAGAGCGCTGGAAAAAGCAAATATTAGTGCAGAACAATTGGATATGATTATTGTCGCAACCGTGACACCAGACATGATGTTTCCTTCGACTGCCTGCATCTTGCAGGAAAAACTAGGAGCGAAGCGCGCAGCCGCTTTGGACGTATCGGCAGCATGCACCGGCTTCTTGTATGGAATCACGACAGCGACTCAGTTTATCGCAAATGGCTTCTACAAACACGTTTTGGTTGTTGGTGTAGAAACCCTCTCCAAAATCACAAACTACAAAGATCGTAATACATGTGTACTATTTGGTGATGGTGCAGGAGCAGCTCTGATTGGTGAAGTGAAAGAGGGCTTCGGCTTCCAATCCTTTGAATTGGGCGCAGATGGTTCGGGTGGTCCACTTCTTTGCCAGCCTGCAGGTGGTTCGAGAATTCCGGCATCCAGCGAGTCTGTTGAAAATAATCTGCATTACCTTTCGATGGCTGGCGGCGAAGTCTTTAAATTCGCAGTTCGCGTGATGAATTCAGCAACAGAAGCCGTTTTGACCAAAGCTGGCATCACGAAGGAAGAAATTGATCTTTTGGTGCCACACCAAGCAAACAAACGTATCATCGATGCAGCAGTCCAACGTTTTGGCTTGTCTGAAGAAAAAGTAGCGATTAACCTTGATCGTTATGGAAATATGTCCTCTGCATCTATCCCGGTAGCTTTGGATGAGGCTGTGCAAGCTGGCCGAGTGAAAGAAGGGGATCATGTCGTTCTCGTCGGATTCGGTGGAGGCTTGACTTGGGGTGCTTCTCTCCTGAAATGGTCGACTGCAGCTGCTGAAGGGAGCGAGCAATAATGGGTAAAATCGCATTTGTGTTCCCAGGCCAAGGCTCTCAGTTCGTCGGCATGGGGCAAGCTCTCTCTGAGCAATCACCGGCAGCGCGTCAAGTATTTGAAGAAGCTGACGCTGCCCTGGGCTTTTCGCTTTCCCAGCTTTGCTTTGAAGGTCCTGAAGAGGAATTGAAGCTGACTGCAAATACACAGCCGGCAATCCTCACAGCGAGCGTTGCTGTACTTGCAGCCTTGAAAGAAAAACAACCGAATTTTACACCAGCGTATGTGGCAGGTCACAGTCTGGGTGAATACTCCGCACTGGTAGCAGCAGGAGCATTGTCTTTTGCGGATGCTGTGAAAACCGTGCGCTCCCGTGGTCAGTTCATGGAGGAGGCAGTTCCGGCAGGACAGGGTGCAATGGCAGCTGTTCTGAATATGGATCGTGCTGCACTTCACGCAGTGTGTGAGGAAGTGACGGCATCTGGTCATCCGGTTCAGCTTGCGAACCTCAACTCACCAGGTCAAATCGTCATTTCTGGATCCGCTGAAGGTGTAAAGCTGGCAGGCGAACAGGCAAAAGCAGCAGGCGCAAAACGAGTGCTACCTCTCAATGTGAGCGGTCCATTCCATTCCAGCCTGATGCAGCCGGCTGCTGACAAGCTGCAAGCGGTTCTTGCAGAGGTATCAGTGAAGGACGCTGCGATTGAGGTTGTTGCCAATGTAACGGCAAGACCAGTAACAGAAGCAGCGACCATTGTAGAGAGTCTGATTCAACAGGTAAGTGCTCCTGTATTGTGGGAGGACTCTGTACAGTGGATGGTAGAGCAAGGTGTGACAACCTTCGTTGAGATTGGACCAGGAAAAGTACTGGCTGGTCTGATCAAGAAGATCGCTCCTGCAGAAACGACAATTATTTCTGTACAAGATATTGATTCGCTTAGCGAGCTTTTGGATGGAGGGGTACGATGCTAGCAGGAAAAACAGCTCTGGTAACAGGTGCTTCGCGTGGAATTGGTCGTGCGATTGCGCTTAAACTGGCAGAAGCAGGCGCCAATGTCGTGGTGAACTACGCAGGTAGTGAAGCGGCAGCCAGTGAAACCGTAGCACTCATCAAAGAGATGGGGCGCGATGCGATTATGGTTCGTGCCAACGTATCTTCTACGGAAGATGTGAATGAAATGTTCAAAGCTGCGCTTGATCATTTCGGCGCGCTTGACATTCTCGTAAACAATGCAGGGATTACCCGCGATAATTTGCTGATGAGGATGAAAGAAGAAGAGTGGGACGATGTGATCGCGACAAATCTGAAGGGCGTATTTAACTGTGTAAAAGCAGCTACCCGTCCGATGATGAAGCAGCGTTCCGGCAAAATCATTAATATCACATCCGTCGTTGGAGTGCTGGGCAATGCCGGTCAGGCGAACTACGTTGCTGCCAAGGCAGGCGTAATTGGGCTCACCAAAACAGCAGCACGTGAGCTCGCTTCACGTGGAATTACTGTCAATGCGGTAGCACCTGGTTTTATCGATACAGAAATGACTGCCGTTTTGCCTGAGGATGTAAAAGCAGGCTTGGTGAGTCAAATCCCATTGGCACGTTTGGGACAGACAGAAGATATCGCTTCCGTAGTGCTGTTCCTCGCTTCTGATGCGGCTAACTACATGACAGGTCAAACCTTGCATGTAGACGGCGGCATGTATATGTAAAAACGTCTTCAAGTCTTGTTTCATACAAACTGGTTTTTTGAAAGCTCATCCACTATAATACGGGAGAGGGGGTGAAGCAAGATGGCAGATACATTGGAGCGTGTGAAGAAAATCATCGTCGATCGTCTGGGTGTAGATGAGTCCAAGATTACTTTGGAAGCTTCTTTCAAAGAAGACCTGGGCGCTGACTCCCTGGATGTAGTAGAACTCGTAATGGAACTCGAAGACGAGTTTGATTTAGAGATTTCTGACGAAGATGCTGAAAAGATCACTTCTGTTGGTGAGGTTGTAAAATACATAGAATCTCAGAAGTAGACAAATCAGTTGGAAGTCCCGTACCTTACGGGACTTCTCCTTCAATTACCGCTTAGTACATACCATCCACTTTTACTTATTTGTTTTACTTGTGAAGTAAGAAGCTTACTGCTGACTTTCATATAGAGGTGATCGTAATGAAACGAAGAGTGGTGATTACTGGCGTTGGTGTGGTTTCCCCAGTGGGAAATGACGCGCAGACCTTCTGGAACAGCTTATTGGAAGGCAAATCAGGCGTTGATCGTCTGACTGCATTTGACGCTACTGATTATCCAACACAGATTGCGGGAGAAGTAAAAGACTTCAATCCCGAACTGTATATGGACAAGAAAGAAATTCGACGTACAGACCGATTCGTTCAGTTTGGTTTGGCAGCTGCCAAAATGGCGATTGAAGATGCGAAACTGGAAATTACGCCAGAAAATGCGGAACGAGTGGGTGTATACATCGGGTCCGGAATTGGCGGGCTGTCAACATGGGAAGAGCAGCATTCCGTACTTTTGGAAAAAGGTCCACGTCGTGTGAGTCCGTTCTTTATTCCGATGCTGATTGCGAATATGGCATCTGGTGCCGTTTCAATTCAGTATGGTGCAAAAGGACCTACCTCCAGCGCGATTACGGCTTGTGCTACGGGTACAAACGCGATCGGTGACGCACTTCGCTTGATTCAGTTCGACCATGCAGATGTAATGATCGCAGGTGGTGCAGAAGCAACCGTTCGTCCAATGGCATTTGCAGGATTTTGCTCCGCGAAGGCGATGTCTACACGTAATGACGAGCCGCAAAAAGCCAGCCGCCCGTTCGATAAAGACCGCGACGGATTTGTTATGGGTGAGGGCGCAGGGGTAGTCATTTTAGAAGAGCTGGAGCATGCGAAAAAGCGTGGCGCAACGATCATTGCAGAAGTGATTGGTTACGGTATGAGCGCAGATGCGCATCATATTACTTCCCCATCTCCAGGTGGTGAAGGTGCAGCACGCTGCATGACAAACGCACTGAAAGACGCTGGAATCCAGCCGGGTGAGGTTGATTACATCAATGCTCACGGAACCTCTACGGATCAAGGTGACATCGCTGAAACACAGGCTATTAAAGCGGTATTCGGCGACCATGCTTATAAGCTGTCTGTCAGCTCGACAAAATCGATGACAGGTCATCTGCTCGGGGCAACTGGTGGTATCGAAGCCATTGCTTCTGCTTATGCACTGCGCGATCAAATTTTACCACCGACAATCAACCTGGATAACCCTGATCCAGAATGCGATCTTGACTATGTTCCTAACCATGCGCGGAAGGCGACCGTTAATGTAGCTGTCTCCAATACGTTTGGATTCGGCGGTCATAATGCAACGGTGGTCCTCAAGCGTTACGAAGCATAAATGAGTCCTACTGCGAAAAAAAGTAGGCAGTCTCCTGGAACGGTGGTGAGGGTGATGAGTTTTGCACAGCTGCAAGAAAAGATTGGAGTACGCTTTCACGATGAGAGCGTTTTGCGGCAAGCATTCACCCATTCTTCCTACGTGAACGAGCAACGAGGCAAACGGATTTCCGACAACGAACGGTTGGAGTTTTTGGGCGATGCTGTATTGGAGCTGACTGTATCCCAGTTTTTGTACAAAACCTTTCCAAAGATGAGTGAAGGGGAAATGACAAAGCTGCGTGCAGCGATCGTCTGTGAACCGTCTCTAGTCAAGTTTGCCGAACTGCTGAATTTTGGCGATCTCGTTTTGCTGGGAAAAGGGGAAGAGCTGACGGGTGGCCGACAGCGACCAGCCTTGCTAGCGGACGTTTTTGAAGCATTTGTAGGTGCGCTCTATTTAGATCAAGGGGTGGACGCTGTTTTCTCCTTTATGGAAAAGTACGTCTATCCTCGTGTAGATAAGGGAGAGTTTGCCCAGGTAACCGACTTCAAGAGCCAGTTGCAGGAATTTGTTCAACAGGACAATCTGGGAGACATCCAGTATCGAATTGTAGAAGAAAAAGGACCGGCTCATAACCGAGAATTCGTGTCCGAAGTTCTCTTGAATAACCGTTCCCTCGGTGTTGGCTCTGGACGCTCCAAAAAGGAAGCGGAACAGCAGGCTGCTGCACGGGCATTGGTGATTTTAGGGGATAAAGTATAGCAATTCTAGAAGGAGGCTGCATCGTCTGCAAATAGATGATGCAGCTTTCTCTAATCGACCTCTATTCTGTGGCGGCTCGCGAGTGAGCAAGCACGATAGAGGTTTTTTGCTCATCTACCCACTTAGCGCCTTGCCAATATGCCCCTTCCTTAATTCGTAGTTGCCATCTATGAACTTACGGAGATAATGGTTTTCTTACGGTAAACAAAGGGAAATTACTGCGTGACCAAGCCTTGTATGTTACACTTATTTGGATAAGATCAAGTAAGCTCGTAGTGGAGTAGCTCCTGTTCGATGCAGGGGCTTCTTTTCGGGTGACATCCGCTGCGAATAATGTGGATGTGTTCTGAAGGAGGACCGTCAGTATGTATTTAAAACGCCTGGAACTGGCAGGATTTAAATCCTTTGCCGACCGGACGGAGCTGGAGTTTGTACCAGGAGTGACAGCGGTTGTTGGTCCGAATGGAAGCGGAAAAAGCAACGTATCCGATTCTATCCGCTGGGTACTGGGTGAACAAAGTGCCAAATCGCTCCGTGGGGCGAAAATGGAAGATATCATTTTTGCAGGGAGCGATACTCGCAAGCCGGTGAACTTTGCCGAGGTTACGCTCACATTGGACAATACGGATCGATCTCTCGACATGGAATATACGGAGGTATCCGTGACACGCCGAGTGTATCGGTCTGGGGATAGTGAGTACTACATAAACAATCGGTCATGCCGTCTGAAAGATATTATGGAGCTGTTTATGGATACGGGCTTGGGAAAAGAAGCGTATTCCATCATCGGCCAAGGAAAAATCGAAGAGATCCTCAGTACCAAATCAGAGGATCGTCGTGGCATTTTTGAAGAAGCAGCTGGCATTGTGAAATACAAGACGCGGAAGCGCGAGGCGGAAAAGAAGCTGGATGACACGGAGCAGAATTTGGTTCGTATTCACGATATTGTAAGTGAAATTACGGAGCAAATTGGACCGCTACAAGAACAAGCGGAAACGGCTCGAACCTATAAGGAGCTGCATCGCAAGCTGGTAGAGCATGAGGTTGCTCTCTATGTTCAACAAATCGAAGCAGCGCATATGAAATGGGAGGAAGCATCCAAGCGTGTGGTAGAGCTACAAGAATTGCTGCTTGAGCAATCGACAGAGGCATCCAAGCAAGAAGCTGATCTTGAGCAGGCACGGTTTCATGTGACGCAAATCGATCAGTCGATTGAAGAACTCCAGCACGTTCTACTCACCGTTAGTGAGGAGACCGAAAAGGTAGAAGGCCAGCGCGAAGTGTTGCGTGAGCGGATGCGGAATCTCACTGCCAATCGTCAGCAGACGATGGAGCAAATGCATCGGATAACCGAAAAACAGCATACGCTAGAGACAGATCTTGCAGACGAACAAGAACGTGCACAAGAAGCAAATCGACGGATGACAGAGGCACATAAATCTTTGCAGGCAGCCGAAGGTCAATTCTTCTCCATGGTGCAATCGCTGACTGATGATGTAGAGCGTTTGAAGAGCGATTACTTCGAAAAACTCAATGAGATGGCCAATCAGCGTAACGAAATACGCCATCAGCAGCAGCTTGTACAGACGAGCCAGGCACGCCTTACGCGTCAGCAATCAGGAAAAGAACAGCTCGATTTGGAAGAATCACAGCGTCAAGCTAAGCTTGTCAGCTTGCAAGAGCAGCTGGAGAGTATCGATCAAAAGATTCAGGAGACCGTTACTCGTTATAAAGAGCTGATGGAGGGTTTGCGCGACGGACAAGTTCGTTTGGAGTCAGAACGTCGAGACCTGCGTCAGTGGGAGCAAAAAAGGGAAGCAGCCAAATCTCGCTTAGACTTGCTCAAAGAGATGCAGTCTGAGTTTGCCGGTTTTCAACAAGGCGTAAAAGAGATTCTCAAGGCGCGAGAGCGTGGATTTAAAGGCATTCACGGGGCCGTAGCCGAGCTGGTAGTGGTGCCACAGCAATATGAGACAGCCCTGGAGGTAGCGCTTGGTGGCGCTCTGCAAAACGTTGTCGTGGAAAACGAAGCAGCAGGACGCGCGGCGATTGCCCACCTGAAGCAGCATAATGCCGGACGCGCTACATTTTTACCGCTAGATGTCATCAGGCCTCGCAGCTTGGCAGCGGATGATAAAAGGCAGTTGGCAAAAGAGACCGGCGTGATTGGAATTGCCAGCGAGCTCGTGTCGTATGAAGAATCCTACCGTCCGATTCTGGAAGCCCTGCTTGGAAATGTGATCGTCACGGAAACGCTTGAACAAGCGAATAAAGTTGCTCGAACACTTGGCTATCGCTATCGCGTGGTTACGCTCGAAGGGGATATTGTAAACGCTGGTGGGTCGATGACAGGGGGAGCGCTAAAGAAAAATAGCACCAACCTGTTGGGCAGAAACCGCCAGGCAGAAGAGCTGGAAGCGCAAATGGGCGATATCGACCAGGCAATTTCTGGGCATACTACCCGTATTGAGCAGCTGAAAAAGGAAATACACCAGCTTGAGCACGAGCAGGAAGCGCTACGTACAGAAGGCGAGAATCTGCGCCTCAAAGAACAGGAAGTCAAAGGCCTGTTGCAGCAAACAGAATCAGAAGGGCGCTCCCTGGGAGAACGTGCAAGGCTGGTTGAGCAGGATATTGAGGGCTATCGCCGGGAAATGGATGAGGCGATTCGCAAGCAAGAAAAGCTGCAGGAGTCCCTTGCTACTATGGAAGCAGAAGAAAAGGAGCTGGCTTCTCTCGTTGCCGTGGCAGAAGCCAAGCGTCAGGAACAGCTTGAATCCAAGGAAGAGATGAATGAAAAAATTACAAGCCTCAAGGTACTGAATGCTCAAGTGAAGCAGGAGTACCAGTCTCGCCTGGAGCAAGCAGAGCGCTTGGTTGAGCAAAAAAGCTTGCTACAGCGGGAATGGGAAGAACAAAATGAGAATTTGGCATCCTATGACGAGCTGGAACGTACGAATGAATCGTCGGGCACTGAGCTGGATCACCGCATTACCGAATTGCGCCAGGATAAGGATCGTGTGGCTGGACTGATCGCAGAGCGTCGCAATGAAAGAGCGACTCTCTTTTACAAGCAGGAGCAGCTTGAGCAGCAAGTAAAAGAAATTCGTCGAGAGGCCAAAAATCTGGAAGAGAAGCTTCATCAGGAGGAAGTGAAGGTAAACCGTAGTGAGGTTGAGCTGGACCACCTGTTGAACAAACTCTCGGAAGAATACGAAATGAGCTACGATCTCGCCAAGCAAAAGTATCCGCCACGTGGAGAAATCACGGATGAGATCCAAATCGTTAATCGTCTTAAAAAGCAAATCAGTGCACTCGGAACCGTGAATCTGGGGGCGATTGAGGAGTTCGAACGCCTGTCTGAGCGTCAGCAGTTCCTCAGCTCGCAGGAAGCAGACCTGAACGAAGCGAAAGAGATGCTGTATCAAGTGATTCAAGAGATGGATCAGGAGATGTCTCGTCGCTTCAAAGAGACATTTGATGCGATTTCCTTGCAATTCCGCGATGTATTTGTGCAGTTGTTCGGTGGGGGACGTGCGGATTTGGTTCTCTCCAATCCGGATAATTTGCTTGAAACAGGGATTGATATCGTGGCACAGCCTCCAGGGAAAAAGCTGCAAAATCTGGCGCTGCTCTCAGGCGGCGAGAGGGCACTTACCGCTATGGCTTTGCTGTTTGCCATTTTGCGTGTCAAACCTGTTCCTTTCTGCGTACTGGACGAGGTGGAAGCCGCTTTGGACGAGGCCAATGTCAATCGATTTGCTGAGTACATGCACCATTTCAGCAATCAGACACAGTTTATTTGTGTAACCCATCGCAAAGGAACGATGGAGAGTGCCGATGTACTATACGGGATTACGATGCAAGAAGGCGGTGTCTCCAAGCTGGTGTCCGTAAAGCTGGAGGATAGTGACAAGTTTATTGAATCAGCATCCTAACGAGCTCTCCAAACCATGAGATGACAATACCCGCAAAGGAAGATGGATATGAGCTTTTTCAAGCGCCTTCGTGACGCCATTGTACAAAAATCGGAGGAAGTCACACAGAAGTTTACGGACGGATTGTCCAAAACAAGAGACCTTTTGGTTGAAAAAGTAGAGGACCTGGTTCGTCGCTATAAAAAAATTGATGATGATTTCTTCGATGAATTGGAAGAAATTCTGATTACTTCTGACGTCGGAGTCAATACCGTCATGGAATTGATTGACGATTTGCGAACAGAGGTACGCAAGCAAAAAATCGAGAATGCCATTGATTTGCAGCCGATTCTCTCTGAGAAGCTGGTTGCCCTGTTGAAAAATGATGAGGTAGCAGATACCGCGCTGAATGTACAGGATGGTCGTGTAAACGTCATTTTGTTCGTTGGGGTGAATGGAGTAGGCAAGACCACCACGATCGGAAAAATGGCGCATATGTTCAAGCAGCAAGGAAAAAAAGTGCTCTTGGCAGCAGGCGATACATTCCGTGCGGCTGCGATCGAGCAGCTCGAGGTTTGGGGCGGACGTGTAGGCGTCGAGGTCATCAAGCAGCAGCAAGGCTCCGATCCGGCAGCTGTCATTTACGATGCGATTCAGGCAGCCAAGTCCAGACAGGTAGATGTGTTGCTGTGTGATACGGCAGGCCGCCTGCAAAACAAGGTAAATCTCATGGAAGAGCTGGCAAAGGTTCATCGTGTACTACAGCGTGAACTTCCGGGCGCACCACATGAAGTGTTGCTCGTGCTTGATGCTACGACCGGACAGAACGCGCTGTCTCAGGCGAAAACGTTTGGACAATCAGCCGGCGTCAGTGGTCTTGTTTTGACCAAGCTGGATGGTACCGCAAAGGGCGGAATCGTTATCGCGATTCGCAATGAGCTGAATATCCCTGTAAAATATGTAGGACTGGGCGAGGGAATGGATGATTTGCAGCAGTTTGATCCAGAGCAATTTGTGCATGCATTGTTTGCTGGATTGATCCAAAAAGAAGAGGCAGAAGCCCAGGAAAACGCATAAAATCTAGTAGAAATTACGAAACAAAAATGATGTCAATAAAAAACCTTGACACTAGGTGTGGAATTAGGTACTATAATCTACGTGCTGTAAAGAAAAAGTCTTTACAGTTTGAAACGAGTACCTCATAGCAAAGGATTGGTTCCATGTTAGAAAAGACCAATCAAGTCAATCTCTTGTTTGACTTTTATGCGCCTCTACTCAAGGGCAAGCAACGCGAATATCTGGAGCTATACTATCTCGATGATTTATCATTAGGTGAAATAGCTGAGATGCACGAGGTCAGCCGTCAAGCTGTTTACGATCACATTAAGAGGGCTGAGAAGCAGCTGTTTGAATATGATCAAAAGCTTCATCTTGCAGAACGTCATGAAAAGCGGATGAATGTGCTGAATCGAATGAGCGAGCTTGTAAGTGAGCTTGCGGATAGCGAGACAAGAGACGAGCTGAATACTTTGCTCCACCAACTGTCAGAGATGGATTAGGAGGGCTCGTATGGCGTTTGAGAGCTTGGCCAATCGGCTGCAAAACGCGTTTGACAAACTGCGCGGCAGAGGAAAGATAGACGAGACCATCGTGAATGAAGCGATGCGTGAGGTTCGTCTGGCTCTGCTCGAAGCAGACGTTAACTTTAAAGTAGTAAAAGACTTCGTAGCTCGTGTCAAAGAGCGCGCAGTTGGTCAGGAAGTTATGAAAAGCCTGACGCCGGGTCAAATGGTAATCAAGATCGTGAACGAAGAGCTAGTCGCTCTCATGGGCGGCAGCGCAGTCGGACTCACGATGGCGAACCGACCTCCGACTGTCATTATGATGGCAGGTTTACAAGGGGCAGGTAAAACAACCACGACCGGTAAGCTAGCCAAGTATTTGCAAAAGCAAAACCGCAAGCCGTTATTAGTGGCGGGGGATATCTATCGTCCTGCTGCGATCAAGCAGCTGCAGGTTTTGGGGGACCAGTTAGGTGTTCCCGTATTCTCCCTTGGAGATCAAGTCAGTCCTGTTGACATCGCACGCCAAGCGATTGAACATGCGAAAACAAACCATCTTGATGTCGTTTTGATCGATACTGCAGGTCGACTGCACATTGATGAAGCGCTGATGGACGAGTTGAAGCAGATTCGCGAAGTGACGAAGCCAGATGAGATTTTACTGGTTGTCGATGCGATGACAGGTCAAGACGCCGTCAATGTAGCAGAGAGCTTTAACAGTCAGCTCGAGTTGACTGGGGTTGTTCTCACCAAGCTCGACGGTGATACAAGGGGCGGTGCCGCGCTCTCAGTAAAAGCTGTCACAGGAAAGCCGATCAAATTCGC
The DNA here is from genome assembly GCF_001187725.1 of Brevibacillus reuszeri. GTDB lineage: Bacteria > Bacillota > Bacilli > Brevibacillales > Brevibacillaceae > Brevibacillus > Brevibacillus reuszeri. The sequence continues at coordinate 600,599 of NZ_LGIQ01000007.1, forward strand.
GGCAATGGGTGAAAAGCTTGATGCGCTGGAACCGTTTCATCCGGATCGCATGGCCTCCCGTATTCTTGGTATGGGTGACGTGCTCAGCCTGATTGAGAAAGCACAGGCATCCGTCGATGAAGAAAAGGCACGTGACATGGAACGCCAAATGCGTCAAGGGGAGTTTACCTTCGACATGTTCCTGGATTCCATGCAGCAACTTCGTAATTTGGGTCCCTTTGAAGACATTCTCGGCATGCTGCCTGGAATGAACAAGATGAAGGGCAAAATGAACGTGGATGAGAAGCAAATAGCTCGTGTCGAAGCGATTGCCAAATCCATGACCAAGGCGGAGCGCGCCAATCCTGATCTATTAAACGCAAATCGTCGCAAGCGTATTGCAAACGGTAGCGGAACGAGCATCCAGGAAGTGAATCGTTTCCTCAAGCAATTCGAGGAAATGAAGAAGATGATGAAGCAATTCTCAGGCGCTGCGGACAAGATGGTCAAGAAGTCAAAGAAAAAAGGCTTCGCTGGACTCCCTTTCATGGGTAAGGGTGGCGGCGGCAACAACCAGGGCGGTATGAACTTTCCCTTTAACTTCAAACCACCGTTCAAGTAAACATGCATGATCTCTTCGCGCTGCTGACTTGTCAGCTGACGCGATGGTTCAGATATAGTAGCACCAACGCGAGTGTAACTTGCGTTGATCCATACAGGAGGTGACACAACATGGCAGTTAAAATCCGTCTGAAGCGTATGGGTTCTAAGAAAGCTCCTTTCTACCGTGTAGTAGTAGCTGACTCTCGTTCCCCTCGCGATGGCCGTTTCATTGAAGAAATCGGTTACTACAATCCGGTTGCTCAACCGGCAGTGGTGAAAATTGATACTGACAAAGCGGTACAATGGATCCTGAATGGTGCAGCTCCGACTGATACCGTTCGTAACCTTCTCTCCAAAGAAGGCGTACTCGCAAAAGTACACGAAACCAAATACGGCAAATAAGTCGGTCATCTGGAGGTTTGATGATGAAAGCGCTGGTCGAAACGATCGCAAAAGCTCTCGTCGATCATCCGAATGAGGTTCGTGTTAACGCAGTGGATAAAGAGCGCATTCTCGTCTTTGAATTGTCGGTTCACCCTGATGATATGGGGAAGATTATCGGCAAGCAAGGACGGATTGCCAAAGCACTGCGCACGGTCGTGATGGCTGCTTCCGTAGAAACGGACAAGCGTGTCACGGTTGAGATTGTTTGAGAAAAGGCTGGGAGCTTTCCCAGTCTTTTTTCTACTATCAGAATGTATAAACATTCTAAGGAAGATAGTATAAGCGCAACTAAGGCCCTGCCTGCGCCAAAAGGCTTGGCAAAGCCAAGTTTTCTAATTCTATAAAGGAGGACATGCTTTTTTGCCTGTTTTGGATAGCTCTTGCGTCGAAGGGAGTGCTTTGACAATGGTCACTATTTTTCGTGCGGTACAGGTAAAAATCATCATCACCGAAGCGTCACGTGCCGTTCTCGTCGAGCAGTACAGGACTCAGCTCAACAAGCGTAACGAGGAATGGCAGCAGTGGCAGTTTCAGGCCAAAAAAATACTCGCGGATGCGAAGAAAAAGTCCGCAGATACATATGCCCTGGCGCAAGAAAAAATTGAGCGGGAAGAACGCTTGCGCAAGGAAAAAATGGACCAGCTTACATGGCAGCTCGAACAGGCAGCCAATCTACCAGTAGGCAGCGAGCTGGACTATCAAACTGTACAAAGCCCGGTGAGCGTACAAGTCGGGGAAGTTTGGGATGAAATCATGGCAGGAACGGAAATCATGATAAAAGATGGCCTGATACATGAGATTCGTCAAAAAACATAGCTTTCGGGCTGGTAAGAAAAAGGAGGTAGGATTTTAGTGGAACAAAAAAATTATTACGGCGTAGGCAGGCTGGTAAACACGCATGGACTGCGGGGCGAAGTTCGGGTGACACCAACGACGGATTTCCCTGATCAACGCTTTCGCAAAGGGAATGAGCTGCTCTTGTTTCATCCGATGCTAGCAGAGCCACTAAAGCTGAAAATCGCAACACGCCGCTCGCACAAGGGCTTTGAGATTTTGAGCTTTCATGGATACAACAATATTAACGACATCGAAAAATACAAGGGCGGCGAGCTGAAAATTCCGGAAGAAGCGCTGATGGACCTCGAAGACGATGAGTTTTACATTCACCAGCTGGTGGGATGTCTGGTTGTGACGGATGAGGGCGAAGAGCTGGGCAAAATCGTGGATGTCATGCAGCCAGGTGCGAACGATGTATGGGTCGTCAAAGGGAAGCGTGGAGAGATTTTGCTGCCTTTCATTGATGACTGTATTAAAGAAGTGGATATTGAAAACAAGCGTATCGTCTGCCATCTGATGGAAGGCTTGTTGTAGGGAGGATAGTGTCGGATGCGGATTGATATTCTCACGCTATTCCCTGAGATGTTTACAGGCGTCTTATCCAGCAGTATTTTGGGAAAAGCGAGTGAAAAGGAGATTGTAGAATTTCACATCAGCAATTTCCGGGATTTCTCTGAGAGCAAGCATGGAACCGTAGATGATACGCCATACGGTGGCGGAGGAGGAATGGTTCTTAAGCCGGATCCATTGTTTCGTGCGGTTGAATCCATGTCGACAGACAAAAAGCCTCGTGTCATTCTCATGTGTCCACAGGGCGTGCCCTATCATCAAAAGCTGGCGGAGGAGCTGGCACAAGAAGAACATCTGGTCTTTATTTGCGGACACTACGAGGGCTACGATGAGCGAATTCGCGAGCATTTGGTCACCGATGAAATTTCGATTGGGGATTATGTACTGACGGGCGGAGAGCTGGCCGCTATGGTGGTCATCGACAGCGTAGTCCGCTTGCAACCGGGAGCACTTGGAAATCAGATATCCGCTGTGGAGGATTCCTTCTCGACCGGTTTGCTTGAGTACCCGCACTACACGAGGCCAGCTGAATTTCGTGGCTGGAAGGTACCCGATATTTTGCTTTCGGGACATCATGCCAACATTGAAAAATGGCGCTTGAAAGAATCGCTCCGACGTACGAGCATGCGCAGACCGGATCTTTTGGAAAAGCTGGAGCTAACGGCGGAGATGAAGAAGCTGCTGGCAGAATTAGAAGAGGAGAAAAAACTGGAGGACAAATCATAATACCTCCTTGTAGTTTTTCGCCCACTGTGTTAATATACTTCTTGTGGCAATTTTGCCCGCTGACTAAGGCGGTCCGCTACTCGTATCTCAGTGATATTCACTGAGCCTATTGGATAGACGAGTAAGAACGTCTGATCGGAAGGAGGGAATTCAAATGAACCAAGTAATCCGTGAATTGGAAAAAGAGCAATTGAAACAGGACATTCCTGCGTTCCGACCTGGTGACACTGTACGTGTACACGTAAAAGTTATCGAGGGTCAGCGTGAGCGTATTCAGCTGTTCGAAGGCGTTGTTATTCGCCGTCGCGGTACAGGTGTTAGCGAAACATTTACTGCTCGTAAGATTTCTTACGGAGTAGGTGTTGAGCGTACATTCCCAGTACACACGCCTAAGATCGACAAGATCGAAATCGTGCGTCATGGTAAAGTACGTCGTGCGAAACTGTACTATCTGCGCGATCGCGTAGGTAAAGCTGCTCGCATCAAAGAAATTCGTCGATAAGCGTTTCATAACGCATGAGAAAGGGGACTGGTCTGCTAGCCAGGCCTCTTTTTTCCATTTTTTTCTGGTTTCATATTCATGATGAATTCTCTGCCTGGGCTGTTAGGATTAGCCGGGTTTGCTACGTAAGATGGACGAGCTTTCATTAGGAGGATCGGAAACATGAGCGAAGAAGTAACCTCCAGCCGCGCCAATAAGAAAGAGCTTTGGGAATGGGGAAAGGCGCTCGGAATAGCGATTGTACTAGCGTTTCTCATCCGAACCTTCCTGTTCGCCCCTTTCATCGTCGAGGGCGAATCTATGGAAACGACTCTACATAACAGTGAAAAATTAGTCGTAAATAAAGCGATTTATTATTTGCAAGATCCGAAGCCGGGAGATATCATCGTTTTCCACGCGGAACAAACACGCGATTACATCAAAAGAGTAATCGGTGTTGCTGGCGATACAGTCGAAGTGAGGAACGATGAGCTTTTCATAAACGGAAAAATGGTAGAAGAGCCATATCTTGCGCAACATAAAGAACAAGCGAAAGCACAGGGGGAACCCTTTTTCACCAATGATTTTCCTCCCGTACAAATTCCAGCCGGACATATCTTTGTCATGGGGGACAACAGACTCAATAGTCATGACAGCCGTGCCATTGGTCCGGTGGCGGTCAGTACTGTAGTGGGAAGGGCAGAGTTTACTTTTTGGCCCATTGGTGGTATTCGCATAACGAAATAATAGGCATAGCATTGCTTCAAGGTAGGTGAGACATCATGGCGATCCAATGGTTTCCTGGCCATATGGCAAAGGCACGCCGACAAGTAACGGAAAAGCTGAAACTGATTGACGTGGTCATCGAGCTTTTGGATGCACGTCTTCCATTGTCCAGCCGAAATCCGATGATTGACGAGATTGTCAGTGATAAACCCCGATTAATTTTATTAAACAAAGCAGATTTGGCTGATGACAAAGCGACAGAGGAATGGATCGCGTATTTCCGCAAGCAAGGAATACGCACATTGCCGATTGATGCGCTAAGTGGTAAGGGCGTAGGCAAGCTTCCAGAGCTGTGTCGCGAGCAGGCAGCTGAAATGCTGGCAAAACGCAGTGACAAAGGTATGCAAGGTCGTGCAATCCGCATCATGATTCTGGGGATTCCAAACGTAGGGAAGTCCTCACTGATTAATCGACTGTCCAAACGCAGTGTAGCACAGACAGGTGACCGACCTGCGGTGACCAAAGCCCAGCAATGGGTGAAGATGGGCGACACACTCGAGCTTCTGGACACACCGGGAATCCTTTGGCCCAAATTTGAGGACCAAATGGTAGGACTCCGACTTGCTGCGAGTGGAGCGATCAAGGACGAGCTGCTCGATTTCACTGAGGTTGCCTTATTTGTGATTACGTATATGATGCATTACTATCCAGAACGCTTGGTGGATCGCTTCAAGCTCAAATCATTGCCAGAGGATCGTGTCGAGATGCTCGAGGAGATTGGCAAGAAGCGCGGATGCCTCGTATCAGGCGGAAATATCGATTACGATAAGGCAGCGGAAATATTCCTGAGAGAGCTGCGCTCTGGAAAGTTAGGTACGGTTTCGCTGGAGCGACCGATCGATTGGGAGATGGAAGAGCCAATCGGAAAACCTGTTTCCTTTCCTGAATGAGACGAATCAGTATAAAACCTGTCTATCGACAATCCGGTAGGCGGGTTTTTTCATACATACGATAAGGAGAAAGATGTCAATGAATGTGGCTGACATGTCGATAAAAGAAATACGGCTCGCAATCGAAAAAATGGACGAAGTACCCAAAGATTTTCTACAATTGTTAAAAGAGGATCAACGAGCTGGCGTACAAGCATTAGCTCGACAGCAGGAGGCTGCTATTGCGCGTCAGGAAAAGCTGGCTGCTATGTGGACGGAAATGACTTCCTATGAGCGAGCTCTACGTGAAAAAGGTCATGTTCATCTGTTTGGAATCGATGAAGTAGGTAGAGGACCGCTGGCTGGGCCGGTTGTTGCTTGCGCTGTTTGCCTTCCTGAGGATTTTTATCTGCCTGGCTTGAATGATTCCAAAAAAATACCTGTCGCGACGAGAGAGGCATTTTATGAGGTAATCGTAAGGGATGCCTTGGCAATCGGCGTCGGAATTGTTGATGCAGCTCGAATAGACGAAATTAATATTTTGCAAGCAACAAAAGAGGCAATGAAAAACGCAATTGATAATGCCGCGATACTTCCGGATGCTTGTCTGATTGATGCCGTGCAGCTTTCTGATCTCCCCTGTGAGCAAGTTCCAATCATTGGCGGTGATGCAAAAAGTGTTTCAATCGCAGCAGCGTCTATCGTGGCAAAGGTCACACGCGACCGCATGATGGCGGCATATGCCAATGAGTACCCTGCGTATGGCTTCGAGAAGAATGCAGGCTATGGTACGGCAGAGCATTTGTCAGCCATCGCCCGATTTGGCCCTACGCCTATCCATCGCATGACGTTTACAGGTGTAAAAGAACAAGCATAATGTGTCGTAAAGGAGGAGGCTTCCCATGTTTTCCCCCTCGCAATTCATACAATCAGTCATGCAGCGTTCCCCCGTACAAGCGCCAAAGCCTGTGGAGCTTACACCAGGTCAAGTGTTTAAAGGCACAGTGATTAAACAGTATCCGGACAATATGGCACTTGTACAAATTGGCGGCATGCAGGTTCAGGCGAAAATGGAGGCGAATTTGGAGCCTGGACAAAAAGCATGGCTGCAGGTACAACCATCGTCTGATGTGGTTACGTTAAAGGTTTTGGAAACCCCGTCCGAAGGTTCAGGTAAAGAAGCGACGATGGAGGGCTTGATGCGCTCTCTGGGATTGCCGGAGACAAAGGAAAGCAGGGTCATCGTTTCTGCTCTTCTGAATGCCAATTTGCCAGTAAACAAAGAAACGGTACAAGCATTTGCAGCGGTAGCACAACGGCTGGGAGTGGACGACGCGACGATAGAGGCATTCATGCTGGCAGCGAAACGAAATCTCCCTCTCACACCCGATACAGTGGCGGGACTCAAGGCTTTTATGTCCGCAAAGCCACTCGATCAAGCAATCCAAAATTTTCAACAGCAAGCCGCGTTATTTCTAGCGAAAGACAGTCCAGCTTCCCAGCAAGCGGGGAGTAGTCCGAGAAATGAAACGGCAGGCGCGACAACTCTTGACCTGCGGCAGGTGGTTAGTCAGGTAAAGGAAAAGCTGGCTGGTCTGCCTGTTCTTGTTGCAGGGGAGAGCGGGGCGAAGGAAGCAGATCAAGCTCAGACGACAAGCAGGCCAAATGTCTCCACTGTGCCAGGTCAAAATCCAGGAACACAGGGAACGGCAAGTACCCAAACGGCCGCAAGTAACCAAGCCTCTGGAGGCATTTTGCAAGGAAATCAGACGGCAGCAAGTGCCAAGCCGCTAGCCACTGGCGATCAGGTTGTCCAAGTGAAATCAGATGGCGCATTGCAGCAAAGCGCAAATGTCCAAAATGCTGCCAATCAGACTGGGAATGCAGCTGGCAATGTCGTCCCAGGGAAAGTGCTTGGTCAAGCTGAGCTTGGGAGGGTCTCAACAGCGTCAGAGCTGGCAACGCCACCATCGGGTGTTACCAGCACACAATCCGGTCAAGACCTACCGCGAGCAGTAGGTGTAGCAAATTCAGAAGCGATGAAACAAGCTATCCCGGCCGATTCTGTAAAAGCGAATGCGCCTGTGCAGGTGAATGTGAATGGTCAGCCGACTACAACAGGAGCAAGCGCTCCTTCCAATCCGATTGCCGATCTGTTTCGCCAGCTTGGGCTGGGACATGAACGAAGCATCATGGGGCAGGCAATATCTGGCGGTTCAGTTGACGCAGGTGTTCATAAACAGATGGAATCCGTTAAATCTTTATTACTGCAAATTACTCAGGCACCACCGCAAAGTGTTCCGCATGCACTGAGAGAAGCAGCAGACCAGATACTGCAGCAAATTACCGGACAGCAGCTTATGATGCTTCAACCGTCAAACCAGACTTTATCGCAAATGGTCTTGCAAATTCCCATACGTACGGACCAAGGCGATGATACGGCATTTGTCCAAATCGAATCGAAGAAAAAAGATGGCGGCCAGGTAGACGCGGAGAATTGCCGTTTGTTTTTCCACTTGGAGCTGCAATCGATGGGAACAACTATGATTGATGTAAGCATCGTAAACCGCATTGTCAATCTGCAGATTTTTAACGACGCTCCTTGGGTAGAACCTCTTATTTCGGGGATGAAGGACAATTTTGCTGGACAACTCCATGAGGTAGGCTATCATCTTTCTGCCATGCGTGTCCAACCTGTCCCTGATGAACGCAGCCGAATCGCCAGTCAATCTGGAGCGAAACGCGCAACCCTCACCGACTATAAAGGAGTGGACCTGCGCGTATGAGTCACTCACCCACTCCTGAGGGGAAGCGAATGCAGGCTGTTGCCCTCAAATATCAGGCTGGTACAATGGATGCCCCCAAAGTAGTTGCAAAAGGAAAAGGCTATGTCGCTGAAAATATGCTCAAGACAGCGAAAGAGCATGCGATTCCCATCCAAGAAGATCCTTCGCTCGTGGAGGTGCTCGGGAAGCTCGATTTGGACCAGCAGATTCCGCCTGAGCTATACCAGGTCGTTGCCGAGATTCTTGCTTTTGTCTACCGTTTGGACAAAGGAGGCAGCAAAGGATGACCGATCAACGGCGCGTTCTCGGACAAGCAGGTGAGCAAATGGCGGGGGAATTCCTGGAGCAAAAAGGGTACCAAATCATCCGTCGCAACGTTCGTACGCGGCGTGGTGAAATTGATTTGATTGCGATGGATGACTCGACACTTGTATTTGTAGAGGTCAGGACTCGAACAAGCCATTCGTTTGGAACCGCCTTGGAGTCGGTGACATGGCGAAAAAGGCAAAAGCTGCGCGAGCTTGCCACCGAGTATCTACAGTCTGTGGAAGGATTTGTGCCTTCCTTTCGCTTCGATGTCGTTGCCGTAGAATACCACAATCGGGGAAAAAACGAGGAAACGATTCGCATCCAGCATATCGAGCATGCCTTTTAACCCGCATGATTTCTACATGAAGAAGCATCATCAATAAAAAAGGGCGCAGGAGTATCCGTTTATTGGGGATACGTCTACAGCAACCGCCTTGCAAGCGGCGTATGATGTACTGTACTCGACGCGATGAAACTCCTCCAAGCATCAACATTTGCCTTCCAGCATTGTGGCTGGGAGGTTTTTTTTTGTAAAGGAAACTAAATAGTAATCAAACATTTGCCGATAAATAAAACAAATGTTTTTCAAAAAAACTTGGATTTCCATGTGACATTTTTCCATTTCGTTCGTCAAAGTAAATATAGGAATCCATTTGGAGGTAAATATGAAGAAAAACACGTTAATGAAAAACGTCACTTTGGCGGTTGCAACTATCTTCACTGTACAGTTTTCTGCGACAGGCTTTGCGTCCGCACAAACTGTGAATCCCATCACGGTTGGAGCTTCTAGCATGGTTGTAAAAGCTTTTGCTGAAGGACTTCAAACAGAGTATTCAGAGATTAAGCTTTCGTCTGGTGATTCGGAAACCATTAAACTTACGTACAATGGTCGTACACTTGACAATTCACGAGCTGATTGGGATACCACTGATTCTTCGATTGCATCTGTAAAGAACGGTGTTATCACTGCAAAAGACTCTGGAACGGCTTACATCATCGCCTCCTATGACGATGACTATGTCTATATTATCGTCAATGTCTCAAAAGAGGGAAGCCTCAAGGCAGATACCGACAGCATCTCCATGAAAAAAGGCGATGACAAAACGATTACGCTCAAGTATAACAACAAAACGATTTCTGGCTACGATGCAACATGGACGACTTCCAATACAGCTGTGGCAACCGTTAGAAATGGTGTCATTACAGCCAACTCTTCAGGAACAGCAACCATTACCGCAAAATACAATGGTCAATCTGTCAAGATTACAGTGAAAGTGAATGCCAGTTCTTCAGAGGATTTGAAGGCAAGTGATACAAAACTCTCGATGAGCTCCGGTGATAAAGAAACCATCACCTTAACGTATGACGGAGATAAAATCGCGGGGTCAAAAGCAACCTGGAAAACGTTCAATACGGCAGTGGCTACTGTAAACGATGGAGTCATTACTGCCAATAATAAAGGAACAACGAAGATCAGAGCCGAGTACAAAGGCTCCAAGGTAGATATTGAAGTAACCGTTGATGACAAGGATACCAAGAGCAAGCTTAAAGCAGATGAGACGAAAGTCAATTTGAAAAAAGGGAAGAAAGAAACGATTCGGTTAATGTATAATGGCGACGGCATCTCTGGATCAAAAGCGACATGGAAAACGTCGAATTCATCTGTTGCAACAGTAGATGACGGAGTAATTACAGCGAAAGGCAAAGGAACAGCAACCATCACCGCATCGTATAAATCTGAATCCGTAAAAATTGAGGTAAAAGTCGATACAGCTGATTCCTCTGACGGACTTGAAGCAGATGAGACCAAAATAAGCTTGAAAAAAGGAAAAAAAGAAACGATCCGTCTAACCTATGATGGCGACAGCATCTCCGGATCAAAAGCGACTTGGAAAACGTCGAATTCATCTATTGCAACAGTAGATGACGGAGTAATTACAGCAAAAGGCAAAGGAACAGCAACCATCACTGCATCGTATAAATCTGAATCTGTAAAAATTGAGGTAAAAGTCGATACAGGTGATTCCTCTGACGGACTCGAAGCAGATGAGACCAAACTCAACTTGAAAAAAGGAAAAAAAGAAACGATCCGTTTAACCTATGATGGCGATAAAATCTCAGGATCAAAAGCAACATGGAAAACTTCGAAATCATCTGTTGCAACAGTAGATGACGGAGTGGTTACAGCGAAAGCCAAAGGGACAGCAACCATCACTGCTACGTATAAATCTGAGTCTGTAAAAATCGAGGTAATCGTTGATGGAGCGGGCTCCTCTGACATGCTCGAGGCATCGAAGAGCAAATTGAACTTGAGCAAGGGCGATAAAGAAACGATCAAATTGAAATATGATGGCAGCTCTCTTACTGGTAGCAAAGCTTCCTGGAGTACATCGAAATCTTCGGTTGCATCTGTAAATGATGACGGAGTAGTTACAGCAAAAGCGAAAGGAACAGCGACTATCACAGCCAAGTACAAAGGCGAAGAGGTTGAAATTGAGGTCAATGTAGATGGCAAAGGTTCTAGCTCTGATTCTTTGGAAGCTGACGTGACCAGCTTGACGCTCAGTAAAGGAGACAAAGAAACAATCGAGCTCCTCTACAACAACAAATCACTCCCTGGTTCCAAGGCTGAATGGAGCTCTTCCAAAACCTCTGTAGCTACTGTAAACGAAAATGGTCGTGTAACTGCAAAAGCGAGAGGTACTGCGACGATCACTGCTGAGTACAAGGGTGAAAAAGTAAAAATCAAAGTAGAGGTAGAATAACACCATATTCAAGCGCGAGAAGCCCATGGGATCACATCCAGCTGATTCTGTGGGCTTCTTTTTCATGTAACTGCCCAGAGAGTTATGAGATGGTCAAATGGAGTGCATCACGATAAAGTAGGGAGAAGAAACGAGAAACCTACTCGGAAGAAGGGCAGCTTATGATTTTTTACCTCATCTCGATTTTGGTGGTAATAGCGGATCAGCTTGCAAAGTACTTGATCCGACTCTACCTTCCTGTTGGAGAGACCTTGCATGTATGGGGCTTTCTCCTCACCCATTATGAAAATGCAGGCATGGCTTTTAGTTTGTTCCAGGGATATGCTCGCTTGTTTGCAGTAGCTGCTGTGTTATTTGTAATGGGCGTTTTCTACTATCGGAAGAAAGCAGGAGAGAAGCGGTTCTTGATGGAGGCCGGTCTTGGCTTTTTAGTAGGAGGGGCAGTTGGTAATGCAATTGATCGGATTCTTTTTGGACGAGTAACGGATTTTTTAGTGTCTTCATCTGGCAATGGTATTTTGAACCTCGCAGATCATGCGATAAATATAGGGATCGTGCTCCTGTTTTTAGACGCTGGTGTTGGGTACGTAAGACGTTTTAAGAGAAAATAAAGGACAGCCCTCATTCACTGATGGTTGTCCTTCTAGTCTTTTCGCAATTATCGGTGCTTTGCCAAATATGCCTGATGATGATTCCCAGCATGATAATATACATGGCAAGCGAGCTCGTGCAGAGTGGACATGTAGGTAGGCAATAAGGATGAAAGCACGAATGCTTCCCCATATTTATCCGTGTCGTCATTTACGTGTGGACTGTCACTCATGAGAATCATAGTGTAGTTGCATCTATCAGGTACTGACTGATCCCATTCCTGAAGCTTGTACGAAAGATAGGGCCACGATATATTTACTTGAATGTGATCTTGATCGTAGGTCCATGACCATCTGTTTTCATTTTCCGCGTCATATTCAAAAGGGGATAGTGCCAAGCAGCGTTCTAGTTTTTGAGATAGTTCAATAAGATCAAGATCACTGTAAAAAGAGATTTTTTCAAAGATGCGCATGAAGATCCCTCACTCTTTTTGGTAAATAAGTAGCTCGTCGTCATGAATGGACCAGTTGCGAAGTGAAGCTCTCCAGTCATTTACTTGAGAGGGGAGATACTTCTCTAAATCCTCTACTACCTGTTCCCAGTTCTCTACGTTATCATTAATCTCGATAGTCTCTCCATACGTCAAATCAAATGCCAGATAACCAAGAACGGAGTTGATACAATCTATCTGATAGTAAGAGACAACGTAAATATCTTCCCATTCGATCAGAATCTCAGCTTCATTGTCGTGCCGTATCACCAAATGATCCTTTCCTACAGAAAAAAGCATGCTACCACATCCTGCGATAATTTCGATTCCTTTCCTTATTCTACCTATTCGATCTGAGTTTTTGAAGAAATATTGTAAATGGGAGGTCTTGTCCTTGCACGTTTTCTCTGAGCAAACAATAAATATTTTAGCAAAAGCGGGATGGTACGAAGGAAGAGAGATCGATATTAGCGATACCGTTACATTTTTAGAATCAAAAGGCTATCAGGTATTTCCATGTGTAATCGAGGCACTTGCAGAATACGGGGGACTTGAGTGCTTGTATAAACGTCCAGACGGAAGTGATGAGTCGTTTCATTTTCGCACGATGGAGGTATACGGGGATTACTACGACAAAGAAGATTTTGAGGATATTGAGAGAAGAGTGCAGGAACCTTTAATTGCGATTGGTGAAGCGTACCGGTATATGAATATGTTTATGTCCGAGTCCGGGAAAGTGTATGGCGAGATGGGGTATTGTCTCGTCAAATTCGGGGATACCCTCTACGAAGCGATAGAGACGCTGTGTCTTTTCAAACGAACAGAGGAAGTGGAGTGAAGCTTGCGATGTGGACTGCTAACAGACAGATGTGACAAGGGGTACCGTCAGACATTATCTTTATGAATTTGGTGGTGATAGAATTGAAAATTAGTTTTGAGGCAACAGTATGCTACATTTCATTTACCATAGGTTTATATTCCATTGATCAGATCAAAGCATGGGCAGACACCATAATCGATCGTTTAGAGGCACCTGATATACCAGAAATCATTTATGATCTATCGATAGCAAAAAAAGAAACAGATATTCTTCGATTGTTACGTGAGCTCATTACATATCAGGAAACAGACATAGCCTTAAAAACGGTAGTTGGAATTCTCAATCAAAGTTATAGAATCAAACAAATTACACTGTATGAAGTATGTGAATATTTTTACAGGCTATCGCATTACGTTGATTCGGATCATGAGTGGAAAAGTTATCTATATGAAATTGCAGCGAACCTTGAGAGTGCAGTGGATGGTTATGGCGAGGTTGATCGTTCAAAGATAGAACTAGATCATTTTTTAAATAAACATCTTGAGTATGTTTACCTTTTCAATCTGAATCTAAGTCCTAATGAACCCAAAATGACAGAGTTTGTACCTAGGAAGGAATCAATTGTAATAGATGTTTCCAGGGTATTTGCTCCATTGGATCTACATTTGGTCCTGAAGCGACAGCTTGATCTTCCAGATATGTATGGAATGAATTGGAATGCGTTTTGGGATGCAATAACAGGTATGGTCAAGTTGCCAAGAAAAATAACAATATCCGGATGGAGCGTGTTGGATGAACGCTTTCCTGAAGAAGCAAAGACATTAAGAAAAATCCTCACTGACTATTCTGTTCGTTATGGCAGCGAAAATTTTCTTGTGAAGTATGAATAGAAATAATGTAATGATTCCCCAACAAAACTTGCCCACCACCACTATCTTTTCCTACCCTTAGTTAAAAGGGGGAAGAGATATGTACGCATCCAGTCACTCCGGCACCGTCTTTGGTATCGACGGCATGGTCGTTACCGTAGAAACAGATATCGCCAACGGCTTGCCCCAGTTCGATTTAGTTGGTCTTGGCGGTTCTGCAGTCAAAGAAGCCAGAGATCGTGTTCGTGCCGCCTTGCGAAACGCTGGCTTTGATTACCCCATGCAGCGAATTACCGTAAACCTGGCTCCTGCCGACCAGCGTAAGGAAGGCTCAGGCTTCGACCTCGCAATTGCTTTTGGCATTCTCCTCGCATCGAAACAAATACCCATAAAAACAGAACGAGTTCTCATTCTAGGTGAACTGGCACTGGATGGCTCATTGCGACCAGTTACAGGCGTGCTGCCGATTCTGCTGGAAGCAAAAGCAGCAGGCTTCACCCATGTGATTCTTCCTACCCAAAACGCTGCCGAAGCGAGTCTCGTCGATGTAATCGTGTTACCAGCTGCTTCCATGAGAGAAGCCGTGCACTATTGGACTAATGGGCTCATACCTCAAGAAAAGGAAGAAGCCAGCCGGGCGAATCTACTTCCTTCCTACCAACAAAATAGCACCGCAGATTTTGCGGATGTATACGGACAGCATTTTGTAAAGCGGGGTTTAGAAATTGCTGCTGCTGGTTTCCATAACGTGCTCTTAGTCGGTCCACCTGGCTCAGGGAAAACGTTGCTGGCTACCTGCTTGCCTGGGATCATGCCGCAGATGACGATAGATGAATCCTATGAAGTGACGAAAATCTACAGTATTGCGGGTCACCTCACACGAGCGGGTGGACTCATCGAGCAAAGGCCATTTCGTTCTCCACACCACACGATTACAGCAACAGCACTGATCGGGGGAGGTCCCCAAATTCCACGGCCAGGGGAGTGCAGCTTGTCCCACGGTGGCATTCTCTTTTTAGACGAAATGCCCGAGTTTTCACGTCATGTGCTGGAAGTATTGCGTCAACCGATTGAGGCGGGGGTTGTTACGATTGGGCGAGCCAAGCAGGTGTTTACCTTTCCCTCCCGTTTTCTCCTCATTGGATCATGCAATCCCTGCCCTTGCGGATTTTTGGGTACCCGTGACCAGCAAGTCTGCTCCTGCACACCGCAGCAAATCCACAAATACCGCTCCAAGCTCTCAGGCCCACTACTCGATCGGATCGATCTGCATCTCGAAGTACCGAGAGTTCCCGTAAATCTGCTTCACAAGCGAACAGCTGAAGAATCCTCCGAAATGATTCGGAGACGGGTAGAACAAGCCAGGAGTATTCAATGGGAGCGGTATCGTTACCGCGCAAGCTGTCCTTTCAACAGTGTGATGAATGGTGAGGAGCTTCGGCGATTTGCCCGTCTGGATAGGGAAGGGCAGGAAATGCTGCAGCTTGCGTTTGAGACGTTGGGACTAAGTGCCCGTGCGTACGACCGCATTGTGAAGGTAGCGAGGACGATCGCCGATTTGGAGGGGGCAGAAGCGATTGCCACTGAGCATGTCGCAGAGGCTATTCGCTATCGTGCGTTGGACAGAGCACTCACTTTTTAGCACCTGCTCGCTTCGACAGTATTTTTTCAGGCAAGCGTTACGGCGTAAAACCGTAAACTGGCGCAATCACTCTCATCCCATGGACGACAATACTTTAGGGCGATAGAAGTAATACCAGAGTGCAAAGGCTGGAAGGTAAAGACTTGCGTTCCGCTTTGACCAATTCGAGCCGGTGGAGGAGCAGGCTCGTAATGCGTGGATACAAGCTCGAGATACCTCGAATCTAGTGGATTTGATAATAGCCACTGATATCCGGTAGACGCATTTGCCTCAAGTGATATGGAAAAGGAAGGTCCTGGCGAAACATGGAGAGAGGAGGTAGATACATTCATGCTTTATCGACTCCTTTCTGTTACATGTATTCATTCATGATGGAAACTCCAGGATACGATATGTAAAACGAGGAAAAGGGGTGCCTCATTCAATAAAGGGTACGGCATAAAAATTATGTGATACTTTAGAATTTTTTACTAATGGTTAACAGCAAAAATCATTTGCCAAACTTCCAATTTTTTATGATGAAATAGTATGATATGGAAAGGAATTTGCAAAAAATTAGCGAATGAATAGGGATAAAGACATAAAATGTCGATTAAGAGCCACTAATGAGTAATCAATTTTACCTAAAAAACCAATGAGAGAAAAACAATTAGTACTACCCGGTATGGTAATTTTTTTGCATTCGCGTGTTGGCGTTTTCCAGCACTCTCCATGGGGCAAGCGGCGGTAATTTGCTCCTCTTCAATTGGGAGAAGCTTTTTCTTTGTGTCATTAATTGCTAGGAAAGGGAAAGGAAAACTGATGGAGAGCATTGCGGAGCTATTTGAAAAAAGAGAATACTACCATGCATTTCAACCCATTTGCCACCTCCCCGAAAGAAAGAGAATCGGGTATGAGGTATTACTTAGGAGTAAGGCAGGAGTAAACCCTGAGATCTTATTTCAACTGGCAAAGGAAAGAAAGAAATTACGAGAACTCGATACGCAATCGCTGCATTATGCCCTTTCTACCTTTTTTCATCAGTCAACAAAAAAAGATAGAGATCTGTTGTTTGTCAATATATTCCCTTCGACAATTACAGACTTATCCTTTCCACTCTTTATTGAAGAAGTCAGTCGTGAGTATTCGCCCTATCTGGAGCAGATCGTTTTGGAAATTAATGAATCGATCATGGAAGGGGAAGTATGGCACGATCCAATATTCAAAGAGAGAATTGCTGACCTAAAAGAAAGAGGCTTTTTGATTGCGTTGGATGATGTAGGGGAAGGAATGAACACGTTTCGTAAAATTGTAGATATCTCACCGGATTACATAAAAATTGATCGATTTTTCTCCCATGAGCTGTCTACCTCTACGGACAAGCAGGAAACCGTAAAACTATTTGTGGAATTTTGCCAGAATGATTCACAGCTAATTCTTGAAGGTGTAGAAGAAGAAGAGGACTTTGTTTGTGCTTCTTTACTTGGTGTCGTAATCGGTCAAGGATACCTGTTTGGGAAGCCAGGTAGCTTATTGGACGATTAAGGGGCAAGTGTAGAATGTGGAGGTATACATATGAGCAGTGAAAAGAATGTTTATTCTAGAAAGGCTACTCTTTCTCTTAAAATATCTGAATTTGAAGTTCCACCGATGCAAGACATGCTCATTATTGGAAGAAAAGCACCGATTGGTCCGGAAGCAGTGAGAAGAATGGCAGAAGCCCTTTCACCGGAGCAGTTTACACTTATTAAGATGGATCATCCCAAAATTGAGGCGGTTCTTCTGCGGAATACGCTTCTGCAAATGCTGGATGAGAAATTGCTGATGAAAATTGTCCTTGAGGAATCGGAGCGCATGATTAGTGATTCCATGGTGCTTCGTTCCGAATTGAAAATAGCCGTTTCCATTCAACGAGAGGTGGATTTGTTATGAACATCTCCGAAATCATGACAACATCCATTAACACCATTACCTCTGGTAAGAGTGTTTCGTACGCGGCGGAGCAGATGAATGAAAGCAACACTCGCTGGCTAGTTGTCATAGATCACGGAGTCGTTATGGGGGTCGTAACCTCCCGCGATGTTTTGTCCGCTCATCCAAATCGAATCGTAGCAGACGCCATGAGTGATCATCCGAGTTGTTTGTCCGCCGATTTAACAGTATGGGAGGCACATTCCTATCTTCAGGAGAAAAACAGGGATGTGGCTCTCATTATGAATGGAGAGCAATTAATCGGACTGCTTACAAAAGAAGCAGTTCGAATGAAAATAGCTGAGTACGTTGATCCGCTGACAGGGCTATATGAAGCACCATACATTCAGTATATAGGTGAGCAGTTTTTGAAAGAGAGCATTCCCTTTCATTTACTTTTCATAGATTTGAATGATTTTGGTCAAATTAACAAGCTGCATGGACACCCGTTCGGTGATGATGTGATCCGCAGATATTCCTCCGTACTCGCTTCGTTGGCGTCTGAGCAAGGCGATCATTTATGTCGTTATGCCGGGGATGAATTTGTGATGATCTCGACAGCAGAAGAGGAACAGATTCAGAGAGGGATTTCTCTACTGACACAACCTACTCATATACGAAATGTCAAGATTTCCGCTGCAGTCGGCCATGTGAATGGCTACGAGGAGCCGGATTTTTTTTCGCACTCCTTGCGAGATCTAATGGAAAAAGCGAGTTTGGAATCATCAGCGGCAAAATTGCACAATGATTATTCTTCACTTCCTACGTAAAATCACCTGTTGCTCGTACAGGAATAGGCGCTTGTCTTCATGCATACACTGAATGCTGAGAATACGATCCTTATCGTATCCTGCAACCTGATTCTTCTTCAGTCGTAATACTTATAGAAGCAAGCACAATTTGAAGTACAGGAGGCAATCGTGATGATCGTAACAACGACAAATACATTGCAAGGAAAAGAGATTGAAGCTTATTTGGATATAGTTAGCGGAGAAGTCATTATGGGAGCAAACGTCGTTCGTGACTTTCTTGCAGGAATTACTGACATTATCGGAGGACGAAGCGGTACTTACGAGAGTAAGCTTGCAGAAGGACGAGAAATGGCGATCCGTGAAATGAAAGAAAAAGCTCGTTCACTTGGTGCAAATGCCGTTGTTGGCGTGGATTTGGATTTTGAAACCTTGCGTGAGGGAATGATGATGGTCATTGCAACAGGTACAGCCGTACGTGTGAAGTAAGCCGGGATAAAACCGGCTTTCTTTTTTTATACAAGCTGAAACGATGGTAAAGAAAAGTGATAAGATAGGTTGAGGACGTCACATGTACAGAGAACCCAAAAATATGGTTCCAAAATATAAAGGCATGTTTGCAAAAGTATGAAAGCAGGGTGTTTGGGTGTCTGAGGTTGAAGCTGCTTTATCGAAATTTATTACGAACATAAATGCAAAGCCTACTGCAGTCGCTGGATTTGAAGCCGTATATCACTTTTTTCTGAATGGGGAAGAAGAGGGAGAGTACGAGATCATCTTTGCTAACGATCAAGCCGTTTACAATAAAGGGTTCACCTGTCAATCAAAATGCATTGTCGAGCTCTCCGATGTGGATCTGCTCAAATGGTTGAATGGGCATTTAAATCCGGCTGCTTCTATGATCACTGGAAAAGTAAAAATAAAGGGAGATATGTTATTTTCTATCAAACTCCAGACGCTCCTGCATACCTTTCAAATATAGACTTCTTTTCAAAAAAGGAGCTGGTAGTAGGCCAAAAAGAGGGCGAATAGGAATGGTTACATATACCATTAGACCCATCATTATTGAGAAATAACTGGTCAATTCCTAAAGGGTTGCGTTAAAATATGACCAATGAATGACAAGTGACTAAATCAAAAGAACGAGGGGAATCATGCGCCATATTTGTTCATTTGTAGCTGCCGTAATTCAACTGGAAGAACAATCTGTGCGTTTTGACTTTTACCAGGAGAGCCAAAGGTCTAAACCAGTACGAGAGCTATTAAAACAGCGGGCAACCTTACCACGCCATTATTTTGATTATTTATTTCATTCAGGTGTATTAGAAGTAGAATGTGACCCACCTTATCAACCAGTCGCTGCACAACCTGCTGCGATCGGGATGAACATTCGCTCTTTGGGAAGTAACGTCGTTTTTGATATGTGCTTTGCGCCGCAAACGTATAAGCTCTGGCAAAATACCGATGCGGTTTTGGAAGATATTTCCTTGTCAGCTGATCTATTTGAAGAATATGTTTACCGCTTGGGAGCCATAAGCAGATTTCGGTACCTAGGTCGTGTCGACGATCCACTCGTAGCGACACAACTAGGTGAAAATGACATGATTGAATTCAAGCGTGACTTTTTGTTATCCAAAACAGGGATTATCAAGTCGATTGTCGCCTTCGCCAATTCGAATAACGGAAATCTTTTTCTCGGAATTACGGATGAGGGAACAATCAGTGGTGTTGATCATGAAGTAGAGCATTACGGCGATCCCGATAAGTATATCCTGGCAATCACGCAATACATACAGGATAAAACGGTGCCATTGCTTACGCCATTTCCCAAAATTACCTTGCAAAAAGTCCAGGGGAAATATGTAGTTGCTATTTTTGTGGAGGTTGCATCCGAATTGATTTGCGGATTGGACAAGAACGGGGAAAAGTACGTGGTTATTCGCACGAACAATCGCTCGGTCGTGGTCAAGGACCCTCATCAAATTGGAGAAATCTATGTAAAACGAAAACTGGGCAGTGAAATCAGCCGTCGATTGGGGCTTCTGTAGCAGAATCGTGCTTGGATTGCATACACGAAGGAGGTTGCTGCATGAAATCGTCTTTACGTGCCTATCTGCTTAGTCTTTTGGTGGCAAGCATGGTAATGACTGGATGCGCGCAAGGAAGCAAGGTTAGTGAGACTGACATGAGAGATCGTATGGAAACCGAGCTGGGTGGCGTTGAAAAAGTAACCGTTATGTCTACAGACGGGCAAGAGGTTGCGCTGGACTTGCCAGTATTTCTGAAAGAGCTGCCTACACAGGGGCAGGACCTCCAGCTTTCAGCGGAGCCGTTAAAGCAGGAGGATGTACGTTTTACACTTGTTTTATATCGCAAGCAATCAGCACCACTCGTCGTAACTGTAGGAGAAAAAGCGAGCCAGTTTGGAGAAAGTACATATCGAGGAAATGGTGCTATCTATTTTTATCAGTGGATTCATAAGCAAACAGGCAAAGGGCTACTCGCCCAAAAGTTTGAGAATGGACTTTTGTCTGCAGAAGACCTGTCCAAAACGATCGTTTTGTCAGGGACTGAGCTTGAGTACATCCGAAATGTTTTAAGCACAGCAGTTCCCGAAACAGACAAAATTACCAAGCAGTTTCCTCTTTTCCCTACTTACAAAATTCGTGTTGGCTCGACACAAAAGCCGCTTGAGGTAACCGTATTGACTCCTACGGTGATTTCCGTACCTTTTGGCAGGGAGAAGCATTATTTTCACGTGGAAGGGCAATTATTTTCGCGGATGACAGCACTGCTTCCTCCGAGTGAGACAGAGGAGCACTCCATAGACCGATTATTTAAGAGTTCGCGAATACACTTGGTAGCAACAGGAGAAATGACTGGGGAAGATCGCGAGCTAGATGCTACCCAAACGACGGTTGAACAAGGAATTGCCCATCAGATTGTTCGTTTGCTACAAAAAGGAACGCGATTAGAAAATGCACCTCAAGCTCCGGGCAAAGAACAGTATCAGTTAAAATTTTTGTTGAATGGAACAGAGCGCTCAGTGGTCTTCTATCCTCGTTATTTTAAGCTGGATCAATCATGGTATGCTCACGATGAACTAGCGCAAAACGTGTGGAAATTGTTTGAAAACCTTCGAAAGTAAGTGTTTTCATTGATGAACTTTGTCTTTAATGGTCAGGATAAAGACAACATATCACTACCACTTTTGCATTTTTTGTCGTAGAATAGTAACGTTGCACTGATAGTGGTGCTTTAAGACTGGGGGAGACGAGAAGTCTTCATACCGGTCTAAAAGCCTGCCGATCTTTATCTGCCATAGGAGGATGGAGAATGAACATTCATGAGTATCAAGGTAAAGAGATACTTAAGCAGTACGGTGTAAAAGTTCCTGAAGGACGCGTAGCTTTCACAGTGGAAGAAGCTGTTGAAGCAGCAAAAGAACTTGGCACCCAAGTAAACGTAGTAAAAGCGCAAATTCACGCTGGTGGCCGTGGTAAGGCTGGCGGTGTAAAAGTTGCAAAAAATCTTGATGAAGTTCGTACATATGCCAGCGAAATTCTTGGCAAAGTACTCGTTACTCATCAAACAGGACCAGAAGGTAAAGAAGTAAAACGCCTTCTGATCGAACAAGGCTGCGACATCAAAAAAGAATACTACGTAGGTGTAGTAGTTGACCGCGCAACTGGAAGCGTTGTAATGATGGCTTCTGAAGAGGGCGGTATGGACATCGAGGAAGTAGCAGCGAATTCTCCAGAAAAAATCTTCAAAGAAGTAGTTGATCCAGTAACTGGTCTGAACGGCTTCCAAGCTCGTCGCTTGGCTTATGCGATCAACATTCCGAAAGAACTCATTAACAAAGCTGCGAAGTTCATGATGAGCTTGTACCAAGCTTTTGTTGATAAAGATGCTTCTATCGCTGAGATCAACCCATTGGTTGTAACTGGCGACGGTGAAGTAATGGCACTCGATGCGAAATTGAACTTCGACAGCAACGCACTCTACCGTCACCCTGACATCGTAGCTCTGCGCGACCTGGATGAAGAAGACGAAAAAGAAATCGAAGCTTCCAAATTCGACCTGTCCTACATCGCTCTCGATGGAAACATCGGTTGCATGGTAAACGGTGCTGGTCTGGCGATGGCTACTATGGACATCGTGAAATTCTACGGTGGAGATCCTGCTAACTTCCTTGACGTTGGTGGCGGAGCTACTGAAGAAAAAGTAACAGAAGCGTTCAAAATTATTCTCCGTGACGAAAAAGTAAAAGGTATTTTCGTCAACATTTTCGGCGGCATCATGAAGTGCGACGTTATCGCAAACGGCGTAGTGAATGCAGCAAAACAAATCAAACTGGACAAACCTCTCGTAGTTCGTCTCGAAGGTACTAACGTTGATCTGGGTAAGAAAATCCTCAACGAGTCCGGCTTGAATATCGTAGCTGCTGAATCTATGGCAGATGGCGCTGAAAAAATCGTATCCTTGGTGAAGTAAGAAAAAGCGAGTAGATACGTCAAAAAAGGTGGGAAAATTACGCGATGAGTATTCTCGTTAATAAAAATACAAAAGTAATTACGCAAGGGATTACGGGTGCAACTGGTCTGTTCCACACTCGCGGAGCCGTGGAATACGGTACACAAATGGTGGGCGGTGTAACACCTGGTAAAGGTGGCACTGAAGTTGACGGTATTCCAATTTTCAACACAGTAGCAGAAGCTGTAGCCAAAACGGGCGCAACTGCTTCCGTAATCTATGTTGCTCCTCCATTCGCTGCTGATGCGATCATGGAAGCAGTAGATGCTGAGCTGGATCTGGTTATCTGCATCACAGAAGGTATTCCTGTTCTGGACATGGTAAAAGTTAAGCGCTACATGGAAGGCAAGAAAACCCTTCTCGTAGGTCCTAACTGCCCTGGTGTTATCACTCCAGGTGAGTGCAAAATCGGTATCATGCCTGGTTACATCCACGTTCCAGGTAAAGTGGGCATCGTATCTCGCTCTGGTACCTTGACGTATGAAGCGGTTCACCAAACTTCTACTCGCGGCCTTGGTCAATCCACGGCTGTAGGTATTGGTGGAGACCCAGTAAAAGGTATGGAGTTCATTGACGTACTGAAAATGTTCAATGAGGATCCAGACACTGAAGCAGTGATCATGCTGGGTGAAATCGGTGGTACTGCGGAAGAAGAAGCAGCTGAGTGGATCGCTGCTAACATGAAAAAACCAGTAGTAGGCTTCATCGGGGGACAAACTGCTCCTGAAGGAAAACGTATGGGCCACGCTGGTGCGATCATCTCTGGTGGTAAAGGTACAGCTGCTGAGAAAATCGCGAAGCTCGAAGAATGTGGCATTCGCGTAGCGAAGACGCCTGCTGTCATCGGTGAAACTTTGGTTCAACTGCTGACTGAGCGCGGCATGCTCGACAAAGTAATGAGCAAATAAGCTTGTGAATAGCGAAAAGCGGACGGGTTATATGCCTGTCCGTTTTTATTTTTGAGTCAGACCACTGTCTTTCGATAAAATAGCACTCGAAACCGTTGAACGATGAAGTGCGACGTGGAGTAGAGGGGGAAACGATGTGCAAGTGAATCTGGTGAGCGAACGTGACTGGCTGTATTTATTGGCAAGCATCCCTGGACTTGGAAGAGTGAAGCTTAGAATGATTTACGAGCGAACCGGCTCGTTTACCGCAGCGGTGAAAAAATGGGATACCATCTCGTGTGAACTAGGGCTGCCCGCAGTGATTACTAAAGCAATATTTGATTTGCAAAAAGAAGGAGCTGCGTACATAATACTGCATGAGCGTATAGCAAAAGGTATACAGTATGTATGCTTTTTGGATGACGATTTTCCAGAACAATTGCGCCATATTCCCGATCCTCCCCTTCTATTATTTTATCGAGGGGATTTGCAGTTATTGCACAAACCTGCGATCGGTGTAGTCGGTTCACGCAAACCTACCCCGTATGGAAGAGCAAGTTGTGCCCATTTCGTAAAAGAACTCGTGCAGGCAGGACTCGTGATCATTTCAGGTGTAGCATATGGAATCGACGGGGAAGCACACGAAACGACAATAAAGAACAATGGAAAAACGGTCGGGGTTCTCGGGTGTGGAATCGATCAAGTTTATCCACTTCGTCATCGCGCACTTTACGAAAAAATAGCAGCATTGGGCTTGCTTATTTCCGAATATCCACCTGGAACACCGCCTGTACCAGGGCTGTTTCCTGAAAGAAACCGAATTATTAGTGGGCTCAGTCACGGAACATTAGTGATTGAAGCAGCAGAAAAAAGCGGATCGCTTATTACTGCAGATTGCGCATTGGAGCAAGGGAAGGATGTTTTTGCCATTCCTGGTCCAATTTTTTCATCGTTGAGCGCGGGACCGCATAACTTGATCAAACAAGGAGCAAAGCTAGTAACAAGAAGCGCTGACATTTTAGAGGAGCTGGGACATTTCTTTCATACAAAACCTGAACTTGGCTCAAGTCAAACGGCGAATGAGAACTTTTTGAACAAAGAAGAGCTGACGATCATAGAGGTTGTTACTCATGAAGGAATTCACGTAGATGACCTAGTATGTCAATTGGAACCAGATTTACGAAAAAGTCTGCACCAGATTCTGTTTCGTTTGGAAGCAAAAGGGGTGCTTGTTTCTCTTGCTGGGGGGTATTTCGCCAAGCGTTAAGCTACGCTCTTCTGCACTTGGAATCCCCTTACGTCTTGCAAGTGTTTGACAAATCGGATAAGCATATTTAATAATAGGGAAGATTCCTTACTAAAAGGGGAGGAAAAAAATGGCTGACACGCTCGTAATCGTAGAATCCCCTGCGAAAGCGAAAACCATTGGAAAATATCTGGGTAGCAAATATATTGTCAAAGCATCTATGGGACACGTGAGGGACCTCCCGAAAAGTCAAACGGGTGTGGACGTGACACGTGGCTTTGAACCCAAATACATAACCATTCGCGGTAAAGGGGACGTATTGAAGACCCTGAAAGATGCCGCAAAAAAAGTCAAGAAAGTATACCTCGCGGCCGACCCGGATCGCGAAGGGGAAGCTATTGCTTGGCATTTGGCTCAATACTTGGGGTTGGATCTGAACCAGCCGCTTCGAGTCGTATTCAATGAAATCACGAAGGATGCCATCAAGGAAGCTTTCAAACAACCGCGTCACATCAATATGGATTTGGTGAATGCGCAACAGGCTCGCCGCATTCTTGACAGATTGGTTGGATACAATATCAGCCCAATCTTGTGGAAAAAAGTGCGCAAAGGTCTTAGTGCCGGTCGTGTGCAATCCGTTACCGTAAAACTGATTCTCGATCGGGAACGGGAAATTCAGCAATTCATTCCTGAAGAATACTGGACGATCGCAAGCAAGCTCATCAGCAAGGGAAAAGACTTTGAAGCCAAATTTTATGGCTATGGAGACGAAAAAGTTGAGCTGAAGTCAGAGGCGGATGTTCAGGAAGTTTACAAAAGGATGGCGGACCAGCCGTATGTTGTTCAGAAGGTAACGAAGCGGGAACGCAAGCGGAATCCTGCGCCTCCGTTCATCACCAGCTCCTTGCAGCAAGAGGCGGCACGAAAGCTGAATTTCCGTACAGCCAAAACCATGCGGATTGCCCAAGAGCTTTACGAAGGTATTGATGTCGGTAGCAAAGAAGGGGCAGTCGGTTTGATCACCTACATGCGTACTGACTCAACCCGCATATCAACTACCGCACAAGAAGAAGCAAAAGCATACATACTGGATAAGTTTGGAGCAGAGTACATCTTGTCAGAGCCACGTACCGCTGCCAAAAACGAGAATGCGCAGGATGCTCACGAAGCAATCCGTCCGACGGCAGTTATACGTACACCGGATGAGATCAAGGAGTTTTTGTCCCGTGATCAGCTGCGCCTGTATCGCTTGATCTGGGAACGGTTCCTCGCTAGTCAAATGTCTTCTGCGGTGTTGGACACGATGAGCGTCGATATCGCCATTGGAGACGTCATCTTTCGGGCAACAGGGTCCAAGGTCAAATTTCCTGGCTTTATGAAGGTATATATCGAAGGAAATGATGACGGAAACGAAGAAGAGAGCTTTTTGCCACCGATCGAAGAGGGGCAGACACTTGAACAAAAAAGCATCGAACCGGCGCAGCATTTTACACAGCCACCGCCGAGATACTCCGAAGCGCGTTTAGTAAAGACGTTGGAGGAACAAGGCATCGGTCGTCCTTCTACCTATGCCCCTACGCTGGAAACCGTTCAAAAACGCGGCTATGTCGCCCTTGAGGAAAAACGGTTTGTACCCACAGAATTAGGAGAAATCGTAATCACTCTGATGGAGGAGTTCTTCCCTGAAATCCTCGACGTGGAGTTTACGGCACATATGGAAAGTGATCTGGACGGTATTGAAGATGGAATCGCCAACTGGGTAAATGTACTCGATGCGTTTTACGGGGGCTTTGCAAAACGGGTTTCCTTCGCGGAAGAAGAGATGAAGGAAGTCGAGCTAAAAGATGAAGAATCTGATGAGATTTGCGAGCTTTGCGGACGCGTCATGGTTTACAAGCTGGGACGCTTTGGGAAATTCCTCGCATGCTCTGGCTTCCCGGATTGTCGGAACACCAAGCCAATCGTAAAAGAAACGGGTGTAAAATGCCCACAATGTGAAACCGGAGAGATTATCGAACGTAAATCTAAGAAGAGCCGAATTTTTTATGGCTGCAATCAATATCCTGAGTGTGATTTTGTTTCCTGGGACAAACCGATTGCAAGACCATGTCCAAAATGCTCAAGTATGTTAGTTGAGAAAAAACGGAAGAAACAAGGCGTAAGCATCGCTTGTACCAAATGTGATTATCAGGAAGAAGCAGATTCCTGATGCGATACTAGAGATTTTTGTAGGTTTGGAGGATTGACAGCATGACATTGCCAACTATCACAGTGGTGGGCGCCGGTTTGGCTGGAAGTGAAGCCGCATGGCAAATTGCACAGGCCGGTGTTCCCGTAAAATTGTATGAGATGAGACCAAAAACACAGACACCTGCACACCATACAGACAAATTCGCAGAATTGGTTTGTAGCAATTCGTTGCGTGCGAACACGTTAACGAATGCCGTCGGCGTATTAAAGGAAGAAATGCGTCGATTAGGTTCTGTGATCATCAGTGCCGCGGATCGCTGTGCTGTTCCGGCAGGCGGAGCGCTCGCGGTAGACCGTCATGAGTTTGCAGATTATGTGACGGAAGCAGTGAGAAACCATCCATTGGTTGAGGTCGTCACAGATGAAATGACAGAAATTCCTCAAGGGATCGTTGTCATTGCGACAGGCCCGTTGACGTCTCCAGCACTATCCAAGGAGCTCAAGGAATTAACCGGTGAAGAATACCTATACTTTTACGACGCTGCTGCACCGATTCTCGAAAAAGAATCCATTGATATGAACAAAGTTTTCGTCGCTTCCCGTTACGATAAAGGGGAAGCAGCCTACTTGAATTGTCCAATGACGGAGGAAGAGTTCAATCGCTTTTACGATGAACTGATTGCGGCTGAAGCTGTTCCGTTGAAGGAATTTGAAAAGGAAATTTTCTTTGAGGGCTGCATGCCGATTGAAGTCATGGCAAAGCGCGGCAGACAAACGATGGTGTTTGGACCATTGAAGCCAGTAGGACTGATGGATCCGCGAACAGGTAAAAAGCCTTATGCGGTTGTACAGCTCAGACAGGACAATGGTGCTGCAACCTTGTATAACATTGTAGGCTTTCAAACCCATTTGAAATGGCCAGAGCAAAAGCGCGTGTTCTCCATGATTCCCGGTCTGGAAAATTGTGAGATCGTTCGTTACGGCGTGATGCATCGAAACACCTTTATTAACTCGCCAAAGCTTTTGAAGCCTACCTATCAGTACAAAGAGCGGGAAACCCTATTCTTTGCAGGGCAAATGACAGGTGTTGAAGGTTATGTGGAATCTGCCGCTTCCGGCTTGCTTGCAGGGATGAATGCAGCTCGACTGGCAAAGGGAGAGGAGCTACTCGTACTGCCTCCTGAAACGGTAATCGGCAGTATGGCGCGCTATATCACGACTGCCGACTCCAAACATTTTCAACCGATGAACGCTAATTTCGGCTTGGTTCCTGAGTTGCCAGAACGAATTCGAAACAAGCGTGAAAAAAATGAAAAGCTTGCTGAGCGGGCGCTAGATACAATTCAGAATTTTACACAATAACGACACAATAAACGTTGATATCCGAATTTCGACTGTGTTACTATATAGGTGCTTCGAGGAGGGTGCATCCCGTATGGACATTTCGCAACAGAATTCTGCGGATCTAGAGATGTTTACCCGTTATTTGCGAGTCGAAAAAAACGCCTCTCCTCATACGGTAAAGCAGTATGTGGCAGATATCAGCGAATTTGTCTCCTTTATGGAACAGCACCAAATCACCGTATTTGCTGCTGTTTCTTATTTGCATGGTCGCTCCTTCCTTGCACAATTAGTAGGCAGGGGGCTTTCCCGGCGAAGTATTGCGCGCAAGCTCTCCAGCTTGAGAAGCTTGTATCGCTTTTTATTGCGTGAAGGTAAGCTGGAACAAAATCCATTCCAACTCGTCTCCACTCCAAAAATGGAGAAGAAACTTCCTTCCTTTCTATATCCACAAGAGGTTCAGGCGTTTTTTGATCTGCCAGATATATCCACTCCATTAGGAATTCGCGATCGGCTGATTTTTGAACTACTGTACGCAAGTGGCATGCGCGTTATGGAGCTGGTCACACTATCTGTTAGCGCTGTAAACCCGGACATGGGTGTCGCTTTGGTATATGGAAAAGGAGCAAAAGAAAGGTATGTGCCAGTTGGGAGTTATGCTTGCGACATTCTTCGGCAATACCTAGAGTATGGAAGAGAAAAACTGCTGGCAGGAAAAGAAGACCACGGCAATCTACTCGTAAATTACCGGGGAGAACCACTATCTGATCGCAGTGTTCGCCGAATTGTAGACAAATACGTTGAATCGTACGCTCTGCATTTGCGTGTATCGCCTCATACGTTTCGGCATACATTTGCAACACATATGTTAAACGGTGGAGCTGACCTGCGTGTCGTCCAGGAGCTGCTGGGACATGTGAATGTTTCCACAACACAAGTGTATACGCATGTGACCAAAGAGCGATTACGCCATGTATATGATACCGCACATCCGCGTGCAAATTCGCGCGATACCGGTTCCGCCAATCAGCCATAAACGGGAGGAATCAGTGATGGAACAGTTTCACGCCACAACAATCTTTGCTATACAGCATAATGGATCTGTAGCGATGGCTGGAGATGGTCAAGTAACCTTTGGCAACAGTATGGTTATGAAACACGGTGCCAAGAAAGTAAGGCGTCTCTATCGTGGAGAGGTATTGGCAGGTTTCGCCGGATCAGTAGCCGATGCGATTACGCTATTTGAAAAGTTCGAAGGCAAGCTGGAGGAATACCACGGAAATCTGCAGCGCGCTGCCGTCGAGCTGGCCAAAGAGTGGCGCATGGACAAAATTTTGCGTCGCTTGGAAGCAATGATGATTGTACTGAACAAGGATCACTTACTGCTCATATCGGGAAATGGTGAAATCATCGAACCAGATGATGGGATCTTGGCGATCGGTTCGGGAGGCAGCTTTGCACTTGCTGCTGGAAGAGCACTAAAGACGTATGCACCCCACCTTAGCGCAAGAGAAATTGCAGAAGCATCACTGCGAACTGCTGCCGAGATTTGCGTGTTCACGAATAACAATCTCGTTGTGGATGAACTGAATTGAGCAAAAGGGAGGACTTTCTGTGCTGAATCTTGAGCAATTAACCCCGCGTAAGATCGTAGAGCATTTGGATAAATACATCGTCGGGCAGGCACAAGCCAAGAAAGCCATCGCTGTGGCGCTTCGTAATCGCTACCGTCGAAGCCGTTTGCCTGAACAAATAATCGATGAAGTCGTACCGAAAAATATCTTGATGATTGGGCCTACAGGCGTTGGGAAGACGGAGATTGCGCGTCGGATTGCCAAGCTTACAGGCGCACCCTTTATTAAGGTAGAAGCGACCAAATTTACAGAGGTTGGTTATGTAGGACGAGATGTAGAGTCCATGGTTCGCGATCTGGTGGAAGCCTCCATTCGAACTGTGAAGCAAGAAAAAATGGAATCAGTCAAGGAAAAAGCCGAGAAGCTCGCGAATGAAGCGATCGTAGAGGTATTGGTTCCATCACGTAAACAGCAGAGCTCGTTCAAGAATCCACTGGAGATGTTCTTCGGCGGGCAACAGCAATCGCAACAGCCAGCAAATGATCCAGAAGAGGCTTCTGTAGAGCAAGGACGTAGACAGGTAGCTTGGCAGCTGGCTAATGGTCAATTGGAAGAGCAAATCATTGAGATAGATGTGGAAGATCAGTCCCCAACGATGTTTGACATGTTCCAGGTTCCGGGAACAGAACAAATGGGGATGCAAATGCAAGATATGCTCGGAAGCCTGATGCCCAAACGAACCAAGAAGCGAAAATTGCGAATTAAAGATGCGCGAAAGGTATTAATTCAACAAGAAGCGCAAAAACTGGTTGATATGGATGAAGTAACGCAGGAATCGATTCGTCGGGCTGAGAATCACGGAATTATCTTTATTGATGAGATCGATAAGATCGCCGGAAAAGATGGCCGTGGTCCCGATGTATCCCGTGAAGGGGTCCAGCGTGATATTTTGCCGATTGTTGAGGGCTCTACAATTATGACCAAATACGGTCCAGTCAAAACGGACTACGTGTTGTTCATTGCTGCTGGAGCATTCCACATGGCAAAGCCGTCCGATCTCATACCAGAGCTGCAGGGTCGTTTTCCTATCAGAGTAGAGCTGACGAGCTTAAGCGCCCCGGATTTTGTACGGATTTT
This sequence comes from Brevibacillus reuszeri, assembly GCF_001187725.1. Classification (GTDB taxonomy): domain Bacteria; phylum Bacillota; class Bacilli; order Brevibacillales; family Brevibacillaceae; genus Brevibacillus; species Brevibacillus reuszeri. The sequence continues at coordinate 631,776 of NZ_LGIQ01000007.1, forward strand.
AACAGAACCGAAAAACGCGCTTCTGAAGCAGTATGTTGCCCTTTTGGAAACGGAAGGCGTCCATGTTGAGTTCACCCCAGAAGCCATCCATGAGCTAGCACGCTTAGCTGCAGAGGTAAATCAAAGCACAGACAACATCGGTGCCAGACGTTTGCACACCATACTGGAAAAGCTATTGGAGGATCTGTCCTTTGAAGCTCCAGACATCCACTTGGAGGTTGTGCAAATTACCCCTGATTACGTGACACAAAAATTAGGTAGTATCGCAGGGAACAAAGATTTGAGTCAGTATATTTTGTAATGATTATTGGGTAGGAATCACACAGACATTGGGAGGAAATAAAGATGGATCTACTGTCTAAAACAAGAAGAATTAACCGCATGCTGCAAAAATCTGCAGGTCATGCTGTTAATTTCAATGAAATGGCGCAAGTACTAAGTGATGTAATTGAAGCAAATACCTTTGTTGTAAGCCGCAAAGGTAAGCTGCTTGGCTTTGCTATTCATCAAGAAATGGATAATGCTCGTATCCGCAAAATGCTGGAAGAACGTCGTTTCCCTGAAGAATACAGCTTGGGTCTCCTGAAAGTGGATGAGACATCCGCAAACCTGGACGTAGACAGCCCTTACACCATTTTCCCTGAGGAAATGAAAGAGGTTTTCCGTGCTGGTTGGACTACATTGGTTCCAATCATCGGTGGTGGAGACCGACTGGGAACACTGATTTTGGGGCGTATCAACGATCAATTCGTAGATGACGATTTGATTTTGGCTGAAGTAGGGGCAACTGTAGTAGGAATGGAAATCTTGCGTGAGCGTTCCGAGGCAATTGAAGAAGAGGCGCGCAGCAAAGCTGTTGTACAAATGGCGATTGGTTCCCTTTCTTATAGCGAATTGGAAGCTGTTGAGCATATCTTCGAAGAGCTGGAAGGCAAAGAGGGCCTGCTTGTAGCATCGAAAATTGCTGACCGTGTAGGGATTACACGTTCTGTGATCGTAAACGCTCTGCGCAAGCTGGAGAGTGCTGGTGTGATTGAATCACGCTCTCTTGGAATGAAAGGTACATTTATTAAAGTATTGAACGAGAAGCTGTTACCTGAGCTGGAGAAGCTGAAAACCTCTTAATTCACCCTAGCCTAAAAGTTATACGAGGTTAAACAAAAGGCGTAGCAACTTATGTTGCTAGGCCTTTTTTCTTGGGTATATGTGCCTAAATTCAACAAAACTTGACACGGGTTCGCAAAATTTAATCCATAAATTCGTCAAATTCTGTATGCAAAAATATGGCAAAATCAATCGTATAATTGTAAAATGCAGTAAAAAATCAGGAGTAATATGGGATTTAGTGCGATTGAATCATTTTGAAAATCTTCATGAAAAGGGGCTTTTTTCACTAATACAGTTTTGCTATGATTGAAGCGTATCTTAAATGTCGAAAATACAGGAAATTTAGGTAGATTTGAGGAAGCTTTGACGACAAATATAGGGGGATAAGGAACATGCTGGATAGCTATCATCTTCAGGTCCTAGAACGATCGATGGACGCAGCCTCTATGCGGCACAGAGCAATCACAAACAATCTGGCCAACATAAACACCCCTTATTTCAAGAGTCAACAAGTCATCTTTGAAGAGTACTTACAAGATGAACTGAATGGGGTTATTGGCAAACAAAACTTGGAAGCTTACCGAACAAGTGAGCGGCACATTCCCTTCAAAAATAGTGGGGGCTTCGCAATGCCGCAGCTCGTGTCGAACCCGAGTGCTTACGTGCAAAACAACGGCAACAATGTGGACATGGATGCAGAAAGCGCCGAGCTCGCCAAGAATCAAATCTGGTACAACGGCTTGACACAACTGACAGCAGGATCCTTTCAGAAATTACGCAGCGTGATTGAGGGCGGAGGTAAATAAGAATGAGTTTGTTTCAAGGAATGAACGCAAGCGTTTCGGCACTTACCGCTAATCGACTGATGATGGATACGATTTCTGCGAACCTGGCGAACGCTGAGTCTACTCGATCAACTTATGTGAATGGAGCATGGCAGCCCTACAAACGAAAAATGCTTGAGTTGACACCAAGATCAGGCAATTCTTTTGACAACATGCTTCAAATGGCCGTCGGAAATGTTTATAACAGCAACGGCGGAGAGCTTGGGGTTCGGGTAACGGCCATTCGCGAGGATAATACACCGTTTAAACGAATGTACGATCCGAGCCACCCAGATGCAGATGCAGACGGATACGTGTTAATGCCAAATGTAGACCCGATGAAAGAATTCGTAGACCTCATCGCAGCTTCAAGAGCCTATGAGGCGAATGTTACCGCATTTAACGCATCAAAGTCGATGATGATGAAAGCTTTGGAAATTAGATAAAGCAGGTGGTCAGTAACCGATGGATATTAATGCTCTTTCTCAGGTAAATGCGATTCGGACTCCAAGCGTAAATAAACTGCAAACACCAGCAGAGGTAGCAAAAGGGTTTTCCTCATTTTTATCCGATGCGATCAACGAAGTGAATCAAGCACAAGTCGAGTCCGCCATTCTCAGCGACAAATTTGCTGCAAAAGAGATTGAGGATATTCACCAAGTAACAGCAGCAGGCCAAAAATCTTCAATCATGCTTCAGATGACCTTGCAAGTACGCAACAAGGTGATCGAGTCCTATCAAGAAATAATGCGTATGTCTATATGATTTGTTGTTGGTATCCTGTGAGAGGTGAATCATGAACGAGCGTCTGGCAGTATTCAGAGAACAGCTTATGTCCAAGTGGAACCAGTTTTCAAAGAAACAAAAGTGGATGATTGTTGGAATTACCCTATTTCTCCTCATATCTCTTGGCTTATACATATACATAGCTTCTCAACCGGTATACAAGCCACTATATAATCAACGACTGAGTGAGCAAGAGATTGGGGCAATCAAGAAAGAGTTAGACGGTTCCAAAATCCCGTATCGAATCACTGGGAATGGAACAGAGATTGAGGTACCTGAAAAAGTAGCTCAAGATGTCATTGTTGATCTTGCTGCACAGGGAATTCCAAGTCAGGCAGGAATCAACTCCGAAATTTTTTCCAACACACTTGGTGTGACAGATCGTCAATTTGATGTCATGAAAAAAGAAGCACTGCAACAGGAATTGCGCAAGATGCTGGAACGAGTGAAAGGTGTGCGGAGTGCACAAGTCATGATTACCTTGCCACAAGAAAGCTTGTGGGTAACGGAAACTCCGGATACAGCAACGGCTTCTGTCATCGTTGACGTAGAACCAGGCACAGCCCTTGATCAAAAACAAATTAATTCTCTCTACCTGCTCGTATCGCGAAGCGTTCCGAAGCTGCCAATGGAAGCAATAGCCATTACGGATCAGTATTCCAACACGTTGGAGCGTACGGACGGGAAAGATAGTGAAGGGTCTTTAAGCAGTTTTAAACAACAAGAAGATATCAAAGCGGAAGTAGAAAAGAAAATACAGCAGAACCTGTATAATCTTCTGGGAACCATCATGGGTAGGGACAAAGTGATTGTTCATACCTTTGTCAAAATGAATTTTGATAAAGAAAACCGTGTGGAAAATCTCGTAGAGGCACCAGACAAGGAAAATAACGAAGGTCTTATCATTTCATCACAAAAATTATCAAAAGCATTTTCTGGACAAGGTGTACCACCGGGTGGAATTGGCGGTATGGGTGATAACGCTTCTCCTCAATACCAGGCAAATACTCCAAACGGAAACAACAGTCAATATGAAGAATTAAATGACACGATTAACCGAGAAGTAAATCGAATCACGCGAAACGTCGTAAAGAGTCCATACGAAATCGAAGACTTGACGATTAACGTAGGTGTTGAACCACCAGCTGGAGCTCAGCTAGACCCAGCTACGATTGATAGCATCAAACAAGTATTGCGTAATGTTGTACGTGTGACATTAAGTAACCAAGCAATTGACTTAACCCAAGACGAGCTGGATAAACATATTTCTGTCTTCCCGCGCGAGTTCTCAGGAAAAGTGGCTTTAGAAGATAGCAGTTCTCTTAGCCCGACTGTACTTTGGACTGTTGGTGGCATTGCAGCATTGGCACTCGCAGCAGTTGCATTCCTTTTGGTTCGCAGACGTAGCCAAGCCAAACAGCAGCAGGAAAATGAAGATGTTCAAGACTTGCTGACACCATCTCAATCGTTGGACGTTCCCGATTTGATTTATCAGGAAGATGGGGACCAGGTTATGGTCAGAAAGCAGCTTGAAAAATTGGCGCGAAGCAAGCCAGATGAATTTGTAGTTCTGCTTCGTACATGGCTAGCAGAAGATTAAGGAGTGAAAGGTATGGCTCGCGGCGCTAAAGAGTTGACAGGACGTCAAAAAGCTGCAATTCTTCTTATCTCACTCGGGCCGGAAATCTCTGCCCAGGTGTTCAAACACTTGCGTGAAGATGAGATCGAGCAACTGACATTGGAAATTGCCAATGTTCGTAAAGTCGATACGGATGAAAAAGATAAAATTCTTGCAGAGTTTCATCAGATCGCGGTAGCAAAAGAAGTCATCGCGCAAGGTGGTATAACGTACGCAAAAGATATTTTGCAAAAGGCATTGGGCGAAACCAAAGCCATGGATATTATTAACCGACTGACAGCTAACCTGCAGGTAAGGCCATTTGATTTTGCTAGGAAAGCTGATCCTGGTCAAATCCTGAACTTTATCCAGAATGAACATCCGCAAACGATTGCTCTCGTCTTGTCTTATCTGGAAGCACAGCAGGCGGCAATGATCTTGTCCGCTCTTCCGCAGGAGAGCCAGGCTGAGGTAGCAAAACGCATTGCCACGATGGATAGTACTTCTCCAGAAGTAATCGCACAGGTTGAGCAAGTACTGGAGCAAAAGCTGTCTGCAACGGTTACGCAGGATTACACACAGGCTGGTGGCATCGAAGCGATCGTGGCTGTACTCAATGGTGTCGATCGAGGTACCGAGCGTACGATTCTGGATTCACTCGAGATTCAGGACCCCGAGCTGGCAGAAGAAATCAAGAAGCGCATGTTCGTTTTCGAAGATATTGCTACTTTGGACAATCGCTCCATTCAACGCGTTATTCGCGATGTGGAGAATGCCGATTTGCAGCTCTCGCTCAAAGTATCCAGCGAGGAAGTACGGGAAGTTATTTTCCGGAATATGTCCAAACGGATGGCCGATACGTTCAAAGAAGAAATGGAATTTATGGGACCCGTTCGTTTACGCGATGTAGAAGAAGCACAATCACGTATCGTCGCCATTATCCGTCGCCTAGAGGAGGCTGGTGAGATCATCATCGCTCGCGGTGGAGGAGATGATATCATTGTCTAGGATCATCAAGATGGCCAATTATCGGCCTTCAGAGGACTCAGTTCTCCTCTCGGTGACGCCTGTACCTTTTAAGACGGAGCAAAGTTCCGAAAGGTTGCAAGAAAATATACAAATTATTAATCAAGCAGAAATAGAAGCAAAAACGATCATTATCGATGCCGAAGAAACCGCGCAAAAAATCTTGCAGCAGGCTTCAGAGCAGGCTGAACAGATGAAGGAACAGGTTCAAGAAGAAATCAATTCGTGGTGGGAACAAAAACGCATGGAAGCAGCTGCTCTCTTTCAACAGGTGCAGGAAGAAGCGAAGCAGGATGGCTACGACGCCGGATATGAGGATGGCAAGCGACAGGCTTATGAGGAGCAAGTGGATACCATTACAAAGGCGAAGACACTCTTGGAAGAAGCCTACGACGAAAAGCAGCAGATTATTTCGGAGGCGGAACCATTTTTAGTAGATCTCAGTATTGAGGTCGCGAAAAAGGTGATTGGAGGGGAATTAAAACAATCACCAGAGCAGGTCCTGGAAATGTCTAAAAAAGTTCTCAGCCGCTCCCGCGTTCACGGACAAATAACAGTTTGCGTGAATCACCATTATTTTGATTATATTCAGGAGCATCGCCCACAGCTGCTTGAATTGCTGGATGGACAAGCTGAGCTTTCCATTTATCCGGATCACACCGTACAGGACGGAGGATGCGTGATTCGTACTCAATTGGGGAGTGTAGATGCACGTGTAGACACACAACTGAGCGAAATAAAGCAGGCGCTGCTGGAAATTGCGCGAGGAAGTGAAATGACATGAGCATCCTAGATCTTTCAAAGTACAAGCAAGTACTCCAAGGATTGGACCCGATGCGAGTAAATGGAAAAGTAACCCAGGTAGTGGGACTTACGATTGAATCGCAAGGTCCAGAGGTAAAGCTCGGTGAGGTTTGTCATTTGTACCCGACGAATAGCAAAGAACCGATTATAGCGGAAGTGGTTGGATTTCGTGAAAACAAAGTGTTATTGATGCCACTTGGTGAATTGACGTCTATCGGCCCTGGCTGCGATGTCGTGGCAACAGGCAGGTCCCTAGAAGTAAAAGTGGGGCCGGAGATTCTTGGTTCTGTTTTAGACGGATTAGGACGTCCGTATCAGGGCTCTCTCCCTTTCGGACTTTCTACGTATCCAACGAACAATCTACCGCCAAATCCGATTCTTCGCCCTCGAATAAAAGAAGCATTAAGTGTAGGGGTGCGTGCCATCGACGGGCTACTTACAATCGGACAAGGACAACGCGTCGGTATTTTTGCCGGATCCGGTGTCGGAAAGAGTACGTTGATGGGCATGATTGCCCGGAATACAACGGCAGATATCAATGTCATCGGGCTGATCGGTGAACGCGGTCGTGAGGTTATGGAGTTTATTGAGAAGGATCTGGGGGAAGAAGGACTAAAGAGATCGGTTGTTGTCGTTGCTACTTCCGATCAGCCTGCCATGATCCGGATCAAAGGCGCGATGATCGCTACGTCCATTGCGGAATATTTCCGTGATCGCGGATTGAATGTCATGCTTATGATGGATTCGGTCACCCGTTTTGCGATGGCCCAACGTGAAGTTGGTCTTGCGATTGGTGAGCCACCAGCTACACGCGGCTATACGCCCTCTGTCTTTGCCCTGCTTCCTAAGCTGATGGAAAGAGCGGGAACGGCGGACCGAGGCAGCATTACAGCCTTTTACACCGTGCTGGTAGACTCTGATGATATGAATGATCCGATCGCTGATGCGGCGCGCGGGATTTTGGACGGGCATATTGTACTCGACCGAAAAATCGCTCAAAAAGGTCATTTCCCTGCCATTGATGTGATGGCGAGTGTCAGCAGGGTCATGAGCGACATCGTCAGTGATGCGCATGGTGAAGCAGCCAGACAGTTAAAACGACATTTAGCCACTTTTCGTGAAGCAGAAGATCTCATTAATATTGGCGCGTATAAGCCAGGTACTAACAGAGAAATTGATGCGGCAATTCGTTATCGGGATGTTATACGTGAATTTACGGCACAAGGGACGCATGAGCCCTCCACTTTGAAAAGTGCTATAAAAGCGTTGACGACCCATTTCGGAGGAGTGAACTAGAGTGAAGGTGTTCCAGTTTCATCTTCAAAAGGTTTTGGATCTGAAGGAAAAAGAAAAAGAGCAGGCAGAATGGGCATTCGGGAAATCTATTCAACGGAAGAATGAAGAAGAGTGGAAGCTGTATCAGCTAAATGAGCAGCATGACCAAATGACCCATTTGATCCAGGAAGTACAGGAGCAGACATGCAGTGCGGCCGAGCTCATTTCTATCACCCAGTACCAACAGTCTGTTGCCAGATCCATTAAAAACCAGAGAAGAACGCTGCACGGATGTGAACAAGATGTTGAGCGCTGTCAATCTCATTTGACGGAACGCATGAAAGAGTCTCAATTATGGAATCGACTGCGTGAACGATCTCTCCATCAATTTCTAGACGCAGAAAAACTGAGAGAGCAAAAAGAGTTGGACGAGATTGGCACTCAGCTCTATCTTCGTCGAAGCAACTGAGGGAGGTACACGATGGAAGAAATCCAAGAAGAACGAGAGTACGGCAGGTGGGAATGGTTTTTCTACATGATTGTCATTCCTGCGCTGTTCGCTTGTATCCTTGGTGGCGTGCTTTTGAGCTTACTGGGGATCAATGTGCTCGGCAATGTTCTAACCTGGGCTAACTCCATACCGTACGTGGAAAAATTAATCCCGGACGATTATGTGGCGACTCCCGATAAGAATGAAAAACCTGAGCTCATGAAACAGGTAACAAACCTGCAAAACGATCAAGCGAAAAATCAACAGGCGATGGCCTCGCTTCAAGCAGAGGCGTCGAAAAAAGACTCTACGATCCAAGCTCTTGAGAAGCAGGTAGAGGATCTTAATAAGATGATGGAAGAAAAGCGTGCAACAGAAGCAGAACGGCAGCAGCAATACACTGATTTGGCCAAGGTGTATACAACGATGTCAGCCAAAAACGCAGCGGCTATCATTGAGAATTTGAAATTGACCGAATCCGTCACGGTGATGAGTAAGATGAAGCCTGCACAGCGAGCAGACATTCTGGCCAAAATGGATCCGAAAACTGCTGCCGATATTTCTATCCTGCTTAAGGATTCTGTTGTAGCCAAAGATGATGATATCGCTGCCCTGCAAGATCGTGTGAAGGTATTGACGGAGGCTTTAGGCGAACAACGAAAAGGGCAGGACCAGCTTCCTACTGGCAATATCAACGATTCTTTAGCAAAGTCTTTTGCAGCGATGTCACCTGATGATTCAGCAGCGGTTATCCGTTCGCTGATGGAGACAAACAAGGCGAAGGCACTTAAGCTCATGACTGGAATGCCCGAGGATAAACGGGCTCAAACTCTCGCTGCGATTGCCAAAACAGATAAGAAGAATAGCGACAACCTGGCGGCACGCATCACCGAAGAGTTGCTTCGATAAAAGACAGTTCATACTGATCTGCTATCGTTTTTCATAAGCAACAATAAAAAATGAGGAGGTGAACGAAATGATTGCAAACAATCTCGTTGGTGCATCTACGAGTGCAGCCATGACCCCAGGAGCAGCAACAGCCAAAGACAGCTCGGGTTTGGGAGAGCTCTTTTCACTGCAAATGCTTCAAGCGTTTCAGAACATGTCGGCTTCGGGAGAGGTTGCAGTTCCTGAAGGAATGAGTGATGAGGAACTACAGGCGTTTCAAGACATGATGGCGCTCCTTGCCCAATTGCTTTCAACTGGTCAAAGTGTACCAGAAGAGCTAATGCCCCAAATTGACGGTAAAGCAGCCGCGATTGAGCAGTATTTGGGCAAAGCACAAGTGGATGTTGGTCAGCTCAGTGAAGAATGGAAGCAGATGCTCGCCAAGCTACCACAAGATGATCCTGCTTCTGCAAAGCTGGAAAAGCTGGCTGCACTGCTCGAAGCGTTGAAAAACCAAAAGGGGAACGCTGAGTCGACGAAGCCTGGCTCAATCAACATTCGTTCCGAAGTAATGACCAACGCAAACACGGCGCAGCAGGAAGCTTTCAAAGCGATTCAACCACTGCGTGTGAATGCGGGACTTGCTGCTTATAAACAGGAGGCTGGTATTCAAACGCAAACAGTTCAGCCATCTTTACAAGCAGGATTACTTAACCAGGACAGCAGCACTGGTGACGAAGGATTTACATTTGCGAATGGGCCAGTCGTGACAACCCAGGCGCAATCCCAGCCAACTCAATCCTTCCAGCAGTCAGGGGTACAAACGCATCAAGTACATGCAAATCAGCTGCCGGAACAGGTCACTCAAATCTTTGTTAGCAAAATGAACATCAAGCAAATAAATGGTGTTCATGAAGCGAAGCTGGTGTTAAATCCACAATCGTTAGGACAAGTAGATGTTACGATCAAGTCCCATAACGGTGTGATTACTGCCCAATTCCATGCTGAAACGCAAGCAGCAAAGGACATGCTGGACAACCAGCTACCACAGCTGAGAGCCGCATTGACGCAGCAAGGATTGCAGGTTGACCGCTTGGAGGTAAATCAGCAGCAAGAGACAGCATTTAGCTTCCAGCAACAACGCGAGCAAGCGAGACAGCAAGGAAAAGAGCAGGAACAGCAGGAACAAAATGAACAGGACTTCGCACTTGATGCATTGGTCGACAATACCGAATCTACGGAAGACTTATGGAATCGTCTCCGAGAAACGACTCGCGGCATTAACGATATCGTTTAGGAATGGAATAAAGGAGGAAGCACCATGAACCATTTTCGTGTGGCGCAGCCCTATTTCCCTCCGAAGACGAATCACGTTACTAGAGCCACGGCACAGACTACTCAAGTAAGCGGTAAACCGTTTCAACAATTTTTGACTGAATCCCTTGGCCAAACGGCGAAAACAGCGCCTCTGAGCTTTAGCCAACATGCAGTCAACCGTCTGCAAGAAAGAGGCATCTCATTAGAGGCCCCTCAGCTGGAACGGTTAGAATCCGCTGTACAAAAAGCAGCAGCAAAAGGTGCCCAAGAGTCACTTATTTTGATGGATAATGTGGCTTACGTCGTGAGCATCGTGAATCGGAAAATCATTACCGCTGTAGACGATGGTAGCTTAAAGGACAATGTATTTACCAATATCGATAGCGCTATAATCGTGTAGCACCGTAAGGAACGGGCTGGACCTCATGGAGGAAGCCCAAGGGTTACCGACCGACAGAGGTAACCATTGTGTGTGAGATAGAAAAGGAGGAAACAAAAATGCTTCGTTCCATGTACTCGGGTATTTCAGGTATGCGTGGTTTCCTGACGAAACTGGATGTAATTGGAAACAACATCGCAAACGTGAACACCGTAGGTTTCAAAAAAGGTCGCGTTATGTTTCAAGATATTTTGAGTCAAAACGTTCAAGGGGCAGGAGCTCCTACAGACGGTGGCAAGGGTGGTACAAACCCGCTGCAAATTGGTTTGGGTTCTTCTGTTGCGGCTGTTGATACTGTATTTAACGCAGGTAGCCCGATGACTACCAATCTGCCAACAGACTTGTCCATTGAAGGTGATGCTTTCTTCATGGTGACACCAGATGATGGAGAAACCATTTACTACACGCGCGCAGGAAATTTCACGCGTGATTCTGTAGGTAACCTTGTTAACTCTCAAGGGTTGAAGCTACTGAACGCTGATGCTGGCGTCATTACCATTGATCAGGCAACTGCTGTTTCTTACTCGATTGGTAAAGATGGTGTTATTACAACAGTAGATGAAACTGGAGCACTGGCTTCAGACAATACTGTGGGTGTCATGACGTTTAACAATCCAGGCGGTTTGAAAAAAATCGGAAATTCCTTGTATGAGAACACTGTGAATGCTGGACCAAGGGATGAAGACCCGAATCAACCAGTAACACCGGGGACAGCGAAAGTTAGCATCATCGCAGGTCAGCTCGAAATGTCTAACGTAGACCTTTCCGAGGAGTTTACCGAAATGATCGTGGCTCAACGTGGATTCCAAGCGAACTCCCGTATCATCACCACATCCGACTCTGTCCTGGAAGAACTGGTAAACCTGAAGCGATAAAATAGGTAACGGGTAAACGCGGGGGAAGCGTGGAAATCCTTCCCCCCGTTCATCCAGAAAGGAGCAGCCGATGATCAAATTGACCCGATTTAACGGCGCCACGTTTTATCTGAATATCACTCATATTGAGACGGTAGAGGCTACTCCCGATTGCGTAATAACATTGTTCAACGACAGAAAGTACATCGTCAAAGATTCGGCAGAATCGATCGCTGAGCGTGTACAGGCTTTTTATCAAAACGCTCATCCGGCAACAGTAACACCCAAAATGCCGGACGATTCAAATGAATAGCGGGAGGCAGTGCGATGTTTCAAAATCGTTTGTTTAACATGGCTCTAATCATCATTATTGCAATTTCGCTTTTAGGTGTGATTTCGTTTGTGCTCTGGCAGACTTATCTCGCTCCGGGCTCACAGACAGCTTCTACAGAAGAAAAGCAAATGAAGCCACTGACTGCCAAGCAAATGAAAGAGTACTCGGTTGATACGGGTGAGATCACGACCAACCTGCTTACGAATAACTACATGATTGTTCGTTTCAGCATTACAGCTGAGAATTCTTCTGCAAAAGAAGAGCTGGAGCAGCGTTTGCCGCAGGTCAACCAAGTCATTATTAAAACACTTGCTGGATTGACTCCCGAGGACATTAAGGGGACAGAAGGTGTAAATAAGCTGGAAGCGAAAATTATGAATGAAATCAGCTCCCTCATGCAAGAAGGAAAGATCGTACAGGTGGTAACTACCAAGCGCGTCTTGTCCTAAGGAAGCGATGAATGGGATACATAGCAAGGAGGTGACGATATATGGCCGAGGTTCTCTCACAAAGTGAGATTGATGCGTTGTTGGCTGCCCTCTCCTCTGGGGAGATGGATGCCAACGAGCTGAAAAAGGAAGAGACTGAGCGTAAAGTCAAAGTGTACGATTTTAAGCGTGCTCTTCGGTTCTCTAAAGATCAGATCCGTGGATTGACGCGTATTCATGAAAACTACGCACGGTTGTTGACGACGTATTTTTCTGCTCAGCTCCGTACCTTCGTGCAAATTACGGTTGCCTCCGTCGATCAATTACCGTATGACGAGTTTATTCGCTCCATTCCCAAGATGACGATCCTAAACATCTTTGAAGCCCCTCCATTAGAAGGACGTATGGTCTTGGAAGTGAACCCAAACATCGCCTACACCATGCTCGATCGGCTTCTTGGTGGACAGGGTGCTCTCCCGGAAAAAATGGGTGCACTTACGGAAATTGAAACAACGGTGATGGAGCGTGTGTTCGGCAAAGCGCTGGATACATTCCACGAGGCATGGAAGCAAATTATTGAGTTAGATCCATATCAAGAAGGTCTGGAGATGAATCCGCAATTTATGCAGATTGTCTCTCCAAATGAAATTGTGGTCGTCATTTCGTTTAGCACAAAGATTGGTGATACAACCGGTATGATTAACCTTTGTCTACCCCACGTCGTAATGGAACCGATCATGACCAAATTGTCAGGTCAGTATTGGTTCTCCAAGCAGAAAAAGACGCGTGATGAAGATGAGCGCCTGCGCGTAGAAGAACGCGTGAAGACGGCAAATCTGCCGATTATCGCTGAAATGGGAACAGCAACGATTTCCGTAGGAGACTTCTTGCAGCTGCAAAAAGGTGATGTGATTCAGCTTGATCAAGCCATTGATAACAAATTGAAAGTTAAAGTGGGCAACCACTTGAAATTCCTGGGTCAGCCGGGCACGCTTAAAGGGCGCGTCGCTGTTCAGATTGATGAAGTCATAGAGGAGGGGGAGGAACAAAATGAGTAGAGACATGCTTTCTCAAGACGAGATTGACGCGCTGCTTCGCGCTAACAACTTGGTTGAGGATGAAGAGGAAGCTGGTTCGGTTGAAGGACAGGATGTTGCCGAATATCTATCCCCGTTTGAACAAGATGCCCTCGGTGAAATTGGGAATATTTCATTTGGCAGTGCAGCTACAGCGTTATCAACCTTATTGAGCCAAAAGGTAGACATTACAACCCCTACTGTAACTGTTGTAAATGTAAGCGAGCTTGAAAGCGAGTTTCCGATTCCACATGTGGCTGTTCATGTGGAATACACAGATGGTTTTAAAGGCATCAACCTACTTGTAATCCGGATGGAAGATGCTGCGGTAATTGCTGATTTAATGATGGGCGGCGATGGTCGACCAGAGAGTACAGAAATGTCCGAGCTACATATAAGTGCTGTACAAGAAGCGATGAATCAAATGATGGGATCTGCTGCGACATCCATGTCAACGATCTTCAATCAGTTTATCAATATTACTCCTCCTGGAATTGACGTAATGGACCTTGCACAAGGCAAAGGCGGAGACAGCTTCTCTGACGATGACAGCCCGCTCGTGAAAGTTTCTTTCCGCTTGAAGGTAGGAGAACATGGCGAGCTTATCGATTCAAACATCATGCAATTGCTCCCGCTCTCTTTTGCAAAGAAAATGATTGATAGACTGGTTGGAGGCTCAGAGGACGAAGCAGCAGCAGCCATAGAAGCTGTGGAGATGCCCGCAATCCCTGCCATCACTCAGTCGGCACAACCGGTGCAAAGCGCTCAGCCAGAGCCGGTACAGATGCCGCCAGTGGCACCACCTATAGAAGCGCCTGCACAGCAGCCACAACAAATGTATCAACAACAGCCGCCTATGGGCTATGCACAGCCACCGATGGGGTATCCGCCACAACAGATGTATCCGGATTATTATGCACAGCATGCGATGCCGCCTGGTTATGCACCGTATCCACCGGCGTATCAACAGCAGCCCCCAATGGCACCGCCGGCACCTCAGCATTACGGCACTCCAGTTGCTAACCAAGCAAATGTGAAGCCAGCACAATTTTCTCCGCTTGGAGGTGCTCCGATGTATACAGGAGACGAGCAAAATCTTAACCTACTTCTCGACATTCCACTCCAAGTGACAGTCGAACTAGGACGCACCAAGAAATTAATAAGGGATATCCTTGACTTGTCTGCTGGCTCTATCATACAGTTGGACAAGCTGGCTGGGGAGCATGTAGACATTTTGGTAAACAACAAGCTGATTGCCAAGGGTGAAGTTGTCGTTATCGATGAGAACTTCGGTGTACGTGTCACAGATATCATCAGTCAGATCGATCGTGTTCAAAAATTACAATAAACCAATCAACACTCATGCATTGGGGAGGAGCTATTCATGTCTAACAAAGTTTTAATCGTAGATGATGCAGCATTCATGCGTATGATGATTAAGGAGATTCTGTCGAAAAACGGATACAGCGTCGTAGGGGAAGCGAGCGATGGTGCCCAGGCTGTTGAAAAATACAAGGAATTGGGACCGGATCTGGTAACCATGGACATCACCATGCCAGAAATGGACGGCATCTCTGCATTGAAAGAAATCAAGAAATTGGACCCGAATGCACGCGTTATCATGTGCTCTGCGATGGGCCAACAAGCAATGGTAATTGATGCGATTCAGGCAGGCGCAAAAGACTTCATCGTGAAGCCATTCCAGGCGGATCGCGTATTGGAAGCGATCAAGAAGACCTTGAGCTAATGATGAAGATCCGGAATGCAGGGACAGGGATCATCTGGATCTCTTGTCTACTCCTGTTGCTGCTTGTATTCCCTGGTACGACTTTCGCAGAAGGCTCTGTCGCAGATTCATACAATCAGGGGAAGGTACCACAAAGCAATGCGCCTGCCGGCGGCGAACAGCCGGCGGCCATTCCGGGCGGCGGAACAGGAAGTATGATTGGCTATTTTGTTCAGGTTATTTTCTCATTAGGGTTTATCGTTCTACTGATCTATTTATTGCTTAGATTTCTTGGGAAACGCCAAGGTGCACAAAGTCACGGACCTATCAAAATTATTAGTGCAGCTGGTCTTGGAAACGGCAAAACACTGCAGGTTGTGATGATTGGAGAATCTCTGTACGTCGTAGGTGTTGGCGATAATGTTCAGTTGCTAAGGCGGATTGAACCCGGAGATGAAGTCGATCTGATTCTGTCAGAAGCAGAAATAAAGCCGTTGAAAAATCCATTCACGATTAGCTGGTTGCCTTTTGGCAAAAAGAAGCAGGCAGATGAAGAACTTTTATTCTCATCTGATGTGGATGGAAAAAGCTTTCAAGAGATGCTGAAGGGCGAATGGAATGATGTGAATAAACGCCCGATTAAAATGGACGCTTGGACCAAAGAGGAAGCTCAGGACAGAGGGGACCAAAAATGAAATATGTTTTGCAGGTGCTCGTGCTTGCTATCGTGCTGTTAGCCGTACCAAACATGGTGCTGGCAGCTCCTGTGGGAACACCACTCGTTCCGAGCATTGATTTGAAAATAGGCGGCGGGAATGGAACACCTCAGGAAACATCCTCGGCGATTCAAATTCTGCTGATCCTAACGGTATTGTCTGTTGCTCCGGCTATTTTACTCTTAATGACCAGCTTTACGAGAATTGTCATCGTGCTGTCGTTTGTCCGCAATGCGTTGGCTACACAGCAGATGCCTCCAAACCAGGTCATCATCGCTCTTGCTTTGTTCATGACATTTTTTATTATGGCACCCACGATAGGCAAAGTGAATGAAACAGCCGTGCAGCCATTTATGCAGGGACAGATGACGCAAGAGCAGGCCTTTAATGCGGCGGTCATCCCGTTTAAGGAGTTTATGGCAAAACAGACACGGGAAAAGGATCTGGCGCTATTTCTGGAGTTTACCAAGGCGGAGAGACCGAAAACAATTCAGGACATCCCGCTGAGTGCCTTAGTACCTGCTTATGCGATTAGTGAGTTAAAAACTGCCTTTCAAATCGGCTTCATGATTTTCATCCCATTCCTCGTGATTGACATGATCATCGCTAGTATTTTGATGGGGATGGGGATGATGATGCTGCCACCGGTGATGATCTCATTGCCCTTTAAGATTTTGTTGTTCATCATGGTGGACGGTTGGTATCTCGTAGTGAAATCATTATTAACCAGTTTTTAGCGATATTCCGGAGGGGCCAAGGAGGTACAGAGCATGACACAAGAATTACTGATGCAGATTGCCCAAAATGCTGTTTACACGATCCTGCTCGTTGCGGCACCTGCTCTCGGCATCGCCTTACTGGTTGGATTACTTGTAAGTGTGTTTCAAGCGACAACTCAAATTCAGGAGCAAACACTCGCCTTTATTCCGAAGATCGTAGCCGTTTTTGTTACGATTCTGGCAGTGGGTCCTTGGATGCTGCGAGTCATGCTTGATTTTGCGATGGATATATTCGGGAATCTCCATCGCTTCGTCGGGTAGCGTATGAATCTCTTTTTCATGTACCTGCCCATATTTTTGCTGACGTTTGTGAGAATGAGTGCTTTCGTAGTGTCTGCACCTTTTTTCTCCATTAGAGGTGTGCCAAATCAGTTTAAAATTGCGCTCGCTTTTGTAATGGCGTTGATCAGTTTTCAGTACCTGCCGGTTCAAGCGCAGATTCCGATGGATTTGACCTTTGTCATTTACGTGATCAAGGAAGCACTAGTAGGGCTCATTCTGGGATACATATGTGAAATGATGTTTATCGCCGTTCAAGTAGCCGGTGGAATGATGGATATGCAAATGGGACTTGCCATGGCAAACGTAATCGATCCGAAAACGGGTGCCTACATTCCGATTACCGGGAACTTTAAAAACATGCTGGCTGTTCTTTATTTTTTCAGTATTAACGGACATCACATGCTGATCCGCGGGATTATGAGCAGCTATCAAGTAATTCCTGTTGATAAGATGTGGGCTGCTATAGGCAGTGAAAATGTCATGATGATGGCAGTAAAAGTCTTTCAAAACATGTTCTTGAGCGCGTTTATGATGGCTGCTCCGATTGTGGTGGCGTTGTTTCTAGTAGACCTCTCTCTAGGTATTATCGCCAAATCCGTCCCTCAGTTTAATATCTTTGTTGTCGGATTGCCACTAAAATTACTTGCCAGCTTCTCGCTGCTTATCGTCGTAATGCCAGCATTTTTATTAACACTAAACGGATTGTTTGAAAATATGTTCCGGGCACTTGCCGAAATGATCAAAGCACTCGGAGGCTCACCATGAAGCAAATAAGGTTTGCCTATCCGATTGACCTTCAATTCTTCAACGGGGAAAAGACGGAGAAAGCGACGCCGAAGAAAAAGCAAGACGCTCGCAAAAAAGGACAAGTTGCGAAAAGTCAGGATTTGTCCGCGAGTATTGCCTTGACAGCATTCTTTTTTTTGCTGATGATGCTCGGATCTACGATGCTGGGTACATTCCAAACTCTGGTGCGAGAGTCATTGACTACCTATACGACTTGGCAGGTAAACGAAGAGAATCTGAAAATGATCGTCACTCAAGTTGCTTTTGAAGCGGTAAAAGTCGTAGGACCTGTACTGGCCCTGTCATTTTTGGTCGCATTTGGAGTCAATTACATGCAAGTAGGCTGGCATATCAGCACAGAAGCACTCCAAATGAAATTAGAAAAGCTAGATCCCATAAAAGGGGCAAAGAGAATCTTTTCCATGCGTTCGATTGTGGAATTGCTCAAGTCGATTCTGAAAATCAGCGCTGGGATTTATGTTGCGTATACCATTTTATGGAACGAAATCGAACAAATCTTACAGCTATCGTTAAAATCGCTAGGAAATGTCCTTTCCTTTACGGCAGCAGAGGTTGCCAAGCTTGGAATATATCTCGGATTGCTGTTATTTATCTTGGCAATCCTGGATTATGCGTACCAGCGTTATGAACATGAAAAGAACTTGCGGATGTCAAAGCAAGATCTAAAGGACGAGCACAAGCAGGCTGAGGGGGACCCGCTCATCAAAGGGAAGATTCGCGAAAGGCAGAGAAGTATGGCTATTCGCAGGATGATGCAAGAATTGCCCAAGGCGGATGTCATTATTACCAACCCGACGCACTTTGCTGTGGCGATCCGATATGATTCGAGTGCGATGAGTGCTCCCACTGTAGTGGCCAAAGGACAAGACTACCTTGCATTAAAAATAAGAGAGGTGGCAAAAAAGCACCGGATCATTACGATGGAAAACAAGCCCTTGGCCCGGGCTCTCTATAGTCAGGTTGAAATCGGTCAACAAATTCCCGAAGAGTTGTTTAAAGCGGTCGCGGAAGTTCTCGCGTACGTATATAAGCTGCAGGGGAAAGCGAAATAAGAGGAAGGAGGATAAATAGTGGGATTCAAATTCAAGGAAGTAGGCACGATCCTATTCGTCATAAGCATTGTGGTCATGATGGTAATCCCACTCCCTTCGGAGCTGCTCGATTTACTATTGATATTGAACATCTCCCTTGCATTGACCATTTTGCGGGTGTCCATGTACACAAAGGAAACCCTTGAATTCTCTATTTTTCCAACGGTCTTGCTCCTTACAACACTCTTTCGTCTGGCACTGAATGTATCGACGACAAGAAACATTTTGTCGCATGGTGAAGGCGGTAAGGTAATTGAAACCTTCGGAAGCTTTGTTGTAGGCGGAAATCAAGTAGTTGGTTTTGTTGTATTCCTGATTTTGATCATCATCCAGTTCATTGTTATCACGAAAGGTTCCGAACGTGTGGCAGAGGTAGCAGCACGCTTTACATTGGATGCCATGCCCGGAAAACAAATGAGTATTGATGCTGACTTGAACGCAGGGATGATTACAGAAGCTGATGCAAGGGCTAGGCGGAAAAAGATTGAGAACGAAGCAGACTTTTACGGGGCGATGGATGGTGCCAGTAAGTTCGTAAAAGGGGACGCTATTGCCGGTATTATCATCTTTATTATCAATATCATTGGTGGCTTCATCATCGGGATGCTCGTTCATGGTTTTAGCTTTGCTGAGTCCGCTTCCCGTTTTACGACGATGTCTGTAGGTGACGCGCTTGTCAGCCAGATTCCTGCCCTTTTGATTTCGACGGCAGCAGGTATCATCGTGACCCGCTCGACATCCGGAGAAGGTCTGGGTGAGGATATTGCTCGTCAAATGTTCAGCTTTCCGCGACTGCTGTATATCGTTGCAGGATGCATGTTCTTCTTGGGACTGTTTACTCCGATTGGATTATTGCCGGTTGCTCCTGTAGCAGGCATTATGACATTCGCGGCGTGGAAGCTTGATCGTAAACAGCGCCTGGAGATTCAAAAATCAGCCGACGATGTGGAAGAACAGCAAATTGAAGAAGTTCGAAGTCCTGAAAGTGTGGTCAATCTTCTCCAGGTTGATCCGATTGAATTCGAGTTTGGCTACGGGCTGATACCGCTTGCTGATGTGAAGCAAGGCGGGGATTTACTTGACCGCGTGATCATGATCCGTAGACAAATTGCATTGGAGATGGGGATTGTGGTTCCGGTCATCCGGATTCGCGATAATATCCAGCTTAGACCGAATGAATACATGATCAAAATCAAAGGCAACCAGGTAGCGAAGGGCGAGATTATGCTCGATCACTACTTGGCGATGAGCCCCGGAATCGAAGATGATTCGATTGTTGGAATAGAAACCGTAGAACCTGCGTTTGGATTGCCTGCTTTATGGGTAACAGAAGAGAATAAGGAGATTGCTGAACTCTCCGGGTATACAGTAGTTGATCCGCCGTCCGTCGTTGCAACGCACCTGACAGAAGTCATCAAGCGTCATGCACACGAGCTGTTGGGACGTCAGGAGACACGTTCTCTCGTAGACAACGTAAGGGAAACGGCACCAGTATTGGTAGACGAGCTTATTCCTGGAATGCTTTCCATCGGCGATGTACAAAAAGTGCTGCAAAAATTGTTGCGTGAAAAAGTATCGGTCCGCAATCTCCAAGTCATTCTCGAAGCATTGGCAGACCATGCTATCTTTACAAAAGATCCGGATGTGTTAACGGAGTATGTCAGACAAGCGATGGCAAGACAAATCACGCTGCAATTTACAGAGCCTGGACAGCCGCTACGAGTATTGACAGCAGGAGCAGGTCTGGAAAAGGTAATTTCAGAACGCGTCGAGCAATCTGAGCAAGGAAGTTATCTCGCTATGGACCCGGAAACATCACAGAGAATTTTCCAAATCATGTCGACAGAGGTAGGAAAAATGATTAATTCTGGTCAGCAGCCGATCATTCTTTCATCTCCTGCCATTCGGATGTATTTGCGCCAGCTTCTTGACCGGATGATGCCAGATGTACCTGTCTTGTCTTACAGCGAGTTGGAACCACATGTTGAAGTGCAAAGCGTAGGGATGGTGAACATTTCGTGAGAGTAAAACGTTACTTAGTCGATACAATGCCAGAAGCGATGGAAAAGATCAGAGTGGATTTAGGGATGGATGCAGTCATTTTAAATTCCAAACCAGTGAAATCCGGCGGCTTTTTCGGGATGTTCAGCAAACAGCAAATCGAAGTAATCGCGGCAGTGGATGAAAGAGCATCCCAGCGTGAGGACGTGGGCTTCTCGGCAGCAGATCGACCTAAGGACGTTTCCTCTAAACCACAGACACAAACAGGTACGTATACCGCTCAGCAGGCCTATCGCAGACCAACCGTTCCTCGACCTGCGGTTGAAAAACCTACGTCCACAGCTGTGGAGCAGCCGACATGGGAACAACCAGTAACCGCCGAACAAGCAAAACAGGTGCTTCGCGAAGAGACGGCCGTTACGCTGGAACAGCATGTACCGAGGCAGAGGGCAGTGGAGGAAGCCTCCATAAAAAGAGAGGCTTCCACAATCGGTCAAAATGACGTGCTTGCAAATGAAGTACGCGATATGCGGCAAATGTTTCAAAAACTGCTGGTCAACGATTTGAGTCAACAACTTCCGCAAGCGATTCAAGATGTAAGAAAGCGATTGCTAGAGCAAGAAGTGACGGAGGAGCTCACTGCAGAAATCGTTCGTCAACTGATGGCGAAGCCTGCGCCAGGCAATGAGTGGACGAAAGAAGAAGCGCAAGTGGGATGTCACAGAATCATCTCTGAGCTGATGAAGCCGAGAACAGAAGCATCAGCCAAATTAGATCGAAATGTACAATATGCCTTCTTTTTTGGTCCGACAGGTGTTGGCAAAACGACGACGATCGCAAAGCTCGCGGCGAACAGCATGTTAAAGGAAAAACGAAAAATCGGGTTCATCACTGCGGATACGTATCGGATGGCTGCTATCGAACAATTGAAAACGTACGCAAATATATTGAACGTTCCGATGGAGGTTGTCTTCTCTCCAAAGGAAATGCAGCAGGCGATGGAGAGGTTAAGTGATTGCGATCTGATTTTCGTCGATACAGCTGGGCGCAATTTCCGTAATGACGAGTATGTACAAGGAATTCGCGAGCTCGTCGAGCAGGGTACAAATAGCATGAATTACCTGGTACTTAGCCTTTCAACCAAATATAACGATATGAAGGCAATCATCGACAACTTTGGAGAAGTACCAGTGAAGCACGTTATTTTTACCAAAGCGGATGAGACGCAAAGCTTTGGTTCCATCGTGAATGTTTGCCAGAATACAAATCTTGACCTCTCTTACATTACGACAGGACAAAATGTGCCTGATGATATTGCTCTCGCCACTCCAGACATGGTGGCAGCGATGATCATGGGAGAATGAGGATGCGCGATCAGGCAGAAAGACTTCGAGAACGTATGCAGCAAAATAACCATGAGCGAAAAACCAAACTGATTACGGTTACGAGTGGAAAAGGCGGAGTAGGAAAGTCAAACTTCAGTCTCAACTTTGGTCTCGGTCTGAATGAGCAGGGGCATAAAACAGTGCTTTTCGATGTTGACCTCGGGCTGGCTAATCTGGACGTTTTGATGGGGATTACCCCCAAAAAACATCTGTTCCACCTGCTAGAACCGAATACCACTGTGTGGGATATCATCGAACAGGGGCCGGGTGGACTGGAATTTATAGCGGGCGGATCGGGCTTTACACAGATCATGCAGTTGGATGAAGAAAAGCTGGATCGATTGTTCACACAACTGAATCCGTTGCAAGGCTATGCAGAAACCATCATTTTTGATACAGGAGCTGGCTTTTCCAACGAGTCGATTCGCTTTATGCTCTCCTCTGATGAAGTGATTCTGGTCACCACTCCAGAGCCGCCAGCCATTACTGATGCGTATGCAGTGATCAAATTGCTGCACTCTCGCAATCCGGCAATCACGATCAGATTGGTCATCAATCGGGTTACCTCAGATCGCGAAGGAAAAATGACTGCGGATAAACTGGCAATGGTAGCCAAACGATTTTTGAATATGGACCTTCACACGCTAGGGTATGTATCAGACGATCCACAAGTATCCAAGGCAGTGAAGCAGCAACGTCCTTTTCTACTTACATATCCGCAAGCGCAAGCCTCAAAGAGCATTCGGAATCTGGTCGGTTGCTACCTGGAGAATTCGACTATGACTGATCTTTCGACGAATGGACTAAAAGGATTTCTTGCGAAGCTGAAAAACTTCATTCGATAAGGCAACAGGGTGTAGGAAAGGAGAGACATTCGATTGAGTAAAATTCGAGTACTGGTCACGGACGATTCCGCATTCATGCGTAAAGTTATTTCTGATATTTTATCTAGTGATTCTGAGATTGAAGTGATTGATCGAGCCAAAAACGGTCTCGAATGCATTGAAAAGTGCAAAGAGCTCGCCCCGGATGTCCTTACACTGGATATTGAAATGCCGATCATGAACGGTCTCGATGCTTTGGAAAAGCTGATGCACGAGTATCCGATACCTGTTGTCATGCTAAGCAGTCTTACGCGTGAGGGGGCAGAGGCAACCATCCAGGCATTGGAATTAGGTGCTTTTGACTTCGTGACAAAACCATCTGGTCCCATTTCGCTCGACATCCATAAGGTTGGCGATCGATTGATTGAAAGGGTGAAGGCCGCTGCTACTTCCAGAGCTAGATTTCGCAAAGTGGAAGCAAAAGCGATCAAACCTGCGAGTCTTAGCCCAGCACCGGTTCAGCCGATAACGCGTCCAGTTGTGACAAGTGCTCCGTTCATAACACGGCTAACGGGTACGAGCAAACCGAGACTGGTGGTATTAGGCACATCGACAGGTGGACCAAAAGCATTGCAAACGGTTTTGACCCAACTCCCAGAGAAATTTCCAGCACCGATTGCAATCGTTCAACATATGCCTGCCGGTTTCACAAAGTCGTTGGCGCAGCGCTTAGACTCGCTCTGCCAGATTAGAGTAACGGAGGTTACCGACGGCGAAGTTTTGCAGCCATCAACAGCTTATATTGCACCAGGAGGCTATCACTTCGAGGTGCATCAAGTAAATGGCCGTTTGCAAGCCCACTTACACCAACAGGAGCCTCGAGGCGGACACAGACCTTCAGTAGACATTCTTTTTGAGTCCGTCAGTCGATTGACAAATGTAGACAAATGGGCAATTATCATGACAGGCATGGGAAATGATGGGACAAAAGGTCTGAAATTGATGAAAGAGATCGGGCCGGTCGCGAGTATTGTCGAAGATGAGTCGAGCTGTGTCGTATATGGAATGCCTCGCGCAGCCATCCAAGCGGGTCTCGCAGATCATATTGCTCCATTGGACAAGATTCCAGAGGTATTGTGCAAGCTCTTGCACTGATTTTGGGAGGTGGATCACCTATGGATATGAATCAGTATTTGGACATGTTTATTGAAGAATCAAAAGAACACTTGCAAGCCATTAACGCCAATTTGTTGCTGCTCGAGAACGATCCAAGCAATATTGCGCATGTGAAAGAAATCTTTCGTTCTGCCCATACGCTAAAGGGAATGTCCGCAACGATGGGATTCGAGGACATGGCTAGTCTGACCCACGAAGCAGAGAATGTTCTTGATCTCATCCGAAATGATAAATTGACGATTAACAGCGACATTATGGATGTCATTTTCCAAAGTATCGATCTGATTGAAGGCATGGTAATTGACATTACCGAGGGTGGGGACGGTTCAGCGGATGTATCTGTTCCCGTGAAAAAGCTCCGCGCGATTGTAGCCGGTGATTTTTCTGTAGAACAAGAAATCGCAGCGACGGCGGTTGCCGAGCCAGAAGCGCCAGCAGCAGATGCAGGGCAAGCCCAAGAGTATGATCTGGATGATTATGCTCTTATGGTTATGGAGCAATCCAAGGAACTCGGCAACCAGCCTTTGTGGATTAAAGTGACTTTGAACGAAAACTGCTTGCTGAAAGCAGCTCGCTCGTACATGGTTTTTGATCAGCTGGAGTCGCTTGGTGAAGTAATTAAGACGAAGCCATCTGTTGAAGATATTGAAAACGAGCGTTTTGAACAATCGTTTGAAATCGCTTATGTAACGATGCAGCCAATCGAAAAAATCAAGAGTGTAATTCTAAACATTTCCGAGATTCAGGATGCGATCGTTGAACCCATCCAGATCAAAGAAAAAGTTCAGCAAGCTCCTGTAGCAAAAGAGCCCGCTGCTCCTGCCCCACAAAAAGCACAAGAGGCAGGGCCCGCTGCAGCGAGAAAGACGGGCGCAGGTGGGAAGACCATTCGCGTGGATATCGATCGCCTAGACATTCTCATGAACCTGTTTAGTGAGCTGGTCATTGACCGTGGCCGACTTGAGCAGTTGGCGCGTGAGATTGGAAAGAGCGAGCTTCAGGAAACGGTTGAACATATGAGTCGAATCAGCGGCGATTTGCAAAACATCATTCTGACGATGCGCATGGTTCCAGTCGAGCAAGTATTTAATCGCTTCCCTCGTATGATTCGTGATTTGCAGAAAGACTTGAGCAAAAAAGTGAACTTGGAAATTTTCGGAGCAGAAACCGAGCTTGATCGTACGGTAATCGACGAAATTGGCGATCCGCTCAACCACCTGCTGCGCAATTCACTCGACCACGGCATCGAGTCCCCAGCGGATCGCAAAAAGGCTGGCAAGCCAGAAGAAGGAACGATTGAGCTTCGCGCGTTCCATAGCGGTAACCACGTATTTATTGAAGTAAAAGACGACGGTGCTGGCATTAACAAGGAAAAGGTACTGAAAAAGGCTCTCGAACGTGGCGTCGTGACGCAAGCGATGGCAGACAGCATGAGCGACAAGCAAATTCATGAATTATTGTTTGCTGCCGGTTTTAGTACAGCAGATGTGATCTCTGACATTTCTGGTCGTGGCGTAGGACTGGATGTCGTCAAATCGAAGATCGAATCGCTTGGTGGTAGCGTTGGTGTAGATTCTGTACGCGGTCAAGGGACAACCTTCCTGATCCAGCTTCCACTGACCTTGTCTATCATTTCCGCGATGCTAGTACAGGTTCAAAATGAGAAATATGCGGTTCCACTGAGCTCAATTATCGAAACGGCGGTCTTCAAGAAAGAGCAGATCATGATGGCTCACCGTCAGAAAGTAATCGATTTCCGAGGCCGTGTAGTTCCTCTCGTATCGCTTCAGGATATCTTTCAGGTGCCGAGCAACGGGAATCAAAACGATGACGAAGTGGCTGTGGTCATCGTGCGCAAGGGAGAAAAAATGGCTGGTCTCGTCGTAGACTCATTCATTGGTCAGCAAGAAATCGTCTTGAAATCTTTCGGTAAATATCTGGTCAATGTATTTGCGATTTCAGGCGCTACGATCCTGGGTGATGGACAAGTCGCACTCATTATTGACTGCAATGCATTGATTAAGTAGAGGAGGGGCAGCCAGATGCTCGATCAAAAAGAAATCGTAAGCGAAGTCAAAGTGATCGTGTTCCGATTGAAGGATGAAGAGTACGGAGTAGAGGTGCACCAAGTAAAATCTATCGAGAAGCTGGAGCATATTACAAGAGTTCCACGTACACCGAAGTTCGTCAAAGGGGTCATCAATCTGCGTGGCGTCGTTACTCCGATTATTGACCTTCGCAATCGATTCGGCTTGGAAGACAGCGAATACTCCGAAGCAACTCGCATCATCATCGTTGCGGTAGGCGAATTGGAGGTTGGATTGATTGTAGATGCAGCGAATGATGTCATTGACATTCCTGTAAATGCAATCGAACCGCCACCAGAGGTAGTAGGTGGAGTCGAAGCCGCTTACCTGCGTGGTGTAGCAAAGCTGGATAGAAGGTTACTGATCCTGTTGAATCTCGATAAAGTTTTGAGCACTGAGGAAATCAAGCAGTTGGACGCAATCGAGGGATAAGAAAATGGCCTATTTTACCAAGTTTGGGGATTTCCAATTTGACGTGTTGCGCGAAATAGGGAATATCGGTGCGGGTCATGCCGCCACAGCCCTCTCCAAGCTCATGCAAAAAGAAATCGATATGAAGGTCCCACAGGTGAGTATTATTCCGTTCGATGAAGTAGCTGATTGTGTAGGTGGAGCGGAAACGGTAGTGGTAACGGTTTTCCTTCGTGTGGAAGGAGACAGCCCGGGCAATATGTTTTTTATCCTCGACCTGGATTCTGCCAAGCATTTGCTTCTGCAGATCACGGGGATTGACAAGGACGTGTATGAGTGGGGAGATCTGGAGGTCTCCGCTCTGCATGAAATCGGGAACATTTTGACCGGGTCCTACCTCTCATCGTTGGCGGATTTAACCAAGCTGAATCTACAGCCTTCTGTGCCTGCATTGGCTGTAGATATGGCGGGTGCCATTCTTAGCTATGGATTGATTGAGTTGGGTCAAGCGGGTGACTTTGCCCTCACGATTGACACAGCCTTTTTCGAAGGTAATGAGCAAGTGAAGGGGAATTTTTTTCTGATTCCTGATCCAGAATCGCTACCCATTCTATTTCATTCACTAGGAGTTCCGTTTGATGGAGATTATTAAGATTGGTATGGCCGATCTCGGTGTGGCAAAGCCTCCGAGTCGGCTGCGTACCACCGGTTTAGGCTCATGCGTAGGGGTTGTCCTCTACGATAGCACTCATAAAATTGCTGGCATGGCACATGTGATGCTGCCCGAATCATCTCTGGCAAAAAGTGGGGAACTATCTATAGGGAAATATGCGGATACCGCTATTCCTCACCTGATTCAACTGATGGAGCAAGCTGGCGCATCGACGCGCCATATCGTGGCAAAGCTGGCTGGCGGCGCTCAGATGTTCGCTTTTTTAGGAAACAACGACACAATGCGTATCGGACCAAGAAATGTGGAAGCATGCAAGATGGCTTTGAAGGATGCCCATATAAAGATAGTGGCTGAAGATACAGGGGGAAACTGCGGTCGGACTATAGAACTGGATGCCACGAATGGGACACTTCAAATCCGGACGGTAAATCAAGGTGTGAAGGAAGTATAAGTATGCTGGGAACCATTTGGATTAATTTAGGCTTGGGAGTGCTTGCTTTTATCGTGACGCTGGCAGCAGCTGGGGCGGGTAATGTTTGGTTGGTCTCCTTCGTGCGAGCAGGTATTGCATTCGCCGTTTTTTTCCTCGCCGCATTTCCAATCCGCTGGGTGCTTGCAATCATCACGCATACAACCGCTAGTCCCGTTGGTGAAGCAGGGGAAGCCGCGTCAGGGGAGCCGGTGGCTCCTCTGGAAAATCCTCAACAGGATTCGAATCGGGAAGATCCAGAGGAATCGTTTTCCCCACTTTCCTTGTCGAAGATGGAAAAGATTCAACCAATTGAGGATCCCACCACCGTTGCAGAGGTCGTTAGACGCTTATCAGATGAGTAAAGGTTGGTGACTAAATGTGGCACGGCTAACAAGTCAAGAGAAAACAAAAGAGTTCGATAAATGGGTTATGTGGAAGCAAGAAGGCAGTCGCGAGGCGGAAGTTGATTTGATCACGCGCTTTCTACCGCTGGTTGACAAGGTAGCGAATCGATTGGCGATTAATTTACCTGCAAATGTAGATAAGGATGACTTGATTAGCTACGGCCGTTTTGGTCTCTTAGATGCTCTAGCCAAGTTTGACCATACCCGTGGACTGCAATTTGAAACGTACGCGATGTGGCGTATTCGCGGAGCTATGATTGACGGTTTGCGTGAGAATGACTGGATTCCACGGACAGTGCGGGACAAGGCTAAAAAAATCGAAGAAGCGTATACCACTTTGGAACAGCAAATGTTGCGCATGCCAACCGACCGAGAAGTTTCGGATTATCTCGGGATAAGCGAAAAAGACCTGCAACAAGTATTTTTGGAAACGTCCCTCGCCTCCATGGTCTCTATAGATGAAGCAGTCGGTGACGAGGATGAACAAAAAACAGCAAGGCATTCCTATATCGTTGATGAAGTTACACCACGTCCCGAAGCGGTTGCAGAAGTAACAAGTTTAAAGGAAGTTTTGGTTACTGTTATTGATAAACTTCCTGAAAAAGAGCGCCTTGTCGTATCGTTGTTCTATTTTGAAGAGATGACGTTATCGGAAATTGCTGAAATCATGAGTCTGTCACCATCGCGTATATCACAGCTGCATTCCAAGGCTCTTTTCCGTCTCCGATCCGCGTTATCCAGATGGAAGACGCAATTGATGTAGGTACGACAATACCCAATCTTGAGAGGGGTAGAATGATGGAAGGGATCGGTAATTATCGTTTTGAGATCAAACTGTCTGCTGATAAGCTGGAAGCTGGAATTATTTTAAAAGTAGATGAAACTGAGCTTGATAACATCGTGGTAATGGAAAGTGATGTGCTCAAAGCACTTCAAGCACAGAAGGTGAGCTTCGGCATAAAACACGAAGTTGTTCAGGCGATATGTACGACTCCAGCGAACTTTGCCAATGTATTTGTAACAATTGCAGCAGGTTCGCCTCATGTGGTTGGAGAGGATGGATACGTTGAGTATCCATATCTGAAAACCATAGAGGCAGGCACGGGTCCGAAAGAGCTGGAAGACGGTCGTGTAGATTTTTACAACGTGACAAGCATACCAAATGTTGTCAAAGGACAGTTGTTGGCGAAAAAAATACCGGCTGGACAAGGTCAACCAGGAAAAACCGTTACCGGAGAGCCCATCGCTCCCAAAGCCGGCAAGGAAGTTATCTTGAAGCCTGGAAAAAATGTAGTGCAGAATCCAGAGCGAACCATGATCTATGCAGCAATGGATGGACAGGTTTCTTTTACGGATCAGGATAAGATGAATGTGTTTCCCGTGTTTGAAGTAAACGGGGATGTCGATTTTGGTGTTGGCAACATTGATTTCGTGGGAAC
This sequence comes from Brevibacillus reuszeri, assembly GCF_001187725.1. Classification (GTDB taxonomy): domain Bacteria; phylum Bacillota; class Bacilli; order Brevibacillales; family Brevibacillaceae; genus Brevibacillus; species Brevibacillus reuszeri. The sequence continues at coordinate 661,315 of NZ_LGIQ01000007.1, forward strand.
GGTGGTCATTCGCGGGAACGTATTGAATGGATTTCGTGTAAAAGCTTCTGGTGACATACGTGTCTTGGGCAGTGTGGAAGGCGCAGAGCTGGACGCTGGAGGCTCCATTGAAATCAAAAGTGGAATTGTAGCTCAGGATAAGGGTTCGATTGTTGCTGGGCATGATATCCGGACTTCCTTTATTCAAAATGCCAATGTGACAGCAGCCAATCAAATTATTGTGACTCAAAGCATCATGTTCTCTAATGTTCGCGCAGGGAAACAAATTATTTGCAAAGGCGCAAAAGGCATTATTATCGGTGGTGTACTGCAAGCCGGCGAGAAAATTGGGGCACGTATTTTTGGCAATAACAGTGCGACGCCTACGGTGCTTGAGGTAGGTGTCAAGCCGGAGCTGCGTCAAGAGCTCGCATCGCTGCAAAAAGAATTGCAAGACGTGTATGAAAATTTGCGTAAAACGGATCAGGGTCTTGGCGTGCTCAATCAAATTTTGCAGGTAACGGGAGAGCTGCCACCTGAAAAACGAGTCATGCAAATTAAACTGACGAATACCCGTTTAGTGCTTGAAAAAGAGAGCAAGGCTCTAGAATCCCGAAAAAAGGATGTAGAAGCCGAACTGTTAGGAGAAGGTCCCGCAGCGGTTGACGCTTATCACGTCATGTATCCCGGGATCAAAATGACGTTTGGCAAGCTTGTCCATTTTATCAAGCATGAGTATGCGCGTACCCGATTCATGGTGATTGACGGAGAAATCAGCAGCACAACCCTCCTTTAAAAAGCAATCGAGTGCTAGAATGGTGGGTAAGAGAGGTGTAGCCTGATGAGTTTAAAAACGATTGAGTTACAGGTTGCTTTGCCCCGCACACTAGAAGTTACGCGCATACAAGAGCAACAACAGCAGCGCACCATGCATGAACAACAATCCATGATCAATCAGCGACGGGAACTGGATGAGCACTTGCGTCAGCGTCCACACGACGTGGATCCTACACAGAAAAATCAGATTCGCGAGCGGGAGCAAAGAAAGGGCAAGGGTGGCTTTGAGCAATCCGCCTCTTCATCAGAGGAAGAGAAGGAAGCTGGATCAGGTGATAGCACCTCTTCTGCTTCAACGATCTCGATGAGAGACCCGATGCGCGGACGTTTTATTGATATATCGTTATAATGAAGGATAGGAAAAGATAAGCCAGAAATAAAGGTGACCAACATGGAAGTAGTGTACCCCATCCTGATCGGAGCAGGAATCATTAGCATGATACTTGCCTTGTTTATCCAAAGGAAGTCACCTATTGATTCCGATTCTGCGACACAAACACATCGCTCGATAGACAAAGCAGAGCTGGAAAAAGACATGCAAAAAATCAGCAGACAACTGAAGCAGGAACATGAGCGGTTGTCTGCTGACGTTCAAGATACCCGTGCGGATTTGTTACAGGAAGTGCAGCAGCTTCGTAAACGGATTGACCAGTTAGAAAAGCAAGGATCAGAACGGTCTCAAATGATTGATCCGCCTCTTAAGAGCGAGCCGGTTTTAACGAGTGAGCCAGTCGCGGAAGTAGACATGCTTGCACTCCGGGAGCGTTATCGTCGTGCGTTTGAGCTCAGCAAAGAAGGTCTGTCCTACGATGAAATTGCGAAAAGACTTGGAGCAGGTCGTGGAGAAATCGATTTGATATTTTCATTAGCTGCAAAAAATGAAAGAGGTCAAGCAGATGCGTAAAAAAGAACTGTTGTTCGGTTTTGGTGCTGGTCTGCTTGTCGCAACTTCCGTTTTAGGTGTGCTTTCGTCAAGAGAAACGGAGTTGGTTCCCGTTATTACGAAAGAGCAAATCAAGAAATCTGCTGAGGAAATGCAAATGGTCATCCTCACGCCAGATGAGTATGAGCAATGGCAGCAGGAGAAGAAAGTAAGTGTGCAGCCTACACCAACCGCTCCGAAAGCCCCAAAGACGCCTTCCCTGGAGCAAACGTCAAAGCCTCAGACAAATTCTCCAGAAGCACCAGAAAAGGCAACGGTTGATCAAACAACACCTCCCAAAGCTGCTGGAGCGGCTGTCACACAAACGCAAGCACAGTCACCTGCCGGGACGACAGGTACCACTGCGCCTGCAACGACGCAGACACCTACAGCACCGATTGTAGAGACGCCAAAAGTGGTGGAAAAAAAGCATTCCTTTACCGTTCCATATAAAGCCACTGCTGAACAGGTGGCGCGTATTCTCGTGGACGAAGGGGTTCTTCCTGCTGATAATAAATTCGTCGATCAGCTGCGGTCACAAAACAAGCTGAATCGAATCCGTGTAGGTACATACGAAGTGAGTGACTCTGCTACAGAAGCGGAGATCGCGACCCTGATAACTACTCCGCCTAAGAAATAAGGCGGATTTTTTAATGCGTAAGAATTGGTAAGCACGAAGCTTATAAATTCTGGAGCGCATAAAAGCATTCCGCTAAACGCGGTCGCTCCTCCCTGTGGAAGCCTCGGCAGAGGTTTTTTTACGAAAAAAATGGTAGTTGTTTGTTGCAATTGAAAGTTCCATATGATATATTCAATAACGGTGTTGAAATCGCACGTCCACCAATTCCGGTAATGGTGCTGCCTATGGCAGAATTGCTTGGAACATGCGGTGTGGCGGAGGTACGCATCAAAAAAACCATTTTTGAAGGAGGTGTGAAATATGGCAGTAATTTCGATGAAACAGTTGCTCGAAGCTGGTGTTCACTTCGGTCACCAAACTCGTCGCTGGAACCCGAAAATGGCTCGCTATATCTTCACCGAACGTAACGGAATCTACATTATCGACCTGCAAAAAACCGTTAAAAAAGTAGAGGAAGCGTACAACTTTGTTCGTGAACTCGCTCAAGACGGCGGTAAAGTGCTCTTCGTAGGTACGAAGAAACAAGCACAAGAATCCGTTAAAGAAGAAGCTGAACGTACAGGTCACTACTTCATCAACCAACGTTGGTTGGGTGGTACTTTGACTAACTTCAGCACAATCAAAAAACGTACAGGTCGCCTGGCTGATCTGAAACGTATGGAACAAGACGGTACTTTCGAAGTATTGCCGAAGAAAGAAGTAATCGTTCTTCGCAAAGAAATGGATCGCTTGGAGAAATTCTTGGGCGGTATCGCTCATATGGATAAACTTCCAGATGCTCTGTTCATTATCGATCCTCGTAAAGAGCGCATCGCTGTTGCAGAAGCTCGCAAATTGGGTATCCCAATCGTTGCAATTGTAGACACGAACTGCGATCCAGATGAGATCGACTACGTGATCCCAGGTAACGATGACGCTATCCGCGCAGTTAAGCTCTTGACTGCGAAAATGGCAGATGCTCTGCAAGAGGGTAACCAAGGTACAGAGCAACAAGCTACTACAACAACAACTGCGTAAGCAAGTGTAAAAGGGTGGACTGAGGGTGTCAGAACCCCTGTCCACCCTTTTTTACTAAATCAGAAAGTATAGACTTCACGTATCTACATCCTGATTTAGCAAGAATAACCTTCCGCTAAAACGCGGTCGCTCCTCTTTGGAGGAAGTCTCAACAAAGGGTTTCTTATACAGGATGGCATGGCTAACATTCTTATCCTGTATAAGTGCTGCTGCAGTTTTGGACGCGGAGAATCCTTCTCCGAAATCAGCAAACAATAGAGGTTGCTGAAACGTTTTCTTAACAGAATGCTTCTATCTACATTATAATGAGATCGTAACTTTCCTTAGGAGGTTTAACCAAATGGCAATTAGTGCACAATCGGTTAAAGAACTACGTGAGCGCACAGGCGCAGGAATGATGGATTGCAAACGTGCGTTGGAAGAAACTGGCGGAGACATGGAAAAAGCAATCGACTTGCTCCGTGAACGCGGAATTGCAAAAGCAGCGAAAAAATCCGGTCGTATTGCGGCTGAAGGTCTGACAGCAACTGCTGTTGCTGGTAACGTAGCAGCTGTAGTAGAAGTAAACTGCGAGACAGACTTCGTTGCGAAAAACCCTGAGTTCCAAACACTTGTTAAAGACATCGCTGAGCATGTAGTTTCCCAGCGTCCTGCAAATGTAGAGGAAGCTCTGGAACAACCGTTCAAAGGTGCTGGCGAGACTCTCGCTCATGTCATCAATGAAAAAATCTCCACGATCGGAGAAAACATCTCTTTCCGTCGTTTCGCTCTTTCCGAAAAAACAGATGCTGGCGCTTTCGGTGCTTACCTGCACATGGGCGGAAGAATCGGTGTTCTGGTAACACTCGAAGGTACGCAAGATGATACTTTGGCAAGAGACCTGGGAATGCACGCAGCAGCGTCTAACCCACGCTTCGCTAACCGTGAAGAGGTTTCTGCTGATGAGATCGAGCGCGAACGTGAAGTTCTGAAGAACCAAGCACTGGCAGAAGGCAAGCCTGCAAACATCGTTGAAAAAATGGTGGAAGGCCGTCTCTCCAAATTCTTCGAAGAGTACGTACTGGTTGAACAACCATTCGTTAAAGATCCAGACAAGAAAGTATCTGCTTTGTTGAAAGAGGCAGGTGCATCCTTGAAAGAATTCGCTCGCTTCCAAGTAGGCGAAGGTATCGAGAAGAAGCAAGAAGACTTCGCAGCTGAAGTTATGGCGCAAGTAAATAAGCAATAATATTGATTTATAGGGAACACCTCCGTGTTCCCTATTTTCAAAAGCGAGAGTTTCACACCATGTGAAACTCTCTGCATGTAAAAAGCAAGTGTGCTTTCAAACGTGAGAAGGATTGCGCACTAGGTATAGAGAATGATTCATGAATGGAGGCCGTTTCACATGCCACTTCCTGCCTATAAACGGGTTGTGTTAAAGTTGAGTGGGGAAGCACTGGCGGGAGAACTCGGGTACGGTATTGACCCGAAGGTGATTTTTTCCGTTGCGAACCAGATCAAGGAAATCGTAGAGTTGGGTGTACAAGTCGCAGTAGTCGTCGGAGGAGGTAATATCTGGCGCGGACTTTCCGGCAGCTCCAAAGGAATGGATCGGGCAACAGCCGATTACATGGGAATGCTGGCAACGATTATGAACTCACTCGCCATGCAGGATGGGTTGGAAAAGGTGAACGTCCCAACACGTGTTCAAACTTCGATTGAAATGAGACAGGTTGCGGAACCATACATACGCCGTAGAGCGATTCGTCATTTGGAAAAGATGCGTGTCGTCATCTTTGCAGCGGGTACAGGTAATCCATACTTCTCAACCGATACTACAGCAGCTCTGCGAGCAGCTGAGATCGAAGCAGAAGTCATCCTGATGGCAAAAAACAAGGTAGATGGGGTTTATTCAGCAGACCCGAGTCTTGATCCGACCGCTGAAAAGTATGACCAGTTGACTTTCCTGGAAGTACTGAACAAAGGTTTGGGTGTGATGGATTCCACCGCATCTAGCTTGTGTATGGACAACAGTATTCCACTCATCGTCTTTAACATTTCCGAAGAAGGCAATATTCGCCGCGCAGTCATGGGCGACAAAATCGGTACTCTGGTTAAGGGGGAATAATCATGCCACAATCCGTGCTGAAAGACATGGAAGATCGCATGAACAAAGCGATCAATACATTGAAAAAAGACCTTTCCAGCCTCCGTGCTGGTCGTGCGAATCCAGCGATGCTGGATCGCGTACTGGTTGACTACTATGGTTCACCAACGCCAATTAGCCAGTTAGCCAATATTAGCGTTCCTGAGCCACGGATGTTGATTATTCAGCCATGGGATAAAGCAGCGCTGAAAGAAATTGATCGTGCTCTTCAACAATCTGATCTGGGTATCTCTCCTTCCAACGATGGCGTGGTCATCCGGATGGTAATCCCGCCGCTGACAGAAGAACGCCGTAAGGATTTAGTTAAATTAGCAGGAAAAAGCGGAGAAGACAGCAAGGTTGCGATTCGCAACATCCGCCGTGATGCTAACGACGACATTAAGAAATTGGAAAAGGCAGCGACCATTTCCGAGGACGAATCTCGTCGTCATCAAGAAAGCATCCAAAAGACTACCGATAAATTTATTGCAGAAGTCGATAAGATCGTTAAGGATAAAGAGAAAGACATCTTGGAAGTGTAATACAAGGTTATCCCCCTCAAGTGAGGGGGATGTACGTCTATATCTCTCATTACGGGGGAACACTTTATGTTAGAACATCTGGCGCGCAAATGGGCCCGCAAAGAGACTCAACCAATACCAGAAGAATTGGATCGTAGCGGCAAAATTCCGCAACACGTTGCGATTATTATGGATGGGAATGGTCGTTGGGCCAATATGCGCAATTTACCCCGGGTCGCCGGGCACCGGGCAGGAATGAAAACGGTAAAGGAAGTAGTCAAGGTTGCAGACGATTTAGGAGTTCGCTATGTAACCATGTACGCTTTTTCTACCGAAAACTGGAAGCGCCCAAGAGACGAAGTCGATTTTCTCATGAAGCTTCCGCAGGAGTTTCTGTCGACAGAATTAAAAGAATTAATTGAACGTAACGTGCGAATCCGTATGTTAGGAAGCAAGGACGAATTGCCGTCTCACACGTTAAAAGCATTAATTGAAGCGGAAGAGCGAACCCAGGACAATACTGGTCTGCAACTCAATTTTGCCTTGAATTACGGAGGACGAGACGAAATTGTAAAAGCATTTTCGATGATGGCGTCCCAAGTAAAAGCGGGCGAACTCGACCCTGAGAAGCTGGATGAAGAAGTTATTTCCCGCTACCTGTACACAAGCGATATTCCCGACCCTGACCTCTTGATACGCACTAGTGGTGAGATTCGCTTAAGCAACTTCATGCTATGGCAATTGGCCTACACGGAATTGTGGTTTACGGATGTTCTTTGGCCTGATTTTTCCCGTGAACACTTTTACCAAGCGATTGTGGAGTACCAAGGCCGAGCTCGTCGCTACGGGGCGGTATAGCCGAGAGGTGGAATCAGTTGAAGCAACGAATAATTACTGGCCTGATTGGTGGGGCGGGCTTTCTTCTCTTAATTTATGTTGGAGGAGCCTGGTACTCACTATTGGTTTTTTTACTGGCTGTCATTGGCCTGTTCGAATTTATGAGGATGGCTGGCCTCCAGCCATTACATGCAGCAGGGATACTTGGATATGTGCTGTTGGCGAGCATTTTATGGCCGTCACTCGCATTTTCAAGCTGGTTAAACATCAGTATGCCGGATCTGATGTTGCCGGTTCTCCTTCTCTTGTTGATTTACTCCGTTTTACGGAAAAATCAGTTTCACATTGAACACATCGCCCTTACATTGGTGGGGGCGTTATACATAGGTTATGGATTTACGTATATGGCCGCTGCACGCAATCTTCCAGAAGGCTTTATGCTGACCGTTCTCGTCATTCTGGCAATCTGGTCGACCGATTCTGGTGCCTATTTTGTCGGAAAAGCGATCGGAAAACGCAAGCTCTGGCCAGAAATCAGTCCCAACAAGACGATTGAGGGTTCCATCGGTGGTTTGCTGGCTTCGATCATCGTTGTACTCGGAGTAAATGCTATCTTCGGCAATCTGACACTTTCAGAGGCATTGACAATCGCCTTTGTTGCAGGGATAGTTGGTCAATTGGGAGATCTGGTGGAATCAGCGTTTAAGCGTCATTTTCACGTAAAAGATTCAGGACAGCTCATACCCGGACATGGGGGCGTTCTGGATCGCTTCGATAGTTTTTTACTCGTTTTTCCGGTTTTGCATCTGCTAGGTATCGTCTGAAACCTGTTGCATATATAGAAAGAGATATAGAAGGTGAAGTCAGTGAAACGAATAGCACTCTTAGGTTCTACAGGTTCTATCGGAACAAATACACTGGAAGTAGTCGAGGAGCATCCGCAGGAATTTTCTGTGGTGGCGATGGCTGCTGGAACCAACGTGGACTTGCTGGCAAAGCAAGTTGTCAAGTTTCGTCCAGAGCTTGTTTCGGTAGGGAGTGAACAAGCAGCATTTGCACTGAAAGAACGCCTAGGTAGTCAGGTGAAACCAGAGATTGTTTATGGTATGGACGGGCTTGAGCAGGTTGCCCGATATGAGGAAGCGAATTTTGTGATGACAGCTGTAGTCGGGAGTGTAGGTGTTGCCCCGACTTTGGCAGCTATTGAAGCAGGGAAAACAATTGGACTTGCCAACAAAGAAACTTTGGTTTGCGCCGGACCGGTTGTCATGAAAAAGGCAAAAGAAAAAGGCGTCCAGCTCATCCCGGTAGATAGTGAACACGCTGCCGTGTTTCAATGCTTGCAAGGAGAGCGTAGGCAGGATGTAGAACGTGTCTTGCTGACTGCTTCCGGAGGCTCCTTCCGTCATTTATCCCGTGAAGAACTGGGGCATGTAACGGTTGAACAAGCACTGGCCCATCCCAATTGGAGTATGGGGGCAAAAATCACGATTGACTCTGCTACGATGATGAACAAAGGCTTCGAAGTCATTGAGGCACATTGGCTATTTGATCTTCCTTATGAGAAAATTGAATGCGTGCTCCATTATGAAAGCATCATACACTCTATGGTAGAATATAAAGACAGAGCGGTAATGGCTCAATTGGGCACACCGGACATGAAGGTTCCGATCCAGTATGCGATGAGTTATCCTGGCAGAATGTCTTTGCCCACAGAGCCACTTGATTTAGTCAAAGTGGGCACTCTTCACTTCGCTGCCATGGATTTTGACCGATACCCTCTGTTAAAATTGGCCTATGAGTGTGGCAATGCTGGCGGGACTTACACGGCTGTACTGAATGCAGCCAATGAAGTAGCTGTCGATTTGTTTTTGAAAGGCTCAATTGGATTTCTTGACATCGAAACAATCGTGAGCAAAACATGTGAAGCCCATCAAGGCATTCAAGACCCTTCGCTGGAGGAGATTTTTGCTGCAGATAAGTGGGCACGCTCGCAGGCGCTCGTATTCGTTTAAGAAGGATATGAGCTTAGATACTTGAAAGAAAGGTGGCTGTTCACTTGCCTTTTCCCAATCTGGATTCCGTTGAATCAATTCTCGCGATAGTAGTTGTTTTTGGGGCACTCGTATTCGTGCACGAACTGGGTCACTTCCTTCTGGCCAAAAGGGCTGGAATACTTTGTCGGGAATTTGCGCTTGGAATGGGTCCCAAGATTTTTCGCGTGAAGCGTGGTGAAACGGAATATACCCTTCGTCTTCTCCCCATTGGAGGGTTAGTCCGTATGGCGGGTGAAGATCCGGAAATGGATATGCTCAAGCCGCACATGGAAGTAAGTATTGAGCGTGATGCGGTTGGAAAGGTGACACATATCCTGTTAGATGGGCCGAATGCAGGTTCAGAACGAGCAATTTCGGGTACTGTCGTGCGTTTTGATTTGGAGCAGGCACTTAGCTTGACGCTTGAAATCGATGGAGAACAGCGCACGTATTCCGTTCATCCGCAAGCACAATTAGTGGGTGATGGACAAGAGGTTCAGATTGCTCCATTGAATAGACAGTTCAAAGGGAAGACAGTATCTCAGCGCTTCTGGGCGATTTTTGCCGGACCATTTGCCAACTTCCTGCTGGCTTTCTTGTTGTTTGTAATGATCGGTCTTATGTACGGGGTTCCGAATGGCACGTATCTTGGAGAGGTGAGAGCAGGAGGACCTGCTGCTCAAGCTGGACTCATGGAAGGGGACAAGGTCGTTGCTATTCAAGGGCAATCCGTATCTACTTGGAAAGACGTCGTTCAAATCATTAGTCAAGCTCCTGACAAGGAATTGACGTTTGAATATGAGCGAAATGGAAAAGTGAGTACGGTCCCTGTAAAAGTAGGAAAAGACGAAAATAACATCGGCAAGATCATGGTAACGAATTCACTCACATATGCTCCTGGAGAAGTGCTAAAATACGGAGTGTCGTCTACCTACGAATTTACGGTTATGATTTTGAAAAGCTTAGGCATGCTCTTTACAGGCGCTGTTGGATTGAATGATTTGAGTGGTCCTGTGGGGATTTTCAAGATGACTGGAGAGTTCGCACAGCAAGGCATGGCGATCTTGATGAAATGGGCTGCTGTTCTCAGTATTAACCTAGGATTGTTCAACCTGTTGCCGCTTCCGGCTCTGGATGGCGGACGTCTAGCGTTCCTGGCTGTAGAAGCTTTGCGTGGACGCCCGATTGACCCGCATAAAGAAGGAATGGTCCATTTCTTGGGCTTTGCGTTTTTGATGCTGCTCATTTTGGTAGTAACCTGGAACGATGTGCAACGGTTGTTCTTTCAATAACGTACTTACTCGGTAGAAAAACAGAAAAAGTTTAAAGGATGGTGCAAAATGTACAAGCGCGAGGAGACGAAACCGGTTTTTGTAGGAGGCGTGCAAATCGGGGGCCAAAAAAGCGTAGTAATTCAGTCCATGACGACAGCAGATACGCGTGATGTAGAGAAAACACTGGCCGAGATTCAAAGACTGCACGATGTCGGTTGCCAAATTGTCCGCCTGGCCGTCATCAATGAAGACGCAGCACGCGCCATCAAGAAGATCAAGGAGCGTTCACCATTGCCGCTTGTTGCCGACATCCATTTCGACCACAAGTTGGCCCTGATTGCTTTGGAGAGTGGGATTGACAAAATCCGGATTAATCCAGGGAATATTGGCTCCAAGGAAAAAACACAGCGAGTAGTTGAGGCCTGCCGCGAGCGCAATGTGCCTATCCGCATTGGCGTAAACTCCGGCTCGGTTGAAAAACGACTGCTTGAAAAATACGGCTACCCATCGCCAGAGGCAATCGTAGAGAGTGCCATTGACCACGTGCAAATTTTGGAAGACCTTAATTATGACAATATCGTTATCTCGTTGAAGTCTTCTGACGTACCAACCATGATCCAGACATACTCTTTGATGGCAGAAAAGCGTAACTATCCATTGCATGTAGGGGTAACGGAAGCGGGTACGCAATTTTCCGGTAGCATCAAGTCTGCAGTTGGGATCGGGACTGTACTTTCAATGGGGATCGGTGATACCATCCGTGTGTCTTTGACAGCTGATCCAGTTGAGGAAATCAAGGTTGCGAAGCAAATTCTTCGCAGCCTGGATATCGTCAATAACGATCCTGTAGTCATTGCTTGCCCTTCTTGCGGACGTTGCGCGATCGATTTGATCGGCCTCGCAACGAGAGTAGAGGATGCGATTTCTACATTGAAAGTACCATTGAAGGTCGCAGTAATGGGTTGCGCTGTTAATGGCCCTGGAGAAGCACGAGAAGCTGACGTCGGCGTTGCCGGTGGAAACGGGGAAGGCTTGATTTTCCGCAATGGTGAGATTGTTCGGAAGGTAAAGGAAACAGAGCTGTTCGAAGAGTTGATGAAAGAAATTAATGAAATGGTTGGCGAAAAAAAACCTACGACGGTAGGTTGATGAACGCCCCTTGCTGATGAGCATAAGGAGGACACGCACGTGTTGAAGCAAAGTCAAATGTTGATTCCTACCTTGCGAGAAGTGCCTGCTGACGCGGAGATAGCTAGCCACAAGCTGCTGCTCCGCGCAGGTATGGCTCGCCAACTGGCATCTGGTATTTATACGTATTTGCCATTGGCGATTCGCTCGCTGCATAAAATCCAAGCGATTGTGCGTGAGGAAATGAACAATGCTGGAGCCCAGGAGCTTCTGATGCCTGCAATGCAGCCGGCTGAATTGTGGCACCAAACCGGACGCTGGGATGTATATGGTCCTGAACTGGTTCGTTTGCGTGACCGCCATGACCGTCCTTTTGCCTTGGGACCAACTCACGAGGAAGTCATCACCAGTCTGGTACGTGATGAAATCAATTCTTATAAAAAGCTTCCGATCAATTTGTATCAAATTCAAACCAAATTCCGTGATGAAGTACGCCCGCGTTTCGGTTTGATTCGCTGCCGTGAATTCATTATGAAAGATGCGTATTCCTTTGATACGACACAAGAAGGTCTGGATCGCAATTTCCAGGCTATGTCTGATGCTTACACCAATATTTTTACTCGCGTTGGCTTGAATTTCCGTGCTGTAGAAGCAGATGCTGGAGCAATTGGTGGAAAAGGTACGTACGAGTTCATGGCACTGTGTGAAATCGGAGAGGACACCATTGCATACTCCGAAGATGGCGATTATGCTGCCAACCTGGAAAAGGCGGAGGTAGTCTATCATCCTTCCGAGAAGCCGGCTACAGAAGCACCCACACATGAAAAGCTACATACGCCGGGAGTGCGAACTATCGAGCAATTGGTACAAGCCCTGCAAATCGAAGCGAAGCACATAATCAAGAGCCTCTTGTATCGTGTCGATGACAAGCTCGTCATGGTGTTAATTCGTGGAGATCATGAGCTCAATGATGTGAAGCTGAAAAACCTGTATGATGCGGCACAGGTTGGCTTGGCTACAGAAGCGGATATTCTTGCGGTAACGGGAGCACCGGCTGGTTTTGTTGGACCAGTAGGAATCGACTCGGAAAAAGTGGAGATCATTGCAGATAACTTTGTACAAGATGTGTACGATGGTGTTGCAGGTGCCAACGAGGCAGATTATCACTTGACGCATGTTGTTCCAGGTCGAGATTTTACTGTTTCACGTTATGCTGATCTGCGCAACATCACTGAGGGCGACGAATGCCCGCGTACAGGCAGCCCAATCAAATTTGCTCGTGGTGTTGAGGTTGGTCACGTGTTCAAGCTCGGAACGAAATACTCCAAAGCAATCGGAGCGACGTTCCTGGATGAAAATGGTCGCAGCCAACCAATGATCATGGGATGCTACGGGATTGGGGTTTCAAGAACCATTGCAGCTGTGATTGAGCAGAACAATGATGAGAATGGAATCATTTGGCCAGTAGCAGTAGCACCTTTCCATGTGCATGTGATCCCGGTCAATGTTAAAGTAGAAGAGCAACGTCAAACGAGCGAACAAGTTACCGAGGTGCTTCGTCGGGCTGGCGTAGAGGTGCTGTTCGATGATCGTCCAGAACGTGCTGGTGTCAAATTCAAGGACGCTGATCTGATTGGATTGCCATTGCGCATTACCGTTTCTGACAAGGCCCTGCAAGAAGGCACTGTCGAAGTACGCGTTCGTAAAACAGGGGAAACACAGGATATCAAACTGGATGACTTGGTAGCTGAAGTAAAAGCGATGCTCGCTCGTGTGGATCATACGGGTGTAGAACTCTTCGGAAACTAGTTAATAGCAGGAAAAAAGCAGGATTTTGTCGAAATGTACGGGGTACTCCCCTGATTTAAAGGGAGTGCCTCTTTTTCTTTTAAAGATCGGGATTTTCCGCTAAAACGCGGTCGTACCTCCATGTGGAGGCATCGATATAGGTTTTTTTACGTGCAAGAATTTATAAGCGAGAGGCTTATGAATTCTGAAGCGCATAAAAACTTTCCGCTAAAACGCGGTTGTACCTCCATGTGGAGGCATCGATATAGGTTTTTTTATCTTTGGGAGGGTGGGAAAACCGTGGATCGTTTACAAGAGCAAAAACATCGTTTCTCCCTACTGGTCAAGCAAATGGACTTGCCAGATGAGTGGGTGGAGCGTTTTTTTCTTGATGGGCAAATTGACAAGCTGGAGATTTACAAACAAAACAAGGAGTGGATTTTTCACTTCACACTACAAAGATTAGTTCCAGCGGATGTATTTGCAGCATTTAACATGAGATTGACACAAACCTTTTCACATTTGGCCAAGGTCGATGCTCATTATCGTTACCTTCAAAAGCCGCAGCTGGATCTGGTTGTCAATGAATATTGGGATCTGTTGGTCGCGGGGCTGGAACCAAGCTTGAACTCGTTGGCAGTTACCCTTCGTTCCGCTCGAAAGCAGGTTGATCAAAACGAAGTAAAAGTGTATTTGCCAACGGAAATGACGGTAGAGGTCGCCAAGCGCAAAAGAGCTGACAATGAATTGATCGCTGCCTTTCAAAAAGCGACGGATTGCACGATGAGGTTTTCCTTCCACGGCGAAGAAAGCGATGAGGCATACAAAGCATTCGTAGAGCAACGGGCTGAGGAAGAGCGAGCACTGGTGGAAGTTGTAATGACTACCGCTCAGCAGGATAACAAGGGCTCGGATAAAGCAGAAGCCATTACAACCCTCATGATGGGCTACGAAATCAAGGACGCTCCGATTCCGATTATTGAAATCCAAGAAGAGGAACGCAGGATCGTCATCCAAGGTACCGTGTTCAATGTAGAAGTGAAGGAACTCCGCAGTGGTCGTCATCTGCTTACCTTTAACATCACGGACTACACAGACTCTCTTACCGTCAAAATGTTTTCCCGTGACAAGGAAGATGTCAAAATGCTGGAAGCCCTTAAAGACGGGATGTGGGTGAAAGCTCGCGGCAGTGTTCAGCACGATACGTTTATTCGCGAATTGGTCATGAACGCAAACGATCTTAACCAAATCGAGCAACAAATCGTACGCAAGGATACCGCCGAAGAAAAACGTGTAGAGCTCCATTGCCACACCCCAATGAGTGCACTTGATGCGGTTGCGTCTGTGAAATCGCTCGTGTCTACTGCTGCCAAATGGGGACATAAGGCAATTGCCGTTACTGACCATGGTGTAGTACAGGCATTCCCGGAAGCGTATTCGGTAGCGAAGAAGAATAACATCAAGTGCATTCTTGGGATGGAAGCGTACGTCATTGAGGATGGAATTGATGTCGTCTACAATTTGAATGCGGAAAACAATTATGCGATTGATGAAAATACCGAATATGTCGTGTTCGATACGGAGACGACCGGTCTGAACGCCGCTGAGCATACGATTATCGAGGTAGCAGCGGTCAAGATGAAAGGCGCAGAAATTGTCGACCAATGGACAGAGCTGATCGATCCACAATTAGAGATTGGCCCGAAGACAACAGAAATTACAGGTATTACGAATGAAATGCTGCGGGGCCAAGAAACGCTGGATGTCGTTCTGCGCAAGTTTAAAGAGTTTACAGGTGATGCCGTTTTAGTTGCGCATAATGCCGAATTCGATAAGGCATTTATCAATGCATGTGCCAAAAGAATCGGAATGGAGCCTTGGAATAACGCCTTTTTGGATACACTGCCTTTAGCCCGCATGATGTACAAAGGCATGCGCAACTACCGATTAGGGACACTTGCGAAGAAGTTTAACGTAGAGCTGATTAATGCTCACCGTGCCTTGGACGATACGGTCGCGCTGGCACATGTCTTTCAGCAGATGTTGAAGGATATCAAGGAAGCGCAGATCCAAACGATGGCAGAGCTAAACGAGAGAAGTAATGCAGAAGCAGACTACAAGAGTGGACGACCATTCCATGCTACGATTTTGGTTCAAAACAAAGAGGGCTTGAAAAATCTGTATAAGCTGGTAAGTCGTTCTCATGTGGAAACCTTTTATCGCTGGCCTCGCATTCAGCGCAGTCAGCTGATCAAGTATCGGGAAGGGCTCTTAATCGGAACAGCCTGCAAAGACGGTGAGCTGATGCAAGCGATTTTGCGCGGTAAATCGATCGATGAGCTGAAAGATGTCGCTGCATTTTATGACTACCTGGAAATTCAGCCAGTCGCGCAGTACTCGCCGCTTTTGCGCAATGAAGAGATTCCGTCGCTTGAGACGATGAAAGGCTACCATAAAATGATTGTGGATATGGGAAAAGAGCTGAACAAGCTAGTCGTCGCGACCGGTGATGTTCATTTTCTCAATCCGCAGGACGAAATTTTCCGCGACGTCTTCCTGCTTTCAAAAGGGGACCCAGTTGCAGGGAACCAACCCCCCCTCTATCTGCATACCACAGATGAAATGCTGGAGTCGTTTTCATTCTTGGGAGAAGAGCTGGCGCAGGAAATCGTTGTAAAAAATTCAAACGCCATCGCTGACATGATAGAAGATGTGAGTCCGATTCCAGACAAGCTCTACACGCCAATCATCGAGGGTGCAGACGACGAGCTAAGACAAATGTGCTACGACAAGGCGCGACATCTCTACGGTGAACCTTTACCTGAGATTGTTGAGAGCCGTTTGGAAAAAGAGCTGACAAGTATTATCAAGCATGGTTTCGGTGTTATTTATTTGATTTCACAGCGGCTCGTAACAAAATCCCTGAATGATGGTTATCTCGTAGGGTCGCGGGGTTCCGTAGGTTCTTCATTCGTTGCGACCATGTCTGAGATTACCGAGGTTAATCCATTGCCACCGCATTATCGGTGCCCGAATTGCAAGCACAACGAATTCATCACGGACGGTTCGATCGCTTCAGGCTTTGACTTGCCCGATAAAGAATGCCCGTCATGTGGCACGAGCTACGCCAAAGATGGTCAGGATATTCCGTTCGAGACGTTCCTTGGATTTAAAGGTGATAAGGTACCCGATATTGACTTGAACTTCTCTGGTGACTATCAGCCACGAGCGCACAAATATACACAAGAGCTGTTTGGACCGGAATACGTATATCGTGCAGGGACGATCGGTACTGTCGCGGAAAAAACGGCATACGGCTATGTACGCAAGTATGCGGACGAGCGTGGCATGACACTGCGAAATGCGGAAATTTCACGGATCGTTAATGGTTGTACGGGAGTGAAAAGGACAACTGGACAACATCCTGGCGGTATTATTGTTGTTCCTTCCTACATGGAAATTGAAGATTTTTGTCCGATTCAATTTCCAGCAGACGACAATGAATCAGAGTGGCGCACGACACATTTCGACTTTCACTCCATTCATGATAATTTGCTGAAGCTGGACATTCTGGGACACGACGATCCGACCGTAATACGGATGTTACAAGACTTGACTGGCATGGACCCGAAAACCATTCCGCTGGATGATAAACAGACGATGTCTATTTTCAGTACGACGGAAGCACTTGGGGTGACTCCAGAACAGATCGGTACCAACATGGGTACACTTGGAATACCGGAATTCGGTACCAAATTCGTACGACAAATGCTTGAAGATACAAAGCCAACTACATTCGCTGAGCTGGTGCAGATTTCTGGACTTTCTCACGGTACGGATGTTTGGTTGAACAATGCACAAGACTTGATTCGCAATGGAACTTGCAAGTTGCCTGAAGTAATTGGTTGCCGTGACGATATTATGGTGTATCTGATTTACAAAGGATTGGACCCTTCGAGAGCATTTAAGATCATGGAGTCCGTCCGGAAAGGAAAAGGCGTTCCGGAAGAGGATCAGGAAGAAATGCGCAACAATAAAGTGCCTGATTGGTATATTCAGTCTTGTCAGCGCATCAAGTACATGTTCCCAAAGGCGCATGCCACAGCATATGTGATGATGGCTGTGCGGATCGCGTATTTCAAGGTCCATCGGCCGCTTGAATTTTACGCAACATATTTTACCGTACGTGCAGATGACTTTGACATTCCGTTGATGGTAAAAGGTTCAGCAGCGATTAAACAGAAGATCGAAGAGATCGAAGGAAAAGGGCATGATGCCCAACCGAAAGAAAAAGCTTTGCTCACTGTTTTAGAGATGGCTTTGGAGATGGTTGAGCGTGGATTCCGGTTTACCAATGTGGATCTGTACGCATCCGACGCTTCTCGTTTCCTGATTGACGGCAATTCGCTGATCGCTCCATTTAATGCATTACCTGGGCTTGGAACTAACGCAGCGATTAGTATTGTGAATGCAAGAGAGCAGGGAGAATTCCTTTCTAAAGAAGATTTATTGTCTCGCTCCCGGATTTCGAAGACAATCTTGGAGTATCTAGAGGAGCAGGGTGCTTTGAAGGGATTGCCAGAATCCAACCAGCTGTCCTTGTTCTAATGCGGGATTTGGCAGGTCATACCCATCCAAAGGTTGTCAGGGAAGGGCTGTTATGCTATAATTTTTTTGGAAATACTGGTTTTATACGCATGGCTGATCGAGAGTGGGGAAACCCACTCTTTCTTTCTGGCCTCACCTCATGGTTCAAACGATAAGGAGGTACTTGCTTGAGCAAGGTAACGGACATCGTCACCGAACTAGTCACGCCCATTGTTGACGAATTGGGTCTGGAACTGGTTGACATCGAGTACAAAAAGGAAGGCAGCAACTGGTTTCTGCGTGTATTTATCGACAATGAAACTGGCAACATCGATATTGATGACTGCAGCCTTGTCAGCGAGAAGCTGAGCCAAAAACTAGACGAAGTAGATCCTATTCCAACTGCATACTTCTTGGAGGTATCATCACCGGGTGCAGAGCGTCCGTTGCGCAGCGATAAGGATTTTACCAAAGCTGTCGGCAGGCACGTACACATTACAACCAAAGAGCCGATAGAAGGAGCTAGCGTGTTCGAGGGCGAACTGATATCCTTCGAGGACGGCAAATTGACTGTAAAAGAACCAAAGAAAACGTACGTCATTTCTCAAGAGCAAATTGACACAGCCCGCATGGCAATCGTTTTTTAACCGTATCGGAACAAAAGGAACATCTGGATTTTTTCTGATACACAAGAATCACTTTCCGCAAAAGCGGGTTCGCTCATTTATGAGCAGGCCTCAACAGAGGTTTTCTTTTAGTCTAGGCCGGTGGTAAGTAAAGGAGGAGGCAACGAAAGTCATGAACGGCGATTTTATCGAGGCTTTAGAAGCCATTGAGAGAGAGAAAGGCATCACCAAAGACGTACTGATCGAGGCCATCGAAGCGGCTCTTATCTCAGGATACAAACGTAACTTCAACTCGGCCCAAAATGTGCGGGTGGATGTAAATCGTCATTCGGGTATGGTACGCGTGTACGCTCGGAAAAGCGTAGTAGAGGAAGTGCTTGATCCACGTCTCGAGATTTCTCAGGACGCAGCACAGGAGATCGATCCTAACTTCCGTTTAGAGGATATCGTAGAAATCGAAGTGACACCGCGTGATTTTGGACGTATTGCCGCTCAAACGGCGAAGCAGGTTGTTACCCAACGCATTCGCGAAGCTGAACGTGGGCTGATTTACAGCGAATTCATCGAGCGTGAAGACGATATCGTGACCGGGGTCGTTCAACGTATGGACGCTCGCAACTACTACATTGATCTGGGCAAAGCGGAAGCAGTCATGCCGATCACTGAAAAAATGCCATCAGAAGAATTCAAGTCACAAGATCGTGTGAAGGCATATATCATCAAGGTAGAAAAAACCACAAAGGGACCGCAAATCGTCGTATCCCGTACCCATCCAGGACTTTTGAAGCGCCTCTTTGAGCTAGAAGTGCCAGAAATTTACGATGGCGTGGTAGAAATCAAATCCGTTGCTCGTGAAGCCGGAGATCGTTCGAAAATTGCGGTTCATTCCATCAATCCTGATGTCGATCCAGTAGGTGCATGTGTAGGTCCAAAAGGAATGCGTGTACAAACGATCGTCACCGAGCTCAAAGGTGAGAAGATCGATATCGTTCGCTGGTCAGAAGATCCAGCGGAGTATGTAGCGAATGCACTTAGCCCTGCAAAGGTTCTTCATGTAGAAGTAAATGTGAGTGAAAAAGTGACGCGTGTCATCGTGCCAGACTATCAATTGTCCCTGGCGATTGGCAAACGCGGTCAAAACGCTCGACTGGCTGCCAAACTGACTGGCTGGAAGATTGATATCAAGAGCGAGTCTCAGGCAGATCAAGAAGGCATCGTCTATCCAAAGGCAGTAGAGGGCGATGAAGGGGCGGACAACGAATAATCATGAAGCAAAAGAAAATCCCTTTGCGTAAATGCATTGTTTGCCAAGGAATGTTCCCAAAAAAGGAATTAATCCGCGTGGTCCGGACGCCAGACGAAGAGATCGTTATTGATCTAACAGGAAAGGCGGCAGGACGCGGTACCTATGTGTGTCGGCAGGAAAGCTGTCTGAAGCCGGATACGTTCGCATCGGGAAAATGGAAAAAAGTGCTGGAACGTGCCCTCAATATGTCCATCTCCCAAGAGAAATACGATGCTTTCCGAGAAAAATGGCTGGAGATGATGGGACAATGATCCCTAAAGCAGCACAATTACTTGGATTGGCTATGCGGGCAAGAAAAGTCGTTACCGGAGAAGAACAGGTGATAACCGCAGTTCGGAACGGTCAGGCTCATATCGTTTTGCTCGCTGTCGATGCATCTGAGAATACCGCTAAAAAAGTAAAGGATAAATGTTCCTATTACGGTGTTTCGTGTGTAACCACTGGCGACCGACATTCACTGGGACACGCAATCGGAAAAGATGGGCGCGTTACTGTGGCGGTAACCGATGGGAAATTGGCCGAAAGCATTCAGCGTCTGCTCACCTAACTTTCGAAAGGGTGAAGTTCTATTGAAGACACGTGTGTATGAATATGCCAAACAGCACAACATGAGCAGTAAGGAAATCCTCAATTTGCTAAAGCGTTTGAACATAGAAGTAGCGAATCATATGAGTATCATGGAAGAAGGGACGATCAAGCGGATCGAGGATCATATGGCCAAATTGCGATCCGGTGCGAAACCGGAGCAGCGTAGTACGCCAGCTGATACAAGACCCAAGCAAACGGACGATCAACGACGCCCCAACGACTCCAGAGGACAACAAATACGGCCCCAGCAACAATCGGGTCAAGGTCAGGCATCAGGACAACTGAAAGCTGAACGACCAGCAGATCGTGATCGTGGAGGAAACAGCCCGAGCAACAATCGTCCTGCTGGAAACAGCACAAGTGGCAACCGACCCGATCAACAAAGTCCTCAACATGGAAAAAATCAGGGGAAGAATCAGGAGAGAAAACCAAACAATATGAGAAGTCAACCCGCAAAACCGACTGACCGGAAGCCACAGACGAATAGCCAACAAAGACCACAGAATCAACAAAGACCAAACAATCAACAAAGACCAAACAATCAACAACAACGTCCACAAAATCAACAGCGCCCTGCTAATCAACAAAGCACAGCTCCGAGCCAAACAGAGGGACGTACAGGCGAAGATTTTGAAGATAAAGTAAAACTTCCATCAAACGTTGGAATGGAAAAGCGCGAGAAAATCAAAAAAGGTCCACAGACTCAAAAAACGTTTGAAGATAATAAAAAGAGCCAGCCATTCCGCGGTGGAAACAATCGTAATCAAAACAATCGCCGTGGAAACAATTCGCGTGGACAACAAAAAGCGCCACGTCCTCTATTAGAGCCACCAACGAAGATTACGTTCACCGATTCTTTGACGGTCAATGAACTTGCACTTAAACTGCGCAAAGAACCGGCTGAAGTCATCAAAAAGTTGTTTAATTTGGGGATCATGGCTACGATCAATCAATATTTGGATCGCGATGCCATCGAACTGGTGTGTACAGAATACAACATCGAAGTAGAAGAAAAAATCGTTATTGACGAGACCAACTTCGAAACACTGGAAGAAGTAGATGCTCCAGAAACGCTGGTTGAGCGTCCGCCAGTTGTAACGATTATGGGTCACGTTGATCACGGTAAAACAACCCTGCTTGACGCAATTCGCTCTACTAACGTAGTTGCAGGCGAGGCAGGCGGAATCACACAGCATATTGGTGCATATCAAGTAGAGATTAAAGGAAAGAAAATTACGTTCCTGGATACACCGGGTCATGCAGCGTTCACAACTATGCGCGCGCGTGGTGCTCAAATTACAGACGTGACGATCCTTGTTGTTGCAGCGGATGACGGCGTAATGCCACAAACCGTAGAAGCAATCAGCCATGCGAAGGCAGCCAATGTTCCGATTATCGTAGCAGTGAACAAGGTAGATAAGCCGGAAGCAAACATTGATCGTATTAAACAAGAATTGACCGAGTACGAATTGGTAGCAGAGGAATGGGGCGGCGAAACCATCTTCTCTCCTTTGTCTGCAAAACAGCGTACAGGTATTGAGGAACTGCTGGAATACATCCTTCTTGTTTCCGAAGTTCAGGAACTCAAAGCAAATCCTGACAAGCGTGCCCGCGGTACAGTAGTTGAGGCAGAGCTTGACAAAGGTCGCGGTCCTGTTGCAACCATTTTGGTTCAACAAGGTACACTGCGTGTTGGAGACCCAATCGTAGTAGGCTCCGCTTTCGGTCGCGTACGTGCGATGGTAAATGACAAGGGTCGTCGTTTGAAAGAGGCAGGTCCATCTACACCTGTAGAAATTACAGGCTTGAACGATGTACCACAAGCAGGCGATCAATTCCGTGTCTTCGAAGATGAGAAAAAGGCACGTGCAATCGGGGAAGCGCGTGCATCCAAGCAGCGTGAATCTGAGCGTCGTGAAAATACTCGCGTATCGCTGGATGACCTGTTCCAACACATTCAGGAAGGTGATATTAAAGAGCTGAACCTGATTGTGAAAGCAGACGTACAAGGCTCCGTAGAAGCACTGCGTGGTTCCTTGGAAAAAATCGATGTGAATGGTACTCGTGTGAAAATCATTCACACAGGTGCAGGTGCGATTACTGAGTCCGATGTGACACTCGCAAACGCATCTAATGCGATTATCATCGGTTTCAACGTACGTCCTGAGCCAAATGCACGTAGTATGGCTGAACAAGAGAAGATCGACATTCGCCAGCACCGTGTTATTTACACTGTGATTGAAGAGATCGAGCAAGCACTGAAAGGCATGCTGGATCCAGTCTTCAAAGAGAACATCATCGGTCAAGCAGAAATTCGTGAAGTGTTCAAAGTATCCAAAATCGGTAACATCGCGGGCTGCTATGTAACGGAAGGTAAATTGAGCCGCGATGCTGGTGCTCGTCTGATCCGTGAAGGCATTGTGATTCACGAAGGCAAACTCGACACGTTGAAACGCTTCAAAGATGATGCCAAAGACGTAGCTGCGGGTTACGAGTGCGGCTTGACCCTGGAACGCTTCCAGGACCTCAAGGTAGGCGACGTAGTCGAAGCATTCGTCATGGTTGAAGTGAAGCAATAATGGTAGCAGGGGTGCAGATCGAACTTCTTCTGCCCGCTTGCCAAAACTTGAAAGAGAAACGGGCCATCGTCAAAAGTCTGATCGGTAAGCTGCGGAGCCGCTTTAATGTCTCCGCGGCAGAGGTGGCTTACAATGAGCAATGGCAGCGTACCGTTTTGGGTATCGCTGCCGTTGCTAATGAAATATCTTTTTTACAACAAGAGCTAGAGGCTGTAATCCGATTAGTGGAAATTCATCCCGGCGTGGAGTTGATTCACGTGGATACGGAATACTACGACTAATGCAGCCAGTGGAGGTGGAAAGAAATGAATAAAACACGGATTAGCCGCGTAGGTGAAGAGATCAAAAAAGAACTCAGCCTCGTTTTGCAACGCGGACTGAAGGACCCTCGCGTAGGCTTTGTCACCGTAACGGATGTAGAAGTGAGCAGCGACCTGCAACTGGCAAAGGTATATGTCAGCATTTTTGGTAGTGAAGAGCAGCGCAAAGCTTCTTTGTCAGGACTGACAAAAGCGAAGGGATATCTTCGCACAGAGATCGGTAAGCGAGTAAAGCTGCGCCACATTCCTGATTTTGTATTTAAACTGGACGAGTCAATCGACTACGGCAGTAAAATCGAGTCAATCCTACGGGAAATCTCTACAGATGAGGAAAAGCAGAATGAATCCTAATCGACAATTTGTTCGGGAAGCGGCCCTTTTCATGCGGGAGCATGACCGCTTCCTGGTTCTTTCTCATATTAACCCAGATGGCGATGCCACAGGCTCTGCTTTGGGTGTTGTACTGATGCTGGAACAATTAGGCAAACAGTATGTAGTAGTCAATGAGGGGGAAACGCCAGAGAAGTTTGCATTCTTGCCGCGTTTCGACCAACTTCGCAATCTCCGAAAACAACCGCTGGAGGAAAAGTTCGGGGCCGTAATCGCTGTAGACTGCGCCGATGAGTCGCGGATGGGCGATGTACGGTCTTTATTTGATTCTGGCGTACGCCTTCTTAACATCGACCATCACCCGACGAACGACGGCTTTGGCGATGTTAATCTGATACGGACTGATGCTGCGGCCACGGCCGAAATCTTGTTTGACGTTGCCGAAGAATTAGGCGTTTCGTTCACCGAGGAGCTTGCCCTTTGCATCTATACGGGCCTGCTTACTGACACAGGTGGATTCCGCTATTCCAATACATCACCTCGTGTAATGGAGATCGCCGCGCGCTTACTGAGCTACGGTGTCAAGCCAGGAGAGGTCGCAGAGCGCTGCCTGGAGGAGATCACCTTTGCCCATGTAAAAATCTTGCGTCGCGCCCTGCAAACACTTGAGCTCTCCCATCAAAACCTCATCGCTTCCATTACGGTTTCGGTAGATGATTTTTTGGAAACCCAAGCAGAGCGCGAGGATGCAGGAGGCTTGGTCAATTACTGTCGCAACATCGAGGGAGTAGAAGTAGGTGTTTCCTTTGTAGAGTCTGAGCCTGGAGTAGTAAAGGTAAGCATGCGAGCACGTGATCGCGTAGACGTTTCACTTGTCGCCAAGCAGATGGGCGGAGGCGGCCATGCCAAAGCGGCAGGCTGCACAATCCGGGGCAGCCTTTCGGAGGTAAAGCAAAAAGTAAGCCTTGTCCTGGAAGAAGCAGTAGGAGTGAAGAGCGATGAGTAACGTGAATGGCGTGCTGGTTATCGACAAGCCGGCAGGGATGACCTCACATGATTGTGTGGCGAGGATTCGGCGCTTGTATGGTACCAAAAAGGTAGGTCATACAGGCACCCTTGATCCTGACGTGACGGGTGTGCTTCCGATTTGTGTAGGACATGCGACACGACTTGTGGAGTACCTGCAGGAGCTTCCTAAACGCTATGATGTCGTCATGCGACTAGGCTCGACTACGACAACAGAGGACGCTTCAGGCGAGGTCCTCGAACAGGCAGCTGTTGATCCGAGCACAATTACAAAAGAGCGCATCGAACAATTGTTTCTCTCGTTTTTGGGAGAAATCGAACAGGTTCCACCAATGTTCTCAGCGATCAAAGTCAACGGAAAACGACTGTACGATCTTGCAAGAGAAGGCACTGTGATTGAGCGGCAAGCACGAAAAGTAACTCTCTATGAGCTAACTCTGCATGACATCCGGGTAGAAGGCGATACCGTAGATGTGTCATTTACCTGCACCTGCTCCAAAGGCACCTATATGCGCACCTTATGTGTTGACCTCGGGCGCGCCCTGGGTTATCCTGCCCATATGAGGCTGTTGCGGCGAATTAAAAGCGGCCCGTTCGTAGAAGGGGAATCCATTCCCCTGGAACAATTAGAACAGCAGGCTGCTGAGGGGAAAGACATAACCCAAAAATTAGTCTCGATCCCACAAGCAATCTCGTTTTTACCGTCTTATCAAGTAAAGCCGGAGCGTACAAAAGCAGTGCGTAATGGACTAGCTACTGCGCTAACAGGCGTTACTGCCGAAGAGGGGAGCTTGATCTGCCTCTTCTCGGGAGACGAATTGCTCGGTATTCATCGCGTATGCCGTGGGGATAAAGGCTTGTTCGCCAAAGCAGAAAAAGTCTTTCCAGCAGAGGTGTAACCGTGAAAACGATCTGGCTTACCTATCCATTACCAAATGATTTAGAAGTGGCACCTTGCGCGATTGCATTGGGTTACTTTGATGGCGTACATATTGGTCATCGTCGAGTCATTCAAAAGGCGATTGATACTGCGAAGGCAAATGGCTGGCAAAGCACAGTGCTGACCTTTGATCCGCATCCGCGTGAAGTTTTGGGACAGAGTGGATACACACGTTATTTGACTCCCCTTGCAGACAAACTGGAGCAATTCGAAAAAATGGGCATAGATACGACCTATGTGATGAAATTCGATATCGGTTTTGCAGCTGTATACCCGGAAGACTTTATCGCGGAGTGCATGCTTCCTCTGGAATGCCGCCATGTCGTCGTGGGATTTGATTACACGTTCGGGCATCGCGGAATGGGGACGGCTCATACCTTGCAGGAGATGAGCCAGGGGCGCTATGGGCTGGATATTATCGGTCCAGTGAATCGTCTGGGGGAAAAAGTGAGCAGTACGATCATACGTGAATATTTGCATCACGGGGATGTGGAGCAGGTTCGTCACTTGCTTGGACGCCCTTATAAAGTTCGCGGCACAGTAGTGCACGGAGACAAACGGGGACGAACAATCGGCTTCCCGACTGCCAATGTGCGTGTAAACCAGCCGTACCTGATTGGCAAGAACGGTGTATATGGGGTTCGCTTTACTGTTGACCAAAAAAGCTATTATGGGGTCATGAACGTAGGAATCAAGCCTACCTTTGAGCTTGAGAAGAAAGAAAAGTCGCTAGAAGTGCACATTTTTGAGTTCTCCGGAGAAATCTACGATAAAGAAGTAGAAGTCGAGTTTCTCTTCTATATTCGGGAGGAACAAAAATTTGCCGGTGTGGACGTGCTCATTGCCCAAATCGGACGCGATGTGCAGGCTGCCAAGCAAAAATTTGCTGAGGGAATCTCTTAAAAGGAATCTCTTTGCTTTTCATAATTCCCTGTGCTATAATTCATAACGTTGTACAGATAACCGTAGCTTGGCTGTCCGATGCTCACCGACGGCAGACTCGGCGAACGGTATACAAAATAAGGAGGTGAGTCATGATGGCATTGACTCAAGAACGTAAAACTCAACTGATTCAGGAGTTCCGTACTCATGAGAACGACACCGGTTCGCCGGAAGTGCAAATCGCTATCTTGACCGAAAACATTAACAATCTGAACGGACATCTGCGCACGCACAAAAAAGATCACCACAGCCGTCGTGGTCTGTTGAAAATGGTTGGTCAACGTCGTAACCTGTTGACATACCTGCGTGAATCCGATGTTCAACGCTACCGTTCGGTAGTAGACCGTCTGGGTCTGCGTCGCTAATCAGCGTCTTGTAAAAAGCGGGTTTACCCGCTTTTTCTAGCGTGTAGGAGGGCTTAGCACTGCATTGGTGCTAAGCTTTCCGAAACGTTTAAACGATTAGAATTCCTGTTTATTGAAATGGCTTCAAGAGAAGCTTTTTTTGTTATCTAGGAAGACTGCCAAAGCTAGCCATTTAATTTTTATCATGGCAGGAAATAATACATACAGGTAGAAAACAAAGTGTAGAACATGCACATTGTAGTGAAGGAGGACTGCTAGCACCATGGAGCAACAATACCGTACATATGATTTCGAACTGGCAGGCCGTAAACTGACCCTGGAATTTGGCAAAATGGCCAAGCAGGCGCATGGTTCGGTCTTGGTTCGGTACGGCGATACAGCAATCCTGTCTGCCGTGACAGTCTCAAAAGAGCCAAAAGCTCTTGATTTCTTCCCGTTGACTGTCAACTATGAGGAACGTCTCTATGCGGTTGGGAAAATTCCTGGCGGCTTTATTAAAAGAGAAGGACGCCCAAGTGAAAAGGCGATCCTGGCTAGCCGTTTGATTGACCGGCCTGTCCGCCCTCTTTTCGCAGAAGGATTTCGTAACGACGTACAAATTGTAAATACTGTTCTTTCCGTAGATCAAGACTGCTCGCCTGAAATCGCTGCGATGATCGGTACTTCTGCTGCGCTTTGCGTGTCAGAAATTCCGTTCGAAGGTCCGATTGCAGGTGTCATTGTAGGACGTATTGATGGTCAGTTCATCATCAACCCTACAGTTGAGCAAGCAGAGAAAAGCGATATCCATTTGGTCGTAGCTGGTACGCATAAAGCGATCAACATGGTAGAAGCAGCTGCAAACCAAGTGCCTGAATCCGTCATGCTGGAAGCGATTATGACTGGTCATGATGTAATCAAGCAATTGGTAGATTTCCAAAACCAAATCGTAGCGGAAATCGGTAAAGAAAAAATGCAGGTGATTCTGCATGAGGTCGATCCTGAAATTGACCAGGCAGTACGTGGATATGCGGAAGCACGTATGAAAGAAGCTGTCCGTATCGAAGAAAAGCAAGCCCGTTACGATGCGATTGACGACATCAAAGCGGAAACCAAAGAGCATTTCGCAACGCTCAATCCAGAGGCTTATCCAGATCAGGAAAAAATGATTGCGGAAGTTCTTGGAAATATTGTAAAAGACGAAGTTCGTCGACTTATTACGGAAGAAAAAGTTCGCCCGGATGGACGAGCTTTGGGTGAAATTCGACCACTTTCCAGTGAAGTAAACATCTTTTCCCGTACACATGGCTCGGGTATGTTTACACGCGGACAAACACAAGCACTTAGCATTTGTACGTTGGGTGCACTGGGTGATGTTCAGATTCTGGATGGATTGGGTCTGGAAGAATCCAAACGCTTCATGCATCATTACAACTTCCCGCCTTACAGCGTAGGGGAAGCACGTCCTTTGCGACCACCAGGACGTCGTGAAATTGGGCACGGAGCATTGGGTGAGCGCGCGATTGAGCCGATCATTCCTTCTGAAATCGAGTTCCCATACACAATCCGATTGGTTTCTGAGGTTATCGAATCCAACGGTTCTACTTCACAAGCGTCGATTTGTGCGAGCGTACTCGCATTGATGGATGCAGGTGTACCGATTAAAGCCCCGGTTGCCGGTATTGCCATGGGATTAATTATGAGCAAAGACGAGAAGTCCTTCTCGATTCTGACAGATATCCAAGGCATGGAAGACCACTTGGGTGACATGGACTTTAAAGTTGCAGGTACAGAAGCTGGCGTAACTGCAATCCAAATGGACATCAAGATTTCCGGGATCAATCGAGAAATTTTGGAGAACGCATTGGAGCAGGCACGCGAAGGACGCTTGCACATCTTGAAGCACATGATGAGCACCATTTCGCAGCCGCGTAAAGACCTCTCGCCATATGCGCCAAAAATCATGACCATGACCATCAATCCGGAGAAGATCCGTGATGTCATTGGACCACAAGGTCGCGTGATTAACAAAATTATCGAAGAAACCGGCGTTAAGATTGATATCGAGCAAGATGGCCGTGTCTTCATTGCTTCTATTAACCAAGAAGCAAACCTCCGTGCAAAACAAATTATTGAAGACCTCGTACGTGAAGTTGCTGTGGGCCAAACTTACTTGGGTACAGTAAAACGCGTAGAGAAGTATGGGGCATTCATTGAACTGTTCGCAGGAAAAGAGGGCCTGTGCCATATTTCTCAACTTGCTGAAGAGCGCGTAGCGAAAACAGAAGATGTTGTCGCGGTTGGAGATAAGGTAGAAGTGAAAGTTACCGAAATCGACGATCAGGGCCGCATTAATCTTTCGCGCAAAGCGGTATTGAAAGAACAAGCAGCTGCAGCTCAAGCTGATGCTGAGCCTACACAAGCTGAATAGGATAGGAGCAAAAGGCTTCGTCACTCGAAGAAATTCGCGTACGGAAGCTTTTTCTTTTTTCGTCTAAGATAGCCCACCTCCTCATACATTGGACAAAGAGAGGACTTGTACGTTCGGGAGGTGGAGAAGGCTCCAATGACAGCTCCAAAAAAAAGACGTTTATGGTTTACGATCAGCTGTGCAGCACTACTTATCTTATTGTTAAATTACCAGCCTATCCAACACTATATAAGTGTCGTAAAAAATAAACAGGTAGTGACTGCGGATAGTGCTCTCGATGAGAAGTCACGACTCCAGAGCCTGATTGAACAGTGGAAGGAAGGCAAGGAGGAGCAGCCCGTCGATGCTGTAGTTGACCCTACCTGGAAAGCAATTCCTGGCTACAACGGGCGTATCGTAGATATGGAGGCCTCGATAAACAAAATGCTGGCAGCAGGTGCGGCAAGCCCGGAAATGCTGGTGTATAAAGAAGTCCCTCCTGCCGTTTCGCTAAAGGATCTGGGGGCACAGCCGATCTACCGTGGCAATCCGAAAAAGCCAGCCATTTCCTTTATGATTAATGTTGCGTGGGGCAATGAGTATCTTGATTCGATGTTGGATACATTAGACAAGCATAAGGTCAAAACTACCTTTTTTCTGGATGGCTCATGGGTGAAGCGATACCCGGAAGAAGCAAAAAAAATTGCCGCACGGGGACATGAGATCGGAAATCACGCCTATTCACACCCAGACATGAAAACACTCAGTACACAACGGATTCATCAAGAAATTAACCGCACGCAAGAGATTATCATCAAAACATTGGGAATAAAACCTACCTTATTTGCCCCTCCTTCTGGTTCCTTTAATCAAAGAGTCGTTCAAATTGCCCATGACCCTTTTCAAATGAACACAATCATGTGGACAGCAGACACCGTTGATTGGCAAAAACCACCGCCTGTTTATGTGATCAGGAAAATTTCGGGCTTGATGGGGAACGGGGTTTTGGTCCTCATGCATCCAACCTCTACTTCCGAAAAAAGTCTTGATCAGTTGCTCACGATCGCTAAGCAAAAAGGACTTGTACCGACGACCGTATCGGAAGTCATCTCGAGCAATCGTATTCCATAGCCCGAAAACGCATCATTTGTTGTGGAGACCAGGGAAGTTTGCTATAGTTAAACGTGTTTCCTACAATTTCCCTGAAGTTTGGATAGAGACAGATGATCGACTGAGGAGGATTTGCGTGATACTACGTCATACATGTGAAAACGGTCTGAGAATCGTAACAGAGAGAATTCCATCTGTTCGTTCTGTTGCACTCGGCATCTGGGTCGGGACCGGTTCGAAATATGAAAACAATGTGAATAACGGGATTTCCCATTTCCTGGAGCATATGTTTTTCAAGGGCACAAAGACCCGTACGGCTAAAGAAATTGCAGAGAGCTTTGACGAGATCGGCGGCAATGTAAATGCGTTTACTTCGAAAGAGTATACCTGCTACTACGCACGTGTACTTGATCAGCATGCGCCGATCGCATTAGAAGTGCTTTCAGATATGTACTTCAACTCTGTGTTTGATCCCGAAGAATTGGAAAAAGAAAAGAATGTCGTCATCGAAGAAATCAGCATGTACGAAGATACACCAGATGACCTGGTGCATGATCTGATTGCTCAGGCTTCCTATGGCAAGCATCCATTGGGCTACTCCATTTTAGGTACAGAGGATGTCTTGAGAAGCCTAAAGAGAGATGACTTGTTAGGCTATATCGATCAACGCTATTTGCCATCCAATACAGTGATTACGGTTGCAGGAAACTTTGAAGAGAGTCTGATTGAAGACATTAAACAACGCTTCTCATCTTTCAACCGCAAGTCTAGTGAAGCTGTGGTAAGCACGCCTGATTTTACAGCGAATGTGATTTCGCAGCACAAGGCGACCGAACAAGCACATTTGTGCATTTCTCTTCCGGGCTTTCAGGTTGGACATCCTGATGTGTACTCTCTTATTTTGTTGAACAATGTGTTAGGTGGAAGCATGAGCTCTCGTCTCTTCCAAGAAATTCGAGAAGAAAGAGGATTAGCGTACTCTGTCTATTCCTATCACTCTTCTTACAAAGAGGCAGGAACCTTTACCATTTACACTGGCACCGCATCAGAGCATGTTGGCCAAGTGTTTGATATCGTATCGCATGTGCTCCGTGATGTTGCTGATCATGGAATTACTGACAAAGAGCTGAACAAGGGCAAGGAGCAATTAAAAGGCAGCCTGATGCTCAGTCTGGAAAGCACAAACAGCCGCATGAGCCGTCTTGGTAAAAATGAGCTGCTGGTAGAACGCCATCTCACATTGGACGAGATGATCGCTAAAATTGACAAGGTAACACATGAGTCTGTTCATGCTGTTGCCAAGCAGCTTTTCCGCTCAAAGCTGGCTATGGCGATGGTTAGCCCTCTGGACGGCTTCCCTGAAAACGTGAAAAACGATATCCTCTTGTAGGTGTGAGAAGACAACCTTAAAAATCCGGCATAGGCCGGATTTTTTTGCGTATATCAACAGTAAAACGAAGGACAAAGGGGGTAGCTGTATGCGCCTAAGCGAGCTCGGCGGAAAGGAAATCATCGGCTTGGACACAGGGGAACGAATGGGGGTCATTAGTGACTCTGATCTCGTCATCCACGCTGAGAATGGAAGCATTCAATCGATTATTTTACCGGGTGGTAGTTTTTTCGGCTTTGGTAAGAAACGTGATGATCTGGTGATTCCTTGGAATTCCATTGTAAAAATAGGGCCAGATATGGTCATCATCCAATTAAATCAACAGGAGACACAAGCTTCGCAAAAGTAGGCACTACTGTCACCTAACGATTGGGAAGCGAATAGGATGGGGGTAGACCGCATGAATACCAGTCAACTTTTTCAAATGGAAAACCTTTGCGTTTCGATCATTTAATGCAGTAAAATGTGTGGAAAGGGGAACGCAGCATGCTAACGGGCATACATGTTGCCTTCATCGGCGGAGACGCTCGCCAGTTGGAAGTAATCAAGCGCTGCATACAACTGGATGCCAGCGTCACGTTAGTTGGCTTCGACAACCTGGAAAGCAATTTTACAGGGGCAACGAAGAGACCATTAACATGCGATGTGTTGAAAGACGTTGACGCCCTCATCCTTCCTATCGTAGGGACCGATGATCAAGGCTTCGTGGAAAGCATCTTTTGTTCCAAACAGCTGCAATTGCAGGATGCCCACGTAGCCAGCTTGCCTAAGCATTGTGTCGTATATACCGGAATGGCAAAACCGTACTTGAAAAACCTATTGACTCCACATCAGATTCCTTTGGTGGAACTGCTGGATCGTGACGACGTAGCTATCTATAACTCCATCCCGACAGTGGAGGGAGCCCTTATGATGGCGATTCAAAATACGGATATTACGATTCATGGATCTCAGTCTATGGTTTTGGGATTAGGTCGTACTGGTTTGTCCATGGCCCGGGCGTTGCATGCTCTGGGAGCAAAAGTCAGGGTAGGAGCTAGACGTCAAGAACACTTGGCACGCATTTATGAGATGGGATTGACTCCCTTCCATATAAGCGAAGTAAGGCAAGAGGTGACGAATGCTGATTTCATTTTTAATACCGTCCCAGAGCTTATACTCACAGCAGAAGTAATTGCTCAGATGCCACAATCGGCGTTTATCCTTGACCTCGCATCCAAGCCGGGGGGCACTGATTTTCGTTATGCCGAAAGACGAGGCATCAAAGCGCTTCTCGCTCCCGGACTTCCTGGAATCGTTGCACCAAAATCCGCAGGACAAATCTTGGCGAAAACTTTGTCTCGTCTGATTGCGGAGCAAAGCAGAACCAGGAGGGATAGGGCATGAGTACACTTCAGGGAAAGACCATTGGTTTTGGATTATCAGGCTCGCATTGCACATTTGAGGAAACCATGCCACAAATAAAGCGCTTTGTGGATGCGGGAGCACGCGTGATTCCCATCGTATCGAATACGATTATGACCACAGATACTCGGTTTGGGACTTCTCAAAGCTGGCAGCAGCAGATCAAAGACCTGACAGGTGAAGAGCTGATCTCAACGATTCCGCAAGCAGAGCCGCTGGGTCCGTCGAAATTGTTGGATGTCATGCTGATTGCGCCTTGCACAGGCAGCACGACAAGCCGTTTGGCGAATGCCATAACGGACAGTGCCGTACTGATGGCTGCGAAAGCAACGATGCGTAATCTGCGACCACTCGTAATCGCAATCTCTACCAATGATGGTCTGGGACTAAATGCAGCGAATATTGCCAAGCTATTGGCAGCGAAAAACATTTATTTTGTGCCATTCGGGCAAGACGCACCTGAAAAAAAGCCAAACTCGCTTGTTGCACGCATGGATCTCTTGCTGGAGACATGCACAGCTGCCATGGAAGGTCGACAACTGCAACCCTTGCTCATCGAGAGATTTAACTACTAAAAACACTACAGAAAAAAACAATTAACCTGCTTTTCGCGATTAGGAGGAGAGTAAGAGATGGCTAACCAACTGACTTATAATGTCGCTGTAGTAGGCGCGACTGGCGCTGTCGGACAGCAAATGATTCGCATTCTTGAAGAGCGCAATTTTCCGATCAAAGAACTCAAGCTGCTTGCATCTGCACGATCTGCTGGTAAGACAGTGACGTTCAAGGGACAAGAAATTGTTCTGGAGGAAGCAACGCCTGAGAGCTTTGCCGGAGTGGATTATGCCCTGTTTAGTGCGGGTGGGTCAATCAGTAAAGAGCTTGCTCACCACGCTGTACGTCATGGTGCAGTCGTCATCGACAACACCAGTGCGTTCCGGATGGACCCTGAGGTACCTTTGGTGGTTCCAGAAGTAAACATGGATGCTGCGCTTGCGAATAAAGGAATCATTGCGAATCCGAATTGCTCGACAATTCAGATGGTAGCCGCTCTGAAACCCTTGTATGATCGTTTTGGCATAGACCGGATCATTGTTTCTACGTACCAAGCCGTATCGGGCGCAGGTCAATCTGCGATTAATGAGATGTTGACGCAAAGCCGTGATGTTTTGGATGGCAAGCAAGCAGAATGTAAGATTCTTCCTGTTGGTTCACAGCCTGTTCATCACCAGATTGCGTTCAACGCGATTCCGCAAATTGACGTATTTACAGAAAATGGTTTCACTTATGAAGAAATGAAAATGATTAACGAAACGAAAAAAATCTTCAATGATGATCAAGTATTGGTTTCTGCTACATGCGTGCGCATTCCGGTCGTCTATGGACACAGCGAATCCGTGTATGTTGAATTGAAACAGGACTACGATTTGGCAGAAGTAAAAGCTCTGCTGGAAAATGCTCCGGGTGTCGTATTGGTAGACGTGCCAGAAGAGCAACGCTATCCGCTTGCTACTGATGCAACCGGCAAGCTCGACATATTTGTAGGCCGGGTGCGACGCGATCTCCATCATCCTCGCGGGCTGCATATGTGGATCGTTTCTGACAACCTTCTCAAAGGTGCGGCATGGAATACGGTGCAAATCGCAGAAGAACTCATCAAAGCAAGAGCATAGGGGAGAGGTTTGTGAAGATTCTCGTCCAGAAGTTCGGTGGTTCTTCCTTGACGACGGAAGATTGCCGGATGAGGGCAATCTACCATATGGAAAAAGCGATCGATGAAGGCTTTGCCTTAGTCGTTGTCGTATCGGCAATGGGACGAAAAGGTGATCCCTATGCAACCGATACACTTTTACAGTTAGTTCGCAGTAATGGACATCAACTGCCAAGTCGAGAAACGGATATGCTAATGCATACCGGTGAAATTATTTCAGCTACAGTCATGTGCAGTATGCTGCATGCGCACGGGATTCAGGCAACGATTTTAACAGGTGGTCAGGCAAACATTGTCACGAGTGATGATTTTTCCAATGCTCAAATTACCTCGATTGATCCGAGCCGTATCCTGCAGGACTTAAAAGCGGGCCATGTCGTAATCGTCCCAGGTTTTCAAGGCAGAACAGCCGAATGGGAGATTACGACACTGGGACGTGGTGGTAGTGATACAACAGCTACCGCTCTTGGGGTTGCTTTGGAAGCTGAAATGGTTGATATATTCACCGATGTCGAAGGCATTATGACTGCTGACCCGCGAATTGTGGAGGAAGCACAGCCTCTTTCCATGGTTACCTACACGGAGATTTGCAACATGGCTCATCTGGGGGCGAAGGTGATTCACCCCCGAGCCGTGGAAATTGCGATGCAGGCAAACGTGCCAATTCGAGTCCGTTCCACGTTTTCGGACGACCCCGGAACTTTGGTTACCAATATGCATGAAATTGGTAAGCTGGAGTATTCGGTTCACGATCGCGTCGTTATGGGGATTGCCCACGTACCTAATATCACCCAGATTAAAGTCGCCAATAAGGAAGGGTACTACGATACACAGCTGCAAGTTTTTAAAACGATGGCAACAAATAACATCAGTGTTGATTTCATAAATGTGAATCCACTTGGTGTAGCCTATACTGTACATGATGAGATGGCTTCCAAAGCAGCAGGGCTTCTCACTGAGCTCGATTATGAGCCACAGTTGTTGCCTCATTGTGCAAAAGTATCGGTGATTGGAGCTGGGATGACGGGTGTGCCAGGCGTAATGGCACAAATCGTTGAGGCCTTGACACAAGAAGACATACAAATTCTTCAATCTGCTGACTCCCATACGACCATTTGGGTACTTGTGCATGAAAAGGACATGGTTAAGGCAGTTCGAGCGCTGCACCATCAATTTAATCTGCATGTACACCACATGTGAGCGACAAATAGATACAAGAGATAATACCTGCTGATCACGAGTAGAGGAGTTGGAGAGGCAGTGGCACGATTTGGCCGGCTGGTTACTGCAATGGTAACGCCATTTAATGACCAATTACAGATTGATTACGATAAAGCAGAGCGCATCATTGATCATTTGGTGGCAACAGGCAGTGAAGGGATCGTCGTCTCTGGAACAACAGGTGAATCGCCAACCCTTTCAGCTGCTGAAAAGCTCGACCTGTTCAAGCATGTAGTGTCATATGCAAAAGGAAAGTGCCACATTATCGCAGGCACTGGCAGTAATGACACAGCATCCAGCATTGAATTTACAAAAGCGGCCCAGGCAACCGGGGTAGATGCTGTCATGGTTGTTGCGCCTTACTATAGCCGCCCATCGCAAGAAGGTCTTTACGCGCATTTTAAAGCCCTTGCAGAAGCGACTGACTTGCCTGTAATGATGTATAATGTGCCAGGTCGCACTGCGGTAAATATCACAGCGCAAACCACGCTGCGTCTTGCTGAGTTGCCGAATGTGGTATGTATTAAAGAAGCGTCTGGTAACCTGTCGCAAATGGCACAGATTATCGAGCATGCGCCAGAGGGATTTGAGCTGTATAGCGGGGATGACAGCTTGACTATACCGACCCTCGCTATTGGGGGAGTAGGGATCGTCAGTGTTGCCAGCCATGTAGTAGGACGCGAGATGACAGAAATGATTTATTCATTCTTGGCAGGAAAGTACACTCAAGCAGCAAGCATGCATCGCAAGCTCATGCCTGTATTTGAAGGACTTTTCGCTTATCCAAGTCCAGGTCCTACCAAAGTCGCTTTGCAAAAGCTGGGCATCGAAACAGGCGGTGTTCGCCTGCCGCTCGTTGAGCTAAACGACGAAGAAAAAGCGTTTGTTCATTCCTTGCTTGTTTAACTGGATAGAAAGAAAAAGAGCCATTCCTGCGGGGATGGCTCTTTTTCCTTGTGTTAAGGTTTTCACTTCGGGTATAATGATACTAAGTGATTTGGGGCGGTTTTTTTGAGTGGACATGACAACTAAATATAGGAGGTTACACGTTTTGGCAAAATCGAATCACTCTGTTCTCATTTTTGCCCTGGGCGGAGTTGGCGAAATTGGGAAGAATATGTACGTGGTGCAATGCGACGATGACATCGTTGTTATTGACGCCGGATTAAAATTCCCGGAAGAGGAAATGCTGGGGATTGATATGGTTATTCCAGATATTACTTATCTGGAAGAGCATCGGGACAAGGTTCGGGGTATTATTATTACGCATGGACATGAAGACCACATCGGTGGCCTCAGTTATGTGCTGAAGCACTTGAACGTTCCTGTTTATGCAACAAAACTTACCCTTGGTTTGATTGATGCAAAATTGAAGGAAGCGGGCATCCTAAACGATACCAAGCGCGTGTTGATCAACAGTGATTCGGAGATCGTTCTCGGTAAGATGAAGGCGACTTTTTTCCGTGTCAACCACAGCATCCCGGATTGTGTAGGGGTCTGCGTTGAAACATCGGAAGGATACGTTGTTCACACGGGTGACTTCAAATTTGATCAGACACCAGTCAACAATCAGGTAGCTGATTTAGCGAAAATGGCTATGATTGGTGACCGCGGGGTACTCTGCTTGCTTTCGGACAGTACGAATGCGGAGCGACCTGGTTTTACAGGATCGGAGCGTTCTGTAGGTATTGCCATTAAAGATGTTTTCTCAAAGGCAACAGGACGAATCGTCGTCTCTACCTTTGCATCCAACGTTCATCGGATTCAACAGGTAGTCGATGCAGCAGCTCAGTTTAACCGTAAACTGACTGTGGTCGGCAGAAGTATGCAAAACGTCATCAACATCAGCCGCGATCTTGGCTATCTTTTAGTCCCAGAAGGGCTGATTGTGGAAATCGATGAAATTAATAAGCTGCCTGCTGAACAGGTAGTGATTCTGTCTACTGGAAGCCAAGGAGAGCCTATGTCTGCGCTCACTCGGATGGCCCGATCCGCCCATCGGAAAATTGACATCCTTCCAGGCGACACAGTTATTATTGCGGCTACCCCTATTCCGGGGAATGAAAAATACGTAGCCCGCACGATTGACCAATTATCACGAATTGGCGCCGACGTTATTTATGGCGGCCATGGACCAAACGGAACCGTCCACGTCTCCGGTCATGGCAGTCAGGAAGAATTGCGTCTCATGCTGAACTTAATAAAACCTAAGTACTTTATTCCAATCCATGGCGAATATCGCATGCTGAAGACGCATGCACTGCTTGGTGAACAAGTCGGTATTCCTGAAGAGAACATCTTTTTGCTGGACAACGGCGATACGGTGGAGATCGCAGGAGGAAAAGCCCGCTACGGTGCAAAAGTTCATGCAGGCAATGTGTTGATCGATGGCTTGGGTGTTGGCGATGTAGGAAATATTGTGCTTAGAGATCGTAAATTACTATCTCAAGATGGAATTCTGGTAGTTGTTGTTACACTCAGCAAACAAAATGGCACGATTTTATCTGGTCCAGACATCATTTCCCGAGGTTTCGTCTACGTACGCGAATCGGAGGAGCTCCTGGACGAGGCGAATCGCATAGTGACCCAAACACTTGTCAAATGTATGGAAGAAAATGTGAATGAATGGTCCTCCCTGAAAAACAATGTAAAAGAGGCGCTTGGACGTTATTTGTATGAACAAACTCGTCGACGCCCAATGATCCTCCCCATTATCATGGAAGTGTAAGGGTAGGAAAATAAAAATGAGTCGTTTAGCCTGAAAAAGGCTGACGACTCATTTTTTATTTGAGACACGCATGCTCGTTTTGTGTATTGGGTAGTGATTAACACGGTTTATTTGTAATAGGGAGAAGCATGAAGAATCTTGGCAAAAGCCTCAGTAGAAGGAGTATCTGGTAAATTAGCAGCTTCAAGCCAAGAAGCCATGGATAGAAGAAGTGCATACAAGCTTTCATTTTTCGGGTCGGAATTTTGTTCAAGCTCTTGAATCGTTTTTTCAATAAAGGCAAGTAATTCGCCCTTCGTAAGTGAGTGACCTTCGTGTTTATCGGTTTTCATCATCGTTCCTCCAAAATATTGCAGCAATCTTTTGTCCAGGTTCATGCGAACAGGAAAGATCAAACAGCGGATGAAGTACATATCATCGCATGCAAAAATCTTCTCTGTTATGTTTAGTTATAATTAGTTATAACTAGATATATTTAGATTATATTGTTATACGTAAATAATCAATTACGAGTTCGAAAAGAAAATAGATTGTCCGTGAAAACAGAGAGGAAAGTTTTTCCTAGCGTCGAAATGAAAAGCAACATGAGGTAAAAATGCAGTTCACTGAGGATGGTGACTTCATTCTCCGTCCGCGCAACTCGCATCGCGAATCGGTGCATCTTTTCCCTTTTCCTTAACCATACTACAGAGGAAAGCGAGGGAGGATTATCCATGTCGAAGCAACCATTTACCGATTTTTTGAATCGGCCGCCATTTGCGAGTGCGCTTTTGAATTATAGTAAAGGTTCTCCACCGCAGGCGTCCCCTGCAGATGAACAAGAGCCGGCAGCTGAGCCACCTGCATCTGAGGATCCAAAGAAAAAGCTGTTAGACTCGATTACCCAACTGGGGCAAACGAATGTACCTCAGCTAGAAAGCAACATTTATTGCATGAGCATTATTGGACAAGTAGAAGGTCATATTCAACTCCCGCCTCAGAACAAAACAACCAAATACGAGCATCTCATCCCTCAACTCGTAGCCGCTGAGCAAAATAACAAAATTGAAGGGGTTCTTGTGATTCTCAATACAGTGGGTGGGGATGTAGAAGCAGGCTTGGCAATTGCTGAAATGGTTGCTTCGCTATCAAAGCCGGTAGTTACCTTGGTACTTGGCGGAGGACATAGCATAGGCGTTCCAATTGCAGTCTCAGGAAATTATTCGTTTATTGCAGAAACAGCGACGATGACGATCCATCCGATACGATTGACAGGACTTGTCATTGGAGTTCCACAGACATTTGAGTATTTAGATAAGATGCAGGATCGAGTAGTCAGCTTTATCGCACGCCACTCCGATATTACAGAGGAGAAATTCCGTGAATTGATGACACGCACGGGAGAATT
Organism: Brevibacillus reuszeri; assembly: GCF_001187725.1. GTDB lineage: Bacteria > Bacillota > Bacilli > Brevibacillales > Brevibacillaceae > Brevibacillus > Brevibacillus reuszeri. The sequence goes on from NZ_LGIQ01000007.1 coordinate 701,371, forward strand.
AACGCGTGATATCGGTACGAATGTTATCGGGGTAGATGCGGTAAAATACGGCTTGATTGATGAAGTTGGCGGTTTGGGCAAAGCGCTGAAAAAGCTGAATGATTTGATCGAGAAAGCCAGAAAAGGGGAAGAGGAGGTCTTGCAATGATCCTGTATTCCATCATCCCCACAGAGACTGTTTTTGAAGGTATGGAGCAAGTCGAAAAGCAGGAGCTAAAAGAGATCGTTAACGGTCATGCCACTATGCTTGTCGAACAGACTGGACCGTTTGAGGGACGGATCGTACGACTTATTAGTCCTGACCCGCAAGACTATTTGAAGCCGCACTATGCCCCTGGACAAAAAGTTCATTTTCAGCCAGAGTGGCTTGTCTAAGAAGTCCTGTATTTCTATGAATTTCCTGTGTTATACTAGACATGTACGAACAGCAGCCGAACAGCAGACGGCTGCCTTTTTACCATTTTTAGTACATATGCTTGTAAAATACTAGGAGGGGCGTGCCATTGAGTAGGAGAAAACGGGAGCGGTCGCAAGCGGCATTGGCCTCGGTTGTCAAAATAGAGCTGCTGGGACTCTTAATTATTGTTTTATCCCTGATCGGACTTTTGGAGAGTGGATGGCTAGGCAAGAATGTACTGGCTTTTGTCTTCCGTTTTATCGCAGGTTCGTGGGACTTTATCATTCCGATGCTCTTGATTGGAATGGCTGTACATATGATGTTTACGCGAAAATCTCCACGAATTACGTATCGCGTATTAGGGATTATCCTGATTGCCATCGGGATTTTCACGTGGGATCATATGATACTTTTCAAGCAAATTACTGCTGATGGAAAATTTGCAGAGCAAAGTATTGTGCGCGTAACATGGGATCGACTTTGGCTCGATCACAGTCAAAAGGTATCTACGACAGGTGTTGGTGGCGGCATGGTGGGTGCTCTCGTGTTTGCCGTATGCAATGGGTTGGTAGGGACGATTGGAACGGGCTTGATCATTGTATTTTTGTTTCTGGTGGGGATGATGTTTTTATTCAATCTGTCCTATGTGAACATCCTAATGTTCCTAAGAGACAAAATAGCGCAAATGTACGGCAAGGCAAAAGATACTGTCAAAGACTCTGTCCAGCTGCTGCAAGAAGAAAGTGAGAAGCGCAAGCAGGAATTAAAAGATGCGGAAGTAGCTAGAAAACAAAAACAGCAAGAAGAAAAACAGACGGTGCCAGTCACCGCGCTGAAAGAAACGCCACCACAGTACTCGAGTGCTGACGAGGACGATTCCGCTCAAGCTCCGGTGATTCCGGTCATCAAAGATTTTGCCGACAGAATTTCGATTGACGATGAAGAACCAGCGATGGAAAATGAGCAGAAGTCCACACCTGCTTCCCCGAAAGCAAATCAGGAAATCGTATTTGCCCTGGAGGGCGAAGAGGAAATATTAGGTACTCTTGAGACTGATTCTGGAATACCAGCAGTGCCTTATGAACTTCCTAGCTTGCAAATGCTCTCACGCCCGCGAGGTGGCAACACTGGAAAAGATGTTGATCATACGTCCAACGCAGCCAAGCTCGTTCAAACGTTAAAAAGCTTTGGCGTGAACGCGACCGTGTCCGAGGTTCATAGAGGACCGGCTGTGACGCGTTATGAGGTACAGCCTGCAACTGGTGTGAAGGTAAGCCGGATCGTAAGCTTGACAGATGACTTGGCACTGGCATTGGCAGCCAAAGATATTCGGATTGAGGCGCCGATTCCAGGTAAGTCAGCGATCGGGATTGAGGTTCCGAATTCGGAGGTTGCAGTAGTATCATTGCGTGAAGTATTGGAGGCATCCGAGTATCAGGATGCACCAGGAAAGCTGACAGTTGCTCTCGGGCGAGACATCTCCGGCGAGCCGATTGTCGCTGATTTGACAAAAATGCCCCATCTATTGGTTGCAGGGGCTACAGGAAGCGGAAAATCTGTCTGCATTAACGGACTGATCATGAGCATCTTGTTCAAAGCCAAGCCAGAAGAAGTCAAGCTGATGATGGTTGACCCCAAAATGGTAGAGCTGAATGTTTATAACGGGATCCCGCATTTGCTTGCCCCAGTCGTAACAGATCCACGCCGAGCTTCTGTCGCACTGAAAAAGGTAGTGGCAGAAATGGAGCGCAGATATAATTTATTCGCCAAAACCGGCAGTCGCAATATTGAAATGTACAATTCACAGGTAGAAGGTACACCATTGCCGTATATCGTAGTCATCGTCGATGAGCTTGCCGACTTGATGATGGTAGCGCCAGGCGAGGTCGAAGACGCGATCTGCCGTCTCGCACAAATGGCGCGCGCATCCGGTATCCATTTGATTATTGCTACGCAGCGCCCGTCTGTCGATGTCATTACTGGCGTCATTAAAGCCAATATACCATCCCGTATCGCATTCGGCGTATCGTCGATGGCTGATTCCCGGACCATTTTAGATATGGGTGGAGCAGAAAAATTGTTAGGCCGCGGCGATATGCTTTCACTGCCGATGGGAGCGTCGAAGCCGGTTCGTGTCCAAGGGGCATTTGTATCTGACAAGGAAGTTGAAGAAGTAGTGCGCTTTGTAAAAGAGCAGCAGGAAGCACGCTACAACGAAGAAATGATCCCAGGAGAAGTACAGGAAGAACAGCCGCAAGCAGTCGATGATGAGCTGTATGACCAGGCCGTACAAATTGTATCCGAGGCACAGACGGCGTCGGCGTCGCTCCTGCAGCGTCGCTTACGCGTAGGTTATACCCGTGCAGCCAGATTGATCGACATGATGGAAGCAAGAGGAGTTGTTGGCCCATATGAGGGCAGCAAACCACGGGAAGTTCGCTTGCCAAGACCGACTATCGAAAGCAACATCTCATAGGGAAAGAAATTCGTTATTAAAAAAATTTTACCAGTAGGCGAGTAGTCATGCCCTTTTTTATGAATGTGCACTTTTATTCATAAATATTTGGCTTGCATGATACTCGCCCCTAGGTTAAAATTCTTAGAGATTGAAGGAAATTGTTGTTATCACGTCTCATACGAATCAGAGGTCTGACGTCCTACCTGTTGGGATGGCTGAAGGACAGCAGGAGTGAATGACAATGAGCATCAAAGGGAATGCTCGATCGCTTTGCCTCTTGGTTATGGATAAAATCAAAGGCGATATCGAATCGGGGCAGCTACGTTCAGGCGAACGCCTCCCTTCCGAAGCAGAGCTGTCCAAGCAGCTTGGTGTAAGCAGGGCAACGCTCCGCGAGGCACTTCGCTTGCTGGAAGAGGAGAAAATTGTCATTCGAAAACACGGAGTAGGTACCTTTATCAATTCTAAGCCTGTTTTTTCCGGGGGAATTGGGGAACTCTTTAGTGTGACGGATGCAATTGAACGTCAAGGATATACGGCAGGAACGATGATCCTGAAGACATCCTTTGGCGAATCTGCGGAAGAAGAGAGAAAACGACTTTCTTTAAATCCGGGCGAGGGCGTATTGATTGTCGAGCGCATTCGTACGGCAGATGGAGAGCCAGTGGTTTATTGCGTTGACCGAATCCCTGCTCATCTTGTACCTAAAGGCTATGCCGCAGGTGGAGAGTCCATCTTCAAATGGCTGGAGAGTGTGACGGGTGTCAGAATCGCATATGCTATCGCAGAAATTGAACCCATGGGCTACAATGAAAAGGTTTCCATTCTGCTGCAATGTGATAAATCAACCCCGCTGCTCTTGCTGAAGCAGATTCATTATGACGAAAGTGAACGGCCGGTGCTTTACTCCCACAATTACTTCAGGGCTGACAAATTTCACTTCCACGTCATGCGAAGACGGTTGTAACTGTGGAGGAAACTCCACTCAACAATTTCATTCTACAATAAACAGGGGGTATTCTCAGATGAAGAAAGTTCTATCCGTGCTTTCTGTGGCAACCCTCAGCCTGTCTCTTGTTCTGGCTGGTTGCGGTAGCAAAGAAGCACAACCTCAAGGTCAAACTGGTGGAAATGGAGGAGCAACTGGTTCCGCTTCAACCATTAAAGTCGGTATGGTTACTGACGTTGGTGGGGTAAACGACAACTCCTTTAACCAGAGCGCTTGGGAAGGTCTGCAAAAACTGCAAACCGAACTGAATCTCCCGAAAGACAATGTAAACTACCTGCAATCCACAAGTGATGCTGAGTACGTACCAAACTTGACTCAATTTGTAAAAGACAAATGGGATCTGACTTGGGGTATCGGTTTCTTGATGGGTGACCACCTGAAAAAAGTGGCATCTGAAAATCCTGATTCCAAACTCGCGATTATTGACGCAGAAGTTGACGCACCAAACGTTGAATCCGTTCTCTTCAAAGAGCACGAAGGTTCTTTCCTCGCTGGTGTAGTTGCTGCGAAAATGACGAAAACCAAAAAAGTAGGTTTCGTAGGTGGGGTTGAAATCCCAGTTATCAAGCGTTTTGATCTCGGCTTTGAAGCTGGTGTAAAAGCGGTAGATCCTAGCATTCAAGTAATTAAAGTATACACAGGTGCTTTCGACAAGCCAGATGTTGGTAAGTCTACTGCTTCCTCCATTTACGGCCAAGGCGCTGATATCATCTTCCACGCTTCCGGCGGAACTGGTGATGGCGTATTTAACGAAGCAAAAGACCGTAAAGCAAAAGGTCAAGATGTATGGGTAATTGGTGTTGACAAAGACCAATCCCTGACATTCGGTGATGACATCACATTGACTTCCATGGTAAAACGCGTTGACGAAGCAGTATTCCTCGTTTCCAAAGACCTGACTGAAGGTAAATTTGATGGCGGAAAAATCAAATGGCTCGGTCTGGCTGAAGACGGTGTAGGCTTGGCTGCTACTTCTACGAAAAACGTTCCAGAAGACGTTTTGAAGCTGGTTGATGAGTACAAGCAAAAAATCGTTAAAGGCGAAATCACTGTACCTGATAAGTAAAAAAAACATTGAAGCTGCAAACGGACAAGGCTAGTTCGAGCAACTAGCCTTGTTCTTTACCTTCAAACTAGACCCACAAAAACGGGGGGAACATGGTTGAATCCGGTAAAGAATGTTGTAGAAATGCGTGGTATTACCAAGCGTTTCCCAGGGATCATTGCAAACGATAATATTACCTTGTCAGTAAAGCATGGGGAAATTCATGCCCTTCTCGGTGAAAACGGCGCTGGCAAATCTACCTTAATGAACGTATTATTCGGACTGTATCAGCCTGAAGAAGGCGAAATTCTCATTAATGAAAAGCCTGTTAAGATTACAAGCCCCAATGTAGCGAATGAGCTCGGCATTGGAATGGTGCATCAGCATTTTATGTTAGTTGAAACCTTTAGTGTAACTGAAAATATTGTTCTTGGAAATGAACCGAAAAACGGGTTGCAGATAGATATTCGACACGCAGAGAAGGAAGTAGAGAAGCTTTCTGACCGATACGGGTTGAAAGTAGATCCACGAGCCAAGATTCAAGATATCTCAGTTGGCATGCAGCAGCGTGTGGAGATTTTGAAAACGCTTTATCGCGGGGCGGATATCCTGATTTTTGACGAGCCAACCGCTGTTCTGACTCCTCAGGAAATCCATGAACTTATTGAAATCATGCATAATTTGGTTAAAGAAGGTAAGACGATTATCCTGATTACACACAAGCTCAAGGAAATCATGGCTGTATGTGATGCGGTTACGATTATTCGTAGGGGAAAAGTCATTGATTCGGTGCTAGTCAAAGAAACCAATCCGGATGAGTTGGCTGCGAAGATGGTTGGTCGTGAAGTTAACTTCCACGTGGACAAGATAGCAGCAAATCCAAAGCAAACGATTCTCTCTGTAGAAAATGTTACTGCAATGGGAAATCGCGGAGTAAATGCATTAAACAATTTGAGCTTGGAAGTTCGCGCTGGCGAGATTTTAGGGATTGCTGGTGTTGATGGCAACGGCCAGAGCGAGCTGATTGAAGTATTGACGGGGTTGCGAAAAGCATCAAGCGGTCGTGTCCTTCTTAATGGCAAAGAAATTACGAATCATGCTCCAAGGCATATCTCTGAATCCGGATTGTCTCATATTCCGGAAGACAGACATAAACGCGGATTGATTCTTGATTTCACCATGAGTGAAAATATGGTATTGGAAACGTATTTCCATCCAACGTTTAATAAAAACGGTTTTCTCGATTATGGCGCTATTGACAAGCATGCGGCAAAGCTCATTGAAGAGTTTGATGTTCGTACACCGAGCATTTATACGCCGGCCCGTGCCCTCTCCGGAGGTAATCAGCAAAAAGCGATTATTGCACGCGAAGTGGACAAAGATCCTGATCTGCTGATTGCAGCTCAACCTACTCGTGGCCTGGACGTTGGTGCGATCGAGTTTATCCATCGTCGTTTGATTGAGCAACGCGACAATGGAAAAGCCGTATTGTTGTTGTCTCTTGAACTGGATGAAGTCATTAATGTTTCCGACCGGATTGCCGTCATTTACGAAGGTCAAATTGTTGGGATTGTCGATGCCAAATCAACAACTGAGCAAGAACTTGGCTTGATGATGTCTGGCGGAAAAGGGCTAGATGGAGGAGAGAAGCGATGAATAAAGTGATTGCCGTCTTTACCAAAGAATCGTTCCTCGTTCCTCTCGTTGCAATCATTCTCGGCCTTTTGACCGGGGCTGTAGCCATGCTTGCAGGAGGTTTCAATCCCGTTAAAGCGTACGTGGCTCTTTTGGAAAAAGTATTTGGCAGCGCGTATAACTTTGGGGAAACGATACGGCAAATTACACCATTGATTTTTACAGGCTTGGCTGTAGCCTTTGCATTTCGGACAGGCTTGTTTAACATCGGTGCAGAAGGGCAATTTATCGTTGGAATGCTTGCGTCTACTGCTGTAGGTGTATCGTTTGATTTGCCTGCTTATATTCATGCGCCACTTGCAATCATTGCAGGTGCAGTAGCAGGTGGTCTGTGGGGTTCTATTGCTGGCTATTTGAAAGCAGCCAGAGGTGTAAACGAAGTCATAACGAGTATCATGTTGAACTGGGTAGCGCTGTACTTTGCCAACTGGGTCTTGAATGCATTCTATATTCCAGCAGGCCAACAGCGTTCTGAAATGGTCAAGGACTCGGCTGTAATCACGATCGACTGGCTTTCCGCTATGTTTGACAGTGCGCGTTTGCACTGGGGGACTTTGGTTGCGATTCTTGCTGCTATTTTCTTTTACGTCATTCTTTGGAAGACGAAGTCCGGTTATGAGTTGCGTGCAGTTGGTTTGAACCCACATGCGTCTGAATATGCCGGAATGAACGTAAACCGAAACGTAGTAAAAGCGATGTTTATTGGTGGTATGTTTGCCGGGATTGGTGGAGCTTGCGAGATTTTGGGCGTATTCCACTACCAAGCAATCATGACAGCTCAGCCGGGCTACGGTTTTGATGGTATCGCGGTTGCTCTGATCGGAGGTAATACTCCGCTGGGCGTCGTCCTTGCAGCGATATTGTTCGGTATATTGACGTTTGGTTCCGCAGGGATGAAGTTCGGTGCGGGTGTTCCTGTTGAGTTGATTCGCGTAGTAATTGCTTCCGTTATTTTCTTCGTGGCAGCTCACGGAATTGTGAAGATTTTTGTGAAACCAATCTTGAAGAAGAAAAAGGAAGGTGGGAACTGATGGATTGGGGAATTATTCTAAGCAACCTCGTTCATGATACCATCGTGTTTTCCACTGCCTTGATTTTTGCGTCATTGGGCGGACTTTTTTCTGAGCGCTCTGGTGTAGTCAACATTGCACTAGAGGGTATGATGATCATTGGGGCCTTTACCGGTGCGGTTATGACCTATGCTTTTCAGGATTCTCTTGGAGCCTGGGCACCTTGGATAGGGTTTATCGCCGCCGGGATCGGTGGAGCGATTTTCGCCTTGCCTCACGCGGTAGCATCGGTTTCCTTTAAAGCAGACCAAACCGTAAGTGGTGTCGCTTTGAACTTCTTGGCAGCGGGTCTGTCTGTTTACTTGACCAAGATCATTTTCAATGGTGCAGGTCAAACCACGACTTTGAGCCAAGTTTTCGGAAAGTGGAGCATCCCGGGTTTGCATGAGATCCCGTACTTGGGTCACGCCATTTTCGAGGCTTATCCTACGAGCTACATCGCATTTATCATGGTGTTCTTGACATGGTTCCTCGTTTTCAAGACTCCGTTTGGCTTGCGTTTGCGTGCTGTTGGGGAACATCCTCGTGCAGCTGATACTGTAGGGATCAATGTAAAGAAAATGCGTTATACGGCAGTCATGATCAGTGGTGCGCTTGCTGCTTTGGGCGGAGCAACCATTTCTTTGACGACAACCAGTAACTTTTCGCATAATACCGTTTCTGGACAAGGCTTCATTGCGATTGCAGCTTTGATTTTCGGAAAATGGCATCCAGCTGGTGCGATGGGAGCTGCTCTCTTCTTTGGTGTCGCTCAAGCAATTAAATCGCTGGTTCAAATCTTTGGTTTGACCCAATATGTACCTACGGAGTTTATTTTCATGCTACCGTACGTATTGACGATTCTCGTCATGGCTGGTTTGGTAGGTCGTTCAAGTGCACCGGCTGCCTTGGGTAAACCATACGATACCGGCTCTCGCTAGTTGACATAATTTAGCGTCTAGAACCTGACTCTTTCCCTGTGCGATAATTTTTATGGTGATTTCGTGCGGGGAGGGGATTGAATGAACCGCTGTTTACATAGAAACAGCATTCTTCATTGGCCCAGGCTTCTAGGCGTTTTTTGTGTTTGTCTGGGTCTATTTATTGGTGTGATTGATATGAGTAAACCGGCACTGGCAGAAGAGCCAGGACCAACTGTGTCCTTGGTGATTAACGGAAAAGCAGTATTCTCCGATGTGCAGCCACTTCTTGAAAACGGACGAATGCTAGTACCGATTCGGTATATTGGGGAATCTACTGGGGCTTCGGTCACGTATGAGGCGGCAACGAAGCAGGTCATCATGGAGCAAAAAGACAGGCGTGTATCATTAATTGTAGGGAGTAATGTTGCCTATGTGAACGGTAGGCATTACACACTCGATGTACCACCGAAAATTGTTAATGATCGTACGGTGGTCCCGATCCGTTTTGTTAGTGAAGCACTTGGATATCGCGTAAATTGGGATGAGAGAGCACAGGTGGCGCAAATCGAGTCAAAAGAGCCAGATGATTCCGTGGCCATTGTGAAAGAAGCATCGAATCCCTATGTCGTGCAAGCAGGTGACACATTGTCCAAAGTTGCCCTTCAGCACGGGACGACGATGAGTGCCATCAAAAAAAACAACTACTTGTCTTCGGATAACCTGACGATTGATCAAATTTTATTTTTACCCAATGATTCTAAGACAGCAACGAATCCACTTTCAAAAAAAGTCGGTGACAGCGGCTTGTTGAAGAAGACCTACTATTTCCCCTTTAATAATCGCAGCTGGTACGAGCCTTATGGCGACAGCTTTGGCTCTGATCGTGAATGGACGGAAAGCAGTGATGGAAGTGTACGCAGTCATGAAGGCATTGATATCATGGCTCCCAAAGGCACTCCTGTTTATTCCGTATCATCAGGGACCATTAATCGGATTGGTTGGAATACCTACGGTGGCTGGCGTATCAATATTACGGATGAAAGTGGACAATATCGCATGTATTACGCCCATTTAAGTGCCTACACACCTGGGTTGCGCATTGGTGATACCATACAGGCAGGGCAATTGATTGGCTTTGTAGGAGATACTGGATACGGAGGAGCGGGAACGGTTGGTATGTTTGCTCCCCATTTGCATTTTGGACTTTATCTCAACGACAACAATCGTGCCATCGATGCTTATGATTACTTGCGGTATTGGGAGCAAAATAAAGTTGCAAGCCCCTTTTTCCTAATGGGACAAACTAGACGAAGAATATCCTGATTGAGAAAGGAAGGCTTCGTATGTGGACATGTCCTTATTGCGGCGGGAATCACGGTCTGCCATTTCACGATGAGCATTTAGACGGTATGCTTTGTCTGGGCGCGGATTGCGGGCGCTTCGTCGAAGAAAGCGTCATACAAGAAGACTCGAGAGAATGGGACTATATGGACTTGTAATCGATGAGGAACGAGCCATGCTGGCAATAATCAGCACGGTTTGTTCCTTTTTTCGTCAGGATTTAGATGTGTATGGGAAGGCGTAGGAGGAGCATTGCATGCATACCTTGATAAAAGGAAAAAGACATTGGAAGATTCTGATGCTTGATGACCTGCCAATTGGTTACAATAGAGGGGTAAGCTGATGGAGAAGGGAGAATGGGATATGAGTGGGCATACAACCGAAATTGCGTTTCAAAGCTCCCAAATTAATGGGATGAACGTACATATCCTGCCGACCGCCAAGTTCAAAACAACCACCATTGTGACAATGATTGAACAGGCACTGTCGGAGGAAAACGTGACAAAAACGGCTTTACTTGCCATGGTGATGAAACGGGCTACAGCTCGATTCCCTGAGACCAAACGATTGCGTGCGCATCTGGATTATCTCTATGGTGCGATCTTTGACGTAGACGTGATGAAAAAAGGGGAGCGGCAAATACTGCAAATATATATGGAGGTTCCGAACGAGAAGTATCTTTCCAAAGATGCGACTCTATTGGAGGCTGCCATTCAGTTTGTAGGTGACATGCTGACTAGACCGCTTGTAGAAAATGGTGCCTTTCTTGAGAAGTACATGAATCAAGAGAAGGAGACCCTCCGCAAGCGCATGGAGAGCTTGATCGATGACAAAATGAAATATGCCAATCAACGTGTGACAGAAGAAATGTGCAAAGATGAGCCGTTCTCGCTGCTCGTCCAAGGAAGAGTGGACGACCTGCCGGGCATAACCGGTGAAGACCTCTACTCGTATTATAAAGAAATCATGACGAATAACCCGATTAATATGTTCGTTGTCGGTGATGTGGAGCAACAAAACGTTTCTGAAATCATCCGCTCGCAGGTTCCTTTGGAGCGAAGCGATGTGAAAGGGTTCCAGGTAAACCAGGAACAAAAACAGATAACGACAGAGCGTGAAGTGATTGATCGCCTAGACGTGGGCCAAGCGAAGCTTAACATTGGTTGCCGAACACAGATTACGTACAAAGATGATGATTATCCTGCCTTGTTGCTGTATAACGGTATTCTCGGTGGCTTTCCGCATTCGAAGCTATTCGTCAATGTGCGCGAAAAAGAAAGTCTCGCTTATTATGCGGTTTCCAGACTGGAGAGTCACAAAGGCATCATGATGATCATGTCCGGGATCGATGTCAATAAGTATCAAAGAGCTGTCGAGATCATCAAGCAGCAGCTTGAATTGATGGAGAAGGGTACGATTTCGGACGAAGAATTGGGACTCACTCGGGCTACACTTAGCAATCAGTTCCGCGAGCTATTAGATAGTGCCCGTGGAATGATTGATTTTACCTACAATGGGGTCATTAGCGGCCGAAAACGCCAACTGGATGAGCTCTTGAAAGCAATCAGCAGCGTGACGCTGGATGAGATTAAGCAGGTCGCAGATAAAGTGAAAATCGATACCATCTATCTCCTGCGGGATAAGAAGGGAGAGGCGCAATAATGGAGACCACTGTATTTGAACAAGTAAACGAAACCCTGTATCACGAAACGCTGGGGAACGGATTGCAGGTATATTTGGTCCCGAAGCAAGGCTTCAGCAAGACCTACGCCGTCTTTACTACACGCTATGGTTCGATAGACAGCCATTTTCGTACGCGAGGTGGGGAAGAAATTAACGTACCAGACGGCATCGCGCATTTTCTTGAGCACAAGATGTTTGAGAAAAAAGATCGAGACGTTATGCACGAATTTAGTAAGAACGGTGCATCCTGCAACGCATTTACGAGCTTTAACCGCACAGCGTACCTATTTTCATGCACAGATAATCTAAATGACAACTTGAACCTTCTTCTCGACTATGTGCAAGAGCCGTACTTTACGGATGCCAGCGTAGAAAAGGAAAAGGGAATTATCGGTCAGGAAATCACGATGTACGATGACAATCCGGATTGGAAAGTTTACATGAACCTGCTCAAGGCGATGTATCAAAAGTATCCAATCAATATCGAGATTGCGGGTACGATCGAAACCATTTCGCATATTACCAAAGAATACCTTTATCAATGTTACGAGACTTTTTATCACCCGGCCAATATGCTGCTTTTGGTGGTTGGGTCCTTCGAGCCGGAAGCGATGATGAAATTGATTCGTGAGAACCAGTCGGCCAAGGAATTTTCACCTGCACCGCAAATTACGAGAGTCTTTCCGGAAGAGCCGGTTGAGCCCGCTGAGGCAAAGGTCGAGGCGTTTCTTGCCGTTGGACTGCCAAAGTGTATGATCGGGATCAAGGAACGGGAAAATGGACTTACCAAAGAAGCCTTGTTAAAACGTGATCTGACCACTAAACTGATATTGGACCTTGCGTTTGGCACGAGCTCTGCTGTGTATGAGCGCTTATACGACAGCGGCTTGATTACGGAAAGCTTTGATTTTGACTATAGCTGCGAGCAGGATTACGCCTACACCATTATCGGTGGTGATACACCTGATCCGGATAAGCTGTTTGAAACGATCAAAGCCGAGATCGAGCAATTGAAGCAAAACGGAATTGATCAGGATGACTTCGAGCGGGCGAAGAGAAAGAAAATCGGTAACTTCTTACGATCGCTGAATTCAGTCGAATATATCGCTAACCAATTTACCAGCTTCAAGTTCAATGGCAATGATCTGTTTTCCGTGGTGCCGACCCTCGAGTCGATCACCCGCGAAGATGTTGAACAGCGATTGAAAGAGCATTTTCTTCCTGAACAAATGGCTGTTTCGATTGTCCGTTCTGCTTCGCCACAGGAGTAGTGAGCAAGTATGCATCAAGGAACGCCATGGGCGTTGATTACGGGGTCTTCTGGCGAAATCGGGCAGGCGATAGCTGTCTGCCTGGCTGAGGTGGGAGTTCCCCTCTATCTTCATTATCATCAAGCGGAGTCAAAGATTGATGCTCTCGTACAAAAATGTCAGACACTCGGGGTGTCAACCGGCAAGCTGCAAGCAGATTTACGTGATCCGGCGCAAATTACTGCCATGTTTGAGGCGATGCCAATTGCACCGCTGCTTATCGTCAACAATGCATCGGTGGATCACGTCGGGCTTTTTTCCGATGTCTCCGTTGAAATGTTTGACGAAATGATGCATATCAATGTGCGTTCATCGTTTTTGGTGAGTCAAGCAGCTGTGCCCGCCATGCTTCGTGAGCGCTATGGGCGTATCGTGAATGTTTCTTCCATTTGGGGAATGACAGGCGGTTCGTGTGAAGTACTGTATTCCTTGTCCAAGGGAGCCATAAATACGTTCACCAAAGCGTTGGCAAAAGAGCTTGCACCGAATGGCATCACAGTAAACGCTGTTGCACCTGGGGCTATCGAGGGTGGCATGATGCAAAAATTTTCAGCTGATGAACTTGCTATGATTGCAGAAGAAATTCCTGCCAGTCGTCTCGGGCGACCGGAAGAAGTGGCGGCGGTCGTGCGCTTTCTTTTGACTCGGGAGGCGAGCTATGTAACCGGCCAAATTATTAGTCCCAACGGCGGATGGTATACATAAGTACAATTACATGCATAATTTCCGTGAAAAGATGGAAATCTACCTTTTGTGTGGGCAGCAAACCTGTTCGCAACGTACAAAAGGAGGGATTTTCGCTATGTCGATTCTTGACAATTTCCGCGACTGGAAAGAATTTCTCGGAGATCGAGTAGAACAAGCGAAACAGGCAGGGATGGAAAGTGAAACGTTAGAAAACGTTGCCTACCAAATTGGTGGTTATCTGGCTGAGCAAGTAGATCCGAAAAACGATCAGGAGCGTCTGTTAAAGCAGCTTTGGGACGCGGGAGATCAACAGCAGAAGCAAGCGCTGGCTTCTCTCATGGTGAAACTTGTTCAGGACGCCGGTAATGTCAGCCGTGGCAATTAGGCTTTGAAATCCCCTTCTTTTGGGGATTTTTCTTTTCGCGATTGTCGATTGTTCGGAAAATGTTATACTACATAAGAAGAGAATTCTGGGTGGCGGAGAGGATTGCATATGGAAGCAAAAAAAGAATGGTACATGGAGTACGAGATTGCCCGTAACCGTCCTGGTCTTTTAGGGGACGTAGCTTCTATTCTGGGTATGTTGAACATTAACATCGTCACCATTAATGGCGTTGATACGATGCGTCGAGGCATGCTGCTTTTGACTGATGATGATGAAAAAGTTGAGGTTTTGCGCAACGTTGTGCAGAAAATGGACAACATAACCATAACGAGGCTGCGTCCGCCCACAATGCTCGATCGACTGGCAGTTCGCCATGGTCGTTATATCGAACGCGACAGCGAGGACAAGAAAACGTTCCGCTTCGTTCGTGATGAGCTGGGCCTGCTTGTTGACTTTATGGCGGAAATTCTTAAAAAAGAAGGGCATCAGCTGATCGGAATTCGTGGTATGCCTCGTGTAGGCAAGACTGAATCCATGATTGCTGCCAGCGTTTCGGCGAATAAGCGGTGGACGTTTATTTCGTCTACTTTATTACGGCAGACGGTCCGCAGTTCATTAGCCATTGATGAATTGTCCGATGATCATGTATATTTGATTGATGGAATTGTTTCTACTATGCGATCTACCGAGAAGCATTACACCTTGCTTCGAGAGATCATGAACTTTCCTGCCGCGAAAATTATTGAGCATCCCGACATTTTTGTAAGAGAGTCAGAGTATGAGCTATCTGATTTCCATTACATTATCGAGCTGCGTATAAACCCAGAAGAAGAGATTACATACGAGTTAATCAACAATCGCGGCTTTGATAATTTTGAAATGAACTAAGGAGGGGCAGCTGTGTCTGAGCTAGGCCAAGTGCTACAAAGAGCCCGCGAGGAAAAAGGAATCTCGCTCGACGACATCCAACGAATCACCAAGATACAGCGGAGATATTTGGAAGCCATTGAAAGGGGGCATTTTCACGTACTTCCTGGCCACTTTTATGCGCGTGCATTTATAAAAAGCTATGCGGAGGCGGTAGGACTCGATCCGAATCACATTATGAGCCACTTCCAGTCAGATCTTCCGTCCCAACCACCTACGGAGCAAGTGGAGAGACTGCGTAGACGACGAGTCGCTTCGGCTAATAATCCGCTACAGGGCGCCCGGTGGGTAACCAAGACGCTTCTCGTGCTTTTTATTGCGCTCATTATTGGGGTTATTTACATCGCTGTCGTTAATAGCAATGGAGAAATGACCGCACCATCCGTGCCAGGTGGAACTGTGAATCCTGGAGCGGAGATCACAACGCCTGGTCAAGCTGGCGGTGGTGTGACTCCAGCTCCGCCTGACCAAACTCCGCCGCCAACAGGCACACCTACAACACCAGATTCGGGAATTACACCCCCTGAAACAACACCCGAAACCCCTCAGTCGGCTATCACTTTTGAGTCTCAGCAAGGCTCTATCTACAATTATTCCGTGCAAGGCGGCGACAAAGTGACAGTTCATCTGAAGGTTAAGTCGGATAGAAGCTGGTTTGGTGTATCGGAAGGGAAAGGGAAGAAGTACGTAGCAGAAGGTGAGCTGAAGGCCGGAGCAACGGAAGAAAAAACGATTGAGCTCGGAAAAACGGCTTACGTTCGTCTTGGGAATCCTACTGTTTTGGAAATGACAGTAAATGGTGTGGCAGTTGATATGACGAAATTAAAATTCAAGCCGTCCAACATCAACTTCAAAATAAAAGAAACGGTAACACAGTAGGCAAGCGCTAAGCTTGCCTTTCATACTTTTGTCTCTTTTGACACTTCCTTTAGGCTTATATTATACTGAGTAGGTGTAATATGGGCTGGTGTGACCAATTGGAGGAAAAAAGATGGCAGAGAAGGTAGGCACGCGAGAAAAAGTAGCGATTGTTACGCTGGGCTGTGAAAAGAATCTGGTCGATTCTGACATGATGGCCCATCTGATAGATGAAAAAGGCTATGAGCTGGTTGATAATCCGGACGAAGCAACCGTGGTCATTGTCAATACCTGTGGATTCATCGACGCTGCTAAAGAAGAATCGGTAAACAAGATTCTCGATATGGCTGAACTGAAAGAATCCGGAAAGCTGAAATCGCTAGTGGTGGCAGGCTGTCTCACCCAACGTTACAAAGAGGATATCTTGAACGAGATTCCTGAGGTGGATGGTATTGTCGGAACGGGCGATTTTATGTCCATTACAGGGATCATTGAAGAATCGCTAGAAGGCAAGCGTCCCATTTTTGTGGGCAATCCTATTTTTACGTATGAAGATGTTGTGAAACGGAAAGTAAAATCGGGAACATATTCCGCGTATATTAAAATTGCTGAGGGCTGCGATAATGCATGTACGTTTTGCAGTATTCCGCTGATGCGTGGAGGATTTCGTAGCCGTACGATCGAATCGATTGTGGAAGAGGCGCGTCACTTATCTGAGCAAGGAATTGTGGAAATCAGTTTGATTGCGCAGGATTCGACGAATTATGGCACGGATATTTACGACGGCAAGCTGATGCTTCCTGAGCTTTTGAATCGCCTGGCTGAAGTCGAGGGGATTCAATGGATTCGTTTGCATTATGCTTATCCAGGCTTCTTTACAGACGAATTGATCCATACATTTGCTACGAATCCAAAAGTCTGCAAATACGTGGATATGCCTCTGCAGCACTCGGAGGACCAAATTTTAAAAAGAATGCGCCGTCCTGGTCGCCAAACAGACATTCGCGAGCTGGTGGCGAAAATTCGGGCACAAGTTCCTGACGTTGCACTTCGTACATCCCTCATCGTAGGCTTCCCTGGTGAGACCGACGAAGATTTCGCTCGTCTGTCCGAGTTTGTCAAAGATATTCGTTTTGACCGTTTGGGAGTTTTTACGTACTCTAATGAGGATGATACTCCTGCATCTCGTTTGCCAGATCACGTAGACGAGGAATTGAAGGAGAAGCGTGCGAATATCCTGATGGAAATTCAGCGCGAAGTAGCAGATGAGCGCAATGGACGCTTCGTCGGTCAAGTATTGGATGTACTGATTGAGCGATATGAAGGACGTAACGATATTTACGTTGGACGTACGCAGTACGATGCTCCTGAAATTGACGGGGAAGTATTTGTTTCCGGTTTCAAAGGAGAATTGGGCTCCATTGTGAAAGTAAAGATTACGCACTCCTATGAGTACGATTTAGCTGGGGAGGTAGTCTAGGTGAATCTCGCCAACCGTATTACCCTCGCTAGGATTTTCCTGGTGCCAGTAGTTATGTTTTTCCTGCTGGTAAAATACAACATCGGGACGTTTTCCATTGGCAGTCTGACGATGACCTATAACGAGCTGATTGCGGCTTTGGTTTTTATCTTGGCAGCCAGTACGGACGGACTCGATGGTTATATCGCGCGCAAAAGGAAAATCGTAACGAATTTGGGCAAGTTTCTCGATCCGCTCGCGGATAAGCTATTAATTTCTGCGGCTCTGATTTCGTTGGTGGAAATGCAGCGTTTGGAAGCATGGATTGCCATCGTCATCATCAGCAGGGAGTTTGCGGTGACAGGTCTACGGTTGGTTGCGGCGGCAGAAGGACAGGTTATTGCCGCCAGCGCACTGGGTAAACTGAAGACATGGGTACAGATTGTTGCCGTTACAGCAGTGATGATTCGCAACTTTCCGTTCGCCTTCTTCGGAATCCCGTTTGACGAGGTTGCCATTTGGGCGATGGTCCTCATCACGCTTTACTCCGGATACGACTATTTTGCGAAGAACCGCAACGTTATCCAATACTCGTAAATGCGGGTATTGGTCTCTTTTTTCACAAGAGGCTTCTCTAGAACGGTTGTAGGTGGTAAACTGTTAGTTTAGAGGCTTTTCTACTCTCTAAGAGAATGGATGAGGAAGATGAGAGCGGAGATTATCGCGGTGGGGACCGAGCTTTTACTGGGTCAAATCGCTAATACGAACGCCCAGTTTCTTTCCCAGAAGCTGGCGGATATTGGCGTGGGAGTGTATTTTCATACCGTTGTTGGGGATAACATGGAGCGTCTACTTCAGGTCATCCGTCTGGCGGCAAGTCGTTCCGATCTCGTCATATTTACAGGCGGGCTCGGCCCAACTCAAGATGATTTGACGAAGGAATCGGTAGCACAGCATGTTGGAGTTGGCTTGGAAACAAACCTTGAGGCAATGAAGCGAATTGAAGATTTCTTTTTGCAACGTGGGATTGTCATGACGGAGAACAACCGGAAGCAGGCATTAGTGCTTGCTGGCAGTCATGTCTTCTCCAATGATTTCGGGATGGCGCCTGGCATGGCGATCCGTCATGACAGTAGTACGTTCGTGCTTTTGCCTGGGCCGCCAAGTGAGCTCTATCCGATGGTGGAACGTCACGTCATGCCGTACCTGATCGGTCTGTTGCCACAAAAGCAAGTATTTCATTCACACGTGCTTCGCTTTTACGGTATTGGGGAATCAGCTCTGGAGGAGCACCTGCTTGATCTGATCGAGAAGCAGGACAATCCAACGATTGCTCCTTATGCCAAAGAATTTGAAGTAACACTGCGCATTACCGCGCGAGCCTCGTCGACAGAAGAAGGAGAAGCCCTGATTTTGCCTGTGGAAAAGGAAATTCGCGATCGCGTGGGGCAGTATGTGTATGGAATGGGTGAAGACTCGTCGTTGCATGATGTTTTGGTGACTGAGCTGGGGCAACGCGGGGAAACGATTGCTTGTGCAGAAAGCTGTACGGGCGGGACGCTTGCTTCTCTCATTACCTCTGTATCGGGAAGCTCTGCCGTTTTTGGCGGAGGGATTGTTTGTTACACAAACGAAGTAAAGCATCAGGTGTTAGGTGTACCTGAAGAGGTGTTACATACGGTTGGTGCGATAAGCGAAGAGACAGCAAAGTTGTTGGCAGAAAATGTAAGAGTAAAGCTAGGGACGACGTATGGCGTGTCTGTAACAGGTGTGGCTGGACCCGATCCATCCGAAGGAAAGCCGGTCGGTCTGGTCTATGTGGGAATTGCGGCAGAGGGTAAGCCTACAGTCGTGAAGGAATTACGCCTAGCTGGAAGAAGGCATGCGATTGTAGGGCGTGCTGCTAAATTCGCGCTATTTTATGCGCTGCAAATGCAAAAAGAAAGGTGACATTTTATGACGATTTTTTCTGATTTTCCTTTACATAAATCTATTCTTCAAGCCATCCACGATATGGGCTTTGAAGAACCATCACCGATTCAGGCTGCCTGCATTCCAAAAGTACTGGACGGCGGAGACCTGATTGGACAAGCGCAAACCGGTACGGGTAAAACGGCTGCATTCGGTATTCCTCTGATTGAAAAAGTAACGCCAGCTAATCGCGTGCAGGCCATTGTTCTGACACCTACCCGCGAGCTGGCTATTCAAGTGGCCGGTGAGCTATTGCGTATTTCCAAATACAACAAGGTCCGCACTCTGCCGATATACGGTGGACAGTCGATCGGCCATCAAATCCGTGCCCTTCGCCAAGGAGTGCAGGTCGTAGTAGGTACACCAGGACGCGTTATGGACCACCTGCGCCGTAAAACACTGAAGCTGGAGAATGTGCACACGCTGGTGTTAGATGAAGCAGATGAAATGCTGGATATGGGTTTCATTGAGGATATTGAAACAATCATTCAGCATATGCCAGAAGAACGTCAAACCTTGCTCTTCTCTGCAACAATGCCTCCCGAGATCAAGCGTTTGGCCGTTCGCTATATGAAGCAGCCACAAACAGTTGCAGTGAGCCGTGAAGAAGTGACGGCACCATTGATTGAACAGGTATATTACAAAGTATTTGACCGCAATAAAGTGGAGAGCCTCTGCCGCATCCTGGATAGTGAAGATGTGGAATTGGGTATCATTTTCTGCCGCACTAAGCGTGGTGTAGATGAGCTGTCTGAGGTATTGCAATCTCGCGGTTATCTTGCTGACGGCTTGCACGGTGACCTCTCTCAGGCACAGCGTGACAAGGTAATGAATGCATTCCGTGAAGGCTCTATCGAGTTTTTGATTGCGACAGACGTAGCGGCACGTGGAATCGACGTAGGGAATGTTTCTCACGTTATCAACTACGACATTCCACAGGATTCCGAGAGCTATGTTCACCGCATTGGACGTACAGGTCGTGCAGGTCGCAAAGGGATTGCGATGACACTTGTTACTCCGCGTGAAGTAAGACAAATGATGTTCATCCAAAAGCAAACCAAAGCGCAAGTCCTGTCCAGAAACGTACCTTCTCTGGAAGAGGTAGCAGAGCGGAAGCAAGAGCAGCTGCGTGAGCAATTGACGAGCTTGCTTGAGAGTGATTCCATTGCGGATATGTATCAAAAAGTGGCGGATGCACTCGTAGGTCAGTATCCTGCAGAAAAAGTAGCGGCAGCTGCCCTGCACCTGGCATTCCACAGTGAAGTGGGTCAAGCGCAAGAAGCGGAAGCATACAACTTCGGAGAGACTGGTGCTGCAAAAGGCATGGTTCGTTTCTTCCTCAATGTTGGCCGCAATGCAAACATGAAGCCGCAAGATCTGGTTCGGGAAATTTCTGAATCTGTAGGAATTCCAGGGAAATCTGTAGGCCGTATCGACATTTTCGAGAACTTTACTTTTGTTGAGGTTCCAGAAGAGGTTGCAGCGTTTGTTTACGAATCCCTGCGCCAGACTCGCATCAATGGAAAACGGATCAATTTGGAGCCAGCCAAGCCACGTGGGGCGAAGCGCTCTTAATCGGGTCGTCATAGAAAAGACAGCTACAGCCATTTCGCTGGGAAAAATCCAGCAAATGGCTGTTTTTCTTCCATGCGAATATTTGTTCGCAAAAAATACTTGGCAAACCCTTCTGTCTCGATGTATGATGAAGACAAGAAAAACAGAAGCGAATGTTGAAAGGGTGTGTACCATTTGTCAGATCGTCGCGCAGCTTTGGAAAGTGCATTGCGTCAGATAGAAAAGCAATTCGGTAAAGGTTCCATTATGAAGTTGGGGGAAGTATCCAACGTTTCGATTTCAACCGTCTCCACTGGTGCGCTAGCTCTTGATATCGCACTTGGTGTAGGTGGATTCCCACGTGGACGTGTCGTTGAAATTTACGGACCAGAATCTTCGGGTAAAACAACCGTTGCGCTCCACGCGATCGCAGAAGTGCAAAGACAAGGTGGACAAGCTGCCTTTATCGATGCGGAGCATGCACTTGACCCAGTCTATGCTGCCAAGCTCGGTGTGAATATTGATGAATTGCTTCTGTCTCAGCCTGACACAGGTGAGCAAGCATTGGAAATTGCAGAGGCATTGGTGCGCTCTGGTGCAGTAGATATTATCGTAGTTGACTCGGTAGCGGCACTGGTGCCGAAAGCCGAGATCGAGGGCGAGATGGGAGATTCTCACGTAGGTTTGCAGGCTCGATTGATGTCTCAAGCGCTGCGCAAACTTTCTGGAGCGATCAACAAGTCCAAAACAATCGCCATCTTCATTAACCAGCTTCGTGAAAAAGTTGGCGTTATGTTCGGTAACCCTGAGACTACTCCTGGTGGACGCGCATTGAAGTTCTACGCGAGTGTTCGACTCGACGTACGTAAGGCTGAGTCTATCAAGGTTGGAAATGACATCTTGGGTAGCAAGACCAAAATCAAGGTTGTCAAAAATAAAGTGGCTCCACCGTTCAAGGTAGCAGAAGTGGACATCATGTACGGTGAAGGAATCTCCAGAGAAGGTAGTATCCTCGATATCGGTTCCGAAATCGACGTAGTACAAAAGAGCGGTGCATGGTATTCCTTTAATGAAGAGCGTCTTGGTCAGGGCCGTGAGAATTCGAAAGTGTTCCTGAAAGAGAATCCTCACATTGCGACGCAAATTGAAACGAGGGTTCGCGAATACTTCAGCCTCAATCCTGGTTCAGTTCCTGAAGCGGAGCCAGTGAATGATCCTGAGCAAGACGAAGAGCCGACATTTGATCTGGAATAATCCAGACGAATGGCAAATTCAAAGCAACAGCCTGTCGATGAGACAGGCTGTTTTGTTCACGTTAATAGATCGGAAGGGAGGATGAAGACATGAAGAGTGGCCTGATTACATCGGTGCACCGGGATATGAAGCAAAAGCAAAGATATCATATTGAATTAAATGACGAGTATGCGTTTACCGTTCATGAAGACATACTGGTAAAGTACAACCTTTTCAAAGGAACCGAAGTAGACGAAGCCTTTTATCGGGAAGTGCTAGTGGCTGAGGAAAAGCATAAGGCATACTTGGGAGCCCTCCGCTATCTCGGTTTTCGTCCAAGGACGAGCAGCCAGCTGCATGCCTATTTGCTAGAGAAAGGTTTTGAACCAAAAATAGCAGAGGAGATTTGTCGGCGATGTGAGGAGCAAGGTTACATAGATGATAAGGCATTCGCCAAGCAGTGGGTGGATGAAAGACTGCGGATAAAGCCTCGCAGCTCGTATATGCTGCGAATGGAGCTGCAGCAGAGAGGTGTGGACAGATCAATTGTTGAGGAAGCAGTGAGTCACGTTTCCAAAGAGTCAGAACTCGAAGCAGCACGGTCATTGATAGAGAAGAAAGCACGGCGACTGCAAGGTCCTCCAAACCCAGACGAAGAGCGCAAGCTGCTGTCTATGCTCATGCGTAAAGGGTTCTCTCACTCTATTGTTCAACAAATTAGAGGAGAATTGCGTCAGAGAGAGCGTGAACAGAGGTAACTCTAATTGCATGATCTTGACAATTCTTGTTCACAAATAATAAAATAGGTTTGTATTTACTTGGTGTATCATAACTTTTTTCGATTTGCTCACTCGTTGCCTGTAGAACAACTGAAAAACCGTGCATGACATGTGCGGATTCAGCGGACCGAGTATAGTCGGTCTTGTTTTTTAGTCGAATGTTCGAAAGTGAGAGCAAAACGACAGCGGCACTCCATGAAAAACAAATGCTTGGAAAGCGGGGAGATGTCTTACAATAAGGAGGTGAAACGAAAAAGCCTATGGAACCTATACTTACAGTAGTTATTGTGCTCGTCGCTCTGCTTATCGGTTTGGGTGCTGGCTACTTCATTCGCAGATCCATTGCGGAAGCGAAGATCTCTAGTGCAGAAGAAGCTGCACACCAGATCGTTGAAGAAGCGAAACGGGACGCCGAAGCCGTTAAAAAGGAAAAGGTGCTGGAAGCTAAGGATGAAGTGTTCAAGCTTCGTTCTGAGGCGGAAAACGAGTTGCGCGACAGACGCAACGAAATCCAGCGTCAGGAACGACGAATCCTCCAAAAAGAAGAATCGTTGGACCGCAAGATGGAACAGTTGGAGCGTAAAGAAGAAGAATTATCAGAGCGTGACCGTTCCATCGCAGAATTGCAAAGCAAGGTAGAGCACTTATATAAAGAACAAGTATCCGAGTTGGAACGCATTTCTGGCTTGACGCAGGATGAAGCGAAAAATATCATTCTGACGGACGTGGAAAACACGGTTCGCCATGAGATGGCTGTGATGATCAAAGAGATCGAGACACAAGCCAAGGAAGAAGCGGACAAGCGTGCTCGCGAGATTATCACGACCTCCATCCAGCGCTGTGCAGCAGATCACGTAGCAGAAACGACTGTTTCTGTTGTCACTCTGCCTAACGACGAGATGAAGGGCCGGATTATCGGACGTGAGGGACGAAACATTCGTGCACTGGAGACGCTTACTGGTATCGATCTGATTATTGACGATACTCCTGAAGCTGTCATCCTGTCTGGCTTCGATCCGATTCGTCGAGAAATCGCCAAAACGGCTTTGGATAAACTGGTTGCTGACGGTCGCATTCACCCAGCCCGTATCGAGGAAATGGTTGAAAAAGCACGTCGCGAAGTAGATGAACGAATCCGTGAATACGGTGAACAAGCTACGTTTGAAACCGGTGTACATGGTCTGCATCCAGACCTGATCAAGATTTTGGGACGTTTGCGCTATCGTACAAGCTACGGTCAAAACGTTTTGAAGCACTCTATGGAGGTTGCCCATCTGGCAGGATTGATGGCAGCCGAGCTGAAAGAAGACGTCAAGCTGGCTAAGCGAGCAGGTCTTCTTCATGATATCGGTAAAGCGATCGACCATGAAGTGGAAGGTTCTCACGTAGAAATCGGTGTGGAACTGGCTAAGAAGTACAATGAGCATCAAGTTGTAGTCAACAGTATTGCTTCTCATCACGGTGATACCGAACCTACCTCCGTCATTGCCATGCTCGTGGGAGCTGCGGACGCATTGTCTGCTGCACGCCCAGGTGCACGCCGTGAGACATTGGAAACTTATATCAGACGTTTGGAGAAACTGGAAGAAATCTCTGAGTCGTTCGATGGCGTAGAAAAGTCTTATGCGATTCAAGCAGGACGCGAAATTCGCGTGATGGTACAACCTGAAAAGATTGACGATGCGGAAGCTACCCGTCTTGCACGGGAGATCACCAAACGAATTGAAAATGAACTTGACTACCCAGGTCACATTAAAGTGACGGTTATCCGTGAAACAAGGGCAGTTGAGTATGCAAAGTAAAGTGGCTATTGGCCACTTTACTTTTTTTCTACGATAAAAGGATTGAAAACACATCTGTTATCGGAGAATGACTTGCGAATGTTTTTGTCAGCCCGTTTCGTTGTGTATACTAGCAATGAGGTGATAGTGAAATGAAGCTTTTGTTTATCGGAGATATTATGGGCTCACCAGGAAGGGAGATCGTAAAAACGTATCTGCCCCTGTTGAAAAGAAAGTACCAGCCTACGTTTATTGTGGCCAATGGAGAAAATGCTGCTCATGGCAGAGGGATTACAGAGAAAATTACCAAGGAGCTATTCGAGGGTGGGGTTCAAGCCATCACACTCGGTAACCACACATGGGACCAAAAAGAAATTTTTGATTTTATCGATGATGAGCCCCGAATGATTCGTCCAGCCAATTTTCCGCAAGGTGCACCTGGAAAAGGGATTACATACATTAAACAATCGGAAGGGGAACTCGCCGTAATCAATCTGATGGGCAGAACGTTTTTACCTCCATTGGATTGCCCGTTTCAAATGGCGGACAAACTCGTAGAACAAGCCCGAAAACGAACCAAGCTGATTTTTGTTGATTTTCATGCGGAAGCAACATCCGAGAAGCAGGCCATGGCTTGGTATTTGGATGGAAAAGTGAGCGCAGTTGTTGGCACGCATACGCATGTACAAACAGCCGATGAGCGGGTGTTGCCTGGCGGAACCGGATTTTTGTGTGATGTCGGAATGTGTGGGCCGAGCAACGGAATTTTAGGGATGGAGCGCGAGGCGGTCATTAAAAAGTTTTTGACGCAGTTGCCAGTTCGATTTGAAGTAGCTCCCGATCCTGCTCAGCTGAATGCTGTTTTGATCACGCTGGATAAGAATACAGGGAATGCGAAAAAATTGGAACGAATCAGAATTGACGTCGACCATCCATTTATGGAATAATAAGATTAGAATTTTTTGAATCTTTCATGCGAGTTAGCAGGAATTTTTAGGGGTTATGCGAATATCATTCTAATGATGACAGGATTCCTATCAGACGGGAGGTTCAAAAGGATGGAAGTATTAAAAGTTTCAGCAAAGTCTAACCCCAATTCCGTTGCTGGTGCCCTTGCTGGCGTTCTACGTGAACGCGGAGCTGCCGAGATTCAAGCCATAGGCGCCGGGGCGCTTAATCAAGCTGTGAAGGCCGTAGCTATCGCACGAGGGTTCGTAGCGCCGAGTGGAGTTGACCTAATTTGTATTCCAGCCTTTACCGACATCGTAATTGATGGAGAAGAGCGAACCGCTATCAAGCTAATCGTAGAGCCCAGATAATAAAATGATTGTTGTTTCGTCTGCCTGTTTGTTCGAAGAATGAACAGGTTTTTTCGTTTGTTTACATAAGCTCGTACCTAAGCAAAACATAGAGGGAGTGGGGAGCATGAAAATTTTTGACGCGCATTGCGATGTACTGTGCAAGCTCTGGGACAAGCCTGAGCTGGATTTTTATAAGGAAGATGAGAGGCTGCAGGCAGGTTTTCCTGAGCTCGTAAAAGGGAATATAGATATACAAGTCCTCGCGTGCTTTGTTCCTACCCATGTGCCTTTTGGGCGTAGATTTCACACAGTTCTAGAGATGCTGGATATTTTTCATGAGAGGGTAGCTAGCGAGCAATTTCTTCCGATCTATACGAAGTCTGATTTGGATCATTGCGTATTAAAGGGGGAGAAAGGGGCTATTCTGTTTGTAGAAGGCGCGCATGCATTAGAAGAAAGTTTGGTTCAACTGCGTACATGGTATCGCCTGGGGGTTCGCGGGATGACATTGACCTGGAATCACGGAAATGCCATTGCAGATGGAAGCGGTGAGCCGAATCCAGGTGGGCTGACGTCATTCGGACGCACAGTAATAGAAGAAATGAATCGTCTGGGGATGATGATTGACGTTTCTCATTTAGCCGATCCCGGCTTTTGGGATGTGCTTGAGCTATCAAAAGCACCGATCATCGCCTCTCATTCCAATGTGAGGGAAGTATGCAATCATCCTCGCAATCTTACCGACGAGCAAATACGCGCACTGATCGCGAATAACGGGGTCATGGGGCTGACATTTGTAGACTTCTTTACAGTTAACGAGGAGAGAACGGTATGGATCGATGATCTCCTGCGTCATTTAGATCATGTCTGCGCACTCGGTGGAGCTGATCACGTTGCCTTTGGCTCTGATTTTGACGGGATCCCAAGAACGTTTGGAGACTTGAGCTCATCGGCAAGCTACACCCAATTACTGGAGGCTTTGCTAAAGCGCTACAAACAAGCGGAAGTAATGAAATTTGTACACGGAAATTGGTTGCGTGTTTTCGGAAACGTGCTACAATAATACATGAGGATATTAATGTACCAAGTTCAACATTAAAATTCAGGTCAAAAGTAAGTTGAGTAAAAGCACTTGCAATTTCACATGGACAGGACTACAATTGTTACTGTCTATGCACAGAATTGTCACATCTTATCAGTCTTTTTCAGATAAGATGAGCGCTTTTTCTCACAGTCACTGAAAGGGTGGAATCTGAATGATTAGTCAACTTTCTTGGAAAGTTGGAGGACAGCAAGGGGAGGGCATCGAGAGTACTGGTGAGATTTTCTCGATGGCGATGAACCGGATGGGATATCATCTGTATAGCTATCGTCACTTCTCTTCCCGTATTAAGGGTGGACACACAAACAATAAAATTCGCGTGAGTACACAACCGATGCGCGCAATCTCCGACGATCTGGACATTCTCGTAGCGTTCGATCAGGAGACGATCGATTTTAACGGGCATGAATTGCGTGAAGGCGGTATCATCATCGCCGATGCGAAATTTAATCCAAAGCTACCGGACGGCTTGAAGCCAGTTCGCTTTTTCACTGTTCCGCTATCTGAAATTGCAGATGAACTGGGTACTTCCCTGATGAAAAACATGGTGTCGATCGGTGCGTCCAGCGCGATCCTCGGCATCCCAGTGGAAAGCTACCGAGTCATTGTTGAAGATATGTTCCTCCGCAAAGGCGAAAAAGTGGTTGAAAAGAACATGGATGCCATTCGCCGCGGTTTTGAATTTGTTAACGAGCTGACTGGTGGTCAATTGCCAGAGTTCCAATTGGACAAAGCTGATCCACAAAAGCAATTGTTCCTGATCGGTAACGATGCAATCGCTCTTGGTGCTGTAGCAGCAGGATGCCGCTTCATGCCAGCTTACCCAATTACCCCAGCATCTGAGGTAATGGAATATCTGATCAAAAAGCTGCCTAAATTGGGCGGTACGGTTATTCAAACAGAAGACGAGATCGCTGCGATCACAATGGCAATCGGTGCAAACTTTGCTGGTGCTCGTTCCTTGACTGCATCTGCAGGTCCTGGTCTGTCCCTGATGATGGAAGCAATCGGTCTGGCTGGTATCACTGAAACACCAGTTGTAATCGTAAACACTCAGCGTGGTGGTCCTTCTACAGGTATGCCAACCAAAATCGAGCAATCCGACGTGAATGCTATGATTTATGGTACACATGGTGACATTCCTAAAGTAGTAATCACTCCTAGTACAGTAGAAGAGTGCTTCTATGATGCTGTGGAAGCGTTTAACATTGCGGAAGAATACCAACTGCCAGTAATCCTGATGACAGACTTGACTTTGTCTCTGGGTAAACAAACAGTTGTTCCTTTTGACTACAGCCAAGTAGAAATCCGTCGTGGTAAACTGCTTGCTGGACAAGAATTGCCAGAAAAAGAGCAAAACGACCTGTTCAAGCGTTATGAAGTAACGGAAGACGGCGTTTCTCCTCGTGTAATTCCTGGTCAAAAATATGGTCTGCACCATGTAACTGGTGTTGAGCATGATCAAACTGGTCGTCCATCCGAGAATGCTGCAAACCGTGTCCAACAAATGGATAAACGTATGCGCAAAATGGAAGGCGTGCTGAAAACATTCAAGAACGCTGTAACTGCAGACGCTCCTCATGATGATGCGGATGTTCTTGTTGTGGGTATCAACTCCACAATCGGTACGATTCAAGAAGCAAAAGGTCGTTTGGAGAAAGAGGGCATGAAAGTTAACCATGCTCAAATCCGTTTGCTGCATCCATTCCCTGCTGAAGAAATGAAAGCACTCGTGGATAAAGCGAAAAAAGTAGTTGTGGTAGAACACAACGCTCAAGCTCAAGTAACGAACTTGATCAAACAAAACATTGGAAACGCAGAGAAGATCGAATCTGTGTTGAAATATGACGGAAACCCATTCCTGCCGAAGGAAATCTATGCTGAAGTGAAGGAGCTGGTTAAACATGGCGACTATGAAAGAGTTTCGAAATAACGTTAAGCCAAACTGGTGCCCAGGCTGTGGAGACTTCTCCATCCAAGCGGCGATTCAACGCGCTGCAGCTAACGTAGGTCTGGAACCTGAAAATCTGGCGGTTATTTCCGGTATCGGTTGTTCCGGTCGTATCTCCGGCTACATCAACTGCTATGGTTTCCACGGTATCCATGGTCGTTCATTGCCAATCGCACAAGGTGTGAAAATGGCTAACCGCGAACTGACAGTTATCGCTGCTGGTGGAGACGGTGATGGATTCGCAATCGGTATGGGTCATACTGTACACGCAATCCGTCGTAACATGAACGTAACGTACATCGTAATGGATAACCAAATCTACGGTCTGACAAAAGGTCAAACCTCTCCGCGTTCCGCGACTGGTTTCGTGACCAAGTCTACACCGGCAGGTTCCATCGAGTCCTCCATTTCACCTGTTGAATTGGCGCTGTCTGTTGGTGCAACATTCGTTGCTCAATCTTTCTCCAGCGATCTGAAGGGCTTGACTGAACTGATTGAAAAAGGTATCCAGCATGAAGGCTTCTCTCTGATCAACGTATTCAGCCCTTGTGTAACCTACAACAAGGTAAACACTTACGACTGGTTCAAAGAGAACATCGTTCCTATCGACACAATCGAAGGCTACGATCCACATGACCGTATCAAGGCTATGTCTACTTCTATGCAACATAAAGGTCTGATCACTGGTCTGATCTATCAAAATACAGAACAAAAACCTTACGAAGCACTCGTTAACGGATTTAAAGCAGAAGGCTTGGCTAACCAAGACGTTCGCCTGTCCGAAGAAGATTTCGCAAAACTGGTTGCAGAATTTGCGTAAGGTTTCGAAGAAAAACCTCTCCCTTTGTGGAGAGGTTTTTTTATTTTTTTGCTGCTCTAGCTGCTAAATGCAGTGCTGTCTCCATAAGATATCCCCGATAGAGCTTTTTTACAGGGTCTTACCACGCCATTGTCGATACATCAGCATCACGAGGAAAAAGACGACGAGCTGTCCAAAAAGAGGGTACAAGAAACGAAGCAAGGAGCCAAAGCCAACAAAGCTAATAAAATAGCAGATTGCCAGGATAGCCAAAAGAATGGTGGGACCACGTAATCGCGTTAGCTGACGAATCTGTTCGGACAGACCAAACACGTTTGCAACCAGAGTCGAGAAGATTTCCGCGTAAACGAGTAAGGAAAAGAACAAGGGAATTCCCCGTCCAGCTCCTTGAAGCAAAGCGATCATCGGCATTTCCGCCTGCTGGATACCGGGCATGTTGGCTGACAACGAGGAATAAGCGAGGAGCAAGAGTAAGCCGATTCCCAAGCCACCGATGATGCCGCCAGCAATTAAAGGTGTTTCACTTTTGCTCTGCCTACCGATTGGAATAAGAACTGCTTGTGTAAGCGACACGTTTAAGGCAACATAGTAGAAAGGAGAGCTCAACCATGCCAAGGGACGGAGAGACTCAACAGTGACAGATGTATCTTCCCAGGGCTTTGTGTACAAAAAGACGAGGAAAGTGAAGGCGATGAGTGCTGGCACAAAGATGCTGTTTACATGATGGATCGCAAACAAACCTTTTCTCGTAACGATAAAAATCAGTATCATGCTGATCCAAATGCCAAGTTGGGAAGACAGTTGAAACGACTCCATGAATATTGCGCCTGTCGCTGCAAGCATGACAGACGTAGTACCCAATAATACCGTGAGTAAAAGCGTATTGAATACCGTTCCAAAGGGATGTCCAAAAAGATAAGTACTCACTTCTTGATAGGAATTGGCCTGGATTCGATAGGAAATCAGCATGATTCGTGTTCCTGCCCATACAAAAAGAGCTGTAGCTAATAGAATTCCAACCAAGCCCTGGGTCCCGTATTGAACAAAAAACTCAACAATCTCTTTACCAGAGGCAAAACCGGCTCCAACGACTGTTCCGATATACGTAAAAGCGATCTGCCAAGCGGCTCTCCATGATCCTTGCATCTCTAACCTCCTGTCCCACCTTATTCCATCCTATGAGAAGGAGTGAATCGAATATGCGCGTTACTGTGTTAGGCTATCAATCTCCTTATCCTGGTCCTGGGGGAGCGACTCCAGGATATTTGCTTGAAACAGACGAAGTGCGCCTCCTGATTGATTGCGGGAGCGGTGTCCTCGCACAGGCAGGGAAGCATTTTCCCATTTATGAGCTGGACGCTTTACTGTTGTCCCATTATCATCATGATCACATCGCGGATATCGGGGTCTTGCAATACGGTCTCATGGTTCATCAATTATTTGGACAACGCCCGGCGGACCGACCTCTTCCTATTTATGCGCCGGAAGCACCCATCGAAAATGTACAGGCACTTACCTACCGTGACGCAACTCGCTTTCACCCGGTAAACGAACAGACCAGCCTGATCATCGGCGATGTGAAGGTGACCTTTTTGCGGACGGATCACGGAGATGGCGATCCTTGCTTTGCGATGAGACTGGAATCGAAGAATGGTGTCATTGTATACGGGGCGGACAGCGGTCCAGGAACGAATTGGAGAGGGTTTGCAGAGGGTGCGGATCTATTCATATGTGAGGGTACCTATCTTGACCATAACAAGCCACAAAAGCCAAATGGACACTTGTCTGTGCGTGATGCTGCGGAGCTGGCAGAATCGCTTTCCTGCAGTTCCTTACTCGTTACACATCTATTCTATGGATATCCGGAGGAAGACGTAATAGCGCAAGCAGGAGCCTATCAGACGGGCACATGCTATATCGCCCGTATCGGACTTCAAATCGATGTACATAAGCAATAAAGTTACTCTGAGAGGAGATACAAGATGTTCCCGAATGTATTGGAAGTAGCAAGAACCTTAATACGCGAGCGTGTCAACGAAGGAGAGACGGTCATTGATGCCACGATGGGGAATGGAAATGACACCTTATTCCTCGCCCAATTGGTCAAAGAGCAGGGGAAAGTCGTCGCTTTTGACATCCAGCCGCTTGCGATAGAGAAAACAAGAGAGCGTTTGGAGCGGGAAGGTGTCGCAAATTGGGTAGATATGAAGCTGGCGAGCCATGAAGAGATCGAGAAGCTGGAAGTAAAAGCAGGAGCAATTATGTTTAATCTTGGCTATCTTCCTGGAGGAGATAAAGAGATTACCACACAAGCTACTAGCACCATTCGCGCGATCCAATCGGGTCTCAATGCACTTCGACCAGGTGGCATTATGACAGTCATGATTTACTGGGGGCATGCCGCCGGAGAAGTGGAGAAGGACGCCGTAGAATCCTTTTGTCACGAATTGAGTCAATTGGAGTTTCTCGTTTTGAAATACCAGTATATCAACCAGCAGAACCAGGCTCCTTTTTTGCTTGCTATTGAGCGGCGATTAGTCTAAGAAGAGAAAATATCAATCTTTCCCGGGCAAGCGCAGGTTCCGACAGCACTTGCGAAAAATAGGCAATCCCTTGTCGATTGTGGCACATACCCTATGTTGAGGAACGGAGCAAGGGGGATCTTTGTGGACAGAATCGGCATTATGTTAGATTGGGGCATTATGCAGAAAGGGATTAATGGAGACAAGTCTTACGAGCGCCTACCTTATTATGTGGAAATTGGAAAAGAGCTAGGACTAGAGCCAGTGTTCTTTCACCCCAGCCATGTGCTACCTGGCGAGGAGAAGGTAAAGGGTTATTTTTGGAACGGCAGCAGATTAGTTCCACGTTTGGTCCATATCCCGCGCGTGATTCACAATCGAGTGCTGACTGGCGATGGAAGATCACGAAGTACGATCCAGCGTCTAAGTAGAAAAAAGACAGTTTTTAATGGATTGGTAGTGCGGGATAAACGAAAAGTGCATCAGATGCTTTGGAAAAACCAGCAGCTTCGTCAGTACCTGCCACACACCGTTCCTTATACTTCTGAGCAGCTTCGACATTTCCTGGATAAATACCGGATTGTCTACGTAAAGCCGTCGATCGGATCAGTAGGAATCGGTGTGGCACGCATTGAACGGAATGGAAACGAATACCGGTTTATCTCCTCAAAAAAGCAAAGAACCCTGAATCGGAACCAACTACTTGCTGTCGTCCGCAAATGGGTGGGCAATAAACGATTTTTAATTCAACAAGGAATCGCACTTGCCCGTTATCATGGAAAAACGTTTGACATCCGCGTCTCTGTTCAGAAGAATGCTGAACGGGAATGGACGGTAAGCGGCATGGTAGCAAAAGTTGCCAATCAGCAAAACAAGCTAAGCAATTTGTCTCGTGGAGGCAGAGCTGTTTCCTTATCAGAGGCAATCAAAGGAGGATTTCTTCCAGAAGCACATCCGGAAATCATGGAAAAAATCAGTCAGGCGGCAGTAAAAATTGCGAAGCAGTATAGCCAGCATTTTCAGTCATTAGCGGACCTTGGCATGGATATGGGGATTGATGACAAAGGAAATCCGTATTTAATTGAAGTGAATGTGCGCGATCAGCGATATTCTTTTTTCAAAGCAGGGGAAAAAGCGATGTTTAAGCAGACCTATCGTCATCCGATGGAATATGCTCACACCTTGATCTATGACCAAAAGGCACGAAAGAAAAAGCAGCTCGCCTAATAAAATCATAGCAGATTCACATGAAAAGCAGACATATGGAATGTCTGCTTTTTCGTTTAACTGATAAAGCAGACGAAATTGAATGATGAATTGAATCAGAACAAAACAGAATATATACTGGGAGAAATCGCTGTACCTTACCTGTAATGGAGGGCGAGGTATCGCTGTTTCGAGTCTGCGCAGATGAAGTAGCTTGAACAGGGGAGAAAGAGAGGGAATGATGAGAGGGGCAAAGAGGTATATTTGGCTAGTCGTCCTGCTTGCACTCGTTTTGACACCGTTTGTTTATGTCCAGGCAAACAAGATGATATATGCCGACAGAGTAATGGAGCATCTGCTGAAAAAAGAAAAAATCCTACCTGAGCAAATCCAATCCGTGACAGGAGAATGGAGCAAGAAGCTGCCTGCGTTTTGTGCCATTGTCGTATTTACCGATGAGCCTGAGGTAGAGTATGTCTATTTTGCACACAATGAAGTCATTCAGTTTGGATATCGTTTGACTGAGGAAGGAAAGCAGCAGGGATTGCAAGAGCAGAATCTAAAGCATCGCAAAACATTGGAGGAACAGCAGGAGTAGTCAATAAGAAAAGGACGGTGGGCACTTGATCTTGCCCCCGTCTCGGGTCTGTCTCGCTTTATCCATTTACGTCTGATGGGTGTCTGCTGATGGAAACGGCAGGTTTCGAAAGTGCCGGTAGGCCAGTGCCAAAATCGATTTTCGCGTGAGAATCCCTTGGAAATACTGCTCATCGTCAACGATGCACACGAATGGGTGATTGATCGAAACCTCAAGAGCCTTCATGAAATCGTCAGAGTCTTTCAGACGTGGCATCTTGGTATCCATGACTTCATCGACGGTATGTTCAGACATCTGCTCCAGTTCGAATCGTTCGAGACCCAACGTCTTGTTCATAACCATATTGGTGCTGATCAGCCCGTGTAAATGGTACTGATGGTCTAAAACGGGAATAGCGGAGTAGCCGGATTTGATGAGGACGAGTAGAGCGTGTTCCAGCGAATTGCCTAATTGAACATGAGCTACTTTCGTTGAGCTAATAATCAATTCTTTGATAGGCGTATGTAACAATGGATGATTTTGAGTCATTTTAGATCAACCACCTTTTCTGTCATCTATGGAAGCCACGCAGGCTGCCTGTGGTTCTCTTCTATGATAACGTATGCTGGGAGTAAACGATAGGTCTACATAAAAAAACCATGTAAGTAAAGAGAAAAAATGACAGTTCTGGAGGGCGAAAAAAAGCCCGGCTCAAGGCCAGGCAAGTAATCGAGGTGTGGAACAATTGTTGTCCCTGCTTTTAGTATGCAAGATGACCCCGGTTTTTACATTAGGATTTTGAAGGAAACAGACCTCATATCCCGTCAGGCTTTCTGGGTCTCCGTCTGCAGGACCTGCTTTGGCTTTTGTCGTACACGGCTTGTCCAGTATGAGATGAGTGTATGCTTATACAAAAAGATGCACAGAGGCGGTGTTACGATAAACATGGCAAGCATCAGAAGCGGTGTCGCCCAATTCAACCGGTAAATCACATAGCTCTCTAACAAAAACAAAATCAGTGGATGGACGAGATAGATGGCCATATTTTGTTTCGCTATATTGGAGAGCCATGGACCCATTGTTGGCAGTTTCCCCAGATAACGTGATAGGGAATAGAAGCTGACGAGAAAACTCAGCGTATAGATCAAATACAGCGGTTCAAATATATTCAGGCTTTCCAGGTAGCTTTTGGAGCCACTCAGATAGTTCGCCATAATCCATCCTGCTGATACGATCATGACAAAATGAGCGAAATAACGCATTTTATGTGTCCACGTACGCCATTTCTCCAGATTCAATCCCGCATAGGCACCTAGTGAGAAAGTAAACACATACATGTACACATAATTTTGTCCTGCAATATAGGTGTGCTGAACCAGTGACAGGAGCGAATTAGCGGTCCAATCAATGTCCCAGAGCGGATTGATGAACAGGTAGTGGTACAACACATACAGACCCATTTGACCAGCGAACAGCAAGAGTACGACACGAAAGCTCAGAAAACGCTCAAACAAAGGCTTAACCAGACAAAACAGTAAATTGAGCTGTAAATAGAGCGGAATATAGTACAAGTGATAAAAAGCGCTTCCAGTAAACAAGCTGTGAAAAAAAGGATAAGCCAGTTCAACCGGATTTATACTCTGAAATTTAAAACCGGTAAAGATCGCAGTCCAGATGATATAAGGAAGCACGATATTGCGCCAGCGCTTCGTCCAGAAGGTTTTCCAGTCCAATTGTCGGTTTCGATACCAGTAAAACAGAAGTAATCCTGTTGCGAAAATAAACAAGGACCGTCCGAAGCGGAGCAAGATCAACAATACGGCTTCAAGATTTTCGTTCCATGGATAGTCTGTTTGGTTGGCAATAAAAAAACCGAGAATATGAATCACTAGAATCGTACATGCCCCAAAAACAAAAAGGGCATTCAGATCCTGAAACGTCCCCTTTCGATCGCTATTCATATATCCTCCAAGATTTTTGCCAATCGTGGGCTAGCTGCACCCTTAGATTAGCTTTTGATCCGATGAGATCTTTATTCAGGCAAACGCCAGTCAGTTGCTGCCAATTCTTTTGCCGTGTAGGCAAACAGGCGCAAGCGCTGTGCCAGGTGGTGACGAGACTCATCTACGAGCATTTGCTCGGTAGTAAACGGTGTTGGCGTTACGGGCCATTGTGTCCGAATAGAAGCAAGTAAGCGCTCTTTTACATCAGTAACTGTAGCAGATTGATTTGTCATGCTGGCGATGCTGCCATCCGTGGACCCATCAATACGTGGAATCGGCTTATGGTTATCCATCTCGTGAAGACCAGCAATTTCATAAAAATGTTCCATCCATTCCCCACGCGGTCGGTCTTCTACGTTGATACAGAGCTGCAGAATAGAACCAAAGCGGGTACGTCGCTGTGCCATGCCTCCGATTTTTTTTCCGTGAATGGAAAAATCATATTCTCCTGCACAGTACGAACCGGCTACTTCGCCAAACTGCAGGGTGCCATAGTCACGTAATCCGACACGAAGCAGGTCAGCAACAAACGAGAAGAACGAATCAATCGATATCGTGGTATCCGGCAACAAACAAGCCAGATTAAGTACACCAGCATCCAGTGGTACACAGGCGCCTCCAGACGATCTTAGGACACATCCAAAGCCGTTTACACCAAACTGGTGCAGGGCCTGCTGCAAATAAGGCAGCTTGGCGTCTCTGCGCCCGAGATAGAGGGCTTGATCATAGACCCACAGATGGATGACAGGTGAAGCGGAAGCGTGCTGCATACTTGCTGTCAGGGCTTCATCTCGGATCAATGGCTCGAGTGGACTTTCCTGATAGGTACCCGAGTCCATCCAACGAAAAGGCTGATTGACAGAAAATGACATAAATAGGCTCCTTCACAGGACAAGAATAGGTACCATTATACAACTGAACCGTTTTCATTTCTAGGCTTTTGCGTTCCTTTTTTCAGGATGGAAGAACATGCCTTCGTAGTTTGTGTATAAAATGAACGCCCGACACATCATTTTTGAGTGTGTCGGGCGTTTGTTTTTCCGAGTTAATTCACTTCTTTGAAAGAGAAATTATCCAGGTATGTCATCTTGCGAGGTGCATCTTCAGTAGCACCTGCTTGCAGGTACAGACCAAGCTTTGTTCCTTCTTGCTTCACTTGCTGCTGACCGAACAAGTATTGATCGTTCATATAAATGGAGACGGTGCTTCCTTTTACAACTACCTTCAGGCGGTTAGACGATTTGAGCTTGTAAGAGCCGGAAGCGATCACATCAATGTCTTTATCTTCTACATCATTTACCTTGCCGAGGTAAACACGATCTTTGTTGATGTAAACGACATTTGCTTTGCCATCCTTACCATTAAAGAAAAGACCGCCTTGACCATTTGTACCCTCTACGTTCACATCAACAGACAGTTCGTAGTTCTCAGGGTTAGCGGATTCTTTCCAAATCAGTGGCAGGAAGAAATGATTCAAATCCTCATCCGTGGAAACCGCAGTGACTTGTTTGTTGATAACTCCCCAATTTCCATCTGCATTTTTCGTATCCCAATTTTTCAGGTTGGTTTCGGAGAACGAATCGCTAATGCTGATTGGTTGTGGCTTTGGTTGCTCCGGATTCGGGAAAACCACTTTCGTTTCATCGCCATCCCGGTTGATCAGAGCACGATAGAGCAGCGATGCTGCTTCAGCACGAGTAATCGGATCTTGTGGTCGGAAGTAGTTGTTATTTCCTTTCATCAAATCCGTCTGGATAGCAATTGCGATATAGGAACGCAATGCTGGAGAAATATTGTCCGAATCACGGAATTTCTTCAATTGATTCATATCCGCTTTGTATTTGTTATCATATCCGAGCAGTCGGACCAAAGCGACAGCGATATCTTCACGTACAGCAGAGTTGTCAGGCTTGTAAGTGTAGGTTGAACCCGACTTATAGCCAGTCAAGTAAGGCTTGGCGTATTCCACATAGTAGAATGCCCAGTGAGACTTTGGTACATCTTTAAACGTTTGGCTGACAGATTTTTTGTCAATATCTACGTCAGCTGCAGCAATCATGATCTTGGCAAATTCTGCGCGTGTCACTTCATTGTTTGGACGGAAAGTTTTGTTGTCGTATCCTTTGATAATCCCTTTTTCGGCCATTTCTGTGATCTCTTTATACGCCCAGTGATTACGTGGAACGTCTGAGAACGAAGGAGAAGCGGCACTTGCGAACGGGATTACAGTCAGGAACATTAACACCGATAGAAAAAGGGTTAGTGCTCTTTTCATGTTAACCTCCTCATATTTGCTCGTGTTTTTGTGTCTCGCAGATATTTTGACGCTGGGTGGGATTGGAATGTTGCAAGGGACAAGTTCATTTTGTAAAAAATAGGAGAAAAGTCGGAGGAAGATGGGCGGAATGCAGGATTTGAGAGCGACTTTAAGGAAGAAGTACTCATGACAGGGTTGCAGAAAGGAAGAGAAAAACGATGCGAAAGGCTTGTATTTTTGACTTGGACGGCACTTTGCTGGACCGCAGCGGCTCCATACCCGCCTTTTTAAAAAGGCAGCATGAACGCTTTTACGAACATCTCGGACATATCCCCTTTGACTCTTACAAGGAACAGTTCATCCATTTGGACCAGCGTGGCTATGTTTGGAAGGATGTCGTGTACCAGCAGCTTCTCGAACATTTTCAGGTGAACGATATCGATGCGGAAACATTACTGGACGATTATGTCGAGAATTTTCATTTGGACTGTCAAGCATTTACCGGCGTCGTCGATACCTTACAGCAATTACGCAGCAATGGGATAGCACTCGGGATGATCACGAATGGGCGTACGCAGTTTCAGCTAAAAAACTTGCGAGCGATTGGCATTGAAGCCTATTTTCAGACGATACTGATTTCCGAACAGGAAGGAATGGCCAAGCCTGCAAAGGAAATTTTTGAAAAAGCGCTCAGCTTGCTCCAGGTAAAGGCAGAAGAAGCGATCTATGTAGGGGATCACCCGGTAAACGATGTGCAAGCAGCTCGTGCGATCGGGATGAAAGGAATCTGGAAACGAGACGAATATTGGCCGGTACCTGCGGAGACTGACGGAATCATTGATCACATTCCAGATTTGCTCGCCCATTTTGTCAAGTAAAACAACAGAAGGATAGGGATTTTTGAACGGAAAATAGTGAAACAGCCAACTGCAAACGTACAGACGAGCTGCATATGTCTGGCATATTGTATCGTATATTTGCTTGTCATGAACTGTAGGAGGTGAAATCAGGAGCCAATGAATCTGATTGCTAATCCCGGTTTTGAGACAGGAACGCTTGCAGCCTGGCAAAGCTTCAATGCAACAATTAACTGCCGATATGTCCAGACAGGTTTTTTTAGTGCCCAGCTAGAGGGGGGCATGGCCAATTCTTATATCCAGCAAATCGTGCCTGTCGATTCAAATTCTTCCTATCAGTTTGTTATTTCGCTCGCAAAAGCAGGCGAATTACGCTCCCCTATGATGTCTATTTTTCTCCTATTTCTAGATGCTGCTCAAAACACGGTGAGTTTAGGCTTTGCACTGAGCATGCGGACGCTGAATCAGCCTGATAGTACTTTTTGTTCATAAAATACCACAACAGCGCAGCTCGCCCGTATTGATTGATGATATCGGATTGTATGCAAACACAGGAGGAGGTGGGGGAGGGATGGATTACGCAGAGATTCGGAACCTGCTCACCTCTTATCTGGTAGCGAATTCGACCATCGTTATTATGACAGCAGGCCAGCCTACGGGAACAGCCGGAACAGTAGCCAGTGTAGGGACGAGCATTGTTACATTTTCAACCTTGGTCGGTTCAACGATGACAATTCCTTTGGAAAAAATAACGAATATTGAAACGGTGTAAGCAAGGTTCATGACAGCAGCAGGGAGGGAACAGGATGGCATCGTCAACCTTGTCAGGTGATTTGATTTACAATCTGCAAGTCGGGACTACTTTGAACATCGGTGTCGGCGGATATGTCATTACAGGGACTCTTAATCGTGTAGGAAATGACTATCTGTATCTGGCACCGTTTAAAGTCCCCATGGCAAATATTCTTTATATTGAAGAATTGCCATAGGCATTGTGATGGATAAATTGGATTCATGAGGGGGGAATAACAGTGGCCAGCATTTCCCCTAACAGCCACATTCCACTACCTGGGACGCCTTTGTATCAACTCCTGTCACAAGGCATCGGATCTGCTATCGAGGTCCGAACGATTGGCGGTGAAATAAAAGGAAAGCTGACAGGAGTAACAACCGGAGTGATCTCACTTCAGACGGAAGACGCATCAATTTTGCATATTGTATTTCAAACGGTGATCAGCTTCTCGTTTGTGAAATAGCTTTCGTTACTGGAAAAGGGCACTTTCTTACAGTGCTCTTTTGTTTGTTCATCCGTACATATTTTGCCTCATTATGCATTAGCTTTTGTATGACCCAAAATGATATAATTATTTATTGGTAATGAATGATGATAATTCTACTGAGGTGATACATGATGAAGGAAACAAAAGAGGCGACTCCGGACTTAAAATCCGCTAAGTCTCCGAAAACAACGGCAGACTTTGCAAAATACTTTCAACCGCCTTCCTTGAAGGATGCGAAAAAACGCGGGAAGGAAGAAATCCAGGTTCATTATGATTTCGTGATTCCCGAGGATATGCAAGGCATCGGAAAAGGGAAGCGTTATCATGTTCGCACGTACGGCTGTCAGATGAATGAACATGATTCTGAAACAATCTCCGGCATTTTGCAGCAAATGGGCTATACGTCCACCGATGAGGTTGAGGATGCAGATGTCATTTTGTTTAATACCTGTGCGATCCGTGAAAACGCTGAAGACAAGGTTTTTGGTGAGCTTGGACATATGAAGCGCCTCAAAAACAATAATCCAAACCTGATCCTTGGCGTTTGCGGCTGTATGTCGCAGGAGGAGAAGGTCGTTAATAAAATCCTCAAAAGCTACACACAGGTTGACCTGATTTTTGGAACACACAACATTCACCGCTTGCCTGAATTGCTGCGCGATGCGATGTTCAGCAAGGAAATGGTGATTGAGGTATGGTCCAAAGAAGGCGATATCGTCGAAAATATGCCCAAATTGCGTGAAGGAAACACAAAGGGCTGGGTTAATATTATGTATGGCTGTGACAAGTTCTGTACGTACTGTATCGTGCCCTATACGCGTGGGAAAGAACGCAGCCGACGTCCGGAAGATGTGATTGCCGAGGTGCGCGATCTTGCTCGCCAAGGGTTTAAGGAAATTATGCTGCTCGGACAAAATGTCAATGCGTATGGAAAAGATTTCGAAGATATTCAGTATGGCTTTGGTGATCTTCTGGATGAAATTCGCAAAATCGACATTCCGCGTATCCGCTTTACGACTAGCCACCCAAGAGACTTTGACGATCATCTGATCGAGGTTCTGGCTCATGGCGGTAATCTGGTAGAACAAATTCATCTTCCTGTACAATCGGGATCTACAGAGGTACTCAAGCGTATGGCACGCAAATACACGCGTGAACATTACCTGGAGCTCGTGCGTAAAATTAAAGCGGCAATTCCGAATGCCTCCTTATCCTCCGATATTATTGTTGGCTTCCCGGGCGAAACGGACGAACAGTTTGAAGAGACGATTTCGATGGTGGAGGAAGTGCGCTACGATTTTGCCTACACCTTCATTTACTCTCCTCGCGAAGGTACACCTGCAGCAGTCATGGAGGACAACGTACCGATGGAAGTGAAAAAACAGCGCTTGTATCGTTTGAATGAGGTGCTGGGACGCATCAGCCTGGAGCAAAATAAAAAGCTTCAGGATCAAGTGCTGGAGGTACTCGTGGAAGGCGAATCGAAGAACAATCCGGATGTGCTTGCTGGGCGTACGCGCACAAACAAGCTGGTCCATTTTACTGGCGATAAGTCTTTGATTGGACAGTACGTTCATGTAAAAATTAATGATGCAAAAACGTGGACACTCCACGGAGAAATTGTTACCAAAGTTGAGGTGTAATTGAGATGGAACAAACAAACCTGTACACACAAAAAGAAATTCTCGAAAAGGCACGCGAATTGGCTGCGATGATCTCGCGCACGAATGAAGTAGATTTCTTCAAGCGTGCTGAGCTGCAAATCAAGCACAACGAACGCGTCCAAGATTTAATTGATAAGCTGAAGCAAAAACAGAAGCAAATGGTCATGTTTGAATCCATCAACAAGACTGAACTGGTACAAAAGGTGGAAGGCGAATATAATCA
This sequence comes from Brevibacillus reuszeri, assembly GCF_001187725.1. Lineage (GTDB taxonomy): Bacteria > Bacillota > Bacilli > Brevibacillales > Brevibacillaceae > Brevibacillus > Brevibacillus reuszeri. The sequence goes on from NZ_LGIQ01000007.1 coordinate 743,678, forward strand.
ACTCCACGAAGAGCTGGATTCTATTCCGATCGTAAACGAATTCAAGCAATCTCAAGTAGATGTTAACGATCTTTTGCAAATGGTTACGAATGTAATTACAAATACGGTGTCAGAACGAATCATTCTGGATACAGGTGGAAATCCGCTGACAGGTGAAACCGGTGGCGGACCCGAGAAGAAAAATCATGGGGGCTGCTGCTCCTAAAAAACGCCTATACAATAGAAGAGTGTGACAAAAAGCTGACGCGATGAGCTCCCAAACAAGTTTCCCAAAATAAGGTGGGTGTTTGCACCCTAGCCGAATGCCCTGCATACAAATGTACAGAAACGTTGTATGGAGGAGGTAACGAAATGTCGGGTACAGACAAAGATCTACAGTGCCGGGAACTCATCGCGAAAGCTGTCTGCGGTAAAGGCCATAAATTCTCTACTACCACCCACACCATCATACCGTCGCAAACTCCTTCGACGATCCTCGGATGCTGGATTATAAACACGAACTTCCAGGCAGAGAAAGTCGGAGACGCGGTTGAAGTATCTGGTACGTATGACGTCAACCTGTGGTTCTCGTTTGCAAATAACACGCAAACCGAAGTCAAGCGGGAAACTGTCAAGTTCTCCGTACTCGTTCCGCTAACGTTCTTCGACAGAAACTGCAGAGGCGATCTTGAAATTGTCGCTCGCGCCGTGGAGCAGCCGAAGTGCGTCAAAGCCGAGTTGAGTGGAGGCGGCACAATCACAGTCAAGGTTGAAAGCGAATTTGCGGTAGAAATCATTGGGGAAACCAAAGTATGCGTTGTTGTCTGCAATAGTTGCGAAGAAAAGGATCTTCATATGTTAGGCGACTTTGAAGATAACAGTGACGAATTTGATGACTTTGATTCAGCCACAATGCTCGACGAGCTTGACTAAAGAGGAGACTTCCATCTCCTCTTTTTCTTTTGCCTTTCGCATGGAATCATCAACGAAGCAGGTGGGGCGGGCTATCTCGCCTCACTCTTTTTTGGGCGCAAACATAGAATATGGAAAGGAAGAGAGAGGGAGCGTGATAGCCATGTTTGCGCGCGTAAAAGGGAAGCGGCTTATCTTGCAGTCAGGAGCGAGAACGGCAGAAGCCATGACGGCGAATGCGAAAGAGGCCCAAATTCTTTTACAGCGGCCAGAGATCGGTAGATGGCTGCTCAGACAAAGTGGGATACCCGTGACCACAGGGAAAAGTGCCCAGCCAGGATGGCGGACATACAAAGTCTCTCTGTATCAGGAGCATGTCTTGCATATGGAAAGAAGTATGGAGAGTCCACAATGGCTTCTTCATCGCTTGGAGGAGCCTGAGTATCAACAGGTAGCTCTGTCTGTTATTGAGCCAGAGGTTCAGGTAGTGAAGGGCTTGGCTGCGCGCAGTCTGTATGCTGCCGGAATCGATGCTGGAGAGGTAACGATCATGGCTGCTTCACCCCATCGCCAAAAGGTGGTTCAAGTCGAGCCGGAATGGCCGCAACAGGACAAGGACCGTTTTATGCAAGCGGCAAAAGATTGGTGGGAAGCGCGGATCCGTCAGCATCCACAAGAATTAGAGAAATTGGGGGCTGACCCCGAATTTGCACTGCGCAAGCAAACTGGTGAGATGGCGCTTGCCTCCGATTTTTTAAAGGTTGGAGGTAAGGTCGGTTGCGATACGACAAGATATCGTGAAGAGCTGGCTATGCACCAGCACCCAATTGCAGAACTCCGGCCTGATCCTTCGGAGGACCCGGACGAATTGTTCTTTCATATTCAGGAGGCGCTTCAATTGGCCTACAAAAAGCTTGGAAACAGCAAGCTGGAGTGGTTAGCTGGAGGCATGCCATTTTCAGGATATCCGATCGGAGGACATATTCATTTCAGTGGGATGACGGCGACATTTTCCCTTCGGCGCAAGCTGGATGCTTATTTGGCTCTTCCGCTTGTGCTCATCGAAGATTCCGGCTGTGTTACACGCAGACAACGATATGGCTTCCTAGGGGATTTTCGGGAAAAATCGTACGGATTTGAGTATCGCACGCTCCCAAGTTGGCTCGTGCATCCTGATATCGCAAGGGGAGTACTGCACTTGGCCAGACTTATTGCAACAGGTCATTCGCAATTGCGTGCAGCTCCGCATTTACAGCTGTCGATGATCAAAGCATACTATCGTGGTGACAAAGCGGCACTGGTTCCCTATGTCGAGCAGATTTGGGAGGAGCTAAGAGGCTTGCCAGGCTATGTTCTGTCTCGCATCCATCTGGATCGCTATTTTTCCATTTTACTCAAAGGTGATAGTTGGGCTTCCGACGAGGATTTGCGCAAGGCATGGAGCTTGGGCTGAGCCTCTCGTAATGTCTGATAGACATTCAACAATAGCAGCAATCATGGTATAATAGCGTCGAGATTTCTAGTCTAGGAGAAGAAAAATATGGAGCAATATACCCCAATGATTCAACAGTATCTGGCTATCAAAAAAGATTATCCGGATACTTTCTTATTTTTTCGGTTAGGCGATTTTTATGAATTGTTTTTTGATGACGCAATCCTGGCGTCCCGTGAGCTGGAAATTACATTAACTGGCCGCGGTGGCGGAGGCGATGAGAAAATTCCGATGTGTGGAGTTCCTCACCACGCGGCAGATGGATACATTGCGGAGTTGTTGAAAAAAGGGCATAAAGTAGCGGTCTGCGAGCAGGTGGAAGACCCGAAGGAAGCCAAGGGTGTCGTTCGTCGTGAAGTAACCCGCGTCATTACACCAGGAACCATGATGGAGGGCAAGTGGCTTACAGACAAGGAAAATAACTATATGGCTGCACTTGCCAGTCTGGACGGTCGGACAGGGATCGCTGCCTGCGATATGAGTACAGGTGAGCTGTATATTACTTCCGTCATCGGCGAGGGAGATAGTGTCCTGGATGAGGCGCTTCAATATCGCCCGAAAGAATTGGTGTTCGTCGGTTTTTCCGCTTTGCCAAAGACTGCACTCCCTTTCACAGTTGTGGATCGGAACCATATGAACGCTTTTGCTGTCGATGAGCAATACGGCGAACAGGCAAAAGACCTGGATCTTGCCATGCGTGCAGCAGTCAATGGACTCTTGTTCTACATAGGAACCACGCAAAAACGAAGCTTGTCGCACATGCGTTTGCTAAAGAGGTATGAGGCTAATCAATATTTGCAAATGGACGGTTTTTCCAGACGTAACCTCGAGTTGACCGAGACAATACGCGACAAGGCCAAAAAGGGATCGCTCCTATGGCTTCTGGATCGTACACAGACGGCAATGGGAGGACGGTTATTACGAAGATGGATTGAACGTCCGCTGCTCAGACAGGAAGAACTGGATGCCCGTTTGGAAGCGGTGGAAGCGTTGAAAAGCGATCTGCTGCTACGTGCAGATATTCGGGAAAGTCTGGACCGTGTCTATGATCTTGAGCGACTCGCTGGACGAATCTCCTATGGAAATGCAAATGCGCGTGATTTGATCCAGCTTCGCCATTCATTAGAAGCAGTACCCGAGCTCAAACGGCTTTTGACACAAACCGAATCGCGTGTTTTGGCTGATATTGCTCAAGGAATGGATGAATGTACGGACCTTGTCAGTTTGCTCCATACTGCACTCGTAGACGATCCTCCCATTTCTGTCCGCGAAGGCGGGATGATTCGCAGTGGTTACGATGAGTATTTGGACAAGCTTCATTCTGCTAGCAGAGATGGCAAGACGTGGATTGCCCAGCTTGAGCAAGGAGAGCGGGAGGCTTCGGGGATTCGCTCGCTAAAAGTAGGATTTAATAAAGTGTTTGGCTATTACATCGAGGTGTCCAAAGCCAATATCGCCAATGTACCTGCTGGACGATACGAGCGCAAACAGACACTTACCAATGCAGAGCGCTATATCACACCTGAGCTAAAAGAGCGGGAAGCACTGATTTTGGAAGCCGAAGAAAAAATGACAGAGCTGGAGTATCAGCTTTTTGTTGCTGTACGCAGCGAAATTGCTTTGCATATTCCACGTCTGCAAAGTCTGGCAGAACGGATTGCGTCTGTAGACGTTCTCCAAGCCTTTGCTACTGTTAGCGATGAACGTGGCTTTATTCGTCCGCAATTCACGAATGCAGGTGAATATGTCATTACCGAGGGAAGACATCCGGTTGTCGAAGCAGTTCTTGATCGGGAGAAGTATGTAGCCAACGACGTGCAGATGGATCATTCAAACCGACTCGTACTGCTCATTACAGGGCCAAATATGGCTGGTAAGAGTACCTATATGAGACAAATTGCCCTGATCACGGTGATGGCGCAAATCGGTTGTTTTGTTCCTGCAAAAGAAGCCAAGCTTTCGCTGGTCGATCAAATTTTCACGCGAATTGGCGCTGCAGATGATTTGGTTGGTGGACACAGTACCTTTATGGTGGAGATGCTGGAAACAAGGCACGCCCTGCAAAAAGCGACGGAGCGCAGCCTGATATTGCTCGATGAGATCGGAAGAGGTACCTCAACGTACGATGGAATGGCTCTCGCACAAGCTGTTATTGAATACATTTGCCAAAAAATCGGGGCAAAAACTTTGTTTTCCACCCATTATCATGAGCTTACTGGGCTTACAGACACACTGAGTGGTGTGGTGAACGTCAATGCTCGCTGCGAGGAACGGGATGGCAAGCTGTTATTTTTGCACAAAATCGAAGAAGGCAGAGCGGACAAAAGCTATGGTATTCATGTAGCTGAGTTGGCGGAAATGCCAGTTTGGGTCATCGACAGGGCGCGCAGTATTTTGTCTGGCTTGGAGGCTGGGACAGCTATGTCGACGGATACGCAAATGTCACTAGAAGCACTATGGGCAGCACCAGTGGCTGCTGTACGCGAAGAGCCTGTTTCCTTATTGTCCGAAGAGGAAGAAGCGATTCTGGCTGATCTGCGGGAGTTGGATCTGAATTCGACAACGCCGATGGATGCAATGATGAAGCTGTTCGCATGGAAGCAGCAGCTGAAAAAGAACTAGCACTCGCCCGGAAAGGAGGAGCTTATGGGAAAAATTCAATTGCTGGATGAGCATCTCTCCAATATGATTGCCGCAGGTGAAGTGGTAGAAAGACCAGCATCGGTAGTGAAAGAGTTGGTGGAAAATGCGATTGATGCCTCTGCTACGGCAATCGAGATTCATGTCGAGGAAGGCGGACTCGAACTGATTCGCATCGTGGATAACGGACAAGGGATGGACAGAGAAGATTGCTCCCTGGCTTTCGAACGTCATGCGACGAGCAAGATCAAAAATGCCCGTGACCTGTTTCGGATTCGTACCCTTGGCTTTCGCGGCGAGGCTCTCCCAAGTATAGCCGCCGTTTCCCGCATGGAGTTGACGAGCAGTCAATCAAGCAGTCAAATCGGGACACGGATTTCAATTGAAGGCGGCATGTTAGGCGAAGCACAGGATGTCGCTGCAGTAAGGGGAACAGAGATTTGTGTTCGCAGCCTGTTCTTCAATACTCCAGCACGTTTGAAATACATGAAGTCCATTGCCACAGAAGTAGGGCATATTTCGGATTACGTGAACAGACTTGCCCTTACCCATCCATCAATTTCGTTTACTTTGACTCATAATGGGAAGTCGCTGCTGCAAACATCAGGTGACGGCAAGCTGCTCCATGTCATGGCAGCGATTTATGGGGTCCAGGTAGCCAAGCTCCTCTTGCCGATAGCAGGTGAAACCCTTGATTTTCGCTGGAGCGGTTTTTTGTCCAAAACGGAAGTAACGCGTGCAAACCGGTCCTACCTCTCGACGCTTGTGAACGGGAGATATGTCCGCAGCTATTCGTTGAATAATGCGATCATGAGAGGCTACCATACTCTTTTGCCGATCGGACGTTATCCGATTGTAGCTCTGCAGATTGAAATGGACCCCACACTTGTGGATGTAAACGTTCATCCTGCGAAGCTGGAGGCTAAATTCAGTAAAGAGGATGAGCTTTGTAGTGCGATTGAGCAATCGGTAAAAGAGACGTTACGAGAAGGACTGGGCATCGTTCGCCCTATGGCGAGTGCCTCCAAGGCAAAGGTCGTAAACCAGATCGTCCAGCCGCAATTTGATCTTCAGCTGCCGACGCCTACAGCTTCTCCTGCGATTTCTTCGGGAATCGGAGCGAGTCCGCGTTTGCTGGAATGGATGACAAAGCAGGAGTATTCGCGAAAAGAGCCGGAAGTCACAACTACTCAGTTGGAAATGGAGCAAGCCGTTGAAAAATCAGCGGTCATGGAGGCTACAGTCTGGTACGAAAGTGACAGCTTGCAAGCGGTAACGACGCAGAACGTGCATAGGCAACAGGTAGAGGAACTGGTCAGTTCGCAAGAATCGCATGTAGCAGAGACCGAGAATCAGGTTGTGCAAGATACAGTTCAGGTAGCTGTACCTGAATCTGCTGCGGAGGAGGTTTATAACTTGCCTGCAGATACTCCTCAGGCACAAGAGGATGAATCTGCCGTCCCAGTGATGTATCCCGTTGGACAAGTACATGGTACGTATATCGTTGCTCAAAATGATGACGGGATGTACCTGATCGATCAGCACGCCGCGCAGGAGAGAATTTTCTACGAGTTTTTCATGAAGAAGCTGGAAAGTGAAGATGTGACCAGCCAGATGATGCTCTTTCCTCATACAGTGGAGTATACGACAGCAGAAGCAGCCAAGCTGGAAAAGAGACTGCCTCAGCTGCAATCCTTTGGCTTGGAGATAGAAGCATTCGGGGGGCGGACTTTTATCGTGCGGGCGCACCCACATTGGTTTCCAGAAGGGGCAGAGCTGGAGGTCATTGAAGAATTGATCCAATTTGTACTGGAGGCTGGAGAGGGCAGCCAAGCGAACGTAGTCCAAATGCGAGAAAAAGCGGCGATCATGATGTCCTGCAAAGCCTCGATTAAAGCAAACCGTTTTTTGACACATGCAGAGATGGAAAGCCTGTTGAATCAGCTTCGGGTAAGTAGCAGTCCGTTTACTTGCCCGCACGGCAGGCCGATCGTGATTCATTTTTCCGGGTATGATCTGGAGAAGATGTTTAAAAGGGTTATGTAAGTAGACAGCCTTTATTGTGTAAAGGAGCAGCTATTGCACATCGACAGTAATATGGCTGTAAGTGTTTAACATTATCTAAATACTTGAGCGCCCCAAATGTTGAATACGTTTTTGGGGCGCTTGCTTTGCTCATGCTTCCATAGATTTTACTAAAGTATAGAGTTTGTTTATCGTTTTCCAATTACGCACAGTAGAAGGTACATTCAACTTAAAAAGATTATTCGCTAGCTTAGAATTACGGACCCCTTCACGGAGCAATAAATAGACTTCACGATCTTGAACATGATATTCATCCATTTCAGACGCAAATTCTTTAAGCAGTTCGATTCTTTCTTGTGAAGGTGATTGGAGCAGCATGGATACGTAAAAAGTCTCTACCTGTTTCGATGCTTGTGCTTCTTTTCGTACTTCCTCAGAAAATGGACAGTTTTCAATAATTTGTTCTAGCTCTTCGGATGTTCTTATTACCACGGTGACCGAAATAGAAAAAACCTTCTCAATTTCGTGTTCTATTCGTTTACGCAGTGATTCTGCATCTTCTGTGGATGTAAACACTACATTCCCACTTTGAATGTATGTTTGTACTCGTTCGAAGCCCATCGATTGAAACATACTTTTTAATTCTGCCATCTTGATTTTATTGTGTCCACCTACGTTGATACCTCTTAATAGTGCAATGTTAATTGTCATTCAATCATCCCTCTGATTCCATGTTCGGTTCATTACTTATTCTTCTCTTCAGTAGTTTAGTTGAATAACTTTTCTTTTTTCAACTACCCCACGTATTTATGTGTTTAGGCTTAATGAAACACTTCATGGTTTTTTGGTTGATTCTACAACCTCCAAAAAGTGCGCATTGTACATAATTCCGCGGATGTTCCCAAAAGGATCAACTACGGAAGCAGTGATAAAACCCGGACCGCGTTCTATAGGTTCCTCGTATTTCGTTGCTCCCATAGTCAGTAGCTTATCGAAAATCGCTGTCACATCATCAACGTGCCAGTACACGATAGCGCCGGATGGGCTTGTTGCGAGGCGATTGGGTGCGTATCGGCTATCAATGACACCCAGCTCATGCTGAAAGTCACCAAGACGAAATTCAAAATATCCTGGGCGTTCAAAGTATGGCTCGACTCCAAAAAGTTCGGTGTACCACTGTTTTGCTACCGCCAGATCAGAAGCCCAGAAGCTAATCGTGCTGAGTCCACGAAATGTCGTGGTAATGCCCATAATTGACTCCTCCTCACTATTTTATTAGTAAGTTTATTGCTGTTATTGGAAAGCGAATGACTCTTTCTTTTATTGTGATAGTGATCAGCTGACAAGAACTGTCAGTGAACTAGTGTTGTTTAAAAAATTTTTCAATCCTACCCCCAAAAAAGAGACTGCCATTTACGGCAGCCTTTTTGAGTTTCCTGTTTCCTGATATGGTAAAAATTTGAACCAGTATTATCCCGGCACAGGTCCTTCAATCGTAAGAACCACATCGACATATCCATCTGCTTTGATAACTACTTGATAGATTTTGGATTGGGGGAACAAGTTCGGAGAAAAGGCCAGTATTTTCTCCATTCCAACTCCAGGATCATAGTAATCGTATCCACCAGGCCATTCTTCATGTAAGATCTTCAGTTCATTTTTTACAGTTCCTACGACTGAATACAATTTAACACTCGTAATCTTGTCGTAATACTCAGGATCCTCGAAGCTAATGCGGGTATCAACTATTCTGTCAAAATCAAGCGTTTTCCCTTGGCTATTCTCGTCTTATCCCTTTTGGTTTATAACGAGCCTACACCGTGCGAGCGACTTTCATCGCACACGGCGTTCCACCAACAGATGAAGAAGTAAACATTTACAATGGGCAATTTATAGTATGAAAGGTGCAGATATATTCAGCTACTAACTAAAGTTAGTAATTTGCGCATGACAAAATAAAAGGAAGCCCAGCTTTCAGGGCACCCTATTTATGTTCCGATTATTAAATGGTTTTATCATAATTGACGGAACCGATCAGATTGATAATCAGGATATAAAAAGGAAAAGAAAGCAATGCACCTATTGCAACAAGACCTGTAGCTGGATTAGGGTCATCCCCTCCATAGGTTATTGGGAAGTAAGAGGCAAATAAATATCCAAAGAGAACAAAATACGGAACCCAGAGGATAATCGTCCAGTAATTCATTTTTCTCCCGTTCAACCACTTGTTTGTCAGAAAAAAGAAAAGTGTTGTGCCCAGTATAAATCCAACGATCGTCGCTATACCGCTTCCTATAGTTACGGCACCAATATCTATACCTGTTATTCTACTGATTCGATAAACATTAACCATAAGTTCGAGAGGAACAAATATCATAAGAGCATAGAGTATGCTGATCACATTTAACTTTATGAAATGCTTCAATTTGAGATCCCCTTTCCTGTTAAACAATGCCGATAGTAAGTACGGCTACGTTAGATATTGGTTACGACAAACGAGTGATAAAAAGGGGGCCGAAAGCAAAAAATCCACGCTCTTTGTACGGAGCGTGGAAGTAAAAAGCCGATTTATTTTGAGGGCAGCTTGATCGTCATTTTGCCTATTATTTGATTGAATGGAATGGGACCCATCATTCTGCTATCTAGACTATTTAAACGATTATCACCTAATACGAATATTGCATCTTCAGGAATCGTTATTGGTCCGAAATCTTCCGTTAGCATGAGATTTTGTTCTTGAGCTTCATTTTTAACGGATGCCAAGTATGGTTCATCGGTCACTTTACTATCTATGTAGAGGATATCATTTCTATACTCAAGTGACTCTCCTGGCAACCCAATCACCCTTTTCACGAATTGCCGATTTTTTTCTGCTTGGAAAATAACGATATCTCCACGCTGGATAGGGTGAGAGTCATAGTAAGTTTTATCAACGAAAAAGCGATCTTCGTTGTTTAAGGCAGGAACCATGCTATCACCTTCAGAAACAAAAATGCGTTTGGATTGGTCAGGTTGGACAGAAGCAAAACTTGTGAGTAAAAGCGTCAGCATGAGGAGGACTGCTTTCATTTGTATCACCTCATTGATTTTTAACGCGAATCGAGTTACGCCAGAGCACAAAGAAAAGGATGAATAAGTGCCTGTGTATCCATATTGTACCATAACAAGCGCTTCAAGCATCGCGATGACACTAAGGTGTATTATTTTCACAGGATAAATTAGGTTTTATTGAGAAACCTATACGTTAAGCGCATAGGGAGGAAGTAGATTTAAATGCACCCCACCATTATCATATGACCGAAAATCTGGTGGGGCCGTATGTGAGAGCATGATCAAAAATGACAATGGAGGCGCCATGAAAAGACTTTTCCTACAAATTTCTTTCGTTGTCACTTCCATTCTCATGGTTACTTTGACGCAAGGAGCTACTGCCAAATCAAAGTTTAGCCGGACCTATTATGAAGCTCTAGGGGTCGTTTGGGATGTTCACACGAAGGAAAAAATGATTGCACTGACTTTTGACGATGGTCCAAATCAATTATATACACCACAGATTCTCGACGTATTGAAACAGTATGGCGCCAAATCCACCTTCTTTGTCAATGGGAATCAGGTGAAGAAATTTCCGGAACTGGTGAGACGGCAGGTGCGGGAAGGGCATGAGCTTGGAAATCACACAACAAATCATGGTAAAATATGGAAAATGACAAAGGAACAAATCTTACAGGAGATAGCTGGTACAGAGGAGGCTATTATTTCAGCAACGGGACAGAAGCCGCCCAAATTGTTTCGACCACCTAGCGGGTACATTGATCCAACAGTAGTGAGTGTGGTCAAAGAAGCCGGTTATTCCTATGTATTGTGGTCATTTCATCTGGACACCCAGGATTGGAAACGTCCGGGCGTAGGAAAAATCGTCAGTAAGGTTGTCAATGGAGCACGCAGAGGCAATATTGTTTTGTTTCATGATCACGGTGGCAATCGGAAACAGACAGTACGGGCTTTAAAACGAATTCTTCCCATTCTAAAAAAGAGAGGGTACCGATTTGTTACCGTCTCCGAACTGGTTCAGGAAGCAAATCTTCGAGAACTACATACAATCCACCGTATGGATTAAAGAACCCGTTTCGGCGTATTGCAGATACGGGTCTTTTCGTTTTTTGTTTTCATTCAGGTCGTCATATGAGCTTGCAGCGCTTGTTTATTCTTTGTTGATCGTTGGATGATACAATCTATCTGCCCATTGTAAGTAGCAATTGCTTGAATGTTCCTTCTGCTGATGGAACGCCGTATGCGATGAAAGTCGCATGTACGGTGTAGGCTCGTTATAAGCCGATAAGGGATAAGACGAGAATAGCGATTCAACACCTCCGAATGGACTTAGCGCGCCGTTGACAGGAAAACAAAAAGAGGACAGTACAACCGTTGCTGCAATCACTCTCGTAGACGATGATGCTGCCACGGAAGGGGTAGATCATTACATTGTGTTTGTGGGTCTCAATGTAGCACCCGGAACAAATCAATTCAGTGATAAGTATCAGATAGTGGCTTCAGCAGGAAAACGTGATATTGACCTGTCGTCGTTAATAAATGGTGATCTCACACCAGATGATGGAGATCACGTCTATTTTACTGTAGTCGCAGTCGACGATGCTGATCATGTTTCCAATCCAAAAGGAAATGACAGCACGATGATCGTTTGGGATAAAGCAGGACCTGGTAAACCGACGGGTCTTACGTTCGTTGATAATCCAGGTATGAATACGATGACGTATTCCTGGAACGACCAAACCAGTGATGATGATTTGGATCATTTTGAAGTATATTTTAATAATGGTTCAGAAGCTACGCCAGAAAATAATGGCGTGAAGAAAACGTATGAAAGTAACTACAGAGGAAATAATCTGGTCCGGGGTGTTGGAAAGATTCTCGATCTACTTGATGTAAAAGAAGGAGACGAAATTCATATAACGGTCTACGCTGTTGATCGTTTTGGAAATCGCTCCGAGCCTGCAAAAATCAGTGCCATCTATTCTTTAGTGAATTAGATCTATGAGCCAACCTCTTTAAAAGCACGTCACAAGTATCATTTGACTTTTGATCGAAGCCCTTCTACCGGGATACGGGGGAGGGCTTTTTCACATGTTTCTCCTTGACATTGCTATCCTCATTTTTATATGATGATCCAATGGCTTGAACTGTCCGGAAAAGAAAATTCTTTTGAGGAGGTCAATAAGATGCATGTTGTAGTGACAGCGTACCAGGATGATTGGGAGCAAGAGTTTGAAGAGGAGTCTCACAAAATAAAAGAAATTTTGGGGAACGAGCTCGTTCATATTTATCACATCGGTAGCACTGCTGTCCCAGGTTTGAAAGCAAAACCAATTATTGATATCATGCCAGTAGTAAAAGAGATCAGCAAAATTGATTCGTTTAATGAGCAAATGAAGAGTCTTGGCTATGAATGCATGGGCGAGCTTGGCATGAAAGGAAGACGATACTTCCGAAAAGGCGGGGATCATCGCACGCATCAAGTGCATGTATTTCAGGAGGATAACAAAAAAGATATTACTCGTCATTTGGCGGTAAGAGATTACCTCCGAGCGCATCCAGATGAAGCAGCTCTTTACGGAAATGTAAAGGAAAGCCTCGCCAGACAGTACCCAAGAGACATTGAATCGTACATGGATGGAAAAGATGCGTTTGTACAAGAGCTTGAAAAAAAAGCGCTGGCTTGGCATAACATGGGTTAGAATAGATCATGCAGGAAGATGAAAAGGATTGGGCGAAGGTTACACTTTGTCCACTCCTTTATTTCTGATTTCAATCATCTTCCTAGACATTCAGGTAATGAGATCAACTGATGGCTGTGCTCTTGGGTGTGTAAGAACTAGAAATGATGAAATATTCACAAAAAATGAGTGAGAAAGGAGCAGTACTTGGCAAAATATTTCGCCAAATAACGAAATGAAAAAGAGCCATATTCTATTGCTACTTGGGTTACTATTAGTCATTTTATCCAGCTCGCGACTTCTGTGGATGGAGTTTTTTAGTGATCAAAAACGCATGGACATCAAGGGTGGTCAACTTGATTTGCGTGATTGGAATGCAGGAGAGAGTGACGTACTTTTACTCGATGGAGAATGGGAGTTTTATCCTCAACAGTGGTTGATGGATGGTAGACATAAAAAAGTATTAGGCGAAAAGCATCCAAAGCTTATTCAGGTTCCTGGTGGATGGAATGAAGCTTTGCGGGCTGAAAAGCCAACCTCTTATGGTTTTGGTTCTTATCGTGTGCGTCTGTATGTGAATCCGGCGAAAGAGCTGAATTATAGTATTCGCGTACCCAGTGTGCGCACAGCTTCAGAGGTATACGTAAATGGCCGATTGCTGGCGAAATCCGGGAGTGTTGCGGAAACGAAGGATGAGTATACGGCGAAAAATCTGCCTTACTCTACAACCTTTACAGCAGACGAGAACGGCGTGATTGAACTGGTGATTCAGGCTTCCAATTACGAGGATAGTCGAAGCAGCGGTATTGTTCGCTCAATCAAATTCGGTTTAGAAGACGCCATTGCAAAGGAAATGAAAGTTTCTTCTTCCATGCAGCTTCTGGCCGCGATCATATTTTTTATGCATTCGGTCTATGCGCTTATCTTGTTTTTACTAGGAAATCGGGAAAAAAAGCTGCTCTTTTTCTCATTGCTAACACTATGTGTAACACTTACGAATGTATTGAGTAATGATGAGAAGCTGTTCCATCAAATATTTTACATCGGCTATTATTGGGACTATCGGCTAGCGAATGTTGCTCTTGTTATTGGGTTTTATGCTTTGCTAGAGTGTACGGAGCATCGTGGGCTTCCTTATTGGAGGAGGATTCATCGCTATTTTTCTGCTTTGCATTTGGGGACTGCGGGCATTACTCTGTTTTTAGCCCCCGCCCAGATCATCATGCTTTTCCCACTCTATTCTCTACTGGTTACAATCGCAACATCGATTACGATCATAGCTATTTTTAAAAAAGTAATGAAGGATATAAAGAGTCATCTTTTACTGCTTTTTTCGATTCTTGCGCTGGTTCACCATTTAATTTGGTATTTAATCTGGCGTGATTATGGTTTGAGTCTTGTCTACTATCCATTTGATCTGATTATCGCGATGGGCTGTTTTGCGTCCTTATGGTTTCATGATTACTTTAGCATGCATGTGAACACAAAGGACCTTGCTGCTACCTTGCAACGAATGAATGATCATAAGGATCAATTCTTGGCGAATACTTCCCATGAATTCAAAAATCCGCTTCATGGCATTCTGAACATGTCGCAATCCGTATTAAAAAGGGAACGGCATTTGCTGCAGGAAAGAAGCATCAAAGAGCTAGAAACGGTGTTATCTGTCGGACGTCGGCTGTCACTCATCTTGAATGATTTGATTGATGTGATGAGCTTGCGGGAAGGGAATCCACGTTTACAGCAAAAGGTCATTTTCATACAGCCAATCGTGACAGGAGTACTTGATTTGCTGCGATTTTACGTGGAAGTAAAGCCAGTAAAAATTGTAAATCGCATTCCAGAAGATTTCCCACCCGTGATGGCAGATGAAAATCGGGTTGTGCAAATCGTTTTCAATCTTCTTCACAATGCAGTGAAATACATAAATGAAGGTGAAATCTCGATCCAAGCATTTGCAAAGGATGGAAGAGCTTATATTGTAATTACCGATACCGGCATCGGAATGAACGAGGAGATGCTTCTGCGCCTATTCCGCCCTTATGAGCAAGCAAGCGCTAGTGAGAACATGATCGAAGGTGGCTTTGGACTAGGATTAAGCATAAGCAAACAACTCGTTGAGCTACATGGAGGTATGCTGGAAGTAACCTCTGCCTTAGGAGAGGGCTCTCAGTTTACGTTTTCGCTGCAGCTGGCTGATTTGAAAGCGGAGAAAGAAAATGAATCCTCGAAACCATTCGAACCGGTTGTCTTGCCATTTGTGCCCATTCAGAACGATTTTATTGACAAGCAGGTTCCACCGGACAAGAGACAAACTATCTTTTTCGATAGGATTCGGTATCGTCCACGTATTCTAATGGTTGATGATGACCCAGTCAACCTGCAAGTGCTTGAAGCAATTCTTCCACCTGATGAATATGAGGTAGCAATGGTTACAAGTGGCAAAGATGCGTTGGCACTACTTGATACAAAGGAATGGGATCTCGTCATTTCTGATATTATGATGCCGCAGATGTCCGGGTATGAGCTGACACGTTTGATTCGTAAACGATTTACACTCACGGAGCTCCCTGTTTTGCTCCTTACCGCGAGAAGCCAGCCTAAAGATATCCAAAGCGGCTTTTTAGCAGGGGCAAACGATTATGTCACCAAGCCAGTGGAAGCGATCGAAATCAGATCGCGAATTGATGCGCTAACCACAATCAGGCAAAGTGTTCGGGAACAATTAAAATTAGAAGCAGCATGGCTTCAAGCGCAAATCCAGCCACACTTTTTATTCAATGCCCTCCATGCCGTTATTGCCTTGAGTGATATTGATTTGAATAAGATGCGCACTTTGCTAAATGAGTTTAGCAATTATTTGCGGAACAAGTTTGAATTCCAAAATATGGATAATTTTGTTCCGATTGAAGATGAGCTAAACCTCGTACGCTCTTATCTATACATTGAAAAGGTTCGGTATGAGGAAAGACTACAGGTTGATTGGGAGCTCGATGATTGCAAGGACTTAAAAATCCCCTTTCTTACCATCCAGCCATTAGTTGAAAATGCAATCAGGCACGGGATTATGAAGCGTCCAAGCGGGGGCAAAATATGTATTCGGATTACCTGTTTTGATACTTATGCAAAGATATCTGTTGAAGATGACGGTATCGGAATGGATGATATTCAATTGCAACGAATATTGGAGAGGAAAGCAGACAGTCGATCCGGAGTAGGTTTAATCAATACGGATCAACGGTTAAAACGGCACTTCGGAACAGGACTTCATTTCGAGAGTACTCCAGGCATTGGAACAAAAGTATCGTTTCAAGTACATCATCAGGTGAACAACAGGCAATTCGGGTAACGGGTACTAAAAGGGCGCTCTCGATTACAAGAAAGCGTCCTGTCTATATTTCGGCCTATTCTAGATTTTAACTATGACAATAATACTTGAGGTTGACACTATGTGAAGGTTTATAATGTCTCAATCATCTTTTATCTTTCATCACATTAACAGTTAGGATGATCCAAGTGGGAGAGATTGAAAACACAAAGGTAGCAGCTGTATTCGAACAGTATCCACTACATATTCAGGAGAAGCTGTTTTTTCTCCGTAAACTCATTTTGGATACTGCAGCGGAAACAGATGGAGTTGATTCCGTGGAAGAGACATTAAAATGGGGCGAGCCTAGTTACGTCACGAAAAAAGGGAGCACCATTCGAATCGGTTGGAAAAATGCAGCACCGAATCGGTATGCCCTGTATTTTAACTGCAACACAAAGCTTGTCGAGACATTCAGGGAAATATACCAGGATAGCTTCAAATTTGAAGGCAACCGAGCGATTGTGTTCGATGAAGATGACGTTTTAGTTGTAGATGAATTAAAGCAATGTATTTTGGCAACGCTCACATACCATACACGAAAACATCTTCCTATGTTAGGATTATGATTTTTGGGATGGTGCGCCGCTGGACCCAAAGTTGTTATAAAGGATAGATAACAGACAGTTTTAATAGAGCTTTTCATGTAGCTGAACACGCGTATAAATGTAAACAGACGGGAGGATGATCAATATGGACAACGCGAAGCAACTGTTAAAAAGCTTACAATCATTGTCCGGTCCTTTCCCATTATTCGATCTAAACCTGCTGCCAGAAAACCCGGGAGAATTGTTCTTGCAATGGCTGAACGTGGCGATTGAGAAGGGTGTGAAAGAGCCTCATGCGATGACACTTTCTACAGTCGATGCTGACGGTTACCCGGATGCGCGTGTATTGATCTTGAAAAATGTAGTCGACGATACATTTTACTTCGCTTCCAGTTTTGAGAGTCGGAAAGGTCAGCAACTGAAACGTAACCCGAAAACGGCGTTAACCTTTTACTGGCCTGCTCTTGGCAGGCAGATCCGTTTGCGGGGTACAGTGGAGGATATGGGTGATGAGGCCGGGGCTGCCGATTTCCGTGAACGATCGGTGGAAGCCCGAGTCGTGGCGTTAACCGGAAACCAGAGTCGAGATCTTGGAAGCGAGGAAGAATTGGAGAATTCACTCGCTGAGCAGAGGGAGAGGATCAGCCACAATCCAGATATAGCAATCCTCAATTGGAGGCTGTATGCAATGAACGTGAAGGAGGCTGAGTTCTGGCAAGGGGATACGAACAGGAAGCATACGCGAATTCTATATGATTGGAGCGAAGGACAGTGGAAGCATCATAGGCTTTGGCCTTGATGCTATCTCTAACGCTCAGCACTTTATTCTGGATTAGCGGTCTACATATTCATAAAGCCTGCTTTTTTCGCGTAATACGGACAGACGCGATTTGTACGATCTCTGTGCAAGTATGGAAAGCGCGAATACGATACGAGAGAGTAGCGCACGTTCAGAGGCTTTCAGTGCTTTGAATAGCAGTCTCTGTTTATCTTACTTATACATTCTTCTAATCTTGGCGTAAATTTTATTGTGAATGTACTTTATTGGATTCTTCACGATTCTCCATCCCCGAATCACGTAATGAAACAGTTTACAAAAGCTTCCGTCTCATTAAAAGGGGGGAAGCAAATGAAAATGGAAAAAATGCTTGTAACAATGCTGTTAGCAACTATTTTGACAATGGGCTGCTCCAATCCAGAGCCACCAGCGTTAACCAATCCGTCTACTTATGGAGAACTTCCGAGTAAAGGAACGGAGCAAGATTTACAGGTCGAAATGTCTATGCCAAAAAAGAATTATGCTGCTGGAACAGAAAAGGTGAGTATTGAAGTAAAAAATCATGGATCAGTTCAGTTACTATATGGATTAGCCTATCAGGTAGAAAAGCGTGAGCAGGGCACTTGGTATGCGGTTCCGTTTCAGCCCAATACGGCATTTGTAGATATCGGGATCATTGTAGAGCCGAATCATATACGTGATGAAGAAATGAATCTGAAAATGCTTGATTATCCCATGACAAATGGGGAATACCGAATTATCAAAAGCTTTTACCTCAAAGGGAGGGAGTTAACACTTGCCACGTATTTTACAATTGGAGGAGAAACAAATGCGAATCCATAGAGAGGTCTGTTGGCAATATGGCACATAACATTGGCTCGATCAATGCTTGGCCATTCTCAAGGGGGATGTAATCGGACAATGCTAAGGAGGTACAAAGGAGTGTTCATCATGGAGACGGAACGTTTAACGCTTAGGCAGATGACGGAAGATGATGAAGACAATCTTATGCAGATTTTTTCCGATAGAGTCGCTATGCAATACTACACCTCGACGAAAACCAGAGAGCAAGCAAAAAACTGGATTCAATGGAATGCTCGCAATTATGAGGAGCATGGGGTAGGACTATGGATCTGTGAATGGAAAGATACCGGGGAATTCGTTGGACAGTGTGGAATCGTTCCTCAGCTTGTAGATGAGCAGCCTGAAATGGAGATCGGATATTTGTTTGTCCGAGCCTATTGGGGCAGAGGGCTTGCGACAGAAGCCGCTTTGGCAGCCAAACAGCATGGTTTCACGGCGATGGGACGAAATAGACTTATCTCTATGATTTACAAACCGAATCTACCATCGATTCAGGTAGCCAAACGGATCGGAATGTCACTGGAAAAAGAAACGCGCATCAACAACCGGGAAACGTTCATTTTTTCGGTTCATGCCAAAAATGATTAAGGTGAAAGATATGACGTAAAGCGTGAGAAATGGACAGCCATTGCCGAGATGAGCGTGGTTTGAGGCCACCTGAGCAAAAAGACCCTTAACGTTTGAGGGTCTTTTTGACATAGGACAAAAGGCGTCAATGGAAAATCATGCTTGCGCCCGACGCGGGGGAATAAAAACATGGTATAGTAGGAAAGGTGGAAGGAAAACAGTTTGGTGCAGATTCTATTTGACCGCCAAAATAATCCTGCTTACAATAAAAGAGTTTCCGTCCAAAACGGACGAAGACGCAAGAAAGGGTAAGATACGTGATTGTTACCACAGGACTTGAGCCTGCTCAAGAAACCTTGCGCCATGCAGAAAATTTGGCGAACACCTTTGGACTGCAGGTAGTAAAACGCGGCGATCTTTCCCTGAGTCAGCTACGAAGGCGACAAAATGACCAGGAAGTATTAGTTGTTTCTGCGCAGGGAGCACGGTTGGAAGTGCCGGGAAAAAAGCCGTTCTTTTTTCATCCGAATACATCAGCCTTTCGTATAAAGCGACTTATGCGCGGCGATACTGATACTATGCTTGCTGTTTGCCAAATTCAACCAGGAGACACCGTTTTGGATGCGACATTGGGTTTGGGGGCTGACGCCATCGTCTTTTCTCACGCGACTGGAACTGAGGGAAAAGTTGTTGGTATCGAATCTGAGCGTGTGCTTGCTGTTCTGGTAGAGGATGGAATGCAGCATTGGTCATCTGACTCCGCTGCTCTGGTGGAAGCCATGCGTCGCGTTGAGGTGCGGTGCACAAACCATCTGGAGGAGCTGAAAAGACTTCCTGACCATTCCATTGATGTCGTTTATTTTGATCCCATGTTTGAAATGACGGTGCAAAGCTCATCAGGAATCGCTGGAGTCCGCGAGTTTGCCAATCAACAGCCACTTCATGACGAGGCTGTATCGGAGGCTTTGCGAGTTGCCAGAAAACGCGTGGTATGTAAAGAAGGAAAAACTGGCAGGATGTATGAGCGCTTTGGTTTTATCCCATATCGCTCCGGTGGCCAACAGGTCGTGTACAGCTACAAAGAGATAGGTGGAGGGGAGTGACCTTGCACAAGAGAGAAAAGCTTGTCGTCATCGTTGGACCAACAGCCGTTGGTAAAACCAATCTTAGCCTGGAGCTGGCAAGTGAGTTCGAGGGTGAGATCATTTCCGGAGATTCTATGCAGGTCTACCGAGGAATGGACATTGGGACAGCAAAAGCGAGTCCCAGCGAGCTGGCTACGGTGCCGCATCATCTCATTGATATCAAAGATCCAGATGAGGAGTACTCGGTTGCTATTTTCCAGGAGAGTGCTGCCCGCCTCATTACGGATATGAACCAGCGTGCACGTCTTCCGTTCATTGTAGGTGGAACGGGTCTCTACATAGAATCGGTAACTCATCGTTTCCAATTTTCATCGACCTCACAAGATCCAGAGCTGCGGGAACGGCTACAGCGTATGGCAGATACGGAAGGAGCAGAAGCGCTTCATGCCCGGCTAGCCGACGTCGATCCCATCACAGCTGAAAGGCTTCATCCGAACGACGTAAAACGGGTGATTCGTGCGATCGAAATTTATGAGAGCAGCGGATATAAAATGTCCGACTTTCAACTGCGAGCGCAGCACTCCCCGTACGAGGTGGTCATTATCGGTCTAACCATGGACCGTGCCAAACTGTACGAGCGGATCAATCACCGTGTTGAACTGATGATAGAGGCAGGATTGATTGAGGAAGTAAGGGGCTTGCTGGACCGTGGATATGATCCTTCACTCGTCTCCATGCAAGGCCTGGGATACAAGGAGCTGATTCCCTACCTGTACGGGGAGATCACGCTTGAGAAGGCGATCAATGATATCCAAAAGCGAACAAGGAATTTTGCAAAACGACAGCTGTCATGGTTCCGTCGTATGCCCGAAATTCAATGGTTTGACATGACAGATCCGGCAGATCAGCCGAATAACGTGCAAACTATCAAGCAGATATTGGCAGGAAAGTTTCAACAATTGCCGAATATATAACATACAAGTCCTTTTAGGGGGTAGTGTACATGAAACAGACGATCAATATTCAAGATACGTTCTTGAACCATTTGCGGAAAGAAAATATCGCGGTTACCATTTATCTGGTGAACGGATTTCAATTGCGCGGGTATATTAAAGCGTTCGATAATTTCACTATCGTGATTGATAGCGAAGGTAAGCAACAGTTAGTATACAAGCACGCGATCTCTACATTCACTCCGCAACGTCCGGTGTCTTTGATGTCACAGGAAAACAACCAACAGTAGCACGTGCACTGCACCCAGCCAGGATACTCGTGATCCTGGCTTTTTTCTTTTTAACGAAAGATAAGAAAAAGGATAAGGAGCAAGTCCTTATCCCAAATCGTACAAAAGGTAGCTGGTTTATGAAATCGACTTTTTCGCACGAATCATAAATGTATAGCAGAGGATAGATCCAAGTGTAGCTACGGTAATGATAATCCCCATAGGGACAGCGGTTTGATTACCCGCAATACCAACGAGTGGGGCAACAATTCCTCCGCTGATGAAGGAGAGCAAGCCTTGCAGGGCAGAAGCGCTTCCCGCTGCCTTGCTTTGATTTTGCATCGCCAATGAAAAACCAGTCGCACCGACGATACCGACACTCGATACAACAAAAAAGAGAGGGATCAGGACAGCAACAAGACCAGCGTCTAAAAGAATCATGGAAAGAAGCGTAATGCCCCCGATCGCTGCGATGGAGATTCCGCAGACAAACAGAGTCGTTTCTTTTACTTTCCCAGCCAGCTTGCCTGTTATCTGGCTGGCCAGAATAATTCCGACCCCATTGGTGGCAAAAATTAAGCTGAAGCCCTGTGGAGATACGCCAAAAATTTGCTGAAACACAAATGGAGAACCGGATATATAAGCGAACATGGCAGCTGTTACGAGACCTTGAGAGAGGGCATAGCCCATAAACACACGGTCTTTAAACAAATTGGAGAAGGTAGCAAGTGTGTTGCCGATACCTGCCTTGGAACGCCGATCTGTTGGTAGAGTCTCGGGAAGACCAAGCAAGACGGTAAAAAACATGATAACACCGATTAATCCCAGAACGACAAACACACCATGCCAGGTTGTCACTTGCAAAAGCTGTCCTCCCGCAATTGGCGCTGCGATCGGCGCTATTCCGTTAATCAGCATCAAAAGCGCAAAGAACTTGGTTAGCTCTGTTCCTGAGTACAGGTCCCTGACGGTTGCACGGGCAATGACGATTCCTGCTGAGCCAGCCATCCCTTGAACAAAGCGAAGCAGAACAAACGTCCAAATGGATGGTGCGACTGCACACAAAAAGGAGGAAATAGCGTACAAAATAAGGCCGATGAGAAGAGGCGTGCGCCGACCCCGAACATCGCTGAGTGGCCCTGCGAACAATTGTCCGACTGATAAGCCGATTAGACAGGCAGTAAGACTCAGCTGAGCCATTGAGGTAGTCGTTTGCAGGTCACCCTCCAGCATTGGAAGAGCGGGTAAGTACATATCAAGGGAGAGCGGTCCAAAAGCAGAGAGCGAACCCAAAATAACCGCCATCCAGAGCCTTCTCGATTTATTCCCCGTAAGCGACGTGGAATCTAATTCTCTGGCAAGATTACTCAAGTGTTGAATCCATCCTTTCTTTACATTCTTTCGATCACGCAGAAAAAATGACTATTTCTTAGTTTCAGGAGGCTGCGGATTGTTCTCCAAATAAAAGTTCTGCATGTTAGTATGCATCCGTTCAAGCATCCCGGCAAGAATCTGTTTCTCCTCGGAGGTGAAGCCTTCATAGCATTGAATTTCCAGTATGCGTAGCGCTTCTTTTACTGCTTGACTTGCAATACGGCCTTTGTCAGTCAAAAATACCCGAGAAATTCGCTGATCCCTCTCATCAGGCTTTCGAATGACGAGACCGGACTTTTCCATGCGATTGAGCATTACGGTAAGCGTCGCAGGTTTTACCGAGATACGACGGGCAAGCTCTTTTTGAATTAATCCATCAGTATTAGCCAGTCGCATGAGTAGAATTGGCTGACCAGGATAGACATCGTATTCTTGAATTAGAAATTCAACATTAGCGCGATGAAGCTTCATGACGTGACCCATCGCATGTGTCAAAGCTTGAGAGTAATCAAAATCCACAGTTCTACCTCCGGTTTGTTAGCTGGCTAACTAAGCGTAAATGTAAATGATTCTCACTAAAGTGTCAATACTCGGATTGTACTCTATTGTGTGACGCGGAAGGATATTCACATGGTTATGTTGAAGAAAGGAGGATCTAACAAGAACGATTCGGATGAAAGGTTCCAGGTGATCGCTACCATGATAATGAATGAAAAAATAAAAGCTGAAGAGGTTCAGCTGACGGGTATCCAAGGTGAAGACCTAGGCATCGTACCGACCAAGAAGGCATTGCAGATGGCAAAGGAGCTTCGGGTTGATTTGGTTTGTATTTCGCTTCTTAGCAGTCCTCCTTTGTGTCAATTGGTGGGTAGCTCTGATTATAAACAGCAAGTCAATAAAGAGAGCGCGAAGAATAAAAAAGTAGAAAAAGGTGTGAAGGTCAAAGAGATCCGTCTTAGTGCGTTCATTGAGGATCATGATTATGATACCAAAAAACGACAAGCAGAGCGTATACTTTCCTCAGGAGATTGTGTTCAGCTGATCGTCCGGTTGGAAAAAAAGGAAAGTAAGGAAGCAAAGCAATTGGTAGAACAGCTTGTACGGGATTTGTCCCATTGTTCCAAGCAGGATAAAGGTATTCAGGTAAGCGGCAAGCAGGTCATCGCTGTTTTGTTGCCGAACTAGCGAATACCATTACGTATAGCCGACAAAGAAAGGGTGAGGGAGAACCTTTTCACTGTCAGCTTTTTGGTTGCTTGAGGAAAGGGAATTTCTTAAACTGCGGGCAATGGATGTATCCTTTTAACGGAAGGGTACGTCTGAAGCAAAAAGATGAAAAGAGAGTGAATGCATGCCCTTTACATTTGCCCATCCTGCCATTGTGCTTCCCTTGCGCAAGAGCAAGTGGTTTTCTTTCACAGCACTGGTTTTTGGCAGTATGGCACCTGATTTTGAATATTTTTTCCGAATGCAGCCCTACAGCGCATATAGCCATACGTTGTGGGGATTGATTTGGTTTGATGTTCCCCTTGTTTTGTTGTTGACGCTGCTTTATCATGCCGTCGTGAAAAGGTCGTTGATAGCTTGCTCGCCAGAATGGATCGGGAAGGGACTGTCTGTGGCATGCCCCGGGGGATGGAGCTTGCGGTCATGGAAGTCAGTGATTGTTTTTGGTTACTCAGGGCTTGTCGGCAGCTTGAGCCACATCGTTTGGGATGCCTTTACACATCAGGGTGCGTACTTTGTAGAACATCTTTGGTTCCTACAGCTGCCCCTCTCGATTGGGACGATAGCCATTCCGGTGTTCAAGCTGTTGCAACACGGCAGCACAAGTCTTGGGTTCATTGCCATTGGCTATGTGCTGTGGAGAGAAGGGCGTCTCCTATCGATGTCTTTTACAAAGCCAGTTGTGGCTACAAAGATAAAATGGTTCTTTTGGATCGGTATAGGCTGCATTCGCTCTTTGGTTGCCGCTCTTTACTCCTTAATTAACAAAGGGTCGCTTCTGCTTACCCAGCCCCTCGTACATATTGTTCCATTTCTATCGGGGAGTTTGCTTGGGCTAGTTATTATGAGCTGCTGGATGAGTTCATTCGTTTTGAAAAAATAAGCGGAAGTTAATGATGAAAATGCAAAAATCCCTCCATGGAGAGGGATTTTTTGTGTTCACATTTTCTGTTAAAGTACAAAGTCTTCGTGTCTTAACATGACTAAATCTTCCTGGGTTGGTTATTCTCAGCAGTCTAACGGCTTGCACGCGGATGGCTTTCTCAATACTGTTCGTGAACGTGATGTGCACAGGGAAGCGGGAGGGCACTTCCGGGATTCAGTTCTAGAAACGAGTCCATTTCATCATTGTATCCTGCGATAATGCAGACGAAATCGTTGCCCAGATCTTCAAGGGATTTAGCAAAGGAATATCTTTTTATTCATGAATCAATGCTTCCTGAATCACAATGGGGTGGAGAAGACTTTGAACGCAGGTCGAAACAGTATGAAGATCGTCTTGATGAGTTTTTGGATTTGTATCAGAACAAACTCATGTCGTTTTTTGAAATGGGTCAGGCAACTGGAGTTGATTGGTGGGTTATTAGAAATTTATTCGATCAAAACAACATAAGAATTTACTCTAAAGAGGAGATATACAAATTACGGAGAGACAGGGATTTCCCGATTTTGTATATCTTCATTTTAATCAAGGTGTAACAATAAAAGATTTGCACAAAAAACTTGGGCATACTCCACAGTATGTGAGGCGTATTTTTAGAGAGAATGGTTTTGAGCCAATTAAGCGTAATCAGTATGGGATCATTCCTCCAAAAAATGAGGAATAGAAATGTAGCGTCTAAGAAAACTCATTCACGAGTGAGAAACGGGTGATACTTTGATGAAACAACAGTCGGAGAGTATTTCAGCAAGTAACCCAAACCGCATTCAAGTTGTTTTTAAACGAGATCCACCCAAAAAAACGAATGAGCCGTTGTCCGCGAGTATCAATTCAATTGTCCATTCAGAGTTGTCCATTCTGTTTAATGAGCTCGAAGGACTAGTTGGATTAACTGAAGCGAAGAAAACCATCTATGAAATATATGCCCTTCATCAAATCAACAAGGAACGTGAAAAACATGGTCTCCATCTTGAGAAACAGGTTTTTCATATGGTTTTTAAGGGGAATCCAGGCACAGGAAAAACAACGGTGGCAAGGCTATTTGGGAAGATCTTTCGAGAGATGGGAATATTGACAAAAGGTCATTTAATCGAGGTTGAACGAGCAGATTTAGTTGGTGAATTTATCGGCCACACGGCACAAAAAACGCGCGAGCTGGTCAAAAAGGCAATGGGCGGGATTTTGTTCATTGATGAAGCTTACTCACTAGCTCGCGGTGGGGAAAAAGACTTCGGTAAGGAGGCTGTCGACTGTCTCACAAAATCCCTTGAGGATTTAAACAATGATTTCATATGCATAATAGCTGGATATAACGAAGAGATGGAAAACTTCTTAGAATTAAATCCCGGCCTTCCTTCTCGTTTTCCAATCCACATTGATTTTAGCGACTATAATGTTGATGAGTTATTACAAATTGCACATATAATGACAAAGAATAAAGATTTCGAGTTAACCGTAGAAGCATCTGATAAGATTAGGCGCAGCCTTATGACAATCGTAAACAATCCATTTCAAATGAATTTTAGCAATGCAAGACACATTAGAAATTGTATTGAAAAGGCAATTAGAGTGCAGGCAGTTCGTCTGTTGAGAAGTAATGAATTATCTAGAGAAGACTTAATACATCTTAAGGCAGAGGATTTTGCACTATAATAGGTCGTAAAGGTATATAGGAGTATTTTAAAGACCAATTGATAGATTTACTCTACTAATTTGATTCAGCACGTCAGAATGGATCTGTAGGCGGTGAGATGACGAAACGATTAGTTCAACTCGCAGAATTTGGGTCTGTCAAGATTTTTGTGTAAACTCAATCAACCGATTTATGAAAAGGTTTCATCCCCTAATTAGGACATCTTTTTCGAAGCCCACAGGGTCAAGGGCGTAAGGCGAAGCGAACCCTTGACACGTGGGTGTAGAAAAAGACAATTCCTTCGGGAATGAAGCCTTTCTTTACTTGTTAACGGATGTGTGGCCGTACGCGATCCTCAAAGAAAACAGATAGCTGCATGAGAATCTGTCCCCAATTGTGGACCCTTCCCGTCCATTTTCGTAAGACATCCATGGTTACGAGATATAACATCTTTAGAAGGGCATCGTCTGTCGGAAATATAGCTTTTCCCTTCGTTACTTTTCGAAGTTGACGATGGTAACTTTCAATAACATTAGTTGTATAGATCAGCTTTCGAATCTCCGGAGGATATTTAAAGAAGGCCGCAATCTCCTCCCAGTTGGAATGCCAGGAGCGTACCATTAAGGGATATTTACTCCCCCAAGTTTGCTCAAACTGCTCGAGTTCTTCCCGTGCAGCTTGCTCCGTTGGAGCCTTGTAAATAGGCTTTAATTCAGTTGTCACTCTCTTTAAATCCTTATAGGAAACATATTTAATAGAGTTACGTATTTGATGGATGACACACTTCTGAATCTCTGTCTTTGGATAACATGCTGAAATGGCCTCCGTAAAGCCTCGGAGGTTATCGACGCTAGTAATGAGAATATCCTGGACTCCACGGTTTTTCAGTTCATTGAGTACATGTAGCCAGAATTTAGCCGATTCATTCTCGCCAACCCAGATATCAAGGTCAATGCCAATGACCATATAGGCAGCCTTGTTGACGATAGCCCCGTCCTGTTTTACTTTAAAGTGAATAGCGTCTAAGAAAACAACGGCATATACCGATTGCAAGGGGCGATTTTGCCACTCTTTAATCAGTGGAACGATTTTGTTCGCGACATTAGAAATGAGTGTTGGTGAGACTTCGATGCCATAGAGCTGCTGTAGATGATCTTGAATATCACGTGTGGATACGCCTTTTGCATACAGCGCGAGGATTTGATCTTCGATCCCTGTTACATTGGACTGGTGCTTCTTTACGATGGCAGGCTCAAATTCTCCCTCACGAT
The DNA here is from genome assembly GCF_001187725.1 of Brevibacillus reuszeri. Taxonomy (GTDB): domain Bacteria; phylum Bacillota; class Bacilli; order Brevibacillales; family Brevibacillaceae; genus Brevibacillus; species Brevibacillus reuszeri. Next base: position 771,334 of record NZ_LGIQ01000007.1, read on the forward strand.
CACGAGGAATTTGAATATTGACTTCGCCATACTCGGAGCGAACCGTTTTTTTGCTATAACCGTTGCGGCTATTGATTGTTCGCTTGTTTTTCATGTCATGCTTGGCATATCAAAGTGAGGACTCCATCTCAGCTTCTAGCATTTCTTGGATGGTTTCAGCAAACGAATCCTTCAAAGCTGACTGAACGTCGTCCACAGACTTCATGTTTTTCTCCTTGATCTGCTCTTTTGACATCATAAAAATCTCCCAACCTTTCTAAGACTAATTGTAGTTTAGAGGTTGAGAATTTACACAGAATATTTTACAGACTCTAACAAACGTTTCCCATCAAAAATTGCAATGAGAAAGAAGTCTATTAAACAAAAACCCTGATCAATTTGCAAATTAAGCAAGTTAATCAGGGTTTTTGTTAAGTAAATTGCTAGTTATTATTGACACAAGTTCACTATTGACCAGTAGGGAGGGGAACCTTTTGCATCTTTGGTACATACTTCTTAACTAGGTTTTTAATTGCTTCATTCCCATTGCTGCGAAAGAATACATTTTGCTCAGGCCAATAAAGAACGTGGAAGCTTGTGTTGTCTTGAAGAAGAAACCGTATCACATATTCGTTTCTTTCTGCAATCTCGTTCTTCTTTACATATTCTAACATTAAAAAATTGTCAGCGAATAGCTTACTGTCCTGCTCAGAAAAATCAGCGGAATATATGTCATAATTACTTGTATTGGCATTATCCTTGTAATACTCCAAGGTGACCTTTTTCACTTTTCCAGCTACGTCAAAAATATCACCTAACTTTTTTGCGTTTGGACTGTCAATTGCCTCATAAATTCTTCCATCAGCATATAGACGATATGTTTCAGCGTATCCTTGTACTTGATATATCGGAGTGCCAATTTCAACCCAAGTTGCATCACCATTCTTAATATTGTACCTAAGACAAACATTACCGTTGACCTTAAACATGACCTCTCCAATTTTCTTTCCTTTTTCTAATCCTTTATTATCTGCTTTAGGATTTTGGAGATATCGGATGTCATTTAGTCTAAGTTCATCTCCATACTCATCAACTACGAAGCAGTCTTTTGTATTTTCCTGCTTGGAGTTTGTTGCAACTTCGTCTAGTTGCGAGTGGCTATATGTTTGGTTGCCATTTAACAAAAACATTAGTGTTAGTGCAAGACCACCAAGTTGAGGATTATTATCAGATCTATATATCATTAGATTGGGCTTTTCATCAATCCAACTAACCTCTGTGTAGTTAAAATTCACTTGCGGTATGTTAGAGTAAGCTGTAATAGCTTTATTAATGTCTGAACCAAACGTGCTTTTAGCCAAAGGATCTACATAATATTTCAGGTTATTTACAACTGACAAGTTCTTGAAACCACCTCCAGCAAAAAAGGCACTTGCGCCCGTCAATGGAGTAGAAGCAGAGACTACAGAGCTTACAGCTAGAGACATTACAACCATGAGACCAGCAACTAAACGTGTTTTCAATTTCATTCAATATCCTCACTTTACAAAATTTTCTTTAAATTATTAATAAAATAATGAAANTAAAATAATGAAAAGTCTAGAAAATTATGAGAATATTTTACAAAATGTAGCAGTGTTTTACAATTTATAATGATTTAGATTGGTATCAGTTACACACTTCTTTGAGGATTATTGGACAAACAACCGAAAAAGAGAGCGTTTTATTTGTGTGGAGTGAGCTTTCTAGAAATAATCAATATCCAGTAGATATAAGAAAAAAAGTGAAACCAGCTTTTTGATTTAGAGGAGTCAGTCTAATACAATTTTTATAACCATGTTGTACAATTGCAATATTAAAGTAATTGCGAGTGTCTCCGAAAGAACAAATGGGGTGATAATATTAATATGGACATATTTTGACCCAAAGGAAAGTATATTGTGGGGCAAAAGGTGGATGTATAAAGAAGAACCGGAATTATCTAAAGGTGCTATTTTATACGCTAAAGTAGCTTCAGTAATCTTTATTGTTATACTTACTGCGATTTTCATATTAAATTAACGAGTCACGAAAGTAATAAGGGATGGTAAGGTGATGGTGGATATAGAAGTAAATGGGCTGCCGAAAGCAGCCTTTTCTATTTGTTACAGTATATTACTAAAATTAATATTTCGGAATAAGAATTGTAATAAAAATGTAATATATACAGATATTTACATAAATGATCAATTGGTATATATTGGAATTGTCCAATCGTGCTAACTTTGCATTGGTCACAAAGAAAATAGAGGAGTGGTTATAATGAAGAAGTTTGTTACTGCTTTAGCAACACTGGCATTGTTAACTACAGCAACACCTACATTTGCACAAGAGGGACAAACTACTCAATCTAAATCACTTAGCAATTCATCAACAACTTCTAATGATGAAGAGTTTCAAGATATTGAGGTGCGATTTGGTTATGTTTCAGGAGCAGATAGATATAAGTGGGTTCGTTACAATGTCACGGATGGATATGAGGATGCGTCTGGTACTTCGTACTCTACTAGCTCAAAAATTTATAGCTTAAGAGTTGGAAAACTATATAGAATACATGCTTATGCTGTGGATCAAAACAATAATGTCTTAGCCGTATCAAACCCCGTAGAAGTTAGAGGGGAAAGAGGCGAAACAGTTATATTTCTAAATTTTCGTTGAGGGTTTTAAATAATATCCCAGTTCAGGAGGTTGTCGAGATTCTCGGCAGCCTTTTTGATTTATTATCATGACATAGAATGAAATTGCAGTTTTATTTGCTTACTAGGTAAAATTATCATGGTTAAATCTATAAATGGAAAAGTGAAATCTACCACATTAGATGGTTTAAAACTACATATCGATTTCAAAATAACCAGCCAAATGACTGGTTATTGTTTACATCGGCTGCGGAGTTCATCCCTGTTTGCTTCACATGCGTCACCTGCCTTGACCATCATACAAAAGTAGACTCACCCAATAATAAAAACCTGCCAACTTTTCGAAGTGAAGTCGATGGAGTTCAGGTGAAAGTGTGGATGGAGGGTAATGGCGTACGGGTCTTTAGTAGTGTGCTTATGTTCCCGAATTAATGAAATTTCAAGATTGAATAAGCTCTTTTACATGTTACAATTGCTGTATAAATAACATCTACCAGGAGAGCACATATGAAACTGTTTCTATTTTTTCTTTTTTCCTCGTTCGAGTACATATCGATCTTTATCATGATGCTTATTCTCTTTCGACAGAAAATTCTGATTCATTTGGGGAAGATTGCATTTTTGTGTATTTTTCTTAGTCTCGTATCGCATTTTATCCGGTACACGCTTCAGCTGAATGAATTTGCGATTATCGTGCAAATCATTACCATGGTCGCTAGTTTACGATATTTATGGAATATACAATGGTTCTATTCGATTGTGATGGCAGTGATTTCTTATTGTGCATTTTTAGCGATTAATGTCCTCACCTTTATTCTGATGAACTCACTTGGTCTCATTCGCTTGGATCAATTACAAGAAGCGGATGGTACTGGACTAGCGTATATGGGTTATGTCTTGCAGCTTGTTACGGTTTGTATGTGTACAGTCTTCATAGTGATTATCCGATATTTAAATCGAGGATGGGCGTTTGTCCCAGATGGAGAAAAAGATATTGAATATGGGAAAAAGGAAAATCAGCAGTTGTTGATCGCCTCATTGATCGCTTTTATTGCATTCGGAAGCATTTTGTTCATTGGCAACATGTGGGGCAACACGACATTTACCATTTCATTTTTTGTATTAGCTTGTATATTGGCTACACTCTTCTATCTCGCAACGAAAAAGGATGAGGCAGAGTATGATTGAGAAAATGGCCCTGCATATTGCGAAATCGATCAAAGGAGCGAATCCAACGCAAACAGCAAGCATTGCGGTCATGCAATACTCCTTGATTGCCATCATTGGTACAGGATCAGCAATATTCTTGTCTATTTTCATTGCAGCCATATTCGGGACAGCGGTTAAAACGATCATTGTACTGATTTCTTTTATGACCTTGAGGGCATTTTCCGGAGGCTTTCACTTTAAGTCCGCAGAAATATGCACGGGGGTAAGTATAATCGGAGCAGTAGTGATTCCCTTTATCCCCTTGACGGATTTGGCAAGTGATGTTTTGCTTGCCGTCTCGCTCATTCTTATGTTGGTTCTAGCCCCCAAAGGAAAAAATCAGTCTCGCATATTTTCGAGAAAGCATTATCCACTACTAAAACTAATTTCCCTTCTCATTATCACGATGAATTATTGGATTGCCTTACCGGAAATCACACTGACATTTCTGGTTCAGGCCCTGAGCCTGCTCCCTTTACTATGGAAAGGAGGTGATAAGCGTGAAGAAGCCTTTTAACAAAGCGAGATTGGCATACTATTCGTCCATGACGCTGGCAGCACTAGCAACGATCATTGTAACTCCATTTTCAGCAGGTCTTTCACATCAACCAGATGCTCCAGAGGAGCTCTACAAAAATTAAACTTTAGGTTGTATTGTGGAGGAACCATGAAAATTCCACTATTCCGTAAGGGATTTGAGGAAGATGGAATTTACTGGGTAGATTTACCTCAAGAAATCACATACCTTTCTCATTCAAAAAACAAAATTGAGATTCATACGGAGGACGATGTTTATTACATGTTAACCACTCTCGAGGATTGGAAAAAAGTCTTGAAGCCGTACGGTTTTGAGAAGTTAGATGTGGGAAACATCGTGAATATGAACAAAGTCGTATCGTTTGATGAAAAAGCACAAAAAGTGTACTTTGAGGAAGCGCCGACCAAGCAGTCAAAGTTTGCGGATGTCGCGCGTGTCCACATTTCAAAACTAAATCATGTAAAACGATTAAAAAAGTAACATGCTACGTATCACTGCATGTTACTTTTTGTTTTTAATTCATAAAAATATAGGTTTGTCAAGAAAAATCAAAAATGTTCAATTTGTAAAGAAAGGAAAACTTTGGGGTGCTATGATGGACGTACAGGATGATAGAGGGGAGGGGTATGTTCCTAGGCTTCATTGTGGGAATGGCATTCGTAAGTTCGTTTTTCTATTAATCGCATGATAGCCATTCGAAATCACTTGCATGTAACGTTTGAATGGTGCGAAGAAAGATGAGTGAACAGATTGAAATTCATACCGAAATCTCTTACGCAATTTTATTTCATACTTATTTGGGCAGTAGCAATCATAGAACTAATTTTCATGATCATTGGTGTTGTACAAATTAAGTTTCATATTGACTTGATAGGAACGATGAGAAATGTTAATTTTTTGATGCTCTTATTCTTTCTCATCATGGCTATATTGGTATGTAAATATGTACTATGTATTCATAAAGAAGCCCTTAAAATAGAGTCTACAGCTGACAAAGGGAAAGCTCAGAGAGAAGCAGCTGTGCAGGAAGAAGCTCCTTGCCAAGGGAATACAAGCTCTTCTCTGAATCCTGCGGTAGCAAATTACTTGCGAACCAAAATACAAGAGCTTCTTGGAGCATCGTTTGAGCAAGAAGCGAAGGGCATCAAGATCTCCTTGATTCAAAGAGATGGACAAGAAATGATGACACTGGAGAATATCATTCCGGAAGACGATAATAGTGCTACACAACGTCTATTTTATTTGGGGGTACCAACGAAGCATGGGGAAGGTAGTGGAGGTGGAATCCCTGACCTGATGAGGTTTATTGAGCAAAATGTTGGACAGGTCCAAGTCGTCATTGATAAAGAACTGCGCCAATCGTAATGGCATTGATATTTCAAAGGCCCTGACCAGTAGGGCTTTTTCGTTTGTGTAAATTGAGACAAAAATGAGACTTTTCTATCAAGGGTGAGTGTTACTATAGAACATATAGGGAAAAAGGAATGGTTGATTTAGAACAGGCGATAAGGAGTAGAGGTCACGATGTACAGATTATTTAAGTATAAGCCTCTGATGGATGGCATGATGTATAGCTGGCATGAAGTTTGTACTTCTCAAGACATCGACTATATTTCGCAGCTCGCTGAAGGCATGTGTAGAGTGGATGGACGTGGCAGATATAGATACAAGGTAGAGGATATTACGTTTGAGGTTATGCGACTCGGAAACGGGAAGTATAAACATGTCATTATCAAAGAGATGATGGATACGTGGAGGAAAGGAAGCAGCCTGTCGTAATGACATGGTTGCTTTTTTTGCAAAAAAGGGTATTCAAGGAAGAGTACCATACTCAAATAGGGATGTAAGCCGGAATTGTCTGACAGACAGTGAAGCGATATCGAAAAGGGGAAAATGTGGTATGATAAGGAAAGAAAGGGCGTGAATCGGTGAACGATCTGATCAAAACGACAGAAACAGCGATATTGGTCGGTTGTTTTTTAGATAACCGGGATGAAGAGCGAACACGTCTGTCTATGGAAGAACTGCACGAATTGGCAGCTACAGCCGGCGTAGAGGTTCTTGATGTGATTACACAGAACAGGGACAGAGTCGACTCTGCGTGGTATTTAGGAACAGGAAAAATCGATGAAATTGCAGAGCGTGCAGAAGAACTGGACGTGGACGTCATCATCTTTAACGACGAGCTATCCCCAAGTCAGACGCGCAATCTGGATAAGGTTTTTGATTGCAAAGTAATCGACAGAACGCAGCTCATTTTGGATATTTTCGCTGGGCGCGCGCAATCGCGCGAAGGGAAAATCCAGGTTGAGCTCGCTCAGTATAACTATTTACTGCCACGACTCGCTGGACAAGGTAAACAGCTCTCCCGTCTCGGTGGTGGGATTGGGACGCGCGGTCCAGGGGAATCAAAGCTGGAGAGCGATCGTCGCCATATCCGCAAGAGAATCAGCGAGCTGAAGCAACAACTGAATGATACAGTGAGAACGAGACAGCTTCATCGCGAGCGTCGGAAGAAAAACAATGTATTCCAGGTTGCGTTGGTAGGCTATACGAATGCTGGCAAATCAACAATTTTAAATCAGCTAACGGGTGCAAACACCTTGCAGGAGGATAAATTGTTTGCGACCCTCGATCCTACAACACGCCAGCTTTCTCTGCCAAGTGGTCTGGAAGTGCTGTTAACGGATACGGTGGGCTTCATTCAAGACTTGCCTACAAGTCTGGTTGCAGCTTTTCGTTCGACATTGGAAGGCGTAAAGGAAGCGGACTTGATTCTACATGTCGTTGATAGCCACCACCCTGACTTGCAGGTTCACATGGAAGTCGTGGAAAAGATTTTACGTGAGTTGAAGGCGGAGGAAATTCCGCAGCTCGTCATTTTTAACAAAGCGGATGTGCTTCCTGAGGGCACGTACTTGCCGCGGGCAGACGAGTCCATTTTAATTTCTGCCCTTCGTCATGAAGACCAGAAGAAGCTGCTGGAGCGTATCGAGTCTTTTGCTCTGGCTTCCTTTAACGAAATGACGCTGAGAGTCCCTGTAGAGCGAGGGGATATCTTGTCGCTTCTACATCGCGAAGGAGTAGAGATGGATCAACAATTTAATGAAGAGGAAGAATCCTACCGAGTCACTGTTCGTGTGAATCGGGATCATCCGATCTATGGACGAATTGCTCCTTTCCTCCTGGATAAACCAGAGACTGTTGAAGAGAGTTGGTAAGATAGCTGATGTTTTCCTTTTTTTCTCATGGTGAAAAGCTTCGTCCACTTGTAATGGAAGTGGAAGCAACGATTTTAGAACGACATAGACAGATTGCAGCGATGGTGGACACGAATCAATTGAAAGTGCTTCGTTCCTTTCAAAAGCATGAAGTCAATGAGTTTCATTTTTCTCCGTCTACGGGGTATGGCTATGACGATTCCGGCCGTTCCACACTGGAATCCATCTATGCAGATGTCTTTGGTGGAGAGGCTGCATTAGTTCGTCCACACATTATTTCCGGAACCCATGCGATTGCTATTTCTTTGTTTGGCATTCTGCGTCCTGGTGACGATTTGCTCTACATTACAGGCAAACCATACGATACATTGGAAGAAGTTGTGGGTGTACGTGGTGAAGGACAGGGATCACTCAAGGATTATGGCATCGGGTACAGCTACGTGCCGCTTACAGCAGAAGGCGAAATTGATTTTGTAGCGGTTGCGGAGGCCATTACAGATAAAACGAAGGTAATCGGAATTCAGCGTTCACGCGGCTATGCGGATCGGCCATCCTTTACCATTCAAAAAATCCAGGAAATGATTCGGTTGGTCAAAGAAATGAAGCCGGAAGTAATCGTGTTTGTCGATAACTGCTACGGCGAGTTTACTGAGGAGTACGAACCGCTGCATGTTGGTGCTGACATCATGGCTGGCTCGTTGATCAAAAACCCGGGAGGCGGTCTGGTCAAAACCGGTGGATATATCGTGGGCCGACAAGATTTGGTTCAGCTGGCATCCTATCGGATGGCAGCTCCAGGGATTGGTGCAGAGGGCGGAGCTTCGCTATACTCTTTACTGGAAATGTATCAGGGCTTTTTCCTTGCTCCGCATGTCGTAGGCGAAGCTCTAAAAGGGGCAGTGTTCTCTTCAGCATTGTTGGAGCGTTTTGGGTTCCGCACAAATCCGCTCTGGCATGAGCCACGGACTGATTTAATTCAATCCGTTGAATTTGGCTCGGCTGAGCGACTGATTGCCTTTTGCCAAGGGATTCAAAAATCTGCACCAGTGGACTCGCACGTAACCCCGTACCCAAGCGAAATGCCAGGATATGCTGACCCTGTCATCATGGCTGCTGGAACGTTCATTCAAGGGGCAAGTATCGAGTTTTCTGCAGATGGTCCTATCCGTCCCCCATACTTGGGCTTTGTCCAAGGTGGTTTGACCTACTCGCATGTAAAAGTAGGAATCATCACGGCTTTAAATGGCATGCTGGAAAAGGGATTACTGCAGCTGCCTAATGAGTCCTAAACGTAGCAAAATAAACAGTGATTATCCTAGGTAGAAGGAGGGATAGTCACTGTTTTTTGTTTTAAGGTACATTTCCATGTGATATTTTATAACATCCGTTGACAGGGTTTCGTGTTTTGAATAGAATAAAGTATGAGGAACACGATAGAGGAGGGACGAGTCATGGGTGATGATACTCGCCGTAATATGGCCCTCTTTCCCATTGGGATCGTCATGAAATTGACGGATCTAACTGCGAGGCAGATACGCTACTACGAACAAAACGACCTCATTCAACCAGCCCGCACCGAAGGGAAGCAGAGGCTATTTTCCTTCAATGATGTAGATCGTTTGCTGGAGATTAAAGCACTGATTGAAAAGGGACTGAATATTGCGGGCATCAAACAAGTACTGCAATTGAACGACCCTACGCCGGTACAGACAGAGATTACAACCACGTCTGAGACCAAACGAAAAGAGATGTCTGATAAGGACCTACATCAGCTCCTAAGGCAACAAATCATGTATCGCAATGCTACTCGTCATGGCGAGGGTGCATTGATACGTGGAGAGCTTTCCCGCTTTTTCCACTGATATAAAGCCGTTATAGAGACAGGAGGAGAGAAATTTGAGCAAGTTTACAAGAGAAGACATTATGCGTTTGGCACAAGAAGAGGACGTAAGGTACATCCGCCTTCAGTTTACCGATTTGCTCGGTGTCATTAAGAACGTTGAGATCCCTTCTTCCCAACTGCCTAAAGCACTCGACAACAAGATGATGTTCGACGGTTCTTCTATTGAAGGTTTCGTGCGCATCGAGGAATCCGATATGTATTTGGTGCCGGATCTGGATACGTGGGTTGTCTTCCCTTGGGGTAATGAGCATGGCAAAGTTGCGCGCCTGATCTGTGATATCTACAATCCAGACGGCACACCATTCGAGGGAGATCCTCGTTATATTTTGAAGCGTGCGTTGAAAGAAGCAGAAGAAATGGGCTATACAGCGTTTAACGTAGGTCCAGAGCCTGAATTCTTCCTGTTCAAACTCGATGAAAAAGGCGAACCTACTCTGGATCTGAATGACCAAGGTGGATACTTCGACTTCGCACCACTCGACCTCGGTGAAAACTGCCGTCGCGATATCGTTTTGACACTGGAGAAAATGGGCTTTGAAATCGAAGCTTCCCACCATGAGGTAGCTCCAGGTCAACACGAGATCGATTTCAAATACGCTAATGCTTTGCATGCTGCTGACCAGATCTTGACTTTCAAGCTGGTTGTAAAAACAATTGCTCATAAACATGGTTTGCACGCGACATTCATGCCAAAACCACTGTATGGTGTTGCTGGCTCCGGAATGCACGCAAACCAATCTCTCTTCCGTGGTAACCAAAATGTATTCTTTGACGAATCTGATGAACTCGGCTTGAGTGAGACTGCGAAACACTACCTGGCTGGTATTTTGCTGCATGCTCGTGGATTCACTGCCATCACGAATCCATTGGTAAACTCGTACAAGCGTCTGGTTCCTGGTTACGAAGCACCTTGCTACGTAGCTTGGTCTGCTAAAAACCGTTCTCCATTGATTCGTATTCCTTCATCTCGCGGTGTAAGCACGCGTATTGAAGTCCGTAGCCCAGACCCGGCTACAAACCCATACCTCGCTTTGGCAGTTATGCTGAAGGCAGGTTTGGACGGAATCAAAAACAAATTGGCAGCACCACCTGCGATAGATCGCAACATCTATGTAATGAACGAAGAAGAACGTGAAGAAAACGGAATTTCCAGCTTGCCAGCTACCTTGAAGGAAGCAATTGAATGCCTCAAGGGAGACTCGGTGATTTGCGAAGCTCTGGGTGAACACGCTCTGATTCACTTCATCGAAGCAAAAGAAATTGAGTGGGATATGTTCCGCACACGCGTCCATGATTGGGAGCGCGAGCAGTACATGAGCACTTACTAATAAGCGTTTACCCCTTGTGCCACTTGGTGCGAGGGGTTTTTCTTTTTGTGGACGGAAGCATTTCGATGAATCAAGCGAAATCATTGTAGAGGCAATCCGAGAGACGGTAACTAACGGAGCTAGGAGCTGGAAGTACACCACAAGGATCCTGGTCGGGTGGTCTGATAGAGGACTACGAACATTACAATAGGTGCCAGACTGCCATGTTGGAGCATGAGCAATCCAAAGTAAAAGGCTACCGACAAGGGAATCAGGACACGGCGAGATCAGAGGCAAGTGTCGATTTAACAAGATGCTCACTTTGATAAATCTCTTTTGATGATCTTGGAAACAAGTGGTTGAAAAATAAACACGGCTATGGCAATCCCAAGTCCATAAGTAATTATACGACTTTCTATAAATGGACTGACTATTAGAATTCCTGTTACTACCAAAATAATGCGAATCAGCATATTGACCATTAATAAATCCCCCTAACATGATCATCAATAATAATACGATTGGAAGAAGATGGGGGTCACTTATCAAAATGTGTAGAGTGATGAGGAGGGGCACGGTATGAAGTTTTTAATAACACTGTTCAGACGAAAAGGAGCTTCAACGAAGCAGGCAGTCGACCAGCGTAATTGTAACTATGTTTGTTTTTCCCATGACTCGGTTAACACGATCAATGACCTTCGAGAGGGGGACTAGGGCATGGTTGGAGTCCATCGGTTGAGCTTATCAAAATAGTTATTAAATAACCATTATTTATGTTTTTTCTTACAGTTAGAGTTGAAAAAGCCAAGAGAGATGGCGACAGCTGTTGCGAGTGAAGTCCATAAGAAGAAATCCATTTTAATCCCTCCATTTCTTTTATAAATATATGCTTATCAATGGAGGATGTTTCAAGATGAAATGGACGGATAAGTGATGGAATTTACGAAACGGTAATTTTGAAAAGCAAAAAGCTAATCTAAGACTTCCCAACTTAGAACGTCATCAATGCACTCTCCATTGAATGAAATCAGATAGTGATATACAGCTACCTCAGTGCTATTGTGATGGATACTGGCATAAGACTGAACGTATTCATCCTCAAAAAGGAAGTTGATGGTAAGTGATATCTTTTTCACACTGACTTCTAAAGAGGTAGGATATATTCCATTAAAGGCGTTTAAAAATGAATCAGGGTTATCAGTTTTCCAATTGTTAATGTAATTCCAAAATCCATCAATGGTTTGTTCAATGACTCGGTGCGTTTTAATAAACTGCTTCAATTCTTCAGTGTTCATAAGCCCTCCGGGACGGATTGTATGATTGGTATTTTAGCAAAAGATACAAATTTTGCAAAACACACGATTTATTATATAAGGTGAGTAAAACGGCAATCTCAGTTCTAAAAAAATACCCCCGGATTATACCGAGGGCAGTTGATGGCTGTCTAAAATGTGCTACTAAATGGCGTTTCATAAGTAATATTTCCATTCCTATCTTTTACAGCCCCTGAAACAAATTTGACTTGATAGGTAAATCCAGTATGCCATGTTTCAGGATTATAACCCATGAGAATTTTAAGAACAGGGTTTTCGGGGTTGCTAGTATCCCATTCAATACTTTGATTAATCGCAGGATTTCTGAGATTCGCTCCATTTTGATTGTTAATTTGGGTGACTAGCTGATTGATATTATTGATCGTTAAAGTATCATCTGATAACTCTTCATTGAAGCTAATCAGTAAAATGCTCGCATTCAAAAGAGTGATTGTCCCAATTGCTGGCGTTTCATCAATGCTATTCTCGACTTATTCCCTTCTATTTTTGTGAGATTTCGTTCGAGCCTACACCGTACAGGCGCCTTGCAGCGCATACGGCGTTCCATCGACAGATAAGAAAGCGTGTTTTACAACGGGTACATATAACATACGCCATTCTATCTGTAACTGTCTGCTAACTAAAGCTATAATTTTTGGTGGCTCTGTTATAAACGAACTGAGCTTAACAAAAGAATCGATTTGAACAAATACTGTTTAACAAAATGCTCAATATGCTAAATGCCATGGTGCAAAATACAGTACCCGTTTGTTGATGTCCTATCAGCAAGAATAGCTAATTCCTTAAAAAGAGACGTCAATTCCTCTCTATAACAATGTATCATCTCATACTTCCCAGTCTCAATGTTCTCACCATTTATCCAGGTGAACGGACCTGTAAGTATAAAAGACTGGGGAGCAAGCGAGAACAATTCGGCCCATGAAAGGCAAATGTTCTTTAATAAAATAGCACCATCGCCTTGAATAATTGTTTCACCGTGATAGTTAAGACCTGTATGGGATTCCTTTGTTGATGGGTTAAATGCTGGCAACCATTTTAAAGAATCATAGATGTAATTAATTACATCATCGTGGATCTCAACCATTGCTTCGTAGGGGGGCGAATATTGATTCATATGCTCTTTTCTAATCAGAAAAAACTCATGCGTTAATGCCATTCAATCACCTTTTTGTTCGAATTTATTAGCCAATGTGTAGGAAGTCTAGCTACTTGTTTTTTGATTCGAATATTTCAAGTTCCTTTACCCATTCTTGGATAAGTTTTTTCAGAAACATCGTAGAAATGCTGCATTTAAAACTATATAAATGATTATCTTCTAAATTCTCAAACAGATAATTTATCACATGTGTCGTATCACTGTAAATTTCTAAGCGACAAGCATTACCTCTCCATTGTTCAAAGTTCGATAAACCTGAGATAACTTTATCTATAATATCCAGATACCAATGCGCAGAAGATGTACTTATGTCAGAGGAAAGAAGATCGGAGAGGGATTCAAAACCAGCTGGAAGCTCTATGCGTAGACATTTTATTCCGTTATCCAATACCGCCTCTTTTATTTGGTAGGAAAGTTTCATAATGTGGCACAACCTTTTTTATCTAAGGATAACAAATTTCATTTTAACACAGTAGTTAAGGAGGAAATAACATGCTGGATTGCACAAAGGTAAAGACGTTTACGCCACACATTCCTGCGGGTACTGGACCGACATTCATCAAAGTAGAAGAGGCAATAGTAGAAATCTTGGCCGATTTAAACCAATCTGCTACACGAATGCTAAGCAATGACCAACTCGAAATGATGGAGCAGTTCATAACTGATACGCTTCGGATCGGTGATTGGATCGACGGGACATACACGATTTTCGAGGACTATCAGATCGAGATCAAGACCATGCAGCAGTGGCAGCTTGATCAAATGGGTGAGTTCAACGGCTATTAATAGTTTAGGAGGAAATAGGGATGAAAAAATCTGCGATCGAAGTAGGAAAAACATAGTCGAACGGCCATCCGGAAGGCAGCAAATATCGGACGGTTCGGAAGGTGCTGAAGATTCACCAAGGGCATTACATCTACACAGGTCGCGAAGAGACTCTAGTACGCTTTTTGTGCACGGAAGGAAAGTCCGGTGCCAGGGGATACGAAAGCGAAATCACAATTCAAGCATTCGCGACTTGGGCCAAGGCAGTCGTTTAACACATCGGTAATTTTGTAATGAAGGAAGAGAGCTTTCAGTTAAGAAAATACCCCCTGGGATTACCCAAGGGGACCGTCAATGCAATTTCTTGTAACCGTCAAGTAAAATTGAACACCTTTTGCTAATTAATTTTGAACACTTTCGTGTTCA
>NZ_LGIQ01000007.1:787484-845903 GCF_001187725.1 Brevibacillus reuszeri
ATTGGGAATTAAGTGTCCAATTTTATCTAGTGGATACTGTCCACTTTAGTTTAGCAGTCACATTTCTTCTTTTACATGGTCCTGAAGCTCCAAGAAATGACTATTGCAATGTGACTTGGACGCTACTCGAAACATATGCCCCTTTGGTATCAGTGGCTTTAATTGTCACTGTAACGGTACCAGTTTGAATGGGATTTCTAGAAATTTTTAAGGTTCCCGATGCATCTAAAGTGGCTGTAGCGGGACTTCCAACCATTGAGAAGATCAAGAAGGTCAAAGGATCTCCATCTGGGTCGGAAAAATTCCCTGCCACGTCAACAGTGATTATAGGTACCCCAGGGAGCATCGTTTGATCCGGAATGGGACTTACTACTACAGGTGCATGATTGCTATTCTCGACTTATTCCCTTCTCTTTGCGAGGGTTTTCATTCGAGCCTACACCGTGCGGGCGACTTTCATCGCACACGGCGTTCCATCAACGGATAAGAAAGAAAACTTACAATGGGCAATTCAATTATACAGCGAATGATTCCCAAAAATATTTCAGAGTAAAAGTTGAGACAAAATTGAGACTGAATTGGGAATCTAGATATTTACAAACCACACGTTTTGTTAAAAACAGCGAAATTTACTCCAAAAATTATCCTGGGCGTGAGATCCGGCAGGCAACCTCGTTTTAATTGAGGCAAACATGACAGGTGGGGGTGCTTAACTTTGAGCAGACCCAGTATTAGAATCTAGAGCGAGGAGTGAATGAATTGTGGGCGATTTGAAAGTCATCTCGTACAAAGGAGAACGCGTTCTGACCACTTCCCAGTTAGCCGAAGCAGATGGGACGGAATCCAAGAGAATACAGAACAAGTTTAATGAAAATCGTGCACTCTTTTCAGAAGGAAAACACTATACTCTTTTGGCAGGACAAGACGAACCTATCGGGACAGAGCCCTGCGCGGGAAAGTGTTCTCGTCACGTCATTGTGGTCTGATTTCAAGGGATATTACAATGTCGAATCATTCAAGAACATTCGGACAAAGCAAAAGAGTACATCAGCAGTTGGAGACCACAAGGTAAGCTCTTACGGGAAATTGAAGACAGCAATAGGCAAATGTCGTTTTCGTGAAAGGAGTAGGTTATTGTGAGTTGCGCATTTTGTGATGAGAAGATCAAGGCGGACAAGTCTGAATGGATCTTGGTGACTAAGAAGGTATCTGTTTAGTCATATTGCTGCTTGGGCTGCTTAGCAGGTCATGTGGATGAACTGGCAATGGAGGAAGAAGAGAAAACTGGTTTGGTCAGTTGAAATCGGTGTGCTTCGTAGAGGTAGGTAAGGAGCGGAAGCATCGAGATATCGACTGCTCCTCGTGAATAAGCAAAAGCCTGGGGCAGAGTAATTTGTCACTATCAAACCGTAGCAATTTACCTGTTTCATTAGGATAAAGGCGTCCGTGACTCCAAACAACTCGCTGACGCTGCCATAAACTCTGACATGCATATCTGGAAACACGTTAGCAACGCTACCTTCTTCAAGTGATAGGCGCTCATTTTTTTGCTCAATGACAAATAGAATCTCCATTGCTAACAGGGCGTCCTTGAGGTAGCTGACATCTGACCAAGGCACTAAATAGTAAAACGACTTATCCATGTAACCAACGCCTTTGTCGTGATTATAACCTAACGAGTTGGGATGACCGTTTTGGAGGTCTTGGCGCGTGAGGAATACATTGAGTGGCAGTGATCGGAACAAGACAATAAGACGCACCTGTGAAATGTGGGGTGTGGTAAAATGGATCGATCAGTATGGCAGGAGAATTAAACTGGTTTGTGATGAGGCTGTCCAGTGGATACTTTTGGATCTGATAATCGATGTTAGAGCGTGAACACCAAAGAAAAGCCGTCAGCAAGGTCAAAAATACTGACGACTTTTCATATCCTGAAATTACTTACCTGTTACCAAGAATTCTTTCATACGTGTTTCGATCTCATCACGAACTCGTTGAAACTCAGACCACTCTTTCCCAGCAGGATCGTCGAATCCCCAATGGACACGTTTTACATGCGGCGGTGTCGTTGGGCAAATTGAATCTGCATGACTACATAGTGTTACGACCAGATCAGCTTTGATTAGAATGACTGGATCAATTACATCTGATGTTTGATCAGAAATGTCTATTCCCACTTCTTGCATCGCTTTTACGGCATTCGGGTTCACTCCGTGGGCTTCAATTCCAGCAGAAAGGACATTCCACGTATCACTTAAATATTTCTTTCCCCACGCTTCAGCCATTTGGCTACGGCAAGAATTCCCTGTGCATAAGAAGTAAATTGTTTTTTTGTTTTCCATGATGTATTCACCTTTCCGCGTCAATAAGGGTATGTGTTGGCAAAATACTTCCGTTTAAACCATAATGCTACGTTGACCAGTGCGATCATCACAGGAACTTCAACAAGAGGTCCGATAACAGCTGCAAATGCTGCACCCGAGTGAATCCCAAACACACCGACTGCAACAGCGATAGCCAACTCAAAGTTATTGCTACCTGCTGTAAACGCAAGGGTAGTTGTGACTGGATAGTTTGCGCCGATTTGCTTCCCCATGAAGAAAGAAATAAAGAACATAATGATGAAGTAAATCAGTAGTGGAGTTGCGATGCGAACTACGTCTACAGGTACACTGATGATGCTTTCTCCCTTTAGTGAGAACATGACAATAATGGTAAAGAGCAAAGCAATCAATGTAATAGGGCTTATTTTGGGGATAAAGACTTTTTCGTACCAATGGCTACCTTTTGTTTTTACTAAAACGAAACGTGTCAACATTCCTGCAAGAAAAGGAATACCCAAGTATATGAACACTGAATTTGCTACTTCTGCCATCGTAATGTTAACGATTGCGCCCTGAATACCAAGCCATTCTGGAATAACAGTGACAAAGATATACGCATAGACCGAAAAGAAAAGCATCTGAAATACGGAATTGAATGCGACAAGACCAGCTGCATACTCTGTATCACCTTTAGCGAGATCATTCCAAACAATCACCATAGCGATGCATCGAGCCAAGCCAATCATAATCAGACCCACCATATACTCTGGCTTATCTGGCAAGAATATGATCGCTAATAAAAACATCAAGACTGGGCCAATGACCCAATTTTGTATCAGGGACAGTAAAAGAACCTTTCGATCTTTAAATACTCGCCCCATCTCTTCATAACGAACTTTTGAGAGAGGGGGATATATCATAAGAATTAACCCTATAGCAAGCGGGAGGGAGGTTGTGCCAATTTGTAAGTTGTTCAATCCGCTTGTGAAGGCAGGAAAGAAAGTTCCTATGCTAATCCCGACAGCCATAGCAAGGAATATCCAAAGGGTTAAGAAACGATCTAAAAATGATAATTGTCTCATGAAATACTCCTTTTGGATTAACAGCAGGAAGCTTTGTTTACTTCTGAATTTGAATCTATACAGCAGGATGTGGATTCGATTTTATGAAATTCACTATCAGCCTTTGTGTAAAAAAACTCCCATTCATTTCCTTCTGGATCAGTGACCCAAAATTTATCTTGGATCGCATAACAGCACGTGGTAGCCATCTCTTCACGTGCAAAAAACCCTTCTTTTTCTAGCCTTTCCTTGTGAGTTACGATTTCTTCTGCGCTTTCAACTTGGAATCCGAAATGATTCACTTGATTTCCGCTAACGGCGTCCTGAACATTCAATGTAAAGTTAAGCCCAGGGTTTTCCAATAAGAACTTCGCATAATCTGTCTTTACCTTTACAGGATCCACTCCGAATACTTTTTGATAGAACTCAATAGATTTCTCCAGGTTCGTTACATTAATCCCAACATGAACATACTTCATTTCTTCTTCCTCCCAGTATTAAGAATGTATTAATCAAAAAAAATCGATGTAAGGTTTAAAAAAAAATTAGCAGCAGCTTCCTTTTCCTGTTTTCCTGAAAATGCAACAAAGCTCTTCCGATAACAGATGATTTACTTCGTCATCATTCAAATCGTAATAACTCCATGTACCTTTTGTCTCTTTCATTATCAGGTTGGCTTCCAATAAAATCTTGAGGTGATAGGATAGCTTAGATTGTGGCATATCAAAAACTTCTTGTAGGTCACATACACACGTCTTACCTCTTTGGCAAAGCTCATACATAATTTCTAATCGTTTCTGATCGGCGAGAGCTTTGAACTTCTTCTCATATAGCTCCAGGTTTTGTTTTATATCGTTCATCGAAAATACCTCATTCATCAATTTTTTTTGATGATCTTATTATATGCATGGTTTCTAGGAAAGTGCAATGACTAAATCAATTTTTTTTGATGATAAAATTTCCTCCATTAACAATTCAATCGTTAGCTGTTGCAATGGATAGAATTATCATCATTAGAACATAATGAAACTACAACAAGTGCCTCATATCACGTCTAGCCTCCACAGTTAGTGCGGGCATTTTTCTCTAACACAAGTAACTGAGGATTGGGGACGAGCTTCACTTGGAATCCCAAATATTCGCTCAGATACGAACGGGTGAGAACAAGAAAAACCCTTGATAATCGAGGGCTTTAATGATTGACTCGGATTTACATTTTGAATTATTTTTGCCCACAATTTGTCCACAAAAAGATGAAAAGATATACAACGTAGTGAAAGGTGCAGCATTAAAAGTGGTGATTTTGCAAGGTTTTCATGAAGAGAAAAAACAGCTTGAAATCGAAAGGCATGTTCCGCACACGCATCCATGATTGGGAGCGCGAGCAGTACATGAGCACTTACTAATAAGCGTTTACCCCTTGTGCCACTTGGTGCGAGGGGTTTTTCTTTTTGTGGGCAGACCTTCATTTATTCACGTAGGTCTTACCCTTGCCCGCAAAAACTACTAAACCAGGAAAAACTTCGAAATGAAGTGAAGAAGCAACTTAGGTGCTATGATTTCCAGAAATGGTACCGTAACGGTTTGAAGCAGAAATGTCGCTTTTTAGTGGGAGTTACAGACGGGACTCTATCAGAAGCTTCCTTGTTTATTCTTTGTTGATTGTAGTTTGATAGAATGAACACGCCCATTGTAAATCTCTCGCGGAAGGAGCCTTTTATCTGTTGACGGAACGCCGTGTGCGATGAAAGTCGCCCGCACGGTGTAGGCTCGTTATAAAGCCATAGAAATAGACTGGTATAAAACGAGAATAGCGGACCAAGTGATACAACACCTCCAGATGCGGTACCAAGCCTAGTGGCAACTCCGAGAATCATGGGGGCAGTTACTCTTAGCTGGGTAGGGACATCTGATTCGGACTGGGATCACTATGAATTGTATTATTTAGTTGATCCAGTAGCCGATGCAGATGATACAAGTACTCATCATTCCAACTATAGCCATCAAGGAAACAATAGTGCAGACTTTTACTTTACTCCAGGGAGGAGAGTATCTTTCGCACTGTACTCTGTCGATGCTGCTGGAAACAAGTCAGTGACTAAAACATCTGTAACCCCATCGTTTTAACGTTAGGAACTAAATCAATTAACCCTCAGGAAATTTTCTGAGGGTCTTTTCTTTGAGGAGGTAATTTTTTACTCGGAAATACTTTGTATGAGTACTTCGAATGTAATTTGAATGCTTACGCGACCTAAGCGTTTCTGATTATATTTTATGTCTACAACTTGATTGGTGACAGCGTTTGCATGTCTTGACAAGAACAAATGCATCAGTACTCTTTGCTCTAAACTTTTCATATCATGGAATACGTTACTTTTTATTGTGAGACAAGAGGTGGGCGATTCCTTCATCTTCAAATAGCTTTTGGAATTAGCGTAAAGCACGGAATCTAGGCTTCTATCGAAATACCCTGTAATAGAGCCGTCTAAACTTATGAGCGGTTACAACTGCATCATGGCCTTGGTCTTTATCCGAACGCTGATAACTTAAGATTGCAACGAATACAACCGTAAGCGAAATGGCTATGTAAACAACGAGACTGGCGATTAAGAACATAACTGAGAGAACCTCCTTTGAAGATACTATCTTCTGTTTACAGAAAAATGCTTGATTAGATATATTTTGAAAAAAGTATGTAACCAATTTTTTTGTCTTTATCTCATATTATTATCCTAAGGAAAAATAATTTCATATACAACAAAAAGTTTCCCTAACGAAAAAATGATCTTTATTTTTATCAAAAAATGGATTATGATTAGTTTCATTAAGTTAGAAAAAATAAAAAATGAATATCAAACATGCAGGAATGACTCCTGTTGTACATGCTGCTCCTTAAATGGAGCAGCATGTAGCATTTTATGGGGGTTAGTATTGGTATTCATTATCAATGAGAGGGGAAGTGTCGTATGAATCCGAATTATGAAACGGCTGAAGGTTGTGTCAAACAACAAGAAATGGAGCATCCCAGATCAACGGGAGCTGAAAAAAGCGTTTGGTTGCATCGCTATGGCGAAGCGATAGCAGCGTTAGCTTGCGGGATTTTGATTGGGGTGGCATGGATCATTGGCAGCACTTCTCAGCTGTGGTCGGTTATCTTCTATTTACTTGCATTCACAGTAGGAGGATTTGTCAAAGCAAAGGAAGGACTAACGACTCTTATCAAAGAGCGGGATATTGACGTTAACCTGCTGATGTTCGTTGCCGCGATCGGCGCAGCAAGTATAGGGTATTGGGCGGAAGGAGCCATCCTCATCTTTATTTTCTCACTCAGCGGAGCTATGGAAACGTACACTATGGATCGTAGCAGCAGGGATATATCCTCCTTGATGGATAGTAAGCCGGAAACGGCCGTCCTGTTCAAGGAGGGCGCGGAAATGACGGTTGCCATTGAACAATTGCGGGTCAGGGACATTGTGTTGGTCAAACCGGGGGAACGCATTCCGGCTGATGGTTTCGTGACACAGGGGTCATCGGCCGTCAATCAATCCTCCATCACTGGCGAATCGGTTCCTGTGGATAAAGGAAGAGGCGATGAGGTTTTTGCCGGAACATTGAATGGTCAAGGGGTCTTATTCATCGAAGTAAGTAAAATGAGCGAGTCGACGCTATTTGCCAAAATTATTCGTCTCGTACAGGAAGCGCAAAGCGAGAAACCAGCTTCTCAACAGTTTATGGAACGGTTTGAGAGTATTTATGCGAAAGGCATCATCCTGGTTTGTTTGTTGCTGATCGTGATTCCGCCAATTATGCTGCACATGTCATGGAGTGAAGCTTTTTACAAAGCCATGGTGTTTCTCGTCGTCGCATCCCCTTGTGCACTGGTCGCTTCTATCATGCCGGCCATGCTTTCCGCCATATCCAATAGTGCGCGAAGAGGAATACTGTTCAAAGGTGGTGCACATCTGGAGAATTTGGCTATGATCAAGGTGATTGCATTTGATAAGACAGGAACGTTGACTGCCGGTAAGCCTGCTGTCACCGACATCATTTCCTTTCAGGGATACGAGAAATCTGAAGTACTTCGAGTTGCTGCAACACTGGAGAGTTTATCTGCTCACCCGTTAGCTAAAGCAATTGTACTTGAAGCGCAGTCAAAAGGAGTAGAATTTGGTCGTCCATCTGATTTTCTTACACTTACAGGTTGGGGAATTCAAGCGCAATGGGGGGGCGATTTGTGGAAAATCGGAAAACCTTCATTGTTGGAAAAAAAGTTCATGACAGATGAGGTATCAGCAGAAATTGACAGACTCGAAGGGGAAGGGAAAACTGTTACGGTGATGCATCATTCACAGGGAGTTGTTGGTGTAATCGCGTTGCGTGACAATATTCGCTCCGAAGCAAAACTTGCGGTCGCCATGCTAAAAGAGCAAGGTGTTCAAGTCGCGATGCTAACTGGTGATCAGAAGCGTACGGCACAGGCAATCGCCAGGGAGTTGGGAATTGACAGGGTATATGCCGATCTATTACCAGAGGATAAGGTAAATCGAATCAAGGAACTAAAAGCGACCTACGGTACAGTTGCGATGGTTGGAGATGGCATCAATGATGCGCCAGCGCTAGCCACTGCCACAGTAGGGATCGCGATGGGGGTAGCCGGAAGTGATGCGGCACTTGAGACAGCTGATCTCGTACTGATGAACGACGACATACGAAAAATTGCTGAAGCAATTGTGCTTGGCAAACGAACCAAAACGATCATCAAGCAAAATATCATTTTTGCCATGACGGTTATCGTCCTGCTTATTTCGGCCAACTTCTTTCAAGGGATTGCCCTTCCATTTGGAGTGGTTGGGCATGAAGGAAGTACGATCCTGGTCATTTTAAACGGATTGCGGTTGTTGAGGTAGTGTTGCAATAGGGGAGAGGATGCAGACTCACTAACAGGTGTAGCCTGCATCTTCAATATCAATAATGAACTTTGTTTTTACGGCACGTATGCTTGCAATTAATATTTTCTGTCCCTGACAGCTTTTCGGTGAGTCATTACAGAAACCAAAGGCCTTTCATTTTCACACGGAGCTGCTTTTCTCGAAATTGCCCTGGAATGATTGTCCATCGAGATAAACAGACAGAAGGCCCCTAGAGCAATCAGTGCTATCGTTGTGATTGGAAGCAGAAGGTCCATCTTCATTACTCCTTAGCTGTCGATATAATAACGAAAATCATTATCATTATTATACCCGTTTTTCGCAAATATTCAATCTGCTCTTCATCAAATCTCCTCAAGCAGGGCGAAGATGAAGAATGCCAAACACAAATGTGAACCTTGCGACTGCTGCAGGTTAGACGATCGCCTCCAGTCGGTGTTGATGTCATTCCAAATGCATTCATTTAACTAACAGCAGTGTATATAGAAAGAGGAGCCGATTATGGGCTCCCGTTGCTTTTCCTTGACGTTCTATGATTAACCTTGTCTTTGCTTGTGTTTGGTGTTATCACAAATAATCATGACGGTTCTATTTCTTCTAATGGTTTTACATTTTTCACACATTGGCTTTACAGACGGTCTCACTTTCATCAGAAACCCATCCTTACAAAGCTTACTTTTATGCACCGGGAATCCGTATAAGATAGGTGGACTCTCGGATATTTATCATATATGAATTAACAATGGCAATCAATTGAAAACGAATGGAAATGAGTAATTTCACAAATCATTGTTTGTTATAAAAGGCATTACTGGATAAAATTTTTTGAGTCATATCAATTGCAGCAACTAGTTTGATTTGATCCATTTTGATCAGCCCTTGTTTGTATTCAGCAGCAGTCGCTTCGGAGACACCAAGAAAACACATTAAAAGGATTCAGGTTGAGTAGTCCGTTCTTGTGAGAATTTTGTGAGATGAGTTTGATAGGATGAAAATGCCCATTGTAAGATGCTTAAAGAAAGTAGTCCTTCTCGTTGGTTGATAGAACGCCGTATGCGTTGAAAGGCGCCTGTACGGTGTAGGCTCGTTATAAAGCCGGAAGGTATAAGACGAGAATAGCCCAATTCCCATTAATGATTTGACTTTTGTACAAAGCGGAGGAAATCTGAATTTTACGTTTAGTAAACCTGATGGTGCAACGAGTGTGACATTGTGGGCATCTCAGGATGGACAAAACTGGAGTAAACTCGGAGTGCTTTTAGATAAAGATTCTAGCAGTGCGACAATAGGAGCTCCTGATACACCAATGAAGTATAAGTTGCTTGTTATGGGAGGGAGTAAGTCAGGCGGTTCAAACACTGTAGAATTCACACCTCCTAATGGTCCAATTGATGATCTTGCTTATGAGAGAACTGGTGGACTTGTAAAACTCACCTTTAGCAAACCGGTAGGAGCAACTCGTGTGAAATTGAAATTTTCCCAGGATGCCGGATTGACTTGGGCGGATTACCCAGCACAATTAGACGAGAACTCTACTTCATACTCATTCGGCATTAATTTAGGAAACACTTTCGATTGGAAACTTCAACTTGTGGTTGAAGGGGGAAACAGAGAAGGGGAATCAAATATTGTAACGTTTATTTATCATCCTTAGTCGAAAGTGTTAGATCGGCTTTACACGATTAGAAAAAGAGGAGCTGCAATGGCAGTTCCTCTTTCTAATTCTTACGTTGATTATCGCAGACCTGGCAGAGTTGAGAGTATGCAACCAAACAACTGACAATGACTACCTGTCCACCCACTCAGTCTGGAGAATAGCATACAGGTATTCATCAACCCAATGTCCTTTTGACATGTAGTTTTGCAATAAATGACCTTCTCTTCTCATGCCGATACGCTCCAGAACACGGATGGACTTTTCATTTCGGACATCTGTAAAAGCGATCACTTTATGCTTCTTCTGTGTATGAAAGATATAATCCAAAAGCGCACCAACCGCCTCGTTTGCATATCCTTTCCCTTGATGCTCGGGAGCGAGGGTAAATCCGATTTCCACAATTCTAGGTTCAGCTAGCGGTGTATGGAGAGCGCAATCTCCAATTAGTTCATTTGAATTCGCTAAAGCAATGGCGAACTGAAACCAGCTTCCAGGTTCATTGGGTTTATGCACAATTTGTCTGTTTACGAATGACTCTGCATCTTTTTGCGTGTAGTTTTCCCAAGATTGAAACTGAGAAACGAGCGGGTTAGAACGATACTTATAGAAGGAATCAACGTCTTCAAGGCAAAAATGCCTCAAAACAAGACGATTTGTTTCCGCATAAATCGGGTTGGACGTTTCCATTTTTTCACCCCATATTTATATGTTTGAGCATACTGTACATTGTAGAGTTATCTGTTCTATTATGCATGACAAGTCAAAAAATAAAAACAAGTTTTGTACATTTCACCTTGAGAAGAGGGATGTTCCGATCCTTACTGTATTTGATAGGTGCAGGCTACTGGGCTTAACTAGGAAGAATAACGTTGAAAAACTTGAAGAATTCCGAAGATCGCAATGAAAAACAAGATAGCGGATACGGTCCGAAGCATAAAAAAGTAAAAGTCTGTAGGCTCTCCATGATGATAAAACGCGGTGCCGAATTTGTTCCAAATAGCTCGGGGGTAGAGGGCGCTAAAACCAGTAAAGATCAGCCAAATAAAGTAAAGAAATAATTCAAGAAACATATCCATTTATTCCCTCCTTACTATGATTCTAGCAAGTGAGTAGGCTATACTTCAAATGAGAATGTACAGAATCACCCTATTCATAACAATTTTGTGACGAATATAGGTTTTTTTTCCCATGCCTCTCTACAGTTTGTATGCAACAGTGTAGTATGAACAGGAGTAAAGCGAATTAGGAAAGCGATGAAAAGATAGCAACTGTGTAGAGTAATTGAAAAGGGAGTACTATATGAAGCGAAAGAAAAAGATAGCGGTTTTCAATCATCTTGTTGAGCTACGAAAGCGAATCGTTTGGGTAATTCTTGTATTTGTTTTGATGTTTATGGTCGGTCTGTATTTTGCAGGTCCGATTATCGAGTATTTGAAAGTAAAACCGATGGCTGATGGAGTCCCGGTTATTTCCCTTCATCCGTCCGATGCATTACGCGTATATATGCAATTTGCCGCATTGGTTGGCGGTTTAGGCACTTTGCCTGTAGCTCTCTATCATATGTGGAAGTTTGTTTCGAAGGGGTTAAGCGAAAAAGAACGTCGAGCCGCGTTTTTCTTTATTCCGGCAGCATTTTTTCTTTTTGTAATCGGAATTTTGTTTGGGTATTATATTATTTTTTCTATGATGATGCAGTTTTTGGCTGATCTATCGCATAATATGGGGATTACTACGAAATACGGGATCGGCTCGTATTTTGATTTTATGTTTCAGTTAGTCGTTCCAATTGGGGTATTATTTGAGCTCCCGATTGTCGTCATGTTCCTTACTCGATTACGTATTATTAATCCGAAGTTCCTTTCAAAAATGCGACGTTTCGCTTACTTTGGAATTGTCGTAGTGACCTTCATTTTGACGCCACCTGAGCTTGTAACGGAGATTCTTACGACGATCCCTCTTTTGCTGTTATATGAGCTGAGCATTTGGCTCTCAAAGATTATTTATCGCAAGCAACAGATGGAGGACGCAATGCTTGATACAGAAAATGAGCCTATGGTGTCATCGTAATGAAAAGAGAAAATGGGATGGAAAGAAAGATAGAATTATTATAAAAACGAAGGAGAGCTGCGAAGAGTAGCTCTTTTTGGGTTAAAAAGGAAATGAATGATTATTAAATCTTGATTTGTTAAAATATGTTATATATTCTAGTGGAACAAGCATGAAAGCCCCTGCGATCTCAGAAAATGGAGACTATACTATGGATGCGAATGGCAGAGACATTTTC
The DNA here is from genome assembly GCF_001187725.1 of Brevibacillus reuszeri. Taxonomy (GTDB): domain Bacteria; phylum Bacillota; class Bacilli; order Brevibacillales; family Brevibacillaceae; genus Brevibacillus; species Brevibacillus reuszeri. Next base: position 799,739 of record NZ_LGIQ01000007.1, read on the forward strand.
GTTTACTCGAACTTACAATCTGCTTGTATATATAGAAGAGCTATTCAGCAGCTTTACAGATTATCGATACGAAGGGAACTGAGCAGGATGTTAATTCATGTAGATGTAGTGTACGTGCTTCTTTATGATCAGGAGACAGACAAGATTCTTGCTGTCCATAATGAGCAGTTTTGGAGTCTTCCAGGTGGGAAGAGGGAGCACGGCGAAATGCTAAGTGAGGCAGCTGTCCGGGAGGCAAAGGAAGAAACGGGATTAGACGTACGTGTCTTTGATATTGTACACGTAAGTGAAAAGGTAATAAATGACGAGCATGCGACATTCATTACCTTTTATGGTGAAATAGGAGGTGGAACCATCGGGACGACCGATTCAGAAATCCAGGATATCAGGTGGCTTGGTTTGGATGAAGCGGAAGTCTTGATGCCATACTTGGGGAACATTCGAGAATTACTAAGAAATCACGCGCATTACCACGTGGAAAAATAGGAGGAACACTTCAATAAACCTTGTGACCTACGTGATAGGCTACGAGGTTTTTTCTTTTGAAAAGCGTGCAATCAGCTCCAAATCGGAGAGTTCTTCCAAGTCCAGAAGCGCTTGATACGGGTCGTCACCAGGGATTTGAAAATAGCGGGCAAAAGCTGGTTCGGTTTTCGTCCCTTTCTCTTTTAAGCGTCGGATTTCGCGATAAGCATCCTCACCACCCAATGATAACAACCGCGCTTCCATGTCCATATGCCGATATGCATTTTGCCGTATGACGGGAACGGGTTGTGCGAATAATTCGAAGAAAAAGCCTTTAGCAAAAAAAGAAATGACACTTGTTGATACTTGATTAACCGTGAGACGTAGCTCTGTGTATTCCTGATGCTTTCCGAAGATAGGGCGTACGATTGACTCAAAGTGATCGAAATCATGGCATTCACAAATAATATCGAGATCACTGTCTGCTACATCGATATGTAAAGGAATCGTACCTGCCAGTACAGGGGTATATGCGCACAAAATTTCCATAATCCTTGTTTCTGAAATCGCCTGCCACGCTTGCTGTTGGCGAAGAGTCCCTTTACGTAAATATGTGATATCGTGCCAGTTTCTCAACAAAAGAACCTCCGTTTCTAATGGAAAAGGGGGAGTGAATCTCCAACAATATATTGTAGCGATACGCGTGATAGAGTGCAACGTAATTGGGAATCACTCGTATATGTAATTGAGGGGAGTGCAGAGAATGGAGATTATTCTTTGGATTATTGTCATTGCTTTGTTCGCATTAAGTATTGTGGGTATTTTTATGCCTGTCCTGCCAGATACGCTGCTGCTTTGGGGAGGCTTTTTGCTCTACCACTTTTTCATTGCTGATCCGGGAGCAGGCTTGCCGGCTTCGTTCTGGTGGGGAATGGCAGTGCTCAGTATACTTCTGTATGGGGCAGATTTGCTAACGAATATGTACTTCGTAAAAAAATACGGTGGCTCGAAATGGTCGTCTATGGCTGCTGTTGTAGGGATTATTTTGGGGATATTCTTGTTTCCGCCATTCGGTATGCTGATTCTACCATTTTTGCTGGTCGTATTGGTGGAAGTACTTGTTCAAAAGCAAACACTCGAGAAAGCAGTCAAGGCGGGATTTGGCTCGCTTATCGGCTTTTTGGGTAGTGCGGTTGTCAAGGTTGTGTTGCAAGTAGCTATGATCATCTGGTTTTTCATTGCGCTATAAATGAGCATGCAAAAAGGACAGCCTTGGCTGCCCTTTTTATATTGGATCAGAGTCCTGACTTCTCCAGGTCCAGCAACTAGTTAAACTGGGCGTGTCCCGGATGAAACGGTTTTTTAGTGAATGAGTCTGTATACGCCAATGACTTTCCCCAGAATGGAAACGTTATCTAAAATGATCGGCTCCATGGTTGCATTTTCAGGCTGTAGTCGGAAGTGGTTTTTTTCTTTGAAGAAACGCTTGACAGTTGCTTCATCTTCTTCCGTCATAGCAACAACGATATCGCCGTTATTTGCTACATGCTGTTGACGAACGATGACGTAATCCCCGTCCAAGATGCCTGCATCAATCATGCTGTTCCCGGAAATACGAAGCATGTACACCTTGTCCGATGTCACGATGTTTTCCGGTAAAGGGAAGTACTCCTCGACATCCTCGATTGCTGTAATTGGCAGGCCAGCGGTAACTTTACCGATTACAGGCACGCGAACAACGGAGTCTTCAAAATTGTCTTGAAAACGATCTTCTTCGGAGAGCAGCTCAATTGCACGAGGCTTGGTTGGGTCTCTGCGGATAAGTCCCTTCTTTTCCAGGCGAGCCAAGTGCCCATGCACAGTTGAGCTGGAAGCTAGTCCTACTGCTTCTCCGATCTCCCGGACGGAAGGCGGATATCCTTTGTCGCGAACTTCTTTACGAATGAAATCAATTATGGCTTGCTGCCTGCTGGATAATTTCGACATATAAGACACCTCTATTTTCTCGAACATGTTTTCCTATATTATACCATGGGAGCTTGCGTTCGACAAACATAAGTTCGATTATTTTGTTGACATGAACGTATGTTCTCATTTATCATGAAAACAAGAACGAGGAACGTATGTTTGCAGGAGGGGATTTTGATGAACGTAATGACCGTACATAATCGTTTTGAGGAACAGGAAGCTCGCCGCGTGCGATTTGGCATAACCAGAGGACAGGCTCTTCTATTTCTTGCAACTTTTGCACTCTTTTTTTACTTATTAACCGAACTGGTGTTTGCCTCTGGCCAAGCTGCTGAGATTCATATCAAGGAAGTGACTGTTCGATCCGGTGATAGTCTGTGGAGCATCGCTGTTCGCTATCAGGAAGAAGCCAACATGGGCGTACATGAACTCATACTTGCCATAAAAAAGGCGAACGATCTGCAAGGAGCACTAATTTATCCTGGACAAACACTCATCATTCCTGTATCAGAGTAACACTTGTGTAGCTTGCGGGATGGCTGTGATATGGTATAATGGAGCAGCATTATTACAGAGTGGGAGGAACCAGCATTGGTATCTGACGCAGAAATTAAACGCATTAACGAATTGGTTAAAAAATCGCGCGAGGTTGGTTTGTCCGACGAAGAAAAGCTGGAACAAAAAGCTCTACGCCAAAAGTATATTGACGCCGTAAAGCTCTCGTTGAAGGCGAATTTAGATTCGATTCGTTATGTAGAAGACCTTGAAGAAAATAACCCAAAACAGTAAGATAACAGGTATGAATACAACAGACATCCTTGCATTACGCCAGGGTGTTTTTTTCTGTGAAAAACGTCTCGGCGTTTTTACCGAAGCTGATGCTAGATGTTACGCTGAGGCACTCTGTCATAAAAGTGGATGTGATCGCTTGCGGTCAAACAAAACGGTCATGACCGTTTTTGTTCCACGTGTTTGAATCGAGGAGGGGATGACATGGCGTGGGTGGCAGTAGCGGTAGGTGGAGCGTTGGGTTCGCTTTTTCGTTACGGGCTTTCTTTATTGGCTAATCAACCAGGCCTGCCGTTAGGAACGTGGTTAGCAAACGTGATCGGCTCTTTTCTCATCGGTATTCTTTCGGTGTGGGGGAAGGAAAAAGGAATCCTGTCTCCAGAGCTGTACTTATTATTTGCTACTGGAGTGATGGGTGGCTTCACGACGTTTTCTACGTTTTCACTGGAGGTCGTCTCATTTTTTGGAGATGGACAAATCACCAGAGGGATTTTATATGTCACACTTAGTGTGGTTATCGGCTTATTATCTTGTGCAGCAGGAATTTGGCTGGGAAGGCAACTTCATTAAAAGGTAGTAGCTCATTCAAAACGTGAGAGGGGGGATGGGTATGAGTACCCAGCACCGGGAGTATGAACAGGAACAACATAAATTGGATGAAACGGTAGCGATGATCGACGCTGAAATTACACAGTTACGAGAAGATATTCGAGAAGCGACGGATGATTACGTAAAACAAGTTGTGAATTATAACAAAGCAAAAGACTTGCGTTATCTAGAGGATCATGGACGTGAGAAGCCGTATTTTGGCCGGGTCGACTTCATGAAGGATGAAGTTTATGAGCTAGACAAGGTCTATATTGGAAAAAGAGGAATCGTTCGTAGCGATACGTTTGATTCAGTCGTAGTCGATTGGCGTGCACCGATTGCCAGTCTGTATTACTCTGGCGAAAGTAAAGATGCGTTTTACCGGATGGGAAGAGAAATCGTCCGTGGAGAAGTCACCTTGAAACGGAACTTCGCTATTGAGAACGGAAAAATAACTGGGATTTATGATGGAGCGGTAAAAGAAACGATAAACCGCGAGATGGGAGATCCTGATGATTTTTTGCAGGAAGGCTTCATTGATGAATTTTTAGCGGCCAACCTGAACCAGGCAAACGACAGTCGTCTGAAGGACATTGTGGCAACTATTCAATCCGAGCAAAATGACATTATTCGAGCGGAAAAAGATAAACCACTGGTTGTACAAGGGGTAGCAGGAAGCGGAAAGACAACGATTGCGCTTCATCGCTTATCCTACTTGATCTACAACTATCAGGATACGATGATGTCCAAAAAGTTTATGGTGTTCGCTCCCAACAGAATGTTTTTGGCGTACATATCTGAGGTTTTGCCTGAGCTTGGTGTGGACGATGTACAGCAAGCCACGTTTGTCGATTGGGCAGCGCGTTTAGTCAAGCCGTTACTGCCAAAAGGATGGAGAATTGTTAGTCCGGACAAACCGTTGCAGCTGTTTTTTGAAGAAAGTCAAGACGAAAGGCAGCAAGAAATTGCGCGAAACCGTTTGCGCTTCAAAGGTTCTCTTGACTGTCGTATCGCTTTGGAAGGATATATCGATTACGTTATCGAGAAAAAAATTCCATTTAAGAAACTAAGCTTTCAGTACAACAAAACGAAACAGGTATTCTCGATCTCCGGTGATTTTATTCGACAAAGTTTTATGGAGCATTTTTCGAATATGCCCTATCATCGGCGTTTAGATGCGCTGCGAAAGCATCTTAAGCAAGAGATGAACAAGCAGCTATTCTCTCATCTGCGTGAGAAGAAAATAGACCTGGATAAAACCGGCTTGGCAAAATTCGAGAAGATGCTGGAACAAATTTTGGATACGTATTTGACTTCTTTTCCACGTCTGGAAACCTTCGCAGCGTACCGGGAGATGATCAGCAGCGAAGAACTACTGCGAAAGCTGGTGCCAGAAGAGGTTAGTGACGCGACCATTCGTGATATCGTTGAATCTTCAACAACTTTACTAGCCGAAGAACGAATTGAGGCAGAAGATATTGCACCGCTGCTCTATTTGCATCACCTGATCGAGGGTATGAACAAAGCAGAGCATTTTGACCATACGGTAGTAGACGAGGCGCAAGATTTGAGTGCACTCGAAGTTGCCGTCATCGCTCTGGCGACAAAACGACATTCATTAACCATCGTAGGGGACATCGCACAAGGTATTCACAGCTATCGCGGAATCCATGCCTGGGAAGAATTGACACAAGGAATATTTACTGAGCATCGTCCATCGTATTACACGCTTTCGCAAAGCTATCGTTCAACAATTGAGATCATGAAATGCGCCAACGAGGTATTGCGTCTGATTCAATTGCCGGAAACGGTTTTGGCGAAGCCTGTTTTGCGGCAAGGCGAGATCCCCGTACTGGTTACACCTGCATCTCGTAGCGAGCTGTATAAAGGTATAGCACGTAGAGTAGAGGAGTTTACTGCCGAGGGATTCAAAACGATTGCCATTGTCACGAAAACGATTGGCGCGAGTAAAAAAGTATTCAAGAGCCTGCAGGAATCGATCCCGGAGATGACTCTGCTCAGCAGTAAGGACAATCAGTTTCCAGGCGGTGTGACAGTGATGCCTGCGTATTTGACCAAAGGGCTGCAGTTCGACGTTGTTTTCATCGTTGATGTAGACCTGTATCAAGATAATGAATGGGATGCCAAGCTGCTTTATGTGGCCATGACTCGTCCTGTTCATCGATTGGTCCTGACTCACTTGCAAGGAAGCGAGATGCCGTTATTGCGAGAATTACCTCCTGAACTATATCAATCAGAAGCAAATTAAAAAAACAGAACACTCCCTGCATGATGTGTCGCAGGTGGTGTTCTGTTTTTCTTCTTAGTGGTCGCCAGTGTTTCCTTTGGAAGGGTTGGTGATTACAAAGCCTTCTTGTGGCAGAAACAGGTAGTCGATGATAATTCCATCGAGCAGAGGCTCATCTTTTTTCACAATGACATCAATTTCCTTGTCAGTGGAGACTACTTCGTCCTCTTCTGTTGGATTGTCCAAAGCCAAGCCGTAGTGCGCGTGGTCACCATGTGCGTGTGTAATGTATACGCGCAATTTCAGATCTTTTTCTTCTTCCTGTTCCATAATGGTAGTCAATTGTTTCGCAGCATTGCGCGTAATTTTCACTTTCATGGGGCAAGTCTCCTAACGTATGTAAGTCTTTCTCTATCATATTAGCAAAGAGGGAAATACAGATGCAATGTTGAAAGTGTGCGATGGATAGAAAAAAGAGGAGGGATACGGAGATGAACATCGATTTGCGCAGCGATACAGTAACCAAGCCTACGGAAGCGATGCTTCGGGCAATGGCAGAAGCAGAGGTAGGGGATGATGTTTATCGAGAAGACCCGACCGTAAATCGCTTAGAGGAAATAGCGGCAGAACGTCTCGGCAAAGAGGCGGCCCTGTTTGTGACGAGTGGAACGCAAGGAAACCAGATAGCCGTTCTCACGCATTGTGTGAATGGAGATGAAGTGATTTTGGAAGCTGAATCTCACCTCTTCTACTACGAGGGAGGAGCGATGTCGGCGCTTGCTGGTGTCCAGACACGCACCATTCATGGAGAGCGTGGATCGATGCGGGCAAAAGATGTAGAGAAAGCGATTCGTGGCAATAATATTCACTTTCCACGAACGAAGCTGATTTGTCTGGAAAATACGCACAACCGTGCAGGTGGTGCTGTTGGCACTGTCGAGCAAATGAAGAGCATTTATGAGGTTGCCCAAAAAAACAGTGTGCCCGTTCATTTGGACGGAGCGAGGCTTTTTAACGCAGCAATCGCTTTGGGTGTAGATGTGGGAGAGCTATGTAAATATACCGATACCGTTCAGATTTGTCTGTCAAAAGGATTGAGTGCTCCGGTTGGTTCCATCATTGCTGGAGATCGGGACTTTATAGAAGAAGCAAGATGGTGGAGAAAAAAGCTCGGTGGCGGGCTGCGACAAGCAGGCTATCTAGCTGCGCCGGGTATTCTTGCTTTGACGCAAATGACAGAACGCCTCGTAGAGGATCATGAGAGGGCAAAACAGCTGTCAGATGGTTTGCGCAAGTTGTCTTTGAAAGTGGATACAGTTGAAACAAACATCGTCCTGCTCCACACAGAATCGATTCATCAAACAGCAGTCGACTTCTTGGAGCGTTTGGCGGAAAGAGGAGTTTTAGCAGTTGATTTTGACGACTATGTCATTCGCTTTACAACGCATCGACATATTAGCGAATCCGATATTGCTCGCGTACTTGAGATCGTAGAAGAATTGCTTGGTGCTGCTACAGCCTCGCATTAACAAAACGAAACAAATGAAATACCTGAGTCCCTGTTTCCTCGTCAGTGAAGATGAGACAGGGATTTTTCTTGATCTAGCGCAGGCGCGTGTAATTACCAAGCTCCAAAGAAATACTATAGCTATCCAACCTATGAGAAAAGAGGGACAAGATGATTTCGGCAAAAGACCGTGAGCGAATTCAAAGCCAGATGAAGCGCGACGAAAGCAGAATCGTCAATATCGTTTTGAATGATACCCAGCAAGTGGCAGGTGAAATTGATAAAGCCACCCACCAAGGCATTTTCATGGTGGATGGCCGTTACTATGGGTACGAAGACATAAAAGAAATCAACGGCTTGTATTAAAACGCGAGGCTTACTGTGCTTCTATAAGCGAGGGGCAGGGAAAAAGTGTCGCAGTGCATCCGGTAATTCCTTTTGCCACAACCCCCAGACATGATTTCCGGGCTTTTCTCTGTACGATAAATCTGCCTGTTTTGCGTGCATTGCTTTTTTCGCCAGTTGATTCCACTCGACGAAATCAAAGGTGCCCATATGTGTTTCAACTGCTGTTTCATCGAGACCGACAACCATCCAAATACGTAGCCAGCTCAACGTAGATTGGTGGTCAATTTCATCGAGCGTGGTTTGAAAGAAAGCTCCTGATAAAGCCAATACTTGCGAAAAATACTCTGGATTGTCCAAAGCGAGGTGGAGAGCTACAGTTCCACCCAAGGAATCTCCAGCTACAACACGTGACGCTGCTTCACGTCGAATGGGGTAACGCTCCTCGATATAAGGTACGAGCTCTTCTATGAAAAAACGTTTATAGGCTGCGTTTCTTGAGCCAACAGGCGAATACTCACTGGTTCGTTTGCTTCTGTCAACCGATACACCAACGACGATAAATGGTTCAATGCCTTCATCCAAAATGAGCTGGTTTGCAATCGTAGCAATTCGCCCCATCGTGAAGAAGTCATTTCCATCCTGACAGTAAACAACAGGATAGGAAAGAAGCTCATTATAACCGGGTGGCAGATATACTTTGACGGAGCGAGGAGAGTCCAGATGAATACTGGGAACTTCTTCTTTCATAATCGTTCTTTTTACATAATCAGACATGGTTTCCCGCCTCCTGATTTATTAAAAAACAAAACTAACCCTTGAAAAAAACTGATACAGCTTTTATAGTAAATGATAACAGAGAGGAAATAAACCCTGTAATATCAATACTATAACACATTAAACAGACGCATGTCTGCAGTATAACAGGGTGGTGCAAACGGCGCTGTAAGCCCTTACTTGCACGATATAATTTTCCTTCTTCTATCCGGGCCACTTCCGACATCATTCGCAGTCGTTATTCAAGCGAGCAACTGCTCAGATGAAATGACCTGCGAGGGATGGGTATGGAAGCCCCTTATTCCAGTGACGAGGTGAATGTGATGAGCGTAACCACTGCTGTTGAACAAACAGAGAACAACACCCCGCTGCAAATTCTTGCACCGGATGGAACGGTTGTTCGTCCTGACTTGATGCCTAAGCTCTCCGATGATGAATTGCGTGATTTGATGCGTAAAATGGTATTTACCCGTGTTTGGGACCAACGCGCGATCAGCTTGAACCGCCAAGGCCGTTTGGGCTTCTATGCGCCAGTTGCTGGTCAAGAAGCAAGCATGATCGGTTCTGAAGCAGCATTGTCCAAAGAAGATTTCATCCTGCCAAGCTACCGCGATATTCCACAAATGGTATGGCATGGATTCCCAATGCATAAAGCATTTTTGTACTCCCGTGGTCACATTGAGGGTGGAAAAATCCCTGAAGGTGTGAACGTTTTGATGCCACAAATCATCATCGCGGCTCAATGTACACAAGCAACTGGTGTTGCAATGGGTTACAAACTGCGTGGTGAAAAGCGCGTTGCGATCAACTACTTTGGTGACGGTGCGACCTCCCAAGGTGATTTCTACGAGGGTATGAACTTCGCAGGAGTTTACAAGCTCCCGGTTATCTTCTTCTCTCAAAACAACGGTTATGCGATTTCCTTGCCTTTCGAAAAGCAAACTGCTTCCGAAAACATCGCGATCAAAGCAACAGCAGCAGGTATTGCTAGCGAGCGCATTGATGGTATGGATATTATGGCTGTTTACTACGCTGTTCAAAAAGCGAAAGATCGTGGTGTGAACGGTGAAGGCGCAACCCTGATCGAAGCACTGACTTACCGTTATGGTCCGCACACAATGGCTGGTGACGATCCAACCCGTTACCGTACTGGTGAAGAGCAAAGCGAGTGGGAGCTGCGCGATCCATTGATCCGCTTCCGCAAGTACCTCGAATCCAAAGGGCTCTGGAACGAAAAAGACGAAGAAGCAGTTATTGAAGAAGCAAAAGCAGCTGTAGCAGATGCGATCAAAAAAGCGGATGAAACGCCGAAAATGAAAGTATCCGAGCTGATTGATGTAATGTTTGAGACACTGCCGCCTGCACTCGAAGAGCAAAAGGCAGAATTCCTGGCGAAGGAGTCGAAATAAGCCATGGCACAAATGACAATGGTTCAAGCCATTACGGATGCAATGCGCGTTGAACTCAAACGCGATGAAACCGTACTTGTCTTCGGTGAAGACGTAGGAAATAACGGCGGTGTATTCCGTGCAACAGAAGGTCTGCAAGCTGAGTTCGGTGAGCAACGTGTATTTGACACACCACTCGCTGAGTCTGGAATCGGCGGTTTGGCTGTCGGTCTGTCCATTAATGGATTCCGTCCAGTCGCAGAAATTCAGTTCTTTGGTTTCGTTTTCGAAACCTTTGACGCAGTAGCTTCTCAATCGTCTCGTATGCGCTACCGTTCTGGCGGTCGTTTTTCGAGCCCGATCACATTCCGCTCCCCATTCGGTGGAGGTGTGAAAACGCCTGAGCTGCATGCTGACTCCTTGGAAGGCTTGATGATGCAAACGCCAGGTCTGAAAGTGGTTATTCCTTCCAACCCGTACGATGCAAAAGGACTTCTGATCGCTGCGATCCGCGATAACGATCCAGTTGTTTTCCTGGAGCACATGAAGCTGTACCGCTCTTTCCGTCAAGAGGTTCCAGAAGGCGAGTACACGATTGAGCTGGGTAAAGCAAACGTAGTGAAAGAGGGTACGGATGCTACCATCATCACCTATGGTGCCATGGTGCATACCAGCTTGAAAGCTGCAGAAGAAATCGAGAAGGCACGTGGAGCAAAGGTAGAAGTAATCGACCTGCGCACCATTAGCCCACTCGATATCGACACGATCGTTGCTTCTGTGAAGAAAACAAACCGCGCAATCGTAGTACAAGAAGCGCAAAAAACATCTGGTGTCGCTGCAGAAATCATTGCTCAAATCAACGAACGCGCGATTCTCCACCTGGAAGCTCCAGTACTGCGTATTACAGCACCGGATACCGTATATCCTTTTGCTCAAGCAGAAGATGTATGGCTGCCCGACGTGAAACGCGTAGTAGATGGCTTGACTAGGGTGCTCGATTTCTAATCAGAATTGGACATAATGGCGGAAAAGTTGAGAGCTTTCCGCCTTCTTTTGGAAATTAGGAAGAATCAGGTTGAAAATACGGCGAAGTGTGTATAAGGAGGAGATACTGTGAGTCGTTTTACATTCAGACTCCCGGAGCTCGGTGAGGGTATCCATGAAGGCGAAATCGTCAAATGGCACGTAGCGCCAGGGGATTCCGTAGAAGAAGACCAAGTCATTATGGAAGTACAAAATGACAAAGCGGTAGTAGAGGTTCCATCGCCAGTAAAAGGGAAAGTACTTGAACTGAAAGTTACCGAAGGAACGGTTTCCGTAGTAGGCGATCCTTTGATCGACTTTGATGTGGAAGGCGAAATTCCTAACCTGCCAGATCATGGACATGGCGATTCCCACGCAGCAGAAGCGGCTTCTGCACCTGCAGCAGCTGACAATATGGAACCAGGCTGCGATATTGGTTCACAAGTGAGTGCAAACGCTAACCAAACATTGGAGACTCCAATGGCACAAGCGACTGCAACAGCTGTAGCGGCTCCAATTGATCGCAAGCATGTATTGGCTACGCCTTCTGTTCGTAAATACGCACGTGAAAAAGGAGTCCAATTGGCATCTGTACCAGGTACAGGAAAATTGGGTCGCATCACACGTGATGACGTGGATCGTTTTGTATCTGGTGGCGCAGTAGCCGTATCGGCTCCTGCAGCAGCAGGAGTACCAGCAGAAGCAGCGGCTCCAGTAGTAGCTGAAGCATCTGCAGCAACTGGTGTAGCACAAGCGGCAGCAGCTCCAACCGTTCACTACACGACACAAACGGGCGAACTGGAAGAGCGCGTACCGTTGAAAGGCATGCGTAAAGCGATCGCGAAAGCAATGGTCAAATCCGCTTATACAGCTCCACACGTTACCATCTTTGACGAAGTGGATGTTACAGCTCTGGTTGCCATGCGTAAAGACGCAAAACCTCTTGCTGAAGAACGCGGTGTGAAGCTGACTTACTTGCCAATGATAGTGAAAGCAGTTGTGGCAGGTCTGAAGAAGTTCCCTGAGCTGAACGCTTCCATCGATGATGAGAAACAAGAAATCATCTATAAAAAGTACTACAACATCGGTATCGCAACATCCACAGAGGATGGATTGCTTGTACCAGTCGTAAAAGCGGCTGACAGCAAGTCGATTTTCCAAATCGCTGGCGAAATCGGTGAACTGGCGAAAAAAGCGCGTGACCGCAAAGCAGGAGCAGACGAGCTGAAAGGCTCTACCTTCAGCATCACAAACATCGGTTCTGCTGGCGGTATGTTCTTCACTCCAATCATTAACTATCCAGAGGTAGCGATTTTGGGTGTTGGTCGTATCAGCGAGAAACCAGTTGTGAAAAATGGAGAAATCGTGGTTGGCCAAATGCTGCATCTCTCTTTGAGCTTTGACCACCGTTTGGTTGATGGCGAACCAGCACAGCGTTTCGTCAACTACGTGAAGCAGCTTCTGGAAAACCCAACGCTGCTCGTCATGGAGGGGTAATCAGCTATGGTAGTAGGTGAATTTACTACAGAAGTAGATGTTCTTGTAATCGGTGCGGGTCCTGGTGGCTATGTGGCGGCTATTCGTGCGGCCCAGATGGGAAAAACCGTTGCTGTTGTAGAAAAAGCGGATATCGGCGGCGTATGCTTGAACGTAGGCTGCATCCCGTCCAAAGCGATGATCCACGCTGCTCACACGTATGAGCACACGCAGCATACAGAGTCCATGGGTATCACAATGGAAAATGTAAAAGTGGATTTTGCCAAAGTACAAGAGTGGAAAAGCAGTATCGTAAAGCAATTGACCGGTGGCGTGGGCTCTCTGTTCAAAGGGCACAAAATCCAGGTCATCCCTGGTGAAGCACTGTTCGTTAGCGAAAACGAAGTACGTGTTTTCCACGGCTACGACGTTAACCGTTACCGCTTTGAACATTGCATCATCGCGACAGGCTCCCGTCCAATTGAATTGCCTGCATTCCCGTTTGGCAAGCGCGTGCTGTCCTCGACAGAAGCTCTGTCTCTGACTGAGCTGCCAAAAAGCCTCGTTGTAATCGGCGGCGGTTATATTGGTATCGAGCTGGGTACAGTTTTCGCCAAGTTTGGAACCAAGGTAACCATTTTGGAAGGCTCCGATCAAATCCTGCCAGGCTTTGAGCCTGACATGCCTCGTCTGGTTGAGCGCAAGCTGAAAAAGCTCGGCGTAACTATCAATACGAAGGCACTTGCTCAAGGAATGGAAGAAACCGAAAATGGCGTAATCGTAAAAGCTGAAGTAAAGGGAGAGCAGCAGCAAATCGAGGCAGAATATGTACTCGTAACTGTTGGTCGCCGTCCAAATACGGATGAGCTCGGCGTGCGCGATATCGGCATGAACCTGACTGATCGTGGTCTGATTGTGGTCGATAAGCAAGGCCGTACGAACATCCCGAACGTGTATGCGATTGGTGATATCGTGGCGGGTCCAGCACTAGCTCACAAAGCTTCCTACGAAGGTAAGGTAGCAGCGGAAGCAATTGCTGGTCACCCTGCAGAAGTTGACTACAAAGCAATTCCAGCAGTTGTCTTCTGCGATCCGGAAATTGCAAGTGTAGGTATCAACGAAAAAGAAGCAAAAGAAAAGGGCATTGACTATGTAGTAGGCCGTTTCCCATTTGCTGCAAATGGCCGCGCATTGTCCGTCAATGCTGGCGAAGGCTATGTAAAGCTGATCGCTGAAAAAGAATCCAATCTCGTATTGGGCGCACAAATCGTTGGTCCAGAAGCTTCCAATATCATCGCAGAAATTGGTTTGGCTATCGAAATGGGTGCAACACTCGAAGACATCGAGCTGACCATCCACGCTCATCCTACATTGGGTGAAGTAACGATGGAAGCAGCTGAGCTTGCGTTGGGTCGTCCGATTCACGTTATGAAGTAATGGCTTCTCGTTGCATGGGGAAAAACCTTGTACCTGTTTGGGTGCAAGGTTTTTTTCTTCCACATCTTACCCTTTCCACCTGTTCTTATATAATGTAAAATAGTGGGAGACAACAGTTGGGTGGGGGCCTGGCAGCATGGAGAATACGAGTAAGATGATTGATGACTTGCGCCAAAAGCTAGAGCGAGCAGCTAAAGATGCTGGTTACAATTTTCTTGACCCAGAAATTGTTCGAATCAGTCAACAGTTAGATAAGTTAATCGTTGCACATATGATGCTTGAAAAACGCCCTTCATAGGGCGTTTTATATTGGAGCTTGCTATGAGCGAGGAGAGAGATGTTCTAGGCGCTGCTACCTCGCTGGTTTATAAAAAGCTGTATAACAGATGGGCTCCTGCACCACCTTTGCTTAGTAGTGGTTCAGCCGCATAGAAATGACTTGGATAGAGGACTAGCTGCTGGACCTCATAGTCAGGCCCTTCATATGGACAGAGCAGCCGATTTTCTTCAGAGTCATACGTGATTCCAAATGAGATTTTGTTCAAATAGTCAAGACACGCAGGAAGATCGTTTAGCACGTGATGAATTTGTTCGGCTTCACGCACAAAGGAGGGGGCAATCGCCTCCCAATTTGCTTCAAAAAACAGCTGCCAATAGGAAGAAACAAACAGGCTGAAACGGCCCTTCACATAATCCGCGTCCTCTTCTATATCAAAAGCCACGCTTGGAATGTCATGATGCTGGTTCCATTTCTTTAATAAAGGCTGCAATCTGCGGACAAAATCGTCCGAGGGAAGCGTAACGAAATATTCGTACTGATCGTCTACAGACATAACTCCTCTTGTAATGACGGGATCAAAGGAATCAGGAATTCCGTAGCGGAAGAGCGGGAGAAAGTATTCCCAATCATTGCTCAGCCTTGCCTCTTTAAACTGGGCAAGGAGGTCTTGTGACCAATTGTTGAAACGCGCAGGAGGTGACAGCTGCGCGAGCGTATGTAGACTTGCCGCCAGTTCAAATAAAGGGGAGACACTGTAGCTAATCGTATGGGAGAGAGGACTATTACTAGTCAGTGGAATGCTGATCATCTTCACTTAACCTCCATCAAGGATACTAAATTTATCATAGTTCATCCTTGTGGGACAATTCAATCATTTTCGTTGTAAAAAAAAGGAAATAACAAACCCGACCCTTGGTTGAGCCGGGTAATCCATTGCTTCCTTCCACTAGCCTTCTCTTGTTTCTATGGAGCGAGAATGATTTTTTTGCTTTACTTTTTTGGAGCCAGGCTGAGGCTCGCCAGTTTGTTCAAGGGGTTGTGCCTCATTATTATAAGTTTGATGAGGATTTTCGTCCAAAATTTGATCTCTTTCCATCAGAATCAGCTCCTTCCCTTGTAGTTTGTTGCAAACGGATGATGACGAACCATAGGAAATGCTGGTATTCTATAAGGAAGCATGTCCACGATTAGAAGGAATTGACGTGTTGTCAAAAGACCAGAATGGCACGATACTGTTTATATAACATAATAGTTATTATGTAAACCAAACAAGCTCTCGTGAAGGATCCATCTGAAAGGAGCGATACTATGCCACTGTTGATTGCACCTGTGTTCAATTCTACTACACCTCATCCCGTTCAGATTGAACTTCCAAACTCTTATCATTTGGTTTCCGGTGTGAAAAAGCCTTATGAGATTGCTTCCAAATTTTTGCGACACGAAATGGATGAAAACAAGCGATTGTTTGATCAACGTGTAGATCCGACAAGCTTGTTTCTCGTAGCAGATCATGCAGAAATGAAAGTGACCGATGATCGAGTCTGGATTGAGGAAATTGAGAACAAGCTTAATATATCAACCATTCAAGGTACCTGTTCCATACCTTATGTCATCACTGCGAGTGGCAATCAGTTTGGAATCACGTATCTAAAGCGCTCCCTGGATGGCACCAAATATATGTTTGATGATTCTGCAAAAAATGTGTTTTTTTCTCTGATTGGACGTAAGCTTCCGGGTCTGGCGTTTCGACGCTATTCTCTTTCGTTGGAAAAGAAAAGCTACGAGGACCAACTGCTTGATTTATGGATCGCAATGGAATCACTGTTTGTTCCTGATGGAACAAAAGGAGAAATCACATACAAATTGCGGGTACGCATGGCTTATTATTTTGGCGAATCCTTTGAGCAAAGAGAAAAGATTGCACAGTTTATTAAAAAATCGTACAATCATCGCTCGGAGATTGTGCATAGTGGTAAAGTATTTGGAGATTCACTTGAAAATGAAGTGAATGTACTCAGGCTTATGGCCCGTGCAACTATTTTGAACGCGGCGATGGAAGGGATTAGCCTCCAGGATATGCGCGTACGATTGGACCAGTTAATAATGACTGGAGAGAACTACAGTGATCATTTTTCTCCATCATTCTTTGAAAGAATCATTTTGTAAGCCTCATAGAGGAAACAGATCAGGAGGAAGAACATGAGTGTTTTGATCGTGGAAAATTTGTCCCATGGATTTGGGGACCGTATTTTGTTTAAGGATGTATCATTCCGCCTGCAACCGGGAGATCGAGTTGGTCTTGTCGGAGCAAATGGTACAGGAAAATCCACCATGATGGGGATTTTGACAGGACAAAATATGGCTGATCACGGAAAAGTAGAGTGGATGCCAAAAATCCAGTACGGATATCTCGATCAGCATACAAAGCTGCAAGCAGGAAAGACCATTCGTGACGTGCTCAAGGACGCTTTTCTGCCGCTTTTGGAACAAGAACAGGAGCTTATGGTCATCGGAGAAAAAATGGCTGAGGCGTCGCCTGAGGAGCTTGAAGAGCTTCTGGAGCGTATGGGAGAGATTCAGGATAAGCTGGAGACAAGTGGATTTTACTTGATTGATGCCAAGGTAGATGAAATCGCAAATGCACTTGGACTGAGTGCGATCGGTTTGGAGCGCGATGTTGCTTCTCTTTCTGGTGGGCAGCGGACAAAGGTTTTGCTTGCCAAGCTCCTTTTGGAGCAGCCAACCGTTCTTTTGCTGGATGAGCCGACAAACTACCTGGACGAAGAGCATATTGTTTGGTTGAAAAATTATCTCAAGGATTATCCGTACTCCTTTATGTTGATTTCACATGATACGACCTTCATGAACGAGGTCGTAAACGTGATCTATCACCTGGAATTCACAAAGCTGAACCGTTATACAGGGAACTATGAGTCATTCCTTGCACAGTCCGAGACGAAGCGTAGTCAGCATTTTGATGCATTTGAAAAGCAGCAGGAAGAGATCGCCCGTATGGAAGACTTTATTGCCCGAAATAAGGCACGCGCATCGACAACAGGACGTGCCAAGAGCCGCCAAAAGCAGCTGGAGAAAATCGAGCGGATCGATAAGCCGGAAACAGCAGCAAAACCGACCTTTATCTTTAAAGAGTCTCGGGCAAGCAGCCGTTTTGTCGTAGAAGCGGATGACCTGGAGATCGGATATTCTCATGCCCTTCTGCCGAAACTAAGCGTAAAGCTGGAGCGCGGCGAAAAGGTAGCGATTGTTGGAATGAACGGGGTAGGAAAATCGACGTTGCTCAAAACCTTGCTCGGAGTTATTCCACCACTTGGAGGAAAGCTGGATCGCGGAGATTTCCTACATCCTGCTTACTTTGAGCAGGAAGTAAAAGCGAAACCACTCACAGCGTTAGATGAGGTTTGGAACGAATTCCCCGCAATGAACAATCATGAGGTTCGCGGAGCACTGGCACGCTGTGGTTTAAAGAATGAGCATATCAACCGCAACATGAATGCACTTTCCGGGGGAGAACAAGCAAAAGTTCGCCTTTGCAAATTGCTGCAAAGAGAAAGTAACTGGCTAGTTTTTGACGAGCCGACGAATCACTTGGATGTGGTAGCCAAGGAAGAGCTGAAACGCGCTTTGAAGGAATTCAAAGGCACTGTCCTCTTGGTATGCCACGAACCAGAATTCTACGAAGACTGGGTAACGCAGACATGGGACGTAGAACAATGGAGTCTGGAGCAAGCAAGAACGCCAATTAAATTGTAAAAAACGAACAGGCAGCCCACGTGATAGTGGAACTGCCTGTTTTTTTCTTCAACGAACGTCTTCTACCTGCGCGTTTCGCATACGAATCATGGAGAAATGCAAGCTGCTTGTGAGCAGGGCATCACGAAGCGGAAGCAGTGAGGGAGTCATCCGTAGTTCAACATCCTCCTGACTAAGCTTCGCCAGCAAATCACCCATAGGCATTACATCAATGGGCTCTACAGCTTCATGCGAGAGGTAATAGCCAGCAGGCTTGTCCAAGCAGTAGAACGTGTCCGACGAAAAAGTATACTGATACAGCCTCGTATCCAGCAGGCGAGGGTACCATCTATTCTCAATTGCGATGACCATACTAGCACTGCTCAAGCCTAGAAAGCGCTGAATATCTTCCTCAGTTGAATCGGGTTTTTGGTAAAAAGCGATACGTGGACAATCCCTAGGCAAGTAATACATGGGTGCTTGCATATGAGCAATGGCCCAAACAGCAGGGGCAAGCCCAGGATGGGACGGATGTTCGCGTGGTACAAACCTTGTAATCGTTGGATCTTCACTGTAGTGAAAGAGGTCTTCTATGGTAAACACATCCCATCTATTATTGAAATATTAAATGACGGCCCAGGCGTTTGGCAGGTAACGACCGCGATAGTACGGACAAGAGGTTTTAGTTATGGCTTCTCCATTGTGCAGCATCATCGAGCTGGACCCACCATCCATCGCCATGGCGGTAACGACACCTCGTTCTTCCAAGAGCTCAGCTAAATCGTTCATGCTGGCTCCAATGGAGTGACCTGGCTGGCGACCATCGATGACAACAAACACAATCGTACCATCTGCTTTCTGTCCAATCGCTGTTCGGGGTTGGATTCCCCAGCTTTTGGCAGGTTTATCTACAAACAGATTCTTACCGTTAACAATTAATTGAGGGCGAAAGCTCATGGCATCTCGGACTCCCATTTTTACCAGCTGTTCAGCGGTGTAGCTGCCTGTAATCAGCTTGCCTTCATAGGTAATTCCCAAAGCCGTTTCTCCACTTTTTGGATTGTAGCCCTGAAGAATTTTGCCGTCATGTATGACAACACCGTACGCCTGGGCTCCTTTTCCATAGCCGTCTGGATCAGCAAAACCACTAGCGTTGACAATTCCGATCGCGTTTGATTTCTTTACGAACTCATCGAGAAGATCTCCGCGGTCTTTTCGATTGGTGAGCAGTAGTTGGACTCGTTTGGGATCACTGATGTACATAATTTTCCCTTTAAAGTAGTAGCTGCCCTTGGAGACATCAATGTCTTCCAATTCGACCAGCTCTTTTGGTTTTTCTGGCAAAGTGACGGTGACGGGCTGTTTTTCAGGCTCATCTGTCACATTCTGTGTTTCTGAGTTGATGACTTCTGGATTACGGATTTGTTCCTTGAGTGCGTTTAATTTTTCCTCGGGTAAAAACATGTATGGCGCCCAGTAGTCGTGCTGGGTGGTTAACAAGGTACCCGCCCCCCACTCTCGCAAGTCTTCTCCTGTTTTTGTACCGAAAAAGAAAATGATTCCCACAAGTGCAATGGTTGTAAAGGTTAGAGCAGAACCGAGCATGAAACGTTTGATCCACCGCATAGGACGCTTTCTTTTTGAGCGTTTTTGAGCTTGAGTGCGTGACAAGGTTTGCATGAAAAATTTCACATCCATCTAAGAAATAGGTCATTGGTTATGTTCCTATATGAAAGGACGAAGAACGGGGTAAAAAGTTTCAGGAAAATAATAAATCAGACCCACGGTAAAAATAGTTACAGGAGGTGAGCAGAATGCGCGAATATGATGCTGCGTTTCAAAAAGAGGTAGAGGAGTACATGGAAAGTCCTAAAGGCACACGTAATCAGACCACAAGCCGTGATCGACAAGACCAGGGTGAGAAACAGGAGACCCGTATGGACTCCAATAACGGGTAAAAAAAGTGGCGAAGTCCGAAGGGATTTCGCCTTTTTCATTCTAGGATCGAGGATACGGAGAGCTTTGTCTATTTTCTGTATAAAAAATGTGGTAAGCTTACCAGATGCACGATTTTCAAGCCAGGAGGGTTCTTGTGAGCACCACGTTTGAGGAATTACACATTAGCGCATCTCTTCTCGATATTTTGCGTGAACGAAAAATGAACAACCCGACACCTGTTCAAGCGGATGCCATTCCCTTGATTTTGGAAGGGCGGGACGCACTGATTGAATCTCCGACAGGAACAGGGAAGACATTTGCCTATTTGCTGCCGATACTTACTAAAATCAATATGGAAAAGAAAGATGTACAGGCCATTGTACTTGCGCCTACTCATGAATTGGTTGTTCAAATCGCCAGAGAAGCGGAAGGCTTGCTGCCTGGTTACGATACCGCTGTTGTTCCCCTTATTGGTGGAGCAGATGTGAAGCGCCAGGTGGAAAGACTGAAAAAGAAGCCTGTGCTTGTTGTTGCGACTCCAGGGAGACTGCTTGAATTGATCGAGCAGCGAAAATTAAAGGTACATGAGGTCAAAACCGTTGTCGTAGATGAAGCAGACCGGATGCTGGATGCCGGTTTTGGCAAGCCTGTACAAGAGGTTATGAAAAAAACGCTGCGCGATACTCAGCGCTTGCTATTCTCTGCGACGATTCCGGGAGATGTCATTAAAGCAGCAGATGTTTTCACGAAGGAAGCTGCGGTCGTACGCTCTGCGGCACCAGAAGGAGCAGCCGGTGTCGCCCATATGTATTTAGTATCCGACCCTCGCAAGAAAGTAGATACGCTTCGTCGCTTGCTCCGACTCGTGAATGTACGTTCCTCCATCGTTTTTGTCAATCAGATCGAAAAGGTGGACGAGATCGTTTCCAAGCTCAATTATCATCATTTGCCATGCAGATTCTTGCATCGTGACGCAACCAAGGAGGAGCGAGCAAGAACTCTGCAACAATTCAGAGATGGAGTATTTCCCGTGTTGATTACGACTGATGTTTCTGCGCGCGGGATTGATATTCCAGGGGTGGAATGTATCGTACACTTCGATCCAGCCTCTGATGGGGATACCTATGTACATCGAAGCGGACGTACGGGGAGAATGGGCAGAGCGGGTCTCGTTTTCTCCATCATTAGTGCACAAGAGCGGTTTATTATTCAAAAGTTTTCCAAACAAACAGGCGTTCCGATTACAGAAAAATTCATGACACATGGTGCACTGGAAGATCCGAAGCCTGTGAGAAATCCCGGAAAGCCAGCGCCAAAAGCGGCTTCTGAAAAGCCGAATGGGAAAGCGAGTGGTCCGAAGGCTGCTGCATCAAAAGCGAAGTCTTCCTCCCAACCAAAACGCGTACATAAGAAAGGCGGCTTTGGAACAAAGTAGGACAAGAGGTACACAACTTTTGTCTGCAGGAGGTTTCCATGCGCAAAGATCGCTTGTACGAAGAGGATTTACTGGTGAATGGCACGGTCGGTGGTGAAGTATTAACCAAGCATGAGCGGCAGGTGCTTCGCAGGGAAGCAGGAGAGCTGCAGGAAAAGATTGAAGAGGCGAAGCAAGAACCAATTGCTGAGTAAGTGTCATCGACATCGAAAAAGAGCAGTGCTAACGTAATGACGACTCATTGCGCATGCTCTGCTCTTTCTTCTTGCTTCAATTGGTCGAACCGAACTAAATACGAATCGAGATCAATAAGCCATTCCTGCACATCATCATACCGTGGATCCAGTTGCAGTAAGCGTCGTATCATTTGGTGGAGAGCGGGCGTCAGGGAAAGCTCCTCCTCCCAGCTGCGCTCAGGCTCATGTTCATTTGCGGTATAACCAGAATAGAGCATGAATAAAAAGAAATGGCCCAATGCGTATAAATCACTCGAGGGAGCGACTTCACGCTTTAATTGTTTTTCAGAGGAATAAACGCTCAGATCATCAGCTGAGTACGTCGGATTATCTCCTACAAAACGTGCGAGTCCAAAATCAATGAGGAATGGTGTGTTATTTTGCCAGATTACATTGGGAATGCGTACATCACGGTGAATGAGCCCCTGATTGTGGAGGTAAGCAACCAATTCACCGATTTGTCGCATTAATCGAGCGCTGATTTGCTCATCGACTACAATCTGGTGGTCAAAAAGCAGCTCCTCCAAGGTAGGCCCTTCCAAGTAGCTCATGACCAAAAAAGAATCTTTGCGATAGCGGAATGAAGACAGCCATTTGGGAATTTGAGGATGGGAAAGGGAAGAAAGCACCTTCTGTTCATAAGCCTGCATCACTTCGCCCTTTGGGGTGCCGCGCAGACTTGGTTTTACTTGCTTTAGCACAACGTGATTTTCCGTTTGTGTGTGGATAGCGAGGTAGGCGATCCCGTAACTCCCAATTCCAAGAACATTCAAAATCCGATAGTCGCCTATTTTCGTATTAGGACGATAGGGCCTATCGCGAATCGTATCGTTCCACCACGTTATGAATTGATCCCACATTTTCGCTTCCCTCCTCGTTTCATCTTACCATGAAACGCAAAAATGACTGACCGTTTTATTTGAATTTGCTATAATCAGTTCGTTACATGTAGACGGGAGCGGAAGTGAAGATGAATTTTACCATTGACTGGCTATCCTTTTACTTGATCGAACAGCCTGAGGAAGAGGATGGGATCAAAAAAGTACGAATGGCTCGAAATTTAAGCCATGATGAATATCAGAGAAGTGAACTGCGGGATTTTCTTGACGGGGAATTCGCTCGTATCGCCAAGCGCAAGGTCGAGATGAATCCGAAAACAGAAGGTACGCCGACAAAGCTGGGGCAATTTGTTCTGGAGCCGGGTCACCCGTTGGATTCCAATCCGAACTACGCCCTGTTGAACCGTCTTTTGACGGCTGAAACTGCTGGAGAGAGCAAAGAGCCTTGCCAGGAGCTCATCCAATCGTATCTTCGTACATCACAGGTGCGTGGAGGCGTCATGATTGTGGTGCGGACAAGGCTGGAGCTTTTGGATGAACGGTATGTGTTTATATTAAAATGTGATTTCGAACAAAAGACTGCTGTCATTACGGACGAAAAAAGTCTGATCTCCAATGTGCAAATGGCAATCAATGCAAAAAACATGAAATCGCTCATGTATCCGTATATGATCGAGTCGGGAATGAATGATCCGTATCATGTAAAAATCCATCAATTTTCACATGCGAAGTATTTCGAAGAGTTTTTACGCTTTATTGAATATCCGCAAACCGTGACACAGATTGTCTCGGATGAAGTCATATCGTTGGCCAGACAGCATATTGAATACAACTATCCAGAGGAAACAGAGGAAAGACTGAGAGAAGAAGAAGCCATTGAGATAATGGCGGCGAGTCCCAAGCGTGAACTGGCAGAAAAGTGGGAGCATGAAACGGTCATGGAAGCGATGCATATTATTACGGACCGTCAGCCGGAGGTAGAGCTCAAGTTCAAGCTTGATCACATGCAAATTCGGACCATGCTCGCCGATTATGGGACAAGTCTTCACATTGCCAAAGTAAACGGACGTTATTTAGTCCTTTTGGAAGGGGAGCAGCTTCAGTTTGAACGAGGGGTGTCTCCTGTCGAGTTTGTTAAGCCAAAGGCACTGGCTGATATTGTAAAAGAGATCGAGGCACGCAGTCATACGACACAACCCGTGATGGCTCCCTCTCATACAGAAGATGAGGACCGGCCGCCTTGGGAGTAAGGTAGGAGGGATTTCCATAAATGAGTGAAAAGGAAGCAAATCAGGCAAACAAACCAGATCGGCAAGCATTATCCCTCAGTGGACAGGAACAAAAGGTTTTTCCAGTCTTGCGCCATGCCTCCTTGTTGAAAAAATATCCGGATCGTTGGGTGACGAAGGCTCATACGGCTGATACGGTGCTTTTGTACGCTTTGGATTTGGGCGAGGGCTATACGTTAATCGAACAGAGCCTACTAACAACTGCGGCATGGACAGAAGACAAGCTGCATCAGCATGCCATGGAAAACCTGCAAAATCTCCCGTTCTCAGTTAAGACACAAGAGGTAGCAGGTAACTCCATTCACTTTATTAGTCCGCAAGATGGCTACGCAGCAAGCCGTATTTTGCTCGACTCCGTCATTCGCACGTTTGATGAGCAAAAACAGGGGGATGCCCTTGGTGTTGCGATCCCTCATCAGGATGTATTGGTGATTGCCGATATGGTCGGAGACGCAGGGGCAAATCTATTGGCTCGCCTCACCTATGATTTCGCTTCCAAAGGGCAGGTTCCAATCTCTGTACTGCCTTTTTATTGGGAGGATGGCGAGCTCACTCCATTTATCGTAGTGTCTCATGGATCAGAGACGGCGGTACAAAGAAAACCGCCAACTGCATAATTGTCCGTTCGCAAAAAAATCCATGCTCGTAAAGACTGCTGAATTCTCTTTTGGCAGTCTTTTTTGCTAGGCTCCATTTTATGGTATGCTTGTTCTTGGTAAAGGCGATCCAGTATTGATTGCAGGAGATGGGACAAAATGAAGAACTTTATGATTGGACAGTACGGGAAGTTTGATGTTCAAAAGTACGAGCGTGACTATCAACCGCCTTTTTACGGGATTGAGGCATGCCTCTTCGCTGAAGAGTCAGATATTTTGAAATTGAAAAACGAATCGGAGCAGAATGACTTTCAGATCGGAATTCACTTCCCGCTTCGCACAGGAGGTTCGAAGCTGAGGGATGCCCTGTTTTTAGCTCAGGATCATCTTGTTAGACAACAAGCATTCGACTACATCCAGCGGGAATTGGATTATTTGCGATCCATCAAGCCGGCGTACATCTTATTTCATTATCCGAAGCCTGTCATTATTGACGATCGGGTAGATTGGGAAAAATGGCGTTTTTGCGATGCATCTGAGCATGTATTCGAGAGCCAGTATTCGTTTGGGGAATTTACCGAAAAAAGCGAGAGGCTGTTTGTATGGCTATCGGAAAAGGCCGAGGAATTTGATTTTATCCCGGTACTGGAATTTGATGCACTGAATTCGTACGTATACGACACGAACTACCTGGAGGGCCTATTCAAGAAATATCAACGCATCAAGCTTTGTTTGGATACGGGACGATTATTTTTCCAAGAACAGCTCGATCCCTTTTTTCAAGCGGAAAAGGTGATAAAGAAATTCGCAGCATATGCCTATAGCGTCCATTTATGGAACATGAAGTATACCGATCGGGTCGAATATAATCACTATCCGGTATTGCCTGAGTGCAGAGTCGAAGATGGCTGGGCACCCATTGAAGCGTACGTGAGATGGATTGTTCAAGAAAATCCGCGAGTCAAGATCATGTTTGAGCACCGCTCTGAACTGGTGAGTGACGAGCAATTGCAGCGGTGCTATGAATGGGTAAATCAAATCGTAAAGACAGCCCAATGACCCGGTAATCCCGTGGTTTTTGGGCTTTTTTGTGCTAGCTATACGAAGATCAATAGAAATTCTCTATTGATGGATAGAAATGATTTGTGCTCGTCTTTGTTGACGGAGACGTTAGCGGATGATACAGTAAGGAACAATTCCTAGTTAATCTATATGAATTATTTGTTTTTGCTAACTAACACAGATGGAGGTGACTGCACATGGCACAAACACAGGCTCTGCGTATTCGGGATGCCGTTGATTCTGACCGCGAAGCGATACAAGCGGTTGTCTTAGGAGCTTATGAGCAATATGCCGAAATTCTTCCTAAGGAGAGGTGGGAAGCGTACCGGGAGGCGATTCGTACCTCGGTTTATGGAGATGGGCCAGTCGCCCGTATCGTGGCAGAATGGGATCAAGAAATAGTCGGGAGTGTGCTCTTATTCATAACTTCAGAAAAAGCATACGATCGTCCTGAACTGGAAATTAAGGGCCCGATCATCCGTCTGTTGTCCGTTTCCCCATATGCAAGGGGGAAGGGAATCGCCACTGCCCTGATCAAAGAATGCGTGCGGCGTGCACAAAAGATGCGTGCTGAATTCCTTCATCTGCACACCTCCGATATGATGGCAGCCGCAGTAAGGCTTTACGAGCATCTCGGCTTCGAAAGGGCAGAGGACAAGGACATGATGAACGGCCATACACTGGTCAAAAGCTTCCGAATCAACCTGCATTCAACGAGTCTGCTGGAATCTGCAAATGAACCGTACTTTGAACCGAAGAATAAAAATGCATCTGATCTCCATAATCGTTTCACTCTATAGCAGTCGACCGGAAGACCGGAGACGTTCAAGTTTCTTAATCGAAGGCAAGGATTGATTGAGGCAAATTGAAGGTCTTTTTTTAATCTCTAGATGACTGTGTAAACAGCAAGGATGACTGCACATTGAAAACTTATTAAATCGATGTGAATAGTTTGATAAAAATAGGGGGTCAAAGATTATGAAAAACCGATACAAATTTTCTACACTCCTGATGGCTCTTGTCATCTTTGCGGTAGGGTGCGGATCAACTGAGAGCACGAACCAGGCAAGTGTAGCGAAGCCGACAGACGGTGGATCTGCGAATGTAAAGAAAATCATCGTGGGAACGGGGACCAAGTTTCCGAATGTTTGCTTTATTGATGAGAATGGGAAATTGACCGGTTATGACGTAGAGCTGGTCAGAGAATTGGATCAGCGACTCCCAGGCTATGAGTTTGAATTCCAAACGATGGAGTTTGCAAACTTACTTTTGAGTCTGGAGACGAAGAAGATTGATTTTATCGCACATGAGATGGAGAAAAATCCGGAGCGTGAGCAAAAGTATTTGTTTAACAAAGAGCCGTATGTCGTTTGGAAGACGAAGCTCATAGTTACCAAAGTCAACAATACGATTCAGTCACTCGACGATTTAAAAGGAAAGAAAGCCTATACCACCGCTACCTCAGCAGCAGCACAAATCCTGGAAAATTACAACAAAGCAAATAACAATGCAATCAACATCGTCTACTCTAATGGCAGCGCCAACGATGCAGTGAACCAATTGACTGCCGGTCGTGCTGACGCTACGCTTGGCTCCGATTTTTCGCGACCACTTATTGATCCACAAGGAAAATTGAAGACTGTGGGTGAACCGCTGGTATCTTCCAATGTATTGTTTATGTTTCGAAAAGACGAACCAGAGGCACAAGCTTTGGCAGATCAAATTGATGAGGCGATTAAACAGCTGAAGGCAGACGGAACCCTTACCAAGCTGAGCAACCAGTGGCTTGGCGGTGATTATACGAAATAAAGGCGTTAGCGAAAGGTGAGATCAATAAAATGGGCAAGGAATTCGAGATCACCTATGTATTTACGTTATTTCAAAAGCTTTTATCTGCGCTGGGTACAACTATGTTTATCGTCGTGGCTTCGATCCTCTTGGGGATCGTCGTCGGTTTTTTCATTGCACTGCCCAGACTGTACCAAATCCCGGTGCTGCGCCATTTTTCGCAAGTGTTTGTGTCTTTTTTTCGAGGAACCCCTGTCCTCATCCAGCTCTTTCTCATTTACTACGGACTTCCAGAAGTATTAAAGCTGTTTTCTCTGGATGTATCGAAAGCACCCGTATTACTGTTTGTCATCTTCACCTACGCGCTTCATAGCGGGGCATTTATCTCGGAAGCGATTCGGTCAGCAGTTACGGCCGTAGATCGTGGTCAAGTCGAGGCAGCTTACGCGATTGGCATGAACGGCTACCAGGCTTTTACACGGATAGTATTACCACAAGCATTGGCGATTTCGATTCCGGTTTTGGCAAATATCGTCATCGCCAATCTCAAAGATACTTCTCTCGCATTTTCTTTAGGTGTTATTGAATTGACAGGAAAAGCTCAAACCTTGGTAACAGCGACCCAGCATTTTATCGAAACCTATATCGCGCTTGCCGGCATCTATTTGCTGATTAGTGTCGGGCTGGAAAAAGTGTTCAACAAAATGGAGCGCAGACTGCTCTCCCATGAAAAACGTGTGACCCCAGAAAGTATGGAGAGAGGAAGCAGTAAATTAATCACGTCCTACAAAGGATTTGTTACGCGTCTGAAGCTAGGAAAAGGAGGGAGTGGGGTATGAAGCTGGATGGATCTTTTTTACTGGAAGTGTTTCCTTTACTACTGTCAGCGCTCCCTACGACACTCCTGATCACCGCTGTTTCCGTTAGTGTGGGATTTGCGATCGGTATCGTGGTTGCTTCGATTCGCATATATCGCGTGCCCATTTTGTATCCGATGGCTGTCTCTTATGTGACGTTTATTCGCGGAACACCGATGCTAACGCATTTGTTCTTAATCTATTTTGGTCTCCCGCTATTGCTTGACGGCTTCGCTGCCTATGTTGACTCCAGTTTTCGCGCAGCTGCCATTCCGCTCATCTGGTTTGCATTCATTTCATTCTCGATTACGGCAGGAGCGTACATGTCAGAGGTCATTCGCTCAGGACTTTTAGCAGTCAATCGGGGGCAGACAGAAGCAGCCTATACCATTGGGATGACAACCTGGCAGGCATTGAGACGGATTATTTTTCCGCAAGCCTTTGCGACAAGTCTGCCGAACCTATCTAACTCCGTAATCGGGATGCTGCACGGCTCGACGCTTGCTTTTACCGTGTCTGTCGTTGATATCAATGCAAAAGCACAGATTGTCGCCTCCACCAATTGGAAGTTTTTCGAAGCGTATATGGCAGCAGCCATCATTTTCTGGGGCATGACGATTGCCATAGAACGAGCGACAGCACTCATAGAGAAACGGATCAACCTGTACAACAGAGGTGGAGTCGCATGATTAAACTAACCGGTATCACAAAAAGCTTTGGGCGCAATCAGGTCTTAAAAGGAATCGACTTGCAAGTGAACAAAGGCGAGGTCGTAGTCATTCTTGGACCGAGTGGCTCTGGCAAGACGACGCTTTTGCGCTGCATCAACTACTTGGAGAAACCAGGTGAAGGCCAGATTGTGATTGGCGACAGCATCGTAGATTGCAATCGTGCGAGTAAGCAAGACATTTTACAATTGCGGCGGAAAAGCGCGATGGTTTTTCAGCAATACAATCTGTTCAAGCATAAAACCGCTCTGGAAAACGTGATGGAAGGACTTGTAATTGTCCAAAAACGTCCCAAAGATGAGTCAAGGGAACGGAGTGTACGCGTGCTGGAGAAGGTAGGGCTTGGAAGCAAGCTCGATGCGTACCCGAGTGAATTGTCCGGTGGTCAACAGCAGCGGGTGGGAATTGCCAGGGCATTGGCGTTAGAGCCAGAGGTGATTTTGTTTGATGAACCGACCTCCGCATTGGATCCTGAGCTGGTTGGCGAGGTTTTGGAGGTCATTCGCAAAATTGCTAGGGAAGGAATTACGATGATTGTCGTGACGCATGAAATGAGCTTTGCCCGTGACGTATCCAATCATGTCGTTTTTATGGATGGCGGAGTTATCGTCGAAGAAGGGACCCCGCAAGAAATCTTCGGCTCCCCAAAGGAAGAGCGAACCAAGCAGTTTTTGAAGCGAATTACCCCCGAGTGGAGCTATACGATTTAATTAATCTACAACGATCAGGAGTGTGATCAAGATGGGAATCAGACTGAGCATTTTAGATCAAACCCCCATTTTCGCAGGAGAATCGCCGACAGAGGCATTCCACCATACGATCGAGCTGGCACAATTGGCTGAGCGACTCGGCTATCACCGTTTTTGGGTGTCTGAGCACCACGATTCGGATCGGGTAGCGGGCAGTTCACCAGAAGTATTGATTTCCTACCTGCTTGCAAATACGAACAAGATTCGGATCGGGTCAGGCGGGGTCATGCTCCAGCACTACAGTCCGTATAAGGTAGCAGAAAACTTTAATGTACTAGCGGCACTCGCTCCAGGCCGTATCGATCTTGGGATCGGTCGTGCACCAGGCGGCTTGCCACGATCTACACGTGCGTTGCAGCAAGGAATTGTAGAGCCAGCTACCTTGGCTGAAAAGCTTTTGGAGCTGGAGCAATACCTGCACAATCGGCTAGATGACGCGCATCCGCACGCGGGAATTATTGCAGCACCTGTAGTGGATATCCCTGCGGAGCTTTATGTTCTGGGAACGAGTGTTGCAAGTGCAGAAATTGCAGCAGAGTCCGGCTTGCCTTATGTGTTCGCCCTGTTTATTAATAGCGACGAGCAGATAGCGCTTGATGCGTTCGAAGCATATAAACGAAATTTTCAATCGAAAAACGGACGGGTGCCACAACCAATTCTCGCCTTGTCAGTGATCGTTGCTGATTCAACGGACGAGGCAGAGGAGCTGGCGGGTGGTTATGAGCTGGTGAAAATCAAGCTAGCCAGCGGGAAAACATTGACAGTGGGAACAAAAGAGCTGGCGGAAGAATTCGGCCGTCAATCGAATGCAGCCTATACGATTGAAACTCAGCAAGCCCAAATAACGCGTGGTACGAAAGAATTCGTGAGAACCAAATTGCTAGAGCTCCAACAAAAGTTTGCGGTCGACGAATTGATTGTCGTATCGACAAATGTGCAAAACTTCGAACAGCGTAAGCGATCCTACGTATTTTTGAAGGATGCTTTTTCAGAGCAGGAAGGGAGTGAGCTTGAATGGGAGCAAACAGTCACGGGGTGATCGGTCAAAGCGCAGATATCAAACAGCGGCTGATAGACATTCGCCGATACTTGCATCAATATCCAGAGCTATCAAATGAGGAATACCAAACAACTGCTTTCATTCGTGAGCAGCTAGAGCAAGCAGGAATTCGAATTGCTACGGATTTTCCCTTGCAAACCGGATTAATTGCCGAGATCGGCGAACCCAAAGACGCCACGAGTCCAATCATTGCGCTGCGAGCTGACATCGATGCTTTGCCGATCCAGGAACAGACCGGACTGTCATATGCCTCTACCATTCCAGGCAAAATGCATGCTTGCGGTCATGACTTTCATACCGCCGCCATACTTGGAGCCGCCTTTTTGCTAAAAGAGCGGGAGCAGGAGCTAACAGGAACGGTGCGATTGGTTTTCCAGCCTGCCGAGGAAAAGGCCATTGGCGCAGCACAGGTGCTTCAAACCGGTGCTCTAGATAGAGTTCGCGCCATTTATGGATTTCATAACAAGCCAGAGCTACCCGTTGGCACAATCGGGATCAAGGCTGGGGCACTCATGGCTGCAGCAGATGGCTTCGTCATTGAGCTGGAAGGGATCGCTTCCCATGCTGCTGTACCCGAGGCAAGCATCGATCCGATTGTAGCCGCATCGCATCTGGTAACAGCACTGCAATCCATCGTCAGCCGCAACATTAGTTCTTTGGAGAGTGCAGTGATTAGTGTGACGAAAATTCAAAGTGGGACCTCTTGGAATGTCATACCCGAAAAAGCTGTACTGGATGGAACGTTGCGGACCTTTGATGAAGGGATTCGGAGCAAGGTTATCGGTCGCTTTACAGAGATCGTGAATGGTGTTGCCGCTGCTTTCGGAACAAAAGCAACATTGAGCTGGATACAAGGACCACCACCAGTCAATAACGATGCTAATCTGGCCAGAGCAGCTGGAAAGACCGCCGAAAATCTAGGACTCGTGGTTGTTGAACCACAACCGTCACCCGCAGGAGAGGATTTCGCTTTTTATCAGAAACAAATCCCTGGTTTCTTCGCCTTCATCGGAACGGCAGGCGCAAGAGAGTGGCATCATCCCGGTTTTGATATCGACGAACGTGCGTTGCCGATCAGCGCATCTTTTTTCGCCGAGTTGGCCGTTTCTGAGCTGGAGCGGTTTGCAGTGGAAAAAGAGGAAAGACAGGGGCTGATGAATCGTACATGAGCCAAATCTATGACGTCATTGTAGTAGGGGCTGGTTCCATAGGAATCAGTGCGGGATATCAACTAGCCAAGAGGGGACTGCGCATCCTGTTGATTGATTTATTTGATCCCCCTCATCAGCAGGGTAATCATCATGGGGATACGCGCTTGATACGCCATGCATACAGCGGTGGTTCCGCGTATATAAAGCTCGCTCTGCAAGCAGACCAGTTATGGCAGGAACTGGAGGAGTTGACCCAGACACAGCTGCTTGTACGATCAGGTGTAATGAATGTGACAGATACGAAACGGATCTCGTTTGCCGAGCGAATCGCGGATGCTACACGACTTGGAGTAAAGGTTGAGCATCTCCAGGCGGAAGAAATCAGCAGACGCTGGCCAGGATTCCGACTGCCGGAAACCTCTGAGGGCATGTACGAGCCAGAGGCTGGGTTCCTGTTTAGTGAAAGATGCATCGCAGCGTACCGTTCACTGGCTCTTGCTGAAGGGGCAGAATTATTGGTTCATACGCCAGTTGAGAGGATTTTAGTGGAGGAGGATGGAGTTCGTGTACAAACCCATTACGGCTTTCATTATGCTAGTCAATTGATTATCAGTGTGGGAGCCTGGCTTCAAACACTTGAACGGTTTCTAGCTTTGCCTGTGCGCTTCGTTCGTAAAACGGTAGGCTGGTTTCAAACAGCACCACATTCGTTTCATCAGGATGTTTTCCTGGGCTTTACACTTGAAACGGAGTATGGAGGTCCCGGATATTCATGGCTCCGGACTGAAAATTGGTAGACATGATGGCGGAAAAATATGGAGACCAGGAGAGAAGCTCGAACCATTTGGTGCGTTTGCTGACGACGAAGCTGATCTTCGCCGTGCACTTGAGAGTTATATGCCGCGTGCAGCCGGGGGGCTATTACGAGGTGGAGTCTGCAAATACGAGCTGACTCCTGACGAAGATTTCATCATCGACCGGCATCCGAATCATCCGAATGTTCTGGTCGCAGCTGGTTTTTCAGGACACGGCTTTAAGTTTTCCAGTGCAGTTGGTGTGATACTGGCCGACTTGATTGAAAAGAGAAGGCCGGATGCGGACCTGGACGAGTTTTCGATTTCACGGTTTGATGGCATCCGAATATAGAAAAAGGGCTCATGGACACCAAACGTGACCAGGCAAATACGATTGTGAAAAATAGATCATGAGGAGGAGAAACCTTGGGTACAAAAAAACAACTCAAGCTAGGTGCCATGCTGCATGGGGTTGGAGGCAATATTTCCGGCTGGAGACATCCCGATGCGTTTGCAGATGCAAGTGTGAATTTTGAGCTGTATAAAAAATGGACGCAAAAAGCAGAAGAGGGAAAATTTGATTTTGTTTTCATCGCAGATGGCTTGTATATTACGGAAAAGTCAATTCCACACTTTTTAAATCGTTTTGAACCACTTACGATTTTGAGTGCACTGGCAGCGATTAGCTCTAAAATTGGTTTGGTAGGTACAGTGTCCACCTCCTACAGTGAACCGTTTACGATTGCCCGACAATTTGCTTCCCTGGATATGATCAGTGGAGGTAGAGCCGGATGGAATGTAGTAACCTCACCGCTTGAAGGTTCGGCCTTGAATTATGGGAAAACAGAACAGGAGCATCCGTCCCATCCTGAACGCTACAAAATCGCAAATGAGTATCTGGAAGTGACTGGCGGTCTTTGGGATTCCTGGGAGGATGATGCTTTTGTTCGTGATAAGGAGACGGGTGTCTTTTTTGATCCAGCAAAAATGCATACACTCAATCATAAAGGAACGTATTTTTCTGTGAAGGGGCCACTAAATATCGCGAGGTCCAAGCAAGGTCAGCCGGTTGTGTTTCAAGCGGGGGCGTCTGAGGATGGGAAAAGCTTTGCTGCGAAGGTAGCGAATGCGATTTTTACGGGGCAAGAGACCCTTGAAGAAGCGAAAGCCTATTATGATGATGTCAAAGGACGTGCGAAGGCATTAGGTCGCACCCCTGATGAAATCAGTATTTTGCCAGGGATCGGTCCGATCATTGGCAGCACACAAGAAGAGGCTGAGCGTAAATACACAGAAATAGCAGGCCTGGTGTCGATTGATCGTGCTCTGGACTTTTTAGGTCGCTTTTATGAGCATCATGATTTCACGCAATATCCGCTTGATGAGCCTTTCCCGGACTTGGGAAATCTCGGGCGGAACAGCTTCCAAAGCTCAACGGACAGGATGAAGGCATGGGCAAAGGACGAAGGACTTACACTGCGGCAAGTGGCTTTGCGCGTCGCGACCCCGAAGCCTACACTGCTCGGAACGCCGGAGAAAATCGCGGATACACTTCAGGAGTGGTTTGAGGCAGGAGCAGCAGACGGCTTCATCGTTGGATCGGCAGTTCCTCGAGGGTTGGAGGCGTTCATCGATGAGGTGGTTCCTATCCTGCAGAAGCGCGGGCTTTTCCGAGAGGAGTACGAAGCAGATACACTACGTGGAAATCTCGGCATCCCCATCCCGGTAAACCAATTTGCAGCGAATAAGAAAGTGGTCGTGAAAGAAAGCTGATTGATTCATACAGCAATGCGAATACCCCCTCATCGAAGTAAGGATGAGGGATGTTCGTTTTGGGGAACCACATCTGGGCTGGGCGAATACCATGTCGATATCGACTGATTGATGGAGGGATAATTTTGTACCCGAGATACCCTTATTATGGTTATAAAATGGTGTGTGAGGAAAAGCCCATATCATTTCCAGCACAGCATCAGGATCGACAGCCTGGAATGGAATATTTGATGGTACCTCGTCCGATTTTTGATAACCCACAGTATATTGGTAGCGGAAAGCTGCGGGATAAGGTAGCCATTATTACAGGAGGGGACAGTGGCATCGGGCGTGCTGTAGCCGTTGCATTTGCCAAGGAAGGGGCAGATATGGCAATCCCGTATCTTGATGAGCATATCGACGCAGAAGAAACGAAGCAAGTAATCGAGAGCTATGGTCGTCGCTGTTTGCTTCTTCCAGGTGATTTACGGGATGATCAGTGGTGTCGAGAGGTCATCCAAAGAACCATTGCCTATTATGGAAAGCTGAATATACTGGTAATCAATCAAGGGGTTCAGTTTCCACAAACGAGCATTCGGCAGATTAGTCGTCAGCAGCTGGAGGACACTTTTCGAACGAATATCTTTCCGCATTTCTTATTGACCCAGGAGGCATTACCTCACTTGCAGTCAGGTAGCACGATCATCAGTACAGCTTCGGTAACCGCTTACGCTGGACATCCTCTTCTCGTTGATTATTCAGCAACGAAAGGCGCTATTGTTTCATTTACACGCTCTTTGTCTCTGCAGTTAGTAGATAGCGGAATTCGTGTCAACGCTGTTGCGCCAGGACCGATCTGGACTCCGTTGCAAGTCTCCAGCTATACGGCTGAGTACATCACTACTCTTGGGACGGATACGCCGATGAAGCGTGCGGGTCAACCGTTTGAACTGGCCCCAACGTATGTTTATTTAGCATCAGATGATTCCAGTTATGTGACAGGCCAAGTACTCCATGTAAATGGTGGAACGATGACGGGGACATAAGTCGCCTGTGCTAGAACCTCGGGGGAGCTTCCTGTACGTGTGTCGTAGGGTGGAGTAGCAACTGCAAAAATCTGCCCGCCTCATGAATGAGCCAGTACGGCAAACGAGGGCCGTGTATGTATACTTCTGTTGCCGTCGAAATCATATTCGTTACTCGTTCTTGATCTCCCATCAAGCGAGCACATTCGCCTATGGCCATCCACGGGTACATATCACCGGTTTGGAAGGAGTCGAAATGAGGAAATGCGCTTGTTATTCGTTGATAGAGCATCTTTGCTACCATGGGCTCTGTAATCTCGTAGAGGATCGGGAATGCTTGTGAGGTTACATCTGGGTACCATTTTCGCCAGCCTGGATGCGTGGAATCATACATTGCGTATGATTTGCGAATTCTGCTGTACATTTTCATGATCCCCAGCTTGCAGGCATTGGCACGAATCCGGGCTTCTACTGCATTTTTCTCATCTCCCAGACAGGCAAATAAATACGCAGCGTCCTCCAAGCCGCGCATGACCTCACAATTATCCATCAAATATTTGACGCGATAGGAATGCTTCGCCCAGGTCAAGCCATCTTTTTGCTGGAGACTTGCGATTCCTTGCAGAAGCAAAACAAATTCCGCATGCCTGGTAGCCAGCCAGTTCGTATTTCCTGTAGCCCGTATCCATTCTGCGACCAGGCTGAATAAAGTCGCATGATAGCTATCTTCACTATCGGCAGAGCCTGTGTCGATTTCGGTCTGGCCCTCCAAGCGATAGTCATTCACATAACCGTGCGAATTGATATGCTGAAAATACCACTCGACATGGCTATGTATCGGTTCCCACTCTTTTAACGGGATGAGAGCAAGTAAAGCCAAATTGGTGAAGTAAGGGTTGATTTGGTTACGTAAAGGTGCCAAACGAAACGTGCCGCTTGGAAGCCAGCACGAAAGAAGATATCCTTTTTCCTGCTCTACCAATGCCAATTTCTCATCCGTCATCCTGCATCACAACCTTCCTTACGTTAAGGTTGTTACCCACTTGACTCCGTATTCCATCCAGTGGAGGGTACGGGCGTACGACTCATTGTCGATCGGGGAAAGATCAGTAACCTCTTCATTCACCATCGTATGCCATTTTTCATCGCGATACCAGTCGACGCCATCTGCAGGAGCGTGATCGATATTCTCCCATACAGCAAGCAAGGCGGGACTGTAAAGCTTGGACATGCCTTCGTGCAGATTTTGCCCATCCACCCTCATGTGGTAGGACTGATCGGCGGACTGCATGCTTTTTCGCGGACTGAAGAGATGTGGCCAGTAATCCGCTCGCGAGCCCGTGTGTGGAATTCGCGTGGTAAAAGCATGAATTTTTTCCAGGCGAAAACGATCTTCAAACAGCAGCTTGTAGAGTGTTTTACCAAGCATGATCCGCTCAGTGACTTTAGGAAAATGCTCAACACCTAGGCCGGTTACACTGATTCGCCGGTCTGTCGGGTGTGCCTTGTAGGGGAAGAGGACTTGGGACAGAGACAGGACAGATTGGGTCATAAAAGCATAGGTAGAGAAAATACGATTTAAGGTAAAGGGCTTTTGGACCACCCGTTGTTCAATATATTGCTGTTCATTTACGATTAGTGCGCGAGTCAAACGGGCACTGTCTGGATTCATCAAAAATTCCTTCCAGTAGTTGTGCATGAAAATCGATACTCCTAGTGAACCAAGTAATGAAGTCAGATCGGCACCTGTCCGTTTCATTTCTTTGTACAGAAGCAGCTGTGGGTAGGCATCATGAAAAATGAGCCAGTTGCTCCGCTCCAAAAACCAAAAAAATGGCTGGATCGCATGCTCGTCCATCAGCAGCGGGAGCCATTCCCCTTTCAAGTCTGTCATATTCCAGCCACCATTGCGTGAGACAAGATGCGCGAGCAAAGCCCAGTGGATTTCCTTATGCTGCTGATAAAATTCCAGATATGCCTGGGTACGTGAAATATTATTACGGTTGGCGAGGGCTGTCTGATGACGAATATGTGCAAGTAAATCTTGTTTATGAAGGGTCAATGGCTCATTAGTCATGCTGTCGCTCCTTGGATTTCGATACAAAAGCTAATGGATTGCGCCAAAAAAGCAGGCCCTTAGGATGACCCGCTCTTGATTCATCCAATCATTTCTAAAACAAGTAGACGGACCATCAATTTTTCTTTGGCCTCTTCCCACGTATTTGCAAAAATGACCACATGCTCGGATTGAAACTCTGTTTCTGCGATGAAAATACCATCCTGTTCGTATATGTTCATAGAAGATCGTCCTTTCTGATGCCTTTCAAGCATTGTATGCTATCATGATCAAGATGATGCATACCATTCGCGGAAAATCTCGCGTAGAAAGGATGGAATAGCGTGGAAATTACAGTAACTAAGGAAGCATTGGGGCAATTGCAGGCTATGAATCAAGCAAAAGATAAGAATAGGTTTATACGAATCAATGGTGAGTTGGTTGGCGGGTGTGGAATGACCGTGGAGTATGCTTTGTGGTGGGATGAGAGAGGTGTTGATGATCTCGAGCACCATGTAGAGGACCTCACATTTTTAATGGACAAAGCGACGATTGAATATATCGGAGCGGATAGACTGACCGTCGATTTTCGACCACAACAGGGATTTCGACTCGTGTCTCCTCAGCAAATTGTAGCGTATGGCTTGGTGTTAAAAGAGCGTTGGGGGTAAGAGAATCGAAAAAAGAGACTGGGCTCTATAAGCTCTGTCTCTTTTTTCCCTACAACCAGAGTTCTAGCATCCCTACTGGAAAACCGGTTTGTTCATCCGAATCGGGAAAACGGCCCCAGGCAAAAACGCCATTGAAATAATCGATGGTAAATGGCTGATCATAATCAGGGACACTGTACTTTCCACCAATACGGAACTCATCTGTTCCAAGGTAATATGATTTAGCCATAAAGTATTTTTGCTGAATAATGCCAAACTGCGAATGGTCGCTAAGCTTCTTTTTGTCTTCGGCTTCCTGCCGTAAACGTTCCATTTCTTCCTGCAGCTCAGCTAACGTCATCTGACTGTACAAGCGCACGGGAATGCCTCCTTTCCATACAGGTCCATTGTAGCAAAAGACAAGGGAAAACGCGATGGATATAGAATCTTTAGAGAGTAGTGAAAGGGGAGAAGGCATAAATGAGTCGTTTTGATTTGACAGGAAAAAAAGCAATGGTAACAGGAGCAGGAAGGGGCATCGGTAAAGCTTTGGCGATCGGACTCGCAGAAGCCGGTGCGGAAATCGCAGTCGTTGCTCGTACGGAGGCAGATTTGCACGAGGTCGTACAAGAAATACAAGATAAGGGTGGCACTGCGCATCCCATCCAGGCTGATCTGACGGCAGCTGGAGCAGCTGACGAGGTCGTCGCGCAAACGGTAGAGGCTTTGGGTGGTCTACATATCCTTGTGAACAACGCAGGCATGAATATACGTAAAAAAGCACATGAGGTGAGCGAAGAGGAGTGGGATCGTGTCGTTGACCTGAACCTGAAAGCCACGTTCTTTCTCAGCCAAGCTGCCGGACGGGTCATGTGCGAGCAGCGCTACGGACGGATTGTCAATGTGGCTTCCGTAGCTGGACTGGTGGCTTTGCGTACGGGTGTGGCTTATGGCTCCAGCAAGGCGGGCGTTATCCAAATGACTCGTGTACTTGCTTTGGAGTGGAGCAAATTTGGGGTCAACGTAAACGCGATTGCTCCATGGTATTTCCGCACTCCCTTGACAGAAGAGCTCCTGTCAAACGAAGCTTTTTTGCAAGAGGTTCTCTCGCGCACGCCTAGCGGGCGGATTGGTGATGTGGAGGACTTGGTTGGGCCAGCTATCTTCTTGGCATCTGATGCTGCAGCCTACATATCAGGTCAAACGATTGCAGTCGATGGAGGCATGTCTGTTTACGGATTTTAATCGGTGACAAAAAAAGGGCATCCCATAAAGGGATGCCTAATTATTTGGGGGCGATTGAGAAAAATATCGATCGGCCAATTGCATTGTTGTTTTGCTCTCACCCAAAACAATAACGCGAGCCAAAAAACTAGCAACGCATACATCAATCGATGAATACGTTTAAGAATTCATTCATGTTGAATATCGATCGTTTTCTCAATGCGTTGAAAAAAAGTGCTTACGCTATTAAATTACCACCTAAAAGTAAATTGCGGATAAAATAAAAATAAAGTATTGTTAAATTTTTGCGTTAACGAGCAAATCTGTGATTGCCAATGACGACAGTTTGTTCCCTCGACCAAATCCAACGGGAGGTTGCTGTATTTGGATTGAAAAAGTACAAGGAACCTTTCGTTGGGTCCTTGCCATCTACAGCCTCCTGAACAGCTTTTCGCGTACTGTCGTTAGATTCGCGCGAGAGATGGCCATCATTTAGAGGCGAGAATGCATTGGGAGCGTAGATAACCTCCCGTACCGTATTAGGAAACCCTGATGAAGCTACCCGATTCAATACAACAGCAGCAATCGCTACTTGTCCTTCGTACGGTTCTCCCCGGCCTTCCGCGTACACAAGCCGGGCGAGCAGTTCCATATCCCTCTCTGAAACCTTCACTTTTCCATTGCGAATCACTTTTGGTCGGTTGTCACGACTTACGGAGATAGAATCGCGTTTTTCGGTAGAGACAGGGGTTGCTGGTTTTGCTTTTTTCTTTGCTGCTTGATCCTTAGGCATGGTGGGGCCGAGGGCAGTTGGTAACGCTTGGCTGAAGTGAGGTGCTGTGGCGCTTGTTGGAGTCACTAAGAGGCATAATAGCAGCAAACCAAAACTGTTCATAAAGAAGAAAAAGCGCAATCGCGCTTCACGTGTCATCACGACGGGAACCACTCCTTTTCGCTTTTTGCATGTTTATTTGCGGAAGCGAATCGGGTCATCGACAAGTCTATCGGGATTATCGGAATGGTTCAATAGGGAATTGGTTCCATCGAACTATTTACAAGGAGTAAAGGCAGAGTAAGGCGGAGAATGAGAACAGAAAAAACACCACGGAAAAAGAGAATCCCGTGGCGTTCTTTTGAGAAAGCAAACACTTGTTTACTTCTCTGTAATGGTTACCGTGTTGATTTTAATCGTTTGCTCTGGAACGCTTTGCTCACCTGTTTGCGGATTAGCTTTCACTTTCGTACCCGCAATTTTTTGTACGATGTCCAAGCCTCCCGTTACTTTTCCGAAGATCGTATAGTTCGGAGAGTTTTCCAACCCTTCTACATCCTTACCAGATCCGATGAAGAACTGGCTGCCGTTGGTGTTTTTACCTGCATTGGCCATCGCAACGACTCCGGTTTCATACTTATGACCGTTATTCAGCTCATCTTCAAAGGTATAGCCAGGGCCACCAATCCCAGAAGCCATGGTTGTGTCACTGCCCTTACTAGATGGATCACCAGTTTGGATCATGAAATCCTTGATAATCCTGTGGAATTTAATGTCGTCATAGAACTTGTCCTTTGCAAGAAATACAAAATTGTTTACTGCTTTAGGGGCATCTTTAGCAAACAATTCAACTTTTATATCGCCCATGTTAGTGCTGATTGTAGCTTCGTATTTCTTGCTTTGATCAATTGTCATAGCAGGGTATGCAGAATATTTTCCAGGGGGCGCTGGATGTGCTGGTGTTGTGTCTTTAGGTTTTTGTGGTTGAGTTGGTTGTGCTTCAGGAGATTCAGGTGCGGCTGTATTGCTACATCCCACAAGTAGGCTTATTGAAAGTAGAACCGAACTTACAGTCAATAAAATGCGTTTCATTGTTCTTCATCCTTTCGATGCTCGTTTTATACCCCACATCACATTATAATAAAATGATACGTGTGGTCAAACTATGGCAAGAAGGTGTAAAAGTTGTATAAGCGAACAGAAATAGAATATATACGACAATTTTTGGGTGAAAATGGGTACAAATTGCTAACTGAGAACTATAGAAATCAAAAACAAAAATTAGAAACAGAATGCCCTAATGGGCATAAATACAATATTACCTTTAACAATTTTAAGAGGGGAGATCGGTGTAACGTATGCACAGGTAAGAATCAAAAATTCACGCTTGAAGAAGTTCAACGTTGGTTTAAGGAATGGAACTGCACATTGATTACAGAGGACTATAGAAACCAAAGACAACTCCTTGAATACAATTGCAAATGTGGAGAACCGTTGAGTAACACTTTTCAGCGTTTAAGACATTTTTGCAAAGACCCATTTTGCAATGCTTGTAGAAAACAATCTGCCAAAGAACAAAGGAGAGCAGATGCAGAAGAAATTATGTCAAAAATATGGTTCTAATTTGGTATTTGGGATTAAATAGTGCACATACTACCTT
The DNA here is from genome assembly GCF_001187725.1 of Brevibacillus reuszeri. Lineage (GTDB taxonomy): Bacteria > Bacillota > Bacilli > Brevibacillales > Brevibacillaceae > Brevibacillus > Brevibacillus reuszeri. The sequence continues at coordinate 841,441 of NZ_LGIQ01000007.1, forward strand.
TAAGTTAAATCATATCCAGAGGTGGTAAATATGGCACGTTCTAATCGATTGCTTAATGGACAGGCTCGTGCGGCCCTAGATCAGCTTAAATACGAGATTGCGGCAGAATTTGGTGTCAACCTTCATGCAGACACTTCAGCACGTCAGAATGGCTCTGTAGGCGGTGAGATGACTAAACGATTAGTGCAACTAGCTGAGCAACAAATTTTCAGGGTTTGACGAAGAGAAAAAAATACCCCCTAGAATAATCTCTAGGGGGTGCATGTTATGCATTACCGCTGTTTTGATGCTTCGTCTTTAAAGGACTTCAAAGTTGATTCAATCAGAGCTTTTAACTCATCATTTGTATATTTCAAACCTAATTTATCCAACTCCATTTTGACCCACTCAACAGCTTTACTGTATTTAACTTCACCGTCAAGGTCTTTGTAAGCTACCTCAACAAATTTTATAGCAATTGATACAAGTTCTTTCTTCTGATCTAATGTCGCCATAAATTTATCAATTTTACTTTTGCCCACTTTTTGTTTAATCCAATACGATACACCAGAAGCAAGTAAAATACTTATGGATAGTAGCAGATTCTCCAAGATATCTTTCAAAATCAATTCCATGTATAAATACCTCCAATTTATGATTTTCGTAAATCACAGAACCCTTGATACATAAGGGTTTTTGACACTCTAATTTCCGATAAAAGGAATATTTTATTAGGTTTACTTGATAATTTTATTTTCTTTGAGCCAACTTTGAACTTTCTGATCTTTGATATTAATAATGGCTGAATCCTGAGTTACTTGAGAGACGCTACCAACTTTAATTCCTACAGATACACGTTGAACTGCAATTCCTGTAACTTGTCCGTATTCGTCTAAAGTTGCAGTGCCACTATCATCACTGTCGAAGGGGAGAGAGCAATCAAACTTCCACTTTTCAGTTGGTAATGAGTCATTACAAACTACACCTTCTTTACTTCTCCATTTCACATTCAATCCATGACCAACACCAATCAATTTCTGATTGGTTTTAATACCTCTGTTAGACAATTCAACAAATGGCGTAGTTGGTTTATAATCAGTGATTTTACATAGTGCAATGTCATAATCAGGATGTTGGCTAATGAAGGTAATATCATACCAAGTGCGATCATAGGTTTGAACTTTCATATTGACATCAGGATGGATGACGTGTTTCGCTGTGAGAATGTATCCATCTTTCAACAACACACCTGTCCCATTTTTACCGCCAACTTGAAAATAAACTGAGGTGTCAGTTGCTAATTTAAGAACTTGATCCCATGTCTTTGGCTGTTCAATTGGTTTTGGTTCAGTAGGCGTTGTAGGATCAGGCTTAGGTTCTGGCTTAGGCGTGAGAGGGGGATTTGACCCTTGATTGTTTTTAAGTGTAATAATCTCAGTCTGCAATTGATTGATAACTTTAGCGACATTTTGAATCAGTAGAGCAGCGTACTCACCATTAACTTGACCATTTTTTACTGCATTTTTTATCCAGTAGTCAGGAGTATTAATTGCACCTTGTTCTTGAATAACTTTTAATGCATTTTGTAATTCATTTTCACCAGTTGAGATCGGTGGAGTATATTTAACGCCCGTATATTCACAAAATGCTTTAACGACTGATTCAGCATAAACTTGCCAATTCTTTTGTACCTGTACAACATCTTCAGCATTATCGATAAATCCATATTCAACAATAGTCGTATCTACAGATCCTGTATCTCGATGCATGTAATAGTAATCACGTTTTGGATTATCAGGTAGGGTTCGAGTGAATACTCGACGACCTAATTGACCACAAGAAATAATGGCATCATAAAGTTTTTTAGCTAATTTTCCATCAGCATAGATGCTGTGAATCGTTTCTACACCTTTACCACCACCAGCATTAATGTGATTAGAAATGCAATACTTTGCCCCAGAGTCTTTAACCCTCTTTGTTCGTGGGGTGCTATCAAGTGTTTCATCTTTATTTCGAGTCAGTGCTACAGGGACATTCAACTGTTGAAAGCGAGCATATTGATATAAACTGATTTGAAGTGTTAATTCTTTTTCTTTGAGGCCTAAAGCTTTATTCTCTGCCCCTGAATCAATACCACCATGTCCTGCATCAATAATTATTAAAGGTGTAGACACGTTACCATCTCCATTATCTTGTTTTTGCCTGACAACTATTGCAGCGCTCACAGGTCTTTCATTTTTCACAATCTTTTCATTCATGTAATTGCTAGAAGTCGATCCACCACCATCTAAATTTAACGATTCAACACAGCCAAGATTAATCATCAACTTTGCCAATTCGTTAAGCGTGAAAGAGGTGAGAGTGGTGACCAAGACGATAGCTCCATTTGCTTTGATACCAATTGCTGATCGTTGTGTCGAAGAATTGGCAACATCACTTGGGGTAGCCTCTTCCTTTGAATTGATAAAAACTTGACCGTTTTTGACAATTTGAGGGGTAGATTGGAATCCCAATTTAACATTAGAAATGTCATTTGGATTGAGCACGCCTACATACGGTTTTCCATTTTTAGGCACAATAAAAGCACTCCACTTAGAAGTGCTAGACATGGTTTGATTCAGTTTTCCTTCCTTTACGATGTTCCCAATTGGTTTATAAATGTCATTTTCTTTAAAGGCAAATGTGGCATTTTGTCTGAAAACAACATCCTTATCATTAGTGGCAATTTGAGAAATGCTTTTACCCAATTCCACTTGGTAATCAATAATGTGATTTTGATCTAACTCAAACACAATGTAGTTATCTGTTTTTCGATACATTAATACAACTCCTTTACACAAGGAAACTTATGATATCTTGAGCCTTGTATCCAAGTAGAGCACATAGCAATATAAGAACAACGATCCACAAATTCTTTCGGTCACCACTTATGAATCCCTGATACCATTTAGTATGTATATCATCACTGTTTTTAGGGTCAACTTTGATTTCACGAATCAAGGTCAATTCTTCTCTTTGTTGTTGGGCGATAGTGGTAAGCCACTTGATATTCTCCTTCATGCTTGCATCTGATTCGCGCATGGTGACAATGGTCTCATTAAATAACTTTTCACTGTCCTTGATACTCGTTTTAATTTCTTTCATTTCTTCTTTGATGTCTTGCTTAAAATCATCAAATTCCTTGACTGTTTTTTCAATTTTTACATCAAGTGCTTCCAATGTTGGGGGAGAGGACATTATTCTCACATCTTTCTGTTATTAACTAAAATCTTTTACATAATACAAACCTCGATTTATTATCTCTTGCAGTATTAACTATCCACACTTCGTCATTTTTTCTAAATAAAACATCAGGATTGCAAGAAATGACAATAGAAGTGTCACTACCATCAACAAAGCACTTTACCTTAGTAGGTGATAACACTTCATCAATTTTTCTAAATCTCCATGGTTCTTTGAGTAACCCCTCATTCTTGAATTCCTCTCGGATCAACTCTCGAATACCATGCAGTAATTCTCTAGATTGTAAGATTCCTTCCATTGAATTCCTCCTAGATAAAGTCCCAATTTTGAATGATTCTTCTTGGTCGCAAACTTTCGATTGTCATTAACGAGGGGGATATAGGAACGTTTAGATTCTTCACTATGTACTTTTCTCCAAAGAGTCCGCACGCTTCATCGTGAATACTGATAATGTCATCTGGTTCCAAAAAGAAGATGGGAAAGGCATCAGTGGACACAGCTTCATCATAACCAGCTCTATTCATAAGCTCATATTTAGCCCTAAATTTACAGTCATCGACAGAAGTTAAAATACTGTCAGGGTTCCCATTATTATGAGGATAGATGTACTTTCCAATCTGTTGAATAGAGTAGGGATTGCCTGCAAAAACGGGATTGTTTTCATCTATGACTAGATCATACATAAACGTAGCAGTATCACTATTTCCACCCAGAACACGTATGTAGTTTGCTATATTTTCTCCCAAGAAGCGCCTTACACTGCCAGCATAAAATTGATCTAATCCATCATTATTGAAACTCCACACTACAGGCTCGTTATCGATTAAGTTCAAGTCAATCTTTTTTAAAGTAAGATATCCATCATAATCAAAAAAAACATGGCACTTTGCCTTGTCTGCCAGATCCTGAATAATCTGCCACCTAGATGTATCAGGCTGATATTGTAAGACATAAGGTATTGTTTCATTAATATCATCAAACTTAAAAAGGGTTTCATATGCACCTTCAGCAACGATTTTAATGGCCTCTGTAATCTTTAATCCTTTTGCAAGTTCTAGATGATTTAGTAGTTTGCCTCTTGAGTCTGTGTATAAATAGCTTTTATCAATTAGCTCAATCATAGTTCTGTGTCCAGATGAGATAGTGTTTTCATTCGATGGTTGAGTAAGTACGTAAACTGTAACCGTCAAGTAAAATTGAACACCTTTTGCTAATTAATTTTGAACACTTTCGTGTTCAAA
>NZ_LGIQ01000007.1:849075-907361 GCF_001187725.1 Brevibacillus reuszeri
TTGAACACGAAAGTGTTCAAAATTAATTAGCAAAAGGTGTTCAATTTTACTTGACGGTTACAACAGTGTCACTTACCGAAACAAGCGCATCAATTTTCTCATTAAGTTGGGCAGTAAGGTTGGTTTTTTCACTTTCAAGTGCTTTGATTTGAACTTCCTTTTCACTCAGGAGTTTTGCGGTTTCATTTAGATCAACGTTAATATTCACGTTGGTTTTTTCAGCTAAAATTTTGCTTAATTTTGTAACGGTGCCTTCACCAATAGAGATAGCATCTTCAGATACCGAATAGGTAAATACCATATACTCATCTTCAGAAGATCGATCAATATCATAAGCAAGTACTTTATGCTCTTCGGGATAGATTTCCCATACTGAATAATAGGGATTGCTATTCCATCCTTTTGGGTTCAGCGCTTCATACACCTTTTGATGCAAATCCCTTGTCGTAAGTGCAGAAGTGTCCACTTGTTTCTTAGACAATTCATTTTCCTCCTCATCTGAAACGACTTTATTTTTAATATCACTGGCTAAAGCTTCTGCAAGTTCATTGTCAATTTCATCTACAGACGCAACTTGTAAAATCCCACTAGAATCATAGGCAGGATCTACGCTCTCACCAAGCAAAGCATGTCCAATGAACACGCCTTTATCAATCACCTTTATTTGTTTATTATTTATGGTCTCATAGTGACTCTCGACAACTTGAATTTCCCATGAGGTTTTTATCCCTTTTTTAGAATCAATTCTTCGCTTGATTACATCATATGCTTGTGAAAATCTTTTCCATATCTTGGCGTTGGCAACAATATAATCTTGTTCTTCAATTGCCTCAATTGAAGAGGAATAGAAACTTCCAAACGCTGAAGTATCGAATTCAACATCTGTATATTCATTACCGTCTTCATCTTTTTTCTTCACGAGTTTTACATTGTGCCCAGAAAAATCCTGAGTCCCATTGCTCTTAGTAATGACTTTTCCAACTAAGGGCTTTATCTGTAAAGTATCAATCCAAGTGTCAATTGTGTCTCGATTTAGCATAACATCATTTTTGTTTGGATCGAAATCACAAATGATGAATTTGGCATCAAGGGTATCGCTATTGTCTGATTCACTAATGATTATGTTATGAGTGCTAATAATTTTGATAATCTCTTTGTTCAATATATCACCACCTTTCTAGCCGAATTCAATGTCATGCTTTTTCAATAAATCCTTGATTATGTTTGAATTGTCAAGTTGAGAGTCTAATTCTTCAGATGTGACCACATCAATGGGATTTTCATCAATGTTTAAAATTAGTGGAGTAGTACAGCATGGACATTTAACATGCTCAATCATTCAGAACCTCTTCTGTTTTGATCCTCAAGTTGCTTGTCTGGATCATTATTATCAATTGGACGACCACTTGACTTACTCGAATTGGTATACGCAGTTAATCGAGGCTTAAATACTTCATCCAGACCCTCGCTATTCTCCTGTGCCCGTTTCTGTTTCTCATCTTCCAAATCAACACCTAATATACTAAATACAGTAGAATAACTCGCGTTCATTTTACTAAATAGAATTTCTGCAAGTTTGAACTTTATCTCACTCTCTAGTTGCTCACTATCAATGACTTCAATAGTTGGACAGAACTCAATAGGGATATTGTTTTCTTGAAGGACAACTTTGTACCATTTTTCAAGAACATCTTCTAGTTGTTCAGAGATTTTATTTATTGTTTTCATCAGTTCCCGAATTGATATGTTTGCAACAGTGAAAGTTTGTTTTGAATCCTGATTTAAAAAGCCAATTCCCAAAGCAGTCATAATTTTACTTCTATAGTAGTTGACATTATTGATATTAATGTTCTCTACATTTGGCTCAATGTACTTGATATCCTCAACAAAGGGAGCACCCGTATACATAACTGTTTCATTTTTCCATGCTCTCATGAGAGAATCATGAGCATATGCCATTTGTTCAAAACCTTGTTTATCGAAATCTTTTCCTAATATCTCTTTATGTAGCTTCTGAAAAATGATCTTCTTACCTTTAGCTTTGGCATTAACCCTATCTGTTTTTTCGAAAGTAGTGAGCATCATGGCAGATTCAAAAGTCCGAAAGATTGGTGTCACCCCATACTTGCGTCCCATGTTGTTCACTCTCAATATACCTGAGTGCTTAATATCAAGTTTTGTGTATGACTCTTTATTGGCGTATGCTTCGCCAACTTCAGGCGGATAAGCGCTATTGATTTCGTCTGCTGCATTATTAAAGAACAGGCTCTTACCTTTTTTTGTTTTCTTATTTATCTTTTGTAATCTGCTCTTTAGTTCATTGATGTTCATTAATAGGCATGGTTCACCATCGATATCATAATCACTTACTTCCACTACACCTAAAGGGTAATGATCCACAACATAGCTTCCACCACAATTTTTCCTTAAGTACATTGGATAGTTGCCTTCAGAATAAGCAAGAGGTATTGATTTCCTCAATAAGTTTCTTATGCTAATTTGTTTATTAAAGTCATTGATAATTACCTTGACCTTTTCTAAAAGCTTCTGCTTATTGCGATTACTAGAAAAATCCCTATATGATAGTTTAATATCAGTATTTATGTTGCTCTCGATGGTTTCATATACTTTACCAATTAAATCATCCTTATTGATAAAGTAGCGAGCATATGCATTTATCTTCTTTACCTTTTCTAAGTTTCCTTGTGGGTTATCTGCAAGGTCATCGATTGTGTCATTTGATATAGGTGTCTTACCCAACGATGATTCAGTTAGGTATGATGAGTATTGATGATAGTTATTATTAAAGTTAAAAAATGCTTGCTCAATCCATTGTTGGGATTGCCCTTCTGAAGTTAGAACAATGGTGTCCTCATCAGCCTTTGAAGCGATAACCACTTTAAAATCTTCCTTTTCACTTGTCATTGATTCACCACCTTGCGTTAAAAAGTTACCGATGACACGCACTGTGGAGCTGTGCTCCAATCTATATTAACTGACTGCTTTGTCGTAATACTTTCCCTTCTGAGCTCATATAAGTAATGGGCAAGCATTAACAACGTATAGAATCTATCATCACCAATCTTATTTTCCTTGTCTTTGGGCAGCTCATAGCTGTAATTGTTGTTAGATGATTTAATTCTATGGATGGCAACCGTCTCTTCTTTCATTAAGTCCATATTAGCAAGAGCGATCTCTTCTTCGATGGTCAAATGATGTTCCTTGATATTTTTTTCTTTTTCTGAATCAACAGCAATGTTTACAAAACCCTTGCCATCATATTCTTTCGTAAACTTGATTAGATCTAATTCTAAAAGTTCTTTGAGTTCTTCAACCATCTGCTTCTTATACTTTTTAGGGGAGATAAGCCTTAACTTATTTACTGCATTAGGGTATTTATTATCATAACCCTTGTACTCTTCATGGTTAAGATCAATCAAACCTTTATGCAACATGCCATTGTCATCTACCCAATCGTCCAATAGATTATCTGCAAATGCACTAATGCCGCCACCACCAGAACCACTATCGAACATGACAGATAGAATGTTTTCGTAATCAGGGGCTTTGCCGTTATAGTTAAGAAGCATGTTTTTGAAGTATTTTATCTGATCGGGGGTCTTCATGGGCGTTCGTTTCTTCTTCTCAACATCGATCATGCTTACAACATTCACGATTTCACCCATCCAGCCAATATTTGAGTCATATATTACTTTCATAACAGAACAAATAGAATTGTCATAGCTACGAGCAGGGTCGAATGCTAAAACAAACTTATCTCTATTTGTTAAGTTAAATAGCTCAGGAAGTTGATGGATAGAGTTTCTAACCAACACACCACGCTTGAATACCTGTGTGTCGCCACCATCAGTGGTAAATCGGTTGTAATACTCACGATTTGCTTTTTCTCGATTGCCCTTCATTGCGTTTTCTACTTGTTCTTTTTTCAGTAGGGGAGGGTGAACTTCTCCATCCATTAAAGGACTCAATGGTATGTCACAAGGGATGTCTGCAACAAAGTATCGAGTGTCCCCCAAGAACATTTTCTTAGAAAACTCTTTGTATCTTTTAAAGAAAATCGTGTCAATATCACTTGCTGAAGAGGCATAAATCAATTGAGTAGGGTTCTTTTTTCGCTGTGTATCAAGGTTAAATCCTTCATCAGTAGATGTGGCAAAGTTACTGTCTTGTGTTGCAAAAGCTTCACTGATGAGAACAATCTCGTCACTGGAAAAACCAGCCTCATCAAAGAAAACAAGAGTAGCACGCTTTGATCTGTTGTTGTCAGGATTGCCATTTAGAGTGAATATTTCGCTGCCATTATAGGACATGGTATGAAAACTTGCGGGGTTGTGTGTAAAACCATCCTGATTAGCAGGACTAGTGACAACTTCAGTTCTAAAGATGTCTTTTAGAGACTTAGTAGATTCAATTCGCTGCTTAGCGATCTTTTCAATCTTCATAAATGTCTCTTGTGATTGAGAGCCTACACTTGAAATAATATATATCTGCTGATTCTCGAAGAGTAAAAACTTAAGAATCATGAAAATGGCGCCAAGAAAGCTTTTACCGAAGTTACGAGAGCAACACCACAATACGTAAGGCTTAGTCCATGATTCTTGAAGTATGTATTTTTGTGCATCTAATAATTTAATTCCCAATATCTGCTCACAAGCAATTACTGGATTTCTACGCCAGAACTTAATGATTTCTGAATTCTTCTCGTATAAGTCAATTTTTCGCTGAGACAATATATCTTTTGAACGGCTTTTTTTCATTGACTATCACTGCCGTTCTTTTTCAATTCAAGAATTTGCTCATTTGCGAGACGCAGTTTCTCTTCTAATTCCATAATTTTATCCTGATAGTTTAAAAGCAAGTCACGCTGTTCTTTTAACATATCTTCCAAGTCTTTTTCATCAAAGTTCAACTGGGAAAGAATACTCTTGTTACTTATGTCTGCTGTAATCTGCATTCCATAGGCCTTTTTCATATCGTAATAATCTTCTTCTGCATTCTCAAAGCCAAGCTCACGAAGATCTTTCATTAGATACCCTAATGTACTACGACCAGCCTTCTTATCGCCACGATGTTTGATGGCAATGGCATTTTCCTTAGAGAGTTTGTCATTGCTTTCGATAATTTGCTTAATGTCTCCACTATTTGAAAGAAATTTTTTCTCGTCAGAACTTAAATTATTTATAAGCAGATCAATCTTACGTATTTGATTATTGTTATTTAGTATTTGAATGATAATTGATATTTTATATTGATCCTCTAAGGTATCTTCATCAAGATAGGGGATGAGTTCAGCATACAAGAATTTTCTATCTAGTTTCGAATATCCTGCAAATGGATCATATCCTAGTAAACGAACGGTATCCTTTTGAGATTGCATATCTTCAGGAGTGAGCTCAATATCATCATTTTTAAAATCTGTCTCGTCAGATACAGACTCACTGATTGGCACATCGTCAAATTCAGTAGATTGAGATAGAGAAGTATGGTCACTATCTTTAAAAGTTAAATCCTTTGAGTTAAGAGCCAAGTTCTTCATGTAAATGCCAAAAAGGTCTTTTTTTGTTTCATTGGATTCTTCGATTGACACTAGCCATATTTGAGTCAAAAAAGGCTTATTTAAATCTGCGAGAATTGACCTTACCTTCTCAATATACTCAAGACTATCAGGATTTGCTGGTGGCAGTCTTGCAACGATACAGTCTTTACAGACTGGATACTTTTTATCTGGATATAAATCGCTCACAGTTGAGTAAAACTTATACTTCAAAGTTTTTTCTTTGTTGCATTTTATGCAAGTTTTGTATTCTGTACTTTTTTTACTCGTCTTTGCTTCTGTAGTACGAGCCATAGCAAACACCTCCTAAAAAGAGAATAGGGAAGAGGGAGGGGAGGACTGCCTCTTGTCAGTTCACACCTATCCCTATTAGGCAACACAAAAAGCTGCCTAGACACTGTTTGAATAGGGGATTACTCAAACAGTGATAGACAGTTCTTAAGAGGGGAAATTGCCTTGCGGCTATGTCCGAACGGGTCTGAATAAAATTAATATTTGATGGGATTATTTACAGTGACATTGACTACAGCAGTTTGCTAAGTCACCATCTTCATCTAGAATGCCAACTTCAATTTCGTACAAGTCACCCATTTTACGTGCGATATCTTCATCAATATAGTGCTTTACTTCGTTATCTCCTGCTACATCATAGAATTCTAGTAAGAGAGTATGCAACTGTTGTTCAGATGTAGCATTAACGAACTTGCTGAAGAACTCTGAAACGATATCTTCAGCTTCACGCAGATTGATACTAATCGTTTCAGTATCATTACAACATGGTTCACAAGGGCATTTATCAAAATGAAAACCAGTAAATTGATTCAAAATAGGCCTCCGATGTTAGTTAAGTTTTAATGTATGTGAAGTGACTTTTCCTTTGCCCTCTTCAAAAATCAACATCTTGCCAGCAGCTTTGGCACCGGTCAGCAACTTATCACTGAACTTGTCAGATCCCATTACAGAAGGAAGAATAATGACTTCACAGTCATTTGTTTCACCCTCACCAACTGTAATCTCTTCTGCATGATGGAAATGGGAGAGAATGAGATAATCAATAAATTCGCGATGTAGCATAGATAAATCCTTAAGTGCTGTTTTAACATTCTTGATTTGATGTCCATGCTTTGCGTAAAAACGATATCCACAAATCTCAAAACGAGCATAGTCATCCTTGTATTGCGGAACCTCAATCCGCTGGTTATTTGCCAGCATATCGTGGATGTATGTCGCAATAAGACGCTCAACGTCCTCTTTAGGAAATTGACCTGCCTTAGTTCCAAGTGGCCTAATCTCAGTATGATTTGATGATGGGACATGATGATATGTAATTTTCACATGGGTAGATAAACGATTAAGCCATTCAACCATCAAACGTTGATAGCGAATGACTTGATCCATAAGACCAAATTGAAGACTCATTAACTGACTAATGCGAAGTCCGATTCCATCAACATTGTCTGCACCGTTTACGATATGTAGATGGGTTAATTGTTCCTGATTAATTTTATTTACAGTTTGAACGAACAAATCTGCAAGACGTAGCCGTACCTCTTCTTCGTCGTATTTATTATTTACACTCTCGAAAATCTTACCAAAGTGTACGTCACCAAATCCAAGTACAGCACCTTTATCCCCAGTAGAGTAGGGGAGTGAGTGAAATTCTGGTGGTTGTAAAGAGTTCTCTTTGACTGCGCGAGTAAATTCTTCAATGAGCATTTCTTTTCGAGCGTCTTCACGGGCAATCCGATTTATATGTACACCAATTGTTTGGTTTTTGATTCGCTCTTTATGGAGAGTGTATGTTTGATCCTCAATCGCACTAGAAAGGTTGCTGGTGCCCTTAATCATGGCGTCCTCATAGCCTTCTTTGTAATTTACATACCACTTTCGGTATTTTGACTCTCCAAAATTGTCTCCAGTTTCTTGATTGATGAGATCCGCAATCTGGTTCCAGTTAATCTGATATGTATCCTTGTTTTCACATAGTCTAATTTTATATGCTTTGACGGTTTCGCCTTGAAGTCGTTGTAGAGTAGGGGAGAGTGTAGTCATTAAGTCCCTCCTTACTCTTCATGTGACTCATTTGAGTCTTCATCATCTGGCATCAACTCTTCGAGTCCGTTTTCTAATTTAATGCTCAACCCTAAATCAGAGACGCCATCGAGCACAGTAAGAAATTGATAAAGGTGTTCTCGTTTGATATTTTTAAGTGAAATTGATAACGTAGAATCCTCACCAAAACTTGAAACTAGCTTCTTCACACTATATGGAAACTCGCCATCTTTTTTGTATTCAGTGATGATTCCATCAGTCATATTAACTTCAAACGACTGGAAACTCATTGAGTTTGTTACCTTTGCCATAATCAATTACCTCCCATAATTGAATTAGTTATATGTAAGTATCTACTCTTTAGTAAATAAAAAAGTAGAGATATGCCGAGAATAAGAATCTCTCAACATATCTCTACTTCTAAAGAAGATTGATTGCTAACCATTTAGCTCGGTGGTTACTGAAAAGTCAATAGAGCATACTTTATCGACCAATACTCCGAGATTTAATCGAAATTTAATTCTTAAGTCCTGATCTTTGAATTTAAAGAGCTTTGATACTTTAACCTTGAAACTTAAATTTTAACCTTTGAGCTTTTATCCATTTGTAAATTCAATAGATTCTCTTAGGTTTGTTGCCTAGTTAACCCACTAGGCAAGGGACTCTAGTCTATCAGTTATTCAAATGGTTAGCAGTATATTCGGTCACTCTGTAAGATGAATCTTTGTGATCGTGTTTGATTCACTTAAGATAAAATCAACTTCACTCTCAAATTCATCAATTTCTTTACTTAGAGTATCAATTTTTTCTTTCAACTTCAATGGATCAACTAACTTTGCTTCGTTTTGTTCCTTAAATGGCTTAGAGATTGCATCCATTTCCGAATCTTTAACCTTCGAATCTTTGCCGAAGTTCGCTTCGAGTAATTTGTCTAGTCGAAGCTGGACTTCTTCATTTTTTGATTCAACTTGATTAACAGCATGGATATAATCTCTTCTCATTTTTTCTAGCAGTAGTTTGTCGTATTGAATTGAGGTTTTTCGTTCAATTGCTTCTGCAACAGTCATTGATTTACTACTGATGGTTACCTTGGTTTTAGCATTTGATTCAACAATTTGCGATTTAATTATTTGCCTGCGTTTTATCAAGTCAACAATCGATTGATGATTTTTCTCTGTGTTTTGCTCATATTCCTTTGTCGCAGTATAGCCAGACACTGGTTTCTGACCAATAGCAGAAGTTATAAAAGTCGTTTCATTAATACCTTTTTGTATTCTTTTATCGAGTAATTTCAATTCTGACAAACCTCTTGTAATTGATATTTCCATATATAACTCCTCCTCGAAGGGTTTTAGGAAAGAAATCTTCACACAATATAGCAATTGAGAGTTTAATATACAACTATTATAAAAGCTTGTCAAATTCTAGCAAACAGCTTATCTACGAATGTGAAGTGAATAGGGGAGAGGTGATTTCACCAATCCCCTGTTAACTCTCCATTACTTTGCACTCAGTTGCGCAGGGTGCGGAGACCCATGCGGTAATGGTCGCATACAATCCTTCTCAATCAGAAACTGCTCAGTCGAGCATTCACGTTCATCTATGTATTATTTCACTAATTCTTTGAGTGCTTTAGCTGGCTTAAAAGCAGGTGCTTTTGTTGCTGCAATATCAATTTCCTCACCAGTTTGCGGGTTACGACCTTTACGAGCCGCGCGCTCACGAACTTCGAAATTACCAAAGCCGATCAGTTGGACTTTATCACCCGTTTTCAGTGCATCAGCAATTGCGTCGAGAACCGCATCAACTGCTTTGGTTGCATCTTCTTTCTTCATCTTGCGTTCTTCAGTGGAGAGTACTTCTTTTACCTTTGCAATTAGTTCTGTCTTATTCATGTATATAATCCTCCCAGATATTTTAATCAGAAGAAGTGTTTAATAAAAGAGATTGTCTATTATTTTACTTACTTCCATATACAAAAATAGACTCGTGAATGCGCAACGCCTTGTGGCTGTAGGGATAACGACAATATAAAAGTGTCCACACAATCATTTTTTTCTATATTCACGTTGTTTTTCTGTTTTGTATTTTCTACGATACTCCTTGTTGCACTCGCTACACATTTTATGGTTCTTGCCTGTATGCTTAAAGAGACGATTGCAGTTACTATTTGTACACTCGCCAATCTTTTCACCAATGAATTTCAAGTATGTAAAGATGAAATCCTCAAAATTATCTATAACCAGTGCAGGGGAGGTGCTTTTATCAGCAAACTTAACCCATCGTTTGCCCCCCATAGTAATGTCGACCAGTTCTTTTGAAGTTAATGACTGCAATATTTCTAGTTTAGTTTTGGAATTCAGGTTTAGTTTACTAAGCCTGAATATATCTTCAATACTAACGTCAAACTTTTTATAATTATAGAACTTATAAAGAACTAACAATACAAAAGCTACTTTTTGCTCATTCAGCTTATCTAGTTGTTTTAAATATTCCAACTCTGAATGAGTGATGTAGACTTGTTTACCAGTGATGAATTTTGCCTTAGTTGCAGACTTCACCGTGGTATTGATTATCTTATACCACTCATCCTTATTAAAATATTCATTGTGTTGAGTACAAAATGAAATAAGGTGTCCTTTTACATCTTCATGAGAGTATCCTAGTTGAAAGTAGTATTTTGCTAATATGTGTAACTCATATACGTTTTTATGTTTAGTTAAATATCCACCTTTCAACATATTCTCTGCGTATTTCTTCTCATCAAATATAATCAAACAACCACATCCCTTAAACTGTATTTCTGACCTAGATACTCAGTTCCATTTCTATCTGCCATTGGAAGTTGAACAACTCCGTTGTTTTTATCCTGCAAAATGCTAATTATGCCTTGAATTCCGATATCCCATGTAAAATCCTTTGGGTCACTTGGCTCTAAATAGTAATTGATATATACAAGATGATTTGCTAGTTCCTTGTCATTTGAGCAAATGGAGTATGCTTCATTCCTTATCTCCTCATAAAACTCTTGAATTTGTTTATCTTGCTCATTTTCATCATTAGTTTCAAAATCTATGTATTTAAGCACATTATTTTTATGTTTAAAGTGCCTTTTTTTCTTGTATTTTTTGTAGAGTTCGATGAGTTTATTTAATTTGTATTGATCTAACGCAATTGTTTGATCATACAAGATATCGAACATCTCCATTGTATTTTCTTCATTTTTTGGCCTTTTAAAGCTAAAATCAACTTCCTCAATCATTCCACATAAAGTATTCATGATGCATTGGTTTTTTATAACGGGCATTTTACGATAGTAATCAGAAACATAATACATTTCTTGCTTACTTTTATTTTGTTTTCTTAATAGTTGATGCAAAGAGCATCCAAACTTTTCCTTACAAGCTCGATCACTTTTCTTTTTGTATTCCCTGTATTCATTCCTAATTTTGTCGTAGATATATATCATGAAGTATGGCTTCTTATCCGCAACGAGACTATTGTGATAATATTTCTGTTTCTTTTCTTCTTCGGTATCGTTTTCTATTAAAAAATCACGCTTTTTCCATTCAGTGGGGAATGGTTTCATTTTTATGCCTTTTGCTTGGTCAATTGAATCCCCAATATACCGCCTTAACAGCTTAATTCGATTGAGTAATTCATTATATTCTGGAGAGTCGGTCTTAAAATTGGCAAGCATTGCAATAAAAGTGGTGGAGTAGTTGGTGATTGAGCCAACTTTGGAATCAAAACTTCTTAAATCGGTCTTCAAGATGTTTGTGCTGTTCAGATGCTGATTCGGAGCAGATACCTTATCATAGGTTATGACATCTTGATTGGGGTATATAGAATCTAACATAATCCGATTATCTGTAGTGAATACAATGTCGTAGTCCCAATCAGAGTCAGAATGTCGAATCGTATCAACGCCCCACAAGTTATAAATGATTCCAGAGTTAATGTATTGATACCACTCTTGAGTTGAATCGTTTTTTACAAAATTTAAAATGTTATGTTCATGAAAATCTACCATTGGACTGCGACAAGCATCTACCTTAGTGACCTTTTTTTCATTCCAAAAGTGAGAGTAGTGTTGGTATTCTTTCAATAGCCCAGTAATATCATAGGAATCTTTATGATGACTAAAAGCCCACTGTGCCTGCCCATAAGGACAGCTGATCATCGCTTGGTAATTTCCATTCACCCAAAGCCTTCCGATTTTCGCCTCTTCGATTTTGGTTGAGATACTTTCGTATAGTGTTTTCTTGATATATGGGTCTTGGAGTAATTGGTCATTATACAAAATTGCTTTTACATATTCATTATTTGTCTTATCAAAAATTTCTGCGATGGTGTCTGAATCTTTACATGAACCCAACAAAAAGAGGAGGGTGGATAATTTATCACCATTGCAAATCTTTGTTATCCAATCCTTGGTGAACTGAATTAATTGGCTAATCTTTTCTTTGTCTAAATCTAAAGTTTGTATGTATTGATAATTTAACAGGCTCATTGTCTTGTCTACTTTTGGATTTACTTTAGTTACACCCCAAGAATGTCCATGATGCTTATGCAAGTCCACATATTCGCCCCAAGAACTGTAAAATTTATGCATTTTGAACTGACTGACGCTCAATAGCACATCAATGTCTTTAACATCCCATTCGTCACCTTTATAGTCTATGATTTTCTCGGTGTTGGCGACATTCTTTGCAAACTTGTGAAAATCAAAAACAACTACCATCCCCTTAATAAAGGCACTTCTAATTCCAAATTGAGAGGGGAGGTAGTCAAGTTCCAAATCATCCTGCCAAAGCTTCGCCATTTCAGGTGAAATTAAACCTTGACCATCCCACATGTTTGGAACAAAATCAATCTCTTTCTTAGTAATTTTTCGCTTTGTTGTCTTTTTTCCACCAACTATCTCTTCCTCGTCATCAACCCAGTCAACAGTTTTGCGCAGCTTATAAGCTTCACAATCTGGGATCACACAAACCCTTGGAGTTCTCACTGGATAGGTTGCAGACATGTGCAATCCAAAGTAAGCATTGTATTTGGCGACATTGATTTTTTTAATGTTGACACCACAATTTAATTTTCTTTCTAACGCATCTTTGATTTCTACATTTACAAATGATGCGATGCTGCGTCTTGATTGTCCTGATCCACTACTTAGCCGTAGAAATTTGATGCCATTAACATAAAACCCATTCTTGAAAATTTGTTTATACACCTTTTTATCATCAACTTTTACATTAATGATATCTGGCATAAATAAAAGTTTGTCTATCTCATTTTGTATCTCTACAATTTTTATGGAATTCTCATTTGAAGAGGGGAGACTCTTCAAATGATTGCGCTCTTGGAATAAACGCTTGATCATGTCTGAGTTAGGGGAGATTCCTCGTATATTCCTTATTGAGCGGAACACTTGGTTGTCACCAATTTGCACAATCTCTCCATTGAGCCTTGCCTGCTGAACAGTGAGATAATCAATAACACAATTTGTCTCATTTAATCTAGATGTTGAAATTTTGAATACATAAAATTGTTGAAGTTTAATCAATATGACTCCTCACTTTCATCTAAAATTCGTACATTTGTGAATCCATACGATATAAAAAAATTTATCAGATTGTGATGGTATGAAGTACATGATGTTATTTTTGGGTTATAATTTGGAATCATAAATACATACTTGTCAACTTTTTTGCGCTTTAAAAACCTTAATTCATTAATGAATATGTTTCTCATATACTCATCTGTTTGAGAAAAACCACGTAAAAGTTTAAATCTTACATTGTTGCTCACCTCTTTTGTTGGGAGTGTAAGGACAATTTCTGAATCAAGAAAATCATGCATTATTGCATTTATTTCTGTCTTTAGTTGTTGTTTATCGTGCTTTTTCTTATAACTTACAAAGTCGTTAATTACTGCGTTCGTGATGAATCTGCATATTGTGCTTGCATCTAAATCATCAGTCTTTATGCTGCTTATCTGACTGTGTACTATTCTTTGACCCCATTTGGGGCCACCACGTTTCCCTCTGCCAACAACAACTGATTTCCACATCTTTTTGCAATAATCTATGCTATCTTGTTTTATGAAAATAGTACGATCTGAGTTTTTGTTTTCAAATAAAATCGATTTAAGATATAAAGGTCTGTTACTACTACCAAGATGAAACTTGGCCGTTGCGTCTATATTAGTCTGGAAGAATGAATTTAGATTATCAACTACCTTATGAATTACCGAGTCAAGTTGTTTAGAGATCTCCAACTTTTTTCTTTTTAGCATTGCAGCGTTCATGTCATCTTCAATAAGATTTTGTATAGAATGTTGTTTCACAACAATTGAATTGGATTCTTTACTGAATTCAAAATCGTCAATCGCAAGACCATAATAATCATTTAGATAAATCAACTTATATGGCAATTTAGATTTGATCATTGAACTGCTAACATAAAAACATAACTTGTCAACGTCCAAGTATATGTTGCTATGTTTTTCAATCGTTTTGTAATATGAGCTGTGACTTATAGAGGAGCCATTTGTTACAAGGTTATACTTCTTCATCCCTAGAATCCAAAGGTCATTCACTCCAGCAAGCCTATACAATTCTCTACGTTCGAAATATTCGGTTGCAATGGGGGTGCATTGAAATTCTATGACATACTTGTTGTTTTCTAATTCAAAATATATATCAGGGCGCTGCTTAGTTGAAGGTAAGTAGTATTCAAGATGTAGATTTTTAATAATACCTTGATTCTGCATATTGAGTAGCCAATTATGAATGATCATTTTCCCCTTAATATGTTCCTCGGACTCTGGCTCAGAATAAATCTCGTCACATTCCTTGCTTTTTTCTTTATGTCTAAAGTAGGGAAGTACAATGTCTCCATGGCAATATTCGTAAGTTTTATTGCAATCTGGACATTTTAGTTTGTTTTTGTCTGACCATTTTTTTAAAGTGTACTTGTCGTAACTGTTGTCATGGCAGTTAATTATTGTCTCTCCAACCTTGCATGTTAGCAATAACTGTCCTCCTCAACATTCTCCAATGTTCCAACCATCATAACTTCGATTTCCTCAAGTTCATATGAATTGGCTTCTACTGTTTCAAATCCACGTTTATCAAGAGTGTACCCAATAACATCTAGAAATGTAGGTTCACAATTTACCAAAGATTGGGCTAATTTCTTTTCACCGTATGTATGGAGAAGATACTCATCAATACTTTTAAAATCTGACAACTGCTTACCTTGTACAATGCTCACTTTTTTGTTCAATATAGATGCTGCTACCAAAACCACAATAAAACATAGCAGTGGACACCTCCTTAGATTGTTTGTTTTTACTTTATTTATGTGGTTTTATATTTTTACTCATTAAGTTCGTTTGTCATATATGTATTCAACATAATCATTAAAGTCTTCATAGTTAGCATCACCTACATATTCAATATGGGATTTGCTTGAAGAACGTCCATAGAGACACATAAGAATGTTATCAATGTTGTTTTGCATAACTTCGATCATTTATTCACCTCCCTGTCTTGTTTTTATTGTATATTTTCACTCAGTAATAGTCAATAACTATTTATTTTTATGTTCTATATTGACAAACCTAACCGTTTGAATATAATTTAGTTATAGACCACATAGGAGGAGTGAACAAAATGAACGCCATGATCAACAATGTTACTGGCCTTAACAACAAAAGCGTATATAGTACTATTCAAACGTTTTTAGAGTATAAGGGAGATCGAAGTGAAAATACGAAGAAGGCATACGAAAAAGACATAAAATTATTCTTTATGTATGCTAGAAATAAGAATCTTAACGAATTAGATACAAGTGATTTAGAGTTCACAATTGATGATGTACTGAAATATAGAAACCATCTAAGGGGCCTAAGAAAGAAATCAGATGCGGAACGGAAGTATGCAAACAAATCTATCAATAGAATGATTGATTCTTTAAGATCACTTTATAGCTATTTGGAAAGAGCAAAGTATAATGTAGACAAAATGGCATTTGCTTTAGATGATCTACCTGAAAATGATTCTGAAGAAATTGGATATATGACACTAATGGAAATAGAGCAGATGGTTGAGCTTGCTAAAACTTTACCGAATGGCCTGCAGAAGTCTTTGCTTATCGAATTAGGATGGAAGACATCAATTCGAATGGATGCATTACTCGCCATTACATGGAAGGACTTCAAGAAGGTGAAAGCTGGTGTTTGGGTTGTTCGTGCAATTGATAAAGGTAATGAAGTAAGAGAAATGCCCATCACAGATCAATTTTACCAACGTATTTATGCCACTAAGGGCGAGGCTATGCTCACAGACAGAGTGTTTCAAATGGGAAGCACTACAGTTTTTGAAACAGTGGATACTTTAAAGCGGATATTAGGTATCACAGAAGACAGGAGAGTCAGCTTCCATTCAATACGTAAATTCTTAATTGACTTGATGGTTGAACATGGAGATCTAAAAGCAGCAATGGCTCAGTCAGGACACAAGAGCATTGAAACGCTATGGAAGCACTATGCGAACAAGCAAAGAGACTATGAAAGTATGGCAGGCATACTGATTGAACATAACTTTAATGAAAGTGCCCTGGATGATTTGAGCAAAGATGAGCTGTTGGCAATTATCAAAAATGACAGCCTTGTGAAGAATCGGGTGTTAATGGCCTTGGTAAGAGGGAAGAACTAGGTGGTCTTTCCTCTTGAATTAAATTAAAATATACAGTAATATAAAAACAACCGAAATAAAAGGGAGTGATTATTTGAATAATGATGTTATTGAAGTTGAACTAACGCCAGATGCTCAAAAGTTTTATAGCGACAAGAGTAATTTTGGGGTCTATTCTTGCATGAGCTCAGATTGGGAATGGCTTGAATTTGACCATAGGAGTAGATTTACTATTGTTGGAAACATGCCGCGACTTAACATAAATGCAAACTACAAAGCAACATTAGAGAAAAAATTACACGCAAAGTATGGAGTGACTTATGAAGTAAAGTCCATCATGCAGCTTTTACCATCAAGTGTTAGCGAACAGAAAGCCTATCTTGAAACAATTCTGACTGATAATCAAGTTAGAGCCATCTATGAAGTCTATCCAAATGAAGATGTAATTAAGTTGTTTCAGGATAACACTCTTGACTATAAGAAGATTAAAGGAGTGGGGGAGGTAACATATAAAAGCATTCGGGAGAGGGTGCTTGAAAATCTAAATATACAGCAGACTCTTTCAAGTTTAAGTCGTTACAATATCACCTACAATCTGATTCTTAAGCTAATCCGTCATTTTGGATCTGCTGAACTAGCTATTCAGAAGGTTGAGGAAAATCCTTACTCATTAACTGATGTCTCTGGAGTTGGATTCCTAAAGGCCGACACCATTGCACAGAGTATGAATTTTGATAAGACGAGTCCATTTAGGATTAGAGCTGGTATTGAATATGTCATTGAACAAGATCAATTCAATGGACATACTTATATTTCAGCCCATCAACTTATAGAAACGACCGAGGAACTGCTATCACTGCCGCAGAATTTAATCATTGAACAAGTTAAGCAGCATGATAACCTAGTCATTATTGATGACAAAGTAGCACTCAAGAAAACATATGAAGCAGAAAAGTACATAGCATTAAGATTGGTGGATTTATTAAACGAATCTAAAGAGCTTAACTTTGATGTGGATTTATTCATCAGAGAGCAGGAAGAATCATTAAAGATAAAATTAACCCGACAACAAAAAGATTTTCTATACAAAATTAAGTCAAACAACGTTAATCTTCTCATTGGCTATGCAGACAGTCACAAATGCAGAGGTTGCTCATTAATCTACTAAGACAGCTTGATATTACATATCGATTCTTGTCCCCTACAGGTAAGGCTGCAAAGATTCTAAGCAATTATATAGACGAAGAAGCAACAACCATACATAGAGCTATTGGCCTTAATTTAAAGGGTGAGATAACTGAGGAATTTGTGATTGTGGATGAGGCTAGTATGCTGGGTGTAGTGTTGGCTAGTCGACTGCTGAGGAATTGTACGCATCCAAATGTCAGGATATTGTTTGTTGGAGATCCATTTCAACTACCCTCTGTAGACGCTGGGTGCTTATTACATGACATCATTAGCAGCAAGCAGATACCAGTTACTGAATTGAATCAAGTATTTCGTCAGGAGGAAGGTGGTATCTTAGATATTGCCACTAAAATTCGTGAAGGAACACAATTCATTGAAAGTGATTTTACAGGACATGTCCTTTTTGGTTCTGACTTAGATTTCTACTCTGTGCCACAAGAAAAGATGGTTGGGGGATATAGGTACGGTTTCAATAAGCAGCTAGAGAAATATAATCCAGATGATATAATGGTACTCTCCTCAACAAAGAAGGGGGGCCTTGGAACGATATCTATAAACAATGTACTACAAGAAGTAGTGAATCCTAAATGTGAAAGTAAGAATGAACATGAATATGGTACAGGGATATTCTATCGAGTAGGAGACAGCATCATCAACACTAAGAATTTATATGATACAGAAACTGTTGATGGAGAGAAGACGAATGTTGTTAATGGAGATTTAGGTAAAATTATAGAGATAGATTCAGAAAATAATAAAATGGTTATTGATTATGGATTTGCCAAGGTTCCTATTGGATTCAATGACTTAGATACCATATTGCACTCTTATTGCATTACAATTCATAAAAGTCAAGGAAGTGCTGCCAATGCTGTAGTAGTGGTATTTGACAAGTCACACACATATCAATTGAATGCTAATCTAATTTATACTGCTATCACACGAGCAAGAGAGCATGTGTTTATGTTATGTCAGGCCAATGTGATCAACAGAGCAGTTAAGAAGGTAGCAAATATGCAACGAAATACATTCTTATGGGAGCTGCTAGTATCTCAAAATGCGTGATATACAATATACTACCCCAAACGGGTAGTATATTTTCAATTTAATAAAAATCACTACCCGAAAGGGGTTCAAAGTTGGACGACATAATAATTAAGAAATTAGTATAAATTAAATAAAAAATAATGACCATATCTATTTAGTCGCGCAATGCGCTCCTTTTGGGAAAATTACATCATGAGGTGGTGAGAAATGTCTGAATATAATACTGGTGATGATACATATCATGATGGGAAATTCATCTTGCTTAATAACAAGTACTACACAGAGAGCGATCCTCAACAGTTAACACCAAAAGAATTGCATACATTGATTATCTTGAAGATATTCACCTCCCAGTTTAAAGGTGTGAATGTCACCACTTATAATCTGATGGGGCATTTACTCCCGTTTACCAATGTATCAGAGAAGAAAAAGAACGCTGCTGTTGCAAAAGAACTCATGCAGAGCTTAAAGGTTAAAGGAATTATTGAATATGATGATCCAAAGGATTCGAATGAGCCAATTACTGTTACAATTGAACCAGTAAAATACGTGGAAGGCGATGACAGAACGAGTTTTCAACCTGTACCTGAATTTATTTTGGATAGAACAAATGATCCAGATGAAATTTATGTATTGATCGCCATTCACAATGTTGCCAAGATGTGTGAAAAAGGAGAATATGCTAAACCATTCTTCAGGAATAAGAAGAACTGGGGAGCATTACTAGGTAAAGGGAATACGACTGCTGAGAAGATAGTTAATAGTATGTGTGTCAAAGGGATTCTGTTTTATTATGAAAATGACGTACACTACGACCAGAACAGAAGTAAATTTGAACAAGGTCATGGAAAGTACTATCTGTTTCCGCAAGAGAAAGAAGAAGCGCGAATTAGATTAAGAGATGAAAAGAGAAGATTGAATAGGAAAGTTGACTAAGGCTGCTCAAATGGCCTCATATAAAATATAAGAAGCTCAGGTAAATAGATAGCATACCTGAGCTTCTTTTTTGTGTTGTTTATATAAATATATTAGCTAAACTTTCTGCTGAGTTTTCCACTCCACAACACTCTCCAATATTATGAACGAGAAGTATGCTACAGGCCAAGTAACAGGAAGTAAACTGAAAGCATAGATTGGTGCATATTGAAAATATCCCATAATATTAACGTTTTGATATCCAAATTTATAAGATGCCACTAATGAAGCACCTATAGATCCTGCATAGAGAAGAATCAAAAGTGCAGTGAAAGCTGCCATAATCGAACGCTTCTTTGTGTTTAAGGCTGTAATTCTGACAGCTAAAATGCTGTAGATAATGATAAATGGGATAAAACTAGTGAGAAAAAACCAGATAGGTATATTTGGGTCCCATCCTCCAATCACAAAAATGATTGCAAAACTTGAAACAACACTCAAAATTACTGATAGGAATAGTCCACAAATACCGCCAATAAGATACAATTTACCCTTTTCCATTCGCTGATTCCCCTTAAAGAGCACTATTCTAAAATGTAAAAAGGAGCTCTATGTATTACCATAAAATGTATGGAATGAAAAGACAATAGGTATTTATGGGGAGATAAAACGTCCACACGATAAGCACTCATCGTGTGCGATTATCTGTATATCGATAGATCTTATGTGAGACAAGGGATTCTAGGACTTTTTGATGTAAAATGCACCCCCTTGGTTGAGTGAAATTGAGTGTGTATCGTGAAAAGGTAGATATATCAAGGGTTTTTGGGTGATTTATAGGAGAGTAGAGGGATAATGGTGAAATTTGAGGTGAGAGAAAGTGTTGGCGTATAAGGGTTTTACGATTGAGATGACGATAGCGTGTGAAGTGAAAGTGAAATATGTTTTTAGTTATAGTTAAAATTTTATTGGAGTCGGAGAGATTTGAAAATAGTAGGGGAATAGGGTAAAAGTGAAAAATAACCTTGGTGTGTGGATGGATGTGCTAAGCTAACTTTTAGTAAGTTACACTCCTTTTAGAATGTAAAATATCCCCCCCACCCCTTGTTATATAAGGCTTACAACAGGTGGCTATAACCTTACTTATATTTAGTTATAGTTATCTGCACATTTATTTTAACTTATTGGACACTATATAAACAAACTAGCAATCATTCTATCATCATGATCCACTGTTCATTTAAAAATTTTCAAATGGTGAGCAGCCATTCACTCAACTAGTTAGCGTCCTAACAATCGTCGGGGTAACAGGTTGAGCCTAGTCGAAGTGATTAAATAGTTATTATCTATACCATATCAACATCCGATAGAAATTACCTATTATAACTTTGCATGATTGCTTCACTTGACTCATTCATTGTACGCATCACTAATCAATTCATATCTAACAATGAATAACGAGTCTAATCAGCTTGCCTTTTGTTCTCATAACTGAATATCTAATAGGCACATGTCATCATTCATTCAATCTCACATGTATATTAAATAAAAATAAACTATACAATGATCAATATCCATGTTATAATTTATATAACAAGCAATCAAAGGGAGCGGACACATAATGAAAAAGTACACTCATATCCAATTCAAACAAGATGAGCATAAACCATATCAAGTTAACATCATTGCAGAAGTAGAAGAGAATGGATGGTTCTATACTGACATTATCGGTCGCTTCAGTTTCTATGATATGTCTGGTAATATCATACTGGAAAATGGAACACGTAAACATTACAAACGTTTTTCTGCTATGATGAATCTGGTTTATACTCTGGATCAATGTGCTATGATGGATAGTAATCTGATTGAGACAGTAAAGGGGGAAGCTAAACAACTCAAACAGGAGCGACTAATGGAAGTAGTATCTGAACAACAAGAAGAGTCTACAACTAATACAATTGAAACTAAAATTAACACTACAGACGAAGTGAATGAAAATACAACCTATACAGCTTTCAACCGTTCATTCTCGTCCTACGATGAAGCATATAACTTCTGCACATCATGTGACTTTGATCCATCTATCATACAACAGGAGGGACTTACAACAGTCATTCCAGTGGATTTACAATACTTCTCATCATCAACAGAACAAGCAATGGAAGAGGACAATATAAAGATAGATCAACAAGAAATACCATCTATATTATATTTCAATACATACAATCCAGAACAACTAACTCACACTCAATGGCAACAGGATATAAGCAAGCATACAGCCAAATACAATGAACTATCTAACAATGAAATACTATCACACGATGAGTTTCAATCCTTAATAGATAACAACTATAGGTTCTGGGTGAAGGTGGTAAATAAAAATCCGTACTATCACAAAGACTCATATTTAATTGAACTATTCTTGTCATATATCAATAAGCAGATTACATTTTACATTGAGAGAAATACATATAAACAAATATCTATTAATAACTAAAATTAAACTACACAACAAACCGAAATAATGTTATAATATTCATATAGAAAGGAGGTGACCAATGGACGCACAAACTTTCTATATCATCAGTACAATCTCTGTTATCCTAATAGGATATAAGACAGTGCTGGAGATCGAAAAACTGCTACATGAGAGAAAGAAACGAAAGGAGGAAGAGAAGAACAGTAAAAAGACTCAGAAGCACCAACGTCCCACCAAGACAAGGAAGCGCTAACTGAGTCCACTAATTACATAGGGAAGGTGGTAAAGCCTTCCCTTCTTTTATAAAGTATATCATAGAACATAACATATTATTCATTTTATGAAAAGAGGTGTACAATTTGAAAATTAACCTTGATGCGACATTCAACACATTAACAATCATATACATTCTTGTTCGCTTCTCTGCTGAAGCAACACCATCATGGATATGGATTAGTGATGCAGCATTTATTATCGTGGCTGTTCTAAGTATTATTAAACAGGTATTACAATATAAGAAGCAATCATGATATGAGTTAGAAAGGAGAATGTCACATGGGCACTAAACTAACTTATCTATTCCTCATCATTGTAGCTTCATCAATCCTCTTCAATCTATTCACTCTAACTGGCCTGTTTATTAAAGCGATAATAGCAATCAGTATTCTAACAATCATCATTTCTGTAATTGGTTTCTTCAGACATGGGAAGTAGGAGGGATTAAATGCAATCACCTAAAATCAAAGTGGTCGATTCGATCATGGGAAGCGGGAAGACTTCAGCAGCTATTAATCTATTGAGTCAGGATACAGACCACAATTACATATTCATCACACCTTATTTATCAGAGGTTGAACGTATTAAATCACAGTGTAACTCAAAGAGATTCCATGAGCCTAAATATAAAACTGTTGATGGAGAGTTTCAAAATAAGTTTGATTCACTTCATAAACTACTAGCAGAAAAGAAAAACATTGTATCTACTCACGCATTGTTCCAGCGTTCAAATGAAGAAACAAGAGAATTAATTAAGTCAGGCAATTACGTCTTGATACTAGATGAGGTAATGAATGTAATCGAACAATTGGAATTAAAGACAGGTGATGTCGAAAACCTATTTAATAACTTTATCTATATAGATGATGAAGGGTTTGTTTGCTGGAGAGAGGATCAACTACACCATGATTCACGCTATAATGATATTAAAGAAATGGCAATCAATAAATCATTGATCTATTACCGTGACACCTTTTTCATTTGGACATTTCCAGTAGATGTATTCAAATCATTTCAACAAGTGTATATTCTTACTTATCTATTCGAATCACAGATTCAAAAATGTTATTATGATCTATACAAAGTTGAATATGAGAAATACGTTGCGATAAAGGAAAATGATCTATATACATTTAAGAAGATGGACAATAGCCATACTGATAAAGACTTGAAAGCATTCCTTAAATCTAAAATAGCAATATATGAAGGTAACTTAAATGATATTGGCGAATTGGAAACTGCCTTGTCTAAAAGTTGGTATAGAAGTAGGAAGGAAAGCATTAAGGTATTAAAAAATAACACAGAAAATTATTTCAAAAATAAAGTTAAAGCCAAATCAGAAGAAACCATGTGGACTACCTTTAAACACTTCAAAGACAAGGTGAAAGGAAGAGGTTATTCTAAGGGATTCGTGTCATGTAACGCACGAGCCACGAATGAATTTAAAGAGAAGAAACATCTAGCATATACAATACAATCAATATGTATCTAAAGCCTTATGTTACTGGATTCTTTCATGATAAGGGTGTAAAGGTGAATGAAGATTTATTCGCTACCTCAGAAATGCTTCAGTGGCTATGGAGAAGTGCAATTAGAGAAGGGAGAGAAATTACTTTATACATACCGAGTAGCAGAATGAGACGATTACTGATTAATTGGTTGAATGATATTAATTAAAATAAGTTAGTAAAACCGATTTACTAAAACTAAAAATAAACCTATATGTACCAATGGTTTAAGGCACCGTACCCTTAAAGGGGGGTATATAAAACTTACTAAGTATAGCTATTGCACCAAAAGCAATATATCGATCATAAAACCCTTGACACTAAAGGGAAAAGTAGGTGTTGTTCCTTAGAGATGTCGACATGAATTTAAGCTATAGGGAACTATATGTTCAACTTTTGATTCACCACAACACCATTTCAAAACGAACAACTATTTTCTACATTCAAACCTTTGTGGTCAGCCAACTTTAAACAAGGCTTGATCAGCCCATACCGCAAAGAACGCGGTATTCCTCGCCCGTCCGCATAACGCCTTAGCGTTATTCGTCCGAAATATATCTTTTCTTTATGACAGTATACAAAGCTGGTCTTTTTTATTTGAATAAAATCTACCTTTGATTGTAAATAGTGCGAATTATACACAAAAAAATACTATAAATATGTTGTAATAATTAAAAATATATGATACAATAAAGACAGTTAAGAAACGCCTAATACATATTGGGGAGTGGATGAGAAATGACAGCAGCAGTAATGAAGATCAACCAAGAACTGAACGGGATTGAGGTATATTTTGATTCTAAACCTATGCAAAAAGTACTCGATACCTTGAGCGATAATGGTTTCAGATGGTCAGGATTTAAGAAGTGTTGGTATACAAAGCAATCAGAAAAGGCCTTTCAAATTGCTAACAGCCTCACAGCAGATAATGAAAAAGCAAGCACAGAAGCAGTAAATAACGTTATTGAAATCAAAAATAACAAATTAAGTTTGTGGGATTCAATTCAATGGACAGATATTGAAACCAACAAAAAACTGTCCACAAAGGAAATGGCAAAAGAAATCCGTACACATGTTAGAAAACGATTCCCACAATGTAAATTCTCAATCACTAGCGACTATAACAGCATTCGTTTCTATATCGTATCTTCCCCATATGAAAAAGAAAGCACATACATAGCGGCAATCAGAGAGTATTGCACCAAGCTTTTAAGCGCTTATAAGTACTGCACGAATTATGATCCATATGGAGATTATGGAAGTTGCTACAACTTTTACGGCTCTGTCTCAATTCATTGGGAATACACCCAAACAGATGTAACAGAAGCACATAAAAAAGACATGTGTGAATTCGATAGCAGTCTTGCTGACTTTGAAAGAGCTGAAGAGGAGAGAAAAGAACAAGAGTGGAAAGAGTACCAGCAACAAAGAGAATTAGAAACAATTGAATTCAACAAACGTCAACAAGAGGAGCAAAAACAAAAGGAGTTCATTTACAATAGTGTAGACGTAATGTCTCTTGAAGGTAACGAGCAATATTTTGTTTTCGGATCAGAATTTGCTCATCTAAATAAAAATAATACAATTAATGAATGCAAAGAAGAGGTTGAACAGGGCAAGTATTCACTTGAAAACGTGAAGATTACAAAAGAAGTCCATTTTAACAGCGAAGAAGCTTTAACATACTTTTCTGATATGCTTCTACATGATTTTGACTTTCTAAGTGGAACAGGTGGAAGTTATACAGATGACAACAGAATCAATTCTATGACTGATTTCTATAACATGGATAACGATGAAAGGCAAACTGTAAAATGGAATTTGTATGGAGTTGCGGTATATCTCAATAACAAATTGCAATTTGTTATTGATGCACAAGGGCATAGTTATGCTAGGTATGTAGGACTAACAGATAATGCAACAATTGAAAAGACGTTTACATATGTGCAGGTTTTAAACGATGAAGACATCACAGAGTTAAAAGAAAAAGCTGACCAATTAGAAGATATATCAACAAGTGTTATTTCTGATTTGGATATCAAAGAGACATGGGAAAACGAAAGCTGGATAGAGTACAAAGAAGCGGTCAAAGAGAGACTGAAGCAATACAACATGAAATTAACAAAGAGAATTGTACAACAATTGGACATAGAACCTCTAAAAGTAAGCATGTATAAATTGCTACAAGAGGTGGACGGAATACAAGAGCAATTCAAAGATGCAGACATTCAACAAGGCGAAAAAATCACACTGTTTTATGTATCTGACTTTGGATCTATGGTCACTAATAGAATGACATTTGATAGCGTAACTCCTACAACTTACGCACAATATAAAAACGCTGTGAAATTGACATTCAAACCTGAGAATAAAAGAACACTATACTATAATTTCTTCTATTCAACTTTGTTGGTGTATAAAGGTTGGCACAGTCTGCCTGATACAGTATTAAACCATGTGGAAGAAAAGAACGGCTTTAGAGTAACAACAAGCAAATTCTTATCATGCGATGACAGGCAATATGACGAGATTTTAAAACACTTTGAGCAGCAGGGAATAAAGCCAATTGTAAACACCTACAAGCCAACTTTCTAATACGAGAGGGCAGTTTTAAAAGGTTTCTGCTTGTACAAAAAACCTTTGTACTCAATAAGGAGGTATAAAATGTTTACAAAAAACCCAGACTTCTTCCCGACACCGATCAACTTAATTCATAAAATGTTATCACATGTTGACTTTAGAACCATCAAGACAGTTTTAGAACCAAGCGCTGGAAAGGGAGACCTTGTAGAAGCAATAATAAATAAATTTAAGTATAGCCAATCAAATTACAGAAAAGATAATTATGATATAGATACAATTGAAAATGATGACAATTTACAATACATATTAAAAGGAAAACAATTTAGACTGGTTCACGATGACTTTTTAACTTATAACACATATAAAAAATATGATGCTATTATCATGAACCCTCCCTTCTCTCAAGGAGAAAAGCATTTAATTAAAGCAATTGACATGCAGCAATCAGGTGGGAAAATTGTCTGCTTACTCAATGCTGAAACGCTAAAGAACCCATATTCCAATAGTAGGAAAGTATTGGTACGACAACTAGAGAAATACAACGCTCAAATTGAATATATAGAAAATGCATTTATGGATGCAGAGAGGAAAACAAATGTTGAAATAGCTGTGATCTATTTAGACGTTCCTATTATTGAGAACAACAGCATCATTCTAGATGAGTTAAAGCGAGAACAACAATTTAACACAAATACTAACTATGCCAGTGATAACTTAATTCATTCTGATTTCATAAAGGGGATAGTAGAACAGTATAATCATGAAGTGAAAGCAGGTTTGAAACTCATAGGCGAATATAACTGCCTAAAGCCACTAATGCTGCGAAGTTTTAAGGATAATAACAAGCCAATTTTGAAATTAGAACTGGAATACGGTGACGAAGAGGGTAGTAGTTTAGAAAATGCGTACATAAAGCAAATTCGGTCAAAGTATTGGAGTGCATTATTTAATAATGATCAGTTTATGGGGTTGTTTACAACCAATTTGAAACAGAAGTATTTACAGTCTGTAGGTGAATTAAAGGATTATGACTTTTCCCTATTTAACATTTACTCACTAAGAATCCAACTAAATAAAGAAATGATTCAAGGTGTAGAGGATACGATTTTAAATCTCTTTGAAGAATTTAGCCATAAGTATTACTTTGAAGAATCATCAAACAATGTACATTATTATAACGGTTGGAAAACAAACAAGGCATATAAAATCAATAAAGGTACGTGTCATATTGAATTCAAAAACATGGAGTTATTGCACAAATTCAATTTATATGGATCACAAAAAAGAAACTGGTTGCCTCCTACATATGGAAAGGTAAAATACAAAGATATGACTAAGGAAGATAGAGAAGTAATAGACCAATTCGAAGGAGAGCAGTCATACAATAAAGTACTGAACAATCAGTCATACTATATTATGGACACACTTGAATTACTAAAGTTAACCTCATGACTAAATATCAAGGCCTTAATAGTATAGGAGGGAAAGTACAATGCATCTCACTTATCCAATGCAACGCTTATACTCTGATTACGCATTGAATCTAATCAACTTTGAACAATATCTAAAGGGAGTAGAATACTTGAATTCATTAAAAAATAAAAAACAAAAATATCAAATAAAAGGTTGATAACTTAGTTATATTCAGTTATAATAAAGGTAACAAAACAAACGAAACGGGGTAATGAAAAATGTCTCAATCACAATTAGCAATTGCAAAGTCAAAAATCCAAAGGTTGTTGGCTCTCAAGGATCTAGTAGTGACTGGGACATTGATCATTAAGTAAACAAAAATAACTATTAAATTATAGGAGTTATATTCATGAACAAGAAAAACTTTGATTACAATTGCATTAACAATCAGATCGACAGTTTCATTGAATCGAATAACTCCTTTTTGAACAAAACTGAAGTAGCAAAGCAACCTAAAAGTATTCGTTTCAAGCTCATGTTGATGGCAGCTCCAGTTGTAGCACTAGCAGGATATGTATTGAGCATTATATAAAATGACTAATTGAATGGATTTTAAAAAATAAAATAATGGAGGGATTTGAAATGAATATTTTTGAAATTGATTGGGTGTGCAAATGTGGAAGCAAAGAAACCTCTTCTCAAATGGTAAGTGAATATGAGTTAAAGAAAGGATTTAAAGCTTACACCTATTGCTCAGAATGTGGAGAAGAAAAAGAGACAGAAGTCAGTTGATAATGAAATGGTTATTTTATCTTGAAAGGGGGAAAGTAAATATGCCTTGGAAACAAATGAGGACATGGTATGTAGACAAAAGAAATCCAGATAGATTACATAATAGTATAAGAGAAATGTTTGAATACGTTGGAGAGGATAGACCTTCAAACGGTAAATTGCCTGATTGGGTGTATAGTGTCGATGCTATGAATGTAGAAGTTGCAAAAAAGAAACTTACCAAAGAAGGGTTTAAAATAATATGAGTCAAGTTGACACAAGAGACCTGAGCAAAGCAGACCTAGAAAGTATAATAAATGCAATGCTAAATCTTGTTCCCTGTGATACGTTTGACTTTGGGGTTAATACAATAAATATTCTAAAAAGCTATAACCTGATCACACAGGAACTATATGATGAAATGCAAAATTTATATTGATTTTATAAAAAGGAGTTATCAAAGACATGGTATTGATTAAAATAAATAAATGCATTGGATGTAATAAAGTTTTATCTATTAAAACCATATGTGCTATTTGTGAGTCAAAAATGAAGAAAGAATCCTGATAAAAGCGGTCTTTTATTTGAGTGTGAGGATGGATTAACACAGTTAGAATTAACCGCAAGTATAAAAAAGAGCAGCCCACAGAAAATGGGCTGCTTGTTCTATCACTTTGTTTGTTGGAAAGATGTTAATATGCCATTTTTAAAATAAAGGTACGTTGTACCGAATGACTTATAATCATAGACCCATTGCTCCATTACTCCCCATGAATAAGTCGTTATATTTTTTCTAGTTGGAATACCAAGAGACAGTGAAACCATGTCCTGATTCATCCCAATAAATACGGAATCTTTCTTTATATGATCCCAGACTTTATCAGTCCATTTATATGTAGTGTATGGATTATAGTCAAGGAAATTCATGTAAACTTCTGTTGAAAAGTGTATATAATCCATAGTGTATGTTTTTTCTCCAGACTTCAAATGTAATGTATAGAATGAACCATTCTCTGTAACTTTCAAAATCCATACAGGGGATAGTTTTTCAAGATAGTTCCCTTGGGAGTCCTTTGCGATTCCTTGTCTATACCAAATATTCTTACCTAAAAAGTGTTCAATTTCTTTTTTGAAAGTTTTAAGTTTATCGCTTTCTTGTTGTATTGGTATCGTAGTAGTATTGTTATTACTTGAATTTTCGATTGGCAGACCAGTAGCCCATGAAAGTTCTTGGAATGGATTTTTTAAACTTGTATGATAAATTGCAACAACATTAATATTTGGATCATAGCTGACGAGATATTCTCTATAACTGAACATTGCTTGAATTAATGAAAGTGGTATGAATAACTTATCGTCAACCATACGAGGAGCATAGTCAATGTTAATTTTTTGCCCATCAAAAATAAAGTAATTTACATTAGATAATATCTGAAATTCCTGTCCCTCTCTGGTGTATCCTAATATAGAACCGTTTTCTAACTTATATAGTCCAGTCCTTTTATTGCTGTCCCATTTATCCTTAAACATATTTTGAAAGAAAGCATCAAATATTCCAAAGGATGATAATATTGGGTCAGCATTCATTAATACTGTGGTGCTTTCTTTAATTGGATCTTGATCACCGAAGCCAATTTGTTTACCATTCATTAGTACTTTAGGAGTATTGTTATCAGATGCATAACAAATTGAAGTGTTTGAAACTAATAGGATAAGTACTAGGAAAAGTGCCGATAATGATCTCCTCATAAATAATCCTCCTTTTTATAATATAGGTGGATTTTACCACATGAATGTAACATTTTGTTAGAATATAGGTAACTTTGTAAATTAGCATTCCATTATTAGCGTCTAACACTCCGTTCTTCAAAAAGAATTTTATGCTTCTTCCACTAGACAGCAACGTTTTTACGAGATTTCTAAATCACATCTGCTAGAAAATTCTAGAAATAATACTTCTTTTGCACTATGCATCCATTTATAATAAAAAAATCAAACTCCCCCGTTTTGATTAGGTGTTCTCAACGGGGGAGCGTAGCAAGAAAGAAGTTGTTTCATCAACAATTTAACCAGAATGTGGCAATATGTCAATGACTTGACCAATAAAAAGACTGGTCTTTCTATTTTATCCTAGGGAAACGTTAGTTCTTAGTTTTGTAGACAATATTCACCATAATTTGATAAAATATTCCTAAAGATGCTATAGGAGTGATGTCATGAGTAGAATACAAAGATTTGCAGTTGCATTTTGGAATGCCTTAGAGTTTTTTTATGATATAAAACGCTATTTTCTTATGATGGCTTTAACATATGGTATTGGTGTTTGGGGATTTATAAAAGTCCTTCAACTTCCCGATGATACGAAATTTACTGAATTCATCTACAAGTATGGATCGTTTCTTATGAACGATCCCTCTAACTTCATCACCACATTAGTACTTTCACTTTTTGCCATACTCTTGTTTGTAATTCACGGTTTATCAACAATTTACTGTTCGATTCGTGTTCATGATGATTATGAAACAAATTCAACGACAATCATTATAATACGCACGTATGGTGTTTTGGCGTGTTTATGGAGCCTAGCGTATGTCACATTACCAGTCCTTACATTGCTTGCTCTTCTTCTGCTAGTGTTGGTAGTTGTAGTTATACTTGTATTAAGATAATAGGACACATGCCACCATTTAGGTGGCTTTTTCTATTTGAATGAAATTGCAGTTTTATTTGAATTTATAGAACAAAAATAACATATAATATTGACTTATGATTAAGGTGCGTTTATAATAAAGATATAAAATAAATGATACGGAGTGATACATATGGTTAAAGCATCCAACATTTTGAAAGGCATTTCTTCTATCGGTTCGGTAATTCGTTTCCATGGTGACCTTGTTGGTACGATATCCAAATACTCCAATGGATACTATTATGTATCTGTTAAAGGCAAGTATGGTATCACGATCTATGATGTAATGGAGAGAGCAGAAATAGAAGTTATTTCTCTAAATGTGGTTGATGATACTTTATTAGCTGAATACAATGTGCTGGTTGAGAAGGCCAACACTGCGCACAAAAAAGCGCTGGATAGCATTGACAATGAACGTCACAGTGCTTTCAGCATTGATGCATTGGAGGATTACCACTTTGAAAATAGTGGCTATAATGATTTAGCAGATATGGTAGAAGAATTTGAGCAAAAAATGATCAAGGTAGCACAAGCAGCATAAATGACCACTGTAGTCAGTTAAAAGGCTGTCTACTTGGTTAAATAAAATCGGTTTTTTATCTTATTATATAAAATAAAAATAATTGACATAATGAAATTTCAATGTGTAAAATGGAGTTAATAGAACGATTTATGGGGGAGGCGAACAATATGTCTAATTGGTATTTATGGGACGAGAGAGAAGGGGACGAAACTAAATGCCAGCATTGTAGTAAGGGCATTAATGGATCGAAATATTACATACTATCTAATCAGTTAGGTAATCAAGGGGAAATGGTTACAGTAGGCGCTGGATGTGTTAAGAAATTCACTGGTAGAACGATTAAAGAAATAAAAACAGATACAAATAAAGCAATTGAGGCCAGCATATAATCTGGCTTTTTCTTTTTACATTTAAAGAATGTTTTGAAAGAAATTGGTGTAAAGATCCTTCTTGTATTGTAGAATATCTAAAACATAACATTGAGAAATACAAGGAGGGGAATTATGAATTCAATATTTACCGTGTTATTTGCATTGCTCATGACTTTTAATACGGTTTCTAACTCTGTCGAGGTGCAGCCTAACTCACACGAGTCAGAGTCATTGGCAACATACATAAAACCGACTGAGATTAAACAGGAATATCTAGAAAAGTCTTATCGTTTTTACACAAAGATTGTTGATCTTGACAAGAATGGTACGAAAATGAGCGAGGAATTAAAAACAGA
Source organism: Brevibacillus reuszeri (assembly GCF_001187725.1). Lineage (GTDB taxonomy): Bacteria > Bacillota > Bacilli > Brevibacillales > Brevibacillaceae > Brevibacillus > Brevibacillus reuszeri. Next base: position 881,523 of record NZ_LGIQ01000007.1, read on the forward strand.
CTTTATCAATTTTACTATTCAGATGAAAGCAGAGAACAAGAGTGAACAATTTTTAGGCATATTAATTAGCAGGTTGTATGTCAGAAAACTAGGACTTGATTTAAATGGTGGGTCTGCTGATGATAGAAGAGTTTTCAATGAGACAGCTTCAGAATTAAAAGTGGTTTTTGGTAAGTAAGCCGTTTTGGTTACGGCTTTTTCTTTTGCTCATTTTTCAAATCAAATCTGCATTTCATTAGAAAATATATAAAATAAATGAGTTTAGGGTATTGTATAAACTGAAAATAAATGATAAATTAAAGACAGTTAAAGAATACATACTAAGGAGCGGTTCGAATGAATAAAAATATTGAGATAGCAACATTAATCAATGAAATGCTTGGCTATTGCAGATTAAATAACTGCTTTACTTCTGAAAGTGTAGATGAACTGATACTCCTTGCAGATTTTGCAAATGAGGAAGTAGGCAAACTGATTAATAAGTTCCACTACATAAACACAAAGATCGTTGATAGTGGAGGAATACCTGTCCTAAAGCAAGTGCTTGAAATGGTTTCTGGAACGAACAACGACAACTGTGCAGCTGCCTGTGATTCGAATATCCCAAAGGCGAATCCTTGGGTTTGGACGGAACTAGCAGAAAACCTGAAGCCCGATAGGAAAGCAGGTGAAACAGTTCCTGTTGGTTATTTGTTTGAAGGATATAGTGAGTACTATCCTTACAGATCATGGATTCGAAATGGGTATGTAAAGCGTAACGAACAGCAAAAGGTGGAATCTGCATGCTAGAAACTGACTTCACATTCTTTAGTCCAGCAAAATGGTATTACAAGGGCCAAACCGGATGTGGCTTTGAGATATATGAGCACAAGGAAAGTGGAACAATTAACATCTATGATCCAATAACAGGTGACATTGTAGAGGATTAAGTAAATAAAATTTAGGAGTGGGCATGATGATTAAAATGACAATGAAACTGGTAGCGATGATTATCTTAGTTTGTGCAATTACACTTAGTGCAACAAGCGCCTTCGCATGCGGAGAACATACAGTGTTCATTTACAAGGTAACAAAAGTTGATAACGGAGAATACTGGGGAACAGGTGTATATGATGACAGCAGCGTTTATTTTACACAAGAGTTTATCAAGCAAGGCGAAATGATCAATGTAAATGATGTTGTGGTAGCTTACTTTGAGCCTGAGAACGTTGTAGATGGCCTTGTGATGGTCGAGAAAGTAGAAGTAGTAGGAATAGATGTTAGTAACGATTAATAGACTAGAAACAAAAGGAGGGGATTCAATATGATGAGCCAAGAGAGAATGGATTTTATTATGGGGGAAAGAGTTATGCCAGCGTTGCTGGGGATTGTGATACTCATTGCATTATTTATCTGAATATAAAGAAAAAATGATTGCAAATAGAATCTTTGTAAACTAAAATAATCAATATAAGAACGCGATGAAAACGGAGGTATACATAATCACAAACACAAAGAAACTATATCTTGATTGGGATAGGGAAACAACAAGGATTATTTACACATTAAACCGCAATAAATCAGGGTTCTGGGAAGGGGATATTTTATATTTATTAATTCAAGTATAGAAACAAACTTTCGTCGAACTCATCAATCCATCTACCCAACTTATAAATCAGTTCCGTCACATTTTTACAATTTTCATCGATTTTGTTATCGACACATGTATCGACAATCCCCTTTATTCTCAACGTTTTGAACACTATCACATTCCCACATCTACCCCCATCACATTCACTCAATTTCTAGTTAAATTTCAATAAATCAATCACAAAACCAAGTCACATATGCATTCATACGATGTCGACCTTATATCGAGCAATTTTCAACAAAACAATGGTACAATATTTAGAGTTAGAACTTACATAACATTACCACAAATGGATCTGAATGGAATGAAGGCTTGATGAGTCAATAGGAATGTCAAACAATGAAACTGCAAATAAAGGGTGGTCAAATGGAGTCAATGTTGACAGAGGAATTGATATTAGAAGATTTAATTAGAGCTTCGAATCATTATTTCGGATTGGAAGTAATTGAATCCATTCCAATAAAACGTGGTTGGTTAAACCTGAAATGGAGAGTCAGGACTGAATCTGGGCAATTTGTACTAAAACAATACAATAAAGAACGATTTAGGCGTTATAATCCAGAAGATCTAAAGTTTGCATTCTCTCAACAAGTTAGATTAAAAAATCAAGGCCTTGAATGTCCTAATCTATTATCACATGATAAAGGTATACTGCTTGAATCGGATAAGGGAGAACTCTTTATTGTCATGGAGTATTGTCAGGGGAATCTTATTTCGCCTGGTAAAGCTAATGTACATCAAGTATACAACCTTGGTAGAGCAACTGGAAAAATGCATCGATTATTAAATGACGGGACACTTGGCTCTAAAGGTAACCCTCAATTTGTTCCCCCAAGCCGTGAAGAGCGTTTAGCACATTGGAAATCAGTTTTGAAAATGGCGAAGGAAGCTGGGAAGATCGAATTACTTGATGATGTAGAGAGGCAACTTAAAGCAACTGAAGAAATGAGGATTGAAAAACTTGAATTACTTTCTACTGGGTGGGCGCATCGTGACCTTTGGGTCGATAATATTTTATTTGATAATAATCGATTAACAGCAATACTAGATTTTGATCGACTGAAATATGATTACCCTCAACTTGATGTTGCAAGGGCAGTAATGTCCTGTGCTTTAGATGATTATTTTGACGTTTCTCTGGCTTCAGCGTTTATTGAAGGATACTGTGAGGAACGCACCGTAATGGATGGTTACTTAACAAATTCAATGCAGTTGTTGTGGTATATGGAAAGTCCATGGTGGATTAATGCGAATATGGATCAACATAGTGTACCTCCAGCTCGTTTTGCAAAGGAAATGATTTGGCTAGCTAACAATCATAAAAATTTGTCTGCACTTTTAGGGAATATCTGATGAAACGTTTGGAAGATAGTGAGCAGGTAAAAGAAGTAGCTGCCACAAAAGAAAACTCAAGCAATTAAGACCTGTTGAATTAATTGCAGGTCTTTTCAGGTCTTCTTACATCAAAAACCTTAATCAAAAATAGCCTAGTCCTGATTCAATTGGCCTAAATATGGTACAATATTTGGAAATAGACTATAGGGGCGTTTGAAATGAAATCGAATAAGAATAAGAAGCTACAAGTGTTTATCTCATCAACTTTCAAGGACTTACAAGACGAGCGCCAAGCAGCTGTAGAAGCTATTTTGAGTGCAGGTCATATACCAGCAGGAATGGAGCTATTTAAGGCAGGTAATGACTCTCAGCTAGATGTAATCAAACAATGGATTGATGAATCTGATGTTTATATGCTAATTCTTGGTGGTCGTTATGGAACAATTGAACCTAATAGTGGTAAAAGTTACACACACTTGGAATATGAGTATGCTATTAAAACTGGCAAACCTGTTTTTGCTGTTGTAATGAATAAATCTGCTTTGGATGAAAAGTTAAAAGCAATGTCATCTGATGCAATAGAAATGGACAATCAAACTAAATACAATGGATTTAAAGATTATGTTACAAGTAAGATATGCAAATTTTTTGATGATGTAAAGGATATCAAAATTGCAATTCATGAAACTCTAAATGACTTTGATACACGTTATACTTTGCATGGATGGGTGTCTGGGAAAGACATGCAAATTGATGTGAATGGTTTGAATCAGGAAATTGTAGAGTTGCAGCGGGGAGCAAATAAATTAAAAGAAGAGAATAGAAAACTGAAAGAAGAAAATGAAAAACTAATCAAGCAACCTATACTAAACGCAGACTACAATGGTTATTCATATGATGAGTTAAAGCAATTGTTGAAAAATGAAAAAGTAACTTTCGATGGAGAACCCTCCAATCTATTAACATACTATATTAAGTATAGTGATATGTATATGAATGGAAAATCAAGTGTTAATTTTGATGCATTATTATATTTAATATATCAAACGGGTAAACGTTGTATAAAGTATGGATTGATGGAAGAGGTTACTGTTAATGGGGTAATCAATAATATCCAAACTACAAAAAAATGGGTAACAAATTTTTAGCAGCATTGCTTTCAGAACAGAACTCAACAAGAAAAGAAATAGCAGCTACAGAAGAATAATGGACTACACTAGGGACTTGTGGCTTTTGGACACAGGTCTTTTCTTGATGTGGCGATACCGAAAGGACAAGGTATGCCAGTGATCCAGCATACCTTAATAACTTTGATGGATTTTATTTGCGAGTTATTGAGTTAAAACCTAAAGTGCTGTGGGTGTATTTTGTGATTGGTCTTTTTTTACAGTCGAAAATCTATATTCTAGTACTCCAAGACAGATTAAACTTGCTATAAATGTCGGGAAAGCATAGATGTGAAGTTTTATTGCGTATTCATCGAGCTTGTAAACGACAACAATCTCAAATAATACTAACAGTATAGCATTTACGATAAATACGGCTACTTTGGAGTCCTTTAAGTGTTGTTCATCATCTCTTCTGATATAAATGGCAGCTAGATACAACGCCGTTGTGACACCTGTTGTGATGATTAACATAACAGTATCGTTTGGAATGAGGTTTATATACTGTAAAAATTGTAGTAATGCACCACTAAAAGCAAAACCCATAAAAAAAGTAAATGCAGTTAAGTATATAATGAGATATATGAACCTTAATAGTCTCAGCTTTGAAGTATTTCCATCTATTTTTTTTACTACAACAATAGCAACTACAATTATCATCAGTAGAAACAAGAAAGCCAAGACATGCTGATTGACAGTCTCAATGGTTAAATTCATAAACGCATAAATGAATGCAATAAAGGTTGATGCAAGGAAAAGAGAACTTATGTAAAGGAATGTGTCTTCAAGTTTACTCATCTTTTTATTCATATTTCCTCCTACAGTGAGCCTTTTATAGTGAGCCATTTATAGTGATAATTTTAACTTTAACGGCAAATCTTTACAATTAGTGAATGCGTAAATAGAGGTGGAACACTTTTATATTTCTCGTTTACGGTCGTGGTTGAATTTTCTGCGATTATGACAAATCGTGAATCAAGGCTCGCTACGGCTTAAATCCTGAGCGAAATCATATAGTTACAACCAAAGAATTGACTCTCTGTGTGGGTGTTCGTAGTTCACCTGCGAATATCATCATCTAGTGATTTTTTTCAAGTTTACTAAAATAAAAGTAAACGCTCCTGCAACTCGAAGAGGAAAGTGGGCTAACAGCGATAGAACTGTCAGGAGTGTGGAGGACATGGACTGTCTAACATTGAAAGTTAGTCTTAAAATTGCGAAAGAGCAGGTTAGTTTTCAAACCAAATAAAAGTAAAATTTGATGGGAAGTGTTAGTTTAATGATGGTTCCGTTAGGTGCTGCAATTTGCTTATATACAGGGATCTCTAAAAGAATTGATTCATTGATATTCACTATGAACTTACACAATGAAGGTACAGTCAAGGTAACATTAAAATCAATTCAGCAAGATTTCCAGCATATTGTAGAAGCGATGACATTCTATATAGAGCATTGTACTTTGTCTTCTGCTCACTTAGAGGCACAATTTGACCCCGTCAAAGAGCAATACCATACTTTCCTAAAGGCACATTTTCAAGAAGACAGCATCTAAAAGGAGTATCCATGTACAAACTTTATAAATACATTCCCGTAGTTGATGACATGGCCTATAACTGGGACGAAGTATGTGTATCGCAAAACATAAACTACATTTCTCAGCTAGCAGAGGGAATGTGTAGGGTAGATGGTCGAGGAAGGTATAGATACAACATTGATCAATTGACGTTTGAAGTGATGAGACTAGGGAATGGCAAGTATAAGCATGTAAAAATAAACTAAGAACGGAACTTTATGATTGATATTTCTTGCGAAGGTTGCAACAAAGAGATGGAGGTCGATCATTTAGAAGAGTGTACATACATCGTCTTTGCCGATGGCATCGCCATTGGAGAACATGTATTGTGTCGTACTTGTGCTAACTGATTTTCAATAAATTAAGACTACTCACTCCTAGAAAATATTACAAGTTATAGTATAATCTACTTGGGAGGTTATGCTATGAGAAAATTATTTGCATCATTATTGTGCTTTATGGTATTTTTCACGCTGTTAGCAGAAACTACAACGGTTTCAGCTCAAGCAAGTGCACCAAACGGATACTCTGTAACATCAGATTTTTTAACTTTTGCAAGTCAAGGAAAAATTAAGGGATTTCCAGTTTTCCTTGGAATGAAAAGGGCTGATCTTATTAAACTTTGGGGTCAACCTACAAATGAAACAATAAATTATACAGAGTATGATCCGAATCCTATTTCAGCACCTTTCAACAAGAATCCTACGAAATGTGTAAAGTGCCAATTCAGAACCTTGTTATTTATTGATTACAATAATGTAGTTGATTCTATTACAATTCCAATTAAGCCTACCACGAAACAAAGTTTAATAACACTCCTTGGGAAACCAAAGGAAATTCACCAAACTGAGAGTGGTACGACTGACTACGTTTATCAGGCTGGAAACGTTGAAGCGCACTTCAGTGGTGACGAAGAAACAGATTATATTTATGATGTATGGTTAACCACCACGCTACAGTCACGAAATGCAGCATTCCCTATCAAGGTTTTTGTTGATGGTAAGCAGGTACTATTCGTTGATCACCCTACAACCTTGATCAACGGGACACTGTACATTCCAGTTCCTGAAATCATATACCAATTAGGAGGAGAACTGAATTACAACCCTCAGAACGGTGACAATAGTATTGGAATGACATTGAAAAATAGCTACGCTGAGTTTATTTCAGGAACAAATAAATACGTTCTAAACAACAAGGCTGGTTTCATGAAACAGCAGACCACATCAGTTAACAAGAGAATTCTTATCCCATTTGCAGATTTTGCACGAATTTTCAATGTAAAGTACTCATGGGACGGTAACAAAAAGATTTTAAATATCTTCACTAAATGACATGTTGAGGCTCTGATTAAGAGCCTTTCTATAAAAGATAACTATTGAAAATAATTGATAACATCAATTGAAGGGGTTTAAGAACTATGATAGAAATTAACAGCAAGGTGTTTGTTTTAGAAGGTCATTACAAAGGATTAGAAGGAAGGGTAATTGATATCTCATTGGAAGAAGCTTATCCAATAACTGTTGAATTTATCGATGGAGCATTAGAGTGTTACTATGAAAATCAATTGCAATTGCTATCACAATAAAAGAGACATTTTATAGCACTGTATAGACGATTTCTATAAGTGATGCTACAATTGCATTTATTGGCAACAGGTGGGGTAGTGTATGAAAAAATATTTAATCAGTTCACTTATCTTTGTTTTGATAGTGACAAGCGGCATTCTAGCTGATCATTTCAGTCTCATAGCAACAATATTTGGTCTGGACGTTGGAAAGTTTTTCAATGAAAATAAGCCACATGCGCAGATCTATTACTTAGGCATCATGGTGATTCTCTTCCTAATTTTCATTATTAAACTTCAAAGAGATGATAACTCAAGCTTAAAGGGTAAAATCTTGGAGATTGAGAGTGTAAAACCTCCCATCTCAAATAGAGATAAAAAGCTGCTTGATGAGTTTTTTCAAAAGTTTGACTCGTTTTACGAATTTAAAGAACGATTATTGCAAACAAGATCAATGTTTATTGGTTTGGCTGATTCCTATGCAGATAACATTACAAAGTTTTCAGAGCCAAATAAGGCATTTAGCGACAATAAACTTGAGGAAGCTAAGCGTAGTTTTTTAGAAGCATTAGACAGGTACATTCACTTTACAGATGACTACTTTAATCCAATTGGGAGCCCTAACTTAATTAAGTTTCATGGTGGCACTTCAGAGCGCGAGGCAATGGCAACTGGACAGTATGATATTGACTTTGAAAAGTATAAAGTGGTAGTTGGGGAAGTGATTGACACATGGGCTGAATTTAACACAGTGCTGAAACAGGAGTATCCAGACTATGTACCAGAATAAATACGCATTTGATTGGAAGACTTTGCATGGCGCAAGGTCTTTTTTGTTCTTGCATCATTTCACTTCTGGGAGCATAATATAAGAACAGACGTTCTCGTGTAGGGGTGGATTGAAATGTCCAAAAAGATCAATGACCTATTTGGCAGTATGCGCATGATGCTTCCAGAACATAGGACAGCGATTATCGATCATGGTGAAGAAAGTGGGCTACAGGCCAAACCAGATGTGGATGAAGACGATTTTGGGGAGATGTGCTTCAGGATTTATGACAGTACACAATACGACTATTCGATCACCGTTAAGTGGTTTCAAAAAGTAAAAGGAAGTCTTGGTACACTGGAGGAGTCTTGGGGAATTGTGAAGGAGATAGATGTAAATCGAAAACAGTTTAAGTTGGTCAGTGATTGGGATTCGGAATGGATCAAGATAGAAAGTCTTGTTAGTGTAACAAAATAACAAACCAGCTGACATTCAGCCTGTCGTAATTTGACAGGTTTTTTGTTTTGTAGTATCAATTATTTTCGCTTGATTTAGGTATATAGTCATGTTATTATTAAGGCATAAAATTAAACAACAATAATAGATATAATATATAAACCTTAGGGAGGTAAAAGGATGCTAGAAATTAAATATGGCGATGTGTTTATGATCGACTTGTCACCAGCAATTGGATCTGAGCAAGGGGGATATCGTCCATGCGTTATCATTCAAAACAATTTAGGAAACCGATTTAGTCCAACAGTTAAGGTGGCTGCTATTACTTCAAAAATTTCTAAAGCTAAAATGCCAACCCATGTTGAAGTAAAAGCTCATCAAGTTGGCCTTGAGCAAGATTCAATCATCATGATGGAGCAGACCAGAACTATTGATAAGCAAAGACTGTCTAAATGGGTCGCTCATTTAGATGAAAATGTTATGGAGCAAGTTGATTGGGCACTTAATTTGAGCTGTGCAAGTGATAAGAAGTTCAAAATGATGATGAGTGAACGTGGAAGCAAGGTATTCAATAAAGTTGCAGCGGTGTAATACGTCAATGTTTTAGAATCAAAAATAATAAATAGGAGATGAATTTTAATTAAGTTGGGAAGGTTTATAAAGAAGTTAGAAAGAGAAGGGATTACTGGAATTGTTAAGGATGTATTAGTTAAACAGTACATAAACATGAGCAAGCGGTAGAAGGTTTTCATGCATATATGCAGAAATGTTATAGATCATTAATTCAATAAATCTTTGATTTCATTATGGAAGAGGGTACTAAAATGTTGACATTGGTAAAAGGTAAATCACGAAAGTCGCAATACATGGAACTGTTTCACAAAGGATCTAATAATAGCTTGTTTATTCAATATGGTCACAATATTCCTATGTGGCTTCCAGACCGTAAAGAATGCTGGATAGTAGAACGAAGCGACAAGGCTAAAGTAGACTTACTTGATCTAGAAAGCGAATTGATGGAAGTAATGGCTCAAGTTTTAGATCAAACAGAATACCATTACATCTTTCTATATGGCAACTTTGAACTGAATGAAGTTGAGACAGTTAAAAAGGTAGCATCCAAGGTGGATGGGCAATTGAACTTAATTATATCTGTACAAGACAATAGCGTACCAGATGGGCAGACAATCATAGAAGAGTTGCGACTAAACTAGCTTATTGTATCGAAAAAGGAGAGATGTATCGATGAATAAGTTAAGTAAGGAAGAAGTTCATAAAATCGCTTATGGTGATTTGACTAAAGTAGAAGCGTAATTACTATATCATGGAAAAGGTAATTATAAAGGATGGCGTTGTCCTGAGATAGGCGATGGGCGAATTGTGATGAGGAAGGCAGGAAAAGAGCTAATTGCATATAGAGGACGTGAAGTAAAAGATTGGGCGGAAGAATGTTGGGCAGAACTTAAACAAAAAATTGATGAGCTTGAATTCGAATAAAAATGTGATTTGAAAGGGATTAAAGAAGTCTCTGAAGTTGCAACATTATCGAAATGGTCATACGTATTCAACAGCAAATACAAAAACTAATGTTTATAAACTGATTAGAAGCAAACAAATAACAACCACTTTTGCTTCATGAACCTGAATGGAAAGATGTTGAGAATAAAACATTTCCTTACGATTTATCTGATTTCTAGTGCATGGGCTAAAGTTCAATAAGGGTGAATGTAATGATCAAGTTTATCAAGGACATATATAGCAAATTTAAAGAAGATGATTCAGTTCAAAAGTTAAATATCATTAGCAATATTGCAACGTTATTAGGTGTTTCAATTGTAGCAATTGCATCGAATATAGCATTAAAGGAACTACTTGAAATTCCTTATAGTAAAATATACGAAATAGCTTTTTTCACTGCTGTAGGGTCCATATTACTAGCATGTATTACAATTATTTTATGGTTTTCTCTTTTCTACTTAAAAAGATTTATGGCTAAAAATGTTGGTGGAATATTAGGTGGCACTCTGCATTTCTGTATATGTTTAGCAGCGATATCCTTTTCGATTGTTCTAATTACGATGTTTGCTGATTTTGTTGCGTCAGTAGCACGCTAAAAAAATTGGGGCATTGCTAGCCTGCTGCAAAGCAGGTTTTTGTTATTGCGTGTGAATAAAAATATACAATAAATCAGATTTTAATATTGCGCTATTATATAATAGTCGCTATAATGGGTATATAAGGAAATGAAAGGTGAGGTGAACCAATTGCAAGAGAGAAAAGTCATCAAGATTGGAACTAGCTTAGGAGTCTCAATTACTGAGCAATTGAAATTAATTGGAGCAGAGTATGGGGATGCATTGTCGGTTGAAGTAAATGAGAATAAGGAAATTGTCATAAAGAAGTTACATAAGATTGAGCTGCCAGATGATCCGAAATTGTTGGCAGAGATTCAGAAAATGATTGAGCGGCACAATAGCAAGTGAGGAGCGAATTATTATGAGCAAAAGAATATATTATGTTTCTCAATTTGATGGCGCGGTCCACAATATCAATGATTCAGAGCACAAATTAATATGTGAAACAGAGGCATATATTGGGCAGGATTGCGGGGAAGACGGATTTAAAGTAAATGAAGAAGTGAAATTATGGACAATTACAGAAGTGGCAGAGTTCTTTAAATGAGGCACTATAGTTAAAATCAAAGTCTAATTTTATTTAGAAAATAGGTGCTTATTATATGAAGTGGGAACCCAATATATATTGGAAGGTCAAGTTTAATGACAAGCCTATATATCTCTCGAAAGACCACAATTGGGCATTTGCTGCATGGGAAATAGAAAAAATAAATGGAAATATTAAAAATGAATCACTGTTGATACACGTTGATGCCCATTTAGATGACGTTGTAGATGGTGTCTATGTAAAAGGACTTAAAGAAATTGAGACATATGGAGACGTTTTGAGAGTGGCTCAGAGTTATGAAAGGGGGAGTGAGAAAAGGTCTGAAATCATGATGGAAATAGCCAACTTTATTTGGGCAGGGATAGCAACTGGAACTATAGGCGAAACAATTTTTGTTTCTGATGACAAAATGGTGCCTAACAACTTAGAGAGTTTAAGTGGGTTCGTTGATAAGGAATTTTATCAATTTTTACCAAAGGATTGTAGGTACAAGCAAGTATTTCGTTTCATAGAAGTATCAGACTTTATCAAAAGATTTAATACACATCAACTAAACCATTACAAAGATGGGCGATCAATTATTCTAGATCTTGATTTGGACTATTTCAATAAGTCAAAACAGTATCTGGAAGCTGATCTTAAGTCAGAGGATGACATAAGACATGAACTGACAGCGCTGCGTGATCTATGTGAGTGGGATTTAATAACTGTAGCACTTTCACCAGAATATTGTGGTGGAACGAAACCCTGTGAGAAGTTATTGGATGCTTTTCTAGATGTGTTTGAGTTAGATATGAATGAGATTACAAATTGGTGATAAATTCAATAGTATATAGGGAAGTGAGATTGGTGCTATTTGATTTTTATTTTTCGGAATCAATGCTTCTTGCTCAAGAGTGGATGCCACCAATGTTTGATCCTGAACTCCAAGAACGAGTTACAGATTCCATAAACAGCGTTTTTATAAATGGTGAGCTGCTACGATACACAGTAATGTGTAGACATGGGAAAGATCATGGATGCAATCACGCAGACGTGCTCTTTTTAGGAACGGCAACAATTGATGAAATAAGATGTAATGACCCAAATGCAAAGTTACCTGTAGAATTATCAGAAAAGTATTATGAGATGAAGAAATTGATGAAAGAGCTTGAAGAGAAGATTCACTAATAAAAGGAGAATTTCATTTGAAAGGAATGAGTAGTTAATGATCTGGATAGTATGTGTAGACTTTAATCTTGATCCGCAAGTTAATGTGTTCGGTGATGACATAAGTGCTAACGAACACTATAAAAATGTACTTGAAACGTTTGAGGAAGAAATCAGGGATGGCTCAGCTACAGTTTACATGTGTAAGGTAGAAAAGTTTAATGGTAGTCCTATAACCTATGATGAGAATGGAATTCCTAGAAAGTTAGTTATAACTGAATAAATGAAGATATTGATTGGGAAAGGGAGGGTTAGTAATGGCAAGAAAAAAGACTGAAGTGGATCAAGAGTTACTCAAACAGCAAAAATTAAAACGTGATTTGGAAGAGCTAGTTAATAAACTTAAATTCATTCCTAGCCCTACATATTCATTTCAAATTGGTGATGCTGTAACTATTGGCAACCTCAAGGATGTGACCATTAGTGACATTCTCCATGATGGTAAAATATACGAATTAACCTATACACATGTAAATAGCAACTATGGAGATCCAATAGAAACACCAGATAGTAAACGATACTCAGCATGGATGGATATTCGACCATTAATTGAGGTACAACCAGAATCACTTATTAAAAATGCTGATATTAGAATGAGTTTTCAACAAAATGAGTTAAGTTCTCTTTTCTCAAAGGTGTATCATTTCGGTGTGAATTTTGATCCTGAATATCAACGTGATTATGTCTGGCAGCTAGAAGATAAAGAAAGCTTGATTGACTCCATTTTTAACAACGTAGAAATAGGTAAATTTGCTTTTATTCGCTACGATGATGAGAAATGGACTGCAACTGGTTATAGCTATGAAGTCCTTGATGGTAAACAGAGAATGAGAGCGATACTTGACTTTTATGAAGATCGTTTTACCCACAAGGGAAAGAAGTTCAGTGAATTATCGATTAAAGATCGGAATCACTTTAAACGATATACAATTTCTGTGGCAGAAGTTAGCGATCTTTCCGAGGAGCAAATCTTACGTTACTTTATCAAGTTAAACACTAGCGGTAAAGTAATGGAGAAGGAGCATGTTGAAAAAGTTCGACAAATGCTTGACGAGGAAACACAATAAAAGATGGTATTTAACAGAAAGGGGTTAGTATGAATTTCAGCATAACAGAGATATTGGGGGTTCTTGGTTTTATTTTGGCCCTAATTAATCTTGGGATATCCTTATACAAAGATTTCTACAGGAAGCCAACGCTTCATTATAAATTAAAGAACTATGCAAAATCCGAAAAGAATGGGGACTTTTCTTTTCAAGTTTCAATACGACTGATTGCAAAGCATGGGGACGTATACCTCACGGGTGCAAAAGTAAAAAATCAAGGTTTGGTTAATAAAAATGTATTTGCACTAACGACTGACAAGATAACAGCAAAAGCTTTTAACGATGGGAAGGTCGATATTAAGACAGCAGTAAATTTTATGAATGAGGATATGAGCCTAAACACCATCAATGATATTTTTGTAAATGCTGAAACTGCTAAAGGTATTGAGAAAATTGAAGTGGATGATCTATTGATTAAAAATCAATCTGCATTAACTTTGAATTTTTATTTCTCAACCTATAACAGAGATAAAGCTAGTATTCCACTCGAAGATTGGAAGTTTGTTATAACTACTGACTATCAGGAAATTCAGATTGATTTGCCATAAAATGAAGATTTAGTTGGAAAGTTGGTAAGCAATGGATGAGTCATTGTTAGAGGATTTAATTGAATCAAAGGAATTCAAAACAGTTTCTAAGTACCGCCATATTCTTAATTTGCTTCTGAGCAAGGCTGATGATAACGGGATTGCAAGAATTAGCCAACCTGAAATAGCAACGATGATGGGACTATCTCAGACAGCTGTTGCAAACAAGTTTAAGTTTTTAAGAAAGTATGGATTAATAGAAAAAGTTGGAGAGAAAAATGCTTATAAGGTATTAAGCACCAACCTTTTGAGTAAAACTCCTTTTGGTACAATGTTTGCAATTGTAAGGCTCATAGAAGACAATCCTGAAGTCTTCAGCAGCTTTGCTAAGCAGTCCGAGATTCTGGGTGTTTCAATGAATGAAATACAGGTTGCTTGGGGGTTCTTATCATACTATACAGGAACAAAGTACAAATAAAACGGTGATTTGATCGTTTGCTTACTATGAATTTCAAGGAGGGCTTATGGGCTTTTCTAATGAGTGGAAAAAGGTACTTGACGATATTTATGACTTCGAGGAACGAACCAAAACACGACGTGTGTGGTATCGAGGACACAGTAAATCATCATACTTATTAAAATCAGGATTATTCAGAGACAAAGAAGAAGAACTATTAACTTATCTTAGTAATGAATTAGATAGTTATCGGGTATTTGAAAATCTTGGAGCGTTTTGTCATGACAAGAAAGATTGGGACTTATTATTCTTAATGCAGCACCATGGTGCAAAAACAAGATTATTAGATTGGACTGAATCCTTCGCAGTGGCATTATTTTTTGCATGTGCAAGTTGGGATGAGAGAATTGGGAGTGCAAGGGTATGGCTACTTAACCCAGCGAGCTTGAATACCTTATCAATAGGAGTCCCAAACAGTGTTCCAGTTAGTTTTTTTGGAAGTTATGAGTCCCATGTAAAACTTGAAACAAAATTCCCAGTTAATTCTGTTGCTATTTATCCTCCACGAAATAACCAAAGAATCCTCAGACAAAGCGGTGTGTTTACAGTGCAAGGGAATACAATAAAATCTTTAGACGAAGAATTTGATGGACAACTATTAAAGAATGGCGATTTAGCGGTAATCGACATAACACCTGATTTAAAAGATGACGCTTTTCGATATTTAGAACATTGTGGGATTGATTATTTCAAGCTATACCCAGATTTAGAGGGGTTGGCGAAATATACTAATCACTTTAATAAAAAACAAAAAGAATTATGGAAATCACTGGGAGCAGAGAGTAACTTTTCTAACGAGGAAATTCGTAAAAAGTATTTTGAATGAGGCATTTCATATTACAAAGCATTTGATAAAAAGGTAATTTTATCTTGGAATGAAAGAGGTTATTCAATGAAATTTCCAATTATTTTATCTAAACAGTCTGACACTAATGGGAAGGTTGTCTATGAGTATACAAATTTCGATAAAATGCCAAACGGATATATCATCATATCTAAGGACCTGGAAACCGTTTCCGATAACAACATACCAAATATGGAGAACAGTATAGATTTCGGACAGGAGGTAGCAGATCAACTTTTACCTTTGGCATTGTCAAAAGAATTACCTACATTTTTCACGCTGTTAGTAGATCAACCGTTTTCAAGTGCATTTATTTGTATAACAAACATTGGTGAAAACTTTCAAATCTTTGAATATGCTCTCGAAACCCCGAAAATGGGGCGTATTGAGCTTTCTCTAAACGAAAATCACTTAGTTGAATCCATTATACATCTTGAGATGTATGATCAAGGAGTTGCTAAAAAAGTAGCCGACTTTTTACTAACCAACTCGACACATCCTTTGGAAGACATGATTTCAATTAATATTACTTTTGAAGAATTGCAAGAAAGAAGGTTCAAAGAGATCCCTCATCAAGACCTCTCACTTGCGGACATTCCTACCCCATATGACAATTGGATTAATATTGCCGACTTCGCTACAACATTCTTTCCCGAAGGAGACATTCATAAATTCATTGATAATAGGAATCGATTAAGAGATGCTTTTCGAAAAGAGATAGATTTGTCTTCTTTTTCATTTGACGATCTGAGAACGTTTCTATCTGTGGAGGAAAGGGGCAGTAACCACAGAGGTGATTCACCTTCTGGAGAAACGATGGTTTTAGTTTATCAGGTTGTAAATGCTATTCGTGATAAGGTTGCCTTTGGTCACAAAGTATAAGTCTTTAAAGTAAATAAAACAGCGATTTGATCAGAAACATGGAGGAGAAGAATATCAAAATCCTATTTATTTGTAGCAGAAATAAATGGCGAAGCCTGACGGCAGAAAAGATTTTTCAAGGATTCAACAATTATGATGTTAGATCTGCTGGTACAGAAGAGAATGCTCGAATAAAAGTCACTAGTGGTCATATTGGATGGGCTGACTTGATCTTTACAATGGAGAAAAAGCATGATAGAAGGCTAAAGGATAAATTCGGAGTAAGTCTCTTAGGTAAGAAGATTATCTGTTTAAGCATACCTGATGATTATGAATTCATGGATGAAGATCTTATCGAAATACTTAAATCTAGAGTGTCTGAGTACATTGATGTGCCAGAGTGAATGAAATATCGTTTTTATGGGGAAGGGATGAGTTCTTGTGGTGAAATTTTCATATGTCCTAAATGGCATTGGATGGGCTGATTCTTTTCTACAAATAAATGATAAGACATGCTATTTCTCTCCAAGTTATTTAACTGAGCCTCTCATTGATTTAGTGGAGGGCATGTTAAGCCTAATGTACGAAATAATTCCCAGTGATGAAGTGAAACAAGAAGTCAGTTTTGATTGGAATTTCGAACCAATAGGTTCAAACTGGTTTATCAGAAGAGTGGATAGTAATACCTTAAGGATAAAAATCACCACATATCAAGACATAGACAATAAAAGTATAGGAACTCCTAATATCGAACTTGATGCAAATTGTGATTTAAACTTATTTTTAGCTGAATTAATCAATGTACTAGAGTTGCTTTTAAAGAAGTGTGGAATTGTAGGATATAAGAGCACTTGGTATCATTATGACTTTCCAATTAGTGGATATCTGAAATTGAAGTATTACTATTTACATCGCAAAGAGTTTCCAGAAGAAAAAATTAAAGAGGATGGATACATTGAATATAGTAAAAGCAATCTAGATGAGGAATTAGCTATGCTAATAGATATTACCCGTCTTACATAATTAGCAGCGTTGTTCTATTTTTATAGTCAGATCAAATTGGCATTTTATTAAATTTATTGGAGGTTGTTTTGAAAGTCCAATTTCTTCAGAAAGAAATCTGGTTACAGAATAAAAAATACACTGTTTTAACTCCTGCATTTAATACGAAGGATATATTTGCATGTGAGTTTGATAAAAACATGTTTATGATTTTTGGCAATCAACAATCGTTGCAGTATTTAGCTTGTGTTCTACTTTTAGGTGCTGATAACAGAGACAAGATAATTTATATAGCAAACATGGAAAAAGACTTACCTATTCATTTACATAGATTTTCACAAAAGAAAAAGAACAATGAACTTGTTCTACTTCATCACTCACTACAGCTGAATTTGAATCAATGGAAAGATCTAAGGCAAAAATTACATCAGCAAAAAGGATTAGAAGCTTTGAAATTAATCCAAGAAAATTCTCTGATTTGAATTATAATGATTATAGGAGATTCCATTATAAGGAAAATAAAGATAAGATCTTGATTAAGAGTGATTATAATACTCTTTTTATAATTGGAAGCAAAATAGTATTTGAATACGCTTCTGGTTTTTTTGAACCACTTTCAAGAACGGGAGCAGGTTCATTTCTAAGGAGTTTTGGTCATGATCACTATCATTTAGATTTATTCACACTAAACACTCAAGGTCTTTGTGTTGATTACTACGACAAAGCATTATGGAACAAACACTTAAAAGATATTGAATAAAATGGGGATTTGATTAAAAGTGATTGGGGGCTGTTATGGAATTTGAAGGTGTAGACTGGACAGAGCTATCGATCTACTTTGAAGTTGTTGAACAAGATTATGATGGTGGTCAGGATGAGAAAGTTTTACTTTTGACTAAGGAATTCCTCCAGTCTGTATTAATGTCAGATAGAGAAACAGAAGTTGCTTATGGAATAAGGCAATTTTTAACGAAGTTATATAACAACTCCATAGAATATAAACACAATGCCCCAATTTGGAAAGGGCTGCTTGAAGTAAATGATGATTTTACGTTAATTAAATACACTATACTTTTATTAGAACATATGTGGTATTAAGGAAATCATATGAAATGTTAATTTGATTGAGAGGCGATTGGAAAATGGAGAAAGAATCAATTATAACTTTTGAGCACTTTATGGCTATGTATTATTGCAATAATAATGAGAAGCCAAGTCAATTTACACTTAGTAAATTTAGTAGCTATTATCGAACAATGGAAGATCAAGAAGCAGTAAATGACCTTCTGAGAGATTTGGCTTTAATCAAGACTGAGGTATATGACAATGATCTCTATGATACTTTAAAACGATATGGTTTTGGAATTTCAATTAATGAATTTCGATTATTAATCGATCCATTGATTAGTGCACTGAACGAATAAAATGAGGGTTTGATTATGATGAAACCACCAAACAATCTGTCATTAATATATGACGAAGAATCTGATGGATTTTATTTGGAAAATGGAAAAGGTGAGATTCTTGATCCAGAAGAACACAATGAGGTTATAAAGAAACTAAGCAACTTTTTATCTCATTATGGGAGTCATAATATTGCCGAACTTGTTATTAAAAGACAAGAAGAATTGGCACAAATGCATTTGGAGTATACAACATCGAGATTTATTGTGGAGGAAAGAAACTTCAAGAGAAGCAAGAACAGGTCTAAGCCTTGGACGTTTGTTTGTGATTTCTGCAATAACAAATATACAGATGAAGAAATGGATAAATGGTTTACAATTAGTGCAGTGGCAGTATCAGAAGGTGTTTATTGTTCAAAGGAATGTGCTGATACTGATTTGATAAATTATAGGAAACGCTGGGAAGAGTCAAAACAAGATGAAGATTTAAATTGATTGAAATTTGCAGGGGAGTGTTCAAAATGCAATTTGATACTAAGCAAAAAGTACTTCTTGCTCTATACATTGAATATCAGAAAGATGTACCTAATATGAGAAGCATAAATGCAGAAACCTTGGAAATAGATCATGAGGCTTTCAGTGTTGCATTAATGAAACTTGAAACGGAAGAATATATAACTGATTTAATAGAAATTAAAACATTAGGAAGTGCACCTCCAAGTTATCGACTTGATCGTGCGAAGCTTACACGGGACGGTGTTGAATATGTAGAGACTAAGTTAAGTATTGATACAAGAATGAGTGGAACTGAGAAAGTAACGGGTATATTGAAAAAACTTGGTGAGTGGGGCATGGAACAATTAAAGGATGTTTCGGCAAAGGTTGCGGCAGAATTGATTAAAGGTCAGTTTGAATCTAAATAAAATGTGAGCTTTATCTGAACCTAAACGCATTTGTATCTCAACAAAAGGAGATTTCACAATGTATCTACATATCATCTGGAATGATTTGTTGCAGGATAATGAGTCTATAGCGATACTGAACCAGCAAAAGGCATTCTTACGGGTATTACATGAACTTGAAATTGAGGAAGCGTTGGTTACTATTTGCTCTGGTTTCAAAGGAGAGTCCTATCCACATTCTTTTGAAATTGTAACCACCCATGAATCGGTTGATAAAATTAGAAAAGTAATCGAGAAGGACGGAACATCAATAATCTATTCTGGAAGTGTTATGGATTACAAAGAATTGCTAATTGCAATGTATTTTGCCATAGCACATATGGCAAGCACTGAAGAGGTCATAACGTTTGTTAGTGATCTAGCCAATAAGATGAAGAGTGTAAATCAAATTGTGTCTAAGAAGTTGCAGCATTTAATTGAGCGCATTGAGAATAGAGAATTAGAATAGTCTCTATTCCAGAATTGTTCTATATCGTATAATCACCAAAGAGGTGGTTTAATGTCATTAACTGTAAAGCTCAGCATAAAGGATAATCAAGGTAAAGAAGCCGAGCTAGAAATTAAAGAAACTGATAATTTGAGTAAGTTGGTCATTATTCAAAACGTCTTTAATTTGTTTGGCATTGAAAAGGACATATTGGATCAAACAAGAGAGTTTGAGAAAATAGGAAAGGCCTACTCGCAGTTCTTTGAGAAGGTTGAGTCATTGGAAGTTAGTGCAGAGGTAAATGAGATTGTACATAAGAGCGATGATATTAAAAACAAGATGATTGAAGGATTTAGTAATGCAGAAGAACTGAAGCAAGTATATCGTGCGACAGAAGATGTTCCAGAGTTTGTTTTGACAGGTATCAAAATAGACAGTGACGGGCGTAAAAGATATAGATGCAGGTATCATTGTGTGATATGTAATAACAAAGCAACTCACTATATTTTTGAGGGATCGGTTGATGTTAGATGTCATTCCTGTAGAGTGACTATGCCAGTTAAGTCAGCTCATCCTGAAGGCTTCCCTAAACAAGACACACATGGGAATTTCTATAGGGCAGGCGAGTATCAGGACTGGAAAATACATTGAATAATTTACTAGTGAGGTAAGTAAAACATGAAAATCAATGCAGCATACTGTTCTATCTTGTTAGTTGCGCTAACCCTCACCACAAGCTGCAATACTCAAGATAAAAATGTACATGAGGTTGTAGATGCTCAAAACAAAACAGATAAGGAAGTTGAAGATGCAATTGAATTAATTAAAGACAAAAACTATGTTGAAGCGTTAATCGCTTTAGTTCAAATACCTAATTTTGAATCCAAACCTGAAATTCAACATCTGATAAATTATTCGAAAGCAGCTATGAATGAGGAATCGAATGCTATTTCATTTGTGGCTATAAATTTAAGTAATATTCCAGTTGATTACTCAGGGCCATTTGCTAGTGAAGTGAACGGTATGAAAGAAAAATACTCCAAAGAGTTACAGGAGACAACGGTAATAAAGAACAAAAGCATAACTTTTAACGATCTTGTGGGCTATACTGATCTTGAAGTTAAGCAGTTCCTTGGGGAACCAGATGAAATTTTAAAAACAGATGATGAGACAATTGGCAAAGATCAGCAGCGATGGTGGTACAAGAATAAGGGAATGCTATATATTGCTGATGGAAAAGTGTGGCAAGCGTTGTTTGGTGAGGATATAAAAATACAAACGAATTAAACATTGGTAAGCCAGATGATTACTTCATTAAATTACTGTTTTTATTGGGAAAGGAGGTATCAAATGAGATTGAAAGATGTAATATTGTTTATTGCATCTGCTATAGGAGTCCTTCTAGGAAGTGCGATTAGCTTGTTAATGGCGAATGTGAATGCCACATTCACAGGTATTATTATACTTAGTTTTTTATCTTTGATATTAGGAGTAGGATTGTTTATTTTCGTTGGATCTTTAATTGTTGTATATCAAAAATTGCCTAATGATTTTGCAATTCAATTACCAGTAGCATTTATCTTGCCTATGGTGATTGTCTTATTGGTTAATACAATATTTTGATAAATGACTGGTTTTATCCAATTGAAAAGGGGAAAGACAAATGAGAACAGAAGAGCAGATTTTTGTTAGCGGAGATTTAGAGACAGTGCACATTTGTGATAACTGTGAAGAAAAGACGGATGATGGTCGTGGATATTACTATTGGGAAAATAAAGATTTTTCATTATGTCATATTTGCTTGACTAGATTGAGCAAATAATTTTTAGTATCTCAAGAGCAATCGATAAAGATTTGTACTAGGGACGTGAAAAGTAAAATGAAAAAAACATACGAGCTAATAGCTGAGAATGAGTTTTGCGAGGAAAAGAACCTAAGATATCGTCTGTATAGACACTGGGATGCAAAGAAGCCAACAGCATGTGTTATCATGTTCAATCCTGCAAGAATTGATCCTAATCCTTTTCGCTTAGGTGTAACACTTACTAAAGTATTCGAACATATAGAGAATGATTATGGCAGCATGGTCGTTGTTAATTTATATCCAACCGTAAAGGATAAAAAGAAAGATTTAAAACAAAATGAGCGTAAGTTCGATGAGAGGAATTTTACTTACATCAAGAATGCAGTTATGTCTTCTGATAAAGTAGTACTCTTTTGGGGTAATGATACAGGAATGAGTAAAGACGTAAGGTTCATTCGATTATTGAGAGAGAATGAGAATAAATTAAACTGTTTTAGGTTGACGGAAAAATCAAAGCAACCAGACTATATTTATGCACTGAATCGAAATAATCACACATTAAAGAAGTGTATCATTACAGCGGAAGACAAGTTTCAAATTATTGATTAAAAGATTAGATTGATTAGGATGTGTTTCATTTATGATTGATCAGCTCAGAGATTATGGGGGCGCATTTCGTAAAGCAATTCAAACCATGCCATTGAGTGAATTTCCAAGATCCTCATTCTTTGAACGTTTCCCTAGAGGCTGTTGTGGTGACACTTCCACTCTTTTCTCAAAATTTCTCCAATCAAAAGGTATCGAAACACACTATGTCTGGGGGATGTGGGGTGAATATAGCCATGCGTGGCTTGAGCTTGATGACATCTTAATTGACCTTACTGCTGATCAATTTGACGGTGTTACTGAAGAGGTGATGGTAACAAGTAACAGGCAATGGCATTCTAGATTCACGGTGCACAATAAAAAGAAGATCGATTTCGATAATTTTAATGAGTATAACGCTACCAGATTGAGAGCGATATACAACAACATCATTAAGCGAATGAAATGAACATTTTAAAGGGAGTGAGAAGCAAGTGGGATTCACATTAATTAAGTATTACGACACAAACTGTGATCGATGTGGGAATTGGGCATCTGGCGATGTTGGAATGCTCAGAGGAACAAAAGTTAACGTAGAGAAAAAGCTACTTTCTTTAGGGTGGAGGGTTGTGAAAGGGGAAACTCTTTGTAATTTCTGTTTAGAGGGAAAAGATAGGCCAAGAGAGCGATCATATAATAACTGAATGAAATCGAAATTTGATAGAAATATATTAAATAAAATTATTGAATAAAATAAAACGCTGTGATATTATATGGGTGTAGCAAGAAAAGGAAACAAATGAGAGGAGGAGTTTACATGCTACGCCTTATGATTCCAAGTAACTTTGACTACTGTAGTGCAAACTTAAGAGATAAAATTCAGTATTGGCTACATAAACAGAATTGGAAGCATTCTCATTTGGCGTTAGCAACAGGGATTCAAAAATCTGCAATAAGCTATTTGATGAATGGTGAACGTAAATTTACGGTTGAGCAGCTCGATAAGGTCACACAAGCGTTAGGTTTCGAAAAAGGGGAGTTTTATAGTGACTTTGGTTATGAGTTGTTAGATGAAAAAACAGGACAATATAAACTTGCTAAGTGTTCAACCTTTATTAAAGAAATTGCAGTTCTTGGTAAATTTGATATCTTGAATAGATTAACAAATAACTTGTTAGAATGCAGCCCAAAGTATGTTAAAGTGCTTTTTGATTCTGCCGAAGAATTGTATGAGAAAAAAGAGTACAAAGCGGCAGAGCCCCTATACAAAACGACATCCACTGAAGTAAGGAACAGACAAGATTACAAACTTTCACTGAGCATCTATAAGCAATTTATGATTGCTCGTAAAAGTATGCTTGAAGATAACGATGGCGTTAAAACATGCAAGGATCTGATGCTGAAACTCACTGACTATCTTGAATTACTGCCAATTGAGGACAAATTGGAGGCATACATTGAGGTTATAGTTTTCTATAATCTAATTGAGGATTATCAAAATACATTAAGATATGCTGAGCGTTTAATTAGTCTAATAGAAGATTTGTTAATTGATATTGAAAGAAATAAATTAAATAAAACTATAATTAAAGAATACGAAAATGAAGCAAGAATGTACAAAGGATTCGCATTTAAGGGATTAGAAAAGTATCAGGAATCTTTAAATGAGATACAAAAGTACTCTTCATTTAATGACAACTATCAGCGATTTGCAATAGGAAACGAATGCTTGGTTAAACTGCTCATGGGTGAATGGTGTAATTCCAACAAATATCTTGATAACTCTATGAATGAGAAGAAAAGAAGTATCCTCTTACCTGTGATTCTTGAGGCAGGTATTAAACATAGCAACTATGATGAAATTACAAGATACCTTTCTAATAATGAAGGCATTCTTGATCAGATAGAGCATGACAACACTTCTATTGGATTAAAACATAAATTAATCACGTACCAATACATTGCTGTGTATTATTTGAACACTGGACATGATGAGCAGGGAATCAACTACTTGTTGAAATCAATGAAGTTGGCCTGTCACTTTCAGAACGAAATAAGGTTTAAAAAATGCTGGCTGTTATTTACAAACAACTCTCATCTAGCCACTCAAGAACAAAAAGAACTGTTTAATCACATCGTTGAGACAAATATCTAAGGGGGACTTTAAATGACTCAATTGATTTTTGATACAAGTTAATAGGTGCGATATGCGGTCTTCGAAAGGAGGTGAAATTTATGAAGAAGACCGCAGCTATCATTTTTAGTGTAATCGCTTTGACAACTGGTATTGTAACTTATTGTGTAGTTACACCAACAGTTGCAGCAGCTAATGACGGAGAAAGAGGATAAGTTCCGAAAAGGGAGTGAATTTTTCACTCCCATTTTTATGTGTTAAAATGTCGATTTTTGTCGCTAAGTTAACGAAAATAACAGTCATAAGGATAACAGTTAACACATGTTAAAATAAGGTTATAAAGAATAGGAAAGAGGGGTTGAAACATGGGTAGCAACTTAAACGTAAAACTGTCCAGATCCATTGAAATGATCGAACTGGCAACAAAAAAGATGCATGAAAAGAGAACTGGCAAGAAAGTTAAAGTAAGTAGCAATGTGGTTGCAAATGGAACAATCAAATTAACTGTACAAGCTGTTGATATTGATACTGATGATGAATTAAGTGCAATTATGGCTGCTGAGTACATGTTGTGTGAAGTCTATATTAACGATGTATTAATCCAATACAATCTACCAGAGAGAAGATTAGACGTAGATACTTTTACATTGGATTGGATAGAAGCACGAGAGAATAATGGGACATATACGGTTCTCGGTGAGTTGGTAATAGGGGTGAATGTAGAGCTTTACAAGGCCTTTAGCGATGTGGCGAATTATCAAGGGGATGTTGTGACTTTTCAGACCACTAGCAATGAGTACATTACTTTAGACTGTGTTGATTGTGATATTGTATGGCATCGAGCGAAAGTCGCGTAATGTAACAAGACAATATAAATTAAAATAAACTACAAAAACACATATTGCGAATGAAAATAAAGTGTAGTATGATTTAGGTAGAAGGAAACAGGACTATAGCCCTTTTAGAGAAGGGACGTGAACAGGGAGGTAGAATATATCATGTCATTCAAATCCTTAGAAGAGGGTATAGTGTCGAATGAAACGCATAGATTTGATCCAACGGTCACACTAAGTAAAGAAGGTCTTGAAATCTTCTATGATATAGTTTCGAAATACGATAATGTTACTACAAAAGAATGGAATGATTTAATTAAGTACATTCGATTTTTAAGTTTGAATTTTGAACAAAGCTTTATTCCCAGTAAAAATACTTATAAATGTATATTGAATTAATTTATCAGAGCCATACATAGTTGTATGGATTTTTTGGTTATTAAAGAG
>NZ_LGIQ01000009.1:0-3336 GCF_001187725.1 Brevibacillus reuszeri
AGGAAAAGTTATCAGCTGAATTAAATAATATTAGTAATGATCGTAAACTAATTAATAAATTAAAAAAAGAATTATCAGTGCATGGAATTGAAGCAGGAGAGACCCAGTATATCATAGCAGGTAGAACGCCTTTGAGTGATTTATCGATTAGCGTTCTATGCTTATTAGCAACTAAACTTTTTAATGCAACAAAGCGAGAAGCTACAAATCCTGAAAACTTTTTTACACAACAAGAAATTAAAAACTGTCAGTCATTTGAAGTGGCAATTGATGAAAATAGAATTACTCTGCCTTATACTTTTTCAAATGTAACATTCGTTCGTGATTCTAATTTTTCAACTACAATTACTGCCCAAGAAGTTAAAAAGTTAATGGATTCCAATTTGTTAACCTATAATTTTGAGACACAAAGGGAAGCTCGTGTAGAAAAGGATAAAGATGATCAGATTGTTCTGAAGCCCAAAACGAATCAAAAGAGTGTTCAGGAAATCGCTGAACTTTTGAAAACTGGAGATCTAGAAACAACCACAATCACATTTAATGCATTAGCCAATACTTCAGATAGTGGCGAAGAGCTTGTATATGACCATAAAAATAAGTCTTTAACTATTACAAAAGGGACTCAACTTAACATTCTTGATGGTTACCATCGTATCTCAGGAATAGTTAAATCCCTAACAGAAGACGAAACCTTGGATACTGTATTTGATCTTAAGATATTGAATTACAGCACAAGAAGGGCCATTAAATACTTCAACCAAATCAATAAAGTAAATCCTATTTCAGAATCTAGACTTAAAGAGACTAATTTGAGCAGCATGGCGACAGTAGCATTTGAAGAGTTAAAAGACAAATGTGAATTCTTAAATGGTAAGATTTCTTCGTCTGAAAAGATCTTTACATCAGCTGATCATTTAGTTAGTTCCAAAGTGTTAATAGATGCAATTGATGAGCATTATAACCCATCTAATCGTATTGAAGCGCTACAAACTGGACAGTACTTATCTAGGTTTTTTGACACATTGTTCATGTCGTATCCTGAAGCATTTGTATCCAATATTGGAGAAGTACGAAAGACATCAATCATAAATGCGAACTTTATGTTTGATGGGTACATTTTATTAGCTAAGAAGATGCAAGAAAGAGGGTTAAATATTAGTAAAGTTAAAGACATTTTAGATGACGTTAATTTTGAAAGACAAAATACAGTGTGGCGAGAGCTTGGAATATTAGATGATGCTGGAAGTATTACCACAAATCCAAAAAGGAAAGTTAGAAACTTTATTAATGAATTGGTTTCAAAAGAGGTGAATACGAATGTCTAATGCTTATTTAAACGAGATTGAGATTTATAACAGGAAATTGAAAGAAGAGTTTATATCTAAATATCCAGAGAAAACCCATAACATTTATAGAAGAATTTTTTATTATAGTGCTACTGTTGAAGAAATGCATGACATTGATTTGTATGAGTTTAATTTGAAACAAGTCGGAGAAATACTTAAATCAATGAATCCATCTTCGCTTGCATCAGTAAAGAGTGCTGTATCGATTATTAAGGCTTATATTGATTGGGCCATCCACCGTAGATCAAACAATATTAACCCATTAGATGTTGTTGATGTTGAGTGGGAAAAGCAGTTCGTGGATAGAACCAAGAAATTGTTCTTTTCTAAAGATGAGATTGATGAGATTATCTCTAAATGTTTAAACGCTCAAGATTCAGTAATTATTGCATTACTTTTTGAAGGTGCTGGAGGAAAAGAGGTTTCAGAACTAAGAAACCTTAGATTCAGTGATGTTAATTTTGATGAGAAGAGCGTTACATTAACCAATGAAAATGGAGAACTAAGAAAAATTTCAGTTTCAGATCAGACACTCAGATTGTTAAAAGAAGCAGCGATGCAAACTGATTATTATAAGAAGAACGGTAACATTGCTCCTACTTCACGAAACACAAACCATACAAGTACACTTATTGAAACTGGATATTTGATAAAACCAGCCAATACGAAGAATGTCCACGTTGAGCAGGTAAATACTCATGTAATTTATGGTCGACTTTCAACAATTAGCGATGAAGAACTGTTGAACATTCCTAATTTCACAGTAAAGAATATTCAGCGCAGCGGCATGATTCATATGGCGAAGTTGATTTATGATCGTGATGGTAAATTTGAGGACAGAGAGCAGTTTTTTGAGATATGTGAGAAGTTTGGTGTAAATAAGATCATGAACAACGGCTATGAGGTATACAATTGGTTTACAATGAAGGAGTTCATTAACAAAGAAACAATTGATCAGTTATATGGGGATAGCAGCCTGTCGTAATGACAGGCTGCTTTTTTGTTTATTTACGAACATTTTGATGAAATACTTGTCTTGAATTTCGGATATTTTGGTCTGACTCCTGAATGAGTGACAAAATTTACGGGGGTTATACATTCAGCAGTCGGAATGACGCGCTTAAATCCGAAAGTTTACAAGCGCCAACCAAATTCTTGTTCTACGGCTATTGTCCTCCTTGCTACATAAACTAATGGCTTTTTCTATTTCAGCCCTCTGGAATGTCCTGTAATTCATTTTATGGTCTCGATTGATATTATGTATAACTTGATTTAAAGCAACCTCTAAAGCCACCTATCAAGCGTAGTAGGGAGAGGGATAATGACACTAGTCAAACTTTTTTATAAAAATGAAAGGTCTTTTGGTTTTACGAATCTGATGATGACTTGTAAGATTGCTTAGTTTATCAGTCACACTGTCCAAAATTGATCTGACCCACATTTAATACCAAACAAGATCATTTATGATGTTGTATCATCTTGTATGTTTTTGTAGGATCACGATTAAGTTATAAGAGCTCCCTCAATGGAGGAAACATGGCATATGATATTAAATAAATGAGGGATACCAATAAAAGGTATCCCAATTTTGTTATTTATCTAGTTTATATTTAGATACAATGTCAGCAAGAGAACGCTTTGGAGTCGAAGAAGACTTTGTAGGCATACGAAGTTTATCTGAAATCTTAGATACAGAAGAAACATACTGAATTTCAGATTGGCTGGATAGAACACTCTCGATCTTGTTTCGGTTCCCTTCAATAATTGCCTCAATACGTTTTAGTCTGGTATTGATCCAAGGTAATCCACTCAGGATTGTTATGACCTTATTATTAGATTCATGATAGTAACCCCCATATAGGCCAACAGGCATTCCTTTGGTAAAAGGAGAGAAGATGTGTTGATGGGAGATCAGTTCCGTAAACCGTTTGTAACCGTCAAGTAAAATTGAACACCTTTTGCTAATTAATTTTGAACACTTTCGTGTTCA
>NZ_LGIQ01000009.1:4926-25954 GCF_001187725.1 Brevibacillus reuszeri
AATTGGGAATTAAGTGTCCAATTTTATCTAGTGGATACTGTCCACTTTAGTTTAGCAGTCACACCGTTCCTCTCCATCAAAAATTACTCCAGCACGAGTTACAAAATCAAATTCGATTGGAGCAAATATTGATCTGTTCCACTGATCGTGAATTAGAGTGGAGATACCTTGAGGTGATAATTGAATGGACTGCTGCGATTCAGATAGAGACATGAAATGAATCTCACTGATATGTCCAATTCCTTTAGTCTGAAGAACTGTAAGTAAATCACGTTCGTCAAAATTGCCATTTTTACTTGATTTATCAATGTAAGACACAAGTGTTTTCAGCATGTGAATGCCGTTTGTATTTGTTGTATCGTATAGTTTATTTTTAGGTATGTTTGGACTGAACTTTTTAACTTGTTGATTATCAATTGGATATAGGGCAATCTCTAAGCGAGATAGTTCCTCAAATGTTGAAAGGCAATTTGTTTGTGCAGTATCATCTTCGGTTTCATCAGGAATAATTGGGAAGCCCACAATTGTTTTCTCTGGCATTGCATTTTGCAACAAATCCATTATCAGTGGGGCAATTCCTGCGCCAGATCCACCTGAACTTGCAAAGTAGAAGGCGATTACTTTGATTTCAGGTGACGAGAACTTATCTTTAAGCCAATTTATCGTTTGGTCGTATTGGGGCACTAAGAGCTCTATGGCTAAGTCTCGATTTTTACCGCCCCCTTCAGAACCCTCTAATTGAAAGATGTCTTCGACATACTCTAAAGATTTCAAATCACGTTCGGAATAATTAAGAGCAACCGAATAAAATCCATGTTTTATTGCCTCATCTGCAAAGTTTCCACCGCAGCCACCTAATCCCACAACACCTATCATTGATCATCAACCTCATTATTTTTATTTTGTAATGCGATTTGAATATGCTCGTACATCTTGTTAAACGCAATAATACCATAATCAGTTAGATAGTATGCATGTCCCTTGCCTCCACTTGAAATTGAAGATGAATTCATTGCAAAAGTACTTGTGGATGAAGAGGGTGGACTTGAATACAGTGGAACAGCATAAATGGTATTTTTCATCTAAAAATAACAAGTGGAGTGGAGCTTAAATGGAGATGTTGGATATTGTTCTTGTATTTATTGGTGGGTTAGGAGCTGGATGGGCTGGATCTACTGCGTTGCAATTTGTATTTGATAAGAAAGTTGGGCAAGCAGTTGGAATGGCTCTGCTGGGGTTGTTCAACGCACACTTTGTTATTTATCCGTTTCTATAAAATCTGTCTTTGATTCGAAAAGGAGAAAAATATAATGAGAGCAAATGTAGCTAAAGAAATCACACAAAATGCAGAAACGGACAATGCAATTAAGTGGTATGAAGGATTTAAAGAAATTCTATTTGAAGCAATAAAAAATCAAGCTGAATCACGAAGTTACAGTCTTACGATTGGTGAAAATAATGCAAAATTGAACCAGTATGAGTTTATATCCTATGGAGTATTAAGAGATAAACTACAAATTGAACTTGAAGGTTTAGGATATGGATTTGAGTACATAAATCACAGAGAAGGAAGTTATATCACAATTTCTTGGAACTAAATAAAAACTCTCTTTGATTGGAAGTGAAAACACTGTTGCAAGCAGGACGCGAGTTAGATGCGAAGGTGGCTTTGGCGTTGGGGTGGACATTTACAGAAGAAAATATGTTTATAATTACACCTCAATCGATGGTGGACAATAAGGTTCCTGATTTTTCTACTACTTGGGAAGGACTTGGTGCATTAATGACTGAAGCAGTAAAGAGGCGAATACATATTGATATCATGCCTCGTGATAATGGCTACATTGCTGTTTGGGGTAGAAGTTGGTCAGATCACGTAATGAGCAAACAAGCACCTTATGCCGTAGCATTTGGCTTTCTGCGAGCTGCAACAAGTAGAGAGAATATTAAATAAAATATGTATTTTATAGTGAGTCTCGCACTGGTTAATGAAAGTGGAAAATGGTAAAATTGTCCTACAAAGGGAGAAGTGATGTTCACCTTGAGTTGGCGATGCGATATTTTATCACGGTTAATGTCGTTTGGCTACATCCTTTTATTGTTTTTCAATAGGGTGGGTTCTGGGTAGAAGACTAATTTAGCCAAGGAGCTGGTTTCAGTGTCAGAAAGAAATAGCACTTGTTTTTGTGGTAGTGGAAAAAAGTATAAGAAATGCCATTCTGACGTACTACCTGAAAGTCGAGCTGGTATATTAATTAAGCTGTATTCGGAATTGAATGAAACAGTGAATGATTACTACACTCACCAAATTGAAAAACCTCCCTGTCAAAAAGGGTGTTCATCATGTTGCTATCAGAACTTTGCAATATCATTTATTGAAGCTAAATTAATCATGAAAGAATTAAGAAAGTGGAGCAGAGACGAATTAAACGAGTTAATGAAAATAACTCATGACCAGATAGAATATTTGAAAATTAATAGACCAGATGTATATCGGAATCTCGAAGAAGATTCTACTGGCAGAGGTGCAATATTCTTTGAACAAATTCGAATCATGGGTGACAGTTATGGCTTACCTTGTCCTCTGTTGAATGTTGAAAATGGAGCATGTAGAATTTATGAAATTCGCCCTGCAATTTGTCGGACACATGGAGTTTCGCATAGAAGCGACAATCTAGAGGACGTTGAAATTTGCGAGCATATTCCAAGTAGCAAAGAGAATTCCAAACGAACGCCTGACATCGCTCAATTTACTGAGCGAATTAGAAATTTGTCAACAATTGAATACGAGCTTAAGCAAATGCCTATAAGAATGTATCCAATTGTATATTGGCTAAAAATGATGTTTAATGCATATGAGAGATTTGGTGAAATAGTAATTCCATTTGAAGATAGAGAGTTCTCTATGTCAAAGACAAG
Organism: Brevibacillus reuszeri; assembly: GCF_001187725.1. Classification (GTDB taxonomy): domain Bacteria; phylum Bacillota; class Bacilli; order Brevibacillales; family Brevibacillaceae; genus Brevibacillus; species Brevibacillus reuszeri. The sequence continues at coordinate 7,846 of NZ_LGIQ01000009.1, forward strand.
TGCAGATAAAATGCAGGGAAACGATCTCTATGGACGAAGAAGGTAAAACTTCTTCATTCAAAATATTAAATAAAAAAATTAAAATAAGAAATTAATAGGAGTTGGTGGTGAATTATGAAACTAAATATTCCTTTACATAAACGTCTGCATCAATTGTTTTGCAGACATAAAACAATAGGTTGGGCTAGCCAAACTGAAGGAATAAATAATAAAAAGGGTTGTGAATATGTTACATTTGAGTGTTTGGATTGTGGCTTAAATGTAGGAAAGTGGTTTGAAGACAATGAATGGGAAAGGATAGACTTTCCAGACGAATACACACTGAACTAAGAGGAGTTGTGAAAATGCAAAAAGATAGGTACACCGAAATTGTTTGGGCTGTGGGCGTTTCAGGTCGAGGGTACATCTGTCATGATGGAACTATTCAACCAAACGTCTTTAAAGCTGAGTTGCATTTAGATAAAGAAGACGCGAAGAAGATTAAGGACAAATACAATAGCAATATACAGCCAGATAATTATGATCATGCATACATACGCGAGCTAGAGATAACTGATCGAGGAACAGTGGAGTAATTTCAATCAAATACGGAATTTATTGAGAAAGGGAGGATAGAATGGACAAGAAAAGTTTGTTGAGAGTGATTTATGCAAAATACAATGAATTAGACTCAGTAAAGAAACACGTTAAAGATGAAACTACTATAGCAGTAATCAACGGAAAGCAAGAAACTCTGGATGATATACAAAAATTATTGGAATCAAGTTACATTTCTGATTGAGTAAATGAAACACGAATTTTATAAGGAGGGTGAAACCAATGAGTATCAGAACTGAATATGTTGAGGTAGATTTTAAACTAAAATTAAAGAAAGACCTTCAAGAAAACGAAGTGATTTGTCCCAAATGTGGTGGCACTGGATTGCAGGTCAATGATCATCCATATGGATTAAAATCAGAACGTGGAAAACATAATGAAATGTTCCCATACAAAAAGCAGACTATCTTGGGGTGCTCCCACTGCTATAGCGGTGTTCAGACCAAGTGTCAGTTCTGCCAACAGTTAATGGGGAGAAGTAGTCAGTGCAAATGCGATAGATATAAGCAGGAACAAGATAGAAAACGAGCAGAGCGTGATTTGGAACGTTGGAACAAAGCAAAGAAAATTACACTTACTGAGTTGGTAAAGCTGAACAATGACTACTTATACATAGATGATTGGGATGAATTTTATGATGCAGATGATTTATATGAAAAGGTTCGTGAACTGATTGAGGATGAAGAACTCACATTCGAGGATATCAAAGACCTGAGAGTGTATGTGACAACTATTGATAGGATAACGTTGGATGCAGAAAGTATAGTCGAAAATGCTTGTGAAAACATGCATGAAGACGCTTATCAGAGGATTGATAAAAATGAAATTGAAGAGTTGCAAGAGTCCTTAGATAGGTTTGCAGAAAAGATTCAAGATGATACACGGACATATTATCCAGATTGGGGTACTGCGGTTGTATTATCGCCAGAAGACTTTATATAAAATGGCAATTTGATTAGAAAGGAGGGAGTCCGCATGGATAAAGAAAAGGAAGAATTATCAAAGGAGCATCTGCTTGAATTCGCTATGCATCAAATCAATGTTCAATTGGATATCTTTAAAGATACATATATCAATGAAGAGAATGTAAAGAGTTATACAGAACGAATCCATTATCTCAAATTTTTAAAGGACAGGATTACAATTGTCTTAGAAGAACTTGAAGATTATGTAATCGAAAACGAAAGTCCATTCAAATAGTGATTTTGTAGTAAATAAAATAAAATGAAGAGAAAATTTGTATTTGGTAATATTATTATGAGTTAAGAAGCCTATTCCAATCCTTCTATATTATGTATAATCGCATAAAAAGATAAAAGAGTACAAAAACCAAAAGGGAGTAATGAATATGAATAACATTGATAAGTATGATAGCAGTGATGATCAGTATCCTCATTTTAGTGATGCAATCAAAGAAAGATTTTCAACTTTCAGTAGCAAACCATTGTTTACTACAGATTCAGAGAATCTTTTTGAAGTGTTTCTAAACAATCTACCTGATCATGCGAAACAACATTACAATTGCAGTTGCTGCCGATATTTTTTAAATCGCTTTGGTGGTCTTGTATCAATCTCAGACGATGGTGAGATGAGTTCTGTATTATGGGATGAACATAACACTCCAGAATTTTTTCTTGAGTCCGTCAAGTCATTAAAACAAATTGCTCTTAAGTCCAAGGTTACTGGTGTGTTTGTTTCAAGTCATGATGTCCTAGGCTATCCAATGACAAACGGCTGGTATCATATGTCAGTAGCACTCCCAGTGGATCAAATCCATAACTCAAGGCTGAAAACTGCTGGGCAAATAATAGCAGAGAAAAAAGAGGATTTCAGAATTTTGAATGCAGGATTGGTAGAATATCCTTTAGATGCTGTAGACCAAGCAGTAACACTCTTGGAGTCTGAATCTCTATATAGATCAGATAGAGTTCTTGGTGTAGCAAAGTTCCTTCGCGATTTACACAATAACCGTTTACAAACTGATAACAATCAAAACAGAGACAATATCACATGGTTGGCTGTAGCTACTGCTCCATCAGGATTCTGCCATGTTAAGAGCAGCATGATTGGCACTTTACTTGATGATATTGTAAATGGACTTTCAATTGATTCCATTACTCGTAGATTTGCAGAGAAAATGAATCCTGCAAGTTATATGAGGGCGCAATCTGCTCCTACACAGGGCAACATCGAACAAGCTGAGAAGATTGTAGAGAAGCTTGGTATTGCCAACTCTTTAAAACGTAGATATGCAACATTTGAGGAGGTTCCTCATTTCATCTGGAAAAGCAAAGAAAATGTAAAGAAGGATGCTCAGAAGTCAGGTGGGGTGTTTGCCAACATTACACCTAAAGAGCAAAATACTTTTAACAATGTAATGAATCTACCAAACACTGTGATGACTTGGGATAAATTCCAAAGAACAGTATTACCATCAGCAGATAGCATTGAGGTTATGGTTGATAACCCGAATCGCTTTATGGCTTTGGTTACTGCTACCGATCAGGAAGCACCAAACATTTTGCAGTGGAATAATTCTTTTAGTTGGTATTATCATGGCGGTATCGATGGTGAGATTAAACGTAGGGTCGAGAGTGCTGGTGGTCAATACGAAGGAAATGAAATTAGATGTTCGTTAATTTGGGAAGGATACACTGATCTAGATCTACATTGCATAACGCCTAACGGTGAACATATCTATTATGGAGACAAAAGTAGGGGTAATGGTTGGCTAGATATCGACATGAATGGTGGCGCACATAGAGACTTTCTGCCAGTTGAAAATATTAGATGGAGTCATGGCTACGCTCCAATCGGAAATTATAGGTTTTACGTTCATAATTACTGCGAAAGGGGCAAAGGAATTACACCGTTCAAAGTGGAGTTGGAAGTGAACGGCAAGGTCTATTCTTATCATGGTGTTGCTGGTGGTGAAGGCTATAGATCAGATGTGTTCAAATTTCACTATGAAAGAGGGAAACAACCAGATATTAGTTCTTCTAACTACTCATCTGAGGATGCTTGGAATATCGCAACAGGTAGCTTTACTAAAGTAAATGGGATCACTATCTCTCCTAATATGTGGGGTGAAGATCCAGTGAGCCATTCTGGTAACCACATTTTCTTCTTGCTTGAGGGCTGTAAGGATTCGTCTGAAGGAAAAGGTCGCGGGTTCTTTGTTGAATCTCTGAAATCTGATCTTCGTGAAATTCGCAAAACACTTGAAGCATATACAGCAAATACCCCAATTGAAAATGTTGATCAGGCTTCAGCTTGCGGCTTAGGATATTCCAAAGATAGTGAATGGAACCTTGTATTAAAACTAACATCAAATAAGTCTACAAGGATTATCAAGATTGACCGCTGGGATTAGATTAGTAATTAATCAGGGGAGTGGAGAATGTATCATTCTTCATTTCCCTATAAAAGACGTGTTTGATTGTGAATTGCTGAGAGAATTTTCCTGTAAATTAGTTTACAATAGTATCATCAAAACAATAGGTGATGCTAATGTTCAAAGCAAAATCAAACAAGGATAATCAGATCATAAGCCTCAAGTCGAAGTATTGGAAAGACAAGCGAGATGATTTAAAGAAGATTGGAAAAGTAGATGGATTTATTTGTCAGTCTTGTCTCAAAAGTGTTGTACTAGCTTGGGCTGCAGAACCGAAAACAAAACCACATTTTAGGCACAATCCAAAGAATATTGATTGTGATCAGAACGATGAATCTGTTGAGCATACAAAAGGAAAAGAGCTGCTGTTTGAGTACTTTCAAAATAGGTATTCAGATGTTGTTGATGTGATAGATATTGAACATCACATTCCTCAAACAGGTCAGATTGCAGATGTTTATGTTAGATTTAAGAATGGTCAAGAATGGGCTATTGAATATCAGAGGTCTAATATTTCACTCGATACTTTAAATCGAAGAAGAGCGTTATATAAACAAGCCAATATCAAAGACATATGGATTGTAGGCGAGAACTTAGCGAAGATACAAAGTGATGATACCATCTCATTTAAGCGAATAAGCCAAGTATTGTTTCAAGACACATCATTCGGGAAGAACTGTCTAATGGCCTTAAATCCTGATACTGGGAAGGTCGGAATTTACAGGAGCATCACAGCAATAAATTCTAGACGGTATAAGTCATATAAATCGTTCTATGATTTGGATGATATTGAGTTTAACCTTATCGGGGAACCATTTGGGATCAGAGATGTAATTGATTATAAGGGATATAAATATGACTTTGTTCATAGTGGGGTGCTTTTATTACCGCAAGTTAGCTTACAAAAGTCCAATTTATCAAAGTTTAGATTCTTGGTAGTACAGGAGTTTATGGATTACAAAGATAAAGCCTATATCAACGTCCCTGATGAGTTAATGAAGTTCATACCCAAAACGTGTAAGGATTTAGATATAGATGTTGAAATTGTACACAGTCACGAAAATATACAAGAGATAGGGCAAATGCATCCAGTTAAGATCTACCCTTCGAAGTGGAGGAAAAGATTGAACAAAATTAATATGGAAAAATACCAGCAGCGTGCGGATTTTTCAAGATGGGGCTATGCAATAAGCAGCCTCTATTCCATGGCAACAATCGAGAGTAAAACTAGATGGCTCGAATCGGCAGTTCCTTTTGTAAGAATGAGGAGATATCTATATGACCAAGGGATAATTGATAAATTGTATGATCCAGCAGATAAGATTGAGCTATTGCCATTGTTAAATGCAGTAATGAAAGTTCTAAAGGTATCTAGCAATGACGTTATTCGTGAATCAGTAAAGCGTGGTTTTATAAGTCATATGGACATTGAAGTAACAGGCATCTTTGTGATTGAACTACTTAATAAAGTTGGAGCAATCTGCGTTGAACGTTTCAATGCTCTTGGGAAGGGTAGAATTGATTTAATGTTTTAGGCCTGCACATGCAGGTTCATAAAAGTAAATAAAATAATTCATTTATTGAAAGTGAAAGTGAGGTATGAATAATGAAGAATGAAAGACGAATTCAAACTGGCACACTTGGGGTATCAAAAGAAGTCCTACCTTTTCATGAGAAACATAATGAAGTCACATATTTCCAGGTCGTTGTTGGTAACTATGGTGTGGTAGTCCCTAATGTAATCAATATTGAAACAATGAAAGGGCTGCAACTTGTCAAGGAAAAGGCAACGCGAATCGAGAGTAAAGAATTGGCTGAACGTATAGCAATAGAGACAAATGGTAAGTTGCTCGAAGTCACGGAATTATTCAAACGAACAGTGATTGAAGTCTAATGAAGACTACAATGAACCAAGTAATCCATGAAGTATATAAAATCAAGCACAAAGAAACGGGACTATTCTCTAGAGGTGGCACCGATCCAAGAAACCTCTGGACTAAAGAGGGAAAGTCTTGGTCAAATATAGGCCACTTGAAGAATCATCTTAATCAATACATAGGCATGAACCAAAGATCGTTACTCAAGAATAATTCATACGAGAATGCTGAGATTGTCAAAGTTGAAGTCAATTATGACATGTGCTTTAAGACAGACGTTATGGATATGATGTCCATTATGATTGATAAGAAAGTTAAGGCTGAAGAAGAGTATCAAGACAAGGTGAAAAAGTGGCATGAAGAACGTGAGAGAAAGCAGCTTGAGGAGTTAAAACGAAAATATGAATAATGGAGATCACATTGTAAAACATGACAGTCTTCATGCACATGTTGCCTTGATAATAGATGCAGACAGGAAGGTTGTAATGCCACTCACTGGCGTACACAGAGGCAAGGATATCCAAATGAGTAGTTTCGATGGATTTAGTGTGATGAGTCAGTTAGAACTAAAGGAATTCATGAACTACTACTTATCATAAACCCGATGAAAGTACGATTTCATTGAATTAGGGTGGTGAAGTATGTCATTAAGAAATGAACTCCATAAGACCTTATGGGTGATTGAAGATGTAATTGAAAGCATAGCAAAAGAAGATGTAAAACAAGTTTCCCCTAATTATATTGCAGAAGTAGCAGAGGTTGGCATTAGCGATGTAATAGAATGCCTCATCTATCTACAGTCTCAACAAAAACCAGTGAAAGGGCAGCTAATGCTTAAAGTTACTTGTCCAATTCATCAAACAACATTGGTAGAGATTAGAGGGAGCTGGCTGCAAGATTTGCTTGAACAAATGAAAGATAAGTATTGGTGCGGTAATTGTATTGACTATAGACCAATCAATTCAGAGGAGACACTGATAGCTTTTGAACTTAGTGATGAATACATAGAATTTTGTAAATCCAATTAAAGAAGGATTTTAAACAAAAATAGGAGGTAGCCTGAATGAGTCATATGGAGTATAAAACCGTCATTCGAGCACCATTACCACAGATTGAGGGACTTGACCACAATCGAGCTTATCCATTCTTTAAAGAAAAGGTAGGTGAGCCCAAGCATCTTGATGAGTGGGATGGGGTTGTTGATTGGTTCATGTATGATGATAAACCTAATACATATTGTCCAGTGGAGAGTCTTGAAGGTAAGTATAAGTGGGGAATAGATTATGTACTAATGCACAGCGATGGATATGATTACAATGCATTGGATATTTCACTGTCAGAGCTTGAAGGATATATTGACTTGCTGGTTAAGAAGTTTGGTGTAGACAAAAAGTCTTGCAGGTTACTTAGTTATTCATGGTATAACGGTGGAGATGAGCCGATCAGATTCTGATTTATAAAACAAAAAAATAAGGAGGAGAACTATGTCACTTGTCGCAAACGAACGGGAAACAGCTATGCATTGTGATGATGAAACAAAGACGTGGAGTATCTACACAATGCAGCAGCGTGTAATCACTAAACTAAAGAAGGCTGGAATAGAAGCTACAACCATACAAGAGGATGGAGGTCACTGGTACAAGAACATTCCATTTGAGCAAGTGTCTTTTAGGCAGAAAAGTAAGGGACGAAATATGACAAAGGAACAGCGACAGGCAGCAGCAGAGCGATTGAAAAAGGCAAGAGAAGCGAAAGGAATGTCAGATGAGTAATTGCATTTACGTGATACATAAAGACGGTAATCGATGGGAAATGTCAGGAAGAAAGATTGCTTATTTAAAAGTAGGAGCTGCTAAGGGTGTTATTACTTCACAGTGTAACGACTATGCCAAAGATAAAGTGTTTCATTTAGATTATTGCGCTCCTGAAAGAACTGATGAATTCAAGAAAGCATTTGATGAGGAGTATAAGAGGTTTGTGATTGTGGAGTATGTACCTAAGACCTAATAAAAGGATGATTTGAACAAAAAAATCAACCTAGAGTGTATCTCCAGATTGATTTAATGATCTTTAGAACTTAATGTATCCCTGTGACATTCCTGAAACCCCTGAATTGTTCTTTTCTATATGCAATTCATAAGTACCAGCAGGAACGTTTCCTAAATCAATATCTTCAGTGTTGTTACTATCTTTTTTTCCAACTACAGAATCAGAGTAATTGGTTCGTGTGGCTATTGTACCACCACCAGTTCGAGGGGTAACTCTAAATAGTACATATGTAAAAGATGGTTTAGCGGTTCCTTCTAAATACTGATAAGTGACTGTACCAGTTACTCGTTTTTGACTAGTCAAAACAAAAGTATCCTCTACAACACTGGTGTCAGTTCTAGTAAATGCAGCCGTCCAGTCGAGTGTAATTGCCATAGGCGAAATTGCCTTTGTGTTTTGCTTCGCTTCAACATTAGGGACTTGCGTGGTTAATCCGAGCAACGAAAATACTGAAAGAGCAATAAGCAGATTCTTTTTCAAAATTGTCACCCCATTCAAAAGTATAATAACAAAATACCATAAATGGAAAATAAAAGAAATGTTATTAGTGTCTACTAATATATGGTAAAGCTGTTTCTCTATCAAATGATGTATTTATCGGAATAGAAAAGACACTCCAATTAAGAAGTGTCAAGATAATCACTACTTCATTGATTCTATTGCTTCCAACAAATCAGTCTCATTGATTGAGGGGAGTGCATTCTCGTCAGTAATATTTTCGAACTCACTACTATTTGACGACTTATTTGACCAGAAACCCTTTGAACTAGCCATCTTAAATAATTGGTTTGGGGTGTTTGGAATATAAGTAAATTTTTTAAGATCTTCGTCATAACCGCCATTTAAGAATAAAAGGTACTCACCTTCCTTTAATTCGTGAAAGGCAGAGTCTCCTATGTTAGCCATCTCTTTTCCTTCGCTTACATTAAAACCTATGAGGCGATGAACTTCAATGCTTTCACCTTCAGTTATATCTTCATCAGTGAGGTTACTATACAGTTTATCTACTTGTACTTCGTACACATTATACACAAGGGAGCCAACCGTCTCCTGTTTAAACTCAGAAGGTACGTTTGCTTTGATAATGACATTAGCGTCTTTAGCAATCTCTTCTGTTGAATTAAATGTTTTAGCTAAAGCATTACTATCAGAACTGGGGTTGCTGAACTCTTTAAATGCTAGTGCAGATCCAATACCGAGGACTAAAGCTGGTATAGTAACAAAAGCAATAAGCTTTTTCATACTTAACTCATCCTTTCTGAATTAGTTATTAATCGTAGAGAGCTCTAAGTTCATTTCTGTCATACCTTGTTGGGCCTTCGATCCTAACTTTAAAAACATCACTTTTATCCATTATTGAATCTATGCTGGTATCAGAAGTATGCGCAAGCCCAAGTGTGTGACCAAACTCATGTGTAATGGTCTTAATCGTATCAGTCGTGTCTAGTGGATCACACGTATATCTCACAATAATGAGATCTGCTGATGCATAAGGACCACGATTTAATCTTCCCATCTCATCATATGGCATGCCAAGTCCATATAAACCAGTTCTACCAAGGTTATAATCTTCAGTTTTAGGTTGGTGTTTCACTGCAATATAGCCTGTTTCATCGTCTGCTGGAGAAAGGTTTATTTCACTAATTGCATTCCATTCATCAGCTGCTGACCAGAGCACTCTAGAGTACTTTGAGGTCAAATTAATATCTTCATAGATTACATTGTAAACATCCCATTTACCTCCGAGATGATCAGCAAATGCACTTGTTGTAAGGAAAGAAAGTGAAGCTACTACAGTAAATAATCCAGTTGCAAATTTTGCCCTTTTACGCAACATATCATATCCTCCTGATTCACTAAATTTTTAACAACTATTCCGATATATAGCAAATAGATTGAATTGTAAACATTTGGTATGTTACGAATTGTGAGAAAAAAACATTGAATGAAAAACTACATTTATTTGAAAGGTGGAATGATCGTTTTCTTAAAATTTGAATGGTATGAAGCGTTGTATATTCTCTTCTTGATGATCATTGCAAACATTTGTGCGATTCCTTATTTACTGCTACTCAAGCATCCACTGTGGTATGCAAAGTTACTTGACAGACTTTTTGGTCAAGAGATGTTCATGTTTGATCTTTATAGAGACTAATGGAGGGATATCATTTGGAGCAAATCAAAACAAGTAAAACTCTTACTGAAATTGAGGGTCATGTAGAGTACACATCTTACTTTAAGGGGTTTGGATTTCATGAAGAAGAGGGTGAATGGACTACTGAAAAATTTATCAATCTTCGGCAGTTATTAAAATTTCTAAGTCCAGAAAAGATTGAAGAGGTAAAAGAAGATCTTGGGGCTGATATTGTAAGGATCACAAATATCTATATCAAAGGGAAAGGGGAAGATGAAAACAGTACTGATATTCGAATTGGAGACAAAATGGACGGTTGGGTTAAGACCAGCGTGAGTATAAATGACGCAGATTCGTTTATGTTGCGTTGCGTAAACGAGATCGAAGGAACATTGTAAGAGGCTTTGAATCGTATTATTACATATAAAAATTACTGATGAAAGGTGTGTTAAAATTATGAATCATTATCCCAATGATCTATATCACTATAATGTAATTCAATTTAATGACGGAAGTAACACGGATATCAGTGCAGAGAAAATTAATCAGTGGATCAATGGATTGATTGAAGAGTTAAACGATAGTGAAGACGCAATTGAGTTGTCAATTTCTTCAGGTAATACATGGGTTTGTGTTACCAAGAAGGAGGATAAAGAAGGCGAATTTCATGTAATTGTTGCTAAAAATTATTGGAGTGGAACAGTTAAGAAAACAAAATAAAATATCTATTTTATAGAAAGATAATGGAGGAATTAAAATGAATGAAACAAAATGTGGTGCATGGCCTAATTCTTGGGAAGAATTAGCCAACTATGTGAATGATTTAGAGTCTCAGAATCATGATTATAATTCAATTGCAGACTCATTGTCTAAAGCAACTGTAGCAATGTTTAACTATTTTGCTTCCAAGCATGGAATGACAGGATTTCAAGCAAGTTGGGCAGGATTACAATTTCTACGCACCACAAGAGGAATGGATGGGCCATTTGCTATCATTGATGGATCGAAACTTTTATACCCTCAATATAATATTCATTCAGATATCAATAAATGGATTGAAGAGTGGAAGCCAGAGCTAGGTAGGATTGCTAAGAAGAAGCTTGAAGAGGACAATAAGTATGCACATCCTAACGTAATTAAGCGTTGGCAGGAGCTATCCAAGTATGCCCAAGTTGAAGAAACGAAATAAAAAGTTGATATGATTGGAAAAGGAGAGATGTAATGAGAAATAGGTTTAAAATTGAAGGAGATACCCTTATCCTTTATCTAGATAAGAGAAATGGCGATGTTTTGGAGGCATATGCAGATTTTGAGGACTTTGAACGATTAAAAGCATTTAAATATAAATGGAGTCCGAAGTGGCGTGAAACTACGCAATCTCATTATGCTCAAGCAACCATCTACTTAGGTATGGAAAACAGCAAACCAAAATATAAAAATATGTATTTACATAAATTTGTGACTAGTACACCTCCAGAAGTATTCTTAGATCATGTAAATCATAACACCCTTGATTGTAGAAAAAGAAACCTGGTGGAAGTAAGCAACAAGAAGAATTTGGTCAATAGGCGTGGTGCAAATACGAATAGTACAACAGGTTGCAGAAATGTCTGCTGGAGTAAAACTGAACAAAAATACATAGTACAATTACAGGTTGATGGCAAGAATAAATGCTTCGGTAGATTTGACGAACTAGAAGATGCCATTCAATGTGCAGAACAAAACAGAATGAAGCTTTATAAAGAGATTTATTGTTACGCGACATAAAATCCAATAAAAGATCCGTTTGATTCAAAGAAACATTTATTATATGAGCTATACATGAGACATGTAAACATAAATTTTCAATTATATAAGTAAAACCGAATATCATGTGTCAATATATGTAACTTAATTGACGCTATTTCCTTTATTGGTAATATATAGTAGTGATGTAATTCTTGATGAATTGCATTGCAAATAGAATCCAATGGGGAAAGTTGGTAGTGAAATGACTAAGTGGTTCAAAGCTTTATCAATGTGTTTAGCTGTTGTTTTGAGTGTTAGTATGTTTGCGGAATCGTCATTTGCCAATGCAGCATCTGATGATTTTGAAGTTAGGGTACAAAAGGCTCGGGCAGCATTAGCACAAGAAGAGGCAGCAGAGCAAGGTCGAGTAGAAGTTCAACGATCTGGTGCGATCAAAAAGTTGATTGAACTTGTTTTTAAGTCAACCAGTAAGACCGAAACAGTAAAGGCCACCAAAAATGAAATCAGAACAAAGCTAACAGGTCATGCTATGCAAGAAGCGTTTATTGACGGAATTACAAGTAAAATGGTTGATAAAATTTTGTCAGGAAAATCATCTGGTATGTTGGCGTTAAAGACGTACAAAGATACAATACAAAATTCTCGCATTATCGTTGACCCAAATAGTAAAATAGTACTTGTAATGGATGAGACAAAAAATACAATCATCACGATATATAAAGACACTGGCAATGCCATTATTAACAGACCTGCAAATGGAAGATGGACATTAATTAACTGGTTTTATAACTAAAGTGACATTAAACTAAACAACTGTCCATTTTTTAGCGATTGGATATTTAGGAGGCGATTAGCATTTCAACAACATTAAAGGATAATACAGACTCGGGAAAATCGGTTGAATTATCTTTCCTCTATCACACTAAAGACGATGATGAAGGAAGTAAGCTAATTGCTAAATACTACTTAGATGGACAAGTTGAAAAGGAATTAGAATTTGGGTGGACGAATCGTGTCCTCAAAAGTTTTATCGAACTGCTAAAACAATTTCCAATAGGAATATATGAGGGTCACTTTTCGCACTATGAAAAGCACCTTGAATTACTTTGGGAGAAGGAACCGTCATCAGATACATACCTATTAACTTTTGATTTACTAACTGAAAGTGATAGTCAGTTTTCGGTGACAGTAGATAAGAAATGTATCCATGATTTTGGATTGGCCTTAGAATTGGAAATGCATAATGCACCAAGCATTGAAGAGTATTTTAATTCTTCTAATGATAAGACATAACACTTTAGAACAAATAGTACATCTTTACTTCCAAGGTGCATCGAATAGCCTTGGAAGTAAAGAGCTCCATTATATTATGGTTTGGACATTAGAATAAAAGTGTCATTTGATTAGAAAATATTGAATAAAAAAAGATGATAAATCTATTGAAAGTTGGTTGGGGTGATGTTATATTAAGAATATAAGCGAGGTGGTCAGTTGATTTACAAATCAGGACGAAGCCCTCCATGATTGTATAAGAACGCTATATTAAACAAAATTATACAATTAAAAAATAGGGAGGATATACATAATGGCAGAAAATAAAGGTCTTGGACTACCACAAACTAGAGGTGAATTTAAACTTCGAGGATTGGCAACTGGCCTATTACGAGATAATGCATTCAAGGTTATCGAAACAAAAAGTAAGAAGGGAATGCATATTCTTAACTTTGGAGTTGAGACTGCACCAGAGTCAACTTTGTACGTGACAATTCAGGGCGTTGAGCGTGAAGAAGTCATTTATGGAAAGAAAGCAGAGGAAAAAGGTAAGAAGGGCGAAATGATTAAGGTTCCATGGAAAAAACGATTTGATCAGCAGCCAGAAGGGTTCAATCTTTATGGTCTTCGCATTGGTGTAGAAAAGGATCAAGAAGGTAAGAACGTTACTAAAACATTGGTTGAATATGATGCAGCTGAGACTGTATATGACAAGCTCACTGATGGGCAAGGAGTGTTTATTCGGGGGGAATTGGAATTCTCATCTAACAAAGTGAATGATGAAGTAAAGCGAAATAAGAAGTTTAATGTTAAACAGCTCTATTTGGCGGACAGTGTTGATTTTGAAACAGAAGACTTTAAAGAATTGAACGATTTCAGACAGCGTATTATCTTCATGGGAATTACAAAAGTAGATGATAAAAATGATCCACGTTTTGAATTGGCAGCTAAAATTGTAACATTCAAAACTGTTGAAGATACAGAGTTTATTGTAAGAGATGCAGCGTTCGCAAACATCTTGCGGAAAGAATTGAAACCATATACTGCAATTGATGTTTGGGGTAATATTTACAACAAGATTGATACTGACGAAATTCAGGAAGCAGCCAAGTTTGTATGGGGCCAACAAGATACTTTTAAACAAGTGAAGAATAATTACATTAGAGAATTAGTTGTAACAGGTGCTGATCCAGAATCAATTGACAAAGAGACATACAGTGAAGAAATTATCGAAGAAGCATTAAAAGTATTTAAAGAGTTTGGTTCAGATAATAGTAATAATAATGCAAGTTGGGGACAAAAACCTGATGATAAAGAAAGCCAAGACTCTGAAGATGACGGACTTCCTTGGTAGTAAATAAAATTAAAATACATATTCATTTAAGATAACGGGAGGAAATTATCTTGGCAAAAGCAAAAAGTGGTAGTGTGGTTAAAAAGGGTCTTAAATTTTTCTTGTATGGAGAACAGGGAACGTGGAAATCTTCATTTGCCCTTGCGATGGCAAAAATGAAATCAGAACTTGGTAAACCATTACGAGTTCTTTATATTGATTGTGAAACGGGCAGTGTAGACAACTATCTCGAAGATCTTGAATCTGAGGGTGTCGATCTAAATAACATTCTGCTTGTGTACACAACATCATACACAGAAGTTGAAGAATGGGCAACCAAGGCAATGGATAATGAAGATCTTTATATTGAAGATGAAGATGGCAATGAAGTCGTGGCACTTGATGCCGAAGGCAATCCGTTTAGAGCAGATGTAATTATTGTTGATGGTATCACAGTTATTAGTGATAATGTAAAGTTTGCTGCAATTGGTGTATCTGAAAAACGTGCTCGACTTAAAGCAAAAGCACAAGAGAAAAATGCTACTGAGCAGGCAGTAGCTGAAGCAACAGCAGGACTTGAGTTTAAAGACCATGACAAGATTAAAATGAAGGGTAAAAACCTTCTTCGTAGCCTCATTACTGGAACTGACAAGTATGTTGTAGTTACATCTCGTGAGAAGACTAAAAAGGTAATGCAAAAGGTTGGAGACAAAATGGAACTTGTAGAAGTAGGTAAGGTTCCAGATACATGGGATGGTGCTGAATACGAATTCTTCACAGTTTTGCGAAATTTTGAAGATGAAGATGGAACAATTAAGTCTCAGATCATGAGAAAAGACCGAACACGAGTATTTGAACAGAACGAAATTATTGATAATCCAACCCCACTCTATTGGCAATCAGTCATTGATGGCAATCGGGGAAAACAATCAAATGTTGTTAAAGAATCATTGGAGTCAAGTGTAGAAAAAGATGAAGATGTAATCGCAAAAGGATTTAGCAAAGTAGAAGAATCCTCTGCTAAACAGGAGGAAGAGAAGCAGCCAGAAACAGTTGCCGAGTATCGAGAGGCAATTGACAAACAAATTAAAACACTGAGCGATCCTAAGAAAAAGGCGCTACTTCCAAAGGTTAAAAAGGCTGGACTGACTGTTGATTTTAATAAAATCGATGACACTGAACAGATGAAGAAGTTTTATGAACTTGTAACAGAATAAAATAAAAAAACAGAATAGGGGAGATTAATTTCTCCCCTATTGCTTTAATATTAGAGGTGAATCATGAAGTTAAAGTGCAATTATTGTGATCCAAAGAATGTGAAATCAATTGACTCTGAAACTGATGATTTTATTAGAGATAATGACACAAAAAAATATTATCACACTGACTGTTATATGCTTCATCTTAAAACACGTAAACGACTAACAGATGAAGAAATTGAGACTCGTGTTTCAGAACGTGTTGCTTACAGAGAACAAGAAATAAGAGAAATGATTGACAAAAACAACTTCTTTCAATGGCTAATGAACTACTATGACGCAGCGTTACCATCATACTTCTACATGAAAGTGCAATCTATCAGAACTGGAAAGCATGAACTAGTTAAAGATCCAGTTAATTATGAAACCCTACTTGATATTTATCAACATATGGAAAGTTATCTCAATAAGATTGCTGCCAAAAAACAGATGTCAGTATCGTCCAGAATGAATTATGACTTGGCTGTTGTCATAGGAAATATGGGCGATTATCGACGATACAAAGCAAAACAGTTAACTGCAAACGTTGAAGCAATGGAGATTGAAACCAGATTGGAAGACGGTAAGATTGTACAAGAAATACACAGACAGAGAAGAGAGAAAAACAAGAGAGCAAATGAATTCGATATTACAGACGTTATGGATGAGTTACTGCTGTAAAAGGAGTGAGAAGCATTAGTAATGCAGTTGAAATGTACGACCTAACGAGTGAGGCATTATTTGTTGGTAGTATGTATTCTAAGCCTATCATGTTTGTTGATTATGCGGAACTAATTAAGTCAAAGTATGACTTCGAAGATACAGATACCAAATTTCTATATGACTCATTTGAGTTGTTCTATAAGACATTCTCACAAGAAATAAGTGAAACAAAACTAAATATCTTTATGAACCAAGATCCAGACAGGAGCAAGCAGTATAGAAAAATAGGTGGATGGAAGACCATTGAAAAACAAATTGAGCTTGCTGATCCTGAAGACATCAAGAATTACTTTGACGCCATCAAGAAGTACTCACTTCTCAGAGAGTTTAGCAGAAAAGGATTCCCTGTTGAAAAGTTAATGCAACACAAAGCATTTCCTAAGATGAAGGCTGAAGATATTGTAAGATTCATGAGATTTAACGTAGACAATATTAACACAGTGATAGGAGGGGGGAAGTCTGCAACTTCATTAGGAAAAGATATTAAGAAGAAATTAGCCAAGTGGCGTGAAGCGCCAGATATGGGAGTAGAGTTCCCATTCCCAATCTGGACAGAATTATTCAGAGGATTTCGGAAGAAGAAGCTTGTTATCGATGGGATGTTAAGTAACGAAGGTAAGTCAAGAAGGATGGCTAAAATTGTCAACTTCTTAGGTGTACTTAAAAAAGTACCCGTTTTGGTTTTGGTTAACGAGCAAGATGAAGATGAATGGTATGCAATGCAGGCTTCGACCATCAGTAATAATCCTGAGTTTGGATTTAGTTATGACATACGGGAGTATGATATTGTTCTCGGCAATTACAAGAACGAAGAAGAATTTGAATACATAAGCGAAACTATTGGAAGTTGGATTGAAGATAATCACAAGATTTATTTCCTTGAGTTAAGTCAATACTCGGATGATGACTTGGAACGCGAGATCAAAAAGCACGTACTAGGACTTGGTGTGCAGTATATTTTCTATGATACTTTAAAGGGCTATAAAACTGATAATTGGGAGTCAATTAAACAGACAACAACCAAATTGAAGGATCTGGCTGGCGAGCTAAACATTGGTGCATACGCTACAATCCAATTGACAGATGAAACAGTATTAACAGATGTTGAAGAACTTTCTTCTATGAACATTGCAAATGCAAAGCAGCTCAAGCACGTTGTTGACCATCTTATTCTTGAGAAGCGAATCGACAAATCAAAATATGAAAATTATCTCATTAAAAATCAATGGGGAGAAACGCCCTTAGATGTTAATAAGACTTACTACGGACAGAAGGTAGATAAAAATCGTGGTGGTGGGAAGGGTATGACATTAGTAACGGAAGTTGACCTCGATAGGAACATATGGAAGGAGGTTGGCTATCTGATTAGGAAGCCTAGGGAGAAAAAGCGAAAGTCATAGGTGGTGTTTTAAGTGGACATCCAAGAATTAAAAGAACGGATTATCATTGAAGAGAAGATAGAAACGATTTTGGAAGAGTTGGGGATGCACAGCATCAGGCCTCACACTGATTACTTTACTTGTGGCATGCCAAGTGGTGACAACAAAAAGAGTACTGTTGTATATAAAAATAACTTGTATGTAGATGCGCACACAAGAAGCATAACAGATCAATATGGAGTATCGGATATTATATCCCTAGTTACCTATATCAGGGGCACATATTTTAGTGAGAGCGTTAAGTTGTGACTGCTAAACTAAAGTGGACAGTATCCACTAGATAAAATTGGACACTTAATTCCCA
>NZ_LGIQ01000009.1:27492-335943 GCF_001187725.1 Brevibacillus reuszeri
TGAACACGAAAGTGTTCAAAATTAATTAGCAAAAGGTGTTCAATTTTACTTGACGGTTACAAAAGGTTTGGATTACGCAAAGGATCAAGTAAAGGAATTTCATCATGCTTTCAATCATGCGAGCAGTAGTTCACCTAAAGCAATCTCAAAAGAAATTGCGATTGCACGTACTTGCTGGACAGCAGAGGAATTGGTTGAGTTTTTGTATGCAACAGCAGCTGGTGATCAGGATGAATTTGCAGAAATGGTTCAGACACTTCAGCAATCCATTAATACTACTGCCAAGAAAATCATTGATAAAAACGAACCAGTGGATGATGTGCTTGTAGCTCAGGCAGACGCACTTATTGATGTAGATTACTTCGTACAAGGTAGTTTTGATGTAATGGGTGTAGATCCTCAACCTCTCTTTGATATCGTACAAAGTGCCAACATGGCTAAGCTATTCCCAGATGGTAAGCCTCGCTACCGTGAAGGGGATGGTAAGATTATTAAACCAGAGGGCTGGGAAGGCCCAGAACCTAAACTTAAGCAAGAGATTGAGAGACAAATGATCGAGAACAGGAAATAGAATTAAAAAACAAACTATATGTAGTGTTTACGTCTTTAACAAAACACTGCATATAGTGTAAAAATTCTGATGAAAGATGTCTTTTATTGGATCAATGGGGAGGTAATAATTAATGAATTCAAGCAAGAGCTTAAAAGATATATTTGATGATTATGTAAGTAAAATGAAAAGAGGAGAGAGTGTCCACAGGTATACATTTGAGGATGAGTTTTTAAAGATAAACACAAAGTATAGAAATACTCAACTAATTGAATTGAAATTGAAGAAATCTGCAAAACAAAACAATGATTATCATTGCCTATTTCAAACGCTTTATGGAGATATGCCTAAATATGGAGGGGGTAATTTTAAATTGTAGGCTCTCCAGAAAAATATCACGAGAAGAGAGGGGGAGATAACTTGAACTATGAATTAGATAGGTTTATAGATAATTTATTGACAATAGGGGAAAGTTTTAGATTTAGTAACGACAAAATTATCGATAAAGAACAAACTCTTATATTTAATAACTGGATTTCAGAGTCTCAAAAATTCTTAATATCTTATGGATATGTTGAAAGGACTAAATTTGAACATCCATTTTACAAGCAATCACAGCAACATCTCTTCAAAGTTATTGAAGCGTATTTAACTAAAATTTATTTGAATAATTGTGGGTTATTATGAAATGGGAAACACAATAAAGCAGAGATTTTATCTAAAAAAATGGGAGGGAAATCGCATTAAAACAAACATATTCATACCTGAGAAGATTAAGGTAGGCTTTCAAGAAAGAAGTGGCACATATACAGGTAAGCTTGCGTATGTGATTTACTATGATCAGAAGGGAACTCTAAGAAAAGAGAAGTCTTGGCAAAGTTGGAGAGATCAAAAAATACAAGATCAAGACTTTGAGAATACTCCTACTTCTGGATTTGTGTTGAATAAAAAAGCTGGTGGTTACTCTACAGGGTGGAATCATCGTCAGACATATGTTAGGGTATATGACCCACGCGATTTCGAGTTTGAAATTAGCATACCTAATCTACTGTACATACTGGAGAACACAAATTCGATTAAGGGCAAAGGCCTTGAAGGTGAGTTTGTATATGGTTGGGATGGAACTGACTTGATTCTGATTCCGACAAGTTCACCTGATTATACAGAAATATCCAAGTTCAATAAGGTGCTCCATGAGAACAAACATGTTAAATCAAAAGACTTAGTACTTGGTGGAACATATAAAACTAAAGACAATGACGAATGGATTTATATGGGACGGTTCGACTATCACACTACTAAATATAATAGCCCCGAAAAGAAAGGGGAAAGTGGTTATTACACTGATGTCAACAAAGGGAAGCATTACTTCTTCGCAAAAGATTCTAAGGATTATCAAGGAAAGCCGTACTTACAACTATTGAAGTTGAAATCACTTGGAGATAAATTCATTGAAGTAGTGTCTTCTGAACCAGTGGATAATTACGCTGCTATGTTTGAATCATTGGAACACATGACAGATTATTCCCCATACGACAAGACTAAAGATGAGTATATTGAATACACACTTGAGTCATTTATCAATAAGATCAACTCATCTAATTACTGGGATAGAATTGTATATCTGAATAAAAATGAAGACGAAACAGCTAAAATAAAAGTAAACAATAAAGACAATATACTATATAGCGTTATTGTACAAGAACGTGTAACTGACAGATGGTTTAGCAGAGGTTATTCCTATCAAGATAAAACAATCTTCGAAGGAACACTTGAAGAGATCCACTCAGAATATAAACCAATGTACAGAAACAAATACTTAGTAAATGGAAAGTTATACCAAAAAGGAGAGTAGAAGATGGCAAATAGTAACGATCAAAAAATCTTGGTGCTTAAGAAGCAAATCGAGGATAAGAAAAGTAAACTGAGCAAGTCTGAGAAATTCACCCCAGTCACAAATTGCTCAATTGAGGTTGATGGAGTAAGACACAACATTCAAGTGCTCAACAAAGAACAGCTGATTACTCTCATGGTCAAGCTCAATACATATGCAATTGCAGCGAAAGATTTAGACTTGCTCAATGAATACAATATCAGTGGCTACAATGTAACGGATTGGATCGCTGACTTGAAGGCAAAACTTGAGTTCTTAGGTAGAAAAGAAGAAGAGCGGAAACTTAAAGCGATGGAATCTAAACTTGACCAACTTCTTTCAAGTGAAAAGAAGGTTGAACTTGAGATTGGTGAAATTGAATCAATGTTACAAGGTTAATTAACTAAATAAAATTATATTTTAACGGGAGTTGATAAAGTGGTAAATCAAATCAAGTTGTATGGAGATTACGCATTGCAATATATTCGAAAAACGTTGTTTACAATCATAGCGATACTTTTGATGATTCTTGAGGGGGGTCCACTGGCATTCGCAATGCCTGTCATCTTTCTAGCAGTAATAGCAGATGGCATTTGTGTAATCGTAGAGGAACTTCGGGAATCGTCCAAGATTAAGAATGTAACAAACATCACTTTAGATATGTCACGGGTTCCTGATCCAGAAACATTTATCAAACAAATAAGTGAAGATTTAATAAAGACCAAGTTTTAATTCATAGGAGGGTGATCACATGAAACAATATGTTCTTAAGACAGTAAATCAAAATGATGATGTCATTGCAGAATCTACTCTATCGCTAAATGAGGGCAGCATCCTTATTGTTAAAGTACCTGATGACTATACATACGAGCAAGCAAAGAACATTCATGAGTTTGTTGGAGCTGCATTGGAGGGGGAATCAAAAGTTGTAATTATAAAAGAAAGTATCAATTTACAGGTGTTAGAGATCCAATAAAAGCAGAAATTGATTGAAAAATGATTTAATCTACATTCTTAAAAAATTAAACAGTAAATAAAGCAGTATCACAAGAACAAGAATAGTTGGGATTAATGTAACTCTATGCAAATTATATTTGTATGAAACTATAAAGTTCCAGATAACTAATACAACCGATATTGTCAACAAGGATGGCATTAAATATGGCATAATATCTCTCCCCTTATTTGAAGTGGATGTAACTAGAGTGAATCCATAAAAAAGATTCACTCTAGTAAGTTAATTAGCTTTGAATTGTTACTCTAGCATAGACGTATCTGAGATCTCTGTATGTAGAGACAGCGTTCCAGTATTTTTCAGCAGCGTACATAGTAGCTCCAGCACCCACAGCAAGACCAATGATTGTACCGATACCAGCCGTAGCAGGAGCTGACAGGACTGCCGCTGTGACTGAAGTCGCAATAACACCTGCCGCAACTTCAGCAGATCGCTCATGGCTTCTTAAAGTGTTAAGTGTTGATCTAAATTCTTTTAAATCAGAAGCATTAGAACTTGTTTCCCAAGTAGTCTTTGATCTATCTCCGTTTGAAATAGCCCAGAAATACCGATTTACCTTGTCATAATAGTAGATATCATAATAGGAGTCATACCACCACTCAGAATAACTATCGATTAAATCATAGTCACCGATGTCCTTAGCGGCAGCACGTTTATTATTGGAAAGTTTCATTTCTGCTGCTCGTTGATCAATTTTAGAAATTGCACCATTTTCATTAATTGTAAATACTTGTGATACTTTATCATATTCAACAATGCTTGTATTATTTCCTACTGTAACTTTTACTTTCCTGATCTTGTTATCATCTTGAAGTATGTCCACATTTGCAACTACATTCTGTCCATTGTCATTAACTACAATTTTTTGGCTGGATTTTTGAGAACTTTGGATGGAATCTTGAGAATTGGCAGACGTGGGTAGTGCTACAGAAGCTAACAAAGTTAGCGACAAAGATGTTGCAAGAAGAGCCTTTTTCAAAACAAACAACTCCTTTTATGGAAAATATTAGTTGTACAACCATAATTACCATACCATACCATTAATTCTCGATCAACAAATATTTGGAAAATTAATTACACTTTTTATTTATTGGAGGATTTTTAATTGTCGATAGCAGATATTAAGTATAAGGAATTAATTAGCGACATTATCCAAAACGGTGAATGGGACAACGATAAGCAAGTACGTGCTATATGGTTAGATGGAAAGCCTGCTTATACCAAAAGTGTGATTTCCAAGAAATTGCAATTTGATAACACAGAGGTTCCTATCCTTACCACCAAACAAGTTTATTGGAAAACTGCAATTAAGGAACTCTTATGGATATGGCAAATAAAATCAAACAGGGTTCAGGATTTGCGTAATATGAACTTTCACATTTGGAATGAATGGGAAATTCAAGAAGGTGAGTGGAAAGGAACTATTGGAGCAGCCTATGGCTATCAACTCGGAAAACCTTGCAGAGCCATTCCTTCACAAACAATTGAACAAGACAAATACAACGTAGGCATTGACTACCCAAAAATTGATCAGGTTGATTATCTACTATGGTCATTGAAAAACAATCCGTCTTCTCGAAGACATCTTACAACTTTATGGGATAAAGATGACTTAGATGAAATGTCCCTAACTCCATGTGTGTGGAAGACAAATTGGATTATAAAAAGAGGCAAGATGCACCTGGTTGTAGGTATACGGTCAAACGATTTGGCATTAGGGAATCCATTCAATGTTTTTCAATACTATGTATTGCAGCGAATGATTGCGCAAGTGACAGGGTATGAACTTGGCACATTAACATTTGATATTGATGATTGTCATCTCTATGACCGACATCAAGAAGCATTAATTGAACAAATTAAACGTGACCCGTATCCAGCACCCACTCTATGGATCAAACCTGAAATTAAAAATTTCTATGACTTTACTATCGATGACTTTAAGTTGATTGATTACAAGTACCATCCATCGATTAAGATGGAGGTAGCAATTTAATGATCTCAATTATTGTCGCCCATGATCGAAATCGTCTAGTGGGTAAGGATAATTCCTTGCCTTGGTCTATTCCTAATGACCTACAATATTTTAAACAACTCACCACAACGAAAATAGTAATCATGGGAAGAAAAACATACGAATCACTTGGTAGACCACTGCATAATCGTACAAACATCATCCTAACATCAAATCCAGATTATCAAGCAGAAGGGTGTGACGTTTACAACTCAATTGAGCCTATTTTAGAAGAGTGTAAGAGTCACGCTGAAGCTGGTGAAGAAGTATTCGTTATTGGAGGGTCATCAATCTATAAACAGTTCTTACCTTACATAGATAGACTGTACATCACTGAAATTGACCATGAATTTGTAGGTGATACACACTTCCCTGAGATCGATATGAGTGAGTGGAAACACATCAGCAATGCTAAGGGAGTCAAAGACAATAAGAATCCATACGACTATTACTTTAAGATATACGACAAAAATATTAAGTAAAAAATTATAATAAAACCTATTTACTAACTTAAAATAAATGATATTATGAATCCAACGAGTAAATAACTTGTTGGATTCTTTTTTACCGAGGGGAGTACTGGATAACCCATGAGCAATATGCTAAACACAGTTAACTACTTCAGAGATTTGCCAATGCAAGCGAAGGAGGGTGAGATTTACTACGTTGATGAGAGTAATGAGTATTTTTCTAGGCCAGTGTATTATCAGTGGAAAAATGGTGCGTGGCATTATGAATACATTACATGACAAATAAAAAAGGAGGATGTCTACATGCATAGAGCTTATTTTGATGCATCGTATGACTGGAATAAAGGTATTGCTGCACTTGCTTATGTCATTTACAACCACAAAGGTAAAGTAATAGATGAAACTGTGTATATGACATGAACAGACGACAGCAATGAAGCAGAAGTGATTGCATTGATTAAATTGTTGAAACGATTGAGAGCTCTGGGAGTAAGAGATGTAAGTGTACATGGTGACAATAAAGGCGTGATTGAAACTGCAAATGGTCAGAAGACAGATAACAAGAGTCGTGAAAGATTTAATATGATAAATGAAATCACAAGTGGTTTTAGACATGTTTGCTTTAGTTGGATTAGTCGAAAAAATAATAAGGTTGCAGACAGTCTAACTAGAAGAGAGAAGAAACTAATAATTACTACAGGTAGTCTTGGTGCAACGAGCAAGGTGAACAAGAACAAAATTAATACATATGAAACAACTCCAAAGTACTTTGATCTAAACTTTAGATACAAGGAATCAAAACGAAGAGTATATGTAAAATAGATTCAATCAAATGCTACTTTCATTGAAAGGTGGAGAATAGGTGAGTAAATTACCTTACACAAAAAAATACCCTGAACGCAAAATTGTTCTTGAGGAAGATGGATGGGAAATTAAAGTATATGACAAGTACGTAATGATGGATCGAAAAGGATTTGAAGAGCTGCTACGTAGAGGTAGATTTTATGGACTTTATTCAAGGGTTACTGGTTTGGACAATTAAATGAGAGGAGAGAATCAATGGATCTAGTTCTGCTTCAGGTATCCATGTTTGCTTTTGGGACAGGCTGTACACTTTGTGGACTTCTAACGAGTGTTAACAAAGCGGAGAAAGTTAGCTTTAGTTCTCTGGGCTTGATCTGTGCGACTGGCCTTGTTGTTTCAGTAATGCAATAAATCATCAATTTCAATGGGATGTGAGGTGATTACATGTACTATGTAAAATCAAAATCAAAGAAGAACTTGTTTGATACATATGATGACATTCGAAAGTTTATCGAATCTTATAGGCGAGTCATACAACCTTGGAGAGCATATCAAGACTTGAAAAGCTTCAAAATGTAAAAAACCAATGAATTGTCAGTTTGATTTGGAAAGGGCGGTGAAGAATGAAGTAGAAGAACAACATGAACCGCAAATTCATTCGGAGGGAGCAGATATATGATAAAACAATTTAGAGTGTTCATCTTTGATAGGAGGGATTTTTACTATCCTAAATTTATTGGGAGTCTTTCTCTTAGTCTTTTCGGCATCCTATTTGCAAGAGTTATGGATCATGAAATGTTTGATTGGATTCTAATTTAGTGTGGAGTCATTATTCCAATGACAGCAATCTTAGCTCCATTTATTCAATGGGTAATTGAGTGTAAAACTGACAAAGAAGCAGCAAAGAAAGAAGGGATGGATGAGATCATACCATGGGGACAGAATTATCTAAATGAGAACAGAGTTGTACTTGATGAGGAAACTCAAATGGCCCTAGATACTTTGAACGAGTATGACGCAAGTCAAAAGTCTGCTCAAGATGCTGCACATTTGATTGATACGATGTCTAAGATATTCAAAAATAAATAAAATTATGTATTTAACGAAAGGAGACTAGATGTTGAGTTCGCTATGGGGTGAATTTTTCGGAGGAGTAAATGTTTCTAAACTAAAAGAAAAGGCATATCAACTTAAAGAAGAAATGGATTCAATTAATGGATTCTTCTCTTGGTTTCGCCAAACCGAACTAAAATCAAAACTTGTACGAATCCTTGATGAAATTGACTGTCAAGAAGGTAGGCTCCAATTTGCTAATCGTCCATACAGTTTACCAAGTGCAAGAATAAGGAGGTGTACGAACGACAACGAATGTCAGTGTGGATGTTGGGCAACTAAGCGAAAGGAATTCTTTAAACTCTAGATAAAAGTCCTATTTCATTAGAGATATATCGATGGAGGTGTTAATAATGGACAAGATATTCAAAGTGAAAGACAAAGTTTACATGAAAGGATTTGGCAAGAGAGTATTTACAATTACAAGATTACAGAGTAGTGCCATGTTCATTAACTTTCACTACGAATCAATCATTCAGTATGATGTGAAGGATGATGCAAATGGGCAGGTATATTGTACAAGTGCAGACAACTTGATCCTTGTGGCAGAACAAGAAGAGAATGATAGAAGAGCAAGAATAGACAGGTATGATAGAGCACTTGATCTTTATAATGATCTGATGACATTACATAAATTCTTTTGCAGCATTAATAGTAACGAAACTAAATACATACGCAGGGCAAACCGTATATTGAAGCTGCTTCACACAAGAAAGATAGGATAGATAAATTCTTAGAAATTCTTAGAAAATATACCTTGACCATATCTTACCAGTCATAGTATTCTATTCTTAGAAATTCTAAGAAAGTTGTGATTGTACAATGGAAAAACTTTCAGCAACAGAGATCATCAGAAGAAAAGCCCTTCAAATACTCGCTGTGTATCCAGAGGGGGTATCGTCCGCAAGTCTTAAAGCCATGACAGAAAAAGAGCTTGGAGAAATATTTGAACCAGATTCGTACAATAGGGGCAAATACAGATCTGCATTATACAACTTACATGTTATTCTACCTCAATTAGTGAAGAGGGACGATGAAACTAAGAAGTTTTTCCCAACCCAAAAATTGAGAAAAGATAGCGTATTAATAACAATACCTTCAATGGATGAACTTAAAGAGCATTTCGGAAAATTAAAAGCAGTAAAATATGAAGAGCTTGCAGCTAAAGAATTGACGAAAACAGAAATCAAAGAAGAACAAGAAAAAATCTATGAATCTAAACTACCTGACAATGAAGAAATGATCTCTATGCTTAAAATTCTACTCATTCGAAAAAAAGTAGTTGATTTAACTAATCACATTAAAGAGTCTGGGATACTTGAGTTATTGAACATTACTCCCAATGAAACAAAACATATTTCATTTGATGAGTACGAAGCAATATTCAGGCTGAAAATACAAATTGAAGCTTTGGACATGTATAGAAAGCTCATTGACACTGAGAAACTTTAAGGAGGTGCATCATCATGTGAGCTCGCAGCGAACCACACCAGTCCACAATAATAGGGGGAATCCTAATGTCATTCGAAGTCAGAAACATTTATCATTTCAAGTCGCAAGATTCGGAAGAATATGAAATAACAGACAGTGAGGAATTAGCCAAGTCGCATGATTTTGATTACAGATTAGCCCACAAGCTAGAACTAGTCGAATACTACACAGACTATGGAGAAGTGTTTCATGGATTCCTAAATACATATGATGGACTAGTTCTGTGGAGGCAAGAAGAGGAGGAAGGAGAATCAGGATACGAATTACTAAAAGAAAAAGACTTGCCACATTAAGCAAGCCTAAGTCAAAAAGAAGAAATACAGAGGATAGGTAAGACCCCATCTTACCTATCTGAGACACATTATAGACGTTGTTTATAAACACTGTCAAACATCTTATGGACTATTGGCAGTGTAATAAATCAACATATTAAACAAAAATAATGGTGGTGAAAAACATAACAAAGTTGATATTCAAATATGGTCAAATGTCAGCTTCTAAGTCGCTTCAGTTATTGACTTCAGCTCATAACTATGAAGATTCTGGTAAGAAGGTTATGATCTTCACTCCAGCGTTAGATGACAGGTTTGGCGTAGGGAGAGTTACCTCAAGAGTTGGCATTAGTCGAGAAGCAATTCCAATACATGGTGATACAGATATTTACTCATTAGTTGAACAAAATCTCCCCAGCTGTGTACTAATTGATGAAGCACAATTCTTAGAAAGTAAACATGTAAATCAGCTTGCTAATATTGTTGACTGGCTTAATATCCCAGTTATTTGCTATGGACTGCTTAAAGATTTTCGAAACCAATTATTCTTGGGAAGTCAGGCTCTTATATGTGCAGCAGACAAGATTGAAGAGATCAAAACGGTGTGCTCATACTGTACAAGAAAAGCGACTCACATTCTAAAGTTTAATGATGGTAAGCCAGTATATTCAGGTAAAGTGGTAGAAATTGGACTAAATGATAAATATAAATCTGTTTGTCGAATACACTATCATAGAATCCCCACACAAGGAGAATGAATGATGGACAGATTTGTATATGAAGAAGCAGAGCAACAACCTATAGCAATCTGCATTTGCAAACAGGAACTATATGAGGGCGATCAAACATATCAAGTAGAAGATTACATAATTTGTGATGACAGTGATTGCTTTAAGAAGTTGTGTATTGAGAAATTCGGTGCAATGTATGGTCTTTTAGACAAAGAAGGTAATGTTACTTAAAACAGGAGGAAATCAAACCATTTGACAATATTTGAACAAAACCTAAAAGGAGCTGGTTATAACGTGTTCATGAAGATTCCTACATTTATGATGGATGAGTTATGCATTGAAAACGGTGATTGGCTGAAACTCAGAGTTGGGACAGGATACTTTGCTTTGGTTAAAACGGATGATAAACGAAGAGGTGCTCAGGTTAGAGACAATAAAGTTAGGTTTCCACAACAATTTAGTCATGCATATAGAGTGCGTTCAAATGATCGAGTGCAATTGCAGGTTAGTGGTGAGAGGCTAGTATTTAATAAAGTAAAATAACACAATGAAATTATTACTTTTTAGGGAGTTAGATTAGTGAATAGAAAAGAAGTTTTCATCGAGTATCTGAGCGATATTGCCGATAACGATACGCTTTGTCGCCTTTATGACAAGTTTGACAGTGAGTTTCCTGATAAGATCTTAGATTTAATGGTTGAATATTTAGTTGAAAATTTTAATTATGAACTAAATGGAGGACATGAAAAACAACAAATTTCTTTAGAAAATTCATTTGGTATTAAACCAGACAAGTTTTTTAAAGGATATGCCCCACCTCAATACTTTAAGACCTCTGAATAAAAATCTACCTTAAGGGAGTTGGTATGTTGTTTGGCGGTAAGAAAATAAGAGAACTGGAGTCGTTAGTTTATCGTCTTCAGCAAGAAAATGAGGAATTACACAGGAAGGTTAGGGAAGTTACCAAATGGAAATCAAAGCCGAATTGGAGAAAGGAAATCACAGTTTCACCATACGTTTTTGAAAATACATATACCATAATGGCACTCCGATCTTCGGTGGATATATGTGGCGCGGATACGATGTCCAAGTAGACGAAAAGATGTCAAATGGATACATACGATATGAAGAAGCAATCGAAGAACCACATAATAATTGCAAGGCATGCGGAGTTAATTTCAAACTTATTGTTGGCTATCCAAGTGACATGCCTGACTTTTGCTCAAGAGAATGTTATATGGAGAAGATCAATTAAAAATCTAATTTTAACGAAAGGAGGTCGTTAGAGTGGACTCAAACGGAGGAATGACAACCGAAGAGAAAGAAATTGCTGATCATATTGTTGCTGCTTGGAATGGATTTGTAACTTTAAAGCCTACACATCCGAATGACCAAGTAGAATTTGGAGATGCAATTCATAGACTACAACATCTTTTAGGCATGAGAGTGTTGAGACGAGACTATCCAGACTATTGGCTAACTAAAACAAAATAAAAATACAAAGGAGGACAAGATGCAAAATAAAATTAATGACCTGATTAATTCTGAATCAGATGACTTAAAGAAATTGGGCTGGTTTCTGTTTGATAGAAACAATGGTCAAAATGGTCTCTCGCCTGATGAACTTGAATCGTTATTGGACATGCTGCATTTGAAAAATGCTCAAGATCAATTTGATAAAGGTTTTGAAGAAGGATTCAATGATGGTTATTTAATGGGCTATGACGAAGGATGGGGAGATAATGCTAACAACTATGAATATGACAATACGCCCACCTATGTTAGCAAATAAAGAGGTGACTAGAATTTGAAAAATAACAGAATCCTTGCGATAAGTGATATACATGGGTGCTATGACCAATTTATCAGGATATTAGATAAGGTTAATTTCAACTCAACACAAGACAAGCTTATTCTGCTTGGTGATTATGTAGATCGTGGACGTCAAAGTAAGCAGGTTTTAGATAAAGTAATTGATCTTGTAAATACATATGATGCAATTGCTTTAATCGGTAATCATGACAAAATGTTCTTAGATTGGTTACTAACAAATGACGGAATGAATGAATTCAACTTCTTCAGAAATGGTGGCTTACAAACAGTTGAATCATATTGTGGCCTTGATTTCTTTGACTCAGGTATCGATACGCTTAAAGCTAAACGGTTTATCTTGAACAACTTCAAGTATCATGTGGAATTCCTAAAGACATTATCTTACTACCATGAGACAGATAATCACATCTTTGTCCATGCAGGATTAAATCCTGAATATGAAAATTGGAAGTTAACTCCATATGAAGAGATGATTTGGATTCGAGATGAGTTCCACAATGGAAAGGTTCAGACTGATAAGACGATTGTGTTTGGTCACACCCCATGCGTAAGCCTACATGGAAGCGCTAATGTATGGTTCTCAGAAGGTAAGATTGGCATTGATGGAGGAGCAGCTTACGGATATCAATTAAACTGCTTAGAGGTCACGAATAATGAGGTTAAGCAATATTGCATTAAGACAAAGGAGGAGTCGAATGTATAGGGCATATATTGATGGCGCATCTCAATCAATTAACAACAGGTCAACATTGGCATTTTCGATTACTGACCTAGAGAACAATCCTGAGTATCAATTCTATGAGTTGCTAGATAAAAAGCGAAATTGCACTGAAATTGAGATGTTGGCTTTCAGTAGACTGATGGATTGGCTTTTAGAAAATGAAGTAAATAAAATTGTTGTATATACTGAATCAAATTATGTATTTACGAACTGGAGAATGAATAAGGCCTATTCCTTAAACAAGAATAAGTTCTCACGCTTTATTGTAAGGTTGATTGGTAACTCAAATAAAGAAAAAGTTGTAAATTTGGCTTTTGCTTAATGATGAAATCTAAGTTTCAAAGAGGGGTGGGTGTGTATGGGGGAGACCTGCAAATTGCAGAAATATGCTTGGGATGATGAAGAGCTATGCTATGAGCATGAAGACATTGAGAATGTGGTTGCAAAAGCATTGGATCTGTCAAAAAAGAGTGGAAACGACTATACATATCGGATGGAAACTTGGAAAGATGGTAAGTTGAAGTATCAATTTAGGTTCTTTCAGAATGGTAAAGAGTTTACTCAAGATTTGATTAGTGCAATTACAATTTAAAGATAGAATGGAGGATTGTGCATGCTGTTAATTGAGTGTGATGGATACGATAGATATCTGGTTAAAGAAGTAGATAACTTAGATGAGTTGAGAGAATACTCACAAAAAAATCTGCCAATTAAATGCTATGAATTAGGTCATAGATATAAAAAGGGCATTTATCTCTTTGAGGAATTATTCGAAGAGTCAGTATATTTATCCAATTACAAATCTGTGTATGAGATTAGTGGTTTGTTGATGGATGATCAAGAATTTGATGAATTGGAAAACAGCGTGTGTCTTAATTGTAAATGGTGTGAGAGCACCTTTAGAGCAACATGGGAATGCAAATACATCCCATTAGAGGATGGCAGCTGTAAAAAGTATGAAGAAAAGATTTTATCTAAAATTAAAAAGTGGATGAAAATTAATTTTTGAATCAGTGGAGGCCAATGGATTTGCTAATTAGACTCATACTGTTTGTTGCATTGCCATTACTATTTGCGTATGGGGCATACAATGACTGGATGAATGCACAAAGTCGTGGTGCCAAAATCGTAAGCCTGATTTTTACGATGATATGTGTATTGTTCGCAGGTTTCGTTGTCTGGCTTATGGTGGAGCAATAAAATTTATCTTTCATAGGGAAAGTGAGTTGTTAAATGTCTAGAGAATTGTTATTTACATTAACGAAGAAGGATTTTCGAGTTGATACATTTAGGTCTGGTGGTAAAGGTGGTCAGCATCAAAACACTACCGATTCTGGTGTTCGAATTGTTCATCTTGAAAGCGGTGCGGCAGGTGAAAGTAGAGATGAGCGTAGCCAACATCAAAACAAAAAGAAAGCGTTTGAACGATTGGTAAAAAGTAAAAAGTTCCAAACTTGGCACAACATGAAATGTGCAGAAATTCTTCATGGAAAATATTCAATTGAGAAACAAGTAGAAGATATGATGCAACCTGAAAACCTAAAAGTAGAGGTGTATAACGGAGAGCTTAAAAAGTGGGTTGAGTTCACTCCAGAATACGCCACAGAACATTTGTATGAGGAGCTTTGAATGAAATCTAACATTGATTGAAAAGGAGAGGGTTGTTTGAAGGATACTTATGAAAAACAAATTGAGGATTTGAAGCGAGTCGTTGAGAATCTAGACCAAATGGGGTTAGATGAACCGACGAAACGACTAGCTCGATCAGGCCTGAACACTGAAATCGGACAACTGGAAAGGGAATTGAACGCGATTCTCAGAAGAGAAAGAACAAAATTGAGAACATTTGAAGCAGATGATCAGATCATTGAAATTCCAAAAGGACTATTTTACAACGGGGAAACTGAATACCAATACCATAATGGCGCAATATATCAATTTAAAAGACCGAAGCTCGATAAAGACGGAACAATGCAACTTTATCACTACATTTGGATAGATGAGGGTAAAAGACAAATAAAACTGTCTGTGCGCACACTTGGCAGAGATAAATTTGGAGACCGATACTTTCTTGAAGCTAGATATTACAAAGACAAGAAAGACGAGTACCCTTACATGACTAAAGGTATAGATGGTAATAACACAAAATATAAAGTGCATGTAAAGAAAGTTATTGAATACATACGAACACATGAGGGATTCGAGGATTTCTACAAACAAAAAACACAATGAAATGTATGTTTGATGGGACAAATGGGATAAGGAGACGAGATGGCAAATACAAAACAGGGAAAGGTTTTTGAGCAAAATTGGCAGGACAGTTACAAATACTCCGATCATTATTATATGAGATTAAAGGATACGGCTAAATGGCTACAGGGAAGTGGCTCTTCCTTTACGCCATCTAATTTGTGTGATGCCATTCAACACACGATGCCATTTCTCTGGTTGCTTGAATTGAAAAGCACAAAAGATGCTTCAATTAGTTTCAATCCATACATAGAGGGTAAGAGTTCGCCTGAAGAAAAGCCTAAGAATACGACAACTAATGTAATGATTAAGGCCAGTCAAGTAAAAGGACTTAGACAAGCAGTTAAACATCAGGGCGTTATCGCTGGATTCGTTGTCAATTACCGCGAACAAAAGTTAAAGACAAAAACTAAAGACAATGAAGTGTTCTTTATACATATTAATGACTTTTGGAACTTTGCAGTTGAGACAGGTAAATCAAGTGTCAGTCGAGAAGATGCTCGGAGCATTGGAGTTAGAATTGAAAGCAAAAAATTAAAGGTTAACTATAGATATAAAATTAATGAATTTGTAGATGAAAGCATAAAGAAGTACATCTCTAAAGGAATCATTGATAAAAAAATATCTACATAAAACTGTCGAGTGGATTAATGGATTAGTTATATAGGCCTGTCAGTCAAGTTGGACAAAACATTAAGCATAAAATTACTAAAAGCAGTCTGGGAGGGATGGCTATCATTAGAAAACTGATTATAAATGGAGATAACTTTATTGTAAGATTTAACGGAGATGGTACTGCGACTGCTGAATGCAAAAAAGACAAAAACGGCTTCCATGTAATTATGAATTTTACTAATGATTTAAATGAACACAATGATGCTATGAAAGCAGTTGGAAGGTTTTATGCAAGTTAAGTCCTGTTTACCACAGGGCTTTTCTTTTTTTAAATAAAATTATATAATTAACATATACTAAAGCTGATGAGGTGGATAAATTGAAAAAAAGGGTATGGGCGCTTTATCGAGTTTCCACAGAACGACAGGTAACTGATGATGATATTCCTATGCAAAGAAATGCAGTTGCGCAGTTTATCAGTACTCGACCAGAATGGAGCTTGACAAAAGAGTTGACTGAATTAGGTGTGTCAGGATTTAAAAAGAGTGTAGAGGATAGAGATGAGTTACAACAAATTAAAAAAGGAGCAGAGCAAAAAAGCTTTGATATCCTTGTAGTTTGGAAGGATGACCGTCTAGGGAGAAAGAAAGACGAAATTCCTTTTATGTTGGAGTATTTAAATAAACATGGTGTAGAAGTTTGGTCAGTAATGGATGGCTTAATAAATAAAAATGAGCATCATGTTGATTCTCTAATTAGCTTCTTAAGGTATTGGAGCGCTGAAGGGGAAAGTAAAAAGACATCTGAACGTGTTACAGAAGCAATTAAGCAAATGAATGAGCAAGGGAAATGGAGTGGAAGTGCCATTCCTTATGGGTATGAGATATTTGATACTGGAATGAATCATCCTAAGTATGACAAAACAATAAAAGATATTAGATTAAGTGAATCAGAATCCAAAATTGTTAAGTTGATTTTCTATCTTGTATTGGAAAAAGGCTATGGAGCTGATAAGATTGCTAATTACTTAAATGAGGCTGGCTATAAGTCTAAAAATGGAGTTGAGTGGAGAAGTAATGTTGTAAGAAGAATTCTTAGAAACCCAGTCTACACTGGGACTCAAAGATATAATGTGGTGCATAAAGAAGGAGCAAATGATAACGAAGTAAAACTAAAGCCATTTAGAGACGATTTGGTGATTATTCCATCAGAAGTGTTTGATGATACACAGAAGATAATTGACGCAAGAAGAGAGAAAATGAATGAGGGGATTGTTCCCACTCACAGCAACAATCTACTCCTAAATGGCATTGCCAAATGTGGTTACTGCGGTTCTAAATTGTATGCTGACAATAGCACCAAAACCAAGTCAAGAAAAGATGGAACAAAAACTAGTTATACGTATTGGAGATATGTATGTAGAAAGTCTTTAAATCATCGCGAAACTCACCCAAAAAGTTACTTTGGGGCAAAGGTGTACGAAAATCTTACAGTAGAGAAATTAAACGGCACTGTCGAATACCTAATCAATCTAGAGCAATTCGAGTCACTACTTGACGAGAACCAACAAAATAAAATCGGTAATCTTGAATTATCAAAGCAATCTTTAGAAAAAGAAAAAAAGGTAATTATGCATGAACTAGAAGCTGTTAAATCACTTATTCTAAAAATTGCTGTAGGGCAGAGTGTTTTATCAGAAGAATACGTAATGGAACAAATTAAACTAAAAGAAAGTGAAATGGAGGAGGGTACAAAAAGAATAAATAATGTGAGTCATGAGATTGAGGTAAATACGAAGAATGAGAAGAAAATCAAAGAGTTAAAATCATCCTTGTTCAATTGGAGCAATAAATATCAAGAATGTGATCTTCCATCAAAAAAAATGATGGTTTCAAAACTAGTTCGATCTGTAAGTTTTTTTGATAAAAAAGTGGTAATAGATTACCGAATAGATCTAAATGAATTATTAAAGGCAGCGTTTAAAATCCTGTCAAAGTAGGCGTTTAAGCAACCGTTTCACTAGCTATGGTTTCGTCGCTACTCCCACTGGATGGTTGGCGTGTTTTCCCCTCTTTACCAGAGCCAAGTGGATCACCAGTCTGGATCATGAAATCCTTGATTACACGGTGGAACGTAACACCGTCATAGAACTTGTCCTTTGCAAGGAAAACAAAATTGTTTACTGCGATAGGAGCGTCTTTTGCAAACAGATCAACGGTAATATCCCCCATGGTTGTGGAGATTTTTGCCTGATACGTCTTTGCTTTGTCGATCTGCATAGTTGGCGCTTTGTCATATTTCTTCGCACCGGTTGGACCAGGTGGCTGCGCCGGGGTGGTATCCGCTGGCTTTTGTGGTTGAGTCGGCTGTGCTTCAGGAGACTCGGGTGATGTAGGTGCAGTGGAGTTACTACATCCCACTAGTAGGCTTATTGAAAGTAAAATCGAACTTACCGCTAGTAGCGTACGTTTCATTCATCTTCATCCCTTCATATGCTCGTTTTACGCTCCACATCACATTATAATAAAAAGATGCGTGTGGTCAAACTTTGGTAGAACGATGTAAAAGTTGTAGAAACCGACAGAAAATACAGGAATAAATGCTATTTCTAACTTAGAATGTTATGTTTTGTTGCTTTAATGCTTATGTTCATATGATTAAAGAGTATATTTAAAGTTTAAAAGGTGACCCCATATGCGATTCCTCGATGGATAAGCAATCGATTCGAAGCAAAATGCCAATCACGTGGATGCTCCACCTGTACTCGTGGTATGATGGAGTCAGATGAAATGCGGTGTTTGACTCAAGGTTGAGATGATATTCGCAATTGCCTTTCTATTGGGAATGATGCGGCATTATAACATATATGATGGTGAGGGTGGTTAAACATGGGAGAGCGTTTTGAAACCAAAACAGTACATATTGGGCATGAGCCTTTGCGTCAAGTTAAAAGTAAGTCGACTCCAATTTACCAAACCTCCGTATTTGCTTTTGCAGGCTTGGAGGAGGTAGAGCAGTTTTATACAGGCGATGGGGAGTATCTATACACGCGAAATGGCAATCCCAATCAGGCGGAGCTTTCTGATGCAATCGCTGCTCTTGAAAGGGCAGAGGCAGGTGTCAGTGCGGCTTCAGGAATGGGCGCAATCATGGCTGGGCTGCTCTCAGTTTTGGGACCTGGTGATCACGTATTGGCCTCCCATGAAATTTATGGAGGAACCTACGCACTGCTGTACAAGGAGCTATCACGTTTTGGCATTGAACTGACGTCTATCAACCTGAATGAAGAAGCATCACTCGCAGACCATGTTCGCCCCAATACCAAGCTCTTTTTCCTGGAAACCATTACGAACCCACTGTTGACAGTCGTAGATATGCCGTACTGGATCGAGCAAGCTAAACAGCATGGGCTGACCGTGATGGTAGACAATACGTTTGCCACTCCTTATTTGGTACAGCCATATTCCTTGGGCGCTAATCTGGTTGTGCACAGCGCCACCAAGTACATCGGTGGGCATAGTGATGTCACATCTGGTGTTTTAGTCGGGGATCCGGAACGAATTGCCCGTGCTCGAGAAATTGTTGTAAACTACGGCGCTTCACTCAGCCCATTTGAGGCCTGGTTGACGGCGCGTGGTCTGAAGACCCTTGCGATCAGGATGGAACGTCAATGTGACAATGCCAGTCAAGTAGCAGATTTCTTGGAAAAACACTCTGCCATCAAGCGAGTATACTACCCAAGCAAAGAAGCAACTTCCTTTTTTCACAGACAGAAACAGGGAGCAATGGTCTCATTTTCCTTGGCGGATGAAAGCAAAATTTATGATTTTTATCGTGCGCTGGACTGGATTAAATTTGCCCCATCCCTTGCTGGTGTGGAGACCAGTGTTTCCCATCCGGTGACAACCTCGCATCGTGCCTTCACGGAGGAACAGCGCCAGGCAACCGGGATTACGATGGGGCTTGTTCGCTTGTCAGTGGGGATTGAGGCAGCAGAGGATATCATTTTTGAGCTGAATCGTGCCCTTCAAAAATAATTCAAAAAAAGTTATCCTAAATTCTGTTACTTTCTTCGGGGTCCAAACGTAATACGAAGTTAGAGTAGAAATAAAAAGTCTGAGTAATTAATAGCACGCCTCGTCATGAAGAGATGTGCTTATTAAGACTGGAAGAAACCGAGGAAACCGTACATGGGGATGGCAATGAACCGCTCCGCGCAATCATCGGTCCAATCGAATGAAAACTATTATGAAGCTCGTCCATTTACAGAACTGTATGACGAATATTTTGATCGTGTCAACCGATATTTGCGTTGCCGCGTTCAAAATTCATGGGACGCAGACGATTTGACGACGGTGGTTTTTTTGAAAGCGCTGGAAAAATTTGAACAATATAGCAGAACCAGTCCGTTTGCTTCCTGGATTTTTCGAATTGCACATAACGCCTATGTGGATTTCATGCGGAAAAACAGGGAGATCCCAGTAGATCAGGAGGAATTTCTGGGAGCAGAACAGGATGATACCTGGCAGCCGGAGCGGCAAGCATTAACGAATGAAGAGATTCGTTTGCTTCGTGACCGGCTCGACTTATTGTCACAGGATCAAAAGGACGTGTTAATGCTCCGTTATTTTGCCGATCTCAAAATCAGTCAGGTGGCGGAGGTTCTGGATAAAACCGAGTCAAGCATCAAAATGATTTCTTACCGTGGCTTGCAAAAATTGCAGAAAATGTACGAAAGGGGGGACTCCGAATGAGAGAGGAGAATCAAAACCCCCGGGGTTATGACGAAGACCAGACGGTTCCTATGCTCCTGACCCATTTAAAACAGATGCGGCGTTCCGTCCCTGTCAACTATCAATTGAAATCTGATTTGAAAAAGCAATTGCTGCAGAGGATGAAAGAGTTAGAGGCGCAAAAGAAAAAGTCACCTGATGCCAGCTTGTCTAAAGCAAGAAAGAAGCTTATTCAGGCAGGTGTTGTTTCCTTGGTTGTGGCTCTAGCTTTTGGAACTTATGGATGGTGGACCAAGGATGCGATTTCCGTGCGTGAGCCTAAGCTGCTCACACTTCCTGTTCAAGCAACAGCAGAAGAAGTAGATATGGACCCTGCCGGCACCCAAATCGCGTACATTTCCCAATCGTCTGTATTACGTACACTTCCGTTAAACACTGATCAGAAACCCATTTCAGTGAAATTGCCACCAACGGAGGGAAAATACTCGTCCGTTTCCTGGTCGAATGACGGTACGAAGATCGCGGTTGTCGAGCACCAAAACCAGCTTTCAAGGCTATGGGTCGTTGATCTGCCAACGACCTACAGCATGGGCAGCAGCCGATTGCTAAAAGAAGAGGAAGGCGTCTCGTATCAGGCTCCCAGCTGGTCGCAAAACGACGATTCAATCGCTTATTCCCGTACCAAAAATGGCGTTCAGGAGATTTGGGTGAGCAGCACGATTTCGTTCCAGGAATGGAAAATCGCAGAAGGCTCACAGCCTGAATGGTCACCAGACGGTCGCTTTCTAGCGTTTGTAAACGAGGGTGAAATCCGAATCATGGAAACGAGGACGGGTAAAATAACGGTTCTGGGAAAAGGAGAATGGCCCTCCTGGAGTGCGGATACACAGGTGACCTACACAGATGACAAAGGAAAGCTCGTTGAAAGTACTGTGGATGCACAACCTGTTGTGACGAGGGAAGTCCCCCTATTTAATAGCTCTACCAAAAAGTTAATTCGAGCCAACTGGTCCACGAAGGGTAAGCAATTACTGCTCATATCGCACGAAGAGCAACCAAAAACGCTGGTTATCTCACTGGCGTCACGATAACGAGCGGAGGAACAAGCATGAGATGGAAATGGATGTTGGTCCTCCTGATGGTTTGGCTCAGCGTCGCTGTCCAGCCAGCAA
This sequence comes from Brevibacillus reuszeri, assembly GCF_001187725.1. Lineage (GTDB taxonomy): Bacteria > Bacillota > Bacilli > Brevibacillales > Brevibacillaceae > Brevibacillus > Brevibacillus reuszeri. The sequence continues at coordinate 49,150 of NZ_LGIQ01000009.1, forward strand.
AAGCAGAGGGCAACATAGAAGTAGAAGTAAACGTACCATTGAGTGGGATTCTTAAATATGACTCATGGATGCGACTGGAAGTTAACGTGACGAGTAAAGAAGAGGCGTTCAACGGTTTTGTTGAGCTGTCCAAAGGTCGGTCCAAGAAAAACGCTCACCAGCCAGCCCTGCGTCAGCCGGTAGTCATTGAAAAAGGGCAGAGCAAAAGAGTCTATTTTGACATGCCTGTTCAGGTCATGCTCGATGAGTGGAATGTCCTTTTGACACAAAACGGGCAGCTTGTTCAAAGTGAGAAGCTGCGGTTGCCGTATCCAAAAGACGGCCGGATCGTTGGAGTTGTACATGAAGGCGGGAATGCTTTTCATTTTCTAGCGATCAATCAGTCCCAATACAATATGTCCAGACCGATGTCGGTGCAAAATTTGGCGCCTGAGATGCTGCCCGATCAAGCCTGGATTTATCGCAATCTGGATGTGCTGGCTCTTGGGGGAAAAGAAGCTTCGCTGCTTAATGATCAGCAGATCATCGCCATCAAGGAATGGGTGCAAATGGGGGGAATTGTCATTTTGTCAGCTGGACCCGGACAGGATGGCATTATTCAAAAATTTGCTGATATCTTCCCGATAGCATCAGGAGCAGGGGGCAGTATTGATCTGGCAGAAGGCCTGCGTTCCTACACGGGGGACAAGGTGGCTCCCTCGGGCTCGATCCCTGTTTACAACAAGGATGTTCCTTTATTTGTTTCCAAAAAAGCTGGCAAGGGCATGATGCTGTTTGTCAATTACGATGTGACAGCTGAGCCGTTGGCATCCTGGCAGCATAATTTGCAGCTATGGCAAAGCGTGCTGCAAAAGCATGGAGCGCAGGATGTATTGGAACAAAATAACTATATGGATCAAATGACACGTCCATTTCTTGAACTAAGTCGAATGATACCAGATGTGCAGACTCCATCCCCGATCTGGATGGTAGTGCTTTGGGGCGGGTATGTTTTTTTGATCGCACCACTCACTTATTTTGTCTTGAAGCGAGTTGGCAAAGGGGCTTGGGCGTGGGGAGTGATCCCAGGCTTTGCCATCCTTATAACGGTTGGGATTTTTGCGATCGGTAAGCCCTTGGTCGTGAAAACGAGCGCGAGTAACGCTATTTCAGAGATCAGCATTTTGGATGCGCACACTGCACAGACGAGAACGGCTGCTACCTTTTTAACCGTAGATCAGGATCAATTCGATGTAGAGGTCAAAGCACCGATCATCGCCCTGCCGCTGACTCTTGGTCGGAATGATTACGAGCCAGAAGGACTGGCTGAAAGAGATCAATTTCTGTCCTATCGAAATCTCCCTTATCTCACTCCAAAGCAAGCACTAGGCTATGGCATCGTCCGCGATATTGGTGAGTTCGAAACGGATTTGAAGGTCAATCGCGATCGTCTGCAGGGACGGGTAAAAAACAATACGCGATTCTCCTATGACAATCTCTTTATTGAGATCGGCTTGCAGCGCATACCGATTGGTTCACTGAAAAAGGGTGAAGAAAAACAGATCGACAGTTTATTGGAACCGCTATTCATGCCAAGGCAAGAGAAGCAGGTAGAGCAAGAGACAATCGAAGAGCAATACAAAAGGCTCAAGGAAGTCGTCTTGACGTATGGACAAGGAAATCAAGTGCGAATCGTCGGGACCAGCAATGAAGAGCTTCCCTTGTTGACGATGCGTGAGCCACATCGTGCTCATTACTGGAATGTCGTAAATCAAGCCGTATTTTTGCAACCAAATGAGCAGGGGCTGGTTACTTATCCGTATGGCTTGCTGGGAGTATATGTAAATGAAACCGTCGGAGAATATGATTCCAGCGGGCCAAACCTGTGGCAACTAGGCAAAGGCAGTATTACATTCGAGCTGAAAGCAGGCAACGCAAAAATGGAATTGGAACGACTCATTGTTCCTCTGGATCACAGCTCATTCCGACCGTTCAAAATCGAATACTTCCACCAAAAGAGTGGGAGATGGGTGCCAGTGGAAAGAGCTGCTAGACTTGTGCTGGATCATGATCTGCAAGATGTGCTGACACCACAGCAATCCTTGTTACTACGCTTTTCCCATAATGGAACAACGCGATTGTCTTTGCCTACGCCGTTTTTCCAAGCAGAGGGGAGTGAACGGAAATGGTGATTGAAACCGTTCATTTAAGTAAACAATACGGAAATTTGCAAGCTTTGACTGATTTGAACCTGTCGATCGATGCGGGCAAGGTGTTCGGCTTCATCGGACCGAACGGAGCAGGAAAATCCACGACCATGCTGATTTTATCTACCTTGCTGGAACAATCTGACGGTGATGCGTATGTGTGCGGATACAACGTACGCAAAGACCCGGTGAGTGTCCGTCAATCTCTCGGCTACATGCCGGACTTCTTCGGTGTGTATGATAATTTAACAGCCGTGGAATATTTGGAGTTTTATGCGGGTGCCTTCAAGATCCCTGCGCCAAAAAGAAGAGCATTGGTTGCGGATTTGCTGGAGCTGGTCAATCTTTCTCACAAGGCAGATGCGTTTGTAGACTCACTTTCCCGTGGGATGCAGCAGCGCTTGGGGCTGGCACGCTGTCTTGTACATGATCCGGCTGTGCTGATCTTAGATGAGCCTGCCTCTGGCTTGGACCCGCGTGCACGAATCGAGCTGAGAGAGATCATTAAGCAGCTAAGGGAGATGGGCAAAACCATCCTGATCAGCTCGCATATACTTCCGGAGCTGGCAGAGCTGTGCGATGATATCGGAGTGATCGAGCAGGGAAGATTGATCGCCTGCGGATCTGTTCACGAAGTAAGCAATCGGGATCGAGAAATGAGCGTCATGCAGCTGAGGGCGTTAAGCAACCAAAATACTGCTGCCTTGATTCTTGATAATCATTCGGCAGTATCCAACCTCGAGGAGTACATGGGGGGATTGCGCTTTTATTTCAGCGGAACAGAGCGGCAAAAAGCCGATTTGTTGCAGGAGCTGATTAATGCACAGGTCGCTGTCGTCTATTTTGGTGATGCCAAAGCGAATTTAGAGGATGTTTTCTTGTCCATTACAGAAGGGGTAGGTGGCTGATGAATAGCTTCTTTTTTAACCCCATTCTGGTAAAAGAGCTGAGAGAACGTTTTCGCTCAAAGAAAACCGTCTGTATATTGGCTGTTTATTTGCTGATTATGGGAGGAATACCACTCGGCTTTTTGCTCATGGACCCAATGAAAGCAGCAGCACTCGGTGAAAATCGCAACCTGTTTCTTTTGTCAGCAGGGATTCATTATGCGATGATTTGCTTCGTTGCTCCTGCACTGACAGCAGGAGCGATCAGTGGGGAGCGTGAGCGGCAAACACTCCAGATTTTATTGACGACACAGCTTTCTACGCGCACGATTGTCTTGAGCAAGCTGATTACATCACTGGCGTTCTCCTGCCTGCTTTTGATCGCGTCCATGCCGTTATATAGTGTCGTGATGCTCTATGGCAGCGTGTCACCAGAGCAAATGGCCAAGCTCATTCTCTTCCTTGCCATCAATGTTTTGTTTTTGGGTTCACTTGGCTTGTTTTGTTCCACATGGGTCAAGAGAACCTCGGTCAGTACAATTACCTCGTATGGCATCGCGTTTTTCTTTGTGGTAGGAACAGGGCTGCTCTTTTTCTTCATTGGTGAATCCTTGCAGCAAGCATATCCAGAGCTGTTTCCTGATGACGGCGTCTGGAAATTATCGCAGCTGCAAATGCTGGCGGGCATCAATCCGGTAATCGTCTTGTTTGGGATTTTGGGCGAATCCATTGCCCATTCAGACCAGATTACATTTTCACCATGGTTGTTTTTCTCGTGCTTCTACTTGACTCTTTCGGTCATTTTTATTTTTTGGAGTGCGTACTTGTTAAAACCAATTCGTCGAACCTGGTGGAGTTGGAAGAAACGACCGGTTCGTGTAAAATGAGAGACGTTGAGGAGAAAGGGGGTTTTTACGTGAGTGAACAAGAAGTACAGATTATTGATTTTGAAGAAATGCTGCGATTTATTGAAAGCCGCTTAGCTTCTGCAGGTATGCTCGTGAAACGAGATGCGATTATTACCATTCTCCAAGCAGAAGAAGCGTTTTTGATGGAAAAAGGCGTTTTGCAAGAGTACAGCGAGTAAACAGCAAACAACCTGCCCGGTCGGTAGGTTGTTTTTTATTTTTTCTGGGTCTTAAGACTCGGTTGTGATCAAGTTTTCTATTGCTAAAAAGAGGAAAAGCATGGTTTTCGGTGAATAGTTTTAAGCTTATATGCCTATGGATAAAGTAGAGGTGCATAATGTTGCTTAAGCCAGAAAGCGATGGGACAGCCCCGAGTACCGATGAACTGCTTCAAACCATGGAAAAAGGACATAATCATATCTTTAAAATGATACGGGATGACGCTGGTGATTTTGTTGTCACCTTGTCGGAAGGAAAACTGGCAAAAGAGTTCGGACTCATGAAGGAACAGTTACTTGGAAAAAAACTCACAGACAGCATATGTGCGGGCATAAATAGACACGTTTTGCCCTATTATGAAAGAGCGTTTATGGGGCGTGTCGTTGATTTTGAGACTAAAATCAGTGAGAGAACGTTTTCTACAACGCTTTCTCCAATTATCAAGGATGGGATGGTCATAGAGGTCGTAGGTTCTTCCATTGAGATTACGAAGCGAAAGCAGATTGAGCAGCAATTGCAGGAAACGGAGGCTTTGTACCGCAGTCTGGTAGAAGATACACTTGTGGGGGTGTATATTGCCTATGTGGAGCATCCGGGCTTTGTCTACGTAAATCCACGGCTTGCAGAGATTTTCGGTTACTCGCAGGACGAGCTGGTGCAGATGACGGCGGCAGACCTGGTCATACCGGAAGAGCGGTCCATCATCCGTGCGAATCAGGAGCGGAGATTACAGGGGGAGCGATCCAGTATTCGCTATCAATTCCGCGGGCTTCGTAAAAATCAGAGCATGGTTGACGTCGAGGTTTTGCAAAAAACGAGTGTGTATAAAGGAAAAGCGGCAGTCATCGGGATCTTGCAGGATGTGACAGAGCGCAAGCAAGCAGAAGAAATGATCCGCAAGTCAGAGATGCTGTCCATCGTAGGCCAGATGGCCGCAGGCGTCGCTCATGAGATACGCAATCCGTTAACCTCGCTCAAAGGCTTTGTACAGTTGCTTTCGCGACAACCTCGTGACAACAAAGAGTACTATCGCATTATGCTGGCTGAGCTGAATCGAATCGAGTTCATTATCAGTGAATTTTTGGTCTTGGCAAAGCCGCATGTCGTCATTCAACGCGAACATGAGATCAAACAGCTGCTTGAGCACATCGTCATTCTTGCAGAAACAAACGCAATCATGTACAACGTCGAGATCGAGACACATTATGAACAAGGGATGCCACTCGTTCCGTGCGAAGAGAATCAGTTAAAGCAGGTTTTTCTGAATTTACTGAAAAACGCAATCGAAGCCATGCCTGGCGGTGGCAAGGTTACCGTAACAGCGAAAATGGAAGGACAGATGCTGCTTGTGGCTTTTGCGGATCAAGGCTGTGGAATACCAGAGGAGCGTTTGGGAAAACTGGGAGAACCCTTTTTCACGACAAAAGATAAAGGTACCGGTTTAGGACTGATGGTCAGCTACAAGATTATTGCAACGCATGGCGGTACGATCCGCGTCAGAAGCAAAGAGGGAGAAGGCACGACGTTTGAAGTAAGAATTCCTGTGGGATAGTATCATTCGCCTGTTTGCTTCTCCCGGAAAAAAACGGTATGATGGAATAGTGAGCCAATAACCGCATAAGGACGTGAACACATTGACAGAAGAAAATAAAGACCTTGAATTGGGCGATATCATTACCCTGGATGATGAAAATGGTGAACCGTTGGGTGACTTTGAAGTTATTGCACTGTTTGACCTGAACGGTAAAGAATATATTGCTCTGACCGAAGCAATCGAAGATGAAGAAAGCGAAGAAGAACTGGACGAAGAAGTAGACATCTTCGTATTCCAAGTCGATGGTGGAGAAATGGTTCCGCTTGAAGAAGACGAGGAAAGCACTGTATATGCGAAGCTGAACGAGGTTTTGGAAGGCATCGAACTGATCAAAGAAGAAAATTAATTCATAAAGAAAAAGGGCCACTGCAGGTTTATTCATTCACGACCATGCAGTGGCTTTTTCGTCGTCTAGTCGTTCATTTTGATGATGTTGTCTTTGAGATCGCGAACGACGAGCAGACACGTATAGTCCGTTTCCTGTAACTCTCGGACGAGGGAAGAGCATTCGTCCTTTGTCAGACCCAGTTTTTCGAGACGAGTACGTAGCTCTTCTCCGCCATTATCAAAAAAATGGGCTTTGCTGTCGATATCTCCGACTGCGCTTTCGAAGTGGGTACTGAATTTATAAAAATTGTTCCGTTGATTGGAGTGATTTTTATCGGGGTTCCATTTTAAAACCCAGATATCATCCTTATGGTATCCGGACGAGTTCAATGCCTGAATGTCGGAGACCAACTCCTGATCGTAGCGGTGGAACTTAACAAACGGCTTGGTAGCACTAATCAAGTTGATTTCCCCCTTTTTCGTCTCTGAAGACGATGCCTTATTAGAATGCCCTGTGAAACTGGACAGATGATTGGAAAAACTTGTGGTTTCTCTTTGACCTTTCTTTGTCAGTAATGCTACACTATGAACTGGTAGTTGTATGAAACGATTCCCAAAAATTCGTACCCTTGGCGCCAGCTTCGATACCCGCAGAAGGCATGAGGAATCATGCAGGGTAGGGGTGAAGTCGATACGTTTGTGGACGGAGCACTGATGAAAGCAATCGGCCATCTCGCTAGGGGCGAGGTGGTTTTTTTAACGCATTTTGCTATGATCGTTGAATACTATAGGAGCCTTACGGTACAATAGCGATTAAGTGTTCGCTTTTTTATCCTTTCATCCAAATTTGTTTTCGTGATCATGCAGAATGGATAAGAAAAGCGAGCTGTCGCTTTTGAACCTGGCTTCAAGCCAAGTCTTTTTGAGGAAGTTGCTTTTACAGTAGAGGGGAGAGCGCGATTGAAGGAAACAGACACACTACATACTTTAACGTATACGGAAGAAGATATTCAGGTCCTGGAGGGCTTGATTGCCGTTCGTAAACGGCCAGGAATGTACATAGGCTCCACTGGCAGCAGAGGCCTTCATCATCTCTTGTGGGAGATCGTGGACAACGCAAAGGATGAAGCGCTGGCTGGTGTAAATGATAGCATCATTGTTACACTCTACAAGGATGGCAGCGTAAGCGTGGAAGACCACGGACGCGGGATTCCGACAGGTATGCACAAAACCGGGCGACCGGTTCCAGAGGTTATTTTTACAACGCTGCACGCTGGCGGCAAGTTCGGCGGCGGGGGTTATAAAAAAAGCGGTGGTTTGCACGGGGTAGGCTCCAGTGTAGTAGTGGCACTGTCCAAATGGCTCGAGGTAGAAATTCACCGGGAAGGCAAAATCCACAAGCAAAAATTCGCGTATATCGTGGACGAAAAAGGCATTGAACACGTTGGTAAGCCTGTAACCGACCTCGAAATTACCGGAAATACGAAACGGACGGGGACGACCGTACGTTTTTTACCTGACGAAGCCGTTTTTGGAAACGCTCGCTTTGACTACGAAACGATTCGTGATCGCTTCCGTGAAACAGCCTTTTTGTTGAAAAAGCTGAGAATGGTATTGATTGACGAGCGTGGGCCAGAGAAAAAAAGGGAAGAGTTCTACTTTGAGGACGGACTGAAATCGTACGTGTCCTATCTGAACGAAGGAAAGAACACGCTTCATCCGATTGTTTACTTTGAAGGGGAAAAAGACAACGTTTATGTTGAGCTGGCGTTCCAATACAACGACGGCTATACCGAAACCCTCGTCTCCTATGTCAACTCCATTGTAACGACCGACGGTGGAACACATGTTACGGGCTTCCGCAATGGGACTACCCGGATTTTTAACGAATTTGCCCGGAAAAAAGGGTACTTGAAGGAAAAAGACCCGAACCTGACGGGGAACGATCTGCGCGAAGGCTTCCTAGGTGTCTTGTCCTTGCAAATGGCAGATGTTCAATTCGAATCCCAAACCAAAGACAAGCTGGGAAACGAGGAAGCACGGGCAATCGTTGAACAGATCGTATCAGAAAAGCTCGGCTTTTTTCTTGAGGAAAACCCCGAGACTGGCAAGCTGCTGATTGACAAGGCCCTTCGATCTGCTGAAATACGCGAGGAGCTCCGCAAGCAACGTGAAGCGTTGCGTGGTGACAAAAAAGGAAAATCAGCGAAGAAGCGCAAATCCATTTCTGAAAAGTTTACCCCACCGCAGTACAAGGACTCCAAACGGAATGAATTGTTTCTGGTCGAAGGGGACTCCGCTGGCGGGTCGGCCAAGCAGGCGCGTAATTCAGAGTTTCAGGCTCTGTTCAGCTTGCGCGGCAAACCGTTGAATACGGAGAAAGCAAAGCTGTCCGAGGTACTGGCAAACGAGGAGTTCCGAACCATTCTCGAAGTCCTCGAAACGGATATTGGTGAAGAGTTCTCGATTGAAAACTGTGCGTTCGACAAAGTCATTATCATGTCCGATGCGGACGTGGACGGCTCGCACATCCAAACGTTGCTCCTGACCTTCTTCTTCCGCTACATGCGACCAATGATTGCTGCGGGTCATTTATATATCGCTCAACCACCGCTTTATCAGGTGAAGAAGCAAAGCAAAGGAAAGCAGACAGAATCGATCTACTGCTGGTCCGATTATGAACTGGAACAGGCTCTGAAAAAAACAGGGCGTGGCGCCGAGGTACAGCGCTATAAAGGCTTGGGTGAAATGAACGCTGACCAGCTTTGGGAAACGACGATGGATCCTGAGACTCGCAAGCTGATCAGGGTAGAGCTAGAGGATCTCGCTCACTGCGAAAAATTGGTTACCGTATTGATGGGTGACAAGGTTCCCCCAAGACGCGAGTGGATTGAAAGCCACGTCACCTTTGAAATGGGGGAGGATGAATAAGTATGCTGTCCAATCAGATTATTAAACAGAGCTTTGCTGAAATCATGGGCAAACGCTTTGGGGATTATGCCAACCTGGTCATCCTCTCCCGTGCGATTCCTGATGCTCGTGATGGACTCAAGCCTGTACAACGCCGTATTCTTTATGCGATGTACCAAGAGGGCAATACCAATGACAAGCCATACCGCAAATCCGCCAAAACAGTTGGATACGTAATGGGTACATACCATCCACACGGGGACTCAGCCATCTACGAAACGATGGTGCGGATGGCCCAATGGTGGAAAATGCGTCAGGTACTGATCCAGGGTCACGGAAACTTCGGTAGCCTGGACGCCGACCCGCCTGCTGCGATGCGTTACACGGAGTCACGCTTGTCGGCACTGTCCAATGAACTATTGCGTGATATCGAAAAAGAAACCGTCACCTTTATTCCAAACTACGATAATTCAGCGATGCAGCCTGCGGTTCTCCCTGCGCGATTCCCTAACCTGTTGGTGAATGGTGCATCCGGGATTGCTGTTGGATTTGCTACGGATATTCCTACACACAATCTAGGCGAGGTAATCGATGCGGCTATCGCCCAGATGAAGAATCCGAATATTACTTTGGATGAGCTGATGCAGCTTGTAAAAGGACCTGATTTCCCGACAGGTGCCATCGTCCAAGGATTGTCAGGCATTCGCAAGGCATTTGAGACAGGGCGTGGACAATTTATTATTCGCGCAAAAACCCATGTCGAAGAGCCAAAAGGTGCAAAGGTTAAGAAAATCGTCGTTTCCGAGATTCCTTATGAGGTCGTTAAATCGAAGCTCGTCGCACAGATCGATGAGCTGGTGATGGAGCGAAAAATTGAGGGAGCTATTGCGGTTCGGGATGAAACCGGTCGCAAGGAAGCGGAGCAGAAAAAAGTCCGTATCGTTGTCGACATTCGCAAGGAAGCGGATGAAAAGGCGATCCTCAATTACTTGTACAAAAATACCGATCTGCAAATCTATTACAACTACAACATGAACGTGATTCACGAGGGAACCATCCGCCAGATGGGACTCAAGGCTCTGCTTGCAGCATACGTCGATCACCAGAAGGAAGTCGTTACCAATCGCTCCCAGTACGATCTGAACAAAAAGCAAAATCGTGAGCACATTGTTCAGGGCTTGATCAGAGCGAAATCGATTCTCCGCGAAATTGTAGATACGATTATGGATTCCGAAGACCGAGCAGATGCCAAACGCAACATCATGGAAAAGTACGGCTTTACCGATGTGCAGGCAGATGCAATCCTGAACATTCAGCTGGCTTCCTTGACCCGTCTTGATATTGTCAAGCTGGAGAAGGAACTGGCCACCTTGGCAAAAGAAATCGAGGAGCTCAAAGCAATTCTCGGCAGCGAGAAAAAGCTGATTCAGGTCATTACAGGCGAGCTCAATGAGATTAAGAAAAAATATGCCGAAGAACGCCTGACAGAGATTCAGGGAGAGATCGAGGAGATCAAGATCGATATCGCGATGCAAATCAATGCAGAAGATTGCATCGTGACGCTCACCAATGAAGGCTATATCAAGCGGACCAGTCCGCGTTCCTTCAAGTCAGTGGGGGGAACTCTCGAAACCTGTGGGGTCAAGGAGGGAGATCGTGTCCGCTACTTCGTGGAAACGAATACGTCGCATACCGCTCTCTTCTTTACACATGACGGGAAGTACTTCGCCACGCTGGTGAATGCGTTCCCTGATGACAAGTGGAAGGATATCGGTTCCGCTCTAGTCAACGTAATACCATTGGAGAAGCAGCAGCGAATCGTTGGTTTTACGATCGTCGAGAACTTCAAGCAAGAGCTGTATGTCTATCACGTCAGCAAAAGCGGCTTGGTCAAAAAGACTGCACTCTCCGAATACGAAACCAATCGATCAAGTGCGTTGGTTGCTGCCAAGCTGAAATCAGACGAAGATGAGTTCGTCCACGTATTTATTGCCGATGAAGCAGGTGGTATTCTCGGCGCGACGAAGGATGGCATGGGAATCCGTTTTATGCGTAGTGAAGTGAGCACGACTGGACGTGCCTCTAGCGGTGTGAAGGCTATTTCACTTGGCGCTGACGATGAAGTTATCACGATGCTGCCCATTGAAGAAGAGGACAAGCGCGCGTTTAGCTTGGTAACGACAGATGGCGTACTAAAACGGACAGCGATTACTGATATTCCACTTCAGGGACGTGCAGGTAAAGGCGTGACCTTGATTCGGAAAAGAAAGAGCAATCCGCACCAGCTGCTTGCGATCACGATTGAAGACACGATGTATGCTTGGATCGAGCAAAATGAGTGGGTGCTGATCGATAAAGAACTGGTTATTGTGAATGAACAAGGTGGCATTGGTCGGACTGTCATTGAAGGTGGATTGAAAGCCATCGCATTTGAAACCATTTTGCCTACTGACGAAGCAAAAGATGATGGAAGCACTAAAGCATCGGGAGAGGGAGCAGCCTCTGGTGGCTCCTCACAGAAAACGCCAAACTCAGGACAAAGCTCTCTTTTTGATGAGTAACCTGGCGACAAGAAGGAATGATGTGTAGATGGCAGCTGTGTTTGAGTCATTTATTTCGCCGTTGAGCTGGCAACAAGTATCTCTGTTGCTGGATACCGTACAGTATTTTGAAGAAGCACCAAAGCTGCTCTCTCTGCCTCAGGAGGAGGGAGCAAGCGTCGCTGTTCCCATCACAGCAGAGACGCTGACCGCCATGCTGAATCATTTGGACGAGCAGGACGCCTTTACCCGCAAATCGTTCGCACTGAGCTGGGAAGAAGGCGAACAGGATGGGCATGGTACACTTGTTGTCCAATTGCCGACTGGTGATACAGTAAGACAGGCGGCAGACCTGTCCTTGTTTTCAGCAGTATAACAAATCACACGATTGATAATGAAATCGCTCTGGAAGTCGGGCCTAGATCAATAGGACCTTCTTTTCTGGAGCGATTTTTGCTCTTTCTGGACCGTTTACAAAAGCAGGTCATACACTTCGATGAAACAAAGAAAGTTGATCAACAAAATGAAATCATGGTACAGTTTGGACAAACCAAATCATTTGAACTGTATGAGACAGATAGGTGGAGGATGAAAAATCATGGAACAGCTTACGACCCAAAGAGCAGCTTTTCTCGACGTCATTACAGAGCGCCGCTCGGTTCGTCATTATGATCCCAGTGTAAAAATTTCGCGAGATGAAATAAAAGAAATGCTGAAAGAAGCTACATTGGCTCCCTCCAGCTCCAATTTGCAGCCATGGAGATTCTTGGTGATTGATGATCAGGAGTTGAAGGAGAAATTGCTGCCCATTGCTTTTAATCAGCAGCAAGTTGTCCAAGCCTCGGCTATTATCGCAGTACTTGGCGATTATGAAGGGTACAAAGCAGCTGAAACCATCTATACAAAAGCAGTGAGCGCCGGATTCATGAACGAAGAAGTAAAAAGCTCACTTATTCAGAACATAAACTCCCGTTACAGCAATAGAGCGCGTGAAATAATTAAAGAGATTGCACTGGTCGATGGTGGACTGGTTGCGATGCAATTCATGCTGGTAGCGAAGGCTAGAGGATATGATACAGTGCCAATGGGAGGCTATAATACTGACAAGTTCATGGAAGCCTTCGACATCACAGATCGATATGTGCCCATTATGCTCATCGCATTAGGAAAAGCAGCGCAGCCGGGTCATCCAACTGTGCGTTTGGATGTAGACGATATTGCGTTTTGGAATGAAATGCCTTCCTCTGTTTCTGAAAAGTAAGAGGGCGCTGATCACACAGATGCCCAGCGTATGTCGAATGGAAAGAAGGATGCAGAATGAAACGAATGTTAGCGATCAGCGATGTTCACGGCGAGCTTGAAAAGCTGGAGCTGCTGCTGAAAAATGCCGAATATAATCCCGAGGTGGATCAATTGATCCTGCTTGGAGATTATGTAGATCGCGGCCCTGATTCCAAAGGGGTAGTGGAAAAAGTGAAGGAGCTGCACAAACAGGGGGCCATTGTACTGATGGGCAATCACGATCATATGATGGTCAAGTCTTTTGAGCAAGAGCCCGTTTTTATCGAGCGATGGTTTCGCAACGGTGCACTGCAAACACTCGCTAGCTATGGTCACAGTGCGGCGAAAACAGAGACAGGTGCTCCCGAAAGCCTGGAGAAAACCGAGAAAATCGTAGACCATGTAGCATTTTTGGCGGAGCTCCCTTGCTATTATGAAACCGATGATTACGTATTCGTTCACGGTGGGGTTCATCCAACAACTATGCTGGCAGAGACAGATCCATACTTGCTTATGTGGATTCGGGAGGAGTTTCATAAAGGCTACTGTGGAGAAAAAACCGTTGTATTTGGACACACGCCAACCGAAAATCTGCATGGAAAGCACGATGTCTATTTTGGCAAAAACAAGATTATCGGGATCGATGGTGGAGCGGTTTTTGGTGGGCGTCTCAATTGTCTAGAGCTGCCAAGTCAAAAGGTCTATTCCGTGTAACAAGACGATTCGTATCTACCGTCCGATTTATGGATGAAGGGGAAAGACATGGGTCACACTACAGTGGGAGGTGTGATCACTGTGGAACGAAACTTGAGTGTGAACGGCAGAGAGTATAATTTCGCCACAACGTACGACGGTGACTCGCAATACAACGTACAGGTGCGCAGCGGCAATAAAGTGGTGACCATGTTCAAGATATCTGCTGAGTCTGAGAGCGAGGTCTTTGACGCGGCAATCGCCCATTTCTCTGCGGATATCGAGATGGGAAATGTAAATGGATGAACGAAGAGGTGCAGCCTGTATTTATGGGGCTGCGCTTTCTTTTATTTACATGGCCAAGATCATGTGGTAAATTATTATTGTTTCCACGGACACAAAAGGAGTGAAATTGTTGGATCTCAAAACGAAAGTGTGGAGCCAATGGATAACCATGCTTCACAAACAGGAGGAGCGCAGTAGGCACCGCGAGTCGATCCTACTTAGCCAAATCAAGAAGAGTCTTCCTGAATATAATCATGTAGGGGAAATATCCATCACAGAGTTACATGTCATTCAAGCCATTGGGAACTCAATGTCAATGAATGTCACGTCGATTGCCCAACAGATTGGCGTAACAAAAAGCGCCATTTCGAAAATAACGGCTAGGCTAATCAAAAAGGAATTGATTGAGCGCTATCAGCTTGAGGACAACCAAAAAGAGGTATTTTTTCGTCTCACCAGAGGAGGAGAAACCGTCTATCGCTATCACGAGCATTATCATTATCGCTTGGAGCAGCATATGAACAAATTTTTGGAGCGTTATAGCGAGAAGGAACTAGCTTTTTTGGCTGAAGTGATGATCGCTGCAACGGACGAGATGAGTAAAAATTGGGTGGATGAACTGGAATGACATTCCCCTTTTTTACCTTGATTGTTTCCGCGGACACAATATAGAATCAAGAGGGAGAGCAAAACCGCATATGAACCCAAAAAACGTATTATTTCTGCTAGGTGTCACGATTCTGTTGGGTACATTTGCCCAAAACTTATTTATGCCGATTTTACCCGCCATGCAAGAAGAATTTCACACGACGGCATACATCATTAACTGGACGATCTCTATCTTTACCGTTGCGCTTGCCGTCATGCAGATTGTGTATGGACCTCTGATAGACTTGTGGGGGCGAAAAAAGGTTATGGTACCTGCCCTCATTCTCTATATGTTAGCTTCCTTTGGGTGCTACATGGTCGAGTCGATTTACCCGCTTTTATTTTTCCGTGCTTTGCAAGGGATTGGCTTTGCCGCTATTCCGATTGTCGCTGCCACTGTCATCGGTGATCTGTTTTCCGGACAGAAACGCGCAGAAGCGATGGGGACGTACCAAATGATGCTCGGCATTGGTCCGGCAATTGGACCGCTTCTTGGAGGCTGGATCGGAGGTGTAGGTGGTCATTCTGCCGTTTTTCTGTTTTTGGCAATAAGCGCCGTATTTTTACTGATTGCCAATACGACTTTGCTGCCTGAAACAAAAAAAGAGCAGTCTGCTGCAGGGGGATTTCATTTTCGTATGTTTGGCTATGTTTTGAAACAACCGATCGGCGCTTCGGTGATTTTGTTGGGCTTCACGCAAATGTTTACGTACTATTCCTTTCTGTTGTATATACCTGTGCAATTAACGAATCATTATCAATTGAGCGCAGAACAAATCGGCCTCGTTTTTCTGTTGGTTTCCGCTACCTTTATGATTAGCAGCAAGGTTTCTGGAAAGGTGCAAAAGCGATTGGGAACGCGATGGGCCCTGCTTGTCACGGCCGGTGCCAATGCCCTTGCCACGTTTTTGTTTATGGCATTGGCAGATGTTTCACTCATACTGCTTGTAATCGCCAGTGCATGTTTTGGTTTTACGCTAGGAATCGGTATGCCAGTGCATACAACACTGTTATCCGAAGCTTTTGAAAAAGAAAGAGGCACAGCGATCGGTGTGTACAACTTCATTCGCTATGGAGGGATGGCTGCGGGTCCAGTGGTCGGGATTGCCTTGTTTGGATGGGGAGGAACCTGGCTAGAGTTTGGCGTTGCTGGTCTAACGATTGCGGGAGCCGTATTATTTGCAGGTCGTAAGGTAGGGCTTTTAGCAGTTGGCAGTCGTTGATTGTGCTCAAACGCTTAGTGATTTGCTTTTCATGTTCCGTGAAATATGCTACAACTGGAATGAATGAACGGAGCGGGAGGAGCAGACACAGATGCATCAGCAGCAGGAACGGGATGTACTCGAAATCATCGCAGACTGGAAAAACGATTCGGCAGGCGGACAAAAAATCACGGAAGGGACATGCCTGGCGTTGCTTCAAGAAATCGAGCAGCGGCGAAAAACTAGTCCAGATCCAGCATTCGATCAAGCAGAAGCAGTCGTCTTAACGAAAATGGCTACCCTTCGTTTGAAGAAAAAGGGCGGTGAAAATCTCGCAGGTGAGTGGATAAAACGTGCCCTGGAGCTGGAGCCGGATGATGAGCAGTCATTGAGCGTGCAGCTTCGCCTCTATTTTTCACAGTTGCGTGAGTCCATACAGGCTGAAGGATATCCTGTCATTCGCGAAACGGACAATGTCGTTGCACGTAGACGAAAGGCAGAAGATTTGCAGGAAATGGCTGCTGCCGAGCTTCAAGAGGTGGCAAGGTGGCGTCAGCTTGCGCAAGCTGCACGTGATATCGCACAAAAGCTTTCCCATGCTGAGTGGGCGTCGAAGGCAAATGAACTGGAGCAGCTCTATATGAACAGGGAGCGGCTGCTGCACGAATTGATGGAACGGGTACAGGCTTATTCAGCTTCCCTGTCAGGTGTTTTTTTCTCGATAGAAATGCTCTCACAGCTGCAAGAAACGATACGTGCACTAGCTGAGCAGCAGCTACAGAAAGAACAGCTTTTATCAGAAGCAGTGACAGAATACACGGCAGAAGAGTCCATGATTGCGCTTAGTGCATTGGAAAAGCTCGAGCAGCTGGTTGGGCTGGGTGATATCAAGCATCGCGTCAGGCAGCTCGCGCAATTTCTTCAATACCAGCAAATCCGTGAAGAAAAAGGCTGGCACATGCACGATCAGCTTCCCTTGCATTTGGTTTTGATGGGGAACCCTGGAACCGGAAAAACGACCTTAGCCCGCCTCATTGCCACCTTGTATCATGAATTAGGCTTGCTGACCAAAGGACAACTGGTAGAGGTGGACCGCTCTCATCTGGTAGGTGCGTATGTCGGCCAAACAGAGCAGCGAGTCATGGAAGCAGTGAAGCAGGCAGACGGTGGCGTATTGTTTATCGATGAAGCGTACAGCCTGAAACGACCTGATAGCTCCGGAAGCGATTATGGACAAGTTGCCATCGATACACTCGTTGCAGCTATGACAAGCGGGGAATACGCCGGGCGTTTTGTCGTCATGCTGGCTGGCTACCCTGAGGAAATGCGCTCTTTTCTGTTTGCGAATCCTGGTCTATACAGCCGTTTTCCGCAAACAGGTCATTTTCTTTTGCCGAATTATTCGCCGGATGAGCTTATTCACATTGCAGATGAGGTAGCAACTCGAAATGATTTCGCTTTGACAGAAGCGGCGAAAATAGCATTGAGACAGCGGATAGAAAAGGCGCAGGTCGATGATACTTTCGGAAACGCCAGAACGGTTACGAATCTCGTTCTCGATTCTATTTTTGCCAAAGGGCGCGTGACGGCTGGGAAGGAGCTGCAGTGGGAGGATTTCACGCTTTTGCTCCCAGAGGACGTAAGCGAAGAACCAGTAAAAACGAATAGCCAGTCTGCATTGGACAAGCTGCAGAGCTTGATTGGTCTTGCACAAGTGAAGGCGGAGCTGCAAAAGATTGCTGCATTCGTTGCTGTTGCACAAGAGCGAACCGTGCGTGGAATGACGACGAGTCCGATTGAGCTGCACGCTGTTTTTACAGGCAATCCAGGTACGGGGAAGACAACGGTAGCGCAGTTATATGCCGAGATTTTGAAAGAAATCGGGTACTTGAAACGTGGACATCTCGTTACAGCCAGTCGTGCTGACCTGGTTGCCGGCTTTGTCGGGCAAACAGCTGCTCATACACGCAGAAAAGTGCGAGAAGCACTAGGCGGGGTATTGTTTATCGATGAAGCGTATGCTCTTTTAGGAAGCGGAGAGAATGATTTTGGTCAAGAGGCGATTCATACGCTCGTAGAAGAGATGACGCGGCACGAAGAAAATCTCGTTATCGTTTTGGCGGGTTATCCTATCGAAATGAATCAATTATTGGATAGCAATCCTGGCCTCTTGTCCCGCTTTAAAAAATATGTCCATTTTCCGGACTACACAGCAGATGAGCTCGTTTTGATACTAGAGCAAGCTGCGCATTCCTCCGGGTATTCTCTCACTGCTTCTACTTTGGAACAGATCAAACAGAAGCTGCTAGAAATATCGAGCAAGCATAGCCTTGATGGGAATGGTCGTTTCAGCCATAACCTTTTACAAGAAGCGATTCAAAATCAGGCGTTGCGGCTCATTACAATTCCGAAAGATCAATGGTCGCAGGAAATGCTGACAGAGCTGGTTTGGGAAGATTTTTCAGCTTTGCTGGATCCTAGCGAAGTTTAATTGTGTCCCACCCTTTCTCCTACAATGGTAGCATCATGCCTTGGGAGAGAGGGTGTTTTGTGTTGCGAAGAAAAAGATGCCAAATCATCACCATAACATTTATTATGTTAACTGTTTTCTGGAATGCACCCATTTCAGCCAAGCAGCCAGGAGAGCGTGTAGGCTCCATTCCCATTGAGTCGAAGAAAGAGCTGGCTATCGATCTGGTTGAAGCGGAGAAAAGCAAATCAGAGCTGGTGATCATTCAATTTACGGGACCGATTCGGGAAGAGTGGAAGGAACAAACGGAGGATTGGGGAGCATTGCTTGGAGATTACATACCGGACTATGCGTTTATTGCCAAGCTTGCTGACAAAAAAGCGAAGAAGAAAATCGAAAAACTGCCGTATGTGGAGAGAGTAGTCCCGTTCCAGCCAGTGACAAAGGTTGCTCCTTCTCTGCGTTCGTCGCTGGGGAAAAATCGGAATGTCGATGTTGCGGTCATTGGCTTTGATCATCAGGTGAACATGCAGCGTACAGTGAGGGAGCTGGTACCCGATGAGGAGCTTGCGGATATGCAGACGATAGAAGATACAAGTCACATCACGATTGCGACGTTGAACGCACAAAGTCTGGAAGAGGTAATCTTGTCCGAAGATGTGATCGCCGTCATTCCTGTGCCCGAGAACAAGCTGCATAATGATCGAGCATCGGCACTGACACAATCATCTACGCTTTTATCAACAGGATACTCTGGCAAAGGTCAACTGATTGGGATCGCGGATACAGGATTAGATACAGGTGACGCAGCATCGATGCATCCAGATTTTCTTGGTCAAATCAAGAGCTTGTACGCCTGGGGACGAAGAGGGGATGCGAGCGATCGCCACGGGCATGGTACCCATATCGCGGGGACGCTCGTAGGCACAGGCGAAGCATCAGATGGTATATACAAAGGGCTGGCCCCAGATGCCGAGCTCGTATTTCATTCGATTCAGGATCGATATGGAGCACTCTTCATCGATGTGGAAACCTTTTTGTCGCAATCCTATGCAGACGGGGCACGTATACACTCAGACTCATGGGGCGCTGATGACTACGGCGAGTATAGTTTGACCTCTTTTTTATTTGATCGGTTTTTATGGCAGCATCCAGATATGACTGCGCTCATCGCGGCAGGCAATACGGGATACGATGGATTTCAGACAGTCGGGAGCCCGGCGACAGCCAAAAATGCGATTGCTGTGGGTGCAAGCGAAAACGACAGACCTGACTGGGGTGATTGGTCTGACGATCCCGACCAAATATGGCAATACAGTAGTAGTGGTCTGACAGCTGATGGTAGATTGAAGCCAGATATTGTTGCTCCTGGAACGGCAATCCTCTCGACACGCTCCTCACTTGCTCCAAACAAAAATTTTGATCGCCGTTTTGATGAATTTTATGCGTATATGAGTGGAAGCAGT
The DNA here is from genome assembly GCF_001187725.1 of Brevibacillus reuszeri. Taxonomy (GTDB): domain Bacteria; phylum Bacillota; class Bacilli; order Brevibacillales; family Brevibacillaceae; genus Brevibacillus; species Brevibacillus reuszeri. The sequence continues at coordinate 68,766 of NZ_LGIQ01000009.1, forward strand.
ATGGCTACGCCTGTTGTAGCTGCAGGCATCGCGCAAATCAGGCAATTCCTAATCGAGCATGGACACGACGAGCCGAGCAGTGCCTTGCAAAAGGCTATGCTGCTCACAGGGGCTGACGACTTGGGAGAAGACATGCGGCGTCAGGGATTCGGACGAGCGAATTTTCTTAACGCGATAGAAACGAACTTCGTAGACGAAAAGAAGGGAATGCGAACAAAAGAAAGGCGGACCTATGCTATTAAAGTCGAGGATACTACGAAGCCATTTGTCATCACACTTGCCTGGACGGATTATCCAGCCTCTCTGGTCGCGAACCGTACCTTGGTAAACGACTTGAATTTACAGGTTACCACCCCAACGGGAGAGAAGCGAAACGGCAATGACTTTTTTGAAGCGCCTTTTGACGATGAGGTAGATAATCTGAACAACGTCGAGCAGGTGTGGATCGGAAAGCCCGATGCGGGCGTCTATGAAGTGATCGTCGAGGGCTACAATATTCCGAAAGGTCCCCAAGCCTATGCTTTGGCGACGACAGGGGCATGGGTGCAGGTCGAGCAGGAAGAGCCTGATGATGTGATCATAGGAGAGCTGAACAAGAAACAGAAGTTTGCTGACAATTGGATTCGTGTGTCCAAGCCTGGAAAACTGAAAGCTTCCGTGGATTGGGTAGGGGAAGCAGATGTCGATTTGTATGTGTATGACCTTCAGAAGAACGCCATTGCTTCTGCAAAACGAACGGATCATCCAGAAGAAGTAACGGTCAAGCTGCAAAAGGCAGGCTTCTATAAAATCCGGGTCGTACTGGACGAAGGCGATGAGGCCCATTTTCGGCTAAGTATTTCCTATCCGGGAAAATAAGAAAAAAGGGAAAAGCCTTGACGCAATTTAGTGCCAAGGCTTTTCCCTTTCTTTGCTATCGCTTCCCACAGGTGTGCTCTCCTTACTCAACCAGTCCAGCGCGCGCAAGGCGATTTCTATGCAGATTCGGCGATTTGGTGTCGCATAATCATCTCCCAGACACTCCGAAATTTTCTCCAGTCGATGATAGAGTGTTTGGCGATGAATGAATAGCTTTTCTGCTGCCTCTTGTTTGGAGAGATTGGTATTTAAATAGACCCGAAGCGTATGCACCAGCTGTGAGCCGTGCTCTTCGTCGTGGGCGATGAGCGGCCCGATGTAGTCATGTATAAAGCTCTTCAATACCGGCTCATACGGCACGTGAAAAAGAAGGCGAAAAAGGCCAAGATCAGAGAAAAACGGACTTGGCGATTCGTGATGAAAGGCGAGAGCCTGCTCTGCCTCCGCAAGATGCTTGCTTGCTTCCGACAATCGTCTGCCCACCCTTCCCACTCCAAATGAAATCAGTGTGTCTGCTCCCATAATGGAGGTCGTAATGCGGGTAATTTCTTTCATCGCTTTTTCGAGGAGCCGACGCGTATCGGGGGTCGTGTTTTTTTCCAGTAACAAAAAATAAAAACGATTGCCAATGCAGCGAATGTAGGTACGAAAGCCAAGCCTGGTCAAAAGCGAACGAAAAACAGCAGTCAAGTCATGAGGAGGCAAGGAATCAGAATGAGTAGACAGTTTTTGTTCAAAAGACATCATCATGGCGTGGTACGTCGGTACTTTGGAAGTTCCAGATAAGCCAAGGAGCGAGCGAATTTGCTCCTCTGGCATGGGACGACTGGCGATCAAATCATCGAACAAGCGCTGCTCGGTGGCGCGGGCTTGCTCTTCTACAAACATTTTGCGCATCAAAATTTGTGCCATGGCGCTAACGGTATTATCCAACGTGAGCTGCAAATACTCGTCCGCTTTTCGTTCATACAAGACCATCCCGACATAGGCAAGCAAATGCCCCATAGCGATGACTGGTTGATAAAAAATCCGTTTAGTCTCGGTCAGATCGAAAAAATGAGCACTCGCGCTTGTGGCTGCATCAGCAGGAAAATGTGTGCGCATGAGCTCTGCCAGCTCTGTTTGTACAGCATGGGGTGGAGATGGGACAAACTGGGGTGCTGTCCCGGGAGAATAGATGAATACTTGCGTTTGGACTGCTGACTGAAAGTGCTGCAAGAGCTTTGGGATACCTTGCGCCTGCAGGCTGAGCTGCTGCAAGCCGCGAGAATACGTCTCCAGATCGCGCAAGGCTTGCATTTGACGGTTGATCAAATGCTCATGCAAGTCCTGTGTAATATCGACGAATCGCACAGGCTGATGAAAAACAATCACAGGAAACTCATGGTGATTTGCCAAATCCAGCATATCATCTGGAATATGAGGGAAATACGTGCCAAGCTCCAGGCAAAGTCCTGCCGCCTTCCTGCGTATCAGCTCGGATAAATAAGCGAGTCGTTTTTCGCGCGCCTCACCGAATCCGAGTCCGGTAGAAAGGATCAGTTCCCCACCATTCAAGAATTGCCCGGTATCCGCAGACTCGAGCACGTGCACCCAGCGGATCGGATGTGTTAGTCCGCGATGCCCAGCGACGACTTCTGATTGCTGGAACAGAGGGCGCTTGATCGCTTCGGCGATGGTTAAACGCCAGTCGCTGCTCATCAGTTTCCTCCTCTCATGCCACTGCAAGAAGTGAATAGGGGGTTCATTCCGTATATCGATGGACACTCTGTATGATAGAAGATAACGAATGTTTGGCGCTTTGTCTAGTGATGACAGGCATTATTTTTGGATAAAATGGAATTGTCAATCAATTGAGCGTGAGGAGTTGAAAGGATGAACACAGTAACTGTTGGAAATCCGTTGAAAAACTATATTGGGGGACAATGGGTCGAATCACAAACAACCCGCTATGAGGATGTTCCCAATCCTGCTACGGGTGAGCTGCTGTCACGAGTACCGCTGTCTACCAAGGAAGATGTGGACCAAGCTGTGCAGGCTGCCAAAGCGGCTTTTCCCTTGTGGAGCGCTACGCCGGTTGTAGACCGTGCCCGTATCATGTTTCGATTCCAAAGCTTGCTTTTGCAGCATCAGGATGAATTGGCACACATGATTACCTTAGAAAATGGAAAAAATCTCCCAGAAGCACAGGCTGAGATGCTGCGCAGTATTGAGATGGTCGAGTTTGCATGTGGAATGCCGACGCTATTGATGGGGGAAAATCTGCCGAATATTGCAGGCAGTATCGACAGCCAAACGATTCGCTTTCCGCTTGGAGTCGTTGCGGGAATCACCCCGTTTAATTTCCCTGCGATGGTGCCTATGTGGATGTTCCCGATTGCGATTGCTGCGGGAAATACTTTTGTTCTCAAGCCATCTGAGCGTACACCTCTGTCCTCGATTCGCATTGCGGAGCTGTTGAAAGAAGCGGGCTTGCCAGACGGCGTATTCAACGTAGTGAACGGTGCTCATGATGTCGTAAACGGCTTGCTAGAGCATCCAGATGTCAAAGCGATTTCCTTTGTGGGCTCGCAGCCTGTTGCTGAATACGTGTACAAGACTGCAGCGGCAAACGGAAAGCGCGTTCAAGCGCTGGCAGGAGCTAAAAATCATCACTTGGTCATGTCTGACGCGGATTTGCGACGCGCGGCCAAGACGATAACCAGCTCGGCTTTTGGTTGTGCAGGCGAGCGCTGCATGGCGGCAAGTGCTGTTGTAGCTGTAGAAGAGATCGCAGATGAGCTGGTACAGTATCTGATCGAAGAGTCCAGTGCTTTGGCTATGGGTAATGGCCTTGAGGAAGGAATTGACTTGGGACCAGTTATCCGCGATTCCCATTTGGCCAAGGTGCATGATTATATCGACAAAGGTGTGGCTGCAGGAGCCTCGCTTGTTCGGGATGGTCGCGAGGATGCCAAAAACAAACCAAATGGCTATTTCCTCGGACCTACTATCTTTGACAAAGCGGACGCAGAAATGGTGATCGTTCGCGATGAAATTTTCGCCCCTGTTTTGAGCGTGATGCGTGTCAAGGATTTTGAGGATGGACTGGACACGATCAGCAAATCGCGTTTTGGCAACGGTGCCGTTATTTATACGAACAATGGCAAATGGGGAAGAGAGTTTGTCCAGCGCGTAGAAGCAGGCATGGTCGGAGTAAATGTGGGAGTACCGGCACCAATGGGCTTCTTCGCCTTCTCTGGCTGGAAGGAGTCATTCTATGGTGACCTGCATGCAAACGGCAAGGACGGCGTGCTCTTTTTCACCAAGAAAAAGACGGTGACTTCGAGATGGTTTGATGACGGCGATACGAGCATTGGCTCGCAACGAATCTTTGTAAAATAAGGGGGAGCTCAGGATGGAACAAGATCAACTGACACAATCTTATGACAAGGACAGCTTGCTAGACTCGGACCGGTCACATATGTGGCATCATATGTCGCCATACAATCCAAACCCGATGATCGTCACAGAGGCAAGTGGCTCCTGGATTACCGATATTGATGGAAACCGCTATCTCGACGGCATGTCAGGTCTGTGGTGCGTCAATATCGGCTATGGACGACAGGAGCTGGCGGATGCGGCGTACGAGCAGCTCAAGCAGCTGGCTTATTTTCCACTGACACAAAGCCACGTGCCAGCAATCAAGCTGTCAGAAAAGGTCAGTGAGTGGCTGGGTGCAGAATATCGCGTCTTCTTTTCAAATAGCGGCTCTGAAGCCAATGAAGTGGCTTTTAAAATCGCCCGCCAATTTCATCATCAGAACGGGGAGCCAGGACGCTACAAATTCATTTCCAGACATCGTGCCTATCACGGAAATACGATGGGCGCACTTGCTGCGACCGGCCAATCTATCCGCAAAGAAAAATACGAACCGCTTGCACCTGGATTCTTGCATGTTCCACCGCCGTATTGCTATCGCTGTCCAGTAGGGAAGTCCTACGGAAAATGCAGTATGGAGTGCGCGCAGTTCTTCGATCAGGTGATCAACTGGGAAGGCGAAAAAACTGTGGCAGCCGTCATCATGGAGCCGACAATTACAGGTGGCGGTGTGATTGTTCCTGCACCGGAGTACATGCCAAAGGTTCGCGAGATTTGCGACAAGTACGGCGTATTGATGATCGTAGATGAAGTCATTTGTGGCTTCGGACGCTCCGGCAAAAAATTTGGACATCAAAACTTCGGAGTCAAACCGGATATCGTAACGATGGCAAAAGGGATTACAAGCGCGTATTTGCCACTGTCTGCCACTGCTGTGCGGGCGGATATCGCAGACAAGTTTAATGAACAGGGTAACAACCTTCACTTCCGCCATGTAAATACATTTGGTGGCAATCCGGCAGCCTGTGCACTTGCCTTGAAGAATCTGGAGCTCATGGAGGAAGAACAGCTTGTTGAGCGCTCCGAGCAGCTAGGGGAAGAGCTGCGCGCCAAGCTGGCATTTTTAGCCGATCATCCGTTTGTCGGTGACATCCGCAGCTTTGGTTTCTTGATGGGTATTGAAATGGTAGAGGACCGGAAGACAAAAGAACCTGCAGCTCCAGCAAAATTGACACAGGTTATTGCTGAGTGCAAAAAGCGCGGGCTGATTATTGGGCGAAATGGCGATACGATTCCTAGCTTCAATAACGTCCTCACCCTTTCTCCACCGTTTTCAACGACAAGTGATGATATTGATTTTATTGCCCATGTCATGAAGGAAGCGTTCGAAACATTGGAATAGAACCATCAAAAAATGTTACACAAAAATAATATTTGCAGCCGCTACCAGCTCGTTTATGGGGGAAACCCAGCGAGGTAGCGGCTTTTTTACATGAAATGAAGTCTGTCCCAGACCGAAAACGGATGAATCACATGTTTCTGCTCTTTTTGTATTTTTGTATAATAGGACCATACGCAAAGAGTGGCAATTGTAGAAAGCCGTTCTACTTCATCGAATCTTGGGAGGATAACATGAAACGTATCTGTGTATTTGCAGGATCAAATCCAGGGGTGAATCCAGCTTTTGAGCAGGTTGCGCAAGAGTTGGGGCGGGAGCTGGTCACACGTGACCTTGATTTGGTGTATGGTGGGTCCAATATGGGATTGATGGGGCGCGTAGCCAATGCAGTCCTAGCAGCAGAAGGAAAGGCAATTGGAGTGATGCCAACTGGCTTGTTTCGTGGAGAAATCGTGCATACCGGTCTGACTGATTTGCATGAGGTAGGTACGATGCATGAGCGAAAAGCCATGATGAACGATTTGTCGGATGGCTTCATCGCGCTGCCGGGCGGATACGGCACGTTCGAAGAAATATTTGAAGTGATCAGCTGGGGGCAAATTGGTATTCATAGCAAGCCGATTGGTCTTTTAAATGTGGCCGGCTTTTACACTCCGTTAATGGAAATGGTCAATCATGCAACCTTGGCAGGTTTTATCCCCGCCATGCAAGGAGATCTCGTCATTTGTGAGAGTGACCCTGCAGTGTTGTTGGATCGGATGAGAGATTACAAGCCGCCTGTCAAAGTCAATAAATGGTCGGAGCTTGAAAAGTAGTCAATAAAGAAAGCAGTTCACCCTGGGGCTCCAGGGAACTGCTTTTTTTCAATTCCTTTGTATGAGTCCTTGACAACGCACAAGGATAGATGATAAGGTATAGCAATATTCCCTAGTAAACAAATAGGAATAATATTAATATGGCACAGCTTCATACATAAGAGGGGGAACCACAGATGAACAAGTCTACCAAATGGGTACAGCTTGCCGCATCGGCAACATTGCTCACAGCGCTCGTATTCCCGGCAGTTGCTGGAGCAGCAGGTCAACCGGTTGCTTTACTGAATCCTGCAGCAGCTCAAGCTGAGTGGAATAGCTATGTAAAACAACAGTACGGCATTACTTTCGCCAAAACGGTTACGCGTGATGAATTCGCGAAGGCATTGGCAAAGATTAGTGCATCTACTGCTAGTATAGCGGAGAAAGAAGCCGCAGCCAAATCTTTCTTGCCGGAAGTAAAAGCAGGAACAACCAAGCTCGTAGCTTGGGAAGCAATCAGCGCAGCAGTGAAGGCAGCGGAGCTAAAGGAGCTGGCTTACACCTATAAGGAAGACAAGCTAGCAGCTTCGCTAAAAAAAGCGGGCCTGACATACAAAAAAGACGGAGCACTGACTCTTTCTGCGGCACAAGAGCTGGCAGTTGCGATTGATACCGGATTGGTAAGCGCTTCGACACTCTCTTCCTTGAAAACGGACGGGGAGGTAACGGCAGACTTAGCTAACCAGTTGCTCGGCAAGGTTGCAGAGTTCCACGGAAAGTACAAAAACTATCTGGGCACGACTTCCGAAGAGAGCATTTATGGCAAGTTGGCTCAAGCATGGAATGAGTCCCAGCTGATCAAGGCAGGAGCTTTGCAAGATCTGGTAGACAAAGGCTTAAAGCAAAATTTGATTACAGGCTACAATTTGAAGGATGCTGCGTTCGACCCGCATTTTGACCCAGAGCGCACGATTACTTATGGTCATAGCGATATTGTTCATGCGATTCAGCTCATCGGTCTGCTGAAGAGTGAAGGCATCGATGCAAAAGTGCAGTTTGAACCAAAAACATCTGCTTTCATTTACTTGAAAGAGTGGGGCGAGCCAGTCCAAACCGATGATTATCAGGTCGTTCAAATTGAGAATGGCAACTTTATTGCCTATGCAAAAGAATACGATCTGAGCTTTGAATTTGCTTCTGTAGAAGAGAAAAAACGTTTCCAGCCACTCGTTTTGCAGTATGCGAAAAAAGATGACGAGGATATGACTGGTCTTTTGAAGAGCTCTTGGTGGCAGCCGCTGTATCATTCCCGCACAGAGCTTGCCGACTATCCTGTCATTACAAACAACGTGTTGAAGCAGGGACGCTTTGTCGTCCAGTCCTTCTCGCTGAATGATCAATCTGCAAAAGTGATCGAAGGCTTCAAAAAGCTCGACAGCAAGGTAGAAGTTGAATCCTACAAGTTTTGGGTTGATCAACCGTTTTATAACTACCTGATTGGTGAATATAAGTAAAATCTAGTGCCTCTACTTCCTGTTCAATGAAATCCAATTTTAAGGATTCTTTGGATGGGTCGAGAGGCGCTTTTTTATTTGTACAATTGACATGAAGCAAAACGTAGGGTATTTTGGAAAAACGTTGAAAATTGCTTGCTCGGTTTTAGGAGAAAGTCTGGTATAATTTAGGGATAAGCCATTCATGGCAATGACGACAGCCGATATTAGGCGTAGAGCTTGGGAGGGAATACAGTGTCGAAGAAGCACCTGATCCTTCTGCTGTCCTGCTTCTGCTTTGCGACAGAAGCTTCTGCAGAGAGTTTGAGCAGTACACCAACAACTCAGGTTTCCGTACCTGGAACCACGGTACAAAATGCTCAAGTCCTGACGAAAGGGCTTTTGGTAGAAACCTTTTTGACGAACGCATGGAAAAAAGACTCCCTCACAAATCTGCTCGGGAAGTCGCTTGCAAGCTTTGATGATTATGAGACATATGCAAATGCAATCAAGGTTAGATGGGATGAAAACAACCGAGCCTACGGTATTCTGGTTGATCCTGCGTACACGGGTGAGATCGTCAAGGGGATCACTGTCAAGACCTCCAAAAAAGATTTCACACGCCTGCTTGGAACTCCTGCATTCGTTGATCAGACCAATGAGCTACTGGGCTACCAATACGAAGGCTACTATTTGTTTGCTACCTTCGCCCAAGAAAAAATCAAAGGGATCTCAATCTACCGTCGTGATCAAGCAAAGAATACAAGTACGCTGATTGATATGGCAAAAAATTTGCAAGCCTATGGAGAGAAGCTCTCGTCTCCTTCAACTGCTCAAACCTTTTCGATTTTTGGAGAATGGGGAGCACCCGATTTTACCCATCATTTGCACGGGATCGGGACGTTCGCTTGGGAGTATCCATCGCTAGGGATTGCGTATGATGGTTTAGAGGAAGACGCGACCCTGACCATTTACAGCAATTTCTCAGCTAAGAATGATCTTGCTGCCATAAAAAATGCGAAGAACGTCGTCTTTTCCAACCAGGATGCTATCTTCCTGGAAGAACAGAACCGGGTCGTTTGGGAAAAAATCATGATTCAGTACGCCAAAAACGAGGGAGTGGCTTCCCCCGATAAACAAACGATCGCCCTGATTGATTCTGATGGGTTGTATAGCTCCGCCAATATTCGTTTTTATCGGAAAGACTTTACTCCGCTCACGCAGCTGTACCCAGGCTATTTTGTGGATGATGTCACTTGGCTGGACAATCACTGGATCTTGTATACGACAATGGAGGGCAGCGGCGTTTTTAATCAGGTCACAGGTGAGCATATTGTGCTGCTTTCCCCAAATAAGAAGCCAGAGGGCTTGTCGGATTTCTACGATGTTGATCGTGTGAGCGTAGATATCAAAAATAAAGCCATCCTGTTTGATTTAGCTTCTGACCAGCAAAAGCCATTCAAGCTAACCTATCAAATTAATGGGAATCAAATCAAGTTTTCCAGATAAGTGGTTTGCTTAGGAGGTGTTTCGCATGGAAGTGTTAGATGCACTGGAAGGACTCGGAAGCATAATCAAAAAAGGTGCGACTCTTACCATTAGAGTGCTTGCTGGTTCGGGAGAGCTTTTGGTCAGTCTTTTTGAGTATTTTTGGAATCGGAAGGAAAAGGATCGATTTCGCAAATGGAAAACGCCTGCCGGACCACAAGGTAGACAAGGATAGGACATTTAGGCATCGGAGGACTTGGATAGAGGAGAGGCATTTTCCTTTTGCTCATCCTGTTCAGCCAAATAAGAACGCATACCACGGATAAACAATTCGCGGATGACCTCCTGCTGTGTTTTGCTGTTAACGTGTGAACGGATTTGCTCCAGTTCAGCCACCAGCTCTGAATCGAGATGCAGGTTGACCGTTTTCCCCTTGCCACGTGGGTGTACCTCGCTATGAGTCGAGCATTTTCGCAGATGGCCTTCTATGACGATATTTTGAGTTAGTTGTTCGAGATCAGGCACATACAGGCAGGGTGCCTCCAAAATAATATGGGTCAGTTCTTCGCTAAAACGAATTGCGAGGGGCTGCCCCTTTTTTTTATGATAATCGCGGATTTGTCGCGATACTTCCTGATTTTGTACCGTATTTTCCAAAGTGATCGTTGCGAGCTCCATAGCGCCTCCTTATGGGAGAAACAAGTCTTCCTCAGCAATCGACGAAAGGATCTCTCCCGTTGCTTCCAGTTGAACTTGATAGGAGAAGTTCTGATCGTAGCGTTCGATCGCGGTGACCAAGCCTGATACCTTCTTCTCTGCAATCCGAATCTGCACACGATCCAAGACATCGTAGAGAGGGAGGAGGAGGCCTTTTTCATGAAGAAAGCGAAAAACGGCTTCACGCGGATATAAAAATCGCTTGTTTCCTTGCTTGCTGACAAGAAGTGGAAAAGCCTCTCGTTCGTCAACGACTTTGCCCAAATAGCCTTGATCCGCCCACCTCTTTATCGTTGCCATACTCCCGACTCTGCCTTTTCGGGATTCCAAAAGCTCCAGAATTTCACGCGAAGAGAGGTATACGGTGCGTCGCTCGCATTGTGTGACGTAGGCATGATGCTCCGCTTCGAGCTCGGCTAGCAATGTTGTTGCTTCCGTTACCTGGCTCTTAAGCCGCGCAATCTCCTGTTCGTAATCCCTCATTCGTTTCCTTCCTCTCCATCATCTTTCTTCCAGCTTATTCGTCCGTGAAATCATTCATTCCATGACAGAAGTAATGATTTCGTCATGCAGGTAGTGAAAAAGGAAATGAAACAATCATAAAATGCCAAAACGCCACATTGATTAATAGCAAGCTAGTTTTTAGATCAGGTAAGGAGGTTGTTAAGAGATGGGCGTCTCCAACGAATTGCAGAAAAATTTTATGGAAGTCGTACCAGCTTTAAAGCCAAAGGAAGCCATCGATGAAGCAAATCGTTGTCTGTATTGCTATGATGCGCCCTGTATCAAGGCGTGCCCGACTTCCATTGACATCCCTTCTTTTATTCAGAAAATTGCGACTGGTAATCTCCATGGCTCTGCTCGGACGATCATGGATTCTAACCCAGTGGGGGCAAGCTGTGCCCGTGTATGCCCAACCGAAGAGCTATGCGAGGGCGCCTGTGTGCTCAATCACGCTTCCAAACCGATCATGATCGGGCTGCTCCAGCGTCACGCTACAGATTGGGCAATTAACAACAAGGCCGCATTGTTTAAAAAAGGAGAGGACAATGGCAAGCGTGTCGCAATCATAGGGGCAGGTCCAGCAGGCTTGTCAGCAGCACGGGAGCTGGCGCGGCTTGGCTATCAGGTAACGATTTTTGAAGCAAAAGAAAAAGCGGGGGGCTTAAATACGTACGGGATTGTATCCTTCCGACTGCCTCAGGAAATATCTCTCTGGGAAGTAGAGCAAATAGAAGCATTGGGGGTAGAGATTCGGACGAATACGCGTATTGGAGTAGATGTGCAGCCTGAGGAGCTGTTGACTGACTATGACTCCGTATTGCTTGCTGCAGGAATGGGAAATGTGCCGAATCTCCACATTGCAGGTGAAGACCTGAGCGGTGTCCTCGATGCCATTAGCTTGGTGGAGGAGACAAAAACGAAGCCATTGACCGATGAGATGCTCGGCAAAAAAGTAGTGGTCATCGGAGCAGGGAATACAGCAATCGACGCGGCAACCTGTTCAAAGCGGATGGGAGCAGGCAATGTTCAAATTTTGTATCGACGGACCGAGCATGAAATGTCCTGTTATCAATTTGAATACGAGTTTGCCAAACAAGACGGTGTGGAATTCCGCTGGTTAGTCGCTCCGACTCGCATTATCGGAGAGAACGGCCAAGTCACTGGTCTGGAATTGATACGAATGGAATTAGGTGAACCGGATGAAAAAGGACGAAAGCGTCCGGCGCAAGTACCGGGCAGCGAGTTTGTCATTGATGTGGATTTTGTTGTCAAGGCGATCGGCCAAACACGTCATCAAGCGATGATTGAATCGTTTGGCATTACCCATAAAAACGGTGTAGTGACTGTGGAAGACGATACGTATCGCACCAGTCATTCCAAAGTATTTGCCGCAGGCGATGTCATTTTTGGTGGCGGGAAGACAGATGCGATGGTTGTAGATGCTGCAAACCATGGAAAGCGAGCCGCTCACGCCATTCACCGTGCACTCAGCGATCAGAAGCAGCCGGTATAAAGCAAAGAGGGGCCTTTGATACAAGGCAAAGCTTGTGTCAGAGAGTACGGCGATTCAACAATCGCTATAAAGATGGAGGAGTCCTATCATGGCTGATCTTCGTATAAATCTGGCGGGCATCACATCCCCGAATCCCTTTTGGCTGGCTTCCGCACCTCCAACCAATTCCGGATATCAGGTACAGCGTGCATTTGAAGCGGGCTGGGGTGGAGCCGTCTGGAAGACATTGGGTGAACCGATTATTAACGTGACTTCGCGCTTTGCTGGTTTGACCTATGGCGGTCAGCGCGTATTCGGATTTAACAACATCGAGCTGATTACGGATAAACCACTCGAGGTCAATCTCAAAGAAATGGATGAAACGAAAAAGCGTTTTCCAAACCATACGCTGATCGCTTCCCTGATGGTAGAGCATACGCAAGAAGCGTGGCATGAGATTGTCAAAAAAGTGGAAGCAATTGGTGTCGATGGACTTGAGCTCAACTTTGGTTGTCCGCATGGAATGGCAGAGCGCGGAATGGGCTCAGCGGTCGGGCAGCATCCTGATCTCATCCGTCAGCAAGTGGAATGGGTAAAGGAAGTGGCCCAGACGCCAGTAATCGTCAAGCTCACCCCCAATATAACCGACATCCGGTTTACAGCTCGAGCGGCGAGGCAGGGCGGTGCAGATGCCATCAGCATGATCAACACGATCAACAGCTTGATGGGTGTGGATTTGGACAAATGGCTGCCAATTCCTCATGTGGATGGGAAGGGTGCGCATGGTGGTTACTGTGGTCCTGCGGTAAAGCCGATTGCGCTGAATATGGTGGCAGAATGTGCCCGCGATGCTCAGATTGGCATCCCAATCTCAGGAATCGGCGGGATATCGAATTGGCGAGATACCGTTGAGTTTTTACTTATGGGTGCATCTGGGGTTCAAGTATGTACTGCGGCTATGCATCACGGGTTCCGGATTGTAGAAGACATGATTGACGGGCTAAACAACTACCTGGATGAGCGGGGAATCGCTTCTGTCATGGATATCGTCGGAAAAGCCGTACCGACGTATTCAGATTGGGGACACCTCAACCTCAATTACAAGGTAGTGGCTAGAATCAACGAAGAAACCTGTATCAATTGCAACAAATGCCATATCGCATGTGAGGACACTTCCCATCAATGCATTGATATCATAAGCGATGCTGCGACGGGAAAAGAACGACTTGTTGTGCGTGAAGAAGACTGTGTAGGATGCAATCTTTGCTCGATCGTTTGCCCGGTGGAAGGCACGATTGATATGGTCGAAATTCCGAATGATCTGCCACCGCTGAGCTGGAACCAGAGACAGGCAGCACTGGCTGCTGGTGGAACCTGCGAAACGTAAAGGAGCAAATGAGTAGGGAAGAAGAATGATTTAGGCTCGCCCCGCATAGCGTGTACTAGGGGAGGCACGTCTTTTACGTGCCTATTCTAGCGATGGAAAGGGAGGTAGCAGGCATGAAAAAATGGATTCGTAATGGCACCATTGTGACTGCGTCCGATACGTACCTGGCGGACATTCTGATTGAAGGAGAAAAGGTAGTCGCGATTGGCTCTAACCTGGATACGGTAGGTGCGGAGGTTGTTGATGCTACAGGCTGCTACCTGTTGCCGGGTGGAATTGACCCCCATACGCATCTCGACATGCCATTCGGAGGCACAGTTACGTCTGACAACTTCTTTACAGGAACGAAAGCGGCAGCATTTGGCGGAACGACGAGTGTAATTGACTTTTGCCTGACGAACAAGGGCGAGTCTCTGCATTCGGCAATCTCAACCTGGCATGAAAAAGCCAGAGGGAAAGCTGTCGTCGACTATGGGTTTCACTTGATGATATCCGATGCGAACGATCAGGTTCTCGAAGAATTGCAATCGGTTATTGCTTCTGATGGTATTACCTCGCTGAAGGTGTTCATGGCCTATAAAAACGTTTTGATGGCAGATGACGAGACCTTGTTCAAAACACTCATTCGTGCCAAAGAACTAGGGGCACTGGTTCAGGTTCACGCCGAAAATGGAGACGTGATCGACTATTTGACCAAAAAAGCTCTGGCAGACGGAAATACAGATCCTGTTTATCATGCGCATACTCGTCCTCCCGAAGCAGAGGGAGAGGCGACAGGCAGGGCGATTGCTTTGACTGCTTTGGCGGATGCCCAGCTATATGTCGTACATGTGTCGTGTGCGGATGCGGTAAGACGCATTGCCGAAGCTCGTGAAAAAGGCTGGAATATTTACGGTGAGACTTGCCCGCAATATCTCGTGTTGGATATTACTGATCTGGAAAAACCGGATTTTGAAGGTGCGAAATACGTATGGTCACCTCCTCTACGCGAGAAGTGGAATCAAGAAGTGCTATGGAATGCTCTGAAAAATGGCATCCTGCAAACGGTTGGGTCAGATCACTGCCCGTTTAATTTCTCTGGTCAAAAGGAATTGGGCCGAGAGGATTTTACGAAAATACCGAACGGCGGTCCGATTATTGAAGACCGGATGACCCTTCTTTTCTCGGAAGGGGTACGAAAAGGAAAAATCAGTCTCAATCAGTTCGTAGATATCACTTCTACGAAAGTAGCCAAACTGTTTGGGATGTTCCCGCAAAAAGGGACGATTGCGGTAGGCTCTGATGCGGATATCGTCTTATTCGACCCGATGGCTCAGCGTACGATTTCCGTTGAGACGCACCACATGAACGTAGATTACAACCCGTTTGAAGGCAAAGAGGTTTACGGGGAAGTCGTTTCGGTCTTGTCACGTGGCTCATTCGTTGTCCGAAACAAGCAGTTCGTAGGGCAAGCAGGAACAGGGCGATATATCAATCGATCCACCTTTGCCAGACCATAGAAGCGTGGAAAATCAGGAAAAGAGAGGAGGAGCAGAATGGGGAATAAAGTAAGCATCGGATTAATTCAAGCGAAAAACGACGTGCATGGAGACGAACCTGTTCATCTCCACAAAGAAAAAGCCATCGAAAAGCATGTCAGATTGGTTAGAGATGCTGCGGCTAAGGGAGCTCAAATCATTTGTTTACAAGAAATTTTCTACGGACCATACTTTTGCTCGGAACAAAATACAAAATGGTACGAATCGGCGGAAGAAGTGCCAAACGGTCCGACGGTACAGCTTTTCTCCTCCCTGGCACGTGAGCTGGGAACGGTTCTAATACTCCCGGTGTACGAAAAAGTGGGAATCGGGACCTACTACAATACCGCTGCAGTCATTGATGCGGACGGGAAGTATCTGGGAAAATACCGCAAACAGCACATTCCACATGTGGGAGTTGGAAACAACGGATGCGGTTTTTGGGAGAAGTATTATTTTAAGCCAGGTAATCTTGGATATCCGGTCTTTGATACGGCTTTTGCCAAGATTGGGGTCTACATTTGCTATGATCGCCACTTCCCAGAAGGCGCACGCTTGCTTGGATTAAATGGCGCGGAAATCGTGTTTAACCCTTCCGCGACAGTAGCCGGGTTATCGGAATACTTGTGGAAGCTGGAGCAGCCAGCGCATGCAGTTGCCAATGGCTATTATGTGGCAGCAATCAATCGGGTAGGCTTCGAGGCTCCTTGGAACATGGGCGAGTTTTACGGACAATCGTATCTTGTCGACCCGCGTGGTCAGTTTGTAGCGGTAGGAAGCCGCGATCAGGATGAAGTGATCGTAGCGGAAATGGACCGAGACCGAATTCACGAGGTAAGAGACACTTGGCAGTTTTATCGCGATCGTCGTCCGGAGACTTACGATGACATGGTAAAACTGTTGCCGTAACAAGGAGAGGGAGGTGCTAGCCAGGCACCTTCCTCGTTTTGGCATGAGCAGACAGGCTCCTATCACGGGGACATAAGGGGAGTTACAGGGATGAAGCAAATTGTTTATCGCGGTGTGGAACATGGAGAAGCCTTGCGAGTGGTACAGGCGCAGCGCTATGAAAGAGAGGAACGCCGCTTATTTCTGAATGGCGCCAGAGCAAAAGCAGTATTTGGCTCAGGCGTATATTTGGTGAGTAATCCTGAAATCGCTGCACAGTATGCCATATGTCATGCAGAGACAATGTGGGATAAAGCTGCGGTGCTTCGTCAGGAACTTTTGTTGCCAGGACTTTTTTGCCTGGACGAGCGTTACGGAGAAAACGAACTACGGATGGATGCTCTGCGTACGCGACATTCTACCAAAGACCTGAAATCTCGTACCCGAACGATGGATACTCAGGAGTGGCTGGAATGGACAGGCGATGAGGTGCGTCTATACCTTATTTCCTGTGGATACCGGGGGATTCGTTATCGAATCAGCCCGGACCTTACGTACTATATTTGCTATGAACCGGATGCCCAAATCAGCCAAATTTCTATTTTGTCTGTGCTGGATGTAAGTGAAATAACCTAAGACTATCGACTTGGTCGATAATGTTTGGTAAGATTAGACAATATTCGAGCTTTTTTTCAACCATATTCAACCATCACCATGAAACAGGAGGATTGCCAAACAAACATGAGTCTTTTTCGTAATCTAAGTACCCGAGCAAAAATGTTTTGCTTAATTAGCTTGATGGCTGTTTTCTTGATTGGTGTGGCCTTTACAGGATTTTACCATGTGAAAGCCTCTGGTGAACGAATCCAATCGATGTATCAAGAGCAATTGCTTCCAGTCAAATGGATTAACGACTGGCGCCAAGAGATTCGTGCGATTGATGGATTGATTTACAAAATGATTTTGGACCCGACTCCAGCGATTTTTGCAGAGTACAAGACTGAGTTGGATGGGCGGACTGCTTCTGCTGACAAAACGTTCGAACAACTGAAACATACCCATCTCGACGAAAAGGAACAAGAGAGCGTCAAAATTTTGCAAGAGCTGCTGGATCAGTATCGAAACGATCAAGCAGAGGTAGTCAAGATGATACAGGGTCAGCAACAAGAGCAGGCGTATGCGTACTACCGCTCGACTGACAAGACGCTGAACTGGATTAACCAGGAGCAGTTGCAATGGGCTACGTATAAGGCAGAGCAGGCCGAGGAGATTCGTCTGGAAAACGAGATGGATTCTGAATCAGGCATTACGTTCCTCATTGTAGTTGGGGCGGCATCAGTGATTTTGGCTGCAGTCCTTGGCTTTCTGATTGCTAGGTTGATTTCTGAGCCACTTCGTGTCGTACAAAAGAAAATGGAAGAGCTCGCACAAGGAAATTTAGCAGTTGAGCCCGTTACGTACGTGACGCGTGATGAAGTGGGCCGGTTAGGTGCTTCATTCAATGAGCTGGTCACCAATTTCCGTTCATTGATTGAACAAGTAAAAGTAGCCGGTGAACAAGTAGCAGCATCCTCAGAAGAATTGTCTGCTAGTGCTGAGCAGTCCGCTCACGCTACGGAGCAGTCTATTGGAAGTGTTCAACAAATTGCGACAGCATCTGAAGTCCAGTCTCAGCGTACCCAAGAGAGTGTACGAGTGATGGAAGAGATGTCGATCGCGATCGGACGTATTGCCGATACATCGAGTGCTGTTACGGAGGTTTCTGTAAAAGCAGCCCAAGATGCCGAGCAAGGAAATGTACAGATTCAACAAGCTGTTACTCAGATGAATTCACTCTCTACCTCAGTAAATCACGCAGCGGATTTGGTACAGCAATTGGGAGTTCGCTCGGAAGCAATTGGACAAATTGTCGATGTCATTACCGGAATAGCCTCGCAAACCAATTTGTTGGCACTCAATGCAGCGATTGAAGCTGCAAGGGCAGGTGAGCATGGAAGAGGCTTTGCTGTTGTCGCGGATGAGGTTCGCAAGCTTGCTGAGCAGTCAGAAGAATCTGCGCGAGAAATTGCACGTCTGATTGGTGAAATCCAGACGGAAACGACTCAAGTGGTTGGCGTCATGATTGCTGGTACAGAAGAAGCGAAAAAAGGGGCAATGGTGGTTCAGGAAGCTGGACAAACCTTCCAACTCATCGTAGCGAGCTCACAGGATGTAGCAGGCCAAATCCAGGAGGTATCTGCAGCTACAGAAGAAATGTCTGCTAGCGTACAGCAGGTAGCCTCTGCGATGGATGAAATGAACCGACTGGCAGAAGAAGCTTCTGTTCATACACAAGGTGTTTCCGCTGGTGCAAAGGAACAACTGGAGTCCATGCAGGAAATCGCACGCTCTAGCACGAATCTGAATCAACTCTCTCATGAGCTGCAAGAGTCGATCAGCCAATTTAAATGGTAAATTTGCACAGAAAAAGACTGACAATCCCTCAGACGGATTGCCAGTCTTTTTCGTTGATTCTGAAAGTCCAAACAGTTCGCAAGGCTATATTCAGGAGGCGCGGGAAGCATTTGGACGCTGTGTTACCTGCTCATAATCCTTTGCACTCATGATGGTGGCATCGCCCTTCATCATCCAGGTATAGAGCGCAAGAGAAATCAACAAGCCGATCGTCCAGGCGTTGTCCCAAATAATTTCCAATCCAGGGATTAACTTGCTGATAAACGGAATGGCGATACCGATGAGCATAGCCCAGATTGCCCGTGTATTGAATCCGGTTTTGTAAGAGTAGATTCCATTTGTTTTATACAATTCTGTCAAATGAATGCGTCTTTTTCTTACAAGCCAGTAGTCAGCAATCGCAATTCCATCGATAGGACCGAGTAATGCACCATACGTTCCTAACCAGAGGAAAATGTAGTTTCCAAAGTTTTCAAGGATATACCAAGGCTGCATCAGCAAAGAGACTACCCCTGCGATAATGGCACCAGCTTCATAGGTTAGACGGCGTGGTGCAAGGTTTTCGACGGCTCTGGCAGGAGCGACGATATTCGCTGCCACATTTGTAGTTAAGGTAGCAAGGATGATGCCGATTGTTCCGAGGAAGATGGCAAAGGGTGAAAATTTCGCTAAAACAGCTGCCGGATCCCACAAAGCTTCTCCATAAATAACGACGGTAGCGGAGGCAACGGCTACCCCGACGAAGGAAAAGCCCCCCATCGTGGTTGGCAATGAAGACGCTTGCCCAACGATTTGTGCCTTCTGACTCTTCGCATAGCGGCAAAAGTCAGGGATGTTTAAAGCCATGGTCGCCCAGAATGCGATGGCCCCTGTCAATGCCGGGAAAAATACTTTGAGGAAGTCCCCTGTGCTCGTGAATTTGGAAGGAGCGGAAAGCATCGGGCCCCACCCACCAGCTTTGGTTAATGCCCACACAAGCAAAGCAAGGCTCATGATAATCAAGATGGGAGCTGCCCATGCTTCCATTTTTCTGATTGCTTCTGGTCCTCTGTAGGCAACATAGACGTTTAAGAGCCAGAAGCCAAAGAAGGAGATCCATAGATGTCCAGGAACGCTTGCCCAGCCTGTCATCGACATGAGCAACGTATCGATGGCAGCACCTCCGAACCAACAGTTAATCCCAAACCAACCCGCACCAATCAAGCCACGAGCCACCGCAGGGATGTGTGCACCTTTTGAACCAAACCAAAGCCGCGCAAATACAGGGTAAGGAATTCCAAATTTTGTTCCAGCGTGAGAGTTGAGAAGAATGGGGATAAGGACAATACAGTTCCCGAGAATGATCGTGATAATGGCTTGCCACCAGTTCATTCCCAGTGAAATCAAACCTGCTGCCATCGCATAAGTCGGCAAACAGATCGACATACCGATCCAAAGACTGGCGAAGTTGTACGAAGTCCACGTATGTTCAGCCGAAGTTGTGGGACGCAGTCCTTCATTATAAAGTGGACTGTTTTTGATGAGGTCCTCGCCCTCGTTCGTAAGGGTAACGATCCCGTTTGATTCCGTTTGCGTTTTCATTGCGATCCCTCCTTTTCATTTCATTTTTGTCTCGCATCTGGACAATGCCCCGGTTTGTCTCGGATACAAGTTGTAACATTATATTGGGGGAGATAAGACCTAATTCCTCAAATCTGACAAAATGACGACAAGCTCTGATTTTTCGAAGGAATGCGATTGACAAATATCTCTCCGCCCTTTATCATTGAAAAAATTTCTGGGAGCTGTTCTGGTTAAGTCACGTGCCAGAACAGTAGAGGAGAGATGATGATGCTGCAAATCGCACCGGTTACATTGGAAGGAAAGCTGGTCCGTCTGGAGCCACTAGGTCCCGAGCATGTTGAGGGCTTATGGGAAGCGGGGAGGTTTGAGCAAATCTGGAGTTATATGTCGATTGCGATGCATAATCCAGAGGATACGCAATCTTTCGTCGAACAAGCTCTGCAAAATGCACAAGAAGGAACCGAGCTACCCTTTGTAATCGTCAGTCAGGAGACAGATAAGATTATTGGCAGCACGCGTTTTTTAGGCATCTCTCGTAAAGATCGAGGATTGGAGATTGGTTTTACCTGGCTCACCCCTTCCGTATGGAAAACAGCTGTCAATACCGAATGCAAATTCCTTTTGCTGCGTCACTGCTTTGAAGAGCTGGAATGTATCCGCGTACAGCTCAAAACCGATTCACGCAACCTCAACTCGCAGCGAGCGATTAAACGGATTGGCGGAATTCAGGAAGGCGTCTTGCGAAACCATATGGTCTTGCGAGAGGGATATATTCGTGATTCCGTCTACTTTAGCATCGTAGACAAGGAATGGCCGGCAGCAAAGGAAAAGCTGCAAATGTTGCTGTTTGGTGAATAAACGCTGCAGATGATTGTAGGGTGAAAGCAAGCATGTGTACAATAGGGAAGAACTACGTAAGACCTATTTCTGAAAGCATGGAAAAGAGGATTATGTATGAGACTGCGTATCTTGCCGGCTGGCTATGTATTGCTTGTCGGGGATCTGGTCGCCTTCCTGTTATTTGTATATTACGGAAAGCTGGCCCATCATCTGCCTGTTACGTTTATAGGGATCATGGAAACATTGACCCCCTTTTTGATCGGCTGGATCGTTGCGATGCTGCTTTTTCGTAGCTACAGTCCACGTGCCTATGAGACGGCAGGCCGTCTGCTGCTCTCCACACTTTTGACCTGGACCGTGGCAGCGCCCATCGGACTCGTCCTGCGAGCCTGGTGGACAGGTGTTCCGATCACACTCATTTTTACCGCTGTTACTTATTTCATCACACTCGCTTTTCTCTTGGGATGGCGTGTCCCATTTGCGATTGTATTTGCTCTAAAAAAACGCAGTCGTCGCATCGCTTCATAAACCTGTTAAAAGCAACGAGTAAAGTGTCAGCGATTGGTTACGCTATCTTGAGAGGGAGGTGGACCAATTGGGTAAAAATAACAACAGCAAGGATCTCGGGAAGAATCGTGGGCAAACACTTGATCAAAATGATCAAAATACAAACCTGCGACAATCCAACCACAATGATCGTAACGAGGGTACAAGCAAAAACCGCTGATTTCAGCGGTTTTCTTTTTTGCAACGCTCTCCAATTCGTAGAGGAAAAAGGGCGACGGGGAGATGGTTATGATATAATAGGGTTTGTTTTTTAAGCGAGTGGAGGGGAAAAGCGTGACGGAACCGATGCAGGATGTACAGCCGGTGACCTTGTCGTCACAGGCATTTTTAATATTGTGTCGTCTCTATGATGGTTGCTACGACGATCTCAAGCAGAACGAACCGATGAGAGAGATTGTCGAGTCCATTGCCGATATGCTCTTGGCCGGTGTAGAAACATTGGAAAAACAAGAGACGAAGCCGAAAACGATTACGTTCCCACTGACCGTGCAGCAGGCCTTTTTCCTGAGAAGGCTCGTGGTTGAATTACTGGCTCATGCACCACAGGGTGGAGAGGACAAATCAGCAGAGTGGTTGCAGGAATGCTTGACTGCCCTATCTGGAGGCGGTGTCCAATCGAATGCACCATCATCCTGAATTGCATGTGATTACGAATGGTCGCCAATCTCTGGAGCAAGTACTGGAGATGGCCGAAGAGGCTTATTCGGGCGGCATGAACTTTTTACATATTCGTGAAAAGCACCGGACAGCGAGAGAGTGCATGGATTGGGTAAAAGCACTCTCCGATGTTATTCCTGTTGAATGCTTGATCGTAAATGACCGCGTAGATGTAGCGGCAGCCAGTCAGTGTAAGGGGGCTCATCTCGCTTACCATAGTCTTGCTCCGCATGAAGCGCGTAAGGTATTGAACGAACAGCAATGGATTGGGAGATCTGTACACTCGATTGCGGAAGCGAAGCAAGCAGTCATTGACGGGGCAGACTATATGATCTATGGCCATATTTTTCCAAGTCACTCCAAGCCGGGTCTTCCACCTAGGGGAACGATTGAGCTGGCCCAGCTTGCGGCTGGTACGTCAGTTCCTGTTATCGGGCTGGGAGGAATAACACCAGATCGAGCTTGGGAAGTGTTGGAGGCTGGGTGTGCAGGTATCGCCGTCCTGTCCGGGATTACGGATGCTCTGGATGTGAAGAAGGCGGCATCGGCCTATCGAACGGCACTCAATCGTTGGGAGATGAGAGAAGGATGAGAAACAGGGACTTGTTGCGAGAGAAAATGGGTGTATACTTCGTGGTTGGATCGCAGGATTGCGGTTTTTCTCTGGAGCGTACCGCACAAATCGCTCATGAAGCTTTAAGCGGTGGAGTGGGTACCCTACAGCTGCGAGACAAAGGAAGCAACCTCACCGCAGATGAGCGCCTTGACCTGGGACGCCAGCTGCAAGCTTTGTGCCGGGAACATGGTGCATTGTTCTTCGTAAACGACGATGTAAAATTGGCTGTCCAGCTGCAAGCAGATGGAGTCCATGTCGGACAGGATGATATGCTGCTTCGCGATGTCAGAGAGCTGGTCGGGGAGAAAATGTACATTGGCGTATCCACTGCGACGATTGAGGAAGCCTTGCTCGCGCAGCGAGATGGGGCTGATTGTATTGGTGTCGGCGCGATGTTCGCTACTTCATCGAAAGCAGATGCAGGAGAGCCGATTGGACCGTCTGCAATATCTGCCATTCGTGAGGCAGTTGGCCATGAGCTGCCGATTGTAGGGATCGGAGGAATCACACGGGAAAATGCTGCCCACGTGATGCAAGCTGGGGCAGATGGCGTAGCCGTAATCAGTGCGATCAGCAAAGCAGAATCGCCAAAAGAAGCGGCCGAAGCACTATGGCAGATTGTACGATCTGTTTAGCACGGACAAGGTAATAATTACATATGGTAGTTTAACAAAACACTACCCTCGGATGATTTGGCGACAAAAGGAGGTGGAGCCGATGAAAAATCGGATTTACCGAATCGGATATGAATGGGTAAGTAAACGTGAATTGCTAGAGAGGCTTTTACTGAAGGACTGCGTCTTAATTGAGCATAAACGGTTGCATCCAGCGCCTGATGATCAAGATACGGAAGTTCCTCCAGAGGAAGAGGAGCATGCTGTACTCATTCGTAGTCAGCGACGTCCTGGTGAATGGATAACCTTTAACGGGTTGTACGAGATTCGTTCTCGAGAACCCATACCGTGGATCGATTCTCCACTGGAGTATCATCAATTTGGCACAGAGCTGATTCCTGGAAACATTCGCAGGGAAAAAGCACCACAGGGTCGCATCCCAGCCCGGACGAAGCTGCAAGTTGCTGCAGTACGGCAGGATACCGTTTTCGTTACCGTACCTGGTCATCCTTCACGTCGATATGAGATGTCCTTGGCTCATGCCCGTTTTGCCAAAGACTATCCGACGGAATTGGAAATGACGCTGCAAGTATACGCTTTTCCTCCCAGACACGATATTTTTGTTGACTGGCTCTTAAAGGAAGGGCGTAAAACAGGGATTATTACACGGCCTAATCAGGAGAGAGTGGAGAAATCTGCTTTCCAGGTGTGGGATGAGCTGCGAAAAGAGTATGGGATCAGTGTAAGTGCCGCACTGCTCGCGATTAAGCAGGCACTCATCGTCTTGGATCGAGCTGGTGTCGAAACGGACTTTCCATACCCGGTACAGGAACGCTCTGACCTATCCCTGTTTAGCGATGCTGAGCGGGATGCCTTTTACTCCTTTCAATCAGTAAAATGTGCGATGGCAGCTGTAGCAGCTCTGCTTACGACTGACCCCAAAGATCCGTTGCAAGACATGCTGCTCATGGATATTATGCTCGAACAGCAAAGGAACCGCAGACGAGAGTAATGCGTCTGTGGTTTTTTGTTTTCCCTCCAGTAAGTTGTATAATGAGAGAGTAAGACATTGGAAGGGACGTGACAAGAATGTACGTATCAATGAACAGACTGACAGTACCAGCAGATTATCAATCACACTTGGAGCGAGCTTTTGGTGGGGGCGGAGAGCGGATGAAGGAAGTGCCGGGTTTCCTGGAGTTCCTTTTCCTTGCACCAACAGAAGGTGATGAGTACATCGTTTTTACCAAGTGGACAGATGAAGCAGCATTCAAGGCTTGGACAGAGAGTGAAGCATTCAAGCGTGCTCACGCGGGAACCAACCAAAACAGCCCTGTAAAATCAGACCTGCGCAACTACTCAGTGAAAGCACATTCGTAAAGAAGTTGGCACTTGTCCCTTGTGAGCGGGCAGGTGCCTTATTCGTACAGGCTTTTACGTGCGATAATTGAAGAATAACATTTTTTAACATTTCTTCGCGCAGTCATGATATGATTAGAAGAGAAAACGGAAGCGCTTTCTAGCTCATTTTCAAAACATAGTAGGGCACGATCTTCTTTTGATCCCGTCGAGCCACTTTACTTCTTGTTGTATTTACGCCCATAATAGAAGCAATACGATTACATACTTGGAAGAAAAAGCCTCATTGAAGCAAGATGAAAAAGGAGCCAGAGTGATTTGAAAAATCGAATACGAATGTATCTTACTCATTTGGCGTCTTCGATCGCAATAAAAACATGCTCTTGTCTTTCTGATGATTCGGATTACTCTGAATTGATTCTGGAGCAACGTGAAAATACCGAGGCGCTACTCGTTCAACTCATTCACAGATTGGCTGACATTGTGGAAACTGAGGATATCACCTCTTTGGATCAAGAATATAACAATTTTTCTCATGGGTGCTTCTCTGGTGATGTCCAGCTGACGTGTGTATTGAAAAGCATTCGGACATGTAGGGACATCATTGTTGAACATTTAAACAGGGATTACGCTAAATTCGTGCAATCGGATTTAGAGCAAAAGGATTTTCTCGCCATTTTGCTGATAGTATATAGAGCGGCAGATCATTTGATGGAGCAAATCGAGCACGCCTTCCATCAGTTGACCCAAAAGCAAGCTCATGAGCGGACATCATCCTTAACGTGGGAAGATCAGGATAGCCATGTAGTAGCGGAACAGGAGCTGGTTCAGCTTGTGCTGCAATCAAACGATATTGCTGTCTTAATGATCAATCGTGACATGATTGTCATCGAAGCAAATTACGCGCTGACACAGCTGTTAGGCGTAGAGCGGGAGCAAGTGATTGGTAAAAATATTGATGCCGCTTTTCGTCCTCATGATAGCGAACGATTTATTCAGTGGGTGGTGGAAAAAGGCCAATCTGGACATTATGTAAATGAGTACAATGGAAAATGGACAACAGTGAGCACAAGTCCCATTCATTATAAAGACGAGCTTTGGGGCGCAATTGCTGTGCTGAGAAACGTAACAGAGAGCAAAAGGTATGAAGAAGAGCTAAGTAAGCGCGAGGCGCTGGCAGCGGTTGGTCAATTGGCAGCAGGAATGGCCCATGAAATTCGGAACCCGCTGACATCAATCAAAGGATTCATACAATTATTAAGAGAACAGGGTACGTCAAGTCGGAATGATTCTTATTTTTCTGTCATTTTAACTGAAATTGAAAGAATAGATGGTTTGTTAAATGATGTTCTCGTATTAGCACGTTATAGAGATGATAATATCGTTTCCGAGCGTTTTTTAGTGCTGGATGAATTAAATGGCGTATTGCGCTTGCTAGAGCCAGAGGCAAATCGGCGCGGGATAAATTTGGAGCTGCGAATTGCCCACGGCGAGTGGTATGTATACGGACAACGCCCGCGGATTAAGCAAGCGATTTTAAACATCATGAAAAACTCATTTGAAGCATTGCTAGCGCGTGGGAATCTCGTTTTGGTAACCGTGTTTTCTTCCATTAATGAAGTGGTGATTACCGTGGAGGATAATGGCCCAGGACTCTCTGATGTCAGCAAGCAAAACCTGTTTGTCCCTTTCTATACAACGAAGCAAGAAGGAACGGGATTGGGTCTGTCTACTACTCAAAGGATTATTGTCGATCACGGTGGAGAAATTTTTGCAGACAATTCTCCGAAATTACAAGGGGCACGTTTTGAAATACGCTTACCGTTAGCCAGGCCCTGATTGCACAACAGTGAATGGTATGGATAAGTCTTAAGACGGAACGAGGGGCCGTCTTTTTTTCTATTCCATGTAGGAGAATGGTCACAAGCTAGAAAAAGTTGCAAGTCTTTCGAATCAATCTTTTTGTAACTTCTTGTCAAAGACTGTCGTCCAGTGGAATAATTTACAAAAAGGCTGAACGGGAGTTGAACAGCAGTGATCCGCTTGCTAAAAAAAGGAGAAAAGGAGTGGCAATTTTGGGAAGCTTGGTATGAAGAAAAGGAGCAGCATTACGCGATTCATTGTGGAATAGTGGGCGTAAGAGGGGGGCAGTATAACGTGCTCACGGATCATGCAGGCGAGTACCAGCACAGCTTGCAGGAATGGGTTAATGAGATGAAGGAAGAAGGATATCTGGAGGTTACAAAGGATGATTTGCAGTGTTTGCACGTTCAGTTCGCGCACTTGCATGCAGAGGATATCGAAATGAGGTATCACATCGAGCAAATTTTGGACGAATGTCTGGGGACAACAGGGAATGGTCATTGCAATGGAGGCGATGATAGCAGAGGAGGACTTGTTGTCATGTGTCACGTTCTTCAAATCGATCAAGCAGTGGTCGACGTCGTTCAAGCCCTCCGAGAAAAATCATTAGCAGATGGAGTTTGTTTGTTCACCATAGATGCAGATCATACTTGTACGGTACTTACATAGAGCACACAAATAATAGTCGAACTATTTTACCAATTGATGCCTTAGCGCCTTGGCAACTGCTTGTGTACGATCTTCGACACCCATTTTTTGTAAAATGCGATGGACATGAGTCTTTACGGTTCCTTCTGAAATAAACAGGTTTTGGGCAATTTGGTCATTTCGATACCCGTAGGCGATTTGCTGCAGGACATCGAGTTCCCGCTCGGTCAGATCGTCTAATAAAACAGGAGGAGTGCTGCTAGAATCTGGTACAGCAGTGCGCTGTGCTTGCAGAGCTTCCGCAAGAGCTTTGGCTGCTGTGACCGTATGAAATAAAGCCTCCCCTTGATAGGCGCGACGAATGAGATCAAGCATTTCTTGTGAATCTGCATCCTTGAGCATATAGCCAACAGCGCCTGCGCGGATTCCGTCCACCACATAATTGTGGTTGTCAAAGGTCGTAAGGATGAGGACCTTTACACTCGGGTGGAGAAGCATGATTTCCCGCGTTGCATCAATCCCGGATTTATTGGGCATCTGCACATCCATTAAGACAACGTCTGGAGAGAGGACGCCGACCAGCTTGATGGCCTCGTTCCCGTCGGATGCTTCACCAATTACCTCCATGTCTGGTTGCATTTGTATGACATATCCAAGCCCTTGGCGAATCATTTTCTGGTCATCAACGAGGACCACACGAATGGTTTTGGATTGTGATGTTGCCGTCATGCTCGCATGCTCCTTTCTACACGTTCTGATTGCTCGAGTGGAATTACTACATCTAATTGGAATCCGTGTGGCTCACGGACAAAATAGGCTAGGCTGCCGTTCAATTGGCGAATACGTTCCGAGATCCCATTTAAGCCAAAGCCAGGCTTGATGGTGGTACCCCGCGCAATATTTCCGTCATCTCGGACGGAGAGAAACAGAGATTCGTTGCGCTTCTCGATCACTACCTGGATTTCTTTTGCATTCGAATGTCGCAAGGAATTTGTAACCGCTTCCTGTAAAATCCGGTAAAAAGTAATGGTCATTTCTTGGGACAAATGAACTTCTTGATCGGATGAAATGAGTTCCATTTTGATGCCGGTATGCTTTTCAGCTTGGGACAAAAGGGCTCGAAGGGGAGTTAATCCCATCGAGGTTTTGTCCATCGCCAATGTGTGCACAGAAGAGCGAATTTCCTCGAGGCTTTGCTTTGCGACGCCGAGCATATTGCGAACTGCTTCCTGCGCATGCTCAGGACCATCCTGCAGCATGTATTTCAATGCATGGAGCTGCACAATGAGAGAGGTGAGGCTATGTCCCAACGCATCATGGATGTCACGCGCGATTCTCGTACGCTCTTCCAAAACAGCCACTTGCAGTGTATGAAGAGTAGCCTCCTGCAATTGATCATGGGCCTCCTGCAGCTCTTTATGTGTTTTTTGCAGCTCTTCAAGATGCGTCTGGTTCGTTTTGTATGCTTCATTTTGTATACGATATCCCCTTGCACCGATGTAACAACCGATAAAGGTAAGCAGAAAGGGGATAATGTGCGTAACTTTTAGCTTTTCATCAAAGTACAACAGCAGAGTCGTGATGGCACAAAAAAAAGTAGCATAAGCCAAGGAGCGTCGCCCGTCAATATGAAAACCGATAAATACAGCCAGAGGAATAATCATCCCATAGCCGTCTCCTCCGGACCAAATCCCTTTTGCAATAGACAAGGAACCGAGGAAGACCGTCACTAGTTCAAACTGGTAAGGCTTCCATTTCCTTTTCGACATCCAAAAGACGACAATATATAAAAAGCATAGTACAATCGTAATAGAAAATTGCAAAGGAGACTCGCGCATAAATGCGTCTGGTAATAATGCTAGCACAATTAATACAGAAAACCAGATGATCAGTAAACGTTTTTGAATAGCTTTAACGCTCATTTTCAGCAAAGAGATAGCCCTCTTTCTCCAGCAGTTGTTCGCTTAGTTTCATTTTAGCATGGGGTGTCGTCTATCTCCAGATAGATGCCTCTCTTGTTGAAATCATCCAACCGATAGACTTTTCCTTTTGCTACTATAGGTAAAATAAAAAAGGCAAATGAGCGAAATGTAAGGATGGGTCTGTGGTCATGAGTGAATGCAAGGGGAGGCTTTCATGAGAGAACTGATTCAGCTGGCAAAGCTTCAGAGGGAAGCGAATGCCTTGTTTTCACTGCTTTCAAAGAAGGTTTTGGACACGGAGGAGGTTACCTGGCAGCAGGTTCTGATATTGGAACATATCGGAGACGGTCCAAAAACGATGGGAGACATAAGCAAGGCAGTCGATCTTTCGTACAGTACAACTTCTGGGTTGATCAACAGGCTGGAGCAGGAGAAACTGGTGCGCAGGTTTCGAGATAAAACAGATCGCAGAATTGTCTGGGTTTCGTTAACCGACCGCATATTTGACTGGGAGGGGATGGAGTTGGATGATCCTCAAGTAATCTCATCTCTTCATGCTTTACATGAGTCGTTCTCGCAAAAGAAAGAACTAACTAGCTGATTCAATAAGCAGCTAAGGCTTTGTCTTGTTTTTTGATTACAGATAAAGCCAAGTTTTCTAAAAGAAGAGGTGAGTGGATTGAATTTTTCAGAACTGTCGATTAAACGGCCAGTCACAATGATCATGCTGACCTTGGCTATGGTTATTTTTGGCTTCGTTTCTCTCCCTCGCTTGGCGATCGATTTGATGCCGGAGCTGAATTTCCCGGTAGCCGTCGTTGTTACATCTGTTGACGGCGGATCTCCGAGTGAAGTAGAAAAACTGGTGACGAAGCCGATTGAGAATGCACTGGGGACGGTATCGGATCTGGACAGCATTTCCTCCGTTTCGATTGAAGGTGCCTCACAGGTTATCCTCATGTTTAAATGGGGAACCGATTTAGACCAGGCAACTCTCAATATTCGTGAAAAAGTGGATCAGGTCCGAGGAGCATTGCCTGATTCAGCAAGAGCGCCACGCGTTCTGCGTATTGATCCAAACAGTCAACCGATTATTCAGTTTGCTGTAACAGGTGAACAGGATATCAACCGATTAAAAGAATTGACTGAGGATTTGATCCAATCCCGTTTGGAACGTATTGATGGGGTAGCTGCTGCTTCGATCAGTGGCGGACAGGATCGTGTCGTAAATATCGTAGTGGATCCAGCCAAGCTGTCTGCGTATGGCCTTTCACTTGACCAGCTTCAACAAGCTCTGTCCAGCAGTAACCTTTCTGGCTCAGCTGGGGCTGTTCGTGAAGGGGACGAAAAGCTGAATATCCGCGTACAAGGTGAATTTGCAAGTGTTGATCAAATCGCTTTGACCCCCATTAATGTTGGCGGGAATTCGATTCGTCTCAGCGATGTGGCAGATGTACAAGACACGCGTGAAGCTATTACGCAGCTCAGTTATGTAAATGGTAAGCCGAGCTTGGGGGTTTCTATCACCAAAGCGTCCGGCGGAAATACGATTGAAGTAGCTGACGGAGTGAAAAAAGAACTGGAGAAGATCAAGAAGGATCTGCCAAATAATATGCAGATTACAACCACGCTTGATACTTCTACCTATATTAAAGATTCGATCTATACAACGGCTGAGCATGCCCTCTTGGGTGGTTTGGTCGGTGTGATCTTGCTGTTTTTCTTCTTGGGTAGTTTGCAATCCATGCTGATTGCGATTATTGTACTGCCTGTTTCCATCATTGCAACATTCCTTTTGATGTACATGACGGGACAAACGATCAACTTGATTTCACTTTCTGGTTTGACGTTAGGTCTGGGATCACTGATTGACTTCGCGGTCGTTATGCTGGAGAATATTTTCCGCCAGCGCGAACAGGGCAAGGGCATGATGGAAGCTGCTTTGGTCGGTTCCAAAGAAGTAGGAACAGCCGTTATGGCGTCCGCACTGGCGCAAATTTGCGTATTCTTGCCGATTGCATTGACAGAAGGGATCGCATCCGAACTGTTTGGACCTTTGGCGCTCACGGTTGTATACTCCCATATCGCGGCGCTGGTGTTCTCGATCTTGCTGGTACCGATGCTCAGCTCACGCATTTTGAAAAAGGTACCTAGTCATACCAATCATGAAAATTACAAAGGGATCAACCCGGTAACCTGGTTTAACATCGGGTTCAGCAAAGTAGAAAAAGGCTATCACAGACTGCTGAAATGGTCACTAGGACATCGTAAAACCGTAATGGCTTCTGCAGTCATTATGATGATCGGTTCCTTGATGCTAATTCCGATGATTGGTGCCGAATTCATTCCAAGCATGGACCAGGGACAAATTTCCGTCTCGATTAAAATGCCGAATGGTACGGTATTAGCGGAAACAGAAAAGGTAGCAAAGCAGGTTGAAGAAATCGTTAACAAGGTTCCTGAGAAAGACATTGTCTCCACCTCGATCGGTAGCAATGGTTCACCAATCGCGAGTACTCTGTCTTCAAACCAGGCAAACATTACATTGAAATTGGTTGACGTGACCAAACGGACGCGCTCATCTGATGAGGTCGTAATGGATTTGCAAAAACAAATGGAGCCAATCGCAGGTCCTGAAATTAAAGTAAGCGCTGCGCAAGGCATGTCCACCGGGTCACCAATTGAAATGACTGTTCGCGGGGATGACCTGGATGTTCTGAAAGACATCAGCGGCATCATGAAGGGTGAAGTAGAAAGTGTTCCTGGAACGGCGAACGTTACGACCAGTTTGGAAGAATCCAGACAAGAATTTGAAGTGAGGGTAAACGCTGAGAAAGCAAGCCTGTACGGATTGTCTACAGGACAAATTCTCTCGAGTGTACGTACATCCTTCCAAGGTCAAACTGTAACGAAGTATCGTACGGGTGACGATGAGATTGACATTAAACTCAAACTGCCTGAAAATTATCAGGAAGATATCAACTACTTGAACAACTTGCGTATTTCCACACCAGGTGGTGCGCAAATTGCACTAAGCTCAGTTGCAACAATCAGTCGAGTAGACGTACCACTGACGATCAATCGTTCTAACTTGACACGTGAGGTAAAAATTACCAGCGACCTAGCGGGACGCGATCTTAACTCTGTATCCAAGGAGATTCAGGGCAAAATCGATAAATTAAATCTTCCAGATGGTTACAAGGTTGATTTTGGTGGACAAAGTGAGGATATGGCCGAATCATTTGGTAGTCTCGGTCTGGCAATTATCCTCTCGGTAGTTTTGTTGTACATGGTAATGGCTGCACAGTTTGAATCTCTCTACAGTCCATTTATCATTATGTTCTCGGTTCCTCCTACCATCACAGGCGTACTCTTGGGACTGCTCGTGACTGGAACGACCATCAGCGTATCAGTGTTTATCGGATACATTTTATTGATTGGTCTCGTCGTGAATAACGCGATCGTTCTGATTGACTATGTGAACCAATTACGTGCAAAAGGCTGGGAACTGCACGACGCGATTCTTCATGCTGGACCGATTCGTCTTCGTCCGATTTTGATGACGACTCTTACTACGATTCTAGCGATTGGACCACTCGCGTTTGCAGGCGGTTCCGGTACAGAGACACAAGCACCTATGGCTGTCACCGTTATTTTTGGTCTGAGCTTCGCTACCTTGATTACGTTGGTACTGGTGCCAGTAGTAGCTTCGTGGTTTGATGATATGGGTAAGAAATCTCGTATGAGAAAGCAAAAAAGGAAAGAGAAAAAAGCTGAGAAAAAAGCAAAGAAAATCGCTCCCGCTTTGGAATCATAAGACGTTTGTGGGATGAGGAGGGACAGTTTAATGAACATCAGTAAAAAACCCGTCATACTGGCGTTACTCGCAATTACGTTAGTGGCAGGGTGCTCCAGCCCGCAAGCGGCAACCCCGCCTACGGAAAATGTGGAGACCGTCACGCCTGTGCAGGTAGAAACAGTCAAGACCGGATCGGTAAGCTCAGAAGCAGGAATCAGTGCCAAGCTGGCGCCAAGTGAGGAAGTTCAAGTAGCTCCGAAAATGGGTGGCAAGATCACCGCACTGCCTGTGAAACTTGGACAATATGTAGAAAAAGGTCAATTGCTGTTTAAACTGGACGAAACTGAATTGCAAAATTCGGTAAGACAGGCAGAAGCTGGGCTTCGTGTAGCGCAAGCGAATCTGAACCAAACAGGCAGCAGCTCAGATCAGGGGCTGGTTCAAGCGAAAAATAGCCTGAAACAGGCAGAAACATCATTGGCAGATGCCAAAGTGAACCAGCAACGCATGCAACAATTATTTAACCAGGGTGCTATTTCCGCTCAACAAATGGAGCAGGCAAATTCTCAGCTGACCACTGCACAGACCTCGTACGAAAATGCCCAGCAGTCTTTACAGGCTGCTCAGCAAAAAACAGGTGTGCAAGTCTCCGAGGCTTCGGTTAACCAGTCGGCTGTAAGCTTGGCAAACGCACGCGAGCAGTTGGCAAATGCAACGGTAACTGCTCCGATTAGCGGCTTCGTTTCCAGCGTCAATGGTGCTGTTGGACAAATGTCCGGACAATCACCCGTTGTCGTAATCGTGAACACGAACCCACTCTTGGTAAAAGCCAACCTGTCTGAGGCAGATATTACAAAAGTAAAGGTTGGAACAGTAGTAAAAGTGAACGTACAATCTACCGATAAAATGATCGAGGCGAAAGTAACAGCGGTTAGTCCCGTTATGGATTCCCAGCTAAAGGCTTATCCGATCGAAATTTCCATTCCTAACCCATCTAATGAGTTGAAGTCGGATATGGTAGTCAATGTAACGTTCCCATCTGCAACATCCGAAGCAAGCAATACGATCGTGATTTCGCGCAAAGCGGTCTTTGACCGTGACGGCAAGCGTTTCGTCTTCAAGCTGGAGGGAGAAACCGCCAAGCTGACAGAGGTAACTACAGGCAAATCTTCTAGTGATTTGATCGAAGTTACAAATGGATTGGCTGCAGGGGATCAGGTTGTGGTAAAAGGTCAAACGCTCTTGCAGGATGGAAGCAAGACATCCATTCAAAAATAAGCAAATTGGCCATGTCGAATACAGGAAAAGAGGCGGATATCTTTGTCCGCCTCTTTTTTTATTGCTTTTTGAATTGCGAATGGTAAAAAAGGGAGAAAAGATGTACTTCATCGACATGTTTGGTTACATAATAAAAGTTACGTTAACTCAAATGTCACGGATTTAAGACAAAGTGTCTGCGCTACTTTTGAAGTAAGGCAAGTTTCGTTACAATAAGGAATATAGTGGATGAAACAATACGTCGGAGGTAATTATGACTGGAAACCTTTCTGTTTTCCTGGCCTTTGCAGCGGGCTTTCTCTCGTTTATCTCCCCATGCTGCTTGCCGTTGTACCCTTCTTTCTTGTCATACATCACAGGAGTGACCGTTGATGAAGTAAAAAAGGGAAGAGCCGTTTTTCAGAAGCAAGCTCTCTTACATACGTTGTTTTTTATTGTTGGTTTTTCCATTATCTTTATTGCTTTAGGTTTGTCGACCTCATGGATTGGCAGCTTGTTCGTCAATCAAAAGGACTTGATTCGCCAGCTTGGGGGTATTTTGCTCGTCATTATCGGCCTGGTCATGCTGCAAGTATTTAAAATGGACTGGATGATGCGGTCGTTCAAGGTCGATTTAAAATCTCGTCCATTGGGGTATACTGGGTCCATACTGGTTGGAATGACCTATGCTGCTGGCTGGACACCTTGTGTGGGTCCTATTCTGTCCGGAATCATTGTTATGGGAGTAACTGATCCATCGCGTGCATTGACTTACACGCTTGCGTACACACTAGGCTTTGCGATTCCGTTTTTTGTGATGACGTTTTTCATCAGCAAGATCAGTGCGATCGTCAAGTATTCGGATCAATTCATGAAGGTTGGCGGAGGCATCATGATTTTGTTTGGTGTGCTTTTGTACACTGACAAATTGACGGATATCACTCGTGTCTTAATTCAATTGTTCGGCGGCTTTACCGGATTTTAAGCAAGTACAGCAGAGGTGACGACATGAAAAAACTGTTGCTGGCGGCGCTGATTGTTGTGGGGGTCGGATATGCAATCTGGAATCAACCACATGAATCTGTGGCAGTCGTAGCAGACGTTCAGAAGCCAGAGGTAGGGTTTGTAGCGCCTCATTTTACGCTCACCGGGTTAGACAACCAAACGTACAAAGTAGAGGGCAAGCGAAACAAGCCTGTGATGGTGAACTTTTGGGCTTCCTGGTGTGGTCCGTGTCGCATGGAAGCTCCTGATTTGCAGAAGATCTATGAAAAATACGGTGGACAGGTTGATCTGTATGGGGTCAACGTGACGAGTAATGATAGCCCAGAAGCAGCAATGGCTTTTGTCCAATCGTATAAGCTAACGTTCCCAATCCCGATGGATGTGGCAGGGACGGTTTCAAACCGGTATTTGGTCCAGGCATTTCCTACCACGTATCTGATTGACACGAACGGAGTCATTCGCAAAAAAATTATCGGGATGATCGATGCTTCTACTTTGGAGCTCGAGCTGCGTAAGCTGTTATCGGAAAAGCCCGCTTCATAAAAGCAAAAAGTCGCCGGTTGATGTGCCGTGCGGCTTTTTTTTTGTGTTTGAACAAGGCCCATTTTCTGTTTGGAACGGGGTTTTGTATGTTTGCCTAAAGAGCGGGGTTCCTCTCCTTCATAGACTGGATTGAACCAGGGCATAGGGAGGGGAACAGTACGGATGGCCAAGTCAAAAAAGTCGAAAAAGAAAAATACGAAGCAGCATCCAAATCAACAAAATCTAAAAATCGTGACATCATCTACCTGTCAGGTTTGCAAGCAACAATGTGCTCGGGGGTTGGCGTATCTGGAGCAAATGTCCCAGCCCGGTAAAATCGGATTCGGCGTTCCTTGTATCCTTACCAAAAAACAAACATAGCATTAGAATCGGGAAGAAGGGTATGCCCGACAGCACCGAATAATCTCTCTGGCGATCGGATTAGAGAGATTATTCTTTTTGTATGCAGGGGCAACCGATATTCAGTACGGTTCTATGGCGGGTTTTTGGACCATGTATTATACTGGAGAGACGGAATTTTGAATGAAAGGAGCAAACTCGTGCGCCCATTACAAATTTCACCCGATACGGCTGTAAAGCTGGCAGAAGCACTTAATGTCCCATTGGAGCGTCTTATGCACATGCCACAGCACATTCTTTTGCAAAAAATGATGGAGCTTGCCAAAGAAGAGCAAGAAGATGCCAAAGATACTACACCAGACAAGCAAGACTAACCTGGGAGTAACAGAAGAAAACATACATAGGAGGCTGGCTTATGTCAAAGAACGTCGCTCATAAATTTCGGACTGGTTTAAAACCACAAGCTTTTGTGGAGGGTATGACCAAAAATCAGGAAGCGTACCAGAAATGGTCGGAAGCGTTTACGTGGACGAACGAAGCGGATCGCGAATTTTTCGCATCTCTTGCACATCGTGATGATCTGCGTTGCCTGATCCTGGCTGCAGAGTGGTGCGGAGACGTTATACGAAATCTGCCAGTCGTGCTGCATACATTGAAAGATACTGAGATGCCAATTGAGATTTTGGTTATGGAAGATCATTTGGACCTGATGGACGAATTTTTGACCATGGGTGGTCGTGCGATTCCAGTCGTCATTTTTGCTGATACTGGCGGACATGTGCTTGCCCAATGGGGACCGCGTCCAAAGCATGTACAGGAAGTCATGATCGCGTTCAAACAACAAAATCCAGATCGCAATGCGCCTGATTACGACGAAAAAATCAAGATAGCACGTACTGAAATGCTGGAGAAATACGGCGATGGCCCTGGCTATCAAGCTGTGATTGTAAGTGAATTACGCGAATTGCTTTCCTCGATCTAATAGCAGCAGAGGAGTGGGCGGAGCTGAGTCTCCGTCCGTTTTCTTGAAATGATGCTATGGTACAAGGATGACGTAACCAGTACGAAAAAGAAGTGGTTATACTTCAAGTTTTGAAAAGAAAGGCTGAGAAATGTGCATTACTATGGCAATGAAACAATCATGTCCCTGGAGCAAGTACTCCGGTTGAAACCATCTGAGGTCCGCATTTTGGAATGGGTACGAACGTATGAATTTTTGGAGAATAGCTTTGGCATTGATGAGTCTGTGCCCTACTTTCTAGAGATCAAATTGGAGGTAGAGGGTGTGCGAATCAGGAAAAACCGGATTTTGGAGTTCCCGGAATTTTCCTGTGAAGAGGAACGCAGTTTTGCTGATGTTGAGCAAGCGATAAAAGTCTTTCATGAATGGGCGCAGCAGATTTTGAGTAAACGAGAAGGCGAATAGAGAAAAAGGATTGACTTGAATAGCCAATCATGATAAATTAGTACACGTCACTTCTCATTGCAGGACATGCATGGGAACTCGACGTAGCATGATTAGCTTGGGGAGATAGTGAAGTGGCTAAACACGGCAGACTGTAAATCTGCTCCCTCCGGGTTCGGCGGTTCGAATCCGTCTCTCCCCACCATTGATTTTCTATGAAAATTGTGCTAGACTAGTTTTACAAAATGCCGGTGTGGCGGAATGGCAGACGCGCGCGACTCAAAATCGTGAGGGAAACCGTGGGGGTTCAAGTCCCTTCACCGGCACCATACTATACAAGAGATGGCTCATTAGATCTTACATCTAATGAGCTTTTTTATTTATGTTAGTAAACTGTGCTAGTGTCTTGATCCCTTCCGCAATTTGCGCTTCGGTTACATTGCCGAACCCCATAATGAGGCTCTCTTCGTACTTTCCCTTGGCGATGGTATACTTCTCAGCGGGATAGATTTTAATATTCTTCTCTTCCAGGTTCGCGGCTGTAAGTGGATCGAAGTTGTGTCCAGACAAATTTGCAATCAGATGCAAGCCTGCGGCATCACCCGAAATATTCACCTTGCTGCCGAACGTTTCTGTTAAAGCGGCGATGAGACGATTTCGTCTTTTACCGTAAATACGCCTCATACGCATAATGTGACGCTCGAGATGGCCGTCGCCTATAAATTGCGCCAACGTAATTTGGGGCAAGGTAGGGCATTGCATATCCGTCAATCGCTTTAATCGTAGCAGAGCGTTCAGTATTTCCTGCGGCACCACCATATATCCGAGACGTAGCGAAGGATACAAGTTTTTGCTAAAGGTCCCGACATAGACCACTCGTTCGGAGTTGAGCTCCCTGAGGGCATGGACCGGCATTCCGGCATAACGAAATTCACTGTCGTAATCGTCTTCGATTAAGTAGCATCCAGTTTGCCGGGCATAGTCTAGCAATTGAATCCGTCTGCCGATGGACAGGATGCTGCCAAAAGGAAATTGGTGCGAAGGTGTAACAAAAACACATTTTGGCTGTAAATGGGTTGGCAAGCTGTTGACACACATGCCATGGTCATCGACGGGAACCGGTACAATGTCGGCACCTGTTGATGCAAAAATGTTATAGATGAAGCTAGCAGTAGGATCCTCAATCGCTACGGCGTCACCGGGCTTCAAGAAAAGCTTGCATAATAAGGCGATGGCCTGGGTAGCTCCGGCGGTCACGATAACCTGCGAGGGTAAGCATTGTATACCTTTAACATGGAGTAGAAAACGGCAAATGTTTGTGCGAAGCAGCCAATTGCCAGCAGCATCTTCATCATAGCCGAACTCCGATGAATGGGCGTTATCATATACGCTCATCATCATTTCCTTCCACTTTTTGTGCGGGACATGATCGAGTGCTGGAAAGCTCGGACGAAAATCAATGCCATTGAAACGAGCAGCAGATTCAGGAGCAGTCATTTCAACGGAAGAGTCTGAATCCATGAACTGCGCCTGAAACTGTCTGCTTCCTCCTAAATCCAAAACATAGGTACCAGATCCTTGACGGCCCTCCAAATACCCTTCTGCTATGAGCTGTTCATACACGTCGACGATTAGCGCACGCGACACGCCTAATTCACTTGCAAGATCCCTGGTTGACGGGAGGCTGCTTCCCGCTGCATATCTGCCTTGAAAAATACGTTCACGGAGCAACGCATATGTTTGTTTGGTTTTCGTATCGGCTGTAAAAGGACGTATCTGATTCGACATACATAGTGTTCCTTTCTTTGTTCCAATTGGTATGGTCATTTTATCATATAAGTGGTACTTCATCATACCAATTTGACGTGCTAACATGAAGCTTGCCACTACGACTGCACAATCATACATTCCTTGGGGCTTACGAGGCAAGATAATGCCGATGCAGAAACGAACCGATCTGGAGAGCGGATATAAGCTAGCGAGTTGATTGGTATCGCAGTGAGAGGACCCTTGCTGCCCGGTTTTTCATAGCTTTCGTAAAGTGCTAAAAGTCATCAATTCGAGCAGAAAGATCCGGAGGTGTCGACAATGAGAATATTTGTAGCCGGTTCAACCGGGGTAATTGGCCGTTTCTTGCTTCCTAAGCTAGTGAGGGCAGGTCACGAAGTCACAGGAATGACGCGCAGCTCTGAACAAAAGCAGGTAATTCAAGCGTTAGGAGCAAGGGCTATCGTTGCAGATGTATTTGACTCTGAGGGGCTTATTGAGACAATTGGGGAGATCAGGCCAGATGTAGTCATTCATCAGCTTACCTCGCTCAGTAATTGGAGTTTGGCTGATAATGCTAGGATTAGGATGGAGGGGACCCGGAATTTGGTGGATGCCGCGCAGAAGGCGGGCGTTAAAAAAATGATCGCTCAGAGTATCGCCTGGGCTTACGAATCAGGTGATGAACCCGCTACGGAAGAAGTCCCTTTGGATATCCAAGCACCTTTGCCACGAAAAACCACTATTGATGGCATTGTCGCTTTGGAAGGAGCGGTTGCTGAGGTTCCGAACCACGTGATTCTCCGGTACGGTACGCTATACGGACCGGATACCTGGTATGACAGAAAGGGCGCGATGGCGGAAAAAACACGGAATCGTGAGCTCCCAGCAACGGAAGGGACCGTTTCTTTCTTACATGTTGAGGATGCGGCACATGCTGCGTTCCTGGCATTGGACTGGCCGACCGGTACGTTGAACATCGTTGACGATGAGCCAGCACCGGGTACGAATTGGCTGCCGGTCTATGCTGATGCCCTGCAGGCTCCTATGCCTGAAATTCAATTGGGAAGAACTGGCTGGGAGCGCGGTGCATCGAATGCCAAAGCACGAAATGAGTACGGCTGGGAACCGATATATCCGACTTGGAGTTCTGGGTTTGCACAAGCTCTACGCTAAAAACTGATTTGAGATAGATTAAGATTTCGTGCGGTAGGCTGCAGGAAGCCGGGATAGAAGAGGGAAGCGAGCCCACACAGGGAAAGATCAAACAAGAGAACCGCGAGAAACCTTGATTTTAAAAGGCTTTTCGCGGTCTTTTCCTTTTTGGGGATTTACTTACTTAAAATAGGTATTTCTCCAAGCAATTTCTTCAAATGAATCGCATCCCACGGCATATGCTCTGTTATACCTAATCCAACTACATCTGCTTCTTCAGAAAGCTCTTTCATCAGTTGAATGAGTTGAGGAAATTGCATGGTTCCAGCAGCAGAAAAATCATAAGGGACTTCAGGATTGGCGAATAACAAAGAACGAAATGCTTTTGGGTCAAGCACATCTAGATCAAGGTGAATAGCCAGATGTTTGATGTTATTTTGCTTGATCCAATTTTTTATAGAATCCATACTGTTCATTAACTCTTGGGTCCCAGCCGTTTTAATACCTAGTCTTTGAATCATTTCTGTATCTTGTTCAGTAGGAGCTTCTAGTCCCGCGATAAAGACATTTTCAGGCTTTAGTGGGACTTTTACATGCTTGGCGAATTCTTCATCTCCTTCTCCCAAAAGATTCCCGAGGGGCAATGTATGTCCGTAATCATACCCAACGATTCTAACTAGATCGCTATGAGCATCGATCCAAACCAAACCTAATTCTACAGCATACCGTTCGTTTAAATAGGCAAACGGGGCTTGCTCGACCAAGCAATCACCACCAAACATGACAATGCGATCTGGCTTATGAGCATAAATGATGTGTTGTGCAGCCTCCAATTGCTCAAGTAGCTGTTTTCTTCCATACGTACCGTTCTCGTTTTCAAGCGGAGTTCCGTCATATGCTTGAACAGGTACGTGAATAAGGGGCTGATCATTGTCAGGGGCTAACCAAGCAAGCAGTTCGGCTCCAAAAGAGTAGTTCGGATTGTTTCCGCCTTGCCATTGTGGTATCAGCAAGCGTATTGTTTGTTTCGTCATTTTTTCTCTCCTTTACACAAAGTAAAGTTAGTATAAAATGTATGCAAACGATAAAATAGTACGCACATTTTTGATAGGTACTATCAGAAAGGATAGTGTAAATATGAGTATGGCGGAATATAAAGGGAAGGTTAAACATATTCAAGATACACCTTTTGGTTACACATTGTCAGTGATTGGAGGGAAGTGGAAAATGGTGATTATTTACCTCCTAGCCGAAAACCAACCGGTTCGCTTTAATGATTTGAAAAGGCAGATAGGGACTATCACTTTTAAAATGTTGAGCTCACAGCTTAAGGAACTAGAAGCAGATGGCATGGTGAAACGAACAGAATATCCTCAAGTTCCCCCTAAAGTCGAGTATCGTCTCACAGAGAAAGCAGAAAGCTTATTACCCGTTCTGGAAGGATTGTGTGAGTGGGGAGTAAAAAACCAGCAACCGAAATGATAAATACATGCATTTTCAAGCAGTCCGCCCTCGGATGAGGATGGACTGCTTTTTCATTCCATGACGATTCGAGCCTGTCGTCGAGGCAGGTGATTTCCTAACAGATAAACCTGTCATTCTTTTCTTAATAGCTACACACATAAACAGAACCTAAACGACAGGAGCAAAATTAAGCTGAAGTTTATTGATTCGGTTAAGCTCCGTTTCAGTGGCGTTAGTAGGATAGGAATTGAGGATCCGCTACGAACATTTTGCAGGAGTGGTCTTCGAGAAGATGGATGAACCAGACATAGGTTCAGGGCAGCAGACATCCATTCTATTTATTACGAGGAGGAAAACAGATGATTATTACAACAACCGTAATCGTTGAAGGGGCCCCTGTCAGACAGTATATCGGAGTTGCAACAGGTGAAGTCATTATGGCTGCGAATGTCGGACGAGACCTTCTTGCTTCCTTTACAGATCTTGTAGGTGGGCGTTCAAAAGCCTATGAAACCAAGCTTCGGGAAGCAAGAGATGTAGCCTTCAAAGAAATGACAGAGCAAGCTTCCCAGATGGGTGGCAATGCTGTCCTCGGTGTCGATGTTAATTACGCAGTTGTTCGTCAAGGCATGATGATGGTCGCTGTCAGCGGAACGGCAGTCATTATCTAAGCAGCCACCAAATGCTGCTACTTTTCCGAAAAAGGCATCTCCTTTAGGCGTCAGCAATGCATTGTCCGTCGTTGGCTTTGGGCATACACTTGGCGACTATGGTGTTGTTCGAACACTGGAGCAGGAAGGTTATAAGGTGGAACGACACTAGGGTGGGGCTGTTATTGCTAAACGTGGATTTTTAGTCTTTTTGTAACTTGAAATTTGAAGAATATGGTATGACAATGGAATGAGGCTGTCTCCTATCCTTTTCACATAAAGAGGGGAAGAAAATGAGCTGGTTCCGATGGTGGGGTAAATCACGTAAAAACGAAGCTGCTACTGAGGTCAATGCTCTGGATCAAATGTCAGCGATTGATAAACGAGCTGCATTATTGACTTTGAGCACGAAGCTCTCTGCTGGCAGTGAAAACGTTGTGATGGAGGTCATGCAGGCGTTGGATCATCCGGAGATGTACGTGGAGCAATGGGGGGATCGGCTAGATAATCGGGGAATCCATGAACCAATACCGGAATTGGCCTGGTTTGCGCTGGTAGATGCGTTGGACGATCTTGGTCTTGTGTTCGAAATCAATTGGAAGCTGGATGCGGAAAACATTCTTTTCGCTGTCCACTCGCTTCTTGACCGTAGAGGTTGGTTATTACCAGCAGAAGATCGGCGATTAGAGCAGGCGATCAGTTTGGAAGGTCATACCTACCAACACTTGAGAGAGCTGCATCAATGGCTTCGACCTCATGGCATTGTTTTGGGGAATTTGGATATTAATAGTGACTGTTATGTATTGATCCTCGTCAAGGAAGATGACAGGGAAGAAATCGAACAATTGGCCACGAACAGCGGGTACCAATTTCATAGCAGTTTTCAATAGAGGGGTTACGAAAGACGTTTTGGAGCCCTATATATTTTCGCCAAAATCAAGCTGATGAAATACAAGATCTAATCGCTGGATTTTGGCAATTCTCATGATATTGTTTCAAAAAAACAACCGAATAACGGGAGGAAGTAACAATGGCACCAACGAGTGAATGGTTATCCCAACTGGAAGAAAAACGCGAAAAACTGAAAAGCCCGGTAGATCTGAATACGTATTTTACATTACCTGAAATAGCAGGAAAGCAGCTAGATATTATGGATATCGGCCCTTGCTCTGTTCCAACTGGTGAGATTCTCGTTCGTGATCCGCTCTGCTATTTGGCGGTTAGAGGGGAGCAGCCTTACTTCCGAACAGTTTCTGCTGGTACTTATCGCACAGAGGTTAGTGTGGTGAAACCGGACGAGGAAGGCGACTGTGCCAGATATGCCGCCGTTCGTCTGCGATTTTCTGATAAACCTGCCATCCGCTTTGAAGAAGCGCTTATCGGCCATGAAGACATTGGGGGGCTAGAGGACGGTGAATATTTTGGCTTCAATGTGGATGCCGGTTTAGGAAGTATTTGTGATAAGCGACTTCACCAGGCATTTTGTGACTTTGTTGAGAAATGGCACGAAGAACATCCAGGTGAAAATCTTTATGACCATTATTTTGCTGCTCTATTTGCCGAAAGCTACCGTCAGCATCCCGAATATCAACGCAGCGGTGGCGATTGGTTGAACTGGCAGATTCCAGGCACCGAATACCACTTGCCGATTTTTCAAAGCGGTTTTGGTGATGGCGCTTACCCTGTTTATTGGGGCTTGGATCAAGCAGGCGAGATTTGCCAAATGGTTATCCAGTTTATTGACATCGAACTGACTTATGGTGAAGAGGAAGAAGAAGATTGATTGGTTCTGTACGGAAAAAGTCTTGCTATGCAAGGCTTTTTTGATGCAACCAATTGCCCGAATTTGATAAAAATGAAAAAATAGCCCACTAAAATGCGAGGGTACAGGTGCATCATATGAAAAGCGTATCAGAGCTCTTTACCACGATGCCATTAGTTGCAGTACCGAAACCATGCAAAACGGTAT
Organism: Brevibacillus reuszeri; assembly: GCF_001187725.1. Lineage (GTDB taxonomy): Bacteria > Bacillota > Bacilli > Brevibacillales > Brevibacillaceae > Brevibacillus > Brevibacillus reuszeri. Next base: position 113,119 of record NZ_LGIQ01000009.1, read on the forward strand.
TGTGGTGATCGATGATTTGTTCCGCTTTAAGGACACGATTATTCAATGTGGAATGACAATCCCCAACAAGCGTGACTTGATACCCAAGGGAAATCGCTCGTCTGCTCGTGGTGTCAATACAATACTCGGTTTGCATGCCAACGATAACCAGATGATTGATTTCGCGAGCATCTAGTTCTTCTTTTAATGATGTATCAAGGAACGAGTCACACGAATATTTACGAATGACAGGCTCACCTTCATTTGGGGAAATCGTGTGGTGAATTTCCCAGGTTGGAGTTCCGATCTCGAACTCACCTTCATTCTCGCAATGCTGGATGTAGATGATGGGAATCTGCAATTCACGGGCTCTTGTTCCTAATGTCTTGATGCGTTCAGCTAGTGCATGACCCTGAAAAGCATGCTCAACAAGAAAGGCTTGAACATCCACGATGAGTAGTGCCGTATTTTTACTCATAAAAAGCCCCTTCCCAATTATATAGATACAAGAACAGTATAATAGGAAAAGCAGTTGCAAACAATTTCAAAAATTGCGTTTTCCTTACGAATCAAAAGGCACACGAAAAAGCCCACTGATTTAGAGGGACCTAGTCAATGAAATCGCTGATTACTGCGAGCGTGATCAGTGTGATCCTTTATTTACAATGAAGCTTTCCTTTACTATCGCACCTAATTAAGAATCACAATCGAATTTTCCATGAATATTGTACCGTGCGACTGAAATTACTTGAAAAAAATGAGCGGCCGTGATTAAATTATCTGATTAAAAGCCTTCCTCTCAATGGAGTGATAGGAGCGAGAACGAATTCGATTTGAAAGGGTGGTTGAGGAAAAAATGGCTTTGCCAGATAACAATAAGTTCGTAGATATCGTGGCCCTCATCATTGGTTCTTTTTTGTTTGCAGTGGGGATTAATTTATTTGTGATTCCCCAGCATTTTGGAGAAGGAGGCGTCACTGGGGTAACCATTATTTTGTATTATCTCTTCCAATGGGAGCCTTGGCTGACGAGCCTATTGATCAATGCATGTCTCCTGTTAGTGGGATACCGCTTTCTAGGAAAAACAACGACGATTTATACGATCATCGTCGTTGGTCTTCTCTCTGTATTTTTGCATCTCACAAAAACGTGGACGATTTCATCAACCGAGCCTACGATTAATGCAATTTTTGGCGGTGTGGTCGTTGGCCTCGGGATTGGGTTGATTGTTCGTGTGGGCGGGACTTCAGCTGGTACTGGCATTCTCGCCAAGATTGCGAATAAATATCTGAGTTGGAATGTTAGCTATGCATTGTTGTTTTTTGATTTGATTGTGGTCTTCGCGTCCTTATTCATCATTGGGTTTGAGAAAATGATGATGACCATCCTCATGCTGTTCGTAGCGACCAAAGTGATGGATTTTGTCGTAGAAGGATTGAATCCGAAAAAGGCAATTACGATCGTTTCTCTCAAACAGGACGAAATTGCTGAACGGATTAGTATCGAGATGAATCGTGGCGTGACGGTGCTCACTGGCTACGGTTACTATACAAAAGAGCCAAAAGAAATTCTCTATACAGTCATAACCAAGCAGGAAGTGCCTACGCTCAAAAAAATTATCCGCAAAACAGACAAGGACGCTTTTGTCACGATTCATGATGCACGGGATGTATTCGGAGAGGGCTTCGTAGATATCTCTAAATAGGAGTCAAACATGTGAAAAACGGCAGACTACAGCCAGGAACATTTCTTTTCTTGTTCAAAGCTGTAGCTGCCGTTTTCATTATTGGTCAGTCGGTATCTTTCAAAATCACATTTGGTACGAAGCGGATGTATACCAGTTCTCCAATGATCTCAACCAGTGTTTGCGTAACAATGACGGAGGTGACGATCAGACTTGTATCCGCAGGCAAAGCAAGTGCAAAAGGTAGAACGACAAGCGAATTACGAGTGCCTCCACTAAAGATCAAGGCACGTCCTGCTTCGATGTCCAGTTGGAAGACACGTGCAAAAAAACGGGAAAGCACAGGAGTAATGAGCATAAATGCGACATAGACAGGAACCACATAGATGATCATATCGAGTGAAGCGGATAGCTTGCCAATTTGAGAGGCGACAATCACAAATAAGGTTAGCGCCATAAATGGAACCGGAAGCCACGCAGATCCGTCCATGAGCTGTTGGCCCAAGCGACCTCTTTTTGCCAACAACTGTACAGCCAAAGCGATGACCAATGGGAGCACAATGAGTGACAGGAATGCTTCAACAAAAGGTTCAACATGGACCAGTGTAGCTGCTTCTTCTCCCATAAAAAGCCACAGATACAGCGGTAACAACAGCATCTGGGTGACAAAAAGAAGGGGAGTCGCTACCAGCATAAGCTTTTCATTCCCGCGGCCAAGATATGTGAAAACAATCACATAATCAATACATGGTGTCAGGAGAACGAGGAACACGCCCAAAAGAAGAGGAGGCGAGTCAGGTAAAAATCTGGTGAGTAGCCAAACCAGGATGGGAATGGCTACATAGTTTACGGTCAGAAGTGCGTAGATGAAACGGCGATTACTCAGTGCTTCCTTTAATCGGAAAAAGGGAATTTGTGAAAACATTCCGTACATCAGAATGCCGAGCACGACAGATATGCCCTTCACCAGAGAGGAGCTAAAATCTGTCCAGATCAATCCAAATCCGACTGCAATGACAAGTGTCAACATATACAACCAGACTTGATTGTTCTCCAATTGTTCTCTTGTGATCATGTTTTTTCTCCCTTGATGCTATATGCATAGAAATGGATATGTTTCCATTAGAACAGAAAAACATCAAAGGGGCAATGCCGACGATCACAAAGCTGTGAACAACGTACTAAACCAGGGCAAGAAATGGTAAAGCAAAAGGCATACGAGTGCGAGAATCATCATTCTCAAAAACGCATTCACAAAAAAAGCATTTGTCTTCAGAGCATGTTCAAAGATTCGCTCAAACACGAGAAAAAAGACAATGACGATCAGTGCCAACAAGGCGAAGCCAATTAAGGGTCCCATCAAGACGAGAAACACCTCCGTAGTAAACGGCTTTATCATTCCAGTGTAAACGCTCATTTCGTGGCGGCTTTTTACCCTTTTAACTGTAGCTTACGAGCCATATCGAGAATCAGTTCTTTCATGGCCAAAGGCTCAATCCATCTCTCTGGGATAGCATCGATGCCATAATGGGCACCTGCTAACTGACCATAGATGGCACCAGTCGTATCCGCATCATCGCCGAGATTAACGGCCAGCAATACCCCTTCCTCGAAGCTTTCCCCATGGTAAAAAGCCCACAAGGCTGCTTCCAACGACTTCACCACATAACCGCTACCCTGTATCTCTGGTGGATTCAAGTGTTTATAGGTCCCCTTGGAAATGTCCGCAATTTTAGGAGCAAGAGCTTCCTGTCCCCATAATGGATCGAACGTATGTGGCTGTAATAATTCTTCTTTGTCCATCCCTCGTGCAGCCGCTGCAATCATTGCTCCGAACAGCCTGCAAGCATCTACACATTCTTTGGCTGCGTGAGTAGTTCTCGAACTGAGTGCCGACCATTTGACAGCCTCTTCAAGATCATCTGAAAAATATAATGGGACCGGCGCTAGTCGCATGATTGATCCATTACCCGCAGAGTAAGGGTTATCCGATCCACAAAACGGGTCGCCAGTTCGCTCAAATTTTTGCAGCGCTTCGGCAGTTGCATTTCCAATGTCGAAGCATTCTCCTATGGAGCTTAAATGTCCATGTCGGTACCATTTCACATATCGTTCCATTTGATCGATCGGATTAAATCCATTATGAGCTATCAAGCTTTCCGAGATGCATAAGGCCATGGAAGTATCGTCTGTCCAACATCCCTTCGGCAAATCGAATACGCCACCGCCGACCATATCTGTCACCTTTTGAAAGGTTCCAGGCTTCTTGAACTCTACCGTTGTACCGATGGCATCACCAACTGCTAAGCCAATGAGACTGCCTTGAAAACGTGTAAGCATATGTACCTCCTGTCAAAACGATTACGATTGCGTAGTTATTTCAAGCTGAATCTTTGGATACCTGTTAATGGAAAAATAAGGTCAGAAACAGGATACCATCTTTATGTATTTCCTCAAAGCAGTTGACATTTGAATCTTTCAACTTCGGTCATTATTTTTATAATTGGAAATCCTGAGCTATAATGTTGGTATCTTGATGCCAGATGAGAGTGGAGGGTGAGTATGGTTACATTTCGCAAGGCAATAGCTAATGATTTGGACAAAATCGTGCAAATGCTCGCGGATGATGAATTGGGAAAGACAAGGGAGCGCTATGAAACACCCCTTCCTGACAGCTACCTGAAGGCATTTGAAGCGATTGATAAGGACCCGAATAACGAATTGATTGTAGCGTGTCTGGGTGAGGAGATTGTCGGTGTTGAGCAAATCACTTTTACTCCTTATTTGACACATCAAGGAAGCTGGAGGGCAACGATCGAAGGCGTTCGAACAGCTTCCTCAGAAAGGGGAAAAGGGCTTGGAAGCCAGCTAATCCTCTGGGCTGTTGAACGTGCAAAGGAGCGGGGCTGTCATATTGTTCAGCTCACCACCGATAAAAAGCGGCCAGATGCGCTGCGCTTTTATGAACGATTGGGATTTATCGCGACACATGAAGGGTTAAAAATGAAGCTGTGATTCACCGAATAAAATGGCATGATGGAAACAAGAAAGGCGGCCTTTTCGCCGCCTCTTCCTATTTTCGCGCTGCCCACGCTTCTACTTCTACTTTTATGGCAGGCTGAGCCAAAGCAGAGACATAGGCAAGAGTCGTAGGTGGAGGGTTGCCACCATGGAACTCGTTCCATATAGCCATAAACTGTGCTCTGTCTGGTGACTCTGTAAACCAGAAGTTTATTTTGAGAATCGCTTCGGGGGTTACCCCTTCGCTTTTTAACAGGTTTTCTACGTTAGCTAGTGCGTTGCGGAATTGCTCCTCAACCTTCTCTGGTACATTTCCCTCTGGATCAGCCCCAATTTGTCCGGCTAGAAATAATAAGTCAGCATCTCTGGGCAAGATGGAGAGGTGGCTGTAAGCGCCAATCGGAGGAGCTACCGTCTCAGGAGTTTTGCGGGTCACTTTCATCAAATTCTACCTCCTACTACATGTAATTGGAGGATTATACCATCTATCATCTGTTTTCGCAATATTTCGAGTGATTCGTGCGGTTGAAACGTTTGACATAGAATGACATGCTGGTAAAGAGCGAAATAGTCGTGATAGAATCCAGTTGAGTGTTACCAAACGAGGAAGATTTTTAGATGATGGAAGGGGAGAAAAGCCATGGCGATTTCAATGGATGATCTGGAACTATCCTGCTGGGAGTGCAAGGGAAAGGGAACGATCATGAATGACGACAAACAGCAAATAGCGTGTCCGAAATGCGAAGGGAAGGGCACTGTTTTAACAGCTCAAGGACAGACGCTACTGCATTTCATTAAAAAACATCTATAGGTTTGTTCGTACCATTGGTTGGGTTATGGCAAGATGCAGGGAGCGACAGCTTTTACCTGTCGCTTTGTTGTTAGTTGAAACGTCTCCAGCTAGAAAGAATTTCATTTGCATGTTCGCATGTTGTTCGCGTATAATACAGAACTACTTGTAAACTAGAGTGACGCTTTCGGTTAATATGTTTAAATTGGAGTGGTAGTCAGGAATAAAACGTACGTGGCTGCCACTTTTTGATTTATAGAACCCATTGGCTGAATAATTCGAAAAGTAATCACAACCTCCAGGGGTTTCCACACATTTCCTGTTGTACATTAATATGAGATACAAATTAGGAGGTGTCTATATGGCAGAGTTTTTTATTCACCCAGATCGTTCAACTCTGCACGGTTCTTTTTCAAAGGAGTTCACTCCAATAGTATCAATCAATTCGGGTGACACCGTTCGCTTTGAGACTATTGACGCCGGGTGGAATACTGGTCCATTTCAATTAGACGGTGTAAGAGAGAAATTCTGCGAGAGAGATCATCCACAAGACAGCGGACATGCCTTGATCGGACCTATCTACATTAATGGAGCAAAAGAAGGAAAAACCTTGGCTATTCGTATAAACGATATTAAGACCGGTAATTGGGGCTGGAGTAGCGGAGGTGGATTCCCGAATATTATTAACAAAAGATTGGGTCTTCACGAGGGACCAGAGTATGTTTTGATGTGGGAGTTAGATGCTTCTAACAATTTAGGGATTAGTAACAAAGGGCATAAAATACAGCTCAAGCCCTTTATGGGTATTATGGGCATGCCTCCAAATGAAGAAGGGATACACTCCACTTACCCTCCGAGGTTCTGTGGAGGGAATATTGATTGTAAAGAACTTGTACCTGGCAGTATTTTATACTTACCCATAGCAGTAGAAGGTGGCCTTTTTTCAGTGGGTGACGGTCATGCTGTTCAAGGTGATGGAGAGGTATCCAGTCCAGCTCTCGAATGCCCAATGCAGTTAGTCGATTTAACTTTCACAGTACTTGATCAATGCTTATCTTTCCCAAGAGCAGAGACTCCCCTTAAGAGAATTACCTTTGGATTCCATGAAGATGTACATGAGGCAGCGATGATTGCCTTAGAGGGAATGCTTGATTGGATGCAGGAGTTGTATAGTTTTGAGCGAAAAGAAGCGTTAAATTTGGCAAGCCTTCTTGTTGACTTGCGTATTACTCAACTAGTCAATGGCGTTAACGGTGTACACGCCTTATTATCCAAAGAAGCCGTTCTATAAATAATAAATTATTTAACAGAACTTATGTATGAATAGTTAAGCAAAAAAGGCTACTGTATGACTGATATGCTCCTCTTTAAGTAGACTGGTTGCTTTGAACAGCTCATGGTCTTTCTACTAGCAGGTTGATAGTTTATTAAAAAGAGGTATTCAAGAACGTCTTTTTTCGTTCCTGAATATCTCTTTACTTTTCCAATTAGATTTCTAAGTACATATGCGATTACATATAGTTCTTTAGATTTGTAGTAAAGAACTACAGAAATACTTTTTTTCCTTGAATAAAAAGTTGCGAACCCACGTTCCTATCCGATAAAATGTAATTATCATTATCTACAATAGAAAGTCATGTGACACATGATAATTTCCTTCTTGATTTAGCTATCTTAGAATCAGTTTAGTAATTAATTCTAGATAACATACGTTCTATATCGGAGGCGAACAACATTGAACAAAGAAATACTCCGTGCCATAAAACACCACCAGCATATTCGAATCATTTATGTAGGCCGAGATGGTCAAACAACGATGCGCGTGATAAGGCCGTTGGCGATTGAGGGAGAACGATTGAAAGTATACTGTCTCACCCGAAATGGACCAAGGGTGTTTTCCCTCAGCAATCTGCTTGCGATCGAGCCAGTGGTGAACGACCATGTTGTCTGATATAGAGCGAAAAGTTCTTCGCGTCATTGCCAACTATTCGGCAGGACGCAGGAGGACACCGACCGTTCAGGAATTATGCACGAAGACAGGGCGCTTACGTGGCGGTATCTTGATAGTTTTGGAAGAGCTCGCCAAAGAAAAGTATATTGAGTGGAACCGGGCTGCGCCTGATGAAATGAAGGTATTGGAAGCTTGGGAAAGAAAGTAAGGAGCTATAACAAGCAATAATGTAGAAAAAATCGGTGCGAAAACGTATGGATCAACGAGAAAACGGGCATATTGGATTTCAAACACTGTTAACAACCTTTTTCAACCCCCGTCTCTAGCGGGGGCTTTTTTGTGTTGACTCTCCCCTTTACTGGAAAGTTATACTCCTAAAGACGAGAGAAATACATGCAAACAAGGAGAGGAAGCGATGTTTAAAATTGGCGAGTTTTCGAAGATCAGCCAAGTGTCCGTTAAGACACTGCGCTATTACGATCAGTTGAATTTGCTCAAGCCTGATCATATCGACCAATTCACCGGGTACCGGTATTTCTCTGCTGACCAAATGTTTCAGCTCCATCGTATTTTGGCCTTTAAAGAGCTGGGCTTCTCATTGGATCAGATTCGCCAGATGCTGGGAGAACAAATTCCGCTTGAGCAAATCAGAGGAATGTTTCGAATCAAGAAAAATGAGATTCAGACCAATCTGGATAGAGAAGCAGCGAAGCTTGCGCGGATTACAGAACGTCTGTGCTTTATTGAAAAAGAAGGCAAAGATTTGACATCACAGGATGTCATTCTAAAAGAGGTAGAGTCCCAGCTTATCGTCTCTTGTCGCCAAAGGATGCCCTTTACGCAAATTCCTTCGCTTTTTAAGCAGTTGGATCACTTCATAGGAAGTGCCGGGGGAGCCTCCCAGACGCAGATGGTAATCTGGCACGGATGCGAGGAATGCGAAGAGGATATGGATATTGAAGTGGCTCGCTTGCTCACTCATCCGATACAGGCCCAGCCTCCTTATACGGTCCAAAGATTGCCTGAGGCTCCGATGATGGCAACCCTTATCCATCATTGCAGTACGATCAGTCGCTGCACAGCAAGTACAGAATTGGCGATGTGGATCGAGAAAAACGGATATCGCATGAAAGAGGATGAGCCGCGCCGAGAAGTCTGTCTTCCTCATAAGAAATTCGCAGATCCAAATTCTTATGTGGCTGAGCTTCAGATTGCGGTGGAAAGAGCTTGACGATTCGTTCGGATGGAAAGGTGATTTAATTTGATAAAACAGCAGAAGCTTCTGGTCTTGAATTTATTTTTGTTGACCTTCGTTCTGGGGACCAGTGAGTTTGTTATAGTGGGGTTGTTGAGTGAGATGGCAACCGACCTACAAATCGCCATTTCTACTGCTGGTGCCCTGGTGTCAGCATTTGCCTTGGCGTTTGCGATTGGTACGCCCATCTTGACGGCTCTATTTAGTCAATTTTCCAAGTATCCATTAATGCTTACTCTGATTTTAATATTTATCGCAGGCAACATCCTGACGGCTTTATCAGGTTCATATGCCCTGCTTCTCGTTTCAAGAATTGTGACAGCAGTCGTTACGGGAGTTTTGATTGCGCTTGCGATGGCGGTTGCTAGTGAAACAGTGTCGGCCGAATACAGAGGCATGGCGATTTCAACGATCTTTACGGGCTTTACCATCGCCAGCGTGATCGGTGTTCCTCTAGGTACTACCATCGGACAATGGGCAGGGTGGCAGATGGCCTTTTGGTTTACCACTATATTGGGAGTGGTTTCCTTCATCGCAAGCTCAGCGACAATACCTAAGGGACTGAAAGGAACGAAGAGCTCACTTCTAAACCAAATCAGATTAGTAACGAATTTGCGTATGATTCTGGCTTTTTTTATTCCTGCTCTCAGCATTGGAGCCACTTATACTGTATATACGTATTTAACTCCCTTGCTTCAGCAAGTGCTTTATATCCAGGACCAGTACGTTAGCCTCGTTTTTTTGCTGTACGGGGTTGTATCGGTCTTCAGTACATTGATTGGTGGGAAAATAGCTAAGAGAAACGGGTTGGGCAAACTTCGCTTTATATTTCTCATTCAAGCTTGTATTCTCGCTTCCTTTTACGTGTCAACAAGCTCGATTGTCATGGGACTTTTAAGTATATCTTGCATGGCTTTGGTTATTTACATGTTGAGCTCCACCATGCAATTGTATTTCATTGATCTGGCAGACAAGTATTTTCCGTCGGCAAGGGACTTGGCTTCATCATTAACCCCCGTATCCGTCAATATTGGTATTGCGATTGGCTCCGCACTTGGCGGATTCGTCACAACGAAAATGAATCTGATCGATGTTTCCTTGATGGGAGGAAGTGTAGCGATTCTAGCTTCATTGCTGACTTTTATCAGCTATCACTTGGATAAGAAGAAAACGGTTGGATATGAGGGGACTTCATCACTAGATAGGTAGTACTGTATCCTCTGAGCAATAGAAAAAAGGGGCAGTCATGGACGTCAATCCTTCGTCCATGACTGCCTATTTATGTGGATTAATCAATCAGCAAACGGACTTGCTGTGCACCGATAGAAAAGCTCTCCATGGATTCTTTTTCTGCGAAAATCACATCAGAAACGAGTACACTTTCTCGCAAGACATGATCATAACGCTCTAAAGCTTGTTGCAAAGAGGCATCGACAGCAAGCGTAAGCAGGACGCGCTTTTCGATGGGCAAATCAAGCTTCTTGCGATAATCCTGGATCACGCGAATGACTTCGCGGACGAGGCCTTCCTGCTCGAGGTCCTCCGTTATCGTCGTATTTAATGCGACGTTTAGCTGGTAACCGGATGCGGAAGCGAAGCCTTCTTTTCCTTCCTTTTCAACAAGCAGCTCATCCAGGGTAAGATGGAATGCCTCCTGATCGACGGTAAGATCAAAAAATCCATTGATCACTACCTGCTTCGTTTCGGATGGGGACAACTCCCGTAGCTGGCTTTGCAGGGGACCAACCCATTTCCCATATTTCTTTCCAGCCACCTTTAGATTCAGCTTGAGCAAGTAGTTCACGAAGCTGCTGTCACTTTTCTCTACGCGAATGTCTTTTACGTTGATTTCATCCTTGATGATGCTGTCAAATCGCTTCAGATTGAACGAGCGATCCATCGAGATGATGAGCTCAGACAGTGGCTGACGCGTTTTGATTCCTGTTTCGTTTCGGATATTGCGGGCCAGCTCTACGATTTGACGGGCCGTTTCCATTTCGCTCTCGAGGGTTCGGTCGATGGCAGCTTCGTGTACAGTAGGATAATCCGTCAGATGAACACTTTCTTTGCTGCCATCCAGATTGCAATAGATGTCATCGGCGATGAGCGGAGCGTACGGAGCGATCATCCGCGCAAGAGTGAGAAGCACCTCGTGCAGAGTTTGGTAGGCGGACAGCTTATCACTTGACATTCCACTACTCCAAAAACGATCACGCGAACGGCGAATATACCAGTTGCTCAATTCATCAACGAATGTTTCGATATGCTTGGCAGGGTTTAGGAAATCGTAAGCTTCGACTCCGTTTAAAACCTGCTGCAGGGTAGAGTGCAGCCGCGAGAGAATCCAGCGATCCAGTTCATTTTGCGATATTTGTACAGGGTGATCCTTTGGCTGATAGCCATCGATTGTGGCATACAGCGAATAGAAGGCATGAGTATTGTTGATTGTATCGATTACTTTATACTTCGCTTCTGCAACAATCTGTTTGGAAAAACGCTTGCTGCTCCATGGAGCGCTGTCAGACAAGAGGGCCCAGCGAAAGGCATCCGTCCCAAATTCCTCGATGATATCCCATGGATCGATCACGTTTCCTTTGCTCTTGGACATTTTCAGGCCATTCTCATCCAATACGTGTCCGGTTGAAATAACGGCTTTGTAAGGAGATTTTCCGTTATAAAGCGTAGATACCGCCAGCAAGCTGAAAAACCATCCTCGTGTCTGGTCAATTCCTTCAGAGATCATATCTGCCGGATACTGCTCTTGAAATGTATGTTCATCGTTAAATGGATAGTGGTACTGGGCAAATGGCATCGAGCCGCTGTCAAACCAGACATCTATTACTTCTGGAGTCCGTTCCATAGTACCGCCACAGGTGCAGCGTAGTTTCACATCATCGACATACGGTTTATGCAGCTCCAGATTCTCGTCAAATGGTTCCACAGATCTTTCGTGCAGCTCTGCCAGACTACCAGGTGAATACTCACAACCGCAATCACGACAAAGCCAAATGTTCAAAGGTGTACCCCAATAGCGGTTTCGGCTGATGTTCCAATCGACGAGCTCCTCCAGAAACTTCCCAAATCGACCATCACGCAAATGGGAGGGATACCATTCGATTTGCTTGTTGTTTTCGATGAGCTGATCTTTGATGGCAGTCGTTTTGATAAACCAGCTCTCCATCGCATAGTAGAGAAGGGGAGTTTTACAACGCCAGCAAAAAGGGTAGCTGTGCTCATAACGCTCTTTGGAAAACAACAAGTGACGATGGGACAGATCCTTCACGATATCAACGTCGCAATCCTTGACAAATCGACCAGCAAAATCAGTGATTTCATCGTTGTATCGACCAGCCAGGTTGACGACATGAACGAAATCGAGGTCGTGGAGGCGACAAGTGCGATAATCCTCTTCTCCGTGTGCCGGTGCTGTATGAACAATTCCTGTACCGCTTGTATCGCTTACATAGTCAGCATCCACTACAATGTGTCCACGTTTCACCTGGATATAACCAAAAGGTGGTTCGTAAGGCGTCCCGATGAATTCGGTCCCTTTATGGGTAGACAGGATTTCATAATCGTCCTTGAAAACCTTCTCAGCCAGATTTTTCGCAACGACAAATATTTCGTCCTTCTGTTTTACGCGGACGTAGTCCAACTCCTTATTGATCGCCAAAGCAACGTTTGCGGGCAAGGTCCATGGTGTCGTCGTCCATGCAAGAAAGATTTCGTCCCCGGCCTTGCTCTTAAATTTGACGGTGGCGCTCAAATCTTTTACATCCTCATAGCCCTGAGCGACTTCGTGGGAGCTGAGTGTCGTTTGGCAGTCAGGGCAATACGGGCTGACGCGGTGTCCCTTGTACAGAAGCTCTTTTTTGTGGATTTCGGACAGAATGTGCCATACGCTCTCGATATATGGATTCGTTAGTGTGACATAAGGCTTAGTCATGTCAGTCCAATAAGCGATGCCTTCTGTCAGCTCGCGCCATTGCTTCTCATATTCGAAGACGCTTGTTTTGCACTGCTCGACGAATTTGGCAACGCCGTATCTCTCGATTTCCTGTTTGCCTGAGATGCCAAGCTGCTTCTCTACGCCGAGCTCCACTGGCAAACCATGCGTGTCCCAGCCTGCTTTACGAACGACGCGATAGCCAGACATCGTTTTGTAGCGCCCGATAAAATCTTTGATCACCCGTCCGAGTACATGCCCAATATGAGGCTTTCCATTGGCAGTAGGGGGACCCTCGTAAAACACAAAATGAGGTTTTCCGATTCGGTAATCCATTGATTTCTGAAACGTATCATTCTGTTTCCACTGATTCAGGATGCGAAGCTCACGAGTCCTGGCTTTTTCTTTCACGCCTACTTTTCTCATTCGAATCATCCTTTCGTTGTCGCAGAGGAAAAGAGGGAATTGCCCGGAGAAAACAAAAAATCCCGCCCCCTAAGGGACGAGATTTGATCTCGCGATACCACCCTTGTTCCGAAATGATCAGCATACATGATCTTTCGGCACCTCATACTACGTACCATCATACGCGCCCCTTGTAACGGCGGGAACCCGGGTTAGCTTACTGATCATGCTTTCAGCTTTCCTTCTCAGAGAGGATTTTCGGCTAAAGCTTGAACGTTGGCTTTCAGCACATGGCCAACTCTCTGGGGAACAAGGGGTTTAGCTTACTCTTTCTCGTCAATGAATTTATTCACGTCATTTGGTTACCTCATTTTTACAACAGATTTCGTTGAATGTCAAATCGCAATTTCAATGTGGACAGATATCATTCTATTTTTTGAATATCATGATGACAATCAGGAAGGTAAGGAGCAAAATATAAAGCAGGATGAAAAATTGCGACAGGGGGCGTTGGGAGATTTCATTGCTGACGATGGTTCCGATAATGGACAGACCAATATTTTCGCGGGTAAATCTGTTGAACTTGTATATAAAAATCCGGTACAGAACAAGCGTTACCAAGCCAAGTGATAAAAGAATGAGTATGCTCTCCATACCGAAACCTCCTTGGTACGTTCCTTTCGTCTGACTCCTCGTGTTAGAATTTTTTCGCTTGTTACAAGCGTACTCTATTTCCTAACAGAATTACCATATTTTTCGTATGGAACCAGTAATAAATAGGGAGCATAATAGAAAAGTAATCCAAACTAACTAGTATAATCCATTGGGGATTGCGCCTTGACTTAAATGATGCAGATAAGTCGGCGCACATTTTTTATTCCAGTCATAGGTATAAATACCCATTTAAATCAGTTGTCTATATCCAATGCAGCCTATATGATATACGTATTCACGTAATACTCAACGTACTACCCCGTACGTCCCCCAGCCGAAGTTAACGGTTGGGATTTTTTGGAAAAAATCAACTGATTGCTTCTGTCGAAAAAGCCAATAAGAATGAATTTCTTCACTCTGTGAAAAAAGACCCATTTATCTCCTATCGCGTGTATATCCAAATTCATATATCCTATAGAAGGACTCGAAAAGTTCTTGGGGTCTGCGGTGACTTAATAACGCAGATAAGTCACCGCCTTTTTTATAAACAATTCAACCCTCTACATAGAAGCAAACCCGTCTTTCGGCTGTCGTCCGAGACGGGTTTTTTCAACGTATAAGAATTGATAAGCGCGACGCTTATGAATTCTGGAGAGCGCATGAAGACTTTCCGCTAAAACGCAGTCGCACCTTTTTGGAGGAAGCCTCGGTAGAGGTTTTCTGATGGAAGTAACACACAAACATATAATTGCCATTTGCGGTCATTCTAAAGATAGATGATTTTGGTAGGGAGGTCTTTGATTTTGCGTACTATACTCGTCGTCTTATCTGTAGCCTTGCTTATGACGGGCTGCTCTTCAAAATCAGATTCAAAGGCGAAAACCCAGTCCAAGGAAGCCGAACCACTATGTGCTCCGGCGCCCGTTCGTTACGAACAATGGGAAGAGCAAGCCAAAGCCATTGCAGGTCAAGTCAAGGGGATCGACCAGGTCATCGCCGTGCAAATCGACAAGGATCTGGATGTAGCGGTTAAAGTGACGAATTTCAATCGGTTTCGACTGGAATCGATTCAAAAAGAGGTGTCAAAACGATTGAAAGAGGCGTTTCCTGAATCAGATATTCATGTAACCGCTGATAAGAGGTTAATCCGTGATCTGCAAAAATTCAGCGAGAATCCATGGCCGATGGATGTAAAGGAAGCGTGTAAGCAAAAAAAACAGTTTAAGCAGTTTGAAAAAAAGATGAAGGGCTAAGCTTTTCAAAAGGTAACGACATATCCTATTGAGGGAGGTTGTTACCTTTTTTTATATTCGTGGGTAGAAGCGCGTGTAAAAAAGACCCCGTTACATGCTTCGGGGTCTTCAGTCGTCTTCTATCATGTTTATGCGCACAGGACGCAGTAGGATCATTCTTAGTGGTGGTCATAATCACGGTATTCATGGTGATCCAAATGCGCCTCGCGGTGACGGTGATGGTTCCGGTGAACATCTACATCGCGCAGCTCATTCTTTGCTTTTTCAACAAGCAGCTGATAATCACGTATCACCTCGGTGAGAGCAGAGACGGACTCTTTATAATCGGGCTCATTACAGATTCCATCTATCGCTCGATGGAGGTGATACATCTTATCTTCGGTTTTTCGGATAAATTCGACCCAATCCATTCCGTTCATAAAATACCTCCTTTCCACATTAGGCTTTACACGCCGTTGGGAAAGTATGCAAAAGAAGAGGAACAATCGTGAATCTGACTGTGAACAAATTGAAGTTGGGGTTGCCTTAGAAAAAAGGTTCGTGATAACATACGACACGTCAGTGCTTCACTTGGACGAAGACGTTGCAGACAGAAAAAGCAAAATAGGTTGACAGAAGAAATGACTGAGGTGTACGCATGGACACACTAGCTAGAGTAAACAAGATGCTTGAAAAAATAATGCCACTATTGACACCCAGCAGTGTCGTCATAGGGGTATTGGCGGGGAGTCATCTGCAGCCATATGCCTTTCTCTCTCCATGGGTATTTGCTTTTATGACATTTGCGGGCAGTCTCGGTTCAGGATTTAAAGAATTTGCCAAAGTGCTTGCCCGACCATTTCCGTTGATTGCCAATCTTTTGATTTTACACGCACTCATGCCTCTTGTTGCTTGGGGAACCGCAAGCCTGTTTTATCCAGAGGACATTCACATTGTGACCGGATTTATTTTGGCAGCCTTAATCCCCACCGGCATTACCAGTTTTTTGTGGTCGTCCATTTACATGGGGAACATTGCTTTAACCCTCTCCATTATTTTGATTGATACCATGCTCTCTCCCTTTGTCGTTCCTTTGGGAATGTCTCTGTTTCTAGGGGCAAAGGTCGAGATGGATATGGCACTTATGATGCAAGGACTCTTTTTCATGATCGTGCTGCCTTCCTTGCTAGGTATGCTGCTCAATCAAGTGACGGCGGGAAAAGTAAAGACGACGCTAGCTCCGAAGCTAGCTCCTTTCTCCAAGCTGGGAATGGGGGTAGTGGTGGCGATAAACAGCTCGGTTGTGGCTCCTTATTTATCCACCCTGGATTCAAGGCTGATTGGCATGGCAGGGGTGGTTCTGTTGCTGGCGATGATAGGCTATCTCATGGGGTGGTTGATCGCAAAATGCTGCAAGTGGGATAGAGGAGTAATTGTGACACTTACCTTTAATAGCGGGATGAGAAATATTAGCGCAGGCGCAGTAATGGCAACCGCCTACTTTCCGCCTGCGGTTGCCCTGCCTGTTGTGCTAGGAATGTTATTTCAACAAACACTTGCCTCTACATTTGGAAAGTTTCTGGAGATCGTGGAAAAAAGGCCAGCTCAATCATTAGAAGCAGGGCATGATCAAAAAGCAGGGTAACCTGCTTTTTTTGTTTGTGGAAAAACCGTGAATCCCCTAACTGGCTGGCGAATCGTGCAGCAGTTTATCAATTGTTTCATTGGAATGTATTGCCTGTTCGTGCTTTGTTCGTATATAATACAAACAAACGTTCGTGATGGGGTGGTAGTTATGCTCGAAACGATCATGGTTCCTGTAGACAGGAAGATGAGGAGAGTCCCTGTTTTGACGAAAACACATCTACGAATTATCAGAATGCTGGACAATGGAGCAGAAATCAGTACCCTCGTCGCAGATAGACAAATGAGGCGAGCGGTCAATGACTTATGCAAATTAGGGTGGGTGAGGTCGCGTGGCAGCAGGCATTAGGCAACTGAATGAAACAGACATGACAAAGCAGGAGCGGGATTCCTTTTACTACATGCTCCGTGATTCTGGACGAGAAGACTACGCTGTTACGGTTAGCTGGTGGGTGTCACTGGAAGGTGAAAAAGGAAATACATGCACCATGTGGGGAGTCGTCAAATGGTTTGATCCCAAGTCGCGTAAAATCAAGCTTGCGAATCAGACAAGCTGTCAGTGGATCAACATGGAACATATTTTTGATGTTCATGGATAGCAAGAGAAAGATCGTCGCTTTCGCTTGTTTGTGTTATTTATGTAAGGAAACGTGACATTAAAATTCAGAAAACTGCAAAAAACAATAGACGATCGCTAATTTTATGTTAGAATATATTACATAGCTTGCATTTTCTCTCCACTTCCAACTTTGACCCTTATATGGGTCCCTTTTTTTGTTCATGAACGAATGATCTGGGAAGAAGTGGAGGTACTCTTTCTCGGTAACTGGTAAAATGAAGTTGACTATTGGGGATAAGGCTTGCCGTCTCCTTTAAACAGCTTGCTAACCATTCCGTAGAGCTTGGCAGGCATGGTAGGGAAGACAAAGGAGTATTGATTGGCTCCTTGCTTTAAAAGTGCGACGGGAGCTTCTAGCGTATAAGGAATTTTCATCAGATCGAGCATTTTTTTGTATTCTTCAACCATGGAATGATCGACGGTGTAATAAAATGATTTCGAAGACTTCATGGGCACACACTCCTTTTCCATATTGTAGCATACCTGGTGAGTATCATTAAAAACCAGTTTATCTATGTTTGTATGGTTTTTGTTAAGCAAGAGAAAGGTTTTTGCCTGGAGGGAGAAAAGCAATGCTGACACGTTTTTCGGCTGCGAATCGGACGGAGCTCCTGCAGAGAATGGCGATGCAAGAATTAGAAGTGCTCGTCATCGGCGGGGGAATTACTGGAGCGGGTATTGCACTGGATGCTGCACTGCGTGGAGTACAAATCGGACTGATTGAACAAAATGACTTCGGTTCGGGTACAAGCAGCCGCTCAACGAAGCTTATTCATGGTGGACTGCGTTATCTGAAGCAGGGAGACATCAAGCTCGTTCAAGAAGTGGGACGAGAACGAGCTATCTTGTATAAAAATGCACCTCATCTGGTTGTCGCTGCCCCTATGCTCTTGCCGATCTACCGCAAAGGAACATATGGGTACTGGGCATCTTCTGTCGGCTTGTATATATATGATTGGCTGGCGGGTGTGCAGCGCAGCGAGCGGCGAAAGATGCTGAACAAAGAAGAGGCGCTTCAGCTGGAGCCGCTTTTAAACCCAGATGGGTTAAAAGGTGCTGGTTATTACTATGAGTACCGCACAGATGATGCGAGACTGACGATCGATATTATGAAAACAGCGTTTCAACACGGAGCAGCGATTGTCAACTATGCAAAAATGACAGAGTTTCTTTATAAAGATAATCGGGTAGTGGGTGTAAAGGTCGTAGATCGCATCACGGATGAGGTCTATTCTATTTATGCCAAGCAAATTGTCAATGCATCAGGCCCGTGGGTGGATAGTGTACGTCAATTAGACGGGAGCCTTTCGGGAAAACGATTATTTTTAACCAAAGGGGTACATCTCGTTGTAGCAAAAGAACGCCTGCCAATACGCCAATCAGCGTATTTTGACACACCGGATGGGCGTATGATCTTTGTCATACCCCGAGGAGATATCACCTACATAGGAACGACAGATACTGCCTATCGTCTGGAGATGGATCAGCTACGCACGACCGAGCAAGATCGCGATTATTTGCTTCGAGCTGTTAATGCCATGTTTCCAGAAGGAAAACTGGGTATCGAGGACGTATGCTCGCATTGGGCAGGAGTGCGTCCGCTGATTTACCAGGAAGGGAAAGGGCCATCCGAGTTATCAAGAAAGGATGAAGTGATTGTTTCTTCATCAGGGTTGATTACGATTGCGGGTGGGAAGCTGACGGGATTTCGCAAAATGGCCCAGAAAGTCATGAATCTGGTCACCAGCGAGCTGACGCAAAAGTCGGGGAAGCAATTCAAGCCATGCACGACGGATCAGGTAATCGTCACGGGTGGAGATCGAATGGGGCATCATGATTACGCTGCTTGCAAAAAGGACTTGAGGGAGCAAGGAATTGCACGAGGGGTGGATGCAGTTACGGCAACAGAGTGGGTGGAGCTGTACGGAACCAATGTACAGCACGTATTCAACCGATTAGGCGCGGTTAGAAAAAAAGGGGAAGGAGTCAGCCAGGAGCAACTCCTGCGCGCGCAGATTGCCTATGCGGTGGAGGAGGAAATGACGACGACGGCGGTCGACTTCCTGAGGCTGCGAACGGGCTGGACATACTTCCAACTGAAAAAGGCGGAAGCGAACGCAGAACAAGTCATTCGATTAATGGGGGATGCCTTGGGGTGGGGTGAGAATGAACGTGCACAGCAACGAGTCGAAGTGGCTGAGCTGCTGGATACGATTTATACACTTCCTAGAAGTGAGGAAGAGTACAACGAGTGAGGAATGCTCTGATTTGACCGCAATGGAAAAGAATGGACAGAATAACCACCTCAAACCGCCAAGAAAGGTGGTTTTTTTGTGTGAAAAACCTAATGAATTGTATCTCAAGTGTGGAGCATATTTCCTTCATGAAGCATCGAAAAACTTTTACAAGAAAAATAACGTAATAGTATATATTTTCAGAATAAAATATTGTGGTTTTTGGGCCCAACGCTTATAATTCAACTAGAGTAACAACTTCAGACATAGGTATTTTTTAAAGTATAAACTTCAAAAAGGTGAAATCGTGAATTCGGGAGGATGAACCAATATGAGAATTGTCATAGCGGAGGTTATGCACGAAACGAACACATTCTCAAACGTCCCTACTACTCGCGAACTGTTTGAGCTGTGGGAGTGGGCGAAGGGAGACGAAATCCTGAAAGCGCACAGCGGGGTTCGGGATTTTCTCGGGGGAATGATTGAGAAGGCACGTCAGCGGGACATCGAAGTAGTAGGTGCATTTGCCACCAATGCCTATCCGGCAGGTACGATTACAAAAGAAACATTTGATTCATTGCAGCAAGAATTGCTCGCAGGAATGGAAGCAGCAGGAAAAGTGGACGCCATTTGTTTATCGCTGCATGGTGCTGGTGTTGCAGAAGGTGTTGATGATTTGGAAGGTGCGCTGCTAAAAGCGGTTCGCCAGCAAGTCGGTTATGACATTCCTTTGATCGTAACGCTCGATTTACATGCAAATGTTACGGACGTGATGATCACGGAGGCAGATATTTTGCTGGGTGTCCATCTCTATCCACACACCGATTGCTACGAACGCGGTCTCGAAGCGGTTGAGCTTGCCGAGCAGATGGTGAAGGGTGAGCTGAAGCCGCGTATGTATCGTGCGACTCTGCCGCTGATCATTCCTCCTTCCACAACGAATCTGTCCCCTGCCAAGGATATAAATGAAGCATGTTACAAGTGGGAACGGGAACCGGGCATGATTGATTGTGCGTTCTTTCACGGTTTTCCATACACAGATATTCCCGAGCTGGGCGTAACCGTCGTTGCCGTTGCGAACAACGATGAAGAACTAGCAAAACGAGCCGCTATGGATGTGGCTGATTTGATTTGGAACAAACGCGAGGAGTTCGCTCCGAAGGTATTGTCACCGAAAGAGGGACTTGAGCTGGCAAAAGCGGCTACTGCGTTCCCTGTCGTGTTGAACGAAACATCCGATAATCCTGGAGGCGGCACACCAGGAGATGGAACGTATTTGTTGCGTGCAATGCTGGAAGCTGATCTGCAAGATGCCTGCTTCGGCTTTATTTACGATCCGGAAGTTGCAGCATATGCGCATGAACAAGGCGTTGGCGCGACGATTGAGGTGAAGCTTGGCGGCAAGACGGATAAACTCCATGGAGAGCCAATCGCATTAACGGCCTATGTAAAGTCATTAACGGATGGAAAGTTTATTGTCTCCTCGCCAATGGGCGAAGGCACGCCTACGAATCTAGGAAAATCAGTCCGCCTTCAGGCAAATGGCGTAGATATTCTTGTCTGTTCCGTGAAAACGCAGGTACTGGATGAACAAGTCTTTCTCCTTCACGGTATCGATGTTACGCAATCCAAGATCGTTTGCTTGAAATCTAGCCAACACTTCCGAGCCAGCTTTGAACCCATCAGCGCAGAAATCATTACTGTAGACTCTCCAGGACTGACTACTTTACTTGTCCAGACATTTGATTATCAACGCTTGAACCGACCTATTTATCCGCTTGATCCTGTCGTTCGTTCCTAGTGCGATGGATGATTTCCCTTTATGCAAAATGAAAAGGCTTCTTTCGCTATAGGTGGAAGGAGCTGATTTTCATGTATGAACGGGACAGTGGAAACAAAGAAGATCCAGAGAGATATAAGGTAGAGGAGAGAGAGTCATGCGGACAGACGCCTTAGAATATCGTATACTGACAACCGCCATCGAGATGGCAGAAATGGAAGATTTGCAACGACGAATTTGGGGAGAGACCAGCGTTTCTCCTGTTCCTCAGCTGATGGCTGCCATCCACAATGGGGGAGTAGTGATTGCGGCTTATCATGATGAGAAGCCAGTCGGCTTTTGCTATGGCTTTGCAGGCTTCAAACAGGGAAAGGCTCACCTGTGCTCCCATATGCTGGGGATTTTGCCGGAGTATCGAGATTGGGGAATTGGCAGGCAGCTCAAGCTCAGCCAGCGTGAATGGGCGATCAGTAATGGATATGAAAAAATGACCTGGACTTACGATCCGCTTGAAGCGCGTAATGCGTATTTAAATTTGTGCAAGCTGGGTGGAGTGGTTCGAACTTATTTGGATACCTACTATGGAGACATGGGGGATGGAATTAACAAAGGATTGCCGACAGATCGCTTTCTATTGGAATGGGATTTGAAATCGGAGCGTGTGGCAAGTTGTTTAAATGGGGCAGTAATCGATCAAGCGGTGTGGAGAGAGTATCCTTGCGTGCTTGATTGGGAATTGAGTGAGGGGCAACCGCGTCCTGTTGAACGACAAGGACTGGGGGAGCATGATGGAGTCCTGTTTTCGGTCCCTGTCGCGATTCAACAGCTGAAGCAAGAGCATCTCGCTATCGCATTGGAGTGGCGATTGGCTTTGCGTAGCGTATTTAAGAAAGCGTTTGCAGATGGGTATGTGCTCGTTGGACTACTGAAAAGCGATAACCCTGTACATGCTTATGTACTCGAAAGAAGGGCGTAGGGGGAAGCGTGACAGGAAACAAAGATAAAAATGAGGAAGTAACGAGAAGAACAAAAGGAGGCGTTAGGATGAAAACGAATGAGTGGGAAGCGTCATTTGAAGCATATGCCCAAAAGCTGATCAATGAGTTTCAAGTACCTGGAGCAATCGTTGCTGTAGCCAAAGAGGGTGAGCTTCTTTATGAAAAAACATTCGGTTATCGCGATCGGGAAGAAAAAGCGCCGATTGATCTCGATACCGTATTCGGCATCGGTTCCATCACGAAGTCATTCACGTGCTTGGCGATTATGCAGCTGCAAGAGGAAGGCAAGCTCTCCATACATGATCCTGTTGTCACTTATTTACCGGAGTTTCGTACCCGGGATGAAGCACACACCAAGGCGGTTACTATTCATCATTTCATGACGCATTCACCTGGTCTACCTCCTCTTCCGGCTCTTATTCCTGCGATGCTGCCAAGCTTGAAAGCAGACCCGACGGCTGAAGAATTATTAAAACAGTTTGAAAAGGATTGCAAAGAACCGATTGATACTTATGAACAGCTGATGACGTATATTGCCGAGCACCCATATGAACTCCTGGGACCACCAGGGACCGAATTCAGCTATTGCAACGAAGCGTACGGCTTGCTTGGCGCAATCATTGAGCGTGTAAGTGGGAAAAAGTACGAAGAGTATGTGCAAGAGCACATCTTGCAACCACTTGGGATGGATCGATCTGTTTTTTACGTGGAGGAGCTGGGTGCGGATGACAATTGCACCATGTTATACACTCCACGTGTGAAAGATGGCGTGCGTGAAGCGTTGCGTGCCCCAGGATGGTGGGATTCCCCTTCAATGCTTGCGGCTGGTTTTCTCAAATCTACCGCACGTGACATGCTTCGCTATGCAGATGTGTATCGGACAGGGGGGGCCTCGGGTGATGTTAGAGTGATTTCGGAGGTAAGTGCTACGCAAATGACTGCCCCACATATCAAGACCGATTTGGTCCGCAGCTATGGTTATGGACTCGGAACCCAATCATTCCATGAAAAATATACCTTGATCCAGCATACAGGTGGCTTAAAAGGGATTACATCGGTGATGTTCATCATTCCAGAGGCGGGGTTAACGGGGGTTGTATTGACCAACGTGGATGATGCACCGATTTCAAACTTGGTTCTGGGATTACTAAACAGCTTGTTTGATCGCCCGTTGGAAACGCCGTTAGTGACCTTTGCTACTTATGAGGCGCCACTTGCTCAGCTGCAGGAAAGCCACGGTACGTATAAATCTGGTGAGGGCGATGAGGTGAAAATCCGCTTTGATGAAGAGAACAAGCAACTAGTACTCGCTGCGGGGGGTGAGGCTCTGCCTCTGCGACCAATTGGTGAGGATTCGTTTTTGCTCAACCGCAATAACATAGATATGCAAGTCCGTTTTGTAAGGAATTCGGAAGGACAGGTCAAGCGCTTCGTGATGGGTGGCCGCCAGATGCCGAAAGTAGAAGCGTAGATCATAATCAGGAGGTGATCTTAGAATGAAGGTGTTTATTTCGTTAGATATGGAAGGGATTTCTGGCTTGAGCGAGTGGGAGGATGTCATCCCTGGCCGCAGGCATTACGAGGCAGGGCGACGTCTGCTGACGCAGGATGTGAACGCGGCAATTGAAGGGGCGCTTGAGGCGGGTGCTACTCAAATCGTCGTCAATGAATCTCATGGACCGATGACGAATATCATTTTGGAAGAGTTGCATCCCCAGGCAGATGTGATTCGCGGGTTTTTCAAACCGCTGTGCATGATGCAAGGGATCGATCATAGCTTCGATGCGGCTTTCTTTGTTGGCTATCATGGGAAAGCAGGCACGGGAGATGCGGTGCTCAATCACACGCTGTCTGGTCTGGCTATACATCGACTTGTTCTAAATGGCAAAGAGGTCGGGGAGGCAGGTCTAAATGCGGCCGTAGCAGGGGCTTTCGGTGTTCCGGTTGTGTTGGTAACCGGCGACTCTCAAACGGCGCAGGAAGTAGAAGTGGATATACCAGGTGTCTTTACCGTAGCTGTGAAAACAGGGATCACTGGTTTGTCTTCACAGTCCATTCATCCAGTACGGGCACGGGAAATGATACGCGATCAGGCAAAAGTCTCTTTGCTGCAACGCAGCAGCGTTCAGCCGATCGCACAAAGAACTGAAAATACCATCGAAGTGGAGTTTACAAAGTCGCAGTTTGCTACTGCGGTTAGCTGGATGCCAGGAATCGAGCTGGTTGAAGGGCGCACGATTCGCTTTCATTCTCAGGATATCGTGAGCATGATGCCTGTTCTGCAAGCGATGCTCTTGATTACTGGACAAGTAAACCGAATGATTACGGGGTAACAAAAATCAATATGTGCTAGCAAAAAGAAAATGCAGCTCCTTTTTAGTAGAAAGGGGGCTGCATTTTTTTGTGGAAGTATACTGATTGTGGAGTGAGGCTGAAATCACGACTGTTAAACGGTCGTTTAACTGCTAAAAAAGCTACGGCTGGAGCGCTTTTTCTTGTAGTGAGAGCTTCCATAAGAGGAATGTCCCTGTCCATGATAAGAACCATGACTCTTCCGGTGCTTATCGTCGCTGCTACTGAACTTGCGATGTCTGTAGTCGCTACTGCTGTATTTCCGATACTTGCTGGTGGAAGACGAGTGATTACCAAGAAGATTACCCAATAGCTTTTTTAACATTCCAATCACTCCTTACATATGTATATTAGCGTATACGAATATGATTGACACAAGTTTCAGTTTTGGCTGTGATTATTTTGCATGGATGACCGGTCCTATCCGATCAATCCGATTGGTCCAAATCAGTCCGGAGAAGCCAGCAGGTACGTTGGCTAAATCCTCTACGCTATCGAACCCGCGGGAAAAGTCGCCGCTACCGGCAACGAGTACAACTCTTGTTTGATTGCGTTCCATTCTTTCCATGAAGCGGTTTGGCCAACCCCACAGCCACGGTGCGATTTGGTCGGGAATGTGCAGCTGTGTTTGCTCGCATGCTTGTGGTATGTAACCTGTCCAGCCAATCGCCATATAGGGGATCAGGCAGCTTTTCAGGGTAGCTTTGGACATGACGCGCATCTCGGGTAATATTTTGTGAAGGTCCTCAATTGGTTTATCGCCACCGTAAACGGTGAGGGTTGCCAAGCGTTCCGTTGGCAAGGTAGATAAATAGTTCGCGAGCTGCTGACCTTCATTTGGATCATTGCTTTTCACATGGATCAACAAAGAGCGATCCGGGAATGCTTGGAGCACCTCGGATAGAGAGGGCATCATACCGATGCCTTTACCGCGAAACGGGAAGGTTTTCCCTCCGTCAGCCGTGTATTTGTAGCCGATATCGAGCTTTTGCAGCTCCGCTAATGAAAAATCGCGTGTGACTCCTTTTCCATTCGTGCGGCAACCAAGCGTCCAGTCATGAAAAATGGCAAACTGCCCATCCTTGGTTGGTTGGACATCGAGCTCGACTACGTCCGCACCTGCGTCAAAGGCAGCACGCATGGAAGCGATGGTATTTTCCAAATAAGGGTGCTCAGGCGGGTAAATTTGTTCAGCCGTGCAGGTTTCATCCGTAATTCCTTCCATAGGAAAGGTCTGTGCCATCCCTCGATGAGCCAAAAGCAGCGGTGAGCCCGTAGCCTTTTGGGCAAAATAAGAGCTGTTGGTAAAGGTAACGAAGAAGAGAAAAGCAACCAGTATCCAAAGCGGTTTATGCTTGAACCATGATTTTCGCGGTTTATGGTCTAGTGACATGGTAGGTTAGCCTCCTAACTGTTCTTCTGCAGTTTGTGTTGTGATTCTACCAAAGCAAGTGTAGAAAGGGAAACCTTTTTGCACGACAAGGGCTTGGCAGCATTCAAAAAGACTGGCAAAATATACGAGAGAAAAGATGATTAGGACGAAGACGCAGGGAGGTTCCATGAAAATAGCGCTGCACCAAATCGCCTATCAAATCGGGATGCACCCTACCGAAATGGCTAAGCTCGTTTTTGAGGGCGAAGTCACAGGAGAAGTGCCTGACCGAAATCCACAAGCAAAAGACGCGTGGGTTGATCTTCACTCCCTGAGTAATTTTATTCAATGGAGATTTGATCAGGGGCACTTTGATAAAATGTTTTACGACAAAGCGATGCGTCACATTAACAAATACATGCCAATCCGGTAGGGATGAAGAGGAGACCAAAGAATGGATATCATCATTTATTGCATGGTTCCCAAAACGTATTGGGAGCAGTGGGAAAAGCGGGAGCACTATTTACCGCGAGATTATGAGCAAGAAGGCTTTATTCATGCTACCAAAGGGGACGAGCTGCTTGAGATTGTAGCGGATCGTGTTTATCCTTCCTTTGACGGGGAGCTGTTGGTGCTCGTTGTGGACGAGACCAAAACCACTTCTCCAATCAAGTACGAGCAGGCAAAGGACGGTTTGCTCTACCCGCACATCTATGGTCCGCTCAATCACGACGCGATCATCGATATCAAATCGATGCAACGAACAGACGGACATTGGAAGCTCGGAGCTTCTATTCGCTTCTAATTCATACATAAATCATTCCAGTATCGCGCACAATGTATGGGGTAGTACCTACATATCGTGATGCGAAGGAGTGCTATTTACATGCCGAAACCGGATGATCGTTCAGACAACGTAGAAAAGCTGCAAGAAATGCTACAAAATACGGAAGAGAGTATTCGCGAATCAGAGGATTACCTTTCTGCTCATGCTGGCGAGATTTCAGCTGAGGAAAAAGCGAACATTGAAGCGAAAAATCAACGTCGCGAAGAAAGTATCGATGGATTTCGTTCGGAAATTCAGGATGAGTCCTCGGAGCAATCATAGGATTGCAAACGTCTGTTGCCCTAAAAGCAACAGGCGTTTTTTGTTTAAAGTGCAACAAAACATGATTTGTTTCGAGAAACATGGTAATCTGTTAGTGGTACAATTTGAGAATAGAGGAGAAAGACCATGAAACGACCAGAAGATACACGCGTCGTTGTCGGCATGTCTGGCGGCGTCGACTCCTCCGTGACGGCTTACCTGCTGAAAGAGCAGGGATATGACGTCATCGGCATCTTCATGAAAAACTGGGATGATACCGATGAATTCGGCCACTGCACGGCGGAAGATGATTTCCAGGATGTCCGGCGCGTCTGTGAACAGATTGGTATTCCGTATTACACTGTAAATTTTGAAAAAGAATACATGGATAAAGTATTCCAGTATTTTTTGGATGAATATAAACGAGGTCGCACCCCTAATCCTGATGTCATGTGTAACCGTGAGATCAAATTTGGTGAACTGCTGGGTAAGGTAATGGATTTGGGCGCCGACTATATTGCCACAGGCCACTACGCTCAGGTGAAGCACGTCGATGGCGAGTATAAGCTGATCCGCGGAGTAGATAACAACAAGGATCAAACCTACTTCCTGAACGTGCTGGGACAGGAGCAGTTGTCCAAGACGATGTTCCCAATCGGTCATCTGCCGAAGCCAAAGGTTCGGGAAATTGCAGAGCAAGCGGGACTATACACAGCCAAGAAAAAGGACAGTACGGGCATCTGCTTCATTGGTGAACGGAATTTCCGCGACTTTTTGCAAAATTATCTCCCTGCGAAGCCTGGCAACATCGAGTCCGTCGATGGCGCAGTGATCGGCAAACATGATGGATTAATGTATTATACGCTCGGTCAACGTCAAGGACTGGGGATCGGTGGCGGGCATGGATCGAGCGGACAACCATGGTTTGTAGTCGATAAGGACCTGGAGCGCAATGCTTTGATCGTTGGCGAGGGGTCAGATCATCCCCGTCTGTATTCGAGCAGTCTGTTGGCTACAGATGTGAGCTGGGTGAGTGCAAAGCAGCCATCATCTACATTTACTTGTACGGCAAAGTTTCGCTATCGTCAGCCAGATCAGGGAGTCACGGTTCACTTGTTGGAGAATCAACAAGTGGAGGTCGTATTTGACCAACCGCAAAAAGCTGTGACACCGGGCCAAGCCGTTGTCTTTTATGACGGTGAGGTTTGTTTGGGTGGTGGCACAATAGATAAAGTGCGTTTAATCGATAAAGAGAAATAGGTTGACGGGGGAATCGCTTGGTGGATGCAACAAAAAAATCGAAAATCATTATTGCTTCCTTTTTGGCAGGAGCAGTATTATTGGCTATTGTAGCAGTATTGGGCATGTCTTCGACCAATGAAGAGCATATTGCGACGATTCAGCAGGTGATCCAGAAGCAAGGCGGGGTAATCGCTGCAAAAGGCATTACCGTTGTTCCGTTAGACGAAAGTCCATTCGAAAACAGCGGGAAAGGGAATACGATTTATCGTATTTACTACACCAAGGATGGGCAAAATCTGACGGCATGGTTCCGCTCTGAGAACCATTCCTCTATCAAAAAAGAACCGGAAGAGTGGATTCTTCCTAAGTAAGCACATCGACTGGGAGAGTGAGGATATCGCCATGACCGAAATTGCTGGATTGCGTGAGCTTGCAGGGTTGATTAGACGTCTGGAGCCCGAACTGTCGGGGGCTTCGATCAGTATTCTTGCTCACGAAAATAGAGAAGAAATCACAAAACAACTGCTCGAAGGACTAGGTGAGCGTGTCTCTGTCCAGAACAGTGCCGGGGAATATGCCAATCATCTTGCTGTGATACGTGTCGGAGCCAATAAATACACAATCGCACAGGATTGGCGAGAGGTTTATATCAGTGAAATCAACTACTGCTTCTGCCGCATTCATCCGGGAGCGCACGGGCTTTTGGTGCATCATACTGACTACCCCGGAGTGATCTATGATGTTTCGAGAAAGCTGGCCGATTACGAGATCAACATCTCCAAGATGAATGTTTCTCGTGAGCAAAAAGGGAAAAATGCGTTGCTCATTTCCGTTACCGATGAGGAAATCACGCCAACCGTTGTGTCTGCCATCGAAGAGCTACCCCAAATCAATAAAGTTATCTCCCTTCAGTAATTCGTAAGGGGCGCAAAAGGACGCCGCCTGCAGCGTGTGGGCGGCTTTTTTGTGTTTGCCACCAAGTAATTTGGAGAGCAAAGGGACAACCTATAGATGTTATGTCTCCTGTAGACGATAGAAAAGGCATAAGGAGTATCAGGTATGTTCTATCTATTGCTCATGGCTGTGTTGATTTGTGTGATTTCAGGTGTTGGACTGCTTGCCAATCGAGTCATTCTGTGGGGAACGATATTGATCCTGGGCGGTTTGGGCTTGCTAGTGGTGATGACTAAAAGGTATCGATCGAGAGTGCGCAGCAGCTGCGACTGCATGCCTGACCTTCCTTGTCTGGAATGCCATACCCCGGATTGTCTGGAGTGTGGTGGACACTCATGAGAATCGCCAAAGCCCTGTCGTTTCTCTCTTTCATTCCCTGCCACCGCTTGCCATCTCGTTCTATTTACTTGAATGGTAAACAAATTCCGCTATGCGCTCGGTGCATGGCTATCTTACTTGGCTATCTAATGTTACCGGCACTCTTTTTGATGCCGCTGCCCTTTTTGGTAGGGGTCTTATTGCAAGTGCCGATGCTGGCAGATGGGTTCACACAATACAAGAAGTGGCGAGAGTCAACGAACTGGCTGCGAGTGGTTACTGGGCTTCTCAGTGGGGTAGGTCAGGGTGTGATAGTCGTCTCGGTAGTCAATTTTCTAGTAGAATCGCTATCCTAACAGAACTTGCTCTTAATGCTTGACTACTACGATATATTGAGGTAAAGTAAGTTTTACCAACTACATATTGATGCGGATAGGTGTTTGTCAACTAGATTTGGCAGACTTAATAGGGAAGTCGGTGAGAATCCGACGCGGTCCCGCCACTGTAAGGAGAGAGTTCCATAGAAGGGAATGCCACTGATTGATTTACGTCGATTGGGAAGGCCAAATGGAACGTTTGGATCTCAAGCCAGGAGACCTGCCTAACCGTTGACACACAGTAGTACCTACGGGAGATAGGGAAGTGTTCGAGCGCTCAATTCGCTTGCGAATTGAAATGATCTGGTATCATTATGCGCATTCGACATTTTAAACGTCGGATGCGTTTTTCATTTGTACATATAGGATTTCATAAGGGACAACCTCAGCGACCTGTAAAAAAAAGATGGCGTACGCCAGGTTTTCCAAGATGGACGAAATATCTACGCAGTAAAGGATGAGGGACATGCTTATCGCTTTTGATTCAAAAACAGGAAATGTTCGCAGATTTGTTCAGAAGATTAATCTGCGCTATGTGGAAATTAATCCAGATATGGTGTTGGATGAGCCGTTCATCTTGGTGACATACACGACCGGGTTTGGGCAAGTTCCTGAAAAAGTGACGACATTCCTGAAAGCTAACCATTCCTTGCTGCGGGGAGTATCGGCAAGCGGGAACCGTAACTGGGGAACGAGCTTTGCCAAAAGTGCAGATACGATTGCAAATCTTTACGGTGTTCCGGTCATTTCTAAATTTGAACTGTCCGGTACAGGAAAAGATGTGGAACATTTTACGAGTGGGGTGGCAGCAATTGCGGCATATTGAATTGAACAACCAACTGATGCAGCGTGGAGAAGACGGATTTTTTCAGCTTGAAAAGGATCGGGAAGCCGTCGCTGATTTTATGAAAGAGGTTGAGGAGAAAACCTTGACTTTTGCAAGTGTCAAAGAGCGAATGGACTATTTGATCGATAACGACTATTACGAAAACGTCTATGACACGTACACGGAGTCGGAGGTAGAAGAAGTCTTCCGTTTGGCAAAGGACGCTTCCTTTCAATTTGCATCGTATATGGCCATCTCCAAGTTTTATAAAGATTACGCGCTGAAAACAAACGATAAATCGATGTACCTGGAGCAGTACTCGGACCGGGTGGCAATCGTCGCTCTATCCTTGGGACAGGGCAATTTCGAAAAAGCCAAGCGCTTGACAATTTCGATGATTGATCAGCGTCTACAGCCAGCGACGCCAACCTTTTTGAATGCTGGGAAAAGTCGACGCGGAGAAATGGTTTCCTGTTTCCTTCTCGAAATGGATGATTCCTTGAATTCAATTAACTATATCCTGGGTACGTGCATGCAGCTGTCCAAAATTGGCGGTGGCGTGGCAGTAAACCTGTCCAAGCTTCGCGGACGCGGCGAGCCGATCAAAGGCGTTGAGGGTGCAGCAAAAGGGGTTATGCCTGTACTCAAGCTGCTGGAGGATGCCTTCTCGTACGCGGACCAAATGGGTCAACGCAAAGGATCGGGAGCAGCGTATTACAACATTTTTGGCTGGGATATCAATGAGTTCCTCGATTGTAAAAAAATCAATGCAGATGAAAAATCACGAATCAAAACCTTGTCGATTGGCCTGATCGTACCGAACGTCTTTTACAGACTTGCAGAGGAAAACAAGCCTTTGACGGTGTTTGCTCCATACTCCGTGTACAAGGAATACGGCGTGCATATGGATGATCTGGATCTGGACGCGATGTACGATGAGCTGGTGGCTAACGATCGCATCAAGAAAAAAGTCGTGATGAGCGCACGGGACATGCTGACCAAAATCGCCATGATCCAGATGGAATCCGGCTATCCATACATCATGAATAAAACAAATGCGAACAAAGGGCATGCCTTGAAGGATATTGGGGCTGTCAAAATGTCGAACCTGTGCACAGAGATTTTTCAAATGCAGGAGACTTCCGATATCAAGAACTACGGCGAAATGGATATCATTCGCCGGGACATTAGCTGCAATCTGGCGTCACTGAACATTGCCAACGTCATGGAACGTAAAATGATCAAAGAATCCGTACATGAAGGCATCGAAGCCATCACATCGGTCAGTGACATGACAAAGGTAGAGAATGCTCCAGGCGTGCAAAAAGCGAATCGAGAGCTGCACTCTGTTGGACTCGGAGCTATGAACCTGAACGGCTATCTGGCAAAAAATAAAATCGCGTATGAAAGTGAAGAAGCAAAGGACTTTGTCCGGACGTTCTTCATGATGATGAACTTTTATTCACTAGAAATGAGCATGATGATTGCGAAAGAAAAAGGAACGACCTTCCTTGGCTTCGAACAGTCGGAATATGCAAAAGGTACGTATTTTGACAAATACGTAACGACTGATTATCAGCCACGTACGGCGAAAGGAAAGCTGCTCTTCGAAGGCATGTACATCCCGACAACCGAGGAGTGGGCTGACTTGAAGCAAAAGGTTCAAACGCATGGACTCTACCACGCATACCGATTGGCGATTGCACCAACGCAAAGCATTTCGTACATTCAAAACGCGACCTCCAGCGTTATGCCGATCGTGGAGCATATCGAGACCAGAACCTATGCGAATTCAACGACGTACTACCCGATGCCGTATTTGTCCCAGGAAAATTATTTTTACTATAAATCGGCGTACTCAATCGATCAGTTTAAAGTCATTGATCTGATCGCTGAAATTCAAGAGCATGTGGACCAGGGAATCTCGACAGTACTGCATGTAAACAGTAACATTTCGACCCGTGATCTGGCACGTTACTACATCTATGCGGCGAAAAAAGGACTCAAATCGCTCTACTACACACGCACCAAACATTTGACAGTAGAAGAGTGTATTAGCTGCGCGGTTTAACTATAATCGAATATCCACTCCTCCTCTCTCAATGGTAAAATGTTGAAAAAAGAGTGGGGGAGTAGGGTATGGACATGCAGTTGAAGCGGCAAGAATCCGATCGATTCCAAGAGGCACTCATTCACGTGCAGGACACATATAACACCGTTGTGGGGACAGGGGCGGCATTTTTGGTCATCCATAACGGTGCTATTGTTTGTGAGCAGTATTGGGGCAGACAGGGTACTGATGCACATGCGCGGGCGATTCAGCCAGACACGCAGTTCCATGTGGCATCCGTGCGCAAGAGCTACATCGGTTTTGCGGTTGCCTATGCGGTTTATCATGGGCACATTTCTTCCATCGACGATCCCGTGATGAAATATTTGCCGGAGCTTGATTCCCTGTTGCTGAATGGGACGACACTACGGCATTTGCTGACACATACCCACGGTCTTCACATGAAAAATGATGAGCTGATCAGGGAGTTCGCACCCGGTTTGAGCTGGTCCTATCGCGGAGCGGGAATTGACATGCTTACGCGCATCGTGAAAGAGACGACAGGAAAAACCGTTGCGCAAGTTTTGTCTGAGAACGTCTTCGAGCCATTAGGCTTTACGCAATCAGGGTGGTACGGCACGATGCATGACAAGCTGGTTGACGTCATCCGGCTGCCAAACGATACGAGCTGGCGAACGAGCGAGAGTACGGCTGGTGACCAGATGAATATGTATGTTTCCACGCGGGAGTTGGCTTATTGGGGGTACCTCCACCTCAATCAGGGGATGATCGATGGAAGGCAAGTGGTTGACAAAGAAATGTTCGAGCTGGCCACTTCTCTTCAAAGCCCGGAATTAAGGGATAAGAATTTGCCGCAAAACGGTTATTTGTGGTTCGTGAAGGATTTGCCTGCCAACCTGACAGAGATCGGTGATCATGTGCCAAAAGATTCGTACCAAATTCTTGGGTATACTGGTGTGACCTTGCTGGTTATTCCACACCATGAGCTTGTCGCTGTGCGTATGTTTAACAGTTTTGGTTCACCTCCAGGCTATGATTATTTGGCAGATGTCAGAGGCTTTGGAGATCGGATCATGCAGTGTATAGAAAAAAGTAAGTAAATAGAGAAGAGGAACGCCACATGAAAGCTGTCAATTGGAACAGGCCAGACGACGATTTTACTATGACATTTTGGAACCAGAATATTATGCAGTTCTGGACCGATGACGAAATCCCACTCTCTGACGACAAAATGTCCTGGATGGAGCTGAGTGCTGCTGAACGGGATACATACAAAAAAGTATTAGGTGGCCTCACCCTGCTGGATACCATACAGGGAGGCGTGGGCATGCCTAAAATTATGGAGCATGTCGATGGCTTGCAGAGAAAAGCAGTTCTCGCTTTTATGGGCATGATGGAGCAAATCCACGCGAAATCGTACAGCAGCATTTTTACCACATTGGCTGCGACCGAAGAAATTGATGATATTTTCAGCTGGGTGGAGAAAAATCCATACCTGCAAAAGAAAGCTGCCCTCATTTCTACTCGTTATCAAGAGATTCATTCCGACAAGGATCTATATATGGCGATGGTGGCCTCTGTTTTCCTGGAAAGCTACCTGTTTTATAGCGGCTTTTTCTATCCGCTTTTCCTGGCAGGGCAAGGAAAAATGACAAGCAGTGGCGAAATTATTGACCTGATCGTACGCGACGAGAGTATTCATGGCTTGTATGTAGGCGTATTGGCGCAGGAAGTATTCCAACGCCTCAGTGTCGCTCAGCAGGCTGAAGCCAAAGAAGAGCTGTATGCCCTTCTGCATGAGCTGCATCAAAATGAAGAGGCGTATACGACATCTCTCTATACCGAGATTGGTCTTGCTGAGGATGTTTTGTCTTATGTGCGCTACAATGCGAACAAAGCGCTGATGAATTTGGGACTCGATCCATTTTTCCCGGACGAAGAAGTCAATCCAATCGTATTAAACGGCATTCGTACGCATACCAAGCAGCATGATTTCTTCTCGAAAAAAGGTAATGGCTATGTGCGTACACTGAATGTAGAGCCGCTTTCAGACGACGATTTTACATTTTAGCCACGAATCATCATTGATAAAACAAAATACGACTTAACCATACACACACACAAAATAGATCAAAAATTTTGTGTGTGTATTTTATTACGCAGGTCTTTCGTTTTGACAGAGGAAAAAGGTAGCAGGAGGGGATCATGAATAATCGTGAGCTTACCGAACAGTGGATTTCCATACTTGAACGTATAAAAATGACGGATGGCGAAATCATCGAACTCACAGCAGACGCGCCCGCAACCGAACAGGAAATTCTTTCAGTGGAAGCAAAGCTGGGCATCCAGCTCCCAAAAGACTTCAAGCAGGTGCTGATGGAGTGGTCCAAGCATCTTTATTTTCGATGGATGCTATCCGATGAGGTCATACTACCGGATGAGTTTAGAGAGATATTTAGTGGAGAAGTAGGCTGGAATCTGGAGTGGCTCCAATATTGGGACGAGGATATTGCGAAAGAAGAGTACGCCAGCAGCTTAGCAGGGAAACTCACTTTTTTTCATGTGGGTAACGGTGATTATTTAGCACTGGATGAACAACATGATAGTGAGGCACCCGTGGTCTATTGGGATCATGAGACAGATGAAGCTACCCTTCTTGCTGCTTCCTTTTCGGAATACGTAAACAAGATGACAGAGCTAGGCTGTATTGGTGCCGAAATGTGGCAGTATGAATGCTTTATAGGATCGGACGGGATTGAAACAAACACGGATATAGCACATCGTTGGAGAGGATGGTTTCAAACCTTTTTAAGTCTACGATTTGAAGATGCCAGAGGGTCGCTTGATTCCATCATTCCATACATTTTGTACCACGGTGCAGTAAACAGCAGAGAAGTTTCAGCACTTCAATCCTTTCGTCATGACGAAATTCTTCATCACGTACAGAAACGGTTATCCACTTGCACGCCAAAGGAAACCAAAGCATTGTGTATGATCGTCGGAGAAGCAGTTAAAGAAGATGCCGAAGCGTGGGTGAGGGAACTATGGACGGAGCCGGGAACGATAGATCCAGTGGACCGATCCTATTTAACAGCAAGGTGCTTGCCTCACGATGAAGCATACCAGCTCCTTGTGAATTTCGTAGAAGAAGCTTCAGGAGAAGAGATTGAAGGCTACGAGGCATTGCGGCACCTATCTGCACTTGAATCCAATCGGGTGATCACCTGGCTTGAGAAGAATTGTCGATTGCCTGCAACGAATGGCTGGGCTGCCTTATTCGCCATTTCAAAACCGTCCTGGGACGATCTGAATCATTGGGCTGAATTGGAGCCGCGGCATCGCCTGACCATCATACATGGACTAGATGAAATGATTCGTGAACAGAATACCTACAATTCCACACAAGGAAAGGTTTATGGAGTGCCAAGCAAGGATGAAATGCTGGGCTTTCTAGGGAGATTACATGATGAAGAAATCCTTAACACCAAGAAAGCGATTATTCGAAAGATTGTTGATCAGGTGGATAAGATTTTACTGTAGAGCATTAGTGGCCCTGTTGTTACGTAAGAATTTTACAATTACAAGTCTCTTTCAGTAAAAGTATGACATGACAAAACAAGGTTTGCATGTTACTGTATGAAAAGGATATTGCCAGCTAGTCTTTAGGGGTACATGCTTTTCTTTTTACAACTGGATATGAGTGGGAACAGGTTCCTTGGTGATAGATCACGCAAGGATGAAAAGGGAAGTCGGTGAGAATCCGACACGGTCCCGCCACTGTATGAGGGGAATCGACACAGCGATAAGCCACTGATCCAACCGGATTGGGAAGGCGTGTGTAGATGATGATCCTCAAGTCAGGAGACCTGCCTGTTTCGACGACACTGCTTAACCTACGGGAGATAGGGAGGTGTTAGGATGCTGTGATCTCAGTGCTTATTAGGCATTTCTAACGTTCTTTTTGATCGTTGGAGATGCCTTTTTATCATGTAGGAAAGTTTAGGTGCTTCACCATGCGGAAGCGTCATTGATTAAACTTTTCCGGAATGCATAAAAACCTTCCATTAAAACGCGGTCGCACCTCTATGAGAAGTCATCGGTAAAGGTTTTTTTATGTGGGTGGACTCAAACATGAGAGAGAATGGAGAGGAAATTCATGAAAAGCAGCAATTTGGGATATCCACGAATCGGCGAGCAGCGCGAGTGGAAAAAGGCATTGGAATCATTTTGGGCGGGGGAGCTTGCTGAAAACGATTTGGTAAAGCAAATGGAGCAAATCCGCAATCGCCATCTGCAAAAGCAACAGGAAAAAGAAATTGATTTGATACCAGTTAATGATTTTACATTTTATGACCATATGCTGGACATGGCCGTGATGTTTGGTCTTGTTCCAAAACGATATGATTATGATGGAGGTCCTGTTTCGCTCGCTACCTATTTTGCAATGGCACGGGGAAATGAATCAGCTGTTGCTGGCGAGATGACGAAATGGTTTACGACAAACTATCACTACATCGTTCCTGAATTCGGTGACAGACAACCTGCTGTAACGGAAAACAAACCACTCCTCGCGTATCTCGCGGCAAAGGAAACGCTCGGGCTTCAGGGCAAGCCGGTAATTGTGGGGCCATACACATTCGTAAAATTATCCAAAGGCTATGCACCGGATGATTTCCACAAAACCATTGAGCAAATCGTTCCTCTCTATAAGCAAGTATTGCAAGAGCTTGAGCTGCACGGAGTAGAGTGGGTACAAATAGACGAACCGGCTTTTGTAATGGAAACAACTGACCAGGACTTGCAAGTAATCGCACGTGTGTATCAGGAGCTGAGCCAAGCACTCCCACACTTGAAGCTCATGCTGCAGACATATTTTGAAGCAGTAGATTGGTACCAGGAGCTGGTCGCTCTGCCTGTCCAAGGAATTGGGCTAGACTTTGTACAAGGCGTAGAAAAAAATCTGTCAAATCTGAAAAAGCATGGTTTTCCAAAAGACAAAGTGCTTGCAGCCGGGATCGTCGATGGTCGCAACATTTGGCGCTCTTCGTTGGAGGAAAAATGGCAGCTCGTTACGAGTATCACAGAGAGTGTTTCGCAGGATCGATTGTGGTTGCAGCCGTCATCGAGCCTTCTGCATGTCCCAGTGACCGTTGAGAGAGAGACGGATCTGGTTGAAGAGGTTAAAAAGACGTTAGCATTTGCAGACGAAAAATTGGGCGAAGTGCAACTATTAGTCCAAGGATTCAGATTTGGAAAGTATATTATCTCCAAGCAGATAGCTGAGAATGAAGCTGCCCTAACGCAATTGCAGTCGTCTCCAGCACGAAATCGTTCGGAAGTGAAGCAGGCTTTAGCAGAACTGGATAAAACGACAGCAACGAGAAATGTACCATTTCATGAGCGCAAAGGAATCCAGCAGGAAGCTTGGAAACTCCCATTACTCCCTACGACAACAATCGGCAGTTTTCCACAGACGACAGAGGTTCGCAAGGCCAGACAACAGTTTAAAAAAGGTGATTGGTCACCTGAGCAGTATGAATCCTTCATTCAGGAGCAAATTAAGGAATGGATTGACATTCAGGAAGATATTGGATTGGATGTTCTGGTACATGGCGAGTTTGAACGAACAGACATGGTCGAATTTTTTGGGGAAAAGCTTGGCGGATTTCTGTTTACGAAAAACGGCTGGGTACAATCGTATGGTTCTCGTTGTGTAAAACCACCAGTCATTTACGGGGATGTCGAGTTCCTCGCACCGATGACGGTAAAAGAAAGTGTTTATGCCAAGTCGCTGACCGAAAAGCCAGTGAAGGGCATGCTGACAGGACCAGCCACCATCTTGAATTGGTCGTTTGTCCGTGATGATATTTCAAGAAAAGAGGTTTGCGAGCAGATCGCGCTGGCACTGAGAAAAGAGGTAGAGGAGCTCGAAGCTGCGGGCATCCACATGATTCAGGTTGACGAACCAGCCTTGCGCGAAGGGCTGCCTCTGAAGCCAGAAGACAGGAAGAGCTATATTGATTGGGCGGT
Source organism: Brevibacillus reuszeri (assembly GCF_001187725.1). Lineage (GTDB taxonomy): Bacteria > Bacillota > Bacilli > Brevibacillales > Brevibacillaceae > Brevibacillus > Brevibacillus reuszeri. The sequence goes on from NZ_LGIQ01000009.1 coordinate 151,940, forward strand.
CAGTGCATTTCGTATTGCAACGTCATCCGTTCAACCAACTACGCAAATTCACACACATATGTGCTATTGCGAATTCCATGACTTCATTGACGTCATTAGTGATCTCGATGCCGATGTGATTTCAATCGAGACATCCCGCAGTCACGGGGAACTCGTTTCCGTATTTGAAACCTGCACCTATGACAAAGGAATCGGACTTGGTGTCTACGATATTCATAGCCCGCGTGTTCCAGCTGTAGGTGAAATGGAGAATATGGTGACACAGGCACTCGATGTGCTCCCTGCATCGCAGTTTTGGATTAATCCCGACTGCGGACTCAAGACACGTGGAAGTCGAGAAACGATACTTTCCTTGAAAAATATGGTAGAAGCGACACGTGCGGTTCGCGATCGCTTGTCTGCAACAAGCCAATAACAACGTGAGGAGTTGGACAGATGCTAGTGCAATCTTGCCCCGTTCAGCAGTCTAGAACTTATTTAACAGATCTCGTCTTCCCACCAGACACCAACCATCATAATACCATTTTCGGGGGAAAAGTGATGGCCTATGTGGACAAGATTGCCTGCATCGCCGCGATGCGACACTGCCGTAAACCGGTCGTTACGGTGTCCAGCGATTCTTTTGATTTTCTCGCTCCAATCAAAACAGGCGAAGCGATAAACCTCGAAGCCTATGTAACCTGGACACATCGTACATCCATGGAGGTATTCGTTAAGGTCGAATCAGAAAATTTGTTAACGGGTACCAAACGGATGACGGCCAGAGCCTATCTGACGATGATTGCTCTGGACGAAGAGGGCAAACCGACGCTCGTCCCCGCTGTTGTACCCGAGACTGAAGAGGAGCAGCTCCAGCATGAGAAGGCGAAGGAGCGTTATGAATTGAGAAAGAAGCGGAAAGCCGAAGTATAGAAAGAGCTGCCTATGAAAACCCTCGCCCAAATCGGTAGAGGGTTTTTCCCTGAGTACTGAGAAAAAGGAGACCGAGCTGGAAAACACGCTCAAGATCCATTTACCCAAGAAGACAACGATAAATTTATCAATAGGATGAAAGGAACTTTACAGATGAAATTCCAAGTGGCTTTCCTACGGAAGCCCACCGCCGTCGCTTCTTACAGCATCGTTTTCAATTCGTTCGTAAATTGCTGCACGAGTTCAGGTCTGCCATGGAACTGAGCAGGCGTATTTTGGAACAGTACAACCTGCCAGACTTCTTCTATCCGAACCACTACGAAGCTATGATGAGCGTTCAGTTCTGGTTTTAGCTCCGCTTTTCCAGCTGGAATCATGCCAGCCAAGGCTCGTAAAATCATAGCTCCATGACTTAACCGCCGAATCGATCTTATTTTGGTAACGTACGAAGGAGTCGGGTGATGCGCAAACACTTCTTGCAGGTGCTTCTGAATCTCTGTTTTTCCTGTAAATTGCGTGCCATCAAAGCCGATCATTTCACCATCTGGAGCAAAAGGCTCGCTCATAAGATCGGCTTCGCGTTTGTTCCAGCCCTCGATGACCTTTTGATACAGTGCCAGCACACGATTTTCATCTGTAGATGAAGACTGGTCCGGTGAGTAGAAGTCCATTCACGATTCCTCCAATTCCTGCAAAAATGCATGTAGCCTCTCTGCATGTAAGAATATCATAAATGCCCAGCTTACAGAAAAAGGAGCCGCAGATTACGGGTTGCGTTTATGAAAAATATTCTTTTATAATAAGAATGTATGTTCGTAAATGGAAGGGAGATATCATTCGTGAAATTATATACCGTGAGGACTCCGCATCAATCAAACTATCCGAACCCAATTCGTCTGGAGGTTGGACAGATGGTCATATTGGGTAAACTGGACGATGGACCGGAAAATTGGCGTAACTGGCGATATTGCTACACCTTGGACCGACAGTCGGAGGGCTGGGTACCCGAGCAATTCATCGAGAAAAAGGGAGAGCATGGTGTAATCACGGAAGCTTATTGTGCTCATGAACTGACGGTGAGCGGTGGAGAGCAAGTCAGGTTCTTTCGCGAGCTGAATGGATGGGGGTGGTGTCAATTAAACAGTACAGATGAAGAAGGCTGGATACCGATGGAGTGTTTAACAGAATGCTAGATAGCCTTTGTCCAAATCCAAAGATAATGGCTACTTGCAATATTTGTAAATTTTATCCATAATGAAAATACATAAGGCTTTTCAATCATCTATGATGCTATCTTTTTACGTTGTTGAAAGGAGTGATGATGTTTGCATACGGACAAACAAATCAAGAAGCAAGTGAGAGGCAAGCAAATTTAGTAAGAGAGCTACCTCTCATTGCTTATGGGAGGAAAATAGATCATGATGTTTGCACAAAGAATGAAGCAGGGCATGGAGCTTTCCGGTGAGAGCTTTCATAAAGTGGCACATTTATTTGCATCCTTGTCACATCATCTGTCGATCCGCGGTGTGATTACGGGTGTGTTGCCAGGCAGAGTGTTTCTGGCGCATGACGGAACAGCAGCCATTTTGACAAGTCCACAAGGAATCTTTTTCGGAGGCAGTTCTGATAATAAGTTGTTTCTAAATGAAGCGGCTTTGCTGCTCAAGGAAGAGCTGTTGCCACAGCTGGCTACAGAGGAGCAGCTGGATTATGTCTTGTTTTATCCACAGGACGGATTATGGGAAACAGCACTTGAAGCAGCATTGCAAGAGCTATTGCCGATGAAAAGCGGACGAATGACATATAGGCACGATCTGATCAATCAAAATGAACACCTGGAGGAAGATATTGTACCAGTAAATGCTTCTTTCTTGAAGCGTCAGGATTTAGTGGGATTGGACGATTTGATTTCTGAAATTCTGCAGGGCTGGGCTTCTGTTGATGACTTTGCCGAAAAAGGCTTCGGTTGTGCAGTCGTTCAAGACACAAGCGAAGGGCCAACAATCATTAGCTGGTGTCTGACGGATTGGGTCGTCGATCAGGCTTGTGAATTCGGTATAGAAACCGATGACAGCTATCAGAGAAAGGGTTGGGCGCGGAAAGTCGCGCTAGGTGCGCTCAAGCTTGCCAAACAGCGAGGCATCACAAGCGTTGGCTGGCAATGCTGGTCAAGCAATATAGGCTCACAAAAAACAGCTTTGTCTGTTGGATTTAAGCTAGAAGCAGATTTTTCAGTCCTGTTCGGGTGGAACCGCCCGTTAAACAATTTACTTGTAAACGGAAACCACTATATGCGTGGAGATCAGAAATATGGCGTGGAAAAAGATTACGCCCGTGCAGCAAGGTGCTACGCCGAAGCTCTGGATCAGGGCTGGGACTGGAATGGGGATGCTGCTCTGTATTGGAATGCAGCTTGCCTGTTTTATTTACTTGGGGAGATGGAGCGTGCAGTCCATTACTATCGAACAGCAGTAGAAAAAGGCTGGATCGACTATCTTCAGCCTCATTATCACGACTGCATTTACAGAGAAGAAAATAGTGAACAGATCAGACGCATTTTGGCAAAATCGATATAAGATCAAATTACGGCAATTGAAAGTACCTCGTAGGAAAGGAACTCCTGAAGTCAAAGGAGTTCCTTCTTCGCGAAAATGGGATTACGGATTATTATTTTGAGACCCTTCTGAACCAAAGAAAGATATAGAGTTGCCCTCGGCTAGTAAACTATATCATTTCGATCAATGTTTACATAATTCTTAGAATTACATTCAAAGAAAGTACTGATGCGCTCAGGCTGTGAATTAAGAGGAACATACAGAAAGATGTCGAATTTCCTAAAAAAAGAAAACAGAATTGTTTGGAGAGATAACATTGTTATTAAATAATGCCATTCAGTTTGTCATCGTTAAAGAGCACTAGTAACTGTTCCAAGGGTAATCGTTTTTTACAGCCTTTATTAACGAAACAAGAGGAGGATTCACATGACGTCATCCGTATTGGAAAAACAAGTTAGCGCTTTTCGTGAATTAGCCAAAAAAATTGTGAGCTATGGTCATACACTAGCCGTTCTCGATTGGGATATGCGCGTGAATGGACCGAGTAAAGGTATGGAGTCCCGCGCAGAAATGATTGGTATTATGTCTGGGGAACATTTTAAACTCTTAACCTCTAAAGAAATGGAAGGCTATCTTGCCGACCTAATCGAGCCTGATACTTTGGCCTCGCTTGACCCTGTCACACGAGGAAGCGTTCTGGAGTGCAAGAAAGAATTTGAGAAAAATCAAAAGATCCCCGTAGACCGGTATCAGGAGAATGTTGTACTAACCACGCAATCTGCAACCGTGTGGGAACAAGCGCGTGCTAAAAACGACTTTGCTATGTTTCGTCCTTATCTGGAGAAGGTCGTTGCCATGCAGATCGAGTTTATCGACTACTGGGGCAAAAAGGGTGACAATGTGTACGATACTTTGCTAGGTCATTACGAAACAGGGATGACTGTCTCTCAGCTGGATAAGATGTTTGGGCTTCTACGTGAGAAAACGGTGCCTTTGCTACAAGCTATTTCCAATTCCGCCCATCAACCGGATACTTCTTTCTTGACCAAGTTCTTTGATGAGAAGCAACAGGAAGAGTTTGGACGCAGGATCATTGCGAAGCTTGGGTACGATTTCCAGGCAGGCCGTCTCGATCGTAGTGTCCATCCTTTTTGTACCACGTTTGGCTCCAGAGATGTACGGATAACCACTCGTTTTGATCCTCACTTCTTTAATATGGCGCTGTTTGGAACGATCCATGAAGCTGGACACGCGATGTATGAGCAAAACATCTCTCCTGACCTGTTTGGAACGCTTTTAGGTACAGGGACGTCTATGGGCATCCACGAGTCTCAATCTCGTTTCTGGGAGAATGTGGTCGGCCGCAGCCGGCCGTTCTGGAATCATTTCTATAAGGATCTGACATCTGAATTCCCTACTCAGTTTGCAGATGTGGATACGAAGCAGTTCTATCGTGGAGTCAATCAAGTAAAACCTTCGCTTATCCGTGTGGAAGCCGATGAACTTACATACAACCTGCACATTATGATTCGGTATGAAATAGAAAAGGGCCTGATCAACAAGACGTATGAGGTTGCTGATCTTCCAGAGATTTGGAAGCAAAAAATGAGTGATTATCTGGGGATCGAAGTGCCGACGGATAAGGAGGGAGTACTTCAAGACGTACACTGGTCGAGCGGGTTGTTCGGCTATTTCCCTACGTACTCCCTGGGCAACGTTTATTCGGCCCAATTTTTGCACACGTTGAAGAAAGCGATCACCAATTTCGATGAACACATCGAAAACGGCGAGTTTACACCGATTCGCTCGTGGCTCGTTGACAAAATTTATCAGTATGGCAAGCTGAAAAGTCCGAATGAGTTGCTGCAGGATGTTACAGGAGAGCTTGCAAATGCTTCCTATCTGGTGGAGTACTTAGAAAATAAATACAAATCAATATACCAACTGTAGATCTCCCGGTGTTTTCCTACTTTCAGTCAAGCTGGAAGAACTGCATGGTGATAATACTGTTTTTGTTAAACAAGACACAAGAAATAGCAACGAAATCTTGTATTCGAAGTGACGAGCGTCATTCCTTGATTGAATGCCTTGGGACAACTTCAACGATGGCACGACACTCACCGAAACGATGGGTAAGTACCGCAGCCGCATGGGATACTATCCGGCGGTCGTGCAGGCGGATCAAATCTAACGCACATGCGAGAACCGGAACTGCGGCAAATAGCACGGCATTTGGCTAAACGGACCGGCTTTAGGTCGACCGCCAAAGGAAAGCCAAACAAGCGAGCAGCGGCAACTTGCAACGGCTGGTTTATTATTAAAAAGAGACGCTCAGTTTTTCAACTCCCATGAGGAGGGTTATAAAGTGAAAATATTTAGTACGGCACCAGAAGGCAATGAATTGGCACAATATGTTGGAGTAGATTATATTAAGCTTTCTATTTCGACAATTGAGAGCGTAACTGATTGGATGAAAAAAAATGATAATATTGCTCAACCACTTCTGGCAAATATCGATATATTGTTAATGATTTCCCATAAATACACTACAGATGCCAACTTGTTGTTAGAAAAAAGAAAAATACAAGAATGGAAACAGGTTTTTAATGATTGGTTTACACGCTGTGAAAGTAAAATACCTGCTAAATATAGGGATGGCATTAAAGAAAATGGCGATGCACTTTTCGAAGAATTAGAACAATACGGACAATAATAATTTTGAAAAACCATCTGAAAAAGAATAGGTAATAAAGAGGTACCCAATAATAGGGTATCTCTTTGATTTTAGGATGACAGGGGAGTAATACTGTATCATAGATGTTCAGATTTTCTTAAAATGATTTTTGCCAAGTAAAGTCGAGCGTGTTAGAATAAAAAGCCTTCAGAAACTTTGCTATGACCCAGATGGGGTGATGAGATGGTTATTCGTCTTTTCTTCTCTATCTGGGTTATTTTGCATTCCCAGAAATTGAGGAGAATGGTCATCTGTAGATAAGGATTCATGAGCTGGAGAACTGATTTTAAATGAAAAAGGGGTAAGAATGTTAATAGTAATTGGGGCAGTTGCCTTACGTTTTCTCGCTTCAAATGAGTTTATGGGCAAAAGAAAAAAGGAATTCGCAACCTCAAAATGGAATTGTTATTCTCCAAATAACATGTCTCGGACTGATACGGTGTCTTAGAATCCGATATCCATCATTCGACAGATGTTACGCTCCTGCTGGATGGTGTGAAGGTTACGTACGGGGGGGTTGCCGGTTCAAAAACTAGGTCGGCTTCGGAATCCTGACCCATATCCTGGAAAGAGCGGCGAAAATGCTTCAAAACTAATGCGAAAATAGAAATCCGGGGGAAGCCGCCCCCTGAGGAACGCCACTCCCCGAAACCATATTTGGAATGGACTTATTCAGGAGCAACTAGTTACTAGTAGAAGGGGGAATTTTTGTGAAGCACAAATTTTCGAGCATTGATAAATTAATCAAAAGTAACTTTAAAGTTTTTGAATGTCCCCTAACAGATAAGCTTCTTGCAGAAAACGGGGACACTGACTTAGTCATTTTCGTTAAAAATAATGTAGGCGAGTTCTTTTATATCGATTCACCTCTGCCTCATCCTTCCACGAATTTATCCGTTCATTCCCTTCCCTTAAAAAAAACAGCAAGCATTTGTAAGAACGAAGAGATCTCGAAATTAATTGCCTTGCTAAGCGAATATGGATTACTAGTACTTCTAAATGAGTCAGGAGAGCCTATCGGTTATTTGCATTTCTCGAGTGTATTGAAGGAATTGTACGACTCCTATCAATATTTGGAAGCCTATTTTGATACGATATTAGATACGATTGACACATCAGTCTGTGTGATCGACGAGCAAGAGACTGTTGAAATTTGGACCAAAGAGGCCGAGAAAATATTTTCCATAAGTCATCAAGAGATTATCGGGAAAAAAATTATAGATTACTTTGACGTAAATAATCTGGAGATGCTGAAAACACTAAAAAACGGTAAGCCATTTTATAGGCATCAACATCAACCCCGCTCTGATCTATTCGTTTTAGTAAATAACAATCCGATTCGCTTGAAACAGAAGATCATTGGAGTTGTATCCGTTGACACGGACATTACCAGCCAGATTCGATTAAATCAGGAATTATTTAACTCGATTCGAAAGGTCCAGCATTTGGAGCAAGAAGTAACCAAATTAAAGCCGGCCAACGATCCTTTTCAAGGGATTAAAGGGAGTAGTCAAGAAATAGCAAGAACAATCGAAATGAGTAAGAAAGCTGCTGCTACGAACGCAACCATTCTTATTCTCGGGGAAAGCGGGGTAGGAAAAGAGTTAATTGCCAAAGCAATCCACGATTCCAGAGAATCAGCTGGTGCTCCGTATATCCCAATTAATTGCGGAGCGATCCCCCCTTCATTATTTGAAAGCGAGTTATTTGGATATGAAAAAGGGGCATTTTCCGGTGCCATCAATACTGGAAAGAAGGGGAAGCTAGAACTAGCTCAAGGGGGAACGCTATTTCTTGACGAGATCGGAGATATGCCATTGGATTTGCAAGTCAAATTATTAAGAGTTTTACAAGATAAGAGATTTTATCCAGTTGGCGGCACAAAGCAAATAGAGGCTGATTTTCGTGTGATTGCAGCAACCAATCGCGAATTAATCGACCTCGTTAAACAAGGAAAATTTAGAGAAGACCTTTATTATCGTCTAAATGTTATCACAATAAAAGTGCCGCCTTTACGTGAACGTAAAAATGATGTTATCGAATTAGTCCACCATTTTTTATACGAATTTTCGATACGGTATAATAAGCCGATTCAGGTCATTTCCCAAAAATTAATCCAAGACTTTTTACATAATGATTGGCCTGGAAATATTCGAGAGCTTAGAAATAGTATTGAAAGACTAGTCGTCTTCTCGACAGACGAAATGATTAGCACCAACGAGCATGTTCATCTTAGTGACGACTCAGGCCCCTCGATAGTTACTGACAACAGTACCTTTACGGATACACTTTCTACTCTGCAAGATGAATTAGAAAAATACGAACACAAAGTTATATGTCAAATGTTACTGAATGAAAATGGCAATCGATTATCCACTGCCAAACGCCTAGGCATTTCTAGAACGACGTTATACAACAGAATGAAGAAGTTAGGAATTATGTAATCTGCCTTTCCTCAAACAGTATCTGAATTTAGCTGCAAAAAGCTGGCGTCTTTTTTCGAAGACGTCAGTTTTTTTCTTTCTATCAAGCCATTTTTATTTTTACACACGGAGGTCAATCCACTTCATGAATCTCTATTCTGCAGGTAACAGTATAACTGTAAAGATACTTGAACAGTGTGCCGATTTCTGAACGTGAATTGATAGGAAGTGTTCATAAAATTGAACATGCTCAAAAGAAATAGTGAGACACGGTTGCGTTTTGTCCGTAAATAAACGTTGGCACATGAATTGCTACTTTTGCAATTTGACAGTTCTTTCGTGGTAATTGAAACCTGTCCATGAATACCAGATTGTCCGTTCAATCTCTTATATCAGGTGGTGATTACCAAGTCTGACTGAAAAAACTGGTGAAGAACAGCAGATAGCCAAACATGAAGGAGTGAGAAAAATGGATAACGATTACATTTGGAATTTCGCCAATAGTTATGATTGGATGGAACGAATTGGAAAATTACCCCCGTTAGTTGTTACTTGCGCTGTAAATGGTGGTATTCAAGGTAAGGAAGTGAATGCTAATCTTCCCGAAACTCCGGCGGAAATCGCCCAATCAGCGTATGAGGCTTATAATGCTGGGGCCAGTATCGTTCATATTCACGCAAGAGACCGCAATTGTATTTGGAAAAATGCCGAAAACCCGGAAGAGGTATTGGAGGTTAATGGCGCTGTTCGGAGCAAATGTAAAGAGATTATCATCAACAATTCTACCGGCTTGGGGTTTCAGTCTACTATGGAAGGCAGATTAAACGTCCTGGAGGCTAATCCAGAAATCGCTACATTAAATATGGGGCCGTTTATGGAAAGAGTGAAGTTCATTGAAAGAAGGTCGCCTTTGCAACATGCTCGTGATTCATTAGAAATCGATGGTGTTATTCCTTTTACTTATGGAGTTATTGAAAGTTTTGCCTCTCGTATGGCAGAAAAATCGATTAAACCAGAGTTGGAAGTGTATCAACCGGGGCATTATTGGACTGTCAAAACAATGATTACGAAAGGACTAGTCAAACCTCCTTACTTTGTTCAATTTGTCATGGGAACGCAAACTGGGATTTATCCTACGCCTCAAAACCTGCTTAATCTGATCAGTGAGTTACCTCATGATACCGTGTTTAGTACGATTGGAATCGGGAAATATCAATGGGCCTTGACTACCTTGAGTATAATGATGGGGGGGCATGTAAGGGTAGGGATGGAGGATAATATCTATGTAAAACGTGGCCAAAAGCTGAAAAGCAACGCAGAGGCTGTTGAAAAAATCGTCCGCATAGCCAAAGAGTTTAATCGTGAAATAGCTACGCCAGCCCAAGCACGGGAAATGTTAGGTATTTCTGCTATTCCCAAAACGTACTAAGCGCTAGGTGTCCGTATGAATGCAAAAGTTCGCGGCAAATAGGGTGAAAGGTTGAAAGACGGAGTAAAGCCTAGATGGAGAAGGTAACTACATGAATAGAGGGGAGAATATTATGCAAGAGGGTTTAGTCGAGAAAGTGGGAGTAGTGGGGCTGGGAGCCCAAGGGTGGCTGATAGCTTTTCGCTGTGCATCGGCTCATAAAGTTACATATGTCTACGATGTATCAAATGATAGTCTGAAAAAAGCACTCAACAATATACAGCATGTGTTTTCGACCTATGTAAATAAAGGTTTGTTGACAAGAGAGCAGGCAGAGGAAAAGTATCAAAAAATTCACGTGTGCAGTACTCTGGCTGAATGTGTGGTCGATGCAGATATTGTGATTGAAGCTGTTCCGGAAAATCTAGCATTAAAACAAAAAATTTGGCAGGAAATAGACGTGTTGGCCCCTCAGAGAACCTTGCTGGCAACGAATAGCTCGTCCATGTGCAGTTCGAAAATTGGAGCCGATGTCAGCCGAAAGGATCGCATGTTTAATATCAATTTGGGAGCGCCTGATAATATGGGCCCACCTGAGCTCGATCCTGTTGAATTTATGTATAACTCGGAAACGTCTGAAAACACCAAATTCATTGCCAAGAAATTTTTACATTCACTGCAGTGTATTATTTTTGAAACACATAAAGAGATTCAAGGCTTTTCCTTTAACCGTGTCTGGCGGGCAGTCAAAAAAGAGTGCTTGTTCCTGTGGGCGAATGGGTATAGCAGCCCTGAAATGATTGATCGAGCCTGGATGCTGGAATTTCATACAACATTTGGCCCTTTTGCGTTGATGGATCAGGTTGGGCTTGATGTTGTAAGAGATATTGAACAAAATTACTACTTCGAGACTGGTGATGAATCAGATAAGCCCCCGAAGGAACTGGAACAAATGGTTGCAAAAGGACACCTTGGAGTCAAGACCGGGAAGGGATTTTATCAGTATCCAAATCCAGTATATAAAGAAGCTGAGTGGCTTTCGAAAAAATGTTATTGAAAAAAAGAGTTTCAGAGACATTTGGAAGGGGAAACGAATGTCGGGAATGTTGGAACCAAGTTGATTCAAAAGATGACAGCGTTTACGTTTCCAATGTTGCTGAGTCCGTACTTCAAAGCGACGTCAATGTAACCTGATTGGAGAACGAAAGGGCGATGTGGACATGCAAGTAACAACGGAAATAAGGGTGAGAGTCACTGATCTGGATTTCCTCGGACATGTAAACAATGCTGTGTATATGCAGTATTTGGAGTGTGGCAGAGAAGAGTGGTACAGAGAAGCTGGGATCAATTACAATCAGCAAGCAGAGAGAGGGATAAGCACTGTAGTCGTTCATGCAGGCATCAATTATCGCAAAGAAGCAAGACAGGGTGAGAGGTTATCAATCAAGACGAAACCACTGCGAAGGGGAAAGAAAAGTTTTAGCTTTTATCAAGAGATTCTAAATGAACACGGAGAAATTGTTATTGATGCAACTGCCACAGAAGTTTGCTTTGACCTTAGAAACAGAATAAGCGTCACTATTCTGGCTGAGATAGCTGTCCATTTCGAGGGATTGGAAGAATGAGAGAAACAAATATAGTATCCTATCGGAGGGCTTGTGTATGAGGAAGAGTCTATTTGTATTGGTCTGCTTCATTCTCGTACTTGGCACGTCACTAACTGGATGTGGCAATCAAAAGGAAGAAGCGACACCGACAGCAAATAATGATAAGAAAAATTCAACAGAACCTAAGGTTTTAAACTGGAATTTGCATGCCGAACCTCCCACGGCTGACCCAGGTTTAGCATTCGACACGACTGCTATGGCCATTGCAAAAGCTCTTTTTGATGGTTTGACCCGCACAGGGGAAGATGGCAAGCCACATGAATCCGTGGCTGAAAAAATCGATATTTCCCCAGACTTGAAAACCTACACGTTTACACTTCGCGACACAAAGTGGAGTAATGGCGATCCTTTAACTGCTCACGATTTTGAATTTGCATGGAAGCGTGTACTTGATCCCAAGACCGCTGCTCAAGCGGCATTCCTCATGTACTACATCAAAAATGCGGAAAAGGCGAACAAGGGTCAGGCAAGCCTGGATGAAATCGGTGTAAAAGCCATTGACGATCGCACACTGCAAGTTACACTGGAAAACCCGACCCCGTTCTTTATTGAACTGACTGCTCACACGGTTTACCTCCCCGTTCACAAAAAGACCGTCGTAAGCGATCAGAACTGGGCTGCCGAAGCAAAAACGCTCATCGGAAACGGACCGTTCAAGATAGAAGGATGGGATCATAAAAACAAAATGATTTTGGCCAAGAACGAGAATTATTGGGATAAAAGCGCTGTAAAACTAGATAAAATCAATTTTTCCATGGTTGAGGATGAAAACACTGAGCTGTCTATGTATGAAAATGGCGATATTGATTGGGCAGGTTCTCCCATGAGCTTCTTGCCAACCGATGCCATGCCTGCACTGAAGGAGTCGGGCAAGCTAACGAGTCAGCCGTTTGCTGCAACCTATTGGTTTGCTTTTAATGTGGAGAAAGTCCCATTTACCAATGCAAAGATCCGTAAAGCATTTGCGTATGCAATCAATCGGCAAACGATTGTCGACAACGTATTGCAAGGAGGTCAACAGCCGGCATTGGGAGTATTGCCGCCAACTATGGCGCTAAAAGCAGACGGTTACTTTCCAGATAATGATACAGAAACAGCAAAAACACTGTTGGCCGAGGGGATGAAAGAACTGGGGATTTCAACCTTGCCACCGATAACACTTTTATTCAATACTGCGGAAATTCAGAAGAAGGTGGCTGAGGCGGCCCAAGATCAGTGGAGAAAAAATCTCGGTGTGGAAGTGAAATTGGAAAATCAAGAGTTAAAAGTTTACCTGCAGAATATGGCACAAGGGAACTTTCAGGTTGGGCGTTTGGGGTGGTCAGGGGCTTTCAACGATCCGATCAACTTCTTGGAATTGTTCAAAGAAAAAAATGCTCCTAACAATGCTCCGCATTGGGAAAACTCAGAATATATCGAACTCTTAAATCGGTCGGGAATAGAACCTGATCCGGCAAAAAGGAAGCAACTCTTGGCTCAAGCAGAACAAATTCTAATGAATGAAATGCCAGTCGCGCCAGTCTATTACTACACGTATTCCTTTGTGCATAACCCCAAAGTAAAAGGGGTTTTAATCGATGGACTGGGAAAAGTCGATTGGAAGTGGGCGGACAAAGAGTGAGTGAATGATTTGAATCATGCATGTTGTGTATTACACCATCTAAAATCGAAAGGATATGAGAATAATGATGAACCCACGAGAAATTAATTTATCTGACCCCAAATGGCTTCCAGGTAAAAAGCCGGTCATTAAAGGAGTGAGGGCATCAGCAAGCTCGGATAATGCGGTCGTCACTCACACGATGTTAAAAGTGATGGCGGAAGGAGGCAATGCCGTTGATGCCGCAATTGCCGGATGTATGGTTCAGGCAGCGGTCGAACCTTATATGACGAATCATACTGGTACTGTTACCTTTCTATGCTATAACGCAAAAGAAGACAAATATTATCAGCTTGATTCAATGGGAACGTTTCCATCAGATCTGCCGGCACATATGCCTGTACCTCAAGGAATGGGTGTATATGCGACGATACCACCGCGATCGGTTATTCCTGGTTTTATGCCCGGCTTAAAAGCACTATATGAAAAGTTTGCGACGAAACCATGGGCAGAGCTTTGTGAAGAGGCGATTTGGTGGGCGGAAAACGGGCATCATGTCTCATGCTTTGAATTTGAACTGAATGTTTTCGAAGAAGATTTTGTTACATTCTTTCCGGAGGGTAGAGCGTTTTATATGCCCAAGGGTCGCTTTCCTCATGTAGGAGAGAAGTTCGCTTCAAAAGAAATGGCTGAAACTCTAGGAAAAGTAGCGGAAGAAGGCCCAGATTATATGATAACGGGTGGATGGGCAGAGGCATTTATTCAGAAGGCAAATGACATGGGCTGGATGATCACAAAAGAGCATATGACAGAAACACCGGCCAGATGGATTGAGCCGCTCAGATTTAAAATCGGTGAGTATGAAATCGTCTCGTTAGCACCGCCACAGCAGCAAGGGATTTTTTTAGCATTAGTTCTTGGAATTTTGGAAAAACTGGGTATCGAAAAAGTAAAACCGTATTCGGCGGACCACATCTTCTACATGGCCCATACGCTAAAATTAGCACAAACAATGTGTGGATATAGTAGTGATCCAGAGGTTCTAAGCTTTGATGTGAACACATTTTTAGACGGACAATTTCACGAAAATCTTGCAAGACTTATAGAAGGGATGAAACCCAAAGTAGATTTGACGAATCACACCAGATTTACTACAGGATTTAGTGGTGGAGTATCATTCTTAGATCGATTCTCAGGTGCAGGGAAAATGCCAACTCCTAGACAAAACAGTCATCAAGATCAACCTTCGGGAAGCTGTGAACTAAGTATTGTCGACAGCGAAGGAAACTGGGTACAAATGATGAACACATTGCAATCTGGCGGGATACCCGGACAGGTAGTAAAAGGAATTCCAATGGTGGGCTCACACGCCCTACCTAATGTACAATCAAGCCACATGCAGTACTACCAGTCAAAAGGGGCCAGAATAAGGTGCGTCATCGGCAACACTATGGTGTTAAAGGACGGAAAGCCTGTAATGCAGCTTGGTACACCAGGCAACGTTCATGTATCAGTAGCCCAGGTACTATGTAACTACCTGTTCTTTGGAATGGAGCCTTATGAGGCGGTAGAAGCTCCACGAATGCTTGGTCTTCAAGAAGGTGGATCAATCGTTATCGAAGACAGAATTCCGGAAGAAGTGCAAAAAGAGCTCATGGCATTGGGATTGCAAATGAAAGTATCTGGCATATGGGATTATCACATGGGATCGTTCCAGATATGCTATCTCGACAAAGATACGGGTGAGCTGTGTACGTTTGCTGATCCGAGAAGATGCGGAGTTGCTGATGGGATAAAATAATCGGTTTGTGCTCCTCGGCAAAGGAAGTGGAAATCATGGCAATGATTGAGACGAAAGGACGTATCCTCACAAAGGGAAAGGCAGAAGGAACGATTATCGGAACAAATGTACCGTTAAGCTTTTGGGGTGGATTCAATCCGGCTACCGGAGTGGTTGTGGATCGTCATCATCCTCTTTGCGGTGTTTCGCTTGCGAATCACATCCTTGTTCTGCCAAAAGGACGCGGATCTTGCAGCGGAAGCGGTGTTCTATTGGATGCGATTGTTTCGGGGCATGCTCCTTCAGCAATTTTGTTAGCTGAAACGGATGAAATCGTAGCGCTAGGTGGTATTGTCGCCGAGGAGATTTTCTCCATGCAACTGCCCATTATCGTACTAGATGAAGCTCCATTCGAGCAGGCATTGCTTGCATCAACCGCCTGCATAGAAGAAGACGGGATCGTCATGCTTCGTTATTGAGTATTACTTTGGGCAGGGAGGTTTCATCTATGGGGGAAATTGAACTTTCACAACGAGATAGAGAACTACTTGCTGGAGCAGAAGGCACTGCCCGACAAATGGCAATGAGAATCCTGTTGCGAATGGCGGAGGTTCAAGGGGCAAAACAGCTCATTGATGTTACGCGAGCACACATCGATGGGTGTATCTATACGGGAGAAGCAAGTTTGCAATTTGCTGAGATGCTGGCAGACGCTGGAGGTCAGGTGCATGTGCCAACAAGTATGAACGCCATCTCAATTGACCGGAAAGCTTGGAGAACTCAAGGTGTAGACCCAGCATTCGCACACCTTGCAGATCGGCTGGCGACTGCCTATGAGCGCATGGGTGCGAAACCGACTTTTACGTGTTCGCCTTATCAATTGCCAGAGGCCCCTGTTTTTGGGGAGCATATCGCCTGGGCTGAATCGAACGCGGTTGTCTATGCGAATAGTGTGATCGGCGCGCGTACGAATCGATATGGAGACTTTATGGACATTTGTGCGGCTCTTACCGGAAGGGCTCCGTTAGCAGGGTTTCACCTTGACAAAGCCCGTCTTGGTACAGTGCTGATTGATATGCCGGAATACGAGAAGATCGATTCCACCTTTTATCCAGTCTTGGGTTATCTGATTGGAAGTCGTGTCGGGAGTGGTGTTCCTGTAATCCGCGGAATAAAGGAGAAACCATCAGCCGATCAATTAAAAGCATTTGGTGCCGCAGTTGCCACCGGTGGGGCAGTGGGCATGTTTCATATGATCAGGATCACACCGGAAGCTTCAACGTTGGAAGAGGCATTTGGTGGTTACCCGCCATTGAACCATTGGCAAATTTCTCCGGACGAGATCGCGGATGTTTGGCGAAAATTATCCACCGCATCAGAAAAGA
This sequence comes from Brevibacillus reuszeri, assembly GCF_001187725.1. Taxonomy (GTDB): domain Bacteria; phylum Bacillota; class Bacilli; order Brevibacillales; family Brevibacillaceae; genus Brevibacillus; species Brevibacillus reuszeri. The sequence continues at coordinate 168,404 of NZ_LGIQ01000009.1, forward strand.
AAGTTGATCTCGTCTTGATGGGCAGCCCCCATTTTTCATTTGAAGAATGTGTGGAATTGGCGCAATTGGTGGAGGGCAAACAGTGCCATCCCGATGTGAGATTTTTCATTACGACAAGTCACTATGTGTATGAAAAAGCAAAAGAAGCTGGAGTTGCAAAAAAAATCGAAGCGTTTGGCGCGACCTTCCTGATGGACATTTGCCTTTGCATGATTTCTACCACTGTTCCCCATGATTGCAAAACACTCATGACGAATTCGGGAAAGTTCGCACATTACGGTCCAGGATTGGTCGATCGAGAGATTTATTTTGGGGGCATGGACGATTGTGTGCAAACAGCGATCACAAGCAGCCCGAAGATCTCCATTCCTGATTGGCTTAAAATACCGTAAACTCGTTTCTGATTGGAAAGGTGGAGATGCCAACCCATTTCTTGAAGCAGGATGGCGGCGTACCCGGGTGGTTCGCCTGATGACGATCAACTCCGGAGCTTATTAAAGCTGCGAGTACCCTTACTTGGACAAATATAACGGGTCTTAGTTATGTTACCTTTGGAATAAAGACTTAAAATTCTTCAACTTCGCGAGCCAATCTCGTCATGATTAACGAATAGTTTCCGTTGAGTGCCGCTCTCTTATCGACCAGCTATACTTGATAAATGAAATGCAAAAACAGATAATCCAACTAGTTAGTTGAAATTAGATGGAGCTGTTTAAAATCATGCAAAAGAAGAAAAAGACGTATGATGCAGCCAGAACAAAAGACCGGATTCTTGATGCTGCAGAGGAGCTGTTTGCTGAGTAAGGGTATTCCGCTGCTCGTGTTGATGCGATAGCGAGTTTGTTCTGATATAACAAAATCCTTATATACGAATATTTCCAGGACAAACTAGGGCTGTACACTGGTGTGATTAAACGGGCTGATCAGTTGGGCAATACCGTTTTTGAAGGTATGGTAGGGGACTCCTTAAATGACACGTCAACGAGATCAGATCCGTCAAAATTCCGCTAGATGCTAGCAGACGACATACGGAACTCGTTTCAGTTTTTATTGAATCATCCGAGATATTTATAAATATATTTATGGGAAGCCGCTGAGGAGAAATGAGGGGAGATGCATCATGCATGCTCCCCTTTGTGCTTTTCCCATGTAAACAGAGACTACCATCCCCGCTTATAGCTCACGAGGGTGCCTCACACTAATCAGGTTCAAAGCCAATACTTATTTTGTCTACATAATTTTGTTAGCTGGACGACTGAAAATATCAATACAATTTTTCCGTATTTTACTTTTCGTTCATACTCCTACCAAGGTATAAGGTAAGAGATCAAATATCAACGGCCCGGAATAATGATGTAATGATGCAAACACTGTGCCCGCACTGCATTACTTCGATTCCGATCAAGACTACTCGTTGCCCATATTGCACATCGATGCTCAGGCAAAAGGGACAGAGCCTGCTCACAGCTTGCATTATTTTTGCGACATTAGTAATTTTGTCAAATAGTGGGCACTAAGTGGAGCCTGGCATAGGCACCCACCTAATTTATTCAGGGTGTAAGGGATGTGGGGTAAACAATGATGGCATCACTTGACATTTCCGTCGATTTAATATTCAATATAAATAAACAGTTTAAGTTGTTAAAGTGTTGTGAGGTGAGTACTTCTCTGATGAAGATAGAAACGATAAAAGAAACACTCAAAATGATGGATAAAATCAATGCCTTATTAGCAGAGGATTTTCAAGCCCTCTACCATTTTGAAATTACCCCAAAGCAATCCATCCTTCTACAGCAAGTACAGGAGCATAAAAAGATCACAATTGGTGAGCTCGCCAAGCATTTGAATATGTCACTTAGCTCTACAAGCCAGCTGGTAGCCAAGCTAGAACAGGATGGCTATGTAAAACGTGAAGTAAATCCAGCAAACCGGCGTGAGACATTTGTCAAGCTGGCAGAAAAGGCGAAACTGATGTATGCAGAGATCGAATCACTCGACGATGTCGTCATAGAAAAATACTTTTCGAAATTGGAAGAAGAAGAAATTATCCATTTCCAGCGATTCACGAACAGACTGCATGACTTGATACTTGCGGAAAAATCGAAATAACGAGAGCCTAATATGGCGTTGCAAAGGGGAGTTGGGGCATGGATTAGCTTCTGGCATTACTTTTATTCTCTTTGGCATTACCTGGTGTGCTAGCGATGCTAAAAAAAGAGCCGATACTAATCAAAGATACTGGTGGTGATGACATCCCGTATTTCGTTCGTTTCGTGAGCCACATGGTGCTCGTTATCCCAAGTGTTCTGGCTGGCGCCTGGTTATACAAGGATGCTGGCTTTTCAGCACCAACGCTTTCTGAGATTGGAACCATGACCTTCCTTATTTCCCTCCTATGCGCTGCCTTACATCTGATTTATTACTACGGTTATCTCGTAAAGGTCACTGATAAAAACGTGATTGCAAAGATTGATCGGGCAAGACAAATTGTAGGATTAGATACGAGGGTATTATATGGTGGGATTGTCGAAGAGCTGATCTTCCGCTGGGGACTCATGAGCACTCTCGTTTGGAGCATGAATAAGTGGTTAGCCAACAGTGATGCGAATTTGGTTAATTGGCTAGCGATCGCGATGTCCTCAATGCTGTTCGCTTTGATTCACCTTCCTGGAGCCCAGCAAACCGTCGGAAAGCTGACACTGCCCTTGCTTACGTATGCAATTTCAGCGAATTTCATTGTAGGTATTTGCTGCGGGTGGCTATTCTGGAAAAGTGGCTTGTTATCCGCTATCATTTGTCACATCCTGTTTCACATCGTCTGGTATGGCTTTGAAAAATCCAAATGAGCTCGTCCACAAGAGGAAGTATACTCACTCACAGTCGAAATAAAGCCATAATTCATCCATACACAGTGGCTTTTACAATCCTTGAATGGGTGTCCAATAAACGATTAGAAAAAAGTAGTAAGAGCAAGTCCTACTCAGGGTGATATGCGAGATCAGAGAGGAAACGCTTGAAAGTAGGTCATGAGTTTGATGTAGGGGTGCGGAGGCGTGTGTTACGATATCAGTAAATTCCCTCCTGATTATTTGTTCTTGATGGAGAGATTCAAAACTTGCCGAAATTCTCAAATAGATGGAAAGACATGGGGCATCTGGTGGGGAAAGCATAAAAGTACGAATTGTATTTTGAATCGCACAGGCTCTGAATAGTGGTTATTAGGGAGTTGGTTGTGTCTTGAAAAATGGTGAGTACCAGATACGCCACGAGGCAACTACAGTATTTCTAACAGCAACTCATACCGCCTGACTACCAAACGAAAAACCGCCTGTAGAAAGGAGGCGGTTGTGAACAAAAGCCGTACTCATGCCTGATGCAGGCGGTGCATTTGCTCCTGACTTAAATGAAGGGTTAGGGAGTCCAAATTTTCTTGGAGTTGCTTGGAGCTGCTAGCAGCTATGACAGGAATCGTTGGCGGTGAGTGTTGGAGCATCCATGCAAGAATGATTTGATTCAACGTTCCACCTACCTCGGTAGCAACTTCTGTTAAAACGGAAAGTCTTTTTTTGGAAGAAGGGTGTTCATAAGCGGTTGGAAACGATTCACCTTGTCTGGTGTATGCACCATGTAACAGGGGAGAGTAGGCTAACATGACAATATCTTTATTACGCCTACAATATTCCAGCAGCTCAACATCTGCGCTAACTTGAATGCCGAAATCAGCATCTGATTTAGGGTGAAGATAAGTATAGCGTTGTTGAATACATGAGTATGAGACAATATTTTTCTCCTTACTAATATTACTTGCCTCTATGACTCGAGAAAGCTGATAATTACTGCAACCGACGGTCCTTACTTTTCCGGACCGGACGAGGGAGTCAAAAGTCTCTAGAGTTTCTTCGAGTGACGTATGGACATCATCTATATGAGCATAATACAGATCGATATAATCGGTGCCCAGACGTTGCAAGCTTGCATCTAAGGCCTGTTCAATGGCCTTCCTTCCCAAGCCTTCTTTATTTTCAAATCCGCCACCTGGAAAAAGTGGTTTTGCTCCTACTTTGGTTGCTACAAACATATGTGATCGATTGTGGCGTTCTCTCATCCACTGCCCAAGCAGCAATTCACTTTCCCCACCTACGCATCCCTTATTCCAAAAGGCATAATTGTTTGCTGTATCTAAAAAAGTACCACCAGCATCTCTATAGTGATCCAGTAATCGATAAGAAGTAATTTGGTCGGTTTTGGAACCAAAATTTAGGCAGCCTAAAGCAAGCGCACTGACTTGTAGTCCTGTCGATCCTAACGGCAAACTCCTCATCTGAAATTTCCCCTTATTCGGTATTTTGTTTCGTTTCTTTTGAATGCCTTGCTTCCCACGCTTGATAGTACTCAATTTTTCCTCGTAATACCCGCAACGTGTCTTGTAGATCCTTTACCTGCGCCAGAAGTGTCTGCTCATGCTCCTGCAATAATTGTCTTCTCTGTCCAATGCCGTCGTTACCTTGTCTCATCAGATCGGCAAACCGTTGCATATCTGCTATAGGCATTCCGGTATTACGAAGCCTAGCGATAAGCTCGATCCATTCCAAATTGTGTGTGTGGTAAGAGCGATGGCCATTCTCCCCTCGAGCCACCGGTTCCATTAATCCTATTTTTTCATAATAGCGAAGAGTATGAACACTAAGTCCTGTTCTAACGGCTGCTTGTTGAATCGTTAATGGCTGATCACCCATGAGAGGCTCCCTCCCTTGTTTTATGTTTAGTTTACAAGTTAGAGTGTACTCAAAGTCAACAGTGCAAATGGAAGAGCGAAATGGGTATGTTTTCCTTTTTTCTATCAGATACAGTGACAACGCCGCCATCGGATAAACGCACAATCAAAATAAGAAATGTGGGTCACTCGATTAAGCTGGTCACGCTAAGCACATTGATGATGCGGCAAAGGTGAGGGTAGCTTGATAGAATGAAGATGCCCGTTGTAAGTTTCAGACGACGAAAGGAGACCTTTTTATCTGTTGATAGAACGCCGTGTGCGATGAAAGTCGCCCGCACGGTGTAGACTCGTTATAAAACCATAAGGTATAAGACGAGAATAGCGTAACTCCAATTTCAGATCTGGACTATTCGCAATATGTATTGATGATTAATTTCACATTTAGTAAGCCAGTAGGTGCTACTAGCGTAGTGTTACAACAGTCTCAAGAAGATGGTGTGTGGAATGATTTGACATTCCCATTAGACGCAAATTCAACTACAGCCTCGGCACCAGCGTTCATAGGAACACCAGTGAAGTACAGATTGTTAATAGTAGGTGGTAGTAAGGCCGGATATTCTAATGAAATCACTGTCACTGCATTACCACCAGTTTAAAGCATCTCATTTACTAGAGTATCCCTTAGGAAATATCCTAAGGGGTATTCTATATTAAATTAATAGGGAGCTGCAGATGTGACTCCCTGATAAAATGCATTAACTTTGGATAGGTTACCAGCACGTGTTGCTAGGTTAAGCTGAAGGTGCCCGTTGTAAAAACCTTCTTATTCGTTGATGGAACGCCGTGTGCGATGAAAGTCGCCTGCACGGTGTAGGCTCGTTCGAATACCCTCGATTAGGGAAGGGAATAAGACGAGAATAGCGATACGACACCGATTAATGATGTTAAATTAGATTCGTACGGAGGTAGCATTACTTATGGAAGGTACGTCAATTTTTACTACTCGATTCCACAAGGAGCCGAATCAGAAAAAATAATTCAGTCTACGGATAACGGGAAAACATGGGAGGAAGCCTACCTACCAGTGGATATTTTTGTGTTCACCTATAATGGGGTTCCCAAGCATATGGCAAGAGTCGCTCAGTTGGAGCCAGGAAATACCTATCAATTTCGCGTTGTCGTGACTGGTGGACAGAATCAAGGGAAGTCAAATATTATCACGTTTGAAGTGCTATAACCATCAACGGCCCTCGGGAAATCCCGGGGGTATTTTTTCAACTAGACCATGAACCCGCCTCGAAACGAACGGCCGATGCTGCTTGAACAGATAGATAAGCCATTTTCTGACGCTCAATACGTTTTCGAACCGAAGATCGATGGTCATCGTTTGGAATTATCTCGAAGTAACGGAAAGACTCGCCTGTTCACTCGGCACAACAACGATGTGACGTCGAAGTATCCCGAGCTGGTCACCTTGCAGTTTGATGGAACTGATCTGCGCGATCTGTCATTGATGAGCGCAAGTCGATTCTCGATTGCGCGATCACAGATACGGCAACAATGAGCAAGATTGCTTACATTAATGGGCGGGGCGAAGGATCATTAAAAGGAAATTGGAAGGCGTAGTAGCCAAAAGAAAAGACGGTCGCTACTATGCTGGCAAGCGTACAGACGATTTCGTAAAGATCATCAACTATTCGTATGCAGATGTCAGCATTGCAGGCTGGCTTAAGGGTGGCTTCGGATGGCTAGCGCATGTGAACGGACGACCGGTAGGTGTGATCGAGCTTGGAGTCCTCCACCCACAAGCAGGCGTTTAACAGTGTTGCTATGTTTTTGATTACAGGTGAGGATCTTGATTTTATATACGTTCAGCCACTTATCAAAGCCCGCGTCAAATTCGCAACTGGACAAAAAGCGGTGTGCTACGATCTCCAGTGTTCATAGATTTCGTTTTAAATCAGGTAGATTAGGCTAGCAAGTGGGTGAGCTTTTTTTAATTCACAGTTATCTACTAAGCGGCTTCCCATGCACTTGCTAGGCACATTTTTTCATCGTGGTACGAATGCGGTGGAAGATTGATTATTATTCAGTTTCCCCTGGTTCCAAGATATGTAGCACTATTTAATTTAAACTACCAAAATAGACGGGTATGTTTTGGGTTTCGAAGCAAAGAGACGGTGAGGGGAATTTGGCTCTCATTCATGGCTTATACCTCTATTTCCTCTTCTGCCTTTTCAAAATAAAAAAGGGCAGCTTATAAAGCCGCCCATAAACAATGAAAATTATTCGCAACTGCTAGCAACAATTACTAACAGGACGAAGAGAACCAGAATTAAAGAAAAGTCATCAAAAAAGCCAGTGCTCATTAAAATCACTCCTTAATTGTGATTGAGGATAACCCCCAAATTAAGGTATGTCATATAATTAACTATGTAAGGGCGTTTGTACAAGAAAAATAAATTGGGTGTAAAAAATGTAATTCTTCGGTGATTTACACAATGCTCATTGTGTAGAGTGAACAACATAAGTCCCTCCGCATTTCTGCAAAGGGACTGCTGTATAAAGTCTCTGACGATAAGACTTACCATAGCAGTAGTCGTAAATAATTAAGGACGCCAGGGTGGGTGGCGTCCAAGAGGTAGGAGGCTAATGGAACAGTATTTTCATTAGCTTAAAATATCATATGTTTTCGAGGGGAAATTGGCGACACGGTGAAATGCAGCTGGAAAACAGTTTGTGTTACCTCAAAAAAACATGGGTGCGTTAATTCAGGTTGTTAGGGTTTTGTTGGTTGAGCGGAAAGACCAATTATATAAAAAAGTCATCAATTTTCCATTTTCTTTTTAAGTGCCTTAATAATATCATCTACAGTCATATTTCCATTTTCGTTAAGAAATTTCAGCATGTTATCTACATTTTTATTGCTCAAATCGCCTAGTGTAATGTACTTTCCCGTTAAGCTGACAATCATCGTAGCTTGTCTAAATAATTGAACAGAATCTACTCTTAACTTGCCACTTAAAAGAAGAATTGCCACAATGTGTTCTAAATTTTTGCCATTGAGGCAATGCAAAATTGATGAACGATTGGTTGACTGTTTCCATTTTCCATTACTTGATAAACGATTGGTTGACTTTTTCTTTTTTCCGTTACTTGATGAGCGATTAGTTGACTGTTTCTTTTTTCCATTACTTGATGAATTTTGTGTTAACCTATCATTTTTTTGAAAGGAGTCCATTTATATTCTTCCTCCCACCTAACATGGTAATTGCTCATACGAGTTGTTAAATGCGGTGAGGAATATACCACCAAAAAAATCCTCTCGTAGGAGGAAGGACTGGATGGTACAAATTTCACAGTAGAACGGGGATTAGTATATGCAAGCGGAATCTATTACGCCTTTACGAATAGGGGTTTTCTCCAGAAACGTGATTCGTCCGTTTATTAATTCAATTTGTTTGTACATCTTCAAACGTTTTGGCCGATTTTAATCAGCTGCAGGGGCTCTTAATGAATGATTCTCGCATTGTTTCAAGTACAGTAATATCAGTGATGGAATCTAAATGTTGAAGAAATTTCTTCATCATCACAACCTCTTGGTTAACTTGTTATTTGACAATATATGAAGATTACTGTTTTTTGAATGGACTTTTGACTAAGGAAAACTACAACGTGTAGTCCATTTTTTCACAATGCTCATTAAGTAAAGGGAGGATGTTCGTATGAGTAAAACTCAATTGGCAGAATGTCCGCATTGCGGATCGGATGAAGGATATTACACAAAGACGCAGGTTTCTGGATCGGTTAGGTATCATGGTGGATTTGATAGATCGGAGCGCGAAAACGGCGATATGTACGAACACTTATCGCACAAAAGCGGCAAGGTAGCTTATTGCTCAGCTTGTGATAAAAGGCTATTTAAGTTGTATTAACAAAATGTGTAATTTGAAAATCAGTCTTCAAAACCAATATAAGGGGTTTTTCCAGACCAAAAACGATTCAGTGCATCCCACCATCGTAATAAGACTGGATGTAAGTAACAAACAAAAACTTCCGGATCTAATTCAACATGTGAGGAATGATTTTGTAAGGATTCAAGAAATCCAATTGTCGCATCTAATATAACTGTCACCATTGGTATGGAGGTTCTCCACAACCTTGAATATGCAAGGAAACTCATTGAGCATTTTCTTTTGATAAAGATCCACAACGTGACTAGTGAAATCTCCAATATCGACATAAAGCAGACGCTCTTCACCATCTTCATATGAGTCTCTAACGTATGTTAGCCATCGCTCTTTATAAGAAGGACAGGCAGATAAAAACAAGTCTATAACTTCTTGTTATTGTATCATTCGATTATCACTCCAACAAAGGTGTTTCGAAAATGTTATCACATTAATAACTGGGCTTGACTTTGCCCTTTTGATACATCCAGACCAATGACTGGATTCATAGATCTCTCCCTCTCCAAAGAATTATTGCCGGCAACCCCTAATGACTGCTCGCAGTTCCACAGCATCGCTAGTGATGCGAGATCTTTTTGTCCCAACCAGCCTAGATATGGTTTCTACAAGTAGGGGGTGAACAGTTTTTGCGACGGGATGAGGACTCCCACGGGTTCGACCGTTCTACCCCGGCTACCGTAATGGTACGAATTCTTCAATGAAAGAGGTCAACCAGTAAAAACTGGCTGACCTCATAATACGACGGGATCGATAGTGGTACTAACACAATTAGAGGCTGCTGGTGTTAATACCGTCAGCCTTTTGCTTACTACGGGCAGGATAGATTAATTTATTTCACGAATTCCTCATTATGGAAATCGTAGTATGCAAATAAGACGTCAAGCGAACCAGATTAGGAGATCATCACATGAAGCGGTTGGTAATCACTTTCTTTTTAGCCATGATTCCAAGTATAGTTACCATGCTTTTATTAATCGAATACTTCCCATATACAGGTCTAGGAAGAGTTGTAAGTATTCCAATAACATTATTTTTTAATATTACTATCTTGTTAATTTCTCTGCTTATCACTCAAAAATTAAAATCAACTGTATTCAAAAGTTTGATTTGGATTGCAGTCATACCAATAAGTGTGTTGGCAGCGATTTTTTTGCATCCACAAGAATACTTACCTAGCGTTTTAACGCAACTTCGAGAACTGATATTTTCTAATACTACTAAATGAATAACTCCGTATTTTGGTGCACGGTGTCATTCGGTCCCTAGTTCCATCTGAGGAAATTCAAAAAAGCGGTGTAGGTGGAAACCTTGATCGAATGGCTGTAAATCATTAATCTAAAGGGCAGATTTACGTGGAGTACGTATTAACAAAGCAGGTAGGAAATTGTAAGGATTTACAGAAAAAGAAAAATAAATGGCTTGGGGCGGCAGCCATATGTGTGAATTCAGATAGACAGCTACTCATGGTATTACAAGGTAAACCAAGAGGAAAAGCGATGGACGGTGCCATCAGGAGGTAAAGAAAACGAAGTAACGTTAGAAGATTGTTGTATCAGGGAAGTCTACGAAGAGACTGGATATTAATGGTTAATGTAGGGTAGTTAATAAAATTAATAACAAAAAAGGGGCAGTTGGTCTCTTGGGATACGAGGTAACATACTTTGGGTGGAGATTACTGATGGAAAACCAACAAACCAAGACCCCGATGGACTTATCTATGAAGTTGCTTGGAAAGTGCTGAACAAATAAAAGACCTTGACTTCTCCTTCCCTGAAGATAAAGATTTTATTTTGAGTTATATTGCACAATTGGAGAGGGATAGACAAGTCCAACCATATCAAGAATCGTATCAATGGACACAAATTCTTAGATAAAATGATTTCGATAAGTTCAAACTGGATAGTGAAGCCTATAATTTACCGATTGAACGAGAACAAGAACTTTGTTTCCAAGCTGTAATGGCTCATGAGATTGGTCATGCCATCGGAATCGCTCATATTGATTTTGACAGTGCTACCCTAATGTATAAGAATATTGAAAAATGGACTAAATGGGGAATCTATTTTCCCGATGCTGATGCTCCTAACGCTGCAATAGCAATGTATTGACCATTAAACGAATAAAAATTATTCGCCTAATTAATTTATTTTTCAACCAATTTATCAAGTGTTTGAAAGGAGAATTCTAATGATTGGCATTAAGAATATAAAATCCACAAAAAAAATAGCATTGGCTTCTATTGGTTTTATAACAATTGCAGGACTTGCTGTTTACTATATAGGTGACTTAAAAAAACAAAATTTTCTTTATTCTAGTGATTCAGATTATAGAATAGTTTCTGGTGAAGCAATGTTTGCCGAGACATTCACTGACGTGGAGGGTCTTGCTGAAAATGCAGATATCATAGCTGAAGCTGAGGTTATTTCTCAAAAAAGTAACCCTAATTATGAAAGACTAGATGTATATACAGTCTCTGAATTAAGATTAACTAGAGTCTATAAAGGTGATGTAGAGATAGGTGATACAGTATCTGTACTGGAAACTGGAGGGGAATTCGATGAAAGAGAAGCGTCCAAATATACCTCAGGAAAGCCAGGATCTGAATTGAAGGATGATCTTGGTGAACCTGGAATAATAACGATAGGGATTGAAGGAAGTATTCCTATGAAAGAAGGAAATAAATATTTTGTTTTCTTAACAGAAAACCGCGATGACGTTTATAACATAGTAGGGTCAGTTCAAGGAAAAATAAAGATTAATGACGAGAAAACCCTTGTATCCCAAGTTTCATCGGAAGTAATAAAACATGGTAATAAACATAGTAATCTTTTTTTCCTGCAAGAAAATTATTCAGGAGAAAATATCTCTGAGCTTATATACGAAGTTGAACGTATAGTCAATAACCGTAATAAAAGGCATATAACCCACATTTAGTGTTTGTGGGTTTTGTTTTGGTCAAAAATCAACAACTTGCCCGCCATTTAACAAAAGAGAAATTAAGTAAAGAAGAGAGCTCGGATTTTATTAAACTAACAGGCACATTAGTTGAAGAAAATCGACAAGGAAAAGATCACCAATCTTCTTTCAACGAATGACACTTCTATCTACGTGAATACTAAAAATACTGTGACCGTTTTCTGGCAAAGTGGTTAGCCTGCGCCACAGTTAAATAATGTTTTTGCTGAAATACAGCAAGTATCTGCCTATCTGGAAAAAAACAAGAAAGCCGGGCCCCCGCTAAAGGACTCGGCATTTAGATCCAATTTCATTATCCGATGAATTCTTGTACCCAGTATCCATTCACAAAGCCTACACCGATTTTGGCGAAGGAAGGATTCATGATGTTTTGACGGTGTCCTTCACTGTTCATCCATTGGTTCATGACTTCCTCAGCGGTGCGTTGACCCATGGCGATGTTCTCACCCGCGGTCATAGAAGATACTCCGAATTGTTTCATCATGTCAGATGGAGAGCCATACGTAGGACTTGTATGGTCAAAGTAGTTGTTGCTCGACATGTCAGCCGCTTTTGCTTGTGCAACTTTGTTCAGGGAAGCATCCAGTTCCACTGGCTTCAGACCTGCTTTTGCACGCTCTTGGTTGACCAAATCAGTTATTTGCTTCCCAACCGCGGAAGCATCCACCTGTTGGTTAGCTTGTTTTACTGGCTGTTGAATTGGCTGCTGTTGATTCGCTGGCGCTGCATAAGGTGCTTGCATTTGCGGTTGGACAGGCTGCATATATGGTTGATACCCGCATTGCGGATAGGTGGTAGCGGCAGAAGCTGTGTTAGAAAAGCCGGAAAGAACAAATCCCAATCCCAATGTCGCGATTGCAATAGTACCAAGGCGTTTCATATTCACATCGTCTCCTTTTTTTGGCCTACGAGGTTAGTTGACGGATTCGGATTGAGGAAACAACCCTACGCACTTTGGCGATTCACCCCATGCAGATCTCTCATCTGCAAGTAAAAAAAGATCCCCCGCACTTCCATTCGAGAAGAAGTTTCGGCTGTTTTGTTTGGCATGACCTAGAATAACAGAGATTCACCGGTGAAAGAAACCCATAAAATTTGGTAGGATTAATATGAATATCTTTTGTTTACTTGAAAGGGTGGAGACTGACCTGAAACCAGTCGGCTACTCCATACCGTATGTCATCTTCATGCGCATTCCAATAACGAATATCATTCGTTCAAAAAAACAGCGGTCAGTCTAAGGCTATATTTAGCTCTTAGATGGTCGCTGTTTTATTTAGTGGCGTCAGTCTAAAATATACAGACTATTTAGCTCGATATATCAGTAGAACCGCGAGAAAAGATAGGTAATGCCAGCAGGGATTACACATCAAAATGAAGGATAAACTACATTTTTCAGAAGGTATTGAAGTGTTTTATTTCAAAAGATATACTATTCTCAAAATTACCCACAAATGACGACAAAGGAGCTTCTGCCATGGAGCAGCATGTGAAGGAACGAATTCGGAAGCAGTATGGCAATCTAACCGCCAGCCAAAAAATCATATCCAAAATCGCGATTGAAAAGCCTGGCTTACTCGCGATCCATACAGCCAAGAAAATCGCGGAGCTGACGAATACGAGCGAGGCTACTGTTATCCGTTTCTGTTACGCTCTTGGGTATTCCGGGTACACCGAGCTTCAGGATGAAATCAAAAAATCTCTTGTGATAGGAGAGCAAAAAAAAGGGCCATTTCAAAAATACCGCGATTCTGAAGACGCACTGAGCCGCGACAATTTCGCCCATCAGGTGATTGAAACCGATATCGCCTACCTGCAGCAAAGCTTGCAACAAATTGACTACCGCCTCCTGCAGCAAGCCATCGATCATATTATTCGAGCAAACCGCATCGTGGTTGTCGGCTTCCGCTGGTGTCATATTCCTGCCAAATGGTTGTTCTCCTCGTTGAATGCGATCAAGGGCAATACGCATTTATACATCGGAGCAGTAGACAATGCCGACTATTTTCTCACAGAGAGAGATCAGGAATGGCTCGTCATTGCGATCTCTTTCCCGCGGCACCCGAGTGAAACAGTGGCACTGGTCCATTCTGCCAAGGAGCTGGGAGCCAAAATCCTGGCGATTACGGAGGGAGAGCTGTCACCGATCAGCCAAGCAGCCGACTTGCTGTTGAAAATCACGACCCCGCAGCCTGTTGCAACAAGTGGCATGCCGACGCTCTTTTCCATCCTCAATGTTCTGATCAAAGGAGTAATGGTTCACGATTCGGAAAACGTGCAAAAACGATTGCAGCACTACGACGAAATCAGCTCCAAGCTGTATTCCTTCGTCGGTGATGAGGAAGATGATTATTCGATCTTTTGATGTTACACGCCAATAATTCTAGCCCATAAGGAGGAGCACTCAAAAATGACGAAACCGATTCTTTTTGCCGCAACGGGTGACAGCTTTATTACGCGCAATCTGCCTTACAAGGACCAGGCATTTCATGAAGTGTCCCGCTTGCTGCATCGCGCAGATGTACGAATCGCCAATCTGGAAACAACCGTTCATGAAAATGAAGGCTATCCGAGTGCTCAAAGTGGTGGTACTTGGGCGATGTCGCCGCCATCGGTTCTCCAGGTTATGAAGGATTACGGCTTTAACCTGATCGGCTGGGCTAACAATCATACGCTTGATTATCTGTATGGTGGGTTAGAGGCGACCGAACGAAATCTGAATGGATACGGCTTTGTTCACGCGGGAGCCGGCAAGAATCTTGCCGAAGCAAGTGCCCCGCGGTATCTGGAATGTGAATCGGCCAGAGTAGCTCTGATCGCTGCCACCTCTACCTTCCATCCATGGTGGGCTGCAGGTGAACAACGACCGGATAGTATCGGCAGGCCTGGGATCAACCCCATGCGTTATATCATGACTCACCATGTGAAGGAGGAGAAGCTCAGACAGCTTCAAGCGATTTCAGAGTCTACCGACATCAATGCCTTCAACAAGCTGCTCATCGAGGAAGGCTTCATGAATGATTCTGGAACAGATGTCTTTCTGTTTGGAAGCTCTCGCTTCGTGGTAAGTGACGAGGAAGGAACAAGCACACAACCACATCCGCGAGACTTACAGCGAATCGTTAGAAAAATCGAAGAAGCCAAACAGCGAGCAGACTATGTGATTATGAGCATTCATGCGCATGAGATGGCGGGCGATGCCAAGGAAGTGCCGGCTGATTTCCTGCCGACTTTTGCAAAAGCCTGCATTGATGCTGGTGCACACGCTGTCGTGGGACACGGACCGCATCTGTTGCGTGGTATCGAAATTTACAAGAACAGGCCAATTTTTTATAGCCTGGGAGACTTTATTTTTCAAACGGAAGCCGTGACAAGTCAACCAGCCGATTTTTATGAGCATTACGGCTTGGATCATACGCATAATGTGGCCGACGCCTTGAATGCCATGAGTGCAAATTACACCAGAGGATTATGCGTCCATCGGGAAGTTTGGGAATCTGTCATTCCGCTGTGGAAAATGAAGGACGGAGAACTGGTCGAGATCGAGCTGCACCCGATTGAACTTGGCTTCGAGCTGCCTGTACATCGGATGGGGTGGCCCAGCATCAGTTCCGATACACTCATTTTAGAAAACCTTCAGGCATTAAGTGCGCCATATGGTACTGAAATCCAAATCGAAGGAGGGATCGGTCGGGTCATTTTAGGATAAAGATACGAAAAAAAGGGGGGAGAGAATTGTCAAAGCTGCTAGATCATGAGGTTGTGGAAAAATGGATGGAGGACGTAGACGACAAAAGAAAAGCATGGCATGTGCCGGGCTGTGCAATGGCTGTCATCCAAGACACGGAAGTCATCTTTTCCAAGGGCTTTGGACACCTCCAGCTAGGATCAGAAGAGCAGGTCTCACGACAGACGCTTTTTCCCATTGCCTCAGCCACCAAGCCTTTTACCGCACTTGGTCTGGCTATGCTGGTTGAGGATGGCTTGCTGGACTGGGACACCCCGCTTCAGACGTATTGGCCAGAGTTTCGCCTTTATGATGCGATCGCCACCAACCGCACTACCGTTCGTGATTTGCTATGCCATCGTACAGGGCTGCCACGTCACGATCTCGTGTGGTACCAGACTCCATTTGCGCGAGCTGAACTCATGGAGAGGCTGCGCTACCTGGAGCCCACCAAAGATTTTCGAGCTGCGTATCAATATCAGAATCTGATGTATACAGCTGCTGGTTTTGTCATCGAGAAAATAAGTAGCCTTACGTGGGAGCAATTCACCAGGGAAAGAATCCTGGATCGACTTGGGATGGAGAGTACACGGTTTTCTTTGGCAGACGCTCAACAGGTCGAGGAAGTGGCTCGTCCGTATATGAGCATAGGAAACCAAGTGGTAGAAGTACCATACTTGAACAACGAAGTAATCGGTCCAGCTGGTTCGATGATTTCATCGCTTGAGGATATGACCAAATGGCTGAAATACCAGTTACATTCGCAGGCAGACTTGCATGGACAGCTTCTGCCCTCGCGCAGGCACGCAGAGCTGCGTACACCTCATATGTTCAGTGGTTCCAGATCAGTTCCATACCCAGAAATTCCGATCACGGGTGTAGGACTCGGATGGTTCATCCAAATCTATCGCGGGGAAAAGATGGTCTATCATGCGGGTAATATACAAGGCTTTTCCTCGCTCGTCAGTTTTATTCCAGAGAGAAATTGTGCAGTTGTCGTGCTTAGTCAAGTAGACAATTCCCGCTTGCCGGCTGTTCTTACCTATGAAGCATACGATCGACTCCTAGGCGGAAAACAGGCTGATTGGCATAACCGGTTGAAAAAGGAAGCAGAAATCGAAGAAGAGCAGCAACGAAAGAATGCGGAATCGCTCAGACCTGTGAGATCGATGAGCGAAAACCAACCAGTGGATAAACCGCGGCAAGTATTGCCCGTATCGCTTGTTGGCACCTATCATCATTTGGGGTATGGACAGATTATCGTAATGGAGGAAGCAGGTACTCTGTGCATGAGATACCATGACATGCACTTTTCCTTGGAGCTTATTGGTGAAAATCAAATTGTGGCATCGTATCTGGAAACGTATCGTTTCATGATTCCGATTACCTTTCACACAGATCCTACAGGAGCAATCGTCAGCTTGTCTGCGAAAATGGAGCCGTCCATTGGCGCGAATGAGATCATGTTTACCCGAATCTGATTGATATTTTGTGAACGAATGGAGTGATTCCCATGATGGCCAGAATTACGATGATCATGCTATTTGTGCTTTACATGATTAATTACGCGGATAAAACCATTGCAGGCTATTCGGCTGTACCGATTATGGAGGAATTTTCTCTCTCGCAAAAGGAGTGGGGGCTGGTCGGAAGCAGCTTTTTCTGGTTCTTCTCAATCGCCGGAATCCTGGGAGCTGCCTTGTCTGACCGTATTGGCACGAAAAAAATGCTCGCGATTATGGCGATTTCCTGGACGGTCATCCAGTTTGGTGCTTATGCGATTGCGGGCTTGCCGATGCTCGTAGTGGCAAGGGTGCTGCTTGGGATTGGAGAAGGCCCCTTCTGGGCGACGGTTGTCAGTCACTTAAACAAATGGTTTCCAGAAGAAAAGCGCGGTCTGGTTTATTCAACCGTAAACTTTGGAGCTTTCGTCGGAGCTGTTGCCTCTGCACCCCTACTCGTTTCCATGATCGATTCAAACGGCTGGAGATTTGCTTGGGCATTCATGGGGGCGCTCAGCTTAGTCTGGTTAATCATCTGGCTTTTTATCGGCAAGGAAAGACCTCAAATTAGTGTAAATCCTACGAAAATGGACACGTCATCTCTACCAAAAGCGAAATGGTCCGATATTTCCGGCGTCCTGCTTTCATCTACTTTTATTCTCAGCTTTCTCATTTATTTCGCTCAAATTTGGGGAACGACCTTTGCAGCTGTGTGGGAGCCAGTCTATCTTGTCAAGGTCTTTGAACTTTCGAATCAGCAAATGGCTTATGCGATCGCAGGTACAGGTTTATTGGCAGGCTTGATGACGATTTTGATTTCCTGGATGGGCGATCGTCTCTATAAAAAGCATCGTAGCTACCGCAAGTCGTATGTGTTTATCGGAGGAACCTCCATTATTTTGGGAGGAATATGCTTCTTCGCTGTACCGTTCCTGCAATCGACCGCCCTTGTTTTGATTGCTCTTTGTCTGGGAAAAGGATTTGCTTTCTCAGTTGGTACAGCCGCATCTGTTATTGTCAGCAGCCTCTTGCCTGAGCGAACAGGCTTACTCGTGGGTGTCCTGTCCAGTCTCGTAACGTTGGCAGGAATCATTTCGCCGCTCGTCACAGGCTCGATTGTCCAAGCAGCAGGTAATGTCGGTGCAGGCTTTGGGAATGCCATGATCGTCAACGCGCTGTTGTTTGTCGTCTGCGGTGCATTATTCCTAATGTTTGCAAAGCGCAATGAACAAAAGAATGAGCTCAATCCGCCCATGACAAATGCCTCTTAACAAAATTTTACAAATTCCTTCTTTTTGGAAAGAAATGCTTTATACTGATTATTTCCAATGTTACAATTTTCAAAAGGGGGTAGATGTGTGATGTATCATTTAGATGAGAATTTAAAGCAGAGCGCTCAAAACTTCCCAGACCATACAGCCTACATATTTTTGGGGGAGAGCACAACGTATGCAGAGCTGGAGCAGCAGGTTGATTATTTGGCTGCAGGACTTGCCAAACGCGGTATAGGAAAAGGTGACTCTGTCGCTTTGATGTTGGATAACCGCCCGCACTTTGTAAGCGCTTACTACGCTATTCTTCGAGTGGGAGCGGCTGTCGTCCCGATGAATCCCATCTACACACCTAGAGAGATCAGCTTTATTTTGGCGAATAGCAAAGCAAAAGCAGTGATTGCCTTGGCTGCACTGGAACCAGTGGTGGCATCGGTTAAGGAAGGTCTGCAGGATTTAGAGCTGTTCATCTACACTGAACCGGTAGGTGATGAGCTGACGATCGATCAGATCATTCAGGAGCAGGAGGCGGACTTCGTAACACCAGAAATGAGTGAGGACGATCTCGCTGTCATCCTGTATACATCTGGTACTACCGGACAGCCAAAAGGAGCCATGCTCACTCACCGTAACATGGCATCCAATGCCGAAGCGATGGGCATCCTTTTTGAGCTGACCCCACAGGATCGAATGGTCTCTGTCTTGCCGATGTTCCACGTGTTTTGCATGACCGTTTGTCTGAATGGCCCTGTCCGTTACGGGGCAACGATGTTGATTATCCCGAGATTTCACCCCGTTGAAGTCATTACGACTATTCGTGAACAAAAGGCGACCTGCTTTGCCGGAGTTCCTACGATGTACAACTACATGCTCCAGGTTCCTACGGCAACAAAAGAGGATCTCGCTTCGATCAGACTATGCTGCTCTGGTGGAGCTGCCATGCCCGTCGAGCTGTTGCACAAATTTGAAGCCAAGTATGAACGGATTATTTTGGAAGGGTACGGTCTGTCTGAAGCGGCGCCGGCTACCGCGTTCAATCCGCTGCGAGGGACACGCAAGCCCGGCTCGATCGGAGTCGATATCCCGGGAGTCATCAACAAGGTTGTTGACCCAGAAGGGAATGAATTGCCTCGTGGAGATGTCGGCGAGCTCGTGGTCAAAGGTCCAAACGTTATGATTGGGTACCTCGGATTGCCGGAAGAGACGAATGCCGCACTCAAGGATGGCTGGCTCTATACCGGTGATTTGGCACGGATGGATGAAGAGGGTTACTTTTATATTGTCGACCGGAAAAAGGATATGATATTGGTTGATGGCTACAACGTCTACCCGCGAGAGGTAGAGGAGGTGCTCTATCAGCATCCGGCGATTATCGAAGCAGCTGTGATTGGCATACCAGATGAAGTGCATGGTGAAGCTGTCAAAGCATTCGTGGCGCTCAAGGAAGTCGCAGTTTCCAACGAAGAAATCGTAACCTTTTGCCAGGACAAACTAGCAAAATACAAAGTACCGAGACAGATAGAAATCGTAACAGAGCTACCCAAAAACAGTACAGGAAAAATTTTGCGCCGTTCCCTGCGAAAGTAAGAAAGGTACGTGAAAACCAGTTTAAAACAGCCTGTTGTTTTAAACTGGTTTTCTTTGTGTAAAAGCACGCACAGTTTACTCCTCGCGCAGATGGCAAGCCAGCTGCACCTTCAGCAAATCGGCCGGATGGTGCAGATCAATCGCAAGCAATTCCTCAATCCGTTTTAATCGCTGATAGAGTGTATTTACATGGATGTGCAAATCTCGCGCTGCCTGCTGCGGGGACTGATTGCACTTCATATACGTCAAGAGCGTGTTTTCCAGCTCCTGAAATTTATCCTGACCCTCCCATAGTGGGGCAAAGACATCATGGATAAAGGCATCAATATCCTCCCGAGATTGATTCAGCATCAAGCGATTGACCCCGAGATCGCTATACCTCACAACACCAGATCGACCGCGATTCGCCAAATAATGGGCTGCTTTTTTCGCTTCCTCAAAGCTCTTTCCGATCTGCTCCAAATCAGTGACAACGCTTCCGGCTCCAATTGACAGCGATATTTCTTTTTCCAGCTCCCATTCTTGAACAGCATCCGAGAGTCGTTCGATCATCTCCTTTACCTCCAATGAATTGGAAGCGGTAAGGAGAATCGTGACGTGATTATGAAACCCGTAAGCAAGAACCTGGTTGTTGGCAAACTCCCATTTCCAGCGCGTGACAAGTCGGTGAATGTTGGCTTCGAGCAGGGACAAGTCCTTGGAGGGGCTCAAATAAGCATAGACGACCAAAAAATCTCCATGTGGCGGCAAGCCAAAGGCTCTGGCACGTTCCAGCATTTCACTCCCTTTACTGGCTATCAATTCTTGAAAAATGTCGTGGGTACGCTTGTACAGAACGGAGCTGAGCGATTGTTTTTTCACCAAATCAAGTGTCAGAACAGCACTTCCCTGCTCAATCGTCACACGCTCCAGCTCGGACAGATGACGATCCTTGATCAAAATGATCAAACAGCCGAGAAATACACTCCCATTTGTCAGCGGATATACGTAACAGAGCTGCCTTTTATTCTTATGGCCCGAAACCAACTGGATAGAGACAGGCTGCCTTTTTCCAGCAAGTAATGTGGAAAGTTCATCCCAGCTAAACATGATCGAACTGTCCGCAGGATAATATCGCTGCTCCAGCCAGTCTGCAAAAAAGACTTGCTTGGCAGTCATTCTCCCGAGGGCTTTCACGATCGTTCCTGTGTCTTTATTTTGCAACGATAATTGCTTGATGGACTCGTGAATTTTGTTGCGCTTGACCAAATCATCATGCTTCATTCGCAGCTGTTCACTGATGGCCGCCATGTTTTGATAGGCTTGTCGTGACTCAGCGTATAGCCTCGCGTTTTGCAAGGCGATAGAGGTCTGATCAGCAAAGCCTTGGAGAAGGGCGAGATCGTAGCTTGAGAACACATTTTCCTGATGAAACTGATGCAGCACAAGCACACCGATTCGTTTTTGTTCCAGAGATATAGGCACGCACAAGAGACCGCTCAGGTTGTGAAGCGCTTTGGCATCATTCAGTGAGTGAAAGTTATCGTACGATAGATCCATCATCGCCAGCGAAGTTTCAGGATTGGTTCGGTACATGCGTGGCTGTCCATCCTGAAAAACCTTTCCGGCAATCGATTCGCCACTGCGTAATTTGAAATTTTGATAGACGGTGTCGTGAAATCCGACGGTTGCCTTCGGAACGAGTCGATCAATCTCTTCATCATAGAGGTGTAACAACCCGGCATCAGCTGCTGGAATAACGGCCAGCGCATTTCCGATAATTTCACGAATAATGCTCTCGACATCCAGCGTGGCAGAAATGGAATGAATCCCTTGCAGGAGCTTGGTCCATTCCTGACTTTTCGTTTGGATCGTTTTTTCTGCTATAAATAATTGAAAAGCGAGCCAAAGAATCTCCCATTGCCAAGGTGTAAGCGATGGCTGTATGGACTCCGAATTTTCCAGCATGACCACAGCCTGTCCTTCTTCAGCAAAAAAGAAGCGCAAATAGTAGAGACCAGCTTGTTCATCCAAACGAAAACGATCTACGCCAGATGCAAAAGACACTTCATCAGGCTTTTGCATAATGAAATTCTCTGCCTCAGGATGTAAAGCGAAGAGAAAGTAGAGCTGAAGATGGCGATCACGAGAGCCTTGCAGCCAGATGGAAAAAGAGGTGTCAGCAAAGTATTGACGCAATTGGGATAACAGATAAGCAAAGGCTTTCAAATCACTTCCCGCCTTATAGAGAAATACACATAAATAAAAGAATAACTATGTGTGTACCCACATTGTATGAAGTATTTTGAATTTATACAATACTCTTATAAGAACAAAGAGTAGGTGGGGGATCAAATGACAGCGACATACCAGAACTACATTAACGGAGAATGGGTAGCAAGCCATACAGGACAAGTATTCGCCAGTACCAACCCTGCACAAACAGCTGAGGTTCTCGGATACTTTCAAAAATCTGATGGAGCAGATGCACGTTCAGCGATTGAAGCTGCTGCCAGTGCTTTTGATACTTGGTCAAAAACACCTGCGCCTGTGCGCGGTGAGTTTCTCTTCTCTTTAATTCAATTACTTGAAAAGCAGAAAGAGGATTTGGCTGTGACGATTACCCGTGAGGTAGGAAAGACATTGCGGGAAGCACGCGGTGAAGTGAATAAAACCATTACATCCATGAAGCAATTGGCAGGTGAGGCTACCCGTTTGACAGGGCAAACCGTTCCTTCCTTTGATGAACGAGTCATTGGCTATACGGTTCGTGAACCAATCGGCGTTTTTGCAATCATCGCGCCATGGAACTTTCCACTGGGAATCGGCTTGTGGAAGATCGTCCCGGCCATTATTGCAGGGAATACGGTTGTATTTAAGCCAGCGAGCAACACCTCGTTAATCAGTGTCAAGCTGGTCGAGCTGTTGATCGAAGCGGGTGTACCTGCAGGAGTAGTCAATCTGGTAACGGGACCAGGCTCCGTCATCGGTGATGAGCTAGCGAATAACCCGTTGATCAAAGGAATCTCCTTTACTGGATCATCCGAAGTAGGCTTGGCATTGGGACAAGCAGTAGGAGCGCGTGGAGGCAAAATCCAGGCAGAAATGGGCGGCAAAAACCCGGCGATTATTTTGGCGGATGCAGACATAGACCTTGCGATTGATTGCATCGTGACCAGTGGATTTTTTGATAATGGACAGCGTTGCACGGGAACGAGTCGCGTGTTGGTAGTTCCAGAGGTAGCCGAACAAGTGAAAGCCAAATTGATCGAACGTGCGAAGAGCATGAAGATTGGAAACGGGTTCGATCCGGAAAGCAGTAATGGTCCTGTCGTGGACGAGCATCAGCTAAATCTGTATCTCCATTACGTTCAAAAAGGAATCGAGGACGGTGGCGTACTGGAATGCGGCGGTAAACGTCTGGTGGATGGGGATCTGGCAAATGGCTATTTCGTAGCGCCAACGGTCTTTACAGGTGTGACGCAGGAGATGACAATTGCCAAAGAAGAAATTTTTGGTCCTGTGATCGCAGTCACTGATGTGGAATCATTCGAGCATGCCATGGAGATTGCCAACCAGGTGGAGTTCGGCTTGTCATCCACGATTTTCACGAACGACTTGCAGAAGGCATTCCATTTTGTAAAAGGCATCCAGTCAGGTGTGACGCACGTCAATATGCCTTCTACGCATTTTGAATCGCAATTCCCGTTCGGCGGTAAAAAGATATCTGGTCTCGGTCCGAGAGAGCAAGGAGAATCGGCACTCGATTTCTACGTTGAGACCAAAACTGTCTATATTCGCGCATAAGCCTTGAGAAGGTAGGGGGAGCAAGTATGGAAGCGATTGGAGTCATTGGCATTGGAGCAATGGGCAAGGGAATGATTGGCAGTTTATTGAAAAAAGGCTATCATGTCTACGCATACGATCCAAGTCCAGCCGCACAGCAGTGGGCACAGGAGCAAGGAGCACATGTTGTAGCTTCACCGCAGGCTGTGGGCTGCGTCACCCGTATCGTATTTACTTCTTTACCGGGTCCTGCGATTGCCGAGCAGGTGATGCTCGGGGAGGACGGACTCTACCAAGCGCTGCCAGAGGACAGCTACGTTTT
Source organism: Brevibacillus reuszeri (assembly GCF_001187725.1). GTDB lineage: Bacteria > Bacillota > Bacilli > Brevibacillales > Brevibacillaceae > Brevibacillus > Brevibacillus reuszeri. The sequence goes on from NZ_LGIQ01000009.1 coordinate 192,242, forward strand.
CGATACAAGCACGATCGATCCAGCGACGGCCAAGCGATTGAACCAAAAGGCACTGGAAAAACAAATCTACTATTTCGATTGTCCGGTAAGCGGTGGACCAGCGGGTTCTGCGGCAGGAACCTTGACGATCATGGTTGGCGGAGAAGAGTCCAAGCTGGAAGCAATTATGCCATATCTGCAATTGATCGGAAAAGAGATTTTCTATCTGGGAGAATCAGGAGCGGGTCAGGTAGCCAAGCTCTGCCACAATTCAGTAGTCGCCGTGATTACAGCTGCCTTGGGAGAAGCACTGACAGTTGGCGCAAAGGCAGGAGTCGATCCACACAAGCTGGCGGCTGTGATTGATAAAGGCTCTGCTCACAATCGGGTTCTCTCCGTATTTGGCCCCAATATTTTGTATGGCACCTATGAAAAATCAGTCTTTTCGCTAGATCATATGCACAAAGACTTGCAGTTGTATGCTGCCACTGCTCGCGAGCAGCAAGTACCCGTTTTGGTTGGCTCTACCGTTGCGCAGATGTATGAAGCAGCAAAAGCACAAGGCAAAGGAAGCTGGGATTCCTCCGCAGTTTGCACGGTAACGGAAGAGCTGGCAAAGGCAACGGTTGCACGATAAGGTTATACGAGGTTAGTCGACGGTTCTTTTTCTGGGGCTGTCGACTTTTTCGTTTTCAAGGATGCGTGGTGAAACGCATGTTACTTGGATTTGACCATTGGAGATTAAGTAGTTATTATGGATGCACAAAGTCTTTTATTGATGTTTTTATAAAAAAACAAAGGAAGATAGTATTGAATGCCGCCTTGACAGACAGAAGCGCCGAGGCTAGGATAGAGCATCATGTTCTATGAACCGAAGAAGGGGAGAAACGCTTTGCAAGAAATCAGCGCAGCAGAGCTTCATGATTGCATAAAAAAAGAACAATCATTTGCTTTGTTTGTTTTTACACCCATGTGTGGAACCTGCAAGCTCGCAGAACGAATGCTAGAGGTTACGAGTGAGGCATTGCCCGCCATTGTGATCAAAAAGCTCAATATCAACGTTGCACACGGACTGGCAGAACAGCTGATGATTACGAGTGTTCCAGCTCTTTTGTTGTTTCAAAAAGGCGAGCTGGTAGCAAGGCATTTTGCCATTCAATCTGTTGCTTTTTTGTATGAGGTACTAAAACCTTTGGTCTAGACATACACCTATTTCCTTCATGCTGAATAACTAAAGAAGAGAGACATCGTGTGAAGGAGGAGGCATATGCAAATCCATGTGGTGGAAAGCGGACAAACCTTGTCCAGCATCGCCGAAACATACGGTACCACCCCAGCGGCGATTGAAAAAGCGAATGAATTGCCGAACCCGGACAATCTTGTCATCGGACAGGCGATGGTTATCCCGATTGAAGGCAGTTACTATTGGGTCAGACAAGGAGATACGCTGTATACAATCGGACAGCGGTATCAAATAAGTGCAGCCGAGCTCGCCAGAGTCAATGGGATTTCTCAATATCGACCACTGCAAATCGGTCAAAAACTCTACATTCCGCCTCGTCCGAGAAGAGCGGCTGACTTCAATGCGTATGCGGAGCCGAAACGCACCGTTTCGCCCGTGCTGGAAGCTGACGTACGGCAAGCGGCACCTCATCTTACTTACTTGGCTCCCTTCAGCTTCCGAATTAAACGGGATGGAACACTGCAGCGTCCTGCTCTGGACGATTTTCAAGCAATCGCGAAAGACAACCATGTGTTACTCATGCTGGTGGTCACCAATTTGGAAAAGGATCAATTTAGCTCAGAGCTGGGCGGTCTTATTCTGAATAATGAAGAGCTGCAAAACAAGCTGCTTGATACGATCATCCAGACGGCAAAAGAACTAGGCATGGGCGATATTCATTTTGATATGGAGGCGCTGCCAGCACAGGATCGGGACGCCTACGTCCGTTTTTTGCGGAAAGCACGAGATCGGGCACATGCGGCAGGCTTGATGATGTCCGTCGCGTTAGCGCCGAAGACAAGTGCGCAGCAACAAGGAAAATGGTATGCAGCTCATGACTACAAGGCGATAGGAGAGCTTGCAGACTTTGTGGTCATCATGACGTATGAATGGGGATATAGTGGTGGACCGCCAATGGCTGTCTCTCCGATTGGACCCGTACGCAGGGTATTGCAATACGCCCTGACAGAAATGCCCGCTGAAAAAATATTGATGGGGCAAAATCTGTACGGATACGATTGGACGCTGCCGTATCAGTCGGGAACGACCGCAAAAGCACTGAGTCCACAGGCAGCAATCGCTTTGGCAGCCAAACACAATGTGCATATCCAATATGATTACCGTGCTCAGGCTCCATTTTTTGAATATACGGACGATGAGAATAAAAAGCATCAGGTCTGGTTTGAAGACGCACGCTCCATTCAAGCGAAGTTTAATTTGGTTAAACAGCTGGGACTTCGGGGCGTCAGCTACTGGAAATTGGGTTTGCCATTTCCGCAAAACTGGCTGTTGATTGAATCTAACTTCCGTGTACGGAAAAGAGCATAGAGGAAAGGCGTACAGTCCCGAAGGCTTGTACGCCTTTTTTTCGCCAGGAGAAACATGGTATGATGACGGTAAAGCCTATCATGATGAAGGGGGACGGAAGCATGAGTGAGTGCAAGCTCGATCATAGTGTGGAGGATGTACATAAGAAGCTGACAGAGCAAGCTCCATTTTTACCAAGTGCAAGAGTAGAGCAGCTGCAAGCATTATTTCAAACCGAATTATCACAGGAGCGCCTGAACCAATGGTTCCACCTGCTGAAGAAATACGATTTAGCAAGCCCCGAGGAACGCTTGAAACGCGAGGAGCAGATGGATTTGCTATTAGGCTAATCCCTCGAGCGATAGGATCAGAGGAAACGGATTCAGTCGATTCGCTTGCGGCCTGCGAAGCCATCGTGAAGACCGTGATAATGCGTAATGGCATCCTCACCAGTCCGCCAGCACAAGAGGACTTCCTCACCATTGATTATCGCCGGAAAGTCAAACAATCCGATGTCGATATCTTTGACCTGGATTCCTTTTGTAATCAATTGCGTAATATGCATTTGGGCTTCCATTTCCATAAACTCCAATTGGCATTCGAGAGTAAACAGCTCCTGTTCATTTTCAGGCTGTTGTCTTTTGATCTGCTCGCGCTGCTGATAGAGATGATAGAAAGAGCGTTTTGCTTCCTGTAAGAAGGAGAGCTCTTCGCGTATATATGGTAGCAGATGATTGGCTTCTTCTAGCGTAAACAGTTTTTTGGTCAAGGATAACACCTCCAGATTCTATTATACTAGCAACCATCAGCTATAGAAAACGCTGTAGTAAAAGACAAGTGTGGAGCGATTCCATACGGTAAGGAGTCATGATGAAGGATCGATTGTATTATCAAGATGCCTATATCCAGACATTTTCTGCGCAAATTGCCAAACGTGGAACCGAGGAAGACGGTACTGCCTATGTCGTGCTAAGTGAAACAGCTTTTTACCCTACAGGCGGCGGACAGTCGTGTGACTTGGGGGTGCTTGGCGATACGCAAGTACTGGATGTCGAAGAAATAAATGGCGAAGTGCATCACAGACTGGCAGCTCAACTGCCAGAAGCGCTTACTGAAGTAACAGGACAGCTTGATTGGGAGCGCCGATTTGACCATATGCAGCAGCACGCAGGGCAGCACATACTCTCAGCAGCTTTCCTTGAAGTCGTACAAGCGGAAACGCTCGCATTCCATTTGGGCAAAGAGCGTGTCACGATTGATGTACGACTGGATGAATTAACGGACGAGGTGTGGACACAGGTAGAGAAACGAGCGAACGAGGTCGTTCTTGAAAACCACCCGATCATTGCACGCTTTGTCGATGAGGCAGAACTAGCTAGCCTCCCATTGAAAAAACAGCCCACCGTAACGGAAAATATTCGAGTCGTCATGATTCCTGATTTTGACTACAATCCTTGCGGCGGAACCCATCCAGCACGGACAAGTGAAGTCGGCATGATCAAAATCTTGGGCTGGGAACGCCATCGCGGCAATATTCGCCTGGAATTTATTTGTGGCTGGCGTGCTTTGCGTGATTACACTCGCAAGCAATCGACTGTTCGGGAACTAGCGCGTCAATTCCTCACAAGTGAAGCAGAGCTGGTTGAGCAGACGCAGAGAGTGATTGCAGAGCGGGATCTCCTGAAGCAAACCCTTGCAGAGAAGGAAAAGCTGCTGCTTGAGGTTGAGGTTCAGAAGCAGCTCGCAGTTGCAACTGCCATTGGCAATGTTCGCTTGATCCAGCATGTCTTTACCGACCGAACGATCCAAGAGCTTCAGCAGTTCGCCCAAATGATGACTGCGGAGGCACCCGATGCAGTATGTTTGCTGGCTGCGACAGGGGAAAAGCTGCAGCTGGTGTTCGCTCGCGGGCAAGCCGCTGATGTAGCTGTCAACCAATTAATAAAAGAAACCTTGCCACTAATCTCAGGAAAAGGTGGCGGGAATCCAGCCATGGCTCAAGGTGGAGGTCAGCCTGTACTCCCAGCTGAAGATGTACTTGCACACGCACGCAAGCTTTTGGAAACAGCTCTAAAAGCATAATCATAAAACAAACCATACGTTTCATAGAGGAGGAAATAAGGATGATGTGGAACCCGGGAGATATTGTACGCGTCACACAAAAAACGGGAGAGTACATTACGGAAGTGCTGGAAAACCATGATAGCAAGCTGTTGGTAAAGGTACTGGCAGTCACGAAATTCCCTACTCAGGGCGACCTGCATACATCATTTGAAGTGGATGTACCCTTGTTCCACCAACGCCCGGCACTGTCTTACCAAGAAAAATTCATGACACCATCAGTCGGACCAATCCGCTATAACGGGGCGATTCCTGATTATAAGGAGTCTGTTCGAGTGGCGATGGAACGTGAGATGGACAAACTGAAAAAAATGTCTGTCTGGGCCGATCGTTGCCTGGTGGAATTGGAAGCAATGCACAAGGAAACCTTTACAAATAATAAATAGAGTGGTACTGTATTAATCGAGCAAGACAATTGAATAGGTTAACTACCAAACGGGGGCCGAGCAATGTTGGCTGAGATTGTAACGAATGTGTTACTGACCGTTGAACCTGACCTGGGTCATGCCAGCGGAGGAAGAGGTATAGCGAATCGTTATCACTAGGAGATGTCTTTTTTTGAGTAGAGAAATACTCAAAACAGTACTTCTTCGAGAGGATCGAAACTCAACCATCCAAGGCGGATGGTTTTTTTATTACCATTCGCTTTAGGGTGTACTGTTTATTCGGCTTCTTCTATCTGACTGGATGTCATCCATCAGGTGGGGGAAGTCGTTTTTTCTTGGCAGGAGTGAATGCATCGACAATCCACAAAATGCCAACAGAAGGAGGAATAGAATGGTTGTTCAACTGAACGGAAAAAAAGTAGAGCTGGCTGCGGAAATTAGTACATTGCGTGAGCTGCTTGCTTCTTACCAGCTGCAAGAAAAGATTGTCGTGGTGGAGCAAAATGGCGACATCATCGATCGTTCCCAGTACGAGACGACACCCATTGCTGACGGGGATCGCATAGAAATTGTTCACTTTGTAGGAGGAGGATGATCATCATGGATACATTGAAAATTGGATCTTACGAATTCCGCTCTCGCTTGTTTTTGGGTACCGGTAAATTTTCGGATTTGGATACACAAGGGAAAGCGGTGGAGGTATCAGAAGCAGAGATTCTCACATTTGCGATTCGCCGACTGAATTTGGAAAATCCGCAAGAGCCTAACTTTTTGGAACAGCTCGATCTGAAAAAATTCACCCTCCTGCCCAATACAGCAGGTGCCTATACCGCGGAAGAGGCAGTGCGTATCGCTCGACTGGCGAAAGCATCCGGCTTGTGTGACATGATCAAGGTGGAGGTAATTGGCGATCCAAAAACATTGCTGCCTGATCCGATCGGAACACTGGAAGCATCGAAAATTCTCGTAGAAGAAGGCTTTATCGTTTTGACCTACACCAATGACGATCCGATTCTGGCTAGACGTCTTCAGGAGGTTGGCGTCCATGCAGTAATGCCAGGGGCTTCTCCGATCGGCTCCGGTCAAGGAATCGTGAATGAAAATAATTTGCGCTTTATCATTGAGGAAGCGAAAGTGCCAATCATCGTAGATGCGGGAATCGGTGCTCCTGCGGATTGCGCAAAAGCGATGGAGCTCGGAGCCGATGGAGTCCTGCTGAATACAGCAGTTGCTCTCGCAGACAATCCTGTGCTGATGGCTGAAGCGATGAAGCTCGGTGTGGAAGCAGGGCGCAAAGGATTTTTGGCAGGAAGAATCGCGAAAAAACGCTACGCGTCAGCGAGCAGCCCAACAGAAGGGATGATTGAGTAGCGTGAATCGTCTACAGGAAGCAATAACCTCGATTGCTAGCCGAAAAGAAGAGATGTTCGCGTTACTGCAAGAGCTGATTTCGTATCCGACTGTGAGTCCACCTGCGCGAAACAGCGATGGGGCACAGACATTTCTAACAGGTGAACTACAAGAAATGGGTTTCGAGATTGATCGCTTCGAAGTATATCCTGGGGATGACAATGTAGTCGGTCGTCTCCGGGGTATGTCTCCAAGCAATGCCAACAGCCTCATTATCAATGGGCACATGGACGTGGCTGAAGTGGGAGACGATAGCGGCTGGACGTATCCACCCTTTTCCTTGACTAGAGGAGAGGATAGGCGTCTTTACGGTCGGGGTGTAGCCGATATGAAAGGCGGTCTGGCTGCTTCGCTGTTTGCGATTAAAATGCTTCGCGAGCATGGAATTGAGCTCCAGGGTGATCTAATCTTTCAATCCGTGATCGGAGAGGAAGCAGGAGAAGCCGGGACGCTGGCAGCCATTGAACGTGGCTATACGGCTGATTACGCTGTGGTGGTAGATTCGAGTGACTTGCATATGCAAGGGCAGGGCGGCGTCATTACAGGCTGGATCACGATTGAGAGCCCAACGACTCTGCATGATGGCATGAGGTCCAAAACAATTCATGCCGGGGGTGCCGTACGCGGTGCATCTGCGATTGAAAAAATGATGAAAATCATTGCAGCTCTTCAGGATTTGGAGCGCGATTGGGCAGTGATGAAATCGTATCCTGGTTTTCCTGCAGGAAGCAATACGATTAATCCCGCGGTGATCGAGGGAGGACGACACGCGGCTTTTATCGCGGACCGCTGTGCCTTGTGGATTACCGTACACTTTTACCCGAACGAATCGTATGAACAGATCATTCGCGAGGTGGAAGACCATATACAGAGAGCGGCGGCAGCAGATATATGGCTGCGGGATCATTCCCCTGTGTTCCGCTGGGGTGGCCGCTCCATGATTGAAGAGCGTGGAGAAATTTTTCCATCCCTCGAGCTGGATCAGAGTCATCCTGCCTTTGCAATGCTGCAATCCGCCTACGAGGGTCAACTGCAAAAAGTACCTGTAGTAGACATGTCACCTAGTGTGACCGATGTTGGGTGGTTTGCTCATGCAGGAATTCCTGCCGTGTTATTTGGCCCTGGCGAGCTCGAGCATGCACACGCTGTTGATGAATCTATCGATCCAGATCAGCTCGTCCAATTTGCCCAGGTCATGGCGCGCTTTATCGCCGAATGGTGCAATACGGCAAAAAATGCGAAGGAGTGAATGGTAACATGACAACCAAATTTACCGATCGACTGTGGAAGAGTGTAGCCCCTGTTTGGGCGAAGACGCACCAGCATCCGTTTGTCACCGGACTGGGTGATGGCACCTTGCCAGTAGAATCGTTCAAATATTATATGAAGCAAGATTATGTCTACTTGATCGATTACGCCAAAATGTTTGCCTTAGCAAGCACTAAAGCCTACGACCTCACAACCAGTGCCAAATTCGCTGGATTGCAGGAAGCAACCTTGAATGGGGAGATGGAGCTGCATCGCCAATACGCTGAACGCTTTGGCATTTCTCGCGAGGAACTGGAAGCAACAAAGCCGTCGTTTGTGATGCTCGCCTATACCAGCTATATGCTGCGTGTCGCTCATCAAGGGTCATTGGCCGAGCTTGTCAGTTCGCTGCTTCCTTGCACATGGAGCTATTGGGAGATCGGCAAGCATTTGGCAAAAGTTGAAGGCGCTCTGGAGCATGAATTGTATGGGGAATGGGTGCGGATGTACAGCTCCGATGAGTTTGGACAGCTTGCGATTTGGCTGATCGATGTCATGAACGAGTTGGCAGACGGGAAGAACGAGCAAGAGCTGGCGCGACTCGAAGAGCATTTCCTGTACACCACAAAAATGGAATATATGTTCTGGGATATGGCGTACAGAAAGGAAATGTGGCCGTGCGAGATCAATTAGCATTCGCCGGGGTTCGCTTTGCTTACGGGGACCAACTGATTCTCGACAACTTTGATCTGAACGTGGCAAAAGGCGAATTTGTAAGTCTGATCGGACCGAGCGGGATCGGCAAAAGCACGTTGTTTCAGCTGATAGCAGGACTTTTGCAGCCACAAAAGGGAGAGATTTTGCTCGGAGGAGAACCAATGGCAAACAGGCTGGGGCAAGTAGGCTATATGCCCCAGCGCGATTTACTGATGCCGTGGCGCACTATTGTCGAAAATGCGGCATTGCCATTGGAGATCCAAGGCATCTCGAAAAAACAAGCACATGAGAGAGTGAGAAGCGAGCTTCCCAAGTATGGCCTTGAGGAATGGGCTGACGCTTATCCCACTCAGCTGTCTGGTGGGATGCGTCAGCGAGTATCTTTTTTGCGGGCATTGCTGTCTAGTTCAAACATCATGCTATTAGATGAGCCCTTCAGCTCGCTCGACGGAATTACGCGGATGGATATGCAGGAATGGCTAATGGCCAAATGGCAGGAAACGGGTAGTACGATGTTGATGATTACCCACGATATTGATGAAGCCATTCTGCTTGCGGATCGCGTGGTTGTGCTGACGGGCAAGCCGATTACGAAGCCGATCGAGCTGTCGGTATCGATCAACCGACCGCGTTCCTTGGTTAGTCGCAATCATTCTGGCTTTCTTGCCCTACGTGAAGAAATTTGGGATTTGCTTCGCAGTCATCGCAGCCAGCCTTCCTTAGGGAGGGAGGCGTAATGAGACAGTGGCAGACGGGCGTCTGGTTCGGGATTTCGATTGCGTTATTTTTCATCGCATGGGAATTGATTTGCAGATTAGTAGATATTCCACCGTACATCCTGCCCCCACCAAGTGCTGTTGCTACCTCTTTGTGGGTACTGCGTGACTCGCTTTTGGGTCTGCATTTATGGGCGACGCTAAAAGAGGTTTTGATCGGGTTGTCGATTTCTATCGTATTCGGTATATCGCTTGCATTTGCGATGAACGCAAGTCGCATTATCGAGCGATTGGTCTATCCGTATATCGTTATATCCCAAACAATTCCAATTATAGCATTATCACCCGTATTTATTTTGTGGTTCGGGTATGATCTTTCAGGAAAAATCGCAGTCACGATCTTGTTTACGTTTTTCCCGATTGTCGTCAACACTTATGACGGGCTGCGTTCTACGGATAAAGACACATTGGATCTGCTCAAAACGATGGGAGCCACTCGCGGACAAATTTTCACCAAGCTCCATCTGCCGTCGAGCTTGCCTCATTTTTTTAGCGGATTAAAGGTAGCGGCTACGTATAGTGTCGCGGGAGCAACGATCGGGGAGTGGCTCGGAGCAAGTGAAGGACTTGGCTATTTTGGCCGGCGAGCATCAGGGAATTTTCAGGCACCTGCGTTGTTTGCTTCTGTCCTGTTGTTATCTGTACTCGGCATGCTGCTCTTTTGGTTAGTAGGAAGAGTGGAGCGGCACTTTAGCCCGCAAGGAAAAGTGAAAAAAAGCAGCAACGTAAAAAACTAGGAGGAACACCAATGAAACGTGTAAATACGTGGACAAAAACAATCATGGCGTTGACCCTTGCAACCAGTCTGGCAGCGTGCGGCAATCAAACAGGAACAGGAAGCTCTACCTCGACTCCAGAAGCAAAAGGCGGGGAACAGTCAGAGCTGACCATTGCGCTGGACTGGTACCCAAATGCGGTACATTCCTTCTTGTATGCGGCTGAAGACCAAGGATACTTCAAGGAAGAAAATCTCAAGGTAAATCTACAAATGCCATCGGATAGCAACGATCCATTGAAAATGGCAGCTGCAGGCAAGGTTGATCTTGCTATAAGCTATCAGCCACAGGTGGTTCAGGCACGCTCAGAAGGAATCCCGGTCGTATCAGTCGGCGCCCTCGTTCGCCATCCGCTCAATGTCATCATGACGCGCCAGGATAGTGGCATCGATTCACCTGGTCAGTTGGCAGGAAAAAACATTGGCTACCCGTCTATTCCGTTGGATGAGTCGATTGTTCGCACAGTAGTGAAGCAGGCCGGGGGAGACGATTCAGGACTGTCCTTTACCGATATTGGATTCGACATTGTACCTGCTTTGACTGCGAAGAAGGTAGACGCGGTAGTAGGGGGATATATCAATCACGAGCAATTGATTCTCGAAAAAAATGGCGTTGCTGTTCATGCCTTCAAACCGTTCGAGTTTGGCGTACCTGATTACTACGAGCTTGTGCTTGCCACTAGCGACGACACCATCGGTAAAAAACAACAGGCTATCGAGTCGTTTTTAAAAGCCATTGCCAAAGGACAAGACTATGTTAAAAACAACAAGGAAAAAGCATTGGATCTGCTACTGGCAAAGCAGGCTGGGGAATTCCCGCTCGAAAAGGATATCGAAACAAAGAGCCTGGATATCCTGATCCCTTTGATGGATGCTGGTGATAAACCATTTGGCTATCAAACAACCGAGTCATGGCAAACGCTCATCGACTGGATGAAAAAAGAAAAGCTGATTACAACCGATGTAAAAGCAGATGAGGTTATGCGAGATCTGGTAAGGTAAGAACGATTTCGGCTTTTGGAGGAGTAATTCTTCCTTTATTCACAACATCCGTTTCCTTTTCAAAGCAATTCAACTTATAATAGAGGATGAATGCTTGTACGAGGAGTCGTTTTGATGAGCGAAAATCAGAACAACAACAGCAATAACAAATTGGTCATTTTGAGCTTTGTCGGTGTCATCGTTGCATGTGCCGTCTCCATGGTCATTTTCATGTACGCAATGGCAAACTGAATTCTCCATAGCTTTGGACGCAAAAAGCCGCTCGGTAACAGATCGAGCGGCTTTTTGTTTATGTACGAATGTTAGGGTGTTACACTCTTTAGCTTCAGCTCGAGCTCTGCTAGCGAAAGCTGGTTTAAATCGGCAAAGCCAGCCCCTTCAAGGGCTATGGTTCGACCTTGGTACAGCGGATAGACTCCTTGCCACAAGCCCGTAATACTGTAGTAGGAGGTTCCTTTGATCGGTTGGAGAAAGAGTACGTAATTTCCTTCACCGAGCGGTCCTGGATACTTGATATTCAAAGGACTTGATGCGTCAGGCAGTGGTTCGACGCCTGTGCTGACCACGTTCAAAAGACGTGGTGGCGATCCTTTTAGAGCCTTTTTGATTTGCAGGGTTTGTGTGTAGTTTACTAGCTTTGCGTCATCGACCGTGTGTCTGGTTGGGTAGGAGTGGTGCGCGCTATCCGCCCAGGCGATCACGATTAATTCACTTCGTTTGGCGAGCTCCTGCCAAGAGCCTACCGTTGTAGCATCTACCTCTAAATCTCCGATAGCCGGAGCCGCAGATACAGGGAACAAGAAACTTCCTGTCAGGACGAAAAGGGCTAGTAAGACTCGATAGAACATCGTGTTTTCCTCCAGCTCTTAAAAATTGTCATGACAATTAGTATAGACAGTGAGAGTGATGTTAATCGGATTTTGGTATTATGGTAATATTCCGAAAAAACAAAATACATGCTATCATGGGTGCGTGCAGCATATTTTTCAGCAAATGAAAAGAATAGGATGAGGAGGTTTTTATGAATTACCTGAGCGTCAGACGCGTCTGTATGTGGATTCTCATGCTGATCGTTGCATGGCAGGTGGCAGCTGTTCCTGCGTATGCCAAGAGCAGTGACGATGCAGAAAGCCCCCTGTCTATCAGTGTGGAGAAGTACCTCTCTGATCTAAAAAAAGACGAAAACAGCATGGGCATGTATGCGGGGATAGCTGTATACGATCTGACCGAAAAAACATACCTGTACAGGCACAATGAGAAGCGAAATTACATTCCCGCCTCTAATATGAAGCTGTTTACGACAGTGGCAGGACTGGATAAACTCGGTCCCGCGTATCAGTGGAAAACGGAAGTGTATGTAGCGGGTACGTTGACGAATGGAGGCGTTTTACAAGGCGATCTGATCTTAAAAGGATACGGAGACCCAAGTTTAACACCAGCTGACCTCAAAGATTTGGCGTTTGCCTTAAAAGAAAAAGGGATCAAGCATATTAACGGAAACTTATTGCTGGACGAAAGCTACTTCGACGATACGCGATTGGGTGTAAGCTGGATGTGGGATGATGAGCCGTATGGGTACAGTGCTCAGTTAAGCGCGCTCGCGGTTCATAAAAATTTTGTGACGGTAACCATGACCCCAGGAAAAACGGTAACAACCCCTCCAGTCCTTGCGATGGAACCAGCGACTACATATGTGAAACTGACAAATCAGCTCAAGACGGTAGAGGGTGACAAAAGCAATATAACGGTTGAGCGGCCGCGTGGAAAGAACGAGGCAATCATTTCGGGAACGATTGGACTAAAAGCAAAGCCGTATCAACAAGATGTCACCATGGAGGATCCGGCACTATTTGTTGGCGAGGTATGGAAACAAGAGCTAGCGGCGCAAGGCATTAAGCTAAACCCGAATACAGCGATGAAAAAAACTGTCGTGACGAATGGTGTTCCATTTCATACCCATTTATCAAAGCCACTCCATGAGATCATCGTCGAGCTGAACAAAGAAAGTGACAACTTCTACGCTGAAATGCTGTTGAAAACGTTAGGCGCGACACAAAAGGGAAAAGGTAGCTTTGAGGCTGGGAGTGAAGTGGTAGCAGATGTAATGAAACGCGCCGGTATCGAGACAGGCTTTACACAAGTAGATGGTTCAGGCTTGTCCCGGTTTGATTTGATAACGGCTGAGCAAATGATTACACTTCTGTCGTTTGTCCAGGATCAGGACTATCGGGATGTTCTGGAGCAATCGCTGCCAATTGCAGGTGTTGATGGCAGCCTGAAGAACCGGATGAAAGGAACCTCTGCCGAGAATAAAATCATCGCAAAAACAGGCTCCATGGGTGGGGTAAATAGCTTGTCAGGCTACGCCACTGCCAAAAATGGAAATAAACTCGCTTTTTCAATCCTGATCAATGGCATTTACAAGTCGAAATACGCAAGAGATTTGCAGGACTATGTTGCGATTCTTCTGGCAACCTATCCAGAAATAAAAGCACCCGAAGGATACGACCACGAGACAGAGAAGACCTACAAGCTCTCGTTGCTCATCGATCCGATTTTGGATCAACCGGAAGCGACAGGTGTCACGGCTGGTGTTCTGATCAGATCATTGGATGCTTCAGGGGAAGATGCCATTTGGTACGAGAGAGATCCAGATTCATTGCTAACTCCAGCTTCGAACCTCAAATTGCTGACATCAGCAACCGCGCTTACGCAGCTGGGCACAGATTTTACATTTAAAACAGAATTGTACGGGGATGCCCCTATCGCGAAAAATGGTGTACAACAAGGCAATCTGTACGTAAAGGGATATGGGGACCCTACCCTGCATACGGAAAATGCACTGAAGGTTCAGGAGGGCGTATCGATTGAACAGCTGGCTGCCTGGATTAAAGATAGAGGCATCAAACGGATCAATGGCAACCTGATTGTAGATGATAGCTACTTCGATCAGCAGCGTCTTGGATTAGGCTGGGCTTGGGATGATGAAAGCTATTACTACAATCCGACGTTAGGTGCACTCGCTCTAAACAGAGGAACTGTGATGGTGGAGTATCAGCCAGCACAGAAACCAAATGAACGCGTACAAGTGAATTTGCTGCCCAAAACCTCTTATGTAAACGTGATAAATGATGCGGTAACGGTGGAAGAAGGGAAAGCAAATACATTTGCGATTACACGTGATCGCGGTACGAATACGATTCGTGTAACGGGCAATCTGCCGCTGGGTCATGGCGGTAATTACGAGCGAGTACCGGTTGAAGAGCCTGCCAAATATGTAGCAACCGTTTTAAAAGAAGCGTTAGCGAAGCAAGGAGTGAGCTTTGGCGGGAACAGCACCATTTTGGTCCAAACCACCCCTGCTGCAGCAGTAAAATGGAACGAGTTTCATTCAAGCCCACTTCAAGAAATCGTCAACTACATGAATAAAAAGAGTGATAATTTTTATGCAGAAATGCTGTTGAAAACAGTGGGAGCCGTCAAAAAAGGAGAAGGCAGTGCAGATGCAGGAGCTGCGACTGTCTTGGATACCGTTTCTGCATTTGGGGGCAGAACGAATTTTGATATGGTGGATGGCTCCGGTCTGACAAGGTACAATCTGATTTCGGCAAGGCACATTCTCTCTGTTCTGGAAGGCATGTCAAAAAAGGCGGAGTTTAGGGCTTTCGATGAGTCCTTGCCGATTGCGGGTGTAGATGGAACGCTGAAAAATCGTTTAAAGGATACAGAAGCAGCTAATCGTTTACATGCGAAATCGGGTTCGATGACGGGCGTGAATAGCTTGTCAGGCTATATCACAACAAAAAGTGGAGAAAGGCTGGCCCTCTCGATTATATTGAACGGTTATGCAGAGGATCGGGTGCTGACAGATATACAGGACCAGATCGTTACGATTCTGGCTGAATATGAATAGCAGTTTTTTGTCAAGAAAGGAATGCCCTGTTTAGGGGTATTCCTTTTTTATGCTGTGAATTGTGTCGGTATTAGGGACGTGAACATATCTATATTCAGACCAGAACGGAACGAAAAGGATGCAGGTTGACAGGGGAGGGACAGTGAAAGTGATTCCAACATGTTACTGTTGGACCAGTCTGGAGACACTCGCGACGGAAGTCTTCAAACACGCGGGTGTCTCCGCAGCGAAAGCCAAGATTGTTGCAGAGTCGCTTGTACATGCCGATCTGAGAGGAATCGAATCGCATGGTTTATCCCGTATGCCTATCTATGTCAAACGGATTGAGGCAGGCTTAATTGAACGAGTCGTGGAGCCGCAGCTAGTGATGCAGGAGGGAGCAGCAGCCCTCATTGATGGAAAAAATCAATTGGGAGCCGTAGTCGGCTTGATGGCACTTGAGCAGGCTTTAAAGCTCGCCAGGCAGACAGGAATTGGCTTTGTAGGGGTGCGCCATTCCAATCATTTCGGGACGTGCTCGTATTACGCTGAACGTGCAATCTCTCAAGGTCTTATTTTGCTTGTCCTGACCAATGCTCCTGAAGCTATGGCTCCATCCGGTGGGATTCGGCCATTTTTGGGTACCAATCCAATCGCAGTAGGCATTCCAGCTGGGCAAGAACCTGCGTTTTTGCTTGATATGGCGACCAGTGTGACTGCGCGAGGAAAGATTGTGATGGCAGCCAAGAAGGGAGAGGCGATTCCCGCCGATTGGGCGATCGATCAAAATGGCATACCAACGACAAAGCCAGAACAAGCACTGCTCGGATCTCTGCTGCCGATTGGAGGGGCAAAGGGATACGGACTGGCCATGTTTATTGATCTGTTATGCGGGCTGTTGACAGGAGCTGCCTTTGGTCCAGGCGTAAAAAGTCTGTATGACAATTGGGAGCATCCGCAGAATATTGGTCATATTTTTCTGGCAATTGACATCCAGAAGTTTTTGCCGTTGCCACTTTTCCAACAAAACATGGACGAGTACATCCGTCAGGTTAAAAACGGCCCTAAAAAAGAAGGGACATCAGAGATATTGATTCCAGGAGAGATCGAGAGCAGAAAAAGAAGGGAACGGCTCCAAAAAGGAATCCCGTTTTCCCTGAATGTAGAGGACGAATTGAGTCAACTGTGTGCAGCCTATGGCCTTGATTTAAAAGCTGCCCGGATTGCACCTTGATCGTTGCCTATGTTTCATGGTTTCACGGACATCCTTTTCCACATAGACTGGTGTCAGTAGTTGGAAAGGAGTGTAGACGCATTGCAACGTCATATGTGTAAAGGAAAAATTCATCGGGCAACCGTAACGCAAGCAGAGCTAGACTACGTAGGCAGTATTACGATCGATACTCTGCTACTGAAAGCGGCCGACATCAAGCCGTATGAAATCGTGCAAATAACGAGTTTGCGCAATGCTACGCGCTGGAAGACATATGCTTTGCCAGCACCAGAAGGAACGGGGAAAATTTGCTTGAACGGTCCACCAGCCCATCTCTTTTCTCCAGGAGATATTGTCATTATTCTCAGCATGGGTATGTACGATGAGAGTGAGGTAGACCAGCTGGTACCAAAAGTGGTTTTTGTCGATGAAAAGAACCAGATTACGAAAATAGAGGAGCACCATCTCATTACGAATGGGGAGACAACGCCATAAAAGTGCCAAACGTAGGGAAATGGGGCAAGCATAAGCACTTGATAAAGGATGAGTTCCTGCTGGAGCATCTGCCAAGAACTCAGCTGTTTACACCCGATGGGTTGTGGGAGTATGCAGAGACGTATAAAAGTGTGATGCTAAAGCCCTCTGGGGGAGGCGGTGGAGCGGGAATCATCCAGGTTACGAGTAAAGGTGAGGACCGGTATCTCGTCCACGCTGGGAGTAGCAGACGAGTTGTGGAAGGGAAAGACAATACGGTTCAATATGTAAAGTCCCTTTTTCGACCAAAACCTTATTTGCTCCAACCGCGTATTCCTTTAGGAAGAATTGACGGAAAGCCATTTGACGTGCGAGTGATGGTTCAACGGGCGAATAAACGATCACCGTGGATCATTACAGGGTGGGTAGCGAAGGTAGCAGGAGCAGGGTATGTCGTGACCAATGTTGCCAGAAGCAGGGGCAGAGTTTTGCCTATTCGTACTGCCGTTCAACAGTCGAATGTACCGGACTCCATTCACTTGTTGCCTGAAGTGAGGAAAATCTCGCTAGCTGCTGCAAACTGCTTAGGGAAAGCCTACCCGACCCTACGGGAAATCGGGTTGGATTTAGGTATTGACATCCATGCGAAGCCATGGATAATAGAAGCGAATTTTCGCCCATCCTTATCTCTTTTTCGTCAACTGAAGGATCAGACATTTTATCGGCGCATCAAAGCTATGAGGGGAAGATAAGGCGTGTCAGAAGAGAGCATCAGTAAAACGATGTTCTCTTTTTCATTGGGGTATTTCTTATTGAATTGTTGTTATTTTGCATTTGACGTCATGTCTGAAGCCTACCTTTACGGGCGTAAATTCATTTTAATAGTCGGTCTGGACTTCTCTAACGTTTGCCTGCCAATCCTTCTTATCCAGTTTATAATAGTAATATTTTTCGTTATCAATCTCGATCATACTCTGAAAGGTAAAACCACATTTCTGTATTACTTTATTCGAAGGAATGTTGTTTATAAGTGCAATAGCATTAAGCACCTCAACGTTCGTATTTTCAAATAAATAATGAATCATTCCTTGTGAGGCTTGGGTTGTATACCCTTTACCTCTATGATCTTTTGAAATTCCATACATGATTTCTCGGTTTGGCGGTGGTAATTCGTCCTTCATTCCTGAACAACACCAACCGATAAATTCTCCAGTCTCTTTCAAAATAATTCCTAATCGAAGACGGAGATCGCCAATGTCGTCCCCTTTCGAGACAGCACTGAAAAATTGTTTGTTCTGTGGAATTTCATAGTTGAAAAACCAATCTTTCCGTTGCTCTTTCGATACGTTCCAGCCTGGCAAATATTCATATATTTCAGGTTGCCAAGTGAGTGAATGAAAAATATCTAAATCAGTAACTACGAATTCTCTTAGAATCACATCTGGACAGTCAATCGTAAAAATAAATTCTTCCGAAACGGAACGAGTATTAGCGTCCATTATACATTTCCTCCCATAAGATTTACTAATCTCTATAATAACTCACTTCGAAAAGCTATTGTGAGAGTAAATCACTTCAGAAAACAGTCTTTTCATTTGTTTTTTCAATTTATGCAATATAGCACAATCAACTTGCAATTTCGAATAAGAGTGAACCTCTGGCGCGTCCTGAAAAAAGCTGATAGAATCCCTCTGATTATGATGAGAGGATGTATACTTCTTGAGAACATTACTATCAAAAAAAGACATCGTTTTTGTAAGCTTCATGCTTTTTTCCATGTTCTTTGGCGCTGGGAATTTGATCTTTCCCCCTTTTCTTGGACAGTCTTCAGGTGACCAGGCATGGTTGTCTCTCATCGGTTTTATTTTGTCAGCAGTCGGGCTGCCTATTCTTGGGGTAGTTGCGATTGCAAAAGCGGGCAGCTTTCAAGGCTTAGCAGGCCGGGTCCATGGTCTTTTTGCAATTATTTTTCCATTTTTGATCTATGTTTCGATCGGACCGGGTCTAGCGATTCCTCGTGCTGGCAGTCTGGCTTTTGAGATGGGGATGGCGCCTTTTTTGCCTGAAGCGTGGGCTCAATCTCGGATCAGTCTCTTGATGTATACTTTGCTTTTTTTCGCTGTGGTATGGTGGCTTAGCTTGTCACCCTCCAAATTAGTCGATCGGTTTGGCAAGCTGCTTACCCCGACCTTGCTTGCTTTGATCGGGATCATTTATGTAAAAAGCTGGTTTACTCCTCTGGGCAGTCCCACTGATCCGGCAGGCAGCTATGCAGCACATCCGGTCATTCAAGGCTTTCTTGATGGGTATTTAACCATGGATGCATTGGCAGCGCTTGTTTTTGGGATTGTGGTTGCCAACACGCTTAAAAGCAAAGGAGTTGTAGAAAAAAAGAGCTTATCTAGTAACATGGTTTTGGCAGGTCTGGGTGCTGGTATGCTTTTAACTGTCATTTACGTGATACTGGGCATCCTCGGATCTTCGCAAATTTCTGCAGATATGGCGGAAAATGGCGCGCAAATATTGACTATATTGATGAGCAAGCTCTTTGGCGAGAGTGGTGCACTTTTACTAGGTGTCGTCTTTACCGTTGCTTGCCTGTGTGTATCGATTGGGCTTGTAACATCCTGCAGTCAGTATTTCCATCAGTTGTTTGGAAAGCCGAGCTATGCTGGCTGGGTGACGATCCTGAGTATTTTGAGCATGGGAGTCGCCAATTTGGGATTAACCGAGATTTTGAGCGTATCTGTGCCGATTTTGGGACTGATATATCCTATGGCGATTGTTTTGATTTTGTTGGCGCTAGCAGAGCGTGTTATTCCTCCCCATTCGTTCGTTTACGTAACAGCCGTTGGAGTGGTGGCATTGTTTGGCATTGTCGACCTTGTAAATACGGTATTTTTCGCTCATCAATGGGACAAGTGGTTGATCGAACTTCCGTTTTACAAGGAAGGGGCGGGCTGGGTAATGCCTGCATTGTTAGGAGGATGCGCAGGGATGCTGTTTGATTTTAAAGCCAGAGCCGGCTCAAAATGAGAGGAAAAAGGAAGCTTCCCCACGACGGGGCTTCTTTTTTTTCTGTGAAAAACGTATCAACGTATTTCATGAAAGTGGATTGTGACTGCTCACGGTCAAACACTTTTGTCCCCCGACGAGAGGGGAAATCGCTCATTGCCATTTTGTTACTTTTTCCAATCCCAATCGTAATACAAGTGTATTGAAATAATCATGCAGCAGAGAGGAAGAGAGATGTGAGAGGTACTCCAGTGCTGGAGGCAGATCGTATCCATCAGCTGGATGGGATACGGGGTTTTGCCTTGTTTGGGATTTTACTTGTAAACATGCCGACTTTTTTACACCCAGTCCTGTTTCTTCCGGCAAATGGACTTGCCTTTGAACATTCCACTTTGGATGAATGGATTCGATTATTCTTTGATATGTTTGTTCAGACCAAGTTTTATACCATTTTCTCCTTTTTGTTCGGGGCGGGGTTTTATCTGTTCATGAATCGTGCAGAGCAAAAAGGGCTTCCGATGAACGCCATGTTTTTGCGCAGGATTTCTGTCCTGTTTTTGCTAGGTGTCATTCACCTTGGTTTATTTTGGTATGGTGACATTTTGCACACGTATGTAATTGCCGGTATCTTTCTTTTGTTTTTTTATAAAGGAACAGACAAGACGATACGCAACTGGGCCTGGTCTTTATTGATGCTGATTCAGCTTCTGTATGCTTTGCTATTATTCATTCCTTCAGATCCGTCGGTAGTCGGAAGTGAATCCCACGCGATTGCGCAAAAAGCGGTTGCGGCTTATTCCAGTGGAAGCTGGGGAGAGTGGATACAATTTCGTTTCGCCTTTGAATTTCCGATTGTGGCATCCAATGAATTTTTGGCTATTCTTACGGTACTCCCGCTCTTTTTGTTCGGGTTGTTAGCTGCTAGACGTGGTGTCTTCACTGCTGATGGTAAACATCGCACGGCATTTCGTAGAATGTGGTGGGTCACGCTTATCCTCAGTATCGTTTTGATTTCGATGATTCCGCTTGTGAAAAAGGGAATCGTCCAATTCCCGGCACCGGATCACGTGGCCAGTATCGTCTTTGTAGGCTGGAGTGGTCTCACACTCAGTGTTTTTTACATTTGCTCATTCATCTTGTTATATGAAAAGGCTGCCTTTCACAAAGGGTTGAGGCATTTGGAAGCAGTCGGGAGGATGGCGCTTTCGAATTATTTGGGGCAAACGATTGTTACGGTTGGACTTGTCATGGTTTTTAAACTTTATGGCACGCTCAGTTTAGGAGTTGGACTGATTTATTGTTTGGTTCTCTTTCCGCTCCAAATCTTGGCGAGTAAGTGGTGGTTGTCTCACTATCAATTTGGACCGGTAGAGTGGCTATGGCGCTGTCTCACCTATGCGAGATGGATGCCAATGAAGAGAAATGGAGGCAATTATGAGATTTGACACGATTTTGACAATCGTCATCGTTCTGATACTGACATCCTGTTATTGTTATTTATGGAAAAGGTTGCGTTCGAAAGCGTCCAGTTGATCTGGGCGTTTTTCTATGAGAAAAAAGTGATTCATTATGCATGGAAATAGCAGGATAAAAGTGGTACCAAATGGGCAAAATTTCCCTATCTTCGTCCATTGTCATCGAGAGGAGGGGTGGATTGGTGAATCGGAACGCACGTAAATGGTGGAGGATGAACAAGCATAAGCTTCAACAACAAAAGCCTCAGTCGAGCACGCCGATAGACAAAGAGCTTGCCAATAACGAAACGGTTATGCGTGAGCTTTACTCAAATTGTTCTGATCTTGTATACCGATCCTTTCTCATTGGTGGTTCTACGAAAGCACTTTTGGTGTATATAGATGGGCTTTCCAATACGGAGGAATTGGATAGAAGTGTACTGTCATCCCTGATGAATGGGAAGATATCCAAAGATACGACTGCACGCAAGCTGGTGGAAAAGACAATTACTGTTTCGAAATGGCGGGAGGTAAGCAGCCTTGAGGATTGCCTGGAATCCATCTCAAACGGTTGTCCCGTTCTTCTGATAGATCAACAAGAGACGGCAATCTCCTTTGGACTTGAAAAATGGGAAAAACGCTCAATCGAAGAACCGGTAGCAGAGGGGGTAGTGCGTGGGCCACGAGAGGGGTTTACTGAATCCCTGAACGTGAACACGGCTATGCTACGGCGACTTATCAAAAGCCCGGCCCTAAAAATGGAGCTGATGCAAATTGGCGGGTACACCAAAACAAAAGTGATGCTCGCTTATATCGATGGCCTTGTAGACCCGACTTTGGTTACCGAGCTCAAGAATCGATTGAATCGCATTGATATTGATGGTGTTTTGGAAAGCGGGTATATCGAGGAATTGATCGAGGATCACCCGGCTTCTCCGTTTCCTCAAATATTAAGTACAGAGCGACCCGATGTGGCCTGTGGGAACTTACTGGAAGGCCGCGTGGTGATTATCGTAGACGGCACGCCATTCATACTGATTGCACCGACAACGCTGATTGCCCTCTTGCAATCCAGTGAGGATTATTACCAACGATCCTTTGCCAGCACGGCTATCCGTTTATTGCGTTACTTCTTTACGGTCATTTCCTTCTTGCTGCCATCCCTGTATGTAGCATTAATTACGTTTCACCACGAGATGGTACCAACCTCTTTGTTAATCAGTATGGCCTCCTCACGTGAGGCAGTCCCGTTCCCTGCTTTAGTTGAGGCCTTGATCATGGAAGTAACATTTGAAGCTTTACGAGAAGCGGGTGTGAGACTTCCCAAGCAAGTGGGGGCTGCAGTAAGTATCGTGGGAGCATTGGTTATTGGACAAGCCGCGGTACAGGCCGGCCTCGTTTCTGCACCGATGGTCATTGTCGTAGCGATTACAGGAATTGCGTCCTTCATGATTCCACACTATATAGCCGGAATTGCGATCAGACTTCTCCGGTTCCCCATGATGTTTCTCGCCGGGACATTAGGACTATTGGGCATCATGCTGGGGATTATTGCGACAGTCGTCCATTTGTGTACAATCCGCTCTGTTGGTGTTCCGTATCTGACTCCTTTTGGCCCATTAAAAAGCAAGGAACTAAAGGATGCTGTTGTCCGTGCACCTTGGTGGATGCTGAATACCAGACCGAGATTGACTGGAGAATCAAACATGTACAGACAAGCGCCCGGCTTAAAACCCGATCCATCAAAAGGGGGAGACACAGGATGAAGTGGGGGCTGATCCTGGGCATGAGCACATTGGTCGGGCTAATTATTCTCTACGAATGGCCCAAACTAAAGCCCCTTCCGAAGAAGGATAAAGTGAGTTTTTTCATGCTGGTGTTTATGGGGTGGTTTCTTTCGATGTTTGACCTACCCAATATTCCGGGACCTACCTCCATGATCGAATCACTCTTCAAGCCGTTTTCAAAAATGCTGGAGTAATGATAGAAAAAGGGTGGGAAGATGCAAGGGAATGAGAAAATAACAGCCGGACAGATGGGCTTGTTGATGTTTTTTGCCATAGCAGCATCAGCTGTTACCGTAGTCCCTGGAATCACCGGCAAATATGCACATAATGATCTGTGGCTCTCTCCCATCTGGGCGTCGATCATTGGCTATGTAACGGTGTTCATCACCTGCCGATTGCACCAGTTATATCCCAATCAATCCGTCATCCAATATAACGAAGTCATTTTGGGGAGCTTTTTAGGCAAGCTGGCGAGTCTCTTCCTTATTTTTTTCTACTTACATCTAACTGGTCTTATACTGAGGGGCTTCGCTGAGTTTGTCGTGGGCAACTTCCTGAGCCGTACGCCAATCAGTGTAGTCATGATAAGCATGCTGTTGGTTAATGCCCTTGCTGTCAAGGGAGGTGTAGAAGTATTGGGAAGGACTGCGCAATTGTTCTTTCTCATTTTCTTACTTCCCGTTGCGCTGATGCCATTTTTACTCGGGTCCATGCAGCTTCATTACCTATTTCCAATACTGGAACACGGTCTAAAGCCAACGTTTCTAGGAGCGGCTTCTCCCCAAGCATGGTTTAGTGAGGTATTTTTAATGACTTTCTTCCTACCGTTTGTATCGAATCAGGAGAAAAGTATGCGGTCAGGCATGATCAGTGTGTTTGGTACGATGCTGCTGCTCACTGTGATCAACTTCTTTATTCTCTTCGTGATGGGGAGACAGGCAGGCGATTTTTTATACCCGGTGATGGTGGCTTTTCGTTATATCAGTGTGGCTGATTTCTTTCAGAATCTGGACTCGGTTGTCATGGGGATTTGGATTATCGGGATGTATCAAAAAATCAGCGTCTTCTACTATGCTACTGCAATCGGAGCCAGTCAGATACTTGGACTTCGCGATTATCGTCCACTCGTTCTGCCATTGGGCATATTGATTATCGTCATGGCTTTCTGGTCCGTTCCAGACCAGCTTCGTGTTAGCCAGTTTGATACGTTGGCATTTCCGATATATGGTCCACTGGTCCAAACGGTATTTCCTCTCCTGCTATGGATACTCGCGATTTTGCAAAAAAGAGGGCAGGCAACAAATACAGGACGCACCGCAATGACGAATAGCGGTAAATCCTAGTCAGGGGGAATCAGGATACATGCTGGAGACAGGAAAAATATCTGCCTTACAAATGGGATTGACGATTTATCCAGTCTTGATGTCTACCGCCATGCTGGCTGGACCCAATGTCATGGCGAAGGAAGCTATGAACGATTTGTGGATCTCACCGATCTGGGCCTCACTGATCGGCTTTGCATGTGTAATCATTGCTCATCAACTACACGAGAAATATCCGCAAAAAACGATTATCGAGCAGATCGAGGAAATTTTAGGCAAGCTGTTTGGGAAGGTAGTTGGCTTCTTCTACTTGTTCTTTTTTCTACAGCTAAGTGCTTTTATTGTTAGAGAGTATGCAGATTTCATTGCCATCTTTTTAAAGGATACGCCACTAAGCGTAATTTCTGGCGTGCTGGTTCTCGTTAGCGCCATGGCAGTGACTGGAGGTGTGGAAGTTGTGGTCAGGTCAGCACAGTTTTTTTTTCCGCTATTTGTGATTCCTTTGCTGATCATGATTGGACTGATCTTCCCTGATTTGGAGCCACAAAACATCTTTCCGATTCTGGGGAATGGCTTGCTTCCATCACTGAAGGGAGCAATGACTCCACAAGGCTGGTTCAGTGAAGTGTTTCTCATCTCCTTTTTTCTGCCTTTCCTTGCTGATGAGAAGAAGGGGAAGCGATCGGGAATGGTGACTGTTGGATTCGTCATGATCTCGATGTGCATCGTGAATTTGGTCACCTACTTTTTGATGGGCGATGCAACTGGACGTATCCTGTTCCCGGTCATGGATACAGCGAGGTACATCAGTGTCGCCGATTTTTTTGAGAATCTGGAGTCTGGAGTCATGGCTATCTGGGTGATTGGGGCATATGTAAAGGTTTCTGTGTTTTACTACGTGACGGTTCTGGGAACAGCACAATGGTTGAAGCTCACAACCTACAGGCCCATAGTACTCCCGATTGGGCTTCTGACTGTGGTTTTCAGTTTTTGGGGATTGCCTAATTTCGCTGTAATAGGAGATTTGCATCTGTTTACGATCCCTGTTGTGCTCTTTTTGTTTTGTTGTTTCTTTCCGGCGATCCTGTTAGTGATTTCTGTATGGAAAAAGAACAACACCGCCTATAAAGGAGTTCGATCCGGATGAGGACCTGGTTCGTGGTTCTTGTCTTTTGCAGTTTACTTGCTGCAGGTTGCTGGGATCGCACGGAAATCAATGATTTGGCCATTGTAACAGCGGCAGCGATCGATCATGAGAAAGACCATCAAATCAGATTAAGCATTCAGGTGTTTATCCCGCGAGAGCTTACAACTGGACAAGGGGGGACGGGAAGTGGTGGAGGCGAGCTGACAACTGTTTACAGCGGAACAGGTGTAAATATATCGGATGCGATGTCAAAGGTACAAGCCAAGCTGCCTCGCAAAATATTTTGGGGGCATTGCAAGGTGTATTTGTTTGGTGAGGAAGCTGCGAAACAGGGGATGTCAGAGCATATCGACTTTCTCGTGCGACATCCTGGCCCACGTAACCGAGCTTACTTGTATGTAACGAAAGGAAAAGCAAAAGAGGGTCTAGCGATTAAAACCGTGCTGGAACGCTCTTCTGCAGAGGCACTTCGTGAATTTGCCAGTATGCATATTGGAATGGCAGTGACACTGGTAGACTACAGAAACATGCTAAAAAGCGAGTCTGAGACGGTTGCTGTACCTATGATTGAAAATGGGGCCAAGTTGAAAACGCCCGTTCAAATCCAAACAAAATCAATCCTCATTGGCACAGCTATCTTTAAGAAGGATAAAATGATCGGTCATATTTCTCCAAAGGTTACTCGCGGTCTCTTGTGGCTACGAAATGAAGTGACCCAAGCGGCAATTACGGTTCGGCCACCGCATGTAAAAGGGATTGTCTCTGTCATGCCGAGTCGCTCCCGCGTAACACTTGACCCTGTGATTAAGAATGGCAAGTGGAGCATGGTGGTAAAAGTCGACTCAGAAGGAGATGTTGTAGAAAATGGAACCTTGCTCAATCTGATGAATCCGGATTTACTCTCGATCGTGCAAAAAGCCGTTCGGGATGATATTCAAGCGCGGATAACATTTTCACTTGAGACCTTGCAAAAGGAATTGAAAGCTGACGTAGCAAACTTTGCGGGTGCTTTTCACCGAAAGTATCCAAAAGAGTGGGAGCAGAACAAGGAACAATGGGAACAGATTTATCCAAAAATCGAGGTGAAAAACCAAATCAACGTAAAAATCCGCCGCCCTGGCTTGATCTCAGCACCTGCTGGGGTTCGCGAGGAGGACGTCATCAATAAGTAGAGTGATGGAGGTGGAAGAAAGGGGGGTAAGCATGGATGGAAGGTGGATTCCCTTTTTCATAGGCTCTTTTGCAGGAACGATCCTGGCAGCACTTTGTCTTGGCCTGATTATGTTCCTGGGCTTTAAATCGATTACGCAATGGCTGCTAGGGCGTTTTATGAAGCGGTTGATGTCAGATCGTTATCCGGAGAACATCTTTGAAATGGTATCTGCCATGACAAAGGTTAGTCCGCGGATCGTCCTGGAAAATAGCCTGCGAGCAGCTTCCGGTCAAGCGATAGAGCGCCCATTTGGCAGTCCTCGCAAATTTTTAAACTTTGATGGACTCATTTTCTCACCGGCACAGCTGGCTGTCTTGCCTGCGCATGAGGATGAAGAAGTAGATATGAGTATCACGATTGGACCGATGGCCAAGAAACCATTGAAGCTCGATATCCCCGTAATGGCAGGAGCAATGGGATTTGGCATAGGAATCAGTGAGAGTGTAAAAATTGCGATAGCAAAAGGTACAGCAGCCGCCGGAACCTTAACCAATACGGGAGAGGGACCTCTTCTTCCCGAAGAACGGCAATTTGCCAAGCATTTGGTGATTCAATATAATTCCGGACCTTGGGCGAAGGAACCGGAAACGTTAAAGCAAGCGGATGCGATCGAAATTCATTTTGGACAAGGGGCAACTGCCGCAGCCGCAAGCTTTATTCCAGCCGAGTACCTAAAAGGCAAAGCTAGCAAGCTAATGGGTGTCGAAGGTGAGGAGATGGTCGTCATTCCTTCTAGGCAGCCGGAGGTTAACAGCAAAGACGACTTACTGAAGCTCGTTGATAAGCTGAGGACGATAACCGGCGGCGTGCCGATTGGCGTCAAGATTTGTGCGAGTGTGATCTTGGAAGCAGATTTGGAGATTGCAATACAGGCAGGCGTCGATTTTATCAGTATCGACGGAGGGCAAGCCGGTACAAAAGGCGGGCCTCCAATCCTGGAGGATGACTTTGGCCTGCCGACCATTTATGCATTGACTCGTGCGGCTCGCTACTTACAAGAGCGTGGAGTGAAAGACAAAATTACGCTACTTTCTGGTGGAGGCTACAGCAATCCCGGGGAATGCTTGAAAGCGATAGCGCTAGGGGCAGATGGGATTTTTATGGGAACCTCAATGCTCTGGGCGATGACTCATGACCAAGTGACGAAGGCAATACCATGGGAGCCGCCTACCATGTTAACCAATTATCCGGGCACACTGAAAGATAAATTCAACCCTGATGAAGCGACACAGTATTTGACCAACTTTTTTCTGGCGTTTGTGGATGAAATGGAAATCGCCCTTTTAGCGATGGGGAAGACATCATTGTCGGAGGTCACGATAAACGATCTTGCGGCATTAGATGAATTGACAAGCAAGGTAACAAGGGTCCCTCTCGCGTATCAATCCCCCTCTGAAGAAGAAAAAGGGGGAGCAACGGGGCAGGCTGGCAAGGAGTGATTCGTATCAACGAGGAGATTATCCAAATCAAACAGCCATTTCAAAGGCATGGATGGATCATGATGCAAACCTGGGAGCATTTATTGTTTCTTCACTGGGCGGTTCCGCCAAAAGTCCTCCGAAGTCTTATTCCCCAAGAGCTAGAAATCGACACTTATCAAGGCATGGCATGGCTAGGGATCATTCCTTTTTTGATGAGTGGGGTTCGGCTGCGGCGATTGCCAATGATTCCGTTTACGTCTACCTTTCCTGAAATCAATGTGAGGACGTACGTAAAGGCAAAACAAAAATCAGGTGTTTATTTCCTCTCATTGGATGCCTCAAATCCGTTAATAACCGCCATTGCAAAGCAGTGGTATCGACTGCCTTATTTTCAAGCAAGCATGCGTTTTGCGAAGCAAGCGCATTCCATCGAGTTTGATTCAGGCAGGAGGGAAAAGCATAGTCCGCCTGTACAGTTTTCGGGTACGTATGAACCGGTTGGAAATGCCTTTGCGTCCGATAAAGAGACGATTGAGCATTGGCTAACGGAGCGCTACACGCTGTTTTGTCAATGCGACCACTCGAAGCGGCTCTATTATGCAGATGTGTACCATGAGCCGTGGGCTTTGCAAAAAGCTATCGTCCAGCTAAGAGAAAACACGATGACAAAAAGGTTATCGATTCCACTAGAACCACAACCAGACCTCGCTTTTTATGCGCGCGGTGTTCAGAGCTATGTATGGCCAATTACGAGACTCTACTGACAGGGAGGCAGAGATGAGCTGATGAAGAAGATCATACTCATTCCTTTGAGCCTTCTCTGTATTCTCATGCAAAGTGGCTGTTGGGATCGGATCGAAATTAACGATTTAGCCATTATTACCGCAGTAGCGTTCGACAAGGCAAGCGAGAAAGAAATCGAGCTTTCTGCACAAGTCTTCATTCCCCGTTCGTTTAGTGGCGGTACGGCTTCCAGCTCCAGTAACAAAAGCCCAGTGACGCTCTCTCGCACGACAAAAGGGGTGAATGTGGCGGATGCTTTGTCCAAAATGCAGGCAAATCTTCCCCGGAAGGTTTTTTGGGGGCATTGCAAGATCTACATATATGGGGAAGAGCTGGCCAAGGAAGGAATTACAGAGCTAGTCGATTTTTTAACGCGTCATCCAGAGCCGCGCAATCGAGCGTATATGTACGTGAGTAAAGGAAAGGCAAAAGAAATGCTCAGCTTAACACCCACTCTTGAAATCAATTCAGCAGAAGTCGTGAGAAAGCTTTCAGGTCTTGATGTTGGTATGAAGGTGACGCTTCTTGAACTGCAAAAGATGCTGGAAGGGAACGAGAAAACCGCAGTGTTGCCGATGATTTCGATTATGAAACCCGAAAAAGCAGCGCAACCAATGAAAACCAATCCATATTTAATCGGAACAGCCGTTTTCAAAGATGGGAAAATGAGCGGTCTCTTATCTGAACGCTACACAAGAGGGGCTATGTGGATACGAAATGAAATTGCCTCCACAACCGTAACGGTTAAAGCCAAAAGCGTGCGCGGCTTTGTCTCGCTCAACCCGATTCGTGAAGTGACCAAGCTGATTCCAAAGATTGAGAATGGGAAATGGAAAATGCTCGTTGAAGTTGAGACGGAAGGGGATCTGATTCAGAACGGCACCAACCTGGACCTCACTGTACCCAAGCTGATGAAAATAATGGAGAATGCTTTGCGGGATGACATCGAAACGCGGATCAAAGGCACACTCGCTATGGCACAAAAAGAACTCAAGGCGGATATTTTCGATTTTGCTACTCATTTTCGGCGAAAGTATCCGCGAGAGTTTGCTGCAGTAAAGGACAAGTGGGAGCAGGTATTCCCGAAGGTGGAAGTGGAGGTAGTTGTGAAAGCTTATATACGTCGTCCAGGCTTATCCACGATCCCAGGAGGTATTCCTGAATCAGAGGTGAGAAAAAAGTGAGATGGCCGGCTATTTTTGGACTTACTCTCGTTGTCGCGCTCATTTTGATCGTGGAACGAAAAAGAATAAAGAGAAGTACAGGCAAATCGAAAATGACTTTTCTATTCTTAACGTTTGCGGGATGGGTGATTGGGGTCCTACTCCTGATTTTTCCCAATATGCCAGGTCCCTCACAGGTATGGTTAGTGATTTTTAAGCCCCTCTACAACATGGTAGGACTACATTGACAAACGACAAGGTGAGAAGGATATGACCGAAAAAACAACGATATCCGAAATGCAAATGGGGCTCCTGTTGTTCCCTGTCATCGTGGCAACAGCGGACCTCATCGTCCCTGCCATTACAACCAAATATGCGCACAGAGATATGTGGCTGTCGCCGGTTTGTGCTTCGGTTATCGGTTTTCTGACCGTCTATCTTATATATAAATTACATGCTCTATACCCGGGGCAAACAATCATTCAATACAGTACACAAATTATAGGGGATATCCCTGGGAAAATCGTTGGCCTTATTATTTTGTACAATCTACTCTATAGTGACGGTAACATTTTGAGATTGTATGGTGAGTTTATCGTAGGCTCATTTTTGTATAAAACACCTCTTTTCGTGGTCATGGGCAGTATGATCTTGCTTTGTGCATTCACAATTCGATCTGGAATAGAGGCACTCGCTCGGGCTGCTCATCTATTGGTACCACTCCTCTTTTTGTTTTACATGGGCATCGTTATTCTGATGCTTCCCTTTATGAAAGCTGAGAACTTCTTTCCTGTTCTGGAAAACGGCTTTATTCCTGTACTCCGTGGTGCCATAGCTCCGCAAGGATGGTTCAGTGAAGTCATTTTGTTTTCCTTTTTGATTCCATTCGTATCGCATGAAAAAAAGGGGATGAAAACTGGATTTGTCATTGTCAGTATTGCGGCTGTTTCGTTGCTATCTTTGAATTTGTCTGCGTTATTGATACTAGGTCAAGAGGTAGGGACGATGACGTACCCCTTTTACACCGCTGTTCAAATGATTAGTTATGCTGATTTTTTTGAAAACCTGGATGCCATTGTGATCGCGATATGGGTAGCAGGGGCTTTTGTGAAAATATCGATGTTTTATTTTGCATTAACTCTCGGAACGGCGCAGTGGGTGGGGATGGAAGACTATCGCCTGCTCGTCTTGCCACTTGGTTTATTACTCATGATATTTAGCTATTGGACAGCACCCGATCTGTCATCGATTGTTAGCAACATCGGAAAAACAATAGGGTTTCAAACCACAGGGATATTCAGTGTCTTTCCGTTGCTGCTTTACATGATTGCCCAGCTTCGCATGAGGTATGGGTCCAAAACGGGTAAGTCTTTTGCTGCTGATTCAAAAAAATAAGTGATCGATTAGAAAAGGATAAGAGAAATCAAGGTAATAAGATAAAGGATTTTACAGTCGCGATGGAAAATAGTAGGAGGGAGAAGAGGAAGGAGAGAAAAACCTATGCTGCTTGCCTACGTGCAATTAGCCCTATCAATGGCTTTTGTAGGCATTAACATTTCGATCGGAAAAGAGATTGTTTCGCATGTTCCTGTGTTTTTGTTTTCTGAGCTGCGCTTTTTAATCGCAATCCTGATTCTGTTGCCATTGCTTGCTTCGCGAGGTGAATGGAAAGCTTCCTGGAGCAGAGAGGAAGGCACAGTTTTATTTTGGCAATCGTTTTTCGGCGTATTTCTGTTTAGTATTTGCATGCTCTACGGAGTAAAATGGACGAGCGCAACAGCCGCAGGCATCATTACAAGTACGGTACCCGCGTGCATCGCCTTGTTTTCCTTTTGGCTTCTCAAGGAAAAGCTGCAAATGAACAACATGATTGCCATTTTGCTCTCTGTGTGTGGTATCGCGTTCATTACTTTTACAAGAGGTGCTGAGGAGCAGTCGCTTTTAAGCATGCTGGGCAATACTCTTGTTTTCCTGGCAGTTGTCAGTGAAGCGTTATTTACGATCTTTGCCAAACGATTGGCTGGAAAGATTACGCCTTTTCAGATGACAACGGCAATCAATGTAATCAGCTTTGTCTTATTTTTGCCTTTTGCGATTTGGGAAAGCCTTCACTTTGATTGGGGAAGCGTGCCTTTTAGTGTCTGGGGGTTGATCTTGTACTATGCAATTACAGCAAGCGTACTCTCATTCTTCTTCTGGTATAAAGGTGTGGCAAAGGTCGAGGCATCCAAAGCAGGTCTGTTTACTGGGATGATGCCGATTAGTGCGGC
Source organism: Brevibacillus reuszeri (assembly GCF_001187725.1). Lineage (GTDB taxonomy): Bacteria > Bacillota > Bacilli > Brevibacillales > Brevibacillaceae > Brevibacillus > Brevibacillus reuszeri. Next base: position 224,340 of record NZ_LGIQ01000009.1, read on the forward strand.
TCTTGTCGCCATTTTTCTCTTGAATGAAATTTTTACCCGGACGCATGCGATCGGGATGTCTCTCGTTCTTGCGTCGATCTTCGTTGGTACGATGCGCATACGACGAAAAGAGGTTACATTGCAGAAATAAGAAAAAAAGCGTTCTGGCTTTACTGCCAAAACGCTTTTTGTTTTCTTACTTAGCAAGTACGTTTTCCAAATCTTTTACACCGCTGTAGATGAGATTGAACAGCTCGTCGATTCCGTCTTCTTCGATGCAAGAGAAGGCAACACGCAGGTCTGTTTGACCCAGAGCAATCGTACCAACACCGTATTGGTCCAGCAAATGATTACGGAGTGTTTCTGCATCGACCGTTTTCAATTTGAGGCACATGAAATAGCCGGAGTTGAAAGGGTAATAGCCCCATGCATCATCAAACTTGCCTGTGTCGAGCAACTGTTTGACGCGGTTTGCGCGACCTTTCATAATATCAAACTTCTCTTGCTTCTGCGCATGGAATTCAGGAGAAGTGAGAGCGTGCAGAACAAAGGTTTGAGAAGGATGAGCACCGCTGGAAATCGTAGCGCGGATAATACCCAATGTTTTTTGTTCCAGTGCAATTAACAGATCGCTGGATGGAGCAGCGTACGTAATGAAACCGACGCGGAACCCCCATACATATTCTTCCTTTGTTGCGCCATCTACTTTAATGGGCAAGATACGAGGATTCAGGTCACACAAATTCGCGAACATCGATTCAGTCATTGAATCTTCAAAGAACAAGCCAAAATAGGCATCGTCCGTAACAACAACGAGATTGATACCAGCTTCAGCGCCTTCTTTGAGAACTTCTACGATTTGGCGTCCTTCTTCTGCTCCTGGTGTATAACCAGTTGGGTTGTTCGGGAAGTTGAGAACAATGATTGCTTTCCCTTTTTCTTTTTGTGCGAAAATCGCGTCACGCAATCCAGCAGCATTAAATTTCATTTCATCGTTATATAACGGGTAGTATACCATTTCCGCACCACGACGGATGCCGAAAGTGAGCTCGTAGTTTTCCCAGTTTTTGTCTGGGATGATCACACTGTCACCATTATCTGCATACAGATCAGCCACTACGCTCAATCCATGAGTCAGGGCATTGGTCACGATTGGATTACTGAATGATTTGGTAGCCAGGGAAGGCTGCTCTTCAATCATTTTTTTGCGCCATGCAGCGCGCAGCTCAGGTTTTCCTGCCGGAGGAGCATACTCATACAAATCTTTTGGGGCAAAGGCAGACAGGTTATCCTGAATGACCTTCAAATGCATAGGTTGCCCGTTTTCGAGTGCAATCCCGATGGTCGCATTGTATTTTTTTGCTTTTGCTTTCGCTTCTGCTGATTGGCTAAGAATCCCTTCTTTTGGGAAATAAATCTGTTTTCCGATATTGGACAGCATGTCAAAAACGTGTGGATTTTCCCGCTGAATGGTTTCGTTCAGCTGTGTTGCTATTGAATGCATGATAGCCTCCCTCTTCATTTAGAACATCTGTATGTTTACCAATAAAGATAGCGTATCTACGCACATTTGTCATCTATCATGGGATCATTTTTCAGATTTTTACACGGAATTCCTTTGACATTGACGAGGTGGCTTTGCTACCGTGAAAGCAACGAAGTATGTTGTGCGGGAGGAGTAGCATATGGCAGAGCGCATGATTATCCGCTTGGGCGATCCTTTATTGCGTGAAGTGTCAAAGCGAGTCCATACGATTACCCCACAGACAGAAAAAATTTTAGATGATATGGCACAGACGCTCTATAGTGATAAAGGCAGGGCTGGCTTGTCCGCTATTCAGATTGGCATACCCAAACAGTTGGTCGTAATGGACTGTGGAACTGGCTTGATCGAGCTGATAAATCCGATCATATTGGAACGGTCAGGGGCACAAACAGGACCGGAAGCATGCCTCTCGATTCCAGGGGTAATCGGTTATGTAACGCGCGCCGCTATTGTCAAGGTAGAGACGTACACACGCCATGGGGAGATTGTCACGATAGAGGCAAAGGATTTATTGGCTCGATGCATCCAACATGAGATGGACCATTTGGAAGGAATTCTGTTCATTGATTACGTAGATGAGCTGTACGCGGTGAGGTCGGGGAAGAAATTGAAGCCACGAGATGCTGATCCTATCTTGCTTCAGCGCAGAGTCATACGCAAATAAGGCAGACACGGGGTGGAACAAAATGAAACGTTGGAATATTGTCATTACAGGATTTGGATCAGTCGGTAAGCAGGTAGCACGGTTATTAGATAAAAGGCATGCGTACTATAAGGAAAAATACAAAGCTGATGTCAGACTGGTAGGGGTTGCACGCTCTGCAGGAGGCTGTTTCCATCCTGATGGATTGTCAGTTCCACAGTGGGAAGACTTCGCGGCGCAGAGGCAGATTACAGAAAGCTCTTTTGACGGCGCTGCTTTTTTGTCCGACAGTAACGCAGATATTTTGATTGAAGCAGGCCCGACCGATATTCAGACAGGTGGCTCCGGTCTTGTTTACATACGCCAGGCTTTCGTGCAAGGGATGCATGCCATCACGATATCAAAAGGGGCTTTGGTCGTTGATTATGCCGGTTTGTCGAAGCTTGCTAAACAAAATAACGTCATGCTGAAAATTAGTGGTGCGACAGCAGCGGCGTTACCAACCATCGATTTATTACAATACAACCTGGCTGGTTGTGAGGTGCGGGCTATTGAGGGAATTTTTACTGGGACGACGAATTACGTTCTTACGCGAATGATGGAAGACGGTTTGTCACATGAGGAAGCTATTCGTGATGCGCAAAAGCTGGGGATTGCTGAACCTGATCCAAGCTATGATATTGACGGCTGGGATACCGCCTGCAAGGTCACCATTTTGGCGAATGCTGCTTTTGGAGCTTCGTTGCAGCTACAAGATGTTCCAAAAACGAGCGTAAGGGACGTATCCACTGACCATATCTCCTTTTGGAAGCAGCAAGGCAAGATTCCAAAGCTGATTGGCAGCATCCGCAAAACAGACAATGGAATTGCGGCATCAGTCGAATTACAAGCGATAGATACTGCACATCCTTTTGCCCATGTAACCGGGACGACAAAAGCCATACGAGTCGAGACAGACGTCATGGGTGATCTTTTGGTCGTAGGTGGAAAATCTGATCCAGTTGCTGCCGCTGCAGCCGCACTCAAGGATCTTGAACATATTATTAGCAGGTAAAAAGCTGCTTATAACAGGTGCGATTCGATTCCCATTGTTTTGTGAGGATGCCCGCGATGGACTCGCTCATACTAAGCAGGCAACAGGGTAAAAACACTCTGAGGAGGCCTGGGGGATGAATGATCATTCTGATTTCAATGCCGAGATGCAGCAAGTATCTGCTTATCCGACCAAGCAAAAAATCGGGCAGGAAGAAGTAGCACTCCTGAATGAACAGGATAGCTGCTGCTGTTCTGGGCAGTCTAGCTGCGACACGTCAAAGAATGGACAGGCTTCCAAGGCTGAACAAAGATAACGGTGAGCAATGAAGAAAGCCGAGCTCTCTACAGAAGAGAAGCTCGGCTTTCGCTTGTTGGTTGATTATCCGATAAATTCTTGTACCCAGTAACCATTTGTATAACCAACACCAATTTTAGTGAAGGCAGGATTCATAATGTTTTGGCGGTGACCTTCACTGTTCATCCATTGATTCATAACTTCTTCAGGACTGCGTTGACCCATGGCGATATTTTCACCGGCAGTCATAAAGGAGATGCCATACTTTTTCATCATATCAAATGGGGAACCGTATGTCGGGCTATTATGATCGAAATAGTTGTTGTTGGACATGTCAGCAGCTTTCGCAAGCGCTACATCCGAGAGAGCCGAGTCCAATTGAACAGGCTTAAGACCTGCTTTTGCACGCTCTTGGTTGACCAAGTCAGCAACTTGCTTCACGAAATTGGAGGCTTGAGCCTGGTTTGTTTCCTTAGCAGGTGTAGCTGCTGGTTGTGCAGGAGCTTGCTGTACTGGAGCTTGTTGTACTGGTGCCTGTTGTACAGGCGCTTGCTGCACTGGAGCTTGTACAGGTGCTTGTTGAGTAGGTTGAGCAAAATATTGCTTCGGTGCAAATTGTTGGCAATTTAAGAAATTGAACGGTTGATTCTGTTTAGAAACGGGCTGTGAATACGTTGGTAGAGAAGCTTGATTCGATTGCTTCTGCATTTGTTGCAGGAAAGGCATTAATTGAGATTGAAAGTTCGATTGAACTGGGCAATTTGTAGATGCAGCAAAAGCTGAGGTGGAGAAGCCTGTTAGGGCCAAGCCCAATCCTAGAGTCATAGCAATGGTAGCTGTACCAAAGCGTTTCATATTCACATCGTCTCCTTTTTTTAGCCTACGAGGTTAGTTGTCGGATTCGGATTGAGGAAACAACCCGTCGCCAGTGGCGATTCACCCCATGCGGATTTCCCCGCAAAAAAAAGTCCCCCGCACTTCCAATCGAGTGGAAGTTTCGGCGTATTGGTTTGGCATGACCCAGAATATCAGACTATCCCACCCGAAATAAAGGAGTAATATTTGGTAGTTAGCTACTCGTTATCGCGATTCTCTTCGTCCCAGGCGGTGAGTCCGCCTAGTAGGGCAGTGGCTTTGAACCCATTTTCACGCAGTAGTGCAGCAGCCTTCTGCGCTTTGTTTCCAGTCGTACAAATCGTTACGATCTGTGCATTTTCCATTTGTTTTTCCGTTTCATCATCGAATAGCTTGTCCGCTTCCTTCATAGATAGATAAGGGACGTTTTTGGTTGGTGCATTTGCATGAGATATGCTGCCCATAAGGAACTTGTTGTTATCTCTGACATCTAGTAAAATAAGGTTCAAGTTGTTATCTAACATCTGTTTTAATGTTTTACTATGTACAGTATCTGTCATGATCAAAATCCCTCCTATCTTTTATTGTATCAGATGCGAAAGCGCTTGTAGGAGTAGAGAGTTATTGATTTAATTGGACAAGCATGGTAGAATGATGTTGCTACTTGAAAAATCGAAGCCCATCAATTCATCGAGGTGTATGCTCATGGATTACGTTTTTGAATCCCCGATTCACACTGGCGCGGTCATCGGAGCCGCAAGGATGAAAGAGAGGAAGGGCTTTCGTTGTTTTAGGTTTTCAAAAAGCTATAACTTTGCAGTTCCGTCCTTACGACAATCGCATATATTCGAAGTAGATATTATTCACATATCATGAAGGCATATCACTTCACTACAAGGGGTATTTCTTCATGATATGTGAGTTTTATTGCTTCGGTAAATATGACTAGCATATTCAAATTGACTTTTTGGAGGTTTTTTTAAATGCAAACGAACGGAACAGTAAAATGGTTTAACGCAGAAAAAGGTTTCGGTTTCATTCAAGTAGAAGGCGGAGACGATGTATTCGTTCACTTCAGCGCAATCCAAGGCGACGGTTTCAAAACTTTGGATGAAGGTCAACGCGTTCAATTCAACATCGTTCAAGGCAACCGTGGTCCACAAGCTGAGAACGTAGTAAAACTGTAAGTCTCCTTATAAAAAAAGCTGTCCGTTCGCGGGCAGCTTTTTTCTTTTGTGCAATTTCAACGACAAGCCTGATTTTCCTTCGATCAAGGTTTCATTAAAAAGGGTTATTGGTATAAGGTCCTTTGGTTGCGATTCGAAGCAGGTTGCTTGCCATGTATTTCGGAGAGTAAGTCATATCGTTTTCCAACCACCAGATCATTACTCCTAAAAAAGCAGAAGCCGTGTAACGAATCACCATTTCCCTCGGGACAGAGAGCTCATTGTCCTTCGCCAGCACGGATGACAGCCCTTCCTGGACAAATCCTGCGAGAACCTCCTGCACCCGCATAACAAAATAGGGCATATGCTGCTTGGACAGCATCACACGGTAAAAGTCAGCGTGCTTGGCAATTTGTTCGAACATGCCAACAAAGGAAGACGGAGGCTCCTCAAGATCGGCAAAGGAAACTTCAGCGGTGTCCGTCATTTCCAGATTCGTGATCAATTCTTCGAGAATGTCGTCTGTGCTTGAAATCAGCAAATCCTGTTTGTCTCGATAATGCAGATAAAAGGTCGCCCGATTGATCGTTGCTCGATCCGTAATATCATGTACGGTAATACTTTCATATCCTCTTTCATCAATAAGGGAAACGAGGGCATCACGCATTAAGTGACGTGTACGAATGATCCGTGGGTCTACTTTTCTAGCTTTTGACAACAAAATGCAGCTCCTTGTTTAACTTTTATTGGTTCATCGACAAATTTGAATCAGGTGTTGCTTAAGCATCAGGTTGCGATTTTCTGTTGTTTGTCGAATAAAATGGGCGTTGTTATAATTATGTACGACACAGTGTTGTAAAAACAACTAGTTGTCTATTAAAGGCCAATTTATTCGTGAACTATTCATAAACAGAAAGGACGGATCGCAAATGAATCGTCTAGCTGGAAAAGTAGTAATCATTACGGGTGCTGCCATGGGTCAAGGTGCAGCGGAAGCAAAAATGTTTGCACAAGAAGGCGCAAGAATCGTTGCAACAGATATGCAGGAGGTAAAGCTGCAAGAGGTCGTGCAAGAAATCACAAATGCGGGTGGCAAGGCCATCGCTGTAAAGCATGATGTCGCTTCAGATGCAGATTGGCAAAACGTTGTAGAAAAAGCGGTACAAGCGTTTGGAAAAGTAGATGTATTGGTCAACAACGCGGGTGTGAGTACCGATAAAAAACTGGATCAATTTGAGTTGGAGCACTGGAATAAGGTTTTAAACATTAACCTGACTGGATGCGTCCTTGGTATGAAGTATGTGGTACCTGAAATGAAAAAAGTCGGGGGAGGCTCCATTATTCACATTTCCTCGATCGCCGGCTTGGTGGCTCTGAACTATACAAACGCTTACACCGCTTCCAAAGGTGCATTGCGTGCGCTTGCCAAAGCATCTGCGGTTGAGCTGGCTCATGATAACATCCGTGTGAACTCTGTTCATCCTGGCATTATTGTTACACCGATGATTCAGAAGGCATTAGATCAGGGAGCCCAACAGATGTTCGAGATGGGGACACCGTTGCCTCGTTTGGGAAAACCGGAAGATATTGCGTACGGTGTTCTTTTCCTCGCATCAGATGAGTCAAGCTTTGTTACGGGAACAGAAATCGTGATTGATGGCGGTTGGACCGCTCGCTAAGTTTAAGACAAGACGTCGGGAAAAAATCCTGACGTCTTTGTTTCTTTGCTGGAAAAGTTATGCTACAATACGTATTCCAATTCATGTAAAAACGCCTGTGCAATCAAGGCTAGTATGGCTTCAGGCAGGAGGGATACCGTGAGTGAATGGCTTGATCAGTTGCAAAATGAGATTCCGGCTCTCGCAAATGCAGTCCGTATAGAAAAGATTTTGAAAGGCTTTTCGACGGATGAGAAGTACAGGATTTACCCGGATCATGGAGAGAACCAATTGCTGCGGGTTTTTAAGCTCGACCAATGGGAGCAAAAAACAGTGGAATACGAAATTCTGGAGACTATCCAGACCCTGGGAGTCAAAGCCTCTTCGCCCATCGAGCTTGGCATGCACCAGCGGTTGGGGATCGGTTATATGATTCTCTCTTACTTGGAGGGAGAGGATGCGCGAGATGTCTTGGCAGAATTGTCCACTGACGAGCAGCAAAAAATCGGTTACAACGCTGGCAGAGAACTAGCGAAGATGCATCAGCTTTCTGCTCCTCCTAGCATTTCCTCCTGGTTTGACAGATGTGTCCCAAAGCATCGAAAGTACGTAAAGGCGTATCATGATTCTTCGCTTCGAATCAACCACACTGACAAAATCCTTGATTTCATCGAACAGCATCTACCTTATTTGAAAGAAAGGCCGAACCGTTTTTTGCATGACGATTTCCATGTTGGAAATTTGATTGTTCATAACCGGACTTATGCTGGGGTCATCGATTTCAATCGTTACGATTGGGGAGATCCGATTCACGAGTTCACCAAGCTTGCATTTTTCAGCAGAGAGAGCAGTGTTCCTTTTTGCCAGGGACAAATTGCTGGGTACTTCCAAAAAGCAGGGGAAATAGACTCCTTCTGGATTCTTTATTCGGTTTACACAGCGGGTTGTGCCTGCGTTGTTAGATGATATGGCGAGCCGGGTCAATCGAATAATCGAGGAACATCATGCATTCGAACGCACAATACCCGATTGGTTTTCATAAAATAGCTCGTTTGTAGAAAGAAAAAAGGAACTATGAAAAAATCATAGCTCCTTTTTGGGGTAGAGAACGGTTTAGAAACAAGTATCAATTCTTACAGTTTGGAATTGGCTGTCGAGTACAGTAAGACCGTTCACGACTCCTCCGCCAACAGCTGTACGGCCATAAGTGGTGAGAAGAACATTTTCATCCATCTCACGATCACCATCGTTGCGACAGCCGACAGTAAGGCGTACTTCATAGTGGAAAGATGCTGGTACTGCTGCATTAAACGCCATGCGAGTGTTACCTGGAAGCATTTGGGTTACATCCAGCAATGTGCTAACCGGATTGGTTTGCGTAACAGCGTCACCCCAGTTCAATACCTGAACACGCACCTCTACAGGATCGTTGTTCAGGTTAACGAGGTCAAGGTGTGCTGTGACTACGACTGCGAGGTTATTTTGCAGAATTCCAGTCGTTCTTACTACTTGCTCACGGCGTCTTCTTCCTTCATCTGACATTCACGTTCACTCCATTCATAGTAGCTTGATTAGTGGGACATAATACTTTATTTCATCTTGTACCTTTTTGTAACGGCGAACGCATGGGGACGAGTAACCATTTTAATAGGAAGGCGTGGAAATTGTTGATACATAAGGATTTGTTCAAGCAAGCTGCGTTTACGGCCCGGTTTGAGTGGGGGTATGAAGGCGTTGAGCTGGTTGGCAGAGGCTCCTCTATCATTGTGATTGTAGATGTGCTGTCTTTTAGCACGTGCGTAGATGTGGTAATAGGGCGAGAAGGCATCGTATATCCGTATCGCGTAAAGGATGACACAGCGGCACGCTTTGCTGAGCAAAAAGGGGCATTGCTAGCGGGAAGCAGAGGGGAGCGCATTTCCTTGTCTCCGGCAGCCTTGCAGACAATCCCATTGAACTCCAGGATCGTTCTACCATCGCCAAATGGCTCCACCTGTACGGTCCTGGCAAAAGAACACAAGGCAACGGTCATTGCAGGCTGCTTGCGAAATGCTTCAGCTGTAGCCAGTTTTGTCCGTGCGCATAAAGGGACCGTAACGATTATCGCATGTGGAGAAAGATGGCCAAGCGGCGCTCTGCGTCCGGCAATCGAAGACATCATTGCCGCTGGAGCCATTTTGCATGAGCTTGGTGAGCATATCCTTTCCCCAGAAGCGCAGATGGCTGTTGCTGCCTATACATCCGCCAGAAACGATCTAGCCCATCTCCTTTTGCAATCGGGTTCAGGGCAGGAGCTGATCCACAGAGGGTATCCCGAGGATGTCCATGTCGCCGCGCTGCACAATGTCAGTGAAAATGTCCCTGTATTAAATGATGACATGGCGTACGAAGCTGCTTCCTGGGATAAGCTGTAAGAAGTTTTCCCTTTGTTTTATTTCCAAATATTTGTAACGACGAGCGGCAGTCGTACGTCTTACGAAGATAACAAGGAAAGAATGAGGGGAAAACGAGAATGAGGAAGAAGAACCGTACCTCCCTGATGATGATGTATTCGTTAACGCTTGGTGTAGCCATAGCGGGCTGCTCGCCAGCAGATCAACCAGTAGAATCTGTTCAGCCATCAGAAAAGACAGCGGAAACAACCGTGAATGATAGCGATAGTCAGAAAATTCTTGCGCAGGTAGAGCTTGCAGCTTGCTCTGAGGAAAGTATCAAGAAAACGACTCTTCCCAATCCGTCCGTAAAAAAATGGCGTCCTCTTGAAGCAGGACAACCGCTAAGTGGAATCGCTGCGATCAGTGTCGATCCGATATTTGATGGGGCAGGTTACGGTTGGAAGCCGGGGACTTCGTATGCAATAACCAAAGACGGATCAGTTTGGCGATGGGGCTATGTCGATGGTCCCGTAGATTTTCCCGTTCAGATAAAGGGGTTACGCGGAGTCAAGCAAATCTCGGATTCCTTTGCGCTCACGAATGATGGCCAGGTATGGAAACTCAATTCACAAGGGGCGGCTGAAAAAATAAAAGAGCTGGAAAACAGTGAATCCATTCAAGTAGTAGACATGTTCGAAGCCTTGATCGTTCTGAAAAAGGATGGGACCTTGTGGAAGCATGATATCAACACCGAAAAGCCAGAGCAGCTAATTGGATTCGTGAACATACAAAAGCTGTACGGCTCTGCCTCTTCATTATTTCTTGTAGACTCGACTGGTAAGCTTAGTTATGTTGATGGAAGTGGTGGAGGACAATTAACAGCCGAAAACCAGCAAATAATCCCGGTGCCTGGCAAGGTAACACTGATTGCAGTGGATTATCGGGATCATGGTCTCATCCAGGTAGATTCCGGAGAAGTGTTTGTGTTCTCTTCCAAAGAAAAAGCGCCACAGCGAATGCCCGTAGCGGATGGTGCGAAAAGGTTGGCAGTAACAGCAGATGACATGTATCTCATGGTCAAGACGGATGGCTCTGTGTGGGGATGGGGAGCAAACATGAACAGCATGCTGGGAGACGAGGGGCCTACAACGATCGATCAGCCAGTTCAGATCCAAGGCTTAACACGTATTATCGACATTCAAGCCGGGACAGATCATGCTATTGCGCTGGATAAAGGCGGGCACGTTTATTCCTGGGGCAGCAACATGACGGGACAGCTTGGGAGAGTTCCGGTTCTCTTTGGACAGTGGACGGAAATCGGTCAATTACCCGATATTCAGCAGGTCGTAACAAAATTGGATAAACCGTTTTTCGTCCGACTAGATGGTTCCATCTGGAGCATGTATGAAAATCGCACAACGTATGAAGTCAAGGGCCCTGCGCAGATACGGAAATTGGACAGTATGGACGGAACTCCCGTAACCATAAACAAAGCTGGCCAGCTCCAGATGTGGGAGAATGACTTTACAGGATGTCAAACACTTCCCCTTCCCTTTTCCGTAAAGGATATGGTTGGTGGTGATAGTCATCTGCTGGTTCGTACAGAAGACGATCGTTATATAGCCATTGCATTCGATTATGATAATGCAAGGTCTTATGATCGCAAAATGGTTCCAGGTAAGGCGGAGCTAGTCGAGATTGATTCCTCTCTTGCCTCTCGCATCACGAATTTGTATGCAAATCAATATACGTTTCTGGCGCTGACCCAAGAAGGAGAAGTGCTCTATGCAGATCGAACCAAAGAGGACGCCTTCCGTTTCAAGAAAGTACCCGACCTCCGCAACATAAAAGGGTTAGCACCCGAATATTTTGTTCGCTATACGCACGACCCAGCGTCGATATGGGTGAGGGATGACAAGGGACGGGTTGAGGAGCTTCTGCTTCAACCAGAGTTTGAGCACACACAAAAAATAAATTCAATACGAGTGGAAAAAAGCGCAAATGTAGAAGAAGGAATAGACAAGATGAGCGGTAGGCTTAGACTGACAACGGATGGACAGATTTTCGAGCATGAATGGGGTCCATCCGTTAAGTCGAAGATACCTGAGCCTGTTCGCCTCGTATCTTCGACTTATCGATACGCGATCGAGGGACCTGGGTCTCATTACCATATGCTGGTGACGGAAAATGACAAGCTGATTGTAATTGGATACAATCCATTCGGACAAAAATCAGGACATCCCGATCAAGTCATTTCACTGGGAGACAGGAAATAGTGGATGCGACTGCTAACTTTTTGCAATGACATGGAATCATTTGTGAATTCCTGATAAAATGATTGGAAAGCCCTTTCGGGGGCTATTTTTTTAAGGAGGGCTTTTGTATGAAAGACATGACTCTCATCAAACTCGTTTATGAAAAGCATCTTGGAGGTGACATTTATTATGAGCCATAGTATTATGAGCGGAACTCGCAAACATCTGATTAGTCAGCTCGTTTTCTTTGATGAACAATATTCGATTTTCTACGATCAATATGTCCGTGAATACGGAAGAGATAAACAGGTTATCGATAGCTTGGTACAGCGCTATAAAGAAACATTGGAAAAATTGCTGGCGGGTGATGACGATGCCTTATTACAATCATTGCATGGGATTACACTTCTCGGCAGTAGTGTTAAAGTTTTATTTGAAGTGGATGGGTATGAGGAATCATTTACTGTGGTATATCCTACAGATATTGATCCTGACAACAATCGAATTTCGTTCTTATCTCCGATCGGCAGGCAATTGCTATTGGCAGGGCCTGAAGATTCAATCGTTTTAGAAAGTCCTGTCGGTTCAAGTCATGTACGAATCAAGGAGATAAGATTTACATACATGGGAGGTTTTTCGTAACTCCAAATAAACAAACGGACATTAGACAGAAGACACTACATCGCTAGTGTCTTTTTTTACATGACGGATTGGCAAGCCAAGTGCGACAGAGCTTCCATGAATGATTCGTGAGCCGTCTTCCAACCCAGATATTTTCTTGGACGGTTGTTCATGAGACCCAATGCTTGAGCAAGCTCTTCCTCAGAGACCTCCGCAAAATCTATTCCTTTGGGGAAGAATTCTCGGAGAAGACCATTCGCGTTTTCGTTGGTGCCTCTTTGCCAAGAGGAGTAAGGATCAGCAAAGTAAATAGCTAGATCATGTGCCGACTCCAACCGTTCATAACAGGCAAATTCTTTCCCCCGATCAACGGTAGCTGTTTGAAACGTTCCTTTGGGAAAAGAAGCCGCGACCACCCCAAATGCCTTCTCCAGAGAGGTCGAGGTTCGATCAGGCATCTTAACGGCAAGATAGAGGCGGGTCTTGCGCTCAGCGAACGTAGCGACGCATGCTTTACTTTTTCCCCGACTGGAAACAACCGTATCCAGCTCCCAGTGACCAAAACTTTGACGTTTTCTCACGTCTTTGGGGCGCTGCTGAATAGACTTGCCTATGTTGAATCGGCCACGCGTTTCTACAGGCCCTCGGCGTTTGCCTTTGTAACGCAGGACAGCAGTATCTTCTTTGACCAGAAGACCTTGATACAGCCAGCGATAGATCGTTTTAAACGAAACCTGCTGTTTGGGGCATTCTTGACTCATCCGTCCGGCAATCTGCTCGGGAGACCAGGTTTGTGCCAACTTCCCGGCAATGTATTGCTCACGTTCGGCTGTCCATTTGCTCCGAGAAATAGATCGTTCACGTCGTTTCTCATAAGCCACATGAGCAGTCTCAGCCTGGTATTCTTCTACCCCATGCCCTCGTTTTAACTCGCGAGCAATGGTAGAATGATGTCGTTTGAGTTCTGTGGCAATCGCACGGGTAGACCAACCCATGCGATGAAGGATTGCTAGCTGACTGCGTTCGGTTATGCTAAGATGGGAATAACTCATGATTGATTCTCCCGTGTAAATGTGGTGTGGTAACTTCATTTTACACGAATCAATCATGGGCCATTTTTTTGCCTTTCGTTAGGTGTCGCACTTCATATTACAATCCGTCAATTAAATAACTTAATTGTCTTTTTTATTAGAGGCGGGCATCTCGTGGGAAGATCATTCGCAAATTTGCATATCAAGTCGAAAAAAGCCTTGAGAAGACTGTCGAAGCATTAAGAGAGCTAAGCGAAGGGCGTGCCAAAGTATTAGGCAGGCAGGCCAAATCAAGAAGCGTATGCGATGATGACCTTTGTTGTTCAGCGTAGCCTGTAAAATTCCAAAAGCATATTTACCTGTTCGGAAATCCTAGCCCGCTTAATCGATTAAGAGGGGACGGATAGCTCCTTTCTTACATACCACCATATATGCGGGTCCACATACGGCGGTAGTCTAACTTTATTATTCGAAGTTACTTATGCAACAATGAAATACAACATCGAGTCTAAAACAATTTATAAATATCTTATCGATTAAAATGACCGGAATTCCTTGATAGATAAGGAGTGCCGGTCTATTACTTTATTATCACTAAACAACGGATGTGTTCCGTGGCATTTGGCGGCAGGTGGTCATTCAATTGGCGCAATTCCGCGTGAAGGTGGTCGTCAATTATTCATTGAATCAGGAGAAAGCGGACAGCTCAACACTATTCCACATTGATAGAGGGAAATAGGAAGTAAACCATTTTTGATAGTCGCCCAAATTATGGTAAAATACAACTTACTCATCAAGAACAACTGGGAGGAGATCTCGAGGAGGATAATAGTGTGAATCAATCACATGATGAAAACACTAGGGTAACTACGAAGCAATATATATGGGCTCTTTCATTCATGCGACCTTACAAGAATTGGGTTGTTTTGCTTTGTACATGTGGTTTTATTGCAGCGACCTGTGAGCTATTAATTCCGAAATTTGTTCAGCATTTTATCGATGTAATCTACCCTGCAAAAGACATTAGAGGGTTCGTCATGGGCATATTCTTGATTCTCTTGGTGTTAGCCTTTAAATTCGGGGCGGGCACTGGGAAGGAACTTGCTCAACGGATCATTCAGGAGAATACTGTTCGTGATTTACAAATCTCTATTTTTCAACAGTTACGTCGTCTTGGTTTCTCCTATTATGAAAAAACACCATCGGGAGCCATTCTGACATTACTAAACACCGAAGTTTCCGCTCTCCAGAAATTATATCGTCAATATTTTCCTGACTTTTTGCAAAATGCGATCTTCACATGTATTTCTTTTATTCTAATGTTCTCGCTTAGCAGTACTCTGACATTATTGTTTCTTCCTTGTTTTCTCCTTTATTACCTAGTAGGGCCTTATTTTGAAAAAAGAGCCTCATGGACTGCTCAAAAATTGGCGAACAGCCAAATGCAGTTTGGACAGAAAGTATATGAAAGTATATCTGCCTTGACGGAATTACGTGCATCCTTTTCGCATCTGTGGGATTCACAACGAGGTTTTCACGTGACGGATTTGTTGAATAAATACTATGTGATGCGTTACTGGTACGCATACTGGCGGGGGACAGTTAGACGGTTAAGTTATTACATCGGCTGTATCATATTGTTTATCTATGGCTTTTACGCCATCCAGAACCAAACCCTTTCAGTGGGGGAGTTTGTAGCCTTTTTGCTCTACTACTTCAATGCTTTGCATCGTTTGACATCGCTGATCACACTGATAACGGAACAAAAGGTACTCTTATACCAGGTAAAAAACCTGTACGAATTTATGTGTGTCACTCCTGAGGTAAAAGAACTTGACCATCCTTATGCTCCGAAGATTGTTCACGGTCAGATCACTTTCAAAGACGTTCATTTCTCGTACCCGGACAAACAGCAAGTATAAAAAGGAGTGACTCTAACCATCCAC
Source organism: Brevibacillus reuszeri (assembly GCF_001187725.1). Classification (GTDB taxonomy): domain Bacteria; phylum Bacillota; class Bacilli; order Brevibacillales; family Brevibacillaceae; genus Brevibacillus; species Brevibacillus reuszeri. Next base: position 239,745 of record NZ_LGIQ01000009.1, read on the forward strand.
GCTGGAGAAAAAATAGCTATTGTAGGAAAAAGTGGATGTGGAAAATCAACCTTACTCAAATTAATAGGACGATTTTATGATCCTGAAAAGGGTGAGGTCCTTTTGGACGATGTTCCAGTGGCTAATTATTCGTTTGCTTCGCTTCGCAACGCATTGTCGCTTGTGTTTCAGGACGTATATTTGTTTGGTTCTTCTATACGGGAAAATATCCAATTTGCAAGGCCAGATGCCACGGAAGAAGAAATAATGGAAGCAGCCAGAGGAGCGCAATTGCATGAAATGATCATGAATTTACCTGAAGGCTATGATACCTTGGTAGGTGAACGGGGGGTAAAACTGTCCGGTGGGCAAAAACAACGGTTGTCATTAGCCAGAATGTTCCTTCGAAAGGCACCTATTGTAATCCTAGATGAACCCACTTCTGCACTGGATAATGTAACCGAAAATCTCATTTTACGATCCTTTCAGGATACTCTCAAGCACGTAACGATTATTACAGTGGCTCACCGTCTTAGCACCATACGAGATTATGACCGAATTATCGTAATGGATGCAGGTATTGTCATAGAGACAGGTACTTATGATGAATTGATGCGTAGAAAGGGAGCATTTTATCGACTCGCTAATGAGGATGTCAGCCAGGAGGTAATCCATGCGTAACTGGGTTTGGATTTGGTCGCATATCAGTAAGTGCAGAGGCTTGTATTTTATTGCGATGCTTCTCTGGCTTTTGGAGTCTGTAGCCTATATTGCAACACTGACACTGCAACAACAAATTATCGATGAAGTGATTGTGAAAGGGCAATATCCTTTGTTTTGGCGAATGTTGGCGATGATTGCTATCTGTTATGTGGTCTACTCCCTTTTGTTTGTTTTCAGTCCCTATCTTCTAGGAATTGTACATAGCTTTTTTCGGAAGCGGTTAACAGCCCTGGCTCTTGACCACTTATATCACATTCCAATTCCCCAGTTGCACAAAGAGAGAACAGGCAGGTACGTAGAACTGTTTTCAAATGAGATCCCTGCTGTGGCTAGACTAATCGGGGAAGATATTGCCGATGCCTTCAAATATATCTTTCACGCATTAATCGTTAGTATTGTGATTGGGACCGACAGCCCGTTAATTCTTGCAGGTGTGCTTGTATTCAGCATCATCTTTGTAAAAATGGGACGGACCTTTGGTGCTAGGCAAAAAATAATGGCCGCACAAATCCAGAAGGAAAAGACAGCAGTAGTCATTTGCATGGAAGAAGGAGTAGCATCTACAAGAGAAGTTGTTGCTTTTAATAGAGAAGAGTGGGAGTACAAAAGGTATTCGAAAGTATTCGACCGTTATTACAAAAGTGTCATGGCAGAGGGAAAAATGATGGTGAAGCAACTCCTTACAAAAGATCCAATCATTTGGGGAAGTTACATGATGGCGCTTGCCATCGGCGGGTACCAGGTATTACAAGGGGAATTGTCTGTAGGTTTCTTTGTTGTCATTTATCAATTAACGTCGGAATTAATGATTGGAATTGAGAAAGCATACAAGTTTTCCGTTGAGGTCGCAGGGAAAATGGCATTTGTCGATCGTGTCAGAAATTTTCTTGAAGACAGAACGATCTCGGATGGCACGTTACCTTTTAAGGAACCAGTTACTTCCCTCTCTTGTTCACAAATCACCTTTCGTTATGACGGCAGTAACGATTCCGTTCTGAAAGGGTGTAATCTGGCCTTTCCCATTGGAAAAAAGGTTGCCCTCGTGGGGGGAAGTGGAAGCGGGAAATCAACGATTGCTCATCTGTTGATTCGTTTTTATTCTCCAGACTCGGGATGTATTCTCGTGAACGAGAAGGAGATTGAACAGATCAAAAGAGGAGATTGGGCAAAAAAGGTTACGATTGTTTTTCAGGAACCATATTTGTTTGCCTTAACCATAAGAGAAAATGTAGTGATGGGAGTAGAGAATGTTACGCAAGAACAAATCGAGCATGTTTGTCGATTAATGTGTATTCATGATGATATCGTAAATTTACCAAATGGCTATGATACAACGATAGGCGAAAGAGGGATTACATTGTCTGGTGGACAAAAACAGCGGCTAGCTTTGGCGCGCGCTATTTTAAGGAATCCAGAGATCCTCATTCTAGATGAAGCTACGTCTGCTTTGGATAGGCATACCGAACGCTTGATACAATCAAAAATGCTGATATCGTCTACGTAATGAAGGGTGGACGAGTCGAAGAACAGGGAACACATGCTGAACTGCTTCAGAACAACCATGTATACAAAGAATTAGTGGATGCCGAAGTAAAACTTAGCAATCTAAGCTCCGGGATAGGGGAGATAGAAACTGCATAAATTCAAATAAAAACCTCATTATCCAACTTAAATATACGGACTATAAATTAATGACCTATTTCGCGAAAGCGATAATAGGTCAATTACATTTATTGTTTATATACAACAAACAATGACTTGTTCTCTTACACTGTTAAACTCATAGTAATATTTCTCACAGAAAACCCCATTTTTTCGTAGAGTTGAATAGCATGGTTCTCTGCAAAGACACCCAGACGAATTTCAGAGTATCCTTCAAGTTTTAAACGGTCAATGGCATTTTTCATTAACTGCTTAGATATTCCTTTTCCCCTGAATTCATGTGTCACATAAAGTTCATAGATAAAGCCAATCACCCTATCGGTAAATTGGTCTTTACTCGCCCCAATTAGAATCCAGCCATTAACTTTGAATCTTCTGTTGCTATTAAGTAATAACAGCCCTTCTCCAAAAGTGGCTCAATAAGTTGTTTAATTTTCTCATCAGTAGGTTTTACTCTGCCCATTGTCCCTTCAAACAAGGCTTGTGGTGAATGCATCATAATTTCTTCAAGTTCCAAAATGTTCGGTTTCCTAATTTCCATGTTGTAGAGTTCGTTCCTTTCATGTATCCGTAATGTATGTAAAGCAATATACTTTTATCCAGTTTTAAACATACCAACTGTCATAAAGTTCGCCTTTTTATAGGATTCCAGCACCATAGTTCGTTTTCGAAGAATTTTGTTCAATTGTTTATGCAACTCTAAAAAGCGAAACCAGGACAAGTAGTTGTCCATATACTTAGTCGCTACACCATTAAAGCGTTCCATCCACTTTTTTAGACGTTGGTGATAGGAATTGACATGTTGGATATGAAATACACCTTTTTTGACATGAATGCCTTTACTGGCGTTAATGATTTCGTGTGGAATACCTTTTTGCTTGGCAAATGCTTTATAGTTTGTGACAGAATCGGAGCAAAGGACAACCTCTTTTTCAAGACACCCATTCAGTGTTTGGTCGATTTAATCGGCAGTGATGCGTCCACGTCCAGCAACTTTTGACAAAACGTTTCCGTTTCGGTCATGAGCGACAACCACGCTGATTTGCTCTTTGCTGATTCCACGCTTCTTCGCTTTACCGCAACGTTTGCGAGGTTTACGATGCGTGACGGATTTCTTGCCCTTATTGCTTTCCAAAAAGTACGTTTCGTCGCTCTCTATGATGCCTTTCAACGTAGAAAAGCCAATTGAACGCAATGCAATTAAAATCTTGTGCCGCCAATAGAAAGCAGTGGAAACGTGGATTTCCAATTTTTCAGCGATTTTTGGCAACGTAACGCCATCTACCATCATTTGAAAGTATTTTAGCCATTTGTGAGGATGATGGGTTCCTGAAATCGGGCTTGCTGTCATATCATTAAATGATTTTCCACAGTCTTTGCAGATGTATCTCTGACGAGAACGATATTTGCCGTTACGTTTGATGTTAACACTACCACAATGGACACACGCCAAGCCACTGCTGAAACGTACTTCCCGAATTTCGCCAACCATATTGGCAATGTCCTCTTTGGGTTCAGGGAAAAGCGTATCTTTAATGGCTTGAAACAATGAATGTTGTTCAGACTTAGGTAAATCACTAAAATCGCCATAAACAGCCTTCCAGTCCATGTGCTATACCCCCCAACAGACAAACCATTTAACCTAATTATAACAGAAATTTAGCAACAGTTAACCGAAAACAGCCTAATTGAAAGAGGTCAACCAGTAAAAACTGGCTGACCTCATAATACGACGAGTTCGATAGTTTAATAAAAGGCTTAAAACCTACATTTAGTTTGTAGGTTTTGTTTTGGTCAAAAATCAACAACTATGTTTAACAGAGCCTTTATTTAAAAAATGTTGGTCTTCCAATAAGTTTGGAAGGAGAAACAGATGCATTTGACCAATTTGGTGATTTAAAGGAAGGTTATGAGATTAAAGCAGTAATCACGATTTAAATAAAGATGTCTATGACGAGATTGTAGTTGTTATCTATGATGGCGTGGTTATAACAAATCTTTGGGTTTATTCCTATGTAGATACAGAGGATTTAACAAAGGTAAATCCTTATGACGAATACGCATCTTTTCTTAACGAGCGAGACGCCGCATGACGGACTCAGGATGACGGGTTTCGGATCTGATTTGTCCATTTACGCACTGGAAGAATATACCCGGTTAAAGCACGTGATGGTCAAAAGTAACTCATTAATGGAGCCAATACTATCGAAAGGGAGCAACATTTTTTGGGCGAAAACCAGACTCCCAGCCTCCAATAATACATAAAAAATACACCCATTGGGGTGTTTTTTTGTAGCTACACTGTTGACGTTTTATTATTATAGAATTAAAATGACTTTGGTCATAAAATGACTGCGGTCATTTTTTGGGGGGCATATGATGAAAGCAAATCGGAAAAAAGAATTAAAAGAACAAATCTACATGAAAGCGATGCAGTTATTCAAAGAAAAAGGTTATGAACAGGTGACAGTTCAAGAAATTGCAGATGCTTGTGATATAGCAAAAGGAACCTTTTTTAATTATTTTGCCAAAAAAGATGAAATCTTATTGTATTTAGGTGTATCGCAAATTGATTACTTTCTAACGCACCAAGCAGAGCTGGAAAGTCATACATTGCTTAAGGAACAAATTACAAGTAGCTTAGGGGATTTGTTACAGCGCTTCTTAGATCATGGTGAGATTATGAAATTTACTGTATTGGAGTTAATTAAATCTGAATATCTCATTCAAACCGAATCGAAAAGCATCGATCGATTTCAAAACTACTTGATAGAAATAATTAAAAAGGCAATCAATAATGGAACATTCCATAGCAAATGGGACACTGAACTGATTGCTTCAACCATTATGGGCATTTACTTTAACACCTTAATGACGGCAATCATGCAGCAGAACGTCGATGCAAAAGAGTTTTTCCAACAAAGCTTAAATGTCGTTTGGGAAGGTATTTGTAAAAAATAGGGGGGAGTAAAAGATGAAACAAAAAGCAATTATCGTTGGTGGCGGTATTGCAGGATTATGTGCTGGTCTTATGTTACAGCAAAAAGGTCTAGATGTAGAAATATACGAAAAAAATATGGAACCAACTGTAGCTGGAGCTGGTATAATTATTGCTCCAAATGCCCTTCAAGCGTTACAGTCGTATGGTATTGTAGATGAGATTATTCATCAAGGGAATCGAAGTGATGGTTTTCATATATATTCACAAAAAGGAAATCTATTAAATAAACTACAGATTCCGGGACAGTTTGAAAGAATGTATTCGCTCCATCGAAAAGATCTACACGAAATTTTACTGACAAGATTATCCTCAAATATCGTGCATTTTGGAAAAGATTTTCAACATGTTCAGCAAAATCAACAAAAAGTACAAGTGACATTGAAAGATGGAAGCATAGCAGAAGGTGACTTGTTAGTAGCAGCGGACGGTATCCATTCACCGATTCGCAAACAATTACTAAGTCAAAATTTATATCGTTATGCTGGGTACACATGCTGGCGTGGTGTCATATCTGCAGAATCTATTCCATCTGTAACAGTAGATTTCTACGAAACATGGGCATCGAATGGTCGTTTTGGTCTCGTACCATTACCAAACAATCAACTCTATTGGTATGCACTAATCAATGCGAAAGAACGTGATCCAAAATTTGCGAAATATACTCCTCAAGAGTTAGCAAAACATTTTACTGATTATCATGAACCAGTTACTCGTATTATTAACGAAACGAAACCAGAGCAAATGATTCATCGAGATATCGTGGATATTCATCCAATGGAACAGTTTTTTATTGGACGTACCGTTTTCATTGGTGATTCTGCACATGCTATCACTCCAAACATGGGGCAAGGAGCATGCCAAGCAATTGAAGACGCAAACATTTTAGCGGAATGTATTGTAAGAAATCAGCACATTGAACAAGCATTTAAGAAGTATGATAATCATCGTCAAGAGCGCATTCAAGCTTTATCCAAGCAGTGCTGGCAGCTGGGAAAAATCGCTCAATTTGAAAATGGACTAGCAGTGGCATTTCGAAATACAATTTTAAAAAGCTTACCTACTTCAATGATGCAAAAACAAGCACAAACAATTTATGAATTTCCCAATCTATAATCGAAGGTATTGATAGTTGAAGTGTGGTAGACATAACAACGGCAGTCTAGGATGGGATAACCCCGCATTGGTCGACACTTCAGACAAATAAGGAGTCGCTTCGTTTAGGGGCGAAACTGGGGTTTGAGTTTGCGTACAAACGCAAGACGTTTGAATTTGAGTTCTAGGCTAATCCTTTGAAAAAATGATCGGTTGTTAATGACTCGCGACTAACATTTGGATAAAAAGAACAATGGTTACTTCAAAGAAAAGCCGTGGCTTAACCCAACGTACCACTCGGTTGGAACAATAGTAACGGAGTATTCCCTCTATCCCTGCTCAATAGGCAGGGTTTTTTAAGTAGTATGTGAATCCTCCTCGACAGCTCCAACCATCGAAAAAAATATAAAGATGAATAATTATTGCGAAAAGATGATGATTTCAGTATAATTGGGAACAAGAAAAGAAAGCGTTCGCAATTTTACCCTATCCTGTACAGGTGATAGCATGTATGTACAAGATTCTTCAGAGAACAAGAAAAAGCTGACCCAGCTTTACAACGAGATATGCAAGCAACTGTTTGGAGCCGGCACGATCTTGTTGAAGGTAGATATTGATGAGAGATTTCTCACTTTTCGTTCGAAACACCGACGGGCACCACACTCCCTAGCCTTGGAGGGTGAGGTACCTGCACTAAAACGAGAAGTGGACGTGCAAATGTCTCAGATTTTCAAAAAGCGTTTTACTGAAAAATTAGAACAGGAACTTGGTTTGAAGGTCGAGGTCATTCTGCGGGATTACGATTATGTCTCCCAATGGGCCTTTACAGAGGTCATCCTGGTAGAATAACAAATAATCGAGTCGCAGTTCTTTTGATAAATTCTTGAGAGCTGAGACCCATAACACATACGAGCAGCAATTCGCTTTTGTTTACAAAGCAAAGAGCTCTTGTTAGAAATTCAATTTCTATCAAGGGTTTTTTGCTTTTTTTATATATTTTTTTCTTATTCAACCATTCAAACCAAAAAGGAGGAGTACGTGTGAAGCCAATTTATCTTCTGGGAGCGATCCCGTTCATCGGGATTGTAGGTGGCAGCGTTTTTGCCAGCAAGGTAGACGCGATTGTGTTAGGGATGCCATTTTTGATGTTTTGGCACGTCATCTGGTTGGGGATTGCATCTGTTCTTATGTTGATTATTTACAAATTCGACCCCGCTAACGAGGAGGAACAAGAATGAATAGCGCTTTGATTATTATTACTCTCTTCTTACTGTTTGCTCTGTTTGTGGGAATCCGCGCTAGTAAAGGAAAAAACATGAGCTTGGAGCAATGGACGGTAGGCGGTCGCGGTTTTTCCACGCTGTTTGTCTTTTTGCTTATGGCAGGTGAGAACTATACGACCTTTACCTTCCTCGGTGCCAGCGGATACACATACGGCAAAGGAGCGCCCGCTTTTTATATTTTGGGCTATGGCTGTCTGGCTTTCGTCATGTCGTATTGGATGCTGCCAGCCGTTTGGAAGTACGCCAAAAAGCACAACTTGCTCTCGTTCTCAGACTTCTTTGCCAGCAAATACAACAGTCGGGCCATGGGGATAGTCGTATCGATTGTAGCGGTATTGGGGCTGAATTCCTTGTTAATGGTTCAATTGAAGGGGCTAGGCATTATCGTATCGGAGACGTCCTACGGTTTGATTTCTCCGACCTTGGCTATTTGGATCGGTGTCATATCTATGATTATTTATGTGACGGTCTCCGGTATTCGTGGCTCAGCCAGCATCGCTGCTTTTAAAGATATAATCATTTTAGCAATCGCTCTCTTTTTAGGAAATTACTTGCCGATTCATTTTTACGGTGGCTTTGATTCGATGTTCCAAGCGATTGAGGCAGCCCATCCTGACAAGCTGATGCTACCGGAAAAAGGCCAGAGCATATCCTGGTACGTATCGACGATTTTACTGGTGGGATTAGGCTACTGGATGTATCCACATTCTTTTCAGGCTACTTACTCCGCCAAAAGCGCCAAGTCTTTGCGGAAAAATGCCATCATCATGCCGCTGTATCAGATTTTGATTGTGCTCATTTTTTTTGTAGGATTTGCAGCGATTCTGCAAGTGCCGGATCTCAAAGGGACAGATGCTGATCTCGCCTTGCTGAGGCTGGTAAAAGAAACGTTTAATCCGTGGTTTGTAGGAATTGTCGGAGGTACCGGGCTGTTAACCGCACTCGTGCCGGGCTCGATGATTTTGTTGAATGCTTCGACGCTATTAGCGAAAAACGTATACCAGGCGATTGTTCCAGATGCCCCCGAGGAACGGATTACACGCATTGCCAAGATGATCGTTCCGTTATTTGCTTTAATGTCCCTGTATTTTGTATTCCAGGGCGGCAACTTCTTGGTAGATCTAAGTATTTTCGCGTCGTCCATTTTAACGCAGTTGTTCCCAGCTTTTATCTTCTGCTTGCCCGCTAATCCGTTCGCAACCAAGCAAGGTGCCTTTTCCGGCATTATCGCGGGAGCTATTTTCCTCTCGTACTTTACCATTACGGGAGCCAAGCTCGCAGATATGTTCCCGCAGTGGCCTTCGCTGCTCACAGACATCAACCCTGGATTTTTCGCGCTGGTGATAAATACGCTTGTTCTCCTTGTTGTTAGTGTGTTGACACGCAGAGAAGCAACCGGCGTGGATGAAAAAGAACAGGTGGCCTAAACAGATAAGGAGGATAATCATGCAAGTCGATTTATTCATCAACAATGTTCGTGTATATAACCATGTGCAAAAGTGTTTCGAGAGCGGCAACGTGGCGATATTAAACGGAAAGTTTTTGTATAGCGGTAAAAAAGGAGCAGAAAACTTTCAGGCAAAGGAGGTGATCGACGGAAAAGGGAGATTCATGGTTCCGGGTTTAATCGATATACATCTGCATATTGAAAGTACGATGGTGACACCGCCTACTTTTTCATATGGACTGATTCAAAATGGGGTCACGACGATTGTTGCCGATCCACATGAAATGGCAAACGTCTTCGGTGTTCGAGGCATTCAGGAGATGATTAGGATGGGTGAAGAGTGTGTGGCGGATATTTATTATGGAATCCCAAGCTCGGTTCCTGCTACCGCATTCGAAACAACGGGTGGCGCCATTGACATCGCAGAGATTGATGAATTGGTAAAAGAAGAGCGAGTTATTTGTCTGGGCGAGGTCATGGATTACATGAAGGTGATTACGGAACCAAATAGCAAAACAAATCGGATCGTACGCCATGTGCGCGAGCAGTATCCGCACCTGCCAATCGAGGGACATTGTCCGAAACTGATGGGTACTGAACTCTGCAGCTTTATCTATGCTGGAATTGACTCAGACCATACGCAACAGACGATTTCAGGAATGGGGGAGCGCATGCGAATGGGGATGTTTATCGAGTTGCAAGAAAAGTCGATGACACCTGAGATCATGCAGTATTTGATCCAGAATGACCGCAGTGAGCACTTTTGTTTTGTGACCGATGATGTGATGCCAGATACGTTTGTAGAAAAAGGGCACTTAAATCATTTGATCAAAAAGGCTATCACGTCTGGAATGAAGCCAGAGGATGCAATCTATGCGGGAACAGTGACTCCTGCGAAAAGAATGAGGATGTACGATCGTGGCGTAATCGCACCGAACAAGATCGCTGATTTTATGCTGCTAGGTGATTTGGTGTCTTTTGACATCCAGGTGGTTTATAAAGACGGACAAAAAGTGTACGACCGAGCCGAACCCTATGATCAACCTGTCATTACGCATGCATTTCCGCAAGATTTTTACGAAAGCATCAAACGTGGAAAAGTGGAAGCAAATGATTTCGTCATCACAGCACCAATTCAAAGCGGAGAGGTTTCCTGCCGCGTGATGATGGTTGCTGACGGAACCACTTTTACGAAGGAGCTAATCGACCAAGTTGAGGTACGGGACGGTCAGCTTGAGTGGGGAGCGAGCAAGTATTGTGTCATCGGTGTATTTGAGCGCTATGGGATCAACAGCAACAAGGCATTCGGACTAATCGGCGGAGATACGATCAAACGCGGTGCGATTGCTTCTACGTATTCTCACGATAACCACAACCTTCTGGTGGTCGGAAAAAATAAGCAGGATGCTTTGCTTGCCGCGAATACAATTATCGAAAATCAAGGCGGCTTCTGCGTAGTCGAGGACGGAAAAGTACTCTCCTTTGTCAAACTGCCTATTGGCGGCATCCTGTCGGAAGAACCGCTAGAGGAGATCGCCCGTCAAATGAAGGAGCTGCGTCAAGCGATGAAGAACCTGGGCTACAAGCACTACAATCCAATTATGTCGTTTAGTACGCATTCGCTGCCGGTTAGTCCGGATTTGAAGATTACAGATTTAGGCTTAGTTGATGTGAATAAAGGCGAGGTCGTTTCTATGTTCGTCTAACTCATCGTTTTGTTCAAAAGAAGCCGTGCCCTTTGGTTGCACGAAGTAGTCAAAGGGTGTGGCAATTACTGAAGATACCGGCGAAATTTGGCGAGGGATTCAACAGGCAGACGTCGTTTGATTGGCCAATGACAATTATCGCCGGACGGGAGAATGGTGTCGTCGGGTACAAGGATGCTTGGAATCTTCTCGAAACGTATCCACGTACTGCGATTGCGGTGCTTGACCAGGCCAGTCATCTTTTCATGGTGGTAGCGCATAAGAGGAGGAAAGGCATGAAAAATAGACTCGGAAGTGAACAAAGAAGTGAACGTACTTTACCAAGAATTACGATCGTAGCGGTCGGCGGGACAATTGCTGGCAAGGCAACGCATGCTACCCAAACAACCCAATACGACCCAGGTGTTGTCTCTGTGAACTCACTGATTGAGGCGGTACCGCAGATTCGTAGCCTTGCAGATGTAAGCGGGTATCAGGCTGCCAATATTCCTAGCTTCGCTTTGACCACTGATGTTCTGCTTCAACTGGGGGCAGAGGTCAACGAGCGATTAGCGAGCGATTCGTGTGATGGGATTGTGATCACACATGGGACGGATACACTCGAAGAGACTGCGTATTTTCTCCATTTGACTGTCAAGAGTGAGAAACCTGTAGTGATTGTCGGGGCGATGCGCCCTTCTACGGCAATCAGTGCTGACGGGCCACTCAACTTGTATCAGGCAGTAGCGCTTGCTGCAAGTTCTGAGGCCCGTGGACACGGTGTTTTAATGTCCTTGAATGGACGGATCGGCTCAGCGCGTGATACGAGCAAAAGCCAGACGATGACCGCAGATGCGTTTCGATCCGCGGAGGCAGGGCTATTGGGATATATGGTGGACGAGCAGCCGGTTTTGTATTACAAAAGCTTGCGTGCTCACACAACGGCCACCGAATTCGATCTGACCGAGGTTGGCAACTTGCCAAGGGTGGACATCTTGTTTGGTCACAGCGATGACAGTCGTGATTTGGTGGATGCCGCCGTCAAGGCTGGTGCAAAAGGGATTGTCCATGCGGGGACAGGCAATGGCGGCATTTTTCCTCTGACACGGGTGGGGCTTGTGGATGCCGCAAAGGCGGGAGTGGTCGTCGTGAGCTCATCACGAATCGGAAATGGATTGGTTACGGCAAAGCCTGCGGATACCCAGAGCGGGTTTGTCTCTTCGGATAATCTCACTCCACAAAAAGCCCGTATTTTATTAATGCTGGCGTTGACCCGAACGAATGACGCGAGAGCCATTCAAAAAATGTTTGAAACCTATTAAGTAACGGCTACGCGACAATCTAGAAAATATATATCAAATGAGGAGGCAACCTGTTGCGTTGCCTGAAAACTTGAGGAGGTGACTGGCGTGGGAACGATTCTAGTGGAAGACATTCGCAACCAGCTAGCAAACTATTTGACAGAGGTGTATAAACATCTGCATCAACATCCCGAGCCAAGCAATCATGAATGGGAAACGCAAAAATATATTATCCGCGAACTGGAAGACAATCAGATTCCATACAAAGTGATGGCAGAAACGGGAGTGTGCGCTGAAATCAGAGGCGCGAAAGCGGGAAAAACGATTTTGCTCCGAGCCGACATGGATGCATTGGAAATCATGGAGGATACAGGATTGCCGTATGCGTCCCAAAAAGACGGTCTCATGCATGCCTGCGGTCATGATGCCCATGTGGCTGTTGGTTTGGGGGTTGCCAAGCTGCTAGGGCAAAGAGCAGATGATTTATGCGGTACCGTCAAAATCATGTTTCAGCCTGCGGAAGAAAAGCCGCCGGGTGGTGCAATGCGTATGATCAAGGAAGGGATTTTAGAGAATCCCAAAGTAGATGCCGTGATCGGGATCCACACCAATCCGCATTTGCCTGCAGGGCAATTTGGTCTTATAGACGGATGTATTTTGGCTGCGTCGGACCGCATTTTTATTACCCTCTCAGGACAAGGGGGACACGCTGCTGCCCCGCACGAGGGCATCGACGCGATTGCAATGGCAGGACAATTCCTTGCCAACATCCAAAACATCGTATCCCGTCAAGTATCGCCGACAGACCCAGCAGTTGTAACAATCGGAAAAATTGCAGGGGGAACCAGACCAAACGTGTTGGCAGATCGCGTGGTACTGGAAGGTACGGCTCGCGCCATTCGGGAAGAGACGAGAGATTTGCTGGCGGAAAAAATCGAGAAAGCACTGCTAGGGGTAACCGAATATTGGGGCGGCTCCTTTATGTACGAATATGTCAAAGGATACCCTCCCACTTGGAACGACAAGTCCATGACCGACTTGATCAGAAAAGCGGTAGAAGAATGCATGGGAAAAGAGAATATTTATGAAATGGAGAACTGCCTGATGAGCGGGGATGACTTTGCTTATTTGGCAAAAGAAGCTCCTTCGGTATTCATTGAATGGGGAACAGGTACCCCCGAGCTGGACAACTATCCATGGCATCACCCCAAATTCCATGTGAACCTAGAGGCGCTCCCCTGCGGTGTCGCGGTTGTAACCCAAAGTATCCTGCATTTTTTGGGTGAAGAATAACAGCCTAATCTAGCCCCTGTGACTCATTGCGGGGGTTTTTACTATTTCAGGACGAAAACACAAAGCTGGTGAGAGGAACATAAGAAAATTAGCGAAGTAATGGTAGCCTAAAAACGGCATGGTAGAAGATGATGCATTTGCTGTCGAGATGGCATACGTTTACACCGGAAGGGATGGAGTGAAGATAATATTTACGACTTCAAAGAGCTGCGTGAGCAAATCTCCGCAAACATTGTGTAATGAAGGGTAGCGTAACCCATTACTTATGAATAACTCGCGGATGTGATTGTAAACACGAACATGTAAATCCGGAAAGACAATGGCAACTTCACTGGGGGATAGTTGGAATCTGTCTGATGGCTGTTCAATCAAGTAAGGCACTTCCATAGCATCTAGGGCTTCTTTTAGGTAACTTAATTCACCCCAGCTTACCGAATAATAAAACGACTTTCCATGTAACCAACTCCTTTGTTGTGATTATGACATAACGAGTTGGGACAAAAAAAGTGATTTAACACAAGCTCAATTATGTAAAACACTTCACGTTGCTATGAGTTTATCGAAAAGGAGAGCTGAAGCAATCAACGATAACAAGTAAGTAATTTGTTCATCATTACCATCAAAAAGTGTACTTACTGCCGCGAAGATGGGAAAAGAGAAAAGAACAATTAATAGGGTTTTTGCAATACTAGGTGACATGCTACAACCTCCAAACGAATGGATATAATTACCAAATCATTTATGAAGATTGTAAACCAGAAGAAACGATCATTAAAGTGCTTTTGAAATGAGTTAGTAACACAACGTTCAGAATGATAAACCGTACGTCAAAATCAGTTGTCTAAGTGCAGGGTCCCCGAAAATGATGAATAGCAGGAGCAAGATCACTAATAATCCGCAGACCAAACTAATCGTTGCAAAGACCGTACTTAATTTGGCAATCAACGGAAATATTACAATAAGCAATACTCCAAAAGAAAAGACAATAAGTAACAGCATTTTGAATATGAAAGGAGCCCAAAATTCCATGCTCTCGCCCTCCTGAAACCCCAATTTTTACCAATCATACAGTTTAGGGGGCATTCGTGAAGCGGTTTAACAATTTGTGTAATTTAGAAATCAGTCTTCAATACCAACAAAAGGGATTTTTCCAGACCAAAAACGATTCAGTGCATCCCACCATCGTAATGAGACTGGATGTAAGTAACAAACAAAAACTTCCGGATCTAATTCAACATGTGAGGAATGATTTTGTAATGATTCAAGAAATCCAATTGTCGCAGCTTCTCTAACATAACTGTCACCATTGGTATGGAGGTTCTCCACAACCTCGAATATGCCAGGAAACTCATCGAGCATTTTCTTTTGATAAAGATCCACAACGTGACTAGTGAAATCTCCAATATCGACATAAAGGAGACGCTCTTCACCATCGTCATATGAGTCCCTTACGTATTCTAGCCATCTTTCTTTATAGGAAGGACAGGCAGATAAAAAAAAGTCCATAATTTCTTGTTTTTGGATCATTCGATTATCACTCCAACAAAGGTATATCGAAATGTTATCACATTAACAGCTAAAATAGTTATTGAGATAAGACGCCAACATCATCCAAAGTAAAAACCATCCTGATATCGAGTGGTCTGAAGGATTGAGGTGATAGTTTTTAGCTACTTTCTTAATTACTCCAAGAATAAGTTTTGATAGGCACCCGTTGAAAAATAAATTAGCGAAACAAAAGCGCCAAATAACCGTCTAAGTAACTGTGAATATTTACAATATTTTGGAGGCTGAGTCATGCGACGTAAATTAAACGTATTTTGGTTTGCGATACTCGCCGTTTTTGTTTGGAGTGGCTTAGGTGTGGATTCATTGGCAGCAAATCAAATGCCGGTACAAGTACAGCCGACGATTGAACACATGAAAGTATTCAGGGAAAGTGTGGGTACACTCGACTATGAAGAAACCTGGTTTAACTCCACAACAGGAGACTGGCGATCTGATCTATTTAGCTATAATTCCAAAACACCAGCAAACGGAACATTTTTAAGAAGCATTGTTACAGAAAAAGGGTATCGTGAATATTTACTTAAAACAGAGAATGGCGGATTTACAGGAGAAACATGGATCAATCGAGAGCCTAATAAACGCCCCTATCAATCCTTATTTCAAGATGTAGCAAAGGAGTACAAAAAAAGCGAATGGAAATCTGTTGGAACAGTGAATTTCTTTGGGAAACAAGTGAAGAAATTACAGCGATTATCCACTGATCCAAAGGGTTACCCATTGAAATATATTGTCTACCTTGATCTTTCTACAGGACTCCCTATGAGAGAAGAATATTATTTCAACAAAGATACTTCTCCATGGCTAATAAGTACCTATTTTTTTGACAAGGTAATCGATCCAAACGGAACAATTTTTAAAGATGTTTCAGGGGTAACGCTCAGAGAAATCGAGTCACCTTGAAACAACGCACAGAGAAAAGAAAAGGAAGTGGTGTATAGACGCCACTTCCTTTTCTTTAATGACCGTCGAAATTAGTGATTGCTGTTTTTAACCCGCCTACTGTTGTAGCTGTTACTTGACCACGAAATAATAGGGGCATTATTTTATTGGCTACCATACATATTTTTGTATAATTCGAATCGATCATGCTGCGGTTTAGAGGTATCGAGTGCATGAAGGTAACTAGACCTTTTTATTTCCTTCTCGAACAACGATACACAGCATGAGATCGTGTATAACGTTAAAGTGCTGAAAGCAGAATGTCAAGCACGCCTGAACAACTTTCTGCATACACTTACCAACGAGCAAAGGAACGGGCGGACATAAAATGAATAGAGGGATAACAGCAGCACAAAACCCGCCAGGCAAAAAGATTTGGCGGGTTTCTTATTGTGTGGATGTCATTCAGGCAACTCAACGATCGTATCGTCTAGTGCTTTCTCAAGCCGGCTCTTTAGTGTCCTTTTCTGATCAAGCGTTTCACCTAATAGCTGGGCTATGGAAGGTGGAATGGGTCTTTCAGCTGGTGCGCTAAGCGTTTCCTGGATCCAGGAAATCTCATCGTCGAGTACCTGCAGCCTCGCCAACACATTCCGTACCGTCATTTTCCCATCTGCTTGCTGCAGAGCCTTTTCGCTTTCCCATGAGACGTGCCGGCTGTTGTTCTTTATGTCATTCCAAAAGCTGATGTCTGATTGTGACATGATGTAGATTCCTTTCTAATCCTCTTTCTTCTTTCTGCCACGAGGTCGCGGCGTATCTATCCAAGTTTGAATCTGCTCCCGAAGCCAGATGGGACCACTCGCAAGTACCTTTACAGGCTCCGGGAATTGTCCACGTTCAAGGTAAGTCTTAACATATTGCTTCGATTTTCCAACCATATCGCTAACCTCTGCTAGCCCCATGATGTCGTCCAATTCTACTTGCATTTAATTCCTTCTTCCATTCAATGCCGTTACTAAAAGGTATCCAACCGATATAACCAGGATGAGCTGCTGCCACCATGAAGCTGATGGGGAGTATGTCACGGCCAGTGCGAGAGCTAAGGAGCCACGGGTGGAGAGTAAATTGGAAGCGTCTAATTTTCTTCTTCTCATGGTATACTTGGGATAAAGGGAGGGGGAGTTCTTCCCTCTTTGGATCATCTGCGACGTTTACCTTTCTGGGGGCGTCGCTTTTGTTTTGGCTTCGTTCTGTCTCTCGGTAGTATCTGGCCTTTTATAACCGTGTATAGGAAAGTATCAGTGGAAGCCATTCTTTTATCCATCCCAAGCTTGTCACCTCCATATGACTAAATTATACCATTTTGTGTTACTTAGTACTACATTTTTATAGTTTATACATGGTTTACTCATATACAGCTAGACATTATGTCGAAGTGGCTTTGTTAACAGGGGAGGATAGCGATTTTCTATACGTTCAGCCGCTTATTAAAGTCCGCGTCAAATTCCGCAACTTGACTAAAAGTGGCATGTTACGGTCACCCGTTTTTGTCGAATCTATTTTGTCCGCTTAGCATTAGTTAAGCAACATGTTCAAGAGTTATGATGATTGTAAGAGGTGATCCTGTAGATACGGTAGATTTACAATCGTAATTGATGCTGACGCATTACTAAATCGCTTTGATATTGAGGATTTCCCGTTCGATTGGCGAGAGGGTTAGAACTTTGCTCCAGGACAGAAAATTCCAGCAATCATTGAGGACAAAGGAGAAAGGCGGTAGTCCAGCTGAAATGCGGTATAGTTCCTTACTAGCCCAAAAATTAATAAGTAGGGTAAGAGATGATCAACGCAAAATGGAGACCTTACCAGAGAAACCCGCCTTAAAAGTCTATTTGCCTGAAAGCGTTGCATTATTCCTGCGGATGGCTATTACGAGTGGAAGGAGATGGAAATTAAAAGCAGCCAATGAGGGTCATTTTGAAGACAGGAGAACCTTTTGCAATGGCTGGCTTCTACATATGTCGGACAAGGCGTGTCAAAAGACACGCCTTGTCTGAAGACGATTCATCTCATGATTAAAATCACGAGTGTTCTCTGCTGATTCAAAAATGAATATCGTATAACACGCTATTCTTTCGTTAGGCAATCTACCGAAAGAATAGCGTGTTTTCGTTTTGAGGAGTAACTGATCTCCTTCACTTGATGAGCATGTGGCTGTACCCTAGAGTGTAAAAACTCTTCCTTTGTGAACAATGAGGAGCCTCCTTTCCTCGCAGGTGATAAATGTTGATAAATGTTGATAAATGTCCAAGCGATATGGCTCATACTGCAGAAGGAAAAACCGGATGATTGTGTGATAGCACTAGGGAGATTGGTAACGGTTGAAGGTATGTCTACGTGCGAAAATAGGAAAGACAAACCTATTGCAAGAATCGAACAACCTTTCAATTTTAACAGGTTGACCTATTAATGACCTCCAGAAAAAGTGTGTCGCCTGTTTTCTTTTGTTATTAGTAAGAAAATTCATTATTATTAGAAAAATAATTCCAATTGGCATGGCGCTTGCTTGTATAAAAGAGTAAAACATTCCAATATTCGCAAATAAAAGGAGACTTCTTACGAATCCCGTAGCTGACATATACTCTCACATCTCGGCCACCACCCCGAAATGGTTGGGGGAAATAACCGTTATTGGACAGATCTGATGATGGCTTTTGGTGGCAGGATCATCGGGAAAGCCGGTGTTGAATCTGCATACGGCTTGGGTGGTAGAGATACGGATCTAGGCATCGCCGTAAAGATCGAAGACAGAGGAGCACGAGCATGAAGTGCTTCACCAGCTAGGAATCGGCGGACCATTGAACAATCTTGCGGAATACACCAATCGGGCGATCACGATCATGAGCGGCACAGTTGTTGGCTGCATTCACGCTTCAGCCTGAGAACCATTCCTTGCGTGTATAAATGGCATCTCATCCTGGGGCCATTTATCTATAACCATTTCTTCACCCAAAAAAGGGGGTCAATCATTCATGAAGTTGCAAAAAGGATGGAAGCTGCTCAGCTCGGCAGCCCTGGCAGTAGTTCTTGCTTTGACAGGTTGTAGCCAAACGGCAGCTCCGACACAACCAGGCACAGAGGCTACTACGGGACAGACGCCGCAAGATGACGGTGGACAAGCTGACATGACCGCGATGCTAAGACTCAATTTGAAGACGGAACCACCTTCTCTCGATCCACCAAAAGGATTTGACACCACATCCAATGAAGTGTTGAATGCCACCATGGAAGGATTGGCACGTCTGGACAAGGATCACAAGCCACAACCGGCGATGGCAGAAAAGTGGACCGTGAGCGAGGATGGCAAAACCTACACGTTCACTCTGCGTGACAGCAAATGGTCCAATGGAGATCCAGTTACTGCACAGGATTTTGAATTCGCTTTCAAGCGCATTCTCGATCCGAACAATGCATTCCCATCCGCTTTCCTCGCATACTACATTGCGGGCGCAGAAGAGTACAACACTGGAAAAGGGAACGCAGACGCTGTTTTGGTGAAAGCTTTTGATGACAAGACATTGGAAGTGAAACTCAATGCACCGGCAGGCTTCTTCACGCACATCCTCACCCAGCCGACTTTCTTCCCAGTAAATAAGAAGGTCGTCGAGAGCAATTCGAAATGGGCTGAAAATGCTTCGAGTATTGTAACTAACGGTCCATTCAAGATGGAAGATTGGGTACATGACCAGTCTATCAAAATCGTTAAGAACGATGGCTATTGGGACAAGGATTCTGTGAAGTTAGCCGGAATTAACTGGTTCATGGTCAATGATGAAAATACCCAGTACCAAATGTATAAAACAGGTCAGCTAGATAAGGTGTCAAGCGTCCCGAATGACATGAAAAAGCAGTTGATTGACTCCGGAGAAGCCAAAGTCGATTCAGACGCATCGATCTATTACTATCGTATGAACACAAAGATGCCTCCATTTAACAACGTGAACATCCGCAAGGCTTTTGCGCTCGCCATCGATCGCCAATCGTTGATCGACAACGTTGTACAAGGCAAACAGACTCGGGCATTGGCCCACGTACCTTACGGTTTCCCTGAGCCGGCAGGCGGAGATTTCCGCGAAAAGGGCGGGGATTACCTAAAGGACAACGACATCGAACAAGCAAAAGAACTATTGAAAAAAGGCATGGAAGAGGAAGGCTGGACTACTCTCCCACTGGTAACAATGACCTACAATACGAGTGATGGACACAAGGCAATCGCACAGGTACTGCAAGAAATGTACAAGAAAAACCTCGGTATAGAAATAAAACTAGAAAGCAAGGAATGGAAAGTGTTCCTGTCTGACCAGCGTGCTCGTAATTTGCAGTTCTCCCGATCTACCATTCCGGCAGACTATGGCGACCCGATCAACTACCTGGAGCTGTACGTAACCGATCACCCAGGAAACAGGATCAACTACAGCAATAAAGAGTACGACGCACTTGTAGAAAAAATCCGCAACACAGCCGATGAGACGGAACGTTTCAAATTGATGCATGACGCGGAGAAAATTTTCATGGATGACATGCCGCTCGTGCCGATCTATTTCGCTACAAAAATATTCATGGATCAACCAAATGTAAACGGCATCGTTCGCCACCCTGTAGGAACAACAGACTACAAGTGGGCGGAGGTCAGAAAAAAATAGTAAGATCAATGAAGACAAGGTTTGTGTTAAAAGGAAGCTCTTGTCTTCATTTTACATCCAGGAGCGAGATGAAAAAAACAAGTAGCCTTTGTTGCGAAAATGGACCGTTAGTGCCATGAGTTAAGCATCTCTGAGGATAATCACATCGAAGTGATCCGGGTCGAACTGAGTCACGAGTAGAGATTCTGCTTCTCGATTTCCTCTTTGAGCTTCCGCAAGGAGGAAAAAATCTTATTCATAATGGTTGCCTCCCCTAATTGATGTGCTATCGGGAGATACGTTCCCCTCGACTGCCCACAAGTTACTGAACTGGATCGGCTACACTTAGTTGGACAGAATTAAGTTTAAAGAGAAATTGATGTCTAGAAGAATCCAAAATGCGAATGCAGTACTCGATAAAAATCATAAAGAAGATTATCTAGAAATGTTCGATAGAAAATATAATTTATCATCGAACGATATAATACGCTTTAATTTCTTTAAATTTATAGAGATATTAGTTAGAAAAGCAATATTTGATCAGGAATTATTCATGAAAGAAATAAAAGAGGTAGTAAATAGTAACAATTCAACGAAATTGCCTATCCCCATTTCTTTCTTACAGACGTGGTATGGGGACCTATCAGATGAAGATTTTATAGAACAGTCGATGCAGAGGGCTAGGGGATACTCGCGCGTTTGATTTCGAATATTGGAAAAGGGTAGTTGCTTTCGATCAAAATGTCAGCAGCATCGATATCTACATACCACTCTAGGAATTGGAAAGTACGTGATGTAGCCCGTTTTCGCTTGCGTATAGCGAGACGGGCTTTTTCTTTGCCATGTTTGACCACAAAAGCCTGCAATCATCCCTCGTGATCTTGGATAAACTAACAACGACAAATCATCTCATGAAAGGAACCAAGGCATTGAGGACATATCGCTTCGTGATTTTGATTCTTCTCCTTCTTTTTCTGAGCTCGTGCCATACATACAAGCAGTCTGAGCAGAATCAACAAGGCAATCCAAAATCGTACCAGATTGATGGAGCCGGGAAAGCTGTACCAGAGCGTATTGTGATGGGCTGGAATGCTTTTGGGACAACGGATACGTATATCGAACAAAATCATGTCTCTCCCAATTTAAATGTGGTTTCACCACGCTGGCTATCTCTGGATTCAGAGCATCTCATCACGGGTGAAGTAGACCCCGCCTATGTCGAATGGGCGCATCAATCGGGTAAACAGGTTTGGGCATTTTTGGGGAATCAGTTTGACCCAGAGTTGACTGATAAACTGCTCAGCGATAAGAACAATCATGTGAAAATGGCAGAAAAGCTGGAAAAAGTATTTGTAGAGCATAAAATTGACGGGATCAATGTCGACTTTGAAAATATCAAAATGGAGAATAAGGACGACTTCGTATCATTCGTTCGGCAGTTGAAGAAGTCATTTTCGCCACATGGCATCATCGTGTCAGTCGATATCACCCGTGAAAATCCGGACCCGTACTGGTCAGGGAGCTATGATCGTGCGGAGCTTGGAAAAATCGCAGATTACATCATCATGATGGGGTATGACGAGGATTTGGGAGCTGGTGAAAAAATTGGCTCTGTCGCTTCGTTGCCTTGGGTAGAGGAAGGGATCCAGCGTTTGATCAAAGATGTGCCACCCTCAAAGGTAATATTGGCAGTTCCTTTTTATATGAGAGAGTGGGTCACGAATTTAAAAACCAAAAAAGAAACGCGATATGATCGAAACATGCTCGAGGTAGACGAAATCATAAAAGACAAGGGCTTGAAAAAGAAATGGGACAAGAATGTCAAACAAAATTATGTGGAGTTTGTAGAAAACGATGAAAAGCATCAAATTTGGCTGGAAGACAAAGAATCCTTGCAGCAAAGAGTAGAGCTTGTGAACAAGTACGATTTAAAAGGAACCGCAGCCTGGTTCATCGGGCAAGAAACACCGGAGATTTGGCCTGTTTTTCATTGAACACTAACTTTTAGGTAAGTAGCTGAAATAAAAGTGCATACTTACTCATTTGCAGCGGGTGCTTTATGCTCTAGGAGTAAATCGTATTTGAGGAGGTCAACACGATGAAGACTCTGATAGTCGTATCGCACCCGAGCATGGAAGCATCTGTTATCAATAAGAGATGGGTTCAAGAGCTCAAAAAATATCCTGAGAAGTACACTGTTCATGAATTGTATAAGATGTATCCAGACGGAAACATTGATGTGGAAAAAGAACAGAAATGGATTGAATCCCATGATCAGCTGATTTTGCAGTTCCCGATCTACTGGTTTAATTGTCCGCCTCTCCTTAAAAAATGGCTTGACGATGTATTTGCTTATGGCTGGGCATATGGCTCGAATGGCGGGGATAAATTAAAGAACCGTAAAGTTGGCTTAGCCGTATCTGCCAGAATAAAAAAAGAAGATTATAGTGAACAGGGTAGATACCGCTATACACTGGCAAAATTATTGACTCCTTTTGAAATTACCTTCCTGTATTGCCACGCTGATTATCGCTCGTTCTTTGCCTTTTATGGGACAGAAGATGCACCTGGTGAAAATATGCCTGGTGCAGAAAATGAGACGCCAGAGCGCCAGCTGGAAAAAAGTGCACGTGATTATTTGGATTTTGTTGACACCCTGTAAGAAAACAAAGAAGAAGTATTTCCTTGTACAGGAGATACTTCTTTTCCTTAGACGAAATAGCTGTGTTTATCCCTTTGCTAGCTCCAGCTCTGACAACATGTCTTTCTCTCCCCACTCGCACATCATATGTAACAGGGGAATGAGAGAAAGACCACGTTCCGATAAGGAATATTCAACTTTTGGAGGTACTTGGGGAAATTCCTTGCGAATAATGAGACCATCCGCCTCCAGCTCTTTTAACATGATGCTCAGTGTTTTAAAAGAAATGGTGCCGATACTTCGCTTCAGCTCATTATGTCGCAAAACCTTATTTTCATAAAGCCAATACAAAATGATCATTTTATATTTTCCGCCAATTAAGGACAACGTATATCCAAAGCCAGTGTTTTTTAGCTCTACGCCGGTTGGCACACAGGTTTCGCGCACGCGTTACACGCTCCTTTCGATGCGTAGAAGATAAACATGTACATACGTGATATTTTATAGGGTTGATAAGCGAAGGTAAAGCAAGATCAATAAGTAGATGACAGACTGAAACCTCCCTTTGCAATAGATTGGGTGGTGGATTCACAGCAGGCTATTTGCCGTCTCTCTTTTTGCGGACAAGCGTGGAAATGTTTACCTTTAGAAGATCAGCGCACTCTTGCATCGTTTTGGTCTGGGCGAGCATGCGATAGATATATTCCTTTTCAAACCGCTGAACGGCTTCTTTAAGCGGCAGGGGTGTATCGAAAGACTCGATGGTCACGGGCAGCGAGACTTTTGTGGAACGCTGGATCGAGGTAGGGAGCTCATCGACCTTTATTTTTCCATTTTCACACATATGATAGGTGCGTTCTACAACGTTTTTCAGCTCTCGAATATTCCCGGGCCAATCGTACTGCGTCAATGTCTCCATCGCTTCTGGCTCGATTCGTTTTTCCAGCTCGTATTTTTGCTCCATTTTTTTCAGGTAGTAAAAAACCAGGGCAGGAATGTCCTCACGCCTCTCTCGCAGCGGCGGGATCGTGATAGAAAGTACATTAAGCCGATAGTACAAATCCTGACGAAATCGCTTCTGCTCAACCATCGCTTCGAGATCACTATTGGTTGCGGCGATAATACGCATTTGGACACGACGTACGTTTTTTCCCCCCAGTCTTCTGATCTTTCCATCCTGCAAGACATTCAGCAGCTTGACCTGGAGTGGATAGGGCAGATCGCCAATTTCATCGAGAAAGATCGTGCCTTTGTCAGCCAGCTCGAATAGTCCTTCCTTGGCATGATTCGCCCCCGTAAATGCTCCTTTTTCGTATCCGAATAATTCCGATTCCAGCAGATGGTCAGGAATCGCTCCACAGTTGATTTTAATGAAATCCCCGCCAAGACCGCTTTGAGTATGAATGTAATTGGCCAGGACATCCTTTCCGACACCGGATTCTCCTAGCAGCAGCAAAGGGGAGTCGTTCTTGGCAAAGCGCTGCGCAAGTGCAACGATCCGGTGCATAATGCCACTGCGGTAAACCAGCTGTTCATTGGATTCGCTGCCGTTTTGGATTTGTTCCAATGCCTTCTGGAATTCAGCGTTGATTTGCCGCGTTTCCTCCAATTCTCTCTGCAATTGATTTAATTCGGTAATATCCCTGACGTTGCCAACAACAAAGAGCAGCTGCTGATTTTCATCGAGAACAGGAGTTGCTGTATTGATTGTTTTTCGCCCATTTCCGTAATCAATCGCGGTGCTGTAGATTTTCTTCGTCTGAATCGCTTTAACCGCTGTGGAATCCGAAACGATTTCCATATCCAGCTGTTGAATAAAGCTGTAATTGTCCAGGATGTCAGCAGAAACCCCTGTCAACTGCAAATAGGCTTGATTATAAAGAAGTACGTATCCTTTTCGGTCACAAATGGCCAAACCGTCATGGGATGTATTAAAGATGGTGGAAATGAGACCGAGTAGCTCGTTCTTATCATTGGTTTGGAAGTGATGAGTTTTATGCATGTTGGTCCCCTCCTGTTTACCGCAACGATTGAATTTCACACAAGATTGAATGGAAGCGCGTACATAACCAATAGTCAAAAATAATCATTCATGTGCATTTTTGCATATGCAAAAATGGAAGTTGTAAGAAGCAATCCTTGTACATGGCACTGTATTTGGCAAAATTCGAATTGGCATACTTTTTGCTCTATTCATTTTATATGATAACAGCCAAATATCATATGGTTTTCATTCAGTTGAAAGCGAGGGATTGTAATGAATGATGGAACAAACATGTATCAAGTGCTTACTCCGGATGGAGAGCTTCTTGAAAATATAGGCGACAAGCTGGACGCTGCGATGATTGTAAAAATGTACGAGAGTATGGTACTCGTTCGTGCTTTTGACCGCAAATCTGTCCATTTGCAGCGCCAAGGTCGTATGGGGACGTATGCACCGTTTGAAGGGCAAGAAGCAGCACAAATTGGAAGCGCTTTAGCACTGTCTCCTGGAGACTGGATGTTCCCAACCTATCGGGACCATGCGGCGGCTATTATCCATGGTCAGTCTTTGTCTCGTGTGTTTTTGTACTGGATGGGCCATATGGAAGGCAGCATTAGTCCACAAGGGAAAAACATTATGCCGCCGTGTGTACCGATTGCAACACAAATGGTTC
Source organism: Brevibacillus reuszeri (assembly GCF_001187725.1). GTDB lineage: Bacteria > Bacillota > Bacilli > Brevibacillales > Brevibacillaceae > Brevibacillus > Brevibacillus reuszeri. Next base: position 265,642 of record NZ_LGIQ01000009.1, read on the forward strand.
ATGCAGTTGGTACTGCCTGGGCTAGCAAGCTCAAGCAGGAGAAGCATGTCAGTCTCGCCTTTTTCGGAGATGGTGCCAGCTCGGAGGGTGATTTCCATGAGGCGCTTAACTTTGCAGGTGTCTTTAAGACGCCAACGATCTTTTTGTGTCAAAACAACGGATATGCGATTAGCGTTCCATTATCGCAGCAGTCCGCTTCGAAAACGATTGCCCAGCGCGGGGCAGCGTATGACATTCCGGGAATTCGCGTTGACGGGAACGATGTGTTTGCAGTCTGGTTGACGATGAAAGCAGCGATTGAGCGAGGAGATTCAGGACTTGGTCCTACGTTGATTGAAGCGGTGACCTATCGTTATGGAGCGCATACGACTGCCGATGACCCAACGAAATACCGCGACCAGCACAATCTGGCAGAAGAGTGGAGAACCAAGCGTGACCCCATTGATCGCCTGCGCAAATATATGGAAAAGCACGGCCTGTGGAATGAAATGAGAGAAGCCGCTCTGAACAAGAAGGTAGCCGATCAGATCGAAAAAGCACTGATTGAAGCAGAAAGCTATCCGAAGTCCAAACCGTCTGATATGTTCCAGCACGTTTATGCAGAACCGACGTGGATGATCCAGGAACAGGAGCAGGAACTACCGCAGCCAAAAGGCGAGAGAGGGGTAACAGCATGAGCAGAAAATTAACGATCATCCAAGCCATTACGGAAGCGATGGATCAAAAGATGTCCGAAGATCAGCGTGTCATGCTGCTTGGCGAGGATATCGGCGTCAATGGCGGTGTATTCCGTGCAACTGACGGTTTGCTTGAAAAATACGGTTCGGATCGAGTAGTCGATACACCACTGGCCGAAGCAGGTATCATCGGCTCTGCGATTGGTCTTGGGATGAACGGGATGATTCCCATCGTCGAAATTCAGTTTCTCGCTTTTATTTACCCGGGCTTCGAACAAATCGTCTCCCATGCAGCGCGAATGAGATATCGTACGCGTGGTCAATATCACGTTCCGATGGTTATTCGTACCCCTTATGGTGCTGGTATTCGTGGACCAGAGCTCCACTCCGAGAGCGTGGAAACTTTTTTTGCCCATGTGCCCGGACTGAAGGTAGTGGCACCTAGCTCACCGTATGATGCCAAAGGCTTGCTCATATCTGCCATTGAGGACCCGGACCCTGTGGTCTTTTTAGAACCAACGAAAATTTACCGTGCCTTTAAAGAAGAAGTGCCTGAGGAAATGTATCGGGTACCGATTGGAAAAGCAAAGGTGATTCGTGAAGGCAGTGACGTATCTATCTTTGCGTGGGGAGCAATGGTGCGCGTAGCCGAGGATGCCGCGAAGCAGTTGGAGCGTGAGCGCAGCTGGTCATGTGAAGTCGTGGATCTACGCACGATTTATCCACTGGATCGGGATGCGATAGTGAAATCGGTGAAAAAGACAGGTCGCGCGCTTGTGGTCCATGAAGCACACAAAACAGCAGGCATGGGTGCCGAAATTATTTCCATCATTAACGAGGAAGCGCTGATTTATATGAAAGCTCCTGTAAAACGGATTGCTGGTTTTGATGTACCTGTACCACAATTCTCGATTGAGGACGATTATTTGCCGACGAGCGAACGAGTAAAACAAGGGATCGCTCAGACCATTCAATTCTAGCAAAAGGAGGAGCTTGTCTTATGGTGGAGTTTAAGCTTCCAGATGTGGGAGAAGGCATGCATGAGGGTGAAATTTTGCGCGTGCTTGTGAAAACCGGCGAGTTTGTCCAAATGGATCAGCCGATTTTAGAGGTGCAAACCGACAAGGTGAATGCGGAGCTGTCTGCACCGGCTTCAGGTGTGATCACTGAGATTTTCTATACCGAGGGAGATACGGTTCATGTAGGTACCACCCTGCTAACCATTGACAATGGGACGAAAACAGAGGAGTCGACGACGATATCTGCAAGCGAGGATGTCAAACAGATTGAGAGGAAAGAAGAAGAGCCAGTAGCTCCTGCACCTGCAGGGCAGGCGATCAAGCGTGTACTGGCGACGCCGTTTGTCCGGCAAATGGCGAGAGAGATGAAAATCGACATCGAGCATGTACAGGGAACCGGTCCGATCGGGCGAGTAACAGAAGAAGATTTACGCCGTTTTACGCAAGGAGCGAATGCGAAACCGTCAAAGAGTACGATCGCAGAGCAACCGGTGCAGACTGCTCATTCACCTGTGAAGTCATCTTTGCCGACCAATCAGAACAGAGAAGAGCGTATCGTGTTAAAAGGCATCCGTAAAAAGATTGCAGAGCATATGGTGAAATCCGTCACGACGATTCCACACGTCACATCTGTTGATGAGTTTGAAATGGATGAGTTGAAGGCCGTACGGGAGAGAGTGAAGCCATTCGCTGAGAAAAAAGGCGTCAAGCTGACCTTCCTGCCATTTTTCATCAAAGCGTTGGTACTTGCCTTGAGAGAATTCCCTATGCTTAATTCTTCCCTCGATGAAGAGACAAACGAAATTGTATTGAAGCATTATTATCATATTGGCATCGCAACAGATACACCCCAAGGCTTAATCGTTCCTGTTATCAAGGATGTGGATCAAAAATCCATTTTTGAGCTTGCCAGGGAGATTAGCAGCCTGGCACAGCTGGCGCGGGATGGAAAGCTCACCATGGATCAGATCACGGGTGGTACCTTTACGATTAGCAACGTGGGGGCAATCGGCGGATTACAGGCGACACCAATTATTAACCATCCTGAAGCAGCAATTCTCAGCCTTCATAAAATGGAGAAGCGTTGGGTTGTTCGAGAAGATGAGGGAGTAATCCGCTGGATGATGAACACGTCATTATCGTTCGACCATCGCTTGATTGACGGAGTGACAGCTGTGAAATTTACCAATCGGATCAAGGAACTGATCGAGGAACCGAATCTGTTGTTTGCGGAGATGATATAGATGGTAGTAGGGGAAGTAGCGGTAGAAACTGACGTAGTTGTGATTGGGGGAGGCCCTGGTGGCTATGCTGCAGCGATTCGATTAGGCCAATTGGGGAAATCGGTCGTTCTGATTGAAAAAGAAGAGCTTGGCGGCGTTTGTCTAAATAAAGGCTGCATCCCTTCCAAGGCATTCATCCATGCTGCTGGCGAATTCCACAAGCTCTCTGCTGTTTCCAAAATGGGGATACGCTTGCCACAAGGTCGTGTCTCGTTTCACATGAATGAGTGGCAAGGCTGGAAATCGTCCGTCATCTCACAATTAAACAAAGGTGTCAGTCATCTTTGTGAGGCAAACGGAGTGACAGTGGTTAAAGGAACCGCTACCTTTTTGTCAGAAGATCGCATCGGTGTAGAGACTGGACGGGATTTTGAGACCTACAAGTTTGCCCAAGCGATAATTGCCAGCGGCTCACGGCCATTTATCCCTGGTTTCCTGGAACGGGATGGCATTCATATTCTTGATTCTAGTGATATCCTACAGCTCGAAGAAGTTCCTGAGAATTTGGCGATCATCGGTGGAGGCTATATCGGGATGGAAATGGGCATGGCGCTTGCCAAGCTCGGAGTAAATGTCACCATTATCGAGGCTGCTGAGCGGATTTTGCCGCAAATTGGCGCTGCTTTTTCCAAAGAAATTCAAAAGCAAGCCAAGAAACTTGGAATGACTATCAAAACTTCTACCAGAGTGGAGTCCGCTACAGTCGCAGACGGTCATGTAGAGCTGAAGATAACTTCTGAAAAGGATGGCGAAGAACGGCTTATTCAAGACAAGGTATTGGTCACGATCGGACGTGTGCCGAATACGGGTATGATTGGGCTGGAGCAAGCGAAGGTACAGACAGATGAACGGGGCTACATCCCTGTTGATCAAGCATGTCGAACAAATCAGCCGCATATCTATGCGATTGGCGATGTGACTCCAGGGGTGGCGCTAGCGCATCGGGCAGCCAAGCAAGGTGTCGTAGCGGCTGAAGTCATTGGTGGTTTGCCAAGTGCGAATGATTCTGATTTGGTTCCCTATGTGATTTTTACAGAACCACAGGTAGCAGGAGTCGGATTGACAAAAGAAGAGGCTGAGCGGCACGGATATACGGTGAAATCCGCCACATTTCCTTATGCAGCAAATGGCAGGGCACTCGCAACCGATGAGGGCAATGGCTTTGCAGAGGTAATCGTAGATGCAGAAAGTCATCTGCTTTTAGGCATGCATGTCATTGGAGCTGAGGCATCAAACTTGATTGGAGAAGGCGTGCTCGCGTTGGAATTGTCAGCTCGGGCAGAGGATCTTGCTATGACGATGCACCCCCATCCTACACTGAGCGAGGTTTGGATGGAGGCTGCGGCATGCGTACTCGGACATGCTATTCATGTGGTGAATAAGAAATAAGAAAAGAAGCCCCGGTGGATCCACTCGAATCTGTAAAAAGCGAGTTGATGCGACTGGGGTTTTGGCATTTCGCAAAAACACTTTCATCATGCACAGATGAAACGAATAAAAGGACAACCGGGTCAAAGTACAGACGCGTCACCGCATGCGTTTGCGCAGTTGAAAGCGGGATAGTACTATCAGATTATTCAAATAGATAGCGTTTTCAGGAGTGATCCAATTGGGAAACAAAATCCGTTTTTGTCCGTGCAATCAACTGACTTGTGCATCCGAAATGAAAGAAATGCTAAGGAGTAGGCCAGATACAGTCGTGGAAGATCATAAATGCCTGAATTTCTGTGGTCAATGTCTGGTAGAGGGATTTGCTTTGGTGAATGGAAGGAATATCACGGGGTGCACAGAGCAAGAGCTGATGAACAACATTTTCCATTACTTGGGGGAATGACCGCTCGTACAAAGGGAATGCCTATTGCATGACGAATCTATTTCATGATGCATGATGTTTTCGGAGTTTTCTAATGCCTTTTTATTCGCAGGATGCCTTATCTATTTCCAAAAAGCGCATCCGAGGAGGAGTATTCGTGTTACGTTCCTTTATAGAGGTTTGGCCTGATTCTCACTTTCCGATTCAGAATCTTCCGTACGGTGTCTTCCGTCCGAAACGTGGTGGTGAAGGCAGAGTCGGTGTTGCGATTGGTGAATACATACTTGATTTATCCGTTATCGATGATGCTGGTCTTCTTGCGGACACAGCAGCTGGAGGGAAAGGAATCTTTCATCAGTCCTCCCTGAATGCATTCATGGCGCTTGGAAAATCGACATGGACTGAGGTGCGTCGTAGGCTCCAGCAATTGCTGAGCGCTGATGAACCAACCTTGCGCGATCATGTGAAGCTGAGAGAGGCTGCGTTATTGCGTCAAACAGACGTCCAGATGTTACTGCCAGCACAGATCGGTGACTACACGGACTTTTACGCGTCCAAAGAGCATGCGACGAACGTAGGAATCATGTTTCGGGGCAAAGAGAACGCCCTGATGCCGAACTGGACTCACTTGCCTGTAGGGTATCACGGACGGGCGAGCTCTGTCGTGCTGAGCGGAACAGATGTGCGTCGGCCAAAAGGGCAAATGAAAGCACCAGATGAGGCCATCCCTCATTTTGGAGCATGTCGGCAATTGGATTTTGAATTGGAGATGGGATGGTTTATTGGCCCTGGAAATCCGAGAGAAGAACCGATCTCTGTTAAAAATGCAGAGGACCACATCTTTGGTCTTGTTCTCGTAAACGATTGGAGCGCGCGCGATATTCAATCGTGGGAATACCAGCCGCTTGGACCATTTTTGGCAAAAAACTTCGCGACCTCCATCTCGCCATGGGTCGTTCCGCTTGCGGCATTGGAACCGTTTCGTGTGGCGGGACCGAGGCAAGAGCCAGAGCCGTTGCCATATTTACAGACGCCAGACAAAGCCGCGTTTGATATTCGGTTGGAGGTACACTTGCGCGGATCACGTATGGAAGAGCCAGAGCGCATTGCGACGAGTAACTTCCGCCATTTGTACTGGAGCATGTCCCAACAAATCGCTCATCATACGGTGACTGGATGCAATTTGCGGCCTGGCGATTTATTGGCATCGGGAACGATCAGTGGACCCGAAAAAGAAAGCCGTGGCTGCATGCTGGAGCTGGGTTGGCGCGGAACAGAGCCGATTGAGCTTGGAAAGGGAGAAAAACGAGCGTGGCTTGAGGATGGCGATCAAGTCGTGATGACGGGCTGGTGCCAAGGAGATGGGTACCGGATCGGTTTTGGAGAAGTGACGGGCTGCGTTATGCCTGCTTTGGACTAGCAGGGATTTTTGAAACGGAACACAGAAAAAGAGGGTATCCATAGTGGATGCCCTCTTTTTCATGGTAATTTTATTGGCTGCACTCGCCGGGTTCGTAGTTAAACTGCCATTCGATGCCGAATTTATCGATTAAACTCCCATAGCATTTGCTCCAGAAGGTTTCCTGTAGCTCCAACCGTACTTGCGCGCCTTCTTTTAGCTTGTGAAAAGCGGATTCGATCTCCTCCCGATTCGCACTAACCATTGCGAGGCTGAAATTGTTTCCTGTTTGAAAAGGCATGCCAGGAAACGTATCGGAAAACATGACCGGACTCCCACTGATCGTCAAGCGAGTATGCATGATGAGGTCCTTCGCTTCTTCTGGGAGAGCAAAATTCGGATCGGGTGGTGTATCACCAAATCGCATCATCTGCGGAATGTCAGTACCGAAAACATTCGCATAATACTCTACTGCTTCCCGACAATTCCCGTTAAAGCTAAGATATACATTTACTGCCATTCGTTTCATTCCTTTGTTTTTCGAATTTGTTGAAAGTCGCCCCGATGACGTCTCTAGCTTGTAGCGAATCTCAGGCAAATATACCTAAGAATGCGAAATAGGCAGAAGGGATTAGGCGACGGATGTGGAAGAGTATTGGCTAGATCATCCCTGATCGGAGGAATCTAAATGACCACAGAAAAGCCCGTTGGATTAACGGCAAGCGTAGGCTACCAGATTGGCGTGAGAAGAACCATTCCAGTCGAGACGAAGCATGTATGGGACTTCTTTTTATCACCGGAAGGCTTGTCTATCTGGCTCGGAGACATTCAGCATCTCCCCATGCAAAAAGGTCAGTCCTTCCAGACAAAAGATGGGCGTTCGGGTGAGCTTCGCGTGGTAAAGCCGGGTGGGCACGTGAGAATGAGCTGGAAAAAGGCTGATTGGGAAGAGCCGTCCACTCTCCAGGTTCGCTTTTTGACACCGAGCCCTGAAAAAACGACGATCAGTTTTCATCAGGAAAAGCTGGCTGATGCGGATACAAGAGAAGAAATGAAGGAGCATTGGGAGCAGGCTTTGGCGAAGATTGAGGCTGCTCTTCGCTGAGATATGCCATTTGCAAGACGCTGCTTTGCTTATGCTGGCAAACGAATTACACACTTTACCGGGCCTGACTGAATGGTTAGGTCCTTTTTTATGCCAAAACGCAGAGCTCATTTTGCCGTTGACTTTACCCTTAGGGGAAGGCGCATAGTTGAAGGGAACAAAGCGACGATCATAATGCTTCGAGACTTTATAAAAAGTAGAGGAATGGAGGCGAGCCATTGCTATCAATTGGCGAATTTTCGAAGATATGCGAAGTATCTACAAAAACGCTTCGCTATTATGAGGAAATGGGATTACTGCCACCTGTGGAGATTAATCCTGAAAGTGGTTATCGGTATTATTCCATCGAGCAGTTAAAATCGATGCTCTATATTAATCGATTGAAATCGTATCATTTTTCGCTGGATGAAATCAAAGCCATACGGGATGCAGAGGACGATCAACCAGAAGAGAAGCTTTATGCTGTACTTACTCGCAAACGAAGGGAAATACAGGAGAAGCTGAATGCTCTGGAATATACCCTCAAGCAAATGAATTGTGATCTTCTTCAATTGGAAAAGGGCATTCCGATTATGTCCTACCTTGACGATATAGATGTGCAGCTTGTGGAAACGAAGCCAATGACGATCCTGTACGCGCGTAAGCAGATGAGCAGAAATGACTATGCAGCAGGCTATGGAATGTATTTTAGCAGTCTGTATGAAAAGGTAGCGAAGGAAAGACTCACTTTGCTAGGGACACCCATGACGATTTACCACAGTGCTGAATACAATCCTGACAGAAATGATACAGAGTTTGCCATCCCAATCCGTGAAGCGGTAAAAGGAACAAGAGATTTGCCCGGTTGCCTTTGTGCTAGGTCTGTTTGCAAGGGGGCCTATTCCGATTTGACATCGATTTACGCCAGGTTGAGGGAGTGGATCGAAAAAGAAGGATACGAAATGGTAAAGTCGCCATATGAAGTGTATGTAACCGACCCTAATCTATCGAAAGCATCCGAAGACATGATTACCGAGGTTTACTTTCCGATCAAGAAAAAATAGGGGTCATGCTTGCAAAATGCCATTCAAGCTAGCGAGTTAAAACATGAAAGATATTTGGGGAGGGTTCGATTCGATGATAAGTAATTATTTGCCCACTACGGAATGGCCAGCTATAGACCCTGCGACCGTGAGAATGGACGCGAAGAAGCTTGCAGAGCTAGAGCCTCTCATAAAATCTGATTATAGTAACATAAACGGCATCGTGGTTGTGCGGCATGGCTATCTCGCTTATGAAAAGTATTTTAACAATTATGGATCGGATGACACTCACCATGTGGCGTCTGTCACGAAAAGTGTTCTGTCTGCACTAGTAGGCATTGCGATAGAAGCTGGGTATATAAACGATGTCAATCAGAAGGTGCTGGATTTCTTCCCCGAATATGTCCCCAGCGCTGATGACCAACAAAAACGGGAAATCACGATTCGCCATCTTCTTACGATGACAGCCCCTTATCCATTTGAAGACTGGCAGGAGCCATTGGATCAGCTGTGCATGCAGCCTGATTGGGTCAAGTACACACTGGATATCTTGGGGAAAAAGGGCAAGATTGGAGCATTTAAGTACTCCACTGCAGGAGCACACTTGCTTTCAGCCATTCTTACACGCAGTACAGGCAAAAGCGCTCGGGAATTTGCCAACGAACGCTTATTCAAACCGATCGGCATGCAAGAAATCCCGGATCACGAGATGCAATCCTTTTCATATGATGATTTATTCGGGAAGAAGGTGAGAGGGTGGGTGAAAGATCCAAACGGCATTTCCACCGGTGGGTGGGGACTTACCCTGCATCCGCGTGATATGGCACGTTTTGGCTTGCTCTATTTGAATCACGGTATCTGGGGCACTGAACCGATCATTTCGAATGCATGGATTGAGGAATCAACAAGGATGAATCCTTATCATTACGGCTATCTTTGGTGGCTACGTGAAGAAAACGGCATTTTTGCATATTCAGCAATAGGGGATGCAGGCAATGTGATTTGCTGCATTCCAGAAAAAGACCTGGTGGTGGCTATTTCCTCACAATTTATGATGAATCCTCGCGACAGGTGGGCACTCATTAAGGAACAAATTCTCTCAACAATCCTTGCGTAGACAAAAAATTCCCACAAAAATACAGAAAAAGCCAGTCATAGAAAACTGGCTTTTCATCTCGTTTTATGAATTAGCGCGTTACATGATTTACCAAAACGTCATTGTATACAGAAGCATAGTGACCTAATTTAAGCTCAGTCTGACTTACTATTAATTCGTCTTCTCGAAAACTGTTTAAGAAAACTTTTCCGGCATAACCGGACTGTTCAAGATAGGCAAGGATTGTAAGCAGGTTCATTTGACAAAACATGTCTTCCCCAAACCATAAAACGATATAAGTATGCCTTTTATGAAAAAGCTTGTCTAATGGATCGATAACTTTCTTCTGATAATTTTCCACTGAATCCTGATGACCACCTGCTCGTGTCTGGATAAACGCCTCATCAAAAACCTGCGACGTAGCTGTGTTTATACACATCGCTTCATTAAAAGGCGCGTAATCAGAGTCTCCCATCAGCTTTTTTTCTGTAAATTCTTCATACATAGCCTGACCATTCAAGATGTTGAGTACATCTTTGTCAAACAGCTCACTCTTCGCATTTTGTAACTGTACAACCACCATTTTTTTAGCGATATTCAATCCACACCATTCCTCTCCTTTTTGAATCGTGAGCTTTGCAAATGATTGTACAGGCATCTTGTTCAGTTGATACTCTCTTGGATTGACACCAAAAACCGTTTTAAAAGCTCTGCTATATGCTTCTTGCGATGAGTAATTGTAATCGATAGCGACATCGATGATCCTCTTGTGATTTGCCAAATCTATCGTAGACAAATACAACCTTCTCAGAAGAATATAGCGTCGAATACTGATACCTGTTACCCGGTGAAAAGTAAACGAACAATAATAAGGGGAATATCCCATATAGGTAGCGAGCTCGCCTAAAGAAAAATCTTTTACATGGTCTTCCATCCATCCAATCAATCATACGCTGTATTTGTTCAATCATTATCCTCACTCCTACGTGCAATGATAAGAGCGCTCTATTTTTTTCTTTTGATATTTCTTGTGGTAAACCATCATTTCTCAAGAAAAAGCTGCTTTGACTAAGCAAATACAGTCTAACACTTCACAGCTCTCATGGGAGGGTGTTTTTCTTTGGCGTTTTTCTTATAGGGGATAGTCAAAAATGAAGACCTCATTTAATATAAATGATAGTAATTATCATTATCTGTTGGTAATAGCATTGAGGTGCATACGGGATGGAGACATTAGATTTTCACCAAAACTTTTATTTATTTTATGATGAGCTAGCGCAATCAGAGCGCCAGCAAGAAGCAGGCACACTGTATATGCAGCTTCAAAAGCAAACAGGTGAGGGAGGAATTCATCGGTTTATTCCTCGTTACGATATGGAGGTGGTTGTGACCGATTTCAAGTTCCATCGGGAGCATCGCGTACCGCTTTTTAACCCATTTGCTATGGTCGAGCTCAATTTTTGCTTGCATGGCACTCGAGAAGTAGCTGTTGACGGGAAGACCTATGAATTTACAGCAGGTATGAGTTCCTTACAATTCATGAATGAGCTGAGTGCACACTTCACTTATAGTGAAAAAGAGCCGTTCCTGATGCTGGGAATCGGGATTCCGGTTTCGACATTTGATCATTTTATGCAACAGGCTGATGGGGCAAACTCTCCCGATTTTTCTTCGCTGTTAGGAAAACGAGCATTACGCATTTTTCAAGAGACGATGACACCGTCCACCAAGCTTTTGCTCAAGCGAGTCATTGACGCGGCAAGCAGCGGGACCAGTAAAAATATCGAAATCGAGAGTGGCGTTCTACAGCTGCTCGCTACTGCTTTTCAAACATTCCTTGTAGATACCAACTACCACTCGACGGCGCTTTCCACCAGTGACATGCGAAAAATTCAACAGGCTCGCGACATTATTTTGGAGCGCATGGTAGACCCTCCATCATTGATTGAGCTATCTCGAATGATTGGCATGAATGATTACAAGCTGAAGATCGGTTTTAAAGAAATGTATCATACGACAGTGTTTGGTTACCTCAGGGAGAAGCGTTTGGAAAAAGCACTGCTTTTGCTTAAGCAGGGAGATATGAATGTGACCGAAACATCCTTTGCTGTCGGATATTCCAATTCGAGTTATTTTGCTGAGGCATTCCGCGAGAAATACGGGATCAATCCGAGTGCATTCGTGCGACGTTCACATATATAACCCGGCGTGAAGGAAATGTATTTACTCTCCGAGAGCGTGTTATGGATAGAGACGATGGATATTGATCGTATTTTCCCTCCAACCAGTGAAGTACTCCGTCTACAGGTGGAGAGGGAAGGTCGGATGTTAGTATCATGTCTCTATTGATAATAAATCTCAATGAACCAGTTCGTGTCCAGTTAAGCCAAAGACTTTGGACAAATCGAATATGGTAGGAAAAGGAGAGCGCCAAAAATGCAACACAGATTTCGATTACCTGTTCTGCTCGTATGCATCCTGATGATGATTCTTTCCGGATGTGGACAATCGACGGAGCAACAGGCAGCACAAAATGCAAACAAAGAAACAGCGGAAACGACAGCTTCCAGTTCAACTGCTAACAAAACGACTTCATTTCCAAGAACGATCAAGCACCTCAGTGGCGAGACCACAGTAGCACAAGAACCTGAAAAAATCGCTACACCGTATATCGCTTTCGTAGATTATTTAGCCGTGTTGGATGAATATCCAATAGCTGCTCAGGGTGTCTCTGTCATTAAAAGCAATTTTCCAAACCTCAGCCAGCGCCTGGAAGGAAAAGCGGTTGAGGACCTGGGGATGGAGGTTGATTTGGAAAAGCTGCTCGCCTCCAAGCCAGATCTGATCATTGCTGCGGATGATATGCAGGATAAGTATGAAATGCTTTCCCAAATTGCTCCTACAATTATTTTGCCGCAGGCAGGGGACTGGCGTGAGACGCTGCTTCAGTTGGGGGAGGCAATCGGGAAAGAAGACACCGCCAAAAAGGTACTAGCCGATTTTGACCAAAAATCTGCTGAATATAAAGAAAAACTGGCTTTTCGAAGCAACGAAACCGTTTTGTTCGTCATGTACAACGGAAAAGAACAATTTACGACCTGGAATGATGGACGCTTCGATCCGTTTTACAAGGGACTGGGGCTAAAGCCAGTCGAGAGCGCAAACAGAAACGGGCAATTATCATTGGAATCATTGGTAGCACTGAATCCGGATCATCTGTTTGTCATTAATAACTGGCAAAATCCCGTGCAGGGGGGTGTGAAGGCTGCTTTGAAGGACAGCAATGTGTGGAATAGCTTGAATGCCGTCAAAAACAACCATGTGTACGAGCTCGCAGACCCTTCATTGCCTGGACCGATGGCACTCGCAAAAATCGATGGGATCGAGGAAATTATGAAGGCGATGGGAAAAGAGTAAAACATGGTTGTCTTTGAACAAGGAGGATAACCAGTTTGTGGAGAAACAAGCCGGGGAACGGTCAGGTGAGTGTGTTTTCATTTCTGGATATGAGACTCATCACATGCGGTTCCCAACAGATCGTGAGCGAGATGTTCGTAAAAGATTACACCTTGCTCTACATAGTAGGTGGGACTGGACAGCTTATGATAGACGGGCAAAAGGTAGATTTGCTCAGGGGAAAAGCCATCCTTTTACTGCCTGCCATGCTCATAAAATGGAATCAAAGTGCCAAACAACCGCTTCATTATTATTGCTTGACGTTTCAGGCATTGCGGCAAGTCGCTCAAGACGACCAGATCATTTCCTATGAAAAGGTAACAGATGGAGCCATCTTTCCGCAGCACACACAATTATCACCTTCTTACAGCAGCGAATTGGCTAGCCTTCTGCCTCACATGCATACAAGCTATATGAGCGCAAGTGAGGAACGGTCGTACAAGCATCAAACCATTTTCCATCAAGTGCTTGGTACATTATTGGAACGAAAAGAGGAAGAGTGCCGGTGTGATGGACTTGATCCGATAGCGCTTGCCACAACTTATATGGAGCAGCATTACGATCAAGAAATAAGTCGTGATACGTTAGCTGGCATCGCGGGAATGAGCCCTTGGTATTTTTCGCACAAGTACAAGGAAGTAACGGGTCATAGTCCTAGTATCATGCTTCGGGATATCCGCATTCGTATGGCGAAGAAGCAGCTACTGCGACAAGATTCTTCGATCAGTGAAGTGGCCCATCGGGTTGGGTACCGGGATGAAGCTTATTTTCGAAGCATTTTCAAAGAGCAGGTGGGGCTGTCCCCTACCATGTTTGTGAAGCGGAAACGGGATAAAATTGCTGCCTTGAGCTATCATTACGCGGCCCATTTATTAACCCTAAACATCGTTCCCTATGCTACCTATGTGGAGCAAAAGCGTGAAGGTCACCGTAGACAGTTTCATCCCTCCATCGCCTGTCATCTGAGACGGGCGAGGCATCTGGATACAATTGACATGGAATACAATCTGCGCGCATTGGTGCAAGCGAAGCCGGAAGTGATTCTTTGCGATGAGCTATTTGACGGGCAGGAAAAAGGCATGCTTGAAAAAATAGCTCCAGTTGTGGAGATTCCTTGGCTGGGGATGGATTGGCGGGAGCATTTTCGAGAAATTTCTTCTTTTGTAGGGAGAAAAAAAGAAGCGGATCAATGGTTGTCCTCGTACGAACGCAAGGCGCAGTTGATTCGTAAGCAGCTAAAGACTAGACTGGGCTCAGAGCGAGTTGCGCTTTTGCATGTTATGAATGGAAAGCTGCTAGTATACGGGATGAGAAATGGGGGCTCTGTCTTGTACCAGGACTTGGAGCTCACACCTGTGCATAATTCGAATGTTATCGAAGTGTGCAAAGAGATCGAGATAGATGAGCTATCATGTTATGACAGTGATAGACTGCTAGTCGTAGTTGATGAGGACAAGCTATCCAAACAAGCATGGAATGAACTGCAAATGAGAGAGCAGTGGATTGGTTTACAGGCAGTGCAGCGTGGGCAGGTTACGTCTGTGCAAGAAATTCCGTGGCTGGAATATTCGCCGTTTACCCATACGATGGTGCTCGATGAAGCCGCACGTCTGTTTGGGTAGTCTGATCGCACAATTCTCCTTGTTTTTTTCGCACGGATGTCCATAGAGAGAAAATGGGCCATGTGCTACAATCTTCTGTGATAATGAGAATCAATATCTCAGGAGGGCGTCATGAACGGAAATAAAAACGGCAATTTGTTACTCGGCTTTATTCTTCTATTCGCTTTATTCCTATCAGCTTGCGGGGCTCAGGGGTCTCAAAGCTCAGGAGAGCCTGCTGTACCTGCTGCAAACGATGCCAAATCGCCAGTAGAAAATACAAGCCGCACTTATCAAGACGTCATTGGAGCCGTCGAGATTCCAGCTGAACCCAAGCGAATCGTAGCTCCTTATGTAGAAGACGCCCTCATCACACTTGGGGTAAAGCCGGCCATGCAATGGGCGTTGGGAGATTTGGTCCAAGAATATTTGCAGCCACATTTGAAAGACGTACCACGGCTCGATTTTACGGACGGTGTAAACATGGAGGCCCTGATTCAAGCGAATCCGGATCTGATTGTGCTCTATACGAAAAATTTGGCTGAGAATGGAGCGTATGAACAGTTCAACAAGATTGCGCCTACCTATGCTTTTGATGACGCAACGGTCGATTGGAGGGGAACGTTACATATACTCGGACAAATGCTGAATAAAACAGATGCCGCAGAAAAAGCGATTCAGCATTATGATCAGAAAGTAGCGGAAGCAAAAGAGAAGCTACAGCCGATCACCAACGGTAAAACGTTTGCTGTCATTCGAATCAAGCCAAAGGAAGTCCTGTTGATGGACGGCACTTACTATAGCGGTCCTATTCTTTACCAAGACCTTGGCTTGCAGCCGCATAAGCTTGTGCGTGAATTAGCATGGGAGTATCATAAACCACTTTCACTAGAAGTTTTACCTGAGCTGGATGCCGATTATATCTTCTTGCTAGTGCAGGGAGAGGCTGCGAAAGTAAAAGTGAAGGAATTGACAGACAGCTCGATCTGGAAAGGCCTGCCTGCTGTCAAAAATGGACACGTATTTGAAGTCGACAACACCTATTGGATGGCAAGCGGGGCGATTGCAAACGAAATGAAAATAGACGATGTCGTGAAGTATATTACATCTCCATAATTTGTTAATTACACCATTGAATGTATGCCCAAATCCTGCACATACTACCTCTACGAAAGGCCAATAACATCCAGAGGTGGTAAACATGGCAAACTCCAACACGATACTAAAATACCAGGCAAGAGCAGCGCTTGATCAGCTCAAGTACGAAATCGCTGCAGAATTTGGTGTGAATCTTGGCGCAGA
Source organism: Brevibacillus reuszeri (assembly GCF_001187725.1). GTDB lineage: Bacteria > Bacillota > Bacilli > Brevibacillales > Brevibacillaceae > Brevibacillus > Brevibacillus reuszeri. Next base: position 281,415 of record NZ_LGIQ01000009.1, read on the forward strand.
CACGACATCCCGCCAAAATGGTTCTGTCGGTGGAGAGATGACAAAGCGGTTGGTCCAATATGCAGAACAGCAAATGTTTCACATGTAAAATCCCTCTCTGGAGGGATTTTTTCTATAGGTGGAAAAAAAGATCTGGACGCCTCCCTAAAATTTGGTATGATGATATGAATTACCTTCCATTGAAAGGAGGTGAGATATAGTGAAGACGAAGCTTATTGTTATGACTGGCATTGCTGGTAGCGGAAAAAGTACGTGGGCAAAAGAAATTGCCAAAAAAGAACGAGCAACGATTATATCCACGGACGAAATAAGACAGCAACTCTTTGGTGATGAAGACAAGCAAAAGCGAACAGCGCAAGTTTTTTACGAGGTCTATTCCAAAATGGAAAGCGAGCTGGCGAAAGGAAAAAATGTCATCCTGGATGCCACTAATATTGACCGCGAGAAGCGGATGAAGGTTCTGTCGAAATTTCCAGATACGCAAAAAGAATGCTACTACTTGGATGTACCTTATCCGATTTGCCTGAATCGAAATCGAGGTCGTAAGCGAAAGGTAGACGATTTCATCTTGACGAAGATGAGGAAAAACTTCCACTTTCCGGTTTTAAATGAGGGATGGGAGGGCATTCATCTTCTGCATGAACCGATGCCCTATTCGATTACCAAAGAGGAATTTACCCAGCTCGTGAAAAGTGAACCAACCTATGATGCCTTATTTGAGAAATTGAGCATGATCCCAGCCATTCAAGAGATGCTTAGTTTCAATCAAGAAAACCCGCATCATCAGCATACGCTTTGCAAACACACCTTTCATGTACTGGACTATGTGAACGCTTTTTACACAGAGTCTGATAAGTTTCTGATGCAGGTAGTCGCCTTGTTTCACGATGCTGGTAAACCGTTTTGCAAAACGTTCAAACCATTAAAGGGGCATTACTCCTACTATGGGCATGAGTACGTTTCGGCTCAAATCGCGTGTCATTTTCTGAAAGAGATGGGATTCGAGGATGAATTCATTTTTCAGGCCGTAAACTTGATTCAAATGCACATGAAAATTAACTATGGTACTCAGCAAGACATCTCTGAGATTTATCATTTGTTAGGCGATGAAGCTTTATGGAGGTTGTATTTCTTTAAAGAAGCGGATGCCTACGCCAAGTAAGAAGGTGAATAGAAAATGAGGAAGAAATACCCGAGAACCTTCCATTTGCCCTGGTCGCGAAGTAGAACGGACGATGATAAAATCTTGAGAACCGTCACTCACTTCGAGGGAAAGGAAGTGGTAGTCACTGAAAAACTGGATGGCGAAAACACTACGCTATACCGGGATTACATTCACGCCAGATCCATTGATAGTAAAGACCACGAATCGAGGCATTGGGTAAAAATGCTACATGGCATGATATCCTTTCACATTCCTGATGGCTGGAGAATTTGCGGGGAAAATGTTTTTGCCAAGCACTCTATTTATTATGAGACGCTCACAAGCTACTTTTACGTGTTCTCGATCTGGAATGAAAATAATGAGTGTCTGTCGTGGGATGAAACGAACGAGTGGGCAACACTTTTAGGCTTGGAAGTAGCTCCTGTTTTATATCGTGGAATATGGAACGAAGACAGAGTCAAAAGCTGCTACACGAAAGTTTCAGTTTTTGGCGGTGAGCAGGAAGGATATGTAGCGAGGGTCGCGGATCGTTTTCTGTACGAAGACTTCAAGTGGTCAGCAGCCAAATTTGTCAGAAAAAATCATGTGCAAACTGATCAGCACTGGCTGGCGCAAGCAGTTGTGCCGAATGGAATAACAACGAACAACTAAAAGAAATTCGTTAGGAAGGGATTGAGGGCAATGTAATTCGCAACGGGTACTTTACGTTCAAACAGATTATCGTTAGGAAGAAAGATGGTTTTATAGAATCCCTAAGTGATTGGAGATTGTAAAAAGCTATCTTACAACCGAGCATGCGAAAAGCAAAGCATGGAGATCCCTTTGCGAAAAGGAATCCACATGCTTTTTTCATTGCCTGCGAGGCTTCGAATCCTAATCGATCACAAATGAGATCCGCCGCTTGCGTCAATCAACTGGCCAGTAATCCAGCGACTTTCCGATGAAGCGAGAAAGGCAGCGATATCGGCTACATCATCAGGCTCGCCCCATCTGTTGAAAGCGGAGAGTCCAGCTGCATATTTCTGTCCATCCGGATTTTGCAAGGTTCCAGCGTTCATTTCTGTATTAATGATGCCAGGCAATATAGCATTAACCGTGATTTGACGGCTGCCAAGCTGCCGAGCCAAGGCAAGCGTAAATGTGTTGATTGCTCCCTTTGATACACTGTAGGTGAAAACACTCGGGGAAGCGGCGCGCGTCACGAATGATGAAATATTGATGATACGGCCTCCATCCTTCAAACGAGGCAACGCTTGCTGGGTAACAAACAATGGCGCTTTGACATTGATGTTCATAACCTCGTCAAATGATTCCTCTGTCGCTTCCTCCAGAGTCAAGATTTGCCCGATACCTGCGTTGTTTACCAAAATATCAAACCGATTCTCGCCTGTACGTTTTCGCAGCTCTTCATCCAATTTGGCGTATAAGTCACGAATGCCGTCTTGTGTTGTTAAGCTGGTACCAATGGTAAAGGCAGAACCTCCTTGCTGCGAGATCTCATCAACGACTTGCGCTGCTTCCTTTTCTCTATTGGCATAGTGCACGGCGACGATAGCGCCTTCCTGTGCCAAACGAAGCGCAATTCCTCGACCGATTCCTCGACTCGCTCCAGTTACTAATGCAATTTTCCCTTGTAGCTTGCTCATTTTCCCATCTCCCTGTTTTGGATTCATGTCAGTTATATCACAGGGAGATGATTGAAAAGTTGCTCTGTCATTCAAGAGCCTATGTCCATCATCTGTGGCGCGACTCACGCAGAGTCAAGCCCCAAAACAACAGCGCAGCCGCACTGACAGAGGCACCCAACAGACAAACACCATACCAGCCAGCGTATCCATACATGCTTGTAGAGGCTATCGACCCGGATGCGCTGCCAATCGAATAAAAGATCATGTAGCTAGCTGTGATTCTGCTGCGTGCTTCAGGGCGAACGGAAAAAATAAGACTTTGATTGGTCACGTGCACCGCTTGAACGGCCAGATCAAGCAGGATAATCCCTGCAGCCAAAGCCCATAAGGAAAAATCAAGTGAGTAGATCGGCCACCAGGAGAGGAGTAATAGCAGGAGGGCAATACCTGTCGTCCTTTGCCCGAATCCGCGATCGGCTAGCTTGCCTGCGCGAGCTGCCGCGATGGCACCTGCGACTCCAGCCAAGCCAAATGCCCCGATAGCCGAGTGGGACAACGAAAACGGAGCGGCATGAAGCGGAAGTACCAAGGATGTCCATAAAATGCTGAACGCCATGAAGATGAGAAGTGCTAACATACTGCGGATACGTAGAAGGCGTTCTTGGGCATACAGAGCAATTGTGGAGCGCAGGAGCTGCAGGTAAGACAAGCGCTCTTTTTTTCGTTCATCATCAGGGAGCTTCCCGTACAAAAACATAGAGATTGCCAGCGTAAGGAAAGCTGCAACGAGGTAAACAGAGCGCCAGCCTGCCAGATCGGTTATGATCCCTGCAAAGGAACGGGCCAGCAAAATCCCAATCACGACACCGCTAGTTACAAAACCAACGACACTGCCTCTTTGAGTCGCGTCAGTCAAGGAAGCTGCATAGGAAACCAGGGTTTGTGTCACTACCGCAAGAAGACCGACGACAGCCAGACTGACAAACAGCAGAACACCCGATGAGGAAAAGCCAACACCGAGCAAGGCAAATACCATGAGAACCATGTGAGCAAGAATTAAGCGACGGCGATTGAAAAGATCGCCAAGTGGGACTAGCAAGAACAGTCCGAGTGCATAACAGATTTGTGTTACGGTGATGACGATGCCAATCGACGAGTGAGTCATGCCAAAATCGTTAGCGATGTTATCGAGAAGGGGGTGTGCAAAGTAGATGGTGGCAACGGCCATCCCGCAAGCCGCAGCAAACAGAAATGTTAACAAGCGTGAAAACGAGGGGGTGGAAATCGATTTTGCTTCCTGCCTGATTGCATAGGTTTGTGCTGTTTGTCTTGCAGAGTCGTCTTTTGTAGAAGCGTCACGCTGAAGATCAACCATAAGATTTACAGCTCCTTTTTTCGGATGAATGGTGGTTGTACTGTTATATACCAAATGGTACATAACTGTGATGAACTCAATTTAATTCCTTATTACTTCGTTTGTCAACCATCGTTTATCATTTTTGTGATCAATAATTAATCTGCTGAGAAACTTTATTCACAAACAAAAATTAAACGGTGTTATTTGATGGATAGATACATTTGACAGCAAAAGATATCCTTGGTACTGTGAGTGTACCGAATGGTATTTAACTATCGATCTCGAATGAACTCGGGATTTTCCGCATAGAAAAGAGGCAAAGATATGGTGCGACCACGTGAGTTTCAAGAGGATAAAGCGCTGGAAAAAGCAATGCATCTGTTTTGGGCGAAGGGGTATGAGGCCACTTCCTTGAGCGATCTCACATCCAGCATGGGGATTCAAAAACCGAGCATTTACGCTGCTTTTGGAGATAAAAAAGACTTATTCGAGGCAGCGCTGCGAAAATATATACACGAACACGCTTCTTTTATCAGACGACAGCTGCAAAGCGTCTCCTCTGCCAAGGAAGCAATTCGTTCCCTTTTTGAAGAAATTACGAGGCAGTCATATGAAGATGATCGGAATCGCGGATGCTTTTGTATTAATACGATGGTAGAGCTTGCCCCTCATGAGCCAAGATTTGAAGTGCTTACACGGGAGCATCAGCTGTATTTGTCTGTCATTTTTCTGGAGACGATTGAGCGGGGAAAGAAGTCAGGAGAGTTTCAGCCGGGTGTAAATGCCAAAGCACTCGCGAATACATTGGTCGTTTCATTGATCGGATTGACGGTAATGATGAAATCACGTCCGGATCGAGGATTTGTAAATCAGTCTGTTGAAACGATCTTGTCTTTACTTGATTAGCAGTATTTTGACGCAGCGAAACAAATCACAAGCGAATAGTTTTTGATTTTGAAGGGAGTGATGTGGTATGAAAAATATCCAATTTATGGTGATGGAAAGAAGAGAAGAGGTATCGTTTTAGCCACAGAGGAGACTGTGAGATTCCTCTGTGAATTCATTTTCTGGAGGAACAAAACATGAGGATCAGACTAGAGCCTGTAACCATTGAAAATTGGTATGATTGTACTAACCTCAAAGTCAAACCGGAGCAACAGCGTGTTTTTCCGGCACCGGTTGTCTCCTGGATTGCTGAAGCGAAATTTGTGAGTGAGTTTCAACTGCGAGCTGTATACGGGAATGAGGAATTAGTCGGATTTATTGTTTTCTGCAATAAACCCGATGGCGACGGTAACTACTGGATTCCTGCAGTGATGATTGACGAGAAATACCAGGGAAGAGGATACGGGAAGGCTGCACTCCAAATACTCATTGAGCTTATGAGTGAAATGGGCTTCAAAAGGCTAATGATTGGACACAGGCCAAATAACCAAATTGCCGGGCGCTTGTATGAGTCTCTCGGATTCGAAAAGGTCAGTGAGGAAGTCATAGATGGGGAGATCGTGCGGCTTTTGCAGATAACCTAATCATGCTGCTGCCTAAAAAAGTACTGCAGGTTATGAGTGGATAACCAAATACCAATTGGTACAAAATGATTGAGTAGACGGCCTCGCCCTGACTTTTATGGGACTGAGGCCGTTTTATTTGTACACCTTATATAAATCATTTAGTGAATGCAAAGAGAATTTACATAATAAATATTATGTTAATTGAATATTATTAAATAGGCTCTCAGTCGTTTCCTTTCAAAAACATGAGACGAGTCATGGCAAACCTCCACCTGAGTTATTTGGAAACTGGTACAAAATTGGTATAGATCAGAGCAAGCACAAATTAAAAGAAGCGGGGATCTTGGATAAAACGATTTCAATTATGGAAGGCAAAAAAAGCCTGTCCGTCATTATGAGCAAAGAATACGGTCGAGGCTCACAAGTCATTTATGATTATTTGGGGATGAAAGCGCCTGCGATCATACAGAAGGACATAGACAATGGAACAACTGATCATTGTTCCCTCCGAAGAAACCTACCAAGCGTTACAGAAAGTGGCTCCGACGGTCTACATCCTCATGAAAGCATGTCAGTAGACGAGAGACTGAAGAAATTAGGGGAAGTATTAGGAAAAGAAGGCGAGTCTCAAGCCTTACTGGCAAACTTCTATGCAAAAGTGGAAGAAAGTAAGAAACGATTGAAGGAAGCGGGGGTTCTGGACAAAACCGTGAGCATCATGGAGGGCGGAAAAGGAAACATGGGTGTCGTCAGTAGCAAGCAATACGGCCGCGGTTCGCAAGTGATATATGAATACTTGGGGATCAGAGCGCCGAGGAAGTAGCCGCATCGGGTAACAACACAATCATACATGATGTCTCATTCGAGGTTTTGTCCGAGTACGCGGGCGATTACATCTTGCGCTCCTCCTACTAAGGCATGGTAGATTTGTCCCAAAACTCCGTGTGGAATAATATACCCGCTGGCTTATCGATATCAGCTTTGGTCTGGCCTATTACAATGACATTTACTCTTTGGATAAGCAGCTTGATTATATCGTAGAGAGTCTTCATCGTACAAAAAGTTGTAAAACACATGCAGGTACAAAGTGGCACTCCATTCATTTGAGTGGGGAGGCTAATTTTTTCAAGGAGAGAAAACGGATGCTCATCGCCTACCGACAAGCGCTTTTTCCTCCGCTTGTACAAAAGAGAGCTTCCTTAGTCGAATGTCGCGAGCATAACAGAAATGGATTTTTTTACCGTAATTTTTTCTTTCAAGATCATGCGGGCGAACAGGACCATAAAGGCAGGTGTCGTTGATGTAAGTATGGCTCCCATTTGTGCAGAGGAAAGCATGGTTCCGACCTCTTGGGTTACGATTGAAACCGTGTTCCCAAATACCCCAATCAAAATGATCAGAAGCCAGTCACGTTTTGCAACACACCATGATTGTTTTGTTACTCCTCCGATCAGTAGTAATGCGAAAAGAGCAATTACATAGCGCAGCCATACTAATTCAAGTGGTGGTACAACATCGACCACGACTTTCACGACAACATACATACCGCCCCAGATACTTGCGGCGAGTGATAAATAGAAAGAACCAAGTAATGTATTTTTCATTGTTGCCCTCCGTTTAATAGACAAGGATTCATGTCCTTAACGGAGACGTAATTATTCTTCCGTTAAGGGAGAATAATTACAGGCACATCATTTTCAAAAAGTGGTGAATACATCATCAGCTTTCATCTCCTTTCAAAGCTGTCTAATATTTTACAACGATTAGCAGTTTCCTGAAAGATGATAATTGATAGAAATGATAATCATTATCAATTATAATGAAGCTGGTCAAATGGAAATGAACGGGGTTGAACAAGCGCTATGATCATTAATGACCAACTACTTTTGTGGAATCACGCGTCTATAAAGGTACTGGATGTACGCCACTCTGTTTTACGGGCAGGAGAAGCCGTACAGTCTTATAGGCTGCCTGCCAGCGTCTTTATGTTCGCCACTCGGGGAGAAGCATACATCAAGCTGGATGAAGCAAAGCATGTCGCAGGGCGATTTCAGATCGTTCACTGTGGCAAGGGAACCATGCTGGACATCTTTTTGGCAGAAGAGGAATTCGAGTACTACATGATTTTTTATAAAGCTTCGTTTCCGCTGACCCTCCAGCCTAAACTGGTCGCGCTTTTGAAGCAATACAATCCATTTCAGCTGCAATACCGTTTTTTGCCGATCGATCCGCTGTCCATTTGTCGGATCGTCAAGGACATGGAGCAGGAGTGGAGAGAGTTCCGCTATTTGGAGCGTTTCCAGGTTAAATCATTGTTTTATCAGTTCGTCTCTCTTGTTTTACAGCAAATACATAAGGAAGGTATCGAAATGATAGAACCGGACCTTGCCCTACAAGCCATGTTGTACATCGAGGAGCATTATGCAAAGCCGATTACGCTGGAGTCGTTAGCAGAAATTTTGAACTACAGCATCCCGCAGTTATCTGTGCTCTTCAAGAAAAAGACGGGCTACAGCGTCATCGATTATGTCATACGGAAACGAATTGATTGTGCAAAGTCGTTGCTAACTCAGACTGATGCAACTGTAAAAGAAATTGCTGCGAGTGTAGGGTACAAGGATTCGTTTTATTTTGGGCGCCTATTTAAAAAGGGCGTTGGGGAATCCCCCGGACAATTTAGAAGACTTGAGCGCACAGAACGAAAAGCAGAGAATAGTCCTTCTGTTCCCATCAGATCGTCTATTGCCTTGGACCGACTCTGGCGATATATTAGTGATGATAATCATTATCAATACAAACATAACAGAGAGGGACGAATACTGATGTTCAAACAATCCAAATCCGTCACAGTTGCTTACTTGATGCTCTGCTTAGCGCTGCTATTAAGTGCCTGCACTAGCCATGCTCCCAATTTGCAGGCACCGTCAGGGAAGCAGTCGTCTTCTGCAACGACTTCCGCACCACCAAGCTCTGCGCAAACAAAAACAAAAGTCATTTCAACGATCAACGGTGATATCGAGATTCCGGATCATCCTAACCGCATCGTTGCTGATCAGTACTTGGGCAGTTTCATTGCTCTTGGAGTTATACCAATCGGTGCACCAGGCTTGCACAGACAGAATCCGTATTTGGCAGAAGCGCTCAAAGCGGTAGAGGATACGGGCGATGTAACTGGATCTTTGGAAAAAGTCGTCGAGCTGCAGCCGGATCTCATCGTAACAGGCGACACACAAAACAGATATGAGTCTTTATCAAAAATTGCTCCAACCATCTCTATTCCTTACGGCAATTTGAAAAATGCTCATGAAGAACTGACCTATTTCGGCAAGCTCCTCGGAAGAGAAAAAGAAGCAGAAGCATGGCTTGCAGACTATGATCAACGGATTGCTGCAGCCAAAGAGAAGGTCAAAAAGGTCATACCGGAGAACGCAACCTTCTCCATTCTGGAATCGGCGGAGAAAAATACGTATGCCTATGGAGAAAATTTCGGACGCGGTGGACAAGCCGTGTATCAGGCACTCGGATTAAAACCGCCAGCTGCGGTAGCCAAAGACATTTTTGAAAAGCAGTGGGCAGAGCTATCTAATGAGCTTTTACCCAAATACGCCGGAGACTATATCATCCTGACATCAAATGATCGTACCATTGAAGATCTCAAAGCAGATCCGATCTGGTCGACTTTTGATGCCGTGAAAAACAATCGTGTCTACATATGGAAAGAGGAGCGATCCTGGTACTACGACCCGATTGCAGTCCTGTCGCAGACTGAGGAGATCGCAGCTTGGTTGACAAAAGAACAATAAACTAATCGCCGCATGCACAAAAAAGGGCTGCCTTGGGCAACCCTTATCTTCCTCTGTGCTTTTCTTTTGCCTTCTGGACCTTCAGAAGGTATTTTTTCTCTTGAAGCAGTTCATCTTTTTTCTTATTCGTTGCTTTTCTTTCCTTTTTTCGTAAATCCAGATCTAGCTTCATAGCTTCTTGGGCAAACGTGGAGACGCCAGTCACCCGCACTTCCTTGGCAACCTGCCTAGCGAGTCGCTTCGGATTGATCTTATGGTGTGGCGCCTTCTTGATGTCGACCTGCTCCTTGCTGGATGACAGGAGAGCGAGCAATTGATGCTGAACAAAATCCATCACTTCCGCATCTTTTGGTTCAGGACCAAAGATAAATTGGGAAGCTCTTAATTTTGTCCCTTCCTGAAGCTCAACGACTCCTACCCAATACTGACCATTGAAAAATACGGTTAGTTTCAAATTAACCGCCCCCTTTATTTGGATCGCGAATGATGGACATCCCAAGGGGGGAAGGTTACTGACAGGGGATACGTGTGCATCTCACCTGCGTCCGGACTACCAACCGGAGCTGTGTTTTTACATTCTATGTAAGATTATCTAATGATTCTGCATTCTTTGCAAGTGGGATGAAGTGCTGTTACTTATGGGGCCGAGCCTGATCCAGTCCATTTGTTTGATCACCAATAAAGGGCAAGCGTCTATACCGAAATGAGAAGTCGAACGTATTTATAGAGAAGGTGTAATAAAAAGGAAGTCTGTAAAGCTACAGCGGAGACAAGGAGGGTCAGAGATGGCAATCCAGAAGCGAACGCCCTCGAAAAAGAAGCCGTATATCAATCATCAGGGATTCCAGAACATACCGATTACGCCTGGAAAAAAAGTAGCCTATTTTAAACAACCGGTAAAACAGCGGGAAGTCGATGATAGCCCGCGACAACCTTTCGATCCATTATCTAAAAAAAATAGACAACAGAGTAAGCACCCGAGTAGGGACGGATGGAGAAAATCACAAGCCCAAAAAGAAAAAAAGACCTCGTCGATTTATCCGATAGCGAAATATTCCCTTGCTGAGCCTGACTTTGTTGAGGGACAAAAGGGAAAAAGCGAGACACTACCCGAGCAGAATGAGCATCTCCCTTCCGCAGAAGGTGCCGAGTCAGTAGCGGTTGAAACTGAACCAGCGAAGCAAGCAACTGCACCCGTTACTATGAAACAGGAAGCACCTATGTTGCAAAGCAAATCCTTTGTACAAACGAAGTCCAACAATCAGGTGATATTGGCTAACGTAGCTTACACGGACCAGGTAGACGCTTCCCTGATCCAGGTATCGGTACTTGAAGAAATTTGGGACGTAGATTGGGTCCAACCGTTTGAGGTGGTTTGGAACCAAGATTGGGAAGAGATTCAATCAGAAATCAAGATTCATGTTCAGGACGTCCGTCAGGATTATCAAAAAAAGATTGTGTGGATCAGAGGAGATTTGGAACTGACCGCAAAGGGTACGCTGGCCCAGGATCGAAAGCTTGTCTATGAAACACTTTGCTTTCCATTTACTTCCACTATTTTACATCCAGCTATATCAAAACGCAGCAAGGAAACGAAAGCAAGTGGAGAACATGAACCCGCTCCACTGAATGAAAAATGGATTGAGACAGGGGAGTGGAGAGCGATGCTTCTCTCAGATCCGTTTCATCATTTTTCATCGGGAGCAGGGGTATACAACGGGCTGGCTTCAATTAGCGGGCGCATATGGTGGTTTCGAAAACAGCTTATCCCCGTGCACATGATAAACCGAATGCAAGGTTCCTTATGAGGCTACAACAAAAGCTGTGATCATCAAACAAAGCGGCCGGTTGTTTTCTGCATAGGTAGCGGGATAAGGAACCAGTAAACAGCAAGAGCGACTCTAGCATTTTTGTCATTGCACAGGGGATGAATCTTGGCTGCTTCCGAACGGGATAAGCCTACATACTCCTGCTCGTTTTATCGAGACATTTTACATAGCTGGTCGCAAGAATAGGTGAAAAAAGGGCAGATAACGCTTGGCAATCGCCAATGCCATCTTCCTGCCAAGCCATATCATATAGAGAGGGATGGTAACTTTTAAGGAGGAAAATAAAACATGGGGAAACATGACGACAGTGGTAAATTCAGAGTCGAATACTACTGTGATGGGAAGGATGACGACGACAAGCATCATCACAAGCATGACAAGGACGATCACAAGAAGCCGCCATCGAATTCTTGCAGCGTAGGGGATGTGCACGTATTCGGGACATCTTCAATCGAAACCATTTTTCCCAAAACGATTAAAGTGCCAGTCACACTTGCAGAGACTTCCGTTGTTGTGTGCGTGGAAGCAAATATGAATCTGGAAAAACCCGCAACGGAAATCATTCGCGCATGGAAAAGCGCAATTATCGAGCAATGTGAGCTGGTACCTACCTTTAATCCGTATTCTGCAAAATTGTTCGTAAAGGGCTTCATTCGTAAAAATATTGAGTATGCAACAGTTGACCATACCTCACCAAGCTCAGTATGCGGAGATATTCGGCACATGACTGCTTTCTTGCCCTTTGATTTTTGCACAGATATCACCTTTCCACAGACAGGTCCGTCACTGCAGCTTTCACCAGATTTCTCGTCATCTGGAGCTCTGGCGAATCATTGTGGCAACGGAGCACAGATCAACACCGGACTGTTTAGCAATCGGCAGGTATATAACGAAAAGCCATTTTGCGAATTGATCTATACAGAATTCACTGAGCTGGATATCGGCAAAAATCTAAAAAATGTCTCCGGGTTCGTACAATCTTTTACATCTGTTCAGGAAAAAATTGTGCTTCGTATCGGACTCAAAATTTTGCAAAATCAACAAGTTCCTTTGCCTGTCATCTGTCCGACACCTCCACCGCCTCCACCACCGAAATGCAATAAGAAATGGTGAGGAGAGCTTCAGAATCCAGCAATGGAAACCTGGGTATCTGAGCTGGGCACCTAGAGAGATGATGGATTGGGAAGGATTATGCTTAGTGATCGACCAGACACTGACTACGATTGTTAGTGTCTGTTTCTTTTTCATCCCTTTCATGAAAAGAATCCTAGGAGATTGAAAAGTAAAGTATTTTGTATGCGTTGGAAATATGCGGTAAAATTTAAAGAAAACGAAAAACTGTCATGCAAACAATCCAGACTGCTACGATCAGAGGTGAAAACTCCTTTGTTAGACAAAAATATTCCTTATTATAACGTGATTATGAGGCGTCGTTCGGGTATAGCTGCTTCCTCTTTTTCCTTACCCTCGGGCTATACGTATGCTTGGTTTGAACCTGGTAACGAGAAGAAGTGGGCGGAGATTGAGACTTCCGTTGGCGAGTTTACAACAGTGGAACAAGCCCACCTTTACTTTCGTGAACACTACCTGCCGTACGTAGATGAAGTAAATTATTTACATACGCAAACCTGGAGCTACAAAGCGATTGGGCTGTATATTCAGGCGGGCTTCGAAATCCTTGAAAATGAGAGCTTCAATGGTTATCAGAATGATTATGAAAAGGCAATGCCTTTCATAGAAATGAAATTGCGCAAAGGATGAAAATTGCTCGGGAATATATAAGAGATGAAAAAGCGTATATTTTATGACGAATAACTAATAACGTTCGCTTTATTTTGTGTTTCAAGCTGTTTAGTGTAAAAATTTACGGGGGTAATACTTTTTGCAATGACGAGTATGTCGGCAAAAACCGAATGATCGCATAACCGATGTAATAGTTGAAAGGAGAAAAAGGATGAAAGAAATGATGGATATTCTTGCATTGACGCAGGAGAATATTTTTGATCAGCACATCTGTTGCTCCTTATCCGATAAAGACAATCAAAACGGGGTCACACTTAAAAAGCAGTGGCTACAGTGCCGAATGGAAGAAGGCCTGGTTTTTAAAAAGCTGGATGTTCGAGGAAAAGTTTTCATCGAGTATATACCAGCTGAATACGCGTGGGCGCCAATCGAAGCTGCGAACTATTTGTTCATCAATTGCTTTTGGGTTGCAGGGAGATATAAAGGTCAGGGATATGGAGCGAGATTGCTAAACGAGTGCATGCAAGATGCGAAAGAAAAACACGGCATCGTTGCTATCTCCAGTGCGAAGAAAAAACCGTACCTCACAGACAAGAGTTACTTTATCAAGAACGGCTTTCAGGTGTGTGATACAGCCCCACCGTATTTTGAACTATTGGTTAAACGTTTTGACGATCAAGCTCCATACCCCACATTCAAAGCAACAGCAAAAAAAGCACGAATCGAGCAAACAGATGGGTTGGTAGTCATGTATACCGACCAATGTCCATTCACCGATTTTTACGCGAATCAAGAACTCGACGCCATTCAAAAAGAATTCCAAATCCCTGTCCAGCGGATCAAGCTAACTAGCAGAGAGGAAGCGCAAAATGCAGCCTCCCCGTTCACAACCTACACTGCTTACTGGAACGGAGAGTTTTTAACGCATGAGATTTTGAATCGGAAGAAGTTTGAGGCGTTCTTGAATAAGCGGAAGACGTAGGGAGTGAACACGGATTTGAGGATTTTTACCGTACACATGTGAAAGGAAGGAAAACATATGGGCGTAGCATATAACCTGACTTGCAAACGGTGCTCATATAATCAGAATGTATTTTTGGGAATCGGGTTCCGATACATGTATTTGACAGATATTTTGGAATGGTACGAAGAGCCCATAGGCAAGGAACGTCTTCGCGAATTCAGTAAGGACGAGATTACCAAGCATGTCTGTTATCACGGTCTTTATTTGTGTAATGAATGTAAATTCTTGTTAAATGCGGTATATTTGCATTTGGAATCGCATTCGGACATCTATACAAATCGCTACAATTGTCCTCGCTGCTCAGGAGTCATGCCTGCAAAGCCGATAGATGACGAGATTGAAGCAGTTGCCTTGGCTTGTCCAGATTGCGGCCATGCAAATCTGGTATGCCGGTCTTACATGGACTGGGATTAGGAGAGCTCCACCAATTGGATCGGAAGAAAGGAAGTAAAAATAATGAAAAATTGGCCAACAGCGTTTCTTGATCCTGAAAAATTGAAACAACGTCTACTCGCTTGTAGTGCTCTCGACATCATTCTATGCTCAGAAGACTGGCTGCGCAGATTTCAGTTTTATCCTCATTGGGATGAGGGAGTAGCGATGGCGAGCATCAGCAACGGCGCTGGAGACGATATGTTTGTCCTATTCACTCCTGAAGGGGTACTGGTAAAAGGATTCGATCATGAATCAGAGATGAGTCCACACGCTAGAGAAGATTTTGAGGTTTGGCCTGGCATTTACGAGCAGGTGCCTGCTTCATTGCTCTCCCACCTTGAAGACGAAGCATTTACCAAAGACGACGTTACTTTTTGCTTATGGAGAGAACCGGGCGATACGGTGTGGAAAACAGGTGATATACATAATCCGCAGCAGCTTGATGATGGTTCTGGCTTTCTGCTGGGAATGATTTATGATTTAGCTGAAGACTATGTCGAATGGGCAGAGGACTACTACGAAATGGAGCTTTCGCTTGATGCCGTTACACATATTTATCGTAGCCTCTTCATGAGCGAAACAATCATTTTAGAATTAAATCCGGAACGAAATGTCGAGTCGGCCGTAAAAGAATTAGAAGAGATCGGTATTTTGGTTCAGCGACAAAGCCAAGGATGAGCGTTAGCGCGTTTTTGACTGGACAATAAAAGGATACAGCAAGAGCATGGTGATCCCTTGAAAAGTGGGGATGATCAATCGTTGCATGGATCATATGAAATGGAGAGGGAAAAGATGCCAAAAGGGTTATATTCTCAAGGGGTTGCCATTCTGCTTTCGAAGTCTGTAACGATTCAGCAAATCGCAGAAGCACTTCAACAAAAGTTTGCTATCATGAATGTAAATGAATCATCCGAGCAATGGGTATTTAGCGGTCCCAGCTTGCTCATTCCGTTTCGCCCTGAAGACAACGGATATATTCAAGTTGATGTTGTAGACAGACAATGGCCGGATGAGATGGGAGATCCCGCCGGGGACACCATGCTGTTTGGCGCCTGGACGATGGGCTTTTTCGGACCTTTTACGTACCCGAATAATCTGGAACGTGCCGCACAGCAGGCGTGGGGGTACCCAGAGGGACGACAGGCTGCCGCTGAACATACCGCGTTTATCCGCGTCCGTTCCAGCTTTACGTTGGGGCAAACAGATGAGCAGGCTCCAGTTCTGCCCGAGGATTACGATCCATTTACAGAGCTTTTGGCTTTGAATTCGGTATCGGAGACGCTTCTTCAAATGCCGGAATCACTTTGCTATTTTAATCCTAATGGAGAGTCGCTCGCTTCTGCTGACACGATGCAGGAGATGAAACAACGCTTCGAAGAAATAGAGCTGCCTCCGCTGGAGCTATGGTCCAATGTGCGCCTGTTCAATTTACCAGAAGACTGGCTCATGATGGATACTGTTGGTATGCTTCAATTAGATGCAATCGATCATGAGGCGATTTTCCATGGTCAAATGTATGATCCGAATGAGGTAGCCAGTTTTCTCAGAAATATCGCGAATTATGTGTATGAGAATGGACCCGTGATTAAAGACGGTGATACTACAGACGGTCCGGGTGAGATTTACTGGAAGGGTGTCTTGCTGGATGAAAGCTTGACGAATCCACCGCGTCAAGTCATCAGGTGGTATCCACTGGACGAAAAGGAAAAACCTGCAGGCTTGGAGTAAGCAAGAATCATAGGTAAATCAAAGGAGGTTATCATGGAAATCTTGTCAAGGATCAAAGGGCTTCTAGCAAGCAATATGCACGCTTTTTTGGAGAAAAATGAAGACCCACAGAAAACCATCGATGACTTCATGCGAAATATGAGCAGCGATTTGGGCAAGGTGAAGGCAGAGACAGCATCGATGCTGGCGAATGAAAGAAGGGCGAAAAGCGCACTGGATGAATACAGTGCCGAGATCAGAAAGCTGCAAAATTATGCGGAGAAGGCTGTAGCAGCGGGTGACGATGCGAAGGCCAGAAAATTTCTGGAGAAAAAAGTCGAGCTATCCGAAAAGGAGGCTCAGTTCCAAGCCGCCTATCAAGCAGCTTCGGCAAACGTCGCCAGTATGAAGCAAATCGAAGCGAAATTGGAGTCGAACATAGAAAAGCTGAAAGAACGCCATGCGAAGCTGAAAGAGAAGATAGCCGCAACCAGAGCCCAGCAAAGCATAAATTCCAGTGGCTCGCCTATGGGAGGTATCGATCACGTATTCGACGCGGCGGAAGAAAAAGTAGACAGAGCTTATGACGAAGCGATGGCGATTGCCGAGCTTCGCAAGGAAGCGAAGAACGATTTTGACGAGATGTTCGCTGAGTTTGAGAAGAGTGCGAAAGCGACTACGAATGCTGAAGATGAATTAGCGGCACTCAAAGAAAAAATGCAAAAGAAAGACTAACAGTTTCACGCTGAGGTGAGCGGATGCAAGTTATCGATTTTAAATGCCCGAATTGTGGTAGTGACATGGTTTTTGACAGCGACACAGGAATGCTGTCTTGTCATAGCTGTGGACGAACTGACGATATTAAGACGATGCCCGATCCTTTGAAGCGCAATGTTTTTTCAGACGACGAAGCGTCGGAGTATCATTGCAAAAGCTGTGGAGCCGTCGTAATTACGGAAGCGGAAACGACTGCAACGACCTGCTCTTTTTGCGGGTCCGTCGTCGTACTCGGTGATCGACTGTCAGGCAAGCTGGCTCCGGCAGTGGTTATCCCCTTTTCCATAAGCAAAGAGGAAGCGACGCAGGCATTCCGAAAATGGTGCCGGAATGGTCTGCTTACTCCAAAGGGGTTTATGACCGCAGATCGTATAAAAGGCATCACCGGGATGTACGTCCCCTTTTGGCTATACGAATTAAATAATCTTGTCGAGGTTCAAGCCCATGGTACAAGAGTGAGCACGTATACGCGTGGTGACTATCGGTACACGGAAACACAGCATTTCGATGTGTACCGGAGGATCCGCTTGAACTACGTCGATGTGCCAATCGATGCCTCGGAGAAAATGAACGATGATCTGATGGATAAATTGGAGCCCTTTCCGTATAAACAGCTGGAAAGCTTTAAGACAGCGTATTTGGCGGGCTATGTTGCTGAAAAATACTCATACGATGACAAAGAGCTTTTTCCGCGGGCAAAAAACAAAATCAGCCCATACATTGAAGAGTATATTCGGTCAACGATGACACAGTATACCACTGTGAATTACACCAGCAAGCAGGTCGATACGAAGTTTAAGCCGGCTGAATATGCGTTGCTGCCTGTGTGGGTGGTACACTACGACTACAATAAACTGGAGTATACGTTTGCGATGAATGGCCAGACGGGTAAGGTCGTAGGCAAGCCTCCCCTTAGCAAAGCAAAAGTGACAGCATGGTTTGCGGGCATATCCAGTGTGTGCTTCCTTTCACTGAAGCTGATCTCCTGGATGATGGGAGGTGGATTTTGGTGAGAAGAAGTGGTGTGATTGTAGCGGTATTGTTTTTATTCGTTTTTTGTATGTCATTTGCCCTACAGATTCAGATTGTTGAAGCGGCAGGAGTAGAAACAAAACAGCTGATTTACGATGATGCCGGTTTGTTGAGTCAGGACGAATACAATGAGCTAAGCGCGTTGGCGAAACAATACGGGGCAAAAAGAGAAACGGATATTATCATCTTAACTACCAATAATGAGGTTGACGGCGATGTCATGAAAATGACGGAAGATTTTTACGACGAGAAAGCGCCTGGATATGATAAACCTCATGGCAATGCAGTTATTTTGACGTTGGACATGAAAAATAGAGAGATCTACCTGGCGGGATTTTACAAGGCAAAAACGTATCTGGACAACGAGCGGCTCGACAAGATACGTACCAAGATCACTTCGGATTTGACGAGTGGTGACTACGCGCTTGCCTTCCAAACGTATATTCAAACAGTGGATAAATACATGGGTGTGCGCCCTGGAGTCGATCCTGATAATCCACTATTTAACATTTGGGTACAAGTAGGTGCATCGGTTATCATCGGAGGGATTGTCGTCGCCATGATGACTTTACGCTCTAGAGGTCGTGTCACGGTGAATAGGATGACGTACGAGGATGCTGAGGCGTCTGGTGTTCTCGACCACCTGGACCAATATATACGAACAACTGTCACGAAGCAAAAAATCGAAAAGAACAACAACAGCGGCTCAGGTGGCGGTGGTGGAGGCGGTGGAACTACCAGCGGCGGACACTCGCATAGCGGAAGCCGAGGAAGTTTCTAATAGAAGGGATGATGTAGCATGTCTTTTTTTGCAAACCAATTTGCGAATGTAGTGGAATGGGAAGAATTTCGCGACGATATGATCTTCTGGAAGTGGAGCAATCGGGAGATCAAAAAAGGTAGTAAACTGATCATTCGCCCAGGCCAGGACGCCATTTTTATTCATAATGGAAAAATCGAAGGGATTTTTGAGGCGGAAGGGGAGTATCAAATTGCCTCTGAAATCATTCCGTTTTTATCTACATTAAAAGGATTTAAATTTGGTTTTAATAGCGGGATGAGAGTGGAGGTCTTGTTTGTCAATACGAAGGAGTTTACTGTCAAATGGGGGACGAAAAATCCCGTTCTGATTCCGACTCCAGCTCTCCCAGGTGGCATGCCTATTCGGGCAAATGGCACGCTTAATTTTAAAGTGAACGACTATGTAACCTTGATTGACAGAATCGCCGGGGTAAAGGAAAGCTATCTGGTGGAGGACGTCAAAATCCGAATTACTTCAGTGCTGGATCAGCTGCTCATGAAGTGGATCAGCCGTGAAGGCAAGGATATGTTCAATCTGCAGGCAAATGCGTTTGATATTGCCAAAGGCATTCAAGAGGATCTCGACATGCAGATCATGGATATCGGGATGACGATCACAGGCTTGCAGGTGATGAGCTTTAACTATCCACCAGAAATCCAAGAGAAAATTACAAAAGTAGCTTCCTACGAAATGGTCGGCAATCTGCAAAAGTATCAACAAATTGCCATGACAGACGGGATAGCATCTGGAAACGTAAAAGGTGGCGGCACTGCTGCAGACATGGCTGGCATGATGATGGGAATGAACATCGCCAATGAAATGATGAAAAATATAAACGCCAATCAAAAGCCAGCGAGCGAATCCAATTCAGCCCCATCCTCACCCACATCTGAGGGAAAAAAGCCAAATTTTTGCCCAAACTGCGGCGCGAAAAACGAAGGGGCCAATTTCTGTCCGAATTGCGGGCATAAGCTGAACTAGTGTCTCGGTTGGTCACAACGAAAACCACAACGCACACAACGTTGTGGTTTTTTGTTGCCATTATTTTCGAAAATAGATCTTGCGTTTATGGAATGAAATCGAGCGGTATTTTCTTGCCAGCTTTTTCACTTTCTTTCCCGATAATGAAAGAAAATTGCTTGACAGGCTCTTGTTCATAGAGCTGCGAATAATCATGGCGCCTGGATAATGTGAACGGACAAAATTTCCGTATGTCTCGAATTCTGAAAAGTTAATTGGTTTGGTTTTATTAATGCGGTCAAGAATAGCAATGTACCAATTCCGATTGTGTCTAGATGCAATGATCCTCTTTAAGCGGGACAGCTTTGCTCTGTCAAATAACATATAGTGGGTAACAAAAGAGACGGGGGAGGTTGCTCTTTTTCCTAACAGTTTTCGGTACGCATTTTTATATTCTTGATGCGTCCAATTTCTGCAGTAGAACACCGTTTTATTATTGATTCTGAACAGATGGGGGCGAATGAGCACTGTATCGGCATCAATCACCAGGAAAAACCGTTGCGAGGATAGCTTGTCGCCACTGAGCTTTAACAACTGTTGATAGAGCCACCCGGCCCGATTCCACCTGCCCGTGTGTGAATAGATCCCCTTTTTTCCAATCGGGAGGACTGAGGCCTCGTTGATAAATCGGCAGCCTTTTCGCCTGCAAAAATCAATGATTCGTTGATTTTTCGGTGCGATGATCATGATGCGGCCTATCGGATGCTTCACATATTTTCTTATGCTATTGATCACATGTGGAAGAGTGACCAAGTCTTTAGGGATTGCTGGTATCAGAACATCTATTCTTGTTGATGAGCCTGGCATGCATTCATCCCCTATAAAAAAGTAGTCAGGACTATCATATGACGAAGAAAGGGGAGTGATTGTTCATGTGCGGATGGACGGATGGAAATAACGAGAGTATACCGAGAGCCCAAAACGATTATTCTTACTTTATGGGACAACGTTGGTGCTATCGATTACCGAAACCCAATGACGCGATGCTTAGGACGAATGATAAACTCTTGATGTACAACCCATAAAAAAGCAGTACAATCAAAACGTGACAGGTAGATTTTGACACGATACGATGCCATGAGGAGGGTGTGTCTTGATGACAGATCGCAGAACGAATCCTAAGGTGGATGAATTTTTAAGTAAGGCGAAAAAGTGGAAGGAAGAATTTGAGAAGCTAAGAGATATCGTTCTTGACTGTGAATTGACCGAGGACTTTAAGTGGATGCATCCTTGCTACACCTTTGAGAATAAAAACATTGTCTTGATACATGGATTTAAAGAGTATTGTGCGCTTCTTTTTCATAAAGGTGCCTTGCTAAAGGATGAGCATGGCATTCTTATCCAGCAAACGGAGAATGTACAGGCGGGACGCCAGATTCGCTTCACTAATGTTCAAGAAATTATTGAAATGGAAGCCATCCTGAAAGCCTATATACAGGAAGCGATTGAGGTTGAAAAATCCGGAGTAGAAGTGAGTTATAAAAAGCATGAAGAATACAACATTCCTGAAGAATTTCAAATAATACTGGACGATAACCCATCCTTGAAAACAGCATTTGAAGCATTGACGCCTGGACGACAAAGAGCATACATTCTTCATTTTTCGCAGCCCAAACAATCCAAAACACGGGCGGCAAGGGTTGAAAAATGCATGCAGCAAATTCTTGAGGGAAAGGGATTGAATGACTAGGGTGTAAACCAACTTTATCGTGACAACTGTCCGCTGGGCATCACAACCCGGCACAATGTAGAAAGCCCTAAATATCCAAACAAGGGATACAAAAACATCAGGAGCTGACTGTATCCGATCAAGCAAAGCACGAATGCTGACAGCAAGAGAAAGAGGTAGATACGGGATTCCGGGGCATATACTAGCTCGCGTAGCTGTTGACCAATCCCGAATACATTCGAAATCAATGTGGTGAAAATCTCCGAGTACAGCACAAACACAAAGAATAGCTGCAGCCATTCGTTCCAACGGTCGGTGACGAACAAAATCGGGATGTCCAGGAAGCGCACCTCATTCCAGTTGGCAAGCATGGCTGTATGGACAACGAGCAGCATGAATCCGAGGATGACACCACCAATCACAGAAGCGCGCAGCAAAATGATGGGCTCGCGAATCGCATAACCGATTGGAATTAATACAGATTGGGCCATCGCCAGGTTGAATGATACATACAAAACGGTTTTCCATAGAAACTCATAGCTGACAGGGGCCGAGATCGGTAAGGGTGAATCGACCTTTCCATCTAGCAAGATGAACAAGGCAAACAAGAACATGGAAGGAACGACGATGGCATTAACTACAAGCAGCTGCTCCAGTCCTTTGCGCAGGATCAGGAGAGCAAAAAAGGCAGTCGCAACCGTGCCTGCCAAATACGGGATTTGGAATTGTTCTTCGAGAACAGACCCAGCTCCAGCCAGCATCACTGTTGTCACGCCGAATAAGGTAAGGAAGACGAGAATATTCATCGTTGTGCCAACCAAGGGACCGAACAGCTTTTGATTAAACGATTCGTACGAAGGTGTGCGCATTGTATGAGCAAGCCACATCATCTTGTAGCCAAGCCAAACGAATAACACTGTAGCGATCAGGATGCCGATCGTTCCCGAATGGCCGTAGGAAGTAAAAAAAGCGAGAATCTCCTGACCAGAGGCAAAACCCGCCCCAACAACCGTCCCGACGTACGTTGCCGCTACCTGAATGCTTTTTCCCCACAGCTTCATACGGAGTGTTCCTTTCCAATTAGGATGCTAGTACAAGTGTATGAGGCCTCAGCAAAAACAGAATTTGATCGCGGAAAAAAAGGCGAACGGTGCAGATATGCAACCATTCGCCTTTCTTATTTGGCTATGAGTACTCTTACAGTAGAAACATGGCAACAATGGTAGTGACAAGCAACCCGATGGCAACCGGATACAAATTTCGTCTTGCCAGTTCGAACGGGTCGACACCGCAAATGGCCGCAGCAGGAATCAATGCCCACGGGATAATGGTTCCGCCACCGACCCAAATCGCTGAAATCTGACCTAGAGCAGTCAATACTGCAGCTCCTGTACCTAATGCCGTGGCAAACAACTGAGCCAGCGAACCTACGAGGGTAATGCCAGAGAAGCCCGAACCATCCAAGCCTGTTATGACGCCAACGGCAGATACAGTAAGAGCGGCGACCTCTTTACTGATCGGAATAGCTTGTGCGAGCGCAACACCGAGGTCATTGACGATTCCGTGCGACCCACTGGGCAAGACCTCACCAAAAACGCTGTTAAACCCGCTGTCTCCCATATAGAAAAAGGCGGCAATCGGAATGACGGGACCAAACACTTTGAAGCCAAATTGAAAACCTTGTATCAGATGGGTCGTTACTTGTTCAAGACCCTTTTTCTGATGCGCCAGCATGGTTGCGATAATCAGGATTATCAAGGCCGTTCCACCAACAAGAGCAGTTGCGTCTCCTCCGCGTAAATCAAATGCAAACATCGCGACAACATCAAGGGCAAACAGAACGGGAACAAGTAGGGCCAGACTACGTCGCAACCCAGCTCGCAGAGGAACCTTTGCCGAGGTAAAGACCTCATCAGGTATCGAAGTATCTTTTCCCGGCGATGGAATGACGCCCATCTTCATATCCTTGCGCAAATACCAGAAGGCAGTGATCGTCGTTACGACCCCCATGACGATGACTAGCGGAATACTCGCTGAAATCACATCACTAACGGGAATACCTGCTGCTTTGGCCGTGAGTGTCGGAGCTCCCTGTATGACGAAGTCTCCTGACAATGCGATTCCGTGACCAAACAAGTTCATCGCAACAGCGACACCAATTGCCGGCAGGCCCGCACGCAAGGCAACGGGCAGCATGACAGCCCCAACTAGCGCTACAGCTGGAGATGGCCAGAAAAACCAGGAAATAACCATCATGACGATACCGATGACCCAATACGCTAATGTTGCATTCCGAACGAGATGTGTCATGGGTCTAATCATGGTTTCGTTTACTCCCGTATCGGTCAGAACGTGACTCATCGCTACGATGATACAGATCACGAGGATTGTAGGTAACAACTCCGTAATAGCGTAGATAAAGCTGCCAAAAATTCCACCGATCGCTGTCGTGACCGAACCTGTCGCAACGAGCCCTAAGATAGCTATCCCGACGATGCTGATCAGACTTGTGTCCCTTCGCATCACCATCATGAAAATAATGCCTAGCACGAACAACACATAGACACCATGTATCCAGGCAAGCTCAACCCCCATGCGAAACCCTCCTTTGTCTGTACTCCGTCTTGCAGTCTTTTGCCACAGAATATGCGTGAGGCTAGATATGGGTGAGTGCACAGACAGATGGGAGAATACCCGCCACAGATAGAAAACTGGCATTTTTGTCCACAATATGCCACTATAAAAAAAGCTTCTACAGATACATACAGCCAAGGATTACTTGGACTCCAAGCAAGAGGGGGGAAGCAGCGTTTCTCTTACCTCTACGACGAGAGTGAGGGCGCCATTTGCTATGAACACACCAACACCCATCCAACGAAAAATGGACCAGGCCATCGAACTTTTAGAGCGCCGTTTCCTAGAAAGAAGTGAGTTGATTCGCCTTTTGATGCTCGGCATGATGAGTGGAGAAAATGCTCTATTAATCGGCCCGCCGGGTACTGCCAAATCACAATTGGCCAGGTCTGTTTCACAGCTATTCGGCTCTGAGCACTGGTTTGAATATTTATTGACCCGCTTCACTACACCGGACGAAATTTTTGGTCCTGTTTCCTTGCAACAGCTCAAGCTTGATCAATACGTACGTAAAACGGAAGGGTATCTGCCTGCCGCTCAGTTTGCTTTTTTGGATGAAATCTTCAAGGCCAACAGCGCCATTTTGAATGCACTTCTGTCCATCTTGAACGAGAGGATTTACTTCAATGGTCGGGAAAAAGAGGCAGTGCCTTTGCAATTTTTGATTGCGGCATCTAATGAGCTTCCAGACGAGGATGAGCAATTGACGGCACTTTATGACCGCTTCCTGTTCCGCTATGAGGTCCATTATTTGCAGCAGGCATCCAGCTATGAACGAATGTTTTCATTGCCTACCACGACGTTGCCAGTCGTCTTTTCCTTGTACGATGTCAAAGATATTCAGGCCGCGGCCAAGCAAGTAACCATTCCAGAGACGATTATCTATTTTCTGTACCGGTTGAAGCAGGAAATGGAAGCGAAGGAGTACATCCTGTCTGATCGTCGCTGGAGTAAAATTGCTCATGTATGGAAGACCTCAGCAGCTCTCCACGGTCGAGAAGAGGTGACGATTTGGGATACTGTCTTTACCCCGCATATGATGTGGGATGCGCCTGAAGATTTATCAGTGATGAAAGAGCTGTTTGAGCTGCAATTCACAGATATGCTCAAGACGGAGATGGAAAATGAGTTGCCTTTACTGCGTTTTGGGCAGATTGCTGATAAATGGCGTGAGAAGGAATCGGAGCTTCATGCCTTTCAATTTAAAAAGGAAGTAGGAGCAAAGCTAGGCAAGGATGCATGGGAACGAAGTAAACATTTGCTTGAACAAAGTCGTATCGAGCTAGAGGACACAGCAAGAGATTTACGTAACCACCTGATCCAATGGCAGAGACGTGAAGAGGATTTGCAGCAATTTGTTTTCGAAAAGAACAGACTCATTCACAACGTAGAGAAATATACCGTTAAATACGCCTATTTGCGTGTGGAGGGAGAACGGATTTTGCAACAGCTTCAGCGGACTTATCGAACGGTTTTTGACAAGGAAATCGCTGGGACCGAGTACGATTTTACGCTGTAGGAGGTGCGGATCATGATTATTCGTGCCAGCGGTGTGGATCGGTATCTGTTTGAGAACTACCTCAAGTCATCCCGAACCGCACAGGAATGGGTGGACGAGGCACGTGCGCATGCGTCCTGGTTTGATTTGGAGCTGCTTGCAGACTTTTTTCTTGTCTTTTATCTCGAAAAAGCGGAAGTAGATCAGACACAGGAAGTGACACCGTTTCATCATTGGATGATTCGCAGCTTGATGAAGCAATATTTTACAAAAATGATTCACCCGCGCACAGTCGGTCAGGAAAGTGCTGCTTTTAAAACAGCCATCAAGTCGCTCCTCTGGCTGACGGAAACCTTTCAAAAAGAAGTGAAGGAGCGGGAAAAAGACAACAAGCTCACTCCCCTCATTGCGGGGCTTCAGGAGCAGCGTGGTCAGGAAGGGCAGCAGCAGGCCCAGATGTCTGAGCTATTGTCGGAAAAACAGATGGAGAAGCTCCAGCTAGTTGGCTATACGCTTCAGCAAGGCAAACGAATGGTGGAAGACAAGCAGGAGGCAATCGATACCAAGCCACTTGTGAAAGCAGAAGTCAGGGCTTTGCAGGAGCGGATTGCCAGCCTTCGCGAGGAAATGAGTGTACAGTTTACCAAGCGTACAAAGCTCATGCAAAAAGTGAAGAAGCTGGAAGAGGAGCTCTCGCAACGAGAAAAACAACTGGATCGTTTGCACAAGCAGGAGCGGGAGGCCATTGCTGCCTTTGAAAATGAACTGGGGCAGTGGCTGGAGCAATCCTTGAAGGAATCCTTATCTCAGGAAGAGATGGATAGCCTCTTCGTCAATGAATTAGTGACGTCGAGTCAACGATTTGCCAATCGTTCATGGGGGCATGAGCTAGGAAAGCTTCGTAGACAAAGCTTCGAGCACTATATGAAGTGGATGGAAAAGCTAAAGCGTCATCCCGACCTCATCGCTTTTCTCAACGAGGTGGGGAGAAATGTGCACCTCTTTCGGGTAAGGCGCAAGGAAATTCGTTCCAAGCAGCTGCCAGAGGAATACTACGATTTGCGTCAATCTGGCGATATTGCTCATATGCTCCCAGGGGAAGCGGTGCTTTTGGCTGATCCGGATTACGAGAGCTACTTTATGCTCAAATGGCTGGAGCAAAAGCTTATGACGTACGATACGTCTGGTTGGGTCGAGCAGCCGCGAAAAGGACCGGTTATCTGCATGCTGGATACCTCACACTCCATGCGTGGGCATAAATTGAGGCTGGCGCAAATTTTCGTGATGACCTTCGGGGCTCTTTCCATGCTGGAAAAACGCGATTTTGTGCTTTTGTTGTTCGGGGCAAAAGGCGAGCTGCGCGAGCAAGTTCTCTATCATCGCAAGCCGGATTGGACATCGTTTTACAATCTTGCACAAATGGCTTTTGGCGGTGGAACGCATTTTGATGCTCCTATGAAAAGAGCAATTGAAATCGTCGAAAGTCAAAAATCCATGCAGGGTGCCGATTATGTTATGGTAACAGACGGAGTAGGAGGAATTTCTGCTTATGTGCAGGAGAAGCTTCTTAGTCTGGGGCAACGAAAGCAAATTCGTCTCCATAGCCTGATCGTTGGTTCTGCTCGTCAGCACCTGGTCCAAGAGTACGATATTCTTGGGGTTTCACATCGTGTACGCTTTGCTTCCAGCTGGGAAACGGATGGAGAGGAAAATACGGGACTGCTACTCGATGTCTTTCAAACCGCCCAATAAAAAACCAAAAAACCCCTGATAACGCCAACGACGTAAGTCAACTAGCGAACCGGGGTTTTTCTGCTTGCTACTTTTTCTTGGAGGATGGATTTTTAATACCCTCGCTCAAATACTCGATGGTAGCTGCAAGCCGGTTCATACGTGTTTCCGGTCGTTTTGCATCGGTGATCCACCGTACGTATTCTTTCCGATGAGTATAAGCAAGTGCCTCAAAAAAAGCTTTTTCCTCAGGATGCTTGTCCAGCTCCAATTGTAAATCCTCTGGAATAATGACTGTGCGATCTTTTATTGTTTCTGTGGCTGGCTTTGCTTCCTTTGTTTCGGCTGTACGCTGAGAACGAGGAGAGGGAACCAATTCGACTGGACGAAAGCGCATGGATGACCACGTTTCATTAATGGAGACGAGTGCGATTCCTTCCATTCCTGCGCTAGTTATCGAATTCCAGCCTTGGTCACGGCTGATATCAGTTTTGATTTTAGAGCTCTTTTTCGGATAGGCGATCCACAGCAGGCCATCGTAGGCTAGCGATGAAAGCAAGCTTGACGCCCATTCTGACAGCTCCTGCACACTTGAGACAAACAGCAAAGCAAAGTTATATTGTATATCGCTCAAAGGTTGCTGGGGCTTTTCCCATATGGTGAAGACGCCCTCGTCGTCAGAAGGCATGAGCTCGCCTGAGAATCCTCCTGGCGGATTCAGTAGAAGGACATTCATCCCTGACTTCCATCTGAGCTTTTTTGCCAGATCAGCATTCATCTGTATTGTTGCCTCCTCTTGCTAGCTGACTCTGCCAGCCAAGGTACGCCCAAATTCCAGCTCCTCAAATTTGCTATGAACAGTAGTGCGATCGTATTGCCACGCCGCTTCATCATAGGAAAACTCTACAGGGACGTCACGAATGATCGTGGCTAGCTTTTGGCTGAGATATACCTGCTCGCGGTTTTCTTCCAGCTTGCTTCGCATTTTCGGAGTGCAGTTTGCCAGATTTTCGTAGAGGTTGTCCAAATTGCCGTGCTCGATAATCAGCTTGGTCGCTGTTTTTTCACCGATACCTGGGCAGCCTGGAATACAATCAGAGGCATCGCCCATGAGTGCTTTCACATCTACTACCTGCTCAGGTATGATTCCACGCAGGGCTAGCAGGCTAGCAGGATCAAAATGCTCGTGCTTACCACCGTTTTTCAGTATCTTTACACTGACTTGCTCAGAAATGAGTTGGAGACTGTCGTAATCACCAGTCGCAATGATTACCTGATGCCCTTCCATGGCAAGGCGTGAACTTAGTGTACCCAGAACATCATCGCCCTCAAAGCCAGGACATCCCAGATTCGGCACGGAGAAGGCATGGGTTACTTCTTTTACCAGATCAAACTGCGGGATAAGCTCGTCCGGTGGCGCTTGACGATTGGATTTATAACCGTCATACCACTGGCTTCTCACCAGCGATTCTCTGGATGCGACATCCCACCCGACAATGAGATGGGTC
Organism: Brevibacillus reuszeri; assembly: GCF_001187725.1. Lineage (GTDB taxonomy): Bacteria > Bacillota > Bacilli > Brevibacillales > Brevibacillaceae > Brevibacillus > Brevibacillus reuszeri. Next base: position 310,288 of record NZ_LGIQ01000009.1, read on the forward strand.
GGACGTACAAGCTCGGCGTAATCCAGCATCATTTTGGTGAAACCGTAAACCGCGTTTGTGTACACTCCTGAAGAGGTTTGGCGATACCCGCCACCCCAGGCTGATCCATAAAATGCGCGAAACAAAAAGCTCATACCGTCGATGAGCAACACTTTTCCTGATTGACTCACAAATGGTAACTCCTCTCCAACCTAAACTATACGGACATTATAGCATAATGCCCGCGAGTAACTTTGACAGATATTACATTTTCCTTAGCATGCATGGTTGGCGAATGTGGTGGGATGATAGTAGCACAAGAGGTAATCAAACACCTCTTGTACATCAACTTCCGGTCTCAAGAGCGAGAGGCAGCAATGCTGACGGTTCATCCCCGTCCAGGAAGAAAAAAAGCGTCGGGAGGAATCAATCATGGCTAACAACAACTCTGGAAGCAACAACCTGGTAGTTCCTCAAGCGAACCAAGCTTTGGATCAACTGAAGTATGAGATTGCATCTGAATTCGGTGTAAATCTCGGACCAGACACTACTTCTCGTCAAAACGGTTCTGTTGGTGGCGAAATTACTAAGCGTCTGGTAAGCTACGCAGAGCAACAAATGGCTGGCCGCTAAGCCACGCCAAAACAAGTAAATATCTGGATGAGAAAGGTCCCCTCGAGGGGCCTTTCTGTTTTTGTCGTATTAACTCCGCCCTTTTTCTTTTTTATCTAGTGCAAACACACAAGCACATCCGCGGACTAGTCATATGGTGTTATGAACAGAAAACTAAACCGTTTGTACATCGGAAAGGAGTGACAATTTCGCGGATGAAACGAAAAGAAGTGAAACGACTCTTAAAAGAGAATCCTGAGTTTGAAGCCTGGCTCTCCGAAGACTCCACTCGCGTTACAGCGGTACGCAAAAATCCGGGAATGGCCGAAGAGATGTTCAAGCAGTGGAATGATCGGAAAAAGAGCGTGATTGATTTTGATAATATCTCACAGAAAACAAAGCGAGCAAGTGAAATGCTGACTGGTGTGCAGTCGATTATGGATATGATGGCAGAGTATACCAAAAAATTGTAACTTGAGGGGAGGAGGCTGGCGCTACAGCCTTCTTTTTCTTTTTTCCTTTCAGGTTGTCTTTTGTTATACTGGAAAATGGGAGGGAGCGTGCTATGTTGCATTCGACAGTCAGTTTTATGTTGGTCGCTGCATTGACTTTCGTTTCGGGGACAAGCACGTACGGCCAGGTGGTACAGGGTGCTCAAGTTCAACATGTGAAACAACAACAGCCATCGCTGAGCGTATCGCCAGCCAGTACGTATCCGGGCGATGTTATTTTTGTGCGCAGCAAAGAGGCGAAGACGGTAACGTTGTTTTCGCAAACCTATCATCTACAGCCTTCTGAAGGTGAGTATACCCGTTTTATCCCGATTCCATTTAACGCGAAGCCGGGATCCTATCAGCTGCAATCCGCTGATAAAAAGCTGTCTGTTTCCTTAACTATTTCACCTAAAAAATTTGAAGTCGATTCTATAACTGTAAGCCAAAAAATGAGTCAAATGCGGCAAGACACGAATCGCATCAATGCAGATCAGAAAAAGATCAATGCGGCCAGATCCGTATCTGCCAAGACTCCGTATTTCGACGGGCCGTTCAAGCAGCCAGCAGAAGGCAAGCTAACCACGCCATTCGGTTATCAGCGGGTCGTCAACGGAGTACCAGCCAATCGACACGCGGCAATCGATATCGCAAACAAAACAGGTACGCCAATCTGGGCGAGCAATCACGGCAAAGTCGTTTTGGCGGATTCTCTGTACTTAACAGGTAATACCATTATTATCGACCATGGCTTAAACGTCTTTTCAATCTATGCTCATATGTCCAAGCTCGAGGTAAAAACCGGGCAAGAGGTAAAACAGGGACAGGTGATTGGGCAAATGGGCACCACAGGTTTCTCCACAGGTCCTCATCTTCATTACGGTATGCTGATCGGGAATACGTACGTGAACCCACAGCCGTTTTTTGAAGAATCACCTTTCCTCTGGAAGTAAAGGGAGGTGTTCTGCCATGAGAGCTTCACACGTGCCGAGCAAGGTTTTGAACAACATGGTTCATTTTCTGGCACCTTATGAACAGGCAGTAGAAGAATTGAAGTTGAAATTAAAAGGAATTAAATATGGCTTTCTGAAAAGCGGGCGATACTCACCGATCGAATTTGTAGTTGGTCGGGTGAAAAAAGTAGACAGCCTTTTGAAAAAGGCCAAGGAAAAGGGCATTGATTTTCAAAATGCCCAATGGCAAGACGAGGTAGCCAAAGAAGTACAGGATATTGCGGGTTTGCGTATTGTTTGCCGTTATGTAGATGATGTGCGAGAAGTCCAGCAGCTTTTGCAGGAGCGGGAAGATATCACGATTCATGATTGCAAGGATTACATCGCGAGTCCAAAAGAATCAGGATACCGAAGCATCCATATGATCGTTTCGTATACGGTTTATCATGGAAGTGAAAAGAAAACATTGTTTTGTGAGATTCAAATTCGTACACTCGGGATGAATTTTTGGGCAACAAACGAGCATGAGCTCCGCTACAAGTACGATGGAAACATTCCCGCGGATGTGTTGCAGCAGCTGCACGAAGCATCCGTGATTACTCATCAGCTTGATGTGCTGATGAACAATTTGCGACAGGAGATTCTAACGCCTGCGGAGGTAGACTCGAGTCTGGAGGAAAAGCTGGAAGAGATCTTTTCCTTGTACGTTAAGCAGGATTTGGAATCTGCAGCCGCACTGTATCGAGAGCATCTAAGTGGCTTTGAAGAAGCTTTTGCTGATAACCCGAAGTTTAAAATGATTTATGATCTGTTAGGTAAGCGTCTAAAGTAGGGAAAGATAACTTCATATGCAACAAAAGCCATTCGTAAAATAGCGACAAGCAAGGAAAGGATATCGACAACCATGCGTTTTTTTCTAACGAACCTTCTCGTTGTAGCCACACTTCTATGGAGCTGTGACGTACCTATGGCTTTTGCTGAAGAGGGACAAACACTCTCTCCGGAAGCCTTATTTGGAGAATCAGCTATTTTGATTGATGCTACAACCGGACAAGTCCTGTTTGAGAAGAATCCTCATGAAAAGTTGTACCCTGCCAGTATTACCAAGATTGCAACTGGAATCTACGCGATTGAAAAAGGAAACCCGGAGGATATTGTCACGGTATCCAAAAAAGCGCGATATGAAGAAGGAACACGCGTCTATCTGGGTGAAGGAGAACAGGTTTCTTTAAAAAAGCTGGAATATGGTTTATTGATGCATTCCGGCAACGATGCTGCGACGGCGATTGCTGAGCATATGAGCCAGACGACGGAGCAATTTGCAGAGCAATTAAATGCGTACCTGCAAGAAAAAGTGGGCGTTACAGAGACCCATTTTACAAACGCTCATGGGCTGCATGATCCTGATCATTACACGACAGCATCGGATATGTCCAAAATCGCTCAATACGCCATGAAAAACCCGATTTTCCGCGAGATCGTCGGTACGAATCGACTGCCTTGGGACGGGAAAGAGTGGAAATCAGAGCTGATAAATCACAACAAGCTCTTGCGTGATTATGAAGGGGCAACCGGAATTAAAAATGGATTTACAGATCAGGCGATGCACACGTTAGTTGGATCTGCCAAACGCGGAAACACGGAATTGATTGCGGTTACAATGAAGGCTGCATCAAGTCCTTATGCCTATAAAGACGTCATGAAGATGCTAGACTACGGATTTGCAGGGTTTGAGACGAGACAGATTGCTACACGCGGTAATGTCTATACGGAATTAGCAGTTCCCGGAAGCGATTCTGTTGTTACGTATATCGCAATGGACGATTTGTATACGACAGTTCCGATTGGTGCAGAACCATTGGTTACTTTATCAGCAGATGGGCAGCTTTCTGTACAAGCTGGTCCGCTCTCGGCACTATATCCGCTGCACCGGAATTCACCACCTGTTGCACACCAGCAAGCAGCAGGAGCAGCACTAACCAATGAACCTGAGCATCCGTTTGCTCGCTACGGTCTAATGGTTGTCTGGTTAGGGCTGAATCTCTTTCTGATTGCCTTTACCTTTAGCAAAAGGCGAAGACAAAGACGTTTAAAACAGCGCTCATTGCAGCGCCGTGCCTATTAATCAAATCTAAGATAAGTGAAGGGCGAAGAAATCATCTTCGTCCTTTTTTGTGCAGATAACAATCGCTACCAATACTTAGCCAGTTTAAGTGACGTACCACATCTGAAGTCCCCGCTCATGCCAATCGTTTTCGCTCCATGGAAGGATGGGTATAGATGCCGTGTCCGATTGTCTTTTCACTGCGTAATGTAAGGGTATAACATATTTTTTCGAGAGGGAGGGATGAGATGGACAGCTTAGACAAGGCTCTTCCAGAAGTGTCTGTCATCATCCCGGCAGGTGACGAATCCTCTTCGATCATACAGACGATACAAATGGCACGAAAACTAACGTCTGCCCTCGAAGTAATCGTTGTATGTCCTGGACAGAAAACGTACACGACTCAAAAAGCGTGGATGCTCGGGGCACGAGTAGTCCATTCGCATTCAGTTATTACTTATGATGAAGGCAGATCACTTGGTGCCATGCATGCCAAGGGCAAAACTCTTCTCTTTTTAGATGAGCGAGTAAGAGCCACGTCTGTACTGTTAACCAGAATCATAGATGCAACCAACAAGGGCTGGGACGTTGTTCTTACCGCGTACACACCCGCATCGTCAAAAAGTAAACCTTCGTCACAACGAATGGCTGCTCGTTTTCTTAACTGTATTAGTGGGAAAACAGAGTTGGGCGCAGCTTCGTTGTGCTTTGTGCCATATGCGTTGAAACAACGTGCGATCGAGAGGCTGGGGCATCAATTGCTTCGCACGCCACCACTCGCTCTCGCTTTTGCAGGTAAAGCAGGGCTTAATATCACGTCCATTCCGTCAAAAACGCCTTTGAAATGGAACAAGGAAGCAGATCACACCATGCGCAAGCAGACACAGGTAATCCTGCAGGAGCATGCCGAAGCAATCCGATTTCTTCTCCAAGAAAAGGGACAGCGTGCTGGTTTGCCGGATGGAGATCGATTCAGAATTTTACTGCAGGCTCCAGGCTTGCTTCACTTGCGCTCGGTTTTCTATCAGGAACCCAGTGAAAGGGAGGGGAATGGATGGGGTGCCAAACGAAAAGCGAAGTGCTCGCCCCACAAAAAAGCGGGGAGCAGAGCGCATAAAAAATTCCGAAAAAAGTGAAAATCAATGTAAATTAAGCGTCATTATCGGGGGATCTCACTGCGAGAAGACCGTGAAAAAAATACTAAAGCAAGTCGAAAAGCTATGCCCAAAGGAAATCATCGTGGTGATAAATGGAAGTCAAGATAGCTCAATTGATGTTGTGTTATCCTATTCCACGTACTCTCTCAAGGTATTTTTTTATCCGTTTGCACTTGGAGAGGATGTATGGCGCTCTATCGGTGCTCGTGAAGCTGCTGGCGATGTATGGCTGTTTCTGGACGCTAATACTGTTATCCGAGCGGAGGAGCTACAGCCATTTGCCAAGGCTTGCTATAAAGGCGTAGATATCGCTCTGCAACGTTCACAGAATAAGACGACAACAGAGGTGCAAACTACAGGGACGGTCATGCTGGCCAGAAACTTTTTAAACCATTTGCTTGCACAAGGCGACTTAGGGACGTCGTCCATGTGCGATGTACCCTTTGCCATTACTAGTCAGGCAGCTGCTCAAATCGGATTCCAGCATTTACTCATTCCTCCCTTGGCACAGGCAGTGGCCATTGAAAAAGGCCTTCGATTAGAACGCTCTCACCGGATCAAGGAGACCGTTTCCAGCGAAAAAGAGAGACTGCTTGATGGCAAAAAAGCTTGGCGGGAATTGACGTCACTTGGGGATCATCTGGAGGCCATTCACTATATTCATGAGCGAAATAACGAGGAACTCATATAAAAAAAGAAACAAAATCTGCCGATGCCACAGACGACGTGCATCGGCTTTGCAACTTTCATTTTGCAATGTTCGGTTTTTGTAGTACGATAACGTGGTAGGTAATTTTTTGAAAGTAAAGGAGCAATAAACATGAGTATTCATATTGGAGCAAAGGAAGGCCAAATTGCTGAAACGATCCTGTTACCGGGCGATCCGCTACGGGCGAAATACATTGCAGAAACATTCCTAGAGGGAGCAGAATGCTATAACAATGTGCGTGGCATGCTGGGCTTCACGGGTACATACAAAGGAAAACGCGTCTCTGTACAAGGAACTGGTATGGGAGTGCCATCTATCTCCATTTACGTAAACGAGCTGATGGAATCCTATGGTGTACAAAACCTGATCCGTGTAGGAACATGTGGGGCGATTCAAGAGGATATCAAGGTTCGTGATGTCATTATCGCCATGAGTGCGTCATCAGACTCCCAAGTGAACCGTTTGCTGTTTAATCAGATCGATTTTGCGCCTACTGCCAACTTCGACTTGCTGCACAAAGCGTACCAGGTAGCTACTGAGCGCAATATGTCTGTAAAAGTAGGAAACATTTTTACGAGCGACAGCTTCTATCGTGAAAACTTCGACTTGTACAAGAAACTGGCTTCCTACCAAGTGCTTGCTGTCGAAATGGAATCTTCTGCTCTGTACACACTCGCTGCCAAGTACAAGCGTAATGCGTTGTCCATTCTCACAGTCAGCGACCACATTTTGACAGGCGAAGAAACCTCCTCTGAAGAGCGTCAGACGACTTTCAATGAGATGATCGAGGTAGCTCTCGAGGCAGCTTTGAACAAGTAAAAATGGATAAACTGATATCCCGCTGGCACACAACGTCAGTGGGGTGTTTTTACGTTTGAGGAGGATGAATATATGAATGCTACGTATCCAAAGCTATTTGAAACAGCATTTGAAGAAGGAACGACTTTTGAACAAGATCATTACGAATATCGCTTGTACTGCCAGGACCTGGGGAAGCTGAAAGTAAAAACAGGAAAGATTGTTGCGAACGATCCATTCGTACTGTTTGAAACAGAGCCGTTTCAGGTGTCGTTTCCTAAAGGTGAGTTTCCCGTTCAGCTGTCCATTGCCAAAGTAGCGGCTAAAGCTGGCTCCACTGGAGAAGAAGAGGCTGGGGAGGCTGACGAGCGTGTAGCTTTTGCACAAATTGTTTTCGCCAACAAGCCGGTTGCTTCCTGGGAGATGGCGGTTTGGGAAAACTCTGATATGTCCCAATTAGGTCCAAACGAATTTTTCGGGTACGGAGTAGATTCCGGAACCGGTTCCTTTATGGATGCAAGTGCATGCGAGCTATTTGAGAAAGCGTCAGAGAAAGACGATACGTATATGGATAAGCTGTCAAAAGAGATGGACCATACGTATAAGCATACGCGTTGTTGGCTGGTAAAAGAAGTCGGTGAGGGGAACGTAATGATGTTTTCGACCGGTTGGGGTGACGGCAGCTACGCGAGCTACATCGGCTATGATGCAAATGGTGAAATTGTTCGCTTGCTAACAGATTTTTACCTGTATAACTGGATGGAGCTTGAAGTAGATAGCGAATAGGTGAACAAGCATTGGAGAAGTAGGTAGATGAGAATCGAAGCTTTTCCTTGAGGATAATGAAAGTCCCATACACGACGAAGCAGAGTGCCGCCCTTTGGCACTCTTTTCGTTTTTATTTTTTCTTGGTTCGTTCCAGGTACGATGCCAGGTTATTTAAGGTGTCCTCGTAAGATCTCTTCTTAGGAGTGGAAGGGGGAGTTTTCGATTTAGTTTTTACTTTGGTCACGGTGGTGGCCTCCGGTCATTTTTAGTTATAGCGATCTTAATTATACTATAATTTAAAATACATTATTTGTAAATAGTNTATTATGGGTATAATTTTGGCGTGGAATGTCGTTTTTGAGACTTAGTGTTCTTTTGTGAGGTCAAATGGCTATGGTTACGCGGATGCGTTGATCGATAGATTCATACGGATACAAAATGATGATTCGCATGTGTGCGTAAAGTTAGTAGATGAAAACCAGGAATGCATATTCGTTTTATTTTGTTGGATACACAAGCTGCAGTTTTTTATATCTAGATTCGGAGAAATCTTTTGATAATGGATGTACAGACTAACTGATTGCCATCGATCTTTGAATAAATGTGACGGAATGCAGGAAATAGGTGGCCACTCTTCTGGTCATTTCTCTATTTCACTTTGAGTCCGATAATATATATTATGTAAACTTATAAAAAGATCAAGTGGGACAATAACTAAAGGTCTTGGTTCCGATGATCTACATTATCAGGAATCTATATGGTAAAGGTTCCTGATAATCATCAGGTGCATCCGGATAAGTTTCATGGACGGTCCAAAACCAATGGTTGCGTCCGTATAATGGATTTTTTAGGAGGACGATTGCATTTGCAGGTAAAACAAGCGATGGATGAATTTTTGTTTTATATGGAGGTTGAACGCAATGTATCCCCAAATACGATGCGCAGCTATGCTTATGATTTACATGTATTTGAGACGTTTCTAGCCAGGGTCCATGGCACATCAACGTTAGAACAAATTCGTAATTCAACAGTTCGGAGATTCGTTCAAGACCAAGTGATTGAGCATCAGACGCATCCAAGAACACTACAAAGACGCATTTCTTGCTTGAAATCCTTTAGTCGATTTTGTGCAAAGGAAAATTGGATATCGACCGATTTTATGATAGGTATTCAAGCGCCGAAAACAGACAAAGAAGTGCCGGTTTACATGAAGTTAATCGAATTACAGATGCTATTCTTCCGAGCCTGTTTTTACAAATTATTTGGATCAACCAATAAATCCTCGCGGGTTACATCGGATCTTCAAGGAAGTCCTTCAACATGCAGGTTTACCCCTTGCCACGCTGCTTTTACGCTCCAAGGAAGGCCCTTTTAAGGTAGATATACGTACGTTACAGGAGCTTCTTGGCCATGAAAGTTTAGCGACGACGTCTATTTACACCCATATTGATTTGGAACAAAAGAAACAAGCCATCGAGACCTTACGATTCGATTGTTAAAATATTTAAACCGCCCCTCTAAACGGTGTCACCTGCTTAGAGGGGCGGTTATGCGTTTTATCTTTCAGTTCATGAAATGTAGATTTCATGAACTGAAAATATATACTTATCCTGTACCTTTATTTTTGTATGCCATCTGACTATTAATTATTATGCGTAGCTTTTATTTAGATTTAATATATGTATTTTTTTCATTTGTGGACACTTTACTTCTCTTCTGTATTTTTGTTCCCTTTACCTATTTCTTGCACTTTATGGATTTCAGTTCGTTTCTTGAATAACTCCTCTTCAATTCGTTTTTGATTAACTGTAAATAATAGCCCTCACTAGCTTCTTGAAAGATAAGCCATAGGCCATTATCATCATTTCCCCATTTATGCCCACAAGTGCACTCAATATATGTGCATTTTTCTATTAACTCCTAGTGACCACATGCTTTACACCAGTTATTGAAGCTTTACATGTTCTACATCTTCAGCCAAGACTCCCAAAAATTAAACCATCTATTATTAATGAGCCGTTCCTATCCATAACAATACAATCACTCTCGCTTTGATAGTTCATGGGTGCGCCTCCTTAGACGTTATACCTAAATAAAGCTATCTTGGAATCTCGATATCGCCCTTATTTAATATCATCACATATTCCAAGTCAACATTACCATTTGAATACCAAGTTCCATTTATGGAACCCTCTGGGAAAAGCTCATTATTCTTCTGATCATATGGAATCCAACCAAAAAACATATCTCGGTCGGGAGATTGTTTTGCTGAATCTACTTTTATATATGCATTCATGAACGTTACCCAATCGTCGGGCAGTTGCATCAATCCATAAGATTTATCTTGAACGGAGACTCTCTTCTCCAATTGTACTCTTGGAGAGTAATGCTCTATCCCTTTTGTGATATGATATCCTCTGTCTTTAATTAAATAAAAATGAATAGAACTTAGTTGATCCTTTGGGTCAATATTCCATATGAAATAAAACGATGAAGGATCGTTTATATTAGGCTTCCATAGCATTGGTTGCCCCTTTGTATTAACCGAGGCAACCTTCCATTTATGATTTTTCCATGCCCAATAGCTAAGACCGTAGTCTTTTTTCTTAGAAATAAAAGGAACTAATACATGCCGCTCGTCAATAGGAATCGTGTCTTGAATGATATTTGCGCTCACCTCTGGAAAGATACTATTCATCTCTTCAACCAATTGTTCATTTGTTGGAAAAGAAGTAGGCTTCGAAAAATAGAACCAGTATACAAAAATTGATAGGAATATAATAAAAAAAATAACAGACCATAACTTTTTCTTCATCATTTTTATTCTCCCTCTATTAGCGAATCTTTGGAGCGAAAATAAAGTTGCTTTTTCGGTGTTGATAATAAAATTCCTTTACCATCGTCTTCAATATAAATCAATGTATGAAGACCACTCCCCCATTTTGATGAAGTTCCAATAATTTGATATGGAAACCGTTCGTTTCTTTTATTCGATTCAGAATTGATATAGGACTCTCTGTACCATTGATCACTATTTATTACTTCCTGTCTCATTGTATCGAGTTGCTTTAGAAAGCTATCTTTATTTAGTGACCTGTCTTTAGCTGATGGGTGAATATTTAGAATGGAAGCATTCTCAACATTTGAGATATAGACTGATAGTTCGTCTTTAGGGTATATCACATGCTGGACTGGTATTGTTATTAAAGTTGATGCAAAGAAAATAAAATTCGCCCCAAAGCCTAACCAAGCAAATGATCGACAAGTCTGCCACCTTTCTTTTTTGCCTTTAAAAACAAAATACAAGATCCATACACCAAGAGGTAAAATTGGCAACTTAAATATCCTATCAAACATATTCCAATTAATTGAAAAGGAAAAAAGACCGACAAGTATTATTAATGGAATCTTCCATACTTTCGGTTTTTCAATTTGTTTATGATAAATTCTATAGGCAAAATAAACTATAACAAGCCATCCTAAAATTACAGTTAATATTTCTATGACATTGTAATTCGTATTTATTTCCATCCCGATCCTCCTCTCTCGCTTTGTAATCATTTCAAATAGAACTGCCAAATACTGCCCAGCTTAACGAGTAACGAATTCCGTTAGGAAACACTAAACCTCTGATTCTTCTTTATTTTACCATTAATTACATTTTTATCCTATACTATTGAAATTATCTATTCCGCTATTACCCGTTAGAGTAGTGACTCAAGTTTCCCCGCTTTTCGGATGAATAAAATCGACACTACTTACAGTATGACTAGGCAAGTAAAAACCCTCTTTCCTTAAAGAAAGAGGGCCTTCATCGTTTTTAACCATCTACTCAAATTCCATACAGAATCGGAAGCTTCACATGAGAAGGATACTCTGCCCCATGGTAAATGGTGTTTACCGCCACGACAGAAGAAGGGTCCTCGTACGGATCGATGCCCGTATTGGTGTTGGGGAAAAACTCGTAATAGTTGCTGGATGTGATATCGATTCTAATTTTGTGTCCTTTTTTGAAGACATAACCGTTAAAGTACATCTCCATTTCGTATTTTTCTACTTTTCCAGGTTCCAGAAGCCCCGGCTTGTCAAAGCCCTTCCGAAACTCTGCTCGGATAACATTATCCGATATTTTTCTGGCGATCCCTTTCTCATCCACATCGGATACGCGAACGATAAAGTCCGTATCCACTGAGCTGGAGGAGGCGTAAAACTCTGCGTACACATTCCCCGCCATCGCGACGTCGGTGGAGAGTGCTTCCGTATCATAGACCAGGCAATCGCTTCTCAGCTGGATATGATTGCAGTGGTAGGGCATCACATGGCCACGATCACCGATTGGCTGCTCCGGATCGTAGATATACGTGTCAAATCCAGTTTCCTCCTCTGGCTGCAAAGCGATCCTGCCATCTCCAAATAGGGAATTCGCATGGCCATTGCTTGCGAGGTAGAGGTTAACCAGCTTGCTTTCGCGAGGATTCCAGTCCTCCGATTCCCGCCACTGATTTTCTCCGACTACGTAATACATGGCGCGCGGCTTTTGATCCTCTCCGTTTTGAATCCCTTTCAGATAGCGGTCAAACCAGCGGATAATTCTCGTGTCGAAGTCGTAGTCCACAGCATTGTCGCCAAATTCCAGATCGTCGCAGTCCCGAAAAGCGTTCAGGTTGTGTGGCCATGGCCCCAAGATGATTCGTCTGCCGGGAACATCTTGTTTCGTCAGGAACCTCCAAGTCTCCTGAACTCCCAAAGCGTCTCCATCATACCAGCCTGACATGATCAGCATGGGAATTTTGATCTTATCGCTGTGCGCGGTATTGTCGGAATGCCGCCAGAAGTCATCGTAATGATAATGCTCTCGCCACAAATCCCAAGGCCCAGACTTTTTCCCGATGATTTTTTCTGGGATTTCCGTGATCGGTCTATGTCGTACGGCTTCCTCAACATTGATCGTCTCACCGGAAAAAACGCCAAAGTCAGTTCGGTTGCTTACAGACTGGCCTAGTGTCCAGCAAAGCAACGGCCACGAGCAGATGGTTCCTCCTCGTCTTGCCGTATCTGTAAAGGGGGAGCCTACGTTTACTTCACTGATGGCTGTTTTCAGATGAGGATTCCCGCTGGTGGCTGCTGCAGTTGTGGTATAACCAAGGTAGCTTGCTCCCCACATCCCGATATTGCCATCGCACCATTCTTGCTCTGCGATCCAATTGAACAGATCGTCGGCATCCTCTCTTTCATTCTGGAAAGGTTTTAGGACGCCATCGGAGTCCGAACGTCCGCGCACATCCTGAATGACAAACGCATAGCCTCTTGCGGTCCAGTGCCAGCAGCGCAGGATGTCCCTTGGCTTTCCATAGCAGGTTCTGACTACAATGGCAGGAACCTTTTCGCCTGGTTTCAATCCCTCAGGCAAAAACACCTCGGTTGCTAGATTTACCCCGTCTCTTGTTGGTACAAACGTATTCCCCAAATGGTTGATGCCATACTCTACCTTCGAAAGCAGCGGGTCGTCATATTTTACAAGGGGAGTCAGCTTTTCATAGCCCGGTACGACTGCGATCTCAGAGGATACGCGTCCTGGATTGGAAAAGGCAACAATTTTCCCATCCACCGTTACGATATCGAGAACACCTGTGGATTTCCGTTGCGCCCAGAGCTGAGAGGTGACCTCGTTGCCGTCAATCACTCCCGTCGTGGTCAGGTATCTGCTGTAAACACGCCCATCTGCGAGCGTCACCCTGTCCCCTTCCCACTTGCAAGCGGCATAAGTGGCAAGCTTGCTATGTAATAGTGGATAGTCGATCAGGGTGTTTTTCTTGTTCTTGTCAAAAGGTTCCCTTTTTAGCTGAGCTCTCGTTCTTCTGTCCACATCGCAAAGCTCTACGAAGGATTCCTTGAAGGTGATGTTTCCGTTATAAACGCCCGAAAAATAGATATCAAATCTTCTGTCCAGTAAGTAATGGTTCATGGTCTCATCTCCTTTAGTTCGTGGACTCGAAAGCATCGAACCGTGTGGCCGCCACCCAGATTCGTGATTTCTGGCGTTGCGCTTCGGCATTCGTCTGTGGCATGGCTGCATCTCGCGGCAAATCGGCATTCATTTTTAGGATTGATCGGGGACGTGATTTCCCCCTGCAACAAGATTCTATCTTTCTTCTTTTTCAGATTGGGTACAGGGATCGCGGAGAGCAATGCCTTGGTATAAGGGTGTCTGGGATTGGCGAAAAGCTCTTTTACCGGCGCTTTTTCTACCATCTGTCCTAGGTACATGACCATGATTTCTTCCGTAAAATGCTTGACGACAGACAGGTCATGCGTGATGAACATATATGTATATCCGAACTGCAGCTGCAGTCTTTTCAGCAAATTGAGAATCTGCGCCTGAATAGATACGTCCAACGCAGATACCGGCTCATCACATACAATAAACTCCGGGCTGAGTGCAAGTGCTCTGGCAATCCCTATCCGCTGCCTCCTTCCTCCATCGAGTTCGTGTGGGTAGGAGTTCACAAACCGTTCGGACAGACCAACGAGCTCCATCAATTCATACACCCTGTTTTCCTCCTCGACCTTGTCCCGATAAACTCGGTGTATATCCAAAGGCTCCACAATGGAATGAAAGACCGTTTTTCTTGGATTGAGGGAGGAAAAGGGGTCTTGAAAAATGATTTGAATCTTTTTCCGATATTCCGCCATCCCTTTGTGGCTTAGCTTGGTGACATCCGTGCCATCGAACAAAATTTCGCCTTCTGTCGGTTCGAGCAACATGGTCATCAATCTGCCGGTTGTGCTTTTCCCGCAGCCACTTTCCCCTACTACGCCAATGGTTTTTCCCTTCGCAATCGAAAAATCCAGGCCGTCCACCGCATGCAGATTTCCGGCAGGTGTCTGAAAATACTTCTTCAAGTTTTTGACTTCAATGTAGGAGCTAGTCATATTTTCTCACCTCTTTCACCGAGAGCTTCCCCTCATGAACAAAGCACTTCGTAAAATGTCCTGGGCTGTATTCCCGAAAGAAAGGGTCCTCTACACTGCAAAGGTGCTGGGCATATTTACATCTGGGGTGAAACTTGCAGCCCTTGGGCAAATCGGACGGGTCAGGAACGAGCCCTTCGATGGGGGAAAGGAATTCTACTTCTTTATCAATATCCGGGATGGAACCAAAAAGCCCATTGGTATACGGATGAAGCGGATTTTCAAAAATATCCTCCAGCGAGCCACTCTCTACGATCTCGCCCGCATACATGATGGCTACTCGATCACAAATCTCGGATACGACACCGAGGTCATGGGTGATCAGAATCATGGAAGTTTTGGACCTTGTTTTTAAATCCTTCATCAATTCGAGCACCTGCGCCTGAATGGTAACGTCCAGAGCTGTTGTGGGTTCATCAGCGATCAATAGTCTCGGGTTACAGGCGAGAGCGATAGCGATCACGACTCGTTGCTTCATCCCTCCGGAAAATTGATGCGGATACTCATAAGCTCTTTCAGCCGGGATACGTACCAGCTCCAGCATCTCGATTGCCTTTTGCTCCGCTTCCTTCTCTCCCAGCTGCTGATGGTTGGCAATGACCTCAGCGATCTGCTCGACAACGGTGAACACCGGGTTCAAGGACGTCATGGGATCTTGAAAAATCATCGAGATCTCCTTGCCGCGAAGCTTGCGGACCGCCTCTTCCCCCAGCTTCAATAAATCGGTGTCATCCAGCATGATGCTTCCACCTTCGATTTTTCCTGGCGGGCAGTCTACCAGCCCCATGATACCGAGCGCTGTCGTCGTTTTCCCTGCTCCGGTTTCACCGACAATTCCAAGTGTCTCTCCTTCCCGAACAGACAGGCTCACTTTGTTTACCGCCTCTACCACGCCATCATCCGTATGGAATTTAATTGTAAGGTCCTTAATATCGAGTAATGTCTTTTGCATACATGCCTCCTACCTTTTCATGCGAGGGTCCAGCGCATCCCGTAGCCCATCTCCCACCAGCGTCAGTGAAACGACCGTAAACACCAGGGCAATTCCCGGAAATGCTGTGACGTGCCAAACATCTCGGATATGCTCTCTGCCGCTGGATAGCATCGCACCCCACTCTGGATCGGGAGGCTGTACGCCAAGACCGATAAAGCTCAGGCCGCTAATCGCCAAAATTAACCCCGCTATCTCCATGACGAACTGAGAGATCAAAGGGCTAATGGCATTTGGTAAAATATGCATGACAATGATCCGGAAATCGCTTGCGCCTTGTGCTCGGATGGCTTCAATGAACTCCTGCCCTTTGATATACAAGACCTGCGCCCTCACCATACGTGAAACGGAAGGCACGCTTCCCACCGCCAATGCAATGATCAAATTAGTGAGAGTAGGCTTCATGACACTGACCAGCGTGATCATCAGCAGTAGGCTGGGAATCGCCATGAACACGTCGAGCGAACGCATGATGATCCCGTCGGTTTTTCCGCCATAGTACCCTGATAATGCTCCTAGTGTACAGCCAATGAGGCTGCTCAACAGCATCGCGAAAATGCCAATACTGATCGAGATTCTGCCCCCCCAAAGAATCCGGGCTAGAACATCCCTGCCCAATTCATCCGCACCAAGGAGCTTGCCCTCAGCCGGGAACTTCAAAGTCTGGGACAGATTCGGTTTGACTACATCGTTGTCATAATCCAAATATAGAGGAGAGGTATACACGACGAGCAGTATGGTGGCGAGCATAATCATCCCCACGACGGCTGACTTGTTTTTCCGCAGTCGCAACCAAGCGTCGGCCCATAAGCTTCTTTTTTTCAAATGCCTTTGCTTTTGCTTTGCAGACGGCAGGATCGTATTAATTTGAGCCACTTCCCGCCACCTCTTTTCGTAGAGTCCTTCGCTTTGCGTACATGGATCTGATTCTAGGGTCTACGTAGGAGTAAGCCAGGTCTGTCAGAAGATTGGCAACTGCGATGATGACAGACGTGATAATCACTCCCGCCATGATGGTCGGTATATCCTTTTGCCTCAAGGCATCGATCATCATTTTTCCCATTCCGTTAATGCCAAACAGCATTTCCATAATGACGGAGCCGCCGAAGCATCCCCCTACAGCCATCCCCACGGAGGTAATCGTCGGAAGTAGAGCATTTTTCAATGCATGCTTTCGGATGACCACGCTTTCCTTCAATCCCTTCGCGCGTGCCGTGCGGATGTAATCTTGGCGGATGACGTCTAGCATGGAGGCTCGGGTGATCCTGGAATTTACCGCCCAGCCGGCAATCGAGGAACAAATAATCGGCATGATCATTGCCGACGGTTTATCAAAGCCGTTTGCCGGAAGCCATCCGAGCCTCACAGAAAATAGGATAATCATCAAAATACCGATCCAAAAACCCGGCATCGCCGCAAAAAACAGGCTGACAACCCTCATGATGTTGTCAAAATGGGAGTTTTGTTTCACGGCCAATGCAATACCAAGGGGAATGGCGACGATCAGAATGGTAAGTAGCGAACCAAAGGAAAGAATGAGCGTCGGAGGGAGTCGTACCCCGATCATTTCGATGACACTCTGTTTGGTAGAATAGGAAGTCCCGAAATCCCCTACGAGGACATTCTTCATGTAATGAAAGTATTGTACGGGTATCGGATCATTCAATCCGAGCTGCTCTCTCATCATCGATAATTCCTCTTCTTTGGCGTTGAGTCCGAGAATCATTTTGGCAGGGTCCCCGGGACTGAGGGAGAGAAGCAGAAAAACAATAACAGATACCCCGATTACAATCGGTATCATCTGTAGCAATCGTTTTAGAATATATCTACTCACGCTTTGGCCCCCTCTCTGTTGGAATCAGGAAAAATTCGGACAAGGGAGGCCAAACGAATGCTTTGCCTCCCAGCTCCTATGAAACTTATTTCATTTTTGCCTTCCGAAAGGAGACCAGTCCGCTTGTGAGGATTTCCGCACCCTCCAGGTTTTTGTTCATCGCGTAATAGCTCATTTTGGTAGCAGTTGGAATCATCGGTATGTCCTGAGCCGCTATATCCTGGATTTCCTTTGCTGCTTCTTTTAGCTCGGCCTCGGAAGTTGCTTTCTTCGCGACCAGGTACAGCTCCTCGATCCTTGGATTGGTATAGAAGGTAATATTCATCTGGCCAAAGCTTCCTGACCAGTAGCTTTCCAGTGAGCTCAATGTATTTCCGGTCGTATCGCTCCATCCACCTACGAGAAGCTGGTATTCCTTGTTCGCCATTTTCTCCAGGAATACGCCAAACTCCAGATTCTGAATATCCATTTCTACGCCGATCGTTTTCAGCTCCGCCTGGAATGCCTCCAGCTCCGGATCGTTTCCTTGATAGGTCCATGCTGTGAATTTCAATGGTTTGCCTGCACCAAAGCCCTCTTTCTCCAGAAGCTCTTTCGCTTTTTGCAGGTCATACTTTGGAAGATTCGAAGAAGAGTAGTAGGTGCTGAACATTTTGGGTACCATGCTGTCAATAATCGTTTTTCCAGGAGTGATAGAGCTGATCCCCTCATTGTTGTAGGCATACGCCATCGCTCTTCTGATATTTACATTGTCAAAGGGGGCTGCTGTCGTGTTCATAGCGACAAAGCCGGTGAAGGTGCTCGGCCCTTCAAAGTAGGCGAGCTTATCATTACTTTTCGCCCTGTCCTGGTCTCGAGCGGCGATCCCAGCAAAATCTGCATCCCCTGTCTCCACGGCGATGTATTTGGCAGATGCTTCTTCAATTGCCTTGAATGTGATCGTTTCAATGCTGGCCTTTTCAAACGGGTAGTCTGCCCAAGACTTCAAGACCACCTTGCTGCCCGGAACATACTCGGCTACCTTGTAAGGGCCTGTACCAATCGGCGCGTTGGCGTACTTATCGCCAGCTTCTTGCACGTATTTCTTGCTGACAATGACGACATCGCCAAAGTGTCTAATGGCGCCGCTATTCGGCTCAGTCAGCTTGACGGTTACTTTGTTTCCGGAGCCCTCCACGCTTTTGATCATGCTCATGAAGGACGCTTTTTTCGGTACCTTGGCAAGTCTCTCCACAGAGTAAACGACATCATCAATGGTCATCGGATCGCCATTGTGAAATTTGTAGCCCTCGCCAATCGTAAACTCAATAGTTGTGCTATCTGGCTGGCTCCACTGGGTTGCCACGCCTGGGAGGATGTTAAACTCATTGTCAAACTTGATGAAGGTGTCATAGACGTGGTACATGATTGTGGAAGTGTCTAAGGAATTCGCTTCTGCAGGGTCCAAGTTGTTACCGATTTTGGTAAGCACGACGGAAATATCCGATTTGGGTGCAGCCGTAGAAATGGCCTCTTTCGTGCTCCCTTGTGAAGCGCTCTGTGAGCAGGCACTGACCATGGAAATCATCACGATGGCGATGATCATGACGAGTGAGAGTCTTCTTTTCATTGCCTTATCCCCCATTATCTAAAATTGATTGGTTTCGAAAGCCTAGACCCATACCTCTTTGAAGACTCTCATCCAGTTGCCGCCAATGATTTTGATGATTTCTTCATCCTTGTAGCCTCTCGCCATCAGTCCTCTCGTGATGTTGAGGAAGGAACGGTAGTCTGTAAGCCCTTTGACGACTTCTGTAGAAGGACCGTCACCAGGCGCAAAGCCCATACTTGGTGCTAACAGCTTTTTAAAAGCGATCGCCATCCATTTTGTCTGGGGCATCGGCCAGTCCGTTCCGATTCCCACATGGTCTACACCTGCAAGCTTTACCACATAATCAATATGATCGAGGAAATGCTCAATTGTTGTATTCTCCGGATCCTCTGCGATAAACCATGGCATCGCAAAAATACCCACTACTCCATTCGTCCGAGCAATGGCAAGGATCTCCTCATCGGATTTAGCCCGCGCATGGAAATACAGATTCTCAGCCGCTGTATGGGAGGCAATGACAGGCTTCGTTGAATATTTGCAAGCATCGAGCGTGGTTTGCTTGCCGCAATGTCCGGTATCCACCACAATGCCAAGCTCGTTGAGTTTCGCCACAAACTTTTTCCCAAACGTAGATAAGCCCGCATTGTTTTCCTCCATACATCCTGCCCCGACGAAATTATGATTGTTGTATGTCAACTGGACGACTCTGAGTCCAAAATGATACATCTGCTCCAGCAGCTTCAAGTCTTTCTCAAAGCCCAGTGTTTCCTGGCAGGTAACGATGCCTGCCTTAAGCTGATGCTGATGCGCATACTCAATATCGGCTGCACGCTTGACTTTGAGCAACCATGGCTTTTTATCAAATTCCTCCTGCAAGTTGATGGCTGAAGAGTAAAGCGATGTTTTATCCGAGACGTTAAGCTGTCTATTTCCAGCTGTCAGCCCGCTCTCATACCAGCATTCCTTATACAAGTCCTGAAGCTTGCCGTCGATGTACCATCTTCTTATTGCATTGCTTGCAAATTGGACCCTTTCAATCACGCTGTCAGGATGGCTTTCCATGGCCAAGCTTTCTGTCTCCTGCTCGATTTCCTCCCCCAATGAGTACGTGCCGATCGGACCTTGAAAAAGCATATCGATCACGATGTTTCCGTAGTGAATCTCTCTAGCTCTCTTCTCCTGTTCTTCGGTCAGTCCAAACCCATAGAACCGTTCCATACTTTCTTCGACCTCCCTCGTTTTCCAGAACTATCGCGACTTCTCGCGTTGTTCCACCTGATTGATCACAAAATCAGCTGCGGCTAAATCCTCAACGGCCAGACCGAGTGCTTCAAATACCGTAATCTCCTCAGGATCTTGTCTGCCAGAGATTCTTCCCACGAGGATATCCCCGATCTCCCCCATGATGTGCTGCTCATCAATGGCTCCCTCCCTCAAGGGAATGAGATAGTCCCCCGCTTCATGGATCGCTGATTCCATGCGATCGGTATACAGCTTGCAGACTTTAATAAGCTCCGTATCCAGCTCCCTGCAATCAGGGGTGCAGGAACCTACTGCGTTAATATGCGTTCCTTTTTTTACATGACTCCCAAAAAGCACGGGCTCCTTCGCAGCGGTTACCGTACAAATGATATCTGCATGCTTCACCGCTTCCTCCGAGGTGGAACAAGGCACGATTGAGATGTCGAACTTTTCGCTCATTTCTTTCGAGAACTTTACAGCGGACTCCAACCTTCGATCCCATGCATAGACCTGTTCAATATCTCGTACCTGTAGGATTGCCTCTACGTGCATCCTTGCTTGCACTCCCGTTCCGAGTATGGCCAGCGAATTTGCGTCCTTTCGAGAGAGGATATCTGTCGCTACGGCACTTACAGCGGCAGTCCGAATGGCCGTAACTGTCTCCCCTTCCACAATCGCTTTTAACGAGCCAGTTTCCGCTTCAAAAACGATAACGACTCCTTGGTGGGAAGGCAATCCCTTGTATGAGTTGTCTGGCGCGATCGTAATAACCTTCGTTCCGACAATGTTTTTCGCTAATAAGGCAGAAGGCATGACCCCCAGAACATTTCTTCCTTCTAGCTTCATGGCAGTTCTGAGTACCTGGATTGCTTCCCCTCTCGACAAAGCCGACAAAGTCTCACGCATCAGCTGAATGCAGGTTTGCATGTCCAGAATTTTATTAACCTGTTCGCCCGAAATAAATATCAAAAAACTCACACTCACCTTCTGTTGAATCTAGGGAAAGCATCAACGCTTTTGACTGTTTGTTGTTCGCAAGCTAGCTAGATTATATTTCGATTTGCTGTGACCGTATATTGACTTTAAATTGTCTGTATATAAATATAATTCTAAATACTAACGGGAGGATTCGGCATGAACTTCAAGCTGGCTGTCATCGGACATGCTTCGTCTGTGGAAGAAATCGAGGAGATCGTTAAGCACAAGTTTACCAACATGGATGTGTTTAAAATTGAATGTAATCATGATGAAGAAGTAGAACACGCTGTATCCGAATTAAAAAAAATCATCAATCAGTGCAACGGCATTCTGTACACGAGAAAGGAGCCCTACAAGCTGCTCTCTAGCAGAATCGAACACAACGTAACCGTACGCTATGCCGATATCGACACGTCAAACTTTATCCATAGCCTTTTGCGTGCATCCCATCATTTCGGAGTGGATATCACGCGAGTCAGCGTCGACACGCTCGACTATGCTTCCATTATCCGTGCCTATAAATCACTGGGAATCCCATTGGAAAGCATCAGCCCGCAGATCGTACCCATCGATACCAACTCCAGCCAGTTTGTTCAAAGAGCACAGAGTGAGCATATTAAAAATGTGCAAAGCGGTTTAAGTGAGGTCTGCACAACAAATATCCGTCAGGTAAGCGAATACCTCACAGATCATAACATCCCCTGCGTATTAATTGCCCCCAGTGCAGAAACCTACATCTACGAAATACGCCGGATCCTTCTCAGCCACAATCAGCGAAAGCTCAACGAAAATAATATTGCCTGTGTCAGTATCTCGGTTAGCCCTCGTGACAACTTTTATGTCTTCCATCATACGGTGCTACAAGAGGTACTGGATCTAAACAAAATTGCGGAAGCCATTGCGATCTTTGCCCAAAAGGTAGATGCGGCTTTGATTACCGTCAGCCAAGTTGAATTTATCCTGATGTGCAACAGCTCCAATTTGGAAATCACGACAGAAAACTTTGCACGAATCGATATTCTGACCAGCGTCTACACCAACACGGCGCATGTACTCAGCATAGGAATCGGATACGGGGATACCACTAAGATCGCGAAGGCAAACGCAGTCGTCGGTATGCATCAAGCTAAATTGGAGGGGGGAAACAGAGCGTATGTCGTATACAGTCCTGATGATATGCTGGGTCCTATCGAGCCAAATGAGACAAACAGTCGAAAGCCAAACATTTTTGACACGCAGCTGGAACAGATAGCCGAAACCTCGGGACTCAGTGTCAACACCGTATTCAAAATTGATTGTTTGGTGAAACAAAAAAACAAGCGAAATTTCACTTCCATAGAGCTTGCGAAAGAGATTGGGGTGAGTGTCAGAACCGCGAACCGAATTATCGTCAAGCTGGAGCAGTGCGGCTATATCGTGGAGGTCAGCAGGCATGTCATTAGTGAAAGAGGTCGCCCCACCCGTGTAGTGAAAGTACTGTTTTAACATGATACATCATTCGAATGAACCCCCGTCGCCTATATCGCCATTTCTGAACGCGACACGGCATGCTTAACTATCAAACGTATCATTTTCGCAAGCACGAGGTGAACCTAATCTTTTTGCACAAAGTAGAGAAGCTCTTTCTCCGAGAGGAATCAGGTCTGCTCTACCATCTCAACAGCGGGATGTTAAAAATCAATCGCGTGCATAGTTGGTCAACATCATCGTTCCAGGAATCATCCCCACCACTCTCTCATCAGTCGAAACTCTTATTACTGATCAGAGGGAAAATAGTTTTAGACTGACCAACTAAAAGAAAAAGCGGAGGTTTAAGACCTTGACAAGAAAAGTCTTAGACTGCCGCTGTTGTTATTAAACTAATGTACTCGTTAGTTCAACGTCAATTACCTTGATTAGGTTTCTAACTTATGAATCGAATACTTCCCTATTTGCTTTAACAACATTTTGAATGGAAAATCCACCATCTGAAGCTACCAGCTTTTCCATCACCTTGTCACGTAGAAATGGCTCTTTTTCTTTATTCGCTTTAGTTAAGGCTATTTCTAGTTCCTCTTTTGTAAGTTCGGTGCAGTACGCCGGAGTTCCTGATTGTTGTCTCCACGAATCGCTTAAAGAACCGCTATCTACGGCATCGAAGCCTAGTTCGTTTGCTACACTCATGATGATTTGTTTATGGGATAGGTCATTGCCAGCGACCGCTATAGCAATGCGTCCATCCGTCCCTTCAGGAGTCCCATGATGCTCTAGCGTATAGGCTAAGAAATTGTTGAATGCTTTAATGATTGGTCTTCTTAAATGACGCTCTTGGGACTAGATGGAATTCTGCTGTTCCAGCCATCTCAAAATCGCTTGATTTGATTCCTCCGGCTTTTCTTCCTGGATCCAATGACCGCAATCCAGATTGACCACTTCCACATTGGGCACGAACTTTGTCAGGTTTTCAGACTTTGCAACCATATCCCGATCGCCGTAGATCATGAGGGTCGGCTGCTGGATGATTGGGTTCACCTCCGCCAATATGTGCCAGTTGCGGTCAAGGTTCCTGTACCAATTTATGCTGCCCGAGAACCCTGATGTTTCAAAAGCGGAGACGTAAACGGCCAGCTCGCTTTCGCTCAATACGGGCTCACCGAGCGGTGTTTCCGCGTTGGCGAGATTGATCAACGCCATACCTGGCTCAGGTGCTCTGAGAGGCTCGTTCTTCCGGTACAGGTTACGAAGGAACCTGTACGTATTGTCTTCGAATACGGCGTCCGCGACGCCTGGCTGTCGATTGAAGTGGACGAAATAGAAATTGCCGCCAAGTATTTCTTCCATGAACTCGATCCAGGGTTTTTCTCCGCGCTCTTGGTAAGGCAAGCTCAGATTTATCACTTTATTGACGCGGTTTGGATGCAACAAGGTCAGTCCCCAAACGACGAATGCACCCCAGTCATGACCGACAAAGGTAGCGTCTTCGTATCCGTAGTGATCGAGAAGGGCGACGAGATCACCCGACAAGTGTTCAATGTCATAGTCTGTTACTTCGGTCGGACGGGATGAGTTGCCGTAACCCCGCTGGTTGGGGACGATGACATGGTAGCCCGCTGCAGCAAGTGCGTCCATCTGATGGCGCCAAGAAAAGGCATGCTCTGGCCAGCCGTGGCAGAGTACAATAGGTTTTCCTGCGTTTTCTCGGCCTGCTTCAAACACTTCGAGTTCCACACCGTTGACTGAAATAAGGGTGGGTTTAGGAAAATTGGTTGAATTAAACATTGAATTAATACCTCCTTCTTGTGATACATGTAGTATAATGGATAAACGGTGACATCATATTGTCACCGTTCTGAAATCATGTAAAAAAGAGGGCAATTATGGACAAAGTGGAGAGACTCATTTCAATTATCATGATATTGCTGAAAAAAGAGGTTGTTGCGGCAACGGAATTCTCACAACTATTCAATGTCTCCAAAAGAACGATCCTTCGCGATATGGAAACATTGGGCTTATGTAACATCCCCATCTACTCTGTCATGGGGGTCAAAGGCGGCTTCGGCATAATGGATGAATACAAGGTGGATAAACGCCTATTAAGCAGCTCCGATTTACAGAATATATTAACTGCGCTGGGTGGATTGGAACAAATTCTCCTTACCGAAGAAGTTGAAAGAACGATACAAAAAATAGAGGCAATGGTTAGTCCATTGTCTCTTAATCGTTCCATTCAACTGTCGTTTTATGATTGGGAAGGTCGGTCCGAAATTCTTGAAACCGTAAAGACATGTCAAGAATCCATAACAAAGAAAAGGCTGGTTTCGTTTAATTATACAGATAAAGACGGGGCTGTAACGGATAGAATGGTTGAGCCCTATGAGCTGCATTTCAGCGAATCGAGTTGGTACTTGAAAGGATTCTGTTTACATCGACAGGGATCTCGAACATTCAAGTTATCCCGGATCGATCATATTTCTATGAATGAACGCGCGTTTCATCCAAGAGACGATTGGTCTGAGCAAGGACACGAAGCAAGTTATCTACCGCAATTCGTCACCATTAAGGCATGGATATCGCCTAGCATAAAAGATCAAATCATCGAAAGGTATGGTCGAAAAAGTATTGAAGACCATGGTCCTGGACTTTTATTAGCAACCATATATGTCCCTCAAAATTATATGGGATTTCAACTTTTAGCAAGCTTCGGCACTCATCTAAAAGTTGTAGAGCCCAAAACCTACGTTGATGACTTTCGAAATTATTTATCTCAAATGATGGATAACTATTCCTGATCAAGGTCTCGTCTCGGCCTATATGACCGATTTCACATGAGTTGGGGCTTTACGCGCTTCTTCATAGATTTAGCATCGAAGCTTCAACCTTCAACTCAACTTTTCGCCGCTACCTATAGTAAGGTTCAACGCGAATAATCTTCAACTATCCTGCCCTTTCGTATTATGAGGTCAGCCAGTTTTTACTGGTTGACCATTTTTTATTTGGT
>NZ_LGIQ01000009.1:336660-348167 GCF_001187725.1 Brevibacillus reuszeri
TATAACAATTAAACATAAACATGTTTAATGAAAAATGTTGACATCCTATTAGCTGGTTTAGCTTAACGAGGCTGCCGGATAAACTCCAGCAGCCTCTGATGTATTTGCTAAGCTATCGACCCCGTTAGCGAAATTTGACTGATTGCTTTAAATTTATTTAACTAGAGCGTATTACTATCGTTACATTAATCTAATTTGATAATCCCGACTTTTACCGTGTGTGTCTGGAGGACAAAAAAATCCTTTACACTGGTAAGGTCAGGTAGTTCCTGTCCAAATCCAATGCAAAGGATAAAGCCATGGACAAGAATACCCTATTTTCTTCATTTGGTAAATGGGTTGCACCCATCAATATTGTGACATTTCAGCAACGTATCGACGAAACCGACCAAGACAAGTACGTGAAAAAGCTGACGACCAAAGCGTATCTCCTTTTGTTTTTACATGCACAACTTCAACAACGTGAAGGACTCCGAGCCATTGCAGATGATGTTTTATCAAAGGAAATTCAGCGTGAATTAGGACTTTCATCGATCAGCCCCGCACAATGCTTACCCCTTCACCTACGCTGCCGAACAGTTCTTTAATTAAGTGTTCTTTCTCTTCCATATTCTTGAGTGCCGAATTATTGAAGGCCATCACAAGCTTTTGTGCGCGTAGGCTTTTCTCCCGTAGTTCATCGGTTCTGCAATGTGGCCCTCATCACCTCCGTGATTGCTACACTGCTTGCTCTATTTATTTTTGGATATATCAAAGGCAGCTTCACGGGGTCTAGACCCTTTACAAGCGCATTTTCAGAGAACACTGGTTGGCGGACTGGCAGCTGGAGTCGCGTTTCTCATTGCAAAGGTAGTATCGTGAAAAACGCAGAGCCCGCCCCATGTGACGAGATCTGCGTTTGTTTACGATTCCAGACCGCTTTTGTTGCATTGATTTGCCGATACGTGCAGCTTGATACCTTATTCAACTCTATCCAGCTGGAATTTCAAATCTCTATTTTTGTCTCTAAAAACGCAAGATACTTAGGATCGTCCTCCATAAATATCCCAATGCCTGCACCCATATAAGCCCGCGTTAACTCGTCTGACGCCTTTTCAAGGTTATTCTGTTCGTAATACAATTGCCCCAGCCGAAGATGAATATAGGGATTACCGAGCCCCTTCGGACACTGAACAGCATTATAAAAGCACTTGAATGCCTTATCATATTTCTTCAAACGAAAATGGATATCCCCAATCGCCACGTATATCCACGTAGCCGCTTCCCATTCTTGATGGTTTTCCGGCAACAAGCGAAGCGCAGCAACGTACTTTTGTTTCCCAGCTTCAAAATCGCCTGCTTTTACCAAATCATCGCCTTGTTTGCACAAAGCTGTCATTTCGGAATAGGTGGAATCAGAAAGTCGCACCGCCATTTCTCCTGTCCTATTATTTATCTTTCGCGAATGTTTGTTAACGAATGATCGTTTGCTGCGTTTCATCAAAAACGATAGCGTCAGGTATTTCCAATAAATATTCGATCGCCCAAATGATATGATTCGTGAAATCGCGGTTCGCATCAGGTGCAAAAACGAAGCGAATTCGCTCGGAGCAGTCTGTGAGCTCAGGCGGACAATCCTTGACGACACTTGTAACATAATTTGCATCTGCGACTACATTGCGTCCCGTTTCAAAATGTGCCGTAAAACTCCAACCCGACCAACGAAAAATCAAGTATTTTTCCTTCGTGAATGGATTCGTCGATGATCCAATTACAAGTCCGTTCTTGGTTTCAAAGGCAAAATAAGTACTTAGTTCAGAGGCAAGACGCTCAATGGAGTAAGAAGTTGACGACTTTGCCAGGTAGGCATGTATAGCGAACATTCAATCATCCTTTTCCTTAGTAATTAGAGCGTATGCAGGAATCTAAGGCAATTTTCTAGCAGGCTTTGCTGCTGAGGGTGATTTCCAAGCTAGCAGGATCCCGGCTTCTCCGCATGATTTGTTGACACCTTCGAGTTCATCTTTTCCAACCTCCCATAGCCACAAATCATTGCAGATTTTCCTTAGTGAGCCGCGACCTCGCTCATTTACAATCCACTCGCCAAGCGATATGCCCACGATTTTTATACGAAGATGTTGTTCGTTTATCATATTGCAAGGGTAGACCATTCTTAACAGATCCCCCCTGTAGCGACCTTCACCTTTGAATCTCCCGGGAGTTTCTTTATTAAAACGACTCGAATCTTCGTATGGAAATAATTTGATCAGATTTTCACCCTGCGCATAATAAAATGCTTCTGACACCGTATTTGCATCGTACACGATACCATACGGATAGCGATTGTTCTTCGATACTTCTTCCACAACACCGACGAGCTTTCCATAGATGTCGTCAATAGGCGTAGCACAATGAGCATCCATGTGGTGAAAGCTGCCGAACTCATCGGTCATGTACCCGAAGGATGCAAACCATGGAGAATGGCCAATTCGTTCACTAAATAATCGAAATGCTGTAACTTCTTTTGAGATAATTTTGCTCTTGAGATCTGCGAGCGGTATTTCTATCAAATCAATATCGAATCCATTTTCGCCATGTGTGTATGTATAATACCCAGCAATTGTGACTCTTTCACCGATTGCATCAAAAAAAGACTCTCCTGCAAGGCAAGCCTCAAGTGGAGTAATTTCATCTGTGTCATACAAAGCCAGACCTGTGCACATATATCTCACCCCAATCCTATCATTCAATTCTGAAATTCTAGAGCAAGTTTTATTTCTGTTCAATCTAACGATCCAGTCACATTCTCGTACATATGAGGCATCCGATACAGTAAAGACCAATATCCCCGATTCATTCATATCGGAGAAAAAGCCTTCCGTTTTCATCGGTTTATGCACTGCGATAACAAATCGCATCGTCGGGGTCGTCAGCTTTCGATTTATTTAAGTGATTGATTGAGTTTACCGACACCTTCTCACGGCCTACTCAACGATAGTAAGACCGGGAATTCTTTGCAAGAGCGCGCGTATTTCGCTCAAAGGCAGCCCGCTTTCTTTAGCCAGCACACCGGCATCACCTAATGCAGCGACACATTCCCGATCCGAATCCGTATAAATATCCAAAGTCAGACGGATCTTCTTCGGCCATTGTTGTGAGAGCACATAATCCCGGGCTTCCGCCGGATGAAACAAGCAGAAGCATGGCCATTTGGGAAGTAGAATCCCCTTCATGTCACAATTCAAAAAACGGCAATCGTGCATCTGCGCAGATGAAAAATCGCACTCTGACACGGATGATCTGTCGATGTCTTCCCAGTCGCCAAAATCACAGCCAATATACTTGCCCATAAACCTGACGCGTAAGAAATGTACACCCTGAAAATGAAAGTCCCTTAGGGCTTTCTTTTGATCAAAAACTCCTCCATGCATCCTCACTCCGGGAAAAGCCATACCCCGCCGATCAGCCTCCGAAATCACGTTGCAGTCATGCAGTTCCAGTTTCGGACCCAAAATACTTACCTGATCCCTTTTAAGCTCGATCGTTTGACTAGATAGCACTTGAGATTTCATATTCACCTCTTTATCTTCCTTTCGCGCAAAAATCTTGCTCCGCTATTATTGGGATTCCAAGAAGAAAAGTCAGCCACATAGATTTCATTACATAGTAAACCTAGCGGCATATGCTCCACAGCATCAGCAATTTCGTCATAAGGCGGAGGAATTACAAAAGAAAATCCAAAATCATCATCAATGATCAGCGATCCATTAAAAATACGCTGTCTGGATGTCAGCCCGATGATATCCCTCATGGATTGCCCGGCATACAAGCACTCCTTATAGCGCCCCGTATACCTCTGATTGCCACCAATAGAGACGATCAGGCCACTAGAATCCACTACAATTGTCAAAGTGCCATCCAATGTATACGCTGATCTTACCTCGCATCCGGAACGAAATATTCTCTAAGCTCAACGCTGTGCCGCGAATATAATTCATCGATATACTCAGATATATTTCTCCCCAAAACAACATTACCCAACGAATCCCCCGATATGACTTCCGCTTGAAAATCAATCACACATGGCCCTCCGTTCATTCTGCCCCAGGTCGCCTTCTACCGGAATCCTTCAAATTTACCAATTTAATGGAGGGCGTGTGCATCACTCATACTGATAAATCAATATCGCCAGCATATTCTATTGAATACCAATTAACAGAAATCAGAAACGAAAGACTCTCATCGGAGATGAAATACTCCATACCATGGCTATTTTCCATCAGTGAGGTAATATTTTTTGCATCATCAACAACCACAACATCGCACTTATTTATATAGTTTTGCTCAAAAAATATGAAAGCAGGGACGCTCTCCATGGATAGGGAGAAAGAAAATTCGTAATCGTCTGTGGACAAGCTATTTGCATCCTCACCAATAGAAAGGTGCCCCTCCGTCTTCCAAGGCTTATATTTTTCGAGTACCTCAAGAATATATTTGCAGCCCTGCTCCTTCGGGAGTATGGCTGCTTTTATGGACATCATCCCCGCAACGCACATTAACTCTTTCGCGTGA
Source organism: Brevibacillus reuszeri (assembly GCF_001187725.1). Lineage (GTDB taxonomy): Bacteria > Bacillota > Bacilli > Brevibacillales > Brevibacillaceae > Brevibacillus > Brevibacillus reuszeri. The sequence continues at coordinate 341,212 of NZ_LGIQ01000009.1, forward strand.
CTAAACTTATGCGTATGTATAGCTTATCACCTCAGATATGATTTTTGCCGCCGCTTGCCCAGACCTGCATTTCCAATTCTCGCTTTATGCCCATTTCCAATTCTCGCTTTATGCCCATTTCCATTTTCGTTCTTACATGCATGTACTTTTCCATCAACGGATGATCGTATCCCAAGTAAGTGCTGATTCTGCCTGTCACCGCATCATCCTCATGCTAGTTACTCCACTGAAACAACTCCTGGTAGAGGTCGATGATAGACTCTTGATTGAGCGGTGAAAACCTTATCGGGTGCGGAACATCATCCAGCTTCAATTCCATCAGGTCGTGCAAAACATGAAGCCAGTGTTCCAAGGTCCGTTCATCCGGGATGTGCTCTGTATCTTTCCGAACTACAGGTGTCTGAGCTTTCAGATCCGAGATGAGTTCACTGAACGTTAGCCCGACCATTTGCATGGACATATAACCCCACCAATGGCTCCCCGTACCGTTACTGTACATTTCCCAAAACGGGTCCATTACTATAGATTTGATCTGTTTTTTCTGCGTACTGCCAAACATGGAAATGCCAAGGATTAACCCCGCATTACAATCCGTCGATGCCCGTTCTCCCCACGCAAGCAGCCTGGGAACGATTTGTTCATCTGCAAATGTAAAGCTCAGAGCAGGTAAAAATCCAGGGAAAAGCGGCTGCCCGTATACCTTTTCCAACTCGCTCTCTAACCTCTCCCTATACGATTCGCAAGGAAGGTGCAACAATCCGAGGCATGCATCTTTGCACAGATGCCAATCGTTTACTTCGGTGCAATCCACCATATAGTTGATGTATTTCTCATACCCTAGATACCCCATCACATGAAGAACCTCGCTAGGCATCCCTTCCTTTAGCCGTCCCTGCTCAAAACAAAGATGATCGATTTCCTCCGCCAGTGCCATGTCTCCGCATCGCATAACAGGATCAAGCAACAGCGTCCGCCTGTAGTCACAGGGATGCTCTGCAAACACTCGAAATAAAGCCGCTGCATCCTCACGGTCCCCATACTTCGATGTTAAACGGCAATAGGATGCAAGAATGCCAGCATCTATCTTTTGACCAGATCTCAATAGTTGTATAAGCTTTTCTGTGTTTTGAATCATCGCTACACTCCTGTTTACATGATGACCTACCAGAATCTGCGCTCTTCCAGCGGTACTTCCCTAACGATTTCGTCCAGCCTTCGTTAGAGAGCGTCTCTGGGAATATACCGCCAAAGTCTCCACGGTAGTCGCTCCACACGTTTCCAATTTCACTCCCTTTTATAACCAGTAAACCCAGCCCACCGCCGCCCTAATTCCATAAGAAACGTCTATTTTATAGGCTTTGGGACGTTGGGACGGTTTCTTCACGTCCATGAGACCTCCCACGGTAAGACGCTTCACTTTCCTTCCATGTACCCGCATCATTTACATTGGCATGTCCATGTAGTTGATTGGACTTCGTTTTGTCATGCAAACTCATCCCATGCCTTATGCTTGATGATGTTCGTGTTCCTCGGGTCGGAATTTTGCCGCCTGCTTCCTTCAGAATCCACCTCGCGATGGACACCCTTGCTCTTGGCTAGTGGGTGGTAACTACAAACCCCCACAGTGGACTTTCACCACCTAGTTAATCGCCATGCGTGGCGCACATGAAAAAAGCCCGATATATTTTAATATCGAGCCTTTAATATTTTTGTTGTTCAAAATCCCTATAATCACGTTACATAACTTGGTGACAAGAAAAATTTAGTAATACTTATACTGCTCAATCCAACCAATCCATAAATGAATTTTTATATGGAGGGTCGTTTATTATATCATTAGAATCCAAATGAACATTTGCTTTTTTAATTTCTACAATATCCTCATTCTCTTTCATAAAATCCCAAAGCGTCATATCATCACTATCTTCATCTACAAACTCTTTTGCTACAGCATAATCAAGAAGTTTTTTTGTTGTCGGGATAATTTCAAAAAGATATTCTGGATATGATTTATCTTTATAAGCAAAATGAACAAGCTTGTTTTTGTAATCAGCAAATCCAAAATAACAATGGTCATACCACTCATAAATTAAATATATTTTATCCATGCTAACACCGTCCTACTTCAATTTTGTCAGCAAATGAGGGTTTTTCTTTTTTATTAAGTCACGAAGGATAGCAATCTCTAGCGCTTGTTCACCGATAATCAATCTATCCTCTAGATTCTGAATTGAAAAGGTAACCTCCAATACATCATCATGTTTTTCTTGATGTAGGATACGGATTTCTTTTTCAGTCAATTTTTGTTTTACCTTAGATATATTATGCATAACTAATATGTAGATCCCTTTATTTTAATTATGTTGTTCTTGACCAAGGTCTTGATATTTTTCAGTCTAGTACTTTATTTTCCTTGGACGCTTTGAAGTTGGGCCTCTATTTTGAACCTACAACCGAATCACTTTTCGGTAACGCGTATAGCTTCCGCCGATATCCGCCTTGTAGTCGTCGAATATGTCATCCGGCGATTGAAAATACGTCGCAACTGGCAAATACCCCAATGCAACACCCATTCCCCCACAAATAAAGCTGCCTCCGTCGGCTCCCTTTAGCATGCATGGCGCGTCTACAACCTCATACTTGTATGGATCGTAAGCAATATGGAGGCCGAACTGGTTGGGCAGTTCCATGTCATAGGGTGTTCCTTTCAGCGCCGCCTCTTCGAAATAACGAAGATGCGTGTCATACGGAATGCTGTCTCCCCACCGCCATAACGTGCGGGTGCCGCCGCCGCATAGATACTCCCACTCATCCTCCGTTGGGAGTGAGTAGCCTTGTTCCTGCAGCGTTTGAATGAGAGCGGCATACGCAATTGGCTTATACTCCTCGACAACGGTGCCTGTGCTTGATCTGCTCAGCCGCAGCTGATTGTTTTTTGTAATGGATTTGTACGGGGAAGCTTCAAACTCCTCGATGTCGCTGCGCCGCGTCACCATTACTTCGCTATCAGGAGCGACCCGGTGCCATCCGATTTCATGCAACTTCCGCTCTACTAACATGGGCGCGACCGTCATGGTCCGTACAGGCGACATCATGCTCGCGAGAAACGACGTGAGATCCGAGATGTCATACTCCTCCATCACCTGATCCATGTCTGCTTGTGTTTCTGCGTCAAGCCCATCTGCAAACGACTCCCATCCCAGTGTGACCGTATCACCTGGCACAAAGACAAACTCGGCTCCATCCAACTCGTAAACGGCCGTTTCGGTCCGCATAGCGAAACGGTCAAACGACTCAAAACGTTGGAGCTTAAGACCTGGACGTCTCGTTGCCAACGATTCCAGCACTTCTTTTCGCTGCTGCTCTGTCAATGCCTCGTATGCTTGCCTATACAAATTCTCCATAATCCTCGTCCTCTCTTTCCGATCTGGATATCCGCTTCACTCCCGCCAAAACACCTATACATCGTGATGGCGTGAATGGGCTGTATATTGTCCGACTGAATCAAACATCTCCAACACATATTGGCAAAATAGGAGATGTTCCTTGGCGAGTTGCAGTGCCGCAGCATCCGTCGCAGGGCGTTTGCTGAAACGAACGACCCACGTATTCTGGGTGACCACGAGCGGGACCATCCCTTGTTCCTCCTGCCATTGCCGGAACAGCTCATCCTGTTCCAATGGATGGGGGCATTCATTGCATCCCATCGGCACGATCAGCGGCGCATATTGCGATTCACCGGCAGGCAGCGTCAGCAGTAGCAGCCCGTCTTCCTCCCGATCCGTGATCCACGACAAATCAATGTCCGGATGCGAAGTTCCAATTATTGTAATGTTTCATGACTCCTACGCGCATCGTTCCATTCTCCCAATTTCGCGCCCGCTCTCCCAAATCAACACAAGAAGCCGTATGTTCGTCCTTTCGGAAATGGCGCCATCCCCTAGTCAATAGAAAATATATATTTATGCTTTCGACGGGAACTCGGTGGTTCCTGTACGCTTTCTATTGAAATAATCTGCCCCTTAGCTTAACGAGGCTGCCGGATAAACTCCAGCAGCCTCTGATGTATTTGCTAAGCTATTGATCCCGTTAGTGCAATATTTCGAAAAGTAATCACAACCTCAGTGCATTTACCATAAATACCCTGTTATATAATAATATAGGATACAAATTAGGAGGTGTCTATATGGCAGAGTTTTTTATTCACCCAGATCGTTCAACCCTGCACGGTTCTTTTTCAAAGGAGTTCACTCCAATCGTATCAATCAATTCGGGTGACACCGTTCGCTTTGAGACTATTGACGGCGGGTGGAATACTGGTCCATTTCAATTAGACGGTGTAAGAGAGAAATTCTGTGAAAGAGATCATCCACAAGACAGCGGACATGCCTTGATCGGACCTATCTACATTAATGGAGCAAAAGAAGGAAAAACCTTGGCTATTCGTATAAACGATATTAAGACCGGTAATTGGGGCTGGAGTAGCGGAGGTGGATTCCCGAATATTATTAACAAAAGATTGGGTCTTCACGAGGGACCAGAGTATGTTTTGTTGTGGGAGTTAGATGCTTCTAACAATTTAGGGATTAGTAACAAAGGGCATAAAATACGGCTCAAGCCCTTTATGGGTATTATGGGCATGCCTCCAAATGAAGAAGGGATACACTCCACTTACCCTCCGAGGTTCTGTGGAGGGAATATTGATTGTAAAGAACTTGTACCTGGCAGTATTTTATACTTACCGATAGCGGTAGAAGGTGGCCTTTTTTCAGTTGGTGACGGTCATGCTGTTCAAGGTGATGGAGAGGTATCCAGTCCAGCTCTCGAATGCCCAATGCAGTTAGTCGATTTAACTTTCACAGTACTTGATCAATGTTTATCTTTCCCAAGAGCAGAGACTCCCCTTAAGAGAATTACCTTTGGATTCCATGAAGATGTACATGAAGCAGCCATGATTGCCTTAGAGGGAATGCTTGATTGGATGCAGGAATTGTATAATTTTGAGCGTAAAGAGGCGTTAAATTTGTCAAGCCTTCTTGTTGATTTGCGTATAACACAGCTAGTCAATGGTGTAAACGGGGTACATGCCTTACTATCCAAAGAGGCCATACTATAGAAAATAAGCTAAAGATTCTTATTAAGTAAACTGCCCGTTAGATTCCTGTAAAACGAATAATATGGCGTTTGAACAAAAACGAGCGCCTCGGTAAGATGGGGTTGCACACGAGGTCATAGCCTCAAAAACCCATCAGGAGGTCGCTCTTCTATGAAGTTTAAGGCACAGGACAAGCAAAATCAACTAATTGAAAACATTACTGTTCATCACCTTGTTGTCGGGGTAGACATTGCTCAAGACACTCACGTGGCTCGTGCCGTCAGTTTCCGTGGAATTGCATTAGGTACCCCACTTGCGTTTAATAGCCATCTTGAAGGCTTTGAGCAGTTTGGCCGCTGAATCCAGGATCTATTCAAAACCTATACACTTAACAAAGTCATTGTCGGTATGGAACCTACCGGTCATTACTGGCTGAGCCTGGCCCGCTGGCTTGCTTCTCATGGCATTGAGGTCGTTCTAGTAAATCCCCATCTCGTCAAAAGGAACAAGGAAAATCGGGATAATACCCCATCTAAAAGCGACCGTAAGGATGCGCTTGTCATTGCAGATATGGTCAAAAACGGATATTACTCCCCTGTTCGGTTTCCTTCGGAAACTTATGAGGGACTACGTATTCTAATGGCTAATCGGGAAACAGTTACGAAACGCCTTAACAGCGCTGTTAATCAAATTCATCGCTGGGTCGACATTGTCTTCCCTGAACTGCGTCAGGTCTTTAAAATCCTTACCTGCACCAGTGCTATCGCAACACTCAGACTCTTTCCCTTACCGAAAGAAATCAGTCGATTATCCACTGATCAGGTCCTTGCCGGTTGGAAGCAGTTTGTGAAGCGTCATGCTGGTGTTAAACGAGCAGAGCAACTCATTGCACTAGCAAAATGCAGTGTTGGCACTACCCAGGAGCTCCACGCTTACAAACTTCATCTGGGTCAACTGCTTGAGGAATATGATTTGGCATTGCGTCAACTTGCACAAATAGAGCGTGAGCTCTATCTCATCCTTGAACGTATTCCTTATGCGAAGAAACTACTCGAAATTCGTGGCGTTAATGTAACAAGCTTAGCGGGTGTTCTAGGCGAGGCCGGTGATCTAAGCGGCTTTGCACACGGAAATGCTCTACTACGGCATGCAGGCTTAAACTTAGCTGAGGCAAGTTCTGGGAAATGGCAAGGTAAGATGGTGCTCAGCAAACGCGGCCGCCCACGTCTGCGTCATTTCCTTTATCTCATAACGATGTGCATGGTGATGACAAACCCAGAAATTCGAGCTTTACACCGCTACAATGTTGAAGAAAAGAAACTAAAAAGAATGAAATCCATTATGAAATTATGCGGTAAAGTAGCGCGCATGCTTATCGGTCTTGCAAAAAGCAGCGAAGCTTATGATCCAACCAGAGTATTTCCACAGGCAGCATAAAATCAGCTTATTCTCACCAGTTCATGTATTCGCAGGATGTTAAAGAAACACGGAGTATCGGGAGACGTTACGCAAAAGGGCTCGGACCCGTTCCGTTAGAAAGACCGACCTCCAACCCCTTAGTTTAGATGTGACGAAGGAATGAAAGGGCTTAGACCCGTTGAGACATGGGAGCGAAAATCGCTAGGGCGAGGTGGAGACGTGCACAAATGGAATAATTTGGGTGATTACATCTCACCTCTATTTACGCATGCCCTTCTTATGCTCCCCAAGCCACAAGCGCCTCCATTGAATCTTCTAACACACTTACATAAGGGTGAAATCCTGCGAATTCATGAGCTTGAGTGAGAATACTGAATCACTTGTAACCGTCAAGTAAAATTGAACACCTTTTGCTAATTAATTTTGAACACTTTCGTGTTCA
>NZ_LGIQ01000009.1:349732-378040 GCF_001187725.1 Brevibacillus reuszeri
ATTGGGAATTAAGTGTCCAATTTTATCTAGTGGATACTGTCCACTTTAGTTTAGCAGTCACATCACTTCGAGGGAGCGTAACCATTTGCTCAAAAACCTTGTTTATAGTTGAATTGGCTTATAACTCAGTGCCTGTTCAACCACCTGTTCCGGTGTCAGATCATTTTCATTCCAGAATATATGGTCACTAACTTCCGGATGTGGGACGCTTTGTTTAAGAATTTCAATCATACGATCAATTTCTTCTTCAGAGCCTTCAACGTTCATAATTTTTCCTACTAGTTCAATTAAGTCCTCTTTACTTAACTGCTTCATTTTGTGCCCCCTTCGAATCCTTTGATCGATAGGATTATCACGCTCTACAACCTGTTAATAACGTAACAAAGGCAGCTGTCAATCGTACCTGTCGCCCTTGTTTGTCGTTTATTGAGCTCTTGACCCCGTTAGCGTAACAAAATACTGCCGATTGCGGAGCAACAATGATACCTATGGTTCCCAACGTTCTCGACTCAAGTAAAAATATATTAGCGTATCTCTTAAATTCGGGTTCCTTCTCGATGGAAACATGGGTTAGAGCGAAAGTTATTTCAGAAGCGTTCTACTAGTCATATTGTGAGTACAGCGCAAGCATATCATCAGCACAGCCATCTATGATAGTATTTGCTTGTTCAGCATGTTTTACTGCCTCAGCGTAAAGTTGTAGATTAAAACTAACAGAAGCCATTATTAAATGCCATTCAGCATCCGTATTTCCCTTATCAGAAACCGTTTGTAGTAATCTATATGCTTGCTCGAATGGATTGGTCTGGTCAGAGTAATCTTGCAGATAATTCAGTGCCCTTGTATATGCTAAAATCATTTCATATGACCACTGTTCCTGAGGGTACTGCTGAAGTATTGATTTTATTTCATAATAATTACCTACAAGCTTCATTACATCCATCTCTGCCTCAAGATCGTATATATACTGCATGTCAATCATTCAACTTCACCTCTGGCTACACATACTAAACTGCATTCCGTTCTCTTTACTGGTTTTTAGTGAACCCCGAAGACGTACAAGCATCATGCTACTCCCTTGCTATTTCATGTGCCAATTTTGCCAATTATTGATACATGGCGTAAAAGAGGATTTCGTCCTATTTTTTGCTATCCTGCCCTTAGCGTAACAAAGCTGCCGGTCATCGCGGTAGCTTTGTCGTGGTGTATTTTTTGCGTTATATGAACTCCGTTCGTTCAATCGTAAATTTTTCTGAGTTGAGAGATATATATGGTATTCTCAAAAGTCATTGGCGGAATCTTTTCAAGCCAATCAACAGTGGTACCAATTCCATCGTAACCTAATTGCCTAAATTCCTCATTACTCCTATCAATTCCGACTTGCTTCCAAATGATATATTCATCAGTTTTAACTACATTTGCAACGATAACAGTGCACAACAAATCACAGTCATCAGGACACATTAATACTGGCAAGATAACCTCTTTGTCTTCTGAATTGAACCTTTTTTTAAGAAACTCTTTCTCTTTCGGCTCATCAACCCAGTCAATTATTGTTGGAATCATACCCAGAAGGTTATCTGAGGTATATTGACTATGAAGCAATAAGTCAAGAGGGGTACCATCTATAACGATAGTATGGTGTTCAGCTTCACAGTGCGCACTCTTCAACGATTCAACTTCAATTTTATTCACCAATCCCATTGTTTAAGCACCACCTTTGACAAATACCCTTACAACATTGTACCCGTTAGCTGAAGCTTCCACTACCATAGCTTTTCCTGCAGCGCATCGGCAAAAAAGGTTCCTCAAAGCGTGCGCCGCTAATTTTTTATTTTATCCGTCAAATCATCGCTATTCTTCTTTCCTTCATCCTTGATGTCGTCATAAACCTGCTTGCCGTTTTTGGAAACTTCGTTATATAAACGCCTCCCTGTTTCGTCTGCGTAACTCCATGCGAAACTTTTGCGTTCGTCAATTTTTTTATAGATATCACTCCAGGGGAAATCACTTTCTTTCTTCGTTTTCAGATATTTGAGGGCTACCTGCAAATTCGAATTTTCTTGATTCGACAGACGCTGCATCGTTTCCCGAGTCTTATTGAGCACACCCTGTTTCTTTTCTTTTTGAATATTGGCCTGCCCTGTTCCCTTTTCTATCCAACGCGTCCACTCGCCGCGCAATTTTTCATACGCCTTGTTCAAATACTTTTTCAACGCTTCGCCATTATCGATGGAAGCAAACTCTCCGCCGCCGGATGCAGCAACCTGCCGGAGCATTTTTTGACCTTCATTATCCACATCAAAGCCAATAATATTGACAACGGTCTTCACCTTGGATTGATGGAGCTCTTTGGCAACCTGTACGGGATCGCCTCCGCATGTCTCAATTCCATCACTTACCACATATACGACCGAATCAGTCGTCTCGGGATCTATATCCTGCTTTACAGATTCCAGCGCATTCGCAATAGGCGTCCATCCGGCAGGGTTCACATCTTCAAGCGCGTTTTTTAATTGGTCTGTCTGTACGCCTTGACCATGAAAAATTTCTTCAGTACTGCTGCATGATAGTGGTTTATCTTCATTACTTCCAGTTCCCTTATGCCCATAAACCCGCAACGATACCTCTGCATTTTTGGGCAGCTTATCCCCGAAGCTCTGAATTGCTTCTTTTGCGGAATCCATTTTTGATTTGCCATTAATCTTTGCATTCATGCTGCCGCTTGCATCCAGCAAAATTGAAATATGCAGCTTCCTACTGGTGGGCAATGTAATTTTTGCATTAGGCCGCTGATTATTCACAGTAATATCGGATTCAAAATTAATGAAAGTGGACACATAAGGACGATAGTCCTCAGCCAACAGAAGGAGCAGTTCTTCCATATATTGATCGGCTGTCAGATCAGTCGGCAATTTGTCCAAAGCCTCCTGAACATTCTGTTCAACATAGTCGGTACCGGTAAGACGTCCCGGAGGTTTCATTAATATTTGTTCATCCGTTAATACAATTAGAGGTTTGCTTTGTTTTGAATCTGGAGCGTCCGGAATAGTTGAAATATTCTCTGCCCGTTCGTTATCCTGACCGGACTCTGACGGCTTCTGAGTGTTTAGAATATCTTTGGCCAATTCGTTACTCTGCTTCAAATCCGACAGGTTCTGAGTGTTTGCAGTATTTTTTTGAGGCTCGTTACTACAACCGGCAAGGATTACGATCATGGTTAAAATGATAAAGATTGAATTTCTTATCATTAACTTACCTCCGAAAGATCTTCAAATATACGATCAAAAGCCATGAGCCCGCACACCGCCAACATTACGACGCGAGGATGGATTCCTTCCCGCATTTTCCCATGGACGAGAGCGAATCTGCTTAGTTGTTTCCGGTCGCTTGTTCCCTCAAAAGAGTATGAAATTCGTTAATGATTTTTTTGCCGTCTCCCTTGAAAGAAGAGCCATGCATAACCGCAAGAACCTGTGGATTCAATTCGGCTAATCGGTCCAACAATTGCGCCGTGTGCGAGCTGTAGGAGATATAATGGGAGAAGGGTCCTTCGCTTGATAGGATGTCTTTTGTTTGGGGGAAAATACTATTTTCCGTGATGGCTACCACTTCTCCATTCTGATGGAACAGGTCGGAGGTAAACAGGACCCGATCCGTTTCTTCGAAAAGCAGGCCCGCGTCCCAGCCGTGGGGAAGATGCGGCGTGCGAACGTAACGGAAGGTCTTTTTGCCGGTTGAAAAGGTTTCGTTATCGGAAAGGGGACGAATCGGCCTTGCTGCAAAATCCCCGTTAACCGATGCCGAAACAAATCCCGTAACCGCCACGGCTTGAGGGGCAACGGCCAGCCAATCGTTTAGGGCACCGCATTCGTCCGATTCGTAATGGCTATAGCTAATCCAACGCAGATCCTTCAGTTCGATGAGACTGGCCGCCGCTTTACTGAACTCGGAGAAGAGCGATTTGGGACCTGTGTGGTATAGCAGCGGTTCGTTATCTCGGATAAGAAACAGATTAAGCGTAAATCCGGACTGTGGGATAAACGCGGAAATACGGAATACGTTGGGTGCAATTTCGTGGATTCGTGTCATTTAAACTCTCCTTTTAGTGGATTCGCGGTAAGCCAAAATAGGCATCACGATTTATGTGAAGCGCGGCGCAACAAAATATGGTTTGCTAGCTGTTCTGGATTGTCGCTTTCAATGACTACTTTATCAAATTCAAATCCCTTCAAATCGAGAATGACTACTTTGCAGGCATCGTGATACGATAAGAAGTATTTCTTTCCTTCGATAATGAAGACCCCGGCTTTATATCTAGGCGAAGCAATGCCTGTTCTTTTTACAGCAGTCCAGGGAAACTTGAAATTTCCGGATTGTACTTCTTCTATCGAAGCGTAAGGAATTTGGATCGTTTTTCTCAAATTAGTAACCGCTGTCCATCCTGAGATATTCACTTCTACACCACGATCACCTAAGACAACTTGAACACTCATCCTTTGCGTCCTCCTTTTTACATCAAGGCTACTGTTACGCTTAAATCGTCACGAAGCAGGCAACTCTTTTCGGGATAAATAGAAATGCGATAAAAACAGGAAAACGACAATAAGTAACAACGTGACCGCCACTGTGGTCATAAAGTGAGGCAAAGCACTGCCAGAGATCATGATATGGACCGCATGGTTCGTCAAATGCGCAGGATTCATGATTTGAAATCCAGATCCCAATGCGGTTGCGACTTTCAAAAAAATGAGAACGAAAAGCGATACGACGGCAACTCCCGACGATCTGGATAGCAAGGAGCCCATCAGAAGCGTCAAAGTTACCATAAACAGACACCAAATGTAATAAACACCCAAGCCTGCTACCAAAATACCGGTTGCGACAGCTCCCGCGACGATAGCAGCCTGCCCGATCCACTTGCCCATCAAATATTCGCCTAAGGAGACCTTGCGCGTCAAAATAAAGGTCAGCATTCCAATATCCTTATCCGATACCACAATACTCATCATTCCGATGATGATAACCAATAAACCCAATTGGTCAAATTGATTGATTACAGTCGATGCCAAAACATCTTCTGCCGTTATCTGGGGTAATGTAATACGTGAGCAATTCCTTTCCTGTCATCTACGAGTAGAATATGGGGTGTTGTGGCAAATACCCGATAAACGGACGTTTTCTGTCATGACGCTCTCCTTGGAATAGAATTTGACCGGCCGAAGGCTTCGTTATCCCGATGAGCATTTTGATAATTGTCGTTTTACCGGCTCCGTTCGGACCGAGAAGGGCTGAACATTCGCCCTGTTGGATTTGAAAACCAATGTCTTTAATAATTTCCTGTTCGCCATATTTTTTTGGAGATGATTCACCTGGAGGATACTCACCCTAGCGCTCCTTCCTCCCTAGGATAAAGTACAAAATCGGACCGAAAAGACTGACGAAAACAATGATTGCGGTCCAAATCAGCTTGTATTCTGTACTAAGGTCTCTTCTTAATAAATCCCGTAATGCCACAACTAGTAGAATCAAATGTAGAATGAGAAAGGGAATAAGAAGCGGCAGCCATTTCCATAGTTCTTCTATCCCGATTTCGTAACCGTAATGCATTTGCGAATCCTTCTCAGCTTTTTGACGAGTTTTGCGGAATAAACATGCCTGCGAAAACTCGAGCGGTTCGTTCGGGAGTCGGCTGTTTCTTGATCGCTTCTTCGATGCACTTGTTAACGGACTCGACGAGCTCGAGAAATTCTTCATTCGTCAGATGAAGAGGCGTATACCAATAGCCGAATCCCTCTTCTTTATACCGGGTTGGAGACGCTTCCGTCAGATACGTTGTCGCTAACTGAAGCACATTGCCGTGAAATGCCGTGAAATGGCGAATATGATCTTCCTGAGAAGTATTCTCAACTTCATTTTCTGAAATTTCCAGATTTTCTTTCCGAATTGAAAACACTCGTTCTTCCGTTCCCTTCACATTTTTCTTATCTATGATCTCGATCAGATCCCCCTCAAGCAAAAGATTGATATGACGATATAAGGTAGCTTGGGGAACGTCGCCAAGCACATCTAACAGTTGGGCAATCGTCAACGGTTTGCCGAGAAGCAATTGTTGTATAATCCTCATTCGAACAGGATGAAGAACCAAATCAGCTTTTTTTGTCATCAAAATTGTCCTCCGCGTCATTATCATTATATAAAATGATAATGACACATTTTTTTGATTTCGTAAATCCGTAATCAGGATGTTGTAAATGATGACGAGAAGCTGCATGTGCGGCTTCTACGAGCATTCTCCAATTTTGGTTGAAGAAGGCCGTCCCTTCCTTTCATCATGTTCGTTTTCGGTACCAATCCTTCTCAAAGGTACATATAGTCATTTATATTCAAACACTCGCTTCCGACCACGCTTTCTGCCAAATCTGCTCTACGGTTTCCCCGGCGGATAGGTCCGATGAGTCAAGCCACATACCGATCTTAGGCGTTTCTTCGCGCAATCTGCGGTCAAGCTCAGCTACCGTCCACAAACCGTACCCACTTTTCGGTCGAGCTGCTTCCCTGCTTGCTATCACTTCCTGATTTGGCGTCAGCACAACAACGTACAACGGACGATTTCGAAGAAACGCTACGGTTTCCTGAAGCATGGAACCCATAATAACATCCTGTATCACGACGTTAAACCCCGCTTCAAAGTAAGCATCTGCGGCAGTAGCGGTAATTTGGTGACGCAAGCGAAGCTGATTGACCGCTTCTCCTTCCGAGTCCGGCAACATTTCCTCTCTTCCGCTCACGATCATCCTTCGGAATGTATCTCCTCGCAAATGAACTCCTTTATCAAATTTTTCAGCAAGCAGTTGAGCGACCGTCGACTTTCCCGAGGCCATAACCCCAGTGATCACAAAAATTCCTCTTTTTTCCTGTGTAAGCAAGGCTATCTCACCTTTCTTTGATCGATTGAATGTTGAAACTGAAGAACGCCGCGATTAAAAAAATGAAACCTACCGTAACATATATGACAAACAAAAAAGTTGCATTCAAGAACATTTCGGAAACCGAAGATCCGATAAGCAGGGAGCCTGTAAACACGGGAGAGATCATACCGTTCATCCGACCGAAATAAGCACCTTCCACGGCTGTAAGCATGAATGAGGACAGGAAGGTCTGGACCAGAGCGATAGCGATCCCCATCAAAAATCGCACGAATCCGGTCAACCATTTCACCTTATGGAACCTCTTCACCATTCGCTGACGAGAAACGAGCTGCTTTTATTAGTTTTCCATTCACTTTACCATTTCGGAGTACTCATTTTCTCAAAATCAAGACTTTTGCAGATATCTCTATTAAGGTTTTGTTTTTTACAATTTTTCTTTAGTCAACTTGATATCCATCCAAGGTTGCCAATTAGAACCGTCACTTAATAATTCCCATTTTCCCTTTAAGGTGTTACCATCACTGCTGAATTCGCCCGTAAAGCGTTCCAATCCACCATTAATCGTCCAGAAACGATCTCGTAGATTTGCTAGGTAAGCACCTGCGTTTCCTTGATTGTCGAAAGAACGAGTGAAATACGTCTTTTTCGAAGAATCATAGCCGATGATCTCCGTGGTTTTGACCACTTCATTACCCATGTGTCCATCCACTTTGTGAATAAGGAAAAACCCCCCAGGTAGCCATTCGTAAGTGTCCACAGCAATTAGTCTGGCTGCAGGACTGGATGAAGTAGCCTTAATTTCCCCTTCCGTATTCCACTTACCGACAAATATCTCTAGAAGTCTGTGCTCGGGACCAGGACTGGGTAGTTGCTGTAGATCTTGGGTTTTGTCAATCATTGTCATGAAATTATCCTCTTTTCTTTGTTTTCATAAGTTTATCTCACATAATTACTATCAGCTTCTTCTCGATTGCTAAAAATTTGTCATAGCTTTTTTATTCGATTAACTGGCCCGATTCTACAATATAAGGTGCAAATCTTTATTCCAGAAATGCGACCAACTTTACAAATTCAGATTCGCATCTAACATACTTTATTTTCGATTCCTATATCTCTGATTGGGAAATAACATCGAAGTAACGTTTGCCACTACCTAATATGACTATATGAATAATGATTCGTAATTCATCAAGTAACACAACATGCACAGGCTTTGAATGTCTTTGAAATTCAAGTAATCTCATTTATACAATAAGAATCAATTCTTTGCAGTTCATTGCTATCGTTAAAAGTATAAACATCACAGGCTGAAACGAAAGATAATTGTTCACCATTATGAATAAACTCGCCTGTTCCGTTTACTACAACAATATTATTTTCTGCGATAACATTCCACGTAGAGAACTTAGTGGTTACACTATTGAAATAACTAGCAGTTCGCTTACAATTTTCTATAACTGCTTCATTACCTACCAAGGCTTTATCACCAACGATATTCCATTCAATTTTTGTTGCTAAGTATGGAAAAACGGGCTCGAAATTACCGTTAGAAAACGATTTTGCTATATGTTTTCGTAAGGATATGGCTTCCAGAAGTCATATTTCATTCTCTCCTCGACTAATGATTTGATTTTGCCTATGTCTTATTTATCATAATTCACTATGCACAAGAAATAATTCTGCAAGCTGTATTTTCACCCCCAGAATAGTATTTTTAACTGTACAGGCCTATTATAGCAAAAATGTCCATGCATCATTTCTCATGGATTGCTGTTTAAAATCATATTTATTTATACTGACATTTTCCAGGTGCTATTCTTGCGCTTAAACCTGCCATTCAGTTAGGCAGTAAAATAAGCAAGCTAGACTTGTACGATTCAGCTTATGCCAAAAACGAGACAAGTCTAAATGAATTCAAAGAGCTGAGTCAAGAGTTACTCGAATTGCTTGACCATGATAAAAATGAAGAAGGGTTGATCCATTTCGTGGAAGGTATCAGTATTTCTAAAGAAG
The DNA here is from genome assembly GCF_001187725.1 of Brevibacillus reuszeri. Taxonomy (GTDB): domain Bacteria; phylum Bacillota; class Bacilli; order Brevibacillales; family Brevibacillaceae; genus Brevibacillus; species Brevibacillus reuszeri. The sequence goes on from NZ_LGIQ01000009.1 coordinate 358,678, forward strand.
TGATTCGCGGAATGTTTCAGCAATGCACGAGGTCGCAAGTCAGTTGAGCGGAGCAATTCTAAACTCTGAATACAATAAGCTTGCGGGTGAAGACCATATGCTCATCCCTAAAGTGATGCTGCAAATTCTCTCAAACATTTTAAAACAGTAGCTTACAGGTACTTGTTAAGTTACTCGATTGAGAAACCTTCCCATCAATAGTGGGAGTGAAATTAGAATTGGAGGATCGTCCAAACGCGGAGTATAGAGCATAACTTTCTGAAAAGGTACGGGTTTATCTGATTCGATTATGATAGGATCTTTTGTTCTAGTTCGCAATGTGCTGTGTGGGAGTATGAAGTCTACGGTCTGTGACCCCCAAGAAACGGATGTAGCCATAAGATAATACGACCCCGGTTTGACATCTGTGAAGCAAAAGTCACCTAGCTTCCGCAGTAATGTTCCATATAAAGGTAGACCTTCTGGAATTGGTTTGGGAAATAATCCAACAAGTACGATACCATCAAAAGGAATCTGTGCTTTAATGTTACCCTCTAATTTAGCATATTGAGATCGTTTATTAATGGATACTTCCCAATTATTAAATTGATGTAAGGAATGTAAATAATGTTCTGACATCACTGGTGAATTTCGAAATTCTGATGGTGTCATCCCCACTCGTTCAGTAAATCGTGTTGTGAAGGTTCCAAGACTGCTTTGTCCAACTTCCAATGAAATATCGCGAACACTCAGATTCGTATGTATTAATAAATCCTTTGCATGTTGTAATCGAAGGGTAGAAACATAATACTGAGGTGGAACACCCATTCTTTCCTTGAAAATGCGAATGAAATGGTAAGGGCTGTAGGCTGCATAACGAGCCAATTCGGTAAGAGAAATGGGTTCGTAAATATGTTGTTTGATGTATTCAATTACTTTATCGATTTCTAAATACTTTCTCTCCACCCTTACACACCTCGTAAAATTTGGTCATAAAACATAATTTCAGAATACTACAATAAATGTAAAGCTGCCACTTGTTATTCTCATTGATTGAACAACACGTTCTTTCATCTCGCCACTCTCTCGCAAAATGGCCTTTTAATGAAAAAGAGTGATGATCTATATTCCAGATAAGCGCGATTGTGGAAAGAATCACATTCCAGACAGACCTGCTATTTTATAAAACCCATCAAAATGTTTTTCTCGTTACCTGTCAGTTAGCTTAAAAACAGAGCCTAAGTATACACAAACATAAAATTGAGCAAAACTGTCACATCTCATTCTTTACGCACCATCAATATTAGACACTCCACATGTATCGAGTGTGGTTATACCTCAGCCCCGATCCACCGATTCAGTATCGCAGTCTCTACCATCAATTCCATTCTCCACTTTGCCACTACTTATACTCCTGGCTATCTGTAATGGCAAGCTTTAGAGGCGAATTCAGCAAGAATGGCTTTTGGACACCATGTTTTAATTTCAAGTCCTATGTTACTTTCAAGTGCGCATATGAGTCAAAGTGCGTACTTCTCAATTCCCCTTTTCTATCTCATAATCATCGTCTGAAGAAGAGGAGGATAAAGCCCTATGAAACCAGATAAAATCCCTCCCGATAAAGATGCTACATTGGGAATATATTACCTTTTATTCAAGCACTATGGAACCTCTATGGAACCTCTATGTGTTAATGACTTTAATATACTCGGAACTACTTTGTTTTAGCAGTTGGATTTGTTCTTTTGTGGGCAATAGCTTTACTTTAACAGTTATGGTCTGTGACATATCCTTCACCCCCCTTGTCTTTTGCTGTTCAACATAACGCTTTATCGTCTCACTTGATACATTCCCAGCAGTAGAAACAAAATAGGAACGTGTCCACAAACTCGGCAAATGCAGAAGGTGTGGAAATTGTTAGGTGAAAATAAAGTTTTAGACTGGAGTCGTTGATTTAACGCGGTTTTTGAATTGATGAATCGTCAGCTTTTGAAAAATAAGTTTTAGACTGATCCATTAAAAGAAGCAGCGGCGGACCAAGACTTGAAAAATAAAGTCTTAGACTGCCGCTGTAGTCATTCAACTAACGTACCCGTTAGCCAATCATGCAGCTCGCTGCACCACAGATTATGAAAATGGATTAGTCCGTCCATAATGATTGATAAGCTGGCGAAGAAGGTCGTTTCAACATGGTGCCTTGAGCCCATCCGTTAGTCTGACCCCGGCGACCACGGTGCATCACAGATTGTCGCACCCTTTATGGGTAGCACGTATAGGAGATTCATCCTTTTTGGTTGTTGCACCAGCCCAGCCTATTTCTTATCTTGTAGGAACGCAATTTCAAAGTTGACTAATTTGATATTTAGCATAGGCACAGCCTTTTTTTAAAACCCTTTGGCTGGGTCCATTTCTTATTGCCTTTTTGCGTTTTTATTTTCATAGGAGCTCAGCAACGTACCTGTTATTTATAGCACGGTTCACCGTGCTGCGCCCTACCTAGTGTACAACCTTAATGTAAAATAAAGTTGACAAAGAGTATAGTTTTGCATACATTATGTATAGTTTATTTTACATTTGTGTATGATACTTTAATTAGGAGGTCAATATGTCCTATCAAGAAAAAAAAATTTCTGTTTCCATCATCAGCAGTATACTCATCTTTACCCTCTACACTTTATACGCGATAAACAATGCCGAGGAAGGCAGCATCACTTCGGCCAGCGACTTCAGTTTTTGGGGTTCCTTCATTCTGGTGCTGCTCCCGGTGTCGATTGTAGCGAAGGTTATCATTCATATCGGGTTTGTCATCTTCAATAAGATCGCTACGAATGAAGATGAGCCTTCTTTTGAAGATGAGTTGGATAAGATCATCGAATTGAAGGCAGACCGGATTTCGCTTTATGTGTTTTTCCTCGGGTTTATATTCTCCATGGTTCCGCTCGTTACGGATCTGCCAACGTACTTAACGTTCCTTGTGTTGATTTTATTCGGTTTCTTATCCGATCTACTGGGACGTATCGCTCAATTATACTTTTATAGAAAAGGAGTTTAACATGGGAAAGGATACGATCAGCAATCATATACGGAATCTTCGCTTTCATTATAACGAGATGACCCAGCAGCAATTAGCAGATAAGGCTGGGGTCACCAGACAAACTATTGTGGCTATCGAGAAGGGGAATTATTCACCTTCATTGGAGTTGGCTTTTCGCATCGCGCGTGTTTTCGGAAAGTCCATCGAAGAGGTCTTTCAATATGATGATAAGCAATAAAACGTGGATAAAACTGGGGAGTGAAATTTGCAACGGCTGGATTGATTAATCAGAAATACCCACTAGACCAAGCATCTGAAGCACATCGATATGCTGATACTGGTCGTAAAAGAGGATATGTCATCATCGCTACTTCTTTGACCTCTTAATTCGCACGTCCCGCAAACATCCGTCAAGGGCAGGTATTATAAGGAGGCTAATTATGTTGAGGAAGAGTGCAAATTCAGGTAGAAGGTCTGCAGTCATTACTGGGGTATTATTAATAGCCGGGTTGGTTACAGGTATATTTAGTGTTGTTCCTGTTATAGATGGAGCAGACTACCTTGTCCAGGCTTCTACAAATGAAAATCAGGTACTAATAGGAGCGTTTTTCCAATTGTTAATGGCTGTTGCGTATGTTGGTATTCCTATTTTGATGTATCCGATTTTAAGTAAGCATAAGAAAGGTTTAGCTCTTGGCTCTGTTGCTTTCGGCATCATTGCGGGTGTGTTCATTGTTATGGGTGTAATCCTTCTTCTGTTGCTACTGACATTAAGCCACGAATTTGCAAAAGTTGGTACTATGAATGCATCGTATTTTCAGACCCTGGGTGGATTGTTACGGGAAGGACGTGATTTGGTGAACCATGTGGCAACGACACTGGCGTTTGTTTTGGCTATGTTCTTGTTTAACTGCATATTTTATCAAATAAAATTAGTCCCACGTTGGTTGTCATTTTTGGGTCTTATTGGGTCTACATTGTCCATATTGGCAAGCTTATTATTTATGATTCGCTTCATCAGTCTGGATGCAACCTACATGATGTTGAACATTCCAATAGCCTTTCAACAATTTGTTTTGGCTATATGGCTAATCATTAAAGGATTCAACCGGGCGGGGCAAGATTCTCTATCCATTTAAGATGAATGCACTAGAAAAGAAGGTGAAACTGAAATGAATAAATCAGAAAGTTATTGGGACAAAACAGCAAGTAAATATGATCAGTTAGAGATGAAGGATGAACAGACTTACATCAATATAATAAAAAGAATGAAAACGCATCTCAAAATAAGCGACATTGTTTTGGATTACGGCTGTGGGACTGGATTGATATCAAATGAGATTGCAGAATATGTGAAAGGGATTCAAGCGATTGATATATCTTCTAATATGATAGCAATTGCAGAAAAAAAGGCAAAAGAGCGAAACATTGCAAATATAAACTATGCTCATTCGACCATTTTTGATGAAAGGTATAAGAAAGGCTCATTTGATGTCATCCTGGTCTTTCATATTCTGCATTTGTTGGAAGATGAACATATCGTTCTACAAAGAATGAATGAACTGTTGAAACCAGGAGGATTATTGATTTCTGCAACACCATGCGTGGGAGAAAAGATATTTCTTAGAAACTTGTTATACTTTGCGGGTAGAGTCGGTTTAGTGCCAAATATTAGATCATTTAAAATTCACAATTTAGTCGATACAATTGTGGAAGGGAATTTTTCAATTGTCGAAACGGATTGCTTGAAGAAAAGTTTTCAGGAATATTTCATTGTTGCTAGGAAGATTTGATAGGTTACAAAGGGATTATCATATACTTTACCGTCATTCAAATAATTGAACAGTCTAATTATGAATAGGATTGCAAGCCGGAATTCAGGCTAAAGACTCAGTTAACCTTCATTCCACTAATCTGCCCGCTAGTTGAACAAACAAAAATACGGATGCCGCAGCACCCATTATCATTAAGCTATCGATTCCCATTAGTAGTTCAACTCTGTCCTCACTTTTTTGTCATTAGACATTAAGCAAGGCAACAAAAAGTCTGTTTATAAGCTGCTATTTTCATCAAGACTATTAGCCAATATAATATAGTCGATAAAGGATGCGGGCATGGTCAAAATGAAAATTAATCTAATACCGAATGAAGAAATGCCGAAAAATTCTGCAATACCTCCGCAAACTCCTTGTATCGACTTATCACATGAAGTCCTTTTCAATTTTTTCTTTTTCAAAGTAACCCCCTCCTAATTAAACTTTTTAATCGCCAATCCATCATACCACATATTGGAATTATTCTGCCTGTTAGTTGAATAACTGGCGCCAGTCTAACACTTTATTTCTCAGTCTAGTACTTTATTTTTCGGTCTAATACTTTATTTTACAGTCTACAGCTTTATTTTTATGGAACAATTCGCAGCTCGTTTCCCATACCACTCTCCTCCTTTTACTACCAATCCACTGCTAACCAATAAAAAGTCGCAGGCTTGAAGGAGAGCCTTCTACTCTTCTTCAAGCCTGTTTTTTCACTGATTCACTATTTCGTCTCAGCCTCGCCTAGGTAAATCAGAGCTAACTCGATATAATACTGGATCGACTCCAAGTACTTCGTGATATCTACCCACTCATCGGGTTGATGCGCCATGGTCGGTTCTCCCGGTCCGTAGATCAGAACGGGAATTCCATTCAAATAAGGCTGGTAGATAGAGGCATCCGTATAGTAATTCACTCCTTTTGGAGATTCCTCCTTCTCCATACCTGCGACCTTCATCGCTGTACGGATGAAGAGATTGTCAGCGGAGGTATCGACACAAGCCATATCATTTAAGACTTTTACTTGAAAAGAAGCAGATAGACTCTCACTTGCCTGCTTGGCGAGCTGCTCTATTTCTTCGAGAATCTTGGCGTGATTTTGTCCCGGAACCGTCCGGATATCGAGAGTGATACTGCATTGATCCGCGACGACATTGGGACTCACTCCGCCGCGGATCATGCCGATGTTCATGGTAGAGCCGCCGAGAATCGCATGGGGTACATGCTCCAATTGATAGTGATTCAGCTCGGTCATAAAACGGTGGATCGCCTGGATGGCGTTGATGCCGTGATGAGGCATGGAGCCGTGCGCTGTTTTACCAAACATGGTGACTTCCAACCAGAGTGCTCCTTTATGGGCAACCATCACTTGATTGGAGGTCGGTTCGCTGACCACGATGGCGGATGCATGATCCAACTGCCCTTTTTTCACCACCTGTTTGGCCCCTAGGCAATCCACTTCCTCCCCAACCGTTCCCACGAAAAGCAGATTTCCAGGCAACGAAATACCTGACTTGGCGAGACACTCCATGGCGATGATCATGGCTGCCACACCGCTTTTCATGTCTGTAGCTCCACGGCCGTAGATGCGCTCGCCCACTCTAACGCCCGCAAACGGTGGGTACGTCCAATCCATCCCCCCGATCGGAACAGTATCGAAATGTCCACTAAATACAAGGGTTTTTTCCTGATCCTTGGACGTCTTTCTTGTCGGATCACCGTTCAGTGAGACAAGCAAATTGGTTCGATCCTCTGCTACTATATCCAACTCTATAAATAATCCGCTGTTCAATAGCCTATTTTGAATCGCTTCAGCCACAGCCCGTTCCGCGCCTGGCGGATTCACACTGTTGATTTGGATAAGCGACTGCAAAAAGGAAATGGCATCCTCTTGATCTATTTGCGCAAACAGATCCTTACCTTCCATCCTCACCTAACCTCCCCATTCCCCAATATGTGGCAGACCTGTCCGCGCACCGACGTGTTCCACGACACGAGCGCCTAGGGTAATGCCAGCCTGCAAAACCTTTTTCTTGTCCCAGCCTCGCGAAAAACCGTACAGTACGCCGACTGCAAAAGCATCTCCAGAACCAGTAGAATCTACCGCTTTGACTGTTAAGGAGGGATGGTAGATTCGTTCGCTTGCTGAGCTGTAGACAGCCCCTTCCTTCCCCATTTTGACAAAAATCTCCTTCACGCCAAGTCGATGAAGATCCTGCAAGGCCAGGTCCACTCCCCGATCGCCAACCAAATCCTGCAGCTCTGAGCGATTCACAAACAAGATATCTGTCTGGGCAAGTAACGCTTGGAGTGGCTTCAGTCCTTTTTTAGTCAACAAGGAACTAGGATCAAAGGAAATACGTAATTGCGGTTTTTTCTTTTTCCAAGCGAAAAGCTGATCGGCGATGGGCAAATGAGGACTGCTCAGATGAAGGAAGTCAAGCCCGAGACAAAAGTCGTCTGGCACCCGGTTAACTTCGTACTGGACATTGGCACCTGGATAGGTATACATGGTACGTAAACCCTGCTTGTCCACCAGCACCAGCACCATCCCGGACGAGGCCTGGTCGACGATCTGAATGTGGTCACACCGCACTTTTTCCATGCTGTCCAGTAAAAAGGACGTGTAGGCATGTTGGCCGACTGCACCCAAAAAATACACCTCTTTGCCCAAACGAGAAAGACCAACAGCGACATTCGCTGCTGATCCCCCCGGCAAAAATTGCAGGCTGCTCACTTCTGTCTCCTGATCAACTTCTGCGAAGGCGTCAACCTGACAGATCATATCTGTATTTACAAAACCGTGAACCGCGATTTTCCCCATAGCCATATCCCAGCCTATCGTAAGGATTGAACCTGATCCATGAAGCGTTTGACCTTCTCCGTGTCTACGCGCTCCCACCAGTTCCCGTTCTCTTTCAAAAAACTGCCGACGATAGCGCCATCGGCTACCGAAAGAATCTTCTTCGCGTTCTGCTCGGTCATCCCGCTCCCCACAATAACAGGCAGGGACGCATTTTCTTTGATCCCCAAAATCTCATCCAGAGCTGTTTCATCCCCGGTGCGATTTCCGGTCGCAATCAGAATATCCGCATCGAAAAACTCATTATCCCGCGTCTGCTCCGACAAGCTGCGGTCCGCAACAATCGCATGACTCCCATGCTTTACATGGACGTCCGCAAGAATTTTGATATCGTCACCAAACAGCCTCGCTTTATATCGCATTGCCTTCGCAGAGGAGCCTTCGATAAAACCTTCATTGGCGATGTAGGCGTTGACCCACTGGTTGGAGCGTACCCATTTTGCCTGAATCGCTTTCGCAATCGCGATGGCAGGCAAGACCGCATTCGCAAGGCAGTTGACCCCGATTGGCACCTTGGACATTTTCGCCAGCTCGACACCGACTGCAGTCATCGCAGCGACAGTCTCATGACCGAAGTCCTCCGGCTTGGGAAAAGGAAGATCCCAGGCATTCTCAATCTGCAATCCGTCTATTCCGCCTTCGATCAGCCTGCTAGCATCCTCTAGAGCAAAATCAATCATCTCGTGGACTGATTCCCCTTTATAATGGGGCGACCCGGGCAGTGGTTTGAGATGAATCATCCCAATAATCGGTTTTTTCACTGGAAGGATTTCCAACAATGCATTCTGTTTAGGGGGGAAAATTCCACCACTCATATTGATCACCTACACGCTCATTTTTTTTCTTGCTTTGATCGAATTCAGCCAAACAGCCAGCAAGATCACGACACCCTTGATCATGAGCTGATTATATGAAGATACATCCAAAAGGTTTAATCCGTTGTTGAGGATGGAGATGATAGCGACCCCCATCAAAGTCCCGATAATCTTCCCTTCACCGCCAAAAAGGTTGGTACCACCCAAAACAACTGCGGCAATCGCATCCAGCTCAGATCCGGTACCGGAGTTGGGTGAACCGGTAGAGAGACGGGAAGCGAGAATAATCCCGGCAATCGCCATGACTGCCCCACCTAGGACATACACGCCTGTCTTGACCAGATTCACATTGATCCCACACAACCTCGCCGCTTCTTCATTGTCTCCGATCATGTAGACGTATCGGCCAAATCGGGTGTGCGTCAAGAGGATATGACCGATGACGACGACGATCACCATAATGATCACCGGAATCGGGATTGGACCGATATATCCGCGTCCCAATGCGCGAAATGCAGCATCGCTTACCGCAATCGGATTTCCTTGTGTGTAGACAAAGGCAAGTCCAGATAGAATCGTCGTCATTCCCAAGGTGACAATGAACGGCGGGATTTTTTGCGTCGATACGATCGTTCCCATAAACAATCCAATAACCCCGCCGACCATGATCGCCAAAAGCACTGCGAGCGGAATCGGCACTCCAGCCACGATCAAGCCGCTGACTACTACTCCGCTGACCGCGATTTGCGAGCCTGCACTCAGATCAATTCCTCCGGTAATGATGATGAACGTCATCGCCACCGCCATGATGCAGAGAACTGTAGCCTGTCGCGTCACATTGATCAGGTTGTCGACGGTTAAAAAATCCGTAGTAACAATGGATAATATGACAAACAGCAACACGAGTCCGATCATGGTACTGCCTTTATCGAAGATGACAAACAAATTTTGTTTCCAGTTGCTGTTCTTCAGTTGGGTGACTTCCAGTTCCGATGAGGTTCCTTTAAGCACTTACTCCACCCCCAAATGCGAGTTTCAGAATGTTGTCTGGTGTGATTGCATGTTTATCCAACAGTCCAGCAATGGAGCCTTCACGCATCACGATGACCCGATCGCTCATCCCGACGATTTCCGGAATTTCGGATGAGATCATAATGATAGCGACTCCCTGCTGAGCTAACTGACTGATCTGTGCAAAAATTTCTGCCTTCGCTCCGACGTCTACCCCGCGGCATGGCTCGTCCAGGATAAGAATGCGAGGCTCCTGGATGATCCAGCGGGAAAGGATCGCTTTTTGCTGATTGCCTCCGCTCAAGCTCGAAATCGGCTGCTCCAGCGTAGCGGTCTTGATGTTGAGCTTTTTTCGATATTCCTCCGCGATCTGCTTCTCTTCCGTTTGATTGACCAGCATGTTTTTCACATATTTTTTCAGGTTGGACATTGTAATATTGGCACGTACGCTCTGTTTCAATGCCAAGCCTGTTTCCTTGCGATTCTCTGTCACAAAACCAAGTCCCAACCTTATCGCATCCGATGGTTTTTGAATCTCGACCTTTTGGGCGTCGATGAAAATCTCACCTGAATCTGTCTTCAGCAGTCCGAACAAGGCTTTGGCGATCTCTGAGCGGCCTGCGCCAACCAGCCCTGCTACCCCAAGAATTTCTCCTTGGCGTATCTCAAAGCTGATATCCTTCAAGACTCCACGCTTGGATAGCTTCTCGACACGAAGGATGGGCTTGCCCAAGTCCACTTCTACTTTATGGAAGTAATTCGTCACTTTGCGATTCACCATCAACTCCACCAGGGAATCGACATTGTAGACCTCTTTCAAAGGAAGGGTTTTGATGTGTGTGCCATCACGCAGGACGGTGACTGTATCACAGATTCGGAAGATTTCGTCCATGCGGTGCGAAATGTACAAGATGCTGACACCTTTTTTCTTCAGCTCTTCGACAAGGGATAAAAGCACTTCAGTCTCCCTTTCAGACAAGGAAGAAGTCGGTTCATCCATAATTAAAATTCGGGCTTGCTGGGAAATCGCCCGTGCGATCTCTACCATTTGTTTTTGTGCAATGCTCAGTTCCCTCACTAGCATCTTGGGGTTGATATCAAGCTGCAGGAAGGAGAAAATCTCCTTGGCCGCGTGATTCATTTGTTTCCAATCAATCAGCCCTAGTTTCGTTACAGGCTGCGCGCCGATACAGACATTCTCTGCTACCGTCATATTCTTCATGACATTCAATTCCTGATAGATACAGTGAATCCCCAATTTCTTGGACAGCTTTGGGTCCATTTGTTCGATTTCTTTTCCTTCAAAGAAAATTTGGCCGTTGGTCTTGTTATAAGCCCCGGTCAAAATTTTCATCAAGGTCGATTTCCCCGCTCCGTTTTCTCCAACCAGGGCATGCACGCTTCCAGGGTAAACGGTCAAGGAAACATCAGAAAGCGCTTTAACCCCTGAAAACTCCTTACTGATGCTTTGTAGCTCCAGAATAGGTGAACGCAAAACAGATCTCTCCTCTCACATGATCTAGAGCATCTTTTAAAGAGTGGGGCTCGGCTTGCCTCAGGCTTGTCGAGCCCCGTTCCTCTCCTATTTTTTGAAGTATTCATCCACATTGGACTTGTCCATCAAAATGACAGGAATGCTAATATTCTTCTCGAGCTGCTTGCCTTTGATCGCTTCGATGGCCGCTTTGACAGCTGCTTCCCCGATTTTTTCAGGTTGTTGCTGGATCATCGCAAGAATTTTGTCGCCACGGATTCCTTCCGCTGCCTCTGGTGTTACGTCAAAGCCAACGATCTTGGTCTTGGTGTTTTTGGCGGATTCGAGAGCCGCGAGTGCTCCGAGAACACTGTTTTCTGCAGTAGCGTAGATGTAATCAACGTCGGGATTAGCCTGTAAGATGTTTTCGACGGTAGCCATTGATTTTTCACGGTCATAACCAGGCTGATCGTTCAAAATATTGACACCGCTTACATTGCTGAGAACTTCCTTGAATCCACGCAGGCGCTCTTTTTGTACAAAGGATTGTACGTGGGTAACGACCGCAATTTTCACGTCTTTTCCATCTGCTTCAATCTGTTTTTTCAGATGCTCACCGAGTTGTTTGCCAGCTTCGTAGTTTTCTGTCCCGATAAACGTGTCTACTTTGTCACTCGGTACGACAGAGTCAGCCGTAATGACCGGAATGCCTTTTTCTTTTGCTTCTTCCACGACCGGAACCACACCCGCGTTGTCTACGGCAAGCAAGATCAGACCGTTGACGCCCTTTTGCATATAATCCTCAACAGCAGATACCTGTTTGGCAAGATCGAGGTTCGGATCATTGACCAAGAGCTTTACGCCTGCCTCTTCGGCTGCTTTCTTCATGCCGTTGTCGATATCGATGAAAAACTGGTGGCGCAGAGTTGCCGTCGATACCCCAATCGTAATCTCTTTATCCGCAGGAGCTGCGGAAGCTGGTGGATTGGCAGGCTGGTTTCCCGCTCCCGTGCTTCCGCATCCTGCCATGATGGACACCAATGCAGCCAATGCCAACAACGATGCTTTTTTTACCATTTCTCATTACCCCCTGTAGTTTCAATCGTTTGTATTTGATTCCACTCCACACCAAGAAACGATAAATTGGGCATATACCTCGATCAGCGTAAGGAACTGGTCCACTGGAACCGATTCGTCGATACAATGGCACTGTCTTGGATCTCCACAACCCAGAATGACGGTCGGGATATTGGCGAATCCAGCGAGCAAACGGGCATCACAGCCAGCAGGCATTCCTTCGATGACCACCTCGTCTTGCAGCACCTGTCCCAATACCTCTTTCACTTCCTGGATCAGCGGATGCGCCACTGGCGTTTCAAATGGGAACCCTTCCTGATAGACAGTTACCTGCGGTGGATGCGCGCGTAACCATTCATCTCCGAGAACGACACGGTCGATCGCATCCAATACCTGCTGATGTACGCGGTCACGGGTCTCTTGATACGACTCTCCCTGCTTCGGCTGGTAGTGTAGGCAGGTTTTCAGCGTGCAAGAGCCTGGAACCACAGAGCCAGCAATACCACCTTTGATCTCCCCGAGATTGATCGTAGGTCCTGGCAACAACGGATGTCTTTGCGTCATCAGCCAGTGATGCTCCAATTCCTTGATCGACTGATAGATTTTGATAGCCTTGTCGATGGCATTGACGCCTTCCCACAGTTGGCTCGAATGAAGACTTTTTCCCTCTACCTTAATCTCGTGGAATAGAAAACCCATATGCGCCGGCTGAATGTGCAGCTGCGTAGGCTCTCCGACAATCGCGGCGTCTGCCGTATAGCCCCGTTCCACGCAAGCCAAAGTCCCATTCCCGCCACCTTCCTCGTCCACTACGGACTGGATGATGAGATCTCCCTTAAGCTTTAGACCCATCGTATGGAGCACCTGCGCCGCCAGAATCATCGCGGCAAGGGAGGCCTTCATGTCAGTCGATCCCAATCCGTACAAGACATCTCCCTTTACCTGACCGGAAAAAGGATCATCCGACCACTTGGCCCGATCACCAAAAGGCATCGTGTCGATATGTCCATTGAGAATCAGCGATCTGCCGTTGCCTGTTCCCTTCCATACACCGACGATATTGGGACGTCCTTCGTTTTTGTGGCCCAGATTGGCTCCCGGGTACTTCTTGATTTTTTCATCATCCACACAAAACTCGTCGATCTCAAATCCTAGCTGCTCAAGCTTTTTCTTGATGATGGCTTGTCCAGCCTGTTCGTTTCCTCCGAGCACCCCGTGGCCGATCACCTGGGTATCGGTCTGGACCAACTCGGAGAGGAAACCAATGTACGCATCCTTGTTTAGTCGAACCAACTCATTCACTTGCACGCGAACACCTTCTCCCTCTTGTGTATATGCCTTTCTCTAGCGCTTGATCTGTTCCAATATGCGTGCCCACAGCTTTTGATAGTGCTCCCAGTCCATGAACTCTTTGGGTCCCCAGTGTGGAGCGCAATCACTGGCGAAGCAGGCTGTTTTCCCCTTGCCGTAACTACCAAGTACGAGGAATGGGTCCTCCTCGATTTGAACAAGCACGTCCGCATCCGCTTTGGCAGCAAAGCGGTTGTAGCCGAGGAATCGCGGCCAACTACCCAAGCCCTCAGTGACAGCATGCTCTTTTATCGTTTCCGGCTGTACGCCCTGCGGTTTTTCTACTCGGTCATCACCATCCATCATGACTACTGGCAGGACATCTGCGAGTACGGAATTTTTATAGTTGGCTTTCCCTTCAATTCCCATGAAGGAGAGATAGCCGCCAATCATCATGAAGCCACCGCCTTTAGCCACATACTCCCGGATAAGCTCCAAACTGTTTGGAATGATTTCCATCTGGTAGAAGGTCGCGTTTTGCAGCAGGAATGTGTTGGCACCGATGTCACTCAGCACGATCGCATCATACTTCTCCAGTTCTTCCAGCTTTTTCGGAAAACGCACCTGTACTTCATGGGCAGGCATGTAATCTACGTCGATACCAGCGTTTTGCAAGCATTGCAGCAGATGTGTGGCACCTTCTTCATATTTCGTCGACGTGAAGCTGTCGTACCCTTTTGTATGAATCATATGAACAATCCAGGATTCTCCAATAAACAATACTTTCACAGGTATGCACTCCTTTTATGTGGTAAAAAATTTTTATTTGCACAATTCCGAAAAATGAACCACTTCCTCAAGTGTCGGCATGCCCTGCTGTGCACCAAAACGCCCCACCGATACGGCAGCCACCTTGTTGGCAAATGAGATTGCATCAGGTAAGGCGTGACCACAGCCGATCGCGTAGGCCAGTCCGACATTGAATGCATCTCCCGCACCAGTCGTGTCGACGACCGGTACCTGATGACCGGGAATTCGCAGCAAGGTCTTGCCCTTTTCCTTGTATGCCGCACCCTGAGCTCCAAGCGTTGTGATGACATGACGAACGCCTTGTGTCAGGATGGCGTCCATACACTCTTCCAAGCCTGTTTGTCCCTCGGCAAGAATCGCGAGCTCGGTCTCGTTGGGCGTCATGTAATCTACACAGGCCAAGAGTTCTGGGGGCAGTTTTTGCGCCGGTGCAGGATTGAGAATCACTGTTTTTTGAAGCTGCTTCGCTACTTTTGCAGCGTACGTCACCGTCGCAAGCGGTATCTCCAATTGCATCAGAACAATATCTGCTCTCTCAATCAACTCGATCTGGGTTTCGATGTCAGCCGGTGTACAACGGGCATTGGCACCTGGAACGACGATGATAATGTTATCTCCTTCGGCTAGCACGATGGAGGCGGCTCCCGTTTCAGCGGACTCCGTATTCTTCACTCCCGTGCTGTTTACCCACCCTGCCTGCAGAGAGCTGAGGAGTTCACTACCAAAATGGTCTTTACCAACTCTTCCAATCATGGCAACCTCTGCTCCAAGACGCGCGAGTCCGATTGCCTGATTCGCTCCTTTCCCTCCCGGAACGAATTGCATACTTTTTCCCAATAACGTTTCTCCCATGACAGGCAAACGTGGAGCCTGGACAACCATGTCCATATTCAAGCTTCCAATTACGACGATATTTGGCTTCACTCTTCCACCACTACTCCTTCGACTTTCGGAACGTCCCGACCGTCCTTTCTCTGTACAAATTGATTTCTCTGACTCAACTCTTCGGGCGTCTCAAACTTGTCGGAGAGAACTACTTACTGCCAGACATCACGCTTTTACGTGTGGACTCCCTGACAATGAGTGAGACACCCAGTTCCACCGTTTCATAATGAGTACTTGAAAGATTGATTCTCTCGATCAGCTTGTTAGCCGCCAGCTCACCAATTTGGTAAATCGGTTGTGCAATCGTGGAAAGTTCCGGCTCGGTGATCTCCGTCAGATTGACTCCGTCAAAGCCGCAAACTGCCACCTGTCCCGGCACGGAAATACCCCGGCGTTTCAACCCTTTCAATACGCCAACAGCCATCTGGTCATTTCCTGCAAAAATACCATCCAAATCCGGGTGCTTGCCAAGCAAGGCTTCTACGGCTTTTATGCCTCCGTCGATGGTGAAATCTCCTGGGATCATCAAGGTTGGCGTATACCAAGACTGCTGTTTCGCCACTTCCTCATAGCCCGCGAGACGTTCCTTTGCCGTGGTCAGCTCCTGAGGGCCGTAGACATGGGCAATTTTTTTACAACCAACATTCAGCAGATGCTCGACTGCTGCCTTGGCACCTCCAAAGTTATCGACCTTTATGACGCATCCAGACTCCATGTTTGGCGCCCGATCCAGCATAACAAAAGGAATCTGCGCCTCTTCCATCCGTTCCAGATCTTCTCGTACCAGATTATTAGTTGCGAAGATAATCCCGTCGATGTACTTCTTTTTCAATACCTCGATATAGGACCGTTCCTTCACCCCCATATCGTCCGAGTTACATAAAATGACGGTATAGCCGTTGTTTTGAGCGATATCCTCGACTCCTCTGGCGAGGCCAGGAAAAAACGGGTTGGAGATATCCGGCAAAATCAAAGCGATCGTCTTCGTTCGTTTGCCCGCCAATCCTCTCGCCATCTGGTTGGGCTCAAACTTCAACTGTTGCATCGCTTTATTTACTTTTTGCTCGGTTTCGCTATTTACGTATCCTTTTTGATTCATCACCCGTGACACCGTAGCTACGGAAACCCCAGCAAGTTTGGCTACATCTCTAATCGTTGCTTTCATAATTCCCTTTCACCACCGACTATGTGTAACCGGTTTACTAAAACTCTTATTTATCAAATTTTGCATATAAAAAATGATGCGAAACCGGTTACCTAAAAGAATAATCTGAATCTATCGACTAGTCAATATTATATTTAAAATCTGAATTAGAAAATTGTTCCTCCGCTCCCGTGCTCCTTAACAAATCCACCTTGCCAAGATGCAAATAAAAACAGTCTCAAAAGCGAATATTGAGTAAAAAAATAAAAAGCAGATCCTTACGAATAAACACCACTCCATTTGTTAGTCGTATCTAACAAATGTTGTGCCATTCATGTAAGAAAATCGGCTTTTTTCATCGTGTATCTATTTTGCAAACTGTTCAAAGTCAAGTCAACAATAAGATAATCCTGTTCTATTACGTTTGCCATATGACAGATATAACCGGCTTCATCTTCAGGCGAAAGGGAACCCGGAAATTCAGGTCAGCATGAATTAACTCTGGCAAAAGAAGCAGGCTCGGGAGGTACTGCAAAGTGAGGAAGGTTACCAGCTTTCCGTTCGTCGGATGATTGAATCGGTAAGTGTGTTTGGGCAAATGATGAACAACCTGGTTTCCTGCTTCGCAGCTTACCCAAAGTAAGTTTGGAGGTCGGTTGGCTTTTGCTGGCACACAATCTGCTCAAATGGGCAGCCAAGAACCAAAAAGCGCGAGTTACGGAGGATTTGTAGCCTTCAGACTCGCGCTTTTTGGCTTTTTGCTATTTACCTTGCAATAATGACAATGAACAGAATAAATCACGAAACTCATCTTCCTATAAAATGGTAGTAATCCGTCCCTATGCAACTCCAAAACACCATTTTTCAACCCATTTTACATAATTTAGTAACAAAATTTGAATTAACACGTCATGTAATAAGGAGGGATAAAATTGAAGCTAATAACTTATGCTGTATTACTATGTACATTATACTTTATGCCAACAACTCATGTGGTAAGTGAACAAACCGAAACGACAGTTAGTAGTAATATGGGGGAAATGTACAGCTTAGCACTTGATAGCTATATGCCACTCGATACTGCTTTAAATCATGAAATTCAATTCATAGCCATAGACTTCAGTACACTACAGGATATTGAACAGGATGACAAAGAATATATTACTAACTACTTTAAGAAATACAATGTAAATGTTATTGATTCTACTTTGGATAATCTCCGAAAAAAAGGCATGTATGATCCAGAGACATTAGTTCTAAAAGGCTTATTACTTAAAATCACAAAAGCTGACTTTTCTAACCAACAGGTAATATTAGAAGGCACCAAATATCGTGCTGGAGATGGCGCTATTGGGGTTAAAACTATCCTGGAGAATAAGGATGGTAAATGGAGAGTTATCGAATCAAAACTAATCTGGATAAGTTAGAAACTATATAAGTTTCACGCTCTATAACTTGAGTGTGAGACTTTTTCTATTCAAAGGTACATTCCAATATAACAGTCTTTTATTAAAGTGTTGAATACCTGTTCTTAGTAATCAAGTAATGGTAGATCTCAGTCGCAGCACCTATAAATCCTCTTCTATGTGCGGCTAATTATGTTTCGTACTTATTTGTTCGACCAACTGGATTATCTGTATGTAAATAGATTGTATCGATCCTTGAGCCATGTTCGCAAATATATTAAACTATCCTGTTTTAAGAAGGTTTTCTTGTTCATCTTCCCCAAGGTCATGATCATTCGGTTGTTATTCAAGAATTCAGTGGCATCTTAATAACTTCTGGTTAATCTCGAAACCGTTAGGACAGTCCCTTGAATCATCAACGAATAAATTGATCTTGTCTTTGATAAGGTTTATCTCCTTTCCCAATAAAAACAGTATTTAATCTAATTCAGCTCCGTTGTAGAATCCTTCACTTTTTCAATTTCGTTATTAACTCTCTGACTGCTTGCTCTCCATATATGAATGCTACTACAACTTCGTTTGAATTAGTACTTTTGCCCACTCTCTAAAAAAATTCACTTTTAGTGTCAGTTGATTATTTTCAAGTTTGCTAATTTTACTGGGAGTGTAATTAAGTACTTCTGCTAGTTTTGCTTGAGTAAATCCTGCTCTTTTTCTATATGCTTCCATTACTTGCCCAAGGTATGTAACAAGGATTCACAGGATCAAGCTCTTTTCCCATATTAAACCCGTCCAATTTCCAGTGTCACGAGGGGGTGTTGGAACGAGAAGCTATAGCGCTTGCCGTGCAATATTTTCCGAATTCTGAACCCACTCACAAACTCCTGTAATCAATTTCTATCTCCTCTTTTGTTCCCGTTTTGAAAAAACGTATCTTTCCTTTATCCTTTACAATATATAAATCCGTTCCAACTGGCATATTATATAACATAAGTATAGAGGGATCGATGTTAGCAAGTGTATTGAAATCTAAAAAAACATTATTCTCGGCTATATTTATATATGATTCGCTATCTGATTTACCGATGAAGCGCCAACCATTATCCTCAGGGGCTACAGATTTTACTCTAAAGCACCATTTAATTGGAGTTTTTCCATTGAAAATACTTTTTGTGCATATGCATCCACCAGCATTCTCTATGAAAATAATTGGCTTTTTGATGCCTTTCCTTATTTTCCAAGCGTTCCAAAAATTCCAAAGCATAAATTTCCTCCGTTCCAAATTGGGGTCTGTGGGGGCAAAATTGTCTTGGTCTGGGCGTGTCTACGAAAATCCACTTGAATTGCCCGTTGAATGTAGAAAAGCGATGGGCGTGTCGAGAGGTGTGGCCGACCGCTACAGGACCTGCATTGACATATTTAGGGGTCGTATGGCTAACACCGCGGGTTTGGCCGCGCTGCTCCGTTCCATTGTTCCAAATCCTGAGGTGATATCAACTTCGTAGGGAGCAGTTTCTCAATTTGCCAGGTCACGGCGCTAACATGCCCACCGTGGTGGGAACCGAACCGCCCGCGAGTGGACACGGCGAACTTCCGCGATGGGGTCAGAACCAACAATTCAGATCGACGCTAATCCCCACCCAGTAGTTACAAATAATCCCATAATAATAGATGCACATAACAACCATTGTGTTGCGATATCCTGCCCTTTCGTATTATGAGGTCAGCCAGTTTTTACTGGTTGACCATTTTTTATTTGGT
>NZ_LGIQ01000009.1:380858-748265 GCF_001187725.1 Brevibacillus reuszeri
GTATAGGCGAACAGCAGCACGAAAAGGTAAAAAACGAGCTGCAATTTCTGTAGCCCATGCCATATTAAGAATCTCCTACTATCTACTTACCCGTAAAGAAATGTATGTCGATTTAGGAGAAGATTATTTTGAAAAGCAAAAACAACAGTTCATAGTAAGGCATTCGGTTCAGAGATTAGAAAAGCTGGGATATACCGTTACGATTACTGAAGCCTCTTAATCTAAGAGAAATATTCATAGCATAGAACTCAGGCGTTGCTGTTTTTAAAAAATGAATGAGCTACGTCTTTTTTTAGTGTTGCCATTTTTCGTTATACATAGAAATTAATTTTCATGGGAGCTTAACTGACTTCCCGCATACAGGAGTTTGCTTCAGTCATTTAACCGCCTGAGGAATTCAAGTACAAGTTGCAATAGCAACGCCGTCGCGTCAGCGTCATACGACGGCAAACTGCTTTCCGCGAAGTAGTGTTGATCACCTGGGTACAAAAAAGATCGGGATGATCGATCGATGCTCGAGCTCAAGTGCCGCCTCAAGACCCGTACATTCGGAAGTTCGTCAGTTCCTGATTTGAACATTCTCAAGCTGTAGTTTTCTAGCAGATTCGGTTATTGAATCTTTATTACACTCATGTTATATTCCATATATGAAATACTAAAGATAAGGAGTCTCTCTATGCATACATTATCGAATGTCGAATTCATGCTCCTGCAAATGATCGCGGAACATCATCAAGCTTCCGGATACGATATTATGAAGTTAGTCGAGCAGCGAGGTTATAAAGAATGGGCGAATATCGGTACAACTTCGATATATGCAGGATTGAAGAAACTTAGTGATAAAGGATGGATCTCACCTGAGACATCCGACGAGAAATCCGGCAAGGGGCCAACGCCGACCCGGTTTGCCCTCACCGAAGTGGGTATACGTAAGCTGAAAAATGAAATTCTTGATAGTCTGTCGTCTACACGGGAACGCGACAACCGCTTCGATCTCGGTTTGGCCGCTTTGCCCCATATCGGGAAGGAAGAGGCCGTCATTGCTTTACGGAAACGACTGGATTTTCTTGGACAAGCCTCGATAAAAATAAGACAGAAGTACGAATCACAAGGCGGAGCTAGCTTGCCGCTGAACGTAAGGGCGTTGTTCTTGCATCCATTCAGCTTAATCGAGAGCGAACAAGAGTTCGTTAGCCGTTTAATACATGAATTATTGGAGGAGGCAAGTAGACATGGTCAAATTTATTGAAGGTTTCATCCCTTATCAAGGCGAACATTGCGAAACAACCGCCATGGGCAATTTAATGCAATATGCGGGAGTCCGCCTGTCTGAGCCGATGTTGTTCGGGCTCGGGCAAGGGCTTGGATTCATATACTGGGATTCGAAGGAAATGGACTTCCCCTTCATCGGAGGAAGGATAAAACCGGATAAACTGAGCGCTTATCTCGCCGAACGACTCGGCTTGAACGTCAGATATCAAGAAACCTCGTCCGTCAATAAGGCGTGGCAGAACGTCCGAAGCAGCATCGAACACGGCATTCCTGTTGGGCTTAAATTAGATGCCTATTACTTGGATTATTTTAAGAACAAAGTGCACTTCGCCGGTCACTATGCGGTACTTTACGGTATAGATGACGAATACGCCTACATGGCGGACACCAGACAACAGGGTGGACTTGTGAAGACGCGTTTGACAAGCTTGGCCGCTGCCAGAAATGCAAAGGGACCCATGAGTTCCCGGAATCGTTCCTTTACGATCGAGCCAAACGACGAATTGCTTCCGCTTGTTTCTGCTATACGCGAATCCTTGACCATGAATGCGCATGACTATCTGAACCCGACCATTCGGAATATTGGCAATAAAGGCATTGTTAAAATGAGCAATGAAATCTTGAAGTGGCCTTCTCGCAGCAACAATTTCGAACATGATTTATGTCTTACCGCAACGCTAATGGAGCGGGCGGGAACCGGCGGCGCTTTATTTCGGAATCTGTATAGGGATTATTTGAGAGAATGTGCTGATCGGCTGGAGGACCCGAGGATCGAACAAGCCCACTGTATGTTTACAGAGATCGCTCCAATGTGGGTCAGCGTCTCTGCTTCAATCGACCATGCAGGAAGAACAGGTGAGCACCAAGAGCTCATAAATGCGTCTAAGCTGTTGCTCGAGATTGCGGATAAAGAACGCGCAGCCATGGAGCTATTGTTGTGATAGTCTTACACTTACATTGAACGGAATCATTCCTTTCGGCACACATGCTTTAACTCAGTATCAGCTTAAGCACCTCACGAGGGTGCAAAAGGGTCAAGTTCTTGTCGTCCGACAGCTCACATGGATCAACAACAACAAAACTCCCCTTCCACAAACCACAAAATATAAATGGACCGCTCGTGGGGAACCGCTTCCCGCATATGTACGGTGATCCTGCACTTTCCTGTTATAGCGAAAAATCAGTCACGCCTTTCTTATAGGTATATTTCAGAGTGTATGTTTCTCCGTCCTCAAAGGGCATAGTTGCAATTTTTATTCGAGTATAATCAAGCCTGTGTTCTCTTAATACTCTTTTTATCAAGGCAATACTCCGCTGTTCATCCGTAATGACACAAAATATGTTAAGTACATATTTATACGGGTCAGACACGCATTTCCCCATATCAAAACCATCGACATAGCCAAGTTCAGCATCTGATAAAGAAATATTCAAATATTCCATCACTTTATTTTTTAACCATTCATCGCGTTGGTTTCCTTTTACGCTTTTCAAGGGATACTGCAGCACTAACCAAAATTTTTCATTCATTCAAATTCACCACCGTACTTTTATGTTGTTATATAAATTAGCTCAGCCTTTCATAGTTAAGCTAAAATCAGGATTTACTTCTCGGTATCAATACGAATAGCCAAATCTCCCAAAGAAGTTCTTAATTTTGAAGCGATATTATTGAACAGTTTTTTCCATCTAGGGTTATGTTTAGATATCCTCTATTGTAAACTCCTTTATTTGTGTGGTTTTTTGAAAAGTATATCGATTTCACCATAAATTGGTCAATGTTATTAAGCATAACTACCCGTTAACTTAATAAAACGAATAAGCCGCCGCGGCGCATAACAGCCAACCTTTTACCCGATTCAGCGGACATGACTCTTCATACGCCGGGCTGTCTCTTATCAATAGTTGAATAAAGGCAGTTGCAGTCTAAGACTTTATTTTCGGGTCTGACACTGTCACTGCCTTTACTTCATCTGAAATTGACACTATGTAATGCTTCCCAGTCTATTACATTATTTTCATCCAAAAGTAAGTATAATAAAAGTCCGCTGAAGCAAACTTTCTTTGGTGTGTTTGAAAGAATGATCAACGCGTTCCCCGCTCAATCAGGTGCTCGAACCACTTCCAGGGAAGCAATGCCTTTCCCCATATCGCGAGAAGCGATCCTTGCCCAATTGGGTAGCGCAGACGTGGCGATGGCGTGCTTGCGATTCTCCCGATCAGCTCTGCTACTTGCTGCGGATCGGGTGCATGTTCAGACGCACGGCGCGAATATCGCATAATCGCCTCGAGTCTGTGTTTGTAGGGGGAGTCTGCGTCGCAAGGAATATTTGCTAACCCTTTTTGCCAGATTGGTGTTCGATAGGCGCCAGGTTCTACTAGCACGACGCGGATGCCAAACGGAGCCAGTTCATGACGCAGACTCTCGCTAAACCCTTCTATAGCAAACTTGGAGGCGGCGTACGGCGCGTAGCCGGGAAACCCGATTCGTCCGCTGATGCTGCCGATATTCACGATCAGACCACTTTGTTGTTTCCGCATGACAGGAATGACGCTTCGGGTCATCGCAACGAGTCCGAAAAAGTTCGTCTCCATCTGCCGCCTCCAATCTTCCATCGGTACCTCCTCGACGAACCCGCCAACAGCGAACCCGGCATTATTGATAAGCACGTCGATATGGCCATGCATGCGAAGCGTCTCCGCAACGACCTGCTCGATGTCCTGAGTAGATGTCACGTCCAAGCTGAGATAGTCCAGTCGCTCCGATACCCCTGCTTGTTCGGCTCGTTTGCGCAGCTCGATGGCCCGTTCCGTATCCCGCATCGTCGCAACGACGCGGTATTGCTTACGCGCCAGCTCGACAGCTGACAGCATGCCGAAACCGCTTGATGTGCCCGTAATGAGGGCGATCCTCTCTCCTGAAGGAGATGGTAGTTGTTGCTCTCTTCGCGACATGATCCGCACCCTTTCCTCCTTTTAATCTATCTGTTTATAGCTTTTTATAGCTTGTACTTGCGCATGATCGGAACGCCAATACCGTTCAGCAGCTGCTCCAAAAGCGTCCAACACCATCTTCTTCCAAGCGGCAAATGACTGTCAAATACCGCGGAATATTCGATATCGGCAATCGCTCCGCGGTTTCGTTTGAATTGGGCAGCTCCTGCGCTCTCATGGAGTAAATCTCCCATCTCACGGGCTTGCCGGATCAGGCAAGCAGACAGCATACGGTACAGCCCAACCGAAGCAGGCTGCGACGTATCATAGCCGAAAAGCGGAGTCGTCATGACCCCATTGCGGTTGAAAAAACCCATAACAGCATCCAATCGCCCCTCTTTGCGCAGCCCGTACAAGGTCAGCACGCCGGTTTGCTTGGCTAAGCGGATAAACGCTGTATCGAACTGTGGGTTGTCGTAGGAGTACTTATCCAAATAGAGCATCGCGTACAATTCTGCTATTCGGGGCACGTCTGTGTCTGTTATGTCCGACGGCGAAACAAACTCATACCCGTTCTTCGCCAGCAGCTCGTAATCCCGCTTCAATAGCCAGCGCGATTTTGCGTTTCCGAAAGCTGGATCATTCGATTGGTATAAATATATCTGCCGGCTTGGCACCAGTTTGCAGCCATTCGCTTGCAAGGTTGCAATCATTGCCGGATGAAGCGAAGAACTAAGGGAACGCAGCACGATTGCATGCTCGGGAAATGCTTCCCGCACCGTATTCACAATGGCCGCAAGCTGTCCTTCCGATAATCGGGGGTACAGGTTCGTTGACAATAGCCAATTGTTTACATGGACAACCTGATTGAGTTGCGAACTTTTCATAAAATAGCCAAGGACGTCCAGAATTGCAGACAAGCTTTTCTCCATTAGCGGGCGGTTCAATAACTCCAATTCCCGTTTGGCATAGCGAATATAATGCGTATAGGGAGAACAAACATACGAATTGTCGTAATCATCATCGTTTACAGTAACAGGAAGAACCAGATCCTCCGTCCGCAAAACGAGCATCCTCGTTCTCACGTTGCGCATGAATCGGTCGGTCCCTTCGCGCAGAAGCGGCTCCAAATAAGCTTTCGCGTACCGGCCGTCCTCGGTATCCGGCCAATCGATGCGCTCGAGATTACTTTGATCATAGAGGGAGATGTGATTGCTCAATCTGCCATCTCCTTTCTACGCGTCGAAGCTTGCGAAGTCCCGGTTGAAACGAATAAGGAGCAAATGTGAGATTCGGGATGCGGCAGTGTAACCTGCGCATCAGCAACTCCATCGATGTCGATACTTGCCACTCGACCTCTTCCCGAACGAAACCGGCGGCGACTTGAAGCTCAATCACTACTTTCTCCACATCGATCTGAAGGGCCCGGTACTCTTCAATCACAGGGGAAGCGGCAAGGATGGCGCGTGTAATATAATCCGGGAAAACCGGAGTAAGTCCCCCATCCGTTTCGCTCAACATATAAAAGATATCGTCGCAACGGCCCTCGATCTGCTTGATCGCGGTAAAGACAGAGCCGCACGGACAGGCCGACTCGGCTTCCGTTAGTAGATCGTTCAATCGATAACGAATAATCGGCTGCGTAGAGCGAGAGAAATCGGTCACGATTGGTACGAATTTGCGTTTGCCATTCTCCCCTTGAACGTATTCCTTTTCAATATGAACCACATCCTCATTCAAATGCAGTGTTCCGTGCCGACATGTGCTAGCGAGAAAGCCTTCCGTACATTGGTATACATGGTGAAGCGGCAAGCCGAACGTCTCTTGAATTATACGAGCATCGAGCGGCTCCAGTACTTCCGCAACAGAAATGATTCGATGCGGGAACGCTCTCAACCGACCTACCCGTTTTTCCTCGGCCAGCAGACGGAGTAAAGATGGAGGCGCGGCCCATATGCCAGGCTGATAAACTTCCAGCCGCTTCACATGCCTCTCGATCGGTTCTAGTAGATCGAAATATTCGAACTGCAGCTTGCCGCTGCGCACGGATTCGTACAGATTGCTGTTCGCCCTCAGAAAAAAGGCTACCTTCTCTGGTCTCCACAGTGGTCCAGGCAACAGCTTCGCCAGCATCGTGCCAGCCCAGGCTGCTTGCTCGCGATCGCTGACGAGAAATAGACCGCGGTTACCGGACGTTCCTGACGACAGGCCGACGCTTATGTTTCCGATTCGCGGCTGGAAATTGCGCGTATTCTCCGCTTCAAGCGCGACCGCCATCGCCTCGTCTTTTCGGATACCTGCTGTATTCAGGTGATCAAAGTGATCCATCATAACTTTTTTGTCGATAATCGGGAACCGTCTCCATTGCTCCAGCGGGATATCCCCCCATAGCTCCCGATAAAAGGGAGAATGAGTCATGACGAATCGAAGCTGGCGGAGTACCTGGCGTTCCTGCCAGCGCTCGAACGCCGTACGATCGGCCCATCTTCCCCCGAACCTGGTCTGTATGTAATGCTTTAGGAGTATGATAAGTCCGTTCATGATTCCTTCTCTCCTATCTCCTGTAAGAGTTCTTCCTTACAATGACTCGGTATGATTCGAATCTGAGGATATTGCTGATGCAGAAAGCACAACCGTTCAAAAGTATCAGCATACTGACCACGATCATCCATGATCAGCACGGCTGCCGCGTGCGGCTTGCGCCGTTCTCGATAAGCGCGGCTTGACCAGACCGCATCCGCGCATAAGAAGTACTCGCCTGTAGCCGACATCAAAAACAATCCGATCTGCCCCGCAGCATGCCCTGACAGGTCAACCGCGATCAAGCTACCGTCTCCGAACAGATCATAACCCATCACGAACGGAAAATCCCAGGTAGCCTGCGCATTGGAGTCTCATCAATGAATGCGGATCGTTCCTCGAAATCGTCCGGCAGCAGACCAGGCAGACAGCCAGCTTTGACTGAGGCAAGCAAACCAAGATCTTTGATCGCTGTATGCGCATCCCGCTTATACAGGATGCGAGCATTAGGAAAGTCGCGCAGCCCCGCCGGATGATCGGCATGAAAATGCGATAGCACCACATACCTAACCTCCTCTTCTCCAATACCTGGTTGCCGCAGCTCCAGCAACTTGGTTGCGGCATAAGCGATAACCTGCTTTACTGGAAGCGGTTCCGATTCGCTGATACCTCCCCGGTCTCGATAGTCGAAATAGCTGCTCGGCGTTGAAATATGAATGAGCCTCAGCACATTTTGCTTTCGGCACCCGTCGACGACGTGTCTTGTACCTTCAACGTCCACAGCATGATGGGACGAAGCGAGTCGATCCGCTCCGAGCTTCAGGAGCAAGGCATCCGATTCGTCCAAACGGATTTGCGCGAGGAGGAATCCGTACGCATGCCGCCTACGTTCCATCCCATTTGACTTAATCGCAAGAAGGCATGTTGTCCAAAACCTGGTAGCTCCTGTTACCAATGCGTTGGTCATGCATCACCATTCCATTCGATATCGATCGTTGTTGCTTCAACAAGTGAAATGCCATGCTTTCTGCTTGTCCGCCATGCTTCGGCCAGAACCCGCAGCTGCTCAGCAACAGGTCGCATGTCCATCGGGTTATACACGACGTCACGGGCTATACGAAAAGCTCGGCTCCAAGCGCCAAGCTCGCGAAAGTTGCGAATGCTTCGAAAACCTGCCGCAAACATTGGTGCAGCCAACATGGCCCTGCTTGACATCTTTGGGGTCAGAACGGTGCCTGATTTTTGCAGCGCGTTCGGTTGCAGAAATGCTTGCACTAGGCCGCCACTCGCACCAAACAAATGTACACCGCTCGTTGCCCTCGGATTGCACTCCAGGGCAAACAGTCCGCTACCTTCCTCTTCGATAAAATCGAATGCGATTTGTCCAGTGAATTGCGTCGCCTTGACAAACTTGCGGACCCACTCTCGAGAGCTCTCGTGTTCGATAGGCTCAAAATAAACCGAAGCGCCCTGACCGATCCGGTAACGGCTCGGATAAGCTGTATGTGCGATCAATTCTCCTTCAAAAGCGACGCTATAGGTACAAATATCTCGACCATAAATGCGTTGTTGCGCTACCCACGGCGTCTGTGGTGTCACAGCATTCATGTTATTTGCCAAAAACCGCCTTCTTTTATCCGGGTGATCCTCTCGGGACAGAAACAGAACACGCGATGCAAATCGCGAATACGCTGGCTTCAATACGAGGCATTCGCCCTGTCGTTCCTTCGCTGCAAGCGTTAGCCACTCCTCATGCGTGGAAATGAGCTCAGATCGCGGCACCGTCAATCCGTGCCGTCTCGCTAACAAAACAAACCTCCACTTGTCATGCAGCTCTCCTAACTGTTCGATGGGAGGCGTCCATACTTTGCAGTGCCGGCGTAACCGATCCAGCCCTTTGGCTACAAAAAAAATTTCCTCGCAAGTCGGAATGAGAACATCGACCTGCTCGCTCGTCACGATCGATTCCAGGTCTTGCAAAAAAGCCTCTGTATCTGTATTCGGAGCGGGAACGAGGAAATTTCGCTCTACCGCCCGCGAAACGCGGCAAACGTGATAGCGCGCACTCTCTGCAACGAGCACCCGGTGACCAGTGTTATGAAAGGAACGCGCCAGGTCGAGACTGACAGGTGCCCTTCCCCCTGTGAGCATGATCGTTGATCGCCTCTTAGCAATGAAGTCTTCAATAATCAAGGATCATCCCTCCGAGCGATAATCCGGCCGCCGTACCGATCAGCAGTACCCTGTCCCCGCGCTGCACCTTTCTTTGGCGTACCGCCTCATGAAGTCCCATTGGAATCGATGCGGCAATCGTGTTGCCATGATTCGGGGTAATATATATCAGCTGCTCTTCGGATATTCCGAGCTTTTTCCGCAGGAGCCGCATGGCCATTGCGCTTCCTTGATGCGGTATGACCGCTTTAAAATCGCCCATTCGAGTTCCAGTCGGTGCCAGCAGTTCTTCCACAAAGCCAGGAAGAAGCTTCGAAGCCATTTTGAAAATCGCCTGCCCATCCATATGAAATAAAAAATCTGTTTCCGTCTGCGCATTATGCTCGCGCGGATGTATGCGCGTGCCGCCGCCGCGTATTTCCGACAGCCTCGCCCCTTTGCTGTATGTTCGAATCAAAGCGCCTATGATATGAGAAGCGTCTTCTCTCTCGGACGGGCCAATGACGACGGCAGCCGCACCGTCTCCAAACAATCCGGCGCTTTCTTTCTCATTCCAGTTCAGTCCGACTGAAGCGATCTCGGTCGACACAAGCAGCACATAACGGTAACGCCCTGCATCTACCATATAAGACATCACATCTAGACCGGTGAGGAAGCTGAGACATGTCGCATCAATATCAAATGAAGGAACACCAGACATCTCTTCCCCGAGCGCTTTCTGGATGAAGGAGGCCGTGCTGGGCAGTGCCTGTTCTTTCGTCCCGCTCGTACATACGAGACAATCGATGTCCGAGGTACGTATTCCCGCTGCTGCAAGAGCATCTGCCGCTGCTCTCGCTCCCATATACGATGCGGTCTCCCCATCCCCTGCAAAATGGCGCGCGACAACATCCGTCGTTTTGCGGACCCAGCCAGGCGGTGTCCCTAGGCGCGCATCCATTTCTTCATCCGTCACGATTCGACGGGGCACATATTTTCCGGTGCCGAGTATTTTGACACGTCGCGTTTGCATGACGATCCCCCGCTTTTTCCATTGTTCGATATAATCCCATTCTAGTGGTGCGGAAGTGACCGTAACAGTACTACATTTTTGTGGTACCCCCTTTCGACATTCGACAAAAAAAGTCGACCCCCTTTTTTCTGGAGTCGACAACCCTATTTTACCATTTTACCTTATATATGGTTGATACCGCTTAAACTCCCAATCCCATTCGATCATCTTCGATAAATTGAAAACTGGTTGAAAACAAGTTGGAAACCAAGTACACATTTCAAAGTAGGGTGCTCCGTTTCCGGGTAGTAATAGCTATTGCCGACAGGGAAATACATAGTTCCGGGGAATGTATTACCAACCTAGAAAATCTCCTAGGAGGAAACTATGACCATCATTCGTGTTATATCCCCTATTCCCCTTGAAGAAGAGGAGAGGATGCTTAATGTTTCGTTTCAGATTACATGTGACCTTGATCGCGAAACCATTGTACTTATGGATGAAAATGGAGACCTGATTGATGCTAAAACTATGCAATGGATCTGCCAATACCTTATACTCGCGGCCAATAAAGTGTAGTCGGACAAAATGCTGAATCTGCATGAACTGGATTGGATCAATGCCGAAATCAAGCAACGTTTGTTTGACCACAAAAAAGGCCGCTGGTACGTGTATTGCGACAATTGCAGGAATGGTTAGATTCCTATGCCGATTATTCATATTACAAGCTTTCCGTCCCTTATAAGCGGCAAGAAGGAAGCTCTTGGACTCGTCATTGTTCCGAAGAGTGCACAAATGTCTATGTCGACAAAAAACGGTGAATGCGTCCACTTTACCTCCGTCGATCCCAGCCCGCCCCGGTCTTAGCCTTCCGGCTCGTCCACTTCAACAAAACGGACAGATGGCAGCTGTTCTGCGAAAAGGCAGTCTCATAAAATACAAAAAGGCCAGTCAAAACACAAAAATAAAGTGTTAGACTGGCCTAGTTTATTCAGCTATCGTACCCGTTAGCGGAATGACCTGTTTTAATTTATGGTAGGCTCGCCGAGATTGATCTTAAGCCTCCTACCCGCTAGCTTGATGAAGCATCGTCAGTCTAATACTTTATTTTCCCAGTCTAGCACTTTATTTTCTCCTTACACTAAGAGGAACCGCGCTGTTGAGGGCTAGTGTTTGCTTTATGTTGTACATGTTGTGTGTTGTCGCAAACTGCCCGTTAGTTGATAAAACGGCAGCCATTTACGAAGGCTACCGTTTTTCGTGTGCATTGAGCTCTTGATCCCTTTAGTTTAATGCTGACTAAGGTTCCGCTTAATCATGTGACTTCAAGATATGTTGAATGTTATCCGTATCGCCAAGCATTGCGCCGCTAAGCTGGTAAACAAATCTTGAGGGACATCAATGAGATTTTTCTTCTAATAAAGGTGGTTATTTGAGAAAATGGCCGAAATGAATGTACCTCTATCGGGGGGATGATTTGTTTTAATTTCAGTTCATGACAACTTCATCTATCTGCACTCCATTTAGTCTCTTCTAATCTTTAATATGACGGATGAATATGCAACAAAAAAACCAGCTTTTCATAGCTGGTTTTAGAAATAGTCATTGTGTAGTTCTTGCTGCTCCTCCTCTGCAAAGACTCAAAGGCTCGCTCTATTCTCGGCTCCCTTTACCCCATCAAGTCGCTAACTTTTCTAGAAAACGGGCAATTGCTCTGCCGCGACGTGAAAAGCAGGACGCCGTTCCTTCCACGGGCAGGCATGCTCTAGCTGGGAAGCCAACTGCAAAAGCGTAGCCTCATCGGCATAGCGTCCGGCAAATTGCATGCCGATCGGAAGTCCATCGCGGCTCCAACCAAGCGGTAAAGAAATGGCGGGTTGGCCCGTCGTATTGAACAAATTCGTAAAGGGCGCATACGTAAAAATCTGCTCTGTCCATTCTTTTGCGCTAAGCCCTTTGGCGTTTGCGTTCAGCTCTCCCAAAGGCAGTGGCGGTCTTGCTGTCGTCGGGGACAATAGAACGTCGTACTCTGTAAAAAACCTGCCAACTGCTCGGGAAACGATGTTCTGAACGGCGAGGGCATCCAGCAGCTCCGTGGCGGTAATGGTCCTTCCGTACTGATAGGTGGACAGATTCGCTGCTTCCACATTAGCTTCTGATGGTGTTTGCCCTGTCGCTTGGGCGATTCCATCGATCCAGGATGTGACATTGGCAGCCCAGATGCGAAGGGTTGCAAGTATATGCTGTTCACTGTCGATGATCGGCGAAGCTTCAACCAGTTCATGCCCGAGTTCCTCGCAAAGTCGGACAGTTGCATGCAAGCTATCCAGACACTCCTGATCTACTAAAGCTCCAGAAGGCGGTTTTGATATCCAAGCGATACGAAGTCGGCGAGGTAGGTGGGTAATCTCATCGAAAAACGGTCTCTTCGGCGGCTCTGCCCAAGAGTAGCAGCCAGTATCCGGCCCTGCTACTGCATCGAGCAGCGCAGCAGCATCACGGACTGTGCGCGTTAAAGCAAATTCAATACCGAGACCATTTAACGGCTCGCTGTAATCAGGACCTGTCGGCACGCGACCACGAGTTGGCTTCAACCCGACCAGTCCGTTGCAGGAAGCCGGGATGCGGATGGAACCTCCCCCATCATTCGCATGAGCAAACGGGACGACTCCAGCTGCGACAGCAGCTCCTGATCCTCCACTTGACCCGCCTGAGCTGTGCCTCAGATTCCACGGGTTATGGGTCGGTCCGTGCAAGACGGATTCGGTCGTGGCGTTGTATGCGAATTCTGGTGTGGTCGTCGTGCCAACTGTGACGAGACCAGCCTTGCGGAAGCGTGCCATCAATTCAGTGTCGTAAGGAAAGACGGCCCCTTTTGCCAATCGGCTGCCCATGCTGAACGGTACACCAGCTGCATGTAGTACAATCTCCTTAATGAGGAAGGGAACCCCACGAAACGGTCCTTCCGGAAGGCCCGCATCGATTTGCTCATCCGCTGTTTCGGATAAGACACTGATGATCGCATTCAGCTGTGGATTTACCTTTGCGATTCCTTCTAACGCGGCCTTTTTCAGTTCCTTTGGAGTGACTTCTTTTTGCCTGACAAGCTCAGCCAATCCTATTCCATCATAAACTGAATATTGAGATAAATTCACTTATACCGCCTCCCTTTCTACATTTGCTTGTTTCTTTCGCTTCATTATGACAAACGCTGAAAGCGCTGCCAATTACCCAAAAGAGTCATTTTTTGCGAACTGCGCTTTCTCATCAGGTCCATGTTGCTACCTGTAAACACATATATTATGATGGTGGAAACTCGATTAAACAGGGGGAATCTGGTTGTGGAAAAGGACACATTCCATCTGGGGAGTTCCAAATTTTGGAATTTATCGAATCCATCCTCGTTCCAGCTGAAAGGTTTCCTCAACAGGTTTTACTCTCCCTCTCGCAAATCTTTGGCTTTCATCGGTCTATCTTTTGGATCGCAGATAAACACGGTAATTTGTTTCTTCCTATCACGCTCAATGTCGAGGATAGGCTAATCCAAGACTATGTCTCCTATTATTTTCATCATGATCTGCTGCATCCGCAAACTGCCATTCCTCAAAACCCCTCCCGCAATGCTTTGCGCATCAATGACGTCATGTCCGACCAGGAATACGAGCAAACCATCTACTACAACCAGTTCATGCGTGCCTACGGAAACTACGATGAGATGGGCATTTACCTCAAAAAGGAAGGCAGGCTGCTTGGATGCATTGGGTTGGCACGCAGCAAACAGGAGAAACGCTTCACAGAGAATGACGTGCGATTGATAGAATCACTTTCCCGTACGATAGCTCATACGCTTGCCATCCACACGAATGCAGATGAACTGCAAAAAGAACGTGTGTTATTCACAGCCCATTCCCAGTTGTCTTCCATCGGCATCATCATTGTAGAGCCTCCTACCCACATCCGTTATGTGAATCCAGTAGCCAAAGACATTTGTGCCGAATGGTTTTTAGGAAAAACGTACACGAATCCTGTACTCGCCTTTATCCAACAGCACATGAAGAATCATGCCCTTTCCAGTCCCGCTACTTTTTCTGCTCCAGCAGCAAGCACTTTGTCTCTTTCTCAGCAAGCGTTCACTATCTATGTGCAACCTTCTGTCCCCACCCATTCTTCCGATCACCGAACGCTTCCCTACGCCATCTACCTGATTCCCAAAGGAAGGCACTCCGGGATGTCTACCACCCGAGAGCAGGAACCGCTCCCCCACTTGACGCGAACGGAGGGGCGAATCTACGAACTCGTACAGCAAGGTTATACCAACCAACTGATTGCCAATGAGCTGCATATCAGCCTGAACACGGTGAAGCGACATTTGCAAAATACGTACAGGAAATTAGGCGTTTCGAACAGGACTGAACTGTGCTATAAACTGAAAACGACATAACACGAAAACGGGACGAAGAATACCGCTCCTTCTTTTTCCTAACCGGTTCCCAAGTTCAGAGATTTAATAGGACGCTTTCTTGTTTGTAGAGAGCGCCCTATCTAGACATCTATAGTGGAGTGTTGGTATTACCAGATGTGAAGGCCGCACATATGCCGCATTCTCCAACTGAAACAGCCTGGTAATCGTTTAGAGATTGTAGAAATTGTAAGCGACCTTTTCTCTCAATTATTTCTCATTCTGAAGAACCTTTCTGTATTCAACACCGTGAATATGTATGAGTATTTTTCGCTTTTCTAATACTTCAAAGAAATTCAACATATCACTAAATGGATTTTCAAAATATTGAATTAAATGTTTGAAATTCTCAGTTGATTTCAAGAAGTCATAAAAAAAGTAAGGATCAACATTTCCAATATCATCTGTATTCCCGAGGGAAACCTCCAATTTTTGTCCAGTAGCTAAATTTTCAAACATGCAATGCTCTCCATGAACATCAAAATACCAATTACCGGTTAAATGTTCTTCATCGTTTCGTAATTCCGCATTTGAAATTAAGTAGTAATTTCCTTTTATTATCTCTGATTTTTCAGGCTGGTTCGTTTCCAATATTAATTTGTCAATGAGTTCTTGCGCAATTACTTTATAAGCGTCCATTGCTGCCAATAATTCATCTACCGTTTCTTTAGTTAGTGAGTTCATACATTACCGCCTTCTATGCTATTTATATTTTTCAAATATTAACTTTTCAAACTGGCGTAGTGGTTAACGTAGCCTTTGTACATTTCAGCATGATTATTTTCTGAGCAAAAGCACATCATCAGGCAATTCATCTGAGTCTAATACGTATGAATCCTTCCCCTTCAAATATTTATCAAAGAAATCCAGGAGCAAGACATTCATAATTCTCTCCATTTCAATAGGGTCTATTTCTCCGAGTATTTCCTGCTTAACTTCCTTGTCTCCTACAACACCTTTTGAAATAAAGTTTTCTGCCAGTATTTCGCTGTAATCAGTAAAGTTCGCATGGGTACTATTTTGGATTGATACTAAATAGGTGTCATTTTCAGCGTTTAAGAAAGGATATGTTAAAAATAAACCGGAACCATTTTGTACCATCAAGCTCGGTTTTTTTATCGGTTTCTGCCAGATCGTGCTGTAGAAGAAACCATCCAGGTTGACGCTGGCCTTGATTAAATCAGATGCATGTGTAAGGCTAAGTGCGGTTGATCCCCCAAAGGACATTCCAAAAGCACCGATGCTCTCTTTATCGACATGATTGTAAAGGTGAGCATGCTCCTGTTCATCATCATTTAGAAACATGTCAAGGGCAACAAGACTGTCTTTTATCCATACTTCACTGTGCGTGGTTAAACCGGGTTGACCGTCAATTAATCTTTTATAGGAATCGCGATGCTCCTCCATGCTTGCTCCTTTACCATCTCCACTGAGCCATGCAGAGTATGATGCGAATAACTCTATAGCATTTACTGCTTCTGCTTGAAGCTCCTTTATTTGTTTTTCGTTATCAGGTACTAAAAGCTCACCAGATGACAACTCATACGAGCCTGAGCCCTGATGGCCTATGCTTAAAACCATATATCCATGAGAAGCAAGTTCCTCGAATTGAACCGTGTTCGCTTCACAGAAGAGGTTGAATCCATGGCTGAAAAGGAGAAGCGGGTGCTTGCCATCACAGATGGGGGCGTTGACGTATGAATTTGTTTCAATACCATTGGCTCCTGGAATGATACTCTCATTCACATACGGTTTCAATTTTCCTTCACCGTTACCTTTTGCGGGATAAAAGCATAGGCAGGGAATCACGCGGCTTTTTTCGCCTGTCTCGTTCGAATCATATTCATAAGAAAAGTGTGTACATCCTACCAGATAGGGGCCGCTCGGTTTACGGAGTTTGTGCTTCTCTTTTATCTTCATCAATTTTTTCCTCTCAAATTGGATGTTTTCATCAAAGTGTATAACGTGGTAATGAGAAAAAGATAGAATTCCATCAAGAAGGCCGTATCAGATTAACTACAATCTCGCCCACCCTTGGGTATGGGCGAGATACCACAATGGGCTTAACTCCAACCCGCATTCTTGCTTCCCCCGTCACAGCTTACACCACTATGTACGGCGTTTCTATTAAAAAGTGTTTATTACGTATAACGAAATAAATGAGAGCACATTTACTATTACTGAAAATTTAATTTCACTTGATTAAAGCTATGTTCTGCCTCTACGTATTGATTCTCTAGATGAGCTAAATCTTGTTCCGCCTGCAATACTTCTGCGGTACCTAAAAGCCCCTGTTTAAATTGAATAATCATCCTCGTATAGTTCTCACTAGCAAGTTTGAGCGCCCTCTTACTTGTTTGTAAAAGTTTATACCCGTCCTCATAACTTTGGTAAATACTGTACAACGCGTAGACATTTGCTCTATTCATTTTTTCTAATTCTATGCTAGCCTTTTCCAAATTGTTTCTGGCAATTTTTCCTGGATCCGTAGATAGAACTGAATATTTACTGATCAAATCGACACGTAGCGGTGCGACCTGTATATCTCCTTTTTTCTGAACACGCGTACTTGTATCTGTTGCAAGTGATGCGACAGCTTCTTCAAACGTGATAGGAGGGTTTTCCGTCGTGGCATCCTGCTCCGAGGGATAGTCAATTGTTTGTAGTCATTAGCGCTCACCTACAAAAAAAGCGAAGATATTGTTGCTGGGCAACAAAAAATCCCCTATGTCTCAAAGTGATATTGATTGCAGATTAACGCTATCTTCAAATATCTCAGGAGTCCTCTAGCTTTAATAATTGATGGGCCTTTATACAATAATACATCTAACTGGTGTATTCTTTCCCAGCGACACTCCATTTCAGAGAGGGACCGAACTCTTTCCCCTGGTAGACGGATTATTGACTCATAAGGCGATATCGAGCATCCACCGAGCCGGTACAAATCCTGCAGGGTATCGAGCAACTGCTCCTTGACTGAGGACCACCAGGCCCGATGTGTAAATTCGCTGTTATAAACTACCTTATCACTTGGTCTGCAACAATTTTCAAGATTCCGCGCGGTCTCGATTTGAGTATCGGATAAGGAATCTAGTTGAGTGGTCGATGCATCTCTCAACCAAGCATACCTTGGATAAACGACAAGGGTGCTCCGTTATCCACTAGCTCACACGGATAATCATCCATCGGAGGAGTCAAAATGTATGGATAACGTAAGAAGGAGCGAACAAAATGAATGAAAAATTGATGGATTTTATCAAAAACCAAGGGATTGTATGGAAAATCCCGATAGCGTCAGCACTATCATGGGAACTTGCTGAATGGGCTGGGTCCAAACACCCGTACCTTGCTCCTCTCACGGTCATCTTATCTATTCAATTAACGGTTGATAAATCCATTCAATTTGCTTGGCAGCGTGTTTTAGGAACCATTGCCGGCGTCCTTTTTACTGTATTGATAACGCCTTTTATCGGCATAAACGGTTGGAGTATTGGCCTCTTCTTATTTGTTGCAGCTCTCTTCGTAACGTGCTTGAATGTAAATCATGCTATCTTTGTTCAAGTTGCACTCAGCATTTTAATGGTCATGTATTTTCAAAGCAAAATGCCGAGCTATCCCCTTGATCGGATACGCGATACGATTATTGGAGCGATAGTCGCTATTGTAATCCATCTTTTGTTATTCCCACCGGATTCCGTTAACAAAGCCCGAAATAAGTTGGACCAATTAGCAAATCATCTATCCAATCAATTTACCAATACTGCTCTTTGGATTAAAGAAGGCTGTCCCTCCCATACAGCTCATGCTTTGCAAAAATCGCTATTTCAGGAGCTTCATCAGGCGACAACCGAGTTAGATAAAGCGGAGCAAAGCTTGCGTTACAATCCGTTTGGCACCAAAAAACGTGATACAATGAAACAACTGACTCGGCAAATGCAACTGCTTCGGTCTGGATATTCCAATCTTGCTGACATGATACGAGTTTTTGCCAAATGGTCCGAAAGTGGCAGTTTCACGAAAGAGAATCAACAAATTTGGAATGATCATGTAAGCGAGCTAGCCAAGCTTGTTAAGGAATGGAATAATGGCTTGGGTGAATCCGGAACTTCTAGCTCCACTTCCAAGGTATCTGCCATGCAAATGAAAGTCCCCGTCGATATGAAAAACTATCTATACCCAGCTGCCTTATATATGAACTCTGAACAAGTGACTCAAGATTTCCAGAGTCCTACTAAATCCCGATAATCTTCAGCAAAATCCACATCCACGAATAGATCCGGGCTGGTAAAATCGATCATTCATAGCAGCATCATCCAATTCTGAACGTAGGGCAGCCGCCAAAGCATCATTAACCCAAACTCATTGACCTCAATGGAAGATAGGCGCTTCCTTTCACATGGGTTATCGTCGCTAGTACGCTTCTTAGACCGGTACGTTGAACGGATTCCAAAATACGATGTATTTCGTCCAACCTCTTCCCTCCTTAGGCTTATGAAAGGTAGCCAGCACCTTCAGATCTTTTTCGGTGTAAAAACGTCCTTCACTGCATTGTGAATTTCTTCATAGGACGTACATCTGCAAATGTTGGATTCTAACCAAACCCTGATGGTTTCTTCATCTGCATGCGGGTGAACATTCCGTAACCCTTCACAGTTCACAATAAAACCTGGAGTACAGTAACCGCATTGGAATGCCTGATTATGAGCAAAAGCATTTTGTACCAGTGAGTTCGTCAAACCTTCGATCGTAGTAATATGCTTTCCGTGAGCTTCCACTGTGAGCATCAGGCAAGATTTCATGGTTATGCCGTTTACCAATATCGTACACGTGCCACAGTCGCCATTATTGCAACCGGATTTACTTCCTGTGAGTCCGAGGTTGTCTCGAAGCGTAAATAAGAGAATTTCTGCCGCTCTTACGCGAATGGTTCGATTCTCACCGTTGACTTTGAATTCAATTGGATACAAGGCAGTCTCGAGCGATGACATGCTTCACTCCCTTTCTAATATTTGTATCGAGTCAGCAATCGTTTGTTTAAGTACGAATTTCCTATAAGGCGCGGAACCTTCCGCATTATTTAGTACTGGAGCAGGTAATTTACTGATCGCGTTCTCAATTCTAGCTGCTAAAGGGATTGAGGATTCGTTTATCGCCTGGTCCATTTCTACGGATCGAAACGGGAATGGGCAAACACCACTGAATGCAGTATGAATCCGGTTATTTTTCTTGAGAGCAGCTATCGTAACAAGAGGGTAGCCAACGTTGCCAATCTGCCTTTTTTTGTAATGAGCGAAAGGCAGTGCTAAATAACTTCGGTCTGTTAAGGTCTGAACAAGAAATTCACCACGTTCTAACCTTAAATGTTGTGTGAATATTTTGTTAATAGAAACCTCTTTTGTCCCTCGCATTCCTGCTATAATCACTTTGCTGTTGGTCAACAATAGCGGTAGCACGGCTTCCCGGTAATAAATTTTGCCGCAAATGTTACCTCCGAATGTAATCGTATTCCGCGCTGTTTGATCAGCAACTTCCTTTGCCGTTTCACTGAGCAGTGGAAATAGATTCACCGCGGATAATGCCGATAATGTGACGCAAGCTCCGATAACTAGTTTATCGTTCTCTATTTCCATTACATTACACTCCGGAATGGATTTTAAATCAATTACTGCA
Source organism: Brevibacillus reuszeri (assembly GCF_001187725.1). GTDB lineage: Bacteria > Bacillota > Bacilli > Brevibacillales > Brevibacillaceae > Brevibacillus > Brevibacillus reuszeri. Next base: position 400,877 of record NZ_LGIQ01000009.1, read on the forward strand.
CCCGGATGAATAGAATTTGTTCGAGCCCATGTGATGATTTCCGTACCTCCGGCGTAATACAACGGATTCTTCCCCCGTTGTTGCAGAAACTGAAACCATTCCACAGCTAATTGAATGGAAGATGGTTGGTAATAATCAAAGTCAAACGGAATCATGGATCGTCCTCCAGATCATCTCGGGCGTGAGAGGCAAATGATTAAACTCTACACCAGCGGCGGTACTTAGGCTACTTGCCAATGCTGCAGGCATGCCGATCAAGCCATGTTCCCCGATACCTCGCAATCCGTAGGGTGCTTCCAAATGAGGTGTCTCAATGAAATCAACGTCGTACTGTGGCTGCTCCCCAAAACGAATCAATTTGTAGGTTCGAAATTGCGGATTTATTATGGCGCCTTTTTCATTGAATAAAAAAGCTTCTCGACTAGCAAGACTTAGGCCCATGCTCATGCCACCTGTAATTTGGCTACGTGCAAATTCTGGATTGATCACCTTGCCGGCATCGATGACCGTTGCTGCTTTAACAATTTTGTACGTGTAATCTTTGGTATTTAATTCTACTTCTACTGCCTGAGCACCAACCGTCCATTCCGGGCCGGGATTGCCCTTTCCTGTTTCTGCATCCAATAAAGTTAAATTCCGCATCGCGTAGCTTCCGCGGCCGATAATTTGCCCTCCGATCGTATTCCCATTTGGGAATCTATAGCCGTTAGCGAGTTTCCCAATGGGTATCCCTCTATCGGGATGATTCTTAAAGAAAACCCTGCCTCCTCCTACTTGTAAATCTTTCGGTGAGCAATGCAAAACGATTGCTGCTAAGTTTTTTAACTGAATGATGGCATCATCGGCTGCATTCAGAATCGCATTGCCAACTAAAAAAGTACTGCGGCTCGCCACCGTTTTCCAATGATGGGGATCAACTTCGGTGTTGACTTCTGACGAGATATTTATCATTTCCTCATTCATCTGCAAACGTTCTGCCAGCAGCTGAGTCAGTGCCGTCCTCGTCCCCTGACCTATTTCTACTGCACCGCAAAGCAGATTTACGCTTCCATCTTCATTAAACACAATAACAGCTCCAGCTCCGGCATCGGTTGGCGTATTTGAATTTTTCCAGAAGCAGCACACCCCTTTTGCCTTGATAAGGTGATCATTAGATACCCGTGAAGGACGATCGTCCCAATCGATTAATGTTTTTAATTTTGCAATGCACATGGGCAAATTGCCTAAATTACTTCTATTCAACATGGTTTGCGTCGGGGAAGTATCTCCCGGTCGTATTGCATTATAAAATCTAAATTTCAAAGGATCCATACCTACCTGATTCGCCAATAAATCCATCGCCCTTTCTATGGCGAAAGTTAGTTCTGGATGGCCGAATCCTCGAAATGAGGTAGAGTAAGGATGATTCGTATACATACATAAAGAGTCGCAATGTACATTGTCGATGCGATATGGCCCCGTACAATCGACGGCTCCCGCCTGGCTCATAACCACACCCCGATCCGAATACGCTCCGCCATCAAACAGATGCAAAATTTCAGCAGCCATCAGTTTTCCATCACGGGTACAGCCTAGCTTGATTTTGGCATCCAACCCGATATGTACAGGAGAAGAGATCATGTCCACTTCCCTGGAGTTAACCAATTTTACAGCTTTTCCACCTACCGCATGGGAAGCCAAAAAAGCTAGAAATTCCATTTGAATCGCGGCTTTTCCACCAAAGCTTCCACCGACCAAGGGTGTATGAACGATCACTTTATGTAGAGGAATATGAAACGATTGACTGATTGCCCTTCGGATGACGAAAGGCGATTGTGAAGTGGAATGGATGATTACTTTGCCGTCTGGCATAATCTGTGACATACTGCATCTCATTTCCATCGCAGCGTGGTCCGACTGTGGTAAAGTGACCTCGACTTCTACGGTATGATGGCAGTTTCTCCAACCTTCCACCATATTCCCTTTACGTATTTTGGTCCGGTTCGCGATGTTGGTTCCAGGCTCAGGATAAACCTCTTCATGACGCTTGTACTCGCCAAGACGCTCATGTACAAGCGAGGCATTTTTCTGCAAAGCTTCCCTCGGAGAAAGGACTGCCGGTAATCGATCATAATCCACTTTGATTCGGAGAGCCGCCATCTCTGCAATATATTCTTGTTCAGCGACAACTAGTGCGACGGGTTCTCCAAAATATCTTACTTTGTCTATTGCGATTGGTGGGCGGTCTTCTAGTGGTGACCCTGTCAGTATCGGATAATTTTGTCCTGTTATGATCGCTTTGACACCTGGTATTTTCATTGCCTCTGTTAAATCGATTGATTTTATGTTAGCGTGAGCATGCGGACTGATGGCAATTTTGGCATGTAGGAGCCCTCGTGTCGAATTGTCGTTGATATATTTAGCTGTCCCTGTAACTTTATCCCATGTTTCCTTCCTAGGAATGCTTTTCCCAATGGATCGTTGCATGTAGACTCCCGCCTTTAACTGTAGTGAGTTTGCAACGCTCGGATTCTTCATAGCCTATATATACACAAGACTAATTGTCCGTATTATTTAAAAAGTAACCCAGCTGTAGCACCCATTGGTGTCGTCTCAATTGTTAATCTTTACCTGATTACTGCTCTATATCCTGTGGGTAATCACTAATGTGCAGATGGGATAAATTTCTGAATTAGCAATACTGACCTTCTTTTTTGATTAATGGGAATGCCGCTATTTTTAGAAAAAACGTGTTAAACAAGTACCTAACGCTTTCAAACAACCATTTCATTCATAGAATCACATGGTTTAGCAAAGCTGTTGGATCGTCGAGGAAGTCTGAAAACAAACAATTCGAAGGTGTGAGTGGTTTGGAGAATATCGATAAAAAAAGTCGATTGGATGAAGAAGTTTTCAGTTACCGGGTATCGAAAAACAATACGATTTTTATCGACTGGTACGGAAAGCAAGTGACTATTCTTAAGGAGAAAGAAGCTCAGAAGTTCTTGGTCAAGATGGAGCAAGCACGCAATCACAAAGAGAAACAGCTTGTGATGGCTAAGGTAACGGGGAATTTCAAAAGAGGAAATGAAAAGGGGGCATCCCATTAAAGAGCCGGCGCAGCATCGCCCCGACTCCTGTTCACCATTTCGCCAGTACAGCCCAAAACTGCTATCAGCAAATCTGTCCGGTATGGCGTCGTTTTCTTCTACAGCTTCTGGTCTAAAATGGCGGTGATCTCCCTCAGATCTGGCCGGGCATTTGCCAGCCCGTTTTTTTATTCCAATGGCATCCGTATCATCTAGATGCACATGCCAATCCCCACTAGCATTGTATTTATCAATGATAGACGTTATTTCTTGCCCCTCACTTTCGGTAAGGTTATGTATACTTTTTGTATTTTTCAGTCCGTTGAACTAAAAATGGTTGCTAACAATACCAGGCCTGATCATGATTATGGCAAGCCTGGTACGTTGATGACACTTAATTTTTGAACAGAATTTCGCCCGCCTGTGTGGAAATGTTGAGCGTTGGACTCTCAGATTGAGCCTCACCCACATATCCATGGAGTTCTTTGGAAACAACAGTTGTGGTATTTGTTGCTTTTTCAAGAGGAACCTGATTATCGATATTGCCTAGTTTTGTTGATAGATTTACATATAGAGGTGCCGATTGATCAGGTAGAGCGAATTCGACGTTACCAACGTTAGTAGATATGTTACTGCTTTCCATGCCAATTACATCCGTTACAGTGATGTTGCCGGCAATGCTGCTCACATTTAAATGTTGGACCGACAATTCTGACTCAACGAATATGTTGCCAAATTCATTATCTATCTCAAGGTATTTGAAGTCTTTATAAGGAAGATGTATCGTTAAGGATGGCAATGGCTCCGTATTTATGATCTTCTTTTGTTCCTGTTTAAGCATAATCTGTAATGTTCCATCTTGGATCGACGTAGTCACGTTGGCATCCATTCCTTTTGTATTTCCCTTGGAAAATTCCCATTGTGCTTGATTGATTTGTTTGTCGCCTATGACTGTAACTATAGCAGCGGTACCCTGAATTTTTAGAGAATGAATGTTCTTTACATCTATTTGAGAAATATCCCCTTTTAATGTATTCGAGACATTTTTAATATCCGATGTTTCTGAATTCACAATTGTGTTCGTCAGTATAGTAGAGTCTTGCTGTGACGAACCTGATGTACTAGTGGCGGAGGATTCTTTCGTACATCCGGCGAGTCCGATACTAGCAGCGGCCAGGAGAATCATTGCTAACTTCATGTTGTTATTCATATGTTTATCTTCCTTTCTTTTCTGCATTAGATGTGTTGATTAACCAATTATCAGGAATGATCATTGGAATCGCCTAAAAATATCAAATATACTTTCCCTAGTTAACGAATGTCGATTTGATCAATTTTGCGAATCGTCATGTATCCAACCGCTATGCCAATCGCGGCTAGCAGAATTGGAACGATAATAACGTCATTCAAGCTGAATCCGCCACTGTCCGAGCAGGTCAGCAATACGATGATGATGGAGGATACAATGGTCGTCGGAATAGAATATTTGCGCATCCCGAAGTAGAGCGGAATCAGCGCCATGAAGCTTGCCGCCAGCGCATGGAAGCCTAATTTCCCAGCGTGCTGCAACACGAGCGTCAGCGTCAGTTCATCCGATACGAAATGTGTGAATGAGTTGATGACAAAATACAACGTACTCAAAATAATCATGGAAGCCACGATACATAGAAAGGTGAACGTGATCACGACCATAAGCTTAGCCGCAATGATTTTATGACGTTTGATCGGGTACATGAACAAGACGGTAATCGTCTTATGATTGAACTCATCGATGACGAATCGCCCCAGCAAGACGGCCGCGAAAATAATAAATGTCCCTCTCACAAATACATCTATCATAGAAAACACCCTGCTATAATTTTCAAATACGTTTATGCCGTACATCTTCGGCGAATAGCTCATCAACATCATGAATCCGAAAATGATCAGAGTAGCTATCACAGCGCTGCGAATATACCCCATGATCTTAAATTTTCTTAGCTCCAGCTTCATCAAATTAAGCACGTACTCCACCTCCATTTAACACTTGCAAAAAGTAATCCTCTAATGAGCCGCTTCGTTTATGAATCGAATCAATAACCACTTCATTCATGATCAAGGTTTTAGCAATTTCGCTTTGGGCCATATGCTGGTCATAGATTCGTATGAATTGATTGTCGATGACTCGGAAATTGTTCAATTGAAGTTTATCCGTTAAGACATAAGCAGCTCGGTTGCAATCCAGCGTCATGATCTCGATGTAATTCGTCGTCTCACCACGAATTTCGTCCATCGCAATCTCTCGTAGTAACCGACCGCCTTGAATGACGCCAATTGTATCCGCAATTTGCTCGATCTCGCCTAGAATGTGACTGGAGATCAATAGCGTCGTGCCATATTCCTTGCACAACATGCGGAATACGTCTCTTAACTCTTTGATTCCTAGCGGATCGAGACCATTGATCGGTTCGTCGAAAATAAGCAGTTCCGGTTTGGTTGTAATAGCGCGGGCGATCCCCAGGCGCTGTTTCATCCCGAGCGAGAAGGTCTTTACTTTCTTCTTGCCCGTATCGACCAGATTCACAAGTTCCAGCGCTTCATCAATCGCCTTTTTGTTGTAGTACCCCATATAATCGCAGTGCAGCTCCAGATTCTCGCGGGCTGTCAGCTTATCATAGAACACCGGGTATTCAATAATTGTTCCCATGCGTCCCCGAAGATGATAGGAATTCGGCATTAGCTTCTCTCCAAATATCTCGATCTCCCCACTCGATGGTTTGACGAGATTCGTAATCATCTTTATCACTGTCGTTTTTCCTGCGCCGTTGGGACCCAAGAATCCGTAGATCTCGCCTTTCTTCATATTCATATTGACATTCGAGACGACTTTCTCTCCTTGAAAAGCCTTGGTCAATCGATTCGTTCGTACTATATGCTCCATACTCTTTTCACCTCTCGCTCTCTCATAACGATATCTTACAGAACGTAATCTTCTTTTTTCTTACTTCACTCTTACGAATTTCTTAAGCTGACGCTATGTGCGATGATGCTCATGAAAAAACTCATGAAATGAGTTAACCCTCCTCAATGCATGAGCTAGTAATGTACTTTTTTCAATTGAACGGTAAATACCGTTAACTCATAAGGCTTGCTGCGAAGGTGAATAGACCCGCCCATACTCTCCACCAACCGCTTCGTAATGGTAAGTCCCAGTCCGCTGCCTTGATAGAACTTATTCCGCGAATCTTCCAGCGTATACATCCGTTCAAACACATGATCGATATGCATAGCATCAATACCCTTTCCCCTGTCCCATATATCCACATAGACAGAAGATTCATCTTCCCGGAGGGTCAAACCGAGCTGCTTGCCGTGATTGCCATATTGAATGCTGTTCGAGATCAGATTGTTCAGCACGCGATGCAGCGCCTCATCATTACCGAAGCCATAAATCGGTTGATCCGGAATCTCGATATGGACGAGGTAACCTTGCTCCGCAAGAATGTCGTAATAAGCCAGAATCGTCTTGCCACAACGTTCATTCATGAGAATTCGGGTCATCGGCATATCTTGATCCCCGGACTCCAGCTTAGCCAAATCGAAGAAATCATGAATGAGCCCCAACGTCTCCTGGGTTTTGACATACACTTTGCCCAGCATACGTTCGCGCTCATCTGCTTGCATCGCCGGATCGAGATGGAGCATCTCAATATAACCCAGTACGACGGTTAAGGGGGTCTTCAGATCGTGCGAAATATTCGATACCATCTTTTTCATCGATATTTCCATTTTGGCATAGTTTGAGGACATCTGATGTTGCGCCTCCAAGAGCCGGTTGATCTCTATCAGCAGCGCTTTGAACTCCCGGTCAGTCGTCATGAGCAATAACTTCTCATGGGTAGCGAGGGATGATATGCGTTCGATCTCTGATCGCAATCGGCGCAATTGCTTGCGGTGGCCCACGCGATTAACAGCCTGATACATGACTATACAGATAAGAATCGCGATCATCATCAATAGAATGAACGTCATCTTAGCGACCTTCCCACTTGTAGCCAATGCCCCATAGCGTCTTAATATACCGCGGCTCTGACGGTTTATCTTCTATCTTGTCCCGCAGCCTGCTCATATGAACATTTATGACGTTCTCATCGCCGTAATAGTCATCGTTCCATACCTTCGCGTAAATTTGTGCTTTCGTAAAGACGCGATTGGGATGCGCTGCGAGTAGTCGCAGAATCTCGAACTCTTTGGATGTCAATTTTATAGGCTCTTCGTGCTTGAAGACGGCGTAATTATCAAATTCAATCCGTAAATCGCCCATGTTCAGGATTGTATGCTTCGGCGCAAAGTTCGTCTCGACGCTCGCGTATTTCGTCGCCCGCCGGATGATCGCCTTCAGTCTCGCAGACAATTCGATCATCGAGAAAGGTTTCTCAATGTAGTCGTCTGCACCGAACCCGAGGCCTAACGCCTTGTCGATGTCGCTGTCCTTCGCGGACATAATCAAGATCGGCACATGGCTGTAAGCCCGAATGCGACGGATGACTTCCATTCCATCTATCTTGGGCATCATAAGATCGACGAGTAACAGATCAAATCGCCCCTGCGCCTGCTCGAATTTCCGAAGTCCCTCATCGCCATCCCCGGCAACGGTCACCGCATATCCTTCTTTCGTTAAATAAGTCTCAACCATTTCTACAATGGCTTGATCATCTTCCATAATGAATATCGAATGATTAATAACGATCAATCCTCTCCACGCTTGCTATGACTTTTCAATTCATTAGTATAACAAAAAAGTACCGTAAGTTTGTTATAATCCGATTATCCCAAAGCGAGATAAGACCGTTCGCGTAATAATACTAGATAGACGGCTGAAAATAACCTATCCATTCATACAAGGAATTTACGCTGTTAACAACTAATTCTTTCCATTAGGTAGAGATTACTTTGTGGAAAGAGTGATCGACATGGCGAGAACAAAGAATGAAGTGAATGAAGTGCATATTTTAGCTTTATAAAGCATTATCGACATGATCGTGTAAATTGTATTTGCTTGTCGCCTGTTAACAGTTTTAATTAACACTACAAGAGCTAGATTCTGCCCAAGCTTTACCTACAACCATGTGCTCAAAGTAGCTCACTACTTCAGGCCAATCTTCAGAAGTAAACGGATATGCACACGTTTTTGGTGTAACCATTAAGGCAGGCGCAATCTAGCTATTATGGCAAAAAGCGAAACCAAGTTTGTCTGCAACTCGGTTTCGCTTTTCTCTTCCTACAAATCATTTTCAACAAATTCGGGATATGAGACCGTACGCAAGCGTAAAACGGGACGAATGTTCAAGTATGTTTAACCGTTTCTCCAATACGAGATACGGCAGAACTCAGATGCCATCAATCGCAAATGGACGATATACTTTCTTCATCCTGTACTCCCGTTTCGCTGCCGGTTAATCTTTTCGCAGTCCGCGAGTTATAGTTCATTCCTGTTCATTTTGCTCCCCGCCCTCCCTCAGGTAGCGGTTCATCCACTGTAGTATCTCGGCCATGCGCCGCTGCCGTTGGGCCGGCTTGCCCGAGCGGGACAGCTCGTGGTTCTCACCGTGGAAGACGCACATGCGGGCCTCGACTCCATGAAGGCGCAGCGCGGTGTACATCTGGTAGCCCTCCGGAATCCAGCAACGATAATCTTCGTCTGAGTGGATAAACAGCGTGGGTGTCTTCACCTTGTCCGCATATCTCAGTGGGGAGTGCTCCCACAGCTTCTGGGGATTTTTCCACGCGTCCGCCTGCATCTGATCCGTGCCGAAGTAGTAGCCGATATCGCTGATGTAGGTGAAGCTAAACCAATTGGAGATGGAGCGCTCGGAGCAGGCACAGCGGAAGCGGTTGGTGTGTCCGATGATCCAGTTGGTCATGAAGCCACCGTAGGAACCGCCGGTCACGCCGAGGCGCGCGCTGTCGATGGCGGGATAGGCCAGCAGCATCTCGTCCAGGAACTGCATTAGATTTTTATAGTCGATTCCACCGTATTTTCCCCGAATGTCGGCAAAGGCGTCGCCCTTGCCGTCGCTGCCCCGGGGATTGCAGTAGAGGACGATGTAGCCCTGCGCCGCCAATACCTGCATCTCATGGAAATATACATCGCCAAATGCAGTCTTGGGTCCGCCATGGATGTGCAGGATTGCAGGATATCGCTTCTCCGGGCTGTAATCCTGCGGTAGAAGGACCCAGCCATCGAAGACGAAGCCGTCCTGGTCCGTGATGGTGTGGTGTACAGGCTGTGTGTGCCACATGTCCTCATACGCCGCCTTATTGTAGCCAGAGAGACGCTCCAGCACGCCGTCCTTTAGCGCATAGAGCTCCTGCAGGCGCTGCCCGGTCAGGGAAATACAGCGGATCGCGTCGCCGCTGATGTCGAAGCAGTCAATGCTGCCGGCCTCGTCATACACCGCCTCGATAGCTCCGCTGTCCAGGTGCATGCGGTAAAGGCCGCACACATATCCCCGGAGGGAGGTAAAGTACAGGTGCCCGCCCTGGGCTTTGAGGATTGTTCCACCGCCCAGGCGGCAATCACTGTTCACTGGCAAGCCGATGGTGGCGTCATACCCCGCCAGTAGGTGGATAAAGCCGCTTGCCCTGTCAACGCGATAAAAGCCGCCGTTTTCCTTGAGCCCATAGGCTGCTCCCTCCGCACCGCAGAACAGAAGATCGCCATCTGCGTAAGTCACGCCCCTGATGTGGAAGCGCCCAACGGAAAGCCGTGTGGTGGTCCCCGATGCGCGGTCGTACTCCCACAGCGTGGCCTTCTCAGAGTAGACGCCGTCCATTTCGCGGCCCGCGCCGGCGATGTACCGCCCGCAGGGCGAAAGTGCATGCATCTCTACCTCTTGGTTTGGAGCGCTGACCATCGTAAGAGTATTCGCGGCCTCGTCGTACAGGTAGTGGCCACGGCGCAGACCATTTGTAAATCCTCGGCCATTGGACCAGAAGGGAACCTCGTCGATGATCTGGTAATCGCGGTCTTTGCGCAGCGCGTCGAGCCGCGCCTCCTTTTCGTTGAACTCCAGCCCATCCACTGCCAGGTGGTTCCTGTTATATTCCCCCAGCACCAGCCAAAGGCCCTTTTCCACCGGGCGGATGTCCATGACGCTTAGCCCCAGTTCGAAGGCAGATACCGCCTCGCCGCTATGGATGCAAAGGCGGTAGAAGCGGGTGAACACCTCGCCTCGGTCCTTCCGGGCGCGGTCCTTCTCGCAGCGTTCGGCGGCAAAGAGTAGAGTATCCGCATCCTCCCAGGCAAAGAGCTTCTGCCTACCGGTCTCAGCCAGCCGCAGCAGCTTGCCGGCGGCGCTGCACAGCCACAGCTCATGCCGGTAACCGTTGTCATCGTCTGCCTGTGACACAACATGTGCTGACTGCCCGCCCGCAGGGGAAAACTTCAGCTGGGAGAGGAACCGGTACTGTATGATATCGTCAATGCTTGGACTCTTCATAAGAGAGTCGCCTCCTTGCATAATAAAGTCAAATCTATTTAAAGTGTTTTTTTATTTCAATCTCATGAACATATTAAAAATAGAACCAGTTCAGATAGAGGTCGTCGTTCACTCCCATGTTGTGGGTGACGTTACCGCAAATTCCTCCCATCATCTGGAGGAGCCCTATGCGAAGGCATTGTGTGGTGACACATAAAATCCACCTGCCCCACGCCTAGCAAATCCATCCGCTTTTGCGACAGGGAAGCTCTTGAACCGCATCAACACAATCCACAATCACAACGGTGGTATTCCCCGATGGGGAAAGTGTGGCATATCGAGGCATACCATCCATTTTATCCGCTCCTTTTCAAACTGTGTTGCCCACTTGTTCCATCGAAAAATTTCTTGGCGGCTCTTCCCTTAATAAATGACGAACAAAAAAATCCCACCTGCGCCGCGTGACATAGGGATACTGATCGAGGAAGTGGCTGCCGTTGGGATAGAGCAGCATGTCAAAATCCTTGTCTTCATGGATCAGGGCTGCTGCCAGCTGAATGGTTGCCGAAGGATGCACATTGTCGTCCATATCGCCATGGATCAGCAGCAAACGCCCCTCCAAATTCCTGGCAAAGTTGCGGTTTGCCTGGTTGTGGTACGCCACCTCCGAATAGGGACCTACCCAGCGGTCACCCCAATGCGTATGGTACTTTGCCTGATCATGGTCGCCACTGAGGGATACCCCCACTTTAAAAAAATCGGGGAATTGTAGCATTGCACGCACTGTGGCGTAGCCGCCCCCCGAGCTGCCCCATATACCGACTCGGTCCAAGTCGACCCAACTATATTGCTCCGCAAGCTGGCGCAGAGCGCAGACATGATCCTCAATGCCGCAGCATTCCTCTGGCTTACCATAGGCCATATCGTGTATCGACTTTGTGCGAAGCGGGGTTGCCAGGCCATCGACAATAATGCCGATAAACCCGAGTTGGGCTAAGCTTTGCAGGCCTCCCATGGGATCCATATCAAAAACCTCGTGGAACTGAAACGCCTTGGGAGTATTGATGCGTTGGCTTCCGCCGTAAATATAGTCCACAACAGGATACTTTTTATTGGGATCAAAGCCGAAGGGCTTGACCATGATACCGTAGATGGGCGTGACTCCATCTCGGGCCAATACCCGGAACGGTTCGGGTTCTATATACCCTTTTTCCACAAGGCGGCTGACATCCGCTTCGGCCACCTTTGTGATGGGCGTACCGTCTGGCCGACACACAAAAGTTTCAGGCACAGCTTGAACGGTGGAATAGGTGTCAATAAAATAGCCCCCGTCAGGGCTGAACCGAGGAATGTGTTCGGCGGTTTGCTCGCTGATTCTTGTCAATTGTCCACTATCGAGATTTACCGCATATAAAAGCTGATAATAGGGGTCGATACCGGACTCCCGGCCGGAGGCGGTAAAATACAACGTCCTTGTATTCTTATTGTAGTGCCTCATTCGCCTGGCAGTATAAGGTCCTGGGGTCAGGTCGCGCTTTATCCTGCCGTCTGCGGCGTCAATGAGAAATAGGGAGGCGCATTCGTCCCTCTCAAGCAGCCAGATCAGCTCTTCGCTTTCCGGCAGGTAAAGAAGCCCTGGATCGTTGAATATCTCCTGTGAAGCAAATCCAAAGTATTCTGTAAACCCGAAGGTTTCATAAACCTGTTCAGCGGCTATGCGCGCGGTACAGGCTTCCATGTCAATCAGGACAGCCTGCGCTTTTTTAAAGTAACGGTCATAGCGTACAAGGTACGCTGTCTTGCCATCTCCCGTCCACTTCAGCTGGTCGTTTTTGGCGTCGAACATCGCCTGCGAAAAAAGAGTCAGGGGCTGTCCATCCAGCAAAACAGGCCGGAAATGCTTGCTCTCCACATCTACCAGATATACATGCGCTGTCAGGATTTCCGCGTCCGCCGGCATGGAATAAGGATAGCTGACTTCCACCGGAGCGGGGGTTTTGCTCAAAGGATCCGATTGTATCAGATGCAACCGACTGATCCCGCGGGTATCCGTTCGGTAGGTCAGAAAGCGTTTGGAATCCGGCGACCACTTTAAACCAAGGGGCAAAATCCTTGGCTCTTTGCTGATCAGCTTCTCGCTAATCATTTGGTACCGGCATGCGTAGGGCTGCAAATCGCTGCCATCGGTAGTCAATTGTGTAGTTTTCCCCGCACTATTGTCCCTGCAAAAGATGTTGCCCTCGTCTGTGTAGACTGAATACCTAAAATCGGGAGAGGTTGCTTCATATTGATCATAGAGCGGATATTCTTGCTTTTTGACAATGCCGCCTTTCAGCTCATAGCAAAACTCACCCTCCTCCCCGTTTATGGAGAAATACATGGTTTTCCTGTCAACCCCATGGATATTCACGGGCAACTCCAATGGCTTCGCATTCTCATGCCACACACCGAGTGCCTCAGCAAATGCCACATGGTCGAAAAGCCTGTACAGAGCCATATCCTCATGCACGTAACGCATATATTCCGTCCCTATTCCATCGCAGGACGACACGTCTTTGGCAAACCAGAAATCCCGGCTCCCCTTGATCCAATGCTCCGTTACGCGCTCGTTCAGAACGTGTTTCTTTCTGTTGGCAGCGTATATCCTTGCCGCTCGCTTATATGCTTCAAGCACTCACCCACCTCCTAATCCAAAATTCTGCCAAAAGCTTCATAATTATACGCCCCCGTGTAACACGCATGACACATAATGCTCCCCTCCCATATCGCGCAGCGGGATATCTTTGCCGGTACACTCAGCTTTAACATAAGGACATCTCGAGGCAAACCGGCAGCCGGGCTTCGGATTAATCGGGCTTGTCAGCTCTCCCTTAATAATCTCCGTTGGTGTTTCCCTAGCCTTTGCCGATGCGACGGGTATGGCGGAAATAAGAGCTTTTGTATAGGGGTGAAGCGGGTGTTCAAACAGCTCCCTAGAGGGCGCGCGCTCAATGCACTGACCGAGATACATAACAGCAATTTCTGTTGATATATGGCGTACAACGCTCAGGTTATGAGTGATAAACAGATAGGTCAAGCTCAGGCTCTCCTGCAAATCCATCAGGAGATTGAGCACCTGCGCCTGGATCGACACATCCAATGCACTCACCGGCTCGTCGCATACGATAAATTTGGGATGTACCGCCAGTGCGCGGGCAATGCCGACGCGCTGGCGCCTTCCGCCGTCCAGCTCGTGGGGATAGCTATTTTCGAGCCGCTGGGACAGCCCAACGGTTTCCATAAGCTCCAGAACGCGGGACTCTCTTTGCTTCCTGTCCCGGATGATCCCGTTCACCAGCAGAGGCTCGGCAATGGTTTTCTTGATTGAATGGCGCGGGTTGATGGAGCTGTAGGGATCCTGAAAGATAATCTGCATCTCTTTGCGCAGCGCCTTGAATTTGCGGGCGTCGCAATTGGTGATATCTTGTCCCTCAAAAAGGATTTGGCCGCCTGTCGCGGGCGCAAGCCCTAGGATCGTACGGCCGAGCGTTGTCTTGCCGCAGCCCGATTCACCCACGATACCCAAGGTGCTCCCCGCCTTTATCCGCAGGTCGACTGAGTCTACGGCATGGAGCTTGCCGCTTTCCACATTGAAATGTTTTTGCAGTCCAATTGTCTCTAGCAAAATCGGATTAGTATTCCCCATGATATCCCTCCTCCGATGCAAATATATGGCATTTTACAGCATGAGTCCCATTGATGTAAGCGACCGGTAAAACGGTTTTGCATATATCCATGCAATGCGGGCATCGCGGATGGAACTTGCAGCCAGCGGGCAGGTCTGTCGGGTCAGGCAACATGCCCTCTATTGGCCTCAGCCGTCTTACATTTCCGTATATATCCGGGATACTGCCAAACAGCCCATCTGTATAGGGATGATGGCGTTCTCCGACAAAAAAGTCTTCAAAGGTGCCATATTCCACAATCTCCCCGCTATAGATCACCGCGACCTTATCACAGGTTTTCGCGACTATGCCGAGGTCGTGGGTAATCATCAACATGCTCATATCCAACCGGTGCTTGAGCTCTTCCATCATAGCCAGCACTTGGGCCTGAATAGTGACGTCAAGCGCGGTTGTGGGCTCGTCGGCGATCAACAGCTCGGGGGAGCAGGCAAGCGCCATTGCAATCACGACGCGTTGCTTCATTCCACCACTGAACTGGTGGGGATATTCTTTTTTCCTTTCAGGCGGAATACCAACCAGCCCCAGTATTTCATTGATGCGCTCCCCAAGCGCCTTGGAATCCAGCTTATCGACATTGTGCAGGAAAAGGGCTTCCTCTATTTGCTGTCCGATTGGAATGACGGGATTCAGCGCAGTCATGGGATCCTGGAATATCATGGAAACTCTTCCCCCCCTGATTGCCTGCATCTCCGCTTCGCCCAGCTCCAGCACTGGAACGCCGTCGAAGGTGACCGAGCCGTTCAGTATCCTGCCCGTGCGTTCCGGAAGCAGCCGCAATATGGACAGTGCGATGGTGGTCTTGCCAGCGCCGGTCTCCCCAACGAGTCCCAGCGTTTCCTTGCGCCCAAGGCTCAGGCTGATGCCGTTGACCGCTTGCACCGTACTTTTGCCGCTTGTATAGACGACCTCGAGATCCTTGATTTCCAACAGGTTGTTACTATCCAAAGTCCACACCCCCTATTCCTTCATACGGGGATCAAGCGCCTCGCTCAGGCCATCCCCTAACAGGTTGAAACTGACTGCTGTGAGTACAATGGCCAATCCCGGAAAAACGACGATATGCGGGTAGGTGCGCATATACTTGAGCGCGTTGCTCAGCATGGCGCCCCATTCTGGGTCCGGCGGCTGTATTCCCATTCCAATGAAGCTCAGTCCGGCGGCAGCCATGATCAGCCCGGCCACGTTCATGGAGGCGTTCACAATAATCAGCCCGATGGCGTTGGGCAGAGCGTGCACAAAAATTGTGCGCGCATTTGAGACACCTATGGCCCGCGCTGCTTCAATATAGTCCTGCCCCACAACGGAGAGCACAATGGAGCGCACAATCCTGGCAAAGCTGGGGATGGACGAAATAGTGATTGCGATGATCAGGTTTTGGAATCCTACTCCGAGCACGGCGACAAGGCTGAGTGACAGCAAGATGCCCGGAATACAGATGACGGCATCCAGAATGAAGGTGATGACCGCATCCACTTTACCGCCGAAAAAGGCAGACACTGCCCCTAGGATCGAGCCGAAAACCACTGAGAGAATGGTGCAGATAATGCCGAAGGCAAGGCTGTATCTGGCGCCGTAGAGGACGCGCACCAGGATATCGCGACCCATATCATCCGTCCCGAAGGGGTGACTGGCGCTTGGGCTGAGCAGCCGCTGGGCGGGATTGGTTTCAATTACAGTGCTGTAGCTGACGGCAAACTCCGTCATGATCGCGGCAACGATGATGACAGCGATTACAATGAGTCCAAACATCGCAGACTTGTTGCGCCTAAGCCGATGCCACATGTCTGCGGTGGGTGAAATCGGCTTTCCTAATGAGGGCTGATTCATAGCAGTGATCATTCCTTTCCTCTTTCAAGAATCTGGTCTCCTTGCCCATGCTAGGTCGGAGGTCATTCATCTAGCATCAACCCAAGCGATTTTTCAGTCTCGGATCCACTACGACCTGAATGATATCCACGGCAAGCATTATCAGCTTGTACAACACCGCCAGAAAAATAGTGACGGCCATAATGACCGGAGTATCCTTCATATGCACAGCTTTGATGATGATATTGCCAATACCCGGAAGGCCGTAGATTATCTCGATAATCAACGCTCCTCCAAGCAACCAGGCAAATGTCATCCCCAGTACGGTGATAATCGGCATCAGCGCGGGTTTGAGGGCATGGCGCATAATCACCCGCAGCTTTCCTGCCCCCTTGGCCTTGGCGGTGCGGATATAGTCCTGCCGCATCGTCTCCAGCATGGATGTTCGGATCAGCCGGGCCAGAAAAGCCGCGTTTGGCAGAGCAAGGGTGATGACCGGCAGCACATAATGCAGCGGGGAGCCTGCTCCCATCGAGGGAAGTATGCCGAGCCCTAGTGAAAAAATCAGGATAAGCACAAGTGCCAGGAAAAAGCCCGGCACGGAAGCCAGCAGCAGCGCTGTAACGGTTAGGCTGTAGTCGAGGACGCTGTATTGCTTGACTGCCGATACAATTCCCAGGGGAATGCCGATGATGGACATTGCAACAACCGCCAGCAGCGCAAGGGTGAGTGTCGTCGAGAACTTGGCAAATATTTCTTCAAAGACGGGCCGCCCGCTGCGGTATGAATCACCAAAATCAAGCTTTGACACGTCCAGTAAGTATGTTCCGAAACGTTCCAGCATCGGCCTGTCCATTCCAAGCTCGTGATTCAACTCTGCGACCGCTTTCGCATCGGCGTCCTTCCCCAGGATAACGCGCCCGGGATTTCCTGGAACAACGTTTAGAATGAAAAAGATGATGAAAATAACGACGATCAAGGTCGGTATAATGTGAAGAATTCTTCCTATCGTGTATCTCAGCATGACAGTTCTCCTCCTCTCCGGCCCGGTTTCAGTTGAAACTCCACGTCAACGTCACCCGGGGCTTGAATCTCGATCTTTTCTCCCAATAGATATTTCTTAAAAAACGAAAGGTGGAGGTCGCAGAGGATGGCGCGTACCTGCTCCGGATCCTTTTCCCCAACAGCCGGATATACTTTTCCGGCAAGCTTCCCGATGATCCCCCGGTCGGTAAATCCGATATGTCCGACGTTGCTGATGCTGATCCGATAGGCGTCGGCGGAGTTTCGCCGGTACATATCCCGAAGTATCCGGCCTCCGTCGGTTCCGCTGAACGTCATAAAGGGTTTGCCGATATCCTTGCCAAAGCTACTGCCCAGCTGTGCGCCGTCCATATTGATGCCACAGGCAAACAAATCATAAGCGGCGCAACAGTTCGCCGCCGTGGCGCCGCCGAAGGAATGTCCCCCCAGCCCAATGCCTTTGGTGAAATCCACCCCGCGGTACAGGAAGCTGGTGGGATCGGCATTCAGGGTGTCAAGATATTCCGCCGCCTTCAGAGTATGTCTCTCCCATATATCTGCGCTGTCGTTGAGGTTGCCGTTGTGAATGGCGTGAAATTTAGCCGCAAGTTCGGCAAGTTCGTTTTCAAAAGCTGTCCCTTCCTGTACACATGCCACTTCATTCAGAAGCTTTTCCGCCATGTCGAGCATTTGGGGCTCAAATACGTAATCGATATACTTCTGTTCCTTGGGGATGTATGTACCGTCAGGCAGCATCACTGACGCTTCTCCGGTATGCCCGATGGACGCCACCACAAAACCAAAGCTTGCCAGGTCCGTGCATAGCAACGTATTGCTCATCTCATACGTTAGGTAACCATGGCTGAATATCAGCAGAGGAAACGGGCCATCCCCTGAAAGCGCCGCGTCCTTGAGGCATTTGGTATCCACCCGATCGAGTCCCATGGGCTCTAGTACCTGTGGGAACGCGTAAGCAGCTGGTGCACCTGCGCTATCTACAGCCGGATAGTAAATGGTCAACGAGAGCGGAGTCGAAATATTCTCAATTGAGAATGGATACGATGTGTGCCTCAGACCCACCGGGTAATTCCCGGCGGGTCCGGGCAGCTCGATGCGCTTCACCGTTGCGCTCCCGTTTTCAGCTTGATATCACCAAAGTACAGGCATAGGCTTCCGGCGCCTGCCTTACTGTTATAGTCAAAATCCGAGTTAATGATATAGGCGAAGGGTGTATCGAAAAGGTTACTAACATCAGCGCGCTCATAAAGGATTTCAAGTGCCTTCCCAATTAACTCTTTGCGTTTCCCCTCGTTCGTTTCGGTCTGCATCTGTTTGATTAAAGCATCATAATTCGTATTTTTATCCATATGCTCGCCGTAATTGGCCCCTGTGCTACTCATGGATATCAGCATGGATTCCAGGGTGCCTGAGAACGAGCCGTACGGCACAATCGTCAACTCCAGTTCACCTTTCTCGAGCTTGTCAAACCAAGCGTTGCCGTCCAACTGTTCAATCTTTGCATCGATACCGATCTTCTTCAGGTCGCTCTGAACGGATTCGGCCAGAGCGGTCTCCTGCCAAATTGTTATGGTAATGGGACTCCCGTCATAGTGGGACTTGCTCAGGTAATCCTTTGCCAGCTTCTCGTCGTATAGCGGACCATAGGATTTATCCGCAAAATCTCCCATAAGGCGTTTAGCGAACAGGTTCACGGCGGGATCACCGATATTTTCATTGGCGAGGGCGACGGCGTTTACGCGATTCACTGCGTGAAAAATGGCTTTGCGAAGATTGTGATCCTGTGCCAGCCTGTTGCTGAGGGGAAGGAGCGTATTGGCGGACCATGAATTTTTCTCCAGAACCACCTCAGCCTTGTCGTTACTGTCGAATACCGACAGCTGGCTGATAGGCGCGCCCATGAACATATCGGCCTCGCCTGTTTGGATCGCAATGACGGCAGTGGAAGGGTCAACAGGTGGTTTAACAATAATGTTCTCCACCTCGGCTTTGCCGAGGTGATAACCGTCGTAGGCCTTAAGCGTGATCGTCCCGCCGTTATCCTTCGAGACAAACTTGTAAGGGCCACTGCCCACAGGTGCTTTCTCAAATGCGGCGGGATCCTTTTCATAGACTACCTTGGGAATGATAAAGATGTTTTCGATGCCGAACGTGAACAGGTTGACGTATGGCGCCGTTTTGTAAAAAGTAACGGTATGATCGTCATTTTTCTCATAGGAGGCAATGCGGGATTTGAAGCCGTAGGAATAAGTGCCCTTAAAAAACAAATCCAATGAGAATATGACGTCGTCAGCCGTCACTGGGGTACCGTCATGGAATTTCGCATTTGGGTCCAGATAGAAAACCGTTTTTTCTCCAGTATCGTCCCAGCGTTTCGCCAGCATTGGGGCAATATTGCCGTCGGTATCCATCTTTACAAGTCCGTCATAGATCGCATGCATCACATTGGGCTCGCAAAGACCGATATCCAGTGGAACCAGCGAATCACTTGGCGCAAAAGCAATGTAAGTCAAGGTATCTCTGCTGACGCTTGGCTTGCTGCATGCACCCAGACCTGTTACAAGTGCAATAAATAGCAGGATTGCCAGTAATCTTTTCATAAATATGCCCTCCACATTAGCTTATTTTAGAACGGCTTCCATCGAAGCAAGTTGGCAAGGCTAATCCAAACTTCCAGGATGGCGTGTTTGTCATTCAGCGGAATCAGGCTTCATAATGCCGTACCTGAAAAAGGATTGATAGAAATTTCGCGCGATTTCGGAACAGAGCTCCACATCCTCCAGTGAATTAAGCCCCATCTCCCTGAAATAGAGCTGAAGGTTGTACATGGTAGTGCCGTACATGTAGGCGATCAAATCCGGGTCAATATCTTCTCGCAGCATTCCCCCATACTTCAGCTTGAGAAGTTCCTTTAAAAAGACACTTTTTGTCGCATCTTTGTATTTGCCGAAATAGAGCTTTAGGAGCGTGCTTTCAGGTGCGTTGCGTATCGTATGAATCAGCCGACGGTCCGCCAGGGATCTTTCGCCTTTCTCTTCTTTGGGATTGCGGATGAAGTCTTCCGACAGTTCGTCATAGTCGCCGTACCAGTTCAGAAACGTGATAAATAGATCTTCTTTGTCTTTGAAATAACGATAGAATGTCGCCGCAGGCAATGAAAGCTTATCGGTGAGTATCTCCATCGAGATTTCATCGAACGAATACTCGCTGAACAAATCCTTTGCCAATAAAAAGATTGCTTCTTTTTTTTCATCCGAAAGTAGTTCGAAATTTTTCTTAGGCATTTTTTCATAACTCCATTCCAAAATGATAATTTTAATATCCATAGATTGTGAATTTATCATATTGTAGAATAATTATGAAAATTAATCAACAAATATCAGCTCGATTTATGAATAGCGACAATTCTTTAGGCCTTTAATTCGGCATATGAGCTTTAGGTATCGATAATCGTCCTTTTTGCATTTTGGGCGAAGCTTTTCATAAAAATCGAATGAAAAAAGCAACAACAGTGAATCGTTTTCCAATGGCAGGCGGACAGTGATCTCTTAAGAAACCACGATACGAACCATATTCCACGATTGCTTGTTGTTGCTTGTTGTTGCTGCTTGATGGAATTGACAGCTCCGATTTCGACAACGACGGATGCAGCTACTTCTCCTTATTCTAGCTTGACGGAAATGTCCAACGGTTCAACACCCGCAAACACGATATATCCGTCACAGGTAAGGGGCATATCCTGATGTAAAAGCTCATCATAATGGATGCTCAAATCATTTTTCAGCATCATGACACGCACAGACCAGGATTTGGCGATCTGGAGTTTTTTCCCCGCTGCAATTTTGTAGACCAGATTACTGCATGGCTTGTCAGATACAATGCGTCCATTCTTCAGAAATACAAGGGTATCCGAATCCACATACTCAAACCCGCCGCTGTAAATCAGCTCCCTGCCATCCCTTTCAAATGCAAAAGGCGCGAAGGTGTTGTGGGAGCCAGGGTATCCGGGAGCATCCAAAATGTGTCCTGTCTCATTGTCATTTCGGGTTATGACCGGTACGGTATAGTAAGGGCTGCAATGAAACAGCAGAATGCCGCTCCCTTCGAATTGCTCGATGATCAGTCCTCCTGCAGGCTGGTAATCGCCAGGATGCATGTTGCATGCCAGATAAGTTTTCCCCGTTCTGTTCCTCCACTTCTCATGGAGGCTGGGAGTCTCTTCCAAATCAACTTTCTGCCCAATCACCATGGTCTCTGAGGCCGTCTCGATCAGTAGGTAGCGCCTGCCCCCCTGCTCCCGGAAGCGCAGCACCCCGTCGTCAGATACAAACCCATCCCCAAAGTACACCGCTTTTTCTACATAGGGAATCCACCCCGAACAGCGCTCATACCGTTCCACCGTGATGAAATCCCTGCCCGTAGCAACCCGATAGATGGCGCTTGCCGACATAAAAACTCCTTGAAACCTCTCTAGGTGGACTTCGTGGGAAGTAACCGTTTCTGGCTTCAGCAGCGGCTTCCGGCGTGCCGTTCGATTTTGCCGCATCTCAATATATTGGGCACATAATTCACAAAGAATGTCCAGGGGATCCAACTGCGTATCTGAGGTGGTGGAAATCGCCGCTGAGAATCCATATTCCCTGCTTACCAGAAGATAAGCGGCATATTGAACAGTCCCCCCTCTCTTGCCCAGCGCGCCGGGCCCAAAATCAAACTCTTTATGTAAAAAATTCACCGTGTCCCAGCCCAGTCCCTGATCCTCCGCAAGGAGCATACCCTGCGGCCTTGCGATCTCCTGGATGCTCTCATCCGCCAGGATACCACAGGCATCTAGGAACAGGTGCCCCACTCTGGCACAATCGAGAAGATTGGTTACGATTCCCCCAGAACCTATCGCCGTGACATATTCCGCGGGGCAGTTCTTCATATGGATCGCCTGTTTCAATCCGTTAGCAGGGTTCCCGTCGCCTGTGGAGCCTGCTCCCGCCGGGGTGGTTATATATTCCCTGATAAAATCCATGTATTCTCTGCCCGCAACTGCCGCAACCGCCATCTCCGCCAAGCTAAACCCATCATTGCAATAGGTGGAAAAGGCTCCGGGGTCTGCCTTGAGGGAGGCTTTAGAAAAATAGTCATATCGCTCGTCATAGCAATTGGAAAAAAGCCACTGGGCGGTAATATCATTTCTGGCGCAAGACCCCGGCAAGCCCGACGAGTGATTTAGGCACATCCGCAGTGTGATGCTGCGATGCCGGGGATCCCGCATGGTGAAACGAGGCAGATATTCCACAACTGGAGTATCCAGAGCCAGCCTCCCCTGTTCCACAAGCTTCAGCACCGCCATGGCGCAATAAACCTTGGAAACAGAGGCGACTCCAAATCGATCGTTTATGGTGACAGGCGAGTTGTCATCTGGGCTTCTTCCAACCGCCGCGGCGGCAGCATGGTTTCCGCCTATAATCGCTACACTGGCAGCGGTTCCACTGGCAGATACTTTTTCCTGTAAATAGCGTTGCATGTGCAAAGAAAAATCTTTTTCCATACAAAATCCAATTCCCATACAATCCCTCTTTCACATTAGTATATTGATATTTTAATATGACAGCATCATTTACTGGAGCCGCAGTTGAATATTCTGGATTTAACCTCGATGGTAACACTTTCGCCTCTATGAGGAAAGAACCGCTTCTGCCAAAACTCCAGTATCTAGACATACAAGATTTTCAATGTCACGTAAGTAGTAAGGCGCGTCTCTGACTAGCCGTCCCGAATTTTGTATGGATTTTGTCGGGGACTTTTTAATATCTGCCTGTATCCAACTCTCAACAAAAAAACCACCTGTGAGGTGGTTCGTGGCAATGCTGTATTCAACTCTCGATACTCGTTAGTCTTTTACTTCGCTTCAAGGGAAATATATTTCGCCGTCGTCGCTACTGACATCAAAAAATCCTACCTTGTGTTTTAACGCTAATTCCCGCATAGTCGAATAGGCTTCCTCAGCTACAGAATAAGCAAAAGCCGCATAGATGACGGCAGACCCAAGCGAATAGTCGGTCAAGCGGTTATCAGTTCCTGCTTCCTCCATAGCTTCAAAAATTTCATCATCTACATTCATATTGGGAAAATGCTCAGACAGCTCACTGTAAAAGCGCTGCAGCGCCTCCGAACAGACCGAAGAATGCTGATATTCATGATCTTCCGACCATTGCACTTGCTGCTCATACCAATCCATAAACGCCTTCCTTTCCTTCGGCGCTTTGGACGGCTCAAAAGCCATTAAATCATAGCTCATTTGAATTCCTCCATATTTAGATATGTGTAATTTATTTCCATTGTACAGATTACTTGTCCCTCGTCTATCCATCTTTCATCTCAATTTTGCAGGGAAGACTAGATTTCGTGCTTAATCATGTAAACATCGGTTAATTGTCAACATCGTCTTGTTTAATGAAAAATAAAAAGGCACTCAGATCATACCGAGTGCTTTGGCAATTTGAGCAATTACATCTTTTTTACTTTCGTAATACTGGTCCTTTGTTAGTCCAAGTTCTAAGTAAACGTTGATGTCTTTAACCCTTGAAGTGCTGAGATACTTTACTGGTTGAAGAAAAGACAATTGTTCTTGTATCTGTGCCCTCATCTTCCAGTTCCTTCTCGTGGTATGCCCCTGGTATAATGTTTTTGCCGAACATATATGCGCGCTCCCTGTTGGGGGCTATTTTTATGCATTTATAATCTCTTACACTAATTTACAGAAGATCTGTAGTCTTTCAACACTCGCATTGTTATAATTTGGATAAATTGCAATCGAAAAGGGGAAAGAAAGATGGGACCTGATGATGTAGATTGTCTAGACCTAAAGATAGAAGCTCTCCGGAACGAACTTAACTCGTTTGCGCAAATTTGCAGTCTAACAGGTCCGATAATAATCTCTTTGAGTCAAAGAATAGATTTCTACTTGAACATTCGTACCAAGATACTTTCTCAAGATCAACACCCCATTAGTCAGGCTAATCGGTAGTTATTTCAACGCCAGATATTAACTTCTGAAGTAATGGTGTAAAATAAATACGATTCTCGCAATACCAAATTTTAGATACAATTACTACTATTAATGTTAAGGTGCATCAAAGTTAGCAGAAGAGGATAGAGAAATTTTTGGTGACTATAATATCGATCGCGTAGATGAGCTTCGAACGGAATAACCCAACGCACTTCGTTCATCTGTTTTAATTAGATATTACAGTAACTTAAAAAACCCCTTGTTTTTAGAATCGAAACCTTTCCACATGTTCACATTAACCACATAAATGAAATTGTTTTTGAAAATGAACTTTCAAGACAAGTATTTGATGACATGAAAACGTTTGTGAAGTCTCTTTTTAAAGATATTCAGGAATTTAAAGAAGCTCATAAATTGATGTTTTAATTTGCCCCCTTTAAGGGGGTTTATTTAATTTCTCTATGGGTAAATAGATGCCTTTTGTATTTGCCAATAATTAACAGTAATGTTAAAATGGAACCGCTACTAACCGGAAAAAATAGGTGGGAGTATTATGCTTACGTATTTTAAAGGCTGTACTGGTTCGCTAATTGGTGCAACTTTGATCTTCTTTTTACTAATCAATGATCCACTTGAAAACATAAAACTTCTATCACTCATTACTCCCTTCATTTTTATTGGAGGAATTTTTGGCTTTTTTCTCTTAAAAATTCTCCATTCAAAGAACATATCGAGTTTCTGGTTAAGTTTACTTTGTTTTGTTCTATTAGGTGAATTCTTTGCCCTAATCCTTCATTATTTCCTACCTTTTCCATGGATTCTAAACCTTATGACAGTAGTTGGCTCTGCAACATTTTTTCTAGTACATCAGATTAAAAATGCTGCTTTTTCACTTTTTCTTGCATTCATTGGCCCACTGTCTTCACTTACTCTTGGATTTGCTACTAGACACATGTAATGTTTTGTTAATCTCAGCTTTTTGAAAAAATGATCACAGAAGCTTATAGTTTTAGTTAGCAGCGCTGGAATTCTTTCAGACGGTTACTTCTTTAGTACAATCCCTGAAATTCTGGTTAAACAAGTATGTCAAGGCAAAGGAATTGGAAAGAACCTAATGGAACTTGCCTGGGACGCATCGCCTACATCCTTGATCTTTGGGAGATATAAAAAATCGCTTCAGTTGTTTGTCAAAAGGAAGACAAGACCTTAAATAACTGAACACAATGGGCATTCTGAAAACACTCCTGCTCTCCAAAATATGGAGATATTCATCTAATTGGAGGTGTCCCTTTATGAAAGAGAATCCTGACCACGATCAACGTCATATAGCTCCAGAAATTCAGCCTTTCAACAGCGTAACTGATCATTATCAAAAGATAGTGGGCATGCCCATCCGACCGGCTGATATCAAAAAGTTGCCAAAACCTATTCGTTGGTTTGGTTATTTTGTTTTTTCATGCGTACTCATTGGTGGATTTATGTTTTTAATACTGTTGGTTATACAAAGCTTTAAATGAACTGTTTTAACAAAATTCAAATTAAGTTATATCCCGAAACTACTGGTACTTTCATCGCATAATAATAGGAAGAGGGGATTCTCATTCGAGGAACTACACGCCTTGCTGGATATTTAAGCTATATGTTTATTGTTTATTTCATACTGAACGCACTCATGCAATATGAGCTCGTATTAGTTGAACGAGCTAAGGAAACATTCAATTCCTTTCCGTCAAACTTATACAGTTCGCTTTATCCAACATTGATCGGGTTACTGTTCGCCCTTCCAAAATTTGTTCAAGTAATTAAAGCAGAGGGTCGCTGGAACTTTGATTGGATAAGAATCGTAGCCGTTGGAATACCTACCCTTTTCGGAGCTACTGTAATTCTCATCTACTTCTCGCCATTAGGGACATACTTTCCTTCCATTTCGATTCTCTCGGTTGGAACAAAGTTTTCCACTATTTGCGGAATAGTTTTGGGCTACTTAATTCTCTCATGTTTCCAAAAGTCAAATATCGATCCTTAAATCGGAAAAAATTAGGTGACATTTTCCTTTTTAAAGCATAACTATTGTGTTTAATAATTCACTCAGGATAATCTATGCAAGCCTCCCTTCATTTCCGCATAACAAGCAATTGCTACACACTTTGTTCATCCCTTTTACCTCCATACATTTTGTATAATCACATTCCATTCTCTATTGAGAATCATATTGATCTGAGGTGAAAATGTGCTGCTCATAGTCCACGTCCTAACCATCTTAATTGCCATGTTCCTTATAGCTCGATTGGCAAGTCTTTTTGGTGGCAAATGGAGTCCCTTTGCGAAAACAAATTGGAAGCAAGATTTCACTGCAGCACTTATCGGGACGATGATTCTCATTTGGGTTAGTTATTTTTGAACATTATGTTAATATTACAAATCTGTAACACGAGACAACATTATTGATTTAAGCACGTCAAACAAGTAACAACTTATTTGAGTTGAATACCTTTGTGGATTTAGCTATCTGCTGTCGTCAAGAACATTCTCCTTGGGATCTAAGGAGTTCATGTTTTAATATTTGTCTTAGTGCATAGTGGTACTGTTGATGGTAGTAGGTCTCCAAGTACTTATACATGAGATGAGCAATGCACTTAGAGATTCAACTAATATCAATCGTGGCGTTGTCGGCTCCATACATTTAGTGTTCGTGAGCGCTCTGATTTTTTTACACGGCATCCGTTTGTGTAGGATCGATGGCGTGAGATGCCCCCATTCGTTCTCTTAGCTGGAATCGGGATGAAACCTATTTTTTATAGCAAGAAAAAAGAGAAAGAGCTACGGTTTGTTCGCAGCTCTTGGGCAATATCGGTCCGTATCATTTTTCTATAAGTTTCTCTCTTTTTTACGCACTGATCCTTGTCAGTTTCTCCTGCTGTTTATAGACTTGTCCAGTTAGCCTTTGATGCAAATAATAGCCCAGCCCCGTGAGGATCAGGCAAATTGCTGATTGGAAGTATTCTGGCGGCGTTACTTGATAGATAAAGAATCCGATCACTGTCCAAATGAGTGCCGGTACATTCCAGCCGTTTGTGTAGCGGTAGATGCCATGATCATCAAAGAGCTGGTCGACAACCAGCCTTCCTTTTTTCACCAACACATAATCAGTTATCAAAATAGCAGCCAATGGCGCGTAGAAAATTCCGGAGACCGTCATCGTCGCTTGCATTTTATCTAGCATCATTGGGAAAATGGACAAGCCGACGCCAATGACGGAAACGATCAGCGTGGCCCAAAAGCGGCCGAGCTTTGGAATCATATTTACAACCGAGAGCGATCCGGTATAGATGTTCAAGACGTTGATCGTCCAGTTATCCAGCACGACCAGAAGCAGGATGATGAATAGGGCTATGCCGCTGCTCGCAATAGAAGCTGCTCCCTCCAGCCCATTTGGCACTTTTCCGAGTGTTGCAGCCGCAGAATAAGCGCCGACAAACGCTGAGGTAAATGTACCGATGCACGCTGCTGCCATGGTGCCGATCCACATGTCAACGCGGGTTCGCGAGTAGCGGCAAAAGTCCGCCGCATCTGTGGTCATCGACAACCAAATCGCTGTCAATGAGTTCAAGGAAACGATGAATGCGCCCCACCCCCAACCGATTGTTCCTTCATATCCGAACACTTTGGGTATCGCATAGTTCGGATCATCATGGGTCATGAACAGATAACAGACGAAAATCAGTGCGATAAGTTTGATTGGCAGTGCCACGCGAGATAGAAACTTAAGCCAGTTGTAACCGAAAGTGGCAATAACAATTTGGAATATTGCAAAAGTTAAGCTTACAGCGATAACGCTCACTTCCGTCTGAAACAGCTTGTTGATGACCACTACGATAGCGGCCGCCCCCACGATGGTTTGAATGGAAAACCAATAGATGGCCGTGATCGCACGAAAAAGCGACACTGTGTATTTTGATCCTCTGACGCCATAGACCATCCGCGTTGCAACCGCACCTGATACGCCGTGATCAACGCCTATCGTAGCCATGACGAGATAAGCGCCAAACGCGACCGCGATCCCCAGGATAACGGAGGTAATCGCCGCCCAGAATGATAAGCCAGACGCAACCGCAACGCCGCCAATCAGAATCATGCCAGGATTCATTAAAAAATTGATAACCATGAAAAAAATGTCATACCATTTCACTGTTCTCTTTTCTTCAGGGACTTGTTCGATTCCATACTGCTCTACGTTTTTCGGTTGGCGATATTTTTTGAACACATCTTTATCAGTATGAGCACTCTGATTTATTTCCACGCGCTTTAACACTCCTTTTCTTTTTCGTCACCGCCTAAAATTCCATACCATTTCAACGCTGACAAAATCAGCACCTTCGTCACCTCGAACAGCGAGTCTAGCTCCACGTACTCGTCTGGCCCGTGCGGTTGCGCACCGACCGGCCCGTAAATCACGCCCGGAATGTTGCGACCTGCATACCAGGCCACATCGCACACGGCTACAAATCCTTGATACACCGGTGAGATTCCAAATGCTGCTTGACCGTCGGCAATGATTTTGACGATATCATGATCCAATGGCGTATTGACTGGCGGGAAGTCAACACCACGCAGCCCCCATTCCACTATAGGCGGATTTTCGCGCAGCCAGCTGTCGGTAATGGCCGCTGCACTAACTGCTGCTTCAAATTCTCGCTTGATGTCTTCCGAGTTCTCCGTCGGCAAATACTTGATGTCGTACTCAATGACGCAATAATCCGGAATAATCGCTGGATTCGTTATCGTTTCAGGAATGCCGTTTTTGACACCTGCTCCCGCCAGCATAACGCCCGCGTTGATCGCGTTTGCCCCTGGAGGCAGCAGCGGGTGACGTCGATTCAAACCCCAGTCTCGTTCCAGCTCCGAGGTTGCCTGAATGATTTTCATTGCCTTCTCAATCGCATTCACGCCGGTCCGCTCATAACCGGGATAAATGTGACGATAGCGCCAAGCCGAGTGTCCAGCGACTCCTTTTACCGAAACCCGCGCCCAATGAAGTCCGCCTTCTACCGGATTGACGGTGCCGTCGGTCGGTTCCGTGACGATTACGCCGGCACCGCGATACCCGCGGTCCAGCACAGCGCGAGTGCCAGCTCCGCCGTTCTCTTCATCAATGACGATATGGAGATCCAGATCAGAGTTCAATTCCACTCCCAATTCCGAGAGAAACTTGGCCACCATGATATTGCTCACCACTCCCGCCTTCATGTCCATGGAGCCTCTCCCATACAGCCTGCCTCCATGAATCTCAGCCTTCCAGGGATCGACGCTCCAGCGACTCATGTCCCCTTCCGGAACGACATCGACATGGCCATTCAGGATAAGCGTTTTGTCTCGAGATTTTCCTTTTATGGACGCCACTACGTTGGGTTGTCCCTCATATACATCCCACTTATCTACGGTAAGTCCCATCGAAAGCAAGTAATCCTTCAGGAACTCCTGTAGCTTGTCACTTTCACTCGCTTCAGGTCGCTCCAAAAAATTCGGATTCACACTTTTGAAACGAACCAGTTCTTGCAACAGTTCGACGATATGCTGCTGATTGTGCTCGACCCATTCCTGTACGATTCCTTTCCAATCTTTTGCCGCCATATTGATTCCTCCCTTTTTCAAATTAAGCCAATTCGCCACCATCAATCGGAATCTGCTGTCCCTTGATTTAAGCCGACGATGTGCTCGACGCTCCGATTCGGTGCGTAACGACCTCCTAGGCGATCGGTTCACAGGAAAAAAATTTTGCAAGACGCTGCATCGTGATCTGCATATACATATTGGTCCCCGAAAACGGAATTTTGGGGTTGGTGCAGTTTGTTTCTTTAAACATATCGGGTAAAACGGATAATGAGAGCTTCTGCACAATCTCTGTCACTGTCATCTGTGTAGATTGAAGCAGGTAAGAGTGGGCATGAACGTCAATCGCCTTGATACCGCGCAAATCAACTGTCACTGTTTTCTTCCTCCTTTATTTCGAACTCGCAAGAAAAGATTTGCAACAATTATGCCATCGTTGTTTTCGTGTAAAACCAGCAATTTAGACGCTCATTTTGCGACAGAAATTTTTCAGTGAAAAAATTTAACGAAAAATATTTTTCAGAACATTTTAAATCAAATCTATTTTCTGAACGAATCGTTTTGAATTATCCTGTTCACTGTACGTCCTTCAAGCAGGCTCATCCCCCTGACCATTGCCCATTTCCAGCATCGGTTAGCGAATATCCAGTTTTATCACGGAGATTTGGTTCAATCGAAGAAATACTTTCTGGAGTCAATGGACGCTTGCTTGCCGACCAACAATTACGGGCTGATCGCGTTTAACCTAAGCATGCTGGGCCAGGTTTACCGATTCATGAACGATTTGGACATAGCCATCTATTATATCAAGCAAAGCCTGTCATATTCGGAGCAATATCGCATCTCCTACACCCAGATGCATTCTCTCTGGAACCTGTCCGAAATCTATTTGGCGAAAAATGATCTGAACAAGGCCGGGCCGCTCATTCATCAGACACTTGAAATCTCCAGACACTGTGACGAGGCTTCAAAGGTATTTCCGTACAGCTCGATGGTGAAGCTCCTGCGTTTGCCGGGTGAGTACACACAATCATTTGAATGGGGAAAAGATGCGCTGAGTCACGCCAACAGGTTTGATATTGAGCCGGATATCGGCTGGATTTACATGGAGCTGGGGCGTACCTATTTGGAGGCTGGACATGCTGAAGAAGCTCATTTCCATCTGAGAAAAGCGGAAGAGAAGCTGACGCGCCAGCTCAATCCAATTATTCAACGGAGTATCCCCTTCCCATTGAAGATACTGATACCCTTACCCGGTTCGCTGATCACTAATTCATGGACTTGAAAATGCCGGATTTGCATTTGCAGTCTAATTCGCCCGCTATTACCGCAGGAATAAGCTTGCCAAACGTCGGTGGAACGGATTTTGATGGAAATTTAAGATTTCAAGGTGAGATTGTGGATATCGGTGCCTATGAAGCGAAGTAATGTTCGATTTAGCGAGTGTGTTGTTTTCCGATTCGTCCATAGATCAAGGAATGTAACACATACTCTACTACATCGCAAACGCCTGTTATCTTAAGACTCTCGGACTTCATAGGCATTGCGCGATCTATTTGAAATTCGGCCATTTCACTCCTGCCCAAGTTATCTCATTCTCCATCATTAAACGGTCGCACGCCTTTCTTGACGGCAAAAGAGATGACAAAGAAGTCATCTCTCCAACTAGAGGTTACTTTTAGGTTAGAATTACGCCTCTTCGAATAGTCGCTCACCCCGGTGCAGCCGAGTAGCAATACGGGCGATATGCGGCTGTTCACGGGGTGTGGGCGCATGGACCGCCAAATAGCGGGTTGCCGCCAGAAGCATTGTTTCTCCAGCACGGATGGCGAAGGCGTCGTTGCGTGTTGCCCATAGCTCATATTCGACGACCGCCGCTTCGTACATTTGAAACGAATGGAATTCGGCATCTTCGCGTAAGAGCGCATGACCTAAAGTATTAAGCAGAGCGTTAGGGTCGCCGCCTGCGTGAAGGAAGCCGGCTGTCCAGCGGGCAGCTTCGTTCACTTGCTGGCGTTGATCCAAAATTTCAAGCAGCCGCTCCGGATTGGTAGTGTCGACGGCGGGGACGGCCGAGGCATCCGGACGTTGTGCGGAAGGTATATTCAAAAAACGGTCCAAATAAATTCTGATTAACCCGTGATAGATCGCCCGAATGAGCAATGGATGGTTCGAGCGACGCAAACGCTCATGCATGGCATGGTTATACGTAAAGGTATGCAAAACGGAGATCCAATCCCCGAAATCATTCTGGGTATGGAAGCGGACGATTCGTTCCGCTGCGGCCAAAGTAACCAGTTGGGCCAGGTGGGCTGGATGTACGCCGGAATTCAAGAGCTCTGTCACAAGGTTCACCGTTTCAAGGGGTTCATCGCTTAACAGCTGTTTCACGATTCTCTCCTCATCTGCTGCGGAAATATCCGTAAATGGCTCGGCCAAAGAAAAGCTATCCAGCTGGGCGAAAACTTCCTTTAGGGGGTCGACCAGATCAACTGGGGACTGCCACTGATGTAGTTCCTCGCTCCGGGTCGGATTGGCGAGGAGCCGAACCAGTGAGGTCAGCGTCTGATCGGTGTGCGCTTCGCCGATAAGGCCAATCGCTTCATAGGCTTTATTATGGAAATCGAAGGTATGGCCACCGTCCAAATAAAAGTGGTCAGTCACCGCTATCAACATCATCTCCGAAAGCTGCTCCAGAGAAGTCCCCTGGTGGATCGCCGTGAGCAACACTCTTTCAGCCCCTTGTGTGTCGCGGACCTCGATACAGTTGCGGTACCATTCCGTCAGACGCTCGAACGGAACGTCAGCCACCGGTAGCGGCTTTAGAAGATGCCGAGCTGCGGCACCGGAGCTGTTGCGAGCCACATGAAGCAACCCTTGATAAAGAGCGAGTATCGTTCCTGCTTTATCTAACTTCGGCAGTACATTGGCCATCGCGGTAAGGATGGTGAGCCCAGAATTCCAGCCTCTTCCATAGACGGTACCGAATTTGATGCCAACCTCCATGATTTCCGTTGCTGGAACGCCGGCTTCCACTAATCCGACGACAGCTTTGGCAATCACAAGACCCAGATTTTGCTCCAGTCCTTCCCGCAATCGAAGCTTGTATTTCTCAATGCTGTTCGTCTGCTTTGGATGCGGATTCACCCAAACTACCTCTTTTTCCACTTTCACTTCATAGGATGGAACATCGTCCGCCCACGGATCCAACGTTCCACCGCTACAGACGTCAAAGCGAGCATGATGCCAATGGCAGGTGAGTATCCCGTCGCACAAGCTACCCATATGCAAGGGAAATCCCAAGTGTGGACAGCGATTATCTACGGCATAAACCTGTTCCTCATGATAAAACACGGCGATCCCGCCGTGGATTACCTTATGGCCCTTCTCTTGGATCGACGCCAGTGTACCCGCGTTGATCCACGGCTGGCTTTGGGTTTGTTGCATTCTTACCCCTCCTTAATAATCTGTATTTTCAAACAAATTTATCACCACTTATTAACATTGTCAACATTTTAATTTGTAATGTATGGTATTGTCGCTGGTAATTAATCTTATGTAAAGTACTAGGGACAATTTGCTATAGAGTGCTGTTAAATGGCCTTGTTATGCCTTTCCGCCGTATCATGTGCGGTATGAGTGGGTTGGCTCCCATATCGATAGGCAACTCTCAAAACTATAACTGGGTGTACATGAACAAAAAAACCAGCCAAATGATATTTGGGCTGGTCTCGATTTGTTACTATTGAATGAAGCCATTTTGAACGATCTTCAGTGAGATACGATGGGAACTCTGCAAGAGAACGTTTGAACAACTCTTTGCCGGAGATCCGTTCAAGATGAGTGCAACTAAAGAAGTTTGTGTTGTCGAAAAATCGTCCCTGAAGGTTATCAAGCTTATTGAGTCGGAAGAACAACGTTTTCTAAGAGCTACTTTTATGCTTTTCTTTCATAAATAATTCAAAAAAGGAACTATTACCAATAATCAATCGATCATCGAATTCATATATCTTTGTCTCGGGACCGATGAATGCCTTTACTTCTTGTTTCGAACATACCGCTACAATTCTATTTCCAACTATCGCAATGGAGGCTGGCTTGGGCTCATCCTCTAGACATGTAAAAACGGCATTCCCTGAAAGAATCACATCTGCGTTTATTTCTTTTCCCATCTTTCATTCAACTCCTCATTTTCTTCTTACACCCTTCTACGTTATCCTTTATTTCTTGTCCTTTAATGGCTTCAGCAGTAGACTGAAAAATGCTCCGCCTAAAGCAATGCATGCTGTCAGCAAAAAGGTGTCTGAATAAGCAGCCATTTCAGCAGCAACTGGATTATATTTATATTCATTTACAGTGTGACTAAAGGTACGCATTGCTAGAAAGTTGCTTAAGCAGGCAATTGCCACCGGTATAATTAGATTAGCTCCTGCTGCAGTTAAAGGCGTAATTCTGCTGATCATAGAAGCCGGAGCAGATTGTAGAATATATGTGTTTAGTGACATCATGCATAACCCCATCCCGATCCCAAGTAAACCGACTATGCCTGCAATTAGTAGATGATTTGTTATCTCATTTATCCAGGAAAGTAGTAGCAAAGCCACAGCAATGGTTCCCATACCGGAGCAAGCTAATGGCCGGATCCCGAAACGGTCATATACTTTTCCACCTACTGGCATCAGCAGACCAGAGGTAATCGCAAGCATGCTCATAATTAATCCGGCATCGAAAGGACTGTAAGAACGATAATTTTGCAAAAATAACGGAATAAATACGATCGACCCATTCAGGGCTGCATATTGAATTGAACTGACAATCATGCCCCTTCGAAAGCGATAGGCACGAAAAGCCCTTAATTCCAGAATGGGATTTTCATGACGGAGCTCATGGATACACAACCAAATCAGCAATAAAGCCCCTGTCCCCCCCATCATAATGGATCCCCACGTATTTGAACTAAGCTGATTTATACTCAAAGTCAAAAGTACAAAAGCTGTTGGTGCAAGCATAACGCCAAGTCGATCAAACGACTGCTGTTTATTGTGAGTTTTTTGTAGATAATCATGTTTGCATAGATGACTCAAGCCAAGCCACACTGCGAGCGCCCCAATGGGAAGATTGATCAGAAAGATCCATTGCCAACCCGTAGCCTCCAGAAGCCATCCGGATAAAATCGGCCCTGTTGCTGGAGCAATCAGCATAGGTATGCCAAGCATGCCCATAATCTGCCCTTTTTTGTCTGGGGGTGCCAGCCGAAAAATCATCGCCATGCCAATCGGCTGGATCATCCCCCCACCCAATCCCTGAATGATACGGAATGCGATAAGCTGTCCAGAGTTTTGTGCCAGCGAGCATAACAGTGAACCAATGATAAATAGCATAACCGTCATTAAATAAGCCCGTCCTGCCCCGATTCTGTCTGAAAACCATCCTGAGAGCGGAACCGTAACAGCCATCGCCAGCAAATAACCGTTGATGACCCACTGCAATATCTCAAATGAAACCTGAAAATCCTGGGTTAGGCTTGGAATCGCAACATTCATCGCTGTACTATTGAGCATAACCATCATCATGCCTGGAATAATTGCAATCAGGGCGTAAATAAACGATTCACGGTTTACGGTGACTACAGCATTTACATTAGAGGTCGAAGCAGATGAGTCTCTTTTAAGCATGTATCGCTCTCCTATTCATGTTGAAATACAATAATGAACACAGTGTTGATTAACGGTGATATAAATCATTATAATAGATAGACAGTTGTATCCAATGCTCTTCTACTTCTCTTGTGTTCATTAATCAACAGGAATGAGCAGAATGGTTAGTAATTCGCTGAAATTTTGATAAAAAGAGGGAATTGTATGACAACTAGGATTGATCGTCGAATTCTCAGGACTCGTCAACTGCTACGCGAAGTTTTTCTTGATCTGGCGATGGAAAACGGAGTGGACAACATTACCGTAAAAAAACTGACAGATAGGGCTGGTTTGAACAGGGGCACCTTTTATTTGCATTATCAGGATATACAAGATTTTGCTGAGCAATTTAAGAGCGAAATACTGGAAGGATTTTATTCAATAATTAAAAAACTTGGTCAGGACATCAATCGGCAAAAGCCATTTGATGCCCCGCCACCTTATGGCTATGTTCGACCTTTTGAATACGTGGCCACGCACAAGAGGTTCTTTCAGGTATTCATGGGACCAAACGGAGACGAGTCCTTTGGATTGCGGATGAACCATATAATACAGGAACAGTTTCATCGTTCTTATCGCTATTTCAACTCCGAAAGCTTGAATGAAATCCCCGCCAAACAGCACTATTTATTTGCTTATCTTGCCTCTGCTTATGTGGGGACCATCCACTACTGGATACAGCGAGATTTCGACCTTTCACCAACAGAACTGACAATCTTATTCTCGCAAATCTCACGACTCGGATCAGCTAATCTGAATTTTCATTTCTGATTCTATTTCTGCATGACTTATACTTTCTTTTCCGCCGCTGATCGGAGTCTGCCTAATTGAATCGTGTACGGGTATGTTTAAAAAAGTGAGAGCCGATAATTGTGACGTTTTCACAAATAATCGGCTCGGTGTCTTATCGTCTGGCTATTTGATAACCGTAATAATAGTAGTTGCTTATTGATTAGGGTTTCCTGTCAGTTGCGCCATTCATCAACAAAGCTGAGCCGATAAATTTGCCGCGGTCTTCCTTTCACAGAAATTTTTTCGATCCCTACAATCTCGACCAGCTCGGCATCCAACCATTGCAGCAGTATCCGGTGAGAGCTGCGAATCGTTACGCCGAGAATGGCTGCTAGCTCCTGCGCAGTATACTCCATTTTTCCGAGACGGGTCACCTGCGCCATCAGCTTGCTCATATAGGCGGCAGTCATCCCTGCCTTCTCGGCTCTCGCCAAAATAGCTTCATCCGTGATCGAAAGCTCGTATATCATGGGATGGGACATTTCGACGGGACCCATCACACTCCTGTCTTCCCGAACGATGAAGCAGATGTCACCTCCGAATTCTTTTGACTGTCGCAGTGCCAAGCGTGCATGCGTTCCCGCTTCATTAGCCGACTGTCCAAAGCCAACACCTACACTCAGTGAGATTCCTAGCGTCTTTTTTGCTTCCAAAAGAATCGGGATCGTCTTGTATCCACGAGTTTCGCGTTCAAAAATCCCCCTGGTTGTCACGAATAAATACTCATCGCCACCAAGACTACTCAAATGTCCCTCTAAACAACCGACATAATCCAAAAACATTCGTTGAATCTCAAGCTTTAGCCGCTGTACACCATGCTCCGACGTGCTTTTTTCCAGCAGCTCACGATAGTCGTCAATCTGGATGATCCCAAAAACAATTTGAGAGTCTTTGTTGCGCCGCTTTTCCGTCGAGAGCAGCGCACGTTCGAGAGAGACAGAAATATCCTGAACAGTCGGTACTACCCAGTCATTTGGGATGTTCAGCCGTGTCAGCTCGTCTGCTACTCTTTTAACCCCAGTGAGTGCCCCGTCGCTTACCCCCTGCTCGTACTTTTTTCGATGAAAAGCAACCATCTCTTCCATTTGAAAAGGAGTACCCTCGTAGTAATGAATGATCGTAAACGGCTCGCCCACTTCCTGCAGGACTTGGTTCACTCCTTGACTGAGAAAGGAGTCGATGCTAAGACGCTGCATTTTGCGATGATGGTACAAACGAAACAAAGAACGAAACAGGCCCGTTCCTGTAAGCGGGATGTAGTGAACAGGGATCGTAAAGTCTACGTTCTCCTTCGCTATTTTGTACGGATAGTAGCCGGAAAAGAGCAGCACCTCTACCTGATCCATCAGTTCCCGGGCAAAAGCAGAAGCGTCCACTATTTCATTGGACGCTCGAATTACAGGTGTAAAGTTGGGGAATGATTTGAGTGCTTCTCTGATTTTTTCGACGATGATTGTAGGTCCGATGACACCGATTTTGATTGTATTTTGCATCGTGCTCCCCCACTCCTCCCCTGTTCATTTCTCCTTTTTATGAAAAGAATAGATCATTGACCGTCTTTACTGCCAGAACGACTAGGAACAGCAATGCCAAGATGGTGATTCCATTTTTCACTGGCGTATTTTTCAAGTCACCCATCAATTTCTTATCGTTTGCTAGTAGAAATAATGCTAGTCCAATCAGCGGTACAACGACAATTGTGATCGGCTGTGTAATCATGATGAGTTGGACAGGAATTTTTCCAAAGACAAGGGCAACGACTCCTCCCAGAACCATCACAGCCATAATAAAGTAGCGTACAAGGTTATTACTTAGTTGACTCCCGAAGCCAAATGCATCTGCTAGCATGACCCCTCCAATCGCAGCGTTTCCTGTGAGCGACGAAAAGGCAGCACCCCATAAGCCAATCATAAAGACAATCATCGCCCAGCTGCCAAACAACGGTTCCAGTGCCTTCCCCATGTCAGTCGCCGCATTAACCTGGATTCCTTGGGGCTTAAGTACTGCTGCTGCACTGATCATAATGAGAGCAGAGATGATTCCAAGCAAAATAATCCCGGTATAGCTTTCTCGCGAGCCTTCTTTGGCGTGAATGGCCGTCCAGCCTTTTTCCTGAACGAGATAAGACTGGTACAAAGCACCAACCACTGTAAAGGTAGTCGCCACCAATCCAATGATAAGAATCGCTGATCCGTCTGGAGCTTGCGGGACGAGACCCGAAATAATGCCGCTGAAGCTCGGCCTGATTACGATTACTGTACACAAGAAGGAGAAGAGCATGATTCCTACCAATACCAGCATGAGCTTTTCCAATATTTTATAAAAATTGCGATAAAACAAGATAGCGATACCCAGCAGGGTAAAGAGGCAGCCCCAGACTTTGGGTGATCCACCCGTCAAGCTCGAGATTGCCACACCTGCACCGATGACATTCGCACCTTGGAACGTAGAGGTGACCAGAAAGCATCCCAATCCCATAATGATGGATGCCGCCCTCCCCCATTTTACCCGAATCGTCGTCAAAAGGGACTGATTCGTTGCCATCCCGATTCTGGCACTCATTTCGGTAAAGCACATCATAAAGAGGACCGAAATGACAACCACCCACAATAAGCTGTACCCATACATCGCACCAATTTTGGAGGTTAAGGTGACGCTTCCTGGACCAACTACCAAGGCAGCCGTAATAATAGCTGGACCGAGAGATTTTACCCACGATGTTGCCTTCTGTTGCTTTTGGACATTTGACTGTAATTGTTCCACGCGAAAGATCCCCTTTCTTAAACCGATGTAGGTTTTCCAGAAAGCCAGCTAGCCAAATGCTGAGCCACAAATGCATCGTCATTCAATGTTGGGTAATCCTGATAGACACGGTCGATTTCCTCCATCTGCCCCGCAGACAGTTCTTCATCCGGATTGAGACACCAACGTCCTGCAAGCAAGCCTTGTCGCCTGAGGACCTCGTGAATGCCAGGAATGCAGCCTGCAAAGTCGTGAGCTGGATCAAAAAAGGCAGCATTTGCATCCGTAATCGCCTGCCCTTCCTGTAGCAGTTCGAGGATCCCTGTTTGTGTTTGTTTTGCCCTCTTCACACGTTCCAAAAGGTCGACTGCACTTTTTGTCCATACCGCCCAATGACCGAGCAAGCCGCCAACAATGCTTTTCTCGACTGTTTTTCCGTCGACCTGAAAACGGTACGAGGTGAGTAAATCTGCGACGATATTGTCATCATTTCCCGTATAAAGGGCAATCTGGTCAGAACGATTGGAGTTGCACACTGCTCGTACGACATCGAGCGTCTGGTACCGATTAAACGGGGCCATTTTGATGGCTACTACCCCGGGAATCTCAGCGAACTCGCGCCAAAAGGAGTAGCTGAGGAGTCTTCCCCCGACAGAGGGCTGCAGGTAAAATCCAAAGATCGGAATGATTTTTGCAATCTCATCGACTCTTTTGAGCAGCTCCGCTTCGGAATAATCAAGCAGTCCTCCCATACTGACGAGACCTAAGTCATATCCGAGCTTTGCCGCTAATTCTGCTTCTTTAATGGCCTGAGTCGTCGGTCCGCAAATGCCAGCCACTTTCAGAAACGAATCACCCTTGCCCAATTGCTCAATCTCATCAACGGCCAGACGCAACACTGGTTCTAGCAAATTGATCTCTTTATCCCGAATCTCAAACTGGGTCGTATGCACTCCAACTGCTACTCCGCCCGCTCCGGATGCGACATAATAACGGGTCAATGCTCTCTGTCTTGTTTCATCCAAGTTCCCCTTTTGATCCAGTGCCAGCGGATGTGCTGGAATGACTGTTCCCTCTATCAGCTTTTGGTGAAGAGCCGTGGTTAATTGATGTGCCATCTTAAAATTCCCCCTTTCTTTCTTGGAAGTGTGTAGGCTTATTGCTCGTCTCCCCTCCGACTGCAACCCATTCTGCTGTCCAATCGATCATCTGACCGAGAGAAACGCGCGGATAGCCTAGCAGCTGGTGTGACTTGGACGCATTGCTGAGTAACGCCGTATCCTTCTCCTGATTCACGAAAACAGGCTCTACATGGAAGCGCGCGGCGAATTGCTCGGCCAGCCAGCGTACAGAAGTCGTTTCTGGTCCTGTAATATTCAAGAGCTGCGGCGGTGTAGTGCATAGCTCCAATGAACGAATGGCCATTTCGTTGGCATCTCCCTGCCAGATCACGTTTACTTGCCCCATACTTAGATCGAGTGGACGTCGCTCATAGACGGACTTAGCAATCTCTAGCAAAACACCGTATTTCATATCAATTGCGTAATTCAACCGGAAGTGAAGCATAGGAATATCGTATTTTTGAGAAAAGTAGCTGAAAATCCGTTCTCTACCCAGGCATGATTGCGCATATTCCCCTACAGGCCCAACAGCCGCGTCCTCAGAAGAACCCCCTTTGAGTACAGCCGACAGCGGATAAATATTTCCGGTCGAAAAGGAGACGATCCGTGACTCGCGGAACTTTTCTGCCACTCTTCCGGGCAAGTACGTATTCATTGCCCAGGTTAGCGACTCATTGCCGGTTGTGCCAAATTTTTGCCCAGCCATAAAGATGACATTTTTCACGGCAGGAAGGGATTGCAGTTCTTTATCATTCAATAAATCTGCTGCGATCGTCTCGATGCCCGCCTCTTGCAGCTCTTCCTGTAGGGACCCCGCAGAAAAACGCGAAACTCCGATCACCTTTTTCTCTACACCCGCTTTTTCTATCGCCTTTTTTGCCAGCTTTGCCAGGCTTGGTCCCATCTTTCCGCCAACACCCAAAATCATCAGATCGCCGTCCATATCTGCCATAGATTGAATCAATTGGTCAGAAGGGCGAATCATTTTTTGATCCAGTTCATGAGTTGTTCTCATAGCATATCCTCCTTATTTCAAATAAACAAATTATTCAAAACTTTATGTCGCTATTTTATGGTGGCACTCGGCTAAGAGACAAGTCTTTTAACTGTCTTTAAATCAGGGCTGGGAAATTAACAGCTCTTTTGTGGAGTGAAAGTGATTACTCTTCAGCGATGGGTGTGATGAGGTTACACTTGTTTGATTGAAGGATAAAGAAAAAAAGCCCCTTCCGAAGCTTGCGCTCGAAGGAACTGTCGAGTAAGTCTGTCCACTGAGAAATGATGGTTTAAACTCAGTTCAAAAGATATTCGGAAACTAGTGCTTAAATGGCGAAGGTGTTTAGATCCCTGCCTTGCAGACGAAGGTCACTCCCTTAATTTGTAAAGCTGGTTTTGCTTTTTTATTTTTAACTTAAGTCAATATTCCCAAAATTCTTTTTTGGCGTAGTCGATCATTAATTTCATTAACACCTGATAAAAATGTTAGAAAAATGTTCCCATTGGCTTCTTGAAAGCCTCACTTTCTCCATCGTTGGATTAGATGTCCCCTGCTATTTCTCTTTTTGGGGGAATGATCAGGCAAGTTATCGTTACGGAATCATTTGTTGTTTAAATTTTTGCGACAACTGACGCGTTTTTAAAATTATTCGTTGAAAATGGGGGTTCATCAACGAGCATGTTATCGCCTGTAATTAATGAATTATAGTGGTACTTCACTGCCACACGCCTTTTCTGACGTCGAAAGAGATACAGGTAGGCACCTCCCTAAACTAGCAGTTACCTTCTAACGGGGCGTGCATAAACAAAAAAACCAGCCAAATTATATTTGAGCTGGTTTCTATTTGTTTCTACTTAATTAAGCCTTTGGAACGAGCATCAGTGAGATACGATGGGAACTCTGCAAGAGAACGTTTGAACAACTCTTCGTCTGAGATCCGATTAAGATCGGTGCAACTAAAGAAGTTTGCGTTGTCGATAAATCGTCCCTGAAGGTTATCGAGCTTATTCAAGAATTGGAATTTTTCATTTCCGATCCCAACGAATTGCCAAAAAATGCCCAATTTAGATGCTTCCCGAATTACTAATTCCGTTTCATCCTTATCTCCATTATCCCCATCTGTAAGAAAGTAAACGTATACTGGTTCACTATCCTGGTAAGTCGCTTTATACGCATTCTGGTCAATTGAAAACTTTTGCGATCCACCACCCCCACCAAATAGCTTCCCGAAGAACCCTCCACCGGTAGAGGATCCCTCAAATGCTTGTGGGTAATACTTTTTGGCGATACGTTTCATTACCCCCGCGTAATTTGTAAAACCCTCAAGTTGATATTTCCTGACAATGTGATTATTTACATAGTTGAAGAAATCCCTTTCAGAGAGTTCTCCTACTTCGTAATCATTTTTGCCAAACAGAAAGATGTCAATCGAGCCATTATCATCAAACTTCACACCAAGCGCAAGCAAACGCTCAACTGCACGTTGGACTACACCATTTTGGTATAGAGTACTCATCGAACCAGAAATATCAATAGCTAGTGCGACCCGCGCTGTTTGACCATTCAAACCGACTTTAGAAATTGCTTCATCAGCCTTTTTCTTCAGACTA
Organism: Brevibacillus reuszeri; assembly: GCF_001187725.1. Classification (GTDB taxonomy): domain Bacteria; phylum Bacillota; class Bacilli; order Brevibacillales; family Brevibacillaceae; genus Brevibacillus; species Brevibacillus reuszeri. Next base: position 443,548 of record NZ_LGIQ01000009.1, read on the forward strand.
ATAAAGTTCTCTTCTGCTTTCTTTTTCAAATCAATAGACACTAAGATCACTCCCTTTAATTATGTCGAGGCATTCCTCTATTTACGAATATCTAGTTGCACGATAGAAAGCTGTGATTCGACCAAACAAAGCGTACCGTAATTTGCAAAAATCATAATCACAAGGGATTTCTTGTTTTTTTGTTCTACATACAGTACACACTTTTAGTTGGTCCATAGAAATATGTAGAATCTATTAAACAAATTGTACCATATAATGCTAAAATCAAGAATATATAGGGAACTCAACTAGGATGAGTAAAATTGTATACCCAACTTATTATTCCTCCCCTATTGATGGCTCTCTTATTTGTGAATTTCTTGTCGAAAGATGAAATAGACATCTTTACATATTTTTTTGTCATGTTATATATGGTTTACAAGCTTTTCCTATAAACAAGTAAGAAAGAGAGGACGAATGATGAAAGAAAGAGTTAGATACAAAAAAAGATATGCATTCCTTGGTGCTGTAGCAGGATACTTCATAGCTTTACTTGCATCCACGATACTTCCGACATTTATCATGTTAGCCATACCTTTGCTAACAGCAGCCATAGGATTCATCTTTGCTGAAAAGAAAGAGCAGCAATTCAGTGGATTAACGGTACCAGAACCGGACCAGACAATTACTTCTCCTGAAGCGGGGAGTGAACAAAGGGAACCGGAATCTACCTACTCATCAGAAATACGAGAGTATCTACAAATTATTAAGGAAATTGTGGTTAACGAAAATGAAAAACGCAACCTCGATGATGAAATTTCCGAAAAAACAACAAACCTTTGTTCTAAGATCGATACTCTCCTCCCCTACATAGAAGCGCTCGGTAGTGCGCAAACGAAGCATGATATTAAAATGCTCGTTATGAAAGACTTGAATAGTGTCATCAACCCCTTTTTGAGGCTGAGTGTTGAAAACAAGCTGAATAATAGGCGTAAATTATTAGACGGTCTCCGTGATATCAACATAAAGCTGAAAGTGATCTCTGCTTCCATTGAACAACACGACATCTATGAGTTGGAGAGAAAGCTTAATCTTATTACCGAAAAATATAATGCTAAAGAAATTTACTAATCACTTTTAAGGAGCGTGTTATAGCAATGACGACACAGGCTATCCAATTAGTTAGACAAGAAGACATCATCAAGATCCAATCGGAAGCAGAAAATGTGGTGCGCCAGCTGCAAACTGATAATCAAAGCCAGATGGATTCAATTTTTGAGCAGCTGGGTAATTTGGGCGAAAGCACCCAACGAAATGCCGCTGAATCTCTCGAAATTCTAAAACGACCTGTGAAAGATCTGATGGATGGGAAAAACAATGATATTCCCAATACACTCTTAAAGCTTCGTTCTTGCACAGAAGAATTGAATCCTAATAAAATCTTTCAAAGCGGTGGGATCAGCAATCTTTTCAACAGAATCTTAGGGAAAAACCCAATTTCCACCTATATTCGAAAATATGAGTCCGTTAGAACACAAATTGATAACATCATTGCCTCCTTGCTTAATGGCAGTGACAAGTTAAAAGAAGATGTAATTAACTTGAAATACATTAAGAAAAAATCCGGTGAAAATATTTATGAATTAGAGAAACGGATTTACTTCGGTAACAAGTTGCTTGAGATGCTTGAAGGTGAAAGCAATAAGCCTGAAAATCAACTTCGCAAACCCGAATTTGAAAAAGCAATGGTCAAAGTCGTAACACGAGTAAAAAATATGAGTCAAATGATCAACATCTTACAACAGTCCATCGCTTCTGTTGATGTTATTGCGGACAATAACGAAAAGTTGGATGAAGCTGTCTTTAACGCAATTACGATGACGCAAAACGTTGTTACAGTGTCCGCTGCAATTCAGTTGGCCTTGAATAATCAGAAGAAGGTAATCGAAGCTGTACAAAATACCAATCAAGCCATTGAGGATATGTTGGTAGCCAATGCTCAAAGCTTAAAACAGAATACACAAGAAATTACCTCGATGCTGGAGCAACCAAGTATCGCTATCAATAAACTGCAGCAGGCATTTAATGATGTGTATAGTGCCATCCAAATTACCGAAGATTCAAATCGGAGAATTATTAATTCTAGTAAAAACTTCATCCAAGAGATGGATAAGCTCAATGCAGACATGAGAGTAAAACTCGGTATGGCAGATCCAAATCAACTTTCTGCACCAGCCAATCAGCCAACCTCACTTCTACAGTAAATAAACAAAAGAGGAAATCAAGTGATCTTTACTTGGTTTCCTCTTTTGTTCGTTGAAATATCCTTCTACTAATATGCTATTTTCAATGCCGAGAATATTTATCCCACTCAGCACTTTTAATTTTATGAACTCTTCTCAAGTACTATTTGCCGATGGATTTCGCTAACATCGTATCTTCCGCTAAATTTATCTATTTTGTCTTGCCAACTCCTCAATCAGGTACCCAAGCAACGCACTTCTTACGGGGATGTCCTGAATCAATACGTGCTCGTGTACTGCGTGTGCTCCATCTCCAACAGGACCAAGCCCATCAAGCGTAGGCGCTAGAGGAGCTGTAAAATTTCCATCACTAGCCCCTCCAGTCTCCACTTCGACCAAGTCAATCCCCAATTTTTCCTTTCCTATTTTCCTGGCCAGTTCAAACATTTTGCCAACATCCTTGGTACGTTCCAGTGGTGGACGATTTATTCCTCCTTCTACCTCTATCCTAGTTCCTTCAATTGCAGGAGTGATATTTTCAATGAGGGGAATAATCCGATCAAATTCAGCTTGTGTCCTCACTCGTATATCCACTTCCGCCTCCGCTTCCGCAGCTACTACATTCCCCCGTGTTCCTCCTTTAACAGTTCCGACATTTACCGTTGTACCGATTGTGTAATCAGTCAGTTTATGAAGGTATAGGGTTTGATGGGCTAATTCTTCAATGGCGCTTTTCCCTTTTTGATGATCAATTCCTGAATGTGCAGCTTGCCCTGTTACTTTTAGCTTGTACATCCCGACTCCTTTGCGGGCCGTTTTTAAAGCACCATAATCGAACATGGGGGGCTCAAGGACGAGGACGTAATCACTTTTCTTAGCTTCTTCCTCAATGATTTGCCGAGAGGATGGACTTCCTATCTCTTCATCTGAAGTGATTAAAAATACAACTTGACAATTTAGATTTATTTGGAGGTGCCGTAATGAGTGTAATGCATATATTCCTTGAACAATTCCGCCTTTCATATCGAAAATTCCAGGTCCATAGGCCTTATCACCTTCAATACGAAAAGGGTTTCTTTGCAAATCACCGCTTTGCCAGACCGTGTCTCGATGTGCGAGTAAAAGAATCTGACGATCGCCCTGTCCCCATCTTCCACGAAGGTGGTTCCCATACGTTTGGTTGGGGATAATCTCCATGGTTCCACCTGTGAAAGAAAGAAAAATCTCCGCTATCTTTTTACCCAATAAATCATTCATTTCTTTTTCGAGAGAAGGAGATTCGATTTCCACCAGTGTTTGTAACATTTTTAGCATTTCATTTTGCTTACTCTTCAAATATGTCAATAAGTCGCTCATGTTTTCTCCTTTCGTCAATCACTTTTACTCTTACAAATATAGATGGCAAGCTACCATGTGACCTGATTCTACCTCAATCTCTTGCGGCTTTATGGATGAGCAGATATCCATACATTGATTACATCTCGTATGAAACGAACATCCTGTTGGTGGATCAGCGGGATTGGGAACATCACCATGCAAATAAATCTTTTCTTTTTTTCGAGTGGGATCCGGTATAGGAACTGCTGACATCAACAGTTTTGTATAGGGATGAAGCGGATTAGAGAAAAGATCATCGGTGTCGGCCTGTTCGACCATGCTACCAAGATACATAACTCCAATCCGATCACTAATATGTTTAACAGCACTGAGATCATGAGTAACAAAAATACACGTTAACCCAAGCTGTCCTTGGAGGTCTTGAAGCAGGTTCAAAATTTGTGCTTGTATGGAAACATCTAAAGCTGAAATCGGTTCGTCCGCAATAATAAGCGAAGGATTGACTGAAATAGCACGGGCGATTCCAATCCGTTGACGCTGCCCCCCACTAAACTCATGAGGGTAACGATGAGCATGAGAAATGTTAAGGCCAACCATGTCTAAAAGTTGATGTATATGTTCTGTTCTTTCTACTCTACTTTCTCCAGGTAAATGAATCGAAAGCGCTTCCTCGAGTGTGTCAAACACGGTTATCCTTGGATTGAGTGAGGAGAATGGATCTTGAAAGATAATCTGCATCTCTCCCCGGAATTCACGCATTTTGGATCTACTCAATGCTGTAATTTCTTCCCCCAAAAACTTTACTGATCCTGATGTAGGCTCAATCAACCGTAAGATGCTTCGCCCCATGGTAGTTTTTCCGCATCCACTTTCCCCAACAATCCCTAATGTTTTTCCTTTGCCGAGGCAAAAAGAGACATCGTCAACAGCTTTGACATATTCTGTTTTTTTTGCGAACAATCCATTTTTGACTGGAAAATACGTTTTTAGATGTTTTACTTCCAATATGTGTCTGTTCAAATCGCCACCTCCTCATCGGTGTATAACCAGCAACGTACTAACTGGTTACCTGTATTGATCAAAGGAGGATTTTCTGTTTGGCACTTATCAAAAGCCTTTTGACACCTTTGGAGAAAAGGGCATCCAATCTTGACTTCGCCCAAAACCGGGACACTTCCAACGATTGGTTCAAGCCTTTGTCGCTTCGTTTCCAAACTGGGTTTTGAGTTAAGTAATCCTTGCGTATAGGGATGCTTCGGCTCGGCAAAGATAGATTCCACTGCTGCTTCCTCAACTATTTGCCCGTAATACATAACAAGGACCCGATCTGCCATTTCTGCAACAACCCCTAGGTCGTGCGTTATTAATAATATGGACGTTCCCATTTGCTGTTTTAGTTCATTCATCAGGTAGAGAATTTGTGCCTGAATGGTCACATCAAGGGCAGTAGTCGGTTCATCCGCAATAAGCAAGTCTGGCTGGCAAGCGATAGCCATTGCAATCATCACTCGCTGCCTCATACCTCCTGACAACTGGTGAGGATATTCATGTATGATGTTTTCGGCTCTGGGAATTCCGACTTTTTTTAGCACCTCTATTGTCTTTGCTTTTCTTTCAGTAGATTTCAGCTTGGTATGATTTTTCAACACTTCGCCAATTTGTTTTCCAATCGTTTGAACAGGATTTAATGATGTCATTGGTTCTTGAAAAATCATTGAAATATCTTTTCCCCGAATATTTGACATTTCATTCTCCTGCAAAGTGTTAATTTGTTTCCCACGGTAAAAAACACTTCCGGTTACTTTCGCAATAGCTGGGGGAAGTAAATTCATAATAGAGAAAGAAGTGATACTTTTGCCGCACCCCGACTCACCCACAATTGCAAGTGTTTCCTGTTCACGAATAGAAAATTGAATTTGATGAACGGCTGGTAGCAAAGCATTGTCCGTGCGAAACGCGATGGTAAGATTTTCAACACGTAGTAATTCTGGATGCATTTGGTACATTCCCCCCTTTTCGTTGTCTCTGATTACCTGGCAACAAAATAGTCGTAAGCGGATTGTGCTACTTTCGCGATCATTTGTGCTGCTTCCAGTTGTGAGCTGTTATTTTCAGAGAAGGCCGAAACAATGACGGTACCTTTTTCTTCAGGTAAATAAATGATGCCAATATCATTATGAACACTACCGACTGAACCCGATTTACAAGCTACAGGTGTTCCAGCGGGCAACAAATTTGGAATCCGATCTCGGAAATGCTGTCTTTTCATAATGTCAATCATCTGCTCGCACGCATTCTTTGAAATCAACTCTTTTCTGGCTATTTTCTCCAACAGTAATGCCATATCAGCTGGGGTTGACACATTATTCTCTATACTCTTGGTAAACACGATGCTTCTTTTATCATGCTTTGCCTGGAACAGACGAAGCGACACTTCTTCATACTGCTCGTTGCTATGCAATTCAGGGTCTAGGTTTACAACCAAGCTTAATAACTGCCAGCATGTCAGATTCACATAGGTATCCTGTAGTCCGATACTCTTCATATATTGGTCAGTACGATTCACGCCTACCAGCTCAAGAATTTTATCTGTTCCGACGTTATCGCTAACAATAATCATCAGAGTTGCCAAATCCTTCAGCGAAACCTCAGATCCGGGATCGAATTCTTTTAATACTCCTGAGCCCGGGACTCGATCCGTCAATGAAAGACGGACTCTCGTATTTAAATCGATTGTCCCTGCTTCTACTTCACGAAATAAAGTCGCTAAAATCGGTACTTTATAACAGCTTGCCATCTGAAAGAGATGCCCTTCATTAATCTTCACCTCTTCATTTGTCTCCAAATGTTTGATGACAATCCCGAATGTTGCTGTTGCTTGTCCAACTAATTCTTCGATTTTTTTTTGCAAGTCCATGTTTAACTCATCCTTTACCAGTAATTATTTTTTCACTCGTGGATCAAGTGCGTCACGCAATCCATCACCTAGCAAATTAAAAGCCAAGACCGTAATGATGATGGCCAATCCAGGAAACAAAGACATCCACCAAGCATTGGCTAGAAAAGATCGACCAACAAAAATCATTGCCCCCCACTCAGGCGACGGAGGCTGTGCCCCTAAACCGAGAAAGCTTAATTCGGCAGCAATTAGAATACTGTTGCCGATTTGTAGTGTCGACAGGACAATTAATGGAGATAGAATATTTGGAAAAATGTGCTTTGAAATAATTTTTGCATCTCTCACTCCCAAGGCACGTGCAGCTTCAATGTATTCTTTTTCTTTGATTGACAGTACGGCTCCTCGAACCACCCTTACGTAAGAGGGAATAAGCGCGATAGCAACCGCTATCATTGCATTAGGTAAACCGACACCCAACACAGCAATTATGGCAATTGCCAAAAGGAGTGCAGGAAACGCCAGTAAAATATCAACTAACTGCGTAATGATCAATTCCAGCCGTCGAAAGTAACCTGCTATCAGTCCCAGGACAGTTCCAATACTACCAGCGATCGCAACAGTGAGAAGACCCGTCATTAACGAGATTTGCCCACCTATTAACAATCTGGAAAAGATGTCTCTTCCAAACTCGTCTGTCCCTAAAAAATGCCTACTGCTCGGTTTCTCAAAGCGGTTTTCAAAAGTCATGGTTTCTACTGGGTGTGTTGCTAGAACGGTGGCAAAAACCGTCATTCCAATAATAAGTACGAGGAATATCAGTCCGGCTATGGCACCTTTATTTTTCAAAAGACTACCCCAAATCAAACGCCAGTAAGATCGAGAGGGAATTTTTTTATCGATTCCGACAGAAACTAGCATGGTATTTTCCCCTTTCATAGGAATCATCCCCTCCCTTATTCAAGTGTAATTCTCGGATCTATCCATTTGTAAATGAGATCCACTAATAGATTAGTGAGAATAAACATCATACCTAAGAACATTACTAGTCCTTGTACTGTATAGATATCTCGTTTCACAATGGACTCCACCGTAAAGCTTCCCATGCCAGGTAGCCCAAAAACTGTCTCGGTGACGATCGCACCAGCAAGCAAATTTCCAAAAGTAATGCCTATTAACGTAATGACAGGGATAAATGCATTTTTTAAACCATGCCCAAATATTACTTTCCAGTATCGAGTCCCCTTCGCTAACGCTGTCCGCATATAGTCTTGTTTAAGCACTTCCAGCATGTTAGAACGTGTCATCCTAGCTATATTTCCAACAGAACCCAATCCTAGTGTCAGCGAAGGTAGTATGAGCGAATGCCAGCCAGCATATCCGGAGATTGGGAAAATAGCTAGTTGAAAGGAAAATACGTATATAAAAAATAGGGCGATCCAAAAACCCGGAGCAGAGACTCCAAGTAAGGAAACTATGGAAACTAGATAGTCAGCCCATGTGTTTTGATTTACTGCGGATATTACTCCGAGCAAAATACCGATACAGCTACCAATAAGCAAACTAATTATGCCCAATTTAAGCGTGATCGGAAAACGTTGAGCAATTTCTTCCCAAACAGATTGTCCAGTAATATATGAGGTGCCAAGGTTGCCCTGCATAACTCCACTGACGAATGAGAGGTATTGGCTTACCGTAGGCTGATCCAATCCCATTTCCGATCTCAATTTGGCTATCGCTTCATTTGTAGCAAAATCACCCAGGATGTACGTTACTGGATCTCCCGGAATTAGATGTACCATGAAAAACACTAAAATTGACACTCCAAACAAAGTCAAGATCATCGTGCAAAAACGCTTGAACAGATACCTTAACAATGTGCTTCCCCCTCTGTATTAACACACTGGAACCCCTTTTTTGTGAGGGGAGGAATCTCCTCCCCATAGTGAAGCTGTTGTCCTTATTGCTGCTTTTTCAACTTGATGTCTTGAATAACAATTTTTTTATAAGGATTTACTTTAAACCCCTCTATATCGCGATACGCAGTAATCCTCTCTCTTGCAAACAATGGTACCCAAGGAGATTCTGTAACCAATAATTCTTGTACTCTCTCATATACCGCCATTCGTGCCTTTTCATCCATTGTTTGCCTTCCTTTGATAAGCAGTTCTTCCAATTCCGGCGTACTGAAAAGACGGGTTGGAATGTCTTTGCCAAACAAGATGTAAAGGATATCCGGATCAGACCAACCGTATTGCCAAAGAATAAGATCATGCATTTTTTTAGATTCATTTGTACGAATCGTCGAATCATCCTGAACAGTAATTCTCAAGTCAATTCCGACTTCTTTTAACTGATTTTGTAAGATCTGAGCAATCCTCTGCATTACAGGCTCTTCCGTTAAAAGTAGTTCAATAGATAACTGCTTACCCTCTTTAACCAGAACCCCATTGCCATTCACATTGCTCCAACCAGCGTCATGTAACAATTGTTTTGCTTGTTCAACATTTCTTGTGTACATTTGTTCTGCCATTTTCTCGACTTTTTCACTGTAGCCAGGTATAGTAGGAGATAGTGGTCCATACATAGGCTTTGCATAGCCTTCCATCGCATATTGGACGATCTGGTTACGATCAATAGCTAAATTAATTGCCTTCCTTACCTTTGGATCTTGAAAGAGTGGTTTGTCGTTGTTGATTGCTAAATAGGTAAGACCATTGTCAAGAAGTTTGTGAAGCTGTACACCAGACGTATTCTCTAACGTTTTGACTGAGCTTGGTGGCACATCTAGCATGATTTGAATATTTCCTTGATTAAATTCAAGCATTCTTGTGTTTTCATCCTTGATGAATCGAAAAACTACCTTGTCTACGTTGGTTCCACCCTTGTTTTCAGCATCGCTTGGTCCCCAGTTGTATTGCTCATTTTTTACGAAAGTAATAGAATCACCTCGTATCCATTTCTCGAAGAGTAGAGGTCCCGTGCCTGAAGGTTTATTCCCGAATTTGTCGCCTTCACTTTTAAGTGCCGCTGGATCTAATGGAGATAAATATATCGATGTCAAGCCAGCAATGAAAGGTGCATACGGTTCACTAAAATTAACGATTAGCGTTGACTTATCACTAGCCTCGACTCCTGTAATAGGGCCAGCAAGAAAATTAACAGGAGACTGCTTGATAAACCGTTCCATAGATGCCTTAACTGACTCAGCTGTTAGCTCTTCACCAGAATGAAATTTTACATTTTCACGTAGATGGAAGGTCCATGATTTCCCATCGTCTGCTATCGTGTAATCTTTTACTAGACCTGGAATGATGCTTCCATCCATATCGCGACCAATTAGATAGTCGAACAAATGTACATTCGCATTATCTACCCAGGTTGTTTTTTGCACATCTAGTGTATCTGGTTCCCTAACAGATGAGATGACAAGCTCCCCTCCATTAGTGGCTTTTGATGCATCTTGACTTTTCGGAGTAGTATCTTCCGTTGAGCAACCTGTGAGTACAAGTAGAAACAGAAATATGATCCATATTTTATGATTTTCTAACATATCTTTCACTTGTCTCATCCTCTCAGTCTGTTTTATGGCTGGGAAGCGTTGTTATGCATGAAAAACCTCTGAATAGAGCGAATTTTTCTCGATTTTTTCATAGTTAGGCTCATAACCAATTCCCGGTTTATCAAGTAATGTAATAACTCCATTGTGAGGGGTTACCTCGGGGTCTATAATGTCTTCCTCCCAATAGTTTTTTGATCCAGCCGTATCACCAGGGAAGATAAAATTGTCCAAAGTCGTCATGGCAATGTTATGTGCTCGTCCAATTCCCGACTCCATCATTCCGCCACACCAGACCGGAACATTCTGCTTTTTGCAAAGGTCGTGAATTCTCTTAGCTTCGGTCAATCCTCCGACACGTCCGATTTTGATGTTGATGATCTTACAACTTCTAAGCTCAATCGCTTTTCGGGCATCTTCTACAGAATGAATACTTTCGTCGAGGCAAATCGGCGTTTTTAGCTTTTTTTGAAGAGTAGAATGATCGATGATATCATCATGTGCGAGTGGTTGCTCAATCATCGTCAAGTCAAATCGATCCAATTCTTGCAATAGGTCGCTATGTGCCAAAGTATAAGCGGAGTTTGCATCTGCCATTAGCTGAATATTGGGAAATTTATTTCGAATAGCCTCCATTACGGCAAGATCCCATCCAGGTTTTATCTTCACTTTTATCCTCTTATAGCCCAAATCGAGGTTTTTGTGAATGACATCCAAAAGTTTAGGAATCGAAGCTTCAATCCCAATACTTATCCCCACCTCTACTTCTTTCTTCGTCCCTCCAAGGGCTTGTGCCAAACTGACTCCTTTGCGCTTGGCAAACAAGTCCCAAACAGCCCCTTCCAATGCGGATTTTGCCATGTTATTCCGCCGTACTTTTTGAAAAATAGTGGACACATCGGATGGATCTTCCAGGTGCGTACCTATCAGCATGGGAATGAGGTGTTCTTTAAGCATTTGCCAGTTTCCTTTTACTGTCTCTTCACTGTACCAAGGAAGGACCATCGCCACAGATTCCCCCCATCCTATCACTCCATTCTCGTCCATGATTTTGACTAAAATAAATTCCTTATCTGTTACCGTTCCAAAGCTTGCCGTAAAAGGTTGTTTCAATTGCAGTTTCATGTAGTGTAAGATAACTCTCTTTATTTGCATCTCGAATAGCCCCATTCATCCAGAAATTTATTCTTCCATTATCGTTCTGTAAATCTCGAAATTGTGTTCATACTCCAGTATTCTTTGCCTGACTTGCTCTGAATCAATCACAGACATACCAGCAACAATTGCATGAAGCAATACAAAAAGTGGCGGAGTAACATCGAGTGTAGAGGAATCCGTACTTGGAACCTGCAGCACGATATCAGCGTTTTGGCTGACTGGTGCCAGAACATCATCGGTAATAGCAACGATATAAGCTCCCTTGTTTTTAGCTAGCCTTACAATATCCAGTGTTTCTTTGCTGTATCTTTTAAATGAAAAGGCGATCAGTACCCATTGTTTATCCATTCGTGATGATAATTGGACAATATCATCCGTATTCTGGTTATACACCTGGGCATCCTCACAGAGCATACGTAAGCTGAATGCCAGCCAATGTGCCGGTGCATATGATGACCGCAAGCCTACTGTAAGGACTTTTTTTGATTTGCTAATGCTTTGCAAAACTTTCTCAAATGCTGTTTCTGAAATAGTTCCAAGCATCCCCTCGATTCGGCCCAAACTTTCTTTTACCACTTCGGTAAAAAAATGCTGATTATTTTTAAAACGTTTGGCGGTTTCCTGATGATGTGTAAGCGCATTCTTTTCATTTCGTAGCTGCTCGGCAAACACTTCTTTTTGTAATTGACTGAAACCGCTATACTCCAATGCGTAGCAGAACCGTATAATAGTTGTCTCGCTAACACCGATCTGTTCCCCTACACTCGATGCCGTATTATTCATAAACAGTTCTGGGTTTTCCAGAAGATGTTCTGCCACCTTTTTTTGTTGCTTAGTTAACTGAGCATACTGTGTTCGAATTTTTTCTCGTATCGTAACCATTTTTCGTCTAAATCCCCCTGGAGAAGTTTCGGTTCTTTTTTTATTTCATTTTGAAGTTTTACTTCTTTTTGCTATTCTAAATAAACCAGGATAAAAGATCAAGTGTTTTTCTTAACTAGAATCAGGTTGATAGGATCGAGCTCTTTAAAAAACAAAAAGGCGCTTCTGTCACCCAAGCACCTTCTTCTATATCTATTTAGTTAAAAAGAAGGTGGTGTAACTGCGAATATAACAACCACGTTCTGATCAAACGCATTTTCCCACTTATGTTTCATATGCGGCGGTATTCTTACACTATCCCCCTTACTCAAAATATGAACTTCATCATTTAAATACAGCTTTACCTCCCCTTCTAGAACAAAAGCTGCTTCCTCTCCTACATGTTCCATTAATGCCTCAGAAGATTGAGTTCCAGGTGTCAATTTCATTAAAGCATACTCGATTGCCCCGTTTAAATCAGGAGATAATAGCTCATATGAAATATGTTCACATTCGGGAAGAATCATTTTTTTTCGATGATTGGATCGCACAATCAAATTTTTTGTGTGTTCCTGCTCCAGAAAGAAGTTAAAAACCGGAACCTCTAATACTTTAGCAATTAACTTCAGTGTATGAATAGAAGGGTTTGCTAATCCTCGTTCAATTTGGCTTAGCAATGAAGGCGTCACTACTACCAGATCTGCTAGTTGGCGGATGTTTAATCCTTTCTTCTTCCTGTATTCTTGTATTTTTTGCCCTACATGAATGTCATTCATAATAAATACGCTGCTCCTCGAAATTAATTTCAGTTGTAATTGAAGTAAATTGTATTGACTTTTATTAAATACATTTTAACATAAAGAGAATCACGTAATACCTTTTTTATGTAATCGTACTCCAAAAACATGTAAAGAAGAGGGGAAGTTACCGATGCCAACGGATCACACAGTAGCAGGGAAATCGATTTTACAATGGCAACGAGAATATCCGATATTAGAAGATGTAGTGTCAGTAAAAGAAGTATTTTGGATAAATGACAAGTATAATGCATCAAGCATTGATACTCTTTCCATTGATGAAAATGATGTGAATGATGCTGAGGAAAGATGGCAACGATTTGCACCTTATCTTGCTAAGGTTTTTGTAGAAACCCAAAGCATGAACGGCATCATCGAATCTCCTTTGGTACCTATTCCCCATATGCAGCGCTATCTTGAAAAAAAGTATCAGCAACCACTTCCTGGGAAGCTATGGTTAAAATGTGATAGCCACCTCCCTATTTCGGGATCGATTAAAGCCAGAGGTGGGATATATGAGGTTCTCAAGCATGCAGAGGATCTTTTGTTTAAGCATAAACTGTTAACCGCTCAGGATGATTACTCTATTTTAGATACTAAGAAGTTCAAAGACTTTTTTTCGCAATATTCGATCGCTGTAGGATCTACCGGTAACCTGGGACTGAGTATTGGAGTCATGAGTGCAAAAATTGGTTTTAACGTGACTGTTCATATGTCAGAAGACGCAAAGCAATGGAAAAAGGACTTGCTCAGAGAAAAAGGCGTTACTGTCATTGAGCATCGATCAGACTATAGTAAAGCGGTTGAAGAAGGAAGAAAACAAGCAGAAACAGATCCAGATTGCTACTTTATTGATGACGAAAATTCAAAGGACTTATTTTTAGGGTACGCTGTAGCAGCAATTCGATTAAAAGATCAATTAGATGCAGCTGGCGTTATTGTAGATAAAGACCACCCTTTATTCGTATATCTTCCGTGCGGTGTTGGCGGTGGTCCAGGAGGCGTTGCTTTTGGCTTAAAATTGATATACGGGGAACATGTGCACTGCTTCTTTGCTGAACCAACCCACTCTCCATGCATGCTGCTGGGGTTGTTAACAGAATTACATGATCAAGTATCTGTTCAGGATTTTGGGATAGATAACAAGACTGACGCGGATGGTCTTGCAGTAGGACGGCCTTCTCGATTTGTAGGGAAAGTAATCGAAAGCTTATTGAGTGGAATTTTTACAATTGAAGATGATGAATTATATATTTTACTACATGCTCTTAGTAACTCCGAAAATATTGACCTTGAACCATCTGCATTAGCTGGAATGCTAGGAACCGTCAAACTGCATCATACAAGAGTTGGTCAGGAATATATATCTGCAAATGCATTAGAAGGAAGCTTGGAAAATGGCACACATATTGTTTGGGCAACAGGCGGAAGCTTGGTTCCAAGAGAAATAATGGAAGACTATTATAACAAAGGCTTACATTTATCAACACTGAAAGATTCACTTACGGAATAAGATCGTTGAATCAAAGAAAAAGCGGACAAAGACTGTGAACAACACAGTCTGATCCGCTTTTTCTTGTTCGCCCACCATAACAAGCGGGAACGTAAAGTCCAGGACTACCGGTGTTTTGCTGTCACTATTTTACTCTCAAACCCTTAGTTTGATAGTAGCTCCGTTTTAACTAATTCTATTTGAATGAACATTACCTTATTTTTGTTAGGGATTCTTTGCGACATGCATCAATCATACATTCTGCTTCTACAAAAAAACATCATTTGCTCTACCTTTTTGTTTAAATGTGTTATAAAATTGTATGGCTTCGCCGAAATTTCCTGTAAGATTGCTCATTTTTTAAATCAAAAGACCCAGGCTTTCTCGCTTGGGTCTCTTTCATCCAAAAATTCAAAGCCGCATAAACTGCAGAAAGGTTGTATTCCATTCATGGAGGAGCTATCTCATCTGACTACGAAGGAACAAGCTAAGAAGGAAACGTTTTCTATCTCTTTACTCTCTCTTACACTAGGTTCTTTTTCCATCGGCATGACTGAATTTGTCATCATGGGTCTTCTACCAAATGTAGCAGAGGATTTACAGGTCAGTATCTCATCAGCGGGCCAGCTGATTACCATGTATGCACTCGGGGTAGCCGTCGGTGCGCCTATCATGACAATCCTTACCAACCGAATCCCCCAAAAGAGGCTGCTATGCCTGCTTATGGTTCTCTTTATTCTCGGTAACGGAATCTCTGTTTTTGCTCCCAGCTACTCTATATTGATGGCGGCACGTATGCTAACCGCTTTGACTCATGGGACATTTTTTGGAGTAGGGGCTGTCGTCGCCTCGAGTCTTGTGCCTCCTCACAAACGGGCCAGTGCCGTTTCCATTATGATGGCAGGTCTGACGATTGCTAATATTATTGGTGTTCCACTAGGTACATTTATCGGTCAACACATGGGCTGGCGATCCTCGTTCGGTTCTATTGCCATTATGGGAATCATCGCATTGATTGGCATACTTATTTTCGTACCGCAAACCCGTCAAGAACAAGCGGGCAGCATTATTGGGCAAATCACCGCTCTTGTCAAACCAAAGCTCCTCCTTTACCTCCTTATCGGGGCACTAGGAAACGCAGGTCTATTCACCGTATTTACTTATATTGCGCCACTACTTATAAAAGTTACTGGATTCGCAGAATATCATGTCACATGGATTCTTGTCCTCTTCGGCTGCGGGGTGACCATTGGAAATATCGTAGGCGGGAAACTGGCCGATTGGAAGCTGATGCCTTCCATACTCGGTCTATACTTCACCGTTTGTGTCATCCTCACCCTGTTTACGTTTACCGTTTATAGTCCAATAGCTGCCGTCGTGACCATTTTTCTATGGGGAGCTGCTTCCTTCGCAGTTTTTCCTGGTCTGCAAGTACGTGTGATGAGCCTAGCAGAGTCAGCACCTGCTCTTGCCTCTACCTCCAGCCATTCTGCTGGTAATCTAGGAAATGCAGCTGGCGCTTTCATTGGGGGATGGGTGATTACTCATCTTTCAATCACTTCCCTCCCATGGGTCGGTGCTGTGCTCGTAGGACTGGCTCTGCTTTTAGGGATCGGTTCCTATATGGTTGAACGAAAGCTCGCTTGAAAGAGATAATTCTTATATTTTGAAACAGCCAAGAATTAAAACCAGCTTTTCACAGCTGGTTTTTTTGTTTAGAAATAGTCATTGTATAATTCTTGCTGCTATTTTTCTCTGCAAAGACTCAAAGGTTCGCTCTCTTCCCTCTTCCCTCTTCACGCGGTGAAAAACTTGTTCAGAAGATTCTGCCCGAAAACAGCGAAAGCGAGGTTCCACGTATGGTGGTTCCTCGCTTCCCAGTGGTATGAAAGTTCTCTCTACCTGGTTGCCAGTTCGATGATCATCACAATGAGCATGAGTAACTGGATGAGAATATCCATATTCATTCTCATTTTTGTTCCCTCCTGACAAAGTAGATGCCCTTCCTCCTGGCCTCTCCATCATAGAGAAGAACTTCACGTTTCCCCATTTCCATCGTACTGGTAGACTTTTCAATTTATTCTTGCTGTTTTACAAAAGGAAGCTCTTTTTTTATGAAAGAATGTACCATTTACAGTCAGGTCAGAACAGATTCGAGAACAGCTTTCTCTCCCAGTCAGTCACATAGCGATTGAATTTATCTGACTCTGTCCGCTTGATGTTGATGAACTCTTCCCAAATCGAACGACCGATCGTTTCTGCCAAGATCGTATCCTCAGACAAATGACTGATTGCTTCCGGGAGAGAACGTGGCACCCAACCGATTCCTCTTTCCTTTAACTCGGCATTGCTCATTTTACTCACATCGGTAGTAGCTGGCTCTCCTGGCTCCATTCTGCTCTGGATTCCATGCAGTCCCGCTGCCACCAAGCAGGCAGCCAACAGATACGGATTACAAGTGCCGTCCGCTCCTCGAAACTCGAATCGCCTCGCTCTGCGCTTTTCAGGAATTCGTACAAGTACGGAACGATTGCCTGAGCCGTAGCAAACGTGTGCAGGAGCCCATGTACCCGGCTGCATGCGTTTGTAGGAATTGACGCTCGGAGCCCCGATCGCAATTAAAGATGAAGCATGCTTGAGGAGCCCGCCGATAAAATGGTACGCTTTCTCCGACATGTCGAGTCCCCGCTGATCCGAAGTATCTTCAAAGAGATTTTCTCCTGCTTCGTCATAGAGACTAATATGCACATGCAGGCCACTTCCGGCCAGGTGCTGGAAGGGCTTTGGCATCAACGTGCCGATCATTCCCTTGTCTTTGGCAATTTGTTTAAACAGGTGCATGAACGTCACCTGATTGTCGGTTGCCTGCAACGCTGGTGTGTATTTCAAGTTGATTTCCAATTGTCCTGGTCCGTATTCACTGGAGATTTGCTCGGTTTCTACGCCCATCTGTTCCAACGAGAGAACAAAATCCTGGACAAATTCCTCCTGGATGTCCACCCCAACGGTAGAGAAACAATGGCTATTGTCCGCTGGCTGGATCTTTTCATCCACTTCATTGAGCAGATATGCCTCCTGTTCAAATGCCATGTACATCTTCCCGCCAAGCTGGGACTCTACCTCTGACAAAAGCCGCTTCAGTGCATTTCGCGGACAGCCTACCCATGGATCTCCATTGGCATCGACGAGGTCACACAACATCCGCGCTGTATTTTTCCGATGTGGCAGGATGGCAAATGTCTCGGGATCCGGTATGGCAAAAAAATCTCCATCATTTGCTCCGTACGTCGGATTGGGGATGTACTCGTCAAAGCAGTCAAAGCTCATGATCGCTGTACTGAAATTGACCCCTTTCTCCATCGCACTTGCGAGTTGGGCTGGGCGAACGGTCCTGCCGCGTGTGACTCCGGCATAGTCAAGGAATTCGATCCGGATGAATTCGATTTGCTCTCTCTCTACCATTCCTATCACTTCTTCTTTTGTTAACATGTCTCTATCTCTCCTTTATCAAGCAATGTGAGAACTGTATGGGTAAATAACTTGACGCCAATCGGAATAATCTCCTGATCAAACTGGAATTGCGGATGATGCAAATCGTACACAGGACGATCCGTTTGCTGGATGCCTAATCGGAAATACGTGCTCGGGACCTGTTCGGCAAAAGCTCCAAAATCATCTGCCCCCATAGATGGCTCTAACAGGACGTATACACTAGAATCACCTAACAAATCTCCCGCGCACTGTTTCACGCAGTCAGTCAGCAGCGGGTCGTTGATGACAGGAGGCAAGCCATCGGGGTACATGATTTTTGCTCTCGCTCCGTACGCCTCTGCGATTCCTTCGACGAGAGTGATGAACTGGGATCGCAATCTTTTTCTCGTCTCCCGCGAAACCGTCCGTGTCGTTCCTTCCAAGACGACCCGATCTGCTACGATGTTGTTTGCTGTCCCGCCCTGAATCTTGCCTACGTGGATGACCACAGGGTCCACGGGATTCGTACTCTTAGTAACGAGCAGGGAGAGCGCCTGAAGAATCTGACTACTGATCGCAATGGCATCGACTGCATGGTGAGGTCTTGCGCTGTGGCCGCCCTTCCCTTCGATTTCGATCCGAAAATCGTCACAAGAGGCCGTGATCGCTCCGGTTCTGACCCCTACCGATCCAAACGGCAGATGCGGCCATAAATGCAGGGCGAGCATCCCGTTCACTGGCGGATTCTCCAAAACTCCTTGCTCAATCATCTGCTGCGCCGCCCCGTCTGCTTCTTCGCCCGGTTGGAAGATGCAGCGCACGCGTCCCCTCCATTCGCTTTTCAACTGATACAACTGATAGACAGTACCGAGCAAAATCGTGGTGTGTCCATCGTGTCCGCATGCATGCATGACGCCCGGTTGTTTGGAAGCGAACAGCAGTTCCGTTTTTTCTTCGATGGGGAGGGCGTCTATATCCGCTCGAACTCCGATATGAGGGCCCTCTTCCCCGTTACCTACCAAGTCGACGACGACCCCCGTCTCACCAAAACGGCGATGTGGGATGCCCCATTTTTCCAGCCAAGACACGATATACGAGCTAGTCTGGTATTCCTGAAAGGATAGCTCTGGGTTTTGATGGAGGTAACTTCTGATTTCGGCTAGTTGCTGCATGAGGTCCTCGCCGAGTGACAGCTTTTCATGAATGGAGCTTTTCATGGTTGATCCCTTCCTATCCTAGCTACGATGAGTAACCGTAGATTGACCTTTCTTCTGAAACAGCTTGAACACGATGAATAAAGCCCCCATCCAGATCGCACCGCGCAGCAGCGTCATCGGAGACCCAACGAACGAGCCGTAACAGACAATGCCGATTCCAATAAAGCCCAATATCGGGAAGAGTGGGTACAAGGGTTGTTTCCACGGCAACCGTTCGATCTCATCTGGATGCTTTTTGCGATAGAGAACGGCGGCAATCAAAGCCAATGTCCAGGATACCATCCATGATAGAACCAACTGGTTGGATAGCTCGACATAGAGGAAATCAGGATTCAAGGAACCCAAAATCACAAGAGCGACTGAGCAAGCCCACACAAACAAGATGCCGTACAAAGGTGTTTTCGTTTTTGGATGGAGATACCCGAAAAACGCTGGTAAAAATCCCTCGCGAGCCTGTGCATAAAAGATTCGTGAAGCTGCATATAGTGTCCCCATCAAAATGCAGGTGGCTGCGGCAATCCAGGCGACGGCATTCATGACAAATGCCCCAGCAAAGCCAAATACTTGTCCTGCTGCAACCGTAAACGGCGAGCTGTCCATCGTAATCTGATTCCAGGGAATCAAGCCTTGCAAGACAGCCTGAGCTGCCGTATAGAGAATCAAAAACGTAATTCCGGACCAGATCAGCGCTTTTGGCAAATCTTTAGGGTCCTTACATTCGCCCCCGGCAGTTGCCAGTGTAACTGCTCCCAAGTAAGCGTACGTTCCGAGCGGAATAGCTGACCAAAAACCTTCCGATCCGTGCGGGAGAAAGGGTGTGAAATTCTCTAGATTCATATCTTTTAATCCAATGAGTGAGAAGATAGCAATAACAGCCGTCATGATAATCACGAGCAATAATTGCGTGGTTGCAGCGATTTCTGTCCCCAAGATATTGAGTACAGCAAACACCGTAATAAAGAACACCGCGAAAATGACTGACCAGTACTCTCCTTGCAATTGCGGGAAAAACCACATCGTAATTTTTCCTAGTGCCAAGCCGACGCTACCGCCTGCAATGACCCATCCGAGCGCGAATGTTACCCCGGATAAAAAGCCCCACCAGCGCCCCATCATCCTCTCCACCCAACGGGACATGGCTCCTGCATTGGGCATCCCGACTGCCAGTTCGCCAAGGGCAATCATGAGAAAAAATTGTGACAGACCCGCGATAAAATAGGCGAGGATCGCTCCCGGACCTGCCATCGCGATTCCTTGCCCCATGAGCAGGAAGACGCCGTCCCCGACGACGGCTCCCACCCCCAAGGCCCATATGTGCCAATACCCCAGCTTTCGCTCCGGTGCAAGCTCCAACACTCGTTGTTCCATCATGGCACCCCCAAATTATTTGAAATAGATGCTCTCAAAATTGCGGTACAATACCATTTCTCCGATGTAGCGTGCTGTCTCGGCATCAACGTAGTCCGACTCTACCCATGACTGCAACACTTGTTCAAAGCACTCCTTGAACAAATGCACTCCCAGCCAGTTCATTTCCGGAACGGTAAAAGCATCGGAACCATACATCACCTTGTCAAACGGCGCGAATTCAAACACTTGTGAGAGAATCCGTTTGACTCCGTGACCTACAAATGGATTTTGCAAGGAAATGTCCATGTAGACGTTTGGCAAAATACTGACGATGAATGCGGCCTCCTCCACCCAAGGATAGCCCCCGTGAACGAGATGCACCTTGGTTTCTGCGTATGCCTTTTGACGCAGCAGCGGCAGCAGGAAGCTGGGGCTTGCTTTCGGCAAGACAACATCGCCATCCCCTACACCTGTGTGAATATGCATGACTTTGTTTGCAAAGGTACATTCCTCCATGGCAATATGCAGGCAATAGTCCCGCAAAGCTTTGGCTTCAGCACGTTCATTTGCCTGGAAATCCTCCCATTGCGAGGAAGCGGCCTGCTCATTCTTATCCATCACTTCCAGCCCACTTCGGTAGGCAATAATCGATTTCAAACCGACCACATCTGCACTCTCCAATGCGTTCCGCAAATCTGCTCGATACCTCTCGATGAACTCTCCGAAGCTGGCACATTCCTTGCGAAGGCGCACCATGACGGGTTCGATCCGGTGAATTTCCCAGATTCTCGCGCCACACAGCTCTGTGTACGCCTGCTTTTTCAGCATCGGTGTCGGATACCCGAAATCGGTGATTACACCCGTGATCTTGGCATCCGCAAACAATTCTCTGGTGTACGTCTGAAAGTTTGCCGCTCGCTCATTTCGCACTCTCACGACTTCCGCCAGTGTCGGTTCGCAAGCAAAATAACGAGCCATTCGTCTGATCAGAATTTGCATCCACATGATGGAGCCTGGGTAAGGCTGATGAGGCGAAGAGATTTGTCCCTTGTGCATTTGCATCGGTAGTACGGACAAGGACAGCTTGTGAATAAACTCCTCGGTCGTGTAAGGTTGTTCATTCGCTACATATGGATGAGCATGGACATCGACGGCTTGTACATCTCGCAAAGATATTTCTGACATAATGACCTCCTGTAACATGTGATGCCATGTCTTTCAGCAACATTCGTGCCAACAGATATAAAATGAGATAACGCACGAATATTCACTCTTTTGTTTCGGTGCACTCGTTATAAAACGAAAAATAATTACCAATCGCCCAAAATTTTTCGAAATATTTTTTTCTTTCCCAATTTAAACTCTTTATGTGATTTTTACCTTTCAAAAAACCAGACGTTTCTGCTATAGTTTACAAAATGAAACTCTCCAACCTACTCTCTTGATGAATAACGCTCATTTTTTTTCACTGTAATTTTTCTGTTTATAGAGGTGATAAATACACGTGAATGTTTACTCGAGTCTCCCTTTGCACGATGTGTGGAACGTAAGCTTTGACGGCATGGTGATTACCGATGACAAAGGAGACATCCTTTCGTTGAACCGATCAGCCACCCGTCTGTTTTCCAGTAGTCCCAGTAGTTTGATTGGGATCTCCATCTTTGAACTGATCCCATCCGAAGAATTTCGCAAATGCATTCAAATAAGAAAAAACATGACCGGGATTACCATTTCGTTCGGCACTCAGCAGTTGATTGTGAATCTCTCCTGTCTGGGTATCCCGCCAAATTCGGTACTGTTTCTATTCATTTTCAAAAACATTACGCAAACGCAGCAATTGCAGCACCAGTTGCAGCAAATGAATGAAACCAAAGCCATGTATGACTCCATCCTGGATCAATTGGAAGAAGGTGTCTGCAGCATCGATCCGCAAGGAAAAATCATTTTCTACAATCGGAAAATGGGTGAATTGGATACGCTCGAGCCCGAAGCGGTCAGGGAAAAAAGGCTGGAAGATATCTGGCCCTTGGACGAAGAAACCAGCACTTTATTAACAAGCTTGCGAACTGGCAGGGTGCTTAATCATCGGGAGACTCATTTTGCGAACAATGGAAAAGCGGTGACGACACTTTCTCGTACCATGGCATTGTATTTAGGAAACAAAAAGGTAGGAGCCGTCGAAATCTCCAAGGATATTACGGAGCAAAAGCAATTGACCGATACCATTTACCAATTGCAAAAACAGACTTCTGGGGCAACCGTTCCCCTACTTCCCACCGTAGAAAAAAGCAATACCCGTTACCAGTTTGAGACGATCATCTATTCCAGCAAGGAAATGGGATATATGATCGAGCAAGCACGTAGATCTGCTCGTTCTCGTTCGAATATTCTGATTGTGGGAGAAACCGGGACAGGCAAGGAGCTTATCGCCCAAAGCATCCATAATGAAAGTCCACGCAAACACAAACCCTTCATCGCCCAAAATTGTGCCGCTCTGCCGGAAGCACTGCTTGAAGGGTTGCTATTCGGGACGAGCGTCGGGAGTTTTACCGGTGCCATCGATCGGGCAGGCCTCTTTGAACAGGCGCATGGGGGAACGTTGCTCTTGGATGAAATCAATTCCATGAATCCAAACCTGCAAGCAAAGCTCCTCCGTGTGCTCCAGGAGAGAAAAATCCAACGACTGGGATCGTCAAAGTTACTCGATATCGACGTTCGGGTAGTTGCTACCATGAATGAAGATCCGCATGAGGCCATAGCAAACGAAAGGCTACGAGAAGACTTGTACTACCGTTTGGGTGTCGTTACTATTTTCATTCCCCCCTTGCGAATGCGACGAGAAGATATTCCCGTTCTCATCGAATTTTTCATCCAAAAGCACTCGAATGGATTAGGAGTTGACGTGGTGGGTTTGGACGATGACGTTTTCCAATTTTTCCTGAATTACAGCTGGCCGGGCAATGTCCGTCAGCTGGAACATACCATTGAGGGTTCACTGAATCTGGTTTATGACGAAACGATGATCTCGTACGATCACCTCCCCCCTGACTTCAAACAAAAAATGAACCAACTGGCAGAACCCTCTCTGCCAGCCCAGCCCTCAGTCCATGATTACCGGGGGAATCTGCCCGAACAGATCGAACGCCTGGAACGGGTCATGATCGAGCAAGCCCTGCGTGACTCCAGGGGAAACGTCACCAAAGCGAGTGAGCAGCTAGGGATTCCCCGCCAAAACCTGAATTACAAGCTGAAAAAATACGATTTGAAAAATGTTAGGGGGATGCTCCGGTGAATCAGGATACACTGCTTTCTGTCGAAGACAAAGTCATATCCAACGCGTTGAAAATCCGCTTTTACCCGATATCGGTAGCCTCCGCTTTCGGGACCAGACTGATGGACGCGGCAGGTGTGTCCTATCTGGATTTGAGCGCTGGCTGGGCAGTTGCTGGAATCGGGTACGGTAATCCGCGCATCGCGCATCAATTGAAACAACAGTATGAGTCCCTATCATTTACGTCACAGCTCACCATTCCGGAGAAAAACATGGTCGGCTTGGCACAAAAGCTCATCGAGATAATGCCGGGTTCGTTTGAGAAAAAGGTCTGGTTTGGCCATTCAGGTTCGGACGCGAATGACTGTGTATTCAAGCTGTTGCCTCTGGCCCGCAATCGATCCCGAATGGTTTCCTTTATGGGTTCCTACCACGGACAAACGATGGGTTCTCTTTCCTTGTCTGGCCATCCCGCCCAAGCCAAATTTATCGGCAGCGGCAATGTCCTAAAGGTGCCGTATCCGAATCCGTATCGACCTCCATTTGGAGAGACAACCGCGCTCACCTCACAAGTCATTCAATACATCGAAAATGAAGTTTTTCGGACAGTCTGTCCTCCCGAAGATACCGCCGGATTAATTGTCGAAGGAATCCAAAGTGACGGTGGCCTTGTCGTACCTCCTGATGATTTTTTGCCGGAATTGCAAAAACTGTGTCAGCGTTACCAAATATCCCTGATTTTCGATGAAGTGAAAGTAGGAATGGGCAGAACGGGGAAGTGGTTCTCCTTTGACCACTTCGATCTGACTCCTGATGCTGTCGTATTGGGCAAATCACTTGGAGCAGGCTTGCCAATCAGCGCGGTCGTTGCAAGAAAAGAACTGCTGGATACGGGGAGTGGCGTCCATATGTTCACCGCCAGTGGCAATCCAATATGCAGCATGGCTGCATGGGAGAATATCGCCATTCTGGAAGAAGAGAGGCTCATCGAGAATGCTGCAGAAAACGGAGCCTACTTTTTGCAAATGCTGGGGGAACTGCAGCAAAAATACGAGTGGATTGGCGACGTTCGAGGACGCGGATTGGCGATCGGGGTCGAGCTTGTGGAGAATCGGTCCACCAAAGCTCCTGCAGCTGAAAAAACAGCAGCTGTTTGTTACCGCTGCTTTGAATTGGGCTTGATCGTTTTTTATGTAGGCATTCATAGCAATGTCATCGAGATTACCCCACCCTTGACCATTTCCAAACAAGAAATTGACTTAGCGGTCTCGATTCTGGATCAAGCTTTCAAGGATCTCGAAAGCAACAGCATTGATATGGAAAAGGTCAAACAATATGCGGGATGGTAATCGGTAACGTATGGTTACACAATAAACCGGCGCTCCTGGTGAACGCCGGTAATTTCACTTCTATCTTATTCCTATTCCTTCAACCTGCCTAGATTATAACCATTTTTCCTGAATTTCCTGAATAAAAGCTACAATCAATTCAACAGCTTGTTCCAGATCGTCCATATGTACGATACCTGTCGCCGAATGAATATAGCGAGAAGGTAGAGAGATGCAACCGGTTAGTGCTCCTCTCCCTGTCAGACTGATCGCCCATGCATCCGTTCCACCATTGAGCACGACTTCACGTTGATAGGAAATCTCATGCTTCTCTGCTGTCTGTATCAGTCTACGTGTCAGTTTCTTCGGGACGTTATTGCCGTGGCCATTGCTGGGGGTCCAGTCGTACATTTTGATGGCCGGACCTCTCCCTAGCTCTATCGGCGTGATTCTTTCATCCATCCCGGGAGTTCCACCAGCAAAAATAACATCTATCGCTAGACCGATATCGGGCTGAATCGCAAATGCTGCAGGTCCAGCTCCACGCAGTCCGACTTCCTCCTGAACCGAGGCTACCCCATACACAGTAGGTGCGATAGTCATTTGGGACAGCCTTTTCATCACTTCGATCAGGACAGCACAACCGGATCGGTTATCGACTGCTTTGCCACTGAACACCTTTGTCCCGTTCAGGAACTGTCCTGCGCGGTCAAACGTAATGTAGTCGCCTATCTGCACACCGAGTGCGAGTGTTTCGTTGCGGCTGGACGTTCCCAGATCCAGATGCAAATTTTCAAGAGAAATTGCCATTTTTGCTTCTTCTGGGGTAACGACATGTGCTGGTTTACCGCCTGTTATTCCTTTGACCTGCCCTGTCTGGGTCTGAATCGTCAATACCTGATTCATTACCATTCGGCTATCGTGATAACCCACTGGCAGAAAATAGACAAAGCCTTTTTGATCGATATGGCTAACCACAAAACCGATTTCGTCCATGTGAGCGGAGAGCATCAGCTTGAAATCGGGGCTCGTACCCTTTTTCACAAAATAGTGGTTACCGAGCGGATCTGCAAAATGCTCGTCAACATCAGGCCCGATTTGCTCCTTCATATAGGCTGCCACGCGCTCTTCATCTCCAGAAACGCCGTGAATCCGGTCCAAATCACGAAGGTATTGTGCAAGTGAACTCATGATTCAAACACCCTCTCTTATTTATGCGTACAAATGACAAGCGACAAAGTGACCCGGGGTCACTTCTCTCAACACCGGGGCCTCTTCCCTGCATGGTGCAAAACATTCTGGGCAGCGCGAAGCAAACCGACAGCCTTTAGGGGGATCGATTGGACTGGGAATGTCACCCTCCAGTAAGAGCTCCTTTTTTTTAATCGCAGGATCGGGGACTGGAATCGCTGCCATGAGGGCTTGCGTGTACGGATGAAGTGTATTTTGAAACAGCTGTTCCACGCTTCCCATCTCGACAATCTGCCCGAGATACATGACGCCAACACGGTCACTGATATGTTCGACCACGCTGAGATCATGGGCGACAAACAGCATGGTCAGCCCCAGTTCTTCGCGCAATCGGGACAGCAAATTAAGAATCTGTGCCTGTACCGATACATCTAAAGCCGAAACCGGTTCATCGGCAAAAATAAATCGCGGCTCTACCGAAAGCGCTCTGGCGATACCTATTCGTTGTAGCTGTCCCCCGCTGAATTCGTGGGGATAACGCTCGATCACATCCGCCGACAAACCGACCAGGTCCATAAGTTCTTCGATTCGCCCCATAGCTTCTTTGCCTTTTGCAATCTGGTGAACAGACAATACCTCTTCCAGTGACTGGCGAATGGTCATACGGGGATTTAGGGAGGAGTACGGGTTCTGAAACACCATTTGCATATCACGTCTGAGTGCCAGCAGTTCTTTTGGCGAGCAGCCCGTCACCTCCTTGCCATCGTATATGACACTGCCCTCAGTCGGGTCAGTGACTCGCAAAATACAGCGGCCCGTTGTTGATTTCCCGCACCCACTCTCTCCCACGAGCCCAAAAACTTCCCCTCGTAAAATATGGAAGGATACATCGTCCACAGCCTTCAGAAGCTGCTGATGCTTTCCGAAAAAATTGGTTTTTCCGGCGGGATAATACTTCTTCAGTTGCTTAACCGTGAGTAGTTCTTCCATCCTGGATCGCCCTTTCGTTTCACTAGCTCATCTGCGTGATGGCAAGCGACAGCATGAGCAGGTCGCAATCGTTCGAGAACTGGCTTCTGCTGCTCGCAGCGTGTGCTCTTGTAAGGACAGCGCTTGGCAAATGAGCAGCCGATCATTTCCTCCGTTAATTTTGGCGGTGCTCCCTGGATCGGCTGCAGACTGCCCTTTCGTTGTCCCAATCTTGGAATCGATTCAATCAGGCCCCATGTATATGGGTGAAGCGGTTCCTCAAATAAAGTAGCGACATCAGCACTCTCCACAATCTCACCAGCGTACATCACCGACACGCGGTCACATACTTGTGCAACGACTCCGAGATCATGCGTGATCAACAGAATCGACATGTTGTACTGCGTCTGCAATTGCTTCATCAGGCGCAATATCTGTGCTTGAATCGTCACATCAAGTGCAGTCGTCGGTTCATCAGCGATGAGCAGCTTGGGCTTGCAAGCAAGTGCAATGGCGATCATCAGTCTTTGCAGCATGCCGCCACTAAACTCATGCGGATACTGTCCGTAGCGTTTTTCAGCAGATGGAATGGACATATCCTGCATGATTCGAATCGTCTCTGCCCTCGCCTGTTGCTTGCTGTAGTTTTTGTGATAGCGAAGCACCTCTGCAATCTGTTCTCCAACCTTGATCAGGGGGTTCAGAGAGGTCATCGGATCCTGGAAAATCATCGATATCATGTTTCCACGGATATTGCGCATCTGTTTTTCCGTTTTTTTAACGAGATCGTCACCTTCCAGCAGGATTTCGCCGGATGTAATTTGTCCGCCCTGGTTTTCGACGATACGCATGATCGAGCGAGCCGTCACACTTTTTCCACTTCCGCTCTCTCCAACGATGCCGATGGTTTCCCCAGGTTTGATTGAAAGATTCACTTGCCGCACTGCAAAGGCGATTTTTTCCTCGGTCTTGAATTGCGTCGATAAATTAGTCACTTCCAAAAGTTGGTCCAAGACTGTTCCTCCGTTTCTTCCAGTTTGTCGGAATCGTAAGCAATACGGCTACTGACACAGACACCAATACATCAACCAGAACACCGATGGTTACTCCACTTGTTAGCGAATAAAAGCAGCCTGTTGTCAGTCCAGCGATGATGACTATCGCTGCACCTCCCCGTCCCAGCTTGCTTATGAGGAGAACGACTGGCGCCACTGCTGCCCAAATCAGTGCAAAATTGAGCATCGTGTCAAGGATGGTCAGCTTGGGGAACAAAAGAGAAATCGCTCCCGCAACCAAAATGATGGCTCCCCGCATCCAAACTGCACTCTTCTGTTCCCCGAGCGTGGCTTGTGGTACAGCGGTGATGAGAATAATGATTAAGGTCACAATCAACAAAACGATACCGATCTGACCGGCGAAGTAGCCGACGACCATTACGCTCACCTGATCTGGAAACGAAGGCCAAATTGCTTCTGCTTTGGACACGAACGAAAGGGTGCCCATAGATATTGGGAGACATGCCCAGATCAGCGGTGCAAGACAAAAGCATAGGCCGCGCTTTGACACCTTGATCTGGTGAAAAGTTATTCTCAGACGCGGATGGATCAGACTGCCAGTCATGAAACGAACCAGCAAAGCGCCCGCCAAGCTCCAGCTTGATGAAATATCCAGCCGAAGCATATCGGTAGCGAGGAATTTCACACCCGAATAAACCGTCGGCACACTGACTTTCAGATAGACGAGTGTCGGAAGCAGCATCGTTGCAGACATCGCCAGAAGTACGATGACAAATGACGCCTGATTTGGTTTTCCAAATTGCACCGCCAGCATCAGAAGCAAAAACGATGTCACAAAAGCTATTGACAAATGGTCATTGATACTATAAATGAGGTTAAGAATCATCTTGCCCGCCAGTACCGAGATGAGGATATCTTCGAGCACCCAAAGCAGTGGCAAATAGCGCAAAGGCTGACGCTGGTATATTATTTTTCGGTTAACCATGAAAATGAACAGCAAGCCAAGAATTCCTGCGACACTGTAACCCAACATCCCGATTATTCCGTATTGATAGGACGCTTGTGCTGAGGCTAGAAAACAGGGAATTCCAATCCAGAGTCCTAGCAGCTTGACGATTCCTTTTCCTACACCGAGCTTTTCTTCATCGCTGGCGACCTGATTTCGCTGTGTCCAATACATCGCGAGCAGACAGGCAAGCAAAGAGATGATAGTAAACAAGTGGATATTATACACGTTCATAGCTGTCACTCACCCGATGTCAACCGGTACTCACGCGGTGACTGTCCCTGGAGCTTGCGAAAGGTAACAGCAAAATAGTTTGGACTGCTGAACCCGACACAGTGCGAAATGTACTCAATCGAGAGAGCTGGATTGTCTAGGAGCTCCTTGGCCTTTTCGATGCGAAGCTTCGTTAAAAGATCGACGAACGTTATGCCCAGACGCTTTTTTAAAATCCGACTTAAATGGGAAGGACTGATATGCACCTCTGAGGCCAGATCATTGATTGTAAGTAAGAGTTCATAATGCTTTGACAGAAAGCTAAGGCACTGCCCGATGATCGCCTCTTCTTTGTTTTGCGAAACCTTGATTGCGGAAAAAAAGGACTTGCGCAAGGCATCCAAAGAATCGACCCGCTCTCCCACACCATATGTCCACTGTAATTCAGGATACGTTTTTTCCCATCGCAGCTTGCGATAGGCCAAAAGCTCACAAAATTTCTGCACTTCGCGGTCGTTATCGACATGGGACAAATATACCCAGAATCCTTCGATTGGCTGCGGGGCCACCACCGTGTCTGGGAGGGCGATGGGAAACTGCTGAACGATCCTCTCCTTTTTATCCATTCCGCGGTTTTGTTCAGCCTCTGTTTTTACTACGAGAACCAGATTGGGCGTAAAGGAAAATTCAGCCTTCCAGGCCGATTCCGGGACCTTTACTCTCAACGGATTGACCCCCAGCCATTGCTCTATCGCTGTTTGCAGCAACAACGGTCTCACATTTCGTTTCGCTGCCAACTCCTGGGTCATTTTTTCATATAAATGGATCAATTCGTTGGGAACGACTGGCTTCAGAATATAGCCACAAACCCCGATCTCCATTGCTGTTTTTGCATAGTGGAATTCTCCATGAGCAGAGATCAGAGCAACCTGAACATCTGGCCAACCTCGCTTGATCCGCTCCAGTGTCTCAAGTCCGTTCCATCCAGGCATTTGGATATCCAGGAAAACAATGTCTGCCTCCTGCTGTTCCATTAGGGATAGGGCTTGCATTCCGTTTGCTGCCGAACGGACGATGGCATTCCGATCATACGAAGAGAGTATGCTATTCAGATTCAACAGTTCCAGTGGCTCGTCGTCTACGATCAGTACCTTCATGCTTCCACCCCCCGATATTCGATCTTGATTTGACTGACTGTCCCGGCCATAAGCCGAGTAATCGACAGTCCGCTTTCCTTGCCGAAATGATGTACGAGACGCGAATGGACATTTTTCAATCCGATTCGCAGCTTGCCTTCCCCACTATGGTAAGTGACTTTCCAGTGCTCAAACTCCTCGAGTACCCGTTCGCTTATCCCCGCTCCATTGTCCGCTACTGCAATTTGCAGAACCCCTTGCCCATAAGTTGCCGTGAGAGCGATTGTTCCACCCGTAATCTGGGGCTCAACCCCATGAATACAGGCATTCTCTACAAGTGGCTGAATCGTCAGGAGGGGAATCGGTAGTTCCAGCACATCGTCGTTTGCACGAATATGCCAGGTCAAACGAGTACCAAAGCGAAGCTCTTGCAATGTTAAATAATGCTTGACATATTCCAGCTCTTCCCGTACGGTCACGAGCGGCCCAGCTTCCTTCAAGTGATAGCGCATTAGCGAGGCTATCGCATAGGTTGCCTGTTCTGCCTCCCGTTTTTTGTCAATACGGATAAGTGTGGAGATGATGTTCAGGGCGTTGAACAAGAAGTGCGGTCTGATTTGTGAAGACAACTGCAAAAATTTAGACTCTTTCAAAAGCACTTCCAGCTCCGCCCTTTTTTTCTCGACTTCCAAGTAATCAATTTCCTTTTCGGTGATCAAGATCACCACAATCGTAGTGAGACCGATAATCCCACCTACGATCCCGAGTACGATCACTAACGTAAACAAATTGAGTGAAAGCAGCATAGCCCCTCCCCGAATTTCTTTTGCCTACGCCCTCCGCTGCTTCGGATCGAGATAGTCTCGCAAACAGTCACCAAATAGATTGAAAGCAATGACGGTTATCATGATGGCAAAACCAGAAGCTAACGCTGCATTAACGGAAATCAGCATGTATTCGCGTCCCTCTGAGAGCATGTAGCCCCAATCTGCTGTAGGAGGCTGCACGCCAAGCCCAAGGAAGCTGAGTGCTGCCAGATCCAGAATCGCGTACGCCAAATCCAGCATCGCATTGACCAGAATGGTAGAATAACAGTTTGGCAGGATATGGCGAAAAATGATTCGTGTGTGGGAGTACCCAAGTGTCCGGGCAGCTTCTACATACGACTGCGACTTTTCCACCATCGCAACCGATCGGACGATTCTGGAAATCATCGGAATATATACGATTCCCAAAGAAATGATTGCGTTTTCAAATCCACGTCCGAACGTAGCGACGATAATAAATGCAAGCAATAGCGACGGGAAAGCTAGCATCACATCCCATACGCGGTTGATGATGCTGTCCACGCGGCCACCGAAATAACCGGAAACAAGCCCAAGCGGTACTCCAATGACGAGTGATATCAACACCACGAAAATGGCTCCTAGCAGCGTAGTTCGGGCACCATACAGAATTCGGCTGAAAATGTCTCGTCCCTGCTTATCCGTACCAAACCAGTGATCCGAAGAGGACTGCTGCATGGACAGGGCTAAATCCTGAGCGTCTGGGTCATGAGGAGAAAGCAGTGGTGCGAACAGGGCAATCAGTACAATGATAAGAATCAGGCCCCCAGAAATGATAGCTGTTTTGTTGCGAAAAAAAGGAGAAGCAAGCAATCCTTTTCTTTTTTTGATGGGGGCTCCTTTTTCCGTTTTGATATGAACCGGTGCGATAGCCATATGGACTCTCCTTCCTTACTGGTAACGAATCCGCGGGTCAATCACAGCATAGAGCAGGTCGACAAGCAGGTTCAAAAGCAGAAAAACGACGACCATAAAAAGAATGGTTCCCTGCACAACAGGATAATCGCTTGTTTGGACACCATTGATGATCAGACTACCAAGCCCACCAAGCCCAAATGTATACTCGACCAGCACCGTTCCTACCATTAAAAATCCGATTTGCAATCCGGTTACGGTCAATAGAGGAATCAGTGCGTTACGCATCCCGTGTTTGAGTATGATGATGGCACGCGGCAGTCCTTTTGCAATCGCCGTCTGCATATAGTTTGTGCTAAGTACATCAATCATGCCAGAGCGGGTGATCCGCATGATCAGAGCAATCATATTGACTGCCAGCGCAAACGAGGGGAGCAGCAGATGAGTCAGGTTGTCGACAAATCCTTTGCCTGCTCCGAAAGCTGGCAACCAGTTGAGTTGAAAGGAAAAAAGCAGTACAAGCAAAACCCCGGTGAAAAAGACGGGTGACGACATGCCAGCTAAGGCAAACAGCGAGGAGAGATAATCTACCCATGTCTGCTTCCGCATTGCTGCCAGTATTCCTAGCGGTACAGCCATCGCTAGGGTCAAGACGATGCTCATGAAAACGAGCTGCAAGGTCAATGGAAGACGTTCTCCTATCATAACGGAGACCGATTGCTTCATTTTGAAGCTTTCACCCAAATCACCCGTGAGAGTATTTTTCAACCAGATGGTATATTGCTCCCATACCGGCTTGTTCAAATGGTATTTTTCCCGGATATTTTCCAGCACTTCTGGCGTCGTTTGATGACCGCCTACCATGATCAATGCCGGATCGCCTGGAACGAGTCGTGACATGCCAAAGATAATGACCGAGACGACAAACAGGATCGGTATAAGCAGAAGAAGACGCCTAGCCACATAGTGAACCACTTTTATCTACCGCCTTTCTTAAATGGATTGGCGCAAACGAGGGCAGGTTGGAGCCCGCCCGCTACTCTGTAAAATAAACATCCTTCATAATCGCCTGCCAGAAAACCATCGGGGAGATTTCGTACCCAGCCACGTTTTTCGAAGTAATCATAAAATGCTTCTGATGACTGACGACAATCCAAGGCGCATCCCCCGCAATCAGTTTTTCCGCCTGTATCATCATTTCGCTTCGTTTTGTGTCATCGGTCAATCGTCCTTGTTCGATAAGCAGTTTGTCTACTTCCGGATTCTTGTAGTTGGCGAAGTTCGAACCGCCGTCAGCAGCATTGGCAGACAGGAACAACGGTTGCAGACTGCCTGATGGATCAGGAAAATCGGAGTTCCAGTTTTGAATCAACATATCGTAATCGCGTGCACCGCCCCATGAACGAGTATTGAGCTCTTCCCCTGTCACTTTCTCCACCTCCAGATTAATACCCAGTGGTTTGACGGCTGCCTGGAGGGCAAGAGCGATGTTCATCCGCAAACTGTCTCCATCGACGAGGATTTTTCCATTAAATCCGTTCGGCACGCTGGATTCAGCGAGGAGCTGTTTTGCTTTTTCCATGTCGTAGCTGTAATCAGGAATCTCATTATAAGCCGCTTCCCACTTCTCTTTTTCAAATAACCACAGAGCTGGCGGGACTGGCACCGATTTGCCTGCGACACCAGCATCTTTGATGATCTCTTTCACGATTTTCTGCTTGTCGAGTGCGAAGTTTATCGCTTGACGCACTTTTACGTCATCAAATGGCTTGCGCTGTGTGTTCATCGCTACAAAATCGCTGAGAAAGCTGTCCGAACGACTGATTTTTACACTATCCATTTTTTCTACCACTTCCTGTAGGTCAATCGGAAGCGTAATCGCCATATTGATTTGTCCTGTTTTTAAGCCTGTTACTCGTGTTATTGCTTCCGGTATCACCTTGTAGACAATTTTGTCCAGGTACGGACCGCCTGTCTTGTCCCAGTAGTTCGTATTCTTTTCCAGTACGATCTCCGAACCGGTTTGCCAACTCACGTATTTAAAAGGTCCTGTCCCCATTACTCCGCCATCCGGCTTGCCAAAATTGCTGGCATGTGCTTCATAATACGCTTTGCTGATGACGTGTCCGGCTGGGGTTGCCATAGCGTATCGCCAGTTGGAATCAGGTTCTTTCAACGTCACTTTTACAGTCGAATCATCTACTTTTTCGATCTTATCCACATTGCCATACATCCACCCAAGATAAGAGGCGGTTTTGGGATCACGCGTGCGTTCCATGGAAAAAATGACATCGTCCACGGTCATTGGCGTTCCGTCAGAGAAAGAGACCCCTTTTCGTATGTGGTATAGATACGTTTTGGGATCAGGATTCTCCCATTTCTCTGCAAGACTTGGAACGAGCTTTGAATTCTCATCAAACTTTAAAAGCCCTTCGGTAATCTGGTTGACGACTGTAGAGAAATCATACGTAAAGGCAGGGTCCAGTGAAACGATATCCTGATACAGAGCATACGTAAGCGTTCCCCCTGATTTTGGACCTGCCACTTTTGTCGTCCCCTGCTCTTGTTTTTCACTCCCTGCCCCCGTGCCAGGTGACGAGGATGGAGCGCTGGAACAGCCAGAGACAAAGACCGTAATGGCCAGGCTGACAGAACTTGCGACATGAAAGATTGTTTTTCTTTTCAAGTAGATTCCCCCGTTTTGGATTATTTTTTTATTAATTCAGAATTATAGGTCACATAGAACGAAATAGATGTGCTATTCTTGCATGCAACTTGTAATATTCGATCATCTTTAATTTCGCGCTAACAGCAAGCCTCTTGTCCAAATAAAAAAAAGGATGCTAGTTTGTGCCGAGACGAAAACTCGTACACTCTGATCATCTAATTGAATGAATGAAGATCTTACTGAGCCATTTCGCGGGAATAAGCCTTCTACTCAACATCGTTTTTGACATTAAAATTGTTCCCCGATCATCCTCCTATCAGAAAAAACGAGAAAACCCCCATGCCGCACTAAAGTAGTGCACGACATGGGGGTTCTCCCGTAGCATGGAGGCGTTCAAGATCATCTTTTGGTTGCCTCTCGTTTGAACTTACGGCATGGTTTTTTCTAAAGGATATGAGTTAGGATGACACGGTGAAGCCGGCTAGTTCGGTTATGTACCCGAATCGAATAGACTTTTTCAACACTCTTATCATCATAGGAATAATGGGTATAGACCATAGCTGGTTTGTTTGTTTAGAAATAGTCATTGTATAATTCTTGCTGCTGCTCTTCGGCAATGTTCTGTAAGTCGTATGCGTTAATTCGAAACAACTGATAATCGCCCATTTCCGCTTTTTTTGCGGCTAGCTTACTTAAAAATTTTGGGGAGCCTTCGTTTTCTTCATCGTAGACTAACAAGATACCGTCTGAATTGGCTAGCAAGAATTTGTCTTTCTCTCCAAGCTGCCAAGCTCCTTGGTAAGATGATTGATAGACACTGTTAATATAGTCGGCTTGCATCACAATATTACGGTAGTAATCCTGGGTCTCTTCTTTCCACTTTTCCTCTTGATTCAAAAACGGAGTAATTACCGCCAGTTTTAGATAGGGATACTCCTTTTTTAATTCCAGAACAGTTTCGGCTGCCCACATTTCTACCCCGAGTTGACCTGATATGATGACCCATTCCAATTCTTCCTCAAGGAATCTTAGGAGGTCGCGCTTCAGTGCTTTCTTAATAATTGCTAAACCTGGATTTTTTTCATTGAATATGCCAAGCTCGTGAGCTTTGTATCCTGATACAAATAACCGTTTTAACATGATGCCACCTCTAGTTTAAAAGAAGCTCAAGCAGAAAACAGATTTCCTTCTCTCGCTGTCACTTCAGAAAGTATTACATCTCCTATTTTTCTTATATTATCACATCGAAGCAGCATATCCCGTTCCAGCTACTTTGCTTGAAACAAAAAAAGGCAAACCATAGTGGTTTACCAATCGTTACTTCATTCAGATGCCTGCTTTTGTCTATTTGAAGCTATCGTTAGCGGCCTAATCACCGTTATCAAAATAAGAGGTATCTAAAATCCTCGCATAAATATAAGGATTCAAATTAGGACTTTGTACATGGATTTTGATTTTTTCTAGACCCTCTACATGAAAGATAAGCTGCTTTTCATTGTCTTCTGGACTAACGCTGTGCTTTTCCAGGATAGTGCTTGCTGTATTTCCAGCAATATCAACCGCATTATAAAGAGAAAATTCCACTTCATGCTCTCCTGGACTGATGACGGCGGCATTTAATACCAGTCGCTTGTATTTTCGGTTAAGGGTAATATTCACATCTCCATATTGGTCGATCTTGAGTACCTGCTTGAATTGTTTCCCGTTCACCAGTGTTTCCGCGGGATCTTTTGACAGAATGGCATAAATGTTATCAATCTCCATCGGCATGGCAAAAATCGGTGTTTTTTCTGCAGGTTTGCCGCCAATGTAAATTTTTTGACTGGTTGCATCATAATCGATCGGTATTTTTAACGCTTCTGCCAAAGCACGGGCCGGCAAATAATTGCTTCCTTTATAATAAATCGCTGCAATCGGTTTTCCCGCTTGGTCTTTTGGCTGCCAAAGTTCGCCGTTCAATACAAATGATACACCCCGATTAAAAAAAGCATTGATCGGCTCCATATTGACTGCCGCATAAGCGGATGCAAAAGAACAAGCAAGGATCGTGCCAACAAATAAGAGAATCTTCACTGCCTTCATTTTCATAAAATTCATCTTCATTGAAAATCACCCTTTCGTAACGTATTGTACAATTGTTGGTAGCTGCATTTATCCTGCTCGACTGTCTCCATTATGCGTGATTTCTAATAGCTCCCTTCCTTCAGATCGATTTTAAAGAAGACAGCGCTTCAAAAGCGTTTCAAAATCTCACTTACCCAATGATTTGTCAGTTAACGGAATCATTATGGTTTCGCTGCTTCTTTCATCACTTTCAACATGTTGACAATAGCGGTTACCGACTCGGCGCGTGTCGACGGTTCGTTAGGCGCAAACCTGTTATTGGTAATGTAGCTGGTGATGCCGTACAGTCTGGCTGCAGCGGCTTTGCTTCGCGCATATTTGGGAATATCCACGTCATCCTGATAGTCAGTCGCAGCATCATCTGCAACCGGTAAGTTGGCTGCCCGTACAACCATTGTGATCATCTCGGCATGGCTAATTGTTTTGTTTGGCCGAAATGTATTGTCGGGATAGCCATTAATAATGTCGAGTTCTGTGCACAGCGCAATCTCCCTAGCTGCCCACGAACCGATCGTCTGCTTGTCTTTAAAGGTTAGCACAGCACCTTCACTGGAAGGCTTCAGTGCGTTCACCAGTAGGACGGCAAATTCAGCGCGGGTGACGTTGCCATCCGGCCGGAACGTGCCATCAGGGTACCCTTTCGTGAGGTGAAGTTCTACAGCTCGAATAATATTCGCTTTTGCCCAATGTTCAGTTATGTCGGAAAAAGTTGGTTCTTGGACTGTAACCGTAGCCATTACGCTTTGGTCCAAGAACGTTGCGGTAAGATTCGATTGACCTGAGTGTAAGGCGGATATCACGCCAGCCGAGTTCACGGTAGCTACCTCTGGCTTGGAAGATTGGTATTTGGCCTGATTCGTGACATGCAAGATGCTTTTGTCCGAATAAGTTGCTGTCACTTTGATTTGATGGTTGCTGCTCGTGGTCAGCGTGTACGCCTCAGAATCCAGACCGATACTTGTCAAAAATTTGCTTACAACCAATTCGGGAACCTGACGCGGAACGTTCGTAGATCCTTCAGCAGGCTCTGGCGGTGGCGTTTTGTATCCGAGTCGGTAAGAACCATTATCCCCCCAGGTCCATACGGTTCCATCGTTTCTTATGACCATCGAATGATTCTTCCCTGTTCCTACGGCGGTGAAAACCCCATTCAGATCTAGCTTCGTTGCAAGTGGGCGACTAGTAAAATTACCGTTTCCGAGTTGGCCAAATTCGTTATTCCCCCACCCCCATACCGTTCCATCGCTTAATAGGGCAAGCGTATGGCCAGATCCTGCAGAAATGGAGACGGCACTGTTGAGCGCTCTATTTGGATTCATGTTATAGAGTACTTGTTGAGGGTCGAAAAAAGCCGTTTGCTGTCCACTTGTTCCGTTGCCGAGTGAACCAAAGTAGTTCAATCCCCAGTTCCATACTGTTCCGTTGCTTCCCAAGACACAAGTAAAATATTCACCCTGTGCAATAGAGACAATACCGTTCACTTTAGGCACTTGTTTGGGAGTGGGGTTATTTTTTTTACCTGTGTCGTAGCCAAGCTGACCAAAAAAGTTGGCCCCCCAAGTCCACACTGTTCCATCGCGTTTCAAGGCAGAGCTATTTAAGTATTGTGCTGAAATGGCGACGACACCGCTCAGGTTGGATACTTGTACAGGGACGGAACTACCGTTACTGATTACGCCGTTTCCCAGTTGGCCATAGTAGTTGTATCCCCACGTCCATACGGTTCCGTCGCTTTTCAGGGCTATAGTATGCAAGGCACCCGCTGAAATAGCGACGACATCGCTTAGGTTTTGCACTTGTACAGGGACGGTACTACCTTTGTCAAACGTTCCGATTCCGAGTTGTCCATTTTCATTATGTCCCCAAGTCCACACCGTTCCGTCGCTTTTCAGGGCAACGGTATGGCCAGTTTTGAGAAAACTCCTTCCTCCCGCCGCTGCAATGGCGACGACATCGCTTAAGTTGCTTACTTGCATGGGGACAGAACTACCGTTGTCAAATGTTCCGATTCCGAGTTGCCCATAACCATTGTCTCCCCATGCCCAAACTGTTCCGTCGCTCTTCAAGGCAACGGTATGTCCATCTCCTCCGATTACAGTGGGAACAGTTGTAGGTCGCATAATTGGTTCAAAATCATTTGGCTGTTGGATTACTTTTGGATTGATTTCAATTGGAATTGGTTTGATTTTGATCGGATCAGCTGCAAACGTTCGTTCAAGCTTTATATCGGGAGCATCATGAGCTGCTGCAAGAATAGGGAAAAATATAGTTAACGACATTACTGCCAATAAGAAGAGCATCCCTATTTTCCGCTTACCGGTTGACATGCGGATCAAATCCCGTCAAGAGTGTCGCTCTTTGTTTGTCCATAGAAAAACTCCCTCCTTCAGATCGATTCTAAAGAAGGGAGCGCTTCAAAAGCGTTTCTGTCTGGTCGGTTTACATGCACATCGATTTCCGCCAGGATATGCAGAGAAATTCCTTTATTTCGCACAGCTTCAGCTGCAAGCTTTGGCATCGGACGAGCTACGGGAGCATGGGATGAACCGTTCATTTCCTTGCAACGATTGAAATATACTTCTTTACCTGACCTGCGGTATAGCTCTTCGTTAAACTGGAGCGCGGTAATCCGATGCACGGGCGATTCGGGACTCATCTTCCACATTGCAAATCGAATGGCAGCCTGGTCTTGTTGATCGGGATATTGTTCCAGCATCTGTTCCAGCTGGTCCAAAGCTACGGCAGGGGGTATCGATCCTAAAGCTGTCTTCAAAAAGATTAGGTGCACAAGAAGATTGACCTGCATGTCTCTACGTTTCAGCCGGTTGGCGATAAGCAGTGCTTCTTCAGCAATTGTGACAGCGTTTTCGAATTGATTCTGACGCTCACTCAGCAAGCTCATGAAATAGAGCCCGTCGCATTCAAAGAAAGAAATATGATGCTGCTTTGACAGCCCTATAGAGCGCCCGATCATAAGACTTGCCTCCTCATAGCGATGTTGCGCCATAAGATTGCAGCCCTCAATCCCGAGCACGACGGCTGCAATATGAAAATCCTTGATCAAGACCGCTTCTTCCAGACAGAACGCGATGCATTGCTCTGCTTGCACGCGTGATCCGAGCAAATGAAAATACTTGCCCAACATGCCGATGGCCATAGCGAAGCTCATCCGTGCGCCGATCGATTTACTGATCTCCATTTTTTCGATAATACAGTCGTAAGCCAAATCCATATCATCGGTTTCAAAATAAACCAGTGCCAATCCTCCCATCGCTTCTGCGACGAAATACTCATCCCGGATCTTTGTGGCGAGCTTGATCTGTCTCTTGAACCAATGAATGGCTTTGTCATATTCACATTGGTCATAATACAAGAATCCTATGAAACCAAAAAAACGGCAGTCATCCTTGGTTTGTTTATCAACATCTGGAAACCTCATTCTCTCCAACAAATAATGCAGTGCTTTATTGTAATCTGCTCTAAAGTAATACAAACTGCCGAGCGTTCCATAAACGAGACTCAGACCAGCATGATCCTCCATCAGATTAAAGTGGTAAAGCGCTCGTTCCAAATGAAATCTCGCTTCTTCATGCTTTCCCTGAAGACGCAAGCAATTGCCCAGCGCAACATCGCAGAAGGACCGCTCTTTGATCGTAACGGAGTATCCGAAACGTTCAAGCCAATGTTGATAGGTTATTTCCGCTTCTTTCCAATTTCCCACGATGATCAAGGCTTCGCCGAGTTTCATCAGGATGGGAAAAGTTTGCTCTAGCGGTAGCAGACTGCATAGTTTCTTGTAATATTTGATCCGTGTTTCATTGGCGTATACTTTCTCCGCTGCCGAAGCAGCCATTTCGTAATAGACAGTGGCCTTTTTTTCCACGCCCGCAAGCTCGTAATGGAAGGCGATTTCCGCAGCAAAGGCTTCCGGCTGCGCGTGATGAAAAACAGCCAGACTATGTGCAATATGCTCGTGACACTGTCGACGCCTACTCTCATTGTTCAGCCTGTACGCGTTTTCCCTGATGATGTCATGGGTAAATTCGTACTTTCCGTCTCCTGCCTCCTGCAAAACTTTCACTTGCACCAACCGCTCTATTCGTTCGAGAGCCGCTTCCTCTTCTGTATTCGTCACCACTGCCATAAACGCTGCCAATATGGGTCTGCCAACAGCGGCAATGACCGAAACAAGCCAGCGTTGATCTGGTGAAAGCTTTCGCACCCTGCTTTCAAAAACGGATTTCACCAAAGGAGAAAGACGAAACCCGCTTTTGCTACCGCCCATTTGCCACTCACGCAATGTTTCCACGATAAACAGCGGATTGCCTCCTGTTTCCGCGTGTATGCCTGCCGCATGGCGGTTAGCCAGATCATCCCCGATGGCCACAGTCATTAGACGTTTTGTTTCTCCTTCGCTGAGCGGCGCAAGTTCGATCTCGGTAAGCTTTCGTTCGAGCCGAAGGTTGGAAACAACATGTTCCACGGTCTCGACCGGATACTCCTCCGTTCTCATCGTTGCGATAACGAGCAGTTTAGCTTTGGAATTACTACGAAAAATATAAGAGAGCAACCGCAGTGTCTCTGTGTCACTCCATTGAATATCGTCAAGGATCAGTAATATCGGTTGCCTGGCCAACACCATTCGTTCGATCGCTTCGTACCATTGGTTGAGTTGCCAATTTTCCTGAATGGGATTCGGCTTCGGCAATTCAGGGTATTGTTCCAACAGCTCCGGCAGTAAACGGGCTAATTCCGATAGCCGAACCGGACTGAGCTGAGGCAAAGGAAGGCTTCTGAGCCATACAGTGACCGGAGTGTAGGACAAGGCGCTCACTGACGGATAACAGCCGGCCAACGCTGTTTGATCCCCCTGGGTCTCTACCCACGCTTTAAACTCCAAAGCTAGTCTGGTTTTGCCGATTCCCGCCTCACCCTTCAATAGCAACAGGGTATTTTTTCCTTGCATTGCCTGCTTCCAAGCGCTCAGCATGATTCCCCACTCGACGGTTCGGCCGATCAGCTTTGCAGGGCTGTGGTCACTAGTCGAATGTTCGC
Organism: Brevibacillus reuszeri; assembly: GCF_001187725.1. Taxonomy (GTDB): domain Bacteria; phylum Bacillota; class Bacilli; order Brevibacillales; family Brevibacillaceae; genus Brevibacillus; species Brevibacillus reuszeri. The sequence continues at coordinate 485,586 of NZ_LGIQ01000009.1, forward strand.
CAACATTTTGCGTGAGCTTTTCCAAAAGCCGTGTTGTTTCCTCCGCTGGCTCGATCCCCAATTCGTCTTGTAGTGCGCGTTGCAAATGGCGGAAAATTCGGATAACATTAGGCGTGTCATTATTCAAGGAATGAAGCCGCATCAGTGTGCGGTACGTTTCCTCGCTTAATTTATCATGGACCAGCAGTTTATTCGCGAAAAGTATAGCTGTTGCGTACTCCTGTTGACTTTCCAAAATCGAAATGAGCTTGTTGAGCACATTCAAATACGTTTGCGCCAGCAGCTCCCGCTTTGTACTAAGCCAATCCTCATAATACCCCGGAAGAAGCTCTCCCCTGTAAAGTTCTTCTGCTTTTCGCAGATCAGAGATGGTTTTTCCTTTGGCTGCCTGATCAAACTCGCGAACATCAGAATAGAAGGTCGATTCACTATTCCAGCGAATAGATACTGGCGTGATTATAAGATGCCGATCTATTTGCGGATGAGATTTCCTCAGATCGTGAAGGAGTTTGCGCAAATTTGAAAGAGCTTGTTTCTCGGTGGAATCGGGCCAGAAGTCAAATGCTATTTGCTTCCTGCTTTGCGACATGTCAAAAGCCAGAACCAAGTACACCAATAGCTTGACCTTTCCACCGGAAATGGCCGCCGTGAACTCTTCGTCGTCAAAGGTGATTTTCAAACTGCCTAACAGTTGAAAGCTGCAGCCTGCCAAACCGTCCTCCCCCCATCGCAAATCTGGTCGTAATCCATTTTATTCGCTTTCTACAGCTAAATCCCTATTAGAAAGATGTTATTGCTTAAGGATTGTTCCACATTTCTCCATCGTACTGATCCCAACACCGCTCACCAATGTCAACCGAAGGGCGAGAATTTTCGTTATTAACTCCGCACGAGTACCTACCAAGTTCATTGAAGACTTGTAAAATGATGAACATGCGATTGAAAAAAGGAGGGCAACTGTGCCTCTCCTTTTCCACGCGAATAGGGAATTTCGGCCAAAAGCACAGCCTTTTCTCACTCTTCTATCATGAAGGCAGGAATAACAGTCGTCCACCCCGTTGTCCAATGCTTGCTCCATATGTTCTCCGTCTTCTGGAAGTCGTCTCTGATTTTATCAATGAAGACTTTGCCATCCTGGCTCCGATATCCGAACAAATAGACGTTTCCGTTCCAATAAAAGGGAGAGATTCTTGACCATCCGGTGGTCCATCTTCCATTTCCAACTGGCGTCGTGCCGGAAAGATTGTCATTCACACGATCGATGAAATAGTCGCCGTCGCGGCTTCTGTAACCAAATACGTATACTTCTCCATCCGCTCCATAGAACAGGGTCACGATTGACCACCCCTTCGTCCAATGCTTGCCAGAACATTTGGATTCAAAACCGGACATGTCCGATTTGATCTGGTCAATGAAATATTTTCCATCTGAGTAGCGATATCCGAACAGGAATACATCGCTCCCTTTTTTGAAAGGCTGAACGCTCGACCAGCCTTTAGTCCAGCTTCCATCGTGGATTGGAGTCGTACCAACCATATCATCGTTTATCTGATCGATAAAATAGTCACCGTTGCGCTCCCTGTAGCCGAACACATACTGCTTATCCTTGTACGGGAATGGCTGCAAAATCGACCAATTCGAGGTCCATTGGTGCTTCCACAAGCTTCTCGTTCCGTCATAGTCGAAGGTGTACTGATCGATAAACACTTCACCGCTGTGGGCCTTGTACCCAAGCAAATAATGGGCCCCGCGGTGCGTAAAGGGTTCCACAAGGGACCAGTTTTTTGTCCAGTGATGACGCCATAGGGGCGCTGTGCCTGTATTCATCTCTTCATGGACGCAGTCGAGTGCTACCGTACCTTCCCGCTCTTTATACTGAAACACGTAGACGCCTTTTTCCACAGGGTTTCGACCGCTAGAGGGAATCTTCCATTCGCCGAAGCGCTCGTGATACTCCCGGGATTCGATGATCTCTGTCACAGTGACCGCCCAATTCCCACTCTGCGTGATGTACGGCCACCTGACATAATCATACTCACGTGGCATCCTTCCCAAAAAAGCGTTCATGATTTTATTCACCATGTCCCGGTCGTCAAGGCCTTCGATTGTCTTTCGAAAGAGGTCGTTCATTCCGATAAAACGTACGATATCTTTCACCGTAAACCCTTGTGCAAATTGAATGTGGAAAAATTCCAGCTCTTTCGCTGTCGCTTCGCGGTTCAAGAGTTGCTGGAAAATTCTCTTGATCAGCCCATGAGTTTCAACCAGCCACCCTTTTCTATGGAGGGCTAGGCGAATCCCCTCTGCATATTTTTTCGCTCCGGCCACATGCGGATGACCGATGGAAGCTAATTTAGTTTTTGCAAGTCCGTGTCCAATAGTCTTACCCCATTTCTTGGCATCCTCCAGTCGCTTCTCCCAAACCGGATCGACCGGTTGAATACCTGACAACGACCACAGGGAGGATTTGGGAGCAAAGACAGCATCTGTGTCGGTATATCTGCACGAAGCCACGGTGACCCGATCGGGAAATATGTTGGCGATTTTTTGCATTTCCGCGTTCATTCGGTCTTTAAACAGTCTGGTATTCTCGCTCATTGCTTTCAGCAGGTTGCCCTGATCTTCTTTTCCTGCTCCAAATGCGATGGTATCCTTTGCTTTCAGGTTTTCAAAGGAGCCCATTTCCTTCAGTTTGGTATAAAGCTCGCGAAGATAAAGCTCTTCCATTTCTTCCGGGGATAAATCAGGTATACCTTCGTCTGGCAAAAACGAACTGGTCTGACTGCTGGCGGCAATTTCCGGTATCGAGGAAGATGTACTCGGGTTCGAAAAGATCCAGTCCAGAAAGCCCAATAGCATGGACGATGTATGCTGTGAGATGATTTGATAATAATCGGTTATGACGATTTTGGCATTTGGGTATTTCGCGAGGGCAGTCTTGATCATTTCGTGGGCATTTTTGCCCGCTTCCGCCGTTTTATCCATGATCCACTGGGATGAAGTAAAAGGACGGCAAATTGTGACTGGTCCCAAATCATTAATCCCACCGTCGAGTAAAATGAGATCTACCATTTCCGGAGATACGTGGTGCCAATACGGCAGCCTGACCGCTGCGCTTTTGACCTGTTGATGGATAGTCGGATAGCCGAAATTGACTTCCCCTGGCGGTATCGGCTTCCAGAGATTTGTCAAATCCTCAGATGCAACGGCAAACTGCTTGTCCCTGAACGAATCATTGCTGTCCGATGGCTCAATCGTGGCTCCTGAGTGTGCAAAGACAAACAGTTCGACCGGACGCTCCGTTACCACCTGGAGCCATTGCTTGGTCAAGTAGGTAAACTTGTCGCGATTGTAGAGCCCTTGTCCCCACACAATCGAATCCCCAAATGCGACCACGTTCAATGGAGCACCTTTCGTCTCGATTGCTTCTACGACAAATTGTTCGTTAGTCCCAGCACTTAAGGCTTCCGCGCCCAGTCTGTTTTTTTGATTCGAATGGACGGTCAGATACTTCCCCTTTTCCGTTTTCAGCGAAACGATGTCCCCACTCGTGATTGAGCCACCATTTGGACTCCCCCTTTCGATGACAAAGGTCTGCTCGCTGCTGCCCCAATGACTGAGCTGCACACTGCTACCGCCTCCGTTCAGCGGGTGGAGATAATAGCTGTTGCCGGTACGGATGACGACTTTCGAGCCGTGGACAAGATCGGTTCCATCGAGGCTGAGCAGCGTATACTCTTCCATGGGATCGAACCCCAGGCCATTCGCTTGAAGTACAGTGCTAGTGCGGTCGTATTCAAAGATGCCTTGCAGGTACTTCCCTGTTTGCACGGATTTCAGACGAGCTTTCAATTCAAAACCACCTTTTTCTACCATATTTTCTTGAATTACACTTCACACTTTACCTGATAAACAGTGAAATGAATGCTAACTTTCGTTAATCGAATTTAGTCGTTGGTAAAAACGAGTTGGTGGTTAATATTCCTTCGTACCAAAAGTAGGCATTTGCTTCTGATCAAGGATTCTTAGCAAGAGCCGAACCATTTTCAGTCAAACTAGCAACGAATTAATCCCGATTGGCGTGTCCAGCGTCCCCGTAAATCTCTCCACTTTCTACTATTTTAAGGTCTATTTCAGCAAACCTATGAGTAGATCAAGAAGCATTTTTTTAGAAATGAGCCTATAGGAAAGAAAAAGCAGCGTACAAAACCCGTACGCTGCTTTTAACTGGTTTTCATCATTTACATCGAATTCAGGGCATGTAAGAGATATTCCTTTCGATTTAACGGATTATGGTCGTACCGTGTACATACTGGCACTTCACCATGGAGAGGCTGATAGCCATGAAATTCTGATAGAAATACACCTTCACCTTGGGTCCAACCTGGAAGCTGGATTTCGAATGGATGAATGTTCTTAATTGGGATCATGCCAAGTATCGTGAATACCTGGTCATTCTGGATCGGATTCTGATAGGTTGCAGAGGCTTGAGTTAGTTTAAATAAAACTTTACTTAGCGAATCAATAGGAATCTCTAATTCGAACCGATGAATGGGTTCATAAATTTGGGTGGTTGCTTCAGTTAGTGCCCTCATTAACACTAGAGGCGTTAACTTCCGAAAATCGCCAGCCGTACTCACCGGACTTGCATAGGCGGTATCAGTAAGGGTCACGATTAGATCGCGAACCTCCCAGCCGTGTAGTCCTTGCTTAAGCGTTTCATAGACGGTTTCTTCAATCGCCTTATGAAACGCTAAAGGCAGGGAGCCTAGCTCTACTTCTAGATGATATTCAATGCCGGTTGCTCGAGGGTTCGGATCAATTCGAAAGCCTACGGTGGCGTAAAATGGATTTCCACTCTCACCCATTCGTTCAACTGCTGTCCCTGTAAAGATAGCCTTTTCAATATAAATAGGCTGCGTCCCTAGAAATTCAATATCGATATGAGCTTCTTTTTTCAGTTGATCTTGAATCACTTCTTTTTGAATTTCACCATAAAGCTGAATGGATAGCTCTCTTTGAAGAGGATGCTGCTTAATCTGTATAAATGGATCTTGTTCAGCTAATCTTTTTAATGCTCGGTATAAATGAATCGTTTCTTTTTCGTTACATGCTTTGATCGTTGTTACTAAACTAGGCGGGGAGAAAAGAGCTTCAGTCGTTTCAGTGGAAGCCATACCGATGTCATCACCAACCTGACAATCGGTTAACCCCATAATCTTTACGATATCTCCACTTACAGCCCTTGTTCCATTTGTTGTTTTTCCAGAGGAGAAGTGCTGCAATCCCGTCACTTTATTGGTAAATCCCATTCGTTCCCCTGCTTGGTTAGTCCGATAATAGGCAAGACTCTCCCGTATCTTGATTTCACCAGTGAAAACTCGAGCGTAAGCGATCTTCTCGTCGTTCTTTCCACGTTCGATTTTGAAAATTTTCCCCCTTACAACAGAAGTATCTTCGGAATGAACAGAAGGCAGCCAGTTTTGTATGGCTGTAATCAAATAGGTGATGCCCTCACCGGTAATTGCAGAACCAAATAGCACCGGATAAAGCTGTGCTCGCTTAAACTGTTCGAGAAACTCCCATTCAAAGTCGGCAGGGGTTAAGTCTTTCTCGTTGTAAAGATATTTTTCAAGAAAATGTTCATTAAGATCGCCTAAACGATTTGCCAGCGCCTCCATAAAATCCTGATTGTTTTCCGTGAACATTTCTGTTTGGGCAGTTGATGTACCGATATTAGCAACCACGCTCATTGCGAGAGCATGAGGTGTCAATTTATCGTGGATTTCAGTAAGTAACGATTCGTATCTAGCACCCACCCGATCAATTTTATTGACAAAAAAGATTGTGGGGATTCCCATTTTAGCAAGTGTCTTCATCAAAACTCGTGTCTGAGGCTGGACACCTTCGACAGATGAAATGACAAGGATGACTCCATCTAGTACTCGTAAAGCCCGTTCAACCTCAGAGATGAATTCGGGATGACCTGGTGTATCAATCAAATTCACTTTCACATGATCAAGCGTAAAGGAAACGACAGCAGATTGAATGGTTATTCCTCGTTGTCGTTCCATCTCCATAGAATCTGTTTGCGTATTTCCTTTATCAACACTTCCGATTTCAGAGATGATGCCAGTTTCAAATAGTATTCTTTCAGTTAAACTCGTCTTTCCAGCGTCTACATGCGCAAGAATCCCTATATTTATTTTTTTCAATGGTTATCGTCCTTTTTATCGTCATATTATTCTCCTTTTTTATGGTCATAGTATTTTTCCGCATACTATTCACGCTCCTTATTTGAAATACTCTTATTATACTTGTTTTTTAAATTTCTTGATAATAATTCCAATCTCCCTCTATCAGAAAAAAGAGAAAACCCGCATATCGCACTAACAGTAGTGCATGACATGCGGGTTTTCCCGTATAGCTGCTCGATATTTGTTACAGACATTTCATCTAGCAATAAAAGGAAACCATAAATAGAAAGGAAGCGGAAGTTTAAGACCATAAAGCCCTAGACTTCCACTGTTGTTGTTCCACTAGCGATACTTGTTAATAAAATACCTGCTCAATCCCAGTGCTTTTCCATGGCGTCTTCACATTGAGAAAAGCCATTTTTTGAATAAAACTCTACGCTGTCGCTACTTGGCCAAAGTATAAGGAACTCGACTTCATTCTCTTGTGACCATTTTTGCATAGCACTATGAATTTTTGATCCGATACCTTGGTTTCTAAAAGCAGGGCGAGTATACACATTGGTAACGTAGCCGTAATAGGGATCTGGGGATTTCCCTGGTCTTGGAACTTTATGTATGAATTGCAGATACATTTGCGAGACTAGACTTCCAGCAACTTCCCCCACCCAAATATACCAATCTCCGCTTTTTATCGCTTTTACCAAGAACTCACTACAAACCGGGTAAAATTCCTCAAATGTGACTGTATCATTCGGATATTCCTCTTCAGAGAAGTCCCAACGCATTTGAACAAGTTGCGGTACATCCTCAAACGTGGCCAAACGAATAAGTGTCATGCATTCACCCCTTGGCTTGTAAGTATCATCGGTATTATTTTATCATGCCTTTGCTTGGCCACCTCACCAGTCTAGAAATTTAGTTTCCAGTCTAATACTTTATGATTTCTGTACAATGATCAGTATCACGAGGACCCCCGATTACCCTACAATCTGGTTTTTGGTTTCCACACCGTTGCCGGGTCTATAGCTTGAACTGCTTCACGAGTAAAAGCATTTCTTCGGCTATCCGGCTCATCGAGTCCGCAGATGCCGAGATTTCTTCCATGGCTGCGAGCTGTCCGGCCGTGGCGCTTGAAATCGTCTGTGCCAGATCGTTGGACCGAACCGCCATGTGATCGATCTCCTTCAAGGAAGCATTGAACTCCTGGGAGCTTGAGGATATTTGTTCAGCCGCAGCAGAGGTCTCCTGTACGTGATACACGGCGCTACGTGTTGCGAGCATAATTCGGTGGAACGCCTCCCCCGAGTGCCGAATGGAATCAACGCCAGCCTGCACCTCCTGCTCCCCTTGATCCATAGCAATAGCGGCTTTATTTATATCGGCGAGAATAACCTGAATCAGCTCAGTGACCTCCATTGCGGAAGCCCTAGAGCGCTCCGCCAGCTTTCTGATCTCATCCGCAACAACTGCAAATCCTTTGCCCTCCTCACCCGCTCGTGCAGCCTCGATCGCTGCATTTAGCGCCAGCAGATTCGTTTGCGACGAAATGGTCGTCATCGCATGAATGATCTCGCCAATCTGATGCGACCGCTTGTTCAGCTGATTGACGATCAGTGAGAGGTCGCCCACCGTTGTGGATACGGCAAGCATTTGCTCCGCTGACTGTGCGATCAGCCCGTTTCCATGTTCGGCATATTTTAAGGTAGTCTGTGAAGCCTCAAAGGCTGTCGATGAAGTGGATGCGATGCGCTGTGCGCTGGCTGATAGCTCCTCCATGGCATAGGCGCTCTCCTGCAAGCTTCTTTTTTGCGTTTCATTGCTCAAAGCCACTTCTTGTGCAGATACAGAAATTTGATCTGTGGTCGCTGTCGCCTCTCTGAAGGTGACGGACATGTCGCGGGAGGCCGATGACAGAGCATCAGCATGGGACAACAGCCCCTGCGTCAGCTCTCTTAACCTGCTGTGCATGGTCTGGAAGGAGGCATACAGGTCGCCAATTTCATCCCGGCTATGTATGGCAATCGCTTTTTGTGACAAGTCGCCCGCGGCAACCAGTTTAGCTTGCTGTGTCAACTGAACAAGCGGCCTCGTAAGACGCATCGCGAGCAGAATCACGATAATCCCGCCGATTGCAATACAACCAAGTAGCGTATATATAGTGCCCTGCACAATGCGTTGCTGTCCCGCATTATAATCCTTAATATAGGAGCCGGCTACAATCGTCCATCCCCAGCTTGGGTCCCTTAGCGAATAGGCAATTTTCATAGCGTCAGCTTTCGAGTCTGGCAGCGGCCACCAGTATACGGTAACTCCGCCACCTGGCTGCTGACCCTTCTGGAGCATATCCCGGATATGATAAAAGCCGTCACTTGTCTGCATGTCCCAAAATTTCTCCCCCTCCTGTGTCGGATGGGCAACCAGGTCACCCTGGTCGTTTAGAACAAAAAAATACCCATGCACGCCAATGTCTATATTTGTATTGATTGTCCGAGTACCGTCTGGCTGCTTTGGCCCGAGAAGCAGCTGCTTCATTTTCTCCTGTGCCTCTTCTTTATGTAATCCGCCTTTTTTGACGGCGTCCTCGAACGAAACGATCAGCTCCGCAGCCATATGAACCGTGTTTCGGAGATTGGTCTCCGTCTGCAAGTCGCTTTCGCGAGCTGAGACCCAGATGCTCATGCTTCCTACCAGCAATGCCGGAATGATCAGGATTGCTAATGAGATGACCAGCAATTTATTACTGATGGTGGACCGCCATCGACGATGATTTGGTTTCATGATTATCCTCCCGTATAGCTCCTTATAGATCCTGGCTCAAATGCAGCATATCGTGAACCCGGATAAATCAGATGATCAAAAACAGCAGTCCAAAGCACCCTTTGAACTGCTGTCATCGATCAGAATCGAAAGATCATTTCAATGCCTTCAGCATGGCGGAAACAAAGCCGATATGTTCGGCCGCATGTAGTACAGTGGAGACGATCAGCTCGCCATACGTCTCGGCCTTCAAAAAGTTTTCTTTCACTGGTATGTCCAGCTTGCCCTCCAGCAGTTCCCGGATCTCGTTCGGCTGCTTCCTTAATTGTTCAATCAGAACATCCCATGCAGGCAGTTCGCCCTGCCAGTCTTCGGGCTTCGTTCCGTAGGCGAAAAAGTACTGGTAGCTCGCAGGAAGCCTCTTATTCGGTGCGAATTCCGAAAGGTCGAATACATGGAACTCTGTTACAGCAAGCACATGACCAATGTGCCAATGAATACTGTTCTTGAAGCCTTCTGGCACAAGATTACGCTTGTCCTCTGGGCATTGCGCAACCAGCTCTACCAATTGATTGTGACGATTCTTCAAAATGTCGAAAATAAAATCTGTTCTCAAGTTTCTTACCTCCCCAAAATGGTTAACGTCAGATGTGGTTATCTCACATCTGTCTAGGATTACTGTTCTTTGAATTGTGTGGCATAAAGGCTGTAACCTTTTGCGTCAGGTCCATGCTTCGGAATGAACTTCTTTTCAGTAAGAGTACATTTCCGTAATCATAGTGACAGCTTCTTTAGCGATTATTAATGTATCGCAATTGAGAACATTGTAAACATTAAGTGAATCAGCTACGGTGGTTTCTACACCAGGTATGTTATTGGCGCTTTTAACAACAAAGTTATTTATAAAAGGTGTAACAATTAACACCTTTTTCTCTGCGCAAAGAGCATCAAGCATAGCTACGATAGACTTTGTCTTGTAATTTTCTAACTTGATCTCGTCGACAACTAAGATTTCTTTGTTCTGTAGTTTACTTGATAATGCTGATTTTATAGCAAGCTGCTTAACCTTCTTATTGAGTTTGTAGCTGTAGTCGCGAGGTTTAGGAGCAAACACAACACCTCCGCCACGCCAATGTGGCATCCGAATTGAACCTGCTCTAGATTTATCAATTTTATTCTGCTTATACGGTTTTCTACCACCGCCTCTAACTTCGCCACGTGTTAATGCAGATTGTGTTCCACTGCGTTTATTTGCCAGATAGTTTATTACTGCATCATGCATAACCGATTCATTGGGAATAATACCGAAAATGGATTCTTCAAGTTCCATCTCACCAACATTAATTCCTTCCATATTAAAAATAGTAACTTTCAACATTTTCTTTCCTCCTGATCGTAAACTTTCACTAGATCGGTACCCACATCCACATTAAGAGCTTCCCTGTATTAGAAAACTCGTTGATTAACGTTCTTTGTATATTTACAATTGCATCCATTCTAATAACCTCCGTTTGACCTGCTGCATTTTAGAAGAACCTATAGTTATAAAGCTAACCGATAGAAATCACATAAACCATATACAAAACGGTTCTGTAATGTTTGGTATAACACTCCTATCTCTTTTTCTTTCTTCATCAGTGGGACATGAAAAAAGATGATCCTGTGTGAGTACAGAGATCATCTTCTGACAGCGTAGTGTTTTTAATTGGACCAAAATTAGGATCACGGTTCAGCGCTTTTTATTTGTTATAAATTATTTTTCTGATAGCATAAACAGAAAGGTGGTAGGATTCGGCAAGTTCTTGAATCGAATTTCCAGAAGCATATGCCTGAATGATTTCCTTATTTCGCTTATTAATCTCTTCACGAAAACCGGATTGTTCTCCCCAATTTTTATGTTTATCTTTAATGGCGGGAATGTAGATGTATTCAGCTTGTACATAATCTTGCAATTTTACAACCAAATCTTTTGGGAGAATTTCATTAGCGTTGATATATCTCATGTAGACTCACTCCTTGAATAATTGAAAGATCTCAAGTAGCAAAGCCAGCATGATTGGTGATGATGTTATTCCATGCAAATCTCACCAAATATCTGTCTTTGCATGGAATTGAACATGCGTGATTGTAATATTGTTATGAGACAAAATTCATTCTCCTTTATTGAAATGGTTTCTTTTTTTACTTTTACAAGTCGTAAGGAAATAGTAACTCTTACTTTACTTTTACTTGTTGTGTCCGTATAGCTGACCGCATGCTGCATCAATGTCCGTTCCGAATTGAGTGCGCACAGTGACTTTGATTCCCTTTGACTTTAGAATACTGACAAACTTTTGAACCCGATCTTTGTCTGATTGATGAAAGCTTTCAGGCGTTACGTCGGTTGAATTGTAAGGAATCAAATTGACATGATATAAATGCTCCCCAGGTCCCCTTCCCCTTAGCAGCTCGGCAACTGCTTGTGCATGCTCCGCTGAGTCGTTAACTCCTCGAAGAAGAATATAGGCAATATATACCTTTCTCCCTGTTTGCCGGATGTGACGATCCAATTCCACGAGTACGTCGCGGACCGGGAAGCGGTCGTTAATCGGCATCAGCTCGCTTCGTTGATCGTCAAACGGCGAATGCAGCGAGAAGGTTAGATTGACTTGTGGAAACTCCCGTGTCAGCTTGTCGATGCCTGGCAACAGACCGATAGTGGAAATGGTGATTCGTCGGTGTCCTAAACCAAAAAGATACGGATCGGTCAAAATCGTCATTGCATCAAAAATATGTGGGTTGGCGAGCGCCTCCCCCATGCCCATGAATGAGATGCTGTCCAAAGCGTGGCCGTTCAAGCGAAAGTACAACAATTGATCGGTAATTTCGTCGGCGGTTAGATTTCGTTTCAGTCCAATGGTACCAGTGGCGCAAAACTTGCATTTGAATCCGCAGCCGCATTGCGTGGAAATACAATACGATTTCCATCCCCGCTCATAAGTAAGTCGTACGGCCTCCACTCGTTCGTCACCCTCAATGGCAAATAGCACCTTGCTAACCTGTTTCGACGAGACTTCCTTTACTGGTACGATGCTGCAGACGTCCGGACCAAGTATCCGGGTCAATTCTTCACGCAAAAATTTGGGCAGTATCTTCATTCGTCCGTATTCGCTGATGTTTTGCTTGAAAATTGCATCCATAATCTGAGCATAACGATACTCGGGTTGCTTTAAATCAGACAATATTCGCCGAATCGTATTATATTTAGAGGTTAGTTTCATGTCTTCTCCTTACTGCCGGAGAAACCGTAAAAAGCAACCGTCAATTGGCGCTATCACACATAATGAAACAACTATACAGAAAAAGCGCATACGTTTGCAGACAAGTTGCTACGTGCACCTGTCGATAGATTGGTAAACCTCCGGCAACCGATTTGTTTTTTTGTGAACCGCTTCACGTAACTGGAACCGGTTCACATAATCATCTACAACCTCAGTCTTCATCGTTTTCATCCTCCTCGAAATGGTTTATTGACTAATGGCAGGTTGTGATACATCCTCTGAGATATCGAGCTCGACAACCTTCTTTACAAAATAAAAAAGAGCTACAAGAAAGTTACCTTTCTTGCAGCTCAAAAAATACGACACATCCAACCCAATGCTGGGTATGAAAAGGATATATTTTCTGAGTGAAAAGAATAAGGTAACTATCCTGCCGATAAAGAATAAAATCATACTGCTTTATTCTTTAAAAAAGTGGCAAGAAATATTACATTATCCCCTTCAACTCCAATCGTTAATTGTCAGCACGATTTTAGCATACTGGCTACTACATGACAACCCTATTTGTTCATGTACATTTCTTATTATCTCTTCTAACCTTCACATGTTTTTAAGCCTATCAAATCTTGTTCAGATACTAACATAAGACTCGATAGAGCTTTTCATATGATTAACGAGTGCTAGCACCTCGCTGTCCAGTCCTTCCCACTTATCAACAACCTCTCCGCGATAGGCTTTTTTTGCCACGTTGAGTAAAGTCGCATGTTCTTTAGGCAACTGAGGTATCACCCATTCTGCGGCTATATCTTTTGATGAGATTTCACCAACAGCTATTGTCAGCCACATTCGTGCAAGGGTTAAAATAACGTTTCGTTCGTCGCCCTTGATGCCCGCAATTAATCCTGGTAAACAATCCATAATCGCTCTGCGAATATGTGTCATGGGCACGGGTTCAAGTACTTCAGAAGCATCCGGACCAAAAAGAGAAACGCTATTCTTTCTCACTTGTGCTAAAACAATAGCCAAATCAGGGTCATAGGTTGGTTCCTGAATTTGTCCATTCTCAAATTCATCTCTGAGCCACTCACCATAGATAAATTCATTTTTTGGCGGAAATCGCCAGGGGACAACATCTCCATGGTTTATTACTGTGACTTCCAGTGGTCGCACAGAATCTGAATTTCCTATCTTTCCGGATATGGGCATGAGTCTGTCTGTTAGTTTTCTGCGATTTTCTTCAGTCAAACATTGATTTACAACCACGAGGACATCTACATCACTATGTATGCGTAAGCCACTCGTTACTGCAGAACCAAATAGATAGACTCCGACTATTGTACTTCCAAGCAGTTCCTCTACAACTTTCCTTGCTTGGATCGCTTCCGTCGGTATTTTTTCGTTATTCAAATCACTCATCCAGCTACAAGCTCCTCTTTTCTAAAATGTAATGGTTCTTGAAAAACATTCATTTCAAAGTAAGAAATTCCCGTCTTCCATTAAAATGGGTTATCGATTTCTTCCCACTCTTCTGTGAAAATATCTAGTTTTATGGTTATTTTTTTGCCATCTTTCTTAACATCACCATAAATAAAGCCTTCACCATACCCTCCGGAAATCCAATTATCATTATCAGGAGTTAGACCGTTTTTATCCAGTACTTGTTTCGCCATTTTGTTTATCTCGCTCTTAAAGATTTCTCCATTTGTTACCTGAAGGAAATTCGGAGCATCCTTCCGTACCAAATTCGTTTGAGGTAAACCAGAGGTTCTTTCATACACGGTTCCGGTTTTGGCGTTAACATCAAGGGTAACTCCTTCGGCATTCGGATCACTTGGAACAGAACGAAAAGAGTAAGTATCATCCTTTCTTGAGAAATTCCATCCCGCGATGTCCATTTTTTCAGCCATGAGCTGGGAAACGTCTTTTTCTTCTAAAGGTAATGTAATAGTTTCCGTATTAGCACAACCTACTAAAAACATTATTAAAGAGCAGACAACGATGAACTTTTTCACCATTCACACCTCATTTGGAATATCTTTGTTACAAATTTGGCTTGTTATGAATTTTCAATTAACGTTCAGGTAAAATGGAGATACCAATTATTATACAGAAAATGGATTGGCGAGTAAAAGCAGACAGGTATAACCAAGTATTTCTGTACAAAAAAGACGGATGACCAGCACCCGTCCTTGGTTTACCTTTTCTGTTTTTTCGTTATTTCACGCTATCCGCAAGCTCGTGCTGGATCACTTTGGCGAGGCTTGAGATCGTCCCGAGATGCATGGCTTCATGGACGAGGGCAAAGTTGACAACCTCACCTACGATTTCGAATCGCAATGGGCCCATCTCGATCGGTGATGGCAGCGGTTTTTCGAATTGCCCAGGAGCTAGTTGGGCAAGTCTCTCCAATTGATCCGTCATGTACTGGACAAGCTCTGCTTTTGTCGGAGGGGCAAGCGTCCAATCTGCCGGCTTCGTTCCCGTATGAAAGAATTTCGTATAGTCTTCTGGAAGATTGGAGTGAAACGGCAGACCGAGCGAGAGAAAATAATCCAGGGCAAAGACGAGATGTCCCACATTCCAGCGAATTGTATTGGCAAATGCCTGTGGCTGAACGTCAAAGAGCTCCTCTGGAATCGCTTGAACCTGCTGCAATGCAATCTGCCGAACAGATACAGCTGTATGAATCATGCTTTGAGACATGAACAATCCCTCCAATGGTTATCGTTTCTTGACTCGCGCGCGCTTATCGTCAAAATCAGTGTACCTGTTCAAAAGAGAGCCAACAATCATGCCTTTCCGATTATAATGATTAATAAAAACGATGAGACGCAGGAGATGGCTACATGGAGCTACGTCAATTGGAGTATTTTATCGCCGTTTGTGAAGAAATGCATTTTTCCCGCGCGGCCGAGAAGCTGTGCACCTCGCAATCTAATCTCAGCCAACAAATCAAGTTTTTGGAGAGTGAGCTTGGGGTACCGCTCTTTGATCGTCTGGGAAAACGCATTGGTTTGACTGAAGCCGGAAAAGTATTGCTGGAACAAAGCCGCCATGTTTTTTCACATCTTGAATACGCGCGTTCAGCCATTGCTGAACTGCAGAACGTCCAAAGCGGCTCTTTAACAATCGCAGTCCTGCCCGGAGACGCCGACTTGTTATTTAACGCGCTGCTCATCGAGTTTCACCGCACCTATCCTAAACTGTCCTTGTCTGTCATCGAATCTACGAAAATCCTGGAGCAGATTATCCAAGGGACAATCGATATTGGCGTTACAACTATGCCTGTTTCCGACGAACGAATGACTGTCATTCCCTTGTTTCACGAAGAGTTCGCGTTGGCTGTTCCGGCGGGCCATTCTCTTGCAGATGAAAAAGCGATCCCTTTTTCCCGACTCAAGGACTTGAAGCTGCTTATGTTCCCATCCGATCATCAATTGAGACAGCTCATTAGCCAGTATTGCCTGCAAGAAGGCTTCCGACTGCAGCCACATATTGAAACAACTACCCTATCCTCGCTCCTATCGTTGGTAGAACAAGGGATTGGTGTATGTGTATTGCCCCGCTTGCTTCTCGAAAATCTTGCCAACAAGGATATTGCCATTGTTTCGCTCTGTAATCCTACGCCCAGTCAGGACATCTGTCTTGTCTACCGCTCCGACAAATATCTGGGGTATGCCGCCAAAGCTTTTATTAATACGTTGGAGTCGTACATTCAAGCCGCGATAAAGAATGCGGACAAGGGGGCATGCTAGGAGAATGTTGTAGACATGAACGTGCCCTTTCACTCAATGGTCGAGTAACCAGTACATCTTGTTCAATTTTGATGGCCTCGCAGGGCATGTTCGATTCGCTTATCGGGTAAAAACCAGATCACGGCAACAAGTAAGAAAAAGAAGCCAGATATCCAAGGGCTCACATAAGCGGTCAAGGCCGCGATCAAATAGAGCACAGGAGATAATTTCCCCTTCAAGTCTCTGCCCATCGCCAGAACAAATGAGGAATCACCGGGATGCTGGCTAAAAATTGCGCGCTGAAGCAGCCAGTACGAGAATGCCGCGAGTAGTAAAATAATACCGTACAGTGCCGTTGGTGTGGCTGCAAAATAGCTTTCACCCATCCAAGCTGTTGTGAACGGCACAAGGGATAGCCAGAAAAGAAGCAGCAAGTTGAGCCACATTAAACGCCCGTTCATCGTTCGAACCATGTGCAATAGATGGTGGTGATTGTTCCAATAAATTCCAATATATACAAAACTGAAGATGTAGCTTACTATTTTTGGACCAAGCCCAATCAACGCATACCAGTCATGGCCATCCGGCACTTTAAATTCCAGTACCATGATCGTAATGATAATCGCCAGCACGCCATCACTGAAAGCTTCCATCCGATTCGCTTTCAAAGTGTTTCACCTTTTCCTCTCTTCACGTTATTTGTTGAGAAGAGGCTACCTCGTAGTCCACAGGTAGCCTCTGTTTACTCAGAAATTCTACTTTGAATTCCGAAATAGCCAGGGCTTCATATCAATTTCTAAAGAGATAGAGACCAAAACCTAATGTAACTCTACCCCATTCTAGATAAATATTTCTCCAACTCCTAATTCTTGTGAGCATAGCATCCACGTCAGGATCATTAGGGTTTTCGTAGCAGTATGTTTCAATAGAGTTCGCATAAAGACCCTCGTATGCATCCCAATCATCTTCACTTGCTACAACGGAGTAAAGAGGTGTCAGCCCCAACTCTTCACCCAATTTTACATTTCCATGATGCGTCCTCAAATCTTCAAGTTGTGCACCGAGCGCCTGTAAATAGTCAGTGGGTGGATCTTTCTTCCAATATCCCTCACCAACAAGAATATAACCACCGGGATGTACACATTTCCTCAAGGCTTGCAATGTAGCTGCTAAATCACCAATTGCATGCGTAGATCCAATGCATATACCCAGACGAAATTCGAAGGTGGAATATTTGTTCATCACTTGTTTTGCATCTTCATTGACAAATTCGATGCGGTCTAACGAAACTCTCCCGTTGGCACGATTACGAGCCGTTTCGATCGCACCATCATACATCTCAATTGCCGTGGCTGAAATGTTATATTTCTCAATATAACGAATGAGCAATTCACTTGTTCCAGCTCCAATGTCAATCGCTTTATCATTAGGAGCTAACTTTGTTTGATTAAGAACCGTGTTGAACTTGCTTTCGCTGATCGGATTACAAAATGTATGGTCCCTGTGGGCTATTGCCGAGAATTTGTTTCTGTCCATTGTATTCTCCTTTGCTTGAATCACGTTTTGAAGAGGAATAGCGCTTACAGTCATTGTTATAGAAAATCATAATCCCAGCTCCTTTTTTCTAACGTTATAAAACATTTTACACTATTCAAATAATGCATATCTAGCAGCATAACTGTCTGTTGAGCATAACAAAGAAAAAGCCTCCAATATATTGGAGACGCGACGTCATATAAGGTTCTCGTTATGTTTCTTTGGTACGGATCTTTTGTCCGGGCTTAGTTGCTCGCCTTTACAAATACCGTGCGAATTCCCAATGCTATAAAAATAACCCCGGATAGCTTTTGAATCATAGGAGCAAGTTTTGAATACCTAAGCCGAACTGTACCATGGGACATCAAAAGCGAGACAGCGGAAAACCATCCAAAATCAATAAGAGCCAGTGTTATTCCATATACGACTTTACTCGGTTATGAAGTATGAGGTAATAGGTACGCTGCGCCTGCCCATTTCAAAATCGTAAACAGAATCATTAGCGTTTTGGAAAGCTTCCTTGACGCTTCGTTTGTTTTGAATAAGATCGTAGAAAAACCTCAGCACAAACATGAGTGCGTCATTTCCATCTGGATAATCGTTTGGTCCGACATAGACTTCGCATCCACTGTCAAGAAATGCTTGTGCCGTCTCTAGTTTTCCTACTGAGCATCCGGTGCCGATTACAGTTTTACCTGTCAGCTTGGCAAAGCGTCTGATCTCCTCCGGCCTAAAGTCTCCCGTGGGTTCTCCCTCTTCATAGATACTTTCCTCCAGCTCTGGCATGATAAAGTGGCCTTCATCACCATGAAAGCAAAGAATGATCCTATCTGTATCCGGATACAGGTCATTACCGGATAGGATATCAATCAGATCTTTCGTTAACAATGAGTCCAAACTATTTTGCGAACATGTAAGCTTGTTCACGAGAAATAATGCAGCCTTTCAAATCCTCCACGGTCACACCTAATCCTTCAAACTCAGTATCACTTAAATCAATTCCCTTGTTAGACTGGGTTTCGTTTATTCATGATCGTTCTTTCGATTGGGCATCCTTTTTATTAGTTTTATCGTAATTTTCTCTAGCCGTTTCTACATGCGAAAAATGTATCCTTCCCCATTGCCTTAGTTCACTCATCGGCTGAAGTAAAGTTTCGCCAAGAGGGGTTAGAGAGTATTCGACGGCTGGGGGGACGGTTGGTGTAATATGACGTTGGACCACCCCATCCCGTTCCAGCTTCCGCACGGTTTGAGTCAGCATTTTTTTGGAGATGCCCACAATTATTCTATTCATTTCACCATATCGGATGCTTCCGTTTTCCATTGCATAAATCACGAGTGCTGTCCATTTATTCGATATGATTTCAAGAACTCTACTATATCCGCATTCCGCAACCGAGATGTCTGGTTGTTTTGGATTAGCCGAAGATTTCAAATGTTCCCCCTCCTATGCACCTTAAAGTACCCAGGACACAATAAAGTGCCTACTTACGTAAGTTTAGTTTATAAAATATCATTTGTCTAACTACCACTAAGGCAACATGTTCAAGGACTAAGTTGTCAAGGACATCGCTGATACGGGTATTCACGCTTGCGATAGACAGTATCTCGAAGTGATCGTTCTGACTTACCAAGAATCATTTTAAAATGGGGAGGAAATGAGAGTGTCGAATATAATTAAAGCTCACCCTAAGTTGTATGTGATGGATAACGGTCGCATGAGCATGGACAAAAACTGGATGATTGCAATGCATAATCCGGCTACGATCAGCAATCCTAATGCGCCGACTCAATTCGTGGAATTTCCGATCTATACCGTATTGATCGATCATCCTGAAGGAAAAATTTTGTTCGATACGGCCTGCAACCCCAACTCGATGGGTGTTGATGGCCGATGGGCCAAATCGACCCAACAGGCATTCCCCTGGGTGGCAAGTGAGGAATGTTACCTTCATAACCGGCTCGAACAATTAAATGTAAGGCCAGAGGACATTAAGTACGTTATAGCCTCCCATTTGCATCTAGATCATGCAGGATGCTTGGAGATGTTCACGAATGCAGCAATTATCGTTCATGAAGATGAACTGAATGGTGCACTGCAGTCCTATGCCCGTAACGAAAATGGAGCATATATTTGGGCCGACATTGATGCATGGATCAAGAACCACTTACAGTGGAAAACGGTCAAACGCAATGAAGATAACCTAGAACTGGCTGAAGGCATCAAGATTATTAATTTGGGAAGCGGCCATGCCTGGGGCATGTTAGGCTTGTACATTGAAATGCCGGAAACCGGTGGCATCATTCTAGCTTCCGATGCCATCTATACGGCAGAGAGCTACGGCCCACCAGTCAAGCCTCCTGGCATTATTTATGACTTGCTCGGTTACCGGAGTGCAGTTGAGAAAATCCGGACATTGGCTAGGCGTACGAATTCCCAGGTGTGGTTCGGGCATGATGCGAATCAGTTTAAGCAATTTCGAAAATCAACCGAAGGATGCTACGAATAATGAGAATTCAATTATAAGTCCGATTCCTCCAATATCCTTTCCGACAGATGAGCAAAGGCTGTCAGTTCAACAGGTAGCCTTTGCTTTGTTTTACCCAGTTATTATAGATGACTGGAATCCTTTAGTGTTCCCAGTTCTTCTCTCGGAGCCGACAGCCACCTCATTCATATAACTTCGCTACTCAAGCACCCTCTAATTTCCCAGTTGAGCAGATAATGAATCCCATAACCTCATCAATTGAATTATGGCAGCTTCAATTACTTCATATGAAACACCTTCCCGGGCTTCCACTCACTTACTCTTTTGCCCAAGGCTATTTAAGGCAATCGAAATAAAATCACGAACATAGTTTTCCAGTAATGAAGGATCATGTGCCGCCAGCATGATTCTATTTGTTATCGTTTTTTTTACAGGAACAATAACCTCTGCCAATTCACCAGCTTGAATGAAGCGGTTTGCTGCAAGGGATGGTACGAAGCTTACGCCATACCCGGCAACAACAGCTTGAATCGTCTCGTTCAACCCATTGAACTCCAGCTCAATCGCTGGTGGCAAAACGTTATTTTCCTCACAAAGCTCAATCAGCCGCTTCCGGGTTGTACTTCCTTCCTCTCTCATAATGAATGGCTCCTTCATTACAGCTTCAACTGCAATACCCTGATTGGCAAACCGATGCGAAGGCGCTACAACGAATTGAAATGTGTCCCTGTAAAGCTCAAGGCAATAAAGCGATTGAAGCCGTTGATCAGAAAGTCCATCATGGCCAAAGATTGCAACGTCAGTCTCATATTGAAGCAGACTTTCCAATGCTTGCCCGGAATTAACGGTAGCGATCTTTACCGCAACCTCCGGGTATTTCTGCTTGAACAAGGATGCCCACCTGGGAATGAGTACGCTGGTCGCCATATAATTTCCAGTGATCCGGAGTTTACCTCGCGGATGCCGATGGTAATCCTCCAGTATGATTCGTATTTGCTCTTCTAAAGCAAACAGCTTCTCCGTAAGTTGAAGAAGCCTTTGTGCGATTGGAGTCAGCGCGATCTTCCTTCCTTTTTTCTCAAACAACACAACTTCATGCTGCCGTTCAAAACTTCGGATTTGTGCAGAAATGGCTGGCTGGCTTATATTCAGCTTCCTGGCGGCTGCGGTCACGCTCCCAGTCGACGCGACAGTATGAAAAAGTAAAAGTGCGTGTAAATTGAGCGTCAGTTCCATCACCTTCTATATAAAAACTGTATAGGAAATACATTATCTATATTATTAATTTATGCGTAACGCATCTATAATGCAAGAAAAGGAGGCGCCTTGCAGACTGATGGATGTGACTGGGGAATACGCGTTTGATCCAATCCCAGCACTGTTAGAGCTGAACAGGGTTGCCTAAAATAGAAAGAAGGAAGTAGGATGATTGTCAAGATTACCAGTGGAGTGATGAAGGATAGACGAATGCTACTGGCTTTCGGTTCAGCGTTTGTTTTTATCATCGCAATGGTCGTTATTTCGGATGTCACCCATACTCATG
Source organism: Brevibacillus reuszeri (assembly GCF_001187725.1). GTDB lineage: Bacteria > Bacillota > Bacilli > Brevibacillales > Brevibacillaceae > Brevibacillus > Brevibacillus reuszeri. The sequence goes on from NZ_LGIQ01000009.1 coordinate 507,102, forward strand.
AATTTATCTTACCTGAATTCGCAGCCATGGCCGTAGCCATGTGGGCGTTTCGAGATGCGAATTGGCTTAGGCAGCCTATCAACATTTGCCTTGCTCCCACGATCACGTCTTTGACTGGCTTTGCTGTCAACCAAATGCCTTTGATCTATCTGATCAAAGTCGTCTTGACTTTGTTCGCCATGCTGCTAGTCCTTGCAATTCTGAAGTCCAATTTTGCTCCGTCTCTCGCCACCGGTCTGCTACCGCTCGTTACGGATGCCCATGATTGGACACTCGTTTTGCTCGTGTTCTTGCTGTCCTTATTCTTTATGGTCGTTGTCCTTGTATTCCAGTTGAACAAAAATTTGGATCATAAGCCAAAGCAGCATGTCCGACAAGCAACTGCCTTTTTCATCATCATGGTCGCTTGGCTTGTGGTTTGCTGGCTAAGTGGCTCGGTCCAGCTTGCGGCGATTCCGCCTGTCATCGTCGTAGCATATGAAGCGATTCATAAACGTGAATACAGCAAAAAATCCGCTTTTAAACAAGGTTTTTCCTTAACTCTGTCGGCTACGATTGGTACCTTGCTATTTTTAAAAATCCCGTCATGGCCAGTGGTCGTCATAATCGACATATTACTGATGTTGCTACTGTCACAAGCTATGCGCGTCCGTATGCCTGCCCTGTACGCATTTCCGCTTTTTCCGTTTATTCTTCCAGGGAATGCCGTCCACGATTTGCCACTCATGACATTATTGGCCTCACTTTTTACTTTTACCTGTTTGTCAATTTATAAAAACCGCGATGCAGTAAGGGGTCGCATCCCATTCAAACGTCATAAGGAAAAGGTTAAGGCAGGTTCCTCGCCAGGACAATAAAATACGATTATTGAATGAATGATCCACCCCATAAGGTTCCCACACAGTCAGCACTATGGAACAGGATAGGTGTTCGTTGTTAATCTGCTTCTTATTGGGTTTTGGTGGCGAGTCCTTATGGGACTTATTTTACAAGGGCTTTCGCGTTTTTTACATCCTCTTCTTGTCTTATCAAGTCTCATTTTTGAACTTCCGATTTTACCATTCTTTGCTTGATACTATAAATGAGACAAAGAAATAGTGGTATCAATATCCCATTTGTTAAGTCCCAAAACATCCATGGTGTTACAAGTTCAACCAAGTAATAGGTTACGTCAGGCGCTATGATTACAGCTAACCCAAAAATCAGGACTCCAGAGGGAAGAAAAAGACTCCTCCTATCCTTTAGTCGAAATAGCTGTACAGTACCAGTTATAAATGCGTAATACACAACAAGAGCTTTAAAAAATGTAGTGATTAAATAGGCTAGAGCCATGATAGCTTCAATTCTTTGGAAAAAATTACCCAAATTTACCTTTTGTGCTAATGTATACATCGGATAGGTACTGAAAGCGGTCAACTTAGGACCTATAACTCCAATGCACATAGCTGTGATGATCGAAAAGATCAAACCAGCTGCAAATGAACCAAAAAGAACCTCTTTGTTCATATTAGATCCAAGTTTCACATACGGAAAAATCATCAAAAAAGCAAACAATTCTCCAAACGAAAAGGCAGTTCCTAACAAAGAGCTTTTCAAAATGGGAACGATGCCATTTTCTCCTACTGGCTTAAAGTGATGGATATTCATTTGTGGAAGCAGACTTACTATGAGAATCGTAATGGCAATAAGGAGAAGGGGTAATAAGATTTCTGCACTCCTCCCCATAGCCTCCAGTCCAGCTTTGAATGCCCACAGCATCAGTAAGATGATTAATAAATTAACGAAAGGTAGCGGAGTCGTGATGAAGATACTCGTTGTCATAAAACCGCCTATTTCCCTAACTAAATATGAACAATCAATTAATAAGAAAAATAGATACCAGATTGAAATGACAAAGCCTAAAACGTTTCCAAATGCATGCAAACAACTTTGAATCAACGTTAAACCTGGAGCGAACTGAAAGGTAGTGAGTATGATAGCAGTAACGAATACTCCAGCAATCATGACAATAACCGCTGAAATCCAGCCATCCTGTTGAGAATCGGAGGACACAATCGAGGGAAATAATTGTAGCATATCTCCAAGAGTGAACATAAAAGTTAGCACGACAACTTGTCTTACGCTAATCCTTCCCTTTTCCAAGGTTTTCCCTCCATAAAACCTAGCCAATAAATAACTGACTGATTGGTCTGTATATAAATTCAATTACCTGTAATGGACTAATATTTTTCGTTGTATGGACAGCGAGAAGACTACAAACTGTACCTACTAGGAGCATGATTGTAAACGCGATTGCATCATTTCTTGAGGAACTCTGTTTGAACCGTGGTAATTCTTTTGCGGCAATGACTACAGAAATGATGATAATGATCATGGATACTAGCATCGGATCACTCCCTCATAACATCCTGAAACGTACCCAGTAAAGTTCCGACCTTTCCAATGCTAACATTTACGTCATAATCAATTTTTGCATTCATAAAAACTCGATCCCATTCATGTTCCAAGCTCTTCCACACTTTCGGATAAGCTTCGTGAACAAATTGACCAAAGCCGAAAACATCCATTTTAAATCTACGGCGGGTAGACTCAACAGAACTTTTCATAAGTTGAGCAAGTTTTGCACTGGCTAGCTTTTCGAGATGACGTAGATTATTCGAAGTTCTAACGTTTTGGGAAGTTTTTTGTACTTCTGTAATTCTGCCTTTGATTGAGACGATGACTTTAAAAGTTGGCTCTCCTTCATCTAGTATTACTTTTACTTTCGTATCCGTTCGGAGTACATGCATACCAAACCGTCCTCCCCCTGGGAGATCAGTATGACCAACCATTTGATCAACACGATTATTGATATAGTTGTAGCCCCTACTTTCCACTTCATCCAGCCAACCAATAAGACGATCCTTCTTAAAATAAGCTAATCCTGTAAATTGAAGCTGAGTAGCAGGCTTCGATGTCTCAAAATTTCTCGGAGAATCACCTATGCCTTCTTGATAGTCACCAACAATTCGAATTCCTGTTAATACGGGACGACCATTTGTCAGTAAATTATGCATGAGTTCATCTACCGTAATTTTTATCGTAGGTGCCCAGTCTTCTGATGAAGCTTCCAACGATGTAAACAATTTATTTGCGGGAATCGATTCCAGAGGGGTTGTTATTTGTAGTATTTCTTCCGCTCTTCTCCCTTTTGCGACTGCAACATAATAGTCAGCACGAGTTTGTGGGGCGCGAACCATCGTTTCAACCACATCTGCAATTCCTTTACGGGCGAACGCTTCCCCTAAAATAAACATCTTGATGTGCCCTAAATATATTCTGCGCGGGCTAATTTCGGTTATCATTTGGATGGCCTCCGTTAATGTGGGAGCAACTGCCTCAAATAAAGTGACATTCGATCCAACATTTTTGGAAGAATTATTCTGGGCTATCTGCGCGGGAATAACAACTTGAGCTGTAACTTTCAATTGATTGTTCGGGGCGCTATCTATACCAATAGCAACTGCTATTCCCAATTGGTTTAATTCCTTTCTGTCCCAACACCCTTCCAGCGGAAACATCAGAATTGTTAAAAGGATGACCAAAACTCTTTTGTAGGTCATGGCTTTCTCCTTCCCGAAAAAAGGTTGTACCTCCGCCGTAGTCGAATTCGATCGTTTCCTTCATCTGCTTCCGAATAGATAGGACGTGTATACATCCGCTTCCAGGGCATACGAAAGATACTGTCTTTCATGTCCGAAGCTACGTAAGGACCAAAAGGACTCATATAATCTACTCCAAATGACTTTAAGGTTGTTAAATGCAATAGGATCGCCATTAGCCCAAGCCAAATGCCAAATACCCCAAACGACGATGCAAGAAACATAAAACAAAAGCGCAGGATGCGAACAGCTCGAGATAAACCATTTTCAGGTATCACATAGCTTGAAATAGCTGTAATGGATACAATAATGACCATCGCTGCGGATATGATGCCGGCTGCTACAGCAGCTTGTCCGATAACAAGGGTTCCTACAATGGACACGGCTTGGCCTATTGTCTTCGGAATGCGAACGCCTGCTTCCCGCAGTATCTCATAGGTCAATTCCATCATAAGCGCTTCAAAAAATGCTGGAAAAGGTACTCCTTCCCGTTGTGCTGCGAGGTTGATAATAAGGTTCGTTGGTAACATTTCAACGTGAAATGTAGATAGAGCTATGTATAATGCTGGGGCAAGGAGAGCGATGAAAAATGCAAGGTAGCGTAGCATACGAATTAAAGAGCTAATATCTGCCCTTTGGTAATAGTCATCTGGGGCTTGGAGAAACTGGACAAACAAAGCTGGGATTAACAATACAAACGGTGTACCGTCCACAATAATCGCTACTCTACCTTCAAGAAGCCCGGCTGCGATCGTATCAGGACGTTCCGAATTAAAGACAGTCGGAAAAGGAGTTCTTGTTTTATCTTGAATGAGCTCCTCGATGTACTCGCCCTCCAGAATTGCATCAATGTCAATTCTGTCAAGTCGTTCCCTCAGCTCAGCGAGAACCTCCTCATTAACGATTTCTTTGATATAAACGATGGCTATACTCGTATGGGTAACCTTTCCAATTTTTTGAGTTTCTAGCCAGAGTCGGGGATCTTGAATTCGCTTTCTTAAAAGGGCTATGTTAGTACGGATATTTTCAGAAAAACCTTCCATTGGACCACGCACAACCATATGAGATTGTGGTTCCCCTATACTGCGCTCCTTCAATCCTGCGACATCAATCCATAAACCTTTTCTTTCCCCTTCCAGAAACAAAATAGCATTACCCGAGAGTAACCTCTCGTAAAGCTCGTCATAGGAGCAGAATACATTGCTATGTGTAGTAGTCAAAATATTTAGCTGTAGGTATTCTAATCGATCACTTGTTGGTTCAAAATGAGCCGCATCTGTTTTATGAAGCAGGGATTGCAGCAGAGAATTTTGAAGTAAATGGGGGTCTACAAGTCCATCGATATAGATGACTGCGGCAGACCATAACTGCAAGCATTGGAGCTTTTTATAAATGAAATCATCACTTTTACCAAGATCTTTTTGAATTTTATTTATTTGATCCGAAATACTTCCCGTAAGAATTGCTCCTTTTTGTTGTTTACCGATGTACTTTTTTGGCATTACCATCCTCTCCCGGTGGTTGGTTTATTGATGTGCATAGTATGAAATAGGTAGAAGAAATATATACCAATTTATTAAGGTTAATTTAATTCTTTATCATGAAGCAGCCTTCGAATAAAAGTTATAGATAGCTCCTAAATGAGCATACGTCCATTACAGCAAACGACAAGTTGAAAAGGCCATACATTGTGTGATGGGCTTAACCTTATTGAAAATTCATTATGCCTCGTCTCCTCTCTCAGAGGACTTGTCCAGAAATGATTGTCGAATATGACCGCCTCTTCTGCTTGTGAGTCGGACCATAGTTGGACGTAATCGTTTGTATCCTGCTTTGCATTCACTTCCTCGACAGATGTCCAATCATTGACAATGATGAAAGTGTTTTTTATACTGGTACCGAAACATACATACTAAAACTGATTTGGAATGTGGACTTTTCTGGAGATTCATCTCTATTTTCGCCACACAAAGACCGTACTGGTCATTTGTGTGGCTTTTTCGCATTCAAAAAAGGAGGATCATGATGAAATTATGGCACTACGCACTGATCGTTTTTTTAGGAGGGTGCTGCTATGGGATTTTATCCACATTTGTTAAATTGGCGTATGCAACAGGTTTTACAGTACCGGCAGTAACTGGGGGGCAGTATTTTTTCGGAGTTGTGCTTGCTTGGTTGGTTGTTCTATGTACCAAAAAGAAAAAACTATCTCTGGCACAAATTTTAAAACTTCTTCTATCGGGGATCCCATTTGGGTTGACAGGAGTATTCTATTATCAAGCCTTGCAAACCTTGAATGCTTCTCTAGCCATTGTTTTTTTATTCCAATTTGTTTGGATTGGAGCACTGTTGAGTGGGTGTTCCATAAGAAGAAGCCGACAAAAAGAAAGTTCATTTCCATTGCGCTACTTCTAATCGGCTCCATTTTAGCAGCAAATATCCTGTTTCAGGAACGGCTCGCGTTGTCATGGGTGGGAAGCCTCTGGGGATTGCTTGCGGCTTTAACTTTTTCCGTATTCGTTTTTTTGAGCAGCTCTGTGGAAAAAGCAACCCCTCCCATTCTGAAAAGTGCTCTTATTGCTACAGGGGGATTAGTAACCGTATGTACCATTCTTCCACTGACTTTTTTATTTGATCTGAATGTATTAGTGTGGTTGATTCCTTATGGATTGGCACTCGGTATTTTCGGAGTCGTTCTTCCCCCTCTTTTGTTTTCCATTGGGATGCCACATGTTGGTTCAGGATTGGGAACGATTCTGACAGCATCTGAACTGCCGGTCGTTATTGCCATGTCCGCTTTCGTGCTGGCAGAACCGATCAGCTTGCCTCAGTGGATTGGAGTTGTCATTATTTTAAGTGGGATTGTCAGTAGTAACATTCGATCAGGAAATTCGAACAAGAAATCTTTACATACGCAGAATTAAGCCGATAGCCTAAAAAGCTCACATTAACTGTACATTCCCTATCAAAATAAGGTAGCCACTATCCTGTGTAAGGTTAATCTTACAAACGATAGCGGCTACGTATATTCATGCATTTAAGTCTGTTATGGCAGGAATATTTATTTCTTTTACACATGAAACAGGAGATAAATGAATAACACATTGGACTATCGATACAATGTCTTGCACAGGAATACGCGTACCTTGATACAACAGCATTGCCTTTTCTGCCCCTTCTTCATACGGTACATCAGCAGCAAGCTCTCCTGGATTGATACACGTTACAGAAATCCCATCTTTCCTCACATGCTCACGTAAAGCATTTGTAATACCACGTAAGCCAAACTTAGATGCAACAAACGAAACTTGTGAGTTATTGGTATGGTCCAACCCTGCTGTGGAACCAATTAAAATCATTTTTCCGTTCATCGCCTGTCTTACATTCGGCAAAAGCGCTTGAATATACGTAATGGTGGAAGTTAAATTAATCGTAAGTAAGTTCGCAATGTCTCCTGCATCATCGTTATCAAACGAATAGTCATCTTCAAAACCACGTTTTTCCCATACACCGACATTATAAATGAGTACATCAATAACTATGTCTTTTAACGTTTCTTTTAAAAATGGGATTTGTTGTTGACTTGATAAATCAACGGAGAGCCATTTTCGATTTACGCCATCATCTATGTCTAAACTTCTAGGTCGTGTGCGTGACACTATCCATACGGTATCTCCCTTTACAGGCAAGCCTCTCACAAAAGCATCGCCCAGCCCTTGACTTGCTCCAAATACAATAAAGTTCTTATTCAACCGATCACCTCTTCTTTTAAAAGTATGAAGCCCTGCTGGAATACTGCAAAAAATCTCTGACGGCAAGTGAGGTCTCTCATCCGTGACACCCTTTTTAATGTTCTGATTCTTTATATATTTTTGCTGATGAATCTTTTTAAGTCAATAAACATTTATTATGCGAGCTCTCCATTCTCGAATGATTCACTTGTTGTTCGGTCTCTCTTAAAGTACGGTTATTTTCTGATCAAAATCACATCTTCAGGTATTTCGTCAGTGTCTAGTACCTGTGAATCCTTCCCCTTCAAATATTTATCAAAAAAATCATGGAGAAGAACATTCATAATCTTCTCCATTTCGTTAGGGTCAATTTCTCCAAGCATTGCCTGCTTAACTTCCTTGTCCCCTATAACGCTGCTTGCGACGTAGTTTTCAGCCAGTATCTCACTGTAATCTGTAAAGTTTCCATGGGTACTATTTTTAACGGTAACCATATAGGCTAGAAAATAACTCCAAACCATTGTATGCATCTGTCTGAAGAGCCTTCAATAATTTTTCATTATCAGGCATTAAGATCTCACACGAAATTGGGACCGCTCGGCATGAGGAGTTTGTGCTTTTGTTTTATCTTCATTGCTTTTCTCCTTTTGGATTGGGTGTTTATGAATTGCGAGTCATGGAATAATTTCAAAAACGGTACCTTGGTTCGCATTCGTCACCTTCACAGATCCATATACCCCTAAAAATAGTCTGGTTTGATCAAGATTCGTTCCCAAACTAACATAATAAGCTGATTGAGATCCGAAATGATAATCGGTTTCTATGACACTAAAATCACTTAGTTTACAATCTGCATGTGCGCTGGTATAGGCTAAAACCCCTCTAACTGGAGATTGTTCATGTCTGGCAAGATCGCTAAACACAATGCTTCCCTTTAAATCGGGGATTTCACTCCCCATATAGGGGTGGACTCCTGTAAGTGCAGTTCCACCAAATTTATCTGGTCTCGGATCCTTATGAAAATAACTCGTTAAAGGTAGAAGACGCTTTACTGAAGTTTTTATTGCTTCATCGTAATAAGTCATTGTTTTCTCATTCAAAGTTGGATCTGTAGAGCAGCCCTTCATCATCGAAGTTGGAAAAGCCCCTTCCCACCCTCGCCAACCAAAGTTAATGAATCCTACTTGGTCCAGCTCATTACTCATGAGAGAAGCTTGAACAAGCTGGGTAACCGGTATTGGCTTATAATGAACGAATGAAAAAATCGACTCTACCAAGTCCTGTCCGACAATCCCTACATATTTGATATATTGATTATAGAACTTTTGAAATGAAATACCTGGTATGTTGCGAACCCCTTTGGCAATTACAGTAAGCGTCTCCTGAATAGGTACAGGAAGTTCATTAAAGCGTGTGACAACAGGTGGATTATGAATAAATGTGTCTTGAGCGACATCAATTTCAATCATTTTACCAGCGATCTCCATATCATCTTGACTTAGATTAAATGGATCATAGCCGGATCCACCATCTCCGGTTGTTAAAACCAGTCTTCCTGTTTCTGGTGAAAAATTTAAACTATTGACGCCATTATGATTTAGGAATGGTCTTCTTATGTTAAGAATTGTCCGTCGTTTTTGAAGTTGACGATTCGATTGGAGAATCCATTCTTCTACTGTATCAATATGATCGTAATGAATTTCTCTGTTTGACCACTTTAGGTTTAAGGTTTTCGGATCACACGGGTTAGGCTTAAAAGATTCAAAAGCACCAGGAAGGGAGCCTGGACCTTGTGTTCCCTCTACTGAAAAATGAAGATAGAAAAGACCGTTATAATAAAAGTTAGGATGAAATGCTAGCCCAAGCAACCCTCTTTCATCATATCCACCACTAGAGAGACCTAGTTTTATAATTCGCGGGCTAATATCTAAAAATGTCCTGATTACTTCGTCTCGTATGTAAAAAATTTCTCCTACCTGGGTTGTAACAAATAAACTTTCCATGGTATCTCCAGGAAGAACGGCTGTTTTCAAAACAGTGGGCATATTTATCTTACTTATAATGGGTCGTAAACGGACCTTAACTTTTCTCATCTACCTGTGCACCCCCTCCGCTTGTTTCTTTTTAAGAATATGATTAGAGTGATGCCGTTAGTATCAATCGCCCCTTGACGTCGATTCAGCTGTCTTCATCGTTATTACATTTTTCTCCAATCGTAGGGCAATAGTTGTTCAATGGTCACAACAACTCCTTCCTCAACCATTACTTCTGTACGCAGATTAACGTTATGTAGCTGACTTATAAATTCACGGCAACGACTACATGGCAAACAATAAGTCTTCATCAATAAACAAATCAATGCTGCCTATACTTATATAAGTGGGTGGTAATCCAGCCGAAGATTTTGCACGCGCAGGCACGCAATACCCACTTACATCTTCCTGACCAGGCTAATGCACTAATACAGACTTCCAGCCGAAATAATTACTTCGTTTGGTCCAAACATATTCACCGGCGTATGGATGCTCTGGCCAAATACCCGTGCGATCATCGAGCATGGGACTTCGTAGCCGCAGATGATGGATCTCAAATTCCTTTTGATCACGAATATATAGGGCTAGAACAGCTGCTAGACCACCACCGGCGCTGCTGCCGCTGGGCACCACCCTTTCTTCGAATGTGACAGGGAACATCTCTGTTACATCGATTTTCGGTATCATTTTTTCTTGATTTTCACGTGATTCCATTAACATAGTTTCGGAAAGATTGCTTGTTGGTATTAAGTCAATGGCACTGACAATCTCCAGGTCAATCAGATGCCTGCTTCTGCTTTTTTGATCGCTGATCGTCACCATTTCCTCACTTTCTTGATGTCCAATATTCATTAGTCATACTAAACATATGGTGCCATTCTCTATTCGAGCTTTTGGCTGGTGTCCATTTTATTACTCATTGCCATGTGGTATCTTCTATTGTGTCCACTACTCCTCTTCCGCCTATTCCTATTCTAAAGAGTGCAATAAGCCTTACATATGCAGACAACAGCTTAGAATGATTTTTGACATAAGTATATAGCAATAAGTTTGCTTGCCCTGAACGGATTAATCAATCCGAGTGTGGTACCGTTCCATAGTGTTCTAAAAACAATATGATTGCCTAAGGCAACAATCATTATAAAATTCCAAATAAAAATAGGGCACATTCTTGGTGGTAGAAAGCGCCCTAACCATATAAACACTACGTTGTATACAGTATCTAACATAAAAAGATATATACACCAGATCGTTCCTAATGATATCACTTTACAACTATTAGCTATAACGAAATAAACGATGGCATCATTCAAATTACTGAAAATTCAATCTCGCTTGGTTAAAGCTATTTTCTGCCTCTACGTATCGATTCTCTAGATGGGCTAATTCTTGTTCCGCCTGCAGAATTTCTCCAGTACCTAAATGCCCCTGTTTCAATTGTGTAATCATCATATTGTAGTTGTTTGTAGCAAGTTCAACTGCCCTCTTACATGTCTGTAAGATTTTATATCCGTCCTCATAACTTTGGTATAGACTGTACATAGCAAAATTATTCGCTCTTTTCATCTTTTCTAGTTCTATATTCGCTTTTTCCAAATTGTTTCTAGCAATTTTCCCTGGATCAGTAGAGGGAACTGAATATCGATTAACCAAATCGACATGTAACTGTGCGATTTGTACATCCCCCTTTTTTTGAACACTAACGCTTGTATCTGATGCTAGTGACGCAATAGCATCTTCAAACATGATAGGAGGGTCTTCCGTCGCGGCATCCTGCTCAGGCAAAAGCAACCAATCTTTCTTAGCATCTACACCTAATATTTCATTTTGCTTGATTTTCGTTTCACTCCAATTCCGTTCAGCCTCTAACCACTCAACCTGTGTACTAGCTAATCTTGTTTCCACCTGCATAATATCTTCTACCGTAATGCTTGTGGGCTCGTGTCTGCTTGCCATTTCCTTTACCACTACTGACAAATCATTCACTCTTTGATAGCGATGTTTTTTCCATTCTTTTTTGTTATATGCTTCTAATAATTGATAGTAGGATACTATTGCCTTTGCATTTAAAGTACCTGGTACCGTGTCATGATAAAGCTTACTTACGCGTGCACTCAGATCTCCTTCTGCTTTTGGGATGTACTTTTGTACGGCAAGTGCCACCGAATCAATTGAATCAGCATCGATCAATCGATAATCCCTGTTCGCGAGTCGCATATTTAGTTCATCATTTTCAGCGTTAATACGAGCAATCGACAACTCTGGATCTGCAGCTTTCACTAGCTCTATTGCTTTTTTAATGGTGAGTATTTCTGGACTATCCATATCGATGGTAGTATTTTTTGCAGCAAAGCTAGGTGATGAGGAACAAAAAATGAAGGTTAAAAAAGTTACTGAAAGAATTGAGTTAAACCTCACTCTATTCATTATGAAATCTCACCTCATTATGATGGGGTAGTTACATCAGTGTTCAAAGGTTGCTTTAAAGGAAGCTGCCTTCAGCGGTGTGATCACAGTGAGTTAGAGGAAAAAAATGAGTGACGAATACCCGATGCTCAATTGATGAAAATGAAGACATGACTGACTGCTCGTTCATTTCGCGATTCAGCCTTTCTTCGAGGCAATCGTTTAGTGAATGCTCGAATAGTTTGAATTCATTGAGCCCAGAGCTACTATGATCAGCTATTACTCCTGTTCCAGTTGGGCAAGCCGTTGTATCCCTTTCACCATTAACACATTCGCTTGTGTCATCCATTTCAGTCGAGGATTTAAAGTAATGCATTGTAGAGTAAAGCAATCAACTTTATTTGTATCAAGTGGGACCACTTTTTTGGCGAATTTTTGAAAATAAGCTGGCGTATAGGGAACATTCTCTCCTATTGCAAAATAGGAGACATAATCGTGAATAATCGATTGGACAACCTCGCTGTCGTACGTCGCTTTTTGCTGAATGGCATCAATTACTCGACTGGAGATTTCCTGCATATATTGATCCCACGTTGGAATATCTATTTTGTCCAACAGAATCATGTTCAAGTATGGTGTCGCGCTGAGTTTTGCTTCTGCAATAAATTCAGGTTGATCCAGCATTTTCTCTATTTCATTCAAAGCAGCAATTTGTTCGGCCGACAATTTACCTTCTTCATCAAAACAGGTTTTCAGCCTCTTTAGTAATGCATCTCTCCACGCATACGGGACCTCATCCGGAAACATCAAGTCTTTCATTTGTTCGAAAATTAATTGTTTCCGTTCTGCTGAACTTAGAGCAATTGATTCTACCATTTCGTGCATATAATGCAGCGAGTCTTCCCCGTAGTCACTTTGAGCAGTCTGCTGCAAAATCTCTTTAATATTGGTAAGTGTACGAATTTGGGCACTCAAAGCCTCAATTTGCCAATTAATAACTTTGGCAACCGATTTTTCTCCAGAAATCAGATTGCGAATCTCTTTCATGTCAAAGCCAAGGTATCGAAGGGTGAGAATCAGCTTCAATCTCCAAATTTCTTCAGTCGTGTACAGACGATACCTCCCTGACGTAACCTCTGCAGGTTTAAGCAGACCAATTTCGTCGTAATAACGAACCGTTCGGACATTTGAGTCTGTCAATTTGGCCACTTCACCAATCGTATACTTTCTGACAAAAGTGGAACGTCCGCATGTATCTTGTTGTTTGATGGCGTTTCGGCTATCTGATTGCAAGCTAGCACCCCCCATGTTCATCATAAACTCTCCAATGATTGGAGACCAAATGGAATTTTTTAGCGAAAACAAATGGAATAAAATCAGTTTGGGAAAGTTTGGGTGTTGCTATGATTTCTCTCTATGTGTATTGGGGTTATCTTGCTTTCTCTTTGATCAATGGAACCATGCCGCCCAAGCTCATACGAATCACGTTACCTTGAAAGTCTCGGGTAAATCGCACCACGTTTTCGTTACCAGCTACGTTTAGGGCAAAGCCATCCTCTTCAACTGATCTCAACGGAATTTTCGCTTTGTTCATGGTAAGCACTAAATTTCCTTCTTCCACTTCTACTGTCATCCCAATGCCGGCATGGGCTTTGTACTTGCCTACATACTCAGGGAAACGACCTTCATCTATATCATACTGAGGATAGGTGTATGCCAGGGTATCCACTGGCAGTGACTGCAAACTGCAAACTAGTCCAGACATCATAGTACCGATAGGGGCGCTCATCGTATTGTTTAGAATCGTAGCTGTTATCCCTGTTTCTTTCATAATGAGCATTTGTGCAGCGACCCCCTTAATGCCTCCTGAATGCTCAATTAAACGAATTCCGTGATAATTTGGATGAATGATTAGTCCGTAGCCATAGTACTGATTTGAGCCCAGCTTTACATGTGGTGAAATCATTTGTTCCACGCTTTTTGCTGATAGTATTCGTTCCTTGCCTACCAGACCGTCGTTGCGGAATATCTCGGTATAACTCAACATATCACGGACTGATGCTTTTAGAAATCCTGCGGCACGCATAGCCGGAGCGTCCCACCAGATAGGGGCTGCGTATACTTCGTGGGCTCCGTCTGCGACTCTGTTGGCGTAACAAGTTGCAAGATTAGCATAATCCCCGAGCTCCTCCACAAGAAATACACTATGCTTCATTCCCGCAGGTTCCAGGATATGCTTCTTCACATACTGCTCGTATGGCAGCCCGCTTCCCCTTTCAATGACCAGGCCTAACAACCCGTAAGCATCATTGTTATAGGCAAGCTCCGTTCCCGGAAGACCAAGCAATTCAAAGTCGAACGAAGCGATATAATCCAGAAGGTCTGTATACGTATCAATCGACGCATGATTGTAAATGTCGTATTCAACCTCTCCAGCAGCTGGATCATCCAGCATGCTCCTCTTCATCGCGTAGCCCAAAGAGGGTAATGCTGGCACCCCTGATGAATGTGTCATGAAGTGATGAATGGTAATGTTCTCGACGCTTTTGCCACCTTTTAACCGAAATTCTGGAATATACTTTACAATCGGGTCATGTACAGACAGCTTGCCTGCTTCCTGCAACTGCATAATGGCTACACAGGTAAAAGACTTTGTAATGGAACCGATGCCAAAAACCGTATCCAAAGTGATGCCTGCTTTCGTCTCCACATCCCTGTAGCCAAACCCTTGATGATAGACTAGTTCACCCTCTTTTGCCAAGCCGACAGAGGTACCTGGAACCTTGGCGTCCTCCGTTATTTTTTTCATGTATTCTTCAAAAGACTCTGTCCAACCCAGTGTTTTCATATCCATACCTCTCCTCCCATATCTTTTTGTGAACGTTGTTAGCTTTAGCGGTTAGGACTTTTTGTAACCGCTTCCAAACGATTGACTGATTCCCCTCCATTTTTCTAAAAGAACCTGTTCTCTCTCATGATATACTCTCCAGTGATTGGAGACTCAATGGTTTTTTTAAAAAATACATAAAAATTCCTTCCTGGATATGAATTTACGACTCATATCCAGGAAGGTGATGGTAAAACCAGTTTTGACTTGGGACTCCTTGAAAAAAATGCGCATTCGGAAAAAGTAGAACCAAATGATGAGGGTGGATTCAACTAAAACACCGTCAAAAGTAGGAGGAAAACCGTCTAGAGTGGGGATTAAACTAAAAAGCGAGGCACTGGTTTCCCCCCAGCTACCTCTCTTTTGTAAATTTGCACACAATGATGAATTTGGATGCTGCTACGTTACGCAACTTCCGGATGTAAAAACCTATGCGATTCGTTGACAACGTGTCAGGGTCAAAAACGAGGAACGCTGGCTCATGACGTTATCAAGCGTGATAGCTCCTTGAGTTGCCCTAACCTTGAAATCGGATCGACATATAGCCAGTCTGTAGTCAGGATAGTGACGCGCCCTGCATGAACAGCAGGCAAATTTCGCCAGATGTCTCCCTGACGCACTTGATCGAACAGCTCTCTGGCTTTACTATCAACCACGACGAGCATGTAATCCCCTGCATACAATGGCATCTCCGCGACATCCTTACTCTGCTTAAATGGAAGCTGTGGCTGTTCCCGTCTTGCTCGTTCAATTGCTGGAGGGGGTGATAGACCGCAATCCGACTCTGCTCACTGTGAAGGTTAACATAAAGCCGAGGGGATATACCTACATGCCGTTTAAATGTCCGACTAAAATGAAACGGATCGCTAAAGCCACTTTTAACAGCTACCACCTGCTGTACAGACTCTGAAGTAGAGGTCAGTAATTTCTTGGCTTCAGAAACCCGGCTGTGAATGATATAGTTCATCGGACTTATACCTGTCAGCTTCCGGAAAAGTCGTGAATATACTCCCCTCTGTAATCAGAGCAATATCGGTCCATACGTATATTCGGTGTAATCCCATACCCAGAAACTCCTTTACCTAGTTCCCTTACTATCTTGTAAGTAATTTCACAACGTCATCCAGTTGCTGATCAAGAGACAGTACATCAAGTGGGAACCATAGTGCATTATCTACTACATATACTTTGTTGTTTTTTACTGCAGGCAAATTTTTCCACAGATTACTATCCAAAACCTGATTCAAAAAGTTCGGATCATTATCAAATTGTACGACAAAAAGACGGTCTGCGGAAGCATATTGTGGCAACAATTCCATCGAGATATCCATGCCCAATGGACGCCTCTCCTTCTCCCATTCTGACTTTACGCTATCAAGCATGGGAAGCTTCAGTGCTTGAAACAACGTATAACCAACGTTCTGGTCCGCATAAACACGCAGCTGTCCTGCTTTGAATCCACCGATCACGACAGCACCAAACGATTCATTCGGAGAAACGACAGCAGCAAGCTTCTCTTTTGTTTCTAGTGTTTTTTTATTGTAATCTGCAATCCATTTCTCTGCCTTTTCAGGAATACCTAGTGCATCGGCTGTATCTTTGAGATGATCAAAGGCATCCTTGTTCTCCCATGTAATGACAACGGTTGGCGCAATCTTGCTCAGCTTATTAATAAGCTCTTGGTCATCTTCCATTGTCAAAATGAGATCCGGGTTCAATGATAATGCCTTTTCCACATTCAGTTCGTTTACTGAGCCTAAATCCTCAATACCATCAATTTTATTACGTACAGATGCGAAATTCGTCAGCAAGTGTTTAGGCGCCGCAATCGGTTTTACACCTAGCGCAAGCATTTCCGGCAAATATTGTGTCGTAATAATACGCTGCGGATGTGTCGGAATTTCTACTTGACGGCCACTGCCATCCGTCCACATGCGTGTATTCGTTGTCACTTCACCTTGCGTCGTTTCTTTCCCCTGATTATTTTCATTGCTTTGACCATTGCCACTGCTTTGATTATTGCTATTGCCTCCGCAGGCGGACATAACGAATGTGATGGCCAGCATGAAAATGGCGATACGAAAATTACGAAGCTTCATTGTACTACCCCTCTATTTGTAATGATAATCATTCCCAATATAGAGAGTATAGCAGATTCTGCGCTGAACGAACATGCGCGAAATGGACAACTATATGAAGCATTTGGACTTCTAGATAAGGGAGGAACCAAGCGCGTTCATCAAAGACAAAAAAAAAGTCCCCTTTTTGCGAAAGAGAACTTTCCTTCATCAATTATTTCCTCTTTGAAGCTTTTCTAACTCAGCTTTTAATCTTGCATTCTCTTCCAACAGCTTTTGTACATCTGGGACCTCTTTGCCAGAAAACCATCCGTGAAGATCCTCTCTTCGTTGATATGCTGGCATTTGATCACGAATAATCAGCTTAATGTGCCTTTCATCGTCAGCGTAGTAGGTTGGAATGGTTTCCATCACGGATTGCTTAAACTCTTGGAGCCTCTGATAGCTTTCGATTGTTACAAAGTCGTATGGCTTTCGTCTTAATGCTTCATCTGTGACCACGAAAGCAAATCTAGGTTTTCCAACTTCCCCGGCATACTCAAATTTCCATTGCGTATAGCTCTTTGAGTCATCGGGAAGCATGTTTCCATAAAGCCCACCTAGAAGCAGGATAAAAACATCAGATTCATCGATCCATCTCTTAGAAAATTCTAACGAAACTTCATTGAAGAAAAGCTCGGTTCCAGTAGGGATGTGTCCAGCACGCAGTATCGCTTCTACAGCGGCATGTCTTTCTTCAATTAAATCGATATAAGTAGAACAAATAAAGACTTGTAATTTTTTTCGCATAGGCCACCTACATGTCATAAAAGTAATCAAAATATTACCATTCGCTCACATTATTTGTCAATCTCGATTAGGGGTAGATAGGTGGAATGAATAAATTTTTAATCTTTTCCAGCTAATTTATTGACATAGTACCGACCCAGACCTCTGACATCAATGTATCCGTTTATGTCCTCAAGCTCATCTATGTCGTCAAATTCGATCGTCACTTCTTTCCAAAGAGAAGCAGGATCACTAACTTCGTCCATCATAGTGAAGTAATCACATAAGTCACCCAGTTTGAAAGTTCCATAATGGATGGGGATGTTTTCTTGTTTCGTTTCCGCTGAAGCATGTTTCAAATGATAACTGAATCGCTCAAGCTCACCTTTTGTTGTAATATCACGTACACCTAAATCATGAACCATAAATTTCCTTATTGCCCGACAAGTTGCGAAGTATGCATCATCACTGTCGATCGCATGGGCGAGCTGATATAAATCATCTGCCAGGAAAACCTCACCGAAACGATTCCTTTTATAGTCCAAGCCCTTAAAAACCAAGTACTCGTGCTTTTCAGCATGGTACCTGATTCGGATTTCATCTCTAGTGCCCTCATTTATTACGTGTACCGTTTTATATCCAGCAACTTCTTTTGTGCGAAAAAGCATAAAGTTGTGAACTCCATGCAACAACTCATCAATACTGATCTGTTGTTGTACAGCATAAGCATCTACGATCTCAAGGATGTTGTTAGCTACCTTCAAAAAGTCCTGCAAACTCGCGACGGTTCGTTCATCATTTTCATGGAAAGTGACAGTGCTTCCAGGTTTTCGTGTATCGATTAATCTTCCTTCTATCGTCATCCACTTTCCCGTGCCGATTTCTGAATGTAAGAGTTGAACCTCTAATACTCCGGTATGTGGCACATCAATTTTGGTCCCTTCACTAAGAATCCTTGCAAGTTCATTTGCATACTCAAATACAAGCTTTTGAAGTTCCTCTGCAAGCCCATCTCTGATTTCCCTTTGTTTAACGATTTCGCTCATCATGTCTTGTAAACTCTTGTCAGTCATTGTAACCACCTTCGTTTTTTTCATGATTACGAAATTACTGGGCCACTCCTATTTTGGCTGAGATTGACCTAGGCAATCGAAAACATACAATGCTTGCCGCTGCCAGTAAAACGCCTGTCAATCCGAATGAAAAGAAATGCGTTCCAAAAGCTTCATATCCCCATCCGGCAACAAAGACGCCAATCGCCCCACCGATCTGATGAATCAAATAACTCCAACCGTATAATACCCCTAACCAACGAAGGCCATAGATATCTCCCAAAATAGCAGAAGAAAGTGCCGTGCTTCCTGCCCATACAAGTCCTCCGATGGCAGAGACTACATACAATTGCCAGGACGACATCACCAGCACGATGGAAAGAAACCCAATCCCTCGAAAGAGATAAATGATGGAAAGCATCGTGCTTTTTGGATATTTATCGGACAACCCACCCAAAAAAACACTGCTGAACATGGCAACAAGCCCAATTAACCCAACTCCAAACGATGCGGTATGCTCATGAAAGCCGTGATCGGTTAACATCGGGACACCGTGAGAACCCAGTAAATTCATGCTAAAGCCACATACGAACAGCCCAAAGGAAATTTGCCAAAATGGAAGAGTTACCAGAGCATCCTGCCACTTGTTCAAAGGAATGCTTGCAGCTGCATGATTGGTCTTATTTTTCGTGGCCTGTCCGGGAAGCAGGTCAGTATTCGGCGGAGCATCATCGCGGATAATCAACCATGCAGACGGCACGATCAGCACAACAAACAAAGCACACAGCAGCAGCAAGGTTGTTTGCCACCCGAACCACTCAATCATGAATGTAAAAGCAGGTGTCATAAAGGCTACCCCGCCCATCCCTCCAGTAGACAAATAAAACAGTGCCTTCCCCCTTTGCCGAGTAAACCACTTACTGACAATAGGCGTAACGGCGATCGGGCTTGTAAAAGAAAGTCCAAGAGAAAGAAAAATTCCATAGGCAAGCGTAAAGCTGATCACATCATTTGTACAAATCGTCCATATAGTAGAACCTGTTATGATCGCAACTCCCACGAGTAAAACGAAGCGTGTGCCATATTTGCTAACGAGATAACCTGCTATCGGCATTCCAATACCGTACACCAGCATGCTTACAGAAAAAATAAAGGAAAGCACCGTACGACTGACTCCCAAGCTTTCCAGCATTGGTTTAAAAAATGGACTTGCTCCTAAACGGGTGCCAACTGTCAGCATCGTAATTATCGCAGTGACAATGACAATATTCCATCCAAAATACCACTTTCCCACACGCTCTGGTTTCATACATAAACCACCCATCCTGGCAATGTTTAGACTTCTTGGTTGGTGATGATTATAATCCTGATCTTTTGATAAGAAAAAGACATTTGTGTTATTGTAGGTATAAGCATCTCTTATATCATGGAGTTAGGTGGTTTTACGGCGCATGGAGCTTAGACAGCTGACATACTTTGTCGAGGTTGCGAGACTGAACAATCTGACACGTGCTGCAGAACGTCTTCGAGTCGCCCAGCCTGCGCTTTCGCAACAGATCGGGAATTTGGAGCGAGAGCTCGGGGTCAGGCTCTTTAATCGCACCGGACGTGGGGTAACACTCACTGAAGCAGGCAATGCTTTCTTTTTTGCTGCCGAAAAAACCTTGGCAGAAGCGGAAAAAGCGAAAGATGTAGCGAAAGGTTTCAGTAAACATCCAATTGGTAAAGTTACAGTTGGAGCTTTGGATTCCTTGGTTCAAACCAGGTTACCTCGCATGCTGGTTGCATTCGGTCAAAAGTATCCGGGGATTAAGGTGTTCATCCGGGAGAATACGACGAGTCCATTGCTGGAGTCACTAAAGAAGGGAGAATTGGATCTCGCGCTCGCTCATGAGTGGGACCATCAATATCCACAGCATTTAGAAAGGTTGATTCCGCCAGCAGGGATTGGCTCTACCTTTCTATATCAGGATGAGTTGGTTCTTGCTGTGGCCAAAGGACATCCGTTAGAGACAAGTGGAACCATTGCGATCAGTGAGCTCAGGGAAGAATCCTTCGTGAGCTTTAATGAGGGTTCAGGAATCCGTTCGCTGCTATATGCGAGCTGCGTCAAAGAAGGCTTCGAGCCACATGTCCGTTATGAATGCGCCTCTCCACGGATGCTGGTGGCGGAGCGGCTCGGGGTTTCCGTCCTCCCGCGATTAATGGCAGAGTTGCCTGGACCGCCGATTTCAATCCTATCCCTGGCCCCGCCTCTTTCTCGTACGGTTTCTGCATTTTTCTTCGAGGGACGATATCTTTCGCCTGCTTCGGAGATTTTTTTGCAATACGTTGAACAGTATTTTCGTTCCGAAAGCACCCTTTGAACGAAGGCAGCATGGAAAAATCCCCTCCAAATGAACAGGTAGAGTCATGCTCTTACCTGTCTACTTAAAAGGGATGAGATCATATAACCTTATTCAAAAACTAATGAATCCAAATCTCTTGGATATTCCGTAATCAGTTTATTACCACCTGCAGTTAAGACAACCGTATCCGAATGACGGAAGCCTCCTAGACCAGGTATATAAATACCAGGTTCTATTGTGTACACCATTCCTTCTTCAAGAACCAAGTCATTATCAAAGCGCAAGTAATGTTCTTCATGTGAGGATACGCCGATTCCATGTCCTACCCTATGAATGGCGTATTCTCCCAAGCCTGCTTTATGAATCACATCTCTGGCTACTTTATCTACCTGTTTGGCTGTTACACCCGGCTTTATAAACTCCATTGCTGTTTCCTGAGCAAGACGCATGACTTCAAAGGTTTTCCTTTGTTGCTTGCTTGGTTCCCCAATAAAGACTGTTCTTTCTAACTCAGCCCGGTAGCCGTTAAAGACTACCTGCCGAGTATGAATAACGGTATCCCCTTTCTGCAATATTTTTTGCCTTATTTACGTATTCATCCGTACATTGGTCGCCATTAACACTACCAAAGTTGTGATTCTTTTTCTATCCTTTGCTTGCACTTCTATTCTCATGCTTTTGGCTTTTCTTTTCTGGCAATAAAAAATGCACCCCTTAACGTTTTCATCGGTAAACCGTAGAGGTTTTCCAATGACTACTTTAAGAAGTGCCTATCAATAAGGAGTGCTGCTTTTATTTAAACACCGATGATTTTCAGCTCTTTCGGATAGGACGTTAACACCTCGGCACCATCCGTTGTCACCCACACATTATCCTCGATGCGAACCCCTGCAAACTGAGGAATATAGATCCCTGGCTCAATCGTGAAGACCATACCTTCTCTGACGAGATCGTGGTTGTTTCCGTGAAGGGATGGATATTCGTGAATTTCCAGACCGAGCCCATGCCCGACGCGATTGAGGAAATATTCGCCGTATCCTTTTTGCTCTAAAATATCACGTGCCGTCTGATCGATACTGGCAAATGTGACACCTGGCCGAACCGCCGCAATCGCTGCCATATTCGCTTGCAAAACCGTTTCGTACATTTCGGTCAGCTTTTCATTCACTTCTCCAACACCAAACGTTCGTGAAATGTCAGACAAGTATCCATCCACGACCACCCCAGTATCAAACAGGAGCAATTCTCCTTCCTGGATTTTGCGACTGCCCGAGACCCCGTGAGGTTGCGATGCTTTTTCACCTGACAAAACGATCGTGGAGAAGGCTGGAGCATCGGCTCCGAGCTTTTTCATTTGGTATTCCATCTCTGCAACGATGTCGGTTTCCGTTATACCTGGCTTCACATAAGAGATTGACGCTTGTAGCACCTCTTCGATGAGGAGAATCGCCTTCTTCATAATGGCAATCTCTTCCGGGCCTTTCACCATTCTCATCTCGCGCAAAGGCTCTCCGGCATCAACAGATTCAGTAGCGCCAGTCGCTTTCATGACATCGCGGTAGCGAGCCACGTGCAAATGCTCCTCCTCTACAGCGAGCTTTGCGATCGGACCAGCCAGCTTCTCTCTTAACAATGCATATGGATCAGACGAATCGCTGTGTGCATAAATAGCCGTCACTCTTGAGGCTAGTTGCGCTTTCTCCAGATCGAGCAACGGTACAATTAGAAACGGTTGCTCATCTTTAGGCAAAACAAGTCCCATAAACCGCTTGTTCGGCTCATTGAGAAAGCCAGTCAGGTAATAAATATGCTTTGGCAAAGTGATCAGCATGGCATCCACACCACCTTGTTCCATATAAGCATACAGCTTTTCCAGGCGCTCTTTCATGGACACTCACCAAACCCTTTCGTTTCCTTATAAGAGATGCTGCACATTTCCTGTCCTTGCTGATAAGCCAATATCGGGCTTACTTAGACGTGATCTCCACTGTCTTGTAATCCATCAGTGCCGCAGGATGTCTCAGGATGCCTTTCACGTTCGGCTGCTCCATGTAGGCCTTTGTGCTGTAGTAAAGCGGCAACACAGGCATATCGTCAAAGAACATTTTTTCTGCATCGTGCATCAGGGAAAACCGCGTTTTCTCATCCGGCTCCACGCTCGCTTTTTGAATCAACTCATCGAATGCCTTGTTGCTGTAGTTAATCCGATTGCCAGGGTGACCTGTCTGAAAAATCTCGATAAAGTTGAGTGGGTCTGCATAGTCCGCATAGAATGTGGAGAGCGACATCTGATGTTTGCTTGCACGCTGCTCATCGAGGAATACCTTCCACTCACGGCTATCCAGCTTTACTTCGACGCCCAGGTTTTTCTTGAACATTTCTTGCAATACTTGTGCGACGGTCTTGTTCAGTGCGTTCGTATCATACGTGAGAGTCACTTCCGGCAGCGTGGTCCAGCCCTCTTCCTGCATGCCTTGGGCCAGGAGTGCTTTTGCCTGTTCCAAATCGTTGTCCTTGAAGAGCTCCCCACCTACCTGGCGGAAGTCTTTGCCATCTGGCTCAGGGAAGCCAATCGGCACGATCCCCATTGCTGGAACCTGTTTGCCTTGTGTCACCTTGTCAATGAGCAGCTGGCGGTTTACCGCAAGCGCAAACGCCTTGCGAACGTTTTTGTTGGTGAATGGCGGCATGGCTGTGTTCAGACGATAGAAGCTAGTTGCTGCTTCTGGGGCAATTTTGGCCTCACCAGATGCTAGCAGCTTTTCTTTTGAATCTTTCGGCACGGTTTCGATGTTATCGAGCTCGCCTGTCTGGAACATTTGGAACTGCGTATTTTCGTCATTAATCATAACCCAGTTGATGCCCGCCAGCTTGACTTTATCCTTATCCCAGTACTTTTCGTTTTTCACCGCTTTAATCGATTGATCATGAGTCCACTCAGTAAGCGTAAATGGTCCATTGGAAATGATGGTGGATGCATCGGCAGACCAGTTTGGATTGGCTTCCACGGTCTTTTTATTTACAGGGTAGAATACCGGAGCCGCCACCAGGCTCAGAAAGTAGCCTGTCGGTGCTTTCAGTGTCACTTCCAGCGTTTTGTCATCAAGGGCTTTTACCTTCACATCATCAGCGGTGCCTTCACCTTTGTTGAACTTTTCGGCCCCCTCGATCACATATGCAAGGAATGCTGCCGGAAAGGCATTTTTCGGGTCGACCATGCGCTTCCAAGCCAATTCGAAATCGTGGGCGGTTACTGGGTCGCCATTGGACCATTTGCTGTCCCGCAGCTTGAATGTATATTTCTTGCCGCCTTCGGAAATCTCCCATTTCTCCGCGATCGCTGGTTGAGTCATATGGTTTTCATCTAATCGCACGAGACCCTCCAGCACGTTGTACAACACCTCGAATGCTACCGGATCATACGCTTTTGGTGGATCAAGCGAAACCGGCTCTGTTTTCAGGTTAGACCGCAAAAATGCCTGTGTATTCGCATTTTCTTTCGGTGCCTCCTGTGTCGCTTGCGGTGATTGATTGTTGTCTGCAGGCTTGCTAGTTGCTGATGGTTGGCTACTGCATCCAGCCAATGCCAGACTGGCCATTAGCGTCAGCGTACCGACAAGTTTTAAAATTTTTGGAGCTTTCCTCATCACAATATCCCCCTTGCTTATCCCTATTTGTCTATTTATTTTGATATGGACCCTGATTGTGAAAGGGCACGTATATCATCGTTCTACGAGCATCCAGACAATCTCACAGTCCTCATCTCCGGCATTGTACGCCCAGTGCTCTTCTCCAGCTGGTATCAGTGTCGCTTCTCCCGCTGAAACCGTGTACTCTTTTCCACCACTGCCAGTCTGGATGGTCCCCCGGATGATATAAGAATACTCATCCTGTTCGTGTGACCCTTGACCTTGCATGGGCACGCGTGCTTTTGGCGGAATGACCACAGTACCAAACATGACCTTTCCTCCCTCGATGATGTCTTTGGGAAACAAAGTTTTCAGCAAAGAATCTCCTGGTCGGTCATCTGGTTTCACTTCATTGGCGTTGATTACGATCATTGCATAATTCCTCCCTATGGATCTTTTTAGGCAGCGCAAATAAACAGAAATTTTAGATAATTTTCTGTAAAAAAAAGAATTGGTCTCTGTTTTGCGTTTCTCTAGTTGTTTATTTTAAATATCACTGGCGTCAGCACGCTGACTACCTGTGCCGCTTCTTCTGTTGGATTAAACCACGTGTGATCGAGAGTCGATGGAAAATGGATGGAGTCTCCTTTGGTTAGGTGATATTCCTGACCATCTACTGTGAAAATCACTTGACCTTCGATGACGTAGTAAAATTCCTCACCGGGATGGTTAAATACCACCTCCTGCTTTTGTCCAGGGTGCAGTGTTACATGAAACGGCTCTAGTGCCCTGCCTGTAAAATCACCGCCCAAGCGCACATAGATCGCACTCGATCCCTCAATCTGAAACTGCTTGCGATCTGACTCGGGAACAAAGTACTGGGAATTTTGCTGTTCCTCGAAAAAAGCGGTAATGGGCACATTCAACACCTCGGCGATTTTTTGCAGAGATGTGATAGCAAGTGAACTGTTGCCTCTCTCCACTTGCGACAGGAAGCTTATCGACAAGCCCGACTTGGCGCTAAGTTCTTTTAAGGTCATGTTCTGCAGTGTGCGCAGCTCACGAATCTTCTCATAGATGCTTTCCAGAAACTTGTTCCTCCTGTCTGAATTAAATTCATTTTCTGATTTTTTGTACCATGAAAATATATTATTCCTATACCGTAATAATGTAAAGGGTTTTTTTGTTATACTGTAATGAATTTTTGTGACACAAAAACACAGGAGTCACTCGACGTAGCTACTTAGGTAACAAACAAGCTTCGCAAATGAGTCGTTCATCTTGCGAAGCCTGTATACATCCCTATAAGAATTACTTCTTCGTATCGATAAGCAAGATTGGCTCATTCGCTTCTAAGGTTTCTTCCATTTGCGTCTGATTTCGTTTCTTGAGCTCCTTCATAATCAGCAAGCCCAGTAAACTAAAAATAACGGCGAGCATCAGAAGAAACACTCCGAGTTCTTCCCAATAGTACGTCAAGCTTCCGCCACGAAGTCCCATTCCACGGAAAAACTTGAAGTACCATGTTGCCGGGATCATATTACTCATGATTTGTATGGGCTCTGGAAAAAGGATGATTGGGGAGATCACTCCTGTTAACAAGAACGCCGGGGAGATCAGCTGTTGAGCCCTCCCCGCAGCACTAAGGGGATTCTTGGCATTCCATCCTATCAACATTCCAAACCACGCGCTTATCAAGCAAAACAATCCAAACGGAAGCATATATTCCAATGGGTTTGCGACAAAACGCAGACCCCCGATTTGTTTAAGCGCAGCCATCGTAAGAATCATAACAATCATATAGACGATCGTATACGGAATGACTCTTAAGTATAAACCAATGGGCTGCTTCAAATCGTCTGCCAGCCTACCCTCCTCCCGTAAACGTGGTACTATA
The DNA here is from genome assembly GCF_001187725.1 of Brevibacillus reuszeri. Taxonomy (GTDB): domain Bacteria; phylum Bacillota; class Bacilli; order Brevibacillales; family Brevibacillaceae; genus Brevibacillus; species Brevibacillus reuszeri. Next base: position 533,572 of record NZ_LGIQ01000009.1, read on the forward strand.
GTGAGCGTTGCTCCATAGATGATTCCTAAGGAAACGATGGTGATATAACCGAAACCTATTACATTCAAATTATCGGATGTCGGATTAAATAAAGATCGCTGCTGAAGGGAAAGGTTGCTAATCGTAGCAGAGATCTGATCATCGGTTAATCCCAACGCTTTCAATTTCCCTACAGTCGGAGCAGTGCTATTCTCTAGTGAAATGATTTCTGCCATGGCGGAGCGTAAATTTCCTGTGGCTGACGGGACAGAAAAGTCTACCAGGAATCCAATGTTGGATTGCTTGCCTTGGTAACGATTTTGTTCCAAACCGTGTGGGAGATATAGCACCGCTACGTATTTTTCATTGGCGAGCAGCATTTCAGGATCAACAGCCTGGTGAAGAATGCTCTTTACATCGATATATTGAGAGGCGTTCACCTTGTTAATCAGTTGCTGGCTATACAAACTATTGTCCTCGTCTATGACGGCTATGGATGTCTTGTTAATCTGGTTGTGGCTATACAAATAACCAAAGAAAACCGAAACAATAAGTGGGGTTAGCATTGCCTTTAGGACAAATTTGCTGCTTATCATCAATTTCCATTCTTCCAGAAATGCTCTCACTCTACGCTCACCTCAATGGTCATACCTGGGAGAATGTTTTTTGTGCGCTCAAGATACACGCGGATTTGAAAGGTATTTAGATCGGACTGACCTTTTTCCCTGCTCATCCGCAGACTCGCAAACTGAGGAGCAGCGGTAATAAATGTAATCGTCCCTTTCAGATTCTGATCAAGCGCTAACACGTGGCCAGCAATGGAATCACCGACCGTGAGCTTCGCAGCCCGTGTCTCATCCACATAAAAGTCGTAGTATATCTGGTTCGTTTGTAACAAAATGACGGGGGCACCTGCAGAAACGTTCTCACCCGTTTTAGGAATCACTTTGACAATTTTTCCATCAAGAGGGGCGCGAAGAGTCAGACGATCTTTTTGGACAAGAAGTGACTCCAGTTGAATTTGCAAGACTTCTCTCGATTTCGTTAACAAGTCAATTCCCATTGCACTGTTTTGTAATTCCGCTTTAGACTGTGCAATCATTTCTAATCCCAGCATTGCTTTTTCAGTCGACTGGCGTGCCTGATCTTTATCTTGCTGCTGAGCACCTCTGCTCATTTGCTGGTAGGTTTCATCCTGTTGCTTTTGTGTGTTTTGTGCACTGATTAGTTGAAGATTAGCCGATTCCAATGCTGATTTAGCAACTGCACCGCTTTCGTATAGCGATTGGATTCGATCATAATTGGTCTGTGCGTTTTTCAGCGATTCCCTTGCTGTATCAACAGCCAGGCGCTGTTTCTCCAGATCTTCCTTTCTAGTTCCTTCCAGGATCTTGCTTTCTGCGGTTTGTGCACTCCTGATTCCAAGAGCTGTTTGACTCTCTTGGGTTTTTACCTTCTGTTGACCAATTCGGATTGAATCCTGCATCTGCGAAATTTTGATTTCTGTTGATTGAATGTCGGATGTTACTTTGGCGATTTGCAGGTTGATGTCAGTAGGATCCAACTGGATCATTACATCCCCTTTTTTTACTTCCATCTCTTCCTGTACACGAACATCTGTTACTTTGCCACCCACCTGCTGGAATGAAACGTTAATTTGTTCCGCGGTTAAAATACTACCTTTTTGCTGCATGGCGAGTGAAACCGCATCTTTTCCATCTAATAAAAGCCCAAAGCCACCTATGGTTAGTACTACTATCATGCTCACAATGATTGTTATATTTTTTTTCATATTGGTTCCTCTCACCGATCATTTCTGTTTGTATCATGTTGATCTCACTTGATCTCTTCATTACGCAACCCTTTTGCTCCTGTAAGTAGCTGTTTCAATAGAGAATGCATCGTTTCAATTTCCTCCAGGGAAAAATGCTTGTACTTTGCCATGAGGAAATCTTGTTTGCGCTTCTCCAAATCCGTTAATCGCTTCCTACCATCTTTCGTGAGCCCAATTTGGACAACACGTTTATCTGCAGATACACGCTTGCGGGCAAGCAGTCCCTTTTGCTCGAGTTTGACCGCATTTGCTGAAATGACAATGGGAGAGACGCTTAGTTCATGAGCGATGGAAGTAACGGGCCAAGCTACATTCTTGTCAGATAGCAATTTCATAAAATGAAAGTCAAGGATACTGAAATCATCCATTATTTTATTCATTTCTTGTTTATACTTCCGAATGATTTGTTGGAGGATGATATCAACCTCTCTCATCCTTTGAGACCTCCTATGCATCATAATGGTAGCTCCTGTTCAGTCTTTTGTATGCATTGAGCCAAATCGCTGATATTTGTCTTACTCTTAGGACGGAAAGCATCTGCTGAATGCCTTGAGCAGTTTTAACGGGCCTTTGATGCGAATTTTACGTGAGAAGACGGCTGATAAAATTCCCGTCTCTTTGGCTAGCATGCGAATCCATGTTTGACTATCAGCAATCAATTGGAAATCTGCGTCACCGATGTGTCCCATTTTTACAGAAATGGTCTTGTTCTGAATGACAATCGTTGCTTGCGCTTCTTCTTCTCCAGTAAAAGTAAAATGGTAGATAGCCACTAAATCTTTTGCTTGATTTCGTTGAAACATGTGGGGAAGCCCGGCCAAAAATGCGCGGATTGATTTTGATCGTAATCCATTACTCACGAGTCGAACTTCTTTATGAGGAAAACGCTTTTTAACATGTTCCTCGGCGTCGGAGTTTGGCACGACGTAAACCATCTCCTTTTTATCCTGTAGTGGTTTGGCAACCTCCTGGAAAAAATTCTTGCGATCGGCAAGAAAAGGGCCAATCACATCTTCACCCGCAGGACAAACGGATAAACAGTAAGCTGCTTTATAGTTCGCACCAAAAGAAAGACTTTGCCACATGGAAGCCGTTTCTGCGTCATTGACTTTGGCTTTGTACTCTTTCGAATTTTTGCTGCTTGCTATTGTTTCCACCCAATCAGTAAAACCGCCGGAAAATTCTCGATAGTTGTGTGTATAGCAAGCAGAGAAATTAAAATGACCATCAGCACCAATGGCTCCTACTGGGCAGGCAGCCACGCATAATTTGCATTCCAAGCAGGGATTGTAGTCAATCGGCTGGCTTTCTGAAGACAATTCTGCATTCGTAAGGACTGTTCCTAATAAAATGAAGTTTCCAAACTTGGGATGGATCACATTTCTGTGGATGCCGATTTGGCCGAGTCCAGCAGCAACCGCAATCGGTTTATGGGAAATGACCCATGCCTTGCCGGAACTTGTCACCTCCATCGGAAATCCCGCCGGTGGATTCAACGCCTTAATGCCACGTGATTCAAGCTCTTTCACAATTTGATGTCCGATATGTGTCACGTCATCAATCACATGATGGAATTCCGCGTTAGCAATGGACCTGGCTGTTGAACGCAAAGGTTCACGGTTCATTTTGCAAACGAAACTGATTAATGTCCGTGCTTGGGGAAACAGGTTAACGATGTCGTTGCGCTGGGCATCAAGCTCAGTCCGGTTAATAGAGACAAAACCGACATCGTCTGCTCCTGCATGCAGGCATAGCTCGCGCAACCACTGTGTGTCAATAGGAGCAATGTGAGCTTCTTCTGCAGCTTCTTGTTTCATACGGTACTTTATGACGCTAGGATGGTCATTCATTGTAGACTTTGACATCGTGTACCACTCCTTTTCGATGATGTTTTGGTTGCTCCCTGACAGAAGGCTTGCTTGCGTTTCGATTGATTATCGCTGAACAGCCTCAAAATATGATGATCATAATATATTATTACCATCATATTTTGAGGCGGTCAATATCTCTTTGTCTCATTGCCAACAGTTTGGTGGCATATCGATCACAACTTATGCTGTCTCATCTATAAAATAAAAGCCAAATCTTGTCATCAAGATTTGGCTCGTAACTACTATCAAGCTTTGGTTTACGAAGGATTGAAAAAGGCTTCTATTCCACATTAGAATCTTACAAGAGCCTATTCAAAGAAGTCTTTTACTTGATGGATAAACTCTTTCGCAATCGTTCCTTTTTCATCGAAATCAGGATCAAAAATGGTCAATTCCATCCCTACAGACTTTTCGTGTGACAGAAGGACTTTTAATAGATGACGCAGTTCATCGTAAGTAAGCCCACTCTCAGCCCTGCTATCGACTGCTGGCATATGACAATCTGCTAAAACATCGACATCTACATGAATGAAAAAACCATCTACATTCTCTTTATCTACATGCTCCAGAAATTCTTCAGCAATCCGCTGAATACCCGAATTTCTCAGTTGTATCAGGTCTATATATCGAATATCAGAGTCTAAGATAGGCGCAATATAGTCTTCATCAAGTTCTGTATTGCCAACACAGTAAACATTGGACTCTTCAAAGTAGGGTTTTAGACCGTAAATATTCGTTAAGCCATCTACGCCCCAACCTGTTACGATAGCTAAATCCATTCCTGCAACTGCTTTTGTTTGCGAAATTTTGGTATCCACATAATCCGTATGTCCATCTAAAAAGAAAAGAGCGTAATTTCCGTGTTGCTTTAAAGCGAGTGCAGTACCAATAAGTATGCTACAGTCCCCACCAATAATGAGTTTAAAGCTTTCCGCATGAAAATGCTCCTTCAACATGTTCGATTGCTTAATCGCGTAGTCAGCTACCAGTTTTTCATTTAAAACACCACTGATCTGGTCAAAAATCATTTGATATTCCGGGGGCTCCAAAGAAAAAATACGCCTGGGTTGCACGTACTCATAGAATCCATTCTGTTTAAGATGCCGAGGAAGTTTTTTTACACCAGGCTCATAGTCATTTAGTCTCTTTAGTCCTAGATTTGAGTTAAATTCAAAAATATCAATTCCTCTCTTTTTTAAACTCAGTGAAAACACTTCCTTTCTGAATTAGATTTATCTCACTCTCGTTAACTATGTTATTTCTTTACGCTCTTTGTTCATACAGCTTAACAATTTCGATGATGGTGTTCACAGCCTGCATCATATTATCAACGGATACATACTCGAACGGACCATGGTAATTTTCCCCGCCTGTGAATATATTCGGTGTCGGCAACCCCATATAGGAAAGCTGGGAGCCGTCGGTACCACCGCGGATCGGCTGAATAATCGGCTCGATTCCGAGGTTTATTAGTGCTTGCTTAGCGATGTCTACTATTTCTATGACCGGCTCGATCTTTTCTCTCATGTTGAAGTATTCGTCTTTGATTTCAAGCTCAACGCGCTTCTCTCCGTACTTTTTCTGTAAGTCTTGTACGATTCGCGTGAGCTCGGTCTTCCTCTCCTGGAACCGATTACGATCATGCTCGCGGATCAAATAACGAAGCTGTGTTTGCTCGACGTCACCGCGAATGGAGGACAGATGATAGAAGCCTTCATATCCTTCTGTCTTCTCAGGAGTTTCCTCAGCTGGCAGCCTGCCATGAAGCTCCATAGCAATTTTAGCAGCATTGACCATTTTCTCTTTGGCAGTTCCAGGGTGAACGTTCGTTCCTTTGCATGTAATCATAGCGGATGCAGCGTTAAAGCTCTCGTACTCAATCCCGCCAAGAGGACCGCCATCCATCGTATAGGCATAGACAGCGCCAAATGCCGACACATCGAACTTTTCAGGTCCTCTGCCGATTTCTTCATCCGGGGTAAATGCCACTCTTATTTTTCCGTGTTTCAGTTCTGGATGTTGAATCAGATAAGCCATGGCTGTCATGATCTCGGCAATACCGGCTTTATCATCAGCACCAAGTAATGTAGTACCGTCAGTCGTGATTAATGTGTGGCCTTTGTACCCAGCCAGCTCTGGAAACTTTTGCGTAGAAAGGACAATATTTTGTGCTTCATTCAAGACAATATCTTCTCCGTTATAATTTTCGATGACTTGAGGCTTCACACCAGCACCAGTAAAATCGGTTGCCGTATCCATATGAGCAAGAAAACCGATCGTGGAAATGTTTTTGTCAGTATTGGCCGGAAGGGATGCCATTACATAACCGTTCGAATCTACCGTCACTTCCTGCATACCTATAGCCTTAAGCTCTTCTACGAGCATTTGCGCAAGCACTAGCTGACCTGGTGTTGAAGGACATTCTTCACTGCCCTCATCGGACTGTGTATCAACTTGTGCGTAAGAGATGAATCTATGAATGATCTCTGTTTTCATATTCTTGTTTCCACTCCATTAATTAGTAGTTAGGTAACGAAGCACATCTGTTTGTTTACCAAAAAAGCACATGTAAAATTCTACCACGATCCATGTTGAACGTTCAAATTGAACTGGGCCAAGGTGAAGCTTTCTATTTGACGGTAAACAACTAGTCGAAAGATAAAGTGCGAAATGTCACCATGCTACTCTATTGGAGTCAAGCGGTTTTAGAACAATGGAATGGCTTTTTTCATGCAAACGTAAAAGCTGACGTCAGTTGAATACCGACGCCAGCCTGTATATCCGTGTAGCCTTTTTTTATTTCGATTCTTTTACCTGGACCTCAATCGGGATGATATCCATCCGGACGTGAAGTGCTGAGGAAGCATACTCGGATGCATCATAGTATCCGATCGTATTTGCAGTTTTGCTGAAGACGACAGATACGCCTTTTCCCTTCTTATCCGAGTCGAGACTGAACGCCAGGCCGCGTGATTGCTTTTCCGTATTATCGATCAAATCGTCCAAGAGAGCTGTTTTAGCTGCGTCCGAGCCAAAAATGTTCGTGTTCAGCGAATTTCCTTCGTAGTATTCTTTCCCTTTTGGAATCAGTGTTTTGGATTCGTCCATGGTGAACTGTTTGGTAGCAAAATTGTATTTGTCCCCTTTTTCAATATAGGAAACATCCACGTTTTCATAGGCACCTTTTTTACTAAGGGTTGTTTTTGATACATCGATCAGGAACATGCCGCTTGCGCCGAAGACCTGGATCTCGCTGCCTTTCACAACCATCGCAGAATTCTCATCAATACCAAAACCGTAGTTCATTTTTTCATGGACCAGTGCCACGACGAGACGACCGATCCGTCCGCGCTTGCTAAAGTGCTGGTCAACGATTCCGCCTTCAAAAAAGCCAAGACCTTTTGTCACCCACAATCCGGGTTTGTTTCCATCGTAGGTCACTCCCTTTTCGAATGTTTCCAAAGAGGTAGTGTTCTGGATCATCGGATTGGACATAATCGCTGCACCCGCCGATGAGCCACTTACCATACCGCCTGCCTTGTACACATCCCACACTGCAGTGAGTGCCTTTGTATGGGAACCATCTGCATTATAAAAAGCTTTGGTGATGCGCGACTGGTCGCCGCCAACGAAAAAGAGCCCTGTGCTTTCGGAAATGGCTTTCACGACATCCGCGTTGTTCACCTTTTCGTTGTAATTCTTTTCCGTGATATCGATGATGCGGACATGATCCGCCGGAATGCCGTACGCTTCAAAATCTTGTTTCATCTCGTTCGACGAGGTCATGGAGCCGCTTGCTGTGGGAAAAATCCCGATTATAGCCTTTTCCTTTCCCCCTGAAAGCTCAATCATTTTGTTGTAAATGTCTGCGTTGTTGGTTTCCAGATTTCCGCCGATAATGACGAGTGATCCTTTTGCTGTTGCTGCACTTTCTTCCGCATACGCTCCCTGCACTCCAGCAGCCACCATTAAAATCGAAGTCAGACACACGGAGAGCAGTTTCGAGAAGCTACGTTTCACAAGCGACATCACAGTAACCTCCTTAGTGAATGTTATTTACTGCTTTCAATTGGAAGAAGGGCTCAATGCTGCCGACCACCTCACCCTTCCGATTTTCGATCACAGGCGTATGAAAAGCTTTAAGCGCGGCCTCCTCCTGCAAGGTCAGCTCCCCTAGCTGTTTCAGTACCTCAACAGCAGCCGGTGTGGCCGCCCGCCAGTTTCCGTCCTCCACCTTGATTGCGATTCCGATCCCCCTGTGTGGAAGGCCCAAGCAATATACACCTTCCGCGCCGCCTTTGGCGATAATTTTTCCATTGCCGACCCTCATCAGCTCAGTGCAGAAATCATTCGTACCGCTGATCATTTCGGGATGCTGCAGCATAGCGTGTGTGATTCGTTTGATCGCTTGCCTGAGTGAGAGTGGCTCGACTTTATCGGGATTGGCTAATTTGGCAAAGACGAGTGCCAATTTGTGAAGGGGAATGGAAAAATTGGGTACACCGCAGCCATCGATACCCGTCAACACCTGATCTTCCTGAATCTCAGCCAGCTCCGCAAGGCTTTCTGCCACTTTGCGCTGAACAGGATGCTCCAAATAGTGATAAGTAGCAATATCACTTTCCAGGTGCATCGCCAGCGCTAACATGCCCGCATGCTTGCCCGAGCAGTTGTTATGAATAGCGCTAGGCTCCACCTGTTTTCTCACCATCTCCAAATAATGCGCCTGGTTGTATGGTGGATGCGCGCCGCACTGCAGGTTTTCCTCTTGTAGCCCGATACGAAACAGCATTGATTCGACGACCTGCGTGTGCTGTTCTTCTCCGTTATGAGAACCGCAACAAATGGCGATTTCCTTATCTGTCATCAGAAAGCGTTCCGCTGCACCCGACTGTAGAACGGGGATAGTCTGAACCGGTTTCAGTGCAGAGCGGGTAAAGGTCATTTTTGTGAAGTCTCCTAGGCCGTATAGGAGATTGCCATCGCTATCCATGACAGCGATGCTCCCGGCATGTTTACTTTCGATATTCGTTCCGCGTTTGACTATTACCATTGTTTCTTCCATATGTGTCTCCTCTCTTACGTAAAGAGATGACAGGCGACCAAATGATCGTCTTCCACCTTGCTGACCCGAGGTCTTTCATGCTTACAGATGTCCTTTGCGCTCGGGCATCTGGTCACAAATGCGCAGCCCTTTGGGGGATTGGATGGCGACGGCACTTCGCCGCGCAGCAAAATCCTCTCCCGTTTCTGCCGGGGGTCTGCCGCGGGTATGGCCGACAGGAGTGACTTCGTATACGGATGTAGCGGATTTGTGTAAATGCTTTCCGCTGTGCCTATCTCCGCCATTCGGCCTAAATACATCACACCCACTCGGCTGCACAGATGCTTCACCACCGCCAAATCATGCGAAATAAATAGATACGTGAGCTGAAATTCTTCCTGTAAATCCTGGAGAAGATTAAGGATTTGCGACTGGATAGAGACATCAAGAGCGGAAACTGGTTCGTCAGCAACAATCAACTTTGGCTTCAAAATCAAAGCCCGTGCGATACAAATGCGCTGCCGTTGTCCCCCAGAAAACTCGTGTGCGTACCGTTTCAGATAGGCAGGGTTAAGTCCGCATACCTCCATCATCCGCATGATAGTCCGCTTTCGCTCCTCTGCATCCCCCACTTGATGCGCCGTAAGCGGCTCCTCCAAAATCTGTTCAACAGTCAGACGTGGGTTTAGGGATGCATATGGGTCCTGAAAGACCATTTGCAGATCCTTTCGTCTCGTGAGCATCTCCTTCGAGGACAGGGCTGAGAGATTTTCCCCTGCAAATAGCACCTGGCCGCTAGTTGACTTAATCAGATTCATGACAGTCCGACCTGTCGTGGATTTGCCACAGCCCGACTCGCCAACCAAACCGAAGGTCTCTCCTTTGGCGATCGAAAACGAAACGTCATCCACGGCTTTGACATGCCCTTGAGTTCGTTGGAAGAGGCCCTTTTTGATCGGAAAATGCACCTGCAGATGTTGTACATCTAAGAGGAAATCGCTCATGATTGTCCCCCTTGCTCCGCATACAACCAGCAGCGGCAGAAATGACCGCTTGAGAGCGGAACCAATTCCGGGTCCTCTAGTTCGCAGCGCTCGAAGGCAGCACTGCATCTGTCACGGAAACGGCAGCCTATTCTGATTGAACCGGCGGCTGGCACCTGTCCGCCGATGGAAAACAAGCGGTGCTTTTTTTCATGCAGACTAGGGATCGACTCAAGCAGCCCACAGGTGTAGGGATGCTTTGGATTGTGGAACAGCGTGTCCACATCAGCCTCCTCCACAATTTCTCCTGCATACATGACAATCACCCGATCGCACATTTCGGCGACGACCCCCAAATCATGCGTGATGAACAGGATCGAGGTGTCTGTTTTTTCCTTCAGCTCACGCATGAGGTCCAAAATTTGCGCCTGGATCGTCACATCGAGCGCTGTCGTCGGTTCATCTGCAATCAACAGCTGCGGCTCGCAGGCAAGCCCGATAGCAATCATTACCCGTTGACGCATGCCGCCGGACAGCTCATGAGGATAGCTGGAATAAATCTCCTCCGCACGTGGGATTCCGACCAGCTTTAGCATCTCGATCGATTTTGCTTTCGCCGCCTTTTTGGACAAATCCGTATGGAGCAAAATCACTTCATCTAGCTGCCGCCCAATCGTGAATACAGGGGTCAGCGATGTCATCGGCTCCTGAAAAATCATTGAAATCTCATTGCCCCGGACTGCGTTCATCTCTTTTTCCTTCAGAGCGAGGAGGTTGGTACCCTTGTAGCGGATTTCTCCCGACGCGATACGCCCCGGAGGTGTAGGCACCAGTCTCATGATGGATAAGGAAGTAACGCTTTTGCCGCATCCGGATTCCCCGACCAGCCCCAAGGTCTCTCCTTTTTTCACTTGAAAAGAAATGCTGTTCACAACCGTATATTCTGTCTCATCATTACGAAAATTGACCGTCAAATCAGTTACTTCCAGCATGATGTCTTGCATGAGCCCCGCCTCCTACTCCTTTAATTTCGGGTCAAGCGCATCACGCAGCCCGTCGCCCATCAGGTTGAAGCAAAGCACGGTAATGACAATCGCAATGCCTGGAAAAAAAGTAGGATGGAACAAATTGCGACTGTTATCCTTTGCCGCACTTAGCATGGCCCCCCATTCCGGCGCCGTAATGTCTCCTCCCAGCCCAAGGAAGCTAAGGGATGCTCCAATGAGAATGGCCGTTCCAATCCGCATCGTCAAATACACCATCACAACGGAGATCGTACCTGGAAAGATATGTCGCCTGATAATCACTGAGTCGCGGACTCCGATGGATCGTGCTGCCTCTACATAGGTCATCTCCTTCAGTGCCAGCGTACTGCCCCGTACGATCCGAATGAAAATGGGAATCGTAAAGACAGAAACGGCGAAGATGATATTTGTGATCCCTGGTCCAAGCAGGGCGATTACCGCGATTGCCAGCAAGATGCCCGGGAAGGCAAGGAGCACATCTGTACAGCGAGTAATCAATCCATCGATCCACCGTCCCCAGTAACCAGCGATCAGCCCGAGTATCGTTCCGATGGCTGCCCCGATCGAAACGGAAACGAAGCCGATTAGCAGCGTTTCTCGCGTACCCCAGAGGACTCGGGAGAATATGTCGCGATTTTGGTGATCAGTTCCAAACCAGTGAAGAGCGGATGGTGGCTGGTGTTTATACGCATTCGTCAAGTTTAAGACCAGGCTGCCTGGCTCCAGCCGCACCGGAATGGGCTCTTTCATCGGCTGATTCACTGACACAGGGATCAGAGTAGAAATCCCATCAACCGATACCTTGATCGAACCTTCCCCATCTCCGACTGCAGTTATCATGCCATCCTGACTCACCTTTACTACAGCAGGCGTAAGCGATTGGAATGAAAGGGATCTGCTTTCGGCTGTGGTTCCTGACGAATTGGTAAAGCCATCTGTCGAACTGGCAAAGCCATCGTTTGTTGCCGGAGCAGTTGCCTCCACCGCCTCATATTGCTTGGCAAACGCCAGAATCTCCTTCATCTCAGCTAGTTGCGAACCGTCCGTCAATATGGCGCTCACGTTTGCTTCCACACTCTCCCCTTGTTGCAAGGGCTGGCTCGGTACAGTAGTTACCAACTGCGACAGATAGGGCTGTCTGTTATCCTGACCGGATACGACTACTTTCAGGCGAGTCGAGATCTCCCCGTTGGATATGAGAATGGAGGTCGTGCCTTCCCCGCTCGCATATACGAAAGCCCCGCTTGCCGTTTTCCGTGCAGTGGCGATTTGTCCATCCTCGCTCACCAGGGTAATCCCGCTTGCATCGTTATTGGCGACCTTATTTCCATCGCTCATCCAGACTGTGACCGGCACCTGTTCATTCGTCAACTGGCTTGCATCAATACCTTTTTCCTTGTATTGATCCGTGACGGGCCGATGCGGGTCATAAGGAACGAGCACCGGAGCGAACACGCCTGCGAAAACGATGCACAGGACAACGACCAGGGACCAGAGAGCAACACGCTGCTTGCGAAATTTTTTCAGAAACGTCTGAAAAGGCGAGGGAGATTGGTTTTTCTTTGTTTGCATATCGGTCTCCTTCTCCTTGTTATTCGTAGCGAATTTGTGGATTTAAAAGCCCGTAGCTGACATCGACCAGCAGGTTCACCACCAAAAACTGCACGGAAAAGAGCAGAATCAATGCCTGAATCACGGGATAATCGCGGGTTAATATAGAGTCGATCAAGTAGGAGCCCAGGCCAGGCCAAGCAAAAACCTGCTCTACGACGACGGCACCCCCGAGCAAGAAGCCAAACTGCAAGCCTGTCATGGTTACGACTGGAATCAAGGCGCTACGCAGCACATGAGTCAAGACAATGACCCATTGATTTTGCCCCTTCGCCCTCGCCGTGCGGACATAATCCTCCCGTAGCACCTCGAGAATACTGGAGCGCGTAAACCGTGCGATGATGGCGGCTACGCCTAGTCCCAGTGTCAGGGAAGGCAAAATCAGATGGGAGAAGGTTCCGCTCCCACTCGTAGGAAACCAGCCGAGCTGCACAGCGAAGATTTGCATGAGCATCAGGCCGAACCAGAATTCCGGTATGCTCAGGGCTGTGATAGCGGACACCATGCCGAGCCGATCTAGCAGCGAGTTACGCTTGACCGCGGAAAGGATACCGACAACAAGCCCAATCACAACCGCCCAGACCATGCTGGCTAGTGTCAGGAATAACGTGTAGGAAAAGCGACGCAGGATCTCATCGGACACATTCGACTTCGTGCGATAGGAAATGCCGAAGTCTCCTTGGGTGACGATCTTGCCGACATAACGCGTATATTGCAGGTAAAGCGGATCGTTGAAGCCTTCCTTTTCCTTGAGCTTCTGGTACGTGTCCGCATCGATTTCATTTCCGTAAAGCACGCGGATCGGGTCACCGGGTGTCAAGTGGACAAATAAAAACGAAATAATGGAAACAACGATCAACATCGGCACCATGCCAGCCGTCCGCCGCAAAATAAATGAAAACAAGAAGCTCACCTCTTTTGGGAACCGTTGCGGGCACGATAGCAAAAAGGCAATCTGCCTAACATGCCCGCAACGTATTGGGTCTTATTGCTTTTCGGCGGTGTTTACGATCACGGTATCGCTTGGCAGCACCATCACGCCGGAAACATTGGTTGTTTTTGCAACGATGAGGTCAGGTACATGCAGGAATACCCAAGGCGCGTCTTCGTAAATGATTTTTTGCACCTCTGCGTACTTTTTCATCGCCTCGTCTTTATTAGCTGTCATGATCGCTTCGTCAAGCAGTTTATCTACCTGTGTATTGCTGTAGAAGCCAGAGTTATTGTTGTCAGGGGCAAAACTTTTCGTATGAAAATTCGGACGAATGCCGTAATCAACTTCCCCTGTTCCTGGAGACCAGCGGCCAATCCAGAGATCGGTTCCTTTTTCGTGGTCAAGCATGTCAAACAAAGTGCCGCTTTCGTACGCTTGGACTTTTGCCTTGATTCCGACTTTGCCCAGCTGCATCGCGACATTTTCAGCAATCGCGATGAACTCACTGGAATTTCGGGTCCACAGCGTTGCCTCAAAGCCGTCCTTCATCCCTGCTTCTTCAAGCATTTTCTTGGCTTGATCCGGGTTATACTCATACACTTTTTGCTGCGCATAGCCGTAGGTGTTCGGTGCGATCGCGGAATCAGCCACAGTGCCATAGCCGTCCAATACGCCACCAATCAACTCATCCTTGTTCACGGCGTAGTTCATGGCCTGCCTTACTTTCTTGTCCTGGTATTTTTTCAGCTTAAGGTTCATGCCGACATAGTAGACATTGAGAGAAGGTGCCTTGTAAACGTTGAAGCTTTTGTCCTCGGCAATCTCCTTGGCGTTCAAAGTTGGCAGCTTGGTTATAATGTCTGTCTCTCCAGCTTTCAGCATATTGATCCGTGTGCCTGCTTCCACGACTGGCTTATACACGATGCTTTCAGCTTTTGCTGCCTGTTCCTTGTTCCAATAGTTAGCAAATGGCGCAACCTTCACGTGCTGATTCTCTTTCCATTTCACAAATTGATAAGGTCCTGTCCCTACCGGATTACGGTCAAGGTTAAAAGTGGGATCAGCCTTCTTCTTTTTCAGAGCTTCCAATGACTTCATCGACGCTGCGGGATGAGCCAGATACGAAATCATCGTCGAATTGGGTGCGTTGGCGATGATTGTCACGTGTGTCGGATCTTTGACTACGACTTCCTTGATAAATGAGAAAAAGCTTCTTCTTGCCATGCCATTTTTCTCATCCAGTACGAAATCGAGGTTGGCCTTGACCACTTCTGCGTTAAATGGCGAGCCATCATGGAAAGTAACTCCCTCTCGCAAGGTGAAGGTGATTTCCGTTGCATTCTCGTTCAGCTGGTAATCTGTCGCCAGTACCGGTACTGGCTGCATTTTGTCTGTAAAAGTCAGTAGTCCTTCAAACATGGCTCTCTGGACTGTGATGGAGTTTCCATCCGTTACGTTTTGCGGGTCGAGCGAGACGGGCTCAGCCTCAACTGCTAACGTAATTGTTTTATCCACGACCTTTTTCTCTGTCTGCGTAGTCGGTGTAGCTGTACTGGTTGCTGGTGTCGCATTACTTGTGCCTGCTGTGTTCGCACTAGGCTTGGCCTGCTCTGCAGGCGCAGAACAAGCTGTGAGCATTCCGGCAACGAGCATACAGCTCAGACCGGTAAGGAACCTTCCATTCTTTTTCAAAAAACATCCCCCTCCTTTATGTGCAATGCATCGACAAGTTCAATCAACCTGTCTGGGATTCTACTTAAGCAAAGAGCGTGCCAACTAGAATGAACTGGAGGAAGGATGGTTTTATATTTTAAATTTTCTATATTTTATGTACAAATCACCCTTTCCCCTCCTATAATGGTTAAAAATAACGAGGAACATTATAAACATTTATAACCATTAACGACCATTTCATGAGAAAGATTCAGGGGGAATACGATGCATGCCAAAGAACTCATTTTATTGACCGGGACGATGGAAACCCGAAAAATGCTCGTCCGCCAGCTTCAAGACGTGATTGGCGATTTCGTGCGCATTCACTCTTATTCCTATGATGAGGGGATTCCACAAGTCTTTCACAACCAGCTCATCATTCTCTCTACCTCTGCAATCGAGGAAGAGACCGCTCCTTATATCGGAACCGGCTGTACGGTCGTAGTCGCCAAGCGGACGGTCAATTTTGAGCACATTGACAAGCTCCTGTTTCTGCCAGAACAAACAAACGCCTTGTATGTAAACGATGCTCCAGAAACTGTCTATGAATCGATCGAGACGTTGCTGCAGCTTGGTATTAACCATATCAACTATATTCCGTTCTACCCGGGCAAAAAAAACATTCCAGAAGTGGAGTTTGCCATTACTCCGGGAGAAGTGAAGCTGGTCCCCTCGTTTATTAAACAAACTGTGAATATTGGACCACGTCTGATTGATATCACGACAATCATGAGCATTCTTCAGCATATCGGTCTGCTTGCGAACAAGGGTGACATTGTTTCGGAGAAATACATACGAAAAATCATCGATCTCAGCAAAAAGCTGTCCAAAACAAGTAAAGAGTCGGATCGATTGAACAAGCATCTGAAGCAAGTATTGGACGGGGTTAACGATGGGATTTTAGCAGTCAACAGCAAGGGCGTCATTACCGTGTTCAATGAAAACCTCCAGCATATGCTCGGGATGTTCCATGCAAAGGCGCTTGGTAGACATCTGCGAGAGGTTTTTCACAACTCTGAGCTTGTTTCGTTTATCTTGAATAACTCCGCAGAAGAATCTAGTTGGTTTTCTGTTCTGCATACCGATGTGATTGTTCACCGCTTTTATTTGGAGAGTGAGGGTGCAATCGTCGCTACGTTTAAAAATGCACACGAAACCATTGAGATGGAAAAAACGTTTCGGCGCGAGCTGGTGAAGAAAGGCTATATCGCGAAGTACACGTTTTCCGATATTCGCGGTCACAGCCCTGTCATTGAGAAGTGCAAGCAGATCGCAGGGAAAATCGCCAAAACCAATTTGACCGTGTTGATTGAAGGAGAAAGCGGCACGGGAAAAGAGCTTTATGCGAGCGCTATTCATAATGAATCCCTGCGGCGGGACGGCCCGTTCCTCGCAGTCAATTTCAGCGCACTTTCCGATGAACTGGTGGAAAGCGAATTGTTCGGCTATGAAGAAGGTGCCTTCACCGGCGCCAAAAAAGGAGGAAAAATTGGACTGTTTGAACAGGCAAACGGCGGGACAATTTTTCTGGATGAAATCGGTGACATCTCCTTAAAGCTGCAAGCCAGACTGCTTCGCGTCTTGCAGGAAAAAGAGATTATGCGGGTCGGAGGAAACAAAATCATTCCGATTGACGTGCGCGTTATCGCCGCCACCAACCGGAATTTGCTGTCCATGATCGAATGCGGAACGTTTCGGGAGGACCTCTATCATCGGCTTAAAATCCTGTATGTTCATTTGCCTGAGCTGCGCAACCGGAAATCGGATATCCCTCATCTCGTCCAGCACTTTCTCTCACAAAGTGGCAGGAGTCATATTCAGCTCCTCCCCGAGGTGATGGCACGATTGATGCAATACCACTGGTACGGGAATGTACGGGAGCTGAAAAACACGATCGATTACATGCTCGCTGTTTGCGATGGGATGGTCATCACCATGAATGATATTCCCAATGAAAGCTTTTTCCAGCGGAAGTATCAGAAGGAGCCACTGATAGCTGCGAGCCTGGTAATGGAAAAAACAGCCGTCCCCCTCCCACCGGTTGAAGAGCTGCCTGTGGACCATGAGGAATTCCTGTTTATTTTGAAAGTCATTCATTCGTTTAACCAGAAAGGGGAATCGATTGGCAGGAAAAAAATTGCAGAAAGAACCCAAGAATGGCACAAGGATTTATCGGAGCAACAAATTCGCAGTCGGCTGAAAAGCCTTGAGCAGCGAGGGTATATTGTTACGACAAGAGGCAGGGCGGGAATTAAGTTGACCCGGCCGGGAGTGGACTATTTACACGTTTCATCACATGCAAATTCCGCTAAGGAAATGGAGGTTTTCCCTCATGCGTGAGGTAATATTTGAACAGACAAGCGTCACCAACTTTACCGTGCAGGAATTCGGGAATGGAAATGGACCAATCGTTGCTGTTACCGCTGCTGTCCATGGTGATGAGCAGACGGCTATTCACGCAGCCATGCTGCTTATGAAGGAGCTTGAACAGCAAACAATCAACGGTCGCGTGAAAGTCATCCCGGTTTGCAACCCCGCTTCGTTCCGGAACCGAACACGCGTCTCCCCTTTTGATGGGATTGATATGAACCGCATTTTTCCTGGTAATGCTGAGGGTAGCCCGACGATGCAATTGGCTCATGCGCTCTGGCTTGAGACACGCGATGCCGAATATTTGATCGATCTGCATTGCATCGGTGCTGGTGGTACCACCTATACACTCGGACTCTACAAGGAATATCCGGAAATTCGGGAGCTTGCAGAGGCGCTATCTCTCCCGATCGTCATCCAATCCAGCGGAGTCAGAGGACAGTTGTTCGTTGAATCGTGCCAAGCTGGCCAAAAAGCATTAATCATCGAATTGCCCGCGGGTCAACCAGGTGGAATCATCGATATCCCAGCTGCTGAAGAGTGCTGTCGGGCTATCATCCGCAGCCTGCATCATCTTGGAATGGTGGATGCCTCGCCCTCAGGCTCCTCCGTATCCTTTTACGACGAGATCACTACACTGACAGCCCCTCACCCAGGGTTATTTATCCCTAAAGCTACCGCTGGTGAGTCGTGCGTGGAAGGAGATCTTTTGGGGACGTTTGAAGGAAATTCGGTAATTGCTCCCTTCTCCGGTGTCATTACAACGGTTAGTCCACCCCGTTACTGTTTTGCTGGAGAGAGCTTGGCCGGGATCGCACCATTAGAAAAAAGTCAATAATCCCATCCCTATTCCTGTCCGGGCTGGAGCATAAAAAACCGACGTAAAATGGAAAAGTGAAAAGAGCGGCTGTTTCTCGGTACTCTACCGGGATCAGCCGCTCCATTTATCTGGAAGCGAGTAAATGACTGCCATTTTATAACGTAAGCATTCACCGAAGTAAATCAGCCCCTGTTTTAGCTAGATGATGGCAGCAAGTATCTTCCGGTGATCGACTGCTTGGCATGAATGATTTGCGAAGGTGTACCCTCGAACACCACCTGGCCGCCTTTGCTACCTCCGTCTGGCCCCATATCGATAATCCAATCCGCTTGACTGATGACCTCAAGGTTGTGCTCGATAACGATTACTGTATTACCAGCATCGACGAGACGGTTCATGATCCCCAGAAGGTGACCGATATCTGACATATGCAGGCCGGTCGTTGGCTCGTCCATGACGTAGATACTTCCCTTCTTATGCAGCTCGCTTGCCAGCTTGATGCGTTGGCATTCTCCGCCCGAAAGCGTGCTGAGCGGCTGACCGAGTGTGATATAGTTCAGCCCCACATCGTGCAGCGCCTGAAGCTTGCGCACAACCTCTTTTAGCTGGAAAAAGTCCAACGCCTGCTCCACCGTCATCTCCAGGACTTCTGCAATGGACTTGCCGTTCAGCTTGTACGCGAGCACCTCTTCCTTGAATCGTTTTCCACCACATACTTCACATGGTAGCTTCACACTGTCTAGGAAGGCAAGGTCAGTATAAACAACGCCCAGCCCTTGGCAGTTCTCGCATGCCCCTTTGGAGTTAAAGCTGAACAAGCCCTGGTTTACCTTGTTTTCGGAAGCAAACGCTTTACGCACATCATCCATAATCCCCGTGTAGGTCGCAGGATTCGAGCGTGTTGACACTCCTACCGCGGATTGGTCGATGACGATTGCATCGGTATGCTGGCTGAGGAAAAATTCGTTGATCAGTGTACTTTTACCAGAGCCGGCAACACCGGTTACTACGGTCAGCACTCCGGTTGGAATATCTACAGTCACGTTTTGCAGGTTGTGCAGTGTGGCATCTTTAATGGACAGCTTGTCGGATGGCTGCCTGCAATCGAGTTTCAGCTGGAGTGGCCGTTTCATATGGCTACCTGTCAGTGTGCCTGACTCCAGTAGTCCTTGATAGCTGCCTTCGTACACGATGGAACCGCCGCGATTGCCGGCATGTGGCCCAACATCAACGATATGATCCGCCACCTTGATGACATCAGGATCATGCTCGACGACAATCACAGTATTGCCTTTGTCGCGCAGCTTCTGAAGCAACTCATTTAACCGATGTACGTCACGAGGGTGCAAGCCAACACTGGGCTCATCGAAAATGTATGTGACATCCACGAGGCTACCGCTCAGATGCTTCACCATCTTGACGCGCTGCGACTCGCCGCCGGACAAGGTATCTGTCTCTCGATCCAGTGTCAAATAGTCAAGCCCGATATCCACCAAATGCTGCAACCGCTCTGTCAGCGAACCGACGATTGGCGCAGCCACTGGATCATCAATCTCCCGAATGCTGCGGATGAGCTGTCCAACCTCCATAGAGGACATTTCGGCAATGCCCTGTCCATTGATCTTGCAGCTAAGCGCGGCCTGACTGAGTCTTGCGCCGTGGCAGCTGGGGCATGGGCCCTCATTGATGTACGGTGCAACCGCTTTTTGTGTACGCTCAGACTTCGTCTTCACATCTTGTTTAATGTATTTGTTTGTGAACTTCTCGATAACGCCTTCGACCGTTATATTCGTCGCTTTTCCCGCGAAATCCATCTTCACTTTTCTCGCCTTGCCATACAGTAGCTCTTCGAATTCCTCATCCGTATAATCGCTCAGCTTTTTGTCTGCATCAAATGACCCGGACTGCACGATCATCGTCCAATCCCAGCTGTCTACCTTATAGTCCGGTAGCATGATTGCTCCCTCATTCAACGATTTTGACATGTCGACGGCCTTGCTCATGTCGACGCCTAATTTGCGACCGATTCCATTGCACTCAGGACACATGCCTTGTGGATCGTTAAAGGAAAACATGTGCGCTTGTCCAACATAGGGCTGGCCCACTCGTGAGAAGAGCAGACGAAGAATAGGTGCGATATCGGTGATCGTGCCCATCGTCGAATGGGAACCGCCACCTAGCCGTTTTTGATCTACAATAACAGCCATGCTCAGGTTCTCGATTGCGTCCGCATCTGGCTGCGGATAGCGTGGTAAGAAAGTACGCACAAACATGCTGAAGTTCTCATTCAGCAGTCGTGTGGATTCTGCGGCGATTGTATCGAAGACGATCGATGACTTTCCAGATCCGGATACACCAGTAAAGATCGTGATTTTCCGTTTTGGAATTCGTAAGGAGACGTTCTTGAGATTGTTTTCCCGTGCACCCGAGATGACGATATACTCCTGATTCACTCCGCTCATGCTACCACCCTTTCGTTCATATTGTTTTTATCAATATTCATATTGTACCATTCTTCGTGTTCTGAGAGTCGGGCAGCATGAACCTAGCTTCTACTACTGTTTACCTGTTTGCTTTCTACGTATTACAGCTTGATTGATATCGTTTCAGGTAGCTTTACATCATCTGCACCAAGCTGTTTTGCAAATGAATGTAATGCTTCAATGATACGAGTTTTACGATTGTTTGACCAAAAGACATTGGATTCAAAAGATAACAATTGAACATCCAACATACCGTTTCCTCTATCAAAGAGAGGATCCATTCGACCTATCAAATTTCCATCTTCCAAAATGGGCATTACATATGCCCCATACATTCTTTTCTGTTTTGGCGTATAGATCTCCCAGCGATAATGGAAATCATACAAATCGACCAATCGTTCTCTATACCATAACAATGAATCAAGAGGCGAAATAAAATGGATTCCCTCTGGTGTCTCCAAGGATTGGCATTTTACGAGTTCAGGCAAATCCTCCGTTAATATGGCATATGAGCGTTTCACACCCTCAATACTCACTTCAGTAAAGGTGTTGTTTGCTAGAAATTCCTGATGAATTTTTCTTCGACTTGCCGCTGTACTTTTGTATTGCCAGCCATAACGAGCATCATCTGCACTAAAAATTCTGTAAGCTCGTGCGTATTTTTTTAACAGAGCATGAGAGCGTTCTTCGCTGCTTTGTTCATATTCTTGCTGTTGCACGGAAAGCGGGATTGCATCTTCTGTTCGAGCAAAAAAACGAGTTGCTCCTTCACGCCCCACTACTTGAATTTGTCCTGTTTGAAACAGCAATGCTAGAACGTGGGAGGATTCCTTGGTCTTTTCTTCCGTTGTATCCCATCCTGCACGAACTTTATTTTCACTCGTAAACGCATTGGATGGAAGCGGCCCATCTTTTGCTAATTTTGATAAAATTTCGGTTGCCGTTGAAGAATACCGATTTAATTCATCTTGAGCTCTCAACCTGATTTGTCTGCGAATGTCTGCAAAAAGTGGGTAGTCATTCATGGGCAAAATACATGCTGCCTGTGCAAAATACTCGAAAGCTTTACCATTCGTTAGCGTATTGTTCAAATCAAAAGGAGTAAAAGCTGGTAAGCGTAACCCTGCCACCAGATGATGATTTCGCTCAACCGTATTAACCGGATCAAGCTGAATCGCTTCTAAGCATTGTAGAAGTTCATTAAAGTTGGCTTGTTGTAATTCTGGATAAATGAGACGACGTAATAAAAAGTGTTTTGCCGCTTGCTTTGTTATTTTTATCATCAGATCAAGCCCCGCTTTTCAGATTAATCTACGAATCTGTTTTGGAATGGTGTCGTGAAAAAATCACTCTGTTTTCCGAGTATAAACCAAACCTGTCCTACTTAAAAACATGTTTAGCCCTTGAAACCCATATAGATCCAAAACTGCTGGGGGATATTGTGTAGATTCTACGCGCAATGCAAAAAACCACTTCCTGCCAAAGTGGTTTTTTGGTACGCATTCATTTATTTTATCCTTCAGTCTGGTTACGTGTGTTCCGACATAGCATCAGCTTTTGTTACGTGCACAGTTCCAAAAGGATGGTGTGGAGGGGCATAGATAACGTATACCTTGAGCGGTGTGTTGCCCGTGTTGATTACATTATGCCAAGTTCCTGCGGGCACCATAACTGCGTAGCCAGCATATGCCATTTCCTGTACATCTAAAAAATCCTTGCGAGGTCCCATTTGAACAAGTCCCTGACCTTCTTCAATTCGTATAAATTGATCCGTTTCTGGATGAACTTCCAATCCAATGTCATCTCCAACATTGATGCTCATGAGGGTGACTTGGAAGTATTTACCTGTCCATAATGCAGTTCTATAGTTGTTGTTCTGCTTAGCAGCTTGGTCGATATCTATCACCAAAGGTTTGGGGCCATAATCCTGTAGAGGAATGTGGGTACTCTCGCCCCAGCTGCTATTCCAGTTTATATGATAAGGATTCCAATAATTATCCCAATTGTAGCGTAGCCATTGTCCATACATTGGATGATCCCAATGGTAATAATGGTTTGTATGTCGATACATGTCTGTACTCCCCTCTGTATTGTTGTACAGTGTATCTTATGTAGACGCCTACTTAAGGGGAAGTAAAGTACGCAATAATGGGCAATTCAATATAAATGGACAACTGCCAAGAACAACAATCGGATCAATTTCAGCGGTAACGGTCAAATCGTAGGTGCATTCATAAGCTCTTCATAGGTGAATACATCTGAATAGCCTGAGAGATCACTCGTGTATATTTTATCTTCGACCTTTTCATTCAAGTCATCTTCGAGATATATCCCACAGTCAAGACATTCCATAGCCGGCACTTGGAGTATTTTTACCGTGCTTGCCCCATCAGGGAGAATCCAATAACACTCTTTTGTCGTTTCTCTCGCTTTGTCTTCATTACACCATACGCATATCATTTTTGAATATCCTCCCAGACATCTAGCATGTAATGTGTATCGCATTTAACTTTTAGCAAAGTTCATGCCAACTTCGCAAACAAGAATAATAGGCAATCTCCTCTCTTTCGATGGTGCCCACTGCCGAAAAATTGGCAGCATTTGAATTTCTAGTGCATATTATTTGGCACTGGCCTATCAATGCCAACTGCTCTTATGTGGAGTGATAACAAAGTGTATTTTTGGGAAATAATACGGTGGTTAAACAAGGAATGGAGGTGGATACGTATGCAAAAAGATCAACAAACGAAAAACAATCTGGGTTCAATTTTGAATCCGGAGTTTGCCGGAACAGACGCACAAAAAGTAAAGCAAGAGATTCAAAAGGATCTCAGCGAAGGACTAGGGGCAATGACTGCTCGCGAGGCAGGAGCCATGCGCGATTAATAAAAATAAGGAAGCCATCGACTATGGAATGATTGAATTCCTAGTTGATGGCTTCCTATCAATGAGTTGTATTAGCTATTAGCCGTTACTGTAGGTCGAAACGGTCAGCATTCATTACCTTAACCCAAGCGGCGATAAAGTCATAAACAAACTTTTCTTTGTTATCGTCCTGTGCATATACTTCTGCAAGGGCGCGTAGAACAGAGTTCGAACCGAACACCAGATCTACTCTTGTTGCCGTCCGTATGACTTCTCCTGTTTTACGATCGCATACTTCATATACGCCTCCCTCAACCGGCTTCCACACGACCCCCATATCAAGCAAGTTGATAAAGAAGTCATTGGTGAGAGTACCTACACGATCCGTGAATACGCCGTGATTGGTGCCACCGTAGTTTGTACCTAGCACGCGCATTCCGCCAATCAGTACAGTCATTTCCGGTGCAGTCAGGTTTAGGAGCTGTGCTTTATCAACGAGGAGCTCTTCCGCACTTACCCGATACTGCTTCTTCTGATAATTGCGGAAACCATCAGCGACAGGCTCTAGCACTGCAAAGCTCTCCAGATCGGTCTGCTCTTGTGTTGCATCTCCACGTCCGGGAGCAAAAGGAACCGTTACATCGAAGCCGGCAGCTCGGGCCGCTTTTTCGACGGCGGCACTGCCCCCTAGCACAATCAAATCGGCAATGCTTACTTTCTTTTCCAATTCATTTTGAATGCCTTCGAATACAGTAAGCACTTTTGCAAGCTGTTCCGGCTGATTTACTTCCCACTCTTTTTGTGGAGCAAGGCGGATGCGGCCACCATTAGCGCCCCCGCGTTTATCTGAGCCACGGAAGGTACTAGCTGAAGCCCAAGCAGTAGTTACGAGCTCGCCGACTGTAAGTCCGGAGTCTAGGATCTTGGTTTTAAGCTCTGCTACTTCTGCGTCTGTTAATTCATAATCAACAGTTGGGATTGGATCTTGCCAGATCAGCACCTCTGCTGGAACTTCTGGACCCAGGTATCTTGAACGAGGCCCCATATCACGGTGTGTTAGCTTGAACCAGGCACGTGCAAATGCATCTGCAAACTCATCTGGATTCTTGTGGAAACGACGAGAAATTTTTTCGTATATGGGGTCCATACGCATGGCCATATCAGCAGTGGTCATCATGGTCGGAACACGAATGGTTGGATCCTCTGCATCTGGTGCAAGATCCTTCTCAGCAGGATTTACAGCAGTCCACTGATTGGCACCTGCTGGACTTTTTGTAAGCTCCCATTCATAGCCAAACAGAAGATCAAAATATCCATTATCCCACTGTGTCGGATTCGCCGTCCAGGCACCCTCAATACCGCTGGTGATGGTGTCCCGACCTTTGCCACTACCATGCGTGCTTAGCCAGCCCAAGCCTTGTGCTTCCAATGGAGCACCTTCTGGCTCTGGACCAACAAGAGCAGCATCTCCTGCGCCGTGCGCTTTACCAAAAGTATGTCCGCCTGCGGTAAGTGCAACGGTTTCTTCATCGTTCATCCCCATACGGGCAAAGGTTTCTCGTATGTCGCGAGCACTTCCAAGCGGATCCGGCTTACCGTTTGGTCCTTCTGGGTTTACATAGATCAGACCCATCTGAACCGCAGCAAGTGGATTTTCCAGATCTCGATCACCTGTGTAGCGCTTATCACCTAACCATTCCGTTTCAGCACCCCAGTAGATGTCTTCTTCTGGATGCCAAACGTCTTGGCGTCCTCCACCAAAGCCAAATGTTTTGCCACCCATTGATTCAATCGCTGCATTCCCGGCTAGAATGAGCAGGTCTGCCCAAGAGATCTTGTTGCCATACTTTTGCTTAATCGGCCAAAGCAGACGACGTGCTTTATCAAGATTGCCGTTGTCTGGCCAGCTATTAAGGGGAGCAAACCGTTGTGAGCCAGATCCAGCACCACCGCGGCCGTCGCCGGTACGATATGTACCTGCTGAGTGCCAAGCCATGCGGATAAAGAATGGGCCATAATGCCCATAGTCAGCCGGCCACCAGTCTTGACTGTTTGTCATTAGATCATAAAGATCCTGTTTGAGTGCTGCGTAGTCTACCTTTTTAAATTCCTCCGCATAATGAAACTCTTCTCCCATAGGATCAGATTTTCGATCATGCTGGTGTAAAATATTCAAGTTCAACTGGTTGGGCCACCAGTCCCTATTAGATGTACCACTAGATTTGTGGCTAGTAGCTCCACCGTGATGTACCGGGCACTTTCCCATATTTGTATGGTTGTTAGCGTCCATTTGTGTCCCTCCTCAGTGTGTAAGTAAGAATCGAATGAATATGCCTGGAACAGTAAGAATCTTACAAATCGGCTGACAAGAAAATATCTTCGGTTTCTTTGGTCTGCACACGTTTAAGATTCGCTTCATACACATGTTCCTTTGGATTTGTTTACTCCTCCCTCCCGTATGGCCTGAGAAAGCAGCTGAAAGAAATTCCAAGCCTAACTTTTTAGAGTAATTCTAAAATGATAATAACTATTTTCTTTAAAAATAACAATAGCTTTTTCATAATTATTATGAGAGCGCTCGATGAACGATTTTTTATGCGGACGATAATTAATGATGGAGATGCCCTTTGAGTAAGGAATGTAAATGCCCTACAAGAAGACAAAAAGCTTTGTACTATTTGTATCCTATTTGACCTTTTACAAGGATATGCCTCAACCTTCCTTTGTACATAAACCGTATGTTTGAAAAACATGCTAATTATTCTCAGTGTCAATTGACCTTTCATCATGTAATAAGAAGCTGCCGACACATGATTCATGTCGACAGCTTCTTTGACAACCGATTTATGGCTTTTTCACATTAACGAACGCTACTTTAGTAAAGCCGTTCGTTTCTACGGTTACTCGCAGCTCTATTCCTGCCGGAGCAGATTTATTCACTGTGAGTAATCCGTCTTTTGAAATGGTTGCGTACGATGTATCCTCGAGCTTGTACACGGTACCTGTATCTCCATTGGTGACATCCAGTTTGGAGTGATCAGACAATGTCGCAGTGACGCTGAACTGAACGGTTTTCCCCGCCTTTTCACTCGTTTTATCAGGTGAGAGTGCAATACTCTTGACCGTGAGCACCGTCACTTTAACCGTAACCGATTTGCCACCATTTGTAATGGTGATAACTGCCGAATCAGCCTTGGCATCCTTACTTACTTGGACAAGGCCGTTCTCAGAGACGGACACTAGATCCGGATTGCTGGATTTGTAGGTAGTCCCTTTATCGCCGTCTGTGACATCGACCTTATCAGATGTACCGTAGATAGCAGTCACGGTCAGCTGATTGCTCTGGCTTTGCAGCAATGAAAGACTTGTTTCTTTTACTGTGAGTTTTGTAGTTGCTCCTTCTGCTACGATGAACTTGCTGAGTTGTGGAGTTTCAAAAGTAACGGTGGAGCCATTTTGTTTTGCTTTCATTGCTTCTCCTTTTGAATCTGTCAACACGTTCCAAGCCCTCTTCTTCTCGTCATAAGAATAGGCATACAAGGTGTTCGATTTCGCGGAGATTGGTATGGAAATGCTTACAGTGTCTTTGCCGAATTGATTGTATTCATTTCCATTTGCATACAAAGTGAATTCGTAGGCATCCGTACTACCAATGAAGTTGTCTGGAATCGCTACATCACTCTGGGCTATGACAATATCCAAACGCTCATTTTTTACTTTAGACAGTACCTTACCGCCCACCACCATAACAGCCCCTTCAGACTGACTGACTGCGATGGAAAAACTGTTTTTAACCAATTGATTCACTGTGTCACT
This sequence comes from Brevibacillus reuszeri, assembly GCF_001187725.1. Lineage (GTDB taxonomy): Bacteria > Bacillota > Bacilli > Brevibacillales > Brevibacillaceae > Brevibacillus > Brevibacillus reuszeri. Next base: position 560,920 of record NZ_LGIQ01000009.1, read on the forward strand.
TGTGAGACTGATGTCTGCATTTTTGACAGCTTTAGACTGCTTCGAATCTCTTAGTTTCTGATCACTGTCAGTAACAATCAAAGAGATTGTCTTGTCAACATCAACTTGATCTGCGTTTTTGCCCAGCTTGTCCAAAATGCTGTCGATAAATTTGGATGCTTGTTTGATTTGGTCATTCAGATTTGCGATCTCGCTACCTTTTCGGACTTCAATGGTCGTTACTTTTGCCAATAGAGTGGATACGTATTGTGAAAAAGATTCCACCAGCCCACCGAATGCTTTTTTATCCAACTTGGATCCAATTGTATCGACCACGTTGATAGCAAGACTTGTTGCTTTGTCCATGTTTGCCGTTTGATCTGCCTGAATATCCTTGATTACGTTTTTGACCGCGCCAGCCATAAGACGAGAAGTGCTTTCAGCCACTTCGTCCTTGCTGACAACTCCCTGTTTCATCTTATCGATCAAGGCACCAAACACTGTATTTACGGCATCATTCATCGCATCCAGCTTTTGGGGAACTGTCGTCTTGTCTGATTCAACGAGTTCATCCAGTTTGCCCAATACGTTGCTTACCAGGTTTTTAACCGCTAGTCGATCGGTCGCTTTGGCAATAGCAGCCGCAGTCTCCTTATTCAACTGCAATTGCTTCTCAAGCATCGCAGCACCGTTATCAGCAGGTGGCCCACCCGGATCAGAATCTGATACGCTCACTGTGCAATAAGCAGTTTTCGCTCCATCGACTGTCGTTACCGTAATCGTTGCTTGTCCGGCACTGATTGCTGTAACGATTCCGTTTTGTACGGTCACAACTGTGTCGTCGCTCGAGCTCCACTTAACTGCTTGATTCGTCGCATCGGATGGCGTCACAGTTGCAGTCAGTTCAGCGGATCCGCCTATCTGCATATTCAGTGAAGGATAGTTGAGCATTACCCCATTCACTTTAATTTCGCTTGTGAGGACATACACGACGCACATAGCTGCAGCTCCCCCATCTGCCAGTTTCACGGTAATGACTGCGTCACCTGCACCAACAGGAGTGACGAACCCATTCGCATCTACTGTAGCTACGGACTGGTCACTTGTTCCCCATACCACAGTTTTGTCTGGTGCATCTTCTGGACTTACCGTTGCGTTCAGCTTGAAACCCGCTCCGCCTGCGGCAAGCGTGATCTCATGCTGATCAAGCTCGACACCTTTTTGTACGGTGGATGCTCCTTTTTTCAATTCCCTCGTATCGCGCACGCGAATCCTTGTTCCTTCGGCAAACTTTCCGGTCAGACCGACAGCCTCCAGCGTTTCTCCGACGGCAAGCTTTGGAATCGGTCCGCTTTGGTTGATGATATAGCCGTCAACAAAGACCAGGATATCTCCCGAGCCATCGTTTATCACGTAGGAGTTGTCGTCTGGGATGGCAGTTACTTTCCCAGTGACTTTTACCAGCAGCCCTTGATTTTCGTCCACATTCGCTTCGCTAGTTGTCATGAACTGTGGCTCCAGCGGTATTCCAGACGAGATTTTGACAATACTGTCAGCAAAGTTACCGAATTCGATCTCTGTGTTATTTTCAAACACCTTGATTTGTCCGTAGATGCGCACTTTGTCTCCCAGTTTCAACGATCCGGAAGGCACTTCGTTAAATGCCATGACGCCGCCCGTTTCGTCCTGCACATAGAAGGCATCGTAGAATACATCCGCCGCGGAGGTTATAGTTCCTTCGACCACCACAGTTGATCCTTCTGGGAGCTTGCGCGCATCGCCAATGCTTGTAACGGTTGATTCGCGATGAGCAAGCCAGTTGATTACATTTTGCACAAATGGGACGTTTCCTTTCGGCTCAAACGATTGGTCCATTTGCTTGTCGTTAAAGATATTCATACCCGAAACGACGATACGTCCACTTCCCAACAACTCGGAAGCAACCAACGGAATAGAGTGCCCTCCTTTCACAGAGTCGCCAGGCTGTGCGCCGGCTTTATACAGACTGTACTCAGCCCCGCCATTTTTCACGTTGTCCTGGAAGGTGGTTTCATTACCACGGACCAAAATCGTTACTTGCTTACTGTCTTCCAGCTGCTCTTTATTGGTTCCATTCGCTTTGGCGAGGCTGGCCCCGCTGTAATAATCGAGTGCAGATACAAAGTCAGTCATACGGTTTTTAACTGGCTTCGGATGTGCACGCACAGAGAAATTTGATTTCAGTGGATCCGACCAGAAATTTCCTGATTTTGATTCATCGAATACACCGTCATCATTGACGTGAATGGTAGAACCGATACCCGCAAGCAGGCTATTCGGACTTTGATTTGCTTTGTAGTTGCTCTTGCCAAGTACGAGAGCGGAACCACCCCGATCGACAAATCCTCTGATCGCATTTATTTCGCTCTCGGAATACTCTGTCGCAGGATGCGAAATCATCAGGATGTTCACATCTTTCAATACAGCTGGCGTGATAGGCGCTGTATTCTCGACGACGGTATAAGCCTCTTTACGCATCATGGAGGTGAATGCCTTCATGTTGTCTTTGTACGTACCGGTGTCTTTCGTCGTGTTCTCGTTGGCATGAGTCGCATCGATCATGATCGTGATGCCCAATGGATTTTTGATCGCGATCGGCTGCTCGAATTTATTGGCTTCGAGTACGTTGCCATCAGTCGCTTCAAGTACTACCACAATTTTGTGATTGCCCGCTTCCGGATTTGTCCAGACGATGCTTGTGCTGGTCGAAGAGTTTGCAGGCAACGACTCAATAACGGTATCACCGATCAGATGCTCTGCATCTACGTGGTCGTTATAAAATTTGACCTTCAGGTTTTTCAGGCTGATGGACCCCAGGTTGCTAATACCTGCTTTCAGTGGTGCTGGCACTCCACCTGTAATGGCTCCATCCACGGCATCAACGTTGCTTACCTTAACAGACAGAGCTTCTGCTGGTGTCCAGATCGGAGCTGAATAGACGGTATCTCCGTCTTTTTGCGTCACGCGCACGACGAACCATTGCTGGCCGCCTGTAACAGTAAATCTAGGCTTCCAGTTGAACGATTTGGAACCTGCTGGAGGCGTGTACGTGTCAACGACCACCGCTCCGCTTGTGATCAGTTCCACTTTATCGATACGATCGTCTGATGGTGTCTTTAAGTAGCTGTACTTCGGATCAGTAGTACTTTCTTCCACAGAATCGCTTCCTGAAATGTCAAACTCTAAGTCCTTTGTATCCACTACCGAACCCATATAATAACCGCTTGCCCATACGTCAAGCTTGAAGTTAGGATCTTCGGTGAAATAAACACGCATTTTGCGCATGGACTCAAGCAGCGATTCCTGAGACAGAGCTTTTGAAACGATTACGGTGCGTTTCTTGGTCTGACCCCAGGTAGCGTCGTGGTTGTCCTCGCCATAGGTTGGAGCCACGTGCCAGCCGAGATCCAACGCATCAAAAAATTTCTTCTTAGCATTCGTGTAACCGTATTTTCCAGAGCCGTTCCCTACCTCTACCATTGTGAACAACTGGTCTAGCTTGCTGTCATAAGGAAGGAAGTTGTCAAAAGCGTCCTTTGACATGTCCGGGTGGTTGAACTGGGCTACGATATTGTCGTAGGTGAGCACCCAGGCATAATACTTTTGAAGATTTTGGTAAATGCCGTTTTCTTCTTTCCGGTCAATGAAATTATCCGTACCAAAAACATTGGAGTGTCCCCATGTCGTTGAGGTCATCTCGAATGCTGGAAACACAACGAAGCTGCCGTCTTTTGTATACTGCTTAGCCAAAGATTTCGTAAGCTCCCAATCCGCACCACCGGAACGCTCCTTCAAGCCGTTTTTGCGTTCCACGGTATCTTGTCCAACGAGATTCGCGTCGATGTCGTGAGAGTGATCAGAGAATGCAAACCAATCATAGCCGTATTTTTGGGCTTCTTTTAAGGCGTCCTCCGGTTCACCAGCGGCGTCATGCGAGATTCTCGTATGATTGTGAGTGGTGCCGCGGTAGTGGTTACCTTCCTTGAACCTTTCCAAAACCGTGAAGCCCCATGTATGCTTGCCCAAATTGCCAAGCTTGTCCTTCGCTTCAACCGCAACGATATGCTTTCCTTCGCTCAGTTCAACAACTGATGCCAAGTTCAGTGTAATGCTATTTTCCGTAGCGTTAGCTTTCGAGGTATAATCCGTGCCATCTATGCTGATTTTTACGGATTTTTCATCGACGCCACTTGGATCATCCATTTTCACGAAAATCTTGGGATGCGTGGATTCGATCATGTCGCCGTTAAACGGAAGCTCATCAGAGAATACAGGTCCATCGTTATCTTGAACTACATTGACAGCGATAGGATGATCTGCCGACCCGATTGTTTCTTTCTTACCTGAACTGATCGCTTCCATATAATAGAAAAATTCGTTTGCAGGGATATCTGCTTTGTTTATTGTTACGTTGTAATTCAGGTCATCTGCAGTCTGCATGCTTGCCGATTTGTAAGAGCTGTCGTCTTTACCCTTGTAATATACGGTAATAGAGTCGGCATTCTTTGCGATAGCAGAAAAGGTAACATTCGTATCTTTATAAGCTTTCGTCAGTTTCTCATGTGTAAAAGACAGTTCTCCCTTCACATCTTTCGTATAACGCGGCATGAGAAAATACCCGCTTGTGTATGGGGAGCTTGTCTTCGATTGACCAACGATGCCTTTGAATGTATACTGCTGATTGAATTCAAGCGTTTGAGCGATATCAATTCCCGTGCTTCCCAAAACGCGGACAATCATGACATTCCCGGATGCGTCCTGAACGGTTATGCTGTAATCTGGGCCTGTCGCTGGAATATTTGTCACCTTGCCAACTACAGAGACGAGTTGTCCTTCCAGCGGTTCGGCCGTATTATAGCTGGCGAGTTGATCTACTGTAATGCTTTTTGCTTGCGGAACAGCCGTATCTGTGCTAGTCACCGCAAAAGAATCCGGGACAAATTGTGTCATCCCATTCACAAAATCAACATGACCAGAAATCTTTACCTTATCTCCGGCTTTGAATGAAACCGTAGGTGCCTTTGATCCGTATACTTGAATACCGCCTGTTTCATCCTGGATGAAGAAATTGCTGCCTCCTGTGCCAAGGAGGTTGTTTTCGACGGTGACAATTCCTTCGATAGATGTGGAATAGCGGTTATTGACTGGGATGCCGGACGCGTCATTGATCCGGAGTTCGCTGATTGGTGTGAGGGCATTGCCGATGTCACTCACATCAATTCGGGTCAATTTGCTTTCCTTTTTCGCTCCATCTGTTGCCGACAGATAGAACGATTCTGCTTGCTGCACATCGTCAAACAGGATCGTAAACGAGCCATCTGCTGCTGCTGTTGCCTCCTGAACTCTTTGTGCTTCGCCGCTCTTTACGACATAGACTTTGACTACAGCTCCCCCGGTAACAGCGCCTGCTGAACCGATGATCGAGTCCTTTCCACCTGATTGGGTGAATTGGATGAAACTCGAGACAGGACTTGCTGTAATGATCTCAGGCTCTGGAGCTGACGAGGAGTTTTTGATGAAGATCGTGCCATTTGGATTTTGGAGATCAGTCGCAGTGTTTATGACGAAATCAGCGCCCCCATCCTTGGAGGACCAACCGTTACCAAGACCGACTACACCCTTGGGATTGCTGCCGTCATTTGTTTTGCGCAAGATCGTCCCTGTTTTGAAGCTGTTCGCATCTGTCTGCAGAACGCTTCCCCAATATTCGTTTGGCTGGTTCGACGAGTCGCCTTGGACTCCATAGCCAAGAAAATCGATGACAGCCGGATCGTCTTTACCAGAAATCACTGCTGTCTTCTTTACCAAGGCCAGTTTGCCGGATGCTTGTGCCGGATTGATGCTTGAGGTCTTATCAGCAGCCAGAGGTAAGGCTGTGCCATTCGTGCCCGATCCTCCTGTGAGCAAATAATACCCGTGTGCCTTGATCGTACCGATAAGCGGTACAAGGTTGTTGCCTGCTGCGAAATTGCTTGCTTTAGCGGCGTACTGTACCGAATACGTGTTATCCAAAACAATATCTTTATCCGTAGGATTGTAAATTTCCATAAACTTGGTGTTATAAATTGCTCCGCTGTTACCCCCGGCAACGTAGATTTGGCTAAAAACCAAATCATTAGCTACTGCTCCCTGTGCAGCTTTCGCAACCGTCATCAGTTTTGGCAAAGGCATCAGCATTGTTACAAACATCATGATTGCCATAGCCAGGCTCGTCCATTTCTTACATGAGCCCGTGGTCAAACGTACTAGATGATGCATGGATTCAATCTCCCTTCCTGTCCTTGTTGTGTCATGCATCGCTTATATTTTTAGGACATCCCCCCTTTCAAGGCGGTCGTTTCAGGGCGTGTCTGCAGCAATCTGCGGAGCTTGTGTTTCAGAGCTTGCGACAACCGTGATTGTTCCTGCGAGTTGTCCTGTGCCATTCTTGAAGGTATACGCCCCGGGCCTTAGGTTTCGCATGAGAAAAAAATTGTCGCCTTCACGCAAGGTAGAGTTGATGTCCAGCTCTTCTGATACAAGCTGCTTATTGCAGTTTTCGCACGGGTCGAGACGAAAATTGACTTTGGCAAGAACCCCTGCTGTCAGCTTGATATGCTCTGGACTGAACTCCTGCCCGTTGACCTTCACTTCTGCAGTCTGTAGGTCATTGCGGTCTTCAATCTGAAGCTGCGCCATTGCCGGAGTTTTTCCCGCCTGCTCCGGCTGCCCACTATTTGGACCGGCAAGCATATACATAATGGCTGCACTCCCGCAAATTAGAACCGATAAACGGATAACCATTTGACTGTGGCGCATACAGAAATCCTCCTATCCCCTCATCTATAATTGCGAGCCAAAATCGTAGTTGGGATAGACGTAGGGATTGCTGGGAGCGTTGATCTTTTCAAAATGAGTTCCCATTACCTTCCATACGTCCGTCCCTTTGTGCTTCGCCCTTTCGATCGTCCCCGTAACTGTAACCCACATATCCTCTGGCAGTTGACTTGCTTCGGATGATTCCACGATGACACCATAAGTTGACGCATCCGCAGTACAGCAGGTAATGGCAAATCGTCCGACGATCAGTTGATTCTGCCCCAGCTCCGGATCGCGATACACAAAACCAGTCAACCGTATTTCCTTCCCCAAAAAGTTGTCCACGAACGAGTCGAGGGTTTGCAGCTTTTCCAGGTACAGTTCATCACCTAGCTCAATCGTATCTTGCTGGTATAGCTTTATTCCCAGCTTCGCGAAGTCCTGATTGAATTGGTTGGCAAGAAACGTGACATTATTTCCGCCGACATTCACTCCTTTTTTTGCTGCCAGTGAACTCGACATGGCGGTGTTTGGCAAAAAAAAGCCGAGCAGCAAAGGCAGGACAAACAAACCGTATATCGCGACGTTTTTGCCAATTGAACGGGAAGGCACCGCCTCACATCCACAGCTGATCTCTTGCCGCTTAAGCGAACGGATTGCGATGTCCGTCTGAAATACTGCCAGGATAAACAAACCGATTACAGCGATTTTTACAAAAATCAGCATACGAGGTGCAATATAGTAGACGATGCTGCCGGATTTGTACAAATAAAGGATGTATAGCACGAGACAAATCCAAATGCATGCCCGCAGAAAGTACTGCGTGCTTGTCCACGTGATTCTGGACATCTGCTAGAGCCCTCCTTTCCAAAAGATCGACTATGACAAGAAAAACCTCTCAACTAGAAGAGAACCTGCCAATGAAAAAACAAGTACGAGCACACTCAGCAGCAAAACAAATCTCGTCTTAAAAACGCCAGCCAGCATAATCGTTCCTTTGAGATTGAGCATCGGCCCAAATACGAGGAAGGTAACGAGCGCTCCCGCTGAAAATGTCGATGAAAACGAAGAGGCAACAAAGGCATCCGACGTTGAGCACAGGGACATGAGGTAAGCCAAGATCATCATTACAACGTGAGAAGATAACCATCCATCTCCAATCGCTGCCAGGCTATCCCTCGCCACGAAGGTTTGCAGTCCAGCGGCGACAAGCGAACCGAACAACAGGAATTTCCCCATTTCAAAAAACTCACTGGTGGTATGCGTCATGATTTCTGTCAGCTTGTTTTCATGGAAATGCTGGTGGTCATCTGTTGGTAAGTCTACTTTTAATTGATCCTTCCTTACAAAATGATAGATGATCAAACCGATGACGAGAGCCAGAACAAAAGCCAATCCCATACGTGCATAGACGATGTCCGGACGGTTGCGAAAAGCGCTAAACGTCGAAAGAAACACAATCGGGTTCAATATAGGACCAGCCAGAATGAAAACAACAGCAACGTACAAGGGCATCCCTTTTTTGATCAGCCTACGGATTACTGGCACCATGCCGCATTCACAGATTGGAAAGATGATTCCGATCACACTCGCTACAATGATGGCCAAAACCGGATTTTTCGGAATCCACTTGCGCATCGACTGCTCAGAAACGAATACTTGCATCAAAGCCGAGACAAACACTCCTATCAAAATAAATGGCAATGCTTCAAGTACCATACTGATAAATATGGTTTTAAAAATCTGTAGTCGGTCACTCGTCATTAGCGCGTGGAAAGCGTCTGTCGAGACAGAAACCAAAAGAAAGAGAAGAAGAATTAGGCACGGTACAATCAACGGAATAAGCTTGCCTTTCAACGACTTACTGGGTGCAATTGCTTTTTGCAGAATAAATCCTCCTCGCTTTGTTCATGATGTTGTGCCTTGATGTCTACGAAAAGAAGATTCTTTCTACGAACCAGATTCCACCGAGACAGAGCGCGATAGCAGACCCGACATTGATCGCCTTTTTGGAATAATTCCAGCTTCCAAGACGGATTAAGACTGGCAGCAATACAGCGACAATCGCTAGCTGGACTGCTTCGATACCGACGTTAAAGCTGAAAATGTCGACTGCCAGCTCACTTTTCGGAAGATTCATCTCCATCAACAGATCGGCAAAACCCATACCGTGGATCAACCCGAAAAAGAACGTCACGATCCAGCGGTTATTTACTTTTTTACTAAAAATATTTTCAATAGCTACGTAACAAATACTTAACGCAATCGCCGGTTCGACGATGCTGGACGGAATAGAAATCAAACCAAGTACCGTTAGTGTCAACGTTAAGCTGTGAGCAATCGTAAAAGAGGTAATCACCATTGCGTATTGCTTGAACGTTTGCCTTGCCAGGAGTAGGGAAAATAAAAAGAGCAAATGGTCATATCCGCTCAAAATATGGTTCATTCCGAGAGAAAAGAAAGAAAACCAGCCTGAAGCCTCCCCTTCTTGTTCTGATTTTGCAGAAGAGGCTCCATCCATTTGTCCGGCTAAATTAATTGATGGCTGCTGTGGTTGTTTGATCCCTTGATCCAATCCAGCCCAGTCGGATTCCGTCAAGAGCATTGTCCAGCTGCGATTTCTACCAGATAAGGCAGCCGTGCTTTTCTGATTGCCGTATTGGATCGTCAGCAAATCCACATAATTCGTTTTGGGGTCATTCGCGTAAAGACTGTCTTCCAAGGAAATAGCTTGTCCAGGAAAAATGGGGGGGAACACCGCATTCAAAACGATTTTTGATGCATCTCCTTCTCTCTGCAGCGTCACATTGTTCAGCGATGTCCACTCTTTTCCTTCGCCATCGATTTTGATAACAAGTTGCTTCTTCACAGATTGCGCAAATTGATCTTTGACAGCATTGAATTCGTCTGTTTCCAGCATTCCGTTTTTGTTTTTGTCAGCACCTGTTAGTTCAATTACTGACAATTCGTCGATCGCATATGACAGTATGGTTTGTTCTTTGCCTATTAACAAGGTTGTGTATCCGGCACTATATGGATGAGCATGGGCAGGTTGAAGAAAAAGGAGTGATAGACATGTAAAAAATGATAGAAGAGAAAGAACGCGGAAAGACAAGGACATGAAGACTCCCCCTAAATTTTTCATGATGTGGTATAACGCAGCTAGTGAAATTTAGAAGAATAGGTTTTGGAGTGAGAGTGACGACAGGGATCATTTTAATTCAAATAGTTCTTATTAAGGTAAATTTTCTGTATGACTAAAGTAAATTTTTTGACATTATATGTAATTCAGTACATATTCAAAAAGGGGCTGGTAAGGGAATTCTCTCGCCAAAAGGAGATGCGACCGCGTTTTAACGGAAAGTTTCCATGCGTTCCAGCATTCATAAGCGGCGCGATTATAAATTCTTATAGGTTGAAAAAGAGTCCATGCAAGCATGGACTCAGTGTGTTCTTCATATCAGAGGGATGACACAAGCTGCAGGAAAAATCCGGATTATAGCTGGATGATCTGCAGACATTCGCGGAGCTCAGTGGTTACAGACTCATTGCGCCACTCTTTGCGGTAGCCGAGGCAGGCGCAGATCATTTCCGTCCCCTGCTCCACCAGTCTTTTGCGATAATGAACATGACCCATGACTCCATAACGTACCCCATATTTCCTGTAGAGCTCGGCATAGTCTACACTTCCTAAAAAGGCGTTGAAATACGCCCACTGCGGATGCGGCATCGGCACCTTAAAATAAGGATGAGCCAGCATATGCGTCACCATGATGATTTGTCTGTCTCGAAATTGCGCCAAGTCTTTTTCCATATGCTCGTAAAAATAACGGTGAATATCGCCGTTACTCATACCCCATCGAACATAAAAGCTATCCTGCCAAGTCCTGTCCATCGCATGCATTTGCTCAAATTGTTCAAAGGAATAACCCGACTCTCCCATCGTATAATCGTACCAGCCCGAATTGCCAACGACGACCCATCCATTTTCCAGGGTATAAGGTCTTTCGCTTACACAACCCGCGTACGATTGAAACTTGCGATAGATTTCCCACGTGTCCGTGATCCCGTTATCTTTGCTCCAATAATCGTGATTACCAGGAACAAAAAGGACAGGAATGCCAGCTTGCTCCTGGAGCATTTCAAGTACTTGCAAACTCCGGTGAACATCATTGGAAATGTCTCCAGCAATAATCAAGGCACCGAGTTTTTCTTGGCCTGCTAGTTCCAGAAGTGCCTCTTCCACAAGGGGTTCACCAGGAGCCTCGTTGAGATCTACATGCAGGTCTGAGATCATTCCTACTTTCATGAGAGAAAATCCCCCTCCTCGATTAAATGACAACTGACTGCGTGATGGGGCGCTATCGTCCGAAGGGCTGGTCGTTCTTTGCTGCATTTATCGATTGCCAGCGGACATCTTGGATGAAATGGGCACCCGTCAGGCACAGATAGCGGATTGGGCACGTCACCTTTTAAAACCATCCGTTCTCGGGTGCTCTTCACGTCAGGTATCGCTGAGAAAAGAGCCTTGGTATAAGGATGCAGCGGTCCGTTTACCGAATGGTCGACATCAAATACCTCAACCAATCTTCCCAGATACATGACCCCTACTCTATCGCTAATGTATTGCACCACGTTAAGGTCGTGGGAGATAAACAAATAGGTCAACCCCAGCTTGCTACGCAGCTCCAGAAGCAAATTTAATATTTGCGATTGGACAGAAACGTCCAGAGCCGAAACGGCTTCGTCAATGACAATAAATCTGGGCTTCAGCACAAGCGCCGCAGCAATACCTACGCGTTGCTTCTGCCCGCCGCTTAATTCATGCGGATATCGCTTCAGATAATCCGAACCAAGACCGACTTGCTCCAGTGTCTCGATCACAATCTCTTTTCTTGTCGTTTTGTTTGTGTAACCGTGTATGATAAGCGGCTCTTCTAACAACCAGCCAATCGTCTTCTTCGGATTTAAAGAAGAGGAAGGGTCCTGGAAGACGATTTGCAGATCCCGCCTGAGTGCTTTCATTTCAGTGGTTGAAATTCCGTTAATTTGCTGGTCACGGTAGTAAATACTACCCTGTGATTCCTTCACTAGCTGGACGAGCATTTGACCAGTTGTGGACTTCCCACAGCCGCTCTCTCCAACGAGGCCGAATATTTCTCCCTCTGCGATTTCGAACGAGATTTCGTTTACGGCTTGTACGAATTGCCGCTTCTCTAGCAGCTTCATTTTGGGCAGAGGATAATGCTTCGTCAGTGCATCAACCTGAATCAGTGCTTTGCTCATGCGAATATCTTCCCTTCCGCATAGAGATGGCAACGCACACGGTGACCATTCCCACAAGTTTCAAGCTCGGGAGTTTTCGTATGGCATATAGTAGAGGCTCTCGGGCAGCGACCAGCGAATGGACATCCATCCCCCCGCTCGGTTAGCGGCGGCACCCGTCCGGGAATGGTATATAGCAGTTGGCCTCGCTTCTCTATACTAGGGAGCGCCTGCAACAAAGCGGCTGTATACGGATGTTTCGGATGCTCCAAAATTTCCTGAACAGGAGCGTCTTCAACCATATAGCCCGCATACATCACAATGACCCGCTCACATACCTCACGGATGACGCCCAAATCATGGGAGATGAATAGCATTGCCGTATTTGTTGAGCGATTCATCTCACGAAGTAGGTCCAGAATTTGTGCCTGAATCGTGACATCGAGCGCTGTCGTCGGCTCATCTGCGATCAGCAGCTTGGGCTTGCAAATCAATGCCATCGCGATCATGATTCGTTGCATCATTCCGCCCGAGAGACGATGCGGATATTCACCGTAAAGCTGATTGATACGGGATAGCCCCACTTTTGCCATCATTCCCAAAGCCAGCTCTTTTGCTTCCTGCTTCGAGACAGAAAGATGGGTCAGTGCCATTTCTGCGATTTGTTTCCCAACTGGCATGAGCGGATTGAGTGCTGACATCGGATCCTGAAAAATCATTGCGACGTGCCTGCCTCTTGTTGCATTCCACTCTTCTCCCATTCCAGGCGACCAGGCTTTACCTGCTACATTGATCTCTCCACGTGTAATCGTGGCCGACTCAGGCAATAAACCCATGACGGACAAGGAAGTAAGACTTTTTCCGCAGCCAGATTCTCCAACGATACCTACTCTTTCCTTTTCTTTGACCTGGAAGCTCAGCTGTCGTAGCGCCGGATATTGCTTTTTGCCGATTGTAAACGTCACATCCAGCTCACGGATTGCCAGCAGTGTGTTTGCCATTGTTCGTCCCTCCTAACGCTTCAAGTCATAACCGTCTCTCATTCCGTCTCCGAGTAGATTAAATCCGAGAACCATCGCTGTAATGACCGCCCCTGTGATAAAAACGTACCACGGTGCGCCAATAATAAATGGTTGGGCTTCCTTCAGCATTCGGCCCCAGCTAGGATCGGGAGGTTGTACGCCAAGACCCAGATAGCTTAATCCTGCTTCTGCCAAAATGGACCCGGAAAATCGCATCGTCGAGGCAACAATGAGTGGTGAAGTAATATTGGGAAGAATATGAAGAGAAATGATGCGCAGCGAGCCCGCACCTCTTGCTATCGCTGCTTTGACAAAAGCAAACTCCTTGTATTGAATGAAGCCACTGCGGGCAATTCGGGCAAAAGCCGGAACACTCATAATTCCAAGTGCGACGATGGTATTACCAAATCCCGGACCGAATACGGAAACGAGCATGATCGCCAGCAAAATTCCTGGAAACGCCAGCATCGCATCGATGACACGCATCAGGATTTCGTCCAGCCATCCTCCAAAATAACCGGCTATTGAACCAATCAAAAGGCCTATAACCAAGCCGATTGCGACAGATGCGAGGCCAATCACAAAGGAGGTCTGCGTTCCCTCCATGATTCTGCTAAAAATGTCTCGTCCGAAATTATCCGTTCCAAACCAGTGGGAGGCTTGCGGTGGTGCCAGGCGCATTGCTGTATTCATGTCGTTGGGACCATACGGAGTGTAAAACAGGCTCGTCACCATCAGTCCTAGCAGCAAAGCAACCAAGCAGCCTCCGATGATAAACAGCTTATTGCGGACTAGCTGATTCCATCTCATCTTGTTCACCTTTTCAATCGAATTCGCGGATCAATCACTTTGTACAGGATGTCGACGACAAAATTTATCAAAACCACAATAATCGCAATGTAAAGAACAAGTGTCTGCAGCAGGGGCAAATCTCGTGTGCCGATAGACGTGATGAGCAGATTGCCCAGCCCCGGCAAAGCAAACACATTTTCTACGACAATACTGCCTCCCAGTGTGTCTGCGATCAATAAGCCAACAATCGTAAGCACCGGAATCAGAGAGTTGCGCAAAATATGACGGTACATGATGCTCTTTTCCCGCAACCCTTTACTTTTGGCCGTACGCACGTAATCCATGCGGAACTGGTCCAGTAGCGTGTTGCGCAAATACCGGATGATGACAGCGATACCCGGAATCGCAAGGGCAAGCGAAGGCAGAAACAGTGATTTGAATGCACCCACAGGATCTTGGCTCCAGGGAACATAGCCGTAAGTCGGAAAAAGCTTGAAGGTGACGGAGAACACCAAAATCAGAATAAATGCCATCCAGAACGAGGGTACCGCCAACCCAAGTTGCGTGAAGGCAGATAACAGCGTCGATGCAAACTTGCCATCTTTTCGTGCGATGTAGATGCCGAGGGGAAGACCGATAATCAAGGTCAACCCCAAGGACATTACAGAAAGTGACAACGTAACAGGCAAGCGCTCTGTCACGATATCTGCCACCGATCGCTGATAGCGCAGTGACGTACCGAAATCTCCAGTCACCGTGTCCGCAATCCACGAAACATATCGCTCCGCCGCTGGCCGCTCCAATCCCATTGTCTTGCGCAATTCCGTGAGTTGATGAGGATCTGCGTCCACGCCAAGCACGATCTCGGCTGGGTCGCCCGGCAAGATTTGAAAGACAAGAAACGTCATCATGGAGACAAGCAACACAGTGGACAGTAAAGTAGCTAGCTTCGTCATGTAAAATCTCACTTCAGCATCCCTCGTTTACTTTTTGGAAAAGTACATCGCGGCGAAATCATATTTTTGTACAGGATACATTTTGAAGCCGTGTAAATTTTCCTTCAATGCAACAGAGCGGCTAGGGTCCATGATGAATACAGCGACTGCCTGCTCGGTGAGGATCGTCTGTGCCTCTTTGTACAAGTCAGCCCGCTTGGTCTCGTCTACTTCCGTGCGTCCCCGATTCACGAGATCATCGAACTCGGCGTTGCTGAATTTATAGAAGTTTTTGCGGTAGGTGGTTTCAAATCTCCCCAGAACTTCATGCGGATCGAGCTTTCCAGTCAAGCCGATGATTGTCGCTTCATATTTGGCATTGTTGTACACGTCTTCCAGCCAGCTGCTCCACTCGATTTGTTTGATCTCAGCTTCAATGCCAACTGCCTTCAACTGCTCTGCGATAACCTGTGCTGTGTCGACATGGAAGGAATAGTTAGAAGGAACTGTGATTGCCAGCTTGAAGCCCTTTTCGTAACCAGCTTCTTTGAGCAGTGCCTTGGCTTTTTCCACATCCGTCTGATAACGCTCTGTCAAGCCTTCTTGATAGTACCTTTTCATTGCCGGACTCATATTGGATCCCAGCTTTACTCCGTTTCCTTCTGCAACTGTTTGGATAATCACGTCTTTGTCGATCGCATAATTGATTGCCTGACGCACGCGCACATCATTCAGCGGCTTGACGGAATTGTTCAATGCCATCAGTTGAACCATGTTCTGTGGGCCAGATACGATCTGAAATCCTGCACCCAGCTGCTTTGCTCCTTGGTCAGAAATGCCCGGAATCATGTCTATATCACCGGATTGCATTGCCAGTACGGATGCATTGGAATCTGGCATGATTTTGAATTCGATACGCTCCAGTGCAGGCTTCTTCTCCTGTTCGTAGAATTGATCATTCCTCTCCAAAACGAGCTGCTGGCCCGGTGTATAGGACGAGAACTTGAAAGGACCTGCACCGATCGGCTTTTCACTTTGTTTTTCATAATCTTTCGGCACAATTGCGATGATGTTGGCGGCTAGAAAAGCTGCGTCCTTTTCTTTGAGTTTGACTACAACAGTGAAATCATCAGGAGTATCAATCTTCTCGATGGCTGCAAACTTTGCCGAGAGCGGTTCCTTTCCGTTCAGTCCGGACAGCTTTGCATACGAATATTGAACGTCTTCAGCAGTCAAATCCGAGCCGTCATGGAACTTGATTCCTTTACGAATTTTAAACGTATAGGTCAGTCCATCCTCGGTGACCTGATATGATTCTGCAATAGCTGGAACCAACTCACTGTTTTCCCCTGCTTCGAACAAACCGTCGAATACGTTGTCCATCATCGAACTGGTGTCAGTCGCTGCAGACAGGTATGGATCCAAATTATCCGGCTCCGTTGCCATCGCAACCCGTACAGTTCCGCCCACTACTTTCTCAGTCTGGCCACTGTCTTTTGGTTGTGCTTCAGTCGTTGCTTGTGCTGAACCTGTAGTTGTCGGAGCTGGAGTAACGCTGCTGCCGCAACCTGTGAGGACCATCGACAATACCGCAAGAATGGAGAAGCCTGTTACGAACGTTTTCCGTATATTCAACATGGGAAAAACCCCTTTCCAGGATTAGATCGATAGTTTCATGTCACCAGAAGCCAAATGGATGGGTCCGCCGTAATGCTGTGTTGCTTCTTCAACCAATTGCGTAAGCTCTCCGTAATGGGGAAAATGTGTAAGCAAGAGCTGCTTCACGTTCGCTAGAGCAGCGATTGCACCGGCTTCTCCCGCCGTCAAGTGACCATCCATCAGCCCTTTTTGCCATTCGTAAAAGCTGCTTTCGATTAGCAACACATCCGCATGACGAGCAAGTTCGATCAACGATTGGCAATAGCCGGTATCTCCAGAATAAACAAGTGTCTTGCCGTCCTCAGACGTCAGCCTGACCGCACAACTGGGTACGTCATGGAGGTTCTCCGAAAATTCAAGCTTCACTGTACCGATGATCAATGGCTCACTAATGTTGATCGAATGGACATGCACGTATTGCGGGAAGCAGAAGGGCAGATCGTCTGGCTCTGAACCATATACATACACGTCCAATGGCTTCTTTCGTTTGCCAATTTGCATAAGAATTAAAATCGCAAACTCCAAGCTGTACACATCCGCAATATGATCGGCATGTGTATGGGTAATGACGACCGCATCCAGCTCTTCAAGAGAACAGTGATTTTGCAAACGTGACAGTACCCCGCTTCCGCAATCCAACAAAATCTTGCTCCCGTTGTATTCGACCAGATACCCTGAGGTCGCCTCATTTTTCTCGGGGTACGCTCCCCAACAGCCGATCACCGTAATATTCATCCCAGATTCCTTTCCCATGCTTTCATTTCCACTCAAATTGATCCTGAAACTCTTTAAACATCATTTCCATCTTCTGAATATTTTTGTGCACGCGATTTTTCTCCAGGTATGAGATCTCGTTAATAATCGCGCTTGCCATCGACAAGGAAGCCGTATACGAATCCAAAAATCCGGTCGATTTATTGGAAGCAAACAGTGTCAGATCAGCAAGCTTGGCAAATGGTGACAGTTCGGAATCGGTGAGCGCGATGATTTTTGCTCCCTCTTGCCTTGCGTGTGCAGCTACCTTTAGCGTTTTGGAGCAATACCGGGGAAAGCCACAAGCAAATACCGTATCGCTTGGCTTTATGTAGGTCGCGTATTCCGCAACACCTCCTTGAGGAATTAATTCACAATTGCCCAGCATGTACTTTAGAACGAAGCTCATATAGGAAGTGATGGATAATCCCATCCGCCAACCAACTACCCAGATGCGCTCAGCTTCCAGCAGCATGCGCGCAGCTTGATTGATCGAAGACTTGCCCGCGCGCGCCATCGTCTCATGAAGATTGTCCAGCTCTTGCTGAAAATGCTTTTCGAGCCAGGAATCTTCCTGGTGGCTTGTAGAAATCAGGAAATTTCTCACGGCACGCTGATCTTTCAGCACATAGTGTCGCAAGTCCTGAAGCATATTGGAGAAGCTGGTATAGGACAAAGCCTGCGCCAGTCGATGAACGGTTGCTTCGCTTACCCCCGAATTTTCCGCGATCTTGTGTGCAGATTGCATGACTGCATCCTGCATGTTGGTTTGAATATAGTGAGCCACTTTTTTCTGACCTGTACTTAAAGAGTCAAAATGCTCCTGGATTCTCTCTACAAACGACTGCATCGCAAATCTCTCCCGTTAATTGACCTCAAGACGCTGCTGCGGATGCCCCAAGTAGGTAGCTACATCCTGGATTCCGCGAATAACTGGCTGATAGGATAGTTCCTCTGTGCCACAATTTCCATATGGATTTATGAGCAAACAGTGCATGCCAACCTTTTGACAGCCGATCACATCATCATAGTAATTGTCTCCAATGTAAAGAGACTGATTGGATGTTACATTGGCTTTTTCCAAGGCCAGTCGGAAGAAAGCCGGGTCAGGCTTTTCCAGTCCTACTTCGGAGGAGATGAAGATTTCATCGAGCACCTCGACAAGCCCGTTATTTTCCAGCACTACCCTCGCTGTTTGATCCCAGTTGGAAATCAGTCCAAGTTTGTAGCCGAGATTTTTTAGCTCTCCGAGAGTCTCTTTCGCCCCGTCGAAAGCAGTCCATTGCAGTGGAAATTCACTGGCGAGCTTTCGATAAACGTGAACCACATCTTCAATCGGTAGGGAAAGACGCAATTTATAGTTAAGAGCACCAACGTACCACGGTAAAAAGGCTCTGCTGTCTTTGCCAAGCACGCCTTGATACTCTCGCATGAACAGCTTGTCTGTTCGATGATAGGCAAGCGCGATTTCCTCCTGGCTGCGGTATACATCGAACTCTCCAAGTACCTTCTGGTAAATCTCTTCCCTGTTCATTTTTACCAGTGTGTACCCAAGATCAAACCATAAAAACTGAATCATGCTGCATACCCTCATTTCCGTGTAGTATTTCCTTCATTATTTTTGTTTTGATTCATTTCCTTCATAGTCATCATAGTGAACGGATATTAACCTAGCTTTAACGAAAATTGTTGAAATGGTAAATTACTGAAATCCCTTGTTCACAATTAAACTTGCAAACGTTACAATATTTAAATACAGAAAATATTTCACTATAAAAGTAACGTGCGATATCATTCCTATATAATGTCTTCCCCACCAGATCGTTGGACGTGATTTTATCAACTACAATAGTTATCGAGGAATAAGCGTGATACATATGGATCAGTATGTTTACTGAGCGACAAAACTTTGAAGGAGCAAATTTCTTTATGGAAATCCTACTCATGGTACTCGTGTTGTTATTGCTCATCGGTGCTTCTAATGTCATTCAGCGCTTTGTGCCGTTCATTCCGGTACCACTCATTCAGATTGCACTTGGGATCGTAGCCGCGTATATGCCTAGCCTGCATCACGTTCCATTGAACCCTGAATTATTCATGGTTCTGTTTATCGCTCCCCTGCTCTTCAACGATGGGAAAATTACTCCTCGCGATGAGCTGTGGAAGCTCCGAACCTACATCTTGTTATTAGCTTTAGGACTCGTTTTTGCTACTGTACTTCTTGCAGGTCCATTCATTCACTGGCTCATTCCAACCATTCCACTATCCGCAGCATTCGCGCTTGCTGCTATCCTCTCACCGACTGACGCTGTAGCTGTTGGGTCGATCGCTGGCCGTATCAAACTGCCCGGAAACATTTTGCGTCTGCTCGAAGGAGAATCGTTGATGAACGATGCCTCGGGTCTGGTAGCGTTCAACTTTGCCATTGCTGCTACTGTTACCGGTTATTTTTCCTTGTCTGAGGCCATTGGTAGCTTTTTTGTGATTGCAATCGGTGGTTTGGTGATTGGCGCTCTACTCGGTTTTGCCGTCATTTGGCTCCGTTTGCTCTTGCGTCGGCTCGGAATGGAGGATGTGACGCTACATATGCTGATCATTATCCTCACCCCGTTTCTCATCTATATTGCAGCAGAAGAATGCCATGTTTCAGGTATTCTAGCCGTTGTCGCCGCAGGTGTCGTCCATGCAATTGAGAGAGATCGTGTGGAATCTGCTTCTGTTCGTCTTCGTATCGTGTCTGACAGCACCTGGTCAGTCATCCTTTTCTCACTAAACGGTCTCGTTTTCCTCTTGCTCGGACTGGAGATTCCAGGAGTCGTAGCGAAAATATGGGAGGACCCTGCCTATCAGAACGGACAGGTCATCGGTTATATCTTTCTGATTACAGCCGTATTGATGATTTTACGCTTTCTCGTGGTATTGGCGAGGGATCGTCAGCTGCGCTCTTCCGTCATCACTGCACTCTCTGGTGTTCGTGGCGCCCTAACACTCGCAGCCGCGTTCTCGATCCCAATGGTATTAGACAACGGCAGTGCATTTCCTGAACGCAACCTGATTCTCTTTATTTGTGCGGGAGTTATTTTGCTGACGCTGATTTCTGCCAGCACCTTCCTGCCTTTACTCGTACGAAAATCTGAAGAAACAGGAGATCATCCTGAAAACCGAGCAGAAACAGAACGCACGGCTCGTATTGCTGTGCTGGATTCTGGCTTACGCACAGTGCGCGAAGAAATGAACGAGGAGAACAAGCAAGAGGGTGTAGAACTGGTTGGTGAGTATACTCGCCGTATGCAGCAAGCAAAGTTCGAGGGAACAACGGATATCGGTCAGGCTTGGCGAGCGATGGTAAACATCCGTCTGGAAGCATTGAAGGCGGAGCGAGAAGTCGGTGAACGCTGGTTATACGAAGAGCGAATCACCCCGCAGCTAGCCGCCTATTTCCGTGCGTCTCTGAATCGAATCGAGCTTTTACTGACGAATCGGGTCAAGTTCAAGCTGTTGCTGCTGCTCGCCTGGTCCACCGTGCGCAAATGGCTAAAAGGCCGAAATCGCATCCCCAGTCTCATAACTCCTTCTGACCCTGAATGGGACAGCTATAAGGAATTGAAACTCGAAGCCATTCAGTCCGCCATCACCAGGCTTAAACAAATGGAGAATGAGGAAAATCGGGATGCAGTCCTTACTGTTCTGGCCGATTATCGGTCGATGGCATTGCAATACCAAAACAACAAGCGTAGAAGTGGTACTAGACGTAACATGAGCTTTCAGCGAAAAGAGCTAGAACTGAAGGCCATCCAAGCGGAACGAAACGCCATTCAGATGTTATACGAGCAAGGCGACATCGATCGACACTTTGCCGGTAAATTACGCATGGACGTTAATTACCGTGAAGCAAGTTTGTTCGAGTCCCAAGAAGGACACTGAGATATCCACTTTTCCGCCAGCAAAACACGGATTTGGCACGGTAAGGTGCTCCAGATTTAAAAAAAGCCGGCTTTCACCACGTTAAATGGTGTAACCGGCTTTTTTGTTATCCCTGATTTATTGTTTTTGATGTGAGGATCGAAGTAAACAACATTCAACTTTAAATTATAGGTATTTATAAATAATTTCATTTGTTTCAAAACAAAAAAGTTAAATATTTAGTTGGTTACGCATGTTAAACATCGAATTCATCCTGTAAACTAAAAGTCACCAAGAAAATCGGCGCTTGGCATAGATCCACTGAGCTAGAAAATATAGAGAGAGGTGCTCTTATATGAACCAAAATATAGCTTCAGCCGCACAGCCTGCATCGAATAATACTACTTCCGACCGTCTTCCATGGGGGAAATTACTCGCTTTGGCGATGGCAGGGTTTATCTGTATCCTCACTGAAACGCTTCCAGCAGGTTTGTTGCCCCAAATCAGCGATGGGCTCGGAATTTCAGAAGCCCTCACTGGCCAACTCATCACCTTATATGCCCTCGGCTCTACTTTGGCTGCGATACCTTTAATCACGGCTACACGAGGGTGGCGAAGACGGCGACTGCTCCTGATGTGTCTTCTTGTTTTTCTTGTATTCAACACGATTACAAGCGTATCCCCCAATTATATCCTGACATTGGCTGCACGCTTCTTCGCGGGTGTGTCCGGCGGTGTTGTCTGGGGAATAACCGCAGGCTATGCGCGTCGCATGGTTCACGAATCTTTGAGAGGACGGGCGTTGGCAGTGGCGATGATCGGCTCTCCACTCGGGCTTCTGCTGGGTGTACCTATTGGAACTTATATTGGGGGCTATATCGGGTGGCGACTTGTTTTTGGAATTACATCCCTATTGTCGCTACTACTTATTTTTTGGGTGCTCAAAGCAGTTCCTGATTTTCCAGGGCAAGCTGCCAAAAAGCGGCTTCCCCTTCGCAACGTTTTCTTTCTACCCGGGATCCGATCCGTTCTCTTTGTCGTGGTGTTCTGGGTACTCGCGCATAATGTCCTCTACACCTATATCGCCCCGTTCCTTGCGCAGGCAGGGCTTTCCGGGAGAATTGATTTAATCCTGTTTCTATTTGGCATTGCTTCCGTGGTTGGTATTTGGATGATTGGCATGCTGATCGATCATTGGTTGCGTATGCTCACAATATTTAGCCTCACTGGCTTCGCTGCGGCATCTGTACTGATGGGGATCTTTATCGGTCAATCTGAGGTCATCTATTTCAGTATTGTATTGTGGGGGCTGACCTTTGGGGGTGCCGGGACATTACTTCAAACAGCACTGGCAGAAGCAGCTGGTGAAAATGCTGATGTAGCCCAGTCGATGCTTGTAACCGGTTGGAACATGGCCATCGGTGGTGGCGGTATAATCGGTGGTATCCTTCTTGAAACACTTGGCATTAGTAATTTCCCGTGGGTAGTGCTCCTCTTGCTCCTGTTTGCTCTACTCATTACCGGGCGTTCCAAAGAACATGGATTTCGAGCTATGAAACGCTGAAGCAGCTACTATAAAAATAATCCACCGTAGCTTTATCTCAAGAATCATGAAATGAGAAATCCGGTTTGATCTCCGGATTTCTTGTTGTATATCGCTTCTAGATGCTATCAGAAAGAGAATGTACATCATTAGAAATGAAGAATTTATGATCAATTGGCGATGACATCACTATAAGAGTCGTGTATGTTCCGTATTTATTGCATTTATTTGCAAATTCTTCTAAAGATCGAATCGAATCGGTAATGATTTTCAACATATAATTGTATTCCCCACTAATACGATGACATTCGATCACTTCGGGGGAGGAACGGCAAAATTCAATAAATCCATCACAGTCCCTAGTATGAAACGGCATATAGGCTGCGGCATGTTTTCCGATTTTTTCAGGAGAAACGATCGTACGATATTGTTCGATTATCCCCTTCTCCTCCATACGCTTTACTCTTTCCGTTACAGCTGGTTGTGACAGACCGACGCACTTGCCAAGCTCAGTCATAGAAATTCGCGCTTGATGCTGAAGGTGGTACAGGATATTTCGATCGATTTGATCCATTGATTTATCCTCCTTTTAAAATAAAGGTGTTTTTACCCAAATTGACTAATTTTCATTAGTTTCTTAGTAATCTGCTAATGATAGTTAATGATACTTGTGAAAAGCTATTATAATTATAAAATGCAGGAACAAAAAACCAATACGATAACTATTTAAAGAGACGATAAATCATTGATCAAAGTGTGTTTTTTGACTGGCGTTTTTTCTTATTCATTTGATATGCCCCGATAAACGTAAAAAAGTCCCTGCTCCACAACAAAGATGGATTCAAGGAACTATTTATGACCGTTTATCCATTAACACAACAAGACATCACCATATTTTTTGTCCAGGAATATCCTTCATGAACAAACTCTCTACTTGGGTTGCTATGTGGTGTATGTTCAAAAATGAAATTTACTTCATTGCATTGTGATAAAAACACCAGAATAGGTGCTAGCTTGTATTGCTCTCCGTTATTTTCATGACTTGGATGTACTGGAATCCAAATGTATTTATCGCCTTGATAAGCTACATTGTGCAAATGAACGACTCTGATGTATTGTTTCCACTTCTCTACATAGTTTACAATTTCCTCGCCTGTTGCAATCAGATAATCCCCTATGTCTATGCAGAGCTTCAAGGAGTACTTCTCCCAAATTTCTAACGGAAAAGAATCAAGATATTGAATTCCTTTCGGAGAACGGCCAATCCCTAATTTCGGTTCACAAATAATCGGTATCGCGTATTCGTTTTGAATACGGCTCAATTCTTGCAATCCCACTTCTATTAACTTGTTTACATTTTCAGTGGTTTCACCTGTGAAGTAAGGAAAATGCACCAGCATATATTCAGCACCTAGACGTGACAATAATGCGGCTTCTTCCTCTACTTGCTTTCTGGCTACCAGAGGATCAAATGAAACCTTTTCGAGCAAGTCGTATTTACTTCCATTGCGTAATAACGGTGAATGAACGCCAAAGGGAGTTTGTTTCTCTCTACAAAGATCTAAGAAAGCATGGAAAGCTGATTCACTCGGAAATTCCCCAATTTCAATGAAGTCAATATCGTCCCAAAATAATTCAGCGAATTGCTTGGGATTCGTTAAAATGGTGCTTCCAGAAACACCAAATCTATGCTTGTTCAACTTTCATTCCTCCCTAATTCCAATCCTCCCCTTGATTCTACCATATCTCCCCAATTTTCATTCCTATCATTCTGAAAGGATAGAGGTTAAAAAAAGAGCGAAAAAGACCCGATCATGAATGCTATCGGGTCTTCGCGACTTCCTTTTTTCTGAAAACACTTACTTAACTGAGAATGATTCGCTTCGCCTCTTTTAAAGCCCACGCCACGCGGTTTTGACCACGTCTTAGGTGATTGATCGTTACATTGTACAAATGTGAATCTGGTGTAAGAGTATTCAAGGTCATGGCCGGAGCGATATCTGGCAGCTTGGGAACATCGAGAGCCGGATCATGGCGGAATTTGCCACGGCGAGAGAAATTGATTGTAATCAGCGTCCGTCCGAGCTCCTGCAGCTGTTCATTCGCCTTCCTAACCTGTGGGTCGGTCACTTCCGCATTTTCCAACCTTTCGATCGCTTGGTAATACGAATCCAGTTCTGCACGCAAATTTTGTGCCTCTGCCAGCGCTGTCTCGAAGCTGAAGTGATTCCCTGCTGCTTCTTGATAGCTTTGGATCGTTTCCATGAATTCGTCTACGGTATTGCGGAAATTGTACGGTAGAACGGAGGCATTGACCACGCGCAGAATGGAAGCCGTGTAGATCTTGATGTCCTTGAGTAGAATGTCCAAATCTGCCACGGGCAGCAAATCCTCTTCGGTGTGCCATTCGATGTTTGCACCGCAACCACCCACAGGATAATATCCTTTTTCCTTCAGCAGCTCCTCCGGCATACTTGAGGAAAGCATATAGAAAGAAGTAATCCCGATATTATTAAACGAGTAGTCTCCTGCACGAGAAGGTCTACTGCCTTTCGAGCCCTGTTGTACCGTATCCATGATAGCTCCTTGGCACAGCTCATCTACTTCGCTCATCCATTCACTGTAGTCGTAGGATGTGGCCCAACGGCATCCCGGTGAATCGCAGTTTACTTGTGCGACACAATTAGCATCCAGATCGAGACCGTATGTGTCGGCAAACCAAGTTGAGCCCGCATAGCGTCCTGTGGAGTGGCCTGGCCAGATGGCAATTCGCAAGCTGCGCTTCAGCTTGTCGCGATGCTTGAAGAACACACGTGCCATTTCCAGCATCGCTGCATCCCCGGTAGTATTGTCACCAATCCCGACATGCCACGAGTCCAGATGTCCATGAAGCAAGACGAATTTCTCTGGCTCTTCTGACCCTTCGATGAAAATATCGATGAGCGGGCAGGCAAACCATCCCTTCTTGTGGACGGTCTGGAATTCGACTTGAACATTTCCTTGCTTGCACAGCTCGATCAGCTCATCACCATCTGCTCGATTGACCGCTAACGCAGGGATTTTTGGCTCATGGTCAATCGTATCCAGATCAGGGGCTCCCCAAATCGTTGTGCAAATTCCATCATGGATATTTTTGCCCGGATTAACGAAAATCGCACCAAGTACACCAAGCTTGTCAAATGAGGCTACTTTTCCTGGCATGGCGAGACCTTCGGTAATAACCACCTTTCCTTTCAGGTCACTCGAATCGACACTGACCTGGGAATGAAACACTTCCTGCATGTCTGCTGCATGACCGGATGGGACGTAAACAAGCTCTCCGCTCACCCATTGATCGCCCGTGGAAACAGCGAATGCTGGCGTTTTTGCGCGAATTTCCTTTACCGTCGGACTTGTCACTTTGACCCCTGCGTGTACCGGAACACTCAGATACAGCTCTGGATGATGAACCTTATGCGGTACTCCCCATTCTTCCAAGAAGCTGACGAGATGATTAAAGGCAGTTCGCTCGTCTTCACTGGATGATTCACGAACAAGAGTGCTGAACTTCTCCAGGATAACTTTTGAAGCATCCAGATTGATTTCATCCAGGAGTGTTTTTTCCGTATCTTTATAGGTAATTGTCATAATAACTCTCTCCCAACGTGGATTTATTTTCTCTCTTGATAAGCAATTCTTCGATTGTGTTTGCTTGCTCTGAAGGTAGCTTTGGCGGTACGGTAAATGCTGCTTTGGATTGCTTCAAGCCACAGCTTGCCAATGATTCAGCGAGCTTCAGTGCCGCTTTTGCCGGATTGATCACAGGGATTTCAAGCAGCTTCTGCATGTCTTCTGCGACTTGTAAAAATGCCATAGACATGCAGCCAAGAACAAGCACGTCCGCGCGGTCTTTCTCGATGGCTTCCCGTCCGATGCGAACGAGCTTTTCCAGTGTCTCCTCCCGATTCGCAGCCAGTTCCAATACGGGTATGTTGACCGCTCGAACGGACGTGACCATACTCGCAAGCCCAGATTTCTGAATCAATTCATAACTGCTGGCAATCATGCTATCGGCTACAGTCAGTAGTGTAAATTTCCGCCCGAGCACGGCAGCCGCATGGAAACTACTCATTCCTGGTCCCACAACAAGCATGTTTGTACAAAGCTCCCGATAGGCATCGATACCTGGATCACCTGCACATCCGACGATTGCGGCATCAAAGCCTTCATATTCCAAGCGGACCATGCCTTTCGCATATCCAGATATCGCGAGGTACTCTTCATACATGGATTCGATCGAGGCAGGACCATCTTTTGCATAAGCCATTTGAATAGTTGTGCCGGGAGCTGACCATTCTTGCAGCAAACTCCTCCGCCTCTCTACTTCTTCTGTTGATTTTGGCGCTGCTCCGACATAGGCTATCTTCACCAGCGCTTCACCCCTCTGCCATTTGCCCTAGCGAGTCCAAAACTTTTCATCTTGTACGTCTATCCCTTTTCCTTCTTGAATTCCGTTATCAAATCAGGAACGGCTCACCAACAGCTCATCGAGTGATTTCACTTTCCCACTGGACAGTTTTGGCGGTATCGCAAATGCCTTCTTGGAATGAACCAGCTCGATCGCCACGAGGGCTTCTGTCATTTTCAACGCAATTTTCGCAGGGTTGACCACAGGAATGCCAAGCGCTTCTTGCAATTCTTCCGCCACATTTAAAAAGCCCATAGACATGCAGCCGAGAACAAGGACATCAGCGTGGTCCTTCTCGATGGCTTCTCGTCCGATGCGAACGAGCTTTTCCAACGTCTCTTTCCGATTTGTGGCCAGTTCCAGTACGGGGATGTTGACAGCACGCACAGAGGCCAGCTTGTCAGTTAATCCCGATCTGGCGACTAACTCACGACTCGAACCAATCATGCTGTCTGCAACCGTGAGCAAGGTGAACTGATGCCCAAGCATGGCGGCTGCATGAAAGCTGCTTGCAGCAGGACCCACCACAAGCATGCGACTGGTGATCTCCCGAAATGCATCGAGGCCCGGGTCACCTGCACAACCGAGGATGGCGGCATCATAACCTTCTTGTTCTAGCTGATACATGATCTTGGCAACTGGAGGAATGGACAAGTATTCCTCATACATCGATTCGATGGATGCTGGCCCCTCTTGTACCGTGACGATTTCCACATTCGTCCCGGGAGCTGCCCAGAGCCCCAGCAGCTCGCCTCTGCGAGTGGCTTCCTTTTGATCCATCGGGCCTGGTACGACGTACATGATCTTCATATCACATGCTCCTCTCTTTCTGCCTTTCTTTCCAAATAAGGCGTAACCATGTGGCAAGCGACGATTTGACCAGTATCCGCTTGTCGCAGCTCAGGGGTCGTCTCCCGGCAGATAGCCTCGGTATACGGGCATCTGTCCTGAAAATGACAACCTCTGGGCATATTGATCGGGCTTGGCACATGATTTTTTATGCGAACCTCCTCCGGATCCTCGTCTGGATCAGGAGAGGGTACTGCTGCTAGCAAGGCCTGAGTGTAGGGATGCTTGGGCTTGTGCAAGACGCTCATGGTATCTCCGATCTCAACGACTTTTCCCAGATACATAATCGCCGTTTGCTCACACATATAAGAGATGAGCGATAGATCGTGGGAGATGTAGACCGTCGTAAGCTGCAGACGCTCTGTCAAGGCTTTCATCAAGTTGAGAACGCCCGCACGTACGGAGACATCCAGCATGGATACCGGCTCATCCGCTACCAGGAAAATCGGATCTACAATCAGTGCCCTTGCCAATACGACCCTTTGGAGTTGCCCCCCGCTCATCTGGTGAGGGTACTTTTCAAAAAAATTTTCCGCGGGAATCAAATTGACTTGCTCAAGTGCCTGCTTGATGAGGAGAACTCTCTCTTCCTTTGTGCCTATGTTGTGAACAATCAGCGGCTCGAGCAAAGAGCGAAAAATCGTAAATCGCGGATTCAGGGCCTCAAATGGATTTTGAAACATCAATTGCGCTTGCTTGCGAAACTGTTTGAGCTCTTCCTTCCCTCGTACATGCGTGATGTCTTTGCCGTTGAATAAAAAGCTGCCAGAAGTGGGCTCATACAGCTTCAAGAGCATCTTGGCGGTTGTGGTCTTTCCGCATCCGCTTTCACCGGCGATGCCTAGGGAATGTCCTTTGGGGATACGAAAGCTCACATCGTCAACTGCCTTTAACACGCCTCCTCCCACTCCGCTTTTGCGAAACAAATGCTGCCTTGCTTCAAAATGCTTGGAAAGCCCGCGGACTTCTATGATGGGATTTTCTGCCATGTACCTACCTCCTTGGCCATCTCCTGCAGAACAGCGATTTCGTCCAAACGATGACATGCTGCAAAATGACGATCGCCCACGGGAACAAGCGCTGGTTCTACTTGGCTACATGCTTCGAGCCTAAAAGGACAGCGGGCAGCGAATCGGCATCCTTTGGGTGGATCAACCAAGTCGGGCGGAGAACCCTCAATCGAGATCAATGTGTTTTCTGTTTTCTTCAGGTTTGGGAACGCATTGGCTAGTCCCATCGTGTACGGATGCATCGAGCTTTTCAGCACTTGTGAAACAGGACCCATTTCAATGATTTTCCCAGCGTACATCACCGCCACATCATCACATGTCTGTGCTACAACAGAAATATCATGAGTAATCATAACCAGCGTAAGTCCAAGCTCCTTTTTCAAAGTTTTCAGAACCCGAAGGACCTGATTTTGTACAATCACGTCCAGTGCAGTAACGGGCTCATCCGCAATGACAAGCTTGGGGCTTAGTGCGAGCGCGAGTGCAATCATCGCCCGCTGCTTCATTCCTCCTGAGAATTCATGTGGATAGTACCGCAGCCGCTTTGTATCCAATCCAACCATAGTGAACAGATCATGTGCTCTTTTCGTTGCTTCTGCCCGAGAAAGCTTTCCCTTTAGCGTCAAAATCTCCAGGAATGAATCAATGACAGGATAAACAGGATTGAGCGAGTCCATCGCCGCCTGTGGGATGAGGGATAAATCCTTCCAGCGAACCTGGCGGATGCTTGATTCGGCCATCTGGGTCAAGTCTTTCCCATCAAACGTGACCGAACCTCCGGCAATGCTCCCATTTCCGGCGAGCACGCGAATAATGCCCTTCACCAAGGTGCTTTTGCCGCAGCCGCTTTCCCCCACAAGCCCCAGGCTTTTGCCTTGATCCACCGCGAAGGATACGCCATCGACGGCTTTGCTCATTCCACGCGACGTTTTGTAGTAGATTTTCAAGTCGTTTACTTCCAATAACGACAATGATTTCACCGCCTTGGTTATTGATTCTTCAACCGAGGATACAAAATTTCTTCAGAGCCTCTTCCGATATAGAATCCAGCCATGACCGTCAGCATGATAAATATGCCAGGCGGAATAATCCACCAGTACGCCTCGCGACTCAATGCCTGGGAAGCGTACGCATCATTCAGCATGAAGCCCCAGCTCATCATGGCAGGATCGCCAAATCCGAGAAAGCTGACTGCCGCCTCCGTCAAGATTGCCCAGCCCATGGCAAGCGATCCGTACAAAAAGGAAAGCGGAAGGATGTTCGGAGCTACCTGTACGAATAAAATACGTAAATCAGAAGCGCCCGAAATTTTTGCCGCTTCCACAAAGCTACGCTCGCGTACCGTGAGAACCTGGGAGCGTATGACACGAGCCGTATCCCGCCATAAAAGCAGCCCCATCGCCAGGACGATATTCCAGACACTCGGCCCTAAGAAAGCGACCAAAACGATGACGAATGGTTCAAACGGAATACCGAATGCAATATCGGTGACACGCATCAGTACACCATCGACACGGCCTTTGTAGTAGCCTGCGAACAGACCGACCAGCGTGCCTACGACCACCACAAAGAATGCTGCGGTAAGCCCCACCATCATCGCAGGCTTTGCGCCATAGATGAGCTGGGAGAAAATATCTCGTCCCATGTTCGTTGTTCCTAGCCAATGCTCAGCAGAAGGCGGTTGGTTGAACGCCAGTTTTCCGTTGTGCTTGATCATCTCATGTGGATCATAGGGAGCGATGAGTGGTGCGGACAGCGCGATCAAGATAAAAAACAGGTAAATGACAGCACCCGTCATGCTAAACGGATCATTTTTCAAAAAACGGTAGACACCCGCAACATTCTTTGCAAGAATCGTCAGCAGACTTGTTTTTCGATAAGTGACTTGTACAGGGCTCTGCCCCATTCTTACGTCCGTGTTCATTCCACTCACCTCCCTTTACCAAATGTGACCCTCGGATCCAAAAAGCTGTACAGGATATCTGCCACAAAGTTCATCATGACCATCACAGCTGCGCTCAAGATAAACGCTCCTTGGGCCAAGGCGTAATCACTTGCCGAAACCGCATTGACGAGAAGACGCCCCAAACCTGGCCAGCTAAAAACCATTTCAATAACGACATTTCCTCCAAGCGCGTACCCGATCCCCACGGCCATAGCGGTGACAACTGGCAGTGCTGCATTGCGCGCGGCGTATTTGAGCATGATTCTACGCTCACTAAGCCCCCTCATTCTGGCGACTTCCACGTAGGATTCACCCATTACATCCAGCATGTTGGACCTCATCAATAGCAGAGGAAGCCCCATCAGATAGATAGCCGCGGTCAATGCCGGCAGAAACAGGTGCTTCAGAAACGAAAGTGAAGTAAGCTTCTCCCATTCGGATGCATAGACAACACCTGTCGCGGAAGCTCCCCCTGATGGAAACCAATGCAACTGAAAGGAAAAGATCACAAGCACGATCATGCCGACCCACATTTGAGGAGCGGATCTCGTAAACAGGGTGACGATTATGCCGACTGTCTCGAATTTGGTTTTGCGCTTCCATGCAAGGAGTACACCGCCGAATATCCCGACAAGGTAAGCCATCGCGAACGAAAAGATCATCAGGTACAGCGTGTTGGGCAAAACGCCCCAAATCACATCCATCACAGGCGCCCGAAATTTAAACGAATCGCCTAGCTCTCCCTGGACCAGATTGGCTAGATAGATCAAATATTGCATCCACAGCGGTTTATCCAAGCCAAACTGTGCCATCAAAATGTCTTGCTGCTCCTTCGTAAACGTCGGGTCAATGTAGGCAACCAGCGGATTACCAGGCATCAGTCGAAAGATAAAAAACAGGATCGTCGCAATGATCCAGAGGGTCAGGATCATCTGAGCGAGACGATTCAAAATGAATTTTGATCGGTTCCCCAATACGTTCTCTCCTTTCTCGGAAGGCTTCAAAGGCGAGGAATGCTTGCGATCAACTACGGCCAGCATTCCTCGCACCTGGCACAAATGAAGGAGATTCTGCCCTTATTTTCCGAGCTCTTCTTTTTTGCCTGCCGGATAGAGCAGTTTACCTGCTGCATTCCACTCATAGCCAGCTTCTTGCAAAATCTTTTTCGCTTCCTCTACTCCACCTGTTGGATATGGTAGATTCGGATTTTTCCAGATTGACAGGGCTGGCGATATGACGGAATCGCCCGGTTCTGCGAAATCTTTGTATACGACTTGTGCCATCATGTCCCGGTCAATGGCAGCAGCCAAGGAGCGCCGGAAAGCCACATCATTAAATGGTGGTCTGCGATGGTTCACAGCAAAGAATTGGAAGCCGAGATCGGTCGTTGTTACCATCGTGAGATTTGGGCTAGCTTCTACCTTTTGCTGGAGCAGCTGTCCATCTCCAGGAAACACTGCCAGGAAGTTGATTTCTCCATTTTCGATCATTCCAAGAGACGCTTCGGTGTTTGGAATCTCCTTCATGATCCACTTCTCGATTTTTGGAGGTGAAAAGTGCTCTTTGTTGGAGGTTAATACGACTTCCTCTTTGAATTTCCAGTTCTCGTATTTGAACGGTCCAGAGCCGATGGGTGTTTTCTCCTGATAGCTCTCCGCATTCTCCGGTTTATTCTTCAAATCCTCAATGATCGGACCCCATATATGCTTGGGAACGAGATTCAATTTGGATAAGCTGGCCGTTTCGAATGCAGCCCATGGTCGTTTCAGCGTAAACTCCAAGGTGAGCGGATCTTTGATATCGATCTTATCGATGATTTCAACAAACGGTTTATACATCGGCACTTCACCGGTTAGCGGAGCCTCATAGGAGAACTTCACATCTTCGGCGGTAACGGGTTTGCCGTCATGCCATTTCATCCCTGCTCGCAGCTTGATTTCCACCTGTGTATCAGTTTTCCAGGTGACTGATTCAGCAGCCCAAGGCTTCGGAAGACCGTCTTTGTCGATTCGCATCAGACGATCCCAAATCAGCTCGGTTACCCATGAGTCAAAAGAGCCGCTAATGTAAAAT
Source organism: Brevibacillus reuszeri (assembly GCF_001187725.1). Lineage (GTDB taxonomy): Bacteria > Bacillota > Bacilli > Brevibacillales > Brevibacillaceae > Brevibacillus > Brevibacillus reuszeri. The sequence continues at coordinate 593,932 of NZ_LGIQ01000009.1, forward strand.
GGATTGATAGCCTGAACGGAGTCGTTGCTATTTAAGATCATGTTTTTTTGCTGCCCAATCGGTTCCGCATTCAGATAAGTCCAAATGTTGCGGATACCCATCCCCGCCATCTCAACGATGGAGTTTTTGTCAAACACTTGATGGTTATACACGTATTTTAATTTAGGGTGGACATTGAAAAGATAAGCGACGTCGCTGGCGATCAGCTCCTGTGCTTTGAAAATCAGATTTTTCCGCTCTTCTCTGTCAACCGTGATCCGCTGCTGCTCCGCAATCTTGTCGTACTCAGGGTTGTTGTATCCTACAAAGTTGTAGCCGTCTTTTGCCGTACTGGAATGGAACAGGTTATAAATGAATTCATCCGGATCTAATCTCTCTGGACGTGCTGCCATTTGCCAGCCAGTCATGTCCCACTCGTCGCGTTTATACCAGACGATGTCCGATTGCTGTTCATAGGGCATTGCCTTAAGCTCGACGCTGATACCCAACTCTTTCATGGCTCCCGCAATCAGGTTGGCCCGCTCGTATTCATCAGGTGAGGAGGCTTGCGGTCTGGTCAGGATTTGCAGAGTGCGAATCTCCCTGCTCTTGGCATCCGCAGGCTCTGTTTTCGGCGTATCGTTGGTTTTGGGCTGCGTCTGGCTCTCGCTGGTGCATGCAGAAAGCACTGTTCCCAGGAGCACGGTTGTTGCCAATAGACCGAACTTCCACTTGCTTGCTTTTTTCACTCGATTTCCCCCCCTAAAAGATAGATGATGTGTGTACGAGGCGCTTGGCATGATGCAATGTCCAGGAAAGTCGGTTTTGTCCCCTCATCAAGTGCGTCAGAGTCACCCTGTAATGATGGGACCCTTCCTCAAGCTGAGGCAGTGTGTTGGCAGGTGCGATATCAGGAAGAGGTGGAATATCAACGGCTGGATCATGCCAGAACTTGCCACGGCGAGTAAAATTGATGGGTACCAGTGATCTGCTCAAGTTTCGTAGTACCTCATTAACACGCTTTACTTGCGGATCGCTAACGTCCCTCGTGTGGAGCTGCACGTGCTCGATTCGATTGTAGAAATCGACTAACGTCGTACGAAGCTCTCTCGCCTGAACAAGTGCGAGCTCGAATGAAAAATGATTGCCTGCAGCTTTTTGGTACCTCTCGATCGTCTGGATAAACTCATCAACGGTATTTACAAAGTGGAAAGGATGCAAGGTGGCATTCACAATCTGATAGAGAGAAGCAGTATAGACTCGCACATCTCGCTTCAGGATTTCGTAATCGATGATGTGAATCAGGTCCTCTTCCGTATGCCATTCAATATTTGACCCGCAACCGCCAACAGGATAGTAGCCTTTCTCCTGTAGCACTTCATCAGGAATGCTTGAGGACAGCATATAAAAGCCAGTCAATCCAATGTTATGGAATGAATAATCGCCTGCACGCGGTGGTCGATGTCCCACGGATTCTTCTCCGATCGCTTCCTGAATGGCCGTTTTACAGAATGGATCGACTTCGCTCATCCAGCTCATCTCGTGGTAGGAGGTCGCCCATCGACATCCGGGAGAATCGCAATTAACCTGGGCGATGCAATTTTCATCTAGATCCAATCCAAAAGTATCCGCAAACCAAGTCGATCCTGCATAACGACCAGTGGAGTGCCCCGGCCATATCGCAATGCGCAGGCTTCGTTTCAGCAGGTGACGATTTTGGTAGAAGATTCTGGCCATTTCAATCATGGCAGCATTTCCGGTGGCGTTATCACCCAATCCCTGATGCCATGAATCCATGTGCCCGTGCAGCAGGACATATTTATCTGGTTCTTCTGTGCCCTTGATGAAGATGTCTATAAGTGGACATGTAAACCAGCCTTGATCCAAATGGGTTTGGAATTGCACCTCCACACTTTCTTGGGCGATTCTATCAATCAGTTCCTGTCCGTCTGTGCGATTGATCATCAACACTGGCAGCTTCGGGACGTTTTCGTACGTATCCAGGTCCGGCGCTCCCCAGATCGGTGTACAAATGCTCTCGTGAATGTTTTTGCCGGGGTGGATGAATATGGCGCCGATAATTCCTTGCTCGTTTAGCTCTCTGATTCTAGCTGGTCTTGGAAAACCCTCGGTCAAGACAATCTTCCCCGACAGGCTTCTAGACGCTGGATCAAAGGATGCATCCTTTTGGTTGTCCCACTTTTTCTTGAAACCCGTGGGGACATAGATCAATTCCCCGCCTTTCCATTCATCACCAGTAATCACAGAAAAGGCCGGATTCTTCGCTCGTATTTCTTTTTCCACGGGCATTACCAGCTTGAGCCTCGCAGGTCTTGGTACACTCAGATAAAGATTTGGGCGATGCACCTGATGAGGTACACCCCACTGATCCAACAGACTGGATAAATACTGAGCAGCGACTCTCTCGTCTTCACTTCCCGATTCTCTCACCAGGCTGCCAAAGCGCTCCAGGATCACCTTTGGCGTCTCCATGCTGATCTCATCCAGCAGATTTTTCATGGCTTCAACCAATACTCATCTACCCCCTTTTATCGTTCGCGTGCCTCGTCTGGTCATATACGCAAGTCCCGTGCCATTCACGAAAAGGGCAAACAAACGCCCATCTTGCTGTCGAATTGTGGAAAACCTCTTCCTTGAATATGAATTTAGGGTTGGAATGCCAGGCAGTAAAGACCCTAAAAACCTAAGATTCAGAAAATTCAACTTCCAACGCTAAAAGCAGCAAGCACCAAAGTCGATGTGGGGCCATTCCATGGAGAACGATAAAAAAGACAGCCACAGACTAAGCTAGTCGATGACTGCCAAAAGGTTATTACTGAACAGAACAGAAAGCATGAATGCTGAGCTGTTAGTGATCTATTGGCCCTTAATGATCTTTTGCGCTTCTTTCATTGCCCAAACAACGTGATTTTGTCCTCGAAGCAAATGAGTTTGCGTGACACGATAACGGTGAGAGCCTGACTCTAATGCTGCTAGCTGCAGCGCAGGAGCGATATCGGGCAATGCGGGAATCTGAACGGCAGGATCATGGTGGAAATTCCCTCGGCGAGTAAAGTTGATTGGAATAAGGGTCCTGCCTAGCTGCAAAAGCTTTTGATTTGCTTCCTTTACAGCTGGCGAAGAAAGATTTGTCGTTTGCAGTGATTGCAAATCGCTATAAAACTCCTCTAAAAAACGGCGAAGAGTCGTGGCTTCGCTTGCAGCTTGTTCAAATGAAAAATGCTTACCAGCCGCTTCCTGATACTCCCGGATGGTTTCGATGAACTCATCAGCAGTCTTGCGGAAATCATAGGGAAGTATAGTCGCCTGTAACACACGATAGATCGAGGTCATATATACACGCAAATCTCTGTGCAAAATCTCATAATCAGCTACATGCATCAAGTCGTCTTCCGTATGCCATTCAATGTTGGAACCGCAGCCGCCTACCGGATAATAGCCTTTTTCCTTCAAATGCTCCTGCGGAATACTGGACGATAGCTTGTAGAAGGATGTGATCCCAATATTGTGAAACGAATAGTCGCCAGCACGATTCGGACGTTTTCCCTTGGCTTCCTCCTGGACTGCATCGTAAATGGCCTGCTTGCAATGATCCTCCACTTCATTCGTCCAGTCCATTTTTTCGTAGGAGGTAGCCTGACGGCAGCCGGGAGAGTCGCAGTTTACTTGCGCAATGCAATTGGCATCAAGATCGAGTGCAAACTGGTCAGCAAACCATGTCGATCCAGCATAGCGTCCTGTGGAATGGCCTGGCCAGATGGCAATTCGCAAGCTCCGCTTCAGCTTGTCGCGATGCTTGTAGAAAATCCGCGCCATTTCCATCAATGCTGCATCCCCTGTTGTATTATCTCCTATCCCCACATGCCAGGAATCCAGATGGCCGTGCAAGAGAATATACTTTTCCGGTTCCTCGGTTCCTTCGATAAACAAGTCAATTAGCGGACATTTGAACCAGCCCTTTTCCAGACGGGTAGACAGCTCGACCATCGTTTTTCCTGCCTTGCACATCGCCTTTAGCTCTTCTCCATCCGTTTTGTTGATGGCAACCACAGGAATTTTTGGCTCATTGTCGATCGTATCCAAGTCCGGGGAGCCCCAAATCGTGGTGCAAATCCCATCGTGGATGCTCTTGCCAGGATTGATGAATATGGCACCAAGAACTCCTTTGTCGTGGAAGGTGGCAACCTTTTCAGGCATCGCCAACCCCTCACTGATGACGATTTTCCCAGTCAGGTCATTCACTTCTTCCTTCACTTTGGCATCGAATATATCGTATCGGTCCGTTGCTTGTGCAGAGGGAACATAAACCAGCTCCCCTGCTACAGGCATGCCATTTGTCGAGACGGAGAAGGAAGGCGTTTTTGCACGATAAGACTTGGTTTCAGGTGTAAGCGTCTTTACTGAAGCTGTTTTAGGGACGCTCAAGTAGATAGAAGGCTCGTGTACGGTATGTGGTACACCCCATTCTTTCAAGAGCGACGCGAGAAAACGGGCGGCAGTTCGCTCGTCCTCACTGCCCGACTCTCGGATCAACCCGCTAAATGTTTCCAAAATCCGTTTGGGGATCTCCATGCTGATTTCATCAAGCAGCAGCTTCTCATGCTCTTTTATGAGACTCGTCATGGCACCCTCCGATTAGGTTGTGGCTTTTTCACTTACGAATGAGCACATTTTCAACAGCTTACGTACACGCTGCAAGGTCCAAGCTACGCGATTTTGACCGCGTGTAAGATACGTGAGGACAACCCTATACGCGTGAGAGGCAGGATCAAGCTTGGACAAATAGTGCGACGCAGATAAATCTGGTAATCGCGGCATATCAATCGCCAAATCATGGCGGAATTTACCCGTTTTTGAAAAGTTGATAGTGACGAGCTCTCGTCCAATTTGGCGTATGACCTCATTCACTCTTTTCACATTTGGATCTGAGACTATGGTAGATGAAATGAATGGAAGCTTCTTGTAAAATCCCTGTAATTCATGTGAAAGCTCCATGGCTTCCTTTTTCACAAGAGAGAACGAAAAATGCCCCATTGCTGCCGTCTCGTATTCCTCGATCGTGTCCATCAGCTCTGCCACCGTTTTCGAAAAGGAAAAGGGATGAATCGGGGAATTGACCACGCGAAGAATCGTAGTCATGTACACCCGGATGTCTCGAACGAGAATATTCAGGTCAGCGAGATGCATGAGGTCCTCTTCACTGTGCCACTCGATATTCGATCCGCATCCGCCAACAGCATAGTAGCCCTTTTCCTCCAACTCTTCTGCAGGAATGCTGGACGAAAGCATATAAAATGCCGTGATACCGATGTTGTTAAAGGAATAATCGCCCGCTCGATGTGGCCGAAAGCCTTTGGACTGCTCCCCGACGGCATCTTGGATAGAGGATTGGCAGAGCTCCTCTACCTCGCTCATCCAGGACATGTCCTCGTACGAAGTTGCCCAGCGGCAGCCTGGTGAGTCGCAATTCACCTGCGCAATGCAATTCTCGTCGAGATCGAGGCCAAACTGATCTGCGAACCAGGTTGAGCCTGCGTATCTGCCTGTCGAATGCCCTGGCCAAATCGCAATTCGTATACTGCGCTTTAGTAGATGGCGATGCTTATGAAACAGACGTGCCATTTCCATCAAGGCGGCATTTCCCGTGCCATTGTCTCCTATCCCCTGATGCCAGGAATCCAAATGACCGTGCAATAAAACGTACTTTTCGGATTCCTCGGTTCCCTCAATCCAGATATCAATCAGTGGACATGGAAACCAGCCGCTGTCCAAAAGCGTCTGGAATTGCAAGGTGACTTTTCCTGCCTGACAATCGGTAATAAGTTCGTGTCCGTCCTGCTTTCCGATCATCAAAGCAGGAATCCGCGGCTCCTCGTTCATGGTATCCAAATCAGGTGAGCCCCAGACGACGCCGATCGTTCCCTCATGGATATAACGACCTGGACTGATGAAAATAACACCAAGCGCTCCCTCATTGCCCAATTCTTTTGTTTTTCCTGACACCGGATATCCGTCAGTCAATACAATCTTCCCTCGGATATCACCGTATTTATTGGTTGCCAGCGGGTCAAATGCATCGGAGAGATCGTCTTCCTCTGCAGGTATGTACACCACCTCTCCGCAGATCCATTGGTTCCCCGTCGAAATCGAGCACGACGGTGTTTTGGCTGTGATTTCTCGCGATACAGGTCCAGTAACGATGAGGGTAGCCTTTATAGGAACACTTAAGTGAATATTCGGGTAATGAATCCGATGCGGGATTTGCCAATCCTCCAGAAACTGGGCCAAAAAATGAGCAGCAATTCTTTCGTCCTCACTCCCCGATTCACGGGTTAATGTGACAAATCGGTCCAGAATCGTTTTCGGAACATCTGTCGCGATGTCGTCTAACACGCTTTTCTCTACCTGATCGATTTCTAAAGTCACGCCGAAAGCCTCCTCTCCAACGAAGATCGTGTACTACGATTGGCTTGTATTATTTGGAAATTGTTTCTTGTTGATCCTGTTTGCCAGATACTCGCTGGCAATAGTGGTCGAAAAAGATCGCCATTGACTTCTCAAAATCGAGTACGCCTTGTACTGTGCAGTATTCGTCGCTGGAGTGCTGTCTGGCCCCGTGTCCCATTCCTCCTGTTACATACGGAATTTGCAGATAGCGTTCAAAAACATAATAGGGAGCGCTGCCTGGGTTCAGCGGTTGGATTTGCGGTTCCTTGCCCATTGTGCGATATGTGTCGATCATCGCCTGAACAACATGCTCATCCACAGATACTTTCGACCAATAGTATTTATTGGCGACGTTCATTTCGATGTCGGAAAAGCCGTGTTTATCCAGATGCGCGCGAATGAGGCGTACAACTTCATCAGGCTCCATATGAGGCACCATGCGGACATCCACTTTAGCGGTCGCGATATGTGGCAATAGCGTTTTCGTTCCTGGTCCTGTGTAGCCGGAGAAAATCCCGTCGATGTTTAGCTGCGGCCGGCTATACAGCTTCTCCCAAACATCCATTCCTGTACCCTCATATTTCAAGCGTCTTACATCATAGTTTTCGAGGAACACCTTTTCGTCATAGATGCCATCCTCGATTTGTTGTGCTAAGATGTTTCTCTCTTTTTCAGGTATCTCGGAGACATCATCCAGGAGACCTTCTATTAAAATGTTTTCATCCACGTCTACCATGGTTGAAAGTGCTTGGACAAGCCGCCAGGCAGGGTTTTTCACCCATGCATTAAAGGAGCCGTGAATACCGCGAGAAGTGGGCCCTCCCCAATCGCCACCTTGACATACCAGTTCAAAATAGAGCAAGCCTTTCGTACCGAGCACAAGTCCAGGCGTACCTACTTCATCCTGCTCAAAGAATGGGAAAAGGACGGCTTCTGCTTTGGCTAATTTCTCTTTGTACTGTTCGAGGAAGGCAGGGAAGTTGCGACTCCCCATTTCCTCTTCCCCCTCGACAGCAAAGATCAGGTTGACAGGAAGCTTGCCATCCACTTCCTTTATGGCGCGAATCGTATTGAAGAAAGCTCCCAGTGGTCCTTTGGTATTGACTGCACCCCGGTTGATGATGCACGGACCAAATTTGGGCAGGTCCTTGATTTCTGCTCCCCACGGATCTACTGTCCAGCCTTCTTCGTCCGTCGGCATCACATCGTACATTCCATAAACTAGAAGGGTGTGCTCCTGCCCTTCGTCAAACTCCCCAAATACGATGGGATGACCATTGGTCGGAACCACTTCCGCTGTTCCTCCCAGCTCTTCGATGATCTCTTTCAATTTGCTCGCTGTCTGTTCTATGCCTTCGCCTGTGTAGCTAATGCTTGGCATCCGCAGAAACTCGCGAACACGCTCCAAATCTTCATCGAAGTTTTTCTCCAAATGCGAAAGAACCTCATTCAAATTCATTTAGGCACCCTCCTTTAGCTTTTCTCGTTCAAATGATCATTGCACTACTTTGAAAGAAATTGCCTGACGCGGTTCAAGTACTTCTCATTTTCTTCGATATGTGGCGAGTGCCCGCTATTTTCATAGATAACCAGCTCGGATCGAGGGACCAGGCTGGCGATTTCCTCCGAAGCATCTACGGGCGTAATCCAATCGTGTCTGCCAACAGATACAAGAACCGGCACATCAATAGATGGCAGCTTGTCACGAAGATTAAATGTTGGTTGATTCACACGGAAGGCGAAGTTGTGTGTTTCATAGTGATAGTAGATGCTATCGATTTTTTCTTTCGCTGACACGGGATCGTATTCTACCGTATACAAGGGCTGGAGAGCGAAGAAGACGGATTTTAGCTCTTCGTTTGAACGCATCTCGCCAGCAAACATCCGGACCAGCTCATCCTCAGTAAGCCCGGGAAGATTGGCTTCCATCGCCCTCTTTGTTGCACCATCCTGACGATCTGAGCCGGGTTTTGTATCTCTGAGCATGACTTGCGAGACATGCTCGGGATAGCGAGTAACGTATTCCAAAGCCATGTAACCGCCATACGATCCGCCATGGACCACGATTTTGTCCAGATGCAGCTGCTTACGTAATTCATCGATATCAGCTGCCCATTGCTCATGCGTATACGGAGGTTTTTCTTCTGATCTGCCAGAGCCTCGCATATCCAAAAATACGAGCTTATGCGTCGATTCCAACGGAGCAAACGCTTTGCGGTCTGCGCGGCAATCCCCCAGACCGGGTGCTCCATGGATGAAAAAAATCGCATCCCCATCCTCTTTTCCGTGGACCTCATAGTAAATTTGGCAATCATTTATAGTCGTGTACATGCTACCCTCCTATGCTTTGATAATTAATTGATCGAGTGTCTTTGGAAATTGCGTAACGACAAGTGGCTCGTCGTCTGTGACAATGATCGTATCCGAATGGCGGAAGCCGGAGAATTCCTCGATGTAAATGCCCGGCTCGCTTGAGAGCACCATACCTGGACGCAGTATGGTATGGTCTCCCACCTCGATCCACGGAGCTTCATGCTCCTCCAAGCCTTTTCCATGACCTGTTCGATGCAGCAGGTACTGACCGTAGCCAGCTTTTCGGATGTAATCCAGTGCGATTGCGTCGATATCCGAGCATTTATTGCCAGGACGCATGGCTTCGATCGCCATCTGTTGCGCGGTTGCCATGACCTCCAGCACTTTTGCCTGCTCAGCACTCACATCCCCGATAAAGCAAGTGCGTTCACATTCGGCTCGATAACCGCCTACATTTGCGCCGCAGCTGAGAATCAACGTCTCTCCCTTCTCCATGCGCTTCGCACTCGGCAATGCATGCGGCATCGCCGTGCGAAGGCCACTAGGAACGAGTCCCCCAGCTGGTCCACCTGGGACGTACACGACCTCACCCAAATCTTCAATCATTTTGTTCAGGGTATCCCCCGAGATTGTCTGCAGCATCTCCAGCTCTGACATTCCTGGAGTGGCTACCTCCGTTCCCCGCTTGACGATATAATCCGAGTAATATCCAGCCGAACGCAGCAATTCGACCTCATAAGGATCCTTTGTGAGCCGCAGTTCGTGAATAAGGGTATTCACTGACAAGGATGTGGGCGCAATCAATTCTTTCACGCGCAGAAAAAGCTCGCGACTCCCACCATCGATGCTTACCTGCACTAAATTTGGATATGTGTGCTTGATGCTGCTTATCATCCAATCAATCGGATGCACGACTCCCGGATATTCAAAATAGTCGCGTATGTCTTGGAAGATTGTCGCATGCTTCGCCTCTGCCAGCTCCATTACAGGAACAAACAAAATAGATTCACCCGATGCCGGAACAAACAAAACAACAGGCCGCTCATTTGGAAAGTGAAACAGTCCCGTCGTGTAAAAAATGTTGTACGTGTTCGTAACGAGGAGTCCACTGATGGCGTTCTTTTGCAAATGCTCTTGAATGCGGGCAATCCTTTCTGTGTAGGCTTCTTTCGGAATCTTGGTCAGCATTTTTCGTCCCTCCAGAAAATTATCTTTTTCTCAAGCGCGGATTTAGTGCTTCATTGATGCCAATTCCGAGGAAGTTAAAGGACAGCACGAGAACGACGATGGCAATGCTCGGGAACAATGCCAACCACCACGCATGGATAATGACACCGGTAGAATGTGCATTCTGCAAAATAGTCCCCCAGCTCCAGCTCATCGGGTCTCCCAAGCCGAGAAAGCTCAGCCCTGCCTCGGAAAGCACGGATGTTCCCATAATGATGGTCATATTGACCAGAATCGGGGGAAAAGCATTTAAGAGCACGTGACGGAAGATAATTTTGGATTCTTTCGTCCCAATCGCTCTGGCAGCTTCGATGTATTGCTTCTCTCGAATCGCGAGTGCTTCTGCTCGTGTCACTCGCGCAATCTGCGGCCAGCTGAACAAGCCGATGATGATCGCGATATTGCTGATGCCAGTACCGAGTACCGCTGCCATGATAATCATCAGGGGAAGGACAGGCAGCGTCAGAAAAATATCGGTAATCGCCATGCCAATTTGAGAGACTTTTCCTCCGTAATAACCGGATATCAGACCAATCGGCACCCCGATCACGATCGAGATTACAGCAGAAGTCAGGCCGACATATAAAGAAACACGCGTCCCCCAGATGACTTGATCGAAAATACTTAAACCAACAGAATCAGTACCAAACCAATATTGGGGACTCGGCGGTTGGAGCATGTTTGCGACGTCTCCGTACCCCGTGGGACGATCGCTGAAGACTGGAGCGAGAATAGCCAAAAGCAACAAAATGAGAATGCCATAAAGACCGATGACGCCTAAGCGGTTCCGTCGAAAGTGCTTGATAAACTCCCGCAAAGGGGATGTCCTCGGCTGATGGATCGATAAAGGCAACGAACTAGGGACTTTTTCTTCGATCAACGTGGTATTTTCCAATCACTTTTCACCCCCTAGTTGTTCGTAATTTTGGGATCCAGGTACGAATAGACGAGATCAGTCAAGATATTCACTACGACAACCGTTACCGCCAAGATCAAAAAGGTGCCTTGCAGAATCGGGTAATCATGCTCTTTGACTGCTTCATAGATCAGCCTGCCGAGTCCTGGATAGGCAAACACGGTTTCTGTCAGGATAGCCCCGCCGACGATGGCGCCAAGCTGCAACCCCATCATGGTAACAGTGGAAAGCAAGGAATTTCGTACGGCATGTCGCCAGAGGACTACTCTTTCCTTCAATCCTTTGGCCCGAGCAGTTCGGATGTACTCCTCATTCAAAACGTCAATGGTGCTTGCCCGCATATACAGCACATAGCTGGCCAAATGTACAATCGTTAAAGAAACGACTGGCAAAACAAGATGATGGGTAGCATCCCAGATATAATCCCAGCCCTCGATGCCTACCGATACAGCTCCACCTATGGGGAACCAGGGAATTTTCAATCCGAGGAAATAAAGCAGGATGATCCCCAGCCAGGGAATAAACAGCGCGATCCCCAAGATCGATAAAGCATTGATCGCCTGATCGAGAAACGATCCTTTTCGATAAGCGGCAATAACGCCCAACGGTATGCCAATCAATGCCGTAATAAGCATGGAGACCGACATTAAAATCAAGGTCCAGGGCAGCCTCGATAAAATCACGTCCATCACGGGCACCCTCTGCACAAAGGAAGTCCCCAAATCGAATTGAAGGAACAGCTGCTTGAGAAAGATGATGTACTGTGTAAACAAATCCTTGTCCAGACCAAAGTCCTTTAACAACTGCTGCCTGATTTCCTCAGGAACACGATTGTCCAGCATCATGGTTGTCGGGTCGCCGGGCATTACACGCAGGATTAAAAAAGTGGCAGTCACAGCCACGAGCACGGTAATTACGCCGCGCAGCAGCCGAGCAATCAGAAAATGCGTCATGAGCGGCACTCCCTTACGTGGATCACTCCTCCCAAGCGGTCAGGCTACAACCGCTCAGGAGGATGTCCAGTTTACTTTTTGTACACGCCAACGAGAGAGTTCGGGTCTACTAAGCCTTGCAGGTCACCCGGGAACAAGGTGAAGCCTCCGAATTTATCTGCGTTATAGGCAAGATTGAATTTTTGCACGTAGATCGGCACAACCGGGAATTCTTTGACAAACAGCGCTTGGGCTGCTTTTACATCATCCCTGGCGATTTGTTCGGTTTTGGCGTATTTTGCTCCATCTGCCAGGCGATCCATCTCTGTATTGTTGTAGGTGGCCATGTTGTTCTTGGCTTTTGAATGGTAGAGATTGGCGAAAGTCTCGCTTGGCTCGTCCAGAACACCCCATTTTCCGATGTGCATTTGGAAATCGTGTTCATTAAACACTTTCGCTACCAGTGTGTTGTACTCGACTGGCTTCAAGATCAGCTTCACTCCGATATCGGCGGCGTTTTTCTCCAGAATTTTCGCAACCTTCTGATGGAACACGTTCGCTCCATCGTAAATGACCTCTGGCTCTACGTTTTTGCCTCCGAAGCTGCTCGGGGCGTTCAGAATTCCATCCCCATCGGTGTCACTGTAGCCAGCATTCGCGAGGATTTCTTTTGCTTTTGCCGAATCATACGCGGGTGCCTTTGCGTCAGGATTGATCCAATCTGCAAACAGCGGGGAAATTGGCGTGTCAATTTGCATGCCTGCCCCTTCCAGCGCCACGTTCAAAATGGTATTGCGGTCAGTCGCAGTCGCCATCGCCAGGCGGAAATTTACATCTTGGGTAGGAGAAACGCCCTTGGATGCATCTGTATTAAAGCTGTAGTACGCAAACCCAAGACTCGCTGTTTGCTCTACTTTAATGGATGAATTGGTTTCCAGCAGCTTGGCAGCAGAGGTCGGTAAATCGGACGATGTCACATCCACTTCCCCTTTTTGCAGCGCTAGTGTCATCGTATTGGCATCCGGGTAAATCTTGAAGATCACTTTATCCAAATAAGCGCGTCCGCCTGGTGCGGAAAACCATTTGTCGATTGCAGCAAGCTCGATGTACTGGCCTTTTTCATACTTGACGAGCTTAAACGGACCTGCCCCGACTGGATCTTGGTTTTCAAAGGCTTTCGGGTCATCAATCTTTTCCCAAATGTGCTTCGGAACGATCCGCACCCAGTAACCGATAGCCCCTGAGAACGCAGGGTATGGATCCTTTAACGTATATACAACTGTCAGCTTGTCCGGGGTTTCGACTTTGGCTACCTGATCAAAAATCTCCGCTGTCCATTGGAGCTTTTTATCGTGCAGCAGTTGTCCTGTAAAGGCGACATCCTCCGAGGTAATCGGCTGTCCATCCTGCCAGGTCACCCCATCCCGGAGCTTGATGGTGATCGTAAGTCCGTCATCAGATGTCGTGACCGATTCAGCCAAGTACGGCTCTTTTTTCCCACTCGGATTCATCTGCATCAAATGCGGATACAAATTGTTAACGATCCAACTGCCCGGTGTAGTATTGGAGACGAGCGGATTCAAGGTATCGGGTCCAGATAGTGTTCCGACCACCAGGGTTCCACCTACAGTTGGCTGCCCGTTAGCAGGTGCAGGCTGAGTCGGGGCTGCCGGAGTGCTGGTGCCAGATGGGCTTGCTGCATTTTGACTGCCACTACTTGCTGGCTGTGAAGAGCAAGCTGCAAGCATACTGGCAGACAGCAGGAGTGAGAGCAGTACATTCTTTCGGTTGATTCGCTTCACGTTGAATTCCCCCTATTCTTGTTTGGTTAGAAACTATCAGCACATGTGCTGTGTGACGCTATTCGGTGTATAAATGGCAGGCAACCGCTTCTCCTGCTGCTGTCTGCTTCAAGACTGGTCGTATCTGCCTACACACGTCCATACATGACGGACAGCGTGGATGGAATGCGCAGCCTGTCGGAGGATTGGATGGGCTTGGAACGTCACCTGTCAGGATGATCCGTTCTTTCTTTCGCTTTGGATCAGGGCTTGGGACAGCAGACAAGAGCGCCTGCGAGTACGGATGGAGAGGCTTTTCAAATAAGTTCTTTTTCGAGCTGATTTCGACGACTCGCCCCAAATACATGACCAGAATGCGGTCGCAAAAATGATTGACGACACTTAAATCATGGGAAATGAAAATAAAGGTAAGAGAAAATTGCTGTTGCAAATCCTTCAGTAGATTCAAAACCTGTGATTGGATTGAGACATCCAAAGCAGATACTGGCTCGTCTGCAATAATCAGCTCGGGACCTAGCATCAATGCACGTGCGATGCCGATCCTCTGTCGCTGTCCTCCACTAAACTCGTGTGGGAATCGATGAATCGCTTGCTCGCCTAGTCCCACCACATGAAGCAGCTCGAGAATCTTACTCCGCCACTCTTTTTTTGGATACAATGAATAGTTTGCAAGTGGCTCCTCGAGTATCTGTCCCACTGTCAATCGGGGGTTCAGCGAAGAGTACGGGTCCTGAAATACCATTTGCAATTCCTTACGCAGCTCTCGCATCTCTTCTTTTTCCGTGTGCAGGATGTTTTTTCCCTTGTAGATCACCTCACCTTCTGTAGCTTCCAATAGGCGAATTAAAAGTTTTCCTGTTGTTGATTTTCCACAGCCTGATTCGCCCACGATGCCCAGGGTTTCCCCTTTAAAGACGTGAAAGGATAAATCATCGACTGCCTTCACATGGGCGGTCGTACGTCGCAATAGTCCTTTCTTTATAGGAAAATACTTTTTTAATCCTTTTGCTTCTAGCAGGATCTCACTCATACAGACACCCCGCTTTTCTTCGGATATAACCAGCAGCGACATCGGACATGCTCCGAAAGCTCTACCAGTGGCGGAGATTCCCTTATGCACAGCTCAGTAACCTCTGAACAGCGCGTGACGAATCGGCAGCCTTTTGGCATTTCGGACAGCTGGGGAACGGTTCCCTCGATGGTATGTAAGCGATCCTTTTCGTCCCCGATTTTGGGAGTCGATGCAATCAAGCCTTTCGTGTACGGGTGGCTGGGGTTTTCAAATAGGGTGAGAACAGGGGCTTCCTCCACGATCTGTCCTGCGTACATCACAATGACGCGATCACAAACCTCTGCAACGACGCCCAAGTCGTGTGTGATGAGCAATATCGCCATGTCAAACTGTGCCTGTAGTTTTTTCATCAGCTCGAGAATTTGTGCCTGGATCGTAACATCCAATGCGGTTGTCGGCTCATCTGCAATCAAAATATCTGGATTGCAGGCAAGTCCCATGGCAATCATTACCCGCTGCCTCATCCCGCCTGACAGCTGATGTGGATATTCGTTTACCACCTCATGTGGCCTGGGAATCCCCACGGTTTGCAGCATTTCGATCGCTTTCTTTTTTGCCTGTGACTTGCTCATGATCGTGTGCTCGCGTATCAGCTCCATCAATTGAAAGCCGATCGTATACACCGGATTCAGTGAGGACATCGGCTCCTGAAAAATCATCGACATCTCTTTTCCGCGTTTTTTTCGATAGGCGTCTTTACTAATCGATAGCAGATTCGTTCCCTGTAAGCGTATCTCTCCCTCGCTTACACTCGCGTTCTCTGGCAGAAGACCCATGATCGACAAGGCGGTCATGCTTTTCCCGCAACCTGATTCCCCGACAATCCCTACCGTTTCTTTGCTATCAACGTGGAAATCGATATCTTCGATGATGGCGTACTCTCTATTTTCCATTTTGATCCGAGTTTTCACGTTTCTGACTTCTAACACTTTTGGCTTGTCTCGAGACATGACTTCCCCCCTCGCGAATCGACATCTTCCTTCATTTACAAGACTTAGTAGCAAGGACTATGCCAGCTCGGATGATTGTGCAAAGACAGGTAAAGTCCTTACTTTTACGCCTCTGGCGGATCGCTTCCGGCTCATTAGGTTGGGGCAAAGCTCCTTGGATGACCCCAAGTGACCCTAAGTAATGGTGAGTCGAAACCGGGGAGAAATAGAAAAAAGCTGCCCCCAGGAACCTCCGCAATTGGGAACAGCTTCATTATTCTCGTATTCATTCTTGCAGGAATCGAACAGTGTGCATTACGAGATGGTTTGCCTGTTTGAGTGCATAATTGACTTCATTTCGTTTTCTTTGTAGGGCAGTAATGTGGAAATAGTACTCCTGCTGCTTCGGTGTCGTTTGAACCAGCAACTCGATGTCAGCGAATTTCGGTACGTTTGGTTGCTTTAAAGCCAAATCATGCTCAAAGTTACTGCCCTTCACGTAGTTGAGCGGCACCAGGTAGCTGGACAATTCCAACAGGCAGTGATTAATGGTAATCAGCTTTTCTTCCTCATTGACCGTCTCGATTGCGTCCTGCAGTTCCGCCAAACTGGCTTTCAGTGTGCGAATCCGTTCGAGTGTTGACGACAGGTCGAAGCGATTTCCTGCCCTCAGCTGCCACTCTTCGACGCTTCTCTCAACGTCCCTGATCGCCTCCATCTGGTCAATCGGATAGATCGGATTCGTCAACGAACGCCAAAGAATGGACAAGTAGATTTGACAATCCCGGACCAAAAGCTCTGGGTCGATTTTATCGATGGTATCTTCCGTCGTATGCCACCACCAGCCAAACCCTCCCGATTTCCCCGACCCGAAAAGCTGGCTGAATGCTTTCGCCGCAGGATCATTAGATGGCTCTTGTTCGGACAGGCCCATGAAAAGGGAAGGAGTTCCCGTTCCCCAGAACGACTGATCTCCAGAACGTCCAAAGCGTGATCCCGTGAATTCCTGATTGGTAACCGTACTGATGACATCGTTTGCGAGCTTTCTTGTTTCTTGCATGGTGTTCGCTTCCGTCAGGACAGTTGAATCTATCGCCCCTACAGAATCGATATTGACGTGCAGGAGGCAATTTTCCCGCAAATCTTCCCAATGCGTATCACAATACCATGCGGAACCCGCATAACGACCATGCGAATGGCCCGACCAAAAAGCGAGGCGCAGTGTTCGCTTCAATAGACTGCGCTGTCCGGAGAGAATGCGTGCGACCTCCAGCATGGTAGCGTTGGCTGTCCCGTTATCCATCGCTCCATAATGCCAGGAGTCGATATGACCGCTAAACAGCACGAATTTCTCCGGCTCGGCCTGGCCTCTGATTTCCGCGATGAGCGTAGGAATCGTGCGCATTCCGGTTTCAACGACTGTCGAGATTGTACATTCATTTTGTCCATCTGCCAGACTGTTCTTGATAGCTTCTCCTGCCTCGATGGTGACAGAGACAACGGGAATGCTTGGGAGCAGCCCTTTGTTATCTAAGGTTGGTGTTCCCCATACAGTCGAGACGATCATTTCATGCGTGTGGGTCGCATTGATAAAGACCGCTCCAATCGCGCCCTGCTCCTCCGCCGTTTTTACTGCAATCGGTGTAGCCAGCCCGTCCAGGAGCACGATTTTGCCAACGACCTGTAAGTCTTTGTAATTTTGCGTTGTACCAGAAGTAGCATACACCAATTGTGCTTGCAAATGATTGACGGATTGCCCCATTGAATGCGTAATCGATGGAATTAATTGATCTGCGACAACAAGTTGTGATTTTACAGGTAAGCTAATATACGCATCGTGAAAAAGCAGCTCAGACTCCACACCGAACTCTGCTAATGTTTCACGTGCAAATTGAAAAGCACGCAGCTCTTCTTCCGAGCCGGACAGACGCACCTCTTTGGAAATGGTCTGCGTATACGCCATAAGGTTGCTTTTCGACACCTGCTGCAGGAGGTGTTCTTCTGGAATGAGCGTCTGCCATTTGTTCATGTCACGGTCCTCTTTCCCTTTTCGTTTTTTGGATAGGTGTACCAGAGATTAGCTGACGATATTTTTCGTGAGGACAGCCAAAATTTTCGTCGTCTGAATCAAGTCTTCGATCTCCATAGATTCGTTAAAGCCATGGATGTTATTCTCACTGGTGCCAGGTCCGAAATTAATACCTGGTATCCCATTCCGGATGAACCAGCGTGTGTCTGATTGAGCCAGTATTCCTACGACAGGCAAGGTGCGGCCAGTTACCTCCTGTACGGCTTCTTGCAGCTCGTAAATGAGCGGTGAGCTTTCATCTGTGATTGTCGGCTCCGTTTGAAAATCAGTGATCCGTATCAGCTTGGCCTTAAATGTGGGATCCTTTTGCTCCAACGATTGTAAGATCGATAAAACTCGGTTATAGATCTGATCGAGGCTGTGCTCGGGAATGACGCGAAAATCCACTTCGATCTCACATGTTGCAGGAACGACATTTACCTTTGTTCCTCCACGTATGGTTCCGACATTGACCGTAGTGTATTTCATTCCCGGAATGGAGGAAGGCTCTCGCTCCAGCTCTTCCTGTAACTGCGCCAATCCTTGTACCACTTTCGCCATCTTTTCTACTGCATTCAAGCCCTTCCATTTGTAGCCTGCATGAGCCGGAATTCCATCCGTGACGATTTGTAGCTGCAAAACGCCTGCCATCGCACGAACGATGTGATTGCTGTAGCCTTCTACGATCACCATATCGCCATGTACATGCCCATTCTGATTGAGATAGCCTGCCCCTAAAATACCACCCGTCTCCTCATCGCAAGTGGCCGCAATGATGACGTCTCCCTTTCGCGAAATGGTGGACCTAGCTACCGCCACTGCCGACATGATGTATGAAGTTAAACGTCCTTTGGAATCTGTGGCTCCTCTACCGTAAATGCGCCCATCCGCAATCGCCCCAGAAAAAGGTGGATATTCCCACTGTTCTGGATCTCCCGCTGGTACCGTATCGAGATGCGAATTGAAAATCAGATTCCTTCCCCCACCCGATCCACGCAGAGTCGCAACCACATTTTTTCGCGGAGTCGTAAGCCCTGCTGCATGTGTCATCTCATCCGGTACCGAGATGACCTGCACCTCAAAGCCAAGCTCAGTCAGCCCCTGTTTTAAAAAATCACATATTTCATTGTAGTTTCCCGGCGGATTTTCACTTGGAATTTGAATAAGGCGCTGAAGGAATTCAATGATCTGTGGCCGCATCCCCTCGACCACCTGGAATAGTTCCTGCGTTTTGGTTTCATTCATGAGTAACCCCTCCTCGAGGATGAACAGTAGCAATGTCTATGCCAATCAAAACAAGTTGAAATGTGCCTGATTTCGGTCTCTTGGAGGGGGATTGTGTTACCTTAGGGTGTGAGCGACAACCTAATCATAAAAAGGAACGTTATAGGCATTATGATGCGTAACCCACTTGAGCGGTAGGCGACTTTTCGGAGAGGCATCTTCCACTGAATAGCCGATCGGAACTAACCCGATAATCCGAACGTAGTCAGGAATCTGAAGCGTTGTTTTGATCGCCTGTTCATTGATTCCCCCTACCCAGCAGCCTGACAAGCCCAATGCCGTAGCAGTTAGCAGCAGATTTTGGACAGCGGCAGCCGAATCAATGAGTGCCCATTCTTTTCCGGCGGGGCCGTAGCGAGCAACCGTCCGTTTTACGTTGGTGCAAGCGACGATCACGACAGCCGCATCTGCGATCCAATATTGATAATTCTTTCCTTTAGAAAAGTAGCCACTGTAAGTCGAGCGCACAATTTCCAGTTTCGTAGCCGGCTCGTCAATGACAATAAACTCCCAAGGCTGCATATTGCCACTCGAGGGGGCTCGCGTTGCTGCGAGTAAAAGCTGCTCAAGTATTTCGGGTGCAATAGGTTGCTCAGTGAACTTGCGTTTGCTGACCCGTTCAAAAATCGCAGGAATGGCATAGTTGGATTTTGAATTCATCCTGTCCACCTCTTTTACGAAATGATCTCCGCCACTGTAAGTCGCGGTGGAATCTCCTTTTCTTCCTCGCTGTAGCCGATGGTGAGAATAGCGACTGGTTCTATGTACCAAGGGAGTTCCAGATTTTTTTGCAAAATGTGCGGGTCAAATTCCCGGATGACCGACGTACTAAGTCCATGCACCGCCGCAGCCAGACGTGCGTTTTGTATGGCACAAAAAGTATCTTGGATCGCAAATATCTCCCCTCGCTCTCCAAGTCGAACCAGCGCTCTTCTTTTTTCAATCATCACAACGACAATGACTGGCGCGCTCTTTATCCATGCTTGGGCACCAAGACTGCCAGGGGTCAGAAACGGGTCCAGTGTGGAGGCAATCAGTTTCTCTCTCTCGTCTGATCCTTTCACCATCAGCAGTTCCCATGGTTGTATATTTGCTAGTGAAGGTCCCAATGAAAAAGCATAAAGTACATCCTCTAGTGCTAGCTCTGGAACTGACAACTCCTGGTAACTGCGGACATTAATAATCGTATTCATGATTTCTAGCCATTCGGCTCGTGAAGTATGGATCACAACACTTACTCCCTTCGATAGAAAATGGAATCATTCAGAATGATGGGAAATGAGGAGGTATAATCTTTTGAATATTCCGAACTAAAATCACGCGCGTAATTCCATCGTCTGCTTCATCATGGACAGCATGTGCAAGCCTTTGTCTGTGATGCGGCTGCCTTGGCCACGACGTCCAGAATAGATGTATCCCAAATCCTTTAAGCTGTCCATACGATGCCGAACTTGCTGGTCCGTAATCGGAACACCTTTTCGCAGAGCAAATTCGACGATTTTTCCCCTCCCGACACACTCCAGTCTACTTTTCGCTTGCTCTAGACATTCCAGGATGACAAAGAAGCTAAATAGTTCTCCCTTAGCCTCCAGTTCCTCCAAATCTCCTTTCTTGGTTTTGTGCAGCTGTTGTTCGACCTCGCGAAACTGTTCTGGCAAATCCAGCTCTGTTATTGTGTTTCCACTCATTACACTTGTCATGTACTGCACGACGCTGTTAAGCTCCCGAATATTTCCCGGCCAGTCGTAAGTGAGCATCCGATGCATGACAGCAGGCTCAATGTTCACTTTGATAACGGTATTCTCTTTTACAAAATGCTCGATGAGTAGCGGGATATCTTCCCGTCGCTCCCGCAATGATGGAACACGCAACGGCAGAACAAACAAACGGTAGTACAAGTCCTGGCGAAACTTCCCTTCTTCGACGAGGTCTTTCAAACTGCGATTGGTTGCCGCAATGATCCGAACATCGATGGGAATAATTTGTTGTCCCCCGATTCGCATAACCTGCTTCTCTTGGAGCACCCGAAGCAAAAGTGCTTGCAGGGAAGGAGAAGCGTCTCCGATTTCATCCAGAAAAAGAGTCCCATTATGAGCAAGCTCGAATAGTCCAGGCTTTCCGTTCTTCTTCGCTCCGGTAAAAGATCCGCCTTCGTATCCAAACAGCTCACTTTCCGCTAGCGATTCTGGCAAGCCAGCGAAATTGACAGGCAAAAAGGGGCCATTTCTGCGCTTGGACAAGCTGTGGATCGAATGCGCGAATAATTCCTTTCCTGTGCCATTTTCACCGAGTATCAAGACCGTTTTATCGGTAGCAGAAATTTTTTGGAGTACGTCCAGTGTTGAAGTTAGGCGCTCGCTTTTTCCGATGATGTCCTTGATTGTGTATTTGGAGGACAGTCCCTTTCCCTGCAATTCCTTTCGTACTTCCTGCTCTACCTTTTGGAGGTTGGTTACATCTTGAAAGGCCGTCACCACACCAATCTTTTCGTCTTCCAATGTGATCGGTATATTATTCACGACCAGATTCAGATGATTGACGGCTTGCACCCTATTGACCTCTCCTTGCTCTTTTCCCTCGGGAAGAGCCAGCCACGGGAGCACTTCGTCAACGGGTTTCCCTATCAATTCTTTGCTTAGACCAGAAATGCCGAGGATGTTTTTCGCAGCCTGGTTGATTTGAATGATCGTTTGGTTCGGATCAGTCGTGATAATGCCTTCATGCACGGTATTGAGGATCGTATCCAGATGCTTGTTCAATTCTTTCATTTGATTCAACGTCCGGAAAAAGCGTTTGTTGTGCTCGATGATCTCCCGCAGGTACCTGGCGGAATACAGATTGGCTCGATCCACGTTGGCGTTTAGCCTGACAGCCAACTCGATAATCGTAGACACATCGAGTGGGCGTATTCCAATATTCACGACCTTTTGCATACCACGTGGCAGCAGTTCTGCTCCCTCTGCGTAAATCGCGGTATAAATGCCGTCAATTGGCTGCTTGCATCCTGGATAGTACGGAACCATATCAAACTGAAAACCGAGATTCCGCAAGAGTTCAATCGTTTCATACGACGTTTCCAGCATGTTGTTGACAACGAGGCAACGAACGTCCGCGGGGAGGGTCACCAACTCTTCCATTTTGGCGATGTTAATAGCTCTTCTTGCGATGATCAATTTCTCGCTTGGTATTTTCCATCCCTCAATGACTTTTGCTGATGATGCGAGTACGAAGTCGACCTCATCCGTATTGGAGACTTTCGACTCATGGAGGATCGTAATGCGATTTTGGAAATAATCATGGATTTGATTGGCAAAAACAGTATGTGTTCGATGATCTTTTGCCACAACCAGAAGCGTTCGCTTATCCATAGTATCCCTCCCCAGATATTCATACTGACATTTCTCTATCATCTTAGTATGGGAACCCCTCTGGTTAATAGAGGCTAAAAATTTTTGATCTAATTGGAATTTATTGGGAACGAACGACATGGATATAAAGAAAGATAGATCTCCTATTAGCACGAAAAATGCTAAGCGAGAACTATCTTGAGCGTATATTACTGCTTTTTTTAAAATGGCCCTTGAGAAGTCAAATCAAGATCAGACAGTGGCTTTTTCGTCTTCTTTGCCTACGCCCATTGTTTTCGGGTTATACCATACCTCATCGAGAACACGCATAATATTGCCACCTATCACTTTGGCGATATCTTCATCAGAATAACCGCGTGTGATCAACCACCGGACGATATTCGGAAACGCTTCGGTCGGATTTTCGATCCCCTCAACATAATCAACTTCCTCAAAATCCTTCTTACCATGAGCAGCTGATATCGATAAGGCACTGGCAAAAACGCGATGGATACCGACATGGTCGCCGAACAATACATCCGGTCCAAAAGCAACATGATCAATTCCAACCAGGTTCGCACAATACTCAAAATGCTCCATGAAAGAATCAAGGTTGTGCTTCGGCTGATTTTTCGTCATCGTCGTATGGGGAGCCGCCTCAATACCGATAACACCGCCGCGCTCTGCACATGCTTGAATGATGTAATCCGGCTTCAGACGATTTGAGTCCCAGAGCGAACGAGCTCCCGCATGGGTAATAAAAATCGGTTTCTCGCTCGTCTCAATCGTATCCAGTGAGGTTTTGTCCCCAGAGTGAGAAATATCGATAGCGATCCCGAGCTTGTTCATGCGGCGTACTGCCTGTCTACCGAACTCTGTCAATCCGCCGTCATTTTTTTCTTTCAATCCGTATCCGAGCGAGTTACCTTCGCTGTAGGCGATCCCCATGCAGCGAACGCCAAATCCATAAAGAATATCCAAGCGATCCAGCTCATTCTCGATCATCGTGGATGCTTCTAATGAAGCAACGAAGGCGATTTTTTTGTTTTTCTTTGCCTGCCGAATATCATCTGTAGTAAGTCCGAGAACAACCATGTCCTGATGAGCGATATCACACAACCGCATACCGAGGTCAAACAGGATATCATCCCATTTCCAGCCCGCGCGAGAGGTGATCATAGCGGTTCCATTCATGAGATTATCAAAAACGCAATCGAGACCAGATTGGCTCAGTCCTTCATATCCCATGCTGTCCCTGCCCCACCGGCGAAACTCGAAGAATTCATTCAGATTCTCTGGTGCAACAAACATATGGTCATGAAGAGAGATGACGAGGTTTTCTTCAAAAAGCCGTTTTGCCCGCTCTTCTTGCGCCTCTGTCAGCGGAATCGTGTACGGTGGGAATAAGCCCGTTTCCTTTGATAGCTTAAACTCTTTAAAGTCAACACCTGGCTCTAAATACTGATAAGCACGATACCCTCTGTAATCCTTTTTTTGCATGAAAATCACACCTTTCTTTGCTTAATCGATTGGACATCGGGTGGAGTTGCTGCTGCATCGGACACATGCGGAAGCTCTAACATGATCTTTCCAGTAAGGTTCACTTGCATGTTCGATGCCAATGCCAAATAGAGAGTTTTTAGAAGAATGAGGACGTTTTAGAAGGGATTTTCATACATGGGCAAGACAAGAACAGTCGAATCGGAACCTGCTACACCCTAATGACGTACCCTAAGTCACCGCAATTTTTTGAATTCCCTTTTGCTCACTTTCATTGGTCCACAGAACACGTGTCAGATATAAGGGACATGAACAAAAGAAAAACTCCCGACACAAAAACGAATCGGGAGTAAATAAAAGTCATTCTTTTTCCAGAGCTTCAAGCCACAGCCACGTATTAAGCTGCTCCTGCGTCCAGCTGCTTACTCTTTTTCCCTCTGAGCGATAAGCCGAAGCAGAGAAGCAAAACAATAGCTGCGAGTACATACGGGAAGTTAATATTCACATCGAACATCACTCCGGCTACGACTGGCCCGGCAATATTCCCGAGACTCGTAAAAGCTGAGTTGAGACCAGCAACATAGCCTTGTTGATCCCGAGCAATCATCGACATTTGTGTACCGATGGCCGGACGCAAAATATCGATTGCTAAAAAGATAATAAAGGTGACCGCAAAAATGGCCCAGAATTTGTGTACGAAAAGTGTCATGAGAATAAATAAACCGGCAAAAAATAGACAGACTGAGATGACACGCTTCTCACCAAAACGGTTCAAAATCCAGCTAAAGCAAGTCGCTTGTACCACCGCTCCGGCAATCGAGCCGAATGTAATGATAAAGGCAATGTCTTTCGGACCGAACCCAAATTTATGATCAACAAACAGTCCAAAAACTGTTTCAAAGTTGGCGAGTCCAAACGACATCACAAACACGATGATCAAGCTCAGAAAATACGGCTCTCGATAGACGTTACGAAGCTGAGCGAGAAAACGGTTTCCCTGTTTTTCTGTAGTTGGAGAATGGGATGATGCTTTCTGTGCCTGATGCGACTCCTTCAAGAAATACAATGTACCCATTGCTGCAACAATCCCCGCAATTGCAGCGGTATAGAAAGGGACGCGAATCCCAAATTCAGCAATATATCCGCCAATACCTGGTCCAATAATAAAACCAGTTGTGATCGCTGCGTTTATATACCCCATTCCAGCTGCGCGTTCTTCCATCGTCGTGACGTCCGCCACACAAGCCATTACAGCTGGCATAATCATAGCTGCACTAATACCTCCGAGCAGCCTGGAGACAAACAAAAGCTCCGAGGAGCTGGCAATTCCGAAAATCCATTCAGACAAAGCAAATACGATTAAACCGCTGACAATCATCCGTTTTCTTCCGAATGTATCAGCCAAACGGCCGGCAATTGGTGAAAAAAGAAGCTGTGTCAGCGAAAAGGCAGCAACCAGCAAGCCGACGGTACTCCCGTTAATGCCCAATTCCGTCATGAACTTAGGCATGATGGGTATGATCAAGCCAATCCCGGTAAAAACGAGGAAAATATTGAACATCAGAATCAATACGGATCCCCGATTTTTTAATAATAATGTCATGCTTTTTTCCTCCAAACGCAAACATACGGAATGTTCATTCTAGAACGTAGAGAATTTCTCGTTGTTGCTAAATTTTGTACGTTTACGAATGTAAACTATCGGGTAACCCTATAGTCAAGGATAAATCATTCATTATATAATTTCTTTATAAAAAAAGTATGGAATGAAAAACTTTGGGAGTGGCA
The DNA here is from genome assembly GCF_001187725.1 of Brevibacillus reuszeri. Taxonomy (GTDB): domain Bacteria; phylum Bacillota; class Bacilli; order Brevibacillales; family Brevibacillaceae; genus Brevibacillus; species Brevibacillus reuszeri. Next base: position 619,557 of record NZ_LGIQ01000009.1, read on the forward strand.
ATCCATGTCGAAAATCCAGCAAAAATATTTTACTACTAGTGAGATGGCAAAAACTTGTGGCGTTACGAAGCACACCCTGTTTCACTATGATGAGATTGGTCTTTTAAAGCCTGATTTTGTTAACGAAAAGGGCTATCGCTTTTACTCTTTTAAGCAGTGCTACACCCTCGATATCATCAATGTACTCAAAAAGGCAGGCAGCTCCTTGCAAGAGATTAAGGATTTTTTTCAGAACCAGAATTCAACCATGTTTGTTAACTTGATTCAACAGAAACAGCGAGAATTGGAACTGGAGCATCTCCGAATCCAAAAAATGCAATATTTTTTGAAGGGCGCTGTCGAAATGACCCAGACAGCCATGCATGACCTAAGGGAAACTCCGATGGTCGAGGAATGTGAGGCGCAATACTTCATTACTACACGAGTAGAACAATGTGTGGACGAGCAAGAATATGCTATTAAGCTACGAGAACATCGCGATTATTCAGAAAAGCACCTCATTCTTCATGAGTTTCCGCTGTGGTCAATCCTGAGCAAGGAACGATTTGACGCTGAAAATTACTATCCAAACTACATTGCGTATAAACTCATCTCCCCTATTCAAACAGAGAAAATGGTTACGAGACCCAAAGGAAAGTACGCTGTCCTGGATCATATTGGATCGTATGAATCGATGTCGTCTACCTACTCAGCTCTGAAACAGTACATGAACAGCAAGGGCTTGAGGGTCTGTACTGATGTGTACGAAGTGGAGATGCTCAATTATCTCACAGAAGAGGATCCGGATAATTTCATCATTCGGATTTCAGTGGGGGTGTCATAAAAAAGGAAGTGATAGTCTTGGACCCCATAACAAAGTCCTCGGCTACCTCTTTTCACACATGGTTTACTACGGAAATATTGGATTTGAAGAGAAGGCAAACAGTATTTGGAAGCTTTATTGGAGTGGAATTGAACAAGCTACTCACCAACAACAATAAAAGATTTTTATAGCTATTTTATTAACCTGTAAACGACTTTGGATGACATAAAAAACAAGCGTAGATAAATCGGTCCGTTGATTTATCTGCGCTTATTTTGTTTGTACGCAAGACTCGAGATATTACCTCACTGTCTTTCATTCAGCTGATCCTTGCTCTCAGGCAGGAAACAAAGGAAAACAAAAGCAGCAAGAGCCAATCCTCCACAAGTAGCTAACGAGGTGGAAAACGCTCTTACATAATCAGACAGGGCAGCGCTTGCCAAAGACTGTCGCAGTACAGCAGAGAACAAGATACTGATCAATGCAATACCTAACGCGCCCGACAAATACATGAATGTATTGAACAAGCCTGATCCTGTCCCTGCGTCCTTCAAGGGGACTGTCCCTAGTACGACGCGGGTGAGAGGCGTCGTGACCAATCCTAGTCCCAAGCCATATACGAGTAAAAGCACAATATACGGACTTTGCAGCAGATGTACAGCATCGACCTGCAGCAACACAATGAATAAAAAACAACAGATGCCCGTTGCTAGAGCGCCTATTTTAAGGACAACCATCCCCCATTTTTGTACAATTCGTGATGACATCAGAGAAGTTAGGAAAAAACCACAGCCCAACGGTAAAAACATGAGACTCGTGGCTTGTGCATCATAATGGAGTCCGAACTGCAAGTAATATGTTAACACGAAAAAGAAAGAGAACATGCTGAGATAAATCAAAACAACCGAGGCCATTCCTACCTTGAATAAATGTTGTTTAAATATAGACAAATCAATTAGCGGTGCTCCACCCTGTTTTTGTTTTCGGATTTCGACTGAAATAAATGCTAGCAGAAGCAGAAGCGATAGGATCAGACACCCCCATATCCAAAGCGGCCATCCCTGTTTTTGCCCCTCGGACAACGGATAAACAAGCAGAAACAACCCGCTAATGAGGAAGAAAATACCGCTCCAATCAACACTTTGCATCCCCCTCCCACGTGTCTCTGGTAGAATTGGCAAGCAGAGAAGAACAAGAATTCCGAAGGGAACATTGAAAAAAAATACGGTTCGCCAACCGAGATCAAACGGGTTCCAATTGACAAGAATACCTCCCAGGATGAGACCAAAAGCAAACCCGAATCCAAGTATCGCGCCGTAAATACTGAAAACGAGCCCTTTTTCCCGAGGTAGAAAGTTAACCTGCAGCAAGGACAATACCTGCGGTTGGATGAGTGCCGCGGCGAGCCCCTGCACAATCCGAATGACAATCAGAAGAGTTGGATTTGAAGTCAACCCACCTAGCAATGCCATAAGCGTAAATCCGCTTACCCCGATATACAGTAGCCTTTTTTTACCGAACATATCGCCTAGTTTCCCGCTAATGATGAGTGCTACGGCTAGACTGAGGGAAAAGCCGGTGACAATGAGTTGGGCATCGGAAAAACTGGCTAGAAGACTGTCCTGTATCAGTGGGAGTGCGACCTGAATCATATAGGTGTTTAATGAATTGAGCAAGATTGGGAGCAGGATAACCGCCAGTGCGTACCAACGACGAGGATCAACCTGCTGCTCCGGTTTTTCGTATGCGAGTACTGTGGTCGATGGATGATTGGGCATTTGCATTTCCTCCTTAAACGCTCCATTCGCCTGTAAACTGTTCTATCTCGTCCGAAATGAATGGAACTGACAAACCTGATTATCATCCACCTTCCCTTGTTTCTCTACCTGTTCAGGGAGCTTTGCATGTGATTAAGGGAGCAAAAAAACTTCAAGCAAGCGGATATATAGCTCGTTTTCGAACCATATGTCCTGCCTGCTTGAAGCTTTTGGTTAGTTTAATCCATTCAGCTGTCTGTTTCGCTCCAATTCCAGTTGGTTGATACGTTTTACATATTCACTAGGATTGCAGCCATAGTGCTTGCGAAAAGCCGTCGTGAAATTACTAGCGTTGCTATAGCCGACCGACGCAGCAGTTTCAGCAACGTTCAAATGCGCTACTTCCATATACCAAAGGGCTTTCTCCATCCGTTTTTGGCGAACGAGCTCAAAGATCGTCATACCATACAATTCGCGGAATCCCTTTTTTAGCTTGAATTCATTCATTCCAACCCGCTTAGCTAACTCGCGGATGGAAAATGGTTGTTCAAAATGATTTTGTACCAGCTCGTGGGTTTGCTGCAATTTGCTAATATCTTCTCGGCGAAGGTACATATTGCCCCCACCAGAATCGTAACCATCGGACTCGCCAAACAAGGCGATAAACTCTAGTGCTTTACTTTCCATATAGAGCCGTTTCATCGTGCCCCGATGTGCACATTGGATCATTTCGGAAACACATCTTTGAATAGCTGGTGTTTCTGTGTAACGATCGATATTTCCCCGATAATGCCTAAGCCACGTTTCCATTTGCTGTTTTTCCGTCAAATCTCCTGCATAGTACAACAACTCGTTCGGGGTGAGCCTTATTTCCAGCAACTGATTACGGATGCCCGCCTTTTTCTCTTCATAGACTTTTACATCTTCCAGAAAAGTCACATTGCCAGTTTGTGAGCTCGTATGGCTGCTCTTCCCATTCCATTCGCAATGTATTTCACCGCTAACACAATAACTCAATTCAAACAACTGACAAGCTTCCTGGATTTGAAGCTTCATATCTTGTTCGAATGTAATATCCGTTAGCATGATTTCCATACCTGGGCGAATTCGTGTCCTTGTCACGCTTCCCTTCCCTATATGTGAAGGAATGGTAAGCCTCTGCTCCCAGCTGCTTTGCTCGACAGGTCCCTCTACCATTATCGTAAATTGATCAAATAAATCATGGACTGTGGTTACATTTAAAATCATTGTGAACATCACTTCCTTGATGTTGACCTTGAATTGAATACTACCTCATTATTTTCAATCGTTCAATAGAGCAAGATCAAGCTGGCTTATGCGCTCATACTCGGAGATCAAGTCTACTTCGGTGATCTTTCCCTGATTCATCGTAAATTTGAGTACATAAAGCATTTTTCCTTGAGGAGCGACTATGATTCCTACTGTTCCGTTCACGAGGGCTAGTTGTGCGGCTTTCTGTGCACGTCCTGAAACTTGTTGCGCCAGTGCAACCGCTCCTCGCGTTACTCTTGCAGATCCTGTTTGACGATCGTCACGCAGAATAACGTCTGGATCGAGCGCGGCTACTAGCGTATCGAAATCACCTGCATGTGCTGCAGCGAGAAATGCTTGGACTACGTCGCGCTGGTGATCAAGCTCGACTTCGCCTACGGCTTTAGCCCCGCGAACTCGTTGGCGTGCCCTGCTTGCAAGCTGTCTTGTCGCGACTTCCGACTTACCTACTATAGGAGCAATCTCATTGAAAGGCAAAGCGAAAACATCGTGCAGCACGAACGTGATGCGCTCCGCAGGATTCAAATTACCGAGCACGACAAGCAGTGCAATACCAACAGAATCAGCCAATACAGCTTCTTGTTCAGGGTCAATGATGTTCTCTTGGCTTGTAATAGCATCTGAAGCCTGAGCTTCTATCGATTCTTCTCGCCTAGATTTTCGCGAGCGCAACATATCGAGACAAATCCGTGAGACAACGGTGGTCAACCATCCCCCCATGTTCTCAATGCCACTCGCTTCCGCACGACTAAGACGTAACCAGGACTCCTGCACCGCATCCTCTGCCTCGTTCAATGATCCAAGCATACGATAAGCTACTGCCTGAAGGTGCTTCCTGTGTGCTTCGAATCTATTCGCCAACCAGATCTGATCACTCATCATTCAAACTCCCTCGCTCCAAAATAAAAAAACCCTCTATAAGACTGACGGATGAAATCTGAGCAATGTGACAAAACGCCAGTTATCCGTTGGTTTTCGTTTCACAAAAAAATTCTTGTCACAAACCCATGTGTGCAATCCGTCAGCATAGTAAGGAGCCAAGATTGGTTCTAATCCAAATAATAGGAGTGCTTCACATGCAATCAAAAATGAATAGCCCTAATATAATCGTACCCGATGCGACTTACACCTTACAAGCTCTTGGAGAATTATTCAAATAACCGAAAGTAGGGATTATCATTATGGCAACGGTATTATATATTACGGCAAATCCACAAGATCACGAGAAATCATACAGCATGTTAGTAGGGAAAGAATTCGTACAGACTTATCGATCTGCCAATCCAAATGACGAAGTGATCCATCTTGATTTGTATCAAATGGATATTCCACAGCTTGATAAAGACATTTTTAGCGGATGGGACAAACTAAAAGCTGGTAGGGCATTTGCACAATTGACCGAAGCAGAAAGAATGAAACTGAGCCGTATGAACGAGCTGGTTGACCAATTTGTCGACGCAGATAAATATGTATTTGTTACTCCGATCTGGAATTATTCATACCCACCCGTTATGAAGTCATACATCGACTCCATCTGCATAGCGGGTAAGACTTTCAAATATTTACCCGATGTCGGTCGAGTTGGCTTGATGAGTGATAAAAAAGCTGTTCATATTCAAGCAAGTGGAAGCTTCTTGTCACCAGGTTCAGATGATGATGACTTAGAAATGGGGCACCGCCATCTGAAATCTATTATGGAATTCATTGGAGTAACTAGCTTTTCTGGGATATTTGTGGAGGGAATGGCAGTGAAACCTGACCAAGAGCCTGTGATAAAAGACAAAGCAATTCAACAAGCGCGAGAGATTGCCCAACGCTTCTAACGATTGCTTCATAGGAGAGAGTGTGTTCGTTCAAAAACCCGCCACAGTCTAGGACTTTATTTACTCGTCCATGTCTGTCGCGGGTTCAATTTTTGGAGGGTACTTCATTTCTGTTTGATCAACAGCAGATGATGCCTAACCGAGATTCTCTAAGTCGCAGTGAACCAAACTTTTGGGTACAGCCTACTTCATCGATATCGTAAATTCCGAGCCTGGTGAGCCAACAAATACGATCGTTCCACTTTTCGGAAGAGTTACGTTATTGTTGCCATTGACAATGGAATGAATAAGTGGATATCCTCCATCTTCATCGTATACCGCGAAAGCACTCTTCTTTGGTAAATTGACCGTCATCGTTTTGCCTGCTGCCTTTGCCGGGATAGTATACCATTGGGCATTCCCGTTCGCTGGTACTGTGATCTTGGACTGATTTCCTGCGTAAATCGGTTTTACATTTGCCTCGCTCACTAATAGGGACGCGTTTATCTTTACATACTCGATGCCGTTTTCGGTGTAGAACTGGACTTCAGTCGTATCACGGCCTGCAATTCCTGGAATCTGGATCTGACTTGTCGCCGTATTCGGGCCTGTAATCTTTTTGTCCTGCCAATATCCTTGCAGACCGTCAGTGAGGCTAATTTCCATGACCGGTTGCTCAAAGAAATACATTTCAGAGCTGAATTTCTCGTTTACGAGATAAAACTTCGTTCCTTCCCTTTTTGCCCAAGCTGCGGCAGTCTCCTTCGATAGCTTGTTGTCTTCCAGCTTCTCTGCCGCATACTCTGACGTTGCTCCCTGTCCCAATCCCGGTAATCCATCGTAGGTTCTCTTCCACAAATACGTGCGTCCATTTTTTTCAGTGACGAAGCTGACCTTAGTCGTTCCGTCCTCATTTACAAAGCTTCCATCCGTAGTATAGATGTACCTCGTTTCTGGATCGTCTGGAAGGGACAGCTCTCCGTCTTTGCTGATCTCTACTTGGAATTGTGTATCACTGGTGGCGTAATAGCCTGCGCTCTTCAAGACATTTTGTGGTATTTTTGCCTTTACGTGCTTACCGAATGATTTGTCCGGCTTGATGCTCTTGATCTCGCCCTTTTCCTGGAGCGCTAGCAGAAGCAATTCGTTTGCCAGCAGTTGATTTGTGCTACTACTCCCGCCCGATGACAACACAGCAGCTGCCATCTTTTTCTCAGGAAGGACAACAAGTGACGCAGAATACACAGACAGGTCCCCACCTTTGGCCAATCCCTTTATACCATAATCATTGAACGGGTATAGCTTCACACTGTCCCAACCCAGACCGTAATTGTTGCTATCATCCAAATCTTCCGGCCAAATGCCTTTTTTGTATTCCTCCTGTTCCATCGCCCGTGCCGAATTGTCAGAAAGGATGTGATTTGCCTGTCCTGTAAAGAGTTGCGAGAATTTTACCATATCTTCTGCAGTGGAATTGATTCCCCCTTCTGCGATCACATTAACAAAACTATTCGGAAGCTGCTTATCGTAATCTGGAGCATATAATGCGGCAATCTTGTTACCTTTCAACTCATCTATAGGTGTCTTTGTGTGATTCATCTTCAATGGGTCTGTAAAATTTTGATGGATAAATGTGGTAAAGCTCATTCCGCTTACTCTTTCAACGAGAATCTCGGCAAGCGTGAAGCCGCTATTGCAATATACCGAGAATGCACCTGGGTCCGCCTTCAAGGTCTGCTCGGACAACGTCTGCAGAATCGTATCATGGGCGTAAGGATCATTATCCTCGAATAAAGAATCGTTCGGAGCTCCTGTACCGCGCAGACCAGACGAGTGGTTCAACAGCATGCGCGGTGTGATGCGCTTATATCGTTCGTCCTTCATCCTGAAATCGGTTATGTATTGGACGAGGGGCGTATCCAGATCGATTTTCCCTTCGTCGACCAATTTCATGACAGCCGCAGCTCCAAATACTTTGCTGACCGAACCGATACCGTAGATCGTATCTTTGGTCAGTGGCTTATCGTTCTTGCCAGTCTGTCCAGAAATCATGATTTTACCGTTGTCAATCAGCGCATATTGAACACTAAACGTTTCCGTAGATTCGAGTAGGAGCTCAGCCTTCTCGGCTGCGGTTTTCCCCAATCCTTGGCTTGAAACAACTGTAGGAGCGACGTTGGACGCCATTGCTCCGGCTGGTGCAAGCAGGGTCAGCGCAAGGGCAGCAGATAACACCTTAGACCGCTTTTTCTTCATAACAGCTTCCTCCTGATCGGTTTATTTTTCTTCTAAATGAAACAGGATATGGGACTGTCAGTTTGCGGAGTCGGGAGAAATTACTTCCCATTTTCCAAACAGGGTCAGACCCGCCGCTTTTGCAAGTAACGTAGACGAATGGTTATCGAGTTGGCATCGGTATTGGGGTACATATCCTTGACCATAGGCGTATTTACAAATGGAGCGCACCACTTTGCGGGCATGCCCTTTTCCTCTAAAAGAGGTCAGAGTCAGCACACCTAGATCTGCAATTTGCAAGTCGTCCTCCCAGGGGTACATACTCGCAGCGCAGACCAAGCGATTTTGCTCATAAGAGCCGAACACCGCCCAATGATCCAATTCCACTTGGGCGTCATCCAAGTCTTGTTCCGAGGCGGAGGACTGAAACGCGGAAAAACAGGCATTATCTTGCTCTGTTAACCGGCGCAAGTCACCTTCAAGTGTTTCTTGCAGCAATTCGATTTTATCCGCTTCCGAAAAATAAAAGAGATAGTCTGCGCCGTGCAAAGTGACATTGGCCTCATCCAATTTCCGACGAAAGATTGCTTCAGACAGTTCTTGATGCAGATGAAGACCTACCTTCTCTGCCAGTGCAGGCGTAAGGACTGCCATAACCCGACCGTCTGAGGTTTCCAGCACCATGACCCGACTCTCTTCGTCAAGATCAGGGTTGATTGTGACAGTTAAGGATTCATCGCTATAGAGGACGTCTCCATTCAAAAATGATGCTCGCCAAAAGTCAGTGATCGTTTGTGAAAATACGGGCATACTTGTTACTCGACTTGGTTGGTTCCTCATTCTGTTCACTTCCTAGTAGGCTGAGATAGTTTTTACAACGAAGCAGGCTCTCTTCTTACAAAATTGTCCTGCTCCGAATGTAAAACACATTCTATACCCTGACATTGTGTTAACGTCAATATCTCTCCTCCTACTCAACGAGTTCAGAAACTCACAAAGGATATTGCAGATTTATTATGTCTTTGATTTGTCTAAAAAATATGGTGGATCATAAATCCACGGCTATTTGATTGGGATGATCAAAACGGTTTCACTTCATTGACCAATAATCGTGTGACTTGCAATCGGAATGCATATTTCTGTGACGTATTCAGATTGATTATTCGTTTCTCCGCAATCTCGATAGTATCGTTCTACGGATGGTCCTATGATTGAATAGTTATTCTGTTTTGACCATGCAATGAGCGCTTGGTAAGGATGATTAATATCGTCATAACTACCGATATAAATCGTGCTCATATACAATCCACCTTCGATGATTCTGGTATAAAACGCTCCCTTGTTATATTCAGCGTTGACCGGAATACATACTTCGATATCTGCATCCTCAGGATCATACATGTAATTGGTTACATGAAAGATTGTCATACGTGTTCCAGTCATTACTAAATCGCTTGTCTCAAGCACTTCATAGAGCTCTAGGATCATTTGATCCATTGCTGCTTCATTCGTTCGTTTTCTTTGACATAATGCCAAGAATTCGCTGCGATGCCCGATTACGATATCGAAGTTTGGTTTCGATTGAAAGATTGTATCTTCTCCCAACGTTGCTCTAAGTTGATTTTCCAGCTCCCGTATTAAATAATGATGTTCTGTTGTTGACTGTTGCAGGTGATCGATCTTAAGTTGCAGTGTCTGTTTTGTATATTCCACATCATTTTTACATAATACGGACTTGATCTCTTCTAACGAAAAACCATATCTTCTGAATTGCTTTATCATCGAAATTTTATTTATTTCCACGTCGCTATAATATCTGTACCCGTTTTGTTCGATAAAACTAGGCTTTAGCAATTCAATCTTGTCATAATGCCTTAGCATTCTAGGAGATACCTTACTAATTTTCGCAAATTCACCGATCGTATATATAATAATCACCTTCATTCTTGAAGATCTGCAAGTGTAAAAAAGCACTACCTCGTTTACGCACAAAGCAGTTTTCAAACATGTTACATCATAAACCATAGAAAGGGAAAGAACAAAATCTTCACTCCCCTTGTTCCTCTAAACGCTCCGCTTGACCTTAGGACAGACCTAGGGTTTAATCTTGGGGTAGTTCACAACATCCAATCCATAGGAGTAGCCTTTATGAAGAGTGAAATTACAATCAGTGAATTAGCTAAGCTTATGAACGTGTCTGTTCACCAAATTCGTTATTTTGAGGAGAAAGGAGTCCTTCTTCCTGCTTACGTCGACAACAATCAGTATCGCATGTACAGCATGGATCAAGTTTACCAGCTCGCACATATTCTGTTGCTTCGCAGATTGGGAGTGTCAGTCCAATCTATTAAAGAATGCATGACATCTTTTTCTGCGGATCAATACGAACAGCTGCTCAAACGTTCCTTGGTAGAAATCAATGATGAGTTGCTTCGCCTTCAAGAGCTTCAGCAATTCATAAATAAGATATTGTATGAACAACAAAACTTTACCGTTCACCCCTATCACTACCAAGTCAAATGGCGAGCTGAGAGCTATTTGGCACCTTGGCTTGAAATGGATGCACAAACGCAGCTTCATGCCAAATTGTTGGCTGATCGGGCAAAATACATTCCAAACTTGTTCGAATCAGATATTTACTTTATCGAAAATGAAACGAGCACGATTACTTTATACACGGAAACACAAGCCCCTGGCGATTATTCCATACCCAGCGGCAACTATCTCACTACCCAGAAATTAGTACAGGATGATGCTGAGCTCGCACAAGCCATTGAACAGTTTTACGCCTATGCCGCCACACAGTCTTACGTTCTCCAAGGACCCGTGATCCTCATTGAGAGATCGTATTTATCTCTCTTTAGTCAAAACGAGCTGCATTATGAGCTCCAAGCCTTGATTGAACCGACTCCAAATTCTGAAAGGGATCGATGTCGGTTAAATGGGATAACGGCTCCTACATGAAGCAGCAGCCAAAGCACCATTCGTGGGAGAGCTTTCGCATATTTGGCAAACGGAACCTCTTTAAAATGCTACTCGCAATGTATTTTTTAGAGCATAAACCAAAGCCAGGAGAATGCTATATTGCGGACGTGGTTGTATACACGTCACTTTCTCTTTCATGAACGGACGTGGCATTATATGGTACAGAAAGTGAGATAGCATCGGCATAACCAGGCTAAATCCAAACATTTTCCTAAAGAAAATAAGCCGGTATTACCCGGCTAAGTGGAAAGCGATGTTTTCTTTGATTATTCCGGAATCCGATAGGGCCGATCAAAAAGGATATTCTCCACAGCCTCTATAATCGCTTGTGTCCTTTCTCCGTCCTGTTCCATATTGGAAAGATAAATGAATGTTTTGTCATGATCAAGATAACGGCCTAACCAGGTTTGATATCCTGGCCATCCCCCTCCGTGGCAAACAACCTTTCCTACCCCGGAATCATTGCGAATCCGCCAGCCATACCCATAATCAGAAGGTTGATGGTCTGCCAAGAGAACTGGTGAAAAGGCTTTTTCTAGGGTATCTTTGCTTACCAGCTTCTCTGTATATAAGGCCCTATCCCATTTTCTCAAGTCTTCGAGTGTTGAATTAACGACTCCATCTCCCTGAATTCCATCCAGATAAATCACAAAATCGTGATCTGCTAATTCGTCTGGCAAACAGTATTTTCCCAAATGATGGGCAGAAACGTATCCATAAGCGTAATTGTCAATGGACTTCTGAGTATATCTCCGGTTGTAAACGCGAGTCTTCTCCATTTCCAGTGGATAAAAGATTCGTTGTTCCATAAAATCAGCAAAGCTAGTTCCCGACACTTGCTCGATGATTAAGGCGAGTAATACATATCCGGTATTGCTATATTCATATTTTTCATTTGGGCGAAAATGGATGTCTGGCTTATGGAGCTTCAGCTGCTCAAGAACATCCTGGTTTGCGGCAATTTTAGACCTGTCCCAGTGTTGCTCAAATAACGCCATGTAATCCGGCAAACCAGACGTATGTGTCAGCAGATGATGTACAGAAATATCTGCATACGGAAAATCAGGAAGGAATGTTTCGATTGTGTCCTCGTAGCTGATTTTTCCCTGTTCTTGCAATATCATGATGCCCATCGCGGTAAATGCTTTGGAAACAGACGCAAGCTCAAAAACTGAATCGGTATTCAACATCGTAGAGGACGCCAGCTGTGCGTAACCGAACGCCCCCTTGTATAAGGGAACGCCTTTATCGAGCACCATGATGTTTCCATTGAATTTCTTTTTATCTGCTAAAGTCGTAAATAGCTCTTCAAGCTGAATGAATTGCTGTTCTAGCGAATTGCTTTGTCGTTCCATTTTTCATAACTCCTCTCGGGATCAGGTTTCATACAAAAATGGATGCAGCTTGCTAATGACTATACGTGACTATGCGTTCCCTGGCATGGATTAAGCAAGATAGACAGGAATACTACTTATCCATAAACTTTTTCTTCCAGCGTAAGGGCTTTTATTTTGTTCCGATCAGGTTCGTAGCCGATTCCTACCCCATCTGGCACGGTTATGATCCCGTTGTCTACTGTAACCTCTGGGTTAATAATATCGGCATGCCAATAGTTAGAGGAAGCAGCCGTATCTCCAGGTAATGTAAAGTTAGGGAGAGAGGTCATTGCAATATTATGAGCCCTGCCTATTCCAGATTCGAGCATTCCTCCACACCAAACAGGTATGTTGTGCAGTTGGCATAGATCATGGATCTTTTTGGCTTCTGTCAGGCCACCAACTCGTCCAATTTTGATGTTGATTACTTTTGTACTCCCTAATTTAAGGGCTTTCCGCACATCCTCCGCAGAGTGAATGCTTTCATCCAAACATATAGGGGTTTGCATTCGAGCTTGCAATTCAGCGTGATCAATCAAATCGTCGTGAGCCAAAGGCTGTTCGATCATCATTAATTGAAACTCGTCCAATTGTGCTAAGTGATCAATATCCTCCAAGCTGTACGCAGAGTTTGCATCCACCTTCAGTGGAATCGTTGGGAATTCTTTGCGTACACTACGCGTTACGTCAACGTCCCAGCCCGGTCTGATTTTTATTTTGATCCGTTTGTACCCTTCAGACAGACTGCGTTCAATTTTACGCAACGTCTCATCTGTAGAATCCTGGATTCCGATGCTAACCCCTACTTCGATCTGCTTTTTGACTCCTCCTAAAGCAGTTGCCAAGGATATATTCTTTTCTCTCGCGTATAAATCCCAGACGGCACTTTCCAAGGCCGATTTCGCCATATAATTTCCACGAATATGCGAAAAGAACTGTGATACATCGTCTGGGTGATTGATTTGCTCCTTCAAAATGATCGGGATGAGGAAATCCTCCATGATGTGCATATTCGTTTTTACCGTTTCTTCTTTATAAAAAGGGTCCGCACTTGCAACCGATTCCGCCCATCCAGATAGTCCGTCCTGATTCTGAATTTCGATGAGGAGAAATTCCCGATCTCTTTCTGTTCCCAGACTTGTCGTAAAGGGATGAACTAATTCCATTTTCAATCGTCTGACAATCACACGCTTCATCTTCATCATGTTCCCTCTCTCCATTTCACTCGATAAATAACCCTGCTTGGTTGTAGATTTGTTCAAGTTTTTTCCGTCGTTCGCGAGCATTTTTCTCATCTCTTTGATGTATTCCCATGACTATGAATTCTGACAGACTAAGCAGTGCCAAGATGTGGTCCGTAAAAATCTCTGGATTCTCTCCGGTAGTCAATGTAATCGTTGCAAGCTGCCCGATTGGCGATAAAGGTCGGTCAGTCATGGCAATTAAGGTAGCCTTTTGTTCTCTTGCTTGTTCTGCCAAAACGAGAGCTTCCTTCGAGTAGCGAGGCAAGGAAATTAATAACACAACTGATTTTTCTGTAAAATTAGCCAATGTTTCCGGATGATAACCAGTCGGTGATGAAACGAAGACATGATCACGAAGCTGATTCAATTTGTAGTAAAGCCAGTAAGCAGCTGTGTATGATTCCCGAAAGCCACCAACAATGATTCGGTCAGCTTTCATCAATAGCTCTACTGTCTTCCAAATATCTTCTTCTCTCACCTGGTTAACCAAACAATCTAATATTTTCTTTTCATGTTGGATAGAATGAGCAAATATGTTCGTAACCTTTCCTTCTTCCTCCTCAGAAGGCAAAATCACATGAGAAGCGTGTTGTTTCTGGCTAAGCATCTCTTCTCTGATCATTTTTTGCATTTCAGAAAAGCTGTTTAAACCAAGTGCATAAGACAATCGAATGACGGTTGTTTCGCTGACTCCAACTTCACGCGCAATCTGAGAAATGGTAGAAAGTGCGCTCTGTTCCAGTGAAGTTACTAAAAATTCTGCAACTTTTTTTTGTCCAGGTGAAAGATCTTGGTATTTCTCCTTGATCATTTGTTGAAAGGTCTTCGTTATCATAAACATCTCCGCTCAATATGTAGAATTAAATACTCCTTAAAATATATCATAACGAATTTTTAACTCCGCATCAACCTAAAATTTGAAAGCGATTTCTGACTGAAAGAGAAAAGGACCTACCTAGGCTATTAACAGCTAGGCAAACCCTTTACTACGGTTGTTTCTCATCAAGCGTATAAGTGACACGCTACAACATGACCGGGTTCTACCTCAGTAGGCATGGGCCGAACCGATTTACAGATGTCCATACATTACACACCTCGCGGATGAAACGTGCATCCTTGTGGTGGATCACGATCAAAACGAAATGAATTCCAGCTTCTTAGCTTCAAACGCAAAAAAGGCAAACCCTAAAGGTTTACCCAGTTCTTAACCGAAAACAGTCATTCGGTATCGCAATTATGAAACGGAAAACCTGGATAATCGCCAACTGCTTAGTTCGTCCACTTGCATATTTCCGATAATTTCCTTTGCTGCTAAACGACTTACCAGAGGTGCTAGTGTAATTGCTGGATGCATCACGGCTAGATAGAGCCCCTGTACCCGATCATGAAATCCAACAATAGGATACCCGTCTTCCGGCATCGGTCTCAATCCAACACTGATACTTTCCAGTGTCAAATTCTCCCCGCCACGCAAACTGTAGCGCAGCGTTTCAAAGGCTCGTTTTCCAACTGCCTCTGGCCCATTTTCTCCTGACTCATCGATATAATCCTCCGCCGCAAGTAATGTTTTGCTGTTGGGTTGTCTCGCTTCAAATTTCTCGTTAGAAATGAGCGAATGAATGATTTTTTCCTTCGCATTCATCCGAATCAGAATAGAAGGTGAAGGAGCGACGGGTACATCGATGCCAAGTGGCAGGCAAAGTCCGGGTACTGCGGTACCGGCAGCAAGGACAATCACATCCGCTTCAATAAACTGATTGGACGTATGTACGCCAACTACGACAGAATCCTCTTTTTGTATTTGGATCACTTTTGTATCAAAGAGAACTGTTGCTCCGTTTTCTTGAGCTTTTTTTATAAGAAGGTTTGTTGCGAGTACCGGATCTAAGGCGCCTTCCTTATCGGCAAAATTAGCTTCCTCGGGGTATTCGACCAAGTTTGGTTCCAATTCGAACATTTGCTGCTGATTCAATCTCTGGATCTGACTATCCTCACTATTTGCAGCAATTCCCCAAGTAAGTGCCCCATGCCAATTGATGTTCAGGCCAGGTAGCTCTTTTTCTAGTGCATGGTATTCCGCGAGCACTGCATCGTATAAAGGACGGGATTTAGAAAAAACTCGCCCAGACGGATTAATCCAGGCGAATGATTTTTCGGTCACTTCACACGCAGCTGTTGAATGACTCTCGATCAAAGTGACATTTTGATTATGCTTTGATAATTGATAGGTCATCGCTGCACCAACAATGCCTGCACCGACAACGACAATCTTTTGTTTTGTATGCATGAAATCCTCCATGGTATGCATTGGTCACGACCTAAGATGAAGTCATGCCCATCGGTTTTTAAACTACGAGGAACAGACAAAAGGAAGGGCTAAGCGTGAGCACTATCATTTTTGCCCAGCAGATGGATGAAAGAAGTCAAATTCCTTTTTAAAAGGTCTTGATTCGCAAACGGTATTGCAGCCATTCTTTCCTTTACCTGGCTTTCGAATTGTGACAGATTCGATGCGTCAACATCTTCGAATCGATTGGGAATGGGCGTGTTTTTTAGATTTTGCATGAGACTGTCCTGTTCTTTGAGATAGGTAGTCCTCCACTCTGGGTGGAACCGCTGTTTTTTGACAAACTGGATGAGGAGACTGGCACGCTCTGTTGCATTCGTTTCCGTTGCTTGATACTTTTTAAAGGCTTCCGGATCAAATCGCTCCATCAATTTGCTAGGGTTTATATAATCGTCTGGGGCACCTTGTGGTTTCTGTGGTAATTCTATATAGCTCACCCCACCTGTAGCTGGGTCTACTTTTCTCGTTTTCGATACTCCAGCTAAAAGATGGATGGTATCTAAAAATTGTGAAGCATCCTTATCCTTTAAATATGTTTCTGCCAAAAACTTTGCTTTGGCCATTCCCATTTCAATTAATTCGGATCTTTCTTCGTCCGTAAAGTCTGAGGTGTTATTAAAAAAATTGGATTCAAAAATATGATTGATGGCGTCTTTGAACTCTTGCGATTGTCCATCCAGAACTCGATCGAGTGACGCGTTCACATCTGTACTAAAGAAAAACTGTGCCGGATTATGCTTAATGGCATCCTCGGGGAGCTGTCTTGACGTTGTCATGGAGCTTAGTTCTACTTTATCAGGGTGTGCAAGCTCAGGAATATAACCAGCTTTCAGGCTAGGCTTTGCTTTGTTTCCTTGTAGGGAGTATAGGTTGATGGATAGGAAGTCCGATCCTTTTTGAATTTGCACACAAATCGCTCCTCGTCATGATTTCATCGCGAATGATAGACAATATGCAAAAGGCAATTGACGCTCTACGTGATACGTATGTATTATAAAAAAATTGCCTATTTTAGGCAATAGTGTTTAAAGCTCCTTCTTTTTTCGAAACGTTTAGATAGCTTTGTTCTCTTCTGCAGTCGTCTCCGCTAATAGCGAGCGCTGGTTGTAGGCAACGAGCATCATTGCTGTACCAAGGACTGCGCAAAGCATGTACATCATGGAATACGAGGTCAAATCCGCCACTGGTCCCATCACAATACCTCCCAGCGAGACACCAAGATCGGCCATCGCGATAAACAGTCCGAGCAGCACATTGCGGTTTTCTTTTGGCAATACAAAGCTTAAATAGGTCGTCAGTGTTGGATATAGAAGCGCCTGTGCGACGCCCATTAAGAGCGCACCAGCATAGAACAAAATGGCTCCGACATTTGTAGCGAGGCTAACGCACAGTGAAGCCGCAGCAAGCAGCGACATCGTACCCATCATAAAAAATGAATGCCACTTGCCATCTGACGGAATTTTTTTCCTGAGCACAAAGCGTGCCGCAACGACAACTGCCGCCTGTAGCATCAAGTAAACAGCAGTGCTCCCACTTTCAATCTGCGCAGCGTACAACGGAACAAAGGCAGTTACGGCGCCAAATATTAGCGACGCGCTCAGCATCAGTACACTACTTTTGAACAAATGAGGATTTTGTACCAATTGACCGAAGGATTGCCACATCGCAGCACTTTGGTTACGTGGTTCAGATTCTCCTGTGGATGCGGTAGACTGATTGTCCATTTTCGCTGTAAAGCCCACTCCTCCTGTAAGCACAGCGATGACGAGCATGATTCCTGCAAACATGTTCATGTCACCCGTTTGCCATATGCCTATCGCCAGCAAAGGTCCAATCATGCCTGGCATGTACGAGCATAACGAATACATGGAGATACCCTGCGAACGATCCTTTTCGGGAAGTGCGTCAATGATGCCAAGCTGCAGCGCCATAGAGAAAAAGGCTGTGCATACCCCCTGCAGTACGCGCGCGACTAAATATCCACCAAGACCCGTAAATGCATACATCACGAGCGCAGCTCCGTTGACAACCAGTATAACGCGCAGCACCTTAATGGGGCCGTGTCGTTGAATCAACCCGCCAGCCCATGGGCGGAAAAGCATGGTTGTAAGCAGATACGCCCCCATAATGACGCCAATCGTCGTATTGGAAGCTCCCCATGCTTCCCCTTTCAACGGGATGATGACATTTAAAATTGAATTTCCACTGAAATAGCATAACGTGAGCAAATACAGCCGCATAAACGGCCAGGATAAGGCTCCTTTCACCGCTACTGCTCCTTCCCATTCGTTGGTTCGGTCATACCATGATCTTTTGCAGCAGCTCCCTTGCATAAGGAGATTGGACGCTACTCAAACGTTCGACATCGACGAGCTCCTCAATCCGACCATTTTTCACGATCATGACCCTGTCGCACAAATAAGCAGCTGCCTGGATATCGTGAGTGATAAAGATATAACCCATTCCATGCGTGACCCTCAAGCACTTTAGTAAATCCAGGACCTGGACTTGAACTGAGCCATCTAGCGAGCTAATCGCTTCATCGAGCACCATGCATGCGGGCTCTGTGGAAATGGCTCTGGCAATGCATACGCGCTGTGCCTCTCCACCTGATAGCTCATGAGGGTATTTGGGAAAATAGGAGGCATCCAGCCCAACCTGTACTAGCAGATGCTCCATTTTACTTCTGCGCAGCTCCGGCTTCTCTTTTGCCAGCGTTAGCGGCTCGAGCATCGCCTGTTCGACTGTATAGAACGGATTGATAGACGACGTATAATCCTGAAATACCGCACTGATGCCTCCCCTTCTCGCATGGCGGCCTGCCACGGGTTTACCTGCAAACGTGATGCTGCCTTGATCTGGCTTTTCAATGCCCAGTAACAAACGTCCCAGCGTCGATTTGCCGCTGCCGCTTTCACCGATAATGCCAAGGCATTCTCCCTGCTTCCATTCAAAGCTGATGTCGTGAAGGATTTGCTGCCACTTTTTAACGAACCATCCACCTTTTTTGTATGATTTGTTCACACCATCAACCTTCAGCAACACCATCGCCTCCCATCAGCTGCCTGAAATGACGTTGAAGCGCCATCTTTGACGAAACCAAGTAACGGGTATACGGATGCTGCGCGCTAGAGAAAATCTCCCCTGTTTCGCCTTGCTCAATGATTTCTCCGTCCTTCATAACCAAAACCCTATCAGCAATCCGTTTGACTACACCCAAATCGTGTGAAACAAATATCATTGAGCTGCCCAGCCGGCTTCGCAATTGCTCGAACTGTTCCACAACCTCGAATTGTGTAACGGCATCTAGCGCTGTCGTTGGTTCGTCAGCAATGAGAATGTCTGGTTCTAGAACGATAGCGAGAGCAATCATGACCCTCTGCAGCATGCCCCCGGACAATTCATGCGGATAACGCGCCAATACTGCACAAGGATCATTGAAGCCAACGCTCTCCATCGCTCGTTTAACGTTTTCGCTCCTCTCACTGCGACTCCAAGGAGTATGTACAGCAAGCGTTTCCCGCAGATGAGCACCGACTGGACGAGACGGATCAAATGCACGCATGCCATTTTGCATAATCATGCAGAGTCTATTTCCTCTTAGCTTGCGCATCTCTTTCTCGGGAAGACCAGAAAGATTGATTCCATTCAGGATGATGTCCCCTGACTGGCGAAGCCCTGACCGATTCAGACGTAGTAACGCCCGGCAGGTCAGTGACTTCCCGCTGCCGCTTTCTCCAACAATAGCAAGGCATTCCCCTTGACTGAGGTGGAAGGAGCTGTCCGTAACAAGGATGCGACCAGTGAGACTGTCCCATATTTTCAAATGTTCGACTTCAAGGATATTCATAACTGGCTTACGCAGCCTCCTTCCCTCGCAGCTTCGGTAAGAAAGTACCGATGCGTGCTTTCATTCCTTGTCTGCCCGTCATCAATTTTGGATCGAGAGCAGTTTGGAGCGCATCGGACAGAAAATTGACGGATGACACGATTACCATAATGGCCAGACCTGGAATCACCATTAGCTCAGGGCGGGAGAACATGACCGATCTCGCTTCATTCAGCATCATGCCCCACTCTGCGTGTGGTGCCTGAATACCCAGGCCGAGAAAAGACAAGCCGGATATTTGCAAAATCATGGACCCGAAGCTGCTGCTGGAGATAACCGCGATTTCCGGTAGAGCTACCGGCATGATATGCCTCGCCATGATGCGGAAATGTCCAGCTCCAAGCGTCCTAGAGAACTTTACATAATCGGCATCCGCATACTGCAGGACGGCAGTTCGAATGACACGGGTGAACCACGCCCATTTCATCATGACAAATGCGAGCAATATATTTTCCAACCCAGCCCCCAGCATGCCAACAATCGCAAGTGTCATGACGTACCCCGGAAATGAAAGCATGCAATCGCAAATCCGCATCAAGAACGCATCGGTCTTTTCCTTGAAATAGCCTGCGACAAAACCGAGTACAGTACCAATACTTGCAGATGTAGCTAACGCGACGAGCACCCACAGAACGCTGGGTCGAATACCGTAAATGAGCCGAGAAAGAACACAGCGGCCGAGATGGTCGTTGCCAAGCCAATACTGCCAGGATGTCTCTGCAAAGCGCAGCTCCATATGCACCTCATTTGGATCATGCGGTGCAAAAAGTGGTGCGCATAGACCAATTATTAGCGTGGACGCGACGACAGCAAGTGATACAGCCGCTACTTTATCCTTCATCAGTTGCACGAGCAGCTTCATCTATAACTCCTTTCGTAGCTTGGGATTCAGGAACACATTGATGATATCGGACATGGTATTAAACAGCACGAAGGCAGCAGCAAGTACCAGGACATACGCCTGAATAATGGGAAAATCCCTGCTAAGTATCGATTTAACCGTCAGTGTACCGAGACCGGGCCATGCGAAAATGTTCTCCACGACAACTGTGCTGCCCAAAATAACGGGAATGGCAAGACCGAAAACCGAGACTGCTACCTGTAAGGAATTGCGCAAAATATGCAGGATAATTCTACTCTCTGGCAAGCCGCACGCTCTGCCATACAGCACGTAGTCTTCATGTAGATTACTCAGCATGGAACTGCGGATCAACCGGAAATAGATACCCGCGTAACCAACAACAATAACCGCTACTGGCAAGACGTAGCTGCTATAAGAGTCCATTCCACTCGTCGGAAACCAGTCCAGCTTCACGGAAAAATACCAGACCATCAACGCCGCAAGCCAATAAGTCGGCATCGCGGTTACGAAAAAGGAAATGCCACGAACCGATATATCTAGCACTTTTCCCTCTCTCAAAGCGCAGACGATGCCCAGCACAATGGAGAGAATGATAATGAATACCGCTGATACAATTGTCAGCTTGAGTGTGTTCAGCAAAGCCGGACCGAGCAAGGACCATACGGGCTTCCCCGTCACATAGGAGCTTCCGAAATCAAGCTGTAGGCAAGAAGACAGCCAATCAACATACCTGACAAACAGCGGGCGGTCCAAGCCGAGCGCAGTTCTCGTTTCCGTGATCAGCTCATCGGTTACTACCGGAACTTCTTGCGCACGTAAGATAATCTCAGCAGGGTCCAACGGTGACAATTGGTTCAGCACAAATGCCAGAAATGAAATGACAACGAGTAACGGTATCGCAATCATAATTCGTTTTACAAGGTAACCGCCCATAGTACGTTTCTTTCACACCCCTTTGCGGGATCATCGTTATTATTTCTCCTATTCAAAATGCATCCGTTCAAACGGCAGCTCGAATTGCGTTTGCTTGAACAAGACGCCTTGCAGACTAGCCGGAGCGACTACCGTTACGCTGCCGTTTGTCAGTGGTATAAAGACAGCTTCGTTATGTACGATGGTCAAAATGTCTGCATACAATGCTTGCCTCGTTTTTTCGTCAGCCGATATCATCACTTCGTCGATTTTTTGGTAAAGTTCTTTCGCTTCTGGGATTCCGCTTGTTGTATGACGGTAGGACGACTCGGCAGCAAAAGCAGCAATCGTGCTTTGCGGATCATAGGCGAGTCCCCATGTTTGATTGAACAGTAAATCGTAGTCTCCGTTTGATCTCCGCTTCGCGATAGAGCTTGATTCTTCTCCAATCAAATCCAGCTTCATGCCGATCTTGGAAACCTCGTTTTGAATCAACTCTGCCTGTGTTTTTTGTGAAGAGGAGTTGACATCGTAATACAGCTTCATCGAGAGTGGGCGACCAGCCTTCTGCCGAAGCTCACCCTCTTTTGTTGCGAACCAGCCAGACTGCTCCAACAGGCGCTTCGCGGTCCCAGGATCATATTCACGTTTCTGTAATCCAATATTGGCGTAAGCAACGTTAGAAGAGAAAAGCGTTTCCGCGGCCGTTTCCGTCTCGCTGAAGACACTGTGGTTAATGGTTTTCCTGTCAATGGAGTGCCAGATCGCTTCGCGGACTGCCTTTTCGCTGACGGGACTGTCCGACCTGCTGCTGTTGGCAACGATCATCTTCGTATTCATCGGTTCACTACGAACAATTTGATATGTACCCGTTTGTGTCAGTCGATTCATGGCTTCCACATCGATACTGTCTGTGCCACGATCATCCGTGAAGACAAAGTTAACCTCGCCTTTTTGCAACGCCAGCAGGGTTGTTTCACCAGCAGGCAACACCTTGGCTGTTATTCGCTTCACTTTGGGCATGCCACCCCAGTAATTTTCATTTGCTTCGAAGCGCGCGTATTGATCGGTCACATGCTCGACCAGTTTATAGGGTCCTGTACCATTGAACCCTGCTACGCCGTTCTTCGTTTCTCCATTTTGGAAATCGTTTGGCGACAGAAATACATAGGGGCGGGTCATTGATAGCTCCAGCAACGTCGGGTAATACGGCTCCGTAAGTGTGAATCGGACAGTATGCTCATCAATTACCTGCACTTCTTTCAGCTTCGAGGACAGTTTTATCCAGGTATGCTTGCTGGCATTGTGCTGCACCGCCTCGATGTTTTGTTTGACCGCTTCGGCGTTAAAGGTTGCTCCATCGTGGAAAGTAACGCCTTTTCGCAAATGGAAAGTGTAGACCTTGCCACCCTCAGAGATGTCCCAGGATTCTGCCAACAGTGGTTTGATCCCGTTCTGCGTGTTTTCGACCAACGATTCGTACACCATCCCTTGTGCTGCCATTGAGCCGGGATACAAATGTGGGTTCATATCGTTGATGTCTTTCGCCGTTGCATAGACGAGCTCTCGCGCTTTGTGCGGCATTTCCCCGACACTGCTTTTGTTGTCGCTGCATCCGATCAGTAAGCTGACGGCAAAAATGCTCGCCAATAGCCCAGGTAGGGTTGCTTTATGCATCTGTTTGTAACACTCCCTTAAAAAGTAATCATTACGTTTTATCTGATATTAGTATATCGTAATGATTACTATTATCGTTGTCAATCTAAAATTGTCCTTGAACATTCGATTTATTGGAAAATGGTACAAAAACAAGAAAAAGCCAGAATGAATGCCATTCTGGTTTTCTGCTTGGCTATTTTTTTCGTAAACTTAACCGTGAACGGCGTGTCCGAGTGCCCCTCGAACTGCTTCCAGCATTGCCTCCGAGAGTGTAGGATGTGGAGCGATAAAGCTCTCCATCGCATCTGCTGTCATCTCCGTATGCAGCAGGAGCGCTGCTTGCCCGATTAGCTCAGTTGCGCTTGGCCCAACCAATGTTACGCCGACAATCTCATGATAGACAGGCTCTACCAGCACCTTTACTTTCCCAACCGTCTCCTGCAAGATCATTGCTTTGCCATTCGCCGAAAAAGGGAACTCACCAATAAGTAGTCCTTCATATTGTTCCCGAGCCTGACGTTCTGTCAAACCGACCGAGGCAACCTCTGGCGCAGTATAGATACAGCGCGGAACAGCCCGAAAATTGACAGTGACCTCATCCCCACATGCTCCAAGAGCAGCCACTTCGCCTTCGTGGAAAGCGACATGCGCCAGCTGGATGCCACCAGCCACATCCCCGACTGCATAAATATGGGCTTGATTTGTCTGCATTTGCTCGTTTACTACAATTCCGCGTGACGTGACACGAATACCCGCCTGTTCCAGACCGATACCAGATACACGCGGCTTGCGTCCAATTGCCACTAACACCGCATCCGCCTGTACCTCGCTCACACCATCCGCTGTGAAAAAGTGTGCTGTTTTGCTCGCTCGCTCCAGTGATTCTACACGGCTTTCGAGATGAATCTCAACTCCAGACTTTCGAAGACTTTTTTCTAGAATACCCGCAATATCAGCATCCTCTCCGGGCAGGAGCTGTCCTGCCATTTCGACCACAATGACGCGACTTCCCATGCGACTATACACAGAAGCAAATTCACAGCCAATCACCCCTCCTCCTACGATGAGCATCACAGGTGGAGTTGCGGGAAGCGATAGACAGTGACTGCTGTCTAGGATCCATTCTCCGTCAAATGGTGCAAAAGGAAGAGCGATAGGCTCAGCCCCTGTCGCTACGATATATTTTTCTGCCTCCATTACACTGATACCGTCTGGAGTCTGGACCTGCAAGGTATGTTCATTTTGAAAGGATGCACTGCCGCGTATAACCTGTACCTGATTGCGCTTCATCAAATACTGTACGCCACCTGTCAGGCTCCGAACAATGCCCTGCTTGTAATCATGTACCTTCTCCCAATTGACCTCTGCCTGACTTCCAGCTCCCTCGATGCCAAAACGCTCGGCATGCAAAACATGCTGATATGTCTCTGCACATTCAAGCAGCGCCTTGGTTGGCATACAGCCTTCGTTCAGGCATGTGCCGCCAAGCTCCTTTTGTTCAATCAGGACCACCTTTTTACCACGCCGTGCCGCTGTGATAGCAGCTACGTAACCGGCGGGACCTCCGCCAATAATAGCAATATCATACATGCGCTCTCCCTCCTAGATCAGCAGGCTGTATGGATCTTCGAGATATCGTCTGACCTCGGCCAAAAATGCAGCCGCAGGCGCTCCGTCCAACGCCCGATGATCAAAAGTCAGGGATAGTGGCAACAAGCTGCGTCGCTGTACCTCGTCACCGATATAA
The DNA here is from genome assembly GCF_001187725.1 of Brevibacillus reuszeri. Taxonomy (GTDB): domain Bacteria; phylum Bacillota; class Bacilli; order Brevibacillales; family Brevibacillaceae; genus Brevibacillus; species Brevibacillus reuszeri. Next base: position 644,467 of record NZ_LGIQ01000009.1, read on the forward strand.
ACCGGTGTATCTCTCGCTGCTCCGATGCCAAGGATGCCTGTTTCCGGGGGGTTCAAGACTGGCGTAAAGGTGTCCACACCATAGCCGCCAAGATTGGTGATCGTAAAGGTAGAGCCTTTCATTTCTTCGGGCGCAAGCTGATTTTGCCGCGCTTTTGTACTGGCTGATTTTATTTCATGTGACAGCTCGGTAAGAGTTTTTGCTTCTGCATGACGGATAACTGGAACGACGAGACCCTTTTCCAATGCTACCGCGATCCCTAAATGAACCGCTTCATATCGCTCTATGCGATCCTCTAGAAACGCGCTGTTCATTTGTTTGTGACCCAGGAGTGCAAGCACTACGGCCCGGGCAATCCAATCCGTAACAGACAGCTTCAGCTTGTGCCGAGCCTCTATTTCAGCAGACAGCTTTTCCTTCAGTTGTAAAAGCTCCGTAATATCCGCCCGCATGTTGATCGTCAACTGTGCACTCTGCTGTAAGCTCGTATGCATCCGTTCCGCGATGACCCTGCGCATGCCTGTAACCGGGATGCGCTCTGCTGTTTGAACCGGCTGAAGTTCTGAAGCTGTTGCAGCTGTGTTGTGATCCACTGTCGATTGGCCACTTGCAGTTGTCGCATCAGACACGCTTTTCTCCTGCGCTGCTTCCGCTTGTGAATGTCCGCGAGAGAGGACAGCCCGCTCCACATCTTCTTTGGTAATTCGTCCCTGTGGCCCTGTTCCAATCAGGAGTGTGTAATCGACTCCTTCTTCCTCGGCCATTTTACGAGCAACAGGGGATATTTTGATGCTATTGCGCGACTGTAGGGAAAGAGGAGTCGCTGCTGTCTCTATACTGGTTGGGGGTCCCTGCTGTTTCTGAATGGCCAATGAGGCAGCCGATTCCGCCTGGGCATTTCCCGAAGCCGCCACAGGTGCTGATGCGACTGCTACCAGCTCACCTGGATGACCAATCGCACCTAGAACCGTTCCATAGGGAACAACCCCTCCTGGCGGCACGTTAATGCTGAGCAGGACACCATCAGCGGGAGCCTCTACCTCCATCTCGATTTTTTCCGAGCTAATATCGACGATGCCCTCTCCTTTTTTCACGGGTTCCCCCGTCTGCTTCTTCCAAGCGATGACCGTCCCTTCCACCATTGCCATCCCCAGCTTGGGCATGATGATATTCTCTGCCATTTTCTTCTCTCCTCTCCTGCCAACATAGTCCCCTCTTACAGGGGCGAGGGCACCCGACGTTCGCTTCTGCCACTAGTCGGGTGCTCCCCGGACACTATTATGAAACAGCGGTGATCGATGCGTCCCCGATCAACTCTGATACGGCCTGGATCACTTTCTCAGGCGAAGGCAGATACAAATCCTCCAGTACTGGCGAGAACGGGACTGGCGTATGCGGCGCTGTAACCCGCTTGATCGGCGCATCCAGTGTATCAAAGCCTTTGTCTGCCACAAGCGCAGCGATATCCGTAGCGATGCTGCATCGCGGATTGGCCTCGTCAATCACAATCAGCCGGTTTGTTTTCGCGACGGAAGCGAGGATCGTTTCCTCATCAAGTGGTGACAATGTCCGTGGGTCTACCACTTCTGCCTCGATCCCTTTTTTTGCAAGCTGCTCTGCTGCTTTAAGCGCGGTTTGCACTTGCTTGCCGATAGCTACAATCGTGATATCGCTACCCGCCCGTTTGATATCCGCCTTGCCGAGTGGAATCGTGTAATATTCCTCTGGTACTTCCCCTGTCGTGTTGTACAGCGTCTTGTCTTCAAAGAAAATGACGGGATCATTGTCCTCGATGGAGGCGAGCAGCAAGCCTTTGGCCTCGTATGGCGTAGATGGAACGACTACCTTGACCCCCGGGATGTGCGTGAACATCGCATACAGGCTCTGGGAATGCTGTGCAGCCGCCCTGAATCCGGCACCGTGCATAGTCCGAATGGTGACCGGCACCTGTGCCTTGCCACCGAACATATAGCGGAACTTGGCCCCTTGGTTCATGACCTGATCGAGGCAGCTGCCAATGAAATCATTGAACATCAATTCGGCAATCGGCCGCATGCCAGTGGCTGCCGCTGCCATCGCTGCCCCGATATAGCCCGCTTCCGTAATCGGGGTATCCAGTACGCGTTCACGCCCAAATTCCTGCACCAGTCCTTTGGTGACTCCAAGTACGCCGCCCCATGCTTCATCGTCCTGCAAATGGTCCACTTGTGCTCCACCCGCGACGTCTTCCCCCATCAAAATCACATTCTCATCCGCACGCATAGCCTGCTTCATCGCTTCATTCACCGCAGCAGAAAAACTGATTTTTCTTGTCATCTCTTCCATCCCCCTTTCTTAGTACGACACGTATACGTCGGTCAACAGCTCGTCAGCATCCGGATACGGGCTCTCCTCGGCAAATCGAATCGACTCTTGTACTGCAGCCGCGACCTCGTTTTCGATTTCGGTCAGTTCCGCCTCCGACAGCGTTTGCGATGTCGCCAGATGGGCACGGAAGACAGAGATAGCATCACGTTCATTCAAATGCTCCTGCTTGTCGACTTCCTTCTTGTATTTCTGTGCATCACCCTCGAAATGGCCGTAGTTGCGATAGGTGATACATTCAATCAGCGTTGGTCCTTCGCCGCGACGTGCGCGGGCAACTGCTTCTTCAGCAGCGCGGTATACAGCCAATGCGTCCTTTCCATCCACCTGAACCCCCGGCATATTGTAACCGCTTGCACGATCAACGATATGTGTGCAGCTGGAGGCATATGTAAACGGTGTCGCCTCCCCGTAGCCATTGTTTTCTGCCACAAATACGACGGGCAGCTTCCAGATCGCCGCCAGATTCAGTCCCTCGTGGAACGTCCCTTGATTGTTGGCACCATCCCCAAAGAAGCAGACGCTGACAGCATTTGTCTTTTTCAGTTTGGCGGTCAAAGCAGACCCGCACGCTAGCGGATATCCGCCACCGACGATACCGTTTGCCCCCAGCATCCCTTTGTCCAGGTCAGCAATGTGCATCGATCCTCCCTTGCCTTTGCAAAGACCAGTCGCTTTTCCGTATATTTCTGCCATCATTTTGTTCAAGTCGCATTCCTTGGCAATGCAGTGACCATGTCCCCTATGCGTGCTGGTTATACTGTCCTTCTGATCCAGATGAGCGCCCAGCCCGACTGCAATCGCTTCTTCTCCCGCATACAGATGGACAAAGCCCGGCAGCTTTCCCTGTCCAAACAGTACGTGCACAGCATCTTCGAACTCCCGAATCTCCAGCATTTTGCGATACATCCATTTCGCTTTTTCACGGGACAGCACTTGCTCTTCCGCCTGGATTACTTTCATCAGATACGCCCCCTCCATCGCTTGGTTTGTGGAACGACCGGACGATCGCTCTTGCCCTTGTATTTTTGCAATCCGCGTGCCAGCTCGCCGTATGCAGGAATAACCTTGATATGACAGTCTTTTCAGATTATTTTCTACGGATTGTTTCAAGCAAAAAAATGAGACAAAATGAGACGATATCCCACTTTGTCTCATTTTGTCTCATCCCAAACAGCTGCATTAATGGTGCAACTGAATGAAACGTATCGCGTCTAAAAATGATATGGCAAGTATATTCCTCTCTAAGGAGTGAGCCCAATGCCTGACAAAACCATCTCGCCAAGCCAGTGTCCACTCTGTGGTGCTGACAATCGGTGTGGCCATCTCGCCCAGACAAAGAAATGCTGGTGCTTTCATGCCGCTTTTCCCAAGGAGATATTCGAGCTGATCCCCCCAGAGCAAAGGCGCAAGGCGTGCATCTGCCAGGCTTGTCTGGAGCGTTTTAGCAAGAAGGAGAAATACGGCGATGAGATTCCCCAGAGGAGGCAAAGCCTTAGTGACCTATAAAATAAAGGCCGGTTCCTCATGAACCGACCAGCAGATTTCTTACTTTCAACGCATCCAGTGCATTCCCAGCCTCAGCCTCAAGCCACGGCGGACAAGAATCCATCACAGCAATTGCAGACTCTTTATTCGCATTCAACCCTTCGCGGATTCTGGCAGCAAATCCGCTTACGCTTCCGGATACTCCCAGTTCAGCCAAACTCGCCATCCGCTCGGGCTGCACCTGAGGATAGTTGTGGACAGTGGTACCTTGTGCTGCAACTCGGTAAAAGGCGCGTACCTGCTCCCCATACTCACGTCCACTCCCTTCTACATTAACAAAAGCCTGCACGGCGACAGCCCGCGTTAAGCGGCGCTGAGCAATCCCACAAAACTTGAGACCATTCATAGCCAAATCATAGGATCCAGGACAATAAGCGCCTGCTACTTCACCGCTGTGCATCCTCTCTCCGTCTGTTCCCAAAGCTGCCCGAATCAGCTCGACCATTTGGACAAAAAACGGCTCGGGATTCAAATCGACAGCTCCTGCCGGCATGACAAGCGACAGATTGACGACCCCAGGAGCAAGTGGAACGGCTGCACCTCCCGATTGACGAACAGCCGTCTCATACCCTCTCATCTGCAGCTCACGGATTGCTTCAACTGCGTGCGGCAGCTTGGCATCCCTGGATCCGAGTACCATCGCGCGTTCATGCCGCCAAAGATGAATGAGAGACGGCATCGCTGGGTCTTTTGCACACAGACGTGCGTACGCTTCATCCAGACTGAATGGAACGAGTACTTCCCCGGTATATGGTCGGGAGGTGGTATCGAGAAGTTGGACTGTATTTTTAGACCGTATGTTTTGCATTGATTTCCACTCCCTTCCCCTCCTCGTTAGAGACGATATTTTTTCAGCTTGCGATAAAAGGTGCTGCGTGGAATCCCCAGCAGCTCTGCCGCCACCGAGGCACTTCCGCCGCTCTTTTCCAGCGCCTGAACAATCGTTTTTCTCTCCAGCTGATCGCGAAAACCCAGGCCGACAAGATCTAGATGGTCAGAATCAACAGTTGGGCTGGCTGCGGAATCAGTTGGCCTAACATCCTCCCAAGCGGACGCAATCCGACCTGTCAGAAATCGCTTCCAATCCTCCTGAGGAAGTACTCGCATGCGCTCTACAGCATTGTATAGCTCGCGAATATTTCCAGGCCAATCATACGACATTAGATCTGTCAGCATATCATCTGGCAGAGTAAGCTGGTAGCCGTTTTTCTGGCAGTAATGACGAATGAGCAGCGGTATGTCTTCCTTTCGTGCGCGTAGCGGTGGCAATGAGACTGGCAGTACATGCAGCCGATAATACAAATCATCGCGAAATGTCCCTTCCCTCACCTGCTGACGTAAATTGCGATGCGTAGCAGCGATCACACGAATATCCAGCGCAAGCTCCTCACTGCTTCCGACGGGTGTTACCCTTCTCTCCTGCATCACTCGCAGCAAAGCTACCTGCATCGCTGGCGGAATTTCACCAATCTCATCAAGAAACAGCGTTCCTCCGTTAGCCTGCGCCAGTTTTCCCTGATAGCCTCGTCGACGAGCTCCTGTGAATGCTCCTTCGACGTACCCGAACAGCTCGCTTTCCATTAACTCACGAGGAATTGCTCCACAGTTGACCGCTACAAAAGGTCCTTCTCTTCTCGGGCTATTGTCATGAATAGCCTGCGCTGCTAGTTCTTTTCCCGTACCGCTTTCTCCGTAGATCACGACATTCGTATCCGTTGGCGCAATCTGTTCAAGCTCCTGTAATACGGAGCTGAAGGCTGGACTTGTCCCTGCCTCACCCTTGAAGCGAAACGTCGAAGGGATGTTCCGAATTCCATTTCCAATCAAGCGCGATGTCCGCAAACTGCTTGGCACCAGCTCGATCGCCCAACCGATGATGCCCAGATGCCGTTCAGAAAAAACGGGTGCCTGTCTCGCTTCATGAAAGCCGTATTCCGCCACTTCCTCGCGTGTCATCTCCGCCCAGTTACCGATTTGCTTCCGTACGCTTTTACTTGCAAAGACGAGCCGCTGCTCGCGGTTGCAGACCAGTGCGAACCGCTCGTTTTCATCTGTCAACATGAGGGAGCGACGAATTAATTCCAGCTCATCCTGCTGTCGCTGCTTGATCCATGCCTGCTCAATGGAATAAGCAAGCGTCATCACTGTAGCCATCGTCTGCGGATGGCTTTTCTCCAGACGACTGGAAACATCAATCACCCCGAGCAATGCGCCCTTTTCATCATGGATCGGGGCTGCATAGCAGCTCCACCGATGCGAGGCGACTGAATAATGCTCTGTCCCGTTGATCATGATCGCCTCTTTTGCTTGAATGGCTGTCCCGATCGCATTGGTCCCCACCTCATCCTCCGTCCAGCGTACACCCTCGACGAAGTTGATCGCGTGTGCATCCGCAAGTGCATGCTTTTCCCCTTGCATGCTAAGCACATAGCCCTCCGGATCGATGACCAGTGCGATCATCCCGACATCGTGGATAAACGGAGACAGCCGACTGATCTGGGGCATGGCAAGCTCCAGAAATAGACGACTGTTCTCCCGCTTTCTGGCCAAGGCTTCGCCAGCGAGGACGACTTGACCAGTACCCGCATAAGGATTTACACTGTTTCGCTTGCAGCGGTACCATGATTCACTAATTCGTTTGTTGATTCGCGCTGAGTCAATTACACCTTCATGAACAAAACGTTTCCACATCCTGAGCGAAACGCTCTCCTCGAACATGAATCAACCACCCTCCGCTTTCGAATCAATCCATCCCCTCAAGATTATACTGAATGTTCGGAAATTTCAAGGGCATGTCCAGCCCTCAGATGATCGAATTGTGTCCCCGCTTTTTATCCCGCCATTCATACCACCAAACCGCCAGAGAGGCGAGCACGAACGAAATATCGCTTTAGTCTCAAACGAAGCTCTCACACTCTGGCATGGTACACGATCAAGAGCGTCTTCCGATCATTTTCTTGATCCTTCTCGCTTCCAGCCTACATTCTTTCCCATACCGTCTTTTATCTTTCCTGAGCCTAAGCATCCGGGCACACTGATGCGCCTTTTTCAGGATCACATAGCTGTCGTTGTTTGTCACTCTCAGCATTTGATCAGCCCAGCTATACGCTTCTTTCGCTAGAGATCTATCCCATTCTCTTGCCCCCAGGCTGATGTCCAGCAGGGCTTCGCTCAAGCTTCTGCCGAGACCATTGCGCTTCCACGAGGTAAAGGTATTCAGCTCCTGCTGGCACTGTTTGACACTGGCAAACGCTTGATCCCATATCTCCTTGCCCATATAAATTCCCGCAAATTTGAGCGAGAGTGATACCCGATCGGACGCTTCTTCCTGATAGGGTGTCAGCTTTGTCAAGTAGGTCAACGCTTTGTCGTACTCTTCCAGCTCTTTGCAGCGATAGTACAAATAAGAATAGTCACTTTTCTCAGATCCCGAGGAAGCTTCCAGCTGTGCCAGCAATCTTCTTGCTTCCGCGATATCGCCAAACACGACAGCTCGATCCATCAGGGTGGAGAGACTCTCGTCTTCCTGATTGATTGGATAGCTCCTGGTCTTTGTTTGAAGCCATCTCTCCATGTATTCCGCTGTAAACAACGTCCTTATTTCATCTTCCATTCCTTGAAAATAGGAGCTGCTCGTGTACAGGTCATTTTCTTCGACATATCGGATCGCTTCTTCAATTCCCGCGGAAAACAAATACTCGGAATCAAAACCGTAATAGGTGTCAAAGTTGGATAGCTTTGCCTGCTCGAATAGCCGGATATGATGAACGTCTTTAAACTTTGCCAGCAAGTACGCGAGGATATCCATTGATTCATGTGCGCCTTGGTATGGGTGGCTTCTGTGCATGTCGATTTCCTGCTGCATCAAAAACTCGAGAAATTCCTTGTCCTCTTCGCTTACCGTTTTATCGTATTGAAGCTGTATGATCACCGCAAATCGTCTGAGCGCATTGCTGTCGTACCCGTAAACATCCTGGCATTTTTTATAGGCAAAGGAGCTCCATTCTGATTTCGAACGCTTTATCAACTGTACGGTGGCGGGGATTTGGTGTATCTCCATCTGCTGTACCCCTCTTTCCTTGTTAATCAATGCGAAATACTGGCCCTCTGGGAACGAATGGCAGATTTTTTCCCTTTGGGAGAATGAAAGCATGATTTCTGGATATGCGGATACGGTCACAATCGCCATCCGTAATAATCAAGATTGGTCCGTTTTTTGGAAAATCCTCTGCTTTTTCAAGCACATCAATTCCAGGCTGAAGAACGGTTCCTCCACGTCCCTTGATTTTCACTTTTTCCGCTATTTCATCGGTCGCCAGGTAGCCTGCATCATAGGCGGCAGCATCACAAAACACGACACGTACAAACGGGACATCCTTTGACAGACTGTAGCTGGCAATGGCACCAAGCGCTTTTCCCAGCAGCTTTTGATCCATGGAGCCGGAGGTATCGAGAACAACGCCGAATGTTCTGCCTTCCAGGTCGGTCTGCTGATACGCCCAGGCAGGTCTTGGGATATCAGGGGTTGAGAATTGGCGCCTGCTCATACGGGAGAAGGTTCGTCTTTTCTCCATAGGGGTGAAATGATCATCAAACCATCTTGCCAGTTCCACATCCCATGAAATCGGCGGCTGTCCCAAGGCACGAATCTCTTCCATCAGCCCCGCTGGAATCAGTCCTCGCCCTAGCTCCTGATGATAGACCAGGCCCTGTGCCAAAGCCCCTTTGTAAAAATCATCGAGTGCCGTTCCTTCCCTGATATCCCAAAAGCGACGATCCCCGTGGTCTAGAATATCGCCCTGTCCGATACCGCGAAATGTGTACAGCTTCCGGTACGTCCGCAAATCCGTGACAATCCGGTCATAGATGGCTTCTGCAGACAGCCCGCTAAGCTCCTGATCAAGCAGAACACCAATCTCCGGCAAGCGACCGACGCCCATTTCCAAGAGCCAATGATTGATCACATAATCACAGCTGACATTCCAGAAGTACGGGTCTCTGCCCAGGCAGCGCTCATGATGTCGCAGTCCTGCGTGCAGTAGCTCATGAGCCATGACAAACTTGCTCTCTTCCTCATCAAGTCCAGCCGCAGGATTGAAATAAATTTCTTGGGTAGTGACATCAATCGCCGCAACAGAAATGTCCAGCCGTTGGCAGATTTGCTGATCCTCGATAATCGTAAAGTTTGCTGCGAGAGAAGCAAGCAGTGGATAATGGTTAATAAACCACTTCTTTGCCTTTAATGCGGGGGACAATCTATTTTCATCGCCACCAAGTACAGTCGTATAGCCTCCTGCTACACTGACAGCACTTTGTACAGCTTGCGCTAATCCCTTTCCGAATAGCTCCTCCCATTTGACATCTCGATTGTACCTATAGCGAACACTTTTATCTGCAAAAACCAGATCAGCCTGCTTCTCTCCACCAGTCCCGAACAACTTCATATGTTCGGGAACTCCTTGATCGAGAAAGTGTGAATAAAGCTCTTCCTCGCTTTTTCCGGAAAACGAAATGCCATATGACATTTCCTCTGGTGGTTTACCTAACTTCATATCCTGCAAAAATTTTGCAATAAAGCAATCGCAGGCGATATTCCAAATGGCAGATTGCTCCTTCTCTACAAAATGACCAAACCCGAGATGTAGCAGGTTGTGAGCCAGTACGTACACCCACTCGTGTACTTCTGCTCTTCGGGTCGGATGAACATGAACCGTTCCATCTTTGGTCACAATCGCCCAGCCTGTTTCAGGACAGAGATTATGCTCTTTTCGAATAAAGTGTACACGCGCACACAGTGGTGCAAACATCGGGTGCTTCTCAAGAAGGCTGACCGCCTGCAAATAGTTTTGAAGAGCGACATCCAGCTGTGCTTGCTTTTTCTTGGACATGCTTTATTTATCCTTTCTTTCCATTGCCAGTCTAGGCAAGTCGCGAATAACCTCCACGACAAACCAATCCGGAAGCGAGTTCCCTTCATCATGTTTGGCAACCACCATCTGCGCCATCTCAAGCGAAATACTGCTCAAGTCCTTCAATAAGGCTTTTGCTCGATGGACAAACCGTTTGTGTTGATCGTGGACAGATGCTTTTTCTGTCGGCAGCTCCTTTATGATCTGTGCGCGGAACGAATCTGCCAAGAAATATAGGACATCCCGATCCTCAGGAGCAGAGGGAAACGCCGCTTCTCCTTCAAGTATCCGATTCAGCTGGTGCTTGCCGTTGATGTTTTTATGAAAAGCTTTAAACTGCGCTGCATGCTGAGGGGAAATGCATCCGCTCGCCAATATCCCCAGCATCTCATTTGAAATATCTTCACCGAACTCATGTAAGGCATCCGAAAGAATATGCCAGGATCGCGGTGTAGAAAAGGGCTCCTCGGTTTTCGGCGGTTGCGACCATAAGTAATCTGGTCTGATTTCCAAAAATTGCATGATCATTGGATGGATGCCATCGCTGTATGCCCACTCCATCCATTCCTTGTAGGAAACCTTTAATTGCACATGGAACATGCGATTGATCAAGGCAGATGACATCGGCTTCACAATCGCGCTGTCTTGCACGCGATTCCCCGCACCAATCACAATCGACCCTTCTGGAAGCTTGAAATCACCAATACGCTTTTCATGAATCAAACTGTAAAAGGCTTTCTGAACTTCTTGTGAGCACGCGTTTAATTCATCTAAGAACAAGCAATACGGCTCTTTCCGAGCGATCATAGCCGGCGGGCAAAATCTGCTTCTTCCGTCCACAATTTGCGGAACACCGATTATATCTTCAGGTGCAAGCTGGCTACCTAGCAAAGAAACGCATGGAAGACCCACTTGCTCTGCAAATTTTTCGACCAAAGATGATTTTCCAATACCCGGAGCGCCCCAGATGAACACGGGCCGAACCACGGCGACGTTTAATAAAATACCCATCAATTGTTGCTGTGTAACTGTATACCCTAAATTCATAATGCTTCCTTTCATTTCTTAGAATTGGAATCTTATGTCATATCATACCATTTTGTCTGTTAGAAAAGACACCCACCGAAATTAGACGAATGAAGGACGTCATTCACCCACACATTTTCTATTGGTCTAACATCCTTATGTAATACAGTCCTCCTTTTACGGCGTGATTAAGATCGGTTTTTGGAAGCTGTCGACATCATGATGATTAGGATGTGAGTAGATTGAACGGAGAAAAACCGCAATTCCGTACAGTAAGAGCATCCAAACCAATGCTTTTTATACAAACGATAAAAACTGGGAGTGCCAAGAAAAGATTTGCCGTTTCGCAAAATGCCAAGAGACAAACGCCAGGGATACTGAGACATGGCCGAGAACCGGAGCTTACCGGACGTATCGTATTGCCTGGAAATCCTCAATACAACCATGCTCGTAAAGATTTCAATCTCGTCTTCAACAAATTCCCGCGGGTAATCGTCTTCGCCAAGAAAACACAAGATGTCGTGAATGCAGTACGCTGGGCACGCCATCATAAAGTTCCGATTCGCATGCGATCTGGACGACACAGTTACGAGGGTTTATCTATAGTTGATGACGGGATCGTCATAGACGTCAGTGATATGCATCAGGTAGATGTTGATCGTAAGCGTGGCACAGCTACTGTTCAAACAGGTATAAAGGGAGGCGCTTTGAATAGGGCCCTCTGGAAAGAAAGGTTGGTAGTGCCAGTCGGGGTGTGTCCTACTACGGGTATTGCTGGCGTTACTCTTGGAGGAGGCCACAGTATTCTTTCTCGACCATATGGGTTGACTATCGACCATTTGCTCGAATTAGAGATGGTTGACGCCAACGGTCTCATACTTCATGCCAGCGCTAACCGCAATCCTGACTTATTCTGGGCTTCGCGTGGAGGTGGCGGCGGCAATTTTGGCATTTGTACGACATTCCGCTTTCGTACTCATCCCATTGAGACGGTGGGCTTTGCTGAGATCAGCTGGGAACTGCGTGATCTTGAACCGGTGATGAGAGCATGGCAAAATTACACGGCTCCTGGCTCTAATGAAAAGCTTACTCCCACGCTCGGAATAGCCACCGGATTGCAAAGATCGAATTCCTCAGAGAGCTTTCCGATACTGATGCAAGGGGTTTTCCTCGGCTCCGCAAAAAAGCTTCGCCAGTTGTTACAGCCATTGCTTCGAGCTGGTACGCCAAGAAAGGTTGTCATTGAAGAGATACCTTGGATCGAATCTGTGGACCGAGTAGCAGCCACGACCCCAACCTCTCCCTTGCCATTTAAAAGTGTAGGACCAAATGTCTTTCATCGGATACCTGATAAGGGGATTTCCATTATTCGTCGTTTTGTCGAATCACCCCCTACCTACTCCGCCACTATCTTTCTCCATGGGCTTGGAGGTGCTGTTGCCAAAGTGCCTAATCGCGCAACGGCTTACTACTATCGTAAAGCGCAGTATACGATGACACCTTTGGCAACCTGGCGCACGAAGGCTGGGGCTAAACGGGGAACTCTCTGGGTAGAGAACTTTCGCCGGGCTATGTTACCCTTTACCCGGGGCATTTACGTGAATGCGCCAGATCTTTCAATAAAGAACTGGCCAAGTGCTTATTACGGCAGTAACTTTGAGCGACTGACCCGCGTCAAGGCAGCCTATGACCCGAACAATCTCTTTACGTTCCCTCAAAGCATTCCTCCTGCCCGTCTATAGATTCTACGATAGGAATCTAAGGGAACTGACCGTACTCCATGCCAACTGCGAAATCGAAGGTATACTATATCCGGCGTATAATCTATGAAAAAACGATAAAATGAGAAAAAGCTCGTTATTTAGCGAGCTTTTTCTACTTGCTATATCCTATTTGATCGTTAATCAACGGATAAGATGATCTTTCCACGGGCTTTCTTCTCGATGATTTGTTCATGAGCTTTATTGGCATCCTCAAGCGGCAATACTTCTCCGATCTCCGGATGTAAAAGACCGGATTGCAGGAAAGCTTCAACAGCATGCAAACTCTCCTCGTACTCAGCGGGTAGCACATTCCAAAGAGCTAGTCCTAAAATATCCGCTTCTTTCATCATCGCCAGTCGCGGGTTGATTTCAATGCTACCACGGTTACCAACTACGACGATACGGCCATAAGGTGCGATTATCTTTAGATCCGTCTCCAAATTCACATTTGCCAGAAACTCGATGATCACATCGGGTCCTCGCTCATGTATCAAAGACATGATTTTATCGATTGAAGCTTCTGTAATGTGATCGAGTACATGTGTGGCTCCTGAAGCTTTCACCAAAGATTTTCCCTCTTCTGTACTTGCCGTTCCTATCACCGTTGCTCCCAAGCCTTTAGCCATTTGCACGGCCAACAAACCAACACCACCGCTTGCCCCGTGTATCAAAACGGTCTCACCTGGCTTCATTTTTGCCCTGTGAAACAAAGCCCGATAAGCAGTAAGTGCCGGAATGCCAAGAGACGCACCTTTCTCAAACGAAATAGATTCCGGCAAGCGATGGACCGCTGTTTCATCACAGACTACTTTTTGCGCATACGTACCGGTATTTCGCTTAGCTAGAAGGGCAGCTACGAAAACGCGATCTCCCACATGGAGATGCGTTACTCCCTCCCCTATTGCATCCACCACTCCCGCTCCATCGAAACCAGGCGTGTATGGCAGCTCTGGAATATAAAAGGAGTACGTGCCTGTACGAATGTAGGTTTCATTCGGGTTCACACCTGCAGCAAACAGTCGTACACGAACTTCATTAGGGGCCGGGGTCGGCTCAGCTACTTCAGCGCATTGCAAGACTTCTGGTCCACCAAACTCTATGATTTGAATCGCTTTCAACTTTATTCCTCCCATTTTATAAGAGAATATACAACGATCACTTCTTAGCAAATGGCTTCTCTTCCCATTTAATTACACGTGAATGGCTATTTCAAGTACTTCTGCTTTTATCAGTTTCTATAGATGTAAAAAAACCACCACGCGATGTGCAAACGTGGTGGTCATACAGAAATCTATTCAGCTAGATTGGTCACCGCTTCTTTTCCAAACGGCTTTGCCATCATTCGTTCCCACAACGGGATAAACTGCTTGATTAACGGTCCAATCGCCAAAGCAGTCACCAGTGTCCCCACCGATACTGGGCCACCGAGTAAAAAGCCGAACAATGTAACTGTGCATTCAATTCCGATCCTGACTTTGCCAATTCCCCAGCCCATTCGTTCATGCAGAGCCAGCTAAAGCTGTCACGCGGTCCTGCCCCTAGTCGTGGCGATATGTACATCCCTGTACCGAAAGTATAGATGAGCAGCCCGGCAGCGAACAGTACGCCTCGTACAATGACTGTCTCCCCGATGGGAACCCATTTCAGCCACATGAATAAATCGATAAACACCCAAAGAAGATCATGTTCAAAAACATACGCACAGTAGGCTTTATTCTACCAATGACGTAGGGTGCGAGTATAATAATTGCACCCATGATTTGTGACCACATACCGATAGTCAAGCCGAACGTCTTTTGCAACCCTCATGGGGGCGTTCACCCCCCTAATTCATTGCCCGTTTCAAGTTCAAAATGGGGGAAATTGAGCGAGGTTGAACTCAAAAAAGACCGCTTACGACTTCCCAAATGGAACGGAACAGCAGTCGAACCCAACCTGCCTTTTCCACCTCATCCGCAGCAACCATGTTAACCGTTTTCTCTTGGATCATATCCTTTCCTTCAATTTGGTACGTGTACGTAATGGTTCCAGCTTTTGCTCCTGCGGCAAAAGGGGCAGTGAGCTCTTGTGGCACAAAATTAGTCTGATAGGACAGCTGTGAAGCATCTGAGCCTTTTGGAACAAGAAAAGAAACGGCTTGCTCAGTCAGCACGGGAACCTCTGTTTTTGTACCCGATTTGACTAGAACCATTTCCATGCCTTTTGGCGTACTCTTAGCAGCTACCACTTGCTTGAGCTCAAAGTGATCGAAGCCATAGTCCAACACTTTCTTCGTCTCCGTAAATCGTTTTGACATCGATTTTGTTCCCATCACAACACTGATCAAGCGCATTCCATCACGCTCTGCGGTACTTGCAAAGCAATACCCGGCACTGTCAGTAAAGCCTGTCTTCAACCCGTCTAGTCCTTCATATGCGTATTTCTTATATTGGCTATCTTTATTGGATTCCAGCATCCAATTCGTGTTGACGAAAGGCTCTCTGTCTGTTGCGCGAAACTGATAGGATGGCATACTCGTTACCTCTAACATCTCAGGATGATCCTGAAAAATCGATTTCACCAGTGTTGCGACGTCCATTGCGGACATCACGTTTTCCCCCTGTTCCTGAGGTCGAAATGGTAGGGGCATATCTGTACGGTCAAGTCCAGATACATTGATGTAGTAAGATTTTTCCATTCCCAGCCGCTTGGCTTCCTCGTTCATTTCTGTTACGAATTGCTGCTCAGAGCCTGATACGTATTCCGCAAGGGCAACGGCAGCGTCATTTGCGGAATGAACGAGCATGACAGTAAATAGCTCCTGTACCGTATGTGTTTCCCCAAGTGCGAGGTAAGCGCGAGACCCAATCGTTTGTGAAGCATTCTCCTTGACTGTTACAACATCGTTCCAAGAAATCGCACCTTTTTTGACTTTATCCGCGATAATATATCCGGTCATCATTTTCGTCATGCTTGCTGGAGCATACGCTTGGTCTGCATTTATGGACAATAAGACCTGGCCGGTTACCGGTTCCACAAGCACCGCCGATCTGAGTTCCAGATTCACTGATTGAATTGATGGTATCTTGGCTGCTTCCGCAAAAGCAGAAACGGGAATGACAAAAAGGCAAAGCAAAATCATGAAGCTGATGAAATAGTCTCTACCTTTTGCGTATTTTCTCTTAAACGTTTTGCTGCCTTCTTTGTTTTCTCTCAATTTACTCTCTCCTCTACCCTTCAGAATGCCTTTGTCGTTTGTCTAATCTTTCAGTCCGGCAACTGAGTGACCCGAAATATTAATAATACCCCTTTTCTCTCCATGCTGGAAAGTCAAAGGGGTATCTTGTCATCAATCGTTTTGCTTCCAAACCTCTGCATTCAACTCATTGTTTATACCCGCAGCGACGATTGCGCCCATTGAGGCAGCGGCAATAGCCTGGTGCATTCGCGTTGTTGCGTCTCCTGCACTATAGACTCCTTGCACGCTTGTTTTTCCAAAGTCGTCAACGACTACCATTCCCGTTTCTGTGATGTGGCATCCGATATCTCGCGGCAAATCCGATCCGGTAACCAGCTCGGGTTTGAAAAAGATCCCTCGGCATGGAATGATCGTTCCGTCCTCGAGAACCACTTGCTGTACGATGCCTTCATGTGACTCGATCGACTGAATCGGTGAATCAAAAACGGGTACTTGATGCCGCTGTAGTTCTTCTCGCTGAGCATCTGTCAGCTCATCTGGGCCATTTGTGCAGATCGTAAAGCGATTTGACCAACCGGATATCACGGGAGCGAAATGCATGACCTCTGCTCCTTTGTTGATAATGACTAGCTGCTCGTCTCTTAACTCCCAGCCATCGCAATACGGGCAAACGAAGGCACTTTTCCCATATACCGCATGTAGTCCAGGTATATCCAGCGGCTGATCCTTCATTCCAACTGCGAACAGCACCTTTTTGCCGGAAAACGAATTCCCTTTTTCAGTCGTAATTTCAAAATGACCATCTGTTCCTTGAATCGACACAGCTGTGTCTGCTTCAAAAGACACGGAGGGATAAACGCTGATCTCTTCCTTCGCAATTCGCCTGAATTCAGCAGGACTTATTCCGTCACGTGTAAGAAACCCATGTGTCTTGTGAGTCACGGCGTTGCGCGGACGACCTTCATCAATCACCATCACTTTTTTCCTCGCCCGTCCAAGCACAAGTGCAGCATTCAATCCTGCGGGGCCACTACCAATAATCATCACATCAAAGAATTGTTTTTTCATCCTTCAATATACCTCCATAGACCTATAATATCCATAATTAGAGTACAAGAAGTGAATCACTTCTTGTTTTCTTCTTGGTTACAACGCTTAAAAGCTTCATCCAGTACTGTTTGAATCGTATGTTCCCGCAAGTATTGGTGCAGATGATACTCCGCGCCCGTCATTATCTTTTCAACCAAGCATTCGCATTTTCCCGCAGATCCCTGATCCTTTTCTGGATTCCCTTCTTCCGTTAACAACCGATGCTGCTGTGAACTCGTATTTGAGCATTCGAATAGCCGCTGTCTTCCTTCAATTACTTGAATGACATCGAGAAACGTAATCTGCTCGGCCTCTCGCGCTAACTCATAACCACCGTTCACCCCAGGCACAGCACGCACGATTCCATCTTGCCTCAGCTTGGACATGATTTTGGATAAATAGCTCTCGGAAACACCAAGTGTCGCAGATAATTCCTTGATTCCGACATTGTGTCCGGAACTAGCATTACCCAAATGCAGTAAGGCATGAAGGGCGTAATCTGTACTTTTGGAGAACTGCATGCTTTCTCTTCCTTTCTTCCTATCTATTTTATTACGGACCTGTAATATCCATGATAATCAATTCGGCTTTTAAGTGCAATGTCAGATTTGATTTTTCGTTCTGCCTAGAGCAGTCAGTATGTGGCTGAAAAAAAGGAAAGGAGCTGCGCTTAGTTCCTTGCTCACAGAACTGCACAAAAAGCGCCAACAGCTTGGGATAAAGCTCCCCCAGCATTGACGCTTTTGATACACATATATTCAAGCACTCATTTTTTAGGCTTCTCATTCAAAATTGAACGAAGCTCGTTCATATCCTCTTCCGTTAACGCTTCCTCTTCAATAAACTGTACCAGCATGGATTTCATCGTTCCTCCATAGATTCGTTTAAGAAAAGTCTGCGCCTCTGCCTTTTGGCATTCTTCTTGCGTGTATAACGGATAAAAAGTATACAACTTTTGATTTTGATTTACCCCGACTACCTTCTTTTTCACCAAACGATCCAAAAGCGTACGAATGGTTTTCGGCTTCCAATCCATTTTTTCTTGTAAGGAGAGAATGACTTCATTCGCTGTTAGCGGCTTCTTCTCCCAAAGCACGTTCATCACTTCCCACTCTGCTTCTGAGATACTGGGCACTTCGTTTGACACTCTCATCCACCCCCTCGATCCTACACTCGTAGTCATTATGCTAGCTTTGCCTTCTCAAGATGTCAATCTACTTTCCTCACGCAGAAAAGGAAACGCACAGGTGCATCTTTTAATAAATGCCTTTGTTCTTTAAGATCGACAGAGCGATTTGTGCGGCTTTACTTCCGTTGCTATGATCTTCATTTTGTATATTCGTTGCAAAGAAATAGGTGTTCCCTTCTTTCTCTACATATCCAATAAACCAGCCGTTTACTGTTTTATCATTTACGGTGCCTGTGCCAGTTTTACCCGAAAGCTTAGCGCCATCCTTTTCTTCTAATTGAATCGTCTCTTTGATCGCTTGGATATTTTTTTCATGAAAGCCCAATTGATTGGTATACAGCGATTTGAGAAGCAAAACCTGCTCCACGGGAGAAATCTTAAGTGTTGACTCTATCCAATATTGCCCCAGACCACCAGACAGGTTTTCGTTTCCATAGCTTAGTTGCTTTAGATAGGTCTGTAAGCTTTTCAGATTCATTTTTTTGTCCAGTTCTTCAAAGTACCAACTCACGGAGCTTTCCATAGCCGATTTTACATTTTGATTTTTATTCCAGGAAGCGTACGGATACACTTCACCGTTCCATGCGAGGGTGGAATTGTCCTTCGTGATGATCCCGGTCTCAAAAGCAAATAGGCCGATATAGATCTTGTAAGTGGAATCCGGTGAAACTCTTCTTTCACTGTTCTGTTTGTTATAAATCTGAAAATGATCGGCTTTCATGTCGTATAAGACAAAGCTGCCGTCATACCCTTCAAAATAGGAGCTAAGATCCTCATAATCTGTGTTCTCTCTCGAAAATGGATAATAAGCATTTTCGCTGGCGATGGCCGCTACGAGTGGAATTTGACTGGCAACGAGTACACCCGCCAGAATAAAAATCGCGATGCTGTTTTTCTTCAGCTGCGTAGACTCCGTTTGAAAGGATGCGATCTTTTGAATGCGCTTTTTTAATTGTTCCTTGGAGCTCACCATTTGACTTTCAAAGACTAAATTTCTTTGCCTGGATACTTTGTGTACAAAATGAATGATGGTATTTCCGTATTCACGATAGGATTGTTCCTCTAATGCTTTAAGAACATCGCTGTCACAGGAGATTTCACGATCCAATCGCATTTCTCTAAAGGCAAACCAAACAAGTGGATTAAACCAGTACAGAATTTGAAAAATAACGATCAGGTAATTCGTCATATTGTCTTTATTCTTGTAGTGATTCAGCTCATGAAGCAAAATGTATTTGATATCATTCATCGTTAGCCATTGTTGAAAGTGAAGCGGAAAGACCACATAAACCTTATGAAGGCCAAACATCATCGGAGTTTTGACAAACGGAGACTCCCCTACAACCAAATCCCTTGAGATATGAAGCTGCTGTTTGCATTCTTCAAGCAGTCGTAGAATGTCTTCATTTTTTACAGTGGACATATTCTTTTGAATCCGCTTGATTCTCATCCAAGCAATAACAGCAGGGATTACGAAAAGAGCAAGGCCACAAATCCAAATAACAGCGATGAGATCATCCAGATAAGCAGGTGTTGCATGATGGACAGAAACGGAAAAATCACTGATCCAATCTACGTTCCCTCTCGATGGATTTTCTGCCTGAGGAGCAAATACTCCACTTGCCTGAGAGGAACGGAAGGGTAAAAAAGAAAAGAGGTCGTCGAACATGAAAAAACGAGCGGGTATGAAAGGAATCAATAGTGCTATGAACAACAGGTACCATAAATTGTAATGCCACTTTGCAGACAAGTGCTTTCGAAAGAGCTTTTTCATAAGCAAGATGACAGCAATAGTAAAAGAAGACACGATAAAGCCTGAAATTAACTGAGTAATGAACATGCTACTCATCTCCCTCTTTAAACCAACGGTATCTTCTTTTCCCGATGCTTAGCACCTTGACACTCTTGCCATCTTGTAGGAATCACTCATAAGAAAACACTTGAAGGCATGACATGTACTAGCAAAATGAACGGATCTGAAGAGAAAAACGCGAATAAACAATATCGTACATGGGTAAGACTTTTCATGCAAGCAGATGAACGCGATCTGTTGCTGGGAATTGCCCACAAACTAACAGTTAAGTAGTTCGCGGGCTTTTCCATTCTGCTTTACATGGTTTTACCTAGCGAATCAAGTACAATCTTGGCTGCTTTTGCAATCAGGGCATCGTTCGCTTTCGCATCCTTTGTATCGCGACTGGATAAAATCGCAATGACAATAGGTGCGCGATCTGGTGGCCAAACAACAGCAATGTCGTTGCGTGTTCCAAAGCTTCCGGCTCCAGTCTTATCACCGACTACCCAACCTGTAGGAGCACCTGCACGGATCAATTCGTCTCCGGTCGTGTTTTCCTTCATCCAATTGGTAAGAATGAAGCGTTTGTCTGCTGGTAGGACTTCACCGAGCGTAAACGCCTGAAGTGAATTTGCCAAAGCTTTGGGCGTGCTCGTATCGCGTATGTCGCCCGGAGTGGCTTCATTCAATTCCAGTTCCATTCGCACTGGGTTGGTTACATCATCACCGATCTGCTTCAGTACCTTTGCAAAGCCTTCCGGGCCACCCAATTCCTTGAGCAAAAGATTTGCTGCGGTGTTGTCACTATAGCGTACAGCAGCGTCGCAGAGCTCCCTGATGGTCATTCCATTTTCAACATGCTCCTTGGTGATGGGAGAGTGGGAAATCAGATCATTGCTGGTATAAGTAATTCGTTTATCCAGCTCTTCAGTAGGGCTTTGAACAAGGACTGCGCCGACAGCCAGAGCCTTGAATGTAGATGCGTACGCGAATCGTTCATCATCACGATAACGAATCGTCATGCCTGTGCCAGTTTCCAGTGCATAAACACCAAGACGCGCATCGAAATCCTTTTCTAATTGCTTGAACTGCTGATCGAGTGTACCTTCTGTCTCGATATGACTCGGTTCTTTCAACTGGTCAACTGCCAGGTCGTCTTGGTTCATTCCACAGCCACTCAGCATGGTGATGACAAATCCCGCCAACCATTTGTTTACCCAAAATTTCTTCATCCTGCTACCCTCACTTATCCTTTTTAAATTCTTTTTGCGACCAACAGATTACATACGTAATACGAATGACCGTAATACTCCCTACCTGCAGCTCAATTGTCCTTATTTCTGTAGGCCAATATATTTGTCATAGGCTTCATAAACGCTTCGTGTAATGACTGCCGCCGAGCGTCCGCCGTAGCCACCTTCAGGGACGACAACAGCAACAGCCAGCTTCGGATCATTTGCTGGGGCATACGAAATACTAACCCCGTTTGTGATCCGCGCATGCATTTTCCATTGAATCTTCTTCTCCCCAGTTTTGGGATCACTTTTGGTAACAGGAACATAGATGTCTTGCTCTGAAGTGCCCGTTTTCGCTGCTACACTGTATGGTAGACCTTCAAATGCACGGACTGCAGTCCCGCCTGGCTTCGTCACCAAAACCATGCCTTCTTTTACTAAATTCCAGTATGCATCAGGATGTGGGAACTCACTCAAAACATGCGGCTGAAAGGACTTCACAATCGTACCGTCTGTCCCCGTAATTTTTTCTACCAATTGAGGCTGTAATCGTACACCCTTGTTCGCTAGAGTCGCTGAATATTGCGCGAGCTGCATGGTAGTCGCTCTGATTTGCTGCCCAAAGGAAGCTTGAACCATAGCTGCAAGAGGACCGTAATTTTCATTCATCACCAGATAATCTTGTTTTCCACGACTCTCATTTGGCAAATCAACACCCGTCTGAATGCCCAAGCCAAACGCATGATAATAGCTTTGTAGGATACTTGCAGACGCGCCCCGCTTGCGTTTAGACAACTCCTCCCCTATTCGCGCCATGTATGTATTCGAGGATTTCTGCAACGCTTTCTCTGGTGATATCATGCCATTAGCTTTGCGATTATCATTTTTGATTTGATCGGATCCCCTGCCGTATTGATACACGCCATTATCCTGCCATTGATCATTTGTGCTGATGATGCCTTCCTGTAATCCGAGCAGCACCGTAATCGGTTTGATAACCGAACCGGATGGCACAATGGAGCGAGGGTGCTTATAGTTTTCCATTTCTGCTGCTTCGCCCGTCAAAGGCCTTGCGTCATACGGTGCCTCGCGAATCGTTCCATTCGTCACTGCATACTTGATTTGATCGTATGTTTTCTGATCAGGACCTTCAATCCAAACGTTTGGATCATACTCCGGATAGCTGACCATGGAGACGATTTTTCCCGTTTTAATCTCAATGGCTACAACGTAAGCGCTTTTCGCATACCTAGCTTCGAAGATCGTGGAACGGAGCTTGGGGAGAAACTCGCGGATGGAATCTCGAATCGCCAATTGGACACGCTGATCAATAGTGAGGGTAATGTCATTGCCACGCTCTGGCAATATTGTCTCGAGCTCCTTTACAACAGTTTGATCCGCGGCCACTTCATACAATCGATGTCCATTTCGCCCCCTCAGCTCGGCTTCATAGGAAAGCTCAATTCCATCTAAACCAACAAATTGATTCGGCAAATAACGCTCCTGCTCGGATTTGTACGTGCCGATATCCAATTGATTTGCCACATGGTAGGGTCGCACGTAGCCGACTGCTTGCACAGCGATTTGGTTTGGATGATATTGGCGGATTGGCTTCATCACGACTTCGATACCTTCCAGCTCTCCCCGTCGCTCTTCTATTTCTGCCATCTCTTTGGGTGACAGATCGCTTTTCAATTCCTTCTCCAAGTATTTCGGCATCTGCCGAGGGACTCTGATGTAGTTCCCGTTTTCAAAGGCATAACCGACATCCATCTTCTTCAAAAGAGTGGCTCGGTCTACCGGCCCTAAAATCTTTTCCAATTTTTCACTGATGCTGATATAGGATTCTTTATTCATCGTATCCTTTTCGTGGAATACAACGACAAAGGAGGGACGGCTTTCGGCAATGATATTCCCTGTGCGGTCATAAATGTTACCCCGCATTGCGGGAATCGGATCATTTTTATACGAACGGCTCATCAGTTCGCTGGCAAACTCATCACCTTTTACAATTTGTAGCTGCATCAGTCGAACGATGATCGTGGAAAAAAACAAAAATACGAGAAAAAAAAGAATCTGTAACCGATTGACACGTTGTTTTTTATCTATCTGAATCGATGGAGGAATCATGCTGTTTTCACCTTGAACATTTCCCTTTTTGGGCTGTTTTTTACGTTCCCACTCCTGCGGATGACTAGGGTATCGCAACGGATTTTTCTGTTACATGTTGAACAACTCCTCATTTTCGACATAGACTACATTTGTAGTATTATATTACATACGTAGTCTTCATGTGTCAAACATAGCGTTGCATGCTGAATCGAGTTATGAGTTTACTTGAGGGAAACTAAGGGATTTTTAAATATGGAAGGATATTCCAAGTCATTAGGGAAATGAGTATATAACCATTCTTAGGAGGGATTTCTTATGTTCCAAAGCTTAGATCATTTTTTAAAATCTTGGAAGTACGAAGCTGGGGCAACACAAAGACTACTCCATCATCTAACCGATGAGTCACTTAACCAAGAAATCACGCCAGAAAATTGGACATTAGGACGTATTGCTTGGCATACGGTAGCTGCTATTCATATCATTGCCTCAAATACAAATCTAACGTTTGAAGCCCCGAAGGAAGATTGGCCGGTTCCTGCTTCGGCCCAATTTATAGCAGACAGCTATCACCGTACCAGTGATGCCTTTATTCATGCATTAAAAGCGCAATGGACGGATCAGACCTTGGAAGAATGTATAGATTTTTTAGGTCAAAAAATGCCGAATGGGTCTCTTTTGCTGTTTTTGCTCCTGCATCAAAACCACCATCGCGGACAAATGACGGTTCTTATGCGACAAGCAGGATTGAGCGTTCCAGGCATTTATGGTCCGTCAAAAGAAGAATGGGCCAAATATGGTATGCAAGCACCGAAAATGTAGCCCTGAGAAGCATGAGCTCCTACTTCTGCATTCAATAAAAATGGAAAACAGCGGCAGAACGCAAGACTTTTACTGGTCTTACGTTTTGTCGCTGTTTTCGTACTAGTGAATATCTCTTTTCTTGAATCGACCGCCGTGAACAGAAGATACATCTGTTGCAATAATAAATGCCTGAGGGTCTAATTCCTTGATGATATCTTTTAGCTTGGTTTCCTCTAATCTGGTAAAGACGCACAAGATAATTCGCTTATCTTCCCCACTATAAGAACCTTCCCCGTGTAAATACGTTACGCCTCGACCTAACCGTTCTGTAATCGCATCCGCAATCTCAGTCGTGTTATCACTAATGATATAGACCGATTTCATATCATCTAAGCCTTTTACAACAATGTCAATTGTCTTGAAGGCCACATAATACGTGAGCATCGAAAATAGCGCATTTTCCAAAGAGAATACAAAAGCTGCAATAGTGAAAATAATCACATTGACAAACATGATGATTTCACCAACAGAAAATGGAAGCCGTTTCTCAACCAAAATTGCTAATGTTTCTGTTCCATCTAAGACCCCACCATTACGAATGGTCAAGCCTACACCTAATCCAAGTATTAACCCACCGAAAACAATCGCCAGCAGTTCATTCGCAACCATCGGTTCTACATGGTGCATGAAGGAAGTCGCCACCGAAAGAGCTATGATCCCATACAGCATACTGATTGCAAATGTCTTTCCTATTTGCTTATACCCTAGGAAAAAGAAAGGTAAGTTTAATAGGACGAGGAACAAGCTGAGATTGATAGACGTGACATGACTCAAGATCATGGATAAGCCCGTTACTCCACCGTCAATGATATTGTTCGGGATTAATACGGCTTCCAGACCGTATGCCATAATCACGGCACCAATTGTAATGAACAGACCTCTTTTGATAATGTTTCTGATTGATAGTTTTTTATGATTGGATTTCTTTTTCTCTTCTGATGTATTCATAGATTCTTTCCCTTCATTTTAGTTTTTCCGGCATTCTATTTTATCATATCTATGAAAATGGATCATCCCCTATCGGCAAAATAGTAGAATACTTAATTTCCCGCAGGGACAGATTCGTTTGAATACGGGATACGCCCAGCTTGTTTATTTTTCGGACGAAGCTGTCCAATCCCTTCCGATCTTTGATGGCTACCTTCAAAAGGTAATCGTGCTCTCCTGTTAAGCAATGGCACTCCAAAACTTCCGGCATCGCTCGCAGTGCATTCTCCAAAATTTCCAGCTCGTAAGCCTGGTGAATATTTGTACTGATGAACACAAAACACAATAGATCAAAGCCGAGCTTCTCCAGATTCAGAATCGCAACCTGCCGATTAATATACCCTTCGCTCTCCAAACGCTTGACTCTTGCATGTGTCGCTGGTGGCGACAAATTCACGCGCCTTGCCAGCTCCGCGTTACTCAGCTGAGCATTTTTTTGCATCAGATCGAGTATTTGAATATCGACTTCATCGAGTACTTTACTAACGAAAGATTCCATGTTTTTTCCCTCTTTCATTTATTCGAAAAAAAGGAGCTTTTCAACCCTAAAACTGAATGATCAAGCTATTTATTACAAATCTACAGAATTTTATTTTGAATTTCATCAATTATACAAAACGTTATGCTGTAAAGGCAATGTTACTGTTATGTTTATTAATAGCCAGTTACATAAAGGAGCGTAAAAAGATGCCAAGGTTTTATGTCATGTTGCTGCTGTTAACAAGCTTGTTATGGGGAGGAAATTTTGTTCTGGGAAAATCACTTGTCGGTCATGCTTCCCCACTTACACTGACGAGCCTTCGCTGGATCATTGCCGTTCTGTGCCTGCTTCCGATGGTATGGTGGAAGGAAAAAAAGCTGCTGCCTCCGCGCGATGCCATTCTTCCATTGCTTTGCATGGGAATTACGGGCGTTGTCCTCTTCAACGTCTTTCAATTTTTGGCGTTGGAAATGACATCCGCGACGAATGTTGGCTTAATTTCCACACTGAATATGATCACGATTTCACTTTTTTCCTTTGTCTTTTTAAAAGAGAAAATCAAGCTTCTTCAGGTCTTCACCATGATGTTTTTGCTAGTGGGAGTCGTACTCATTTTGTCGAAAGGGAATATTTCCTATCTTCTTTCGTTACAGTTTAATTCAGGCGATTTATGGATGCTGGCGGCAGTCTGCGTGTGGGGAATTTACTCGGTATGCAGCAAATGGGCCATGAGCAAGACGACTCCGCTCATGTCCATTTTGTACTCTGCAATCTTCGGACTATTGATTCTCTTGCCATTTAATGTCGGGGACTTTACCATTACCAACATCGACGCTCCGTTTATCGGCTCACTTTTATATACAGGTGTGATCTCAACGGTCGTATGCATGGTTCTTTGGAATCTTGGCGTACAAAAACTAGGCGCGACGACCTCAGGTATTTTTCTTAATTTCAATCCGATTTTCACTTCGATTCTTGCGTTTTTTCTCATTGGGGAACAGATGACGTGGCTGCAAGGTGTTGGGGGCATGATCGTTATCCTGGGATGCTTTTTGTTTTCTTATTTCAAAACGAAAGGGATTGCAGATCTCAAGGTTTGGCGCACATCCTCTGGTAAAGTGGAGGGCTTTTGAGATAAGAAACGGGTTGCCCGTCAGTTACCTACGATTCTCTCCCCACTAATATTGCTAAACGAAAAAGCGAGCACATATTTCGTGCCCGCTTTTGTTTTTGCTTTTGTTTTTGCTTTAGCTTAATGTTTGCAAAGCTTCCCGCGTAAATGGATTCAGTTCTTCGGTGTTGCCGTTACGAATTTTTGCGACCCAAGCTGGATCACTCAGGAGCGCTCGCCCAACAGCCACAAGATCAAACTCTTCTCGTTCTACACGGTCAATCAGATTATCGAGGCTGTCCGGCTGTCCGCCCTTGCCCTCGCTGAATAAGCTCAGGAATTCGGAGTCCAATCCAACTGATCCGACAGTGATGGCTGGTTTACCTGTCAGCTTACGAGTCCACCCTGCGAGATTGAGATCAGAGCCTTCAAACTCCGGCTCCCAGAATCGGCGAGTGGAAGCATGGAAAATATCTACACCGGCCTCAGACAGTGGCGTGAGGAAAAGGTTCAGCTCCTCAGGATTTTTTGCAAGCTTGAACGTATAATCGCTCGGTTTCCATTGGGAAAAGCGGAAAATAATCGGGAAGTCAGGACCGACAGCTTTGCGTACCGCCTTAATGATCTCTACTGCAAAACGGGTGCGACCTACCAGATCACCGCCGTATTCGTCTGTTCGCTTGTTCGTGACATCCCAGAAAAACTGGTCGATCAGGTAGCCATGCGCTCCATGGATTTCTACTGCATCGAAACCGATTTTCTTAGCGTTTGCTGCAGCTTCTGCATATGCCTCGATGAGACCGTGGATTTCTTCCACAGTGAGTGGTTCTGATACCTTTTCACCCGTCGCACTGAGGCCAGATGGCCCGATTGGTAAGGCATCTGATTCAGGGAACTTTTCTTTTTGACGAGCCGTGCCCGTATGCCAGATTTGTGGTGCGATTTTCCCACCAGCCTCATGTACCTCCCGAACGACCCGTGCCCATCCGTTCAGAGCTTCCTCTCCATAAAAATGGGGCACATTTTGATCTGCTCCTGCGGCTGGATGCTCGATTAGTGTTCCTTCGGTGATGAGGAGACCAACACCATTTTCAGCTCGTTTGCGGTAATATTCAGCTACATTGGGACCTGGAATGCCGTTTAGTGAAAAACCGCGAGTCATCGGTGCCATGACAAATCGATTTTCAAGTCTCAACCCTTTGTATTCAAAAGGATTGAACAAAGGTGCTACAGATTTTGAAGAATTCATGATATTCCCACCTCGGTTTAGAATATTATTGGTAATTGCTTCTTATATTGTTCACTCAAACGTCTTTTCTATCATTCTAATCCAATCGCTTATCGGGACTAGTTAATTGTTCCATAATGGAAACGCCCACTCCTTTAGGTTTTTTGAAAAAATTCTTCATGATTTTTAAATGTATGCGCGTGCATCTAATTTATCATTACTCTTTTTCAATTGTCAAACGAAAAGGTGCATACGGGACAATCTTAAAAGCTTCGAGATGTCCCTGTGTATCGTTTTACACAAAAAAGTCGATCATTGCCTGGAACAGGAACGATCAACCTTTCAATTCCAATCGGTGTTTTACGTGGCTGTCATTTGTCAGATATTTTTTGAAGGAGCGTCCGTAATTCCATTTGAAGATTGTCATTTGAAAAGGCAGTTTGAAGAATTTCATTAACTGCGACGATGGTTTGTTGGAGCCTCTCTTCGCCTAATTCCGTTAAGCACGTATAGATCCCTCTCCGATCTGCTTCACATACATGTCTCTGCAGGGCTCTACAGTTTTTTTCTTCCAGTCTCCCAACCAATCGGGAAACCGCACTTTGACTTAATCCAACCATATCCTGTAACTGCTGTAGCCTTAGTTTTTTCTCTTTTGTTTGAGATAAAAAATAAAGAACATAAAACTCATTCAAAGAGAGATTGAATTTATCCTGCAATGCTTTTTCAAGTTCATTGGTAATCGTTGTTTGTATTTGGGTTAAGGACAACCAATCACTTAACATATCCTTTTGGGAGTTGGTTTTCATGCATATTCCACCTGTCTAATCGATAAAACGTTCTCATTCGATTCATTATCATACACATTGGGTTGTGCCTTCAAAATAACGCTCGTCATTCTTTCTTAACAGTTAATTCTACTAAAGTAAAGTCATTATTTCCATATCATGATCAGATTTCGTTATCATTTGCAGGATGCACATTTAATCATGCTTACAGAGCCACACTTGGAAACATTTTACACGAAAATCCGTCTTACCTTTTAATGGTGAAAGGAGTGGCAGAAATGAAGAAGCTTTATTTTTTGTTTTTCCTCTTGATAGCATCGGGCTGTTCAGAACGCTCAACTGAATTAGAATCAACGAAAGCCTTGTTAAAAGAAGTGAAGCAACAAAATGCTGAATTAGAGCTTCAAATGAATAAACTCACGAAGGAACTGGAGACGAAGCAAAAGGAATACGAATTGCGAAATATCCTCGATATCCAAGCAAGAGAGATCTTTCATCTTATGACTGAGGGGAAGGAAATTGAATTACAACCCCATCTCTCAGATAAGCTGACAGCTGCGAATAAAACCATGACCTATTTTTTTGACAATGAAAAAATAACCATCCCTTTTGTTAAAAACGGGTATGATTTTCGACAAAGATTCTATTCATTGGAATCAGAGCGTTCATTTATTACTGGCTATGAGGTCTGGCAGTCTGGTGGGAATTATGCAGGTGTACTAGTGCTAAAATTTGTTCTCAAAGATGACATTTGGGTGTTAGATGAAATCCAAAACGATATTTGATGGTTTCGACTAGTATGCCTCAAGGTCTTATCAATCGCAATCATGCCGGGATATGTATGCCCGGCTGGTATTTTTAGCGGGGGTCTCATCAAAAGATTCCCTTATCTCATCTCTTAGGATTTAGGACTGTATCTCACGTATTACTTTTGCAGGATTTCCTACCACTACTACATTGCTTGGCACATTTTTAGTTACAACAGAGCCTGAACCAATCACGGCATTATCACCAATCGTTACCCCAGGATTAATAATGGCTCCCCCACCGATCCACACATTGCTTCCTATTATAACGGGCTTGCCGTACTCAGCACCTGTATTTCGTTCTGCAGGATTGATCGGATGTGCCGCCGTGTAAATCTGTACATTCGGTGCAAGCAGACAATTATCTCCAATCGTTACCTCACACACATCGAGTATCGTACAATTGAAATTCGCGAAAAAGTTATCGCCTGCATGAATGTTGTAACCGTAATCGCAGCGAAACGGTGGCTCGATAGTAATGCTCGAACCCACCCTGCCAAATAGCTCCCTCAACAGCTTCGTTCTCAGGGAATACTCTGCTTCCAATGATTGATTGAACAGCCTGACTAGCCTGCGGGCATTTTCTCGATCTGCAACCAGGTCTGGATCGGAAGCAAAATACAGCTCCCCGCCAATCATTTTTTCTTTCTCTGTTATGTTCATCATGGTCTCCTTTATGACGGCTGGTTTCACTACAAACTATCCTATGCATGCTGGTGTTTTTTTTCGCTCGAGACTATGTACTAGATCGAGGGTCCATTCAAACCATTGTTCGAAGGGACCCTCGTTTGGAGAAACGTATCTATTTATCAACACGAAAAGAGACGATGGTTCCCTGTCCCAGCTTGCTCTGAATAAGAAGGCCATGACCGTAGCACCGCTTCAATCGCTGATCGGTATTTCGCAGACCGACACCCGAGTTACCAGATGTCTTCTCCAGTAATGTCGTTAGCTTGTCCTCTTCCATGCCGATCCCGTCGTCCTCAATATAAACCTCAACATGACTCTCTTTGTTTTCGATCCGAATTCGAATCGTTCCTCCGTCCACGCGCTTCATAAGGCCGTGATTGACTGCGTTTTCGACTAAAGGCTGAATCGTCAGCATCGGAATTTTGACATCTGTACTGCCCTCTACTTCCCATATCACATGCAAACGCTCTTCAAATCGTTCTTGCTCGATAAACAAATAGGAGCGTACAAGATCCAGCTCATCCTCGATCGAAACGAGCTGATTGTGGTCGTGAAGCTTGAACTTGCTCTGCAGAAAATGGTTGAATACCTCCAGCAGTGTGCGCATCCTCTCCAAATTGATTTCACTCAAAGCGGCGATGGCACTAAGCGTATTGAATAAAAAATGCGGTTGAATTTGCGCTTGCAGCCAAGCTGCTTCCATCTGGAGACGTTCTTGGGCTGATTTTTTGACCTCTGTCAAAGCTCTGACCCTCGATCTGATTTCCAGCGCTTCTACCGGCTTGGTGACATAGTCATTGGCACCGGATAAAAAGCCGTTTTCGATGTCTTGCGGATGACTCCTCGCAGTCAAAAGGAGCACAGGCAGCTCGGTTAGTGTAAATCGCTCACGAATGCGTCGCGTCAATTCATATCCAGACATTTGCGGCATCATCACGTCGGTAATGACCAAATCCCATTCCTTTGTATCCAGGATGGACAAGGCTTGCTTGCCACTGACGACCGAAGTCATTTCGTACTGCTCACCCGTTAGAATCGTTTCCAATACCTTCAGGTTCACCGGGTCGTCGTCTACAATCAGGATGCGGGGCCGGCCAACCAGCTGTTGTACTGGTTTTTCAAGCGGAATAGCGTACAAAGTCGAGGTGACAGCCACGAGAGCTTCAACTGACTCCATTCGTGCAGCTCTTTCCTCGGGTAGTCCTGTACTGTTTGTAGCTGCCATGTCAAATATCGGTAGGGTGAAAACAAATTCCGAACCTTGAGTTGGAACTGAGCGAAAATAGAGCTCTCCCCCATGCAATTCGACCAGCTGTTTACAGATGCTCAGCCCAAGCCCAAATCCTCCCTCCGCCATCGTCTTGCCATACTCTCCCTGCACATAAGGCTCCAGGGCACGATGCTTCGTTTCCTCATCCATACCAATGCCAGTATCCGTTACGAAGATATGCGCATATTTGTTTCTGACCTCACTGCGAACAACAATTTTTCCTTCGTTTGTGTATTTCACCGCATTATGCAGCAGATTGAACAAAATTTGCGTCACCCGGTTTTCATCGGCAAGGACATGGGGAAAATGCTCGGGGATCTCATTGATCAAACGTAGCGATTTGCCAGCGGTCATGAAATGAAGCATATCCATTACACCGTTTGCAATCGGATGCAACGAAACATTTTGCAGTTCCAGCCGAGGAGGGCTCTCTTGCAGCTTTTTCACGTCCAAAAGGTCGCGGAGCATCAGTGACATACGGCGTCCCACAGACAGTACTGTGTCCAAATTCTTCCTGCTGTCCTCCGTCAGGACCATGCTCTCACGCTCAAGGATCGACTGCGTCATATTGAGGATGCTGTGCAATGGATTGCGTAGCTCATGCGATGTATTGGCAAGAAATTCATCCTTTTGCCTGTCTGCTCGTTGCAGCTGGTCCGTCAGTTTTTCCATATCTGCGTAAACCTTGAAGTATTGTTTCAGCCAAAAAGAAGAAAAACAAATGACTGCTACGATCAAATCAAAAGGATAGTAGGGCATTTCTACCTCTGTAGCAAACGTAAACGTCCACCAAACCATTTGGCTTGCTAAAGCAATCAGTGACAGCATAATGAAAATATTCTCTTTCCAATCCTTCAAAAATACGCGAATGATGGAGACAATAGAGATGAAGATCAAGCTGTCCATCACGGCCACAAAAAACGGCAAAAGACTCATGATAGCTGCACCAGGTAAGAATAATGCCAAAACCACAGAAACAAGACAAGCTATTTTCAGGAATGGATACCATTTGGGCCATGTTCGTTGAATTGGTTCCCTCACACATCCCATTAAGCCAGAGGCAATTCCGATCAATGCCAGATAAGTCAGTCTAAACCGCACCACATAGGGAAAGAAGAATAGTTCCTGCCATAATTTCTCTTCGCTTCCTACCAAAATCGCAACCAGTATGCTTACTGCGAGTAAGGCAAACCAAAGCAGTCTTTTATCTTTATTCCCGACAACATTCAAAATCAGCGCATAGACAGCCAGTACGAAGAAAATGATTGTAACCAGCTGTTGCATGGTCAACGACAGCCATCTATCTTTTTCAATCGCTTCTTTTGTGCCAATTTTAATCGGCTGGGCAATTCCATTGCTGCGAGAATCGATATGATTTTCAACCTGAACTACAAGCTCGACTACATTCTTGCCTTTTGACGAAAAGGTTGCTGTATACGGCCTGTTTTCAGCTGCATAAGGTAGCCCATTCTCTCCGGTCTGCCCCGATTTCCCGAGCATGACGCCATCCACGTATACTGTGGACGCACTACGAATACTTGTGAACCGCAGGCTGTAGTTTTGTTCGTTAGCGGGATCTATAAGAATTTTCAAGCGATAAGACCCAAAGCCATAGGGCGTGTCATTTCTCGGTTGCAAGGCTTGATTCCAGGATCCCGGAACAAGGATGGACACAGCCTTTTCTTCTTGTGACTGCTGATTGCTCTGCTCGCCAATCAACCACTGCTGAGGATAAAAGTCCCACTCGCCATTAAGAAGCACGATGCTTTCCAGCTCAGGATTCCAGTCCCGTAAATCAAGCACTCCGCCTATTGCCTTTGTGTCATTGGCATAGGAAAACGAAGCGCTCCACATGAACCGCGCTCCCGTTAGAATAAGGATAAATAAACTTAGACCCAAAAAAATACTCCACTTCGCTAGCCTTTTCTCACCATTATTATGTAACAACGTAGTCCTGACTCCTAACACTTATCGAATGGATATTCATTCTGAGTCCTATGTTTACTATCAAAAGTATAGCCTAACGCTTCTCTTACGTCCATGAATACATACAGAATCTTACACATGTTGAAGAGGCATCCAGGGTGAAATGCACTCTGACTGCCTCTCTACCACGATGAAGGCGGGTTTATAATGCCTTGATGTCCGCGATCAATCTTTCAACATTTTCTTTTTTGGTTGCCCAGGTGGTACAAAATCTCACTACGCTGTGCTCCGCATCGAATTTCTCCCAAAGCGAATAGGAATACGTTTTGCTTAATTCACTGAGTATTTGATTCGGCAAGATAGGAAACTGCTGGTTGGTTGGAGAGTCGTAGCGGAATGAAAACCCTTTTTCACGAAATGCCTCCCGAATCATCATCGCCATTTCCACCGCGTGACTCGAAATTTCATGATAAAGACCATCTTCAAACAAGGTCTCAAATTGTATCCCCAATAACCTCCCTTTAGCCAGTAATCCTCCCTTTTGCTTGATCGCATATCGGAAGTCTTTTTTTAGCGCTTCATTGACAATGACAACTGCTTCCCCGCACAAAGCTCCTATTTTCGTTCCCCCGATATAGAACACATCACATAGTCTTGCAATATCAGCCAAGGTAACCTCACTATCTTTTGAAACCAGACCATACCCTAATCTGGCACCATCCAATACCAAAGGCAAACCACTTTCCCGGCAAACCTTACTTAATGCTTCCAACTCAGATCTGCGATAGGCCGTTCCATTCTCGGTAGGATGGGATATGTATACAAGCCCTGGTTGTACCATGTGCTCATGTGCGGCATCATTCCAATGATTGTCAACCATTTCTCTGACTTGTTCCGCCCGGATTTTCCCATCATCACTTGGCAAAGTCAGTACCTTATGGCCAGTTGCTTCAATAGCGCCAGCTTCATGTACGGCAATATGACCTGTTATAGCGGCAACAGCGCCTTGGTGTGGTCGTAAAATAGAAGCAATAATTGTCGTGTTTGCCTGTGTGCCTCCCACTAAAAAGTGTATATCTGCATGCTCGATATCACATGCTTTCCGAATATATGTCTTTGCCTTTTCACAATGCTCATCGGCTCCGTATCCGGGTGTCTGCTCTTCATTCGTTTCCAATAGTCGTTTCAAAATTCGCGGATGAGCACCTTCCGCGTAATCATTTTCAAATCGAATCAAGCAATACCCTCTCCTATCCATCGAATACTTATAAATCCAGAGCTGTGAACAAAGCGTTTCTTCTTACCATAAATCGTACAACATTCTCATGTATTGTCCATCAGATTTTTCTTAATAATATGTCAATTATTTGATTCTGTTATCCCGCCACATCACCGTTTCTCCTATTAATAGGTTCCGATTCTTTTGGCAGCTCGGACGTATACGCGTTGTTCATACTTATCGACCACTACCGGGGCGCGGAAAAATTCACTCAAGGTTTCCTCGTTCATCAGTTTTTCTGTTTCCCCGCTTTCAATGACCTCTCCTTGGCGCAGAAGCAAGGTATGCGTGAATGCGGGGAGGATCTCTTCAGTATGATGCGTCACGTAAATCAAGGTTGGTGTGTCTTTTTGCTGTGTCAGATCATGAATACTCTCCAACAGTCTTTCCCGAGAGAACAAATCGAGCCCATTACAAGGTTCATCCAGAATCAAAATACGTGGATTTGCCATCAACGCACGGGCAATCAGGAGCTTTTGCTTTTCACCTTGTGAGCAGGTATTGAATTCACGGTTCCACAAATGCTCACATCCGAGTGTGCGCATCAGTTCTTTTGCCCGCGTCCACTCCTCTTCTGATGTACGTTCGTATAGGCCGATACTCGCATATTTTCCACTAACAACGACCGACTGAGCCAGATCACCACCATGCAACTTTTCCTGAAGAGAAAGACTCACCCAGCCAATAGACTGGCGAAGCACGCGCAAATCTACTTCGCCAAACCGATGACCTAGCACGGAAACATCACCGGTTGTAGGCCAGATGTACCCAGTTATCACATTTAAAAGAGTTGTTTTCCCCGATCCATTTAAACCGAGCAGCGCCCAGTGCTCATTGGACCTCACTTGCCAGCTAACATTACTCAGCAGAGTAGTCGTTCCCCTGATCCACGAAACTCCTTGTATATCAATCACGTATTCCATTTGCTTTCGTCCCCTCTTTTGTGCGTTATTCGTATGATCTATCATAAAAAATTCGCCAGAGGGTGTCGTTGTGAAAAATGCTCGGAAAATAGCAACTTTTGCTAGTACAATCATCAGATCAAAAACTGAATTGTGGATCTCCAGGTTTCTGCACAGCTTGCCTTATACGATCCTTGCGCAGCCCAACCACCAAGCCGCCCAAGCCCATGGAATGAACGATGAACACAAGCAAGCTTATTGTATTCCCGCCGATTCCCGTTCCGCCGAAGAGTATATCCATGCTTCCCTCGACCGCATAAGACGCAGGCAGCAATTCTCCCACCCGCAGATAAAACGAAGACAGCAGTTCTCGGGGAATCATTGCACCGGAGGTAACCAACTGAATCGACAGCAGGAAAATATTCATGAGCATGCCACCCATTCCGAGCAAAAGCAGAAACAACTGAGACAACGCAATAAAAGATAGGACAAACAATGCCTGGAATCCCCACAACCCAGAAAACCATGCTCTGCCTGAACTCCTAGCAAGATTAAAAGTGATGCCCCAATCAAGGATACGAGTAAAGCGACCGCCACATTGATGATATTTCTCGCAGCGAACAACCGCCAACGGGGAATTCCTGCTGCAGCCAGTGCCATGGACGATTGCGCCATGTTCATGCTCATAATCATTGTACCGACATAAGAGGCGAGCAGGAGCAGCATGGGCACCATTTGGTTGTTCATCCCAAGGACGACATTGGAATGAACAAAATCGGACGTTACCCGTTCAGATAATGAACTCGAAGCGGCAGCCGCTTTTTCTGCTGGTACCTCCGCTTGGACCAACATAGTTTGTATCCCCGCTCCTATCGCCCCTTTATTAATGGCAGCAGTCACCTTAGTGGCAATGTCACGCATCAGATTTGCCATCAATGCTGATTCGATTCATTGATACTGTAACGAATAGCAGTGGTCTGATTGGGGTTATGCTCGTAGTGTGTGAACCATCTTCTTCCCAACTCCTCGTTTTTCTTTTATACTGATAACCATTATCAATATTAATAAGGAATCAGCCTGTTCACCATCCCTCAAATCAGGGATTTGTCGATTCTGACTATGAATATTGGGGGTAAAAATTTGAGAGCGGATTACTTTCCGTATCACCAATTGGTCAAGGCAGTCGATCCAACCGCGTCGCTTAGCGCAGCGACGGAGGGCAAGCTGACGAGAAGCGCACGTTTTCGGAATGTGCTTTCCCCTGCTGGCTTCACGGATGAGCTGCGGGCGGCCTTGATGTATAAAGGAGCATGCTGGGGTTATTTGACTTTATACCGCCGTTTTGGGCAGCCATTATTCACAGAGGAAGAGCGTGTCTTCCTGTCCTCTCTCGTTCCAGTCATTGCATTGCGATTACGTCAGTCCAGCTTTGCAATGCCAGAAAAGGTCGAGACGGAACCGGAGACTGAGATTGGCATTCTGGTGCTGGATGAACGTCTGCGCATTCTCTCAATCAACGGAACCGCAGAGCGTTGGCTGGCTCGTCTGCGAGAGTGGGAAAACATCGAAAGGGATACGCTTCGCTTTATGGCTGAAGCATGTGAGCTAAGCGCACGAGAGAAACAGATCCTGCACGCGCTCATTAAAGGAATGTCTACAAAGGCTCTGGCACAATCGCTACATATATCCGCATACACAGTGCAAGATCACATCAAATCCATTTTTCTCAAGACAGGAGTTACAAGCCGTGGAGAGCTTATCTGGCGTTTATTCTCCCGCTTTGGTGCTGGATAAGCTTTAAACCCTTTTTAATTAGATCAATAGTGGCTTCTTGGTAAGAGAATGAAGGAGAGGTGAAACGAAATTGGAAGCATATTTTCGAATTGGCGAAATATCCACTATGTTTAATATCCCCCTGCAAACTCTGAGATACTACGATAAAATCGGTTTATTTTCTCCTGTCCATATCAATCGTGACACGGGCTATCGAACCTATTCCCTCTCTCAGCTCCCGCTTCTGCATCGGATTAAAAAATTTAAAAGCATGGAGCTCCCCTTCTCAGAAATAAAAGAGTTGGCAGCGACACAGTGGGATGCTGAGCGAATGGATCAAGTCTATGCCGTCCAGCTCGAACGGCTTGAGCAGAAAATGAGAGAGCTGGAAGCGGTGAAAATAGAATTGGAAGCCAAACGCCATCGTCGCTTGACACTGCAATCTCAGCCTAAAAACCAGATTTTTGTTCGCGAATACGAGGCAAGACAAGTCTTTTGCAAATCGATTGACGTTTCAACGTACAAGGAACAGGAAGCAGAATATTACCGCACATTCCTGCCCTTTTCCAATCAGCTTGATTACATCAACTTGGAGCCTGGCTTTATTGTGACGCAGTCCGCATTCTTTCAAGAACGAATGAATCCCTCCTATTTATTTTTGGTCAATCCAACGGTCGTACCGGAAGAGTTCCAGTCCCATCGATTGGCTGGAGGCGCTTATTTAACATTTCTGATCGAAGATAGCCATGCAAACTCCCCAAATTATTACAGCTTGCTGCGTAAACATATCTTGGAACAAGAAATCGAGATCGTTAGCCCTGTTTATGAATTTTGCTACACCAGTATGTGGGAGCTGCAGGTGCAGATAAACCCCTTGACCCTACAATCGTTGTAGGGTTTAGACTGAGGGTACTTTCAGATGAATAGGGAGGAACCCTCTATGAAAATACTGGTTGTCGTTGCCCATCCCCGAACAGACTCACTCACCACGAGCATGATGAAACGTTTTACTGAAGGATTGGGTGAAGCAGGGCATCAATTCGAAATCGCTGATTTGTATGTAGATGGGTTCAATCCCGTATTGTACCCGGAGGATGAACCTGATTGGTGTAATCCGGATAAAAAGTACTCGAACGAAGTGCTGCACGAAATGGAACGGATTCGGTCAAGCGATGCCATCGCGTTTATTTTCCCTGTATGGTGGTACAGCGTGCCTGCCATTATGAAAGGATATATCGATCGGGTGTGGAATTACGGCTTTGCCTACGGTCCAGCCAAGTTGCCCGTTCAAAAAATAAGATGGATCGCTTTGGTCGGCGAGACGCAGTCTCAATTTGAAAAACGCAGTTATCATGTCATGATGGAGCAACACTTAAATGTGGGATTGGCGCAATATACCGGTGTAAACGACTCAACCGTGCATTTTATGTACAATACCTACGGGAAATTCAATGAGAATGTACAAAATCAGCGCAAGCACACTATGCCACCTTATTGAATGACGCTTATCAGATTGGTCATACCTTGTAAGCACGGTCACCCGAACGAAAAAAAGACGCATTACGCGTCTTTTTTTGGCTTTGTTCATTTTCGTTTACGTACTTAGATTAGTTGGCACTTTTGTTGGAATTGAGCTCGGCTTCAATACGAGATGCTTTCGAAGTCTCCCCCATACGCCAGTAAGTGATCAAGCTAATCGCAATACAGCCCGCTACATAGTAATAAAAGAGAGATTCCGATCCGATATTTTTCAGTCCAAGGGCAATGAACTCCGCTGTTCCACCGAATACAGCAACGGTGATTGCATAAGGGAATCCGACACCAAGGGCACGAATTTCAGTCGGGAACAGCTCAGCTTTTACAATGGCGTTGATAGAGGTATAGCCTGTGACAATAATCAGACCCACCATCATGAGCAAGAAAGCAACCATAGGGCTCTTGGTCTGTTCCATCAAAAGGAACATCGGAACCGTAAACAGCGTTCCAAGAATACCGAATGCCATCAAGAGCGGACGTCGCCCGATTCGGTCAGAAAGCATGCCGGCGATTGGCTGGAGCACTACAAATAAGAGCAGGGCCGTGAAGTTGATCCAGCTAACGGTTTCCTTCGGCAGACCAACGGTATTCACCATAAATTTTTGCAAATAAGTTGTGTACGTATTAAAAGCAATCGTTCCACCTAGTGTAAGTCCAACTACGGTCAGCACTGCTTTTGGATATTTCATCAGTGCGCGAAGAGTTCCAGCACTCTCCTTTGTTTTCTTCTCCATTTTCGTGAATTGCTCGGATTCGTCCATCGAACGGCGCAGCCATAGTACAGCTAATGCCCCAAGAGCACCGATCACAAATGGAATACGCCAACCCCACGTATGCATGTCGGCTTCGCTAAGTACTTGCTGGAGAATAATCTGAACACCCAGAGCCAACAGCTGACCCGCAATTAGGGTTACATACTGAAAGCTGGAATAAAAGCCTCTGCGACCACTGCTCGCCATTTCGGACAGGTACGTAGCAGATGTACCATATTCGCCACCAAGTGATAAGCCTTGTAACAGACGTGCAAGTACGAGAATAATAGGAGCAAAAATGCCAATGGTACTATAACCTGGAGTTAGTGCAATAATCAGTGAACCGCTTGCCATGACGGTGATGGACAGAGTCAAGGCAGCACGTCTGCCGTGACGGTCAGCATAGCGCCCCATCAGCAGGCTTCCGAGTGGTCTCATTAAAAAGCCGATGGCGAAGATTGCGGCTGTATTGAGCAGTTGGCTCGTCGTATCTCCTTTTGGGAAAAATTCAGACGAGAAATACACGGCAAAAGCCGAATAAAC
The DNA here is from genome assembly GCF_001187725.1 of Brevibacillus reuszeri. Taxonomy (GTDB): domain Bacteria; phylum Bacillota; class Bacilli; order Brevibacillales; family Brevibacillaceae; genus Brevibacillus; species Brevibacillus reuszeri. Next base: position 684,608 of record NZ_LGIQ01000009.1, read on the forward strand.
GTACCAGTCATACCACTCGATCAGGTTACCGATCGAACCCTTAAAAATGTTTCCCGTGATGCGTCGCGTGTTTGCGCGATCATTCGTTTGATTCACTCTTAATCCTCCTTGTTGTCGTTATTCTTCAGAAACCATACTGTTCTCCAAGAGAATGTAACCGGTTTCAGCTTGCGATCGCATAAGTATACAAGCAAATTACATGCCAACTCTTTGTAATTGGAATCTCTTTAAGTGTTTCCAGCTTAGTAGACTCCTTATTTACCAAAGAATTTTTTGATACAACCGAATGTTTTTAAAACAAGGGTTCTTATTTGATGAAAGAGAAAACAATCAGTGCACGAAAAAAACCGGCAAAAAAATCCGCTTAACACGGAAGTTTTTGCCGGGTACGATGATCGAATCGGACTTTTTCTCCTCCTATTCTGCATGAGTAGATGCATTTGCCGCTTCTGAATAATATTTTTCAGCTCCAGGATGGAGTGGAACAACGAGATCCTTCCCCGCTTCCTGCCTGTCAATTTGCTTGGCGGCTTCATGCGCCACTTGCAGAACATCCAGATTTTCAAAAAAAGCCTTGGTTAACTTGTAGACTTGTGCATCGGTTAAATCAGAACGCACGAGCAGGATATTGCGAATTGCCACTGTCGGGACAGGCATGTCGTTTTGATAAATCCCTGCCGGAAGCTGTACTTTTTCAAAAAACGGAAACTGCTTTGTGAGCTGCTCGACGGCTTCAGGCTGGATGGGTACGATTGCAACTTCATCCGTGCTTTGCAGATCCAGAACTGCCGAATTGGGAAGTCCGGACGTAACGAAAGCAGCATCAATCGCATTGTTTTTCAATTGCTCGATTGCTTCAGCATAAGAGAGATATTCTGGTCTAATATCTTTGTACGTGATGCCATGCGCCCCCAAGATCATGCGAGCATTAACCTCTACCCCACTATTCGGGGCACCGACGCCTACCCGTTTGCCCTTTAGATCATACACCGAGTGAATCGAACGATCTTTTAACGTGACGATTTGCACATAGTTCAAATAAAGTCCTGCCATTGAGCTCATCTGCTTCGCCGGACCGTTTGCCTGAAAGCCTTCCTTTCCTCCAAGCGCAAAAGAAGCAACATCTGACATGGCAAAAGCCACATCCGCTTTTCCTCCCTCCAGGAGGTGTACATTTTCTACTGAGCCATCTGTGGACCTCACGGCAGCATTGTAACCAAGCTTGTCTTTATACACCTTGGCCAATGCTCCTCCAATCGTATAATACGGACCGGAAGCACCGCCCGTCGCTATCGTCACATACGGTTGCTCTTGGTCGGAGGGCACAGGTATTTGCTCGGGTTTATGGTCACAGCCGCTCGCCACGACTCCCACAGCAAAAGTTAGCACAATCCAATGGATGATTTTTCTCATTCCGGACCTCTTGCATATTGCTTCAGCTTTTCCCGTAATCCCCGCTCACTTATCGATAATTGCTTGGCTGTATTCAACCGATGCCTCTCATTTTTCTCAAGCGTATAGAGAATATACATTTTTTCTGCTTCTGCAAGCGTCAGTCCTTCTGGAATCAACAGTCCGCTTTCACTTGCATGCCCTCTTGTAGGGGTGGCACGGTTTCCGCGAACGGCTTCCGGAAGATCGTCAGGGTGAATAACTTCCTCCTCAGAAAGCGCAACCGCATACTCCAGCATATTGGAAAGCTCGCGAACATTGCCGGGATAGGTATAGTCATACAGCTTGCGTTTTGCCTCTGGACTGAATGATTTCGTACGGACTCCCATATTGGCTGAGTAAAACGCTAAAAAATGCTCAATGAGAAGCGGCACGTCCTCCTTGCGCTCACGAAGAGGTGGCAGATGGATCGGAATGACATTCAAGCGATAGTACAGATCCTCTCGAAAGCTCCCTTTCGCCACTTCTTCCTGCAGGTTGCGATTGGTTGCGGAAATGATCCGTACATCTACTTCCTTTGGCTGCTGGGAGCCCACTGGAGTCACGACCTTCTCTTGAATGACCCGCAATATTTTCGCTTGCAGCGACAAAGGCATCTCTCCGATCTCATCCAGAAAGATCGTGCCGCCATCGGATCGCTCAAACAGCCCTTGCTGCTTCTGATAGGCGCCAGTGAATGCTCCTTTTTCATGCCCAAAAAGCTCGCTTTCCAGCAGTAGCTCAGGTATGGCCGCACAATTGATGACCGAAAAAGCACGCTTCTGCCGTCCTCCCTGGAAATGAATCGCGCGGGCTACTAACTCCTTGCCTGTACCGCTTTCTCCCGTAATCAAGACATTGGAATTAATATCCTTTACCTTTTCAATCAATTGAAATACTTTCTGAATGGCACTACTCTTGCCAATAATGCCCGCATAGGTTTCTTGTTGCCGCACTGCGTGGCTGAGAGCCTGCACCTGGCGATGAAGCTGTTGAAACGTGAAGGCCTTGCTAAGCAAAAGCTTTACCTCGTCTAAATTGAGCGGTTTGGATAAGTAATGATAGGCTCCTGCTTTTATCGCCTCTACGGACGATTCAATCGATCCATACGCTGTCATCATAATGACAACTACCTCCGGCTTTCTCTCCTTGATTACCCGCAGAAGATCGATCCCGTTCGCTACGCGCAAATTCAAATCAAGCAAGATGCCGTCTATCGGTTCTTCATCCAGTAGCCTGAGTCCTTCTTCAGGTCCCGAAGCGGTTAGGACGCCATATACATCCTCAAGTGCAAACGAGAGCGAGGAACAGATCGCACGTTCATCATCAATAATCAAAATGTTCATTAGCAATCTCCCCCTTCGCAAAACTGCAATAGAAACATAGTGCCTTTCCCCATTTCACTTTTCACTTCAATCTCTCCGCCATGCTCATGCATGATTTTCTGGCTAATATACAGGCCAAGCCCAATTCCTTGACTTTTCGTCGTATAGAAAGGCTGGAACATTTGAAGGTATTCCTCCCGCGCTATCCCGGAGCCCGTATCGGAAATAGCCAGACAGACCTTTTTACCGTCTTGCTTCGCTTGAATCGTCAATTGCTTTTCCTGTGAGTCTGCCATGGCCTCAATGGCATTAAGGATCAAATTGATCAGTACCTGTTTGATTCGGTCACGATCTACGAACACTACCCATTCTGGCGAAATGTCAACCACAGCTCGTATTCCTTCGCTCTCTATCCGCTTGGTGAACAGTCCCATTACAGATTGAACGAGGTCCAAAGGCTTCTCCCATTTTTGTTGGACCGGTTTTTCTCTGGAATAATCAAGCAAGTCCTCAATAATCCGATTCATTCTGGCGACTTCCTCCGGGACATGCTCCAGGAGCTCGGCCCGAAAACGTGTATCATCCAGCTTTTTAGGAAGCAGCTCTGTAAAGGTTTTGATCGCAGTCAACGGATTACGGATTTCGTGGGCAATACCTGCTACCAGCTCTCCAAGAGCGCGCATTTTTTCTTGTGCGATTAAACGGGCTTGCAGATGCTTCTGCTCAGTACGATCCTGTAGACAAAGAATTCCGCCTACCTGCGCTCCTAAGCTGTTCGATAACGTGGCGATATAGTAATAAACGATTCTTCCAGTCCCATCTCCTAAACGCAGCTCGCCTTCGAGTATGTTCCTCTCTCCCAGCTTCAGAGCCTCCTGAACTGGCAATTGGGGCAGGCAGTCCCTAACAAATGTCTCCGCTTGCCGGTTCTCTACTCCCAGCAATTTTTTTGCAGCATGGTTGATCAAGGTAATTCGACCTGTTTGGTCAAATGAAAGGATTCCGTTATCCACACTATCGAGCACTTTTCTCTGAAAAGCGAAGCTGTCTGCCAAAGCAGCTGTTTGAATCCTGACCTCTCTTTGCAATCGTTTGTTCCAAAGAAAGCTCCCTGCCAAAACGATCACTACGAGTCCCATCACGACAAGCAATCCGTAGACCAGCTTGCGCCACCAATCGATGGCCAAAGCGTTATAAGGCTCCAGGTATTGCGAATACAAAAGCTCGTACGTGCCGTTCTGATGCAGCTCCTCCAATCCTTCATTCAGCTTGTTTAGAAGCTCATAATTGCCCTCTCGCACAGCAAAGGCATAATCGGATGGCGGGATGAGACCCGTGCGAAGCCGGTAGTCTTGCTGCACATTCGCTTTCTGGAGGACATATTCCGCTGTCCACCGGTTCCCCAGAAAAACATCCGCTCTCCCTAAAAAGAGCATGTCCATCGCATCTGGCTGACTGAAGGCCAGCAACATTTTGCCACCCCGAATACTTTCTAATTGGGAGATTCCTGCATCATCTCGCTGGACTGCTACCACTTTTCCTCTCAAATCATTCATCCCGGTGATATCTCGGGTTGTCGCCGGAACGACGAGAGCGTCTGCCATCGTCAAATAGGAGTCACTGAAATCAAAGAAGGTATCACGTGTGCTCGTATATTTCATGCCTACGACCAGGTCCAGTTGTCCTGCTTTTAGCTGACTAACCGTATCCTCCCACTCCAGTGGAATGAATTGAATCTGATATCCGTGCAATGTAGCTATTTTTCGGATCATATCGATGTCAAAACCGGCTGCCTCTCCGTTTTTATCCAAATACGATAAGGGGGGCAAGCTCTTGTCAAAGCCGACTCGAATCAAGCGTTCTTCCTCGGCTTTTGCCGATCCAGGCAAACAAGTGAACAGAAATAACGTAACAAATATCATAAGCAAACCTAATTGCCGCAAATATGACCACCCCCTACACATAACCAAAAAAAGAAACAGGATAAATACTTATTATGAACGATACAAGTATGCTTGAAAAGAAGCTTATGGATGCCCCCTCTCCTTTTCAAAAAAAGAAAAAGAATGCCTTTTGCCTGTTTGACAAGGGCATTCTCTCATGTAGATGGAACGAGCCATGCTCCTGATCAATTCACCAGCATGGTTGAAGGTGTAGCTGTTCGGACAAAAAGAATGGCATCAAACGCTTTAGCGGGAGTCATCTGTAGTGTATACATCTTTTCCATTTTTCCGTATAAACCGCTAAAGACTGCTCCTATCGCACTGATAGGCTGCGGTTTAAGGAGATAAGCGGTGAAATTTTCATCCTGTTTTGCTTTTGCGAAGTCCAGGAATCCATTCTGCTTGTTTGTGTTTGCAAACAGGGATGCCAGACGATTGCTTCCACTGTTTTTAACATAAAACGCTTTTCGCTCATTGGTAGTGGCGTCATTCGCGAGAAAGGAGCTCTCGTAAAATTCACTTCCGATCGCGTAATAGTTGTCCCCAAATGCATTGGCAAGATACGCTCCCATGCAAGTCGTGATGCCCATGGAAGAGGATGTTTTCTCAATATGACCATTATGTCCTGTTATGAACAGCTTTTCACGCCCGAAGTATTTCTTTTCATAAGACAATATCCATTTTACTTTTTCTGCCATAAATGTATCGCGCATATTGCCATAGTTCATTTTTGCTGATTGCAGAGTAGCGTTTTGTTTGATTGACTCCGCGTAGACAAGAGCCAATTCATAATCCTTATCTGAGCTTTTGGCAATATACGCGGATTTGTTTTCTCGCATCCGCTCCAGTAAGGTTTTACTATGAGTAAGCCCAGCCTGAACAATCGCTTGATTTTGATCATACACGGTTTTGTCATTCAAATTCGACAAAGCAGCCTCGTACGTTGCAGCAAGCGCCGGGTCGACTTTTTTTATGTATGCGAATAACGCGTTTTTGCTATGGTCATAGCGCTGCATGTCAAAGCCGTAAAAATGTATTTTATCCTTGTTGTCCGAACGATCATTGTAGGTTCGCATCCATGCGATTAGCTGCGCCATTTCCTCCGTATTGTAGATGGAAAAGCCGATTGCTTTTGCAGCAGCTTGCGCCGTTCCGCTGCCACCTAGAATGTACTCGTTGACTTTTTGCCCCCCGCCAAAATCACCTTCAATGGCAAAGACGCGATATCCTTGTTTTTCGACCAGATACTTGAAAATATCTAATTTTAGCGTCGTAAATTCCTTGTTGCCATGTGTGGCTTCACCAAATCCGATGATTGTTTTTGTGGGGAGCTCGATTTGGGAAACAGGCACTAGCTTCGTTTGAAATGTTTGTTGCAGGGAACTGGTTGAATTCGAATCAAAACCAGTCAGTACGCTCATCAGGAAGAGCAGGCTAATTACGAGTAAGAGCTTCGTTTTCATGATCCTCCTCACTTTCTTGTACCCTCGCACATTGTGGATTTTCTTACCATTTCCACTATTATACTTCTGGCTGATGCTGTTTACCTATAGTGCATTTCATTTTAATAGAAGGACTATAGCTGGAGAGCTTTTGCAATTAGAATGGCTGCCTCCTGCCGCAGCATGGGTTGTTTTGATTGGTAATCAATCGAGCCATCCGTGTTTTGGGTGACTTCTGGTCCATATAGTCCGAGTGCAACGATCAGCATAACGCTATCCACAGCCCAGGAATCCGTATTCCCGTCAAGCCTTACTTCCATGTGTGGTACCCCTTGTAATTGGAGCATCCCGTCCATATATTTCTCAAACGATATCCCGGATACATTTTGCACGATATAGCCTTGAAGCATGGAGGCAAAGTTATCGTAGTTTTAGGACTCTCCTGGGTTTCTGATCACGGTCGGCATGTTTTTCGCTACGTACTCTTTTAGTGGCGTGACTTTACTCAAATCACCGTTGATATCACCTAGCTTAGGTTCGGTGAAATCATAACCCGTCGTATGTGTTAGCAGGTGGTGCATGGTAAGCGGCTCGTCAAAGGCATTATTTATAGGAATATCTCCCATATAGTTTTGAATGTCTTTATGCAGATCGATTTTTTTCGCCTCGACAAGCTGCATCACCGCTGTTGCCGTAACCGATTTGGCAATCGAGCCTAACCGGAATACCGTTTTCTCCGGATCAACAGGTGTCTTCTTTGCGATATCCGCATATCCGTATCCTTTTTGCAATACGACCTTGCCATCTCTTACAACGACTACCGCCGCTCCAGGTGCCTGAAATTGTCTGATATCCTCACGTTCAAAAAAACGATCCGCAAACGCCTCCACCTCTTTCGGCTCCATGGGTCCTCTCGCAGCTGTACTGACTGGCTGCGCAAAGGCGGATGATATCGTTCCGAGCGTGAGAAAAAGGGTTAAAGCACTCACTTGCCACTTATTTTTACAACTGTGAAATAGCTTCATAGAATTCATTTCCTTTCCGTATTTTTATTATTTCTTCCATATCGTTCGCTTTCGAGAATAGGCCAGAACTATGAACGGAGTATGAACGAAAAAGCGGAAACGAAAAAGCGGAAACGAAAAAACCACCCATCAGGTGGTTTTCACGTCCATCAACCTGCTTGCTTAATGAGCGAAGTCCTTCAATACTTTGAGGGCATATTCCAGTTCAACGTCTCTTCCATGAACATATTTTTCTGTAAAGGTCTCTTCATTGAGCGGAATGAAAACATCTGGGATTGCCCCTCCATGTCCAGCATGATCACTATCCCCTTGAATGACGAAATCGCCACTTAAGGATCTTCCATCAGGAAAGCGAACCATGTACCCCTCCGGCATTTCGACTTCAATCGGACTGCTGACTACACCAAATGAGCCATTCGTTGTCGTGAAGCCCACATTTTTCACGTTCGGCAATCCTTTTAATAGAATCGGCAGGCCCTCACCCGAACTTGTTGTGCGATGGTTGAATAAAATGACAATCTTCCCTTCAAAATGTGGTGCCACAGGCGTAATTGTTCGCGTTTCTAAGGAATTGATCTCAAATGTACCGAGCAGGCGATTATAATAGCTGACTTTTTCATAAATCATTTCCTTCGGTACCAAAAAACCTGCCATGTCCGCAACCAAGTCATCATTTCCGCCTGGATTATCCCGCAGATCAATGATTAGGCCCTTTATGTGCTGATCGTTAAACCCTTTTACTTTCTCCTCAACTACCTTTCCTGGATTCGGCATTGTCTCAGAGGGCAGAAAGTATCTCACTTTCACATAACCGTATCCATTCTCTAAGATTTTCGCTTCGATTGGATCGTCCTCTTTTTTCAATTTTAATCGCGTTTTCTTTAAGGTCTCGTAATTGTCATCCTCAGCTTTTAGTGTGGCTGTACGAATTTGTGTTTCGTCCCTATTTGTAAATGTTACCGAAATCTCTGTTCCGATCGGTGCACGGACCATGAACCTTCCCTGATTAAATCTGGCATCCCCATCGGTAGCCATAGGATTTTCGCTCCAGGTGGTACGCCTGTAAACATCCTGTGCTTTACTTCCGTTCCAGGTAATGATTTCGGCACCTACTTTTATCCCGTTCTTTTCAGCAGAACTGCCCTGTAATACCAGATTCACCAACACCTTGCCATTATCCAGCTGAATCGTACTGATGCCAAAGCCGCCTCCAACCTCGCTTTTAAAGAGCGGATTATCCTCGTACAAGTTTTCATTGACGATTTTGATGTGCCCATCCCGAAAAGAATAGAGGTATTCTCTTAATGTTTTGTAATAGGCATTTTTGTTTTTTTCTTCCTCCCACTTTTTAAAAAGGGGCTCATACTTCTCCTTCAATTCCTGCCAGTTGACTTTTTTCCACTCGCCAAATGGATACTCCTTTGACAACCGCTCGTTCAGCTGCACAAAAGCTTGCGAATAGCTTAAATCACTGAGCTCACTCGTCGGATTATACCTGAATTCACCCGCATAAATGAATGTGCTTAGCATGGCAATCACCCCGCATACACACAACACACTCTTACCTACATGGAACCTGGGAGCAGCGGGATTACGCTTGAACAGCTTCCACATTGTGCATAAGAAAAGAATCAGTGTTAGTCCGTAGAATACAATCGAGACCAAAGTGATATTCCCGGTTAAAATACTGACAATCATAGCGATCAAGGCTATACTCGGCAAAAAATCAAGCCATCGATGAGGCTTAGATTTGGGAACAGCGTATCCGATCAAAGCCACCAGATTCATGAGAATGATGATCATTTCCAAGATCGTGAACCAAGTAAATGAAGTGATGAAGTCTATCAAAAAACGCATGCTTCGGTTCCTCCCGTCAAAATTTCAAATCTGCGCAAAGCTTAGACGAGAAATATGAACGGAGTGTGAACCGAGATCTTATTTGAAAATGATGCAGTCTGCCGGGAGTGAAACCGTAATCGTTGTTCCTTGCCCAATCGTGCTTTTGGCTTCGATGCTTCCGTGATGGTTCGTGATAATTTGCTTTACGATCGCAAGCCCTAGACCGTTTCCTTTGCTGCTGCGTGAGCGGTCCGTTTTGTAAAAGCGTATGAATATTTGACTGAGATCCTCCGGCGTGATCCCGATACCTGTATCTGCAATCGTGACCGCATATTCATCTGCAGCTTGCATCAGTACGATGCTGATTCGCCCGCCGTCTGGCGTATATTTAATACTGTTTCCCAGCAAATTCATCCAGACTTGATTGAGCTGATCCTCATCAGCTGTGATTTTGACGGGGGCGGGCAGCTTCAAATCAATCCGAATATTTTTGGCGGACCACAACGGCTCGCAGTTGACTACCACCTGTCTAATTTGCTCATCTAAATGGAACGTTGTGGCTTCGAATGGATGATGGCTTGATTCGAGCGAGACGAGCCTCAACAATTGATCGCTCAACCTGGATAGCCTCTCGCTTTCGGCCAGGATGATATCCAGATAGTAATCGCGGTTTTCTTTTGCAACCAAATGCTCGTATTTCAAGGCTTTGGCGAACCCTGCGATCGACGTTAACGGCGTTTGAATTTCATGCGACACATTCGAAACAAAATCCTGCCTCATCTGCTCTAATTGCTTCAGCTCCCCTGCCATTTGACTAAAGCTTTGGGCCAGCCCTCCGAGTTCATCTGAACGTTTTATGTTCAAATGGACATCAAATTTTCCTCTCGCCAGCTGCTTGGTCGCTTGTGTCAGAGCTTTGAGCGGCTTTACCAAATATCTGGCCGCAATGAGGATACAGATGCTCCCGATGATCAGGACGAGAAGCAGGACTGTAAAAAACAACCACAGGATTGTCTCTTCATTTTTAGAGGAAGGCAATAAAAACAAAGCATAGGGCTGTTCCTTTACTGACAAGGGCATCCCGATGAATTCCAAATCCGCATTTTCTGACGGTAAGTATGTCTGACCTGTAAGAACTTTCTGAACCGTTTCCAGAGGGATCGTTGTGTGCTTCCTATCCTCTGTAATCAATCTCCCGGTGGCGTTATAGAGCAGCACTGGGTTGGAAGTTAGCGCTTCTATGTTTTTGGTGAATGTATGCAAATCAGGAAAGCTCGTCTGCTCGTAGACACGAAGAATGTTCTCGCCAATGGAGATCATCTCGTTTCTCTGAAGCTGGTCCAGTTCTTTCTCGTAAAGGGCAAGGCTAATGAGAGAGGAGAAGAGGATCGCAATGACAATGGCAGCCAAAAAGGTAAGCACCAGACGAACATACAGCGTCTTTATCATGCATTCACCACTAAACGGTACCCAAGGCTGCGGGCTGTTTCAATCCGAAAATGGTCAGTGTCGTTCGCAAACCTCTCGCGCAATCTTTTGATATGGACATCTACCGTCCGATCATCGCCCTCATAATCCCTCCCCCAAATCTGGACAATCAATTGCTCACGGGTAAAAATCTGACCGGGATGGCTGGCGAGCTTAAAAAGCAGCTCGAACTCCTTTAAAGGCAGTGTCAGCTCCTCCTCACCTCGCATGATCTTGTAGGTAAGCCGATTCAATATGATCCCACCCAGCCGGATGGTCTGTGAATAAGCGATTCGGTATCGTTTCAGCAAAGCCTTGACACGCATGACAAGCTCAAGCGGATCGAACGGTTTGGTTACGTAATCATCGGTTCCAAGCTGGAAGCCTTTTACCTTTTGCGCGGATTCACCTTTTGCTGTCACCATGAGGATGGGAATGTCCGGATACTGCTCTTTCAGCGCTGTGCACAATTCCCAGCCGTCCATGTGCGGCATCATTATATCCAGGATGACAAGATCAATGGGCGTACTCTCTATTATCGAGAAGGCCTCAGTCCCATTGGTAGCCTCGACAATGTCAAACCCTTCGCTTCGTAAAAAAAGGCTGATCAACTCGCGGATATGCGCTTCGTCGTCTACAATCAGTATTTTGCTCATGCCAAGGTAGCACTCCTTCAAAATCACACATAGAAATTTCTCTATTTTACAACTATACATTATTTTGCTAAACGCACATCACGGTAAAAACGTTACAGAATTTTTTTATCATGTATGCGATAATGAAAATCATTATCGTTATACTTTCTTTTATTCTCTTAACGATAACGATCATCCACGATTCTTGGGCTTTTTGGAGGAAACATGTTTACAGAAAATGATACGATCGCGGCTTCACCTACCCTCTTCGAATGTACAGACTATCAACATGTAAGACTCGATTCTGCCAATCCTCTGCATTTGCCAGCGACAGATTATTTCCGACTGCTTGTTGTCAGTAAAGGAAAAGGGGAACTCGTAGTCAACGAGCACACTTATCCATTGTCGCGAACCCATGCCCTCTTATTCCCTCGTTTATTGAATTTGCACCTGAGCAGTGAGGCGGAAAATGAGCTCCACGTGCATTGTATTACCTTTGAGATGCTTGAGCTGTCAGCGACGAGTGCGCAATCGCGAACCTATAAAAAGGTAGAGACGTTGCCGTTTGAAGGTGCCTTACCCATCTGTTCCTATTCCGGTATCCAACGACTCATGAAGCAAATGGACAAAAATCATCATGATGGCGAGCTCGGTTTTTTGCGTCAGCATGCGTGTTTATATGAGACGCTGGAATTGTTGCGCCCAAAAATGATAGAAAAGCTCCCTTCATCAGAGGATCATTCATTTCAACAGTCCATTCACTATATCCAGAAGGAATATGATAAACCCATTATGCTGAACAAGCTGGCTAAGATTGCGGGCGTACACCCCTCCTACTACTCCACCTTGTTCAAGCAAAAAATGGGAAGAGCTCCGATAGAGTACGTAACTGCCATTCGGATGAATCGTGCAAAGGAAATACTTATTCGGACGAATGAAAAAGTGAGCGATGTCGCCCGTCAGGTGGGCTATAAGGACGAGTTTTACTTTAGCCGCAGATTCAAAAAGCAATATGGAGTGGCTCCCTCTATCTACATAAAACAGAACGCTTACTGCAATGTCGTTCCCCTCTCTTATGCGTTTACGGATCATTTGTTCACGCTTAATTTTGTACCTCATGCTGCCCAAATCACGAAAGGCTTCCAGAGGATTACCGACAGGGTCCCTGTTCCACTGGAGCGTGCCGAATCCTGGAATATGAGACGGGAGCTTCTATTACAGGTTCAGCCTGATTTGGTTGTTTGCAAGGAAAATATTAGCAATCAAGCTCGGGAGAATGTCGGAGATATCGCCCCAGTTATCGTCATCCCTTGGCTGCAAAAGGATATTTTCGGCCATCTGACAGAAATTGCCGAGCTGATCGATCGAAAAAAGGCAGCCTCGGATTGGATTCAAACTCATGAACAGCTTGTTGAGAAGGCAAGAAAACAAGTAGCAGCCACTGCTGGTGATGTGTCTGTTACGATTTGTGCTGCATTTGGCGAGCAATGTCGCATCTATGGCGATCGCAATATGGGACATGTGTTCTATCGTTCCCTGGGTCTGCGGCCACCTGAGCGCCTGCAATCCATTTTAGACAATCGGTCCCCGGGCACTGAAGTGAACTGGCTTGGGGTCACGCTGGAATCCATCCTTGACTACTCCTCAGACTACCTGTTTTTGGTGACACGATCAGCGGCAGAAGCTCGGCAAAAATTACAGCAGCTGCAAACATACCCAGGGTGGCACTCGCATCCGGCAGTCAAAAACAATAAGGTATTCACGCTGCATTGGGATCAGTGGATCGTATATGCGCCAAACTCCATTGAAATGCAGCTAAAAAAAGCAACGTTTCTGCTCACCCGGTCATGAGGTCATGATTCGAATAAAAAAGAGCCTTCCAAAGATAATCCATGCACAAAAAAACGGTGATAATCCATGGATTGTTTATTCCGTATGTTCTACCATCACTGATAGTGATTATCATAACCAATTAGGTTTGGAGGAGAAATTATGGTACTACAAAAAAATCCGCTAGCTTTTCTATTGCTGTTCGTGATCGCTATCCTAGCAGCAGGCTGCGGGGCTGTTAGCACTCCCGCAAGTTCAGAGACTTCTACACCGGCGGCTGCTGCCCCATCTAACGATGCTTATGCAGACACGAGAACCATCAAGCATGATTTGGGCGAAACCGTCATCCACGGTACACCGCAAAAAATTGTCGTACTGGAATTGGGCTTTATCGACGCCTTGCTCGATGTGGGGATAAAACCGATCGGTGTAGCTGATGACAATAAGTCAAGTCTGATTCTGGAAGATGCTCTGACACAAATAAAAGGATATACCTCCGTCGGAATGCGATCCCAACCAAGCTTGGAACAGATCAAGCTTTTGTCGCCTGACCTGATCATTGCTGATACAAGTCGTCATAGCAGTGTATATGATCAATTGTCCAAAATCGCACCAACGATTGCCTTGAACAACCTTGAAGCCGGTTATGAAGAGACGATCCAGACTGCTTTGACCATTGGTGAAGCTGTAAACAATAAAGCCGAAATGCAACATGTAGTCGCCAAGCATAAAGCAAAGCTTCAAGCGGTACAGGCAAAAGTCACCAAAGACAAGCAAAGCATCGTTTTGGTAGGAAACACAGACACCGAAATTACAGTCCGCAATACTGGCTTTTTTACGGCTGAGCTCTTAAAAACGGTCGGCTATCGTTATGCACTCGATGATGTCCCTTCTTTTGCCGGACAAAAAGAAAAAGGAAATATCAAAATGACCGTGGAGCAATTTCTGGAGATCAATCCCGATATTCTTGTTCTTATGTCTGGTGAAGTAGATAAAAAAGATGCCAAAGGAAACCGACCTATTCTCGAAGATCCTCTGTGGAACGAACTCTCGGCTGTAAAAAACAATCAGCTGTTTGATGTGAACCGCTATACATGGTCTCTTCGCAGAAGTATAAAAGGTGCGAATCAAATTATCGAGCAGTTGGAAGCAGACATCGTCAAATAGTCTAATCTTGTGCCGAAAGCTGCCTGTCAGGGGAGGAACTTACTTTGGGGAAATGGCCACTTCACACATCCCTAGAACATCAATCAAAAAGCCGTCTCATTTGGATCTGGATCGCAGGTCTGCTCCTGCTTATCCTTTGTGCCTATTTGTCACTCGCACTCGGGACAAGGAGGATGAGCCTCGCCACAATGGTGCAGGCTCTTGTATACAATGACGGCTCCCGGGATCATGTCATCATGAATACGGTCCGTTTTCCCCGGCTGATTGTAACGATGTTTGTCGGTGCCAATTTAGCGGTTGCTGGAGCCCTCATGCAAGCCATCACCCGCAATCTTCTCGCCTCCCCTGGTGTATTCGGTATTAATGCGGGAGCATCAACAGCGGTCGTGATGCTGACTGTACTTGTACCGCATGTAACCGCTCACGAAACTGTTTTTGCCGCTTTGGCGGGTGGGATTTCTGCCGCGCTGCTCATATATGGGATGTCCTCTGCTTTCCGGGGGAATCATCCCGTTGTCAATTTGGCTTTAACCGGAGTAGCCATTCAGCTCATGCTGTCTTCTGTTACACAAATGATGCTTATTTTTAATGAAACACAAATGGATCGCATTTTATTTTGGTTGGCAGGATCAGTAGCCTCCCGAAAATGGGAGCATGTCCAAACACTTTTGCTGTGGAGTCTTCCTGTTCTGCTAGCGGCATTTACCCTGGGGCGAGCCGCTTCTGTAATAAGCCTGGGTGATGAAATGGCAAGTGGTCTTGGGCAAAAAATCAAGAGAACAAGAGGTCTCATCTCACTGGTTGTCATCATGCTTGCTGGCTCCGCGGTGGCTGTGGCTGGCCCCATCGGTTTTATCGGCCTGATTGTACCCCATATGGTCCGATACTTGATTGGAAACGATTATCGCAAGGTGCTGCCACTGTCTGCTTTATTCGGTACGATACTCTTGCTATCAGCAGACCTGCTCTCGCGGTACGTCATGTTCCCATTTGAAACTCCAGTGGGTGTCGTTACTGCCCTTATCGGGACTCCTTATTTCATTTATTTGGCTAGAAAACGCAGGAAGGAAGCGGCGGAATGAATCGGAAGAGTGAAAATCGCAACTTCGCCGTGCTGGCTTTACTGCTTATCTTGACAAGCGCTAGTGCAGTCCTAAGTATGAAGCTGGGAAGTGCAGCTATCGGATTTACAGATATTCTGTCTGCCATGATCGGAATGGGCAACCCGGAGGTCAGTGATCTCATTTACAGCTATCGTTTGCCCCGAGTAGCAGTAGCGTTAGCAGCCGGAGCATGCCTGTCCGTTGCAGGAGTTATCGCACAAAGCGTGATGAGAAATCCACTCGCTGCGCCAGATACTTTGGGGCTAACAAGTGGTGCCGGGCTGGCTGCTGTTATTGTCACCATTCTGTTTCCAGGACAGTTCCCCCCTCTCCTGACAATGGCTGCCTTTGGTGGTGGGGTTGTGGCTGCTATAGCCGTTTATTTGCTCGCCTATCGAAAAGGGATTATTCCAGTCCGCCTCGCACTGGTGGGAATAGCCGTAAGTGCGTTCTGCTCCTCTGGCATCCAACTGCTCATTTCCAAATCAACATCGAATGTCAGCTCCGCTCTTATATGGCTCGGGGGAAGCTTATGGGGAAGATCATGGCCCCAATTCATGCAAATGCTGCCTGGTCTGGTCATCCTCATTCCCATTGTGTGGTATTTGGGCCTGCGCCTCGATGTCCTTCGCTTGGGTGATCCCTTAGCCAAAAATCTCGGTGTGGGTGTCGAACGAACAAGAATGTTTTTTCTAGCTATTGCGGTTATGCTGACCGCGCTTGCTGTTTCTGCCGTTGGAACAATCGGTTTTGTCGGTTTGATTACGCCTCATGCAGCCAGAAAATTAGTTGGTTCTAGGCACCGGATTCTGATCCCCACTGCTGCTGTGCTCGGTGGATTGGTTATCTTGATTGCGGATGCGTTGGGAAGAGGCATGCTTCCACCACTTGAAATACCAGCAGGTTTACTTGTTTCCGTCATCGGAGGTCCATACTTCCTTTTTCTATTGTGGCAAAGAGCCAAGCAAAGAAACTAAGAGAATGTTGTGTTGTTTCAAAAAGGAGGACACTTGCTCGAATGAAAGAAATCGAACATAAAATTCAACAGTATTGGGACAATCGGGGTAAAGTGGAAACGCTGCGTGAGCAAGAGCGATTCGGGGGTAGCGCAGGTTTTCGAGAACACCCTATCTGGCTTTCTCTTATCCCTGTTTTACTTAAAAACCCTGCAGAGGGACGAACGATTCGTTGTGTTGCTGACATGGGCAGTGGAACCGGAATTATGGCCGAGCATCTTGCCTCGCTTGGTTACAAAGTGATTGCGATTGAAAATGCAGAGAGTCGCGCAAAGCTAGCTACTGAACGTCTGGAGCACTTCCCACATGCAGAGGTTCGGATTGGAGATGCCGTGAAACCGCCGATTGAGCCAGGCGAAGTCGATGCAGTCATTAGTCGCAATTTAATCTGGCTTCTCCCCAATCCCCTAGCAGCTGTGCAAGCTTGGGGTAAATTGGTCGGCCCCAGTGGCAGAGTTGCCGCCATCGATAGCCTGCGGCGCTTGGACAACCGGAGTCGAGTGTTCAAACAGCAGTCTGCCCTTCGCCGTTTTTTCGGCGTTGATTCCCGCTCCCATAAAGGGAAGCTGCTGTTCTCGTCTGAAGAAGCCACTCCCTTATCGAATATCAAGCATGCAGAGCAGGCTGCCGAAATCTGGCGACAGGCAGGGGCATCCAATGTTCACGTGGAGGATTTGTCTTGGGTCACTGCTGTAAAATTACATCGTCAATCCTTTTTGCCTCGAAAATGGTCATTGACCAGCTATTACGCCGTCCTTGGGGACCAACCTCTGTGATAACAGTTGGTCCTCATATGCAAGTAGCTTTTATTTGCCCCTGCCAGTTCCCCTCTTTTGCTGCATCAAAAATATTAGACGCACGCTCAGTCAAAAGACCGCCAATTGGCGGCCTTTTCATTTTGCATTCATAGTTTGCTCGTTTTATTCAGCGATTAGGGAAACCTTTTCCCATGCCTCTATTTCATCAATACGTTTGCGCAAAGCATCGCGAATGCCATATGTGGCTACTGATCCTACCGGGAAATGGACAGGTGGGTTATCACTTTTAACCATGGCGATAATGGCTTCAACGGCCTTCTGCTGATCTCCCTTTTTCACATCTGCATAGCTCTTATCGAAGGCATCGTAGATCGGCTTGTATTCCGGCAAAGACTCTGCCAGTATGCGGGAGTTGCCCATGAATTCGGTTTGGAAAATGCCCGGCTCCACAATCGTTGTCTTGATCCCAAACGGGTCCAGCTATGCGTTCACGAAATGATCGTATGCAGCTCTTGCTATTCGACCAATCGTCCGCTCTCCTTCTTCCATCGACGGGTTGTCTTTTGACAGGACCGCGATCGAGAAAGCCCCTTTGTTATCCGGCAAATAGACAACACCGACATCGTTGACGACACTGCTGAGTGTACCCGTCTTATGCGCAACCTTGGCCTTGCCGGGGAGCATATAAGGCAGCCGACTGTTAAACTGCTGACGGAAGAGGATATCCAGCATGCCATCGCACGCTTGCTCAGAGATCAGTTCTTTTAGCGCAATCAGCTCTACTAGCTTTGCCATATCTACCGGGGTACCGACGTTGTTACGCGGGTCCGCCTGAAAAACGATACTGCTTGGATCAAACTGCCATGCCTTTATTTGGTTAAGCGCTTGCTGTGAATAAGCTGATGGCTCCATTCCTACGCACAGGCTAAGCAGATCCCAGCAGCTATGATGGATGTGAACATCTGCTAAACCCAGCTCTCTCATATACGCCGTTACCTGATCAGTTCCTACCAGCTTGAGGAGTTGATCTGTCGCCAGGTTGTCGCTGACAATGATCATGAGCATGGCTAAATCCTTAACGGTTACTTCCACGCCTAAATGTAGCTCTTGCAACACACCAGAACCCGGGACCATATCTTCCTCGGTGATTTTGATTCGATCCTCCAGGGATAGCTTGCCTGCTTCCACGTCCCGGTATAAGGCTGCGAGAATTGGAATTTTGAATGTACTGGCTAGTTGAAACAACTGATCGCCGTTGATACTCGCTGCTTCTCCCGTTTGTAGGTGCTTGACGGCGACACCAAACGTTCCAGATACATCACTTATCACGTCCAGCAATTTTTGCTCTAAGCTCATAGTGGTTCTCCTCTCGTCTCTCACTTTTCGTTTGCCAGAGAAGCTTGCTCTTTCGAAACAGGCAACCGAGCGTTAATGAATTCAAACATGGCTTCCAATCGCGCTTGTCGCAAGGAAGGGATTCCGTTTTGCAAAACCCCATGGCTGGAGTGTGGTATGCGAAGCAGCTCCACTTCTCCACCTTGCTTTTTAATATGCGTGTAAAACTGTTCTGCCTGTTCAAGCGGGCAGCGCAGGTCATCATCAGAATGAAGCAGCAGCAGCGGCGTTTTTACATTTTGCACATAGGCCAAAGGTGAGAACTTCCAAAGGGTTTCCAGGTCCGTCATGCCGAGGAACTCCATATCCAGAAAGTCTGGACCGATATCGCTCGTTCCGTACATGGAAATCCAGTTGGAGATGCAGCCTTCTGAAACAGCGGCAAAAAACTGATCAGTATGTGTGACGAGCCAGTTCACCATAAAGCCGCCATAGCTAAGCCCGTTAATAGCTACGCGTTCTCTGTCAATAAAATCGTATCTCTTGGCTGCTTCGTCCAGTCCATTCAAAATATCAGCCATGTCCTTGCCGCCGTAATCGCCATGGACAGAATGCGTAAACTCTGCGCCAAAGCCCGAACTGCCGCGCGGGTTTGTATAAACGACAGCGTAGCCATTTGCGGCAAACAGCTGCATTTGGTGGAAAAATGTATAGCCAAACATGGAGTGTGGGCCACCATGGATGTCCAAGAGTACCGGATATTTTTCACCTGGCTTGAGGTTTGCTGGCTTCAGCACAAACCCTTGGATTTGCCAGCCATCCTCGGAAGTATACGAAAATGCTTCCGGTAGAGAGACAGTAAGCTCAGCCAAGAGCTCATCATTGCAATCATCCAGACGCACTTCATTCTCAGGAAAAATAGCTTCATATTCGGTCGAAAACTCTTCTTTCGGTGATCTGAGCTTTCTTACCACTTCAGCTGCTTGTGAAAGCTTCACCGAAGCTATTTTTCCAGGGTGCTGCACGGTTGAGTAAGCGATAGCAACTGTCTCTTTCCCGTCATAGGAAAAATGGAAAATCGTGCGTTCTCCGCCAATAACAGTAACCGCGGGCGAATTGCGATCCTCAGTGGAAAAACGGACAATCTCGTTTTTTCCTTGGCGGGTACTCAGTGCAAAAACATAGCGACTGTCATCGGACCACTTTGGCACTGGCGTGTACCTCAGAGAGCGCATATCGGTGAAAGTGAGATCAGTCAGGGTATCGGGAAAATCATTACTTAGGCAAACCGGGTCTCCCCCACCAGCTGGAAGGACAAACATCTCTTTGTGGTCGATATTGCTTGCGACAAATGCCAGTTTTTTTGCATCTGGAGAATAAGAGAGGTACGAAACTCGGAGCCCTTTGTAGAGAAGCTCCACATCCCCTCCGTCAATCGCGACCCGATAAATTTGTCCACCAAAAGCTTGCTGTTCATTCTGGTTTGAATTGGCGATAAAAGCGATATGCTTTCCGGTTGGCGAAACAGTCGGTTCAAAAATATCGTAAGGACCGTCCGTGATCTGTGTGTGCAAACCTGTTTCGATATCAATGGCAACGATTTGACGTACAAAAGCCTTTTGCAAACCAGCAGCGTCGAGCTTGTAGTACAGTCGATCAAAGCGTTTAGGGCCGTTCACCCACTGCCTGTTTTCCTGATCGATGCGCTCATTTGCTTCTTTGGCTGTCACCTCGGCATCGTAGACCTCAATACTTGCCCCTTGTGCAACAGGGACTATTCCATAGATGGTCTTTCCGTCTGGTGCCCAAGAAATCGAGCTGATCCCTTGACAAAAACGGCTTACTTGACGTGCTTCACCACCATCTAGTGAAAGCAGCCAGAGCTGCGTTCCAAAAGCTCGGTTGGAAAGAAAGGCGATCGTCCTGCTATCCGGTGACCACACTGGGTAGATATTGCGTGTACCAGTAGAAGTTAACACACGACGTGTTTGCCCTTGTGCATCAGACAGCCAAAGCTGTGTTTCATAATCATCTGTCTTTTTTCGAACGACGGTTTTTTCGTATACAACGTGCTGACCATCTGGTGAGATTGTAGGCTTGCTCGGCCATTGGAACTTGTAAATGTCTGCTGCAGTTACTGTTCTCATTTCTCATCGCTCCCTTTTATCAACAGTTGTTGGTTACGTGACATGTGACTCGAATTAAACAGGCTGCGGCTTTGCTGCTTTCGGAATTTGGCGGAAACCAAAGCTGATGCGAATCACGTTATTATTGCTATCCCTGATATACCGAACAGTCGCTGCCGATCCTCTGCGTTTGACTAAAAAGAGGTCTTCGCCAATTGGTTTCATCAGCATTGATTGGTTATCCTCCGTTACGAGCTTGAAGGCTCCGTCTTCCTGGATAATCGTGAGCTTTGAGCCCTCATTGGAATGATATTCACCTGTAAAGTCCTCCACCCGATCAAGAGGAACCTCGTAATCGTTCTCAGGCATATGAGATGCATCAACTGCGCGATCCGCAAATGCATTGATTGCGCCGTTCATCAGTGCCGTAGCAGGTGATGCAACGAGGTTGGTGAGTACGATACCTGTGATGCCTTCTTCTGGAAGTACATGCATTTGTGCTTGAACTCCTTTGATGCTGCCGCCGTGCTCGACCAAAAGTGTGCCATGATAATCTGGGGCAATCATTAGGCCGTAGCCGTAGTAGCAACCCTGTTCGCATTGAATAAAAGGCGTCACCATCTGCTTAACACTGTCCTCTGTCAAAATCCGTGCGTTGCCAGCAAGACCGCCCGTGCGGTAAATGTCCGCGTACTTCAACATATCTCGTACAGTCGATTTGAGAAATCCAGCAGCACGCATGGCTGGTGCATCCCACCAGTTGTCTGAGAGGAACACTTCTTTCTCTCCGTCCTTGGTTTTGGCAGCATAGATAGAGGTAATCGTCGCTGACTCATCCAGCTCATTCAGCAAGAAAACACTGTCCTTCATTCCTGCTGGCTCCAGTATGTGTTCTTTCATATACGTTTCGTAAGATTTACCGCTGAGGCGTTCGATGATCACGCCAAGCATGGCATAAGATTCGTTAGAATAGCTGAATTCGGTGCCCGGAGCTCCGAGTAATTCGAAGTCCTGCTCAGCCATATAATCAAACAGTTCAGCGTACGTATCGACAGGAACGATCTTCGCAAGGCTGTATTTATCCTGCTCATTGTGTTCAAACTCAGGATCAAGCTCAATACTACGCTTCAGTGCTGCCGCCAGTGTAGACATAGGTGGCAGACCAGCCGAATGGGTCATTAAATGATGAATGGTCATTTGCTCAACCACATCGCCGACTTTTAGACGAAATTCAGGGAGGTACTTAATAACCGGATCATGGACGGACAGCTTCCCTGCTTCCTGCAGCTGCATAATAGCCATGCAGGTGAACGATTTGGTGATCGAACCGATACCAAAAATGGTATCCAGTGTTACTTCCAGCTGCTCACTAGCGTTGCGATAGCCCACACCTTTTCCATAAACAAGCTCTCCGTCTTTGGCAAGGCCAATCGCCACACCCGGTACCTTCTCTTCCAGGACCAATTTGTCAACGAATGTCTCATAGGTAGAAATCCATTTTTCGTTTGCCATGAATCGATTCCTCCATCACGGTTTTTTTATTGAAAAGCATTGCTTTTACTTCCAAACGTCCTGGTATACACGCTCAAAATTCTTTCCTAAAATTCCTTCGATCTGCTCATCTGTATATCCGCGTTCGACAAGTCCTGTCGTCAACTGAGGTACGGATTGATGTCCCTTGACCACATCAAATGGCTTACGAGGCGCATGCTTCAGGCTTTCTGGCGAGACGTATTTCATGAAGTCATCGCATAAATCAAGACCAAGACCGACATGCTCGGCCCCAACCAGCTTTGCAATATAATCAACGTGATTGAGTAACGAGTTGACATTTGCTTCCTCGTCACTGTCGGCAGTAAAGAAGTTATTTGCGTTCATTCCGATAACGCCGTTGCGTACTGCGAGTGCTTTAATCTGCTCGTCGGTCAGATTGCGCATGGAATTCGCGAGACTGCGGCAATTGGAATGAGACGCAATCACCGGCTTTTTCGCGATCTCCATCACATCCCAGAAGCCTTCATCATTGAGGTGACTTACATCGATAATCATCCCCATGGCTTCTGCTTCTTCAATTAAGCGCACACCGAAATCTGTAATTCCTCCCTTTTTCCCCTCGCGAACGGGAGAAAAAAAGCTGCCATCCCCGACGTAATTGCGTCTGCTCCACACGAGTCCAAGCAGCCTCACACCCAGCTCATAAAAAATTCGCAGCAGACTTAGATCATTTGAAAGCGGTTCCGCGCCTTCCAATGACAAAATAAAAGCGACCTTTCCTTGCTCTCTTGCAGTGTTGAGGTCCTCCATTGTTTTACACAGCATGATTTTGTCAGAGGACTCTAAAGCTTCCTCATGCATGGCGCTAATTTGATTCAATGCCTTGCGCAGACCCATTTCCGGTAAAAACTCGTTGTCTACAAAGATAGCGGCAACAATCGTTTTGACACCGCCTTGTTCAAATGCAGGCAGATAATCTGTCTCGATCACCCGTTTTCGTCCTCGTGATCGCTGAATCTCCACATCCATCAACAGATCAAAATGCCCATCAATGATTTGAGCAGCACGTTGTAGCTGCTGTACCCGTTCCGCGGCCTGCACTCCCATTCCCCTATCCCTCATTCCCCTTGTAAAAATTCCGCCTAGGCGGCTTCACAATCCCTCTATGAAGTGTAAACTTCTTTATGATCTAATATCAGAAGTTTATGCTCTAATTCCAATATTATATTTTTTCCCCCACCTTTTTCAAGACACAAGATTTATAATTTTCTTGAAAATATGATCATCTTGCATGCAGATCAACTTCCAAGCTGAATTTGCATAGAATAAGCCTGTTCAAACACGAAAGGCGAAGTGTTCGACAGGCTTATAAAATAACTTGGCTACCTTTTAAGAAACCTTGATTAATACTCCACGGTTGGCATAAAAACGTGAAAAGTCTTCAAGACTTGCATGAACATTTTCCTGACTAGCGGCTGTATGTCCGGAAGGATTGTGAAAAATGACTTCCCGCTGACGGTCATCCTTGTCAAATACGTACACAAGATGTCCCCCTTGCTTTGGTGGCGTCACCTCTGGAGTACGGATACTGGGATGAACAGAAGCGAGATACACATAGCCATGACCGAGCAAGTCGTATATTTCTTCGATTGGCGTATGCTCCTTTACCTCAGCGTGAAGGGAAAACTTCTCTCCGATATAAGTAACGAATGGGCGATAAATCAAGCCCTTAATAGAACCGTCCTCGGTGATTGTGTATCCTCCGTATTCTTGGCACCGCTTGGTCAGCTCAATCGTAGGAATCGTGATATTGCGCCACTGTGCAAGCAGCATTTTCAGACATGCCATTCCGCAAATATGGGAACACCACCGCGCATATTCATTCTGATCCGCTGCACCCGATGTTTGCCAGGAAGGATCATCTGCAGGATGCCGTTTCCCTGATAAAAAATCCGGTATGAACTCGCGCGACTCAAATTGTCCAAAATAGTGCATGGCAACGACCCTCCCGTTTCTATCATCTACTCACGTTTCCCAAATCCTATCACGCAGCGCTTGCGAGATTCAATACACATCTACAGAAAGTAGTATTCATGAATGAATGAATGGGAATGAATGAAAAAATGACAAAAATTGTATATGATAACTAGAAGAGGTGATCCCACATGAAAAAAAGCATAACAAGCATATGTGCCATACTCTTGCTCTTTGGCACAAGTGCTTGTAGTTCTGTAACCAATCAAGAAGCTGAAACGCCAACCACTCAGACCCAGGTAGTACAACATCCGACAGAGCAACAAAACGATTCAGAAAGCACTGGTAAACAGAATCAATCAGAAAGTCAGAAAAAAATCTCCAATTATTTGGAGACAGAATGCCAAAAAGCATTTTCTCCGTACTATCAGCTCCTGGAATACCAAATGACAGATTATCAGGAGACAACAGTGAACGGGAGTGTTGAAGCAACTTTTGCGTATAAGTTGATATACAAAAACTATGAGAAAGATCCTGACACCGTTGATTACATTAAAGAAGCAAAGGCAAATGGCGATCCTCGTTACCAGCAGCTATACAAAGAGTATGGTCAGCCAAAAGAAATGAATTTCGAACTAAAGGCCGTTCTCGATCCTGCCAGCTCCATCTCCCTTTATAGCAATACGAGTCCAAAGGGTGCTCCCAAATGGGAAAGCGTCGTTATGACTGATTATATTTTGAGCAAATAGATTCAAACTTGGCATCCGTCAGAAGCAGCTGCCACCCTGCTCTCGCACACTTATACTTTTTGCATTAAGCTCGTGTGCGCAGCTGCGCTCTTACGGCCATCAGGGCAAAGCCCAGAAGGTTTTCACCTCGCCACCGTTCTGGCTGCTCAGCGTGTGGGTGATCTTGAGCCATTCCGATGCCCCATACGCGATCATAGGGGCTCGCTTCTACGATGATCCGATCTCCTGTTCCCAAAAGATATTCCAGCAATTCAGGATGCTGGCTGAATTTTAACAGATTTGCCTGACGTACTATCGACGTCTTGTTTTCATCCCAAACACGCTCATGAAATGAATGAACCCGACGACCAAGTACCTTGGCTTGTTTCGGATGACCAGCTTTCAATATCTCATCGCGGATGGTAAGATCACCGAACAGCTCCGCTTTTTTCGCCATCATATAATGCTCAGCCGTGCGGTACGTCGTATCGTCCTCAACAAAAGCAGCAGGATACCATTGGCTGAAGCAGGTTTTATCGATCACATCCGTGTTCTTTTTGGTGTTGCCCCAAAAGAATACATATTTCAATCGCGTATGATTCGATGCTTTGATCAGCATCTGAACATCTTGTATCAGTTCCATTTCCCCTACACCTCGTTCTTTCATCTTCTTTTCCTTTTTATAGACAATCCCAGGTGTATTCTACGTTTGAGAAATCCAGGCGAACCAAGTCTTCCTGGCGTATGAAGAAGTTGGCTACACCACTATCTCCCCATGAAACATAATAATCTTTGTGGTCGCCTTCCATATCCAGCTGAAAGAGGAGGACCGAATCACTTGCTCTCGGATCATCTTGCGTGAAGTATGGATAGCCGCCAATTCGTGATCCACTGGCATCAGATAGATCCCAATATTTTGAGTAAGCAGCTTCGTCTTGATCAGGAGGGAGTTGAAAATTGTCCGACAGGCAATTCTTATAAGGGATCAGCTGCGTCTCCAGTTTCCCGCATAGCTTGTAAGGACCACCCAGAACCGGACTATACAACTCAGGGTCTTCTGGCTGAAACGGATCGATATCTGGCGAGTCGGTCACTTCTTCAAAATGAAAGACATGAAAGGATTGGTCGAGCACGCCAAAGACATCATCCTGCTTCACAAAAAAACTGGTCAATCCACGTGAAGGGAAGTCCTCCAATGGTGGCATTTGCGCCCAATTTATTTGTGCTATAAACAAATAATCAGTTCCATCCTCATCCTTTGGAATCTGAACCATCGGTGGCAGCCACGGCTTGCCGCCAACCTTGCTATCCGTCATTCGCGTCTGTTCTTTGGAGAGAGTCAGCTTGATGGATGATCTGGCGGAATTCTGAATGTATGTCAAAAACTCTGATGTCCATTGGTTGTTCGCATCTACATACTTCATCTTCTATTCACCTCAATGTGTAGCTATGCACATCGTAAGGATTTGTTAAAATATACAAAACTATTTTAACGGAATCACCTACCCATTCGCAAATTTCCTTTTTCTGGTATTCCGGTTTGTCACAGACATACAAAACAGCCACCTCAATAGACGGCTGTTTTGTTTATCAATCTTTCGTTCCCTCGCCATGTACAGTTTCCTCGTTGTGATAAGACATAATTAATCGGACATATTGACTGTAGGAGCCAATAAAATAGATAGCTAAATGACATATTTAACCGGACTCAATTTACAAATGCCGCCCTATTTTCAGTATTTGACATAATTACTCGGAAAAAATAATCCCCATGAAAAACCTTCACTTTTTAAGATTGTATACTTATGCAACTCGGTAGTATTTGCTGACACCGTGCATCAGTTAATACAAGAATAAGAAGTATTAGACGTTCTTAGCGCGGTGATAAAATAAATCACAGGACCATCTCCTCATATAGAAAAAAGAGTTGGTCTGCTAAAGTAATTTTCCGCAGCACGTTTTGTATTTCAAACTCTCTACGATCATGTGGTAACAGGAAGCTCTAGTGTGTCTTATCCGCTATGATCACCCGGGATGTTTATTGTTTCTTTAAATAGCAATGAAGGCTTCATTTAAGTTAAAATAAATCCTTTTGATTCTGCTGATCTGGGAGGATTCTAACATCGAGTTAATCTTTTGTTTCCGCCACGCCCTATTTTTCAACAATTACCATTATGTATAATAATGGTAATTGTTTCTAGTTTGTGATTAAGTCTAAGTAAACCCCTGCTGTGGAAGAGTACAGCGACACAAAAATACTTCTTTACTTTTATTACTGAACCTTAAATACCGAATGTAAAATATGCTATATATTAATTTAAGTAAGTGCTTATGAGGGTCTAGTATCGAAACGCCGGCGATGACTCGAGATGACTCGATCAGAAAACCAACTAATCAGAAAAGTGTCCTTTTCGGAATAGTTGAAAGCAAAGAACTTTTCTTCTCAAACGCTCAACAAGACTTACAGACTAATTGCAGCTATCAGATCAGCGCACTTCTCTCCTGTGACAAAATATCTCTCTCAGGAGGTAATTTCTGAAGTAAGTAAGGCCTTTTTACTTATGGTTCGATAAACCCAAATCATAACTAGATTGGTGAAGTGTCGAGTGACACAAACATGTATACTTCATTGTTTTGTGACGCAAACAAGTATACTAAACCGAGATTTTGGTAACCTTGTTTGTGTCACAAAATTTAGCATTGATCAAGCACGTAAAGATTTGACACATGATCATTAGCTTAGCTACTAGTTAGGTATTAACACAATTTTTAACGATAATAATTCACCAAATGAAAAAACCTCAGTTACCTGAGACGTTTCAAAACACATCCCTGACGATTGAGGTTTTCTCAAAATTACTTTCAGTTCATGAAATGGCTCTTTTATGAACTGAGATCAACACTTTTACTATTCAGTTTACATAACGTTAAATCTGATTAAATTTTGCCTCTTCATCTTCATAAGAGCCTTATACTGTGAAACGATTAACATTATTTTGTTCCTAACCATCATAAATTGCACCTCTAGCCTTCGGTGCGATGCTCACCGTAATCGGTTATTTGACTCTTGATTATTTCGTCCAAAAGACGGGAACTTCCATTGTCGGATATGAATGGATTCCCGCATTCAGCATGATAGGACTTGGTCAAGGGTTCATAGCCGCTCCGTTGGCGAATACGATACTTGCCAAAATCCGAAAAAGCAACATTGGCTCTGCTTCCGGAATCGTATTATTCGGAATACGCACATTCCAGCGATCCGACTGACGTTCCGGCCATTTGCCAATCGAATACAACTGCTCCTGAAGTAAAACACTTGTTTGCTGAAAGCATTTCACTTGCAAACAAGTAAAATTATGCCAATTCATTTCTTCTCAGCATCTATGCACTGGCTGGTTTCTTGGCCATTATTATTCTGCTCACATTCTGTTTATCCAGAAAAAAAACTAAACTACCTAAAAGGGTCAGCAAGGTTCCTTAGATTATTTTCCAATGATTTGAACGAAATATAATTACCTCACTTGCCCAAGATTCAAAAAAGAATTCTGGTCAAGTGAGGTAATTCGAGAGACAAGACATTCTAGACGGGATTATGTCAGCTGGTGTACCTGTGTTACCTATGTCGCAGATGTCACGCTACCCCATCGGCAGAAGTGGCGAGAAAAGCATTCGCGTTTTCCTCTGCCAAGACGCTCATCGACCATCTGGCTGGCCTGATGATGTTCGTTGCGAGTCTGCTGATCATCATCCGTTAAAGCGATTTGCCCAACTACTCATGCCTCACGTTCAATGATCGTAGCGACTGCCATTCCGTGCATAATACAGAGAGTGGCCAAACCGTACCGCGCCTCACGTTTTTCCAGCTCATGCAGCAGCGTCGTGATCAGACGCGCTCCGCTCGCACCCAACGGATGGCCGATGGCGATGGCCCCGCCATTGACGTTCACCTTGTCAGGATCAGGCTTGATCTCCTTTTCCCACGCCAAGACGACGGAAGCAAACGCCTCATTCACTTCAAATAGGTCGATATCATTAAGCGCTAGATTCGCCTTTTTCATCACTTTTTGGGTGGCGGGAATCACGCCGGTTAACATGATCGTCGGGTCGACTCCGGCAACCGCAGTGGCCACAATCCGGGCCCGCGGTTTGTAACCCAATTGCTCCGCCTTTTGCCGGGACATCAGGAGTACCGCAGATGCACCATCGTTAATCGGGCTTGCATTTCCTGCTGTGATGATCCCGTCCGAAAGAAAAGCCGGTTGCAGCGCTGCCATTTTTTCAAGCGATGTCACGCGCGGGGTTTCATCTACCTGAAAATCAATCATTGTGCTCTCTAGATATGGAACGCGCACCGGTACGATCTCATCGACAAATCGGTTGGCGGCCTGGGCTTTTAACGCCTTTTCATGGCTCCTCAAGGAGTACGCATCCAAGTCCAGACGTGAAAGTCCCCATTTCTGCGCGATTCGCTCAGCCGAAATGCCTTGGGGGATCATCTCATACCGATCGGACAGCTTCGGGTTCCAAGCCTTGACATCGCTGCCCATCTTGACCCGATTCATGCTTTCAACGCCCGCTGCAATGACTACATCGCTCATCCCAGCCATGATTTCGTGAGCGGCCTGATTGAGCGTTTCCAGGCTGGAACCGCATGCCCGGTTGGACGTGACGCCGCAGACCTCAACCGGAAAACCTGCGAGCAGCAAAGCTAATCGTGCAATGTTTCCGCCCTGTTCCCCGACCTGTGTTACACACCCCATCTTGACGTCCCCCACAAGCGAAGGGTCCAAGTGATTGCGCTCGACCAATCGCTGCAACACTTGTGCGGCAAGCTCATCAGGACGTATATGACTCAACGTCCCATTCTTTTTCCCCATCGGTGAACGGACAGCATCTACAATGACTGCATCATTGCCAGATTTCATAATATTACCTCCAGAAAATGATTTACAAGACCGATCGGTCTGTTTTTTGTATAGAAAAAAGGCCGCTTTCGGCTTCTTCTAATTTTTGCTGGGCAAACCTAATTCTGCTGTCAAAAAGAATTGTACATGCTGCATAGCGCGTTCCATGTGCACCTGATTGCCGTAAAGCTTGCTCAACATCAGTGCCCCTTCCAGCGTGGAAATCATGATGGTCGCGACGAACTCGGGATCGGCGCCTTTCCGAACCTCCCCCATCTCGATACCCAAGCGGACAAACCTAGCGATCAGCTCGAAAAGTTCGTCCATCGCCGCACAGACTTTTTCCCGTAGGATTGGGTCTGCATCATCCGCCTCAATCGCTGCGTTCATAAGTGGACATCCACCAGGCAGCAACTCATTTTTGGAATGCCGTTTAAAGACAGAGGCGATCGAAAGCAGCCGTTCCATACATCCTTTTTTGCCCGCCAGCGCTTCAGAAAAAAAGTGACCCATCATCTCGATGGAATAGGAAAAAGCGCTCAGCATCAGCTCTTCCTTGCTTTCGAAATGATTGTAGATCCCCCCTTTTTTCAAGCCGGTTTCGTGCATGATGCCGGATATGGAGGATGCCATGTAGCCTTGGCTGTTAAACAGCTTCGATGCCTTTTGCACGATCAGCGCTTTAGTGTGTTCTCCCTTACGATTAGCCATGAATCTGTTTGCCTCCGTTGGAAAAGATCGTTCGTTGTGAGTTTTGAGACCGATCGGTTTGATTTCATTATATATGTGGGTTGAATCATTGCATAGTGGCAAAAATGTAATTCATGTTTGGTATGATGTCGTCGAATTTTCACTTTGTTATATTCCTGAAATTTAGATATCATGTGCTTCATTTATGAACTTTTCTAGTTTTGGTTCTCTTAACTTAGCCGTAGGATTTTTAATAATATGTCCTTCTTCAAATGCAAAACGAAACAGGGATCGTATAAACCGAATACGATGTCCGAAGCTACTTGGCTTTAACCGTTCCGACTGCTTTGCTAAGTATTCTTTCAGCAAGTCCAATGTCACTTCTCCGATATTTAAGTTGCCAATCTCGCGAGTTAGTACCTTAAACTGAAGGGAATACGCTTTTAAAGTGTGCGGACTAAAACCCAGAATTCGTTTATTGGCCTCATACAACGTCCAGATATCAGTCACTTTCATAAAACAAAACCCCTCCCAAGGAAAATTACTATTTGCTTCACTATGTTTGGGAGGGATTAATACGTATTTTCGAACTAATTTGTTGAACTAGTGTACCCGTTAGCGTAATCTATTTATCCATTGCATCATTTGTGTACGGTTCCACTGATTGATTCTTACCGTATAACTCATTTAAATGCTCGACATGAGCTACTCCCCAAACATTTAGCGCCTGCAAAATGGTTACCATACCTTTACCGTATTCTGTGATGGAGTATTGCCGCTGTTTTATTAAGCTAACTCGACTTCGTTAGTTGAGAAATCGCATGACACCGACTCAATTTCAACTTCAACTTCGCTCCGTCCTCTCGGTCTGCCCCGGTGCTGGTCCCAACAATGATGTTTTGGCGAGCACAGAGCGATCATTTATCAAGAGATTCAATAATACGTTGTTTCACCCATACATGTGTAAACTCTCAACTGCAAATGTTAATTCTTACTCTTTTATACTCCATAAGAAACTAATTTTGTTTCGAGGAATCCTTCAATCCCCCATTTTCCGCCTTCACGTCCGAGACCACTATTTTTTATTCCGCCAAATGGTGCTTGTGTTTGCGGAGGAACAGAATCGTTGACACCAATAATCCCATATTCTAATTTTTCTGGAAAGGTTAAGCATCGTTTAACATTTTGTGAAAAAATATAAGCTGCTAACCCATAATCACTGTTATTTGCCATGTTAATAACTTCTTCATCATCTGTAAACGTAACAATTGGAACGACAGGACCAAATGTTTCTTCTGTAAAAATTTTCATTTTTGAGCTTACGTCCGCTAGAACAGTAGGGGCGCAAAAGTAGCCATCATCATAATCCTCACCTGTTAAACGGTGTCCACCAATTATGATGGAAGCTCCTTTTTGCTTTGCGTCTTCGATTTGATTTAATACTTTATTTAATCCGGCTTCGTTTACTAAAGGTCCAATTTCCGTTTCAGCATTACGACCATCCCCAACAACGATCCTCTCAATTCGTGTAACCAGTTTTTTCGTGAACTCATCAGCAATACTCTCATGAACATAAAGTCGATTTGTACTGATACAAGTTTGTCCTGCATTGAGGAATTTGCTTTCTACTAAACCTTTTACGGCTAAATCAATATTTGCATCCTCAAAAACGATAAATGGTGCATGACCTCCAAGCTCTAAAGAAACGCGTTTAACTTGATTAGCAGCTTGTTGATATAGCAACTTTCCGACTCTTGTAGATCCTGTAAAAGTTATCTTTTTTACCATTTTGTTTTCCATAAATTCTTTTCCAACCTCTGTTGGTTCACCTAGTACAACGTTTGCAACACCTTTAGGAAATCCAGCCTCCTCTATGAGCTCAAATATGCGGATTGCACTTAATGGTGATAGCTCAGAAGGTTTTAAAATGACAGTACATCCTGCAGCAAGAGCCGGTGCAAGTTTTCTTGCAACCATACTAATTGGAAAATTCCAAGGAGTTATAGCCGCTGTAACACCAACTGGAGCCTTAACCACATGTAACCTTTTGTTTGCGAAGGTGGAAGGTATTGTTTCACCATACACCCTCTTTGCTTCTTCAGCGTACCAATTGAAATTGTCTGCAGCACTTAATACTTCGACGACTCCTTCTTTAATAGGCTTACCCATTTCTGACGCCATGATTGTTGCCAGCTCATCACGATTTTCAGCAATTAAAGTACCTAGTTTTGATAAGTATTTTGCACGTACTTTTGCGGTAGCAGTTGCCCATTCTTTGAATGCATCGTTTGCAGATTCAATTGCTCTTCGTGTTTCTTCTCGACCTCCAAAAGTTATTTCACCTACAACTTCTCTTGCAGCGGGATTATATATGTTTATTGTTTTGTTTGATTTTGCCTCAATCCATTCACCGTTAATGTACATTCTTTTTACTCTTGGCATCCAATTCTCTCCTTTTAGACGAATCGTTATTATAATGAAGAAAACACTCACTGATGAGCGTTTTCTTCTCAATTTTCTAACTTTTATTATTCGTTACTATTCTATCTCCCTTTATATTCCGGTTTGGTTTTTTCAATAAAAGCTTTTGTTCCCGTTCTATAGTCTTCTGTTGATGCAATTAATCCAAAAAAATCGGCCCCGAGGTGTGCAGATTCTTCTAGTGTTACATTTAGCCCGCGGTGAAGGGCTTCCCACGTTAGTGTAACGGCTATTGGTGATTGAGCTAAGATTTCTTGTAATAAGTTCTCGGCTTCAGGTAATAAATTCTCAGGTTCCACCACCCTATTTATAAGACCGAACGTATATGCCTCTTCTGCACTTATAGAGTTTCCTGTTAGTAATAACTCAGCAGCACGACCTTTTCCCACTAATCTTGGTAATCGAGTAGTTCCGCCAAATCCAGCTACCGCACCAATACGAACTTCAGGATGACCAATTCTAGCATGGTTGACAGCAATTCTAAGCATACAAGATTCGGCTATTTCAAGACCGCCACCTAATGCAGATCCGTTAAGGGCAGCTACTACTACCTTACCTAAGGATTCAATTTTACTAGTGACTTCAACAGCTAGTTTTGCAAAATCTCTTACCTCAAGAGGGGTAGCGGAATTAAGGAATTTAATATCAGCACCAGCAGAAAATACTTTTTCTCCTGTACCTGTTATAATAACCGCCTTTACTTCTTGGTCTTTTTTTGCTTTTTCTAATGCAACTGAAAGCTTTTCAAGCATTTCTCGGTTTAAAGCATTTAATGATTCAGGTCTATTTAGCGCAATGGTTGCAATACTATTTTTAATCGAATAAAGAACGACATCATTGTGTGACATAATACATCTCCCCATTCTTCTGTAAGGATACAGGAACTAAACGGTACTAATTTAATCTCGAATATAAAATCACCTCTTCTTATAAAATTTTTCACTTGATAAGTATCGAGAACTCTCGGTGTTTTAGAAACACTCAGTACTATTTAAGGCTATAAAAAATGGGTTATGGATAATCCTGGTGTATGATTAGAAATATATAGTACTAATAATCCGGAGTCAATACCCCTTTAGACAAAAAATTTGTACTATTCCATTTACCTTTGAGGGGAATTTCTCTGAGAAGCGGAAAGCAGGAGATGGAAAATTACTAATTATTAGGGATGAACATTACTAAACAAATCGGTCATGACCGTTTTTCACAGAAAAAAAGGTACTCGGAAATTATAGTGGAAAAGGGCTTATAATTCGCCCTTCTCCAATTTTTCAATCAAGGTAGAAATGTAGATACCACGAAGTTGTTCGCCACGCTCACGAACCACACCGACAGGAGGCGTAATATCGAACATCGGGAAGTTGTAATCTCGGAGTTCGTAGTCATCCATACGCTTTTGAAAGAGAATTTTGGCTCGCAGGGCATCGAATGAATAGCCCCTACCCAAACGGTTAATGACAGGGATAAGGCTTTTCAGAGACTCCGTATAAGCGTTAGTAATGCGGTGGTCGAAGTAAGCGAATATCTCTTCGTCCCAATTCATCATGGCCTTTATAAGAGGCTCAAAAGCGGATTGGAGTTCCTTCGGTATTTTGGCTTTCCAATCGTTATATTTGATGAATGCCTTTTGTCTTGAATCGCAATCCCAAATATCGAAGAATGATTCCTTTAAGTTATACGCAATACCGAGAGTTGGGTGATTCTTCGTCCATAGATCAAGCGTTATTTTATCCATCTCTGTAAGCTCTTTATGGCGTTTCAGAAGGATAAATCGGTCGTGCATGAGCCCACGCCGTTCCGTTGGTGATAAATCCTCTCTTATCTGTTTACGGATGGTTTCTAACGCTTGGTTCGCCATACAGACAACGTGAAACTTATCGACGATGATAGTAGCCTTTGGCAATACAGCCTTCACAGCGTCTTTATACGGTTTCCACATATCCATCGTGAAATACTGTATTCGCCCTTTGTTCGGAAGTTGTGAGAGATATCCAACAACTGTTTCCTTATTTCGATTAGGAAGAATGTCCAGTAATATTCGTTCTTCAATGTTGGTTAATACGCAACGAGGCTTGATTATATGAATTTCATCTATGCCAAGCCAATTAGGTGTCACAAACCGAAATGTTTCTTCGAGGTGGTTAATGTAATCGCGAAAGATATTGCGGATCGTCTTTTCGTTAAGCCCCACTTCTTCTGAAATACTGACGAATGTACGCTTAAGGCTTTGCTTCTCTACGTAGTATAACAAACGCTTTGTACAGTTCCGCTTTGCGTCAATCGTGTGGTCCAAGCGTTCCCAAAAGGTTTGAGAGCATTCACGACAACGATACCTCTGACGCTTTATAAGAAGCTCTACATGCTTGCCGTGAATAGGTAAGTCCATACAAACATGTTCCCTGGTACCGTGCTTATAGAGGTTTGCATTGCATCCACAATGAGGGCAAGCTGAAGGTGGAGAGTTCGTCACCACTTGTATTAGAAAATCGTGTTCATTCTCACTAATACTTAGGATGTTGAATTTTGGAAGATTTAGAATATCCATTCGAATTTCTTCTATGCATTTATGATGCATGTTCCTTTTTCGTTTTTGAGTGAGTAGTCAAAATACCACTTAATATAAATGTTAACAACGAACCGGCAAAGCTTATAGCCGCAAATATAGCTACAGCGGAAAAACCGTTAAAATTCGCATAAATGAAGCCTGCAAACCAAGAGCCGAGTGTTGTCGCAGCGTACATGATCGAATTGGCTAAGCTTGAGATCGTGCCACGGATGGTCGGATTTAACGAATTCAGCATTCCCAATATCAGCGGAAATGCGATTCCCATGTTAACAAATATGAAAAAGTAAACACCTTCAAAAGCCGAAACCGATGGAAGGTGAGGCAAAGCAATAAAACATACAATAGAGACAAGAAAGCCCACAACCATCGTATTGAAACGGTTCAACCTTTTGATCACATAAGCACCGCTAATGCTCCCGACCATATTTCCAAGACCAAGAAAAAACATTACGTACCCCACTTGATCAACCGAAAGGTGAAAGCGGTCCGTCATCCATTTTCCAATGAAAGAAAAGGCAGCAAAAAATCCACATTGAAATAAGAAATGAGCCAGGAAAGATCTTCTCGCGATTCGGCTTGTCAATAACGGGACGTATCTTTTAAATATCGGAAGCTTGGTTCTTTGGTCTTGATTCGGTTTCATTTCGGGCAAAGCATAGGGGATGAATATCGCCACCAACAACGAGCACGCACCGATTGTAAAAAAAGGATACGACCAATGGGTTGCAGCAAGCAGGCTTCCAATCGGTATGCCGAACGCTTGGGAAGCAGCCAAGCCTGCCATTACGATTCCTGATACTTTGGCGGTCTTTGCCGCAGGGAACAGAGCAGGAATAGAGGCCCAGACTTGCGGCGCTGTGAATGCTGCGCTGACTCCGGCCAAAAAACGGAATAAAAACATCGTCCAAAATCCTGTCGCAAAGCCGCATAAAATGGTTGAAATCGAGAAGCAAACCATGCCGGAAAACATTACTTTTTTGCGATCCCATCCATCGGAAAGCGGTCCGGCTATCAGAGCAAATATGGCATATCCCAACGCATATGCCCCGACCATCCAACCGGCATATTCGGTCGGGATATGAAACAATTTCTGAAGAGTGGGGATGAGCGGAGAAATCAAAAATGTATCCGTACCGATAACAAACATGATGAGAAAAAATAAAACTGTTAACTTATTCATGTGATTCATCTTCTCCTATCAATCCTAGTTTCGTTGTTCAATAACTTTTGAACTAATGAAGAAAAAAAGAATTTCTTTCTACAACGTATCAAGAAATCCCGGCAAATAAGATTCAAACGTCTCCATGTCGATACTCATATACTTTGTTTGAGCTTCTTTTCGTACCTTAATCAATTTCGCCTCCCTCAAAGTACGCAAATGATACGAAGTATTCGACTTCGAAGTATTGCAAATGTCCCCAACTTCTCCGCAATTCATCTCCTTCTTATTGGCGTATAGAACTCGTATGATTTCCAATCTTGTTTCATCAGCTAATGCTTGAAACATTTTGATCCTGTGCTCATTATTCAATGATTTTTGAGTAGTCATAAAACCATTGTACTAAGATATTGCTACAAATCAAGTCTTTAGCAAAATACCACCATATTCTCCGATTTATAAGTGAGATGTTTTGAGTTTGTCTCCACTAAAAAATCCGAATACAAAAAAAAACAGACTGGATTGCCTGTTTTTTTATTTCTCTTATATAAAGGTGAGTGGATGAGAAATATGTTAATCAAGAAGAAGAAAGAAGTTGTCTATTGTTTGTTTAATAAGTAAAGGGTCCTTCATCATTTCTCCGAGAATAAGAGAACCTTCTAATGTGCTTAAGAATAATAATGCCATCTGTCTAGGGTGAACAGTTTTATTAAATTCATTATTATCCTTCCCTTGTTTAAATATTTTAATGACGATCGGTTCTATTTCACGGAAAAAAAGAGTGATAGCATCCTTTACTTCAGAAGATTGTTCAGAAGACTGGATGTACAAAGAAATGAAGGGACAAGTCCCAACTCCATTTCTTTCTATCACGCCACCTAAAAGTAAATCAGTAAAATCGCTTAAACGCTCTCTGACAGGTCGATAATCTTGCTTTAAAGCTTCTATCAGACTGGTTTCATATAAAATAGTCCAATACTTCACAACAGCTAATTGAAGTTCTTCCTTGTTTTTGAAGTGGTAGTAAATATTTGATTTCGAAACTTTACTTATTTTCATCACTTCATCCATTGATGTATTGCCATTTTTCAAAAATAATTGTGCAGCGACTTGTATGACGTGTTCTTTATTTGTGATTTTACTATACACCGGTGTTGTCTTATCTATGAAGGATTTCGTACCGATTTTGAAGTCTTCTGTGGAAGCGACTAAACCAAAGTAATTCGCATCGAGTTGGGCAGACTCTTCTAATGTTAGATTAAGGCCGTGGTGCAGAGCCTCCCAAGTTAATTTTACTGCCATAGGTGATTGGGATAAAATCCCTCGAATTATATTTTCGGCTTCTATAAGTAATTTCCCAGGTTCAACTACTTTATTTACTAGTCCCATATTATAGGCTTGTTCCGCGTTGATAGAATTTCCAGTTAGTAAAAGTTCTGCTGCTCGGCCCTTTCCGATTAATCGTGGGAGGCGCGTGGTACCACCGAAACCAGCTACTGCACCAATCCGAACTTCAGGATGTCCGAGCTCTGCATGTGATGCTGCAATACGCAGCATGCAGGCTTCGGCAATCTCAAGTCCTCCTCCTAATGCTGTGCCGTTTATAGCAGCAACTACTACTTTACCCAAGGATTCTATTTTATGAGTAATCTCGACAGCAAGTTTAGCTAGATCTCTTACCTCAAGGGGAGTTAATGAGTGTAATAGCTTAATATCCGCACCTACAGAAAATATTTTTTCTCCAGCTCCCGTTATAATTACAGCTTTTACATTCTGATCTACCTTAACTTTATCTAAGGTTTCAGATAGGCTTAGAAGTAATTCTAAGTTCAAAGCATTTAAGGTTTCAGGACGATTTAAAGTGATTTTTGCTATTCCTTCATCTTGGGAATAAAGAATGAGATCTTTCATGTTTTTCATCGAAATACTCCGTTATCTCAATATTTATACTTCTATTAAGACTCAAATATATGATGTTACTAAAGTATGTATCAGATAGTTTGATTAAGATCATTATTTCAGGACTATATAGTTCCACTTGTGAAAAGTCAATAATAATATGCTGTTTTCACCCTCACCTTCTCGATTTTTCAGTCAAAAAATTCAAACACGCATGAAATGATAATACCACATTTTAGAAGATAATTTATTCTCTGATCGAACGCTAATGGGGACAGAAAAAGACCATAACCTGAACTCTAACCCTTGACCTCTAAACCCTTATCTGAAGGAGATACGCTTTCAAAGTGTGCGGACTAAAACCCAGAATGCGTTTATCGGCCTCATACAACGTTCAGATATCAGTCATTTTCATAAAACAAAACCCCTCCCAAGGCTATTTTCTATTAGCTTCACTATGTTTGGAAGGGATTAATCCGTATTTCGAGTTTGTTGAACTAGTGATACCAGTTAGTTCAATTGACGCTTATTTAGTTCTTTAGAAAAATTCAGTATAATTGAATTGTTTATTTGAAAGCTGAACCGAAGCACTGCTTGGATTCACTCAAGCATAAATCCAAGGCGATACTACAAAATAACCAATCCTTGAAAGAAGAAGCCCCATTTCCGGGGCTTCTTCTACCATATAGAGCCTGTCCCACCCAGGCTGTTATTCGGTCGCCTCCTCTCAAACAGGACTTGACCACGGGGCGATTGCTACAGGTTTTATGCCCAGCAGTTGTTCTACGGTTGAAGATTGTATTCCACCTGTTATCGAATTTCGATAGCATATTAGAAGCTCGTTCATTTAGCTATCCTTTCTGCATTCAATCGAATAGCAAAGACGTATCCTGAGATTCATAAATATGAGCCGCGCACGTGTCCAATAACGTTTGAAGCTTCCGATAAAAGGCGCCCCCGAGACTTAGACGCTTTACTCCAAGCTCCTGGAGCTTTTTGCAACTTGTAAGCCCTGGCGCAGACATAAGGTTTAGAGGAGCGGCAATTTGCACTGCAGCCGCTTTGATTTCGTTATCATCCCTCAATCCAGGAACAAAAATTCCGCTTGCGCCACTTTCCACATAGGCTTGCGCCCGGACCGTCGTTTCGTTGCTCGGATCTATATTCAGCAAATAGGTATCTGTCCTTGCATTAATATAAAAATCTTTATAGCCACTCTTCTCTAGTGACATTCTTATTTTCGATAAAAGCTCGCATTGTTCTTTTAATGCTTTGAGTCCTGCTTGATCCTTGCAAGAATCCTCTATATTGATCCCCGCAACGCCTATATCCGCAAGTTTCAATACATTCTCGACTATCGTTTTCTCATCTTTTCCATAACCCGTCTCTATATCGGCAGAAACAGGGATGTTAACATGATCCAATATCGTTTTTATGCGATTTAGTATTGTGTCAAATTCAATTTTTTCACCATCCGGATAACCCAAGCTTTTCGCTATTCCCCAACTGGTTGTGCCGATAGCTTTGAATCCGGCTTTCTCCAGAGACAATGCAGAAAACAAGTCCCAAGCGTTTCCTAACAATAAAAGCTCGTTTGATTCATGTAATACTTTAAACTCCTGAATTTTGCTCATACCTTTATCCCCTCGATCAGTCAGATTCAGTTTTGCAATAAATTCTATATTCTATCAAACGGATTTAATAAGCGCCGTGTCTCAAAAAAATGAATCAGCAATATAGTTGCAAAGCTTAGTGGAGATGTTATTCGAATTTTGTCGCATGAAAGAAAACAGATTCCCCTGTAAAACTTTGCAGACGGTCTCTTTCATCCTGAACCTCGTTCAAATAACACGTAAAGCTCATCTTCCAACTGCTTCCGTCCGGTATCAGGCGATTCGATCCTGTCGCACCGCTACGTTGGTGCATACTCACTGGTTGCACCTTTTCTGTACGATAGCCTCCATCTTCCAGTACGCGCAGATCTCGTGCTAACATTGACGGATTCGTCGATAATCTTGTCTCCATATTCATTTTAGTTTCAACTCCATAAACACATCCGCTCTTACATAGGGCATGGGCCCGATCTGCTCAACAGGAACGTGCTTGAACCCAACCGATTCGTAAAGATGAACAGCGTTCGGTAGCTTGGTACTACTGCCCAAAAAGAGTGATGTCGCGCCAAGCCCGCGTGCGCGGTTAATGGCGGCATGGATGATTCTCCGTCCGTATCCGCGCCCCCGGACCTCGGGTGTAACGCTCATCTTCGA
Source organism: Brevibacillus reuszeri (assembly GCF_001187725.1). Lineage (GTDB taxonomy): Bacteria > Bacillota > Bacilli > Brevibacillales > Brevibacillaceae > Brevibacillus > Brevibacillus reuszeri. The sequence goes on from NZ_LGIQ01000009.1 coordinate 725,212, forward strand.
GAGCTCGAAAACACCGGCCCCAGTTGGAACGAGTGCAACGCATCCGACGATTGAATCGCCATCGCGTGCGATGAGTACGTCTCCTCCTTTGTTCACGATGTTCTCCACTGGGTTATTGAGGATAACCTGGTCTTCCTCTTCGATGGCAAAGATGAGGGCGATCCATTCCTCGTTAAGTGTTTTGAAGGCCTGCGCTTCTTCGGGGGTCTGCATCGAAGTGATCGTGAGCACTGTTTCAAGCATACTATGTTTCCTCCTCTTGTATGTTTAACTTCCACTAAAGAATTAACCAAACGACTGATCAATGTCAACAATTCAATTTTGACCATAAATAGTATCTATGATTGGATGGTGGCAGCCCCATTGGAACATCGATTATTCGCTTCTTTCTTAATGGTCTGCGAAGAGCTTCATGGAGAAAGCAGCACAGTATGACCCAGAAGTAAGTGATTTGGCAAGCATAGCAAACAAAATTCCTCCCCACACGATTCACCCGTACCGGAGATAGCAATCAGCCAGCCTCCTACGGACTACCGGTCTTGACACCAAGATTTGAGAAGGAGACGAACAGACTGTTTGCAAATTCCGGCGCTTCGGGTGCTGCCGCTGTCATCTAGATTTGACTGACAATCAACCCACTTGTATGCACGGCTCCCACAGTAAACAATACCGACGAGCCATATAAGTGACGCCTCTGCTTATCGAAGAAGAATGTAGCACACCATCAAAGCGATCGGATAAAGCAGCGTCGTTCTCAACATATGCTTGTCGAGCAACTTGCCCGCATACCGATTACCCGCCACGCCATTGGTACCGAAGACGACACAATCTTGGCTATTTGCAAACACCTTTCTCTTATGTTTTAGTTCAATTGAGGGATCACTGACAACACAATATGGGAGGGATGATCCGTATCGTGCAGGATCGTGTGCAGAGTTTTTCTGAGCTCCGCTCCCTGCCTATCGTGATGATGTCTTCCTCACCCCACGATCCAATACGACGATAGTAATAGCCATGACGATAACCAGACCGGCTGAGGTCATAATGGCAGACAAACCGGCATTGTTCAGAACGAATGCACCGAGTATGGCTCCCACGCCAGAAGCGGAATTGAACACGGTCGTATATACGGCAGACGCCGGTATGGCCGCCTTCCCACCAGTTCGCAATACCCATGTCTGGATACCGATAATAAGTACCGAGATTGCGGCGCCCCAGATAATGAGCAGCGCCAGCACTGGCACTACCCCGGAACTTAGCCCGAACGTTCCCAGACCAATGAGTGATGCGAACATAAGTAACAGTGATACGGCGATGACCGGCTTCATAAAGCGGTCGATCAGTGCCCCGGTAAGCACATTTCCGAGCAAACCGGCGGCCCCGAAGCCAAAGAGCAGAGCGGCGATCATAGCGGGGGCAATGCCAGGGACGTTTCTCAGAAACGGTTCAATGTATGTGAACGCTGCGAAATGCGCAGCGACCGTGATGATTGCCACCGTATAGACGCGCCACAGTTTGCTGTTCCGTAGCACACTGGCCAAGGTGGCGAATCCAACCGATCCTTCGGCTTTTATTTGCGGCAGCACGATGGCCATTAACAGCGCCGAGAGCAAACAGGCCGCGACGAGGATGCCAAACGCCAGCCCCATGTCTGTCCGATCAGGTTGAGCAGCGGAACACCCAGCACGTTCGCAATCGACATGCCGCCAAAAACGATCGAGGTCGCAAGTCCCATCCGGTTCGGCGGAGCAATCTGTGTCGCAAGCGCGGCCACCATTGCCCAGAAAACGCCATGCGATAGCGCTCCTATAACCCGCGCCAGCATCAGAACCTGGAACGAATTGGCGATCATCGCAAGTCCGTTCCCGGCAGCCAGCACTAACATTAGCCCGATGAGCAGCGGCTTGCGCGGAAACCTGTTCGGCAGTACGGCGGATAGTAGCGCGCTGCCTGCGCCAATCAGCGCATAGGCCGTCACGATGAGTCCTACCGTTGCAGGACTGCTCTCAAGATCGGAAGCGATAGACGATAACAGTCCGATCGGTGCGAATTCGGTGGCAACAACAGTAAACATGGCAATACCGAGAACAACGATCGCCAGCCAACTGCGAATGCTAGTTTTCGAAGGTTCGGCTTGATTTAAAGCAACCTTAGACATAGTATCCCTCCGTATTGATCAGCTATATTAAATACCAATTGGTACATAATTAAGATAAAAGAAAAGCAGCGGGCAGCTACTCTTATATTCGATGTAAAAGTCTTGCAAATAGTGGGCTGAGTGCAGTTCCGAGCAGGCATTCGGACTGACTGCCGAGCGCTGCCCTGGAGAAGTTCAATTCACGAAAACTTTCTGTCCCTCATGGCTTTGCGGTCGAGACGATAGCTGACTACTGCCAGCAAGGACGCGGCAACTGCCACGATGCCTCCGGACCAGGATACATCGATCAGCCTCATGTTCGTTGTCACCCATCCTCCGAGCGCCGGCCCGACCGCAATGCCGACATTGACGGATACGGGTGTAAGAGACGAGGCTAAATCCCGAGCAGTCGGAAAATGCTGGTTGGCCAAATCGATGAAATATAATTGCATCGTGGAATTCATCGCATAGAGGACCAGGGCAATAAAGGAGATGCTGATCAATCCCCCAACCAGCGTATTCGCGGAAACATACAGCGACGCGAGAATGACGGCCTGAATCAGGAACACATACCGAAGCTTACTGATCCCATCCCGTGCGGCCAATTTTCCGCCAATCAACGTACTGAAGATGGACACGGCCCCATAAAGTAAAAATACTAAGCTGATATACCGTTCCGGAACCCCGAGCACCTCTTGCAACAAAGGCGTCAGATACGTGTATACGGTATAAGTCGCTGCAATGCTGAAAGCCGGAATGAAGAATGCGATCACAACACGCGGATGGGCAAGCAAGCCGATCTGATTTTTCAAGGAACTCCGCGTCCCTTTCAGCCCCTTGGGAATGGTCACCGAGCTGAAAATCAAGGAAATAACGCCCAACATGGTGGTGAATCCAAACGCGATCTGCCAGCCGCCCCATTGCCCGATAGAAGTGCCGATCGGCACTCCGATGACACTGGCAACGGTAAATCCTGCAAAAACGATGGCAATAACCGCCCCCCGCTTTTCGGCAGGTATCGTTTCGCTGGCAACCGCCATCGCGAGTGCGATCAAGACGCCGGTTACGACAGCTGTGATGATTCGGGAAACAAGCAGAAGTGCATAAGACTCAGACAGGGCGGTTGCGATATTGCCGGCAATAAAAATGGCGATCAGCGTCAGCATGAGCGGATATTTGGCAAAGCGGCTGAACAAAGCCGTTAAGAACGGAGTGCCGATGGCAAACGACAAGGCAAACGCTGAAACAAGCGTCCCAGCCGTTGATATGGCGATTTGAAAATCAGCCGCTACTTCTGTAAGCAGCCCAACAATAACAAATTCGCTCGTCCCCAGCACAAAGGTTAATAGAAACAAATTCAACGTCAACAACTTTTGGTGTCTTGTCAGTACCTCTCTCCCCCTCCTACGAGTAAACTAAGCTCTCTCGACGGCAATCTGCACCTCAGCGACATAAGCTTCCGGATCGCCTGTCTGTTCATGAGGGATGCAAATTTCGCGCCGCGGCTCGTTTTCGATCATTCGATAACCATTTCGCTCAATCCACAGCGCCAGTTCCGTGCTTGCAGTGCAGCGGCTCGTCGTCCGACAATGATGGATCAGTGTGGCCATCAGCGGAACACCCGGTAACTGTTGGACCACAAAGGGCGGCTGGCTTGCCATTTTATCGGTCAGTAGCCGGGCTGCTTCAATGTCCATATCGTCATCGCTTTCCAAGCAGTCATGCCACAAAACGATCTGCGACAAGGGCGGCCGACGGGCATTGCCCAAATAATCGTCCAGCTGCCGAAACATCTCCGGAATTTGCCGAAAAGAAGTTCTTTGCCGATAAGACACCACCAATTGCGGTTCCACTTCTTTCAGCACGACATTATGCGTCACTTCCTGTTTTCCCTCATTCTCGATGGCATGTAGCCGGTCTTGGATGCGAGCCAACTTGGCCTGCTCTTTGTCCACAATGGACTGAATCTCATGCTGCTTGATCCGGAACATCCCTCTGATTTGCTCAAGCGGAATTAGCTCGTCGATCATCCGGAGAATTTGCTCTAACGAGAACCCCAGTTCTTTGTAGGCCAAAATGCGGTGAAGCTGGAACAACTGATCGGCAGTGTAGTATCGGTATCCAGAGTAAGGATCGGTATGGGCCGGCTTGAGCAAATTCAGCTGGTCGTAGTACCGAAGCGTCTTGACAGACACTTGGCTTATCTTCGAAAACTCGCTGATTTTGAACATAAATGCACCCCTCAATTGCAAATTGCGCTTCTGCTCATTTCTTCCGAAGTATAACTTTACCGTTAAGGGGAGAGTCAAGGAGAAGGCGAAAAAAGAAAATTTAGAACAGTTCCCCGCCGTTATCTGGTTCCAAATCGACTGAGCGGACTTCCGAACAGAAAAAAAAGCTGCACCTCGATGTGCAGCTGGATCTAGGGCCGACAGGTCATTAAAAGCCGGCAGCGTTCTGTACGACGAGAAACGATACTTTCTCCGGATGTCTGCTAGCCGGTCAAACGCATCCGCAAACGTCTCGGTCGATGGCGCATCGCTGTACCCGAACCCGGGATAATCCGGTGCGAAAATGTGAAATTGATCGGAAAGTCGCTCGGTCAGATCGCGAAACATAAACGAAGAAGCGGGAAAGCAATGCGTAAAAGCAGAACCCGGCCGGTTGTTGTCTCCGGCTTCGCGATAGAAAATGTTCAGTCCGTCGATCTCTGTCGTACGATAATGAGTCACAAGAATCCTCTTTTGAGAGTCGGTTCCTTCGAGACCACGTTTCAGTTACGGTAGATGAAGTCTGCAATGAGACGTCCTACTTCATTCGGTGCATCTTCCAGGCAATAATGACCTACGCCTGCAAGCCGATGAACGGGAGCGTCGGGGAACAACTCCGTGAACAGCGGCAGAAAATGTTCAGCATGCAGAGTGCGATCAGACTCGCCCCAAATGGCCATTGCCGGCTTGGTACGAATCATGCGGATGGCTTCGGCATTAGGTACTTCAAACTGGTGAGCGCCTGTAGCAAACCCTTTTGCCCAGCCGATCGCGCCGAGACAATCAGACGGATCGGCAAAGTGAGAGCCGTAAGCCGCCAGCCAGGTGTCGGTAATCAGGGCATGGTTCTCAAATCCGTTCAGTTTGAGCGTGCTGAGAATATTAAAACCGAGTTGGCCCAACACGGCCTCGAGACTTCCGTCCTTCTCCGCTTGAACAACCCATTGGAACCAAGGCGAGACGACGACATTGGCACTCAACCGGTCTCCGAGGCTGGACTGGCCGAAAGGTGTCGGCCCATTGGTAGAGATCAGCCTGCGGATGCGATCTGGATGGCGGGCAGCGAGACCCATCCCCACTGGCCCGCCAAAATCGTGCATAATCAACGTGATTTCCCGCAGGTCGAGCGCAAGCACGAACCGTTCGAGATTGTCGATATGATCTTGCAGCCAGTAGCTACGATTCAGAGGAGTCGCACTTTTGCCGAATCCCATATGATCAGGGACAATGACACGGCAATCCGAGCTCAGGACCGGGATGAGGAGCCGAAACAGATAACCCCAGGTTGGCTCGCCATGAAGACAAAGCACGGTCTCACCTCCGTGCGGCCCTTCGTCAACATAGTGCATGGCAAACCCGGGAGCGTCGGTGAAGTGCGGTGTGAATGGGTAGGTACCGTCGCAATCCGCAAGCGGATCGCGGTTGAGGTTATAAGAATACGTCATGAGAAATGTTCCCTCCTTTGAATTGCCTCGGAAAATCTAGCTGGATGAAACAGTATAAAATCTTCCTACGGTCATAATTGACGAGCAGCATAATGGCGGTCAGTGGCATGTGCCAGTTCTCCGTTTTGAAGTCTAAGCGGTGGGCGTCAACTGACGGGTAAACGCCCAGAATAATAGTGCCAGGAAGCTGATGGCTGAGCCTAATAGGCATACACCAGTCCAACCAGCTGACGCATAAACGAACGTCGAGATGAACGAACCGGCAGCGCTTCCGAGGGAATAGAAAATCATATATCCGGCCGTAAGCCGGCTATGAGCCTCGGGGCGCACACTGTAAATCATGCTTTGATTCGTGACATGTACGGCCTGTAATCCAAGATCGAAGACGATTACGCCGGCAATCAAAGCCCACAGGGAATGAATAATAAATCCAATTGGTAGCCAAGATAGGGACATGATGAGCAGCCCGGTGCCGGTAACTTTCTGACTCCAGCCGCGATCCGCCATCTGCCCTGCCCTGGCCGCACCCAACGCTCCGGCGGCTCCAGCTAAACCAAACAGACCGATCTCCGTATGAGAGAGTGAAAAAGGCGGTTGGCTGAGTGGAAACACCATTGGCGTCCACAAGACTGAAGTCGAGGTAAAGATCAGAAAGGCGATCAAAGCGCGTATACGCAAAATCGGCTCCTCCAAGAACAACTTGAAAACCGAACGCAGCAATTGTGGATAAGCAATCGTTTCCTTCACCTCGTCGTGCGGCGGTAACACACGAAACAACACAACAGCGATGAGCAGCGTCAACGCCGCTGAGAGGAAATAAATCGCCCTCCATCCTGCGAGATCGGCCATGAACCCCGCGATGGTCCGCGCCAGCAAAATACCGATGACAATGCCGCTAGTCACCCTCCCTACTACACGGCCACGCTCAGCCGGCGCTGCCAATACGGCCGAGAATGCAACCAGCACCTGCGTGACCACCGCGAGTAACCCAACCAAAGCGCTGCTGATAATGAGCATCGTGCTGTTTGGGGAGAAACCGACAGCGACTAGCGCCGCAACGGACAATGCTGACAGACCGACGATCAACCGTCGGCGGTTCAGCAAATCGCCAAGCGGCACCAACAGCAGAAGGCCAAGTGCATACCCGATCTGGGTGATGGTGACAACAACCCCGATAGTCGACTCACGGATGCCGAACTCGATTGCCATCGCGTCAAGCAGTGGCTGTGCATAATAAACGTTCGCTACAGCAAGCCCACAAGCGACGGCAAACAACAACGAGAGCACACGCGGCAGCGATGAATGTGACGTGGGAGCACGAGCATCGGGTTTACACGAGGAAGCCTTCCCGGTACTCCGGTTTTCTCCGGCACCTCCCTCCACTATGTCTTGAAGGTTTTTCATATCCCCTTCACACCTTTCTGATTGGAATGGTTAACCTTATTCAGTTACATACCGAAAAGTATATTATATCGATCGGTACACAACTGGATGAAGTGAAATATATATTATATTTTCGTAATTAGTCAAGGGGAAATTGAAAAAATTTGACTATTCCTATACCGCAAGATATGATTTTAATATACTGAACGATATGAAAAGGAAGAGGATAGCTTATGGTTCGCCCTCGGGAGTTTAATGAAGAGCAAGCACTACATGCCGCGATGGAAGTGTTTTGGGAGAAGGGCTACGAAGCGACTTCATTAAGCGATTTAACGGCAAAAATGGGCATTCAACGACCTAGTCTCTACGCCGCGTTCGGAGATAAAAAGGAGCTTTTTGAAGCAACACTTCGCAAATACAATCAATCCCATGCTTCTTATGTGCGCGCCCGGCTGCAGAACGTGCCATCTGTCAAAGAAGCATTTCACGCTTTCTTTGCGGGCATTGTGGCGGAAGGATACGAAGAAGGTCCAAGCCGGGGATGTTTTTGCCTCAATGTCATGGTCGAGCTTGCCCCTCATGATGCCAAATTTGAAGAGATGACCAGAGAGCACCAGATGAATTTGGCGGTGATCTTTCAGGAAATCATTGAACGGGGGATGCGATCCGGCGAACTGGGGAATCATGTGAGAGCCAAAGCGCTCGCCCAGACACTCGTCGTTTCAATGATCGGTCTTACCACGTTGATGAAATCCCGCCCCGATCGAACATTTGCGGACAACGCTGTTGCGACCATTATCGCTTTTCTGGAGTAAACCGTTTGTCATTTGAAGTGCTCAGCGATCCTTTGGAACTGATTTTGAGGTGTTCGAAGAAAATAAAGCATTAAACTGATCCCGAATAATGAGACAACGGCAGCCTAGGACAAGAAAACCTGAAATATTCAGGAAGTGGCTTTGAACATGTCATGATTACAATTACATCAAGCGAAAACGTGGATGAAATAAGATTCCAACTCGTTAAAACCGGCTCCGCTTAACAGGGAACCGGTTATTGAGTAACCTAAATTGGTCTAAACGTCTAATTTTTACGAAACGAACTAATACCACCTTAATTGGTCAACAAACACGCTCCCAAGGGGTTCTTAGATGGCAAGTCAAGAGTTACGAATGAACTTCAACTCCCGAATGAAAGTTAATTTTGATGGCGGCGATCTGACTTCGGACGCTGGTCTTCTTCTATATAAAAAATTCGATCATCAAGTCGATCTATCTAAGACTGTGAAGCAAATCCTTGTTGTCGACGATCCGGTTCACGGAATCATCCTAAAGTCGAGGTGGTTCTGCAGAAAATTTATCAGAATGTGGCGGGATATCATACCAGCGACCATGCCGATGATTTGAGCTTTTGAGCCACTTCTGCCCGCGATGCTAGAGAAGAAACGTCTGGCTTCGCAGCCGACGATATCCAGGTTCAATGAAAGGCAAGGATCACTACCGCCAAGTCATTGGAAAACGTCAATGAAGTACTCCCTCACCCGTTCGATTTGGGCAAGGTGATCGCGGACGTGCTGGATACGGAATTCCAGCAATTGCTTAAAAGTGAACCGCCCCGCATCCTCATGCACCCCCACCCGCTCGCTTTGTTCTACTGTCAGATGGCCCAGAATTGTCTGCATACTGGAGCGCAGGAATTGGAACAAAAGCAAATGTTGTTCACGGTCCAATAAATCGTATCCCAAGTCTTTTGCCCATGCGTTTTGGTCAAAGGAAATTAGTAGCGGCTCCTCCTCCGCCAAGACTTTTCTCAGCCTGTGTGTGGACAAAATCTCGGAATCCGTCACATGAATGATAATTTGCTTGAAACGAAGTTCCTCTTCGGCCAAGCCTTCAATGGCTTCACGGTGCATTACGGATCCGCGACCGTACTCTTCAATCAACGCTTCCATTTTTGTCCCCGCCTTGTAATTGAACCTGTTTTCCGCTTATTATATTATTTTAGGAAAAGTTGGAAAAAACTTATCGAAGCCCGTAAGAAGAATTGAAAACAGAGGAGTGATGAAGCCAAATGGAACCCTATTTTCGAATCGGAGAAATATCCGCAATGTTTAACATCCCCCTGCAAACGCTGAGATATTACGATAAAATCGGTTTATTTTCTCCTGACCATATCAATCGAGAAACAGGATATCGATACTATTCTCTGTATCAGCTTCCACTTCTGCATCGGATTAAAAAGTTCAAAAGCATGAACATCCCCTTCTCTGAAATAAAAGAGTTGGCGGCGACACAGTGGAATGCTGACTGGATGGATCATGTTTACTCCGTCCAGCTTGAGCGGCTGGAACAGAAAATGAGAGAGCTACAATCGTTGAAAATAGAGCTCGAAGACAAACGCAATCGTCTCATGGCGTTGCGAGCAGAGCCAAAAAACCAGATTTCCGTTCGGCAATACGAGGCAAGAAAAATATTTTGCAAATTGATTGACGTATCTACATATAAGGAGCAGGAAACCGAATATTACCGCTCATTCCTGCCCTTTTCCAACCAGGTTGATTATATCAATACTGAACCCGGCTTTATTGTGACACAGCCCACTTTCTTTGAAGAACGAACGAATGCTTCCTATTTATTTCTGGTCAACCCGACAGTCGTTCCAGAAGGATTCCGGTCTCATCACATGGCAGAAGGCACTTATTTAACGCTTCTTATCGAAGATAGCCACGCAAACTCTCCTACCTATTACAGTTTGCTCCGTAAACATATTTTGGATCAAAAAATTGAGACAGTGAGTGACATCTACGAATTTTGTTACACCAGTGTGTGGGAATTGCAGGTTCAAATAAACTCCTTGACCCTACAATCATTGTAGGGTTTAGACTGAGGGTACTCTTAGATGAATTTGGAGGAACCCTTATGAAAATACTAGTTGTCTTTGCCCATCCAAGACCAGATTCGCTCACGGCGAGCATGGCGAAGCGGTTCACGGCAGGCTTGACCGAAGCAGGACATGAATTCGAAATCGCCGATTTGTATGCCGAAGGATTCAATCCGATCTTGCATACAATCGATGAACCTGATCGGAGTAATCCGAACAAAGCATACTCAGACGAGGTGCAGCGCGAAATGGATCGGATCCGAGCAAGCGATGCATTGGCCTTTCTTTTCCCGATATGGTGGTATAGCATGCCTGCCATCATGAAAGGATACATCGATCGGGTGTGGAACTATGGATTTGCCTACGGAACAAGCAAATTGCCAGTTCAAAAAATAAGATGGATCACCATGGTTGGCGAGACTCAGAGTCAATTTGAAAAACGCAATTATCATTTGATGGTGGAGCATCACCTGAACGTAGGCTTGGCGCAATATACCGGCGTTCAAGATACCCAAGTACACTTTATGTATAATTCATATGGAAAATTTGATGGTAGCTCGAAAGAAAAGAGCGAGGCTCATTTTGCCACGTTATTGAACGAGGCTTATCAGATCGGGCAAGCCTTTTAATTAGCCAGATGGGGAATATCCCTTAACATACGCTCTTCACTACTTTTACCTTGCGATGTCTTCCATCCCAATGAAAATAACGATCTGAACGTTGAGTCACATTGTCGCAAAGCATTTGCTTTTCAGATTCTTGAAACGGTGTATGAGCCCCAAAAAAAGTCCTGCGCACGTGCAACGTGCTTGTGCTTAGCAATATCGACGCTGATAATTAACGTGTGAAGTAAGTTGAGCAATCTAATCATTTTGGTTATAATTCATTTACAGCCTCCGAGTATTAGAGTTCGTCCTTTTTGCTGGCCAGCTCAGGACAACACTATGATATCAAGAGGCCCTTTTTATGCTCAAACGTCATTCTTCTTCATTACAGGAATGCTGCCCGTTAGGTTAACAAAAGAAGCTACCTCAGAAGGCAGCTCTTGTTTTTACTGTTATGCAACTACCGAACTCCGTTAGCGCAATGAACTATGCTCCCTCTAGTATTGATTGTGGCTGCTCTCGCTTTGAGCTTGCTTTTGACAATGCTACATCCCGTTAGATTTGTTACTGCCTTTTTAAGCTTTTCCCTGGCGGCATGGACCAGATGGCGATATCGCAAAAGAAGTATATGCGGAACTTTCCATCTTGATCTGCTACCAGCTATTCCGAGCGTTGTTTATTTCCTTGGTCGTGCCCCCTATTTTAAAGGTCATATAGCAAAGCGAAAGCGGCTGTAAGCTAGCAGCTATATCACTCCAAGCTTTGTGTACGAGATTCCCTGCTAAGAAATAAAAAGAGCATGATTTGAAACTCCGATCAAAGCATGCTCGACTGTTTTCCATGGACTACCAAGCCTTACTCAAAAACAACCATTTCTCCTACTTCATGAAATCCTGCTTTCCGATAAATGTTGATTCCATCTGAAGAAGCTTGTAAGACGCAAGGTTTCCCTTTGCCCTCCTCTTTAATCCGCTGGAGCAGATAGCCAAACATTGTGCTGCCGAGTCCTCTTCCTCTATATTCTTGCCTTGTCATTACATCATAAATTCCATAACTGCTATCTGTTTCAATCAAGCAGCCCGTAGAAACGGCTTTACCATCCAAAAGGCCAATAAACCACTGTTGGTGTGGATGAGCAGAAAAGCTCGCCGCTGCTTGATCAAATAACCGTATGAGGACCTCTTTCTCAGGACTGCCCTCAAACAAAGATTGAAAAATGGCAGCATAGCTACGAACATCGTCTGCATTTAGTACCTTCTTGATTTCAAAACGGTCAGAGTGCATGGGTGAAACTGTCTTGATCGCGTCACTTTCTAATTTCATGGTAGCGTTTCGCTCAGCTTCCGCAAGCCCGAGATCAGTCAACAGCGCTACAAGCTCGTCTGTCAAAAAGCGCTGATCTGTCCAAACACATACAGGAAACCCCTTGTCTGAAAAGGAACAAATGGCTTCCTCTACATTCGTTAGCGCATCTTGGGGCAATACTGACAACGGAATAAGTACATTAAATGTATCGGATGGCAAGCCAGAGTCAACGGCGATTACATACTGATTTTCATTGACATGCGCGCCTGAAATCCATGATGGAAGAGCGGTTGTTTTCTTTACAAAATTATCTAAAACCAAATCTTGATTTGAGAACATATTGATCACCATTTTCCCATTGAATGAAAGAGCGCTCTTAAAATGCATTATACCTACAGATTTCCAATATTCATATCCAGTTCACCGATTCTCAATCCTCCCATAATATTCTGACTTTTAACCTCGTCTCTGCAAAAAAAACCAGCCCAACACTCAAGCGCAAGTGTCAGCTGGCTCCATTTCTCATTTATGGTATATCGATTCTTTTTGGAATCAAGTGGCCTATCGAATACAAATACAGTCATGGCGATATCTTCTTCGATATTGATATCGGAAAAAATACGAACGATTTTGGCCTTCGTCAAATCTTCGTGCTTTGTCACGACCTCTGGATTCGTATAAATCTTTTTCACCAATTATGTACGAGGGCTGTGACCTACTCCCCATCAGCTTCATGGTGGCAGCAGCTCATCTTAGTTGTAACGGTTGGATACCTCATAGTAACGTCGTGATACGGTTCTCCGTGCTGTCAATAACGGAAAGCTTGAAAAAGACCATCCTGTGGAAAGGATAGTCTTTTCATTGAAGGACTCGCTAGATATTCTTTGTTTTTGTTATAGCTTTCCAATTAGTGCTTCAACTGGTACTCCATTAATTTTAAGACCTGAAATGTCACAGTCTTTTACCGTACCATATTGGCCTTAGAAAATTAATTTTCAGTTCAATTGTAGTAAAGCTTTCCTCCAATTCAAGAGTCGTCCCAAAAGCCACACCCATAGCAATATCTGCAAGCGTGCTTGTTATCCCCCCGTTTAGTGTTCCTTGCGGATTAGAATGGCTCTGGGTCTCTTCCATCTCAAAATTGACTTAACCGGGAGCAATGTCTATAGGTTTTATTCCAAGAAGCTGTTCCACAGGCGACGCCTGCATTTCACCTGTCAACGCTTTTCGGTAACGTAATAAAAGCTCGTTCATAAGGCAATATCCTTTCCGAAAAACTCCTGAATTTTACTCATAATACCTGCAGCACTCCTACACTGTATTTTTTCGACCATTACTCAACGATTAACGAAATCTGTCGTTTGATCAAAAGCTTTGCAGCACTGCGAAAATAGTCGGTGTGATAAGAAGTCCGATCTAAGTACGCCGTCATGAGAGCGCCATTGAATAGCATCATCAATTGAGCGGAGAGCGTTTCGGGTTCTCCCGCTCCGGCCCGTTCGGCGATTAATGACAGGTTACGTTGCGTCTCTCTGTGGTACGTAATAACGCGTTCCTGGCTAGGGTGGTTCTTATCGGGAAACTCTACGGCCGCATTCAAAAAAGGACATCCACGGTAACCCGGTTGTTCCACTCTGGCGCCCAGACATTCCACCAAGTAATAAAGTTGTTCGACTGAATCTTCGGGATACCGTTTCCCCGCCTCTTCGAACGGTTTCATAAAGACATGGTAATACTGCTCCAAATACTCCACGATAAGATCGTCTTTGGTTGCGAAATTTCGGTAGAAGCTTGCTTTCGCCACACCGGATTCTTCAATGATCCGATCGATCCCGACAGCCCTCACGCCCTCCCGGTAAAATAAATCGGACCCCGTTCGCAAAATTCGCTCTTTTGCAGTTTCTTTTTTCTTCATAGGATTCACCTCGATCAAAATTATCTCTCGTACACCGTTGACACGGTACAGATCTGTCTGTATGATAATGTTGCGAATGATACAGACCTGTCTCAATCAATATTATGAGAAAGCCCGTCATCTGTCAATCAAAGCTATCGATTTGGAGGTCATAGCGTCCCCCCCGATGACAGAAAAATTTCCGGGTGAAAGGAGATTTTCCCGTGTCCAGTTTACCTAAATCCATTCCCCTTGATCAGCAAGGTGCCTCTTTGGAAGCTCGTCCACGACCTTGGCTGGCGCTCGTCGTCATGCTTCTGTCCGTATTTATGACGATTTCCAGCATCTCTTTCGTCAATGTTGCAACGCCGTCGATCCAACGCAGCCTGCACGCCAGCTTTGCCGATGTCCAATTTGTCATAACCGGCTACACGCTGGCATATGCAGTATTTCTCATTATCGGAGGGCGTTTGGGAGATCGGTTCGGCAGGAAGAAAATATTGTGGATCGGAGTAGCCGGTTTTACGGTAACCTCCTTGTTATGCGGTCTTGGCTCCGATGTCAACGTACTCATCTATTTTCGGATCGTTCAAGGTCTCTGTGCCGCTCTCATTGCACCGCAGGTGCTGTCGCTGATCCAGGTCAATTTTCCGCCTGCCAAACGCGGGTTGGTGTTCGGATTATACGGTGCGACTCTTGGGGTCGCAGGTTCAACAGGGCAAGTGATCGGCGGACTTTTTTTGCATTGGAATCCGTGGGAGCTGGATTGGAGGGTGGTGTTTTTCGTCAGCTTCCTGATTGGCCTCGTCATCCTGGCGATGATCCCACCCATTCAGGAGTCGAAAGAATCCAATGCTTTCAAACTGGATTGGATTGGAGCGCTGATCGTTGCTGCCGGCCTGTTCATGCTCGTTTATCCGCTCGTTGAAGGCGTGAAAGAGGGTTGGCCTTTTTCGATATCTCTTTGCCTCAGCTTATCGCTTCCCGTTCTTGCCGTGTTTGTTTGGTATGAACTCAGGCTGACCCGCCGCGGCGAAATCCCGCTCATGAATGTGTCGTTGTTTCGTCAAGGTGTATTTACGATAGGTATGATCATCGTCTTACTGTTCTATTGCGGCCAAGCTGCTTTCTTTTTGGTGTGCACATACTTTTTGCAGATCGGATTGGGTTTAACGGCATTGCAATCGGGTTTGCTTTTACTGCCTACGGGGATTGGCGTAATTCTCGCCTCGCTGTTATCGTCCAAAGGCATCGCCAAGTTTGGTGTGCATGTCTTAACTTTTGGCGCGATTCTTACGGTAATCGGTTATTTGAGTCTTGTCTATTCCGTACATAAGACGGGAACCTCCATTGCCGGATACGAATGGATACCCGCTTTCAGCCTGATCGGACTCGGCCAAGGATTCATAGCCGCTCCGCTCACGAACGCGATACTTGCAAAAATCCGGAAAAACGACATTGGCTCTGCCTCCGGAATCGTTACGACGGGAACGCAAGTTGGCTACGCGCTCGGAATCGCCTTGATTGGCATTGTCTTATTAAACGCATTGGGGCAGAACGCAGACATTGTCAACGAACAGCTTGCTCCTCAATTGCATCAAGATTTGGTGGCTGCTAAATTCACTACCGAGCAGGCGGATGCAGTCGTGACAACATTCAAATCCTGTTATTCAGAATACGCACATTCCAGCGATCCGACAAACATTCCGGCCGTTTGCCAATCGATAACAGCCGCTCCTGAAGTGAAAAGCTTGTTTGCCGAAAGCATTTCACTCGCAAACAAGCAAAATTATGCCGATTCCTTCATTCTTTGTATCTATGTATTATCCGGTTTTTCGGCTGTTATTATCCCGCTCATGTTCGTTTTATCCAGGAAAAGAAATGTGAGCTAATTGAGTATTATAGAGGAGGTGATGCCAAAACAGGTAATTGCTAGTGAGATAGTTTTGTCAATTCTGCCCAATTGCAAACCGGAGGTAACTGAAATAATGGAGAAAAAGCTTCTGACAGTTAATGACTCAAGAATTGCGTATATTGAGACTGGGGAGCCTTCGGCGCCACCCGTTCTTCTCTTGCACGGATTTCCCGAGACGTCGCTGATGTGGGAGGCCATTGTTCCGACACTCCAGAAAAACGGTTATAGGGCCATCGCTCCCGACCTTCCCGGTTTCGGACAAAGCGAACCTATGCGACAAGCTTCAACGTGGGAAAACTATATCGACTTTATTACCCGGTTTCTCGATGCGCTTAGGATTGCGGACGTTCATCTGGTCGTTCATGATTGGGGGGGCTTAATCGGCTTGAGGTGGGCCTGCGATCATTCTGCTCGAGTAAAAAGTCTCGTCTTGAGCAGTTTTACTTTTTCGCTTGACTATGAGTGGCATGAGCTGGCACAAGCTTTCAGAACCCCTCAAAAAGGGGAAGCGGTCTTCAAACAGTTAGCCGAGAATAAGGAACTGTGGCAAGAACGGATGAGAACGCTCATTCCTGCCGTCACCCGAGAGCAATTGACCGATTTTTACGGCATTTATAAGTCTCCCGAATCGAGAAGGGTTGCTTTGGAATTATACCGATCCGGCGATCTGGATAAGCTGGTTCCGTATCAGGAGAAACTGAAGCAGATGGAATGCCCCGTAACCGTTATTTCCGGCGAAATGGACATGTTTGTTCCCGTATCGTTTGCTTCCTCCTTCCAAGACCTCATCGCCCATGCGAATATCCATAAACTTCCGGATGCGGGTCATTTCGTCTATATGGAACAAACGGAAATCGTATCTGGAATCATTGCCGATCATTTTGTCAAAATGAACCTAGGAGGAAAACCGATGAACACGTAAAACAACAACGATTTATTGGGAACGCTAGTCTGATACTTTATTTTTCAGTCTAAAGGTTTATTTTCTTTTAACAACAAAGCCACTAGGAAGATAAAATAAAATTAGGCTAGCCACAATAACTATTTAGTTAAATGTTTTTCAGTCATTAAATTTGTTGAAAGGTTATTGAAACGATCACTTACCTTGTTCGTCTATGCTAGTAAATAATCTTGATTGGAGATGTGAACCAATGCCATATATCAACCTCCAGATAACCAAAGGTGCAACCCGTGATCAGAAAGCTCAGATTGTGAAAGAGTTCACCGAAACACTTGTTAACGTTCTTGGCAAAAAGCCGGAACATACTCACATCGTTATTGAAGAGATTGACGATGAAAACTGGGGTTATGCGGGCATTCTCACTGACGATTTCAGAAAACTTTAAGCGTGTTTCGTAAAAGTTCCAGTTTGATTCTGGGACTTTTTTTATTACACATTTTGTAAAAAAAGGATAGCCATCATCAAAACAGAACTTCTTATCTTAATCAGAAAGGTGGTCTAACAGTGGAAAAACGGATTTATAAACATTGGATACTTTAACTGATGAAGAGATTAAGAAGATCCTAGCAAGTGGCAGCTTTAATGAATTAGCCATGCTACCACTTTCTGTCGGAATGCACCATGCAAACTGGAAAATAGCACAAACTCTCTGCGTTAAACTAGCTGGCCACACTGATGAAAGAATTAGAGCAAATGCTATTTTAGGTTTAGCTTATATCGCAATGACTAAAGGGAAATTGGAGAAACATATTGTAAAACCTTTACTATTAAGAGAGTTACGAACTAACGTGGAATACAAATGGCGAATAATCGATTCAATCAACGATATTAACCAATTTTTGAATTGGAAGATTGTCGTCAAACCGCTTCATAATGAACCGTAGATTAGCACTAGAACTAACTTAATGAGCAGTTTGTTAAATCCACATTAGAATCGCTTGTATGAATCGTGGTAAAATTCTTCCAGACAAATTTCTGGAGGTTTTTTTATGAATTGTATTGAGATTGAAGATGAATCTGAATTTATACAACGGTTTCCGCTTATCCATGAGCGTATCCTGAAAGAGGCTGCCAGGAATTCGATTTTGTTGGCGGAACCCCAAATACGAATCTTACCCTAAAAGCTTTTTCTTTTGTTTGTTGTACTCATCTTCTGTTATCATTCCCTCTTTTAATAAAGAAGATAGTTTCACTAATTGATCTATGGAATTAGTTTCAGTTTGAAAGTTCTGCTGATTGTTTTTATCATTTCTACGGTCTTCCTCGTCAGCTTTACGAATTAGAACACTGATGAGATTGTGCCAATGATTTGCATCTTTAATTGCGGCCTGATAAGATGGGTGATCCTTTTTCACAAATGTATCTTCTACTTCTAAGAAATTGAGATGAAAAATAGGTTCATTAGTATCATTTACGATTATTCGCAAATCAATCTTCTTGACTTTGTTAATTGTGTTTTGTTTACCTGATAGTCCTCCTATTATTAATCCTGGAACCCCAGCAATAAGGCCTCCAACTAATGCACTTCCTATTTGACTTGTTCTGGATGTACTTGTTGATTGAATGCCATCTTCAAGTATCTCTGACTGTAATATGTCTTGATATGTAAATTTTCTTTTTGTCTCTCCTTTAATCAAGTAAACTACTTTTTTATTTTCATCCAAGATGATTGATGAATTTTTATCTTTGCCAGTGTATTCTTGTGAAATATGTAGATCGTTATAGAGTAACTGAGTCCTAACTTGGTGTAACTTATCTTCCCTTCTACTTAGTTCCTCACGTTTTTGCTTTTTATCAAAAGCTGCAATCCACATTGCTCCACCAATAAATGAAAGAATAGTCAAAAGTCCACTACCATAGATCATAAAAATAGAAGTAACAATTACAACTATAACCACCCTAATTAGCACTGAATGATTCCTCCACACTACATTATAGTAAAAGATTTCCACCTGTTCATAATATTCGATATTAAAATGAATCGTCAAGGAAAGCTCCCTCTTTAATGCTAATCAGCAATACACTCTTCAACCAATACATAATTAACAATAACCAGTCATGGCAGCAATGATAATTCAATAAACATTTAATGAATACTTCTGATAGTAAGTAAAGAATTAATGTAAATCCATCCATTGTGCTGCTTGTATCTTAAATTCGCTTAAGGAAAAACAACTTTCCATCTCTATTATTTTGGCTTTGAGAAAACACAAAAGACCCTGTATCGTTTGAATAGACACAAGGCAGTTGTTGGGTATGTCTTGAACTGCTATTAATGAAGCTGTTGTTTTATTTTTTCGATTTCGTCTAAAGGAAGTTTGGTCAGTTTTGCTACACGCTCTGGACTGTCGCCTTCAGTAAGCATCTCCCTAGCAATTTCCAATGCTTTCTGCCGCTCTCCTTCCGTTCGTCCTTCCTCTCGTCCTTCCGCCAGACCTTCTTCTCTTGCTTTCTGTTGACGTATCTCAGCTTCCCGTACTGCTGCTATTTCATCCAAAATTGCTTTACGTCGAGACTCATACTCTACCCACTTCTTCTCGTCCCGACTTAAGTCTTCCCATGCTTCAAAAGCTTGCTTCATAACCGGATCTTGCACAGCAATCGCCTCCAATTCCCTACGAATTTCCACGTGATCGTCTGCCTCGAGCAATAGCAACCATCTCTCCAACCCGTTGTTGTGAGGATTAACCTTCCGTTGTTCCCACTTTTCCATCAACTTCGGAATCTCCATGAAATGAATCTCTAGTACGTCCGTCAGTGGAAACTGTTCTTGATCTTCGTACAAATGGAAAGTTGTATGGAATAGCTCTGTCTCATGAAGAAAACGAAAATTGAGGATGTTGATCGTGATCGTTTTACTCAAATCAGTGTAAGGTAATCCCTTTTGCATTTGAGCAGCGTAAATGCGTGACCAGTAATACAGAGTACGTTTTTCCATGTCGAACTTGTTTGCCAACTGAATCTCGATGTTAACATGCTCACCTTGTTCCGTCTTGGCGTGAATGTCCAGTATAGATGCTTTGTCCTCAATGTGCTCCCGATTGATTTCAGGATTAAGAATTTCCACGGATGCAATTTGCTTTTCTTTTGGCAGTTGGAGTGCGGCATTCAGAAAGGCCTGAAGAATTGGTTCGTTCCCTACTTTACCAAAGACCTGTTTGAAGGCGAAGTCGATTTTCAAGTCCATTAGCTTTGTCAAGCCATCACTCTCCCTTATCCGTTCCTTGTATGTATTACCATTATACCACCGGAACTCTTTCCAAACACTCTAGTCTAAGTCACCATCCAGATATATTCGCTGTTCTGTCGACAAACATCAATAGTCTGGGTACCGAAAATCGAGTCCTGATTACATACTTCAGCATTTTGGAGCTGCAGAGGTTTTTGCTGCGACAACTGTGGAAGTTTCGGAAAAGGATTGATCATTTCAAAGGTACGGGCAGCCACAAGGATACGATAGTCATCCCCCAATGGTCCGACGATCTGCCACCCCATCGGAAGGCCGCGCTTGTTCAGTCCGCACGGCACGCTGATTGCTGGGTGATGCGTAAAGTTGAAAGGATACAGGTATTGGCCGAACAAGCAGCAGACGCGCTCCCGCTTTACTGCCGCATCCGTTGTAGGCGTGTGTGTACTATTGCGACATTATAAAGCTTCACACAGCGTCAACCTCAAGTATGTTAGCTGCAGTATCCTCTTTTGACTATGCTTGAAGTACCCATCCTTTTGCTTCGAATTGATCGCGATACATCGATGCGTAGCGGGCATTGAGGGCTATCAATTCTTCATGGGTCCCACTCTCTGGAATCGTTCCGTTTTCAAGGAATAAAATTTGATCTGTATGTTGAATGGTATTTAATTTATGAGCGATGACCACAACCGCCTTTCCATTCACTAATTCATTACATACTACTCTTCATCGGGTCGCACAGATGTAAATGGTGTGCTTTCTTGAGCAATTTTTCGAAGCATAGGTAGTCTGCATCGAGGCAGATATCGAGCTAGGCAAAAATAGAACTGCTCGTGGAACTCGCCCGGCTCGGTTTCGGTACGGAATAAGTGTCTCAATCGTTCGTTTGCAACTAAAGAGCTGGAAGACGGCTTGCTGTTTGAGCTCCATGCCCAATGGACCATTACATTGCCGGGATCGGAATCGCGCCCCCCGCAGCGATATGTCGTTGTCAGTTCCCTATTCTCAAATACTGATGGCTTTCTTTGGGGATCGTGACGATAAAATCCAGAAGAAAAATAAAATGGATGAAAATTGAAACTGAGAAAGTATGTTATCGTATAAAAATAGAAATACATTTTCTGGGAGGGTATATTGAGAAATATATTCGCTTATTCCATAGGTGGATTACTAGTTGCTGTAATCCTCTCGTTTTACTTTGGCTTCATTGCTCTTGGATGCTTTTTACTTTTTGTAGCTCTTACTCTCATGAACGCAATTAGCAAAATATCCAAATCCGACCATCAGATTCATACGCATCGTGTTCAGTCAAAAGATGATTTTGACCGTTTTTCGAGATAGTGTTTCTTGCTCAGTAGAAATGCCTAAGACACAGACAAAAAAGCAGAACCTCGTAATGTCCTAGAACGGGATTCTGCTTTTTTGTCTGTGTTTCTAATCATCGTTTAACATCTTGTCTTCAAGATGAGTATCAAACCAGGAGAAGATTTCCAGATGTGCTTCCTCATAGTAGTTCCCAAGTGAATGACTTCCAAAAGGGTAGACGATTAGTTTATGCGGCATACCGAATTCGTTTAATCTTTCATCCAATTTCTTTGAATGTTCGACATTGACATCAAGATCGTTGTCTCCATGAAGTATTAATGATGGTACATGTAACTTTTCTGGCCAATAAACAGCAGATCTTTCTTCATATTCAATCTTCTTTGTTTCAGGATTGCCAATTAATTCGTCGAGAAGGCTCTTTATCTCTTTACGCTCTGAAGAAAACTTCATTAGATCAGACGGTGCACCTATTACCGCCGCTACTTTTACATCTATGCCTTGTTTAATCGCTAGGTAACTCATCATTCCCCCTCTTGAATAACCTAACAACACTTTTCTACTGGGATCTGCATACGAAAGATGATTCGCCAATTTTGAAAAGTTTATTATGTCGCTTACATCTTTTCCTCCATATTCATCCTGCCCCTCTCCTCCGTCAGCTCCACGGTACTGTGAGGCAACAACTATGTACTGATGACTTGCTAAGTAAGCGAGATACTTTATTGAATTCTCATCAAGCTTTCTGTATTCTTGATTTCCCCCCCGGTTGAAAATTAAAACGGGAAGTTTTTCTGTTTGCATTCTTGTTGGTTTTAATATAAATCCGACAACATGTGTATCGTCGCTATTATATCTTATTTTATTCACCTCAATTTCTACGCCGTCTTTTCCTTTTATGGTACTTTGCTCGATTGTTTCAAAATCCGAGTTAGTTGTACAGGAAGTCAGTAGAAATAACACTACTAGTAATGGGAGTAGGAGATTTACCTTTTTCAAATCTGATCACCTCCACTCATTTGGTTTCCTCTGTTACTTGACTCATTTACTGGTGGACTATCCAGTTACACCAATAAGAAAGTCGCTACGCTAGTAGCGACCGAGTACCCGTGAAAACCGGATTTTTAAATCCCTTGCTTTTTTCTTATCTGTTATTAGATCAAGTAGGTTATAGAAATTATGTGGCCAATTCATAAAAGCATGAATAACTTCCTTTATCATTTGATGTAGTTCTATATTACTCATACTTGAAGTTTCGAATCTCTTCTTATCCAATTCTTTAATTTCCAATAAGGTATAGTTAATTAATAGATTTATATCAAGTAATGTTAGCTTTTTTAGTAGAA
The DNA here is from genome assembly GCF_001187725.1 of Brevibacillus reuszeri. GTDB lineage: Bacteria > Bacillota > Bacilli > Brevibacillales > Brevibacillaceae > Brevibacillus > Brevibacillus reuszeri. Next base: position 747,863 of record NZ_LGIQ01000009.1, read on the forward strand.
AATTATTAATCTGTAACTGATTAACATGGTCTCCAAGAGTCAATGAATGAATTAAATCTGCTAGCAGAGTTTCTTCTCTGGAAACTGTCACTACTTCGCCTTCCACATATCGAAAACCACATCTACACTTAGAAAGAGAATTTACATTCCACATTAGCTTCTTGTTACACGAATAGCAGCTGTCAATTAATATGCATTGATGGATGGGACATACAGTCACAAATACCATTTCCCATATTTTCTTGAAATACAATTTATCTTTTAAGCATCTTGGACATAGTTTTAGTTTTCTACTCTGAACATAGCACTTAGGGATTTTTACATTAGGATCCGTTTTTGCTATAATGCTCCCATAGGTTGAGACACGGGAGAGTGATAAATAAGTTATAATGAAGCTATGGAA
>NZ_LGIQ01000009.1:748546-1546459 GCF_001187725.1 Brevibacillus reuszeri
CACGAGAAGGAGGAACTAACTTATTTCCTCTCGACCCGTGTCTTGACAATGGGGAGCATTACATGCCGCTGCAACACTCTCGACCACTTCAAATGATAATAACTTCAAAGCATTTATAGTTAAACCAGTTAAAGCACTTAAATTCCCGTAATCAGTTTCTGTTAGTTTATTACTTTTATTGTTTGGAGGATTAGTTTTAATGTTGGCAAGTTTAAAAATCCATATTAACGATTCACATCGGTTTTCTTGTGATAAGCGAATAATGTATCCCATAAAGCTCTCATCGGGTAATGGTTGTGGAGTACAAAGCAATTTAATAGGTTGATTCATCTCAAACACTTCCTTTTGAAATATCAATTTTTAATCGTATTAGCCTCACTACTCGAAGAATTATAATTCAATAAGAGCATTTTCTGTTCTTGTTCTTCATGGTTGAAATCGAAAAATAAAAGACCCCGCATCCACGATTAGTGGACAACGAGGTCTTTAATGTAAATATATTCTCTAGTAATATTTTTAGATTTTACTGTAATTAACATTGTTACTAACTACTCCTTTGAATAATATATTGAAATTGAACATCTCATTATTCTTGGACATTAAAAGATAAATTTAGTTATACCATATTTATTGTAACATTTCTAACCTTATTTCAATTAAATCATTTTATATCCTTTTACCTTATACCGAATTTGATAAGTACCAATACCAAAGGAAAAAAGACTCAACCATCGAAAAGTCGAGTCTTTATATAACGTATAATTATGTATTTTAATGTATAATATACACTCAATGTACGGTTAATTCTGTCATTAGTCCGACTAATTATGTCCTCTCACACTCGTAGCGGAGCATGATTGATGCCAAAATCATGCTGGCGATGACAAGATCGCCCCGTTCAACTTCCACTGCATCAATGATGCCCGATACCGGAGCCAAAATATCGATGCTTTTTTGGCCGTCAACCAGCGTGAAAATGACTTCTCCCTCATGGACACGTTCGCCCGTGCGAAATAATATTCGTTCAATGGCGCCAGCAAATGGCGAAATGACGTCATACCTTAAACCCAATTGGCTCACCTCGACTCAGCTTCTCTTGAATCTCCATATATTTGCGGCTAATCGTGGATTGGCTTACACCTAGCACTTTTGCTGCCATAGAGGTTGTCTTGAATTCGTCCATTGCCATTTTTATGAGCTGCTCTTCCATTGCTCTTGTCGCCTCTTTTAATGGCATAATTTTATTCATGTTCTGCTTGAAAAACTGCTTCTTCCTCTTTTTTAACAGAGGTGTAATATGGTGAGCCTCGATTAAATCCTCATCCGCAGTGACTATGAGCCGTTCCATAATATTTTGCAACTCGCGTACATTTCCTGGCCAGGAGTATGATTCCAACAGGTCGAGGGCATCCTGGGACATTTGCGTGTTGCGATCGTATTTGTCGTTGAAGATTTGCAGAAAATGCAGGCTGATCAACGGAACGTCCTCTGAGCGATCCCGCAATGGAGGAATGACTACGGGTATGACATTAAGACGATAGTACAAATCTTCACGAAACGTACCTTCCTCGACCATTTTTTCGAGATTCTTATTTGTGGCTGCGATAATTTGCACATCAATCTCTACCACTTCGGAGCCACCTACCGGGATGATTTCCCTCTCCTGCAACACACGAAGGAGCTTCACCTGGAGATTCAGCGGCATTTCCCCAATCTCGTCCAAAAACAGAACACCTTTGTGAGCCATTCGGAAATAGCCTGGCTTTCCATTAGCATTTGCTCCTGTAAAGGCACCCTTTTCGTACCCGAACAACTCGCTTTCAAGCAGTGTTTCCGGGATCGCACCACAGTTCACTTTGACAAATGGATTGCTATAACGCGGCCCCAATTCGTAGATCGTACGGGCAAATACTTCTTTTCCGACGCCCGATTCCCCGGTCAGCAATACGGTAGAAGAGGTCTTCGCGATCTTATGGATGTATTTCATTACCTTCTCCATCTGCTCGCTCGCGTAAATCAATTGGCGGTTTTTGGAATACTGTTGTTGATCACGAAGATGCTCCAGTTCTTTCTTGTATTTCTCAGACATCTTTTTCGCCTGGAGCAGCTCTTCCTTTAGCATCACCGTCTCGGTAATATCCCGCAATGCGATTACGATTCGCTCCAGCTTTCCTTTGTTATCAAAGATGGGATTGCCAACAGCCAGTACATTTTTTCCCGATCGGCTTTCCTGTGTGACAGAGACTTTTCGTTTCCTTTCCAGTACCATTCTGACGATAGATGAGAAAAACAGCCCTTCATGCTCTAGCTCCATCAAGTTCAAGCCGATCAATTGCTCCTTGTTAATCTCCCAGAAATCTTTGATCAGATTGCCACTATAGCGCAGCAGAATGCCTTTTTCATCCAAGACGAGAATCTCATCATAAATAGAGGAGAGAATGCCTTGCAGATCGGTGTTCAGATTTTTGACGTACTCCATCTCCAATGCCATCTTCTCAATGTAAGGCAGATCCTGTAGAACGATGGTTGCACCCGTAACAGCCCCGTGCTGGTTGCGGATCGGACAAAAATCGGCTAGGACACCGATTCGGTCATTCACAATGATGTAGTTTAGTACGGTTTCGCCATGTTCGATGACCTTTTGAAAGACATCATGCTCAAGCAGCTCTCCTACCTTTTGCGCTCGCAGCTCCTCTGGCGTGACTCGGACCATGCGAAGTGCTTCCGAACTGAAGTTTTCGATCTTTCCTTCCAGATCGGCAATGACGATCCCCATCGGAATCGAGTTGAGCAGCGACCGTATCCAGTCTGTATGTGCTGATTCATTGGTCAATAGCGTATAAAGGACATCCTCGCGATGCAAATAGCCAACCGGTACTCCCGCTGCATTTTGAATGATAACGAGTTCTTCCCCAAACAAGTTGAAAAAATCGAGCATATCCGCTTCCTGCTTGAGAAAAGAAAGCTTTGTATGGAGAGGAAGCTCTCGTACGGTTTTGCTCTCGTGATCCGGGTCCTGCTGAAGCGGAATCATGTCCGTATTTCGGATATAGGCAACCAGATGCTCAGCATTCTCGGGATCAGTTACAAAGACATAGCGTTCATTGAACCTAGACATGATGTTCCAAACTTCATTCGCTGAAGATTCAAAAGATACTGTATACACTGTTTTCATGAACCAATTTGAAACCATAGGTCCTCCCAATCTTGCTTGGTTTGTTTCTCCTATTATACCCGGGGCTCCCATGGAGAAAAAGGGCAAAGAAGACTGGGGTGGACAGTCTTCTTTGCACCTGGCAACTTAGATTTTTACAAGCGGCAGAACTTTTTTGAAGGTCTCGATCACCTGGTCTGCCTCTTCATACGTAATGGTCAGAGGCGGCTCGATGCGAATCGTTTTCGCATTGATCAATGTCCCTGCAACCAGGACACCATTGTCGAACAAGCCTTTGGATACTTCATAGCCGATTTCATCATTATGGAACTCAATACCAATCAGCAAGCCTTTTCCACGTACTTCATGTACCTTGTCCGTGTGAGCCGCTGCCGCTTCACGCAAGCCGTTCAGCATGTACTCGCCCAACTCGACGCAACGCTCCAGCAGATTTTCCTCAATCAGCACGTTAAAGGTCGCGATAGCAGCCGCGCATGCCAACGGATTGCCTCCGAAGGTCGTTGTCTGGACGAACGGATTAGGGAAAAAGCTTTTGAATACTTCTTCCGTAGCGACCACGGCTCCAGCCGGCATGATTCCTCCGCCAAACGCTTTGGCCAGGCACAAAATATCCGGCGTCACATCGTAATGCTCGCAGCAGAACATTTTTCCTGTACGCCCCATCCCCGTTTGCACTTCGTCAAGGATCAGTAGCGCACCGTACTGATCGCATAGCGCACGAACCTCTTTCAAATAACCTTCAGGTGGCAGGTTGACGCCGCCCTCCCCCTGGATCGGCTCGAGAATGACCCCTGCTATCTCTTCTCCGACAAGCGCGCATGCTTCAAAGGTTTTACGCAGCATGTCGATGTCGCCAAAATGCACATGACGAAATCCTGGAATCATTGGCAAGAAAGGTTTGCGGAATACTCCTTTTGCGGTGGCAGACAAGGAACCAAGGCTCTTGCCGTGAAAGGCTTTGGTCGTCGCGATAAACGTAGTCCGGCCTGTATGCATTTTGGCCAGCTTGATTGCCGCTTCGACTGTCTCCGTGCCACTGTTGGCAAAATAGGCGTATTTCAGATCGCCCGGAGTCACATCAGCCAAAATCTTTGCAAGCATGGCGCGAAGCGGGTCAAGCAGGTCCTGGCTGTGCAGCGGTTGGCGGTTAAGCTGGTTAATGACCGCCTCTACTACCTTTGGATGACGATGACCTACGTTGTAAATCCCGAAGCCGCCCAAGCAGTCAATGTATACCTTGCCATTCACATCCATGAACGAGTTCGGCCCTGCGTCCTTCCATTCAACGGCAGCAAATTGACCGTCTTTGGTTACAGACTTGCGGTATCCGAGAAACCCCGGATTCACATGGTCACGGAAGTTTTCGACAGTCTCCCGTGTCACCCAGGCTGCTTCGTCCTTGGTGATTTCATCTTTTGCAATCAGATCGAGTATTTGCTGGGTGTAGGCATATACCTCTTTATATTGTTCGTTTACCTGGTTATTTGTTTGCTTGCTCTCCACTGTTTGACTCATCTGTAGTCCTCCTGATCAGCGATCTTGTTTAGTTTTCAAACCAGCCTGTTGGCTGTACTTGCAGATTGATATTGATTTGCTTCACTTCGGTATATTCATCGAAACCAAATGTACCCAGTCCACGTCCGATTCCACTTTGCTTGTATCCGCCCCATGGAGCTTCGTTGTACGTTGGATGGTAACAGTTGATCCACGTAATGCCTGCACGCAATTTTTTGATGACGCGCATCGCTTTAGCGCCGTCCTGCGTGAATACACCTCCTGCCAATCCGTACACCGTATCGTTAGCAATGCGGATCGCATCGGCTTCGTCTTTAAAGCGCTGGATAGCGAGTACTGGGCCAAAAATTTCTTCCTGCACAATTTTCATGGAAGGCTGGGTGTCCGTGAAAATCGTTGGCTCCACGAAGTAGCCTCTCTCAAGGCCGTTTATCGTCATTCTGTTACCACCACACACCAACCGCGCTCCCTCAGATTTCCCTTGCTCGATGTAGTGCAGGATTTTTTCCATATGGGCACTGCTCACGACTGGCCCCATCTCCGTAGCGGGATCGTCACCAGGGCCAACACGAATTTTTTTCGCCCGCTCCACCAGTCTTTCTACAAAGCGGTCGTGGATACTATCCTCGATCAGTAAACGAGAGCCAGCCGAGCAAACCTGACCTTGATTTGCGAAAATCCCGAATAAAGCGTAATCAACAGCTGTTTCGAAATCAGCATCGGCAAAGACGATATTCGGTGATTTGCCTCCCAGCTCGAGTGAAATCTTTTTGATATTGCCAACAGCTGCCCGCATAATGCTGCGTCCCGTCGCTGTTCCACCCGTGAATGAGATTTTGTCGACGAGGTGACTTTCCGCAAGCTCGTTCCCTACCGTTGGTCCAGGACCCAGAACCATATTCGCTACCCCTTTTGGGATGCCTACCTCTTCGATGATTTCAAACAGCTTTTGTGCGCTAACCGGCGTGACCTCCGATGGCTTGAAGACGATTGTATTCCCGGCGGCAAGCGCAGGGGCGATTTTCCATACCCCCATGAGCAGCGGGTAGTTCCACGGTACGATCAATCCACATACACCGACTGGCTCGCGTACCACCATGGCTTGCACAGGATCGGCCACATGATAGGTTTGCCCGTCAGGCTTGGTAACCAATCCTGCATAGTAACGGAAGCAGGCTGCTGCATCTGCGACGTCAAAGGCCGTCTCCCGCAGTGGTTTTCCGTTGTCCAATGTTTCCAATCTGCCGATTTCTTGCGCACGCTCTTCCAGCTTGTCTGCGATGGATAGCAGATATCTCGCTCTTTCTGCTGCCGGTAGCTCCGACCAGATTCCGCTGTCAAATGCATCACGGGCGATTTGAATGGCATGACGGGCATCCTCGATATCCCCTTCTGCCGAGAGGGCAATCACTTCCCCATTCGCGGGATTCACAATTTCACGGGTTTTCTTGCTTTGCGCATCAACCCATTCCCCATTGATGTACATCCTCAGGTTTATCATGCAGCTTATCCTCTCCTTCCCGGGTTTCACTCACACTACTTCCTAAAGCAACTCTCGTGCCAATTCGAAAACCTCGCGATTCTCGTGACGAAGTCTCGGACCTGTGCACGAATCGTTATTCAAAAAATCATAGATTATGCAAAAATGAATAGAAAATTACTTCGTGATAGCCTGTTTCTGCTGAAGGGCTACTAATGCAGCAAAATCGTGAATCAAGGTTGCAGCAAGAAGTGATGTGATTTGTGTCGGATCATAAGGCGGAAGCACCTCTACCAGATCAAATCCGATGTAGTTCAGTCCTGTCAGCGAGCGAACCAACTGCAGCGCCTCATGACTGGTAAAGCCGCCTACCTCAAGCGTACCAGTACCCGGCGCAAATGCAGGGTCGACAAAATCGATGTCAAAGGTCAAAAAGCACGGTGTATCCCCGATCTGTGCTTTGATTTTCTGGATCACATCATCAAATCCACGTGTACGCAGCTCCTGTGTCGTAATCACATTGTACCCGAGCTCGTAGCTTGCCTCGATGTCGCCCGGATGATTTAGCGTCCCGCGAATCCCAACCTGAAACACCTTGTCAGGCTGCAGGAGTCCTTCCTCGTGAGCACGGATAAAAGGCGATCCATGCCAATATTTTTCATCGTAATACGTATCCCATGTATCCGTATGTGAATCGAATTGAATCATGGCGACCTGTCCGTACACCTTTTTCGCAGCGCGTAACGATGCGAGCGTGATGGAATGATCCCCACCCAGCCCGATCGGAACAATGCCTTTTTGCATCAGGTCGAGCATAGCTTCCTCCATCAGTTCATAGCTGCGGTGGATATTGTGCGGAATGACCGATACGTCCCCGATGTCGATTGCATTCGTATCTTCAAAGGGATATACCTTATGTGTCGGATGATAGGGAAACAAGGTCATCGATGCCTGGCGAATCGCTTGTGGAGCAAAGCGCGCCCCTACCCGAAAGGAAGCTGCCGTGTCGAACGGCTGGCCGAGAATCGCTACCTTGGCATTTTCTCTCACAGATGGTAAACGCATGAATGTGCCTGTCGTACAGAACTCCGGTTTTACGTCTGGTGAAAGTGGATATTGCATGGAATCGAGTCCTCCGTTTGTAGGTAGTCTTTATTTTGACTGCTTCTCTTCTACAGCGTTGGACGATTGGTAAAATGACGGGCATTCGCTACCTCTATCTAATAACGAACAAATAAGTGGTATCGTATGTTAGTGTCACCTTAGACACTTTACTGCATAGCTCCTGCCCAACGCTGTCAGCATCCAGGTCGGCAGTAAGATCATCGATAACAGGACAGCGATGAGGAATAGCTTGTTTCGCATCGGTGTTGACCACTCCTTATTTCCTTTCCACCAGCGTGCAGGTGCTTCGTTTAGAACACCTCAGATGAAAGGTTCATACGCACATGTAAATTATGCAAATATTATGCCATTTTAAATTCCATGATCCTCTCTCGCTTCTCAGTCAATTATCTATTCAATTTTTCATAGCTTATGCATTTTTGAATCATTCCTTTTGCATCAAAGCGCGTGTTTCTACGGACAAAATTCCTTCATCGAGGTACGCCCTGGTCTTATGCAGTTTTGGGTAAAGAATGATTTTTTGCATAGTCATGCCCTCTCGATAAGGACTGTTCTTTTGAGAATAAGCTTCACCCTGTTCGCCTTACCGGTTTGGCACATCAATTGCTTACCCTTGTATATCCAAGAAATCGCATCATGCACACCAGACGTAAAGGGGCAAAACGCATGAAGAAAAACGTTGCTACGAGAAAATGCCAAGGTCGCGCTGCCGGGGGACTCGTGCGAATAGGAGAGAAGATGGTTTTTTGGTGATAAAGAACTAAAACGCTTTCACTCTGATCGTAAAGGGGATTGGTCATGGAAAAAAGCATGGGGCAAGCACAAAATACACCTACATTAAAAAGAAGTTTGAAACTATGGCAAGTCATCGTATTGGGGCTCGGGTATCTCACTCCCCTCACCGTTTTTGACACCTATGGAATCGTCACACAGGAAACGGGTGGGCATGTCCCAACCGCTTATATCCTCGCTCTGACCGCAATGCTTTTCACTGCATCCAGCTATGGCAAGATGGTGAGAGTGTTCCCGGTTGCAGGCTCCGCTTACTCCTACGCCCGCCAATCACTCAACCCGCATATTGGCTTTTTGGTTGGGTGGGTTTCTTTGCTGGATTACGTTTTTCTGCCCGTAATTAATGTCTTGCTCGGCAAAATCTATCTTTCTGCGGCCTTCCCTATGATACCCGGTTGGATTTTGGGACTTCTGCTCGCTGCGGTTACTACTGTTGTTAATTTTCGCGGAATTCAGTCAACAGCAAACTTCAACACACTCTTGGTCGTCTTTCAGGTTATAGTGGTCACGATTTTCATCGGTCTGAGTATTTCGCACATCTCCACCGGTGCAGGAGATGCTGCTTTTACTGTTCGTCCATTTTATGGCGAAGAGATCTCACTACCAACACTTTTAACAGGTGCCGCGATTCTCTGCTTCTCTTTTCTAGGCTTTGACGCTGTAACGACGTATACCGAAGAAGCAGTAAACCCGATGAAAACGATTCCTCGAGGCATCTTCCTCGTAGCGTTGATTGGTGGTGTCATTTTTATCACCACTTCTTATTTCACGCAGCTCGCTTTCCCTCTCGTAGAGCAGTTTCAGAATCCCGAGTCACCATCACCGGAGATGTCGATGATTCTCGGACAAGACCTGTTCTATGCGATCTTCGTAGCTGGCAGCATTACAGCAGCCCTCGCGTCAGGAATTGCCTCCCATACAAGCGCCTCTCGTTTGCTCTACGCGATGGGCAGGGAAAACGTCTTGCCGAAAAGGCTTTTTGGCCATTTGCATCCAACCAGAGGCATTCCTGCACGAAACGTGTTTTTTGTTGGAGTCGTTTCACTCGCTGCCCTGTTCCTTGATTTGGAAACGGCACTCGCCTTCATCAATTTTGGCGCGTTGACAGCCTTTACCGCTGTCAATGCCTCTGTGATCGCTCATTACTATATTCGTGGCAATCGGCGCTCACTCACTGATACGTTTCATTACCTGATCTCCCCTTTGCTTGGGACCAGCTTCGTCGTCTTTCTCTGGTACAACCTGGATGCTCACGCGTTAACACTCGGACTCATCTGGACATTCGTTGGCATTGGCTACTTACTGTTTTCCACCAAATTTTTCACCAAAAAACCACCGCTTATCGACTTTGAGGAAGCGATTTGACTACCAGCCAAACTTACTATTCAGGAGGATATCTTCTATGACATTCGACTATTTGTACGATCAATCGGAAAATCTGTTTTCTCGCTTCATCACGTTTGCCACGGAGAAGCATCGATATGACCTGGCCTTTTTCTACTCCCAACATTTTGATGGAAAAAGCATTGTCCTGTCGCTGCAAAATATGCGCGCTGCTCTACTCTCTTCTGAGGACATTTCGCATGATGACAGCTGGGTCCGTTCGTTGGAAGTGCCACAAGAGGATGTGGACATCGTTTCCAGCTTCTTGGCAAAAACGCTATCTACTTTATTCAAGCATGACGATCTTGATTGAGAAGGAAATGATTTTAAAACGTAAGCTGATGCCTATATAGTTGGCATCAGCTTTTTTGCGAGGTGGAAAGCTTCCTAAACATTCGTTCCCCTCAAAAAGAAGCAATCCGTATGCCTAACGTTCCTTCATTTTGAAATTTATCCTCCATCACAGCCCTTCCCTCAAATCGAAACTCCCGTGATCTGTCGCAAATGATGCTCCATATGAGATACATAATCACTGACAAGCCATTGCAGGGTCACGATTTCGCCATTCGGCAATTGACACCTGCAAGCATATTTCGCTTCGGGAGTTTGAGAGACAACGCGAATGATTGACTTGTTCAACGAAAGCCAAAGCGTAGTAATATCCGATAGCGGCGTCTGCTGGTAGTGCTGCAATGATGCCACTTATCGGTTTTTTCGAAGATGAAAAAACCCCACCATCCTTGGTGAGGTTACGATCCTCTTATTTTTCGATTAACGTCTCCGTATGTTCAAACACGACCTTGCCATCGACAATCGTCAGCTGAACCTTCGTATCGGGTATTTCTTCCGCAGGTATTTCAAAAAGATTGCGCTCCAGAACCGTAATGTCAGCAAGCTTGCCTACTTCCAATGTCCCTAGCTCATGCTCTCTGAACGTGCTGTAGGCAGATCCAGCCGTATACGCTTTTAGTGCATCGGTAAGGGTGATGCGCTCTTCTGGATGCCAAACCGTTACTCCGCTGCTGTCGATTCTCGTTACAGCGCGATAGACTTGCAGAAGCGGATTCAAGATATCAATCGGGAAGTCTGTTCCAAAAGCCAATCTCGCCCCCGCTTTTTGCAATGAATGGATGGAGAATACATGCTGTTCGCGCTTTGCACCAATCCGTTCTGTATACACCCCTCTCTCTGACATGGCAAAATGATCAGGCTGCATCGAGGCAGTCACATCCAGCTCTTTAAATCTGTGTATGTCGTCAGGGTGAATCACTTCCACATGTTCGATGGAATGGCGTGAGTCTCTTTTCCCATTCTCCTTTTGTGCTTCCTCATAAGCGTCGAAAGCCAAGCGGATTGCCCCGTCACCAATTGCGTGGAAGCGAATGCTAAAGCCTTCTTTATCCGCGTCTACTACCCACTTTTTGATTGTCTCAGGCGGAAACGATGTTTCTCCGCATGTATCTGTCTGATCCGTATACGGCTCCAGCAAGTATGCCGTACGAGCCGTAATCACGCCATCGATAAATTGCTTCAGTCCGGAAACACGCAGCATGTCTGTTTGGTATGTCTCTCTTAACTGCCTCGCACGATCGAGGTTTCCATCCAAGGCTGGCCATAAGTGAATACGAGCTGTTAACTGGCCTTTGTCCTCGAATTCTTTAAATAAATCGTAATCAGTAAGAATTGCCAGCGATTCAGTTGCGAATAAGTCATGCACAGCCGTAACGCCCAAGCTGGACGCGTAAGCGAGGAAATTTTTGAACAGCTCTCTCTTTTTTTCTTTGGTAAAGTTGTAGGCATGCCTGATTACGGCACCCATTGCTTTTTCGTACAATAAGCCATCCGGTTCTCCGTTCTCGTCTTTTCCAATAATCCCAAAAGCAGGGTTTTCCGTATTCCGATCGATCCCTGCAATCTCCAGAGCTTTCGAATTCACCCACGCGTAATGACCCTCGGCGTGAAACATAAGGGCAGGTCGGTCAGATACAACACGATCTAACGAATGCCGATCTGGCAATTGCTTGGTATCCCAGTATCCTGCGTCCCACACCGATCCGATTACCCACGGATCATCTGGTCTAGATTCTGCAAATTCGCGAATAATTTCCAGCGCCTCCGCTTCGGAACGGGCCGAGAACAAAGTAGCAGTTTCCATCGCAACAGCTCCATCCATGGCATGCAGGTGGAAATCGTGGAATCCAGGCATGATTAATTGATCTTCAAAAGAATAAACCTTAGTCTCTTCTCCCTTATAAATCATGATCTCTTCCATAGAGCCAATCGCTATTATTTTATTGTCTACAATCGCGATTGATGCAGGCTGTGGCTCATCAGTAAGTCCTGTAAAAACGGCGTTGCCAGAAACAATCAGGTCAGCTATTTTTTTACTCATCATCATTACTTCATCTCCTTTTTTGATAAAGAAACTCCCTGCGTCAGGTTGCTTGAAGCCAAGCCCTGCTGGGGGTGTCAAAACCTTTTGGTGATTGAATCGTTTTAGGAGGCTTCTTCAAAGCTAAGCTGCGGAGGCGGTTGTCGGAACATTTTGGTCAAATTCAGCAAATACAGAAAACCGATCACTAGCCACGATCCGCCCAGCATTAAGGAATGCTTATCCAAATTGATAAAAAACAACCCAATAAGTGCAGCGCCAATGAGCGGAATAATCAAATATTGCAGCGTCGCTTTAAGCGACCTTTGCTTCTGACGGATATAGTAGTGGGCAACCACTGCAAGATTTACAAAGAAAAAGGCAAACAATGCACCAAAATTAATAAATGAAACGGCAGTCATGAGATCCAGAAAGAGCGCACTGAAGGCTACCGCTCCAATGATGAGAATATTGAGAACAGGTGTCCGATACTTCGGCGACAAATAGCCAAATACTCTTTTCGGAAGGACATTCTCCCTGCCCATCGCATACAAGATGCGAGAAGCGCTCGTTCCAGATGCAACAGCTGAGGCAAAACCGGCTGTTAGCCCTACTGCAACCACAATACTGGTAAAAATATTACCTCCTACATACATCGCGATTTCTAGATAAGCAGAATCGGGATTCTGGAAAGATTGAAACTGAGGAAAAATCAGCTGGGCAAAATACGAACCGGAAATAAACAATAATCCCCCAATCAGCGTGATGAGATAGATTGCCTTGGGCAATGTTCTCGTGGCATCCTTCGTCTCTTCTGAAAGAGTTGTCACTGCGTCGAAGCCTAAAAAGCTGAAGCATAATAGAGGGACAACTGACAGCAGTGTCGGTATCTTGATTTCTGCATCATAAAAGGGAACGGCAGAAAATAATGTCCCTGCTCCTTCCCCCGAAAGCAGGCCTTGGATCGTTAGAATAAAAAAGAGGACGAATACGAAAATTTGCAGGAAGAGCATATACGTATTGAATTGCGCTGCAAATTTGATGCCCAAAATGTTGACAGCTGTGATGATCACAACAAAGGAAGCAATCCAGACAAACATGGGAACGGACGGAAAGAAGGCATTTAGCGATATTCCAATCAAGAGCGAGCTGATCATCGGACTAAACAAATAGTCGATGATGATCGTCCACCCTACTATGAAGCCGACGTGCGGACTAATCGTTCTTTGTGTAAAGGTGTAAGCCGCCCCTGCGTTCGGGAACGCTTTTACTAATTGCGCATAGCTGTACGCAGTAAATAGCATGACAATAAGTGCAATCGCGTACGCAATCGGCATCATCCCGTTTGTACTATGTACGGCAACCCCGTACGTCGAGAAGAACGTTTGTGGCGCCATGAAAGCTAATCCAAAAAAGACAACATACTTCAAAGTAAGCGAGCGTTTCAATGTTGGTGCAGTGGCATTTTCCATTGATCAATCCTCCTTTCCGCCTTAAAAAATAGAACATTTTGAATATTTTGTTCAATGCACAGGTTATGCCAAACTCTTTGATGGTTGGAATAAGCATAAACGAGTGGCAATAAGCACCCCTTTTTCCTGTGCTCCATGGAATAATGATGTAGATACTATTATTCATTCACGCATTGCTACCCACTTTTGCATAAGACTGAATTTTCATTTCTCTTCAGATGTTAAAAAACCCTTTTTTTGCTACGGATCATTTTGAAGGAGTCCGTTCTTGTAACCAGCTAAAAGACTGAGTGGCAGGAATCACCCAGTCGCTGGTTACCAAGCACATTGAATCAACCTATTTTTTTAAAGAGCCGATACTGATAATCTCAACCTCTGGATAGACGTTCACTTTCGCTTTCGAAAACGCTTTTCCCCAATCATCCTCCACTCGCTTCCAGTCCTCATAGGCATATGCTCGAGCAAATTTTCCCAGTCCAATCGGGTCCAACTGATTTTTTTGGAACTTGGCAATGACTGCTTCCATCTTTTTCTTCATATCTGATGCGATCGCCCTTTCCAATCGCTTCTTGTCCTCTACCGGGCTGACTTGCACAAGAATTTCAGTCAGGACAATGGCATACTTTAAATGAAGATCAAATTGAAACTGACCTTTTTTTGCCTTTGTTTTATAATCATAATGGGTGTAATCAATCGAGTAGCTGACATTCTTACTCTCTTCATCTTTTGCTTTAAAAGACTTATCCTTAATTTGGGTGGTCATAAAGATCGGATGCATGGTATCCCGCTGCAAAATCAGCAATTGTATGCTTTCCTCAGAACTAAGCGAGTCAACATAGTAACCACGCTTATCGATTAGTGCTGTACCCGCTATCTTTAGTTTATCGTCGCTGAGTTTGATTTCTGGTAAATAAGGAGTGATGCCCTTCTCATAAAATTGATCGTATGCTTTGCGGGCTGTCGTGTAGACAGAGGCTTCACTTGTATGCCCGGATTTAATCAGCTCACGCAAGTAAACGGGAAGTCGCGGTTTATCACTGACATCGACATTGAGTACCTCATCGATCGGTTCATTTGCCATGATCAGGTCAGCCTTCAGCGAGCTTTTCGGGTCACGGAAAATGACATCTAAGAGGTCGAGTAGCCCCTTTTTCATCAACACTTTTTTGGAAATGACGATGTTTTGTACCTTCCCAGTTTGGACCAGGCCATTCGCCTCATCATCAAACCTATCTCTACCTTCTCGGAATGAGGATGCATGCACATGCAGGATTTCGGTTTTCTTCTTGGCCTCACGCTGAAAGACGGGAACCGCTGAGTAAATTTCGAGTTCTCCATCTTTTCGCACGTCAACTCCAATTGTCAAAATCAATGTTAAATCGTCCAGTCGATTTTGCCCCAGACACCCCGTAATCAACAGAATTTGACATAGTAAAATGATCAGAAGTCGTCTTTTCATTTCGATAACCTCATCTGGAACCGCTCAGCAACCATCACATAGAGTAAGAAGAAAATCGGAAATAGGTATGAGATGTACATGCCTACATGACCACCCCAATTTTGAATGGTAATAACCTGGTAATAGGTAGGGTTGTAAAAGAAGGATAACACCACATAGCAACATGAGAGAATCAGTACCACTTTTTTATGATCCTTCAATCGGAGTAATTGACTCACCCCGAATGAAGCGGTGAAATAATACGGAATACCACTTGTTGAAATGATAAACAGATAAAAAGCGGCGAAAATCACTTCTATTCGCTCTACAAATGGAAATTCTACCGTCTCAAACATGTCAAGAGTTGGCCAAATATATGTCCCAATCTGATAGGGATTAAATTGAACATAACAAGCGATAGTCACGAGTAAATAGGTAAGCATTGTGATGGTATTTGCGATGAGTATGCCTGCAGTAGCGTGTTGTTTTTTCTGTAAAAACGGATACAAAATAAAAGCTAGCTCAAAACCGAGAAACGAGAGAATTGTCGTTTTTACTCCCTTCATTATCGGCAGCCAGCCTTCCTTGATCACGGGTAACAGATGAATCCAATGACCTTCACGCATTGCGATAAAAAAGAGCGGAAGCATGAAAATCATACTCAGTCCTACAAATTCGGCGTACCGCCCAAGCATTCGGATACTTTTTTGTGCGAGCATATGCTTGGGAATGATGAAAAGCAGCATCAAAAAATAATTTGCTGTTTGTGGCAATACCCACGTTTGGGTAATGTGAATCGCTGCAAACAATGTAACGGTAAAGACGAAGATGCTGTACAAAATAAACAGAATCGAACATAAAACACCTATCCACCTCCCAAAATAGCGGAGGAGCAAATCAAATATAGTCTCATCCGGATGGCGTTTCATTATCTGGATGATGAGAATGCTTATTACATTGGCGATTACCCATCCGAGCAAAATGGAAATCCACCCATCTGTACTCGCCACATCTGCTAGGTCGGATGGCAACGTAATAATACCGATTCCAATCTGCACTTGAGAAATAAACAAGATGTACTGAAACAAGCTAACGTCATTGAAATGATTCGTTTTCATATCTCATCGCCATTTTTGTCGTTTTTTCCTTGTCGCTTCTCTTGTTTGGCATGCACCGCTTGTGGCCGCTTGATCAGGCTCCAAATCGGCAAGCGCACGAAACTGTCTTTCCATGCGGTAAATTGTAAAGGGGCAAGCGGACTTCCATAAGGGGTACCCAAAGATTCGAGTGAAATCAGATGAACGATCAAGACCATCATTCCGATTACGATTCCTACAATCCCGAACAGATAGGATGCAACCATCATGGGAAAGCGGAGAACCCGCACCGCCGCTGATAAATCTGCATTCGGCAAAATAAAAGACGCAATCGCCGTAGCAGCAACGACAATTACCATGATGTTACTTACGATCCCAGCTGAAACGGCTGCTTGGCCGATTACAATACCCCCAACAATACCAACCGTTTGACCAATTTTTGAGGGCAATCGCAACCCTGCTTCTCTGAGCATCTCCAAAGTTATTTCCATGATGATTGCCTCCAAAAATGGAGGGATCGGTACCCTCTCCCGAGATTCCCCAATCGATAGAATGAGCCCAAGCGGGATAATCTCATAATGAAAAGTAAGTCCAGCAATATAGAGCGCTGGAAGGAAAATGGAGACAAAAAAGCTAATAAAACGCAGCAGCCTGATGAAAGAGCCAATGATCCAGCGCATGCTATAATCATCTGCGCTTTGAAAAAAGGATACTAGGCTCATCGGTGCGACCATGACCCAAGGGGACTGATCCACAATGATGACAATTCTTCCTTGGAGGATGTGTGAAGCAGCGGAGTCTGGCCGCTCTGTCGTTAAATATTGTGGAAAAGGAGTAAACGAATTGTTTTCGATGAGCTCCTCCAATTCCCCTACATTGATTATTCCATCGATGTTGATTCGTTTAATCCGTTTTTCCAGCTCCATAAGGATGTCATTGTTTATCACATCTGCGAGATAAAGCAAACCTATTTTTGTCTGGCTCCTGGCCCCAACCTGAAGCTCCCTGATCTTGAGCTCTCGATCCGGTATATACCTGCGGATCATGGATATATTTTGCCCGATCGATTCAACGAAGCTCTGCCGGGCTCCCTTGAGCACGGATTCAGAAAGAGGTTCACTGATTTCTCTCTGTGGCCAGCCTTGTGTATCCAGGAGCAAACAGTGAGCCTCCCCTTCAATAAACAAAGCACTTTGTCCGCGAAGGATGGATTTCTCAATTACTCTCCAGGATTGCGTTGTCTGACTGGATCCAAGCGAAAGATCCAGGCTGTTTAACCCTGCGAAGGTTTTATTCTCAAACAAAAGTGGACGCATGATATGATTATTGATGGTTGGCTTGTCCACCATGCCGTCCAGATAGACCAAGAGAGCAGAATGGTTCGTTTGATTGATTAGAAATTTGGTGGTGATTAGATCTGGTGCATCACAAAAAATGGTATATAGCTTCTTTATGTTGGTCGGAATATCGGGGCTGATCAGCTCGTCTTTGTCTGTATTCATCCAAGCTCGCATACGTAATCTTTTCCCGTACCGTGTAAATATAGATCCCATCGCTCGTTCTCCTGGACTAGATCATGATTTTCCATCCATTTCTCCCCATATGGTTTCACTTCCCTGTTAAAAATATGAATGAACGACTGAAAAATCTTCCGCACATCAAAAAGAAAAGGCACCCGTTTCGATCATGGATGCCCTTCATTTTCCCTTCTTAATTGTTTACGTTTACGTCCAAAGCAGATTTTTAGCGACGAGATAAATAACCGGAATGACAAGGGAAGGAATCAGATTAATCGTTCTGAACTTTCTTACGCCAAGAATACTCAGCCCCGAGCTCAGAATTAATACACCGCCAATAATCGATATCTCAGTCAACAGCTCGGGAGTTATAAATCCAGAGACCATTTTGGCAGCAACATAAAAGAAGCCTTGCCAGCAAAATAGCACGACTGCGGAAAGCGCAATCCCGATGCCAAAGGTAGCTGCCAGTACGATAGAGGTCACGAAGTCTAAAATCGCATTGGTAAACAAGTAGGTTTGATTTCCATTTAACGCACTTTCGATAGGTCCAACAATAGACAGTGTCCCAATGCAAAATAAAAGGATAGCAGTTGATAGTCCTTCTGCCAGATTTCCTTTTGACACTTTGGAAACAAGCTGATGGAATTTTTCCTCCATATTTACCCTTTCCCCGATCACCCCTCCGATTGCAAGACTCACAATAAACAGAACCGGATACTCACTGTCTGGCATATGTTTGGTAATCGCGAAAACGCCAAGCGCAGCAACCGCTAAACCCATTCCTTGCATCAGAATATCCTGATACTGCTCCTTCAACCCCTTTTTAAACACGCTACCGATCATACTTCCCATCACAATCAATACCACATTTACGATCGTTCCAATCACGCAAAAGCTCCTCCCCTAAGCATGTATTGGAATCAGAATAAACCCTCCAGTTACTAGAGGGTCAAAAACTATTTCGCTACGATTTGGATTTCGGTCACAAACTTTGATTGATCGCTTGTCAAGCCGTAATCAATTAACGTAATTTCAATCGCATCATCTATGATTGTATATTGCTTTTGCTCGACGTAATCCATGAGCTTCTTATAATAGGGGGCAGCATCCTCATGAGTCCCCACAAAGCGGATTGTTATGTATGTTGCCTCTGGAAGAATTTGTTCGTTTGTACCAGTCACGCGGTAGCTATCGTCTTCCACGAACACAAAGATGGAGTCATATTCCTTAAAGCGTCTGAGTCTCAAGTTATCAA
This sequence comes from Brevibacillus reuszeri, assembly GCF_001187725.1. Taxonomy (GTDB): domain Bacteria; phylum Bacillota; class Bacilli; order Brevibacillales; family Brevibacillaceae; genus Brevibacillus; species Brevibacillus reuszeri. Next base: position 767,170 of record NZ_LGIQ01000009.1, read on the forward strand.
GCGATATCGATAATCCCACTTTCCCTAAAAAGATCGTGGATTTCATATTCGTCGCGTTCTCCAGTAACCGTATAGACATCTCCAGATTATCCGTATGCCGTATCTTTTGCTTCAACCGCACAATCATTCGTTCTGGTAGGACAACCTCCCGAATCGTACCCATCTGTTGATCATTCGCAGCATCCTTGATTTGATGGATTCGACTTTCAATTTTTTTCTGAATCTGCACAAAATCCGAAATGCGCTGCTCCGTTTCCAGCTTTTGCTCTTCTAGCAGCTGCAGGATATGGTCAATATTACGATTTTGCAGAAATAGCTTCACATTTTTCAACGGAATATGAAGTGCTTTGAGATACAAAATGGTATTAAGCTGCTCGAATTGTTCAATGGTGTAATAGCGATAACCCGAGCGCTCATCAACATGAGCAGGTTTAAAGAGATCAATTTCATCATAATAGCGCAAAGTTCGAACATCGATTTGGAACAGCTTTGAGATTTCTCCAATCAAAAACACGATGACATTCCCGCCTTCTCTTCCCGCTTTGCCAGTAGTGACGGTACTTGGTTGTTAGAGCATATAGGTAAGCTGTCTGGCAAGTGGCTTCAGTTCGGATACAGCTTCTAAATAGGATAGACAAACATTCACCAACGTTTTGTTTGGTGTCTCCAGTGCCAGCTCCTTTTGCAAAATATGAACAACTTCCTGCAGTTCTTGGCGCAAGTTAGCCGGTTTTTGCAGCTCCGAGATCTTTAATGAAATCACTTGCAAAAATTCATGAATCGTCAATTGCTGTGTCTGCAAGCTAATCGGATTTAAACTGTTAAAGTAAATGTTCGTTTCGTTCAAGATCGCCTTTGGTTTCGTGTCTAGCATATCTGCTACGACGGCATTCATCCGCTCAATCAAAAAGTGGGCCAGATCGGACATCGTCAGTGATAGACCTTTTTGCATGACATAAAACAGATATTCTTTCAAGAGTCCGCGGAATATCGCAACAACATCCCAAATATAAGGGCTAATTTCGGCACCGTACGCTTCCAAAAAGCCATTTTTATGCCAGGTAAGCAGCGTTGCTCTCTTTTTCTTCCAAGCAGCCTGAAACGTCTCATTATCCTTGATCGGCAGCTCTTTAAACTCAACCATAAAGAAGTAGTTCTCTAGCATGTACTGTAGCTGAAATTCTATTTTTCGAAGCAGCTGCTCTTTTGGTGTCAGCCCTTCTCTTTTTCCTGCGGAATCCAGCTGACTTGCCTTCTCAAACATCCCTTGATGACAGAGCTCAAAGACTGCCGTAAATAAATCTTCTTTGGAGGGGAAAATTTTATAAATGCTGCCCTTTGCCATTCCACAAGCCTCTGCAATTTCTTGCATCGATGACGAGGTATACCCTTTTTCCTTAAAAACCCCCATCGCTACATGGAGGATTTGCTGTTTTTTTACGTCTTCCATCATGACCACCCCTACTTATTCTGACATGCAGGTGATACATATTCAACATGGGAATTGACGAAGAAAACCCATAGGTCATATAATGAACCAGTGAGTTTTTTTGGAATTCGTTTGGTTTTACGTCACAATTCAGCGAAAAGAAGTGGTTTCTATGAAAGGTGCACAGCTGACCGAGAATAAATGGGTCCAGTTTCTTTTCACCTGTATGTTCGCTATTATCGGTGGTGCCGTTTTTCAGCTGATTCATATCCCTCTCCCATGGCTGCTTGGGTCTATGGTGTTCGTACTGATCGGCTCAAAGCTGTTCACACAGATCAAGCCATATTGGCCAGGGATGCTACGAAACACCGGAATGGGGATTATCGGTTATACGATAGGACTTTCCTTCACACTATCGACACTAAAGGAAATTGGCAAACAACTGCCTTCCATGGTTTTGTTGACGGTTCTGCTTTTGCTTTTTACGCTTTTGATCACTTTCTTTGTGTCCAAATTATCTGGAATTTCTTTTCCAACTGCTTTGATCGGAAGTATTCCAGGTGGTCTGAGCCAAATGATCCCGTTGGCGGAAGAAATCAAAGGGGTCGATTTGACAGTCGTCACCTTCTTGCAGGTCTCACGGCTTATGATGATTATTTTCTGTGTGCCGTTGCTCATTTTTAGTCCTCTGATGACTGGTCTTGGCAATCCTTCTTTATCTGCTTCGACTCATCCCGCGAGTGTAAGCTGGGCAGGACTTTTTCCAAATATTTTGTTATTCATTGTTGTGTGCACACTCCTTGCCTTATTGGCAAAGAAAATAAACTTCCCTACTGCATTCTTACTTGGGCCCATGATCGGCACCATCGCATTGAATATCGCAGGCTTCCATGGTCCTGACTTGCCTACAGTCCTCATGAATGGTACACAATTGATGCTCGGCGGATATATCGGTCTCTTACTCAAGCCAGAGAGCCTGAAGAATGCCGTAAAAATCAGTGCAACTGCTGTCTTAAGTGGAATCGTGCTGATCTTATGTGCGCTTGCGCTAAGTGTGCTTTTGACTATCATGCATCCAGTCTCATTTGTTACTGCTTTTTTGAGTCTTTCCCCAGGCGGGATGGACCAGATGGCGATTATCGCAAAGGAAGTACATGGAGATCTTTCCATCCTGATTTGTTACCAGCTTTTTCGAGCTTTGTTTATATCCGTAGCTGTACCTCCGCTTTTAAAGGCTGCTTTTAAGAAATATGAAAAATGGAAATCTGCTGCAAATTAACGATGCTCGCAACAGGATCATTCCCCACATCGACTCGGAGAAAGCAAGAGAGCATGCTTTGAGATAATCTGCAAAGCATGCTCTCCTTTATACTGTTTTTGCACGAAATCGTTTGAACGACATGTTTTCCTATTCAAACACAACCATTTCTCCTACTTCTGTAAAGCCAGCTCTCCTATAAATGTTAATCCCATCTTCAGAGGCTTGCAAAACGCATGGCTTGCCATTCCCTTCCTCTCTTACCTGCTGAAGTAGATGATCAAACATGGCGCTTCCCAGTCCTTTTCCCCTATGCTCTGCTCTGGTCATCACATCATAAATACCATAGCTATTTTCCGTTTCAATCAAATATCCAGTAGACACGGCTTGATTGTCCAGGAACCCAACGAACCATTGATGCTGTTGATCTATGTGAAAATTGGCAGCTGCTTGATCAAAATAGTGGACAAGAGATTCTTGTTCGCGACTTCCGGCAAACAACGATTGAAAAACGCCGGCGTACTGAAGAAGCTCATCTGCACTCTTTACCCGCTTTATTTCAAGCCCTGCTGCCATTGGAGCACTAGAGCCAATGGAGCCACTCTCGAGCTTCATGGTGATATTGCGCTCCGCTTCATTTTTTCCCAGTTCAGCAAACAGCTCGACCACATCTGGTGTGACAAAACGCTGATCCATCCAGATACTTATCGGAAATCCTTTGTCCAAAAAAGAACGAATGGCTTGCTGAACGCTCACTTGTGTATCTTTTGTCAACGATGATAACGGGAGAAATACGTTGAAAGTATCGGATGGCAAGCCGCAATCAACGGCTATGAAATGCGGATTATCATACACATGAGCACCTGGAATCCATAATGGAAGCGATGATATTTTTTTCTTAAAATTATCTAACACCAAATCTTGATTGGATAACATATTGACCACCATTTTCCCAAAAATGTAAGAGCGCTCTTGAGAATGTATTATACCGAGTGATCTCCCCGTTTCATAGGCAGTTCACATATTCTATATCCTCCCATAATATTCTGATAATTATTAATGAAATGGGAAAGCAGGCAAGACAACTTACCGTTTCTAAGCCGCCTTGAGTTCCTTTCTTACTCCACATACACTCGCTCCACTCTGCTTCCAATACCACTTACTATTTCATTCGTAATTGTGTTGCAACGACTTGCGAGTTGTTCCGCTGTGATCGTCTCCCCGCCATCTTGTCCAATCAGCGTGACGACGTCGCCCTCCTTCACCCCTGGAATATGTGTGACATCGATCATCAGTTGATCCATACACACATTCCCAACGATGCTTGCCCTCTGGCCCCTCACCAGAACATATCCGCCTGCTTCTGACAGCCTTCTGGGTATACCATCCGCATATCCAATGGACACCGTCGCGATCTGACTATTTTTACTCGTCCTATAATTTCTGCCGTAGCTGATCGCACTCCCTGCCTGTATCGTTTTGACAAGCGTTACTCTAGCGTGCAAGGAAAGGACGGGACGCAGATCGATGCTCCTGTTTACGACGTCATCTTCTTTGGATAGCAATCCAAAGAGCGCAATTCCTGCCCGAGACATTCCACATATTTCGTCCACACCATTCAGAATTCCGTAGCTGCTCTGGATATGAAGAATCCCCGGATTAATTCCCTCCAACTCGACTTGTCTGATTACATTATGAAAACGATCGATTTGTTCTTTTGTATAGGCAATGTCCTCATGATTGGGACTATCGGAGACAGACAGATGGCTATAGCTTCCAGTTACTTGGAGATGCTCATGCCGATACATGCGAAGAATTTTTCCGATGTTGTCATGTGCCTCGCCCAATCTCCCCATTCCTGTATCGATTTTGATGTGCACCTGCAGCTTTTTGCCACACTCATCAAGAGAAGCAGCATATTCTTCACTGATAACCGTTTGCGTAAGCTTGTAGTGTATAAGCTCGCTGACATTCTTCAACGAGGTATAACCGAGAATCAATATTTCTCCTTTTATCCCTTGCTTGCGCAGTGCAATTCCTTCTTCCAGCTCGGCTACAGCAAAATGACCAACACCAATTTGATTGAGTATTTTTGCGATTTGTGGGCTGCCATGTCCATAAGCATTGGCTTTCGCGACCGCCATCAGCTCAGCCGCTGGAGGAAGAAGCCTTTTCAGCTCCTCCAGATTATGCTTCAAATGAGCTACCTTGATTTCTGCCCACGCTCTTTGCTTCGTTGCTCGTTTTGTTTTTTTTCTTGTGAGAAACCGGACAACGACGTGGGAGATACAAATCGCCAGTAAGGTGACGGCAACAAAATGAATAAAGCTGTTCTCAACCAAAATCGCGCTTGTTCCCGTTGCTTTACCAATTCCTCTTACCAGCACAATTGCGAATGGATGCAAAATGTAAATCCATGTCGTTAACTGCCTGATATAGGGCCCGCCTCTCCCTTTTTGCAGCAGTAGAAAGGAAAACAGGAAATAAACAGTCGGGACCAAAAAAATGTACATACTGTCATGACGTGGGAGCTTGCCCTGATTGACAAGAATCCCTTCTATCAGCATCAACACGAACGAGAGGGCAAAGCCAAATGCCATAACGCCTCTTGTTTGTCCCGTGAGCGGTCTTTTGGCGATCCAAGCACCCAGTATCAAATAAATGGGAGCAAAAAACAAGCCATTCCTTGTATAGTCAAATAGCATGAACATTTGGGTGTAGATTGCATGCAGTAAATCGCTCTGCTCAATCAAGCCGTAATAGCTATCACCAAGAAGCCCTATCATGTACAACAATCCAGCAATCACAAGCATGACCGGAAACGAAAATCGTTGATACAGAAAAGAAGTGATCAAAACACCTGTGATTAAAGCAGGAAAGTACCACAGATGATACATGGTCCCATCAAACAGGATATCTTTTACCAGAGTGTACACGGTGAAATCACTTGAAAAATAACCAGCGTAGACGTTAATTGGAAGGTAGATCAAAACGGCTAGCCCGTACAGAGTAGCAATTCTGGCAATATAGCGGTGTATCGTTGCTCTATCCTGAGCAGCCTCCCCTCGTATCTTCTGAAACAGAAGGAAGCCTGATGCGATAAAGAAAAACGGGACAGCAAGTCGAGCGACGATTCCGGTAAACAAAAAATCGACGTATTCATTGTAGGTTGTGAATGGACCTGTATGAATCGCAATGACGAGTATGGCTGCAATCACCTTGAAGTGGTCAATAAATCCATAATTCTCTTTAGAGACCACTTGCCTGTTCACTGCCTTTCTCATGGAAAACGGTTACGACGAATCCATCAGCGTTATTTCCGGACAACTCATACCTTGCATGATTGGGAATCGGTACGGTTGTACTTCCCATTGCTGCTTTTACATAATAAATTTCAAGTATTGTGCTTTCCGTTTCAAAATAAAAATGCTCCTTGGCAAACACAAACCTCTTCAAAAATGCGATGTATTCTTCCAGACAAAAATCATTTTGCTCCATAATGAGCGCATGTGGAAAACCGACATAGCGAAAATGCCAAGGCTCGCAAGCAATGTTCGTAATAGACTCTTTCCCTTTTTTGTACCTTTGGATGAAGCCGTACTCTGCTGCCCGTTCCTTAAAGGTTTGACATACACCACGATCCGGGAAGGATGGGCAAATAAAGTCAACCTCTTCCTTGTTTTCACCGACATCTACAGCGAGGCCTGTCTGATGCTCGCTTTCATCTGGCCGGGCCACAAAACTTGCTGTGAAAGCAGCTCCATTCTCACGTAAAGAAGATTCATATAGCTCCCGCTGCTCCGATTGCGAACGAAATCCACTCACTGCGATGATATCGTTTATCGCTGAGGCAGCGTTCACTAAAGCCATTAGCTGACGCAGACATGTTTTTTCCAGGAGCAGGCGATTGTTCTGTCGAAGTGTCTGAAGCTCCGATACGGGTAGCAGCTCCAAAAACTGTTCCTTCAACCGGATAGGATGCTCGCGGTTAACGAGGATGAGATGCCCGTGATGTATGGCCGATTGGTTAAGCTGAAGCTCCTTATAGAAAACAAATTGTGGCTTATCCATTGTCAATTTGATCGGAAGCATTCTCATCATTTTTCATCCCTCCCTAGCGCAAGCTCGATTAGCTCATCGAGTAGCTGTGTATAAGAAATTCCACTGGCTCGCAGCATATTTGGATATCTGGAGCTCGAAGTAAATCCAGGTATCGTGTTGACTTCATTGAACATGAGTCTACCGTCCCCAGACAGGAACATATCTACTCTGGCAAATCCGCTGCAGCCAAGTGTTTGATAAATAAGGCTTGCTGTCTCTCTGACTTTTTTCTCAGTATCCGTGTCAATTCGAGCAGGCAAGTGGATTGTAGAAGTGTGCAAAGAATACTTCTCCGTAAAATGGAAGAAATCATCCGATAGTTCAATTTCATCTATCACACCTATGCGCGGGCTGCTATTTCCGAGAACGGCACACCCCACTTCAAAGCCCTCGATATTTTCTTCAATGACGATCTTGTTGTCGTGAGCAAACGCCAATTCTATTCCTTCGATGAATTGTTGATAAGTATGAGCCTTCGTGATCCCGATAGACGATCCAGACTTCGCCGGCTTGATGTAAACAGGGTAGCCGAAATCTTTTGCTGCTACGATTGCCTTTTCAACATCGTCTCCTTGGTGTATGGTCATAGCACGTGGCGTATCGATTCCAGCAGCACGAACCAGTGTATGTGCAATATCTTTATCCATGCAAATCGCAGAGGATAGCATATCACAACCGACATAAGGGATTCCTGCCAGCTCTAAAAGGCCCTGTATCGTTCCATCCTCCCCATTTCTTCCATGAAGCACGGGAAAAACAACATCGATTGGAACCCGATGATATTCTGTATGGACGAGCTCGATAAGTCCCCCTGTTTCTCTGCTCGGCGAAACAAATGACGGGATGCAGCTCGGATGCATATGCCAGCGGTCTTCACGAATGGCCTCGATGCTGCCACTGTACCGAAGCCACTTGCCTTCCTCTGTTATCCCGATTAGTACCAGATTGTATTTATCTTTATCGATATGTTCGATCACAGAGGCTGCGGAGATCAGGGAAACTCCGTACTCGTTCGAGCAACCTCCGAATATGATCGCGACGGTTTTCTTTTCCAAATGAGATCCCTCCTGAAAGCATGTCTTTCCACAGACATAAGCTTAGGAGAAACTATTTAAAAAAATGGTAGGTTAAGTCTTACGTTTTTCTTAAATAGCACGCCATGCCCAGTTCTTACAAAATCAGGGTAACTTTTTACTAAAAACTCCAATAAAAAAAGCCAGTCGAGCACTCATTTGAAGTGCAAGACTGGCTATATCACTGGATTTTGGTACCCTGTATTATTTAGATTCAATGGACCGATCAAATACAAAAACGGTCATGGCGATATCTTCTTCAATATTAATATCTGAAAAAATTCTTACGATCCTGGCTTTCATCAAGTCTTCGAGCTTGGCTACGACCTCAGGATTCGTATAAATTTTTTTCACCAATTTGGTACGCGCATCATGCACCATTCGTCTGCCATCATTCGAGGTGATCATAAATTTTTCTACATTCGTCAGATTCCCTTTCATCTCACTGATCGCCCAGGAATCAACGAAACGAGTAAAAATTTCTTTGGGGCCATTCCCCACATATTCTTTACGAATTTCACGAACAAGCATGCTGAATTGATGTTCCAATTGTTTTGACATGGCGTATCTCCTTCCTCGTCATAATCATTCGGAGACAACCATCAAGAATCCTTTAAGCCCTCGCCTACTCCTTTTAACAAATTGATGCCAAAGCCAATGGCCCGATTAATATCAGGATCAGACAAGGCCTTCATCAAATCCATAATGCCAACCTTTTGTCCGGAGCGCAACCCCTCATCGGCTTTTTGGAGACCTTTGGTGACGCCTTTCATCAGCTTTTGCGTCATCTCTGGCTCAAGCTCTGCAAGTCCACCTGCTGCTGCCATTGCATTATTAATCATGTTGGTGACGGGTGGCCGCACCATTTGGCCGACAACGATTTTGGCAATTTCCTCTTTGGCTTCCACCGCTGCCGTAAGCGCTGGCAAAATTCCACTATCATGCAGTTCCTGAAGCAGCTTGATCGTTTCCTGTATGCCTTCCGGGTTTTTGGCAAGTAATTGGAGGATGGCTTCGACTGTTTGACTTTGCTTTTCACTGTCCGACAGTGTTGGTTTGACAATACGCGTAATTGGACTCGCCATTATTTTCTACCTCCTCTTACATCAACAGCCACATTCACGTCGGCAATCGGCTTGTAATCTTCGCGCGCCCATTTACGCTCTACTTGTACACCGAGCTGTGGATTCCGCTTGGCATAACGAGGGTTGTATGCTGGAAGCGGAGATTTTCCTTTTTCCTCAAGAATCTCCATCCGTACCTTCACTTGCTTATACGCAGGTGTATGTGTCTGAACATCGACTGCTCCACCCGTTAGCAAATTCACGGCACTTTCATGACTTGCGGAGTGCATCGGAACGTAAATGTCTTTTCCACTCATCCGATTTGTGACCAGCGCACGCAGCTTGATTTTTCCGTATGGCGACAGAAGACGCACCAAGGTACCGTCAGACAATCCGCGTTCTTTTGCCAATTCCGGTGAAACCTCCACAAACACTTCTGGCAGCTTGTACTGGATGCCTTTGGATTTGTTCGTGAGATTTCCTTCGTGGAACTGCTCAAGCAGTCGTCCGTTATCGAGCGTTAGGTCATACTCCTCAGGGAACTTCGCTGGTGGAATATAGTCAAACAGTGCCAGGCGTGCTTTCTTATCCGGGAAATTGAATCCTTTTGTATGGAGAAGCGGTGTGTTGCTACCGTCTGGTGACCCCCAGTTGAAGCTGTTCCAGCCTGCAAGCACTTCATAATTGCATTGTGAGAAGAATGGTGTAAGAGATGCCATTTCGTCAAAAATTTCGCTCGGATGGCTATAATTCCAATCATATCCCATCTTTTTCGCGAGCTGACTGAAGATCCACCAGTCAGGCTTACTCTCGCCCACCGGCTCAAGCACTTGATAAAGTCGTTGTACACGACGCTCCGTATTGGTAAACGTACCGTCTTTTTCAAGAGATGGAACTGCTGGCAAAATAACATCAGCAAACTGCGCTGTTTTGCTCAAGAAAACATCTTGCACCACGAGGAAATCGAGCTTGGCAAGCATGTCTTGTGTATGGTTGGAATCGGCATCTACCCAAGCCATATCTTCTCCTGCAACGTACATCGCGCGAAGCTCTCCTCGATCTACTGCCTGCAGCATCTCGATATTGTCCAGACCTGGTTGCTCCTGGATTTTCACGCCATAAGCAGCCTCGAATTTTGCACGAATCTCGTCGTTTGCAACTGGTTGGTAGCCAGGGAAAATGTTCGGCATGGTTCCCATGTCTGCCGCACCCTGCACGTTGTTATGTCCACGCAGTGGGTACGCTCCTGCACCTGGGCGCATGAAGTTACCAGTGATGAGCAGCAGGTTCGCAATCGCTGTTGATGTGTAGGAACCACCTGCGTTTTGCGTCACACCCATGCCCCAACAAACAGCTGTGCCATCGGCATCACGAATCATTTCCGCGATCTGAATCAATGTTTCTTTGGAAATGCCAGTTTCTTCTTCTGCAAATTCTAGCGTATATTTTTGCATCAATTCAACAAATTCCGGATAAAAATTAACGTGCTCCTGAATAAATGCTGCGTCTTGCCAATTTTGATCGATCATGTATTTGGATACTGCCGCTAACCACACATAGTCGGTTCCTTGTTTCGGGCGAATGAACAAATCTGCCCGTTCCGCCATTTCATGCTTGCGCAGATCGACTGTAATCAGTTTTTGTCCATGCAATTTTTGTGCGCGCTTGATTCTTGTTGCGAGTACCGGATGCGCTTCAGCTGGCGCACAGCCCATCAGGATCACCAGACCAGCCTTTGCGATATCTTGGATCGTTCCAGAGTCTCCGCCAATTCCACCTGTATATTGGAGTCCCCACGATGCAGGTGACTGGCAATATCTGGAGCAGTTGTCAACATTGTTCGTGCCAAAGAGCTGACGTGCTGTTTTTTGCATCAAATAGTTTTCTTCGTTTGTAAACTTGGATGAAGAAATGAAGCCAAGTGCGTTGGAGCCATAGCTGTCTTTAATCCCACTCAGTCCGCTTACAACGACGTCCAGTGCCTCATCCCATGTCGCTTCTACAAAAGCATCTCCGCGGCGAATCAACGGCTTTGTTATGCGCTGGTCGCTATTGACAAAATCCCAACCGAACTTTCCTTTCACACATGTAGAAATTCCATTCACTGGTGCTTCCGGACTAGGTTCGATCTTTAAAATTTTCCGGTCTTTTGTCCACACTTCAAACGAGCAGCCTACCCCGCAGAACGTACATACCGTTTTGGTTTTTTTGATTTTCGTTTCGCGCATCGCCGCTTCCACTTCGGAGATCGCAAAGATGCTGCTATAGCCAGGCTCGACCTTTTTGATCAGGTCAATCATCGGATTCATCAGATCCTGTTCCATCCCGCTCATGAAGCCAGCTTCACCCAGCATGGACTTTTCCATCAATGCATTACAAGGGCATACTGTTACACATTGACCGCATGATACACAGGAGGATTCATTAATTGATTTATTGTCATCCCAAATCACGCGTGGCATTTCCCGTTCCCAGTCGATGGTGAGCGTTTCATTCACTTGCCAATCTTGACAAACTTCTGTACAACGTCCACACAAGATGCATTGGTTTGGATCATAGCGATAAAATGGATGCGACATATCCACTTCATAGCCTTTTTCACGGAAAGGACGGGTTTGATGTTCAATTTCCAGCAGCTCTACCGTATTATGGACTCGGCAGTTCCCATTGTTATTGTCGCAAACCGTACAATAGAGCATGTGGTTTTCCAAAATGCGATCCATGGCTTCCCGTTGTGCATTTTTAGCCAGCTCAGATGCAGTAAGAATTTTCATGCCATCCTGAATTTGAGTAGAACAGGCACGCATGATTTTGCCATCGATTTCACACACACAGGTATCGCAAGTCTGAATTGGACCTAATTCAGAAGAGTAGCAAACATGTGGATGTTCTATATCGTGCGAAAGAAGGTAATCGAGAATACGGGTCCCCTCTTCTGCTTGATGTTTTGTACCATTTAAATCAAAGCTCACATGTCTCATCTAGTCGCAACCTCCAATAGATAAATAAAAACCCACCACAAAACAATCTGTGCAGCATTATTGCACAAACCGTTTTATGGTGGGTTAACGACTAAGCATCTATGATACCAGTTATCCATCCCGCCATATAAAAATGGAGGAGATCAGGATGTAAGCGGCAATCCAGATTACCCTGACATCAATAATCTTCTCTGCGTCCATTATAGCATTGAAACCGTTTTAAAACCATCTCTATCCATGAAATAGCATTTTCGTTTTTACAATCGGCCACAGTTGCTACACCCTGGATCGTTTTTGTATGAAATGTAAGAATGGATCACTCTTTTTCTATTTTCCTTTAAAAGCTGGCTTTGTCTTTTCGAGAAATGCTTTTGTCCCTTCGCGAAAATCCTCCGTAGAAGCAATGAGTCCGAAGTAATCTGCCCCGAGAAGTGCTGACTCCTCCAATGTCAAATTTCCTCCGCGATGGATAGCCTCCCACGTCAAATTGACGGCAAGTGGAGAATGGGACAAAATTTCCTGGAGTAGCTCGTTTGCTTCAGACAATAGTGACTCCGCCGCCACGATTCGGTTTACCAAGCCAAAGTGATAAGCCTCTTCTGCGCTTAAGGCTTTTCCTGTAAGCAACAGCTCTGCCGCCCTACCTTTGCCAATGAGTCTGGGGAGTCTGGTCGTGCCGCCAAAGCCTGCAACTGCTCCGATACGAACTTCGGGATGTCCTAATCGAGCCTCATTGACAGCGATACGCAACGCGCAGGATTCTGCCAGCTCAAGTCCTCCACCTAATGCGAATCCATTGATAGCAGCGATCACAATCTTTCCAAGTGACTCGATCTGATTCGTAACCTTAACCGCCAACATAGCTAGATCTCGAACTTCCAGAGGAGTCGCCCGATTCAGATACTGAATATCCGCACCAGCTGAAAAAGCCTTGTCACCACTTCCCGTCAGGATTACTGCCTTGACATCAGTATTTCTCTTGATGTTGTCCAAGTGAACGGATAGCTGCTCCAATACCGCTTTGTTCAAAGCATTGAGTGCTTCTGGCCTGTTTAGTGTAAGTGTTGCTATTCCGTTTTCTTCCGCGTAAAGAATGACCTCATCCCTACTAATACTGATCCCTCCCCAATTCAGAAGCAAGAAAATAACAATCTCCCCAAAATATTCTTGATAGAAAAAGAAATCCCTCCTGCTAATGAAAGAGCCAACAAAAAGATTTGCACGAGGTAATACGGTCATAAGCATCGTTGGCTATTTTCTAGAAGGAGGGGAGCGTATTTTTTATAACTGCAAGAGCTGATCTTTTTCTGAGGAGGAATCAAATGCATTCAGAATGGAGGCAAGCAAGCCGGGAAAACGAAATTCCAGATCTTCAGTTCGCAAGGATAAAAAGCGTTGTGTTCCTTGGACGCGAACATGAACGATCCCCGCTTCTCGTAAGCAACGAGCATGATGAGACAAGGTAGATTTTGCCACCGGAACGCTTATATCTCCGCAGGTGCGCTCGCCTACTTTTTTAATTTCAGAAACGATATATAGCCGTACAGGATCACTTAACGCATACAGTACGGAGGACAAATGAATGTCTGACCTGTCCGGGTGATGGAGTATTTTCATGGTAGCGCCTCCCTGACTATTTATAACGACACCTTTCATCTTATCATAGGATAAGTGTTATTCCTATTCTTCCATAACAATCGAAATAAGGTCAGGTACTCCTTCACCATTTCTTTACATAAATCCGCGAGCAAACTGTTTCATAATGATTGCAAATGAACAAAACACATGTTATATTTCATTTGTTCGATAACAATCGAAATAAGAAAAAGGAAACGAGGTATAAAAAATGGCCACAGCGCGTATTCCTACTCACACGCCAGAACGAGGGCCGCTGAGAGAAGGACCTGCTCTTCTTCTCCTCGGGATCACAATCGTACTCGTCATCATGAATACCATGATGTTCAATTTGGCACTGCCAGATGTAGCCGTGGCTTACCACTTGTCTCCCTCTTCGACTTCGTGGATTGTTACAGGCTATTCAATTGTTTTTGCTATTTCATCCATTACGTATAGCCGCTTGTCAGATTTCATTCCGATACGGCGATTGTACTTGATCGGTATTTTGTCACTGAGTCTTGCTTCCATTGCGGGCTTGTTCACCAACAGCTTCATCATGCTTTTGATCGTCCGCATTATTCAAGCATCCGGAGCTGGCTCCATACCTGCTTTATCCATGGTATTACTCTCCCGCTATATTCCGACAGAGCGTCGGGGAAAAGCGATGGCATTGATTATGTCCGCCGTTTCATTAGGTCTCGGATTAGGACCTGTAGTCGGAGGTGCCATCGTTGAATTTTCAGGCTGGCACACCTTGTTTGTTGTGACGGCGGTAACATTGCTGCTCGTCCCACTCTATATGTCGCTTATTCCAAAAGAGCTTCCTAAAAAAGGCTCGTTTGATGTGCTCGGTGCAGTTTTCATTGGAGCTGGCACTACCGGTCTACTCCTGTTTTTAACAAACCACTCCTGGGTCTCGCTTGCCATTGGACTTGTTGCACTTGGCTTATTTATTGTCAATATCCGCACGGCGAAGGACCCTTTCGTACTGCCGTCGCTCTTTCTTAATCGATCCTATCTCACACTCGCGGCAGTTGGTATCGGGGCGTATTTGTGCAGCTTTTCGACACTATTCCTTATCCCGCAAATCATGGTTAATCAGTATCATCTAAGCGCAGTCAATGTAGGACTGGTCCTGTTTCCAGGCTCGCTGCTCGCGATGATTCTTTCCCGCTATGTGGGTCAAATCATCGATTTACAAGGAAATGCACCTATCATCCGGTACATTCCCGCGCTATTTCTGTCGTCGGTCGTTTTGTTCGCCCTATTTGAGGGAATCTCCTATTTCGCAGTCATGTCCATTTACATGCTCATGAGTATCGGGTTTACGTTTTTATCCAGCAGCATCTCTAATGAAATGTCGAGAATATTGCTTCCAGGACAAATTGGTTCAGGACTCGGACTATTCCAGCTCCTCCAATTTTTCAGTGGCGGCTTCGGCGTAGCAATGACTGCTACTGCTCTCGTTTGGCAAAAGGAACTCCCGATCGCTCAGGCCTACAGCAACATTTTTTGGGGAATGTCAGCCATCGTCCTTTTGTCTATTGCGTGCGCTCTCCTTTATCTGCAAATGACTTCACGCAGAACGCAGACTTCATAATCTCTCCATCCAACAGCATAGAAAGCAAACAGCCCGATCAAGCTCAGGATCGGGCTTTCCTCTTTTTCTCCAGAAAAATGACTTTCTCCGTTTTGCTCCGTGATAAATATCCCCTAGTTTCATTTTATTTATCTAGTTTATAAATGTCACTATACTTCTCTTCCAAATACGAAAGTAGATGGTCTGAATTCAATGGTTCTCCGGTCACTTCCAGCAACAACTGATCCGGATCTTTCATTTTTCCATGGACATGAATGTTTTCGGCTAACCATTGTTTGATCGGGGTAAACTTCGCCTCCTCCACCAATTGATCGATCTCTTTTATTTCTTTTCGCATGGTGTTTCGAATCTGTGCAGCGAACAAGTAGCCTAATGCGTACGAAGGGAAATAGCCAAACATCCCGGCAGACCAATGCATATCCTGCAGCACTCCACGTCTATCATCAGGTGGAACAATTCCCAGATACTCCTGCATCTTTTGGTTCCAAATCTCAGGCAGGTCCCGCACCTCAATCTCATTGGCAAAGATGCCCTTTTCAATCTCATATCGGAGAATCACATGTAAAGGATAGGTTAATTCGTCTGCTTCGATACGGATAAAAGAAGGAGACACGGAATTGACAGCTCGATAAAAATCATCCAGTCCTACTCCATGAAATTGCTCCTGGTTGTATGTGGAAAGAGTCGGGTAATACTGCTTCCAAAATGGTTTGCTGCGTCCAATCATCTTTTCCCATAAGAGTGATTGAGACTCATGAAACCCTGTAGACGTACCCGTACATAGTGACGTACCGATGAGCTCATCAGCAATGTTCAGCTCATACAGGGCGTGCCCGTACTCGTGAATGGTTGCAAACAAACCGCCTGCAAAGTAACTCTCGTTAAACTTGGTGGTAATGCGCACATCTTTTCGATTAAGTGGGACTGCAAAAGGATGAATCGTTTCGTCTAAACGCCCTGCTCCGAAATCGTATCCGAGCTCCCGCAAGAGAAAATGATGAAAATCCTTCTGCTTTTCTACGGGAAATGCCGCACCTAAAAATGTGGTATCTGGTTTTGATTTCGCTTCCTGCGTACGGTGAAGCAGCGGAATCAGTTTTGCTTTTACTTTCGTGAACACTTCATCCAAGCGCACTACTGTCATCCCAGGATCATACTGATCGAGCAGAGCATTGTAAGGATTTTCCCGATAGCCCCAATAGTCGATAAACCGTTTGTTCGTTTCAACGAGCTTCTCCAGATGGGGTTGAAAAATGGAATAATCGGATGCATGCTTCGCTTCTTCCCATGCCGCACTCGCATTCGCCTTAGCGACTTCATACGAGGCGAATTCTTTTTCCGGAATTTTGATGAGGAGGTCGTATTCTTTTTTGGCATGCTCAAGTACTTTTCTTGTGATTGGAGAAAGCTGTTGGTAGTACTCTGCTTGGCTTAGCTCTTCTACGTACGTTTTCATTTCTGCTGAAATGGACATGGCAAATTTTTTGGTGGACATCGTACCAATTACGTCTGCCCGCAGCCCCAACCCTTTTTTCGGGGCACCGGTTCGTACATCCCAAAACAGCAGATGCAAAACTTCCTGATAATGCATCATTTCGCGAATATATTGCAAAAACTCCTGTTCACGTGAGCGAATCGTGGTCAGCAAAGGAACACCTCCTGTATCCTCTTCCTTCAAAAATTTATCGAAGCCCATCCGCAACACCGCATCGTCTCGGGTCAGCGATGGTACACAGCTCGTCAGATTCCTGATCGCGATAGCAAATCTGGAAGGAGCCCATGTGATAATCCCAAATCCCGGAAACCTTCATCCGTATTCCAAGTGCCAATAACTCATGCTGTACATCTTCGGGTATTCGGTCTTCGATTACAATCGTCCCGCCATCCTGCAGGGCAAGCATGCGCGGAGCACGAATCGCTTCATATGGTTCCATACCAAAAAACAGAATGTTGCACAGGACTTGGGGAACGGTAACATGGACATTGCCTGGCGATCCGAGCTGTAAGATCGGCTTGCCATTTTTTAGAACCATGGTATTTCCGATCACGGATCTCATTCTGGCACCCTTCGCCTGATAGTATTGCATCGAGCTGGCTTGGACATTGGGAATGGCGTGTGAGCCAACCATCGGAATTCCTTTGACGACTTGCCCAGGAATGCCGCCCGATTGGAGTGTATTCATCATTTGCACCCAGTTTCCCTCTGCATCCACAATACTCAGCTCGCAGCTGCCTGATGGTTGATCATGATGGCTGTTTTGCCTTGGAGTCGGAATTTTCCCACCAGTCATGCTGTCTATGAATGATGTTGATCCTCCGAATCCTGTTGTAAAAGTGGTATGACTCGTTAAGTTTACCTGCGGCTTCATACCTTTGATCAGGCTCGCCAGGGAGGCATGGAATCCTTGATCCAAAAATGCATCTTCCTTCACATGCAAAATGTGTGGATCGTGGCAATAGCCACACATGGTTTGCGCCATTTTCAAAGCGTGTCCCATGTAAAAGATATGCTCCGCAGAGTACGGCTTTACTTCCCTGATTCCCACTTTATCCAATATTCCGAGAACGAGTGCGATAAAGACCCCCTGCTGCTGTGGTGGGGCGAGTGAGACGATTTCATAATCGCCAACGGAGAAGCGAATCGGCTCCATCCATCTTGGCGGATTCTCAATCATATGCTCTTTGGTAATCATCCAGCCCAACTCGTTTGCCTTTTTGATAAACGCATCTGCCCACTCACCCGTAATCATATAACTCGGGCCTTCCTCCGCAACCTTCTTCAACGTTTGAGCCATTTCGCTTGGGCCAAATCTCTCACCTACACGCGGAAACCGGCCCTCTGGCATATAAAACGCTCGCCCCTCTGGAAAAAAGGTAATGAAGTCTTCTGCGAAAAGATTTACTTCGTGCTCAAAATGCGAAACATGGTGTCCTTTCTCAGCCCACCAGACAGCCTCCTCGCAGAGCACCTCCCATTCAAGCGTAGCGAATCGTTCATGAATAGCTTTTAATCCAGGCATAAACCCGGGAATAACCGATCTCGGCGGGATACCTGCATATGGCCCCATTCCTTGAGGAACAGGCATGTGAGGAGGCAAATCGGCAGGAAATGTACCCGTCGAATCTAGTTGATAGTACTTGTCTTCTTTTGCATGGTAGAACAGGAAGGTGACAGTGCCTGTGTGATTGGTCATGAAAGGTTCGATTGCCGCCTGCACCATGCACCCAGCAATTGCCGCATCTACTGCATTCCCGCCATCCCGCATGATCTTCAGCATCGTATGGGTTACGACAGCATTGTCTGAGCTAGCCGCAGCCCGAACGTTTTTCACGACTGGCTTTTCATCAGGAAGCCATTTCGGATCGGATAAATTGATTGTTCGAGGATCGATCATCAGAATCCAGTCCTTTCATTAGAAAATTTAGTTCGTTCTGTTCCACAAAGGCAATTTCAAACCAATTTCCAGCTCCAAAGCTTTGTCAAACACTTTTCTTGCGACGATCATATCCTCAACCGCCATCCCGACATTATTGGATACGATCAATTGATCTTTGCTGGTTCTGCCAGGATGAAGTCCAGCCGCAACCGCTCCTGTTTCGGCGTGAATCAGAGGTAGTCCCCACGGATAATAGCCGTACGTCTCCAGTAAACGGTGCTGTTCTTCGCTATCCACAGTGTAAACTTCCGCTCTTTTGTATACTTCGTCCTCATAGACTGAGTGGCAGTCGCATGCAATCAAGGTTTGTCCATTGGATATCCATTCGCTTTTTACCATCGGGTTGGGATGATGATGGATCGGAATCGCGGACGCAATGACTTCGCATGATTTGGCAACTTCCTCGTAGGAGGATGCCTTGATGATTTGGGCCTTGACATGTGGCTGGCAACGCTCGATTAAGTCGTCCATGGCTTTTTCAAAAACATCAAACACGTAAATCTTTTCAAGCTTGGTCAGGACATGTTCAATCATTTTGACATGGGCCTTGCCCTGTATCCCGCATCCATACATTCCGAAAGTGGTAGCATCCGGGTTTGCCAAGTACTTCGCAGCGACAAGTGATACAGCAGGCGTCCTTACTTCTGTGATCCATGTTGCATCGAGAAATGCGAGTGGAAGCCCTGATTCATAATCATTGTAAATGATTTGGCAATTTGTGGGGGTAAGATCAGGAAAACGTTCCCGATTTGTAGGAAAATTACTTCCCCATTTGATTCCGCACGCCATTTGATCCGGCAAGTAGGCTGGCATCGCATGCATCAAGGAATCCGGCTGTGGATGTAACCCGATTTTGGCTGGCATCTCTGCTTTTTTTGTACTGTAGGCTACCATCGCCTGTTCGGTCAGTTCTAATACTTCCTTCACTGAAATTCCGGTATCTATCACATCCTGCATGCTCAGATATAACAGTTCTTGGCCAATATTCAGCTTTGATTGAATTTGATCGCGGTAGTTCATTCAACAAACCTCCTCTTGTAATCGTTTCCAACTTTTCTCGGAACTCTCTATCCTAATCCGTCCCCGCGAGGATAGTTTTACTTTACGAAAAATGCCGCTTCCTTTCCTCCCCCTAAAGTGGTTCTCTTCTGCCCCAGGTGGGGATTTTTCGAAACAAAAAGAACCCCCAGACTGTTATTGCTGGCGGTTCTGATCACTCATAAGATAATTTGATTGCGGATCGCTTTGGCTACTGCATCCGTCCTGTTTTTGCTATCTAATTTCTTCATGATGGCTGTTACATATTCTTTTACCGTATCTGAGCCGATATATAGCTCGGTTGAAATTTCTTTGTTCGTTTTTCCCCTCGCCATTAGCTTCAGTACGTCCAATTCCCGATCAGTCAACATAGAGTCTCTATTCTGTTCTCCCTTGATGACTTGTAAAAATGCGCGCTGCATGAGATTGCCATCGATATACTTTTGTCCTCTGAGCACCTCTTCAATCCCGAAAAAGAGCTCAGACTTCTTGATCGTCTTCAGGACATAACCGTCCGCACCTGCCAGCATGGATTCCACCAGAAATTTTTCTTCAGTATATATGGTGAGGATCATGACTTTAATTTCAGGCGCTGTCGCTTTGATGCGCTTGGTTACTTCAATCCCGTCCATTTCAGGCATGTTCAAGTCGAGAATGACTACATCAGGCAGCTCCGCCAAGATTTTGTGCAGGGCTGCTTCTCCATCGGCAGCCTCCCCAATGACCTGAAAAGGTGATGTACTGAACAATAGCTGCAGGCCTTCTCGAACGATATTGTGGTCGTCTGCGATAAAAACCCTTGTTTTACCCAAGGCTAGCTCCCCCCTTATGCCGATTCTTCACAGAGTGATGACTATTTTTGTCCCCTTTCCAGGCCGGCTAAATATGGACAAGGCTCCTCCGATATCCCTTATCCTCGTTTCCATCCCCATGATTCCATATGCATCATTGTCTCTCAGCTGCTGGTATGGTTCAAATCCCACCCCATCATCCACAATTTGAATGCGCAGCTGCGACTGCTCGAAGTACATGGTGATTTGTGCCTCCGAGGCGAGTGAATGCTTCATCACGTTATTCATGCATTCTTGTATCACACGGTATAACTGAATCTCCACCTCTGGCTCGTACCGAATGGGCTGTCCTACAATCTCCAATCGTATTTCCATGATCTCTTGAAGCGAGCACGTTTTAACCAATTCATCCACAGCACCAACAAAACCAAATTTTTGAATCGCCAGCGGATGCAGGTCATGAATGATTTGTCTCAGCTCATTAATGTTGTCTTTGGTGATAGACAGCAGCTTATCGAGAATCGCTTTTACTTTATCTGGCGAATGCTCGATTTCATCACGACAATATTGCAAATGAAAGTAAAGCCCTGACAAGGATTGATTGATCGAGTCATGAATTTCGCCTGCAATTCGCTGGCGTTCTCTTTCCTGTGCAGCTGTTTGAAGGGCGCGAAGATTCGAGTTCCGTTCTCTGCTTTTTTCTACCTCTTGAAATAGATAGCTATTCGTCAAAGCAAGCGTGATGGTCTTCGTAATCCCTTCCATCACTTCTTGCTCTGCCGTTGACCAATCACCGTTTTGATTTTTCCCGATGATCAGAGCATGGTTGTTCACTCCATACGTAAAAACCATATATTCTGCCCGCTTGATTCCAAATCTCCCAAACAGTACGTCCAGCTTTTGGCGAGAAGGAAGCTTTTTATACGAATGGATCGTAAGCCCTTCTTTTTGCCACAAGCATTGTACCGAGGCATCACTTGCAAATTGGTATTCGTCGAACTTGTTAGAAGCTTTCATATGAATGATCGGAGTGTCATCCTGGCTCAGAAAAAGCACATCTGCTTTGAATACTTTGCTTAATTCAGACGTGAGCATCGGGATGAGAACATCTATGTGTAAACAGGAGGCAATTCGTTGATTGAGAGTGACTAGCTCACGCAGCTTTGTCGTAACATTTTCGACGGATTCAAACAGCTTTGCGTTTTCGCTGGCAACGCCAATTTGCAAGCCGATTGATTCGACTAATGAAATGTCTTCGGGAGAGAAATCACGATGCTCCTTTGTAAGCACATCTAAAACGCCAATCGTTTCCTTTCGTGCTTTGATCGGAACGGAGATAAGCGATTGAAAGCCCTCCAATTGAGGGCGCTGCTGAAGATGATGTGCCAAAATGTCGGTAATGACCGTTTTTCCGTTTTTCATGACCATTCCCCCGATAAAATCCGTCGGGAGTTTTTGTAGCTGCTTGCTTGATTCGGATTGGATGCCATAAGAATGTTGGGCGACAAAATAATCCCCGGGTGGCTCGAGAAAATAGACGAGCGCTGCATCAAAGTGGCAAATTTCAATACATTGCGTCACTGCTTTATATAAAACCTTGTCCAGACTAAGCGTTTCACTTAGCGCGATGGAAACTTTGCTGAGTGCATGAATAGATGATAGGTTTTTCGTGTGATCGCTGCTCATCTGAACCTCCAAGCATGCATGTTTGGTTAAAGAACAACAATTTGTGCTGATATCTTTTCTATTTCAGTGGTTCCGTTCCCTTCATTCGCATTCATAAAAAAAGACAGCTACCTCTCCGAACATGAATAATGCTCGAAACGGTAGACTGTCCTAAACGTAAATTTCTCTTATTGCAACATATCCAGCATAACCCGATCCATTTCATTCATCAGGTTAAATCCGCCATCAACGACGAGCGAAGCCCCTGTGACAAAGGATGCCGCTGGCTGAACCAGCATGGATACTGCCATGGCGATGTCTTCGGGATTGCCAATTCTTTTTGCCGGGGTGGCTGTCGCAAGCCTCTCTTCTGCCGAAGCTAGAAAGCCCTGAGTGAGTGCCGAGCGTATGACTCCCGGTTTAATCGCATTGACGGTAATCTGATAGCCAGCCAGCTCTTTTGCTGTAGCCTCAGTCAAACCGACCAATGCATATTTTACCGCTCCATAATGGGCAAAACCAGCCAGCGAGGTTTCCGCAGCCAGCGAAGACATGTTAACTACTCGGCCATAGTTTTGTTGGATCATCCTCTTGGCGGCTTCACGGAGACAGTAAAAGGAACCGTGCACGTGAATATTGAACATCTGCATCCATGCCTCGTCACTCATGTTTACAAGGAGTGACGGATGACCTGCAATTCCTGCGTTGTTGACCAGAATATCGACACGTCCACATTCTTGATCGACATGTGCAAAGAAATCTCTGACAGCGGAATGATCTGTTACATCCAAGCGAAAAGCAGTAGCCTGGTGTCCCTGTTGTCTGATTTCTTCCGAGACTTGACTCGCATGCTCCGCCTGGATATCCGTAACCCACACATGTGCTCCTTGGCTACTTAGCTGCTGACAGATTGCTTTGCCGATCCCGCTTCCTCCACCCGTTACAACCGCTACCTGACCTGTTAATGTACCCATTCTCTTCAGTCCCTTCAACAAGCGTATTGATAACGCTTTCAAAGGTACCGTTCGCTTCTTACCAGACGCTTACAAAATCTCACTTCTTTCTTACCGATTTTTGCACAGGTTCCGGAAAATCGTCTATCGACAGCGGAATCCCAAGCTCCTGCTCCATGTGTCTTTTTCCTTTGTCATACACATTCTTTGCTTTGAGTACGAGTTTTTCCTCCAGCAACCGAGCTGTATACTCGCGGTAAATATGTTCGCAATAAGGATCAACTGTCAGTAGCTTGTCATAGAAGTACATGCCCTGCTCAAATTGCCGACTCTCCCAAAAATACCTGGCTAACCGTTCTGCGAGGTGGAGATACATGGCACGCAGCTTTTCTCTTTCCATGGCTAAAAACGTCTGGAACGGAAAGTCTCTAGCAAAATCCCCCAGGTAACAGGCTTCCGCTTGTAACAGCTGATCAATCGGAAATGGAGTAGCGCTCGTCTCCCTCCCACCTGCGTCTTGTAAAAACACATCGGCATCCACATGAATGTGATCCATACACAGAAAATAGTTGTCACCCTGTTGCTTTACATACGTAGACTTTCGGCCGAACTCCAGCTCTGGCTCCAAACTTTTGCGCAAGATCGACAACGAGACATAAAACTTGTTCTGCGCTGCACTCCATTCATCCTCGGGAAACAATTCTTCCATGATGTAATCCTTTGTGAGCTTGCTGCCGCGATGCGTCAATAACAATAGAAATAAGTACAGACTGGATTTCCTCGCAATTTTGATATCCTCTTTCCCCCGCTTGATATGGAGCTCCCCCAATATTTGTATAAAAAGAGATGCGATAGGCATAAGAGCTTCAGGTTTTGCTGGGGAAATCGCGCTTTCCCTCCGTCCTAATTTTTGCAGCCAGTTCCCTATGATTTCATGCAAGTATGTATAAGAGAGAAAGAATTGCTGGGCTGCGCGCAGGCAATGCTCGGCCAAATCTAGCTGTTTGGTATGCAAATAGGTGATGCCCAGTTCCTTGCTTGCCCACCCCTTGTCTGTATCGATGTGGAAACGGGCAGCATGCTTTACTGCTTTTTGCCCCCACTCGATTGCCTGCACATAGTCTTGACGCAGTCTGTATAGCTTGCCCATCGAGCTATAGGGAAACGCCTTGGATGCTTCATCACATGATTCGGAGACCTCGATTGCTTGCAGGATAAATATTTCTGCGGACTCTGGCTCTTTTTGCTCTAGCAACACTTCTGCCAAATTCCATAAGCCATGCATCAGCACGTGGGGTGGTATCGCATGCTGCTCGGAGTATGCGAGCGATTGACGAGCATAACGGATGGCGTCATCGTGATACTCCTGCAAGCGATAGATTTGAGAGGCCATCGACAAATTCAATGCAACAAGGGCAAAGTCCTGGACTTGCTCTGCCACGGCCGCTGAGGAGTGAAAGAATTCCAGTGAACGCTTCAAGTCTCCTCGATAAAAAAGGATATTGGCCAATCGATGCTGAAGCTGAGCCGCTAACGTGCTGTTATGCTGATGCCGATCAATGCTTTCTTCGAGTGCCGGAATGAGTGTCTCCAGTACTTCAAGTGGAACACAGCGGAACAGGAAAAGGCTTGTCGTCGCAAGCGAATGCTCTGCGGCTACGGACTCCAATGCACCATCAACCACATGTAAAAACCAGTCCGGCCGATAGCGATTCACCATGATTCGCATGAGTCTGGCTGCCTCCGCATATTCGTTTCCCCACGTGTAATGAACAAATGCTCGTAATAGGAGATGGTTGCTTTCATAGATTTCGCCAAGCCTGGCATGCTTCTCATTGAGCTCTGCCTGGGAAAGCTCCCCTTTTACATGCAGGTACAAAAATGCTTTGAACAATTGATGATAGCGAAATAATCCCCGATGATCCTTATTCAAAAACAGATGATGTGCTTGAAGGTGATCCAGCTTTTTTTGTGCGTCTGTGATGCCTAGCCAGCGATTGATGATGTTCGGGTCCAGTTCTTCGAGCAGACTCGTATGCAGGAGAAAACGCTGTAATTCTGGTGATTGCTGTCCCAGAACCTCCGTCACTAAATAGCTGTAGATGTCATCCGTAATGTCCATGTGTGTAATAAAATGCTTTCGCTGTCGATTGTTCAGGTTTTTAAGTACGTCCCACAGCAGCACGAGACTTGCTGCCCAGCCCTCTGTTCTTTGGAGAATGGACTGAATCTCCTCTCCTGTCATACACAGATCAAACAGTTCGCGGAAGAAGATTTCGATTTCGTCTCTCGTAAAAGCTAAATCCGGTGACGTGAGCTCAGCCAGCTGTTGACGCAATTTCAGTGGAATGAGCGGCAAATCGGGCTTCATCCGACCGTTCATGATAAAAGTGACATGTGGAGAGGCGGCTCGAAGCAAGTCTATCATTACCTGCCTGACTTCCTCGTTTTCTTTTAAATGATGATAATCATCCAAAATAATCAGAAGCCGCTCCTTCACCGATGCGAGCTGATCGCTCACTTCTTGCAAGAACGGGGCGAGATCATGGGATTGGACAGCTTTTTTCTCCTTCTCGATCTGACTATCAGCTACATATGGACGTAATCCCGCTTTCAAATACGATAAAAATACGAGTGGGTCACGATCGGATGCTTCCAGACGATACCAGACAGCGGAAACCTTTTTCGCTTGAACATAGCTTGAAACGAGTGTTGTTTTGCCATAGCCCCCTTCGCTCGTGATCGAAATGACTTTTTTATGCAAATTCTGATCAAGGAAATGGAACAGCCTCTCTCGAGTTAAACATTTTCTCATCTCAGGGGGACTCAGCTTGGATTCGAAAATCTTCATCATAGACCGCTCCTTCCACCGAATCAAATTGTTTGATATTACAGAAAATTATAACGTTTTTGTCTGAAGAAAAGAAGATGGGGAAAAGGTGAAGAAATCCGTTTCGTTTTGTAAGACTCTTGTAAGATCGCCAAAGTACGATGACATCGTGCTTTTGAAAACGATTACAGGAGGGCGATTCACATGGCAATCAATCCAAATGAAACAAAAGCGATCAATCCTTTGTACTGGATGAAAAATCCAGGACTGACCCCGAAAGGTGACCGGCGCGATTTCATCAATCCGGATTGGATTCCCTGGACAAATTGGCTCATGCCAGGAACGTATTTCAAGCTGTTTTTCTGTGATCTCGTCTCCGGAAATTTCACGATGCTGCTAAAAGTCGATCCGGGTATTAAAGCAGCTGTTCACTGGCATTTGCATAACACAGAAGCTTTCATCGTCGAGGGCGGGTTCTATTACGACGAGGGAGACGACAAGGGATATGCAGGCTACTATACCTGTGAATCCGCCGGGGCGATTCATGAGCCTTTCGTGTCTCCAGAAGGAGCGGTCATGCTAGCGATCTCTCATGGACCGATCGGTGGCTACGATGACGATGGACAGCTGGTGGTCATGGCAGACGCACGCCTGCATTACCTCATGGCACGTGATAACGGCGCGGTAGAACACACCACGCTGGTAGATTACACGCACGGCTCTCTGTAAAGAAGGAAAGGCTTTCTCCTCCGTTTTTCGCGAGAGAGAAAGCCTTTTTTACGCGGAAAAAGCCGACAGCTGGGCCGGCCATCCCTTCCTGTTTTTATCTGAATTTCGTAATGACGTTGAAGCCATAGGTTTGGAACGTGGTCATGTCATCCAATATTCCCGATACATCGTCCAAAGCGACCTGTTTGGTCACGAGCGATGCAGGGTTCAATTTACCTTGGGCAATCAGAGTAAGCAGCCCATCATAAGCAGAATGCGGATTTCCGATGCTGCCAACGATCTCCAGCTCCATCGCTGTAATGGCATCGATAGGCAGATCAACCATTCCTCCCTCTTCTTTTGTTGTCAAACCGATTTGAACATGTCGACCGCCTTTACGCAGACTTAAAACGGAATTAAGAATCGTCTCGCGAATACCGAGGGCATCGATGGAAGCGTGTGCGCCTCCTTTTGTGATTTCCTTGATTGCTTCCACCACGTTTTCTTTTCGAGCGTTGATGACCGCAACTGCGCCTTCTTCTTTTGCTTTTACCAGCTTGGCGTCATCCACATCGACAGCGATGACCATTCCCCCTACAGCAGTCGCCACCTGAACGGCTGACAAACCGACTCCACCAGCACCATGTATCGCCAGCCAATTACCAGGCTGTACATTTCCCCGCAGTACACCGTGATAGCCAGTCATGTAACGGCAGCCAATCGCTGCAGCTGTCAGTGTATCCACTTCATCTGGCAAGCGAATCAGGTTAAAGTCTCCGTTTGGAACCTTCACATATTCGGCGTAGGCACCATCGTAGCTAAAACCAAAGATCGCCAGATTATCGCATCGGTTGGAATGACCGCTCAGGCAATTCGAGCAATACGAGCAACCCTCATGGAACGGCGTTGTTACTCGATCACCCGGACGGAAATTCTTCACGTCCTTGCCTACCTCTTCCACTACACCGCCCAATTCATGTCCCGGAATGATTGGCAATTGCGGGCTTAAGCCAATCCATGCCCAGTCCCCCATCCATGCATGCCAGTCACTGCGACATACTCCGCAAGCCTCCACCTTTACAATCACATCATTTGGTCCAGGGGTTGGGTCTGGTACCTCTCCAATACGAAGTGGCATTCTATGCTCCATAATTTGTGCTGCTCTCATTTATGCTCCTCCTTTCGTCATCCAAGCCTCTATGATTAATCCAGATTGATCCAAACCGCTTTTACCTGTGTATACAAATCTAATGCGTACGAGCCCATTTCCCGTCCGTATCCAGATTGCTTGTAGCCCCCAAAAGGAACGGCAGCGTCCAAGGCATTGTAGCAGTTTACCCAGACGGTTCCTGCCTCCAGCGCGTGTGCTACCCTATGCGCCTTTCGCAAATCCGTTGTCCACACACCTGCTGCAAGTCCATATTCTGTATCGTTCGCCCGGCGAATGACGTCAGCGATTTGTGCTTCGTCATCAAAAGGCATAGCTGCAACAACAGGTCCAAAAATCTCTTCCCGTGCAATCGTCATCCGATCATTGACGTCGGCAAAAATGGTCGGTGGGACAAAATATCCGGCGCGATCAAGCGGTGAACCACCTGTGAGTGCAGTAGCTCCCTCCTCGTTACCTTTTTGCAAATAACCAGAGACACGCTCAAACTGCTCACTTGATACGAGCGGCCCGATTTCGGAAGACTCATCCAGCCCTGGTCCCTGCTTCATCTTGGCAGCAAAGCTAGTCATATCCGCCAGCACATTGTCGTACACCTTTTTATGTACAAACAAGCGTGAGCCCGCGCAGCAAACCTGCCCCTGATTGAAGAAGATGCCCATCAAAGCGCCTGGAATTGCTTTAGAAAAATCTGCATCCGGGAAAATGATATTAGGTGATTTGCCACCCAGTTCAAGCGATACCTTTTTCAGATTGCCGGCTGCCTGCTGCATGATCAGCTTCCCAACCTCGGTCGATCCGGTAAATGCGACCTTGCGAATGCGCGGATGATTTGTAATCGCAGCCCCCGCCGTTGGTCCATACCCTGTGATGATATTGACCACACCTTCCGGGAAACCTGCCTGCTGAATCAGCTCAGCCAAGTAAATAGCCGATAGTGGTGTTTGCTCCGCGCTTTTCAGTATGACAACGTTACCTGTAGCAAGTGCAGCTCCCAGTTTCCATGCAGCTAGCAGCAGAGGGAAGTTCCAAGGAATGATCTGTCCGACGACACCAATCGGCTCATGGCGTGTGTATGTTAGCATATTTCTTCCTGCTGAGTTATTGATCACTTCTCCTGACAATTTCGTGGACCAGCCTGCAAAGTATCGGAAATGATCGATGGCAAGCGGTACATCTGCTGCACGAGCATGAGTCACTGGTTTACCGTTATCGATCGTCTCCAGTTGGGCTAATGCTTCGGCATGCTCTTCCATTAAATCTGCGAGCTTCCACAGCATTCGGCCACGCTCACTCGGGCTTACTTTTGCCCAGTCCCCATGAAACGCTCGCTCTGCTGCCTCTACTGCCCTGTCCACATCAGCAGCATCCGCTTCGTAAACGGTTGTAATCATTTCCCCGCTGGATGGGTCAATCGTTTCAAACGTTTTGCCAGAAAGCGATTCTACAAATTCCCCACCGATAAACAGCTTCTTCGGACCCTTCGCCAGGAAAGCCTCTACCCTGGGGTCCAATGCGATTTTTACCGTTTCTGCCATCCGATATCCTCCTCTACCTCATTCATGTGCGTTCGCAATTTGATAGAAGCATGTTTTGTGCCAAGCATAAAACGCTTACAAACCGCCAATCTTGCTTACATCCATTGGTTCAAAATGAAACAGTTGCTCCATTACACGTGATACAATTGATAGAATCTATGAAAGTTGTGGTACAATATTTTTAGAATTTTCCATTTTTTGACGAGGGGTGAAAACCTTGCTGGAGCCCACAAGTGTTTTTCTGCAAAAATCATGGGAACGCAGTCGAATGAATGGAGTAAATGCTTTAACCGCAAAAGATGCCATCCTGGAGCACTCTCAATTCAAGCAGTACCGCGAACAAAAGGAAGAGTTCATGAGAGAGATCTCTCCCACTATGGAGCATTTGGCTTATTGGCTAAAGTCTTCCTACTCAATCGTGATTATCTGTGACACATCCGGATACATCTTGGAGAGCAAAGGAGACCCTTCGTTTTTAAAGGATACGGAAAAAATTCAAGTGCACCAAGGCGCTTGCTGGTCAGAGCAGGTTCGTGGCACTAATTCGGCTGGAACCGTCATCGTCGAAAAAAAGCCATTGGCAGTCGTCGGAAAAGAGCATTACTTAGAAGCGAATCACATGCTGTACTGCGCTGCCTCCCCTATTTTTGACCCTTATGGTGAATTGCTCGCTGTCCTTGACTTCAGCGGACTTTCCGAAAAATATCATCCTTCTATGCTGGGAATGGTAGATGCGATGGCTCGCAAGATCGAGGACTGGCTGCTCATTCACCGTCCAGAGCGTCAAGTAGTGCTTTCACTTTCCCCACAGCTGCACGGTGCACATCGGGCGCTTGTTGCCGTCAATTCGGATGGCGTCGTAATCGGTGGCAATCGTGAAGCACAGATGCTGCTCCATCTGGACAAGCATGTACTCGGAACCACATTACTATCTGAGCTTTTGACTGATATAGAGCCTTTGCTGCACAGGCCAACCGGTGCGGTGAGGTCGGATACGCTCGTTTTGCGCAACATAGAATCCGAGGAAAGCAAATGGCATGCTTCGGTTTTGCTTGATACTCGCCCACCTCAGACAGCCTGGAGTGCTGGATCGAAGGTAAAACAGAAGCCAATACGAGGGAACGCCTCTGCTCTTTATTCTTTTCATGACATATACGGCAACGACGAACCATTTTTGACGGCAATCCGTCTCGCCAAACGGGCTGCCATAACGGATTACACGATTATGCTTTCAGGGGAAAGTGGAACGGGAAAAGATATCGTCAGTCAAGCAGTTCACCTGGCAAGTCCGAGAGCGAATAAGCCTTTTGTAGCGATTAACTGCGGGGCAATCCCGAAAAGTTTGCTGGAGAGTGAATTGTTTGGTTATGAGGCAGGAGCATTTACCGGGGCAAAGCAGTCAGGTCAGCCTGGGAAAATCGAACAAGCGCATCAAGGTACTCTGTTTCTCGATGAAATCGCAGAAATGCCGCTGGAGATGCAGGTCGCTCTCTTACGTGTGCTTCAAGATTTTACTGTCACTCGTATTGGTGGAACCAGACCTACTCATGTAGATGTTCGGATCATCACGGCGACCCATACGGATTTGTGGAAAAAAGTGCAGGAGGGAAGTTTTCGTGCCGATCTTTTTTACCGGTTGCAAGGCGTGCATATCATCCTCCCCCCACTCCGGGAGCGCGCAGATCGTCTTCAGCTTGCACGATTGCTGCTAGCTGGTATTGAAACGGAATTAAACCAGGGACCTCTCTCGCTTTCAGCTGCAGCTGAGCAATTGATCGAGAATTATCCCTGGCCTGGCAATGTGCGGCAATTGTCTGCGGCACTGCGTGAAGCCGCTTTTCTATCCGAAAATGGGAGATTAGATATCAGCTGCTTTCCACCCTACATCCTGTCAAGCTACCATCAGCCACAGAAAGTGACGAGTGAGCTGGAGAAGCTCGAAAATGATGCTATCGTAGAAGTGTTGCTCAAGACGGGCGGAAATGTTTCGCAAACGGCACGACTGCTTGGGATTGGTCGCAGTACTGTTTATCGAAAAATCAAAAAATTATCGGGACCTATGTAGCTGTTAGCAGGTTTCGTAAAGCATCTGGAACGCGTATTTTTTGCCCTGTCTCCCGACAAATCGAGACGAACGTAACCTCCGCTTCCAAAACAGCCTCATCGTGTTGATTTTTAATCATTTGTTTAAGAACAAAGCTCGTATTTCCTACTTGGTGAACGATGGTGCTGATTCGCAGTCGATCACCCAAAAATGCCTCTTTTTTATAGTCCACGCGTAAATGAGCCACAAACGAAACAAAGCCTAAACGATTAAAATATTCATACCAAGTCTGCCGCGCTGCTTCAAGAAACTCCAAATACTTCACATTGTTTACATGACCACCGATCACTGCCTCCTCTTGGACGGTGAGCTCAAAATCGGAAAAAGTCATCGCAGTCCTTCCCTTCTTTTTTGGTAAATCAAAACAACGGTCCAGAAAGTAACCGTTGTTTTGATTTTGTGCAGTCAGCTAACCTGCTAGGATATTGCGCCCAGGCTAGCCCCTTTTACAAACAAACGCTCGATGTTTTTCTCGACTGTCGGATCGGGAATGAGCGGTGGCGCTTGATGAGGCTTGACACGGGCATCAATAATCACATTATCACACGCCCAATGCTTGTTCTCATAATAGCTGTTCAGACCATAAATATCATGGGACGGATTGCTTCGTGTAAAGGTCGCCCACAAGAAGTTGTGAATCGTTGCGCTCAAAAACGAGCTGTCATCGCAGAGAATAATCAATGGGCAGGAAGGAATCGGGCCTCTCGCCTGAATCGCATCAGCCAAGCCCTTCATTTCCTTTTGCACACTCGTATAATCCGTAAAGGCTGGCGCTTGCATGGCGACCACACCTGGCATGATCAAGCGAGCGTTTCCGTACTCACGCAATTCCTTCAGCTCATCTGGCACTTCTTTGCAAAGCTCTCGTTTCTGGTCTCCATAGGCTGCGAAAACAACCTTACTGCCGCTATTTAAACCCGTACCGGAATAGTCCAATGTATCAATGGTTGTATTCGTATAGAAATGAATGTCGCGGTGTAAATCGATTCGCTCCAGAATGTATGTCATGAAATCCACTTCATCATGAGTGGTGATTGGTCGGTCTTCTTCAGCCGTGATGAACAAATATTTCGCGAGACTGAGCTGACCCGTTCCCAAAATCCGGTTGGCGATCGTTAGCATCTCCGTCGGCTGTTTTACCTTTTGATAAGGAGTATAACGCTCACTTCCGATGGCAAACAGCAATGGATGGACACCTGCTGCATCTACAGCATGCACTTCTTTTACCCCTGGAATTTCTTGCTTGATCGCATCTCCAGTCAGCTCGTGAATCAGCTGGCCAAAGGAAGTATCTTCTTGCGGCGGACGACCAACCACTGTAAACGGCCAGATGGCATTTGGCTTCGCGTATACCTTTTTCACCTTCATCACTGGAAACGGATGTGTCAAGCTGTAGTACCCCAAATGATCGCCGAATGGTCCTTCTGGCTTCGTTTCTCCGGCATGAATTTCTCCTGTTATCACAAAGTCAGCATCATTACTGATACAATAGCCGTCTATATAGCTGTATTGAAAACGACGTCCCGACAGCAAGCCAGCAAACGTAATTTCACTCATTCCTTCTGGCAATGGCATAACTGCTGACAATGTATGTGCTGGAGGACCGCCTACAAAGCAGCTCACTTTCAACGGTTGCCCCAGCTTGTTTGCTTTGTCCTGATGAACGCCGATTCCCCGATGGATTTGATAGTGCAAGCCGATTTCTTTGTTCATCTCGTAGTCATTTCCGGTAAGCTGCACACGATACATTCCCAGATTGGAATTCATAATACCCGGCTTGTCCGGGTCTTCGGAATAAATCTGCGGCAAGGTGACAAAGGCCCCTCCATCCATCGGCCAGCTTTGGATCAAGGGCAAATCTGAGATGTTGATTTCTTGTGCCGCAACTGGTGTGCTAACAGACTTTTTGATCGGTAGAGCTTTCAATGCTGCAAAACCGCTCTCCATATTTTTAAAAGGATGCTTTAACGCCTTTACCGGATCATTGCGCAGGGCAATCACATTTTCAGCAGCTTGCCACGTGCTTCGGAATATAAATTTGCTGCGTTCAATCGTACCAAAAAGGTTGGACACGGCACGAAACTTCGAGCCTTTGACATTTTCAAAAAGCAAGGCAGGACCGCCCGCTTCATATACTTTTAAATGGATGGCGGCCATTTCCAGGTAAGGATCTACTTCCTCAGTAATCCGCACCAAATGTCCGTTTTTTTCCAAATCAATAATGCATTCTTCTAACGTACCATACATATTCAAATGGCTCCTATCGCTAGATTCACGTCGCTAGCCGTATTTCTTTCATCATACATGATCGACATAGCAAATACACGCCAGCGATGAATAACGCTATCAGGCTTATGGCATGCTTGCTTAGATTGGACCCTATTTTTCTCCTGCCACGATTGCTAGCAGCTCGCCAAGCTCATTAATCTCATAGGTTGGCAAAATGTCCGAATGGTTCTCCTTGTTCAACGGATTAAACCAGCATGTATCAATACCAAAACGATTACCCCCCTGAATATCGGAGGTCAACGAGTCACCAACCATCAGAACCTTTTTCTTGTCCGTCAGCCCCAGCTTGGAAAAGGCATATTCGAAAATTTCCCGATCAGGCTTTTTGAAGCCAACCTGTTCAGAAATAATCAGCTGTTCAAACGTATTGCACAGCGGGGAAGCTGCGATTCTCGCTGTTTGCACAGAGGTAAAACCATTCGTAATAATGACCAGCCGACAACCGGCGAGCTTGCTGCACAATTCTACTGCACCTGGAATGAGATGGACTTCTTTTCCCAGGTTCTCCAAATACGCTGTTCCAAAAGCATGGGCATCCATATCTGGCAGACTTGTCGCAAACAATCTTCTGAATCTCTCGACTCCCAGATCAGCGATTGTAATTCGTCCCTCTTCCAGATCTCTCCACAGCACTTTACTGATTTCTTTGTATGGTCCGCGATAATCGGACAGCCCATGAGGCAGACCAAATGCTGTAAAAGTGTTATGCAGCGCATTTTCTTCGGTAATCGAAAAGTCCATTAATGTATCGTCAACATCGAATAAGATCACGTCGTATTTCATAAAAACCTCCAAAAACATTGCTGATCAAGTTATTCCTGAATCGCTTTCTCTCTATCATATCAAAAACAATCACCTCACTAATACAAAAAAGCCCCGAAAAATGTATCTTTCGAGGCAATCTCTCACAAATAGCAGGTAGATTATCATTCATCCAATCGCTTTATTGCTGTGCTCACCCCTTATCGATGCAACGGACGAAAGCTGATTGTTTGGTTCGATTCACTTACCATCCCATTATTTGTATAGCTTTTGAGTAGGAGGCATGTATGTCAAGCGGCTTTGTTTTACGTTCATTGCGATCAGGCTTTCCAGCATTTTGGCTGATGCAAAGGATGGATCGATCACTGGCACGTCATACCCATGGTCTTTCAGCTTTTCATGCAGCGTGGTTGCAACACCCATCATTCCGGTGCAGCCCAAAACTAGTGCATGGGCTTTATCCTCTTGAATAGCTCGTACCATTTCCTCAAACAGAGAATCCTCCATTTTCTTTTTATCAACCAGCTCCAAAACAGGAATATTCACATATCTGACAGATGCCAGCTTGGAATGCAGTCCCAGCTTTTTGCTAATATTTTCAATCATGGGCACTACGTTTGGTAAAACCGTCACAACAGAGAATGACCGAGCGAGCAAGCTGGCATAGAGCATGGATGCCTCGCCCGCGCCGACAACCGGGATATTAACCACTTCACGTGCTGGCTTGACTCCGGGGTCGCCAAAGCACAAGCTAATGATTCCATCGCAGCCCTCTTTTTCCCCTTCGATGGCTTTCTCTAGCAGATTGGGGACGCATAATGCCTCATCGTATTCGCCTTCTACAGACGCAGGACCGTAATCGAGATTACGCACTTGGACCTCAACAGCATCCGAAACATAATGTTTGAACTCCTGGATCGCTTCTTCCACAAACACGTCTACCACAGTAGGTAAAATGACTCTGATTTTCAACTCCATTTCCCCCTTTTCCTCAAAAACGATGTCGTTTTGAAAAACTGGCGTCCCCTTGATTGCCTTCGAACCATTCCTTACCGCTCACGTTGCTTGTACATTTTTTTCGTCGGCGTCATATACGTCAAGCGACTTTGTTTGATGTTCATCGCGATCAGATTTTCCAAAAGCTTTGCTGCGGCAAAAGAAGGATCAATGACAGGAACCTCGTATCCCCGTTCTTTGAGCTTTTCCTGGAGTATAGAAGCTACTCCCATCATTCCTGTGCACCCTAGGATGAGTGCATGGGCTTTATCTTGTTCGATCGCCAGCACCATTTCTTCCAGCAGGGAGGTTTCCATCTTTTCCTTATCGACCAATTCCAGAACAGGGATGTTGACATAGCGGATGGAATTCAATTTCGAGTCCACACCGAGCATTTTGCTGACGTTTTCCACCATGGATACGACATTGGGTAAAACCGTCACGATCGAAAAAGATTTCGCCAAGAGCGTAGCATAGAGCATGGACGCTTCACCCGCACCGACAATCGGGATATTTAACACTTCGCGTGCAGGTTTTACTGCAGGATCAGCACCACATAAGCTAATCACGCCATCACAGCCATCTTTTTCTGCCTGAATCGCTTTTTCAAGCATGTTGGGAACACATAGTGCTTCGTCATACTCCCCCTCGACGGATGCAGGGCCATAGTCCAAATGGCAAACTTCAATTTCGGTCGTCTCTGGGAAATAGTTTCTGAATTCTTGTTTGACTTCTTCATTAAAAATGTCTACAACGATCGGCAATAAGACTCTGATTTTCATCCAAATTCCCTCTTTCAAAGTCATTTTGGTTCAGAAGCCCGCCTGTGCTGATCGATCCACTTGATGTCTATGCTTCTGTGTGAAAAGGACATCAACTATCAGGAATTGCTCACCTGTTCACGTGTGGATGCTGTACCCACGGATGCAAGTGTTCCGGCAGCTTTAACACGAATTCGCGTCGCATTGCCCAAATAGGCTAGTGGGATATCCTCAAACTCCACGATTTCAACAGTTGAAGGCTCTGCTCCTGCAGCGATGGCTTCTTCGATCGCAATGCCTTTTGCCACCTCCAAAGTTTGGTCACGTCCCATTTCATCAAGGGAAAAGACGCGATCAATTTGCCCGCTAATTTGCGAGATTGCAGCGCCGATAGCATTGGCCACACCAAAGTTTTCAGGTCGGATCATTTGGGATGCCCCTTTTAATTGCTCGGGGAACAAAATGCTGCCGCCACCAACCAGAATGACAGGGACTGGGTCTGCACTTGTTTTCATTTTGTCGATTGCTTCCTCAGCCATCTCGACGATTCTGTCATACACTTTTAGCAAAATGTCTGGATCCAGATGCGCTACCTTCTCGGCATCTCCCAAATCGCTTTTCCCTAATGCAATCAGAACATCTGTCGTCGTCAAGGTATCACCACCAAACGCCAGCCCTTTTTGCGGGAGCTGATAGCCAACGCTGTCAGGACCAACCGTGAAGCTTCCATCGTCCTGGATTCGGACGATCGTTCCTCCGCCGAGTCCGATGGAGATCAAGTCAGGCATTCGGAAGTTCGTACGAGCACCGCCAATTTCAACAGCGAGCGAAGATTCACGTGGAAAGGAGTTGACAAGTACACCGATATCTGTCGTCGTGCCGCCTACATCGACTACAAGGGCATTTGCCAGCCCAGACAAGTACGACGCTCCCCGAATACTGTTAGTTGGTCCGCAGCCAATCGTCAGAATCGGGTACTTCATGGCGTATTCGATGCTCATCAGTGTCCCGTCGTTTTGCCCAAAGAAGACTCTGGCGTCTACTTTTTCCGCTTTCAAGGCATTGATAAAGCCGGTAGCTGTGGTTTTTGCCACATTGACGATGGCAGCATTAAGAATCGTTGCATTTTCCCTCTCCAGAAGACCTACGCTGCCGATCTCATAGGAGAGAGAGACAGGGACATGCTCCCCCAGAACTTCTCGTAATATTTCGGCAGCCCGCAGCTCATGCTCTTTGGATACCGGTGAAAATACGGAAGCAACGGCAACCGAATCCACTTTGTCCTTGATCTCGTTTGCAATGCGATACAGCTGTGCTTCATCGAGCTTTGTGATTTCTCTTCCATCGAATTCATGTCCGCCCGAAATGATATATACATGCTTGCCGAGATGGGCTCTCAAGTCATCGGGAACACCGATTAACGGCTTAATGGCGAGAGTAGCTGGAGCACCAACGCGGATAACTGCGATCTGGTTCAAGTGCTTTCTCTCTACAATCGCATTCGTGCAATGCGTCGTTCCCAGCATCGCATAGGTGATTTGTTCGCGTGGAACACCTGATTGGGCAATTACTTCCCGCATCGCTTCGTATATTCCTGTGCTTACATCCTGAGTAGTCGAGGTCTTCGTTTTAGCCAGCACACGATAGTCTTTATCCAATAAAACCGCATCTGTATGTGTGCCGCCTACATCAATCCCGATTCGATAGCTCATTTTACAACGCTCCCTTTCTCTACCAATTCTTCTACAGGGGTGTAATCCACGTCATAGCGGAAGTAACGAGGTCCCACCGTCTCGATTCCTTTCGGCGTCCGCCATTTTGGATGGCACGGCATCCCGATCACAACGACGCGAGCACCATACCGCAGTCCTTCCGTAGTAATCGGCAAGCCTGTCTCCGAGTCCACCACTGCGATCAAATCGGGCGTCACACATAGGAGACGGTCCTGCGTTCGGGCAAGCAAATGCTCGTTTTGGAAGCTCAGCTCGAGATTCTCGCCTTTGTATTGCAGAAGTCCCTCTATTTTGGTTGTACCGCGTGCCCAGCCTCCTTCTGTCTTGCGATTCACGTCCATTACTTTTCCAATAAACAATTCGAAGCCACTCGTCAGCTTCAAAATTTCTTTGACAGGATCGACATTCGCTTCTTTTGCCATGCGGATCGCACGACCGATTTCTTCTTCCAATTTCAAGATGTTGTGAATGCCGCTTTCCTTGAGGTTTTTCCCTGTCATCGGATAGATGGCGCAGGTTGCCGAGCCTCCCTTTTGCACGGTGACACTGCGGGCAATCCGCTCAGTCCAGGAGTTGTCGATGGTATCCATGATCGTTACGTTATTTTTTTCATCAGCAAGCACCATCGGGGTCGCTGAGATTCCATTGAGATAAAATGTAGTCATCTGCAGCTCGGGAAAAGCGCGCCCCATCCCATCCACATCCACAACCGGGAGTCCAAGTTGGGCTGCGAGAGCAAGTGGAAGCATCGAGTTGATTCCGCCTGCTTCAATTGGGTACGTAGCGAAGACTTCCTTTCCCATGTATTTCTCCAAGCCCTTGAAAGCCTTGGAAACCTCTTGTCCGCTTGGAATTTTTTCTATCAGAACGGTTGGTGCACCCATGCCGCCAGAGGCTACCACCAGCGCATCGTCTGGAATTTCATCGACAGACAATAGCGTGATCGGGCCAAATTCTTCGAACGCCTGGAGCGCCATCAGTTTTCCGATATACGGATCTCCTCCCCCACCTGTCCCTAATAAAGCGGCACCCACCGCAATATCTTCAATTTCTTGTTTTCCGAGTTGTCTCAACGTGTCCCTCTCCTTTGTTTCCAAGCTTTAGCCTGCCTGGTCCATTTTTACGCTTTTCCACCGCTGGTCCAGCGCTGCTCCAAATATTCGCATCCCGACATAATAAGAAACGCCAGCGACGATTAAGGAATTTAACGATGGAATCCCCCATTCAAACAGATAGCCAATAATGAAGCCAAGTGCCCAAGCTATTATCGATACTGGATTCCATGTTTCGCAAGATTCTGGCAATGCACCTTGCGCTCGGCTTTCATCTAATATTTGTCTGCTCCGTTTGAGAATGAAGTAATCCACCACCATGATGCCGCCAATAGGAGGTACCCATATTCCAAGAAAAATCAGAAAGTTTACAAACTGATCCAGAATCCCCAGCACAGAAAGCACGGTACCAATTACACCAACAATCAGCGTCAGGAGACCACGATTTACATGTTTGCCAAAAACACTATCCAGAATATTGGTAAAACCTAATGAGGCCGAATACAAATTGATATCATTGATCTTTACAGTGGCAAACACTACGGTCGCAGCTCCTAGCCAGCCTGAGGTCTGGAGTGCAATAGTTACGACATCGCTGCTATTCACAGCGTGTGCCATCAGAACAGCAATTAAATTGATTCCAATTTCGCCGATCACCACAGAAATCAAGGTTGACCACAAAACGTCCTTGCCATTCCGACAGTAGCGTGTCATATCTGGCGCAAGGATAGCTCCTACCATAAAGCTTCCGGCAACAATTGTAGCAGCTGTTCCAATCGTTAGGGCAGGTCCCGGGGCAGCAGAGGCAATTAACTCTTTCAGTGAATGACTTTCAAACACATGATAAATCCCATACGCAATTGCGAGTAGGAAGGCAGGCACAGCAATTTTCGCGGTCAGCCCTAGCCATTTAAAACCGAAGATGACAATAAAGGTTACAAACAAACCTGTTAATGTCGCTGCTAACGGAAATCCTAAAACCCCACCAACCGCATCATTCAAGCCATTGGCAAAAACGGAATTCTGTACACCAAACCATCCAATCGTCCCGACAGCAATCACAAAAGCAATCATGCTGGAGCCGTATTTCCCAAAACCGGTCCATCTGGAGAGCATGCTTGTAGAAAGTCCCTCGCGCATGCCGGCAATTCCTATGAAAAACGTAACGACCTCAAGTAGGATCACTCCCAAAAAGCTTGCGATCGCTGCATCCCAAAAGGTCATCCCAAATCCAAGTGAAGCGCCTAAAATAAATTGACTGAGTGATGTGAAAGCCCCAATCCGAATTACAAGTATTTCCCACATCGGTACTCTTGCCTCTTTTGGTACCCTGCTCAATGAGAAATCATCTGCCATCTTGGAATTACCAGCCATGATCTCCGCCCTCCTTTTTCATTATGGATAGAACTACCGTGTGATACTGTTCGCTCAGCTCCTTCCCTTGCCTAGATCAAAACCAAAAATTTGAATTGGAACATTTTTTATTATCTGACAATTACTTAGAGCAATTCTCATGCCAAGCTTTTTCAGGACGTTTTTGAGAGTAATGAAGCGAATTTGCTGTTTTTCTCAGAAAAAGTCGTTATTTTCGAGCAGCTTTGCAAACAGAATACGTAGATTATTCATTTCATAAGTAATTTTTCTCAATAAATCGCAATTTTTCTCTTTCTTTATCAAAATGAGAATAATCATTGATAAAAGCATGCAAAAAAAGACTGGGTCTAAAAGGATTGTTCATCCTTTCTAGAACCCAGCCAGGCTTTTGAATGCAGTGATCTCAGGTATCAAGCTGATCCCGCATGAATGTGAAGCGCACCAACAGCCTTTACCTTGATCCGTAATGCTTTCGTCGGCATATAGGATAAGGGAATCGTCTCAACCGTTTGAACGAACACGGTTTCTGGTATAGCTCCAGCATGGATGGCAGATTGCATCGCTTCTACTTTGGCCAGTTGGATCGTTTCTTCCCGATTCATGTCCTCCAGCCAGTAGATCCGGTCAACACTTCCACTGACTGGCGCAAAACATGTTCCGATCGCACTCGCATTTTCATAATGACTCGGATGGTGTACATCCGCCCACGGATATTTGAAAACGGCCGCAAGTGATGCACTTTCTTTCCCTACAAATACAATTGGCAGAGGCTCAAATCGGGGCTGATAACGTTGAATAGCGTGATAGACCGAATCTAACAGCTGATCATTCACATGTAGCTGACCTTCATAGCTCAGAGTGGTAATATCGGGCATTTGGAGATTTACCCCCATTCCCGCAATTTTTTGTTTTCGCCGTTTTTCCCTTGGAAAGCCCCCCTCGATAACGCCTACGCACACATCTGAATGATTAACGTCGACAACGACACAATCATTAAGCCCTGTGAGCAGTGAAGCACCGCGAAAGCTGTTTGACAGTCGCGATCCGAACGTACGAATCGGATGACGCAAGACCGAGTGGTAGGACAAAAGCGATCCATCGTTTTGGGTAAAGGATAGATTCGCATCGATACGAGATTGGTTCATAAGCTCTTCCAAGCCTTTGAGGGAATGTATAATGACCTTGGACAAGGCAGCATTGAGAATCGCCGAGTTTTCTCGTTCCAGAAAGCCTACACTGCCAAGCTCATGAGACATCGTTATCGGATAGTTCTCTCCTATCAGCTCTCGAATCCATTTGGCGACGAGCATTTCATGCGCTTGATTCACGGGAGAGAACGATCCTGTAATAGCAAATGCTTCAAATCCCAGGTGATAAATTGACCTCACATATTCTTCCACATCTTGTCTGGATGGCTCCAAGCAAGCTGGACTCCCATCAACCTCATGCCCACCTTGGACATGGAATGTAGCTGCTCCTATCGCTTGGTGGATGAGTGTGGGTCCCCCGTAAAGAGGAGGAATGGTGCTCTCTGCTTGTCCGATTCGAATGGAGCACACTTTGGCAAGCTGCCTTCCTTCCACCAGTGCATTCGCGAAGTAATCGGTGCCAACAATCACTTCACGTATCGGCTTGTCTGCTTGAGCCGTCTGCTGCAATATTTTTTCCAGAACAATGCCAATCCCGTTCAATAAGTTATCGGAGATGGTTGCTTCCTTGGCGATAGCATGGAGCTTCCCTTGGTGGTCCATGACTACTGCCGTTGTGTACACCTGGTCTACATCAATACCTAAACGGTACATGACTATCTCCATTCCCCTCTTCAGCGCATAAATGCTCGACAGGCGTATACGTGTTGGAAATGCCAAAATTCCATGGTCCGATGACATCCATCATTTTGGCGTGCCGCAAAATAATCGGGCAAGGAATCGCGATGACCCACACATTCATATGCGTTTCCAATTCCTCAATCAAGATGGGTAGACCATTATCGGCATCAAGCACACAAATCAGATCGGGCACCATCCCCAAGATCCGTTCCCCTTTTTTCGCCAGCAAATACTCACTTTGAAATTGGACCTCGATTTGTTCACTGTGATAGAAACCTGTTCCTTCTACGAGCAGTTCTCCCCGTAAGAGACCATTTTGCAAGTAGCGCTCCAGTTCTACCACTTTGCCTTCGATCAGCTTGAAGGGCTGTCCATAAATCGAATTTTGCAGCTCCCTGTGCAAATTGGTAAATACGCGATGGACGTCTGCTCCAGCACGCAGCACTGCTTCGCCAATTCGATGTGATAATAAGAAGGTATGGGGAATCCCTACCTCTTGCAGCCTTTTTGCTTTCATCGGAAAGCTCGCCGTTGCTACTGAGCCACCCATTTTCGTCATCGCTACCCGTCCGACTTTTTCAATCTCAAAATTCGAAGGGCTAATCATTTTCTCTGATTCTCCATTATTGGCACAAAGGACTAACGGACTCGCCTGCGCTCCAAATGCATGGTATGTCGTCATCTGGAGCTCAGGAAAAGCGCGCCCCATGCCATCGCAATCCACTAGGGGAAGCTTTGTCAGTGCTGCAGTCAGGACGGGAGGCAGGGCATTGATTCCGCCAATTTCAAGTGCAGTGATGGCTTGGGCAACGCACCGCTCCTCTTTTTCCATCTCTCTCAAAGCCGTGATCATTTCCTGCCCTGACATCATTTTTTCATAGTGAATCGCAGGCGAGCCCATTAAGGCAATCGTCACTACCCAATCCTCGTCACGAAGTTCGAATGGAGATACGAGCTGCACAGGGCCAAATTCTTTAATCGCTTGCTTTGCCATGATTTGCAATAAAGCTGAGTCCCCGGCACCGCCTGATCCCAAAAACATGGCACCACAAGCCAAGGAATCGACAAAGCGCTCATCGATGCTTTTCGGCATCCATGCACCTCCTCTTTATCCTTTACGATTAATCTTTTGTAGGCGTCTGTACAGTGTCGCGACACTAATGCCCAGATACTCCGCTGCTTTTCTTTTCCCCTCGGTATTCTTGCCATAGCGTTGAACCGCGTCTATAATCAACTGCTCTTCTGTTTGCTCTAAGATACGCTCTGAAAAGACATCTCTTTTCTCTGCAGTTGGATAAG
Organism: Brevibacillus reuszeri; assembly: GCF_001187725.1. Classification (GTDB taxonomy): domain Bacteria; phylum Bacillota; class Bacilli; order Brevibacillales; family Brevibacillaceae; genus Brevibacillus; species Brevibacillus reuszeri. Next base: position 810,620 of record NZ_LGIQ01000009.1, read on the forward strand.
TCGGTGGAAATGAATGCAGCGGAAGCGATGATCCCTCGTCTGTGGTCTGGTTTCCTCTTATCGTTGATGGCAAGCTGCTGATCGTGACCAAATCGCCAATCTCCAGATTCACAATATACTCAAGTGTATTTTCCAGCTCGCGAATGTTTCCCGGCCAATGGTAATCCATAAAGCATTTCATCGCTTGGGTCGAGAAGCGCTTCGGCTCTTTCCCTAAACGATCCCCAAACCATTTTAAGTAAAACTGAATCAAATCGTATAAGTCCTCTTTTCGATGCCGTAGTGGCGGAACAAATAACGGAATGACGTTTAATCGATAAAACAGGTCTTCACGGAACTGACCACTGACAATCATCGATTCCAGATCCTTGTGGGTTGCAGCGATTAAACGGACATCAACCGGAATGCTTTCAGAGCCACCTACCCGTTCCATCCGACGCTCTTGTAAAACGCGTAGCAGCTTTGCTTGCAGGTATTGGGGCATATCCCCGATCTCATCCAAAAAGAGCGTGCCATGAAGCGCTAACTCAAAGCGCCCAGGCTTGCCTCCTTTTTTGGCGCCAGTAAACGCACCGTCCTCATAGCCGAACAGCTCGCTCTCAAGCAATGCCTCAGGTATCGCAGCGCAATTGATTGCCACAAAAGGACCCTCTTTTCGATCGCTGTTTCGATGAATTGACTGAGCAAGTACCTCTTTTCCTGTTCCACTTTCTCCACGAATCAAAACGGTAGAATCGCTTCTCGCAATTTGCCTCGCCTGATCCTTTAAGGCAAGAATCGCTGGACTATGCCCCCGAATGTCTTCGAAATTGTATCGCGTCACAAATTTACGATTTTTTTCCGAATCGGCTTCCTTGATCTGGATGGTAAATTGCAGAATCGCGCCCGCTACACTTCGCTCTACAAACAGTGGATGCAAGCGACATAAATAGGCATGCCTTTTTCCGCCGCCATCGATCAGCTCAACCGAAAAATCGCGTAAGGGCTTTCCTTTCTTTACATACTCAAGAAGCTTGGGTGTACCCACAAGCGTTTGTAGTGTCTGATTGAGAAGCACAACCTGAGAACGCTGCCAGACATGCTCAGCAGCCGGATTGGCGTGAATGACAACGCCGGTAGTATCGACAACCAGAATCGGTAAGGTGATTAACGACAGAAGGCCCTCAACCTCTTGTAACAGCATCTTTCTTTCCTTGATTGTCTGATCTGTCATGTCAAACCCTCTCATCACAAACTTGATCGTTACGATCCATTATAGCCGTAGTGTCCACTATTCAGATAGGATATCGTACAATAAAAAAACCATGATAGATCAGAAGCAATTGGCAAAAGTAAGCTTTTGTCTCCTCCATTCCTTATTCTCAAAAATAATAAACAAAATAGATAGAGGTGTTTTTCCAAAAAAAGAGAAAATACTAGTGATTTGGTTGTGCAGTTGTTAGCCTTTTCCAGAATCGTGCAATGGAGGTGCAACACGTGAGTCTGTTAAAAGAGATTCAGCACACGACCCAACAGGTTGCAGAAGCGATTTCCGCAGTCCTGCAGATCGAAACAGAAATCGTTGATAATGAAATGACCATCATCGCTGGGACAGGAAAATACAAAGAGCTGATCAACATGAAGGAAGAAGAAGGCCAGATAGAAGCGGGATACCTGTACGGACGCGTCATTCGAACGAACCAGCCATTCTTTGTCGAAGACGCACGCAACGACCCCTCCTATGATCCGTCTGTGCTCACTGGAGGTACGGAAGAGCTCGCAGAAGTATGTGCGCCTATCCATTACGAAGGTATGGTCATCGGCGTCATCGGTCTGATTGCTTTTGATGAAACGCAGCGTCGGTCGCTGGTCATGAACAAGCTCGTATTGCTTACCTATCTGCAACGCATGTCAGAATTATTGACCAGTAAAATTGCCGAGCAGGCTGCGCTCAACAAGTGGATCAAAACCACCCAGAAGCTCGAAGTCCTGATCGGTTCGATTCATGAAGGAATTATTGCCATTGATGAAAATGGCTTGATCACGAACTGTAATGAAACCGCCGAGCACCTCGTCCACAAAGATAAGCAACAATTGATCCATACACCTATCGAGCAAATCTGGTCAAACTCTCCCATGCTCGAAGTGATCCAAACAGGAAAAGGATACATTCAGCAGGAAGAGCATTACCAATTGGACCAGCATGAGATGCATTTCATTGTTACGGCTCGCCCGATTATCATTCAGGATCAAGTCGTCGGTGTGGTGGCGACCTTTCGCAGAATGGCAGATGCCCGGAGACTGGCTTATGAGCTGACCAGTGAGCAAAAGGATCTCTATTTCACAGAAATCTACGGGCAGAGCCGTGCGCTCTCTCTAGTAAAAAAACAGGCAGAACAAGTGGCAAGAGGAACATCCAATATACTGATAACCGGCCAGAGCGGTACAGGAAAAGGGATGATGGCTGCCGCGATCCATTCTGCCAGCAACAGGCGATCCGGTCCATTTATTATTGTCAATTGCGGGGCCATTCCTGAGACATTACTGGAAAGTGAGCTGTTTGGTTATGCCAGCGGCGCTTTTACTGGGGCCAGACGTGAAGGCAAGGCGGGAAAATTTGAATTGGCGGACGGAGGCACCATTTTTTTAGATGAAATCGGGGATCTCCCTCTTCACCTGCAAGTGAAGCTGTTGCATGTACTACAGTCCAAGCAAGTTGAGCGAGTAGGTTCTAATCGTCTGATTTCTGTTAATATTCGTGTGATCTCCGCTACGAACAAGGATTTGGAGGAGATGGTTCGGACAAAGGAATTTCGGGAGGATCTGTTTTTCCGGTTAAATGTCATCCCGCTCCATATGCCGCCTTTATCTGAACGCACAGAGGATATCCCCGTGCTCATGGAATCCTTTCTCACAAAATACAGTCAAATGTCTGAGCACAGTCCCCTTCATTTTTCGCCTGAGGTTCGAAGAGCTTTTGTCAGCTATCATTGGCCTGGCAATGTGCGTGAGTTGGAAAATGCAATTGAATACGCAGTGAATATGACGACCTCCCCCTATATCGATATGGAAAGTGTCCTTCCGCGGATTCGAAATGCAAACAGCACACGACTGCCCGTCATGGTAGAAGCAGATGAGCAGCCTTTAAAAGCAATGCTACAAGACCACGAGAGGCAAATTTTGCTGGAAATGCTGAGAAAATACGGAACAGGGCTGGAAGCGAAACGAATCATTGCTGCGAAGCTTGATATTGGACTCGCCACTCTCTATCGAAAAATTGATGCCCATCAAATCATTGCAGAAGAGCATGTCACATAAGCTTGTCGCTGAAAAGATGAATGATCCAAACAAAAAAGGAGGTACAAAGCGTACCTCCCCTTGTTGTTTCTATGCCATCAGTTTCGGAACCAACCAGACGGTTTTACCTGCAAATTGATGTTGATTTGCTTTACCTCCGTGTACGCTTCATAACCGAACGTTCCCAACTCACGACCAATCCCACTCTGCTTGTAACCACCCCATGGAGCTTCATTGAACGTAGGATGATACGTATTGATCCAGGTGATGCCTGCTCTCAGCTTGCGAATCACCCGTTGTGCCTTGGCTCCGTCGTTTGTAAACACAGCGCCTGCCAGACCGAATTTCGTGCCGTTTGCCAAACGAATGGCCTCTTGCTCCGTTTGGAACTTTTGGACGACGAGAACCGGTCCAAAAATCTCTTCCTGCACGATTCGCAGAGATGAGTCCGTGGCTTCCAGAATCGTCGGTTCGATGAAAAAGCCTTTTTCCAAGCCGTTTTCCATTAAGCGATTTCCACCGCACAAGAGCTTAGCCCCTTCGCCGATTCCGAGCTGAACATAGGACAGGACGCGATTCATATGAGATTCGGAAATCAGTGGCCCCATCTCGGTCTCCTCATCCATTCCATTCCCTACCACGATCTTTTGCGCACGCTCTACCAGCCTGTCGAGAAAACGATCATAGCTGGCTTCTTCAAGAATTAAACGTGATCCAGCTGAGCATACCTCTCCTTGATTTGCGAAAATAGCATAAAGGGCATAATCAACGGCTGTTTCAAAATCGGCGTCAGCAAACACGATGTTGGGTGACTTGCCTCCCAACTCAAGGGAAAGCTTTTTGACTGTATCTGCTGCATTTTTCATAATCGCAATCCCCGTATCGGTCCCACCTGTAAAAGCAACCTTGTCAACCAGCTCGTTCCTGGATATCTCATCGCCGACCTCGCTGCCTGGTCCGGTTATCAGATTGGCAACACCAGCAGGCAAGCCAGCTTCCTGCAAGCATTCAAACAGCATGATCGTTGTCAGCGGTGTCAGATCAGCAGGCTTGATCACAATTGTATTCCCTGCCGCCAAAGCGGGAGCAAGCTTTTGTGCATTCATGACCAGCGGATAATTCCAGCATGTTATCGCCCCTACTACACCGATCGGCTCTCTGACAACAAGTGCTTGTATATCATCCGGGACGTCATACGTTTGCCCATTCGGTTTTGTGCATAATCCGGCATAATAGCGAAACTGATTGACGGCGTCAGCTACATCATACGTAGACTCCCGTAGCGGCTTTCCGTTATTTTGCGTATCTACCTGAGCGAATTCATCCGCCCGTTGCTCTAGCAAATCCGCAACCCGATTCAAAATATCAGCGCGCTGTCTGGCATGTGTCTGGGCCCACCCTGATTCATCAAAAGCGCGTCTGGCTGCCGAAATTGCTCTCTGTGCATCCTCCCTGCCGCCTTTGGTGACAATCGCAATGGTTTCCCCTGTCGCAGGATTAAGAACAGGAAAGGTTTCTTGCTTTTGAGAATAAACCCATTCTCCGTCGATGAACATTTGTTTAATCGGCATAGACATGGATCCACTCCCCCCTTAACGTAGCACTTTGGACTCCTTGGAAAGCTGTGCGATTCCTTCTTCAATGCAAGCAAGAACGTAGTCAATTTGCTCATATGAAATGATGGCAGGCGGTTCCAGACGAATAACTGTCGCATTATTTAATGTGCCGCCCACCAGAATTTTTTTGCCAAACAGGCGTTTCGCCAGCGTATAACCGAAGCTGTTCGTAGCGAACTCCATTCCGATCAACAGACCTTTGCCACGTACCTGGACAAAAATATCAGAATGACAGCTTTGGATTTCTTGTAGCTGCTTCAAAATATAATCGCCTTTTTCCTTTGCCATTTGCGGGATATTGTCTTCGAGGATTGTATGGATTCCTGCGATTGCTCCAGCGCAGCAGAGCGGGTTGCCCCCAAATGTAGATGACCCGAGGAGAAATGGGTTTTCCTCCATCTTGCCCCACCATTTTTTCTTGGCAACCATCGCAGCGATCGGCATAACTCCGCCGCCAAATGCTTTGCCCAAAGTCATGATATCTGGCACGACATTCCAGTGATCGACGCCAAACATGGTTCCCGTACGCCCCATACCGGTTTGCACCTCGTCAACGATGAGCAGGCATTCATACTTGTCGCAGATTTCCCGCAAACGAGGCAAGTAGTCATCCGGCGGAATGTTTACACCGCCTTCCCCCTGTATTGGCTCGACGATCACCCCTGCCACTGTCTCTCCTGTATTAATAAGAATGCGAATCGCTTGCTCGACCGCATCAGCATCTCCGAAAGGAACGTGCTGGAATCCAGGAACCAACGGTACATACGGCTCGCGGAACGTGCCTTTTCCTGAAGCAGACAACGAGCCCATCGTTTTGCCATGGAAGCCTTTTTCCGTAGAAATGAAATACTTCTTGCCTGTTGCCAGTCGAGCCAGCTTTAATGCCATCTCATTCGCTTCTGTACCGCAGTTGACGAGATAAGAATGCTGCAGGTCGCCCGGTGTGATATAAGCTACGAGCTTGGATAAAAAACCGCGCAAGGGATCGATCATTTCTTGGCTATGTAGCGCATAGCGTTTAATTTGGGCTTCTACAGCCTTGACTACCTTTGGATGTCTGTGGCCTAACAAATAAACACCGTATCCACCCAAGCAATCGATGTACTCATCACCCATTGTGTCACGGAATACAGCAGCTTCATCTTCCCACTCCACGACCGAAAAATCATTCGAGACAGACTTGCGGTGAGCCAAAATGGCTTTGGTTACATAATTGCTAAAATTATCGACAGAATCAGAAACGATTTTTTTCTTTTGATCAACAGTCAGCTTCTCACTTTGAATAAATTCGAGCACCTCTGACGCCAACTCCAGAGCTTCTTCTCTCGACTTGCGTTCCATACATATCCATCCTTTTCAGTGTTATTGTTTCACAATTAAGATTATTGCAAGTACGGTGCCAACCAAAAAGCCAGGGTATTTCACCCGTTTTCCAGACGTTTTTCTCAATTTTTAGAAAGAAAAGGGCAAGCAAGCGAAAATGTGCATGCTTCTATTCCAAACATGACGTTTTCAGGTGAGAATCATTTCTCGAAAATGAGAAGTCGTTTGAAGTCTCTGGTTCTCCCCTGTTGAATACAATCTTTCCATCCGTGATGGTCAGCAGTGCTTTGGTGTCTCGAATCAAAGGTGGCTCGATGGCAAACAAATTACGGTCAAGTACGACGATATCTGCCAACATGCCTGGCGCAAGTGTACCTAGCTCATGCTCGCGAAATACTCCATAGGCAGGAGCGCTTGTATAGGCACGCAAGGCTTCCGCCATCGTGATCTTCTCTTGCGGATTCCAGCCGCCCTCAGGCTGATGATCGTCATGTAGTCTTGTCACTGCTCGATAAATCTCTGTCATCGGGTCTAGCGGCACAATCGGATAATCGCTGCCAAAAGCAAGCGATACCTCATTTTTCAAAAGCGTCTTGATCGGCCATGTATAGGGATCACGCTCTTTGCCAAAGCGATTTGGATAGCAATTATCTGGAAAAGCAGGTGCTGCTGCCATATGCTCGGGCTGCATGGAGGCGATTACCTGTAAGTGAGACATCCGCTGAATATCATCTGGATGAATGACTTCGACATGTTCAATGGTATGGCGAGAATCCCGGATTCCATTTTGCACACGGGCAGCTTCGAAACAGTCCAGACCTAGACGCACTGCGCCATCCCCGCAAGCATGCAAGCGTACTCGAAAATCTTCCTTGTCTGCTTCCACTACCCATTTTTTCACGGTCTCCTGAGGAATTAATGTATCGCCTTTGCTGTCTGGTCGATCGGAATACGGGTCAACAAGAAAGGCTGTATAGGTCGTTGGAACACCATCCAAGAACTGTTTCAACCCGGAAAACTTCAGCTTGCCTGAGGTATACTGTTTTCGTAAATAACGAGGTCGATCCAGATTTCCATCCAGTGCTGCCAGAAAATGAATGCGGGTGCTCAATTCACCGCTAGCTTCAAAGGACTGATACAAATCCAAATCGCCTAGCTCCAAGCCGGGCAAGGGAAAAAAATCGTTGATAGATGTTATGCCAAAGCTCCCTGCCTGTTTCAAAAAGCCACGAAACAATCGATTCTTTTGCTCATCAGGTAATTGGAATGCTTCGCGCGCCAGCCCCATTGCGGTTTCATATAAAAATCCCGTCGGCTCCCCTTGTTCGTCCCTTTCGATGTGCCCAAATGGCGGGTCCGCCGTATCTCGGGTGATATTCAAAATTTCCAGTGCTTTTGAATTCAACCAAGCCCCGTGACATTCTGCGTTGAAGAGAAAGACAGGACGATCCGGTATCAACCGATCTAGCGTGGCTCGATGAGGAAGCTGCTTCTTTTTCCAATAGACATGGTACCAGCTGAAGCCAAACACCCACGGATCTTCTGGCCTGCTATCTGCAAATTGCTTTACCATCAAAGCTGCTTCCTCTTCTGAGGTCGCTGTCAGCAGGTTGACGCAATCGTGGTACAGACTCCCGAGCAGCAAATGAAGGTGAAAATCGTGAAAGCCGGGCATGATCAGTTGATCACCGTAGTCATATACCTGCGTATCCGGCCCAATGTAGTTCTCGATCTCTTCTTTGGAACCTATGGCGGTAATGCGGTTTCCTGTAATCGCCAAGGCTCCTGCTCGCACCGCATCATCGCTTCCCGTGAAGATGGCCTTACTTGATAAGACCACATTTGCTTTTACTTGTTCATGCGTAGTCAATCGTCTCCCCTACCCTCCTCGTCTGCCTCCCATCATGTCCACGCTATGATGCTGATACGTCAGACTCAACTGAATATTCTTTATCTTCAAAGTTCATTTCAGGAGGATTCTTTCGAAACATGCTCGTCAAATACATCAGGTACACAAGACCGATTGTCCCCCAAATCAAACCAAGCAATAATGAGTTCACATTCAGATTCGTCCAAAGCCAAATGTTAAACATGGACCCAATCAGCGGCAAAACAAAAAAACGGAATGCTTCTCTTGGAGAACGCTTCTTTTGTCGGATAAAGTAATGGAAAATAACAGATAGGTTCACAAAGGTAAAGGCGACGAGTGCCCCAAAGTTAATAAAAGATGCCGCCGTAACCAAATCGATAAAAAGAGCAGATAAGGAAAAAATCCCGACAATGATGATATTGTAAATCGGAGTGTTGAATTGTGGGTTGAGATGTCCAAAAATTCTTTTCGGTAGAACGGAGTCACGTCCCATGGCAAAGAGCAGTCGGGACACACTGGCATGCGAGGATAGGGCCGAAGCAAAGCACAACACGATCATTCCGGCTAAAAACATCGAACTAAATAGTGTTCCTCCAATGTACTGAGCGATCTCAAAGGCGGCTGAATCCGGATCAGAAAATGTGTATTTCGGGTGAACCAAATATCCGACATAGGAAACAAAAATGAACATGCAGCCACCGATTAAGGCGATCAGGGACACCGCTTTGGGAATCGTCTTTTTTGCGTCGATGGTCTCTTCCGACAGTGTCGTAACGGAATCAAAGCCTAGAAAGGAAAGACATAAAATGGCAGAGCCTGCAAGCACGTAAGAGTAGGAAACATCCGGGCTGTAAAAAGGCTGCATGGACAAAAGCGTGCCGGTTCCCATTCCTTCAGCAAGTCCTTTGAAAGAGAGAATGAGAAACAGGATGATGACCAGAAACTGATACGAGATTAGCAAGGCATTGATGTTTGTCGTCAGCTTGATGCCGAGCAGGTTGATTACGGTGATCGCACTAATAAATAGAAGGACCCATATCCATGTCGGAATCGTTGGAAACGCCACGGACAAGTATATACCCGCTACTAAAAAATTGATCATCGGTAGAAACAGGTAATCCGTCAAAACGACCCAGCCAACAAGAAAGCCGATGTGAGGATTCATCGATTTTTGTGTATACGTATAGGCAGAACCAGCCACCGGGTACGCTTTTACCATTTGCCCATAGCTGTAGGCAGTAAACATCATAGCGATCAAAGCAACGAGATAGGCAGCAGGAAGCATTCCTTGAGAAGCCTCTGCCGCTACACCGTAGGTAGAAAAGACAGTCATCGGAGCCATGTAAGCAAGTCCAAACAAGACAACTGGCAGCAAGGTTAAAGTACGATTGAATGAAAGCTGTTTTTCCAAATGAACTACCCCCTTCACTATCCATCATTTGGTACGACTTGCATCAAACGACTTACTCCATCTTTTGTGACAGATACCACCTCCCTTCTTTGTTTGCTGCCAAGCTGTTTAGTTGGTCTTATCTAATTGTCTTATTTGATTGTTCTTACGGAAATGCGATTATCATGGAGCGTGCTTCCCCATCCCATATCGGTTAAGCGGTCGCTCGTCAGTAAATTGATCGGTTTTTGGTCGGGGGTATCTCTGTTCCACCATACTCCCTCTGCTACTGCTGTACCCAGTGGGATATCCTCAGTCAATCTCGCCCACAGCTGTATGCTTCCGCGCTCATTATACGCTTCAATCCAGCCATCTTCCTCGATACCGCGCGAGGCTGCATCAGCAGGATGAATGAGGAGTGTCGGATTGTCTTCTTTTTCACGCAGTGCCTTCACTCCCCCAAAAGAGGTGTTCAGGGTAAAGTGGGCAGGTGGTGTCAATAAATGAAGATCTCCTACTTCCTCTTCGACGTCCAGATAAGTTGGGAGTGGAGGATAGCCATCTTTTTGCATCTGCGCCGAATAAAATTCCAGTTTTCCGGAAGGGGTTGGAAAACCGTCTGTGAACGCTTTGTCAATATCAATCAGCTCAATCGTCTTGCCATTTTGAAAATCTTCACGCAGTTGTTCATTGGCGTGAAAGCTCGGAAATAGCTCCCATACTAGGTCCCTTATCGGTTTTGAGAAAATATCCTCGGTAAAGCCCATTCTTTGTCCGAGAGCTGTATAGAGGTCGTAATTGCTTTTCGCCTCACCCATTGGAGAAATGACCGGCTCCGCTTTTTGCATATAGGTGTGGCCGTAGCTTTTAAAGACGTCAAAGCTCTCAAAGGAGGTCGTAGCAGGCAAGACAATATCCGCGTACTTGACTGTATCCGTCATAAATTGCTCATGAACGACCGTAAACAGATCATCACGGAGCAATCCTTTGCGAACCAATCCTGCATCCGGACAAGTGAGAACCGGATTACTCCCTGTTACAAACAGACACTTAAGCGGTTGATCAGATAGGTTCATAAGATTGTGACCCAACCGCACATTGTCCAGTATTCGCGTCTCTCTAGGCAACAGATCGGAACGGTCAATCGCATCCATATTGATTGGGAATGCACCTGACGTAAACATCAATGCTCCCCCACCTTGCTTGTGAAAAGCTCCAACCAATCCAGGCAAGCAAGCGATTGTGCGAATGGACATGCCGCCGCGGCGACTACGTGACACACCAATCCCGATGCGAATAAACGGGGCTCGTGCCTGTCCGTACATACGCGCCAGTCGTTGGACGTCCTCTGCTGGTACTCCTGTAATTTGCTCCACGCGATTTGGCAGATAGTCGGCAAGAGATTCCTTCAATTCCGGAAAGCCTGTCGTATATTTTTCGATATAAGCCTCATCTACGAGTCCCTCGGCAACCATCACATGCATCATACCGAGTGCAAGTGCCGCATCGGTGCCCGGACGAATCGGGATATACCAATCCGCTTGTTTGGCTGTACGATTTTTATAGGGGTCAATCACGATCATTTGAGCTCCCTGCTTCTTCGCCTCTTTGAAAAAGGCGAGCATATGCATGTTGCTGGAAACCATATTCGAACCCCAAACGAGGAACAAATCTGTATGCTTCACCGATTCTGGCCGACTTCCCACCATAGCACCGATCGTGTAGTTCCATCCCACGTCGGCAGCAGGCGAGCACAGATTGCCACGTCCTCGACTTGCGCCTAGCCTATGAAAAAAGGGAAAGTGTGCGTTCATCTGAATAATTCCCATGTTGCCGCTTCCTTGAAAGCAGTAAACGCATTCACTCCCGTGATCACGTACATTCTGCTTCAATCGTGAAGCTATCTCATCCAACGCCTCGTCCCAGGTAATCCGCTCAAATTGCCCCTCTCCTTTTGCTCCCACGCGTCGCAATGGATATAGCAATCGATCCGGTGAATAAATCCGTTCGCTGTAGCGAATGACCTTGGCACACAATGCACCACGTGTGAACGGATGAGCCGGATCTCCCTTTGTGGAAATGACTTTATCCTCTTCTACTTGTGCAATAATCGAGCACGTATCAGGACAATCATGCGGACATACTGTTTTGAATGTTTTCATCACACACACCTCCTATTCATAGCGGATCCTGCAAGCATTTCTAAAATGTTTGCAATAATAATGCCACTATGTCTGTGACTAATCACTTGAAATAAACGCAACCATTTTCCCCTACTTGATAGCAGAATCGAGCCTTTTCGTTTACAAGAATTGAGAAAAATTTCTCAATCTTGATAAATGAACGTTCTCTTCTAACAGAATGTATTTACGGGCATCGTGTCACAAAAAAGAATCCCTACATTGGAAGGATTCTTTTCCTACTATTCTATAGACCTTCTATTGCCCACTCGCCATTGCGAAAGAGTGGTTCTCTCTTCCCGTCCTCCGTGATGGCATCAATATTCATTTCGGCTCCACCCATCATAAAATCAACGTGGATATGGCTTTTGTTGCCGCCATGCTGTGCAAGCTCTTCATCGTTCATGGCTGTTCCACCCGTGATGTTGGTAGGATAACACTGCCCCAGCGCAAAATGGCAGGAAGCATTTTCATCAAAGAGCGTGTTATAAAAAATCACATTCGACAAGGATATCGGCGAGCGGTACGGAACGAGCGCCACCTCTCCTAAATGCCGGGCACCTTCATCCATCTTAAGTAAATGCTGCAAGGTTTCGTAGCCTGTTTCCGCCGAAAAATCAACGACCATCCCCTGTTCAAAGACGAGAGAAAATTGATCGATGACATTTCCTCCGTAGTTAAGAGGCTTCGTACTGTGAACAACGCCATGAATCCCATCCTTGTGGGGCATCGTATATACTTCTTCCGTTGGCAGGTTTGGATTGAAGACAGTTCCTTGCTTCGTGACGGAAGCTCCCCCTTTCCAAACATGATTTTTGGGGAGAGCTACCGACAGCTTTGTTTCATTCATCTCATAACTGAGCTCTTGATACTGTTTGTTATTTAAATACGCAACAATCTTCGCAAGCTTGGCATTATGCTCGCTCCATGCCTGATTCGGATCATCCTCATACACACGTGTTACTTTGAAAATAACATTCCATAGTTGGTCAATCGCCTGCTGGATGGGTTGGTCGGGAAATACTTTTTGCGCCCATGCTTCAGTCGGATACGCAATGATTGACCAGCTCACTTCGTCCGACTTGGTGTAATTCCGGTAGTTTTTCATCGCAATCGCATTCGTTTTGGCTTCCGTGGCGATTCTCTCCGGGTTAATGTCTTTTAAAAGACCAGGTGTTGGAGCATAGATCGTAAGGAAAGCTGCTCCACCTGCTGCCAGCTCTTCGAATCCTTTTGCCTTCCAGGAAGGATATTCTGTAAAAGCCTCATCCGGTGCTTTTCTGTACCGAATCAGTGACAGCTCATCATCGCTCCACTCCACAAGCACATGCTTTGCGCCCGCATCATAAGCTTTTTCCGTTAGTACGCGAACCAAGGTAACCGCTTCAATCGGCGCGACAATGACAAGCGTCTGTCCGAGCTGCAAATTCACTCCTGTGCGAATAGCAAGATCTGCATATTTCTCAACATTTTCCTTGAAATCGTTCATAAGCTCCCTCCCGTTATCCTTCCTTTTCCGTTGGTCTTGAGGTCTGCTTACTTAATTCGAAATGAAGGGGTGTGGTTCCTTCTCTTATCAATCAAACATCAGTCTTTATACGGATCGAATTCATCCGCGCCGGCCATACACACGCCGATCGGCTTCAACACATGCAGCACGTCGACGGTTTCTTTGTGTGCTTCCAGGACATCTCCGAGATTTTTATACACAAATGGACTTTCATCTGTTCCCGCTCCGCGCAGTTCCACACCAAATTGCTTGATGGCGCTATTCATTTGTTCATATGAGATTTTTCCGCCTTTACGCGTCCGCGTCTTCCAGTTCATTTTTCCTGCTGCCTCTGTACGGCTCATGATTCGACCCGCACCATGAACGGTGCTATAGAAAGCATCTGCGTTTTCATTAGAATCTTTTCCTTTTACAATCACGGAGAAGTCTCCCATGCTTCCGCCAATAAACCCTAATTGATTCGGAGAAGATGGTGTTGCTCCCTTTCTCACTACGACGACCTCTTTCCCGTTATGCATTTCCTTCCAGGCGAAATTATGATGATTATGAACTTCAAACAACGATTTCGCCCCCAAAATAGACAAAACCTGATCGCTCACATAATCCCGTCCTGCGTAGGCATACTTGCCTGCCAACGTCATCGCGCGAAAATACATGTCGCCTAGCTCGCTCGTTAAATCAAGCAGGGTTGGCGGCTGGTCCATACTCTCTCCCGCTGCTTTGTCCGCGAATTTTTTTCCTTGTGCCAGATTCAAAAAACCGCTTGCTGTTTTATGACCGAAGCCACGGCTGCCAAAATGATTGGCAATCCATACATCCCCTGTAGACTCCTCTACAAAAATGTCTACAAAATGATTGCCTGAGCCAACCGTACCGAGCTGATTTCGTGCTAGTGCCTTAAGCGTGTCATGCTCTTGCTTGCCAATCGTTCGATAGACTGCCCAGTTTTCATCGTCAAACAGCTCATGCTCCACCTTTTCGCTATTGGAGCGTCCGATTCCAAACGAAATCTCTTTTGCGATGGTGTCCATGATTGCACTGATTTTTCCCTTGATCTCCTCGTATTTCAGATCGGTTTTGACCGCTTTATTCCCGCACGCGATATCATAGCCGACACCCGATGGTGAGATTTGTCCATCGTACACGACGACACCACCGACTGGCTGAGAGTACCCTTTATGATGATCCGCCATTAACAATACCTGTACGACATTTCCATGCTGCGCGCATGTTACCGCTTGGGAGACCGCATTTTCCAGCGGATTCCCCCATACTCTTACGTTGTTGATCGTTTGATACACGTTGTGTCATCCTCCATTGATAAACCCTACAAGCGAGGGTCCATTTCTTTTTCTTTTGCTACTTCAAATAATAAATTCGCAGTAATTTCCCGGTACGTGTCATGCTCGGGTGAAATGAATTCGAATGGTACAGAAAGCAATTTGCTTCCGAGGTTGTACTCTTTCATCGAGGTACGCAGCTTCTGTACAATATTCTTCTGTTTGAGCAGCTTTCTGTACTTATGTGGAAAACGATAGTCATAGCCGTAAATGATCGATAGATACTCCGGATTGCGAACCTTCATATAAGGAGCTGTTTTGATCGTGTTGATCTCAGGTTTTATCACAAGTCCCTCCATCAGATTTTCCAGTGTCATTTTGGAGAAGAACTGGGCCGCGCGATCATAAGCATCCGGCTCGGATAAATCTACTTGCAAATATTCATCGTCCGATAAAAATGAATACACGTCTGAAGTACGCCAATCGGGTATTTCCTCACTACCATTTTTGTAAACGATTTTCAGTAATGCAAATGGCTTATACTCCATGTCACCATCACCGGCATACAACTCTAGCTGTTTCTTGTAAATCTGTAATGCCCGTTGATGCTCCTCGATTGGCATATAGGTGTCCAGAACGCCACGAGCATATCTGAACGTTTGATAGACTCTCGATCCGTAGGTTTCCATTAATTCGGCTTTGGATTTGTGATAATGATCTTTTTCAAAACCGCTTTCTTTATACTCCGTCGCAAGCTTGCCGATTGCTTGATCAAAGCCTGCTTGTTGCAAAAATTCCATTTCACTCTCTAGCGCCTTTTCGATTGGCTTAAATTGCTTTTCTATTAAACCTTCTCCGATTGCACGCCATGGCAGCAGCTCACCGTCCAGAATGAGCATGGCAATCTGCTTCTCTTGCATATAGCCCGCGAACTTTTGCAATAACTGATTGTACATCTCTGTTAAATCTACCTGATTGATCTTGTAGCCGTTTCTACTGACGGCAAAGCATTGCTCAGGGTCACTATGCAAATAAATGTTGCAACGCGAGCCCATATATTTCGGCTGCAGAACGACCTGCTGCACGCCGCGTTCGGTGAAGTAGGCTAACCCGGATCGCAATGATTCCAGCTCGTTACTCGCTTCATCCTTGTCTGCTGGCGCCATCGTGCCGGAAATGAAGTTCACTTTGTGGCGCGAGCAATATTGTAGTCTGCGGATTTCCTCCTCCGCCAAATCTTGAATCGATACTTTACGCTCTTCCTGGAAAAAGGACAGCAGCTCCTCCTGGAAGACAGTGCAATTCGATTTCTGCGTCTTCAGAAACGGTTTATTTGCAATCACAACAGCGGTCAGTGCATTTCCATGTACACATCCTGTGTCAATATGCAGCTTGTTTTTGAAGCGAAAAGCGTGCTTTGCCGCCACATGCCCGAAGATGTGATACGGGTGATTCCCAACTGCCTCTTCTTTTAAAAAGGAGAGCTGTTCCTCTAGGGACGCACTGCGATCGATCCGAAAATTGCGTTGATGTCGTTTGGAATTGGTGTCGAGCTTCCCCACGTATTTATTTTTGCATGGCGAGTGAGTAACGTAAAAGGTCGGTCCCGAGGGAGCATTTCCTTTGAAAAATGGTTTGGATTGGGCGTGCAGGTGATAAAATTTCTCTTTCAGCTCTTCACTCTCCCGCAAAACTTGGACTGAGTCGAAGAAGTTTTCGAGAAGCTCTTGATCGATTCCTTTTATTTCTCCCTGCAAAAATTGAAAGACAAAGTTTTCGTGATTCCCCATGACCAATAAGAAATGCTCCTGATTGTCAAACAAAAAGCGAATCATTTCTTTCGTATGTTTTCCCTTGTCAATCCAGTCACCAGCGAGAATTACTTTTGTATGCTGGACTTTTTCGGTCAGCTCGACGTGATCACCATCGATGCGGTAGCCATGGCTTTGCAATAGCCCTTTTAGCTCCTCAACGCACTCATGGACGTCTCCCACGATGATATATTTTTGATCCTTTGGCAGATTCGTAGACATATATTCGTCCAGATTTTCGATGGACACCTTGTATTCAGGATTTGCCTCACAAGTAACGGGAGAGTAAAAATCCTTCAACCTCACTCGATGAATGTGCGTGTACCCTTCCTTGGAAAGTGACCGCATCACCTCTTTTTTCAATCGTTGCACATGTGAGGTAATCAGCTTTTTGGATCGCTCGGAGGCATAATAGTCGTCACGCTTGCGGTAATCGAATAGAATGACGTCCAGATTGTAGTTATTCCGTTTTGCAATTTCACGGATCTGTGCCCGGAAGTCTTCGGCCAGCCCGGTTGTATCGACTACGACGAATTCTGCAAGGATGGGAAACGAGGTAGCCATTTTTACTTTTTCAAACAAGAGATGAAAAGCTTGTTCACTCGCTTCCAGCATAACTTGATCGTATTTGTCAAAATCATGTCCCAGCAGCTCCTGACGAATCTGATCTGATGAAATATATTGAACATTTGCCTGTACGCCTTTCGACTCGTCGGCAAATCGTAGTGCAGGGATCAAGAGTTCTTTGGCAAAGGTTGTTTTTCCGCATTCTGTCGGTCCAATCAGCAAAAAAATCGTGTGGACCCTCGTCCGTATTTCCACATTCATGCCCCCCTTTTCGTAAGGATTACGCCTTGTGTTGTCTGGATCTGATTGACTTTATCCCCGATGGCTACAAACTCAACCTGCAGCTCTGTTTGGCCAATCACATCCAAAAGCCATTTTCGAAATTCATTTTGCCCGAGTTCCCACTTGTGATCCTCATGACGGAAGCCAGTTAATTCATAAAACGTATTAAAATCAGCATTTGGCGTTGTAATAACGAGTCGCTCAAAGTGAATCCCTTGAATGATTTGCTTGATAAACAAGCTCGCTTCATCCAGGCTCATATGTTCGATGACTTCTGTCAAAATTATGTCTACTTGTTCACCATCGTACTCTTCTAGAAAATGAGAAATGGAATGATACGAAATGATGTTTCCCATTTCTTTTGCTTCTGCTCTGCGACTGACTGTCTTTAGCGCTTCTTCATTTGTGTCCACCACATAATAGAAATCCTCGAGCTTCGCAGCAAACGGAATCGCATAAAATCCTTCCCCACAGCCAATATCGAGAATCGGTTTATTGAAGGAAAACAAGCTCTCAATGTAATTCCTTCTTTGGTGAGCTGTGCTGCCATAATCGAGCGAAATCACGTATCGATCTGATTTTTCAAGCGACTCCCTATATTGACGGAACAAGCGCTTTGTTGTCAGAAAGTTGCGAGCAAACAGGCTTCGAATGTAGAACGGGGCATCCATTACTTGAATGCTCTTTATATACTTATCCAACAGGCTTTCTGAGATATCCAAATACTCCTTGCCGAACATGGAAAAGAACAAACATAGCACACTCAGAGTGTGAAGCAGCTCATATAGCGTTTTTCTCGTCGTTACTGTAAGAGAGTAGCTTTTATGTGCGAGGTGCTTGGTTTCGAAAGTATAGTCCGGTAAATGCTTTTGAAAAAATTCGATGTAATGCACCATTTCGACATGAACCATATTGATGAAAAACATGTGTTCATAGCCTGCTTTATCCCGTTCATCTTGTGATTTGAGTGGAGCCGAAAAAAACTCGTTAATCGCATGCAGTGGAAATAATGGTGTGTTGTATCGTGATACATTCAAGTATTCAAACGTATCGTCTGCAGACTGTTTATAAGAGATTTCATTGTCGGCATCCTTGAAGTACACGTTGAACGTGTTGTCATCGGTATACCACCCGTAGCCGATGCCCTTTCGAATCGATCGCAGAAGCATTCCAGAGCTCGGATTCTTTTTGATCAGAAAAGAAAAATCCGGGTTTTGCGATCTTAATTGAACGATTGCCATAGCTATCTTCTCCCCCCGTCCTAGTTTTTAGCGAATGACCATACTTCTTCTAACGCGCAAAGAAATAAAGCATCTAATTGTTCATCGATCTGTACTCGCTTTTGTCCGATCATGCCTGTCATCACATCGAAATACTGAATTCTTTCCTCTACATACGCATTGATTGTCTCGATTCTTGGCTCATAATCGAGCTCATCTCCCGCCTTTTTTCGAGCCAATAGATTTTCTATCGTCGATTTTAGCTCACTGCCGACTGGAACAAGCGCTTCAACCATGCGCTCAAATTCCACCGGCGGCATGGTGTCAAATTTCTCAACCCAAGAGCAAGCAAGAACCGGGCGCAACACATAGAAATACTTTTTTATTCTCACTTTGTCTCCTGTTAAATAGTCGCGGTAGTTTCCTTTTGCCATGTTCAAATAGTGATACATACACGATTTAGGAGAAAAAGCTTGTTTGGAAAGCTGGCGCAGCTGCTCGGCTAACGAATATTTCTCCTCATACTGGATCGGTGAGTGCAACCATTCGAGCAGCGGAGGGTTGGATTTACGGAATAACTGCAGCGCCTTTTTCAAGTCCCAGCCATTGATATCGAGCATATTGCTTATCGGGCGTTCAATGACATCCCGCTTATCAAAAATAGATAAATACCAGGATGGTTGCCTGATGTACAGGAATCGCACATCATAGTCACTGTCTTTAGACGGAAATCCCCATGCTCTACTGCCTGATTCGCAGGCAAACAGGATGCGGACTTGCTCTTCCTGTTCAATCTTGTGCAGTTCGTTTAAAATGGATGGTTTGTAATCAGGCATACTGGGCCCACCTTTCCAATTGGTAGTAAACGAGGCCAAGAACAAGATTCGTTCCGGGCTGACTCAATTCTTGTTACGATTCTCTTCACAGGGAAAGCGCATTGACCTTCTCTACCATCGTGTCATACCCTTGGATTGTTTGTGCGATGTAGGAGAGGACGGTATCGCTCCATCCGTAAATGTAAAAGGTTTTTTCATCCTGTGGAGGTACCATGGCATGACGGAAAGGGGCGATATCTACGATAAAGGCTTTGACATCGGGATTGACCGCAGAACGGTATTTGAGCAGGTCACGATAAAACGGGCTGCCACTATTTTGCTGCTCGTCTGTGATTATAATGATTTGCTCGACATGCTTGCCCTCTCGTGTGAGTCTTCTGACGGGTGCGCCTGTATCTGTGCCGCCACGGGCTCGGATCTTCTCCGCTTGGCTCAAAATGCTATCATGACGTGATGGCTTGGCATCCTCCACATTCGTATCGAACAGCCAGAAGATGGAGTTTCCCTTCGTTTTTTTATACAAAGCCAGGGCAAATACGGATCCGATCTGCAAGTAGTCCCCTCTCATCGATCCTGAAATATCCAGGAAGATGGCTGTTTTCTCCCCCAGCTCCGGCAGGTTGTCAAAGGTCAAGTCTACCGCTTCACGCAGGGCGTCTCGCAGCACGGGATGTTCTACCTGCTCGAACGCTCTTGCAAATTGAAACGGCAAGATTTTCGTTTTTTGCAAGGCGTGACGGTCAGTTAACCGACTTACCGCATAATCGAGGTGATCAGAATCAGCAAATACTCCAGCACGTGTTAATGCTTGCAAGTGACGAAGCAGAGCGAATACGGGCATTTGGTACAGCAGCGCTTCCCAGATCGCTTTCGTAGGCCTGATCGCACTTGTCACGGTTTCGTAAGGGAGCTTTCCAGCGTGAATCCACTCGATTTGCTCCGCTTCTGTCTGCGCTTGCTTTAGCTTTTCTACTGCTTCGATTTGCGGCAGCAGTGCCTTGTTCACCTCATGACCTCGTAAGTAGCGAAATAATGCCTGCTGCTTTAGATCAATTGGCTTCGGATGCGCAGTTGCAATGACGTCCCCCAAGCTATAGCCTCTTCCCCGTCCGTTATACTTCAATGCCCAATACTCGGTGATGTTGGTCAAAAAACGGTTTACTTGCCGCTTTACCGCTCTTCCACCTTCTCCCCTTCCCATGCTTTTGAGAATGGTCAGGAAATCAGACAAATCAGAAGGAATTCGAACCACTTGCATAAAAACGGCTGCAAACAAGTCTGGCCGATAAAGCGACAAAATTGCCAGGCCAAAAAGAGGCTGCATACGCATAAAGCCTTCGTTGCGAGCAAAGACCAGTGCTTTTGCCATAAATTGTGGATTTTGTTTCGCAATCTCATGATGCAGCTCGTGGGCTTCCTCCATTATTTGATTTTGGTCTGCATAAAACGTATTTCCAAGTGTATTGGTTAAGAGTGTCTGCAAATATTGCTCTTCTAATGAGCGTATGTAAGCAGAGTATCCGTCCTTGTTATGTGTTGTAGGTAGTTGTGCTCCAAAGAGCTTTTTGGTCATACCCATCTTTTGTTGCCCCCTTTTACGGACTCTCAAGAAAAACGAGAAATAAGTCCTAGGAATTGATCCGTGTGTCACTGGAAATGAAATGGTAGACTGAAGCGAGGAATGATCTGAAAAGGTCTTGTGAGTGCCCACTTGGAGCATCGTCACATTCAATCCGATTCATGTCGAAGGAACCCTTTCAAGCGCCTCGCTTCAGTAACCTTTTGAAGAGATCATGGAGGAAAAAGGCGGATAGGTACGAACTGCTCTACCAACTGAGCTATCCTGCCGATCAGACAGGAGTTGGACTCGAACCAACGACACGTCGCTTAAAAGGCGGAGTAACCCATCCATGCGCCTCTATGATCCTGGTGCGAGAGGCCTTCACTTGTTGCTTCGACCTCACACGCTTATCATCGCTTACTTTTTGGTAAGCGAACATGGCGAAAGTATTACGACTTCAGATAAATTTACCATTTTCCCCCTTCCCTTCCCTTTTTCGCTTTATCATGAAGGGAATAGCTACAACCAGTAAAGAGAGGAATACCTATGGCGAGAGAAAGCTTTGATAAAGAAATCCAGTTCTTGCGTTTGCTTGTTTTGACGAGCGGCGCTTATACGAGGCAGCAGTTTGCAGAACGATTAGGAATTTCTGTACATACATTCGATAAAACGATCAAGCGCTTGAAAGAAATCATTTATACGATGTCTAATGAGTTGCCCGCCCACCAGGAAAAAGAGCTCACCCAAATGCTCCGTTACAGCTACTATGACTCCTCAGACCCGATGCTCCTGTTTCTTTTTCGAGCCAAATCGTTAAAGGAATCAGAAAGTATTCGCCTGTCACTCATTTTAAAAGCCATACAGGAGCAGGCATTGACTACTGCTGAAATCATTGACATCTGTCATGAACAGCTCCCCGGCGATCTCCCCTTACCGGACGAAAAAACGATTCGCTCTGACCTCAAGTATCTGGAGGAGGTTGGTGTCATACGCAAGGAGACGGGCGGACGTCCTTTTCGCTACCGGATTCATCATGAAATCGTGACAGGCTTGCATGACGAGGAATTAACGGATCTGTACGACTTTGTGGACGTAATGGCGAACACACAGGTCCCTTCTGTACAAGGGTATTTGCTGCGGGATAATTTGAAAAAGGCGCGGAAACAAACAGAGGCAGCTTCGGAGCTATTTTTGTACAAATATCATTTTTACTCCCGCATTTTAGATGAGGCCCATTTGTATACCTTGTTTCGAGCTATAAGGCAGCGGCGTCGAATATCGTTCCTCTATTTTTCACCGAAATCTGGCAAGCGGTATACCTCGCAGAATACGAATCCCCTGTTTGAAAAGGAATCGACAGGGAAACAAGAGCTGCTCCTTCCCTTAAAGGTGATCTATGACCATCAATACGGAAGATGGTATTTGCTAGGCCACAGCAAGAGACTTGGCATCACGAAGTACCGTGTGGAGGGGCTAACGCAGATCGAAGAAAAAGAGAGCGTGCTTGAAGAGGAGTTTGCCAGAAAATGTGCTGCTCTTGAAGAAAAAATACGCTTCAGCTGGCTGATTGATACAGGCCAACCGGTAAAAATTAAAGTGCGCTTCTATCATCCTGAGGGTAACGAGCCCAATTTTATCAAGCACCGTGTACAGCAGCAGGGCCAGTGGGGAATGATTACAGAGGAGAATGAGGATTCGTTTTTATTTGAGATCATGGTAAACGGAACGATGGAAATCCGACCGTGGCTCCGCAGTTTTGGCTCCAGCTGCGAGGTTTTGGAGCCCGCTTATTTACGAAGAGAATTTATCAACGAATGGAAGGAGATTCAATCTTACTATGAATCCATTCGAGAAAATATTTAATTATCAAGTGTTTGCCAGACTGCACGAGTCGAATACCCTTACGATCACGGCGCATGAACGTACCTGGCTGAAAACAATGCTCGCTCACCCAGCTGCTGAGGATGCATTTGAACCGGATACGTTGAGAAGGCTCCGGGAAATCGTCGAGCAAGAAGAAACGTATGACATCTCTAGCAGCTTGATTGAAAAAGCAAAAAGTGTGGAGAAGCAAATCTATCATCCTCTGCTGCGCAAGCTGAGACGGATAATAACCAACAACCAAGGAATACACATCGTCTACAAAAACAGAAATGGCAAGGTCGGGAGTGTACAGGCAGGACTTCCGTACAAACTGGAATATTCGATGGTCAAACGGGAATGGTATTTGCTTTGGTATCATTTGCGCCAGCACTCTTTCATGGCAACAAAACTTCAAAATATCGTATCCGTCGATGAAGCAATCGCAGCTTGCGATCAGGTACAGATTGTCAAGCAACAGATCGAAGCCCTGCTTGAATCGCGAAAAGAACGGGCTGTCATCGAGGTGGTTCGTTCGTTCAACAAGGAATTGTCACGTATCCTCTACGCCTTCTCCTGCTTCGAGAAGGATGTAGAATATGAAGATGCTACAGACACGTATCGAATTACACTCACCTTTCTAGTTGATGACCGAGAATACATTCTGTCGAAAATGCGCTTTTTGGGAAAACGGGTCAAAGTCATTGCAGGTCAGGAATTAAAATTGCGGATGCATGAGTCGTCTACGAAAGCACTCGCACGGTACGGCATCGAATAGCTTTGCAAAAAATTGGCCCCTTCTCGTTTAGGAAGGGGCCGCTCTTCTGTGTCAGCTCGTCACCAGACGATTTGCACAGCGCTCATACGTTTGATACCACGGGCGTATTCTTTCGAAAACGGCGCTTGCGGTAAGTACATCCACATCGGCATAGCGTTTTCCGATGATTTGCATACCAACAGGAAGATGATTATCTGTCAATCCCGCTGGAATCGAGGCAGCAGGATGACCGGTGAAATTCATAAAATACGTCATGCACCATCCAATCAGCGGGTCTACCTCTTCTCCGTTGATCATCGTTGGTCCTACCGTGTTTCCATCTGTAGCATTATCCACAGGCAGGCATGCCAGAGTCGGGGTAATTAGGAGATCATATTGTTCAAAAACTCCCTGTATCGCATCATAAATATGTGTCCGCATCTCCTGGTCGCGAATCACATCCTGCGCAGTCAGGCGAGATGCTTTCTCAAGCCACTCCAGCACTTGTGGAGGGAAGTCATCCCGATGTTCTGCCAGCAAATCCAGACCGCCTGCTTTCATGCTATCCAGCATCCGCACACTTCCTGGCATGATCATTCTTGACCATAAATCGCTCAGCTCACGTTGTGAATACTTGATTCCCAAGCGGACTTCTTCCACATGTGCGCCTGCCTCGGCAAAAGCGGATACCGCACGTGCCACTACCTCTTTTACTTTTGGATCGACGGGAAAAATATCAAAATCGGAGCTGTACGCTATCCGCCAGCCCTTCACTGAACGAGTCAGCGCTTTCGTAAAGTCGATTTCCTCCGGCAGACTGAAAGGATCACGCGAATCATAGCCAGACAATACATTCATAGAGATGGCCGCATCTTCTACTGTTCTTGTGATGGGACCTTCGTATAAAAACGGCATCGTACCGCCAAAAGCATTCGGACGCCCCGTATGTGGCACACGACCAAAGGATGCCTTGTATCCGTAAACCCCACACCAGGAAGCCGGGATTCGGATCGAACCACCGCCATCCGTTCCTTCTGCAATCGGCAATAAACCGTCAGCCACTGCCGCTGCGCTCCCGCCAGACGACCCGCCACTGTTTTTACTTAGTTCAAACGGGTTGCGTGTCGGGCCAAACAAGTAATTATCGCAGGTTCCCCGAAAACCAAGCAGTGGACTATTCGTCTTGCCAACAATAATCGCCCCTGCCTTTTCCATGCGTTCTGTATACAAGCAAGCAAAATCGACAACGTTTTGTCTTAGTGCCCGGATGCCGCCAAAGGTGGAAACCCAACCCGGTTTAAAATCAAACAAATCCTTGATCGCTGTAGGAACACCATGCAGAGGACCGATTTCTTCGCCAGACACGAGGGCTTGTTCTGCTCGTTTGGCAGCTCTTCTCGCATCTTCGAAACCAAAGTAAATCAAGGCATTAATGCTGCTGTTCCTCTCTTCTATTCGCTCAATAAAAGCATCTGTCACGTCTACAGGCGAAAGCTCGCGGCGCCGAATGCGTGATGCAAGCTCGCTGGCAGACATATAAGCCAATTGATTGGACAGGGACATTTGGATAGCCTCCTCACGATCGAAATGGAAATGCCTTACTTATATTTTGAATAATTCGATTTATCAATTTATTATCCTGCCCATCCTATGAATCTATGTACCTAAAAAGTGTTGGAACGAAAAAGTGTTGGAACGAAAAAAGCGATTCCCTTTGGAAATCGCCTTTGTAGCTTTCGTTGTCTTTTTCACCTATTTACGGGGGTTAATGCGTAGCAGCACTTTCCTCTACTGTTGCAGGATTCGTCTCCCAGACTGTGCTTGGAATCTCCTTTTTCAAAACCGGAATGACCTCAGTAGCAAAGCGTTCTGCTTGCTCCTTTTGCTCTGCCTCCGTCAATCCATCTACACTAATGCTCAGTACCTGGTGCCCAAATGCGCGATGGTAGTCGAGCACTTTTTCAATCACATGCTCAGGACTGCCCACGAGAATTGGCCCATTTTTCACATTGTCCTCCAAATCTTTAAAGGGAGGTATGTCATGTGGCTGTGTAAGTCGTGCCCGAAATGCATCATGATAGGGTCGGAACCGCTTGATTGCCTCTTCTGTCGTATTCGCCAAATATATACTTCCACCCGAGCCTGCTCCTATGATCGCCTTTTTCGGATCATGGCCGTAATAGGCAAGACGCTCGCGGTAATGCTCAATCAATGCTGTGTATTTCTCCTGATGATGCAGCGTATTCGACGAGAACAACGGCTCGCCGTATTTCGCCGCCAATTCTGTGGAGTGTTTACTGGACGCACTCCCATGCCACACCGGGATTTTCTTTTGAAACGGTCTTGGCTGCGTCGTTACGTTGTACAAGGCTGGTCGATACTTCCCTTCCCAGGTAACATTTTCCTCGCTCCACAACCGGCTGAGCAGCTCATAGCGCTCCGCCAGGGAATCCCACTGTTCTTCTTCCTCAATTCCAAACAGTGGATAGTGCTGCGCAAAATTGCCCTTGCCAATAATCAACTCGATCCGTCCACCAGAAAGATGATCGAGTGTTGCGTAATCCTCGGCTACCCTCACCGGGTCAAGTATGCTCAAAACAGTCACAGTAGTTAATAAACGAATGCGCGAGGTTCTCGCTGCGATGGCTGTCAAAACAATTGGTGGTGACGACGAAATGAACGGTGCCCCATGTCGTTCTCCTACACCGTAAGCTTCAAAGCCGAGCTTTTCCGCGAGAATCGCCTGATTCAGGATATTTTGAAATTTTTCTTGCTGTGTAAACGCTTCTCCTGTCACAGGATTTGGGGTATTTTGCAAGAGACTCATCAAAGCAAATTTCATCGGATAAACGCCTCCCTCTCGATATTTGTTCTGAGTGATTTAAATCGGATAATGGCAGGCAACCATGCGTCCGTTTCCAATCGGCAGCAGCTCTGGTGCTATCTCTTTGCAACGGGCAGTCGCGGCTGGACAACGGGTATGGAAGCGGCAGCCAGGTGGTGGAGCGGCCGGAGAAGGAATTTCTCCCTTGATCGCTGAGAATTCCCTTCTTTGCGTAGGGTCTGGCCAAGGAATGGACGAAATCAGTAGAGCTGTATAGGGATGCGCGGGATGCTGGAACAATTCCTCTGCCGGTGCGATCTCCACAACATTTCCCAGATACATGACTCCGATCCGTGTAGAAACATGCCTTACGATATTTAAACCGTGGGCAATGAACACATACGTGAGTCCGAGCTTGTTTTGCAATTCCTGCATGAGATTTACGATTTGAGCCTGGACAGATACATCCAGCGCAGATACTGCTTCGTCTGCTAGCACAAATCTGGGCTCCAAGGCGATGGCGCGAGCGATGCCGATTCTCTGGCGCTGACCACCGGAAAATTCATGAGGGTAACGATCTGCCCAGGAAGGGTTAAGCCCTACCATCTCGAGTAGCTTCTCAACCCTCGCCCTGCGATCCCCCCTGCTCAGGGAATTATGAACGTCCAGTGGCTCAGCAACGGTATCCTCTACCGTCCAGCGCGGATTAACCGAACCGTATGGGTCCTGAAAAATCATTTGCATGTCGCGCTGAATTTCCCGGCGCCGTGAAGCCCCCATACTACCAAGCTCCTCCCCGCGAAAAAACACCGAGCCTGCCGTTGCTTTTTCCAGCTGGATCAAAACACGTCCGAGCGTCGATTTGCCACTGCCCGATTCACCGACCAAGCCAAATGTCTCCCCCTCCCGTATCGCAAATGACACATTGTCTACGGCATGGATGACGGCTTTGGTTTGACCGAATGAGCCTTTCACCGGATAGTGCTTCGTCAGGCCATTAACCTCAAACAACAGCTTTGACTGTCTATCTGAGCGATGCTCCACAGCAGAGCGCTCGGCTTCTGCAATTACTTCCACAGAGGTAGTCGCCAATTGCTCCAGCGTGTCCTCACCTGCAAGCAGGTCACTGTGCCAGCAAGCTGTCTCATGATCAGCCGTTCCGACAAGAGGAGGTGCAGCTGCTTTGCATTGCTCTGTCGCCAGAGGACAACGCGGGTGGAATCGGCAACCCGATGGGAAATCTGCCGCATTTGGCGGAGTACCATCAATTGTATAGAGCACAGCGGAGCGATCACTGTCCATTGTTGTAATGGAACGGAGCAGTCCCGCCGTATATGGATGCTGTGGATTAGAAAACAGCTTGTTGGTGGAAGCTTGCTCGACGATTTTGCCTGCATACATCACGATCATCCGATCAGCCATCTTAGCTGCAATACCCAGATCATGCGTAATGAGTAAAATCGCCATGCCGAATTCGGCTTGCAGGTCGCGCAAGAGGCTTAATATCTGCGCTTGGATTGTCACATCTAATGCAGTCGTCGGCTCGTCTGCAATAAGCAGCTCTGGTCCGCAGGCAAGCGCCATCGCGATCATGGCTCGCTGCAGCATGCCCCCTGACAGTTCATTTGGATATTGCTGAAAACGAAGCTGCGGTTCCAGTAATCCGACTCGCGCCAACAGGTCGATTGCACGGTTACGCGCTTCCTTTGCACTTCGCTTTTCATGCCTCCGAATCGTCTCAACAATCTGCGTTCCAATCGTAAACACAGGATCGAACGCTGCCATCGGCTCTTGAAAAACCATCGCTACCCTTTTTCCCCGAATCGATTGCAGAACACTTTGCGGAAATACGGTCAAGTCCTCGCCATCCAGCTTGACCGTGCCTGCTGCAATACGTCCCCTTTCAAAGTCAATCAGGCGCATAATCGCTTTTGAGGTAATCGTTTTGCCGCTACCGGATTCCCCGACCATGCATACGGTTTCACCGCGGTTCATGTGAAATGACACATCGGTCACAGGCGTTACTGATCCTTCCGAGGTCGGAAATTCAATCGTCAGGCCTTTGATTTCGAGTAGGAGTTGTGACATTCGCTGCCTCCTTTGAATTACCCGTTACTCTTTTTCGGGTCCAGTACGTCCCGAATCTGGTCGCCAATCACATTAACAGACAGCACAAACAGGGCGATGGCAAGTCCAGGAAAGGTGCACACCCACCAGGCAACCGTCAAATATCCTCTCCCTTGGGACAAGACGGTGCCCCAATCCGGAATCTCTTTCATCACCCCAAGTCCAAGAAAGCTGAGGCTCGAACCGGTTAAAATGGACGTCCCAATACCGATTGTCGCCATGACCAAAAAAGGTGCCGTCGAGTTTGGCAGTACATGCTTCCAAAAGATGCGAATTTCGGAGCTACCGATCGATCGCGAAGCGGTGACATAGGAACGAAGCTTCACACTTAAAATCTGGCTGCGCATCACTCTCGCATAGCGGGGAATCGTTCCAGAGGCAATGGCAAGGACGACATTGAGCGTGCTTGGCCCGAGTGCCGCCGCAATTGCCAAAGCCAGAAGAATGCCTGGAATGGTCATCAATACCTCAATGATGCGCATAATGATCAGGTCAATCAGTCCACCCACGTAACCAGAAATGGCTCCAAGCACGCCTCCTGTCACCCCGCCAACGATGACGGAAGTAAGACCGATAAGCAGAGAGTCGCGGCTACCATAGACGACCAGTGTAAAAACGTCTCTTCCAAAATAGTCCGTTCCAAATAGATGACTTGCACTCGGCGGCTTCAGCAAATTAGCCGGATCGATCATCGTGGGAGAATAAGGCGCTACCCATTGCGGCACTATCGCACATATGCCGAGAAACATCACAACCAGCCCTGCCGCAAACAGAAACAACTGTGTCAGATCGATTCGTCGCAGCCGATATCTTTGCAGCTGAACAGACGTCCCGAGCGGCTTCTCTATCGTTGTATCTTTCATCCCAATTCCCCCCTTACTGCGATCGTCGAATACGCGGATCGACGAAGGAATACGATACATCTACCAACAAATTTACGAGTACATAGATGATTGCGGTGAAAAAGACCACACCTTGTACCACTGGCATATCCTTGGACATAATTGCATCTGCAAGTATCCGTCCGATGCCTTGACGGGCAAATACTGTCTCGACGACAACAGTTCCGCTCAAGAGCTCTCCAATCATGACCCCCATGATCGTCAAGGCTGGAATGAGTGCGTTTCGCAGAGCGTGTTTGTACATAACGACTCTCTCGGTCAAGCCTTTTGAGCGCAGAGTCACAATGAATGGCTCACTAATGACCTCCAGCATCGTATTTCGCACCATTCGCACGATAAACCCTGCCCCGACAAGCCCCAATGTCACCCCTGGCAGAATTAGAGATTTCCAACCATCTGATCCTGCGATTGGAAATACTCCCAAGTGTATGGAAAAGAGCAATAAGAGCAAAATTCCCGTCCAGAAAGTTGGCATGGAGATCCCGAACAAACCTACAAATCTTGCTAGGATGTCGATGACTCCATTTCGATGAATGGCGGATAACACACCGAGGATCGTGCCTACCAGGACAGAGACAATCGCGCTGGCAGCAGTCAAAGCAAGGGTTGCCGGCACATGCTCCAAAATTTTCGGAAGAACTGGCGTACTATCAATCCGCGATGCGCCAAAATCCCCCTGCAACAGCTGCAGAAAATACTGCATGAATTGAACATAAAACGGTTGATCAAGCCCCAATTGCTGCCGCATTTGCTCAATCGCCTCGGGTGTCGTCGCGGTTCCATCGAGCATCTGTAAAACCGGATCTCCGGGCAGAACGTACATAATCACAAAAACGAGCATCGACGAGCCAATAACGACGAGCAGCGAGGTTAGCAATCGGGTAGCAAACGTTCCGGTCACCTACACTTCCCTCCTCTCGTTTATTGGTGAATAGTGACGTCGTAGAATAACGGATAGCCAAGCAAATCGAACTGCAATCCTTCTACCTTTTTCGAGTGAGCGACCGTATACGGGAAGACATAGATCGGGAGAATGATCGCATTGTCAATCATGTATCGCTGGATCTCTTCATAAATTTCCTTTCGCTTTTGCGGATCGCTTTCTTTTGCCCCCTGATCGAGCAGCTGATCTATCTCTGGCTCTGCAATATTCGACCAGTTAGTGCCGCCTTTGGTAAAGACTCTATCCGAACGGAATAGATTGCGTAAAATATCAGGGTCTGCTTTTACCTGAGAGTTCCCGAAAATGTCGTATTCACCGTTTGTGATTGGGGTATTGGTATCCTTTGTAATGTTCAAATTGACCTGAATCCCGATTTGTTTTAGCTGCTGCTGCACGATAGCAGCAATATCATTGCGTTTTTCACGGTTTGGCGAACCGTCTAGGTAGCGTAGAACCAGCTTTTTGCCGTCTTTTTCGCGAATTCCGTCTGTGCCCAGCTTCCAGCCCAGTTCGTCGAGCAGCTGATTCGCTTTTGCAATATCCGGCTTTAGCTTGTTTTCGAGGGAAGAATCATAGCCGAGAATACCTGGCGTCAAAGCTGACCACGCCCGCTCGTACGTTCCCAAATAAAGCGTGCGAACAATCGTATCTACATCAACAGCAAGCTGGACTGCCTGACGCGCTTTTAGCTCGCTCCAAGGCTCGCTTTTTGTATTGATGTAGAGGGAAAATGCAGTTCCATTTGTGATGGACTGGTCGACGGTAATATTGGGGTCATTTTGCAGGGATGTAATCAGTTGTGGTGGAACTGCCTCCGCTGCGAGTGCTTGACCGCTCTGCACACTGCCGATCCGTGTCGCTTCCTCTGGAATGATCTTGAAAGTAATCTTGCTCAGTTGCGAAGGTCCTTTGTTGTTTGCCCCAGGAGGTCCCCAGTTGTAGTCCGGATTTCTTTCCAGCACGATTTGGTCGTTTTCCGTCCAGCTCACGAATTTGAACGGTCCCGAGCCAACAGGATGCTTACCATATTGATCTTTGTATTGTTCAAATGCCTTTGGCGAGGAAATTCCGAGAAAGGCTGAGCTAAGACCGCTCAGTAGTGGTTCAAACGGCTCTGACAGAATGATTTTGATCGTATGCTCATCTACGACCTCTGCTGAAGAGAAGGTGCCGAGCAGGGAGCGGGATTGTCCACGTCCTCCTGCAAAAATGTGATCAAAATTCGCCTTTACCGCTGCGGCATTAAACGCAGTGCCATCCTGGAATTTCACATCCTTACGCAGTTTGAATGTATATTCCTTGCCGTCCTCCGATTTGGTCCAGCTTGAAGCCAGCCACGGCTGAAAGGTTCCATCCTTTGCTTGAAACACGAGGCTGTCAAAAATGTTGCGAAACACGCGATGGGATACCGCAAATCCACTTGCGCCCGCATCCAGCGTGTCTGGAGAGGTCGCCAAGGCATAGGTGAACTCGCCGCCTTGTTCACCCCCCGCTGAAGAATCTGCCTGGTTTGGCTGTCCCGAAGCATTCGTGCTCTGTCCCTGACTCGAAGAGCATCCTGCGAGCAGCGCTGCCGCTATAAGAGAAATAGCTGTATGTTTTATCCACTTGTTTGTGCTTCTGATCTCCACTGTCGTCCTACTCCCTTATTTGTTATTGGTTTATGGTTGCAGTCAGCCCACGCTGTGCGCAGCCTGTGCTTGCTTGATCCGATCAATCTGTCCGATATGGTGATGGACGTGCTTGATGAATCCGGCCGCGATATCGACGACACGTACGGCATCTCCTTTGTGGCTGATCCCTGTCTTCCCAGCGTCTTCTGGCGCCAATCTCGTAAATAACTGAGAATTGTAACGGAGCAAAGCGTTGTAGGCTTG
Source organism: Brevibacillus reuszeri (assembly GCF_001187725.1). Classification (GTDB taxonomy): domain Bacteria; phylum Bacillota; class Bacilli; order Brevibacillales; family Brevibacillaceae; genus Brevibacillus; species Brevibacillus reuszeri. The sequence continues at coordinate 842,632 of NZ_LGIQ01000009.1, forward strand.
CAAAATCTCCTCAGGATCACTCTCATTTGCCTTCTGTCCATTCACCCAATTGTCTTGGTTGAAAGCCGGAAGCTGTACCGTCGTGCCAGAAAGAACATCACGAATGCGAAACGAAACGACAAGATGATGATCAAGTAAATGGGTGAGAACTTCCGTTACGCTCCACGATTCTGCTGTTTCCTTCCAGTGCAGCTCTTCTGTTGTCAATCCTTTGATTGCTTCTGCTAAGTGGGCGTGTAAATCCAGGTAGGCTTGAATATCGATTTGGCTCATGTCTTCATTTCCTCCCATGTATGAATGAATAAATGGAATAATTTAAACTAAAACAATATGTTTAATCGGATTAATTTCAGTGATAAACCCTCTCCGCTCATACTTTGTGCACATGATCGATTTGGACCTTTGAAACATTCTCCCAAACGGTACTCGGAATCTCTTTGCGAAGCACAGGCATCACATCGGCAGCAAACCGTTCGATTTGCTCCAGTTGTTCTGCCTCCGTCAGACCGTCCACGCTGATGCTAAGTACCTGGTGACCAAATGCTTCCTGATATTTCAAGATTTTCTCGATGACAAAATCAGCGCTTCCAATCAAAGCAGGACCATTTTTGATATTGTCTTCCAGGTCGGTGAAAGGCGATTGATTGTGCTTGGAGGCTTCTGTCGAGTGAAAGGCATTATAGTAGGGGCGGTACCGCTTGATCGCCTCCTCTGAAGAATTTGCAAGGTACAAAGTACCACCACCTGCTCCAACCACAGCTTCCTTTGGATCATGCCCATAATGCGCCCAGCGCTCCCGATAATGATCAATCAGCGCCTTGTATTTGCTCATATGGTGAAACCCGTTTGACGAGAAGATTGGATCACCATTTTTTGCAGCCAGCTCAGTGGAAAGGGGACTGGATGCACTGCCATGCCAAATCGGGATTTTTGCCTGAAACGGTCTGGGTTGCGTCGTCACCTGCTGAAGTGCTGGTCTGTATTTACCTTCCCACGTAACATTCTCTTCGTTCCATAACCGCTTGAGCAGCTCGTATCGCTCCGCAAGCGAATCCCACTGCTCATCCTCAGTGATGCCAAACAGCGGATAATGGCGTGGATCGTTGCCTTTTCCAATAATCAATTCCAGACGCCCGCCTGACAAATGATCAAGTGTAGCATAGTCTTCGGCTACCCTGACCGGATCGAGCACACTCAGTACGGTCACAGTAGTCAGCAAGCGAATGCGTGATGTTTGTACAGCAATAGCTGTCAGGACGACAGGCGGTGCCGAGGAAATAAACGGCTCTCCATGACGCTCCCCCACTCCGTAGGCTTCAAAGCCCAGCTTTTCAGCAAGGACAGCCTGCTTCAAAACATTTTGAAACTTTTGTTGTGTCGTTAATGCTTCCCCCGTCACTGCGTTTGGAATATTCATCATGAGACTGAACAAAGCAAATTTCATGTAAAAGATCTTCCTTCCCCATGTGCTTGAAATGCTGAATTTATAAAACCGATAAGAATAGTTGGTTTTATGATTTCAAACTTTATCACCCAGCTTACGCATCGTCAATTGATTCCCCAATTAGGTATTTCTATAGATCGATTGAAACATTCGATTCAGCTTCATTCAAAAGATCCGATCAGCTTTAAAAAACGTTTGCGTAGCTCGGCACCTTCCCCTTTTAAGGTAATGATGTTTGTTCGTAACGAAATGCTTGCCAGCCCAGGGATGTCAATCGGAAACAACAGATTGTCACCCACTTCCCTTCGCGCGCACAAATCAGGCAAAAATCCGATGCCCATTCCTTTTGCAATGCATTTTTTGGCAGCCTCATGATTATCGATGTTCAGATCGATCACGGGTGGTCGCTGCAGCGTCTCGAACAAGCTGTGCAGCTTCATCCAGTCAAGCGATCCGCACTCGAAAAACACGAGCTTTTCCCCGCCAATCTCTTCAAGTGTACTCGGATGATGATGGGTAAATGAGTGGTTTTGGTGGACGTATAAGCGGATCGGGTCTTCATAGAACAAAACCGAATCGATTAAGGGATGGCTAATATTGCGGACAAGTCCCAAATCGATTTCCTTTTGCAGGACTTTTTCCACGATCGTTTCGCTCGGCGCTGTCAGCAGCTTGATTTGCAGCTCGGGGTTCATTTGCTTCAGAAGAGGAAGCAGCTCCGGCATAATATAAGCGGAAACGGAAGCGGTGCAGCCGATCCTCAGCTCGTGCAAGGTGGTCAGCTCTCGTCGCAGCTGCTGCTTTCCTTTGCGAAAGGATTGCAGAATTTGCTGGGCGTACGGGAGAAATTGCTTCCCCTTTTCGGTTAATGAAAAGCTTTTGCCTTCTCGCAGGAACAGCTTGACATCCAATTCCCGCTCCAGCGTCTGTATGCGCGCCGAAATTGAGGGCTGTGATAAAAAAAGAGCATCCGCAGCTTTATTGAAGCTATTGAAATGGACGACATACACAAACGCTTCGAGGTTTTCAATATTCATCCAATGGCCTCCCTTTATGTTTAGTGGCATCTGGAAGCATTTGGCCGCATCGTAACTGCTGTAACTTCGATTTAATCAAAGATGGAAACGTGCTTTCCGAGGGCGTTTATCCCCATAAAGGTCTTGGCATCAAACGCTTCAATACATACCACCTCGGAAACATTCAATGGCTCTGCCACCACCATCGCCTGGATTTGCGCATCACTGTAAAATTCAAATGCATAGCGATGCAGGAAGCGGATTCGCCACACCTTTTGCCCATTAAGAGACGCAAAAAATTGCGCAAGATGAGGACAGAATTCCGCCTCTGCCTGAAAAACCTGCTGGCAATTCAGACATCTATATTCCATGAACATCCTCCTAACTGAATGTAGGGAAATAAGACAAAAAGCCCCCTTACTTGCCTGACGCAAGCTATGGGAGCCTTCAGTTGACTGATCGGCGAGATTATCATTTAGTCTAATCTGATTATTCCAAGCGGTCAAGTGAGTATTATAATCTCCATCTTTTCTTCATAGTCCTGTGCTACTTTTGAGGCATCGGCATAAAGGAGGTTTCTACGTGAATACCAAGCAACTGAGAAAAAAGCAGCTCGCTCTTCCATTGATCATTGCGGGTGCACTGCTGCTCTCCGCTTGTTCAACCAACAGTCAACCGATGAATCATCAAGGTCATGACATGGGTAATATGGGTTCGACCTCAAGCATTCCAGCTAACAGCGAAGCCGCAGCTATGTTCGCTTCGAACGACACCGTTATGGAGGTGCTGACGGGAAATTCATTTACGCTGACGGCAAAGGAAAGTATGCTTCATCTCGATGACAGCACGATGAAAAATGCGTGGACCTATAATGGAACAGTCCCAGGTCCCCAGCTTCGCGTGAAGCAAGGCGAGACTATCAAGGTTGTATTAAAAAACGAACTGACTGAGCCTGTAACGATTCATTGGCATGGACTTCCTGTACCCAATCATATGGATGGCATTCCGGGCATCACCCAGAACGCCGTCAAGCCAGGTGATAGCTTTACCTATCAATTCAAAGTCGATGTCCCTGGTACGTACTGGTACCATTCCCACCAAAACGGTGTTGTCCAGGTCGACAAAGGGCTTTACGGTTCCTTGGTTGTTGAGCCAAAGGAACAGCAGCCTGTCGATAAAGATTTTACGCTTGTCGTAGATGAATGGCTAAAAGATGAAAGCATGGCTGGAATGAGTCACGGAGGCGGCCATGCAGGAATGAACATGAGCAATACCAGCAGCGGCAACAACAGCAGCATGGATACGCCGATGAGCGATGCAGAGATGATGCCGCTTATGTATACGATCTTTTCAGCGAACGGCAAGACAGGTGCGGCTATTCAACCGCTGCTGGTCAAGCAGGGTGAAAAGATACGAATTCGCTTGGTGAATGCGGGCTTTCTTTCCCATCCGCTCTACCTGCAGGGACATGAGTACAAAATCGTTTCTACAGACGGGCAGCCAATTAACAATCCCCCTCTCGTAAGCGGTCAACTGTTAAATATCGCACCCGGTGAACGATACGACATTGAGTTTGTGGCCAATAATCCAGGTAGCTGGCTGCTGGAGGAACACAGCTCGAATCCTGGTGCTGCATCCTTGGCGGTTCCGATCGTGTATGAAGGCTACGAGTCAACCAAACCAAAAGCCGAAAAAGGAGATATGCCCATCATCGATATCACCAAATACGGCGAGGCTGCAAAGAGTAATTTTTCCCTCGACGATTCGTATAACATCGAATACACGATGGATCTGAATACCGAAATGAGCAATGGGGAAATGGCATTCACGATCAATGGCAAAACGTATCCTGATACGCCACCGCTTCAGGTTAAAAAAGGAGATCGGGTCAAGGTTAAGCTCGTGAACAAGTCTCCCAAAGACCTTCACCCCATGCATTTGCACGGACATTTCTTTCAGGTTTTAAGTAAAAACGGGCAGCCTGTCTCTGGTTCTCCGTTAGTGAAGGACACATTAAATCTGCTGCCGGGAGAGGAATTTGTCGTGTCGTTTATCGCGGATAATCCTGGAGAATGGATGTTCCATTGTCATGATCTGGGCCATGCAGCGCAGGGCATGATGTCGGAAGTAAAATACGAGGGGTTCAAAAGGGATTTTGTCGTCGATCCTACGGTGAAAAACATGCCTGAGTGATTCCATGTATAAAGGGCAGGAATCAATTATTCCTGCCCTCCCTCTATTACCATGGGGAAATGTATTGTAACCGTCGTCCCTTCTCCCACTGTACTGTCAATGTAAATATCGCCTTGGTGAGCCTCCACAATCCCTTGGACAATGGTCAACCCAAGTCCAGCACCTCCACGCACCCGATTTCTTGAACGATCTCCGCGATAAAAGCGCTCAAATACAAAGGGCAGGTCTTGTGCAGTGATCCCGCTTCCGTTATCGATGATTTTTACTTCAACAAAAGCGCCTGCCTTTTCGGCAGTTACACTTACTTTCCCGCCATGATCTGTATGCTTGAGCGAATTCGTCAGTAGATTGGTCAACACCTGCACCAGCCGCTGCTCATCCCCTACCACCCGGATTCCAGCTTGCACATAGCTTGACAGCTCAATCTGCTTCTGCAAAAAGGAAGCGGACATGGAAGCAGCTGTATTTTCAATCAGCCTGCTCACATTCACTTGCTCTCTGGAAATCGTAAGGACTCCCGCTTCTGCCTGCATGACTTGATCCAAGTCGCTGACAATGCGAATAAGTCGCAGCACTTCCGCACGGATCGCCTCCAGATGCTCTGGGGTTGCTTCCCAGACCTGATCGATCATTCCTTCTGTTTGGGCAAGCAAGGTATTGAGCGGAGTGCGCAGCTCATGTGCAACATCTGAGGTCAGCCGCTTTCTCAGTTCTTCTTGATTTTCCAGGCTCTTGACCAGATTGTTAAACGATTCTACCAGACTGGCAAGCTCATCTTTTCCCTTGGGAACATTTACTCTCGTTGCCAAATTCCCTTTTGCCACCTCTACTGCCGCGTCGCTCATCGTGACAATCGGTTTGGTGAAGCGTTTGGCAGTGATCACACTAACCAGGCAGACAATCAGCAGCAAGGCAAGCATCGTCCATTGCATCGCATTCGTATGGGCGATTTGAAAATGCTCCTCTAAAAAAGTGGTCCCTGAATTGTCGAAGTGAATGCGTAAGGCTCCAATAACCTTGCCATGTTCAGTTATTTGGGTAAGCTCATCGTCCCTGCTACTCACAGAAACGGGATGGGTATGGGTATCCCCAAAAGAACGAAGCAGCTGGAGGTTTCCATCATAGAGCATGATCTGCAGTCCGAGTAGCTGAGAAGCGGCTTCAAGCTTTTGAAAAGTCCCTTCTTCCCACTTTTGTTTTTTTGCATACTCGTCTTGAAGCATGGCGATCAGATCTTGTTGATGGACTTGATTAACGTCACGCACATAGAGCGAAAAATGATGCTGCATTTCTTTGATCGAAAGAAGCGTGGAAATCAAAATTCCACTCGCACTCACGAGCATGAACACGAGAGCGAGCCTCATCCAGATACGTTTCATCCCTTACCCCCGACTTTTGTCAGGATTGTCGAAGCGATAGCCCAACCCGTACACCGTTTTTATGAAAACAGGCTGTCTCGGATCATCCTCGATTTTTTGACGCAGGTTTTTAATATGGGTGTCAATAGTTCGATCACTGCCAAAAAAATCAATCCCCAGAACTTCCTCCACCAATTCATCTCTCGTCCACGTGCGACCGGGGTAACGGACAAGTGTTGCCAACAAGCGAAATTCATTTGGCGTGGTTTCTACTGGTTTACCTCGGAGCAAAATACGCTTCTCCCCCAAAGATACAGTAAGCTCGCCCATTTCAATAAGATCGCTCAAAGACTGGTAATCTCCCATCCTGCGCAAAATGGCACGAACCCGCGCCACCAGCTCGCGTGGACTGAATGGTTTGACCAAATAATCGTCGGCGCCAATCTCCAGCCCCCTAATTCTGTCTGCCTCCCCGCTTTTGGCGGTCAGCATCAGGATAGGAACACGAGAAGTTTTGCGAATTTCCCTACATACATCTTCACCCGTCCGATCAGGAAGCATAAGGTCAAGGATGATTAGCGCGAGTGGATAGGTCTCTGCGATTTCCAGAGCTTCTCCCCCTTCAGACGCTGTGAGCACATGATAGCCATCCTTCCGCAAATAAGACGAAAGAATCTCTAAAATCTGCGGCTCGTCATCCACAATTAATATCGAAGACATGGGCTTACACCTCCACTAACCATGCAGATTACTCCTACTCCTCAGTATAAAAAGAAAGGATGAAGAAAATAAGGAGAAAGGCTTACGCTGCTAAATCCGCCGCTTTAAGAACACTTCTTAATTTGAAGATTACCGATCAGTAGCGGGCCCATCTTTCCATCGCGATATTTCCATTCAGAAAGTAATTCGTTGGGGCCGCTCACCTCAAAGGTATTCGTTTCAGGCTTGTACGTAACGGCCTGTGCATTCATTGCCTCATTTAGGTGAACGCCTTCGATCCTTTCCGGACTGAATCGATAGATCGAGGTCTCAGCTAGCGTACCCACTGTGGCGATAATCTCGTTTACCCCATCCTGATTGATGTCTGCTTCTACGGTATGAGCGGTCATTTGAAGAAAGCTTGAGGGATTATGTTCTATTTGAACATAGTTAGTAATCGGACAATTTGCTCCACAAAAGCCCGTCATTTTGATATAGGCTTCACCAAAAACCTCAACCTGTTCGATTGAAATTGAATCTTTTTGTTGAAGCGAGTATCCGATCTGCCCGATATCAAAAACGGTAGAGCCTGACTGAATTGCCGCGTATAAATTTTCCTTCTCTTTTTGATAAAGATATACAACCTCATCGTTTATTTGTTTCTTTTCTACAATTGGTCCTAGATTGGTTAAAGTAGTTTTGGTCAAAGGCTGTTCTATTTTCACTGTAGAAAAAGGTAGGGGAAAGCCATACGAAACGTTGCTTGTCATGCTGGTAGCAGGCTGTTGAATCGCTATTACGCCACTACTCCGATTTGTCTCCTGATTATTTTCGCGAACGGTACACGCAGTTAGAATCATGAACAAAACTATGATTCCAATCCCTTTCATGATTTTCACTGTCCCCCCTCCTTCCTTCGTCTTCACAGATAGGGACATCGATACACGTCAATTGCATATACAAACAAATGAGTTTGTTGACATAACACTTATTACGTCACCTATAAAAAACGCTTGTTTAACAGTACTCCTATCCCATTTTTCATCCCATGCAGACGAAATAAGCTATTTTCAACGAAACCATGATCTCGCTTCCGATCGATTCAATCTCCATATCACGAAAACAGGCAGGATCATCCCCATTAAAAATCCGATGTCGTACCAAACGGCGAACTCTACGATTCTAAATGCGATCAGAATGCCGGAAAGAACAATCGCCGCCCTCCGATTCGATTCGCTTGGTTTATTCAAACGTGCAGCCACGTAAACAGCTGCACAACCAACCAGTATCATGGCGATACACAATGTTTTCTTGAACAGTCCAGTACTGCCGAACGATAAAAACCCATTCACCACATTTATTACAGCGGTAAAGTACATCAACACTTGCACAAAGGTTACAGCAGACGGTTTTTTTAACGCAGACGCTTCATTATGATTCATGCAGCTACACCCTTTTTCTGTAAGTTCGAGAAGCGCAATTTTGACTGGTTTGCAATCGTGGGACCGCTTCATACAAGCATAGCTCATTATCATGACAATTTAAGGAAAATGTCAACTTGGTATGAGTTCTCATTCTTTCTTAAATTTAGTATCCCTCAGCATGTTTCCGATATTCCTCCGTGTGAACACAGCTCATGAATCGCCTATCAAATAAAAACGCCAAACCATGCGTTTTTCAGCGCTGGTCTGGCGAATTCGATTAAGCAACGACTCCCCTTTTATTCTCAAACTTCTTGTACTGCTCTTCTTTCATGATTTTGGCAAGAATCTGTACAGCATGCCACACTTCTTCATACGTATTGTACAAGGCCATCGGAGCAAGACGAATTCCGTTTGGTGCACGGAAGTCTGGGATTACTCCGTTTTCTTTCAACGCCTTGCAAATTCTTGCGGCCTCTGCATGCTCCAGGAATACATGGCCTCCACGTCTCTCATCCAAATGCGAATTACCGACAGTGAAGCCCATTCCCTCCAGTTCGTGTTCGATCAAGAAAAGCATAAAGCTTGTCAGGTGCAAAGACTTGCTGCGAAGTCGGTCAATCCCTGCTTCTGCAAAGATTTCGAGTGAACCAATCAATGGCGCCATGCTCAAAAGATGAGGGGTACCAATCTGAAATGCACCAGCCGTTATTGCAGGTGTGAGTACATGCTCCATGTCAAACTGCTTTTCCTTGCTGGAGCTAAACCAGCCTGTTAGACCGGGTACTTTCTGGAAATGCTTCTGATTTACATAGATCGCTCCGACACCACCAGGCCCTGCATTCACGTACTTATAGTTGCACCAAACAGCAAAATCGACGCCCCACTCATCAAAGGAGTGCGGAATGGCACCAACAGAATGGCAGCAGTCGAACCCAATCAAAATGTTTCGGTCATGCGCCTCTTTCGTCAGCCTTTTCATATCAAGTATCTGTCCGCTGCGATACAATACACTCGGCAACACGATTAAGGCAATTTCGTCTGTCATGGCGGCAATAATGTCCTCTTCCTCGATAAAACGACCGTCACGACTTTTGACACGAACCAAATGCTCATCGGGATCGTAGCCTTTTGCCTGTAATTGGCTTTGCATCACATAAATGTCTGATGGAAAATTCAACTCGTCGGCAAGGATCTTCGTTTTCTTGCCGTTGGGCTGATAAAAGGTCGAGACAACCTGATGCAAATTCACGGAGGTAGAGCCGGTAACGATAACTTCCTCGGGCTTCGCACCAACGAGTGGCGCCATTTTTTCCCCTAATTGCTCCGATAGATAGAACCATGGGTTGGGGCCTTCCGTCCAGCCGTCGATCCCATACTCCTTCCATGTGTCCAATACATCCAAAAGTGACTGTTCCGCTCTTTTGGACAGCAATCCGAGCGAGTTGCCATCCAAATAAATTCGCTCTGCTTTTATGTAAAATTCATTACGAAAAGCTGCCAATTCATCTGCCTTATCCAATGCGCGTGCACAGTCTATCGAAGGATCGAACGTATACTCTTTCATCGTAACCACCCTTTTTGACTTGATTTCACTATTGAATTTAGAATATTCTATAACTGACATCATGTCAATGACACCGCGTCAGTTACAAAACGAAGAAATGGTAGGACTCAGCATGAATCCAATAAATGAGCAGGCTTCAGCAAGAAAACAACGCTCCCTCAAGACCAGGGCAAAGCTTTTGGCAGCGGCAAGTGATGTTTTTATCGAATATGGTTTTCAAAAAACGACGATTTCGCAGATCATCAAAAAAGCGGAAACCGGGTACGGCACCGCTTATCTGCATTTCACTGGGAAAGACGATATCCTGATTCAATTAATGGATGAGGTTATGAAGCAGTTTTATGCGATTGCGCAGATGACATTTACTCCACGATCAAAAGAGGAAGCGAGTGCTATGATTGAAAAGCAGGCTGGACTTTTTCTGGAAATGGCAAATCAGGAGCGCGCCATGATGCAGGTCATCGAGGAAGGCATACGATTATCAGAGGAAGTCAATCAAAAGTGGAAAGAAATTCGCGAGCAATTCATCCTGCACATCTCACAGGACATTATCTACTCCCAACAAAATGGACTCGCACGCAAGGATGTTGATCACACCTTGATCGCAAGAGGTTGGTTTTTTGCTAACGAAATGTATTTGTGGGACATTGTGCGCAATGAGTACAACCATCCTGTCGATGAGATTGCACGCAATCTGACTGCGATTTATACAGGTGGATTGTATGTAGAGTGAACAATTTAATTATGAAGAAAGACAACCATTTACAGCCACTCCAATCAATGAGCTGTCATGCAAATGGTTGTCTTTTTCATCGTTATTCACTACTCGTTTCTTTCGTATTCGCTCGTGGCCTTTCATCAATCGAGAGCTGGAAAACATCCGGCCTGGAATAATGCCCATTCACATCAAAATCGAGGCGGCTTTTTACAATTTGGCTCAAATCCAGATCAGCAAGCAAAATGTCTTCTTTCCCGTATACCGGCTCTACCACATAGTTTCCAAGCGGTCCTACGATGGCACTCCCCCCACTGCACATCACCTCTGGCTCAGATTCCAGCTCTTCGTAGCAGGCTAAATCGGTCGGGTACATATCTTTTGTAACGAATTGATTACATGACAAAACGAAACAGCGCCCCTCCAAAGCGATATGACGAATGGTCGATTGCCACACTTCTCTGGAATCAGCCGTTGGTGCCAAATACAACTCCACACCCTTGCTATACATCGCCATGCGTGCGAGGGGCATGTAGTTTTCCCAACAGATCAAGCTCCCGATTTTCCCATAGGATGTTTCGAAAACGGGCAAGGTGCTACCGTCTCCTTCGCCCCAAACCAGTCTCTCGATCCCGGTTGGCTTTAATTTCCGGTGCTTTCCGAGTAATGTACCATCCGGTCCAAAATGAAGAACCGTGCAATAGAGCGTACCAGAGCCGTGCTCTTTTTCCGTTACCCCTACAACAAGATACACGGCATAGTCCTTTGCTATTTTAGCAAGTTGATCGGTTTCTGCACTCGGCACAGCGAGGGAGCTTTCCCAATACCGATACCAGTCTTCTCGTCCCTTTTCAGAACGACTCCCGATCTTGGAGCCAAAAGTAAGCCCTCTTGGATAGGCAGAAAGAAAGGCTTCCGGAAACAGCACTAATTTCGCTCCCTGCTTGGCCGCATCTGATGTTAACGTGCGAAGCTTTTCAATCGACTCTGTCAAATTCATGATCACTGGCGATGCTTGTACAACAGCCACTCTCACCTGATTTTCACTCATTGTCATCATAAATCCTCCTGTCTACATCGAGCACAGTGACCGCTGGCTATGTACTAGGAGTGAGGAATGTCCCATGCTTCATGCAAGAATTGAACGATCCGATCGACGGAACGATGGACAAGCACCTCGCCCTTTTGACTTGTTGCAGCAGTAGGATAGCCAATGACACCCGACTCTGATTTTGTGGAATAACGGGAATATTTAATAATCTCGGGAAAGAAATCTTTTTGCTTGGGTACCTCGTCGATTCCTTTACTCGGATCAACAAGCTCCGGATACAAATACATCATGACAGACGTTCCAGCCTCACCAGCATGTCCGTGTGCGACCTCACCTGCTTCGACGATACCTTGATCCTGAGATTTGATGAAACGCCAGCAATCAATTTGGGCACAACGTAGCTCAGGGCGCTCGCGTAGTGACTGCGCTACATGATTGATCATCGCAACATTGCCAGCGTGACCATTGACGAAGAGGAAGTTTTTCAGTCCCCATTTGACCAAGCTGTTTACCACATCCTGCAAGTACTATTTGTAGCTCTCCGGCCTAATGGTAATGGTTCCGGGAAAATCGTCGAGAGCTGATGAATCACCAACCTCAAGGGCTGGACCGATGATGGCATTTACACGTGTGGCTACCTTTTCCGCAATTTTTGTTGCAACCAGTAGGTCTGAACCAAGGGGTAAATGCGGACCATACACCTCACAAGCGCCTGTAGGCAAAAGAACCAAATCTGTTTCCTTGGCGCGCTCGACAAAGGTGGTCCAGCTCATCTCTTTCATATAGTTCGTTGACGTCATTCGGACATCCTCCTTTAGGAAAGCAGGCTATTTTATTCGTACAAGTGACAAGCGATATATCTGCCGTTGACCTTCTTAAAGATCGGTTTCACTGTCCTGCAAATTTCCATGCAATCTGTGCAGCGTGGATGAAATGTGCATCCTGCTGGTGGATTGGCTGGACTGGGAACGTCTCCGCGCAGTACAATCCTCTCTTTTTTCATCAATGGATTCGGGTTAGGTACCGCCGACAAGAGTGCTTTCGTGTACGGATGCATAGGAGTATCAAACAGCTCGGTCTTGTCCGCTAGCTCCACAATGCGTCCCAAATACATCACACCGATTCGGTTGCTAATATGCTTGACTACACTGAGATCATGGGCGATGAATAAATAGGTCAAGTCGAATTGCTCCTGCAAGTCCTGCAACAGATTAATCACCTGTGACTGAATCGATACGTCCAGAGCGGATACAGGTTCATCCGCCACAATCAGCTTTGGGTTCAAGGCAAGTGCACGGGCAATCCCGATCCGCTGACGCTGTCCCCCGCTGAATTCATGACCGTAGCGCTTGGCATGCGCACTACTAAGCCCAACCACATTCAAGAGTTCATCGATGCGCCGGTTCTTTTCACTGCCCTGTGCGATCTTGTGGATTTCCAAAGGCTCCGCAATGATATCTCCTACGGTTAGCCGTGGATCGAGCGAAGCATACGGGTCCTGGAAAACCATCTGCATGTCTTTGCGAAGTTTATGTAATTCGGTGGTCTTCATACCGACCAGATTTCTCCCCTCGTACTTAACCTCTCCCTCTGTAGGATCGATTAATTGCAGAATGGCTCTGCCTGTCGTCGATTTTCCACAACCGCTTTCACCTACCAGACCAAGTGTTTCCCCTTTGAAAATCGTAAAATCCAATCCGTCCACTGCTTTGACATGTCCGACCGTTCGGCTGAAAATCCCCTTTTTAATCGGAAAGTATTTCTTGAGATTGGTTACCTCAATTAACGGCTGACTCATGACCGTTCCACCTCCCTTCCGACGAATGAAGCCAGCATCTGCTCACATGATCGGCTCCGATTTCCTCTAAACGTGGAGGCTCGATTTTACAAATGTCCATGGCATATTCGCAACGGGGAGCGAAGCTGCATCCGATTTGCGGAGCTCCTGGTGAGGGCACACTTCCTTTTATCGAGTAAAGGCGCTTTTCTGCAGATTCCAGCGTGGGCATGGACTTCATCAAACCTCGGGTATACGGGTGCTGTGGGTTGGTAAACAGCGTGACGACATCACTTTCTTCTACTACTTTTCCGTTATACATGACCACGACTCGATCGCACATTTCCGCTACGACTCCCAGATCATGCGTAATGAATAGAATAGCCGTGCCTTTGGTCGTTTTCAGTTCACGCATCAAATCGAGAATTTGCGCCTGAATCGTCACATCCAAGGCCGTAGTTGGTTCATCAGCTATGAGAAGCTTGGGATTGCAAGCCATTGCCATGGCAATCATGACACGCTGTCGCATCCCGCCTGATAATCGATGCGGGTATTCATCCACGATTTGCTCTGCTCTCGGTATTCCAACGAGCCTCAACATCTCGATGGAACGCTCACGGGCTTTTCCCTTATCGTATTTCAAATGAATGCGAACCGCTTCTCCGATTTGATCCCCTATCGTGAAAACAGGATTGAGTGAGGTCATCGGCTCCTGAAAGATCATCGCCATCTCATTTCCGCGAATCTCTCTCATCTCTTCTTCCGACAGACGCATGATATCTTGTCCGTTAAAATGTATCGCGCCTTCTACTTTCCCTGGTGTCAATCTCATCGCTGACAAGGAGGTGACACTCTTGCCGGAGCCGGATTCCCCTACAATTCCGACAGTCTCCCCTGCCCGAACTTTTATATCGACCCCATCTACAGCGGTTACTACACCGTCATCTGTGTAAAAGACCGTCTTCAAACCTTTTATTTCCAAAATGCTGCGCTCCATGGCTCTCCCTCCCATCTCACAGCTTCATTTTTGGATCAAGTGCATCACGCAAGCCGTCACCGAGCATATTGAAGCCCAGCACCATAAACATGATCGCCAAGCCCGGAATCGTACTGACGTGTGGAGCAGAACGCAAGTATTCTCTGCCAGTGCTCAGCATCGCGCCCCATTCAGGAGTGGGTGGCTGTGCTCCCATGCCGAGAAAGCTGAGTCCGGAGGCGGTAAGAATCGCAGTCGCGATGCGCATGGTCGACAAAACAATAATCGGCGCAACACTATTGGGGATGACATGCTTGAAAATGATTCGGGAATGGCTGGCTCCCATCGATTTGGAAGCCTCAATATACTCCTTCGTTTTCACAGAAATGACCGCGCTCCGTGAGATTCTGGCAAAAGTAGGAACGGAAAAAATGCCGATCGCAATCATCACGTTGACCATGCCTGGACCAAGCACACTGACGATAGCCAGGGCGAGCAAAAAACTCGGAAAAGCCATAAAAATATCCATGATGCGCATGATCAGCATGTCAGCTTTGCCACCAAAATAACCAGATATCGTACCGAGACCGACTCCGATACCGACAGAAATCAGGACCCCTACAATTCCGATCATCAAGGAGATTTGAGCACCATACAAAATTCGTGAAAAAATATCGCGCCCGTACTCATCTGTGCCGAACCAATGATTCATGGATGGCGACTGCAGGATCACATTCATGTTTTGCTCAATCGGATCGTACGGTGCGATGACTCTTGCAAAAATAGCCAAGCCAACAAATACAGCAACCATCCAAAAGCCAACCAGCGCACGCTTGTTCTTTTTAAATCGACGCAGCATGTATGCCCACGGTGAACGACGTTCATAAGCGGGCTCAGCTGATGTCGCTCCCACATTTAGCGTGATTTCGGAATTACTCATCGCTCTTCCCTCCTCTTCATCAGTCGTAGCGAATCCTCGGATCAACCGAGCCGTAGCATAAATCAACAACGAGATTTACGATGACGAACAGAGCAGCGACAAAGAGAATGCTGCCTTGGATAGCGGGATAATCCCGAAACTGGATGGACTGAATAATATAACGACCGAGTCCATTCATGGAAAAAACCGTTTCGGTCAAAACCGCTCCGCCCAGCAGATGACCGAACTCCAATCCGATGATGGTAATGATCGGAATTAACGCATTTTTTAATGTGTGCTTGTAAATGACCAGCTTTTCTCTGACCCCTTTGGCACGGGCTGTTCGAATAAAATCCTGGTTAATCACTTCTAAAATACTCGAGCGTGTCAACCGTGCGAGCACTGCAGAGGATGAAAATCCAAGTGCCAGCGCCGGCAAAATGTAATGCTTGAACTGCGTGCTGCCCCCAGAGGGAAGCCATTGCAAATAATAGGAAAATACGAGAATCAGCATGATTCCCGACCAAAAAACAGGCATCGATATGCCAAATAATGAAACCATCATGGCAGTGTTGTCCTGCACACTATTTGGCTTCGTCGCAGAAATGACACCCGCAAAAAGTCCGATGATCACCATAATGACCACCGATAGCAAAGTCAGCATGATCGTATTGGGGAATCTCGACAATATTTCTTCAGCCACCGGTCTGTCAGAACGCAGGGAAGTGCCCAAGTCTCCCTGGAGCAATCCCCATACGTAGCTGCCGTACTGTTCATACAAAGGTCGATCAAGTCCCAAACGCTCGGTGACAATCTTAATCTCTTCTGCAGTCGCATCGACCCCTGCGATGAGATGCGCTGGATTGCCCGGCACGGAATGGATGATGATAAAGCAAAGCAGGGACACACCAATCAGGGTCGGGATCATTTGCAGCAAGCGTTTTACGATATAACGGAGCAAAGGAATTCCCCCTTCTCGTTATGCGTACATCTCTGGCATACGGTGCAGATGTGATGGAAGCTTTGCCCGCACTTCCTTCACACGCTCTAGATCAATCCGACAAGGAATCAAGCCTTCTGTCTCCGTGCCTTGAGCGAGGACCACGCCCATCGGGTCCACAACCAGACTTTGCCCGATGTAGTAATCATTGATCTGATTGCAAGCAACCACATAAGCCGTATTTTCCAATGCGCGAACCGAAACGAGATTTTCCCAGTGACGCTCCTTTACAGGTCCCTTCACCCAGCCAGAAGGAGCGACGAGCATATCCGCTCCGTGCAAAGCCTGATAACGGGCAATTTCGGGAAAACGCAATTCATAGCATACGAGCAAGCCAATTTTGCCAAATGGAGTTTCAACTGGTGTAAACAAAGAAGCGCCGGGTTTAATGTTCTGCGATTCCTTTGCTCCGAATGCATCGTACAAATGCGTCTTCCGGTACGTACTCACGATTGTCCCAGCCGAATCTACCAGAACGACCGAATTATAGACTCTGTCATCCTCTGTATCCTCTGTCCTCTCCCGCATTCCAAATATGACCCAGACGCCATATTGGCGAGCCAACTCGCACATTCCACTGACAAACGGACCTTGTATCGTCTCCGCATCGTTTAGCTTTACCTCACGTGGCGTACCCACGAGAAAATAACTCATATACGCTTCCGGGAACACGACCAAATCTGCCCCATGAATGCTCGTTGCCTCCCTGAGCGCTTTTTCTGCTTTTTGCAGATTCAATTGCTTGTCATCGGTCGAGCCTAACTGGGCCATCACCACTTGAAAAGACATCCTGGTCACTCCTGTCATTTTTTGATTACCTTGCGCAGATCCCAAATATATGTCGGTTGAAGCTCGACTCCCTCGACGTTTTTCCGTACACCAACATAGCCTACGTCTTCGTGCAGGGAAATCCACGGAGCCTCCTCCTTGATCAGCTTCAATGCCTCGCCATACGATTTTTGACGATCCTCCGGCTTGATCTGGGCCGCACCTGCTTTGATCAGCTTGTCTGCTTCCGGATTTGCATAATGGGAGTAATTGGTTGCATTCGTCGATAACAAACCGTCACTCAGGACAGAATCAGCGTCACCCGTATTGGCAGAAGCCCCACGAACAAACAGATCATAGCTGTTCGGATCCTTCAATGCTTCCAAATAAGCGCCCAGTTCAAGAATTTTCAATTCAACATCCAGTCCAGCCTTTTGTAAATTGTTCTGGACAAACTCGGCTGCCGGTCTATCTTGAATGACGTTCGCAGCGAGGATCAGCCTCAGCCTAGTCCCCTCTTTTACACCTGCTTCTTTTAGTAGCTGCTTGGCTTTTTCCATGTCATACGGATACGCGCCTACATCGCTATAGCCAAACGTTTGCGCAGCTACAGCTGCCGTTGCCATCTTCACTCGTCCTTCATACAGCTTGTTTACCAACGTCTCTCGATCAATCGCATAGTTAAGTGCTTGGCGAACCTTGATTTGGTCGAGCGGCGCTTTTGTCGTATTGATTCCGACATACAAGACCCTGTTCGTCGCTCTGGAGATAACTGTCAGGTCAACCTTGCTCTTCAGCTGATCTATCTCCGAAGCTGGTACTTTTTCGATTACATCTGCTTCTCCTGTTTCCAGCATGATGACGCGCGCAGCATTTTCCGGGACTGGTTTAAAGGTAACGGATTTCACACCTGGCTTGCCGCCCCAATATTGTGGATTCGCTTCCAATACCAACGCATCTCCAGGAGTCCATTGCTTGAAGATAAAAGGACCAGTCCCTACTGGGTTTTTGGCGATCCCTTGCTCGTTTTCCTGAATCGATTTGGGGCTGAGGATTCCACTCGCCGTGACAGCCAGGTTGTTTAAAAAAGGTCCCTGTGGTGTATTGAGATGGAATACCACCTCTGTATCGTTATTTGTGGTAATATGATCAATAAATTGCCCAACAAGAGCGCGGCGGCTGAGCTTCTTCTCCTTGTTCGCAACTCGTTCAAAGCTGATTTTTACCGCTTCTGCATTAAATGGAGTGCCGTCGTGAAACGTAACGCCTTGTCTAAGCTTGAAGGTCCATGTTTTCCCGTCTTCTGAAACGGTCCAGCTTTCTGCCAAACGTGGTACGATCTCCATCTTTTCATTAAAAGCAACGAGCGTATCCAGGACCTGGTAATTGATCAAGCTCGAGATCGTGTCCGTAGCGTTATGCGGGTCTAGGCTCACGGGATCTCCCGTTAGGGCTACCACCAAGTCTTTTGCTTCTATTTCGCCTGAAGAGGCCGACTCATTTGAGCCGCAAGCCGCAAGTAACAATGTCAATGAAAGCAATAATGATGCTAGTCGATTCCTTCGCACAGAATAAAACCCCCTTTTCTACATGCCTGCTGTTTACGATTGCTTGACCCGAGATAAGTACAACTGATCGTAGCCACGTTCTTCTCGCATTTGCTTTTCCTTTTGCTGTTTTTCCAATGCTTTTATGGCGAAATCTTTGGCTTGGGCTGGATTAACCACGAAAACACCGTCATCATCGGCGACTACCAAATCTCCCGGATTAATGCCGACACCGCAAATACTGACGGTCGTATTGACTTCTCCTTCCAGGTTGAGTGCTCTTGTAGTCAGCGGACTAATTCCCCGGGAGAAGACTGGAAAGCCCACCTCCATAATCGGTCGAACATCTGTCACGCATCCGGAAACGATCGCCCCAACTACCTTTTTTGTCATAGCAGCATACGTCATGAACTCTCCCCAGCAAGCACGCTGCTCGTCACCAGACATGTCAACCACAATCACATCGCCTGGCTCTACCAATTCAAGCGCGTGGCGAATCGCTGTAGCATCAATGTGCGGAATACGTACCGTCACGGCATTGCCAACAAAGTGAATAGGTCGAAACAAAGGCTGCAATCCTGTCAGAAAACCAAAATCCGTAAGATGACCAATCGTGGATGGACTCACTGTTTCATATAGATCGCGCAGCTCTTCGGTAACACCCGCAACCCTTGGTTTAATCGTAAACAAGATCAGCACTCCCCTTTCGTATTTGAACCAGGTATTATTGCATGAACTATGCCAATACTCAGAATGTTCATTTGGCAGCATTTCTACTCGTTATGTTTGGACAAGCTATCCCGAAAACGGAACAAACGTACCAAAAGAGGAACTACATAGCTTATCAAGAATGTATAGTAAGTAGAGTGGTTTACTTGTGTATGTCAAATTCCCTAGTCAGGAGAGAGCAGCCTTGATGACGAATATTTCGATACTGGGGCAAGGAGATTTCATCCAGCTAGCGACACGAATCACAACCAAGCTCGCAAGCAAGATGAATGTGAACATTCAAGTTTTTGAATCACATCCCGAGGATGCTGACGATTTGCTCCATACTCTTTTGCCTCGCGTGGAGAAAACCGAGACGGACATTATCATTACGGGCCGCTTCACCAAAGGCCTGCTGGAAAGCAAGACCGATATTCCTGTGATTCATTTGCATTTGACTCCATCCGACATTCTCTCAGCTGTGAAAAAGTCGATGCCCTACTCCAACCGTATCGCCATCGCGATGTTTGACCTGGCAGATCTTCGCTACGACTACTCTGCCCTGCAGGATTTGCTGAATATCAAGCTCGAGTACATCACCTACCGCACCCCGGAAGAGCTACAGGTAAAAATTGAGAAGTTTTCCAAAACGAAAGGCGCAGTGATCGGAACCGGATTTGCCGTTACCTTTGCCAAACAAAACGGGCTGCATGGAACCCTCATTTATTCCGAAAAAAGTATTCTCGAATCGATCGAGCGTGCGATCGAAATCATCCATTATAAAAGAGAAGAAGAAACAAAGAATCAAGAGTTTAAAGCCATTATTCATTCCGTCCGTGACGGGATCATCGCCACAAATGGACAAGACAAAATCACAATCGTCAACGAGGCTGCCCGCAAGCTCCTGGAGTTGCCCGCAGAAAGTCTGTTTGGAAAGGAATTGTCTCAAGCCGTATCCGATGAAGCCTCTCGCCAGCTTGCTGATCAGGACGACTTTCAAGATAAAATCATTTCGTTCGAGCATTCGCGCCTGAATACGAATAAAACCATCTTGTATCAAAAGGGCAGGAAGATCGGTAACGTATTTACCTTTCAAGACATTACTAACATCCAAAAAATTGAACAAAAATATCGATTGGAGAATGAAGCCAAAGGACAACTCGCGAAAACCACGTTTGAGGACATCATTTGTGAGAATGCAGATATGAAACGGACGATTGAGCGTGCCAAGAAATTTGCTCTGACAGACTCGACAGTACTGATTATCGGGGAAACCGGAACAGGAAAGGAATTAATAGCCCAAAGCATTCACAATCATAGCAAGCGAAAGTCACATCCATTTGTTGCAATCAATTGTGCCGCCCTGCCTGAGACACTGTTGGAAAGTCAGCTGTTTGGCTACGAGGATGGAGCTTTTACGGGCGCCTCCAAGCATGGGAAAAAAGGGTTGTTTGAGGTTGCGCACAACGGCACTGTCTTTCTGGATGAAATCAATTCGATTTCGCTTCATTTCCAAGCACGCCTGCTTCGGGTCTTGCAAGAAAAGGAGGTCGTGTGTCTCGGCGGCAACAAGGTGATCCCGATTAACATTCGTGTGCTGGCAGCGGCGAATGAGGATTTAATTCATCTGGTGAAAAACAACACCTTTCGCGCAGATCTGTATTATCGTCTGAATGTGCTCAAGGTGAACGTCCCTCCCCTGCGCAATCGCTTGGAGGATATACCGCTTCTTACCAAGCTTTTTCTAAAAAATCAGAGCAAGGACTTGTTCCGCCAGCTCGAGCCGTACGCTTTGACCCTGTACAGCGAATTAAAGAAATACCATTATCCTGGCAATATTCGTGAGCTGTATAACATCCTGGAGCGATTTGCTATTTTAATCGACCCGGCTGATGAACAACAGCTTCTTGGTGCCGAGTTCATCAAGCAGATTGTTCTGGAGTGCATGGAGGATCGCTCTGAGGAATGGATGCACATGGAGGATAAAATTGAGATGGGAATCAAGGAAAGCTACCGGGAGAGCATGCTAGAAGCGGAAAAAGTGATTATGCAAAAGTATTTGGAATCGTTTCGTGGAGATAAATCACTGCTGGCATCCAAGCTGGGAATGGGCAGAACGACCTTTTATCGCAAGCTAAAGGATTTGGATATCACGCTATGATCTCTTTACGACGCAAAAACAGCCACCCCATTTCACTTGGGCATGGCTGTTTTTGTTGTTTATTTAGACACTCCTGCTACTGTCAAATTCGTGCTTGCTTTGGCGATTCGCATGGACATCAGTGCTGCGAGCAAGCAGACAAGACCAGCAATGATAAATGGTGTCGAGTAGCTTCCCAGCCAGTCACGCATGACCCCTGCACCATAAGCTGCTGCCGAAGCCCCCACCTGGTGAGCGACCACGATCCAACCGAAAATCATGCCCGAGTTCTCTTTCCCGAATTCTTGCGCAGCCAGCTTCACAGTCGGTGGAACGGTAGCAATCCAATCGAGACCATAGAAGATCGAGAAGATGAGCAGCATCGTTGGACCTGCATCAAGTGCATACGGTAGAAACATCAGAGACAGACCACGCAGTCCATAGTAAATGAAGAGCAGCTTGCGATTGTCGTAACGATCTGAGAGCCAGCCCGACAAAGTCGTACCAACCAAATCAAACAACCCCATCAAGGCTAAAAGACCGGCTGCCGTCACCTCTGGAATTCCAAAATCACCACAGGCTGGTATAAGATGGGTACCAATCAGTCCATTTGTAGAAAAACCACAGAAAAAGAAGGTACCAGCCAGTAGCCAAAACGTTTTGTTTTTCAATGCAGACAGCAACGCTTTAATCGGTGTTAGAAAAATATTCCCGGTAAACGGTACCGGCGGGGCAACTTTATCTGTTCCATAAGGTGCGAGACCTACTTCGTGCGGATGATTACGAAACCAGATTGCAACAACGATCATCACGATCACCAATGCAGCCACAGAGGTAAAAATTGCATAGCGCCAACCAAACTCCACCGTAATTTTCGCGAGCAGGGGCAAAAACAGCAGCTGACCTGTAGCGGCACTCGCTGTAAGCAGACCGACCACTAAGCCACGGCGATGCACAAACCATTGATTACTGACCGTGACCCCCAGCACATTGGCCATCATCCCTGTAGCAAGCCCGGATACCAAGCCCCACAAAATTTCAAACTGCCAAAGAGAGGTCATTAATGGCGTAACAGCCAAGCTTCCTGCCAATACGGCAAGGGATATGACAACCACTCTGCGTATTCCGAATTTTTGCAATAACGCTGCTGCAAAAGGTCCTGTCAAGCCATATAAGAATATTCCGACAGAAATGACACCAGAAATACTCCCTCGACTCCAGCCAAATTCAGTCGAGAACGGCAGCATGAGGATACTTGGCATGGATCTGATACCAGCAGAAACTAGCAAGGTGAGAAAAGTAAGAAAGACCACAATCCAACCGTAATAAATACCTGGGGCTTTTTCCTTCAACTGCATGAGAAGACTCCTCCACTCTCCTATTTATTGTTGTGTGTACATACAACTATATTTATAAAAAAATTACTCGTTCTCTAGTTTCTCACTCATCAATTCCATTTGTGCTGCCATTAAATCAGTAGGTTCTACCCCGAGGATTGCTTGATAGCGTCTGCACAAATTCTTCGACGCAGCACGGATCGTCTCTTCAAGCTCCAACCCTTTTTCAGTTGGATAAAGAAAAACATGCTTGCCCTGTACCTGTCGCTCCACCAGCTGTCTGGTTTGCAATTTGTCAACAAATCGCGTCAGTGTCGAAGGAGAGATATATAGTTTTTCTGCTACCTCTTTGTGAGGAATACCCGGATTTCCAATGACGAGACGAATGACATATCCATACATCGGGGTCAGCCCTGTCATCGCAAACTCTTCCTCTGCCATCTTCGTAATTGCACGGCTCAACCGGTTCGTCGTAAAAAACAGGCAGTCATGCAAATAGCTTTCATCAGCCATGAATCCTCAACTCCGAATTATTGTATGTACAACAAATATAAAAGACGTCTTTTTTCTTGTCAACAAGATTATTTCAAACGATTCCACCTCCCCTCCTGCAATTTTTCAGTCTACATCCCTGCTTCGCAAAAAACTGTTCTTTTATCTTGTCAGCACCCTTCTTACCATTTGCGGTGCCGTGCTTTTCTTGTCCCAATTGACGAGAAAAATACCCACGCAGATCAGTGCACCTCCAGCGATGACGTACCATTGCACCTGCTCACCCAGTAGACACCAGCTGCTGAGAACTCCGAAAAATGGTACGAGGAACAAAAAGGCACTCGTTTTGGTCGCATCCCCTTTTTTCAATAAATAAAACCAGAGTGAAAACTGTAAGATAGAACAAACAACTACGAGCATGAGCAGAATAAAGAGTGATGATGGATTGATGATGAAAACAGGCTCTTCTGTAAACATGCTCAGGAGCAAAATGATCAGCCCACCGGCAAGCATTTGATAAGCAGCAAGCACCATTGTGTCAAAAGCACTTCCCCACTTTTTGATCAGTAACGTCGCTACCGCAAAGCTAACAGCTGCGGCAAAAGCGAGCCAGGTGCCAGGCTGCAAATTTAGATGGAAGCCGAACGTAAAGACGACACCGATAAAACCGATGGCCACTCCTAACCATTGATACGCGCAGTATACTTTGCCAAGCACAAAGGTACCCAGGACGATTACAATCAGCGGATTGACAAAGGTAATGATGGCCGACTCACTCGACGTAATCCAATGCAAGCTGTAAAAGCCACAGCCCATAACGCCTGCTGATTGAAATAGTCCGATAGTGCCAACCTGGAGCCACTGTTTGCTGCCTTGAGGCTTTGGTCGCTTGGAGACGATCACTGCGAGAATCCCGCCAGCGAGTAGGTAACGGACGGCGACAAGCAAGAATGGCGGCGCATAGGCTAACCCCATTTTTCCAATTGGAAACGCAATCCCCATCATAAGAGTAGTGAGAAGGATTAACCCGTAGTAACTCCATTTGTTCATTGCTGCTCTCCTCCACTTTGCTTGAGATGTTTTTATTGTAAAGGAGGATTGCCATCATGCATAATGATTAGTAAAGATACTTGCTATCTCCATTTCTGATAGCAAAACTTTTCTTTCAATCATGAGTTATTTGGAACGTCGAATCAGGAGGGGTTCTTTGTGGAAAGTTCCGATTTGCGGGTATTTCAAATGGTGGCAAGAGAGGGTTCGATTACAAAGGCAGCCGCTCGTTTAGGCTATGTTCAATCTAATGTTACTGCGAAAATACAGCAATTGGAGGCAGAGCTCGGCAATGTGCTTTTTCATCGCCATAACCGAGGAATGACGTTATCCTCCAGTGGCAAAATGCTTCTTGACTACGCAAACAAAATCGTCGGTCTGCTTGATGAAGCAACGAGAGCACTCTCATCGTCCAGTGAACCGAGCGGCCCGCTAGCGATTGGCTCTACACAGACGGCCGCCGCGGTACGGCTACCCAAGCTGCTTGCCTCGTATTATGCGCAATACCCCAATGTCCGTCTCTCTTTGGCTACCGGACATACTCAGTTTTTAATGGATCAGGTGCTTCACTATGAACTCGACGGTGCCTTCATCGGCTGTGAATGCAATCATCCCGAACTCTCGTCTCTTCCAGCCTTTGAAGAAGAGCTGGTCATCGCTTCCACTGCATCCGTGATCGACATCGAGCATGCTTCCCAAAAGCCGATTCTCGTATTTACTCAGGGCTGCTCTTACCGTGCTGTATTGGAGCAGTGGATGAAAATGATGGGTCTGGATCAGCCTGTTATTATGGAGCTAGGGACCTTGGAGGCCATTATTGGAGGAGTAGCCGCTGGTCTAGGGATTTCCTTGCTGCCCAAAAAGGTAATCAGTAAGCATGTGGCGGAAGGAATGATCGCTACGCATCAAATTCCGGAGTCGATGCGGCTTATAAAAACGGAGTTCATCACGCGGAAAGATACTTATGTGACGAGTGCACTTCAGGCGTTTATCGATCAATTGCCGAAGCTTGAAACTGTTTCAACCGTCATGAACAATCAAGAAGCCTTGCGCTCCTAATAGCAGCAAGGCTTTTTCGATGAAAAATCTGGGACAACAGGCTGCTCGTTTGTCGATATCAAGAAACTGCTCGGGGTAAACGAGACGAGCGCGGCTTTTGTTCTTCCCTCACGAAATATGTTTACATAATTTTTATTATGTGAACTTTTTTCTCACCTTCTTCTCTCTTACACACAGAAAAAGAATTTTAACGTCAACGAAAAATGCCTAGTTCACTTTCTTTCCAAGACATTTTTATAGAGCCAATGTGTTCGTTATTTCCACTTGTCAGTCCCTACCCGCCTCGTAAATCTTCTGAGCCAACATCGCCGGTCTTGTCAGTGTGTCCGTAAAGTGGTCTCCATCGCCAACGATCAAGCGGAACTGACCGAGACGGCTGGACATGTGCGGATGCCAGCCGAAGCCTTCTCCTTGTGGCAATGCATTGTCTTGGTAGAAGTAAACATAGCTTTTAGGCGTAGACAGTGCATAGAACGATTTCAGATCCAGCTTCTCGAAAAGCGGCTTAGCCGGTTCCGGAGTGACACTTGCATACATCTGTTTGGCTTCCTTATGAGTTGCCGTATTGACGAATGCATCCCGAAACAACGGAAACGTAAGCATGATCGTATCGTCCGTTGAGCTGGCTCTGAGCTGCTCGAAGCCTTCCTTCATTTCCGTGGTAAACTCGTCGGCAACCGATTCGCCGTCTTTGAGTACGAAAGCGTCCCAGAAGACTAGGCGTCTGATGCGGTCCGGTACTTGCTCTGCAACCTTCTGGATGACCGATCCGCCGAAGCTGTGACCGACGAGAATAAAATCACGCAGGTTCCGTTTCGTTATAAAATCAACGACCGACTTCGTAATCATCGCATGCGTGACATCTTTATTTGGATCGTTGCCGTGACCTGCGTATTCCGGTGTATAGACGACATGACCTTGACTGCGCAGCACCTCTGCAACACTGTCCCAGAAGTGAGCGTCAGCCCAAGATCCGTGTACAAGCACGAAGATAAGCTGCTCTTGCTCCGGTGAATGGTATCCTTCATCCGCTCCTTGGGTACCCTTGGTCCAGGGCAGCCATCCTTCTGAATATGGGGAGGAATAATACCTGATTGGCATATACCTATAATCAGGGAAGGGAAATGGATAAAATTCTTGGCGATAAGGATACATGTGAAAGACATCCTCTCAAATCGACATATATGCTCAGCTTATGCCCACTATGTTTGAGAGGTTCTCAAGCTCTATCCGTCGGTTCGACTCACCAAATCTTACTATCCGTGTAAATGCTACC
This sequence comes from Brevibacillus reuszeri, assembly GCF_001187725.1. Classification (GTDB taxonomy): domain Bacteria; phylum Bacillota; class Bacilli; order Brevibacillales; family Brevibacillaceae; genus Brevibacillus; species Brevibacillus reuszeri. Next base: position 869,145 of record NZ_LGIQ01000009.1, read on the forward strand.
GTATCATCCGTTTTTTCAGGAAATACATAGTAATGAACACAATAAGAGCTCCGAAAACAACATATGGGTAAAAGTCTGACCAGCCATTCCTATCACCCGCATACTCACCCTCATAAGCTGCCTTAATATACACCCCCTCCTTTTCTTTCACAGCGATTGCATCCTTTCTTTCAAGTCCGATAATTTCGAAATATTCCGTTCCTTTTGGGTATCGATTCGAAAAATTCCCCGAGTAAGTCCCTTCCTGATCCGAATAGCTAGTAACCTTTCCGATTTTCGAGCCAATTTGTTTTGGATCTACATGCTCCTCTGAGATCACATATATGCTTCCATTATTGACAACAAACATATACGCCCAGCTCGCCTTGACAGTACCAATAAATAAAGTACATGCAAGAAAGAGAGCCGAGAGTACACTCATCTGCATCCTCATATAATCCCCCCTTCGTCATATTTGACGCCCTATCATTTCCTTCGTTTCGATCGCTCCAAAATCTGATTGAACCGGGACAGCAGTTCGTGCAGACGTTATCCAACCATCCAGATTTTGAGGTGGTCATGATGGTTACCTCAAGAACCTTGAAGTCTTATGTGGAAGTCTTACTGGAATCAAATGGATCATCGAGATTTCATAAAAAGAGGTATCCAGGAATGGATGTTTCGCTCCTGAATACCTTTTTGATTTTCCAATTCGTTTACGAGTTAGCTACCACAGCTTCCACTCTTCTCTTTGTAAATACACGTAGGCAAAACAGGAACAGCAATACGGCACAAACCACATACGGAATCGACAAATGAAGCGAGTATAGGAGGGTCCCGGTCAAGGGACCGATAAACGAGCCCACCCCTTGTGCCGCTGCCGTATAGGTGGCCACGGTTGATTGCTCTTCCGCCTGAACTGCAAGTGATGCCGCTGTGATATAACCGGGTAGAGTAAATCCGATTCCGATTCCAAATAAAACGAACACGAGTAGATACAGCGACGGAGCTAACAAAAATAGCGCAAAGGCGGCAAACAAAGATGTCAAGCCGAGTTTAAGTAAGCGAGCTGGCTTCCATCTGAGATAGCGTCCTACCATGAGCTGTACGACTACCACGATGACCCCTGCCACGGAAAGCCCGACGCCGATCATCGTAGCTGCATCTATCGCGGCTAATGATAGCTGGTCCTGCATATAAATCCCGCACGTCACCTGCAAAATGATCATAACGGTCGATAGCAACAGACCGATTGCCACATATAGACTGATGCGCGGATCAGTAGCCGACAGCTTTCCACCCGATGCCTTTTCCCGCTGCTTTTGCTGGGGAGGAATGATCATTGCAAAGCAAATCGCTACCACAGCAAGCAACGCAGCCGAAGCATACATAGGCGCTGTGAAGCCAACAGAAGTCAATGCGGCACCCAAAGCTGGCCCAAGTACAAAACCCATACCGCTCGCTCCCCCGAACAACGCCATCCCGGATGCCCGGTTTTGAGCGGTTGTCCACTCCATGAGATAGCCCTGTGCCATCGTTGGAATCGCTCCAAAGAAAAAACCGCCGACTGCCCGTAGAAAAAACAACTGCCAGTAAAGAACGATAGGATTTACCGCAACAAGCTGTGCCTGATCGGATAAATAAGCAAAGCTCGCGAGTGTCAAAAGGTAGCCAGTGATTGCAATCACCATGACCCTTTTCCGCTTGGTTCGTGCCCAATTTCCCCATAGAAAGCTGCCGATGATCCAGAACAAGCCGGTAATCGTCACCAGACTACCCGTTTGAATCTCCGTAAAGCCCAAATTGCGTGCCAGCAATCCCAGGATCGGATTGAAGGTGGCGATGGAAGTCATTGCGACCAGTACTGTGATAAAAATCATCAGGAAGTTTTTGTTCACCGTGATTCTCTCCTCTCTGATAATGATTATCAACCACTTGGAAACACTCCCTCTACTTGCAGCAGAAGTTTTTATCCCTACAGCGGGAGTAATTTCGTAAACTGGTCTACGCTATCCCATTAGCAAGCGACAATCGTCATACAAAAAAACAACCAAGCCGAAGCAAGGTTGTTTTAATATCCGAAGTGCCTTTTCACATATTCACTCGGGTTACAGCCGTACTGTTTTCGAAAGGCTGCCGTAAAATTACTGGCATTGCTATAACCAACTGCTACTGCCGCCTGTCCGATATTTACCTGTTCCGTTTCCATCAGCCACAGCGCTCTTTCCAAGCGAGCCTTTCTCACCTGCTCAAAGATCGTCATGTCGTACAATTCTCGAAAGCCCTGCTTTAGCTTGAACTCATTCATCCCTACCTGTCGTGACAGCTGGCGAATTGATAACGGATTTTCCAAATGCGTGAGAATGAGTTCACGAGCTTGTTCGATCACTTCCCGGTCCTGCTTTCGCCAAATGACCTTTGTTTTGGAAGGGGGCTGTACGAAGCTGTGATCCTGATTGACCAGCGCAATGATTTCCATCGCTTTGCTCTCCAGATATAGCTTCTTGAGCGGTCCTTGATACGTGCAAAAGTACATGTCATGGACGCATTTTTCAATAGCCGGAGTCACTTCGTACGCGTCAATGCTGTCTGTATGCCGCTTTAAAAAGGCTTCCAGAGAACCTCTGTCTTCTATACTATCGGTATATCCAAAAAGATGCTCGGGACTCATCCGTATCTCCAAAAACTGATTTCGGATAAGTGCTTTCCTCTCCACATAAATCTGACTGTCCTCCAGAAAAACAACATTTCCTTGTTGACGGCTAATATGCCGTTCACGCCCGTTCCAAGCACAATACGTATCGCCATTCAGGCTGTAATTAAACTCAAGCAATCGGCAGCTTTCCTTGATCGTTAGCTTCAGGTCCTCTACCAAACGTACATTGTAATGACAATTTCCATACCTGATCGAATACGCATGCGCGTAATCTCGCCAGACCCAGTATGGGACGGGATGACGGCCTGTTGCTCCCACTTCTGATCCCGCATCGTCCCCTGCATGGATTTCAGAAAGAGCGGGTAGTAATCATGAATATCCGAAATCTGCAATTGGAGTTCCATTTTCGTCTCCCTTTCCCGCCATTTCGATCCAGCGACTGTAAGGTATTGTATCATGCAAGGGGCCGTTATGGTCAATGCCGCTGCACTTACTTCATCAGACCCTGTAGGGCTAGTACCTTCTTTTTCTTGCTCATTCGTGCTTCGATCGCTTGCTCCATAGTAACAGCGATAAATCGTGTTTTAGTTTGGGGCCTTGACTGTGCAACCAGGTCCAAATCTGCGCTTATCGTCGTCCCCAGCGTCACAAAGCCTCCGCCGGTCGTTGCATCGCGTAACAACAGGATCAGCTCTTTTTCGTTCGGAACCATGATTGCCCCGATCGGATAAACAATGTCAACGGTATTGGAGAGGTTATTACCAGCGCCAAAGGGCGGATCGATCGGCTTGAACGATGCCGAGGCACCCGAATACCGATAGGCAATATTGTTGGACTCGATTCCCACCTGCCACTCCGAATTCAAAAAGGCTTTGACTCCTTCATCGCTTAACCGATAGCTGGAGATGCCCATCACCATGCGTATATCGACAGACGATGAAAACTTGGGCATATACTCCTCAGGTATTCTCATACCGACATGATGAAATACTCCTGGTAACGGCTCGCCGATTATGATCTCATCCCCTGCCATCAGCTTACGGCCATGGAAGCCCCCAAGCTGGCTGAGTGTGTAGGTCGAACGAGACCCGAGAACATGCGGAACTTGTATGCCACCGGAGACACACAAGTACGATTTCACTCCTCTTTTCATAGAACGGAGGGTTAAAATATCACCTTCCTGCACGCAGATCGTCTCCCACATCGGTATGACTGACCCGTTCAACTTTACGTCCAATGGTGCCCCGGTAATGGCTATGACTGTTTTTTTGCGCACCTCGATTTCAGGACCTAGCAGCGTAATTTCGAGAGCCGCATAATCTACGGGATTTCCCAGTAAAATGTTTCCCAGAACGTAGGAGTACCTGTCAGCAGCACCCGAAGGAGGAACGCCCAGGTGGTAGTAATCTTTGCGTCCCATATCTTGGACCAATGTTTGCAGTCCGCCGTCCCGGATGTAAAGCATTAAAATCCCTCCATGAGCTGTGTCAAATACGCTTTTTTGTTTGCAAAATACTCCTCTGTGGAGAAATCAACATGCTTGATACGATAACGATACTCCCCCGCATTTACCTGCCCGATAATCTGGTTATATTCGGCTTCATTCACTGGACGATGCTTCCATATGTCGCCGGGTCTTGCCAAAAAGAACGTGTCTTTCAGGTCATGAAGTCTCCCTGATTGATCAAAAACGGGTACTGCCGCCGTCCCGATAAGCTGATAGCTGCCAGGAGCGTGCAAGGGATAGATCACAGTAAAAGCACCACCAAGTCCCACGGCTAGACTTGGCGTATCCGTACGTGGACTGCTGTATTTCGGCGTTTGGATGATTTGCTGCTGTTCCAGCCCTAATGGATACTCCCATGCCGTCCCTGGAATAAACCCCATCATCGTAATCAGATAGGGGCTGGATGAGTGGGCCTCGATAAATTCCTCCTTGGATGCAAAATGATTCAGCTTCATGACCAGCTCGAAGTCACTCATCGCATCATGCGAAATATTTCGCTCCGAAAAGCGACGACTGTACTCCTGTGTAAACGGATCATCGTACCAGATCGGAATTTCTACGATTCGCACCTGCATATTCAGCTCGGAAGGATTACTTTTGGTGATATCGATTTCTTTCAAATACTCCAGCAAATCAACTGGAGAAATGACTTCCGGATCAAAACGGATAATATACGAAGAATTGGACGGGCAAATATCATGCACGCCAGGAATGTCCCGCTTGCGCAATTCATTTGTCACCGCCAAAGCTTTGAAATTACTTTCTTCACTCATATCCCGAGAGATTTCCGCGTAAATGTATTCGTCTCCTCCAAAGTCAAAACGGGTTTCGGGCAAGGTAAACATCCGAAATGCTCCTCTCTATCCACAATCATTGAAGTCTTCGTTGCATGCGTCTGCTTACCGTCGCGGGACTGACCCCTAAAATTTTCGCTACGCGTGCTGCCGTACCGTATTTTTTCAGCGCCAGCGAGATCAACTGATTTTCCACTTCCTCCACGGCATCTTTTAACGGCATAATATCGAGAACCACAGTCTTGTTTTCCCGGGCGAGCGGTTCTTCCTTAAACAGATTGGGAATGACATCCTGCGTCCCGATGCTATCCGAGCGAGTCTTTACTACGAGTCTTTCGATGACATTTTGCAGCTCTCGGACATTCCCCGGCCACGAATATCCTTCGAGCATATGCAAGGCATCCCGATTAATGCTCTTCTCCAGCGCGTACATCTCGTTGAATTCCTTTAGAAAATGGATCGCCAACGGAATGATGTCCGCAATGCGCTTGCGTAAAGGTGGGATCTCAATCGGAACGACGTATAGACGATAAAAGAGATCTTCCCGAAATTTCTGACTTCTTACAAGCTCCTTCATGTTTTGATTCGTCGCCACAATTATCCTGATGTCCACAGGAATCGTACGGGTTCCTCCTACTCTCATAATCTCTCTTTCTTGCAGGACGCGAAGTAGCTTCACTTGCATGTTATAAGGCAGCTCTGTGACCTCATCGAGAAAAATACTTCCCTTGTGTCCCATTTCAAACATGCCCGGCTTTCCTTTTTGATCCGCTCCCGTAAAAGCCCCTTTTTCGTACCCAAACAATTCGCTTTCGATCAAGCTTTCAGGGAGCGCTCCACAGTTTACGCGAATAAAAGGCTCGTTTTTTCTCATGCTGAATTCGTGGATGGCTTGGGCAAACACTTCTTTTCCAACGCCTGATTCCCCGACCAACAGCACAGTCGAATCTACCTTGGCAATATGCTTGAGCTCATCAACCAGGCTCTCCATCACTTGCGATCGGTAGACAAGCTTTTTGTGATTCGCCTGGCGCGTAGCCAGTTCAGACGCATCAGTTGCAGGAGTCACCTCTAAATCGGAGCGCAGCACATGAATACCCGTAATGTCTCTTGACAGGATGACGATCTTCTCCAGCTGGTCACCATGAAATACAGGGGTTGCCACAGACCATACCATTCTGCCGCTTTTTGATTCCTGAATCAGAGATAGCTTTTTCTTTTGCGTCATACATAAATCGGCGATGTTCGGATAAAAAATGCCTGCTTTCTCGAGCTGATACACATCACTTTCGATCAGTTGCTCCGGATGCTGCACCTGCCAAAACTCTTGCAGGAAGGTGCCTGCGATCCGCACAATTTTCCCCGCATGATTGACAACCACGATCTGCTCGTTTTCCGAGGAATAGATCGCCTGCAGATCATCGGTTATGTTGCGGACGAACTCCAATTCGTTCATGGCTTCTCCCAGCCGCTCACGGTGAGAAAATATATGTACAATGCCAATAATCTTTCCATGCTCGTATAAAGGGGAGAAATTACCGCTCGTCCGTTTGAAATTGATCGAGCTCTCCACACTCAATAATTGCTTGCCTGAAAGAACCTCATCCAGATCTTTATCAATCGTAAGCAAAGCTTTGTAATTGCGGTATTGAAGCACACTTTTGGGCAGGCCAAGAATTTGCTCCGCCGTTTCATTCATAAAAGAGATTTCAAAATGAGAGTCAGTCGTAATGATGCCGATTCCTGAGCTGTTAAAGATGTGATTCAACTGTTCCAGCTTGTACTGCCCCAGCCGATTCCGCGCATCTCGCGCACTGGTGTAGCCCGTAATTTTTCCACTCTGATCCACACCTAGTACAACCGAAATGTTGTGAAAGAAGGCGATCGGACTATCAACGGGTACTTTCACCATATCCTTTTGGTATTCAACCTGATCCAAGAGGTTGCCCGTCGCCTGGATTTGCTTCAAAAGTGAGCTGCGGTCGATATAGCCGACAATTCCTTGCTGTTCATTTCCAATCAGCAATCTGGTCAATTTGCTTTCCTGCATGAAATCGAGAGCTTCCTGTAATGTACTTTCTATCGGTAAATGGATTGAAACCGGATGCAAGATATCGTTCCATACCAGCAAGCTATCCCCTCCGAAAGCATGAATTTTTAGAAAACTCACCCTCTCTAGCATACCAATCTTTTCATATGTATGGGAGATTGATTACGAAAAAGAAGAAGCTGAACGCGAAAGGCGATCAGCTTGCCTGAATCGGTGCTACTGTTATACCTGTGGCGCGCAGTGCTTCATAAATATGCTTGATGAGGATGGGAGCTCCTGGGGTGTCGCCGTGAATGCAAACCGTTTCGGCATGAACACTCGCTTCTTCTCCATATGGGGTCACTACAATCCCCTCTTTTACCATGCGAACTACGCGTGCTGCCATCATCTCGTAATTTTCAATCGTGGGTCCTGTTCTCGTAAGGACAATCGAACCGGTCTTGGTATGCTCTCGGTCTGCGTATACTTCTTTCGCAATCGGGATGCCCATTTGTCTGCCGACTTCTTCCATAGCCGAATTTTGCAGGGCAAATACAATCATTCTATTTGATACCCGTCCCAATGCTTCCAATATGGCTCGGGCCAGCTTTTCATCGTCCATGGCCATCATGTACAGGGCACCATGCGGTTTGCAATGCCGTAGCTCCATGTGATAATAGGTAGCGAACTCACGCAGGGCACCAACCTGATACATGATGTAATCGCGGATTTCATTTGGCGTGCAGGACATGTATCGCCTACCGAAGCCGATCGAATCTGGAAAACCCGGATGAGCTCCGATTGCGACATCATACTCCTTTGCCATCTGAACGGTTTTGTGCATCACATGAGGGTCGCCTGCATGGTAGCCACACGCAATATTTGCGGAGGAAATGTATTTGATCATTTCCTCATCATTGCCCATTTGATACAGGCCAAAGCTCTCCCCCATGTCGCAGTTCAAATCGACCTTCATGTTATCCCCCCTGCTGTCATCCTTTAAGAAGCGTCTCTACAAATTTGGTATTGTAGTTTCCGGCTTGAAAAGCTGAATCATCCATAATCGATGCTAATAAGGGCAAATTGTTTTTGATCCCGCTCACTGTGCAATGTTGCAAAGCTTGTTGCATTTTTTCAATGGCTTCCGCTCTGCTTGCACCATGCGTTATCATCTTGCCAATCATCGGATCATAAAACGGGGTTACCTGATCTCCTTGCGTCACAGCAAATTCCAAACGTGCCTCTTCCGGCGCAATCAAAGTGTCGATCTTCCCGGGTGAAGGCATAAAGGTACGAGGGTCTTCTGCATATACCCGACACTCGATAGCGTGACCGGATGGAGTAGCTGGGATTTCGTCTCGATCAATAGGTACATTGGCTGCAATTTTAAGCTGCCACTCGACCAAATCGACGCCACTGATTTCTTCTGTGACTGGATGCTCCACTTGAATTCGTGTGTTCATTTCCAAAAAGTAATACTGACCATGCTCATCCACAATGAATTCCATCGTGCCAACATTCGTATAGCCAATGCTTTCGGCACCTTTGACCGCTGCAGCACACAATGCTTCACGTGCCTTGGGATCAAGAAACGGTGATGGCGCTTCCTCAAGTGAACGAAGAGCTCCATCCACTCCAGGAACGATTTAAATCCCCGCCGCCTTCATCTGCTTGCGAGCCGCGATTTTGTCTCCCATTAATCGTATGATAGAAGCTGAGGGTCCAATGAACGTAATCCCTTCTTCCGTGCAGCGTTCCGCAAAGCTAGCATTCTCCGCCAAAAAACCATACCCCGGATGAATGGCATCTGCTCCTGTTTGTTTCGCAGCCTGAATGATCGCCTCAAGGTCAAGATAGCTTTTTTTGACTGGTGCTGGTCCAATAAGAACCGCCTCATCTGCTTCCTTAACAAACAAAGCCGCTGCATCTGCTTCCGAGTAAACAGCTACCGTAGAAATAGACAAGCGTTTGCAGGTACGGATTATACAGCGAGCAATTTCACCCCTGTTGGCTATTAGCACTTTTTTGAAATAACGCATGAAGTCCTCCATTTTATCCACGCTGTTGTTCGAGATGGCATGTGGTGGTCTATTTCAGGATGACAAGCTCCTGGTCAACATCGACAATGCTTTCATTTTCAACTGCAAAGCTCATAACCACTCCGTCTGCTTCAACCTTTACCTCGTAGAAATTTTTCATGACCTCGATCAATCCGACGATATCACCAGATTTGACCGTATCCCCTTCCTGCACATAGTCTGGCTGATCTGGACTCGGCTTGCGGTAGAAAACGCCAGGAAGTGGCGAGAGAATCACTTTTTTATCACTCATGCTGGTTCCTCCTGTTTCTTCATAATGTTGCTGCGATTCGTGACAGCTTTGCCTGTGTATCTCTTCTCACTTTCAGAGCTTCCTCCAGGGCAACAGACACGAAGCGAACTTTATCATTCGTTTTGATTTGTCCCATCCGATTCAAATCGGTGCTGATAACGGTCGCAATTGTCGCGTATCCCCCGCCTGTGACGGCATCATGCAAAAGTACAATCGGCTCCACGCCATCCGGTACCTGAATCGAACCAATCGGATAACCAAGGTCGGTTACATTGGACGGATTGCTGCCCGCACCAAAGGGCTGTTCTCGTTCGACGAATTTCAATCGCTCACCGCGATGACGATAGCCGATGCGATTGGCTTCTGGTGTTACCGTCCATTCAGTATGAAAGAACGTTTCCTTGCTCTCCTCTGTCAACCGATAGCTGCAAAGACCGACAATGACCCTGACCTCATGAGATTTACTGAAGACAGGAATGTCTGCATCTGAAATGTTGCTGCCTACCGGTACATCCTTTTCTTTCATATCTGCCGTTTGCAGTACATCTCCTGCTGCGAGTGGTCTTCCCTGATATCCGCCAATACCGATCAATGTATAGGTGGAACGGGAATTCATGATGAGCGGCACATCAATTCCGCCTTCGATAGCCAGATAGACCCGCGCACCTGACTTGACGAAATCAAAGGAAAGTACATCCCCTGCCTTGATTGCCAGCGTCTCCCACATCGGTACGGCTTGCCCATTGATTTTAGGGGGGATGTGACCACCTGTTAGACTTATTATGGTATCTGCTTCGAATTCGAGCTCGGGGCCGAGGTACGTAATCTCCAAAGCTGCTGCATGCGGTGCATTTCCTACCAATAGATTGGCTACTGTGTATGAGTATTGGTCCATCGCCCCGGAGGGAGGCATACCGATTTCATAAAAGCCGATTCTGCCCCTGTCCTGCACAGTTGTTTGCAGACCTGCTTTCAGCACTTTAATCATGGTATAGCCTCCTCATGACGTTCTCCGCGAAAGAATCCAGATCGGCAAGTACCTCTTTCGGGGTAAAAGTGAATTCTTGCTTTTGATACGAAAACGTGCCGTTCTCGACCTGCTTACGAATGTCATCGTACTCTTCGCGGTTGATGCTGCGGTAGCGGAAAATATCACCCTGTTGCGGAAAGACCATGGACTCTTTAAAATCAGGAAGTGTTTGCTCTTTTTGATAGATAGGCGCCGGGGCAATTCCGTAGAGCTGGTATCCACCTGCGCCTTGTACTGGATAAATGACAGAGAAAGCACCACCAAATCCAAACGCACGCTCAGGTGTAAAGGTTCTTGGCCGAACGTATTTCGGAACCTCGATCTGCTTTTCTCGCTGTACCATCTGGAAGCACCATGGCAATCCTGGAACGAATCCAATCATGGAGACGAGAAACGGTGCACTTGTTATCGCTGCGATAAACTCCTCCGTACTGTCATATCCATTTATCCGGGCAGAATATTGCAGGTCCGTTGCTTCCGGGTCCTGATGTCTATCGCGAAAACGCATCAGAGCCTCATGTGTCCACGGGTCTTCAAACAGGACAGGAACATCTACCAGTCGGGAGGAAATCGTCACATCAAACGGATCTGTCGTTTGTTCAATATCTTTTAATTCGTCCATCAGCCAGGCTGGATCGACAATATCAGGATTAAAGCGGATCATGTAAGAGGCATTGGATGGACATATATCCAAAATCCCTTCAATCTGTCGCTCCTTCAGCTTTCGCGTAATCGTCATGCCAGTGAAATTGGACTTCAGACTCATCTCTTCGGAAAGCTGAACGAAAATAAACTCGTCGCCTCCGTATTCATATAAGGTTTTCATCGTACTCATGATCCCTCACCCCCATAGTTGAGTGTCTCAAAAGAATGCATACTCATCAGATGCTCATGATATGTGCTCTGCTTGTTCAAAATCTTCACGCGTATCGATGTCAAGGTGAATACCAGGATCATCGACAGGTAAAAATATGCGCTTCATACTTGCCAGCACTGTTTTTGCCCCTTGATCGCCCTCTACCTGATCAAATTGACCCTCGTATACGTTTCCGAACCATACGGGATGACCTGGTTTTTCACGATACGTAGGCTGTATGACGAACGGCTCTCTTCTCTCGCCCATGTTCTTCTGCCCCATTTCCCAAAGACGCTGCACCGTCTCGCTTTTGATAAAGGGCTGATCCCCAAGAAAGACGACAACAGAGGTATGCAAGTCCAGCGCCCTCTCCATTCCCGCTTTAAACGACGTGCTTTGCCCGAGCAGGTATGCTGGATTGACCATCCATTGAAAACGAGGATCGGGAATGGAAATCGTATGCTGGATACGCTCTGCTTCGTGCCCGATCACGGTAATCACCTGGGCAAAATCCGCTTTCAATACCAGCCGAATGACATGCTCCAGCATCGGATAGCCTTGCCAAGAAAGGAGCTGCTTCGCCGTGCCCATTCTGGATGCCGTACCAGCAGCCAATATGACTGCACATCCCTGTTGCATAAAAGGCTCCTCTCCTTTTTTCATAGCGCTAGCCTGCAATGACTGTCAGTTTGATGAATTTGTGCTTTGTCGCGCAATAATCCGCCCTCGTGTCCAGTCCGTTTCGCAATGATTTCAGCCAGAATACTCACAGCGATTTCTTCTGCATTGTCCGCACCGATATCCAGCCCAATCGGATTACATAGTCGTGCCAGCTGACGCACCGTAAAGCTCGACCCTGTTTTTTCCAACGCCTCCATGATGCGCTCACGGCGCGAACGAGGACCTAACAACCCTACATAAGCTGCCTGAGATGGCAAAGCGAATCTCAATGCTTCCTGATCTCTTTCCATGTGGTGGTTCATGATCACCACATAAGATCGCTTTCCGACCGAAAGCTGTTGGGCGTATTTCTCTGAATCGATGAGCAGCCTGGTCGCTTGCGGAAATCGTTCTGACGTATTGTAGCCAGGACGAGGATCAACGACCGTCGTAGGCAACCCTAGTGTCGCACTGAGTCTTGCAACTGGTATGGCATCGTTTCCGGCTCCAAAAATAAGGATCGAAGGAAGTGGAACAACGACATCAAGAAACAGATTGATGGACGTACCATCCTCAAGAAGAATAGATTGGCAGGATGAGCGCGGGTTTTGTTGTTGCAAAAGCTCCTTTGCCCATTTTTCTGCATAGCGGTTTATCCCCGCATTTTCCAGACTGCCCGCTACCTGACCTTGTTCTGTAATGACCAGTCGTTTACTCGCTGAGTCACACGTGTTCTCATTCCTTCCAATAACGGTACATAAGACCGCTGCCTTCCCATTTTGAATGTCCTGCGTCCATTTGGAGAATGCAGGATGCAATTCCTTGTCCGCCGCTATTGGCTCGATGAAGAGGTCTACCGTACCTGGACACCCCAACCCCAGCCCCCAAACGAGATCCTCGTCCAGCTCATAGCGCTTCAGCATGGCTTTGTTGTCACAAATGACTGCCTGTGCGACCTCTGCTACATCTGATTCCAAACACCCGCCGGAGATCAAACCCACATAGTGACCTGTCTCATCGATAAACATTTTTGCGCCTTCCCGGCGATAGGCCGATCCTTTTACCTTTACAACTGTTGCCAGTGCTCCCTTTTTCCCCGCTTTCCGTGCCTCCTGTAATGCTAGCAGGACCGCCTCATTTTCCCTCATACGATCACCTCCGACATGTAAAGGCAGCAGCCATTTTTTTAAAGGAAACGGGGTCGTTTGCAGATGAAAATGTATCAATATACGGGAGTGCCGCCTGCATTCCGCTAGCTATCGGTTCATAGCCAGGCATCGCTAGCAGCGGATTGAGCCAAATCACACTCGCTGCTTGTGAGTGAATGACCTTCATTGATTGCTGAAGTATTTCAATCGAACCTGTTTCTAAACCATCACTTCCGATCATGACCACCGTGTTTTTTCCGAGCATATGGCGTCCTTCCCCAGAAAGAAATGTCGCCAGTGATTCCCCGATTCGTGTACCGCCACCCCATTCGGCTCCGAGCACAGGCAAGGTCCGAAGCTGTTGGCGCTTGGCCTCGTACAACATTCCTGTCACTCTCTTCAGATTTGTGGAAAAGAGGAAAACTTCTACCAGCTTGGAGCAGCAGGTCAATGCGTAGGCAAATTGCAACAATCGTTCTGCAAAGCCTGTCATGGAGCGGCTGCCGTCGCAAAAGAGCACGAATCGAATTCGTTTTGGCCTTGGCTTTTTCCAGGCGAGGTTGAAGAACTCACTGCCCTCCTGCAGGTTCATGCGCATCGTTTTACGAAAATCCAGCTGCTTCCCCTTATGACCAGCTTCCTGCTTTCGGCTAATTTCTCGTTTTGCTCGATGCAGCAGCCATTTTGCAGCCTCTATGGCCTTGTCCAAATCCTCAAGGGGAATCCGGGCACGTGATGGCATATCCTTCTGTAAAAGGGATGCGAGAATGGACTTTCCTGTATCTTTTGGTTCAGTTGAATCAGACTCTTGTGAAATGCCTGTATCAAACCCGAGGACATCCCCAGTACGTGAAGGCTTCACAGTATTAGGCTGGCTCTTTGGAGATGGAGCATTTGGACTTTGCTTTCTCCCCATGGCAAGGGGATGTTCCTCGGAGCGTTGCTGCTTCCTGTCTGCAGCATGAGGACGCAGGTTGTCGCCACAGAAGTACGCAGCAAATAATGCATCAAAGAGCAGCTGCTCTGATGGGCTTGAGCAAAGAACTAGACGAAGCGCTTCCCTCACATCTGACTCGAAGGACAAACCTGCGATCTCCATGGCTCGAAGCGCGTCTATCGTTTGTTCGGGACCAATCTTGAACCCGTGCGTTCTTAGCATTTGGCAAAACCGTGCGACATGCTCGACCAGATTACTCTTTGGTGGCTGAACAGATTCACGAATGTTCATTGCCCATCCCCTGTGAACGATTGATCCTTCAATAAAGCTCCATGGTTCATGCGCTGAATGACGAGTTCCCAGTCATCCTTGTCTTTCAAAACACATCCCAGCGTTTCTTGCATCGTTTCTCTGTCCAAAATCCCTTGATGCAACGTCACTAAAGCGAGTGCCCAGTCGAGGGTCTCCGCCATACCTGGCGTTTTGACCAAGGGCATGCGTCGAATTTGTTCCATCACCCTGGAGATTTGCTCCGCCAATTCTGTATTCATTCCCGGTATTTTGGCATGTAAAATCTGCAATTCTTTATCAAGATCTGGATATGATATCCATTGGTACAAGCACCTCCGGCGAAGTGCATCACTCAATTCTCTCGTTCGATTGGAGGTCAAAATGATGTAAGGACGATGCTGTGCCGCTACCGTACCCAGCTCGGGAATTGTTACTTGAAATTCCGCTAGAGTTTCCAGCAAATACGCTTCAAAAGCCTCATCAGCCCGATCAATTTCGTCGATGAGGAGGACGGGCGATGACACCGGGTCCAGCAAAGCCTCCAATAAGGGACGGCGGAGCAAAAATGATTGGTCATACAAGTCGGCTTCCTTTTCCCGAAGACTTCGCCCGTCGTTTTCACTTAGCTTGAGATGAAGCAATTGCTTGCGATAATTCCATTCGTACAAAGCAGAATGAACATCCAGCCCTTCGTAGCATTGCAAACGAATAAGACGTGTTTGCAGGACTTTTGCAAGCACCTTGGCAATCTCCGTCTTCCCCACCCCAGCCGGCCCTTCAACCAATAGCGGTTTTTTTAAGGAAATCATCAGCTGTAGCGCGGTTGCCGAGGCTCGGTCTGCTACATAACCGTTTTGTGCAAAAGCTGCTTCAATCCCCGAAGAGGTAATCCGTTGTTTTTCTTCCCTCGTCATTACAGAAGGACGCGGGACAGCGCACGCTCGGTGTAAACTGCGGCAAGATTGCGTCGATATTGCTCAGAGGCGAAGAGATCATGCCCAATCTCACCCTCTTCTGCCGCTAATGCTGCTGCCTTCTGTATCGTTTCTACTGTAGGCAATTCTCCCAGTAATGCTTGCTCCACAGAGGTAGCCCGATACGCAACATCCGCTACTCCATTTATACCAATCCTGGCGAAATCTATGCGTCCATCGTCTCCAACCCCTGCGATGGCACAAACACCAGCAACAGCGTATCCAGAAGCCGGATGGGCATATTTTAAATAAACACTCTGGGTATGAGATGGCGGAATCAGGAAGGATATGGACGTAAGCACGCTCGTCTCAGGGAGTGCAGTCACCAGAGGTCCGAGGAAAAAACCGTCAATATCGATTACTTCTTTTCCATCCTCTCCTTGGACTTCCAAAAGAGCCTCCAACGCCAACGCCACACCAGGCAAATCCGCTGCGGAGTCCGCATGTGCGAGGTTTCCTCCGATGGTACCGCGATTGCGAATCTGCATGTCGCCAATCGTCCTCGCTGTATCTGCCAGGACGGCTATGTTTTCTTTTACGAGCGCATCGGAATACAATTGCTTATGTGTAGTCAATGCCCCGACAATCAGCCTGTTTCCCTCTAAACGAATCCCTTTCAGCTCCTGGAGGCTGCTGATGTCAATCAGCTTGCCAGGATTGGTCAAACGGAACTTCATCAAGGGAACGAGACTATGTCCACCTGCAAGAAACTTCCCTTCACCATCACTTTCCTGCATGAGCTGGATGGCTTCCTCGATTGAACCTGCCTTGACATAATCAAATGCGTTCGGTATCATGCGTTTTCCCCCTTCGTCTGCATGGCTCTCCATACTTTTTCCGGTGTCAGCGGCATATCCAAGTCCTTGATCCCGAATGGACGTAGAGCATCCATAACCGCATTCACAACCGCTGGAGGAGCTCCCGTTGTTCCTGTCTCACCCACACCTTTTGCGCCAAGCGGGTTGACAGGTGAAGGAGTCTCGGTGAAATGCGACTCAATAGTTGGGAAAAAGCGAGCTTTTGGCATCGTATAGTCCATAAACGTTCCTGATAACAGCTGGCCATTGTCGCTATAGACTGCGCCTTCCCATAGCGCTTGCCCAATCCCCTGTGCTACACCTCCGTGTACTTGTCCCTCCGCTAGTAAAGGGTTAATGACACGACCGATATCATCAACCGCAATGTATCGTTTC
This sequence comes from Brevibacillus reuszeri, assembly GCF_001187725.1. GTDB lineage: Bacteria > Bacillota > Bacilli > Brevibacillales > Brevibacillaceae > Brevibacillus > Brevibacillus reuszeri. The sequence goes on from NZ_LGIQ01000009.1 coordinate 885,530, forward strand.
AATTCAATTTCACCTGTTTGAGCATCTACTTCGACCACACATATATGAGCGCCGAAAGGGTAGACGAAATTGGGCGGATCAAAGAACGATTGTCCCTCCAGCGATGGCTCTATACCGTCTGGCAGATTCCACGCAAAGTTGGCGGATTTGGCAATCTCCTGAAACGAGCGCGACTGCCCGGGAACACCTTTTACAGCAAAAATACCATCTGAAAATTCCAAATCTTCTACTGAAACTTCCAATTCATGGGCAGCGATGGTTTTCGCTTTTTCAATGACACGGTCAGTCGCAATCGCTACCGCTGCTCCCCCGACTGCCGTATTTCTCGATCCATAGGTGCCCCAGCCCATCGAAACGCTGCGTGTATCTCCAGAAACGAGCTCAATATCGTCAATCGAAATACCCAATTTTTCGGCAACGACTTGGGCAAATGTAGTCGCTGTTCCTTGACCGTGTGGAGACGTTCCCGTAAAGACGGCTACCTTGCCGGTTGGATGTACACGGACGGTACTGTTTTCCCAAACACCGCCCTGGAACCCAATTGCGCCAGCTACCTTTGACGGTCCGAATCCACAAAGCTCCACATACGTGGACACCCCGATCCCAAGCAACCTGCCCTGCTCCCGAAGACTTTCTTGTTCTTCCCGCAGTGAAGCATAGTCTGCAATGTCGAGCGCTCGATCCAGTGTATAATGATAATTTCCACTGTCGTAGCTCACACCCATCGCTGTTCCATACGGAAATGCTTCGGCTGGAATCAGGTTCTTTTGTCTGATTTCCACCGGGTCCATACCGATTTTCTGAGCAAACAAATCTACGATCCGCTCGATTTGAAAAGCTGCTTCCGGTTTTCCTGCTCCTCGATAAGCATCAGTCGGCGTCGTGTTTGTGTAGACACCATACGTCACTACGGACGCTTTGGGGATCGTGTAAGCTCCCGTTACCATCAAGCCGAAGTCAATTGTAGGGCAGCCTGCACCAAAAGTAGACAGATACGCGCCGAGGTTTGCCGTATTTTTTACGCGGATTGCTGTAAAGGTTCCGTCTCGTCTTCCTGCCAGCTCTACTTCGATAACCTCGTCACGTGCATGCGTGGTCGCCATAAAATGTTCCTTGCGATCTTCAATCCACTTTACTGGTCGCTTCAGATCTCGCGCTGCATGGCCGACGACTGCTTCCTCGTTATAGGTAGCAATCTTCGAGCCAAATCCACCGCCGACATCAGGTGCAACAATTTGCAATCTGGATTCAGGAATCCCTAGTACATCTGCATACACCATGCGATGAATATGCGGGTTTTGCGAGGTACACCAAATGGTTAATTCACCGCTTCCTGGATTGTACTGAGCGACTGCTCCGCGCGTCTCGATCGGATTGGGAATGACGCGCTGGTTATACAAACGCTGCTTGACGACAACCTCAGCATTTTGAAACTCTTCTTCTGGAATCTCGCCTGCTTTCCATAAAAGGGCCAGATTGTTTTCAACATCGTCATGAACGAGTGGCGCGCCTTCCAGCAATGCCGCTTCCTGATGAACGACCGCTGGTAAATCCTTATAATCCACCTCAATCAAATCCAGAGCATCTCGTGCGATGTAGCGATTTTCTGCTACCACCAATGCAACACACTCTCCCGCATAGCGGGTCTTGTCGATTGCCAAAGCGCTCCGATCCTTGGGCTTTAAGTCTGCGCCTGGCAATAGCCACATCGTTGGTACGGATTTTACTTTCCCCGCGAGGTCAGCTCCAGTATACACAGCTACAACCCCTGGCAACGCTAAAGCATTTGAACTATCTATCCTGACAATTTTCGCATGAGCATGAGGGCTCCGTACAAAAGCGGCATGCAGCATTCCGTGCAGCTTGATGTCATCCGTAAAATTTCCGTTCCCTGTGATGAGCTTGGGATCTTCCTTTCGCCTTTGTGGGGTTCCGATTAGCTTTGCCATCGTTAGTGTCCCTCCCCTGAACTGACGATTGTCTCTTTCACAGCATTTCCTTCAGCGATCAGTTGTGCAGCATGCTGCACAGCGCTTACAATAAACTGATAGCCGGTGCATCGACAGATGACTCCTTCGAGCGCATCACGAATTTCTTCTTCCGATGGATTCGGATTTTCTTTGAGCAGACCGACCATCGATATCATCACACCTGGTGTGCAAAAGCCGCACTGCAAGCCGTGCTTTTCCCAAAACCCTTGTTGAATCGGGTGCAGCTGCTCCATATCACCCAAGCCTTCTACTGTGGTGACCTCTTTTCCATCTGCTTGCACAGCGAGGACCGTACAGGATTTTACAACATCGCCGTCCACCATAACGGTACAGGCTCCACACTGGCTCGTATCGCAGCCAATATGTGTACCTGTGAGGTTTAGCTCTTCACGAAGCAAATGAGCCAGGAGCAGCCTCGGTTCTATCTCAGCCTGGCGTGTGACTCCATTTACCGACAGTGTAATGTTCTTCTTACATGTCATCACCGGCACCTCCTTATCGATTTTTACTCTGAATGTGCAGCCAACTGTTTCATTTCCTTGTCCACCGTTTTGAAAAATTGTCCCAGCACCATCTTGGCGACCCCTCCCATCACTCGTTGTCCTACTGATGCGAGAACGCCTGTCACCTGCACTTCGGTGGTACAAGTTAGCTGTGTGCCTTGCCCGATTTCATCCAGCTGCATATCTGCCACAGCGTCAATCTCTCCAGGCAATCCTTTTCCTCGAACCAGCAATCGATAAGAAGATGGCTCCTGCTGGTCAACCTGTTGGACCTGACCTGTGAAGACGCCTTTAACCGGCCCCACACTCACACCCATTTCTGCTTGATAAATGCCATCATCCTGTTGGGCAAACGATTTGCATCCGGGAATCGACTTCTTCAATACTTCTTCATTCTGAATGAGCTTCCAAACAACATCTCTTGGAATGTCAAACGTGTATGTATGCTCGAGCTTCACGAATCTCACTCCCCGCTGTCGAATGTTTTTTGGCTGGAGGTATATACTGCCTGCTACATTCATAAATAGCAACTTCTATGCCATGGCATTTATTCAGTTTTTTGCTAGGAATGAGGGCCTATTCTTTCAAATTTGAAATGCGCTGTTTCATTTTTGAAAGATGTTGCCTGCTTTTTCCTCATCGCCACCCCAACAAAAAGAGCCTCACCCCACTCTTGCCCGTGTGGATGAGACTCCCTTTTCTTTATCGTTATGCAGTTCTTTTCTGCATGGATACGTATTGTGACACGTACAAATACCGAGTTATCAGTGATTCGGCATCATGCTGAATCGAGCGCGTATAGCTTTTTCCCTCACTCGCAAGCTCATCCAGAAGCTGTGCGAGAAAGCTCATCTCATATGCTTGCGCCGATTCCTGCAACGAACGCAGCTCGTCGATGTCTTTACTGTCGATTTTATAGATACCCTTGAGCAGCAATCGTTCCAGCCAATCAGATAGCTTTTCCAAAAGCAGTTGTAGTTGGTCCATTGGAATTCACGCTCCTACTCTCCTATAAATCAAGCTTGATGCTGGTAAGCGAGGTACCTTGCAAGAAACTGATCGGAACAAATGTGTCTCCGATGCGTTGAACAAGCACAAATACATCACGCAGCTCCAGCAAACGCTTGTTTCGTTCAAGAGCATTAAGCGTACGCGCAAATTTCTCCTGATACGTGATCGTCAAATCAATGGTATGGCAATCCTCATGCTCGATTGTGATGGACAGCTTTTGGGTTGCATCGTCAAACTCGACGTTGCTCGCCTTGGCTGCTCGCAATAAAAAAACCGTATCCGTTGATTGTTCAAACAAGTCTCCGCTTTTTCGCTTTGTTACTTCCGCCCAATCGCGAATAAACGTATCCCCCAGCTCGATCTCCTCAATGTGTAAACGAGCTTGAATCCCTAGCTGGGTATCCTCGCTCGAGGACAGGCGCTGCTCCCGATTGGTTTTGGGCTGAGTCAATACGACTTGTGATTGCGCTAGCTCCTCCATCGTCAACAGATCACTCCAGGGCGTTTTCCCTTTGTAGCTATTCAAATACGAGAAGGAGCTTCCTTCGTAGTAGACTGGCCGCGCCTCGGTATACGTGTAGATGCGTTTGTCATCTAACGAGAAGAAGTAATAGGTAACGCCTTTGTACCCTGAGCGTGTTTCCCATGGATTGGCGCCCAGAGCGTACAGGGTCAGCTGCGGGATCGTATAGTACCTGCTTTTAAAGCTGCCAAGCAGCTGTTTTTTCTGATCACTGTGCACTGCCCTCTCCAAGGCAACCAGCCCCACATACACTCTTGTTAGTCTATCCAGCAGTCCTTCCTTGGAAAACTGAACATGGCGTTTGAAAAACAGCGACAGATCCCCGTGTAGCCCGCGAAGCTCCGATTCCAGATTCGGCAGATTGCCATTGTGCGCTGCAATGGCCAGTAGCTCAAGTCTTGTGCAAATCGTGTTCGACAGCTTGGCAAGACCGATACCAAGCACTTCCTGGATCAGTTCTTTGGTTTCTCGGACTACGTCTTGATCAAAGCTCACATCCAGATTCGTTGTCAGGAGCGCAGCGCTGTCATCAATCTGATTGGCCAGGCGATAGCGAAGCAGGGCTTCAAGCTTGTGAATACAATTTCCTTTCGCCTTGCAGCTGCACATGGTTTTCGCAATTTCAGAATCGGGCTCAAACGTGACAATCACTTTTTGTGATGGCAAGGTCACAGTTAAAAAGGACGTCATCGCTATTTCGATATCTTCATCGTATTCCAGGCGAAAGAGAACCTCTTCAATCTGGGCGGCAGAAAATGCCTTGGATATTTGCGCAGGAGCGAGATCAAGCACCCATCCAAAATCAGGTTGAAAGCCCGCAACCTCCTCCGTCGTATCTACAGTAAGATACTGATTTGCATAATAGACGATGGCGATGATCACATGCTTGCACATTTTATCCGAGGGGCATGAGCAAGAAAAACGCGAGATATCTGCATGAAGTCGGCATACGCTGTCATCCGACAGCGCACACTCGACGTAATCTTCCCCAAACTCGTAGGAAACCGTTACCCCTTTTTCCATATCTTTAAGCGCACGATTGTAAATGCCTTTATTGGCGTATTGAATCAAGTACTCTTCATTGCAGAGCGCAATAAATCGATGAAATTCTGTCTTGAATTCGGCCATGTTTACTTTCCTGCTGCCCGCGTCACATCATAGACGGTTTCACTGAATACGCGTGCAGGTATCTCATTGAGATTGATCCGCTCGGTTGGCTGGTAGTAATGGTAGCGGTACTGATTGTCTTTCGCTGAATAAAAAGCTAGCTCCTCCAGCTGGATATCCTCCATGCCATCGTAATACGAAATACTCGCTCCGCTGATTCTAAGCTCAGCCACAATATCCCCGTACACTTTGTAGAACTCATAATAGAATCCGGCATCTTGCGGAATTCCTTTTATCCAACCGAATTTCTCCATCGTTTTGGCAAAGGTCGTAGGCGTGTACGAATCCTGTGGCAAACGCAGGATTGCGTGAGCCTTCAGCTCTTCCTCTGTCGGCAGGAACGCTTCACGATTCAGCTGATCAAATGGTTGCGTAATTTCATAATCTTCCAGCTGCGTGCGCCAGCCTGAAAGGGTATCTGCGTCCAGCTCCAGCGGATGAATTAAGCCGATGAACTGATCATCTGCAAGCTCGTATTCGTCTTCATCCACGGTATTAAACGTGCCGTCGTCCATGTACCTGAATGTATCAACGAGCCTTCCTTCCTCGTAAACACCCCAGACGAGGCCAATCGCAAACTTTTGCATGAGCACGTTTTCCACAAACAGCCCCTTCCAAGCTGCTGTGGACCAGAAGCGCGCCTTGGACAGGAATTCTTCGAGTCGAAGCGATTGAATTTTCACCAGATTTTTCAAATCCTTTTTCAGCAAAGCAAATGTTGCACGTGCCTCTTCCGCCTTCTGCTGATCGTCTTTTGCTGACGGCGCAGGCAGATTTTTCACAGCTTTTCCCGTGCTATCGTTGATAACCTCTAGTTCCAGCTCGTTGTTTACTTTGACGGTGAAGGTGCGATCACCGTAATCAAATACCTGCTTGCCGGAAGCATCAAAGCCCAGCTGTGTCACCAACCGATCCTCCAGCTCTTCCGTCGAGATATTCTGATTCGTTGCAGCCATTTGTAATGCTTCTTCTGCTGCGCTCTTCACCTGCTTGTTCTTGATGGTTCTCTTCGTGTGGTCAATGATGCGCAAGGCAGCCAGATCGTCTGAAAACGATAGTGCGCGAACGCCATCCGAAGCCAATGCCCCGCGTGAATGATCGGTCCACTCTTTGATCATCTGTCCAATGATATCGACACTGCGTCTGTCCCCAAACGCGATGCAAAGCGGCATGACCCATTTTTCTTTTGCGACAGCTCCGTTATCCAGCCATGTGCGCAGAACCTCTGCCGTAAAATTAGCCAACGACGACGCCGACAAATGCTCCTTCAGTTCAAGGACGCGCGGGTTCGGCGCTGTTTGTGCTTCGATAGAGCACGTCAATATGTATTCCATCACTTCTCTGCCGAGCTCGTTGCCTTCCATGTCGCAGAGAGCAGGAAGGAGCTCCAATGGAAGCCATTTGATTCGTACCAATTTCCGTTTATCAACCAGATTGCCGAGATTGGACAGGCTCGCATCCGGTCCGCTTTCTTCCGAATCCACAAAGGCTTGCAGCAGCGTTTTAAATTTGCTGTTTTTCTCTTTTGCGAGCAGCTCCTGCAAAATTACTTTGCTATCTTCCAGACCACGTATCGCATCCAATGCCAGCTCTTTCACTTTTGCTTTTTTCTCCGTGGTGTAGACGTGCACGTATAGCTCCTTGTCCTTTTGCAAAAGGAATTCTGCGTTCGCAATCGCTGACACCTTCTTCGAGGTATCTCCCATTCCGAGCAGTATAGCTTGATTCCTTAGCTCAAGTGGCAACGATTCCTTTTGCGCGAGCATGGTTTCCAAAACGAACACCCGGACATCTGTTTCAAACTGTCCAAAGGATGCCAGGCAGATTTCCGGACACTTTTTGATCAGAGTTACATAGTTCTCTTCGTTGACCTGTGTGTAGTAATAATACGAGCCCTTGCTTTCCAAGATCTGCACGACAAGCTTTTGCAAGTCTATGTCCTCGGCTGTCCGGTACAAATCAACAATGCTGCCCAGTTGGTCCTGGAACGCATGAGCAAAGCAGGAAAGACCGACCTTACGAGAAGATTTATCAACATACGTGCTTAAAAATTGGATCAATCGCTGAATAAATGGGTGTTCGATAGGCAGGAAGTTTAGCAAATACATCTGCTGTCCCACTCGCTGCATGTCCTCTAGGTGGGATGATCCCAACACCTCTTCAATCGTGCAAGTGCCTTGCAGGAAGCTGGCGAGCTTGGTCGTCCCCTTCATCCGGCGAAGCGCGTCCAAAATGATTGTCTCCAGAGAATGCTCCTGATCCGATAGATCGATACCTGCGGCTTGCATGGTTTTGAACAGATAGCCCTTAATGATTGGTAGCGTGGTCAGTTCAAATGCCCGTCTCGTCTTATCGATGTTCGCCACTGTCAATTCATCCAGCTCTCGCCAAGAAACTGGCGCGGAAGAAAGGTGGTTTCGCAGCTGAAGCAGCAACAAATAGGGTTCATCTATCTGTACAAGCTCAGCCAATTGTACATCCTGCGCCAGTACATCCAGTGGGAACAGCTCCATGAGAATGGTCAAGACAGAATGCAGCTCGCAATCCTTTTTATCCGGCTGTGCTAGGAAAGCTTCAATCCCTCCAGCGACATGCACGCGGTAGTACACCAGGCTGAGTAACATCTCGATATAACGCTGCTTGTGCTTGTGGTTCAGGACAGACCCTTCGTTTACGATCTCGTCAGGGAAATAGGTTTCCCGAACCTGCGCTCTTTTCTCTTTTAAAAATGCAGGAGGCAACACTTCATTTGTGACCGAATGACTGCTGTTGATTTGCAGCATGGTGATGTTCTTTGCCAGATTCCATAATTCGTTGATGTATGCTTCCTCGTCTCCTGTCACGAGATGATAGTAGATCGGCTCCAGCTTTACTTTCGCTTCTTCCAGTAGCGTAGGCGAAACTTCATAGGCATACGAAATGAGCAGCAAATGGTTCGCCCGCTCGAATATGGAATTGTAGTCCCGATTGATACTGGCGCGATAATCCTCCGCAGCCTTCACCATAAACTCACTGAAAATAGGGTGTCCAAAATGCGTGGCCGTTTTTTTCATTGCTTCGATGGCTTCTTCCTCTTTGGAAGCGCGCCTTTTGGAAGTGTCGTTTAGCTTTCTCAGCTTGATTGCATCCCAGAAGCATTTTTCCATGACGTCTTTCTTTTCATAAAAACGATGGCTTGCCCGATACACCAGCTCTGCCGCACGGAAAAAAGCCTGTTCATCCCCGCTTTTTTTCAGCCTGTCGAGATGGTTCATGACCGAATAGCCATAAAACCGCTGATTAGCTTCGATAGGTGGGCGTACATCAGTTTCACCTGTCACGTAGTCAGCGATCTGATCATGCAACTGACTGTTAACGTGTCCAATGTTCATATATTCTTCTACAAATCGTTTCGTAAGTGGATCAGCGACTGTTTTACGCAGTACCAATTCAATCTCCTCCTCTATCTTCCCTCGCTTATTTAATGATCTTTCCAATCCATTGCGATAGCTCGTTGGGTGTGATCGCCGCTACATTGGCGCCCATATCTGCCAGGACTCGTGCGGCATGTTTGTTGTACGTGGCGTTACCGTTGAAATCAAGTGCAGTGAGCACTAAAAATTTGCAGCCAGAATCGATGATTTCTTTACTTTGGCGATACATTTCCTTGATCGGATAGCCTTCCTCCAGATCGCTGACCAGGATGAAGATGGTCTTTGCTGGATTTTCAAGCAGGGATTTTCCGTATTTGAGAGCCTGTGCAATATGAGTCCCCCCACCCAACTGCACGCTCATCAGCACATCTACCGGATCATCCAAGCGATTACTTAAGTCGACTACCTTTGTATCAAAGATGACGAGATGCGTCTTTAACGCAGCCAGCTTGTAAAAAATGCTCGCCATGACTGCACTGTAAATGACCGAATCCATCATACTGCCGCTTTCATCCACGACAATGACGACGTTCCACTTGTTGTGATGCTGGATATTACTGTGGAAATAAAGCTCATCGATGACGAACCGATTCTTTTTGCGGTCATAGTTTTTCAGGTTTTTACGGATCGTTTTATGCACATCCAGATTTCGCATCGTTTTGGTGTACCCGCGCCTGTGACGATTGCGCTTTCCAACAATGCTCGTCTGGACCTCCGATTCCAGCTTTCGCCGCAGATCCTCTACAACCTGACGAACGATTTCCTTGGCGCTTTTGACGACCTCGCCTTTCATCCTGCCTTTGAATTGCAGAATGTTTTTTAACAGTGTCATGTTTGGCTCAAGCTTTTCCAATACTTTTTTATCGGTTAACAGCTCGGTCATGCCGTATCTGTCTAGTGCCTGCTTCTCGAGAATTTCCACTGTTTTTTTCGGAAAGAGCTTCCTGACCTTGCCCAGCCAAGTTGGGACGGTCAGCTGTGAATCGCCCCTCCCTCCCTCTTTACGATAGCCCTGGTCCTCTCCATACTCTCTGCTGTAGAGATAATCCAGTATCGAATCCAATTCCTGATAAGAAAAATCTTGCGATGAAAAATGCTCCGAGCTTTGAAGCGATTCTTCGGCATGCGATCCCAACAGCAAACGCCATCGGTTGAGGGCCTCCCGGCTTAGATGAGGTTCCATTTGGCATATTCCTCCTTGATTCCCAGGTCCAGCCGCCGTGCCTCTCGCATGACTTTCTCATCGACAAACGAACCCATTACATCTCCCACAGAAGCATTGAACAGTGCTGCCACTTTCTCTGAGAGCATCGTGATTTCCATAGGGCTAAAGTAAGTGAACGCAAGACGCAGCTCAGGGACGACCTGGATAAAATCGTCGTAGCTAATGGAACTAATCATTTGATTCAGATCACTTAGAAGCGCCTCTTCGTAAAAAAGATAGTCGCGAGCGACGAGAAACACACCTTGCAAGTAAGGAGCCGTATGTAAAATCTGATCAGGGGAGCCGAGCATATACGCTCGGGCACGGCGAGAAACCTCCGAACGGTCCAGCACCGCCAAATTGCACAGTATCGCTGTCACCACTCCCACAAGATTTGCTGGTAGCTGGTCACTGTTTAGCAATGCCTGAAGTTGATCGCTAAAAATTTCCCGTGCGTCTGCTGCTTGCTTCTGTTCGCTCACGGTGTAGAGGAATTTGAGCTGTTCTGCTATCGCACTCCATTCGTCTGGATGAGGATTGGATTGCCAGGCAATTTTCGTTACTGCCTCATAGTAGATCTCATCAAGCAGCCGTTCTAGTCGAGCAGTGTCTTTTAGTCCAAATAAACGCTTTTGTTCATGCAGCATGGTCAGCACCTTGAGCGTTTGACACAAGGATAAAAAATGTCCGTCCTGCTTGACTGATTGCTCTACCAGCTCGAACAACCGTTCTCCGAGCTCTTCCAATCCCATGACGATGGCTTGCAGCAGCCACTTTGCCAGCTCATGACTTTGGTGCTGCGGCAGCTCCTTCACCATATCTTCCAGTTTTTGGGCAGCTGCTTCCTGCACCGTACCTCCATAGATAGAAGCCTCGATCAGACGTGCCTCCACGTAGGAGGAATATCCGTAACGCCACGTTTCCCGCACGAGATTGACATGCTTGTAGTTCATCCAGTCGGGTCCCGCTTCTTTTTGACAAAATTCTGTCCCTAAAAACTGCATGCAATGAAAAAAATGACTTGCCTGACGATGTGTTTTTTTCGCATACAGCTCCAATATTTTCTGATTGCGACCCGTGGTAGATATTTGCAGCTTGTGCGTCTTGCACTTTTCCTTGCAATCGCGAACAATCGGCACATCCAGATTATTTTTGGCTACCTGACCAATCCCGTCGCCCGTCATGAGCTCTCTGAGGGCTTCTATCGGCTGATTCGTAGCGATAGATCGCTCCCCTTTTGTAAAAGCTGACAGCACAGAATCAAGCAGCTCGTATGCACCACCCTCAGATTTCTCACGCATCACAGCTAGGCCACTCATCAAGCTGTATGCTTCGATGGCATCTGCCGTGGAGTTGCTTTCATCTTTATCGCGCAGCTTTTTTAGCAGGTGGGGCAAATAGGTGAGTGCGCTCTTCGTAAAAGGGGCGTTCTCCTTCTTCTCCAGCGCTCGCCATACGTTTTCGTAGTAATGGACGAACGGCATCCCGCTGGCGTAGCCGTTTAATTGATCGGCTTCCTGATAGGTGTATACCATCGGATACACCTTTTCTTCCTTTGCTTTTTTCACCGTGTAGGTGACAGGGCGGTTCTCGATCAATCCGTATGTATGAAAACCCCCAGTTACGACGAGGATCCTGTCATGTGTTTGTTTGGCTTCCTCAATCTTTTTTCGCATATGTGCTTCGCGAATCAGGTCACCCTCTGCCTCTAATGCCGCATCATCATAGCATTTGCGTGACAAGTAGCAGTAAGCAAACACTTCCTTGACAAAATCGGCTGACGTTTTTCGGATGCCTTCGATTTCAAATACCTTTTCCCACAGCTCATCGAAATTGCGACATTTCAGCGTCGCACATAGCTGTTGAATAAACGAGGACCCCGACAGCATGCGCTCGTCGTGATAGGACTGTTTCTCATTGTGCTTTTTCAAATCATGACCGTCTTCGAGGCTCTCCAGCCTGCTCCCGTATCCCAGATCGATGAAAGAGGCTGGAATTTGCAGGCGCTTCGCTTCCAGCAGGGCCACGTACTCTGGTGAATACGACAGAAAAGGGAAATAGCACACATATTTACGTTCTTCCGTGGTGTATGCGTAATAAATACTCACCGGGGGCTGCGTCTGGTCATTCGCCAATATCGGGATCAAGTGATTACTGTTATCCGGTCCCTCAATTAATATAGTTGTAGGTTGATAGGCTTCAATCGTTTTCTTCAAATGAAAGGAACAAGCTGGACTATGATGCCTAATTGGAAAATAAACGACTTGCTTGTTCAGGTTATAAACTTCTTCTGCTGCCAGCTTGTTTATCTGATCCATTTCTTCTCGTTGTAATAAGCTCCCCATAGCCCCTCTTCCTTTGCCCGTTCTTTGACCACTTTGGTAAAGTACGTTTTTAGGATGCTCCCGTCCTTTTGGTTTTCTTTCACCACTGCGCCTAGCATGTTTTGTACGAGACGCTCCAAGGAAATTGGTTTGTTCTCATAGTAATGGGACGTCATCGCACTCTGGACGTAGACCGATACTGCCTCGGCTGTACTCATGACTGACTGCGGGGAATCAATTTTGTAGCCTTCCTTTGTTTCGCCAGTGCGCAGCTCCATAAAGGTCGTCGCCAAAATTTCAACCACATCGCGATCGATTTCGATATCGACACCACTTTGCTTGAGCAATAGTTTTGCTTGTGATTCAATGATTTGTGCTTCCATTTTGACATGATTAATCGGCGAGATCGTCTCGAAATTAAAGCGACGTTTCAAGGCGCTGCTCATTTCATTTACGCCCTTATCTCGCAGGTTTGCTGTAGCGATAATATTGAAGCCAGGCTTTGCAAATAAAATGCCGTCTTCCATTTCTGGTATATTCATGACTTTATCACTCAAAATACTGATCAAGACGTCTTGTACCTCAAATGGGCATCGCGTAATCTCTTCAAAGCGGGTAATAATCCCCTTGTTCATACCTGTATAAAGCGGCGAAGGTACCAGCGCTTGCGGTGTAGGTCCTTTGTCCAGCAGCATCGCATAATTCCAGGAATATTTGATCATATCCTCGGTGGTACCCGCTGTACCTTGAATCGTATTCGTACTCGTTCCGGATATAGCTGCCGACAACAGCTCGCTCAGCATCGTTTTGGCAGTACCTGGTTCTCCCACCAGCATCAATCCACGGTTACCTGCCAGTGTAACAATCGCCCGTTCGATGAGGACATCATCCCCATAAAATTTCTTGGTGATTTCGACTTTTTCGCCTTCGTATGTAAGTGGTTTATCCGTACCAAGTATAAAGTCACGAACCGCTTTCGGTGACATCAGCCAGTTCGGTGGTTTGGCTCCCGTATCATTGGATCTGAGCGCACTAAGCTGTGCTGCGTATAGTTCTTCCATTGGTGGCTTCATTGTCTCCATCCAATTGTCACTCCATTTCCGCTTTTTCTAAAAAATAGGCTATCTCAAAAAATAATAACCATACAGACTTTTGAAAATAAAGGGTATTTGGTCCCGATAATAGGTAAATTATGTGAAAACATGAGGATTGAGTACTAGTTGCAAACTCTCTTTCTACCCTTTACGATTAATCTTCTTCCATGAGTATTGATCCAGAAAAGAACTGATCAAGAGGTTGTTAGACTATTACATGAGATTAGGGTTTGAAGTTGCAGAAAATACTCACTTGATCAATACGCAGGATTCTAATACATCAAATTAATGAAACATGTTTCTACCATGCAGTATGTTTCGGTCCTTCACTTCACAATCTAAAGGCGGAAACTAACCTAATTTTATGCGCTGCACTTTTCATCGCTTCACTTTTTTAAAGTGGTGGAAAATAAAAAATACGTGCCTGAGCGACTCGGAACGTAAGCGTCAAAGTCGCAGCAGACAGTATTTACACGTTAAATAGAAGGCTAAGGATCAAAAATTATCCAATCGAGTCTTCCATCTCAATCTTGATTGCTGGTAGCATACACAGAGCTTCAAAATGAGCATTGATAAATATGGATTTCAGCAAATTTACTTTCTCTACTCGAAATAGCTTTGCTTAGTATTGTGGGCAAATGGAAAAGCCTCGGCAACACGCCGGGGCTTTCTCTTACTACCCATAACTAACTTTCATGATATCCAAGAAAGGAAAGTTGTTAATTTGAGCTATTGAAGAATAACTTATTAATAGGGAAGGAAGGGCTTTGACTCGGTGTCGAACAAAAAATTTTGACAAAAAGAAAAATATTCCGTCTTATCACCCTGTTTACCTGCTCCCGCTCCCCTGTATAGTAAATATTCAATGTTATCTAGATACATGACCTCTAGTTACGTAACGTTAGATTAAACTATCATTTTTCTTAAATTCTTACTTTGGTTGGATGGTAGTATGGCTTGCTGCCAAAACTCGTCATCAGCACTTCATACGTATCCACTCTGCGGTCTCTGAGCATTGGCCATATTTTGGCGTACTTTTCTGTTTTGTTCCAAGTCAATCTCGGCTATTAGCACCTCATCCGTTTCTGCATTGGCCATCTCTTGAATATGTCCCCATGGATCGATGACAAGACTGGATCCCATATAGTGCATATCATCTTCTATACCAACCCGATTGCAAAATGCTACCCAAACACCATTATGTATGGCATTGGCTTTTTGCATGGTGCAAAGAGCTTCAAAAATGGTTCCGCCTACGTGATCTGTTGGCGGCAAACCATCACATCAATATACATTTCAACTGTAGGTACAAGAATCAAATCAGCACCGCGTAATGCTAAAGAACGCGTAACTTCTGGAAACCAGGCATCATAACAAATGGCAATGCCTATATTTCCCGCTGCGGTTTCATAGACTGGGTAGATTGTATTTCCAGGGCCGTAATAAAATTTTTCATTAAAACCTCTGTTTTCAAAGGTGTGAACCATCCTTGTGGTTCCTAACAATGTGCCATCTGCATCAATGCAAACTGCGCTGTCATAGTATTCGCCAATAAAACCTTCTTCCATGCAATTTTCCAAATATGTCGTTGGTTCCAAACCCATAGCTTCGCTTGAGATGCGGGATCCCTGTCTCAACCAGCTCAAACATGGTCATTAGGTTAGTGGGTAAACTTTTTTCGCGTCGGGGCTGATTCCCAATAAAGTTCACGTTTCCCGGCTACTGCCATCTTATAGCGCCCAAGAAAAAAGGCCAACCAGAAATCACTGGTTAACCTGATTATTGGACAACAAGGGCAATCGTAAGAAAGAGAAGCAGAGGGCCAATAAGCAAACAGTCTTAGCTCATTTGGATTATGAGAAAGTTGGTCGAATCTTTCAAACTAGGGTCTGCACACTCCGAATATTTGTTCAAGATTACGTTCTTACTCTTTACTTAACGCCTCGAATACCCTTGTAGACAGATTCGCACAGCTCCGTTGTAAATCTGCCTGACATTCCTTCAAGCGCCGTATTGGTGAACGCTACAACACTAAGCTCCTCTCTCGGATCAACAAACCAGGAGTGACCATAGGTGCCGCCCAACCGCCACGTTCCCGGCGATTCCGGTGTATTGGCATCCGCTGGGTCTTTAAGCAGCGTAAAGCCAAGCCCAAAGCCTCTCCCCGGCCAGTAGGGCATCACAAGGTTACCAATTTGATTGGTTGTCATTTCCGTGACAAGATACTCTGGCAGAATCGGATTTCCTCCCTGCCGCAAAGCTTCCAACAGTTTAAGAAAGTCTCCCGCGCTACCAATCATACCGGCTCCCCCGGAAGGATAAGCTGTCTTATCGGTAAACCTGTTGGGTGAAAGGAGGAATCCTGCCGTCCCCTCCACGAAAGGAACGGTATCAAAATCGTGCAAGCGCCGGGGCTCTCCAGCGCTATCTGCGTAAGCCGTGGTCAATCTGTCCGTGTCCACAGCCTTGAAGTCCGTGTCCATCATGGAAAGTGGATGAGTTACAAGCACCTGTACAGCTTCCCTAAGCGGCATTCCAGTAACCTTTTCGATGACCGCTCCGAGCACGTCTGTTGCTATGGAATACCTCCACATTTTTCCCGGCTCATATAGAAGCGGGACAGAAGCGAGTCTTTGCAGATTCTCTTCAAGTGTAATTCCCGCCAGATCCATGCCGTCCGATACCCCGGCAAGCTCATAAGTTCCCTTTTCTTCCTGGAAGAAACGGTAAGTTAAGCCGGCGGTATGCGTCATCAGATGGTGAACGGTCACGGAGGCATACTGTCCGTTTGGCAGTTTGGGACGAAAGGCGGGCAACCATTTTGCCACAAGATCGTTTAACTGCAATCTCCCTTGCGAAATTAATACCAAGGCTGCCGTTGACACGACCGGCTTGGTTACCGAAGCATATCTAAACAAAGCATTTTCCTGCATCGGCCGTTTCTGCTCGCGGTCGGCCCAACCAGCAGGCCTGCTGTAAACGAGGTTTCCGCCTAATGCAATTTGGACAACGGTACCCACGATCCTTTTTTCCTCAAGCGCGTGGTCAATTACCTCATTTACGCTTTTATGCACCAATTCCAGATCGATATTTCTCATACTTCTCATCCTCTCCTGCTGTAATTTACTTGATTATTTATAGTAAGTGTGTTTATTATAAAAATAATTTCTGCCGCTTTACATAAAACAAACAAGTTAGATAAAGAAATATTCGATGATTATAAAGGTATTTTAAAGAAATAACTTTTAAATTAAAGGAGGTGATTTTCTTGGACGAAATCGATAAAAACATCCTGTTCCATTTGCAGAACCAAGCGAGATTATCAATGACAGATTTAGGAAAGCTGGTCGGACTGTCTCAGCCAGCCGTAACTGAACGAGTAAAACGCATGGAAGAAAAGGGTGTTATCGAGGAATACCGAACCGTCATTTCTTCGCAAAAAGTGGGGAAGCAATGCATAGCCTATATGCTTGTTCGGACCCGGAATTGCTATCCTTTCCTTGATTTTTGTCGTTCATCACCGGAGGTCACGGAATGTTATCGGATAAGCGGAGAGCATAATTATTTATTGAAGATCCTCACAGAAACAACCAAGGAGCTTGAGGATTTTGAAAACCGGTGCGATCAATACGGAACCTATACGACTCTGATCGTAATGTCTTCACCGATCGCTTTTAAAAATCTCATTGGAGAAACGAATTTGCTCGCATAAGATGTAATTCTATAATCCAAAGAAAGGAATCCGCCTTGCAACGGATTCCTTTCTTTGCTTATGTTGTACAGAAATAATAAAGTTTTAGACTGACGATGTTGATCTAATCAGTTTTTTACATTACTAAATCAGCTACAATCGTAAAATTAGTTTTAGACCAACCTTGTTAAAAGAGCCAGAGGCAGTCCAGGACACGATAATAAAGTCCTAGAATGCCTCTGGTTCATTGACCTATCGATCCCATTGCCATTCATGCAGCGCTGCTGCACCAAAGATGCCCATTTGTATCTCTCCTATCTGACTTAATAAAAAACTGAACGCTAAAAAACTTGCCCTTATTTATGGTACGGTTCCGTATCACAAAAATGGCGAAATGATGATGGAACATTTCCCCAAGGATTAATCTTCCACTCGAATACTCCACACTTACCTTGGGGTTCACCATCCCATAACTCAAAGGGTCTATGCCCTTACATTCCTTCGTTACACCTGACCAAGGCGTGTAAATCGATAACGTTTAGCTGACGGGTCTGAGCTCTTATCGGGCAGTAACTCGGTCTCCCCATCTTCTTCACCTCTTACTTGATTCCTTCGAACCTCCGAAAACCATCGGAACGTTTTGATTAAAATCAACAGCATTTTTTGGAAGGATGGCTTGATCCTTACGTAACGTAAGGCTGTATAGTGAGTGTACAGGTAAAAAGCTAGCAACCAAAAAAGGGGATGATCATGCTACGAGAATGAAATGTTGGTGAACTTGCTAAAACGGCAGGACTGAAGGTTCGAAATTTTCGATTTTATGAACCAATCGTTGAATCGCACGATCTGGCTGCCACATTGGATCAATTCTGCTCTAAGGGAATCGCAGACAATGGGTTCTAGTCCAGACAAGGTATTCAGTTCTTCACGTTTCAGGACCCGAATGGAAACGGATTAATGGTCGTTCAGAAGTAATTTCCAAATCATAGGAGGCAAATACAATGAAAAAAGTAATTTCGAAAGACGGAACCGCCATTGCGTTTGATAAATCCGGGAATGGACCGTCGATCATTCTGGTATGCGCTGCATTTCAAACTCGTTCGGATCCGATGATGTCACAGCTTGTATCACTTCTGTCACCCCACTTTACTGTGTTCAACTACGATCGTCGGGGTCGAGGGGATAGCGGCGATACAGCGTCGTACGCGGTTGAGCGCGAAGTCGAAGATATCGAAGCTCTCATCAACGAAGCTGGCGGATCGGCATTCGTATTCGGCATGTCTTCTGGTGGAGTCCTTTCCCTCGAAATGGCTCGCAAGCTTGCTATCGCGAAACTGGCATTGTACGAGCCGCCGTTCATCGTTGACAATACGCGTCCCCCGCTGCCGAATGATTACTTAAAGCAGCTCAAAGAGCTAACAACGTCAGGCCGAAGAGGCGATGCAGTCGAGTATTTCTTGACGAAGGCAGCTGGCGTTCCTGCCGATTTCGTTGCTCCGATGCGAAGCGCGCCATTCTGGCCGGCGATGGAAGATGTAGCGCACACATTGGTCTATGATGGCACTATCATGGGTGACACCATGTCGGGCAACCCATTGCCAGCCGGGCGGTGGTCTTCCGTCTCGATCCCTGTGCTCGTGGTGGGTGGAGGGGCAAGTCCTGAGTACCAGCAAAATGCAGTGAAAGCGCTCGTGGACAGACTCCCCAATGCAAAGGCCCACATCCTGGAAGGACAGGATCACAACGTAGCTCCGGATTTTCTCGCTCCCGTTTTGACTGATTTTTTCTCCAAGTAAATGAAAGGAGATTATAGCAATGAGAAAAATCATTTTACTCATGCACGTATCGCTTGATGGCTTCGTAACAGGACCCAACGGTGAAATGGATTGGGTTATCCATACAGAGGAAGAACAGAATTATGTCACCGACTTGCTAAACACCGTAGACACTGTTCTATTTGGACGTGTGACTTATCAAATGATGGAAAGTTTCTGGCCTACTGTACACGCGCATCCCGTCTGGTCAAAATCGAAGTACCATGCCGAACATGCTGGTTGGATCGAGAAAACAGAGAAAATTGTATTCTCCAAAACTCTGGAAAAAGTGGACTGGAACAATTCCCGACTGGTGAAAGAACATATTCCCGAAGAAATAGCAAAAATGAAACAACAGTCCGGCAAAAACATTGTGATGATCGCCAGTACTAGCATTGCGCAAACGTTTATGCAACTCGGCTTGATTGATGAATATCGGATTAATGTCAATCCTGTTGTTGTTGGGGGAGGAAAACCTCTCTTTAAAAATATCAAGGACAGAATCGATCTTAAGCTTGTGGAAACCAAAACGTTTAGTTCTGGAGTCGTAGAGCTTGTCTACGGAGTGAAACGGGGTGAAGTGTAGATGGACAAATTGCGGAAATATGCTGGCTGGATAGGGCTTGCTGTGATAGCGCTGATCTTTATTCAGGCGGCGGTCCTTAAACTAATGGGTGTACAAACGATGGTAGAAGTCTTCAACAAGCTCGGTTATCCTGCATGGTTTCGTATCGTAATTGGGGTCTTGGAAATTTCCGGATCGATTGCGTTACTTATTCGGTCTTCTACGCGTTACGGCGCGATATTATTGGCGTTGATTATGATCGGTGCAATGATATCATCGCTTGTGAAAGGGCCAGCTGGCGATGCGATAGTTCCAGTTATTATGCTTTTTCTACTTGTATGGATCGCAGTAGTCAGGGGACCTGTCAATCGCCACGTAGCAGAACAACCGCCAGCGAGCAAGACTAGATAAAAGTCTGCAAACTAAAGTAGCTGTCATGGCGGCTCTTTTTTCTACGAAAAAACTACAACAACATAATTGACTAATAGAATATCTTCTCCCATTTCTGCTCCAATGCAGTCAGATAAGCATCGGGGGCTCGATTAAAGCGTCTACGCTCTAGACTTTCGTACAAACGAGAATCTCACTCCGCTTTACGGGTAGAGCGTTCTACCAGAAGACCGGACTCCTTTATGGAATGAGGAGTCCGGTTTTTCGATGTTACAATTATCGCTTTTGCGTACGATTATTCCGTTTTGTGAGGTGACCCCTATTATATGAACTCCAAACATGAGCGAGAATGTTTTAGACTGGTCTTCTTTATTCCATTAATGTTTACAGCAGTGTCCGCAGACTCCATAGCTCCGGGAAAAAACGATGATCCAAAGCTCTCCGCAAATACATTACACCAGAGGAGCCACCCGTTCCCTGCTTTTGTCCGATGATCCGTTCCACAGTTGTCATGTGGTTAAAACGCCATTGCTGCTGCTGACTCGCGATATCTACCAGCTTTTCAGCCAGCTCATATAAATCCCAGTACTGATTGACGTTCCGATATACAGTCAACCACGCCTGCTCGACACTTTCATTCGGCTGATAAGGCTCGGACCAGTCCCGATTCAGGCATTTGGGATCAATCGATAATCCACGCTCTGCCATCGCCATGATCGAAGCATCGTATATGCTTGGCGCTTGTAGTGCGCTGGTCATTTGGCCATACAGTTCTGGCTCATGCTGGTACACTGCGAGAACATGACTGTTTTTGTAGCCAAGCGTAAACTCAATCAGCCTGTTTTGATACGATTGGAACCCGGAGGAATGACCTAGTTTCTCTCTAAACTGCATGTAATCAGCAGGAGTCAGGGTCGAGAGAACATCCCATGATTTGATCAGCTGTTGCTGAATTCGTGAAACACGTGAGAACATTTTGAAAGCTGGCTCCAATTCCTGATTACGAATGCTCTCCATAGCCGCTGTGAGCTCATGTCGAATCTGCTTCATCCAAAGCTCACTGACCTGGTGAATAATAATAAACAGCATTTCATCATGATGCGTTGATTGCATGACCTGACTGGACAAGATCTTATCCAGCTGCAAGTAATCTCCGTAGGTCATTTCCTTTTGAAAGTCTGTATGAATGTCTTTTTCCAATGCGTTCTTGGACTCTCCTTTGTTTTCTTGTGAGTGCATCATCTCGTGTTGACCTCCCCTTACTAGGCATGTGAATGGTAGCCAAAACAAATGAACGGTCGCTCAGATCCCGTTTTTACGATCACTATTTTGTTACCACTTTTACTATTCCTGATAATTGTAAAAGTTCCTGTTTGTCCAAAAGATTTTATTATTCACAGCCGTTTGGACAGAGATTCCGTCCAACGACGAGCTCTCATGCTGGTAGTTTTCGACCTCAACTTACTTTTCTCAACAATACAACAAACCCAGTACCATCAAGGCACTGGGTTTCATTTTACAGATACTGTATTCGTTTTGCAGCACTCTCGATTGGATGTGAAGCAGTTATTTGTTTTTAAAAGGTACTCAGACGTAATTCATAAAAATACTGCACAATTGGATGCTTTACCTTCATTTTCTCTGCCATGTTTAACATTCGCTTTTTTCCAACTCGTCTATCCACCAAAGCTAAAATATTTAATAATATATCCTTGCTCTCCATGCTTTCCTCAATAGAAGTGGATAAAAATTTAGTAGCTACAGCGCTAAAATTTGATTTACTTAATGATGACTGTGCTAACAAAAGCTCCTTTGCATATTCTGATATTTTTCTACTTCTTGCAATTACTTTTAGACGATCCTCGGGAACTACTCCCTTGGTTTCTTTTCTGATAGCTTCCATTTCTTCATTGCTGACAGGAATTTGGATATCTGGATCATTCTTAATTTCCAGCTCCGTTTGATACCATTTGATTAAGGTAGTTTTATCACTCATATTGAGTACATTCTTTTTATCTACCGCAATATAACAAAGTCCTGCTTTATCTGGTAAATAACGATAGCCGGTTGCACGGTATTCAACCCTTCCATTTAACGCAGGAGAGAGAAAACTCTCCAGCTGTTGCTTCAATTTGCTCCAGGACATTCCAGCCTCCTATGTTCTATATGATCAATACCTATTGAGGCAGTCATTCTATTACCCATCATACAATAACACAAGCTAAGCCAAACGTCTTTCACCGATTTCGGCAGCGCCACGATAGAGTGAAGAAAGCACCCTCTGTGCTTTTTTCATAGCAGTATTAACTTAGCAAAAAATGATCAAGTTGTTTTTCAATCGCTTCAATGGAGGTGATAGAGAATTTTTTGTTTTGATAATTGATAAAACCCTCATTTATGCACTGAGCAATAGAACGGTTCAAACTTCGAATCGGGGCACAGACCTCGCTTGATAACATTTGCTTGGTCAGGGTATCTAAATCGCCGATTTTATAATGATTATGGATGCTTAACAGAAGGCGATCTTTCGCTGTCAGCAGGGATAATTGCGCCGCTGTGTCCGAGCTTAAAATTAATTTCGAGGCAAGTTGTTTCATCAAGTAAAAATTGAATTGAAAATCGGTCTTCATCCATTCATAGACCATTGCTTTATGGATCGCAATCGTTTCGCAATTTTGTTTCGCGATTACACTGAGCGTTTTTATTTTTTCATTAAAAATCTCTATCTCCCCAAAGCAGCTGTATGCCTCATAGATATAGAGGGAAAGCATCGCTCCGTCGTAAGTTTGCCGATACACTTCTGCGATACCAGCAGTCAGAATATAGAGATAATCATTTTGCTCATGCGGATGAATGATAAGGCTGCCTTTTTTATGCCTTTTGTAAATAAATTCTTTCTTAATCCATTTGGGCGCGACATTTACGATATCATTCAAATTCATATGCTCACCTTTACTCTACCGTTTGGTCATTTGACCTATTTTTCATTATAAGTTGAACGATATACTAAGTCCAAATTAGAAATGGAGGTCTTATTTATGAGGAAATTGATTATTGATACAGATACTGGAAGCGACGATGCCGTAGCATTAATTATGGCGCTGAAATCAACAGATGTGAAAGTGGAAGCCATCACAACCGTTTGCGGCAACGTCCCGCTGGAATTGGCAACGAAGAATGCGCTGATGACTATCGAGGTTGCCAACGCTCAAAAACCGCCTCTTTATGTTGGAGCAGCCAAACCGCTGATGCGTGATTTGGTTACGGCTGTAAATGTTCATGGCGAAGACGGTATGGGAGATTGTGATTTAATTCATCCTACTCTTTTACCGAAGACCAAGCATGCTGTAGATGCGATCCTGGACATCATTGAGAATAACCCTGGAGAAATCGAAATCGTAACCATAGGTCCTGTTACCAATATTGCCCTTGCCATTTTAAAAGCACCTGAAACGATGAAGCTGGTAAAACATATCTATACCATGGGCACTTCTGGCTTCGGACCCGGAAATACTACACCTGTTGCTGAATTTAATGTGTATGTCGATGCAGAAGCTTATCGTATTATGCTGAACTCAGGCATCCCTATTACGATCATTGGATTTGACATATGTTTAGGAGAAGCTGCTTTGAATAAAGCTGATATGGATATGCTGCTATCGAGTGGCAAAGCGGAAGCCGAGTTCTCCGTAAAATGCAACCGTTCCTTACTGGAATACAATTTGCAAAGAAGTAATGAGCATATTGTTGACTTGCCCGATGCTGTAGCAATGGGTGTAGTACTTTGGGATGAAATCGTAGTTGAAGACAAATTGTGTTACTGTTATGTCTGCACAATAGAAGAAGCTGCCTACGGCCAAGTGATTATGAATGACGGCAGTAAACTTGCCATATCAGATGGCTTTGCAGGGCACATCCCTAATGCCAACGTTTGTAAAACGATTGACAATCCATTATTTAAAGAAAAATTGATCAGCTTGCTTCTTCAGTAAAAAATCATGTCTATCAACTATGTCCATTGTTTCATTTATTTAGAGGATAAATTTCTAATGCTTAGAAGAAACAAGCCCCCATTTGAAAAGATGTGGAATTGTGTGGGAGGCAAGATCATGGATGATGAAACGCCATATGACGCAGTCATTCGCGAAGTGAAAGAGGAAACCGGATTGACCATCCAATCCGTTCATTTCAAAGGCATTGCCACTTGGAATCAAGCAGGCGGCATGTACATTTATGTTACCGAGAAGTTTATAGGGGATTTAATTGAATGCAAGGAAGGCACGCTCGAGTGGAAAAGCAAAGACTGGGTCCTGCAATCTTCGGATGTCGTAGGCAGCATCCCGATTATCTTGGAAGATGTACTAACAGTCGATACACCAGTAGAATTCGCTCTATTTTACACAGGTGAGGAGTATGAAGGAGACATATGGAACTATGAGATCAGGCCTCTAGTTGGACCGAACTTAAAAAACCCGACTAGTTGAGGTTGGGTGTTACCAGCCTCCCACTCGCAAACAAGGCGTCGTTGTTAACTCCACGGTAACGTCCAGCAGACCACACTGGGTTGTCATTCATCCGAAGTAGGCGCACGATTTCGTCTTCGATTGACTCATAGTTTCGATACGCCAAAAGGAGATTTCGCGAGTTAGATGGAGCTTGCAGGCATTCGCCCAGTGGCTGTATGCCTGCTCCAACCTTTCAAATCCGATAGAAGAGATCTGCTCATTTGGCTGTCGTAATCGGCTTGTATTTCGAGAACTTGCTTTTGGTCAGTACCAAGCCCCTTCTCCAGCCGAACCGCCATTTATACAAGCTGTTGCAGTACGCTTTGTAATGTGTTTGTTTCTTCAGAGGTTAGTGGAACCATAGGAAGGCGGACGCCGCCGACGTTGATTCCTTTCAGATTTAGTGCTGCTTTCACCGGTGATGGGCTTGGGGCAGCAAATAGCGCATTCATGATGGGAAGCAGTTTGCGATGGGCTGCAGCTGCCTCTTCGATATTTCCGTTTTTAAAGAGGTTGATCATTTCCTGCATCTCGTTTCCAATGATATGGGACGCAACGGAAATAATTCCTGCACCGCCGATGCCTAAGACAGGCAATGTTAAACCATCATCACCGCTGTATAAAGTGAAATCACTTGGTGTTTGGCTGATCACTTCAGCCATGGCATCTAAATTACCGTTTGCTTCTTTTATCGCTACAATATTTGGAATTTGGGATAGGCGGACAATAGTCTCAACGGACATATTAACCACACTGCGCCCAGGGATATTGTAAAGCATAACTGGTAATGAAGTGGACTCGGCAATGGCTTTAAAGTGCTGATACATACCTTCTTGGGATGGCTTGTTGTAGTATGGGGCCACGAGCATTATTCCATCAACACCAGTTGCTTCTGCCTTTTTTGTTAAACTGATTGAAGCCCTGGTATTATTCGAACCTGTTCCGGCAATAACAGGTATTCTGCCGCCTACAACGTCTACTACAAATTTAAACAACTCTACCTTTTCCTCTGTTGATAAGGTAGGAGATTCACCTGTTGTACCTGCGACTACTAATCCATCTGTGCCATTCTCAATTAAATAATTTACTAACGTTCTCGTCGCGTTAAAATCTACATCACCATTTTGATCAAACGGTGTAACCATAGCGGTTAGAACTTGGCCAAAATACATTTTTCCTCACCCTTATCATTATTTTAAATAAATTAGAGGTGGCTAAGGGAATTCCAAGTCAACGCAAAAATGCAGCAACGAAGGCTCGCTGCTGCAATAGAAACATAAACAAAATCAAGTTCCCGTGCGTGAGATAGCCCTCCATATAGTTCCCTATATGACAGTTCTGCATTTATTCAATAGCAGAACCAGCCCTAAGACAAATGAGAATCTTAAAAGCTTCGGCAAATTCCCCTTTCCACAATCATCAAAGGACCTCATTATCCTCCAATTGCGTACTAATGGTCTTTGCGCCTCTATCCTCACTTCAAATGGTTTGAAGTAAGAAAATATTTAATTAGTACTAAATCTATCAGATTTGTTCTTTTTATTCAAGGGGGCAAATAGATTCATCTAACCCCTAGTTATTGATCAGCGTAAAGGTAAAAACTTAGTCTTATGAAAGGCAAACTAGAAAAACCATCTGAAGAATAACCTGAGGTGGTTCGTAGTACGAACCGTGAAGCGGGCTTTGGAGCTTATGAAAGCGTAAGCAGTAGTTGTGAGTTCCCTTACTGGACAAAGGGATATGCATCTGGAATACAGAATGAGTGAAATACAAAAAAACGTAGGATTAGACCCCATGATTAGACAAATATATACAGAATGGGAGATGAGGTAATGAGAGTTGCGGCGCTGTATGATATCCACGGAAATCTGCCTGCCTTAAACGCTCTTTTGGCAGAACTCGAAAATGAGAAGCCGGATTTGATCGTCATTGGTGGAGACATCGTTTCCGGACCTATGCCCACGGAAACCCTTGAAAGGCTCATGCAGCTCGATACACCCGTCCGTTTTATCCGCGGAAACGGTGATCGTGAAGTTGTCTCGGCTTTTGACGGTGCACCTCTTCCTCCAGAAATGTCAGAAGCGGGACGTGAAACGACTCTATGGGTTTCCAAGCAGCTAAACTGTTCCCAGCGAGACTTTCTGTCCCAATTACCACTTACCCTCCCCCTAGAAATCGAAGGTCTGGGAGAAGTGCTGTTTTGTCACGCATCCCCTGTCAGCGACGAAGATATTTTCACCCCACTCACTCCAGAAGAGAGACTGTTTCCGATGTTTCAAGGGATTGCGCAAAGAATCGTCATCTGTGGACATACTCATATCCAGTTCAAACGGAAAATCAGCGACATACTTATTCTCAACACTGGAAGTGTAGGCATGCCCTATGCCGAAAAGCCAGGAGCATATTGGCTGCTGCTTGGACCGAACGGATACGAGCACCGCTGGACACCATATGACGTAGAGGCGGCAGCGAAAGAGATTATGAGCTCCACAGAACCGCATGCACAAAGTTTCGCAGAACAGAATGTGAGGCATATTCCCACCGCGCAGGAGGCTATGGAAGTTCTAGAACGAATGGCTAGAAAATCAACGTTGTAAGTAAGGCGAACATATTGGAATCCCTTTTACTTGACGAAGTAGTCACGCAGTCTTTCCATAAAGGTTCGAACCGCGACATTCAAATATTTATCTGTTCGATAATACATTTCTAATTGGCGTGAAGGCGAATCCATGATCGGAATTGCACGAATCCCAAGTGATTCAAAGTGAGTGATCAACTGACTTGGCTGAATCGTCACGCCAATATTTTCTTTGACAAATTGGAAGAGCGAAGTGGCTGAGCCTGTTTCCAAAATGGGTTGTATGGAGACTTGATGCTGGGCACACCAAGAATCGATGAGATCACGCCCGTAGAAGCCTTGAGGATACATGACTATCGGGAGCTTGGGCAAATCCTCTGGATGTACCAGCTCTTTTTCCGCAAGGTCATGCCGTTCATTGACAAACAGGCAGTACGTTTCTGTATAAAAGTGAATGCGTTCCAGACGGCTGTCTGGTTGAATCGCTAGCCCCACGCCCAGATCCACTTCGTTATCCAGCACCAGCTCTTCAATATTCATGGAAGGAATGACCTGAACCTTCGTTTTGGGAAAGTCGCGATGAAAGTCAATTAAAAGCGGTGTCAAACGATAATCCAAATCGGATGGAAGGACAGCCACACGAAATAGACCCACATTTTGGTTGGTGAGCTCGGTTACGGCTGCCTTGGCA
Organism: Brevibacillus reuszeri; assembly: GCF_001187725.1. Taxonomy (GTDB): domain Bacteria; phylum Bacillota; class Bacilli; order Brevibacillales; family Brevibacillaceae; genus Brevibacillus; species Brevibacillus reuszeri. The sequence continues at coordinate 912,994 of NZ_LGIQ01000009.1, forward strand.
TTTTCGAGCTGTTGAACCATTTGCAGGGCGTATTGACGGAAGAGTCTGCCCGCTTCCGTTAGCACGGTCTTTTTTCCAATTCGATCAAATAATGGTGTGCCCAGCTCGTTTTCAATGACTCGTATTTGTTGACTTAGTGTTGGTTGAGAAATCCCCAGCTTGTCTGCCGCTTCCGTAAAATGCAGCTCATTACATAGCATCAGGAAATATTGAATTTGTCTGATCTCCATATACTCACCTCTTGAACCATAGTTTTATGCTATCGTTTTTATAGAAAAAATAGAATTGAACTATCATACTGACGAGCGTTACACTACAACCAGCGAAAGCGATTGGAGGTAGTTCATTATGAAGTTTGTTTATCTTATTGTTGTGTTATTCTTTATTTCTCTCAATTTGCGGCCATCTATCACATCGATTGGTCCACTGCTCGATCTGATCCAAAGGGATTTAAATATGAATGGTGTTGCCGTCAGTATGTTAACAACGCTTCCCGTTTTTTGCATGGGGTTATTCTCTGTACTGGCTATCCGTTTCAATCGACGAATCGGGATTGAATGGTCACTGCTGATCGCCATGCTCTGTATCCTTGCTGCAACCTTTATGCGCATTTATGTATCGGAGCCGATCTTGCTCGTCTCTACCGCATTATTTGCCGGGATTGGCATTGGGATCGCAGGTCCTTTGGTATCTGGCTTTATTCGCAAGCACTTCCCACAGCGCCCGTTTATGGCTAGTGTCTATTCTGTCTCTATGGTTATCGGCGCAGCGGTCGCATCGAGTCTCTCCGTACCTCTCTTCCATCAGTTGAATGATTCGTGGCAAAAATCATTAAGCTTCTGGAGTATTTTAGCACTCATCGCTGCCGTGCTGCTAGTGCCTCTTGTGAAAAGTGAAAAGAGAGGACTGCCATCCGGACAGCCTCAAAAAGTGAGTGTGCGCGATAGACGAGTACGTGTACTCATGATCTTTTTCGGGTGCATGGCGGCGATGTTTTACTCCATTACCGCTTGGCTGGCTCCGATTGTCCAGACAATGGGCTTTCCACGCTCGGAATCAGGCTACATCCTTACCTTGTTCACTCTGATTCAGATTCCTGTCAGCTTTTTAATTCCCTTTCTCGCTGGCAAATATCAGCAAAAAAAGCTGTGGCTGCTGATCTGCTGCGCTTCCGAATTCATTGGCGTAAGCTTACTGCTAGCGGGTGCTTCCCCAGTCGTTGCAACCTTATTTTTAGGGCTTGGAGCTGGAGGACTTTTCCCTTTGGCCTTGCTGCTGCCGATTCAAGAATCGAACAATGCCGAGGAAGCAACTGCTTGGGCAGCTATGACGCAATTTGTCGGCTATTTGCTCGGATCATTTGGTCCTCTGCTGGTCGGGTTCACTAAGGACATGTTTCACAGCTTCACGCCTGCACTAGCGGGAATGCTCGTAGTCATTGCCTTGATGACTTTGACTGTACTGCAGATTGGTAAGAATTCCGCTACGCGAATCAAACAGAAAGAAAATTCATCCCGTTCGCAGTAATCTACTAACACCCTGCATCTCTGTTCCATAAGAAAAGCATCCCGCCTCACATCCTTGTGGGTCGAGATGCTTTTTGTTTTTTCCTTGTTTCTATGATGTCGGTGTATAGCGCCTTTCATCCAGATAAGCACGGGCATGGCCCCAAAAATACTTGCTTGGCTGCATGTAGATTTCCAGTCCTGCCCTTTCAATTGTGCGGTTTGCTTCTTCGTTAGCTTCCTGCAATATCTGCTTTTCATCAACGGTGAGGACGTTTCTCTCATCCATTATTAATTGACCGTCTACGATAACATGATTCACATCGCCGCCTACTGCCTGATAAACCAGCCGATGGACATGCATATTTTCCGGATTCAAATGGGGCTGTGCCATGTTTACGGTAATGACATCCGCCTTTTTTCCAGCTTCCAATGACCCCAGCTCGTCGTCCCAGCCTACACAACGCGCTGCGTCTATGGTCACCATTTCCAACAGCTTTCCTGGCGGCAAGTAAAAATAATCACGCAGTGCTGCTTGCTGTAATAGCTGCATTCTGCGCATGGCCTGAAACATATCAAAAGGCGTCATGGGAGAGGTTCCATCTGTCGTAATAGCAACAGTGGCTCCCATTTCCAGCAGTTCAGTTACAGGTGTGCGCGCATTAATTTGCCCAAATCCCGGCGAGGCACTGACGTTTGTCCCCGTCTCTGCCAGAATTTTGGCTTCATCAAAAGAAATCCCCCGGCAATGCTGAAGATGAACATCCGGTCCTAGCAAGGCGTACTCCTTATCCTGTATGGCCAAATGAATCATGCCTCCAAAGGCATCGGAATGTATGCGCGTTTGATATTTTTTCGCGATCTCTCGAATTTTTCTCGCCTGATATCGGTCAAATTCGGTCAAGCCAAATAACTGATCTACTGGAGTAGGCGCGGAAGGATTGACAGAGGTTACGATGACAAATGGAGTAATAAATGCCCTCGTTTTATCCTTGTTGGCATGATGCAGGGCTTCGATAACCGCTTCTGCTCCGGCCAGCACTTCTTCATATGTAACTTCTCTCATCACACGTTTTCCATCGACCCAACGACTGAAGGAATGCGGCCAAGGAGGATTACATGGTCCTGTACAAACAATCTCACGTACCCCCACTTCGTTGTAGGCTTTGGCATGGTTTAACGCAAAAATCGGGTCATCCGAACGCGGCATGGAGCCCATCACACTGACACCGGTTGTCACACCCGCCTTCAGCCTTTCGAGTGCGGAAAGCTTGCCCTCGTAATACCAGAACTCGTCTGTTACAAAGTGCTTGTACGTTTGCGTGATGATTGGCATCCAATCGTTGATATTTTCCGTTGCAATGGTTTTAAACAAAGAATGGCCCCCATGACCATGAGCATCGATGAACCCCGGAAGAACACAGTGATAGGCACAATTTATTACTTTACTGGCTTGATATGTTTCCTGCAAAACCTTTGACGGTCCTACCTCCAGTATCCTCCCGTCATGAATCGCGACCGCACCGTCCTGCAGTACACGCCGCTCCTTGTCCATTGTGACGACAACTCCGTTTACCAGCAATAAATCGATCAACCCACATCGCCTCCACCCCGAGAAGTGAAAGTATCCTCATTAGTGGGACACCTTCTATCTTCCAAGATAAAGGATTCGTTTCATTTATATTTGCAAGAAAATTACCACTTTTTATAAAAATTTTACTTTTTCTTTTGTATTTCTCCGAAGTAGCCCCGTCACCTCATAAAAAAACCATCCCTTTGCAAAAAGAAGGATGGTTCTATGCAATGAGTCACCTATGAGCTTGTCTTTCGTTTTGTTAAGAATACGACCAAAAAAATAGCCGCACCCAATCCTATCCCTGCATATGCGATCGTAGAATACACGTCCATGTAGTAGAGAATATCCTCCCACGATTGTCCCAAAATCGCTCCAAGCCAGACAAGCACAAAATTCCATATGAGTGTACCGATGGTGGAGAAAAACAGGAACAGCCACAGGTTCATTCTTGTCATCCCTGCTGGAATTGAGATCAGGCTTCTGACAAGTGGGATCATCCTGCAAAGAAAGATCGTCCAGTACCCGTATTTTTCAAACCAGCGGTTCGCTTTTTGGATATCCGTTTGTTTGATGCGCAAGATATGGCCCCAGCGTTCGACGATCTTCTCGATTTTGTCGATGTCAACGTAGTAACCAATGCCGTATAACAGAATCGCTCCCAGGACAGAGCCAGCGGTAGCGGATATGACGACACCAGTTATCGTCAGTGAGGACTGTGTTGTGATAAATCCCCCGAAAGTCAAAATCACCTCGGAAGGAATCGGCGGAAAAATATTTTCAAGAGCCATCATCAAAAAGATGCCCAAATAACTGTACTGTTCAATAAAATCGGTCATCCAGCTTTGCATGTCATCCCTCACAGTTATCATCCAATGCTTATTCTCTAAGTATAGAGATCTATGGTGCATAGCACAATGAAAAGAGATCGATTGGATGAAAGAAGTCTTTTTTCTGCTCTGAGAATAATTACCTCGTTACTAGCAAGACTAAAGAAATGGCATACCATGGTATCTTTTTTTAAATAGGACTCCAATCGGGTAGTCCTATTTTGCGCTGAAAAAGCTCTCCTGCCAACAAAATAAGTCAATTTTATTAATTTACGTGTCAATTTATTTTTCAAACTGTTTCATCAGGTAGACTTTTTGACACATTTACGTGTAAAATTATATATAAACGAATACTTATTTAACTTTCGTTTGTTTATGCACAAAAATAGTGAGATCAGTTAGGAGGCGTTTACATGTTCAATATCAGGGAATCTGACTTGCCAGGGATTGGACGAAAGTACCAGATCGAGACCAGGGCAGGCGATAAACTGATCATCGTCATTCATGATGATGGGCGACGGGAGATCTATCATTTCGACAAGGATGATTGGGATGAGAGTATCTCCATGATTACACTCGATGACGAGGAAGCACGGCAGATGGCTGGTATCGTCGGTGGAATGACTTACATGCCAAAAGCACTGGAAACGATCGAGATGGCTTTGGATGAATTAGTGATCGAATGGTACAAGATAGAACCAGGGTCGGACTGCATCGGCAAAACGATCGGGGAACTGGACATTCGTCAAAAAACAGGGGCAACTGTCATTGCCATCATTGAAAAGGATCAAAAGCAAAAGGTGAGTCCTGGACCTGACAGTGTGATTGCAGCAGGGGTAACACTTGTGGTTGCAGGAGAAAGAAAGCAGGTGAAAGCGTTAAAAGCGACGCTCATAAAAGGGGGGGCTTGATTTGGAGCACATCGTATTCGAAATTGGTCTAGCCATTGGTTTGATTGCACTAGCAGGCTTCATCTCAACGAAACTCAAATTTTCGATTGTGCCATTCTACATACTCATCGGGATGGCTGTGGGGCCGCACGCCGCCTCACTTGGCTTAATTGATTTTCGTTTTATCGAAAGTGAACCACTCATCAATTTCATGGGAAGAATGGGTGTCCTGTTCCTCCTCTTCTACGTAGGGCTTGAATTTTCTGTAGGCCGCTTGATTAAAGCTGGTCGTTCCATTGCAATTGGCGGGTCGATTTACATCGGCATCAACTTTACGATGGGACTCCTCTTCGGTTATTTCGCAGGCGTTCCTTTCAAAGAGATTTTGATTATCGGAGGAATTACGACGATCTCCTCCACAGCCATCGTGGCAAAAGTATTGGTTGACCTCAAACGTACGGCAAATCCGGAAACCGAAATGATCCTCGGTATGATCATGTTCGATGACTTGTTCCTCGCCGTTTACCTCTCCATTATGTCTGGTCTTGTGCTTAGCGGAGCTACGTCCGTAATGGGTGTTGTCACATCTGCTCTCATCGCACTTGGCTACATGCTGTTGTTTATCATCCTTGGTCGCAAGCTCGTACCATTCTTAAATCGTGCGCTTAACATCAAATCGAATGAATTATTCATGCTCACTGTTTTTGCAGGATTGTTTTTGGTTGCTGGTTTTTCGGAAACCATTCACGTTGCAGAAGCGATTGGAGCCCTGCTCGTCGGTCTGGTTCTTGCAGAAACCGTACACATGAAGCGAATTGAGCACATGATTCTTCCTTTCCGCGACTTTTTTGGCGCTATGTTCTTCTTTAGTTTCGGTTTATCGATTGATCCACTAGCATTAGGAGGTGCCGTTTGGCTCTCACTCGGCGCAGTTGTCATCACGTTAATTGGTAACTACACCGCTGGTCTTTTGGCAGGTCGCAGCGCAGGACTCTCTCCTCGTGCTTCTTCTAACATTGGATTGACGATTACTGCCCGTGGTGAATTCTCCATCCTGATTGCCAATATGGGTAAAGCTGGCGGTCTGTTGGAAATTCTTCAGCCTTTCACAGCACTGTATGTGTTGATTCTCGCCATTTTAGGACCAGTGCTAACCAAAGAATCGAAGCATATTCACAATCTGCTAGGTAAGGTTCTACCTTTGGATCGCATTGTTCTAGGGAAAAACGGGCAAAAATCTCCTAAACCGAACCCAGAAAAACAACAGGTCTGAATTAGCAAATAATGGGGTTAGCTGGTCCTTCTTGCACATAGGACCGTGATACCGTTCACTGTATATGGATATTCCTGTACCTTCGCCTTTTGCTTGAGGATTGATTACTACTTGCGAAAGCAGGGTGTCTTAGTAATAAGAATGGATAGGGTCTTCAGATAATGTCTGAACCTCTATCCATTTTTACTGATTACGAAATCTGGGTACCTCAAACTCCCGCTGCACAAAAAATGAGCAACACAGCACCAGATTACGGTACTGCATTGCCCACCAGACACTCTAGCTTCCTTGCTTCATGGTTTTATACAACTGTCGCTCCATCCCGATATACTCAGGCCCAAAAATCGATAAGCCCTTTTCTGTTTCCCAAGCAGACGGAGCCGGGAAGGTCACTACATCCACTACCATTCCAGCCTCGCATGAAGGATTTAAGATCGGCTCCCCTGTCTGATGATCCAAAACTGAAATCAACTCGGGAATAATAGATAGCAGCTCCTCTCCTTTTATGGCGATCATGTATTCATTGCGGAACCAGATCGTCAGTGGAAGCTCATCCTTCTCCTTCGCTTCAATCACGACCTCGCCCTCGATGAAGCCCCCAACGTCTTTCCAGCTTGCCAAGCGAATGATGCCGTGGAATAGATGCTTTCCATCTCCCGCGATAACGATTGCCTCTGCCGGGATGATTCCCTGTTCTCTCGCCTCTCGCATGGCTCTTCCGACCTGCTCTGATTTGGAGAGCGTCCCTTTGATTACTGACGTTTTTAGTCGCTCGCCAGACACTGGATGATCGCATACACCAGCCAGATTTCCCGAAATACCCGCAAAAGAACGAGCAATCTGTTCAGCCCGATCATGATTCACTGCGTGCTGTACAATCATGGTATCCCCGAATCGATTTGCAAGCGCAAATGGAGAGATCGACACATCATGTATATGAAAGGTTGTATGAGCCAAATCCGGAACCGCTCTTCCAGCCGGATCAGCATCTACGAGTGGCACTTGCAGGTTGATTGCTGTCTCAATGGCACACGCCGTATTTCCACCGAGCTCTGTAGCTACGACTGCCATGATGTTTTTGCCCAAATAGTCTTGCAACGCTCTTGCCGCAAGCGTCGACACTTCGTCGGGCAACATCGGAAGTCCTGCCAGCCGTTGCATCACCTCTGCAGATGGTGGTGCAACCGATCCGACATAATACGGCGAGGCAACAAGCCAATCATCCTTTACCTCATCCAAAGAGATCATCGAAACAGCCCGGCCCTCTGCATACAATCGGCGAACCAGCTGCAGTCCTTCTGTGAGACTACCACCTCCGCCTGTTCCAAAAATACACGCTCCGTAAAGCAAATCTTCCACTTCTGGTAAGGATAAAATACGCAATGCTTGCTCTCCCTTCTCCTGACTCTCGTTGTAAGTTTCTCTCTATGTTCATTACTCCAAAATGTGCCCTTCCGTTTCTGGAAGGAACAAAATAACCAGCAAGGTAATCACCATGAATACCTGGATAAAGGAAACCGTCGAGTTGAATGCCCATCCCCAACCGATCACCATTCCGATGATCGATGGCGCAAGCGTATTTGCCCAGCGCTGTGCACCGGCTCCAAAGCTGTACCCTGCAACGCGACCATTGGTTGGATAAATTTCACCGAACCAGGTGTTCCATACACCCCATGCTCCCAGACTAAAAAAGGCGAGCGCAAAGTTATATGCATAAAGCTCGACCATATCCAAGGAGTAAGCAAAACCGAATCCACATGCGACAGCCAACGCCACAAAGCTCACCATGACCCGTTTCCGTCCATACTTGCCTGTTAACCATGCGGCAACCATATAGCTCGGAATCTGACAAACAGTGGACAGCGCTAAAAACGTCAAGCTCTGGGACATGGACAATCCTTTCTGTTCCAAAAGTGTCGGAATCCATGTATACAATCCCCAGTAGCCGAAAGCAAAGGAAAAGTTAACAACGGTTTGAAGGGTAGTCAGCCTGCGGAAACGTTTCGAGAAGATCGTGAAGTAGTTTCCTTTTGTCATCGGCTCGACCCATAGCTGCTCGTGCTCACCGATTTCCAGCTTGCCTTCACTCAAATAACGGATCGCTGCTTTGGCTTCTTCCTGTCTGCCTTTGCTAGCCAGCCAGTAAGGGGATTCCGGAATTTTGCGAATCATCAAAGCCCACAGACCGACCAGAGAACTGAGAATAATTACCCCTCTCCACCCGCCGAGGATGCCATCTCCTTGCATGAAAAGGGCAGTCATGCCAAGTGCCAGAAGCATCCCCAGAGGCCATCCCGCTGACAAATAAACCACACCTTTTCCACGCTGCTTGACGGGCAGCATTTCTTCAAAATACGGATACCCGGAGACCATCACGCCACCCAATGCTACCCCTGCAATCAAGCGAACAGTGTATAGCATCAAGAAGCTTGTGGAAAACGGGGTGATCAAAGAGATGACGCTAAAGCTGAGCAAACTAAGCATCAGCGTCTTGCGTCGACCAATTCGGTCTGCAATGATTGCCCAAATATACGTCCCTGGGATCATTCCCAAGTAAATTGAGCCTATAAGCGAGCCTTCTTCAAGCGGTGTAAGCTGGAAGTCCGCCGCAATCGAGCTGCTCAAAAAAATGATCAACATCATTTCCCATGCTTCAATGACAGAGACAATAAACAGGACCATCCCTACAAATAAGTGCTTTTTTGTAAATGGCATGCGCTCAAATAATTCCCCTACTTTTGTAGCGGTCTTATTGTTTTGGGAGACTTCCATTGCTGTCACTCCTTCTAAGTAGGCGATTGAAAACCCACGCGTTTGCTTTGACTCCACCCTAACTTCCGTCCAACATTAACCAAAGATTCTGCATATTTCACAGCAACCAACCTCACAATGATCGATATACTCTCCCCGATTGTTGCTGATAGGTGCAGGGAGGCTTCTGCAGGTGCGCTGATTACCATTTTGCGAGACACCTCCCGGCAAGCTCGAAGCGCGGGATCATAGAAGCAACCGATAATGGTCCCGTCATATCCATCCAGTTCTGCCTTTATGACTTGGCGTATCAAATCTGGCATAGCCAAGACTTCATAACAGTTGTACTCCATATGCAGCGGTCCCTTTTTGTTGCCCAAGGAAATGACATCGATTTCCGTGTCTTGCTCCACCATCTTCCGAAAATGTGACTCAAATAGCCCCACATCCTCATCACTGTAAATGGGATCGATATACAGCAGCTTTGTACTCATTCCAGTTCCTCCCCAGTTTTGATCAATAACAAGCTGGTGCGGGAGTTTTGACTTTCCCCCTGTCTTCACTCCCGCAGCTTGCTTCCATAACAAAGAAGTGAACTCGTGATGTGGATGTAAAGCTTGTTCATTTTTGGTTACGGATAAAACACTTGGCGCTCGGCAGTCTCTCGCAGGATACTGAACGTATCGGGATCGAGCACTATGCCGTATTTCTCCTCTGCCTGTTTGACTGTCAAGTAGCCATTTTTCGTGTCACTCGCGACTTTTCCCGCTGGACGTTTTAGCGGGTGACCATAGCCACCACCAGTACCCGTAACTAGCTTTACGACATCTCCTTTATTCAGCGGATAGCGAGCATAAATGCCAAACGGTCCATCTACTTCGCCATTCGCTTTTTCCACATAAAACTCGTTCGGTGAACCCGATTCTCCGCCATTGACACCCCACGGCAAAAACTTGTTGCGCCCAAAGGTTACTGTAACCGCCTGCTTGTCTGTCATCGCCCGGTAGGATCGGATAACCCCTGAGCCCCCAATGTATTCACCAGCTCCCATTCCGTCGCAGCGCAGACTGTACTCATCAACCATCACGCCATATCTGGTTTCAGCAATTTCGACTGGCATGTTGTACGTTTCGCCATCCCCGATGCAGAACTGTCCACGAACACCGTCTTGTCCTTCTCCTGCTCCCCATCCGCCGACAGATGGCTCTACAATCAGGAACGGCTCATCCGTTACATGATGCTTCCCTGACAGAGTAACTGCACATACAGAGAGAAAATGTCCGGCACTTAGACGGTCCGGTAAAATCGGAGCCAATGCTTTCCACACCAGGTCTCCACCAGCTGAGCCACTCTCCCAGTAAACAGAAACTGGTGCCGGACGCTCGGCAGAAAAGATCGAGCCGGGATCAGTGATGATGGACAGCGGACGAAATACGCCATCATTAATATCTTGTGAAGGATTCGTTATGGCCAAAAAGATCGTACGCACATCGGATACAAGCGTAGTAAAGGAGCAATTGACTGGCCCTATTACTTGTGGATGGCTTCCTCGGAAATCACAAATAAACTCGTCATCCGTAACCGTCACTTTCACTTGTACACGGAAGGGACCATTGCCTATGCCATCGGAATCAATATAATCGAAGGCTTCATAGACTCCATTTTTCAAGCATGTCAGCTCTTTGCGCGCCATTTGCTCGCCATGATCCAGAAGGTGATCGATGGACGCCAGCACTACCTCTTTCCCGTGCTTCTCGCATAGCTCCTGAAAGCGTCTTTCTCCTGTTCGCAGTGCCGCTACCTGTGCCCACATATCTCCGAGAGATAAGTCAGGAAAGCGCACGTTTGCTTGAATCATATCCACCAGCGCCTGATTGACTTTTCCTGCATCAAACAGCTTTACGCAAGGAAATTGCAGCCCTTCCTGATAAATATCTGTGGCGTCATTGGTAAAAGAGCCAGGGTCTTTTCCTCCTACTTCCGTCCAGTGCGCCTTATTCGCTGAAAAGGCCACGACTTCGTCCTCATAGAAGATCGGCATTACGAGTCCCACGTCAGACAAGTGAGAACCCCCGCCACTATATGGATCGTTAATGATGATAATGTCGCCAGGCTCCAGCTGATTGCTCTCTGCAAACTTTTTCACTGTATCGCGAACCATAAAGCTGAGGTTTCCAATAAATCCGGCAATCCCGTGCCCCTGGGTCAATAGCTGTCCACGCGCATCGGTCAAGCCGCATGCGTAGTCCAGCACTTCATAAATGATTGGACTCATGGAGGTGCGTCCCAAGGTATAAAACATTTCGTCACCAATGGCAATCAAGGAATCCTTTACGATTTCGAGGCTAAATGGGTCTACTTTCTTCGCTGTCATCTTAGTTCACTCCCGTATGGATAATCAGGTTGCCGTATTCATCCACAACAAGTGACTGCCCAGGGTGCATCACTGTCGACGAAGACCGCTCTTCAACAATAGCGGGTCCCATAAACGTTGCGCCTGCTGCCAATTTGTTCCTGTCATACACTTTGGTTTTCACCCAGCCAGCGCCTTGAAAATAGACATCCCGTTCTTCGATGATCGCTTCATTTGCAGCTATTCCCGTTTGTTCGAGCTGCTTCAGTGTTGGCTTTTTCACATTGCCAAACGCTGTCAGGTGCAAAGAAACGATTTCGGTCTCGGTTTGCTCCAGCTTATACGTGAACGTTTTTTCATGGAGCTGATGGAATCGATTCACAACCTCAGTGAATGATTCTTTTGTCCATTCGCCATTCGGTACCTGTACTTTTACCGTGTGCTCTTGCCCGACGTAACGCATATCGGCAAAGCGAGCAAACACAACTGCTTCACGCGAAAGCCCATCTTTTTCGTATTGCTGCCACGCGTCATCCTCCAAAAAGCTCCATGCCTGGTTGATTTCAGCCGGATCAACCTGTTCCAAACGTTTGATGTAGGTTTGGATGTAATCGCGACGCAAGTCGGTCATGAGCATTCCCCATGCAGAAAAGACGGCAGAGGCTGTTGGAACGACGACCTTTTTTACACCAAGCTCTTTAGCTAAAATCGGAGCGTGCATCGGTCCGCCACCGCCAAACGCTACCAAGGTAAAGTCTCGAGGGTCATACCCTTTTCGGACGGAAACGAGCTTCAGTGCATTCAGCATGTTGGAATCTGCGATGCGAATCATTCCCAATGCCGCTTCCTCGACAGACAGCTCGAAGTGGTCAGCTACCGTTTCTTTTATCGCTGCCTTTACTTTTTCCAGATCGACATTGTATCCGAAATTGCGTGCTGCCAGGCGACCGACGATGAGATTGGCATCTGTTGTGGTTGGTGCGGTTCCACCTAAGCCGTAGGCGACTGGACCTGGCAGTGCGCCAGCAGATTGCGGCCCTACTTTTAACGAGCCTGCGTCATCAATCCATGCGATGGAACCGCCGCCATTGCCGATTTCGATAATATCCACCACTGGCACCTTCATCGGATAGCCTGCACTTCTCTCGGAGCGCTCAATGTAATAATCCGTTGATACCTTCACTTCGCCTTTGTCGATCAGCGAGCATTTGGCAGTCGTTCCCCCGATGTCAAAGGCGATCAGGTTCGTCTCACCGATCAATTCGCCCAAGACAGCCGCACCGTATACACCGGCTACCGGACCAGACTCGACCATATTGATCGGCGTTTCCTTCGCTTGCTCAAATGTTGTCGTTCCACCGTTTGATTGCATGATGAAGTTAAAGCTATTTACCTGATTCGCCTTCAATTTTCCTTGAAGCTTGTCTATATAGGAGGCAGCGGTCGGCTTCACGTAAGAGTTCAGCACCGCTGTATTCGTTCGCTCATACTCGCGCCATTCCTTGGTTACCTCATGCGAAGCGGTTACAAAGACGTCAGGCCACAATTCCTTGATGAGCGCAACAGTCTGCTGCTCGTGTGCAGGATTTACGTACGCGTGCAAATATGCCACTGCAATCGCTTTCACATCTTCTTGTTGAAAATGAGCGACAAGCCCTTTCACTTGCTCAATTTGAAGAGGAGTCACAACTTCCCCCAAATGATTCAAGCGTTCTTCTACCTCCATTCGCAAATGCCGAGGAACGAACGGCTCCGGCTTGTCATAGCGAATGTTAAACAGATCAGGGCGGTTCCCACGAGCAATCTCCAGCACATCGCGGAAGCCCTTTGTCGTAATCAGCCCTGTCTTTACCCCTTTTCGTTCAGTCAGTGTATTGATGACGACTGTAGAGCCGTGAATGAATGTATGAATCGCTTCTTTTTCAATACCGCTCACTTCAATTACGTCCAGAACACCCTGTTCAAACTTAGGCGGCGTTGTCGGACTTTTCGCAACGCCGATATCTCCCTGCTCATCCACATAAACAAGATCAGTAAACGTGCCACCAATATCTGTTGCCACTCTCATAGGAATCCTCCCTGTTATACCGATGCGAAATCATGTTTGTTTCGGGTAAATAAGGCTCTAGTTTAAAAAATGACTGGCGTCAATACGCAAAGCAGCATCGTCTCTTCGCTTAGCGGATTCTCATATTCATGTTCGATGTGAGATGGAAAATGAATCGATTCGCCTTGACGAACGAAGTATTCCTCCCCTGCAATTTCAAACAATGCCGCACCTTTTAGCACATAGTAAAACTCTTCGCCAGGGTGGCTGAAGGTTTGCTCTTTCTTTTGGTTGGGAGCGAGCTTGACGATCATCGGTTCCAGTGAACGCTTCGGAAATTCTCCACCCAATCGAACAAAGGAAGTAGCGGAGCCTTCTACCTGAAACGGCTTTTGCTGCTCTGATTTCACATGGTAGTTGGGATTCACTTGCTCTTCGAAGAAAAAAGTCATGGTCACCCCAAAGGCATCCGCAATTTTTTTCAAAGACGTAATCGCCACGGATGATGCACCACGCTCAATTTGTGATAAAAAACTGACGGATAGACTTGTCTTTTCGCTCAAATCCTTGAGTGTAAGTCCCTGCTCCAGTCGTATTTCCTTGATCTTCTTATGAATATCGTCCATAGGATTCACCTTCTCATTCGATTACTTACAGAATTGAAGAAGTAGCATGACAATTCCATATATTCTTTAACTGTTATGATAATACTACAATTAATTGCTGTAATACAATAATTATTTCTTTTATAACTTCATTTTTTACAGTAAATGCGCATCGTATACGTTTTTACTAGACCGTTTAATCACGACAAATGCATTGATTATTCAGAATTAATGGATAATAATGAAGGCAGGTAGACAGCTCTACTCATTGATGAATAAAGGAGACGTGGCGTATGACAATGACGACCGAACGATTCCCCATTGAGGCTGTTCGTGAACAATTTCCTGCATTGAAACGCACCTACAAAGGAAAGCCTGTCGCTTATTTGGATGGACCTGGTGGCTCCCAAGTCGTAAAGTCCTCCATGGATGCGATCTATGCGTATATGGCAAACGGAGGTGCGAATCTACACGGAGCTTTTCCTTCCAGTCGTGAAACGGAAACGCACATCGCCGACGCAAAGCAAGCTGTGGCGCAGCTTTTTCATGCCGATCCGGAAGAGATTGCCTTCGGCGCAAACATGACTACCCTTACATATGCGATTGCCCGAGCACTCGGACGGCAATGGCAGGAAGACGACGAAATCGTGGTATCCGAGCTAGATCACCGCGCCAATGTTGATCCATGGCTTGCCATCGCCAAAGATCGGGGAATGACGATCCGCTGGTTAAAGGTGGACCCCCATACCCTTACGCTTCAGCTAGATGAGCTCGATTCACTGCTCACCTCGAAGACAAAGCTGATTGCCGTTGGCCTCGCCTCCAATGCAGTAGGAACGATTAACGATCTTGCTTTCATCTCGCAAAAAGCGCGGGACAAAGGCATTCTCGTCGCTGTAGACGCCGTACATGCTGCTCCGCATTTTGCCATTGATCGTGATGCTATCGGTGCCGATCTCTTGCTATGCTCTGCCTATAAATTTTTCGGTCCTCATGTCGGGATTGCAGTTATCCGAAAACCGATATTTGAAGCGCTGGATGTATATAAATTGGCACCTGCTCCTTCCTTTATCCCGGATAAGCTGGAAACAGGTACACAAAATCATGAAGGCATCGCGGGAATCAAGCCAGCCATTGAATTCATTGCCGGATTGGGTGCAGGTGATTCGCTTTACGAACAAATCCGCTCGGGGTATGCGCTACTCGAAGACTATGAAAATAAGCTGGCCGAAAAGCTGAGAAAAGGTCTGGGAGAAATCGACGGTGTTACGCTGTATCAAGCTGATGAACATGTACCGAAAACACCAACCATCGCGTTTCGCATAGCAGGCTATGAACCACGTGATATTTGCTCTAGGCTATGTGAGGAGTACAGTATTTTCATTGCTGACGGTGATTTTTACGCATCGACTCTGGCAGAAAAGATCGGGGTTCGAGAGCATGGCGGCTGGATTCGAGCCGGGCTGGCTCCCTATAATACGGAGGAAGAGGTAGAGCGATTGATTGACGGACTAAAACAAATCCTTGCTGGCTGATACCGATTATTAGATGCAACTATAGGAAAGACCCGAGACAGATATCTCGGGTCTTTGACTTTGTTACATTTATACACGTCCATATTGTTCCTTGGCTAGCTCTCGTATTCCAATCTTGTCAAGTAGATCAGTAGGCGCCAGGAAAGTAACGGTTACGACGCCAGGGTGACGGCCAATTTGGATCGAGCCTGTGATGGTCGCGCGATTCAACACTTCTGGTACGGTCACACCCAGCACTTCAGCAGCTCGGTTCAACCCGTTCTCCGTTGCTTCATTCAAATTAGCGCCTGTCCCGATAAAGGACACGGGAAGAGAATCCTCGATCGCATGTAGCTCCCACGATTTCGCGTACTTCAGCGCTTTTTCTTTTTCTGCTTCAGTAAAAGGCTTTGCCAAATAAGGCAGGTCCTCCTCCACTGGCAGCAGGATCGGTCCATCAATATTTAAATTTGGAATGACATGAACCTGCAAGGTAACGATTCCGGAAACATCCGTCGTATGACCAGCAATTTCTCCATCGCCTTGCATAGCATGCATATCTCCCAGGTAGACACCACCGCCGGGAACCTTCACCGGGCAAATCAGAACGGCATCCTCTCTGACCCGGTTAATATCCATATGACCATCTGTTTTATGCTGATTTAGTTGTTCCTGGGTTAATGCATATTCATGTGGAGCACCGAGCAAAAATGAACCGAAATCTCCCGCATTGTGTGAGTCTGGCATCGGATGTGACGGGGTTGTCCCTAGTTGTCCCAGAAAAGGACGAACACGTGCCACCACACCAACGAGATCATGCGGTGCAAAGGTCACAACCGGATTTTGCACCGAATGCTCAGGTGTATTCATATAGTAATGGCCATTCTGGGCAATTTTCTCAGCTGCTTCTTTCGGCAGAGTGACACCGAATTCTTTTTTCTCATCAAAACCGATGGTATAGCCATTTGTAAAAGTAAATGGAGTCGTATCCGAGCCACATTCTGCGCATCGAATGGATTCGGGGCCAATTCCTTCGATCCGGGTCGCCGGGTAAAGCGTACCACAACCAGGGCATTTTGCCGCTACAAACGGATCACCGAGAAATCTTCCTTCGATCGTTCTTTCGTTCCCAGAGGCAGTCGCCATAGAGGTCACTTCGATCGATTTGATACGGATTGCGATCGCATCCCCAACCTTTGCCCCTTCTACATAGACAGGCTGGGTTACTTCATGACCACCGCGAAGAGCAGGTGTAATCATCGGCCCCCAGCATCCAGGCGTCGTATTCGCCACGATGTATCCTCCGTCTTTCACGGGTCCAAGCATCGGCTGCGAAGGGTCCAAAATGCCATTAATAAAGGTATTCACATATACAGTTTGTTGGGCTTTTCCCTTTTCCATATACATTTCTCCTTTGCTTTAAGAAAAACGAATGACCGTTTTTCTATGTTCATGGCTACATAACTAGTATACTTCTTTTTCACATCATTTTGAAAAAAAGATACCCATCTCCAGTACAGTTCTACTAGAAATGGGCAGCTTTGTGTCTGATCTCTCTTTTATCCATGCAAGCCTCCCTGCAACCGCGGGCGATGGCGATAAGGACCTACTGGTATTTGAATCAGACTTGTTTTCTGTTTGGGTCGGATTTGATAAATTTCGTCACATAGCCGCGCATCATACCCAAGCAATGGATGCCCTCCCATACCGCTCGCATAGGCAGACACCAGCAAGCGGTGGACAACCATGCCTGCCTCCATCTGTTGAATACGATAACCGCGTGGCCCTCTATGACTCATCATTTGATCACTTTCCCCAATCACGTGAAAGCACAACGGCACCTGATACAAGTTCACATTATCCATCGTCAATCCCATCTGCAGCTTTAAGCGATGATCTCCATGTTGAATGAGAGCAAGAGAGTTGTCTTGGTAATCAAATTGGTACGCACCATCCCCTAGCCCTTCAACCTGATGAAGACAAACAGCTAACGCCAGGCGCTGCGCTACTACCTCCTGCCCGTCCCCCAAATCATTCCGGTACGAAAAGGAGCCTATGGCTTCATGCAGCAATCGCGAGAGTTGTGAAAGCTTGATCTGCCCCATCATAAAATCCATTTCAGGCGATAATCGATTCCGACAGTATTGTGCAAAATTAATCTCTGGCCAATCCTCTATAGGCAAAGAAATTCTTGAACCTTTTATTTTTGAAAGCTTACTGGCAGCACCCTCAAAAAAGGAGCTGGTGGATTCGATCATTGCTGCCTCATTCATCCTGCGGGGGAGCAATGGATCTTTTCTATTCTTCGATTTCACATAATGTGTATGAAAAAGCTGTGGTAGCTCTTGTATCAGCTGCGCTGCAGTTGCAGCCTTCTGCCGCCTCTTTCCTTCTGTCTCTTTCATTGAATCCCATGTTAAATCCGGTTGGACAGTAAGAGGTACTATGGCGTACACGCTCTCTTCCTGTTCCGATAGACCAAGCAGATGATTCACCGCACGATCCAAAAATTGAAAACATACTCCTGACGATACGCCAAGCTCCTTCGTTGCAGACAGCAATTGTCCGAGCAGCACACCCGCATCGAGTCCTTGCAGTCGGTACGAAAAATGATGGTACTTAAAGAAATTTTTCCAGAAAAAGGTAGATACAAAGAAAGCTCCAAAACAAGCGTTCAGGTCACAATTCCATCCTACTGCCTGGGTGAGGTACGTATCAAAATTTCCTTCTCGCAAGAGTACCAAGCGATGGTGCGCAGCATCGTAGTGATAAATACCATGGGCCAGATCATTTAGCTTCAAATATACATACAATTCGCTTGGATACAAACCCCCGCCCGAAGGAAGAAACCGCCGATTGGACTGGAAATATAGAACTTCATCCTGCTCGGAAGACATTGGCAAAACAGCTTGACTCAGCTGCGTAACACCATACGAATACCATAGAATAGCACCTATTTGCGGCAAGGATGGTTGCTTGTTACCGCTTTGTATTTTTTGTCCAGTGAGCGACAACGGAATTTCCGTAGGAAGCGATAGAGTAGGCAAACCCCGATACAACTTGTATGGGAGCGGAGCATCCTCCCAGTCAACATCAAATTCAGGCGGATTGACTTTTTCAATGTCAAAATGAAGGTGATGGATAAAGGAATCCAGACTCATCCTGCTTCCTCCCAGCTATGCTTTATGGAAATGGATGGGGATGCGGATTTAATTGGTCATCGCGAAGTGGTTCCTTTGCATAGCCCAGTGTTACAGGAACCTGTCGGACTCTTTCCAAGCCTTTTATCCGCGTAAGATGATGTCCGAATGTCATAGGAAGCATCCCGGGAATGAGTACACGCACACATGTCAGCCCATTTCTGCGAACATCAGGGGTAGTCTGGTCAACAACAATCACATCCATATCCAGGTTCCGAAAAATTCCGAGCAAGTCACGCAGATCATCTGTGAGGTCATGATGCTTCTTCCTTGCTGTGAACGCGTCTGCGAATGTTTGTATCGGTCTGGTGTCATCGAGTAAAAAACGAAGACGCTCTTCTGCCTCTGGCAAGCTATAGAGCATCGCATGATCATCCATTTTCTGCACGAGCGCTGAGTCGTGAAACATGCGGAGGTATTTTTCCCGATTCGCCTCGAATTTGTCGGTCAATCCAATCAACATGGCTGCTGACTCATGAAGCGAGCTTTTAACCGCACGGATCGGATCGGGATGTGCTCCACCAGCGCAAACCAGATTGAGCCCTTTTTGCGTACGGTTCTTTGCGATTGTCCAAACGCTCGAAATACCGTTTTCCATGGTCGCATTGTAGATGAAGAAATCGTAGTCCGTAACGGTCTGCAGTCGATCGATCATCAATTGGAGCTCTCGATCATCTGCTGAAGACGGATCAAGTCGCGGCAATTGCAATTGTGCGTACCAGGTCAGTAAGAACGCATCACGCTCGACAACCTCCAGTATTCCGTAAAAAATGGCTTCCTCCAGGCTCCCACCGAGCGCACAGCCATTGGACGTCTCAAAAACGATTCCTTCCCCGAAGCCCAAACTGTAATAAGCGATCAATTCCGGCACTAAAATCGGGCGCTCCTGCAAAAAAGAATAGCCCCAGACCCAATTCATCGGTCGCTTCGTTTCAAATGGGCGGAAAGGAAAGCCTGACTGCGCGTACTGCTCCTCTGTATGCGAGCCAACCAATCTCGGATCGAGGGCATGCTCTGCCAAATTGTCGTAGCAATCACGAACGACCGTCCGTTTGCCACGCGGAGCAAGACCACAATATCTCTCCACCCCCTCCAAAATGGCTGTCAACTCACTGTCTGCATACGAATTCGTTCTGCCAGCCGTGCCTTCATCCTGCGTGAACAAGGGCAAATTGACGCTGACATCTGCAAACACAGAGGTGAGATCACGCATTTTTCCATTGATAAAACCGATTCGCGAATCCAAATATTCGGATTGCAATGCCTTTTTCAAGTCATGCATCGATTTTGTTCGATAGCTGTCTGGATTCGGCTTTGGATTAGCCTGTAAGGTAATCCGCGCTCGTTCCGGAGTGTCGTCAGGCAACGGACTGCATACGGGACATAAGGGATCAGCGAGAAAAAAGTGTCGCGTACTCGTCAATGATTGCAAATCAATGATCTGTACATGTTCATGAAGCTGTGGCTTCTCCCCCTTTACAAGCCGGTGTACTTCGGCTTTTACATATTGGGTCACCTGTATGAGACCATTGTGAGAAATCCAAGCATCCCTTTGATTCCCGCCGGTTGCGCTGAGCTTGGATTGAATTCCCCACATTTCCTTGCGATCCCTACCTGCCATGAGACGCCGCATATCAGCGCACCTAGAGCACCCAGGAATACCGGGACGTACCACGGGACCTACGATTGCCTCTCCAAACGAAATGAAGGCACGTAACCATGTAATGCCTGAAGACTGCAGCCATTTTTCCTGCTCAAGAATTTCAGAAGGATGCCATGCATCGTGCATATCAAGTACGAGGTTCACGTGCGGCATATCCGGGTTCCAGGTTGACTGGCGAATGATATCATAGTCCATTTCTAGATGCTCAGATACCATATTTGCCAGCAAGCCTTCCCCAATCACCGTAATTTTCGTATTTTTCACTATGTGCCCTCCTCTCTAAGGAGCAGAGCGAACACCCCACCGAGTCCTTCTCGCAAAAATGGTTCAACTGCAGCTGAAAATACAACCGGGCACTTGTTATGACGCTTGAGTACAATCTGCGCCTCATCCCAACTATCGCTTTCAGTCAAGTCATTTTGGGTAATGATAGCCCACTCTTTTTCTGATTCAGTCAGATCAATCGCATGTGTTGACAAGGAATACATCCCCTTGTTGTATATAGGCTGATTCTGTACCTCCATCAGCGCATATAACAATGCACTGCGCAAGGCCTCTGTATCATCTAAACCAACACTGCCATGCCAGCCTTTTTTCGTGCAAACCCAATACACAGGAAATCCCAGTACCTTTTCACCTATCCCGATGATTGGCTTTTCTCCCATGGTTGCCAGTGAACGTAAATAAAATTGCGATCTTTTATCATCCAGCGACGTGATTTGCACACGAGCAGCTTTCGTGATCTTTCTCCCCTGCTGTTTCCCGAATACCTCTGTCAAGCAGTGACGAAGCGCCCTGCACAGCCCCTCTTCGACTGTCTCTCCGGCCCCGAAGCCAACAGCTTTTTGGAACGCAAAAGGCATATCCTCGTGCTCATGAAGTAGCTGAGAAACAATCCGCGACACGTACATCTCTACACCAGCCAAGCCCGCTTCTTTACGCGCTTCGTCATGGGTGAGACCAGCACACACAACAACGGGCAATAGCTCGGCGGGTCCAGACGAAAGTGGATCAACGGACTGAACCTGGCATTGTGCGAGGGGCAGCTGCTTTAGCTCTCCCTCTTCCCAGGTATGAAAAATTCCCGTTTCCTCGGACGTCCACGAATGAAAAACGGAATGGTATCTCCCCGCAGCTTGTTTTTCCCTAGCCTCTAAAAGCTGCTCACTTGGCTTTTCCTTTTGCAGCTTTTCTAGTCCTTTTACCAGCGGATGGGGCAAAAAGGATTTCCATCCCCCTTCCAACGTCTCCAGATTCAATAGGTACAGCTTGTTAGTGTTATCAAAGGTTGATAGCCCTGTTGTGTATTTGAACCATTCAAAAACAATCACATTTGCCAAAAGCGCGGCAGCCGTCATTGAAAAAGAATGCTGCATGGGATCTGCGCCAAGCGAGCATTGATGCAAACGACGCCATGCCGATTCAAAGCACGCTTCGGAGGATGAATGAACCAATGGACCTGCTATCCCTCTTTGGCAAAAAAACGTAGCCGGGATAAATACTTTTCCATTCTCTTTGCAGAGTGATTGGAGCGCTGTAAGCTCATTCATCTCTCCCTTCTCCGATACGTATAAAACAGCTGAAAATGGAGAAATTGCCTCTCGCCACGTGCCTGACGTCTGCTCGCCCATATATAGCTCAGTCAGCTCTACATCTGGATCTTTTTGTCGCGCATAGGCAATCAACTCCTCCAATCGCTTTCGATTGGTGTGATCGTTGCCGGTGATCCAATAATGAAATTGTGCCTTCCCAGACTCCAGCAATGCCGATATCAAGGCAAGAAAAAACGGTCCAGAACCGACAGCCAGAGCTTTTTCACTCCGATACGACTGAAAAAGGTATCCCCCAGACCCTTCCATCTCGTCTAAAAACGCGATTTGTGCTGCATACACCTCTTGCACATGAGCGGGCAACTGATGGGGAATATCTTTGCTTTTATCCTGAACAAATCCATTCTGAAACAGACTGTTTGCTATTTCGTATATCTGCTTCTGGTATTCTTCCGGCAGATCATCCGTTATTTCTTCGAGAGTGTGCTCTCCGTTGAACATGGGTAGCAGTCGCTCGACCCACTGATCAATCATTTCTCCTTCCATCTGAAAGGTTCCGATGTTATTGCGAAAATACACGCTTCCATCCGGATTCGGCAAATAAAACGTGTCACGCTTCACTTTTAGACGCATCGCTGGATTCAAATTCACCATATTATTCCTCCTTACCTCGAATCTTCTACCACTTTGCGCCATGTGTGTCACGCTCATTCTATGAGTCGCTCTTTGTCCATCATTCCAACATAAAAAAGCAAAGCTCCTGTCGCTTTTGTATTGCTTGACAGGAGCTTTGTACTGGAAGGCTTATCTTTTCAATAATTCGAATTACAACGGTTGGATATCGGAATGACGAAAAAGCAACTGCATGAGCAGGTACAGAAGCAGCTGCATGAACAACTGCACGAGCAACTACAACTGCATGAACAACTGCATGAACAACTACATGAGCAGCTACAACGACCTCCTCCACAACGTCCACATCCGCCACATCTACCGCAACCATGTCGTACCATAGTGCCTTCGTTCATTCTTTGCTTATCCCAAGGGGTTACTTGATCTGACTTGAATTCAGCTGCTTTAAGCTTTTTTACTTCTTTTTTAAAATCATCCATCCTTTTCACCTCCGCCACTTCGTGTTACTACTCTACATTTATGAAGCGGCTATGGGTGTTCGTTCCTATTGAATGAGCCCATTTTTTGAAGCCTAGAATGATGAGCTGCTCGCGTTGGCTCTCTTCAATGGTCATTACGTAAGTAGGGACCCTCCATCCACTGACAGTACCGTGCCAGTAGTGTATCGGTTCTGCATCAGATACAAAGCGGCATCAGCAATATCCTCTGGCTCCCCTATACACCTAACAGGTAATGTATTTCTTAAGTGCTTTACAATTTCTTCTCGCTTCTCACCAAAAATGGAGTTCAGCAAATTCGTATCGACAGCTCCAGCGCTAATGGTGTTTACACGAATGGGGGAAAGCTCTACTGCCAGGCTCCGGCATAACGCTTCAACAGCTGCTCCAGATGCAGCCGCTACAGCCCCACCGACAGTTGGTTTCCATGTTGATGTACCGGACATGAAGGTAATAGACCCATTTTCTTTCATTTTTTTCGCTGCATATTTTGCAGCATAATAAGATCCCCAGAACCTGCTCTCCATCGTCGATTTCAATTCGTCGCACTCCGTCTCTAGGATTGGACCCAAAACCACATTTGCAGCGGTGACAAATAAATGATCTACCTGTTTTAACTGTGCAAACATGTTTTGAATAGAAGATTCATCTGTCATATGGACTACGAATGTTTGTAAGTGTTCGCCGATTGCTTTTTTTGCTTCCTGAAGCCTGGTTGCTGAACGTCCTGAGATAACGACGTTGGCGCCTTTTTTATATGCGGCTTGTGCCGTGGCAAATCCAATACCAGAGCTGCCCCCGATAATGACAATCACTTTTTCTGACAATGAACAATCCAATCCTATCCGCTCCTCATTACTTCCTTTTTTATTCATCAAATCCTAAATCCGAATCTGAATCCCCTCGTTTACAAGCGAAGTAGATAGTTTTCTCCGTGCTCTGTACAGCCTAGATTTAACGGTACCAATGGAAATTTGCAGGATATGCGCGATTTCTTCCATACTCCTCTCATAGTTCGCATCCAGCACAAATACGTCCTGAAAGCCAGATGGCAGCGTACCTACTAGCTTGCAGATTGTCTTTTTGTCATTATTCTTAAAAAAATCGTTCTCAGCGGAAGGGCTTGCTTCGATATATCGGAGAGTGGTGGTTTCCAGCCATATTCGCTTGTCTGAGCATTTGCGTCTGTAATCATGAGATACGTTTCGGGTAATGGTAAACAGCCATGTTCTCAGAGAGGATTCTTGGCGGAATAAATGCAATGCTTTCCATGCCTTTAGGAAAACCTCCTGTGTGATTTCATCAGCCCAGTCTTGTTTCCCGGTGATATAGTAAGCGTAATTCCGGACATCCTGTTGATGCGTAGTCAAGGTTTCTACCAACTGAGATTTTTCTAATCCTGAAAAATCTTGATGCTCCCTCATATTAGACCTCCTTTCACCGCATTAGACCTTTCTCAAAATGAAAAAGTTCCCTTGGCATACGACATTATTTTATAAACATGAAAAAGGCATATTCAAACGACTATCGATCCGGAAATGACAATCCGTCTATTTTACTATCAGGCTCCCTACCATTCCCTTTTCTTTGTGCCCCGGTATCGTACAGTAAAAAGGGTACACGCCATCAGCCGTCGCTCGAATCATATACGATACACTCTCTCCTGGCTGCGCATACAAATGCAGCTCACCCGTCGACTTTGCGGCATGCATATGTACATGCGCGGATGCGTCTGCGTATGGTACCACGACGATATTTCCCTTAGAGACGATTTCTACGACATGCTCGAGCTTTCCTTGATTATGGTAGGTTACCTTTATTTCCTCTCCCTTTTTTAGCACAATTTGCTGGGGATGATAAAAATAATCAGAGGCCACAAGCTCGACACTTCGCTTTGCTTCCTGTGTGGGAGGATGGGATGGCGACAGGAAAGATTGAAACCAGAGAAACACTCCGATCAGTAGTATCGCTCCAACTAGAGGGTGCTGCAAACCAAAGCGTTTTTGTGGATGACCTTTCTCATCTGTAGAAATCGCGATCTGTCTGGTCAGGAGCATGATGCAAAACGTGTAGAGCATGATGAACAAGAACAAGAGAGACTCTACCTGTTCAAAAGGAACCATTTCCCCGAGCATCGCCCCCATCATTCCAGCCATTAATCCTGCAAGTGCTCCTTCGATCATGGTCAGAATGGATAGAGGAATACCGAAAATCAATCCGGAAAAAGTGCCTATCGCAATGGCCAGCATCGTAGAATAGGCAAGCTCGCCTTTGAATAAGACACCGAGAACCAGTCCAGCGATCAGTCCAACCATCATTCCGAGAGTCATTCCGCTTACCATGCAGATCATCGGTTCGAGCTTATTTCGCTTGCGCCAAACAAACCAAGTGAAGCATACGTATGTGAAAACTAAATAGAACAACACTTGTGCTGTC
Organism: Brevibacillus reuszeri; assembly: GCF_001187725.1. GTDB lineage: Bacteria > Bacillota > Bacilli > Brevibacillales > Brevibacillaceae > Brevibacillus > Brevibacillus reuszeri. The sequence continues at coordinate 938,314 of NZ_LGIQ01000009.1, forward strand.
GCGTTCATGATACCACCCCGTAGTATATTTACCTCTCTAAAGGATATGTCCGCTCCGGGCGAAACAGGACAACTAGTATGCCGTGCATTTAAGTTACTAGAAAACACTTTACGCAAAGAATCGATGACCCACGCTCTGGCTTTTGCGTGAGCCGAGACGTTATACTATGAGATGAGTAACTAACCCCCACACGCGACCGTATTAACTATAGCTAGGTAAATAATTCGAAGCAGTCCTTTGCCAAAAACATATCTTGCTTTACGACATGTACAGCTTACCGTAGAGATTATCCGTTTTTTGGACACTATCCCCTATTGAAAGGATACATACGATGAACACATTACCAGTGGAACAATTTCGCAAATTTAAGAACGACATTACTCGATTTTTGATGGCATATAAATTTGCCCTAGATGCATTCGAAACAAAAATAGACATCCTGACAGAGGAATTTCAGCTGTTTCACGATTACAATCCGATCGAGCATACTAAATCCAGGCTAAAATCGCCTGAAAGTATATTGAAAAAGCTGTATAAAAAAGGGCTCGATATTTCGTTACCAAGCATAAAAGCTAATATTACCGACATCGCAGGAATCAGAATTACCTGCTCCTTTATCGCTGATATTTATCGGATCAGTGATATGCTGCAAAACCAGAGCGATTTGAAAATTATCGAAATCGAGGACTACATCTCCCATCCGAAGCAAAACGGGTACCGCAGTCTGCATATGCTCATTGAGATTCCGATTTACATGTCTGACAGACAGGAAAACGTATGCGTTGAGGTACAGATTCGCACAATCGCAATGGATTTCTGGGCTAGCCTGGAGCATAAAATCTATTACAAATACAATCGGACTGTACCACCTACTCTGCTCCAGGAATTAAAGGAAGCTTCCGACTCCGCCGCAGCTCTCGATCGAAAAATGGAACGACTGCATAACGAAATTAGTGAGGTAAAAGATGCTCAGGCTGAGGATTGGGGAGAGGATTTAAAGCAAATCAGTATAAGCAACCAGCAGTTTCAGTTGCCAGAAGCACTGCTCCGACTGCTCAGTGACCGCCCGAATGGCGTTTAGTCTACCAAAAATGGCTGCCCAGTTTTTCGGGCAGCCATTTTTTTCGTTGTGAGCTTTTCAAGACCTTCTTTATTCTTGGTTAGTCAATTTCAGCTCAGCTGGTGTTTTCTGCCCAATGGGCGGGATATGACGAAGCATGATCACGGTGAGTATGGCGATAGCAAGCATGAGTCCGCCGCTAACCGCCACAACAGCATGCATGCCATCGGTAAATGCCGTCTGGGCGACATGAAGAAGGGTTGAACCACTAGATTCGGGCAAAGCTTTTGCGGCCGAGACAGCCCCAGCCAGACTTTCGAAGGAGGCTTCAGCTGTTAACGTCGGAATATCTTTCGGTAGGAAACCGGCAATGTTAGTGCGGTACACGTATGTACCAATGCTGCCTAATACGGCTATTCCTAGAGCGAATGCGAATTCACCGCTCGTCTGAAGCAAGGACACCGCCGAACCCGCTTTCTCTGGCGGGGCCGAGCCGACAATTAGATCGCTGGACAAGCTTGCGAGCGGGGCTGCTCCCCCATTAAAAAGGATATAACCTATGATCAGGATGGAGAGTCCAGATCCCTCCCCTACCTGTGATAGTAGAATACAACCTGTCGCTGAGACGGCAAGACCTGCTCCGATAAGGAGCGACGGTCTGATCCACCGAGCAATAATCGGTGAAAACAACATACCTGCCATCGATGCAACCACCCCCGGCAGCATGCACATCGCTGCACGCAGCGGTGATAGTCCTTCCACGAATTGAAGATGCTGTGAAATGAAAAGCATGGAAGCCCCTGTCAAAGTAATGCCGAACAGGCCACCCAGTGCCGTGCTGAAGGAAGGGTTTGCGAATAGACGCAAGTCGATTAGCGGACTGTCCAACCGTTGCTGCCGTCTTACGAATAACACTCCGAAAACAACTCCAGCCATAACGGCCATGAGCGGCCATGTCTGTAGACCTTGCTTCGCAATTTCCTTAAGGCCGTAAATTGCCGGAAGAATGGTTCCCATCGACAACATAACGCTAGTCATATCCAATCGACCAGATGCGGTATCTCGATATTCGGGCAAAAGATGGGACCCTGTCAACAACAGCAGCGCCATGACTGGAACGCCAAGTAGAAAAATCGAGCCCCACGAAAAATGCTCCAGCACCATCCCGCCGACTACAGGGCCAAGCGCCATGCCTCCCATGGAGCACATGAACCATATACCTATGGCGAGGGCGCGCTGCTTATGGTCGCTGAACATATTGCTGATTAATGCCAGAGATGAAGGCGCTACTGTCGCTCCGGCTATGCCGAGCAACGCGCGTGCCGCAATCAGCATTCCAGAGGTGTAGGAAAAAGCGGCCAACACCGAAGCCGAACCGAATGCCGCTGCGCCGATTAGAAGCAGCTTTCGGCGACCGAGTCGATCTCCAAGCGAGCCCATTGTGATCAGAAGCCCTGAGAGCATGAACCCGTATATGTCCATGATCCATAGCTGCTCGGTGCTGTTAGCGCCGAGAGAGACGCTTATGTGTGGAAGTGCGAGAATCATTACGGACAAGTCTACAGAAACGAGCAAGGCAGGCAATGCAAGCACCGCAAGTCCAATCCATTCCTTCAAACCAGCTCGCATATTAGATTCTATCGCAGCAGCTTTCATTGGCCCTCCAGAACCTCTCCGAGCCGATCCAGCATCAACCTCGTTCCGTGCTCACGCTGTTCAGGCGTATCGAGATCATCCAGAAAAACGCCCTGCTCGGTATAGATCAAGTGCGTGCCGCCGTCCACAGACTCAAATTCCACCGTCGTCACGGAGACAGACATCCGCTTGTCTTCCACGTCCAGAGTATATGAGTATACAATTCGCTTATTTTCAACGATCTCCTGATAGCAGGCATCGAATGTGTAAGCTGGTCCTCCAGGTGGTCCACCACGATTGAATTCGCGTCCGCCAACGCGAAAGTCGAACTCGTCAGCTTTAGGAAACCAGGCGGCTTTGGCTGCTTGACCCGCCCATGCGGCAAATACGCGAGCAGGGGTATGTTTATAGTTCCTTTCGATGACAAATGTGGAATGTTTGGTAGATCTATCACTCATTTTTGAAGCCTCCTTGTCCGGGTTCTTCCGGATGCTCGTCTAAATATTCACCAAGTCGGTCGAGATGGAGATCCATACTCGATTTTCTCTCGGCGAAAAATTTCTCATGATTCATTTTCATTGTCCGCATGATATTCATGACATGCTCAACGGTAAACGGTTCGTTTCTTTGCATCCGACTCGATACATTCTCAAGCTCATGCAAAAGCTTCTGCTGCATGCGGATATTTTCTTTCAGGCGGTCTATTTGAATGGTAACGATGTCTGACAGGCTTAGTTGATCACCGGACATAACGCCTTTAATCTCCTCCAGCGATAGCCCCAGCTCCTTCAAGGACAAAATTTGCTGTAAGCGTGAAATGTCCTTTTCGGTGTAGAGTCTGTATCCAGATGGCGAATAGTCGGATGGTGAAAACAAGCCGATCTGATCATAAAAACGCAAGGTTCGTATTGTAATTCCAGCCATTTTCGCAATTTCTCCGACTTTCCATTGTCGCTTCATGATCAGCTCCTTTCTTGGTCGCTAGCGTTTTACCGGTACCTTCACTATAAACCGTTCCGTTACGTAATGGTCAAGAATCTATATGAATTTTTTTCCATTGCTGACTAATCGTGTTTCGGAACCCCAGGGATGTGGTGAAAGGAAGCTGTAAGAAAAAACTCTGTAACAGCAAAGAAATTGCCATTACAGAGCTTTTTATCGTTAGGCCGCTATATCCGAGGTGTCTTCACCCTCTGATTATAGCTCCAGTGTATGCTTTTCCAAAAAGTTCGTAGCGAAATGGCCCTCTACAAAATCAGTGTGCTCCAGCAGTTTTTCGTGGAAAGGGATCGTAGTATGTACACCCTCAATCACAAACTCTCCCAAGGCACGCTTCATGCGGGCAATCGCTTCATTGCGATCCTTGCCCCAAACAATCAGCTTGGCGACCATGGAATCGTAGAATGGCGAAATCTCATACCCTGGATAGACTGCACTGTCTACGCGTACGCCGTAGCCTCCTGGAGGCAAATAGTTGGTGACTTTTCCTGGAGAAGGCATGAAGTTTTTTGCAGGATTTTCCGCATTTATCCGGCATTCAATCGCCCAACCATTTATTTTTACGTCACCCTGTGAAAAAGACAAAGGATTGCCTACTGCTACGGAAATCTGCTCTTTGATGAGATCGATTCCCGTGATCATCTCCGTTACGGGATGCTCTACCTGAATACGCGTATTCATCTCCATAAAATAAAACTTCCCATGCTTATCCAGCAAAAATTCTACTGTTCCAGCTCCATGATACTGAACGGCTTTTGCAGCTGCAACAGCTGCCTGCCCCATTTTGTCGCGAAGCAATTCGTCCAGAGCAGGAGATGGCGCTTCCTCGACGAGCTTTTGATGGCGTCTCTGAATGGAACAATCTCGCTCGCCAAGATAAACGGCATTGCCATACTTGTCTCCCATGATCTGGATTTCTACGTGGCGAGGCTCCTCCACGTATTTCTCCAAGTAGACGCCTGCATTGCCAAACGCTGTTTCTGCTTCCTTTTGCGCCTGGCGAATGGATTTTTCCAGCTCCTCCATGTCATAAGCGACACGCATTCCTCTACCGCCGCCACCAGCAGTTGCTTTTACGATGACGGGATAACCGATTTCTTTTGCCACTTCCAGCGCTTCCTCGATGTCCTCGATCAACCCTTCTGTTCCCGGTACGAGTGGAACATTCGCCATGCTCATCGTCGATTTTGCTACCGACTTGTCCCCCATTTTCGAGATCGCTTCCGGGTCTGGACCAATAAAGGTAATGGAGCAGTCCTGGCACAGCTGGGCAAAGGATGCATTTTCTGCTAAAAAACCGTACCCGGGATGAATGGCATCTGCTTTCGTTTGCAATGCCACCGTCATTATGCGTGCCATATTCAAGTAGCTGTCCTTGGAGGCAGTCGGACCGATACAATACGCTTCATCTGCCAGCTCTACGTGAAGCGCTTCCCGATCCGCTTCGGAAAAGACTGCAACCGTTGCAATTCCCAATTCTCTGCACGCACGAATAATTCTGACGGCGATTTCACCGCGGTTGGCAACTAAGACTTTTGTAAACATTTCTGTGCCCCTCCCTAGTTTGGTTTGATCGCCAGCAATGCTTTTCCAAAGTCTACAAACTGGCCATCCATCACAAGTATTTCTGTAATTTCTCCGTCAAGAGGAGAAAGGATGTCGGAGGTAAGCTGCAGGGCGTCAACGGTACAACGCCCGACCCGTTCGCCAGCTTTAACCGATTGTCCAATAGTCACGTCCGCATGGAAAAGTCCAACCCCGCCAGAGACGACCAACTGTGTCTCTTGCACTGGTATGGGAACGGGCACGATAGGCGATGTCTCAAGTGCTTCGGCAGTGGCTGCCGCCTCCTGGTAACCGCTCTCTGCTTCCTTCGCTTGTTGTGGTTGTTCTATGGATTGGATCATGACAGGCGCACCTTTTTTAATCACAATACTGGTCTTGCCATCCTTCCACTCCAGCTCTTCGATGGACGATTGGTTTACCAATTTGATAAATTCCCTAAGGTCATGAAGCTTCATTCCCCGCTCTCCTCCTTGAAAATGCCTCGATAGAAGTTTTCTTACAATGGGATGTTCCCATGTTTTTTATAGGGACGATCCTCTTTTTTATTCCGTAGCATTTCCAGCGCTTCGGCAACTTTTTTGCGTGTTTCGCGCGGATCGATGACGTCATCCACCATGCCGAGACTTGCAGCTACATAAGGATTGGCAAACTTTTCACGGTAGAGCGCAATTTTTTCTGCTCTGGTCGCAACAGGGTCTTCGCTTTGCTCAATTTCTTTTGCAAAAATAATGTTGGCAGCACCCTCTGGTCCCATTACGGCAATTTCCGCATTCGGCCATGCGTAAACGACATCGGCACCGATCGATTTGGAGTTCAGTGCTACGTACGCGCCACCATAGGCTTTCCGTAAAATCACAGTAATTTTAGGAACGGTTGCTTCCGAGTACGCATACAAGATTTTCGCGCCATGACGGATAATACCGCCGTGCTCTTGATTGACTCCCGGGAAAAAGCCGGAAACATCCTCAAACGTCAACAGGGGAATGTTGAAGCAGTCGCAGAATCGAATAAAGCGAGCCAGCTTATCCGATGAGTGAATATCCAGACCACCTGCCATCACCTTCGGCTGGTTGGCGATGATTCCTACGCTATGTCCATCGATACGCGCCAGGCCGATTACGATGTTGCGTGCAAAATTGGGCTGAACCTCCATGAAGTCGCCATGATCCACGATTTTTTCAATGACCTTGCGTACATCGTACACTTTCGTGCTTTCGGCAGGGACAAGCTCAATGAGTTCTTCCTGCCAGTCCTCACGTTCACCTGGCTCTATCACGGGTGCGCGATCCTGATTGTTTTGCGGCAAGAAGCTCAAGAGTCTGCGCACGCTCTCCAGCACTTCCTGCTCGGATTCAGCTGTGAAGTGTGCATTTCCGCTCACCGATGAATGAACCTTCGCACCACCCAGGTCCTCTGCCGAAATTTTCTCCCCAGTTACGGTTTCAATTACCTTTGGCCCAGTAATGAACATTTGGCTTGTTTTCTCAACCATGAACACAAAATCTGTAATCGCTGGTGAATAAACCGCGCCACCGGCACACGGTCCGAGAATGACGGAAATTTGCGGGATGACGCCAGAGTAGATCGCATTCCGGTAAAAAATCGTTCCGTAGCCATCTAATGAGCTTACGCCTTCCTGGATGCGTGCTCCGCCAGAATCATTGAGCCCGATAAACGGCGCACCATTTTTTGCAGCCAGATCCATCACTTTGGCAATTTTCATGGCGTGCATCTCACCAAGAGCGCCACCGAAAACCGTAAAGTCCTGGGCGAACAAATAAACGGGTCTTCCATTGATCTTCCCGTAGCCTGTCACGACACCTTCCCCTGGCGCTTCCATTTGATCGAGGCCAAAATGGGTTGCACGATGCTCTACAAACGGATTTAGCTCCATAAAGGTATCCGGGTCCAGCAGCAGCTCAATACGCTCACGTGCCGTCAGCTTACCACGATTGTGCTGTGCGTCAATTCGTGCATCGCCGCCACCTAGCTGAATTTTATACTTTCGCTCCATTAAATCATCGATTTTTTCATACATGCTGCTCACTCGTCCGACCTTCTCTCTATTCCTTTTTCGAAATGGCACTCTCAAAAATCGTCACCAATTGCTGTACGGCACTGGTTGGAGACAGCTGTCCACTGGTGACTGCCCCCTCCATTTGCGGTAAAAGCAGTGCAATCTGCGGATGACTGAAAAACATGGTGCGCAAATAATCGTTTGCCATGCTATACATCCAGTCCAATGATTGTGCACTACGACGGGCTTCAAAACCACCAGTCTGTGTCGTTTTTTCACGAAACACGTTCACGACATTCCATATCTCCTCGATACCTTCACCCGTCAGTGCCGAACACATATATGCCTTCGTTTCCCAACCTACCGTGGCCGGTTGCAAATAGTGCAGAGCACGGTTATACTCGCCCTTTGCAATCAATGCCCTTGTACGGTTCTCTCCGTCTGCTTTGTTGATCAGGAGGGCGTCCGCGATTTCGATGACACCCTTCTTGATCCCTTGCAGCTCGTCTCCAGCGCCTGTCAGCATGAGCAGCAAAAAGAAATCGACCATTGATCTGACCGTCGTTTCACTTTGCCCGACCCCAACAGTCTCAATCAAAATCACATCATAGCCTGCTGCTTCACAAATCAGCATGGTTTCGCGTGTTTTCCGATTGACACCACCCAAGGTACCACCTGTTGCCGATGGCCGGATAAACGCGTGCGGATTTCGCGACAGCAGCTCCATCCTCGTCTTGTCCCCTAATATACTGCCACGCGTAACCGTACTGCTCGGATCCACAGCCAGCACAGCCACGCGATGTCCTTTTTCACAAAGCATGGTGCCGAACGCTTCAATGAACGTACTCTTTCCAACACCGGGAACCCCTGTAATCCCGATCCGAATGGCGTTTCCTGTATGGGCAAGAAGCTTTTTGATCACTTCCTGCGCCATCTCCATATGAAACGGGGAATTACTCTCCACCAGCGTGATTGCTTGCGCAAGGATCGTGCGATTGTTTTCCCGCACGCCTTGTACATACTGATCAACACTGAGTCTGGGTAGACGGACTTTCGAAGAAAAGGTCAAGGAAGTTTTGTCGCTTGCACCATCGCTCATAGACTACCAGCCTCCAGGCGGCGCACAACCTCTTGCAGCACATTTTGAGCCGCGATCGGAATGACAGTTCCCGGACCAAAGATGGCAGCCGCTCCGTGCTCTTTCAGGAATGCGTAATCCTGTGGCGGAATGACCCCACCGATGACGACAGCAATATCTTCACGCCCCAGCTTTTTCAATTCATCGACAAGCTGAGGCAGCAATGTTTTATGTCCGGCGGCCAACGAGCTAAAGCCGATGACGTGAACATCGTTTTCCACAGCTTGTTTCGCCGTTTCATCTGGCGTCTGGAACAGTGGACCGATATCGACGTCGAAGCCCAAATCAGCAAAAGCGGTCGCAATGACCTTTGCCCCTCTGTCATGTCCATCCTGACCCATTTTTGCGATCATGATACGGGGGCGTCTGCCTTCCCATTGCTCGAACTCATCTGCCATCTTGCGAACCGCAGCTACCTCGTCCGCATCTGCGTATTCAGAGCTGTAGACACCGCTAATCGAACGGATGACAGCCTTGTGGCGCCCGACGACTTTTTCATAGGCATCCGAAATCTCACCCAGAGATGCTCGCGCACGTGCCGCTTCGATAGCCAGCTCGAGCAGATTTCCTTCGCCAGATTCAGCACAAGTCGTAATGGCTTGCAATGCTGCCAGAACGCGAGCTTCGTCTCTGTTTGCGCGCAGCTCCTGCAACCGTTTGAGCTGTGCTTCCCGTACCACTGTATTATCCACTTCGAGAATCTCCAGCGGGTCTTCTTTGTCCAAGCGATATTTATTCACACCAATAATCGCTTCCTTGGCCGAATCAATATGAGCTTGACGACGTGCAGCTGCCTCTTCAATCTTCATTTTTGGCAATCCGGTTTCGATCGCTTTTGCCATCCCACCCAATGCCTCAATTTCTTCGATGTGCTCCCATGCTCTCTCTATCAGCTGCTTGGTCAGCGATTCGACGTAGTATGAGCCTGCCCAAGGGTCGACGACTTTGGTAATTTGCGTTTCGTCTTGCAAAAACAACTGTGTATTGCGGGCAATTCGCGCCGAGAAGTCCGTCGGCAAGGCAATGGCTTCATCAAGTGCGTTTGTATGCAGGGATTGTGTATGACCCAATGCTGCTGCCATCGCTTCTACGCAAGTACGAACGACGTTGTTGAACGGGTCTTGCTCTGTCAGGCTCCAACCGGATGTTTGCGAATGTGTCCGAAGTGCCATCGATTTTTCATTTTTCGGATCGAATTGCTTGATCAGATTCGCCCAAATCAAGCGTCCTGCTCGCATTTTTGCAATCTCCATAAAGTAATTCATCCCGATTGCCCAGAAAAAAGACAGCCGTGGAGCAAACGCATCAATATCAATTCCTGCTTTCAACCCGGTTCGCACATACTCAAGCCCATCCGCCAGTGTATAAGCCAGCTCGATATCTGCTGTCGCCCCTGCTTCCTGCATATGGTAACCGGAAATACTGATGCTGTTGAATTTCGGCATATGCTTGGAGGTGTACGCAAAAATGTCGGAAATAATTTTCATGGATGCTTCTGGTGGATAAATGTACGTATTGCGTACCATGTATTCTTTGAGGATGTCGTTTTGAATCGTACCCGTCAGTTCTGCTTGCGAAACGCCCTGCTCCTCAGCGGCCACAATATAAAACGCCATAATCGGAAGCACCGCGCCGTTCATCGTCATGGAAACCGACATTTTATCCAGCGGAATACCGTCAAACAAAATTTTCATATCGAGGATGGAATCAACCGCGACCCCAGCTTTTCCTACATCCCCAACGACACGCGGGTGGTCGGAATCATAGCCTCGGTGCGTCGCCAGGTCAAAGGCGATCGAAAGCCCTTTTTGCCCAGCCGCCAAATTGCGTCGGTAGAAAGCATTACTCTCTTCGGCTGTTGAAAATCCGGCATACTGACGAACGGTCCATGGCTGGGCCACGTACATCGTTGGATAGGGTCCACGAAAATACGGAGGCAAACCTGGCATGTAACCCAGATGCTCCATTCCTTCGATATTTTCTTTGGTATAGAGCGGCTTAACGGGGATTTGCTCCATTGTTTGCCAAATCTGCTCATCCAATACTTTTTTTGCTTCGTCACTCAGCGATTGGCTTGGGAACAAATCGGAAATGTCCCGTTTCGAACGATATGCCACTTTTGAAAAATCAGGCCTCATCTTCATGAGATCACCCCTATTCGTTCCTGAAGATTGCGCAGCATCTGATAACAATTCGTTCGAACATGGATACAATCCTCTACGCCAGCTGCTTGGTAGCTCGCCAATTGCTCTGCCTCGGGTAATCCCGCCAGCAGCACGAGCATTTGTGGATTTGCTTGTTTGATCGCTTGGGCCAAAGGCGGTACAATCGCGGGGTAGCTCGCGTCATCAGAGCAAATCACCGTAATTGCAGCACCTGACTCCACTGCAGATTGCGCCGCTTCCTCGGGCGTTTGGAAGTGATGCTCACGAATAACAGAAAAGCCGCCAACCGCAAAAAACTCAGCAGAGAAGTCTGCTCGGGCTTTATGTTTGGAAACAGGACCCATATTCGCCAAAAAGACGGCTGGCCTGCTCCCCGTTTTCTCCAAATGCATAGCTGAATGCTTGCGCAATGCTTCAAATGACTCCGCTGCACGATGAAAACGCAGAGGTGCAATGACGGTTTCGGTCTGATCAGATTTTCTGACGACTTTAAAAAGATCTCCGAGGGTAGCTCCAGCAAGTGCCGCCTCAATAGCCGCCGGCATCAAGTCATCCGATGAGGCTGCCAAATTCTCCAGCGCTTTGGATAAAGAATCATGATCCTGCCCTGCACGATGGCTCTTTACTTCATTTATCCGGTCTTTCTGAATAGCAGGAAGCGTTTCTTGCTGCGGAACCGATTCCTGTACATTCGCATACATATTAGAGCCAACAATTCTCACCTTCCGCTGCTCGATACTTGCAGACTTGGTCTGCGCCAGCTGTTCGATAAGGTTTTGGGGAAGGGATGCTTTCAGGGAATCCAGCAAGCCACCTTTTTCTTCCGTTTGCAAAAACAGCTCCCATGCCTTCTGTGCGAGCGCATCTGTCAGCCATTCGACATACCAGGAACCACCTGCAGGGTCCACGACTTTTGCCAAATGCGCTTCCTGTTCCAAAATAATTTGCGTATTTCTCGCAATCCGTCTGGAAAACTCATTCGCAGGCCGGATGGCTTCATCAAACGCTGAGACGTGCAAGCTGTCCACTCCGCCAAGTACTGCTGAAAACGCTTCCGTAGTTGAGCGAAGCAGATTCACGTACGGATCGAGAATCGTTTTTGTCCACGCAGATGTGCGCGCGTGTATTGTCATTTTCTGCGATTCTACAGATCCGCCGTAGGAAGTGATGATCGTTGACCAGAGCATTTTTGCTGCTCGCAGCTTGGCAATTTCCATAAAGACGTCTGAACCAATCGCGTACGAAAATTGAATGCGTGGCGCAATTTCGTCAATCGACAGTCCGCGTGCAAGCAGCGCCTGGATAAATTCCACTCCTGCTGAGAGTGAATAAGCGAGCTCGGTGACGGCATTGCCTCCTGCATTCTGATACGCTTGTGCTCCGACGAGGATGGTTTTTAGTTCAGGTGCGTGCTTGCTGGCCCAGCGGGTTGTATGTGCCATCGCATCATAGGAAGTCTCTAGTGAATACGGTAGTCTGCCTTCTGCGAGCAAGATGGCAAAAGGGTCCTGTCCGATGCAGCCACGCAGCTTGCTCAGGTCTTTGCCAGTTGCTTCAAAATGTGCGAGAAAGAGAGTAACTACAGGTAGTCCGAGTGCACCTGCTTCAACATAAAGCGGAACCTTTTCCAGATCGATTCCCTGGAGCGCTGCATCCACATCTTTTTTGCAAAAAAGAGACAATCCTCTATGGCCGACCTCTTCCGAATTTGCTTCATCCGGATCGAGACCACGAAGCGCAGCTTGGTCCAAAACGATATTGACCATCGTTTGTCCACGGGCTAAATCATGTAGAGCCGCCGTGTTAAAGGCTTCAGCTGTATTCGCCACAATTTCCTGACTGATGTGCCAGCTTTGCGTTGGCTTCTCTTCAATCGCTTTGGTTCCACGCACGAAGGGAGCCATTCCCGGCAGTTCGTCCATCTGTGGCAGCTTCTCTGTATCTTCTTTGCGATATATTGGCTGTAGCGTTATCCCTTCGTATGTCTTGGTCAAGAGCTTTGCGTCAAACGAGGCACCCTTCAGTGATTTCTCCGCTGCTGCTCTCCACTGCTCGTATGTTGGAACGGCGAACGCTGTAAATAATGAGTCTTTCTTCACGAAACCTGACCTCCCCCGGTTCACTCTATCCTTGTGCTATTATGCCCGCTTTACCAGGAACAACGGTTGTCCCTGATCTACCAGCTGTCCGTTCTCCACTAATACCTTGACAATCTTTCCCTTAACCTCGGCTTCGATTTCATTAAACAGCTTCATAGCTTCCACGATACAAACAATCGTTGCAGGCTGTACCTGATCGCCTACAGATATATAAGGAGGTGCGTCTACTGCTGGTGCTGTATAAAACGTACCGACCATCGGAGAAATGATCTGGTAAAGGTTCTCTGTTTCTTCGATTTTCTGAACAGGTGGTTGCGATGGGGTGACAGCAGGAGAGGTTTGCTCTGTTTTTGCTGCTGTCTGCGGTGGCGCGACTGAGGGAACCACCGCGAGCTTTGGTTGAGACACAGGTGCTTGCACAACAATCGTCTGCTCGCCAAGTCTCCTTTTTATCGATAAGTGAGAATCTTCATTCTTTACTTCGAATGATTCTACATCCGTTTGTTCCAATAGCTTTACAAGCTCTCTCAGTTCATAAATGGTAAGCACAATGATTCCTCCTGTTATCCATGTCAGCCTCTATTCGCCTACAAACCGACTGGTTGGTTTCGTATGATTGTGCAGGACCGACCAGTTGGTCTCTTGTTCATTATACCAAATGTCTGAATACTAGTACAGACCAACCAGTTGGTCTGTCGAGCTCAAATTTTCATCAAGGCTGCCAAGCGACTAGAACTCTGCTGTTCAGGCTAGCTGAGCATAGCCGCTGTTTCCTTGGTTCTCCTTTTCATTTTCTACGAAGGCTTATACGGTAAATCGGGCTGTTGCAGGAAAAAGCGATTAAAATCCGGATTTTCCATAGCGCCGCGCTTCAGTACTGAGTGTAATACCATATCTGCGTAAATATCCGCAATTTGCTCGATGGAATAAGTACCTGATTTCTGATACCACTTATAAATCCAGTTGACCATTCCAAAAATTGCCATAGAGACAATCGGTACAGGTAGTTCGGGGCGGAATTCATCTGATTCGATTCCATCCTGGATCACAGTGAACATGATTTGTTTGTAGCGATCCCGCTTGACCTCGATATCCTTGAAATACTCTGGAGCCAAAAACAAGCTCTCCTGGTAAAAAATCGTAACCTGTGACCGATATAAATCAATCATCATAACAAAGGACTTTACGATTGCTTGCAGCCGTTCCGTAGGTGTCTCCCATTGCTCGTACGCTTCCTCTGCCTTTTCCAGCACGTATGTAATAAATTGATCATGAATGATGTAAAGCAGTTCATCCTTGGACTTGAAGTTGTGATAAAAGCCCCCTTTTGACGTACCGCTTTCTTTTACAATCTGATCAACGGTCACCCGATGGTAGCCATTCGCTTCAAACAAGCGCATGGATGTTTCAATAATTCGTTCTCTAATTGATTTTTCGCTCATTATCTTCACCCGTGATCATTATAGCATAGTTTTGCCAAAACCAGACTTCGCGAAGCAAGCGTGCAAAAATGCGCCTAGGCTATACACCTATAAGACAAAAGAGCCGGCCCAGCCAGCTCTTTGCCATCTTTTATCGTACTACTCTTACTTGTTGTTTTCTGCTGAAACAGGCACTGCACCGAAATACTCTTCTAGCGTAGTTCCCTTTTCGCTGATTTCTTTTGCGACATCGACTCCAACATAGCGAATATGCCACGGCTCATACATGTAGCCCGTAATCGCATCCTTCCCTTCCGGATAACGGATGATGAAGCCATACTCCACGGAGTGCTGGGCAAGCCATTCTGCTTCTTTTGTTCCCCCGAAGCAGCTCTCTGCCGCACACTTTCCATTTATCCCGGAAACGTCAATGGAAAGCCCCGTCTCATGCTCGCTTGTACCCGGTACAGCACTGTAGGTGCGTGCTTTCTCCAATCCGTCTTTTTGCACGTAGCGATTAAAGAGCGCCTTCTGGTAGGCATGGGAGCGATAAGCGGATACTCCTGCCAGGGAAACACCGTCCCCTTTTGCCGCGGCAAAAAGCTGTTCAAGAGCCCCAGCCGCTTCCTGGCGCATCTTTCGTTTTTCACTCTTTTCCGGGAGCAAGTACGGGACATTCGGGAAAACCAAATCTTGTGGCGTATAGTTTTCAGGCAGCTTCTTCTGCTTATTGACCAGCACCGTCATGCTTTGTGGCTCAGCGACAACCTCGATATCTGGCAACTCGAATGAGTCAGAAGGTTTGTTCGCTGGCTCTTGCTTGGGTGGCTTGGTCTCTTGGGGCTTCTCTTGTTTTTCTGGATTTTCTTTTACCGGATCAGTGACAGGCGGATTTGGCTCTGTAGGCTTTGTTTCCGCTGGTGGTGTCGTTTCCGGTTGTACGGTAGGGGTTTCAGGAGTTGTGGTGTTCGGTTGGCCAGGAGCGGCCAGACTGCTGCACCCCGCGAGTAATACGATCGCAGATGTTACCAGAGCAAGCTGGTACTTTTTTCGGTAATGTAGCATTCTCATCGTGACGTTCCTTTCGCTTGGGCTAGGTGAAGCGTAGAGCCCTTTACGGATTATGGATCCCTACCTCAAGCAGAGTACCTACTATTATGACATAAATTGTCCCGTTTTCGTCACTTGATCATGGTATTTTATCTCATTGTAATCATTTTTTCTAAAACGAAACAACTGGACTAGCCCCAACCCAAAGATAAACCCCCGCAAGACTTGTCCTGAGAGTCTTACGAGGGTTATACTTATTGCTCTTCTTTTTTGGCAAACCAGGTTGCTAGAATGGACCCCGAAATATTGTGCCATACACTGAAAATCGCACTCGGTACAGCAGCAAGTGGGTTAAAATGCGCTGCAGCCAAAGCAGCTCCTAATCCAGAGTTTTGCATTCCTGTTTCCAAGGTAATCGCTTTACGCTTCGCCAAATTCAATCCGAACAGCTTGGCAAAAAAGTATCCCAGTAAATAGCCCAATACATTGTGAAGAATGACGACGGCAAAAATAATCAGACCCGTTTCTACGATCTTTCCTTTATTAATGGCAACGACAATCGCTACGATCAGCACGATCGCAATCGTTGATACGAGCGGCAATGCCTTCGCGCTTGCTTCCGCCTGCTTGTTAAACAGCGCTTTGACAATCACTCCGAACACAATCGGTACAATGACGACCATGATAATATCCATAAACAGGGATTGGGTATTAATCTCCATCCAATGACCTGCCAAAAGCGAAATGAGTGCAGGTGTCGCAATCGGTGCAATCAAAGTGGAAACGGCTGCGACAGAGACTCCCAGTGCCACATCCCCTTTGGATAGATACGTCATGACGTTGGAAGCAGTACCACTCGGACAGCAGCCTACGAGGATTACGCCAACCGCAATATCTGGTGGAAGATTGAGTGTAACTGCGAGTACGTACGCCAGCGATGGCATGATCAAGTAATGACCAACCACACCGATCAAAACATCAACAGGTCTGCGAAACACTTCCCGGAAATCAGCTGATGATAAAGTCAGCCCCATCCCAAACATAATCACGCCAAGTAAAAACGAGATGTACCCTTTTCCTCCAACAAAAGCTTCTGGTGCAAAAAATCCAAGAATCGCAAACAGGATAACCCAAACAGAAAAAGTTCCCCCTACAAATTTGCTTATTCTCTCTACGGTATTCACTTTGCCTCTCTCCTAATTTTTCAAATTAACTAAAAATATTTTTCAATTATACTGCAATTCTTTTTGCAATTCTATACAATAGCATTATTCTATTTATACTTATTAACTATGTGCCTATAGTTTTTCGGTTATAAGTAAACCTGCATTGCGGGGATTTCTCATGTAAAAAGGACACTCTTGAATTCCAGAGTGCCCCTTTGCCTTTGATCATTTTCATTTCTTGATCATGACCTTATCCAGCATGAGATAACCAGCCGGACTCATGGCAAAGCCCTCGATGCTATTATGAATGGCCGCCAGATTTTCCAGATTCCGAAACGGCACGATTAGCGCCTCTTGCAATTCCAGCTCCTGTGCTTTCGCATATATACTCAATCGTTTTTGTGTGTCTGTTTCCTCTCTGCCCGCTTCAATAAATCGATCCAGCTCCGGGTTGCTGTACATAAAGCTGTTCCCTCTTCCACCGCCAATCGTATGGAAGAGATTGTACTGATTGTAATCAGCATCACCGGTTGCATTTCCCCAGCCGCTCACAAAAATGTCGTGCTCCTTTGTGTGTTCAATCATTTCCACAAAATCATCGTAGCTGACTACCTGGATTTTTGCATCAATCCCGATGCCTTTTAGCTGTGATCGGATTACGCCTGCCACATTCACGCGGTCTTTTCGGTCATAGGTAAGAATGGTCGTAGAAAAGCCATTCGGATATCCTGCCTGTTCCAGTAAATCTCTGGCTTTATTCAAGTCGTACAGATATTTTTTCAACGAAGAGGAATACCCGAATACTTTTGGCCCAAGCGGGGAGTTTGCTGGTGTACCGACATTGTTATAGATCCCTTTAATAATCGAGCTTGTTTCAATGGCATAGCTGATTGCTTGGCGAACACGCAAATCATTCAATGGCTTTTTCGCAACATTGAACCCGACAAATTCCGTCCCCAAAGCTTCACTGCGGTAAATCCTCATCTGCGAAGAGGCTTGTATCCGATCAATCTCTGTAACCGGGATCGACTCAGCAATATGCGCCTCTCCTTGCTCTACCAGCTCGATTCTTTCTTCATCATCAGGAATCACTCGAAAGATAATCTGGTCGAGCTTTGGCTTTTCCCCCCAATAATTTTGATTCTTCTTCAAGACAATTTCCTTCCCCGCTGTCCACAATAAAAACGTAAACGGTCCTGTCCCAACCGGATGATGGGACAAATCGTTTCCGAACGCAGCAATTGCTTTAGGACTCAGGATACTTCCTTCATGACTGGCCAAAATGGACAAAATCGGGGTAAACGGGGCAGAAAGACGAATCTGCACCGTATAGTCATCGATAATCTTTACTTCTTTGATTTTGTCAAACATCGCCGCTCTGGTTGAAGCTACTTGCGGACTCAATACGCGATCAAACGTCTGCTTGACGGCATCTGCACGAAACAGGGTCCCATCATGAAATACGACGCCATGACGCAGCTTGAACTCCCATGTCACATCGTCTACTTGCCTCCATTCCGTTGCAAGCTGGGGCTGAATCACCATATTGATATCTCGTGTGACCAAGCCTTCGTATACTTTTTGATAAACTACACTCGCTGCGCTAATCGTTGAAATGAAATGAGGGTCCAGATTCCCTGCGTCGAACTTGCGGGCTATGACCAATGTACCGCCTTCGACTACCGATTTACTCGGTGGGAGCTTGTGTTCATCTGATGGCTTTTTACCCAGAGTACAGGCAGTTAGGGAGGCTCCTACCACCAATAGCAATCCGATCAGCCAGATGTAATGTTTCACCTTTTCCTTCATAGACCCTCCTCATACTTCTCCCGGTTCATCCCTCTACTATTTTGTGCAAAAAGACCGCCTTCTCTTTAGCAAGTGCAAGAGTGGCGGTCAGGTTATTCATTTTGGCGAAAGCATGCGATTAACGTTGGCCTTTTTCAAAGATGGTCTTGTAGGCTCCAAATCCCTCTTCTTCCAAACGATCTTTTGGTATAAAACGAAGAGCAGCGGAGTTGATGCAGTAACGAAGTCCGTTTTCACCGGGACCATCCTCGAAAACATGTCCCAAGTGCGAGTCAGCACCTTTGCTGCGTACCTCCGTTCTCACCATATTGTGAGTCAGATCGATATGCTCTGAAACATTTTCCTCCGTCATCGGCTTCGTAAATGATGGCCAGCCGCAGCCTGAATCGAATTTATCCAATGAACTGAACAACGGCTCCCCTGAAACGATATCTACATAAATGCCTTCCTCCTTGTGATCCCAAAATTCATTGGAAAAAGGACGCTCGGTTCCGCTATTTTGTGTAACCTCGTATTGCAGGGGAGTAAGCTTTTTCTTCAATTCTTCCAGCTTGCCATGGTCGCGCCATGCTTCCTTGGTGAATTGGGCTCTGCCTGATGCAGCACGATAATACTGATAGCGGAGAGGATTTTTTTGATAGTAGTCTTGGTGGTAATCTTCTGCTGGATAAAAAGGCTTCGCGGGCAGAATCAGGGTTTGAATCGGTTTGGAAAAGCGACCACTTGCATCCAGTTCTTGCTTGGACTGCAAAGCGAGACGCTCCTGCTCTGGAGTGTGGTAGAAAATCACGGGAGCGTAGGACTGTCCGCGATCCCCAAATTGCCCTCCTGCATCTGTCGGATCGATTTGACGCCAAAAGATTTGCAGCAGCTCTTTGTAAGGCATGAGAGTTGGATCATATGTAATTTGCACGGCCTCAAAGTGCCCTGTCGTATCGGAGCAGACTTGTTCATACGTCGGATTTTCAACATGACCGCCTGTATAACCTGAGACGACCTTTACAATACCAGGCATTTTGTCAAATGGACTGACCATGCACCAAAAGCATCCACCCGCAAAGGTTGCGATCTCAATTTGGGAGTTTTCACTGTTCACGCTTTTCGCCTCCTGAAGTTGTACCCATCCTTATTATGATTGATTGTACCTGTTTTGCAAAAAGAAAGTCCACTCTGGAACTGTCAGAATACAAAAGACCCCGCACCTTTGTGTGCGAGGCCTTTTCCATCATTAATTTGTGCGATCAAGCGCTTGTGCAAAACCGGAGATCAAAAATACCATGTGGGCGATGCCTTCTTCGAAATCTTTCAGGCGAATCGACTCGTTTGGTGCATGTACCTTGCAGCCTACCCAGCCTACCCCTGTACTAACAATCGGAAGCTGTAGCGCCTCGCCGAAGGCAAACATCGGACCTGTACCTGCTGCGTTAGGTGCAAGCACCGGCTCATTTTCATAAACGAGGCGGGCAGTGTTTAGCACATGAGCCACGAACGGATGGTGGAAATCGGAGCGATACGCTTTTTGTCCGTTAATCATTTTTACCTGAATATCCGTAAATCCGTGATCATTCAAATGCTGCTGAATGCACGCAAGAATGTGATCGGGGTCTTGACCTGGGACCAAACGGCAGTCCACCTTTGCCTTTGCACTTTTCGGCAAAACGGTTTTGGCTCCTTCGCCAATGTATCCGCTAACCAGACCGCAAATAGTCATGGTCGGATGAAATACCATTGCATCGCGGGGATCCGTACCTTTTGCCTCTGTAATCAGTGGGCGCTTCAGTCCATACAGCTCCGTTACCGCAGCTTCATCGAATGGCAGCTCGGCAACGACCTTTTTCTCATCTTCGGTTGGCTCTATGATGCCATCATAGAAGCCTTTTACGAGAATTTCATTTTGCTGATTTTTCATCGTTCCCAGTGCTTGCACGAGTCGCCATGCCGCATTGTCGACATAGGCTCCTACAGAAGAGTGCATGTCGATGTCGGCTCCGACGCATGTCAGCTCCATGTAAGCCATGCCTTTAATACCGGCCACCATGCCGATTCTCTCAGCCTCATCTTTTCCACCGAATTCCCAAATGCATGCATCGGCAGCAAAAACCTCTTTATACTCCTGAATATACGGCTCCAAATTGGGACTTCCGATCTCTTCTTCGCCTTCGATCATGAATTTGATGTTGCACGGTAGTCCACCTTCCGCTTGTTGAAGAATCTGGATAGCAGTCAGTCGGGCTACCAGATCGCCCTTGTTATCTGCCGCGCCACGCGCAAAGAGCTTGCCCTCTAGGATTGTTGGCTCGAACGGCTCTGTATTCCATTCTTCAAATGGTTCAGGTGGCTGCACGTCATAGTGGTTGTAGTAAAGCAGTGTTTTGCTTGCATCACCCTTGCTTCCTGCGGCAAAAAATCCGTAAACGACAGGATTGCCACCGAGTCCGCTTAACACTTTTGTTTCGCCGCCAATATCCTCAATCATCTTCACGACGTACGCTACGGTTTCCGGGATGGCTTTATGCTGGGCAGACACGGTTGGGAAGCGCAAATATTCTTTCAGCTTTTCAACTGCTTCTGGCAAGCTTTCCTTCACATAACCGAGCACTTGTTCTTTTTCCATAACGGAATGCCTCCTTATCGCTTCCTATTAGAATGTCTACTAAACCGACGCCTTCTCAGCCGTCAGCAAATAGCTTTCAAACCAGTCTGCTGTATACTCCAGACGAAGGACACGCTGCTGTGGATCGCCACTACGCGACAGCTCGTGGCTCGCACCAGGGAAACGGATGAACGAAACGGGTGCCTTATCGTGGTAGCGCAGTGCAATATACAATTGTTCTGCCTGTTCAATCGGGCAACGATGATCTTGTTCACCGTGCATGATCAATAGTGGCGTTTCGATGTTGGCTGCCAAGCGGAGCGGTGAATGATGCCACATTTTTTCTGGATTGTTAAACGGATTGGCCATAATTTCTTCGGCTGTAAAATAGTAACCAATATCACTGACCCCATAAAAGCTCAGCCAATTGCAAATGCTGCGATCGGTAACTGCTGCTTTGAATTGATTGGATTGACCGACAATCCAGTTGGTCATCAATCCGCCGTAGCTGCCTCCCGTTACCCCGAGTCTGGTTTCATCGACGAAGTCAAAATGGTTGCACGCGTATTTAACAGCACTCATCAGATCGAGATAATCGTTTCCGCCGTAATCTCCGCAGCACGCCTGGACAAAACGCTCTCCGTAACCAAAGCTGCCGCGCGGATTGGTATAGAGAACCGCGTATCCTTTTGCCGCCAGAACCTGGAATTCATGAAAATACGTGTTTCCGTACATCGAGTGAGGACCACCGTGAATTTGCAAAACCATCGGATATTTTTGACCTTGCTGATATCCAACTGGCTTCATCAACCAACCGTGCAGCTTCCAGCCATCTTCCGCTTCGAATTCGATTTCTTCCACAGCAGGCAGCTCCAGCTCGGCAAACAGGTCATGATTGACATCGGTCAAGCGCTGTTCTTCCTTGGTATCGAGATCCACCTCAACCAAATCACCAGGACTTGCGGTATCACTTACGACCATAATCAGCTTCTGCGCTTTTTCATGCAGGGAGAAGCCGTATACATTGCGACTTCCTCCTACAATCTGCGTGATTTGGCCGTCCAGCGTCGTATGATAGATACCGGAATTCCCACGCTCACTCGCGATGAAGTACATTCCTTTGCCATCTTCCCTCCACACAGCTCCAGGATTCGGATGACCCGGGGAACGTACATCCCCAATCGTCGAATCTCCCACCTGAACGTCCCACTCAGCTGTAATGCATGTTTGCTCATCATTCTCGAGGTTGTAGACCCAAACTCTTTTCTGTGCAGCATGAAGATGAGTATCCGACTCACTTCCAATAAGAGCTAGCTTTTTCCCGTCAGGTGACCAGGTCGGAAAAAAGAATGTTCCTTTACTTTTCGTTACCTTTTTCCATTCCCCTCCTGAAAATGGAACCAGGTAGACATCGATGCTATGTTGCTTGTCTGGATTTTCAGCTCGGTTTGCAGTTATCGCCAGCCACTCACCGTCTGGAGACCATGCGCCAACTGTATGATTGTACGGGCCTTCACTGATCGCTCTCATTTCTCCGCTCTCTACGTTGACGATAGCGATCTGTTTGCTTTTGTCATAGATGTATCCATGATCATCGGATTTGTATTTCATCCGATTGACTACGATCACTTTTTGTACCTCTTTTTTGGACTCGCCCTCTACATCAGAAAAGGAATCTTCCGGAGAAAGCATGGAGGAGAAGACGATGTGTTTGCCATCTGGTGACCATATCGGGTTAGATACTCCCGTTTTGCAACGGGTCAGCTGCCGTGCTTCCCCTCCTTTTGCATCGATCAACCAGATTTGCGGCGTACCCGAACGGTTAGAAACAAAGCTGATTGTCGCTCCATCAGGAGACCAGCGAGGAAACGTATCGCGCACGGCACCTACGGTCAAGGATGTCAGGTCTTTGGAATCCAACGATTGCAATACCAAATGATTTCGGTACTGGCGTTGTTCGTCAATCATCGTCTCCACGAAAGCAACCGATTTTCCATTAGGAGATAGCTGTGGATCGCTCGTATACCGGATCTGATACAAATCTTCTGCCCTAATACAACGTTTAGTCGCTGTCATTTCTGATTCACTCCTTTTCATTTGTAGACACCACAAGCTCTTGCATAAAAAACTGGGTGATCTTTTGATTCAATGTAATGTGGTTATCCAGCTTTTCTGTGAAGTGACCTTCATCCTCGAAAATGTGCAAAGCTACCTGCTGTCCTCTATTTTTCATATCTGCTACCAATTGTTCCGCTTCCGTCACTGGTACGCGCGTATCATTGCGTCCATGGAATACAAGCAGCGGCGCCTGGATTTTTTCCGAGTGATTGAGTGGCGCGATTTCTTCGAAGAAGTCACTATCGTGCTCAAGTGAGCCGTATTCTACCTCGCGCAGCTTGCGACGCCATTCCCCTGTATTTTCGAGGAAGGTCCGGAAATGGGATATCCCGACGATGTCGACACCCGCCGCCCACAGGTCTGGATAATGGGTAAGCGCTGCGAGTACCATAAAGCCCCCGTAGCTTCTGCCCATAATCCCGATCGCATGTGGATTTACCGTCTCAAGCTTGGACAAGTCCTTAACGAGCCATGCCAAATCGGCAACTGAATCCATCCGCTTGCGTACGTCATCCAATTTGACATATTCGCGACCGTATCCCATACTTCCACGGACGTTTGGTGCCACTACTGTAAAGCCCTGGTTGGCCAAATACTGAAAAACGGGATGGTATTCCGCACGAATTTGGCTTTCTGGCCCACCGTGTACATAAACTACGACAGGACTATTTTTCTTCTGTTCCTTGGCATACAGAAAATACGGAACCTCCAGACCATCGAATGAAGCAAAGGAGCGTAATTCTGGCTCGATCAAATTTGTCTCGATTGCTTCTGATCGCCCGATTGTCGTCACTTGCTTGCTGGTTTTCGTGGAAATCGTATAGGTCCACACGTCTCCTGGGAGTGTTGGACTTTTCAACACGAATCCTAGCTGATCTTCTGTGATCCAAGACAGAGAAGTGATGACTCCTTGCCGGACGTTTTCAATCTTTTGCCACTGCTTGTCATCCACCTGGAACAGAGAAAGGGTCGATCTGCCGCCTTCATTCGTAGAAAACGCCAATGTCTTTTCATCCGCAGACAGCTTCACTTCCTCAATATCCCATTTTGGTACATGAACAAGCTGCTGCAGCTCGGCACTGTCGAGATGAAAGCTGCATAGCGCCATCGTATTTTCGTCCCGGTCCGTAACAATATAGCCTTGCTTCCCATCCTTGGTTAGCTGCAATGAATGAAACCGCGCGTTATGTGTACATATCGGAAGCTTGTGAGCTGACTTTGTTTGCAAATCGAGAAGATAGAGCGAATTATCGATATTGGTTTCCTGGACACTAAAGACCAGACCCGTGCCGTTCGGAAGCCAGCCTACCGGATCACATCGACCGTCATAGCGGAACACTTCCTCGTATTCGCCACTGTCCACATCCTGAACAAAAATATCAAAGCAGCGGGGATGACGTCGGTTACTGGACCACGCGATTTTTTGGCCGCATGGCGACCAGCCCCCTAAGTAGTGAAAATAGGCAGGTGCTTCAGTCAAGGGCTTTACTTGTGTGCCATTTTCTGTCAGTAAAAAGAACTGCTGACGTTCATCGCCTTTGCAATCCATTCCTACGATCGTTTTGGTCCCGCATGGGGAATGATCTACTTCGACAACCCGATCCGGCAAAAATGTGATCTGCTCGGCGGTCTGTCCCTCCTCGTTCCATCGATACAATTGCGCGATACCTGTCAATTTGCTTAAAAAGGTCAACTCTCGTTTTTTCGGTACCACCTTCAATTGATATGCTGATTTCACTTGTAGATAGTCCATGATCATGGGAAATCATCCTCTCTTGTCGGTGTTTGTATGTTCGGTGTTCGTATGTAAAGAGAAAAAAGAGGAGAATCTCCTCTTTTTCCTTATTTATTTCTGTGAAAAACGTCGAGATGTTTTTACCGAAGCTGATGCTAGATGTTACGCTGAGGCACTCTGTCATGAAAGCGAATGTGATCGCTTGCGCTCAAACACTTTTGTCCCCCGATGATAAGGGAAAACAGTCATTACTGTCTTGTTGCCCAACGCGCACTTGGGAATGCGTTGACTGGGTAAGTCAGACCTTCGATGCCTGGTTTCACCAGGTAGTTTTGTTGATAGTGGTACAATGGGATGAACGGCATGTCATCCATCAAGATCTCTTCCGCTTTGTGCAAGAGCTCCATACGCTTGTTAGGATCTTGTTCTACTTTTGCAGCCATATTCAAAGCATCATAGTCTTTGTTGACCCAACCAGTGCGGTTGTTCGGGCTGTCACCCAGGTAGTAGTCGAGGTTGAATGCCGGGTCACTGATTTGACCTACCCAACCCATACGGCCCATTTGATAGTTTTTCTGTCTTGTTGTATCGAGGTATACTTTCCACTCTTGGTTTGTCATTTTGATGTCGACGCCAAGATTTTTCTTGAACATTTCCTGCATCGCTTGCGCAATTTTCTTGTGACCTTCATCCGTGTTGTACATGAGGGTTACTTCAGGAAGTGTAGACCAGCCTTCTTCCTTCAACCCTTCTGCAAGCAGCTTCTTCGCTTCTTCAAAATCTTCTTTGAAGTAGTCGCCGCCTTCTTCGCGGAAGTCTTTTCCAGATGGCGTGATTGCTCCGCGAGGTACCATGGAGTATGCAGGTGTTTCTCCACCTTGGCTAACCATCTCTGTCAATGCTTTACGGTCGATCGACATCGCAAATGCACGACGTACTTTTTTGTTCGTAAATGGCTCTTTCGTTACGTTGAACATGTACATATACGTACCGTAGTAAGGAACGGATTTGTAGTCAGGGCTGGATTTTTCTTGTGCGAGAATGTCAGATGGCATCTCTTTGTTAAAATCAAGCTCACCGCTCTTATACATTTGATACGAAGTTGTCGCGTCGTTCACCATTTTCCAGGTGATCTTGTCCATCTTCACATCGTCTTTGTTCCAGAAATTTTCGTTCTTTTCGATAACTAGCTCGGAATCATGCTTCCAGGAAACCAGCTTGTATGCACCATTGGAGATGTACGTGTCTGAATTCGCTGCCCATTTCGGGTTGGCTTCAGCCGCTTTTTTGTTGATTGGGTGCCAGTAGCGAGTCGCCAGCATCTTATCGAAATAGGAAGTTGGAGCTACCAATTCGATTTCCAATGTTTTGTCATCTACTGCCTTGATTGCTACGTCTTCTGCCTTACCAGTACCCTTGTTATATGCTTCTGCCCCTTTAATGTAGTACAGCAGGTAAGCAGTTGTAGAAGCAGTAGCTGGATCGATATGCTTCATGAAGGCGTAAGCAAAATCTTCAGCCGTAACTGGTTCTCCGTTTGTCCATTTGGCATCGTCACGTAAAATGAACGTGTACTTCAGCTTGTCGTCGGAGAGCTTTACTTCTTTGGCTGTTCCCAAAATCGGGTTGCCGTCTTTGTCTTTCGTGTACAGACCTTCACCCAAGTGGTCCATGATCCAGAAGGATGTCGTGTCTGTCGAAGTGAGCGGGTTCAAATCTGGTGGCTCTGATTTGGCATTAAATACCACTTCTTGTTTCACCGCAGCGCCAGGCGTGCTCGTGGATGATCCTCCACCCGCCGGTGCTGTACTGTTGCCGCCGCCACCACCGCAACCAGCAAGAGCTGGCACAACAAGCGATAGTGACAAAGCGAAGGCTGCAAATTTCTTCACAATGTTTCCCCCTGTATAATTAAGATAAAATCGAACTACTGATAGAGATGACAAGCAACCCAGTGGTTTGAGCCTACTTCTTTCCACTCAGGCACTTCCGCAGAGCACTGCGGTATCGCCTTCGGGCAGCGTGTTCGAAACACACAACCGCTAGGAGCATTGGCAGGGCTTGGCAAATCTCCCTGCAAAATAATTCTCTCGCGCTTAACGGTTGGATCTGGAATCGGAATAGACGATAGGAGTGCTTGCGTATAAGGATGCAGCGGCTCGGCATACAGCTCATTGCTGCTTGCCATTTCCACCATTTTTCCTAAATACATCACGCCAATCCTCGTCGAGATATGTTTTACCATGGAGAGATCATGGGCGATAAACAAGTAAGTAAGTCCTCTGTCCTGCTGCAGGTCTTCCAAAAGATTGACAACCTGCGCCTGGATCGACACATCGAGTGCAGAAATCGGCTCGTCCGCGATAATAAACTCAGGCTCTACCGCTAGTGCTCGGGCAATTCCAATCCGCTGCCGCTGACCACCGCTGAATTCATGCGGAAATCTGCTGGCATGAGCTTTGGAAAGACCGACGAGCTCCAGCAGCTCCTTCACCCGATCCGCTCTCGCACCTTTTGACAAGCCGTGAATATCAAGCCCTTCAGCGATGATATCCATAACAGTCATTCGCGGGTTGAGACTTGCTTGCGGATCCTGAAAAATCATCTGGACATCGCGGTGGAACTGGGCGGCATCCCTTCCTTTGAGCTGATGGGCATTCTTTCCTTTAAAGAGGACCTCGCCATCTGTATTCTCGTAGAGGCGTATGATCGTCCTGCCTAACGTCGACTTGCCGCATCCGCTTTCGCCTACTAGACCGAGTGTCTCTCCTCGTTTAATCGAAAAGGTAACGCCATCAACTGCTTTTAAGAGAACACCGTTGCCAATATCAAAATGCTTTTTTAAATTTTTGACCTCAACCATTGCTTCACTCATCCTGCCTGCCTCCCTGCTGCCACCAGTTCCTCAATCTTTGGTGCTCGTGAATCATGCAGCCAGCACACAGCCTGATGACCATTCTCAAAGTCTGTTACGGTAGGCATTTGTTGTTCACAAATTTCCATCGCAAACTGGCAACGAGCCGCAAACGGGCACCCTTTTGGCGGGTCGAACAAATCTGGCGGAGAGCCAACAATCGGAACAAGACGCTCTTTTTCTTCGCCATCAATACGAGGCAAGGAGCGCATCAAGCCCCAGGTGTACGGATGTTTCGGACTCGCGAAGATATCCTCAACCGTACCTGTTTCTACAACAATCCCCGCATACATGACCACTGCGCGATGCGCGATTTCTGCCACAACCCCGAGGTCATGCGTAATGATAACAATGGATAGCTGCTGCTTCTCTTGGAGATCTTTCATCAGATCGAGAATCTGAGCCTGAATTGTCACATCGAGCGCTGTCGTCGGCTCATCCGCAATGACGAGCTTGGGCGTATTCGCCAGTGCAATCGCGATCACGACACGTTGTCTCATCCCTCCGGAAAATTCGTGTGGATATTGGTCTATCCGTTTTTCCGGATCAGGAATTCCTACTAAGCGCAGCATTTCGATTGCTTTTTTACGAGCGTCCTCTTTGCTGACGTTGTGGGTACGGACGAATCCTTCGACAATTTGCGTACCGACCTTCATCGTTGGATTGAGAGCAGTCATCGGGTCTTGAAAAACCATTCCGATTTCAGATCCACGTATGGCCAAGAGGTCTTTTTTGGACATATCTGTGATGGACTTCCCATCAAATGTGATCTTCCCGTCGACGATGCGACCAGGAGGATTCGGGATTAGTCCCATGATGGCTTGTGCCGTCACACTCTTTCCACAGCCACTCTCTCCTACAACAGCAACCGTTTCACCGCGTCCCACATGAAACGTCACTCCTCTTACCGCCTGCACCTCTCCTCCGTAGGTTTTAAAATGCACCCGGAGGTTCTCTACTTGCAGCAAATACTCTGTCATGTCTGATTCCTCCTATCCTTCGGTGAGGTTATTCGCGTATCCGCGGGTCTAATGCGTCCTGCAAGCCATCTCCAAACACGTTAAAAGCGAACATCGTCAGTGAGATCATCAGGGCCGGGAAGAACAACCTCCACCAATCCCCCGTTAAAATGACCCCTAATGCATCGTTCGTCATCGTGCCCCAGCTGGCAACAGGTGCTTGTACACCTAAACCGAGGAAGCTGAGAAAAGATTCCGCAAAGATTGCGGATGGAATCGTAAAGGTCAGGTTTACGATGATTACTCCAATCGTATTCGGTATCAGATGACGCAACAAGATGCGCGGGAACTTGGCTCCCAGCACTTGTGCGGCAAGGATAAACTCCTGGTTTTTGAGTTGCAGGATTTGCCCACGCACCAAGCGAGCCATGCCTGTCCAGCCTGTTGCGGACAGTGCGATAATGATCGTAAGAACACCTGGCTCCATGACGACCATCAGCATGATGACAACGAGCAGGTACGGCAGACCATACAAAACCTCAATGATGCGCATGATGATCGTGTCGATCCGGTCGCCGCGTTTTCCTCTTCCCGCCATGTAACCGGCAATCCCGCCGACTGTAACGCCAATAACCAAGTCAATCAAAGCTGCTGTAACTCCAATGACGAGTGAGATACGTGCTCCGTACCAGGTACGTGAGAACATATCACGTCCCAGCTCATCCGTCCCGAACCAATGCTCGCTCGATAATTCCTGATTCGCCGTAAGCAGACTCTGATCGGAGTAGCTATATGGCACCAGATGCGGGCCAATTACTGCCATGAGCACCATGCCTAGAATGAGAATGAGACCAAGCATCGCCAGTTTGTTTTTTATCAGCTTTCGTGCAACCTGTTGAAAGTGAGTGAGGCTTGGTCGCATTTGGACGATCTGTCCATCTGTTTTTTGTGCCTTTGGTCGAAACAACTCATTTACCGATTGATCCATCGCCATAGGCTACCTCCCCCTACTCGACAATTTGATTCGTGGATCGATAAACAGATAAGCCAAATCAATCAAGAAAATGATGAGTACCAAGATCGCACTGTAAAACACAGTCGTTCCCAAAATAACAGGATAATCTCGATTGAAAATGCCATCTACGAAGTATTTACCGATACCGGGAACTGCGAAAATCTTTTCTACAACGAAGGTTCCTGTGAGCAAGCCAGCTACAAGCGGCCCTAAGAAGGTTACTACCGGCAAGATCGCATTGCGAATCCCGTGTCTGATTACAATTAAAAACGTTGGAATGCCTTTTGCTTCCGCTGTTTTTATGTAATTCTGATTCATCACGTCAATCATGCTTGTCCGCATGTAGCGTGTAATGATTGCCAACGGCCCAAAGGCGAGCGCAAGTGACGGTAAAATCGAATGCTTCCAGCTCGCAAGTGTGGCAACTGGAAAGAGCGGCAATTTGATCGCCAAGTAATTGATGAGCAACGGTGCCATGATAAAGCTCGGAACGGCAATTCCGAGTACGGCCATAACCATTGCAGCGTAGTCGATCCATGTATTCCGATTCAGAGCGGCAATCGTTCCGAAAAGAAGTCCGAAAAACAAGGCGACGGCGATTGCTTGCAAGCCGATTAGTGCAGAAGCTCCAAATCCATCCTTGATCATGTCGTTAACACCACGTGTCTCTGATTTGATCGAAGGTCCTAAATCAAGCATTGCCAAACTTTTCAGATAAGAAAGATATTGCATAGGCAATGGCTCATCCAAATGATACTTCGCACGCAGGTTCAGCAATATTTGCTCGGGCAGTTGATCTGATTCAGATGCAAACGGGTCACCCGGAATCATATGCATGAGTGAAAACGTCAGCGTCACAATAATCCACAAGGTGAGTACCATCATTAGAATTCTCTTTAGTAAATAACGCGACATCCACAGGCCCCCTATTCAGACATACAAAGCGGTCACGACCGCCAAACGATCATATCCATCCTCGTGAAAACGCCGAGACGTTTTCAAAGAAATAGATTTTCGACCCTATTCGCACCCCCCTTAACGGAAATTCGCCTAAATCATTCCTTAATTCAACAATATACGTGCTATCTGTATTTCATGTCAATTCTGATTTTTAGTTTTTTCTAACTATTTTTTAAAGGAATTTCGGAAATCGTGTCTAATTTAGTCTATTATAAACGGAATTTTTCCCTAATGAATCCTTTAATTAAACCATTTTCTAGTTTTTTAACCAAGTTCTTTCCGTCGATGGGAGGTATTATGTATTTGCATATAACCAAAAAACGTACTATGATGCCGAAAAGAGGATAGCTATTTTTCATGCCGAATAGAAACTCGGTAGTTTATCGTTTGGTTGGAGGAACTAATGATCATAAGAGTCGGCCTAGTAGGTCCTAAGGATTCAGTCGAATTGATGTTAGGTGTCGGCCGAGAGTTTGCTGATCAGCTCGTGCTCATCCCCTATACGTATCAGCGCGCAGAAGAAGCCAGCGCATTCGTAGCAGAAAACAATCAAAACGTAGATATCTGGTTTTTCTCCGGAATTGGTCCCTACTCGATTGCAAGGGAACAACTTCAAAAGCAAAAAGCGTTTTATCCTCAAATAAATGCCAGTGTACTATCAAAGGTCTTGCTCGAATTGGTTTACCGTGATGGGATTTCCCTTGATCGCGTTAGCTTTGACACCGTTTCCGAAATGCATTTTCGCGAGACGCTGGAAGAGCTTGACCTTACCTGTGAGAATCCGTATTTGAATCCCTATGAAGAATTAAGGCTCACTAATCAATGGGTTAGTTATCATACGGCCTTATACAACACAGGAAAGGTTGACGCTTGTGTGACGGGGATGCTGTCCGTAGCGGAGGAGTTGAAACAGCAGGGCATCAAGGTCTACAGGATGGGTTTTACGAGGCTGACATTTCGAGAAATCTTTAAGCAAATTGTACAAGAAGGAGAAACCCTCCACTTCAAGCGATCACAGATTGCTGTTCAACTGATTGAAGTATCCGATGTAGAGAGGCTCGTCAATGAACCTGCAAACGCTTACGATTTGAGGAGACTCGATCTAAAGCTACAGGAGATCATTTTGGATTACACCGAATCTATTTCAGGCAGCTTCGTCGCACTGGGCAACTATAAATTTATTATCTTCTCCACCCGAGGTTCACTGGACGACAATCCTGCTTTTCACCCTACCATCATCCTCGAGCAGCTCATGCTGCTGACCCATTCAACAGCCAACATGGGAATTGGTTTTGGCGTAACCGCACTCGCTGCAGAAAGAAATGCACAGCTTGCTCTCGTTCACGCCAAAAAGTATACGAATTCGGCGATTCTCGTCGATACAGACGGCTCGATTGAAGGACCGTTACGTCAGGCAAAAAGCATCAGCTATGGCTATTGGACAGAAGATAAGGAAATCAGCGAGAACTTGAAAAAAGCAGGCGTGAGTATCACCACTTTAAACAAAATCATTTCTGTCCAAAAGGCACTGGGTCAAAATTACATTAGCGCTACCGACATGGCCGAGTGGATGGGGATGACCCCACGAAATGCAAGACGAATCTTGAGTGATTTGGCTGAACACAATATCATCGAGCAAATTGGAGAAGAAACCCCCATGAATCGGGGACGGCCACGCAAGATTTATCGCGTTCTCCCCTCTCCTGTAGACAGCAGCCTGGTATAAAATAACTGACTGGTACAGAAAACAGCGGCAGGCTAGGATGAGTACAAATTCCTAGTCTGCCGCTTGTTTGATAGGTAATCTCCGCTATAGATCCAAAACCAGCCTCCCCTTTCCTCGCGATACACAGCTTAACATGGTTCGATTGGATTTTTGCTGTTCTTCGGATAGAAACGAGTCAAAGTGAACAATCTCTCCTTCTGTCACCTTTATTTCGCAAGTCCCGCAACCGCCTACACGGCAGGAGTATGGGATCTTGATTCCATTTTGCAACAGCACGTCCAACAAGGTAGCGTTCGCTGGAACCTCAAGCTCTGTTTCCTTTCTTTTCATTCTTATTTGGAACGCATGTTGTTCCTTCATTGGCCTCGGAGCAAATCGCTCGAAGTGAACATGGAAGGGAGGATAGCCATATGTCTTGGCTGAAGTGGCAAAGTCTTGAATCATGCTCTCAGGACCACAAAAATAAACATGCGTACCAATTCGATGATTCAAAAGTTGCGTTGGAGATATACGTTTTTTGTCTTCACCATTCGAAAAATAAAAGTGACATTGATTTGGGAAGGCCTCATGCAAGTAGTCATAAAAAGCACACTGCTCTTTTGATTTTGCCGCATAATGCAGTTCAAAGGTCTTATTCTTTTCAGTGAGCTCCGCCATCATAGATAAAAATGGGGTAATCCCAATCCCGGCTGCATAAAATGCGTGATGCTTCGCTTGAAAGCTCAATGGAAAGTAATTCTTCGGGTAGCTTACTGATAAAACATCACCTACTTGAACGTGATGGTGCCAATAATAAGAGCCCCCAGTTGAATCTTCTGCTAAGCGGACAGCGATTTCAAGCAGTCCCGTCTTTGCCGTTAGGTTAAAAACAGAATAATGCCGATCCAATATTCCGGTGGGTTGTGGTAAAAAAGTTGTTATGTGAGAACCGCCACTAAAGGGCGGAAGTATGGTATCATCTATTGCTTGCAATGTGAATCTTTTGATTGTGGAAGTTTCTTCCTTTATATTTGCTACACGCACTTGAAGTGCTCTGTTTCGATACAACTCAATGTTCCTCCTGTATTCCGTTATTTGATCGATGAATAACCAAGAAATGCATCTAAACGACGTGAATAATGGTTCGAAACTTCCAGGTATAGTCCACAATGTATACAGATAACGTGCAATACTTCCTCGACCTCATGAATCCCATAGCATTTACTGCAAAGTAACTTCTTTCTAGCAGGTCCTATGACTTTCAATTGCATTTCAAATTCCGTAAAGCCTGCCTCCAAAGCCAGATTTTTTATTCGACTAACAAATTCCCACTTACCAGACAAGTACATATAGGTTCCCATTTTTTGTTGACTGAACCACTGTTCAAGGAAGGAATCAGATTCATGTTCAATTTCGAGGAAATCAAATGGGACATGATCTTCCATGGTCTGACGAACGAGTGGATATAACGCTTCTGCACCCGCTGAATCGGTGCAAAATAAATATTTCCTTTTCCCCTTGCTAAATAAAAGCTCCTTTTGCACTGGTCTTATCATCTCTTTTTCATTTCCTCTACAAGATATTCAAGTACATGTTGCCGATAGTGGGAAATCCCTTTGTAATCAGAAATAAAATCAGGGAGTCCGTGCAAAATAGCATAAAATTGCTCTAACCAAGGTGGATGCTGAATGAACCTTTCCAAAGGAAGCATGTGTGAATGAATGGTGAATAAAATTCCGTTGCTTTTCGGCAGACGAAATAGCTTTTGCATCTCTACCCTCAAATGCACGAGCCATCCTGCATTTTCCTTTGTCACTTGTTTGCGTGCCTGCCCCCATTCTGCAAACGTTTCAAGCGAGGTATCTAGCTTGTTGCCCGCCATGAGTGACCAATTTTTTCTTCCCCACGGAGTGTCTGCTTCGATTCGCATGAGAAATTGCAGGATTCGATCATCCAGTAATTCTGACTGAAACCCCGGAATTGGCGAATGGATTTCTTTGAAAGTCATCCCTACGTTAAAATACAAAGACCAATTGGCTGGAAAGCATAGCTGGCCAGCGTCTAGAAACAGGTCGCCGTCCCGCTGCATCATCAAAAGTAAATCTTCTTGAACATGACGACCGATAAAATCCAAAGGTTCTTCCTCTAGTGTTGTTCGATCTCCGAAGATAAAAGCTACTCTTTCATTTGTCAGGACGTTTGAAAAAATCCACTGTTCATCATTCTTTTCCAATTCAAACAGTTCTGGATAAAAATAGACAAGATGATGTAAAATGAGATCAACAACTTCCCATTGTGCATCCATTGTATGTGGTGATGATTGATAACAGCGCTCTGGATGGTTTGTAAGCAGCTCTCTTTTCAAACGAATTTCATCCAAGTACTTATCCGTCACTTCAATTGGATTCGGTGGACGTAATGGGACTGCATTGTTCGAGTACTTGTAGGCTTGACTATCACCAAAGGGAAAAGGAAAAGATCGTAAATCATCCTTTAAGATCATACAGTCACCTTTTTCTGAATTTTTTATCTGTTTATACTATACAAAAAATAAAGGCGGATTCAAAACACAAAAAAAGAGGGCGATTTCTCCCCTCTTTTTCATGTTTACGCTACTTTTGCTATTCACTCTTTTTCCCGTTACGGCAACATTACACCGATTTCGTCTGTTTTGCCAGCATTCTCCCACTCGCACCCTGTGGAGCCTGCTTCGATCGCAGGGATGCTACGACAACTCCAGCAACAATGAGCAGAGAACCTCCTATCTGCACTGCAGTGACATGAGACCCGAGTAATAAAAAGCCAACAAGCATCGCGACGAACGGCTGTAAGTTAAGAAAAATGGCTGCTTTCCCAGTACCTACGATTTGCAGCTGTGAATTCCAAACAATCCCACATACACCTTGCATCAAAATCGCCGTGAAAATGAGCAGGAGCCACGCCCAGCCCTCATGGCTAATCTTGGCTGCCGGATCGATTGTAAGCAGTGCTGCAGGTGTCAGAAAAAGTGTTCCCATTGTCGTAGAATAGACCGTTGAAATGAACGGGTGCAAGGTCTGCGTCAGCTTTCGAATAATGATCATTGAAGACGAGAATGTAACCATGGCGATCACAATGAGTAATACGCCTTTGGAAATTGATAAGCCAGCCCCTATCCCCACGACAAAAAAAGTACCCACGAGTGCCAGCCCAGAACCGATCTTCATGCGCAAAGTAAATTGTTCTTTTAAAAACAGCGAAGCGAGTACTGCAGTCACGATTGGTGCCATGGATAAAATCAAGGAAGCTGTCGTAGCATCTGTTGTCAGCAAACCGTTAAAATAAGCAGTTTGATTCGCTAACGTTCCGATCAGTCCGAGCATGATCAGCAAGCCTAGCTCTTTTGAATTGATTTTCACAAACTTTTTGGTCACCCAAGCGTAAATCAGCAAAAACATTGAGGTAAATAACAGCCGAACATCTGCAAGAAATAGCGGTGGAAATTCTTTGACCAACATACTTCCAAACACAAAATTACTGCCCCATAACGTCACACAAAACAACAATAGCATGTAGGACCGAATCATGGATTAGCCTTCTTTCGCCCGTTGCATTAATCATATCGTAGCAATACTACATGAGAAACTGAAAAAAGTCCATGAGTTTACCTGCTATACTTTTATCTAATTTATGTCCGATCAAACACATTGACACCAGGGACAATCATGGATTGGGCAAGTAAGGCATACGACCTCAGCCAAAAGGCATGGCAAAGCCAAGTTTTCTAATAATCAGGAATAGCGGTAAGGATCATGAATTCTGTCACCTCGTACTCCTCCGCCAGCTTTCCAACTCTGTATGTATATCCTGCCACGAGGATTGTTTCGCTACTTTTCCTGAACCGTATTAAAAAGAACATTATGCAATGCTTTTCCATAGATGTGCACGGGCATATCCTCTTTACTGATATAATAGAAAATCGCCATGCCATTCTCCAGCGACAAAATCGTCCAAGCCATTTCTTCTGCTGAAAGCGGAGGCTGATGGCTCTGTTTGACTAGTAGCTGTTCAATAGCTTCAGACATTTGACGAATAGACTTTCGAATCATTTCTGACCACTTGTGACTAACGGACTCTTCCCGCATGGCGTAGAGTAAAAACTCCATATTCAGCATACTCCATGCCCGGTTTTCTTGGCGGATGGAATGAACATAGTCCTGCATAGTTTCAATAAAATGGGAGATGGATTGATGCTGGTCGATGACTTTCAGGATATTTTGCACATGGACGTGCATCTGTTGTTCCATGATTGCCAGAAAAAGCTCTTCTTTGGAATGAAAATGGGCGTATACCGCTCCTTTACTGAATCCAGCAGTTTCGGCAATTTTATCCACAGAAGCCCCGTGAAAGCCGAATTTCGCAAAGGTTTCTACAGCTGATTCCAGAAGTAACTGCCGTGTTTCCTTCTTTCGCTCCACTTGGGTTAGTCTGCGTCTGACCATTCTTCCTTCTCCTTCGCTTGACATTCGTACTCTGTAGCATTAATATACCACATAGTATATAAATTCGTATAAGTATGTAAATAATTTTATCGCTGGATGACGCAAGAAACAAACTACCAATCATGTCACTCTAGATTATGAGCTGACTTTTATATATTCTAGTAAGGGGAGGTGGCTCAGCATGCGAGGAGAAGCTCACGCTGCAGCGCAGAAACAAAGTCTGCCATCTATTTTGTCGCAAACCGTAAAAACCGGTATCATTAAATCGAACTTGGTTCCAATGTTCGCAGGTCTGACATTGGCTATGTTTACATATCACTACAGCCTGCTTGAAAAGCTACCGGAAATCTTGCTTTCTTTTGTAGGTTCGTCTCTGATCATGGGGGCAGCCGGTGCATTTAACAATCTCTATGATCGCGATATTGACGCCATTATGGAGAGAACCAAAAAAAGACCTACCGTGACCGGTGAGATCGAGCCTCAGTTGGTCCTGTGGCTGGCGATCATCATGACTGTTCTGGGCTTGACCGCTCTCGCATTTACCACTACTCTAGCAGCTATCCTAGGGTTTCTAGGATTGTTTTTTTATGTTGTACCCTATACCATGTGGAGCAAGCGAAGAACGATTTACAACACGGAGATCGGAAGTATTTCGGGAGCGATGCCGCCTCTCATCGGATGGGCTGCCATTTACCCGGATATCACTCATCCTGCTGTTCTCGGTTTGTTTATTATTATGGTGATTTGGCAAATGCCGCACTTCTACACCATTGCTATTCGCAAGCATGACGAATACAAGGCAGCTAAGGTTCCGATGCTCCCTGTTGTTAAAGGAATAAAACGAACCTATATCCAAACGAATATTTATCTGGTTGTCCTGATTGCTGCCAGCTTTCTCTTTGAATCACTCAGTATTGGTCTGATGCTGGTTGCTCTACTTCTGAGTGTCGCTTGGCTGGCATTGAGCGTTCTTGGCTATTCAAAGATGGATTCCGAGAAATGGGCAAAATCGATGTTTATTTTCTCTCTGGTTCATATGACCGTTCTTTTTTCGACAGTCATTATTTACTCGCTCATGGGTATCCTGTTCGGATTGTAAAAACGCAAACCCCCTTGGAAAAAGCTCGATCCCAAGGGGGTTTACCTTTTTACTCGGAATGGTAATTATGAACGCTTGGAAGGAATGGCTGTCAATAAAGCCGGTGGTTGTTTCCCCTCAAGTCCCATCACGAGATTTTCTGCAGCAAAACGGGCCATCGCAAGTCTCGTCTCAGCAGTCGCCGAGCCAATATGCGGCAGCGTAACCACATTGGGCATCGAGAGAAGTGGATGATCTGGACTCACCGGTTCTTGTACAAACACATCTGTACCTGCTGCCAAAATCTTTCCTTCTTGCAACGCCTCTACCAAAGCTTCCTCATCAACCGTTGCTCCCCGTGAACCATTTACAAAAATCGCGGTCTTTTTCATGAGAGCGAATTCTTTTTCGCCAATTAAATTTTGTGTCTCAGGCGTCAACGGAACCATCAAGCAAATAAAATCGGCATCCTGGCACAATTTCTCCAGAGAGCAATAGGTAGCCTGATAGGTACGCTCTACCTCTTCGTTGCGCGAGCGATTGTGGTAAAGAATGTTCATGCCAAATCCAAAATGAGCCCGCTTGGCAATGGCCGCACCGATTCTTCCCATCCCGATTATCCCGAGGGTTTTGTGGTGCATATCGACCCCAAAATGGGTCGGGGTTAAATTTGCCGTCCACTCCCCTGCTTTCACGTAATGATCAAGCTCAGGTATTCTGCGGGCGACTGCCAGCATTAAACCAATCATCGTGTCCGCAACCGTTTCATTTAAGACATCCGGTGTGTTTGTCGCCATAACGCCTCTACTGTTTAGCGCAGCTAAATCCAAATTATCATAGCCAACGGAAATATTGCTCACAATTTTTAATTGTGGTGCTCTTTCCAGCAATTCCTCATCTACTTTTAATCCCGCACCGAAGAGTCCTTCTGCTGTCTTTAACTCCTCATAAAAAGAAGCGGATGTATTGTCGTCCATATTTTCAAAATAAACAACCTCGCAAGCATCACGTACATATTCCAGAATGACCGGCTCTACTTTTTTATAAATAATCACTTTTGGTTTCATGTGTACTCATCCTCGCTTTCGAAGTAAAAAGACCAACGAACCTAATGATTCGCTGGTCTTCTATCCAGTTCGGAAAGAAAGGATGCAATTCCTGCTTTCTGGCAAAAGAATTACGACTCCCCACCTGGAGTATCGCTTTTTGTCTCTACAGCCTGCACCGCTTCATCGGATGCTGGCTTTTTTTCTGGATTCACATGCTGTTCTGCTTGTTCCGGTCGAACAGACTTGGCAAGAAGCGCTGCATAAGCCTCCGAGCCCTCACGCTTCAAGTGAACGCCATCGTTATAGAAATACGAACTTTTCCCTGCACTCGCTGCATACCAGTCGATCAAGCTTGTGTGGGGGTAAGCAGCGGCAACCTCCGCCAAGGTCGCATTCACAACACTTTCCCACGGCTTCGGTACACGAGTGTTCACGAGTATGATTTGATCAGCACCATCCAGCGATTGCAGCAGCTTCTCCAGCTGTTTTTTGCTGAAGGCCCCATTGGTACCAAGCTCAATGATGATTCGATTTCCGAGCAAGCCCTTTGCTTTGAGCTGTTCTACCAGCTCTGGAGCCTGTGACATCTGTCTGCCGATTTTGGCATCGATCACGATTCCCGGCAAAAGCTTTTCCAGATGCGGAGCCACATCCAGCATCACCGAGTCTCCTAATGCCGTAATCCCTTTACCAGAGCTAACTGCAGCCTCCTCAGGGCGTACTGCCTGGTCCTGTTTCCCGGAATTGGTTGTATCTTGTGGATTTGCACCATCGGAGGCATCAGGATGATTCGCATTCGCCGTACTCTGTGCTTGATCTGGTTCTGATTTTCCTTGGGTTGGTTTTTCCGTTTTTGCAGGTGTTGTCGCCGTTTCATTCGTTTTAACGGGTGCAGAAGGCTTTTTCCCTGTTTCGGGCTTGCTAGCTGGTGGAACGATAGGACCATGTGGACCAAGCCCAGCATCGAACTGACTGTCGTTTTTCCCTTGCTCTTCTGGCAATTGTGCCAAGCCAGAGGATTGCGCGGATTCCATTGCTTCTGAATCCGTTTGTGGCTGGCTGGCTGTAGCATCGGAGCGGAGGGATGCAACACCGAAATACGTCACACACAAAATGATCGCGCACCCTGATGCGATCCATCGTGTATATCGCTTGGACTGCTGGCCTTGTTTTACAGGACGCAGCTTTGCCCAAACCTTGCCCAAGGCACCGCGTCGAATCGGTTCTTCGATATACTTCCAGGAGAGTGCTGCAAGGACGAGCGTCGCGGTCAATTGAAGAATAGCGCGTGTGATTTGGCTCCATTCACTTTGTTCAACCGTTGGGGTAGTCAAAACGATAATCGGATAGTGCCATAAATAGATGGCGTACGAGCGTACACCGAGCCAGCGGAGCGGCTTGCATCCCATCCACTTGGCAAAATGACTCGCTGGATGCGCAAGCACAGCCACTACAACAGCGCTCACGACAGACAGCAGGACTAATCCTCCTTGGTATAAAAAATCATCATATTGATTCGTTTTCCAAATCCCATAGAGCAGGATAGCAAGACCGAGAAATCCTGTGGCATCAAGGGTAATGCGAGCTTTCGCAGATATATCGGGGGATAGTTTTCGACTGGGCCATACCATTGCCAGCACCGCACCAATCAGAAGGGCAAAAACCCGTGTATCCGTTCCGTAATAGACCCGACTTGGATCTAGACCTGGTTCATAGAGGAATGCCATCGCCAGCGCGGAAATGGCAGCTGCTAGCAGTGTGAGAACGATAAGTGGACCGCGACGTTTCACGAAATGCAAACCGAAGGCTAGGAGCAGTGGCCAGAACAAATAAAATTGCTCCTCAACGGCAAGCGACCACAAATGCCCGAGTGGAGAAGGCGGACCAAATTTTTGAAAATAGGAGACATCCTGAAAAATCAGCCACCAGTTACTGACATACAAAATGGCAGCGGGAACATCTCCGCGTACACTCGACATTTGAGCGGGAGAGAAAATGGCAGCCCATGCCACGACGAGCATCAAGAGCAGCAGTAATGCCGGCAGCAGCCGACGTGCTCTTCGTATCCAAAAGTCCTTCATGTCGAGGCGACCATGACGAGTCCACTGAGCAATGAGCAAATCGGTAATCAGATATCCCGAGAGGACAAAGAAAATACCTACGCCCAAAAGTCCTCCAGGCGCCCAGTTGTAATTCAGATGATAGACGATTACGGCAAGTACCGCCAGAGCTCTCAGTCCGTCTATTCCAGCCATGTAGCGGCTGGAGCCTTTGAGTGGTTCAGGCATCGTGACGGCCTCCTCTGCTCTTTGCTTGGCGATTCTTACTTGTTTTGTTGCCATGTGTTGCTCTTCGTTGTTGGTGATCCCAGGTGTGATTGCTTTGTTTGATTACCGTACTCGTCATGCAGTTCATCTGCATACTCCCCTTTTACTTCTGTTCTGTTTTCCTTTTGTTGGTGGACGGGGGCAGCCTATACACATCGGGAAATGCGTGCTGAATGAATGCAAAAACCCCTGATTTCCAAGAAGAGGAAGAAAACGGGGTTGGTCTCGTTCATAATCTTTATGGATGATGAATTATTCCAAACATCGTGGCCCGTATTCAGGATGTGAATAACTACTCACAGTCAAATCTTTTTCGTTCTCCTTCTTACCTTATGTATACTGCATCGCCTCATTCCTGCCCGGTATGTAAAAGAAATGCTCCGGACTTTGCCAGGTCCATCACATTTATGATCCGAACCTCGTGTATCCTGATTATAAGACGCTTCAGAGGGGAAACGCGTTACAAATTGTTTACAATTTCACACGGATTTTTTCCCGGAAAATCTCACCAAAAAAAGAAGGAGCTACTGGCTTTGATCATCTGCCAAATAGCTCCCTTTATTTATTGAAGAAAATCCATTTTACGGAAAAACCTATCCGCTATGTCAGGTGCTTATACGTGATGGGTAAATAAATAATTTAAGAAAAGTCCACCGCTGACCACAGCGATTACCATACAAACAATCCCGCTGCGCACACGTTGAGAAACGAGTCGCATAAATCCAAGACAAAAGAAAACACCAGTTACCAGAAAATAGGAGATTCCAACCCAAAACAAACTCCACGGCAAGTTGGCAAAATCGATGTTACCCACTCCTGAACACCTTCCCCGTTTGATTCTACTATTCATTCTTTCTTGTATGAACTCTTATTATAACATCAAGATATTCGGTAGATACCAGTTTGTGGCGAACGTAACAGAAGTGTCATACCTATCCAGGCTCTATCTTACATCAACGTATCAACAGGCTCTTCATTCCACTCTACCCCATCCGGGAAGATCGCTTTCACATGATTGCGCAGCTTTTCACCTTGATGCAGCTCTGGACTAAAGATCGTAACGATCCCGCTGTCCTCTCTCGTGCGAATTAGCCTACCAATCCCCTGACGGAGACGAAGCAGCATATACGGCAAATCTACCTCTTCAAAAGCAGAAGCGGCCCCTTTTCGCTTTGCAGTAAACACAGGATCATTTGGCGGGAATGGCAAAGACCAGATAATCACATTTGAGAGAGAAGGTCCAGGTACATCGAGCCCTTCCCATAAGCTGACTGCACAGAGGCTAGTCTTTTCATCGTTTTGAAAGCAAGAGATCAAATGACTGATTTCCTGATCGCCCTCAAACAAGAATGGCAGATGCGAACACTCCGAGTAAGAGGAGATGGCCTGTTTGAACTGCTTCATTTCTTCCATTGACGAAAACAGCAGCAATGCCTTCCCTTCTGTTTCATTGAGTCGTTTGACTGTACTGCTCATTTTTTCATGGAAAAGATCATCGCTGGACAGCCTAGGCACAAATGCTTTCATTTGCTCTGCATATTCGTATGGCGATGGGACAGAGAAAGAAAGATATTTTTCAATCCCCAAGCTATCAGCAACAAAATCGAATCCGCCTTCAACAGACAAAGTTGCAGAAGAAAAGATGATCGGCATGCTTTGGGAGAAAACACGCTCACGCAGGATTTCCTGAACCATTCTTGGCATGACAATTAGTGTCGGTCCGGTTACTTCTTCCGTCATCCACGAAATGACGTGTCCAGGGTCCTGGAACAAACGAAGCGCCAGCTGCATCATTTCCAAATGCTCGCCGACAATCCGCAGCTGGAATTCATCCAGTGTATAGAGACCGCTTTCAAGGGCCAGCTCTTCCTCGATCCAATCGACAAGACTGGTAAAGCGGTGAATCGCTTGAAGAAGCTCTGGATGAAATTGAATCTCTTTGCGATTGGAGCCGACTACTGCCTTACTCTCTTCATCCAAACGAGCAAACAGCTCTTCACTTTGGGCGATAGCCTCTTCAATTGCTACAGCTAGCGATTCCCGAATTTCTCCTTTGAGCAAGCGAGTAATGATCTCTTCGAACACCGTATGGTTCAGCTTATACGTCAAGGCCTTTTGCGCAGCAGGCTCAAGCAGATGGCCCTCATCAAAAATAACCGAGCTGTGCG
Source organism: Brevibacillus reuszeri (assembly GCF_001187725.1). Classification (GTDB taxonomy): domain Bacteria; phylum Bacillota; class Bacilli; order Brevibacillales; family Brevibacillaceae; genus Brevibacillus; species Brevibacillus reuszeri. Next base: position 981,541 of record NZ_LGIQ01000009.1, read on the forward strand.
GAGGTAGCAAAGGTAGCTGCCCACCCCGTTTTCGCGTTTCATAGGTCCACACATGCTCCATGTAAAAATCATGCGAGCAAATAATCAGATCTGCCGATTGGCGATAATGATTTCTGGATAAAGTCTGTCCACAGCGATGCTGCTTCTCACAGGAAAAACAATCTTGAAACGAATCCCAATTCATTTTAGCCCATTGCTCGTCATCCAAATCCGGGTAGGTGCTCCGATCCCCATATGGATAAAAGGATTGAAGAGCTTCATGCGTGTGTACAAAGGAAGGCAGCCCCACATAAATCTCTTGATAGGCCTCCCCCTCGTCGAGTTGGTATCTGGCCTCATCCAGCTTTTTCAGGCAGACGTATTGGTCCGGAGATTTCCCCAGTCGCGCATCAATCGTCAGGTTCAAATGTCGTGCAAGCTTGGCAATGTCCCCTTCCGGCTTGACCAGCTGCTCAATCAATGACTCATTGGCACAGGCAATAATCGCAGGCTTCCTCGTATAACGAGCATAACAGACCGCATATAGCAAATAGGCAAGGGTTTTTCCTGTACCGACTCCCGCCTCGGCAAAAATCGTTTGTTTTTCGGCAAAAGCGCGTTCAAGCTGAAAAGCCATGTAGATTTGCTCATCTCTGACTTCAAATCCCGCCTCAGGCAAAATCTCATAAAATACGTCCGCTACCCAATCGCTCACTTGTGAAATGAATGGTTGTGACGGTTCGTACGCAAAAGGATACCGTTCCACTTCTGTCCTGCCTCCAATTAATGAAAAGAATCATCGATGGTTATACCAACATTTAATGATGACATGTCCTAGCAATAAACACAATATGCGGCCTTCAAAAAAAGCACGCTAGCGTTAAATTTATAGAAAGATAAGCTTTCTTGTAGAATCGTGGTAAGATGAAAGAGAAGAGATACATACCCGAAGTTTCTAGTAGGAGTGATTGTCCAATGGAAAAAGTCATGTTTATCGAAATCGGAATGGGGATTGATCTGCACGGTCAAAACGTGACCAAAGCAGCTGTTCGTGCTGTGCAAAATGCCATTCATCATAACTCGATGCCAGGTTTGCGTTCCGTTCTCCCTGGCAATGACATCCATAATATGAAAGTCCATGTGCGATTGGCTGTCCCAGCAGACAAGGACAAGCTTGATCTGGAAACGGTACGCACAGAATTGCCATATGGAACGGTTTCGTTTGAAGTGATCGACGGCGGGATGTTAACCAGCAGCGGTGTCGTCATTGCTGAAAAAGAGGATAAAAACGATCTGGCCTATGTGGTCATCGCATCCGTAGAGGTAGGCTACTAATCCAGTATTCCTGCGCTTTCACAAAAGAAAATACCTCCTATTCAGCGTACATTGCACTACGACTGATAGGAGGTATTTTTTGGGCATCATCCTTATTCCTCGCTCTCACTTGCTCGAAGATGCTGATACTGGGCAAGATCAATCTCCCCTTCCGCAGATACCGCGACTCCTTCACCCTCCAGGTACATTTTTTGCAACAGGAATGATTCATCATCCATCAGTCCGATTCTCCCTTTGGCATTGATGACCCGGTGCCAGGGCAGCTTGTGCTTTTTACTCATCGAATGGAGGATGCGAACGATTTGTCTTGCTCCCCGAGGGCTTCCCGCCAGTGCTGCAATTTGTCCATAGGTCATGACCCTTCCTTCAGGGATGCCAGCTATAATCGAGATTGCTCTTTCCGTAAACGGTCTCATGTGTGCTTTTGTGACACTCCTTACCCTGCTTGCGAAAAGGCGTGGGAGCTTGTGACGCGTTTAGCATCACAAGCCCCCTCCCTCAAGTCCAAAGCATTGTTTATGATGTGAGTTTAAAACAGTTTTTCCAATTCATCAACCAGGCTGCCTACATACGCCACGGCATCGCGAATCGGTTGCGGATCTGCCATGTCGACACCAGCCAGCTGCATCAATTCCAATGGTGTTTTTGTTCCGCCCGCCTTCAAAGCTTCCAGCCAACGATCTACCGCAGGCTGTCCTTCTTTCTGGATGCTCGCTGCCATCGCGGTAGAGGCAGTCAGACCCGCTGCATACGTGTATGGATACAAGCCCATGTAGTAGTGTGGTTGACGCATCCAGGTAAGACTAGCTGCCTGGTCAAGATCCACTGCATCTCCCCAGAAGTCGGCAAGAACTTGACCTTTCCATTCAGACAGCTTCTTCGCCGTCAAAGGAACATCTTGCTGGGCAGCTTCATATACTTTACGCTGCATTCTCGCTTCAAGTAAATGAGTAACAAAATTATGGTAGTACGTATTCATGAGCTGCAGAATTACCCAACGCTTCAAGCGAGGATCGTCTGATTGCTGTACGATATGCTGGGCCAGCAAGAGCTCATTGATCGTTGAAGGCGCTTCGATAAAATACAAGGAAGGACGAGCATTCGTATACGTCTGATTACGGCCAGCCAGCGTGAAGTGACCGCAATGTCCAAGCTCATGCGCAAGTGTAAACGCACTGCGCATATTGCCTGACCATGTAATCAGGATGTAGGAGTGGTTGCTGTATGGTGTAGAGCAAAATGCGCCAGTGGACTTACCTACGTTGTCTACATAGTCAATCCAGCGTTCATTCAGTGCTTCTTCCATGATTTCTGCATATTCTGGCCCCATTACTTGCAAAGCTGCCTTGATCGTACGACCTGCTTCCTCAACCGTAACAGGCGGGCTGAACTCAGGATCAAGCGGTGCCTTCAAATCGCAGAATGAAAGCTTCTCCAGCCCCAGTTCTTTTGCTTTCAGCTTTGCAAAGCGGCGCATGTGCGGAGCCAGCTCAGTGCCGATGATGTCCAAAATGTTATGGTACATCTCCAATGTAACCTGCTGTGGATGCAGGAGCATCTCGGTAACAGACTCGAAGCCGCGCAATCTTGACATGACCGTCTGTTTTTTCACTTCTGTCGCGTACACTGCTGCAAAGGAATTCTGATAGGATGAAAGCGTACGGGAGAAAGACTCGAAAGCAGATCTGCGCAGCTTTGTATCAGAAGACATTTCGTAGTCAGATTCGAACAAAGCGAAAGAAACAGGATTCTCCACCCCATTGCTGTCTGTCACGGATTCAAAGGACATATCCGAGAGCTTTCCGCGCTGATAAATGGTATACGGTGCTGCAAAGACCTCACCCAATGCTGCCAAAGCTGCTTCTGTATCTGCACTGAGACGGTATGGTTTGGTTTCTAGCAAGTCAGATAAGTGTTTACGGAATGGCTCCAAACCAGGCTCTTCCTGCAAATATTTCTCAATTGTTCCTTCTGGCAGATCTAGTATCTCTGATGGAATAAAGGAAAGCGATGCATTGAGATGAGAAACCATATCCCCTACGCGAGCAGAGTTCGCCTGGTTTTGTGGATTAGTCCCGTCTTCTGACGTCCGCAGACTTGCGTAAGACGCTACGAGCTGCGCACGAATCGTGATAGCTTCTTTGGCTTCGAGGCAAGCCAGCAATGTTTCAGCACCCGTATGTAGTTGACCCTGAAACGCGGTAACTACTGGCAGATGACTTACAATGTCAGTAAGCTCTGCTTCCCACGCTTCTTGACTTTCAAACAAATCGTTTAAATTCCATGTTAACGCTACATCGACTTGATCACGTGACTTTCTTGTTTTCACTGTTTGTGCCTCCCTCAGTAGTTCAATAAAATGATTTCTATTATTAAAGTTTGATTCTCTTTTGAATTTTCCTCTAATTCTCAAAAATAAAAGAATCTTTTATTATTTTTTTGTAAACGATTAGATAATATCAAGAACATTGTTACTATTTACACATTTCGACTGATTCATACACTCCCTATCATCGATAAGCGCGAAATTCCCTATGATCTGTCTACTTCTGCGCTTTCCTAGGAAATTGAAAAATAAGTAGCAAGTATTTCCAGACAAATAGATATAATAGAGAAAGAATGTTGTTTTGTAATGGATGAGGAGGTTAATGCCATGTCTTTTGATCTTTATTTTGAACGTTATGCCGAGCTTGCTGTTAAAATTGGGGTAAATGTTCAGCCAATGCAAACGCTCGTCATCACTGCCCCTATTTCTACTGCACCGTTCGTAAGAGCTGTCGCGAAAAAGGCGTATGAAGCAGGAGCGAAGCACGTCGTCATGGATTGGACCGACGATGAATTGACACGCCTGAAATTCGATCTGGCTCCAGACGAGGCTTTTGCCGAATACCCTCTATGGAAAGCAAAAGGGCTGGAAGAAATGGCTGAGAACGGTGCTGCCTTCTTGTACGTAACTGCATCCAATCCTGACCTGCTAAAAGGGGTAGCGCTAGAGCGAATCTCTGCCTCCAATAAAGCAGCTGGACAAGCCTTGAATACACTCAGAAACTACACCATGTCTGATAAAGTAAGCTGGTGCGTCCTCGCTGTCCCTTCAGTGCAATGGGCTTCGATGGTGTTTCCAAACCTTCCTGCCGAGGAACAGGAAGCAGCACTGTGGGATGCCATTTTCCGGGCAACCCGCGCCGACATGGATGACCCTGTGAAGGCATGGCATGACCATCATGCAGCGCTGAACAGCAAGGTAGATTTGCTAAATGAAAAGCAATACCGATACCTGCACTACACAGCTCCTGGAACGGAATTGACGATTGAGCTCCCTCCCAAGCACATATGGATTGGCGGCGGCGGACATAACGAAAACGGTGTCTTCTTCATGGCCAACATGCCGACGGAGGAAGTGTTCACTGCACCGCTCAAAAACGGTGTAAACGGAACCGTTTCCAGCACCAAGCCGCTTAGCTATCACGGTAATCTGATTGAAGATTTCACACTGACCTTTAAAAACGGCAAAATTGTGGAAGCAACAGCAAAAAAAGGCGAGGACTCTCTCAAGCAATTGATCGAGACGGACGAGGGCTCTCATTACTTGGGTGAAGTTGCTTTGGTTCCTCACCTCTCGCCCATTTCGCAATCCAATATCATTTTTTTCAACACGTTGTTTGATGAAAATGCCTCCAACCATCTGGCAATTGGCAACGCGTACTCCGTCAATATCGAGAATGGCGCCAAGATGAGCAATGAAGAGCTGGAGCAATACGGGATCAATACGAGCTTGACTCATGTTGATTTCATGATTGGTTCTGCTGAGATGGATATCGATGGAGAAACGGCCGAGGGAAGCCGTGAGCCTATTTTCCGCAAGGGCAATTGGGCATAGTGGACAGTAAAGGAGAGGGAACCGCCCCTCTTCTTTTTTTCATGTGATGAAAGTAAATAGGATCATGCAGGCATGCCAAAGGCTCTGCCATCCGCGAAACTTGGCAGAGCTGTTTGTTAACCCTTAATCATTACTGAGAAATGATCGGATAAAGATGGCCTTGCAGAGCAAACGAGGCCTTCCCCGTCTCCTCAGAGACAACGATAATCAAGGCATCACTGACTTCACTCAGTCCAATAGCAGCACGATGGCGAGTGCCGAGCTTTTTCTCCCCAACCACGACCTGTGACAGTGGAAGTACATTTGCGGCCGAGATGATCTGGTTTTGCCGAACGAGCACCGCTCCATCATGAAGCGGGCCACCCGGAAAAAAGATCGATTCTAACAAGGAATGACTGAGCAATGCTCCGATTGGAATCCCCGCTTGTAAAAGAGTGCCCAAGGAATCAGTTCGTTCAATCACGATTAGAGCCCCTTGTCTTTTCTCTGCTAAGTGCTGGACAGCAACCGAAACATCCACGTATTTTTCCGTGTACGGTGCTAAATAGCATTGCAAATAGAAGGAGGCGGCGACTGTTTCCAATCTGTTGAATCTGCCTCTGATCTTTTCGAAGGTACCGAGAAGACATCCGCCTTCGTGTGCCAGAGCGTCTATGCTTTCTTCCATTGCTTTTGAAATCGCAACTAATTCTTCTCGTAGCTCCTGCTTCAATAGCGATGTATCACAATTCACATGCTCCATGGAAACCCCTCAATCACCAAATTGTTTACAGAACTCCCCTTACGGTTAAGTGTTCCCATCTGGTGACAAAAGCATCCGAAGCATGTCACACTTGAATAAACTCCACTTAGTGTGAGCCAACAGCCAGAACGGATATTTGCGCAGCTGTCAGTGCCTGGTGAATGTGCCCGGCAAATTTTAGCGCATGGACCCCGTCCCCATGAATACAAATGGTATCTGCGGTAATAGCTACGTCAATTCCTTGCTGGGATAAAACGAGACCCTCTTTCACCATTCGCACGACCTGTGAGATCGACTGCTCGTGATTCGTAATCATGGCATTCGGGAGATTTCTTGAAGTAAGCGTCCCATCCTTTTGATAAGTCCGATCGGCAAATACCTCATGAGCTGTACGCAAGCCTATTTTTAGACCTGCCTTGATCAGCTCGCTTCCCGCCAGTCCATACAAAATCAGTTCGGGGTTGACTCGATACACCGCTTCTGCGATCGCATCCGCCAGTGCGGGTCTTGTGGCAGCCATGTTATAGAAAGCGCCGTGCGGCTTGACATGCTGCATCACTCCGCCCTCCGAATGAACAAAGGCTTGCAGCGCGCCTATCTGATACACGACGATATCGTAGGCTTCTTCAGCTGACAGCTCCATATTTCTGCGTCCAAACCCGATCAGATCAGGGAATCCGGGATGTGCTCCGATGGCTACTCCTGCCTCCAAAGCCATACGTACCGTCTTTTTCATGGTGGCAGGATCTCCAGCATGGTAGCCACAGGCGATATTGGCTGAGCTGATGTAGTTCAATATCTTTTTGTCATTTCCCAACTGGTAAGCGCCAAAGCTCTCTCCCATGTCACAGTTGATGTCTACGGACTTCATCGTTTTACCTCCAGCCCACATTCATTTCCATCCCCAGTTGAATCTGTCTCATCCACTTCTCTCTTTCATAGAGCGCAGTCTGTGCATCACGCAGTGAGATTTCTACAAATCGAACCGTTTCACCTGGTCGCAATTGTGCAATGACAGGCAGATCGATACTCGCTACGTAACCAATTTTGGGGTAGCCACCAATGGTTTGTCGATCCGCCATGAGGATAATTGGTTGACCGTCAGGCGGCACCTGTATCGTCCCAGCAGTAACGGCAGCGGAAATCAGTTCGTTTGGAGTCGTTTGAGAAAGCGTTGGTCCCGTTAATCGATATCCCATCCGATCTGAGCGTGGAGAAACTTGAAAAGCTTGACTAAAAAAGCTGTGCCTGCTTTCGGCTGTGAAATCCTCAAACTGATCTCCGCGGATGACACGTACCACAGCTTCTTTCGAACTTATCGCATGAGATTCTGCAGAAATGAACCATTTCATATGGGAATAGGGGGCTGTGCCCGCCTTTTTTTTCAATTGTTGTGCGAGAAAAAGACTAAATGGACCTGGGATATGATGGCTGAGCGTATCGCCAGCCCTCAGCATCCTTCCCTCGTAGCCCCCGAAGCCTGCCCGCAGGTTGGTGCTCCGACTCCCCATGACAAGTGGAACGTCCCAGCCACCCGCAACCGCCAAATATGCGCGGCAGCCTTTTTGGGCCTGCCCAAACTGTATGGTAGTCCCGCCTTTCATCCATACAGGGCGATTTAAGGCGATCTGCTCGTCGCCGATCATGGGACGAAAATCTCCACCACAAATTGCGATCATCATATCTTTTTGAAACACCAAGGTTGGACCCTTTATCGTGATCTCAAGAACTGCATCAGTAGACTTGTTGCCGACTAACAGATTAGCCATTTGCAAAGCCAATTCGTCCATCGCTCCACCTACATTGACACCGTGCTGTTGATATCCATATCTGCCGCGATCTTGCACAGTTGTACTAAGTCCGGGCGAAATGACTTCTATACTCACGAAGACACCTTCTTCCTCTCCTCGTATTCCCGTTCGGAAATAGGATGGAAGCGAATCTTGTCACCTGAGCGCAAGAAGCTCGGGGAGTTTTCGTCTGGCTGAAACAAGCTTTGTGGTGTTCTCCCTATGATTTGCCATCCACCAGGGCTTTCAATCGAATAAATCCCTGTTTGCGAACCCCCAATCCCAACACTCCCCATTGGTATAGAAAGCCGTGGTGAAGAACGTCTTGGTGTTGAGAGCCGCTCATCCATTCCCCCTAAATACGGAAAACCGGGAGCAAATCCGATCATGTAGACCAGGTACTCTGCTGAAGCATGAATGGCGATGACCTCTTCGCTCGTGATACCGTTATGCTGTGCGACTACTTCCAAATCCGGTCCAAAGCTACCGCCATAGCAAACCGGAATTTCTACGAGTCTAGCCTCTCTCGCGTACCTTTCTGGAAGCTGTTCAGACATTTTCTTGAGAATTGCGAGGACATGCTCGTAAGGTATGACATCACTACCAGGGTCAGAGAGAAGGATGGGATTATAATAGACCGTTACCGTAGTAAAGCCTGGTACGAATTCTACCATTCCGGGGAAAGGATTCTTCTGAAGGCACTCAGAAAACGTTACGACCTTCTCATGTGTCGTTTGATCAATGACGTCCCCTAGTTTGACAATGACACCCGAATCCCCAAGAGGAGAGAATTCATGGTTAGGCAACATTTCCCCCTCCATTTCGATTATCGGTACTGTCACGTTACTTGGTTAGAAAAGAAAAGAGGAGCTACACTCCTCTGGATCAACTGATCTGTCCACCACTTACGACCATATCTTGCTCATGGGAAATGGCAGCCTCGATGGCCAAACGCAAGCCCTTTACAATCGTTTCCAGCGCCATGCTTGGTTGTCCCGATTGTCTGGCAGCTTGTTCAGGAAGGTATGGGATATGGATGAACCCTCCACGAATCGATGATTGATGCTCCGCAACGTAATGCATCAAGCCATAGAACAGATGGTTACAAACATACGTACCAGCCGTCTGTGAAATGGAAGCGGGAATTCCCTGCTGTTGCAAGTCATGAACCATCGACTTGATCGGAAGTGTCGACCAGTAGGCAACTGGTCCATTCTCCACAATCGCCTTATCGATTGGCTGATTTCCTTCATTATCCGCAATTCGTGCATCATTTACATTGATTGCGACGCGTTCGATGGAAAGATCACCACGCCCACCAGCTTGACCGATGCACAATACGATATCCGGCTTTGTCTCCTCAATCGCTTCATAGAGCTTCTCGATGGACTTCCCAAAAACCGTAGGAATTTGTCGTACCTCCACCTTGTATTGCTCTGACTCGATTTTCGCCAGCTCTTTTACCGACTCCCAAGCTGGATTGATACTCTCACCCCCAAACGGGTCAAACCCGGTTACAAGAACGGTTGTCATGACATTTCTCCTCCTATCTGTATGGGGCGCATCCGTTTCATGTGGATGCTATTTTGTTCATTTTGACGTAAAACAACTTGCGGACAAGCTGCCACACTGCCAAGTACAGCCCGGTTAAACACCTTATGTGTCTCTATGCAATCGAGCAGTGCCGTACCCTCTACCGTTTCATCTGCTGCCTCCGTAATCAAGTCAAGCGTTACCCACTGTGGAAAACGCGAAACCAGGGAAGTCGACGACTGATCAGGCTTCGTCGGCCAGCGATAAAATAACAACTCATGATCGTCTGGCAATGGGAAAATGGACGGCTCCCAATTATGTCCATATCGTCTATAGCGTTCCACATAATGCTTGTTTTTGTTCCACAACTGCAGATTTTCCCGCATGCCATCCTCGGTTGCCCTCTGGATCGTATCAAGAGCCAGTGCATGTTGAGGATAAACAGCTCGATCCAGCTCGCGACCGATTCCATAGAAAAGCGATATCGGAACCCAATAAGATACAGGGAATCGCGGTGGACTGTTGTACCCTGCAAAAGGCTGCGTCCATTCATGTGATGGAATTCCGTGATCATCAATAATGACATCAGGCATCCAGCGATAAAATAACAGGGGAACGACCCGTGATTCACCAAAAATACTCGGTTTAAAGCGATGATTCGTGTACTCCAGACCCACTGCATTATAGCGGGCAGCGTGATGCTTCCAAAACGGGTTGTCTTTTACCAGCTCCTGATGTAGTGCGATCCCATCCGGATTGGCAAAAGGAATCACGACCAGATTGAAACGAGTCAACCACTCCGCTTTTTCAGTAACCACTTCTTTTACGAGCTCACGGAGGGCAGGCATACTAGACACCTCGTTCGGATGGTGCCCCGCTTCAATCAGCACAGTCGGCTTGTATAAAGTCAGCTTGTGCGTCGACACATACGAGGAAACAGGTGGTGTTGTGACCTCCACCGTATAAATCGGTCGACCTTCAAACGATTTTTCGACTTCCCAAATATGGACAGAGGGATGTGCAGCGAGTTCTGCCCAATCAGCAATGACTGGAGCTTCCTTTGGCTCAGCCGGTGGAATCTCCCTCTCTTCGACCTTGCTTACCGTATTATTTGCCAGCAATAGGCGAGCATGTACAGGATGTGCTTGTTGCTCCTTAAAGTACAAATGAGTGGTGGCTACCGTGAGTGCTTGCTTCTCTTGATATTCCTTTACACGAATTGTCGCTTTTGGAGAAATACCCGTTTCAACTTGCACGAATGGACGGACAGCTCCCGGAGAGTTCCATGCCACACCAGTTTCTCTTTCACCCAGATAGGCATAGTAATCCAGCGTATAAAAGTAGATGTCCTCATGCAAGGCTTCCAGAGACGATATGGTTTCTTCATCAATGTCGAGTCGCTCTTCTTGCTCACTCATTACCACATTGACATCAATAGAGTAAAACAGTGGGACATCTCCTCGGTATGGCTCCTTTTGCTTTTTCAGGAGTGCCTCCGTTAACTCAGGCAAAAATTGCTGGGTATAAAATTGCCAAAATCTTTCACGATCTGTAGGGATAGCATACTCGTATACAGTCCCGCCAGCGTTGATCGCAAGACCAGACGTCGTCGGATACGCTCGTTTCACTTGATCGGCGTACGGAACAGCAGATACGGGTACATCCAGTTGCCAGGTTCCCAGCAATTCCTCATTTTCTCCCCATACGTCCACTTGATAGGTCGTCGGCAGCAGTTCATTCATGACGAATGAAATGTGGGTCAAGGAAATGCCTAACTCTTTTGCGAGTAGCTGATCAACCGGGTACAGCTCTTGTAACCAGCGGTGCGATAGCTCCATCCCATCCCTGCGTGATTCTCGTTGAAAAGAGATAGCCACGTGCTCGATCTTCTTCCCGGAATGCTGCAAAAGTGGAAGAATCGTTTCCTTTACCCAGCACAGGCCTGGTTTGAAAGCGGAGTGAATCTGTACCTGATGTTCCCTTTGTGGGAACATACGAGAAATTAGCTGACTCCAGCTTCGTTCCAGCGCACGTCGAATCTCGCTGGGCTCGGACAAAAAGGCAGTAATCACAAGTGGAGAGACAGTTTTTTCCCCATCAGCCATTTGTTGTGCGAGCGATTCCACCTTTTCTTGAAAGAGTTGTTCGATTTCGCTTCTCTCGCCTTTATCGCTCCATGTTTTCTCTATAAAAAGCGGAAAATCCTGCTGTGCTTTGTCGCTTTCCGCTGTTTTCTCCCACTCTCCATACGTTCCACCTGTTTGGTATGGAGTTGCACTTCCGAAGTAATCCAGTGCCGAAACAACGGAACCTTCTTGCCCTGTGAAATGCATCACTCTGGCAGTAGCTTCACGCTCATCAGCCTTTATTTCGACCTCAGCTTGCGAGCTTATTTGATTTGGTTCGATGTGTAATGCAAATGTCAGCTCAGCTAATCGGTCGCATTCACCTGTAAGCGGAAAACGCAGCCCTGTAGAAGCCAGCCCAATGCGAGCTGCAAAGCGTGCAGCGGATGTCACCGATGCGCTTGTCGTCAAGCCTGAAAAGAAGACATCTGTCTGATTTGTAACATCGATACGCCCTGCCTGATAAAATCCGGCAGTCGTCCACAAGTCCGTGAGATTGTCGAGCGGCACCGGACGATTCTCTGATGACTTTGTTTCAGAAACAGCCGCATTGGCTGGTAAAATCTCGATTTGCTCGACTGCTTGTCCATCAGCTTCGGTGTACAGATGTACCATGCTAGAGCTGCATTTCAATGCTTTCATTTTGAATTGCGAAGCACCCGCAGGCCAACTCGCTGCCATCCAGCGCAAAATCCGCGAAAGACTAGCTTCACTTCCGCCTACGAAGTCGATCCGCTTCTTCTCCGAATGCAGCTGACAAGCTGCATCATCTAAACCGTATGCAGGATCAATAAAGATCGTGCACAACCAGTCTTCTTCATTCGTTGCTTTTGCTCCAGCAGGTGTATCTATCGCGTAAATCTGTGGTAAATCGAGCTCACTGGTTTCCAGCCCCAGGCGGGCACAGAAATCTATCAAGCCTTCTACCACAATGCCCGTTTGCTGAAAAAATGTAACAGACAAGCAATCAGCTATTCCATCCTGATTTTGATCGCCAATCAACCCTGCAGTCGTAAAGATGTCACGTAGTCCTTTCACCTGTCTGCCTCCCTACACGCGCAAGTTAGGATCAAGCTCGTCACGGAGCCAATCTCCGAGCAAGTTAATACCAAATACCGTCAGCATGATCGCAATACCTGGGAAAGTAGCTACCCACCAGGCTGTTTCTAAATAGTTGCGACCATCTGCAAGCATGCCGCCCCACGTTGGAATCGATGGATCAACACCGAGTCCAATGAATGTCAAGGACGCTTCTAGCAAAATGTTAACCGCTACATTCAGCGTAGCCAGTACAATAATAGAAGAAAGAACATTCGGCAGAACATGCTTTCTGATGATGCGCAGGTTCGTCGCACCTATTGCCTTCGCCGCTTGCACATACTCCATTTCTTTTACACTCATAACCTGACCTCGAACCAATCGGGCGAATCCGACCCAGTTGCTAATCCCCAATACGAGGATAAGCTTCCATAGCCCCGCCCCAAAAACCGTCATGACAATGATCGCAAACAAAATGAACGGAAAAGCAAGCTGGACATCTGCCAATCGCATTAAAAGATCATCAACCCAACGCCCGTAAAACCCGGCAATCAAGCCGAGAATGACGCCGATGACCATCGAGATTAATACGGAAACGACACCTACGAGTAGCGAGACGCGTGCCCCATAAATAATTCTGCTGAGCAAATCGCGTCCAACCTGATCCGTTCCGAGGATATGCTCCGATTTTCCCGTAGCATCCATCCAGGATGGGGCTGTCAACCGAGCACGCAAATCCGCCTTGTCAGGAGTAGTTGGCGCCAGGACAGGTGCAAAAAGAGCTGATAACACTGCGATCAGGAGTAAAACCATCCCTGCCATCGCCCACGGATTACGAACAAAGCGTCTTCCCATCTTGTTCCATTTTCCACGTCTTTTTACTGGTGGATTCGTCTGATTGTTAGTAACTGCCGCTGTTGTCATTCGCTTTTTCCTCCCCCCTGCCTGATACGTGGATCAATAAAGCCATAACTGATATCAACCAACAGGTTCACGAAAATCATCAAGAAGGACAAGATGATTACCGAGCCTTGAATCACTGGAAAATCACGCTGGGAAATCGCATCAATCAGCATTCGACCAATCCCCGGCCAAGAAAAGACTTGTTCAATAATAACCGTACCACCGAGCAGTGTTCCGAATTGCAAGCCGATAAACGTGACCGTTGGAATCAGTGCGTTACGTAAGCCATGCTTGATGATCACGATCCATTCCTTGATCCCTTTGGAACGAGCTGTATTAATGTATTGCTGATTCAAAACCTCCAGCATCGAAGAGCGGACAAGGCGTGCCAGAATTCCTGACAAAATGAGACCAAGCGCCACAGAAGGCAGCACCAGATATTCCAGACCTTGATAGCCAGAAGCCGGGAACCAGCGAAGCTTTACAGCGAAGATAATGATCAGCATGATCCCGAGCCAAAAGTTCGGGAAGGAAATACCGAGCAAGGAGAAGATGCGGCCAAAAAAGTCGGCTACGCTTCCTCTGCGAACTGCAGAAATAATCCCGACAGGAATCGCAATTAAGAGGGCGACAAACATTCCGCCAAATGCGAGCAATAAAGTTGCCCCCATCTTCTCTTGCATCATTCCAATTACGCTCTCACCTGTACGAAACGAAGTACCCAAATTTCCTGTAAACATATCTTTCAAATACAGAGCGAACTGAATGTAAACGGGCTCATCCAAGCCAAGGTTTTTACGCAATTCCTCAATGGCTTCTTTTGTAGGTTCGCCTGCCTGGAACATGATCGAAACCGGATCACCAGTCATACGAACGAGTACAAAGATAACAAGAGTGATAGCAAGAACGACAAAAATACTATGTAGCAAGCGTCGAATCAAAAAGGTTGTCATCCCGCTCCTCCTTTTTCATAAATGAGGGGAATAGAAGAGACATCTTCTACTCCCCTGTTCAATCTGTTTCCTATTCTACCGATACCTCACGCAGATCGATGCGCTCATCTGCTGGAGGCTGGAATCCTTTTACGCGTTTGTTAACTGCCCACAGGTTGATGGTTTGGTACAGTGGTACTTCTGGTACCAGCTCATAAAGACGTTTGTTCAGCTCTTTGAAAGCTTCGAGACGTTTGTCTTGATCGAATGTGGAGCGTTCTGCTGCCAGTAATTCTTCTACTTTTTCATCATAGAAATCAGGGTTCCAGAACTCGCCTTTGTGATACATCAGGTATGCTGTGTTGTCAAAGTCAAGCGTCCAGCCACCCCAACCGTTACGATACATATGGCCAGCTTTTCCGTTTGGAATCAGATCGGAAGTAAACGTCGAGGAATCAACCAGATTCAGTTTTACTTTCAAACCAACTTGACCCAATTGAAGCTCAATTGCTTGCGCCACTTCTTTAAAGGTTGCATCTGTACCTGGCAGGAAGAGCTCCAGCTCAGTTCCTTCTTTCACGCCAGCTTCAGTCAGCAATTGCTTTGCTTTTTCCGGATCGTACTGACGCAATGGAAGACTAGGATCATGGCCGAAAGACATTTCACTTTGGAATGAATTCACGCGTTTACCATAGCCACCGAGCAATGTGTCGATGATCAAATCAGCATCGATCGCATAGGCAATCGCTTCACGTACTTTTACATTGTCAACTGGCTTCTTGGTTGTATCAAAACGCAGTGCATAAACAGTTGGGGAACCTACTTGCATCAGTTCCAGATCAGACATGCCTTTGATAGAGTCAGTTTGGCTGATCTCTACCTTTTTCATTACGTCAATCGCACCTGTTTGCATTTCTGCAAGACGAGTGGTTGCTTCTGGAATAAAGCGGAAGGTAACCTTGTCCAGCTTAGGCAGACCTTTTTTCCAGTAGTTCTCGTTTTTCACGAGTACCACTTTATTATCTTTTTCATAGCTTTCCATTTTGAACGGACCAGTACCTACTGGATGAGTATTGAAGTACTCGTCCCCTTTTTCCTTGTAGTATTGTGGAGGAACGATGACACCACCGTAACCAGCCAGCTTTGTAATCAGTACGGGATCCTTCTCTTTCAGAATCATGTTTACCGTAAACTCGTCTACTACTTCTACATGGTCAATCGAAGCGTAGTTTGCTTGTTGTGGTCCTTTTTTGCCTTCTTCTCCAAGTAGACGATCAAACGTAAATTTTACAGCTTCTGCATTGAATGGCTCGCCATTATGGAAGGTAACTCCTTGACGAAGCTTGAATTGGAGTGTTTTGTCGTCTTTAAATTCCCAAGATTCAGCAAGTCCCGGCTGGAGCTTCAGATCTGTCGAACGTTCTACCAAGCCCTCGAATACAGATGTGGCTACTGTACTCCAGTCGAGCAGGAACGTATCGATTGGGTCCCAGGAATGCGGGTCGCCGTTAACACCGAGTGTCAGCTCGTTTTTTCCTGCCGCAGGCGCTGCAGTTTCTGTTTTTGGCTGCGGGTTCGCTTGTGTGCCAGAGTCCGCTGGCTTGCTTGCACATCCGCCAAGTGCGGCTGCAAGCACCAACAAAGCTGAGCACGCTGTGATACCTAACTTTTTCAATTCAAATCCCCCTTGTTTGTTCTGATAGGCATGCTTTCATTTATATGGCAGCCGTCATCCATACCTATTAGATTGTACAAATGACAAGCGACATATCGACCATCCCCCATGGAATGAAACTGGGGTTTTTCTGTTTTGCATATCTCCATACAATCAGGACATCGTGTATGAAATGTACATCCACTAGGCGGGTTAGCCGGACTTGGTACATCACCGGTCAAAATGATTCGTTCACGCTTCATCTTCGGCTTGGCAATCGGAACCGCCGAGAGCAGGGAGCGTGTATACGGGTGAAGCGGCTCTTCATATAGGGCATTTTTCGGTGCCAGCTCTACCATGCGTCCCAAATACATCACACCGATGCGATCGCAAAAATGCTTGACCACGCTCAAGTTGTGGGAAATGAATATGTATGTAAGTCCATATTGCTTCTGTAAATCCCTCATCAGATTCAACACCTGCGATTGAATCGATACATCCAGTGCGGAAACAGGCTCATCCGCCACAATCAGCTTGGGATTGAGCGAGAGGGCTCGTGCGATGCCGATCCGCTGACGTTGACCTCCACTGAACTCATGTGGAAAGCGCTCAGCATTTTCTGGCTTCAAGCCCACGACCTGCATCAATTCCGCGACTTTCTCTTTGCGTTCCTTTGGTGTCGGATACAGATTGTAAATAATCATCGGCTCTTCAATGATGTCTCCGACTGTCATGCGTGGATTCAGAGAGGCAAACGGGTCCTGAAAAATGATTTGCAAATCCTTGCGTTTCATTCTCATCTCATAGGAGCTAAGCTTTGCCAAATTTTCTCCCTGAAAAATGACGTCCCCTCCGCTGGGCTCGATCAAACGCAGGATTGCCCTGCCTGTCGTCGATTTCCCACAGCCCGATTCCCCGACAATTCCTAGCGTTTCGCCTTTATCAACCGAAAAGGAAATGTCGTCGACTGCTTTGACATGATTGGTTACCTTCTTTAACAATCCGCTGCGAATCGGGAAGTACTTCTTTAAGCCTTTCACTTCCAGCAAGGGTTTCGATTCAGACTTCTCCACTTCTTTTCAACCCCTTTTCTCCATCATCGTTGCTGCTGCTATTCATTTGCTGCGGACTCATGTAGCCAGCATCTGCTTTTTGTCCCATCAGATAAATCAAACAGTGGAGGAGCCTGCGCGATACATTTGTCAAATGCCTTGTTGCATCTTTCTGCAAAGCGGCAGCCCACAGGCATTTGACCCGGACTTGGTACAGTTCCACCGATCGTGAAAAGATACTCCTGTTCTACATCCATATCCGGAATCGAGCCGAGCAATCCGACGGTATAAGGATGCTTTGGCGTTTCGAACAGCTTTTCTACCTCGGCTTCCTCCACTACCTGTCCCGCATACATCACGACTACACGATCACACATTTCGGCAACGACGCCCAAATCGTGGGTGATGAGCATGATCGTCATCTCGCTTTTTTGTTGCAGTTCGCGCATCAGATCGAGAATCTGCGCCTGGATCGTTACGTCCAAAGCTGTCGTAGGCTCATCCGCAACCAAAAGAGAAGGACTACAGGACATCGCCATTGCGATCATCACACGCTGTCTCATCCCACCAGAAAGCTGATGGGGATACTCGTCGACGATTTCTTCTGCGCGTGGAATTCCGACCAGCTTCAGCATCTGAACCGCATGTTCTTTGGCTTGCTTCTTGTTCATATCCGTATGATTCAAGACCAGCTCCATGATTTGCGAGCCAATGGTATACACAGGGTTCAGAGAGGTCATCGGCTCTTGAAAGATCATCGCAATTTCTTTTCCTCTAACCTTTCTCATCTGATCTTTCGAATAGCTGACGAGGTTCTCACCTTTGTACAAAATTTCTCCGCGAGTGATTCGTGCCGTCCTTGGCAATAATCCCATGATGGAAAGGGAGGTGACGCTTTTACCGCATCCCGACTCCCCTACTACTCCGATGGTTTCGCCTTTGTTAATTTGGAAGCTAACCCCATCCAGAACGGTAATCTCGCCATTATCGGTGCGAAATTTCGTTTGAAGATTCTTAATTTCCAGCATCAAATTCCCCCCTTTTGTTCGACATACCCAAGCTTGCTCATAATCTTTTTGGCAATTTCTTTTGTTTCTTTGACCAGATACTCCAACCGATCCTGCTGAAAACGGGAAGTAGCTCCAGCAAGGCTTAGACCCGCAATGACTTGTCCAGTAAAGTCTCGAATGGGCACGGCAATCGCAGCAGAATCCGGCTCTAGCTCCCCGTAGCTCAGCGTGTATCCGCTTTCACGAGCGGCGTGAATCCATTGCCAAAGCAGCTCTTTGTCTGTGTTCGTATCGGGAGCGATTTTTTGCAGCTCAACGCGATTCAGCACTTCTTCGATTTCTTCATCTGGCAAATATGAAAGGAGTATGCGCGGACACGCCCCAGCGTACAATGGAGACTTTCGTCCTACCTGCGTATACACCCGAACATATTGTCGCGTATCGACTTTCTCGATGTAAACACCCTCGTCCTGGTCACGAATAATCAGGTTTACCGCTTCATCTACCCGATCCCGCAATTGCAGCATGTAAGGAAGCGCGATTTTCCTGATCTCCAGGCGTTGGGCAACAATGTTACCGAATTCAAGCAGCTTCAAGCCTAATTGATAGCGTGGTGGATTATGTGTCGTTGTTTTGGAGACAAATCCACGAATTTCAAGGGTTTGGAGAATCCGAAACACCGTACTCTTCGGCATGCCCGACAATTCCACCAATTCACTCAAGCTCAACTCGTTGTTCTGAATGAAATATTCCAAAAAATCAAGCGTTTTGAGAACACTTCGATTTGCTGTTGTTTTCTCCATTTTTCATCACCGTTTCTCCGTCCCAAAATACGGAACCATATTTTGTATTTTGGTATGCTGTCATTTTAAAATATTCTGTTATTACGGTCAATATATTTTTAAAACCCCCGTCAAGCAGTTCGTACTACCTGCATGAGAGGGGTTCCTTGTATCTATTTCGTTAGTGGATGTTCTTTTTCTTGAATCGCCCACCCGAAACGTCGTGAATATGACCGATAGCAAGAAAAGCCGAGGAGTCGATCTCTTCCACAATAGATTTGAGCTTTGCCTCCTCCAAACGGGTAATGACGCAAAAAATGACTTTTTTGGCTTCACCCGAATAGCCGCCCTCTCCGCTCAAATACGTAATCCCTCTTCCGAGCTGTGCTGCAAGCGCGTCCCCAATCTCATCCGGCTGCTCGCTGATAATATAGACAGACCTTGATTGCTCCAATCCAACCATAGTCAAATCAATCATTTTGTAGGCGATATAGTACGCGATCAAAGAATACATCGCGCGATCCCACCCAAAAATAAATCCCGCGCTTCCTAAAATAAACAGGTTAAAAAACATAACGACTTCGCCTACAGAAAAAGGACTCTTCTTTGTTAAAAGAATGGCAACGATTTCCGTTCCGTCCAGCGAGCCCCCTGCCCGAATGACCAAGCCTACTCCTATACCGACGATGATCCCTCCGAAAACCGCAGATAACAATAGATCCTCTGTCAAGCTCGGCACGTCGTGCAGCAGTGCGGTGCCAACTGACATTACAGCTACGCCAAACAAGGTTGAGATCGCAAAGGTCTTGCCGATTTGGTTGTAGCCAATAACTAAAAAAGGCAGGTTTAAAATAAATAGAAATAACCCCAGCTTAAGACCTGTCAGATGGGACATCATGATGGACAAACCAGTCACGCCACCATCTATGATGTTATTGGGAACCAAAAAGATTTCGAGTCCGACTGCGACCAGCATCGCCCCGATAATGATAGCCAGGGCACGCATCAAAAGCCTGCGTTTTTTCGTTCGCTTTCGAGGACCTCGCAAAATCTCTTCTACCATAAAAATCATCCTTAGCTGTATTTTTCTGTGAAAAACGTTTGTTTTGTATTCTGCTCCATCTTTCCCCGCATGGACAAAAAAAATAGCCAATCAGGAAAGAATCCTGATTGACTAATGATGTATGCGTCCGTTTACCCCCAAACAGCCAACGATATAATCCCAATTGTAATGACCGAAGACATCACCAACCTCCATGAGCGGTGACCCTCTTTCAACAGAAACACACCGAGCAGAGTGCCGAAAACGGTACTCACCTCGCGAATAGGCGCAATCGATGCAAGCGGTGCCACTGTCATGGCAAACAGGAACAGCAAATACGAGCCCGGCGACAAGACAGCTCCAAGCAAAATCGGCTTCCAGTTTATTTTCCATTCACGCCATAGCTTTGCCTTTTCCCGAACAAACCAGGAAGTTACCATGAGACAAGCCAGATTGGAGATTTCCAGTAAACCAAATGGTGACATTTGCTGGACAATTTGCTTATCCACCAAGGTGTAGCCCGTGATACAAACCCCTACGGCAAATGCGTAACGCAGAGCGAGTGGATGGATCATCCCCTTTTTGTTCCGCAGCGAGCCAAAAATCCCGCTAATCGCGAAGACGCCACACACAATGCACAAAATACCGAGCCATCCCGGCACCGAGAAATATTCCTGAAAAAAAAAAACGGCGCTAAAGAAAGGGATAAACAGCGTACCTGTCCCCCTCATAATCGGATAAACCAAGGAAATGTCGCCGTAGGTATACGCTTTTGAAATCAGCACCGTATAGCAGCACTGAAAGAGAAACGAAAGAAGAAGTAATGTTATGAATGCAACTGTCCATTCGATACGTAACAGATCACGAATAAAGAAAGAAAATAAAAGTAACGTCGTAGGTAATGTGATGAACCACAAAAATGCCACCCCCTATCTCGATGTCAATCGATTTCTTCCCGCTCGAAGAAACACACAAAAACAAAAGTGTTTTTCACTTCATTTGATTGTCTTTCTTTTTGTTCGTTCAGTATACACCCTCTTTTCAAAAAAATGTAGACATTCTTTGTCACGCCTGTTTTTTCTGCCCAGCTTCTTGCATACATACGTGTAAATGGTACTCGCTCGTCATTTTATATAGAAAAGAGATGGTCTTACGTGTCTCCTTATGCTGCACTTGGAAAAGGTCAGATTGATCAATTGTTTCTTGCCTATACAGGTTATAGCATCGGGTTAGATGGCACGCCTCATTATCAATTTTGGGAGCCTGCCGATTTTCTTCCCCTGCTGACACATACAGATCCGGGATCAGGCTGCCCGGATGGAAACATGTTCAGCGATTTTCTCTTCCTGGCTTTAGGAATTTTAAATGAAAACGGGGAAGGAAGACTGTTGACCCGAGATGACAAAAAGCCAGCCAACTGGAATGAATGGGTGCGCTACATGAATGAGCTATTTCTTTGTGATCGCAATCTGGATGCTCTCTGTCAGGCTGTACGCTGTTCACCACTTTGCCGGATCAATGTTTGGATAGCTCTCCCCTACCCGAATCCACAAATTTTTCCAGATGATCGGCTCCGCCTGCAAGCGGTAACGGATTGGATGTGCTTGTTCCTCGATAGATGGTCACACCAGGATTGGAGCGATTGCCTCCAGCTACAGGGCTTTTATTGGCTACAAGAAAGCTTGTACTTCCAAGGGACGGAAAATGACGACCGACTGTTGATCAAGGCAATGAACCAGGAAATTCATGCTTGCACGTACAATAGACATCCATTGCGGTCAATCTGGATTCCTTATCAAAAAGCAAATGGGTGGAATGAATGGGATTCGCTTGGATTTGATCTTGCTTTTCTCCAGCCGAATGCGTATTTCAATCCGCAAAAAAGCTTGGAGCAGGCTGCTGCTTCTGCCTTTCAATACGGAATGGGAGTGGAAATTGAGTTTGATTTGGGTGTGACCTACGATCAGGCGAAGCGCGAACGTCTGCGAGCATATTTACAGGCAGGGGAATCAGGTGGTTCAGACATTGCAGGGCACCCTTTTTCTCCCTACATGTATGAAGCCCCGATCGCCTGGTATACGGGTGGCTGGTTTTTTGGCAAAAATGGCCGTAAGCAAGCACTCCTTAGTTTATATCAATCAAACGATCCGCTTTACGATGAAATTTTTCATTTTATAAATGCAACGACAGAGCTTTAGA
Organism: Brevibacillus reuszeri; assembly: GCF_001187725.1. Classification (GTDB taxonomy): domain Bacteria; phylum Bacillota; class Bacilli; order Brevibacillales; family Brevibacillaceae; genus Brevibacillus; species Brevibacillus reuszeri. Next base: position 1,003,538 of record NZ_LGIQ01000009.1, read on the forward strand.
TTCTCTTCCTTTTTCCATTCCCCGGTTTTTGGGTTATAATGGAGGGATGACAATTCGTTCGGAGGATCTGGGCTGATGCTACAAAGAGAGTTGACACGGGACCAAGCCAATCAAGTAGGAGAGCAAATCCTCGCACAAATCGAGGGACATATTATCGAACGGGGCTACCACTACTTTTCCGATGGCGTCGTATTTAACACCCGTGTAGAAAAAGGCACGATTCTACTAAGTGATGTGCAAGGCAGCGCAGTCTATCATATCGCCTTGGACCTCGACACGGTGCAAAACAGCACCTGCAGCTGTCCATATTCCAGGCTGTGCAAACATATTGCAGCTACCTTTTTTCAGATGTATAGCGTATTCGAAAATCCGCGCCATTTTTTAGCGCGCGCCCAAAAATCTCGGCGCGTCCAGTTCTCGAAAGCGATGCTCACCCCAGCTTATAAAAATGGAAGTCAGCTCATCGCGGGAAGCGAAGCGCACGCTGTCCAATCTTCCCTTACGGCAACAAGCACTGTTCGTGACTGGTGGGCTTTTTTTGAAAGCTGGACAAGAAATCTTTCTGCGGCAATGGAAACCTATCGCGCTTCTACTGAGCTGTTTTCCAGTTATCAAAATGTGCTTGGGGTCGCTGCTTCTTGGCCAAGTGATCGCGCGCAATTGTTTACCATACACGCGAACCTGTTTCATCTGCTGACCCTGCAAGAATTCGTAAAAAAATACCGGCAATCGTTCTGGTATCTGGATCTGACACAAACAGCTGAGCGATTGCTGGAACAATTGGAAGCGTCCCTTTACTATGCGGACCTCGCTAGTTTGAGACAAAACCATGCGGAAGCCGTGAAAGAAACCCTGCTCATTGTCAAAAGGATGAAAAGTCACGATTCTTCCTCCCTGTACTGGAGCTTTGCCTATCACATGATGTGGTGGTACTTGCTGCATGACCAAAGCTGGGTTCTTGATGAAACGTCTGAATTAGACCAGCTCATTCACAATCCTGAGACAAAGGCGAATGAGAAAGAACGGTATCTTCTCCTCCGAGCCCTCTTTTACGTGATGGAGCACAATGATGAGGCGGCCCTTCGCATTTGGCTGCCAAATCGACAGCTGACTTTATCGTTCTATCTCACCTACCTGAAATCTTTTGCCCGAGAGAACGACTGGCCACGCTTTCTTTTTTGGATGGAATGGCTGGAGCAGCTCGTCGGGCAAGCTGAAACTGGACAATACCGATTGGTGACCGCCATCTGGTTAGAAGCCATGGAGCAAACTGGGCAGCTAACAGAATCCGGCGCCATGCTCAAGCGGTTTTTGCCCAACAGTTTTCATGAGTACGCCACCTATTTGTACGAAAACAAGCGATACAAGCAATGGATCGATTTGCATATGTCGTACCAAGTCCCACTTTCCGACATTACAGCAGCGCAAGCAAAGGAAATCGAGGATTCCGTCCCCGCCCTTCTCTTTCCCCTTTACTTGCGTGAAGTAAATCGGTTGATCAATGAACGAAATCGCCCTGCTTACAAGGAAGCAATCAAGCTGTTAAAGAAAGTACGGTCTGCATACAGCAAAGCAAATGAAGAGGCTCGCTTCGAACGCTACGTAGATCAATTGTCAGCCAAGTATAACCGCTTGCGTGCTTTTCAGGAGGAATTAAGGAGAGGAAATCTGAATCTATGAGTACCATCATGACACTCGTTCTAACCGGAGAGCTCCTTGCAGACGGACGTTTCCTGATTGCCGCCACAGGTCAGCACGGAGAACGGATTGATCCTGAGCTATTGGCAGCGACATTGTTTGCCTGGGATGAGAGCTCGTTTTATGGGACCTTCGTGGAAACCTCAGAGCGCGGTCTGCTCCTTAGTCCTTCGGAAGCCCTATCCTTTTTCACCAATCCACCATGGCTCACACATCGGACGTACAACTGGGACCATTCGTTTGCAGCTTTTTGCGATACCGCAAGCCTCATCCAGGATGCACTTAGCAGCGGTGCAATCGCTCCTGATTTTTCCAAATGGAAAGAAGGACAGCCGGGCTTCAAAATGCTCGGCGTGACAGATGAGGCTTCGATTCTTGGAAATCAGTGGCTCTCGCTTGCTCTTGAGGAAACAATCGCTGACAGTGGACTCGTAGGACGCGCATGGGATCAACTGGTAACGCAATTTCCTGCTCTCTCTGTACTGGGTGCAGAGCTTTCCCCACACCTAAAGGAGAGCGAATGGCTGCAGTCGATCGGCTGGTTGCCCGATTTGACTCCTTTTCGCACGTGTCTGCAAATCGTGGAGGCGGAAAGCAGCTCCGACGAATGGACCTTGCATGTCTATTTGCAAGACCGCTCCCAGCCCGATCGACTCTTTTTGCTTGAGCCTGATCAGCTTCGACCAGAAGGCGTCACCTCTGCTGAAATACCGGATGCATGGCGTGAGCATTGGAGTCGCTTCCTCGCCGATATCCAGAAGTGCTCGGAGATCCTGCCCTGGCTGCAATCGAGCAAAAAACGCGACTATCCGTTTGTCACCTATTTGACCAATGAACAGGCATGGACCTTTCTGACCTCTAGCAGCCTCCAACTCGTACAGGCAGGCATTCATGTATTTTTGCCCGCATGGTGGGAGCAAGTGCGCCGTGTGAAGCCGAAATTAAAAGCAAAAGTGACTTCCTCTGTCGGGTCCAGTAGACAGTCCTTTTTAGGAATATCGCAAGTGATGGATTTTGAGTGGAAGCTAGCTCTGGGGCCTGTAGAGCTGAGTGAAGAAGAATTTGAGCAATTGATTAAACAAAAGCAACGGCTTTTGAAAATCAGAGGACATTGGGTACAGCTTACACCTGACTTGTTTTTGCAAATGCAAGAGGCATTGAAGAAAACCAAAGGCAAAAATGCATTGACTTTGCGCGATGTCATGAAAATGCACCTGACAACGCCCATAGAAGTCGAGGAGCAGGATGACGATGAAGTCGATAACTCCTATTCACTTTCCGTGGAGGTCGAATTAAATCAGCATCTTCGTGAACTCATGCGCCAGCTACAGGAAACCAAGCATATCCCACTATTACCTCAGCCGGATAGCTTTCACGGAACGCTGCGGAACTATCAATTAGAAGGCAGCTCGTGGTTGTTATTTTTGCGGCGGTTTGGACTTGGCGCTTGCTTGGCTGATGACATGGGACTTGGGAAAACCGTTCAGTTTATAACGTATCTGCTTGAGCTAAAGCAAAACGGGCTCTCTGAAACCCCTTCACTACTGATTTGCCCAACGTCCGTGATCGGAAACTGGCAAAAGGAGCTGGAGCGATTTGCGCCATCGTTGAAAGTCTTTATTCACTATGGCAACGGGCGCAAGAAAAAAGATGATTTCCTCCCTGCCATACAGTCGGCAGATCTGGTCATTACCTCTTATGCTCTCTCTCATCTGGATGAAGCGGAGATTTCCTCCGTTACCTGGAATACGATTTGTCTCGACGAAGCACAAAACATAAAAAATGCGTACACGAAGCAAGCCTCTGCTGTCAGGGACATGCGGGCTTGGCATCGAATCGCCCTGACCGGTACACCAATCGAAAATCGGCTGAGTGAGCTGTGGTCGATCTTTGACTTCTTAAATCCAGGCTACCTCGGCAGTCTCGGCGATTTTTCGCATCGCTACGTGCAGCCGATCGAACGAGACCAGGACCAAGCCTTGATTATCCAGGTTCAGCGTCTGATTCAACCGTTTTTGTTGAGACGAGTGAAAACCGATCCAAACATCCAGCTAGATTTGCCAGAGAAAAGCGAAGGAAAAGAATACGTTCCGCTCACAGCTGAACAGGGAGCACTGTACGAAACGGCTATTCAGGATATGTTTGATCGAATGGCGAATACTTCCCCGATGGAACGACGCGGTCTCATCCTCAGAACGCTAACTCGCTTGAAGCAATTGTGTGATCATCCAGCGCTCATTCTCAATGAAATTACGACAACGAATGAAGCCGCTCGTTCACACAAGCTGGAACGGCTTTTGGAACTCGTAGGAGACATCAGGCAAAAAGGCGAACGTTGCCTGATCTTTACACAGTACATTGAGATGGGTAACATGCTGCAACGTGTTTTAACTCGCGAGGGTCATGGTCCTGTGCTGTTTCTAAACGGCTCGACCAAAAAAGAGAAACGGGATGAGATGATTGCTCGATTCCAAAACCCTGAGCTCCCCGATGACGAGCGGGGCACGATTTTTATCCTTTCCCTGCGTGCAGGTGGAACGGGACTCAATCTGACGGAAGCAAATCACGTTATCCATCTGGATCGTTGGTGGAATCCAGCAGTAGAAAATCAGGCAACAGACCGTGCCCATCGAATCGGACAACAGCGCAACGTTCACGTATACAAGTTTATTTCACTTGGGACTATTGAGGAGCGTATCGATGAAATGATGGAAAGAAAGCTTACTCTTAGTCAGCAAATCGTCGGTACCGGGGAATCATGGATCACCGAGCTCTCCACTGCCGAGCTTCGAGAGTTGTTTACGCTGCGGGATGATTGGTGAGACAAGAAAGGATAGATGAATTTCGTGCAAACTCCTGAAGAAAAATCAGCTGAACTACCGTCAAATGCTGATAAACAGGAACAGTCATTAGAGCTGCCTGCTGCTTGGCATCAGTTTTTGGAAGCTGTTGCTCGCCAGTATGGTTCGCGGGAAAAGCAAGGCGAATAACTGTCTGCGTCAACAGAAGAAGGTCCGACGATTATACATCATCGGACCTTCTTTATTTATCGAAAAGAAAGCGTCGCGCTTCCTCAAGTGGTCGGTGCTCCTCCCTGAGCAGATAATGGCAATGGATGCTTCATAGGGAAGTATACTTCCACAGTCGTTCCTTTGTTGGGCTCGCTACAAAAATGAATGTACCCATCGTGATTTTCAATTATTTTATAACTGATCATAAGTCCCAGACCTGTTCCTTTTTCTTTTGTACTATAGAATGGTTCACCTATACGTTTTAATCGCTCTTCGCTCATGCCACACCCGTAGTCTACAATGCGAATCATCACTTTGTCTTCCCCCTCCGGCCTGACAAGAATCAGGATGATTCCTCCTTCTGGCATGGACTCTATCGCATTGGTCAATAAATGGCTGATCACCTGCTTGATTTGTCCTGGATCGCACCACATGAGCTGTTCTTCCGCTACCTGCAGACTGAGCTCTAGCCTGTGACTGTCCGTTTCCGCCTGAATACAGGACGTGATGCTACGAATCATCTCACCAACATTGGTCAGTTCATAATGATTGGAATGCTGCTGTGTGAGAAACACGAATTCTCGCAGGATACTCTCTAGCTGTTGAAATTCCTGAAGCATGATATCGAAATACTCCTTTTTTCCTTGATCCCGTCGAAGCAATTGTACAAACCCTTTTATCGAGGTAACAGGATTACGAATCTCATGTGCTACCCCTGCTGCCAGCTGTCCAACTACAGACAGCTTTTCCATCTTGCGCAAAAACTCCTCTGCCTGTAATTGCGCCGTTACATTCCGAATAACGAAAATGATTTGTCCGTCTTCCCCACAATCATGTAAAACAGGCGTTCCTTTTGCTTCCAATATGGTCCTTCTTCCCTCTTGCTGTCCCCATGTAAAGGTGATGAGCTTAGGATGCTTGTCTAGCATAATCTCCCGTAGGGTCGCTTCAACCTTTATCCCTTCTTCAGCAGATAAAAAGGACAGGATTGATTGATGCAAAATGGCTTCAGGGGTTACCTCCAGCACCTGATTCACGGATGGAGACACGTAGGTGATCAAAAATTGGCGATCCAGAATCACGATAACATCTGACATATTTTCAGCAATCAGCCTGAACTTTGCCTCACTGATTCGCTTTTCTTCCTCCGCTTTTTTCAGCTCGGTAATATCTACACAGGAAGCGATTACTTCCTGCACGATTCCTTCCTGAAAGATCGGTCGCAGGGCCGCCAAATAATACACGCCGTTTACATAGCCTTCGTAGTTTACGTTGTCTTCGCCCGCCCAGGCTCGCTCGTAATATCTTTCTTTTCTGACAGCTTGAGCTGCAGGTAAAATGTCAAGTAATGGTTTTCCGACCACTTGTTCAGGAGTTAAGCCAATCCGATATAACAGCTCTCCCTGACACAAGGTATGTATAAACTGATTTCCCTGCTTTCGAAATGAAAAGGTCATTCCTTGCTGATTTCGGAGAGTTTCGAACAGCTCCTCCTGAGTCTGGACAGGTGTAGCTCGTTGCCGAACTGGCTCAATTGAGGCTGTTGACTCGCTTTCGCTCTCACCTTGTTTTCCTGCACGCATCCATTCCTTTTGCAGCTGCTCAGCAGACACAGGTCCACACAGTACCTTTCCTTGTGCGGAATCACAGGAAAAATGTTGTAGCCGATGTAGCTGCTCCGCTGTCTCTACACCTTCTGCCGTTACTCGCACTTGCAAGTTTTTCGCAATGCCAATAATCATTTTGACGACCGTGCTATATTGCTGATCAATCACGAACTGTTGAACGAATGTTCTGTCTATATTTACTCGACTGAGTGGAATCCGACTCCATTGCTGAAGACAGCTAAGACCTTTACCGAACTCCTTCAGACAAATTTGCACCCCGAGTTTTTTAAGCTGTATGAAAATATCGAGACTGTGCTCTGCTTTTGAAGCGACCGCCTCGGTAATGGTCAATTCCAAATAACGAGCCGGGAGCCTGCTTTCCAGGAGAATGCGCTCGACTGTCTGGACGAAATCCTCCTTCAGGAATAATGGAGCAGAAATATCAACTGATACAACAAAAGGAGTTATTCCCGCTTCTTGCCACTGTCTGTTTTGTATACAGGCCATGTGGAGCATCCATTTTTCCAAAGATTCGTCTTCTCCCCGGTTCTGTGTCACAATACGATCTGCTGGCAATGTTTCCGCATCCGTTTCCAGAAAATTCCGAACCAATAAAACCTCTGCACCAATCCACTTACCTGACTGTAAATCAACGAGTGGTAAATAGTGTAAAGTCATTTGTTGGCGGTCAAGTGGTTGAGGGAGATCTGGCTCCACAGCTTCATGATTTTGCTCCCATTTTTGCAATACGCACCACTTCCTCTTGTCGTTTTTGCACAAAGCCATTTTCCTGATGCGATCCACCTGTAAACCTTTACATCTCTACCCTTTCTTTACTTTATAAGATAAATATACACCCTGTCTAGATAAGAGTTTAGATCGAGTGTACACTTTCGAACCTGCTCTTCTGTTCACTATGCTCCATGGCAAAAAGACAACAAGACCCAACACATCTCGTCTGTACTGAGCCTTGCTTGCCTTTAGTCCCTTATGCCTGCTTTCTCCGCTCCGCCCGCTCACTCTCCTTCAATCGCGGGCATGTGTAGCAATACGTACCACCATCTGTTTTATAGTACAAGCAGCATTGGTTTTTCATGCGAACCTTTTTCCCTGGATCACGCAAATCCTCCACCCAGCGGATTTTCACATCGAATGGATTTTTATTCAAGCCAAAGCTTTCGCCATCCAGTGCTCGGCTCAAAAAATGATAATCTTCTTCCAGCTGTTGTTTTCCTACGGGTTCCTCTAGTGCGTTTATGAAAAGCTCCAGGTAATAATTAAAGCGTGAAGGCAGCTGCCCCCAGAGTATCCCCGGAGTATTGCCAGATGCAGCAGATATCGCTTCCATTAACGGCTTCAGCGTTTCCAGATAAAAGCCACGATATCTCTGCTCTCGCCAATGATTACGCAGTTCATCGTCCTCTGGTGCTCCGAGAGGCTCCGTATCCCGACAGACGAAAGCGAATTTGCCGTAATCCCCTTCCATATACAGCTCGACTATCCAATTTTCTAAAGTCATGTCCAGTGAACAATTCCAAACAGAGATCGTATATTGATGTGCAAGCGCAAGTCCGCCTAGCCAACTCGCAAAATAAGTACCTGCCGGAGTCGTATCCTGCCCCTTTATCAGTGGGGCATACGTGTTGATCAGCAGCTCCATATTTGGAGGATCCAGCAGCTCACTTGCCCCAAATGACAGTAGGGGGTTTTCACTTGGTTGTGTAGTAATATAAAAATGCTCCTTCAGTTGTTGAAAGTCAATCTTGCTCATCCTGTCTCCTACTTTCTAAGCACACAGTCATCTAAGAGCCTGAATATACACTGCGAGACTGATTGAGATACGTACCGAACTGTGCTTGGTACAGTCTGCTATAAATTCCTTCTTGCTCTAACAGCTCATCATGATTGCCTTGCTCGGTAATCCCTTGTTCTGTGACGACAATGATTCGATCCGCATTCTTGATCGTTGCCAAACGGTGAGCGATCACAAGTGTCGTGCGTCCTTTTGACAGTTCTACGAGCGATTGCTGGATCGCAGCTTCGGTTTCCGTATCAAGCGCTGAGGTCGCCTCGTCTAAAATCAGGATCGGTGGATTTTTCAAAAACATCCGGGCAATAGCAAGACGCTGCTTTTGACCTCCTGACAGCTTCACTCCGCGCTCCCCAATAATTGTTTCGAGTCCTGCCGGTTGCGAACGAATAAAGTCTTCCAGCCTTGCTCGGCGAGCGGCATCCCAAATTTCTTCCTCCGACGCATGTTGCTTTCCGTAGACAATGTTTTCCCGTATCGTGCCCGAAAATAAGAACACGTCCTGCTGTACGATACCGATCTGACTACGTAGAGAAGCAAGTGTAATCTTGCGAATATCGATACCGTCTATCGTGATGCTGCCGCCATTGATTTCATAAAAACGTGGCAGCAGACTGCAAAGTGTAGTTTTACCTGCACCAGACGGACCCACGAATGCGACTGTTTCTCCTGCTCTAATGTTCAGGTCGATTTTTTGCAGGACATTGGACTCCCGGTCATAGCTGAATGTAACATCCTGGTAGCGAATATCACCGCGAAGCTCTTGCACTTCAACTGCATCAGGTGCATCAGCGATATCTGGCTCCGTGTCGATAATTTCAATATAGCGCTTAAAGCCGGCAATGCCTTTTGGATAGCTCTCAATAATGGCATTGATTTTTTCGAGCGGACGGAAAAATACGTTTGTCAGAAGCAGGAATGCGACGAATTCCCCATAGGTCAAGCTTTCTTGAATGACAAACCAGCTTCCGCAAATTAAAACAAATAAGGTAACCAAGCGCATCATTATGTAGCTAACCGAGGCATTTTGCGCCATGATCTTGTAAGACAAAAGCTTCGTCAAGCGGAAGCGTTGGTTATTCACAGCAAAGCGGTTGTTCTCAAATTTTTCGTTTGCAAACGCTTGAACAACACGCATTCCACCTACGTTGTCTTCCACGCGTGCATTGAAATCTGCCATATCTCCATACAAACGATGGAAAGCAGCGGTCATTTTGCGATTAAAGAACACGACGAAGAAAATCATGATCGGAATTACGAGGAACGTAAGGATCGCCATTTCTTCATTGATGCTAAACATCAACATGAACGCACCGACCAATGTCATGATCGCAATAAACAAATCCTCAGGGCCATGGTGGGCGACTTCACCGATCTCCATCAAATCATTGGTAAGGCGCGATAACAGATGTCCTGTCTTCGTATTGTCAAAGAATCGAAATGATAGCTTTTGAATATGATCATAGAGCTTTTTGCGCATGTCTGTTTCAATATTAATCCCGAGCATATGACCCCAGTAGGTTACCACATAGTTCATGCCAGAATTAATGCCGTACAAGACGAGCAAGCCGATACACGCCCAAATGATCAGCTCCCAATCTTTGCTGGGAAGTAATTGATCGACAACCATATTAACCGCAAGTGGAAAACCTAGCTCCAGCAGAGCTACGAAAATCGCACATGCGAAATCTAGCACGAACAATCCTTTATAAGGACGATAATAGGAAAAAAATCTGCGAATCATCTAGGCAACTCCTCTCTCTTTTCATGAAGCGTTTCTCATGACGCCCCCTTTTATAGTGATAATCATTGTCATTATATATGTATTTCCTTACATTTTCGATCTTTTGTTGGTAATTTTTTCGTGATCAACTGTTTTTACGTGTAGGTGACGAGAAAAGGAAAGACCCCCAAAAACCTTTTCTATCAAGGTTTTGGAGGCCTAAACGATGCTTGTTACACGAGCCTAATGCAAATCCTGATAGGCTGGCACACCACCAGCGCCTTTGGCTGAGAGAATGGCATTGACTACGGCTTCGGCAAGCACCTCTACGCATAAGGTTCCAACCAGATTGACAGAAGCATCTACGCCACCTGTCGCAATCGCAAAAATCGTATCCCCATCACTCATCGTATGTACAGGGTGAATGGTTTTCGCTAGCCCATTATGCGCCATTTGCGCTATTTTGTTGGCTTGTACTTTGGTCAGATTCGCATTGCTCGCGACTACGGCAATCGTCGTATTCGTTCCCGCTGGCACAGGCGGTGTGCTCGCGTCAATCATCCAGGAGAGGCTGTCACGTATCTTGCCATCATCCCCTCGAGCACCTGCTAGAATCTCACCCGTTGTTGGAAGACGTACCTCTCCTACAGCGTTGACCGCTACGATGGCACCGACTACCAAGCCATTGGGCAAGCGGCGGGAAGCAGAGCCTAATCCGCCCTTCATCGCTCTTTTCATTCCTGCCATCTTTCCGACTGTCGCGCCGGTTCCCGCTCCAACGTTCCCTTGCTTTACAGGCTCTTTACTGGCTATTCGCGCCGCCTCATATCCCATTTTTTGATCCGGACGCACTTTTGAACTGCCTAATGACAAATCAAAAATGACTGCTGCCGGAATAATCGGCACAACCCCCACTCCGACATTGTAGCCAAGGCCTTGCTCTTCCATATACCGCATGACACCGCTAGCTGCATCCAGCCCGTAGGCACTGCCGCCCGTCAAAACGACTGCATTCACTTCCTGTACCTGGTTAATCGGGTTCAACAGGTCTGTCTCTCGTGTACCGGGGGCAGAACCTCGCACATCAACGCCACATGCAGAGCCTTTTTCCAAGACAATGACTGTACACCCGGTTAATGCTGCTTCATCTTGGACTTGTCCCACTTTGACGCCAGGTACATCTACGATTGTCCCGCTTGCTATTGTAGGTTTTCCTGCGACGATTGCGCCTAGCTCCCCTTCTTTGATCCCGCTTTTCTCCTCTGCCAGTGCGGAACCCAGTGCCAATAACGAGCCAGGTACAGCAGCAGCCAATCCAAGCATGGCTGTCTTTTTCAAGAATTTTCGCCGCGAAACACTTTCGTTCCCTTGCTCTGTCAAAGCTCCTTGCGCGCTCGTTTCTTCCTGCTTCCAGTCATTGGCCATTGTCATACCCACCTTTTTCCAAGAATATGATGGATGTCAATGATTATCTGAAAGTTCCGTCTATTAGTATCATAAACCGATTTGACGACATGCTCAATCCTTCCAACTGCATTTGAGAGAAAAGAAATAGACCAAGCGACCTGGTTCCTACCTGAAAGCCCCTCCCAAGCTTTTGAAAGGTACGCACTTTCATACATCTGTAGGAGGGGCTTTTTCTTATTTACTTATTGTCATCTATACGAAAAACCAGCTTTCCTACATTCTGGTTGTCTTCCATCCGTATATGTGCCTGCGCTATTTCTTCGAGCGGATAAATACGATCGATAATCGGTTTGATTTCACCGTTCGAAAACAGCGGCAAAATATGAGTGGACAATTCCTTGCTTAATTGGGCTTTGTATTCGTCACTTCGTGGGGTAAGCAGCGTGCCTGTTACTTGCAGCCTTTTCCCCATCAGCATCATCAGATCAATCGGCTCTGCTTCTCTTCCACCCAGTATTCCGATCAGGACGATCCGCCCATCGATGCTAGCACTTGCAATGTTTCTCTTCCAGTAGGACGCTCCGATAAAATCAAGAATCAGATTGACTCCTTGACCATTGGTGATGCTCGCTACCTCGTCTTCAAATGATGTCTTTTTATAGTTGATAGCGTAATCAGCACCTAGCTCCTTGCAAAATGCTGCTTTGTCGTCTGAACCCGTCGTCACAATGACTGTAGCCTTTGCGACTTTTTTGGCTAATTGGATCGCTGCGGTCCCTACCCCGCTTGCGCCGGCATGAATCAATACCGTCTCCTTCTTCTGGAGCTTCCCGATCCAAAACAGTGTTTGATACGCGGTCAAAAAGACTTCCGGAATCGCTGCTGCCTCTACAAAGCTGAGCTCCTCAGGAATGGGCATGGCACGATTCGCTGGCATGACGGCATATTCGGCATATCCACCCGTGACAAGCCCCATTACCTTGTCTCCCCGCTTCCAGGAAGTGACACCTTGTCCAACCTGCTCGACGATTCCTGCAACCTCCACACCTAAAAGTGCTGTTGTTTTTTTGAAATCAGAGGCGCCTCCTCGTCTGCCAAGTATATCCATGCGGTTAATCGCACCTGCCTGAACTCGAATCAGAATTTCTTCGTCACCTGCGATAGGTGCCGGAATATCCACCAGCTTGAGCATTTCGGGACCGCCCGGTTTTTCTACAACGACTGCTTTCATCGGAAGAAACCCTCCCTTTTTGGGTGATCGAAAAAATAAGCTTTGTTAGCATTTTTAACTAATTAGAAAGAAAAATCAATACGTCAAGGTTTTTCCTTATTTCATTTTTGCAATAGTGCGATCATATTTCTTTATTGGTCACCTTTTAGAACCAGTGCTAGAATGATCCATAAAGAATATCCCTGCTTTTTAACTGCAAAGGTTGTGACAGAAATATGGATTTTTCGTGGAAACGTAATTTAATCGTGTTGTGGGTCGGCGTCTTTTTCTGTAGTACCGCCTACTCAATCTCCATACCATTCCTGCCGATCTTCCTGCACACCACTCTCGGTGTCAATGAGCATTTGGAAGCATGGTCTGGTATTTCGTTCGGCATTACCTTCCTGGCAAGTGCACTTATCTCTCCTTATTGGGGGTCGCTTGCGGATAAATATGGGCGTAAACCAATGTTGATCCGTTCTGGATTTAGTTTGGCCTTGCTGTATTTTCTGACTTACTTTATTACAGACCCTTACTTGTTTCTTGTCCTCCGTATTTTCCAAGGCTTGCTTGCTGGGTACGTACCGGCAGCTATCGCGTTGGTCGCAACGAATACGCCTGAGAAAAATGTAGGCTATGCGCTCGGAGTCATGGCGACATCAGGGGCAACGGGCGGTATCGTCGGTCCTTTGGTCGGTGGGGTTGTCAGTCATCTTTTCGGGAATGCAGAAGCCTTCCTGTTCTCGGGCGTTGTCGTTCTGGTAGCGGCACTGATTGCGACTTTCCTCGTCAAGGAGACTAACATGAATCGCTCAGGTGTACGCTCCAATGTTCGCGAGGATTTACGCTCGGCTATTGCCAATCGTCCTCTCATGTCCATCCTCGGCTTGAGCCTGATGGTTACTGTGTCGGTCATGCTACTCGAGCCATTGCTGACCGTCTATGTTTTACAATTGGGAGCGTCCCAGCAGGAAGCATCGCTGAGTGCCGGAATCATATTCGCAGCAGTGGGAATCGCGACTGTCATCGCCGCACCTCAATGGGGTAAGCTCGGGACCAAGGTCGGCTATTCCAAGATTCTTTTCATCGGTCTCATGGGCGGCGCCGTGGGAAATCTGCTGCAGTTTTTCTTCACGAATCTGTACGGCTTTGGCATTTTGCGCTTTATGTACGGACTGTTTTTTGCAGCTGTCTATCCTTCCATCAATGCCATGATCGTCAAGGTAACGGAGCCAGAGTTTCGTGGCAGGGCATTTAGTCTCAATCAATCCTCCATGCAGATGGCCACCATGCTCGGACCGGTTTTGGGTGGTGTACTTGGTGGACTTATTCCGATCCGTACCGTGTTTATCATCAACGGGCTCGCGCTCTTGGCAACAGCTATTCTCATTCACTATAAGAAGCCAGATAAAGCAGTCCAGAATAGGAAGCAGTCCGTAAACGATCCACAACTAGCAACCAAATAAGCGTAAGAAATAGATAACTCCCTGTGAGCATGCTTGACGCCCCTGTTTGTAAAAGCGTCCTGCTCCGGGAGTTTTTCTGTGAAAAACATCTCGACATTTTTCATCTACATTCTCGGTCTTCAGAATGTTTAGCCAAACACCGATATTGGGTAATAAGTAATAGATGACAGACGTACGTTGGCTCAAATTGCAACCTTTATTGGCCCGTAACGATGTAGGAGGATGTATTTTGGCAAAAAAGAATGACACAAAAAGCGAGTTAGGTAAATTTATTGCGGTAATCGGAGCCGTTCTTGGAGTAGCAGCCGGGTCCATCTTTGTGTTAAATCAGTTTGTATTTGACTCCAACAAAGCCCCCACTGTTAAAACGACAGCTACTCAGCAACCAGCTCAGAAAATCAGTACTGAAGCAATTCAGACGGCCAGTGAAGGGACCGCTGGAGAAAGCAGCTCCCCTGAGTCCTCGCAGACACAGACACCACCAGTCGCGATTCCGGTAAGTAACACTGCGTCTGTAGAAGCTGTTGAGCCTTTCCGCGCTTCTTTGGAGATGGGTGAGTATGTAGCGATCTTCAATCAAGCTGGGACGGAAAAGGTACTCTCCTTTCATTTGACAAAAGAAGAAGTGAAGACGCTTCTTGGTAAGCCGAAGTCTGAGTCATACGTAGATGGGGAAACAACGAATTTGTGCTATAACTACGGTTCATTTTCTATTTTCTTCGATGAAAACGACCAGTACATAAGCTACATGTCCTATGATGGCAAAAAGGATTTACTGAGCAAGCCATGGCTGTCAAAGCTAACGAAAACACAGGATACGGGCAATGTTGATTTCTATGATTCCCCGACCGGTTATACGATGGTAAAGGTGGACCATTATCCTGAATCGAATGATGTAGTGGTGTACCTACTTAAAAACTATCCACAGACTGAAAATGTGGCCACACCGCCGCCACCAGAACCATCTCAGGTTGTCCAAACGCCAGCACCAACTCCACCAAGTAAAAACAACACGAAAAAGGAACAGAAGAATGCCGACGGTAGCTACGTCATGTCTCCTGGGGAAGAACTCCTCATTGAAAATGTTCAGGTGACCAACAGCAGCAAAGTTCACTCTGCCAAGTACACTATTGATATTAATTATTCTTTTGCTTACAACAGTCCGAATATGGTGAAGGTCATCACCGATCCTGAAAAGAATCTGGAATTAATGCCTGGAGAAACGGCAACTGTCCAAATCAAGGTCAAAACGAGCAAAAGCGCTCCGAAGGCAAGCTACAGATTTATCGTTTCTCTGAAACAGGGCTGGGCTAGTCGTCCTCTTAAGGATTTTACGGTAGAAGTGAAATAAGAAATAGCAATCCCCTCTCGTCGTCAAAAATCGAGAGGGGATCTTCTTTTTAAGAGTTTTTAGATGGTTGGTAGGTCAGAAACCGTTCTTTCGTTCACTTGATTCCCTGTATTGAGGGTTGTTTTTGGCTCAAGCAGCAGTACATGTACTTCTTCCTCAGCAACGGGCATATGCTCTACACCTTTTGGAACAACGATAAACTCACCCTCATCCAGCCATACATCCTTGTCTCTGAATTTCATCTGTAGTCTTCCTTTTACTACAAGAAACATTTCATCTTCATGGTCATGATGATGCCAAACAAATTCTCCTTTGAGCTTGACAAGCTTTACATACGAATCGTTGATTTCTCCAGCTATTTTGGGACTCCAGTAGTCATGAAAGAGTGAGAACTTTTCCTGAATATTCACCTTTTCCACGGGTCAACATCCTCTCAATATATGTAGTGCTTTCATCAAACAAGATGGGGCGCCCATCAGTGAAAAACCGGGAGAGCCATTCGTGCTTCCCCCGGCCTATCATTTTTATGAATGGTTTTCTGACAAGAGAAACTCCATTTGAATATCCAGCGGCTCTTTGGCCAGAATTTCCTCATTGATCTCTTTCGCGTACGTACATCCAATTGAGCGATAAAAATGCTGGGTTTCTACAGATGGATGTGCTGCGATGTAAAGCTTTGTGGCCCCTAACTGTCTTGCCTGCTCGCAGCAATGGGCAAACAGCTTTCTTCCTAGTCCAGCCCCTCTCCAGTCGTTTGAGACATGGATGTACGGCATCTCAACATATTGCTGTTTGGAGCCAAATCGTGCCCCCTCTACGTTGACAAAGCCGATGCATGCATCTTCTACATAAGCTCCTACGACTACACCACCTGAAGCCACGCACGCGCGTAATGATGAGATGACCTGCTCCTTCTTGTGATCATCCCACTCATCAATAAAGTGATCCTCTTTTTGGAGATACTGTCCATCCTTCTCGTACCAGACACGTGTCGTCTCTTGATAGCGATGAAAGGAACCGAGCAAGGTGGGAGAAAAGTCAGGCAACTGCAGCGTCCGATAAAGAATGTTCGCGTTTTTGTCCAATCGTCATCACCTCTGTTGGAATGCTACCTTCAAGCCCAGCAAGATATAAACAGATCCGACTATTCTGCCACTCCAAGGGCCAAGCCAGGAAATCCGCTTAACCAGATGTCCCAATGGGCGGATACTTACTGCAATCAAAGTCGTGTAAAAGAACCCCAGGATCACGAAGATCAATCCCAAGATAAGAAATTGCATCATGGATGCTCCCCGCTCCGGGTGTACAAACTGCGGTAAAAATGCCAGGAAAAATAAAGCGGTCTTTGGATTGAGGACCTCCGCAACGATCGCTTCCACGTACGCTTTAAATGGTGGCAGCGGAGCAACCTTTGGCAGCTCTGGATCAGTTGGCTTTTCCAGCAAGGCGCGAATTCCCAGGTAAATCAGGTAAGCAGCTCCCGCGTACTTTACAACATGAAATGCGAGTGCAGAGGTCATCAAAATCGCAGAAAGTCCTACCGCTGCAAAAACCGTATGAATGAAATCACCTGTCGCAATGCCAAAGCCTGCCATGATCCCTGCTTTTCGACCGCCCTGTACAGTTCGAGTCGCGGTCAATAATACGGCTGGACCCGGAATCAAGAACAGTCCAATGACAACAGCCAAAAAAGCACCCAATGTAGAAAAGTCAATCATGATGTTTCTTCCCTTCTGTTCAACATCGCTCGCAGACTTTTTCATTATAGTCCTTACAGAACATTGCGACAAGTTCTCATTACTTTGTTAATTCCTTCTCAGCTAATGCTTTTTGCGTCCTGATTTCCCGTTTTTTCAAGCTCACCCATACCTGAGCGGCGATAAAGATCGACGAATAGGTTCCGCTGATCAGACCAAAGATCAAGGCCAACGAAAAATGGTAGACTCCCTCGCTGCCGTACAAGGCAATCGCCATGACCGTTATGAATACCGTCAATACGGTAAAAACTGAGCGGCGCATTGTCTGCCATAAGCTTACATTTACGAGCTGCTGCAGCTCCTCGAAGGTCTTTACTTTGCGATTTCGCATATTTTCACGTATGCGGTCAAAGATGACGATGGTATCGTTGATAGAGAAACCTACAATCGTCAGGATCGCAGCAATGAACGTCAAATCAATCTCCAATTGAAAGAGTGAGAAGAGCGCCAGTGGAACAAAGACGTCATGTAACAAGGCGACAATGCAGGCAATGCCAAACAAAAACTGAAAGCGAATAGCGATGTAAATCGTAATGCCAACCGCCGCCAGAATTACTGCGATAGCTGCTTTCTTCACCATTTCATCTGCAATCATCGGGTCAACAGTCGATTCCTGCATATTTACCTGGCTCCCATAGTTCTGCTTGAGACTCTTTTGAATCTCTTCCAGCTCCAGCTTGTTTATCGGTTTCTCAAAAGTAGTCGTCGCCCATTCATTCTTACTGCCATACTTGACGACAGGCTTGAACTCACTTTCAGGGACCTTTTGGTTAAGGACGGTTTCGATTTCCGCTGAGTGAAATTCTTTTCCGATATACATGTCTAGTCTTGTGCCAGCTTTGAAATCAACTCCTACATGTAAACCAAAGTAAAACATCGAGCAAAGTCCCAGTACCAGAATACTTGTAGAGAGCACGTAAAAGCTGCGGCGCCTTTTCACGATGTCAAATCGTACGAGCTGGGCATCCTCCCTCTCCCCAATATCTCGCTTCGCCACCCCGTACCATTCTGGCCGCTTAAATAGATTCGCTTTGAGCAGCAGAGAAAGCAGCCACCTCGACCCGAAAACATTCGTAAACAGGCTTACGATTAACGTCATGATCAAGATGGTGGAAAAGCCTTGGATGGAACTGGAACCAAATGCCATCAAAACAAGTGCAGCGATAATGGTCGTCACATGAGAATCCAAAATGGTGATGAATGATCGGCGCTGACCAGTACGAAATGCCGATAATGCTGTTTTGTGGCTGCGCAGCTCCTCCTGAATACGCTCATACGTAATAATATTTGCATCAACCGCCATGCCAACTGACAAAATAAAGCCTGCGATCCCAGTCAGAGTCAGAGTTGCGTTCATCCAAGACAGCACCAGTAAACAAATGTAGGTGAAAAAGACAAGCGTGATGTTTGCAATCATTCCTGGCATCCGATACATCCACAGCATGAACAAAAGGACCACACCAAACCCTACGTAACCGGCAAACAGTGTCTTCTCGAGCGCCATTGCCCCTAAGCTGGCTCCGACAGAGTTTGTCTGGAGCTCGACCAGCTTGGCAGGCAGAGCCCCTGAATTCAAAATATCCCTGAGCTGCTTGGCCTCTTCCAATGAGTGCTGTCCCCTGATCTGCGCCTTCCCGGCTGTAATGACTTCCTCAATCACTGGATTGGTCAGCATCTCATCATCGAGATAAATCGCTACATTTTTATGGAGATTGTGTTTGGTCACATCGGCAAACTTCTGCGCATCAGCAAATTTCAAAACAATCAATGGTCGTTTTAGGTCATCAAAATCTACACTGGCTCCATTCGGCGCCAAATCCCGTCCTTCCATCACCGTTCTTCCCTGTTCATCTCGAAAGGTGAGCACGGCAGGCTTCCCGATCAAATCCCGGAGCGTGTCCTCATTCGTGACACCTGCCAGCTTGACTCGAATGCGATCCGGATTTTCGATTGTGACTTCAGGCTCTTTGACACCACCGATATTGACTCGTTTATCAATCATCGTTGCTGTTACGTTCAATAAATCTTTCGTAACGGCCTCTCCTTCTTGCATTGGCTCAACTTGGTACAAGATTTCAAAGCCACCCTGCAAATCCAGGCCCAAATTGATTTTTTGGGCGATGCCCGGCGTAGTGGCTAACATGAACCAGCTAGCAGCAAGGACGATCACGATAAAACTGACGACTCTGGACCATTTCTTCACTTTCTTACTCCCCATTTCATTCTATTTTGCTAGATGAAAGGGAGGTACAACTATGTATCTTGATTCAAAATGAATTGGGTATAAAAGAAATGTCTGTTTTAAGATCGGAATCACAGAGAAAAGAAACCGCCTGATTTTGGATCGGTAACGAACAAACAGTAAGGTGAAAATGATGCAAAGCATGAAAAGGAACGAAAAGAAAGTCGGCGCCTGATGATTTTCCTTGAGAAATGTTGCATGCTCATCAAAAGGCAGATGCTCTATGAGTAAAGATTGCTCTGTGCTTGTTCCCGCCTCCAAAGGGAGCTGAAGCGAATTCAAGCAAAACAAAGCAATCATGATCACCGCTATAATAACCTTAACCCACTTGGTCATAGTATTTTCATCACCTCCCTGCTATTGGCACCTCTATGCCAGCTTAACCTCATTCCCCTATTTACGCGAGTGCCTGGAAAAAGTTTCATGAAGCAGGAGTTGTGCTCCTTATGAAGTAAAATTATGGTAGGCTTAAAGAAAAAATGGATCAGCTATCATGAGAGAGGAGAATGAATATGGGAGCATGGGGATACAAAGCATTAGAAAGCGATGAGGGTTTGGATGTAGTCGATTTTTTAAAGGATTATCTCCAAAATCATTTGGATTCAAATCATCTGAAGCTGTCAGAATTCGTTGCTGCAATGAAAGACAAGGGCTTTTTTGGAGAGACCTTTGAGGACGTTGATTTTTTCTACGATACGAGTGCAATGGCGCTTGCAGAGCTTTATCTGAAGTACCTTGATACGGGAAAAATTTATGAGGCTGACATCGAATTTGAAAAAGCTCATTCTGTTACAGCGGACGAAAAATCTTTGAGATTCATTTTGCGATATTTAACAGACATCAGAGATGAAGTCCAAGATGGTGATCAACCGAGGGAAATCATAGAACTATGGAGTGAATCATCAAGCTGGGCTGAATGGAAAGCAAACCTGGAATCTCTGATTCATCGCGTGGAAAAAGAAATCGCCAGCGTTTCATAGTGAAATGACGTCTGATCGCATCAAAACACTTTCATCGTTAAATAAAAAGCAGTGGCAGTCATAAACTTTGCCCAAGTCCCTTTCTGCCTCTGCTTTTTCCTCCCCTACTTTACTCGTATGACTATTTTTCCTTTTGCGCTTCGTGCATCTACCCCACTCGTCCAGTACTGAGGCATGCTGTTTCCAAGCAGAAACACCCCCAAAAAGGAGGTGTTATCCACGCTTATGCCTGTTCTACCGCTCCATGTTCCATATAAATCAACTCCCATAGATGACCGTCCAAATCCTGAAAACTCCTGCTATACATAAAGCCGTGATCTGTTGGCTCGTTGGAAGCAGTACCTCCGGCAGCAAGTGCTTTCCCTACGATCTCATCTACTTGTTCCCTGCTATCTGCCGAAAGTGCCACTATGACTTCTGTGCTCGTCGATGCATCGGCAATGTCTTTTTTGGTAAAGGTTTTAAAGAAGCCCTCAACAAGTAGCATGACATAAATGTGATCGCTTATCACCATACAGGTTGCGTTGTCGTCGGTAAACTGCTGATTAAACGAGAAGCCAATCTTTGAAAAAAAGTCGATGGATGCCTGTAAATCCTTCACCGGTAAATTGACAAAGATTTTGTCTGCCTGCACTCCCACACCCGATCACTCCTACGGTTTGATTGGTAGTCGACCCTTAAAGCGAATGATTGAATGATTACTAAAAGACTCAGTCACTACATCTTGATTTTACCATTTACTAGGTATGATTCTGCAAGAATATTTCGATTACATATGTATGTTGTTTTGATTAACACGAATCCTCGTGTTCTCGCTTTTTCCCTTTGCTCCCACTATTCCAAAATACGATCAGGACAAGCCCAGCTGCTAGTAGAGAGAAGAGAAGGCGGAGCTTATTTTCTCCAAAATAGATCAAATCATGCCCGACAAACGTTTCGAAGACCATCGAAGGAATTTTTCCGATGAAGGTGGCGAGCAGAAAGTCACCAAACGACAGGCTGGTAATCGCTGCCCCCAGATTGATCACTCCTGAAGGGATAAAAGGATTCAATCGAAGCAGGACAATCGCGAGACATTTTCGAAATCGTGACGTACCATTTATTCGCTGAACCCATTGGAACGAATCCAGCTTTTGCAATCGCATGCTGCTGCGAATACCATAACGATAGAGCAAAAAAGCGATAGCAGCACCTGCAACCTCACCCGTCAATGAAATCAAAAATCCGCCATACAAACCAAAGACGACAGCATTTGCCCCCGATAAAAAAATGGAAGGCAAGACGCCCGCCACGCTGATCACGATATTTAACACAATACTTCCGGCGATACCCAGTATTCCCCAGGAACGAATCCATTCTGCTAATCCGTCCACATTTGTCAACCAATCCATCCGTCAGCGAAAGCTCCTCTCAGTGTTCTTACCGTTATATTCCATGTCTGTGATTACTTTAAACCAAAAAAGGGTAAAAAAACAAACTGTTGCAGCCTGACAGCTACAACAGCTTGTTTTGAATACGAGCCTATTCTTCTGAGATGGCGATATACACTTCCACTTGGGCATGATTAGGATCAGCACAACGAACCCCATCATAGCGTTCAAAATCAGCGGTATACGTGCGCTTGTTTCCTGGCTGCTTCGACCACTCCCAGATTTTCTCCCAAGCTTCTATAACGACTTCTGTTACCGGACCAACGCGAGTGGTAAAAACGGCGTAGGTTGCTTGTGGGACGGTTGTTATAGATAGATCAACAGGAAGCTCAGCCTCTTTTTCCACCTCCACCCCTATTAAAAGAGAGTAAGAGCCTTTTTCATCACTCTCATAGTCTGAATAGACTCCGTAAACGACTCCCTGCTCTGCTTGATTTGGAGTGCTGTTTGGAAAGCCTTCTGCATAGTAACGCTGCCACAGTGCTCCGATCTTTGCATTTGGTCCGTGTTCTGCTTCGTTGGTCGTGACAACTTTGAGTCCAGCGATTCGCTTTTCGCCCAGCTTTACAATTTTATGGTCCATGATGGTTCCACGCTCCTCGAAATCGTTATTTACAAGAAACAGTATACCGATCCTACCCTGACATCTATCTGTCAACGTTAGAAGCTTTTTCGTATTGAAGGAGCATTTTTTTTATCGTTTCCCCCATGCGCTCTTTGATATAAGCCGGTTCGAGCACAAAAAGTGATTCACCATAGCTTAGCAGCATTCCGTGCAGCCATTCATCGTCTGCCATCACGGTCCGCACCAGCAAATAACCATCCTCCTGAATTTCAATCGTTTCTGGCTGAAACATATCACGCACTCGCACATGAACCGCTGGAGCAAAACGAAGCACGAGCTCCACACGCGGCCCTGTATCCCAATCCTCTTGCCATACGAGCTTGTCTACTTCACTTTTGTGGGGCATAAATTCCTCCGTGAGCACCACCAGCTGCTCAATCCGCGAGAGTCGAAATAATCGATATTCCATACGGCGTAGACAATAGGCATAGACGTACCAGACATAGCCTTTGATGATCAGCGAAATCGGTTCTATCGTTCGTTCTTCAGACTGTCCACCGATTTTCGTATAGACGATGCTCACTCGCATTTTGCGCGCAATCGCATCTCGTAGCGTGCTGACTTTTTGTGCGATAGCAGGTGTGCTGCCCCACGGATTAAAGTCGTAGACTACTGGATGCTGATTGTAGGCAATCGAGGGCGATGAAGTAGATAGAAGCACATTGATTTTCTCCAAAAGCTGCCCAATCTGCTTATCCTCTGTGGAAGAGTGTACACCTTTTAGCGCTGCAATAACCGCCACGAGCTCTTCCAAAGAAAGATATTGCCGATCGATCGTAAAGCTCTCCATAATTTCGTAGCCGCCACTTGAGCCTGGATAGGCAACAATCGGGATTCCTGCTGCATTGATGGCATCCAGATCGCGATAAATCGTGCGCAATGAAACTTCAAAATGGTCAGCAAGCTCTCTGGCGCTTAGCCTGCGCCGATTTAAAAGCATCATGATGATGGCTAGCAATCGTTCTAGCTTCAATGGTATTCAGTCCTCTCCTTGCCCATTAAGAGCAAATACAAAGAAGGGAATTCACAGCAATGAAGCTTGCTGTAAATCCCCTCCTGACACTCGGTATCGTTCAATCTTAAACACCTGTGCGTCTGCGTTGGTTGTTTGGTTTTTTCGTATGTTGGCTTTTCACCGTTTGATTTTTTGCCTTTTGATTGGCAGGGTTATTCGCTTGCGCTTGTGCTTGCTTTTTTTCTGCCAATTTGCGTTTCATCGCCTCTTGCAGGCTAATTTTTGCAGGCTTTGCTTCTACGGTTTCTTTTTCGTTTTGATTTTGTTCCGACATGCATAGCAACCCCTCATAAATAATGGTCTTCTCCCTTGTATTCTAGAGCAAGATAAGAGGAACTACTAGCAGGAATCAACCCGTTATTTTGCACGAAGCTGCATTAATTTGACTCCGCTCGCCTGATATTTCAGAATATCCTCTAAAAGCTCCGCCAGATAAGCACCTGCCTCAATCGGCAAAGTACCTCCGCGATGAATATTGGAAATGACTGTACGATCTGATTCTACCGTATTCGTATCCGGTTTGTAAATCATGTAAGCACTGAGACTTTCTGCGGTTGCCAGTCCAGGTCGCTCGCCAATTAATGAAATCACGACTTTGCAATTGACGATAGAGGCTACCTGATCCTGCACCCATACCCGCCCACGATGGATAAACACCGGTTTTCCCACGCTAATATTGCGCATCGCCAAGCCTTGCAGGAGTGCAGGCAGCAGATCTGGGATCGTTGCTTCGCAAGCAGACGTACTGAGTCCGTCCGAAATAATGATTTGAACGTCTTTGCCTTTATCGCCATTTTGCTCGAGCCAGCGGACCGACTCTTCTGAAAGCGCCCGCCCAGAGTCCAGATTCATCAAATAATCGGACATATCCGCGGATTTGGTATGGAGAGCTGGAAGCTGCAAGGTTTCGAGCAAAGTAGGACTGATGGTTTTCATGACCGCGTCCTGAGCAGCAGCCTGATCAATACGGAACTGCAAGTAGCTACCGGTTTTCATGCGCGTACCAGCGCGTCCAATTCCGATTCGTGCCGGTGTCCGCTTCATCGCAGCCTCCAGAGCCTCCGGATTGTTCGGCCGCTCTACGCCTTGCTGTTTTTCCTCAGGAAATTGAATCACGTCTTGCTCTTTCCGGGTAAGCTCCTCCAGTACGCGTTGGACCAGGTCATCCAAATTAATCTGTTTCATTGTGCTTCCCCCATTCTCGCTAGTCAAAAATCGTTAAATCCCCTGCTCGCTCTGTCAAGCGTCCATTCTCCATAATCTCCATTTTTTCCAGCCATTTCTCGAATTCACGCAGTGGACGAAGCCCGAGAAGCTCGCGATAGCTAGCGTCGTCATGGAAGCTTGTATCCTGATAGCTCAGCATGACGTCATCTCCACCAGGCACTCCCATATAAAAATTGGCTCCGCCAAGTGTCGTCAGCATACCGGCAATTTCCTGATCGTTCTGGTCTGCATGCATATGGTTCGTGTAAGTAGGCGCAATTCCCATAGGCAGACCATGAAGTTTGCCCATAAACAAGTCTTCCAAATCGGCACGGATCATCTGTCTGCCATCGTACAATGTCTCAGGTCCGATAAAGCCGGACACATTGTTGACCATAAATGGCTTCCAATGTCTGCAAAAGCCGTACGTACGCGCCTCCAAGGTTTGCATATCCACGCCTTCATGCGATTCCAAGGATACTTCAGAGCCTTGTCCAGTTTCAAAATACATGACGTTTGGTCCTGTAGCAGTTCCTTTACGCAGCATCAGTTCCATCGCTTCATCCAAAATATCCTTGCTTACCCCGAAAGCATCATTCGCCCGCTGGGAGCCTGCCAAACTTTGGAACATCAACGAGATCGGCGCTCCCACGCGCAATGCCTGCATCTGTGTCGTAATATGTGCGAGCACACAGTTTTGTGTCGGGATCTGCCATTTCTGCATAAAGTCATGCGTCATCTTTAGCAGCTTGGTTACGCTTTCAACAGAGTCGTTATTCGGGTTAATCCCAATGACAGCATCTCCTGAACCATAAGAAAGTCCTTCTTTTATCGAAGCCAGAATGCCGTCTGGATCATCAATCGGATGGTTAGGCTGGCAACGGAATGCGAGTCGTCCCGGCTCCCCAATCAGGGTGTTGCAGTAAGCCTGATGCCGCATTTTTTGCGAGGCCATAACCAGGTCAATACTCGACATCAGCTTGGCCGTAGCCGCGATCATCTCACTCGTAAGCCCTCTGCCAATTCTCGTCAATTCAGGCATTCCTGATGAAAACGACAGGATGTACTCACGCAGCTCGCCAACAGTCCAATTTTTAATCTCATCGTAAATAGAAAGATTCAGATCATCATAAATAATCCGCGTCACTTCGTCTGTTTCATAGGGGATGACCGGATTTTCATAAATGTCTGAAAGACGCATTTCGCTCAATACGACTTTGGCTGCCATACGCTCCAGCGCAGACTCGGCACCCAGCTTGCTCATGCGATCTCCAGACTTTTCTTCACTTGCTTTTGCCAATACTTCTCGCAGGGACCCAAACTGATATGTTTGTTTACGTATCACACATGCCAACTTCATATTCAGCTTCACTCTCTTTCACGTTTGAGTCGAATGAAATGTAGCAAGCCTGGCTGCGTCATGTCGATGGCGGAACCGCGGCTTTACTTATACTGGACAGGAATGTGTTCATTCCTATTTGTACAAAAAGGCGCTTTGAATAACAGACGGAATTTCTCCATCTCTATCCAAGCGCCTTTGCTTTTTCTTTTTACTTTTCGATAACAATGCTGTGTTTGGCTAAAGCCGATGCTACAGCCGGTAAAAAGTCTTCCTCCATAACAGGCTTAGCCAGATAAGCACAAATTCCTTTTGCCTTGGGATGGTCCGCCATATCCTTTTGGCTATAGGCGGTTAAGAGCATTACGTCTACATTTGATTCTCTGTGAATAATTCCAGCAGCAGTCAATCCATCCATGACCGGCATTTTCACGTCCATGATGATAAGATGAGGCTTCCACTTTTGCGTCAATCGAACAGCTTCTTCCCCGTTTTTTCCTTCTGCCACTACGTCGTAGCCCTCCGCCTGCAGCATCTCAATCAGGTCCATTCGGGTAATAGGATCATCGTCTACGATAATGATTCGATAATGATGACGCAAAATTCCACCTCCTGATCATAAGAGAATGGACGTGCCAACACTTCAAGAAATGTTCTACAAAAATCGACGCCATTGTCGATCATTCTTCGTTCTTTCAGAATAATAACATTATATCCGTATTTTTTTACTATTTCCACCCTTAATAGTCCGATTCATTGAGAGAGCTGAATTAATAGGAGAGTTATACATCAAGAGCTATCATTGATATTTTTTTAATTTTTCGTAAAATCCAGATCTGCTTATCCCGAGCATCCGTGCGGCTTTTGCTTTGTTCCCGTTTGTCTCGCGCAGTGCACGTTCCAATTCGTTTTTTTTTGCGCTCTGAACCAATAACTTGCAGTCCCGCTCATCAGCTTGCTTGATCATCTCCTCGGGCAAATCTGTAACGGAGATTAGCCCATGCTCTGCCATAATCATGCCACGCTCAATTACATTACGCAGCTGACGAATGTTCCCAGGCCAATCGTATTGCGCAAACAGCTTTTGAACGGTTTCATCTATTCCCGTAATGGAAGTATCCAGAATCGGATTTAGCTGCTTGATAAATGCATCGGCCAACATCAGTGTATCGTTGCCGCGCATTCGTAGCGGAGGGAGTGTAAATGTGACCACATCCAGCCGGTAGTACAATTCTTCTCGAAACCTCCGCTGCAGCATCAACTCCTCCAGTGGGGCATTCGTCGCAGAGATGATGCGGACATCTGTTTGAATCGATTTGGTCCCGCCGATTCGAAAAAATTCCTTTCCTTCGATGACCCGAAGCAGCTTGGCCTGCAGATGCATAGCCATGTCTCCGATTTCATCCAAGAACAAGGTACCCCCATGAGCCAGCTCTAATTTCCCAATGCGTCCAGCCCGATCTGCCCCTGTAAAGGCTCCTGTTTCATAGCCAAAAAATTCAGCCTCCAACAAATGCTCTGGAACAGATGCGCAGTTAATGGTAACAAACGGTCTGGAAGCTCGTGGGCTGGCATTATGGATGGCTTGTGCAAACAATTCTTTGCCCGTGCCACTCTCCCCACGAATCATGACAGCCGTATTTCTACGTGCCGCCTTTTTCGCAAGGTCAATCAATTGAATCACCGCTTTATCGAGCGATAAAATATGTCCCCAGTCATACTGTGCTTGCGGAGACTGTTTTTGTGCACCTCTATCCAATTGACGATTTCCTTGGTCGCTTTTATCGAGTATCATGTGTGCGCGGACCTGACTGATCACCCTTCCAGGCTCACCCCTGTCTCCACTCGTATCACAAATCAGGTCCAATAACGCCATCATGATATCCGTGTTCATATAGCTTTCAATTGCCGTAGTCACAGGTAGCTTGTCCAGTATCATCCGGTACAACTCGCGATGCGAAAAAACACCTACCCATTTGCCCTGAGCGTCTCCTACCGGAAGCATATCCATCTGCGTCTCCAGCATCACGCGAGCGGCATCTTCCAGTGTGTCGGTTGGGCGTAGGTAGGTGGTAATCGGTTGCATGATTTTTTGCATGGTCATACGTCCGCGTCCCTCCGATACAATGAAGTCTCCTTTGTAATATCATACGACACGTCGGGAAATATCCCCTGCTTGAAGCAAGATGGTAAGCACGATAGAAACAAGGCGCTATCAGCTGGACTGCTCTATCTGTACGCGAAGATCACAAACCAATTGAGACATTGTCACGCCTCCTAAAATATCCTCCATTGCATTTTGGGCACGAGTAAGAATCAGTTCCAGCACAAACTGGATATTGGCCCCCACCGGACACTGCGGGTTTGGTTGTTCATGGATATGAAAAAGCTGCCCTTCTTCGACCACATCAACAGCACGATAGACATCCAAAAGCGTGATCTGCTCCAAATCTTTTGCGAGGGTCGCTCCACCAGCGCCTGCACGGACGTTGACGAGCCCCGCTTTTTTTAACTGCCCCAGCACTCTGCGGATGATAACTGGATTCGTATTGACACTTCCTGCAATCCATTCGGATGTATTGTGAGCATGCGGTTCTATCGAAAGTAGCGATAAAATATGGACAGCTACCGAGAAGCGGCTACTAATTTTCATAAAGGTCACCCTTTCGTTGTAATGATTATAGTTACATCGACAGACAGAAGTCAAGTTAACCATTCCGTCACATCTGTTTTTGTCGTATCTTTCTTCAGTCAACTATAATTACCTTGTCTTGATTCCATTTTTTTGAAAAGGAGTGTTGTCTGCATGATGCGTCCACAGATTGATGTCTCACCAGCAACGGCCTTGTTAGACGTACCTGTTCATATTACACTAAGCGGCTTTGCTCCTCATCAATTAATCACACTACACGCTACTTTAAATAACGGACTTCCCGGAGGCGAGTTAACCGCCTCCTCTCACGCCATATTTCAAGCAGATGAGGACGGCAATGTTGATCTGGTTTCGCAGGCCCCTCTATTCGGCACATACGAAGGTATTGATCCGATGGGACTGTTCTGGTCGATGCATGTCAAGGCGATGCGTTTTTACAGTCCATACAATCTCGATGATTTTGAGTTTTCACCTCGCTCTACCGAGATTGTCTTGACCGCTGAGGTAAACGAAAAGCCCGTCTCGACAGCTACCGTTAAACGCTTCTTTGCCTCCCGTGATGTCTCGATTGTGAAGGTCCGCGAGAATGGTCTGATCGGGCAATTTTTTTACAACTCACAAGCACAGGATCGTCCTGCTGTTCTCGTACTGGGTGGAAGTGAAGGTGGTATTGGTTCGTCCTCGCAATTCGCTGCCCTTTTTGCTTCCAATGGCTTTCCAGCACTTGCCCTCGCTTACTTCCAGTGTGATGACCTACCTGATGATATTCGTCAAATTCCCCTCGAATATGTACAGAAAGCAGTTCAATGGCTCAAGCACCAACCGACTGTTGACCCAGAGAAGATCGTCGTCTTTGGACGTTCAAAAGGAGCAGAACTGGCGCTTGTCATGGGCTCCATCGATCCTGAAATAAAAGCAGTCATTGCCTCTAGTCCCAGCTCTACGGTATCCATTGGGTGCGATCGCGAATCGGCTGACTCCGAGATTTTTTCCCCTCAGTCCTCCTGGTCCTTCCGTGGTGAACCGCTCCCTTTTGTTCACTGGACGCAGGAGCAATCGGTTGAATCACAGGTGCTGCTGGATGCAGGCGAGCGCATCGACCATATTCACGCCGCTGCCTGGAGGGCGTGCGAATGGCTGGAGGATGCTGCGATTCCGGTCGAAAGGATCAACGGTCCCATTCTGCTGCTCTCATCTGATGACGATCACTGGTGGCCAGCCGCCGAGCATTGTGAGCGAATGGTCCAACGCTTGCAAGCGAATCAGTTTCCGCACCGTATCGTGCATCTTACATATAAGGACACTGGTCACGCCATTCGTTTTCCCTATATCCCGACCACGCGTACACGTTTAAACGGTGGAACAGCAAAAAACAATGCCTATGCCTCCGAGCACTCGTGGCGTGAGGTACTTCGTTTTCTGGAAACTACTTTTGCCTAAAACTACTGGCTGTCCTCTGCTAATCTGCAGCTTTGTAATGGACAAGTCCCTACATACGAGGAACGGATTTGTCTACAGCTGCCTAATGATTCCGATAGAGAAACAGGTAAAGCCTACTTTCATGACGAAGTAGGCTTTACACGTATTTCCATATAAGAAAGGATGTTGACTGAAATGGACTGCATTTTTTGCAAAATCGTAAATGGTGAATTGCCTTCCAAAAAAGTATATGAGGACGAGCATGTGGTCGCCTTTCACGATATCAATCCGATTGCTCCAGTTCATATACTCATGATCCCAAAAAAGCATATTCAATCTGTCCTCGCGATTGAGCCTGAAGACAAAGAGCTGATCGGTCATCTCCACCTCTCTTTGCAAAAAGTTGCGGAAGAAATGGGCGTTACAGAACAAGGCTTCCGAATCGTGACCAATATCGGCGAGCATGGTCAGCAAACCGTTTTCCACCTGCATTATCACCTGATTGGCGGCAAGCAGCTCAAGTGGACCATGTAATGACTTAGCGTTCTATACCGGATGTGATGTGGCGGGCAATTCCTTCCCCGTGAAAACGGCCATTTTCGATAAAGATAGCATTCGCGTGGTGGCCCGCTGCAATCACTCCTGCGATGTAGAGATGTGGGACATTCGTTTCCATCGTTTCTGGATCATGCTGTGGAATTCCTGAATCTGGGTCGGTCTTCACGCCAAGCGAATGCAGGAAGGATCGATCTGGACGATAGCCAATTAAGGAAAAAACATGATCATTGTCCAGGCTGATAACCTCTGAACCCGTATTTACGTGGATCGAACGCTCCTCGATACTTGTTACATTTGCTCCAAAATACATACGGATGCGCCCTTTAGTGATGAGACTCTCAAAAACGGGTCTTGTCCATGCCTTCACTTTTTCGGACAGCTCAGGTCTGCGGCAAATGACCGTCACATGTGCCCCTGCCCGCTCCAGCTCCATCGCAGCATCAACTGCCGAATTGTTACCACCTACCACCGCTACATTCATTCCCGAAAAAGGATGAGCTTCCTTATAAAAAGAGGAGACCTTGGGCAGTTCTTCACCTGGTACGCCCAAGTGATTTGGATTGTCAAAATAGCCAGTTGCAATAATCAAATTTTTCGTCTCGTATACATGCGACGTCGAAAAACGATCTGTCGTAGTCACGCGAAACCCACCTGCAGTCTGTACTGCTCCGGTAACTGTCTCATAGACATTCACACGAAGGTTTTCACGCGAGGCTACCAAACGATAGTAGTTGAGAGCTTCCTGTCTTGTCGGCTTGTCGTTCGCCGTTGCAAATGGAACACTGCCGATCTCCAAAAGCTCTGGCGTGCTGTGAAAAATCATATATGTGGGGTACCGATAAATGGAGTGGACAAGCGATCCTTTTTCGATAATGATCGGATCCAGCCCTGCTCGTTTACAAGCAATCGCCGCTGCCAGGCCACATGGTCCTCCTCCTACGATAAGTACGTCTTCCATTTCTCTCCCGCCTCGTTTCGTATCTTCTCTCTCCTGCCATTGCCTTCTTATCATACCACATCGCCAAGCTCTCTAAAGAGTTCACTTGCCATCCCTTTTTCCAATAAATAGCCAATGAAAGACTGGTTATCTCTCCTTATACTGGATGTATGATGAATAAACAACGTATACATATTTGGTTTGTTTCACTTGTTTTGCTGATGTACAGCCTCACACTGGCAATCGGAGTTCCTGCCTCCACTGCATCTACGAACAGCTTGCGTGATATTGGAAACAGCTATGCAGAGCAGCAAATTCGCTCGCTTTATGAAGCTGGTGTCATTGCTGGGGATGAAAACGGGTATTTCCATCCCACCAGCCCTGTCACCCGTGCGGAGTTCGTAACGATGCTGGGTCGCGCACTGGGAATTAAGCCTGTATCGGGAACCGTCGTCTCCTATACAGATGTCCCAAAAAGCTCATGGGCATACGGATACGTGCAGGCCGCAGCCGCTCTGAACATCGCGAACGGCATTGGCCCATCGACATTTGCTCCAAAGCGGACGATTTCCCGGGAGGAAGCTGCCGCTTTTCTCGTTCGCGCACTGGAACAAGACGCCTCTACTACAACTAGCCTCGGCGTAAAGGATGCAAATACTGTTTCAAGCTGGGCACGTAACTCGGTTAGCAAAGCGATCCAAAAAAATTGGCTGGTCGGCTACCAGGGATACTTCCGCCCACAAGCTGCTCTGTCTCGACAGGAAACAGCCGTGATCTTACAGCGAATTCTGGATGATCTGAATGAAAAACCAGTTTCCTCCAAGCCGCTTGTATCACTCGGATGGCAGTATCAATCCACGACAGAGGAATTTATTGCACAAGTCAAAAAGAGTGGTGTCAACACGATCTCGCCACGCTGGTATTTCCTGCAAAAGGATGGCACCGTTAGTGATTTGACTGATACTTCGCTTGTTCACTGGGCACATGACAATAGCAAGAAGGTCTGGGCACTCTTTGGCAATAAATTTGATAGTGCAGCTACGCATGCAGCACTCTCGGATGCAAGCAAGCGCAAAGCGGTTGTGCAAAAATTGTCAGGCTTTATCGACAAGTACCAATTGGATGGAATCAATGTTGATTTCGAAGGCTTCGCACCTGCTGATCGTAACAACTTTACTTTGTTTATTCAGGAGCTAGCTACTGCACTGCATGCAAAGGGAGCTGTACTGTCCGTCGATATCCCACCTGACTCGGGTACAGACTGGAGCGAGCCTTATGACTTCGCGAAGCTGGCGAAATATGCAGACTATCTTGTATTGATGGCTTATGAAGAACATTGGGTCGGCGGGATCAAATCAGGCTCTGTTGCCTCCTTGCCATGGATCAAGCAAATCATCTCTGATCTGCTGCGTGAAGTGCCTGCGCAAAGGCTGATTGTCGGCCTGCCGCTATACACCCGTGACTGGTATCAGTCTGGTAAACAGCTGCAGTCAGTCGATCTGAGCATCCCAGAATCGTATCAACTGATCTCCCAGTACAAAGCAACCACAAAGTGGGATGACTCTCTTGGACAATACCGTTCTACCTATCAAAAACAAGGAGTGACACATACGATCTGGCTGGAGGAAAGCCGATCAATGGGATTAAAAGTACAAGCAAGCCTGCAGTGGCAAATTGGCGGCTTGGCCTACTGGTATGTCGGTTCTGAATCTACCGATATGTGGACGGCGATTGCCAATTCGCTCACACTCAAGAAGGCTCGCGAACGATTATAGAAATGAATCTATGGATGATTGTGATTGCTAGCCGGAAATTATCGTACCGGTTGGCGTCACAATCATTTTTTGCTTATTTGCAGAAAAAATTTCCAAACAAAAAAACACGTTTTATTTCTTCCATATTTGAGCAAATTACAGATATTCAAGTTCGAAAGGAAGAACATCATGAAAAACAGTAACGATCAGACTTTGCGTGAGGCTTCCCAAGAAGTCGCTGATAAAATGTACGACTCCTCTTTTGAAAAGAGTTCTTCCCAGATGGAAAAAGGATTGGCTTCGACGCATGAACAAGTCAGCGATACCTTTATGCAAGGCACGAGCGACGAAAGCCTCGACCCAGAGGAAGAGTAACAGGACGACGAAATCCTCCCTACTTGAAAATGGCTGATCTGACCAAAAAGCATCTTGCCTGAGCAAGAAGGCTTTTTTTTTCGAAACCATTCCCCCGCTTTTTTCGTATCTTCTAAAGAGTTCTTCTTATGGAGGTGCCACATGGGTTATTTTTCTCGATTGGTAGACAATCTTTTTTCTTGTGAATTCATCTCTCCTTGGGTAACAGAAGATGAATTCCAGCGAAATATTCGTTTGCTTCAGACACAAAAGTGGTTCCTCAAGTGGCAGCTGGACGAGAAACATCAGTATCTTCTGCACCATAATCATCACGTTGCCAGTCTCTTGATCGATAAGGATTACGTCCAACAGCTTCTTGCACAGCAGGAAACTCAGGCCGAATTTTTGCACGAGATGGAGCAGTTGAAAAATACCTATGAATGGGAAAAATTGACATAAGGTCGCCTGTTGATCATTACGCAAACAAAAAACCGCCACTTTTGCATGATAGCAGCAAGTGGCAGCCGAACCGTTACGTTATTTATTTATCCAACCTTTTGCAGCAGCTTTCCCCGCAATTTTGCCAGCATGTCCTCGGTCATTTTATCCAAATCGAACTCTGCTTTAAAGCCCCATTCTTGCATAGCCGCTGTCGCATCGATCGAATTTGGCCAGCTGTCCGCAATCGCCTGACGAACCGGATCCACCTGATAGGAAAGCTTAAAATCAGGAATATGCTTGCGAATCGCTGTCGCAACATCCTCTGGCTCGATGCTCATCGCAGTTACGTTGAACGCATTGCGGTGAATGAGCTTGGATGCATCTGCTTCCATCAGCCCTACGATCGCATTGAGCGCATCAGGCATATACATCATGTCCATATAGGTGCCTTTGCCAATATAAGAGGTGTAAGCACCGTCCTGGATAGCTTTATAGTAAATATCTACGGCATAGTCTGTCGTTCCTCCGCCTGGAGGTGCTACGTAAGAAATGAGACCAGGGAAACGTACACCACGGGTATCTACCCCAAATTTCTGGTGGTAGTAATCGCACAATAGTTCACCTGATACTTTATTTACACCATACATCGTCGTTGGACGCTGAATCGTATCTTGTGGCGTGTTGTCTTTTGGTGTAGAAGGACCAAATGCGCCGATGGAGCTAGGTGTGAAGAACTGGCAGTTCAGTTCGCGTGCAGCTTCCAGAGCATTGACCAATCCGCCCATGTTCAGGTTCCATGCGAGTAATGGCTTTGCTTCCGCAGTTGCAGACAACAAGGCTGCCAAATGCATGATCGTATCAACCTGATGAGTTTTGGCAAGCTCAAACAACCGCTGGCCATCCGTTACATCCAAAATTTCAAACGGTCCTGCCTCCACGACTGGATCGTCTTCTTTTTTGCGAATATCGGTTGCAACAACCTGATCGGCACCGTACACATCACGCAGCTTCGTAATGAGCTCGGACCCAATTTGCCCCAACGCCCCGGTTACCAGTATCTTTTTCATTTGAGAATCCCCATTTCTTTGCCTACTTTTTCATAGATGCTCAGGGCTTGATCCAACATTTCTTTTGTATGTGCAGCCGTTGGCATGTTCCGTACACGACCTGTACCTTTTGCAACGGTTGGGAACACGATCGCCTTGGCGTAGACGCCTTCTTCGTACAGTCGCTTACTAAATTCTTGAGTCTGTTGCTCATCACCGATGATGCATGGAGTAATTGGAGTCTCGCTGTGCCCAATATTAAAGCCAAGCTCTTTCAAGCCTTTTTTCAAATAATTTCCGTTTTCCCATAGCTTGTCATGAAGCTCTGTGCTCGCTTGCAAAATATCAATTGCGGCAATCGATGCAGCCACATCTGCAGGAGTCAGTGCCGTCGAGAACAAGAATGGTCTGCTGCGCACTTTGAGCCAGTCGATCAGCTCCTGACGACCTGCTACATACCCACCTACTACGCCAATCGCTTTGGAAAGCGTTCCGATCTGGAAGTCGATTTTATCGGACAAGCCAAAATGCTTCACGGTACCAGCGCCTTTACCGAGAACACCAGAGCCATGTGCATCATCAACGTACGTAATCAGGTCGAATTCTTCGGCAACCTCTACAATTTCCGGCAACTTGGCAACGTCGCCATCCATAGAAAATACACCATCGGTGATAACCATCAGCTTCTTATATTTACCAGACTCTTTTGCTTCTTTTGCTTTCGCACGCAGGTCATCGATATCGGAGTGATTCACGCGAATAATTTGTGCACGGGAAAGTCGGCAGCCATCAATGATCGAAGCATGGTTCAACTCGTCTGACAAGATCGCATCATCTTTATCCATGACCGCAGATATTGCAGCCATATTGCAGTTAAAGCCGGATTGATACGCGATAGCAGCTTCTGTATGTTTAAAGGCTGCAAGCTTTTCTTCCAGCTTCGTATGAAGCTCTAGCGTACCATTAATCGTCCGAACTGCACCTGCTCCTACCCCGTATTTTTGAGCGGCAGCAACAGCGGCTTCTATCAGACGTTGATCTGTTGCCAAACCGAGGTAGTTATTGGAGGATAGATTGATCAGTTTTTTTCCTGAGATCGTGATGACCGGGCCATTTGCACTTTGCAGTGGATCGATGACATTGTACAGGCCTTTGCTTTTTAGATCAGTCAAATTTTCATGTAAGAAATGCTCCAATGTTTTGCTCGCCAACGAGAATCCCTCCAGCATTTCGACCATAGGCTGCACACCTGCAATTCGTTTTCGTAATTTCCACAAAAACAAATGTACACACCGTACGGACGCTCTATTTTTATTAAAAACGCTCTAAATCAATATTATTTAAGAATAGATTACCACCTTTTTCTTTATGTGTCCATATGACAAAGACATAAATGATCGCGCTTTCATGAGAAATTTTTGTCCCTCTCCATAAGTTCTCCTGTTGGAGTAATCTTAGACTTACTGGCAAAAAACAAAAAACCACTCTCCCACTGCTTAGAAGTGGAATGTGGTTTTGTACTATTTCTTCGCTTTTTCAGATTTTAAGATTCCGGTTCTCGCTGTTGCGGTTCGTTCAAACCCATCTGGCTTAAAGCGATGCGTCAGCAATGACTCGACTGGCTCACCTTTGCGCAGATGCTGCTCCACCAATTGCTCCGCATGATCTGGCGTCACGTTTTCGTACCAGATTCCTTCTGGGTATACAATGACGACACAGGCATCCTCACATCGTCCGTTACAGCGTGTTCGGGTTGTATGTACGACATCATCCAATCCAGCTCGCGTAATCGATTCCCGGAGAGCTACGGTGACTTCCTCTCCCCCTTTTCGCATACAGCTGCCCCCGTTACAAATCAATACATGGTGCACAGTTTGCGATAAATTCCAAGTTGCCATTTGCCTTCCCTCCTCCGCAGAATAAAACGTAATGATTACGTTTATCCATCGTTTTACTATATCTCTTCTCATCATGCCTGTAAATAGCGCAATTAGCAATTCCCAGAACGTTTTGTTTTTGGTAGAATATATGTTCGTACACAATGACGATGAATGGTGGTGAGAGCATGTCCGTAACCAAGCAACGCGATGCCTTGCAGCTACTTGAACTCATGGGCTCCTTTCCCTGGTATGTAGAGAAATTTATCGAGCATAAAAAAACGAAGAAAAATTCCCCTTCTACGCTGCTCGGCTACTTGCGTGATATCACTTTTTTCTTCCGCTGGATGATGACGGAAGGCTTGACCCCTGCTTCCGAGATGAAGGATATTCCTTTACAGGATCTGAATGATCTCAAGAAGGAAACGGTGGAAAGCTATATTTTGTATTTGCAGGAATCTCATCTGTACGAGCGAGCAGCCCTTTTAACCAACCCTACCCGCAGCGCAAAAAAGGAATACAGTGATCGGACCATTAGCCGCAAGATCTCCAGCCTGAAATCACTGTTTCATTATTTAGCTGCCTTGGCCGAGGATGAGAATGGCGAATCCTATTTGACTCGCAATGTCTTAGCGAAAATAGAAATAGAAATGGTCGAGCTCACACCTCTCGCCCGTGCGAACGCGATTCGTGCCAAAATCCTCATTGACGATGAAATTTATCAGTTTGTCGATTTTGTCTATAACGGTTATCTCAGTCATTGTCATACGGTAAAGAAACAGCAGTTTCATCTGCAGAACCGCGATCGTGATACCGCGATTATCGCTCTGATCCTCTCTGGAGGCTTTCGTGTCTCTGAAATCGTGAGCCTGGACCTGTCTGATATTGTAATGGAAAAGAATCAATTGAAAATGGTGCGAAAGGGAAAAAAAGAAGACGCTCCGTTTTTCAGCGATTGGGGAAAAGAATATTTGGGACGCTATTTACAGCAACGAGACAAATATTTGCCTTCATCCCAGGAAGATGCCGTCTTTCTCGCCGTCTCTCCCACCAATCCGAATGGACACCGGATCGAGGTTCGTTCCGTTCAAAAGCTCGTGAAGAAGTACGCCAAGGCATTTGGCATCCCAGACTTGTCCGTACATAAGCTCAGACACAGCTTTGCAACTCAGTTTTTACGCTTGAACCCTGATCCGCATCAGCTGCAGGCCCAGTTGGGACACTCCAAAATCGAGACGACCATGCAGTATGCGCATGTCCTCGAGGATGCTTTAGGGAAGGCAGTCAACCGAACGACCTGAGTATCAATGATAAAAACATAAAAAATGACCATCCGACCTCATGCAGGGTACGGATAGTCATTTTTTCGGTTAAGAGGCAGGTTTAACAGGTTTACTGACCTTGATCGCTTCTGCCAGAGCTTGCTGCTTTTGCGCCTGATTAATGACGTCAAGCTGCGCCATTCGGTTCAGTACGATCGATTGCCGCTGCTTCGCATTTTGCCAATGCTTGACAGGCGAATAATTCTCTGGTGCTTTCGGCAAGGAAGCAAGAATAGCTGCCTCTCCTAAGGTGACGGCGCCATTGCCGCTATCTTTTGCCGACTTGTTGAAGTAAAAGGCGCTCGCTTCCTCAATCCCGTATTTTCCATGCCCAAAGTAGATGACGTTCAAATACATTTCCAGCAGCTCTTTTTTACTGTATCGCTGCTCCAATTGCATGGCAATCGCCATTTCCTTTACTTTTCGCAGCATCGTTTTATCCTGGGTCAAAAAGAGATTGCGGGCTAACTGCATCGTAATCGTACTGCCCCCCTGCACATAGCCACCCTCACTTACATCAATCCAGAGCGCACGTGCCAAAGCCACCGGGTCTACCCCGCCGTGCTGCATAAATCGATGGTCTTCAATGGCGACAAAAGCTTTCCACATGTAATCAGGCATTTCATCCAGCTTGACGTACACTGCCGCTTTTGTGTCATGGAGCGCAGCCAGCTTCTTTTCATCAATCCATATATTTCCTGCCCAGCCCAGCAGTATCGGTGCTAGCATGGCGCAGACAAGTAACGTCAGTAGTGTAATTCCAATTCGTTTTTTCCAAACCGAGCCCTGTTTTTGTGCCCGTTCATTCTCGTTTGCCGCAATATATGTTTGCGCATCTCCAACAACGGGTATGGAAAGGTGGTTCATGCGCTCATCCCCTTTGTCTTGCTTCTACTCTTATTGTAGGGGGTAAGCGTGTTTGGTCCCATCGAATCAAATTACAGTAACCTTACAATTCCGTAATTCTTTTTACGATTGATAATGTCCCGCTTCCTGCTGCCGCAATTCAATACGTCTGATTTTACCCGAAGTCGTCTTGGGCAGCTCCGAAACAAACTCGATTTTACGAGGGTATTTATAGGGAGCCGTCAAGCGTTTCACATGATCCTGCAATTCGGTTACCAGCTCATCTGATGGTGCATTGCCTTTTTTCAAGATGACAAACGCTTTTACCACATTTCCGCGCTCTGGGTCAGGACTGGCTACTGCCGCACATTCTGCCACGGAAGGGTGCTTCACTAGGGCATCCTCTACCTCAAACGGCCCGATTGTATAACCGCCTGAAATGATAATATCGTCGGAGCGTCCTTCGAACCAGATGTAACCGTCCTCATCCATCCGTCCCTGATCACCGGTAACAAACCAGTCACCACGGTAGGCTTTGGCTGTACGTGCCGGATCATCCAGATAACCTTTAAACAGAGCGACCATCTTCCGATCGATCGCAATATCCCCTACTTTGCCGATCGGCACTTCTTCGCCCTCTTCGTCAATGATAGCGGTTCGTACCACTGGCGAGGGTTTTCCCATCGATCCCGGTTTCGGCTCCATCCCGACAAAAGTCCCAACCAAAAGTGTGCTTTCTGTTTGGCCGTAGCCATCACGTACTGTCAAATTAAACTCACGGCGGAACGTGTCGATCACTTCCCGGTTGAGCGGCTCCCCTGCAGATGTAGCCGAGCGCAGTGCATTTAGCTTGTATTGATCTAAATCAGACACTTTTGCCATCAGGCGATACTCTGTTGGTGTCGCACACAGGACGGAAATCGGATGATTTTGCAAAATAGTCAAATAATTATCCGCGCTGAATCTGCCTTTATATACAAAAGCGGTGGCACCCATACCCAGTGTGGAGACGAAAGGGCTCCAAATCCATTTTGCCCAGCCTGGTCCTGCTGTCGCCCAAACCACATCACCTTCACGCACATCCAGCCATTGTGTAGCTGCGACAGCCAGATGGGCAATTGGCCAGCCGTGTACATGCATGACTCCTTTTGGCCCGCCTGTTGTTCCAGATGTATAGGAAAGGAATGCAAGCTCGTCAGAACTCGTGTTTGCTACTTCGAATTCATCGTTTTGCTCCTCGATCAAACTACCGAGAGAAATCCAGCCCTCTTTGGCATCTCCTACCGTCATATAGTGACTCAGCGAAGGGCACTGTCCACGGGTTGGCTCAACTTCATCCAGAACACCGTCAAATCCGATGACTGCCTTCACTTTGGCATGGTTGACACGGTATTCGATATCTTTGTAGCGCAGCATTTCTGATCCTGGCAAAATGACAGCACCCAGCTTTAACAATGCCAAATACAGACCATATGCAAGCGTTCCCCGGGTCACAAGAACCAAAACCTTGTCGCCGCGCTCGATCCCGACAGAAGCAAGTCCATTGGCTATCCGATTGGAATAGCGACGCAGCTCCTCGTAGGTCAATACATGCTCTTGACCTTGCTCGTCCAACTCCCAGACTGCGCGTCTTTCTGGATTTTTCTTTGCCCATTCATCTACTTGTGCAGCGAAGTTATAAAATGCTGGCATGTTCAGTTGCAAATGACACACCTCCAGTTTTTTCAGATATACAGAAAAATAATATTCGACGTTTTACCTATTTTTCCTCTATTCTGTCTATCGTGTGACCAGCTTTTATTCGCCTGGCAAAGAAATAATTGGCAACGGAGAGACGCGTAACTATTGTGCTGCACTTGCGTCTTACATATCAAAGACTCTCATGCAAAAGCACGAGAGCCCGATCATCGCGTATCTTATGGAAGCAGGTTAGATGACTCGCTTGATTTTCACTACACGTTTCTCCCAGTTCGTGCCATCGAACTTGGAGTACGTTACACCAGGACTGCCGTAGGTATGTAAAATTTTACCGTTTCCTGCATAAATAGCTACGTGTGTAATCCGGTCTGAAGAGCTGTTGGCGGAAGCCTTCATGAAGATCAGATCACCTTTTTGCAGATCTTTTTTGGATACTGATTTGCCCACAGTCGATTGTTGACGGGAATCGCGTGGCAATGTAATGCCTGCTTCCTTAAAGACGCGTTGTGTAAAGGATGAGCAGTCAAATGTTTTTGTTGTGCTGCTGCTGGAACCAAATTTGTATTTCGTCCCCAGATACTTCTCCCCATTTTTAATGACCTTGCTGGCAACATCACTCGCTGGCTTGTCCGGTGTATTGGAAGAATTGTCAGAGGAGCCAGATCCATCCAGGATTCGGCGTGCTGTGACGAATTTTTTGCTATAGTCGGAATAGGTTTTCACCACTACCTCGTCTTCCCCTTGCGAAGAATACACGAATTGATCTTTGCCTATGTAGATACCCATGAAGCTTGGGGTGCTGCTGCCACTGGATGAGAAGAATACCAAATCCCCTGGTTCTACTTTGCTTTGAGAGACTTTCTTCCCTTCCTTGGACAAGCTGGAGATGGTGCTTCCGATGGAGATACCTACCTGTTTGTACGTATAAGTTGCCAGTTCTGCGGAACCAAACTGTTTTGGTCCTTTTGCTTTGTACTCGTAATCTTTACCAATCAATGAGGTCGCAATATTCACGATTTTTGACTGTTGTGAATCTTGCGTCTTAGCGGCCGCTTGTCCAACTTGACCACCCATT
Organism: Brevibacillus reuszeri; assembly: GCF_001187725.1. Classification (GTDB taxonomy): domain Bacteria; phylum Bacillota; class Bacilli; order Brevibacillales; family Brevibacillaceae; genus Brevibacillus; species Brevibacillus reuszeri. Next base: position 1,045,395 of record NZ_LGIQ01000009.1, read on the forward strand.
AACAGGGACGTACTCAGGATGACTGCTACTGTTGACTTCATTACCCAATCTCGTTTCGTCACTTTTCTTTTCCTCCTTGCCATGTTGTGGAACCCGTTCTCGGGTACAAGGACAGATTACCTCAGGAGGAAACAGGAGGATAAGACCGTAAAATTTACCAATCACGGATTTGGTAGCATCGGACTAGTCTGAAAACAAGGTGTAAACTATGCGGCCACTGCCTTTTAGTACCATAGAACCAGATAGGTTGAGAAACCCGCTCTCTTAAACAACTTTGCTAAAAAAGAACCATCTTCTGCAAGAACATGTCAGAAGATGGTTCTTTCGTTCCATATAATAGGTCCACGCTTTACTTCATTTTCGCTGTAAACTGACCCCAATTTTCCTCGCCCCATACGAGCGTCATGACATCACCATCTGCAATTGGTCCTACCCCTGCTGGTGTACCGGTATAAATGATGTCCCCTTGATCTAGGCCAAAATGATCCGAAATATAGGTAATGATCGTCATCAAATCAAAAATAACGTCGTTAATTTTCCCACATTGTACCTGCTCACCATTTTTCAACAAGGAAAACTCGGTATTTTGCAAGGCATCCACTCCTGGGAATGCATGGAAGGAAGTCAATATCGCTGAGTTTTTAAATCCTTTTGCCAAAAGCCATGGATGACCAGCTTTCTTCAGCTCACTCTGGACATCTCGCAGTGTAAAATCAATGCCCAGCGCAATTTTGTCCACCATTTGCTCTAATGTGACACCAGCTTCATATGGTCTGGCAATATGTAAAACGAGCTCTGCCTCATAATGCAGCTCACCACGAGTACCTGGCAGTTCAATCTCATTGCCAACGGCCTCTGCCAGTGCATGGGTTGGCTTATCAAAAATCATCGGTCTCGTTGGTACATCGTTGCCTAGTTCTGCAGCATGAAGGCGATAATTGCGTCCTACACAATAAATATTTCGAATCCGTTCCATTGTGTCCTCTCCTTTGGCAGCTTTTCACTCCTTTTTACTATATCATGGCCATGTCCCGAATCTAATAAAAGATTCACGAGCCCAGGTCTTCGGAAGCAGCGTCCAGGATCTACATCCTAGAAAGAGACCAAACAAAAAAGCTGCTTTTTAGCAAGCAGCTCTTCCTCCCCGTTTTTAAAAATGACCATGTCCAGGCCAAAGACGTGCATTCCCTTTCGCTTCTACCTCAAAAACGGTGTCGCAAATTTGCTCCAATGCCCTCTCCAAATCTAGCTCCTCCTGTGTGCACCAGGAAAACTCGTAACGAATTTTCATGAGCTGCTCCCCTGTTTCACACCTGACAGAGCAAAATCGTTCCAATTGCTCAAGGGTTGTTTTCCGCGCGAGTACCGTCGCCTCCAATGGAAATAATCCATCCCACTCCGAGACGAGATAAGCAGAAGTCACATCAATCCATAAAGCTGATGATTCATTTAATCTGCGAAAAATGACGGTGTCTTCACGATAAAAACCGTACCCAGAGGGAAGTGCACCAGCGAGTTTAAATCGAATCCCAATCGGCAGATCATCAGGCTTCAATGCACGTACCAGTCTGCCTGGCAAAAGATGATAGCCGTCCTGTTTTTGACGAATCAGTGGCTCTCCCAATACAAGAACCTTTTGATCCTCGCTGTCTCCTGTCACCTTTATATACATCTCGGCACCTCCCTCTCCAAAGTATGGTCAGAAATGCTTGACTAAAAACCATTCGCCAAAACTTTTTCGCCCATTTTCTGGAAATTATTTCGAACAAAAAAAACAGGGCCACCCCTTTTCGGCGCACCCTGCTATTCATCTTGTTCTTGTATTATGCGCGTATGATTGCTATCACAACATGCTTTTCATCATAGGTTTTGGCTTTGAGCTTTACCGGAAAATCATAAGGGTTAGAAAACTGGAAGTCTAAATATCCAAAGGCCACTGTTGCGTCTTGACCAGCTGGTACATAGCCAACCGACTTGCTGTGATGATGTCGCTCGACGATCGTCATTTGTGCCTCTTCTGTTGCATTATACAACGTACTGGATACTTGGCAAATTCCGCCGCCATAATCATCAGTGAGCTGGCCATTCAAGATCACACCTGCTTTTTGCCAGCCATCTTCCTCAAGATTTGCATTCCCGACTTCTTTATTATAGGAAAAGACTGCGTTCGGCTCGATTATTTCGTTATTGATTTTCCTCATTGCTTTCTCAATATTGTATCGACGTGCCTCTGAGCTCGTATCCATTGTCGTATGATAAAAACCCAGGACATCCTTGTCACTAATCTCCATTTTGCTTACATACTTTTCCCTCAGCTCCATCGGGGTAAGCTCAGAGCTGCTTTTGGCAAATGCCGTTACAGGTATGACGGATGAAGCCAAAGAAAATAGCAAGGCTGTCGCAACGGTGCCAACCGCTATTGACCTGAAGTTCTTCATGGATAATCTCCCTCGCTTTTTCGATATCAGTTACTTAGGTGAAATCTTTATGGAAAACGGATTCGAGTACTTAAAAATGAGTGCAATTTCACTTTCTCTTCATTTATGTTACGTATGATTAAAAGTCATAGCAACCTGCAAATGTTGGTTTTTTGTTCATGCCATACTTCATGACGAGAGACCTACAAAAAAGAAAGAACCATGACTGTAGCTTGGTCCTTCCTATTCGGTCAACTTTCATTCTTCGTCGTCAATGACCCCTAACCTGCTACTTTTTGCCGGTAACAGCAGCCACTACATCATCGATGACTTTACCTTCGGCGATTGATCCAGACATCATCCAATGCCTGGCCGACACTTTGAACAAATGATCTTGCTGGACAGCCGGCATCGACTTCCACACCTGCAGCTTCTCGACCTCAACCGATGCCGCATTCGCTGTGGCGAACTCTTCCGCACTGCAGCAGACGGCTTGCTCTTTCGCCCTGATCGTGGTGTACATCCTTTAGACCAAACCATACATGCCCTATTAGTTGCTGGTCGGAGGCTTCCAATTATACACAAATGCTTCAAATTGCATCAATGTGCAGGTATTAAATAACCAATCTCGAAAATAAGTTTCCCTATTCACGGTGGAACACAGATATTTCGTCACGCAATTTCCTGATTCGTTTTTTCCTAAGCTCAGGTGATGAGTGGAGCCTTTAAACCTAGCGACAAACAAAAAGGCCCTGATCCGCATAAAAAATGCGTTCAGAGACCTGTGTTTGAAGAGATCGTGCTGTCGAGAGGACTTGAACCTCTACGGTGTTTCCACCACTAGAACCGGAAACACGCACGCGATTGGGAAGCAAGCGGAATCAATCAAGTGTCTAATGCTTCAAGGAACTTCTCACCATTGAGCAGCACCATACAACCGCTGTCCGGCAACTATGATTTCTTTTTTTGCATCTGAACGCTTATAAAGGTAAGGAAGGCCGCTGCTAATGCCAGTAACCCGCCCATCCACCCCGTGTAGGGTAAACCGAAATTGGTCGCTATCAGTCCGCCAATTGCCGCTCCCACCGCAATGCCAAAATTGACGGACACCGGAAACAAAGAAGCGGCGAACACTTTAGCGGAAGGTGAGTATTCCCCAGCCAAATCAATCAAGTACAGTTGAAATGTGACATTGAACAAGTAAATGGCAAGTCCGATCAAGAAGATCGTTATCAATCCGAGCACGGTAGAATGCAACGTAAAATAGAGTGAAACAAGAACGATGGCTTGCAAAAGAAAAATAAAACGTAATTTTCTCAAACCATCATGAGCAGCAATTTTTCCAGCTAGCAATGTGCTAATGATCGAGGCAGCCCCAAAAAGCAGCAAAATAAGACTTGTATATCTTGCTGGAATAAGTAGCTCACGTTCCAATATAGGCGTGATGTATGTGTACACCGCATAAGTGGCGGCAAGGCTTAGTGCTGGGGCGAAGAATGCTGTGATCATCCGGGCATGAGCCAGTAAACCGAATTGATTTTTTAATGAGCTTGGGGTCCCCTTTAGGTTTCTCGGAACGGTAAGCGAAAGCATCGCAAATGAAATAAATCCCAAACCGGCTGTGAACCAGAACGCCATGTTCCAGCCGCCTGTTTGCCCGATCCAGGTTCCTAGCGGCACACCTAATATACTTGCAATTGTAAACCCTGAAAAGACGAGCGACACAACCAAGCCTCTTTTCGAAGCGGGTATGGCCTCGCTCGCAACCGTCATGGCAATTGTCTGCATTAACCCGCATACGACTGCAGTAACAACTCTTGCCCCTAGTAGCCAAAAGTAAGAGGAAGAAAGTGCGCTGGTTATATTTCCCGCTATAAAAATGGACATACATCCCAGCATGAGCGGATAAGCTGGATAGCGGCTGACCAGAACGACCACAATCGGCGTGCCGACGGCCACTGCAAAGGCAAAGCCGGATACTAACGCTCCTGCTGATGAAATGGTAACTTCCAGACTGGATGCAATTCGGGACAATAATCCGACAATAACGAATTCACTTGTTCCTGTGACGAATGTCAGCAAGACTAAAGAAAAAACGAGTAACTTCTGCTTGGCGCTTAGATGTACACCAGCCATTTCGGTTGTATTTTCCATCCCCATCTCCATCCTTCATGATTCAAATTTTTCTCTAACTTTGCAGCCATCTGTCTTGTATTTGTCATTATGAGTGAAAGGTGTTAATTTTAGTAGTACAGACTTTTTAGTGATATAGTTACTAAAAAGTAATTATTGTACGAACAAAGGAGGAGTCAGGGAGTGAAAACATATTACTGTACGCTTGAAGTTGCGATGAGCATCATTGGAGGCAAATGGAAGCCGCTTATTGTGTATCATCTAACCAAAAAGACCAGGCGAACAAGCGAATTAAAGCAGATGATCCAGGGCATCACACAAAAAATGCTAATTCAGCAGCTAAGAGAGCTTGAAGCAGACGGAATCGTAAGCCGGAAAATATACAATCAAGTCCCGCCTAAAGTGGAATATTCCGTTACAAAACTCGGCATGTTGATGGCTCCAATTTTAACGTCGATGTGCGAATGGGGAGAAACTTATTTGGAGGATACCTTCGAGCAAAGCGACTATCAGATATTGAATAAATATGAGTAAGATGTTAGAAAGCCCAAGAATACCAAACAAAACAGCGCCCTGTCTGAAAGGGCGCTGTTATATTTATTCAATATTTCATTGTTTCAAGCTATTCTGGATGTCAAACAGGATATGATCGGTCTGTAGGAAACGCTCTGGATCGATTGTTCAAGAGCAGCAGTATTACTCGTTCGATGTACCTGCGGCGTTGTCCGCAAATGTTCGATTGGGGCAGAATGGTCGCCACCGTTGACGTCAAATGAGTAATACCTTGCAAAATCCGCATATGCAAAAAGCTCCTGAATCGTCACAAGGACAAATTCAAGAGCCTGTACTTTGTTAAGGTGGTGCGGTCGAGAGGACTTGAACCTCCACGGTGTTGCCACCACTAGAACCTGAATCTAGCGCGTCTGCCAATTCCGCCACGACCGCAAAAAATGGTGCCGGCGATAGGACTTGAACCCACAACCCCCTGATTACAAGTCAGGTGCTCTACCAATTGAGCTACACCGGCACGATTCATATATTTATTTCGCTCATTCTAGTTAAAGAATGGCGGAGCTGACGGGACTCGCTTCCACTGGCGCTTCTACCTCGAAACTCTTCTTCTGAGAAGCCAGATCTGAAGTACCCGAGCGATTCATCTTGCTATTTCTACGAGGGTGAACCCGTTTACGGGTGAGAGGCCCAAAACCTCTTTAGAAATGGCGGAGCTGACGGGACTCGAACCCGCGACCTCCGGTGTGACAGACCGGCGTGAACTCCAACTTCACCACAGCTCCATGGTTTTCATGTCTTCCGTTTTGATTTCTCTCAAAAGGACCCTTGTAATATAGCACGAACATATTTAAGATTGCAAGAGTTCACAAAAAGTTTTTTAAAAGATTATTTTTTCATAGATTTACCAACCAAAATCCGCTAGAATTTTATCTAGATATGCAGAAATTAGTAGATTGGTGGAGACGATGACATGAAACACACTTCGAAGGTATTCACCCTCCTCGCCCTCTTCACTCTGCTGCCTACAGCTGCCCACGCAGCCTCTCCCGCTTATGTGGTGTCAGCAGGTGATACTCTCAGTAAAATTGCACGCGAGAACCATACAACCGTAGACCAACTGATCCAAGTGAACCAGCTCCATACAGATCAACTGTCGATTGGTCAAACATTGTCACTGCCAACGACAGGCTTGTCGGACTCTGTGGATGAAGCTGCACCGCCAGATGTGATTGAAGGCAACAACCAGTCCCACTCTGAATCGGAAGGGATTACAGCAGGAGAAAAGGCGCGCGTCACAGGCGATGTCCTGAACGTTCGCAAGAAACCTTCTACGGATGCAAAAATCCTTGGAAAATTGAAATTCGGTTCGCTAGTGGAAGTACTCGAAACAGGCAGTGAATGGACAAAAATTGAGTTTGAGGACGACGAAGCCTATGTCGCTACAGAATTTTTGAGCGCAAAGCTATCTTCCTTACCGGTAATGTCTGGAGACATAGACTCCGCTAGTCTTGGACGTCTGGAAAGTATTTTCACTCCCCTGCTCAAAACCCCATATGTTTTGGGTGGAACGACACCAAACGGTTTTGATTGCAGCGGCTTTACTTCTTACGTTTTTAACCAGCTCGGGGTTACACTTCCTCGCACTTCCGAAGATCAATTTAATGGTGGACAAGCTGTTTCGTTGGATGAAGCACAGCCAGGTGATCTTCTGTTCTATGATGCGCTTGGAAAAGGACGCGTATCTCACGTGGCAATTTATCTCGGAAACGGAACGATTGTCCATGCGAATGGCGACGATGTGCGTTATGGAAAAGTGGAATACATGCACAAGCTCTATCCGTTTTATGGCGCAAAACGTTATATCCAGTTCCAATAGCAAGAAAACAGCCCACTTCTCCTGTCTCGTACAGAAAGAAAGTGGGCCTTTTCATTAATGCGTCTCTGTATTTTGAGATGTCTGCTGAGAAATTTGCTGCTGGTTGGCTCCGATTTCGATTTTACCGAGTGCCTGCTTCATTTTATCGAGCTGGAGCTGATAGTCTCTGACCACTACAGTTAAGACGCTGACCGACTCTTTGAAGTCCGGTTCACTGCTCACCCTGTCGATCGCTCTATGTAAATGCAGCATTTTGTTCTCCGTTTCCCGTAGTAGGTCAAGTAATTGCAATCCGTTTACCACGTTATCACCTCATTTGTTTTTACTTACTTTCTCCACGTAGGCACCTGACTATGCGCAAAAAAACCGCCCGATTATCTCGGACGGTTTTGCTTTTATTTTTGGCGAGAAGACGCCAGCTCTACGAAGGTTTCAATATCTTTGGCAATCAAAGCCAGGGAGTTGCGCCAAAATTCCACAGAGCGCACATCGACATCCATAATCGCGGCTACATCTGCGATGCTTTGCTTACCAGTTACGGAGAGCAGCTGGTCATACTGCCCGACAAAGGCGTCACCGCGTTTCAAATACTCGGCGTACAAACCTTTTGCAAACAACAGGCCAAACGCGTATGGGAAATTGTAGAAGTTATAATCGGCGCTGTAGTAATGAGGCTTGCATACCCACATGTACGGGTGAAGAATCGACGGGTCCAGCCCTTCGCCATAGGCATCCTTTTGTGCCTGCAGCATGATATCCTTTAGCTCCTGCACGGACAACGATCCATTCTCACGGCGAGCAAAAAGCTCCGTCTCAAACAGGTAGCGACTATAGATGTCGACAATAACTTGGCTTGAGCCAGAAATATCATTTTCGAGAATGGCAAAAGCCTCGTCTGGTGTCGCCTGTTCCAGGGCCGCATTAGCAATGATCGTTTCGCACAAAATCGAAGCTGTTTCTGCAATCGGCATTGGGTAATCACTGTTTAAAAATGCTTCGTCTATCAGACATTCTCCGTGATAGCCATGACCCAGCTCATGGGCGAGAGTGCTTACATCGTTGTAGCTACCCGTGTAGTTTGCCATAATACGGCTTTCGCGAATGAAGTGCAGATTGTAGCAGAATGCCCCTCCCCGCTTTCCTTCGCGAGTTTCTGCGTCAATCCATTTGTTATCAAAGGCACGTGCTGCATAGTTCGCCAGTTTTTCGCTAAAGCTACCAAAATGCTTTACGATAAAATCGCGTGCTTCCTGATAACGAAAGCGCATATCAGCTTCCCCCACTGGAGCGAACAGGTCATAAAACGGAAGCTGGCGATTTGCATGTCCCAGAAGCTCCGCCTTTTTGCGGAAATAAGTATGGAATGCTGGCAGACTTTCGCGCATTGCTGTAAGCATCGCGTCTAGCGTCTCTTTGTCCATCCGCGAATCCTTGAGCGTTTTGTCAAGCGCTGACTCATAACCACGCAGCTTTGCCACCGTAATCACTTCGCCTTTAATTCCGTTCAAGCTGGCGGCAGAGGACTCCTCAATCTTTTTGTAAGCGGCAAGCTCTGCTTCATACGCGGTTTTACGGACATGGGCATCTTTTTCGTACGCCATGTTGCGTACAACTGGCAATGGCAGTTGTTTCTTCTCGCCATCTACCGTGATCTCAACCAAGAGAGTCGATGTCAGCATCTCCTGCAGCTTGGTCCATGCATTCGAGCCGGTATTTTTCATTTTGGCCAGGATGATTTCCTCTTTTTCGCTGAGCATATGCTTGCTCTGCTCGGCCAATTCAATCAAAAAGAAGCGATGCGTTTCCAGCAGAGAAGACTCTGCGATAAGCGCTTCCAAATTTTCTAAAGATCCTAACCATTTTTTGAACTGGACCTCTGGCTCCACCAAATCCACTGTCTGATCCTGAATACGCTCGATCAACTGCAAAGCATCTGTATTTTTCGCGTCAACGCTTGCAGTCAATTCTGCATAGCTGTATAGACGTGCTTGTGTTTGCAGGGTAGCAGTCAATTTTGTGAGGTAGGTCTCGATTTTGGCAACGGCAGCTTCTTTCGTTTGCAGATTTTGCCCGGCCCAACTTTTTAACTCGTCCATCTCACGGCATAGTTTTTCCCAATCAGCCTTGCACTCAGGCGAGTCGAATGACGTATAGAGAACGTCTAAATTCCAGCGCATATCCATGGGCACGTGCCTCCTTCAACTTATGTACTCTACCATTGTAAAAAAAATTGGATGGATTGAGCAAGTTTTTAGCAAAAAAACCCTGCCAGCAATTTGGCAGGGTATGCTTTTTAAGCGCGGACCGGTTGAGTAAGATAGGTCAAGGCAGATAAGGCAAAGAGCTGGGTCGACTCTACGAGCTGATCGATATCGACGTATTCGTCCGCATGATGCGGAATATGGCGATCTCCAGCTCCCGTCGTTAATATCGGAATGCCCGCTTTGTGTAAAAAGGTACCATCTGTCGCTCCCGGTACTCCATTGTAGACAGGCTCCTTTTTCGTAATTTCCTGGTAGGAGCTCGCGACGGCTCGTACGACTTCTTCTTCCATCCCCGTCAGCGTCCACGGACGTTCTTCGATCACCTCAAGCGTCGCTTTGAACTTGTCGTCCTCTCTAGCCAAACAATCCAGTATTTCCTGCATTTCATGGCGCAGCTCATCATGATCTTGACCGGGCACTGTGCGGATATCCAGCGTCGTCATACACTGATCAGGAACGACATTGATCTGGGCATCGCCTTTTACCGGGGCTTGTAAAATGGTCGGCGTAATACTCGGCCACCCGAGCATGGAATGCTGTCCGAGACGCGCCATTTCTTTTCGCTCCAGCTCCTCCAGGGCTACAATCGCACGTGCCATACGTGTATTCGGATTGATTCCAGTCAAGGGCATGGCCCCGTGCGCCATTTTGCCATACGTTCGTAGTATCGCCCGCATGGCCCCTTTTTGTGTGATGCAGAGCTGATTTTCTTCCGGCTCACAAATAATGGCGGCATCCACATGATTCGCCCAGCCTCGACGAATGAAATCTTTAATGCCGATCATCATGCCTTCTTCATCACACGGTATGCATAAGAGAATTTTCCCAGTGAATGTCTCTTTGGATCGTTGAATAGCTTTGACTGCACAGATGGCCGCAGCCAGATTGCCTTTGGTATCGCAGGAGCCGCGTCCATAAATGCGACCGCCAGAGATTTGTCCTCCAAAAGGATCATAGCTCCAGGCTTCGCGATCCCCCTCTGTAACAACATCTGTGTGCGCCTCAAACAATAGCGTTTTACCTGGTCTGCCTGAGTCGTAAAAAGCAATTACATTCGGCCTTCCCGGAACTACCTCTTCGTAGAATACTTGCATCCCCATGTTTCGCAGGTAATCGGCTACAAAAAGAGCTACGCGTTCTTCGTTTGCTCCTGGCTGTTCAGGTCGGAAAACACTTGGAATCCGGATGAGCTCCTGCGTCAAGCGGACAACTTCCTGTTCGTCTACAAAGGAAACAACCTGGTTCATTGGAAAATCCTCTCCTTTTGCATCCTTTTGTGTGATAAGAAAACGGATTGGCTACCTGTGAATACTGCTATGAGAAGGAAGTCCTCCTGCTGCCTTAGCTGATTTGACTGCTTGTATGACAGCTTCTGCGAGCACGTCTGCAGACAGAGTGCCGATGAGATCAACAGAGGTCTCGATACCACCCGTGGCAACAGCGAAAATGGTATCTCCGTCAAACATCGTGTGGATCGGTCGAATTGTACGTGCAAGACCGTCATGGGCCATTTGCGCCACCTTTTTTGCTTCTGCTTTTGTCAGCGTAGCATTGCTGGCTACCACGGCGATCGTTGTATTCGTGCCTGGCGGAATAGGCGAAAATGTGTGAGCCTTCATCACTTCAACACTATCCCGGATATTGCCCTCGTCATCTCGTGGTCCGGCAAGTATTTGACCGTTCTCCGGCTCCATCACATGCCCGACTGCATTGACTGCAACCAGTGCCCCCACAACCAAACCGTTGGGCAGGGTAATCGAAGCTGATCCCAAGCCGCTTTTCATGGCATTTGCAAACCCATTCAGCTTGCCAACCGTGGCTCCTGTTCCCGCTCCGACGTTTCCTTGCGGGCAGGTCTCATTACTTGCGGCTGTCGCTGCTTGGAACCCCATCGTGCGATCCGGACGAATTCTGTGATCACCCACTGCCAAATCAAACAGTACAGCCGCTGGCACGATTGGCACCACGCCAAAACCAACCTCTAGCCCAATGCCTTGTTCCTCCAAATACTGCATGACCCCTGTCGCTGCATCCAGTCCATATGCGCTTCCTCCCGATAAACAAATCGCATGAACAGCGTTGACGAGATTTACAGGGTCGAGCAAATCCGTCTCGCGTGTGCCCGGGGCAGAACCCCGGACATCCACGCCGCATACAGACGGTCGATCTAGCATGATCACACTGCATCCTGTTAGCGCTTCTTCGTTTTGAGCGTGCCCTACCTTTACTCCGGGCACATCAACAATCGTTCCAGTCATTCGCTCACAAATCTCCTGAAATTTTCGACTTTTGTCTTCCTGCTGAACCAATCTTTTTCCATGCCGCCACAACTGCCAGTGTGACGATAACCGAGACAATCGCTTCAGGCAAACCACTGGTGACCGCTACCGTTGTCGCTACGCCAAATGGCATGTAGCCGCGAATAACAGCCATTCCAAGCACCAGAATGGTATTGGTCATTGCACCAATGAAGCCTGCAGCCCCAATCGCCAGATACTGATTGACGTTTTTCAGACCCACGTACGTCAAGTAGGCGGTGACCCCGATAAACAAGCGCGGTAAAATCGCTACAAGCGGGTCTTTAAACAAGGGAACGGTGGCGTTTAAAAAAGAAGATACTCCAAAAATGAGACCGATGATCATACCAACGCCCCATCCCTCCATGATACCGCCGATTACTGCCGGAATGTGCATAATCGTGGCATTCCCTGCCGCTGTTGGAACCGGGATGTAGCCAAGACGCGTAACACCTAGCAAAATCGCTATCGCCCCCAAGACACCTGCAATTACGATCCTTCGTACCGTCAAGCCCTTCTCCATGCGTACTCCTCCTTTATCTCCATCTATCTGGAATCCCCAAAAAGGGAGAACTCCCGCCTACTAAAACGGTATTCCAAGCATGATCACAGAAATGACAACACTGAAAAGGATTGCGAGATAATCTTTACTGGTTGCTTTGTAATGTGCGAACCGGGTTCGGGAAGCACCTGGCACGTAGCATCTGGCTTCCATCGCAAGAATCAGGTCCTCTGCTCTGGCCAAGGCCACGTTAAAGAGCGGGATAATGATCGGAAACATATCCTTGGTTCTGCGTACAATACGCCACCATTCTCCCGTCCCAAAGTCTGCACCACGAGATGCTTGTGCCTTCATCATTTTTTCCATCTCCATGGCAAAGGTCGGCACGAAGCGAATTGCGATTGTAATGATCAAAGCAAAGGCATGAACGGGAAATTTGACTTTTTCCAGTGGGCCAAGCAGTCTTTCCATCCCATGCGTAAGCTCTGTCGTAGACGTGCTCAGCGTCAGCACACTGGATAGAAAGATGACCTCGACGAAGCGCATCGCAGATACGACTACCAGTCGAATACTTTCGCTGGAAATAGTGACAAACCCGTACTTCAAATAAATCGTACCTCCATTGGCGATTTCGCCGTAAAAAAGAAGCTGCATGATTGCGAGAATAATAATAAACGGTACCGCCGGCTTAATCCCTGAAATTCCGTAGTGAAGGGGGATTTTGGAGACGGAAAACATCCAGGTACAAATCGCCAAAGCAAACAAATTGCCAATGTACGTATTGCAAATGGCGATAGCCAGGATCATTACAACAAAAGCAGCCAGCTTAAACCGCGGGTCAAGACGATGGACGACTGATCCGGTAGGCAAATACTGGCCAATCGTAATATTACGTGTCAATTCAAATTCCGCTGACATCTTGATCCCTCCTATCGCTTAATCAGTTTTAAAATTTCGAGTGCAGCATCTTCCGGTAAATAGGCGCCTGGATCCATTTCATACCCCTCTTCGCGCAAACGGTACAAAATGTCTACCGATTCTGGTGTACCAATATGATGATCACGCAATAATTGCTGATTTCCAAAAATTTGGCGTGGAGTACCATCCAAGACAGCTTTGCCGTTTGCCATCACATACACACGATCGGCAAGCTGCGCTACCTCCTCCATGTTGTGAGATACAAAGATAACCGTCAGCTTTTCCTCCCGGTTCAATCCGCGGATTCGCTCCAGCAGTTCTTTGCGCGAACGTGGGTCAAGCCCTGCTGTCGGTTCATCCAGTACGAGCACCTTGGGCTGCAAAGAAAGCACACCTGCCAGTGCAACCTTGCGCTTCTGTCCGCCACTGAGCGCAAACGTAGGACGATCCTTCATCTCCTGAAACGACAGCCCGACCAGCTCCATCGCCCAATGGACCCGCCGTCTTACCTCTTCCAGCGGCAAGCCCATTTTAAACGGGCCATATGCAACATCATCCCCTACCAGCTTTTCAAACAGCTGATCTTCCGGATTTTGAAACACCAGCCCTACCTGACGTCGCAGCGTGCGAATATCGAGCTTTGGCTGTGATACATCCAATCCATTGATGACGACTGAACCGGATTGTGGGCGAATGAGACCGTTAAAATGCTGGATGAGTGTTGATTTTCCAGAGCCTGTATGGCCGATGATCGCCAGGCACTCGCCTTCTGCCACTTCGAGATCGACCTGATCCAAGGCACGGTGCTGCAAAGGAGTTCCCTGCATGTAAACATGGGATAGATTTTTTACTGAGACCATCGGGCTTGTTTGCGTCATGTTCCGCTCGCCTCCGCTCTTCTGACATACACACTATTCACTTCTGCTACTACTTCTTCGTTATGAATCAAATCGGGAGAAAACGACGGACACTCTGAATGAACCAATGCGGCGATCCTGCTCGCATCCGGTACGTCCAGGTGCAGCTCCTGAAGCCTATCCTGATGGGCAAAAACTTCTCGCGGTGTTCCTTGAAGCACGATTTTGCCCCCTTCCATCACGACGACGCGATCTGCTTCTGCTACCTCCGTCATGTGATGGGTAACCGTGACGATCGTCATTCCTTCACTATGCAGCTTGCGAACAACCGTGAGAATGTCCTGTCGACCATAGCTATCCAGCATGCTCGTCGCTTCATCTAGAACCAGACATTGCGGCTTCATCGCCAAAATCCCTGCGATGGCGATGCGCTGCTTTTGACCACCTGACAAATGATGGGGCGGTCGATGACGAAATGCACTCATCCCCACTGCTTCCAGCGCAAAATCAATACGCTCCTTCATTTCTTCCTCGGCGGTTCCAATATTCTCTAGCCCAAATGCCACATCATCCTCAACGATTGTTGCAACGATCTGATTATCCGGATGCTGAAATACCATTCCTACTCGACTTCTCACTTCATGAATGCGTTCCTTTTCACGGGTATTGATTCCGTTTACGAAGACATCGCCTTCTTTTGGAGTCAAAATTCCATTCAAATGTTTGGATAAGGTCGATTTTCCTGACCCGTTATGACCAATAATGGCTACATACTCTCCGGGAAACACCTCGAGGGAGACGTTTTGCAGCACAGGAACCTGCTGGTCTTGGTTTAACTGATACGCAAACGAGACGTTCTCAACTCGAATGATTGGCTGTGTAGACATGTACTCCCCTCACTTTGTACGGGATTCGTGTGGTTCAAAATCACTACGCTTGATTTCCTATCAATCTCATTAGCAACAACCATGCCAAGTCATTATGTTTGAAATTTTCAGTTAATTATTGCCCGTTCACCCTTTTTGATTGTTGCAGGTTGCACTACTTATGTTGCATTTGCAACGCGATATGGTTCTCCATCGTGCTCGAACTTTGTTCACAGAGAGATCGGCCCATTCCCAAAATCTTCGCTGCCTCTCCCGTGTTTCCTTTTTCCACTTCCAAAATTCTCCTATACAAATCTACTTCCCTTTTCGTCAGCCACATAATAAATGTAACTACCAGTAGCCTCCTTGCTCCACTTTGATCGTGTATATCACTTGCCGGCCTCTCCCTCCTGCGCCTGGTCAAGCATAACCTCAACTTCAGCAGGTGGCTTGCGTGGCCTTCTCTTCGTCTTTCTCTTTTTCTTTCGCAAAGCAATAAGAGCTGTCAGCATAAAGGCGAGTGTTGCGAGCTCGATCGACTGGGACAGCTTGGGGACTACCCATCCGCTCATACCTACCAAATGTAAAATAACAGCCATATACAGTAATATGGCGGCCATGCTTTGTGCATTCAATTCCTTCTCACTCCTCTTCTGTTAAACTTCTTTCGGGCAGACGGCCGGAGAAAAAAATCTCCCGTGAAACTAAAACAGTTTTAGCTCCACAGGAGAGTCGGTTCATGATGTTCGTATTAAATTGGGAGCAGCTCTACGGATTGCTTTGTCTCCAGCTCTGCCACCATGTCGAGCCAAGCTTGCGGCTTTTGTGGAAGTACGGCATAGTAGCGTTTGAGGAAGGTCACAATCAGCTCTACTTCCAGCGTCGTTTGGTCTTCGTTCGTTGGCATGAAGCCCAGATCCAGCCCTGCTACCGCTTCGCCGTCATTTTGCCAGGACGGATGAACATACGTAAAGTTGGTGCGCTTGTAGCCCAGATGAGACAGCACTTCCCGGCGAACGAACGGGTCCATCGGTTTGATTCCACCGAATGCATGCTCTTCTACACGATATGGATCATAAATTTCAGCGAACATACCATACAGCTCTTTGCCATTTTCGGAAGCGAGTGCGAGAAGGTCCTTTTGACGCTCTCTCGCCAGAAAACGCCCAACGCCAAGTCCTTCTCTGCCAATGATCGTGAAGTCTGTCATTGCAACATTCATATCCGTGTAATAACGATATTCTGTGGCTCCCACCACTTCTCCTTCATGAACCGCAACAAAGACGCGGATACCCGGATCTTCCAACGGTTCCTTCCACAGATCGTAATCCAGTACTTCCTCTGGTGGGAATACTCCTTGCATCAAGCGGTGCATTTTTGCAAAAAGTGGGTTGTCAATGTGTGTAATACGTGCGAATTCCATAAATAAATGCCTCCTATATGGTAAAGGTAAATCGTCTTTCATGACGGTTAGTGGTTTTGAAACGGATTTTTCCATTCCATCAACGCTGCGCAATTGTGTGACTCCTTGTCCTCCAAATAATTAGATACAGCCTGAACAGGGGTTCGACCACAGCGCATGAGAAAGGAGATCACCGGGTCTTTGAGCTCACCAGATACGATTTTCTCCAAATATTGCTGAGGAGTCAGTGTATCTGCATGCCGTCCATAGCCCGGCATACGTCCCCCACCAAGCAATCGCTTCAAGCCTTTATGCACCACCAGCTCGTACATGGCCTGCATCATCAGCTGGCCCAATCCCAGCTTGCGATGGCGTGGACGAATACATAAATCTACGATGTACAGCGTATCTCCATGCGGATTGTGGTTACGAATATAACCTTCATCCGTCACTTCTCCCCAGCTATGTTCAGGATGGGCAGGATCAAACGAAACCATCAGGGCTGTCATGGATCCAGCCAGCACACCGTCTATTTCAACGCAAATCGCTCCTTCAGGAAAAAGTGTGACATGGTTGGTCAGCTGTTCCTGATTCCACCATTGCTCCGAAGGATACGGCGGCGGAAAGCTCTCTGCCTGTATCTGAATCAACTCGAAAAAATCCGATTGTGTATAGTTGCGGATTACAGCTCGGCGAGGCTTGTCTCCGTCAAGCACATACAGCTCTTTGCGGTACATGACCATCCTCCTGTTCCCGATTATATCTGCAAGTATCCTACTTCCAATCTGTGTACAGATCGGTGCGGCGGTCACGCCATGTTGTTACTGATCCTTTTTCCCGCACATCATACAACAGCTGGATATCCAGATCAGCCGTCACG
Organism: Brevibacillus reuszeri; assembly: GCF_001187725.1. Classification (GTDB taxonomy): domain Bacteria; phylum Bacillota; class Bacilli; order Brevibacillales; family Brevibacillaceae; genus Brevibacillus; species Brevibacillus reuszeri. Next base: position 1,062,320 of record NZ_LGIQ01000009.1, read on the forward strand.
AGCATATCGTTGTTGATTTCGCCTTCTGCCAGAACGCCACTTGGTGGGAACGGAATATCATTTGGTGTGAGGATGGCAGCTTGTCCGAAATTCGCCCGCATAAAATCGACTGTCGGCAGGGAGCCTACCGTTCCTGTCAACACGACATATACCTGATTCTCAATCGTCCGAGCGTGACTGGTATAGCGAACACGATGGAAGGCATGACGATCATCCGTGCAGGATGGGCAGAAAATGACATCAGCACCCCGGGCTTTTGCGATCCGCACCCACTCAGGGAACTCGATATCGTAGCAAATGATCATCGCGACTTTGCCTTTGTCGGTTTCAAAAATTTGCAAGGAGTCTCCGGCTCCCATATTCCAGCCTTTGACTTCCCATGGCGTAATATGAATCTTTTTTTGTTGGCCTACGCGACCATCCGGGTAAAACAGGAATGCCGTATTGTAGAGCTTTCCTTGTTCTTCAATGATGTGTGTGCCGCCAATCAGATACATTTCGTATTTGGCAGCCAACGATTTGAACAACTCTATGTATTGCTCGGTAAAGGACGGCAAGGCTGTGATGGGAAGAGCATTGCCATTCTCATCCCCAATTGACATTAGCTGAGTCGTAAACAACTCCGGGAATAGAAGAAACTCTGTATCGTACTCTTGAGCATTTTTTACGAAATGCTCCACTTGTGCAGCAAAATCATCAAAGCTATGTATGGTGTGCAAATGGTACTGCACAGCAGAAACGCGCATTTTCATTCCATTTCTTCCCTTCCACTTTACTAATAGTACGTGTTCTATCACCTTGAATAAAGACGAGTTTTTAAACCACCTTTATGATTTAAATATATCAAAAACGATCAGCAAAGTCCCCTTTCAATTGAACGAAAAAGCCATCCACCTCTCTCAAGATGGATGACTGGTCTTTACTGATATTCACGGCAGGCAATTTGCACCGCAGTTCTGTACAAAAGCTCGGTCCCGAGTGCGATATCTTCGTAGGAAGAATACTCCTGAGGATTATGGCTGATTCCGTCCTTGCAGCGGACAAAAATCATTGCATAATCACATGCATAGGAAAGCGCTAAGGCATCGTGGAACGGGCCACTCATCAGCTCTGGCGGAGTAAGACCCATTTCTTTGCTCTGGTCACGCAGGATCTGTTTTATCCATTCTGCGCAGTAGCGCGGTACACTATTTGTATCCTCTGTAATGGTATAAGTGAGCCCGCCCTCCATGGCTGCAAGCTCAATCACCTCTCGCAGCGCTTGCTCGCGCGCATTGCGCCTCTCTAGGTCAATATCACGCAAATCCACTGTAAACCGGACTCGCTCCGGAATAATGTTGCGGGAATCCGGGAACACCTGCAAATGACCGACTGTACCTACGGTCGGCGCAGAAGCATCCAGCTTTGCCAGCTCATTTAGTGCCGTAATTACCTTTGCTGCCCCTAACAAAGCATCCTTTCGCATGTACATCGGAACAGAGCCTGCGTGTCCTGCGAAGCCCGTCATTTCTACTGTCCACCACAAAGGACCTGAGATCGCTGTTACGATGCCGACAGGCTCCTCGTCATTGTCGAGGATCGGTCCCTGCTCAATATGCAGCTCCAGATAGGCTCCGATGCTACCTTCCGCGTAGCAGGATTCCTCCAAACGCGCAGGATCGCAGCCAAACTCAAGTAGCGCTTGTCTGCGTGAGATGCCATTTTTGTCTGTACGCTCCAAATCTTCTGGATCGATTTTGCCAATCATCCCCCAGGAGCCGAACAAGCCTTTTTGAAAACGGCATCCTTCTTCATCACAAAATGCGACCAATTCAATCGGCTGTTGCGGAATCACTCCTTGCTCACGCATGGTCTGAATGACTTCCAGCCCTCCCAGCACGCCAATGACACCATCAAAGCGTCCACCATAAGGCTGCGAGTCAATATGAGAGCCGATCATGAGTACGGGCGCATCTTCATAGGCACCCTGCATTCGACCAATCAGATTGCCAAAGTGATCGACCCTTGTTTTGAGCCCTGCCTCATCCATCCAGCTGCGTACCAGCTCGACACCTGCACGATCCTCTTTGGACAATGCTAATCGACATACGCCAGTTTCTCCGATCTTCCCGATTTGCGATAATTGTTCAATTCGGCTTTGCAGACGCGTCGTATTTATCGTTAGACGTTTGGTATTGCCATCCATCATCCTGGTGTAGCCTCCTTCTTTTTGGACCATGCTCTTACATGGGTCTTTTGTATGAGCCTCTTCCAAAATGGTATTCAACTCGTCCCGCTCCTAGCACACCCATCACTTCTTTTTGTTCAAACACACTGAGACTGTTAACGCCCTATGGGATTAGCTGTGATATTGGTATAATAAGGAGGAAGAGTCACGTAGGGGGAACATATATGAATGAATGGTTGAACAAGCCTGTAAGAACAATCGATAGACCGAAAAAACGCGGCATCGTGGAATATATCGATGATCAATATATCATTGTCTTTTTTACTATTCCTCGCAAGGAACGGCTCATCTTTACCAGTAAGGAGGCTTTTTTGAACAAAATTGAGTTTATGGGTGAGCCCAATCCCTGAGTTTTTCATACCCAGTAGAAAGTACACTGAGAAAAAGCCTTTGGTTCGTCGCTACCTAGCGCCGCCAAAGGCTTTTTCCTGATTGTTATGCTAGCGATTAAGCGTAATGCTCGTCACGCAGTTTTTTGATTTCATCGCTTTCCAGATACTCGTCGTACGTCATCATCTTATCAATGACGCCTTTTGGTGTGAACTCGATGATGCGGTTCGCGATTGTTTGCACGAACTGATGGTCATGAGAGACGAACAGCAAAGTGCCGTCAAAGTCGATCAAACCATTGTTCAGTGCTGTAATGGATTCCAAATCCAAGTGGTTCGTAGGTTCGTCCATGATCAATACGTTGGCGCTTGCCAGCATCATTTTGGACAGCATGCAGCGGACCTTTTCTCCCCCGGACAGTACGTTTGCTTTTTTCAGGGCTTCGTCACCAGAGAAGAGCATGCGACCAAGGAAGCCACGAATAAACGTCTCGTCTTGATCTTTAGAGTATTGACGCAGCCAGTCTACCAGGCTCAGGTCTGAATTGAAATACTCCGCATTGTCTTTCGGGAAATACGCTTGGGAAGTCGTAATACCCCATTCGAAGGAACCGTTATCTGGTTGAAGTTCACCTGATACCACTTGGAAGAATGTAGTTTTTGCCAGCTCATTTGGACCGACGAATGCCACTTTATCCCCTTTGTTGATAGTGATATGAAGGTTTTCAAACAGCTTTTCGCCCTCGATGGTTTTGCTAAGAGCTTCTGTAGCCAACAGATTTTTGCCTGCTTCACGCTCTGGCTTGAAATTAATGAATGGATATTTGCGGCTGGATGGACGGATATCATCCAACGTGATTTTCTCCAGCAGCTTTTTCCGTGAGGTCGCCTGCTTGGATTTGGAGGCATTGGCAGAAAAGCGCGCAATAAACTCCTGCAATTCCTTCATTTTTTCTTCTTTTTTCTTATTCTGATCACGAACCATTTTCAGTGCCAATTGGCTGGATTCGTACCAGAAATCGTAGTTACCCACGTACATTTGAATCTTGCCGAAGTCGATATCGGCGATGTGCGTGCACACTTTGTTCAGGAAGTGACGGTCATGGGAAACGACAATAACGGTGTTTTCATAATCAGCCAGGAAGTTTTCCAACCAGCGGATCGATTCGATGTCCAAGTGGTTGGTCGGCTCATCCAGCAGCAGAATATGCGGGTTTCCGAAGAGCGCTTGCGCTAAAAGAACCCGTACCTTTTCTGTACCTGACAGGTCCTTCATCAGCTTGTCATGCAAATCAGTAGGAATGCCGAGCCCAATCAAAAGGCTCGCCGCATCTGCCTCTGCCATCCAGCCGTTCAGTTCCTCAAATTCGCCTTCCAGCTGAGAAGCACGGTTTCCATCTTCTTCTGAGAAGTCTTCCTTCATGTACAGAGCGGTTTTCTCTTCCATGATTTCATACAGACGTTTATGACCCATGATGACTGTTTTCAACACTTCGAAATCATCGAATTCAAAGTGGTTTTGCTTCAATACAGCGATACGCTCACCTGGCGTTACGGATACGTTGCCACTCGTCGGGTCGATCTCTCCAGAGAGGATTTTCACGAATGTGGACTTCCCTGCACCGTTCGCACCGATGAGGCCGTAACAGTTACCAGGGGTAAACTTAATGGATACATCTTCAAACAGTGCGCGCTTGCCGTAGCGCAGCGTCACGTTCTGAGTGCTTATCATCGTCGCAATACCTGCCTTTTTTGAATCGTTCAATCACTTATCTTACCAGAGAAAGCCTCATTTTGCAAAAACAATGGCCAGTTTTCGACCAGAGCTGTTTTGTTTTTCCTGGCATATAGAAAGCCTGTAATGAGGGAAAGCTATCCGAGATCACTCATCCATGAGAAAGGAGGCCTGTGACCATGTCCAAAAAAAATGGTGTCAAAAACGAAATGGGCAACAAAGAAAATCCGTCGCAAACAAGGTCTTCCACAACGGTAGGCAAAGCAGAAACACGCTCCAAGCAACGCGGAGAGTAATGCATGGCATAACGACAAACCGGTCCCGACTTGCCCCTTGACCGGTTTGTTTTGTCTTTTTGCCTGCTTCACTATACGCTGACCTGTAGCGGTATAAACGTAGGTGCTGGTGTTACAGATGGCTGCTCTTCTACATAAAAGGACAGATTGTTAAAGGTAACATGCACGATTCCTTGCTCTACAAGAGCCAGCTCCAAAAAGCGTTGTCGGCTCATTTCGGCTTCGAATACTTCATTGGTATCGAGCCTTTTTAAATCAAGGCGAACGATTGGCCCCAATAAAGAAATGCGACTGATTTGCGCTTGCACGGACTGGATTGCAGTGTCTAGCGGTGCATGAAGTGATACCTCTACATCATGTGGACGCATGTAACCGACGGCGGGAAGCTCCACTGCCTTGTTTTCCCACTCCGTTTCAAACTCTGCTTCCCCAAGCTTGATTTTGCCGTTATGCACTCTTCCCCGAAACAGATTGACGCGCCCCAAGAAGCTGTAGACAAACGGATTTGCCGGATGATGATAAATCTCTTCGGGCGATCCAACCTGCTCCACTCTTCCTTCATTCATAACGACAACCTGGTCAGCGAGCTCCATCGCCTCTTCCTGATCGTGTGTGACGAACAAAATCGTCAGCCCCAGCTTGCCGTGCAAATGCCGCAGCCACCTGCGCAGCTCTTGCCTCACTTTGGTATCCAGTGCACCAAACGGTTCATCCAGTAGCAGAAACTTAGGTTCAACAGCCAGCGCCCGCGCTAACGCAACCCGTTGACGCTGCCCACCGGAGAGCTGTGATGGGTAGCGATGTGCCAAACCCTCCAGTTGCACAAGCTTTAACAGAGAATGCACCTTTTCCTTGATTTCTTCTTTGCTTGGTCTTGTTTTGCGGGTTCGAACGGTCAAACCAAAGGCGATATTATCAAAAATATTCATATGGCGAAAAAGGGCATAATGCTGAAAAACAAATCCGACACGTCTTTCGCGTACATCACGATTTGTATTATCTTCACCGTTAAACAAAATTCGCCCTTCCTCCGGCTGCTCCAAGCCTGCAATCAGGCGCAGCAGGGTCGTTTTTCCCGAGCCGGACGGCCCCAAGAGAGCAACCAGCTCGCCTTCTGGAATCTGCAGACTGACATTTTTCAAGGCGGTAAAGCTCTTATACGACTTGCTAATGTTTTCTACCTCAATACTCATCCGGCTCTCTCCTCTGACACGTCAAATGGTGATTCCACTTCTGCGCCTGACAGCTTTTCTGTTTTCCATTCAATAAAGCTTTTCACAATCAACGTCACCAATGCCAAAGCTGCAAGCAAGGTCGCAACAGCAAAAGCAGCAGCAAATTGATACTCGTTGTACAAAATCTCTACATGCAGCGGCAGTGTATTCGTCATTCCCCGGATGTGCCCGGATACCACCGATACGGCACCGAATTCGCCCATAGCCCGCGCGTTGCACAAAATCACCCCGTACAAAAGCCCCCATTTGACATTGGGCAGCGTTACCCTTAGGAAGGTCTTCCACCCACTCGCTCCAAGCGAAACCGCAGCTTCCTCTTCGTCCTTTCCTTGGGCCTCCATAATCGGGATCAATTCACGCGCAACAAACGGAAACGTCACAAACGTCGTGGCCAGCACAATGCCCGGTACAGCAAAGATAATCTTGATGTCATGCAAGTCCAGCCACGGTCCCAGGATGCCTTGACTGCCGAACAATAGGACAAAGATCAGACCCGCAATCACAGGAGAGACTGCAAAAGGCAAATCAATCAGGGTAAGCAAGATATTTTTCCCGCGAAATGAAAATTTGGCTATTGCCCAAGCTGCCGCAATCCCGAATGTTACATTGAGTGGCACACTGATCGCTGCAACCAATAGAGTCAGCTTGACAGCGGAAAGCGTCTCAGGCTCGGCAATCGCGGCGACAAAAACTCCTGCGCCTTGTTTGAAGGCTTCCGTAAATACCGCGATCAACGGCAGGATAAGAAACAGCGTAAGGAACAGGAGGGCAACACCAATCAATATCCAGCGCACATAGGCTGGTTCCGTCAAATGCTTCACAACAGCTGCCCCCTATCTGGCTGCATCAAATTTGTTAATTCGCCATTGCAAATAATTGATGATCAACAGCATGATAAACGAAACAACCAGCATCACTGTCGCAATCGCCGTTGCCCCGGCATAGTCAAATTGCTCCAGCTTGGTCATAATCAATAGAGGTACAATCTCCGTCTTGAGCGGCATATTCCCCGAAATGAAAACTACGGAGCCATATTCGCCCAATGCTCTGGCGAAAGCGAGCGCAAAGCCCGTAATAACCGCTGGCAGCAAATGAGGCAAAATAACCCGTGTAAACGTATTCCAGCGGGTCGCACCAAGTGTCGCTGCGGCTTCCTCCATCTGTAAATCCCAATCCTGTAATACGGGTTGTACCGTGCGGACGACGAATGGTAAACCGATAAAGGTCAATGCTACCCAGATACCAAGCGGCGTGTAGGCTACCTTAATCCCCCATTCTGCCAAATACTGACCGACCCAGCCGTTCTCTGCATAGATCGAAGTGAGGGCAATCCCTCCTACTGCGGTCGGCAATGCAAAAGGCAAGTCAACAATTCCGTCGATGATTCGCTTGCCGTAAAAATCATAGCGAGCCAGAACCCACGCTACTAATACACCAAAAACGGCATTGACACAGGCGGCAAAAAAGGATGTTACGATGCTCACACGAATAGAGGCAAGTACCCGGGAATCCAAAATCGTTCCGATAAAGTGTTCCCAGCTCATTGTTGAAGCTTTTAAGAAAAGAACAGACAGAGGGATCAATACCAGCAAACTCAAGTAAATGATCGTATAGCCCATCGTCATGCCAAAGCCCGGCAAGAACCCTCTGTTATGCAATAATTTTCTCATGGAGATAACTCCTCTGATGGGATGGATTGTCTATGGCTTGTAGATTTGATCGAAAATACCTTGGTCGGCAAAGTGAACCTTTTGCGCGTTGGTCCATCCGCCAAACAACTCATCAATCGTAAACAGCTTGATTTGCGGGAATGCTGGCGTATGAGCTTTGAGCACTTCCTCCGAACGCGGGCGATAGTAATGCTTTGCCGCAATCTCCTGCCCTTTTTTCGTGTAGAGGAATTGCAGATACGCTTCTGCGACTTCACGTGTCTTGTGTTTATCCGCGTACTTGTCGACAATCGTTACTGGCGGCTCCGCCAAAATACTGATGGACGGATTCACAATTTCAAATTTGTCCTTGCCCAGCTCATTAACGGCTAGGTACGCTTCATTTTCCCAAGCGATCAAGACGTCACCGATTCCCCGCTCAACAAAAGTAGTGGTGGAACCACGAGCGCCTGAATCCAAAACGGGTACATTTTTGAACAGACTGGTTACAAATTCTTTTGCCTTGGCTTCGTCTCCGTTATTTTTTTGCAAAGCGTAGCCCCATGCGGCAAGGTAATTCCAGCGAGCACCGCCTGATGTCTTCGGATTCGGTGTGATGACCGAAATACCTGGTTTAATCAAATCGTCCCAATCCTTGATTTGCTGCGGATTTCCTTTGCGCACGAGAAAAACGATCGTAGATGTATAGGGTGAGCTGTTGTCAGAGAGCTTTTTTTGCCAATCTGCCTGAATAAGTCCACGTTCTGCGAGAGCGTCTATATCATAAGCGAGAGCGAGGGTCACCACATCCGCCTCGAGCCCGTCAATGACGGAACGAGACTGCTTACCCGATCCTCCGTGCGACTGCTTGATGTTCAGGTTTTGACCCGTTTTTTCTTTCCATTCCTGTGCGAATTCCTTGTTTACATCCTGGTAAAATTCTCTTGTCGGATCATACGAAACATTCAGCAAATCCACTGTGGGGCCGGATTCTGGCGTAGTAGTGCCCCCGCCTGTAACTGCTTGGCATCCCCCGATGGCCGCAGCCAAAAATACGATCCCCAAAGGCTTCAGTATGGATTGGATCAAGCTTGCTTTCATTTTCATGTGGCTAATTTTCACTCCCTTATAATCTCTACTAGTTTAATCGGAATACTTTGATATTTTGAATTATACATCCCTTTTTTTCCCTGTCAACGACATTTCCAAATACCGTATGCCCAACAACCGGGCTAGGTTCTAATGACACATGCCTATTACTGGAAAATGGGCGCTCAGATAATTGGATCAAAAAACGAAAAAGTGTGCCCCGGATTAACCGAAACACACTCGATTATGACAATGCTCTTTTGGCAAGCTGCAGCGCATCCTGTAAATCGGCAATTTCTTTTTGCAGCTTGGAAAACCCCTGGATCTCGGGCACGAGCTTCATCGGGATTACTCCATTTTGTTCGGCAGACTTGGCCATCGTCTCAAAAACAAGGAGCAGCTGGGAAAGTGTCTCGTCAGAGAGGATGGGGCAATTCGTGGCTTTCAGGCAAGCCTCAAGTAAATAGCCGATTTGTACGATCGAAAATATGACGGGCCACATCATTTCTAATGCAACTTTATTCCTCGGAATTTCTCCAATGGCCGTTTCATAAACCAGCTTCAGATTCGTAATATTGGTTTGCATCTTTCGTCTCTCGCTGGACTCGATGACATCTATACCATTTCTATGCTCGGAGAAAAGGGTAAACAAGTACTGCTGCTGGCTGCGGATCGTTTTCGCAATGAAGTGTGGGAGGAGGCTCGAAGCTTTTCTCCGTCCGATTAAGGCTGTACCAATCAACCCAATCCCACACCCAATGATCACATCAATGACCCTCGTACTGGCAAAGAAAGCGAGATCGTAAAAATGGCTCGTGCTCTCAGCCAAAAGAAGTGCGTTTGGCGTGATGAAAAAGGCGGCAATTCAGTAGTTCACAACAATCGAAAGCTCTGTCAGTGCCGTCAGGAAAAATACAATGATCGCAATGACAAACCCTTCTGGTCTGGTGGAAAGAACGATGGCCGCTATCATAATTCCTACGATTGTTCCCAATGAACGCTGCAACGCGCGATGAAAGGTTGCAATAATCGTTGAGCCTGACATGACTGCAGCACAGGATAACGTGATCCAATACGAGCGATTAAATTCGAACGAATAAGCCACAAGATCTGCAATCATAAGGACCACACCGAAACGAGCAGCAGTCAAAAAGACAATCGAGTTTTTGTCAAAGGCTCCACCGAAAACACGAAATAATGATGATCTAGAAAAATCACCTTCTCGATTCACCACAACAAATGGTTCATTCAAGATGGCTATCGCTTCATTTACTTTATCAATCAAGGTTTGTACCACTTCATTTCCATCAAAATGACTGTCCCATATCAGTAATTCCTGTTTCTTTTTTTCGGGTAGTGAATCTGAGATGGCCTGAACAATCGCTGCCAAATCCAATGGGAGCTTGACCTTCCTTCCCTCAAAATGCTCAAGGAGATAAACAAAGATGGCATTCGCTTGGTCATTTAGCAATATGAGTCTCCTAAAATGCTCACCACTGCCCCATGGGTTTTTTCCCGCGATCAATGTTTCTTCAGCCGAGCGCAGTGTGTTAACCAGCTTTTGTCTGACCTCCACCCACCTGTCCGTTCCCGCCGCCTGAATCAAAACAGCCAGCTCCCTGTACACTTTTTGAACGGCATTGGTTTCTGGACCATGCGGATCTAAAAACCATCCAGCCATGCCCAATAGCCAGGCAAATGCCCCTCCTGCTAACACAAGCCCTGCACGAAGAGGCGCAAAAGAAGGATCAATAGGCATTCCTGTTGCCATCGTAAAGCCTAAGAGAAAGAAAATCGATGCAGGACCCTTGATTTGCAAGGCCCCAAAAACAAATGTTGCCGCAAAACCGATAATCCCAACCACAATCGCTGTTGCAAGCGGATGAGGGGCAAGCAGCGTTCCCAGACCGACGGACAGCGACATTGTAATCGCAACAAGAAACAGCTTTTTGGCCCTTTGAACATACGGAATATTGGCTACGTACAAATAAGTGAAGCTCCCGATACCTGCCAGCAGGCCGTACGAGAGATTTCCAGCAATGACCCCAATCATGATTGGTAAACTCAAGCATATACCAGCATTGATTGCTTTTGGCCAGGGAAGTGGATTCCGATTCATTTGAAAGGCTTGCTTGAGCATCGAAATAAACATAAGCCTTCCTCCCCTCCCCCAAAAATGCTCCGTTCTTTTGTAAAACCTGATTTTGCCTAGGATTACGCCTATCATTGCTCATGGCCTCTCGTTCTATTCGCCAGCTGTCCCCTTCCGCAAAGAAAAAAGCAGCCCTCTGGATGACTGCTTTTTTACTCGCTAGATTTTAAATTTATGTACGGCCTCTTGCAGATTTTCAGCCAATCTGGATAAGGAAGCAGCCGAAGCTGAGATTTCCTCCATTGATGCCAGCTGTTCTTCTGCAACCGATGCAATATTTTCAGAGCCGGCAGCAGAATCCTTTGCCATATTCGACATTTCTTCAACCGAAGCAGCCACTTGCTGTGTGCCAGCCGATATTTCCTGAGAGGATGCTGACACTTCCTCTGTTTGAACGTTTACTTTCTCAATCGCTTTAACGATTCGATGGAACGACTCCCCTGCATGATGAATCACTCTGATGCCTTCTTCGACTTCCTTTGTCTCCATCTTCATGCCATTCATGATCTTGGCAGTGTCCTGCTGGATTTCCTGAACTAACGAAATAATTTGGTCTGCTGAGCTACGCGACTCTTCTGCCAATTTCCTTACTTCGTCAGCGACGACCGCAAACCCTTTTCCATGCTCGCCAGCCCGGGCTGCCTCGATCGCCGCGTTTAATGCCAGCAAATTTGTTTGGTTACTGATCTGAGTAATGACCTCGATAAAGGTCTCAATCTCTTTGGAGCGTTCGTTTAATTGATTCGCAAGTAATGTAGATGATGCAACAGATTGATTGATCACATTCATTTGCTGAATGGCACTCTGGATTGCCTCATTCCCTTGCTTCGCTTCTTCTGCTGATTCAAGCGCCGTTTCCGAAACGATCGCAGTCGATTTGGCAATATGCGTAAACCCAGATGCTACTTCCTCCATGCCTTTGGCGCTCTCTTCTCCTGCCTGGGCAGCTGCAGTCGCTTGTGTAGACATCTCCTGAATCGTCTTCGCTACCTGATTGGTTGCGAGCGTCACCTGCTCCGTGCTTGCCATTAATTCCTCGGCAGAGGCAGCTACTTGTTCGGAGCTTGCGTTTACTTGCGAGAGCAGCTCTCGTAAATTTCCCTTCATTTGATTAAAGGATTGGGCAAGGTCCCTCGTTTCATCCCTGTTCTTCAACGTAATGTCTGCGACCGACAAATCGCCAGCAGCAATAAGCTTTGCTTTTTCTGTAATGAGCAAGATCGGTTTGGAGATGCTTCGCGCTATGATGGGACCGATCAAGAAGGACACGATGACCATCGCTGCACTCATGGAGAGGACAACTGTGGACAGTAAGGTGACGTGAGTATCGACTTCTGCTTTAGCTGTTTCCATCAGTTCTTGCTGGTCCTCGACAATCGTATTTGCAAGCACTCTGATACTGCGCCCCAATGCACTTGCATCTTTTTTATTCGCTTCGATCGCTTCAGCCATTTTCCCCTCTTTTACCAAAGCAATCACGCCATCCACTTTCGATGTGAATTCTTGATTCAGCCTTGTGAGCACATCCATTCTTTCTTTTTGCTCAGGAGTATTCATCAGCTGCGTCAATTGCTCCAATCGCTGCACGATTTTACCAGATGCTTCGCTCAGTGCATCCAACTCGTTATTCTCTTTGTTTAATAAATACCCTTGCAGAGCTGAGTTTTGCTGGGCGACAAGGCCTTCCATATCTTGTGCATATAAATAGATCGTCATTTGTTGGTTCAAAAGCTCAGAGTAAGCGTCTTTCACCTTCATGAATTGTAAGTAGGAAAGACCACTGACTACGCCAAACAACACAGATATAAGCAAAAAAACAATGAGCATTTTATTTCTGATTGACACCCGCATATGATCACCTTTTGAACAAAATGATAGCAAGACAAAAAATTCTGACAAAACCACTTTCAAAATATGAGTATGGCGCCCCCTCCAGATTCTGTTACGATGTTTTTCCCCCTTGGAACATTCTTTTCCCGTATTTTGGATTGCTAAAACCTTTTTTCGTAGTTATTGACAGAATTGAATGTAAATTAAAAACAATCTGTCTCCCCAAAAAGAAGACCAGCATGCCTCGGCTACTGCCAAGCATACTGGCCCACTCGTTATGCTCATACTAATCACTGACATGCTTCCACAAATTACAGGCAAACAGAACAATTCCTACCCCCAATCCAAGTGAGCCGATAATTGCTCCAACCACGAAAGACTCTATTTGCGTAAACAGCATGAGGAACAAACAGCCTTGCATCACTGGCAAACAAAGATTGTGCAACCAAAAATGCCACTTCGCCATCGTTGTCTCTGCCGCTTGCGGATATGCACGATAGATAAGTCCTATAATCGCAAGCGAGACCCAGCCAACCAGATTGAGATGTGCATGCACAGATGCGTAGGCAAATGCTTTTGTTATTCCCATGACAATTCCCAAAACAATCGCAATGACAAAATATACAGCAGCGATCCGTAAACAACGTCCAGCCATTTTCTTCCACCTCCCTTCGCCTACATTTTATGACTATTTTCCTACCGCTCATGTGAGTACAAAAAAAACGGACTGTCTGTTCGACAATCCGCCTTTTTATCACCGACAATACCTGCATTCCGTTTTTCACAGAATCGGCAATGATTCCGTGTGTGAGCTTGTATGGGTTGAGCTGTGCATCTCCTGTGGCGTGGATGGATGCGGGCTTGGAGTATGAAAAGTTGTCCATCCACCGTATATCCACGACCTCTTGATTTGCGTTATGATGGGAATATAGAGGAGTGATGAATCTTGATTACTGTTTACGTAAAACGCCCTCACGAGGAAGCCTACAAAATGGACATCGCCAATTCGGACACTCTAAGTGAGCTTGTGGATGGCGATTTTGAAGTAGTTTCGGATGACAACCTGGACGGCATATCGCTTGTTGTCAATGAAGATTCTAGGGGAGTCTTGGCTAATAATTTTCCCATTACCTCCGATGGCTACTTGGACTGGGTGTATGGGCCCTGTGTCTTTGTAAAAGCGGACGGACATTCGCTATCTGATGCCGATGTGGAGCTGATTAATCAGTTTCTAGCCGCAAAAGTATAAGTGTCTCATAAAAAAGACCCTCTCCATCTCATCACGTGCACTCTTTAGGCACATAAACAAGATGGGAGGGTCTTTTTTCTCTTCTTATCAATGATGAGAGCGAATTACCCTTTGATTCCGCTGCTGCCAAAACCGCCAGCACCACGCTCTGTTTCATCAAGCTCGTCAACCTCTTCAAATTGCGCTACCGGCACAATTGCGATGACTCCTTGGGCAATACGATCGCCTTTTTTGATCAGATAGCTGTGCGCATCTACTTCTTGGCCCACGGTGACTTCCTTTTCGCCTGCATCAAGACATACATTTCCTTTTTTCTCAGAAGGAAAGCGGATATTGTCAATCAATACGCATACTTCTCCGCGGTATCCCGCATCAACCGTACCCGGAGCATTGGACAAACGCAGTTTCGTTTTTGCACCGATCCCCGAACGTGGACGTACTTGCAATTCAAAGCCTTCAGGCAACGCAAATGCCAGCCCAGTCGGAATCTTTGCAGACTGTCCAGGTGCAACCAACGTGTCTTCTACTGCTACGAGATCAAATCCAGCGTCCATGGCACGTGCGTACTTGGGAATGACAGCATCCTCATGCAGTTTTTTAATTTTCACCTGTGCTACCAGGCGTTCATTGGTCATGTTCATCTGAATTCTCTCCTCTATCTAGCCTTTCATCCTCACCTAGTGTACAAGAACACTTTCCATGCATCAAGGCTGCGATTGGAATACCAGAGCTGGATTTTTTCATAGAAAGCTCACAATTTCCTTTCATTTTCTAGGCTTTCTCTCTCCTATTATGATATAATCACCGTTGCATCAAAATTTAATATAGGAAAAAGAAAGGGTGGATTGTACATTGCAAGTACAAAAACCATATCGCATTTTGTTATTTTACAAGTATACTCCGTTAAACGATTATGAGGAGTATGCTGAGAAGCATCTGAAGTATTGCAAAGAAAACGGACTGCTAGGTCGGATCGTCGTTGCTCCTGAAGGGATTAACGGTACACTATCCGGAACCATCGAACAAACTGATGCCTATATGGACTACGTTCGCAGCGACCCTCGCTTTGCGGACATGTGGTTTAAAATAGATGAGTCGGAGGAGCATGCTTTTAAAAAGATGTTTGTCCGTGCCAAGAATGAGCTAGTTACCTGGCGCTTGGAAAATGACGTTAACCCGAATGAAAAAACGGGTACGTATCTGAATCCAAAAGAATTTTACGAGATGATGCAAGAAGAGGATGTTGTCATTCTCGACGGTCGCAACTACTACGAATTCGATTTGGGACATTTCCGTGGTGCGATTCGCCCAGAAGTAGATTCTTCCCGTGAATTCCCTGAGTGGATTCGCGACAACATGAGTCAGTTTAAGGACAAAAAGGTCCTCACCTACTGCACAGGCGGTATTCGCTGCGAAAAGCTGACTGGTGTATTGATGGACCAAGGCTTCGAAAACGTATACCAGCTGCATGGCGGTATCGTTACGTATGGAAAAGATCCTGAAGTACAAGGTCGTCTATGGGACGGAAAATGCTATGTGTTCGATGAACGTATTTCTGTTCCGATCAACCATACAGAGGATGATGTTGTTATCGGACGTTGCTACTACTGTGGCAAAGTCGAAGACCGTTACCTTAATTGCGCAAATCCATTCTGCAACAAGCAGCATTTTTGCTGCCCTGAATGCGAACAAACCTACAAGCGTTCCTGCTCGGACGAGTGCCGCGAGCATCCACGCAATCGCTTCGTAGAGGCTGAGAAGAAAGCCAAGCTGGCAGCCGCAGGAGCTCAATCATAATAAATCGTTCAAGGAGCTGACTTCTGCTACGGAGGTCAGCTCTTTTTTGATAATGTCTGAATTACGCCGCATCCATACTACATGATTACACCCTTGTCTATTTTTGGTAAACTAAATAGAATTACAAACATATGACAAAGGTGGAGTCTGATGATACTCAATCATGAATCAACCATTCTCGAATGGCAAGCAGCGATGGAAGAGAATACGACAACCTCTCGTGAGCTGACTCTCTCCTTTTTAAAGCGAATCGCAGCCTACGATAAACAAGGCCTATCCATAAATGCGATCTGCGAAATCAATCCAGATGCCATCGCCATTGCGGAAGCGCTTGACCGGGAACGAACTGTATCAGGCAGTCGTGGTCCACTTCATGGAATTCCTGTTCTAATCAAGGACAACATCGCAACAGGCGACCGTATGCATACCAGTGCAGGAGCCTTGGCACTAGCCGATTCCTATGCCTCAGCGGACTCATTTGTCGCTGCTCGCTTGCGTGATGCTGGTGCAGTCATTCTGGGTAAAACCAATCTGACAGAATGGGCTAATTTTATGTCGGATCACATGCCAAACGGGTATAGCTCACGCGGTGGACAAGTTCAAAACCCGTATGGTCCGGGAATCTTTGATGTCGGCGGCTCCAGCTCGGGCTCTGCTGCTGCGATGGCAGCCGGCTTTGCGGTAGCAGCAATCGGCACAGAAACATCCGGATCGATTCTCTATCCGTCTGTACAAAATTCTTTGGTCGGCATCAAGCCTACCGTTGGCTTAATCAGTCGTAGTGGGATTATTCCGATCTCCCATACGCAGGATACCGCTGGACCCATGACGCGTACCGTTTCCGATGCAGCCATCGTACTCGGAGCTCTCACAGGGGTGGATGTAAATGATCCCGCTACAGGAAAAAGCGATGGTTGTGGGCATAGCGATTACCGACCTTTTCTCGACAACAATGGACTGCGTGGAGCACGAATTGGAGTGATTCGCTCTCGATTCCAAGCAGAATGCGATACAGATGAAATTCAACTGTTCGAGGCAGCGATTGCCCAGCTAAAGGCTGCTGGTGCCACCCTCATCGATTCTGTCACCATTCCTACTGAAAACGCTACATGGGGACGCAGCGTCCTGTTGCACGAATTCAAATCTGGAGTGAATGCTTATCTCAAGACCTTGCCTGCATCCTCCCCCATCCGAACACTCCAAGACGTAATTGAATTTAACCGCGCTCACGAGGAACAAGCGCTACGTTATGGTCAAAGCTTGCTGGAAAGCTCGGAGCAAACAAGTGGTACGTTGACGGAACCAG
This sequence comes from Brevibacillus reuszeri, assembly GCF_001187725.1. Classification (GTDB taxonomy): domain Bacteria; phylum Bacillota; class Bacilli; order Brevibacillales; family Brevibacillaceae; genus Brevibacillus; species Brevibacillus reuszeri. The sequence goes on from NZ_LGIQ01000009.1 coordinate 1,079,214, forward strand.
CATACTTGCAGGATCTGTTGTACAATCTGGATATGTCACAGGCCAGTGGCATAGATGCAGTAGTCAAAGAGCATTCGCTTGATGCCCTGCTGTTTCCGGGCTGTACGGGTGATGAAATTGCTGCGCGAGCAGGATACCCTTCTATTACCGTTCCAGCAGGTTATACCGGAACAGGTAAACCGTTTGGCATCATGTTTACTGGACTTGCCTTCCACGAGCATGTCTTGATTCGCCTGGCATATGCCTATGAGCAAGCGAGCCGTTTACGTATCGCACCAAAGTTGACCTCCTAAATGGTTTCATCAAAATACAGTTATAGACTGTAAAAATAAGAAAAGCCCACAGAACTGCCTTAAACCAATCCATAAAAGGCCAATCCCGCAAAGGATGGCCTTTAAACTTGTAAACAACAATTACTTCCCTTCAATCAGTAACCGCGTGCTGCATCGAACCAGCGTTGAGCCATCTCCTCTGTTATAGGCTGGCCGATAAGGTGGTCAGACTGGCTAAGTTGCCATACGGCTTCACCAAGATCTTCTCGTTCACTGGTTTCGATGCCTTTGAGGGTATTGAAACGTATGGTGAAGGCGGTAATGGCTGCCTCCGCGTCAGCAAGACTACTGGCCCTCGCCAGGGCCTCTTTTGCAACGTCATAGGCTTCATTGCCCACCTTTGCCAGGCGTTTAGGCCAGGATGAAAATGGGCGACCAAACTCAGTCGTCCACCACTCAGGCTTCCGTAACTGGCTCACTGAAGCGTAGCCAGTCCATGGTCGGGTCTTAGCTCGCACTTTTATTTGCTGCCTCAGTCTCTTGCCCGTTATCTCCTCCACGTTATAGGCGATAAATCTGTCAAGTAATGACCACACAGTTAATGGCGGCAAGTCACCCAGATCAGGCATGAAGCGTAGCTCCAAGTTCGTTAACTGGGTCTGACGAGCTAGCAGATCCAAATCGCAGAAATTCCCCCATAAACTCAGCGACGTAAGATTTTGGAATCGTCCTAGACACTCCAGCGAGATAGGCTGTGCCATCGGTTCGTTTTGAAGGGTCAGGCTCGTGACCTGGTTCAACTCGCCCAGATCAGGTAGCAAGAAAGGATCATCACTCTTGCGTCGGCTGGTGCGCGGCTTCAGTGTCAGAGAATATGGCATGTCACCATCGGCAGAGAAGCGCGATAGATCACCAGCCACACTCAGACGAAAATATTCAGAGATCTGCGATTTCGGGAGTTTCAAATGCAACCGACTTTCAAGCTTGTCCAAATCGATAGACAAGCCGTGCAATTTGGAGTGGCTGGCGTCCACGACAATGTCTTCAGACAGGATCGGAACCCATGACATTTCTTCAATGGGACGTTCCTTGGCCCAATCGAAGAAGCCTGCGTCGCTGCCTGTGTAGTAAAGAAATCGCGGCCAAGGCGAGCCTGCTGGTGTAGCAAAGGAATCGAATACGTTCCAATTAATAGGCGTACAAGGATCGACGTGCAAGTCTGCTTTACCGCCCAATTGTGACGGCCCAATGGAGAGGCTACCTACGCCGGGCTTGAGAACAAGTGTGTGGCTGCGAGGACCAGTCAGATCGACGAGGTAACGACCATCTACACTAATAGACCCAGCAGGAGAACGAGATTGTTTATGATGTGGCATGTCCTTCATCCTTCCTTCTTAACTCCTGACTTCTGCTTTGAATATCAACACAAACCAATCCCTCGGAGCTTAATCAAAATATAGCATATAATGCCAATCATAGTCGTTTCTGAAGGAGCCGTATTCAATGCAAGCTCTGCGCGACTAGGTATAAGTACAGGCTCCTTATCGTTTGAATAAAAGGAAAATTTTTTCTCAAACTAGTATTTTTTTCGAGTCTGCTTTTACATGGGCATATACACGAAAAAACGCATGCCTCGTAACCAGAGGCCATGCGTTTTTTCGTTTTTCCTATGACGTTTTTTCTTGCAGCTCAGCTTTTCCCAGACGGTCCTGGAACACCTGACCCAATTGGCCGATGTCGACTTCCCATTTATCATCCTTATAATAAACGGTAGCTTTTGTTTCTCCTTTTTTCCCTACGATTCGAATACTGCTTGTTCGCACCTCGTAAGTACCGTCAGGCTGAAACGTGACATCCGCATCCTTTAGCTCGCTGTTCAACACAGGCGTGATTGTCTTATCAACCACTTCTTGTGTAGCCACAACCGCTTGGCGGCCCATTTGGATAACTTCATCTGGACTGAATTGAAAAAACAGCACCAGCACAATCCCGATAATTGCCGCAAGTGAAATAATCCGAATCAAGCTGCGTACAACCCATTGTGCCAACAAGATTACCACTATGATACAAACTACGACCGGCCAGTAGTCTTTTACGAGTTGAAGAATTTGTTCCATCCTCACCACTCCTTCACCATTTCAGTCTCGCCAACAAAGGGCGGCGCCTAATCATAGCAAAAGCGAAATTGGCGATGATTCCAGTAAGAAAACTGCTATCAAGTTCTCTTTAGAGGCAAACCCCCACTTTTAGTGAAAGTACTCCAATCTGATTCCGCAAAAAAAACCGCTGCAATAGTGCGGGCGGCCCCTCCTGGCAAAACTTTCATGCTCCCCTATTATACATCATTCGACATCGACGGGAAAACTCCTTCTGAAAAGGAACGGAATCCACGGAAAATCATAAAAGGTGGAAGAGCCAAAACAAAAGGTCGACGTGCAAAATGCGGTAACCAGCATTCACACGTCAACCTTTCATAAGGTGTCATGTATGCATCTATACTTTGGTAAAAGCGACATTGGACAATCTGCTACTCGAGAATAGACAACCCGTTACTTCACCTTTGTCCCCTCTCGTAAAGCTGATGGTAATGCCGAATAGATTTTGTCCGATGCTTGCGACGAATTGATCGGGAGCGATCTGTGCCATCAAATGCTTTCCGTTTCTATGGTGAGAGATAAAAAGCTCTCCCGCCTCAGCCAGTACCTCGTACCTCGTCCTTACCTCTCCGCTCTCGTATTTGCCTGTATAGCCTGACCATTCTTCGCAATTCCCTGAGCCATTTTCTCTTTTTTCGAGCTCAAAGAATCGGGCTCCAAAGCGCATGCCCGCACTTTTTCCTAGGAAGAGGTCGGCATCAAGTGTAGATAGCCTATAGCGATTTCCATCCAGGTGAGAAAGCGGCGAGGCACCGTATCCCTCTCGCATCCATAACTGATCGCCTTGCTTCGTGACCTCCACGATCATGGAGACTTCTCCACGCGTAAAGTACAGACCCGCAGCATCCCTTTCGTCAAATTCTGCCCGATAAAATTCCGGTACCTCCGTAGCCACAGTCTGGCTTGCCTCTACTCCCATCACAATATCAGCGATCTGATTTACGGCACTTCCCAGCGAAACCGTTTCTGTATTGCTGAAAATAATGATCTCGATGTCCTCTTCTGTAAAACGGACGGTAGAGCTTTTGAAAGCGGCATCCGAACCATCGTGCCCAACAAACGGACGGCCTTTGTACATTTTAGGATCCGCTACGGCAATTCCTCCTGCGTATTGACTGATTGTCCCATCCAAAAGTGTGGGGCAAGCGAGCAGTAGTGAAAGCGTCTCTTTATTGCAGATGACCGGATTCTTCAGGTTTTCCATCCACTTCAGAAAATCTGTTGCTGTTGTATTCAGCGAGGTAGCACCGTACGTCCCGTAATTGAGTACAGCATGCACATATTCGCTGCCTACTAGCTTATATGATTCCGCACGATTCGGAATCATCTGCCAATAGCGATCCTTAAAGCAGGTTTGGCTCATGCCTAGCGGTGCAAAAATACGTTCTCTGGCTAGCTCATTCAAGCTTTTGCCGGAAACTCTTTCTACGATTTCCGCGAGCAGCGTAAAATTCGCGTTGCTGTACATATAACGAGATAAAGGTGGAAAATTCAGTTCGGCCTGCGAGGCTATAACGTCCTTGGCATCCTGTTGAGTGATGGTATCATCGATTCTGACTCCTTGCAGCATCAAAAGCTCCCATTGATCCCGGACTCCGCTTACATTGTTCATCAGATTACGGATAGACACCGGCTCGGAAAAAGCAACGAGATCAGCGATATACACTCTGATGTCATCGTCAATGTCAAGCAGTTTGTCTTCATGCAAGAGCAGGACACACATGACCGTTACTTGCTTGGAGACAGACGCAACGTGAAAAACCGTCTCGCCTGTAATCGGCAGTTTGTGCTCCAGACTGGCATAGCCAAAGCATTTATCGTATATGATTTCTCCGTCCTTGCGCACCAAAACCTGCCCACCGGGACATACCCCATCCTGCCAACGCGAAAAAATAGAATCGATTTTTGCAGTCACCATCACATTCATACCAAGCACTCCCTTTCCTCTCCCACGCCTTTTTCCTTACTCTACCAATTTTGATCGAAGCTTTCAATAAAAGCCACAATCAATTGGACAGCGTTTTCGAGGTCATCCATGTGCACGAGCCCTGTAGCCGAATGAATGTAACGAGATGGTACAGAAATACATCCTGCAATCGTACCTTTGCCCGCGAGGCTGATCGAATACGTGTCCGTCACGCAGTTCAGGTACACGCCGCGCTGGTACGGAATTTGATTTTTCTCCGCTGTCTGCACGAGCTTTCTGGTCAGCTTTTTGGGGACACTGCTTCCCGCCCAATTGTCTGTGACCCACTCGTAGAACAGAATGACTGGACCCCCTCCCAGTGTGAGCGGAATCGTTTTTTCCTCAATTTTAGGTGTTCCACCAGTCAGCGCAACGTCAATCGCCAGTGCGACATCTGGTTGAATCGAGAATGCTGCCGGACCTGCTCCGCGCATCCCGACCTCTTCCTGAACCGAGCCGACAGCATAGACGGAGGCAGTAAGCGCTTTTCCCGCAAGTCGCTTCATGACTTCTAGCATGACCGCGCAGCCAGAGCGATTATCTACTGCTTTTCCGGTAAATACCTTGCCACCGTTCAAGAACTGTCCTTCTCGAGAAAAGGTGATAAAATCACCGATCATGACTCCAAGCCCCTCTGTTTCTGCTCGGCTCGAGGTTCCTACATCTAAATACAGCTCACTAAGTGGAATAGCGAGCTTCGCCTCTTCTGCCGTAACGATGTGGGAAGGCTTCGCACCTGTGACACCTTTGACGACTCCTTTTTCCGTATGAATCTCCAAAACCTGATTGATCACCATGCGACTGTCATGTCCGCCGACTGGCAAGAACATAATAAAGCCGCGCTCGTCAACGTAATTGACGATAAATCCGATTTCGTCCATATGGGCACACAGCATGACTTTCAGGTTTGGGTCACTGCCCTTTCTGATAAAAATCTGGTTGCCGAGTGCATCACTTTGGTATTCATCCACCTCATCATGTAATTGCTCACGCAAATAGGCGGCGACCCTTTCCTCATCACCTGCTACTGCCGGTATAGCATCTAACTCCGTCAGCCATTTTTCCAAGCGCTTCAAGTTCAACTCTCCTTTCTAGTACACCTTGCCATTTCTCCTGATCCCTCGCATTTCCCACAGTAAAATCAAGATTTATCTTATTTTTGACGTGTCCACATCCGGAAGCCGAAAAATACTGCCCACGCCAACTCGTCGTCTTTAAAGAAAAAACGCATCGGGTTTTCATTCTTCACGATGACCAGCGTATCGCTGTCGCTAGCTCGGAGCACGTATGACTCATCTGCGAAAGTCAGGATAGGCGTACCCTGCTCAATCGAGATGCTAATGCTTCCTCCTTCTCTGGACTGGTAAGTGCCTGCAAGCTTTTGCAGTTCCTCTAGCGTCGCCTCGTAGTGCGGCTCCTCGGACACATCGTGCTCCAGTGGCAGTCCCAGCGTCGTATTGACCGCCGCCCGCCAAATGGCTTCTGCGGGCATGCTGGTGGCATTTATCAAGACAGCGACGACCAAACCTTTTTCAGGTACCAAACCAAAATGCGAGGATACACCCTGCAGACTTCCACCGTGGCTGACCAGCGTCACACCTGCGTAATCAGGGACGACATCCAGGGCCAGCCCGTAAAATAGGTTTCGTCCGACCTGATGGACAGGCTGCCACATCATTTCCAACCATTGCTTTCCAACCACATGCTGCTCGGTATCGCCGCCCACAAAGACACTCCCGTAGCGCAGCAAATCTTTTACCGTCGAACGCAAGCCACCGCCTACCTCGTAATTTCCAAGATGAGGCCAGGGTACAGCCTCCAGTTCACCCGTCTGCCCGTTTTTCATGTACGGCACAGACACATTGTCCATCTTCGCGATTTCTTCCAGACTAAACGTAGAGCGATGCATCCCCAGCGGTGCAAGGATCTTTTCCGTAACAAATCTGCGATAGAGACGGTTGGTCAGCCGCTCGATGATCGCGCCTTGCAGCAGAAACGCATCATTGCAATAGCTGAAATATTCTCCCGGCTCACCAAGCAGCTCGTATTCCTCACCAGCGATATACATCAAGTGGTCATTTAGTCTGTTGATCTCCGTCCTGCGCGGTAGAGGCGGCAAGCCGGTGGTATGGGACATCAAATGCTGAATGGTCACGCTATCACTTGCTTTCAGACCACATAGTTCAAATTCGGGAAGATGCAAGTGCACTGGATCGTCCAGCTTCAGCCGCCCCTCCTCGGCCAGCTTGAGCATCGACATTACTGTGAATGACTTGGTTACAGAGGCGCACCCGAAAACGGTGTCTGGATTGATCGGCTCCTTTGTATGCAAATCGGCATACCCGAAGCCGCGCTCGTACAGTACGTTCCCATACTGCGCAACAGCAATGGCAATACCAGGTATTTTCTCTTCCTCCATTCGCCTTTCCACTAAGCTTTCAAACGCTGACCATTTTGTTATTGTCATCCAGATTCCTTCCCCTTTCACCATACAAATGGCATTTCACATAATGCTGCGGCAGCACCTCTGTGAAAACCGGAGTTACCATACCGCAGATGTCGATTGCTTTGGGACAGCGGGTATGAAAGCGGCAGCCCGACGGTGGATTGATCGGGTTGGGCACCTCGCCCTGCAGCACGATTCGTTCCCGCGCTTGCTCTTGGAGCGGATCAGGCAATGGGATAGCGGACAAAAGCGCTTCAGTGTAAGGATGCAGCGGTCGTGCATACAGCTCCTCGCTGCTAGCCAGCTCGATCAACTGTCCCAGATACATGACGGCAATTCTGTCGCTAATATGCTTTACCATCGATAAATCATGAGCAATAAACAGATAGGTCAATTTCTTTTGACGCTGCAATTCCATCAGCAGATTGACGATTTGCGCCTGAATCGACACATCCAGTGCAGCAATCGGTTCATCTGCAACGATAAAAGATGGCTCGACCGCTAGCGCCCTGGCAATACCGATACGCTGTCGTTGTCCACCGCTGAATTCATGCGGATAACGGTTGGCCTGCTTCCGACTGAGTCCCACCAGCTCCAAAAGCTCCATGACCTTCTCTTGACGCTCTTTTTTCGCAAGATTCGGACGATGTGTGATCAGCCCTTCTGAAATGATGTCCGTCACCGTCATCCGCGGGTTAAGCGAAGAATACGGGTCCTGAAAAATCATTTGCATCTGACTTGTGTATGCTTTGTGTCCTTTTGTTTCCGTACGATCGCTGATCGTCTCCCCCGCAAAGCGGATTACCCCACTCGTCGGCTTGTACAGTTGCAGGAGTGTGCGGCCAACCGTTGATTTTCCGCAGCCTGATTCCCCTACCAAACCAAGCGTTTCGCCCTGACGAATATAGAAGCTGACATCGTCCACAGCGCGCAGCGTTTTATTCGAACTGAGCTGGAAATGCTTCGTTAGATTTTTCACTTCAAGCAGAACGTTTTTGTCCATGGCTACCGATCACCCTCCCACAACTCCAGCCAGCCGATTTCCCTTTTGTGCCCGTTGGTCCAAGAGCCAGCATTTTGCCATGTGGCCATGAGACACTTCCGTTGGCTGCGGCGAATAATATTTGCAAACCTTCATCACATGCGCACATCTGGGGGCAAACGGACAGCCTTGCTGCTGCAGGGACAAATCCGGCGGCGTTCCTTGAATCGGAATCAGTGCCTCCCCACGCTCCGAATCGAGGCGTGGCATGGAGCGCAACAGTCCCCATGTGTAAGGATGCTTGGGTCGGTAAAAAATCTCGGCAATCGGTCCTGTCTCCACGACTTCTCCGGCATACATGACAGCTACTTTTTGCGCCATGTTGGCAACTACACCCAAATCATGCGTGATTAAAATAATTCCTGTCCCCGTTTTCTTTTGCAGCTCTTTCATCAGGTCCAGGATTTGAGCCTGTACGGTCACATCCAGCGCGGTTGTCGGCTCATCGGCAATCAAAACCTTGGGGTCACACGCGAGCGCCATGGCAATGCCTACACGTTGCCTCATCCCACCGGAAAAATGATGGGCATACGCTTTCATGCGCTCCTCTGCATTAGGGATGCCGACCATCTGCAGCATGCTGACCGCTTTGCTCACAGCTGCCTTCTGATCCCCGCTCTGATGCTTGTTGATGCCCTCCAATAACTGCTTGCCGATGGTCATCGTCGGATTTAGAGAAGTCATCGGGTCTTGAAACACCATCGAGATTTCTGCTCCTCTAATCCCTTGCATCCTGCGCGGAGGAAGAGCGAGAACATTTTGCCCTTCATACAGGATCTGCCCTGACGAGATCTTCGTACTATGCTTTGGCAAAAGACGCATGATTGCCTTCGCCGTGACCGACTTACCAGAGCCCGACTCCCCCACGATGGCGAGCGTCTCCCCCTTTTGCAAAGAAAAGCTGACTCCACGAACGGCGTGCACCTCTCCGCGCTGGGTATGAAAAGAAACGTGCAGATTATCTACATTCAGGATTGGTGGATTCATGATGGCCCTCTCCTTATTTCGTCATTTTCGGGTCAAGCGCATCACGCAGCCCGTCTGCCAGCAGGTTGAAGCTGATCATGATGAGGCTGATCATCACGGCTGGAATGACCAATTTATACGGAAACAGGCGCATGCTTTTATAGCCGTCATTGATCAGTACCCCGAGTGAAGCGAGTGGTGCTTGCAGTCCCAGTCCGATAAAGCTTAGAAAAGCCTCAAAGAAAATCGCCGTAGGCAGCGTAAACATCAGCGTAACGATGATCGGCCCCATGGCGTTCGGGAGCAAATGCTTGAGCATGATCCGGCTGTTGGATACACCAAGCGATCTGGCTGCCAGCACAAATTCCTGCCCTTTCATTTGCAAAATTTGTCCGCGCACAATCCGTGCCATCCCGACCCAGCCCGTAATCGCCATCGCCAAGATGATCGACGTAATCCCTGGCTCCAAAATGAGAATGAACAAAATAATGACGATCAGATTAGGGATACCCACGAGGATTTCAATAATTCGCTGCATGACGCTGTCCACTTTGCCTCCGTAATAGGCGGACAAGCTGCCGTAAATGACACCGATAAACAAGTCGAGCAAAGCAGCGATAAGGGCGATAAACAGTGAGATTTGCGTCCCTTTCCACACCCGTGTCCACATATCTCTGCCGAACTCATCGGTGCCAAACCAGTGTGCTTCCGGGACGTTTCGCTGGGCGTACAAATCGACCCCTTTATTGTCCAAACCATCAAACCCGAGCCACACCAGACCAGGAATTTTCGGTGGCAAATTGGAATGGGCGACATTTTGTCCGTCATACGTATAGGAAGTCAGCGCAGGTCCAACAAATGCCATTACGGCAATAACGAGGATCATTACAATTGCCGGGAGAACTCCCCGGTTTTTCAGCAGACGAATAAGCGCTGCTTTCCATGGCGCGGAGGCAGGCGGAGCGGCCGTTTCAACAGCCACCCCTTCTACAAAAGGCTCCGGTATAAACAAATCGTCTCTAATCTCCTCTGGGGCCAGCCTTGTTACGTGCATGGTCATCCCGTGCTCCCCCCTAGTCTCTCGCGAATGCGCGGGTCCAAAAATCCGTAAATAAGATCGACCAGCAGGACGACCAAAATGAACAAGGTGCTGTAAAAGAGCGTAATTCCCATGATGACACTGTAGTCATTTACCATGATCGAGAGGATAAATTGCTCTCCCAATCCTGGTACGGAAAAGATTTTCTCGATAACAAGCGTTCCTGTCATAATCGAAACAGCCATCGGTCCAAGCATAGTGACGACAGGAATCAGCGAGTTTCGAACAACATGCTTCCACACGACTTCAGTCTCCGAAATTCCTTTTGCCCGTGCACTTAAAATGTAATCCTGACTGAGCACCTCCAGCATCTCCGTACGGATAAATCTGGCGACTGCCGCAACCACGGTTACCGCTAGCGCCAGCGAAGGCATGATGGAGTATGTGTAATCTTCCCACAGTCCCGCCGGTAGCCAGCCAAGCTTTACCCCGACATAGTATTGCAAGAGTGCGGCAAAGACGAACGAAGGTACTGACATACCCAGTACAGCCAGCGTTACCGCTCCAAAGTCAAAGAGCGTATTTTGTCGAAGTGCCGACAGAATCCCGAGCCCAAGACCGATAATGGATCCAACAACCATAGCTTGAAAGCCAATTAAAACAGATGGTCCGATGCGATCCAAAATGATATCAGTGACCAGGCGCCCCTTGAATTGAAAGGAGACACCCCAATCACCTTGCACCAGATTGCTCAAATAGCGCACATATTGCACCGACAACGGCTGATCCAGTCCATATTTCTGATTCAAGGAAGTGAGTTGCTGTTCGGTCAACCTTTCCGGATTGCTATACGGCGTACCTGGAAGCAATTTCATGAGAAAAAAGGTTACGGTGGCAATGATGAAAAGAGTCGTCAGCATGACCCCGAGTCGTTTCAAGAAAAACAGTCTCATCGGCAAGCCTCCAAATTCCATACTTCGCTGCAAAATTTAATAGAGATACGTCCACTTATACGTAAAATCAGGTCCGCTGAGATGCATGATCAGGTTTTTGATTTTTTTACTTTGCAAAATGACTTCTCCAGACTGGAATAACGGTACGGCAGCCGCATCTTGCTCAATGAACATTTTCTCCAATTGCAGTAGCATCTCGTAGCGTTTCCCAGAGTCAAGCTCCTTGTTTGCCTCTGCAACCAGCGCATCGAATTTCGGATTGGAATACTTCATCCGGTTGGCATGACCACCCGTTACCCACATGTCCAGATACGTCATTGGATCAATATAGTCCGGTCCCCATGTAGACAAGGCCATGTCGTATTCAAATGCCTTTTCCTGTTTGATCCGCTGTTGGAACGGCACTGTTTTCAATTTCAGTACAAATCCGGGCAAGTTTGTTTCGAGCTGCGCCTTCAAATATTCTGCTGTTTGTCTCATATATTCCTGGTCAGCAACGATTACGGATGTTTCCAAACCAATCTGTCCAAGCTCTTCCAGACCTTTTTTCCAGAATATTCTAGCTTCTTCTGGCGTTCCTTTGTTCAAGTCCCCATTTATTTCACGGAAATCTTTTCCATCAGGTGAGACGGAGAATCCTGTCGGCACCAGACCATATAGTGGCATCGAACCATCATTCAATACGACTTTCGTTAAGCTTTCCCTGTCAACAGCCATGCTGATTGCCCGTCTGATATTTTCGTTGCGAAAAGCAACAACATCAGGATTCAACCGCAAAAAGATGGTCGTTGATGTCCCGATCTTTTCGTAATCATCATTTCCCTTGTAGGCATCTACCAGCGAGGAAGTCAAGCCCGCCACGCGATCCAGCTTCCCCGTCTCATACAAGTTGACCGCTGCAGAAGGTTCCTTTACGATGTACACATTGATTTCGTGCAGCTTGACGTTAGCAGCGTCCCAGTAGGATTCGTTTTTCTTGTACTGCCAGCTTTGATCATGCTTCCAATCGCTTAAAACAAACGGTCCATTTGCCAGTACCTTGTCGTGTTCCAGACCATACTGATCGCCAGCCTGCTCTATAAATTTCTGATTTTGCGGCAAAAACGTGGCCAACGGCAGCAGAGGCACGAACAGCGGACTTATTCTGTCCAGCTTGACCTCCAGCGTTTTCGCATCGACAGCCTTGACCCCCAAATCGTCAGGCTTCATCTCACCACTTAAAATTTTACCTGCATTTGCAATCCCGGCCATTTCAAAAGCTACACCGTAGGGTCCGGTCTCCCGCAATACCCTTTTCCAGCCGTATTCGAAATCCTGGGCAGTAACCGGGTCGCCATTCGCCCATTTCGCGTCGCGCAAAAGAAAAGTGTGGGTCAAATGGTCCTCGCTCTCCTTGTGCTCCTCTGCAATTGCCAGGATTGGCTGACTTTTGTCATCGAAGCGGTACAAGCCCTCGTTGATGTTGTTGACTACTGTAGAGCTGACGGCATCGGAAATCTGCGCGGCATCCAATGTCGCAATCTCCGCTCCCGTGGAAACATTCAGAACCTGCTTGACCGCAGCCGGCTCCCCTGACTTCCCTTCCGGAGCAGGAGCGCCAGAATCCTTTCCTGCCGAACCGAAATTACAACCAGTAAGTACCGTACAGCTAATGAGAATTGAAATAAGCAAATAAAGGAATCCTTTTTGTTTCACCCTCATTGTTTATTCCCCCTATGGATAAAACCCGAATGAATGCTGATAAAAAGGAATGCAAGCTACTCTTCTCATGCTGTGATCTCATTTTTGTCCTTTGCCTTCGGTCGATTCCGCATAAAATTTTCCGAGGCAAATCCTCGCACCTGGTCCTCTGTGTAGTGCCGCAACAGCTCCTGAACTAGGTTTTGCAGCATCGCCGCATTTTCCAGCTGATTGATGCGCTCAGGAATTGAGATCCCGTCAAAATCTGAGCCAATTCCGAGGTAATCCACTCCGCCCAGCGAGCAGAAATGATCAAGATGGCGAAGCAAATCAGTAATGGCAGCCCTCCTTCCCTCCTTGACAAAAGCCGGGGAGAAAAACAGATTCACCATTCCCCCATTGGCAAACATCGCCTTCGCCTGTTCATCAGACAAATTTCTCGGATGATCGAGGATCGCTCTCGCATTGGAATGACTAGCGATCGGATAAGCAGCGAGCTCAAGCGTATCCCAATAGGATTGCTCGTTTAAATGCGATACATCTGTAAACATTCGGTGCCGATTGTTGAACAAAACCATTTTCTGACCAAGTGCAGTCAAGCCTCCTCCCTTGGCATCCGATGCTCCTCCTGCGGCATAATTGGTCTGATTCCAAGTCAAGCCGATGGAGCGAATCCCGAGCTGATACAGAATCGTCAGCTTGTGCAAATCATCCCCGATTGCATCTACACCTTCCAGCGAGAGCATCGCACCGATCTCTCCCTCGCGAAGCTGGTCGATGTCCTCCCATTCCTTGAGCTGCTTCATCTCCCTGTTTTTTCCCAGGACTTCCTCGTAAAAATAATGAATTTGCGAGAGGACGGCCTGAAATTTTTGCTCTACGGTTAGATTAGGAGGAGGGAAGAGTGCGAAGCATTGCACCTTCACTCCACCTTTCCTTAGTCGCTCTTTGTTCGATTCCAATTCCTGCGCGTCACAAAAAGAAAGCTGGCCATTGGATAGCCATATTTTCAACAAGGTGTCGCAATGTAGATCGATAATTTGCATAGCAGCCTCCTTTGTTCACAGGTCCACATAGATCCCTCTCTGCTCTTCCATGGCTTTGCGATAAACGAATTGCGCTACGCTCAGATCTTGAATTGCCAAACCAGTCGAGTCAAACATGGTGATTTCACTTGGCGTTTGTCGACCTGGCAGCTCTTTTCCAGTAATCTGACCGATCTCAGCAAACAGGCTGTCTCTCGAGAGTTGACCTTGTAGCTCGCCTAGGTGCGATGCTTGTTCCCACAGGTCACAGACGATTTTGTCTGGCAATCGATCCAGCTCGACCTCGCGCTTCCCGCTTGTGTCGCTACCCATCGCATTCAGATGGGCGCCTTTCTGAAGCCATGATGTCTTGATTACGGGAGAGAAGGCTGGTGTAGTCGTGACGACAATATCGGAGCTATCCACTGCTTCTCTGGGTGTCTCGGCTTGCTCAGCTTGCAGTCCCTTTTGCCGGATTTCTTCGACCAGCCTGGCTGCAGATGCTTGTGTCCGGGAATACACGGTGACTTTTTCGAGCGGGAACAAGTGCAGAAGTCCCTCCAACTGCGCCCGTGCCTGGATACCAGCGCCAATCAGGCTGACGGTCCTACTCTCGGGCAGTGCCAAATATTTTGCTGCTACCGCACCAGCTGCGGCTGTCCGTATGGCTGTCAGTGAGTTTGCATCCAACAAGCAAATCGGCTCACCTGTTTCCGGGGAAAGCAGCAGCATGACAGACTGATGATTGGTTTTGCCTTTCTTCCAGTTGTCATTCCAGAAGCCTCCAGTCTTCAGTCCGATTGCCCCTTCCTCAATCAAATAAGATGATTTGATGCTGTAAATCCCGTTGTGCTCCTCGATTCGCTCGCGCACGGATGGAAAGACGACGCTTCTACTTTGGGCAAACTGTGTAAATGCCGTTTCAACCGTTTCCATCACTTCTTGAAAATTCACCAACTCCTGAAATAGTCCCTGATTAATCACCAATACTTTTGCCATCATTACACTCCCTATTGATTGCGACCTCTCGCGTGAATCGGGAACACCACTTCGACCTTGCCATTGCGGATTCCGTATGCCGTATCGTATAGATTGACAGTAGGGCAGATGTGATTCGGTATAATCTCGATGCGCTCACCGATTGCAAATGGCGTTCCCGGCACCATAATCGCATGCTCATCAGACAGCTTTCGGATGATCACTTCTTCGTGTCTGTAAACGCTTCCAAAGCTCTTTGTCGCAAGCAATCCACTTGCCCTCATATCGATTGTCATCGCCTTCGCTCCGACGTCAGCGACAGCCCGTTTATCGCCAGATTTCGAAATGACAGTTCCCACGATTGTCGCTGCACAGCGGCTCGTATCTCCAAAATAAGCGGCATGCGTTGCATCGTAGAAGACGTAAGTGCCGGGTCGAATCTCGGTTATGCCCGATTGAATGCCTGCACTCTGCAGCGCTAGCGTACAGCCTACACTGACCTCACTTGCAATCCCCCATCTTGAACGAATTCGCTGACTGAGCTCTACCATCGTCTGCTGGGCTTGGCGAGCGATTTGCACCATCTGCTTCCGATCAACCGCCTGATAAACATGACCTTCGTGCGTAAAAATTCCGCCTATTTTTATTTCAGGGAATTTTCCGATAATTTTATTTATAAGAATTTCTACGCGATCGGGCTCTACCCCGCAGCGCTGTAAGCCTGTATCCACCTCGATCATGATTTCCACGTCGGCTGCTTGCGTGCAATACTGAAACAATTGCTCGATCTGGATAAGGGAATCCACTGCCAGCCTGATTGTTGCCCGCTTTGCCAGTGCATCCAGTCTGGATAGCTTTTGTACCCCGACGATTTGCGTCGCTACAAAAATGTCCGTAATCCCCAAATCGGCCATGACCTCTGCCTCGCCCAGCTTTGCAACCGTAATTCCCTTGGCTCCGCACTCGATCTGCATCTGTGCGATTGCTCCGCATTTATGCGTCTTGATATGGGGCCGGAGAGCAGCCCCTCTCGAATCAGCAAGCGACTGCATCTCGCGCATGTTTTTCTCCAGACGGTCCAGATCGATGAGCAGAGAGGGTGTATCGAGCTCGTCCACTTGTTTGCCTATTTGTTGCCTCATCTGGTCACCCCCTCCTCCAGCTCCTGCTTGTGGTTTCTGCGCAGCTCATCCAGGTAGCTGTACATCGTGACCTTGGAAATCTTCAATTCGGCGGCCACCTTTTCCAGTGCCCCTTTGATCAAAAACACACCTTTTTTGTCCATAAACTGGACAATTTGCAGCTTTTCGTTTTTCTCGATTTTCTCTACATCTTTTTCGGAGATCATCTGGTTAATCATCTGTTCGACAATCTCCCACACATTTTGTACCACCTCAACCTCTTCACGATCCACTGGTTCTTCATCCATCCGGATAAAATCTTCTATGAACTCCCGGGTACTCACCAACGGCTGGATGTCGATGTTGATACAAAAAGCGCCGATTGCTTCTCCCTCGGCATTTCGAATCAAAGCTGTTGTCGACTTGATCGTTCGTCCGTCTTCCGTCTCTGTTCGGTAATTGGCTACCACATCATTTTGCAGCTTTTGGGACAAAAGCACCTGCGTGATCAAATGGTTGAAAGACTGACCGATCGCCCGTCCCGTTACATGGTTGTTGGCTGTGTAAATAACTGATGACTGCGGCGAGCTCAAGTCATGGAGTACTACCTCGCAATTTTTGCCAAAGGTCTGGGCCATGGCATCCGCAATCGGAATAAACCGTTTCAATTCCTCTGTATATTTCCCCATGCTTCACGCTCCTATTGTTTGTTTCTGTTGATGCCTGCTACCACTCATTATAATGACCCATATAATTAATTCAAGATAAAATATAATTTTTTCTATAAAAATAATGCACATAGACTTTCTTATCAACAAACACAGGACAAAAAACCTTTATAAAACAATATTTTCAATACATTGGACTGTTCTTCAGAGGATTGATCAGATAAAAAATTATATAAAAGTGAGTATGTATGCTCCAATTCCCTTGCTTCTTTTATATTTTTTTCTCTCGTCGATCAAGCGTTCCAAACTGCTCACTGACCCGTCATGGAAAACGATGCAAAATCACACAACACCTGTCCTGCGCTTCCCAACCTGACATATTTTACAAACTTTCGTAACCATTGCTATAATAGCAACCATACAAACATGCTTAAGGGATAATCCCCGTCGTCCCTCCCTTCTACTAGTGTGGCGGTGACTGATCGGGCAAAAGGAGAATAACCAATGGATATGAGAAAACTGGCTCCTCACGAAGAAGCCCCCATGAACCTGCTACTGCTTGCTGACCCATCGCAAAAGCTGGTGGAAGAGTATTTACAAAGAGGTCAGTGCTATGTAGCTGCAAAAGAAAATGATCTCGTTGGAGTCTATGTTCTTATTCAAACCAGGCCAGATACGATTGAGCTTGTCAATGTAGCAGTTGATGAAGGTCACCAAGGACAGGGCATCGGCAAAAAGCTGGTCCTGCACGCCATCGAGGTGGCAAAGGCATCTGGTTATAAAACGATAGAGGTCGGCACGGGCAATTCCAGCCTGGATCAGCTTGCACTCTACCAGAAATGCGGCTTTCGGATGACTTGGATCGATAAAGACTTCTTCATCAGACATTACAATGAACCAATTTTCGAAAACGGGATCCAGCTCTTTGACATGGTTCGTCTCTCCCAAGACCTGTAGAGACATCCCTGTACAAAGAAAAGCCCTGATTTTCCTACTTTCGCGTAGAAAATCAGGGTTGTTTTCAGTTTCCTTGCTTTTTCACCAATCCCATAAATCCGTGCAGTGTCCGGACGAAATCGCTTCCGCTCAAATGACCCAGGCCGCCATGCGCACAGTCCAGTTCATTATATTGCATGATGCGGTCCTTGCGAATGCTCGGTCCATATATGAGCACCGGTACCGGATCACCTGTGTGCTCCCCTACCTCGCAAGGCGTAGAATGGTCGGCTGCCAGCGCCAGATACACATCATCAGGCAGCTGCTGTGCTATCATTCCTACCATCTGATCGAATAGCTCAATGGATTTGGCCTTTTCGATCGGCTGATTATCGTGCCCCATCAGATCGGGAGCTTTGACATGCACATAGACCATATCCTTTTCTTGTATTTCCTGGATTGCCAGGCTTGCCTTCAAGGCGATATCCGTGTCGATGTTTCCCGTCATGGCCGGATCGGAAAACGTTTGAAAGCCTGCGAGTGAAGCTACACCCAATACTGTGCTTTCACCAGCAATACAGCTACCCGTCATCCCTAGCTGTTCAGTGATCGGCCTCAAATCAACCATCTGCCCTGCTCCTCTGGTCAATATAAAATTGGCGGGCAGCTTGCCTTCAGCTATGCGCTGCAAATTGACGGGATGATCGGACAGCATCGCATGTGCCTTTTCCAGGAAGAGGTTGAGCAGAAATGCGGTATATGCTGCTTCACTGGAATCATCCAGCGGTTTTATGGATAGATACGGTTTGCCGTCATTCGGCGCTTTTGGATCGGAATCACTCACTTTATCGCTGAGGCCATTTCCCCGTAAAATAAGAACAGCTCGATGCTCGGTGGCCTGTTTGAAATGGACCTCCACATCATCCGCTAGCTTTATTTCCTGAATCGCGGCGGCGATTTCATCGGTTTTCTCACGAATGCGCTGGGCACGACGATCGAGGACAATTCCTTCCTCATTAACGGTAGCAAAATTACAGCGCAGGACAACATCGCCTGGCTTGACATCCATCCCAACTCCCAGCGCCTCAATTGGTCCACGTCCCGGATATTGCTCAGGCTGATACCCGAACAAAATTAAATGTCCCATGTCTGTTCCGACCGGAATCCCAGGGCTGATCAGATTCATCATCCCCGTAATGCCTTTTGCGGCCAGATCATCCAGATTCGGTGTGTGCGCGTATTCCAACGGGGTCTTGTTTCCTATGAGCGGATGTGGACGGTCCCCGATGCCGTCAGCTATTGCGACAATCACTTTTCTTTGTAACATACATCCTCCTACTGTTATAATCCCAGAACCTTAAACCAGGTAAAGTAAGCCAAGCTGATGATTGATGCCCCGATAAAGCAGGTAACAACCGCGTATTTCACCTGATCCAATACAGAAAAATAACCGGTTCCAAAATAGATCGTATTCACTTTCGAATGCGGCGGCAATGTAATCGTATACGTCATCGTCATAGCAGCAGCCAAAGCAAGTGGTACCGGGTCCATGCCGAGCGTCTTCGCCAGGGCAATAAAGGCAGGGATCAAGATTGTCACTCGCACCGTTTTACTTGTGAAAATGAGGTGGCTATACATACTGAGGAAGATGACTACAACGGCAACCATGGCATGGCTCATCTGTTCCAGCCCCAACGTGCTTACCACATTTTTGATGATCCATTCCGCACCCTTTGACTTATCCAACGCGTTTCCTACCGCATACGCACCCGCCGCGAAAATCATGAGCTCCCATTTGATATTCGTGTCTTTCCAGGTCAGAAGGCCCACTCTCGGAAGCAAGCAAAGCAATGCAGCCAGTACAGCTGTCTGTTCTGTGCTGATTTCAAAACCGAACCAATCCTTGTGGTAGTCTCCAGTTGCCCACAGGATGACCGTCAGGATAAAAATGATCGTAGCTTTTTTCTCATCTGTCGAGAATTGACCCAGCTTTTTCAATTCATCATGCAGCGTTCCCATCACATCTTGGAAATTCGATTCATCCTTGATCGAAAATAACTTGAAGCCTATGAAAAAGGTGATGAGCATCGTGATAATTGCTGTCGGCATGGACGCCAGCAGCCAGTCCATATAGCCAATCTGTCCACCCGCCAGCTCATTAATAAACCCGACAGCGATAATGTTGCCTGAAGTCGCTGTCATGACCCCAGAAGTCGCGAGGGCGTCGGCTTGCACGCCTTGGAGCATCATCACTCTACCCAGATTGCTTCTTCCCGGGATGGCCTTGTAAACCTCGAGCAAGATCAAGCAGATGGGCACCATGAGCGTCGCTCTCGCTGTCGTAGAAGGTACGAAGAATGCCAAGATAAAGTTAATCGCAATTAAAACCAATAGCGTCATTTTCGGAGTTTTACCGAATTTCGTTACCATCCACAAGGCAAATCTCCGACCCAAATTGGATTTGATCATAGCGGAAGTAAGAATAAAGGCGGAAACCATCAACCAGATAACATCAAACCCTAATGTACCAAAGACAACTTCCTGATCTTCTACCGCTCCAATCAACGGCAGCAGAAGGATCGCAATAATGGACGTCAAGTAAATCGGTATGGGAGTGGTGATCCAAAGCACCAGCGCCCCTGTAAAGATAGCGATTGATTTTTGGGCAGCCGGCTCCATTCCTTCTGGAGTAGGCATGAACAGTAGCAACAGCATGAAGATGATGGCGATGGGTACTCCCCATTTTTTCATCCGTTCTTCAAATCTACTCTTCTTTTTGATAGGTGGTCCTTTTCCTTCCTTGTCTGTGGCTGCCAGATTATCGCTCATGTAAATCCCCCTCGCACCATGAAATGTATACGATTTCATCTTATTCAACCACATATCATAAAACAATTTGATTTATTTTCAATAATCATAAGATAATGTTATCATTCAGGAGTTTTGATATAATTTGAAAAAGCACTACCTGATCAGAGAAGGAGACGGAAACCATGAATCTGACAAAGCTCCAAACCTTCCTCACTCTCTCGGATTGTCTAAACTTTACCGAAGCCGCAGATTTGCTCTACTGCTCACAGCCTGCCGTCAGTATGCAAATCCAAAGCCTCGAACGCGATTTAGGCTTTCCTCTATTTGACCGTATCGGCAAAAAGCTTTATTTAACTACATATGGCGAGCATTTTAAACCGTATGCCGAGCAAATCATTAATCTATTTCATTCGTCGAAGGAGCACATCAAGCAGCTGGATAATCTGTCTGCTGGTACACTCTCATACGGGGCGAGTAATTTTGTTGGAGTCTACTTGCTTCCTGCTATTCTTAGCATGTTCACGAAAAAATTTCCTGGCATCAAGATCAATATGAATATTACCTCCTCCAGCCATCTTCTTGACATGCTGGAGGCAAGCAAGGTCGAGTTTCTTGTTCTCTCCGACCGCATTCCGATTGATGAGGTACGCTTTCATTCGAAAACCTTCTATCAGGACGAGCTGGTTCTCATCGTAAATAACCAGCATCCACTGGCTCAAAAAGAGTCTTGTACCTTAGATGATTTAGTTGATGAAACCTTGATTCTCAAACCAAACAAATCCGCTACCCGCGTCTATTTGGAAGGCAAATTCAACGAGTACGGAATCAGCTTTCCACACTTTATGGAGATCAGTAATTTGGAGGCGATCAAACAAGGGGTTATCCACGGTCTTGGCGTGTCGATTGTTTCTAGATTTGCGATCAGCCAGGACGTCAAGCACGGTTTACTCGTGGAGATTCCGATAACAGGGGTCGAATTTCTCAGGGGGATTCGGTACGTGTATCATCGGGGGAAGCATCTTTCTCCCGCAGCCCAGCAATTTATCACGCTGCTGGATGAGCGCAATGAAAGGGCATATGAAAACAAGCTGCCGACGTTTTAACGTCAGCAGCTTGTTTTCATATCCAATCTTATTTTGCAGCAACAGCATTAGCGGCTCTCAGTTGCTCATTCATCATGAGAATCTTACTGATTTTAGTGCCGCTTTTCTTGTCTAACCTTGGCATCATTGGGATCATGTATGTCACCTCCCTTCTCCGTTCTCTCGGCTAATTCTATATCTGCCCTTTATTCACTCTATTCAAGTAGCTCTGTAATTGTTGGAATTCACTAGAATAGATATTCTCCATTCCATAGTTGCCCTCGTCTTGACCGCTTACTTGTGCAAATTTGGAGTAGAGTCGATTCAGATACACATTCTGCTCCTGCGCTCGAAATTGAAACAGCTTCACATGCGTATTCTCTCTCGCAATTTGATTAACCAAGTAACACAGTCCCGTTGCAAACATCCGGGTGCTTCGATATTCTTTCGACACGATTACTGAATCCACTAGTACAATCTCTCCAGCAGGATCGTGTTGGTTTTGTGTATTGATATAGCGATAATGTCCCCAGCCGATGACAGTGTTCATCGGATCGAAAATCAAAATGATCTGGGCTTGATTGATCGAATCAAGAATATGAAACAAGGTATCGCACAAGGTAAACTCCACGCTAAAATCCTGTCGATTGCGAACAAAATATAATGTGAACTGGGCATAGTCTTCGGCGCTTACACAGTTTCTAAATGTCGCCTGCATGGCTTAGTACCTCCGTTGTTCTACGTCCCTTCAGTGTTTCCCTTACGTATTCATCGATTTTTGGATTGCTCGCTAAAATGTATTGGAGTACCTTGCGCTGCAAAGATACGCAAATACACGGCGTCAGGGCTGTAATGGTAGCGGTTCTCGGAATATGATCGAGCAGGGCAATCTCTCCAAAATGATCTCCATCCTCCAAAACAGCGACTCTGATTGAACCGCTTTCTGTCTCGGATGTGGCTTTGGTAACTTCTACCCTGCCTCTTACAATGACATAAAACTTCTCGCCTTTATCGCCTTCTCGAATGATCGACTCACCAGTTGAAAAAGTCTCTGTTTGAAACAAGCTGGCGATATCCGCCAAGACATTTTGATCGACTCCACGGAAAAACGGAAGTCTGGACAACCGCCCGCTATCAATCGTTGCTTCCTTTCCACTCTCGGAGATGGATAATCCATTTTGCTTTTCCCATAATTGCTGATAAAAACTGCCATGCTCAATCATTTCCTGATGACTTCCACAGTCGACCAGCTTCCCTTTGTCAAAGACAAAAATTTGATCCATTTCTGTAATCGATGCCAGCCTGTGGGTAACGGAAACAACTGTCCTGTTGTGAGAGAGCTCATGGAACGTTCGGTTAAGGGAGGACTCTGCGATTGGGTCCAGAGCGGATGTCGCTTCGTCCAAAAACAAAATCGATGGATTTCGCAGAATGGCTCTAGCAATCGCGATTCTCTGCCTTTGTCCACCAGAGAAATTGCTTCCCTCATCCAGCACTTCTGACTGATAGCCATTTGGAAGACTCGTTATATACTCATGAATCTCAGCCTGTTTTGCGGCATCTACGACCTCTTCCATCGTTGCAGCAGAGCGTCCCAAGCGAATGTTTTCTAATATGGATCCATTGAATAAAAAGTTTTCCTGAAAAACGATCCCGATTCGTTCGCGGTACGTGCCTTGGTCCACGTGTTGCATGTCCGTACGATTGATTCGGATCTGTCCGTGCTCTGGATGATAAAAGCCAATCAACAGCTGGAGCATTGTGCTTTTTCCTGAACCACTTGATCCGACGAAAGCAACTTTTGAACCAAATGGAATATTCAATGTGACTTGCTTGAGTACAGGTTGACTCTCATCATATCCAAAGGTCACATTTTCCGCCGCGAGTACCATTTGACCTCCTTCATCTTCGCCAGTGACCATGACTGTGCCTTCCTTTTCCTTTGGTTGGTCGAATACTTGCTTGAGACGTTCTAAACTGACGGATGCTTCCGTAACGGC
The DNA here is from genome assembly GCF_001187725.1 of Brevibacillus reuszeri. Lineage (GTDB taxonomy): Bacteria > Bacillota > Bacilli > Brevibacillales > Brevibacillaceae > Brevibacillus > Brevibacillus reuszeri. The sequence continues at coordinate 1,102,355 of NZ_LGIQ01000009.1, forward strand.
TGGGATGGTATAGGTGAGGTTAAAGACCGCATTTCCCATAGAGGTGTACATCGTGAAAAATCCAACCAGAGCACCAACGGTAATATAGCCTTGCAGCGCTAAATAGGAACCGAACGCGACAATAGCGAAGTTGACAAGAAGGAGACTTGCCATCGGAAATCGTTCCAGACGTGCATCGATTACTTGCTTGTGATAATTCGCGATCGAGAAAGCCTGCAACCTTGATTGAAATTTTTGAATCATCGAAGCTTGCAAATGATAGCCTTTGATTACCTTTTGGGCTTTCATATTTTCATTGACGTCACTTACAAGCAAGCCAACCTGCTCAAAGTATTGGTTATTGGCCTCTTGCGCTCGCCTGTTCAGGAAAAACGGTCCGGTAAAAATAATGAATGCGCCTACTAAAATCAATAGCGCCATTTTCCACTCCAAAGTAAACAAGACCGCTGTACTGAACACGACCACGACAAGTGACTGAAGTCCCGTAGTCAGCAGTACAGACAAGGCGCTTTCAATGGCTGGCAAATCAACGGTAAAATGAGAGACAAGCTCCCCTGACCGCTTTTTTTGAAAGTACCCTACATGGATGTGCTGCAGATGCTCAAACAAACGTTTTCGCAAATCAGTTTGCACCTTCGTGATTAATTTGGCGAGGGCTACATCACTTGCCAGGCCGGAGGAAATACAAATTACAGCGCAGATTCCAAACACAGTTAAGAAAAGGTAGAAGTATTGGAAATCTCGGGGCTCAATTGCGTTGTCGATAATGTACTTGAAGCTTAGAGGCGCCAATGAAATAAAAGCAAGATCGAGTAGAAGCGTACATAAAAAGAGAGCTGTCAACCGTTTATATGGTCTGATGTAAGCAAGCAAATTTTTCATAACGAAAATCATCTAGTAGTCTCCTTCGAGCTAGCAATAAACCTTTATTGACGCATTCTTCCTGCGTACGCAAGCAGAACAGATGGCGAGCAGCGATATTCGTCCAGCATCCCATGCTCGGTGTGGGCGGTTGCCGTTCTTGCAGCTACTTTTGCAAAAAGCTTTTGTAAGGAAGGTTCCGCCGGGGCCCAGAAACGTAATTCTTTTACTTCCCTGTCCAATTGTTCGAGGTATTCTGTGAAAAAATGAAGCGCACGAGCAAAAAGAAGGGTTCCTCTATATGGCTCCGCTAAAAAGATGACTTGGATTTGTACAATATCAGTATCTTCATACTCCTTTTCACCCGTTCCATAGATGCAACCAAATGCTCCGACTACGTCATTATCGTCATTGAAACAAAGAAAGGATTCATGAGTCATCAAAATAGGACTGACAATATAACTAAGTGCCACGGGGAAAGCATATGGCAGCTGCAAGTGCTCGTAATTCTCTAATAGAAATTCAACGTATTTCTGCTGATAATATTCTGAAGCACAAATCGAAAAATAATAGCTCATGTCATTTTTACTCCCTCAGTCTTTCAATAGCCAAAGCCGTCATATCTCCCTAACAGGTTATTACCCGTTTCGTCAGTAAATCTAAACGCACAGTGGGACTTAGGTACCAGAATCCACATTATTCTTCGCCTTTTCCCATCCTGTATCCTCCTGCTATCAGTATAAAGGCAAATCTTTTTTATTAGTGTGATCCATGTTACATTTTTCGATTTTTTTATAAAAAAGAAATGGATAGAGCTCAGATTTCTCTGATTACTCTATCCATTCGTCATTAGCGATTGGCTGCTTTTGCGGAGAGCCTGGTCTCGCGACTGTCCTGCCCTCTCGTTTTCGCCAAGTACATCGCATATTCGAGTGGTCTGGAAATGGCTTGCTTATACTGCTGCACAGCTCCCATCTCGCGGAATATTTCGCGTGCGGGCTTCGGATTAACTTCGATTAGCCAGGCCCTCCCGTTGACGTCAATTCCGATATCCAACCCGAATTCCACCATTCTCCCAAAATGATTCTCCAACGTCTCTGCTGTCTGAAAAGCAAGCTGCTCACAATCCTCCACAATTTGGGCAGATCGCTCCGCTCCAAACCGAGGCTGCAAAAAGGTGGTAACAGGAATTGCCTTGCCACCGCCATGCAGGTTGGAGGTTGCGCTGCGCTCACCACCTACACGAATCCCGTGCCCCGTAATTCGCCAGTCGCCTTGGCCATCCTTTTGGATCAAAAGACGCATGTCTACTGCACGAGCCGGAACGAGTTGCAGTCTCAACCCTTGCTGAACGATGTACTTCTCACTTCTCGTCCAGCGATCTACCCAGCGATGAACAGATGATACCTGCTTTAGCACTGTCGCGACCTTTGCCCGTTGTTTGTCCCTGCCTAACAAGCGATATCCATCTGACGTCTTCTCGATGCTGAGGATGTTTCGCCCCCCGGTTCCATTCAACGGCTTTACATAAAGGAGAGAATGCCGCCCCAGCATTTTGACCAGATTGGTTCGATTGTACAGCCAGGTTTCCGGCAGCCACCGATGCATACGGGTATCCCGTTGGAGAACATCATGAACCCGCCATTTGTTAGCCAGACGGTTATTCGCATACAAAAAATGGCTCGTACGGCGAAAAGCTACATAATCTTTAAAAGCTTGGGTGGGAGTGTACCGATAGCGGTCAAAAACCGCATCAGGCCGATCAAAAATACGTCCCTGAAATTTTCCGCCAGCATCCAGTACATAACCCCTGACCTGCTTGCCTGATGCAAGCACATCTTTTGGGGAAAACAGGAAAACTGTACTGCCCAGCTCTTGTCCTGCCCGGAGTAAACGCCGAAAATAAGCTGGCTCTGCAAATTTTTTGCCTTCTCGCCAGGTCAGGATTCCGATGATGGGTCGTTTCATGAATGCACCCTCTCTCGTTTCCTCCCTGGCAGTTTATTCACCTACCAGCCAGTTGGCGCTTCCTACAGCTTCTTTTCCAAGGATAACAGGTCTTCTGGCAAAGGGGCTTGTGCTTCTACGACCTGCTGGCTAAACGGATGCTCAAAGCGCAGAATAGCCCCGTGCAGCGCTTGTCTTTGGATAAGATCACGTTTGCCGCCGTACAGCTCATCTCCCAGCAGCGGGTGACCGATATAGCTCAGATGAACCCGAATCTGATGGGTACGACCTGTTTCTAGCCGACATTCCAGTTGGGTCGCTGTTTTGTACCGCTCACGAACCTGGTAATGGGTGATGGCCTGGTCGCCATTTGGCGTAACCCGTCTTCTAGTCGGATGATTGCGGTCTTTTCCAATCGGCTCGTTGATCTTCCCGCTGTCTTTAGACACCCTGCCATGAACAAATGCCCAATATGTACGCTTGATTTTTCTCTCACGTAAAAGCTCATCCAGAAGAGCGGATGCCCACGCATGCTTGGCATAAAGCACAACGCCTGAGGTGTCCTGGTCAAGTCGGTGAACGTGTCTTACTTTTGCTTGCAGACCCGTCCGAAAAAAATGACCCGCTACCAAATGATCCAGCGTGAGATGGTGATGCGATTCGGTTGGATGCAAAAGCAGCCCAACCGGCTTGTTGACAATCAGCAAGTGATCATCTTCATACAGGATGTCAGGCACCTCACTCGCGGGATCTAGGCCGAGCGGCTCTGGCGGACACAAGCGCAAGCGAATTTCCTGACCCTCTGCACCTTTTATATGCTGGGCAACTGGCTCACCGTCAAGCAGAACCTCTTTGTACTGGAATAAAAGATGGACCTGTTTACGGGGGAGCTTCCACTCTTCCCGCAACAGGTTCCCAATAGGGGTATCGGCATCTTCTGCACGTAAATGGGTAATGAGCCATTCCCCTTCTTTTTTCATGACTTGCATGGGTTTGTATCTCCCTGTCTTGTGATCTCTTTTTTAAGCCTCTTCCAAGCCTTTGCTCACTTGAATAACGCGATCCAGAAAATGCTCGATTTCATCGCGGCTTTTGCCCAGCTTGCTAACAAAACGAATCAATTCCTTCCCTTCTTGGAAAGCGATGAAGCTAGGAATGCCGAATACATCCAGTTTTTGTGACAAATCAGGTAGCGTGTCACGATTTACTTCTATCATGTCCAGATCAGCCTTGTATTTTTCCTCGACCGCTGGCATGAATGGGTCGATTCGATGGCAATCTGGGCACCAATCGGTGAAAAATTTGACAATAACAGGTTTCGTATTAGAAATGATTTGTTCAAAGTCTGCTTCAGTTTTAATCTCTCTCATGGTTGATCTGCCTCCCATAATGATTTGGCAATAGTGTATCATAGCTTTTGCTTTTTTGTGTAATCCAGAAGTGCAACGCCTATTTTTTGGGTGTGAAACAATTGCCATTACTAACAATTCGACTATCGGAAATGATATGGCTTGTAAGGACAAGAATCCAAAAGGATGGTGTGAAGATGAAAAAGTTTGCTGCTTTTGTAATGGTCCTCTGCTTGCTGGGTTCTGCTCTGCCTGTTTCTGCCGCTACTCACGATGATCACACGAAAAAGCATCACAAGGTTCACACAAAATCTCACCACATGAAGACAAAAGCTCACAAAATGCATACAAAAGCTCTGGGCAAAGCGCACATCAAGGCGATGCCGAAAACAGGCATGGGCGGCGCTAGCGAAATGGAATAAGGGGGGGCCTCCCCCCCTTTTTACTTCGTTTGTGTAAGGAGACTTGCTGCATGAAGAATACGTTAATGAAATGGCTCCTGATCGGTCTCGTTCTATCTGGCTGTAATCATGTTACCCAGTCCCCTCCCGCTCAGCCCATGCCCGTACAAGAAATCGCACAGCCACAAGAAGTAGAGCCGGAGCAAATGGCGATTGTTTACGGCCCGGCAGTACCACCCAAGAAAAGAATGGTCCCAGCTGCCCCTCTTTCTAACGGGCTTAATCCGAAGCGCATAGAAATCCCTTCCATTGATCTTCATGCCGTTGTGGAGCCCGTTGGTGTTTTAGCTAATGGTCAAATGGATGTACCAAAAGCATTTGATCATGTAGGCATCCTGTCACCATGGACGAAGCCGGGAATGAAGGGCAACGCGGTAATGGCCGGGCATTTTGATCACTATACAGGACCCGCTATCTTCTATAACCTGCGAAAGCTACAAGCCGGAGACCACATCAAAATTTTAGAGGAAACCGGGAAGCATTTAACCTTTGAAGTAAAACGGGTTGTCAGCTATAAAAATAACGAAGCACCTATTGAAGAAATTTTTGGTACTTCTGATAAAGCGCATCTCAACCTGATAACATGTGCAGGGAAGTTCAACAAGAAAAAACAGGAGCATGCCCGTCGACTTGTCGTATTTTCAGAGCTTGTACAGGAAGAAAATGTGCAATTGGAAAAAGCCCAGTGATCGCGATAAATAGCGGCACTTTGGGCTTTTTCTACTTATATTTTTCCACCCTGTTCAATCAACAATTGAACAAACGTTTCTGCAGGGCGTGAAAGCGGTCTGTCCTTTCGATAGGCAACTACCAGCGTACGTGATGGCTTGGAGTTGATTCGTACATAGACAGGCGGTTCGACGGTACCAGGGGCCATGGTGATCATCTTCGGTGCGAAAGACAGTCCCATTCCGGCTGCAACCAGCGACTGAGCCGTTTGGATATTGCTGCTTTCAAACACAATTCGAGGACGAAACCCAGCCTGCTCGCAGAGGCGCAAAGAAACCGTACGAAAGCCTTGTCCTTCCTTTAGCAAAATAAAGGGCTGGTCCGCGACCTCTGTCAATTCCACCTCGTCCCTGTCAGCTAATGGATGATGCGGAGGCACTGCTAAAAAGATTTCCTCTTTGATCGCTGGAACAATCTCCAGAGAAGGATCGCTGATTGGCATTGTCAGCAGGCTAACATCAATTTTTCCTCTTACAAGCAATTGTTCCAAATGGCTAGAAGTGTCCTCCATCAATTGGAGCTCAACACCCGGAAACTGCTTTGTAAAGGTTGTCAGTACTCTCGGGAGCACATACGCTCCTGTTATGGGTAGACTTCCAACCAACAGCTTTCCGCTCTCTCCTACTGCATAAGAGCGCATTTCACGCTCTAGCCCTTCTGACATATCGACTAGCGTCTGGGCGACTTGTACAAAACGCTGACCGGCATCCGTTAGCTCCACATGCTGCGGCAGACGATGAAACAAGCTCACTCCGAGAATTTTTTCTAGCTTGGCAATCTGTTGGGACAGCGATGGCTGAGCCAAGTGCAACCGGTTTGCTGCCCGTGAAAAACTGCGTTCTTCCGCTACTGCCAGGACATAGCGAACTTGTCGTAACTCCATAAAAACCTCCCGATAGGCAAAAACTATCCTTCTCATAATTATTATATCTTTGAACTATTTTCTTTGCCATGATACAACCGTTGTAAGAGTTTTCGCACGAAGGAGGAGGAATCACTATGAAAGCCCGTACTATGTTTGAAAAGATTTGGGACAATCATGCGATCCACGAAGAAGCTGGTAAACCGAGCCTCTTGTACATTGACCTGCACCTGGTTCACGAGGTGACTTCCCCGCAAGCATTTGAAGGACTTCGTTTGGCTGGTCGACAAGTACGTCGCCCGGAGCTGACTTTTGCAACGATGGACCATAACGTTCCTACAGCAGATCGCTTCAACGTAAAAGATCCGATCTCCCGTCAGCAGATGGAAACATTGACTGAAAACTGCAAAGAGTTTGGGATTACACTTGCTGACCTGAACAGTCCTGACCAAGGGATCGTACACGTAATCGGTCCTGAGCTCGGACTGACTCATCCAGGCAAGACAATTGTTTGTGGTGACAGCCATACTTCCACTCATGGTGCATTCGGTGCCCTCGCTTTTGGTATCGGTACGAGTGAAGTTGAGCATGTCCTCGCTACCCAATGTCTCCAGCAGCTGAAGCCAAAAACAATGGAAGTGCGTGTAAACGGCGACCTGCCATTTGGTGTAAGTGCAAAGGACTTGATTTTGGCGATTATTGCAAAATACGGAACTGATTTCGCAACTGGTTATGTCGTTGAATATACTGGCGCTGCCATCCGCAGCCTGACGATGGAAGAGCGCATGACCGTCTGCAATATGACAATCGAGGGTGGTGCTCGTGCAGGACTGATCGCTCCAGACCAAACCACTTTTGATTATTTGCAAGGCAAGCGCTTTGTCCCACAAGGCGAAGACTTCCTCGCTGCTGTTGAAGCTTGGAAACAGCTGTGCACAGACGAAGGCGCACAATATGATACCTGTGTAGAGATCGACGCTACTCAGATCGCTCCGCAAGTAACATGGGGAACCAGCCCTGGCATGGGTACAAATATCACAAATACCGTTCCAGACCCTGAGTCCTTTGAAACAACTGCCCAGCGCAAGGCTGCCGGTGATGCTCTTGCCTATATGGATCTGAAACCAGGCACACCGATGAGTGAAATTAAAATCGACCGTGTATTTATTGGCTCCTGTACGAATGGTCGGATCGAGGACCTGCGAAAAGCAGCTGAAGTAGCAAAAGGTCGCAAGGTCTCCCCTTCCGTACATGCCATGGTTGTTCCAGGCTCCCAAGCAGTTAAACAGCTTGCTGAGCAAGAAGGTCTGCACCTCATTTTCCAGGAAGCTGGCTTTGACTGGCGCGAATCTGGCTGCTCCATGTGTCTCGCTATGAACCCAGATATCCTGTCAGAAGGCGAGCGTTGCGCTTCTACTTCCAATCGTAACTTCGAAGGCCGTCAAGGACGCGGTGGACGCACTCACCTTGTCAGCCCTGAAATGGCTGCAGCAGCGGCGATTGCTGGTCACTTTGTTGATGTACGCGAATGGAAAAGCGAAAACGCAAGCAAGGAGGTATTCCAATGAATCCATTTGTCATCCATAACGGACTCGTAGCACCCTTGGATCGTGTGAACGTCGATACTGACGCCATTATCCCGAAGCAGTTTTTGAAACGCATTGAACGCAGCGGATTCGGTCAATTCCTGTTCTACGAATGGCGCTTTGCAGTTGATGGCTCCATCATCGATTCGTTCATCCTGAACACACCGGAATATAAAGATTCCTCGATTCTTCTTGCCCGAAATAACTTTGGCTGCGGCTCTTCACGTGAGCATGCACCGTGGGCTTTGTTGGACTATGGCTTCCGCGCAGTGATTGCTCCATCTTTCGCTGATATATTCTACAATAACTGCTTCAAAAACGGCATCCTGCCAATCACTCTTAGTGAAGAACAGGTAGATGAGCTGTTCAATCGTGCACAAGGCAAAAAAGATTACCAATTGACCATTGATCTGCAAGAACAGGTCGTTCGTGACAGCGAAGGTCTCTCCTACCCGTTCGAGGTAGATTCCTACCGCCGCTACTGCCTTTTGAATGGTCTTGATGATATCGGCATTACCTTGCAATATGAGGATAAAATTACAGCTTACGAGGCTAACCGCCGTTAGTATCAACCATAGAGAAGCGAAGGCATGCATGAGCACAATGCCTTCGCTTTTTTGTGTTCGCCTACTCGTTTATCATCAGGTACATATGGGTTTCGTCTACGTAACGCTCCCCTATTTTCAACGCTTTTTTTTCAAAGCCATACGGGAGGAAGCCCATTTTTTCATAAAAGCGAGTGGCGGCAGGATTGGATGTCACGACTGCAAGCTGAACCTGGTCAACATCGCCCCGCTTCTTCAAATACGCAATTTCCTCTTGCATGAGCCCCGCTGCAATCCCTGTTCCTCGATGGGATTCACGTACATACATGGAGACAACCGAAACTTTGTGACGAGCCTTGGTCCCTCGATGTCGGAAGAAGCCGATGATTCCCACAATTTCACCTTCAACAAACGCTCCGAAAAAGCCGCTGTCCCCCGTGTGGGCATTCGAGAGCCTTTCTTTCCATTCAGCATCTGTTCGTTTGATCTCTTCTTCATACAAAGCTCCAAAAGCATCAGGATCTTTTTGCAATCCTTCCAGTCTTACCTTGGAAAAAGCTTTTGCATCCTCTGGTCCGAGTAACCGAATCTCCATTGTCGTGCTGCTCCTCTCCCTGTACATATCCACTCATCATAGTAGACACAGGGAGGATTGTAAAGAACCTATGCCGTTTCTGTCGCCTCGCTTGCGGACAATCCAAGCAATTGCATCGCATGTTCTCTCAGCTTGTATTTTTGTATTTTTCCCGAGGCAGTCATCGGATACTCGGTGACAAACTGTATATAACGGGGGATCTTAAAGTGCGCTACCTTTCCCTCGCAATAGGAACGAATTTCTTCTTCGGTCAAATCAGTATCCTCTTTGACGCGAATGCAAGCGAGTACCTGCTCCCCGAATTTCGGATCTGGTACACCAACGATCTGTACATCGAGGATTTTAGGATGGGTATACAGAAACTCTTCGATTTCGCGTGGATAAATATTCTCCCCTCCGCGGATAATCATGTCCTTGAGTCTTCCCGTGATTTTGTAATATCCTTCTTCATCTACCGTAGCCAAATCTCCCGTGTGCAGCCAACCATCAGCATCGATTGCCTTTTCAGTCTGATCAGGCATGTTATAGTAGCCTTTCATCACCAGGTATCCGCGTGTGCACAATTCTCCCTGAACGCCTAGTGGGAGGCTTTCTCCAGTTACCGGATCAACAATCTTAGCCTCTACACCCTCGTGCAGCCTTCCCACTGTGGCTACCTTTCGTTCAATCGAATCCTCCGGTCTGGTCTGAGTAATCACAGGGGATGATTCTGTTTGCCCGTATGCAATCGTAATATCTCGTATCCCCATCTTGTCGACGACATTTTTCATTACTTCAATCGGGCACAAGGAACCCGCCATGATACCTGTTCGTAATGAGCTCAAATCACGAGCCTCAAACGTCGGATGGTTCAATTCTGCGATGAACATCGTCGGTACACCGTACAAAGCTGTGCATCGCTCCTGTTCTACGATTGATAGGACAAGCCCTGGGTCAAAGGCGGTTACTGGTACCATTGTTGCTCCTGTCGCCACGCAAGCGAGAGTGCCCATTACACAACCAAAGCAGTGGAAAAAGGGAACAGGAATACATACCCTGTCTTCTAAGCCAAGTCCTTGGCATTCCGCTACTTTAATCGCGTTATTGACGATGTTTACATGAGAAAGCATGACACCTTTGGGGAATCCAGTCGTTCCCGATGTATATTGCATATTGATCACATCATCCGGGAGTAGCGATTGCTGCCTGACGATGCGTTCTTCTTCGCTGACCAGCTCTGAACGCTCGAGCAAGTCTTTCCACAAAAACATCCCTTGTTGCCTTTCTTCTCCCAAATAAATGACGTTTCTCAAGTGAGGAAGCCGCTTGGATCGCAGTTCACCAGGATTGCATTCAGCAAGCTCAGGACATATGTCACGGATCATCTCCAAATAACTGGCATCCCGATACGAATCAATCAGCAGCAGTGTAGTCGACTCTGATTGACGCAGCAAGTATTCCAGCTCATGTGTCCGATAGCTGGTATTGACTGTCACAAGCACCGCACCCATTTTTGCCGTTGCAAACTGGGAAATAACCCATTCTGGAACGTTCGTTGCCCAGATCGAGACATTTTCCCCTTTTTCAATACCTAGCGACATGAAGCCTCTCGCTACCTGATTGCATATATCCTGAAATTGACCAAAGGAATACCGAAGTGACCTTTCCTGATAAACGACTGCTTCCTTTTCCTTGTAACGCCCCGCTGTCTCATCGAGTAAATCACCAATTGTGATTGATCGCAGCATAAAACGCCCCCCTCTAAAAATTTCAGACTATTCTGCTATATACAATCATGATTCTTCCTCTTCCAGTCTATTCCTGCTTACCCACAAAAAGAAAAGCGTCCCTCATCGGAACGCTGTTTTCTCACCGTATAAAGAATATATAAGCACGAGGCTTTTACATTCTGGAGCGCATGGAAACTTTCCACTATACGCGGTTGATCCTCCTTGAGAATACCTCGATAGAGGTTTTCTTACTCAACGACAAATTTTTGTGTCGATTCTACTTTATACGGCAAATGATTGCTGTAGTTCAGCTCTACCCGAATCTCGTGTTCTCCCTTGGGCAGCTTTTTCAGCAAGAAATCTGGATGATAGATCATCCCTTTTGCTTCCCCGTCAATGTACAGGTGCGCATGTCCTTGGCCAAAAACAGGCTTCTGGTTCATGTCTCCGTTGTCCTGGACGAACTGGAAATTTTGTGTGAGCAACGTTACTTCAGCAGTGGTGCCGTCCACCTTGATATCCATGTTCAATAACGGTTTTTCCGTACTGATTGGCTGGATATCCGATGATGTTGCAGTTACGGGAACACTCGCTTCTCCTGGTCGATACGAGTCAGAGACGTGCAAAGGATCTTTCACCAATAGCACGATTCCGGCCACCAGGACCACAACGAAGACAATTCCACCTAAAATGAGATTGCGCATACTGATAATAAAGACCTTCATGTCTCTACTCTCCCTTTCGCAAGTGCTTGTCACACCTATTAGTACATGCATACGCAAGGTAGTAGAGAGTTAGAAGCAAAACTTTTCTAGTTTTCTTGGAGCTGAAATAGCCAACCTTTTGAACACGTACTAGTGATTACCGATAGTTGATAAATTGCACATCCAAGGGCAAATCCGCTTTTCGAATCGCATGAATAACTTGCTGTAGCTCATCCTTACTTTTTCCTGTCACGCGAATCTGATCATCTTGAATTTGCGTTTTTACCTTTAGTCCTGCTTCTTTAATAATATTGTTGATTTTTTTCGCATTGTCTTTATCTATGCCTTGAACCAGCTTGACGCGTTGGCGTACAGTTCCGCCCGCTGCTGGCTCGATTTTCCCATAATCGAGGTTTTTGATCGGCACATCTCGTTTTACCAGTTTACCAAGCAAGATGTCTTTCACCTGGGTCAGCTTGAAATCATCATCGGAGATCAATACGAGCTCCTCTTTCTCCAAAGAAATACTGCTTTTGCTTCCTTTAAAGTCAAAACGATTTTCGATTTCTTTGAGTGCAGTCTGAATTGCATTGTTTACCTCAGACATCTCTACTTTGGATACGATATCAAACGAGCTTTCTTTACTCATCCGTTTTTCCCCCTTCTCGTTTTATCGTTACTGCCGTCTACTATTAGATCGCTTTTACTATACCACCATCTACGAGAAGCGCCTGACCAGTCACATAACTGTTTGCTGGCGACGCCAAAAATGTCACCATGCGAGCGAACTCATCTGGCTGACCGTAACGACCAAGTGGTATTTGTTTTTCCCAATTTTCGCGAACAGCATCAGTACTGGTATTTTGTGCCTCTGCGCTAAGACCGTCCAATTGCGAAACACGATCTGTCGCGATGCGCCCTGGCCCAATCGTATTTATCAATATACCGTCAGGACCAAGCTCAGATGATAGGGTTTTGGCTAGACCAAGCACCCCCGTGCGGAACGTATTGGACAAGATCAAGTTTTCCAACGGTTGCTTGAAGGATGAAGAGGCAAAATTGATAATTCGCCCAAACTGATTTGCCCGCATATGGGGCAGCACAGCACGAATTGCTCGTACATAACTAAGCAGGTTCAGCTGGAAAGCAGAAATCCATTGCTCGTCTGTCAATTGATCGAATTTTCCAACAACAGGCCCACCCGAGTTGTTAATCAATATGTGGACAGTGCCAAAATGATTGACTGTTTCTTCTACTACGCGCTTGATATCCTCTTCTTTTGTCACATCAATCTTTACAGCCAGTGGCGCCCTGCCAGTTGCTTGCTCAATCTCGGTTCGAACGGAAGCAAGTGCCTCCGCATCACGTCCACAAATCGTGACATTCGCCCCCTCTTGAGCGAGGCAGAACGCAGTCGCCTTGCCTAATCCTTTGGAAGAAGCCAGAACAATAGCCGTCTTTCCCTGAAGCTGCAAATCCATATCGATTCTCCCTTCAAACGGTCTTGTTATGTATGCTTATTCCCTTATTCTACCTAACTTTTAAACGAACGAAAAGAAAAAGAGAAGGGTTTTCGCACACTCCCCTTCTCTCTCTTTCCTTATAGATCTGTTTCTTGCGGAGGCTTGGCTTTCAGAGCACGCTTGCTTTCACGTTTTTCCCTACGTGCTTCTTTGCGAGCCAACTGCCGTTCTTTAACTCCTTCAAACAGCGAGTACAAAACAGGTACGAGAACCAGCGTTACCATTGTATGGAAAATCAAGCCGGAGATAACCGCGGTCGCGAGAGGTGCTTCCAAATCGGAGCCCTCCGCCATCGCCAGACCCATCGGGAGCATCCCGAGAATGGCTGTCAGCTTGGTCATAATGACGGGACGTACACGGTCTTTTGTCCCTTGAATAATCGCTTCACCTGTCTTCATTCCACGATTACGCAACAGGTTGATCCGGTCGATGAGCAAAATCGCATTCGATACGACAATCCCAACGAGCATGATAATCCCGATCATCGCCAGCTCACCGAATACCCGCTGCGTAATCACAAACCCAATGACCACGCCAACTAATGCCATCGGTATAGTCAGCATAATAATGAACGGTTGGGACAAACGGCCAAACTGTGCAACCATTACTACGTAAATCAGAGCAAGCACACCGATGAACACAAAGATACCTTGTGTCATATTGGCACTCTGTTCTTTCAGCTTACCTGCAATTTCGAGCTTGAGACCTGCGGGAACTGCCAGTGCAGGTAATTTCTCATTGATTTCACGACCCACTGCACCTAAATCTGTGCCTTGCATTTCAGCGGACACTTTTACGATGCGATGACCTTTTTCATGTGTAATGGTCACCGGTGATTTGCTGTAGGTGATGTCAACCAGATCCACAAGCGGTACCTGTGCTCCACTTCTTGAGCTCACGGTAACATTCCGAAGCTGATCAGGGTGCTTGAGCCAATTATCCGGCATCTTGGCAACTACATCTACCTCGATTCCATTTTTCGTAATAGAGGTGATTTGTTGATTGCCGATCATCACGCTAAGCTGTTGCAGCAAGGAACGATGATCCACATCCAGGCGGGCTAGCGCATCCTGTTTGGGGACAAGCGTTACTTTTTCTTTTCCTTCTTTGAAGTCGTTACGAATGTTTTCCAAACCCGGGATTGTCGCGAGCATACCTTCTACATCTGTTGCGAGCTTGCTCATTTGCTCCATTTCTTCACCGACAATATCGAGTTGGATTGGTGCACTTCCTCCTTGACTACCAAACGATGTAGAAATAGAGTCGACTTCAGGTACTGATTTCAGTTTTTCATTGATGTCTAACGTTAATGCATCCTTGTCTCTTTCTCTTTGACTCTTTGGCTTCAAGGAGATGTAGATTTCAGAACTCTCTTTGGAAGAGAAGAAAAAGATGTCATTGACCTCAGGAATTTGTCGCAATGCTTCCTCCGCTGCAAGAGCCGCTTTTTGCGAGCGTTCCAGCGTAGATCCCGTCGGCATTTGTATAGTAGCAAACACCAGGTTTTCATTGGGGTTAATTCCTTGCCCCATCTTCATAAATGGCATCAGGAACACGATACTGACCAGCATTGCCAATGCAACAAGCAGCGTTTTGACTCGATTGCGCAAAGCCAGCTTCAGCAAGCTGTTGAAAGCACGATTAATCGCATTTTCTTTTCCTTCGCCTTCGATGGAAACATTTTTGTCCTTCTGTAAAAATCGTTCAGAAAATACTGGTACAAAGAAGAACGCCGCAATGGTAGAGGCAATGATCGCTGATGATACCGTGAAGGCAATCGTAGTCAGGATCGGCTTTAGCCAGTCTTCAAAATCCGCGAAAATGAGGGGCAAAAATACGATAATAATCGTCAGCTGCGAGGTAAAAACAGGCGTAAATACTTCTCTTGTCCCTTTTACAATCGCTTGCGAGAGTGGTTCGCCCTTCTCCCGGAAATGATAAATGCTCTCCAATACAACGATGGCGGCGTCTACGATCAGACCGACCGAGAGACTGAGTGATAGGAGCGTAATCATGTCGATATTGTAGCCGCCAAGTTTCATTGCAATAAAAGTCATGAAAGCAGAAAGCGGGAGAGTCGTTGCAATTACCAAGGTCACACGCCAGTTGCGCAAGAAAACGAACAAGATAATGATCGCAAGCGCTCCACCGATCATAACATCGCGGCTCAGATTGGAAACAGCATGCTGAATATAGGATACGGCTTCAAACATGACCTTCATGCTGTACTGCCCATTTGCCTCCGCATTGATTTCACGAACCACATCTTCGACCTTGTGTTGAGTCGTAATCAGATCGCTACCATCTGCGCGCGAAACACTTAAATGAACGAATACGCTACCATTAGTCAGAGCAACAGAGTTTTTCACTTTTCCGCGCAAATCTTCGATCGTTGCGAGCTGATTTAACGTTACTGTTCCGTTCGGCGTATTGATCGGCACTACACTTAATTCCTGCACGGTGTTGTATGTGTTATCAATCATGACAACCGTATCAAAGCCGCTATTTTCCAAGGTTCCAATCGCTTGCTTCCAGTTCGTCTCCTTCAGCTGAGAGATAACTTGATCCGGTGTCGTCCGGTACGCATTGAGTCTTTCCGGCAGTAAGCTAATCGCAATCTGATTTTCAAAGCTGCGATCAGAAATCTTTACTTCCTTCACGCCTGGCACTTCTTCGATTCTATCTTTAATCGTTGTTTTGGCTATACTCAGCATAGCCTGAGGATCTGACCCAACCAACGCGTAGTCAATCATTTGCTCGTCACCGAAATTCATTTGGGAAACGTTGACCGTATCTACTGCCTTAGGGAAGCCGTTGCGCAAGCGGTTAACTGCATTTTGTACATCCTGCTTGGCTTGCTCACCTCTGCCCTCTTTTGCTTTGATCGTCATGTTGACGTAGCCGGTGCCTGTCGTTGAAGAGTATTCCTTGATGTCAGCCAAGGTCTTCAATTCCTGCTCAATTTTCTTCGTGATCTTCTCTTCCATCTCTTCTGGAGGGAGCGATCCGCCTGAAATATTGACGGAGAGCATCGGAAAGTTCGTCTTCGGAACCAGCTCGATGTTAAAGCTCATTAGGGAGCCTAATCCTGCAATCACGAGCAAAAACGTAAAGAGGTAGACGATTAACCGTCTTTTCAGCAAAAAGAGAATCATCTTGTTCATGCTCTATTCTCCCTTCGCCTCAACTTTTTGCCCCTCGACGTAGAACGTGATTCCACTGCGCAAAAGCTGATCTCCTTCTTTGATTCCTGAAACAACTTCAATCTGGTCATTTACCATCTGTCCTGTTTTGACCTCTTTTTTTACAGTCAAGCCATTCTCAACTGCCATGACATAGTGCTTCTCCTGACTTACTCCGACGCTCTCAAGAGGAACGAGGAAGCCGTTCACCTTGCGTGGCATCTCTACAACCGCTGCCATCCCCCCGCGCCAGTAGCCTTCGGAGTTCGGAATCGTTACTTCCACGCGGTATTTACCTGTCTGCTTGTCAACAACCGGTGAAACAAATGTAACAGTCCCCTCGCTCTTCTTGCCGTCATCGGATGCCGCCTGTACGCTTGCTTTTTCCTGGAACTGGCTGATCAAATCGTTCGTTACGTCCAGAGTCACTTTTACTTCTGATAAATCAACCAGATGGATGATATTCTCACCAGGGGATGCCTGCTCGCCTACCTGCTTGTAGACATCTACGATCGTTCCGGAGAACGGAGCTTGAATCTTGGCATCATCGAGGCTCTTTTTTGCCCGTTCTACTTGACCGCTCGCTTGCTTGATCGAAGCATTTGCTAACGCAATGTCCTCTGGCTGTGCCCCGCGCATCAACTCATCTAACGCTAGCTGGGCATCTCGTGCAGAAATTTCAGCTTGAGTCAAGGCACGTCTTCGCTCATTTATTTCGCTCTGCGAAATAGCTCCACCAGCTAACAGCTTTTCATCAGTTGCGACATCCTGCTTCGCTTTTTCCAATTTTTCCTGTGCACTTTTTACTTGCAGACGCTGCTTTTCAATCGCTTCTGCTGTTGCTCCTTTGAGTGTCTTTGTGCGACGTGCTGTCGCCTCTTCTACCTGACTTGCCGCTGCCTCTACTTCTCGCTGGAAGTACTTGGCATCCAATGTTGCCAAGACTTGACCTTGGGAAATTTTCGTTCCTTTGATTGCTGAAATCGTAGAGATTGTTCCACCTGTTCCGAATGGCAGTACGGCATCACGTTTTGCCTCGACCATTCCCGTCACCCGCAATAAAACTGGGCTGCTTTCCTTTTTAACCTTCACTACCTCTACTACCTTTGCTTTTACTTCTGCCTCTGCCTGTTGTGGTGTTTCAGCAGCTGGTCCGCCGCAGCCAGCGGTGACGAGCAAAAGTGAAGCCAGAACAACCGACACTCGTTTTTTCACAGTGATTCCTCCAAGTTTTACAATCATTCCCTTGCGTTATTGTGCCAGTTTTTCCCTACACTGCAAAACAGTCACCGGATGGAACTTCCCCTCCGTCCCAGGTCGGAGAATTTGCACAAGTCAAAAGTATATACGAAGGAAATATGATTCAGTTACCGTTTTTTAGTTTTTTTTCAATGAAAAGTATAAACATGAAAAAACAGCCAAGAGATCGTCTCTTGACTGTCGTTTTTCCCTATATATTCTATTTCAGGAAATAGCTTACTCTCCCACGAGCTGCTCCATCTCTTCTAGCAGCCCTTTGAATACACTCAGTGCCTCTGCGATTGGTGCTGCAGATGTCATGTCTACGCCCGCTGTTTTGAGCAAATTCAACGGATAATTGGAGCTACCGCCCTTGAGGAATTGCAGGTATCGATCAACAGCCGGTTGCCCCTCCTCCAAAATCTGCTTGGAGAGTGAGGTCGCTGCTGAGAAGCCTGTCGCGTATTTGTAGACATAGAAGTTGCGGTAAAAGTGAGGAATTCGCGCCCACTCCAAATCAACCTCTTCGTCAACGACCATATCCGGTCCATGATACGCTACATTCAATTTCCGATAAATTTCACTCAGGGAGTCAGCAGTGAGCGGCTCCTCCTGCTCTTCTTTTGCATGGACAATCTTCTCGAATTCAGCAAACATCGTTTGACGGAACACCGTACCGCGGAACTGCTCCAAGTAGTAGTTAATCAAGTACATCCGCTGTTTTTTGTCGGTCGTGGTTTCGAGCAGATGATTCATCAATAGAGCCTCGTTCAGCGTAGAGGCCACTTCGGCTACAAAGATTTTATAATCTGCATACGTGTAAGGCTGTGCATGGTTCGAATGATAGCTATGCAGCGCATGTCCCATTTCGTGTGCGAGGGTAAACATGTTGTTGACGTTATCCTGGTAGTTCATCAGCACGAAAGGATGGGTCGTATAGGCTCCCCATGAGTAGGCACCGCTCGTTTTCCCTGCATTTTCATATACGTCAATCCAGCCATTGCTGAAGCCCTCTTCCAAAATGCTGCCGTACTCTTCTCCAAGCGGGTGGAGAGCTTCCTTAATCGTTGATACTGCTTGATCATAGGGGATATTCATCTCCACTTCAGGTACGATCGGAACATAGAGATCGTACATGTGGAGCTCATCTACACCAAGCAGCTTTTTGCGAAGCGCAATATAACGATGCATCAGTGGCAAATGCTCGCGAACCGTCGCAATCAAATTGTCGTACACAGACAAATCCACATTGTCAGCGAACAGCGCAGCATACAAAGCAGATGGATACTTACGTGTACGGGCGTAGAAAACATCACCTTTGATCGCCGAGGTCAGCGACGCTGCAATTGTATTCCGGAATTTGCCGTATGTCTCGTACAATGCCTCAAATGCCTCTTTGCGTACACGGCGATCCTTGCTCTCCATGAACTGTATATAACGGCCTTTCGTCAGCTCGACTTCTTCCCCATTCTCATCCGTAATCATCGGGAATTTCATATCGGCATTGTTTAGCATCCCATAAATTTTGGACGGTGCTGAAGCAAGCTCACTCATGTTTGCAAGCAGCGCCTCTTCCTCCGAAGATAACGTATGTGGCTGAAAACGCATGATTTCATCCAATAGAATGCGATAATGCGCAAGGCCCGCCTCCTCTTCGATCCACTTCTGTAGCTCATCATTGGAGATAGCAAGAATCTCCGGCTGTATGTACGAAATAGCGCCGTATGCCTGTGTGCTCAGGCCTGTCGCACGATCGGTAAGCCCTTGATACGTGCTGTTGGCATTGTCCTCATCACGTCTCATCCGTGCATATACGTATACCTGATCAAGGGTCTTGAGCAGCTCATCTTGCAGCGTCAACGCTTGTAGCAGGTTTTTACCCGATTGTCCCAGCGTACCTTTCAGTGCTGCTATTTGATCAGCGAGTTGCTTTCCTTTTTGAACGTCTTTTTCCCAATCAGCATCGCTTGGATAAATATCTTCCAAACGCCATTTGTATTCAGCGGGGACGTCACTGCGTTTAGGCAGTGTTTTGCTTTTGTTCACCGTGATCACTCCCTCGGATTGATGTCTCCTATGGTCAAATCATCCATATTCTTATCCTATCCTATTATGTTATTCGGTTCAAATGAGAAGAACATCTTTCTCGCAACGAATCATGGGGAGAGTAGCTTCCACAAGAAAAAAGCTGAGCTCTCCCTTTTGGAAAAGTCAGCTTCTGCCTACGCCTGTATAGTGAAAGCCCGCTTCCCTCACTTCATTCATTGGCCATGCGTTGCGACCATCAAATAAGGCAGGCTGTGCCATGTTCGCATGAATTACACTCCAGGGAAGCTGGATACATTCCTTCCACTCCGTAATCAATAAAGCGGCATGGGCGCCCTTACAGGCTTCTTCCGGCGTATCGAAGTACGTAACCTCGGGATGCAGCTTTTGAACTGCTGGTGCTGCAATCGGATCATATGCGCGGATTTCCGCTCCGCTCTTTTTTAATTCCTCTATAATCGTAAGTGACGGAGCTTCCCTTATGTCGTCCGTATCAGGCTTGAAGGCGAGCCCAAGCAAAGCGATTTGTTTATCTTTCAACTCAGGGATGTGTTTTCTCACCTGCTGCATAAACCAGACAGGCTGGGACCGATTAACTTCGCGAACTTTATCCAGCAGGCTTAAAGATACTCCCTTTTCTTGTGCAAGCTGGAGCAAGGCAATCGTGTCTTTGGGAAAACAGGAACCTCCGTAGCCTACACCTGCCCGTAAAAATTCGGGTCCAATCCTGCTGTCGAGTCCCATGCCCTGTGCCACTGTCAAAATATCAGTTCCAAGCACAGTACTCAGCCGAGAAAGCTCGTTCATAAACGAAATCCGGGTTGCCAAGAAGGCGTTTGAAGCGTACTTGATCAGCTCTGCATTGGCTCTTGTCGTAATGACCCGTGGTGCAGCTACGCCTTCGTACAAACGCTCCATGACTGCTCTTGCTGCCTGATGATTCGCCCCGATTACAATTCGCGACGGCTTTAACGCATCTGCAAGTGCATTTCCTTCTCGCAAAAATTCGGGATTTGACACGACAAAAAGGGATTGACCATCCTCTAATAATGCTGCAACCCGATCTCCTGTCCCGACAGGCACCGTGCTTTTAATGACAGCTGTACGTACCATTGGGTTGTTATTGTGCAGCACTCCTATGTCGGATATGGAAGCCAGTAAATAGGACAAATCAGCCGTCCCATCAGTAGCTTCCGGTGTTCCCACACAAACAAAGAGGACCTCGGAATCCTTGGCATCCTTTAGATCCGTGGAAAAGGTCAATATCCCTTGCTGCAGAACCTGAACGAGCGCCTTTTCAAGCCCCGGCTCGTAGATGGGTGACAATCCTTGCTTAAGCATTGCTATTTTTGCCTCGACGAGATCAATCCCCACAACCTCGTGACCATACATGGCCAGAGAGACCGCCGTCGTCAAGCCTACATATCCTGTACCGATAACGGCAACTTTCATTGTTTCACCCCATCATTTTTTCATCACGCGCAAGTACAACTCTTCCAGCTTGGCTCGCTGCTTGTTAATATCGTGGTTTCGTTCCACTTTCTCTCTCGCGCGTGCGACGACTTCTGCCCATTCATGTCTCTGTGACAGGACATGGCTAATCATTTTCGCCAATTTGGTAGGGGATCGCTCGGGAACCAGGTATCCCGTCTGCTTGTTTTCCACCAATTCGGGAATGCCGGAATGATAAGTAGAAATGACAGGACGTCCAGAAGCCATCGCTTCCATCAACACATTCGGAATGCCTTCCTGATCGCCATTTCTTGCAGTCTTGCAAGCAATGACGAACACATGACATCTCGCCAGCTCACTCTGCACATCCCGATGCGGCAAAGCGCCCTTGAAGACAACCCGCTTGCCCAGCTTGTATTTTTTAACGAGGCGCTTCAATCTTTTTTTCTGATCACCCTCACCGACGATGATCAATTTTGCATGCGGATGCGACCTGTGAACGGTAGAAAACGCCTTGATTAACGTATCCATCCCCTTTTTCTCCGTCAATCTGCCAACACTGAGTAGCCGAAATTCCCCATTCTCAACCGGCTGTACTGGCAGCATTGGAAATTTGCGCAAATCTATGCCCGAGCGAACAAGCGTGATTTTTTTTGCTGAGCAGCCGAGTCGTATGAGCCTTTTTTTCATATGGTTGCTTACGACTGTGAAGGCTTTTCCCCGTCGAAATAGACGCTTCAACGCTCGTCGGTAGCCGGGATTTTCCCTGACACGCTTGGTCGCATCAAATCCATGAAAGGATGTAATCAGTGGCAGCTTTGCTTTTCTTGCGTGCGGCAGCATTTCCAGACCAGCCGGCCCAAAGCGGGCATGCACGCATTTGATTTTTTTGTGCTTCAACCATGTGGAGAGGCCGGTCATACGCTTGCGCACATAGACCGGCGAGTAAGGAAACTGTTTTCGGTTAAATGGACGTTGTCTCGTCAGCACCATCGTTTTGACCTGATGATGTCCGATCAATTGTTCGTAGATAAAGGTTTCGCTCTTAGGGAGAAACTTTCTTCGATAAACGAGGACCCGATGCATAGGGCTGTCCTCCTGTATGTGTCATGATCCCTTTCCTTGCGAACGTATATCGGCTAATTGTTGACGCAATCCGTCTTCCAGCGAAACCTGTGGATGGTAACCCAAGCGAGTTTGAGCGAGGGTGATATCTGCACAAGTACGCTGCGAATCGCCGACAGGACCTGTCTGATAAACAATTTGTGGAGTAATGTTCAGCAAGCCACCCATGATGCCAAGAACGTCAATGAGCTTTATTTCACGATCGCCACCGACGTTGAATATGTCTCCGGGCGCTGCATGTTTTGCAGCAAGCAAATTGGCTTCAACTGCATCGGTTACATAGGTGAAATCTCTGCTTTGCTGACCGTCCCCAAACACCGACACCGCTTCCCCCTTCAGCATCTTTCGGAAAAAAAGGTGAAAGGCCATATCTGGTCGTTGTCTGGGTCCATAGACCGTGAAGTACCGCAGCATTGTGACAGGTAAACCAAACGCTTTTACGTAAACCAGACAAATTTGTTCCATGGCTTCCTTTGTCATACCATATGGGGAAACAGGACGTAACGGGGCATTCTCATTTGTAAAGGTGCCCTGCATCGTCCCGTAGACGGAAGAGGAGGAGGAAACCACGACAACTGGCGGTTTAGGCAACTGCGCACATGCCTCCAGCAAAAACTGTGTTGCCAATATATTATGGCTGACATAGTCAGTAAAAGCCTTCCCCCAGCTATTTCGAACACCTGGAAGGGCGGCAAGATGATAGACGACATCCACACCATCCAGCCAATCCTTCCAGCGCTGTGCTTGTAGCATCGTCGAGTGAAAGGTAAAGGCGGGCCGATTCCCGATCTCTGCCAAATTTCGAAGCTTTGCAGCCACATCGTAATTGTCTACAAACCCATCAATCCCGATGACTGTTACTCCGTCATTTAACAAGCGCTGAGTCAAATGAGACCCGATAAAACCGGCACAACCGGTAACAAGCGCTTTTGTCATCGACGTCGCCGCCTCACTTTCTTCAGCCGTTTGATCACGAGATAACCATCCCTATATCCGTAAACGGCTTTGTACTTTTTCCCCCACCGTTTCAAATAATACTTGAACGTCTTTTTCCGGAGGTGGTTCCGTCTACGCTTCATTTTGTTGTCAGTCAGCTGACCACGATGCTTGGTCCGGTTATACAGTTTGCGATTAATGAATCTGACTCGGTATTTTTCAATCAAGCGCAAGATGATGCGTCTGTCCTCCATAATTCTGCCTTCGTATTTATCAGAGGTATCCCAGCCGCCAACTTCACGGAGAGCGGCAACTCGATAGCAACGAGGAGCAACCATCCAGCGGTTGTACTTCAAAAACTGGTACTTGTTGCGGAAGTGTTTATGTTTAACGAGAAACGGTTTGTAGTACTTTCCCCGTCGTACCCTCCAGATTTTTATATTTCCATAGAACAAGGCTGTGCTTTTTTTACTCTTATTGATGTACTTCTTTAAAACAGCCAATGTTCGCTTTGGCAACCAATCATCGGAGTCCAGCTGAACGAGGTAAGGCGTATCTACCATCGACAATGCCTGGTTCATCACTTTGGATATCCCGGCATTTTTCTCCATGCGGTAGTACATGATGTTGGGATGATAGAGATACTTTTCTATCTTCTTTCTCGTCCGGTCTGTCGAGGCATCATCCATGATCAAGAGCTTCCAGTCTTTACAAGTTTGGTTCAGTACACTTCTGACTGCTTTTCTAATGAACGAGGCACGATTGTACGCGGGAATGACAACGGTAAAGGTCGGAATCATGGCTCCTCCCTCTTCACTGCCGGAATGCGAATTGATGACTTGTCACTTAAGATGAATACACCACTGTTATCTGTAGAATGGCCCTCTAAATGCGAGGAGCGCCCGAATACACTATCAGTTACTTTCCAGGTAACATCCTGCAACAAGCTGTTCTCAAGAAGAATGCTGTTCTCAATGTGTGTACAATTTTTGAGATGAACACCGTCTTGAATCGAAACATATGGTCCTAATCGGCAATTTTCAATCTTGCATCCTTTTCCAATCAAGACTGGACCGACAATGTCACAATTTACCACACTGGTTTCATCGCCAACCTGATGAGTCACGCCTAAATCGCGTGTCAACATCCAGCGGTTAGCCTCCAGCCAACGGTCAATGGTCCCCACATCCGAATACTTGCCACTTGTAACGGCATAATCAACATGAAAACCTCGATTAATCAAGGACTGAATCGCATCCGTGATCTCATATTCACCACGGCTGGATGGCTGGAGTGTAGCAATCGACTCAAAAATGGGTTTGGTAAACAGGTATGCGCCAATAACCGCTAGATTGCTCTTTGGCTGACGGGGTTTTTCCTCTACTGAGACCAGACGCCCTTCCTGTACTTCGGCGATCCCATAATCCTGTGGTCTCTCCACTTCACTTAGCATCACAACGCCGTCTGAATTTTCTTCGGAAAATGCACGCTTCAGCCCGTGCAGCGAATCCATCAACAAGTTATCACCAAGTAACAAGATAAACGGTTCGTCTTGCAAGAACGGTTGCGCTAATTGGACGGCATGAGCTATTCCCAGCGGTTCTTCCTGCTCTATAAACGTAATAGCAGCTCCGAATTGACTGCCATCACCTACGAGTGGAGGAATCTGCACTTGAGAAGGGTGAATGACGATCCCGATGTCATGGACACCCACTTCACGCAATTTGCGAATGCAATAGTGTAATACCGGATGATTGGCCACAGGGAGGAGGGTTTTCGGTTGCGAATAGGAGAAGGGGTGCAGTCGCGTACCACGTCCAGCACACAAGATTAACCCTTTCACAAGTATCACTCCCCAGTTGTGCTCTGCGATACTTATAAGGTATGCGTTTCTTGATAGCTGGACAGGGCAGACGTCCACATAGGAGTAAGAAAGGGCAACCACCTATAGGCCAAAAAATTTTTTCATCCCGTTTTCTGAAGTGGTTGTTTACCCGCCTCGCGTTTGGCAACTGCATTTTCAAATACTTTTAGATAGCCCTGAGCGGTCGCGTACCAGGAAAACTGCTTGGCTCGCATCAGTGCCTGTTTTCCCATTTCCGTACGAATATGCGGAGCGCTCCATAATAGCTCCCAGATAATTGGCAGCTCCTTGCTCCACTCTTTTGGAGGGATAATAAAACCGCTTCCTTGGTGGGTCACAACCTCCTTGATCCCCCCACGCGGCGTAGAAATTACAGGCTTACCTGATGCCATTGCCTCCAGGTTTACTCGACAAAAGGCTTCTTTCCATACGGAGGGAGTCGCAACGATATCCCCGAGTTGATAGTAGAGTGGCATTTTTACACTCGGAACAAAATTGACGAACTTGACCTTGTTTCCAAGTGGTTCTGACAGCCTTTTCAGTTCTTTCACGTAGGGATTGAGCCGATTGCTTCCATACCCGGTTCCACCGACGATAACCAAGCGAGCCAGTGGGTCCTTCTCGCTCACGTGCCGAAAAGCCTTTAACAGGACGTGAACACCTTTACCTCGCATCAACCTCCCCGCGTAAAAGAGAATACGGTGATCTTCCTTAAGCCCAATTTGCTTGCGCAACTTTTTGATGGAGGAATGCAGCTTTGCCTCCTGATAAGGGGACACATCGACACCAAGATGAACAGCGTGGATTTTGTGACCAGGAATGTGGTTTGTTCTCATAAAATGTCGGCGTAAAAATTCACTATTCGTAATAAAACCAGATGCCAGCCGAACGACTTTTTTCATTTTTGCCTTGCTGATCATTGCGGTAGAGCCATACACATGTGAGTGCATGTTCACAAAAACCGGGATTTTAGGAAAATGACGCTTGAGCGCAAGCACATACGTCGGTCTATTCTCCACCAGGATGACATCTGGCT
This sequence comes from Brevibacillus reuszeri, assembly GCF_001187725.1. Classification (GTDB taxonomy): domain Bacteria; phylum Bacillota; class Bacilli; order Brevibacillales; family Brevibacillaceae; genus Brevibacillus; species Brevibacillus reuszeri. The sequence goes on from NZ_LGIQ01000009.1 coordinate 1,128,106, forward strand.
TATGCTTGCGTATGTGCTTGATAATTTTTTGCAAATACGGAGTCGGTCCCTTATAGGCATAGCGAATAAATTCACGATTTTCTTCTACTGACGACTTTGGATAGGTGGCACATTTGCGGGTATAGATCGTCACCTGGTGCTCGGGGTCAATCATCTTGGTCACTTCGTCAATATCGTGCTCCACCGAGCTGCCATTGACTGGTGGCACCGAGAAAGGCCCAGGACTAATTATGGCGATGTTCATTCCGCTCGATCTCCCACTCCTTTTTTAGGGAAAGGACCACCTGATACAGATATTGCATTTCTTTTTTCTGACTTTCCTCAGCTTCCTTCCAGCGTTTCTCCCACGCTGCCACTTCCTCTTTTAAGGTAGCGACTTCCTGCTCCAAGCTTCTCAGCTCGTCGCTCGTTGCGACATCCGTCTCTCGCATAATGATTTCAAAAGTTGGCTCTAGCACCAATTCAGGTTTTGGACTAGGTGCTGCTGTCTCTTCATTGACGGCTTCGTCATTCCCGTTTAGCTTTATCTCCTCTTCTGCCTTTGCTGCTGGCTCTACTGGCTTCACGATTGAAATCCGCTCTACTGCTTCATCCACTACATAATTGCCGGAGAAAACACCAGGCGTCACCCAGTGAGGCAGATCTTTTTTTCGTTTTTCCACAAGACATTCGCCTCCTGCAACTTACATCTACGTAATATGGTATGACAGTCGCGGAGAATGGGTACGGGGAATGGAAGCTTCTTACAAAAACCTCTATGGAAACATAAAAAAACCGCCTTGATTGGCTTCAATCAAAGCGGTTGCCGATAATCTCTTGCACTATTCGATTGCCTGCGGAAATTCAGGCTGTACAAGCGAGCTTGCTCTACGCTGGTAATTTGTTGCTTTTGCCACTCCAGCAATATCCGGTCGATATAGCGGATGTGCAATTTTCCTACGGTTGCAGCTTCTCGAAGTGCTGTCAAAATTAGCTCTTCTTGATAGCCATCCTGCTCAGTCCACATATGAATGCTTTCCAGCTCGAATGGCGACAGTGGACGACCAAATGCTTGCTCAAAACGCGAGTAAATGGCAACCGGCTCCACATCTAAAGATGCAGCTGTCTCCAGATAAGGCTCCAGAAGTGGCTCAGATGCACGCGTGTCTGTTTGCTGCTCGCGCCAGGTCTGATACAGCTTTTTGTACAAAGGAGTCAAATTGTATTGCTCATGTCGCATCCCGGACTGCGGATCGACAAATTCATCAATGCTTAACCAATCTTCCTTAAGGAGCTTTTGCAACGACTGAATCAGTCTCATGCTGGACATGGACATCCGCTCCTCCAGCTCGGTAAGGGTAGGAAAACGATTCCCTTCCTGTTGAAAGGAGAGCAGCTGGATGAGCAGCATCATCTCGTCATCAGCCAACGACATCCGTTTATACATTTTGAGTAAGAGATTGGATACGGATGTTGCACCTTCTTGCAACAATCGTAAAATATGGGAATCCATAACGCATGTTCACCTCTGAGTTGGAATGGCAAGGAAGTGCGAAAGACGCGCTGTACAAACAATAGGAACACCCTGCTGCCCTATAGCAACAGGGTGTGTCGGATTCAAAAAATCGACTACGGATACAGACGGTTCAACATGCGTGGGAACGGAATGGTTTCACGTACGTGATCCAATCCGCAAATCCAGGCAATCGTACGCTCCAGGCCCAAACCGAAGCCGGAATGCGGAACTGTACCGTATTTGCGAAGATCCAGATACCAGCGATAAGCATCTTCAGAGAGCTCATGCTCAGCAAAACGCTTTTCCAAAAGCTCTGGATCGTCAATCCGTTGGCTGCCGCCGATGATTTCACCGTATCCTTCCGGTGCGATCATGTCGGCACACAGGACCACTTCCGGACGCTCAGGATGTGGCTTCATGTAAAATGCCTTGATCTCGGTCGGATAGTGCGTGATGAATACAGGCTTGTCATAGTGCTCGGCAATCATCGTCTCATCAGGTGCCCCGAAGTCATCGCCCCACTTGATCTCGCTACCTTTTTCCTGAAGCAGCTTGATCGCATCATCATAGGAAATGCGTGGGAACGTCCCTGTTACATTTTGCAGTTTCGTTGTATCGCGTTCTAATGTTTTCAGCTCGCGTGCACAGTTTTTCAAAACGGACTGCACAACATGCGAAACAAATGCTTCCTGAATACGAAGATTTTCTTCATGATCGACAAAGGCCATCTCCGGCTCGATCATCCAGAATTCAATCAGGTGGCGACGCGTTTTGGATTTTTCAGCACGGAAGGTAGGTCCAAAAGAGTACACCCGTCCAAGTGCCATTGCAGCAGCTTCCATATAAAGCTGGCCGGATTGAGACAGATATGCGTCTTCATCAAAATATTTGGTGTGGAACAGATTCGTCGTGCCTTCCGCAGAGGTTGGCGTCAGAATTGGCGGGTCCACTTTGTAAAATCCGTTCTCTTGGAAAAACTCGTACATAGCACGAATGACTTCCGAACGAACCGCCATAACCGCGCGTTGGCGGGGAGAACGCAACCAGAGATGACGGTGGTCCATCAAGAAATCAACGCCATGCTCTTTAAGAGAAATCGGGTATTCCTGTGCGATCTGAATAATCTCTACACCGGTTACCGTGAGTTCAAATCCGCTTGGTGCGCGATCATCGGCACGTACTACACCTGTTATGTATAAAGAACTTTCTTGTGTCAATTGGGATGCCTTCTCCCAAACGTCTTCGGCTACTTCTGCCTTGACTACTACCCCTTGGATGAAGCCGGAGCCATCGCGAAGCTGCAAAAATTGAATCTTTCCGCTGCTGCGCTTGTTATATAACCAGCAACCCATTCGTACTTCTTGTCCAACATGCTGCCCAACCTGGGCAATCGTCGTCAACATCGGATATTCCCTCCATTTACCTTGCCACACAAATACAGACTAAGTATACAGAGCAATTATACTATTGGGATGTCGCAAATTCAATGAAAGTCTCGTCATATATAGTTGACCATAATTGAGTTATGTTACCAAAAAATAAAAAAGGGAGACCTTCGCTCAGGTGGAAAAGCCCCCTCTCTCATAGCACGCCTATTGACTCGTCTTTGTCTTCCTTACCTTCAAATATTTAGGATTGGTTGTCTTCCTCGGAATCGGATTCCTCTGCATCCTGGACATGGATTTCCAGCTCAAGCTCCAACTCTTCCTGATCTTCCTGATCTTCCTGATCATGATCGTCTTGATCGTCTTGATCTTGATCGTCTTGATCTTGATCGTCTTGATCTTGATCGTCTTCCCACGCCTCAGTAATCACGTGGTCCAAAAGATCCTCTTCTACTACTGTTCCTTTTTCGCCAATCGCAATCCATTGAAGCACACCTGAGCTTTCCTGCCCGCTGTCTGAGCGCGATACAGTAATGACGGCAGAAGTACGCTTTGTGTATTTTAACGAAGCGAAGTAGCCCGCTTGATTGGTCATCGCGACGATGCAGTAGTGCGTGTCCGCATACGGCAGTGGCAATCTGACGATAACATCGACTGTCTGTGCATGGGCAGGGACACGAAACGGAATAAATCCGAATTGCTGAAGAGTTACCCCCAAATGGCTCATGGTTTCTACCGGCTGGAAAGAGAGCTTTTGTGGTGTAACAGAGTTGTCGGCGAGATGATTTTGTGTGATCGCGCCCGGTGCAATCTTGGCCCCCGTCACGGCTCCATTCGTTATTTTTTCTTCTGTAATGGCCCGCGGTGCAACATGCTGTGCTTCTACACTATTTTCCGTCACATGCTCGGCCGTGATCGAGCCTTTTCGCAGATGAATCCCTGAAAGTGCTCCTTTTACGACATGCTCACCCGTTACCGATTGCGTATCCAACTTGGAAGCATCAATGCTATGCTCAGCAATTTTATCACGGGTGACGCTTCCCTCCTGCAATTTCTCCTTGGAAATGGATTTTGGCTGAATGTGTTCGTTTTGTACGGCGAGACTGGCAAGATGCGCCGATGTTACGGCTTTGTCAGCAATTTTATCACTGGTGATGGATGCTTTACCTAAATGTCGTGTTTTCACTGCTTCTGTTGCCATTTTTGGTGCTGTAATAGCCGAATCCGCCAGCTTGTTCGTCGTCACACTCAGTTCTGTAATTTTGTCCGTCGATACCGACTCTGGCGCCAGCTTAGAGGTTGTCACGACATGATCTTGCAGGTGCAGAGTTTGAATGGCATATTCCGAGATATGATTGCTGCTGATGAGTCTCTCGGTCAAATGCTGGTCCTCAATGGATCGCTTTGCAATTTTTTCAGCCCGAACCGCACCATTTACAAGATGCTTTGTCCCGACACTCTCTTCTACGATCTGTTGTTCGCCTACACTGCGATTCCCCAGCTTCTCAATCGTAATACTGTGATCCGCCAATTTGTCCGTCGTGACTTGTTGATTTCCGATTTTCTTTGTCGTCACAGAACCATCCTGAAAATGGCTCGTCAGGATGCTTGACGCTTGAAGGTGAACGCTGCCGATCGACTCCTTTGCTACCTTTTCTCCCGTTACGCTAGAATGATCCAAGTGTTCTGTCAAAATAGCATAGGGACTGATCTTCTCACTGGTGACAGCCTCGGCATGGAGATGCTGACTGTAAATGGTTTGGAAAGCAATATGCTGGTCTGTCACGCTACCGGGACTTAGGTTGTTGCTGTCGATGATTTGCTCTGTCAAATGATGATGTGAGATCGCTCCTTCCCGAATATGACGAGACTCGATCGCATCTTCATCGATCTTTGGTGCTGTTACGGCTCCATCACGAAGTTTGTCGTTGGTAACCGCTCCATCTTCTAGCTTGACGGCGTTGATCGAATAGTTGGCGAGATTACGCGTCTGGATGCTTCCCATTTTTATTTTGTCAGACGTGATCGACTGATCCTGAATCAACTCAGTGGTAATCGCCTGTTCCTGAATATGCTTGCTCTGGATCGCTCCCTCGGCAAACTTCATCGAATCGATTGTTTTATCCGCCAGCTTTTCTGATGTAATGCTGTTATTGACTAATTTTTGTCCGGCTACGGAATGATCCTGCACCATCTCGCCGGTGATCACATTTCTCCCCAAATGTTCACCGTGAATAGAATGGGGAGCAATTTTACTTGAGGTAACACTTCGGTCAGCGAGCTTGCTGCTATCTACAGCGTAATCCTTTAATAGAACGCTATCAATCGTGCCCGGTTTTATCTTGGACGAATCAATGGCTCTATTTGCGATTTTTTCTGTCGTCACCGATTGATCCGTCAAGTCATCTGTATAGACAAACGATTGGACACGATCATCGTTGCGCTCTTTGATTACTTTGGAGTACGTCGTCTGATTGGAGGAAATGCTTTGCTTTGGCACGTTTTGTATAGGTGGTGTGTAATGCTGCGTGCTCTTCCCTGCATATGAGCTGGATTGCTGTGTATTCACCGAATCCGTTCCAAGCAGCTCCGTTTCCAAGTCCTGCATCCATTTTACTTCGGGGGGAGTTTGCATCAACGGAATTTCTACTTGGGTTTGCCTGATGGTTTTCCCAAGGTTTTTGTTTAGTTTACGCCGGTTCACATTCGCCATAGAGTCTCCTTGCCTCCTGATGTCTTTCCCTAATCATTTTGTAGGATATTCATTTGAATAGGCGTTTGGCACCGCCCTAGGAAAAATGTTTAGCGGACAACATAAAAAAACTGCATGCCGGCACATACGTACCAGCTTGCAGTGTGTATAAAATGATCGAGATCAAACAGCTACTTCTTCTTTTTTGACTTGTTTTAACAAAGAACGGAATTCGTCACCTTGAAGCACTTCCGCATTCATTAATGTGCCCAGCCCAGTCTGGAAGACATCGTCAAATTGCTTCAAAAGGGTACGAGTCTGATCCAGCATATTATCCAAAAGGCGTTCTACCTCGTCATGAATTCGCGTCTTATCCACGTATTGTAGATGGACAATGCCGAGACGCGACATCCCGCTTTGGACAATCTCCTGTGCCATTCCCAAAGCTTGCTCAAAATCGTTTTTAGAGCCTGTACTGCGACCACCGTAGTAAATCTCTTCAGCTACTGCTCCGCCAAGGCACACCATAATCTGTTTTTCCAACGCTTCCTTGGTGTATAAATAGCGGTCCTCCATCGGATTCTGGCGAACGTAGCCAAGAGCCTTTCCGCGAGGGCTGAGCGTTACTTGAGAGACCGAGCCAGGGCGCACCATTTCGCTTGCAATGGCATGACCAAGCTCATGCAGAGCTACCCGTTTCTTCTCTTCTTCCGATGCTTCACGGTCTACCTTTTCCCCAAGCATGACTTTGTCTACAGCGTACGCAAAATGTCTGGCTTCGATCTTTTCACCAGCATCCCGCATCGCATAAATGGCTGCTTCGTTAGCGACACTCTCCAGCTGGGCGCCAGAGAATCCGAATGTTTCTTGTGCCACTTTTTCCAACGTAACATCAGAGCCGAGGGGTTTATTCGCTGTATGAATCGTCAAAATCTGCTCACGGGCCGGCTTGTCAGGCAAATCGACGATAATATGTCTGTCAAAACGACCTGGACGAAGCAGAGCTGCATCCAGCATATCTTTTCGGTTGGTAGCAGCCATAACGAGGACTCGCGGCTTGTCACTTGTTGCCACTCCATCCATTTCTGTCAACAACTGATTGAGTGTCTGATCGTACTCGCGCTGCTGTTGACCGTCGCGTTTGCCGCCAATCACATCGATCTCATCGATGAAAATAATCGCGCTGTCCTGGTTGTTTTTTTCTGCCATCGTTTTCGCTTCTTTAAACAGCTCGCGGACACGCTGTGCACCAACCCCAACGTACATTTCCACAAACTGCGAACCCGACGCTGCAACAAACGCTGAGTTCGTATAATTGGCAGCAGCCTTTGCCATCAACGTCTTCCCTGTACCGGGAGGACCTGTCAACAGGACACCTTTGATTGGGCGAATGCCGTATTGCGCGATTTTATCTTTATAGACGAGGAAATCAAGCGCTTCCTTTAACTCCTTTTTCGCACGCTCTTGACCTCCGATGTCAGCGAACTGCACATTGGATTTTGGGATTTCGTGTTTGTTTTGCTTTCGCTTCCCACCGAGAGCGACGTTGCCGCCTCGACCACTCTGCTGACGAATCACCATGAAGTAAATCGCACCAAGCACGAGTGCAAAGAGCAGAAAAGGAGTGATATTCACCCCTAGAAACATCAAGAAAATCAAGACTGCGGGAACGACACCGATCAACAATTCTTTAGACACGAGCCGTCACCTCTTTTTCCATGGAACGGGGTACAATTGTATAAAAATCCTCCGTTCCTTTTTTCATATAAACGTAGATATTGGCATCATCCATCAGCACAGTCGCTTCATCCAGCTTGTTGGCAGCCTTCCATTCCGATACCATTTGCGGGATGCGACTGTATTGGTGCAAATCAATGGCTTCAGTAAACAAGAACTGTCCGTTTTTCCAAATATCGTTCATCGCTTGTGATTGATTCACGACGCGAATCACTACTTCTTTATTGCCGGCAAGCTTGGACGTCTTGGCGGCCAACTCGCGATACTCTTGCGGAAACGTTTCTGGCTTTGTAACCTTCAAATCTATCTCAATCTTGTCTTTTCCTATATTCAATTGACCCAGCGTAGCGGAATGGATCTGACCGATCTCTGTACGGATTGGTTCTTCAATCTCCATCTTTTGGTACAAGAACCATCCACCGAACAGGAGTACCAGTGTCGCCAGCAAGGACAAGCCTATCGCACTTTTTTTCAACTGCACAGCTACTCCCCCTATATCATGTTTTTGCGGTCGTGTTTCTCTCTTTCAACGAGACTAGTATATCATATGAGTATATCAATTTCGTATACAGTTATTGGGTCAAATGCCAAACAGACCTTTTCCCATCATAGGAAAAGGTCTGTTCATGTTCGTGCTTATGAAGTTGGAGATAATGCGTACGAAGCAAGCAAAGCGCCACTAAACAGATCATAATGCAGGTAATGAAACCGTCCATTTTGATCCTTGAGAGTTACCTCCCAAAAGCGTTTTTCATTGTCTAATCCCGGAACGATATGCCTAATTTCCGCATTTGGAAAGTTTTTTAGTACGGCTTCTTCCACATTTTTTCGAGGAACCGCACGTTCCATCGTATCAAAAGCTGCCGTCTTATCTGTCAGCCACGCGACAACCTGGGTGCCCGCTTGGTTCTTCCCTAGAACAACAGCATAGCTTTCCTTGCCTCGGTACTCATCAATGGATTCTATCTCAGTGATCGTCGTTCGATCCTTTACCCATTGCTGTACAACCCCATTAAAGGCTTGTCTCTCCTCTGCAACAGAGGATGTCAAATGATACGCAAATCCCGCTCCTGTGAGCAGAATAACAGCGATGATTCCCACAACAATTCTTACAAACACTGGATTTTTACTCCTTTATTCGCCCGACCTCATAACCGGAAACGGAGCTGTTCTTGCTTGACCCCCGTTGCCGTCTGCATGCGCAGTTCAAGCTCTAGCTGTCGAATTTGCTGGGACTCGGCATCATACCAGATCTGATAATCAACGCCAATTCCTTTTGCCAAATCAGGCGGCAAATCATCCATGCGAAAAGATGGTCCAAGCCACATCGCCAAAAGTGAGGTTACCTCTTGAGCAGGCACTGACAGTCGATATCCATACAGCCCTTGCCCCCCATGGTCTTGAATGCTTTTTGTCTTAACCGATTGCAATACCCCTTTGATCAAGGTCGCGTGCTCATATGGTGTGAAGAGAGCATACGGGAGTGATGCATCATTCTGAATCTCTCCATCAATTTGAATAGCGATTCGCTCTTCTGCATCTCGTGACATCTCAAGTTTGTGGCCGCCTACTTCCCCATTCAAGGAAAAACGCTCATGCTGATACCGCCCATACAGTACGCTGTCCCGCATATAAACAATGAACGAACGCTCCTCATCTTCCGTCAATTGATCCAATAGCCGTGAAAGCGCCACAGGATTTTGTTCGCCGGCTATTGCCTGATCTGAGGATGCTGTTTCATCTGATCCCATTTTGTTTTTCAATGTGCCTAGTGCAGTCCCTATGAGGAATAGCCCGAGAAAGATCGGGATGAGCCACCACATTTGCTTGGACCGTATATACACATACTGTTCCCCCTGTCCCATTTTTGTCTATAGCCTATGCTATACGGGAAGGTTTTAGAACGACACGGAAAACTTGCTAATCATAGCATGGTGATGGTCGGTCATACTACCTATACACCCCGAGGAGGTGAGCGCGTGAAATGGTCGCAACAAACCACCTCTCCTGACATACTAGGGTTTCTGTTACAGGAATACCGCGTCTCCTGGGCTGGTTTGTCCTCACCACTGCGTCGATTGTCGCACACACCCACACTACATTTTCGCCATCATTCCCTGACAGAAATATGGCGAAAATGAGCGAACAACCCGAATAATACCCAATTTCCCCTACCTACACCTTATTTCGTTTACTCCTGTCCACACCTGACAGGAGCCTTTTTACCGTTTCAGGGATTGGAAAACACGATTGGCTTCATAGATGGCACGTTCTTCATCGATGGTCAGCAGCTGATGATTACGCATCAGGAATTTACCAGCTACAATCGTATCTTTTACATCTCGTCCATTTGCCGCATATACCACATGAGAAATCGGTTCATGTGCAGGGTGGAAATGCGCCTGATGGCTATCCAGTACGATCAGGTCAGCTTTCTTGCCCACTTCCAGGGAACCTAATGTATCAGCCTGGAACACACCATCCGCTCCATAACGAGTAGCCATACGCAACGCTTCCTCAGCTGGAACTGCTACCGGATCGTTATTCACGCCTTTATGCAAAATAGCTGCCAGCTTCAATTCTTCAAACAGATTGAGGTTGTTGTTGCTCGCAGAGCTGTCAGTTCCAAGAGAAACACTTACGCCTTTTGCCAACATTTTTGTCACTGGTGCAACGCCGCTTGCCAGCTTCAGATTGCTCACTACATTGTGAGAAACCTTCACGTTATATTTTGCCAAGATGTCAATCTCTTCATCCGTCAAATGTACGGCGTGGGCAACCAAGGTAGGACGTGAAAACATTCCCAGCTTTTCCAGATGAGCAACTGGGCGCAGTCCGTAATCTTTTTCATTTTGCCCGACTTCCCAAGCTGTTTCTGACATATGGATGTGCAGAGGCAAGGACAGCTCATCTGCTTTTTCAATGATTTGCGTAATGAATTCCGGTGAGCATGTATACGGAGCATGAGGCGCCATCATGACTGTGATGCGACCATCAGCTTGGTTATGCCATTCCTTGGCAAACAACGTAGCATCCTTTAGTTTGGTTTGACGCTCTTCTTCTGAACACAGTCCAATCATGCCTCGGCACAGTCGTGCACGCATGCCGGTAGCTTCGACTGCTTTGGCCACCTCATCCATGTGATCATACATGTCCACAAAGGTAGTTGTACCTGTACGGATCATTTCAATCAGGGAAAGATGGGTGCCCCATTTTACGGAGTTGCCTGTAAATTGTGCTTCCAATGGCCACATCTTGTCTTCGAGCCATTGCTGGAGTGGAAGGTCGTCCGCATATCCACGCAACAAGGACATCCCTGCATGACCATGTGTATTAATCAGCCCTGGCAAGATAAAATCTCCTTTTTGGTCGATGACTTCATCATAGCCAGCATCGGAAAGATCTTCAGGAGTAGGTCCTACATAGGTAATCTTATCGCCTTCAAAAGCTACAGCGCCATCATGGATGACTTCGTTTGTGTCATTTACTGTGATGACGGTTGCGTGAATAAGGATGGTTTTTTTCATGAGTACACTCCGTTCTCTACGTAAGGTAATAAGCCAAGCTTTGCAGATTGGAAGTCACATCTGCGTAATGAATGCGTACATCCTTGGGTGCTCGAATCGTCGTCGGTGCAAAATTCAGGATGCCTTTGATCCCCGCTTGAGTCAACAGATCACATACGGATTGCGCGGCTGGCGCAGGAACAGTAATGATCGCCAGCTTGATTTGTTTTGCAGCAATGGTTTCTGCCAGCTCATCCAATGGTTGTATGGTTAGCCCGGCGAGCTCATTCCCTACCTTGTTTGGATTGCTGTCAAAAATGGCCGCAATCCGCATGTTATCTTTCAAATAAGCGTTATAGTTGCTGATGGCGTGTCCCAAATTACCGGCTCCAACCAGCGCAACTCTGATCTCATCGGTCAATTTCAAGATTTGCCGAATCTGCTCTACCAAGTAATTTACATCATAGCCAATACCTTTTTTACCAAAATCGCCAAAGGCAGCCAGGTCTTTTCGGATTTGGGCGGGATTTACATCGAGATTCCTGCCCATCTGCTGGGAAGAAACGGTTGTCACCTCAACTTGCTGTAAGTAACTGAGGTAACGCAGATAAATCGGCAGGCGGCGGACGACCGCTTCCGAAATCTTTTCGTGTTTCGCCACGTTCGGTCTTCCCCCCCTTATTTCTTTTGCTTCAAAATACGATAATCTTTTCCGTTTGATAAAATCATGATTGTTCCAGCGTCACTCGTAATATACGTTTCTGCCCACGATTCACCTAAACGCTCGAGGACCTCTGATTGGCCATCCTTCATTTTATCACGTGGTTTCCCTGATTGAATGATGGCAATCTGCGGGTCGACAGCAGTGAGAAAGGGTTGAGAGGTCCCTTGGTTGCTACCCTCGTCCCCTACCTTTAGCACCTCTGCCTTAAGCTGATCTGCCTGTCGCTCAAGCAAACGCTCTTCTGCTTTTTCATTGACACCACTGGTAAATAGAAAACGCAAATGGCCGTGCTGGAGGCGAAAAACGAGTGAATTGTTTTGGGGTGATAAAAACAATGGCTCATCTGGAAGCAAGACGTGCATTGATACCTCTTCATCAAGAGCGATCACCTGCTTGGCTTCTACTGCAAGCTGTTTTGCGCCTGAACGAAGAGGTACTGCCCGCTCAATCGTTTGTTTTATCAATTTGGGGACGATGACGTTCTCGACCAAAATCTGCTTGGATAAGAGCGAATATCCCCCTACATGCTCGGGCTGATCATTTGTCAGTACAAGATAGTTCAAGCGTGTCAGCTTTTGCTCTGCCAGGTACTCTGACAATACAGGCCAATCCTCGGCAGTGCCTGTATCGATCAGCATGGTTTTGCCTCGCGGTAATCGCACTAATGTGCTTTCTCCATGCGGCAGTGCCCAATACGAAATCACCAGGCCAGAAAAATCTTGTTCGCTTTCGCTTTCGTAGGGGTCTTCAACTTTTACTGCTTCCTGCAAATGACTGTCAATGGAACAGCCAGCAAGAAGCATCACACCAAAAACGAGCAACCAGCGCCACTCTTTTTTCCATAACATTTATTTTATCACCTAAATCTCTGCTAGACTATTGCTTCATTTTATGAATCTGGCAGGGATTGCATACTAAGGAATGGTTCTATTCTCTCTCGAAGCGTCGGCCACGGCCCACTTTCGATCTGGTACGACGGCAAGGATTGCAGGAATGAACGGCCATATCGGGATTCTACTACGCGCGTATCCATTACGACGACAACGCCACGATCCAGATGATGACGTATCAATCGTCCAACTCCCTGCTTGAACAAAATGATGGCTTGCGGCAGCGCCATAGACATAAACGCGTTTTTACCCTCTGCTTTCAGCAAATCGGCACGCCCTTGATAAACCGGATGATTGGGTGGAGTAAAGGGCAGGCGAACAATGACCAGGCTGCTGAGCGAATCCCCTGGGATATCCACGCCTTCCCAAAAGCTGCTCGTACCAAACAGAACACTCCGTTCCATGCTTTGAAACAGGCGAACGAGCTTGCTTCGGTTGTTGCTGTCAATGCCGTGTCCAAACAGCGTATACGCCTCTGGTGCATCTGCCAGTCTTTCCTTTAGTGCTTGATACACGATTCGAAGCATGGAATGGGATGTAAACAGGATCAATGTCCTTCCCTTGGTTGCAAGCACAACATCCAGACAGCCTTGAATGATTGCTTCCAGATAAATCTGGTCATTTTCTTTCCCCGGAGCCGGAAAATCTGCCGGTATGAGCAGCAGCCCCTGTTTATCGTAAGCAAAAGGCGATGGCAGAGAAAGTGTCTTCACTCGCTCTTCTGGCAGCTGATCCAGTCCAAAACGACTCATGATATACGAAAAGCTGTTTTTTACGGTCAATGTGGCAGAGGTCAGAATCAAACTATGCTTTTGAGCAAATAATGGTTGAGCAAGCGAATCTGCAACCTTCAAGAGTGCGGCTGACAGATGTACCTGCTTGCGGCCAACTCGCGACTCGACTTCCATCCAATATACATACTCGGGATCATGCTCCTGTAAAAAGAAATGCAGCAGCTCGATTACTTTTTGCCATTCATTTACCAAGCCTTGCAGATCAGTACGCAGGCTACGCACGGCAAATGTAGGCTTTTCATCGGCAGGAGCAGCACGAAGCAGTCCATCCAGGTAGCCGGCAAACGAACTCATAGCGTCAATCAGCTTTTTGGTATTCTTCCGGATTTTTTCGTGCTTGCCCGAGAATGATTCGATGCGGTAACGGACCGTTTCTCGTCCAGCATCTGTCGTTTCTTCCGCTCGCTCGGATGCCCATGTATACAGTAGCTGTGTCCATTGCTGCGCCTTGTCACGCAGAGTGGATGACAGCTTTTTCAGTTCCGTCATTTGCCCAGTCACGACATCGCTGATCGCTGGCAACCAATTTTGCAATTCCTCCGCCAAGCGAGGCACGACTCCCCCTTCGTCTACCGAAGCGCGATCCAGCAGGAACAGAAGTTGTGTCGTCGTAAATTGTTTACCCAAATGCTGGGTTGCTGCTTCCTCCAAATGATGCGCCTCGTCAATGATCGCGACCTCATAGGGTGGCAGAATCCGGTTTTCCGCTTGCAAATCGCTGATCAGAAGAGCATGGTTGACAATGAGTACATCAGCCTCCCGTGCGCGTTCCTTTGCCTGAAAATAAAAGCAACGGCTAAACCACGGACAGGCTCGATTCAGACAAGAACCCGTATCACTTTTCACCTGCTGCCAAAATAAATGGCCGCTAGGAGGCATGCTAAGCTCCTCTACATCACCCGTACTCGTTTGCGTCAGCCAAGTCAGCATCTGACCTTTGACGAGACGAAGCTCCTGGCTGCTTCCCTCTACTGGCTCCTCCAGTGTCTGCTCAAGCTTGCGCAGACACAAATAGTTTCCTCGGCCTTTTAGCGTCGAAGCAGAGAATGAGAATGGCAGGGATTGCTGCAGAGTTGCAATTTCCTTATTCAGCAGCTGTTCTTGTAGCTGAATCGTATTGGTACTAATCACCAATTGCTGTTGGTTGTCTTTTGCCCAAATAATCCCCGGAAGCAGATACGCAAGCGATTTGCCAGTGCCTGTACCTGCTTCCACCAGTAGATGAGAGCCTTCCTGCATCGCCTGAAACACCGCATGCATCATCGCTTCTTGTGCATCCCGGCGTTGATAGCCGGCTACATGGGTGCGCATGGTCCCTTCATCACCGATTACATCCTCCAACCGATCTACGAAGGGTTTATGGTCCACACTGCCAAAATCAGGACGCTGAAAGGATGCCGTTAGCTTTTCCGGACGCTTTCTGAGGGCTAGCTGGCGATAAATATCCCACATGGATGACTCTTCATTGACGTTCGGGCTAACCGTGTCATCGAGCTCAGGCAACGAAGCCAGTTTTTCCATCTCGATCTGCCGCAAAAGAACTTCAATATCCGAGCGAAAGGAGGAGACAAGCATTTGCAGTCGTTGTATCGTAACTAATGGCATTGACTCCAAAATATCCATTAAGTGCAGGTAGAGCTGGGCTGTTGCCATCGCATCACTATCTGCCTGATGGGGATTATCATGCTCAATCTCCAATTCCGATGCCAATTCTCCAAGCCGATAGCTGTTTTGCATCGGCAAAAGAATACGTGATAGCTCAACCGTATCGAGTACATAGCCATCAAATGCATAATAGCCCTGGCTCAGCAGGGCTTCTTGCAAAAATTGAAGATCAAAGCTGGCATTATGCGCAACAAACGTGCGACCATCTAGCATTCGCAAGAAACGGGGGAACACCTCTTCCAAAGAAGGAGCGTCTGCCACCATTTCATCTGTTATTCCAGTTAATTGGGTAATGAATGGCGGGATCACCTGTCCGGGGTTAATCATGGTTGAAAAGCTGTCCGTAATCTGTCCATCGTCAATAGCAACGGCTCCGATTTGGATGATGCTGTCTCCCTGACGCGGATGGCTACCCGTTGTTTCGAAATCTACTACCAGTAATCGTTTCAAACGTATGTCACCTCGTAACCTGGGCGGATGCTATTATCCGCACCCTTTCACATTCGGCAGTGAAAGGGTTTTTCCTGCTCCCCACGCACATTTAAGGCTGCAAAAGCTGACTGGAGGATTCTTCTTCCCCCTGCTCGCCCAATTTGATGGCACATAGCTGCAGGTAAATCGGGATCTCACGGAACTGGTTACTATGCGGGAGCGTCCGTTGAAAATATTGCTCGGCCAAGCGCCAGTTTTCTTCAATCACAGCAAGTCTCCCCAGATGAAAGTAGCCAAGAGAACGAACGTACGGCTCTTCATCCACGGTAAACTGCTTCGCTATGCGCTTGGCCTCCTGAAGCTCGCCCATTTTTTCGTAAGCCGAGATCATGCCGGATTGTCCCAGTCGATTTTCCCGATCCTTTTCGAGCATACTGCGAAAAGCTCGAACGGCTTCCTCCAGCTTCCCATCAAACAACAGCATCCATCCATAGCTGAATGTGAAGTCATCGTTGTTTGGCGACAGGCAGATCGCTTTTTTCACGAGTGTCAGAGCCCGCCTAGTTCCTGCGATTAACCAGGTGTTCCAAGCCAAGCCATGCCACGTCCAGCCTTCCTTGGGCAGGCGTTCGGTTAAAAAGTGATAGCAAACCTGTGCCCGATGATAATTCCCGACCGACTCATATAAGGACGCCATCTCCTGTAGGGTATCGCTGTCCAAATCCCGAGTAGGAAGGCGCAACGAAGCTGGAGGTATTAGCTCTGCGGATTCATCCATGCTTTGCAGCAATTGAGCAGCCCGGAGCCAAAGCATTTGCGCTTCCCAGTCGTGTTCATTCTTCACCAAATAGGCCTCAATCTCATCCAGAGCTTCTTGCGCATAGCCGTCCATCAAAAAGCAAAGTGCCAGATTGTACTTGGCCTCGAATTGATCCTCTTTGATTTCCACAGATGCCTTGAAAGCCTGAGCTGCTTCAAGCCACTGCTCTTCCTCAGCCAAAATACAGCCCATGGCATTGTAGCTGAACGCTACTACAGAGGGCGAACTGGCTGATTTGCTCAGCAGACGAAACTCACGATATGCCGTTTCTGGCTCCTCGCAAAACAACAAACTGAATCCGTAGTACAAGCGGCCTACTTCCCAATCCGGCGATTCGCTTACTAACTCTGCAAAGCATTTCTTTGCGTCCTGATACATTCTCAGATGGTAGAAGCCCTCGCCTTTGCGAAACATCGGCGCATATCCATTTAATTCGCTATGCGCTGCTTCTGTTTCATCTTTGACTGCCTCTTGCTTTTGAAGCGAGACTTTCGCTTTGGTCACAGCATCCGCTGATGCTTTTGCTTTCATTTCTGGCTTTTCCTTTTGCTGCTCTGACAAATGCCCTTCCAATTGCTTGATGGTACGAATCGCGTTTGACAGACGTTCTTCAAACTGCAGCCACAGGTCCACAACTGTATCACTTACTTGACGCAAATGAAATAACTGATCAGCCATTTGATGGCGTTCTTGCTCGGAAGCATCCGACCACTTTTCTTCAATGATTTCAGCCTTTCGGCGAAGTGTCTGGAACCAATCTTCTATTTTCACGCAAAAGCCACCCCCTATGAGGCGTGAGTACTCTCATTGTCTCACAAGGCAGGTGGCTCTATGCAAAAGTCGATGTGTGGAGTTTACAAAATGGTTGCGTGAATTTCTTCAGCAATCAGTTCTTTAATTTGATTCTTCTCATCCATAATCGCAACACGCGGCTTGTACGTACGCGCTTCCTCGTCAGACATCATCGCATAGGAAATGATGATAACGATGTCACCCTCCTGTACGAGACGAGCAGCAGCACCGTTCAGGCAAATGACACCACTTCCAGGAGTTCCTTCGATCACGTAGGTTTCCAGCCTTGCCCCATTGTTGTTATTCACGATTTGGACCTTCTCGTTAGGCAAAATATCCAACGCATCCAAAAGGTTCTTGTCAATTGTAATGCTACCGACGTAATTGAGGTTGGCTTCTGTCACGGTAGCCCGATGGATTTTCGCTTTCATCATTGTGCGCAGCACAGGTAATTCCTCCCCTTGTCTCTCCTGGTTGTCTTCCCTGTATTCAGGATTAGCGGATTTCCGTAATGAGATTGTCAATCAGACGCGTTTTACCGAAATAAACAGCCAGTGCAATCATTATAGATTGCCCTGTCTTCTCTTGAGTGACCGGCTCCAGATCAGGGAAGCGCAGAACCTCCACATAATCAATCGACGCGAGCGGCCTTTCGCTAATTTTTTGAATCACGCTGTCTTTGATCTCTCCCAATGCCATGCCTTCTTCGAGCCACTTTTTGGCTTGCTGCAGACTCTCAGACAACACGAGCGCTTGTGTTCTCTCTTCCTGCGACAAGTACACGTTGCGCGAGCTCATGGCAAGTCCATCTGCTTCACGGACAATCGGGCAAGGCACAATTTCAATCGGCATCGACAAATCAGCGACCATTTGCGTGATAACTGCCACCTGTTGCGCATCTTTTTGTCCGAAGAAAGCATAGTCAGGCTGAACAATCTGAAACAGCTTTGTCACGACAGTCGCTACACCATCAAAGTGTCCAGGTCGGGAAGCCCCACACAAAGGCGCCGTGACGTTAGCTACGGACACATTGGTCAGGATCGGACGTGGGTACATTTCATTTACATCAGGTGTAAACAGCAAATCTACACCTGCCGAGCTTGCCATTTCAGAATCCCGCTCGATACTTCTTGGATAACGCTCAAAGTCCTCATTGGGCCCAAACTGCAAAGGATTTACGAAAATACTCATGACAACCAGATCACACATCTCACGTGCTGCTTTGACCAGACTAAGGTGACCTTCATGTAAAAATCCCATGGTAGGAACAAACCCGATTCGTTTTCCCTCGCGTTTTGCTTCCTTTATGTGAATACGAATGTCGGCAATAGTTGTTACTTGCTCCATCGTTTTAATCATTTTTGACCTACACCTTCCCCATACAGCTGTTTAATCGTGTCCTCCGATGCGTGAAATACATGCTCGGCAGCCGGGAAGCTCCTTGCTTCTACTTCCTTTACATACGAAGCAACGGCGTCACGAATCGATTCTCCCACCTCGGCATAGCGCTTGACGAATTTGGGTGTCAACTGGGAAGCGTAACCAACCAGATCGTGGAAGACCAGGACTTGTCCATCGCAAGACGCACCTGCGCCAATACCGATGACAGGAATCTCGAGTTTTGAGGCGATCATCGCTGTTACCTCTTCTGGAACACATTCCAACACAATGGCAAATGCCCCAGCTTCCTGAATCACCAATGCTTCCTCCAGCATTTTTTTGGCCGCTTCGAGGCTTCTACCCTGTACTTTGTAGCCGCCAAGCTGATGAACTGCTTGTGGAGTAAGCCCGATATGTCCGACGACAGGAATACCTGCCTGTACGCAGCGTGTAATGATAGGAGCCAGTTCACTGCCCCCCTCCATTTTCACAGCCTTGGCGAGTCCTTCCTGCATCAGTCGTCCTGCATTTTTCACTGCTTCAGCGAGCGTCCCATGATAGCTCAAAAAAGGCAGGTCTGCTACAACAAATGCTCGCTTTGCCGCTCTCGTCACAGCTTTTGTGTGATGAATCATATCTTCCATCGTTACTGGAAGCGTCGAGTCATACCCTAGCACAACCATGCCGAGCGAATCTCCGACCAGAATCATGTCGACTCCTGCTTCCTCTACGAGCTTCGCAGATGGATAATCATAAGCAGTCATCATTGTGATCGGCGTGCCAGTCTCTTTTTTCTTGCGAATGTCTGCGGTTGTTACTTGTTTCAATGCGTTTGCCATTTTTCATTTCTCCCCGTACGCACCTAGCCTGTGGATTGTATGGAAAAATAAAACCTTCTCGCCGAATCGGGAGAAGGTTGTCCATGCCAAAGAGACATCTTGCGTCTTTACGGAATCCTTCTGTCTCGGTCCACATAGGCTCTGAGCAGATTTTTGTCCATACACCTATTGAATTAGCTATACACCAGAACTGAAAAAAATACTCCATGAGTACCGTTCACAAAAGCGATACGGTCTCCATTTGGAGTATAGCAAAAGATTCATTCATTTGCACGATAATTGACATCTGCCGAGTACACTTTGTGCATAATTCCCGCACGATCCTCAACCATAAGCACTCCTTCATCGTCCAATCCGACAGCTCGTCCTTCAAACATTTGGCTGATCGTCTGGACAGATACCCATCGTCCAATTGAATAGGAATGCTTCTCCCACTCTTGCTTTACACGCTGGAAGCCATGCTGCAAAAAGTGATCGTATTCCTCTTCAAAGTTGCGGCAAAACTGCTGGATAAAATCGACTCGCTTCACTTCATCACCTGATTCAATTCGCAGGGAGGTAGCGATTTCAGACAGCTCTTCCGGGAAATCAGATTGCACGCTGTTCGCATTCAGTCCAATTCCGATCACTAGATAGTTCACACGATCTGATTCCGCATTCAATTCTGTTAAAACGCCACATACCTTTTTGTCTCCGCAAAAAATGTCATTCGGCCACTTGATTTTTACAGGGACTCCTGTCTCCTCGCGAATCGTTCGGGCTATTGTTACCGCAGTCAAGAGAGTCATTTGTGGTGTTTTCGGAATCGGAATAGCAGGGCGGACAATGAGGCTCATCCAGATCCCGGTTCCTTTTGGAGAATGCCACGGGCGTCCCAGTCGTCCTCTTCCCCCTGTCTGCTGTTCGGCCAAAACCAGAGTTCCTTCTGGAGCACCTTTGGCGGCAGCCTCGTGCGCAAGCGGCTGGGTGGAGACGACTTCATCGTGGGCAAAGACGTTTTGTCCGATACGTGCTGTATGTAGGCCAGCCATAATTTCCGCTGCTGACAGACGGTCTGGAGCCACAATCAATCGATAGCCCGACTTGCGGACTGCCTCTACCTCGTAACCATCCTTGCGCAGCTCTTCAATATGCTTCCATACAGCCGTGCGTGAGCAGCCACATGTCTGACTTAAATCTTCACCGGAAATAAACTCTCCCGGATGATCACGAAACGCTTGCAATATCACCTGTTTAATGTTCATGATTGGCAACCTCTTTCTTTGCAGCCTCGATCAAGGCTTCAGGCGTATTCGGCAACCCATGTAAAGCGGTTTGGACCAATAGGACATTCAGTACCTGCATAATCCACTCGCCAGGCTTCTTTTGCAGGGCGATTTGCAGATCCAAGCCTGATACAGCGAGCTCCTTTACTTTCTTCACAGGCATATGCTCATAAACCGTCTCAAGCACCTGCGCAGATTGGGTGTCCCTCTCGTTTGACCAGCATGTCTGCAGTAATTCTTCAAGCGCTTGACATGTTTCCCAGCCTTCCGCCAAAAGCAACGGGCCCCAGTCAACCTCTTGGGGACGATCCCATTCTACCCCGAGCAGACAGAGCAATCGGACAAAACTGACAATCATGTCTGTTTCTCGATTGGACATGCGCAAATAGCCGCACACCTCTTTGGCTTCTTTATGCGTGAAGCCTGCCGCGTACATCAGCAACGACCATTTTTGCACGAGGGTAGGAAGTCTTGTGAGTCTCCTTACTTGTTCTCCTGATTGGTCAAACATTCGATCTAAGCCCGGAGAAAAAGCAAGCAGCCTGGTCTTTGTTAGTAATTGGCAGCCTAGCTGGACTCCTGAACTGCTTATCGTTTTGTTCAATTCCTCCCGTACCCGTTCGACTGCAATATACGATAGCAGAGGAGCTGTGTCTTTCATTGCCGAAAGCGTTTCTTCCTCGATCGAGAAGCCTAACTGTGCCGCAAAACGCACCCCTCTCAAGAGTCGCAAAGCATCCTCCTGAAAACGCTCGGAAGCAGTGCCTACCGCCCGTATGAGGCAGGCTTTTAAATCTGCTCTGCCTCCAAACGGGTCCTGCAGATTTCCGTTCCTATCCATCGCCATCGCATTTATTGTAAAATCACGCCGCTCCAAGTCCAAACGCAGCTGTGCAACAAATTGAACATCCACCGGCCGACGGTAATCCTCGTACTTTCCTTCAGTCCGATAGGTTGTGACCTCAAATAATTGCTTTTCGATTTTCACAGAAACCGTGCCATGCTTGAGCCCGGTCGGAACATGGTCAGGAAATAGACGCATCACGTCGCCAGGATGGGCATTCGTACATATATCTATATCGTGCACAGGTCTGTTTAAGAGCCAGTCGCGGACGCAGCCACCGACGAAATAAGCCTCAAATCCGTTCTCCTCCAACGTTTCCAGCACACGTTTTGCCAATTCGACAACCAATCCTGTTCCCTCCTTCCCACGCCGTCCGCAATAGATTATCAGGAGGCGATTCACTTGAGATTTTTATACGGATTGTTCATCCTTATATCCAAAGCTGTTCAGCTCGTGAAAGGTAACTAACTAAGCATTTGCTCATAAAGCGCTTCGTACTGGGAAGCGATTCTTTCGTGACAAAACGTCGTGCAAGAACGCTCAATACTGTTCTTGGAAAATGTCTGATATAACTCATCATTTTTTAACAATTGAATAGCCGCCTGAGCCATTCCTTCCACGTCACCAATCGGGCGCAAGAAACCGCAGACACCGTCGATCACAACCTCTGGCAATCCCCCTGCCACTGTCGCCACAACAGGAACACCACATGCCATCGCTTCTAAGGCAACAAGGCCGAAGCTTTCTTTCTCTGAGGGTAAAAGCATCAGATCTGCCATGGAGAGAACTTCGGCCACGTCCTCTTGTTTTCCCAGGAAGCATACATCATCGGTCAATCCTCGCTCGGCAATCATCTTTCTCACAGCGCCCATTTCCGGTCCTTCTCCAATCAGGATCAGTCTGGCTGGCATTTCTTCTTGGACCTTCGAAAAAATATCAATAACATCCGGTACTCTTTTTACAGGACGGAAGTTGGAGATGTGCATTAGAATTTTTTCGCCGTTCGGAGCGAACACTTTTTTCAGCTCGCTAACCTCTTTTGGATAATAGCGCCGTTTATCCACAAAATTGTAGATAGGAACGATCTCTTTTTCCACATGCAGCAGTTCATTGGTTTGGTCGATCAAATCCTTGGAAACTGCCGTCACCATATCGCTTCGCTCGATTCCAAATCGGATCATATCGCTGAGATTAGAATCATAACCCAAAACGGTTATATCCGTTCCGTGGAGTGTCGTCACAATCTTGAGATGGTCGCCTACCATTTGCTTCGCCAAAAATGCACATAACGCATGCGGGACTGCATAATGCACATGCAATAAATCCAGTTTTTCGTTTTTCGCGACTTGTGCCATCCTATTTGCCAAGGTCAAGTCATAGGGTGGATATTTAAATACATCGTAGTTGTTCACTTCGACTTCATGATAAAAAATATTCGGGTGAAAGGCACCCAAACGAAACGGCATTCCGCCAGTAATAAAATGCACCTGGTGGCCCCGTTCTGCCAATAATTTCCCCAATTCAGTCGCCACAACGCCGGACCCACCTAATGAGGGGTAGCAAGTAATGCCGATGTTCATGTCTGGATGTCACTCCTTCTTACAGGGTGGTCAAAACGTATGGAGCTGCACTCACAAAGCCTTCTGCGAGAGCTACACCTGCTTGCTGACCAAATAAACGTTCGCGATACTCCACCATTTCTAAATATCCATTCGTGAGTGGGGTCTGCACACTGCCCTCTTCCAGCTCAAATTGGCTGCGATAACAGCGAAGTACTTCCATTTTTTCCGGGTAAATGGGCGTTACGTCGACGACCATTTGAGGAGTCACCGTTGAATTAATAAAATAGTAAAGAAGCTGCTTTGGTCGATATGCCTCCACAGAAGAATCCGATTGATATTTGCGGATGCCTGCATTAAAGACAGCCTCACGAACAATCCGACTGACACTTTCATGATCGGGATGACGATCGGAAAAGTATGGAGCCAGAACCATTTTCGGGCGTGTTTGCCGAATGAGCCAAGCAACACGACTAATCGCATCTTCACGCACCTGTTCCAATCCACGATCTGGCAACCCAAAATTGAACCGCTCCGTTATACCCATAAGCTTATCTGCAGCTTGTGCCTCTTGCTGTCTACGTTCTACATTCCCATTAGATGACAGCTCGGCATAGGTCAAATCCAGAATTCCTACGCGTTGCCCTTGCTTGGCAGCCAAAATAAGACTGCCAGCTGCTCCAATTTCGACATCGTCGGGATGGGCTCCGATTGCAAGGATATCGAGTGAACTCATGATTCCTTCTCCTTATGGACCACTTCGCGCCAGTCTAATTCCCCACGCTCCAATGCTTTCAGCATAATCTCGGCTGAGCCTAAATTGGTCGCAACCGGTATCTTATGAACATCACAGAGACGAATCAATGCAATGATATCTGGTTCGTGTGGCTGAGAAGTAAGGGGATCACGCAAGAAAATAATCAAATCCATCTCATTACGTGCTATCATCGCTCCGATTTGTTGGTCCCCTCCGAGAGGTCCAGACAGAAAACGGGTGAGCTGTAGTGAAGTAGCTGCCATGATTCGTGATCCGGTAGTGCCTGTTGCGTACAAGTCGTGCTCTGCCAAGATGTTTTCGTAGGCCATAGCCAGTTGGACAATCTCTTCCTTCATTCGATCGTGGGCTATTAAAGCAATTTTCACGCAAACCTCTCCCCTATTCTTCACTAGAGAATGCATTTAAACGAACGTTTAATCAATCAAATGTTCCAGACCGTAGATGAGACCGTTCATATTCATTACTGCTTTGATCGCCATATTTACACCTGGCATGAATGACTCACGGTTAATCGAATCGTGTCTGATGGACAACGTTTGGCCAGTCGCACCAAAAAGCACTTCCTGGTGAGCAACCATACCCGGCAAGCGAACACTATGAATACGGAATCCTTCGTAATCAGCACCACGTGCCCCCGGAATCGTTTCTACTTCTTCAGGATGTCCCTGCTTCATCTCTTCCCGAACCGCTGCAATCATTTCTGCCGTCTTCAGTGCAGTTCCACTTGGTGCATCCAGCTTGCGATCATGATGCAGCTCAATAATTTCAACATGAGGCATATATTTTGCAGCCATAGCGGAAAATTTCATACACAGGATCGCACCGATTGCAAAGTTTGGTGCAATGATTCCGCCCAAACCCGCTTCTTTATAGCGACTGGTCATTTCTTGCAGCTGCTCCGGTGTCAGCCCAGTTGTTCCTACTACAGGTCTAACTCCATGAGCAAGGCAAAGCTCCATATGACGATACACACTGTGCGGGGTGGTGAAATCGACGAGTACATCCGGTTTCATTTCTTCGAGTTGCGCGATTA
Source organism: Brevibacillus reuszeri (assembly GCF_001187725.1). Lineage (GTDB taxonomy): Bacteria > Bacillota > Bacilli > Brevibacillales > Brevibacillaceae > Brevibacillus > Brevibacillus reuszeri. The sequence goes on from NZ_LGIQ01000009.1 coordinate 1,152,736, forward strand.
CTCCTGCATCGTCCACCCGTGTATCCAAATTTCCGGTGAATACGAGCTCGGCATCTGTGCCCAGCATTTTCACGACTTCTTGGCCCATTCGGCCATTTGCCCCCGCTACCGCTACACGAATTTGATTACTCATTCTGTTTCGTTCTCCTCTATTCTCGTCCAGCGATCTTTATCGCGTGTGTTAAATTTGTGCATAATACGATCAAAGGCCTCTTGCAGATCAATCCCGAGGGAATTCGCAAAACAGATCACAATGAAGAGTACATCTCCCAGCTCTTCCTCGACTGTTTTTTCGCCCTCGTCCTTTTTCTTAGGCTTTTCACCGTAAAAATGGTTAATCTCCCTCGCTAGCTCGCCTACTTCTTCTGTCATCCTCGCGAGCATAGCAAGCGGAGAAAAATAGCCTTCCTTGAATTGCGATATGTACTGATCTACTTCCTGTTGCATCTCCTGTATGGTCTTTTGCCGTTCCATCGGGTCACTCCTTTTCCTTCTCTTACTTCTCTCTTTCACCTATCGTACCCGAAAAGGCTGCGTTTGCCAAATCTGAAGTACTGAGCCTTCCAACATATGGACAATTCAAGATTTGTTCCTATATAATGGCATTCGTGTGACCCGTTGTGTGACCTTTGAATTACCTGCATCTCATGTCGATCGGATCCATTTTGGCTTCGATTGGCGAACAGGAGGACATTATGAATCATCGTATGAAAAGCATCATCGCCATCATTATCGGTTCTGCCATTATGGGGTTCGGAATCAATGCCTTCAACATCCCGAATCACTTGGCCGAAGGTGGAATCACAGGTATCAGCATTTTGATCAAGCTGTTGTTTCCCGCTGTGGATCAGGGTGTCGTCTTTTTCGCTCTGAACATACCGTTATTTTTTCTCGGTTGGAAGATTCTTGGAAGAACCTCGTTTTTTTACACGATTTTAGGAACCGTCTCGCTATCCGTTTTCCTCTCTGTCTTTGATGGTGTACTCCCCCTCCCGATGCAAGATCGGCTACTCGCTTCTTTATACGCAGGTGTTGCTGTCGGTGTAGGTCTCGGAATCATTTTTCGTTATGGGGGTACGACTGGTGGTGTCGACATCATTGCCCGTCTGCTGCAAAAGTATATGGGTGTCAGCATGGGACGGACGCTATTCTTAGGTGACATCCTGGTTATTGGTGCCTCTCTGTTTTATCTCAATCTGGAAAGTGCAATGTATACGCTCGTTGTTGTCTTTATTGCCGCTCGCGTGATTGACTTCTTGCAGGATGGTGCGTATGCAGGCAAAGCTTTGACGATCATCTCCAATCACGCGGAAAGCATTTCTGCACAAATTCTTGATTTGGGGCGCGGTGTGACCCTTCTCGCTGGTAAAGGTGCCTATTCTGGTGAAGACAAAAAAGTAATTTATGTTGTCGTTAGCCGCAACGAAGTGATGCGCTTTAAAAATATCGTTCAGGAAATCGATCCCCATGCCTTTGTGATCGTAAACGACGTGCACGAGGTACTCGGAGAAGGCTTCACGCTGGATGAAAATAAAAAGCCGATTCATCAGTAATTTTTCATCATGACTATCGTTTAAAACACCAAAAAACCTTGCCGCTGATTCATGGCAAGGTTTTTATCCATTTTGTTCCTTTTCAAGCAGATCGAATCTCTCCATCGTACTTCTTCCAGGCAACGTATGACAAAGCGATCAACAGTGCTATTGCCACAGACAGAACCATGACCATAGGCGAATCCGGGCGCATCATGAGTCTGGCAAATGTACTCTCCTCTGCCCCCACAAAAGCTATTTGCATCGATCCGTTCAGATCGCGCAAGGCTTCCCGTACAACCTGCCAATCCATTTTCGTGTTTCTCATTTCTTTATAAATCACATCATAGGCATTCGCCAAAGAAACCATCTGTTCTTCTGGAAGCTGAATACTCATTGCCGGTTTGATTGCCAAGAACAAGCGATAGTTTTCATCAAACTGCTCACGAAATTGAAAAAAGTTTCTTTCCACTGCCGATTGCTGCAGATTTTGCACTTGATTGGCGAGGGAAGGATAATAGCTACGCCACATCGGCTGTTGAATATGCGTAAGCGCATCAATTGCCACACGGACTTGTGTCGCATGCCAGAGCAGCTGTTGTTCACTCACGTTTGTCGATGCAAAGCTTTTTTTGGCAGCCAAAATGGACTGCGTGACAGCATTGAGGCTTTCAATTCGAATGGGTACAGGCAAGTGTTGATTCGGGAATCTATCAGCCAACTCGACAATTCTCTGCTGTGCCCCCTCCAGATCACCTTTCTTTGCGAATGTAAGCAGCTCATGTGCAATTTGATCCAGTGCAGCCAGCTGTTTCTCCTCTATCGGTTGATCCAGCTTGGAATAAAGATTGTGGATGGGCCACGATAAAAATAGACCAATCATGAGGAAAAACAATAAAAATCGGATGTTTTTCTTCAACGCAAAAAACCTCCTTCCCTTTTAAAGCGTATGGAAAGGAGGACAAGATTAGACCTTGTTTGTCGTATACTTCATATTTACCAACCAAATGACGGATATGGAAATCAAACTCAGCAGCACCGTGAACAGACCCACAATCCCATCATAAGGATCAAGCACACTCGGCAACCACGGATGGATTTTCATGACGTAATCCAAAAAGTCGTTGTTGAGTGTCCACAGAGCGGCTATACCTACAGGCAAGATACTCAGTTTGTAAAAGCGTGCATACAGGACAGATTCTACAGCCATACCTGTATGAGAGATAATCAACATTACGTCCGTAGAGCGCACTTCATTACCCATCATCCAGCCAGCCAAAATGATGCCGACTGCCCAGACACCGTATTTAAAATTGGTGATGCCAGCTAGGGCTTCCAGTACAGGAATGTGGCGACCCAACAAATAGGTAAGGAGTACCAACGTAAAAAGACCGCTACCTGTTGGGCTGTCCGGGACGAAAGGACGCAGGTACACTGGTGTTTCCGCCAATTGTGGCCCATACCAGATAAATCCGTATATGGTCCCTAACAGGTTTACAACAAGCAGTGTCCAAAGAAACCATCTTTTCCCCAATGAATGCCTAAACCACTCCCATATCCAGATCATGATTATCGTCTCCCGCTGTGTACGCCGCTAAAGAAAAAGCTGACCATTCGTCAGCTTTTTCTTCACTAGCTTATTTCAAGCTCGCCATGTAATCAGCCAGCTTTGCGATTTCTGCATCATCTTTGATCATACCGGCAGGCATTGCACCTCTACCATTTTTGATGATTTCAGCAATCTGAGTTGCATCTAATTGTGCGCCGATTTTTTGGAGGTTAGGACCCATGCCACCCTCCATGTTTTTTCCGTGGCAACCCATGCAGCTTGTCTGAGCTTTCCACAAAGCATCTGCTGTAAAGCTGGTGTCAGCTGGTGCAGGAGCTCCCGCGCTGGACCCTCCACCACCTGCTGCTCCACCTTTGTTAGCCGAATGGTTTGCGGAATGCTCATGGTCAGCTGCCCAAGTCAGATAGAAAACGCCTACAAGAGCGGTCAGCATCAAACCAGTTGCTACAGGACGTTTGCTAGGACGACGATCTTTGCTAGTATCCAACCAAGGAGCCAGCATCAAACCACCGAAAGCAATACCAGGGATAATGATTGTACCGAGGACTACCCAATCACCAGCAGCCCAAGGATATTTCAGCATTTGGTACAGGAACAGGAAGTACCAGTCAGGCAACGGAACGAAAGATGTATCGTTCGGGTTTGCTTTGTCGGTCAATGGTGACGGATGGGAAACCGTCAAAATGAGGAATCCGACCAAGCAAACTGCTGCCACCATCCACTCTTTCAACAGGAAGTTTGGCCAAAACGGCTCATTTTTTCCTGGGAAGTCGGAGTAGGATGGAGAAATGTTAGGGATACGCTTCGCCGATACTCGGGAATCTCCGACGAAGGTAGCATCTTTATCTAGTTTTGCCATGCTATTTCCTCCTTTTTATCGAAGACCGATTATAGTGGACCCGAGATACCTTGCGAACGGATCATCACAAAGTGAGCTCCCAACAGACCGAGAAGTGCGCCTGGCAGGAAGAACACGTGAATCGCGAAGAAGCGAGACAGTGTTTGTGCCCCTACGATATCCCCACCAGTGAGCAACATTTTTACGTATGGACCGATGAGCGGTACGGAGTTTGCGATCTCCAAACCTACCTTGGTCGCAAAGTAAGCGGTGTTATCCCATGGCAGCAGGTATCCTGTGAAACCAAGACCCAGCATGACAAAGAAGATCAGCATGCCGACTACCCAGTTCAACTCACGAGGTTTTTTGTATGCACCTGTGAAGAAAACACGTAACGTATGTAGGAACATCATAACGATGACCAAGCTCGCGCCCCAGTGATGCATACCGCGAACGATTACCCCGAAGGCTACTTCGTTTTGCAAGTATTTAACGGATTCATAAGCATTGATGATGTCTGGAACGTAGTACATCGTCAAGAACATGCCAGACAAGATTTGAATAACGGTAATAAAGAACGTTAGTCCACCAAAGCAGTAAACGAAAGCAGAAAAATGATGTGCCGGGTTCACGTGCTCAGGTACTTCGTGGTCGGCCAAGTCACGCCACATCGGAGTGATGTTCAAGCGCTCATCGACCCAATCATACATTTTTTGCAACATTTTAGCCGTTCACCCCCGGACGAGGATTTGCTTTTACTTTACCCAAATACAATTTTCCGTCTTTTACTTCTGCCTCGTACTCATCAAGGGATGCAGTTGGTGGCGTTCCCAAGATGTGTTCACCGTTAACTGAGTAACGGCCCATGTGGCACGGACAGAAATATTCATTTGGATGTTCTGGACTGGTATTCCAGTCAACTGTACACCCTAAATGCTTACAGATCGGGGACAGAGCAAGAATTTCACCCTTATCATTCTTGGTTACCCATGCAGACAAAGTGGATTCGGATTCATACCAACCGTCCTTGGTATGGACCTTAAATTCAACGCGCTTTGGCTCGGCACTAAACTCGTCCGGACTGCCAACAGCTACTGAATCTCCACCTGCATGTCCCTGCAGAAGTGGGTCAACCGCAAATCGAATCATTGGGGTAATCATTCCCGCAGCAAGGAACCCGCCAGTTCCCATCAGTGCGTAGTTTAAAAAAGTACGTCTGGAAATTTCGCGTTTGTCTCCCATCTCTTTTTTCCCTCCTTATCCTGAAAAATAGCGCAACGATGGCGTTTTCACACATATACACTAGGTCAATCCCAATCATAGCTAACGCCTAATTAGTTGTCAAGAATGTCCAGTAGACATGTCTTACCCCAATCCCTTATAGTGATGTGATTGTTGCCATTTTGTCAAAAATAGCAACTTGTACCTGCTGGTTTTCTATAGTATTACCAGAAAACGCTTTCTCTATTGATCACGCTTTTGCTGCCAAAGTCGAATGACTTCCTTATATAAGACATCTACTGTCACTTCAAAACGAATAGCAGAATCAAGATCTTCGTCCCCTACCGGCAAGATCAGGACCCCATTCTCCATCCCTTCTGCAAGCCGGATGCGATCTCCGCGAAAATGCAGCAATATATGGAAGCAAAAAGACTCGGGGAGTTTTTGCGCAGGCTGCTCATCAACAAATTGATAGCTGATGGGAAAAAGCAATATTCTCCCTTTTAGCTTCTGCTCAATTGCCGCTGCAACATTCAATAAATAGTTCATCCGCAATACATGCTCGTCGACCGAAAAACCGGAGCGATACAAATAAAGAGGGAGCAGCGCGGTATCTACATAGGTCCGCAACTCCTCCCAGTTTTCAAATTCGTTCATATTCCACTGCATAAGGTCGTCTCCTCTTCACCTGTAGATTCTGGAAACAAGCGTACCATGAATCCGAGGAAACAAGCAATACAGCCCTTTTTTTGACGTATAAGAATTTATAAGCGCGCCGCTTATGAATTCTGGAGCGCATGGAAACCTTCCGCTAAAACGCGGTCGCTCCTCCTTGAGATAACCTCGATAGGGGTTTTCTTACGATTACACTTTTTCGTAAGCCATAATCACTTTTAATTCGTCTGTAAGCTGCAAAAACAATTCCTTGTTTTTCACGGCCAACGCTTCATCTATTTCTTGGTACAGCACCCTTTTCCGATATTGTCTCATCTGTTCATCGATGACCATCTCAGACAATAATCCAGATACCATCTGATTGTTCGTTCCGTACGCGTTTGAATAGAAATTTGGCCACTCCATGCCCATCCCTCACTTCAATAAAATAGTCGTTTCAGTAAAACCATTATATTTGTGAAGCCAATTCTGACTCGCGTAGGTGGCTGTGTACAACCACTGCTGTTGATCGTCTTGGCCTACTCGGAGCAGTCCCAGGTGCACCATCATCTTACACACGCGGTTGATCAAAATATCAGTGGGTGAATCGTAGTAAAACTCCTTTATCCAAGCTTGCAGTGTCTCGTGCAAAGCTTGCTGGCTTACCCAGCCCCCTGATGCAATCAATGGAATAAGTTGAACCAGCATCGGCAGGTTGGGGATTGCTCTTTTGTACAATCTCATCCAAAAACGGATAAAGTCGTGGTAGAGCTGATCACTATATTGTAGCTCCAGGCATTCAACCCCTGCATCTGTGATCGCCACTCTGCCCTCTCTTTCCTCAATCCATTTATGGAAATAGCAGAAATCATACAACAGAGAAAATCGGTCAGGATACAGATCAAAATGCAGGCCGTAACCGAATCGCCATTTCTGAGGCAAAAGTGGTTCTTCTTTGACATGGAGGAATTGGAAAAGCTGCTGTTGATAACGCTTGTACATCCCACCTTCAGCGGTCAGCGGAATGGGCTCCTGCGAGAGGAAGCGTAAAAATTGCATGATGTCATCACATAGGGCTGTACCTTCATCGCGATAAGCATCTGGACTTTGGAGCACCAGTGCGTTTTTTTCCCTCCACTTCTCAAGCCATGCCTGCAAATACGGCTCGCGAATATCTAACGGGATCTGATACTGACCTACTGCTTTGCTTTTCACCGGAAAGAACCAGCCTCTCCGCATGGCTTGCGCGATGTACCGCCTTGCTTGTTCTTGTTTCTTTTCCTTTTGATTCTCCAGTGCCACTCCGGCTTTTGCGAGTAAATCCTCCAGGGACATGATCGTACGCTTGTCCAGGAACAAAAGCAGCATAAAATGCGTTTCTTCGTTTGTTAGTTGCTCGACTTCTTTTGAGATTGTCACCCTGTGTCTCAAGCTGGACAAAAGTGACGTGATCAGATCATTTTTTGAATGAGGGTTGCATTCGCATCCATAATGGTTGGCAATCTGATGGAGCTGCCGGATATCGGTATACACCAAGATCTCAGCCAAGTTCATCTGTGCATCCCTTCTTTACGATGGCTTTCTTGTATCCCTCATTCTTACCAAAAAGCGGAAAAATAAACAGGAAGCCACCTGAGTGACTTCCTGTTTGTTTGATTATCGGATGAAGTTATTTACTCTTCTTCGCTTTCCTCGTTCCACTGGTCATGCAATTGCTGATATTCCTTGGCTTCGTCATAACGCCCAGACTGAGTAAGGAGCGCAATCAGTCTGCGAATTTGATCCAGATCGAATCCGGATAAGGACACGTACTGCTTCAATGAATCAATCGCTTCTTTTGTTTTCCCCATGGAAAGATAGATATCAGCGGACAAAGGATACGCTGCCACGTATTCCTCATCAATCGCTTGCAAATTTTTCACCAGCTCCACTGCTTCATCTAAACGTCCTACATGAAACGCCATCATGGCGCTGCCAAAGAGGACCTCCGGGGATTGATCGAGAACAAGCGCCTGGCGGAACACTTGATAGGCTTGCTCAAATTGTCCGTTTTGCGCAAGGGAACGACCCTTCGTTAGCAGCAGGTCCAGGCTTTCTGCTCCTGCCATCTCCAGCATCTCCATTGCTTTGTCATCTTCCCCGATACGGAAATACAGGTTCCCTAGTGCTGCCATAATATCTTGATTATCAGGCTCTTTTTGACGCGCCTGCTCCAGATACTTCACAGCTACCTCATCCAGGTCCTGCAAAGCGTACAAATCGGCCAAAAGCAAATCCAGCTGAATGCTTTCAAAGCCTGATTCCTTGCATTCATATAAGATATGCTGTGCTGTTTCGAAATCACTGGAATCCAGCGCAATCTCAGCAAGGAGCAGCTGGCATTCACGACGCAGGGACGGTTCCATCTGTGGATTCTTTTCCATGACGTCGGTTAACAAGCTCACCGCATCGTCCAAATGCCCCAGACGATACCAGACTTCTGCCAAATACATCATGACCTCCGGCAAGTCTTTTCCGTGCTCCTGTACTTTTTGCAAAGCTGTGAGGCCTAATTCAACCTCATCGTTTTCAATCCGTTTGATTGCTTCATCTATGACATAGAGCCACTTTTTCGGCATTTCATTCACCTCATATGTATGATTGCAGCTGCAGCTCCCCTAATGAAGAGCCACAAAAGACCGTCCGTAGACGGTCTTTTTCTTTACTCTTGATCATATACCATTATGCTCGCGTTAGCCAGCTCATAGTTAAAACGGTTATCAAAATACCGAAAACACTTAGCATAATACTATAATTGGGCTTTGGCAACTCGGTAGTGCTCGGTTTGCCCTCAAGCGCCATGATGGAGGCAGTAGCATTGACAAGCGTGTCCTCTTTCGAAAGAGGGGTCGCCTCTACTACGTATGTACCATCATCTGATTGGATAGACGAGGAAATCACCTGTGCTTTCGGTGTATTCATCGCCATAACTTCCCCATTGATAACCAGGGAGTTCGCTTGGTCAGTTGTACTCGTATTGACGTACAAGGTAAACGTAAACAGCATTAACAAAAGAACAGCAACACTTGCACCAATACGTCTCATTCTGGCTGTTACGCTAAATATTTTACGCCCAATCGGAATAGCCCACTTCTCTTCAGATAAAATCCGGGCCATTACAGCGTCCACGATCGAGCGAGAAGGAGTCACCGAGTGATACTCTTCCTTATGCGTCTCCATCCACTCCCCGCTGTCCGTCCACATTTCGTAATCGGCACGACAGGCATAACATGTTGCCATATGATGGTCAACACGGCGTTGAGTCATCTCCGGCAATAGTTTATCGGCGTATTCAGGCAGAATTTCCTGAACTTCTTCACATTTCATCATCGATTCATCCCTTCAGCTTCATCCAAATGAGGGTCCAGGATGTAGGTTTCCAACTGACCTCTAATACTCTGCCGCGCTCGAAACAGCAAAGATTTCACTGAGCTCACCGTTAAATCCAAAATGGTGGCAATCTCTGTGTAATCCATCTGTTCGTACTCTCTCAGGATCAAGGCTGAGCGTTGTTTTTCTGGCAAGCTGTTAATCGCCAGTCTTACCATGCTCTCCCGTTCATTGCGTAATAAAACCTGCTCGGGCAAGTTTTTCGGGGATGCCATAGGAACCTGAAGTGTGTCGTCTAAATAGACATCAGAATTGCGACTCTTGCGCAATTCACTGAGTACCGAGTTGCGTGCAATCGTATAGAGCCAGGTTGAAAAAGTGGCTTCTACATCTCGGAAAGAATGAATGCTTTTATACGCCTTGTAAAACGTCTCCTGACAGATATCCTCAGCGATGTGCTCTAAATGTGCCTGACGCAATAAATGTGTAACAAAGGAGAGGATCTTTTTTTCGTATCGACGAATCAGTTCAGCATAGCATTCCAGATTACCTTCTTTAATCTCTCGGATAAGCTGGGAATCGGTCATGACCAGGATTACCTCCTTAGCGATTCCGATCCCTCAGCAGCCTTCGTAACATTAGACTGCCGGGGATGTAAAAAGTTGCGCTAATGTACCATTCTTTTTCTCGATATTTTCCATGAATCCTTCACGAAAAAACCCCCAATGCTGGGGTTAAATAACATATGTGTAAGGCTTAAGGTCGCGAATGCACCTGCCCATCCCAATCGTAGAGAAAAATTCGCCGTTTCGATATATCCACTTACCGTTCGACATAACAGAAGTTGGAAAAAATATTTCACTAAAATTGAGAATAGTGGAAAGATCATGCTTTGTCAACCAGTTTTCCTTTTTCAGGAAGACAATATCCGCATCTGCTCCCAGTGTCAAGCATCCTTTTCGCGGATATAAACCCAAGACTTTGGCTACATTCGTCGAAGTGAGTCGAACCAATAAACAGAGCATTTCTTCAGGTGTACACCATCTCCTGCGATAATCGAACTGAACCTCGTGCAGAGGCGCTGCCACTGGCCACATTTCGTACCAATGACGAGACATATGCCGCAGTGCTTGATCTGTCCAGTCCTTGCTCAGCCAAAAAACGTGATAAAAAGGATCATACTGCTTGGTGTCAAAAAGGAATGTGGGATCAGGAAGCACAGTTCGTATTTTCCAATACCTGGTGACATCTATCCATTTTTGAAGGATTTGATCCCGGCGATCTTTTTTCACAGATGCTTCTGGCGGTATGTGTAAATGAAAGATCGTCTTATAAGACGTATGAACTCCCGAAATCGTTTCCCAATTTAGGCTGGAAATTTCTTCTGGGCTGCGAATCGTGATATGAATCGCAGTATACCCTCTCTTTCCCCATTTGGCCACATCCTGATTTCGTAGATCCGAAGCCTTTATACCAATATGCCAGCCATAATCAATCAAGCTGTTGTAATGCTGAGTTTGCTGATAATTCATCTGAGAAGTACTCATCCAGCGATCCAGATTAAAGACATCGACAAGGCTTGTACATCCTAAACGAACCATGTTTCGGATCGCATCTATGTAAGGCTGCATCTCACGAATTTTATACAATGATTGATCAGAGAGCAACAATAATCCAGGCAAAAGATACATATCATTTGCATCTACTTCTGTAAAAGAAGCTGTTTGTGATTGCCATGTCTTGGATAAGACATCTTTGGCTATCCTTATGATTTTACCTTGCGATATCCAGACATCTGCTTGTTTTATCCCTTGCGAAGTAACAATCGACCCGCCGCGAATTACCAATCCTTGCTGTGACATAGCTCGTCCTCCTCTCGATCACTCCAATCGAGATCTACGATTAGTACGAGCTTATGCACGAGATAGGAAAAAAGTACAAAAAAAAAGACCGCCGTTGATTGTAAGCGCATTCAAACGACGGTAGCACATTTGTGCTTTATTATATTGGATAGGAGTGGAGAGAAACCATACTGTATTTTTATATTAAACGGAATGTAAGCGCTTGTCAAATCATTTTTGCTAAAAAAAGAATCCTTTACTATGTGAAAAAACCCGCAAACATTTTGCGGGTTCTCTCTTCTTACTTGCTGACCTTTTCAAGCAGTTGACCGAAGCCTGGGAACGATACATCGATCGCTTCATCATTTTCTACAACGGTTTCACCTGAAGCCGCCAGACCAGCGATTGCCATAGCCATGCCAATTCTGTGGTCACCGTGACTATCGATCGTAGCCGCTGTCAGAGGCGTCTGGCCCTCGATGATCATGCCATCGTCCGTTGGTGTTACTTTTGCACCAAACTTGGACAATTGGCTAACGACAGTTGCGATGCGATCCGTCTCCTTCACTTTCAGCTCCTCGGCATCTCGGATAACGGTCTTTCCTTTTGCCTGGGAAGCCATTACAGCAATCACCGGAATCTCATCAATGAGTCTCGGGATGAGATCTCCAGCGATTTCAATTCCATGCAGCTCGGAATGTGTGACCAATAGATCTGCCACAGGCTCTTCGTTCACGATGCGCTCATTAAGCAGTTCAAGACTTCCTCCCATCGCTTTGACCACATCAATAATTCCTGTACGGCTCGGATTGATTCCGACGTTCTCAATCAAGAGAGAGCTTCCTGGCACAACCATCACTGCCGCGATCAGAAATGCTGCCGAAGAAATATCGCCTGGCACCGAGATCGCACGACCCTGGAGCTCTTGGCCGCCTTCTACCGAAACCGTCAAGCCATCGCGCAGCACCTGCACACCAAAGGCTTGAAGCATGCGTTCTGTATGGTCACGGGACAAGTGTGGCTCAGTGACACTGGTTACTCCTTTTGCTTGCAAACCAGCCAGCAAAATCGCTGATTTCACCTGGGCACTTGCAACCGGAGATTGGTACGTGATTGCTTGCAAGTCGCCACCTCTAATCGACAGCGGGGTGAACTCGCCATCTTTGCGTCCATCAATTTTGGCTCCCATTTGACGAAGGGGACCGATTACACGACGCATCGGGCGCTTTGCGATCGATTCATCCCCCTCCATCACAACGTGGAAAGGCTGTGTCGACATGATCCCTGCCATCAGGCGGATCGTCGTGCCCGAATTCCCTACCTCAAGATGCTCAGAGGGCTCCTGTAATCCATACCAGCCTTTTCCTTGTACCGTTACTTTGTCGTCTTGTTGTTCGATTGCAATTCCCATGCTACGGAAGCAACTGATGGTGCTCAGGCAATCCGCCCCAGGAAGAAAGCCTTCAATCGTTGTCGTCCCGTTGGCAAGTGCGCCAAACATAACCGCGCGGTGTGAGATTGATTTATCTCCAGGAACACAGATCGTTCCTTCTATTTTTTGGGCTTGTCTTACGCGAAGCACAATTCCACTCCCCTTTTCCTCTTTCTAGTCATGCTGTGAAGCGTCTTCGTTGTAAAGTACGCGGGCACAACAAAGCGTTTATCGCTTGTATACATTGTAATCGAAATAACGCAGTAATTCTTCGCCTTTTTCCAATTCCTCTTGGGATTGGAACGTAATTCGCAAAGCCCCGTAGATATCCTCGCGAGTCTCCCTGATTTGCAGGTTCGTAATATTGATTTGTCTCGCTCCCAATAGAGTGGTAATTCTGCCGATTTCCCCAGGATGGTCAGGGATGTCAATGTACAAATCATTTAATGGTGGCAGTGCACCTGCTTTACGCTCAGGCAGCCCATCACGAAAATCACGCGCTGTCTTGAAAAAGTGCTCAATACCGTCCGGGTCACCCTTCTCCACGAGAGTAACTACATTTTGCAGCGCACTCGCCCAGTCATTTGCGATCTTCAAAATATGGTCGCGATTTTGCAGCAGCACATCACGCCACATCCGCGGATTACTGGATGCAATTCTTGTGATGTCTCGGAAGCCGCCCGCAGCCAGTCTGGCATGCCACGCATTTTCGTCATCGTAGCCCGCCACCAGATTTACGAGAGCAGATGCCAGTACATGCGGGAAGTGGCTAACTGCACCTACAACCTGATCATGTGTGTTGGCGTCCATGTGTACGACTTTTGCCCGTGTTAGTGAAAGCATTTCTGTCAGCCGTTCGATTTTTTCTTTGGAAGTTCCTGGAGCAGGCGTCAGCACGTAGTACGCATTTTCCATCAATCTGTCAGAAGCGGCTTCCACTCCAGATTTATGGGAGCCTGCCATTGGATGCCCGCCGATAAAAGTCACATGCTCGGGTATAACCTCCAAAGCTTGGGCAACGATATTCGACTTGGTACTTCCTACATCGGTAACAATCACATCTTCCTGCAAATCCAGCTCAGTCAGCAAATGCAGTGTCGCAAAAATTTGTTCGACCGGTGAAGCAAGAAAAATCACATTCGCTTCTCTGACCGCCGTTTGCAAATCTGTCGTTCCTGCATGGATGACTCCCAGGGTCAATGCTTTATCTAAACAATCTTGACGTACATCGTAACCGACGACCCGAATATTTGGATCACGTCGCATCGACAAAGCAATCGAACCGCCTATCAATCCGACACCGATTACGGCAATGGTGGTCTTTTTCATCTCCACTTTCTATCCTTCCTTCGTCTGCGTAGACAAAAATGCCGGGACAGATGCCCGGCATTCTTCGGGTTATTTCAATGCGCCAGCCACAATTTCTTGAAGTACGGTCAGGATCTTTTCATTTTGTTCCTTCGTACCTACCGTAATCCGTTGGTAGCCCGGGAAGCCAAGTGCGTTACCGGAGCGAACGATGATCCCTTGGCTCAGCAGCTTCTTGAACACGGCATCTGAATCCTGTTTCAGGTCAACCAGGATAAAGTTTGTTTGAGTAGGATAATACGACAGTCCCCACTCATCAAAACGATCCGTGAATTGCTTCACGCCTTCTCTGTTGCGCTCACGGCAGCTAGTGACGAACTCCTGGTCTTGCAGTGCAGCACGGGCTGCGACTTGTCCGAGTGCGCCAGTGTTGAATGGCTCGCGAACGTGTTCCAGTTGAGAAACGAGCTCCTCAGATGCAACTCCGTAACCGATACGCAGCGTTGCAAGACCATAGATTTTGGAGAAGGTACGCAATATGATCAGGTTCGGATACTCAGCAAGCATTGGAATCGTTTGTGGATACTCGGGGTCCACAACATATTCGTAGTATGCCTCATCCAAAACAACTAGCACGTTTTTTGGCACTTTTTTCAGGAATGCTTCCAGCTCGGAAGTTGTAACGATCGTACCAGACGGATTGTTCGGGTTACATACCCACACAACGCGTGTCTGCTCATTGATGGCTGCCGCCATCGCTTCCAGATCATGAACGCCATCTTTCAACGGAACTTCGATCAGCTCCGCGCCTTCGATGATCGCATTGGAGCGATATTGCGAGAACGTCTGCGATGCCATTACCGTATTTGTGCCCTCATTCAAGAAAGCGCGAGAAATCATCAACAGATTTTCGTCAGAACCGTTCCCAAAAATCAACTGGCCCGGCTTTACTTTGAGAAAATCAGCTAGGTCCCAGCGCAAATTCAGGCTTGCGCCGTCTGGATAAAGTGCCAGATTGTCCAATTGCTCGACGATAGCTGCCTTTGCCTTTGGTGAAGAGCCATAAGGATTTTCGTTGGACGCCAGCTTAATCACTTCTGTTAAACCATATTCGCGCTTAACGTCATCAATGGGTTTCCCAGGCTGATATACCGGGGCATTGAGTATGCGTTGCTTCGGTTGCATCCACGTTCACTCCAGTCACATTTTTCCCATTATTGTAGCGCACTCGCTAACTGATGTACAAAGGTTTTTATTTTTCCAACTGCCTCTGGCATCAATTCGGGGTCTTTCAATTGCTCGTTATAGCGCTCGATCTCTTGCACAATCGCGCTCCCAACGATAACACCATCCGTATGAGGCGCTACAGCCCGTACTTGTTCTGGGGTAGAAATGCCGAATCCAACTGCGGTTGGCGCATTGGTGGACGATTTCACTTTTTGCAGAAATTCCGCTAGATCGTCACGCAAGTCTGTTCGTGCTCCGGTCACACCAAGTGAGGATACACAATACAAAAATCCAGTTGCTTGCTCGCCAATTTTTTTGATGCGCGACTCTGAAGTAGGTGCAACTAACGAAATAACATGAATGCCGTATTTCTTTGCCGCTTCCACAGCCGGGCCATTTTCCTCGATCGGTAAATCCGGGATGACGACACCATCCGCTCCATGCGCCGCCAAATCTGCAAAAAAGCGCTCGATCCCGTATTGAAACACTGGATTCACGTAGGAGAACAAAACGAGTGATGCCTCAACTCCTGTTTCCCGGAGGCGTGCTACCAGCTTCAATGCATCTGAGATCGACACACGATTTTCCAAGGCACGTTGTGACGCTCGTTGAATCGTCGGACCATCTGCCAGCGGGTCCGAATACGGTACGCCAAGCTCGATGACATCGGCTCCCGCTTCAACCATCGCAGTCACAATTTGAAAAGTAGCTTCGATTGTCGGGTCACCAACCGTAATAAACGGAATGAAACGTTTGCGACTGCGATCCTCAAACAAGCGGTCAATTCGATTTGTTGCTACGGTCATGATTGGTTCCCCCCTTCGATGCGCTCTTCCAAAGCTTCCTGAATGGTCAACACATCTTTGTCTCCACGTCCTGACAAGCAAATAACGAGAATCTGCTCACTGGACATTTGCGGTGCACGCTTGACAGCTTCTGCAATAGCATGGGCACTCTCCAGCGCCGGGATGATGCCTTCGGTACGACATAACAGCTGTACTGCGTCCAATGCCTCCTGATCCGTTACAGATGTGTAGGCAACTCTACCCGTGTCTTTTAAATAAGAATGCTCTGGCCCTACTCCCGGATAATCGAGTCCAGCTGAAATAGAGTGTGCTTCCTGAACCTGTCCATGCTCATCCTGCAGCAAGTAAGTAAGCGAACCATGAATCACACCCGGGCGTCCCAGGCTAAGTGTTGCCGCATGCTTTGCAGTATCTACGCCGTGTCCGGCAGCCTCTACTCCGCGCAAAGCAACCGTCTTGTCCTGAATAAACGGATAAAACATCCCGATTGCATTACTGCCGCCTCCTACGCAAGCCACTACCTCGTCTGGGAGTCTGCCTAGCATCTGCAAGATTTGACTGCGCGTTTCTTCTCCAATGATCTTTTGAAATTCACGCACAATGTATGGATAGGGATGAGGTCCGACTACCGAACCAATCACATAAAAGGTTTCCTCCACATGAGTGACCCAGTGACGAATTGCTTCGTTCGTTGCATCCTTTAGTGTGCGAGAGCCGGATACTGCCGGAATCACCTCTGCTCCAAGCAGCTTCATCCGAAACACGTTCAGCGACTGACGGCGAATATCTTCCTCGCCCATAAACACTTTGCAGGAAAGTCCCAGCTTGGCTGCCACAGTCGCGCTGGCTACCCCATGCTGCCCCGCACCCGTTTCGGCAATAATCGATTTTTTCCCCATACGCTTCGCAAGCAAGGCTTGACCAAGAGCATTGTTCAATTTGTGGGCGCCTGTATGGTTAAGATCCTCACGCTTGAGGTAGATTCGAGCCCCTCCAAGTGCTTCTGTCAATCGCTCTGCATAAGTCAGAGGTGTTGGACGTCCCGCATACTCGCTCAGCAGCTCGTTTAGCTCCTGTACAAACGCAGGGTCACGGCGGGCGTCTTCAAATGCTTGCTCCAATGCTGCTACCGCATTCATCAATGTTTCAGGGACAAACTTTCCTCCGAACTGTCCAAAGCGACCATTTTCATCAGGCACGACACGTGTCGTTGTTTGCTGCGTGTTCATTCGCTTTCACCCTTTCCACCAATGCTTTTATTTTCAAGGCATCTTTCTCACCGTCTGTCTCCACTCCACTGGATACATCAATCATCTGTGCAGGGTAACGGTTCACGAGCTCTGCTACATTTTCCGGATTGATTCCGCCTGCGATTACGCAAGCCGCTTCGCCG
Source organism: Brevibacillus reuszeri (assembly GCF_001187725.1). Lineage (GTDB taxonomy): Bacteria > Bacillota > Bacilli > Brevibacillales > Brevibacillaceae > Brevibacillus > Brevibacillus reuszeri. Next base: position 1,169,927 of record NZ_LGIQ01000009.1, read on the forward strand.
CAATTTTCCTGAAGCAACGGAACCTGCTCCCATGAAAAACGCTTTCCGGTACCTCCTGCCATACTCGGATCGTACGTATCGAACAGAAAGGCAGCTACCTTTCCGGTGTATCGCTTGATTTCCATTGCTGCATCTGCCTCTCCCCCTACTGCAAGAGCTTTCCAAACAGGCAAGGAAAAACGTTCCTGGACCTCCTGGCAAAAGGAAGGGGTTTCCTGTCCGTGCAGCTGAATAACCGCAAGTGGCACCTCTCGGAGTATTTCCGACAGCTCCTCCATGCTCGGGTTCACAAACACGCCTACTGCTGGTGGATGACCCGCTACAGATTCGAGCAAAGCTTTCGCTGTCGCTGCATCTATCTGACGCTTGCTAGGTGCAAAGACGAAACCGACATAATCGACCTCCAGCTCTTTTAGAAGCGTCAAGGTTTCTGTTCGTTTAATCCCGCATATTTTGAGCTTGGTCATTTGTTCACCCCCGAGGCAGTTGCCTCTCCAACCAGGGAGAGTACAGCCTGCTCTACATTCGCCTGACGCATGAAGTGTTCTCCGACCAACACCGCCCGTGCGCCTGCCAACCTGACATTTTCAATATCAGCAGGTACGGAGATTCCACTTTCGCTTACCACGGTTATCGATTTGGGTATATCAGCGATGACCTCATGTGTTACAGCCAGATCTGTTTGGAAGGTATGGAGGTTCCGATTGTTGATGCCGAGCAGCTTAGGCTCGCCTGCTTGAAACACCATCTCGCATTCCCGTCTGTCATGTACCTCGATCAGTACATCCATCCCCAGCTCTTCCGCTGTTTGCGCGAGATGGCGCAGCTGGGCGGGCTCGAGAATTGCTGCGATTAACAGAATGCAGTCTGCACCTGCAGCACGTGCCTCCACCACCTGGATCTCGTCAATGAGAAAATCTTTTCGCAGCAACGGGCGATCGATCGCTTCATGAATACCGCGCAGATAGGACAGGCTGCCTTGGAAAAAGGTTTCATCAGTCAAAACAGAAATGCATTCCGCTTTCGCAGCTTCGTACGCTTTGGCGATAGCAATCGGATCGAAGTCTGGTCGAATCAAGCCTTTTGATGGCGAGGCTTTCTTCACTTCAGCAATCACGCTGACTGGTCGAGTACTTGTTTCCAGCGCTCGTCGAAAGCCTTTCGGAGCGGATACAGATTTTGTATCAGACAAGAGAGCAGCTACGGTCGTTGCAGCCTTTAGACGACTGATCTCCTCATGTTTTTTCTGGGCGATTTTACGAAGCATGAATCATACCTCCTGCTATTTGACGGATCTGCTCCAGCTTGCGCAATACGAGCCCGTCATCAATCAGTTCAGCTGCCCGAATGACACCCTCTCCAATCGTGCTGACACGATCAGATAAATACAGGATCGCTCCGGCATTAAGCAGGACGATATCTCGTGCTGCTCCGCGTTTTCCCGCAAAAACATCATGAATAATCGCCGCATTTTCACTCGCATCGCCGCCGCGCAGAGCCTCTTTTTCATGACGACGTAATCCAAACTCCTCGGGATCTACCTCATAGGTGTAGATCTCTCCATCCCGTAGCTCGGCGATATGACTGATTCCCGTCACAGTCAATTCATCTAGACCGTCAGAGCCCGCTACAACCAGTGCTCGGTTCACCTCTAACTCTCGGAGAACAGCAGCTACCGTAGGAAGAAGCTGTCTGTCATAAACCCCCATCAACTGATGCGTGGCGCCTGCCGGATTTGTCAGAGGACCCAAAAGATTGAAAACAGTCCGAACAGCCAATTCCTTGCGCGGTCCTGCAGCATGCTTCATCGCTTGGTGGTATAAAGGTGCGAATAGAAAGCACAGATTCGTAACGCGAAGACAATCCGCCGCATCCTCTGGCGATAGATTAACGGGCACGCCCAATGCTTCCAAAACGTCCGCGCTCCCACTTTTACTCGATACAGCCCGGTTTCCGTGCTTGGCGATCCTCACTCCGTCACTGGCTGCGACAATTGCACTCGCGGTTGAAATATTAAACGTGTTGCTGCCGTCTCCACCTGTTCCGCATGTATCGACTAACCCAGGCAGATCGACAGGAAAACGAGTCGCACGTTCTCTCATGGCACGTGCAAAGCCGATGATCTCTTCTACCTGCTCTCCCTTTAGGCGCAGACTAGCCAGAAACGCACCGATCTGTGCAGGAGTTGCCTTTCCATCCATGATCTCGCCCATTGCCTGTTCTGCGACAGCTCTGTTTAAATGAGTTCCTTTTAGAATTTGGTCCAATGCATGGGTTAGCATGGCAATTCCTCCTTCCGCGCGAATAGCTGCTCCGCCTTTTCCAAAGCAGATATCATCGCTGCTGCTTTATTGATGGTCTCCTGGTATTCGCTTGCGGGAACAGAGTCTGCCACGATACCCGCGCCCGCTTGCACATGAGCATAACCATCCTGGAAGAACAGGGTTCGGATAGTAATGCAGCTATCCAGTGAACCGTCAAACGAAATATAGCCAATCGCTCCTGCGTACAGGTGCCTTGCATCTGGCTCCAGCTCGGCAATGATCTCCATCGCTCTCAGCTTCGGAGAACCGGATACCGTGCCCGCCGGAAATGCTGACAGGAGTGCATCAAAGGCATGGAGTCCTTCCCGCAGCTTTCCTGTCACATGTGACACCATGTGCATGACGTGGGAGTAGTTTTCAATGACCAAAGCCTCTTCTACTTTTACACTGCCATAGGAGGAAACCTTGCCGACATCATTGCGTCCGAGATCGAGCAGCATGTAATGCTCTGCCCGTTCCTTGTTGTCCGCGAGCAAATCGGCTGCGAGCTCTGCATCCTCCTGTGGAGTTGCACCGCGCTTGCGTGTACCCGCTATAGGCCGCATCTCGACCTTTTCATCCTCTACACGTACCAAAAGCTCTGGAGATGTACCGACAACGGTTTCGCCTTCATACTCCAGGTAGTACATGTACGGGGAAGGATTCAGTGTACGAAGCAAGCGGTAGACAGCAAATGGATCTACATCTGTTTTCACCGAGAAGCGCTGTGAAAGCACGACTTGAAAAATATCGCCAGCCGCAATGTATTCCTTTGCCTGCTCCACCATTCGCTCATACTGCTCTCGACTCATGTTTGGTTCGACTGTAAGTGGTGCAGGTGACTCGGCAGCCACCTTTATACGACTGTCGACCTGCAGGGGAGTTGTTACCTTCGTAGCTAGCTCCTCAAGTCGTTCACAAACTAGTTTGTATTTTTCAGCAATCCGAGCTTCTGTATCTCCTGTCTCAACATGCAGATTGACAATGAGTTGGATTTCTTGTTTCAAATGGTCAAATGCAATCATCTCATCTACGAACAGGAACCGCATATCTGGTACACGCACTGCTTCTTGCCGATGAGGAGGCAAATTTTCAAAATAACGCAGGGTATTATAACCGAAAAATCCGACTGCTCCGCCACTCAACCGAGGAAAGCGCGGAAGCTTTGGACTTTTATACCGATCCGCTTCTTCGCGCAAAAAGTTTACAGGATTCCCTGTTTGGACAAATCGCTGACCGTTCCTTTTCGAAACAACGATTTCTTCCCCTTTTGCTTCCACAATTTGAAACGGGTTCATGCCGATGAATGAAAACCGCGCCCAACGAGCACCGCCCTCCACACTCTCCAAAAGGAACGAATCACTCGTGCGAAGCTTCTGATACAGACGAATAGGTGTTTCCTGGTCAGCCAACAAGGTCATGCTCACAGGGATCATTGAATACGATGCCGAAAGGGACTGCACTTCGGCCAGGGAGGGGAAATACATGGACTCTCATCTCCTTTTTAGTGGGAGTGAAAAGGGAATTGAAGCTAACCTTTTCTCTACCCGCTTTTTAGAGCGAGAGGTAGGGGGAGAAAAATATTTACGAAAACCTCAATCGAGGTGTCCACATGCAGGAGCGTCCAGATATTGACTAAATAAAAACATGCTCCAGAATTTACAGACGATTGCCCATAAATTCTTCCACGTAGAAAAATCCAGAACGGACCTGGATTGGGTAGTTGTATGTACCCAGCTTACCTCTTCTCTCCTCAACCTAACTCATCTCTACTCTGCTCTACTTACTCTGCTCTCAGCCGGAATCTGCTTAAAACCGGTAAACGAGGCGCTCTCGTTTCACTTATGGTAAAAGAGAGCGCCTCGAATGTCAACTGTGATTTGTCAAATCTGGACGAAGCTTAACGGCTTCACGCAGAAAAACGTGGTGAATTTCTTTTGCTGTCTTGTCTGTATTTACGTGCATCATGACACGTACACACAGAGGCAGCCCGCCTGGTACAGCAATTTCTTGTGCACACATCAATGGTACAAACGCCCAGGCTTCCCCTTCGATCATACGCGCCGCTTGTGCTGGAAATGTTGCACACAAATCTGGTGTGGTCGTAATGATAATGCTTCCGATGTCTTCCGGGTTCACTTCATTGCGTCCTACCATTTCTTCAATCAGCCATTTTGTTGATGATACAATTTCCTCACGCGTATCGGCTTCTACCGTTACGGCGCCTCGAATCCCTCGCACTCCCATGGTTACGCCTCCACTTCTTCTCTCATTACATCCAATATCAGATGTTCATCAATATCTTTTACTACCTCTACTTGTCCAATCGCACTTGGCAAAACAAGGTTTAGCTTGCCGCCAATCGTCTTTTTATCCCGCTTCATTACATCCAATACGGCTTCTGGTGCAAGCTCACCCGGCCAAGAGGTAGGTAGATGATAGAGACGAAGAATCTCTTTCGTTCGTTCGTAAATTCCTTTTTCCGCAAAGCCGATGCGCTCAGCAACCTTTGCCGCCAAGCACATGCCAATCGCAATCGCTTCACCGTGATTCAGTGCCGAGTATTGCGACAACGCCTCGAAAGCGTGTCCAAAGGTATGGCCTAAATTAAGCAACGCTCGTTTTCCCTGCTCAGTCTCATCCTCTGAAACAATCTCTGCCTTCACAGCACAGCCACGTTGAATCGCTTTCGCTAACAATTCTGAATCAAGCTCCCACAGCTCTTGTGCATTCACTTCCAGCCAATCTACAAAAGACTCATCTGCAATGAGTCCATGCTTGACGACCTCTGCAAATCCCGCTGCCACTTCGCGCTTTGGCAATGTTTGAAGCGCTGCGGTATCGTAAATAACCACTCGTGGCTGATGAAAGGCACCAATCAAATTTTTCCCAAGCGGGTGATTGATCGCTACCTTACCACCAACTGAGCTGTCATGTGCAAGCAGGGTTGTAGGCAGTTGGACAAAATCAATGCCACGCATATACGTAGCAGCTACGAAACCAGCCAAATCTCCGACGACGCCACCGCCAAGCGCCAGGATGGCAGATTTTCGATCCAGACCCGCTTCAATCGCTTCCGTCATGATCCGTTCGTAAACAGCCAGGCTCTTGGACTGCTCTCCTGCAGCAATGACGCTTGCCGAGGCCTTGTAGCCTGCAGCCCTCAGGACATCACGCAGTAATGACAAATAGCGAACAGCTACGTGCTCGTCTGTCACAATTAGCAGGTTGCTAGAAGAGGAAATGCCAGCCTCTTGCAGCAGGTTTGGTACTTGCTGCAAAAGGCCATTCCCAATCACAATCGGATAAGAGCGCTCTCCCAGTTCGACAGTCAGGCTCTGGGTACTCATTAGTATTTCACCGTATACTCACGGTATTGGCGTACATTTTCCAACATGTCATCCATCGAGTCACACGGGAATTTTTCACACATGGCGCTTGCGATTTCCCAAGCGACTACTGCTTCCGCTACGACGCTAGCAGCTGGTACAGCACAGCTGTCGGAACGCTCGATGCTGGCAGAGAACGCCTCTTTGGAATCGATATCTACGCTCATGAGTGGTTTGTAGAGGGTAGGAATTGGCTTCATGACACCGCGAACCACAACGGGCATTCCTGTAGTCATACCGCCTTCCAGTCCACCCGCACGATTTGATTTGCGGCTGTAGCCTGTTTCTTCGTTCCAAATAATTTCATCGTGCAGCTTGGAGCCTGGCAATCCTGCTGCTTCAAAGCCGACTCCGATTTCTACACCTTTGAAAGCCTGAATGCTCATAACTGCCCCGGCCAGACGTCCATCCAGCTTGCGATCCCACTGAACATGGCTGCCAAGTCCAATCGGAACTCCTTCTACGATAACCTCGACGATACCACCCAAGGAATCTCCATCTTCCTTTGCCTTGTCAATGGCAGCCATCATCAAAGGCTCTGCTTCTTTATCCAGACAACGAACGGGCGATTCCTCCGTACGTGCAATCAATTCGTCCAGTGTAACGTCTTGACGCTTTGCAACAATATCGTTGATTTGCAGTACTTGTCCGCCCACGCGGATGCCAAAGGCTGCCAGCAATTGACGTGCCACGGCGCCTACAGCTACACGGACCGTTGTCTCACGCGCGCTGGAACGTTCCAGAATATTTCGCATATCGCGCTGGTGATACTTAATCGCACCATTCAAATCAGCATGTCCAGGGCGAGGACGAGATACGCGTCTTTTTTCTTCTGCACCCTCGACCGGTTCTGCACTCATAATTCCTTGCCAGTGTGTCCAATCTTTATTTTCAACGACCAGCGTGATTGGTGCTCCTGTGGTATATCCATGACGTACACCAGAAACGATCTTCACCTGATCCTTTTCAATTTGCATTCTTCTTCCACGGCCATGTCCTTTTTGGCGGCGTGCCAATTGCTCGTTTATCGCCTCAATGGAAATAGGCAAGTTACTCGGTACGCCTTCGATGATCGCTGTCAATTGAGGCCCGTGAGACTCCCCTGCTGTCAAGTAACGCATCTCTTTCCTTCCTCCATCCTCCAAGGCAGCTTTATCCCCTATTTTGGTTTAAAAAGGGTCGCTGTCCTTTATCACTTTTAAGCGCTATAATATCATACCTGTACCTCGGTGGAAATACAAAAGTGGCAAAACCAACGGAAATCCTTATATCTGACATAAGAAAACCTCTATCAAGGCCACCTCAGGGAGGAGCGACCGCGTTTAGCAGAATGTTTTACCGTAGTTATGCCGGATGCGTACGCTGAGGCACCTTGTCATGCGCTCCGGAAATTATAAGCTCCACGCTTATAATTTCCTATACGTTGAAAAACGCCCCTCCGGTTGGAGAAGCGCTTGGCTATTACATGGCGCTCATGAAAAGCGGTCCACCACCAAAAACGGATTGGAGCTGATCGGTTGACGGAGGTGGTCTACACGCATTAAATCGTCTAATTGCGTCTTTTCCGCTCCCAGGATTTGTCCACACTCTTGAAGTGTAATCAGACCTCGACGATACGCTTCGATGACCTTGTGCTTATCCATCTGCTGCCTCCCCTGCAAGTAGGTATTCCTAGTCTTGGGAAAAATGAGCAGAGATATACTTCAGCACTGGTGAATTATCCCATTTTTCGATAAAAAAACGTATCTTCTGCCTCTAGCTGATATTGCTGGGGCTGGAAGATTTGCTCCGTGCTGCCAACAAACAAGACCCCACCTGGTTTTAGTGCACGACTGAATTTGTGATACAGCTCATGCTTTGCTTCCTCTGTGAAGTAAATCATGACGTTTCGACAAATGATAAGGTCGAATTGGGTATCAAACGTATCAGCGAGCAAATTATGCTTTTTAAATGTAATGCGCTTCTTTACTTCTTCTGAAATCCGATAGCTGAGTGTATCTTTGGCAAAATACTTGGATATTAGCTCTTTCGGACAATCCTGCAGGGAACGGTCTGTGTAAACGCCTTGCTTTGCCTTGGACAGGGCACCTTCATCAATGTCCGAAGCCAAGATGGTCGCCTCCAGCTTTTTCCGAAGCAGGATCAGAGATAGCGTATACGGTTCTTCCCCTGTTGAACAGGCTGCACTCCAGCATTTGACACGCCCTGACTGTTTGGCTAGCCGAGGCAATATTTTATTTTCAAGCACATCCCACCTACCTGGATTGCGGAAAAATTCCGATACGTTGATCGTCATCCGATCCAGAAACTCATAGAACAGTTCCTTGTCCTTGGAAATGGCATCAAAATAATGAGTAAACGTGGCATATCCCCGTTTCATTCGTAGCGAGGTAAGACGACGCTTCATTTGCGCTTCTTTGTAGAGGGCAAGATCGATTCCGGTCATTTTTTTAACATTCGCTATAAATTGGAGAAAGTCCTTATCTTCCATGAGAGCTGTACCCCCTTTTTGCAATTACACTTCTACTTGATTCGCCATTATTTGCGCAAAATCCTATCAGAACTACCGGAGATTTTGACGAAAAAAAGAAAAAAACCCCAAAAAAGGGGTTTTTTTGTCCTGACGAATTAGATCCAGCGTTGGATTGTTTTTTCGAAGGAAAGTACTTCTTCTGCAGAGAACCACAGACCGATTTCACGCTCAGCACTTTCAGGGGAGTCAGAACCGTGGATGATGTTCATACCAACGGAAGTAGCGAAATCGCCACGGATTGTTCCGGAAGCTGCATCAACTGGGTTGGTTTTGCCCATCATAGCGCGAGCAGTTGTGATTACGTTGTTACCTTGCCATACCATAGCAAATACTGGGCCGGATGTGATGAAGTCTACCAGTTCACCAAAGAAAGGACGCTCTTTGTGCTCTGCATAATGCTCTTCAGCCAGTTCGCGGCTAACAGTCATCAGCTTCGCGCCTACGAGTTGGTATCCTTTTTTCTCAAAACGGGAAACGATCTCCCCGATCAGGTTGCGTTGTACGCCATCTGGTTTTACCATAAGGAATGTTTTTTCCATTGTAAGTATGCCTCCATTAGAGCTATGTATTGGTGTATATGACACCACCAACAGAAATTTTATCAAAACTATGGTGGTCAAGCAACAGCCTGACGGTTAAAAAATCATTAAAATTTACGCTCAATGATAAAATTTGCAATTCCTGTGAGCGAAGTTTTCGCTTGATTATCAGGCAGATCCGACAAGATTGCATGCGCTCGCGTGATATAACGCTCCGCCAGCTTCTGTGAAAAAGCTATTCCCTCATCAGCCCGAACGAGGCGAATCGCTTCATCGGTGTGATCCCAAAACGTATTTTCCGCAATCCATGACTGGAATTGTTTCGCTGCTCTGCCATGATGAGCTGTGTATAGCGCAGGAAGTGTAATATTGCCATGAAGCAGGTCGCTTCCGGCTGGTTTTCCCAGCTGCTTCTCTGTTCCCGTAAAATCCAGAATGTCATCGGTAATCTGGAAAGCCATCCCTACGTTATACCCGTACCAGTACATTTTCCGAATCAGCTCTTCGGTCGCACCGCTGGCAACGGCCCCCAGCTGACAGCTGATTGCAATGAGCAGAGCTGTCTTGCGTTTAATCCGACGCAAATAAGTCCGGAAGTTCTGGTCCCAGTTGTTCAAGTCCTTGACCTGTTCGATTTCGCCTTTACAGACCTCAACGATGGCATTGGACAAGATTTGATGCAGCTGCGGAATCGGCAACTGAGACGCAATCGCCAATGCCCGTGCAAAGATATAATCACCCGCATACATGGCTACCTTGTTGTCCCACTTCATCCGAACGGTATCTTTTCCGCGTCGCTTGTCTGCATCATCAATCACATCGTCATGAACGAGTGACGCCATGTGAATCAGCTCAAGCGGAACAGCAACATGCTTCAAACGCTTGAGATCATATTTTCCCCACTTCCCCCCGAGCAGCACAAATACAGGACGAATCCGTTTTCCTCCTGCCTTGAGAAGGTGGGTAGAGGATTGGTAGAGCTCACGCACATCCGTATCAATGGACTTTTCCAGTTCATCCTCAATATACTGGACGTCCTTTTTCATCTTGAAGTAAATATCGACTAGGTTCATCCGTTCCACCTATCTCGTCAACGTAGTTTTGGTCTGCCGGCCCCCAGCCTGCCACAGGTCGACAGTAGTTGGTGCCGCCAGAAGTCCCAGCTCTGCCGCGCATCGGTAGTAATACTCTAGTCCGATTCGCTGTACGTCGCCGAAATCATGCTGCAAGCCCTGAAAATAGCGGACCCACTCTTCTTTTTCTCCTCCGAAATGGGTGTGAACGTAATCAATTAAGGGAGCTGGATTTTCTTTTGTCTTCCTCTTGCTGTCCAAGAAGGAAGCATGTACTTCTGCAATCAAATCATGATGGTCCGCAATGGCTGCCTTGCGCAAAGCCCATATGGCGAATGTCATGGAATACCCCGTAAACTGATGCCACAGTTCTCCCAAATCATAGACGTGCAGGTTGTGACTGTTTCGTTTTGCCTGGATTGCGTCATCGCCAATCAAAAGCGCTGCATCTGCTCCAAGCAACATTTCCTCTAACACAGGTTCTTGTGTAACGTAAGAAATCTCATAATCGTAAAACTTAAGGAGAATGATTTTGAGCAAGTTGACAGTAGTCGCTGATGTATTTGTGAATGCAATCTTCGCCCCATTCAGCTGCTCGATCGGCTTCTTGCTGAACAAGAAAAGGGAGCCTACTCTCCCTTTGGCGCTGACGGACAAATCCGCTAGCGCCACGTATTGGGAAGCATGCTCAGCATAGCTAAAGGAAGAAATCGGACCCAGATCAATCTCGCCAGCAGCCATGGCCTGGTTCAACTGGGCAGGTACCTGTCGAATAAATTGAATCCGATCCTCGAATTTAGGCTGGTCAAAGTAGTAGTAAACAGGGAGTACGTTTGTGTATAAGATTTGTCCGACTCGCAAGGATTTTTGCATGCTTCCTATTCCCCCCAACGCCGAAACAGCGAGTGTGGCACATCAAGTGCATCCAAAGTTTTCCCTACTACAAAATGAATGAGGTCATCCATTGTTTGCGGTTTCTGATAAAAACCTGGCATCGCCGGCAGGATTTTCACACCGAGTTGACTCAGCTTCAGCATATTTTCCAGGTGAATCGCATTCAGTGGCGTTTCTCGCGGCACGAGTACCAAGCGGCGTCCTTCTTTGATCATGACATCCGCCACCCGCTCCAACAGATTCCCCGATGCTCCATGAGCGATTCCTGAAACCGTTCCCATCGAGCAAGGTACGACAATCATCCCGTCGCACCGGTAGGAGCCACTCGCGGCAGGGCAGTTAAAATCGCGCAGTCCCCAATAATGCAGCTCACCGGGAAAATCCTGCTTCAGCTTTACCTGTACAAATCCTTCCCTGTCATCGGTTTCCCAATCCAGCTCATCATGAAAAACCTGCCAGCCCGCTTCCGTTATCATCAGGTGAACGATATGTCCTGCACGAAGCAGCTCTTGTACCAGTCGCACCCCGTAAATGGCACCACTCGCACCCGTTATCCCAACAGCCCATTTTTGCTGGCTCATGAGATCACCAAATCAATCATCGTGAAGACAAACATGACGACACTCAAAATCCCATTCATATTAAAGAAAGCGACATCAAGCTTGGATAGATCGGTTGGCTTCACGAGACTGTGCTCATAAATGAGAATCGCACCGGAAATCAACACACCAATCAAAAACCAGATGGACAGGTCTGCTACCGCATACAACGACATCAGTCCTACAAAGGTAAGAATGTGACAAACACGTGCAACGATCAGGGCGTTCTTGATGCCAAAGCGGCTCGGCATGGAAAACAGCCCTTCTTTGCGGTCAAAATCAGCATCCTGACACGCATAAATGATATCAAAGCCCGCCGTCCAAAACATCACAGATGCAAACAACAATAAACCAATCGGGTCTACCTGACCGGTTGTAGCTACCCAACCGCCGAGTGGACCAAAGCCGATTGCTACACCCAAAATGAAGTGGCACAACCACGTAAACCGCTTTGTATAGGAATACAGCACCAATACGAAAACAGCCAGCGGCAGCAGTTTGACTGCTAAATCATTTAACTGGTATGCCGCAATGAACAGAACGGCAAAAGACACAACAATAAACGCAATAACTTCCAATATGGAGATGAGTCCAGCTGGAATGGCCCTGGTAGCCGTACGCGGATTTCTCGCGTCAATTACCCGGTCGATTACCCGGTTTAACGACATGGCCGCGCTGCGTGCTCCCACCATCGCTACTGTGACCCAAAAGATTTCCATCCAAGTAGGCCAAGCCTTTTCTATTACAATACTACCCAAAACAGCTCCCATAAAAGCAAAAGGCAGAGCAAAAAGGGAGTGCTCGAATTTTATCATTTCCAAAATTATTTTCAATTTACGAAGTCCCATGTCTTACACTTCCTATCCACTAAAGAAATACTGGATCATCCCACTACTACAGCGGGGACCAGTAAATGAAAAATTACTGTTTGGTTCCGATGTGCAGAGCGGAAACTCCACCCATGAACAGCTTGATCTGGACAGGGTCCAGTCCTGCATTTTGAAACATTTTCGCCAGCTCTCGACTGTCCGGAAAATTGGTTAAGGATTGCGGCAGCCAGGCATACTCTTCATACTTGTTTACTGTCCACTTTGCAATCAGTGGCAAGATTTTATAGAAATAAAGATAAAATAGCTTTCGATAAGGAATAAAGGGAGGCTTGGACACTTCCAAAGAAACGACTTTACCGCCCGGCTTAACGACTCTTGCCATTTCATTCAATACTCGCTGTACATCGGGCACATTGCGCAAGGCAAAGCCGATGGTAGCAAAATCAAACGTATTGTCCTCATAAGGCAAATTCATCGCATCGGCATTCACCAGCTTGATTCGATTGCCTACTCCGGCGTTTGCAACCTTGTACGCTCCAACATCCAGCATATTTTGGCTGAAGTCAAGCCCAACGACACTGCCCTCCTGTCCAACCGCTTGCGCCAGAGCAATCGTCCAATCCCCTGTCCCACAAGCCACATCCAAAGCAGTATGGCCAGGCTGTATGTTCATCTGCTTCATGGTGTAGTTTCGCCAGGCGACATGACTTCCAAAACTAATGACGTTATTCATCTTGTCGTACTCATCCGCAATGCTTTCAAATACAGAGTGAACGTATTCTGCTTTGTCTTTCATTTGGGTTTGGTCCACTAGGCTTACATCTCCTCAATTACCCTTTTCAAGCGATTAATCCGATGGGAGTATCTCGCTGTTATCGCTGAGAGCATGCTACGCGTTTCTACCGGATGCAGGGTGCGCACCATCTGCTCGCACATCCCGATCAATTCCATAGCGGTATGCTCGACGCTGGACAACACCTGCGCGAGTGTAGCACCTGGTTTTTGCAGCAAAAAACGGGCAAAACCAAAGGGAACTTGTTCTTGCCACTTGATTTGCTCCCATTCTCCGATGACACTCTCTACCTTGGCTGTTTCCTTCATCAGCTCCATCCAGAAACGACGGCTGTCTTCGGAATCGGCGTACTCCTCAACGATTGCTACATACAATCCTGTATCAATCATATTGCGAAGCTCCCAGTATTCTTCATCTGTCGGAAGCTTGCCATCTCGACCTGCTGTATACAGCTTCATTTTGGCTTCATTGACTCTTTGAATGGCACCAGATAATGTTTGAATCGCTTTGATTTCACTTGCTTCCGCGAGCAAATGATAGTAGCGGGCACTGTAGTAATCCCCAGCCAATACCGTCAACTGTCTGCTGCGTTCTGCCGTCTCTGATTGTTCATACTCGTTCTTCACATGTTCGTGCATGTCCAGTCCCAGCTGGACGAGTCCCGTCGCTGTGCAGAAAGTCACTGCCCGTTCCTTGGTCATGCCCTGCTCCAGTAAAAACAGGTACAAAAGCTCAAGACGATTTTCCGCCATGGAAGGAACATCAACGTAATATTCTACAAAGGGATGGGTAGATCGCTTGTAGATCTGTTCGACAATCAACCGAACTTCTTCTACATAGGGGGTGTGTTCTTTGCTCATGCGTCCTCCTCCACAAGCTGCGCAACCTAAAGATGTCTGCCTGCTTTCGTACACTTCCATCATACTTAGCCGTCCGGTCAAAAGGCCGTCCCTGTTATCATACCATACTTCTTTGGTCAGGGACTAATTCTCTCATAAAAATAGGGCTCAATTCGAACAGGAAATGTATCTCTCACATATGCTTCCACATCTGACAGCTCAGCTAACGGTTTGATCGGGTTAGGTAGGTTTTCATTACTCGATTGAATTGCTACAAGTAGCTTTGAATCTTGGGTGGTATCCGTCACTTCTAGCAAGCGAAAATATACTTGTTTCACATTGTCAGTAAGCGTGAACAAATCATGTGTCAAGCCATAAAAATCGTAAAAAACATGAGGAAGCTCTACCTTTTGATCGGAATTCACTGCTAAATCGACATAAATTGACGAGTTTTCCCATTTTATACGCTTAATATTATAATGTGTTTCTACCCTTGTAAACAAATCCAACGTATTTTGCTCGCTCAGATGAATGGGATGCGTTGCTTGAAATGTGGGGATGTCATTCATTTTCCAGCTATTACTTGGCACAAGAGAGAGCAACAGTGCGATCAATGTGGAAACGGCGATAGCCGTCACGAATTTGCGGGGCATGGGCATCCCTCCTCTCCACCATTGTACAAACAAAAAAAGCAGGCTATGCCTGCTTTTATGGAAAACAGCGAGATCATTCTGTTGTATCGATCGTTCCGTGCTGCGAATAAATGAGTGCTTTCCCTCGCACTTTTATCGCGGAAGTATGCTCCGTAAATTGAAAGATCATGACTTCGCCTTTATCCAGCTTTTCTGTGTGATGGAAACGAGTGTCAGTACCTCGTGTAAGTCCGATCACATGCACGCCATTTTCTTTCGCTTTGACGACAAAGTAATCTTGATTAAAACTAGATGGTTGAGACACGCTGTTCCCTCCTGACGATTACGGTATCACGATTTCCTAGTAGGTTGTCCCATTCGCCTGCAATCGGTTCATGATTTTCTCTACATAACGCTGTGTTTCCTGTGGCAGCTGCTCGTATTTCGCTTCTAGTTCTACATCCGTATCAATCCCCAAGCGGCTGACTCGCCCTGGCCCGGCATTGTAAGCAGCGAGCGCTACCTTCACATTGCCATCATAGCGATCCAGGAGAGATTTCAAGTACTTGGTTCCGCCCGCCAGGTTCTCATCCGGATTATACACATTTCGCACATGCATCGCTTTTGCGGTTTGATCCATGAGCTGCATAAGTCCCTTTGCCCCGGCATGAGAAACAACCGTCGGATCGAAATTGGATTCAGCTCTGACTACTTCACGAACCAAGTCGGAGTTTACACCTATTGCGCGTGCCATTCGGTCAATTTTTTCTAAAATTTCTTTGGGAGCGATCGCTGTCGCCTTTTCATCAGAAGCATATGTTTTCGACATATCGGCATTGCGGCCAAAGGCACCTGTTGAAAAGTCCAGATCAGGCGAACCGTCAAGCTCCGCTAAAATTTCCTCTGAGGTAATCACTCTTTGTCCATTTGCTATCTTGTCTTGTAAAAGAGTAGCAAATAAATCCTCATCACCTGTTGGAAGAATAGACTGCTGCGTGCCATAATCATTGTATTGCGACAGCTGGTTCAAATATGGCTGTAGTGATACAGGAACATTCATGGTAACGAACAACCCTTCCTCGCTAGTCTTCTTCCCATTATAGAAAAGAAATATCAGGAAGCCAATAGCGAAATTGGAATCCAAGGTTAAACAGATTTGCAAGCACGGCGATGTCGCCATGAGGCGGCCTCAAAGTCGCAGCTTCACCTTAACGTTAAGAGCGGCTCAAATGCTTGCTCGCAACAAAAAAGAAGCCTGTTGCTTAGGCTTCTGGTCTGTTCATATAAATGGTCGGAATGCAGGGATTCGAACCCTGGACCTCACCCACCCCAAGGGTGCGCGCTACCGGGCTGCGCCACATCCCGACGTGCTCACATTTACGTGAAAGGGAAAATTCAAGGTCTGAGTGATCGTCTTTCATTCAGTAATGAAACCGTTCTCTTTACCTATGGGCTCAATTATACAGTACATCAGCCCACCCTCGCAAGAGTAAAAAGCGAATTTTTGCCAATCATTTTTTATCAGAGTAGGTTCCATTACTTGCTACTCTCGTAGCGGAGTACAAACTTACTGATAGAAAGAAAGTAGAGCTCTCTTTGCATGCACGAAAGAATCATTTAAGGCGCAGAGACCTCCTTACACTTCAGATGCTGTCATCGAATCAATGCGCTATTTTAATAATGCATTTCCGAAAAACACATGAATTTTGGACTTCGTCTCACCTGCAACCATACGCGGTTCTAACTGCAACGATTTGATCCCAGTATCATTCACCTTTACCAGCTGGCTTTTTTTCTGTAATGCCTTCAGCCCCACAAAAGGAAAAGCCGATCGCATATTTAGACGATCAGCTTTTTCAAACTAGGAACGAATCAGACTGAATACTTCTGCGCGAGCTGCAGCGTCCTTTTCAAACACACCGCGTACTGCTGAGGTGATTGTTTTGGAGCCTGGCTTCTTCACACCGCGCATAGTCATGCACATATGCTCCGCTTCTACTACAACCACTACCCCATGCGGGTCCAGCTTGCTTACGATGGCATCCGCTACTGTGGTTGTGATTCTTTCCTGCAGTTGTGGACGACGTGCGACGGTATCTACAGCACGAGCCAGTTTACTCAGGCCCACCACACGACCTCCCTTTGGAATATAAGCGACATGTGCCTTTCCAAAGAACGGAACCAGGTGATGCTCGCACATGGAGTAGAACGGAATGTCTTTGACCAGAACCATCTCTTCATGATCCTCGCTAAATACCGTTTCAAAATACTTTTGTTCGTCTATGTGCATGCCTTCAAAAACTTCGGCGTACATTTTTGCCACACGCTTAGGAGTATCGAGCAAGCCTTCACGATCTGGATCTTCACCGACTGCTTCCAAAATCATCCGAACCGCTTGCTTAATTTTATCCAAATCAACGTTCATCCTTGTACCTCCTACTTGATGACACACCACTTTTTACAAACCTTGTGGTACGCCAAATCCTTGTACCTGCATGACGCTTTCATCAGCAGGCGAAACATGCTCATCTTATCATACTGGATGCAAAAAAACAAAAAGATCTGACAAGATTTTCATGCTGAAGTGTATGTAAGCAGAAAAAAACCCACATTGCGGACAATGTGGATTTTTTTATGTAAGTGCTTCGTTTGCAATCGTAAAAGATTACTTGATGGAATCTTTGAGTTGCTTCCCTGGTTTGAAAGCAGGTACTTTGCTGGAAGCGATTTCGATCTCTTCACCAGTTTGTGGGTTACGACCTTTACGAGCCGCGCGCTCACGAACCTCGAAGTTACCAAAGCCGATCAGTTGGACTTTATCACCCGTTTTCAGTGCATCAGCAATTGCGTCGAGAACCGCATCAACTGCTTTGGTTGCATCTTTCTTGGTGAGTTCAGTGGTTTCAGCCACTTTTGCAATCAGTTCTGTTTTGTTCATTCTTGTTCACCTCCCCTCAAAGAACACCAAGTCCTAGCTATTATTTTTCTTAACCGAAACGAAGCATTTTATACACGATTGGTTGTTTTTACCGATCTGACAAGCTTATAGTAATACACCGATTTCTTAAATTCAAGCCCCTCCTGTCGAAATAAAGCGAAATACAAGAAAAAAAGGCTTCCCGTCACGGCGGGAGCCCCTTCTGCACTCGCTATTCATAGGACTTATTACCTAGTCCTTAGAGTATAATTGCAATCAGTCCACCTGAACCCTCGTTAATGATGCGACCCAAGGTTTCTTGGAGCTTGTAACGCGCATTGTCCGGCATCATCGTGATTTTTGCCTGGATACCCTCTCTCACGATGGAATGGAGGGAGCGACCAAAAATATCGGAGTTCCAGATCGATAGTGGGTCCTTGTCAAAGTCTTGCATCAGGTAGCGGACAAGCTCTTCACTTTGTTTTTCGGTACCGATGATCGGAGCGAATTCGGACTCGACATCGACTCGGATCATATGGATCGATGGAGCTGTTGCTTTCAGTCTTACCCCAAAACGTGGGCCTTGACGAATCAGCTCAGGTTCGTCCAAGGTCATTTCATGCAACGACGGAGCCGCTATCCCGTAGCCAGTACTCCGGACCATGTGCAAAGCCTCCGCCACTTGGTCGTATTCTCTCTTGGCATGGGCGAACTCTTGCATAATTTTCAAAAGATGGTCTTTTCCGTTGATTTCGACACCCACAATTTCCATCAGAATGCGATCATACAACTCGTCTGGCGCATAGAGATCAATCTCTGCAATCCCTTGGCCCATGTGCATTCCAGCGAGGGACGCCCGCTCAATGAAGTCATAATCATTGAAGAAGCCGACGACACGGTCCACGTCGCGTAACCGGCGAATATCCTGCACAGTCTCACGTACGGCTTCTTCATAATTCTGACGGAGCCAGTGTCCATTCTCCAGAACCATAACCCAGCTAGGGAGGTTCACATTCACTTCATGTACTGGGAATTCAAACAGTACTTCTCTCATGAGCAAAAGCACTTCTTGCTCCGTCATCTGATCGACAGACAGGGCCACAACCGGCACATCGTATTTTTCCTGAAGCTGCAAACGGAGATTTTGTGCTTCGTCTGAGCGAGGGCGTGTAGAGTTGACGACGATAACAAAAGGCTTTCCGACTTCCTTCAACTCACTTACGACTCTCTCTTCTGCATCAATGTATCCCACGCGCGGTATCTCAGCGATGCTGCCGTCCGTTGTCACGACGATCCCAATGGTGGAGTGTTCCTGGATTACTTTGCGTGTTCCTACCTCAGCAGCTTCCTCAAACGGGACAGGCTCCTCATACCACGGTGTATTCACCATGCGAGGGCCATTATCGTCTTCAAAGCCTTTTGCCCCTTGTACCGTATAACCGACGCAGTCAACGAGGCGAACGTTGATACTGAGTCCTTCGGTTACGTGTACATTGACGGCCTGGTTAGGAACAAATTTAGGCTCTGTCGTCATGATTGTTCGGCCCGAAGCGCTTTGCGGCAATTCGTCTGTAGCGCGGATCCGCTCAGCTTCAGACTGGATATTCGGGATGACGACCTGCTCCATAAACCGCTTGATAAAGGTCGATTTTCCCGTACGAACCGGACCTACGACACCTAGGTAGATGTCTCCGCCCGTCCGTTCGGCAATGTCTTTAAAGATATCGACTCGTTCCACCATCGATGACCTCCTTCTATTTGTCTATTTTTACACTATGACCGTTTTTCCGAATTATCCCTGACCGTCAGTATTTTCGTAGGGAATCTCGTACTAGTTTCGTGGACAGTACAAATATATGTATTTTTGGGATAACTAGAACAAAAAAAAACGACCCACGATGAGTCGTTTTTCTCCGTTCACGTATAAGAATGTACAGGAGTCGTGCTTGCGAATTCTAGAGCGAATAGTAACTCTCCGCGCGAATCTGTTGCCGCTCCTTCTTGTGAAAGCCTCGCTAAAGGCCTTCTTACAGTTTCAACAATTTTGGTTCGCCATCAACCAGCTCGTATGGAAAAGACTTTGCTGGCACAAACATGGACTCCCTGGCCAGTACGTACCGCGGATCTGTATTTGGCGTTACCGTCACCTTTGTCTCACGAAGCAGTGTCGCAATATCGGCCCCGTAGTCGATACCAACCTGCCCCTGCTCATTCATCACCAGCGGCAGCAGATAGTTTCCCATCGTGGACTGAACCTGCCACACTTTTACTCCAATTTCTGAGTGGTCAATTGAATAATAACCATTCCCCAGATCAGCCTGGATGGGTAATTTATTAAAATAGTTACGGTAGCGGTCAACTGCGCTCTGGACATCCGCTACGGTACTGACCGCTCCCAAATGGATCAGTTTTGCTGTTGGTTTCGTCTCCACATCAATCAAGACATACTTGAATACACCGCCTTTTTCAAAGGCATTTCCCGGTACGTCAGGCATATATTTCGGAATCATTCTCCGAAATTCTATCTCGTATTTTTCAAAAATGGGAGTATCGAGTGGTTTCGTTACGATTGGCAAAACCTGTGTATCCTTTTGAAATTGCTCAATCGCTTTTTGTGTTGCATCTAGAAAAAATGTACTTGGAACCTGATTTTCTGCTTTTCGTTCATCCGGATACAGACAGCCTGTCAGAACGACAGACAGGACCGATATGCTCGCCACCAGCTTGAACGTTTTACGCCATGATTGCCACATGCTGTTTTCCACACCTCTTAGCCTCAATCTTCATTTTCACTGCGTTCTCGTTCCAAAGCAGCCTGTACGACTGATTTAAAACGACTCTCAGGAATACGGATGGTACAATCCTTTTGTGTTACCTTAGCCTGACAGCCAAGACGAATGCCTTTGGCCAAATCCTGCTCAGGCATCTTGCGTAGCTCAAGAGCAGTTGGACTTGTCAGCTCTCCATTCTCCAGGACAATCCGACACATGAGGCAGGAAGCGTGTCCTCCGCACCTCTGAGGGATAACCACTCGTGCAGCAGCAGCTGTGCTGACGAGCGTTTGTCCAGCTCTTGCTTTGATACTCTTGCCCCCTGGCAAAAACGTTACCTTGCCCATATATACTCCGCTCCTGTCAATACGGCCGATGAGTGAGCATTACATCTCCCTCGGAAACGACCTGAATCTGACAGCCAAGACGATAGCCCTCAGCCCGCTCTGCCTTGCGAAGTCGCAGTTTCTCTTCTTGCGTGATTTCGTTCAAGTATTCGGCTCCTTCAACTACCAACGTACGACACTGTGCACATACTCCTCGCTGGCATGCGTGACCCCAGGTTACTTTGTTTTTCTTGGCAATCGTCACAATGGTTTGGTGCAGCTCTACTGGCAGCTCATGACTGCCAGAGCGCGTATGTAAAGTTAATTGCGCCATTCTTCGCTCTCCTTACACAAAAATTACAATCAGAATCATTACAAAAACCGCTATTAGCAGCAAAAAAGCGCATGTTTTTACTAGAAAACGCAACAGGGCATTTGTCATTTTTCGTGCAAAGATCATGAGTAAATTGCAGACGAACATCAGGCCGATGGCCAGCAGGGAGATGTTCATCTTGGTCATAGGATCGATATACATCTGGATTGCAGCATCCTTTGCATTTTTTGCTTCATTATACCATACTTCTCCAGCCTTCGTCTGACAGCGTTCGAACCTCCTTCTGGACATTCGCATAGACTATCGTGATGAAGAACGCCCAATGGAGGGATGGAAGTTGAGCAACAAACCCAATAACCGGAAATGGCGGAATCCTTATGCTCCCATACCCAGCAAAAAGCTAAGTGAGCAGCAGGTGACAGATGTATCACTGGCTGTCACACCTAAAAAGCTGCTGCCAGCCGTAGACCTGCGATCATCGGTATCCAAAATGCGCACCAATATTAAAGGGATCAGCACAACGATCCGGCAGGTAGAAGAGACGATGGATTCACTTTACGGTGCTATGGAGGTATTTGAAAATCTGGGAAAGCGCACGCCTGAGCCTGAACCTGCTGTAGCCGCTGAAAAGCCCACTTCCAAGCGAAAGGCTGCTGCAGAGCCCGAAAAAGAAAAGGTCGTCGAGCAAGCAAGTGATAAAGAAACAGGAGCGAGCAGCAACCCTTTAGCGAATATCGATATCGGTCAGCTCCTGGGACTTCTTCAATCTCCACTCGTGCAAAACTTGTTGAGTCAAACGGTTGGCAACAGCATCTCCAAGCAACGAAAAAAAGAGGGATGAGATCCCTCTTTTTTTCTTGGTTCTGTAGGTCAGCCATGTCCCTGTAGAGCCATGATTGTTCCTAGTCTTACTGTATGATCGTTTTCTCAGCAGGTAACGGGCATAATCGCCCATTTCTCCTACTTCAAAAGCTTGGTTATGGATGACATGTCATGGATGCTAATTTCTTGATTGCGGAACATTTCAATGATCTTGTCTTCCTTTTCGGCAGTGATCTTCTTTCCGGTCAAAGCAGCAAGCGACTGAATAATTTGACGAAGCTTATCTTCGTCCTCAAAGTCACTTCGTTTTACTTGCCCTGCCAGCGTACGCAATTTTGCTTCATCCACTTGTTCACTGTCTTTTCCTTGCAGCTTTTTCAAAAAAAAGTTGTTCATACCTCTCTCCTCCTGCTACCTAGGCTTTCATCCTATGGTATGTGCAGGAGCCTAAATGTGTGAGGCCTAAAAACTACGCTCCATTTGGATCAAGATAGCTCATCTCGAACGTTTTTCCTCTACGCATCAATTCCTCCACGCCTTGGCGAGGATCTTTGCCTTCAAACAAAATGCCGTATAGCACAGTAGTAATCGGCATATCCACGCCCTCACGGCGAGCGAGGGCAAAAGCTGCGTTTGTCGTACGAACGCCCTCCACTACCATTCCCATGTGCTCCAGCACATCATCCAACTCTTTTCCTTGTCCTAGCAGATAGCCAGCACGCCAATTCCGGCTGTGCTTACTCGTACATGTGGCAATTAAATCTCCCACACCTGCGAGCCCTGCAAAGGTTGGCGGCATTGCACCCAGCTTCATTCCGAGACGACTGATTTCAGCTAAACCTCTGGTCAACAGGGCTGCTTTGGCATTATCGCCGTATCCTAGACCATCGGACATCCCTGCTCCGAGTGCAATAATATTTTTTAACGCACCAGCAATCTCAGCACCAACCAGGTCTGGATTGGTGTAGACGCGGAAATTGGCGTTCATTAACAAATCTTGAGATCGAAGCATACTTTCTCCAGATTCAGAGGCTATTACCACCGTAGTTGGCTGGCGAAGAACTACTTCTTCAGCATGACTTGGTCCGGACAAAACAGCCAGTCTAGACGAAATGGCTACTGGAACTTCTTCCATGATTACCTCGGACATCCGTTTCAGACTCTCCAGCTCGAAGCCTTTTGTCGCATGAATCAACAATACTTCGGGGTCTAAAAACGGCACCAGCTGCCGACAAATTTGTCGCATCGCATGAGACGGCACAGCCAACAGAACGATCGGCTTGCCTGTTACTGCACTCTCCAAATCCGTGCTTGCTACAATATGAGTGGAAAGCTCCACATCCGGCAAATATTTTTCATTCACATGCTTGGTATTGATCTGATCGGCGAGCTTTGGATCACGTACCCAAATCGTCACGTGATGCCCATTATCCGCCAAAACAGAAGCGAGTGCTGTTCCCCAACTACCAGCACCAATCACGGTCACGTTTTTCTTCAATACGTCCCCCTCCACTTTTCCAAAATCCATTCCACAAAGATTATCTGATTCGTAATGCTATCCCAGTTTACGCTGAGATTTATCTCCTAGTTTACGCTCATTTCCTGAAAGAAGATTTCGGATATTATTATAATGACGAACATAAGCAAAAATAGCGATGACCAAGCTCGTCCAAAAAAAGGCGATCGGTTTGTCCAAAAAGAACAGGGAAACAGGAATCGCTGTTACCAAGACCATGGAACCCAAAGATACATAACGGGTAACAGCAATAACGAGCACAGCCAGGACAGCTCCAATTAAAAAGGCCAGGGGAGAAAAGCCCAGCACCACGCCGAGTGTGGTTGCTATGCCCTTTCCCCCGCGAAAACCGAAATAAATAGGCCAATTGTGACCCGCAATAACGAAAAGGCCAGCTACAGCATAAGCAGTAGGGTCTCCTGTCATCAAATGCGTGATCCCCATCGCCACTAAGCCTTTTATCGCGTCAAGAACAAGTACAGCGATGCCTGGTCCTTTCCCCAGTACACGTAGTGTGTTGGTGGCACCCGCGTTTCCACTGCCATGTGAGCGAATGTCAATCCCAGCAACTTTTTTGGCGATGAGATAGCTAAAACTGATGGACCCGATCAGATAGCTGATTACCCAAGACAGTAACACCATGGCGGTTTTTCCTCCCTACGTTTTCTTCCGCGTCCAGATTCGAACAGGTGTGCCTTCGAAAACAAATGCCTCACGTATTTTGTTCTCTATGTATCGTTCATAGGAGAAGTGCATCAGCTCTGGATCGTTTACAAACAAAATAAACGTCGGAGGTTTTACAGTTGCCTGTGTAACGTAGTTGATCTTCAAGCGTTTTCCTCTGTCAGACGGCGGTGGTGTCCGGACGGTTGCATCTGTCACCAGATCATTAAGAACAGATGTCGGTACACGCATGGCATGCGCCTGGGAAACATCATTTACTTTCGGCAAAATTGTGTGCACGCGCTGCTTCGATTTTGCGGATACGTACATGATTGGAGCGTAATCCAGGTATTTAAACTCTTCGCGAATCAATTCAGTGAAGCGCTGCATGGTCTTGTCGTCTTTTTCTATTGCATCCCATTTATTGACCACAATAATTACACCACGACCAGCTTCATGCGCATAGCCTGCAATCTTTTTATCCTGCTCAATAATGCCTTCTTCCCCATTAAGTACCACGAGGACAACATCTGAGTCTTCAATGGAGCGCATCGCACGCATAACGCTGTACTTTTCGGTGTTCTCATACACTTTCCCGCGCTTGCGCATCCCGGCGGTATCAACCAGGATATAGCTTTGTCCATCTCGCTCAAACGGCGTATCTATCGCATCGCGTGTCGTTCCGGCGACATCACTTACGATTACGCGCTCTTCACCCAGAATCGCATTTGTCAGGGAAGACTTGCCCACATTCGGACGGCCAATAATGGATACACGGATCGTATCATCTTTGTTCTCTTCATCATCTTCGGAAGGAAAATGCAGAACTACTTCTTCCAGCATGTCACCTAGCCCAAGACCATGGCTTCCGGAGATTGGAAACGGCTCGCCCAATCCCAAGGAATAGAAATCGTAAATATCTGCGCGCATTTCTGGGTTGTCCGCTTTATTGACGGCGAGGACGATTGGTTTACCTGTACGGTTGAGCATCCGTGCCAGCTCCATATCCGCATCAGTCACACCTGTACGGCTGTCCGCGATCATAATGATTACTGTTGCTTCATCAATCGCAAGTTCAGCTTGATAACGCATTTGCGTAAGTATTTCGTCGGTCTCGCCAAATTCAATCCCGCCCGTATCAATCACATGAAAGGTATGGGTCAACCATTCCCCTTTGCCGTAAAGGCGGTCACGGGTTACTCCCGGCATGTCCTCCACGATGGCGACACGTTCGCCGATTAATCTGTTAAAAATCGTGGACTTGCCCACGTTGGGTCTCCCCACAATGGCTACCACTGGTAATCCCATAATCAACAACACTCTCTCTCATTTTACGTTTTGACTTGCTAATCATACCATACACTACTTATGCCGAACAATGATAAGGGTATCCTCGTTGATCTCATGAACCATCGCATCCATTATTTTTTCCAGAGTGAATGCCGTTTGCTGCATGCGCTCTTTGTTTGGCTCTATAAAAATCGGAGCACCACCAGCGATGCTCGCCTTGTCCACCGTAATCACCGCCAAGATTTGACTCGTCATGTTCGCCACCTCCTAGTACAAGGCTTTCGTCTTTTCTGGCATCCGGAAGACACTCTCTAAGATCGGAACCGCTTCAATCACTGTTTTTGCTCGGTCGTAATCCTTGACTTGTGGCAGCAAAAAGACTCCAAGTCTTCCGGAGTGCATATCCCTTTTTACCAGAGGAGTCAGAGAGGGCTCGCCTGTATCGGTGTATACCCCCAGCTGTGTAGCTACATCATGCAAAATCGCTTGACGTTGACCGGGATGCGCGATCGTTACCTTGGCGTTTGCGTCTTTAGGAACCAGTATAAATGCCATTCCTTGCTCAGCGATTACTTGCCTGGCATCCTGGAGTCCTACGTTCATAATGTAAATATCACCGGCGTACAAATCTCTTCCCTCAACCCTAAGCTCCGCTGGCTCTACCTCAACGATAAGCGAAAGCGTTTTTCCGGAACGAAGCTTGCGGGAGATGATTAAGGCAATCACCCCAGCGATTATCCCTCCCCACCAATGAAACAAAATGGTGGCTGTCGTCGCTACCAGTGAAGTGAAGATCACCATGTAATTACGTCCTTCAAACACCATAGCGATTCCCTCGATGTACGGCCCACCTCGGGGAACAAGCTCTTGTTTGTCAATCTCAGATAGAGTCGTCCGCTCCATATTGCGAACATCGCGAAATTGCTGTGCTGCTACGGTCAAGAATGTCACCGCTGTATAGTTTTCTTTTAACAGAGCCGGTATAGCCAACGCGCCTAATGCAGAAGCAATCACGCCAAGCGAGACATGTATGATTTTTCCGTGCGGATAGGTTGGATATTGGCGATAATCGGTACGCAGTAGGTGAATCCGACACAATATCCCGAAGATGAATCCCAGTGTTATCGGAAAAACAAATTCATTTGCAAGAAGCTGTTTGAGCAACAATCATCACCTGCCAGCATCTGAATGGGAAGACTCCGGCTCTTTGTTCCGAAACACCCGCCGGATCACAGACCAAATGAGAACGACTACTCCAAGCAACATAATGCCACTCCACAAGAAATCCTGAGCAAAATCAGTCCCGAGTACACATGCCCCTGACAGCTTCCAGAAGTAAAAAGTGTGCAAAATGTCAGTAGCAGTAAGGGCAAAAATCAGCTGAAAAAGCTGTGCCGCACTCTGGCGACACATAGCAAAGGTCGCGATTACGGCAATAACGGGGACAATAATTCGCTCATCCCAGAACAACAAAATGGGATCTGTGAAAAATAACCACCGTAGCCAAACCAGCAAAATCGCTGTAGCCATTGCTCCCAGCAGATGCAGCCTCCGTCTTTCTTTGCCCAGCCGAGTGTAGAGAACAACGCTCACAAGCAGTGGCAGAATGGTTCCGCTGAGACTTACGTGAACAGGAGCAAAATAGAGCTTCCAGCTGACAAACGAACAAACCAGAAAAGCCGCGAGTACAGCTAGCATGTTTCTACGCTGTATTCTCACCTCTCGCAGCAGCGTATCATAGCTCCCCATCCAGACAAGGCAAAGCAGAGACCATTGAAAGAGAATCGCAATGGTTCCCTCGTTCATGTTCATCTCCTCAAAATGTGGTTGTCTCCCCAAAGTATGCCTCAAGCGTTACTCTTTCATGAATCAGTTGCTCGATCAAAAACTCTTTGCGCAAGAATCTCCAGATCGATCCCACGTAATCGTGCCTGATAAGCTGCTTTTCCGCAAACGAATACAGGTATCCGCGGACAGTCTGCAATTCTGGTCACGCCTAGCGCGGTCATCCCTACTTTCAACTCATGATGCCATTCATCTACAGCAGTCAGGCAGTCCTCCAGAGAGCTTGTCTGCACCAAACGAAGCATTTCTCCTGCGATACCTGTTGCTGAAGCACCCAGCACGAGTGCTTTTAGGACATCCAATCCGTGACGAACCCCTCCTGTAGCCATGATCGCCACGTTTGCCTGGCTTTTTGACTGGCTAAAGGATTCTGCTTCCAGCAAGCTTTCGACCGTCGTTAGTCCCCAATTCTCGTACATTGCCAACGGTTTTTGACTACGTCTGTTCTCGACTTTGGCGAAATTAGTGCCCCCTACTCCCCCAACATCGATGATTGAGATGCCGATATGGTTCAGCTTTTCAATCGTTTCTTTTGCCATACCAAAGCCGACTTCCTTGACCATTACTGGCACATCCAGACTCTCTTTCATCGCTTGAATATTCTCGATGTATCCACGAAAATCTCTGTCTCCTTCTGGCATGAGCAGCTCTTGCATCACATTCAAATGAATTTGCAAACCGTCCGCATCGAGCATGTCAACCGCTGCCTGTGCCTGCTCGACAGTTGCTTCTGCACCAACATTGGCGAACACAATTCCATTTGGATGCTCCTTGCGCACAATCCGATAGCTGTCTGCGACTCCGGGATCTCGTAGCGCTGCCATCTGCGATCCTACCGCCATTGCCAAATGTTTCTCACGTGCAATGATCGCCAGCTTTCGATTAATTTCCGTCGTTGCTTCTGCCCCTCCCGTCATGGCGTTGATGATAATAGGAGATGCAAGCCGAAAGGAGCCAAGATCTGTAGCAAGGCTGACGTCATGATACCCGATATTGGGCAAACTATTAGGAACAAAGCTGACCTCATCAAAGCTGTTAAAAGGTTGATCTGTCGTCTCCAGCGCATGTCGTATATGGTCTAGCTTTCTTGTAGATCGATCCATGTCTATGCCTCCCCTGCAAGTAGAAAAAGGGATACGCATCAGAGCGTATCCCCAGGCTTTCCACATACTACCTTACTTGAACTTATCTTTCAGATCAGCGAACAGTTCTCCAAGTGTTACACCCATCGGTTGGTTGTTTTCTTGTTGGAATTGTTGCTGTTCACGTTTGCTTGCGCGCTCTGCCTGCTCTTCGCGATCTTCTTCAACGGCGCGAATGCTCAAGCTGATTCGCTGTTCAGCAGGCACTACATCCAGGATTTTCACCTGAACTTCTTGGCCTTCCTTCAGCACCTCACCTGGAGTGTTCACACGGCGATTCGCGATTTGGGAAATATGCACCAGACCTTCGATTCCAGGAGCCACTTCTACGAAGGCGCCAAACGTAACCAGACGTTTTACTGTTCCTGTTACAATGGAGCCTGCTTTGAATTCTTCTGCTACCTTCGCCCATGGACCAGCCTGGGTTTCCTTGATGCTCAGTCCGATACGCTCATTTTCGCGGTCTACTTTCAGTACCTTAACCTGTACCTTGTCGCCTTCTTTCACGACATCTGAAGGTTTGTCTACACGGTTCCACGCCAATTCTGATACGTGAACCAAGCCATCAACTCCGCCGATATCCACAAATACACCGAAGTCAGTCATGCGCTGAACAGTTCCTTCCAGAACTTGACCTGGCTGGATTTTGTCCAGAATGGATTGTTTCTTCACTTTTACTTCATCATCCAGTACAGCTTTGTGGGAGAGGATGACCTTGTTCTTTTCCTTATCCATCTCTACTACTTTCAAAGTCAGCGCTTTGCCTTTGTAGTCCGAGAAGTCTTCTACAAAGTGGCGCTCAACCATAGATGCCGGAATGAAACCGCGAACACCTACGTCAACAACCAGACCGCCTTTTACTACTTCTTTGACAGTCGCTTCGATGATTTCACCAGCTTGCATTTTTTTCTCCAAATCAGCCCAGGAAGATTCCATCGCTACCGCTTTTTTGGAGACAACGAGCTCTTCTTTCTCGTCATTGAGCTTGATTACTTTTACTTCAAATGTGTCGCCTACAGCTACTTCATCGGAAACTTTCTCAACATGCAGAGGAGAAAGCTCACTGATTGGGATCAGGCCATCGTATTTGTAACCCACATCAACAAGCGCTTGTTTGTCTTCCACCTTCGTAACAGTCGCTTTTACTACATCCCCTACGGAAACCGTTGTTGCATCAGTTAAGCTTACGTTTGTTTCTTCCATCATCCAAAAGACCTCCTTAATACCATCCAGTCCCAGACTATCTATGTACAGGTTAGCATCAACCTCATTACACGAAGGCGGGAGCATGTATATTTTTAACTGCTGCCCGAGAGCCGCAGTTAGCCTTAACGAAGCCAGTAAGTTCCAGCTTAAGTTAGTATTCTTCCCTTTGCCAATTCTATACAGGCAGTGAATGGCGGTGCTGATTGTGAAGTTCCCTGATATGCGCCATGATCAGATCGCTCGTTTCCTTGAGCGTATCGGAGCCGCCCTTCGTCTCGCGCAGCGCAGACATATCAATCGGCTTTCCGTACACGATTTTCACCGGACGAAACATCCGATACGGTCCAATAATCGCCACCGGAACGACGGCCGCCTGTGATTTGAGCGCAAACATGGCTGTTCCCGGCTTTGCTTCTCCTGGCTCACCCGTTTTGCTGCGCGCTCCTTCTGGAAAAATTCCCAAAATTTGTCCTTCTTCAAGCAGCTTTAACGTCGAGCGGATAGCAGCGCGGTCTCCAGCTCCCCGCTTCACCGGAAATGCTCCGAATTTTATAAGTAAAAAATTCAGAACCGGAATGCGGAATAGCTCCTCTTTTGCCATGAATTTCACCTGACGATCAATACCTGAGCCGAGCATCGGTGGATCCCAGTTAGAAATGTGATTCGCACAAAGAATCACTGGGCCTTCCTTAGGTATATGTTCTCGCCCGATCACTTGCCAACGATAGACAAGGGAAAATATTAATCGGAAAATGCCTCGAAATAATCGATAATAGCTCACTGGGTGGACTCTCCCGTTCGCTCACAGATTTGTAAGATTCGATCTACGACCTCATCAATGGTGATTCCTGTGGTATCCACCAATACAGCGTCATCCGCCTGGCGCAAAGGAGCCACTTCCCGACTCATGTCGCGTAGATCGCGCTCTTCAATCTCTTTTTCCAGCTCATCCAAATCAGTCTGGATTCCTTTTGTGAGCAATTCTTTCCATCTTCTTTCTGCACGCTCCCTGCTGGAGGCGGTGAGAAAAATTTTCACTTCTGCATCTGGAAGTACATGAGTTCCGATGTCTCTTCCATCCATAACCACATTTCCTTGTTTGGCTAGGTTCCTTTGCAGAACAAGCATTTGTTCCCGGACGGAGCCATAGCTGGCTACAATGGATGCATACTGGCTTACTTCGGTCGAACGAATCAGACCCGTCACATCTTTGTCATTCCAAAACACAGTCTGCTGTCCATGCTCGCGAACCAGGCGAATCTCATTGTTTTGCAATAGTTCGGAAACGGAAGGTTCGTCTTCGATGGCTAATTGGTTATGGTGAACCGCCCAAGCCAAGGCCCGATACATGGAACCCGTATCAATGTATACGTACTCCAGTTGTCCGGCTACTTTTTGGGCAACAGTGCTCTTACCTGCTCCCGCTGGTCCATCAATTGCAATGTTCATTACTTCTCACCTGCTATGTACAGTAGTTCTGAACGGGAATAAAACAAGAAAAGCTTCTATCGAAGCCCTTTCCCATTCATGTGATGCGTTTCTATGTTATCTATAATAGTACCATAGTATGGAAGCATTCGCAAACCTTTAGGGTATCGGCAATACCCCTTCCAATTGCTCCGTCTCGATCAAAAGCACACGAACAGGTGCGTATTGAATCAAGAATTCCCCCGCTATCAGTACGATTGCGCAGACGACGATTCCTATCAAGATCCCCTTTTCTATCCGCTCTGAAAATCGCCTAAAACGCTCATTGTACTGACTAGTCATAGAGGTCACTTCCTTCGGTCAGTCGTCAGTCCTCGATCCCTTTTTTACGGAGCTCCAGCTGTCTTTCATAACAGGCTCGAACAACTTTTACCCGATCCAGCTCGCTCATTTTAATAAACTTTCCTGAAATCCACTGATGTAAACCTTTTTCTTCAGCAGGCTTTTGTCTGACTATTTCCATCTCAGCAAATGCGTGCTGGACCTGTCCATTTTTACCTGGCAATGAAATCCAGACCTTCAACATGTCCTTTTCTTGTAAACGAAATGACTCGTCGCAAGTAAAAGACAGCCCGCCTCCGCTGACATCCATCGTTCTCGCCAAAAAGTGATACTGACGAATCGGATCGTTCAGCTTGACAGCAATCTCAAGCGTCGTTTCAATCCGCAAATAATTGCGCCGCTGTGTCCGCAGGATGTGTTCTTTCGCCGGGAGCTGCAACAAAAGTACGGGAATGTGCTCACTCTTTCTACCAGCGATGGAAGAACTGAATTCATAACGAGAGCCATCCTCACCAACATACCAGACAGAACATTCTGTACCCGGACCAAACAGACCGGTTCGCCCTGTTACTTCACTGGTCGGCAACTCAATGGAAGCTACATCATCCTGAATATCTGTAATTCTGCTCTTAAAGGAATGCAGCTCAGTCTCTTCAGAGGAACTCATAAAATTGAGTCGTATAGTTTGTCCAATCCTTGGAAGCATCATATAACCTTTGTTCCTCCTTCTCTTCCTCTCACGCTTCCATTATATACCCACTTATGCGGAATCAGCAATTAGGGAAAGCCCCTAAATCAAGGCTTTCCCTCGTCCATTCCCTACTTTTCTACCGTTCTGATTCATTCTCTTTGTTCGTATCCATTTTGACCACTTCTTCTTCATCGCCAGTTGATGCATTTACATAGATCGAGTACGCATTTCCTTCGAAGCTTCCACTCAGCTCCCACGTGAGCACTTCTTTTCCATCATTCTTCCCTTCAATCAAAGCCAGTCTCTCGCTTGTCACCTTTACACTCGGATTTACCCTTTTTCGCGCTTCTTCTTTCGTCAGCTTTGGTTCGGACAAGAGGCGCTTTTTATGGTTAAACAAGTATTCTGTAGCGTTAAACGCAGTCACTTCGCCATTATCAAGCGCGACCTCCACAATTACAGAATCCGGATAGATACGCACACCATCCTGCACAGGAACAAAAGTGAACAATGCGCTTCGTTCGTAGCTGTCGATTTCACTCACTACCATATTGTCATAACCATGCTTTGTCAGAAACGTTTTTCCATGCTCTTCCGCCTGCTTCATCGACAGCTTTTCTTCGCCAACCGGACGCTCGTCCATCATCCAGACGACTTTTCCACTACGCTTCGTCACATCCATGTTGATTGCCGATTTGTTATCTTTGGATGGTATGCGAACACTGTAGGCCGTGTATTCTTGCCCTTTGCCGTTGTCATTGACTTCGATGTTCCTTCCGCCATCCTTTACGCCCAGAAATTCCATCGCAATCCGCTTTGCTTCTTCCGCTCCTACCGGCTTTCCGTCAATTCCCTTGATCCGCTGTTGTTTCTTCTTGTCCAGACTTTGGATTCCGACTCCCCAATCCAAATCCGGGTATTCCTGCACTTTTTTCTCAATCGTTTGGAAGCCGTCAACGATCGTGTTGTCGGACTTCTTGTCATCGGAGGCGAGAGCTGTCTCTACATCCATCCAGCGAAGCTGCTTGTCAATGACATTTGTCTGTACGTTTCGCAATTCGTCCTGAATATCCTTTGCTTGTTTATGCAAGCTTTTCAGGGTGCCGTATTCCTTTTCGTTCAACGGTTCTTTGTCCAAGTCCCGTACTGCAACACGATAGGAGAAATCAGCGACACGCGACAGCATTTCTTCCGTTTTATTAAATGGCATGAGTGTGAGTGGGAGCTGCCCTACATCAGCTTGTGCAGCATATGACAAGCGCCACACGTTTGTGAGTGTCGGTGTCATTTGTCTGCGGGAATTGACTACCAGCGACTTGCCTAATTCATCATGCAGCTTGTCAACATGATAGGTGAGATCATGGAAAGCCCGTTGATACGAGTTTTCTGCTTTGATCAAGACTGAGTTCTTTTCGTTGTGCTCCTGGTATCCCCACACACCTGCCCCGACTAAAGCAACAAGGGCGATGGGAAATAAAATACGTGCGGTTGCTCCGTAAACCATCCCTTTTCACTCCTCTTCGACATTGATCGTACTATCTGCAAAAAATATGCTTTCCGATTTTCTTAACCTGAGGCCTGCTCCAAATCCATTGGGAAGTAGCCGTTGCGGGATTAAAATAGTAAGTGCATCCACCTGACGGGTCCCAGCCATTAAGCGCTTGCTGCACAGCTTTGCGGGCATTGTCGTTAGGCTCAAGCCAAATTTGTCCGTCCGCGACAGCCGTGAACGCTCGGGGCTCAAAAATAACACCGGATGGCGTATTAGGGAATGAAGGACTTTTCAACCGGTTGAGAATCACTGCTGCGATCGCCACTTGACCTTCATACGGCTCCCCTCTCGCCTCACCGTACACTGCGTTTGCCATCAGCTTTAAATCATTTGCTGATACGCGGGAAGGATGCGAGCTCTGTTTTGTTTTGGTGCTTTGCTTTGCCTTGCTATTCTCTTTTGCTGGTGCTGCCATCTCAGTTCTCCGCGGGGAAGCGACGCTCTTTTCTGAAGACAAAAGCTGATTTCCCATAAAGAACACTGCGATCAACAGAACAATCATTCCTGAAATCCACAATGAACGCACGGTTGAAACCTCCTTGGCATGTATTGAAATCTTTGCATAGTGTTGGTGGAGAAAGAATGGATTATGCATGCAATCTGTAGATTCGCATCGCCGGAAAAACCAAGCCTTCAAGAGACCACAGAGCCGGAAGCTGCACAAGAAAAAGGACCGATGCGATGTGCACCGGTCCTTCGGGGATTATTTCAGTTGTATGGCTCGTACTCAAAAACTTATGACTCGTTAATACTAAAATACTGATCGTTATCGCACAAACATTGTTTAAAGCCTGTTTCAACCTGACCTTCAGGTTCACGACGACCTCGCAGGGTGAATGTTTCTCCACATACATTGCAACGAATAGTCACTTTCGCTCGTTCCGTTTTAAACACGTCTCGTCTCCTCCTCACGTCTATTGTGGACGGGAAGAGAGTTTTTTAGAACTGTATTCATGCGCTCTTTGCACCTTTTTTAATCCTTGCCACCATAAGAGAAGCATGAATGGCACAATCACGACGATCCAATTTTGAACCGAGAGAAAAATGGCGTTGTACAAAGCATGAAGTCCAATTGGCAATGCAATGGACAGCCACAAGAAGGTACGTTCCTTTTTTCGGCTGTTCGAGAATTTCGCCCGTCCGAGATAATAGCCCATCCACACGGCAAACAAGGCGTGACTGGAAACAGGAAGCAACGCACGCCAGAAGGCAATATTCAACCCGTTGATGATCAAGTAAAAAAGATTTTCCAATGTTGCAAATCCAAGGGATACAGCAACAGCATATACGATACCGTCATAAGGCTCATCGAACTCTACGTGCTTGTATGCGGTGAAAAATATGACCATCCACTTAAAAAATTCTTCAACGACAGCGGATTGCACCACATCCGCAACAAGTCCTCCCTGCCAGTTCCACTCATTCTGCATGATGTACTGGAGTACCATGATCGGGATGACCAGTAGCATCCCGAAAACAAACGAACGAATTACCATCGAAATAGGCTCAGGCTCAAGACTGTCACGCAGGTAAAAATAGCTTAAGATGGCGATACCGGGGGCAATTGCCGCTCCGATCATAGCAATCATCTGTTTATTGCTCCTTTACACAAGGCTGTTACTCATCGTACCATGAATACGGATTCATGAAAACCCGCTACAGGAGAGAGATCATGTTGAAAAAAATATTGGTTTTGAATACAGGCGGTACAATTGCTATGTCAGTTGATGCATCTGATGATGGTGTTAAACCGTTGGATGATCAGGCTGTGAACAAGATTCTTCCTTTTCTGGAACGTTATGCTGACGTCACGATGAAAAATGTCCTCAATTTGCCGAGCCCTCACATTACTCCTGCTATCATGAATCAATTGCGGCAGCACATCGAAGTGGAGCTATCCCTTGCCTCCTATGACGGTGTAGTGATTACCCATGGCACCGACACTCTGGAGGAAACGGCTTATTTTCTTGACCTAACTCTCTCGCTGAGTGTACCCATCGTTGTAACCGGCGCCATGAGAAGCAGCAACGAATTAGGTGCAGATGGACCTGTCAACCTGATTTCCTCGGTGCGTACAGCAGCTGATCCTGACAGCAGAAACAAAGGGGTTCTCGTTGTCTTTAACGATGAAATTCATGCAGCATGCCACGTCACCAAAACGCACACAAGCAACGTCGCCACTTTCCAATCACCACAGTATGGCCCGATCGGTACGATTGCAAAGAAAAATGTTCAGTACCACCACGCGCCACTGGATCGCGAGCATTATGCCATTACTCACGCGGATGCGAACGTCCCTCTTATCAAGGCTGTTGCAGGTATGGAGCCCGCATGGCTTCAATTTTTACTCGAGCAATCGATTGATGGATTAGTTATCGAAGCATTTGGCTTGGGTAACCTGCCACCCTCGATTATTCCGACACTCAAACAGCTTCTGGATAAGGGCATTCCCATCGTACTCGTCTCCCGTTGCTATAACGGACAAGTACAGGATGTCTATGATTATGAAGGCGGCGGTCATCAGCTCAAGAAAATGGGCATTGTCTTCTCGAACGGCTTAAATGGACAAAAGGCACGATTGAAGCTGATTGTTGCACTACAGCAAACACGGGATTTTGCCCAATTACAGGATTTGTTTGAAAAATAAAAACCAGCGGCACGATGCTTGTCCAATCGCAATGCAGACCAAAAACCCTCCTTGGAATATCCAAGGAGGGTTTTCTTTTGTATATGGAGGTGGGTCAAAAATGTATTATACCCAGCCACGGAAGCGAGAAGCTTCTGCCATTTTGCGTGCACCCACCATGTAAGCGGAGAGGCGCATGTCAATGCGGCGTGTTTGAGACAGGGAGTAAACATTTTCAAACGAACGTATCATTACTTTTTCCAGTTTTTCTTCAACTTCTTCTTCGGACCAGTAGTAGCCTTGGTTGTTTTGTACCCACTCAAAGTAGGAAACGGTTACACCGCCGGCACTTGCCAGTACGTCTGGAACAAGAAGAATTCCACGTTCAGTCAGGATTTTGGTCGCTTCCAATGTAGTTGGGCCGTTCGCCGCTTCTACAACGATTTGCGCTTTGATATTGTGTGCATTTGCTGCTGTAATTTGGTTTTCAATCGCAGCTGGCACGATAATATCGCAATCCAGTTCAAACAATTCTTTGTTTGTGATTGTGTTGGTAAAGAGTTTGGTTACAGTACCGAAGGAGTCACGACGATCCAACAGATAGTCAATATCCAAACCATTTGGATCATGCAGCGCACCGTAAGCATCAGAGATAGCAACTACTTTTGCTCCTGCATCATGCATGAATTTCGCCAGGTAGCTACCTGCATTACCAAAGCCTTGAATGACTACGCGAGCGCCTTTAATTTCGATGTTACGACGTTTTGCAGCTTCGCGAATGCAAATGGTTACACCTTTTGCAGTTGCTGTTTCACGACCATGTGAACCGCCGAGCGCGATTGGCTTACCGGTAATGAAACCAGGAGAGTCGAATTCGCGAATACGGCTGTACTCGTCCATCATCCATGCCATGATTTGGGAGTTTGTGAAAACGTCCGGAGCTGGAATGTCTTTTGTTGGTCCCACAAGTTGGCTGATAGCGCGAACGTAACCGCGGCTCAATCGTTCCAATTCACGGAAAGACATTTCACGCGGGTCGCAAATGATACCGCCTTTACCACCGCCGTACGGAAGGTCAACGATACCAGCTTTGAGGCTCATCCAGATGGAAAGCGCTTTAACTTCATCCTCTGTAACTTCAGGGTGGAAACGAATGCCCCCCTTGGTCGGACCAACTGCATCGTTGTGCTGTGCACGGTATCCGGTAAACACCTTCACTTCGCCGTTATCCATGCGAACCGGAATGCGTACGGTCAAAACGCGTAGCGGCTCCTTCAAGAGTTCAAACATCGATTCTTGGTAACCTAGTTTCTCCAGTGCTTCCTTGATCACCGTTTGAGTCGAAGTCAGCAAGTTTAGACTTTCTTGCTTTTCTTTCCCTTCGGTGCTTTCGGTTACCACGTCTTGATTACCCATTACTTACCACCTCAAAAATGTTTTCGGTAAATGCAGCCTTTAGTATACACGCTTGTTTCATGTATGAGAAGCTTAAAAAAGTTTTTTACGTTTTTGTTATGTTTTTTTACTTTTGCCTTCTGGATAAACATTCAAAAAAGCGCTTACTTGGAAAAATCAAAATTCTTATTTTCAGAAAACGACGATTCCAGCGCCAATATGGCCTTTTTCAGTAATAGTAGCATACCCAGCGAGAGCTGCTTCATTACGAAAAAAGTGAATATATGCCATAATAGTATCGATGACATTGGAAATTTATTCATGGAGGTGTTTTTATGAAAAACAACAGCATTTTGTTTATTTACGCCCATCCTGATGACGAAACGTTTGCCAGCGGGATCTCGATTTGCAAATATTCCCAGGATAAAAACACCAGTTCACACTTGCTCTGCGCTACCCGAGGGCAAGCTGGAAAAGCTGGAAATCCTCCAATCTGTACGCCAGAAGAACTACCTGCGGTTCGGGAGCAGGAGCTTCGTACTGCAGCCTCTATCCTTGGTCTGGACACTGTTGAGCTCCTTGACTATGAAGACAAATACCTAGGCGATGTTCCGCTTCCCGAATTAGTCAGCCATATTCACGCTGCGATTGAAAAATGGCAACCAGAAGTCGTAGTGACTTTTGCACCACATGGCATATCCGGCCATCCCGATCATCGGGCCATATCGGCAGCGACCACACAGGCTGTTCATTCTCTTCCAGCGAATACCTCTGTGCGCAAGCTCTATTATGCAACCCGCGCTTCTAACGGGACTTTCGGTGCGGTACAGCCACCTTTTTCCGATCCGATCGAGAGCATTACTACTGTGATTCACGAACCTGAGTACCGCCCACAGGTAGCAGAAGCCTTACGAGCTCATAAAACCCAGCATTTATCTGTCGATCGTGTTTTTCCAGGTGTACCTGCTGGAGAATTCGCAACGGTACCACCGCTGAATCAATACATTCTTGCCTGGACCAATCTCACCGATTATGTGATAAACGGCAAGGAAGATGATTTCTTTTCCGGAATAGCCAACATTCAATAAAAATCCCCTAAAAACAGCAAAAGCACCTAGTTAGATGACTAGGTGCTGTTTTATATCCCCAGACCCTCACCCATCATCAGGTGAAATGCCTGCATATTTCTTTTACTGCATCGTCGGCTACGACAACCTTTCCATACTCTTCCAAAACATAGATTGTTGTCGGTGTCGCTTCCCCGTACTCAGAAAGGATCGCAATCAGCTTGTGATAACGCTCCTGATCCAAATCGACTTCTTCCAAAACCAGGTGATATTTTCCCTGATAGAAGTAGGCAGAGCCCCCGTTGGTCAAAAGAGCATTTACACGATGAGCAGCTTCAACCATGTGCTCAAAATCGCGGAAGGCGTACATAATCAGATCGCTTTCTTCTAAAGTGACCTCTAGTTCATAGACGTCCTCGTCTTCGTATTCTCCCTCTTCCTTCCCGTCCTTTGAGCCGGTTTTGCCGCGCGTTACAATTACGACCATTCCCTGAGCTGGCAAGGCGAACACTTCAACTGCAACAGGCCCTGAAACTTCAAAACCTAGCTCGTGATAAGCCTGTTCCATCATGTCGTTGAACAGTTCATGAACTTTAGGAATGTCACGCCACATGTCTTCTTTCTCTATCCCGCGCTCTGACAGGTCGTCAAACGTTAAAAAGATTCTTATTTTGTCTTGACCAAGGCGTTCAACACGCATGACTGTCCCTCCTCGCCATCCAGTCGTACTATAAAATATGATGGTAAGCCTGTAAGAGTTCTCCGCATTTTCCGACGAATAGCTTGTAGCATTCATCCATTTTTTAGCACATTGGAAAATCCGGGTTAGTCCTATCATATCACATTTACTAGCCAGAACATAGTCAAGTGACACCTCACGCCTTTATTCGTGCAGTTTCGAAGCCGGCGTGTCGATTAGGCCCATTGAAAAGTAGAGTTTGTGAGACCCTGTCAATTCCTGCGCTTTCCCAGGAAAAGCTGCCCTCCAGATGCGATTGCATACAAACCGAGTGCAAGCATCGTAGTCATCGTCGCAATCGGCATTTTGATCATTTGAACGGCTAGTACAAAGACTGAAAAAAAACCTAATAGCACGTGCCACCACACGTTTTGCGTATACTTTTGATAAATCGACTGGCTGATGTGAAATAGCAGCAAGCCAATCAAAAGCAAAGTGGCAAGTACAAGCATAGCGAGAGATAGGAATATTTCTACAGGTGAAAACATCATCATGGAGATCCAGTCTCCGATTCGATTCAGGTGTAGACGTTTGGCAGGAAACAAATGCAAAGCTCCATTTCCCAGGAGCCAAGCAAATAGTCCTACCAATAAGCTTCTCCCTGCAATCACCATAAGGAATGGTGCCTCCCAATACCGTTTCTTTCTCCCCATTTATATTGAATCCTGCTAGTTCGGGTTCCTGAAACAAGTATGGAAAAAATAAGCTCTGTTTCCTCTTCTACGAAGCTTGAGGTTCCAAGGTTGCATATTTTGTTTTTTCCTCATTTACCTGTCAAACAAAAAAACGCCGGTCTCCCGGCGCTAGCTTTTCTTATGTAGCTGCTTATCATATTCACGAAGTCGCTTTTGAATCCAAATTGCTGCCTGCGCTCCATCCCCCATCGCAATTGCCACCTGCTGTGAATGCATGGTAATATCACCGACTGCCCATATATTGCGATGTTCCGTTTCTTTTGTTCTCTGATCAGTGCGCACATGCCCTTTTTCATTCCTATGTACCTGTAAACCAGCCAATAGCCCTGTTTGTACGTCTGCACCTGGAAAAGCGAGGAAGGCTCTCGTCACTTTCACTCTCTCTCCCGACTCAAGCTCTATCCCCTGCAGTTGACCAGCTTCATGCAAGAGCTGTCGCACCTTCTGATCATAAAACGGGAAGCCTTGCTTTTTTAATCGCTCAATATCTTCAGATCCCGTCAAAGCAGCGGCATGGTTCAAAACTGTTATTTGCTGGGTATAATGGGACAACTCATCTGCCATCTCGACTGCCTGTGGTCCTGCTCCGATCACGGCTATGGGTTCCCCCACACTCTCAAAGCCATCACAATCTGGACATAAAAAAATAGAGCTCCCCAGGCACTCACCCATACCCGAAATCGCGGGAAAGGGATCACGTATCCCTGTCGCCATTACAATCGTTCTGGCTACCAATGGGTCTACTCCATTTTTTGTTCTGACAATAAATTCTCCACTGCTGTTTTCCTCTAGAGATACCGCTTCATCCTCAATGATCATGGCCCCGTATTGTTTTGCCTGCTGTCGACCCAAACGGCGTAGTTCATCACCACTTACCTCTTCTGGATATCCAAGTATGTTTCGATACGTCTTTGCCACCAACGAACGGCCTCCCGGTATGTCCAATACGACAACATGGCGTAAGCTTCTTGCTAATTGGATGGCCGTCTGTAACCCTGAAATACCTCCACCGATGATTACCGTATCATAAATCACAAGCACTCCACCTGTCGCAGCCATTTCCTCATATCCTGCCCTAAAATGGCTGCACCATTACGGAGCGATAGGCACCATCACAACTTTGCCTGCAGTAAGCTGTGTATCCGCTTGAAAGCCATTGTACTTGGCAATCCTCGAAACATTCAAATTGTTCCCGTAATACTTGCGAGACAGCATGTACAGCGTCTCTCCTTTTTGCACCACGTGCTTGATTGCCTTTGGTTTTGGTGCTGGAGTTGAAGCGGGGACTGTTGTTGCTGTATATGCGGGTTTTGCAGGTGGACTCGCAGTTGGAGCTGTTTTCGGCTCAGTCGTTGCGGATGGTTGCGATGCAGGCTGTACAGTGGTTGAGTTCTGCGGTACTTCCGTTTTCGCTCCCACTTTTGTCTCCGGGACAGTCTTCGTCTCTTGCACGATCGGTGCAGCACTATTAGCTACCTCCGCCTTGCTAGTGACGTTTTCCTCTTGACCGGCTGAAGCGATGTTATCTGTCGTTCTTTCGCTCACGGTAACCATAGGTGAACTGGGCGTACCAGGTTTTTCCGATTCATGGGTGAGCTGGGCCTGGTATAATTCAATCAGAATCACCCCAATAAAAACAGCACCAAACACAACCAGACCCGACCGAATCCATTTTGTAAACGATACATTGACTTTCCGTTGCGTATGACGGGAGCTTCGAGGTGGCAATTGATTCGGCTCTAGGTTCACTTCTTCTCCCCCTTTTCCTTTTTCATGGTGGCCTGCAAATAAAAAGCCAACAGCAAATCAATTCCAATATGAGCTACAATAGAAGACCATAACGAGCCGGAATAAATAAACAGCATACCAAGCAGCCAGCTTGTTCCAAACACGCTGAGAACCATTAAAGGTTTTGTTAAATAACGGACATGCACAAGTGTAAACAGGAGGCTCGTCCAGAAATTACCCGCAAATGACTGAATCACTCCACGAAACAGCCATTCTTCTCCTAAGCCAACCGCCATACATACGAAAAGAGTGGTTGCGAAAGACATGCTGCCAAAAATCTTTTTGTTTACACTTCCATCGTCTTGCCAA
Organism: Brevibacillus reuszeri; assembly: GCF_001187725.1. Taxonomy (GTDB): domain Bacteria; phylum Bacillota; class Bacilli; order Brevibacillales; family Brevibacillaceae; genus Brevibacillus; species Brevibacillus reuszeri. Next base: position 1,211,815 of record NZ_LGIQ01000009.1, read on the forward strand.
CGCTCTGGCAAGTATTTCTCCATTCCAATGCTCAAAATGACGATAGCGGCAATCACACAGCCTGCCCATGTCAATCCTGACCATTCCGGGAAACGAAACATCTCCATGGTTGCCTGTATACCATGTGCCCACAAGCTGCTGATTGCAGCCACAATCAAAACTAGCCCTTGCGTTAGCCAGAGATTCAGCCGTAAGGTAGCTTCATCCATCTCTTGCCCACTTTGCTTCACTGATGTAATCGCTCCTTTATCTTTTCGGCAAAAGAATCTGTAACGCCTGCCGTAAGTTCCATGGTTTTTCATCTTTCTTTTCCTGCTCAGAATTGGCCGCCCTGTTATATACAGCTCGATCCAGGCCACATCGTGAGCAGCATTGCAGGGTATATGCATACTCCGCTTCTTCAAAATACTGATTGATGCTGCGCCGCAGACAGTCTGAACTTTGCACATAGTTCAGCATTCCAAACAGCTTTTGCTGCTTTTGTTTTTTTCTTGCCTGTGTAACCTGCCAAATGCCGAGCGCTTTGTCTGGATCGTATGGCATAATACTTCCTGGCTTTGACGAATACGCAGCTTTTTCAGTATAGAAGGACAAGAGACCAGCCATTTCCTCGGAGATGTCTATAGAAGCCAAAGCCTCGCTGGTGATCTGGCTCCCCGTTGAAAGCAGCTGGCAAAACTGCTGGACCTGGAGCTGACTCGGGTACTCCCGCTCCAGCATGTGCTGATGAATTTGAACATCTTCCATTCCGCTAAAAAGCACTGCATAGCCAGGTCGCCCGTCCCTGCCTACCCGGCCAATTTCCTGGGCGTATGCTTCCATACTCGCTGGCAGCTGATAATGAATGACGAACCTTATATTAGATTTGTCGATTCCCATTCCAAAGGCATTCGTAGCGACAATGATGTCCAGCTCATTTGCTAAAAATTGCTGTTGGATCAGCATTCTCTCCATGCTGTTCATGCCTCCGTGATACCCATGCACACGTCGATTCCCTTCCAGCTGATAAGTGGCAGTCAACACTTCGACAGCCTGTCTGGTGCTGCAATAAACGATGCCGGGACCCTCAAGGGTGTTCATCATCTCTAGGACTCGCTCGCGTCGTTCGCCCTCGTCATTTGTGACGACCAAGTCCTGAGCGATATTCGCACGATTCAAGGGCTGGACAATCACATCCTCCCCTGAAACGTTCAGTAAGTCACAGATTTCATTCCGAACTGCCTTTGTTGCAGTCGCCGTAACAGCCAAAACTGGAGGATTTCCCAATTTCTTTATGACCTCTGGCAAACGGAGATAATCGGTTCGAAAATCGTGTCCCCATTGTGAGATGCAATGGGCTTCATCAATCGCTACCAAAGAAACACGCGCCCGACGCAATACTTCCTGAACATATGGCTGCTGAAGCTTTTCTGGTGATATGTATAGCAGCTTGAATTTTCCTGCTCCGATCTCGCGCAGCAATTCACGACTTTCTGCCGGGTCTTGCGAGCTATTTATATACGCAACCGCAATTCGGCTTCGTACGCGGAGTTGCTGAACCTGATCAATCATTAGCGAGATTAGCGGGGAAACAACAATGGTCATTCCCGGTAAGAGTAGAGCGGGAAGCTGATAGGTAACCGATTTTCCCCCTCCAGTTGCCAATAATCCCAGCACATTACGACCAGACATCACCCGTCTAATCATGTCTTCCTGACCAGGTCGAAAAGAAGGGTGACCGAAATGCTTGCTTAATGCACGTTGCAACAAATCGCTCACGTCACTTTCTCCCCCTGTCTTCGAGCAAGAGCCAGACGTATTTGCAAATAAGACACAGATTGATCCAAATGATCCTTTATCATACGCAAACGACTGGTCTGCAATTGCTCGCTTGTTTGAACGATAGTCTCACCAAGCTCTTTTGACAAATACGCTGAAAAATCCCATTCTGGACAACGCAGTGCCATTTCAACCAAATGATCCTCCACCGTGCTCTCTTTGATCCCGCGTCTACCCGCAACCTCCGTTTTTCCTAGTCCTCGCTGGATCAGCTCATACGTTTTTGCCGCGCTGTCCGTTAAGCGCGAATCAAATTTATGGTTTTGAATGACTAATCGGGATAACAGAGGAAACTGTTCTGGTTCCCTTTGCAAGCGAAGGATACTCGCTGCAAGTCCGTATCGAAAAGGAAGATGCAGGTAAGATGGTGTCTCTCTTTTTTTCTGCGCAAGCTGTCCCAGCGTTTTTCCGACCTGGGCAGCACCTGATAGCTGGGCAATAATCAATTCCTGTGCTTCAGCAGGTAATGGCTGCAACAGTGCGTACAGCTCCTCTTCCAAATGACCCTGCCACGTTTCTCTGGCTGTATGGTCTTGCAGCTCGGTACGGACCCACCTTTGTGTATGCTTGTCCGAAACGACGGGAACGAATCCGAGCTCCCCCACAAGCAAGTGGGATACAGTTTGTACGAGCAGGTGCAGTCTCAGCCAAAAGAGCCCAAGCCGCTCTGCCATATCTGATTGCGTAAATGGAGCCAGCCAATAATCAAGTTGGTAGCGCTCAGATTCTGCTTGAGCAAAATCCTTGCCTGCCTGCGTTACCACAAAGGTGGATTTTTTGGCATGCTCGTCTCTGGAAATAGGCCGAATAAACTCTTTTTGTAATAAAGTTGAAACAATTTTATCCCAATCCTCTTTTGTAAAACGTGGAAACATCCGATAATACGGATAAAGGTTGTACAAATGCACGTCTTGCAGAGTTTGATTGGCTTTTCGGCCTCGCAAAATGTAAAAGGCTGCCTGAAGCGTTCGTTCATTGGAGAGTGGAATCATGACATTCAATGCGATTGTACAAAGGAAATCCAGCTCCAAGCCAGCACTGTTAGGACTGTTCATTCGTGCTCCTTTATCTATCATTTTACTATCTTTATGATTATGGCAGCATCTTCTATATGTTACACGCTACATATGGCGCTGACGACAAAACGCTGCACTTTTATTTGGAGGATTTTTATGACAAAACGGTTGAATAAGTCAGAATTTATGATGGCGTACATGATCATCATATCACTTGCTTGCGCGGTTGGTGGATTTTTTTTCGGTGCACATTATATGAAGACACAAATTGAAACTGAGCAAGCTGCTGCCTTGGAAGCCAAACAAAAAGAGGCAGAGAAGGAAAGACTTTTACGCGAACAAAAGCTTTATAGCGAACAGGACTTTATCCGCTTTTATTACGCGGTCTATGCACCTGCCCTGGAAATGAAGCAAGCCCATTTCAATACGATGGAAAAATGGGGGCAAATGGATAAAAAGGAACAGTCTGAATCACTGAAGCAATTAGTCAAATTAGCGGAACAGACAAAAAAAGAATTGGAAAAGAACGTTCCTTTGCCTACGTCTCCCCTGTTAGTACAAGCACATAATCTCTTTACGGACAGTATACGGGCGTATTTGGATAGTATGGAGCACGTGCGTAGCGACCAGAATAGTAATGCAGTAACGCCATCAGATATTGCTGGCCGAATGACCTTATTCAATAACAATTGGCTGACTGCACAAGAGCGGGTATATCACTCTGCTGCCGTATGGGAATCTGCCTACGTCACCAAACAGCCATTGCCAAAGGAATTACCGTCAGCGGTCACTACAGCGGTGTGGAGACAGTACCCGTTTCATTACCGCACCTATCTAGCGGCGACTTCCATGTCAGCAGGTAAGCAATGGCAGAGTTATAATCCCGAGGATCTGACCGCACGCCTTGACATGCTGGTTTCTTCCAATGACGCACAAACTCTCGGAATCAAGGATTTTGCGTCAGCCGTCAAATTGGTGCATGCCACAGATGCTGTTCATGCAGGAGACTTTAAAGAGTTGAATTCCAGGCTTTATTCCAGTTTAAAAGCTCCAGAAATCCCTCTTTACAAGTAGTCGTATATTTTTAGACTGATTCTATCTTGAAATCTTGTCAACAAGAGCATACAATGGTCTATGATAGTGGACGTACCACTTCGTAATGGGAGGTGAAACCACGATGACAACATGGGTAGATAAAGATACTTGTATTGCGTGCGGTGCTTGTGGCGCGACGGCTCCTGACGTCTTTGATTATGACGATGAGGGCCTTGCATTCAACAAGCTGGATGACAATGCAAACAGCGTTGAAATCCCGGATATCCTTCAAGACGACGTCCGTGACGCTGCAGAAGGATGCCCGACCGATTCTATTAAAGTGGAATAGGATTCCTTCTTCAATGACAAAAACTCCTCCGTACAATTTGTGCGTGAGGGGTTTTTCATTTATAGCCTTCCCCTACTTCTCTGAACGTATGATCAGCATTTTCCCATTCCAACTTTCATAATTATCAGGTAAGATGATGCTGTAAGGAAAATCCGAACATTATACTGCATTTTTCCCATTTCTTGTGAGATAAATATCTTAACGTTCGGTTTTTACCTGTTCTTACTGATATTATCACTATTTTCATTACAATATTCACGAACTATAAATGATTTTTTTTTGGTAATGTTCATTTTTTCTTGTTTTTGTGCTTGACGTTGCTTTTTTGCCATGATATCGTAAGTACAAATCTTACGAAACACGCATACTTGAACAACGATGACGAAGAAAAGCTGTGTACATGGAAACCCTCAGAGAGCCGATGGTCGCTGCGAATCGGTGGTTCCACTCGCAGATAAGCACTTCCGAGTTGTTGCGTCGAACAGGCACTAATCTTGTCCAGTAGACGCGAACGGTAGATCCGTTATCTCTTCAGGTCATGTACCTGCCAAGGCTCTTCTTTGAGAGAAGAAGGGCGAATGAGGGTGGCACCGCGAAGCAAGCCTCTCGTCCCTCACTGTTCTGTAATAGGAGCAGTGTGAGAACGGGAGGTTTTTTTGTTATATAACTAGGAGGAGAGAAAGCTATGTTTACTGACAAATTGATTTTGAGAATTCCTGGCCCCACCCCTATTCCACCTCGCGTTCAGCAGGCAATGAACCAACCTATGATTGGTCACCGCAGCGGCAAGTTCTCTGCTCTGTTTGCTCGCACTGCTGAACGTCTGAAGCCTTACTTCGGAACGACACAAGATGTGTATATTCTCGCCGGCAGCGGAACAAGTGCTCTGGAAATGGGCGTAGTAAACACCCTGCAGCCAGGTGATGAAGCTGCTATCCTCGTCAGTGGTGCTTTCGGTGAACGCTTCGCGAAAATCTGTGAGCGTTACGGGATTGTAGCCCATCGCCTGGAGGTTGCTTGGGGAGAGGCTGTCACTCCTGAATTGCTCGAAGCTTTCCTCAAGGAAAAACCGCAAGTAAAGGCTGTCTTTGCTACCTACTGCGAAACCTCTACCGGTGTCCAAAACCCAATCGCAGAATTAGCTCAAGTCATCCGCAAGCAATCCGATGCTCTTTTCATCGTGGATGCGGTTAGCTGCCTGGGTGCAGTGGCTTGCGAAATGGACGCATGGGGCGTAGATATCGTGGTAACAGGCTCGCAAAAAGCGTTCATGCTCCCTACTGGCCTCGCTTTCCTCGCTGCAAGTGAGCGTGCCTGGAAAGTGATTGAACAAAATAAATCGCTGGCATTCTATCTCGATCTCAAAGCGTACCGCAAAAGCCTGGCTGATCAAACAACTCCATACACACCAGCCGTCTCGCTCATTTTTGGTCTGGCCGAAGTACTCGATATGCTGGAGGAAGAAGGATTGCCAGCTGTTATCAAACGCCATGAGCTGATGCGTGACATGACTCGCGCTGCTATGAGAGCGTTGAATGTACCTTTGATGGCTGAGGATGCCTATGGAGCTACTACCGTTACTTCATGCAATCCACAAGGCGCATTCGATGCGGAAGCGCTCCGCAAGACGCTCACCAAGCAATACAACATTACGATTGCAGGTGGCCAGCAGCATATGAAAGGAAAGATATTCCGCATCGGCCACATGGGCTATTGCGAGCCGCTCGATGTATTGCAAGTCATTTCCGCTATTGAAATGTCGCTCCACCAAATTGGCGCTCCAGTTGAACTTGGTGCCGGTGTCAAAGCTGCTCAGGAGGTGCTCATCGCACATGTATAAAGTACTGATTACGGACCCACTTAGCGAATACGGAATTCAACAACTGCTGGACGCATCGGATGTAGACGTCGTCCGCAAAACAAATCTCACCCCTGCTGAGCTGCTCGAAATTATCGGCGACTACGATGCCCTGCTCGTACGCAGCCAAACACAAGTAACAGCAGAAGTTCTACAAGCTGGTAAAAAGCTCAAGGCAGTCGGACGCGCTGGTGTCGGTGTTGATAATATTGATGTCAACGCTGCTACACAAACAGGTGTTCCTGTCATCAACGCTCCGGATGGAAACACGATCTCTACTGCAGAGCATTCGTTTGCCATGCTGATGGCAGTAGCACGCAATATTCCTCAAGCGCATAAAAAGCTCGTGGACGGCACTTGGGACCGCAAAAGCTTTCAAGGTGTCGAACTGAACAATAAAGTGCTGGGAATCATCGGGATGGGTCGTATTGGCTCCGAAGTAGCAAAGCGCGCCAAAGCATTCGGAATGACAGTTATGGGCTTCGATCCATTCATGACCGAAGAGCGTGCAGAAAAAATGGGAGTGACCAACGCTACTGTTGATGAAATTAGCCGCAATGCTGACTTCATCACGGTGCATACCCCATTGACCAAAGAAACACGCTACATTATCAGCACAAAAGAGTTTGCCAAAATGAAGGATGGCGTGCGACTGATCAACTGCGCTCGTGGTGGTATTATCGACGAGAAAGCACTGTTTGAAGCCATTACAAGCGGCAAAGTTGCAGGAGCTGCACTGGATGTATTTGAAGTCGAGCCACCAGTCGATAATCCGCTGGTCGGACTTCCACAAGTCGTAACCACTCCACACCTGGGTGCATCGACCGTTGAGGCACAAGAAAACGTGGCTGTAGACGTATCTGAAGAGATTTTGAAGGTATTGCGTGGCGAGCCGTTCAAAAACGCAGTGAACCTACCTTCTATTCCGGCACATGTGATGGCGAAAGTTCAACCATACTTTACTTTGGGAGAAAAGCTCGGTCACTTCCTGGCACAGGTAACGGTTGGCTCCATCTCAGAAGTCCAAATCAAGTACAGCGGTGAACTGACTGAGGTTGATACGGCACCTCTCACTCGTACAGTGTTAAAAGGAGTTCTCTCCTTCCGTTTAGGTGAAGAAGTAAACTTCGTAAACGCGCCTCTGCTGGCAAAAGTGCGAGACATTACCGTAACGGAACAAAAAGCAGCACAAAACAAAGGCTTCACAAACCTGCTGACCGTTACCCTCAAAACCACACAGGAAACACGATCGGTTGCAGGTACTCGCTTGAATGGATATGGTGCGCGCATCGTGAAGATTGACGATTTTGCCATCGACGTAGCTCCAGAAGGCTATCTGCTCTACATCCACCACAATGACCGTCCGGGTGTTATCGGCCGCGTTGGATCGATTCTGGGCGAAAACGGCGTAAACATCGCGACCATGCAGGTGGGCCGTCGTGACATTGGCGGCGATGCGATCATGATGCTTTCTGTTGACAAGCCGTTGACAGCAGAGCTGCTGGATACGATGGGAGAGCTTGCTGAGGTGAAAAGCGTAACGCAAATCGAGCTCTAATATCGATTCATTTCCTAGCTCCTTTCGAAAAGACCTGGTACTATACCGGGTCTTTTCCTTTACCATACTTTTTATTATCGCTATAATTAGGACATGGCACTTTAACGCAAGAAAGGAGTTTTACTGTGACCAATCAGGCTTTATTCGCTATTGGTATTTTTTTAGTTACATACGCTTTCATTATTAGTGAAAAATTGCATCGAACGATCGTAGCCATGTCCGGTGGCATTCTAATGGTGCTATTCGGTATCGTAACGCAGGAGCAAGCGATTCATCATATTGACTTTAATACGTTAGGTCTACTCATTGGAATGATGATTCTCGTTGCTGTAACTGCGCAGACAGGTGTTTTTAAATATGTTGCGATCAAGGCAGCCAAGCTCGCCGGGGGTAAGCCTATTCGAATCCTTGTCTACCTAAGTATTATTACGGCTGTTGCCTCTGCCTTTTTAGATAATGTCACAACGGTTTTGTTGATTGTCCCTGTGACCTTTAGCATTGCGCGGCAGCTGCAGCTCAACCCGATTCCTTTTTTAATCAGCGAAATTATTGCGTCCAACGCAGGCGGAACTGCAACATTAATCGGAGACCCACCCAACATTATGATTGGCAGCTCGGTTCCTGAACTGGACTTCATGGCGTTTCTGTACAACCTCAGCCCGATCATCGTTGTCATCATGGCAGCAACCATCATTTGTCTCGTGTTGATCTATCGGAAGCAGCTGGTTACCACACCCGAATTAAGCGCAAAAATCATGAAGCTGAATGAACGCGATGAGATCACAGACACGAAATTGCTGAAAAAATCATTAACGGTCATGGCTTTAACGATTATTGGTTTCATGCTCCACGGTGCCCTGCATTTGGAATCAGCAACGATCGCTTTGACCGGAGCATTCCTTCTATTGCTGCTAACAGGTGAGCACTATTTGGAGGATGCCATCAGTAAAGTAGAATGGAATACGATCTTCTTCTTTATCGGTTTGTTCGTGCTTGTTTCCGGGCTTGTGGAAACCGGTGTCATCGCCAAATTGGCGGGCGAAGCAATTCATCTGACAGGTGCTGATCCACTGAAAACCTCCCTGCTTATCCTTTGGCTCAGTGCGATCGCATCCGCTTTTGTTGATAATATTCCATTCGTTGCTACCATGATCCCTATGATCAAGGAAATGGGCGCACTCGGAATTACGAATTTGGAACCGCTTTGGTGGAGTCTGGCACTTGGCGCTTGCCTGGGTGGGAACGGGACGCTCATTGGAGCCAGCGCAAACGTCATCGTCGCCGGCTTGGCTGCAAAGGAAGGTCATCACATTGGCTTTGTCAGCTTCATGAAAATCGCCTTTCCACTCATGATCATGTCCATTCTCATTGCACATTTGTATGTATACCTGCGCTATTTCATTTGGTAAGGAGGAAATCACTTGCTCCACTATACATTTGACGAGACACTGATTGCCATCACAGAGACGAAGCAGTCCAGTGACGTTACCTTTCAGATCGAGATTCGCTCAGAAGAGATGCGTAGTCGGCTGAAGCAGGTTCGAAGTTTTTTTGAAGACAATAAAGACTATACGGATGTGCTGTTCTACTCCCGCGAGGATGGGACATATGAAGTCATCGTACGCAACGATATGATTTCCGCATTTTTAATTCATGCCTTCCGTTTCCAATGCTTGACCTCCTTGCGATGGGCATAAGCAATCGGGACAAACAAAAGACTCTGCCGAGAGCTTGCTCAGCAGAGTCTTTTTTCTATTCTTATTCCAAGATAGACAAGATTTCACGAACATCGTTCAAAATGTAATCTGCCTTTTCTTCTTCAAACTTGGCGCGTGCGTCCTGACCAGACAAACCTGTCAGTGTAGCTGCGAACTTGCAGCCAATCGAGCGTGCTGCGAGGAAATCAGCCAGTGAATCCCCCACGATCAGCACTTCTTCTCCATTTGCAATCGGCAATGCAAAGTTTACGACTTCGCTATTTGGCGTCGACAAGCCAAGCAGGCCCTTTACATAGGAGAAAGGATGTGGTTTTGACATAGGTGCGTACGCCGGATACTCTTCCTCTGCCTCAAGGACATGGGAAGCAGTCACGACACGATTTTGATCAAACCATTCCAAAATCTGCATGTCATTGAGAGGAACATGTGTCTCAATGGTAGGACGGCCCGTCCCAATTCCAATTGTGTATCCCTTTTCTTTCAAGGTACGGAACAGCTCAACCATTTCAGCAGGTGGTACAATTGGAATTTCATCCGTTAAAAAGCCTTTTTTGCCTGGCTGCATCGTTTCACGACCGATGGAAGCCGCAACCCGATCATCACCCAGATACCATTCCTGGAAGGTTTTTTGTACAAGCTGCCACAAATCGCTATTACGCGAGAACATTTCGGTTTTTACCCCGCAGCGCTCTTCAGCAATGACGTTCAAATACAGCAGCATTTCTGCTTTTTGCGCGGGACCTTTTGCAAAATCAGCAGTGAATGCGGCATAATCCACGTTAAAATCTGGAGCAAGGGTTGCACCCCACTCTCTGATTTGCGCTAATTGTGGGCGATCGATTTGACCTGCCAGCATGTTGGTTGCTTCGGTGCCGAGTTGTGGCTTCAGTACCTCAAGCAAACGAATCAATTGATAGGAGAATGCCAGGAAAACCATGTCCCAGTTCGAATTGATTCCACGTGATTTAATGAAGTTCAGTACATCGTCCTGCGCAAATACTTCTGCACGAACCCGACGAATCTCTGATTCTACCGGTGCAGGTGAGAACGAGTCATTTTTCAGTCCCAGGTATTGCGGGCTGTAAAGCAGCTCCCACACAGTCAAAGCAGATGCATCAAAGTAACGTTCTTCACTAAGCATAACCCCGTCAACGTCAAAAAGGATCGTTTTGATCATTTCTCTCTACACTCCTATTTGTTTTTCGATTGCAACATCAGAGCAATGGTAAACGTTGTTCCCTCTCCCAATTTGCTTTGGACACTGATGGTTCCGCCATGCGCTTCCACGATATTTTTCGCAATCGCAAGACCTAAACCCGTACCGCCTAACCGACCACGCGTACGCGCTTTGTCAGCTTTGTAGAAGCGTTCAAATACAAACGGCAGATCTTCCTGTGGAATGCCACTGCCCGTGTCGCTGATTTCTAGTAGTAAGGTTTTATCTCCGCGTGCCCGGATGATGACACTGCCCTGACTCGGAGTGTGTCTGAGCGCATTGTCAACAAGATTTGTAAGCACTTGTTCCATGCGATCAGGGTCGATATGCACATGACTATGTGTCGTAGACATTTCGAGCAGCAGATGAATGTCCCGCTCTCTCGCCAAATTCGTAAACTTGCGCTGAATACGCTCTAAATACGGACGCAGTTCAAGTGTTTCCTGGAGTAGTTCTACGTGACCGGCTTCCATGCGCGCCAGACTCAGCAGCTCATTTACAAGCTTGGTCATGCGAACTGATTCGTCATAAATAATCTTTGCCAGTTCCTTATGCTCTTCCGGTGTTGCTACGATATCATCCACAATCGCTTCACTGTAGCCTTGCAGCATGGATAACGGTGTTCGCAGCTCGTGAGAGACATTCGCTACGAAATCATTCCGCATTTTATCCAATTTACGCTCTTGTGTGATGTCTCGCATAACCGCAACAGCACCGCGAATCTGGTTTCGGTCGTTAAGTGGTACCATAACAAGTGCCCAGATGCGACCTTGCACTGGTATATCCTCAATCACTTCTTCTCCGGTCTGAACCTTTTGATAGAAGGAAAACAGCGGGACCTGTTCATCCGCATTCTGGTATACCCAATCGCGCAGGAAGCGCTCGGCAGGAGGATTTTTCACTGCAATTTTCCCATTTTCATCGATCAATACGACACCATCTACCATGCTGCGCAGGACACTGGCCAGCTGTTCCTTTTCCTTGGACAGGGCATCGACCAGTTGATTAAGCTTACTCGCCATCGTATTAAATGACAAAGCCAGCTCCCCCATCTCGTCAGTGGTTCTGATCGGGATTTCTGCGTGAAAATCTCCTTCTGCAATACGATGTGCCGTCTCTTTCATTTGGCGCAACGGAATCGTAATTCGCGAGGATAAAAAGAAAGCAAATACCGTCGTTGAAACAAATCCAATCACACCTACGACAAAAATTAGAAATCTGACTTCACTGACGGTATCATCAAAATCTTCAATCGCCTGGTACATGACCACTGATCCTTGCTTTCCGGTAGATATCTCTAGCGGCACCGCAACGGCTAACAGCTGGAGATTTCCAGAGCGATCCGGGGAGCCGGCCGTATCAATCTGCACATATAGCCTGTCCGGCGCAGGATGTTTCCCTGCCAAAGCCTGATCCAGCTTTAAGCCCGGTGCACTCAGCAATTGCTCTACCGGAATCTCTGGCAGACCCTTACCTTCACTTTTTCCAACGACTTCGCGCTTTTCATCCAAAACAATCATACCCGTATGATGCACCAGGCCAAACGTCGAAGCCATCTCCAGTGCCGTTTGCTTATCCTTGCTTGCTTCCAAGCCAGTTGACAAGCCCTCTGCAAGCTCTTGCAAATTTTTCGTTTGCCGTGCGTTATAAAAGCTGTCAAAGGATTGCACGAGTAGCAGGCTGAATATCGTTAAGACCAGTGCGAATAGTGCAATGATGGTCATCCATAGCTTTCCAACTACGCTGCGAAAAAAGACGTCCACGTTATTTAGGCACCTCTAGTTTGTAACCGACACCCCATACTGTAGCGATCATGTTAGCCGCTTGAGGAGAGACGCGGTTTAGTTTTTCGCGCAAACGCTTGATGTGTGTATCTACTGTCCGCAGATCGCCGAAAAATTCGTAGTGCCATACATCCTTCAGTAGTTCTTCGCGTGTAAACACTTTATCCGGGGAAAGCGCCAGATAGTGAAGAAGCTCGTACTCTTTTGGAGTCAGACTTACTTCTTGACCACTTGCAATCACCTTATGCGCATCGTGATCGATGGTCAGCTCCGGGAAAACGAGTACGGAATGGCTGTTGAACGTTTCGGTTTTCAAATAGGCAGTAGCAGATGAACGGCGTAAAATCGCCTTCACTCGATACATAACCTCACGTGGGCTGAATGGCTTTACAACATAGTCGTCTACACCTGCTTCAAAGCCGTGTACACGATTCGTTTCTTCTCCTTTTGCCGTCAACATGATAATCGGTGTTGCTTTGAATTCACGAATTCGCTGACAGACTTCAATTCCATCCATACCAGGCAGCATCAGGTCCAGCAAAATAATATCGTAGTCGCTGCCAACTGCCATTTCGACAGCCTGTTCTCCATTATCTGCCTCATCAATCAAAAAGTTTTCTCTCTCCAGGTACATCTTTAACAGTCGACGGATACGTTCTTCGTCATCGACTACGAGAATACGTGCCAATTTTTCCATTCTCTACACCTCTTGACTTTATGATTTCTAAATCCGATTAAAGATAGTCCAAAAAGCTGGCAGCAAGACCAGCTTTTTGACGGGTTACACACCAGCATAAGAGTGCAGACCTGCGATGACCAGATTGACGACTACCAGTGTGATTAGAATAATGACAAATCCAATCACGGACATCCAGGCAGATTTGGCTCCAATCCATCCGCGAGACAGTCGCAAGTGCAAATATGCACTATAGAAGAGCCAAACAATGAGAGCCCAAACCTCTTTCGGGTCCCAGCCCCAGAAACGCCCCCATGCCTCTTGCGCCCAGATCATTGCAAAAATCAATGCCCCTAGTGTAAATACCGGATACCCGATACTAATTGCGCGGTAGCTGATTTCATCCAGAAGGTCTGGCTCGATGCCATCAACTGACGGTTGAATGACTGCCCCCAACCGCTTGCGGAAGATAAGACGCAGACCGCCATACAAGATAACACCGGTGATGACTGACCACAGCATCGTATTCAATTTACGTGCCGCATCCTTGCCCTCCATCCACGATGGAGCACTGAACAATGGCGACATCGGTCCAGCCTTGATGATCGTCGAATCAGCAGGGGCTACCAGAGCAGGCATTGTATACTCCGCTTTTACCTTTTCCATTTGCCCAAGCATATTTGGCTGTGGCTGATTCATTTCAAATACCGTTTTTTGATCCATTCTGGCGAAGGTCGATTCCATCAGGATGAACCCTACCAGCATCAGAACAACGGCAAGCACGACTTCCAGCCATTTTGTACTTTTGGTCGAGACGTGCTGGGGTACGGTGCGAATCAAATACATCAAGCCTGCTGCAAAGCCTACGGCAAGTATCCCCTCACCCAAAGCTGCAGTCGTTACGTGAATATGCAACCAGTAGCTTTGCAAGGATGGAATCAAAGGCGTTACATCTTTTGGAAAAACATAGGAGTAGGCCAACATGATCACGCCTAAAGGAAGTACAAAGGCACCGATGACATTCAGCTTGTAAATCCGATAAATGATCAGGTAAGCCAAGATAATACAGTAATCCAAGAATGCCATGAACTCAAACATATTACTCGTTGGGCTGTGTCCTCCACCAATCCAGCGTGCAATAACATAACCTGTTTGAGCTATGAAGCCCACGACAGCCAACCGATAAGCTATCGTACCGAATCGTTTTTCATGTTGCTTAGGATCGCGTCCAGCCCAGTTCTTTCCTGTCATCGCAACGACGAACACGATAGACGAAATCACGTAGAGCACAAACGCTATATCCAATAACCAGTCACTCAATTGGATGAGCTGCACGTCAAGTGTACCTCCTTGAAGCTCTAAGCCTTCGATTTTTCTTCAATCGTCACAGGGAATTTCATCTGTTCAACGAGTCCGTCAACTTCACGGCGCAAGCCAAACCAGTTTTTGTTCGTATGCGCAGCCATCAAAATCGTACCGTCCTGGAATTGAACCCAAATCCGTCGATGCTGCCAGAAGAAGCCCATCGCGACCCCTATCATAAAGATAAACGAGCCGAAATAAATCAATGGAACCGCTTTATCCATACGCACGTTGATACCTGAGATGTCAATCAGATCAGGCATTTTGATCTCGATTCCATATTTGGGATCGGATTTTTGCGTAAGGATCGAGCCTTGCAAATAAACCATCTTCTCACTCAGCTTGTTTTTCTGGTCCAGTACTTCAAAAGCAACCATTGGATTTTTAGGCAAATTCGTTTTAGTAGCTGGCTTTCCGTCTTTCCCCATAATGAAGTCCGGGAAGTAATCCAGCACCCTCACTTTTACCCCATCAGCAATGTCTTGCTCTTGCGCTGGATTGTACAAATCAACTTTAATCTTGCCTACTTCTTTACTTCCGTTCTTCAGGTCCATGAGATTGAAATTCAATGCACCCAGCTGCATCTCTTGCATACCAGACTGATACAAAAAAAGACTTTCGTATACCATCGGATGGTTTACGACAATCGGCCCATTCTTAATTTCTACAAGATCAGGCTTTGCTCCTGGCAATTCTGCATTTTTGTTTATGTACAAGATGGCATCGGTCTGGTAATTTTTCGCGATGGCTCCGCCGTTCAGCTCAAGCTTGACCGGCATTTCATCCTCAGACCAGTATTCCGTCGTGTATTGCAAATTCTTCATGTAATAAGGCGTATTCGGGATCGCTACTGTTTCTCCCTCGCGTACCCAGACATACTCATCCAGGAAAAAGCCTGGAATGCTGCGTGCCAAAACACCAATCAGAAAAAGAATCAGGCCGATATGGTTAATATAAGGACCCCACCGACTAAACCGCCCCTTTTCCGCCATCAATGCACGGTCAGTCTGGAAAATGCGGTAGCCTTTCTTATGCAATGCCGCTGCAGAGCCAGCCAGTAATTCTGCCTGGTCCGTACCTGGAGCAAGCTCTCCTTCTGCAAATAGCTTTTGACCTTTCAGAAAGGATTTGTGCTGATTGATACGAGGCTTTTTGAGTGCCTTGTAAAGTGGAACTACACGGTCGAGACTACAGATGACTAATGATGTACCAAGCATGACCAGGAGTGTAACGAACCACCAGGAAGAATACAGGTTGTGGAAGCCTAATTGATAGTAGATCGTACCGAGAGTCCCGTACGTATTGGTGTAAAAGCGTGCAACATCTGCCTCAGTCGGGACAGGGACAGGAATGTATTGCTGTTGTGGAAAAATGGTTCCAACCGCAGAAGCGACCAGGATGACAATAATGATACCGATTGCAATTTTAACCGAGGAAAAATAATTCCAAACCCGATCAATTATTTTTTTCGTGTAGGTTTGAGAACGTCTTGCCATGCCCTCATAGCGCATGTCTGGAAATGCCGTCTGCTCCGAAATTACTATGTCTAGCGGCTTTCCGCAAGATTCGCAGAGCAACGTTCCAACGGGATTCGTATGCCCACATTCACATTTTCGCTGATCCATTTCAATCCTCACTTAGGCAAAATTTTGGACACTTTGTCCGCAATCATTGCTTCATTTAGTTGACCGATGAAGATCTCCTTTACTTCTCCCTCTGGCGAGATGAAAAAAGTAGTAGGAATCGGTCCGATCCGATACAGCTTCGTAATTTGCGATTGTCGGTCTAACAAAATCGGAAAGGAAACATTGAATTGCTTGACGAATGGCTCAACAGCGATCGGCGATTCTCCGATGTTTACACCCAGTACAACAAGTCCTTTGTCCTTAAACTTATCGTATTGAGCTTGCAAAGCGGGCATTTCTTCCTTACAAGGCTCACACCAAGTACCCCAGAAGTTCAGCACGACGCCTTTCCCTTTCAAATCACCAAGAGCCATCTCTTGTCCTTTTAGCTGCTCCAGGCTAAAGTTCGGAGCATCACTCCCTACTTTGACAGCTTGTGGATCTTTCACAAAGCTGGAATAGAGAGCAAAGACAAGTGCCACGAGCAAAAGGCCCAATACAGCAATTCGAACGTATGTACGATTACTTTTGTTCATGTTGCCCAAACTCCCATCTCTTCCTTATAGAAAATGCAAGGTTTTCCTTTCTATTATAGCGTTCCTAGTTTTTCCGCCAGCGCATAACTTATGAACAGATTTTGAACGATCAGCGCTTGTGGCCTCCATCCCGCTTCTTTTTGACCAGTCCTTGTCGGAGAAGCTCAACTTCCGTAGTGGTCAACGGACGAAATTGCCCGGACGAAAGCCCCTCTAATGTAAGAAATCCAAGGCGGATGCGCTCCAGCGTGATAACAGGATGCCCGATAGCCTCGCACATTCTGCGCACTTGTCGGTTACGCCCCTCATGGATCGTCAGCTCGATCAAGGTTTTTCCTGCCTTCACATCTGCTTTCAGAAGCCTCGCTTCCCCTGGCGAAGTCATGCCGTCTTCCAGGCGGATACCTGTTGCAAGCTTTTTTACCTTTTCAGGCGTTGGAATCCCTTTGACCCATGCCCGGTATACTTTATCAATTTCGTAGCTGGGGTGAGCGAGCTTGTTTGCCAACTCCCCGTCATTCGTCAAGAGAAGAAGGCCGGACGTGTCGTAATCCAGACGACCTACTGGGTATACCCGTTCCTTAATCCCTTTTAACAAATCGGTTACGACCCGTCGTCCTTGCGGGTCCGTGACACTCGTAATAACCCCTGTCGGCTTGTACAGCAAAAGATGCACGTGTTGCTCCAGCTGAATTCTTCTTCCATTCACCACGATCTGGTCGCTCTGCGGGTTCACTCTCGTCCCCAGCTCACGAACCACATTGCCGTTCACTTGTACCTTGCCTTGTACAATCAACTCTTCACAATGGCGACGAGAGGCTACTCCAGCATGTGCCAAGACTTTTTGTAAACGTTCCATCGTATGGATCACCTCTACAACATCATACCCATTCTTACCAGTGTGGACAAGAAAAAGGGAAAAACTTCCCCGGGCAGAGGGAAGTTTTTGTCGGATTCTGTGAAATTGTGCATTTAGGAGAAGACATATGAAACAACCAGTAGGGAAAAAATGACACCAGCCAGATCAGACCATAACCCTACCTTCAAGGCATATCCCGAATTTCGGATACCGACTGCACCAAAATAGACCGTGAGCACATATAGCGTAGTGTCTGTGCTCCCTTGCATAGTCGCGGCCAATCGTCCAAGGAAAGAATCCGGTCCGTACTGTGCAATCAAATCAGTCGCAATTGCCAGTGAACCTGTCCCTGTCATTGGTCTGAGCAATGCTAAAGGAACAATCTCCTCTGGAACATGAATGGCATCCAGCACTGGTCTGATCGCACCAAGCAGCAGCTCAAGCGCCCCTGATTCCCGGAACATGGTCACAGCAACCATCATCGCGATCAGATGAGGCAAAATACGAATGGTAGTCGTAAGCCCCCCTTTTGCACCCTCCACAAACGTCTCATAAACCGGAACCCGTTTGTTCCAGCCGTAGAGCAGCACAAAGGCTATCATTACGGGAATGGCCCAAAGGGAGAGCAGGGATACCCATTGGTACATGTGCATTCCCCCTTTATCGGTGACGTCTTATGTGCCGATAGCGATACCAGCGGTCAATCAATAAGGCAACAATCGTAGCAGCAAAGGATGAGAGCAGGGTCGTTCCCACGATTTCTACCGGATTCACAGACCCGTATTGCATGCGGATGGCAATCATTGTTGTTGGAATAATCGTAATACTCGCTGTATTAATAGCGAGCAATGTGCACATCGCAGGTGAGGCTGTTTGTTTGTCCGGGTTCAGCTTTTGCAATTCTTCCATCGCTTTCAATCCCATCGGAGTAGCAGCGTTCCCGAGCCCTAGCAAATTCGCACTCATATTCGACAAAATATATCCCATAGCTGGGTGGCCTTTTGGAACATCGGGAAACAAACGCGAAATGATTGGCGAAAGAATCCTAGCGAGCAGCTCCAAAAGGCCTGACTTTTCTGCGATGCGCATGATCCCCATCCAAAATGCCAAAATGCTGAGGAGACCAAAACAAACTGTTACGCCTGTTTTGGCTCCCTCAAATGCAGCCTGATTAACTGCTTCAATCCTTCCTGTTGCTGCGGCTACTGCGATACTGATCACAATCAGGGCGAGCCAGATGATATTAAGCACTCCACAGCCCCCCCGCCATCAAGTCCCACAGCTTGTGCCAAAAGGTTTGCGAACCTGATTGTGCTTGTGGCGACGTCCAGGTTTGCTCAGTCACATCCACTTTCAACGGTACTTGACCGATCATATCGTCTTTGAGATAGAACTGGAGAAAACCGATCAGCTGACCGTCCATCTTGGCTGTTACATTCGATTCCCCCATGACCACCTTCGTACGCATGACCGCCTCCTCTGATGATTGCAGCGGGTATTGAAAAGCATTCATCGCGACTAAATGCGTACCTGCCTCCATCGTTACCGGTGTTTGCGGCTGTACGTTTTCTCCCAAGCTCACCAGCTTTTTCAGCGGGAAGTTGCTAAAACCCCAGTCCATGAGCTTAGCCGAATCGTTCCAGTCGTCGGAAGCATTCAGAGTGATCGTCGCAAGCTGCCTGCCATCACGAGTTGCCGATGAAGCGAGGCATCGCTTTGCCAGCTTCGTATAGCCTGTTTTGACTCCATCCGCACCGTTGTACAGGTGCAGCATTTTGTTTTTGTTCAAAAGCCGTCGATCCCACTCTTCTCCCTCCCAGGAGATGTCCTTCACCTTCGTCGAAACGATTTTTCGAAAGGTAGGATTATGCAGCGCATAGGCTGACAGCTTTGCCATATCTTCTGCTGTAGAATAATGCATATTACTATCGTCCAAACCGTGGGGGTTTGTAAAATTCGTATGCTCCATTCCGATGAGGGCAGCCTTTTCATTCATTAAGTAAGTAAAGCCTGGTACGGAGCCGCCAATATGTGTGGCGATTGTAACCGCTGCATCATTGCCTGAACGCAGCATCAGCCCATATAAAAGCTCCTCTAATGTCAGCTTTTCCGATCGCTTCAAGTAGATCGAAGACCCCTCTACACCAACCGCTTCAGGTGGAACCGTAACCTCCGCGTCCAGCTTACCCATCTCGATAGCCACAATCGCCGTCATGGTCTTCGTCAAGCTGGCGATCCTCATCTTTTTCGTTCCATTTTTTGAATAGAGAATTCTGCCGCTCGTCACATCTATCAATGCCGCTCCCTCTGCGGAAAGGCCAGGAGGAGAGCCCGCTGCTTTTGCCTCGCCCCCCGGCCCGATTAATAGCTGTATCAAAAGAAAAACGACGAGCACGCCGGACAGCTGTTTTCGCACGTTCATAAACGTCCTCCCCATCACAAAAGTACAACGATACATAGTTTGTACAAAGTATATGGGGACGAGTCGTTTGATAGTACGAAAAACTGTCCAGGTAACTAGTCGTTTGATGGTTCCTCTGCTTTTCCAAAGAGTGCGGATGCTTCCAAGCGCGCCTCTTCGATGTCGAGATTGATGGGCGGCTCCGGTAAGTCACCAAGCTCGCGCAGCCCAAAATGTTCCAGGAAATCTTTTGTCGTCGCATAAAGAATCGGACGTCCAATTCCTTCTGCCCTGCCCGCCTCGCGAATGAGCTGCTTCGACAAAAGGGTATTTAATGCCTTTTCGCATTTTACACCACGAATTTCCTCGATTTCAGATCGCGTCAATGGTTGTTTATAAGCAACAATCGCTAATGTTTCCAAGGCAGCCTGGGAAAGCGTCGATTGTCCCGGTGATGTTGCCAAACGCTCGAAATAAGGGACATGCTCAGGCAGTGTGGTCAACTGGTACGCTTTGGCTACCTCCACAATTTGAATGCCACGACCCGCCCTGCGAAAGTCCGCTTTCATATCCTCAATCACGTCGACAACTACATCTTCGGATACCTCGGTGATTTCACTAATTTCTTTGGCGTCGATTCCTTCATCACCCGAGATGAACAACAAGCCCTCAATGACGCCTTTCAGCTTGTCATAGTCCATCATTTGAGGCTCCTTTCGATCCATTTTCACAAATCATAATATCTTGAAAGAGTTGATTTTGAATACAAGTAATTTCTTTTGCCTTCATTAGCTCAAGCAGCGCAAGAAAAGTGGTGACAATCTCCGAACGAGTAGCACCACCTGTGAATAGCTGGGAGAAACGAACCATACCACCGACTCCGCGAACAAGATGACGAATCTCTTTCATCCTGTCTTTAATAGAGACTTCATCACGCGAGACTTTGGTAATCGGTTCTTTTTCCTTGACCTTCTTCACCAGCTTTTCCAGCGCATTTATCAGATCGTAGAGAGATACATCCTTTACGGTATGGTCTTCCTCTCGTACGTAAGGAGCCAGATTCTCTGCCGGGCGTGTAAACACCTGATTGCGCCCAATTTCCATTTCGCGCAGTTGTGCTGCCAGCAGCTTGTAACGCTTGTACTCCAAAAGACGAGCAACCAGCTCTTCGCGAGGGTCGATCTCTTCTACGTCCATATCCAAGAACTGTTGAAAGACGTGTTCCTCTTTCTTTGGCAACAGCATTTTGCTTTTAATAGAGAGGAGGGTTGCCGCCATGACTACGAATTCACTCGCAACATCCAGTTGTAGCTGCTGCATCGTGTCTATTGTCGCAAGATATTGTTCGGTAATCTCTGCTACTGGTATGTCGTAGATGTCCACTTCGGCCTTGTCAATCAAGTGAAGTAACAGGTCGAGTGGGCCCTCAAAGGAATCCAGTTTAATGCTGTATGCCAACAGTAGTCCCTCGTTTCCTCTAAATAAACAGTGTTGCGATGCTTTGCGCGATTCCCTGAACCCCCATGATTACCATCATGAATGGAACATCAAATATAATCGAGCGGATTCCCGGAATAAAGATGAGCAATAACAAGATCCACGGTCCGTAAATTTCAAACTTGTAGAATACCCCGTCCCAGCTGCGCGGAGACAGGAAGCGCAGGATTTTGTAGCCATCCAGTGGAGGAACAGGCAACAGGTTAAACATAAACAAAGCAGCGTTAATCGTCACCAAATATTGCATGGTATGCTCGATCGCAAATACGGCTTTCTCACCCATTCCCTGCGTGACGCCGTAATAGCCCATCAAAATGAATATGGTGTAGGAAATGATCGAGAGCACGAGGTTAATAAGCGGGCCTGCTGCTGAAACATAGACGATGCCCAGGCGCTTGTTTCCACGAAAATGAAGCGGATTGATTGGAACTGGCTTCGCCCATCCAAACGGACCAAACAGAATGAGAATCAAACCGAATGGATCAATGTGCGGGATTGGATTCAATGTCAGGCGTCCCTCATCCTTGGCTGTGCTGTCACCCAGCTTCCAAGCGATAAAGGCGTGCGCCCATTCGTGTAAAGAGAAAGCGATGACGAATGCGATTAAGCGAAACGGCACCGTATTCCATTCAAAGTGAAAAAGATCCATTGGTTCCTCCTCAGAAAAATCGTCTACCTTCTAGGATACCAGCAGATGGATAGGCTTACAAGTATTCTGCTTTTGGTATTCATAGAGAGAAAACAAACACCGGCACCCTTTCGGCGCCGGTGTTTGACTTAGCAGCTTATTATTCAGCTACCACTTTTACAGTGCTCATTTTGTCGCCTTGCTTGATCGCGTCCACGTGCTCCATACCGGAAGTGATGCGGCCAAATACCGTATGTACGCCATCAAGGTGAGGGAAGGAATCATAGCAGATGAAGAATTGGCTTCCGCCAGTGTCTTTTCCTGCATGCGCCATGGAGAGCGCACCGCGCAGATGCTTGTGCGGGTTTCCTTTGGTTTCACATTTGATTGTGTAGCCAGGGCCGCCAGTACCGGTTCCATGCGGGCAACCGCCTTGTGCTACGAAGCCTGGGATCACACGGTGGAAAGACAGGCCGTTGTAGAAGCCTTCGTTGATCAGCTTTTCAAAGTTACCTACTGTTCCAGGAGCTTCTTGATCAAACAGCTCCAATTCGATCTCATTGCCATTTTCCATGGTGATATGTGCTTTTTTCATATGTATGCCTCCAAACCAGGTAAAGTTAACGTTCTCATTTTACCATGCGATGGAGTTGACGTCCAATTTAACCCTGCAATCGCAGCCGATCCTCAAAAGGAAACTCGCAGTCCTTGATAAACACCGTGCCTGCATACGACTTTGCCAGCTTCTTCATGACTGCTGCTTGCTTGGCAATCGCCTCTGCATTTTCGTACATGCCCGGTTGTATGTAAACCCCTGCCATCGACATGGACAAAACCTCTCCGTCCTCCATTCTCCGCTTTGCATATATATCCGCAAAATACGGAGTGAACGCATCGCTAATAAATGCACCGAGCCCATCTGCACATTGCGCAGTAGTGATCAAAATAAAATCATCGCCACCGATATGACCAATAAAGTCAGTTCCGCTCCCGTAACGCTTCGCAGCCTCTTTCAACAAGGACGCTGTTCGCACGATGATCTGATCTCCAACCTCAAAGCCATAGCGATCATTAAACCATTTGAAATGGTCGAGGTCACAATAAATGACCATTTGGTCCACCTTTTGCTTCACACGCTGATTGAGCTCTCTTTCAATCTGTACATTACCAGGCAGCCCCGTAAGCGGATTCGCCGAGCTGGCTAATTCGAGCTTGATCGAAGCCATTTTATCGAGCAGGCTTTGGACCGTAACAATTCCGATATATTCGTTCTTTTCTCCAATGATAATCACCACGTCATACAAGTGATGTGCGTCCCGAGCCATTGCTCGTCTGGCAACCTCCTCCAGCTTGTCATCCTTACACGCCAATAGCGGATTGGTATTCATGATTTGCGCTACTGGGCGATCATAATACAACGCAATACCGTATTGTCCACCCAATATTTGATAAAGCTGAAAACGCATGAGAAGTCCAATCGGCTCTCCCTCTTCCAGGACCACAATGCTCTCTATCCGCTTATTTTGTTCAAAAATCTCGTGGATGCGTCGCACTTTTGCATGCTTTTCCACACAAATGGTCTTTGCCAGGATTTCGGTCATGGCTGGCGTGAAAATGATCGGCTCAACTTGTTCGTTGCTTCTCTTTTCTTGCATAAAGCGCAAAAAGTTCATCGCTTGCCCGGATACCTGTGCCATACCTCTGTCCGGTTTGCCGAGAAAGTACCCCTGTCCATATACAACGCCCAAATCCATCAAGGTTCTTAATTCGCTCTCTGTCTCGATCCCCTCTGCAATAATTTTGCAGTTCACCTTGTCGGCGAATTGCACAATTGTTTCAAGCAATGCCTGCTTGATCGGGTCCGCATCAATGTTGCGGATCAATGACATATCCAGTTTGATAAAATCCGGATAGATTTCTGTAATGGATTCCAGACTCGAATAACCTGCTCCGGCATCATCAACCGCAATCAAGTAGCCCTTTTTGCGATATTCCTCAATTATTTTACGAAAAACTGCGTAATTAGTAATCGCATGTCGTTCGGTTATTTCAAACACGATATTGTGTGGATTTAGCCCATATTGCTCCAATAGCGAAAATACTTTCCCTCTCAAAAGAAAAGGATCGTCGATCGCACGCGGATCAAGATTAATAAACAGCTTTTCATGCGGATTGAGATAACGTAATTGTTCGAGTGCTCGTTTACGGCAAATATGCTCCAGACGAAATACTGTATCTGTCTCTTCTGCGTAGGTAAACAGCGTTGCCGGTGTGGCAAAAGGGCTATCCTGCGGCCCACGAGCAAGCGCTTCCCATCCGAGCGCACCGCCATCAGGCAAATGAATAATCGGCATGAAGTGCATCTGCACATTTTCTTCTGCTAGCAATTTATGAAACTGCGTAACATGCGTATATTTTTCTGATGTAATCCCGTATTTCGCCATATGAACCGCATGCTTCACCGAGGTATACATTTCCTTTACAATATCCTGACCTGGCAGCCATGCATATCCAATATGGACACGCAAGTCCTCTCTATTTACAAAGCTGACATGTCGATTCAGTTGCTTTTCCGCAACTTCTTGAAAATGAATCGAAAGCATTCTGCAATCCTCTTCACTCACAGTGGCTCCAAAGGAGACATAAATAGCAAAGTCGTCGCCCCATAGCTTTTGAATCGCGAGAATGTTCCCTTTTATCTCAAACACTTGACGAGATACAGCGGGTAAAATCCGTTCAAAAATTTGCAGAACACGCTTGGCACTGCTATCTCCATAGCGGTACTCTACATCTGTTAGTTTAACGATATCAACATAAAACATCACTACGCTGCGTCCCTTGTCGAATTCCTGGCCAATGACATTTTTCAACCATGTCCGTTTATCCAGTGAAAAAAAGGGGAAGCGACGAAACCGCTTGATGAGCGTCGACAACATGCTGAATCTATCCTCCTCGCCACCCCAATTATTGCAAAGAAGCTTTAAGGTTCAGTGAATGGATTATGAAGATTGTAAGAATCCCATACATGCAAAAAAGCCCCCCCTTGTCTCACCAGGAAGGCTTCTCTACCGTTATGGATTATCGTTGAAGCTGGGCGCGTTTTGGCAGAAGATCATGTCCCACGACTTCAGCGTACGTTTCGCGTTTTACAACCAGATCAGCATCCCCGTCCTTTACAAAAACAACTGCAGGGCGCGCGATCCGATTGTAGTTGTTTGACATGGAATAACCATAGGCTCCGGTGCTTGGAACAGCCAAAATATCACCTGCTTGAGCCGGAGGGAGCTTGACGTCCCAGATCAGCATGTCACCAGACTCGCAGCATTTTCCGGCGATGGAAACGACCTCCGTGGCTGGCTGGTTCATTTTATTGGCAATCGCTGCCTCGTATTCCGCCTGATACAAAGCTGGGCGAAGGTTATCTGTCATACCACCGTCAACGGCCACATATTTGCGCACGTTCGGGATTTCTTTTTGCGAGCCGATACGGTACAGCGTAGTACCTGAATCACCTACGATACTGCGACCTGGCTCAATCCACAGCTCAGGCAATGGAATTTGGCGAGCGTCCAATTCTGCGCGCACGAGATCCGTAATCGCCTTAATGTAGGTATGCGCTGATTGTGGAGTATCTCCCTCAACGTACCGGATACCAAAGCCGCCACCTACATTGAGCACTTCCGGCAAAAAGCCATGCTGATCTTTGGCGTCTCCCAGCAATTGCGTCAATCGCTTGACAGCTACCAGGAAGCCTTCTGTTTCAAATATTTGTGATCCAATGTGGCTGTGTACACCCAATAAATGCAGATGATTGCTTTCATGTGCATACTTGATCGCGTCTAATGCCTGACCGTTCTGTACGTCAAATCCGAATTTGGAGTCGATTTGACCGGTGGAAATATATTCGTGTGTATGTGCCTCGACACCTGGAGTCACACGCAGGAGAACAGAAATCTTTTCACCGCGCTCTTCCGCCAGCTGACTCAATAGGTGCAGCTCATAAAAATTGTCTACGACAAAACAGCCGATTTTGGCATCCAGGGCCATCACAATTTCATCCAGTGACTTGTTGTTGCCATGAAAATGGATGCGATCTACTGGAAAACCTGCTTGCAGAGCCGTATACAGCTCACCGCCAGAGACGACATCAAGAGACAAGCCTTCCTCCTCTACCAGCTTGCACATCGCCATCGTACAGAATGCCTTGCTCGCATAAGCTACTTGAAAGGAAAAGCCCGATTGGGAAAACGCGTCAATAAACTGTCGACATTTGCTGCGAATCAGGGCTTCATCATATACGTAAAGTGGTGTTCCGTAGGTCGCTGCCAGTTCTGTTGTTTCGCAGCCCCCAATTTCCAAAATTCCTCGTTCATTCACTCGACTTGTCCCGTGTAAAAACATATTTCGTTCCTCCCCAGTCTCTGACACCGAATCATTCTGTAAATTACCAAACAGTCTAGCGTGATCTGCTCATACTAGAGCGTCACTCTCGACAAAAAGCTTTACCTGGATAAAGCCAGAAGTCGACGCCGGACCCTAATCGCGCGTGTTGGAAAGTATTTCCAAGTCACTTTGCCTTTTGTGAATGAGAACTTTCCATTCTTTTAAAAGAAAGGCAACCGACTGTGAGACGTCAGTTGCCGAACATAACGAGCGTAGTAAGGCTTCCCCATCCAATTTACTACACGATAGTTTATTTGACAATGGGTGCCCGCAGTCATTTTCAGAATATTATTGACGCGATGTATTTTGCGAGCGAACAATGCTTGGTCGATTGTTTTTTCGAGGTACCGCAATTCGTACGATGATATCTTTCATGGCTTTGTAATTAAAAGGAATAAACGGCCACAAATATGGTGTGTTGAGGGAACGAGTGGCAGCAAGTCCGACCAATACAACCAGAAAACCGATCATAAGACCCGGTGTCGAGAAGAAACCAACCATCAGGATTAAAAAGATACGGATGAGCCGATTAGCCAGGCTCAATTCATAGCTCGGTGTTGCAAACATCCCGATGGCCGCAACCGCCAAATACAAGATGACTTCGGGGGCAAACAAGCCGACCTTGATCGCAACGTCTCCAACCAAAATTGCTGCCAATAATCCCATCGCTACGGACAAAGGGGTCGGTGTATGAATCGCTGCCATCCTCATCAAATCAAGCCCTACTTCTGCCATCAAAAATTGCGCCAATAAGGGGATGCTGCCTTTTTCCTTCATTCCGAGAAAATGAAGCGAGTCGGGAATCATCGATGGATGCATGACCAACAGTAGCCAAATGGGCAAAACGAATACAGAAGCAAAAATGCCGAAGAAGCGTACCCAGCGCAAGTAAGCACCTACGACAGGGGTCTGCCTGTACTCCTCTGCATGCTGAACATGATGAAAATAGGTAGCAGGCGTAATCATGACGCTAGGCGATGTGTCTACATAAATCAATACATGTCCTTCCAGCAAATGCACCGCTGCAACATCCGGTCTTTCTGTGTAACGCACCATCGGAAACGGATTGAACGTCTTTCCGATAATAAATTCTTCTACCGTTTTTTCCGCCATTGGAATCCCGTCTATCTGGATGTGCTGCAGTCTTTCCTTTAACGTATCAACCAGTTCTTGGTTTGCAACATCCTGTAAATACGCAACCGCCACATCTGTTTTGGTCCGTTCCCCGATTTGCATAATTTCAAAACGAAGACGTTCATCTCGTAGACGTCTGCGAGTCAAAACCGTGTTGATGACCAACGTCTCGGTAAAGCCATCATGTGCGCCACGAACAATTCTTTCCGTGTCTGGCTCCATAGGAGAACGCGTCGGAAAAACCTTAGCATCCACCATAATAGCGGTATCATACCGATCAAGGATTAATCCTACTTGTCCGACCAGCAGCTTGTCCATGAATTCATCAGTAGTCGATATCTTCGTTAGCTGAAAATACGGGATGTATTTATAATACAGTTGATCGAATAAATGATCCTGAACATCACGTTCCCGCAAATCATTCAGTTCCCGCATCACCTGTGTAACGATATTACTGTCAGCAAATCCGTTTATGTAATACAAGAGAAGGCGTGTTCTCCCAACGAAAAACTCATGCACGCCCATATCAAAGCTTGAGCCTATGCCTAGCCTGTCATTTAAGTATGCTTTATTTTCTTCAATTTGGTCCGAGATGGGGCGCCGTTTTTCCGTTACCTGTGCCATTCGGGTCGCTCCTTTCCAGTATCCATTGCACTGCTTTTTTTGTGATCGGACTGCCTTTTTGCAAGCTGTCCTTTCCAAGCATCTTGCCGATATCACCTATGCCGATGAGATTAGGAACGTGAAGGGCATTCAGAATATCGACAGTGTCGCCGTAAATTCGGTTTACAAGCTCTGGACTGGCATTTCCGTCTTTGTCCACGGCTTCTGTCACAACTTGCCCTTCATTATTGACTGAGTAAGCTACCCGCGCTCCTTGCACCCATCGTGTATTAGAGGCAACTGCAATCGCTCCGATCACCTCGATATCCGGGTGCTTGACCACGTACTCGATGGCCTTTTCTCCCTGTCCCTTTCCGAAATCACCGTTATCGTCAAACATGACAATCACAGGATCGTAGGCAGCCATTTTGATGAGCTCAACCATCTGATGTCCTCGCAGAGGTGTCGGATTCCCGGCAGATAAGGAAATGCATCGCCCGCCGATCTCTCTTGCTATCATTTCCAGTACTTTTTGCGCGACATGATCGCCATCGGTAACGAGGATGACTCTTCTTCGTTCTTCGTCCATGTCGCCTCCACCGTCCTTAACCGTTGCCATAGTGACTATCCTTTTGGCTTGAAAATGAGGGAAGCAAAGAATCCAAAGGCAATCGCAGCTGATATCCCTGCGCTTGTGACCTCGAAAATCCCGGTTGCTACACCAATCAGCCCATGCTGCTCGGCTTCTCCTATCGCTCCGTGATACAAGGAATGTCCAAAGCTCGTAATCGGCACGGTAGCTCCTGCTCCAGCAAAATCAATGAATTTGTCGTAGACCCCAATAAAGTCCAGGACGACACCGGCTACTACCAGCGTGCTCATCACGTGTGCAGGTGTCAATTTACCAACGTCGAGCAGCAATTGTCCTACGACACAAATGAGCCCTCCAATGATAAAAGCAATTACGTACTCCATCATATGCCTCCTTCCAGTGCAACTGCATGCGCAATACACGGAATTGAATTGCCTTGCTGATAGCTGACAGGACTTAGTAAGGCTCCCGTCGCACAAACCAGTACTTTTTTAAGTACGCCCCGGTTAAGCTGATCCAAAATGTAACCGTACGTGACCACAGCGCTGCTCGCACAACCGCTCCCTCCTGCGAAGACATCCTGGTCAGGGGAGAAAATCATGAGACCGCAGTCATTGTACACTGGGTCCATGTCGTATCCTTCTTGTAACAGCAGCTCTTTTGCAATAGGATAGCCTACCGACGCCAGGTCTCCTGTCACGATCAAGTCATACGACTCTGGAGTACGTCCTGTATCCTGAAAATGAGCCAAAAAGGTAGATACAGCAGCAGGTGCCATCGCAGAGCCCATATCAAACGGGTCCTTGATCCCCATGTCCACTACCTTTCCCATTGTTGCATAGGTGATACGTGGCCCATTTCCTCCGATGCCTATCAAACCCGCTCCTGCACCTGTCACGGTCCATTGAGCGGAGGGGGGCTTCTGACCTCCATACTCTGTAGGATAGCGATACTGTCTTTCAGCCGTGGCATTATGGCTACTGCACGCTGCGATTGCTTTGTTTGCATATCCGGCATTAACCAAAGCTGCGGCATTGGCAAGCGTCAGCATCGAGGTAGAGCACGCGCCATACATACCTAGCAGCGGAATGGCAAGCTTTTCAGCCGTAAAGTTTGTCGTGATATTTTGATTGAGCAGATCGCCTGCCAGTATGACATCGACATCCTGTCCAGTTATCTTTGCTTTTTGGAGCAATGCCGATATTGCATCCTCAAGCAATTGGCGTTCAGCATCTTCCCACGTCTGTTGTCCTGCATACATGTCGTCATGAATCTTGTCAAAAAAGGCTGCCAAGGGTCCCTCTCCTTCTTTCGGACCAACGGCCACAGCAGACGCTTGCAATCTTACGTCCTGAGCAAAATGCCACGTTTGCCGGTTGATTCGAGACGCCTGGTTCTGGCTTGCCACTGACACCCCTCCTCAAAAAATCATGTTCATGACACTCTTTAATATCCCCGCAATAAAAGCCGCAACTACCCCAAACACGATGACGGAGCCTGCCAGCTTGAACATGTTGCCACCGACACCAAGAACCAGCCCTTCACTCCGATGCTCGATGGCAGCCGAAGCGATGGAGTTGGCAAAGCCTGTCACGGGCACAGCGGAGCCTGCTCCTGCATACTGACCGATATTGTCGTATACACCGAGTCCCGTTAACAGAACCGCAATAAATATGAGTGTTGCAACGGTAGGGTTGCTCGCTGTTTTCTCTGTAAATCCAAACAAGTAAATGTACATATTTTGCAAGGCTTGCCCGAACAAGCAGATTGTCCCGCCAACCCAAAACGCACGCAGAGAATTTAGCAGGACATTACGCTTGGGCTGGAATTTTGCAGCTTGTTGTTGGTACAGCTGCTTTGTCATCTGCATCGATGCCCCGATGGGTTTTGATTTCGATTTGGTCGCCATGCCCTTTCACTCCTTTTTTTCCAATAATGCGCGAGTCTACAAGAGAAGCCATACCTATATCTTTCCTGTTTCAAAAGATGCCTATGAATAGTGGTATTTACCAGTTTAGAGATGGAGAAGCCACTGCAGAATCGAGCCCGTTACTTTGCCAAACACGACAGCCATTAACAGCAATAGTAGATTGCCATCCATATTCATGCGCTTGGCGAGAATCGGAAAAACATTCAGTACTTCCGTTAAGCCTGCCGCCAGGGCTCCGACGAAAATCCCAGCAATCAATCCATAAATGGCTGTCACCCCAACGGGCAATTGCACTCCCCAATGAAAAAAATCGATGAATGTAAACACAAGAACTCCACTCACCAGCGCCCATTCAAAGCTGCGAATATATCCATGCGCATTCGTGAGCTGTGTAAGGCGAGGAATGATGTCCAAAACGGTAATGAAAGCGACAAAACCACTTCCAACCGCCAATCCTCCACCAAGCCCAATTAGAACGAGCAGCACGCATGCACCAAGGCTCATGTTTTCGTCCGCTGGTTTTCCTTGTTTTCGTTCTGAATATAGTACTGATCGAGATTTTGTTGGTACATAAACAATTCCACTTCTAATGGGCTCGGCTCTTCATTAATTTTTTTCTTGAAAATATGGTTGAAAAATAAAATCATCCCCAGTCCGATCCCAATAGAGTAAGGGATTTGAAGCCAGAGTGGATGTTGATTTTTTTGACCCGTGAGGAGATAAAAAATACGCTGATGGACTTGCGGCATGCTTACGTCGGTATGGAAGTTCATAATGGCAAGCCCAGAACCAATAAACAACACGAGCCACACAATGGCAACCAGCAAAGGGTTTGCTTGTTTCCGTGGATTTTGCACCTCGACAATAATTTGCGGTGCGCCTTGGATATCCAGATCAGCCTCAGGATAAACCTGACGAAGCCTTTGAATCACCTGCATAATATCAATAATGATCAAGTTCCCATCGCTTGGCTCAACTCGATAAATCGGCATTCGTTTGATCGCTTCCTCGCGTTCGCCATCCCAGTAAATTTGGCATATATCGCCCAGCGTGATTATGGCTTCGGGTTTTACTGCCAAACGCTTTCGCAAGCGCAGAAATAGCGCTTCCTTCATGAGAGCTCCCTCCTTTCACCTTGTCTTGTGTAATCCCCGCTAGTATGTGCGTCCTCTTAAAAGCCATGCAAAAAAGCACCAAAGCAATTTCGCTTTGATGCTTACCTTGTGCCCCCTGAAACGGAGTGCCGGGCTAATGTTCAATTTGCTCCTTGATCGTTTGCAGAATTCGCTTTTCGAGGCGAGAGACCTGGACCTGTGATATTCCTAATCGCTCGGCTACCTCAGACTGGGTTTGATCCTTATAATAGCGCAAATAGACGATTAGCTGCTCACGCTCACTCAAGCGGCTGATGGCATCCTTTAGCGCTATTTTTTCAAACCACTTGTTGACACCTTCATCCGCGATTTGATCGATTAACGTAATGGGGTCCCCATCGTTTTCAAAAACCGTTTCGTGAATGGAAGAAGGAGCTCGATTGGCTTCTTGCGCAAAAACGACTTCCTCCGGCGTAATCCCTACAGCTTCCGCTACTTCGGCAATTGTGGGAGCACGGCCGAATTGCTTGTAAAGCTCGTCTTTTGTTCTGCGTACCTTGTTCGCTGTTTCCTTGAGTGATCGGCTTACTTTTACCGTGCCGTCATCGCGTAAAAAGCGCTGGATTTCTCCGATAATCATCGGTACCGCATAAGTAGAGAAGCGCACATCATAGGACAAATCAAACTTATCAACAGCTTTCAGCAAACCGATACAACCGATTTGAAACAAATCATCCGCTTCGTATCCACGGTTGATAAAACGCTGTACGACAGACCAGACCAGCCTAATGTTGCTGTTCACTAGAAGTTCGCGGGCATGAGCGTCTCCGGCCTGGCTTTTGGCGATCAGTTCCTTCACTTGGTCATTGGTCAGAAATGGTTGACTCGCGTTTTTAATATCGGCACCCATTGGCAATACCCCTAATTTTGTAAGGCTTTGGCAAACGACAAGCGTTTGGTCAGGCGAACCGTTGTACCTTTTCCAACTGCAGTCGCCACTTCCAAAGAGTCCATGAAATTCTCCATAATGGTAAAGCCCATTCCTGAGCGCTCCAATTCTGGCTTGGTTGTAAAGAGCGGCTGCATCGCCTGCTCTACATCCTCAATTCCTTTTCCGTTGTCCTCCACGACAACCTCCACCGTTCCCTCATCAATGCGCACAGAGATATGTACCACACCCTCGGGATTCTCGTCATATCCGTGAATAATGGCATTGGTAACTGCCTCGGAAATAACGGTTTTCATTTCTTCTAGCTCATCCATGGTGATATCCAGATGAGAAATGAACGAAGCCACAGCCACTCGGGTAAATGCTTCATTTTGGCTCAATGCAGCGAACGATACGGACATAAAATTACGTTGTACAGTCATTACTACGCCACCCCCAGAACAAGCAATGCGTCTGCTTCGTTTTCACGGAACTTGATCACCTTAAACAATCCTGACATCTCAAAAATTCGATAGATGGTTGGATTAATCGAGCAAACGTACATTTCTCCGGAACGAGCAGAGATTTGTTTAAACCTGCCCAAAATAACACCGATCCCAGAGCTGTCCATGAATGCCAACTCGGCGAGACTCAAAACGATATGACGGATCTGGGGGGTTCGTAAAATATCATCGACCTTACTTCGCAGCTCTTCTGCCGTATGATGATCGAGCTCTCCTTGCAAGCGGATTACCAGCACATCCTGGCGGGTCTCCATCGCAATGCGCAAACTCATAGCTGACACACTCCTTCTCCCGTATTAGCTGTCTCTTTCTTCTTTCGTTTAACCAATTCCTGCCAGTCGACAAAAGAACAAAAAAATCGAGTAGCCACATCTGCTCATTCGAGGCAACTCGATTCTTTTCGCGCTCATGGTGTCTGTTAGTAACTGATTAATACGTTCTTGGTGGTCCGCTTAAGAATCTCCCACATGCCTGCTTTATCAATCGTTTGTTCGGGATAAAGATCGATTCTGTTTACTTCTTTTCCATCCATGGTGCGGATAAAAATATGCCCGACTACCTGCTCTTTGTTCACAGGGGCATTGACCGTAGAATTGATCACGACTTCTTTTTTAAACGAATTGGCAGACTCGCCTTTTTTCATGAGAAGACTGACCGCATGTGGGGTAACCACATTGATTTTGGGCTGACTCCCCTTGTCTACGGTAAGCTGTTCGACGGTCTCCCCCTTTTTATACATGGGCATAACCTGATAATGCGTAAACGCATAATTAAACATCGTGGAAACCTCGTTGTTGCGTGTCTTCACATCCGGTACACCCATGACGACAGCGATAATTCTCATATTGTTGCGTTTGGCTGTTGCAGTTAAGCAGTACTTGGCCTCACTGGTATAGCCCGTTTTTAATCCGTCTACACCTTCATAAAACCTTACCAGACGGTTTGTATTGACTAACCAGAACGGATTCGCCGAGTCCTTGCGCAAATAGTCCTGATAGGTTCCTGTAAAGCGAGTAATACCTTCGTGCTTCAATAATTCTCTGGACATAATAGCAATATCAGCTGCAGAGGAATAGTGTTCGGCGGCTGGCAATCCATTCGAATTGACAAAATGGGTATTTTTCATCCCGAGCTGTTTCGCCCGCTCGTTCATTTTGGCAACGAAGGTTTCTTCTGTTCCGCTCAAATGCTCTGCCATCGCTACAGAGGCATCATTCCCAGAGGCGATAGCAATCCCTTTGATCATATCCTCGACAACCATCTCTTCACCTGGCTGCAAGAAAATTTGGGAGCCCCCCATCGAAGCAGCCCGTTCACTCGCCCGCACCTTATCGGTAAGCTTTAATTCTCCTCTTTCGATTGCTTCCATAATCAGCAGCATCGTCATTACCTTGGTAATGCTCGCAGGTGGCATTTTCTCGTTCGAATTTTTCTCATACAATACCTTACCCGTGTCAGCCTCTATCATAACGGCTGCTTTTGCATTTGGGGCAAAATTCATTTCGCCAGTTTGCGGTCCAGCCTTTTCTGCTGCGACAGCTAGTGGAGAAAAGATGGTGAAAAACATGATGAAGCATAGAGCGATGTATCCATTCCGTTTCATAGCAGTCTCTTCCCTCCATTCATGATTTTATTCTCACCAATGCGAAAGGAAAATATTCACAACAAAAAACCCTTCTGCACGTAACAGAAGGGACCCTTGATTAGATCACAAAACGGCTTACATTTTCCGTAAGATCATCAGCCATCTTTTTCAGTTGTTCTACATTTTCATTAATGCGTGCAATCGAGTTCAATTGTTCATCGACTGTCCCAACTACACCGGTAATGGAATCGCTGATTTCGTCCGACATATACGCCAGTCTGCGCATCGAATCGGTTACAACCTGATTGCCAGCTGCCATTTCTTCTGAGGTTGCTGTCATCGACTCGCTTTGCTCCGCTGCTGCTTGAATCTCTCCCACAATATTTTGGAAAGCCGTGCCTACAGCCTCAACCGATTGCAGACCTCCACCAACCATGGTTACGATTTCATCCATGTTTTTGCTCATATCCATTGCTTCATCGTTAATAGAATGGGCGATAGATGCGATACGCTCAGAGAACGAGCTGCTTTCTTCAGCCAGCTTGCGAACCTCGCTGGCTACGACTGAGAAACCACGACCTGCATCACCTGCGCGTGCAGCTTCAATCGCTGCATTCAATGCTAACAGGTTTGTTTGTGAAGCGATGCTTGAGATCATTTCAACAATACTCGTAATTTGACGCGCACGCTCACGCAGGCTATGCATTTGCTGTGCGGTCCGCTCCACTTCATTCGTAGCGCGACGCACCGTATCAATGACGTTTTCAACCATCTGCATGCCGCCTTGAGCACGCTCAAATGTACGCGTAGTTGCGACCGAAGTAGATTCTGCTGCAATTGCGACTTGCTCCACACCTTGCGAAATCTCGGATACGGTATTGGCTGTTGCCTGTACCTCACTCGTTTGTGTTGAAACACGCTCTGCAATCGTCGAGATGTTATCAGTAATGACATTGATCGCGCCTCTGTTTTCCTGAGCGAACTGCGTTAACTCATCTGTTGCTACGTTGAGCTGGGTAGCTTGTCCCTGGACCAAAGCAATAAGCTTGCGCAATTCAGCGGCCATATCATTCATCTTACGTCCTACCATGGCTAGCTCATCATTACCATTAACTTTTACATGTACGTCAAAGTTCCCAGCCCCGATTCGTTCCATATCCCTGGCGATCGCAAACAGGGACAAGCGAATCCGTTTTGCAAACCACCAAATCAACCAGGTGGAAATAGCGATAATGGGCAAGCTGAACAGTACAAAGTATATCCACATTTCGTTTACTTCACCATATACCTCATCACTGCCTGAGGTAAGTACAATGTCCCAGTTCAGCATGGCGATCGGAGCAAATGCTGCAAAAGCGTCGTTCCCCTGATCCTCGTAGATCAGGCTCTCGCTTGTTTCTTTTTGCATGAGCTCCATCATTTCTGCATACTCTGGCTGATCCGCAATCGACATATTATTGTTGTTTTCCGGGTTTTTGTGAGCAACAACCAATCCATCCGGACGAACCACAAACGCGTAGCCATTTTGCATGAATGGAATTTCAGGTACCTTTTGAACCATTTGATCAATCGTAAAGCCTACAACGAAGATTCGACTTGTGTCTTTATTCTTTTCTCCAACCGGTGTCGCAATATAAAGAAAACTTTTGTTAATCCCTTTAACGATTTCTTCATCGGAAACGACTGTTCCGCCTTTACTGATTGCCTGCTGGAAGTATTGTTTTTGTTTAAAATCAATCTCGTTTTTCCCTGTAAGCGAATACAAAGATTTCCCCGTTTTAGAATCAATCAGATAAATCTTAGATATTTCTCGATGAGCCTGACGCATCAAGCTGAATTGCTCCATAATCAGCGGCTCTAATTCTGTCATCATGACACGCTTGGAAG
The DNA here is from genome assembly GCF_001187725.1 of Brevibacillus reuszeri. GTDB lineage: Bacteria > Bacillota > Bacilli > Brevibacillales > Brevibacillaceae > Brevibacillus > Brevibacillus reuszeri. The sequence goes on from NZ_LGIQ01000009.1 coordinate 1,248,471, forward strand.
CGGCTGTCTCAGACGAGGCTACGATTGATTCCAGCCAATCCTCCAAGCTGGTTGCATGCTGTTCTGCCAACATTTTCGCTTGCTTCGATGTAATGCTGAAGAGAGTGGATTTGGAAAAGGAAATCGCTATGTATTGCAGAGAACCAATAATGATAAGTACGAGAATCAGACCAAAAACGATCATTTTTGTTGCGAGTGAACCTTTCATCTGGCTGGACGAAATTTGATTCAATGATTTCATGCGTGAAAAAAATGACGATGTCATCTCTTTCACTTTCCATCGCGGCGACAAAAATTTGCTCATGTTGCCTGCCCCCTTATTGTTTTTCCACTATATTTTACCAATATGAGAATATCAGTAAATTCGACTTCGCCTAGCTGGTCGCTAAACAAGGCCTGAGCAATATGTAGAGCCGGTATCCTGCTAATTTTTATACGATCTGGGGTCGTATAAAAAACAATAGGAAACAGCTATCTTCCATTCTCTACCCTTTTTCCACTATCTGCAAACCTTTTTTCTAAAAAATTCATCAACTTGCAGTAAAAAAATAACAATTTCTTTTTGGGTAAAAAAAGCGAGTTCCTGGCCACCTATAGCCTGGGAACCCGCTTGTCTGAAGATTAGTTATACAGATGGCATGCAGCAAAGTGACCTGGTTCTACTTCTTTCCATTCTGGTACTGCCGCTGCGCATTCGGGCATTGCTTTTGGGCAGCGTGTACGGAAATGGCAACCGCTTGGCGGATTCATAGGACTTGGTACATCACCTTGAAGAACGATACGTTCACGATTGCGCTCAACCTCTGGATCTGGAATCGGAATCGCTGACAGCAGGGCTTGCGTGTACGGATGCAAAGGCTTCTCGTACAGAGCGTCACTGTCCGCCAGTTCAACCATTTTGCCCAGATACATAACGGCAACACGGTCGGAGATGTATTTAACCATAGACAGGTCATGGGCAATGAACATATAGGTCAGGCCCATTTTTTCTTGCAGCTGCTCAAGCAGGTTAACAACCTGTGCCTGAACAGATACGTCCAAAGCAGAGATAGGTTCGTCACACACGATGAATTTAGGCTCTACTGCCAATGCTCGGGCAATTCCGATACGTTGGCGTTGGCCGCCTGAAAACTCATGCGGAAAACGGTTCATATGCTCAGGATTCAAACTAACCAAGGAAAGCAGCTCTTGGATGCGCTCTTTACGCTTTTGACCAGTCGCCAAGCCATGGATGTCCAGAGCTTCACCGATGATGTCTCCAACCGTCATACGCGGGTTCAAGGATGCGTACGGGTCTTGGAAAATCATTTGCATGTTGCGGCGCATTGCCTTCATTTCCTGGTTGTTCAAATTCATGATGCTCTTTCCTTCAAACAGGACGTCCCCACCGGTAGCATCGTATAAACGAAGAAGCGTACGACCAGCAGTGGACTTCCCACAACCAGACTCTCCTACAACTCCCAATGTTTCTCCACGTTTAATTTCAAACGAGATATCATTCACAGCTTTCAGAGTATTATCGCCAATGGAAAAGAACTTTTTAAGGTTGCGGACTTCAATCAATGTATCACGGTTATCCATTGTGTACCCCTCCTCCTACGATCCTGCGCGGTTCTGAGCAAGCGGATGCTGCAACCAGCAAGCTGCTCGTTGGGATGTGCTGATTTCGTTCAGCTCAGGATCAATTTCCTGGCATACACGCATTGCAGATTCGCAGCGTGCCGTAAATCCACAGCCAACTGGCGGACGCAGAAGATCCGGTGGTGTACCGAAAATAGGAGTCAGCGGCTCATCACGGTTCAGGTCGAGACGTGGTACAGAGCGCAACAATCCTTTTGTATACGGATGTTGAGGATTATAGAAAATATCATCTACTGTTCCCGTTTCAATCACTTTGCCCGCGTACATAACGATAACGCGATCGCACATCTCAGCAACTACTCCCAAGTCATGCGTGATCAGGATAATGGAAGTTCCTGTTTTCTTCTGCAGGTCCTTCATCAAGTCCAAAATTTGAGCCTGAATGGTAACATCCAAAGCTGTTGTCGGCTCATCTGCAATCAACAGCTTGGGCGAACAGGACAGCGCGATAGCAATCATCGCACGCTGACGCATACCGCCGGAGAACTCGTGTGGATATTGCTCCACACGTTTTTCCGGCTGAGGGATACCAACCGTGGCCAACAGTTCAATTGCACGCTCACGTGCAGCAGAACGGGACATGTTTTGGTGCTTGATTAATCCCTCTGTAATTTGGTTCCCAATGGTCATAGTTGGGTTCAAAGATGTCATTGGGTCCTGGAAGATCATCCCGATATCTTTACCGCGAATCGCTTCCATTTGTTTATTCGACTTATTAACGAGATTATCTCCATTGAAGAGAATCTCACCTTTTTTAATTTCTCCTGGCGGCATTGGAATCAGTTTCATCAAGGTTTGAGCCGTTACTGATTTTCCGCAACCCGACTCTCCTACGATTGCAACCGCTTCTCCACGGTTCACGTGAAAATTAACGCCACGTACTGCTTTTACTTCCCCTGCATACGTGTGGAAGGATACATGCAGGTCTTTTACGTCTAGAATGCGTTCCATAACGATGATCCCTCCTAATTTATTTACGCAGGCGTGGGTCTACTGCATCTCGCAGACCGTCACCAAACAAGTTGAATGCCAAAATGGTTACGGAAATGAAGACCGCTGGGAACATCAGGCGCCATGGATAATACTTCATCGCAGGCAACCCCTCATTGGACATCGTTCCCCATGACGCAATCGGTGCAGCTACCCCCAAACCGATAAAGGACAAGAAGGATTCCGCAAAGATTGCAGATGGTACGGTCAAGCTCAACGTTACGATAATTGGACCCAGTGCGTTCGGAATCAAGTGCTTGAAGATCAAACGATTGCTATCAGCACCAAGAGAGCGCGCAGCGAGTACGAATTCCTGATTTTTTAACTGTAGCATCTGACCCCGTACAATCCGGGCCATCCCAATCCATCCGGTTATCGTTAAGGCGATAATAATCGTCCCGACCCCCGGTTCTAAAACAACCATGAGCAAAATAACAACAAGCAGGTAAGGAATTGCAAACAAAATATCAGCGATACGCATCATGATTTCATCGACTCTGCCACCATAGAAACCTGCGATACCGCCCCAAATCACACCGATAATGAGGTCGATAAATGCTGCGGCCAAACCTACCTCAAGGGAAATGCGTGCTCCGTACCAAATACGCACGAACACATCGCGTCCCAGATCGTCTGTACCAAACCAGTGTTCAGCAGATGGCTTTTTGTTCTTGCCAGCCAGATCTGTTGTAAAGTAATCGTTATGTGTAACCAGAGGTATTACAATCGCACAAACAAGCAACGCTGCGATAAAAATCATAGAAGCCATTGCTACTTTATTCATTCTCAATCGACGCCATACGTCTGACCAGAAAGAGAGACTAGGACGCTTGATTGCTTCTGCTTGACGGAGGTCAACCGAAATCGGCTCGAAATGCTCTTTAGTCAATTGCTGCATGTCTCATTACTCCTTTCCTGAGTCCGACAACTTGATACGCGGGTCTACCAAGGTATACGCGATGTCTACGATCAGAATCATCACTACCAAGATGATGGAATAGAATACGGTCGTTCCCATAATAACGGTGTAGTCACGGTTTGTAATGGAAAGAACGAATTCACGTCCCAGACCAGGTACACCGAAGATACGCTCGATAACAAACGCACCAGTGAGGATACCTGCGATCAATGGACCCAAGTAGGTAATAACAGGCAAGAGCGCATTGCGAATTGCGTGTCTGACAGTAATCGTGAAGCTATGCAAACCTTTTGCTTTCGCTGTTTTAATATAATCTTGGCCAAGTACCTCGATCATGTTGGAACGAGTCAGCCGTGCGATAAACGCCATCGGAGAAGCTGCGAGAGCCAAGGATGGGAGAATGGTGTATGAAAACCCTTCCCATTTTGCAATCGGCAACAGTCCCCAGTTGATTGCAAATACGTACTGATAAAAGGAAGCTAAGATAAAACTCGGAACGGATAGACCCAAAACTGCCAGGATCATTGCCGAAAAGTCTTGCCACTTGTTATGCTTTAATGCGGCAATCACGCCAAGAATAATACCACCGAAAATGGCCAGCAATAATGCTTGTGCTCCCAAGTGAGCTGAGACAGGAAAACCACGGTTGATCATTTCATTGACCGTCGAGGATTTTTCCGTAAAGGATGGACCCAAGTCCCAAGTAGCGACACCCTTCAAATAGTTGAAATATTGCTCGTGCATCGGCAGGTTAAGCTTGTACTTAGCCTCTAATGCTGCCTTGATCTCATCAGGTACATTTTTCTCCGAAGTAAATGGACCACCAGGTACTGCTTTCATGATGAAGAAGGTGGCCGTTACGATCAAGAAAAGCGAGATGAGCATGAAGATGATGCGCTTACCAAGATAACGGATCAACTAACTTACCCCCTTGACAGATTTTGAATGCTTTCACGTCCCATGTTTACACTGCGGACGTTACCGACACAGTGCACACATCGGCTGTGTAAATAACCCATAAATGATCTCTTGCGTTTGTATCTCTCTATTTTTCTCTTTGATGGCGTTAAGCCATCTGGTATATATGGGAAGGGTTTGCAAAGCAGAAGGTATATGGGCTTGCCATATACCCTCTGCTGCATGACCCGATTCCTTTTAGGAAGTCCTACTCAACTGCAGCCCATTTCCAGTCAACGTCACCCAAGCCGCCAATGACGACACCTTTAACTTTTGGATTTTGTACCCAAGAGTTTGTGTAGAAGTAGATTGGCATGATTGGCATATCATCCATGAGGATTTGCTCTGCATCTGCCAGAATTTTCTTACGTTTCTCTGGATCAGCTTCAAGCGCGGATTGATTCAGGAGCTCTTTGTATTTTGGATTTTCCCAACGAGTATCGTTGTTTCCACCCATTTTTTCTTTATACAGCTCCAGGAAGTTGATTGGATCGTTGAAATCCCCGAGCCAGCCCATACGTCCTACCTGGAAGTTACCAGCGTGCATATCCTCCAAGTAAACTTTCCATTCTTTGTTTTCCAGTTTTACGTCCACACCAAGATGCTTCTTCCATTGGTCTTGGATCGCCTCAGCAATTTTCTTGTGGCCCTCAGACGTGTTGTAAGACAAAGTAATAGCAGGCAGCTTGCTCAAACCAGCTTCTTTCAAGCCTTCTTCCAGAAGCTTTTTCGCTTCATCTACATCGTTATCTTTAAAGTAGCCATTCGGATTCAGTACCATGGATGGTGGCACTGCACCCGTTGCAGGAATTTGTCCCGTTTGCAGAATATTATCAATCAGGGATTTACGATCAATCGAGTAAGCGAATGCTTTACGAATCTTCACGTTGTTGAACGGAGCTTTTTCTGTGTTGAACTTGTACCAGTAAGTACCTGCGATTGGTTGAGTTGTGATTTTGCCTTGATCCTTCAACGCTGGGATAGCGTCTGTTGGCAGTGAGCTCATTGGAGCTCCAGCCCAATCCAATTCGCCGTTTTCAAACATGGACAATTCAGTATTTTCGTCCTCTACCATGGAGAATTCGATGCGATCCAGCTTAACCGAATCTTTATCCCAGTAATTGTCGTTTTTCACGAGCACGAGCTTGCTCTTGTGCTCCCAATTTTCCATTTTGAATGGACCGTTACCAACGTGGGTTTTTGCTTCTCCTGCCCACTTCGCATTGGCATCAATCACTTTTTTGTTAACTGGGAAGTAAGTAGGGAATGCAGTCAGCTCCAGGAAGAACGGAGTTGGATTCTCTAGTTTGACTTCCAATGTCTTATCGTCGAGTGCCTTCACACCAACATCGTCAAGTGATACTTCTTTTTTGTTCGCTTTTTCTCCGTTTTTCACATAGTAGAGCTGGTATGCGTAGTTGGAAGCCGTTACTGGATCCAACGCGCGTTTCCACGCATATTCGAAGTCTTTGGCTGTAATAGGATCACCATTGCTCCATTTTGCATCTCTGATTTTGAAAGTATACGTCAGCATATCATCCGAGATTGTGTAGCTTTCAGCAGCGGATTCATGTGGTTTTCCGTCTGCTCCAACGCGGGTGAGACCGTCAAAGGTAGCGCGGATGATTGCTGCAGATGTCGTATCCTCTGAGATACCTGGGTCAGCAGTAGGCGGTTCGGAGTGCAGGTTCATTTTCAGCACTTGTGGCTTTGCCTCTGCAGCTGGAGTCGATGGAGCTGCCGGTTGTGTAGTAGCAGGTTGTTCAGCAGGCTGTGTAGTTGCTTGCTGGCCTCCGCCGCAACCAGCCAGTGCCGTTCCTAATACAGCAATAGAGCTTACCAATGCAAATATGTTCTTTTTCAACGCAATAACCCCCAGTACGTTTTCTTTTTTGTCTTTTTTCAGAAAATAAAGGACGAAAAAAACGAACTTAACGCGAAGCTTCTTGACTTCGGCTGGAAGGCATCAACCCCTTTCACTGCAGGGTCACCTCGTCATCCTGAACGAAAGAGAAGGAATCTTTGTACTGCTTCAGTTCCAGAGAAACATCCGCTGCTGCAATCCCTTCAATTTGAGAGAGTCGTTCGTTGACGAAAGTGATCAGCTCATCATTGCTATGGAAACACGCTTGTATGATCAAGTCGTGCTTGCCGCTGAAAGCGCCCACAAATCGCACGGCAGAAAATTTGCTCAACTCTTCTGCGACACTTTTCTGCAATCCCAGCTTTGTGGTTAACCCGATGATTGCCTGTACATGTAAGCCTAACTTCTCCGGGTCAGGGTGAATCACGAATTGAAAGACTCCATCCTGTAACAATCGGGTGATGCGAGATCGTATGGTACCCTCGCTCACGCCAAGTTGATGTGCGATTTCTGTATACGGGATTCGACCATCTTCCTGGAGGATTTGCAGAATCTGCTTGTCAACATGGTCTAGCTTTTTCATAAATACGATTTTTGGGGAACCTCCATCCTTTTTTTACGAAATTCGAAAAAAATCTTATAGATGTTGTCTGTACATTAAAAGTAATCCGAAATGATAGCGGTGTCAACGAAATTTGACAAGTAGAATAATAAAACTTTATAAAGTCGATCCGAACAATAAAATATTTTTGATATTATCTACTGCGCAGTTATTATCTAATATTGAATATGAAAATGCAGATTTAATCAACTATTTTTTCTCGGAAAACTGTATTTTTAAACAAAGAAGGGGCATGCATAATTATTCCGCAACACCCCTTTTTTATTTATCAATCAACAAAAAAGCTACTCTCTATTAATCAATAATTTTGTAAATGAGTGGTTGCACTGCTGGAGCTTTTGTCGAAAGAGCGATAGCTCCCTCCAGCTCGTGTAGCGCATTTTGTAATAATTTCTGCTCATTTGCGTAGATCGTCAGCAAAACATCGCCTTTGCGAACCTCGTCCCCGCGTTTTTTCTTCAGAACCAGACCTACTGCCAGATCAATCGGCATTTCCTTCGTCAATCTGCCCGCACCTAACCCAACTGAAGCGTGGCCAACTGCCTCTGCATCAATTTCTGCTACATAGCCATCCTGCTCGGCAGTGATGGTATGGGTGATGGTTGCCTGTGGCAAGCGAGTAAGATCATAGACATCCTGTTTATTGCCGCCCTGGGCCTCTACCATCTGCGCCAGCTTCTCTACGGCCATGCCAGTAGACATGATCTCTTGCAGCCTGCTGCGTCCTTCCTCCACGCTCTGAACAAGCCCTCCAAGGACAAGCATGCGTGATCCGATTGACAGAGCCAGCTCAGTCAAATCACTCGGTCCACGTCCTGCCAGCGTCTCGACAGCTTCTTTCACTTCCAGTGCATTGCCCACAGCAAAGCCAAGCGGCTGATTCATGTCGCTGATGACTGCCACCGTTTTTCTTCCTACCTGACTACCAATTGCTACCATGGCACGCGCCAATGTCTCTGCCTCTTCGATGCTTTTCATAAAAGCACCTTTGCCCACCTTCACGTCAAGCAAGATCGCATCTGCACCTGCAGCGATCTTTTTGGACATGATGGAGCTGGCGATGAGTGGCACTGCCTCGACGGTGGCTGTTACATCACGCAACGCATACAGTTTTTTATCTGCAGGTGTCAGATTGCCCGACTGCCCGATGACAGACACACCAATATCGCGTACCTGCTGCAAAAATTGCTCGCGTGTACGCTCTACTTCAAACCCTGCGAACGACTCGAGCTTGTCGATCGTCCCACCGGAGTAACCGAGACCGCGTCCCGACATTTTGGCAACCGGAATACCCGCTGCAGCAACCAGGGGGGCTACGACCAGCGTCGTTTTGTCTCCTACCCCACCTGTGCTGTGCTTGTCTACCTTTACACCATGCAGAGATGACAGGTCAAGCTGTTCGCCTGACCCTGCCATCGCCATCGTTAAGTCACCTGTTTCCCGTGGAGTCATTCCACGGAAAAACACAGCCATCGCCCATGCGGACATCTGATAGTCCGGGATGCTGCCATCCGTATAGCCATTCACCAGAAATTGGATTTCTTCTGTTGAGAGTTCGCCGCCATCCCGTTTTTTGGCAATGATATCGACCATGCGCATGCCAAAACACCTCCGTTCTTTTGTTTACAGTTGGGCTACGATGCCGTTAACCAGTGCCAAAAACTGTGTTTTTACTTTTTCAGTCGTTTCCATTACTTCATCATGGGACAAAGGCTGCTCCAAAATTCCAGCTGCCATGTTGCTGATGCAAGAAATACCTAGCACGTTCACTTTCATATGGCGTGCCACGATAACCTCAGGTACAGTAGACATTCCTACTGCATCTCCGCCGAGGGTACGCAGCATACGGATTTCAGCAGGTGTTTCGTAGCTTGGACCAAGCAGCCCCGCATATACACCCTCACGCAGCTCGATTCCTTGCTCCGCAGCTACTGATTTTGCCAGCTGACGCAGTTCTTTGGAGTAAGCTTCTGACATGTCAGGGAAACGTGCGCCCATCTCGTCATCGTTTGCTCCAATCAATGGGTTGCGGAACGTCAGATTGAGATGATCAGAAATGAGCATCAGATCACCAGGGTTGTAGCTTTGATTGATTCCACCTGCCGCATTGGTCACAATAATCGTTTCTACACCCAAAAGCTTCATCACACGAATCGGGAATACAACCGCATCCAGACCATGTCCTTCATAAAAGTGAAAACGTCCTTGCATGGCAACAACTTGCTTGCCCTGCAGCTTTCCGATAACGAGCTGTCCTTTATGTCCCACTACAGTCGACACAGTAAACCCAGGAATTTCATGATAAGGAATGATAACCGGATTCTCGATTTCATCTGCCAATACACCCAAACCTGATCCAAGGACCAAGCCAATTGTTGGTTTTTCTGCTAATTTTGGTTCAATATACGCCACTGCCTCGTGAAAATTTGCCATCATGATACACTCCTCATTTCTGTTTCTTCTATATAAATGTTTATAAACACTTAATCTTTATACACGACTCAGGAAGCTTTTCCCAATCGCTGGAGACGGTACTCCAAAATTATCCGCGATGGTTGCTCCCAAATCAGCAAACGTCTCGCGAATACCCAAATCAGTACCTGTTTCAATCCCTTTATGGAACACAAGCAGAGGTACGTACTCTCTCGTGTGATCGGTGCCATGATGTACAGGATCGTTTCCATGATCTGCGGTAATTACGAGCAGATCGTCTTCCTTCAAAGCGCCCAAAATCTCAGGAATCCGTGCATCAAATTCCATTAACGCTTGTCCATAGCCCTGTGGATCGCGACGATGGCCATACTTGGCATCAAAATCTACGAGATTGACAAAGCTCAGTCCGGTGAATGTCTCCTTGATGGTGCCGAGCAATTGATCTACCCCATCCATGTTATCTTTGGTTCGGATGGACTTGGTAATGCCTTCTTCCGCGTAAATATCGCTGATTTTTCCGAGGGCAATAGACGACAGTCCTGCTGCTTGCAGCTCATTCATTACTGTCGGTGCAAATGGCTTGACGGAATAGTCATGACGATTGGATGTGCGAGTAAAATTACCTGGCTCTCCCACGAATGGACGTGCAATGACGCGTGTTACTGCATATTCATCACGCAGAGTAAGCTCCCTGGCAATTTCGCAAATCCGATAGAGCTCTTGAAGCGGCACGATTTCTTCATGAGCAGCTATCTGAAAGACACTATCTGCGGATGTATAGACGATTATTGCACCTGTTTTCATATGCTCAGGGCCAAGCTCGTCTAAAATATCTGTTCCAGAAGCAACCTTGTTTCCTAAGACCTTGCGCCCGATACGCTCTTCGAATTCACTGATGAGCGCTGCTGGGAAGCCATCCGGGTACGTATTAAACGGAGTCGATACATGCAAGCCCATGATCTCCCAATGTCCGGTAGAGGTATCTTTCCCCATAGAGATTTCCTGCATTTTTCCATAGTGAGCCGCAGGTTGTTCAGCTATTGGCACATTGCGAAGCGGTGCGATATTGCCCAGACCCAGCTTCGCCAAATTTGGCAGGGAAAAATTTTCTACGCGTTCAGCGATATGCCCTAGCGTATTTGCTCCCTCGTCTTTGAATTTCGGAGCATCTGGTTGTTCCCCGATTCCTACGCTATCCATGACGATCAAAAATACTCGAGAAAAACGCAATGATAACGCCTCCAGTTCAAAAAATAATAGAATGACTTCAAGTCGTCAGACGTCTGACCTGATGTAAATAAGGTTACCCCGTCTCGCATCAGGACGGAGTAAGTTGTACCACTATCGTACTCTTTTTATTCTCATAAGGCCACAATGGACCTTGATGCGTTCTTACGCTCGGGGATGAGTCTTCGCGTATATGTCTTTGATCCGCGTCCGCGTCACATGCGTGTAAATTTGGGTCGTGGAAATGTCTGCATGACCAAGCATTTCCTGAACAGACCGCAAATCTGCTCCATTTTCCAGCAAATGAGTGGCAAATGAATGACGCAGCGTATGCGGAGTGATCTCGGCTCGGATATTGGCTTTCAGAGCATAGCGCTTAATGATCTTCCAAAAGCCTTGGCGGGTAATCTGGTTGCCCAGATGATTTAAAAACAGCGCTGTATCCCCGGTCCCTTTTACCAGCTTAGGTCTGCCTGCTTGCAAATAATGTCGGACCATTTGAATGGCAACAGAGCCAAGAGGAATGATTCGTTCCTTGGACCCCTTTCCCATACATTTGACAAAGCCCATATCCAGATTCACATCTGCTGTATCCAAATGAACAAGCTCAGAAACACGTATGCCAGTTGCATATAGCAATTCCAGCATCGCCTTGTCTCGGAGTCCAGCAGGATTATTCACAGGTGGACTTTCCAACAACCGTTCCACTTCCTCGATCGACAGCACTTTGGGCAGGCGTTTCTCGATTTTCGGTGTCTCCAGATGTATGGATGGGTCTTTGTCTATGTATTTATCGCGAACGAGAAACTGATAGAAAGCCCGAATCGATGCCATATTGCGGGAAAGGGTTGCGGTTGCGCGTCCTTTTTCCCGAAGGACAAGCAAATAATCAATGATGTGTGTACGTGTGGATGCCTCTATTTGCGTGATGCCCTGCTCCTGCAAATAGGAGGTAAAAGCTACCATGTCTCGCTGGTAGGACTCCAGCGTGTTCGGAGAAAGCCCTTTTTCCACAGCAAGGAAATGGATAAAATGATCAATCAGACTGTCCATGAAGCTGTCCCCTTCAGGTGATAAGTATCCCGTATTCCATTCCACATCAAAGATGAAATTCCTCCTTTTCTAAGCATAAAAAAGTGGAATCACTCACCAGTCAGGTAAAAAAGCTGTAAACGCGCAACATACCCGTCCAAATCCTGCGTCTCGGGGGCATTTACTAGCTTTACGACCTTCACCGCATTTCCTTGCGGCTCTTGATAAGGATCTGACGGAAGGAGCCTGTCGGACAACAGCGTAATAATCCCGTAGGAAAGCAATGTGCATGTTATGAACAAAAGCAGGAAACGAAGTACCTCCATTAGGCGGCGATACGATATTCCCATCTCTTTTCCTCCCCTTTGCCTCCCTCCATTATATGCACTTGTCCACTACTCCATTCGAGCCTAGAAAGGAAGATCTTGCATGATATCATCGAGAGGTGTATACGGTAGCTGCAATGATTTGGCGACCGCCTCATATACGATATGCCCATTCAGCACATTCACGCCACGAGCCAGCGCACGATGATGGGAGATCGCTGCGCGATAACCTTTACCCGCCAAAAGCAGTCCGTATGGTAGCGTCACGTTGGAAAGAGCAATTGTCGAAGTACGAGGTACAGCGCCTGGCATGTTTGCAACGGAATAATGCACGACCCCATGCTTTACGTAAGTTGGGTCACTATGGGTGGTAATGCGGTCTACCGTTTCAATCGAGCCTCCTTGATCGATGGCGACATCCACAATTACTGAGCCTGCCGACATTGTTTTCACCATTTCTTCGGTGACGAGACGTGGAGCACGTGCCCCTGGGATGAGGACTGCCCCGATCAGCAAGTCAGCCTGACGCACTGCTTCTGCGATATTATAGTGATTGGAAATCAGTGTTTGGAGCCTGCCTGCGAACATATCATCCAGCTCACGAAGACGGTTTGCATTAATATCGAGTAAGGTAACATTCGCGCCAAGCCCAACCGCCATCTTCGCTGCATTCGTCCCAACAATCCCTCCGCCTACGATCACTACACGCCCAGGAAGAACACCAGGAACTCCACTGAGCAGAACTCCTTTTCCGCCTTCCTGCTTTTGTAAGTACTGCGCCCCTATTTGAACCGACATCCTGCCAGCTACCTCACTCATCGGTATAAGTAGTGGAAGTGACCCATCATCCATTTGAATCGTTTCGTAGGCAATAGCCACCACTTTTTTAGCGATGAGCTGTTCCGTCAATTCCTTTTCTGGAGCTAGATGCAAATATGTGAACAAGATTTGATTTTCGCGAAAATACGGATACTCTGCCGGGAGCGGTTCTTTTACCTTGCAGATCATGTCAGCCTGGCTCCACACCTCTGCGGCTGTTTGCAAAATTTCTGCGCCTGCCGCTACATAATCTTCATTTCCAAATCCAGATCCAAGTCCAGCCGACGATTCCACCAATACACGATGCCCTGCTTGTTTGTACGAGCTCACGCCTGCTGGGGTCAGTCCCACACGGTTTTCGTTGTTTTTGATTTCTTTCGGCACACCGATAATCATGGCGTTGATCGCCTCCTGTCTCTTACTACCGTTTTATGATGCCACAGGAAAACGATGACCATTACAGAAGAATATTCCCGGAAAAAGAAAAAACTTCTCCGTTCCCAGAGAAGTTATCTTACTTAAAGTCCTCGACATTCACTTTGTCAATGCAACGGCTGCAAATTCCGTAGAAAGTCAACCGGTGATCGGTAATGTAAAAGTTATAAACATTCTTGACCTTTTCTTCTGCGGTTACAAGCAGATCTTCAAAAATTTCGTCCACTGTACCACAGTTGAGGCAGATCAAATGGTGATGATGATAAGCTGCGTTGTCATCTCGCAGGTCATATCGGGCAACCCCATCGCCAAAATTCATCTTATGCAGGATTTTCAATTCGCTTAAAAGCTCAAGCGTCCGGTATACCGTAGCCAGCCCGATCTCCGGCGCTTTATCCTTTACCAACAGGTAAACATCTTCAGCGCTCAAGTGATCTTCTTCATTTTCTAACAGAACGCGAACAGTGGCTTCACGCTGTGGTGTTAGCTTGTAATTTTGTGAATGCAACTGCTGCTTGATTTTCTCTAATTTTTCTTCCAACATTAATGCCCCTCCCCGCTCGCATGAAACCTGTTCCTATTATAGTAGAGGGGCGTAGAATAAGTCAAATGCATAAGTTATTACCTGATAATTATTCTTAATTGAGTACCACCTGCATCAGCCTAGGAGAAACGAACGTTTCGAACAGAGCAGCCATTGTCAAAACGCCCAGCATGCAGATTACTAGCGCTGTGTAGCCGATAAAATGAGGCATGATGTCATCTCGCTTACTGACCAGTCGCGTTTTGATCAAGCGCAAGGAAAAAGAAATTCCGCTTACACCTATAATGAACAAGGCCGGTACAACCAGCAAATTTTGAGGCAAAACACCCATCATCGCAAATGTGACGCCTTGCCACTGCAGCTGGTTTACCAGGAAGCCAACTGTAAAGCCAACAACGACACCTTTTAGGAAAAGCATCAAAAGAATCATGGGCAGACCGATGATGGACAAGCCAAGTACCCACATAATGGCCACAGTCTTGGCGTAGTAACCAAAGGATTCCTGAAAGTGGGAGCTCGTTTCGGGAATTCCTTGCTGTCCCAAGCTGTTAAAAAAATACTGCAGAAAACCATACAGCTCCTGCTTTTGTGAAAGTGGCAAGGAATTGACGAGTACGGCCCCGAAAATAATCCCCATCGTAAACAGGACAATCGTGAACCAATAAAGGGATTGATGTTCTCGCGCATAGGTTTGGATGGTTTGTCCGACTCGTGAACGCACGTTGCGTCGCCTCCCGCTTCGCTGATTACTGTACAGCTTATGCGGACAAGTCACTACCTATGACAGCCTTGTACGAGACTACTTCATCACGATTTTTCCGTACGTACCTGCTCCCCCCGCGTGCACCTGCAGTCTTCCCGAGCGTGCCCCAGCAATCAAAGCTGCAATTTTTTCACCAGTAACAGTCGCCAGCTCTTGTTCTCTTACCCGGTGGAGAATATTCATCTGCGTCCCAAATGTGTGGTAGAGCTTCTCCAGCATTTTCGGTCCTACACCCGGAATAAAATCAAGAGGTATTTGCTCGATATAGGGAGGACGATGCGCCGGATGCTGACCAGCCGCCAGGTCAGCCAACTGCTCAATACGTGCCGCTACGCCTCGAACCACCCGTTTATGGCCACATTCAGGGCATCTGCCCATTGCATCGGCTGGGAGCAGGGATTGGCATCCTTGACAAGCAGTTTGATGATATTTCCCCAGCTCTGGATGCAAACCAAAGTTCATGCTAACCCTCCTGCCATCGACTCTGCGGAGTGCTTTTTCCCATTCGGCAAATGACCGTTTTGCCATTACGATCGCTTGATACTCACGGCCAATCTTCCCTAACGAGTGCGCGTCCGAATTAGTCAGGAAGGTCTTGTCGTGCAGCTCTGACAATGTGTCTGCCATCTCTGTATTTGCGCTCAACCCTAATTCCACGGCGTAAATACGGGATGGATCGAGTACATCTGACATAGCGTCCGTACAGCTTCCATACAAGCCCTTATGCGGGGTAAAGATATGCGCAGGAACAAGCAGGCCTCCCAGTTCACTTATACATGCTTGCAGCTCTGTTAGCGTCGTATTAATGCGCTGCGAGCTTAGATGAACGTTTTTGCACCTGACAGAAAGCCAGTTGGTAAACGCCTGCATTTCTTTTAGCCTCGGCATGTAGACCAAAAAATGCGCCTCTCCTCGCCCCGCCTCTTTAATTTCTACCTCACAACCTAAGAGCAGCACTGTTTCTTTGTAAGCGATCCCGCCATCTTCTAGCTCCGTGGCAGCACCCTTTTCCAATAAATCCAGTAATTCCTCCTGCACCTCTGGCGAATGTGAATCGATGATCCCGATCACATCCATGCCTTTTTTCTCAGATGCCTCCTCCAAGATTTTGGTCAAGGTCATGTTGCGTGAGGCTGTAATTTTTACGGGTTTACCGCTCCTCGTACCGCCTATATGAATGTGCATGTCGCAGAAGTAGGATGAAAGCTGGGTATTATCCACGCTCACGGAGCACCTTGTTTTCCCAAGCGTACAGCGCTACAACTGTTTTAGCATCGCGAATTTCCCCAGTACGATGCAGATCGTGCGCTTCATCCAGAGTCAGCTCCAGTACATCGACAAATTCATCCTCATCTGGCCGGCTCTCCCCTTTTGTCAGGCCAGTAGCGACAAAGACATGCAGCAACTCATCTGCAAATCCCGGAGAGGTGTAAAACGAGCTTAGTAACGTATAATTTTCTGCCACATAGCCAGTTTCTTCCTCCAGCTCACGTTTTGCGCATGCGAGTGCTTCTTCCCCGATTTCCAGCTTTCCCGCCGGAATTTCCACAATGGTGCATTCCAACGGCTTGCGGAATTGACGAACAACTACCATTTTCCCATCGTCTGTTAAAGGCAGAACGGCAACAGCGCCCTGATGATTGACGATTTCCCGTTTTGCTGTGTTGCCATTTGGTAGCAGCACCTCATCTACCTTGACTTTAATAATCCGTCCATCGTAAATAGGCTGACTCGCGATAGTCTTCTCGTATAAATGGTCGTATTTGCCCATAACTATCATCCTTTTTTCCAAAGTTGTTCTATTCCACTCTTCTCCCCCATAAGTTGGGAGCATGAAGCTTGTCCACACTTATTGTATCGGAGGAGATCAGAGATGAAAACCTATGTAGATGAAAAGCAGCTGCGTCTGGTCGGGAAAGCATGGGAAATCAGAGCGGCGCTTCGCTCTTGGTCAAAAAAAGACTTATCTCTGCAAGAATATTTGGCAAGGAGAACCAATACGGGTCGCCAATGAGCGCCTCCTGCTGGAATGAACGGAATTGGCAAATCAGGTCGGCTGCCAAAACAGCGGTTTGAAAGGGTACAGGGTCCTCACGCCAATTTCTCCCCATGGTTGAAAAGGACAAGCCATAGGATTGCTCCAGCTCACACAGCCTAGTCAGATTTGCCACTTGTCCCCAAACGATATGATGCTGATTTTGCTGGTTGAGCTTGCATAATTGTTGTACCAGAAGGACTTCTCGTTCTCCTTGTAGGCTTGGCATCGGAAGGATAACCGGCCGTAGGGCGTAACGGCCCAAAACCACTCTCGTATGATGACTTAATCCATAGTGGCGGCTGCGATTATCACTAAAGCTGATTCGGGGAATAAAAAACGAAATTCCTCCCAAAACGGATACGGCATGTATCACCTCAGCGAGCTGCACTCCTGAAAATCCATAGGAAGTACCCGTCCCCGCAACGCCTGGTCCTAACATAACAATAATGACCGCTGCTTTTTCTATATGCTTTGCAGCCAATAACGCACTATGTATGGTAACGGATTCGTGATCTCCCCCCCACGCATGTCCTGCCGTCACAGTTGCAGCCAGTTTGTTTGTTTTCCGCAACTGGTGGACATGCTTGCTAAAAGCTACGGGTAATGACGCTCCATCTGGCATCACATAAACAATGTTCTCTCCTGGCCGATGGGAAAGTAGAGCTTCTACTGTAATAGGCAGCATGCTATGAAGTTCACTTATGACGACGGGCGTTCCTTCGAGCGATAGATCCTCTTGCAGGAATAGCTTGTGATAAGGGCTGCTCTGTTCTTCCACCGTATCAACTGTGAGCTGCCAAGGGGCGTAACGCATTTTCATAATATGTCCCCACTCATTCGGTACAACATCTCGTTCGAGCAAGGGATCGACTTTCCCAACAACAAAGTGAAACCCACCAGTACCCAGCTTCAGCCTAACCGCTGTCGTATTGACGAGCACACGATCACCTACGCGATATTCTTCAGCACCAAAAGTAATAGCCTGCTCTGTTAGCTGGCTCCCCTCCATTTGCACATCCAGAATCCTCATTCCAGCCTGTTCTTCCAGTATCCCAGTAACCATCGCCATCCCTAGCCGAAGCATCGCTTTCCCCCATCCCCACTGCCTACCCTTCTTTTAGTTTATGTTTCCGCAAGCATGTCCCAATCATGAAAAGTTGGAAAACCTGGTGTTGGCATAAAACGCGCACAAAAAAAGCCGGGACGACAGACAGTCCCGACTCTTGATTCTTATTCTTGTACTTCAGCGATGATAGCGAGTACCAGTTCGGCTGATTTATTCAGCTCAGCAATCGGCATACGCTCGTTTTTGGTATGAATTTCCTCGTAGCCAATCGCAAAGTTAACACTAGGAATGTTGTAGCCGTTAAAGACGTTTCCGTCGCTACCTCCACCACTTGCTACCAGCTCAGGATTACGCTCAATGCGTTTTACAGCAGCAATTGCTTTTTTCACAACGGGTGTCTCTTCGTCGTACTTGTATCCATGGTACATGAAAATCACATCATTTTCGCAAGTCGCACCGTATTCAGCTGCTGCTTCCTCGAAAGCGGTTGTCATTTTCTTAACCTGTGCTTCCAGCTTGTCCATGACAAGGCTGCGCGCTTCCGACCAAACCTCTACATAATCCGTGACGATGTTGTACGCTTTGCCACCCTCGAAGCGACCGATATTTGCAGTGGTATCCGAATCGATGCGACCCAAAGGCATACGAGAAATTGCTTTGCTAGCGACAGAGATTGCACTGATGCCGTCCTCTGGATTTACGCCAGCATGCGCAGCTTTTCCGTGGATCTTGGTTACGATGCGGTATTGGCCAGCACCAGCAGAAGTAATTTTACCAACTGGGCCTTCGGAGTCGAGAATGAAGCCCATTTCTGCTTTCAACAGACTGGAATCCATTGCACGGGAACCAACCAGACCTGATTCCTCACCCACAGTCAATACGACCTGAATGGTTGGATGTGTCAGGTTTTGCTCCTTCATGGTGCGAATTCCTTCGAAAATAGCAGCGATCCCTGCTTTGTCATCTGCCCCCAAAATGGTTGTACCATCGGAGTAGACGTAACCGTCACGAATTTGTGGCTTGATTCCATTTCCTGGAACTACCGTATCCATGTGGCTGCTGAAAAGGATAGCAGGGCCTTTTCCTGTCGCTTCCAGTGTTGCGATCAGGTTATTCCCTCCATGTCCCGTTTTAGCCGCAGCATCGTCTTCCTCAACCGTGAAGCCCATATCGATCAATTTTTGCTTCAGCACTTTGTTGATCTCAGCTTCATTTTTGGTTTCGCTGTCAATTTGAACGAGTTCCAAAAACTCATTCAGCAAACGTTCTTCGTTGATCATACCCACACGCGTTACCTCCCGAATCAAACCCCGATTTTGGTACATATTCACAAGTTCCAGTATACCGCAAAATATTTTTTTCTACCATTGAAACACATATCAATGTTCCCGATGGCACTCATCACGAATGGACATCGTTTGGTTTTTACGAATCCTCTTCTGGATATTGGCACAGCTCATAGAGAACTCCACCCGCTGCTTTGGGATGCAAAAAACCGATTTGAGCGTTATGTGCTCCTTTTTTAGGTACCTCATGAATTAATGGAACCCCTTGTTCTTTTAAATGGATCAGACGCTCCTTCACATCGTTTACATCAAGGGCAATGTGATGAATTCCTTCTCCGCGCTTCTCAATAAACTTGGCAATCGGACTCTGATCCGAGAGAGGCTCCAAAAGCTCTATTCGACTTTCTCCAATTTCCAAAAAGGCAACCTTCACTTGTTCACTTTCTACTTCTTCCGTACCAATGAGGCTAAGTCCCAAATGATTTGTGTAAAAAGGAAGCGCTTGCTCAAGACTTTTTACAGCGATACCGATGTGGGCAATCTTGTTAGGAGCGTTCACGATTATCAACCTCTCTTTTTACTTGTTGCCACTACGTATACAATTCGGTACAATCCTGTTGTAGAGTATAAACTTGTACGCATACGCACGACATGGAAATGGTCTCTATCGCCAATTCTAGCACAGGCTGGTTATGGATAACGTACCTTTTTCCCGCGTTTGCGCGATGTACATACAGAAAGGAGGCAGATGAAGGATGAAGCAGTCCCTCGTCGCCAAAATATTAATTGTCATTCTTGTTCTGGCTTTGATTCTCCCCACCTTTTTCTATTTCCAATAAGCAGACCGGCTAAACGAATATAACCCCCTCTCGCCAAAGCGAAAGGGGGTTTTGTATTGTCGGTTTATTTATAAACAAACACGCTGGATGTTTTTGCATCCCAACCAACTTGGTAGCCCAGGTTATCTGTAACGAAACGAACCGGGATCATTGGCATTCCGTTATTCAGCACAACTGCCGTCGGGAGAGTAACCTCTTGGTTTCCGATTTTCGCTTTGTTAGAGCCGACAGTAAACTTGATTGCTTTGGTACCACTGATAATCGCAACACTTTGGTTGTTCCATTGAGTAGTCAAAGCCAAAGCCTCTTTGAAGAACTGAGCTGGAACCATTGTTGTATTGCCACCAGCGATGTATGGCGCTACTTGCAGCGGATATGTCTTGCCATGCAACGTAAAGTTCGCTGTGTTTACTTTAAACAGCGCTGCGTTGGTAGGAACCGTTACAGAAGGCTGTGGCGCAGGCGTCGGTGTAGTAGGCTGTGGTGCCGGTTGTGCAGGTGATGGCATGCCAACTCCTACTGCGCGTGCGAACAAGAGACCTTTTTCTTCTGAAGTGAAAACGCTGATGCTATAAGCATTTTTCACAGTTGGATTCACGATATTTGCTGCAGCAGTAATCGTGATATTAGCAGCAGTTGCAGCTGGAATATCCTGCGCAGGGTAAATCAAAACGTTTTGACCGCGAACAGCGACATAGTTTGCTCCTACGCCGTTAACCGAAACGTTTGCAGGTGCGATGTACGCTGGTACTTTGTAGCCTGCTGGGAATACAAGCTCAACAAAGTCACGTTGTTTCACGAGACCAATACCCATACCTTTGATGGCAATGTTGACGCCAGTCGGTTTACCCAGTGCATTTGAAGTCAACGCGATCGTAGCTGTGCTGTTGTTCACTACGTTCGGAGTTGGCGTTGTTGGCGTTGTTGGATTCGTCGGATTTGTTGGGTTCGTTGGTGTCGGATTCACTGCAGAACCGTTGATGGTAAACGATTTGGATTCCAATGTTTTACCCTCAATGGATGCCTTCAGTGTGTAAGTGCCAGCTGTCTTTGGATTCGAAATCCAGGCACCGAAAGAAACAACAACTTTTACTTCACTGCTCGAAGAGAATCCGGATGGTGCTGTGATGTATACTTTATTGCCCGAAGCACTCGCTCTTTTCGCCGTTTTTCCATTCAGCGTAAAATCGCTGTACGTCAAGATACCAGGAATCATGTCAGCAGATGGGAATTCCAGAATCAGATCTTCATCTGACATCAGCTTCTTGTTTCCGAAATCAGCGTCAAATGTATAGCTGGAACGAGCACCAGCAGAAGGATCAGACAGGCTTACCGTGAAAGCGTCTGAAGAAGTGCTGGAGCTGCCGGAACCGGATTTGGTCACCTCGAACTTTTTAGACTCATATGTAGAACCGTCATACTTCACTTTGATGGTGTAGTCACCCGTTTTTGGATTTTCAATACCAGCCGATTTTGTGAATTCCAAATTGATATAGCTGTCTTTATTCGCACCACTCGGTACTTTAATGGTTACTTCATCGCTTTTTACTTTTACTTCTTTTGCAACGGAGCCATTTACTTTTACATCGTCAGAGTCGATTTTGGATGGCAGCATGCTGCTGCTAGGGAAAATGACTGTAATCGTCTCATTTGTTTCCAGCTTTACACTTTTCTTCAGGGAGATTTCTCCCAGCTTGATGCTAGTTGTATCCCCAGACGCTTTGCTACCGAGGGTAACAGAGTAGTCGCCTTTGCTGCTGGAGCTGCTGCTAGAGCTACCTTTTATCGTTACTTTTTTGGATTTAACGTTT
This sequence comes from Brevibacillus reuszeri, assembly GCF_001187725.1. Taxonomy (GTDB): domain Bacteria; phylum Bacillota; class Bacilli; order Brevibacillales; family Brevibacillaceae; genus Brevibacillus; species Brevibacillus reuszeri. The sequence continues at coordinate 1,270,083 of NZ_LGIQ01000009.1, forward strand.
TCATTTGTAGTTTTTACATCAACACTATAGGACCCTTTATCATCAGGATTCGTGATTCCATCTTTGATGGTGAAGGAAACATCATCACCCTTGTCAAGATCCTCGTCAATTCTGATTTGAATTTCTCTTCCACTTACTTTTACGCTTTTGATATCGAAATCTGCTTTAATATCGCTGCTGCCAATACTTTTGCTAACCGTATAGTCGGAATCAAATTCAACGTAGATATAATCTCCAGATTCGAGCGCCTTGTCTAATCTAAATTCGATATCGTACTTACTATCTTCCCCTGCACCATCGTCATCGGCCGAAATTTCTAAGCTAGAAATCGCTTGTGCATGTGGTACTGCAACAAAAGGTGTAGCTGCTAGCGCAGATGCGAGCACTAATGGCAGTGCTTTGTTTGTCTTCTTCATGTTCTTCCTCCCATTTTTACCTATAATCTGGTAATAAATCTCTAGCAGGTCGCTACCAGTCTACCATAAATGATATCTAGTGGGAATCTCTTCTACGGAAATTGATAGACTCCCTGGCTACTACTGGTAAGACGACGGAACTTAAGGAAAAGTTACATATTATCCTTGTACGAAAAGAAAATTTTTTCACTTCAGCTTGAAGGGATCCCCATAAGAAAACCTCTATCGAGGCTTCTCCAAGGGGAAGCGACCGCGTTTAGCAGAAAGTTTCCATGCGTTCCAGAATTCATAAGCGTCTCGCTTATAAATTCTTATACGTTAAAAACCAGGCCCTCACAACACGGCCTGGTTTTTGCTACCCTCTTGACCCAAACGATTAATACAGCTTTGTCTCTGGACCGATATTTTCAAGCTTTTGCTTGACGCTTTGCAGGAATCTTCCGCAGATAAGCCCATCCAGCACGCGGTGGTCAAGTGACATGCACAGATTCACCATCGAACGCACTGCAATCATGTCATTAATAACGACTGGTCGTTTCACAATGGACTCCACACTCAGAATCGCTGCTTGCGGGGCGTTAATAATTGGTTGCGACAACACGGAGCCAAACGAACCCGTGTTATTTACAGTGAACGTTCCACCAGTCATATCGTCCATCGTAAGCTTGCCTGCACGTGTGCGTGCTGCCAGGTCGTCAACAGACTTGGCAATGCCCAAAACGGACTTTTGATCGGCGTGCTTGATGACAGGAACGTAGAGCGCATCTTCTGTCGCAACGGCAATCGAAATATTGATGTCTTTTTTGACAATAATTTTGTCCCCTGCCCAAGTGGAATTAATCATTGGGTATTCCTTCAAGGACTCTACAACAGCTTTGATGAAAAATGGCAGGAATGTAAGATTGAGACCTTCCTTGCGCTTGAACTCATCCTTTGCCTGGTTACGGAAATGAACGAGATTCGTTACGTCAACCTCTACCATTGTCCATGCGTGTGGCGCCTCATGCTTGCTTTGGACCATTCGACTTGCAATGGTTTTGCGAATCGAAGTCACAGGGATGATTTGATCGCCGCTTGCGACCGGAATATCTACGCTAGCAGATGCTGCCGGGACAGCTGGTGCAGGAGTTGTACTTGCTGCGACAGGTGTAGGTTCTGCGTTAGACACAACTGCCTCTGGTGCAGCATTTTGCATGAGTGGCGCTGCCGCCTGCTGTCCACCTGCATCAATGATCGCTTGCACATCCTTACGTGTCACGCGTCCCCCTGCACCGGTCCCCACGACTCTGGACAGATCGATTCCATGCTCTTGGGAAAGCGCCATTACTGCTGGAGAATAGCGCTGTTTCGGGCCATCCTGTTTAGGGACAGTACTGGTTTGAGCCGGTTGACTTGGTACTGCCACATTCACCTGTGTGCTTGCTTGCGATACCGGTGGAGTTTGGACAGGTGCTTCTTCCGTCGGTGTCGGTGCTACAGCGCCAGCCTCTCCACTTTCTTCTATATAAAGGATCAACGTACCGATCGCTACAGTCTCACCTTCCGAAACCACGATTTCAGTGATACGGCCGGATACGGTTGAAGGAACTTCGGCATTTACCTTATCCGTTGTTACTTCAGCCAACGAGTCATATTTTTTTACGGTGTCTCCCACATTGACCAGCCACTTGCTGATTGTGCCTTCGGTCACGCTCTCTCCGAGCTGGGGCATTAGCACTTTCGTTGCCATGATCCTGGGTCCTCCTCGCCTTAAAAGTTGGCCAACTCTCGCATTGCTTCCAAAACTTTATCCGGGTTTAGCATGAAGAATTTTTCCATAGGTGGGCTGTAAGGCATTGCTGGCACGTCAGGTCCGCACAGGCGCTTGATCGGTGCATCCAGATCAAACAAGCAATGCTCTGCAACGATTGCAGCTACTTCGCCGCCTACGCCGCCCTCTTTATTGTCTTCGTGAACGATCAAGACCTTACCTGTTTTGGAGGCGGCTTCAGCAATCGCCTCTTTGTCAAGCGGGTAGAGGGTGCGCAAATCCAGTACATGAGCGCTGATTCCTTCCTGAGCGAGCTTTTCAGCTGCTTGCAGACAGAAATGCAGAGCCAGGCCATACGAAATGACAGTAATGTCGGTCCCCTCACGCTTTACATCTGCCTTGCCAATCGGCAGGACATAGTCATGGTCAGGCACTTCGCCTTTAATCAGGCGATAGCAGCGCTTATGCTCGAAAAAGAGCACCGGATCTTCATCGCGAATGGCTGCTTTCAGAAGGCCCTTCGCATCATACGGGGTGGACGGAGCCACCACTTTCAAGCCTGGAATATTGGTAAACATCGCTTCCACCGATTGAGAGTGGTAGAGTGCCCCATGCACTCCTCCCCCGAATGGTGCACGGATGGTAATCGGGCAATTCCAATCATTATTCGAGCGGTAACGCATTTTTGCTGCTTCACTGACGATCTGGTTGACTGCTGGCATAATAAAGTCGGCAAATTGAATTTCGGCAATTGGACGCATACCATAAGCTGCTGCACCAATACCTACCCCAACAATTGCTGATTCGGCCAGTGGCGTATCAATCACACGCTCTTCTCCAAACTCTTCAATTAATCCAACTGTGGCACGGAAAACCCCTCCGCGCACACCGACGTCTTCGCCGAGGACAAACACATTTGGATCACGGCGCATTTCCTCGCGCATCGCCATTGTAACTGCATCAATAAACGAGATGACTGCCATCAGGATACCCCCCTTATTCCCCGTATACGTATGTCAGAGTCGATTCTGGAGACGGATATGGTGCATTTTCTGCATACTCCGTCGCTTCGTCTACTTCCAGCTGAACGCGAGCCAACATATCTGCTTCCGTATTCTCATCCAGAAGGCCAACCTCTTTCAGATAGGCAGCAAATACGATGAGTGGATCTTTTTTCTTCGCTTCTTCTACTTCCTCACGCGTCCGATATACACGATCGTCGTCGTCACTGGAATGCGGAACCAAACGGTACATTACTGCTTCAATCAAAGTAGGACCTGCACCGCTACGTGCACGCTCTACCGCTTCCTTGGTAACGCGGTACACTTCAATCGGATCGTTGCCGTCTACACTTACTCCCGGGAAGCCGTAGCCGATAGCACGGTCAGCAACACTTTCGCATGCCAATTGCTTGTTTATCGGAACCGAGATCGCATATTTGTTATTTTCACAGAAGAAGATGACCGGGAGCTTGTGAACGCCAGCAAAGTTAGCACCCTCGTGGAAATCCCCCTGGTTGCTGGAGCCTTCTCCAAAGGACGTATACACAACAAGATCCTTTTGCTGCATTCTCCCTGCCAAAGCTATACCCACTGCATGAGGAACCTGTGTGGTTACCGGGCTGGAGCCAGTCAGGATATTGTATTTTTTGCCGCCAAAGTGACCTGGCATCTGACGTCCACCGCTGTTTGGATCTTCTGCCTTGGCAAAAGCGGACAACATGCAGTCACGTGCGGTCTGACCAAATACGAGGACCAAACCGAGGTCACGGTAATACGGACACAAATAATCTTTTCCCGTCTCCATCGCAAAAGCAGCTCCCACCTGTGCTGCTTCCTGGCCTTGGCAGGAAATGACGAACGGGACTTTGCCCGCCCGGTTCAACAGCCACTGGCGCTCATCGATCTTGCGCGCGAGCAGCATGTAATAATACATGTCAAGCACCTGCGCATCGGTCAAGCCTACTTGTTCATGCCGTTTGGTTGTCATCGACAAATACCCTCCTTGTTAATTGTGAATTGCTTTTCCGTCAACCGCTTGCGCTGCTTCCATCATCGCCTCAGACAAGGACGGATGTGGATGAATCGTCTGGCCAATCTCCCATGGAGTTGCGTCCAGCACACGAGCCAAGCCAGCTTCAGAAATCATGTCTGTGACATGAGGACCAATCATATGAACGCCAAGTAAATCATTGGTTTTAGCATCAACGACCAGCTTCACAAATCCGTCGTTCTCACCGTGAATTAGCGCTTTGCCCAATGGTTTGAAGCTGAACTTTCCTATCTTCACTTCAAAGCCTTGCTCACGCGCTTCTTTTTCCGTTAAACCGACATTCGCGACCTCTGGACGACTGTACGTACACTTCGGAACCTTGGTGTAATCCATTGGATGAGGATTCAAGCCAGCCATGTGCTCCACAGCTAAAATTCCTTCGTGGGAAGCGACATGTGCGAGCTGCAGTCCACCAATGACATCACCAATGGCATAAATATGCGATTCAGCAGTTTGGAAGAATTCATTGACGACCACTGCGCCACGCTCTACCTTGATCTCGGTTGCTTCCAATCCCAGGTTTTCCACATTTGCCTGTCGGCCTACGGAAACGAGAACCTTTTCAGCTTCAAAGGTTTGTACGCCTGTTTGGGTTTCTGCCTGAATCACAACACGCCCCTCGCCTTTTTCAAGCGATTCCGGAAGGACCTTGGCTCCAGTCACAATCGTCACTTTTCGTTTTTTCAACAGACGCGCCAGCTCTTTACTTACCTCTTCGTCCTCCAAAGGCAGGATGCGATCTGCATACTCGACCACGGTAACGTCCACTCCAAAATCGGTAAGCATGGATGCCCATTCAACTCCGATTACTCCGCCGCCTACAATGACCACGGAAGCGGGAAGCTTTTCCCACTGAAGTGCTTCGTCACTGGTTACCACATAGGAGCCGTCAATCGTAAGTCCAGGGAGTGTGCGTGGTCGAGAGCCTGTCGCCAGCAAAAGGAAGCGCGGAACGATCATTTCCTGATCCCCATTTTCCTTTTCGATGCGTACGGCACCCGCTTGTGGAGAGAAAATGGATGGCCCCATCACACGACCAAACCCTTCGAATACCGTGATCTTTCCTTTTTTCATCAAATACTGAATGCCTTTATGAAGCTGGTCGATGATGCCTTGCTTGCGTTCTTGAATCTTTGTAAAATCGTAACCCACATTGTCAGCCAGAACGCCGTACTTGTCGGCTTCCTTCAAAGTAGAGAATACTTCAGCGCTGCGAAGAAGTGCCTTGGAAGGGATACATCCACGGTGCAGACAAGTTCCCCCGAGTTTTTCTTTTTCCACAATTGCCACATTCATTCCCAATTGAGAAGCACGAATAGCCGCTACATAGCCTCCAGTGCCACCACCGAGAACGACTAAATCGAATTCTTGAGACATCTGTAATCGCTCCTTTCAATAAAAACCTGCCTGGGTCTGCTCGCCAAAGAGCAACCACGCTTTGCTTGCGGAAAGTTGTACCGAAGTAAAGCAGGTGCAGATGCATTGGACACATGGCCGGCGTGCTTTTGCAAGTAGTTACGAGAAAATTGTTTCCAAACTCGGGTGGGTTAGTAGAAGACGCTCACCCGTCTATTTATGAGAATATGAATATTCTAAGAACAGTGCTTATGTAGCCCCTGACTGCTTATGATCTGATAAGCAGTCAGGGAGTTAGCTATTTCAGCAAAAAATTAGCGATGATAAACAGTCTTGCCGTTTTGCAGGAAAGTATTACGTGACTTGCCAACACTTGCGATGCGCTCTTCCGCCATGCGGTCTGCTGCTTTATAGGAAGGCATGCCGTCGCGCTCAGCAACTTCGTATACTTTCAGGATCGTATCGTAAATGGTTTCTACTTTTTTCAGTGCACGCTCACGATTGTAGCCTTGCAGCTCATCTGCAACGTTGATTACGCCACCAGCATTGATTACATAGTCCGGTGCGTAGATGAGACCCATTTCGTGAATCATGTCACCATGTTTTTCTTCTTTCAATTGATTGTTCGCCGCACCAGCGATTACTTTTGCTTTCAACAGTGGAATCGTATCGTCATTGATGATTGCACCCAGTGCGCATGGCGAGAAGATATCGCATTCTACACCGAAAATATCATTGACTCCAACTGCTTTTGCACCGAAATCGTTCACTGCGCGATTTACGTTTTCCTGGTTGATATCTGTAACAATCAGATGCGCGCCTTCTTCATGCAGGTGGCGGCACAAATTGTATGCTACGTTACCTACACCTTGTACAGCTACAACACGGCCAGACAAACTGTCACTGCCATACGCGAGCTTGGCAGCAGCCTTCATACCGCGATAGACACCGTAAGCAGTTACAGGAGAAGGGTTTCCACTGGAACCAAATGCTGGCGAAACGCCTGTTACATAGTCCGTTTCCAAATGGATCATATCCATGTCTGCAACCGTTGTTCCTACGTCTTCTGCTGTAATGTATCGTCCGTTCAAGCCTTGGATGTAACGACCGAAAGCACGGAACAGCTCCTCGCTCTTATGTTCACGCGGGTCACCGATGATTACCGCTTTACCACCACCGATATTCAATCCTGCAGCAGCGTTTTTATAGGTCATGCCGCGTCCCAGACGAAGTACGTCGATGATAGCCTCTTCTTCTGTCTTGTACGGCCACATACGCGTACCGCCTAGTGCTGGACCCAGTGTCGTATCATGAATGCAAATAATTGCTTTCAAGCCGGAATTTTCGTCCTGGCAGAATACCAGCTGCTCATAATCGTAGTTTTGCATGTAATCAAAGATGTTCATTGAAGAAACCTCCCTAGTGTCATTCATTCTCCATATTCTCGCGGTTCTCCATCATACTTGTACCACGAGGAGAATTCCCCGTCTTGAAGTTTATGCAAAAGTCATGCCAACGCACACCAACTGATGAAAGCGCTTTATTGATGCACCTGTGGAAGATTATTCAATCGGTCAAGTACGCAAATAATTGCACAGTTACGCAAAATATTGCATGCAAATATTTGCACACCCACTTTTTATCCTTCTGATTTACACCTGATCTTCCATGATTCCCAGCTTTTCCATCTTGTAGTACAAGCTGCGAATAGCGATCCCCAGACGCTTGGCGGCAACGGTCCTATTTCCACGTGCAGCAGCCAGTTCCCGCAAAATATGCTCGCGCTCGGCTTCTTCTACCGCCTCTTTTAATGTTTTTCCTGAGGAAGCTTGCTTGTCTGGTGTCTCTTTTGTCGTGCCCACAATTCTTTGCTCGAGTGGCGGCAGGTGTTCTGGCAAAATTATTCGTTCGTTGATCTTCATGTGAATCATAGCTCTGCCAATCACATTTTCCAGCTCTCTCACATTCCCGGGCCACAGATACGCTAACAGCATTTGCAGGGTGCCCGGATCGATCTCTTCCACATTCCGTCCATACTCTAGATTGGCTTTGCGAAGGAGATGCATAGCGATAGGCTCGATATCTTCCAGTCTTTGTCTGAGAGAAGGGATAGGAATAGGGAATACCTGGAGACGATAATACAAGTCTTCACGAAAACGGCCTGCTCCAATCGCAGATTCCAAATTGACATGTGTAGCCGCAATGACGCGTACGTCAATAGGGACTGGTTTTGTTCCCCCGACCCGCACGACCTCCCTCTCCTGCAAGACGCGCAAGAGCATGACTTGCATGCTCATCGACAGCTCGCCGATTTCGTCGAGAAAGATCGTTCCTCCGCTCGCTTCCTCAAATAGTCCGCGTTTCCCTCCGCGCCTTGCCCCTGTGAATGCGCCCTCCTCGTAGCCGAACAGCTCGCTTTCCAAAAGCGTTTCAGAAATGGCAGCGCAGTTTACACGGATAAACTGCTTGTACTTGCGATCACTGGCATTGTGAATCGCGTGGGCAAACAATTCTTTTCCCGTACCTGACTCGCCTCTAAGGAGCACAGTTGCAGGAGTGAGTGCTGCTTTTTTGGCCTGCTCAATCGCAACTTTCATCGGCTCGCTGAACCCGATAATATCTGCAAAGCTATATTTTGCCTCTAACGTGCGGATAATGCGGCGGGCTTTTTCCAATTCCTCACTCAAGCGCTTGAATTCCGAGACGTCATGGATAACGCCCACACTTCCCTTTAGCTCGCCATCTACCATGACAGGGGCTACGTTTACAACAACATCCTTGCGTTTCGGCCCGAGCTTCATAGGGACGCCTCTTACCGGTTTCTTTGTCTTCAATACTTGCATATGCATGCTGTCGCCCTCAGAAATATCTACCGTTGCTGGCTTGCCGATAATATCTTCCGGCGAAAGTCCTGTGATGCGGGTGTAAGCAGGGTTGATCAGCAATCCATTTCCATCCTTGTCCACTACAGAAATAGCTTCATCTGATGAATGAATGATGGCTTGCATCATGCTTTGCAGTTCCTTCAGGTCAGTGACTTCCTCCGCCAGAGCCATCACTTCTGTTATGTCACGAAAAATAGCAACTGCCCCAACCACCTCATCGCGATCATTTCGAACGGGAACGCGATTGGTAATGATACGGGTTTGATTGGGCAGGATTTGCTCTTGGTTTAATTCGGGACAGCCAGTCTCTAATACGATATGTAGGCGAGTATTAGGTATACGTTCCGATACTTTTGTATCGAGTACTTCGCTCGCATCGATCCCCATCAATCTCTCGGCTGCCTGGTTGAACAAGGTGATAATGCCTTGACGGTTGACACCAATAATCGCATCGTGCGTGGAGTCCAGCATCGTCTCGCGCTCGCGCTGATTTTGCATCATCACGGCAATTAGTTTGTCCCGTTCTCGAATGAGCTTCATCACAATGCGTGTGAAGGTGCCAGGAATCAGCACGGTTTTTTCCTTCTTCAAGTGCTTCAGGTGCTTGTACTCCCCCAAATCACCAGTCGCTTCCAAAATGACATCTAAATCTGCATCCAGATAGGGTCTGTAATCCGTGTCTACATGGATACCTAAGGAACGGGCCAGCTCTAAGCCTGGGGCATCTGGCCTGTGGTCGACAACAGCTACGATTTTTAACCGATCCATCTGGTTCAGCATCTTAATAAGTGCTGTTCCACCACGTCCAGCACCAACGATGAGCAACTTGTGCACGCACCGATGCCCTCCTTTTACAATCAAACTCGATTCCATTGTACTCCAATGATTGGCATAAGGACAGGTGTTCTTAGCTAACGTGCGCTCGTTCAGACACTTCCTGGCTGTGGACAAGGTTCGCAGCATTCGATATGATGGGAGGAAGAGAGAGAAAGGTGTGAAACACCCGTGGTCGTTCAAAAAGTGATCGCGCTACTGATCATGGTGATTCCTGCTGCCATCGCCATGTATGGAATCAAACTGATCCGTGACGCGTTCTTTCATTCCACCGCCCCTGACGTTGGTTTTTTGTGGGGACAGCTCATTCTTGGGGTTCTTGCATTTGTCATACCTGTTTTGTTCATCGCAGGTTTCATTCTGCATCACGAACGGAAAAAAAATCGGGTTCAACCTCGCTTCATGGTTCGTGAACCTGAAGATGACGAGTAGGCCAGGCCGGACATCCAGCCTGGCTCTTCCTTTTTTATTCCGACTCGGCTGACCGGCCCCAGCTATCCATCCGCTTTAACCACGGAAGCCTGTCAATGAACTGTGAGAACGAAATAAACTCTGCCATCACGTGTAGCGTGATAAATATAAAGAGCATGGTCACCTGTACATAAGATGAGGAATGGATGACAAATGCATAGCCTGTAGCAAAGCCCAGCGAATTCGCCCCGGTATCCCCAAGCATGAGCTTGCCGCCAGCATCATGGCGAAATAGTAAGATTGACGATGTAATGACGGGCAATAACCATACCCAGTCCACTATTGAAGAAGCAGGCGAGGGTGAGTAGTACCCAGCTACTCCTGCAATCAATAACAATAGCCAAAAAACCTTCAAGGCGCGGGCTGGCCTCATGTCAAAAAGATTCAGGACATTCGGCGCGAGAGTCAGTAATGAAGCTGCTAAAAGCCACGTCCAAAACGACTGACCAATCGCCAAGGAAATAAGCAAGGCAGTACTGCCTCCTCCCCATGCTTTCCACAAGCCACTTGTCACTTTTCCCTCCCGCCAAAGCGCTCCAAAATGGCCACGAAATCCTTTTTTCGATTCATCTTTTGAACAGTCATCCAGCCATCCCCAGACAGCTAGCGTGATCATACCTGTGACGAGCAGCAGACCATGATTCAAGCTTACTGTCGAGGTGCCGCTTGTAGCCAGATACAGCACCACTACACCAACAGTCAGTGTAGTGGAAGCCACGATGAGAACTCCACCCGCAGTCAAGACCTCGTTCCCTCTGTAGTTCACTCGTTGCATCCCCATATAGTGCAGTCTTTTTTGCACAGATCCAAGAAAAGCCCGATGCAGAAAGAAAGGGAGGCCTAAACTCAGCGCATAGGCGATTATCCATTTTGTCTCCACTTTTGTCCCTCCCACCATTTGTGGCAAAGTGTTCGACCAATCGCAACGAACTCTTTGCCGCGATGACAATAGCCAGACCAATCATTGCCTGTCTCACGATGAAAAAACGGAACAGGCACCTCCAGCACGCGATATCCTGCGCGGATGGCATCCACGGTCAATCCTACCTCCACCCCAAACCCTCTATCCAATTTACCTAGCTGCTGCAGGAGGTCACGCCGAAAAGCACGTTGGCCGGACAACGGTGCTCGTGCTTCAAAGCCTGTAAGTATGCGGATTCCGTGATGGGCCAATCCTTTTGCCAGTCCCATTCCCGCTTTTTTTCGCGGCGGAGGCAGAACAGCAACGGCCATATCACATGCACCTTCGATCACCGGTGCTAACAAATGCTCTGCCTCAGCGGCGCTCTCCCGAAGGTCACTGTCTAACAGCATCACGATATCTCCACGCACATATTGCCATCCTTCCTGCAACGCGGCACCCTTCCCCCTGTTTTTGGGAGCGGTAATGACGAGATCGGCCCATTTTCTCGCCAGGCTTGCTGTGTCATCGACACTTCCATCATCAATGACAATCAGCTCATGGCAAAGCGTACGCTCACGAATTGCTTGCAGGGTAGAGCTGATGGAAGCCTCTTCATTGTAGGCAGGAATGACAACACTAACTTTTTTCACCCGCGTCCCTCGTTTCTGTGAGCAATTTCTGTACACTCTCCAATAATGCCCACTGCTTGGCTACAGAATCCGGCTCCTGGTTGACGAGCAACACATGATTCGCCTTGTCCCATTCCGTAAGCCACTGTGGCTGTTTGTCCGCATAGATGAGCAAGAGGCCATCAAGTGGTTTGCTGCCCTCCTGCAGTGCTGCGACCTCCACTCCTACTGATTGCAGCAAGCGGGTAATTCGCTCCAGTGATCCCTTGCTTTCCGGCCAGATATACACCTTGCTTCCTTTCAACTGATCAGCGTAGCGAAGCGCCATGAGATGGACCACCTCTTCCTTGTTGCGTTCCACCTCTAGATGCAATCGATTCATCTGCTGTTTTAGTTCCTGGTTGCTTTTTAAGGCGCGGTCATATTTGGCCGACATGTTTGCCAGTACCTCTTTCTCCCCCCAGGTAAACCAGTTGTGTCCCGCTGTCCCACCCAGCAGGATACCTACACCCAGGGCAATAAACACGGCAGCTAGCGAAATCAAATGATAACGAAAATGAATCATTTCGGTGGCGCCCTCCTAAAATCCCCAGGTACGCCACTGTGTCCAAAGCATTTGTGCAGCGTGACGTGTAACCGGATTGATCAAAAGCGCTGAAGTGACAGGAAGCAGCATGGCGCCGATACATAGCCCCCACACTCTCCAGGAACCGCTTGGTTGATAGAGCTGGCTTACCCCTTTTGCATCAACTAGCTTCGTCCCGATTTTGGTTCGCACTAGCAATGTACTTGCCATACCTTTTCTGCCTTTTTCCAGAAAATCGATCATATTGGTATGTGCCCCAATCGTCACGATGAGCTGTGCCTGTTGTTCGTATGCCAGAAGCATCGCCACATCTTCACTGGTTCCGGGTGCAGGCAAGAGATGACAATCGATCCCTAGCTGTTCTACCCGCTTTTTCCCGGGAGCATTCCCATTGACAAAGGCATGGACAACTACCTCCGCTCCGCACATGAGAGCTTTATCCGAAACACTATCCATATCCCCAATAATGAGATGGGGCACGTATCCAAACTGCAGTAGTGCATCAGCGCCACCGTCAACCCCAATCAAAACAGGTCGACATTCCCGAATATAGGAAGCAAGTGTGTGCAAATCTTCCTTGTAGTGCTTGCCACGCGCGACGACAACGACATGACGGTTTGCTATTTTCGTGCGTAAGGGGATCGGACATAAAGGCTCTAAAAAAAGCGCTTTTTCCTGACTCGCATACGCAAGTGTGTTGTCTATAAACAAGGAAAGGGTGTCATTTAGTCTAGCTTGGGCTTCGAACCTCTTCAGATCAATGAAGGATGTAGATACCTTTTCTAACTCGCATACATGGTGCCAGTCATTTTCCACGTGTACGAAGAGCTTGTTCTCGTGAATCGTTGCGTACTGACCATCCAGAAGCTCTATCAAATTTTGGTTGGTCACAGGAGAATGTATTTCAAAAAGGGACAAACCTGCGCCTAGGAGCAGACGAGCCCCTTCTGCCGGATAGTGTCCAGTCATGAACGAAGATAGGTTGATCACAATCTTTACCCCCGCCTCCAGTAAAGACAGTGCTGCCATCTCGTCCACATCGGGATGATCAATCAATGCTATTTGCTGGGAGTGGAGCCGTTTGCACAACTGTTTGGTCATGCGGTCTGCTGCAATGACTGACGTGCTTCCTGTAGCAGCAGGAAGTTTTTGCTTACTCACCTGTTCCACCTCCATCCCTAGTATGCTAAAAATTTCCTTGATCATGCGCTGAAAACGAAAAAGAGGCTGTGCAATCATGCACAACCTCTTTCTGCTACACTCTTTTTTTAAACTACGCGCCCTTGGTTATGTAATAGATGATCAAACCATCAGCGAACAGGAATACTGCCAGGGATACAAGACCAAACCCGATAGCAAACTTGTTCTTTGCTTTGAACGAGTTCATACAGCCCCAAGCAATAAAGAATGTGAAGACAAACATCAGGAAATCAAACAAAATGATCTTCATAAATACGACACTCCTTTACCAAGATGACGCATACCGGAATACAATGGCAATTCCATTATATAGCTTTGGCTATTACGAAACAAGCATATCCAAATTTGTGACAAACGATTTCACAATTGTGTTACGTTACTACTTGCCTGCATTATTCCCCGATGCGGCTTGGTTCATGCTGGCTGCTTGTTCGTATCCATATCCAAATTGATACAGCTGTGCCTCCTCTAAATGTTTTCCAATGAGCTGAAACCCGATTGGGAGCCCGCCTTTAGAAAATCCACATGGAATAGACAAGCCAGGGTTTCCCGTAAAGTTGGTTGGAGAGGTCAGTCGTAAAAGAGCTTGTCTAACGCCTTCTGCATGATGTCCGATCATCACTTCACGTTGATAAATGTCTGTCGGGACGATTGGTAAAGTCGGTGTAAGCAGCACATCGACATTTTGAAAGCTCTCGTTGAATTGCCGTATGAGCTGCTGCCTGCGCTGTTGTACCTGTACATACTCATAACCGCGCACTTCTTTACTAAGAACGAGACGCTCGCGAACCTCAGCATCGATCTCGTCTGCATGCTCTCGCATTGTTTTTTCATGCACCGCATATGCTTCTGCCTGAATCGTGATGCGCTGTCCTTCGGCGATTTCATCGATTCCTCCGATCTCAACCTCCCGAATTTCAGCACCCAGGCTTTGGTAAACCGCAATCGCTTTCTCAACAGCTACCCTCACTTCTTCCTCAATATTCTGAAAGAAGAACCGGGGCAAGCCAATCACTTTTCCCTTAATATCTTGACCAATCAGACGTGAGTAATCCTCTGTTGCTTTCGCAAAGGAATATGGATCTTTTTCATCCTGACCCGCCAGCAGATTGAGCAGGGCTGCGTTGTCTTTTACTGTTTTCGTCATCGGTCCGACGTGATCGAGTGTATAGGCGAGATTAAAAACCCCGAATTTACTCACAAGCCCAAAGGTTGGCTTCATCCCTACAACTCCGCAGGCAGATGCAGGAATCCGAATCGAACCACCTGTATCGGTTCCGAGTGCAGCATAGGCCAAATTGGCAGCAACAGCTGCGCCAGAGCCTCCGCTTGACCCTCCAGTGATTTTTTCCAAATCATATGGGTTTCGGGAAGGTCCAAAATACGATCTGTCCCCGATCGGTCCGTAAGCAAATTCGTGCGTGTTTGTCTTTCCGAGGATGATGGCTCCGGCATCTTTACACTTCTGAACAACTGTTGCATCAAAATCAGGCACAAAGTGCTCATAAACTTTGGAGCCCATGGTCGTACGGTTATTTTTTGTAAAAATCAGATCTTTTATCGCAATCGGAACTCCGTGCAACGGCCCACGTTTATTACCAGACATGATTTCCTTTTCAGCTTGGCTAGCTGCTGCAAGCGCCTCTTCTTCACAAATGGTAATATACGCATTGCAAGCTGGATTCTCCTGTTCGATCAGGCTCAAGACTTGTTGAACGATTTCTACAGGGGATACCTTCTTTTCTTCGTATGATTGAGATAGGGTGAGCAAATCCACAGGCTTTTACCTCCGCTTTTCATTGATCTGTCGCACAATATACCAGCATATAAACCCAGAATACAACTGCACCCTAAAACAAGCAATACGAAAGCCGTTTATTTATTAGTTCCCACCTTTTCTCCCCGCCATATACTCCAGCAGTCTTTTTCCCTGATTGGTTCGTGTCCTTGAAGCTTTTCTTTCATGTACATGGTGAGCTCCTGCAGCTGGGAATCCTGCAATTCATGAAGAATCGAACGTCCTTTGCGTGCCAACAAATCTGCCTCAAGCTCCGACCAGTCCTGATACTCACGTCTGACCTCCCATAGCTTGATCGTCTCCTTTCCCTCAAGACCAGACTGCTGCATCGCTGCTTTTACTTGGTGATCTGCTGGACGCCGGCCCTGTTCACTTTGAATCAATCTCGGGAACTTCTCGAAAATGTAACCACGCAGATGAGCAGGTGATGCGGGCATGAGGACATCTTCGACTGTGCGATCCTGGATTAAGCAAATACCTCCCGGAGTTAGCAGTCGACTGACCTCGGCAAAAAAGGCCTCAAGGTCTTGCAAGTGATGGATAAGTGCTCGTGCAAAAACGATGTCCGCCTTTCCTTCCTCGAGGCCAGTTGCAAGAGCATCCCCCTGTACAAATGAGATCACAGGGTCCCCTTTGCATTGTTCCTTCGCGGCTTCGAGCATCACTTGTGAAAAATCAACGCCAATCACAGAGGAAGCTCCCATGGCAGACCATGCCTGTGAGTAGATTCCTCCCCCACACCCGATATCAACGATACGCTTTCCAGATGGATTCACAAGTGATTGGATTTCTTGAAACCAAGATGCGTTCACAGCGCGCCCCGTGTAGGCATGCTGATTCTCCCTAGCATGAAAATCGATTCCCATATTTACTTCGCCTCCACAAACTCCAATCTGTTCCCAAATGGATCTTCTGCAAAAAAGCGAATCAACTGAGGGATCTCCTCATCGATGCGGATGGGCACATCATTTTTTTGCAAATGCTCCATGAGCGCCACGATGTTTTGCACGACAAAAGCCGGATGAGCTTTCTTGGCAGGCACAAAACCAGACTCAATGCCGATATGGATGAACTGAGCCCCGCATTGAAACCACACTCCGCCGCGAACGAGCAGCTTCTCTGGCTTGGGAACCTCCGTCATACCGAGCAAATCTCCGAAAAATCGGCGGGCGGCTTCTTCTGCCCCTGAAGGAGCTGCAAGCTGAACATGATCCAATCCGACCCACGCATGTTTTTTACTTTCCATTTGATTGACCCCCTGTTTTGTAGCACAGTACCATCCATTCGTCGATTTGATGAGTGAGGACTCTGCCGTGTTCTATTTTCATTTCCAAATAAGCTTGCTGTTCTTCTGTAGCCGCTAGTAAATACTGTTCAATCGCCTCTTCTTGCGCCAATGATTCAGACAGTCGCTTCACCCACGGTACAAACTCAAATTTCTTTTTGCGTTGGCGTTGCTTGCTTTCGGTTAATCCATTTGAAACATGCAACGCTCTCCATTCATTTATCGATAAACAACGCACATGACTCGGGTCACGCATTTTCTCTACACGATTGACAAATGACGCCAAAGCGGAGTCCTCTGGTGCAACATTGTCAATAAAAAGGAAGGCTCCACCTGGTCGCAATACTCTACTGACCTCGTGAACAAACGCCTTCGGATCTGGGAAATGGTGTGCAGCGATCCTGCAAGTGACCACATCGACCGATTCATCCAAAAATGGCAAAGCTTCAGCATCGGCTTGTACGTAAATAATATTCTCAGCCTTTGCCTCCCGATTGGCACGGGATGCTGCCTCCAGCATCTCACGGGTTAGGTCAGCGGCAATAACGATGTCGACATGAGGTGCCAAGATTCTGGCGACATGTCCGCCTCCTGTTGCGATATCAAGGACAGTGCAGTCTTTTTTTGGGTGCAGCCATTCCACCAACAGTTCCAAGTCGCTTCCTTTGGCATGGTTTTTACTATGAACATAGTTTTCCGCATTCTTTCCGAATTGCTGTTGAACGGCTTGCTTGATTTCATCCTTCTTTTGCATAAGGACCACCTCCTGCCATTATTTTATTCCATCTCCTACCTTCTTTGTTATAGAATACGGTTAACAAGATATCAACTTTTTCGATAGGTGGTTGTTTGGTATGGATCAAGAAAGTCTTGAAGTATTTTTAACTATCGCCCGGCATGGCTCCATTAACCGTGCTGCTCAAGCGTTGTTTCTCGCACAATCAACGCTCACACATCGACTCAAGCAATTGGAAAGACGAGTAGGCACTCCATTATTCGTGCGTACAGCCTCAGGGGTCAGCCTCACAGGCGAAGGCAGACGCCTCCTGCCGATTGCCGCCAATATCGTCGAGCAAATGCGCTCCTTTACGCAGCAAAAGGAACAGCCCCAATCAATGAACATCGTGGCAGGCAAAGCTTTTGTCGCCTATGAGCTGCCTCGGTTGATTGGGGAATACCGCAATGCCTATCCCGGCTTTACCTGTTATGTGCGCTCGACGCTATATGAGGAATCCCTCAGTGCCCTTTTGACCGGTACGGCTGACATCGCCTTCCTTGGAAGTGAGATGTATCATCCCCATATTCATCAGGAATTTTTGCCGAGCGATCGTATCCTGTTGGTGATGGCACCCGAGCATCCGTGGGCAAACGGTTTTCCTGGCTTTGCAAAATGGGGAACCGAGGAGATGATATTGTTTGGCAATCATACCGCACCGTATCGCCAACGAATTGACCGTTTTCTCGCTCAGCACGGTGTCTTCCCGAATGCAATCATGGAGCTGGACAGCTTTAGCGCGGTAAAAACAATGGTCGAGCGGCAACTCGGCATTACCATGCTGCCTGAACGGACAATCCAGCGCGAATTGTCTGAGGGCAGGCTTGTTGCACATGATATTGCAAACGGCATACTTCAGCGTCCGACCTTGATTGCGTACTTGCATCCAAAAAAAGAGGACGAAGCTTTTCAGCAATTCGTCCAATGGATGAAAGATTCGTATTAACGTAAGGTTAAAACCGTCAACTCAGGCCGACAAAATAAGCGCACCGGCAAAATGGTTGTCCCTATTCCTCTATTTGTATAAACCTGCATGGAATGATTGCCAACTTGATACATGCCTTGTACGTATTTATGAGCTAGCTTTGGTGTCATCAGGTGGCCGATTATTGGCAGCCTGACCTGACCACCATGGCTATGTCCCGACAACTGAAGGTGCACGGGATAGTTGACAGCTTCATCAGCAAAATCCGGCTCATGTGCCAGTAAGATCACTGTCTTTCCCTCAGGAATAGCAGTCAGTGCTTGCTGAATGTTGGGTACACCGTGAAGCACATCATCCACTCCAGCTACGTACACCTGATCATCATTTTTCGTGAGCGGTACATTTCGATTATCCAGTACCTCAAATCCAGAAGCAGTTAAAGCATTCCGAATAACCATTTGCTCGCTCAATCGGTAATCATGGTTTCCCAGCACAGCATACTTCCCTAATGGTGCCTGTAACTGACTTAAAATCGGGACAGCTGCAGACAGCGCTCGTGTGCTCTCATCTACCAAATCACCTGTAAAGCAGATCAAATCTGGTTGCTCGGCGATTATCCTGTCCGTGATCTTTTGCAAATCTTGCGGCTCCAAATAATGCCCCAGGTGTACATCGCTGAAGTGTACGAGCTTCGTACCCTGAAAGCTCTTTGGCAGACTCGGAAGCGTGACAGAAAGCCGTTCCACCTGTAGTACGTTTCGCTCCCAATTGTAGCCGTATACACCTGCCCCCATCATCAGACCGACCAGTCCCCCTACGCCAAGTAGGACCTTGCGCAAAAAGGACTTGCGAGTGATCGGTTGATAGTGCGGGTCAGCCACGAGCTTCTAAATAGTCATAGCCATTGACAACAACATCCAGCTTGCCTGTTACCGGATCAATCAGTAAACCGTGAACAGCTACGCTTGGTGGCAGCAGAGGATGGTTTTTGATGGTCTCAACGCTGCTTTTTACACTATCATCGACACAGTCAAATCCACGGAGCCATTTATTCAAATTGATACCCGCATGCTGCAGGGTAGACAAGGTCTCTGCATTGACCCCTTTTTCCGTCATTTTTGCCATCGTACGTTTGCTATCGAGAGCACTCATCCCGCAATCGTAGTGTCCTACAACCATGACTTCCTCAGCGTTCAATTCGTAAATCGCAACCATGATACTCCGCATAATACTTCCAAACGGGTGGGATACGATTGCTCCTGCACTTTTTACGTGCTTGATATCTCCATTACGCATGTTCATGGCCTTCGGTAGCAGTTCTTCTAATCGTGTATCCATGCAAGAAAGTACTACCAGACGCTTGTCAGGAAATTTCGTCGTCTGGTATTTTTCATACTCCTGATTCGCTACAAATTCACGATTAAATGCGAGAATTTCATCTAAATTACGCAATTCGCAACACCTGCCTCACTCAAAAGTATATTCTTTTCTATTTTACATTCTTCTCTTAATCCTACAAGCGAACGCGGCACATTTTATTGATTCGATACGCCCCACTTGCACATTTCCTCCAGAATAGGCATTAATGTTTTCCCTCTTGGCGTCAAGGAATATTCTACTTTTGGGGGATTTGCGGATACTCGTCTCGCTGTCCTGGGCATGGTTCATAAATTTTTCGCAAGTAGATTATGCTTTGCCTTTTTTAATTTTCCAAAATTCAGCACAGTACGTAATGACTAGTAGTATCAAACAAATCCACCAAAAGCTTGGCTGGATACTGTACAAAACGCAGGGCAGTGCCCCCGATCCAATGAGAGTCAGATTCCGGTATCGAGGATATTTTACAGAAAAAAGTGTGATCAAGAGCCCAATTAACAAGACGATAATGGGAAAGTTCTCCACATCTGGTCCCTCCTACTCTACTTACCTGTTTTTTTGTATGTATACTTCCAAGTTCGTCTCCATTTCTGTGGTATACATCCCCGGGCTTGACGGTACCCATCTCTCGTTCAGAAAAGTAGACGCTGCGATTCTACCAATGACGATTGCGTAATAAGCTATCGGTATCATCCCAATGTACTTCTCTTCTTTTTTATCGATCCGAGAAATGCAAAGGTGGCTCCTCAAATTACGTGTGTGGCAAGATTATCTTCTGAATCCTAGCAATTCCATGCTTTCATCCAGAATACAGGTAGGAAGAAAGCGCATTGTTGTGTTATCTTTATCATGTGAGTGTGCAGCTGATCGATTGGAGGTGAAGCGATGGAATTTTCCTTTGATATGTCGCTACTGCTGCTGGCTCTCGGGGTGTCAGGTTATTTGGTCGCTCACCTGTTTAGTGGACCTGGCAAGCCCCTTGTACTGCGTGTGCCTTTGCCATACGAACTCGCTTGCCCAGACCACGATAACGGCGCGATACGCCTCAGCGGCAGGCCAAGAATTCTTTTTGTTCGGCGCAAAGCTCCACCAAAGGAATATAGCCGTTCTCTGGATGATGCAGAGCCGCTTTTCTTCTTGTATTGCTTTTGAGTAGCAACTATACAAGGAGGAATCGTTCATGTATGCATTCGTTCAACCTGTTATCAATATTTTAGCGTCCATGCTTCAGGTTTTTTTCCAATTCGCACAGGATTGGGGCATCGCCATTGTCCTTTTTACCCTGTTCATTAGAGGGCTACTGTTTCCGCTTAGTTTGCGAACTGCTCGTCAGACATTACTACAGGGTGCCATCCGTCCTGAGCTGAAGCTAATTCAAGAGCAGTATAAGGCGGATCAAACCAAGCTGATGGAAGAAACCATGAATCTTTATCGCAAAGCAGGGGTCAAACCCTTTTCCATGTTTTCTACAGCGATCGTGCAAATGCCGATTTTCATGGCGATGTATGGCTTGTTTTTCACGCATGGGGCGCAAATGTCGTCCTCATTGATTCCATGGGTCGCCTCGTTCGCCCAGTTTGACCCGTGGCATCTGCTGCCTGCGCTGGCTGCTGGACTGACTTTTATTACAAGCATGATCCCTTTAACTGCTGAAATGTCTACAGACAGCTCGCTAATTACAAGGATGTTAAGCTCGGCTGTTATGGTCGTTGTCTTTCTGATGGTCCTCTGGAAAGCACCGGTTGCCCTTGGGCTGTACTGGACAAGCGGTTCGCTCTTTGGGCTGCTGGAGCGGGGATTTTACCGTTCTCGCCTGGGAAGAAGCGTGCTGATGCGAGGAAGCTCTTTTTTGAGAGCAAAGCAGGAATAAAATAGATAAGTATGAGACCCCTTGGATAACAAGGGGCCTCTCCTAAAAAAATCATGTTTTCATTTCATTCCAAAACGTTCATTGATTTCTTCAAGATGCTCGTCATCCAATAGTTCAATTTCTACTTTAACGATACGTTTCCCCCACCCCTCAATGTCTTTGTAGGTCGCATAAACGTCATATATACCATCTCCAAGACCAGAATGAAATGCGACTCCCAATCCCGCATGGCCCATCTTAAAATGTAATTGTCCTCCTTGATCCTCTGTTAATGTGATATCACAAACTTTATCATATGTGCTATCCGTATAAGGAGCAGTCACTATTTTTTGTTTAATGTCCTCTGAAAGGAGTTTAATTCGTTTCATCATTGCTTCGGCATCACTGGTTATGACTCTACACTTACCGCCTATTCGGTCTATTTGAATCCCTTCACAGTTTAGTAGATTGAATATCTTTTCTTGGCCTTGACCCCAAAAATCAACCCCAAGTACCGATTCCCTACCCTGCCACTCACTTTCAATGTAACAAGGGTCGATGATTACCAATTGCCCAGAATCTACTCCAACTTGACCTAATAATTTTCGCTCCATTTTGTTTGCTCTCCTTTTCAGAATGAATTGAATTCATTCAACTGTGATTATGAATTACACTCAGTACCAGATAAGCCGAATGCAAGATTACTCCAACGACTCCTTGCCATCTTCCTTTATGTAAATCTTTTCTGTATCGAATTAAACCGATTATACTCACCATTAATCCAATGAAAAAGATAAAGCCGATATCATAAATGAAGAGTGAAATAATTGCTGAATAAAAACCAGTTAAGCAGAAACCGTTAAATTTCTTTTTCTTTTCCACTGTCACTTCTTGCACAGACACCACTCACTTCTGGATGAAATTAGACTCTGAATGAAACCTCTTTGAGACAAAAACAGTAAGTTCTATCCTGATTCGTACTCTCATTTTCAGTTGATCCTTCATTAGGTTATTCATCACTTATTACCTACTCAAATTATACCAAAATATTCCTTATGTGTCCGTATTTAGCGCTGTGGATGTCTGCATAGATACTGCACCAAAAATAAAAATATGACTGTCACAAAACAATAAAAAAGGACACTAGCTTTGTTGTGCTAATGTCCCTTTCTATTGGGTCAGAGATCATTCATCGTTTCAATTTGCCGATTTCTTCATTTTTCCATTGTCCTACTTACTCTCAGCTAATCTTCGCCTCAATCCGCAGCTTGTCTGCCACCATGGCGATAAACTCGGAATTGGTCGGCTTCGCCTTGGTGTTGGAGATGGTGTAGCCAAACAAGCTGGAGATGGAGTCAAGATTACCACGAGACCATGCTACCTCGATAGCGTGGCGAATTGCACGCTCTACGCGGCTTGCTGTCGTATTGAACTTTTTGGCAATGTCCGGGTACAGGACCTTAGTAATGGAACCAAGCAGCTCCACATCGTTGTATACCATCGTAATCGCTTCACGCAAATACAAATAACCTTTAATGTGTGCAGGAACTCCAATCTCATGAATGATGCTGGTAATGCTGGCATCGAGGTTGCGTCCTCTTACTTGCAGCGTTGATTGAGGCTTAACAGAAGATACGAAGGATGAGGCCGGTTTGGTAGTAATGATTTGACGGATACGCTGTGCAAGCACTTCCATGTCAAATGGCTTGAGAATGTAATAAGCAGCACCAAGTTCAACAGCTTTTTTCGTAATTTCTTCCTGGCCAAAAGCCGTAAGCATAATAATTTTTGGCTGTGGAGAAAGACGCATCGCCTGAATTTGCTCCAAAACAGCCAAGCCATCTAAATGTGGCATGATGATGTCAAGAATCAGGACGTCAGGTACCCGATCCTGCAACAAGCGTACTACCTCGTTACCGTTGTATGCCACCCCAACAACATTCATGTCATACTGGCTGCTGATGTACTCTTCTAACAGGTTTACAAATTCTCGGTTATCATCTGCCAACAACACTTCAATCTTGCTCAAAGTCGTTCCTCCTAACAAATGGACGGTCTTTTGGAAAGAAGGTGGCAATCTAGAGGTTGAAAATTTCTAAATGGATAAGTCCATCCCATCTTTTCACTACAAAAATAATTCGACAAACGGATATCCATTCCTGCTAATGACGAAAGATTGAATGATTTAAGTGCTATTTCGACAAAGAATACCTTCTTTCATACTTCATTCGGTAAAACGAACGACAAAATGGAAAAAGCCGCCTCGCTTGCAATGCGTGACGGCTCGTTGTATTCATGCAGCCTTATCCGTCGTGGCTTTGGACTGGGACTGAGGAGTGTTCCGTACGTTGATTCCTGCATCCTGCAGCATCCATTCGATATAACAGCCATAACCAGACGTAGGATCGTTCACAAACACATGGGTAACGGCACCAACGATCTTGCCTTTTTGAATGATAGGACTTCCGCTCATTCCCTGCACGATACCGCCTGTCTTCTCTAAAAGACGTCTATCCGTTACCTTGATAATCAATCCTTTTGTCGCAGGAAAATGCTGCTTGATCACATTCATGATTTCGATATCGAACTCTTCCACCTTTTGACCATTCACGACGGTCAAAATCTTTGCAGGGCCTTCCTCGACCTGCTCTGCAAGTGCGATTGGCAGTGGTTGGTCATAATAGCTGCGTTTTGGCTCGTCTTTCATCTTGCCAAAGATGCCAAACGGAGTATTTTTGGTGATGTTCCCAAGTACCTCGCTCTCATTGTAGAAGCGGGCAAACTTTTCACCTGGATTCCCACTCTGCCCTTTTTCAATCGAGGTCACGCTCGCCTGCACAATCTGGCCATCTCCAACTACGATTGCCTGTCCAGTATCGACGTCAGAGATCACATGCCCAAGTGCTCCGTAAGATTTGGAGTCAGGGTCGTAAAAGGTCAGCGTTCCTACACCTGCGGCGGAATCACGGATATATAGACCCATGCGATACTCATTGTCTTTTTTATCCTTGGTTGGCCTGAGCGTAAGATTCAGCTTTTCCTTGCCACGAACGACGAGCAATTGAACAGGACTGTTCTTCTTTCCTGCCTCATTGATTAGCTTTTTTACGTCATTCATGTCGTTGATGTACAGATCATTCATTTTGATGATCATATCCCCTGCATGAATGCCAGCTTGCTCGCCAGGAGAAAATTTAGCTGTACCGTTGTCCACCAAATGGTGCCCGACAACAAGTACACCTGCCGTTTGCAGCTTTACCCCGATTGACTGTCCACCAGGGTACAATCGTAAATCAGGCAATACATTTACTTTGACAGCGGTCAGTGGAATGTTTCGCCACTTTACCTGTAAATTGGCTTCACCGGCCCGACGCGGCTCAACGGACATGGGCTTACTTAAATCAACGGAAACTTCGCGTGCCTCTGTCCCATTGACGTGTAAAATGTCGGGATTGCTGTTGATCAGAGTGCCCATGACTGGCATGGAGACGCGTAACTGTTCGAGGGACCCTTCCATGATTCGCAATTCTTTAGGAAAGGATGACAGATCGCGGAACGGGGTGGAACTCACGACAAGCGCCGTGATGAGGAGAACGAGACTTCCCATCCATTTTCTTTTGTTTTGTCGGATCACCAGCAATCACTCCTACCGTTCCCTACCTACACCTAATAAGACACCTCCACCTTGTGTACCTATAATGTTGCCTGCCGATCAACGGATTATGTCAGGAAAATAACCACTTGAGGATGCTTTTTGCTTGAAATGAAAAAAGACTGTCAACCTCACTTAGTTGACAGCCTTTCGCTCGCGCCCGAGCAGAATCATCTCACGCGCATGTTCTTCTGTTTTCGCTGTTACTTCCGCACCGCTCAGCATTCGAGCGAGCTCAGTAACCCGTTCATCATCCGATAGTCGAGTGACGATTGTTTTTGTCTCGTACTCGCTCATTTCTTTTTTGATGAGAAAATGAGCATCAGCCATGGAAGCAACCTGTGGTAAATGGGTGATGCACAATATTTGGCGCAGGCCAGCAACGCGAGCAAGCTTTTCGGCAATCGCCTGAGCTGCCCTGCCGCTTACACCTGTATCGACCTCATCAAAGATCAGCGTCTCTACTTGATCCGTTCCAGCGAGAATCGTCTTAATCGCCAGCATTACCCGCGACAGCTCACCGCCAGAAGCAATTTTAGCTAATGGACGAAGCGGCTCACCCGGATTTGGCGAGATCAAAAACTCAATTTGGTCCATACCGTTGGCGTCAACCTGCCGTTTGATTCCGTCTATTTCGACTCCGTCCTCGTCTGGCGTTTGACGCACGTCGATCGCAAAACGGGCACGTTCCATATGTAGCTCTTTTAGCTGCTGCTCGATCTCCTGAGCCAGCCTGCTCGCACACTCCTGGCGAATCACGGACAATTCCAAGGCTTCTACAGCCAAATCAGCAGCAAGCTCGGTTAACCGTTTTTCAATCTGCTGCAGGCGATCTTCGTAGTGATGCATATCATCCAGCTCGTCCTGAATGGTCGCCGCATATTCCAAAATATCGTCTACACTTTTTCCGTACTTGCGTTTCAAAAACTGGATTTGATCTAATCTGCTTTCCACGATGGCCAATTGCTCCGGCTCAAAGTCCATCTGATAAGAGAGCTGTCTCAGTTTGTGCACGACGTCCTCGATCTGGTAATAAGCCGTTTGCACGGTTTCCAGAATCGGAACGAGCTGCTCTTCATAGCCGACGATGCGTTCCAGATCCCCCATCGCATGCCCGAGCCAATCCATGCCTTTTTGATCTCCGTGCAAGGAACGATAAGCATCCTGCATGGTTGAGTAAACTTTTTCAATGTTCATCCACTTCTTGCGCTGTGCCAGCAGCTTTTCATCCTCACCAGGCGTCAATGCCGCAGACTCGATCTCGTTTAATTGATACGCAAGCAGATCAATTCGCTGCACCAGCTCACGTTCATTACGCGCCATCCGTTCCAAATCCTGCTTCGTTTTGCGAAAAGCAGTGTACAGCTGGCTATATTCATGCTTGGCAGAGCCTAGTGCCGTCTCTCCGTATACATCCAGCCAATTGATATGCTTGTCAGACTGCATCAGCATGTGGGTATCATGCTGTCCATGGACGGTTACCAGCCACGGTCCAAGTTCGCGCAGCATGGCAAGCGTAACCAGCTGCCCGTTTAATCGAATAATGCTTTTGCCCTGGTTGGAAATATCTCTGCGCACTACCAGCATACCGTCCTGCTCAACCTGAACACCTACATTGGTACAAACCGTCAAGGCAGGATGTCCGGCAGGCAGCTCAAACAATCCTTCCACTTCTGCACGCGCTTCTCCATAACGGACAAAATCAGCAGAAGCCCGTCCTCCCAGCAGCAAGCCCAATGCATCGATGATGATTGATTTTCCGGCACCCGTTTCCCCCGTCAGTATATTCAAGCCTTTTTGAAAAGAAACAGTTACTTCTTTTATGATGGCAAAATTTCGGATAGAGAGTTCTACTAGCATCGCAAGCGACCACCTTTACAGCATGTCCATAAAGCGTTTGGTCACTTCATGTGTATTTTCCTTGGAACGACAAATAATCAGGATCGTATTGTCGCCGCTGATCGTTCCCATGATCTCTTCCCATGGCAAGTTGTCGATCAGCTCTGCAACAGCATTCGCGTGTCCTGAGAGTGTTTTCAAAACGATAAAATGGTCAGCCTGATCGATACTGATATAGGAATCGACCAGCATGCGTCGTAGCTTTTGAAGCGGGTTGAACTTTTGTTCAGCAGGCATTGAATACTTATATCGTCCATCCGGAAGTGGCACCTTCACCAGATGCAATTCCTTGATGTCTCGGGATACAGTCGCTTGTGTTACATTGAATCCTGCACCACGCAGACGCTCCACCAGCTCATCCTGAGTCTCAACCTCCTGGTTGCTGATGATGTCCCGAATTCGGATATGTCGTTGCCCTTTGTTCATATGGATTACTCCCATTCCCCTTGTAATTTCGTTCGAATTGCCTCGAAAAAGCCGCCTTTTTTCCACCTGATTAATGGTGTCACAAATGGAGACTTTTTAATGTAGATGTGATCCCCGCCCTCTAGACGGTATCCAAACTGTCCATCGATGGAAAGCCCCATCTCCTGATGGATCGCATCTACTTCCACACGAATGACCTGATCGCTGGATAATACCATTGGACGTGCTGTCAATGAATGCGGTGCGACAGGTGTCAGTAATAGCATGTCCACATTTGGCGCTACAATCGGCCCACCTGCTGACAATGAATAGGCAGTCGAGCCAGTAGGGGTAGATACGATGACACCATCCCCGCTAAAAGTCGCTACATAAGCATCATCTAAGTATACCGCACACTGGATAATCCGACAGAAAGAGCCTTTGGCGATACCGATGTCATTCATCGCAGTATACGTTCCTAAAGTCGTTCCTTTACGGACGAGGGACGCCTCCAGCATCGCTCGCTCTTCTATATCGTACTTTCCAGAGAGCAAATTATCCACAGCATGTGGCAAATGATCTGGCTCCGCTTCGGATAAGAACCCGAGAGTTCCCAGATTAATACCAAACATCGGAATGGATCTGCCTGCCAGCTGGCGAGCAATTCCTAGAAGGGTTCCATCACCGCCCAGGACACATACCAGATCGGTTTCTCTTCCTATATCCTCTATGGAAGCCCCCAAATCGGCACGCCCCAGATCAGATGCAATATTCTCATCCAAGAGAACATGTGCGCCTCTGACCTCGATTAAATAAAGCAGCTCCCGTGCGACAATGCGTGCCTCAGGTTTTCCTTTGTTAGCTATAATTCCAATTTTTTTCATATGGCCCACCCCAAACTCGTTGGTTGGAAATCCTTATACAAGTATACAACTTTTCATGCATAAATAAAAAGCCTCGTTTGTACATTTACGCCCGAGGCTTTTGTTTTCTTTTTATTTCAGCTTGGCATGAGCAGAGGCAACTACCTCTGTCACACACTGCAACCAGGTTTCCGAATTCATTCCTGTGTCATTTTTTTGCAGATGCATGACGAATTCGATATTTCCTTCTCCACCTGTTATCGGCGAAAAGTCTACACCCTTTAAGGCAAAGCCTAGGCCGCTGGCAAATTGTCCAATATCGGTCAGCACTGCTTCATGAATTTCAGGCTCACGTACAATTCCGTTCTTGCCGACCTTTTCCTTGCCAGCTTCAAATTGTGGCTTAACCAGAGCAACGACATCTCCATCTTGCTTTAAAAAACGGTACAAAACAGGAAGAATGAGTTTCAGAGAAATAAACGAAACATCAATGGATGCCGCATCAGGCAGCTCACCAGCAAAAGCATCCGGGTCCATATGCCGGAAGTTGGTTCGCTCCATCACGACGACACGCTCATCCTGGCGCAGGCTCCATGCGAGCTGTCCGTAGCCAACATCAATGGCGTACACGAGCTTTGCCCCGTTTTGCAGCGCACAATCTGTAAATCCACCGGTTGATGACCCGATGTCCATCATGACTTTATCAGTCAGGTTCAATTCAAATACCTTGAGTGCCTTTTCCAGCTTCAATCCACCGCGACTTACGTAAGGGTGGACCTCGCCTTTTACGGTAATGGCTACATCCTCGGGAAATTTTGTCCCTGGCTTGTCACAGCGCTCATTTGCGACCTGAACAAGACCTGCCATTACAGCTGCTTTGGCTTTTTCTCGTGTCTCATAATGTCCTCGCTCTACCAGGAGGACATCAATTCTCTCTTTTCTTATGCTCATGCTTCCACTACGCCCTTCGAAATTGGTAACAGGGTACGCACACGAGAAGCAATTTTCTCCGCTGTGAGTCCTACTTCATTACGCTGTTCCTTAACGCTGCCATGCTCAACAAAATAATCATCGACAGCAATCACTTGTACATTCATGCCATGATACCCGGCACGGTTATAGCATTCAATGACCGCACTCCCGAAGCCACCCATTTCGCTGCCTTCTTCTACCGTAACGATATCGTATCCTTCTTGAGCCAGACGGAACAGCAGATCCTCGTCCAATGGCTTGCAGAAGCGTGCATTAATCAGCATCGGCTTGATCCCTTCTGTCTGAAGCTGATTGACCGCCTGTTCTGCCAGCTCGAACACATGACCGAACGAGAGAATGGCGACATGCTTTCCTTCTCGAACGATTTCGGCTTTACCGATTGGCAGCACTTGCAGCTCCTCATCCAATGGAACCCCACGAGCAGGCAGACGAGGATAGCGATACGAGATCGGACCGTCTTCGTAGACAGAAGCCGTTTTCATCATATGACGCAATTCATTTTCATCCTTCGGTGCCATGATGACCATATTCGGGATGACGCGCATGAAAGCAATATCGTACATGCCCTGATGCGTTTCTCCATCTGCTCCAACCAGCCCTGCACGGTCTACTGCAAACGTAACATTGAGCTTTTGGCGTGCAACGTCATGTATCAGCTGATCGTAAGCCCTTTGCAGGAACGTGGAGTAAATCGCCAGGACCGGCTTCAATCCTTGGGTAGCCAATCCCGCTGCAAACGTACATGCATGCTGCTCGGCAATTCCGACATCAAACAAGCGATCCGGGAACTTTTGACCAAACGGAATCAGTCCGGAGCCTGCAGGCATCGCAGGAGTCACAGCAACAATCGAATTGTCTTCACCCGCCAGTTTTATCATCGTATCCGCAAAAACGGATGTGTAGGTCGGTGCTGACTTTGGTGTATCGCCTGATTCGATCTTGTAGGTACCGATTCCATGCCATTTGACGGAATCTGCCTCTGCTGGCGCATAACCTAATCCCTTTTTCGTAATCGCATGAATCAAGACAGGACCTTTTGTTTGCTTTGCCGTTTTCAATGTATCGAGCAAAAGCTCCATATTATGACCATCAATGGGTCCGATATAAGTAAAGCCCAGCTCTTCGAATAGAACGCCCGAAACGAGCAAATACTTCATGCTGTCCTTGAATCTTTCTGCCATATTCGCCAGCTTGCCGCCAACAGCAGGGATGGACTTGAGTATTGCTTCCACCTCGTCCTTGGCCCAGCGATAGTTTTCAGTCGAACGGATCTTGCCCAAGTAATTGTGTAGGGCACCAACATTTGGAGCGATCGACATCTCATTGTCATTCAAGACAACAATGACATTTTTATTTTCATGCCCGATGTGATTCAAGGCTTCCAGAGCCATTCCGCCTGTCAAGGCACCGTCACCGATGACTGCCACAACATGATTTTTTTCCTTTTTCAAATCCCGGGCAGTAGCCATCCCCATCGCCGCGGATAACGATGTACTACTGTGTCCGGTTTCCCAAACATCATGTGGACTCTCCACCATTTTCGGAAATCCACACAGTCCTTTGTATTGACGCAGTGTCGGAAACATCTCCCTGCGACCAGTCAGCATTTTATGTACATAGGCTTGATGCCCTACATCCCAAATCAACTTGTCCTTTGGGCTATCGAATACATAATGCAACGCCATGGTCAGCTCGACTACGCCCAGATTTGGAGCCAGATGTCCCCCTGTCTGAGACAGCGTCTCCACGAGAAATTGTCTGATTTCAGTTGCCAGCGAATAGAGCTGTGGCACTGTACATTTTTTTAGGTCCTGAGGATCATTTATAGAAGTAAGCAGCATTGGTATTCCTCACTTTCAACTGTTCGTTCTCCGGCGATTGTGCATGCTGCAATTCAATCCGGCCAATGGAAAACTCGGCTCTTTTTTATTCAATAAAGCCTTTCCTCCGCTTAATTTCAACTTGATTCATTATAACGGTTTCTTATTAAAAACACCACTTTTCCTCCATATGTATCCTCTGACTGCGCAAAAACACCAAATTCTGTTAAAATAAAATGGATCGACAAATTCGGAAAAAGTGAGGTGTGACCCCATGAAGTTCACAGAGATTACATACAGCCGTGTAGACATGGAACAAGTTGAAACGCAATTTACGGGCTTGTTAGATGCGTTTCAGCAGGCAACAAGCTTTGAAGAACAAGATAAGGCAATGGGACAGTTGATTGAATTGCGCCAGGAGGTAGAAACCGCTCGGGAAGTGGCGCAAATCCGGCACACCATCAATACGGAGGACCCTTTTTACAAAGCTGAGCAGGATTATTGGGATGAAGCAAGTCCCTTGTACCAAGGGCTCATCTCTCGTTACTACGATGCGATCGTCCACTCTGCTTATCGGACAGAGCTTGAGAACAAGTGGGGAGCCCAGTTGTTTCGGCTAGCGGAAACCACCTTGCGCACGTTCTCCCCTGACGTAGTAGCCGATCTTCAGGAAGAAAATCGCTTGACGAGTCAATACACCGCTTTAATTGCTTCTGCCAAGATCATGTTTGAAGGCGAGGAACGCAATCTCCCGCAACTGATTCCTTTCCAAAAGTCGACGGACAGACAGCTGCGCAAGCGTGCCTTTGAAGCCAAGTACGAATTTTTGGAGCAGCATACTGCGGAATTGGATCGTATATATGACAGCCTGGTTAAGGTACGATCGCGAATCGCCACCAAACTTGGATTTGCCAATTTCGTCGAGCTTGCTTATGCACGCTTGAATCGGACCGACTACAATGCCGACATGGTTGCCGCATTCCGTGCACAGGTACATGAGCACATCGTTCCTGTTGCGACAAAGCTGATCGAAAGACAGCGTGAGCGCATTGGCGTTGATTCTATGAAGTATTACGATTTGGATTTTGGTTTTGCTACAGGCAATCCAACTCCAAAAGGGTCGCCAGAATGGATCGTGAATAACGGGAAACGGATGTACGCAGAATTATCTGATGAAACGAACGAATTTTTTACCTTTATGTTAGAGAATGATTGTCTCGATTTGGTAAGCAAAAAAGGAAAGGCAAGCGGCGGCTATTGCACGTATATGAGCCACTACAAGCTTCCTTTTATTTTCTCCAATTTTAACGGAACATCGGGAGATATCGACGTACTGACTCATGAAGCTGGGCATGCTTTTCAGGTGTATGTGAGCCGCCGATATGAAGTTCCCGAGTATCATTTCCCGACATACGAGGCCTGCGAAATTCATTCGATGAGCATGGAGTTTTTGACCTGGCCGTGGATGGAGCTGTTTTTTGAAGAGGACACACAGAAATATAAGTTTGATCACTTGAGCGGTGCTCTCCTCTTCATCCCGTATGGCGTCGCTGTGGATGAATATCAGCATGCTGTGTATGAAAAGCCCGAAATGAGCCCGCAGGAACGCAAAGAGACCTGGCGTGAAATTGAGCGCAAGTATCTGCCTTACCGTAATTACGATGAGAATGCGTTTTTGGAAGCAGGCGGCTATTGGCAGCAGCAAGCCCACATTTACCGCGATCCATTCTACTACATCGATTACACTCTCGCCCAAATCTGCGCCTTCCAATTTTGGAAACGTGCGCAAGATAATGCCGATCAAGCATGGAGCGACTATCTGGCTTTATGTAAAGAGGGGGGCAGCAAATCGTTTACCGAGCTGGTTGCCTTTGCAAAGCTGTATTCGCCTTTTGAGGATGGCTGCATCCAATCAGTCATTGGTGAAATTGAAAGCTGGTTACAAGCTGTAGATGACAAGCGATTGTAAAGCTCCTCAACCAAACCAAACGATCACGTCACTTTTATGAAAAACGCCGAGACGTTTCTCACAGAAAAAGCTGGCTTTCCACTTCTGGACGCCAGCTTTTTCCTATTTATTCCGATTCCGCACATAATCTGCGAGTGGACTGAGTGCCGAATGCTCGATTCCCGCTTCTGCAAGCGCAGCCTTCGCTTCTTCAATCAAGGCAAGCAAACGTTTCTTGGATTCAGCCAGTCCAAGCAAGGAAGGGTATGTAGCTTTTTGACGATCCGCATCACTGCCA
This sequence comes from Brevibacillus reuszeri, assembly GCF_001187725.1. Classification (GTDB taxonomy): domain Bacteria; phylum Bacillota; class Bacilli; order Brevibacillales; family Brevibacillaceae; genus Brevibacillus; species Brevibacillus reuszeri. The sequence goes on from NZ_LGIQ01000009.1 coordinate 1,303,053, forward strand.
ACTGCCTTGCCTAGTTCTGACGCGTCCCCCTCGACATTCAGAATATCGTCCTGAATCTGGAATGCGAGTCCAATGCAGACGCCATACCTCGTCAGGGCATCCATCTGTGCTTCCGTTGCTTCCGCCAGATATCCACCACCACGCAGAGCTGCTATGAGCAAATCACCTGTCTTGTGACGATGAATGAATTCCAATTGCTCCAGGTTGAGTTGTTTCGTCTCGCCCTCGATGTCAGCCATTTGTCCTCCGACCATCCCGGTAGCACCAGCACGCTTGCCGAGCTCCGCAATCAGCTTGACTGTCGTCGATGCCGAGACATCCGCACGCTCCCCATATTGTTCAGCAATGAGCGAGAACGCTCGTGTCAGAAGAGCATCTCCAGCCAAAATCGCTGTGGCCTCACCAAACACCTTGTGGTTTGTTGGCTTGCCACGTCGCAAATCATCGTCATCCATCGCAGGCAAATCATCGTGAATAAGGGAGTACGTATGTATCATTTCTAGCGCAACCGCAAATGGAATACCGCGCTCGATCGGCTTGTCCAAGGCCTCAAGAACCGCTAAAACCAGCATCGGACGCAGCCGTTTTCCACCCGCCATCAGCGAATATTTCATGGATTCGTACAAGGCAGAAGGAACACCCTGCTGTTCCAGAGCTGGCACCAGATTGTTCTCGATAAAAGAAATCTTTTCTTTCAGGTAGGCTTGGAATGTATCCACTGTGATCATCATTCCCCTTCCACCCGAAAAGCCTTTTGCTTGAGCTGTCCATCCTCTTCTACGAGCTGAACAATTTTGGCCTCAATGGCATCCAGTTTCTGGCCGCAAATCCTGGAAAGCGTTACCCCTTCCTGGTAAAGGGTAATGGCCTCTTCCAAAGGAATTTCTCCTTCTTCCAGGCGATTCACAACTTCTTCGAGACGTTTCATCGCTTCTTCAAACTGCATGTCATTCTCTTGGTCTGTTTTCTTGCGAGCCATTGTGTTTCTCCTCCCGATTAATCTGTTCCACACGTGCAGTCGCACTACCATCTTTTAATCGTACCATGAGCTCGTCTCCGGGAGCAAACTGCTCTACGGATTTCACCAAAGTTTCACCTGTATACACCAAGGAAAAGCCTCTCTGCATGACCTTCAGCGGACTAAGTGCATCGAGCTGCGCGACGCGAGCGGCAAATGACATTTTCTTTTGCGTGAGTTGTCCGCGAAATCTTTCGTCGAGCCGTGCCCGAATGGTCGATACCGCCCTGCGCCGCTCCCCGATCCGGTCCACGAGCTTGTAGCGCTTTAGCTGACCATCGATTCGTTCAAAGCGTTCACGTCTTCGCTCCAGCAAATGCTTCATCGCTTGACGCATCCGCAAATGTGCTCGGTCCAAACGTTCGGCTGATTCTTCTAATCTCCGCTGCGGTTGACGCATCGCGTATGAGCTCTCCAGTCGCTCCAAACGCTTTCTTTCTGCGGTAAGTCGGTTTTGAACAGCACGGTATATGCGACTATCAAATTGCTTGACGCGCTCAACCCATTCCAGGTAGTGAGGGACAGCTAACTCAGCTGCTGCAGTTGGCGTTGCCGCTCGTACATCCGCTACAAAGTCAGCGATTGTCACATCCGTTTCATGACCGACTGCCGAAATCACAGGGATAGTCGATCCCGCAATCGCCCTTGCTACCAGCTCATCATTGAAAGCCCACAGCTCTTCGATGGAACCGCCACCTCGTCCCACAATCAGCACATCGATATCTGGCTGCTGATTGATAATTCGGATGGCTGAAATGATCGAGCCTGGTGCGTCAACACCTTGGACGACGGCAGGTGCCAATACGATTTGTGCTTGCGGATATCTGCGCCGAATGGTTGTGCAGATATCGCGAATCGCTGCGCCTGTCGGAGAGGTAACGACCCCTACTTTTTTCGGAAAACGAGGAAGCAACCGTTTTCTTTCTGCTGCAAATAGTCCTTCCGATGCAAGCTTTTCCTTCAATTGCTCAAATGCCAAATAAAGAGATCCAAGACCATCCGGCTGCATCTCTTTTGCATATAGCTGATACGCTCCATCCCGCTCAAAGGCAGAAATAGAACCTCGAACAATTGTTTTCGTGCCATCCTTCGGAATAAAGCGTACAAACCGATTGTAGCTAGCGAACATCACGACCTTGATTCGTGAAGTCTTATCCTTGAGTGTAAAGTACATATGCCCGCTGGAGTGGTGGGTAAAGTTCGAGATTTCCCCTCTCACCCAGACATCCTGCAAATACGCTTCCTTTTCCAGAACATGCTTTATAAACCGATTTAAATCACTGACAGATAAAATGTTTTGAACAGCCATACGCCCTCCCATAGAAAAGAAATGGATAAAGCAGTGGCGCCCTATCCATTTCCATAAGTAGCAGGTACTGTTATCGTTTTGCTTGCTTTTTTGCCGCCGAAACTGTGTTTTTCAAAAGCATCGTGATGGTCATCGGGCCTACACCGCCGGGAACAGGTGTCAAGAAGCTCGCTACCTCTTGCACTTCGTCAAATTTGACGTCACCGACAAGCTTTCCTGTTTCAATACGATTGACTCCGACATCAATCACAACAGCACCTGGTTTCACGTGTTCTTTTCCGATCATATGGGCCTTGCCCGTTGCAACCACGAGAATATCCGCTCTTCGCGTATGCTCCTCCAAATTTTGCGTGCGAGAATGACACATTGTGACTGTTGCGTTTTCTTGCTGCAAAAGGAGGGACACTGGCTTCCCGACAATGTTGCTGCGACCGATGACAACAGCATGCTTGCCTGCAATCTCGGTACCTGTGCGTTTAATTAATTCGATGATGCCATGCGGTGTGCAAGGTAGCATGGTTTCATTTCCCAGCACCATGTTGCCTACGCTAATCGGATGAAAACCGTCCACGTCTTTTTCCGGATGGATTGCTTCAATCACAGCGCTCTCGGAGATGTGAGCTGGCAGAGGGAGTTGAACCAAAATCCCGTTAACGTTCGGATTTTCGTTCAAACCTTGGATGATCGAAAGCAATTCTTCCTCTGTAGTCGAAGCATCCTTCAAAATCAGCTCAGAACGGATGCCGACTTCCTCGCAGCCTTTGGACTTTCCGCGTACATACGAATGAGACGCAGGGTCATCTCCCACTAACACTACGGTCAATCCCGGGATAATCCCTTGTTTTTTCAGATCAGCAACTTCGGTCGCCAACTCGGTACGAATACTTTGCGCTACTTCTTTTCCTTGGAGAATGGTTGCAGCCATGGAGAAAAAGCCTCCTTCATTTACGTCGATACATTAAGTGTACCGATTTAGCGAATAGCTGTAAAGCCGAATCATAAAAAGTTCATCATTATTTAATGTTCGTTTTTTGCTTCATCCATCCTAGCATAGCAACACCGTAAGCATTATCTCCCGAATAAACAGGGTCACAGAAGTATAATTTCGCTTTCACAGCAGGGTGCTCGAGACGCTTAATCAAGCGTTCACGCATGTACTGATTCGCCGCTACTCCTCCAACGATCAAAATGTCTTTTGGCAAGCCTTGACCGACAGCGTTGCGCAAAGCCTTTTCCAACGTATTGGCGATGCACTGCTCTGTCGCACGCGCAATATCTGCATGACTCGCCGCTTCTGCACCCAATGCCCGCAGCAATGATGCTTCTGGTCCTGAAAAGCTGAATGATAAGCCATCAACCGCGGAAGAAACCCGAAACTCTCCCGTAGACTGCTTGGCGAGCTCTTCTAATTGTGGCCCCGCCGGAAATGACATCCCTAGCGCGACCCCGATACGGTCTACCAATTGTCCTGCATGGAGGTCAATCGTTCCTCCTACCTTTTCGATCGAATATCCCGAATCCAAGCGATCACACAATAAAAGCTCACTGGTTCCGCCAGACAAATGCACAGCCAAAAAGCGGTTTTCCTCGGGACGCACTTCTGCCGTATATTCCCCTGCTGCGATGTGTCCTTCCTGGTGTGTGGTGAGATGGAGCGGGACACGCAAATAGGTCGCTAATGATTTAGCCAAGCCTTCTCCTACCTTGAAAACTGGCATATAGGATTGATCTACAGGGCGAGGCTTCTCGCTGACACATACTGCTTCGATCTCATAATCCATCCACTTCATCTGCTCGCTTAGCTCTGGTAAGTTCATCACATGCTGAAAGACGGCTTCAGACTGCTGCAGACCGCGTTTTCCTTCCTTTACTTTCAGGAGGCGTTTTGCTTCTGCCACAATCCGGCCGTCTTCCTGAGCCAAGCACAGCGATGTCCGGTAATTGCTCGTATCAATGCCTAACATTACCTTAGTCATGCTTGTATCTCCTGCCTGTTACGCCTGTGCCGTCTCACGAGTCTGCAAGAAGCTGGACAAGACACCGTTAATGTAGCGATGGGACTGCTCGTCACTGAACAGCTTGGCAATCTCGATCGCTTCGTTCATAACGACCTTGTCAGGAGTTTCTGCTTCAAACATAATCTCATAGAAAGCGAGGCGAAGAATAGCGCGGTCTACATTCGCAATTCTCTCTAATTGCCAGCCACGCAAATACTTCTTGATTTCTGCATCAATCTCTGTGAGGTTAGTCAAGACTCCGTCGAGAAGATAACGCAAATATTGCGCGTTTTCTTCGGATTCTTCCATAACCAGCGCAACCGCTTCATTCACTGGGACTTCAGCCATGTCAATTTGGAATAGACATTGGACTGCTTTTTCTCGTGCTGTTCTTCGTTTCATTCCATTCACCTACTAATTAAAGTGAGCCCGGAGATCATCCCTCCGGACGTAATCACCGGAACTTGCCTGGCAGAATCCGATCAAGGATCTCCCGCAAATCTTCTTTATGATCCAATTTACGGCCAATGTAGTAGCCGGTTCCGACAAACACAACAAACACCAGTGTATCCCAAAAGCCGACGAGAAGGTAGATGATACCGAAAAAAAGTCCGGCCAGAACCCCCATTAGCTTCCCCTTATGCTCCCACAATAACTCCCATAACATGGCGTTCACCTTCTATTCCACACGCTTGCGAGCCGCGTAGTTTTCTTGCTGAGCCACTTCCGTAACAACTACCTCTACCTCGGAAATAACAACCCCAGCAATGCCTTCCACTTGCTCTTTTACACCAGCCTGCAGTTGTTGTGTCAAATCAGGCAAAGGCGTTTCCCCATCCACTGAGACACGCAAGGTAATGATATTGCCACTTTCCAAAGCTTTGACTGTGGTCTTCATATCACGAACACCTTTTACTCGTCTCGCAGCACGCTCAGCAATGGTTTGGATCGTCTGAATCGTAATATTGACCTCCCCCAGCTCACTACGCTGGCGTATGCCGCGTTCCACTTTTGGCTTGCTTCTGCGGAAGGAACTGAAGAAGAAACGAAGACTGACAACGAGGAAAATAATCGCAACGATGAGATACGTGATGTTAGTCCCAGCTAGCATTTGATCAATATAAGGAGCAAATACATCTGGAGAAATCCAACCGCTAAACGCGGTGATGGCGATGCAAGACAGGATGATCAGAGCAAAGCTGTAAATCGTCAAGATAAAGCGGTCAAACAAATTCACGTGCATCTCTCCTTTAAGCCAAGTTTGTAGGGGAGACAAACAAGGCACATATGACAAAAGCGCAATTTGAATGAGCAAAATGCCCCCTGTTAGTAGGGGGCATCCATCCGCTGCATGTTAACGCACGCGCTGGTAATCTTCCACTACAGCAGGCGCTGGCGCTTTTTCTTCGGCTTTCAGCTCTACGTCGACGATATGTACGTTTACCTCAACCACCGAAAGACCAGTCATGCCCTCGATCGCATTACGCACACTATCTTGAATATTTCGAGCAACATCGGGAATTCGGTGTCCATATTTCACGATAATCGAAACATCAACCGCAGCTTCACGGGAACCTACTTCCACACGAACGCCTCGTGCAATATTTTTACGGCCCAATCGTTCAGCTATTTCTCCTACGAAACCGCCGCTCATTTGTGCTACGCCTTCAACCTCGGAAGCAGCCATGCCCGCGATCACTTCCAGCACTTCGGGAGCGATCTGAACTTTCCCAAGCTCCGTTCTATCTAAATCTGGAGTAAACTCTTCCATGCTTCGCACCTCCCTTTAGATTTGTATTACATTATAGCAAGAGCACCGTTTTTTTACAAATCAGCCCTTACTCCTCACCAAGATTCAGATCATACAGCTCCAAAAACTTGGTGTCAAATTGTCCACTGACAAACACTTCATGATCGAGTACTTTCAAGTGGAACGGAATCGTTGTCGTAATTCCTTCCACCACAAATTCACCGAGCGCGCGCTTCATTCTCTCGATCGCTTCATCACGGTCTTTGCCCCAGACGATCAGCTTTGCGATCATGGAGTCATAATAAGGCGGGATTGCATATCCGGAATAAGCTGCGCTATCCACGCGAACCCCGAAGCCACCTGGAGCCAGGTATTCGGTAATACGTCCTGGAGATGGCATAAAGTTTTTCGCAGGATTCTCCGCATTGATTCGGCATTCAATCGCCCAGCCATCGAGCTTGATGTCCTCTTGCGTGAATGACAGCGGCTGTCCGTACGCAACAGTTAGCTGTTCCTTGATCAGGTCGATTCCCGTTACCAGCTCAGTTACAGGATGCTCTACTTGAATGCGTGTATTCATTTCCATGAAGTAGAATTTTCCATGTTTATCAAGCAAAAACTCTACTGTACCCGCTCCGTGGTAGGAAACAGCTTTCGCAGCAGCCACGGCGGCTTCGCCCATCTGCTGGCGGGTCTCCTCGCTCAAGGCAGGCGATGGCGCTTCTTCGATCAGCTTTTGATGACGTCGTTGAATAGAGCAATCACGTTCACCCAGATAGACAGCATTTCCATGCTTGTCTGCCATGATCTGGATTTCTACGTGGCGTGGACCTTCTACGAACTTTTCTAGGTACACACCCGCATTGCCAAACGCTGTTTTTGCTTCATTTTGTGCCTGACGAATGGCTTTTTCCAAGTCTTCGTCATCTACTGCAACACGCATTCCGCGTCCGCCGCCACCTGCTGTTGCCTTAACCATGACTGGATAGCCGATTGCATTTGCTGTTTCGACCGCGCCCGCTATATCCTCAATCAAGCCTTCTGTACCTGGTACTGTTGGTACGCCAGCTGTTTTCATCGTATCTTTGGCAGTAGACTTGTCACCCATTTTAACAATCGCTTCTGGGTCCGGTCCAATAAAGGTAATATTGCACGCAGCACAAATCTCGGCAAAATCAGCGTTTTCCGCCAAAAAGCCGTAGCCCGGATGGATCGCATCCGCTCCAACCTTGGTCGCTACGCTCATGATGTTCGCTATGTTCAAATAGCTTTCTTTGGATGCCTTTGGACCAATACAATAGGCTTCGTCGGCCAGTTTGACATGAAGCGCCTCACGATCCGCTTCGGAGTAGACAGCGACCGTACGAATGCCCAGCTCGCGACAAGCACGGATAACCCGTACCGCAATCTCCCCGCGATTGGCAATCAATACTTTTTGAAACATTTCGCTCTCCTCCACCTTATTCTGGCTTCACCAAAAACAATGGTTGACCGTATTCAACCAATTGGCCGTCTTCTACTAATACTTTTACAATCTCGCCTGTTACTTCTGCTTCAATCTCGTTAAACAGCTTCATCGCTTCTACGATGCAAACAACTTTGCTCGCATTCACTTTGTCGCCTGCTTGAACATATGCTGGTTTGCCTGGTTCTGGTGAGCTATAAAATGTTCCTACCATTGGAGAAACAATTTTGTGCAGGTTTGCATCGTCTGCTACTGCTACCGGAGTAGCTTTTGGTGCTTCTGCTACAACTGGTGCTGCTACTGCTTGCACTGTTGGCGCTGGAGCAACTGCTAATTGCGCTGCCACAGGAGCTTGTACAGCAGCTTGTGTAACGACAACTGTTTCTGTGGCGCCGGATTTTCTGAGCGTTACTTTTGTTCCGTCAGATTCCAGTTTGAATTCATTAATGGAAGATTGATCAATCAACTTAATAATTTCGCGGATTTCATGAATTTTCATTACGAACAAGCACTCCTTCGTTTGTTTCAATCAAGATTCAGGGAGTCATTTATGTATCCTTATGGCAAACCATAAATCCATGGTAGCTTTTTGCCTAGACCACGTCAAGAAAGGATTTCCCCTCTTCTTATCCAGAAGAAGCGAGGAAATCCTTACAATCATGCCCGTTTTGAGTGCCTGTTATAACGGTGATTCGTACTTGAGATTTGCTGGCATTCACTCAAGAGCTCTTAAACTGAACGTTGATATTCGTAGCAGGAACATTCAAATGCTGTTTGACGTGTGCGATGATTTCCACAGCTTCGTTAGCGCTCAATTTGTCTTTTTGTACGATGACTGTTACTTTATCATCCTGGACAAACACGACTGCATCCTGGTAGCCACTTGCTTTGAGCATTTCCTCTACCGTCATTGTAGCGTTGTCCTGTGAAGAAAGCTCTTCGTATTTTGCTTTGGCTTCTGCTACTGCTTGTGGTGTGGAGTCGGCATTGCTCATGATCGCGAGCTGCTCATCCTTTTGCTGCTGCACCTGTGCTTCTCGTTTCATTTTATAGCCTTGGAAAATCTCGCTTGTTGTATCAGCGACTGGTAGCACTGCATTTCCTGCTGTTTGCTTCGATAAATCAGGAGTGGCTGGCGTATTTGCAGGCTGTGCTGTAGCTTCCTGCTTGTTGTTTTTTGCATCGACTGGTGTAGCTTGAGGAGCTTGCTCTACTTGCTTGGATTCAACCACGACTCCAGAAATCTGTTCCTGCTTTTGAACAGCCTGCTGATTTCCCGAGGTGGGCACCTGGTCCGTAGGTCCCTTCACTAAATAATAACCCGAAAGTACCACCATGACAGCTAGCATTGTCAACAACCACACTGTTTGTTTCCGCAGAATCATTTGCCATTACCTCCTACCCTTTTTTGGGCAAAATGGATATCTTGTAAGCGGGAACGTCTAAAACCTTTTGAACAGCTTCGGTGATCCACGCTTTCACCTGAATGTTATCAGCACCCTTTGCTACCACCAGGACGCCGCGAACGCGAGGTTTCAGCGTTTTCACGACGACGGGTTGGTCTTGCTTGCCGCCCTGGATGATGACCAACTGCTCATCTCGGGTCTGGTCATTTTGATTGCGAGTCGCCTTTTCCTTGTCCATTTCCTGATTGGTGGAAGACCGCATGTTCCGGTTTTTTTCTACGACGAGTTCAGGCGTGGATTCTAAATTGACCATGACCTCCACCCCCCCAACCCCAACTACGCTCCCCAAAATATCCCGCAGCTGTGATTCATAAATATTTTCGTACTCAGCGATGATATCCGTAGCGGGTGAGCTTCCTAAAACGGGAGTGGCTGAATCTCCACTTGGAGAACCGCCCGATTCATTGGTGGAGACACCAAATCCGAGGGGTGCCTTATCTTTTTCCACAGCGAGAAAGTCTGTCAGAATCATAGCGGCAATCCCTACTCCCAATATGACAATCAAGTAGTGGAATGGCTTCAGCTTTTTGCTTCCGCTATTGCCTTCCCACAGCTTCTTTAGCCTTTCCAGCATCTCTCTCACCTCGCTTCTTCGGACCCTTCCGTTATTGTTTTTCTCCTTGGTGAGACTCGTCCACGACGACAACCTGGTCTTTGGCAAGTCCCCACTGCATGGCAATATCGTTAGAAATTTGGGCTAGCATCGGGTTGTTCTGCTGTGCGCTCGCTGCCATTTCCTGTTTTGGCTTTTCCTCTACCTTTTCACCTACCGTGATCTCGACAGGCTGAATTGGTTTCACGGTCTCAATTGGAACCTGCCCATTCGGCTTATCCTCTTTTGGTTCACCTAGTACAAGCTCGATTTTTGCCAGCTTTGGCTCATCGGGATTTTGGGTATTTACGGTGACGGCAACATCCTGCACCTCCACTCCATACGCTTCCTTCACCCTGGCCTTCACACCAGCCGCAACCTGGTTTTGCACATAAGCGGTCATTTGTTCATTTTGCTGTCCCAAAAGCTTGTCGGTAATCCGTTTCCACTCGGCATCCGCAGGTTTGTTTAATTGCTGCTGGTAGCGATCCAGTCGAAAGGCAATATCCTCCTGCGAAAGACTAAACAGAGAGAAGACTGGAGAGATGATCGTCAGCAAGAGAATCAGACCCATCACCATCTTGACGTAACGCTGGAGTGTCGTATTCGGCAGGATCAGATCGAGAAAGGCTGCCAAAAGGACAAGTAGGATGATTTTTTTTAGCCATAAGGTTAACCATGTCATCTGTATCACCTACCGAACCATCATAGAGATGTTACCCGCTGCGATAATGATGGTAATGGCCAGGAAGAACATGAGTCCGACTGTTGCCAGCGCTGCGAAAACGAACAAAAGGCTTTTTCCAATCGTTCCGAGTGCGCTGATGATCGGACTGTTCCCCAGTGGTTGCAGTACGGCAGAGGATATGTTGTAGATCAGGGCCAGTACCAAAATTTTTAATGCCGGAAAAGCGCACAGCGTGATTAAGATCAAAACCCCAGCTAGACCTACTGCGTTTTTAACGAGTAAGGATGCATTGAGGACAGTATCTGCTGCATCAGAAAACATTCGCCCGACAATCGGGATGAAGTTTCCGGTAATGTATTTGGCGGTTCGAAGAGTCACCCCATCTGTTACAGCCGAGGTCGCTCCCTGGATGGAGATGACCGCCAGAAATATGGTCAGGAATGAACCGAGCACACCCATAGCGATATTGCGAAGCAGAGTAGCCAGCTGTGTTACTTTGTACCTTTCCGAGAACAGGCTGACGATGGAGAGCATCGCTGAGAGAAATAACAACGGAAACACGACGTACGAGATCATCATCCCACTGATATTAATCATGAAAATGATCAAAGGATGAAACATCGTCGCTGTTGCCAGATTGCCTACTGACGCAAGAAGCGCAATGACTAGAGGAATCATGGCCAGCATGAAATCCGACATGTTCGCGATCGCGTCCTTCGCATAGGTGATCGCAACGTGGAAGCTGTTAATGGCTAGCACCATCAGAACGAGATAAGCAATGGAATAGGCAACAGTAGAAACGGCATTTCGTTCAAAAGCGTTCTGCATCGTCTCCAAAATCATGGCGAAAACGGTGATGATGATAATGGAGCTAAGCAACTTGCCATTCATCAAAATCTCATGAAAAACGAACTTGCCCATTCCTTGGAGCACACTTGAAAGGCTGAATTCACCTTGATGCATCAAAAGCTGCACAAAACCTTCTGATTTGATGTCGGGCAAATAGCCTTTGTAATCTTTCTGGAGCTGAGTCCAGTACTTCTCTACTCTCTCTAGCTGCAAATGGCTAACCTGCTGCTGGACGATCTCATTAATCGGGTCAGCAGTGGGCGAAGCAGAAGCGAATACACTTTCAATCGGGAAGAGCATTAGTAGGAACAAGACTAGGATCAACTTGCGTGTAAGCGCCACTGACATCCCACCTCCCCTCACGCCGGCAACAAGTCGATGACTGTCTCAATGATGATTTGGATAATCGGCACAGCCATGACCAGAATCAAGACCTTACCCGCCAGCTCGATCTTCGAGGCGATTGCCCCTTGTCCTGCATCTCTGGTCATTTGTGCACCGAATTCAGCAATGTAGGCAATTCCGATAATTTTCAAAATAGTTTCCAGGAACACCAGGTTCAAATCTGCCTGGACTGCCAGCCGTTCGAGAATGCGGATGACTTCCGCTATCTTGCCAACCAAAAAGTAGAAGATAATGACGCCGCTGGCGATAGCCAAGAGGAAGGCGAACATCGGCTTCTGCTCTTTGATGACCAAAGCAAGAATCGTTGCCACCAGTCCAAGTCCGACGATTTGCACGATCTCCATCTGCAGCCCCTCCTCAGTTGAACAGGAAGACGCGTTTTACCTCGGTAAATAGATCGCCGATGTAGTGCGACACCATATACAGGACGATAATGAATCCTACGAGTGTAGCCCAGTGCGCGATATCTTCCTTGCCCGCCTGCTTCAGAACCGTATGCAAGATGGCTGTGATGAATCCTACTGCTCCGATCTGGAAAACAGGTGTCAAATCAAAATCCACTGTGAACACCTCACCTTTAGAACATCAGGATGACGACCAGCAGACCACCAAGGAAGCCAAGACTCTTATACATTTTTTCGTACTTTTCCTGTTCGTGACGCGCTTCCTCCGCGAGTCCCTGAAGATGGGTGACAGCCAGACGCAAATGCTTCTGCTGGTCTTCCCGATCAGATGAACCTAGAACCTGGCCCAAGCTTGCGAGCACATCCCGTTCCTGTTTTCGCAAGGCCGTATGTGTCCAAAGCTTTCCCATTGCCAGCTTGAGAGCCTCCTCAGCGGACTGAGCCTTCTCTGTATTCAGCAGCTCCGCGGCATGGAGAAACATTTTCCCAACGTCCTCCGTGACACGCTGACCGACTTTTACAAAGGCCCGATTCAAGGGGGTCAGACCATAGACGATTTCCGTTTCTAGCATTTGCAGGGCGACCAACAGGGCTCGTAGCTGAACGGGGCGAAAGGCGTAATAGCGTCCAATCTGCCAGCCAACCATGGATGCGGAAAAAAGGATGAGTACGGCACCGATCAGCTTGATCATACGGCCTGCTCCTTTTTCAACGGATTCAAGCCTTGATCGTAGATGGCTTGAATCGTACCAACACCCTTCGTCCGACTCAGGACAATGTAGCGAGAAAAAGCTCCTTGTCGAACCAGCTTTCCAAGCATTGGCCTTTCCGCAACCTCTGTTACATTCGCCCCGTGCGCGGAGCAGATGACAGCTACACCCGCATGGATCGCTTCCCATACAGCATCTCCGTCCTCAGGACGCCCAATCTCGTCCACGATCAAAACATCGGGAGACATAGAACGGATCAGCATCATCATGCCTGCTGCTTTGGGACAAGCATCCAACACATCTGTGCGCGGACCCACATCCCGCTGAGGCACGCCTTGCATGCAACCCGCCAGCTCGGAACGCTCGTCCACAATCCCTACCTTCCGACTCGAAGACCACTCGCTTCCGTAACTAATGGACCTGGCCATGTCACGCAGCAATGTGGTCTTTCCGCATTGTGGTGGTGAGATGAGTAATGTGTTGAGCAATTTGCCCTTCTCAAAAAGAACAGGCATGATCTTCTGTGCAGCTCCTTTTTTCTCGCGCGCAATACGGATATTGAAGCTGGTGACATCCCTGATTCCTTTTACCTCGCCTCCATCCAGCACGACTTTACCCGCGATTCCAATCCGATGACCGCCAACCACTGTGATGTAGCCCCGTTTCAGCTCTTCTTCCAATGCGTACAAGGAGTGCTGGCTCACCTGGTTCAAGAGCTTGACTGACTGTTCTTCGGTGAACACCCACCCCTGACTCGAAATGGAAGTGAGCTGACCAGAAGCTGTGACATAACTGGATTGCTGACCGAAGCGCACTTCCAGGGGCTGATTTTGCCGAAGCCGTATTTCTTCGAGTTGCTCTGTAACCGTGGAGGGCAGGGCATGTAAAATCGTGCGTATGGATGCCGGCAAGATCGCCATGACCTCTTTCACAGCTGTTTCCCTCCTTCTTGGCTGAAGCTAGCTTTTTTGCTCATCCAGCCTTTGTCCACCTTGAACTTACCTCCATCCTATGCAGAGATGGACGAGATTTATGCTAAAAAATACGTCATCAGAATACTTGTCCCCAAAAATTAAAAAAAGCTTGCCCCCACGTTGGTTCACGTGAGACGACAAGCTTTGTACGATATTAGGTAGGATTAATCGGCTCCGTTTGAGCATGGCAATCAGACTGCTCAATGACGTAATGAGTATAGCCTTCATCATCCTGCCCTTCATGTAAAAAAATCATTTCATGACAGCTCGGGCAAGCAAACTCATAGGTTGTTTCCAGATGGTCACTGCCCGCCCCCTCATAAACATGGGCATCCTCATCATCGTCGAGGTCGTAGTACATCGCGTACTCATCCTCTTCGTCTTCGCAATCTCCCACCGTTTCATATAATGTTTCGTCATCATCAAACAAGTATAGCTCGATATCTTCCAAATCTTCATCGATAGCCTCTACATAATCCTCTGCTTCTTCTACACGTGTCTCAAGCTCATGAAACTGTGCACACACATCGTCGATGATATCAATCAGCTCAAGAATGATTTTCCCTTCTGCACTCTTCTCACTGATTTCCATCCCCTCAGCCAAGCCACGCAAATAGGCAATTCGATTTGCCAATGAGTCCATTATTTCCACTCCCCCTATCTGATTCCTGACACTATCTTTCCCAATTGTGAGCAGGGCTACCAGTGGAAGGAATTGGCGATTATTTTCGCACACCAATCAAAATGAATGAAACCCCCACCATAATCCAAGCGATTTTGGCAAAACTGATTCGGTCTGACATTCCAAGCAAGCCGATTGCCGTCGTGGTAATCAAAATAACTGGGCCCACGATCGCAAGGCCCGAATTAATCATAAGTGCTTTTTCCACTTGATTTACCTTTAGGATGAGCAGAGCAGCCAAGATCTCAATACTTCCGGACAAAATACGCAGCGCAGCCATCCCCATAATTGCTTTTTCCCACATACCGTCTCGTCCTCCCCTCGTTCCACTCTATGCCTGTACCAGACCTTTTCAGCACCACACCTGGGCAAAAGCCTATGCTTTTCACTCCTCCACCCAGCAAGGCATAGACTGAAGCATACGCCTAGAAGAAATGAGGAACCTGCCAATGCTAGACTGCGAGCATCCATTTGTGCCCGCCAACTGGGCAAATCCGTTCGGGCTTACAAGAAGTAAACCGCGAACGCGTGGGTTGACGATGGTGATTGATAAGGGGCTCGGGAGCAGCGCCTTTCGAGATTTATTGGAGCTGTCCGCGCCGTACATGGACATATACAAGCTTGGCTTTGGCACAACTGCCCTGTACCCGATCAACCTTTTGCAGCAAAAAATCATGCTGGCAAAGCAATATGGACTTAGGGTCATGCCAGGTGGAACTTTTTTTGAAATAGCCGTTCGCCGCACACCTGTGAAAGAGTACATGTCCCGTATCCATGAGTTAGGATTCAATGCGGTAGAAATTTCTGATGGAACCTTCGCCCTACCACCCGCACAGCGCCGAGAGGCTATACGGATCGGGGTAGAGACCGGACTTGTCGTCTATACCGAATTTGGAAAGAAAGCTGCCGATTACCGTGCAGAACGTGACGAGCTTATCGAGACACTTTTCACCGATCTGGAGTCAGGGGCGAGTCATGTCATTGTGGAAGCGCGGGAAAGCGGGACTGTCGGTGTATTTGATACGGATGGAAAAGTAGATGACCATTTTGTTCGGGACATCGTCCATTCGGTAAAAGATCTGGCAAGCAAACTGATCTGGGAAGCACCGCAGAAAGAGCAACAGGTTAGCCTGATTCAAGCCATCGGGAATGAAGTGAATCTCGGAAATATTGCGTACACGGACGTTATGGCATTAGAAACACTCCGCCGTGGCTTGCGCAGTGATACAGCCCTCATCATGGAGGAGGGGAGGTCAGATCCGTGCGCATAGAAGTAGTGCCTACTGTGGAGGAAATACGCTTCGATCAGATCAGCAACCGCGTCGTGATTGTCATCGATGTACTACGAGCATCCAGCACGATCGTGACCGCACTCGGAAACGGTTTTCTCTCCGTCATCCCCGTAGAGACCATAGGTCAAGCCAACTCCCTTCGCACACCAGATTGTGTACTTGCTGGCGAACGGCACTGTCGCAAAATTCCTGAGTTTGATTGCAATAACTCGCCAACCGAAATTGCCGCAAAAAACAAGAGCGGCAGCCATCTCATCTTGACGACAACCAATGGAACCCGGGCCATTCAAAAAGCGGAACGGGCCTCTACACTTCTCATCGGCTGCTTTCTAAACGCGACGGCGTGCATCAAGCATGCCCTTTCCCATCACCTAGATATCACCCTGTACTGTGCCGGTACCCGTTCTGAATTTGCCTTGGAGGATGGATTGGCGGCAGGCATGATGATCGTGCAGGCACAGAACCTGAAAACTCATTTCCAAGTTTGTGACCTAGGGGAAGCATTAAAGGCGAGCTATTTACATCTCAGAGATAAGCTAGTCGAACAGCTTCTCCAAACCACTACCGGAAAAAGACTGGTTCAGCATCACTTTGCAAAGGATTTGCACTATTGCGCGCAGATTGATCACTACCAACTTGTCCCGTTCGTCAAGGAGAAGCGAATACTCCCCCAACTTGTCTCATAAAGTGAAAGGAGAACAGGGACAGGGGTTTTGATGATGCCAATGATGTCTGGAGAAGTGATGCTCGTCATCCTTATCGTCATAGGGTTAATTGGCCGTTCACCGATTATCGCTACTGCTGCAAGTATTCTATTGGTTCTGAAGCTGACTGCATTGGAACGCTTTTTCCCAACGGTCGAGAGGCGCGGCTTGGAGCTGGGACTGCTTTTTTTAACCATCTCCGTCTTGGTCCCTTTTGCCAGCGAGAAAATTTCATGGAAAGACGTCACCCCACTTTTTACGACCGTCGTTGGCTTAACGGCTCTTGCTGGTGGAGCGATTGCTACATGGATGAATGGAAAAGGCCTTGATCTTCTGAGAAGCGAACCACATATGATTGTTGGATTGGTCATCGGTTCGATTATTGGAATTGTGTTTTTCCGGGGAATTCCCGTAGGTCCGCTTATGGCGGCTGGCATAACGGCATTTGTAATGAAGCTGTGGGAATGGTTCGGCGGACGATAGTTCTGATCAGCTGCGGCAGTGATAGGGTAGACGAAGCCCCCTTCCTTGTTTTCTGAGGAGGGGATTTTTTTGTCTACTTTTGATACCAGCTTGATGCTTGATCATACAGCCCCGTACAGCTGTAAACGTAAAAACAGCGTCCCAGCCCGATTGCGAAAGGCTGAACGCTGCTTTTGGTGAAGAGAATTTTTTTCGACTATCACGCTCTGCTGTGTATGGCCATGAGCACTTCATTGTCGGTCGACCAGATCGGTCTTACTTCCTCGTGAGGGTCCAAATACGCCTTAGCACGATTGATGGCAGCAGGCCCTTCCATGAAGCCTCCTGCGATCAAACCAGGCAGCTTACCAGGGTAATCCACAACGTCGCCTGCTGCGAAGACTCCTGGAATGGATGTCTGCATCCAGGCGTCAACCGTAATACGATTTTGCTCGATTCCCAGCCCCCAGTCCTTGATCCCGCTCAATTCCGGTCTTGCGCCGTGGCAAACGATGATCTCATCGATTTCCAAGGAGGAGATGTTGCCTGTCTCCGTCTGTTCTAGCATGACGAGCTCAATGTGCTCCTCATCTCCACTGATTTCCTTAATTTGAGAAGACGTCATGACATGGACCGAGGAATTTCGCATTTTGCTCACATTCCCTTCATGAGCTCGAAAATCACTTCTCCTGTGAACAATACCGACGAATGAAGCAATGGAGGCCAATGCGATTGCCCAATCCACTGCAGAGTCACCTCCACCGGATATCAATACTCTTTTATTGCGGAACTGCTCGATGTCGTCTACAGAGTAATGCAGATGACGTCCTTCGTATTTCTTGGTGTTTGGCAATTCCAGCTTCTGAGGGACCAATGTTTCTCCGCCAATAGCAATGACTACACTTCTTGTAAGATGCGTTTCGCCGATGTGACTTGTTAAACGAATCGTACCGTCGGAGAGCCGCTCCATTTTTTCAATGAGCTGCGACAATACGATAGTAGGCCCAAACGTCCGCGCTTGCGCTTCAAGCTCCTCGACGAGCTTGCCTGCGGTAATCGCCTGTATCCCGCCTACGTCAAACAGAAATTTCTCGCGATAATAGGGCAACTTTCGGCCCAGATACGGAGCCGCTTCAATCACTTTCGTCTTCATCTCCCGCATACCTGCGTAAAAAGCAGCGAAAAGACCAGACGGACCTCCACCAATGATCGTCACATCATAGCAGGAATCGATTTCTTCTTTCATCAAGAGCCCCTCCTCATGGTTTGTGAATGGGAGCAAAGGACCTCTCCCTCGAGTGCTACCGAAGCATAGCTTGGTTGTTCTCTGATATTGATTATCACTCTTGGCGAAAATGATCTCCACCTGCAAAAGGATTCTTTTCAACTGCAAACGTATTGTCTTCCTCTGCAAGCGAATCGACTGTCAAAGGGAAAATAAAAAAACGCCATACGAAAAGGCGTTTCTTGGATGCTTGGGGTTACTATGTGGATTTCCGATATTGAAGCGGATTACAGCCATATTTTTTATAAAAAGCGGCTGAAAAGTTGCTTGGGTTGCTATAGCCTACCGCTATGGCTGCCTCCCCGACGTTTAACTGATCAATCCGCATGAGAAGCATGCCTTTTTCCAACCGCAGGTCACGCAAATATTCAAAAACGGTCATCCCAAATAATTCTTTAAAACCAGTTTTCAGCTTAAACTCGTTAAGCTCGGTTGCTCTTGCCAGTTCCTTTAGCGACAGCGGGTTTTCTAGTCGTTCCTCAATCATTTGCCGAGCAGCATACAGCCTTTCCCTGTCTTGTTTTTTTATTTTGGAGACTGGCCAGGAACCAGCACCCTGCAATCCATTATCCAATACGAGCAGGAGCATTTCCATAATCTTGGACTCCAGATGCAGCCTCTTCATAGACCCCTGATAAGTAGAGTTTACAATCTCATGTACGGCTCGTTTCAGCATCACTGTGTCTTTCAGTGGTGTAATGTTTCCCAATTGCTTCTGAAGCCATTTCTGCACATAAGCATAATCATTTTCCCCCTCAAAATAACGTAGGAGCTGCTCAGGAGACATCCTGATTTCAAGGCATTGGTACTTTTGCTTGGATTTTTTATGCAAATAAAGCTCAGTCGTTTCCATCGAATAAAAATTGCATGGCCGTACTTCCGTTGAAAAGCTCTTGCCATTTACAAAACAATCGGTATTTCCGCTGAAACAATAATGAATTTCAAATACTTGATCCTCGGTAATATATTGTTTCCAATCCTCTTGAAGAGTCATGTCGGACAACACGACTTCGATTCCTGGACGTATTTTCTGGCGGGTGATACTCCCTGTTCCTAGCAGAGGGGAGAGCAGAATCTTATGCTCACTGCCTTGCAGTACTTCACTTCCAGTCAAATAACTGGCAAGCCCGTCAAAGTAACCATGTATATCATGAGCGTGAATAATTTGTTCCATCTGCCATCCTCCATAGCTTTTGTCGATCAAATCAAGCATCGCTGCCTCGGATCGTTCATTTTACCGCCATCCTAGCACGAATGAGAATGACTATCAACATTCGTAATGGTTAAACTTTTTGTTTTCAGTAATTTTAGTATTGACTGAAATAACTGAAAATCAGTAAGATTAGACACATATCCGGGACAGGTGGTGATGGCTTGTGAAGAAACATGTTTCAGTTAGTGCAGCACTCTTATTTTTAACATTACTTGTGGAGGTGATCGGAGTTACCGGCATCATCATGGCGCTCCCCCTAATTGGCGAGGAATTTGGGCTCGACTCGGTTGAGCTGGGGGCAATTGTAAGCGCTTATTTTCTCGGCTATGCTATCTTTACAATTCCTGGCGGGGCATTTGCTGATAAGGTCGGTTCGAAAAGGATCATCGCTATCGGGCTGTTGCTTTGGGCTATCTTTACTTCACTCACTGGCTTTGTAAATGGTTTTTTCACACTATTCATCGTGCGTGTACTCCTCGGAATCATCCAGGCGCCTTTGTCCCCTGCGATCCTTAAAGCTGTAGCGGAGCGGACCCCTGCCAAGATTCGCACGACAACAAATGCATTTGTCCTCTCTGCCGATCCGTTCGGCTCCGCGATTACACCACTGATTGTAGCCCCGCTTATCGTGATGCTGGGCTGGCACAACACCTCAATCCTGCTCGGTGTGCTAGGGCTCTTAATAGCTCCTATTATTTGGTTTTTGCTGCCCCGTCCGCTTCCTCCAGAAGTAGCTAATCCGGTAGCGGAAGCAGTTCCAGAAAATGTAGCCAATACTGCGACACAGCAGCCTGGCATGAAATTGACTGATGTGCTGCGAAACCGCCAAATCTGGATGCTGACGATGATCATGTCTGGCATCAGCATCGTCGCTACAGGATTTCTCACGTGGGTACCGACCTATTTGACGACCGAGAAGCATCTTGATTTGACGCAAACCGGCTTTGCCGCATCTCTCCCGCTGTTCGCCGCCATGGTGGCAAACCTCACAGGCGGTTGGTTGTTTGACCGCTATCTAGCGAATCGATTTCATCAAATGGTCATTCCGTCCTTATTACTCTCCTCTCTTTTTCTTATTCTGATGATCACTTCCGGCTCCGTTTTGCAATTCGTCCTCTATGAAGCCGCCGCACTCGCGTTTCTTTCTATGACGAATCAGCCGGTTATGGGACTGGCCATGCAAATTATTCCTGCGAATGTATTGGGCCTCGGCAGTGGCATGCTCCTCACTGGTATTAAAGCAGCCAGCATCATTACACCTGTCGCCATGGGTGCCATCATTGCTCACATTTCGTTTGAGGCAAGCTTTGTCTTTCTCCTGATGGGCTTATTGCTGTCCATCGCTGCAACATTCGGCGTCCGAATCAAGCTTGCCGCTCAAAGCGATAGTATGCTGGCCGAAAGCAAGCTCCCCCCTGGAGTATGAACTCATTTTTAAAGGAGGTGAGGCAAGAATCCCATTTTGATAAAGGAGTTGATCATGATATCTAATCTC
Source organism: Brevibacillus reuszeri (assembly GCF_001187725.1). Lineage (GTDB taxonomy): Bacteria > Bacillota > Bacilli > Brevibacillales > Brevibacillaceae > Brevibacillus > Brevibacillus reuszeri. The sequence goes on from NZ_LGIQ01000009.1 coordinate 1,323,813, forward strand.
AACCACCGTCAATCAGAAAGGATGATTCCCATGAACAAGGAAAACTGGACCTTAGTCTTTGAAGATTACGCCAACAAAATCCTCGATCCCAAAATGGTTCCCGGGGCGATTATTGCGCTTGCCAAGGATGGCGAGCAAATTTACGAGCATGCCTTCGGATACAGTGATGTCGAGCTTCAGAAAGAGATCACATTGGACACCGTATTTGGTATTGGCTCCATCACCAAGTCATTCAGCTGCATCGCGATTTTGCAATTGCAGGAGGCTGGCAAGCTGTCTGTCACAGACCCAGTTGTTACCCATTTGCCTCAGTTCCGCTTCGGAGATGAGGAGGCAAGTGGGCAAATTGCCATCCATCACTTTATGAGTAATTCGTCAGGAATCCCGCCGCTTTCATCGCTATTCGGTGCCATGCGGAGAAGCATTGAGGGAGATCCCGATTACTCCCATTTTTTGCCTCCCTTTGATACAAAGAGCATCCAGGAGCTGGCCTACATTGACACCTACGATGATTTGCTCGCCTACCTTTCTGCATCGGGCCTCTCGCTTTTGGGAGGAGCAGGAAGCCAGTTCAGCTATTCGAATGACGCCTTCGGACTGCTAGGTGCAATTATCGAGAAGGTCAGTGGAATGCCTTATGAAGTGTATGTAAAAAAGCACATTCTCGAGCCCGCCGGAATGACTAACACAGGTTTTTCGATCTCCGATTTACCTGAAGATACTGCCATTTCCACCCTCTATACCAAGCGATTGACAGATGGTAAGCCCGAGCTGTTCGCTTCTCCATATTGGTTGGATGCACCAGCACAACGTGCAGCCGGTTTCTTGAAATCAACGGCCCGCGACATGCTTCGCTTTGCCGAAATTTTCCGGACAGGTGGCTGCGCCGGCGACGTACGGATTCTCTCGGAAGTGAGCGTCACACAGATGATGACACCTCACATCGGGATTGATTCCTTTATTCACTACGGCTATGGGTTGTTCATCACACCATCTCCGCATTATCACGGCGGCTCCTTGGTTGAGCACTCTGGCGGAATAAAAGGCGTTTCTGCGCAAATGCACATCCTGCCTGAAGCAGGAATTACCGGGATTGTCCTGATTAATGCAGACGGTGCTTTTGCAGTAAGGGGTCTGTTAGCGGCGGCACTCAATGCTCTACATGAGCGGCCGGTGGATACACCTGAGTTCTCCTACCCCAGCTATGTGCCAGGGACACCAGCTATGACCGAATATAGTGGTGATTATTCATCCAGTGAGGGGAGCCGTGTCTCAGTTAGCTTATCTGGTGAGACACTCACCATTTCCGTCAAGATGGGAGAGATCGAAAGAGCTATACCACTCGTTCCGGTCGGCCCCGATCAATTCATCGCAGAGCTAGGTCACGGCATGAGCAATTCCGTGATATTCTACCGGGACGAAAATAGGCGGGTCTGCCGAATATTATTCGGGTTCCGTCAGCTGACCAAAGCAGACAGAAAAAGCTAATGTTGGTATAATGATGAAAGGTCTAGGCTCGTTTTCAAAGACGGGCCTAGTCAAGTTACTAGAGAAACGTCTTGACGTTTTTCCAAAGGGAGTTTTGGCGTTGAATAAGTTATCTCCAGAACTGTTGGCTTATATCGAAGAAATCGGCCTGTATCACGAGCAGCAAGGCGCCTCCAGAATCGCCGGGAGAATTTTGGGCTTGCTGATGGTCACAGAAGGCACACTGTCAGCTGAACAAATCGCGACAGCACTCCAAGTTAGCCTCGGTAGCGTGTCGACCAACATGCGTTTACTGTTACAGTCTGGGCATGTAGAAAAAAAGAGCATAACAGGTGACCGCATCACCTACTACATATATTCAGAAAATGCGCTGGAAAGGGAGTTCCTCGCCTCCATTGAGCGCGTTCATTCCTTGAAAAAGACGATCGAAAAAGGAGCGCAAATTCAAGACGTGAATGAAAACGAGATAGTCTCCAAGCGCTTTGTGGAAATGGAAAGAGGCATCGAATATTTTTTGGATTCACTGAACGAACTGCTGAACCGCTGGCGTACCCAGCGTTGATGAGATGAAAAGTGATCAAGCCCGCTTCATCTGTCAATTGAAGCGGGCTTTCGTTTTAACAAAAAAGCTGCACCCAGATGGGTACAGCTTTTTTGTATTCTGCTAGTTACGCGCGGGAAACATAAGCTTCTGAGCGAGTATCGATGATCAGACGCTCTCCTTCTTCTACGAAAAGAGGAACGTTTACTACGAAACCAGTTTCGAGGGTAGCTTTTTTCGTTACGTTGGAAGCGGTATCCCCTTTTACACCTGGCTCACATTCAGTTACAACGAGCTCAACCGTGTTAGGAAGCTGGATTCCGATGGTTTCTCCGTTGTATTGCATGATCTGTACATTCATGTTTTCCTTGAGGAAACGAAGCTCGCGCTCAATTTGGCTACGAGTAAATGTCATTTGCTCGTAAGTTTCGGTATTCATGAAAGTGTACTCGTCTCCGCTCGCATACAGGTATTGCATCGTGTTGGACTCAATGCGGGCAGGGTTCACTTTCTCACCGCCACGGAACGTCATTTCAGTCGTGTTTCCGCTGCGCAGGTTACGCAGTTTGGAGCGCACAAAAGCCGCCCCTTTTCCTGGTTTTACGTGTTGAAATTCAAGCACGGTATAAATATTGCCATCCACTTCGATTGTTAAGCCAGTACGAAAATCGTTTACAGAGATCATGGTAGTCCTCCCGAAAATCAATCAATAACAGAAATAGTATAAATTAGACGGGCAAAATGAGCAACTCTTTCGTAGACTTGTTGAGGTTTTCATGGCCATCCGCTGTGATGAGCACATCGTCCTCAATCCGCACACCGCCTAATCCACTTACATAAATGCCCGGCTCCATCGTTACAAGCATTCCTGGCTCCAAAACAAAGGTGCTTACAGTCGACAGTCCTGGAAGCTCATGCACTTCAATTCCAAGACCATGCCCAGCACTGTGACCATACGCGTCACCATAACCAGCTGCTGTAATAATGTCACGTGTCGCGGCATCTGCAGCCTTTGCAGTTACCCCTGGCTTGAGAGCTTGTACACCAGCAAGCTGAGCACGCAGTACGATGTCATAAATCTCTTTCATTTTGGCATTTGGTTCGCCAACAGCAAGCGTGCGGGTAATATCAGAATTATACCCTTTGTAAGCGGCACCAAAATCAAGTGTTACCATTTCGCCAGCTTCAATGATTTTCTCGCTCGCACGTCCATGCGGCAGTGCACCACGAACACCCGAAGCCACGATCATATCAAACGCAGATCCAGAAGCGCCTTGCTTGCGCATGAAATATTCCAGCTCAAGCGCGACATCTGTCTCACGAACGCCTGGTCTAATATATCCTTGAATATGCTCAAATGCTGCCTCCGCAATACGAACGGCTTCATGGATGATTACCATCTCCGCTTCATCCTTGAACATGCGGATTTTTTCTACGAGACCACTCGTTGCGATCAGCTCAACATTTTCGAATGCCCGATTCCAGTCTTGATGTGTTCCGAATGAAACACTGCTCTCAAACGCCAGACGCTTGACTCCTTTGTCCGCAAGAAGCTTTGCGATTGCTTCGAGCGCTTTGCGCTCATTGTTTACGATTGTATAATCGGGAGCTTGCTCCTGTGCCTGTTCTACGTAGCGAAAATCGGTGACTAGAAACGCCTCAGTACCAGTCACAATCACCCAGCCAGTTGAGCCGGTGAAACCGCTCAAATAAAAACGATTCTCCGCTTTTTCTGTAATGAGCGCATCCGCTCCCAGATTTGCAAGTGCTTCTCTTAGCTTTGTCAGACGTTGTTTCATTGACAACCGTCTCCCCTTTCATCCTAGGTCCCTATTATTTTTTCTCGATTTTACGGACAAGTGCCCGCAATGCCCATTCATAGCCATCCATCCCCAAACCGACGACTTGTCCGATTACAATAGGAGCCAGAACAGAGTGATGTCTAAATTCTTCTCTGGCATGAATGTTGGAAATATGTATTTCGATCGTTGGCAGGGCCACACTCGATAGCGCATCACGAATCGCATAGCTGTAATGGGTGAAAGCCCCCGGATTAATCAAGATCCCGTCATGCACGCCTCTTGCCTGATGGATTGCATCAATCAGTACACCTTCATGGTTGGACTGGCAGTGTTCCAGCTTACCTCCCAGCTCATCCATTACCTTGCTCAGATTTGCTACCAGATCCGCGAGCGTTTCCCTTCCGTATACTTCTGGCTCCCTCGTTCCCAATAAATTGAGATTCGGGCCATTCAGCAGCAGGATGGAAGTCATTATGCATCCCTCCCAAATAGGTTTCGGTAAAAAAGTTTTTTTACTAATGAAACATTTTACCACATGCCTTGCCAAAAGGAACAGAGAATAAAGAGTAGGCAACAGATTAGGAAGATTTGAACGAATTCTCCTTCGGGATGGGACAGACCCAAACCCTTTTGCTTCTCATTCGTCTTCATCCGATCGCTCCAGCGTGAGCGTCATTCCTATGAATAAACCAAAGGACAAGTACCAGGCTCCTTCACTCGTCAAGACGTCCAGGTTCCAGTTCCCCATCCGAAAAAAAAATCCTGCAATCATGAGCATGACCAAACCAAATAATAATCCGCTCCACCAAACACGCTGCTTGCTGAAAAACATGGAGAAGATAAATGTCGCCACGAGAACTTCTACAAAAAGGATGGCTGCCCCCAAGCCAATACCTGCCATCGAATTCTCGTCTACCCCTGCGAGCGGACGGGCATAAGCACCCAAACCATATGGGGTCAAATTTAAAAAGTGGGCGACCAAGCGAACGATCCCCCAAATGACCGTTCCCCAAAAAGCGAGCTCAAGCACTTTCGACATTGCCATCTTTGTGCCGGTTCTCTGCCCACCTTGTTCAGCCTTATAGTCTCGTTGTCTACCTCTTGTATTGGTTACTTCCACGTACATCACCTCCACCCTAGTATGTGCTCCCAGCTTGTTTTTCACTAATTGTTGACTTTTCTAACCAGAACGTGAACTGCTTGTAGCCTCAATGTCTTATTTCCGTTAATATAGGAGGTAAGGAAGGTGATTCAAGTTGGCAGAGCAAAAGGTACCCAGCTACGGTGGTCAGGCCGTGATCGAAGGTGTCATGTTCGGCGGCAAAACAATGACCGTTACAGCTGTTCGCAAAAAAAATCAAGACATTGAGTATTTTGAAGCCCCCCGTACGGAATATAAATGGATTACTCCCTTAAAAAAAATTCCGTTTTTGCGCGGGCTGGTCGGATTAATCGAGGCTAGTGCGAACGGGGCCAAACATCTCAACTTCGCCTCCGAACGCTACAATACTGAATCAGGTGAAGAAGCATCAGAAGGCCCGTCCAAACTTACGATGATACTTGGTGTCGCAGTAGTCGGGGTCCTTTCGTTCTTGTTTGGCAAATTTGTATTTACCCTCGTTCCTGTCTTCCTCGCTGATTTTCTATTGGGGAAATGGGTACCAGATGGTGTCCCACAAACACTTGCAGAGGGTGGCTTCAAAATTTTACTGCTTCTCGGCTATATCACTGCCATTGCCAAAGCCCCGATCATCAAAAGGCTGTTCCAATACCATGGAGCTGAGCACAAAGTGATTAACGCCTTCGAGTCCGGGGTAGAATTAACAGTAGCGAATGTGCAAAAATTTTCCACCCTGCATTACCGTTGCGGCAGTAGTTTTCTCATTTTCACGGTGTTCGTCGGTGTCGTGATTTACTCACTGTTCAGTTATGACTCCCTGACGGAACGTGTCGTACAACGCATTGTTCTCTTGCCACTGGTGATTGGTGTTTCTTATGAGGTTCTACAGTGGACAAACAAGCTTCGTGAAACCCCTGTCCTCCGTTTTCTTGGCTACCCGGGACTGTGGCTCCAAAAGATCACAACAAGAGAGCCTGATGATAGCCAAGTGGAAGTAGCGATTGCTTCCTTCCAAAAAATGCGAGAGCTTGATCAGAAGCATGCGCAAGAGAGAATGGCTACGACCGGATAACGTGAGGCACTTTTAATCTCATAGAGGTGAAGCCCTATGTTACGCCGCATTCCACCAGTGATTCTGATTGTGTTATTGCTAGCAATCTATGGATTTTTGACGAAACTCATTGCTGATCCCATTAACACCTTTATTATTTTGGGATTGTGTGTCGTACTTTTTTTGGTGGTTCGGAATTATTTGCAAAGCGGCTCCTTCTTTTCAAGAGCCTCTGAGCAGCGAAAACCAAAACAAACGAAAGCCAAGGCCAGTCCCAAGACTCCAATCATTCGACAAGCCTTTAAAAAGCAATCCACTACGTCACCTAGAAAAGATCACCCTTTCCGCGTGATCGATGGTAACAAAGGAAAATCCAAAGAAAAGCAAAACGATCGGAAATCACAAGATCACATTTCTCATTAAGGATGCGAAACAAAGAAACAGGTTGCCTATGATGACAGGCTGCCTGTTTTTTTATTTGTACGGATATGGTGGTGTCCTGGCCTTGCTCACACCGGTATTTTCGGAGAAGTATTGCGAAACACTTTGACATATTCATCGAAATCCCATTGGTCCAAAAATAAATGCGCGGCCGCTTCCCCCGAAGCAAACAGCTGCTGCCGCATTTCCAAGGTTAACTGGAATTGAGTAGTGCGAACCCCCAGTGTATTGATAAAGACGGTCCGAACAGCTTTCGCTTTTTCTACGTAAAGGCGGTCATGCGCATCGAGTATCGTGGAAAGAAGTCCACGTGTAAACGAAAACAGTCCTTTAATCCGGTCCTCCCCTCTTTTTGCCTGGTCATCCTGAAGTCGAAAGCCAATCGTCGGCCACCGTGGGGTTCCTTCTACATCAAAAAGCCAAACAGGATAATTGCTGAGAAGTGCCCCATCTACGATGTAATGGGTTTCACCCGGTTTTTTTAACTGGGCGGGCTGGAAGAAAAAAGGGATGGAAGATGACATGCGAACAGCACGAGCAATCGGAAAATCCTCTGCCGACAATTCGTAGCGTATTAAATCATCTGGCAAGACGAGCATTTTTCCCAGACTGATATCCGAGGCAACGATTCGCAATTTTCCAATCGGCAGGTCGCCAAAGGTTCGTATCCCTTTTCTGCGCAGTAAATCTTCAACGAACAATTCAAGACGATCCGCCCGATAAACCCCTTCACGAACAATTAGCTCGTAAATCGGACCAATAACCGGTAGACGCCCCATCCCACTTCGCTGGAGAAAGTAGAAATAATCCAGCTCCTCGTAGATCGATTTTAGCTCTTGACTGGTGTATCCGGCACTTAACAAAGCGGCCACGATGGACCCGGCAGAAGTCCCAGCCAGCTTTTCCCACGTGTATCCATGCTCCTCCATAACCTGCAAGGCTCCGATAAAAGCAATCCCCTTCACTCCGCCACCTTCAAAGACTGCGTCTGCTTTCATGCCAGCCTCCTTCAAAAACCTTTCTAGATGCCTGCTAAGCGTGAGCAACGCGAATGAACGAATAAAATCCCCTCGTTACAAATATAGGACGATGGCTTATCCCTTACGACAGCGAAAAGCGCAAGCCTGGACGGCTTGCGCTCTAGTTCATACATACATACATTTATTCTTCTTTTTGCTCATCTTCCTGGCGAATGCGTTGAAGCTCTTCCATCCGTGTAGGATCTGCCTGAAAGTATTGGACCAAATATTCGAGGCAAGTGATGGACTCCCAGCTAAGATGGTGTTCAATCCCCTCAACGTCCTTGTACACATGCTCCTCTGCAACACCAATGATTCGCATAAAATCTTCAAGGAGGCTGTGGCGGTCAACTAATCTTTTGCCGATCTTTTTCCCTTTTGGAGTCAGAACCAGCCCACGATATTTTTCATAGACGAGATACTTGTCCTTGTCCAGCTTTTGTACCATCTTCGTAACCGAAGAGGGATGTACTTCCAACGCTTCAGCAATATCGGAGACACGAGCATAGCCCTTTTCTTCAATTAAGCTGTAAATGCGTTCCAAATAGTCTTCCATACTCGGCGTCGGCATGTGAACCCCTCATTTCCAAACCGTATATTTCTGACGTCCAAAAAAGGCACGTAGAAATATAATACCGTGTATTGAGAAGCATTTGCAAGATAAACCTGCCTAATTTAGCTGTTTTTCACGATTCAGGTTCATCATTTGGACAAATTGAACCAATTGCTTGCCCAATGCTTCCATACGTGCCTGTAATCGCTCATCCTTTAGCTTGCCCTCCGGTGTAAAGGCATTGTATGCGCTTGGAACACTTGGGCTGGAAGGAAGTGGCCATGCATGCAAGCTGCGCATGATTAATTGCAGGGTATTTACCGTATTCGTCGCACCCATGCTCCCCCCAGCTGTACCAATCAGGGCAACCTGCTTATCCCGAAGATGACGTCCTTCCAGAAAATCCAGTGCGTTTTTCAATGCCCCTGTGATGGTTCCATGGTACTCTGGCGAACCAATAACGAGTCCGTCCGCTTCTGAAATGGCTTTTGTAAAGGCATGTACGGACTCTGGATAGGTGGAAGCATCTTCTCTATCATCATAAATAGGCAGATTCCAGTCAGCCAGGTGAATCATTTCAACTGTCGCTCCCGCTTCCTTTGCTGCCGCAAGTACAATTTGTACTGCCTGTTTCGTCGTCGAATTTGCATTCATGCTCCCTGCAATTCCTACGATTTTCATTTCGATCACCCCATACGATAAAATCAATGCTGCTATTCTCATCATAACCAATTTAAGTTAATTAGTAAATTAAAATGTTTGTTTTCTATCTCCTGTTCTGAACAAGCCCTCCTCGCACATACACTTGTACCAAGTTGGATAGAAGGATGATGCCTATGGACAAAGCCGTATGGCAGATCGCCATTGTTTTTGCGGGATCTGCACTTGGAGGAACCTATTTAGGCGGTTATGAATGGCTACGCTTTTTCACATATTTTGGCTCGTGGGGGACTTTAGGTATTGTTTTGGTCAGCCTCGGGATGGGCTGGTTCGGCTATTCTTTACTCACGCTCTGCCACCGTATTGGAGCCCGCTCCGTACACGATCTTTATTTGTACCTATTCGGGGAAGCTCTCGCGTCCAGCTTATCGGTTGTGACTCATTTTTTACTCATCGCCTATTTCGGCGTCATGATCAGCCAACTGGCAAGTAACCTGATCGCAGACTTGTCTCCTTTATGGTTCATCCTCTTTGCGATTACGATCTCCATCGTCTTCATTATGCGCGGCTGGAAATGGATCGTATCGGGTTTGGCGCTCTCTTTGGCCATTGGTTTTTTATTTTTTGGTCTTATTTTTATCGAACAGTTTCACGTGCCTATTCCCAGTCTGGGCTATCAAATGAATTTGAATTGGCTCGTTCATTCCCTTTTTTATTTCGGTCTGCACACACTGCTCTGTGTGGTCGTCACCATCCCTCTGGCAGCTCGGGCCGACGGTGAGCAAACGATACTGATGGGCGTTGGGATAAGCACTGGTTTCTTCTTCTTGATCACACTTTTAGGGCAGGCGATTCTTTTAGCTTACTGGCATGACATTCACGCAGCAGCATTGCCTACCAAGCAAATCCTTCTGCAACTCATTCCGATGGGAGATTGGCTGCTTGCCTTGCTCTCTCTCATCCACGGAGGGCTGATGATTGCGATTCTGTGCTTTGCTCTTGCTACCCCTGTGGCACAGCGCCATGATTTACAGCTCGCACCACTTATCATGGTTATCTTGGCTACGCTCTTATTCGTTGCCTTGATCCCACTCGCAATACCATGGAGTATTTCTGCCATCGCAAGTGCTGTTACTTACTGTGGCTTGCTCGTCTTGGGCAGATACATTTGGAAAAAACAGAACTGATTTATGTATAGCGTGAGATTGGCAACAGGACGCTTACTGTCGTTCCCTGTTGCCTTTGACTTTCAATATGAATACTCCCTCCATGATCCTCAAGAATCCGCGAGCTGATCATGAGTCCCAAGCCCGTACCATTTTCCTTGGTCGTATAAAATGGCTCGCCAACACGTGGAATGTGCGCGGATTCAATACCACAGCCCGTATCCCGTATCCGAACACTCACTTCTGATTCGGAATCCTGTGCCACCTGTACATAAATTTCTCCACCCTCTGGCATGGCTTCAATTGCATTTTTGCAAATATTCAGGAACACCTGCTTCAACTGATTCTCTTCACAGGAAATGAGCGGCAGCTGCGAGTGGATCGAGGTATGGATTTGGATGTTATTTAAATTGGCTTGGCTATCCAAAAAGGAAAGCACGTCTTCTACGATTTTGGCAAGATCCTTCTGCTGGAACTTTACTCCCTGCGGCTTGGCCAAAACCAGCAATTCACTCACAATGAAATTAATACGATCCAGCTCACTAAGCATGATCTCGCAATACCGTTTTTGATTGTCATCCAAGGATGATTGCAGCAGTTGAACAAATCCGCGGAGTGACGTCAATGGATTCCGTATCTCATGGGCAATTCCAGCCGCCAGCTGTCCAAGCGCTGACAGCTTGTCCGATTGTCTCAGCAATTCCTTTGCCAGCATCAGCTCTGTGACATCCCGCGACAAAATCATGATGCTTTCCACTTTTCCGTCATGATCACGAATCGGTTTATAACGGGATTCTACGTGAATCCAGCGTCCCTCGCGATGGAGCATGCGATACGTTGTGGTTGTTACCGATTCTTTTGTCCAGCTGTTGAGATAAACCTTCTGGACTCGTTCCAAATCTTCAGGATGAAGCAGCTTTGACCTTTCCTCCATCTGCATGATCTCATCTGCCGTATAGCCCAGCAGCATAGCTAGTGAGGCCGATATGTATTTGGGTGTTCCGTTTGGTCCATAGACGAAGACCATATCCGTCATATTTTCTGTAATCAAGCGAAAATTCGCATGTGCTTCATCGATATTGTGTTCTACCGGCTGCTTCTCAACACTTCGCAATCTCCAGACCATACCGATCACGTTTTTTTCTTCGTTCAAAAGCGGTGTCAGATCAAACATCTCACCAGGTTCACTCGGAAATGAGCGACTGATCAGTTTTTCATTCTCACAACCTACCAGCTTGCTAAAGGACTGATTCATGCGAACGAGATTGCCTTCTATGTCCATGATGGCAACCGGATCTGGCAGCTGTTGTAAAAATGCGTCCATTATTTCACTGCTTTTCAGTTGGTTATTTGCAGACTGTTCTGTTTTTTTCTCCTCTAGCGCAAGTAGCTTCCTTCTCTGAAAATTGGTCAACAACCGTTTGATCAAAAAAACGACAAAAAACGTAAAAAGCAATTGGCTGAAAATGAAATAATGCAGCTCTGCCCGGGCTGGAGACAACGCTAACATAATGGTTTGGATCGGTATCCACCCAACCAGAATAAGAAGGACAGAATCAAATGAATCCGAGCATACTTGTTTCATCACAACCTCCACTGCTTCAATGATGTCATTGCAATAACTAGGTGCTGGGATGACTTGATAAATTGGTTGACATTGGATGGGAGTGAGACATGGCAGCAAGTGGTAAAATGAATTAATCGAATAAAATTTTTAAGATTCTTAAAAATTATACGCTTTTTATCGAAATGTGACTATTCCTTGTCATTCGACATATTGTGACATATCCGTCACACAAAAAACGCCCCTCGCTTGGGACGTTTTTCTACCCACTAGATTTCTTCTTCCTCAACCGCTCTTTGAACTGTATAACGCTCTTTCACGATCGGGTAAGCAGAAGTGCTCGAATCTGTAATCTGTGTCACAGCAACAAACATCATTTGTGCAGTCTTTGTTAATTGCTCCAGGCTGATTTTCTCCGCAGTGTCATCAGGATTGTTGCGTAAATGGTTCACGGGTGGACGCGTTATGATTGCAGATGGGATATCTTCCTGTGCCAAAACCCGATCCTCTCGAAATCCACTCACCTGATCCTCTACGGCTGTAGAAAAGCGTGCTCCGGCTTTCTCCGCCAATTGGACAGGTAGATTTTTTGTTCGCTGAACGGTCGTAACCAGCAATTCTTTGGCATCCTGGCTTCCCACACCGTCCAAGCTATACGCAGCGATGATTTTCTCCTTTTCTTCCTTGGTCAAAGTGCTCACATAGGCACGCGGCCCCTTTTCCCCTGCTGATACAGCTCCAAAGCTTACAAAGCGGATCTCTGTATCAATAGGGCGCTCTGCCAACGTACGAGCGAGCTCTAGCATCACAGCCAATCCGGCAGCACCGTAATTGGCCCCTGGTGACGAAGGGGTGGAGTCATGATGGGCTGTTACCATGACAATTTGTCCAGTTCCCCCCCCGGCAGGTTTGCGAGTAGCGACGAAGTTCGAGGATGTTTCTTTGCTAGAGTAGCTCCCCTCCACCTTTACAGTGGCCTTCACCTGTTGGTTTGCTTGTAGCTTCTTCTGCAAGAGCAGTCCTTGCTCCTTGGATAAAGCAATGACCGGCACTGACATGTCGAGAGGTTCAACCAGTGTGCCCTTCCATTCACTTTCCCGGTCGTTCCAAATGATAACAGCTACAGCACCTGCGGCGGCAGCCTGCCTAACCTTTTCAGCAAACGTAATGGAGCCTCTTTTGACAAAAGCAATGTTCCCTCGCGCTTTTCCGTTTTCAAAATCAGTAGCTGTCCCCTGTCCACTGTCTACGATGGGGGCATTCGCTACTCCGTTTGATCCAAACGCTAGGCCAGACGGATTCCAGCTTTGGGTGGAACCTTCTACTTGAAAAGAGAGGGTGGATGGCTTGCGATAGGTGTAGTAGTAAAAGGGCTGCAAGGACGTTTGATATCCATAGGAGCGTAGCGTTTCCAGGGCGTAGGCACCTGCTGCAAACTCCGTTTCCGTAGCGGGCGGTCGGGGCAACCGGGCGAGATGATCCATATGTCGAGATAAATTGTCTTCATCTATCCATTCTGGGAGAGCTTTCGCACTTACTGCAGAGGTGAACGGTACTGGCAGCAGCGTCATTCCCCAGGCAAGCAGTGCACTTATGGCAAAGTATCGGACGGATCGCATAGCATTCTCCCTTCCCCTTTGGTCTTTGTGTATTTATTATGGGCTGTTTTCTCAGACACCGTCTAGTCAGAATAGTTAGTCAAATACTTTCATCCAACGTCACTGGACGACAGCTTTTGTTTCTCTTCTGCCCAAATCTTTCCATACCCCTATGCTAGACGATGGAATGCGTCGATTTGTCGATTCATCCCCCCTTTTTCCTCCCCCATACGAAATGTTTATGGAAGGGTGTCCCAACACGCAAAATTATTGATAACCAATTTGCTATTTTCAAATTGACCCTCCAATACCGATTTGCTAAGGTTGATTCATAAAACCGCTATGTAGAAAAACTTGGTTGATCAGCAAATACAGGGGCTTTGTTTTTCTCACACTTTCATTCTTTATAGCGTTAGCGGGAATAAGTCTTTCGAAAGTAGAACAAGCGATATGCGCTGAAGGAGGATTCACCATGCTGTATGTAGATGGCAATTGGGTGGAAGAAGGTCAGTTAGCAGTGCACCCTGAAGACCGTGGCTACAACTTCGGGGACGGTATTTACGAGGTTGTCCGCATTTACAAGGGAAAAATGTATCAATGGGAGGGACATCTCACACGCTTGTACAGAAGCGCTCGGGAAATCATGCTGGATTTGCCTTGGCGCCCGGAAGAGCTCAGTGAGATTGCATTGCAGCTCATCGAAAAGAACAATCTGACAGATCAGGATGACGCCAGCCTTTACTTGCAAATTTCTCGTGGCACAGCCCCTCGGGTTCACGATATTCCAAGCGGCATCAAACCTGTAATTATGGCTTTCGTGCGTAAAAAGGCTCGCCCATTGGAAGATATGAAAAAGGGCTGGTCCGCAATGCTTGTGGATGATATCCGCTGGCAGCGCTGCGACATCAAGACTCTCAATCTCTTAGGTGCTGTAATGGTCAAGCAGTACGCGAAAAACGCTGGTGCACAGGAATCCATCCTGCACCGCAACGGCACAATCACGGAGTGCAGCTCATCCAATTTGTTTGCTGTAAAAAATGGAGCATTGTACACACATCCGGCTGACTACATGGTTTTGCACGGCATTACGCGTCAAAGCGTGATTGACCTAGCGAAAGAAAACGGCATCGCTGTCCATGAGGAAGCATTTGACATCACTTTCCTCAAGCAAGCTGATGAGCTTTTCCTGACGAGTACAACGGCTGAGATCATGTCCTTGATTTCTGTAGATGGTCACCCCATCGGCGATGGTCAAGTCGGTCCGGTCGTGAAAAAGCTTCAGGCATTGTTTGAACAGCATATCAATGAAAGCGTCCTCGTCTGACGTATACAAAAAAGCTCTCAAGGTCATCTCTTATTGACCATTGAGAGCTTTTGTTTTTTTAACTTCGTTCCACTCAGGATTACCGGCGCAGGTTCCATTCGTCTGTCGCGTAGCGAGTATATGCCAGCTCTTCTGCAAGAGCGCGCTCCTCTGCTGTCAGCTCGGAAGGGATTAACTCAACCTCCAGACCAGAGGCAAATCCTCGCCCAAAGGCATCTACCGCTTCCTGCAAGCTGATTGGACGTGAGCTTACCTCGTTAATTGTAACCGCCTTTTGACGGAAGCTATCCATCATCCGCTCTTTGACACGCTCTGACGGGAAGTTTAAGAGTGAAAACAACAAATCTACATCCATGTCCAGCAAAATGGAGCCATGCTGCAGGATTACGCCTTTTTGACGCGTTTGCGCGCTTCCTGCGACCTTTTTCCCTTCAACCACAAGCTCATACCAGGAGGGAGAATCAAAGCATGCGGAGGAGCCTGGAGAATTGTATTTCTCTTTCTCCTCTTCGCTTGCAAGCGAGACCATTTCGGCGTTCAGCCCCAAATTTTGAAATCCATGCAATAGGCCAAGGCTAATGATTTTATAGGCTTCCGTCACACCAGACGGCATCCTTGGATGCTCCTCGGAAACGATGACACTGTACGTCAGCTCCTGATCATGCAGGACTGCTCTCCCACCCGTGGGACGTCGAACAAACCCAAGCCCTCTTTTATGTACTTCTTCCATATTGATTTCCTTTACGGCCTTTTGAAAATAGCCGATCGACAAGGTTGCCGGATCCCATGTATAAAAACGAACGGTAGGTCCTACCTTGCCTTCGCTGTGCAATTGCAAGATCGCTTCGTCTACTGCCATATTCATCGCGGGAGACATCGGCTCCGTCACGATATAGCGCCACTGTTCCATAGTAAGTACCTCCTCTTTGACAACGCATTCATTGTAAGCTGGTCCAGCAAAACTCCGCAAGCTTCTAATGGGCTAAATCAGTGGGCAATCTCCTGCAGAACCGCGATTACATGCCTCAAGGCATCTTGCTCATTTGCTTGTTGCATTCGCGTGGCAATCGCCGTGCAATTCTCCCTCAGGGATGTGATCGCCTGTGTAAAAGCATCGTTTGTTAAATCCTCTTCCTCTAGTACATGACAGAAGCCCTGCTTTTCAAAAGAACGAGCATTCACAATCTGGTCCCCACGACTGGCGGCTTTTGACAACGGGATCAACAGCATCGGTTTTTGCATGGCTAAAAATTCAAAGATCGCATTTGATCCTGCGCGCGATATGACCAAATCCGCCATCGCGATGAGATCAGCCAGCTCATCCTGAACGTATTCGAACTGTCGATACCCAGCCAGCTTACTCTGTTCATCGACTTGCCCTTTTCCGCAAATGTGCACAATTTGATAAGTCTCGAGCAGCTTTGGTAGATTGCTTCGAACGGCTTCATTAATCCGCCGCGCCCCTAAGCTTCCGCCCATGACAAGGAGAACAGGCTTTTTCTTCGTAAAACCACAAAATGTGAAGCCTTGATCCCTGTTTCCTTGCTTGAGGTCTTCGCGTACGACTGCGCCCACATGCACTCCTTTTTCCTCTGGCAAGTGCGCAATGGTCTCAGGAAACGTAACACAAATCTTGCTTGCAAAAGGCGTAGCCAGTCGATTTGCCAGGCCCGGGGTCAAATCCGATTCATGGATAACCACCGGCTGTCGGTTCAGCCATCCGCCCAAAACGACAGGTACGGAGACGAAGCCTCCCTTGGAGAAGATCACCTGCGGCTTCCATTTGCGCAGAAAGCGATACGCCTGCCAAACTCCTTTTGTGACGCGCAAGGGATCGGTGATGTTTTTCCAATCAAAATAGCGACGGAGCTTACCCGAAGAAATCCCGACGTATTGAACACCAGTAAGACCAGATACGAGTTCTCGTTCAATCCCCGTTAGGGAGCCAATGTAAACGACCTCCCAGCCCGCTCGAATAAAATGCGGAATCAAGGCCAGATTGACAGTCACATGCCCTGCCGAGCCCCCGCCCGTAAAGGCAATACGCTTTTTCATACCGATCTTTCTCCCCCATCCGTCATGATGACTATCCTCCAACCATGATAGCATCAACTGGAAAGAAAAGCCGCCCATAACAAACAGGCGGCTTGGCAAAAATGTATTACGCTTGTGGTTGGTAACGCAGGATCGGTTTTCTAGCAGCTGTTGCCTCATCCAAACGTTTTACAACGGTTGTATGCGGGGCTTCCTGTACGATTTCCGGAGTTTCTTCACATTCACGCGCAATTTGCAGCATAACATCGATGAATTCATCCAACGTTTCTTTTGTTTCAGTCTCCGTTGGTTCGATCATCAAGCATTCATCCACAATCAGCGGGAAGTAGATTGTTGGTGGATGGTAGCCAAAGTCAAGCAGGCGCTTCGCGATATCCAATGTACGGACACCCAGTTTCTTTTGGTTAACGCCGGACAGTACGAACTCATGCTTGCACACGCGATCAAATGGCAGGTTGTACGCTGTAGCCAGGCGGCGCATCATGTAGTTTGCACTCAGAACCGCATTTTGGGAAACCTGGAGCAAGCCCTCAGGACCCATCGTGCGGATGTAGCTGTATGCACGAACAAGAATACCAAAGTTTCCGTTATAGCCTTTTACGCGACCAATAGAATCCGGGCGATTGCTATCCCAATGGAAGCTTCCATCTTCTTTCTTCGCTACGATCGGAGCTGGCAGGAATGGCTCCAGCACCTTTTTCACCCCAACCGGACCTGCACCTGGACCGCCACCGCCGTGAGGACCAGTGAACGTTTTGTGCAAGTTGAGATGCACAACGTCAAAGCCCATGTCACCTGGACGGGCAATTCCGAGAATCGCATTCGCATTTGCTCCATCGTAATACAGCAGACCGCCAGCTTCGTGGACGATGCTTGCCATTTCTACGATGTCTTCTTCAAATAGCCCCAGTGTATTCGGGTTTGTCAGCATCAATGCTGCCGTGTCCGAGCCAACTGCATCACGCAGCGCCTGGATATCAACCAAGCCGCGCTCATCCGACGCAATCGTAACAGTGTCCAAGCCTGCAACTGCAGCAGAGGCAGGGTTTGTTCCGTGTGCGGAGTTTGGCACGATTACTTTTGTACGATGACCTTCCCCACGGCTTTCATGGTAGGCACGAATCATCATAAGACCTGTCCATTCACCAGCTGCACCTGCTGCTGGTTGCAAGGTTACGGCGTCCATACCCGTAATTTCTGCCAGCTCTTCTTGCAGGTTATACAACAGCTCCAGTGCTCCTTGAACGGTCTCTTCCGGTTGATACGGATGCGTTTGGGCAAAGCCAGCATAACGAGCGATATCCTCGTTGATTTTTGGATTGTATTTCATCGTGCAAGAACCGAGCGGGTAAAAGCCGTTGTCTACCCCATGGTTACGACGAGACAATTCGGTATAGTGACGAACCAGTTGCAGCTCGGATACCTCTGGCAGCTCAGCTGGCGTTTCACGAATCAAATGCTTTGGCAACAGAGAGGCAACTTCTACCTCTGGTACATCCAGCGCAGGCAAATTGTAGCCCACACGGCCTGGTTTGCTCATTTCAAAGATCAGTGCTTTCTCCTGGTCGTTACGCACGTGTGATCGCCTCCAATTCAGCCGCCAGTGTGTCGATTTCTTCTTTGGTTCTCAGCTCGGTTACCGCGATCAAGGTATGCTGTACCAGCTCTGGATAATCCAGCCCCAGATCGTAGCCACCGATGATGCCTGCAGCCAGCAGCTTTTTGTTAACCTCTGCAACCGGCTTATTCAGCTTCACGATAAATTCATTGAAGAACGGGGAAGCATTCACTACTTCCAACCCTTTCGCTTCCAATGCTTTTTTAGCGTAGTGGGCTTTTTGCAGGTTCATCATTGCCATTTCTTGTACGCCGTTTTTACCGAGTGCTGTCAGAGTGATTGCAGCAGCAAGTGCAAGCAAAGCCTGGTTGGAGCAAATGTTCGAAGTCGCTTTTTCACGACGGATATGCTGTTCACGCGCTTGCAAGGTCAGAACGAAACCGCGCTTGCCGTTCTCATCCTTGGTTTGACCGACGATACGGCCTGGCATTTTGCGCATCAGCTTGGTTGTAGTGGCAAAGTAACCGCAGTGTGGTCCACCAAAGGAAGCAGGAATGCCGAATGGCTGCATGTCTCCGATCACGATGTCCGCTCCAAGCTTGCCTGGTGCTTCCAACACGCCCAGTGATAGTGGATTGGAAGAAGTGATCAGGAGAGCGCCTTTGCCATGGGCAATCGGCTCAATAGCAGCCAGGTCTTCTACGTTTCCGAAGAAGTTCGGATACTGAACAATCACAGCAGCCGTGTTGTCGTCAATGAGTGCTTCCAATGCAACTGGATCAGTCACTCCGTCACTGTTTGTCCCTACTTCGATCAGCTCAACGTTTTGACCGTATGCATAAGTCTTCAATACGCCACGCGCTTCAGGATGCACAGCACGCGATACAATCACGCGTTTTTTGCCAGTATGACCCGCAGCCATCATGGCAGCCTCTGCCAATGAAGTCGCTCCGTCGTACATCGAGGAGTTCGCTACTTCCATACCGGTCAGCTCGCATACCATCGTTTGGAATTCAAAAATCGCTTGTAGCTCACCTTGGCTGATTTCAGGCTGGTACGGTGTGTAAGCAGTAAAGAACTCACCGCGCAAGAGCATATGATTCACTGTACTTGGTGTGTAGTGCTGATACACCCCCGCACCGAGAAAGTTTACATGTGTGCTGAAATTCACGTTTTTGTTCGCCAGTCGTGTGAAGTACTTCACCAGATCTGGCTCAGACAGTGCTTCTGGGATATTAAGATCACCTTTGAAGCGTACTTCCTCAGGGATGTCAGCGAACAGCTCATCTATACTGTTAATTCCAAGCGTTTCCAGCATTTCGCGTTTGTCCTGATCGGTTTGGGGCAGGTAGCGGTATTTCACGAACGTTGTCCTCCTCTAATAGGATGTTTGTTGGTTACAGCTTAGTTTTTCGGACGTTTGTAGAATGGAGCAGCAACAACCTCTGCCTTTAGACGTTTTCCACGGATTTCTACCTCGAGTTGGGTGCCGATAGCCGAATGCTCTGTTTTCACCAGTGCAAGGCCTACGTTCTTTTTCAAGGTTGGCGACTGGGTACCTGTGGTCACCTCGCCGATGAGCTCATCCCCTGCATATACAGGATAGTGCGTGCGTGGAATGCCACGGTCGATCATTTCGATTCCTACCAGCTTGCGAGGCACGCCGTTTTCCTTCTGCGCCTTCAGCGCTTCCTGACCGATGAATGGAACCTCTTTGTCGACCTTAACCGCAAAACCAATGCCCGCTTCGATCGGGGTAATATCCTTGCTCAGCTCTTGACCGTAGAGCGGCAGCTTCGCTTCAAAACGAAGCGTGTCGCGTGCACCAAGTCCGCATGGCAAAAGACCGTCGTTCTGACCGGCAAGAAGCAGGGAATCCCACAGCTTGGCTGCTTGGTCAGCAGCTAAATAAATTTCGAATCCATCCTCACCCGTGTATCCTGTACGCGATACCAGAGCAGGAATGCCATCGATCACGACATTACGTTCGAAACGGAAGAAGCCGATTTGCGTCAAATCCGTCGTTGTTAATTTTTGCAGAATCGATTCAGCCAAAGGGCCTTGAATCGCGATTTGTGCAGTTTGTGGCGAGATATTTTCAATCGTCACACCTGGAATCAGATGCTCCTCTAACCAGGCGTAGTCTTTGTCAATATTTCCGGCATTGATTACGAGCAGGTAATGGTCATCTGCGTATTTGTAAACGAGCAGATCATCAATCGTCCCGCCATCTGGATAGCACAGCACACTGTATTGTGCCTGCCCTACCGCGAGTTTGGACACGTCATTTGTCGTAACGTGCTGGAGGTAAGCGAGCGCACTCTCCCCTTTTACATCCACTTCTCCCATATGGGAAACATCAAACAAGCCTGCTTTTGTCCGAACTGCCTCGTGCTCCTGGCCAATACTTGAGAACTGCACAGGCAATTCCCATCCACCAAAGTCGATTGTCTTGCCGCCGTACTGTGCATAAGAATCGAACAATGGCGTTCGCTTCAGATTGGACATGTGTGGCACCTCCTGATAACCAAACGTAATGGCATTTTTCCCCTGACTCCCGAGAACCTGGCTACGCCATGTCTTTTGACGGAGCCGCGGTTGCATTTGTACCTGACAGGAATACATAAATCCCTATCTGCACAAAAAAAGACAGATTCGGAAAATGGTACACCTAAATAAGGGTGCCCATTTTTCCTCCTCTGTCCTTTGTACCTGAGAGTTACCTTGCGAATCAAGCGAGGCGGGGATCTCCCTCACTTGCAAGTTTCCCCTTTGGTGGCTCCTACCTGAGCTCTCTCCAGAGTTGCGTCCAGTAGAGGTACTTTTGCCTGAGAGATTCACCGTTTCCGGCTTGCTCCTTCGGCGCTGCAATGGTGATCGCAGTCTCTCCCTGCTACTATCATTCGCGGTGGTTAGATGGTCATACATAAGTTATTGATAACTTTTCCATACTAGGAAAGGAACTTTCTCCTTTATCCTACCACGAGACTACGCTGTTGAAAATATACAAATTAACAGTCAGCTTAAGAAATACTTAACAAAATGATATTTCCATCATAAAACGTTAAGTTTTTTCGAGATAGACATGAAAGTTATGGCAGAGCTACGCAAAGGAGTAACCAATATGCCGAATGTTCCAGTTTCATTTGATACAAGTTGGATCGATCCACTCTCGGAGCGCCTGAAGCAGGATGGGCCCTGGGACAAATGGGAGCTATGGAAGCTAGCACTGGAAGCAGAGGAAGCCATGGCTGTTCGTGAGTTTGACCAATTGCAGTGCCTCAAGTACCTGCCTCTCCTCTCCCCCTTTCCTCATCAGCTCCAGACAGCCGAGCGTGTTCTGATGGATATGCGTGGAAGGGCCATTCTTGCTGACGAAGTCGGTTTGGGAAAGACGATTGAAGCGGGACTGATCATGAAAGAATATATGGTTCGAGGTCTGGCAAAAAAAATACTCATTCTCGTCCCGGCGTCCCTCGTCATTCAATGGACGAAAGAGCTGCAACAAAAATTCGGGATTCCTGCTGTCGCCCAGAAAAAAGAATACATGTGGCGTCAGCATGAAGTAGTGGTCGCTTCCATCGATACAGCCAAGCGTGATCCGCATCGCCGGCACGTATTGGACATTGATTACGATATGCTCATCATCGACGAAGCCCACAAGCTTAAAAACAAACGAACCCGCAACTACCAATTCGTAAAAGAAATCCGCAAAAAATATTGTTTGCTGTTAACCGCAACCCCAATCCAAAACGAAATGGATGAGCTATACAATTTGATTAATTTGCTTAAACCGGGCCATCTTGGTCACACTACCTCTTTTTCCTCTAATTATGTGGAAGGCAAGCGGCAGTCGAAAAATAGTGAAAAGCTGCGTGGGGAAATCGAAAAAGTCATGATTCGCAACAAACGCAGCGATGGCGGGATTCAGTTTACGAGTCGTCGCGTGCAGTCCGTCCCGATTGAGCTGTCCAAAGAAGAATTGGCCCTCTATGATGGTGTAACCCGGTTTGTCCGTGAACAGTACCAGTCCGGAATTGGCGGCTTCAATTCACTTGCCCTCATCACCTTGCAGCGTGAGGTCTGCTCCAGCAAGGAAGCTGCGTTCATGACGCTGTACAACATGCACCAGCGTATGGCGGAGGGTTCTCCACTACGCGAGCAAATCCTCAACCTTGTTGAGATGATCAAAAAAATCGATACGCACTCCAAAGCAGCTAAAACGGTCGAGCTGATTCAACAAATGAATGACAAGGTCATCATTTTCACGGAATATCGAGCGACTCAAAATTACTTGCAAAAATACTTGCACGATCATGGCATCACGTCCGTGCCATTTCGCGGCGGTTTCAAGCGCAGCAAAAAGGATTGGATGACAGACCTGTTCCAAAATCGCGCCCAAGTATTGATTGCGACAGAAGCAGGCGGCGAAGGGATCAACCTCCAGTTTTGCAACCAAGTCATCAATTACGATCTCCCGTGGAATCCGATGCGCGTCGAGCAACGGATTGGGCGGGTGCATCGACTGGGACAAAAACGAGATGTGCATATTTACAACATGTCCACTGTCGGCACGATTGAAGAAAACATCCTGAGTCTGCTTTATGAAAAAATTGATTTGTTTGAGATGGTGATTGGCGAGCTCGATGATATTGTGGAGAGATTGAGCCTGAGTCAGTCGCTTGAGGAAAATTTGATTCAAATCATCATGGATTCTCGCTCCAATAAAGAAATGGCCTTGAAATTGGACAATATGGGCCATGCGATACGTGCCGTTCGTCAATCACGGACAGAGGCTCCTCTATCAGAAGCTGCCGATCAGTAAGCGAACGGTACTCGCATCTTAAACTAGAAAAGAGGATAACCCATGCAGCAACAACAAGTCCGTCAATTCATAGAACGCTATCTTGCCAGCTTTTCTGCTCATATTGTCGAAACCCATCCCGATTATCTTACCGTAAAGCTGCCCGTCGAGGTGGATAAGGATATCGGGAATCGCCCGTTTTACTGGAGCTGGGTGGAAAAAATGAATCTCGCGTACCAGCCCCTGGTTGTGACGTTTGCCTTTCATCCCGAACGTATGCCGGATGGTTTACGCGCAGAGCATATGCATCTGGGCGCTTCACGAATGCAGCAAATTTTTGCTTCAACACGTAAGCATGGACAGTTTCTCTGCATGTACGAGCAAAGTCCTCTAGCACTCGGAGCAGGAAGCAAGCGGCGCTCAGCCCCACTCGTACCGTGGCTTGGATTGAATCTCAAGGTATCCTTGCTATGTGATAAGAAGCGAGACATTTTGTTGTACCTGGGGATAAATTTGCACAATCCGCGAATGGTGCACGACTTTACTTCATTTCTGTTTACATTACCCCTCACCCCTGCCATCCCGGATTTCTTCTATACTCTGGATCGGAGAATTACCATCGAACAAGCGCTAGAGATGGTTAAACAGGAAGTCACTAGCGTCCTTGCGCAAGAAGACCAAGAATGGGCAGAAGAAGCACGAGAGAGATTAACAGAGGAGCTGGCTATTGTATCTGCGTACTACGAAGAATTAGCTCGGCGTGAGCCGCCAGCTGAAGAGGAAGCAATGGCAGAAAGCAAGGACGAGGAAGAGACTGCGCCTACGCTCGCGGAGGAGCCAGAGTCGGTCGTAATCGATGCCCCGGCGATCTCTCCTGCGAGTGCTGTTGTCGAACAGCCGCAGACACTTGACGAATATCGCTCTTCTGGAGGACGAATCCTCGACTTTTTACGTGCGAATGGCATTCAAACGACACCTCGTGAAGAAATCAACCAGGCAGAATGGCAAAAAAGCACGCCAGAACAGGAACGGGCGCGTCGAATGGATGAGCTCAAATGGCAGTACGAACCACGCATCGAGGTCCAATTAATTAACGGCGGGTTGTTTTATTTATACTCTGCCCCTGCACCATTTCCAACGACTTCTCTTCCTGGAAAAGCTAATACCCCCGTATCGAGACGAATCCTGTAAAAGAACAACGAGAAATGATCAAATGGAAAAGACAAGTTGCAACAAATCTTTTTAGCATACCTGGTTACAATAGGAATAGGATTACCTTTGTAAAAGGTGGTGCATAATTGTGAGCAAACGATATTTCCCTCTCATCTCTGCTCTGCTTTCCTTGCTGCTGCTTGCCTTCCCTGTCAATGCCAAGGAGGACAACAGCTGGGACAAGCAGTTTCGAGCTCAGATCACGGAATGGAAGGACGCAATCGCGAATCGTGATCCTGGCTTCAAAGAATGGCAGCAATCCGAAATGGATATTCAGACGCTTGGGACTGGTCAGCATCAATGGCTGGTCAGCATCAAAAAATCTGGCAAGCAGGTCGGCTATTTAGTGGTCGGCGAAGATCCAGGTCCAGATCCAAAAAGCAAATTTGTCTTGTTGGAATACGGGCTAGGGGAATACATTTTGTTTGACGACGCGTTTGCGCCAAGGGAAATCGCAGCGGAGCCGGTTTATGACGGTTTCGCTTCCCATTGGCTTCTTACACAAAATCCTGGGCCACACATGGTGAACGCCAAAACCGGCGAGTCTTATCCGACTGCATTTGTCGCAAATGATCCTGTCATGGGCACTCTGCCAGCAGCAGAGCTGGTTCACAGTGGACAGCGTTTGACACAGACACGCATGCTCAAGCAGCAGGCGGCTGACCCTTTTGATCAGATCGGCTGGGTTCATCAATTGCAGACCACCTCTGACATCACGTGGAAGCAGCTTTGGCAGGAGAAAGAAGGCACTTTTGTTACCCTTACCGTCCCTTTGCACCATTCCGAGGTGCTTGCTCCTTTTGTCGTCAGCTCCCTGCATTTATGGGATGATCAAAACGCGTATGTCGGAGTGTGGGATGAAGGGCTGCGCTTTGTTCCCTATTCCTACGCCAAAAAAGTTGGCCAGTTTTATCTAAATCAAACAAGCTCTCCTGCCGAATAACGGTCGGAGAGCTTGTTATTTTGTTGTCTCAACTGTTCAATGATGCTCCGTTGGAGACAGTCTTACGTTTACAGCATGGAAAACCTCGTTTACTGTCATGCCTTCTGCGTTGATCACCGGCGCACTCGTAATCGTTTTGTTTTGATCGCCAAGTACGTTTATATCCTGGCCCGTAATGACAATTGCATCAACCACTTGCTGCCAGTTTCCCAAATCCACAACATCATAACCATTTTCACACAGCATTTTTCGAATCTCGGATAGGGAATGTTCAACCGCTACTCTCGCCATCTGCACCCTCCGTCCACATTCATCGTTGGTTTACTTGCGCCACATTAGACGAATAGACATCGGAATTGCCCCAAACCACCGGGACGACCATGATTCCTTCGGTGTCTTGCGTTGACGACGTTCGTCTTTTGGGGTTTCCATGTACGTGACAAACAATCTGGTCAGGTATTTCAAATACTCCTGAAAAGACATCGTACGTGACCTCCTTCTTGCTCGCGGATTCACGCCGTTTTGCCTGCGGCGGAGCGCTTCACTTCTAGTCTGTCCCGCCACCCCTGTTTTCAACCGTCTGGCTTTTATTTTACGCCAGTGCCACGCTCCCATGGTTCCCATCATTTTTCCGTTGCTATTCTTGTATAAATTTTCACGGTTTTCTCTTCCGGCTCATAGTTCGTTTCAAATCCAAGCGCCTGATCGAAAAAAGACAGTGGGACCATCGTACGCTCTTTAATTTCGAGGAGCGGCTTTCCTAAGTCCAGACGCTTCTCCCCTACCTCAGCCATTTGCTCCCGTTCTTTAATGAATACCTCTCGGCCATTACCTTTTACACGGATCATTTGTTTTTCTTTATCCCAGCTAATGGCAAGTCCCATACGCTCTCCAACTTCACGAAGCGGGATGTAAACGGTATTTTGCGTGACTCTCGCCGGAATGCTTGGATAAAAGCTCATACCGTTAATCACTGTAGTGATGTAGGGTTCAAAATAAACGGGGCTAAAACTTTGCGCATTTGGACTTTTTGTGTTGGTGACAAAATAGTTCGCCTCGCCTTGCAGGGCTTGTCCCAATGCTTGGTCGAGATGCTCCGCCCCAATCACACTGCCATGATAGTTTACTTGTACCCGTTTTAAAAAGCGCTTGTAGCTGTCATCCCCAATTTGACGCCGCAGGTTGTCAAACAAAAGCGCGCCTTTTGAATACCACGTCCAATGGAACTCTTCCTCTGTGGCGAAGGTTTGCAAAGGCTTGTCCAGCTTGCCAGCGGGGTGCTTTTCATGCAAGCGCTGATTGTCCCGCGTATATTCATCCAGCAAGGTTGACGCAGACTGACCGCCATAGCGATTGTTCAAATAATGATAGACACTCAGCTCCACCAATCCTTCATCCAGCCAGCCATGCGATGCTTCCAGCGTAGCCACACTGTTGTACCACCATAAGTGAGCGATCTCGTGTGGCAGCCAGTGATCGACCAAATTCCGCTGATACATGTCGCGCTTGAAAATCGCCAGGTTCGCATACTCCATAGCGTACGTCGTACCTGTACTTGTTTCCGCAATCGACACATGCGGATAAGGCAATGCCCCATACCAGTCCGTGTAGGTAGGGAATACGGATTGTGCGATGGTTTTGATTCGTTCGATATTTCCTTTATCGACAGAGGCAATATCAACCGTGAGATTAGGTGGAAATGTAATGGTTTCAATATGGTACAGCGGACTCCCTACCAATGCAAAATTCAGCAGCTTTTTCGCTTGGTAGTGAACCTCTTGCTTGCTTCCATCCACTTCGCGAGTCTCGCCTCTTCCCCAAGAGCTGATCCACTGATAGCCGCGTGGGGAAACAAAGGACACATCATAATCGGCATAGTGGTAAATGAACGGATCGCCAAAATCAATTCGCTGTGGCGGATCATACCAGCTTCCTTGCTGGTTTTGCGCAGCGAGCATCGGATACCAGGTCGTTAGTGTCCAAATATCATCCTTTACCCCAAACCGCGTACCTCTGCGTGGAACCGGATTTTCAAATTCGATCGTTAGCGCTCCGCGAAGCTCATTCCCAAATGGATTATCCAGCTTGACAACGGATATCTCACGCGAAAATGGCAGTGACTTGTCTTTGTAGCGAATCGATTTGACAGCCATCTTGTTCCATATGTAATCGTAAACATACAACCTGATATCTTTTGTTTTTGGGTTGTCAAATTCTACTGTCATCTTGCCTGAAATTTTGGCTTCGGACGTATGTAGCTCGGCCTGAATTGTATAGCTCGGATGCAAATCCTTTACATAGGATGGCAACGGTGGATCATAGGAAAAGGGGTCTACACCCGTCTGATCGGATACGGCCGTCTTGCTTACCGTAAAAAGCTGTGAAATCGCAGGCCAATAAGCGATAACACCTGCTGAAATAAAAAGAACCAGGATCGTTAGACAAACCAATAAGCTCGTTTTTTGCAATGTTTTCATGACAGCCCCCAAATCGCTCGGCGGCAAGCGTTCTATTTTATATAAGAATTTGTGCAACCACCTTCGCCAAAAATGACATGGCGCATCCAGTTTCCTACGTTCTATTTTAACAAACACTTATTCAACTGTAGTATAAATTCGAACAGGATTTGAGATGCTTGTGTGAACGGCTAGCTACCATGTCTCATATAAAATCTGTCCGGTATGCCGCAAATCGTAGCCGCCAATTGCTTCCAGCTCCTTTTGGAAGGAAGCAGATTGTAGCACCTCTACTATGTATCGGATTAATGATTCATTTTCTTTTGTTTTCATGATAACTAAATCATAACTTTCGCGGATGAATGGCAAAAAGTCGACACCTACGAGGTTTGCAGCCTTTTCAATACCGACTCCTACATCGGCCTCTTTTCTGGCTACGACGCCTGCGACTGCCAAATGATTCGCTTCTTCCCGCTCGTATCCGCGCACATCCTTGCCCGCTATCCCGTCCATGCGGAATTGCTCCTCGATCAATGTGCGTGCACCAGAGCCTTTTTCGCGGTTGATCATCCGGACTCCGGGCTTGGTCATATCCTTCCACGTATAAATTTGCTTTGGGTTCCCAGGCTGAACGTAGAAGCCCGCCATGCGTGATAGCATGTTCACGACGATAAAACGATGCCCAGACAAGATTCGACGAACATACGGAATATTGTACTGATCTGTGTCGCCATCGTACAAATGAGTGCTGACGATATCCGCTTCCCCATTGTACATCGCAACCAGACTGTTCAGGCTGCCAACATAAGAGCGCAGAGGACGTATCGACTTGTCCTTTTGCGTTAATTGGGTTGCCAGCATATCGAGACTTACATCCTGACCACTAATAATAATATTTCGTACGGAACCTGCTGCTGACGTACTTCCTGCTTGGTTCCCAAGCAGATTGGCTTGCACAGGTGCAGTTGGGCTTTGACGATACTCCCCTTTTGCGCGCGTTTTGTACGCTTCCAGATCACTCGCATCTACCCGCATCTGCCTTCCGACTCGATAGGCAGGCAGCTCTCCTTTTTTTATCAAGTCATAGACGGTCAGCTTTGAAATCCGCAATAGCTTTGCGATTTCTTCTGTCGTATAGGAATTTTCATTACTCATAGCCGACCTCCCAGTCGTTCCTCTCAGTTTCATAACTCTTTCCATTATACAAAAATCGCAATTGATTATTAATGACAAATCACTATAATCTAATTATATCCAGTTATAATTAATTATAACTAAACATCACATTGGGGGTCTTATCGAAATGAAGAAGCAACTCTTGGCTATTGGTGCGGCTCTTTGCCTTCTGCTAACAGCCTGCTCTACTTCTCAACCGGCGCCACAGCAGAGCGCACCGCAGCAAAATACGCCAGCTGCTCCTGAGGCAAAACAACCTGAAGCAGAAAAAGTGGAGCTGATGATTTCTGCCGCTGCCAGCTTGACTGATGCACTGACAGAACTGAAAGCATCTTTTGAAACCGAGCATCCAGGAACGACTCTTACCTTTAACTTTGGCAGCTCAGGCAAATTGGCTACGCAAATCTCCCAGGGCGCACCTTCTGACGTATTTTTGTCTGCGAGCAAAAAGGATATGGATGGACTAGAGGAAAAACAGCTGATCGACAAGGCAACACGTCAGGATTTCACTGGAAATGCACTTGTACTTGTGGCAAATGCGAACGGCACACCAGCCATCACTTCCTTTGAAGAGCTGAACAACCCGGCAATCAAGCATATCGCGGTTGGCGAGCCTGAGACAGTACCTGCAGGACGCTATGCAAAAGAAACACTCGAAGCCTTGAAATTGTGGGAAAGCCTCTCTGGTCGTATGGTGTACGGTAGTGATGTAAGACAAGTATTGACGTTTGTTGAATCAGGAAATGCAGAGGTAGGCGTGGTTTACTCCAGTGATGCTGTCATCTCCAAAAATGTTAAAGTACTGGCTACTGCAAAACCGGAATGGCATAAACCGATTGTTTATCCAGGTGCTGTTGTAGCAGCAACCCAGCATGGTGATGCTGCAAAAGCTTTCCTCACCTACTTGACAAGTGACAAAGGAAAAGAGATCTTGAAAAAGTACGGATTCCAGTAAATAGATTATGTTCATGGCAAAAGGAGGTGGTTAGCGATGATCGAAACAAATCTCACACCATTACTGCTGTCTCTAAAAGTAGCTGCGCTCTCCACCTCCCTTGTTTTTATACTTGGGATGGTAACCGCCAGATGGATGACCCAAAAGGACTTTTGGGGAAAGCATGTATTGGAATCTCTCTTTTTACTACCACTAGTTCTTCCGCCCACAGTCGTTGGCTTTGGGCTTTTATTACTTTTTGGGAAGAACGGCTTTCTCGGACAGCTGCTTAACGAATGGTTTGGAATTACCATCGTGTTTACACTTACCGGCGCTGTCATCGCTTCTGTAGTCGTTTCCTTTCCGTTGATGTACCAAAGCGCTGTTGCTGCGTTTACCGGTGTAGACCGGCGTTTTGAAAATGTTGCGCGTACAATGGGGGCTTCGGAATGGCGAGTCTTTTGGACCGTCGCGTTTCCTTTAGCATGGCCTGGTCTCTTAGCCGGTTTCGTATTGTCTTTTGCCCGCGGATTGGGTGAATTCGGTGCCACGCTCATGCTGGCTGGGTATATTCCGGGAAAAACGGATACGATCCCTGTAGCCATCTATTTTGCGGTAGAAGCTGGACAGATGGAAAAGGCATTGTTTTGGGTAGTGATCATTGTTTCGTTGGGAATGGGGACGACCCTTTGGCTCAACTGGTGGAGCAGGCGCAACGTTCGCTGATACGCCAATCAAAAGTAAGGCAGGTGGACCAAGATGCTTACGGTTGACATCCAGAAGCGATTGCCTGATTTTTTATTGGATGTGAATTTTTCCATCCAGCAGGAGATTGTTGTCTTGTTTGGTCCCTCCGGTTCTGGCAAAACAACGATCTTAAACAGCATTGCGGGACTTGTTCATCCCGATTCTGGTCAGATCAAGCTGCATGATCAGTTCTTTTTCGAACAAGGGAAAAAACCGCTCCCTGTGCAAAAAAGAAATATCGGGTATTTATTTCAGGACTATGCCCTGTTCCCTCATATGACTGTGGCTCAAAACGTACGCTACGGCTTGAAAGCTGGCTATGAGCTGCACTTGGAGCCTTTGCTTACGACAGTAGGAATTGATCAGCTGATGCAAAAGTATCCGCATCAATTGTCCGGGGGTCAAAAGCAGCGGGTCGCTCTCGTCCGCGCTTTGGCAACAGAACCGGATATTCTCTTGCTCGACGAACCACTGTCCGCACTCGATGCCGATACACGCAGACAATGTCAGGATGAGCTGCTCCGCTTGCATCAAATGTGGAACATCCCTTTTCTGTTGGTTACACATGATCGGGAAGAGGCAGAGAAGCTGGCTGACATCATCTTGATGATTAAAAATGGGAAGCTCATCGCGCAAAAGAAAAAGCTTGTAGAAGCTCCTCCGTTGCCGAGCCTTTCCGTGACTTAAAAAGTGTTCTTTCCATATTGTATCGAACAAAAAAAACCATACAGGAACGTCCTTGTCCTCGGGAGGGCAGGCATTCCTGTATGGCTTTTCTTTTATCATCGTCGATTCGTTTATCTTGCCATGATCGGCTCAATGGAAACGCCGTTTTGCTTGGCCCAGCGATGCAAGTCAACCAGGAATTGCAGAACATCTGGCCCTTCTTGAAGAACGCAGAGGGTATCTGCTGCCAGATCAATATGCTGTCCATTCACTGTGAGCACCTTTTGCTTGAGTACCAATTGACGGGTTTGCTCCATTCGCTCTTCCTTGCTAATCAGCACACTGCCCTCCAGCTCACGTGGCGCCAATCGACCATTCGGCAAATAGGCACGCTCCGCAAATACCTCCTCTGCGACCTGCAAGCCATGCTCCAGCCCAGCTTCCACAAGCTTACTCCCCGACAGTGCGTACAGGATCAGCTCCTCATTAATATCAGCAATTGCCGAAACGACCGCTTCTGCCAGCTCAGGGCGCTCAGCTGCCTCATTGTACAGCGCACCATGCAATTTCACATGATGCAGCTCTCCCCCCATAGCACGAGTCATACCGGACAACGCAGAAACCTGGTACAAGACCAGTTCA
The DNA here is from genome assembly GCF_001187725.1 of Brevibacillus reuszeri. Classification (GTDB taxonomy): domain Bacteria; phylum Bacillota; class Bacilli; order Brevibacillales; family Brevibacillaceae; genus Brevibacillus; species Brevibacillus reuszeri. The sequence goes on from NZ_LGIQ01000009.1 coordinate 1,355,333, forward strand.
TACACTTCATTCACCGAAAGATTCATTGAACGTCGTCCAAAGCCCTGGACATCTGCATAACCCGGATGAGCTCCGATTTTTACATTGTGCCGAAGAGCTGCCTCAATCGTTCTACTAATGAGGTGCGGGTCGCCCGCATGCAATCCGCACGCGATATTGACAGAGGTAATCCACTTCAGAATCCCTAAATCCTCAGATTGCCGGCTGCGGCTAAAGCCTTCTGCCATATCGCAGTTAATGTCTAGTTGAATCATGGATGTATGCTCCCACCCTTCCTCTCACAATATATGTATGCTTGTTTGAAAACGCATTCATTAGCATTGTCACTCATTTTATCATCTATCATAAGCATATCATGAACAACGTTTTAGCAAAAGCAAAAAAGCTGCCGAAATATGGCAGCCTGACGGCACTTATGTCGAAACAGCCGTAACCGGACTTTCCTCCGTTACCAAAGTTTCTGCGAGTGCCATTACTTGATTCTTTTCCTGCTTGTAATCGTACTCCTTCGCCTTATCCGGTCTCGCATTGTTATACTCTACCGGGATCTCATGGCGATGAGAACGTTCAATTTTCGTGACAAAATGCAGCTTCTCCATGATCCGGATCGTCTCATCCAACTGGTTGGCATCCACATACATCGAAACGTAGTTTAACCGCTTGGAGATGTAATGAATGGTGCCAAATTTGCGTAAATTTTTGGCGGCTCGCGTGTTTTTTACCCACACTGCAACCCCCAGTCTTCGCTCTCTCATGTTTGGCAATCGGTCTCCTTCCCAATCATGTTATCATGACAGTAAGTAAAATGTTACAGAAAGGAATTGTCGCCTTATGCTGGCAACTTTTTATCAACAATTTGAAGAAAAGCTCCATCAGGACGGCATTGTAACAAAAAGCGGGTGGCAAACCCATGCCGGGCAACGCTTCTTCTATGTAAGCAGCACACTTCCCGCCCCAAGTCTGACGAAAAGACTCATGGAGACGGGAGAGTGTCTGACCTCGGATACAAAATTAAAGCCGGAATGTATTTATGTCCGCTCACAAGAAACTTCACATGTATACCGCTTTCGCTTTCTCGTACCTAATGAAAAGCAATTTTGCTGCGGCAATCTGTGTGAGGACTGTTTCTTGCTGAGGGAAAAAAATACGCCCTAAAGCATCCCAGGTATCGCTTCGACTAGGACAGTTTTTTTACGCTGCAACCGCAGCTGCCACCCGTGCCACAACCACCACTTTGCACTTCTAAAAACGGATTGTTGCTTGGTACCTTGATCGTATCCGATACCGCGTGAGCAATGGTCCGACTCACCTGATACAGTAATTCGTCAAGAGCGTCCTCTGCCCGTTTGAATGCCTGCACGGAATCACGCAGCTCAATCGTACGCTTCAGCTCTCTGACTTCTTTGGATATATGATTGTAGTCGGGGTGGTATTTCCCGAATCGTTGTACATCCTCGTACTGTTCCTTCTTCTTTTCAAACAATACAAGCAAACGCTGAACCTCCGTATCAGACTCCATCTCGCGTTTGGCTTGCAAATATTCCGAGACCTCGCGTGATTGGTTAATCATCGAGGACAACTCGTGAGACTCCAGCATTAATTGCGTGATGTCCGCAGCTTCCAACGTTTCCATAGAGCGAGACCTCCTTTCACAGTAACGCCATAATTACCTTTTGATTGTACCATGATCCACTTTCTTAGTACAGATATTGAGGCACTACAATGCGCACTCGCTCCATATCCTCCATTCGATAGCAATGCTTCCCCGTTTCTGTTTCCATCGTTACCATCCAGTAGCCAAGCTCAACGCGAACCTCCAGTGGCGTCCCCCTCAGCTTTTCCTGTCCACGCAGCTGATAGTCGACTTCCAGCTGCAATTCAACCGATCGCTTAAATAAATCCCGCATCGATTGTGGATGATACGATTGAAAATGCTGAGTCCACATTTTCGGCAGCGAAACGATCTCTGGGATTCCATCGGTTGGCTCTGGAAAAGTATTTTCTACTGCATAGCCATCCCACGGCCGTTCCACGAGGAATAATCCGTTTCTGCCTTTTTCATCTGTTGTAGAATCTGCACCGGCAGATAGCGCAGAAAAATGAGACAACACTTGCGGCTCGTATCCAAATTGGCGCAGTGTTGAGATCAGAGCGAATTCCATTCCCTGAGGTATGAGGAACTCAGTTGGCGAGATGACCTGGGACAGAAAAGGACGGAACTCAGAGATTTGCTTCCACTCTTCCACAAATCCAGCATGCGCAGTACGAACACAAAAGCAAGGCTCCATTTGTATCTGACGAGCGGTTTTTGCCCATTGATAAATCATTTCGATAAGACCCTCTGGCAATGGGTGTGCACATCCTGAGCGTAAAATCTCCAATGCCTGCTGCTCTGTCGCACCTGCTGTCAAATAGGACTGAAGCATACGCGCAGACAATTCACCGCGAATTAAGGGGCCATCAAATTCTAGCTGACACAGCTTGCTGATCTCCCATACATCTTGTAGCGGGACCAGCGGCGGTATGGTAATTGCCCCTGCAGGATCGATGAACCAGCCTTCTTCTGCAGTCAAGCGTGGCAAGCTATTCCATCGCCAATAGAGCTTTTGATCATCGCCTTCTCCAAGCTCAATCCAACCCATGCCAGCAAGTAGATGCAACCACTGCTCCGTAACGAGACTCTTTGCTTCCGTGGGCAAAGCAAATCCCGCTGTCTCTAGCATGCTCAATTGAGCCTCGAGAAAACACCATTGATCGAGGGAAACTGCTTTCATAACCTGAACAAACGCATCCCACCAGCCACCATGCGGCAAGTATTGCTGGATAGCCATTTCAAATAATTGCTCCCACCGTTCTGGTGGCGATAGTGAGAGCCACTGCTGAATTTGATACGGCTGGATAACGAGTCGTCGCTCACTTGTTTGGATCAGTCCAAGCCGTAGCGCAAAATCAAGGGTGACTGTCAGAGCCAAGCCTTCTCGTGGTTCCTGATTCAAAGGAGGCAGCACCAAGCCTTTCGCATGCTCGTCCGTTAGTGAGAGCAAAGGCTGCATCTTTTGAGACATGCGGCGATGAATGGCTCCTTTTTGTGTGACGGGAACCTGATTCTCCCGAATAAAAACCAAAAGCCCAAAAAGATCCAGCTGTATCCCCCTACCAGCGGGTATATAATAAGGGAGCGTTTTTGAAAGAGAGACAAAAGCCTCGGATGGTTCTGGAAGCAAATAAAGAGTCATCTGCTCCCGTACTTCCTGTGGCATGAAATAACCAATCTCACTCCACATTTTTCGTACAGTCAAGATCAGTCCCAGTCGCCGTAGTTTGGTCAATCCGACTGAGAGATGCCTGTGCTCTTTTGCCGTTTCGCGTTCCCAGGAACGTTTGCTAAAAAAACCTCTTGTTGCTCTAGTCACGAATAGTCGTATCACTGTTCGTTCCAGCTCACCTGCCTGATCCCACACTTGACCCAAAAAATGCGGGTCTTGCAATCGTGAAGATAGATCCATATCGTCAGCGATCCCAAATCGCTTCCTTTGCTCTACCAAAATAGCTTGCTGTGTTGTTTCGGACAGGTATTCCAACGAATCCTGTACGCGCACTCCAGTCACCTCTGCTTTTTTATGATGATGTTTCGAAAATGAATGCATGAAAATTGGAGGGAAATGATTTATGATAAACACAATTCCTAGCTTGTTGCTTGCAGCCACGCTTACACTTACAGGCACACAAGCTTTGCCTACACTACATCCTACCGCATCAGCACCAGTGACGGAAGAGGTTGTTCAAAGCGACGTACAGTACGAAGCTGTGGCTGCTCCCTATCCACCTGCCGTACAAACAGCACTGACTAAAGTACGCAAAAGTGGCGGTCACACGATCGTTCGTGCCAATGGAAAAGCCTATGTTGTGATTAGTGCAGGGCAGAAGCCTACTGGCGGATATCGCATCGTGACAGATCAAATCAAGAAAACAGGAGCACATGGCTACACGGTTCGCGCTCATTTGCAAACTCCGGCTCCTGGCTCTATGAAAATCCAGGTCATTTCGTATCCGACCTTGGTTATCGCACTGCCAGATCAACAAGCGAAGGTAAATGTCCAATTTCGTTCCTAGACTTTAGCTATTTAAATAAAAAGCCGACTTCGAAGCGCCTTATGGCACTCGGACGTCGGCTTTTTTACATGAATGACCACGTTTCCTATGTACAGTGTGTATCTGCTGTTATTGCTTTACCTCAATGGAAAAGCGTTCGGAAACACCGTACGACTCGTGGTTGTTATGAGCTAGCTCGACCATAACCTCATGCTTACCGCTCGGGAGATCCTTTAGAACGTACGTCGGCTCAAATACTTTTGCAACCTTTTTTCCATCCAGATAGAGGTGGACGTGACCTTCTCCGTGCTTGTTCTCTTTTCCCATATTCTCAAGAGAAAAAGAAAAATGGGTCACCACAAGCTTCAGTTGCAAATCATCCTGCTGTAAGGAATGTGTAACAGCCAAGGTCGGAGCGACTTGCTGCGTTGAAATGTGTTCCACATCGGCTCCTGTTTGTGTTTCCTTGTTCGAATAGAGGAACCACTCGATGCAGGCTGCAACAGCAATTAGCAGCAGCAATCGGAATATCAATCTTTTCGCCTTCATCGGGACAACTCCTTTCCAAATTCAGTCATCCCACATTTTGCCCGATTGCTAGATTGTTCATTCATGCGTTCATCGATAACCGCATCCAAAAAAATAAGGAACCCCCAAGCATTTTCACTCGGGGGCATCTTCATTCCTACTGTGCGTAATTGCCAAATCCTGATTCTGGCTGATTCGTATTGGTAAAAGCAGGATTGGCAATGGAAGCAGAATGAGCAACTTGGTTACAAATATTCGAAACATGCTGCAATTGCTGGATCGCCTTTTGATGTCCCTGAAGCGCGGTTTGAATAACTTGTGCAGCATGATGTTCACGTTGAGCAAGCTGCTGCAATTGCATGGCATTTTGCTGCTCCTGCTGTAGCAGCTGCTGGTATTGGGCAGAAGCCTGCTGCGTCTGCTGGACCAATTGTGCAATCACTTGCTCGCAGTGTGCAAGCTGTTGAGTAAGCTGCCGATTTTGGGAAATTGGTTCCATAAGGTCCTCCAATCGTATTGGTTGCATTTGACTTGGTTATGATGCCGCTTTTTTCTCCAAATTATTCTCATGTACATGATAAGCGTGTTACATAATTCCTCTTCGTATCGCAAAGATTAGCCATATTATGGTGTGACAGGGGGTTCCTTGGGTATGTCCGTTACAAATGCGCTGTCCATTTTTGCCCTAGGTGGCGTTTATGAAATCGGAAAAAATATGTACGTGATTCAATATGATGACGATATTGTCGTAATTGATTGTGGCTCGAAATTTCCGGACGAGAGCTACCTAGGCATTGACCTGATCATTCCGGATATCACCTACTTGTTGGAAAATCGCGAAAAAGTACGTGGGCTGATCATCACTCATGGACATGAGGATCACATCGGCGGAATTCCTTACTTCCTGAAACAGTTGAACATCCCTTTATACGGGACACGCTTAACCTTAGGACTGGTTGCCGAAAAGCTGAAAGAGCATCACCTGCTGCATGACTCGGAGTTGAACACGATTCATTCCGACTCAGAAATTACGCTGGGTTCTTTGCAAATCAGTTTTTTTCAAACCAATCACAGCATTCCTGACTGTTTGGGGGTTGTTTTTGATACACCAGAAGGCACGGTTGTCCATACTGGGGATTTTAAATTTGATTTGACCCCCGTGAACAATCAATCCCCAGACCTGTACAAGATGGCGGCAATCGGGCAAAAAGGAGTCCTCGTATTATTGTCTGAAAGCACCAATGCAGAGCGTTCCGGCTTTACTCCATCCGAGATTCATGTTGGCGAGCATTTAAAAGAGGCATTCACGAAGGCGAAACAGCGGGTCTTCGTTTCCACCTTTGCCTCCAATGTGTACCGCTTGCAGCAAGTGATCGATGCAGCATATTTGACAAATCGTAAACTCGTTTTGCTTGGACGCAGCATGGTAAACGTCGTACGGATTGCTTCTGAGCAAGGGTATTTGTATATCCCCGAAGGAATGCTGATCGAGGCAGAGGAAGCAAATCAGCTCGATCCCAGCCAAGTAGCTGTTCTGTGTACAGGCAGCCAGGGAGAACCTAATGCCGCATTAGCTCGCCTGTCCACTTCCGGCTATCGGCATATCAAGGTACGCCCCGGTGATACCGTTATCCTATCTGCAACGCCTATTCCAGGGAACGAGCGAAATGTAACACGTATCGTGGACAATTTATTTATTCTCGGTGCCAAGGTCATTTATGGGTCTGGAACAGGTATGCATGTATCCGGCCACGGCAGTCAGGAAGAATTAAAGCTCATGCTTACACTCATGAAGCCAACCTACTTTATCCCAATTCATGGCGAATATCGTATGCTGCAGCAGCATCGCATCTTGGCGGAATCACTCGGCATCGAGACGGAAAATATTTTTATCATTAATAACGGAGATGTCGTTGATTTCCATAATCACGAAGCCTGGCAAGAACGTAAGGTTCCGGCGGGGAGTACCCTTGTAGACGGGCTGGGTATTGGTGACGTAGGAACTGTCATTCTGCGGGATCGGAAGCATCTTTCCGAAGACGGTATTCTGGTAGTGGTAGTCACCCGCAGTAAAACGGATGGCAAAATTCTTTCTGGACCTGATCTCATATCGCGTGGATTTGTTTTCGCACCTGAATTTGAGGGTCTCCTGGAAGAAGCGACTCGAATCGCCGCTCAAACCTTGGCTACTTTATCAGAAGAAAACGTACAGCAATGGAACCGATTAAAACAAGGTATCAGAGAATCCATCGGGCAATACTTGTATACGAATACGAAAAGAAGACCGATGATTCTTCCCATCATCATGGAAGTGTGAATCCAGCAAAAAAGAGAGCCCCCCTTGGCTCTCTTTTCCCTTTTTCTAAAAAATTTTCTTATTTGCCTGATCTTCCTTTAAAATCTCGACTGCTTCTCTGAATCGCAGGGAGTGTACAACTTCACGCTCCCGTAAAAACTTCAGACTGTCTTGCAAATCTACATCGTCAGTCATGTCGATCAGCCACTGATAGGTAGCTCTCGCCTTTTCCTCTGCGGCAATATCCTCATATAAATCCGCGATTGGATCGCCCTTGGCAGCAATGTAGCTCGCTGTCCAGGGCACACCAGCTGCATTGCTGTAGAACAAAGCCCTGTCATGATTCGCGTAATGTGCGCCAAGACCCGCTTCCTCGAGCTGTTCAACTGATGCATCCTTGGTCAGCTTGTAGACCATCGTTGCGATCATTTCCAGATGCGCAAATTCTTCCGTGGCAATATCAGTCAAAAGGCCAATTACTTTATTGGGTATCGAATAGCGCTGATTCATATAGCGAAGTGCTGCCGCGAGCTCTCCGTCTGCTCCACCGTACTGCTCCATTAAATATTTTGCCATTTTGACATCGCATTTGCTTACGCGTACTGGGTATTGAAGCTTTTTCTCATAAATCCACATCGTTAGCTCTACCCCTCATTTCTACACTTGCCATGGCCATGGCTCTTCCGTCCATTGCCAAGGAAAACCGGAATAACTGCGTCCGAAATTTTGCAATGGACCATACAAAGTTTCGAACTCATTTGCCAGAGCCCAACGTTTTTCGGTGAACTGATTAAACTGCTCAACGGCGTTCGCATCGGTAGGATGCGTATCTAGATACAAATTCAGTTCGACAAGAACAAAATCAATCGCCTGAAGCTCTTCAAGCAGCGCGTAATAATGCTGCTCATCAAAAGCGTTGTTTTCAGAAGTCATCCCAGCCCACCTGCCCTATCTGCTTCAGGATTATAGGGGCTGAACAGCGCAGGCCACAGCGTACCTAAGCGCAATGCTTCGCTTGGGGAATACTGCGGGAGATTTTCTGGCTGAAACGTAATAAACAGCTCTGGTGGAACCTGATACGTCTTCACTCGTTTGGGTGGGCAGGGATCGAATGGGCCAACAAATGGAAAATAGACCCTTGTTTGCGAATACAAACCAGACATCCTCCTTCAGATATAGGTATCTGACTACTCACCATTACCTTATGTCGACAGCCTATTAGGCGTGATTAGTTTCCCGACAAAAAAACGTTTCCCCATTTGGAATTGACACCATGCTATTTTTCGCATCATAATAGACGTCAGAATGTTAGAGAAGCAACTATCAAGAACATGGAAAGTGAGTTAAAAAATGACTGAAAATATAGACATATCGTCACACGACAAACACATTGTATTCATCGGTTTTATGGGAGCAGGCAAAACGACAATCGGACAGCTTGTCGCCAAAAAGCTGCATCGTGATTTCATTGATATCGATCATGAAATTGAACGCATCCATCAAATGCCTGTATCTGCAATCTTTCAGGAGCTTGGTGAGGCTAGTTTTCGAAAAATGGAACGAGAGTTGATCGTTGCACTCTGCTCAGAAACCCGTTCAAAGATCCTCTCATTGGGTGGGGGAGCTTATATGCAGGAGGAAGTAAGAAAAGCGTGTCTCGCCAACTGCATTGTATTTTTCATCGATGTATCATGGGATTCCTGGAAGGAACGCATCCCACTGCTCATCGATACCCGTCCGATTTTGCAAAATAAGACCCTGGATCAGATCGAGGAGCTTTTCCTCAGCAGACAGTCGACATACGCCATGAGTCACTACACCATTTCCAGCAGCGATATGGATGCCGAAACCGCTGCAAACCAAATTGTCGAGTCATTGAAACAGGCATGAGAACGGAATGAACCAAGCATTTAGCTTTTATAAGCACGAAAAAAGGAACCCTATGCGAACAGGGTTCCTTTTCCTTTATGAACGGGAATGCAATAATGTCGTCGCTTCGATGTATGGCAAGGGTTTACTGTAAAAGTAGCCTTGCACCTCTTTGCACATTTGCCCCTTTAGGAAATCCACATGCTTTTGTGTTTCCACACCTTCTGCTATCACTGCAATATTCATGTTATGTGCCATATCGATGATCGTTTTTACAATCGCTTGATTGCTCGTATTTAAATTGCGCATAAAGGACTGGTCGATTTTGAGCCGATCGATGGGAAATTGGCTCAAATAGCTGAGCGAGCTATAGCCTGTACCAAAATCATCGATGCTGATACTGATCCCAAGCGCTTTCAGTCGATTCAACATACGAATCGTATAGGTCGCATCCAGAGCCATGCTCTCCGTAATCTCCAGCTCCAAAAACTCAGGGGCCAGAGCTGTTTCAGACAGGATGCTCTCAATCATTTCAATCAAATTGTTCTGCATAAATTGACGCAAAGATATATTTACGGCGACAGACAGGTTCTTATAGCCTGCTTCCTGCCATTCTTTTGTTTGCTGACAGGCTGTTCGCATGACCCATTCCCCAATTTTCACGATCAGGCCTGTCTCTTCTGCAATCGGAATAAATTGGGCGGGCGGAATCAGCCCCAGCTCGGGGTGCTCCCAGCGAATCAATGCTTCCGTGCCAATGATTCTTCCCGTGTTAATGTTGATTTTCGGCTGATAATACAAGATAAATTGTCGCTCATCCAAAGCCTTTCGCAGCTCACTCTCCAGCTTCAGCTTTCTCGAGATTGATTGATGCAGCTCTTCCGAAAAGAATTGATAATTGTTTTTTCCCTGCTCCTTGGCGAGATACATGGCCGCATCTGCATTTTTCAGCAAGACCTCGATATCTTCTCCATCGTCGGGATATAAGCTGATGCCAATGCTCGGTGTTATGTAGAGCTCCAAATGCTCTAGCGTAACCGATTCTGCCATTTTCTCAATGATTCGTTTCGCAACATCAGCGACATCCTCACGTGTCACATCCATCAGAAAAATAGCAAACTCATCTCCACCTTGACGGGAAACAGAATCTCCTTTTCGCAAACAGCCAAGCAGCCGTTGGGCTACCGCTTGCAATAAAATATCTCCGATCGAGTGTCCCAATGTATCATTTATATTTTTAAATCGATCCAAGTCGATGAACATAACCCCGATTTTCTGTTTCTTTTGCTTTGCCTGCTGCAAGGCCTTCTTCAACGTCTCATTAAAGAGAGTGCGATTCGGCAAATTAGTCAACGCATCATAATGAGCCATATAATGAATGATTTCAGCTGCTTTTTTTCTTTCGGTAATATCAATCATGGAGCCGACCACTTCTAAAATCTGATCATTTTCTTCAATTGGAGAGAGCGTAATATAGAAAAATTTATCTAAATAGGCAAGCTCGAAATTGACAATCTCCCCATTGAATGCGATCTGAAATTGAACCTCCATCTGATCTGCGACTTCCTCAGGGAAAACCTCATGAGATGTTTTTCCGATCATTCGCTCAGTGGTCAGCCCTAATTCTTCTGCAATTTTTCCTTCAAATAAGGTAAAGGTAATCGTGCCTCGCTTGTCGGTTACCATTTTGAATACGCAGTTTTGCAAGTTTTTAACCGTTCTGCGAAAATCATTTTTCATAGCTTCAGCCAAAGCCGTTTCCGCTTTAATCCGATCCGTAATGTCTGTTCGGATGGAAACGTATTGGTACGGGGCTCCTGCATCGTCCAAAAACGGTACAATCGTGGTATTCATCCAATACTCACTGCCGTCTTTGGCGCGATTTTTCACTTCTCCCCTCCACACCTGTCCTCGTTTGATCGTTTCCCACATTTCCTTGAAAAAGCTTTTGGGATGATGACCTGAATTGATAAGACGGTGAGTCTTGCCTACCAGCTCTTCGATTTGGTATTTGGATATTTGGCAAAATTTGTCATTCACATAAGTAATGACGCCTTTGTCATCTGTGATCGCCACAATCGACGATTCATCCAATGCATTTTTAATGTCATGCAAGTCCTTCATCGTGTGCCCCAGGCTCTCTTCCATCAGCTTTCGCTCGGTAATATCCGCTCCGATTGCTACGTACTGATAGATGAATCCATCCGCATTTCGAAATGGCACCAGGGTGATGTACAACCAATAAATGGAGCCATCCTTTGCCCGGTTTTTCATTTCGCCTTTCCAAACTTTCCCACTAACAATCGTATCCCATAATTCCTTAAAGAATGCTTTTGGGTGGAAGCCCGAGTCTATTTTGTTATGTGTTTTTCCTATGAGCTCATGACTTTCATATTGCGAGATCTCACAAAAATGATGATTGACGTACGTAATTTTTCCTTCATGATCGGTAATTGAAACGATGGAAGACTCTTCCAGTGCAGATAATGCATAAGAAACGTCGGTGATTTCTGTAAACATGTAACTCCCCCATCTGATGGCACATGACAAGTAATACATAGGAACAGATTGACGGCCCTCTAGAGCCAATGTAAAAGTATGTTGTAGGAGCGCTGCCATACCAGCACACCTCTGACTGGAAGCCTAGCTATGTAGTTGGTGTTTATTTGCAATATTTGCTAAGGACCTATGTCTCCTTTACTATACAACATTTATTGTCAATATGTTGAAATCTTCGACAAAAGATTCAAAATCCCACCTAGCAGCCAGATCAAGTAGATTATCTTTTCCCTGAATCAGAAAAAAGGTTGTCGAAAAGCACTCGACAACCTTAGATGACATCCATGTGGACTTGTTCCTACCGCTTCGGCGCACGGAAACCAGCAGCCTGTGCTTCTTCTTCTGTTGCAAACCACATCTCGGCGTTGGTCTGTTCATAGCTTGACGAGCCTGGTACGTGGTATATTTTATCCCCTTTGGAATTGATATTTCCTTTGATCAGCTTCCCGTCAGGGGGAGTCTGTGTATTGCTCGCGGAATCTTTTTCTTTCTTCTTCGACTTGTCCTCTTTCTTTTTTGATTCCGCTTTTTTCTCGTCTTCCAGTCCCCATAAGCCTCGGTTCTGCTCTCTTGCCTCCCGCTCCGCTTCTAAAAACAAATCCGCATGAGCGACGTTTGGCGGGATCGTCATAATCCGGGCGTAACCATCCCGCACCAGCTTTTCATTCACGAATGTGCCGTCAGACATATAAACGTAAGCGAGTAGCCGCTTGTATTTGTCATACGGCTCCGCATCGAACTTTAATGTAACTTTTTGCCCCGTCAGCAGCTCTTTTGTATAATTGCTCGCTTCTTTTCCGTATGGTTCAACAGGATGGTTGGGTTTGACCGTCTCGGGAGTATCCATCCCAATCATCCGCACTTTTTCGCCACTCTCTAGTTCAAACGTATCTCCATCTACCACACGCTTTACCGTGGCCTCAATCTGTCCGTTTGCCTGTGGTTGATTTGATGCGGAACAGGCAGCAAGCAAAAGCGCAAAAGCGAACAGGTACATCACAGTCATTCGTTTCATAATCATTTGGTCTACTCCTCTTTGCATGTTGCTACTTTATTTGCAGGCAATCACACGAAAAAACCGACCCGTAGCGTGTCAGTTTTACGCGATTGCGATTTTTATGATTTTATAATTCTCTTCCTCAATTGGCAAGCGGTGCCTTTTATTTCTTCTCCTCTAGATAACCGGATAATAGGTTTCGCTCCAAAGGCACATAGACCAGAGAGGGAGCCTCTTGACCATGGATCCAGACATAAACCAGCTGCAAAGGGTGGTTGTCTATATACTCTTTTGCTGTGATTGCATCCCGTACTGGTTGATTCTGCTTCGTTATTGGTTGCTCCTTTTTGGCAGAATTCTTTTGAAAGCCAATAACTTGACCTGTTGTTGCGTGGACCTCAACGGTATAGGTAGAGAAAGAAGCAGAGCCTTTTTGTTCAGGCAAAGCTTGGAAATAAATGCGGTAAGCGAATTTGTCATGTTCTACTTCGATAACCTGCAAGCTTGTCACTTCGGCAGCCAGGTAGTTTTGCAAGAACGAAATGGCTGTTTGTGTCGCCCTAGCCGCATCCATTTGATCGGATGAACCTGTAGATGGCTGACCGACATACTCCATTTCCACCACCTCTCCCGTAGAAGAGACCGTTTTCAATGTAATCGTGCTACTTTTCCCTGTACGCCAACGATAGCTGCGTGTGTCCAAAAAATCATTTTCTGAACGCCTGTATGTCTTCTCAACAACAAGTCCAAACTCGCTAGCTAACAACTGGATGGCTTCATCTTCCGTGGTGACTGTCCATATTTTTCTCGTAGAATCCAGGTCGTAAATTTTCCCGCGCAACTCGTCATATTTCTTTTCAATCCCGATCAGCTGTCCGCTTTTGGCGTCGATAAACCCCATCAAATCAGGATCGTAAACCGCTGCCTGCTTTTCTGCGAAATACCTACTCAATGTCTGAACAAGGATTTTTTCAGCTTCCGTTCTTCCAATGGTAACAGTGGGGTCTGGGAAAAGCTGTTCATTCCATGCTCTTTCTTGAATTTGATTCGCCGTAATTGCCTTTCCTTTATTTTGTTCGTCCAAAGCTACGATATAATGCTCATTGAGAAAAGGAAGGCCGTTAACTTCGCGCAGAAATACGAACTCGTTTTGCTGTGGATTGGTAAGTGATTGAACGACTTCATATTGCTTCTCGGCACCAATTTGCTGTTCCAGATACATCTTCGCTTTAGCTATTGCATCGCCTTCGCTCCCTGTTTGCACAGAATGGGCAGGAACTGCAGCTTTATCCGTGGACGTACTACCATTCTTTGTGTATTCATGACCTACCTCTGCTGTTCTTGACTCCATCTGCATCGTATTTTTACCGCTTTTAGGAGAAGGTGAATCAGTTGATTCGTGGTCGAGTGGAGGATTGTTCAACATGTAGGGTGGTCCTTCACTTTCATGAGGGGCAATCACCTGTTCCAAACGGCTAGGTGCTTTGTCTGACAATGAGGGGAACGCCAGTGAAACGCCCCATACTGCCAGAGCAAGACAAGCCGCAGTTTGAAATACCCTGCTTGCTCGTGTTCTTGTTTTTTCTTTTCTATCCATGCCTCTTGCCTGTTCAGACAAGATAGCTTGCAGCCGCTTGATTTCATCTTTTCTAGGCTCAGGAGCATTCCCGCTCAGGAGTTTGATCTGTTCATGTAGGAACTCCTCATCTTCCCAATACATGATGCTCTCCCCCCTCTTCTGCTGATCGCACACTGAGCTTTTTCTGAATGAGCTTGATCGCGCGATGATAGTCTACCTTTACTTTTGATTCAGATATTCCGAGCAGCTCTGCTGTTTCTTTCACACTGCATCCTTCAAGGGCACGCAAAATAATGACCAGACGATACTTGGGTGGAAGCAAAAGAATGGCCTGTTTCAATTCCTTGTCCCGCTCCTTTTCCACAAAAATATCCTCTGGCAGGCCATCCTTGGCTGGCAGCCTTCTGAACCATAAATCTGAAAACAAGCGTTGAAATTTTTGCCGCCGATACAAGTCGATGGCAGCATGCTTGGCTATGGAAAAAATCCATGTTTTAATTTGTACCCTCCCGTCGAAACGGGGCAACGCCTGCAAGATCCTGACAAAAACCTCCTGGGCGATGTCCTCGGCATCATTTCGATTTCCGATAAAATGATATAGGAAATAGAAAATATCCTCATAGTACGTTTCGACCAGACTCGTAATCTTCTCTTCGTAGCTTTCACCCATTCACTTCCCTCCCTTCTCCCATCCCACGAAGCCATGCCTGCCCCTTACGTAGAGCAGGCACAGCCTATCCGCTATTTCGAAGGGATACTTTTCCCTGACACTGCATCGACATACTCCAGCACGTCTTTATTCGCCACAGGCTTGTAAACCAACAGAGGGGTCACTGATCTCTTGCTATCGATTACAGGAGAAAAATACATCAACTGTAGTGGATGATTCTTCAAGTACTCTTGTGCTGCCTGTTCACGTGAAACGATTTTCGCCGGATCAGGATACGTGACATTCGCTGATTGTGAAAAATCGCCCGACAATCCAATCAGTTTCCCTGTCTCTTTACTGAGCGTCACTTGATACATTTGGTTCAATACAGGAAGCCCGTTATGTGTGCCGTAAAAGGTGAAGCTGTAGGACGTGTCCTCACTCAGATGGGAATCTGAATCTAACGCTACCGCTTTCGTCTCAGCATTCAGATAGGTTTGCAAGACCTCGACTGCTGTTTTTTTGGCAGCTTCTAGCGCGATTTTTTGTGTCGGTACTGAAGACTTGGCCGCTTCCAGACTCAACTCCATGACTTGCCCATTCCCTTGCTTTACGGAAGCTTTCGCAATCTGGTTTCCTTTTTTCCAAACGTAATCCTGCACTTTGCCGTTTGGCCCCTCTTCCGGTGATCGCTCAACAAAGGTGGCGTCTGCTGTATCGAATCCGATGAGGTTTTTCAGCAAAGTTGCTGCTTCCCCTTTATTCCTTGCAATCAAGGCTTTGCTTTGGGGTGATACTGGAATGAGGGGAGCGGACAGGTTAGGCTGACTGTAGAATTTCGCGTGCTCTGTCTCCACCGATTGACCTGTCTTAGCATCGAGTACACCTGACCATGAAACATGATAGGTCAAGATCATGCCACTTCCGTCTTTCTGCAGGCGATAAGCAGGTGTCATCCGGTCAATAACTGCTTGCTGGGCCTGTGCTAGGGGAATAGCTGCATCTGGCTTTGGCAAGCTTGCGGGAACTGGCGGCGCACCATCCGCCATCAACATGATCACTTCACCGTTTCCATTCACCCCAACGAGCAGAAAACGTTCATCAAACAATATTCCGTTTACAACGTATTGGTAGGCGAGATCTCCAAGCTTTTCGGATTTTTGAGAATCAAACTGGTATTCTTCAGCTGATTTCCCCAGTAATCCCTGTAAAAACGAATCTGCTTTTTTCTTCTGTACATCAAGCGGCAGTTCTTCCCCATCTGCTTCACCGGCTTGATATTCGAAGCTCTGAATGCCTCCTGTCTTTTTATCCAGATAGATGGTCATAGATGGAGAGGGATCATTCTCTAGCCGCTTGCGCTCGATAACTATTACATCGCTTGCCTCGTCCTGCCTCATTTTTTGAACAGGTAACTGCTTCATATAAGGAAGCAGTTCTGCCAATTTGTCGATGGTGGCTTGTGCTAATCCCTGTGTAGATACTTCTTGCTTTCTGCTAAATTGCGTGCCTTTATCTGCTGCACATGCAGGGCTTGCTGTCAAAAGGGTTGCTGCAATAACTAACTTGACGGCTCCGTTCCAATTTTTCATGTACTTTTTCCTCCGTTAGTGTTTTTTGTTGCTCATTGCTTTATTCGAACGAGTACAGGAAAGGTTACAAATTTTCCCTTCTTTTTTCAAAAGCTTGTCCACTTTTCGGACTCGACACTTTCGCTTTCACGTGCAGTTGCCCAAACCGAAAAAAACGACCTCGCTCAAGGTCGTTTTGTCTATACGAGCAAATTTAGTCTCGATCGGTATTAAATAAGAACAGTAGAACGACCACAACAATAATAATCCAAAATAGCTCATCATTATCACGGTCAAAAAAACCATCGAACAGACCCATAGTGGAGTCCCCCTTTCCTTCTCTCTACAGCCTATGCAACAGACTAGACATGTGTCAGTACTTGGAAGAGCCCAAAAATGGAGGGGATGTTCTACCTCAGTTTGGCCCAGATCAAATGTACATACTCAGTTAGCTGCCTCACTTCTGTAACAAAGCCCAAAGAATCAAGCTCTGCGAGCAAACGGGATCGATCTGCGTAGCATCTGTCCAGGATTTGTGAAAGCGCTTCTTCTTCTCCCTGTCGCCGCAAATGATCCAAGTGTGCGTGACGATGGTCCTGATCCACAAACATTAAATCCGCAATAACCAGCCTACCTCCAGGCTTTAAAACCCTGCGACACTCCGCCAAGGCAAGTAACTTCTGATCATCTGTCAAATGGTGCAGGGCATAGCTCGTGGCAACAAAATCAAAATCATTTTCAAGAAACGGAAAAGCAAAAAAGGTGCCCAGCTTGGTCTCCACCTCAGGGGATTTCCGCCGACATTGAAGGAGCATTTGTGGCGATTGATCAAAACCACTCATCTGCACTCCCATTTGAATGAACCGACTAGCGAGATTCCCTGTTCCTGTTCCCGCATCCAGCCCAGACTCTCCTGGCTTCGGGGCTACTGCCCCCACCACTTGATCCAGGATCTCATGATAAAACGCATGTGTGTTGAATCCTTCCTGTTCGCGGGTTACCAGTTCGTCATACTGGTCTGCGATTTGATTGAAATTCCATCGATCCACCCAATTATCGCGTGTTTGACGCAGCCGCTTGTTTGCTTCTGCCAGTTCGTACAAGGCCCCTGGATCGATCTGCTGATCTCTTTTGACACGTTCAATCATCGCCTCAGTGGTCGCTATTACCTTACTCATCTCTACCCATCTGCTGTACATGAACGAGCGCTGCAGCTCCAAATAATGCAGCAGGCTGCCCTCTGCTTCGTTTTGCTCTTGCAATAGCTCACGAATATCCTCAATGGGCATGCCCACTTCGCGCAACGTAATAATCGTCTGCAATCGCCAAACATCTTCTTCCGAAAAATGACGATAACCAGATTCATCCGCCTTTTTAGGCTGAATCAGTCCTTTTTCCTCGTAAAAGCGGATTGCTCGAGGTGTAATATGCAGCCTCCGTGCGATATCCTTGATTTGCATGAGATTCCTCTCCCAGATGATTTCTTACTTTGTATCATAAACCTTACCGTTACGTGAATGTACAGTCTAAAATTGAAAAAAGCCGCTTGGGTTCATCCCAGCAGCTCCTTCTCTTGCCGATCGACTTTCTTCTATTAATGCGTAGCTGGTTCGGAAATTTCTTGCAGAGCATCACTCGCCTCGTCATGGTGAACCTGGCGAATCGCCATGTCAGCAAGTGCTACGATCCCTGCGAGCTTGCCATGTTCTACAACAGGCAGGCGACGAATTTGGTGCTGCGCCATGATTTTCGCTGCTTCATCCACCGTCATTCCTGGTTGACCCAAAATAATGTCTCTTGTCATCACTACCTCTGTTGCCGTTGAGCCTTCATGCTTTTCAGCCAGCCCTCGAATGACGATATCACGGTCGGTAATGACCCCTATCACATCTTCTTTCTCGTCCACTACCGGAATCACACCGACATTCCAGTCGCGCATCTTGCAAGCTACCTCATACACATTATCCTTAAGCGTCACAGTTGCGACATCTTTCGTCATAATTTCACGTAATGTGCGGTTTTCTACCTTCGCCATGTCAGTCTCCTCCTTTTGCTAATGAACGATTGTAGTGTGTCCTGCTACCTATCGTTTCATGCGCCAACCGGGACATGTGTCATGATTTTTCTGACTAGAGAAGACACATCCCCTATGTTAAGATGAAAGCATGGTCCTTGTGATTGTAGCCAAAAAGGCCGTACGGGTGCCTCATCACCCGTACGGCCGTAAGCTACAACAGTCGTTCCTACATGGGAGTCGGCTCACAGTACCAGCTCGTAGACCTCCTGGCTGTCTAGCTCAAGGGAGGTCTACTTTTTTCGACTAGAAGACAGCATCACTACTAAAGTCCCAAATGTCAACATTAGACTTAGTGCCTCGAATACTGTCATGGTATCACCCCCTCTCATTCGGGGATGCCGACCGCCCTTGAGAAACCGAACTATTGTAGTAACAAATTATACCATATCTATCCAATCATGGTCATCCATCCACAATACCGACTTATCCATTGCGATTCTTCCAAAAACAGACTATGATGAATAAGTGAATATCACCATTTGTAGGAGGAAATAGAATGGTTATTAAAGACACTGGGGTTGGCACTAAAGAAGTCTTTTTCGCCGATCTGGAGCATTACATGAATGAGCTCGGATTTGACCGCGGCGCATGGGATTACAAGCACGCTACATACGACTATAAAATCCAAGATAAAGGAAACGTTTTCTATCTGCGTATCGAAGCAAACGTGACCCAAGGTAAACTGGAAGACACCCATGCGGTTCTCAAGCTGGAAGACCCTTACATGGGTAAGCACCTGTTCCCGCACGGTCTGGACTACGACTTCCCAATGCCTGACTCTGTTGTGAAAACAGCCAAGCTCAAGCTGCAAATGCTGAACGAAAAACTGTCTTCGCACTAGAATACAAATCGAAATTGCACTGCGTTACAGAGAGGTCTCCCCTCTCTGTTTCACGTAGAGGGGGGTTTTATCATGAAGACGAGGGGCGTTCCTGATTTTTTGCTCCTGTTTTTAACCGCCCTGATTGTCGGGTTTGGCATCACAATGGTACTGAGCTCCAGCTCTATTTTTGCCTTGACCAGCTTTACCTCCAACGGCTGCTCTTACTGTGGTGGCGATGAGCTGTATTTTGTCAAGCGGCAAATCCTTTTTTTGGTTGTCGGAGTAATCGGGATGCTAATCGCGATGAACATCCCCATCTCCTTTTACAAGCGTAATTTTTTGCCAATCGCAATAATTAGCTTGTTTTCTTTAATTCTGGTGTTGATCCCTGGGATCGGCCAGAAAATTAATGGTGCACGCTCCTGGTTTAAATTGGGCTCGTTTAACCTCCAGTCAGCAGAGTTCGCCAAGCTGGGTTTGATCTTGTACCTAGCGGCGATCATCGCAAAAAAAGGAGACGGTATCCGAAACCTAAAAAAAGGCTTAATGCCGCTATTGATGGTTATCGGTGTCTTTTTTTTCCTGGTCTTGATCCAGCCTGACCTGGGTACATCGGGCATCCTTTTAGGAAGTGCCTTGATTGTTTTGGTGTGTGGAGGAGCACGTCTCGGCCATCTCATTTTTCTTGGCGTGCCCGTTGTCTCAGTAACTCTCTTGGTCTACATCTCCACAAAAGAGCATGCTTCGAACCGGTTTGCATCCTACCTGGACCCTTGGAGCGATCCGCTATATACCGGGTACAACATCATTCAGTCGTTGATCGCGATCGCCCACGGAGGCATATCCGGTACTGGATTTGGGAAAAGCATTCAAAAATACTTGTACTTGCCTGAGCGACATACCGATTTCATTTTCTCGATCATTACAGAAGAAATAGGGTTTATTGGTACCTCAATCTTCTTGCTGGTGTACTTGTTGTTTTTGTTGCGTGGCATACATATTTGCCTGCGGGTGAAAGATACCTTCGCCTGCCTCGCGGGGATTGGTGTCGTCAGCATGATCGGAATCCAAGCTATTATGAATATCGGCGGTGTAACCGGATTTATTCCGCTTACAGGGGTCCCCCTTCCGTTTATCAGCTATGGGGGCTCTTCGCTACTTGTCTGTCTGATTTCTACAGGCTTTCTCCTGAGCGTTTCCAGGGAGGTCAGCAGGCAGAAGGTGGACGAGCAATTACAGAAACAACCGTATTCCATGTAGCTTCACCGAAGAAAACTGAAAATGAAAAACGACCTGCGAGGCTACGCAGGTCGTTTTATTTTTATATAGGGTAAAAGCTTCTGACTGTATTTGCTGGCTTGTCATCTTCACATAATCAATCGGGGTAGGAACGTAATGTATCTGGATCATCTTACTTATGGGGTATTGATTTCAATGGTTTCGACACGCACATTTACTGCTTCTACGAAAAGACCGGTTAATGCTTCAACAGCTTCCTTTACCTTCTCTTGAAGCGTGCGACATACCTGATGAATCTGTGTTCCATAAAGGACAGACACGCGCATGTCGATGGTTACTTTGTCGTCTGCGACAAATACCGTGATCCCTTTTGCCCCTCCATTGATTTTTTTCGCCAAATCCTGATACAGTCCACCGGAACGAATAGAAACCTCTAACACTTCTTCAACCGCTACTCCAGCAATGACTGCAATCACTTGATCTGCTACTTTGATATCACCGAGCCTGTCAGCCATCTGGACGTCCTCCTCTTCGCCCGAATAGTTCGCTTTACCTATCTGGGTACCTTTACCTTTTTATTCATTATAAACAAATCAAGCTTGGGCTTGGAAGGGAATTTGTTTTTTTCTCTCTGTCAATGTCGGTGATGTGCAGCGCACGTCCAGCAGCGTCAAGCGACCGCTATTTAATGCTTGCCTCAATTGCGGCTCTAACGCTGAAACATTCTCTACAACCTGTCCTTGGACTCCGCATGCCTGTGCCCATAAGACAAAATCGGGATTGTTCAATCTTACGCCAAATGGCTTAAACCCTGCTTGCACCATTTTCATTTGCTCTAGACCAAGAGTCCCATTGTTCACCACTATGAGCAAGAAGGAGATTTGCTGTTCGGCAGCAGTCATCAGTTCAGCAAGATTTATTTGGAATCCGCCATCTCCCGTAATGCAAACTACCTGCCGCTTTGGATAGGTCAACTTCGCCGCAATCGCTGCCGGCAAACCAAATCCCATCGTACGCCATTTTCCAGAAAATAACGGAAACTGCGCTTTTCCTCGAAAAGCACGATTGAACCAAATGGTATGCTCTCCGGTATCGAGAGCAATAATCGCATCCTCGTTCACTACTTTTCCAAGTGTATGAAAGAGTGTTTCCGGCTTTACCAATTCATCAGCCTTTTGCTCTGTAATACTCTGCGTTTCCTCCCAAAAGCGGGCATGCCATCGCTCTACCTGTTCTTCCCAAGCATGGTCCATTCTACGGGATTCTAAACGCCGGAGCCATAAAGGCAGTACATCATCTAAGTTTGCCGTCACCGAATTCAGCTTGGGATGCGCATGGATAGACTCGGGATTTGTATCTACATGAACAATCGCCAGCTCTTTTGGCAAAAAGGCACGCGGGAACCAGCTTGCTCCCAAAATCACCAAAAGGTCTGCCTCCGCCAAAGCAAGCAGCGCTGTTTCACTGCCTCCTTCCCCCAATCCTCCCAGGACAAGCGGATGTGCATCCTCCAAAATCCCTTTCGCACCTAAGGTCAGCAGGATACCCGCACCAAGCATCTCCGCCAGCTGCAGGCAAGACTGTGCTGTCTCTCTGGCTCCAATTCCAAGCAAAAGAATCGGCCTCCTTGATTGCAGAAGCAGTTCTGCCGCGTGTTCCATTTCAATTCGATCCGGGCGCACTGCAGAGGCTACACGTGGCAGCCGGGGAACAATCTGCGCAGAAGTCATTCGTTCAAATACATCTTTACAGATGGCGATATGGGCTACCCCTTTTTGATGCATGGCACACACAAATGCTTTGTGCATAACTTCTCCGATTGCCTGGGGATGGACAACTGTTGCCTGGTATTGGGTGATCGGTCTAGTCACATCTTCCAATGGGATGTACTGCTTGTAGCCGCCACCAAGCTTTTGCGTCTCCACATGGCCAGTGATCGCGATGACCGGCACATGATCGGCGTAAGCATCTGCAAGTCCGTTTAACAAATTGATGGCCCCTGGCCCCATCGTCGCTATACACACAGCTGGTCTCCCCGTCAATTTTGCCTCCGCGCTCGCCATCATCGCAGCAGCCGCTTCGTGCTTGCATGGTATGTACTCCAGCTTCTCCTGCCTTCCGAGAGTATCCAGCCAAGCAAAAATGGCATCTCCTGCCACCCCATATACACGCGAAACTCCCCACTGAACCAGTTGTTCGGTAATAAACTGGGCTACTTTCATGCGTTTTCCTCCTCGTTTTTCAAGTGAGTTCGTTACCCGCTAGTCTACGCAATCCCCATCTTTTTACTAAGACTGATTGACGGAATTTGGGTAACCTAACAATTATCATCTGGGTGTCGTAGCACCCTACAGGAGGAGGATTTGCCATGAAGCAGCCTTTCAAATGGCTGATGGCTGTTGTTGTTGTCGCAATGTTAGTCACGACTGCTGTAGTGGTTTGGCCAATGCGCTCCGATGCCTTCAGTCAACAAATCGTCAAGGTAGGAGCAGAAGGAAAAGACGTCCGCGAAATGCAAGGGCGACTCAAATTTTTGGGCTTTTATACAGGAAAAGTAGATGGTATTTTTGGCTGGCGCTCTTACTGGGCACTTCGCAACTTCCAATATGAGTTTGGTATGAAGGTTGACGGGGTGCTTGGTCCGAAAACAAAATTGAAGCTATACAATGCAACAACGCAGTACAAGCCAACTGCCGCTGAACTCGGCGTACCAGAAACCTCGAAGGCAGCACCGAGCGCACCAAATGCACCGAGTGCTCACAAAAAAGAAACGTATCGTCCTGCAGGAGTCTCTGACAATGATCTACGCTTGATGGCCAATGCCGTCTATGGTGAATCGCGGGGAGAGCCTTACATCGGCCAAGTGGCAGTAGCCGCTGTTATCTTGAACCGAACCAAAAATGCTGCGTTTCCAAACACGCCCGCTGGTGTCATTTTTGAGCCGCGTGCCTTTACAGCAGTAGCAGATGGTCAAATCTGGCTGACGCCAAACGAACAGTCCAAAAGAGCCGTAAACGATGCCCTGAAAGGCTGGGACCCTACTGGGGGAGCCATTTACTACTTCAACCCGGATACCGCTACCTCTGGCTGGATTTGGAGCCGTCCACAAATCAAAAAGATCGGCAGACATATTTTCTGCCGTTAGGATCAAACAAAAACAGGCACGGTCGTCATTGGCCCCGTGCCTGTTTTCTTTTTGTGTTCTTGGCTTCAGCTAGGATCGCTGATTTTGCACATGCTGAGCCATTTTTACAAATCGTTCTTCCGGCTCTGTCGTCCCGCATACACCGCATTGGACCATATAGGATTCACCCTTGTACGGCTGGTGAAAAATATCCAGCTCATCTGAGCTCAGCTCCGCTACCACTTCGCCAGATTGAGGGTCAAGACGCATATAGCGCGGTGTCTGTTCGATCACGGTAAATCTCATACGATTTGACTTGCATGTAGGGCACAGTAAAGGCTTTGTCATACGAGCCACCTCCCAATTTTCTTACACTGTTTAGTTTCTGCCACAAGAGGAACGCTATACCTACACGTTCAAAAAACGAGAAGGATATCGAGATTTTTTGCGCATAGGGTAAACTACTCACTCCGCACTTATCCAATCCATCACAAACCTAGACGAGGTGATCCAATGAATATGCGGCTCTTTTTTACACTGGTTGGTGCATCCTTGCTCTTGGCTGCATTCGCCCACTATTTCACCCAAAATGAAATGTTTCAATTCGCTACTTCCTCGCTCGCCATCATTTTCTTGGCTGCGTGGCTAGGGAAATCAACAGAAAGTGTCGCTCATTACGCTGGAGACCGTATTGGTGGCTTTCTCAACGCGACCTTCGGCAATGCTGCCGAGCTGATTATTGCCTTTTTCCTAGTGAAAGAAGGGCTTTTTGACATGGTAAAAGCCTCGATCACAGGTGCGATTATCGGTAACATGCTGCTCGTGCTGGGTCTCAGTGTTTTTTTGGGTGGCCTCAAATACAAGGAGCAGACCTTTAATAGCCGGCTCGCAGGACACAACGCTTCACTGATGACACTCTCGATAGTCGCTCTGTTTATCCCAGCTGTTTTCATGCGAGAGTTGCCACCCTTAAAGATTGAGACCTTAAGCATCGTCATTGCCGTTCTGCTCATCATTGCCTATATTCTGTGGCTCGTCTTTTCGATGGTCACTCACCGCGATTTTTTATCTGACATCGAGCCTCATGGCAGCGAGGCGGTTTGGTCAAAAGGTGTTTCCATCCTCATGCTCGCCGTCTCAACGGTGTTTGTCGCGATTGTATCGGAATGGCTGGTCCATGGAGTCCAGCACGTTTCCCAATCCCTTGGCTGGTCTGAGCTGTTCGTCGGTGCTTTTGTCATCGCGATTATTGGGAATGCCGCTGAACACAGTGCTGCGATGCTGCTCGCCCTCAAGGGCCGAATCGGTGCAGCAGTGGAAATTGCAATTGGGTCGAGTTTGCAAATTGCGCTTTTCGTAGCTCCTAGTCTCATTTTGGTCAGCCTCTTGATCGGTAAGCCCATGGATATCGTTTTTACTCCTTTTGAGCTTGCAGCAATCGGGGTCGCTACCTTCATAACCATTTCGATTACGAAAGACGGGGCAACCAACTGGTTTGAGGGTGTACTGCTTCTCACCGTCTACATTATCCTAGGAACGGCTTTTTTCTTCGCCTAGGTAATTGGTCTCTTCCGTATAAAAAAAGGACTGCAGGTGGCTTGAAGCAAGCACAGCAGTCCTTTTTGTGAGGGAATCATTTTTACAAGATACCCAGCGTATTTAAAAATACGAATAGAATAGCAAACGGTGCTACGTATTTAAGCAGAAGCAGCCACACAACAAATAGTTTTTTGCCTAGTGGAGTGTCTGCCTGCAGTTCAGCGAGCAATACCTCTCGCTTCATCCTCAAAGGAACAAAGATCGCAATTAAGAAAGCTCCGAGCGGCATTAGCAAATTGCTTACAAGAAAATCAATCGCATCAAAAATAGATTTGCCGAAAATGGTAACCTCGCTCCAGACACCGAAGGAAAGCGCGGAGGGAACACCCGCCACAAAAATAAGCAGACCGATTAACCACGAAAGCCGCTTCCGTTTTGCTTCCTCTCCTTTTGCCAGTGACGCCACAATAATTTCGAGCATCGAAAACGCAGAGGTCAAGGTCGCAAACAGGAACAAAGCCAGGAAGATCAACAAAAAGATGCTGCCAAATGCGATCTTCTCAAAAACAGACGGCAGGACGATAAATAGCAAGCCCGGTCCCGCAGTAGGCTCTACTCCCAGAGAAAATACAGCCGGAAATATCGCAAGTCCCGCAAACAAGGAAACGAGTAAATTGAGACCGACAATGGAGCCAGCCGAGCGAACGAGACTTTCGTTTTTAGCCAAATAAGAGCTGTACGTTACCATGACGGACACCCCGACACTCAAGGAAAAGAAGGACTGACCCATTGCATATAAAATCGATCGGGAATCCAGCTTGGAAAAGTCAGGATGCAAGAAGAAAGAGACACCTTCCATCGCACCATCCAGTGTCAGCGAACGCAACATCAAAATCACGAATAAAATGAATAGCGCTGGCATCATGTATTTATTGGCAGATTCAATACCGCTCTGCACCCCGCGAGCCACTACCCAAGCAGTAATCAGCATAAATACGAATTGTGCAGCCACGGCTCCGACAGGGTCTGCGATGACATTCCCAAACAGCGCATCATAGTGGGGACCTGTTAGTTGTCCAGTTAGTCCTCGCATCAGGTAGGTCAAGATCCATCCACCTACCACACTGTAAAACGAGAGCAATAAAAAGCAGGTAATCACTCCCAATCTCCCTACCCAATACCACAAACTACCTGGTGCAATGGTCCGATAAGCGGAAATCGCCTCTTTTTGCGTACTGCGTCCAATCGTGAACTCACCTAATAACAGTGGAAGCCCGATTGCCACCGTAAACAGCAGGAAGAGAAGAAAAAAAGCTCCACCTCCACTGGTTCCGACGATATAGGGAAACTTCCAGATTGCCCCTAGCCCGATAGCCGAGCCTGCCGCTGCCAGAATAAAGCCCAGCCTGCTCGTCCATTGATCGGTTTGTTTCATAGCCATCTCTACTCCTTTATGTCTCTCATGATGTTTCCTAACTTTCTTTTTTACGCAAAAAAAACCCGTCCAAAAAAGGGACGAGTTTATACGCGGTACCACCCTGATTAAGCATAGGCTCATCGATTCACCCACGCTTCACTTTCACCATTGGTAACGGAATGACCCGATTTTCTCCTACCAGGTTGAACCTTTCAGAGAATTGCTCCGGAGGGAATTCCATGGCTCACACTTCAAAGCTGCTTGCAGTCTCTGGCAGCCTCTCCCTGTCAAGCGGACACTCCATGTACTAGTCTCCTTCAACGCATTTTCCACAATAAAAAACATAGTTACAAATTTAATATAGTCATACAAAATAAGCAAGTAGTTTTTTAGACAAAATGAAAAGCGAGGAATATCGCTTGCCTCCTCGCTTTTACTTCTGATTATACAATTCATGGAGATGAGCCAATTTACGTTCCAGGGACCCCATAATTTCCCGGCCGATCTCTTCACCAATAAGTCCTAGGCGCACCGCATACTCTACTTCGCGGGACAGCCCGAACATCTGCGTATCTAGTACCTCTTCATACAGTGGGCACTGCGGCATAGTCAGGTTCTCCATCTGTACGTCGATCAGTTTATAAATCTTGTCTGCGTCTGCTTGAAGCAACGCTAGCGCTTTTTGTTCCAGATCGGGAACCTTAATTTCTGTCAAAACCTATCCCTCCGTTTGCCTCCATCCTTAACATACATAGTACGTTATTCTGGGCCATTTGAAAAGGGGCGAAGAAAGAACAACTGTAAGAAGCTAAAAGATACCAAGTTTCCACTCTTGTGAGAGTAGCCTGAGCAGCTCGACTCCAGCAACAGAGTTTCCTTTATCATCCAACGTAGGTCCAAATACACCTATGCCCATTTTGTGTGGTACTGTTGCCATGATTCCACCAGCAACGCCGCTTTTTGCCGGGATGCCGACATCAATAGCAAACTCTCCTGAAGCATTGTACATGCCGCAAGTCACCATAAAGGTCTTGCAGATACGCGCAACCTCCTCTGGAACGTAACGCTCTCCTGTTTGGGGATTGATTCCGTCTGCCGCCAAAACCATCCCCATCCGGGCAACGTCCTTTGCCGTTACTTCAATTGCACAGTGCTGGAAATACAAGTCCAGCGTCTCCTCCACGTCGGTCGTCAAAATCCCGCTATCCTTGAGGAACCAAGCGAGAGCCCTGTTTCGATCTGCTGTTCTTTTTTCCGAACAGTAGACGGCTTCATTCACACAAATGCTCGGGTTCCCTGTCATTTTGCGCAGCATGTCCACAATGCTGTTCAACCGCTCCTCTATGTTTTTCCCTTGGATCATTCCAGCAACCGCTATCGCCCCTGCATTAATCATAGGGTTTAACGGCTTATGCGGCTTGATTGTCTCCAGTTTGATAATGGAGTTGAACGGATCACCTGTCGGCTCCTTGCCCACACGTTCAAATACTTGCTTTTGACCATTTTGGCAAAGCGCGATGATGAGAGAAAATATTTTGGAGATGCTTTGCAGTGTAAACCGAACATCCGCATCCCCAGCTGACAAGAGCGTTCCATCCGGCAGACAGATGCTGACTCCCAGTTGGCCCGGGTCTTCTTTTGCCAATTCAGGAATGTAGGATGCCACACTGCCTTTACCCGTATAGGCAGACGCCTGTTTCAAAACTGCTTCCAATTGCTTCGCTGCCAAGGCTTTATCCATACGCCCTCCTCTAATGCCCATTCACAGTTGTCATATGTAAATTGTAGATATGAAAAGCACTGCTGTCAAATGATGGCATCTCACTTGCGAAGCACTCTCTCCAGCCGCTCCATCGCCTCTACGAGAATCGATCTTGGGCAGCCAAAGTTAATGCGTTGAAAGCCCGCACCCTCACTTCCGAACATAGCACCATCTTGCAAGCCCAGCTTGGCCTCCCGTCGCAGCAGCTCATTTAGCTCCGTCTGAGACAGACCCAATGAACGAAAATCCATCCAGCCCAAATAGGTGGCCTCTGGAACTGCCATCGAAACCTCTGGTAGTCTCATTGCCAGATACTGATGCAGGTATTCAGCATTTCCCTTCAGATAGACGAGGAGCTGCTCCAGCCATGCCTCGCCGTGTCTATACGCCGCAATCGTCGCTTCCATCCCAAACAGGTTTAGATTTTCATAGCCCATTTTGGAGGCCGTACGGGAAAAATCACGCAGGAATTGGCTGTTCTCTGTCATCAGATAGGATGTAAATAATCCAGCTAGATTAAAGGTCTTGCTCGCCGCTAAAAAAGTGACGCTGTTGCGAGAAATCTCCTGTGGCAGGGAGTAGTAAGGAGTATGGCTGCCCTTTGTGTAAACCAGGTCGGCATGTATTTCGTCTGCGACCACAATTACTCCCTGCCGCGTACACAGCTCTCCCACTCTTTCTAGCTCACCTTTTGTCCACACTCGCCCAATCGGATTATGCGGACTGCAGAGCAGCATCAGCTTTACGGCAGGATCACTCAATTTTTGCTCCAGGTCATCCCAGTCGATTTGATAGCGATTTTCGTCATTCACAAGCGAGCTCGTAACGACCTGACGCCCTCTATTCGTAACGGCATGAAAGAAAGGATGATAAACCGGAGACTGGATCAAAACCTTCTCGCCCACCTGGGTAAATGCCTCGATCGCTACATGCAAACCTGGTATGATTCCCGGAATCCCCGTCATCCAGCTCGTTTCTACTGCAACACCAAATCGCTTCTGTATCCATTCCTGCAAGCTCTGATAGAAGGCAGCCTGCTTCATCGGGTAGCCATAAATCGGATGTGTAGCCCGTTTGAGCAAAGCTTCCGTCACTTCCGGTGGACACGCAAAATCCATGTCTGCCACCCATAAAGGCAGCATGCCTTCCTGATTGTAATCAGGATGATTCGTCTCCCATTTCACGCTGTTTGTTCCGATGCGATCGATATATGTATCAAATTCATAATTCACGTGACTTCACCTCTTTCTTTTGTATTCTACTTTTCAGAATATACGTTTATCCATCTCCTGGACAAGTCCTCGATCTGTTTGCCTGATATCTGCCCCTGAGGTACAATAAAGCAGGTACTCTACTTACATATGGAGGTATGCCTCATGTCTGATGTTATCGTCTTTAAAGGGGCCGTCTCTTTCCCTATTACCTTGGATCCGACTGTCTGGGTTTTTGATGAGAGAAAATTTGATCTTTCCTCGTATACGGGTGAAACTGATACTGATTTGTCCAAACAAGCCAAATATCTGCAAGGAACGGGTACTCAATGGGACAAGGAGCTTCGTGAAGGAGCAACCTTGCCGTCAGAGCGACGCACACTGGCTGAAGAGCGCAAAGTGTTGGAAGGCGAATACGGCATCCGCCTGGACCCTTTTATTACGAATGCGCAGCCATTGCCAGAAGCAACACATGTCCGTCTCCACCGTGAGGATCAGGAAGCGATCGTCCTTTCGATTGCAGAAGTCAGACGCGCCATCCTGCAATTTTCCAAAAACGGCAAGCCGATTACTGAAAACGGGCCTGTATACTTCTATCTGCCGGAGACACTCCTGGCAAAGGAAGAACCATTGACCGGAATCATCGCTATGGAATTTATTTCTGCCCCTTAACCTAATTGAATAGGGCAAAGAAAAAGCCATCCGCTACGAATAGGGATGGCTTTCATGTTAAATTTCAAATATCCATTTGTGGAGTTAAGCACTGACCTGACCGATGCGTATCTCTCGCTCTTTTAATTCTGCTGCGAGCAAGTCAATAAAAGCAGAATCTAGTTGAAGGTCGATAGCTCGATGATATACTTCTATCAACATTTGGTCGCTCAAGTATTTCACCTTTGCTCACCTCCATCTTGTTTATGAGCCCATTGTAGCAGATGCATAGAGAACGAACAACCGTTCTGATATCCACAAGCCATGTGGACATCTTGTGAGTAACTTGTGGGCAATTTGTGTGTAACTGATCAAAAGCAAGATGGGACGATGTGGATTTTTCTTCCAGTCTTATCCACAAAGAGTCGGATATTGTCGAAAGATTTTTGGAATTACTTTGTCATACGCTTGAATACAAAAAAGCCATTCCCTCAGGAACGGCTTTTTCTTGTACGATTTAGCTCAATACTTTTTTGATGCGTTCGATTGCCCAATCAAGATCTTCCTTGCTGATCACGAGGGGTGGCGCAAAACGGATGGTTGTTTCATGTGTTTCTTTGCAAAGCAGTCCCAGCTCTTTCAATTTCTCGCAATAAGGACGAGCTGCTGTTGTCAGTTCCACACCGATGAACAGACCGCGACCGCGGATTTCTTTGATCGCTGGGTTCTTGATTTCTTTCAGCTTACCAATGAAGTACTCACCCATCTCCAGGGAGCGTTGAACCAAACCTTCATCAGCCAATACGTCCATAGCAGCGACCGCTACAGCACAACCCAGTGGGTTTCCACCAAAAGTAGAACCGTGGGAGCCTGGTTCGAATACGCTCAGGATTTCTTTGTCCGCTGCGATTGCAGAGATCGGGAACACACCGCCACCAAGAGCTTTACCCATGATGTACATATCTGGCTTAACGCCTTCCCAGTCACTTGCAAACATTTTACCTGTGCGTCCAAATCCGGTTTGGATCTCATCGCATACCAGGAGAACATTGTTTGCCTTACATACTTCTTGTGCTTGTTTCAGGAAACCTTCCTGTGGAATAAGGATGCCCGCTTCCCCTTGGATTGGCTCAAGCATAAATGCTGCTGTATTTGGAGTGATTGCTTGTTTCAATGCTTCGATATCACCGTAAGGAATGATTTTGAAGCCTGGTGTGAA
This sequence comes from Brevibacillus reuszeri, assembly GCF_001187725.1. Lineage (GTDB taxonomy): Bacteria > Bacillota > Bacilli > Brevibacillales > Brevibacillaceae > Brevibacillus > Brevibacillus reuszeri. The sequence goes on from NZ_LGIQ01000009.1 coordinate 1,386,535, forward strand.
AGGACCAAAGCCACGTCTGTAGCCTTCATCAGAAGAGAAGGACGTTACAGTTACCGTACGGCCATGGAAGTTGCCTTCACATACGATGATTTCCGCTTGATTTTCAGGAACTTTCTTCACATCATAAGCCCAACGGCGAACGGCTTTCAGTGCTGTCTCAACGGCTTCTGCACCTGTGTTCATTGGCAGGATCATTTCTTTGCCAGTCAGACCAGACAGTTTTTCGTAGAATTCACCCAATTGGTCGTTATAAAACGCACGGGAAGTCAAGGTAACCTTGTCCGCTTGATCCTTCAGAGCCTGGATAATACGTGGGTGACGGTGACCTTGGTTCAGTGCAGAGTATGCACTGAGCATATCGAGGTATTTGTTGCCCTCTGGATCTTCAACCCAAACACCTTCAGCTTTGGAGATTACAATCGGGAGCGGATTATAGTTGCGTGCACCGAATTTTTCAGTTTGTTCAATTACGCCTTGAGTTTTTACCATGTGGATGTCCTCCTTCAATGTCACTTGCCAATATTTACTTTGCAAGATCAATGCCAAACTAAAATCCCATAGAAACCACGCAGTTTCATCCATATGCACGCAAAATATTTTTGCATGCAACAGTTCCTAATCGTGTAGTGCAGAAACATTTTGCACCCTTATAGATTCGTGTTATGATATTTTTATGAGGAAAGGCTGGTGAATTACTGTGTCGTCTTCGATGCCCCATTCAACACTCGACACGTTTCTGCGCATCTATGAACATATTTTGGACAGAATGAATGAAGGCGTGCATGTCATTGACGCGATGGGCACAACGATTGTTTACAATCACAAAATGACCGAGCTTGAATCCATGGCGAGGCAAGATGTCCTGCACAAGCCATTATCTGAGGTATTTCAATTCCCACCTGGACAAGAAAGCACGCTGCTCACCTGCTTACGAACAGGAAACAGTATTCGCAATACAAGACAAACGTATTTTAATGATAAGCAAAAAGAAATTACGACCATCAATAATACTTACCCCATCATAGAAAACGGGCAGATTGTTGGTGCCATGGAAATTGCCAATGACGTCACAAAAATGGAACGGCTCATTCGTGAAAATCTGCTGCAAAAAAACGGTTCCCGGTACACATTTGAGCAGATCATCGGAAAAAGCACGCCGATTCTGGATGTGATTGAAAATGCCAAACGTGCTGCTCGCACCTCCTCCTCCGTCTTGGTGGTTGGAGAAACGGGAGCGGGCAAGGAGCTGTTTGTACAAAGCATCCACAATGCAAGTCTGCGGGCAGCCGGACCACTTATTTCTCAAAACTGTGCGGCCTTGCCTGACAGCTTGATCGAGGGGCTGCTGTTTGGAACCGCACGCGGTGCCTTTACTGGCGCGGTAGAGCGGCCAGGCTTATTTGAGCAGGCAGAGGGCGGGACGCTTTTTCTCGATGAAATCAACTCGCTTAGTATGCCACTACAGGCAAAATTGTTGCGTGCCTTGCAAGAGAAGTCCATTCGCCGCATCGGCGACACCAAAGACCGTTCCATCGATGTTCGAATCGTGGCCGCCATCAATGAAGATCCTGTGGAGGCGATTGCCAATCAGCATCTGCGGAAAGATCTCTATTATCGCTTAGGTGTTGTGACATTGTTTTTGCCACCTCTTCGGGAACGCAAGGAAGACATTCCGATACTTACTTCCCACTTTATTGAAAAGTACAACGAGCTGTTTCAGATGGAAGTAACCTCAGTCAGCGAAGATGTCCTGCAATTTTTCTGGGAGCATGATTGGCCAGGAAATGTACGTGAGCTGCAGCATTTAATCGAGGGCGCAATGAATTTAATGATCGATGAAACAACGATCCGCTACGATCACCTGCCGCTTCACTTTTTGCGCCGCACGCCAGCGAGTGTTGTCGTTCCCGTACAGCAGCAGCCTTCCGTGCTTTCTTTCACGGAGGATGGTCGCTCATTGAAGGAAACGATGCAGGAATTTGAAACAGCATACATTCACCATGTTGTGGACCGCTATAATGGTAATATTTCACGTGCCGCCAAAGAGCTGCAGATCAGTCGACAAAGTCTTCAATACCGGCTAAGAAAACTGGGTATCAAGGGATAAAACTTCAAAAACTTTTCACGAAACGCCAAATTTTTTGGCGTTTTTTTAATTATTTTGCACAAAAACGAAAAATATTTTTGCACTCCATCCATAAATTTCTACTCTGTGCCAGATTTCTTCTATCTCTTCCTTTTGGTATCATTCTTGCTATGCATATATCACGCTTGAAAACGTATTCACACGTGCTATATTTTTCGTGTTAGGAGAGGGTTAAATGATCACAAGCCATGAACAACAAAATGAACTAAAACGCAGCATGAGCAGTAGACATCTCTTCATGATTTCCCTCGGAGGGGTTATTGGAACCGGCTTATTCCTCGGTTCTGGCTATACGATCAGTCAGGCTGGACCTATTGGTACCATTCTGTCTTTTCTCGTTGGTGGCTTTATTATGTATCTGACCATGCTTTGCCTGGGCGAGCTGACGGTAGCAATGCCCGTATCCGGTTCATTTCAAACCTACATGACTCGTTTTGTAAGCCCTTCCCTTGGCTTCGGTGTAGGATGGCTTTACTGGTTTGGTTGGGCGGTAACTGTTGCTCTTGAGCTTTTATCCTCCGGACTGTTGATGCAGCGCTGGTTCCCTGATTCTCCCGTATGGATGTGGTGCGCGATCTTTGGCATCGTGTTGTTTGTATTGAATGCGTTATCAGCTCGCGCTTTTGCTGAATCTGAGTTCTGGTTTTCTAGCATTAAAGTAAGCGCTATCATCTTGTTTATCATTTTAGGCGGTGCGGCTATGTTTGGTCTGATCGATTTGAAAAATGGCCAGCCTGCCCCTATGCTCAGCAATTACACGAATAGCCCTTTGCTTCCTCATGGCATTACGGGTTTATTAATGACCATGATTACCGTCAATTTCGCCTTTACCGGGACTGAGCTGATCGGGATTGCCGCAGGGGAAAGTAAAGAGCCTGAAAAAACAATTCCAAAATCAATTCGCAATACTGTTTGGCGCACCCTTGTTTTCTTCATTCTCGCGGTATTCATTCTGGCCGGAATGATTCCTTACCAGCAAGCTGGTGTCGTTGAAAGCCCTTTTGTTGTCGTTTTTGATAGTATCGGGATCCCTTATGCAGCGGACATCATGAACTTTGTTATTTTGACAGCTCTTTTGTCCGTAGCAAACTCTGGATTGTACGCAGCTACGCGGATGCTCTACTCCCTCTCCAATGACGGAATGGCTTCGAAAAAGCTCGGCGCCGTAAATCGCAAAGGAATTCCAATGAATGCGCTCTATATAACATTTATGATCGCTCTCTTGTCTCTGCTCTCCGGTTTTTTCGCTGAGAACACCGTCTTTATGGTTCTGTTGTCTATCGCAGGCTTGGGTGCCCAAATCGGCTGGATTTCGATTTCTGCGTCCCAGCTCGCGTTTCGTCGTCATTTCTTGAAAAATGGAGGGAAAGTGGAAGATCTCAAATTCCGTACTCCGTTCTATCCGGTCGTTCCGATGATCTCCTTACTACTGAACCTGGTCGTTTTGGTTAGCCTGGCATTTGACCCAGAACAACGAATTGCCTTGTACTGCGGCGTCCCGTTCATGATTGTTGCAGTCATCATATACCAGCTTCATTTCAAAAAGAAACTGGAGCCTACGAGCTAAATCCCGCTCTTAAACATGAACTTTGGTACCAAAAGAAAAGCTTGCAGCTCTTCATAAGAAGCTGCAAGCTTTTTTAACGTATAAGAAATGATAAGCGAGATGCTTATGAATTCTGGAGCGCGTGGCAGAGTACCTCAGAGTCCGCTCCCAGCAAAAATTCGGTGAAACTTTCCGCTAAACGCGGTTGCTCCTCCTTGAATAAGCCTCGATAGAGTGTTCTTATGTGCTATTCGGTTAGTCGCCTGTGCTACAAGGAAATGCGTACAATTTCTGTAATCACTACCATCGCAAATACAGCGAATCCAAGGGAACTTGTTACCAGTAACATCCGTTTTAGCTTCTTCATATCTTCCATGTCTTATTCCCTCTCTTTCATACACCAGTCATCTCTACCGATATATACGTACCACCCATGGAAAATGTTTCAATTCACGCCCAAATTTTTTGTTGGCAAATTTATGAACGGGCAATTTTCGGATAGTCATTTCCAATCTGCCCGGTATCGCGCTCCATCTGATACAGCATCCACGCCACCAAAAGTCCGACCACAAGACAGATTGTCCAAGGCAGCCATGGCGTCTGGAGCTTGAAGCCGATGTCATAGACCCAACCTCCTGCAACCTGTCCGAGTGAACCTCCGATCGCAATCGAATAACCATTAAAGCCGTAATAGGCACCCACTAGCTCTTTGGGAGCAAATCGCGGAACGACATCAACGAGATTCGGTACCGCAATCATTGTGCCAAGCGCGTACAGGAAAACGTCAATCAACAGCAACCACAGTGAGTCGGCAAAGGTGAAGAGAAACAATCCCATGCTCATCACGAGTGTCCCAATTCCGATCAAGGTCAGCCGTTGCTGGTAGCCTTCGAGCCACTGGGTGACTTTCATTTGAAACAGAATGACAAACAGGGATAGTGCTGACAGGACAATCCCTACATACGCTTTGTTATGGGTTACATCCTCTACGAGCATCGGAATTGTCAAGAAAACCTGCATGTTCAGGTAATAATAGCCCATCAGAATGAGCGTAAAGCGCACGAAGCGCCTGTCCTTTAGGACAATAGACATGCTCTCCCACACACTATGTCGCGTGTTCGTGGCTGCAATCGGTGGCAGCAGCAAAAAGGAAAGGATGGCATTGACGGCAAACATTCCACCCGCAAAAAGTGACAAGTACGTAAAATCAACGGCAGATAAGGCAGTCCCGACAATTTGGGAGCCTACGACGGCAATATTCATCAGTACATTTCGAAACGCAAATACTTCCTTGCGAATCGTATCAGGAGTCAAAACCGCAAAAGCCGCTGATCCAGCCGGGTCAAAAAGTGCGCCCCCCAAGCCTGACAAAATAGCAGCAACAAAAAAATGCCACGTCTCTGTGCAGAAAGCAAACATGGCAAAGCCGATGGCACGAATCCCCATACCCAGGACCATCGCACCTTTATATCCAAAAACATCAGCCATGACTCCGCCCAAGAAAGCAAAGCCCTGCTGGGAAAATTGTCGCACACTTAAAACAAATCCAGCCATGGCTAGCGTCCAGCCGATGCTGCCAGTCAAATACAAAGTGAGATACGGGATCAACGCATAAAATCCTAAGTTCATTAAAAAGGATGTTGTCAACAGCAGTTTTACTGAAAACGGCGTTTCTCTCCATATTTCCCGTTTCATCGTGAATACCCCTCGCTCTCCCAATACCCCTATAGGAAATAGGGATATCCCCAGCTTAAAGAACAGGGTATAATTTGAGAAACGAACAATTTTGTATATTGTAATCAAATATTTAGATAAGAGGGATTCTGACCATATGGACTTCGAACAATTGCGCGCTTTTTACACGCTGGCCCAGACAAAGAATTTCACCAAAGCAGCGGAAATGCTCCATTTGGTTCAGTCTACTGTGACTATGCGCATAAAACAACTGGAAGAAAAAGTAGGAAAACCTCTTTTCATTCGGGACAAACGAAGCGTAGAGATCACACAAGCAGGACTGACGCTTTTGCCCTACGCTGAAAGAATCCTCAAGCTTTCCCACGAAGCACTGAATGAAGTGGCTTCCCTGCAGCCCTATGAAGATTACCTGTCAATCGGCAGCCTCAACGCCATTTGGACCTCCACCCTAGAGCCGATCTTAAAAGAGTATCACTACCGTTACCCACAAATTGCGATTAGTACCAAAACCGGACATTCCTCAGACGTGATCCAGTATTTATTGGACAACGTCATTCAAATCGGGATTGTTTATGTGCCACCGTCGCTCCCCACGTTTGAGGTCATTCCCACCTGGGAGGATGAGGTTGTATTAGTCTGTGCTCCGGACAATTCGATTACTTCCGCAACACACGTGGATTCGCGTGAGCTGCGTAATTTGCCGCTTCTCTACATGAACTGGGGGCCTCCTTTTAACGAATGGATCAGACAGACCCTGCCGCGCAACTATGTACCGAAGCTGACCGTAGACAAGGCAGAGCTAGCCATCGATTTAATCAAGGAAGGCGTAGGTGTCAGCTTGTTGACACGCTCTGCTGTCAAAGCCGATCTCGCGGCAGGAACCTTAAAGGAGCTCATCCTTACAGGAAACAAGCCGCCAAAGCGCTCCGCGTATATCGTTTTGCCAAAAGACAAAAAAAACAAGCCCAGCGTAGAAAAGTGGCTGGGTCTGATGAAGGAATGGGGATTCTCTACTTAGCCGCTAAGGGGACTGCTGTAAGGGGTCGGAGAAGGCCTCTCTTCTCCCCTCCCATCTTTCAAAGCCAATCCGCACCGCAAAATACCAAAACATCGAAAGCGCAAACCCTGTCACGATATCACTGAAAAAATGGACGCCGAGATAAACGCGACTGCCAGCAATCAGAATAATAAAAAGCAGCGTAAAAGGCACCACGTATCGTGACCAGTGCTTTTCCCGTCCCCAGCGACTGAGCAAATAGGCAAGCATGAGATAAAAAGCTGAGCCGACCATCGCATGACCGCTGGGGAAGGAGAACGAGGTAGGCAAATCAATCAAATGAAAAACGTCTGGACGGGTCCTGGCGAAAATTAGCTTCATCGCTTCATTGGCAATCTCACATACCCCAAGAGTCAAAATCACAAGAACTGCTTTTTCCCGATGTCCTTTTATGTAAAAAGCAATGACCAGCACAACACCAAGCGGAGCCAGAATCATGCCACCGCCAAAATGGGTCAGGAATTGAAAAAACGAAGTAAAGCCGTCAGAGCGAATAGCCGAAACAAATGCAAAGGCTGCCTCATCCATCCCTGACACCGCATTCCTCGTATACATAATGAGCATGACTGCCGAAAAAATCGCAAACAGAAAAGCCCATGCGATCAAACCCGTTTCTTTTTTTCTCGCTCGCATCCTACTTCCCTCTCTCCATTACAAATTGCAGCGAATGAGCAAACCGTTCATCATCCTCTCTCGTCCTCGCAGCCGGTCCTCGCGTGCGTCCGCCGCCTCGTCGATAACGGGCTTTTTCATTACGTTCCTCTAGATGAAATGTGATTCGCTCCGGGTCAAAAATCATTCCATGAGGCGTGAGTGCCATTCCTTTTTTTCCCAGAATCAATGCAGCAAGCCCGATATCCTGGGTGACGACGATATCACCAGCCCTCGTTTCGTTGGCCAGCTTCATATCGACGGCTTGTGGACCAGAATCTACCGTAACATGATTGTCCGAGCCTATTTGATGATTGTAGCTGGCGAATGTCACACACTCCCACCCACGCTCCCTGCATAATGTCTGTGCAATGATGAGTGCTTGACGCGGACAGGCATCCGCATCAATTAGCACGCGCTTCTTCTTCATTGTTTTCCACCTTTCGCGCGCTTTTTCTCTCCCTGTTGTGCTCCATTTTTGGTATGATGGAGATGGAGAGGAGTGAACTTACCTTTGCGCTATCAGTTTGTACGAGATGAACGACTGGGCATTCGCCTTCCTGCGTTAAATCTGGAGTGGGAAGAATATTCTTCCACAGAAAGAGCGGACATTTTGCTGGAGTGGGAAGAAATCCGAGCAACGATCCCTGACCAAATCCTACGTGTGGAAACCATCATAATCGCTAAAACCACACAAATGTCAGAAGAGGAGAATTTTACTCGTTCTTGTGAATTGAACAGTGAAATTCACGAATTGGCCAGCGTCATTAATGATCTTAATATATGGTTCCGAGTCCAGCAAGACCACGAAACGAAAGTACATCAATGACAAGGTGACCCCACATACGATTTCGTAAGCAAAAAAGCCCCTGGATTAGTTTCCCGGGGCTTTCGTGTCTATTCGCGGCATAACCGCTAAACAGAAGATTTCCGTTTTCGTGATAATTCCAATGCCATTAAGCCTGTAACATGCGGTGCTGCCATCGACGTGCCGTTTAACTGCTTAAACTGATTCCCCGGCCACGTAGACAAGATTTCTACTCCTGGAGCCTTTGTATTTGCCCCCGCTCCACGAGCGCTGAAGGATGCCAGTTTTCCTTTTTGGTCAATAGCACTGACACCAACCACGTTTTTATAGCGGGCTGGATACTCTACCTCTCCTCCATTGTTGCCGGCAGATGCGACCATCACAACACCGTGATTACTTGCCCTATCCACCGCTCTCGCCAACGACTCGCTATATTGGGGCATCCCAAAGCTCATATTAACAATGTCCATCCTGTTTTCCACTGACCAGTCGACCGCCCGCAATATCGTAGATAACGAGGATTTCCCGGATTCACTGAACGCTCGCACATCGTACAACTCTGCTTCTGGGGAAACGCCAACAATCCCCCTGTGATTTAATTCAGCAACGATGATCCCCGCCACATGTGTACCGTGCCCATTTTGTCTACCACGTACAAGGTCCACTCCGCCTTTGATCTGATCCCTCAAGTCAAAATGCTCCCGTGAGATTCCCGTATCAATGACCCCAATTTTCACGCCTGCTCCACGGCTTTTGCGCCAAAGCTTTTGGGCCCCCACATACTTGACGCCCCACGGCACCTCATCCTCGCCTTCTGCATGTACACTGATCGTTACATTTTCCTCGATGGTCGCCTGATACTTGCTAAAATGCTTATAATGACGTTCATATACATTCTCATTGACGCACATGCAGGATAAATCATGGAAACAGCGCCAGGGAAGCTTCTCTGCTTTCCCCATAACAGTTGATGTTAATTCGGTTAAAATCTCTTGAAATGGCATATCTTTGTGAAAGCTGATTATTTTCAATTCACTAGCCTCCTGTCTTGCAATGCTCTGCCTCATCCTATGTTCGTTGCCCCTTGGTGGGTTTGGGCAAACACACACGCTCCCCAAAATAGGCGTATTACCGTCGCCATCTGTCCAAGCGAATAACGCCACAATCCCATATAACTGCTTAGGGCAGGCGTATTTCACAGGATGGGAGCGATCGACCATGGCAAAGAAGAAAAAGAGCAAAGGCAAAGGCAAGACAAGTGCGCTGTTGAAAAAGATCAATAAGAAAAGCAAAAAGAAATGGAGCATGAATGATATTAAATCACTGGCAAAAGGATATTCGAAAAAGGATTTGAAGGATGATAAAAAACTGAAAGACCTGATTAAAAAAGTGAGCAAGGCTGTCGGAATCAAATTATCCGACAAGCAAATCTCCAGTGTCAAAAAGCAAGTACACGAGAAGCTGGGGTAAGAAAATACAAAAGGGAGAGCATCTGCTCTCCCTTTTGCTATTGCTAAACCAAGAACGAACGATATTTGTTTAATCGCAAGAGCATGCAACAATCGTCAATAAAACGAATAACACCAGTACCAAAGAAAAATCGTCAAATCCAAATCCGTTAAACATGCTACTCATTCGCTTTCCCTCCTTTGTCAGCAACTAGTCATACTGTATGTGCGAATAGCCATTCATGATTGGACCATCGCCCATCAAGCACCTAGATTGGGATATTTACTACTTGCTGACCGAAGAAAAGTCTTATCCTGCCTGCCTTTCTACGGGTTCGATCAAATCATATTGTTTTTTCATGACCATTTGCCAAAAAGGAATCGTTCTTTGAATCAATGGGCCGGTCAAAATCGCAATCAGGACCGTTCCAATCGAAACAGGACCGCCAAGTGCAGCCCCGGCAAGCAAGACGGTAATTTCAATGATCAAACGCACTTTTTGGATGCTCCAGCCTAAACGCTCGTTCATCGCAAGCATAAAGCTGTCTCGCGGTCCAGCGCCAAGCCTCGGTGACAAATACATTCCGATCCCGATGGTCATCACCACCACACCGATTAAAAACATAATCAGACGCGTCCAGATCGACCCGGGCTCCGGGACCAGGTTCCACCAAAGAATCAAATCAAGAAAACTGCCGAAACAGATCATGTTTAAAAACATACCAAACGTCGGTTTGATTTTTGCAACGACATATGAAGATAAAATAACGATAACTCCCACGATTTGCGACCAAATCCCGATCGTCAGTCCAAACGTTTTTTGCAGACCAATGTGGAACGTATCCCACGGCGCTACACCCAGATTTGCTTTGATGGCGAGAACACAGCCAAAGGCACCAATGAACAGCCCCAAAATAAACATGAAGTAGCGAACCACGAGTGATCTGCGAATCCGAATACCGGACACTGCCTTTCACCTTTCCTCTCCCGTAATGCTCTCTTTGTATCAACCGTTTACTTCCACCCAGCTACTACTTCGAAAAAAATGCCGTCCTTTCGGTAATAGGCCTCAGGCTTGGGACGACTCAAATAGCTTGCTGCTTCTTGTAAGTGATCACCCGCCAAAATGACCTGGCGTTGTTTATTATCATCGTCCCGGTATTCAATTACCAAGCTAACTTCTTCATTTTCACAGTGTGTAACCAGCTCTTCTGGCGTCGAAAAGGTAACCCGTTTCATATTTCCCCTCTTTCCTTGGTGATGATCATTCATTATAACAGGCTTACCCTATTCCTCCCACCGATTTTCGCACACGCTTAACGGGTACGTCACCCAAATCCTCTGCGAGCAGCGTACAAGGGAATATTTTTTGCGCCTCAGCGAGCAGATCCTCCATCGTGAAATCTCCTTCCTCATCTTCATAGCGAGGGCTAAAGTGAGTGAGGCAAAGCTGGTTGATTCCTGCCTTTTTCGCGAGCTCTGCTGCTTCCTTTGCTGTGGAATGGCCGCTGCGCACTGCCAATTCCTTGTCTTTATCCGCATATGTCGCTTCATGCACCAATAAATCGGCATTTCCTGCCAGCTCCAATACAGACTGACATGGCATGGTGTCCCCACTAAAAACGATTTTCCGTCCTGGCTGGGACTCTCCTACAAAATCCTTTCCATCCAGCACAAGCCCATCTTCAAGCGTGACCTGCTCGCCTCTCTTGAGGGCTCCGTACAACGGTCCAGACGGTACACCTGCCGCTTTAGCCAAATCCACACGGAATGCACCTGGCTTTTCTTTTTCTTCGACGGCGTACGCATAGGAAGCTACACGATGATTGGCTAGTCGGCATGTCACAATCACATCCTCATCCTCATAGACAACGCCTTCACTGACAATATGCAGCTGCAGCGGGTATTGCAGGTGAACCGGGCTCGTATCCATCACGGCCCGAAAATAACGGTCCAATCCCGGTGGGCCATATAGCTCCAGGGTGGAGGCTTCCCCATTGCGAAGCGATCTGCTCGCCAATAGTCCGATCAATCCATAGAGATGATCACCGTGCAGATGCGTGATGAAAATTTTCTCCAGCTGGCTAATTTTCATCGGTGCACGGAGCAATTGATGCTGGGTGCCTTCTCCACAATCAAAAAGCCACCATTTTCCTGCCTGCAAAAAACGAAGCCCGATTCCGCTTACATTGCGCCGCGTCGTAGGTGCTCCTGATCCAGTTCCTAAAAATGTTACGATCACGAAACATACATCTCCTTCATTACGACCTCCTGCAACAGTCGGGTGCCTGTTCATCACTCTAGGCATTCACCCTTTTTTGTCTGGGCGCATAGCTTACAACAGACACCAGTCATGGAGGAGGGAAATAAAAATATGAAACGACTTCTTTCGCTGGGGCTAGCCACCGGCCTAGCTGTGATGGCGATCCTGACCGGATGCTCCAGCACACCTGAAAAAATCAGAATAGGCGAAGTGACTCGCTCGCTTTTTTACGCCCCACAATATGTGGCACTTGAAAAAGGCTTTTTCAAGGAAGAGGGGATTGATGTTGAGCTCTCTACAATCCCAGGTGGCGACAAGGTCATGTCTGCCCTTTTATCCGGAGGGATTGAGGTAGCCTTGGTCGGTTCGGAAACAAGTATTTATGTATCCCAGCAAGGTGCAGCAGACCCCGTCATTAACTTCGCGCAGTTGACACAAACAGATGGCACCTTTCTTGTCGCACGGAAAAAAATAGATAATTTCTCGTTCGATCAAGTGAAGGGCAGTGTTTTCCTCGGTCAGCGAAAAGGCGGCATGCCACAAATGGTCGGAGAGTACGTGCTGAAAAAGCATAATATCAATCCACAAAGCGACCTTACCCTCATTCAAAATATCGAATTCAAAAATATTGCAGCTTCTTTCGCCTCCGGAACCGGCGAATACGTCCAATTGTTCGAGCCTGAGGCTTCGCGCTTTGAACAGGAAGGAATCGGCCACGTCGTCGCTTCGTTTGGAAAAGAAAGCGGTACGGTGCCCTACACGGTGTACATGACGAAGCAAAGCTATTTGGACAGCAATTCCGCCGCTATCCAAAAGTTTACCAATGCCGTCTACAAAGGGCAACAGTGGGTTGCCAGCCACTCGGCAAAGGAAACAGCTGAGGTCATCAGCAAATACTTTGATCAAATCAAGCCCGAAATTTTGGAGAGTGCCGTAAAACGTTACCTGGAACAAGGTTCCTATTCTACTGATCCGATTTTGGACGAAACGGAATGGAACCAATTGCAAGACATCATGGATAAAGCAGGAGAGCTCAAGCAGCGCGCAGATTATACCAAGCTGGTCAATACCACCTTCGCCAAAACAGCCAAGGAAGGGAAATAAACTATGAACCAGTTTCCTTCTACGCCGGCCAAGATCGAGCTCGGCCACGTGACCCATCTCTACTTATCCACGACCAGGGCATTCATGGCGGTCAAAGACATTAACCTGCGCGTGGAGGAAGGCGAATTCATCTGTTTGGTTGGTCCCAGTGGTTGCGGAAAAACGACACTCCTCTCCCTGATTGCTGGCCTTGAGAAGCCCACAGCTGGCAAAGTCATGATTGATGGCCATGTTGTCTCAGGTACGTCCCGCCAGGTCGGTTACATGCTGCAGCAAGACTATTTGTTCAACTGGCGTACAATCGAGGACAACGTCTTCCTCGGTTTAGATATACAAGGTATCCGGAGCAAAGAAACAGAAGACTACGCCCTGCATCTGCTTGATGAAATGGAGCTGGCAGACGTGCGCAAGTCCTCTCCGATGCAGCTTTCAGGAGGCATGCGGCAACGGGTTGCTCTCGTTCGAACCCTCGCCTGTCAGCCGGATGTACTCCTCCTGGATGAACCTTTCTCCGCTTTGGATTACCAGACAAAGCTAAAGCTCGAGGACTTGATTTTCTCTACCTTGCGCCGTCATAAGAAAACCGCTGTTTTGGTCACTCATGACCTCTCTGAATCGATAGCGATGGGTGATCGTATCTACATTCTTTCTCGGAACCCGGGTCGGATCAACAACGAAATCATTGTTCCCCCCTCGATTCGAGATACCCTTCCATTTGACGCACGGAATCAAGAAGGCTTCCAAGACCTGTTCCATCGCGTGTGGAAAGAGATGGAGGTAGTATCTGATGCAGCCAAAGGAACTTGAATCGGTCCATCGACGTTATGTAAAAGAGGTACACAAAACACGCATGTGGGTACTTACGACACAGGGCATTTTGTTCCTCTTGTTTCTTGGACTCTGGGAGCTTTTAGCTCGTACGAATACGATCAACATCCTTATTTTCAGCTACCCCTCAAAAATTTGGGCTCAATTCTGGGCGCAGTTACTCGATGGCAGTCTTCTCCCCCATATTGGTATGACCGTTTGGGAGACAATCATCGGCTTTTTGCTCGGAACGATTCTCGGTACCGTTCTCGCAGCGATTATCTGGTGGTCCCCTTTTCTATCGCGCGTACTCGAGCCTTATTTAGTCATCGCCAACAGTATGCCTAAGGTGGCACTCGGGCCGGTGTTCATCGTCAGCTTTGGACCCGGACTCTTTTCCGTCATTGCCATGGGCTGTGCCATATCGGTCATCATCACCACGATCAACATCTACAGCAGCTTTAAAGAAGTCAATCAAAATTATGTAAAGGTCGTTCAAACACTGGGCGGCAACAAGCGGCAAATCTTTACCTTGGTGATTCTGCCGGCTACGATTCCCACGATTCTTGCCACCTTGAAGGTAAATGTCGGTCTCTCCTGGGTTGGTGTTATTGTCGGAGAATTTCTCGTTTCGGAGCAAGGTCTCGGATACTTGATCATTTACGGATTCCAGGTCTTTAATTTTACCCTGGTCATGATGAGCCTCGCTATCATCGCAGTCGTTGCGACCCTGATGTACCAAGGTGTCGCTTTCTTGGAACGGCGGCTCACCAGCCAGTTTAAATAAATGGTTTGACCAAACGGTACTGGATCGCTACCCGGGGCGTCTCGTACCGTTTGCTTATGCCAAAATTCGAAAAAGCAGGAGGACAAGCCTATGCTATACTACAAAAAAAGGAAAGGGGTGAAACGTTTCAATGAACACGCCTACAACTGCTGCCATACCGATTACATATGAGCTGATGACGATGTGCATGATCCGCGACCATGATCAGGTTCTTCTCATAAATCGCCCCGACTCCAAAGGCTTCCCGGGATTTATCGCCCCTGGCGGGAAAGTAGAGTATCCCGAAAGTTTGACAGAAGCGACAATCCGCGAGGTCTACGAAGAAACGGGTCTTACGGTAAGCGAGCTCGTCTTTAAAGGAATTGACGAATTCATGGTTCCACAGACAGGCCTGCGCTATATGGTATTTAACTATCTGGCTACCCGTTTTGAAGGAGAACTTTTGACAGATCCTCCAGAAGGCGAGCTGCATTGGGTCTCGCTCGATAAGATTGAAGAGGTTCCCATGCAGCCTTGGTTCCGCCGCAGGTTCCCGTTCTTCTTCGAGCTAGGCACTTTTGAAATCTCTATCGTTTGGGATGAGGAAAGACAGGAGACGATATCCGAAAAAATCAAGCAGCTGGGATAGACAGACGACTCAGGGTGCTACTATCTCACTGAAAGGAAAAACGCCCGACTCATATGTCCGGGCGTATTTTTGCTTGGTATCGTTATTTCCAGAACTTCCACCAGCTCTTTTTGCTCGCTGGGTCAGCAGATGGATTGGCTGCAATTTTTTGCCTTGCAGCTTCCTCAACCTCTTGGGCACCTGGTACACGTGCGAGGAAATGATCAACCATCGGCTTGTAATTATCCTGCAAATGCTCCTGCATATTACGCAAAATGGCGATCGCTTTTTCTTTTTGATCGGTAGCAAGCAGTGCATTGGCATAGTTAAAACCGGCATACGGAAGTGGAAACTCCGGCGTCCAGAACCTTTCACAAATCTGGATCAGTTGATACACGTAGCCTGCTTGTCCCAATTCTCCTGTGACAGTCATCACGACCTCGAAGCGGTCCTTCGCTCCCTCAATCGCGATATTGTACCAATGCATGGCTTTGAGCAAATTATCCTCTGTGAGCGCGAGACGAGCCAAATGAAGCTGAGGACGCCAAGCTCCTTCTTTTCCCGAGAGCGCCTCCAGCTGTACTCGTAGCTCTTCCTTTTTACCGCTATGCAGAAAGCTTTCTACAAACATGTTGAGTCCATTTTCTTGATTCGGGTCTTTATGTAATCCCGTATTCAGCGTCTCAAACGCTTTTGCCTCGTCCCCTTCGTACGCATAAATCTTGGCGAGATTCGTGCATGCTGTACCCGACGACGGGAATCGTTCCAGGCAATCCGTTAAGATCGATTTGGCACGGTCGAATTCCTTTGCTTGCATATGTACGACTGCACGGAAAATCAGGGCAGACTCAATCGGACCATATAATTCGAGAAGCCTGTCCGCCGCAACGGCAGCTTGCTCATGAAATTGATCCTTCACCAACTCCATCGCGAAATCGCGAAGCTTTTCCTTCTCATCCCAGTACATATCCAGGTTATGCGGAATCACCTTTTTCTGGTAATCTTCTCGGGACATTTCGATGGAATGACCAAATTCATTGGTAAACGTCACAAAATCAGACATGAAACAGCCTCACTTTCATTTCCTTCGCAATAGTATTAAGGTACTGGACAAGCTCGTGCCTTAAATCCAGGCTTTCATGTTTACTTTACGAATAAAATCCTCCATTGATTCCTTCGCGGGTTCGTCATTGCTCTCCTCAACATCCTGCATACCCATCAATTGTCGAAACAGAGCCTCGTTGCGCGTGGCCAAAGCAAAGTCAAGCAGAGCTTCTCGTGATACACGCGCTGCTTCCTCCTCCATCAGCCGTTCCTCTAGATCAATATCATCTTCTACAATAGGAAACTGCTTATCTATTTTGGGGATGCGAATTACCCACGCAAACGCGCTGTCTGGATTACGGTCACGTGCGATTAAGTAACCGTACTCGCCGAGTGGCAAACCTTGCTCAAAGGAGTCGGCAACGATGACGACGCGTTGTCCAAGCTTGAACATGAGCGTCAACTCCCTATAAAGATTAATTCTAATCATACTAAATTGTATGTGTTCTTGGGAAGAGAAAACCCCAAGGATAGCCAAAAGCACAAAAAGTTTGTTGCCAGAACCAAAATACGGTACACTTTACCTAGCTATTCCTTTTCATGAAAACGTTATGGTAAATGAGGTGTACGCATATGTCTGACATGTCCACGGGTTTTTCCATTTTCATCATTTCCTGGACTTTTATACTGGTCGGCCTAATGGGCATTGGTGGCTATTTTATGTTTCGCAAGTTCCTCAAATCCATGCCAAAAAAGGACGGAAAATCCGATCTCGACTGGCAGGATCTTTACATCGACAAAACTCGCTCGCTTTGGACCGATGAGGGCTTGACGCTTCTCAATGAGCTTGTGGACCCTGTTCCCCAGCTGTTCCGCGATGTAGCGAGACGGTCGATCGCCGCCAAGATTGGCCAGATTGCACTCGAAGAAAAAGCCACGTCGATCACGACAGACCTGATCGTCAAGGGCTATATCGTTGCTACCCCGAAGCGTGACCATAAATGGCTGATTGCTCACTTGAAGACAAAGCAAATCGATTACAAGCCATACGAGAAATATTTGAATGCCGAGGGCTAGTCAGTCATTCGGAAGAAGTCATCCTCGAAACTTCTAGTTGGGATAACCGTAAACAAAGGTAGACCTTTTATCGAGGAGCGATGTGGATGTCAGTTGTACTTACCATCTTGGGTATCGGTTTGGTCCTGTTTATCGTTGCTATCGTCATTGTGGTAGCTCTATTAAAGAAAGGTGCCAGCCTTCTTTGGAAAAGCGGCAGGCACAGCTATCGCAGATACAGCAGTAGCGATTACAGACACCGCAGCCCGTTTTGGAAGCTTAGTCACAAAACATATGGTCATCGCCATTATCGTCGCAGACATTCGAGTCACAGTGGATTTTTCAGTAGCTAATAGAACATCTACACACATATGAAACCGAGCCCCCGGAAAAGGAAGCTCGGTTTTTGTTTTCTCGTAGATTCACGCTAAAGATCAGCTTTTCCATTGCAGCAGGTTCCTTTAGCTCTTGCTCTTCTCTTGCTTTTTTCCGGAGACTCCTCCAGAGACGAGAAAAGCCATCGCTTCTGCACTTTCTACATCTAGTGGCTGGACCTGCTCCTTTGGAAATAACAGCAGGTTTCCTGCGAAATTGTACGACTGCGGAATGTACACAGCGACATGGTCACGAAGCCCAAATGCCTCCAGGTCCTCCTGTGTGATAAAACCTATCACCTTTGCATTCCCGTCTTTAAACAAGGTGACTAGGACCGGCTTGTCAAAGCTTTTCTTGTCCCCTACAAAAGCTCCGATCAAATCTTTCAGAGATGAGTAGATCAATTTGATAAAAGGTACTTTTTCAAAGATTTTGGACACGAGCGATAATACCCCTCGTGTCAGCACATTCGATGCGAGAAAACCGATGACCGTGATCCCCAATATGGTCAGGAGAAATCCTATGCCAGGTATCCGGAGATTTAACCAGCTGTCAACCGTTGTGAATATGTAATACAGGATGTAGATGGTGACCGCAAGCGGGATCACATAAAGCAAGCCTTCCAGAAAATAACGTGCTATGCGCTTCATTTTTCGTCTCCTTCCCCAAACCCTAACCCAAGCCTATACGAGAGTCCTCTCCCAGAATTATTGTACCTGATTCACAGGCCATCTGCTATGATGGAGGAAAAAAGGGAAAGTAGGGAGATATATGCAACCACTCGTCACCCCACAATGGCTCAAGGATCATCTCCAAGATGAAAATGTGGTCATCGTCGATTGCCGTTTTGCGCTAAGCGCTTCTGAAGCTGGCGCCGAGGATTATCGAAATGATCACATACCCGGTGCTCGTTACTTTGATTTAAACCGTGATCTTTCTGGACCAAAGGGAGCTCATGGTGGGCGTCATCCACTGCCAGACCCAACTGCACTCGTCTCCCTTTTTTCACGTGCAGGTATAGATGAAAACGTTACTGTCATTGCCTATGACGATCAAGAAATGGCGATGGCTGGACGCCTATGGTGGCTTCTGCGTTACCTCGGTCACGATAAGGTAGCTGTCCTCGATGGCGGATATGCTGCCTGGAAAGAAGCTGGCTACGAGGTGACCGCTGATGTGCCGACACCACAGGCTCGTGCCTTCACCCCGCATGTTCGTCCAGATATGCTTGTAGACGTTCAGGCTGTTCGTGAACGTAGCCGGCAAACGGTCCTGTTGGATTCCCGTGCACCAGAGCGTTATCGTGGTGAAGTGGAACCGCTAGACCCAAAAGCTGGTCATATCCCAGGCGCGCTCAGCTTCTTTTATAAAGACAATCTCGCTTCAGACATGACGATGCTCCCCGTTGAAAAATTGAGTGAGCGGATTGCAGACTTTGCCAATCAAGACATTATCGTCTACTGCGGATCTGGCGTAACAGCCTGCTCCAACCTGCTTGCCCTTCATGCAGCAGGACGGACTGATGTGAAATTGTACACCGGCAGCTGGAGCGATTGGGTTTCTTATGAGGACAATCCGGTAGCAACAGGCGAAGAGCAAGAGTAGCCATTGTCACTGTAGAGCTTACATAAAGTATATACATCGCTTTAAGCCATCATGGCTTGAGCGATGTATTTTTTGTGTAAAAGTCAATAGATTGCGCCGTTTTATCTTTTTTTCACTTTGTAATTCATACTACAGAAATCTATTTTCACAACAGTAAAATAAAAACCAACGAAGTAAGAGGATGAGGTAAAATGAAAATGACTAGGAAGAAAAAGGTATTCTCTATCGGGATTATAGTTGTCTAAGAAGCTTCGTAAAGCGTTGGGTGAAGCGAAAAAATAAGGCAATATGAGATAAAGGAAGAATAATAAATGCCAGCTAAAGATGTATTTGATTTCCTGCGCGAGCATCCATTGCTGCGAGGGGTGCCAGATAACGAACTGCAAATTGCAGCCAAGCTGATTGAACCGATCTATTTAAACGATGGCCAGTCGCTTCTTGTAGAAGGTGATATGGGCACAGATTGCTTCTTCATTCATACGGGCAGCGTTCAGGTGTCCTCACGAAATCTGGTAGGCAATACACTTCTGCTAGCAGAGCTTGGACCAGGTGCGTTAGTTGGTGAGATTGGATTACTGCAGCATGAACGCAGATCGGCTTCGGTCACGGCTATTCATGATGTTGTTGCCCTACGCTTGGAACGGCAATCCTTTGAGTTCCTCGCTAAAGTGAGTCCTCTGTTCCATGAAAGTCTCCTGCTCACCGTTCGTATCCGAATGCTTCATCGAAAGCTCCGTAATGCTACCATATGGTCGGTAATTCCTGATGCGGAGCTGCGTGGTCTTGCTGAGGTTTTGACAACTCGTAAGGTCGCTAAGGGTGAGACCATTGTAGAGACGGGAGCAAGGACAGATCAGTTTTTTATGGTGAGCAGTGGAAGATTCGAAGTACGCAGTAAAGGCCGCAAGAAAGCCCTACTATTGGAAGGTGACTTTTTCGGAGAAGAGCTGCTGCTCTCTGATGTTTTATCGGAGTATACGATTACGGCGTCAGAGGACAGCGAGCTAATGGTATTGGGCAAGGAAGAATTTCTTACGATCCTACGCTATTATACTCCCATTCAAAAGCAATTTTTAGAGATTATTCGTATCCGTCACCCTCATGCTCTCTCCAAGATAAAAAGTGAGTTTCGTGAAGAACAGGAGCTGGTTGCAGACGCCGCCGCTGCCCCTGTGCCTAAAGCGAGAGAACACTGGATTGATAGTCTTCTCTGGCTTGGTGGGGGCTTTGTTGTTTTATCCTTATTGGCCCTTTATTTCAATAATGATATACTGCACATCTTCACGCTACTCACAGGAGGGCTAGTTGGTCCCGTTACCTTTGTTGCTTATATGAGAGACCATCAGCTTTTGGGAATCAGACAGACGAAATTAAGCCTACTATTTGCTGCCTCTGGTCTTATCGCTGTTCCAATTGCCTTCTTAGTGGAACGTTTATGGTTCATACATACTGCCACAAGCGCAATTGATTTTTCACAATTTCGTTCCCCTCTTGCAATCTCTCTCATTGAAGAGGGCGTCAAGCTTTTCGTTTGCTTTCTTCTTGTAAGGCCGAAGCGCATGCATTTTTTAATGGATGCTCTTGTCTTCGGGGCTGCAGCAGGCATGGGCTTTGCTGCGATTGAAAGTATGCTGTACGGATGGTCGCATATGAAAGAAGCCTCTTCTCTTGGAATGCTCTCCATGCTTTGGATCAGAGCGTTGCTATCCCCATTTGGCCATGGGGCTTGGACAGCTATAGCCGCAGCCGGGATCTGGTTGATTGTTTCTACTTGGCGCACGAAAGCTGCAAGAAATGCTAAGGGAGGTTCGAAGATATTCGGGGCAGCCTTGCTTATTATAATCGCCATTATTCTTCATGCGCTTTGGGACTTTCAATTTGGGAGTAGTTTTGCTGCAATTGGGATGATGGTTGCGATTGGCTGTATCGATATCGCTCTATTATTTTTCCTCATTCGCACTGGTCGCACGCAAGAGCTGCATAGCTATACAACGATGAACCCCTATGTACAGGAGCAATTGCGGCATATTGTGCAGGAGGATAGTACAACCGGTGAGCTCTACTGCGGGAGCTGTGGCAGCGCTTCGCCACGAAGTGCGAGGTATTGTGCCCGCTGTGGGCATGCCTTGCGTAGATAGAAACCTTCTTTGCTGACCATATTGTTTGATTGCTACATACATCGCCAAGCGGCTTGTCGCTCTGGCAATGTATTTTTTTATGCATGTAGTCAAAAAAATGATGTAACTCTTTTTAAAGGATTGTCGTAAATATTTGAGAAAGAAGGTGAAGGCTTTGAAGTATTTCGAAGAAGCGAAACCGAACCCCTTCTCCGAGCCCAGCAGAAGAGAACGAGGAGTGATTCGTTTTATTCGCCTTCTGCTTCATTTTGGCTATCAGGAGGCTATGTCGTGTCTCTTCCCAGTCTTTATTTTTGCCTCTCTCGCTCTGTCCAAATTTGTCACGATTCCTGGACTGGCTCGATATGACTTGCTGCTTGTGCTTTGCCTACTCTTTCAAATCTACATGGTAAAAAGCGGGCTGGAGAGCGTGGATGAGTTGAAAGTCATCTCCATTTTTCACCTGATCGGGCTGGCACTCGAGCTATTCAAGGTACATATGGGCTCCTGGGGATATCCTGAAGATGCGATCAGCAAAGTTTTTGGTGTCCCGCTCTATAGTGGATTTATGTACGCGAGCGTCGCGAGTTATTTATGCCAAGCGTGGCGTCGATTAGATGTAACGATCTCGGGATGGCCGAACCCGTTTTTTGCCATTACACTCGGCGCAGCTATCTATCTGAATTTTTTTATTCATCACTTTCTGTGGGATATTCGGTGGGTGCTGATGGCTGCGATTTTTATCGTGTTTTGGAAAACGCGAGTATATTTTCGCGTCACACATGAGCGCTTCTTTATGCCGCTCCCTCTCGCCTACTTCTTGATCGGCTTTTTCATCTGGATTGCGGAAAATATCGCTACCTTCTTCGGTGCGTGGTATTACCCAAATCAACAGTCTGGCTGGGAACTCGTACACCTCAGCAAAATCAGCTCCTGGTTTTTACTTGTGATCGTCAGCTTCATCATCGTCGCTGAGCTGAAGCATGTGAAAGCCAGAAGAACAGCGTCCTCTGAAAGCAAGCAAATACTCTAAAGGGTACGTTCGACTGTTTTCACTCAACAAAAAAAGGCAACTGCGCTGTTGCCTTTTTTGTTTTACTGCAAAACGCTTTTCAACACATCATCAATGATTTGCCCGTTCGCAATCGTACCAGAATAGAGCCAGCTAGACTCTTTGGGAAACTCGTAGACATGCCCATTTTTCACCGCAGGAATATTGGCGTATACAGGGTCGCTGACCAGATCCTTCATTGGTACCTCCTTACTGTTGACGATAAACAAATAATCGGTATCCAGAGTCGCCAATTTCTCCAAAGAAATCTTGCTCCAGTTTGCCTCACTTGCCTTTGTCACTTCATGTACGATTTTCGGAACCGTAAACCCTAGATCCTTGTAGAGGACATCGCCACTGGACAAGTTCTCCTTTACTACAAAGACGCTTTTAGGGAGCACCCAGAGTGCCGTAGCCGTTTTTGGCCCAACTGTTTGCTGCAGTTTTTCTTTGGCTTCCTGTGCTTTCTTTTCGTAGGCAGCCAAGACCGCCTTCGCTTCGTCCGTTTTATTCAGTACCTCTCCGACTGTTAAAAGCTCTTTTCTCCAGTCCGTATTCTTCTCGACTCCGATGGTGTAGGTGGGCGCGATTTTCGCATATTGGTTGTACTTCTCTCCCACCGCCAAATCAGCACTTTCCAAAAGGATCAGGTCAGGGCTATAGCTCATGACGACTTCAGGTGGCAAATCATACGGAATGGCTGGGATTCCTGCCAGCTCCTTCTGCAGGTAGCCTTGTACAGAGCCTTCTCCCACAGACCATTGGGCGACTGGCTTGACCCCTAATGCGATGAGGTGGTCTTCTAAGTAAGTGGCAATCACTTTTTGTGGATGTGCCGGCAGTGTTACTTTATTCCCCATCGCATCTGTTAACACGCGTTCCGCTGAAGCTGATTGCTCTGGTGTCGTCTTTTCTGGTGATGGATTCCCTGTATGTCCTGAGCAGGCGCTAACCAGCAGCGCTGCGCATACCATTAAGGTAGAAGCAATTTGAGTCATAGACCTTTTTTTCATGCACGAAAAACCTCCAAGATTCAATTGATAATAATTATCATAATCATTTATGTATTATAGGGGAAAAAGAACAGACGAGCAATGGCTATCTCTGCTTTTCACCACTCCACAGCAAAAAGACCTTCCGAACTCAAATGCGAAGGTCTTTCTCCTGCTTGTTGTCTTCGTCCATCTATCTCGTGACGCCGCTCAACAGAAAGCGATGCAAACCGCCAATCAAGCATACTCCTGCCGTCACGAAAAAAGCGATAAAGTAGGAATGATGCCAGTTTTCCAGTAAGCCTGCCACAATCGGACTAAGTACAGCACCCACAGATAGAATCGCTGAATAAATGCTAAACACACTTCCGTACTGCTCACGAGGTGAATGCGCAGTCAATATCGTCGCGAAGGCAGGGAACAACATCCCAAAACAGGCGCCCAAGAAAAACATCATGACTTGAATGGGGACATGCCAGCCGATTGCCAGTACATACAACAGCAGGCTCAGCACCCCAAGTCCTGCAAAGGATCGCGTCTCAACCGGAACCCGATAGAGCCAAAACTGGCTGAGAATCGCAAGTGCCCCCAAGCCTTTTAGACTAAACAATACACCTGTAACGGCTGGTGATAGCCCCTGCTTTTGAATGAGCAGCGGGACTTCATAAATAATAGTCCCCTGCGCGTAAATAATCGCAAACCCGCCCAAAAAGGCCGGATAGAGCAAGCGATTTTCCAATACGTGCGCGAGGCTGTGCTTGGCTGAGATTTTTGTTTGGTGTGGAGACGGATTACTTCCTTCTACTCGAACCGGGAGCATCAGCCAGGCAAAAACACCTGCGGCAATCATCATATAGCCGAGAATGACAAACGATTGTCCATAGCCGAATTGAACAGCCAAAAAGCTCCCTACGGCAGGTGACACTATGCCCGCTGTCGTGAGGACCAAACCTTTTTTGCCCATAATTTCGCCTTGTTCGAGTGCCGTTTTTCCCGTCTCCCCCAGCATCGCAGAACAAGCTGGTGAAACAAAGGCCATCAAAAAGCCGAGACTCAGTCGAAATGCAAAAAAACCGGCCGTGTCTTGGACCACACCTTGCCCAATCAGCATAAATCCGGCGAGGATCAGTCCTCCAGCAATGAACCATTTTTTCGGAAAGCGATCTAAAAAAGGGCCTGCAATCAGATTTCCTGTCAAATTACTAACTGCATACCCACCCAAAACAAATCCGATCATCGCGGCGGACACACCCAAAATATTCAAGTACGGCGCAAGTAAAGGGGTTTGGGCGTGCATATCAAACGCTACCAGGAACAAGACAATAAACAGGAGAACCCTCACTGCATTCCCTTCCTCTCCACGACCTGTCAGTCTTTGTCCCAGTATATGAGAGAAGTCGTCCAAGTAGGATAGGAAAAGCCATGGGAAAAACCCGTAAAAAGGCTGGATTTCATTTTCATATTCCCGTAATATTTTTCCTAGTACAAAAATTAGGCTTCAGGCAGGGTGGTGAAAGAACCGAGAGCTTCAATAAAAAAATCGTACCCCTTGACCACATCCATATTAAAATCGCTTTTTGCGAAAGGCTGGTGTCATCGCTGTGAAGGTTCTTGAAACTGATCGATTAATTCTTCGCTGGCAAACCGTTGAGGATGCACCTTTTATTCTCTCTCTTGTCAACGATCCCGCCTGGCTCCAATTTATAGGCGACCGCGGGGTTCGAACCGTAGAAGATGCACGGAATTATATTGTGAATAGCGCCATCTCGTATTACGAGCGATACGGATTTGGTTTTTATTTGACTGAGATAAAAGAAGGGAATGTCCCTATCGGTATTTGCGGTATGATCAAGCGGGACACGCTCGAGGATGTGGATATCGGCTTTGCTTTTCTACCCGATTATCGCGGCATGGGCTATGGTTATGAGGCTGCTTCAGCAGTACTTTCGTATGCAAGAGATGTTGTCGGCTTAAAGCGCCTGGTAGCCATCACTGATCAGGACAACCATGCATCTGGACGACTCCTTGAAAAAATCGGATTGCATGTAGAAGGAACCATTCAACTGGGGAACAATCCCGAAGAGTCGAAGCTGTTTGCCATTGATTTTCAGCCTGCTGCGCAGTAAAAGGAGAATGCTTGATGGATACAGCTACAAACGCGATCCTCGATGATCTGGTTGCTGCCTTCTATACTGCTTTTACGAATAAAGATGGAATGAAGCCAAATGTAGCTATCATCTACCAGCTTTTTATTCCTGAAGGCATGATTATAAAAAATACAGATGCTGCCCCTGTTGTGTACTCTCTCCAGCAATTTATTGAGCCAAGAGAGAAGCTATTAACCGATGGGGCACTGGTCGATTTTGAGGAAGCAGAAACCTCTTCTGTCACTGAAATTTTCGGGAATATTGCTCATCGCTTCAGCCTCTATCGCAAATCCGGAGTGCTTTCTGGAGAGAGATTTGAAACAGAAGGGATGAAAACGATGCAGTTTATCTATACCCCAAATGGCTGGAGGTTCTGTTCTGTAGCTTGGAATGACGAAAAAAGTGGGGTAACGATTCCTGAGAAATATCGAAACCGGTGATAGGAAATAGCCCGAGGTTGTTTGCCTCGGGTCTTTTGTTCACATCCATGAAGATTAAAAAGTATGAACTCTCTCCATCGCTTTCTGTCTGAAGAACAGAAAAAGTGGCAGGGAAAATGACAGCCCGATCGTAAGTGTCGCGACAACATAGATCCATGCATGCCTGATCTGATGTTTTTTCGTTTCTTGATAGAGAAAGCAAAAAAAGACGACACAGCAGATGAGAAAATCAGTGGCAAAAAAAGAGGAGATATCGTTTGCGAACAATTGGGATACAAGAAGCTTGGAGTCTAAGCCGTTGGTCTGCAAAAACGGAATGAAATGACTATATGGCAGAATTGCTCCTATGATGGCGAGCATCAAATAGATAGCCTTCACCTCGATACCGCTTCCTTTCTCTTTTTTAGATCCTGATTACGAATTGTACACGGTCATTTCCATGGCCGTCGTAGTTGGTCGTGACCCGAACACCGTCAACGATTTTATCACCTTCCTCCACCTCAAAGCCCAATTTACTATGGAACTGGATTGAGCCTTTATTCACAGGTGATGTAATGCAGCGGACGGTATGACAGCCGCGTAGCTTTACCTCTTTAAAGAACATCTGGTACAATTCCTTGCCAACCCCATCTCCTCGCCTGTCAGGATGAACCCCGACGAAGTGGATATACGCCTCTTCGGGCTTCGTTTGAGATAGGAAGCCGATGAGAAAAGCGATGATCTCCCCCTCTGCTTCCATTACAAAGCTAGTTGGCTGAAAATGAACAAAAAACAGCTTGGGAAGCATATCCGACATTTGCCGACCGCCCCACCAGTCGTTTATAACCGCAATCACTTTCGTATAATCCTGCTCATTGGCGTTTCTGATCTGCCCCATGCTCTTCCTCCTCTATGGACAATCCAATCACATCCAAATTATACCATGCAGCAAAGCTCACAAAACATCCGTGAATAGCAATTTGTTTCAATCTCGGGGATTTTTGATACGTGATACGCCCTTCGCATTGCGCAGGTGAAACAGCGAGCAGTCTGTACTTGTAGATAAAAAAAGAGCCTCACAATAGTTGTGAGACCCTCATCATACGTCATTTAAGATTGAACAGCTTTTAGCCCGAGAGAGCTTTCGTGGAACTTGACGTTAGAGTATTTGTCCATTGCCACACGCAGCTGGTATTCACTTTCAAACAGCATAACAGGACGGCCGTAGCGATCAGTTACGGTCTTGTTTTTAAGTACATCCAGTTCTGCCTTATCCCCTTCAAGCCAACGAGCGATCTGATATGGCATCCGCGTCAGCATGATCTCTACGCCATACTCAGCTTTCAGGCGGTACTCGAGAACCTCAAACTGGAGCACCCCTACCACACCCAGGATTAATTCTTCCATCGGATAGGTACGGAAGAGCTGAACGGTTCCTTCTTCGGTCAATTGCATGATCCCTTTTTGGAACTGCTTGTGTTTCATCGCGTCTTTTACCATTACCTTGGAGAAAAACTCTGGCGAGAAGTGAGGCATCTCTTCGTACTCGAACGATTGTCCAACACAGAGCGTATCGCCAATTTGGAAGATGCCCGGATCAAACAACCCGATCACATCACCAGCAAACGATTCCTCGACAATCTCCCTGTCTTGCGCCATAAATTGTACTGGCTGGGCAAGCTTAATATCTTTACCCAAACGAACGTGCTTAACCGCCATTCCACGCTCGAATTTTCCGGAGCAAATACGCAAGAACGCAATTCGGTCACGGTGTGCCGGATTCATATTCGCCTGGATTTTGAAAATGAAGCCAGAAAACGCATTCGTATACGGATCAATCATGCCAGCAGAGCTTTTCTTGGCAGAAGGTGCTGGTGCCATTTGTAAAAAGTTGTCCAGGAAGGTCTGCACGCCGAAATTGTTAATCGCACTACCGAAAAAGACGGGAGTTAGCTGTCCTTGGTTAATTAGCTCCGGGTCGTATTCATCACCGGCAACGTCAAGCAGTGAGATTTCATCCTGAAGCTGCTGCCAGAGATCCGGACCCACTCGATCGCCGATCAATGAATCTTCTGCTCCCTCTACAGGGAAAAAGGAAATATCTTCGTGCTGAGTGCCTGTTTGATACAGCTCAACTCGCGATTTCATCCGATCGAATACACCGCTGAAATAACTGCCCATGCCGATCGGCCAGTTCATCGGGTACGAACGAATTCCGAGTACGCGCTCAATCTCT
The DNA here is from genome assembly GCF_001187725.1 of Brevibacillus reuszeri. Lineage (GTDB taxonomy): Bacteria > Bacillota > Bacilli > Brevibacillales > Brevibacillaceae > Brevibacillus > Brevibacillus reuszeri. The sequence goes on from NZ_LGIQ01000009.1 coordinate 1,414,496, forward strand.
TCCAAAAGCTCGAACGGGTCTTTTCCGTGACGGTCCAGCTTGTTCACAAAGGTAAAGATCGGGATTCCACGCATCCGACAAACCTTGAACAGCTTGATCGTTTGCGCCTCTACCCCTTTTGCCACGTCGATAATCATCACAGCTGCATCCGCTGCTGTCAGCGTACGATACGTATCTTCACTGAAATCTTGGTGACCAGGCGTATCCAAAATGTTGATGTGGTGCCCGTTGTATTCAAAATCCATCGCACTGGAGGTTACGGAGATTCCGCGCTTTTTTTCGATCTCCATCCAGTCGGAGGTAGCGTGCTTGGAATTCTTGCGTCCTTTGACCACTCCTGCCTCACGGATCGCTCCACCGTAATAAAGCAGCTTTTCTGTCATTGTTGTTTTACCGGCGTCCGGGTGGGAGATGATCGCAAAGGTACGTCGTTTTGCTATTTCATTTTCCCATTGGGAATTGGTTTGACTCATCTTCATTCTCCTGTCATTCGAATAAGTAGCCACTATCTTTACTTTAACGATTATACAAGACAACTGCGTACTGCATCCACCTAGTAATTTTTCTTCAATCAGTTATAATATTAGTAGTAAAAATTTTTTGACTGATTTTCCACCCTACATATACCCAAATAATAGGAGGGACCTCATGACAACAAGCATCGAAACAAGTGCAACCGCTTTCCGAAGCTATGTGAAAAAGATGACAAGCTACAATCAAGCACTCGCTGTTCTTCACTGGGACAAAGCGACACAAGCGCCCCGCAAAGGAATGGAAGCCCGCTCTGAAATCATCGGCACACTCGCTGGCGAGCAATTCAAGCTAGCAACCTCCAAGGAAATGGAGCAATTTTTAGTAGAGCTGAGCGAGCCAGCCACCCTCGAAGCCCTTGACGAAATTACCCGTCACACTGTTCTCGAGTGCAAAAAAGAATTTGACCGCAACAAGCGTATCCCGGCAGAACGCTATCAGGAATTTGTCGTTCTCACGTCCAACGCAGAGACCGTTTGGGAGGAAGCGCGTGAGAAAAACGATTTCTCTCTGTTCCAGCCTTATTTGCAAAAAATCGTAAACTTCCAGCTCGAATTTATCGAGTATTGGGGAAATGACGGAAAAAACAAATACAACACCCTGTTGGACTTGTATGAGCCAGGAATGACAGTTGATCAGCTGGACCCGATTTTTGCTACCTTGCGTGAAAAAACCGTCAAGCTCGTTGCAGCTATTGCGGAATCCCCGAACAAACCGGACACTTCCTTCCTGACCAAAAACTTCCCGATTTCGGAGCAGGACGCATTCAGCCGCTTTATTCTCGAGCGCATCGGTTACGATTTCAATGCAGGCCGCATGGACCGCAGCGTACATCCCTTCTGCACGACCTTTAACCCAGGCGATGTACGGATCACAACCCGTTTTAGCGAAAATGATTTTAACTCAGCCCTGTTCAGCTGCATTCATGAAGCAGGACACGCTATGTACGAGCAAAACATCAATCCTGAGCTGCTCTTCACAACCCTGTGTGATGGTACCTCCATGGGTATTCACGAATCGCAATCTCGCTATTGGGAAAACATGGTCGGACGCAGCCTGCCGTTCTGGAAACATTTCTTTGCTGACCTGCAAAAAGCTTTCCCTGCGCAATTCGAGGGGGTTAGCGTAGAAGATTTCTACCGTGCGATTAATGAAGTAACACCTTCGTATATTCGTACAGAAGCAGATGAATTGACGTACAATCTGCACATCATGATTCGCTACGAAATCGAAAAGGGCCTGATTAACCAGACGATTGAGGTTGCTGATCTACCGAAGATCTGGAATGAAAAAATGAAGGAATATCTTGGCGTAGTGCCTCCTACAGATACACTCGGCGTCTTGCAGGATGTTCACTGGTCCGGCGGCAGCTTTGGCTATTTCCCAACCTATTCGCTCGGTAACGTATATGCTGCTCAGTTTACCCACGTTATGGAGCAAGAAATCAACGGCTACAACGAGTTGGTAGCAAACGGAGATTTCGCTCCGATTCGCGCATGGCTAAAAGACAAAATTCATCAATATGGTAAAATGAAAAGCCCACGTGAACTTGTTTCCGCGATCACGGGTGAAGGTACAAATGCTACCTACTTGATGAATTACCTGGAGAAAAAATATAGCGAGATTTACAAGCTGTAGTTTTATTTTTCTCACGCAAAGCGCTCCTTTTTTGTAGGGGGCGCTTTTTCGTATGAGCAAGGGTATCCTCTTGCTTCTACTTTCCAGCCACAAGAATATGAGGGTTTTCTGAGTGGATCGTTTGAATGAACCTGAAATCGCTTCCTTTTTGTTCACGTTCTATCCACTGTTTCTTCACTTTCTTTTCACACTTTACCAACCACAAGCACACAAAACAGGAGTATGATGAGCATGTAAAACATTACCACTAAGTGAGGGATTCAAAATGATGCAGTCATTGTCACGCTGGTTGTGGGGCAACGAAAAGCATGAAGTAATGTCGTTTGAGGAAAAGAAGTACGTTCGCAATGAAATGGATCAGTTCATGGTGAATCAGCCTGAACCAATCGTGCCATATCCTCAGCTGTAAGAACTGTGAGCTGCCCTAATCGGCAGCTTTTTTTGCGTTTTCGTGAAAGCGCTCACTGATGTGCTACAATGTGCTGAAAGGGAGGAACTCACGATGGTTGATTTTATGGAAAAATGGCTGCCTACCTACATCCGCCGCGACTTGGCGGTTTTATTTTGTGGAATTAACCCTGGCAGAGTTTCGGCGACTGCCGGGTACCACTATGCGAATCCAGCCAATCTCTTTTGGCGAGGTTTGTTCGAGGGTGGTCTCACACCTCGCAAATTACTGCCTGAGGAAACATCCTCTTTGCTCGATTACAACTACGGCATTACTGATCTCGTATCGCGTCCTACGCGCTCCTCAACAGAATTGCGTGAGGATGATTATGCGACAGGTGCAGCTCATTTCGTCCAGATGATCCAAACCTACCGTCCGCGAGTCATCTGTTTTAACGGGATTACAGCCTTTCGCCATGCCACTGGACAAAAAAAAGAAGCCGTTACGCTTGGCCTCCAGCCAGAGCAAGCCTTTGGTACGGACGATTGGAAGGGCAGCTACGTGTTTGTCATTCCCTCCACCAGTGGTGCTAACGCCTCGTTTACGCGCGAGGAACGCATCGCCAAATTCGGGGAACTGAGCGTATTTTTGCGTAGAAAAGACTGGCATCCCCTTCCCGATCCACAAAAGTAATGTCGTAGTGTCACAACTGCCGCCAGATTCGTATAATGACAGTATGTGTACCAACTGATTTGCGAGAAGCCAGCCCACTATAATGAAAGGCCCTTGCACAGAGAGCTCGTCATCTTCAGCTCTTATGCTTGGGCCTCTTTCACTCGTATATGGATATGGCTATGGCTGTGCGACTGCCTTCACCAGTGCGCTCTGCTGGCGCACGTATTGGATCAATTCTGCCGCCATCTCATGATAATTAAACGGTGTAATCAAATAGATGCCATTAAAGTAACGGATGGCTGTATCGAGCAATTCCTTGGCGATGGCTATACCTTCTTTGCGCGCTTCTGCTCCCTGTACGCTCTTCATCCGCGCCAATGCCTCATCAGACAGCTTGATTCCAGGTACTTCATTATGAAGGAACTCTGCGTTTCTCGAACTCGTCAGTGGCATGATACCGATAAATACAGGAATCCCGATATGCTTGGTCGATTCGTAAACCAGCTTGATGGACTCCGCATCATACACAGGCTGCGTCATGATGTAGTCGGCCCCCGCCTCCACTTTCTTTTCAAGCCTTGCGATCGCTGCATCGATCTTCCGTACGTTCGGATTAAAAGCAGCCCCAACAATGAATTGCGCTTTTTGCTTCAAAGGTCGTCCTGAGAAGGAGATACCCTCGTTTAGTTGCTTCACCATGCGAATCAAGTCAAACGAAGTAACGTCAAAAACAGAGCTCGAACCTGGCAAATCCCCGAATCTTGCCGGATCACCTGTAATGACCAAAATTTGGTCGATTCCCAGCGCATGAAGACCCATCAGATGGGACTGCTGTCCGATCAGATTGCGGTCACGACATGCGAGGTGCAACAACGGATCGATACCGTGTCTGTTTTTCATTAATGCTCCGAGTGCCATGTTGCTCATACGGACAGTAGCCAGTGAGTTGTCAGCCAAGGTTATCGCATCCGCACCCGCCTTGTGCAGCTCGCAGCACCCGTGTAGAAACTGTTCGGCATCCAGGTCCCGTGGTGGATCAAACTCTACGATGATGGTTGTACCAGTTTTTACTCGTTCTACGATGCTTGGCTTGTCGTGTAGTCGTGCACTTTGCACAGTGATGGAAGGTGTGTCGCCCGTTACGATCGGCGGATTGACACGCTCCAGTGGTTCAAGCGATTGCAGGGCAGTGGCCATCGCCTGCACATGCTCTGGCGTCGTTCCACAACATCCACCCAGCAAACGAACACCTTGTTCCCGCAAACGAAGTGCGCTTTCGGCAAAATAGTCTGGCGTTGATTTAAATGCGTATTCTCCGTCTGTCATGCCGAGGCGTCCCGCGTTTGGAAAAGCGGATAAAATGGTATTTATCGGAATTTGCACCTGTTCGAAGGATCGCAATATTTCGGCTGGTCCTAAGCGACAATTCAGACCAACGACATCGGCACCTGCTGCCTTCAAGTGTGCAAATGCTTCAGTCAGGGAATATCCGTCACGTGTGCGGCCTACCTCCAATGTCGCCAATTGTGCGATCAAAGGCGCTTCTGTCAGTGGACGAATGACCTCCAGAGCAAGCAGCAGCTCCTCCAAGTCGACGAAGGTCTCTAAAATAAGGCCGTCAACTCCAGCGTGCAAGAGTGCAATCGCCTGCTCCTCGTACTGATCACGATACTCATCCAATACTTTTTTTCGAACACGCCCTGCCAGGATAGACCCGATGCTACCCGCTACATACGCATCCTCCTGGGCTGCTTCCCGCGCGATCGCTACAGCCAAGCGATTGATCCGAGCCACCTTATGCTCCAGACCATAGCGGGCCAGAGCATCGCGATTCGCTGAAAATGTATTGGTTTCCAAAAAGCGTGCTCCCGCCTGATAGTAGGACGCATGCACATCGTGAACCAGTTGTGGATTAGAAAGGCACAACTCTTCAAAGCTGACACCTACCGGCATACCCAGCCGGTGCAGCTGGGTTGCCATGGCTCCATCACCAATCAGCAGGTTGTCATGTAGAAATTCTCGCAAACCTACCTTGCTTGTTGTCAACGAAATCACTTCTCTCCTTTATCGATTTTCCTCTATGCTTCAAATACAGAAGGTCCAGCGTTAAAATAGCGCGCCTCTGGATGAGCAAACACCATCGCAGATACAGATGCTTCCGGCTCCATCATGAAGCCTTCTGTCAAATGGATACCGATGTTTTCCGGCTGCAGCAATCGGAATAGCTGCGCCTGGTCTTCTAAGCTCGGGCATGCCGGATAACCAAACGATACGCGAATGCCTTGATAACGCGCACCGAAACGCTCCAGCATTGTCATTTCCGGTGGATCAGGAATGCCCCAGCCATCACGCATGATGTGGTGCACTCGTTCCGCAAATGCTTCCGCAAGCTCCAGTGCAAGCGCCTGGAGTACGTGCGAACGAAGATAGTCGCCGCGATCTTTCAGCTCAGTAGACTTCTCGCGAATACCACCACCAGCGGTTACGGTCAGGAAACCTACGTAATCCATTTCCCCGCTCTCAACAGGACGCAGGAAGTCTGACAGGCACAGATGCGGCTCTTCTGGCTGACGTGGGAATGAAAAACGCTCCAGAAGCTTTTTGGGATCTTTTGGATCGTAAACCAAAATGTCATTGCCGTCTGCTTGCGCCGGGAAAAACTGGTACACACCATGCGCAGTAATCGTTCCGCTTTGCTTTGCATCCGCCAAGAATTCCTCTACCACATCGTACAGCTGCAATACTTTTTCATCGCCCGCTTCGAGCAGCTTATCAACATTTCCGCGAACACCAAGGTGTTTGCCAAGGAGCATCCGCAAATTCAGATAAGGCTGCAAATGGCTGATCGGATACGAGCGTAGGACGTGCCTTTCACAATCTGGCGGCAAATGGATAGGTACTGTCCGACTGATCGCAGAACGAGCTGGTAGTGTCGTCTTTTTCTCTTCGACGATCGGCTGTACTGTTGCCGCTGCCTCAATCAAGTTTTGTTGTTCTTCTACGAGACGTTCCCGCTCTTCCGGATTTTGCAGCCGATTTACAAGGTCTAATCCATCCATCGCATCTTTGGCATACAGAACGATTCCTCTGTATTCCGGCGCAATCCGATTCGATGTGAATTTGCGAGTCAGCGCTGCGCCACCTACCATCATTGGGACATCAATTCCTGCTTCACGCAAATCTTGAGCAGTAATGACCATTTGTTGTGCGGATTTCACCAAGAGACCTGACAAGCCGATTGCATCCGGCTTTTGTTCTCTGCAAGCAGCAATCAATTGCTCAGGCGGTACCTTGATCCCCAGATTCACGACATCATAGCCATTGTTGGACAAAATGATTTCGACCAGGTTCTTACCGATATCATGAACATCACCTTTGACCGTTGCTAAGAGAATCTTGCCTTTGGCCGCAGCATCCGATTTCTCCATAAACGGTTCCAAATAGGATACCGATGCCTTCATGACCTCTGCACTTTGCAAAACCTCCGCTACAATCAGCTGGTTTCCGTTGAACAATCGGCCTACCTCTTCCATCCCGGTCATCAGAGGTCCGTTGATGATTTCGAGTGGCACGTATTTTTCCAAAGCCAGCTTCAGATCTTCCGTCAATCCGTCTTTTGAGCCTTCGACTACATATCGAGCCAGACGTTCTTCCAGAGTCAGCGAGGATACCTCGACACTTACTTCCTTTTTCTTTTGACGATAGAATTCGGTAAAGGCTGCGAGCGTCTCGTCATTTGTTTCAAACAAAAGCTCTTCGGCCAGCTTTCGTTCACTCTCTGGAATCGAGGCATAGCGCTCCAGCTTCTCTGTATTGACAATCGCATAATCGAGTCCGGCTACTGTCGTGTGATACAGGAACACTGCATTCAGCACTTCACGTCCCGCTGCCGGTAATCCAAACGAAACGTTGCTCACACCCAAAATGGTCTTGCACTCTGGCATGGCTTGCTTGATTAAGCGAATACCCTCTACCGTTTCTTTGGCAGAGCCGATATATTGCTCATCACCCGTTCCCACCGGGAAAACGAGTGGATCAAAAATAATATCATTTGGGTTTATCCCGTATTGGTTGACAAGAATATCGTAGGAGCGCTTCGCTACCTCCAGCTTCTTTTCACGGGTAACGGCCATACCTGCTTCCTCAATCGTTCCAACGACGACAGCAGCGCCGTATTTGTGGATGAGCGGAACGACCTCTTCAAACCGCTCAAGGCCATCCTCCAGATTAATCGAGTTGAGAATCGCTTTCCCTTGGGAATAACGCAATCCCAGGTCCATCACTTTGGCATCAGTCGAGTCGATCATGAGCGGTGCCTTTACTTTTTTCACGATGAATTGCAGGAATTTTTCCATATCTTCGTATTCGTCACGGTCCGGATCAGCCAAACAAATGTCGATTACATGGGCGCCCCGCTTTACTTGCGCACGGGCAATATCTGATGCTTCCTCATAGTGGCCAGCTGCAATCAGATCCCGAAATTTTTTGGAACCGATGACGTTTGTGCGCTCTCCAACGAAGAGTGGACGATTATCGTCTTCCACGTACACAACTTCAATCCCGGCGACTGCACTTATGGGATCATTCACACTGTTGCGCGGCTTACAGTCTTTTAACGTCTCTGCCATCGCTCGGATATGATCCGGTGTTGTACCACAGCAGCCACCCGCTACGTTCAACCAGCCTTGTTCGGCAAATGCCCGCATTTTGGAGGCCAAGCCTTGTGGGGTTTCATGGTAGTGACCATTCTCATCGGGCAACCCGGCATTCGGATAGCAGCTTACACCGCATTGGGCAAGACCGGACAAGGTACGGAGGTGATCACGCATAAATTCTGGGCCCGTCGCACAGTTCAGACCAATTGTAACGGGCTTTAAGTGCTCCAGCGAAATGTAGAACGCCTCGATGTTTTGACCTGCCAAAGTCGTTCCCATCGGCTCGATGGTGCCTGAAAGCATCACGGGAATTTCTTTTCCCAGCTCGTCAAACGCTTTGCGGATACCGATTCCACCCGCCTTGACGTTGAGTGTGTCCTGTGATGTTTCCAAGAGAAGAACGTCAGAACCACCCAGAATCAAGCCTTTTGCCTGACGATAATAGGCTTCTACCAATTCTTCAAACGTCACTCCACCTGTAAGCGAGAGTGTCTTGGTCGTGGGTCCCATCGCACCAGCAACGAAACGTGGCCACTCCTCAGTGGAGTAAGCATCCACAGCTTCTTTTGCCAAACGTGCAGCTGCAATATTGATCTCCATGTCCTTGTCAGCCACATCGTACTCAGCCAATACAATGGAAGCTCCACCAAATGAATTGGTTTCTACGATATCTGCTCCTGCCTCCAGGTATTTTTCATGGATAGAACGAATGACATCAGGTCTGGTCAAGTTCAGCAGCTCGTTACAACCGTCGTATTCCTCGCCACCGAAATCCTCTGCAGTCAAGTTAGCCTGCTGCAGCATTGTGCCCATCGCACCATCCAATATCAGAATTTTTTGGGATAGTTGTTCACGAAAAGTAGGTTTCATCCACTTGCTCCTTCTCTCCACAGCATGGCTTATTTCTTTGATCGAAAGTTGAGGCTACTAAAGGGTACAAAAAAAATCCCCTTCTTTTGAAAGAAGAGGATTTGTCCGCGGATACAGCAACGCCTGAACCATCCTCTTATCTTTCAAAGCACGTAGCTTTGCTGGAATTGGCACCGGATTTCTACCGGTTGCCGAGGCTTCATCAGGCCAGTCCCTCTGCCTCTCTGGATAAGAGTCGTACATTTTATGGAGTTATTCGTATTTTTTCAATTGTGATTGACGTTTGACAGTATCTTATCACCCCCCTGTCACTTCGTCAATTGAGAATTTGTCTATTCTTTACTGCCGCATTTTTTGCAGGCGCCCATTTTTACTGGCACTAGTCATTCGCCCATGCCAATCTGTGCGTTCGTGTATAGACTAGAGCATAACGGAAAGGAGGGGAAACATAAATGAGTACATCTTACTGCGGAAACGGATTCTTCGGTGATTGCTTCGCATTGGTGCTCGTACTGTTTATCCTTTTGGTCATTGTTGGGTGTTCGTGTGACGAATGTTAGTTAATATGTAGAAAAAGGGCTATCGCCAAGCCATCCATAGTGGCTGCGGCATAGCCCTTTTTTATTTTTAGTGATTACGGCTCCCCCGTGATTTCGCCCGTTAAAGCATCGATATGCAGATGCTTGCCTGCATTCTCGTCATAACTCCAAGGTATATAGGCCAGAATCGGGCGCTCCAGCCATTGATCGTCTTCGTTCTTTAACAGATAGACGAGCTTCAACGGCATGGCGCGCAAATACTGTTCTACAGCCTTTTCCTTTGAAATGACGGAGGTTGCATCGGGCAGCTCCACATGACTCTCTGTCCCTCTTCGGTTTTCAAACCCGTTCGCTTTCCCGCTGGTAGGATCAACTGTTACGATGTACGCCTCATTTGGTTCATTGTCGAGAACTGGAATACCGTCTTTACTCATGAAAAATTCAAATCCCCAATTGCCCGAAGAAACGGGTGTTGCACCGCCTGGTTCGATAACCTCAGCCAGCTGCACTTCCTTCACCGCCGGATCAATATAGGTAGCGAGCATCTCCAGTGCGGCCTGCTGTGCCTCCTCGCGCTTAACGGTCAGTTGGTTTCCCTGACGAGGCATTTCGATCCCCAGGACACGGCCGGATTTTTCATCCGTTCCCACTTCATAACGCTTTTGGTTTTTGTCTGTCCATACATAGCTTTTTCGGACTTGACCCGTACTCGGATGGGAACCTGCATGTTCATTATACGTAAAGCCGTCTACTTGAACGCCGAATTGTTTGTTTAACAGGCTTTTCGCTTCTTCCTTTGTTTTCACTATGCTTCTTGTCGCGGATGGTTGGACAGAAAATACTTTAGCCTCATTGCGTCGATCGTAGTCAAGACCATTGTTACCCGTACTATAGGCAATCTTTCCATTGGCAGCGTCTATATACCAGCCTAATGAAGGTGATTGGCCAAGCTGCTTTGTGGATACGGACATCGTGTATTCCAGCAGTGACCTCGTTTGGATGATTTGCCTTGTCCTTTCATCTCGTTTAACCGGAAAGAGCTGCACGTAGTTCAGCTTGATATTTGCCTCCATTTCCTTTATCGCTTTTTCTTCTGAAAGAGCAGAGATTGCATCAGGAAAAGAGGCTAGCTCATGCTTTTTCATCGCTTCTTTGGAATAGTAGACAACCCGTCCCGCTTGGTTAACAGACATCCGGATCGTATCATTCATGACCGGCAGATCATTGTAATATCGCTGGTATTCAACTGTGTCATTTTTGTATGCGTATCGGTAATTTTTACTGTCTGCTCCAACCATATCCTGCAGGAAATCGTTTGCTGTAGTTTTGGCCAGAGCTTCCGGGGCTTCCTTCCAAGTGGCCCCTTCCTGTATCAGGCGGTAGGCCCGCAAATCCTCTGCTTTTCCTGTCATGCTGATTGAAGCCTGTTTCCACTCTTCATGATCTGCGTTTCCAAGCATGATTTCGAAACCGCCGTAATACATGGATTTATTGTCCAAAGTAGGAGAAGGGTTCAATTCAGGAAGAGACTTAGTCAATTTTCCAAGCAGGGCCTGCTCCTCTTTGTTTGTTCGACCGAAAAATGCCACTTGACCCTTGCTGTCTATTTGAACAGAAATAATGTCAAACGGGATGCGTGCGCCTTCTTGCTCCTTTTGGAACGTGACGTTCATCCACGTACCGTTGCGCATTCCTTCATCTGTTAATTTATGAGTAGATATAGGGGCATACTGCTTGCTTTCTACACCTAAAACGGATTGGAGAAAGGTGATTGCTTTTTGTTGTGCCACCATCATTTCAGGTAGCTTACCTTCTCTCGACTCCTCTTTCTCATAGCGATACCATTCGATTTGCCCGGTTGTCGCATCGTAGCTAAATTCCCCTTCATAGCGGTCTCCCTTTAGGAGGGCAACCTGTTTGATATCACCTACGTTTCCCCTCTCTTCCAGCCGTAGCCCTTGAAGCTCTGGCACAGCTCCAAGAATGGGAGCAAACGCTTCTTGTGCAGTCACTTTGTTTTTCACCTGTGTATTTGTCTGCTCTGTTATTGTTGTCTGTGACGCCCCAGTTCCCTCCATCGTGAACATGCCTTGCTGCTGTCCGACCCATACTGCAGCTGCCAAGCATGCTGCAATCGTACCGCTCATAACAGCTGTTTTTCGTCTCGCTTTCTTCTGATTTGCCACTTCTTTTTGAATCCTCCCTGCCAATGCTGATGAAAAAGACACCTGCTCCGCTGTCTGTCTGCTTGCTACGCGAACAGCTTCTCGCAGCTCTTTATCTACATCCATTCCGATCCCTCCTTTTCACACAATGCCTTAAAATTTTTGCGGGCACGATGTAGTTGTGCACGTACCGCGTCCTCGGAATTATCCAGCACATGTGCGATTTCTTTTATCGACAAATCCTCATAGTAATGTAGGAGCATCACTTTTCGGTACAAAGGAGACAGCATCATCACCCGTTCAGCGATTTGCACCTTACTCAGCCGTTGCAAGACCGCTGCTTCAACATTCGTGTCGGCTACCTTTTCCGGCACCGGTTCCTTTTTCGAAAGATAGGTGGAAAAGATTTGACGAAACGACCACGAACGTAAATATTTCCGCGATTCGTTGATTGCGATCCGATAGAGCCATGTTTTTACACTACTCTCCTGGCGAAATTGATCCAGTCCACGATAAGCTTTTAGAAAGACTTCTTGCGTGATGTCTTCGGCAATCCCTCTATCCTTGACGATCAAATACGCCAGCTGTACAATATTGTCGCCATATTCCCTCATCAGCGCTGCCAGCTTAGCTTCTTTTGTCGGCTGCAGTGTCCATTCTGCCTTGCTGGTACTGGTTTCCGCATTTACATTTGCATTCACAAACTATTCACCTCCCTTAGAAGAACGACATACATTTGATCCAGCTACAGCCTTTTTGTGACAACGAATTTCGTTTTTCTTTTCGAGACCCTGTTATTTTGGAAAGAGCCCCATCTACATCTGGCTGCCCAGCGTTTATTGTCAGAGCCAACCGCTTTTGTTATCATGGGGCTGATTGCTAATCGAAAGGACGATATGATTATGGACTCATTACTCCCTCGCGATAAAGACGAATTTATCTCCTGTCTGGAGACGCTCAAGGAGCTGGAGAAATCCGAGTTTGAAACATATTCCGTTGTCAAAAATCCGGAAACAGGCGAGCATTACCTCCGCTACTTCCTCTCCCACATAAATTTATCAGAGGGTGGCCGAAGAGACGATTACGATCATTTTTTGCCAATCGACTCTGATGATGTTCTCGGATATATGTTTGGGGAGCAAGCTTATCGCTTTCCAGAAAATTGGCGTACCTCTTACTTGCGCAGCGGCAACGATAATCGGTTGATTCCATTTGATCCTTCCGAAAATTATGATCTGGAGGAAGAAGCTGCGGCCGAGCTGGCCATGCTGGAGCAACTGGAGCAATTCAAGCAGCAATGGGCTGATTCCGAGAACCTGAGCGCTGAAGAAAAAGAAAAGCTGACAAAGGAATACTTCGCTGCGTTGGACAAAATCTTAAAACAACCCTGACCGAAGTATATCATCGATGAAAAAACGAAGAGTGTGTTGCGAACAAGGGTAGCAAACAGCTATAATGCAAGAGACAAAGCGAATCGTTGATGAGGATAGTACTCCATTTATGAAGCCAAAGCGAGTCGGGGATGGTGCGAGCCCGATGCGTTCACATTGTGAGGAAGCGCCCCTCGGAGATGCTGCCTGAACATCCTGGTTGTGCGTATAGACAACCGGATCGTGTAGGGTTTTGCCGGGACTGCCCGTTACAGCAGGTTAAGCGGTTTTTGCCCGTTATGGTTCGTGCGGCAAAAACAACAAGAGTGGCACCGCGGGAGAACAACCTCTCGTCTCTTTTTACAGGAGACGTAGAGGTTTTTTTGTTTTTTCTTGGGTTCCGAACCGTTTTACAATCGAAAGGAGAAATCATGATGAGCTACAAACATCAAGTTGCTGAAAAGATTGCTTCAGCGCTCACAACACTTGGCGTAGACACCTTTACCTCGGAAAACGTGTACGCCATGCTCGAAACACCACCAAACCCTGCTATGGGTGATATCGCATTCCCTTGCTTCCAATTGGCAAAAGCACTGCGCAAGGCTCCGCCTATGATCGCAGCTGAGCTGGCTGGTCAAATCACTGGCTCACCTCTGAAGGAAGCGACAGCAGTAGGACCGTATGTAAACCTCTTCCTGGATCAAGAAGACGTAGCGGTTCAAGTAATTGGAACCATTCTCGGACAAGGAAGCGAGTACGGTGACAGCAACCTCGGACAAGGTCGCAAGGTTCCAATTGACCTCTCTTCCCCGAACATCGCCAAACCGTTTTCGATGGGACATCTGCGCTCTACCGTGATCGGAAACGCGATCGCAAACATTATGGAAAAGCAAGGCTATCAGCCTGTACGGATCAATCACCTGGGTGACTGGGGCACACAGTTCGGTAAGCTGATCGTCGCTTATCGACTCTGGGGTGATGAGGAGAAAGTAAAAGCCGAGCCGATTAAGGAGCTGCTGAGCCTGTATGTACGCTTCCATGAAGAAGTAGAGAACGATTCTACTCTGGAAGACCAAGGCCGTGAGTGGTTTAAAAAGCTGGAGGACGGCGACGCAGAGGCTGAACATCTGTGGACATGGTTCCGCGAAGAATCGCTCAAGGAGTTCATGAAAATTTACGACCTGATGAACGTGTCGTTCGACTCTACCAATGGCGAAGCCTTTTACAACGACAAAATGGATCGCGTAGTTACCCTGCTGGAGGAAAAAGGTCTGCTGACCGAATCAGATGGGGCGATGGTAGTCTCTCTCGATGAATACAACATGCCGCCATGTCTGATCAAAAAATCGGACGGCGCTACCTTGTACGCTACACGTGATTTGGCCGCCGCATTGTTCCGCCACGAATCATACGATTTCGCCAAGGCGCTTTACGTTGTAGGTAACGAACAACGCCTCCACTTCCAACAGCTTTACAAAGTGCTGGAGAAAATGGGTTACTCCTGGTCGGCAGACATGCATCACATCCCGTTCGGCATGATGCTCAAGGACGGCAAAAAAATGTCTACTCGCAAAGGGAAGGTTGTTCTGTTAGAAGAAGTTTTGGCCCAAGCGATTGCGGATGTACAAAAAGTGATCGAGGAGAAAAATCCTTCCTTGGCAAACAAAGAAGAGGTTGCTCGCCAAGTTGGCGTGGGTGCAGTTATTTTCCATGACTTGAAAAACTTCCGTCTGAACGACATTAACTTCTCTTGGGAAGAAATGCTCACCTTCGAAGGAGAAACAGGTCCATACGTACAATACACCCACGCTCGCGCATGCTCGCTATTACGTAAAGGAAATTACCAGCCTTCGTCTTCAGCAAGCCTAACTCCAGGTTCTTTGGATAGTAAGGAAGCATGGGCTGTCATTACCTTGTTAAACAGCTTCCCGGAAGTGATTGATCGTGCTGCGGCAAACTTCGATCCATCGCAAATCGGAAAATATGTAATCGATCTCGCTCAATCCTTCAACAAATTTTATGCCAATGTCCGCATTCTCGCGGAAGAAGAAGACATCAAGGCTTCTCGCCTCCAGCTCGTAGCTGCAGTTGTTTGCGTCCTCAAGGAAGGCTTGCGACTCATGGGACTGGCTGCACCAGAAGAAATGTAATCACCATCCATTTGCTGAAACCATACAAAAGCCGGCTGCATTCCTCTCGATAGGAAGCACCGGCTTTTGTTCTCCTGAAGTCCATCCGTACTGATTAGAGTGTCAGGTTTTCATATATTACAGACATGCCCATCCCGCCTGCCATGCAAAGCGTCACCATGCCATATTTTTCTTGTCTGCGAAGCATTTCGTTTATCAGAGTCACAGTCAGCTTTGCGCCAGTCGCTCCAACCGGATGGCCCAAGGCAATCGCTCCCCCGTTTACATTTACTTTGCTCTCGTCTAGCTCCAGGCTTTTGATCACTGACAGCGCTTGAGCGGCAAAAGCCTCGTTCAATTCGATAAGTCCAATCTCATCCAGTGTCAAGCCCGCCTTTTCCAGGGCTTTATGTGTCGCTGGCACTGGCCCAATCCCCATTACGCCTGGTTCGACACCTGCACTGGCAAAAGCTTTAATTTTCACAAGCGGCTTCAATCCGGCGTGAGCTGCCTTTTCGCGAGACATCATCAAAACGGCTGCTGCACCATCGTTCATCGGACAAGCATTGCCTGCGGTGACTGTCCCCTCTTTTTGGAAAACACTGCGCAGCTTTGCAAGCTCCTCCAGCTTGATATCCAGTCGCACCGATTCGTCCTGTTCAAAAACTCGAGTTCCTTTGCGATCCTTGATTTCAATCGGCACAATCTCACTCACGAATTTTCCCGCTTCGATTGCGGCCGCTGCCTTTTTGTGACTTTCGTAGGCAAATCGGTCCTGCTCTTCACGAGAAATACCGTACTGTACAGCAAGCCTTTCTGCGGTTATGCCCATATGCTCACCTTCTAGCGAGCAGATCAAGCCATCGGACAAAAGCGCATCCTCCATGGTCAAGTTACCGAACTTGCTCCCCCAGCGATTCTTTACTAAATAGGGAACGTTGCTCATACTCTCCACGCCTCCCGCAATCACTACGTCTTCTTGTCCCGCAGTAATCGCCAGAGCAGCACTTCCAATTGCTTTTAGCCCCGAGCCGCAAGCTTTGATGACAATATGTCCGTACACACTGCGGGGAAATCCGGCTAGCTGCGAGCTGATACGGGCAGCATTCAATCCTCCCCCATGTACATAGCCATTGCCAAAAATGACCTCATTGACTTCCTGCTTAGGAAAATCTGTCTTCTTCATCAAGCCTTCCAAAACCTGACGTCCCAGCTCTGTTGCTGGAACATCCCGCAGACTTTTCCCGAAGGCTCCAACCGCGCTGCGCACTCCGGATACGATTACGACTTCTCTCATACCAATGCTCCCTTTCATTTTGTCAATCTACAAGACCCGGTTCAAAAATTCTCTCGTGCGTTCCTCTTTTGGATTGTTAAAAATCTCCTGAGGGCGGGCCATCTCCACAATCCTGCCCTGATTCATAAAGGCAACCCAGTCAGCCACTTCTTTGGCGAATCCCATCTCATGCGTAACGATGATCATCGTCATTCCTTCCTGGGCAAGCTGCTTCATCGTCTCCAGCACTTCCCCTACCAGCTCTGGATCAAGCGCTGACGTCGGTTCGTCAAACAACATGATCTCGGGCTTCATCGCAAGCGATCGCGCGATTGCCACGCGTTGCTTCTGACCACCAGAGAGGCTGGACGGATAGACATTCGACTTATCCGACAGACCTACCTTCTGCAACAGACGGAGTGCTTCCTGCTTCGTTTCTTCCTTGTCCGCCTTTTTCGCAATTAAAGGTGCCTCCATGATGTTTTCCAAAACGGTTTTGTGTGGAAACAGGTTGAAGTGCTGGAATACCATGCCCACCTTTTGACGCACTTTCGTCAAATCGTCCTTTTTCGGATCGATGCTTTTTCCTTCAATGAATATTTCTCCGCCGCTTTTTGTCTCCAGAAAATTGATGCATCGGATCAAAGTGCTCTTTCCCGATCCACTGGCTCCAATCAGGACCACGACCTCACCCTTGTTTACTTGCAAGGTAATGTCCCTCAGAACTTCTACCTGACCAAAGCTTTTCTTCATGTTTTGCACACGAATCATTTCTTGTTTGTTCTCCATCGTTTTCCCCCCAGCGCTCTACGCGTCTCCTTTTGCCAAACGCTTTTCCATCAGGTGGACAACATACGTAAATATCATGACAACCACCAGGTAGTAAAAGGCCACGATCAAAAAATACGTCATTTCATCAAAGGTTTCCGCAGACAGGCGACGTGCCAGAGAGAACAGCTCGTCCATTGCGATGAATGCTGCCAGAGACGACTCCTTAAGTGACAGAATAAACTGGTTGCCGAGTGGCGGAATGGACCGTTTCAACGCTTGTGGCAAAATGATTCGGCGCATGGTTTGGCGACCGGACATCCCCAAAGACAGCCCTGCCTCCATCTGTCCTTTATCAATTGACTGGATCGAACCCCGGAAAATCTCTGCGATGTAAGCTCCACTGTGAATCGCGAGTGCAAGGGCAGCTGACCAAAATTGACCAAGATCGATGACTTTATAAAAGCCAAAATAGAGGACAAAAATCTGTACGATAAGCGGTGTTCCGCGGATGACCATAATATAAACGTTAGCGATAATCGCAGCCACGCGGATCTTGGATACCTTCATGAGAGCGACAAATAGCCCGATAATTGATCCCACAATAACGGAAGCGATCGTCAACTCGAACGTCAGGAGCAATGGCTTCCAAAAAAACGGCAATGTACGGAAAAACTCTTCAGTCAGATGTGCAAAACTGGGCACTCGATGCCACCCCTCGCTTGTAATGGTATTCACCTGCCGTGCCTTTGTGTCCAGAGGTACGGCAGGCGATATGTGGAATGAAACAGACTATTCGTTTTTGCTGATGTCACGATTGAAATACTTTTCACTCAGCTTTGCGTAGCTACCGTCTTCATGCATTTGCTTCAACGCTTCGTTGATCTTGTTCAAAAGTTCTGTATTTCCTTTGCGTACAGCGATTCCATGCTGAACCTCGGACAGCGCTGCACCGCTTTTCTTAATCTTCAGACCTTGTTGAATGGCAATTTCTCCAACGACACTATCTGTAATCACGACATCATGCTTTCCCTGCTCCATTGCACGCAGAGCGGTTACATCACTGTCATACGTTTTAATATTATCCGTATATTCCCGAGCCATCTTTTCATGGGTTGTACCCAGAGCTACCGCCACTTCCTTGCCTTTCAACTCTTCCAGGGTAGTGATCGTGCCGTCTGGACGTGTGAACAATTGACCACCGGACAAGTAGTACGGGTCAGCGAAATCGATCTGCTGCTTCCGCTCTTCTGTAATCGCATGACTCGCAATAGCCGCATCGTAACGTCCTTCTTTTACCCCGGCGATAATTCCTGAAAAAGGAGAAGTCACTGCCTTCGGCTCAAGACCCAAGCGCTTGGCGATTTCATTGCCGATTTCAATATCAAAGCCGGTCAATTGCGCGTCTTTAAAATAGCTGAATGGCTGATATTCACCAGAAGCGGCGAAAATGAACACACCCGCCTCTTTCGTCATAGAAGAAGCTTCACCGGATGGTGCACCTGCTTGTCCCCCATTGTTGCCAGGAGCAGCTCCTTGGCTACATCCCACGAGAAGTGACATGGAGAATACTACACTTGCGATCGTTTTGATTGTTTTTTTCATTTTTATTGGCCCCCTTATTTATTTGGTAGCGTTTTCTTATTTCGCTACTCTGCCAGTTGTAAATTTTCTGAAATGTTCAAGGTCACTCCGGTATGCAAAACGACATTTTCCAAAGAATACGGGTACATGACCTCAGTCAACAGCAATCCATTCTGAGTGACTTCAATGACTGCCCGCTCTGTGATAATCAAATCGACACATCCTTTTGCAGTCAGCGGCAATGTGCATTCCTTGCGAATTTTCGGCTCGCCACTCGGATCCACATGACTCATCAGGACAATCACTTTTTTCGCGTAGTAGGCCAGTTCGGCTCCGCCACCGAAACCATGGACGCGCGATCCGGGAACAATCCAGTTTGCCAAGTCGCCTTTGCGGTTCACCTGTAAGGCTCCGATGAAAGCTACATCGAGCTTTCTCCTGCGGATCATGCCATATGCAATGGTGCTGTCGAAGTACGATGCCCCAGGCACAACAGTAACAGGCGTTCCACCCGCATTGGATATATGCTGATCTTCTTCCCCCTGCAGTGGCGTTGGACCAAGCCCGAGGATTCCATTTACCGAGTGAAACATCACGTGCCATTCATTCGGGATAAAATCTGCGACCAGCTCGGGAATCCCGATCCCCAGATTAACGGCCATTCCAGGAGCTATCTCTTTGGCTGCGCGCCTGGCGATCATGTTTCGCTGATCCATTCCTAGCCCCATTACAAGCTCCCTCCGCTGCGCGTGACGATCCAGTCTACGAAAATGCCGGGCGTCACGATCTTTTCCGGGTCCAATTCTCCTACTGGAACGATTTCCTCTACCTCAGCGATGGTGATATCAGAAGCCATGGCTACCAACGGATTCAGGTTCCTCGCTGTTTTGTCATAGATAAGATTTCCGTATGTGTCCGCTTGCTTTGCATAGACGATCCCAACCTCCGCCGTAATCGCCGGTTCAATGAGACAGGGTCTTCCCGCAACAATGACTGGCTCTCCTCCTCCCGTCCTCTCTCCTCCCATGTTCGCATCTACAATGATTCCGGGAATACCAACGCCTCCCGCACGAATCTTTTCTGCGAGAATCCCTTGTGAATAAAACGTCACTTCGAGTTCCCCGTCCATCATTTGCTGACCGGCTTCGGGATTGGAGCCGATATGCGTAGTAATCAAGTGTCTCACCCGCCTATGACTGATCAGTTTGCCGATTCCCACTTGCGGATATCCGGTATCAATCCCAATGAGCGTCAAGCTGTGTACGCCCTTCTGCAAGATCGTATCAATCAATAATGCAGGTGAACCAATCGTACCGAAGCCACCGTGCATTAGCCGGCTACCATTCTGTACATACTCTACAGCTTGTTCGCGCGTCACCAGTTTCGACAACATAGCATGCAATTCCTTATCTCTCTTAGTCTCGTGTAAGTCGCTTACGTCTCTCATCATTTTGCAAATTCTATGCCAACTCGAAAAAAGCTGAATTATGACGAATATTGTGAAAGCGGTGTCTTTTTATTGAATCGAAGTCAATTCACTTTCGAACCGAAAATAGCGAGAAATGCTTTCTTTTCGTATGAATCTATTTCGACTCACTTCTTTTTAAAATCGATTCACTATACAATCAGCAGTATGATCCTGTACAATCAGTTGAAAAATGGGGGGAGCTATTCATTTGGAGAAAGATGCGGAGATACTAGCTTTGTCCTCAATCGGTCGTTTTATTGATATTCTCAATGCGCTGGCAGACGGTATATTCATTTCTGATGCGCAAGGAACCACGTTATGGCTGAACAATGCGAGTGAAAATTTATGTGGCATACCGAAATCCGAGATTATCGGAAAAAATGTGACCGATTTAGAAGAAATGGGGATTTTTAATCCTTCTGTTACCCGACTGGTTCTGGAGTCCGGGAAGCCAACCACTACCATTCAAATGGTCAATAGCAAAGGAAAGTTTTTGGTGACCGGGCATATCATCCCTGATGAGGATGGGAAGCCCGAGTTAATTGTCGCCCATTCCCGGGATATTACCGAGGCAGCACGTGCCAGCTCGCAGTTGGAAGAAACGGTTGCATTGCTCAAGCGTTACAGCGAAGAAATCCAGCAGATGAAGTGGGAAGCTAGCCAAAGCTCTTCTCAAACCTTGATCGGGAACAGTCGGTCTTACCTCGCCCTTTTGGAGTTGATGAAAAAAGTCGCGCCCATCGATACTACCGTCTTAATTCGAGGGGAAACAGGTGTAGGAAAAAGCTATCTCGCTGAACAAATACATCAGTTGAGTGAGCGCAGCAGCGGACCGTTCATCCATGTCAACTGCAGCGCTATTCCTGAAACCTTGATCGAATCTGAGCTGTTCGGCTACCACAAGGGGGCGTTTACAGGGGCCAGCCACTCAGGAAAAATCGGCTTGGTGAAAATGGCGGATAAAGGGACGCTGTTTCTGGACGAAATAAGCGAGCTTCCCTACCACCTACAGTCAAAGCTACTGTTGCTCCTGCAAAATAAAACGTTTATGCCCATTGGCGGCACCAAAACCTATACGGCTGACATTCGAATCATAGCTGCCACCAATGCCAATCTTCAGGAGCTGGTGCGGCTGGGTAAATTCAGACATGATCTGTACTATCGCCTTAATATTTTGCCGATCCATGTACCGCCTTTGCGCGAGCGAAAAGACGATGTATTCCCGCTACTGCATCATAATTTGCAGAAATTCAACCGCAAGCATAACCAGAAAAGAAGGTTTACCTCGGAGGTCCTGGATGTTTTGCACCAATATGACTGGCCAGGAAATGTCCGCGAGCTGGAAAATTTGGTCGAGCGTATCGTTATCACGTCCAAGCTCGATGAAATTCACGTCACCGATTTGCCGGAAGAAATGCGCAGCATCCGCGAGCTCGAGGATGGCCTGCTCACACTGGGCTCTCTACCGCTGACTGATCGTATGGAAAAAATCGAAATCGAATTTATCATGCAAGCCTTGCGTATTCACAAAACGACCCGAAAAACGGCTGCTGCTCTCGGCATTACCCAGTCGCTTTTAATGCGTAGGATCAAAAAGTATGAAATCCAGCTGGACATTGAGGACGATACAATCTAACCAAGGGCTGTCAGGCGATTCATTGGTCTAAACCAGAGGAAATGAAGGTCAAAACAAAAGCCGATACTTCCCTTTTATCAAGGAAGTACCGGCTGTTTTTGTCATGGATATTTATTTCGCAGGCTCCTGCTGTGCAAACGCTTGAAGCATTCCTCTTATTTGTTCAACCATTGGCGCTGGAGCTTTCTTTGGTGAACCGTATCGAAAGGAGGCTGTGGATCGTCCTCTAGAATCAATTGGACTCCCTGGCTCAAATCGTCTAACTGTTCTCCTTGACTTACCCTTCGATTTCGGCCTTCTTCTTTTTGCCAAACCATGTGTTTGCTACCATTTCTACCGCCTGCTTAGACAATGACTGCGGCGCTTGCACTTCGTTCCCGCTCGCATCAACACTTCGGTACAAGAGAGCCTTGTCATCTGCAGGGTCAGATTTTGTTTGCAAGGTGAGCTCCCCGATTTGTCCAGCATTCACCCACTCTTCAATCATCAGCTGATATTCGCCCGGTGCAAGCTCAATATAGTCTTCCTCCGTGACATCAACAATAGCATAGCCGTCATGCTCGATTTCCGCATCGTATATATTCCCGTTTGCTGTCTCGTACAGAGCCAGCTCCTCCGGGTTGTTCAAATTCTCTTTAAGCGGAGCAAAATCCGCGATTGTCACTTTGACTCGTTTTGTCATAGGTACTCCTCCCATTGTTCACCACATCAACTCACACTGTACCACAACTGGGTCAACCCTGCCAATTACCTGCCAGCTGTTGCACATGCCTGATTTCCTCTGCATGACTGTCTTCTCCCGTTTTTGGCGTCTCCAATACAAGCGGCAAGCCTTGTAATTCAGGTGTCCGCAGAAATGCAGCAAATGCCTCATCGCCAATCATCCCCTTGCCAATCTGCGCATGACGATCTCGAAAGGAGTTTGCCGGGTAGATCGAATCGTTTACATGCACCGCACACAAGCTGGAGAAATAGTTTAAGTCACGCATTTTATCCGCGACCTGCTCCCAATTGCTCCCGTCCCATAATCCACTGGCGAAGCCGTGACATGTATCCAGGCAAAAGCCTGCCTTGTGTGGCTCGGCAAGCAGCTCGCGTACCTGTGTCAGCTCTTCAAGCGTCGTACCCATCCGACTCCCCTGCCCGGCATTGTTCTCAATAAGCAGCTTAGCCTTGCCTTCCCAGCCATCGAGAATTTCATTTACCATCTCGATCATCAGCTTGTACCCCTCGAGCACATCCGCGCCTTTATAATGACCAAAATGAACAACTACGCCGATAGCCCCGCAAGCTTCCGCGATGGCTAGATCATTTCGTACTGATTTCCTCGTTATCTGGGCAAGCTCTGGATCGATTGTACAAAGGTTTACGGGATACGCTGTATGGGCGATAGACAGCAGCTTCTTTTCCGCACAGTACAAACGACATGCTTCTGCATCCCGTGCATCGAATGCTTTCACTCCCAGGCTGCGCGGATTTTTTGGAAAGAACTGAAAGGAGCTCGCTCCAAGTCTGTACGCCGTTTTCGCTGCCTCTACATATCCGTTGCGGATACTTACATGACATCCAATCTGCATCGCTCTCTCCCTTTCCATTCTTCTATCCAGTTTCTCCACAGGCACAATTTCTCAATCGGATAGAGTAATGACACTTGCACTTCTTCACACGATCCAGTAGACTAAATCTAAACCGAACGTTCAGTCTAATAAAAGGAGTAGGCTTACCATGTCCAAACGCCGGCTTGACGGAGAGAAAACAAAGCTACATATCGCTGAAAAAGCTACCGAGTTGTTTTCCCAAAAAGGCTATTCCGCAACATCGATCGAAGACATTTGCCAGGCAACCGGAGCCAGCAAGGGAAGCCTCTACTATCATTTTAAAAACAAGGAGCAATTGTTCCTGTTCTTACTAGAAAAGCAGTATCAGGAGTTTATTGAGCTGTGGCAGCAAAAAGAGAAGGAGTACTCCACCTCGATTGAAAAGCTGTATGGACTTGGGACTTTTATCATTGACGATTTTTTGTCCCATCCATTAAAAAGAGCTGGTGAAGAGTTCTCTGGCAGCCAATTAGCTGACCCGGCCATCATGGATCAGGTAATGGAGATTCTCGGCTCCACCTATACGTTGTATATCTCCCTTTTCCAAGAGGGTATGGAAAACGGGGAGTTTGCAAAAGGTGATCCTGCTGAGCTCGCAATGATCTACGAGGGACTGTTAAACGGACTGATAAATGTCGGCTTCCAATTCGAAGAAGAGCGTCTGCATTCGCTGATGAAGCGAGGAATTGATGTCATGCTGCATGGTATTGTTGCCAGGTAGCTTTTTTTTCAAACAAAATTAGACCGAGCGTTCGGTTTAATTAAAAGGAGTGAATCAATATCATGAAAGAATTATGGGGAAACCGCATCTTTTTAACCGTTTTTATCACAGATACGCTGGAGAACATCGGGATCTGGATTCGAAATATGGCCCTGCTTTATTATGTCATGGAAATCAGCGGCAACAATCCGATCGCGGTTTCTCTCTTGACTGCGATCGAGCTTGTTCCGATCTTGCTCTTTTCTATCATCGGCGGAGCCTTGGCTGATCGCTGGAATCCGAAGCGGACAATGATCACAGGGAACCTGCTCAGCGCTTTATCCGTTTTCGTGATTGTCTTCTTGCTGTGGAAAGGACTTTGGGTTGCCGTCTTTTTTGCCACCTTTATCTCCGCAATCGTCTCTCAATTTTCCCAGCCTTCCTCCTCCAAATTGATCAAGCGTCACGTTCCTGAGGAGCATGTTGGAGTCGCCGTCTCCATTTCACAAAGCATGGGGGCAATATTCCTTCTCGCCGGTCCGATTATCGGCAGCTTTTTCTATGAACATGGGGGCATTTACCCTTCGCTCATGACGATGGCGGTGTTATTTCTCATCTCTACGCTTATCTTAACAACGCTTCCGACATCGGGAGCAAACGTACGTGAAGAGGACAGCTCCCTGTTATCCGATATCAAGGCAGGGGTTACTTACGTCAAGCAAAATCCGTCCCTGAAAGGAATTTCCATCTCTTTTGCCTGCCTCGGTCTTGGCTCCGGGCTGATCAATCCACTCGAGGTTTTTGTGGTTACAGATCGGCTCCACCTATCCAAAGAATCCATTCAATGGTTTGTCGCCCTGGAGGGACTTGGCATGCTGCTTGGCGGTATCCTGGCATCAGCGTGCCACAAGCAGCTAAACGGACGACATATCGTTACTGGAGGTTTGATTTTTTTCGCCCTCTCCGTCGTAATCGAAGCACTCTCTGTGTGGGTATACGTGACTGCAACGATGCGTTTCTTCACCGGTGTCGGCATGGCCTTTTTAGAAATCGTGATCGGGATGCGCATGATCAAGCTCGTTGATGAAGCTTATGTAGGACGCGTTAATGGAACCATCATGCCGCTTCTCGTTGGGCTGATGATGATTGGCTCTTTCCTGGCTGGACCACTTATGCAGGCGACCTCACTCATCACGGTGTTTGTCATCGCTGGCTTCATCGTCCTGTTCGCAGCCTGGAGAAGCTCACGCGTGGATTGGAATGCGACTTCTGATGAACAAAAAACAACTGCCCGCAATACGGACAGTTGTACGATTCAAGCCTAGTTTATGATGTTTTAACAATCAACAGCGGCGTTTGGGTGCGATGAATGGTTTTAAACGTTACGCTGCCGAGTAATGTACCTGCAATCCCACCCATGCCGTGATGACCAAGAACGATCAGATCGATCGCTTCTTCTTTCGCAGTCTCCCTGATCATGGTTGCCGGATCACCGATCACTACTTTGCTTTCGAATGGAATCTGCTCGGCTTCAAACAGCTCTTCGTATGGTCGAATCGTCTCGCGGCCCCAGTCTTCCAGCGTTCCTGTGTCTTCCCAGCCTACGCCGTATACGCCAGCGTACGCAACAGGAGGAGTGACTACAGTCAGCAGGTTAAAGGAGATTCCCTCTATTTCCTTGCTCATCTGGATTGCTTTTTTTGCAGCTTCTTTTGCATGCTCGGAGCCGTCTACAGTGACCAGCACCTTTTTCCATGGGAAGCGGCTTGCATCCGTTTCCTCCGAAATCAAGAAGACAGGAATCTGTACGTCGTGAATGGTTGGATAACTGACGCTCTGCAGCAAAAAGCCCGTCATTCGGCCATAGCCATGCGTCCCCATTACGATTGCAGCATGCTCTTCCTTTGCATGCTTGGCGATAACTTCATGTGGCTCGCCGAACTCGATTTCCAGCTTGTAAGGCACTTGGGCTTCTTCCACGATGGTCAGAAACTTTTTCAAATCTTCTCTCGCTTCATCCAATTGGAAATCCTCAACGCTTTTTTGTCCTAGCTTACGAACGACATTTCGGGATGGGAACGGAGGAATCGCATGCAGCAAGGTCAACTCATGCTTATCTTTGGCATAGGCCAGCGCGAAGCGGACCGCCTGAATAGACTGTGCAGAAAAATCAATCGGAACTAGAATACGGGACATACAAACACGTCCTTTCCTCTTTTCATCATGGCGAGGCTGTACTTGATTGATCAACCTTCTACCTACCCCCATTGTAGCCCAAGCCTTTTTGTTTGTATGTAGGGAATATCCCTGATGTTGGAAGAAAAAAACCCTGATAACCAATTTTGACCATTACTCCATCACGCCCGTAATGAAAATCGTAGTCTCTTCCCCAAGATCAATATCATTGATTTCATGATCATCCGACATTCGCTTATTGGCTGCCTGCTCTCGTTTGATGACGCGAACGACAGGTCGTGAAGGCAAGCCGCGATTCTGATCAATGACGATTCCAATCTCTCCTGTACTCAGCTTGAGTGAGGTTCCCGTCGGATAGAAAGCAATCGAACGCAAAAAGTGAATCACCATTTTATGGTCAAAGCGCTTCTCTGCCAAACCCATGACCCGCTCGCATGCCTCGTAAGGTGCGATGGTATCTTCTTCATCAGAAAAAGGAGAGATGAGATTGTCATAGTAGTTGCAGATTGCCACGATCTTGGCGAAGTCATGAATTTCATCCCCCGATAGTCCACGTGGTACCCCACTGCCATCTACCCATTCATGGTGCTGCAGAGGCACGTGTGCAGAGACGATACTCATCTCATGCTTTTTTCGGAGGATGTGAAAGCCAAGCCAGGTATGGTGATTGTCCATGCTATTCTTCTTGTAGGCGGGGGCTTCCTTGTCCACTGACAACTTTCCGATATCGTGCAAAATCGCACCGATTGCCAGCTCTTTTAATTGACTGGTATTGTACCCTAAGCCTACACCCATTACGGTGGCCATCATGCACACATTCAGGGAATGAATATAGAGGGCATTATCATTCGTTCTGATTTCCCCCAGGTTCAAAAGGACACGCCTGTTGCGCAAGGTTTCCTCTACAATGTTGCCAACCGACTTCTGAATCCCTCTGACATCGAGATGCTTTCCCGACTGCACACACGCGATGGCGCCAGATAAATTGCGGATTGCATCTTTTCGCGTCGCTTCGGTCACGACCTCTTCCTCTTTGATCTCATCGAGAAACGGGTCTTTGATACTGAGCATACTTACACCAAATCGACGCAATTTATTAATCATTCCAACCGTTAGCTGAACACCGGTTTGCAGCAGCGTCAAGCCTTCACTGGAATAAATGCTACGAGCCAATACATCGCCTGGCTCCACCTGTTCTAAGCTCACATATTTCATGGGGTCTTCCTCCTGAATCTATCTCCCCTGATGTT
Organism: Brevibacillus reuszeri; assembly: GCF_001187725.1. Lineage (GTDB taxonomy): Bacteria > Bacillota > Bacilli > Brevibacillales > Brevibacillaceae > Brevibacillus > Brevibacillus reuszeri. The sequence continues at coordinate 1,441,932 of NZ_LGIQ01000009.1, forward strand.
ATTTCCCCATCTTAGCACTTGAAAAACATCTTTCGTAGTTCTTTTTGTTCATGCAAAAAAGCACCCTTCTGACAGGTGCTTTTCCTGTGACTCCTGACTTTCAACACTCACCCATCCCCGTTCTGTTTCAGCCATGTCTGCAGACGCACATAACTGGATTGTGCATCCTCGTAGCCTTGGTTGTAATAATGAAGCAGCTTTTCCTGACGTCTTTCAAATCCACGAATAAATGATCCCTCAGGAGGAGCAATCACGAAGGCTTTCCCCTCCCGCTGCAGCTGTCGCACCTGCTCCAGCGCTTCAATAAACATGCGAAAATGTCGGATCAATGCCTGCTGGAGCTGATTGCATCCGGTAAAGAAGCGCTCCACTCGCCAAAGATTACGTACAATCCAGCCAGGTGCACTCGACGACGTCAGGATGACAATGTTGCGTTGATTTCCATCGAGCAGCGACTTTTGCAGCGGCACAGGATGGGTAATTCCCCCGTCCCATAGCTCTCGCCCGTTAATGACAACCTTGGATGAAACAAAAGGCAGACTACACGAGGCTCGGATGACGTGGAATAAATTATCGCATTCCTCTTTCCCGAAAAAAACTGCCTCCCCTGTGGCACAGTCGGTTGCTACGACGACAAACTGTTCAGTCGCCTCGCGAAAACGTTCAAATGCAAACGGCTCCAGCTTGTGTGGAATCTCGTCAAAAATGAAATCCATACCGAATAAGGGCTTGCTGGAAAATAAATGGGCGAGATTAAAATACCGTGGATCATGGATGTACTTCGTGTGCATGATCTTACCCAATCCGTGTTGTCTCGCCAAATAGGCGGCACCGTTACATGCTCCTGCGGACACTGCAATGACGTACGGAATGTATAAATCCTGCTCCATAAAATAGTCGAGAACCCCAGCGGTGTAAATCCCTCTCATACCTCCGCCCTGCAAAACAAGACCGACTTTTTCCATACCCATCACCTGTTCAGTAGAGGTTATGGCTAGTATGAGTGGATCAAGTTCGCTTCATGCGACAGGATTGCCTGCAATTGCAACCAACAACAAAAAACGACCCGATGCGCGGGCCGCCTGCTTACTCATCCTTTTTCATCACGCTGTACTGATCACGCACCATCGATACGTCTTCGCCTTGCTGAGTCAGCTCCAGCTTGTGAAGAATATCCGCTAACACCGAAGCAAAAACCAGCGTCAATTCTCCTGTATGGACAGGAGTTCGATAATAATGCCCGATCATTTCATAGCCTTTTCGCGTATACGGGTCCGTGTCTTCCTCTTCCAGTGCCTCACATAACTCAGCAATCAGATCATTGAGGGCCACTCGAGTCGTCTCATACACGTCCAGCTGAGCAGCTAATACGGAATCGGTCTCTTTGTTTACACCCAACGACTTCCCCTCCTTCCTTTTACGTAGGGTGGAGCAGGAAATGCTTCTTTATGCACGTTTGCGCTCTGCTTGCGAGCTATACGGAGTCTTAACACCAGTCATGGCCTGGAACAGCACACGCTCATAATGTGCATCTGCCCCATGCTCTGGATGGTCGAAAAGTGTTCCGATAACTGCCCCCAGAAAGCCTAGCGGGATCGAAACAAGACCTGGATTGGCTAGTGGAAATATCGGCTCCTTTAGAATCGGTCCATTATTTGGGTCCATCACCGTCGGACCGAGCATGACCAGTACAACCGATGCAACAAGCCCTGTCAGAACGCCACTGATTGCTCCACGAAATGTAAATCGGCGCCAATACAAGGTGAACAAGATGAGCGGCAGGTTAGCTGATGCTGCAACAGCAAACGTAAGACCGACCAGGCTTGCCACGTTCATTTTTTCGGCGCTGATCGCCAGCCAGATCGAGATCAACCCTACAGCAATCGAAGAAAATTTGGCAATCATGACCTGTTCCTTCTCAGAGGCCATCCCCCTGCGTATGAGATGACTGTACACATCATGGGCAAAAGCAGAAGACGCAGACAAGACCAAGCCTGTAACCACAGCAAGAATCGTGGCAAAAGCAACCGCGGCTATGTAGGCCATCAGAAATTCTCCGCCCAAAGCATCTGCCAGTAGCGTGACGGTTAAATTCCCACCGAAGCCAACATTTTTCAATGCTTCATAACCGACAAAAGCACTTGCACCGAAGCCTAAAAAAACCGTCATCAAATAAAATGCACCGATGACCCACGTCGCTGTGTAGATCGAGTATCGCGTCGTCACCGCATCCTTTACCGTAAACAGGCGGGAAATGATGTGTGGCAGCCCTGCTGTTCCCAAAATAAGCGCCAGATTCAAAGAAATGGTTTCCAATGGATGATTTAGCTGATTGCCAGGCTGCAGAAACTGTTCTTTTAAAGGGGTAGCCGTGCTGACATGCAAGAACATCTCTGAAAAGCTCCAGTGAAAACGGGCAAAGACGATCAGACTGAGCACAAGCGTTCCAGTCAACAGCAAAATCGCCTTGATGATCTGTACCCACGAGGTTGCAACCATTCCGCCAAACACAACATAAAATGTCATCAGGCTTCCAACCAGCATGACCGCTGTGTCGTACTCGATTCCAAGCAAATAGTAGATCAGTGCTCCGGCTCCAACCAGCTGTGCCAGCATGTAAAAAATCGTGATTAATAAAGTCGTTAAAGCGACCACACCGCGCAGCCACAGGCTGTCAAAACGAACAGCAATCGCATCTGCCAGGGTATAGCGGCCAAGATTATGCAGCGGCTCTGCCACAAGGAATAAGATAATCAAATAAGAGACAAAAAAGCCGATAGCGTACACAAACCCGTCAAAGCCGTAGACAGCAATCGTCCCCGCAATCCCTAAAAACGAAGCAGCACTCATATAGTCGCCAGCGATTGCAATCCCATTTTGCAGCCCTGTCAGACGATTCCCCGCCGCATAAAAATCTCTTGTCGTTCCCGTTTGCTTGGCAGCGGAATACGTAATTGCCATGGTTCCAATAATCACAGCAAGGAAAAAAATGATTGTCGTCACGAGCAGCTCTTCCTCCTCGTTCAAATAAGAAATCTCAGCGATGCCTAGCTTTTAGGCGACGTAAGAGCAAAGCAACCATCCGTTTTATTGGATCGATACAAAAAGAGACTGAGGGTTCGCCCCAGCCTCCAGATATTGGCATGCGTTTCCTTGTGAATACTTGTTCTACGCAGTTTCTTTCATTCCTGTATTCGCTTTCACCAAAATTTCGTCGTACTTGGCATCGTTTCGTGTGCTCGATAGCATCGTCCCAATCCAGGCAGCCAAAAATCCGAGGGGGATCGAGACGATTCCCGGATTCGGCAAGGGAAACAGTGCCTCTCCTACGAGAATCGCTTTGCCTGCAACCGGATTCCAAACATTCGGGCTCAGTGCAACCAGAATCAGGGAGCTGAACAGTCCGACCAGCATGCCACTGACTGCCCCTGTCGTATTAAATCGTCTCCAGAAAATTGTAAACAGAATGACTGGCAAATTCGCGCTAGCCGCGACCGCAAAAGCGAGTGCTACGAGGAAGGCAACATTCAAGCTCTGGGCAAACAACGCAAGCAAAATCGAAATTACGGATACACCTACTGATGCCCATTTTGCCATCTTCATTTGTTCTTTTTCTGTTGCCTTGCCGTGACGAATAACGTGCCCGTAAAAATCGTGGGCAAAAGCAGAGGCTGCTGTGAGTACCAAGCCTGCTACTACAGCCAAAATCGTAGCAAACGCAACGGCCGATACGAAAGCAAACAAGAAGTTGCCACCCAAAGCTTGCGCCAGAAGCGGAGCACCTAAATTCCCTGCCGCATCCATATTTCCGGCACCGACAAATGCAGCTGCGCCAAATCCGAGGAAGACAGTCATGACATAGAACAAGCCGATAATCCATGTTGCATAGACGACTGATTTACGCGCTGTTGTTGCATCTTTTACGGTGAAAAAGCGGATCAAAATATGTGGCAAGCCTGCTGTCCCGAGGACAAGCGCCATATTGAGCGAGATCGTATCCAGCCCTACCTTGAATTTGTTGCCCGGATTTAAGAATTGGTCCCCTAAAGGAGTTGCCGTTTTCATCTGTGCAAACATATTCATCAGATTGTAATCGAACTTCGCAAATACCATCAGTGAGATGATGAAGGTACCTATCATCAATAGCACCGCTTTGACAATTTGCACCCACGAGGTAGCCGTCATACCGCCAAAGACGACATACACGGTCATCAGCGCACCTACGATCAGCACCGAGGTTGTATAATCGATCCCCAGCAACAGCTTGATCAAGGCCCCCGCACCCACTAACTGCGCAATCATGTAAAAAATGGAAATTGTAATCGAATTGAGTGCCGCCACACCCCGTACCTGCTTATTGTCAAAACGCGCTGCAATCATATCCGCCATCGTGTATTTCCCGAGGTTGCGCAATGGTTCCGCAACTAAATAAAGAACAACCAGATACGCTACCAAAAAACCAATACTATAGAAAAATCCATCAAATCCACTTAACGCGATCATTCCGGCAATTCCTAAAAAGGAAGCCGCCGACATGTAATCGCCCGCAATTGCCAGCCCGTTTTGCCAGCCAGTCAATCCCCCGCCAGCCGTGTAAAACTCACTCGTCGTATTCGTCTTCTTGGAAGCGTAATACGTAATGACCAAGGTCAAAAGCACGATTCCCAAAAAGAGCAAAAATGCTGTTACATTCATTGGCCTCTACCCCCTGTCTCCTGTTTGATCTTTTCTACGAGCTGATCAAACTGTGCCGCGCGCTTGGTATACAGGATGCAGAGCCCCCACGTCATAATGAATTGGGCGAAAGCGAAGACCCATGCCCACGTGATCGCTCCAAAGGCAGGCTGATTCAAAACCGTGAAGTAGGAGGTCAAGATGGGAAGAGTAAAGTAAAACACGAAGAAAAAGATGGATGAAGGCAGGATGAAGGCTCTTTTTTTCCTCAAAAGTTCCTTGAAAGTTTCCGACTGGATTACCGCTGCATAGTGGTTGCTCGTCTTTTGCTGTCCATCGCCTTTTTGCGCTAAAGCCGACTTGCCCATGGGAATCTCCTCCTCTTCAATGATCATTTGTAAGCGCTTCCTCCATTGTAGAGAATTTGACCGATCCATGGCGTTTTTTGCGCGCAAGATGCTGAGAAGCGTGCGTCAAAAGCAGATTCTGTATCACGAAATGCAGTGGCTACCGGAAGCAGTACAAGACTCCCAGGATCGCCTACTCTTCCAGCCGCTTTAATAAATCCTTTGCACTCGTTCGTGATACGGGAATGCGCAGCTGTTTTTGCCCTTTTAACGTCAGGTTGTACGCCCCATGAAACCACGGCTCCAGCTCTTGGACAAATTGCAGATTTACCAAATAGCTTTTGTGCGTCCGAAAAAAGTCGTAGCCATTCAGCTTTTCAGCTAATTGAGTGAGTGTCATCTTCGTCGTATATGTCTCTGTCTGTGTACTAATTTGGACAAAGCGTTCCTCTCGTACTGCATACACAATTGTGGCAGGATCGATCACGACCAATCGGTTGTTTTCCTCGACTAACAGCTTGGAGCGCTTTGCTTGTCCATACTCCGTTTTCGATTGAATCAGTCGCTCGCGTATTCTTTGAAGTGTCTCTGCGAGTCGCCTCGGTTCTGTAGGCTTTAATAAATAATCGACAGCCCGCAAGCCAAACGCATTCACCGCAAACTCTTCGTACGCTGTACAGAAGACGATAAGTGGCTGCTGCTTGCGAGAAGCAAGCATTCTAGCCGCCTGGTCACCTTCTAGCTCTGGCATTTTGATATCGAGGAACACAACATCTGGCTGGTGCTCATCCACCATGTCCAAAAGCTCCCGCCCATTCGTTGCATAGGGAAGCAGCTCAATATCATGCTCCTGCTGCAACAAATAGATTAGTTCTTCACGAGCCAGTCGCTCATCTTCTGCGATCATGACACGAATCGGCATCAGGCACTCTCCTCCTTTTGAATCGGTATCGCAAAGGTAATATGACAACCACCCTCAGGTTTGTTACGAAAAACAAGCTTGGCACTTGGGCCCATCAAACTGACTAAACGAGAATTGACATTATGTACACCGATCCCATTGCCATCCCCACCCTTCATCGGGACGCTTCCCAAAATCGGCAGGAGTTCATCCGAAATCCCTCTCCCGTTATCCTCTAGATCAAATACAATCTGTGCCGCAGTTTTTTTCACGGTCAGGCTAATTTCTCCCCCCGTCGTCATATGGCTAAGCCCATGATGAATGCTATTTTCAATCAAGGGCTGCAAGGTTCCGGGCGGAATCATCGCTTCCCCTACGCCGTCATCGACTTGACAGGTGATGACAAACTGTTCAGAGAAACGAATTCTAACAATTTCCAGGTAGGCATATAGATGATCCAGCTCTTGCTGGACAGAAACGAGCGGGCTTGAGGTCAGCTTTAAATTCAGCCGCATGAATGTGCCCAGTTGAATCGTCATATGACGGGCAAGCTGTGGATCAATCCGAATCAAAGTCACAATCGAGTTTAGCGTGTTAAACAAAAAATGCGGGTGGATTTGGGCTTGCAGCATACGCAGCTCGGCATCCTTCATCAGCCCTTTCATTTTTTCGGTCAGGGCAAGTGTCATTTGATTGGCGATCAGATTGCTGAGCCCTCTAGCCAACGCTTCTTCTACCTTGCCTATCTGCTGCGGACGGCGAAAATAGAGCTTGATCAAGCCGATGACGCTGCCTCCCTCGCGAATCGGAAGCAAAATCGAGGCTTGCAGCGTACAGTTTTTGTGCGAGCAGCCCATGCTCTCTCTGCCAAAACCTTTTTCAATCCCACCGCTGTAGATAGCCCTGCGCTCCAAATCACTCAAAAGCATTTCACCAGGCAGATGATGATCTGCTCCAGCTCCTACATGGGCAAGCAGCTGCTTACGATCCATAACGGCAACGGCTGCCGCCTTCACTTCGCGCTGAAGTAGTAAGGCTGCTGCCTGTGCCGTTTGTGGCGTAAGCCCCATTTTCAAATGCGGTTGAATTCTCTCCGCTATTTTAAAGGCACGTTCAGCCTCCAATGCGGCTGAGCGCTCCTCTTCCTGCAGGGCAACCCGAATCATCGTTGTAAAAATGGCGATGGAAATACTGTTCGTCAACACCATTGGTACTCCGATTATATTCACCATCGTCCGTATGAAGTCAGGAGGTCCCGCCATAATCAGCAGCAGCGACATTTGGATGACGGGTGCAAACATGCCGATAAACAGCGCCTTCGATGGCGAGATGACACGCTCCTGTGAAAAAAAGCGCGCAACATAACCTGCCAACAATCCCGTAAGCGGTACGGATAATCCAATCGGCAAAGCGCCAAAGCCGCCCATGTGAAACACATGGAAGCCCGCTATGATGCCCGCACCCATTCCTACTAAAGGACCTCCCAGCAAACCGCCAATGACCACGCCAACAAGAGTCGAATTGGCGATGATTTCACTGGCATTCAGCTGAAAAATCCAGAAGCTCGGTACATAACCCGCTTCCCCCACGACTACTCCTGCATAGGTTCCCGCGATCCCAAACAAGCCGAACATAACGGAAAAAGCAATCGAGGTTCCCATGTGCAATTCACGGTCCAATAACTGACGAAACAAAGGAATACGCGTCAGAATAAAAGCCAAAGTCAGCAGAATGCCCATTCTCTCGATGAGCAAAAGTGTGAGATTGTCCACCGCACCCTCCATTTATGTATAAATCTTCTATAAATTCCGCTTTTTCTTCTTATTTCCCTGCTGGACAGACAATTCATCTAGGCTTTTCGCATACGCTGAGTGTGCAAAAGCTTCAGGGAAGGGTGATCATGATGTGTGGAATTGTCGGTTGGGTTGATTGGGAAAAAGACCTTTCCCAGGAGCTTCCAGTTATTCAGAAAATGACGCAATGCCTGACAAAACGAGGTCCCGACGCAGAAGGCTTTTGGCTGAATCCTCGCGTCGCATTCGGCCATCGCCGATTGGTTGTGGTTGATCCGAGCGGTGGCGTGCAGCCTATGAGCACATGCCAGAGCAAGCATGCCTGCACGATGATTTACAATGGAGAATTGTACAATACCGAGGATTTGCGACAAGAGCTGTTGGCAGCTGGACATACCTTTCAGTCTCATTCGGATACCGAGGTGCTCTTGCATAGTTATTTGGAGTGGGGCCACGACTGCCTGCGCAGGCTAAATGGGATTTTTGCTTTCGCCATTTGGGATGAACGTGAACAAAAGCTTTTCGTTGGTCGTGACCGTATGGGTGTCAAACCGCTCTTTTACGCACAACGAGGCAGCTCCTTTTTACTAGCCTCTGAGCTGAAATCGTTGCTTGCCCATCCTGATGTAAAGCCAGTTCTCTCTCGCGAAGGGCTGGCAGAGGTGTTTGGCATCAGCCCTTCGCGTACTCCTGGACATGGTGTCTTCCACGATGTGCATGAGCTTAGGCCCGGCTGCTTTTTGACTGTGACACGAGACGGTATTCGGAATAAACGCTATTGGCAGCTTGAAAGCCGTCCACACACAGATGACGTAATGCAAACAGCCAAACGTGTCAATGAATTGGTAACCGATGCGATTGCGCGTCAACTCGTGGCCGATGTCCCCGTTTCGACTTTGCTGTCTGGCGGCCTGGATTCGAGCATTATTACCGCAGTTGCAGCGGATACGTTCAAGCGCGAGGGACGCGGAACACTGCATAGCTATTCGATTGATTACGTGGACAATGCTCGCCACTTTAAAGCCAGCGCTTTTCAGCCAAATGAGGATGCTCCGTACGTACAGCTCGTCTCTGAATATCTGGGGACACAGCATCATCGGATGGAGTTCGATACGGATGCCCTCGTCGAGGCATTGAAAGCAGCGACGATAGCCCGAGATTTACCTGGAATGGCGGATGTAGATGCTTCCCTCTATTTATTTTGTCGTGAAATCAAAAAAGAAACGACGGTCGTTCTTTCTGGTGAGTGCGCAGACGAAGTATTTGGAGGCTATCCATGGTTTCATCGCGAGGATATGTTGCATGCAGGTACATTCCCATGGTCGAGAGCCACCAAGGAACGGGCCTCCTGGTTATCTCCCGAGCTTCGAGACTGGGTTAAACCCGAGGAGTATGTTGCGATGCGCTATGAGGAAACATTGGATGAGGTGCCGCAGCTTCCAGGGGAAAATCCACTGGAGGCACGTCGTCGAGAAATGTTTTATCTCAATATTACCTGGTTTATGAATACCCTATTGGACCGCAAAGACAGGATGAGCATGGCAGCCAGTCTGGAAGCTCGAGTCCCCTTTTGCGATCATCGAATTGTCGAATACGTATGGAATATCCCGTGGGACATGAAAAATTACGGTGATCGAGAAAAAGGCATTCTACGCAAAGCAATGGAAGGAACATTGCCAAACGAAGTGCTCTACCGTAAGAAGAGCCCGTATCCAAAGACACATAACCCGGCCTACACAGAAGCGGTCCGCTCCTGGCTCCTGGACATTTTACATGATCCCACTTCTCCATTGGTGCAATTGATTGATCTCAAGACCATTCGCAAAATTGCTGAATCAGATGCAGAGGCCTCGAGCATCCCGTTTTTCGGACAATTAATGAGCACGCCTCAGCTGTTTGCCTATTTGGGGCAATTGGATTACTGGCTTCGCGAATATCGCGTATCGATCATCACTTGAACAGACATTAGAAAACTTGGCTACGCCAAGCTTTTGGCGGAGCCTTAGTTGCACTTACACTATCATCCTTACATTTATACTTTCCGATAGTACAAAAAACTCCTCTACCCCATAAATTATGGGGTATTGAGGAGTTTTTTTCTGCCTCTGGGCTTTGCTTGGGGCGCAGCCTTTGGATGGATATACGGCTTCGGTTGAGCAGCCACCGGTGTCGCTGGACGAAAGCGCTGGTCGAGCTGTCTTCCCGAGCGTTTCATGATAGTAAAAGAAGTGGAATTTCCCGTTTTGATCAGGCGGTAATCCACAGTGATTTTCTTGCCCTTTCCAACCAGGATTGCTTGGACGACCCGCTGATTGGGCTGAATCGCCCGCACTTGTAATGATTGAACGGTGGTGGGAAAAGGTGGAATTCCTCCGTAGGGTATACACAGCTTTCCTTTCAGAATGCGTAATTGAAGGTTTCGCATCATCGCATCCGTTAGCTGTTTTCCCCAATACCGGCGAAAAATCCTGGAAATCTTGCGCTTCGAATTATACTTTTCGGGTAAAGGCGTATAATCCACTCCATTTACCGTATAAACGGACTTGCCTGTCGGTGAGGATGCGATTTGTGTCCACACATGCTCAGCCGAGCTAATAAACTGCTTGAACATCCGCAACTCATCCAAGAAAAATTCACCTCCTCCATAAACCGTATGGAAAAGGGCTTATGCTAGTACGCCCGTTTGTCCTTTTTCATCAGAAAAGGCGGTGGATAAGCATTAGCGTTTTTCAACATCAACCCGGCCAGAGAAAAATGTAGCTCCTCCGCCCATATCGGCAATGCGATCTGGAGTCAGTGCGTTCACGAAATGTTTAGACTGTGGTGAATCTGCCCATAGTCCTTGACTCACAACGACACCAGGGAGCACATTATCCCCGACTGATACCATCAGCTCGCATTCTCCCCGGTCATTCCATACCCGGACCATATCTCCGTCCACAATTCCTGTTTTGCTAGCATCATCGGCATTCATGTGCAAACGAGGCGTTTTCTCCAATTTGATGTGCTTTGCATTATTCGAGAAAGTGGAGTTTAAAAAGTTATGATTCGGACCAGGAACAAACAAGTAAGGAAATGGTCCATCATCGGGCAGCGGAACATACGTCGGTAAAGGCGGATACCCTCTGTCGGCCATAAGTTGTGAATACAGCTCGATCTTCCCACTTGGAGTTGCCATTTTCCCCTCAAAATAACCTGCGATATTTGCTTTCCTATAATGATTTTCCACAAGTGCTTCAAAACTGATTCCATCCATGTACGGATTGCGATTTTCATGAAGCGCTTGGCGGATCATTTGTTCATCGGTATCCTGAAATTCTTGCTCATGGTAGCCCATGCCTTTCGCCAGCAGCCGGAATAATTCTGTATTGGACTTGCTTTCATGATAGGGCTCCATAACGGGCTGTTGTAATTGAATATAATGGTGCCAATAAGACGTATAAAAATCCATATTTTCATAGGAGGAGGTCGCAGGCAGGACGATATCTGCATAGCGTGCCGTCTCGGTTAAAAATAAATCGTGTACGACCGTAAACAAATCTTCTCTGGCCAAGCCTTCTCTTACTCTGTTTCCATCTGGTGCAACGATGGCTGGATTGCTTGTATAAACAAACAGGGATCGTACAGGTGGATCTGCGTCAAGCAATGCTTTCCCCAGTTCATTCATATTAATCATTCGCGTCTGTTTGTTTTGGAGGAGATCCGGGCGCTGTACTGCCTGCTTGTTATGCTCCAGAAAGCCTTTATTGCCTTTGATTGCTCCTCCTCCCTTCAACAACCACTGACCTGTAAGGGCGGGGAGACAAGCGATCGTTCGAACACACATGCCACCATTGTCATGGTGCTGGATGCCGTTGCCAATCCGAATGAAGGATGGAGACGTCTCGCCGTACATTCTCGCCAAGCGATATATGCTATCAACAGGAACACCTGTGATGGTTGAAACAGTAGCAGGATCATACTGGACGATATGTGCACGGAGCTCTTCGTGTCCAACGGTGTACTTTTGTAAAAATGCTTCGTCAACCAGATTTTCTGCAAATAAAACATGCATCAATCCCAGAGCCAATGCACTGTCTGTTCCAGGAAGAATCGGGATAAACCAGTCTGCCCAGCGACCCGTCTGATTTTTATGGACATCAATAACGACGATTTGGGCTCCATTTTTACGGGCTTGCTCAGCAAGGACAACCTGGTGCATATTTGTGCTGACCGTATTGATTCCCCACATAATGAAGAGTTTGGAATGAACGGTGTCTTCCGGATCGGTGCCAAAAGCGCCGCCCATCGTGTAATTGTAGCCTACTCCTCCGGCACTGTTGCAAATCGTGCGGTCCAAAAGACTGGCACCCATGCGATGAAAGAAGCGTCGATCCATACCCTCGACATTAATCCTGCCCATATTCCCGTAAAAGCTGTAAGGCAAGATGCTCGTTGGACCGTCTATATCGATTAGCTTACGCCAACGGGTTGTGATGGTTTCGATTGCTTCCTCCCAACTAATTCTAGCAAATTGCCCGCTGCCTTTTGGTCCAACTCGTTTTAACGGATAAGCGAGACGCTTTTCATCATAAATTCGCGCTGTCATGTTTCTGACCTTATTGCAAATATTTCCTTTGGTAACCGGATGATTCGGATCACCCTCAATTTTTACAATTTTCCCGTCCTGCTTATGCAAGAGCAAGCCGCACTGATCAGGACAATCGAGTGAGCAAACACCAGGAAATACGCCATCCTTTTGTGCAGTAAAATTCACGACACGTCCCTCTTTCACTGTAGGTTCTGAGAGCCATTTGACAATAGGCATATAAACACATCGAATAACTACGCTTTTCTCATTCTACCCTCATTTTATCATGAATGTTACGACATTTCTCTCACTTCCTGACCGTAATAAAGTCCCCAAAAAAAGAGGCGGCACTCTCGACTCCTCATCGAAAAGTGACTGCCTCTTTCAAATTCCACCATTCTTTTTTATCGTTTATTCACAACAATCACGTACACCTGGCCCGCATCGTTTACCCACAAATCCACTTTATCTGTCGATTTGATGTTGTCCAGATTGATGTTCGATCCATCGTAGTATTTGGCTTTGGCACCTTTTGTCAGCTTCAGGCTTGTGGAGTCATCCATGTAGTAAACATATTTGTCTCCGTTCACCCGCGACTCGATCCCGATGAACTTTTGCGCCTCTTTTGTTTTCTTTCCTTGGACAGATACTGCAATGACATCTCCGTCGCGATCCAGCGTCAGTGTCACGTATTCAAACTGATCCACGTCTTCTACTGCGTCCTCATTACTTACCTTGTACGTCTTGCCATCGACTTCTACCTTTGCAGAAATGACGCTGCCGTTTTCATGACGAACCTCTACTGAATCAACGAGACCACTGATTTTTTTCAAAGCACCTGAAACAGCTTTCACTTTTCCTGCGTTGTTCAGTACCAGTGTGTACTCTTTGTCATTGGTTGCCGCATCACTGTCAATGGATACACCTGCTGCCAGTTCGTACACTTTCCCGTCCACAGTAATTTTAGTACCTGACTTTTTCGTGACGTATCCTTTTACCGTTTGCTTTTCCAGTGTCAGCTCCACAATATCCTTGGTACCGACATTATACTTCCAGGTGATGATGCGATAATCGTTGAGCTGATCTTCTTTGATCGAAGTAGGAGAGACGCTGCTTCCATCAATCGTCAGCTTGGCAGTAGTCAGCAGATCGTAGGTTATTCCGTCAACTTTGATGGTTGCAAGCTTGGCAGGATTGCCCGACTGGTAGCCAGTTGTACCAGAAATGAGCTTGTTGCTCGCTGCCCCGACACCTTGCTCGACCTTGATCAGGTTGCCGTCTTCATCAAATGTCAGGATCGCTACCTTGTTGTTCGACAACTCATCCAGTTCGTCTACTCTTTTTTCATCAACGTACAGCTTGGTATCGCGCAATACATCATAGTCGACCTTGTCGATCGTAATGAAATTATCATCGGTATCCACAGTAATCGTGCCTGTCGCAGAGAGCTTTGTATACACGATGTTCGTTACTTTTCCATCTACGTCCAAGGTCAGCTCAACGAGGTCGCCTTTTTCCAGGTCACTGTAGGCAGCCGCTGTCTCCTTGGCCTTTGGATGTGCTTTTCCTTTAACTGTAGCTTTGGAATCCAGTACATACGTAGTTCCGTCCAGCTTGATTTCTTTTTTCGCATTGGAGCCGGTAACAGTCGAAACTTTCTCTACGATACCCGATGTTGTATTTTTGCTGAAGCTAATCGATTCAATTTTGCCATTCTTGCCAACTACAGCAACAAACTTCTGGCCAATTTGGGAGCGCGACACGCTTACTCCGTCCTCTACTTCGAGGATGACTTCTTTATTGCCTACGATTGCTTTGAATTTGTTTTCATCACCAACAGCTGTCGTGAAGTTTAGCCCTGTCTTGACGATACCCTCGATGATTTCATCTTCGGTCGTCGCTACGGTCAGGAAATTGGCCTTACCATTTTTCACGATATACTCAACACGAGCCCCTACGACAATCGTGCCGTATACTTGAGCAGAGTCCGAGATGGTCACGTCGTCTTTTTCTCCGATCAATCTGAACTTCTTGTTTGTTTTGTCATAGGAAGCGATTGTTCCTTTGATGACCTGGAGCTTTTGAACAGTTCCTTTTGCGTTACCGTTCTTGTCATAGTAAGCGCCATTGGCATACACTGGCATTTCCATAAAACGATCTGTATACTTTGCAACTACATCTCGTTTTGCCGCTGTAATTGGAGACTCTTCGTTACCATAAATCCCTACTTTGTTCGCTTCCAGCAAATAAGGGAAGTACCATTCGCTAGTTGTCGACGTATTTACACTGATCTTCAGTCCTTGGACGAGTACAGTCAGTGCCTCTGAAACTTTTACATTGTTTTCTGGCTTGAAGGTCCCGTCTGGATAGCCTTTAATGATTCCTTGGGAAACGGCCAGGTTTATGTAGCCAGTCGCCCAGTGATTGGATGGCAAGTCTTTGAAAGCCGTCTTGCCTTGCATGACTTTTGCCTGTTCATCTGTGTATCCCATCGCCAGCACCGCGATTTTGGCAAATTCCGCCCGCGTCACTTCTCTATCCGGTCTGAATGTACCGTCCGTATATCCTTTGAGTACGCCTGCATAGTTCAATTTGAGGATTGCATCCTTGTTCACATTTTTCGCAATATCAGTTAATGGCAACGAGGTTGCAGCCATTCCCGTATTCGGAATCACCAGCAATCCTGCTACTATCGCACCTGTTACCATTTTTTTAAAATCCTTAGCAGATCGTGCCTTGAAGTTCTGCAAAAGAAATCCCTCCACCATATTGTATTTACTTTAAATGAATCCCGCCAAAACTTGCCCCTTTTGATCAAATGTTAGAAGTGCCATTCGTAGAACTACTTTTTTCGGCGAGTGCTCTATTTGACGTGAGCATATGGTGAAATGTTGCACCCATTTCTTGCGGGAACTTTTTCCAATCGTGCGTAAAACGCAAAAAAACCGCCTGAGTATCAGACGGTTTTACTTTCATTCCAGCAGGAAATGCTATAAGCCAGGTTCTGTCTCTCCCGTGCTTCAAACGGGTTACACCCTCGCACCAAGAGCGGTAGCCATCTATCTATGGCATCCAAGGATACCATCCGCCCCTCTGTTTGATTCCTTTGGGACGGTTCCCCTACCTAATTTGGGTTTCTCGCTCGCAGGGTTTACCGCGTTCCATCTTTTCTGTCGCCAGAAAAGCTACGTTTCTGTGGCACTTTCAGCGTACTCGGGCCTCAGAGAGAGCCCTTTCCACGCCGTCAGCTAGACGAAGCTAGCTGCCCTGGCTTGCACCAGGTACGAACACTCCAAGCATCTCAGCCTGGGCGAGCCTGGACTTTCCTCTACCGTCAATCGTCGAAACGATCACGGCAGCGACTACCCACATTTCCTGCGTATCGGGATCAGTAACACATACTCTATCACATGGCTCTTCGCCGGTCAACACATGGACATTGGAAGCACAACCATATTCTAGCATTATTCTTTTCTTCGCATTCGTTCATTCGCCCAACCTGTAGTACAATAAAAGAGCTACAAGGAGGGTTGACCGTGATAAACATTACCCCGCAAGCCGCTGCACGACTGGCATTGATGATTGCGGAAGAGAGTGATGCAGACAAGCTAGGGATCAAGCTCGTACCTACCACTACAGGTTGTGGCAGTTATACCTATAGCATCGCGATCACTGAAAAACAAGCAGGCGATCTGGTCCAGGAAATGCACGGCATTCGCATCTTTTATCAAGAATGGGATGTGGAAAAAGTAACGGGAATCGTGATTGATTGTGACATGAAATCAGGCCGTTTTTCAATCCTTCACCCAAGTCCGCTGCAAACAGATTGTCCGCACACCCACTGATTAGGAGGATTATTCATGCTACTGCTTACGTTTGAGCATCATAAACCACGCATTCATCCAACCGTCTTCCTTGCCAAAGGCTCTGTCGTCTCAGGTGACGTAGAAATTGGTGAGGATACTTCGATTTGGTACAACACTGTCATCCGTGGAGATATTGCTCCCACAATCATCGGTAAACGTGTGAGCGTTCAAGACAATAGCACCCTGCACCAAAGCCCGAACAACCCGCTTATTCTGGAGGATGAAGTCACGGTTGGTCACAACGCGATCTTACATAGCTGCATCGTCCGTCGCGGTGCTCTGATCGGTATGGGTGCTATCATTATGGACAGAGCTGAGATTGGCGAAGACGCCATGGTTGCTGCCGGAGCACTCGTACCGCCTGGCATGAAAGTTCCCCCACGCTCACTCGTTGTAGGAAATCCTGCTAAAGTAAAGCGTGAGTTGACAGAAGCAGACTTTAAAGAGCTGATCCGCATTCGTCAATCCTATGTAGATAAGGGTAAAATGTATCGCAAGCTCGAGGAGAGTCCGCTAGAGCGTGAGTAGCATCCGTCCCGAGATAAGCCAAATCAGGAAATCAAAAAAGATCAGGCGAAAACACGTATCTGTTTCGTCCGATCTTTTTTCTTGTCATTAAAGAGCGAGTCGAAAAATAAACTGCTCCCCGATCGCACCCATTCGTCTCAAACCCGTATCTGTAAATCCGGTATGCAAATACAGCTTTTGAGCAGGGACATTTTTATGATTCACCGCTAAAGCAATTTCATCACAATCCGGAAATTCCGCATGAACAAAGTCAGGCAGCAAAAGAAGTCCCTTTTTGGCAAAGCCTTTTCCTTGCTCAGCAAAATTAATAGAAAAGGAAGTTAACAGCATCGCATTTGGATTATCCGTGTACTCCTTTACTCGCTGTGTTGCATGTAATAAGAAGAAGCCGACAGGAACAGAATCACTTGTAATCACAATTCGATATTGACCTTCAGTTACACCCAAGACTTTTTCAGGTAAGGAGGTAAACTGCCCTTGTTCCTCTGGTAACTCAAAGCGATGCAATGCATCTGCATGCTGATCGGTAAAGTGTTGCAATCCAACGTGAGAAGCAGTGTCCATATGTCTATGCTCCTTGCCCTTTTGTTTCATGATAACACAAGAACGTACGTTCCTGAAAGAGTTATTTACTTTTCGGCAACAAGATCTCCATTTTCGTTTCTTATCACACAGTCATCCCTTCTACGCAGAAAAGTCGCTTTATCAGCGACTTTTTCCAGAATTTATTTCACTATTTGCAGAAAATGGGTAGCCCCTTCAAGAAAGCGAAATGATGTTGGCTGCAAGCTTGCCCTACATCCGAGCCTCTCCATTCCTTGCACCAGTTGTTCCAGATGGGCGTATGGTTTCCGATCCAGTCCGATTATTGGATACAAGCGCACCTGACCACCAGGCTTGCACACCCTGACCAGTTCCGTCAATGCACGCTGATGAAATCCTTCATCAAATTGCTGATGGTACAAAAATAGAAAATGGCTACCGATCACAAGCGAAAACTGTTCGTCTGCAAAAGGAAGATGAGGCAATACCCCTGCCACGAATTTTTGACCTTGCGTGTCAGCGCGATATGCTTGAATAAATCGCTCTAACGAATCTTCTCTGTTTTTCTGGTGATTGTCGAGAGAACCATAATAGCTCCAATGAAGGGTGGAAGCGATTCTTGCCAGCTTTTCCGTCGATTCCCGGATCTCCAGCTTCCCCTTCTCATATATAGCTTGATCACCCAGCTCATATAACGGGTCAACTGCAATCGCACTAAGCCCCCGCGCTGTTGCCTCCGCTGTAAAAGAGGACGCTCCTGCCCCGACGTCCAATATTGGGCCCTGCGCCATTATCTCCTCTGTCAGCGAAAACATGTCCACATACTCTTGGTATGAGCGGCACGTCATGGCTACTCCTACTTGTTCGTACACGCCTTGATTTTGTTCCATACTCAGCTCTCCTCTACTCATTTTCATTTCTCTACATACTCAACTCAGCTCGGCATCCTGCTCTCTTCTGAACGAAGTCAACAAGATTATCAAAATTTTACCAAAACACGTATAACGAATCAAGATCGAGCCATAGAAAATGAAAAACGGCGTATTCATGTAGAAAACGCCGTTTTAAACACAGAGATTGTTTATAGGTTCAGGCAGCTTGCTTACGATCTGCTTCACGAATATGTTCAAATAAAATGTAAGACCGAATCGCTGTTTCTAAGTGCAGACGATCAGGCTCTTTTGTAGTGAAATACTTTTGAAAAAAACCGGAGAGCTTGTAAATAAATCCACAATATTTGCGGAGGACGCGATCTCCGAACATCCCAGCGAATAACCCGGCGAGACCACAGACAAGACTCCATTCCATCGGCAAGAAAAAGGCAGAAAGGAGAAACCCGGTAAAAAACCAGACCACCATATTAGTCGAGCAACCATCATTTACAATATCTGCTCTGGCAATGTCACTAAGTGCAGAGAGTGATTTTTTCCCGTGGTAGCTAAACACCTTATGTTCTGCACCATGAAATTTTTTCATCATACGTGGAAAAACAAAGTGAAAACCGCCAATATAAACCGCGACCCAAAGCGGGCTTATGATTTCCCATGCAGGATTCACGAAAGTCGCTATTACGTAGCCAGCGAGCAGCAGGTGAAATAGTTGATAATACCAAGGAAAGGAAAAAAAGATACGATACCATAGCTTGCCAATGGTTCGAATCGTGATTTTTTCAGCCCACAAATGGATGACGCCATCTTTTACTTCGGCACATGCCAGCACATTGCGATCATGAAAAAGCACACCACGTCCAAAAGACATTCCCATAATCATGTCGTAAACTATTCTCCTTCCGCTCTAATGTCGTTATAATGGTTGAGTGTATGCAGTATGAAGGAGGTTTCACAATT
This sequence comes from Brevibacillus reuszeri, assembly GCF_001187725.1. Taxonomy (GTDB): domain Bacteria; phylum Bacillota; class Bacilli; order Brevibacillales; family Brevibacillaceae; genus Brevibacillus; species Brevibacillus reuszeri. Next base: position 1,461,001 of record NZ_LGIQ01000009.1, read on the forward strand.
GATCCGCATGGTTCCAACCACACCACTTACACCCGGGCACGATCCATGGGAGCCGTTGTTAGGTGCGACACCACCCGCCTATAAGCTGACCAGCGTCGAATTTACCGTCACAAATCTATGTAACCTCCGCTGTGAGCATTGTGCGGTTGGTGATACATTGAGATACAAGGACGCCCCCGCACTGCCTGTTGATCTGATTCTTCGTCGACTGGACGCCGCAAAAGATTTGCTTACCCTCAGTATAACAGGCGGAGAACCGATGTACAGCGAGCGTACTGTAAAAGAAGTGATCCTTCCGATCCTTCAATATGCGACAGATCGCGGCCTGCGCACACAGATCAATTCCAACATGTCTATGCCGTTTTCCCGTTACGAGCTGATCCTGCCTTACATAGATGTGATGCATATCTCATGGAACTGGTCTACCCCGGAAGAATTCCATGATATTGTTTACGCAAAAGCAAGACAGTCGGTTTCATCCAAACAGGCAGAAACTCTTTTTCACGGGATGATGGAAAATACGCGCAAGCTTGCGGAGGCAGGAGTTTTTGTTTCTGCTGAAACGATGCTGAATCATCGGACATGGCCGAAGCTTGAGATTCTTCATCGACAAATTCAGGAAATGGGTAGTAAACGGCATGAAGTGCACCCGATGTACGCAAGCGATTTTGCACGAGATCTGGATGTCTTGTCACTAGATGAGCTTCGTTCTGCCATTCATCGAATGCTGGATGTTCGCAACGAGGAGCTATGGATGCTTTTTGGTACGCTGCCGTTTTTTGCATGCAGCTCTGAAGCAGCAGATCGCGAATTGCTCCATCGCCTGCGCTCAGCTAAAAACGTCACGACACGCAATGATCCAGACGGCCGCAACAGACTCAACATCAACATTTTTACAGGTGATGTGATTGTGACTGACTTCGGTGATGTCGAGCCGTTGGGAAATATCCAGACAGACCCGTTACAATCCATGTTTACGAAATGGCAGGGACATGCACTCAATCAAAAAATCAATTGTTTCTGCCCAGCCGTTGCATGTGCAGGGCCAAATCTGCTCGTAGCCAACACGTATTATCCACAGATTGATTTTACCGAGCGCAAAGCACTCGTCTAATTGGGCATACTACGGACAGAGGTGAGACAATATGAGTAGACGCAGACGTCCTCTCGTCCCCCATGCCCGAAGCGGACTTGATTCTCTAAAAGCTCGTGTAGCCAAAGTGGAAGACCCTGATCAAGCGAAATACGAGGTCGCACAGGAGATGGATATCCCTCTTCAGCCTGGCTATAACGGTCAACTTCCCTCTAACGCCGCCGGGCGCATCGGTGGTCGATTGGGAGGCAGCATGGTCAAGGAATTGGTGCGAATGGGTATGCAAGCAATGAAGCAGAAAAACAACATCTAAACACATGCAGCATCACCCGAAAACCCGAATCAAATGAAAAAGAACCGCTACCCGATGCATGGAGGCGGTTCTTTTTGCATTCTCCCGATCTCGTTCCGTTGATTTAGCGAAGTTTATCCAGCTTTTTAGCACTTGGCTTGCGTGGACCAAGCATCGTCTTGCTGATATGGTTCACTTTATGGAACGAGTCGAATACTTGATCAATTACCTCCACCAATTCCCTGATCTGCACCACTTTTCCATAGATGCCCATGAAATGGTGTCGTACAATTTTTCCGTTTATCCCAAACATGGCCGCACCTCCTTCTGATCTCTACTACCACCTTATGCACAAACGGGGAAAGTGGAAATCAAGAATCGATGGAAAATTACATAAGTCAAAAGTCACAAGTCCACTATCTCGGCGGCGTAGTTCCTGGTGGGCGTGGCCTGGGTGGCTGGGTTGGAGCTGGGGTTGGTACTATGACCAAACGTTCCAGACGTGTAACACGAGTCTCTAAGCGGGTAACACGACTTTCCAGGCGATCCACCCGGTCACTTAGTCTCGTGTAATCATCACGAAGCGCGTCCACCCGTCTTTCCAAACGGTCCAGTCTCCGATTTACTTCACCTGCTGGTGCAGGTGTCGGTGTCGTCGCAACTGGGATGAACAGGTTTTGACCGACGTAAATGTAATACGGATACGCGATATTATTGACACGGATCAACTCCTGAACCGGTACGCCAAAACGAGAAGCGATGCTGTTCAGTGTATCCCCCGAACGGACTACATAGTTCACTTACGACCACTCCTCCATGGTTTTTTATTCGTTATTAACCTATGCCCGCCTGGACTGTGAGGTAATAAACGAATACCCATTTTTCCCAGAATGGTCAAACACCCAGTACATTCGCCGTTGCAGGCACAAACATCCAAAGGCTTATCTCTTTTCATGAACTCATTTTTTGAAATAGTTCATACTCATTGCCTCTCGTACCTCTTGCATGGTTTCCTTTGCTGCAAGACGCGCTTTTTCTGTACCGGACATCAGAATTTCATTGACCCTTTGCGGATTATTTTGGTACACGATTCTGCGCTCTCTCATAGGTTCCAGTAAATCATTGATTGCATGCGTGATTTTTTGCTTGCATTCCGCACAACCGATTTGCCCCTTTTTACAGCTTTCATAAATCTCATCGGAGCCTTCTTCCCGAAAGGCTTGATGATAAGCATAAACTGGGCAAATTTCAGGATTGCCGATATCCGTTTTGTGGATTCGGGCAGGATCCGTCGTCGCTTTTTTTATCTTCTCACGAACCTCTTCCGCTGAAGAATCCAAATGAATGGCATTTCCTAGGCTTTTGCTCATTTTATTGTTTCCATCTAGGCCAACAAGTCGCGGAACCTCCCCAACCAATGCCCTTGGCTCTACCAATACAGGCTTATAAAGCTGGTTAAAACGCCGCACGATTCTCCTGGTTTGTTCAATGTGAGGGACCTGGTCCTCTCCGACCGGAACCAGTGTAGCCTTGCAAAAAGTAATATCTGCAGCTTGACTCACCGGATAGCCAAGGAATCCATAGTACATATCCTGAAATCCGCGTTCCACGGCCTCCGCTTTAATCGTAGGATTGTGACGTAAGGAATTAACCGTCACAAACATGGAAAAGTACGTCGCAAGCTCAGCAATTTCCGGAATCAAAGATTGTATAAATATGGTTGCTTTATCTGGGTTCATTCCTACGGCTAAATAGTCTAACGCTACATTGTGCAGGTTCTCTTTGATCAACACCGGGTTCTCGAAGTGAGTAGTCAGCGCCTGGACATCCGCTAGGAGCAAGTATGTTTCGTAATGATGTTGCAGCTCCACTCGGTTCTTTAAGCTTCCGACATAATGTCCAAGGTGAAGTTTTCCCGTAATCCGATCTCCTGTTAAAATTCGCTCGGTCATTGATGATCCTCCTCAAATTTTGGCTTTTTTCATGTGCATTTGAGATCCACCAACCCTCATCCATGGACATCCCCCCTTTCAAAGAATACAAAAAACCCCGCCCAACAAAGGACGAGGTTATCGTGGTACCACCTTTTTAATCGCAACAAGCGATTCACTCTAAAGTACGGCAAAATGAAAAAATCTTTGCGATACTCCTCTCATGATAACGGCGAGAGAGTCCCGGCAACGCCTACTCATCGTTCAGCGAAGCGATTCAGAAGCCCATTCGGTATCAGGTGAGGATCGGTTCGCAGCAACCACCGACTCTCTGGACCTCATGATCTGATACGTACTTGCTCTTCTTCAACATCGTTAATCCGTTCGTATATGATTTCCACCATCGTAAACGGAAATGATCAAGAAATCAACTGAAACATAACGAAAAAACCTCCAGCTGCACCATTCGTGCGCCAGAGGCTTTTCGCAAGTCTCTTATTTAAATACAGGTTCTGCAAATTGAGCCAATCTCTCGAGGGAGGATTTCTCTACATCCGCATGCAAGCTGTTTCCGTGAGAATCCATCGTTACAATCGCAGCAAAGCCTTTTACACGCAGATGCCACATTGCTTCCGGAACACCGAATTCCATGAAGTCGACACCTTCTACTTTTTCCAAGCATTCTGCATAGTATTGAGCCGCTCCACCGATTGCATTGAGGTAAACCGCTCCATGCTCACCCAGTGCTTTCAGCGTTTTTGCTCCCATGCCGCCTTTACCGATCACAGCGCGGATACCAAACTTCTTGATAATATCGCCTTGGTATGGCTCCTCGCGAATAGAGGTAGTTGGACCTGCCGCTTTTACGTGCCACTCGCCAGCTTCATCCCTCAGCATTACCGGACCACAGTGATAAATAATTCCGCCATTCATATCTACCGGACAATCGTTTTCCATCAGGTAGCTGTGCAGGGCATCGCGTCCTGTATGCATTTCACCGTTGATGATTACCACGTCGCCCACTTTCAGGCTGCGGATTTGTTCTTCGGTAATCGGCGCTTCAAGAACAACCTCGCGACGAGTTTCTCCCGCTTCAGCCGCTGCAGCTGGAGTCAGGTCCATATCTACTTTTTCATCCTTGTACAGGTAGCGCTTGATTTCACCTGTCTCTGGGTTCAGACGCACACCTTGACGGCGGAACGCCCAGCAGTTGTAGGCAACGGATACGAAGAAGCTTGCCGGCAGGCGATTTTCTACACCGACCTTACAGCCGAGCAGCGTTGAATTTCCGCCAAAGCCCATTGTACCGATACCCAGTTGGTTTGCTGTTTCCATGATGTAGTCTTCCAGCTTGGCCAAATCAGCGTTTGGATTAACATCATCCACATGGCGGAACAATTGGTGCTTCGCAAGCGCATATCCAGATGTACGGTCGCCACCGATCCCAACACCGATGAAGCCGGCACTACAGCCTTGACCTTGTGCTTGGTAAACCGCATGCAGGATGCATTTGCGAACGCCATCCAGATTACGGCCTACTTTACCAAGGCCTTCGAGCTCACAGGGCAGAGAATATTGAATGTTTTTGTTCTCACAGCCGCCGCCCTTGAGAATCAGCTTGATTTCGATATCGTCCTCTTCCCATTGTTCGAAATGGATCACAGGTGTTCCAGGACCGAGGTTGTCCCCGCTGTTTGCACCTGTCAAGGAATCTACGGAGTTGGAACGAAGCTTTCCTGTTTTCGTAGCTTCCACAATTGCTTCTTTAATTGCCTTTTTAATGATGATTTGGTTAACTCCAACCGGAGTTTTTACCTCGAATGTCGGCATTCCTGTGTCCTGGCAGATTGGGGAAACATTTTCTTCTGCCATAACCACGTTTTGCGTGATTGTAGACAAAGAGATCGCTGCGCGTGTGCCCAAATCTTCCTTCACTTTTGCTGCATTGACGGCACGACGTACGTCTGGTGGCAGGTTTGTGGAGGTATCCGTAATCAGTTCCAGGATGCTTTGCTTCAAGTTTTCCATCTATGACGCCCCTTTTGACGAAGTGGTGTGATTGGTATCCTAAACCGCCTACTATTATAGCACATGCTGTCCTACCTGTCCGTAGATTGGAGCCCATATCAAGATGTGAAACATTCCGATCATCTCACCGTCTAATAACCAGAAATCTTTCTCACTAGAAAAAACATACAAGGGAGGATCAATATGAGAAAAAGACGGGCTGGTCTTTTATCAGCTGCATTCTTTTTGGCGCTTACACCGTTTCTTTATGCAAATGGCGTCTTGAAGGAGCCAACTGCATCAGCTGCGGATAAAGCAGAGCTTCCTGCAGTGGGATCATACGAGAACCTGAAAAAGCTGCTGCAAGTAAGTAACTCGGGCATCATGTACAAATACAATACGCTTGCACTGGAAAACGTACCAAGTCCTGTGGCAGCAGCTCCGGCAATGGCAGGAGAATCGGGCTCAGCAGATTCACCTGCGAGCTATTCCACCACAAATACACAGGTGCAGGGAGTTGACGAAGCCGATATCGTCAAAACAGACGGCAACTATCTCTATCAAGCTACGAATGCAGAGGTACGAATTGTCAAGGCTTTCCCTGTGAATGAGCTGAGGGTGGAATCACGCATTACGTACGAGAACGGATTATTCCAGCCACTCGAAATGTACGTCGACGAAGAAAGACTTGTTGTGATCGGGCAAGCAACACAGGCGGCATCGGCACCCGCTCCTACAACGAGCACATCCTCTGTTCAGGCGTACAAAATCGGTATCCCTTGGTACCCGGAAAAGCAAACAGTCAAAGCACTGATATATGATCTCGCCGACAAAAAGCATCCACAGCTCACTCGCCAGGTCGAGGTAGAAGGTCAATACCTGTCTTCCCGTAAAATTGGCCCAAGCTTGTACATGACTGCAAACAACTATGTAAACACATATAGAATCCTTCAGGAGCAGGGCGAAATACCAGGACCAATCTACCGTGACAGTACGCAAGGTGATGGCTATAAAACCATCCCTTACAGCGATATACGATACTTTCCTGAACGAATACAGCCCGACTACTTGATGGTCGCAGGGGTCAATCTCGATGATCCCAAGCAAAAAATGTCCATAAATACGTACCTGGGCGCTGGTGAAAACACTTATGCCTCAAAGGAAAATTTGTATGTGGCAGTTACTGAATACAAAGCAGCACCTTTGCCTGTCCAGTCAAAAGAATCCTTTGCTCCAGAAATCATAATTGCGCCCACAAACGAAATAAACACCAATGTGTACCGTTTTGCCATGGATCAAGGCACTCTCACCTATGCCGGAAAAGGGTCTGTCCCGGGTCGCATACTCAATCAATTTTCTCTAGATGAACATGACGGGTATTTGCGGGTAGCCACCACGAACGGTGAGATGTGGCGCACGGATGAGTATACTTCCAAAAACAATCTGTACGTGCTGGACAACAACCTCTCGATTTACGGCAAGCTGGAAGGAATCGCACCAGGAGAACGAATCTACTCTGTTCGCTTTATGGGTGATCGTGCTTACATGGTTACCTTTAAAAATGTAGATCCACTGTTTGTGCTGGACCTGACAAAGCCAAAAACGCCAACGGTTCTGGGGGCACTCAAAATACCAGGCTACAGCGACTACCTCCATCCCTATGACGAGAACCATATCATCGGTTTTGGCAAAGAAGCAGAATCAGATAAAGACATGGCGTATTACCAAGGAATGAAAGTCGCTCTCTTCGACGTATCCGATGTCTCTCATCCAAAAGAAAAATTCAAAACCGTCATCGGTGATCGGGGAACAGATTCTGAGCTGCTGTACAATCATAAAGCACTTCTTTTCTCGAAGGATCAGGACCTTTTGGCGTTTCCGGTGACCGTGTATGAATGGACAGCTGAACAAAAGGCAGCAAACAACATACGGGATTACGGACGCTTCACCTTCCAGGGAGCATATGTGTATCACCTGGATTTGCAATCAGGATTTACCCTCGCAAACAAAATTACACATCTGGATGAACAAGACATGAAAAAAGCTGGCGACGGCTGGTATCAAACCGAAAAAAATATCAGTCGAATCCTTACTATTGATGACACGATCTACACCGTTTCGGACAGTTACGTCAAAGCCCATCAGCTTTCTACGAAACGACAAGTAGGAACTCTACCACTGACGAAATAGCGGCAATGCTCTGTCATGCGGACTGGTTCTGTGCTAAGATGAGTAAGTGAACGTAGCGTTAGATAGAAAGGGTGTCCCTACGTGGATTATCTTAGTCTTAATTTGACATCAACACTTGCAGGGTTAGCAGCTGTGATTTTGGTCATGTTTCTTCGGCTCCACTGGCCCTTTCGCTTCCAATATATGGCCAATCTGTACAAACGCAGACTGGACATTCGGCTTCGCTTTCTGGATGCTTCTTATCGCAAGAACCGTTCGCGCTCAGTAGCCATGCTGGATAAATCCACTCACGAAATCATGAGTGGCAATTATGAACTGGCGGAAAAGTTCGTTGTACAAGGGATCAACGTATGCAAAGAACAGCCCACTTTGTTCAATCAAGCCATGATTCACTATTTGTTCTATAATCTGGCGGTTGTCTACTATTCGTCAGGGCGCTATAGTGAGGCATTAGAAGTGGCTTTTCGCATCTATCAACGGGATCAGGGAATGACCGATTCGCTGGCACTGATTGCTTGTTCCCATGCACGCCTCGGTGAAGTGGATAGTGCGCTGGAAGCCTATAAGCTCATTGCACGCAAACGTTCTGCTCGTGATTGGAAGCTCTTCTGTCTGGCTGAAATCGAGGCAGCAAAAGGAAACTACGAGCATGCTCTCGCCTACTTGCGACAATTAATGGGAAAATCGTCAGCACGCTTTTTGCATCTCAATTATTCTGAACTGGAAAAACGTTTGGAGGAATGGCAAAAGGCTGCTACGCAAGCAGGCTGATCGCACTCACTGCTATGTTTCACACGACCGTGCATGCGTTTTTCGTGTGCGGTTTTTTCATGGGGAGTAATTGTGTAAAACTTGTATAGACAAGCTTTCATTTTTCCCCCGTAATTCTACCTTACAATATGAGGCATACATGCATGAAAGAGAGGATTTATCTAATGAAAAAATTTGATGTAACCATTTTGACAGCATCCGTTCTCGTCCTCGGACTCGTCGTGTTAGGAGTTTCTCAGGCTAAAGAACCCGCTGGTGAAGCGTCTGGCGCTGTTGTAGCAACGATCGGCGGCAATAGCATTACACAAACCCAGATCTATGACGAAATGAAGCTCACTGTCGGTAAAGAAGCAATGGCTAATATCATTGCGACAGAACTGATTAGGCTGGAAGGAAAAGCTCAAGGAGTTACGATCTCTGATGAAGAGCTCAACAAAGTCGTTGGTCCTGTTAAAGAGAAATTAAAAACACCAGAAAAATTCCAAGAGTATTTGAAGGAAAAAGGAATGGACGAGCAAGCCTTCCTGGAGCGAACAAGACTGTTGCTCTTGCGTGACAAGCTGATCGAAAAAGCCTACCCAACTACGGATAAAGACATCACGGACTACTATGAAAAATATAAAGATAAGCTGAATGGCACCTTGGAGCAAGTGCGCCCTGAGGTTGAGGAAAAAGCAAAAGACAGAAACAGACGTAAAAATACTCCTGAGTGGATGGACGAGATGAGCAAAAAATACCAGGTAAAGGTATTGGACCCTGCTCTCGACTCTGTCGAAGAAGCAAAATCAAAATAAGGCTGCGAAACAAAAAGACTTCTGACACCATCTACCTGGATGGAACAGAAGTCTTTTTTGCTGCTTATGATTTTACGATTGAAATCAAATCCTGGATAAACGAAACAACCTCTCCTTGAAAAATCAGACCATGCCCAGTAGCCAGGCATTCGATTGGCCAATCCAGCAAAATCTCCAACCCGACCGCGTAGGCAAGCGCTCGTTCAGGTTCCTTCAAGGCAAATTTTCGGACGTATGCTTTATACGCTGCCCTGCGCTCATCCTCGGTTCCCACCATTTGTCCAAGCTCTGCCTTCGTCTCTCCCAAAATGAGATGATCGCCCACAAAACAGACCTTGCTCTGAGGATCAAAAAATGCGACAGAGCCCTCGGTATGAAACGCTAGTTGTCTAAAACGAAGGACTGGCAGGTCTCCACCAGCCCCCGTAAACGTATGACCGAAGAGTGTTTGCGAAAAGTCGTCCAGCTCATAATAATCCTCTAAGTGAATCCAATTATTGCGAGAAGGAAACAAGTCAGCATTCCCTATATGATCTGCGTGTCGATGCGTAAAGTAAACGTACTCAATTTGTTCAGTTTTGACTCCAATCTCCACAAGCGCCTGTTGAAAGTATGCACGCTGCTTGCGCAGATGGGAATCAATCACCACAAACGCATCACCTTTTTGGATCACGTAGCTGCTGACAAAGCTATTCCATGCTTCTTCGTAGGTGATGATCGCCCAGGTGGAGTCCGTGATCGGTGCAATCGCATTGGTCATGCCTCCATCTCTCCTCTCCTCCCAGATACAGTTCCTTACTGCTATTATACACAATCATACACAAGCGTGCTGATCCTACCGACACTTATCGCACAGAAGCTTCTTCTCCAAGGCTAATCCATGCTCTCCCCTGTGAGCGCTGAACATTCACAGGCACTCCAAAAAACTGTGTCAATCGATTGGCAGTCAAAACTTCCTGAGAAGGACCAACCTGATCTACTGCGCCCTCTTTGAGCAAAAGTGTATGGGTAAAGCAGGGCAATATTTCTTCGATATGATGCGTGACATACAAGAGAGTTGGTCCATCAGGCTGCGCTGCGATTTGTTCGATCATGGCTAGTAATTGTTCACGCGACAACAAGTCCAGCCCTGTACATGGCTCGTCTAAAATCAACAGCTTTGGTGAAGCCATCAGCGCACGTGCAATAAGCACCTTTTGACGTTCGCCTTGGGACAATGCAGAAAAAGGCCGATTTTTTAACGCTTCGCAGCCAAATGTATTCAGTAGATCCTCCGCCTTCTTCTTATCTTCGGCAGACGGAACGGAATACAACCCGATTGTCGCCTCTCGTCCGCTAAGCACAATCCGATAGGCCGTTTCATGATCATGCAGCTGAGCAATCAAAGCCGTGCTTACCCACCCGATTGTCTTTCGTACTTCTCGCAAATCTACTGTCCCATACAGATTACCTAGTACATTTACTTCACCAGATGTGGGCCATGTATAACCACAAATAATTTTCAAGAGACTCGTTTTTCCCGAGCCGTTTAATCCGACCAAACACCAATGTTCATTTTTGTGAACCTGCCAGCTGATGTCTTTCAGGATGGTGGTCTCATCTCTTTGCCACGTCACATTTTTCACATCTAGAATCATGCTTGCTCCACTCCTGTCTCTTTTTATCCCCGTAATCTTTCTGATTATTAAGAGTATACCCGTCCTTCTCCATTCGTTCAATTCTTTTATAGGTATCAAAACCGTTCAACTGCATGGTCTCTTGGCAATTCCCACGACCGTTCCTTCCGGCGGATGGAAAAAACCTCTATGAGCTAGTAGCTGCTCACAGAGGTTTGAGAAGGTTTGATGAGAATTAGAATTTGCCTTGAATCTTGAATACGATTTCTGCAAACAAGGTTGCAAACAAGAACGTTCCTGTAAAGACAACCAATGAAACGACAACAATCCGCCAGCTGAGCTCCTTGAACAAATGAATATCCTTCCCTAAGGACAAACCTGCATAAGCAAGAATTGGCGTAGCCAATGCCAGCAAATTGATTTTTGCGATTGATGCTGCGATGAATTCATTCCCTGGGAAGATAGGGGATGTTGCGATCATCGCGAACAAGGAAATCCATACAATCACTGGAGATTTGAATGGCAAAATTTTAGTGAAGCCCATCCCGATCAAGGTAACGATCGCAAGCAACAAAATACCTGGCAATCCTTCAGCTGGCCCTACCCCATATCCAATCCAGTTTCCGATGAGGGCGATGAGTCCGATAAGTAAAATAGTCAGTACTTGATTCATGCGCTGCGTCTACCTCCTTCTGTAGTGGAAGCGTTTTTGCGTCCGATAACAGGCTCAAGCCATTTGTACAAGCGCTGAGTAAGAGGCAACGAAATGAAGATACACACATAAGTTCCGACAATGCTCATCATCAAGTTAGCTGCACCTGAGTAAAAGGCAATATCTTTTGTCGCTTCCGGGAAAATGACGGCGAGAGATCCAGTTGCTGCTGCCATCATACTACCAGAACCAACTGCTGCTCCCATCGCAAGTGAAATCGGGTGAAACAGCCCACTACTACCTAATAAACTCGCTAAGATAGACATATAAATAGCACCAAACAGTGTTCCGCAAATGTACACACCCAATGCTCCGCGAGCTTCTGCAGAATTCGCTCCGAACTTGTCCACAATAATCGCCAGGTTTGGCTCACGGTCGAGAGAATACGTAGCCCCGATCGATTCGCGTTTCAAGCCGAGCCACAAAGCTACCGGCAACCCGAGAGCAATGGTACCAACGATATGACCGACCTCTTGTACGAGCAGCGATACACCTGAACCAAGGAGCTTTGGCAGCTCAGGTCCGATATTCGCACCCAGCTTCGCAATAAAGAGAAGAAAGGAAATACCCAGAATGCTAGCTGCAGCATTCATTTCTTTCTCTTTCAAAAGCTTGAATTTAGGCCAGCTGATTACTCCGCCTAAAACAAGCGCATACAACATGGGAAACAACGCAATGACACCGATGCCTATGTTGATTTTCTTTGTTCCGATAAACTCTGTCACTGCCACAAGTGCAAGCACAAGTAAATGGAGCTTGTACACATTAGCGCGTCCCTCAGTCATAATCTTCCCCCAGTTCTACCTTTTCTGTTATTCCATAACTACTTTTTCCGCCGCACGAATGAACAGCTCTACCCCGCGGACGAGACAATCTTCATCAAAATCAAAACGTGGATGGTGATGTGGGTAGGTAAAGCCTTTTTCAGGATTTCCTGCGCCCAATTGAATGAAGCAGCCTGGAGCCTTTTTCAGATACTCGGAGAAATCTTCTCCCGGCATGACTGGGTCGATGAAAACAATGTCTTCGTCCCCCCAGCGCTCCCGAATCGTATCCTCCATCAGCTTCGTTACGTTCTGATCATTGACTACAGAGGTATAGCCTAGTGAGTACGTAAACTCATAGCTCGCACCATGAGCATCAGTAATCCCTTTAACGATTTTTTCGATCCAAATCGGTATGTTTTTGCGGATTTCTTCGTCAAAGCAACGCGTCGAGCCAGTAATCGTCAGCGTATCCGGGATGATATTGTAAGCTGTACCTGCATTCAGCATGGTGACGGAAATAACCACCTTGTCCAATGCACTCACATTCCGGGAGACGATTTGTTGCAAATGGCTGATCACAGAAGCACCAATTACGATTGGATCAACAGTCATTTCAGGTTGGGACGAGTGTCCTCCTTTTCCCTGGATCGTAATGTCGAAACGATCCGTTGAGGAAGTCAATGCACCGTACAGAACACCAAACTTTCCAACTGGCAAATACGACGCCAAGTGGATCCCGATAATCGAGTCCATACCATCGGCAGCCCCAGATCTGACGATTTCAGCCGCTCCACCCGGTGGCAATTCTTCAGCATGCTGGAAAATGAAGCGAACTTCGCCTTTGATCTTGTCTTTATATCCTGAAAGAATCTTGGCTGCACCTAGCAGCATTGCCGTATGACCATCATGTCCACACGCGTGCATGACACCTGGCTTACTGGATGCATAAGGTACTTCATTTTCCTCATGAATCGGCAATGCATCAATATCTGCGCGAATTCCAAGAACCTTACCTGGCTCAGAACCAATAAGTCGAGCTACGATACTTGTTTTCGTAGGACGAGACAGCTCTAAATTACCGAAAGATTCTAACGTTTCATACACATATTGAGACGTCTTGTCCTCTTGGAACGATAATTCCGGATGCTGATGAAGATATCTGCGCCAAGCCACAACCTGCTCCGCGACTTCAGCCGCCAGCTTTTCTGCATTCCAGCTCATTTAATCCACTCCTTTTACCCTGTCAAACGTAGTGCCTTTTTTGATTAGTTAAGTAAAATTAAAAAAAATAGCTTTATGTGAATCTTATCATGCTTTTTTAAAAATAACAAATGTCCATTTCACGTGGACATATTACCAATTTTATCCTCCTAGCTTGTCTATTTATAAGTTATTTTAGAATTGTTTGTCTATTATGTCCATTCTAAATAAACAATCTAAACGATAAAAATATTTTATTGAGTGATTTTTAAAAAAACTCGATTGAAAACCCTTTCTTTTCACAAATTAATAGCAAATACACCAAATTGATTTCCAAATTGCCCCAACCAAATCTCCCCATCTCCCACCATTACACCTTGTGCATTTACAAACGTATCAGCCACATTTTGTTGGAGCAAAGCCTGTTTCACCTTTGGCGTCAGCAATTGATCGTACTCTGTCAAAAATTGCTGTTCGTCGTGGACAAACCGACTTTGCCCCTCCTTGTTTACACGCAGGGGATATTTCATTTTTTTTGCGACCAGGTGCTTGTCCCCTTTTTCTACCGCAGCCTGTAATTGTGCAAAAACGTCATGATCGTTTTGTTTGACCAAAAAAATAACCCCACAGCCAAAAGCTTGGCTATGAGGGCGACCAGTCGTTTTTTAGAGCTCTTTAAATTTTGCCTCTTGCCGCTTGATATCTTCTTCTGACGTACCAAGTGCAGCCTGTGGTCCTTTAAAATGCTTTTTGTAATACGCCAGATCCATGATCAACAACACGACAAACATGGCGATAAGTGCATACCCTGCAGTTTCGTTAGGCGGAATCACCATCATTACGCAAATAAATACAATCCAGATGAGACTCAATACGTTAATCGGCTTACTCCAATTGCCTAAGCTCCACGGACCATAATGCTTTTTCTGGAACAGACCGTTTGCTTCCGCTCTCAGCTTCAGATACAACGGAATTCCATAGGCTACGTACAATCCCACCACGCTAACGGCTGTCAGAAAAGCGAGTGTGGTATAGGTCGTATTCGGATTGATCGTTTTGACAATATAATCGAACAGCGCGAGTGCAAATGACAGAATAATAACCAGCCATATGGCTTTCGCAGGCGTTCTGTATTTTCTTGAAATTTCGGCCCAGTGAAGGCTCCACGGCATCCCTTTATCGCGCGAAAACGCATAAAGCATCCGTGAGAAAGACGTGATCGAAGCTAAACCACAGAACCACATCGCAAACGTAACAAACCACAAAACGACAGAACCAAAAGTTCCGCCTAATGCTTCGCTGATGACATAAATAAACGCATTGTCAGCCTGACTCGCAGCTGCAGCATTCTTGATCGACAATGTGACAAAGGCAAGCATAATAAAACCAAAAATAAAGGAAAAGGCCACAGAAGTGAAAATTCCCCAGGCTGCTCGAACCCGTGGATTAATGGTTTCTTCGATCGTATGGGCGGAAGCATCATAACCGGTAAATGTCCATTGCGCTTGCAAAAGACCAATTAAAAAAGCAATCGCATACGGTTTATCGGAGAAGGTTTGCCCTACCTGGAATAAATAATCGAGGGGTTGAAGCTCATGACGTGAGAAAAATACCAGACTGCCAACCAAAATCACGACAACGCCGATATGATACCAAGCAGAAAAGTCGTTAAGTCGTGCCACCAGCCTGATGCCGATGTGATTAAATGTTCCGTGAAGCAGCAGTGTAATCCCAAACAGGATCAAGGTTGTCGTATCTGTTGAAGTATAGCCAAATGCACTGGCCAAAAGCGGATCGGCAAACAAGGAAAAGGAGTAGTCGATGCCTGCTACAATCCCGATTTGCCCGATCAAGTTAATCCAGGCGGTATACCACCCCCACCTCTTGCTGCCTAAAATCGCAGCCCAGTGGTACAATGCTCCAGCCGTCGGAATCGCGGATGCCAGCTCCGACATCGATGCAGCAATCAAAATGACAAACAAAGCAACAATCGTCCAGCCAAACCCCATCATTCCCGAGCCGCCATACAAAAGTCCATGTCCATATAACGAAACCGCGCCAGTTAAGATGGAAATAATGGAAAATGATATCGCGAAGTTGGAAAATCCGCCCATATCACGAAGCAGCTCTTGCGCATAACCAAACTTATTGAGGTCTTTTTTGTCCTCCAGCAGCTGGTGCTCTTTTTCCTGCTTCATTCGCATTCCCTCCTTTATCACGAATTCGATTTTGTGCCGATAAAGCTTTCGTGCTTGCTTTCATCAAACTTGCGAACATTTTCATTAGCTCGGTAACCAATTGCTACGGCTACGCCAATCGTAATCAATATGAGCAATACCCCAAGCAGCAGCATAGAACCCCTCCTTTCTTCCTACATTTTTCTTGTGACATGGCGACAGGATTAGTACATTTTACGTTGCAAAATCTGGGCTATACCAGTTTGGTTTGTCTATGGGACCTGTGAAGGTTATCCCTTGGCTGGGAAGTTTTCAGGCAAACATTCGGTTGTAGCACAGGGAATACTATTATCATGACGCCGCCTATAAGGGAGGGAGTTCCTTGATCCGTTTGGGCTATGCCTGCATCAGCGTAAACACCAAAAACAATCCAAACAAAAAGACGACAGTTGCCCAGTTGAACAAGCTGGAGCCTCAGGCACGACTGAAAAAAATGCGCCAAGTCATGCAGACCAATTTCTTTAATCTGATGGATCTGCTCGCCTACAATGTGGAACGGCACATTTTTTTGTATCGTCTCCCCTCCGAGTTTGTACCGCTTGCTACCCATCCCGTTTCCGCTGAGTGGGATTGGGCCAAGGAGTTTTCATGGGATTTTCAAAAAGCAGGCGAATTTATTCGTAAAAACGGAATTCGCATGACTGCCCACCCAGGGCATTTCAACATCCTCAATAGCGATAAACCGTCAGTGATTGAATCGACGATCACAGATTTCGCCTATCACGCACGTGTTTTCGATTTACTCGGGTTAGACGATAACTCGGTCTTGGTTACACATGTCGGAGGAGTTTTTGATGACAAGGCAGCTTCCTTGGATCGGTTTGCAAGTAACTTCGAACGACTTCCCGAGAATGTAAAAAAACGCCTCGTCTTGGAAAATGACGATACGTCCTTTACGATGCGCGAGGTGCTGGAGCTATCGGAGAGACTTGGCATTCCAATGGTTTTTGATATCCACCATCACATGTGTCATTCTGATGGTGAAAACTGGGTGGATTATTTGCCACGGATCATTCGAACCTGGGGTGAGCGCACGCCAAAAATGCACTTGTCATCGCCAAAATCAGAACAGGAATTCCGCGCTCATGCTGATAACATTGACGTGGAACAGTTTATTCAATTTGTTTCAGCGTTGGGTGATTACAATGTTGATATCATCCTGGAATGTAAAAACAAAGATGATGCACTGTTGACCTTGCGTCGTGAATTAAAGAAAAAAGGAATAAGTGTGGAAGCCTTTGCTGAACAGGCATAAGCGATACCACTCGATTTGGTCGCAAAAGAAAACGCCAAAGAACGCCAGCTGATGAACTGGCGTTCTTTGCTATGTTTTTAGAAGGAACAACCGCAATCACAGCCGCAATCATGTCCTGAAGAGGAAGAATGTCTGTGTCCGTGCCCGAACGATGAGGATGGACCGCGTCCGAATGAGCTGCTGCCTTTATGATGCCAGGATTGGCAGCGGTCGTGATAATGCTTCATTCTCCGTTGGTGATGTCTGTAATGCTTGCGATATTCATTGTATTTGCGTCGATTGTCGCGATGTTTTTCGCATTTGTGGTGGAAATATTGCATCCGATCCATATGGAACTGGAATTTGAACAAATATAGTTCAACTTCCATGCCGGCTTCCATTCTATGCCTTGGTGGCATCGCATTCGGTGATGCATTCGGTGGTCTTCTGTTCGGCATCATCGAACTAGGAGGCATTGGATTTGCTGGTCTGCGATTTGGCGGCATCATGTTTGGTGGTATTGGATTCGATGGTCTGCGGTTTGGCGGCATTGGATTCGATGGCATCATGTTTGGCGGCATTGGATTCGATGGCCTACGGTTTGGCGGCATCGGGTTTGATGGCATCATGTTTGGTGGCATTGGATTCGCTGGCCTGCGGTTTGGCGGCATTGGATTTGATGGCTTCATGTTTGGCGGCATTGGATTCGCTGGCATCTGGTTTGGCGGCATTGGGTTCGCTGGCATCCGATTTGGCGGCATTGGGTTTGCTGGCTTCATGTTTGGCGGCATTGGGTTTGCTGGCTTCATGTTTGGCGGTTTCGGTATGTTCTGATTGGGATTAGGCATAATTGGCCTTTGTGGCATCGGACGTACTGGCTTTACCGGTTGAGGACTGGGCATTTCTGACGACGGATTCATCGGTGATGGCTTCACCGGAGAAGGCATTGAAGGAGATGGCATCATCGGTGATGGCATTGGCATACTCGACGAAGGCGGTTTCGGCATTTCTTTAGGACGCCTCGGCTGTGCTGGAGGCATAGGCGGCATTTTGCGTCGCTTTTCCACTGAATCATACACGTCCTTTCGGATGAACTAACACAGTACATGGTATGACATATATCCCGCTCAAGAAACGACACTCGCCCAGTTTCCAAAAATGGACTAAGCCCGATTTTTCGAAATTAGTGCAGTCGCCGTGACAATATGCATCTTGACTGCACGTATACATCGGTTACAATTAAGCAATAACTATTAATAATCTGACAGTTGCATGAGGACGAAAGTGAGGAAAACGTATGTCGCCGGGCTGCCGCTTCAGGCTTTCACGTTTTGCCAATTTCATATACACCCGGGAAGAGGGGTTAGGATATTTTATCCTAACCCCTCTTTCTTTTCGTTCTCTGCTCTGCTAAAGGAGGAAAACAAACATGAACAAGCAACCTGAACTCGTAAAATTAGATGGAGATCATCTTCGAATTGAAGAGGTGGTTTCCATTGCACGTCGTTTTACCACGATCGAACTCACACTGGAATCGATAGAAAAGGTCCGCCATTCTCGCTCCATGGTAGAAAAAATGGTCAGTGAAAATCGTGTTGTTTATGGAATTACCACTGGCTTCGGCAAGTTCTCGGATGTCATGGTTCAAGGTGAGGACGTAAGCAGGCTGCAGGAAAATCTCATCATGAGCCATGCATGCGGGATGGGCGATCCCTATCCAACCGATGTCGTCCGGGCGATGATGGCACTTCGAATCAATGCTCTAGCCAAAGGATACTCGGGGATTCGGGAAGAAACACTGATGCATCTGGTAGAAATGTGCAATCGTGGTGTACACCCTGTGATTCCTCAGCAGGGCTCCCTTGGTGCCAGCGGGGATCTTGCGCCTTTGGCTCATATGGTATTAGTCATGCTCGGCAAAGGACAGGCAACGGTAAACGACAAGCTTTTAACAGGAAGTGAAGCACTGCGCGAGGTCGGTCTTTCCCCTATTCGCTTGCAAGCAAAAGAAGGGCTCGCTCTCATTAACGGAACCCAAGCCATGACTGCTCAATTGTGTCTTGCTCTCTATGATGCTCGTATCGCTTTGGAGAGCGCTGAAGTGATCGCATCCATGACGATCGAAGCTCTGCGCGGAATTCCAAAAGCCTTTGACCCTCAGCTCCATCTTGTTCGCCCCCATCCAGGGCAGCAGGAATCTGCCAAGCGATTGCTTCAGCATCTTGCGGGAAGCCAGCGTACAACAGAACAAGGTGAACTGCGCGTACAGGACCCTTACAGCCTGCGATGCATTCCCCAAGTCCACGGTGCTACCAGGGATACACTCGAATATGTCTGGACTACTGTATCACGCGAGTGCAACAGTGTGACCGATAATCCTGTCCTCTTTACAGAAACTGGGGACGTCATCTCGGGTGGTAATTTTCATGGACAGCCAATGGCCTTTGCCGCAGACTTCTTGGCAATTGCGATTGCAGAGCTCGCCAATATATCAGAAAGACGTACAGAGCGACTTGTCAATCCACAGCTAAGTGGACTGCCTGGATTCCTGACAGAAAACGGTGGGCTTCATTCCGGCTTTATGATTACGCAATATGTAGCCGCTTCCATTGTTTCGGAAAACAAAGTGCTCTGCCATCCTGCCTCCGTCGACTCGATCCCATCCTCGGCGAACCAGGAAGACCACGTCAGTATGGGTACCACCTCCGCTCGCAAGCTTCGGACCGTCGTAGCCAATACTACAAAGGTACTTGCGATCGAGTATTTGGCTGCCGCTCAAGCCATAGACTTTGGTACAGGGGAGCTTGGAGCAGGCACATCACGCGCATATCAAGCACTTCGTTCCGTCATTTCACGCTTGCATGATGACCGTGAGATGCATCCCGATCTCACGAAGGCGGAAGAGCTTGTTCAACAAGGCACATTATTGTGGTAAAAATGCGTTCATTCCTACAAACGCGCGACGTTCTCTGATAAACTAGAAGTGGCTATAAAAAGCTACTTCTATTGGAGGGCTGCAAATGAAGCGCTCATTACCGCCTGGCCATCCAGATCATATTTTACTTTTTGACGGTGTTTGTCATTTATGTCATGGCGCCGTTCAATTCATTTTAAAACGCGATCCAACCGGTCATATTCATTTTGCCTCCCTGCAATCGGAAAAAGGACAGGAGCTGCTCCACTATTTTGATTACCCGGATCGTGGACTGTCATCGGTTGTGTTCCTCTCCGATGGTCAGCTCTACACGAAGTCAGATGCTGTTTTGCGTATAGGAAAAAAGCTATCCGGAGCGTGGCCGCTTCTCTCAACTGCCGCACAGCTAGTTCCACGTTTCCTGCGCGATGCTTTATATGATTGGGTAGCGCGCAATCGTTATCGCTGGATGGGCAAAGCCGAACAATGCATGCTGCCTACCCCGCAAATCAAATCTCGTTTTATCGATTGAATCCGTGCAAAACAAAAGGAGGAACCAGTCCAGCTGGCTCCTCCTTTTTATGACCGTACTGCTTGTGGATGCTCGTCACTGACATAGTCAGCGGCTTTGGCATTTGCCTCTACCTGTGCAGGGTTTTTACTGCCTGGAATCACCGTAGTGACTGCTGGATGATTTAAGCACCACGCTAAAGCCCATTGTGCCATATCCATGCCCTCGGGAACTTCCTGCTGTTTGATTTCTTCAACCTGTGCAAGCAAATTGCGAACATGCTCCTGGTCGTGACGGTGGCGAACGTCGTTGCCAGCAAAAACCGCTCCTGGCTTGTACTTTCCACTGAGGTACCCGCTTGCAAGCGGCACACGTGCCAACACACCCAAATCTTGCTCCTGGCAAGAAACAAAAACCTCTTCCTCCGGCTTTCGGTCCAAACGGTTGTAGACGACTTGGACCGCTTTTGCATTGATTTTGGATGCAGAAGCCGTTTGGTGCAGGTTATCGTTTTTGGCGATTGATAAACCGAGATGTCTGATTTTCCCGGCAGCAATCTGCTTATCGAGCATCGTCCACAGAGCGTCATTGTCAAACGCCTCATCCGGCCCAGAGTGGAACTGATACAAATCGATATAGTCTGTTTGCAGTGCCTTCAATGATTGATCCAGCTGCTGGAGGACCGACTCTGCAGAGTAGTCATTCGTCCTAGTAAATCGCTCATGAAAATGATGACCGAATTTGGTAGCAACAATCCAGTCCTCACGTCGATCCTTTTTCAAATACTCGCCAATCAGCTTTTCAGACAAATGATCCCCATAGCATTCTGCCGTATCGATCAGGTTGATTCCCAGTTGCTTTGCTTTGTCAAGGATCTGATCTACCTCAGCCTGGCTAAAGTCCATTCCCCACTCGCCGCCAAACTGCCAAGTACCTACTCCGATCACCGAAACCTTCAGATCGGTTTTCCCTAGTCTCCGGTATTTCATCCCCATTCCTCCCAGGTTTGAAAATGTAGTGCGTCCTGAACGAGCTGTCGCTCAGGTTGAAAGCACGCTTAGACTAAATGCTTTTCTTAACCGACAATTGGCTAATAAAGGCTTGCGTATTGCTTTTTCGCTCCTTGCGCATTTTCTTGCGCTCGTCAGCAGACGTCATGAGATTTTTCTCTTCCTCTGTTTCAGGGACCACAGCCGCCACTTCCGTTGGGTTCCCCTCTTCATCCAGAGCTACAAATGTGAGAAACGAGGTTGCGGTAAGCACGCGATCACCTGACTGCAAATTTTCAGAGATCACCTTCACAAAAACCTCCATGGAGGTTCTGCCTGTCGAAGAAACGAATGCTTCTAGGCAAATGGAGTGACCCATTTTAACAGGAGCGAGAAAATCTATCGAATCGATGGAAGCCGTTACAACTGGACGCCGTGAGTGACGCATAGCAGCAATGGCAGCTACTTCATCTATATAAGCCATCATGGTTCCACCGAAAATCGTTCCATGATAATTGGTGTCGGATGGTTGTACCAAAGAAGCCTGGATTGTACGAGATTCCTGTGTTGTCTTGACGTTCATTTGTTGTTACTCCTTTGCAAATCTACTTTAAGCCTCACCCATCATAACACATGGTGTGGATGGTTCCAATCACACTTGCACACTTAACAGGTCGTAGCGATCTGCCAGAATTTTTTCAACATGATCCGCTTCTTCCTGCAATAAGTAACGCAGTAATGGCAGGTTCCATTCATAGGCCGGGCGATATCCGCCCAGGGCAAATAAATCGTCACTAAGGTGAACCGCAAGCTGTCTACGATTTCGGCTTGCACAGTAAAATTGCTCCAAATAATCCGTCCCCCAGCGAGAAAACGTGGAGGTCTCCTGCGTAACGGCAGTTAGCAATATATTCTCGCCTGTATCAATCAGATCGATGGGATACAATTGGCAGCTAAAAGGCTTGAGCGAATGCACATCATGCCCTGTCTCTTCCGCATAGGCATGGATCGCGCAACCATATCGTCCATTGTTTTCTTGATAAAACAGACAATTGCCGTGCCTCATCCGAATGGTTCCCACAAGCTGCTCTGGGTCCCATACGCCTTCCTGATGCAAAGCTTTTTTCACTTGCTCATCTTTGATCCGTTTCGAAATCTCGGGAATCTCTCCCTCAATAATGGGAATCTGCCACTTTTCTACCGCGTAAGGCTGTCCACCTTCACAGCATGTTTCACGATGGACCTTCCGACAGTTCCAGCAATCCAGATGAAACAACGATAAAAGCGCGGGAACATCGACCAAATACTTCTGCGTCTGAAGCATTTGGTCTTTGTTTTTTTTGATATATTTTTCGCAATGATAAGCTTCTCTCTCCGTGATCGGATCAGGAGTACCTACATAACGAAAGGCATGTTTCGTTTTCATTTTGCCAAAACGATCTCCGCTTCTGTACCAAAAATTTGGAGACGTCCTTCATTGTATGTCGCCAAGTCTACTTCCTCGCCCGGAATTTCCATCAATATTTCCACTGTCTCGTTCTCTTCATCAGCGAATAGAAGCAGCAGGTCTTTTTCGTCGAATTCATTTTCGGTCAG
Organism: Brevibacillus reuszeri; assembly: GCF_001187725.1. Classification (GTDB taxonomy): domain Bacteria; phylum Bacillota; class Bacilli; order Brevibacillales; family Brevibacillaceae; genus Brevibacillus; species Brevibacillus reuszeri. The sequence continues at coordinate 1,483,855 of NZ_LGIQ01000009.1, forward strand.
CTTGACACCTACCAGCTGTCCACGAAACTCGGCAACCTCTTCGTCATCCTCACTGTCTGTATCCCATTGGGTGAAAGTAATCGTTGCCTGCTGCTTTTCAAAGTCACCTGTCAATATGCTCAATAACCGTGCGTGCTGCTGAATTTCCATTTCATTTCCCTCCGTTACTTGTTCCTCGTGCTCATCATATCAAACAATCGGATGGAAGCAAAAGAAATACCGCTTCAAAAAAGAAGCGGCTACTTCCTTTTGCTCAGCTGACTTTGCTGATCGTCTGAGCGAGTGCAAAATCTTTTCCTGTCAAGCCTTTTGCTTCACGAGTAGCGAGTGTAAAGGTAACCATCCCGCCGTTTAGATGAATCTCCACGTGCTGGCTATCTGGCTCAAGCAGTTCTGCTACTCGATTGACAAAACTGATCGCTGTAGCAAAGTCTCGACAGTTGTAAGTGCGTGATAATGCCATCCTGTCCTCAACCAGCTTCCATCCTGGCACCTTGCCCAAATACAGTTTGACCTGTTCCAAAGACAATCTGCTCATGTCCAGACGCCCCCTTTTGTCCGATTAATGGTTGTTACACCATCATATTCACCAGACGTAACGGTTAGTCACGCTTATCCGCTTTATCTTACTGCTTAATCGCATAGAAAATCATGCGTGGTGATTCATTTGCGACATACTCTTCGAATTGATAATTACCAAATACTTGAATTTGCCCAAAGCCTGCTTGCTCAAGCATGGCAATCATTTGTTCTACCTGAAAAAGTCGAACCTGCTCGTGATATACTCTCGGCTCGTCGGTCGCATCTTCATGAATGACGATTCGTTTTTTTACAAAACCATTTTCGATCCAGCGATTTTCCTCAATCAACATGGTGCCGACTTCCTTTGTAGACTGCGCGACCAAATTCGCGGTTACGTAGGCGGGATTCAAATAGTCGATTATTACTTCGCCTTCCGTTTTCAACGCCTTTGCCATGTTTCGGATAACGGTTGCATTTTCCTCATCCGTAGAAAAGTAACCAAAGCTGGTGAACAAATTCACGACGATATCAAATTCGCCCTGATACGGAATATTACGCATGTCACAGCGGGCAAAACTCAGCTGTGGATAGGTGTTCTGTTCCTCTGCCAACTGCAAAAGGACAGGCGACAAATCCACTCCTACCACATCGTACCCCCGGCGAGCCAGCGCACGCGAATGACGCCCGCTCCCACAGCAAAGATCGAGTACCCGTCCTGTGTCCTTGATCGGCAACCGTTCCAGTAAATTGGCGATCTCTCCATCGGCTGCCGAGTCATCCCGGTGCCGATACACAAGCACGTAATCTTCGCGAAAGCTGCGTTCAAACCATTCTTCTGCCATGTCTGAGCTCCTTTATCGTTCCAAGATGTTCTTATTATACCACAGAGGGGTTTATCCGCAGGCGTTTTCCCATGCGCAAAGTGTAGAAAGGAGCAAGCCATGAGCAAATATTTTTGCTTTTCACGCTTGCATACATACAGTATGTATGTTAAATTGTTGATATCTTCCAATAAGGGGTGCCTATATATGAAAGTAAACAGTTTTTATCCAGTCATTCTTACGGAGCAGGTTGCTGCAACCGCAGCTTTTTACATCGATCATTTTGGTTTTGATCTTGTGTTTGAAGCAGATTGGTATGTCAGCTTGAAAAATAATAAAAGTATCCCTCCTTTTGAACTGGCTGTTCTTGAATCGACACACTCAACCATTCCTTCGGGCTTTCGCCAAACGACAAATGGGATTATCATGAATTTTGAAGTGGATGACGTAGACGCCGAATACGAAAAATTAATCAAAAAAGCTGGTCTGCACCTCCAACTGGATATCCGAGACGAGGCTTTTGGGCAGCGCCATTTTATTACCTCCGATCTAAACGGAGTATTAATTGATGTCATTACCGTCATCCCGCCATCTGAGGATTTCAGCAGCCAATACATTGAAAACGACAGCAGGGAATAGACAGGAGTTGCCTTTTTCATGAAAACATCAAAAGCAGAGCAAGCCAAACTAACCATCAGCAAGCTAACAGAAGTAGCCAGGGACTTTTTTACCACATATGGATATGCCGATGCCGCCATGGAGGATCTGGTCAAAAAAGCCGGACTAACCCGTGGTGCTCTTTATCATCATTTTGGCAATAAGGAAGGTTTATTTATGGCAATCCTTGACTTGGTTCAAAAAGAAATTGCCGAACGTGTTGAGACAGAAGCCGGAAAAAGCAGTGACCCTTGGGAGCAGCTGCTTCTCGGTTGTCTCGCTTTCGTGAGCGCTGCCGTCGAAAACCAAAACAGACGCATCCTGTTGATTGACGGTCCTTCAGTGGTAGGCTGGGAGGCGTGGCGCAAGATGGATGAACAGCATTCCATGCGACTCTTGCGGGAGCAGCTTGAAGACATGGCGCAGCAAGGTTATCTCAAGTCTTTTTCGATAAACGCGATGACCCATTTGCTATCGGGAGCGATGAACGAGGGTGTGCTCTGGGTTGCACAGATGCCAGATCAGGAACAGGCTCTGCTGGAAATAAAGACTGCACTATCGCTTTTGCTGGAAGGCTGGAAAGCAAAATAAGAACAAAAAGGCACCCCTGCTTCGCCAGCATGCGTTGTAAGGGGTGCGCTATATTTTTACCATTATAATCTGGTAGCTCGTCCAATACGAATTTTTTCCGCTACGCGAGCAATGATATTTTCAACAGATGTCGGATCATCCACGACATCATATTCATTGATATTGACACGCAAAATCGGACAAGCCTGAAACGAGCCAATCCATTTTTCATAGCGTCCAAACAAGTCTTGCCAATAATCGATGGGAGTTTGCTGCTCCATCGGACGTCCACGCTCTTTGACGCGGTCAATAATATCGTCAAAGCTGCCTTCCAGATAAATCAGGATGTCTGGATGCGGGAAGTATGGCGTCATCACCATCGCTTCGAATAATTCCGTATAAGTGCGATAATCTTCTTCGGTCATATTGCCTTGTTCATACAGCATGCGGGCAAAAATTCCTGTATCCTCATAAATCGAGCGGTCTTGGACAAACCCTCCACCATACTCAAACATTCTTTTCTGTTCCTTGAAACGCTCAGCCAAAAAGAATATTTGCAAATGAAAGCCCCAACGCGACAAATCATGATAATAGCGGCCCAGATAAGGGTTGTTATCCACTTTTTCTACCGAGACACGAAAACCTAGCTGCTCAGCCAGAGCATGTGTAAAGGTAGACTTGCCTACCCCGACTGTTCCTCCAATCGTAATGACCGCATTGCTTGGTATTCCGTATTTTTCACGGATTTGGCTGCTTTGAAACCTAGACATGTACGCAACTCCTTATTCACAATACTTGCAAACTGACTGAAAAATGATGCCGTTACGCCTTAAGCGCACGAATCTGTGGTTCGAGACGATCCAATACATAGCGCAAATCCTCTGGTCTATGTACGAAATCCAGATCATCACAGTCAAATTTGATAACCGGTACTTCTGGATGATGCTTTTCAAACGCTTTCATAAATTCATCGTAATCCGCAATCAGATTTTCCATGTAGGATACATCCATGGATCGCTCCACTTCCCTATCCCGCAACCCAATCCGCTTCATGACCGTATCCAGCGAAGCTGTCAGATAGATAACCAAGTTCGCCTGTGGTAAATCCTCAGTCAAAATATCGTAGATTTTCAAATACTTGGGCAAGTTTTCTCCAGTCAAGGTCCTTTTGGAAAAAATAGTATTTTTAAAAATATTATAATCAGATACAACAGAGATGCCTTGATTTAAATAATCGTTGTGGATGTCTTGTAATTGTTTGTAGCGATTGCACAGAAAAAACATTTCTGTCTGGAAGCTCCATTCCGCAATATTCTCGTAAAATTTTCCCAAGAATGGATTTTCGTAAACGATTTCTTCCAGCAGCTGCAACTCAAATGCACGACTTAGTTCCCGTGACAAAGATGTTTTGCCGATGCCAATAGGTCCCTCGACAGTTATTAATATGGACTTCATGTATGCTTCGAATCCTTTCACGAAAATGAGAGCACTCCATATTTTAGCACGCACGCAATCTTTTGTCGAAACCATTCGAATGATAGCCAAAAAAAAGAAAAACTGCTCCCAGTGAGAGCAGCTTTCCAGCCGGTTCATCATGTAAAATATTCGACGCGTGCCTGCGGGAATAATCGAGCGATTTCCCGCTCCAAATGTCCTTGCAGCGCTTTTGCTTGCACATCAGGATAAACGTACTTGCCTTTGCCGTATTTTCCCCACTTGTACTTGCGCTCTTCCTCGTTCATTTCCAGCTTCGTTTTCGGATACCGCTGCAGGATCAAGTTTTTGGCGATTTTTGTAAATCTGTGCTGGATCAATTCAAAAGTCAAATCCTCCAAAGCCTCGGGAACCAATTGGGTACGTAAACTCTCCAACAAATTCGTGTAGCCTGCCTCCCAGCCATCAAACCAGTATAATGGGGCAAGAATAAACCCTAACGGATAGCCCGCTTTCGCTACCTTGCCCGCTGCTTCGATACGTTGACTGAAGCTGGAAGTGCCGGGCTCAAAATTTTTGATGACATAATCGGCGTTCATGCTGAAGCGAAACCGGGTATGCTTGTTATGACTCGCATCCAGCAAGGAATCTACGTGATGAAATTTGGTAACGAACCGCAGGCGTCCAAACTCCTGTTTCCCCATAAATTCAATCGCCCGTTTCAAATTGCCTGTAATATGCTCAATACTAACCGGATCGGATGTACAGGCTGCTTCGAAGCGGGTAATTTCCCCTGGACGCTCCTGAATGTATTTGTTTGCCTGTTCGAGAATTTCATCTGTATTGACATAGACACGAACATATGGCTTGGTGCCGATATTCGTATTCAAGTAGCAGTAGTGACAATGAGCGGCACAGCCAGTAGCAAGCGGGATCGCATATTCAGCAGACGGTTTCGAGGTTTCGAATTTTAACGTCTTTCTTACCCCGATCACAAGTGTGCGCTTCGCGTTGCGGTACTTCTCTACATCCGTCTCCCCTGGTATGCCCCTTACCTGATTATGGCTTGTAGTCATTTGCATCGGTATACCTTCGTCCTGAAAACGGCGATACAGCTCTTGTCCAAGTGGATATTGAAGCGCATTTGGCTCCACAAACACATAATCCGGAACAAAAAGCCGGGAGCCCTTCTGTTCTGTTTTTTCTGGTGCTTCCATAAGTGTAGTCGCCATCGAGAATCACCCCTTTGACTAGTATGACCCGAGTTGCTTGGTCTTGCTGAGGGGATGACTGGCTGGTCCACGGTTACTATCCTAATGAGCTTTTGAAATCAGCAAGCCATTTTTTGGCTTGCTCCTCCTGCTTCGAAGGCACCTGGAGCATATAGAGATACCCTGCTCTTTTCGTTTTTTGGGACGTCAATCTAACCGAAATTCCTTTTGTCTCGAGAAATCTGCGGCACTCCTGCGCTACTCTGGGAAGACCGTACGACTCATGAATCGTTACCCATTTGATCCACATTCATCTGCCCCACCCTTTCTCTTCTTTCTTTACTGTAAGCACTTCGTGGGCGGTAGGTTCGACAAAAACGATGAGGCTGCACATTTTGTTAAAACCGTTTCACCCAGTTGCGCGTCTAATTTCTAGGAGGGAGAAAATGTGAATCTGGAACAGCTTGTCCTGCGTGCCACACGCGGCGATGATGAAGCTTTTTTTGAAGCCGTCAGTCTGCAAAAGGAAAAATTGTATAAAGTGGCTTACGCCTTTCTACACAATGAAAATGATGCTCTGGAAGCCATCCAGGAGGCGACCTGCCGCTCCTATCTCAAGCTGTCCCGACTTGAACAGGCAGCCTATTTCAGCACGTGGCTAACGAGAATTCTCATACACGTCTGTGTCGATGAGCAAAAAAGGAAAAAACGGCTTTTGGTCGATCCGATAGAGGTGGGCAACGAGCAGAACCGTGACTTGGACATAGACCTTCATGAGCAAACTGTCGAGCGCATGTATATTGAGGAGGCCCTCTCCCGTTTGACCCCAGCGCATCGTCATATCATCATTCTGAAGTATTTTGAGGATCGAACCATTCGGGAAATTGCTGATGTGCTCGGTCATCCAGAGGGAACGATCAAAACATGGCTGCACAAGGCTTTGGGGGCCCTACGCAAAGACCTCAGGAAAGGATGGTGACGGGAATGCAGGAAGATACGCAACGGGCACAATCACACACAATGCCTCCCCAAATCGAGCAGTACATTCGCAATGGAATCAAACAGGCAAATCTTGTCAAGAAAAAGCGCCGCCGGAGGTTTATCCGTCTAGGCTCGGGTGCTGCTGCTTGTATGCTTTTGTTAAGTTTCTTTTTCTCTATCAAGCTTTCTCCTGCGGTTGCGGCATACGTCAGTCATATTCCTGGTATGGAAAAACTGGTGGAGCTGATTAGCGACGACAAAGGCATGCGATTGGCAGTAGAACACAATATGGTGCAAAGTGTTGGGGCGAGCACCTCTCTGGATGGAGTCAGCTTTACCATCGATCAGGTTTTGATGGATCAAAAGCGTATGCTTGTGTTTTATACCCTGCAATCTGAAAAGCTCGATCAGCATGTTTCTCTGGATAAAATCGAGCTGACTAATCCGAACGGAAAGGATTGGCAGTACGGCATTTCCTGGTCACCCGGCAATCACAAGGAAGCATCGGTCAGCCGCGATCGGTTTGACGTCTATATCAGTGAGGACAGCAACATTCCAGAGACTTTGACTGCAAAGGTTACCGTCGCAATAGACAATGCTCCTCAGGACACTCCGCTATACGTTTCCTTTGCGATTGACAAGACGAAATATGTTTCGTTGGAAAAGCAGGTCTATCCTGTCATGAAAGAGGTAACGGTGGATGGATTGCACTTCACCATTGAGCAGATCGCCGTTTTCCCAACGCAAACAGAAGTCAGTATTCTTTTTGATCCAGCCAATAAAAAGCACGTCTTTGACTTCGATCAGCTCCGGCTCGTGGATGAAAAAGGGCAGAACTACGCCTTCTGGGGGAATGGGGTGCCGTCTCGCGCCTACGGAGAAAATGGCATGGTTTACAATTTGGAAAGCACGTATTTTGTCCAACCCGCAAAGCTGTATTTGAAGGCAAACGGCATTCGGGCCATCGATAAAGATAAGCTTGAGGTCGTTATTGATGCCAAGGCCAAAACGTTGGTAAAAGCACCAGACACCCAGCTTCAGTTAGATGCTTTGCGTCAAACGGGCGATGGTCTCGGCATGGACTTTACGCTGGAGGTTGCGCAGCAGGACGTAAACCATTTTTATGGGCTTGTAAACGAATTAACCGATGATCTCGGGAATGAATACGATTATGTCCAAGGAACCTCCTCCACGCGCGATAAGGAAACCACCCAATCCTACGGGTATTGGTTCAAGCGATTGACGAACAAAGGTGAACCCAGTTTTTATACGTTCACGTTAAATAATTACCCAATTCGGTTGCATGGGGATTTTTCCGTTCAAGTCAAATAAAAAAGGACACATATACAAAAACTCGAGCTCCCGCGTATAGGAACTCGAGTTTTTCTTTTTTCTGAAAGGATGCAACCTACTCCACTACTGCCCAATGATTCGTTGGACCGTGTCCGCCCCCGATTTGCGGAGCTGTTTTGATCGCCTCAAAGATAAAGCGATTTGCCTTCTCTACTGCCCCAACGAGCGGTGTATTTTTTGCCAATTCGGCTGTCAATGCAGCGGAGAACGTGCAGCCTGTTCCGTGTGTATGGCGCGTTTGGATACGCTCATGTGCCAGCTCATAAAAATTCGTTCCGTCGAACAAAATGTCAACGACAGTATCCCCTTCGAGATGACCACCCTTCATAAGGACATTGCGCGCACCCAGTGCATGAATGGCTCTTGCACCCTCCCGCATTTCCTCCGGGGTACGAATCTCCATCCCTGTCATGCATTCTGCTTCTGGCAAATTCGGTGTGACGACCTCTGCCAACGGAAGTAAATCCGTCTTCAACGCAGCGATTGCCTCGTCCAAAAGCAGCTTCGCTCCGCCTTTGGCAATCATGACTGGATCAACCACCAGCTTCTTCAGACCAAATGTGCGAATCTCTTCCGAAACGGCTTTGATGATTGCCGCATCGAACAGCATTCCTGTCTTTGCAGCATCTGCTCCCAAGTCTCGCAGCACCTCACGCATCTGGTGCGAGACAGCTTCTGTCGGCAATGGATATACACCTGCTACTCCCAATGTATTTTGGGCGGTAATTGCCGTGATTGCACTCATGCCATATACACCAAGCTGATGGAAGGTTTTCAGGTCTGCCTGAATTCCCGCTCCTCCCCCGCTATCTGAGCCTGCTATTGTCAATGCTTTCGCAATGGTTTGCATGAATCTCCCTCCTGCTTTCCACCTTTTCTCATACGAGTATATCATCCACTTGTCCCATTCGGTATACTTAGTAGAGGTTGTTCAAAAAGTGGTCAGTTGAACACGCACTCGTAGTGATTGCTATAAGTAAAGAAGGGATTATGAAATGTCTTATCGCATTTTTTACTGGTTGACCGTATTGATTCCTACGATCATCATCGGAGGCTTCGAATTCGTTCGCCATGATTTTTTGTTACCCTATATGTCGATGGAGACGGGCAATGTGTACATCACCCTGCTCACTCTCCTCTTGTCCTATTTGTTCGCCACCTGGATGTTTCGCACAATTAAAAGGATGAATGCGCGTATCGTGGAGGAGCAGGCCCGCCGAGCTGTTTATGAGGAGCGCGAGCGATTGGCACGGGAACTGCACGACGGGATTGCACAGTCTCTGTTTTTTCTGAATGTGAAGCTGAAGCAGGGTCATCTGGATGAAGCCCGCGTCGCCGTATCTGCCATTGACAATCATGTCCGGCAAGCCATTTTTAATTTGCGCGCTCTGCCTGAAGAAGGCAGCTTTGATCAACGCTTGGAAAAATGGCTTAGCCAATGGAGTGCCCTGTCAGGCGTAGATGTCGCTTCGCAAATTCGAATCAAGGAAAACTTTTTTTCCGCCGCCGAAGAAGTACAGCTATTCGGGATCATCCAGGAAGCATTTGCCAATATTCGCAAGCACGCACAGGCACGTCACTCCTGGATTTCTCTCACGACAGAAGATCCACGCAATTGGGTCCTCTCCATCGAGGATGATGGAATTGGGATCACGCACACATCCGTGGATACCAAAAAATACGGACTATCGATGATGCGCGAACGTGCCCGTCAGCTGCAAGCCGCTGTCGATATTCGAAAACGTAAGGAAGGCGGCACAATCATAAGCCTGACTTCCCACTCTGGAGGTTCTACTAGATGAACGGTTACCGTGTATTGATCGCTGACGATCATCCGATGGCACGCATGGCCATCCGCAGTCTCCTTGACGCTGATCCATCCTTTGAGGTGATTGGCGAAGCAGAAAATGGCGAGGAGGCATTCGAGCTTTGCGGCAAGCTAAAGCCGGATCTGGTTTTGATGGACATCAATATGCCCAAATGGAGTGGGCTGGAGGCTACACGTGAAGTCAAAAAAGCCTATCCGCATATCAGGGTCGTCATTCTGAGCATTTCAGACGATGTTGCCGATTTGATTACAGCTATTCAATTCGGTGCCCAAGGCTACCTGCTAAAAAATTTGGAGCCAGATGATTGGGTCAACTATCTTCATGCCTTGCTCGGCGAGGACAGTGAGTTATCCCGCGAAATGGCGACACGACTGCTTTATCGTTTCAGGCAGGAGGAGCATGTAGACGAAACGGTTCCTGATGTTCTCACTCCCCGCGAGCGAGAAATTGTCATTTATGTTGGTGCTGGAAAAACGAACAGGGAAATCAGTGAAGCACTCATCATCGCTGAAAATACAGTCAAAAATCATTTGAAAAATATTTTGGAGAAGCTGCAGCTGGCTAATCGTGTACAGCTGGCAGCCTACGCCGTCCGTCATCATCTTGTCATGAAAAAATAGCTGGAATACAGGGAGAATAGCAGGTTTCCATCCATCACCTTGGCCATTCACGAGGAAAAAGTGTTGCTTTCAGCCGAATCAACTGTCATTCTTAAAAAGGAAAAACTCCACAGTCAATAGAACGCAGGTGATAATTCGTGATAGAAGTAAAGACATCCAAGCTTAGCAACGGAGATTTAAATAGAGGCGTATTCGCTACACGTGACATTGCAAAAGGCGATCTCATTCATGAAGCCCCTGTCCTTCCATACCCCAATGAGGAGCATGATCATATCGAGAAAACAATGCTCGCTGATTACGCCTTCGAGTATGGTGCTAACCACACAGCGTTTCTCCTCGGATATGGCATGTTATTTAACCATTCGTACACTCCTAACGCGACGTACGATATTAATTTCGACAACCACACCTTTGATTTTTACGCCTATACGGATATTGCAGCAGGAGAAGAAATCTTGATCAACTACAACGGCGATGTTGATTGCGATGATCCCCTCTGGTTTTATGAGGAAGAAAATAAGCGAGCAAGCAAATAACAGAGTAAAACACAAGCAGGCAGGTGACACGTTCACCTGCCTTTTGCATATGCTGTTGCACAGCTACACCCAGCATCAATGAACAGGTTTGTCCAAAGGAAGCAAATTTTATCCTTGGAAAACAATGTTGCATGATGTCATTTTTTTGCGTCAATGTTGCCTGGAGGAAACATTCATGCATACACATAAAAAACTTGAAGGGAGACAAACCATGACAGCTACATATCGATCGTTATGGGGAAAGGGAGTTTTCACCGCAGTAATTACTGCCTCTCTCCTGCTTGCCGGTTGTGCAGACAGCAATCGTGTATCACCCGGATCTCATGACGGCAAATGGAAGGTGACAACAACGACTGGCATGGTCGCTGATATCGTCAACCAGGTAGGCGGTAATCATGTAGAGGTAACCCAGCTGATGGGGGCTGGGGTAGACCCTCACCTGTACAAAGCTTCGGAGGGTGATATCAAGCGAATTGATCGTGCCGACATCATTTTTTACTCGGGACAGCATCTGGAAGGAAAAATGATTGATATTTTCGAAAAGATCGGAAAATCCAAACCTGTCAAGGCTGTTACCGCCAAGCTGACCACTGATGATCTGCTCGCTGATCCCGCTTCTCCTGACAATCCCGACCCTCATGTCTGGTTTGATGTATCGCTTTGGATGAAAGCAGTCGAGCAAGTAAGGGATGATTTGATCGCCTTTGACGCTCCAAACAAGGATAGCTATACGGCAAATGCAGAAAAATACTTGGCTGAGCTAAAAGAGCTCGATACGTATGCCCAAACCCAGCTTGCTTCTGTTCCGAAAGAACAGCGCGTGCTTGTTACGGCGCACGATGCCTTCCAGTATTTTGGCCATGCCTATGATGTAGAGGTTCTCGGCCTGCAGGGTATCAGTACAGCTTCTGAATATGGCTTGAAGGATGTCCAGAGCCTGGTCGATACACTAGTGGCTCGCCAAATTAAAGCCGTTTTCGTCGAATCTTCTGTGCCCAAGCGCTCGATTGAAGCAGTCGTGCAGGGAGCTGCTGCCAAGAGTCATACCGTTTCTATTGGTGGAGAGCTTTTCTCTGATGCGATGGGAACTACCGGAACACCAGAAGGTACGTACATCGGAATGGTAAAGCACAATGTGAATACAATCGTGAATGCACTGAAATAGTACGAAAAAAACTGCAGGGAAGGATGAACAGGCATGTCAGTTACTACCTCTTCCGCTCCGCTAAGCGTGCGGGACTTGACCGTTGCTTATCAGAAAAAGCCGGTCCTGAGAAGTGTTCATGTAGAGGTACCTGAGGGGAAGCTGATCGGGATCATCGGACCAAATGGAGCAGGCAAATCCACTTTTATTAAGGCAGTGCAGGGGCTGATTCCTGTTGCCTCGGGTGAAACGCATATTTATGGTAAACCATATCGGCAGCAAAGAAAGCTGGTCGGCTATGTCCCGCAGCGCGAGTCTGTAGACTGGGATTTCCCTACCGATGCACTTGATGTTGTACTCATGGGACGGTATGGCCGTCTGGGGTGGTTTCGTCGCCCCAGTAAGACAGATCGAGATTACGCCATGGAATGCCTCCAAAAAGTCGGTATGGCCGATTACGCCAGTCGACAAATCAGTCAGCTCTCCGGTGGTCAGCAGCAACGCGTTTTTCTTGCGCGGGCACTGGCACAGGAAGCCCATCTCTATTTCATGGATGAACCATTTGCGGGAGTAGATGCCGCTACGGAAAAAGCAATTATTCTACTCCTGAATGAATTGAAGCAGCAGAAAAAAACGGTGCTTGTCGTCCATCATGATTTGCAGACCGTCGAAGAATATTTTGACTGGACCATTTTGCTAAACCGAAGAGTGATCGCTGCCGGACCAACAAAAGAAACCTTCACCTCTGACAATTTGCAAAAAACGTACGGAGGGCGTCTCCACGTCCTCGGCAATCAAGTGCTGCTCACCAGCTCATCTGCAAAAGGAGAGATTGAGCCATGAACATTTGGTTAGCCCTGCAGGACCCGAACACGCAGTGGGTTTTGATGGGGTGTGTCTTGCTTGGAATAAGCAGTGGCGTCTTGGGCTGCTTCGCTTTTTTACGCGGGCGATCACTTGTTGGTGACGCCTTGGCACATGCGGCCCTTCCTGGTGTCTGCCTCGTCTATCTTTTGACTGGCTCAAAATCAATCGGGTTATTTCTCATCGGAGCTGGCGTTGCCGGATTGCTCGCTACGTATTGCATCACGGCAATCTCGCGTCATACCCGAATCAAAGAGGATACTTCACTCGCACTAACGCTATCCGTCTTTTTTGGAATCGGAATTGTGCTGCTCACCTTCATCCAGCACAGTGCGAGCGGAAATCAAAGCGGCCTTGACAAATTTTTATTCGGGCAAGCCGCATCCCTCGTCGCAAGTGATGTCATCACCATCATGATAGTAGCTGCTGTCCTCATAATCGCGACAGGCTTGCTATTCAAGGAATTTACCCTGCTCTCTTTTGACCCTGGCTTCGGCCGAGGGCTTGGATTCCCTATGGGTCTTCTGGATGGCTTACTGATGCTCATGCTTCTCATGTCTGTCGTCATTGGACTACAGGCGGTAGGTGTCGTCCTCGTCGCTGCCATGCTGATCGCTCCGGCAGTTACAGCCCGCTACTGGACAGACAAACTCGGGCGAATGGTCGTCCTCTCCGGAATATTTGGTGCCCTCAGTGGTGTTTTGGGCACGCTGATCAGTACCCAGCAAGAGAATTTGCCGACTGGACCTACCATCGTCCTTTCTGCGACAGCCTTTTTCCTGATTTCGCTGTTGTTCTCTCCTCGACGCGGTGTAATCGCTCGGCTAGTTCGCTATGTAGCGATGCGCAGCAAGGTGCGTGAGGAGGACGTCATGCAAGCTCTGTATGAACGCCTCGAAGAGAGAATGAAAAGCCGTCCAGCCAGTGTTTATTATGGCTTCGATGCAGAGAACCTGGCGCAAAAATGCGGAAAAAGGATTGCTATTGTGCGCAAGGTATTGAGAGGTCTGGAGAAAAAAAGCTTTGTCTCACAGCGTGCACATGCTCAATCAGATGCATATTGGACGTTTACTGCCGATGGTTTGCAGACGGCTCATCGTCTCGTTCTGAATCAGCGACTGTGGGATGTTTATCATATGAATCAAAACCAGTACCACGATCTGGAAATTGATGTGAATCAGGATGAGCTGGCTCCGCAGCTGTCCCACGAAACCTTGTCGCTTATGCTTGCCCAATTAAAGGTCTACGATCTGACGCCAGAGCTTCCTACACATGGTGGCGTCTCGCATCTGCTACAGCCTTCGAACCAAGGAGGTTTATCGCTGTGAACACGTTTTTGATTATTTTGACAGGTTCATTCGTAGCAGCATCTTGCGGATTTCTCGGCTGCTTTCTGATCCTGCGACGCATGGCGATGCTCGGAGATGCTATCAGTCACGCGATCCTCCCTGGTATCGTCATCGCTTTCTTATTTAGCGGCAGTCGGGAGATTTTGCCGATGCTGATCGGAGCTGCACTCATCGGGCTTATCACCGTGTTTATCGTACAGCTTTTGCACCAAAGTGGAGTAAAGTCAGATGCTGCCATCGGCGTGACATTTACCGCCCTGTTTTCTGTGGGTGTAGTACTCGTCTCCCTCTTCACCCAGCAGGTCGATCTCGATCTGGATTGTGTGTTGTATGGAGAGATTGCCTACGTCCCTTGGGATACGTGGCAATGGGGCGGTTTCGATATGGGGCCTCGTGCTCTGTGGGGAATCGGCAGTGTCTTTTTCTTCAGCCTGGTCGTCATTGGCCTTTTTTTCAAACAGTTTAAGCTGTGCAGCTTTGATCCGGCATTGGCAGCGGCCATCGGAATCCCTGTTGTCCTCTTTCATTACTTGCTGATGACGCTCGTCTCTCTCACCACGGTTGCAGCCTTTGAAAGCGTCGGAGCGATTCTCGTTGTCGCCATGCTCGTCGTGCCCAGCGCAACCGCTTATTTGTTAACCGACCGTTTGCATCACATGCTGCTTATAAGTATGGGCGTAGGCATTCTCTCTGCTGTCTTCGGATACTTCCTCGCCTCATTTCTGGACAGCTCGATCGCAGGCGCCATGACATCTGTTGCTGGACTGCTCTTTTTGCTTGCCTTTTTCTTTTCTCCGCGCCATGGCATGCTTTTCAAGGCCATTGCACGACGCAAAGTGAGCATGGGCGAGTTGTAAAAAGAGAAAGCTGGCGTCTCTCTCGTTGGAGACTCCAGCTTTTTGTTGTTAGTTGCTGCTCTTTTCAAAAAAGGATAGCGTCAGTCCAGGAGCCACTTCCTTTTGCTCGACTAGCATAAAGCCGTGTCGTTGGTATAGCTGTGTGGCCGGCTCATTTAAAGCACCTGTAGAAACAATCATTTTTTGCCACTCTGGCTGCACCGCTTCTACATGCTGAAGCAACTTACTGGCAATGCCCTTGCGAAAATGGTTTGGATGCACCATCATGCGATGAATGTCCACTACGCCATCCTCCACCTTGAAAGAAATCGCTCCTGCAAGCTCAGCCCCATCCATAAAGCAGGCAAACATTTCTCCGCATTCGAGCAGGTCATCGACGGTTTCCCGTAAAGGCGGGAGGTCAGCCCAGCCGATGAGCTTTGCCTCTACTGCATAGGCTGCCTGCTGTAGAGCCCACACACGCTTGGCTGTTTCCCTATTGGAAATCGCAATCGATTGAATCATAAAGAGTAGTCCTCCCTGTTTTTGCAGCAGCTAGCTGTTTGACGCGGCATCATAGCTGTAATAGACGTACGGGTCCTTTGGTGCTTTCACTGGTTCCACATGATTTGCTTTCAAGACAAGCATGTCAAATCCATCCACTTTTCTCAGCTCCAGTTTGCCACGTACCTTTACCCAGCTATCTTTTGCCCATTTGTTGCCATCAGGCTTTTCTACCAATATCCCAAACACACTCGCATCAGCGGTGCAGCAGGATACCGAGAATCTTGCCACGACAAATTGCTGATTGGAAAAATCAGATTGCCGATAGACAAATCCGAGAGTCTCCATTTCTTTTCCGGCAAACTCTTTTGCATACAGCTCCATCGTGGTCAAGCCATCGAGAAATACCTTTTCATCCAGCTCGATCACGGGCTGCTTGTACAAGGACACCGCCAAATTCGTATAAAAATCTCCGAAACCATCTGTATCAAAGCGTTTGCGGATTTGCTCATCTTCTTCAGGCGCGTCCTTGCTTGCCTCGCTTGCCACATGCTCTGATTCACCTTGTGTCGCGGGCTCTGTTGCTTCGTCTGACTGCCCAGCAGATGCAGCCTCATCCCCATTATCGTTATTTGCAGAATCTTTTTCCGGCGCATCGACTTGTGGCTCGTCTGTCGCCACGGCGACCTCTGCCAGCTTTCTCACATCGTTACTGAGCAAGGTGATTCCTTTTTTTTCTGCGACTGCGCTGCCCAAAATTTTATCTGGCATAAACAATCCCATGGCTAACGGTAAAACAAACAATCCATACACGATGAGCGAGCTCCATGGTGAACGCGGCATCTTATGTACATCTTCGCAGTCACAATCATACGCATTTGCCCCCACGATCGCCTGCCGTATGCTGACCACTGTCAAAATGACCAAAATTCCTAATGTGACATAACTGAACATGTGAAGACGAGGTGCTAAGTAATGACTCAGCTTCTCTGACAGTATCAAATAGGCCAAGAGCAACGTAAATCCCGCCAAGATTATACTGCGTACGAAATAATGACGTTTCAAACTAGTCTGATTCATAGCATTCTTCCTCCCCCTAAACCGGCATGAGCATCGTAACGGCCAATACCAGGACCGTGACGGCCACCACAAGCTTTACAACAAACCCGAAACGAAAGGTACCAAGCAGCATCAATGTTGTTTTGAAATCGAGCATCGGACCAAACACGAGAAAGGCCAGCAGCGAGCTGCTGTGGAATGAATTGGAAAACGATGCGGCGATAAAAGCATCCGCCTCTGAGCAAAGGGAAAACAGATAGGCCATGCCCATCATCACTAAATTGGACGTAAGGGGCGTTTGCCCAATATTCACGAGAATTTCCCTGCTGACAAACACTTGTAGAAGCGCGCTAATAAAAGCCCCAAACAGTAAATATTTCCCCATGTCAAAAAATTCGTCCACCGCATGTGAAAAGGTAGCGGAAAGCTTTCCACGTGCTGCCTCGGTGTGCAGAGCTTCATGTCGATTCTGCGATTCCATGCCAAGGCGAAGCGGATTCTTTTTCACAAAAAGAAAAACCAGCATCCCGACCATAATCGCGACTACAAAACCAGCAACACCTCGATACAGCGCCATATCAGGGTATCTGGAGAAAGCAACATACGTGGACGAAAGCACGACAGGATTGACGATTGGCCCAGCCAATAAAAACGTAATCCCAACAGGCAACGGCATCCCTTTTTGAATCAGCCTGCGCACAATGGGAATGATTGCACACTCACAAACTGGGAACAAAAAGCCGAGCAAGCCTGCAAAGGGAAGTCCAATGATCATGCTTTTCGGTGTCCAGCGCCTGACCTGCTCCTCAGTAATAAACGTTTGGATAAACGCTGAGAAAAAAACTCCCAAAAGCACAAAAGGAATGGCTTCCAGTACGATGCTAAGAAAAAAGGTTTTGACATCCAGCCATTGCGGGGACCATTCGATCTTCCATCCGGTAAACATGCCGATAGTCCCGTTGACAGTCAACAAGACAACAGCCAGCCCGAGAATGAGCGCCCCGATAATCTCTATGAAAAAGTGACGAATTTTTGCGAGCAAAATGACTTCCTCCTGACCCATAAATCGTTATCATTCCTAATTATATACCAAAGCATAAAATTCCTGCTGCTTTCCTCTATTTTTGTGACTAATCGCCTATACGCCTGCTCTTTTTTTCCAATTCAAACCATTTTATAATAAGTGGACACACTTCTTATTCCTCACACTGTTTCTCGTTCCATTCCACTGGAAAGGAGGCGAGTCCCCAAACAAGCCGCTCATAAAAGGTTGGACGTAACTCGCTGTTCAGAGCCAAATCTCTGTACGATAGGAGGCGTCACGCATGAACCGTCCTGATTTTCGTCATCTGCAACAAAGCATGGAGGATGTAACGGCAGCTGCCCTGGACCAGAATACGGGTCCCCTCGATCCTGTTGAGTACCACTCGTTGCAGGAGCGCCTACATGATGCAGCTAGCTCTCTTCCCCCACTTTACCGTGAACATGTGTACCATCCGTTTATGCAAGCAATGGACAAGCTCACCGAAGCTGGATTTACAAGCATGATGAGACGCGACCCGCGAAAGGAACGCGAGGCAGGGCTGTTTTGTGATATTGCCCAAGCCATCTTGCAAAACAAAGAAGGGTACGAAAAAGAAGCGACAGATGCTTTTCAGGAAGTGGTAAGTGATTTGTATGACGGCTTTTTGAGTGAGGAGGACAGGAAAGGTATTAAGCCTCCTGATCAAAGCTTGATCGCTCCTCTCGTCAAATGGGGACGGCCGCACTTTGGTCCCTATACGTGGACAGTAGAAGCAGCTTCACATTTTGGAATCAAAACTGGAATTGTCAATTTGCCTCCAGCCAATGCCCACCATGGTTTGTTGGCATGGTCAGCCCTCGGTCATGAGACAGCTGGACATGATATTTTGCATGCTGACATCGGCCTGCTTGGCGAGCTGCAAAAAACGGTTTACGATGCCTTATGGACTGAGCTGGACAATCGTGCCATCGCCGATTACTGGTCATTGCGAATCGATGAGACCGCGTCGGATGTACTCGGCATACTCAATACCGGACCGGCGGCAGGCATCGGCTTGATCGGCTATTTCCGCGGACTAAATCAGGCGTATAAAGGAAAAGCTATTTTGCGTAATACTGGACCCGAGGCTGATCCGCATCCTGCCGATATTTTGCGTGGCTATCTGGCAGCAGAAACCGTGCGCCTGCTACACTTTGATTACGCCGAGGATTGGGCAAGTGCTCTACAGGAAGAAACGGACAAGGACCTCACCTCCATCACACTCGGTCGAGCAAGTGTCGATGTCGAATTAATCAAGCAATCTGCAGCAATCGTCGCGCAAGCCATCACACAGACACGTCTTATGAGTCTGGAAGGACATGCTTTCGGAGATATTCAAAACTGGCACAACCATGATGAGCGAATTGTCCAGGAGATACGGGCGCATCTGGAAAGCTCTGTTGACGTACAGGATTGTATTGTATCCGGGATGTATGCTGCTCATGTCGTTTCAGCTGCTGTAACTGGAGCGATTGCAGGCGAGGTTTCCGTAAGAGAAGCTTTCACTGGCATGACAAGTCTTCTGAAAAGCATGCATGATGCCAACCCGTCCTGGGGCCCCCTCTACGTACGTCATCGTGGAGATTTGACTTTGCATCGCATCTACTCTCGCACAGCAAGCTGATCATGCTCGTTTTTGACATATGAACTCCCCAAAAGACCGTCGATTTCATGGCGGTCTTTATTCTTTTTTGCATTTCATTCAAACAATTACTTGAATGTTTAAATATATGTGGTAATATTTAGCTGAACACGGAAAGGAAAGAAGGCGTTTTTCTATGAACAACTACGACGTTATTGTCATCGGAGCGGGTCAAGCAGGCTTGGCGATCGCCTATTATTTGCAGCAAAAACGGCGCCGCTTTCTTCTTTTGGATAAAAATAGCGGGATCGGAGACAGTTGGCGCGAGCGATACGACTCACTCGTTTTGTTCACTCCCCGGCGTTATTGCGATTTGCCTGGCCTCCCCTTTTCAGGGGAACGCGATGGACTTCCGACAAAGGATGAAGCGGCAAATTATTTAGAAGATTATGTTAATAATTTCCAGTTTCCTATCCAGCATGAGACTGAGGTCATCCTGGTAATGAAAGCTGACACAGGCTTTACCGTGCACACCAATCACGGGCTCTATCATGCGGAAAAACTGGTCGTAGCAACGGGACCTTTCCATACTCCCTACCTACCGCCGATCGTAACGGATATTGCGGATGGCGTTCGTCAGATTCACACCTCCCACTTTAAAAACGAGCAGCAATTAAAAGATGGTCCCGTGCTTATCGTAGGGGGCGGCAATTCAGGAGCACAGCTCGCCGTAGAATTGGCAGCGAGTAGGCCCGTCACTTTTTCCATGGGGCAATCCCGTTCGTTCCTGCCACTTTCTTTTTTGGGAAAAACTATTTTTGATTACATGCGGGCTACTGGATTATTAACCGCTCCCATCACTTCTTGGCTAGGAAAAAGGCTCAGCAAAAAGCCCGATCCCATTTTTGGATATCGAGCACAGCTGCGTCGGTTGGTACAAGACGGACAAATTCGCATGGTCCAAAAAACGGTCAAGATCACTGGCAGTACAGCTACTTTTGCAGGAGGTCATCAGGAGCCGATCACCAATATCATCTGGGCAACCGGATTTCGTCCGGGTTATGAATGGCTCGACATCCCTCTGGCTTTAGATGAAAAGGGGGCTCCCCTGCACAAGCGAGGTGTCAGTCATGTTTCAGGACTATTCTTTCTCGGACTTCCCTGGCAATATAATCGCCAATCCGCTCTCCTGGGTGGCGTAGGGTACGATGCAGCCTATTTGGCAACACACTTATAAAAGGAGGTATTCTCATGGGTCATCATCACGACCATGGAGACGGCCACGGACATCATCATCATGGAAAAGGCGCGAGCAAAAAAGCCTTACTCGTCTCCTTCATTATCATTAGCTTGTTTTTAATCGTAGAAGTTATCGGGGGTTTCCTCACGAATAGCTTGGCCCTACTCTCCGATGCAGGCCATATGCTAAGCGACGCATCAGCGCTGCTGCTTAGCCTGATTGCCATCCATTTTGCAGCACGTCCCCCAACGGCAAAACGATCGTTTGGTCTTCATCGCTTCGAGATACTGGCTGCACTGATAAATGGCGTAACCTTGGTCGTCATTTCCTTGATCATTTTCTGGGAAGCCTACCAACGCTTCTTTGACCCACCTCAAGTTGCGAGTGGAAAAATGATTATCATTGCGACAATCGGCTTACTCGCCAATATCGCCGCTGCCTTCGTCCTGATGCGTGGCGATTTTAAAGACAACGTAAATGTTCGCAGCGCCTTTCTTCACGTACTCGGTGATCTTCTCGGATCGGTCGGTGCGATTGTCGGTGGTATCTTGATGTGGTCCTTTGACTGGTACATCGCCGACCCGTTAATCAGTGTTATCGTTGCTGTCCTGATCCTGCTTAGTGCTTGGCGGGTCACCAAAGACTCCGTCAATATTTTGCTGGAAAGCACACCTTCGCAAATCGACTTGACGTTGGTCGAAAGCAAATTGAGTCAACTGGCTGGGGTAACAAAAGTGCATGATCTTCATATTTGGACGGTCACCTCCGGCTTCGATTCACTCACCTGCCATCTGATCGTAGAAGACCACTTGCCCAGCTATCCGCTTTTGAATGAAGCCCTTGAGCTGCTTCGGCATGACTTTGGAATCACCCATGCCACCATCCAAATTGAGAACTCCTCTGTTCAGCATGGTGACTTGCACTGCCAGGTGGGGGCAGATCCACATTCACATGAGGCAGAGCATCATTGCCAGGAAAAGAAGAGATCCGAGTAATGCTCATAACAAACGAAAAAACCATCTCCCCAAATCGGACAGATGGTTTTTTTGCTTGATTAATCTTCCATTGTGGACAGGTCGCCCGTCGGCAGGCCCAGCTCCCATGCCTTCAAGACGCGGCGCATAATTTTACCAGAGCGCGTTTTCGGCAGCTTGTCGCGGAATTCAATTTCGCGTGGAGCAGCATGTGCCGCGAGACCTTCTTTCACAAACTTGCGGATATCCTCCATCAACGCTTCACTTGGCTCATAGCCGGAACGCAAGGAGATGAATGCTTTAATAATTTCACCACGTAAAGGATCAGGCTTTCCGATGACACCCGCTTCTGCTACGGCTGGATGCTCAACCAGCTTGCTTTCCACCTCAAATGGACCTACACGCTCACCAGATGTATTGATGACGTCATCAATTCTCCCTTGGAACCAGAAGTAGCCTTCTTCATCCTTGTACGCCGAGTCACCGGATACATACCAGCCAGGAATGTGGAAGTACTCTTCGTATTTTGCTGGATTGTTCCAGATTTTTCTCATCATGGCTGGCCAGCCCACACGAATTGCCAAATTGCCCATGCGATTAGCCGGCAGCTCGTTTCCTTGATTGTCGATGATTGCAGCGTGCACGCCAGGGATTGGTTTGCCCATGGAGCCTGGCTTGATCGGCATGCTGCGGAAGTTGGAAATCAGCTGTCCGCCCGTTTCTGTCATCCACCAGTTGTCGTGGATGCGGTGATTGAATACGCGCAGTCCCCAGTAAACGACTTCCGGATTGAGCGGTTCGCCCACGCTCAGTACGTGACGAAGGCTGGACAGATCAAATTTCTTCACAACTTCATCGCCTGCTCCCATCAGCATACGGAAAGCTGTTGGAGCACTGTACCAGACGGTGACCTTGTATTTTTCAATCGTTTTGTACCAGTCTTCCGGCGTAAAGCGTCCACCGCGGACGACGTTGGTCACACCATTCAGCCATGGGGAGAAAATACCGTAGGCTGTACCTGTTACCCAGCCTGGGTCAGCGGTACACCAGTAAATATCGTCATCTTGGAAATCCAATACCCATTTTCCTGTTTGCAGGTGCTGAATCATCACGTTGTGTACGTGCAGCACCCCTTTTGGCTTTCCTGTTGATCCGGATGTGTAGTGCAGGATCATGCCGTCCTCGCGATCTACCCACTCGATCTCAAGCTCGGAAGACGCCTCTGCCATTGCGGCCTCAAAGCTGGTGACTCCCTCTTTCTGCTCATCCGCTCCACCTACGAGAATGACATGCTTGAGCGCTGGTAGCTCGTCAACAGGAATGCGCGACAACAGAGAAGGAACCGTTACAATCGCAACTGCCTCACTGTCAGACAAGCGATCGCGTACAGCCGCTTCCATGAATGCTTCGAAAAGTGGCCCGACGATTGCCCCTACCTTGATCGTTCCTAAAACGCTTACATAAAGCTCAGGCGTACGCGGCATGAAGACAAATACACGATCGCCCTTCTGAATCCCCAGCTTGCGCAGAACGTTTCCAAATTTGTTGGATAGTTCACTCAATTGCGCATACGTGTAAGTCTCTTCTCTGGTCAAATCACTGTATAGGAGTGCTGGCTTGTCTTTCTTGTCTGTCAACAAATGGCGATCGATCGCCTCGTAAGCCATGTTCACTTTGCCTGTTTCGTACCAGGTAAACTGTTTTTCTACTTCAGCCCAGTCAAAATTAGCGTAGGTTTCATCGTAATTTTGCAGATTAAACCGGCCTTCCGTTGCCGGAATTTTTTCTACGTTCATGTGATCACTCTCCTAATGCCTCTAAAATTATGATTCTATACACCGCAACATTCATAATATTTCTGCACCTTGTGTCAAATTCCTTCTACCAAAAACCTACTTATTCGATTAAAGAAAAAATCTAGTATAATGAACGTTATTCACATGACTAAAACAAAGGAGATGGCAAACTACCATGACCTGGATTTTACTTGCAGTTGCTGTCGCTTTGTTGCTGATTCGTGCTTACCGCAATACATTTGATGTTCATACCCAGTTTGTAACGATCCCTTTGCAAAAATCAGCTCGAATGAAAGATACAAGCGGTTGGGAAGCACTGTCTGTTTTGCATTTGTCTGACCTGCACATGGAAAATCTGTCTGTTGATGCCGATCATATCGTCGAGAAATTTTCAGACCAGCCTATTGATCTGATTGCCATTACAGGAGATTTGCTCGATCGACAAAAAAATATCCCGAAAGCCGTTGCCTATGTCCAAACAGTCATGCTCCTGCGGCCTGCCTTAGGAACATTCGTTGTTTTTGGAAACCATGATTATGTATTGAAAGCCTCGAAGCTGCGCGAATTGAAACTGGCGCTGGAACAGCTTGGATGCCGTGTGCTTGTCAATGAGCATGAAACGGTTTCTCATCATGGCCAGCCACTTCATATCATTGGCGTTGATGATTTTGCCACAGGCCGAAGCAAGCTCGCCAAATCGTTTCAGCATGTACCCGAAGCAGGAGCCAGACTCGTATTGACTCATGACCCCAATGTCGTTCTTCAAATGAAAGAATACACCTATGATTACCTGCTCTCCGGTCATTTTCACGGAGGACAAATTCACTGGCCACGTCCCTTTCATTTGGCCAAAATGGGCCAGCTGCCAAAACTGAATATGGTCAAAGGCTTGCACGAAATGGACGGCAGACCGTTCTACATCAGTGAAGGACTTGGACAGACCGGCGTCAACATCCGTTTGCGCTCCCGTCCTGAATTGACACTGCATACGCTAATTGGGGCCTCGACACCTACAGCTCGCTTCGAATCGGCTTCAGGAGCGCCTGTTTTGCAGGAGTCGGCCGCCACACTTGCACTGGAGTAAGGTATAATAGCCTTACTCTATTTTTTTGAGAGGAGGCTCCCATGGAAAATTGGATAAAAGATGTGGAGAAAATTCACCAAGCAACCAGTCTGCCTATTACTTGCCTGCAAACGGAAGCAAATAAAGTAGAAGAACTCCAGCAAACGCATAAAGAACGAGGCTGGGAGCTGGTCACTTCTGCACAAGATACGGATGGAATATGGCTCGTCCTGATCGAATCGAGTAAATGGCATCCTGCAGCAAGAGCAATGCTTGGCCTGTTTTTTACTCAGCCCCTGCAAAAGACTTCGATTCCAGAGCAAATCGGCTCCTGGTTACAAGGAATCGCCGTAGGAAACCATCGCCCTTTCCCTGCTCGTTTGGAGCAGCAATGGCCCTGGCGAGAGGAGCGTGTCTGTTTTCTTTTGGAAAGATGTCGGGTAGACAGCACATTCGAATGGACTGCTTTGCAGCCCGTTTTGCATGACTTCTTTAAAAGCAATGAACAATCAAGCCCATCGCTTATCTTCGTTCCATTGAATCACTCCTATCTTTTCCTTATCGTCCCTTTATCTATGCTTGCAAATCAGAGTGAAAAAGAGGAATTGCTTGAATGGGCTTCAGGATTACATGATCTGATTACCACAGAATACATGGAAAATATTCGTATACTGGCAGGTCTCCCATTATCTGCTCCTACTGTACTGGATAAGGAGCTCATGCAATTACTCTCCCTTTCTCATGCGATTGCGCACTTTCGTCCTCGTACGATGGTTGCCGGAAGCTGGTTGCATCTTCTTGAACGCTGGGCCTCGTCCCTTCCATCACAAGCTGCCACGGCCATTTCCAATCAGATCCGCTCGCTCGCTTCGATTCCACAGCTGAATGCCGAGCAGGTAGAGACTTTGGAGACATTATTTTCTCGCCAGTTAAATGTGAGTGACACAGCCAGACAGCTCTTCCTTCATCGAAACACGCTCTTGTACAGATTGGACAAGCTGACAGAACAAACGGGACTAGACCCGCGCATGTTTTCTGATGCCGTACTATTGCAGCTTTATTTGTTATTTCGTCAGAATTAACAAAACATTTTGTACATTATAGCTATAGCTCATCCTTGCCGATCCTGATACGATTCTTGTAACAATCCCACAAGACCGCATACCATTCATTTTTGGAGGTGCTTTCCAAATGGCAAAGGTGACGCTTTCCCACATCTACAAACGCTATGGCAATCAAGTAACGGCGGTTGACGACTTTCATCTCGATATTCAAGACCGCGAGTTCCTCGTTCTCGTAGGTCCTTCTGGTTGCGGCAAATCCACAACCCTGCGTATGATAGCCGGTCTGGAGGAAATCTCGGAAGGTGACATGTACATAGGGGATCGACGTGTGAATGATGTCGCTCCCAAAGACAGGGATATTGCCATGGTATTTCAGAGCTATGCGCTTTACCCTCACATGAACGTTTATGAAAATATGGCATTCGGCCTCAAATTGCGCAAATTTTCCAAATCGGAAATTGAAAAACGCATCCAGGAAGCTGCTCGTATATTAGATATTACCCATCTGTTGGATCGGAAGCCAAAAGCTTTGTCGGGTGGTCAAAGGCAGCGCGTGGCGCTTGGCCGAGCGATCGTGCGAGAGCCCCAAGTATTTTTGATGGATGAGCCGCTTTCAAACCTGGATGCCAAACTGCGGGTTCAAATGCGCACGGAAATCCTCAAGCTGCACCAGCGTTTAAATACGACGATCATTTATGTCACGCACGACCAGACTGAAGCGATGACCATGGGCGATCGGATCGTCGTAATGAAAGACGGCTTTATCCAGCAGGTTGACACCCCTACTGAAATCTATAGCAAGCCAGTTAATCTGTTCGTTGCCAGCTTTATCGGTTCACCTGCAATGAATTTTGTAAAAGGAAGCGTTTTTGAAAAAGATGGGGTCTGTGTATTTGAAGCCCCTAACATTCACATTCGTTTTCCTGACGATAAAGCCAAGCTCATTCGTGATAAAGGGTATGTGAATACATCTGCCATTTTTGGTATTCGACCAGAAGATATTTACAGCGACTCTTCTTTTTTGGAAGCTAATCCGTTTGAAAGCTTTCTTCAGGCAGAGGTCGAAGTCGTAGAAAATATGGGCTCAGAGCTGTATGTTTACTTTACCAACATCGGTGATGCACAGATGGTTGCACGCGTTGATGCACGTGAAGGCTTGAAGCCAAAAATGACAGTGAAGCTTGGTATGGATCTTTCCAAATGTCACCTATTTGACAGCGAGACACAGCAGGCTGTATTCTAAAAGCAAAGTGAAGAGGAATGTCTTTTCCGGGCATTCCTTTTCCTATTTTTTTGTGTGAAAATGCCTGTAAGAGAGATCACATAGAAAAAGAGTGGAGAGGAAAACAAATGAACTACAAAATCGTCTTTTTTGATATCGATGGGACGCTGCTGGATACAGCGCACACGATTCCAGAGACAACAATCAGAGCTGTTTCCCGTTTGAAAGAAAATGGTGTGAAGGTAGCCATTGCGACTGGCCGCTCTCCCTATCATCTGAAGCCGATTGCCGCACAACTCGGAATTGATACCTTTGTCGGTTTTAACGGCTCCTACGCAGTGAGCGGGGGAGAACTGATCCATCACACGCCAGTAGCGATCGAAACACTGGCAACACTGGAGGGAATGGCTGACAGCAACAATCATCCGATGGTCTTCCTCGGTGCAGAAACATGCTTTGCCAATGTCAGCAACCATCCAGATGTGATGGAATCTTTTGATTCACTGAAATTGCCACACCCTGACCACCGTCCCGGTTACTGGAAGGAAACACCCATTTATCAGGCTTTTCTCTACTGCAACGAGCAAAATGAGCATCCATATATCGGTCGTTTTAATGAGGTCTCCTATATTCGCTGGCATCCACAGGTTCTGGATGTCTTGCCTCCAAATGGTTCCAAGGCGCGAGGGATTGAAGCGATTTTGCAGCACTATGGCATTTCTTCTGCCGAAGCCGTAGCATTTGGAGACGGACTAAACGATAAAGAAATGCTCTCCTTTGTAGGCATGGGGGTTGCGATGGGCAATGCTCATGATGAGTTGAAGCCGCACGCCAATATGATTACCCGCCACGTTGATGAGGGTGGTATCCATCACGGTTTGTCACAGCTAGGTTTGATATAAATGGAAGGACGCTGATTTTTTACATGTCTTGGGAATGGTTTAACATCATTGGCACGGTGGCGTTTGTCATAAGTGGCGCCATCATTGCCATGGAAGAGGAATATGACATCTTGGGGGTAATCGTTCTCGGAATGGCAACCGCTTTTGGCGGCGGGCTCATGCGCAATATCCTGCTTGGCATACCTCTTACTGCTTTTTGGAATCAGGGTACACTGTTTACAATTGCTCTTGTCACGATGCTTATTGTTTTTATCCTTCCACAAAAATACCTTCGCTACTGGGATCGCTGGGGTCTGTTTTTCGATGCTGTCGGGCTGTCTGCCTTTGCCATCCAAGGTGCGATGTATGCGACAAAAATGAATTACCCGTTAAGTGCTACAATCGTCGCTGCTGTCCTGACAGGTATTGGCGGTGGAATCATCAGAGATGTTTTGGCAGGTCGCAAACCACTCGTTTTCAAAGAAGAAATTTATGCGATGTGGGCAATGGGTGCGGGATTGGCAGTCGGGCTCAAATGGACAACTACTGTGAATGAGCTGTACGGTCTATTCATGGCGGTCGTGTTATGCCGTATGATTTCAGTCTATAACGGCTGGAAGCTCCCTCGCCGTTCTCTTCGCCAGACACGGGTTCGTCCTGTTAACAATCGAATGTAAGCTATTTCCTTCATAATCACTCTCGCCATGTGCAGGCTATATCCATAAGCACTGGAGGGAGTGAATTTTTTTGCGAGTCTTGCCCACGCTAGCTGTCGCCATCGCCTTGGTCGGACTTGTTGCTATTCCTTATCGTATGCATCAAAATGCGGAGCAGGAAATGCGCGAGCCTCATCCAAAAGTCACTTCGGTAAACTCAACAATTCCACGAATCAACTATATCGAGCAGGTCAAAGACATCCGCCGGAGCTTGGAAGGAAAAAGCCATATCCAGACACTCCATCATAACCCGCGGGATCGCAGTCATTATGTGGAGCATGAAGTAGTCGTACGTTTCTCCCCCAGACCGGAGCAAAAAAAGATTGATACCTTGGTAGCTTCCCTCGATGCCAAGATCAAACGCGATTTTGATAAATTTTTGATCATCAAGTCACGCAGTATGACCACCCAGCAATTAATGAAAAAGCTGGCAGAGCATCCCGACTCCGTTTTTGCTGAACCGAATTACCTGCTTCTTCCCAACCGTAAACCAAACGATACGTACTACACGGAGTATCAGTGGAATTTACCATTGATCGGGATGGAAAAAAGCTGGGACATCAGTGAAGGAAGCAGTGATGTCCTTGTAGCCGTGGTTGATACAGGCGTCGACATGAAGCATCCTGAATTTGCCGGCAAGCTTGTCGAGGGCTATAACATCCTTGAGGACAATAATAAGCCACAAGACGACAACGGACACGGAACGCATGTCTCAGGAGTCATCGCAGCCAAAACGAATAACAAGGACGGAATCGCCGGGATGACCTGGAAAAGCAAGCTAATGCCTATCAAAGCGATTGGCGCAGACGGCTCTGGTTCGGCGGTAGATATCGCTCAGGGCATTTATTGGGCAACCGATCATGGGGCAGATGTCATCAATTTGAGTGTCGGCAACTACACCTCGTCTGCAGCTTTAAAAGAAGCGTGTCAGTATGCGTTTCAAAAGAATGTGATCCTCGTGGCAGCGTCAGGCAATGATGCGAGCGATCAGCCGAGCTACCCTGCTGCCTATGATGAAGTCCTCTCCGTTGCAGCTGTCGATCATCGCAAGGAGCGCGCCGATTTTTCCAACTTTGGCGAGCACCTCGATGTCTCCGCACCGGGTGTTGATATTCCAAGCACCTACATTTACAGTGACTACGCTTCTCTGTCAGGAACCTCGATGGCTTGTCCACATGTCGCCGCTTTAGCAGCACTGGTGCGTTCGGTCCAGCCGCATATGAAAAATAGCGAAGTAATGGATGTGATCCGCAAATCTGCTGTCGACCTCGGACCTCCAGGGCATGATCAGCTCTACGGTTATGGTATGATCGATGTCAATCAGACTTTGCGACAGCTCCGTCCGGTAGAGCCTGCACAAACACCGCAGCCTGAGCCGCAAACAGTGGGTGGCTTGTTCCATAAGTTCTTGTTGCGACTTCGCGCTGGATTCCAATAAGGCGTGGAAGCAACAGATGATTTCTGGCCCTTTAACAAAGGAGGATTGGATATGAAAGCATGTATTGTATTTGCCCAAGAAGGAACAGACAGCTTCTGTCATGCGATCCTCTCACGTGTGAAGCAATCGCTGGACAAGCAGCATATTTCCTATGAGCTGCGCGATCTTTATCAAATGCATTTTCAGCCTGTATTTACAGCAGAGGACATGCACCGTGTCGAGCAAGGAACCATGTCGGAGGATATCGCATCCGAGCAAACCATTATTACGGATGCGGATCTTTTGGTCATGATTTACCCGGTATGGTGGTGGTCAGCTCCGGCCATTCTCAAAGGCTACATCGATCGCATTTTTACGAATGGCTTTGCCTTCCGTTACGCCGAAAATGGTCCGGTTGGTCTGCTCCAAAATAAACAGGCAATCGTTATCACAACTACGAGGGAATCGGCAGAAACCATGTCAGCAAACGGATACGATGCTGTTGTCAAAAAACAGATTGTGGACGGTACCCTGCAAATGATCGGCTACGATGTAACGTATCAAAATTTTGCTGCCGTTCCCTATGTGGAAGATGCCGCTCGTCAGGATATGCTTCATGAAGTCGAGAAAATCATGTCTTCTATTCGCCAACCGGTCGGGGTGTAAGAAGTCAGGTACTGTTATCGCGCACGAAAAAAAGCACAGGCAATTTATGCCTGTGCTCGTTCATTTTGCATCCGTTTTTTTGTAATGTAATCTGTCTCATAGTACTGCAGATCGTCACGCATTTGCTCAAACATTCTAGATAAGGAAAGGGTCAATTGTTGCAGTTCAGGTGTTACCTGTTTACGAAAAATGATGGCATCTTGACCGGTATAAGAGTAACGCCCGTCCTCATCATAGACCTCGCCTTTGGGATAATAGAAGTTATTGATACAGGTATGATACACCTGATACAGCACTTCCTCGGCAAACTCCTCGTTAAATCGTGCTCGGCGCAGGGATACCCCTAGCCGTTCGTACGCATTCTCACAGTAGACCAGCAAATGGCGCAGGTCAGAAAGGTAGTTGCGGTAGTAGGATTCAAACTCTTCCGGATCACCTGATGCGGAAACCAGACCGGATAATGTTACCTGGTTCAAATAACGTTCCACTTCCATGCTAACCCTTTTCAACTTGGTATACGTCTCTTCACACAATTGTTTCAGATGAGTCGCTGACATAATGTCCCCCTAGTGTTGAAGAATCTGCCTTTTTTTAAATAAGTATAAAGGAAAGATTCTTTATAACACAAGCGTTTCTTTTACGCAAAAATTACCTATGCGCTCGGGGAGTCACTCGTTGTTACCGATTTTTTCCGTGTTTGCACAAGGTAAATGACGTAGGCAGCAAACAAGCCAACCAGCGTCATAAAGCCCAAAGCAGCGAGGTCGTTACTCACATAGGACAAGCCGTGACCCTTGGTAAGAATTTCTCGTACGCCATCCAAAAAATACGTCAGCGGCAATGATTTCCCAATCGCAGCAATGACAGTCGGCATCGACATGAAAGGCCATGTAAAGCCTGAGAGCATGAAGGATGGAACCGCGATCATCATCGCAATTTGAGTAGCCTGAAGCTGATCACTGGAGAAGAATGAAATCATATATCCGATCGACAGAACCGCCAGATTAAATGCGCTCGCGACAATCATCAGATCAACCGTACTGCCGTAGTAAGGGATGCCAAAGCCTTTTAACAGCAGGGTAAATCCGAGGAACATATTCAACGTCCCAGCCAGGAAATACGGCAGCAGCTTGCTCAACGTGATGGCAAAAAAGCTGTTTGTTGCCATCGTTTGCTTCCATGTTCCTGCTTCCTTTTGCTGCGTTACGGAGAGGGCCACACCGAGGAACAGGACCTGCTGCAACACTGTACCAGCCAACCCAAACACCATGAACGACAAGTAGCTGAATGTCGGATTGTACAAGACCCTATAGCGATAGTCGATGCCCGTAAAAAGGTTCTTTCCTTCGTCTCCCCAGCTTCCTTTTGCTTCCAGTTTTTTCAGAGTCGCTCCAGCGGAAACGGTTTTAACCACCGTGCTGGCTGCCCGAACCGCCGTATTGGAAATCATCATGTTGCTGCCGTCAATGACGGTAAGTACCTCTGCTGCCCGCCCAGCTTTTACATTCTGCTCCAGACTCGGTGGAATAATGAGCGCAACGTTCGCCTCGCCTTTATCTACGAGCTTCATCGCCTCTTCTTCCGTACCAACGATTGAATTGATCCGAAACGTCTTATCTACCTCAAAAGCACGGTACAATTCGCGGCTCAGCTCACTTTGATCCGCATCTACGAGCACAGTCGGGATTTCCATTACTTTTTTCTCACTGTAGAGGAAGCCAAACATCGTCAGGTAAATGAGCGGAACAATGAAGACGACGTTACGAATTGTTTTATTGGTAAAAAGATTTCTCCATTCCTGCCAAAAAAGTTGGGGAAAATTATTCACCGCTACCAGCCCCTTCGAGCTTCCATTCGACAGTCAATCCAGGACGCAATTCTGAGCCTTCGAGAAGCACCTTTACCTGGAAGGAACGGATATCACGATCTCCAAGCTCTTGAGTAGCTTTTTTCACAGCAAAGTCTGCTGCTGGTGCAATCGTTGCAATTTTCGCATCGACTTCCCGTTTCAATGCAGGTACGTACAGCTTCACCATATCTCCAGGTTTGATCGTAGAAAGCGCGTACTCGTTTACATAGAATTTGACATAATTGTCTGCTTTGGTTTGAATTGTCATAACTGTGAAGCCTTGTGCTACCAGTTCACCTTTTTGGACAGAGACAGATTTGACGATTCCATCGACAGGCGCAGTTAGCTTGGTATTATTGATGTAGGCTTCGATCTCAGCTAAGGCACCTTTTGCCTGCTGCACTCCAGCTTCAGCTGATTTGACATCCAACTGCTTCAGTCCAACCTGTCCTCTACCGGCTACAGCCTGATCATAGGCTGCTTTTGCCTGATCCAATTGCGCCTGGGATGCATCAATTTGCTCGCGGCGAGAGCCTGATTGTGCCATCTTCAGCTGCTCATCCGCAGCTTTCAGTTCTGCAGTTGCTTTTTCCGCCTGCATTTGTGCTTCTTCTACCTTTACCTGTGGTACTGCGCCTTCAACCAACAGCTTTTGCATCCGATCCAGATTGGTAGCTGCAATTTGATTGGAGGTTTGTGCCGCCGAGAGCTTTGCTTTGAGCTGAGCAATTTCTTCTGCCCGTGCACCGTTCTTATTCGCATCGAGCTGCGCTTTGGCGGAGTTCACTACCGCTTGTGCCTGATCCACCTGAGCACTACTCGAGCTGTCTGTTACGGAAACCCCTTTTTTCGCTTGCTCCAGCTTTACTTGCGCGAGATGGTAGGCAGCTTCCGCCTGCTCCTTTTTCGCCAGAAGCTCTTCACTGTTCAATGTTGCAACGAGTTGACCCGCCTTTACCTCTTCACCGTCTGTTAAGGCAATCTGCTCAATCGAACCACCCATTTTGAAGGACAGGTCCACTTCAGTTCCCTCGATGACCCCTGCGATTTGTGTACTTCCTTTCCCTGTTACACTTCCGATACCTGGTCCAAACAAAATCGTTCCAAGTGCTGTAATGCCGACTGCAAAGCCAGCCACCCCGATCCATGCACGTTTGTTCATCGTTCATTCTCCTCTATGTCTCGATTATTTCGTTTGTAGTATTCCTGCCAATAAATATTTCAACGTGTTTCTTCCTGCTTCACTGTTCACCGGCTCTTTGCGGAACTGCTTGCGAAGCACGGTGAAGCCGATCATCCCGAACAAGGCAGATGCGACGGTCCGAATTTCTGCATCCGCTCTGATGTAGCCTTGCTTTTGCAAGTCAATCATGTACGTTTCCATCGTTGTAAAATACCCCGTCAGCAGCTTGCCGACCATCTGATCACGCTGCTCATCTCCCGTGAAAAAGCTCAGCAACAAAAAACATAGTTCTTGGTTCTCGGAAAAGAAGCGAAGATGCTCATCCAGCACATTCATCATGCGATCCTCCAGGGAAAGCTCATCCTTTTGCATCGCGGTATCTACATGGTAAATCAGCATATTCACGCCTTTTTCGATCACATAGAGAAACAGCTCCTCTTTCGTGGAAAAGTGGTAGTACAATGTTCCCTTTGCAACCTGTGCCATTTCGGCAATCGAATCCATCGAGGTTTCGCTAAATCCATATTGGGCAAAAGCCCGCAAAGCTCCCTGTGCAATGTGATCTTTTTTTGATGAGGCCATCACTTCCATCCCCTTTAACTTTTTTGAACTGACTGGTCAGTACAAAAATTAGTTTATGTTTCCTTCCTAGTTTTGTCAAGTGGTCAAAAATAATGTCGCGAACCTTCTGGACTCCCCTCACAAACCAAAGCTTTCTGCCTTTCAGTGAACGAAAAAAAGACCACTGCAAGAGCGATCTTTTTTAGCTTCCCACGATCTGACGATACGTATCTTGTGTAGCAGGCATCGGCTCCACACCAAGCTGCTCCTTTAATTTTGCAACACATTTATCATACCAGCGTATCGCTTGTGTCCGGTTGTTCAATTGAAAGTAAGCCACCATCATCAAGCGGTATGCTTCCTCCCAACAGTCGTCGACCCGCAAAATGGCCTCACACCAGCGAATGGTGCTCTCCACCTGATTGGTTTTCAGTCTGATTTTTGCCAGGCGTTCTGCTCCCCGTAAAAACAACCCCTGCAATCGCTCCCGCTCCTCTACGCACCAATCCTCGTAGCGACACTCTGGCATGTAATCTCCCTGGTAATAGCCAAGTCCTTTTTCCAGCAGTACCTCTGCCTGCTCGATATTCGGTTCGGACAATCCGCGAGCTACCAGCTTTTCAAATTCCTCAACATCAATATGGTACCCGGAAGCCAAATTGAAACCGTACGAGCTGCCATGACGCTGAATGAAAAACGTATCTGCACGCGCAGCACGATCAGGCTCCAGTGCTTTATTGAGGGCATTCAGCGCTACCTTAAAATCGCGTAGTGCAGACTCCTCGTCTGATTCTGGCCACATGCTGTTCATGATTTCCTCACGGGCAAGCAAATGCTGGCGCTTCGTCAGCAGCAATTGAAACAATAATTTGGCTGTGCCTCTCTGCCATGCCTTTTCACTTAGCTCCCGCTCTCCCAGCCACACCCGGAATTTTCCCATCGTTTGAATACGCAAGGTATACCCCGGATGGAAGGTCACATTTTGCAAGCCCAAATCATTTAAAAGCTGGGACACATAATCGGGGAAAACTTGTCTCCGCTCCGCTTCGAGCAGAACCGGCATCAGCTGTTGAACATCCTGAGGCGTAAGCATGGTCGGACGTTGCAGCAGAAAATGATACTCGCCTGACTGCATCAGGGACAACGCCTGTGTGACAGCAGGTACGAAGACATCCCACTCTTTGTTCCGATACGCCAAAAAGCTGAGCCACAGCTGACAGATGACGACACCATAACTGTCTCCGCAATGGCTGAGCCGCTCCGCGCAGTCCTCAATCGTGCTTTGTGCTTCGGCCTCTTTCCCATGCGTCGCATAAGCAATCCCGACTGCGAGCCGAACGAGGCTGCCGAGCCAGTCATCTCGCATGGCCTCCGTTTCTTTTATCCCTCGATGTCCGTAGTGAAGCGCTTGCTCCAATGATTTCTCGCGAGCGTAAAGAAGTGTCAGCCCGAGCAAAGTCTCGGATTTTCCACGTGTGGATTGCAGCTCCTCCATCATTTGCAAGCCTTTTTCATACAGCCGGCGAATCTCGTCCGTCGGCAAACGCTGGCTGATCAGTGCCGCATGGGCTTTTCGCACATACCCGTTTGCCTCTACAAACGGTGAGTCAGCTACTTTTCCCAGTTGAATTGCCGTTTCCGCTGCCTGTAAGCCTCGTTCCCACTCACCATTCAAGGCATATACAAACGAAAGCAGCAGAGAGGTTTCCCGATAGGACCGAGTTAATGACGGTTGCTTTGTTTCCTCTATGCGCCATTTGTTCTCCAATAGCTGAATCGACGACTGCAAGCGTCCGGTCCGAAACAGCAGGCGCGATTCCAGCTCCACTTCCGTTTCCTGTTCAAGCTCCTGACTACGTCGATACCATTCAGCGGCTTGCTTGGCATCTCCGCGATTCGTATATATCTCGGCGAGCAAGCGATAGAGACGCGGAGCCATTTCATTTGCTTGTTCAACTGGTGGCAGCAGCTGGATCGCCTTTTTCAACAATTCCTCTGCCCTTACCCCCTGTACGCTATCCAAATGGACCCGTGCCATTCCCTCCAAACCTCGGCATTGCCCGATTTGATCGAGCTTTTGCTCGCAGAGGGAAAGAAAATGCTCGTACGAACCGAACGCCTTGAAGTAAATACAGCGATATCGCTCCACTTCCCCCTGGTAGTACCAAAGCCAATGCTCCTGATCTTTGACCGCGTCTGGCAAAATCGTTAGCCATTGGTACAAAAGGTCCAGTCGTCCCGCTGTCAGCAGCCGCTCAGCTGCCTGAAACAGCCATTCTGCAAGTACCTCCCATTGCTCGATCAGACGTAAACGCTCGAATGCCTTGTCCTCTTCGCCTTTACGCCGATGCCAAATGGCTGCTCGCCGATTGACTCGGATATATGTGTCGGTCTGCGAAGCAAGCTTACTGGACAACAGTCGCTGAAACAGTGGATGAAACGAATAAATCCCCTGCTTGTCCATTGTCAGAAACAAATTGTTCCCTTGCGCTTTTGCGAGCAATTCTGCGCCAGACTCGCCCAACACCTGCTGACAATCCTCCAATACAAATGCTTCGAGAACAGCTGCCTCCATTAAAAATTGCTGCATGATGTCATCCAGTCCAAGCCATACTTCCGTCTCAAGCAAATGCAGCACAGATGATAAATCGCGCAAGCTGTCGGAGACAGACATTCCGCGCATGATTCTCTCACCAAAAGAACGCAATGCCATGATCCAACCGGCAGAGACCTGCTCGATCCGCTCCCACTCATCCGGGGTCAAGGTAACGTCGTATTGATCCAAAAAGAGAGCTTCACACTCTTCGCGCGTAAATTGAAGATCTTCTGCTGTCAGCTCTACACATTCCCCACGAACCGCTAAAATTTCCAGCTCAGGCCAATTCGGGCGAGCCCGTGACAGTAAAATCAGCTTGACTTTTGGCGGCAATTGCCCTGCCAATTTTTGCACAAAACAGTCTACATCGCTGCCGGTCGCGATGTAATGATAATCATCCAATAGGACAAGCTGCTCCACTTCAAGCGAGAGGCACTCCCTTACAAACAGCTCCACCATAGCTTGCCAGTCCAGATGATGGTTCTCGTCCGCTACTTGTTCAACAGCACATACCTGATCCAGAATCACTTGACCAAAATGCGGATGCAGTCTGCGTACACTTTCCACAAGACACTCCAAAAAAACCGGCAGCCTACTGTCCTGGGTGCGGATAAAATACCAGCTGGCTTCCAGACCTGCATCGTGTAAAAAAGTGGCCAGCGCAGTGGTCTTTCCGTAGCCCGTTCCCGCGTGAACCAGGCATAGCGGGGCATGATGCAGAAGCCGCAGTTTTTTCGCCAGAGCGGGTCTTCTGAGTACGTATGGCTTTTGCCTCGGTGGGGTTATTTGGGAAATGGATACATGGGATGATTTCATGAATTGCACTCCTTGCCGTTCTCCTCTACTCTCTTTTGACTATTTCCCCATTTCTGTTTATTTTCCTGCCATACAAAAAACCCACCCGGGTATCCAGGTGGATGGTTGTTAATCGACGAGGTTGACGCCTTTTACTGTGTAGCCGATATCGTTGACCAGTACTTGAAACTCTTCATTACTCACTGGCTCGCCGCGTACAATCCGTGAGTGAAGGTTTGCAATTTGATCGTAGATCGCACGATTTGTAGAAACATACATGACGTTGAAGCGCGTTTCTGTTTGAAGCCTGCTGCGCATCCTGTCCACGACTCGCTTTTGCAGATGATCCGGGTGTCCGTTATCTACACGAATAATTTTTCCTGGAGTATACGGGATCGATGGCTTCGGATTGACCTCATCCACCTTGGGAGTATCAACAGGCAGTACGCCCACAAGCAATGTATCTTTATAGGCCAAGACCTTGATGTCTACAACGCCTGGAAGCCTCTCTGCACGACGCTCCAAAATCCCAACGAGATGAGGCTCTCGTTTGTGTACCATTTTTTGACTAATCATGGCAGCTGGTCCTTTATCTCGGCCTGCATTATCATTTTGGTAATTAATCCCGTACGCTTCGAATTTGGCCTGATTGCCGTTCATGTCTTCCGTCCCCTGTTCCTTGTTCGGTGAACAGCCGGCAAGAGCGGCAGCCACGAGCACAGAAACGGAGAGAGCCATTCCGATTCGTTTCACAAAGAACACCTCCTTGCACTTATTTTGATGTGCAGAAGGTGTTCTTACTCAAGGAATCTACGCCCTAAATTTTAATAAATTCCCCCACAAACGTTACTTAAAACCTCTACCTTTCGAACTAATTTCAAATAGTTACAAAAATGAAACCATATTCCTTCAAAAAACCGTTACAATAGACATGCAACGACATTTGAAAGAGGCGGAGAAACATGAAGAAATTAATACCTTTTCTTATCCTGGCAATTATCTTAAGTATGATTCCTCAAGGTGGAAGTTCCGCCAACACCGCTGCCATTCAATTAGGAAGTGATATTCTTTTCGATCAATTCCATCAGCAGATTGAAGGCAAAAAAGTGGGGCTCGTCACGAATCAGACTGGCGTGAACGGACAAGGAATGAGCACAATTGACATGTTGCGCAGAGACCGGACTGTCAAGCTCGCCGCATTGTTTGCTCCCGAATATGGATTGGATGGAAAAACATCTGCAGAAAATCAGGTAACGAGTTATGTTCATCCTGTTTATGGCATTCCGGTTTACGGCTTGTATGGTGCAACGCGTACGCCTACGAAAGAGATGCTGGCAAGTGTAGATGTTCTGCTTATAGATTTGCAAGATGTGGGTTCACGCACGTACACTTACATCTCTACCTTGCAGTATACAATGACTGCAGCAAAACAGGAGAATAAAAAAATAATCGTTCTGGATCGCCCGAATCCAGTTGGCGGTTCCATTGTGGACGGACCTGTCCTCGAAGCTCCGTACCGCTCGTTTATCGGGGTAGATACGATTCCTTTGGCGCACGGAATGACTATTGGCGAGCTTGCTTTATTTTTCAATCGCAGCATCGGAGTCGATCTGACTGTCATTCCGATGGAGGGCTATACACGCAGCATGATTTTTCAGGATACAGGCTTAACATGGGTGCAAAGCTCTCCGCATATTCCTGACCTCGCTTCCGTCTTTGGCTATATGGCTACTGGTTTGGGAGAAGGAACAGGAATCAAGCAAGCAGACAATTTTACATGGATTGGCGGAGAAGGCATTGATTCCGTCAAATATGCAGATTTACTGAATGGAAGCCTGCTTCCAGGTGTCGTCTTCTTGCCAGAGAACAAGGATGGACTTGGCGGGGTACGACTGCAAATCCATGAACCACGGTTATTTAATCCGGTGAAAACGGGTATGTACGCTTTGGCCTACGCAAGACAGCTGAATCATTTTGCTGTTCCGAAAAGTACGGATAAAGGAATCGTCTTGTTTGACAAGGTGATGGGTTCGAACAAAATCGGTCAACTTTTGGAGCAAGGGCGTACGCCGCAAGAAATCGAAGCATCTTACGCCGAACAACTCAAGCAATTTAAAGAATTGCGCAAGGCTTACCTGATCTATGGAGAGGAGCCGTACCACCCTCTCACTGTCATTCATAGCAAACCAGTTGTTCCACAGGTTCCTGTCGTCCAAAAGCCTACGACACCGCCAGCTGGAACTCCTGGAACAGCAACACCACCGGTGACGAAACCACCAGTACCAAACACATCAGGAACAAATGGCACAGCTGTTCAACCTCCAGTGAAACCTCCTGTGCCGCCTGTACAAAAGCCGGTACCACCAGCAAATCAAGCAGACAAGGTAGCATACCTGACTTTTGACGATGGGCCATCACCGATCACGCCATTGGTTTTGGATACGCTAAAGAAAAATAATGTGAAAGCAACATTTTTTATCGTTGGAAGTCATGTTCCTGGTAACGAAGCGATCCTGAAGCGAGCAATGAGTGAAGGTCACTCGATCGGCGGACATACCTACTCCCATGATTATCGGGTACTGTACCAGAGCAAGGACGCCTTTTTCAATGACCTGGAAAAAGGTAATCAATTGATTGAAAAAGCGACAGGTATGAAACCAACGATCTTCCGCTACCCAGGTGGCAGTACAAATACAGTCAGCCTGAAATATCAGGATCCAAAGCTGTATAACAAGCAACAAACAGTAATGAGTGCAATCAAAGCTGAGTCTAACAATCGCGGGTACATCTTCATCGACTGGAATGTAACAAATGGAGATGCTCGCAGTAGCCATTACACAGCAGCCGGAGCACTTGCCAACGTCAAGCAACAAGTGAAGTCACAAAAAGAAATCGTGATTCTCATGCATGACGCAAGCACGAAAGCAGCAACCGCGCAAGCTTTGCCTGAGGTTATCTCCTTCTTGAAGGAAAAAGGGTATCGATTCGATGTGATCACAGCGGAACACCCAACGATTTCTACAGTCAAATAAGCAAAAACAGCCCGCTCCTGGTCGATTGACCGTGTGAGCGGGCTGCATTTTTTTAGGGGAGAATGCACAGCAATGCGATCGCATTATGATTGTGTCGCGAGTATCTCATAACGCAAGCGAAGCTCCCTTTTTAATATTTTTCCACTAGGATTACGGGGCAAGTTTTCCGCAATCACCACATATTTGGGTGCCTTAAACGACGACAGACGGTCTTTGCAAAAACCAAGCAGCTCCTCAGCCGTTACCGCCTCACCTGATTTTGGCACTACTACAGCGGTTACCGCTTCGATCCAGTAAGGATGCGGGATGCCAATAACCGCCACCTCTGAAACCTTTGGATGCTGATAGATCAGCTCCTCGACTTCTCGGCTTGCTATATTCTCCCCACCTGACTTGATCATGTCTTTCTTTCGGTCTACGACCGTAATAAAGCCTTCTTCATCCATGATCCCCAAATCGCCACTGTGAAACCATCCGCCGTTAAAAGCTGCCCGCGTTTTTTCTTCGTCGCGGAAATATCCCAGCATCGCATGACTCGTACGGTGTACGATCTCCCCGATACTGCCTCGTGGAACCTCCTGGCCTTCGTCGTCCACGATCTTTGTTTCAACGTTGAGAGCTGGCTTTCCAGCAGACCCTGCCTTTCTGATTTGTTCATTAGGCTTCAAAACTGTTGCAAGCGGAGCTACCTCCGTCTGACCGTAAAAGTTGTAAAATTGGGCATCAGGCAAGCGCTGATTGAGTTCTTTTAAAATTTCTACAGGCATGATCGCTGCACCGTAGTAGCATTTTTTGAGCGAAGTCAAATTGCGTGAGGAGAACGCTGGTGAACGAAGCAAGGCGATCCAAACGGTCGGCGGGCAAAACAGCTGTGTAGCTTTGAACGTCTCTACCGTCTGCAGCATCAAATCAGGTGTAGCCTGCTCCAAAATAATTCCGCTGCCCCCCAAATAAATGTAAGGGCCGAGGAAGCAGTGCAACTGCGCGCTATGGAACAAGGGCAGCGCATGTATAGCCACATCTTCTGATGTCATGTTTCCTTCGATAATTGTGCTTACGTATTCGGAAATGATGCTTTTATGGGGCAGCATGACGCCTTTTGGCTTCGATTCCGTTCCGCTTGTATAAAGAATCTGAGCAACGTCATCATCTGACAGCTCCACTTCTGGCTCGTGCGCTTGGGCATGGGCAATCATATCACGAAACGGGAGCCACTCCCCCTCAGGTGCAGCAGGTCTGGAGATCAGAGACAGGAGACGCGGGGAGATCGCTGCTTGCTCGATTGCAGATTGCGCGACGCCTTGAAACTCTGGCGATACGAAGCATGCACTTACTTCGGAATGAGCCAAAATATATGCGACATCCTCTGTGTTCAGCATAAAGTTGATCGGCACCAGAATGACACCAGCTTTGGCCGAAGCGAAGGTCACAATGGCAAAATCCAAGGAATTACGGGATAGCACTGCAAGACGCTCGCCTTTTTGCAAGCCTTTTTCCATCAGCACATTTGCTGTTTGATTGACAAGATGATCGAATTGCCTGTATGTAAGAGCTTCTTCCTCAAACTGCAAGGCGACCTTGTCAGGAAAGCGCCCATGACTCCTTCGTAATATGTCACCTAGTGTATTTCTCCTGACTCGCTGGGACTCGATCATGCGCCTGCCTCCCTTTGGAAAACGTTTACAGACATTATACTATAATTATCTATATAGTGTTTATTTTCTGATATTTAGAAAGAAAAAAACGGCAGCTTCCTCTGCATTTTTGAAGCTGCCGAAGGCCCCCAAGAAAATTTGAGTCCTTACGTACAGCATATACCAAATTGGCTGCTGCATCGACATTGGTTCTATTGGATTTTGAGGAAAAAACCAGCTGGATTGCTATCTTACGGAAAACTTTATAATAAACTCATGACTACACCACAAAAACGTCACAATTCTGTCACAAACCACGTGCTACTTTTTATTTTTCTCCCATATCTCAGTGTAATACTAACATTATGAAAAAAGGAGGGATTCGTTGTGCATTTTCCAAATCTAACTGGTATTTTATTTTTATTCGTCATCGGTATCATATTGTTCGGGCCCTCAAAATTACCTCAATTGGGGAGAGCTGTTGGCAGCACTTTAAAAGAGTTTAAACTCGCTTCGCAAGGACTCCTCTCAGAGACAAAGGAATCCCCTGAGAAAAGTGCTTCCCAACAGCTTTCCGAGCAGGAATATCGCATGCAAATCGAACAAGAGATTCGCGCTGAAATGGAAAGAGGGGCAACTGACAAAAACCATTCAAAATAAACACGTTCGAATTCGACTGAGCAATGGATCCATAATCCTATGCTCTTTTTTATTTTTCAGGATCAGGAATGTTTCTTCTCCAGTCATTCATAACGCCTTAACCCATCTCATACTATAGAGACAAGTAACTGGTTGGTCCACCTTCTTATAGTAAAGAATTCGCGGCAATCGCCAACAGAATAATCCCACTTATCATCGTCCCGAATTGTCCTAATGTAAACGAACCGATCCGCACTGATGCCACTTTTTCACCAATACCGACCCCTACCCAAACCGTCAGGAAGCTCCCAATCGCTGCCGTTATGGAAATCGCATGCGGAGACAGCCCTATTAACCCTGCGCTCAAGCCATTCGTCACAGCATTCGCTGCCAGTGCAATCCCCAAAAAGAAAGCTTCCTTCAGCCCGATTTCACCTGACTTGTCAAAATCAGCTATCTCCGGATTTTGCAATATTCCTTTTATACTTCTTGAACTCCCAGCAGCTTCACCTTCGCTTGCCGTCCCCAACTCTTTGTTTGTTCTTGGGACAGCTAACAAAATGATGCGAATCCCGATTACAACCAGGATGAGTGCGCCCAGCAGCACAGGAAGAATACCCGGAAGAAGGTAAACAAGCATCTGACCAAAATAAATTCCGATTTCACTTAGAACAAAACAAATGCCAGCGATCAAAAGATTTGACCAAAAGCCAATCCGAATCTTGCGGATGCCATAGGAAATACCTACTCCCAAATTATCAATGCTTGAAGAAATGGCAAAACCCAATATGATCAACCAAGTCATTTTCTCATCACTCCCCACACAATTTGTAGTCATTGTATTGAGGTTGTTGAGAAAAAGTGCTTTTCCCAAGATTTTTTGTTGAAAAAAACTCAACACCCTTGTTCATCTGTTGCGGAAAGGAGTGTACACCTCGTGGCGGTAGACAATCAGCGCTCTGATTTGGGCACGATCATTAAATCATTGCTGAAGGAACGCTCCCTCTCTATGCGCAAGCTAAGTACGTTGACGGGAATTGACACGGCTACGATCTCGCGGATTGTAAACGGAAAACAGCAAGCAAAGCCAGATCACCTCCAGCAATTTGCCAATCACCTGCAGGTCCCCTTGGCTAGACTGCTGAAAGCCGCCGGTTTTGAGGTAGAGCTGGAATCAGCAAACACCCGCACAGATATGCATAGCTCAATCGATGCCATACAAGAGGTTCTCGCCTCATCCAATTTTTTTGACCATTCCTTCACAACCGAAATGGTTAAAGCCGAGCTGGCCAAATATGAAATCTATGCCCTCACCGTTGAGGGACGGCGGATTATTCAGGAAGACTTTTTTGCAAAAGTAGACCAGGTTAGCGGTGCCGGCCCATTCATCGAACAGCTCAGGGACATGTATGAACAATATTCAAAAGCAGATGCTTCCGATGAAATTCGTGCCGTGCTTGGAAGCGCCTTGTTGTATTTTATTTTGTCGGCGGATATTATTCCTGATTATATCTTCCCGATCGGCTATGTAGATGATGCCATTGCGGTTCAGCTTGTTCTCAATCGCCTTGTAGAGATGCAAAAAGAGCAACAGAGCTAGTGAATGCTCATCCTGTGATCCATTCGGACATACCCCCTCTTTTCCGGAAGCGATTCATCCGGGCGAGAGGGTTTATTCGTGTTCTCATTCACATGGCAAAAAAAGAATGAATGAAAGCGCCTGCTGCTTCGGATAATGGGACATTTTTCAATTTGACGATTCCAATCTCACGCGGCGGGATCGGTTCTATCAAATCAATTTCAAACAATGTAGAGCCTTCATGGTCAACAAATTCGCGGGTCAGACAGGAAACCCCTAGACCAATTCTGGCAAATTCCACGAGCAAATCTAAGCTTCCAAGCTCAATTTCCGGTTCCAGCCGGTATCCTTTTTGCTGCATGAACGAATTCAAGTATTGTCTGGAATTGCTGCCTTCTTCAAGCAGTATGAGCGGCAGACAAAGTAATTCATCCAGTGATAGCTTTTGATTCCGTAAGTGTTCAAAACGTGGTCCAGCAAAAAAGCAATCATGTACTTCAATTACTTTGTCCACTTCCAGTTGGGGATCGGTTACAGGTAAATTAACCAACGCAAAATCAATGCTGCCCTCTTTCAGCAGCGCTATACTTTCTGGTGTAGTTCGGTTCGTGACCTTTATTTTAATGGCGGGATGCTCATCATGAAACGACTCAAGCGAAGGCAGCAGGATGTATTTGCAAAGAGTATCCCCCGCCCCAATTCTTACTTCCCCAGCAAGCAATTGCCGCATTTCAGCCACCTTTTTTTCTCCGAGAGCGATGTAGTGAAAAGCTTG
The DNA here is from genome assembly GCF_001187725.1 of Brevibacillus reuszeri. Taxonomy (GTDB): domain Bacteria; phylum Bacillota; class Bacilli; order Brevibacillales; family Brevibacillaceae; genus Brevibacillus; species Brevibacillus reuszeri. The sequence goes on from NZ_LGIQ01000009.1 coordinate 1,528,472, forward strand.
TTCGATGTACTCAAGCAGCACCGCTCCCTCCCGCGTTAAGACAACCCCCTTGGGAACTCGCGAAAAGAGAGCTCCCCCCATGCTCTTCTCCAATTGCTTTATCGAATGGCTGATCGCAGGCTGGGTAACATGCAATTTCTCTGCTGCTCTTGTCAAACTCCCTTCCTTTGCACAGGTATAAAAAACACGATATAACTCCAGGGGTGCATGTTCCAAAGAGACATTACCTCCATTTATGAACGGTATCAATAACAACAATTTTATTTATACCAATAACCTTATTATACTTTACGTGAGAGGACGTGTTGCAACAACAAAACAAAGCATTTCACTTTAACAAGGGGGCTGCACATTTTGGTTATCGCAGGATTTTTAGCAATTGGCATCCTAACGGGAATTCTTTCAAGCATGTTTGGATTTGGTGGTGGGTTCGTATTAATACCTGTTATGTATTTGCTCCTGCCTGGTTTTGATGTCCCAGAAGCGGCTATCATGCATGTGGCGATTGGAACCTCACTAGCTGTCATGATTGTGAATTCCATCAATTCAACCATTTCGCATCATCGCAAACAACATGTTATTTGGTCCATTTTCTTCCGGCTGGCTCCAGCCATTGCCGTCGGTGCTCTTCTGGGGGGACTATCTACACCCTTTGTACAAGGAGATATTCTTCGCTACCTGTTCATCCTGCTGGTCGTTTATACGATTGTCACTTCCATCTGGAAAAAATCATTTTTAGACGTAGATGGGCTATCGTTCACATTGCCCACTCCATTCAAAACGTCTTCGCTTGGCCTTGGAATCGGATTTCTAGCTTCCCTATTAGGTGTTGGAGGAAGTGTCCTCACGGTTCCATTTTTGAGAAAACGGGGACTTGCCATGCTTCATGCTGTTTCGTTGGCCAATCCATTAAGTCTTCCGATCGCGATTGTTGGAGCCATTACATCCATCGCAACCGGACTACAGCAACCTGGCCTTCCTGCCTGGTGCTTCGGATTCGTTTACGTGCCTGCCTTTTTAGGTATTGTTCTCGGCGGATTTCTCGGCGTTCCACTTGGTACCCGGATCGCCCACCGTCTCCCGGATCGGTTATTTTCAAAAATATATCTCAGTTTGTTGGTTGTGGTAGTTTTGATCATGGTTTTTGAATAACATGCTTGAAACAAATAAAAAAACCTCCGTTAGACAACGTGAGGTTGGTGAGTTCTTTTCAGTTTCATGATCAGTAATAGGAATATGGCGGAGGGAGCAGGATTCGAACCCGCGTGAGCTTGCACTCTAACGGTTTTCAAGACCGCCCCGTTATGACCACTTCGGTATCCCTCCGCGTTACGGTTCAACAATAACTACTATAGCACAAGTCTTCTCTTATTTGCAAGAGGATTCTACTTTTTTTCCTCACCTCTTTACGATCACCAGCTTTAGCTCTGTCATTTCTTCCATCGCGTACTTGACCCCCTCTCTGCCCATTCCGCTCTCTTTAACACCACCATATGGCATGTGGTCGACACGGAAAGTAGGGATATCGTTAATAAGCACTCCTCCTACTTGCAACTCGTCAGCAGCCCGCAAGGCCATACTTAGATGATTGGTATACACTCCCGCCTGCAAGCCATATCGGGAGTCATTGACCAGCTCGATGCCATGCGAAACGGATTCTATCGGATTTATCAAGACAACCGGACCAAATACCTCCTGGCTTGAGATATTTGCACGCGCTGGCACACCTGTCAAAACGGTTGGCTGAAGCATGCGACCCGTCACCTGTCCACCGCACTCCACAAGGGCTCCTAGCTGTCTTGCTTCCTCGATCCATTGGAGGACACGCTTTGTTTCTGCTGGATGAATCATGGCTGAATAATCGGCTTCCTCAGAGAGAGAGTCTCCTCCCCGCAGAGCGAGTGTTTCCGCGACAAATCTGCGAACAAATTCGCTATATAACTCTTGAACCACGTAGATGCGCTGAATAGAGATACATACCTGTCCCGAGTAGGCAAATGCTCCAAAAATACAGCGTGGGATGACTTCCTCGAGCTGTACGTCACGATCAACAATCACGGCTGAGTTTGACCCAAGCTCAAGTGCAACTCTTTTTAATCCGGCCCGATTACGGATCGCGATCCCAACGTCAGGACTCCCTGTAAAGGTCACAGCTCGTACTCGAGGATCGGTAACCAGTTGATCGCCAACGATTGCACCACTACCTGTTACTACATTCAGGGCCCCAGCAGGAACACCTGCCTGCTCAACCAGCTCCGCGAGAAAAAAAGCACTCAGTGGCGTTTGTGATGCTGGCTTCAGCACCACTGAATTCCCGGCAGCCAAAGCGGGTCCCACTTTATGGGCAACCAAATTCATCGGAAAATGAAACGGGGTGATAGCTCCGATTACACCAAGCGGTTCTCTTACGGTGTACGCGATCCGTCCCTCTCCCCCTATGGCAGCATCGAGGGGAACGGTTTCTCCATGCAGCCTCTTTGCCTCCTCCGCGGCGAATTTATAGGTCTGAATGGTTCGAATCACTTCTCCACGTGCTGTCTTGATCGGCTTTCCTGCTTCGATTGCAATCAGTCGCGCCGCTTCCTCCAGCCTATCGTTCAATAGAATGGATATCCTCTCCAAGAGTGACGCCCTCTGGTAAGCTGGCAGCCTACGCATGAGCTTGGCTGCCTCACAAGCAGCTGCAATCGCCTTTTGTACAGTGTGTGGGTCTGCCTGAGGAATCTGGGCAATTTCCTGGCCGCTATAGGGAGAGTAAAGTGGCGCGTACTCCGCTGTGCTAACCCATCTGCCTCCAATAAAGCATGCTTTTTTCATAACCAGCCTCCTTCGTCATAAGAAAAATACGAGCTACCCGACCTCCAAACATTCTCCAACTCCCTCAAGCCTTCCTTGCCATTTTCTGTCGAGCCCCTCAAAAAAGAAACCGACCCTCGTCGACAAGAAATGACGAGGGTCGGTTTAGAGAACTGCTGTCGATCGATGCCGATATAAATCTGATACTTTTGACCTACAGGCAGTTGATATTTTATTTACTTTCTTCTTCAACACCGCACCATTCTATCAGGGTGAGGGCAAATATTTCTGCGCAACGGAACACATCGTTCAGTTCGATATATTCATTTGGATAATGTGCCACTTGCGTAACGCCAGGTCCCACAACAATGGCTGGTGTATCAGCCAGCGCTGTTAACAACCCTCCATCTGTCCCCCAAGGAGACGCCTCTACAACTGCACGACTACCCGTAACTGCTGTGAACTGGTTATGCAAAATCTCCATAAGCGGGTGATCTTCAGCCACGGCTCCTGGAACCCAGCGCGCACCATACCATTCCAGCTCTACAGGCTGCTCAGCAAACCATGGATCAATTTCTACCAGTTGCTTCAGCGCAGCTTCCATTTCTGCCTTGGCATCCTCCATCTGCTCTCCAGGCGCCACACCCATGCGTCCCTCCAGCTTGACGAGATCAGCAACGGAAGAAGGCCATTTTCCGCCTTCAATGACGCCGATATTAATCGGAATCGGGATCGGCAGTTTTTCGTACAGTGGATCATCCAGACGGTCGTTCCGCTCTTTTTCCAGCTTGCCGACGGCCTGCACGACGAGCAAGCTTTTTTCGATCGCACTGACACCCTCATAGCGTGTTCCTCCGTGTGCAGAGCGGCCTTTTACCGTCAGCCGGAACCACATGGAGCCTTGCTGCTTTGGAAAAATTTTCATGTTGGTCGGCTCGGGAATCAGGGCTGCATCCGCTTTGTAGCCACGCAGAATGGTTGCCAGTGTACCCGCACCGCCACTCTCTTCCTCGACCACGCTTTGGAAAATGACGTCCCCTTTTAATTGGACACCCAGCTTTTGCAGTACTTGAATCGCGAGCAAAGAGGACAGGTTGCCCCCTTTCATATCGGTAGCCCCACGTCCATACAGCTTCCCGTCCACGACCTTCCCACTGAAAGGATCGTCGCTCCACTGCGCACGGTCACCAGCAGGAACGACATCCACGTGGCCATTCAAAACCATGGAGCGTCCTCCACCCTGACCTTTCCACACCCCTACAACATTGGGGCTGCTGTCAAACACAGTACGAGGCGATACAAAATAGGGATGAGCGAGCAGTTCTTCGCCTTCCATTACCCACAGATCAACCGCAAGTCCCATTTCAGCCAGCCGGCTTGCGATACTCTCCTGTATGGAACGCTCCTCCCCTTGAACACTTGGACTCTGCACCCACTCCTGCAATAGCGATGTGGCTTGTGCCCGGTCCTTTTCCAATTGCTCGTGAATGAGCGTCTGCCAATTTGCCATGTTCATCCCCCGTTCCCTCGTTTTTATTTAGCGGAATACTCCGACTTCGCCTTCTGTTTTTAACTCTGCCTCTGTTGCGCCGATAACATCTGCTACTGAATACGGATACATGACCTCGCGCAAATAAAGACCGTCAGGCTTAACCTCCATGACCGCCATATCGGTAATGATCCAGTCTGCTGCTTTGGCTGCGGTCAGTGGCAAGGAGCACTCGCGAACAATCTTGGAGCGTCCATTTTTATCGAGATGGGTAGTTACTACCATTACCTTCTTCGCTTTTTGTGCCAGCTCCATGGCCCCACCCATCCCGGGAACACGCTTGCCAGGAACGATCCAGTTCGCGATATCTCCAGCTTGACTCACTTCCAGCACACCGAGGATCGTCATATCGAGCAGTCCACGACGAATGATGGCAAACGCGGTAGCGCTGTCAAAAAAGGAAGCTCCGGTAGCCAGCGTCACGGGAAACCCGCCCGCATTGCACAGCATGGCATTCTCTTCACCTTTTGCAGGACTTGGCCCTGTGCCTAAAATACCATTTTCAGCGTGAAACATCACACGGATATCATCAGGGATAAAGTCGGCAACCAGTGTAGGGATGCCGATCCCCAGATTGATGATCATCCCGTCCTCCACTTCCATGGCCGCGCGGCGGGCAATTCGTTCACGATAGCTTTCTGTCTCTTTTACTTCTCCCATGCCCATTGCCAGTTCACCCCTTCACTTTGAACGATGTAATTGACAAAAACGCCCGGGGTTACGATCTCTTCCGGGTGTAGCTCGCCAATTTCAACGATTTCATCCGCTTCTACGATGGTGATATCTCCCGCCATCGCGACCAATGGATTGAAATTGCGTGCACTCGTGTCAAACACCAGATTGCCAAAACGGTCCGCTTTTTTCGCGTGAACAATGGCTACTTCAGCAGTAATCGGCGTTTCCAGCAAGTACTCCTTGCCATCAACTACGATTTTTTGCTTTCCTTTTTCAGCGATGGTGCCAATCCCTACATCAGAGAGAATCCCTCCCAGACCCACTCCACCGGCCCGTACACGCTCTGCAAGTATCCCCTGCGGACAGAACTCTACCTCGAGCTCACCTGCCGTCATTTGGGCCCCTGCGTTGGGATTTGACCCGATGTGTGAAGCGATCACTTTTTTGACGCGCTTCTCCGTCACGAGCTTCCCGATACCGATATGAGGAAACGCCGTATCATTACTGATTAGCGTCAGATCACGTATGCCTTTATCCAAAATGCCTTGGACCAGAGTCGGGGGATTGCCGATTCCCCCGAACCCTCCTGCCAATAGCGTCATTCCGTCACGAAAATGCGAAAGCGCCTCTTCGATCGAAACGACTTTTTCAAAACGATTGGTCATTGTTTGTTCCTCCCGTCTCGTGCTATCCAATCAGTGCCTTGTCTTGCAGCTCTTGCTGCACAGCTGTAATCGCTTCTTTCAAGAGTCCGATCAACTCATCAATTTGTTCTTTCGTAATCGTGAGTGGAGGAGAGATGATAACTGCGTCACCTGCTACGCCATCGATACCGCCCATTGCCGGATAAATGAGCAAACCTTTTTCAAATGCTTTTGCAATCACCTGTGAACCTACCCCTTGGGAGAGTGCAAACGGTTCTTTGGTTTGTTTATTTTTCACGAACTCCAGTCCGCACAGCATTCCGAGACCGCGTGCATCGCCGATCAACGGAAGCTCGTCTGCCAGCTCCTGCAAGCGAGAGAGAAGGTAGGCACCTTGCTCTGCTGCTTTTTCGACCAGCTGGTTCTTTTCCACGTAGTCCAGCACGGCGAGTGAGATGGCTGCAGATTGTGGATTCGCGCTGTAGGTGTGTCCGGCCATGATCAGGCCGCTGCCTTTGGTAATCGTCTCGATAATTTCGTCGGATACCATCGTCGCTGCCATTGGTGTATAACCAGCACTCATTCCTTTTCCGAGCGTCATCAGGTCTGGGACGACTCCCCAGTGATCCACGCCAAAGGCTTTTCCCGTACGTCCTACGCCAGTCATGACCTCGTCTGCAATAAACAGCACCTGGTATTTGTCGCAGATTTCACGAATCCGCTGGAAGTATCCGTCTGGAGGTACGACAGCGCCCGCTGTTGCCCCGATCACAGGTTCCGCGATAAAGGCTGCCACTTGGTCTGGTCCGACGCGCAGGATAGCTGTCTCCAGCTCGTTCGCGCACACAAGCCCATACTCTTCAAGTGACATTCCTTCTGGACGACGATACGGATATGGACCGGTAATCGCTGGATAATCCGCCAGAAGTGGCGCAAAGCGCTTCCGACGCAGGACGTGTCCCGACATCGAGAGGGCTCCCATCGTAATTCCGTGATAGCTCATCCAGCGAGAGATGATACGGTTTTTCGTTGGCTTGCCTTTTTCCTGCCAATATTGGATGGCAATTTTTTGAGCGGTTTCTGTTGCCTCTGAGCCGCTGCTCACAAAAAACGTCCAGTTTAAAGAGCCTGGTGCCCACGCAGCGAGCTTGGCTCCCAGCTTTTCTACAGCATCACTGCTAAAATGAGAGCGATAGGCAAACGATACTTCCTTGGCCTGGGCGTACATCGCCTCAGCGATTTCTTCTACGCCGTGACCGATGCTCGCTGTCACAGCGCCACTGGATCCGTCGATATAGCGGTTGCCCTCTTTATCGTATAGATAAATCCCTTTGCCATGCGAGATTACTGGATATGACTTACCGAGTTCAGGCTTGATTACATAGCTTTTTTCCATTATCGTCGCCACCCTTATTAATAGGTCCTGTTCAAAAGGCGGTGTCTTCCCCCACTTTTTGAACATCCTCTGACTCTCTACCTCTATCCTAGCTGACCATCGACTTTCCCTCATCCGACGTGCTGGCAAAAAAACATGGCGAAGAGACAAAATCTTTTGTACATTTTGTATAAAGAACTCTGAAGCTCTGGAGGTACTCCTCATGACGATAACAATTCGTGAAGCCCTGCAATTACCGGATATGGTTCAAACGAGGCTAATTGCAGGTGCAGGTGGTCTGGATAATCCCATTCGCTGGGTGACAATTGTGGAAGTGCTTGAAGATACTAGTCGCCTGCAAGAAGGAGAATTTTTAATTACGACCGGTTTTGGGCTGACTGGCAATCCGATGAGACTTTCTTCGTTTATCCCTTCGCTTGCCAAGCAAAAGCTGAGCGGAGTCGCTATTCATACTGGCTTTTATTTGCGGGAAATCCCAGAGGCATTCATTGAGATGGCGAACCGTCACCAGCTTCCGCTAATTGAAATTCCTACGGAAATCAACTTTTCCACCATCACCAAAGCGATTTTGCAGCCGATCGTAAACAGGCAGTTTGAGACGCTCGCTTATTCACAGGCCATTCATAATAAAATGATTGAAGCTGCTTTATCCAAAGGTGGTTTGCCTGCCATCGCAGGCGAGCTTGCGACGCTGACTAGAGGGGCCGTGACGCTCGTAGATGCTCTTGGTTTCGAAGTTACACAGCAAGGGTGTTTGAACGAAGCTGGTGATGATCAGGCTACAGAAAGTGCTCATTCCGTACCAATACGTGCGAACCGGGAGCATTTTGGCACACTGACCTTGGTTAAGCCAAAGCCCGCCTGGGAGGAACTGGACGATGTAGCCCTGCAGCATGCAGCGACACTATGTGCCCTGGAATATGTAAAGGAGCGCGCCGTATCGGCTACGGAATGGCGACTGAAGGGCGATCTAGTAGAGGAATTACTAAATGGCAAGCCGATGAGCGCTTCCGAACTGGATAGTCGTTGTCGCATGCTTGGTTACCCAGTAACCGGAGGTCATCTCGTAGTGGCAGTCAATGTAGAGGGATCTAATCGCCCTGACATCGGTGAGCTTCATCAAAATGTGATTACACTCATGCGGCGGCTCTGTGATCGCCACAAACGCTCGTACCTTTTACGGGAGCGTCCGCACTGTCTGCTGTTTGTCCTGCCCGATGATCAAACGAGCATTTCTTTGCTCACACAGCTTACTTCGCGCTGGGAAAATCTACATCCGTCGTACGGGCTACATGTTGCAATCAGCAATCCGTGCCAGCACTTGAGTGATGTGGTCCATGCCGCAGAGGAAGCGATGTTTACCCTGCAAGCCTATCCCTTGTTGGCGAAGTCTCCTGAGCTACTGCACTACAAGGACATGCAAGGCTACCAGTTTCTTTTTCCGTATCGAGAAAGCGAGGAGCGCATGCTTGCTCTCTGGAAGCCTCTGCTTGATCCATTAATCCGTTATGATTCCAAGTATAATCAGCAGCTGCTTGAAACACTCGACGTCTATTTACGGCAAAACGGGAATGGCTTACAAACCTCTCAGGCCCTGTACATTCACCGTCACACCTTGAAATACCGGCTTACACAAATCGAAGAAAAAACAGGCTACCGCCTGGAGGACGCGCATCAGCGATGGCAGCTTCAGCTAGCCTTGATGGCGCGTCGTCTTCAGCAGCAGCTATATCCTTCTGGCGAGTAGCTATTAGTCTCGAATCGGGCGAAGTGGCTTCACCCAAATATTCATGTCTTCATATCCGGAAAAGATGGTGCAATTATTGATAAGACGTCCGCGGTATTCATATCCCATTTTAGATGCAGTGACATTCATTCCGGCCGATTGCGCACGTGTCAAGGTGTACAAGTAGTAGATGCCAGCTTCCTCCATCCTGCGCTCCAGCTCCATGAACAACGGCTGGAGGAGGCCTTTTCCCGCATGGTTCGGATGCGTAGCGCAATCGGTCATTTCGGCTGAGCCCATACGCTCCGTTACTTCGGCTGAAGCGGCACACGCGATAGTGCCGTCATACTCGACAACGTAATAGATCGTGCCTTCCTTCATTGTTTTTCGAATGTACTGCGGATCATTCATCGGAGTTGGATAGGTAGCAAAAACGAGTGCATATAGACGGGAAAGCTCTTCTGCATCGGCATCGGTCGCTTTTCGCAAAGAATAACCTTCCGGCAGAGCTTTTCCTTCCGTTTGGCCTGCTTTTGCCAGGCTCAGCGAGAGGATTTCCTCAGCCAGCTCAGGTGCAGTAGAAGTCGCGCGTTCTTCGGTCAGGTAGCGGGTCAGCATTTGAGCGGTTTGACCTTGAAAGAACCCATCGATCGTTCCCTCAAGCGTATACCCCACGCTGAGCCAAGCTGGAATATCTTCTTTTCTTCCATAGACAATCAACTTGGTTGCATCCGATTCTATCGCGAGTTCATGCAAGCGTTTATCCCAATCAGCAACCTGCGTCCGATCGTACTGATGGAGCTTGACCCTTCTGTTTGGTCGATCAATCACCAAGTCACCTGATGTGAGCATCTCTTGTTCATTTACCACAATGAAGCTCCCTCCTCTGCCTCGTATCTGGTTCTATTGTAGCAAATTCCCCCAGCCCGTCATCTGCCAATCTGTATAAAAAGGCGTGTGTCATGCACAAAAGTAGGCAGGATGGGCATTCGATGAGCGCCATTTACCCTACTCAGTCATAAGATGAAGGGAGTAGTTGCTTCTTCTGGGAAGGAGGGGATTTGTGTGAGCTGCGGCAGAAACAACGAATTCATACTCGTATTGGTGCTATTCATCTTATTAGTGATTGTTCTCACTGCACTCAGCTAGGTTTCTTCTGCTGCCCCTCAAGAAAGGTCGTATCGAGGGGCTTTTTACATATGCTTGTAAAAGGAGCAGATGTCTTTGAAGGGAGGAAGCCCACGTGCTCCCACTCATCTATGCCCATCGCGGCGCTTCCGGCCTCTTTCCGGAAAACACGATGGAAGCTTTTCACGCAGCAGTCAGGCGGCGTGCAGATGGAATCGAGCTGGATGTGCAATTGAGTTCTGACAACAAGCTGGTGGTCATTCACGATCATCAGTTGGATCGTACGACGACCGGCTCTGGACTGGTCCGGAGTCATACCTTGCAAGAGCTGCGCCAGTACCGCGCAGACAAGGACTCTCACTCTCGTTTTTCCAAGGCGCGGATTCCAACCTTGCGCGAAGTATTTCAAGCCTTTTCAGAGACGCCCTTGCGCATTATCATCGAATTGAAAAACTTCTTGGTCAGCCAGCCCCATCTTGAAGATTTGGTCATTGAACAAATCCGACGCTTTCAGTTGACTGAGCGAACGATTATTTCCTCATTTAACTTTGACAGTCTGCTACGCATAAAAGAATTAGATCCCCTGCAAACCACAGGACTTTTGTACGTAGGGCCCCTGGCTAATCCTTGGGAGGTTGCCTCCCGTTATCGGGCAGATCAGCTCCATGTACCGCATGATCAGCTAACGGCTAGTGTCATCAAGCAATCACATCAGCATGGTCTCACAGTGTTAGGCTGGAATCTGAACAGCAGCCGTGAATTACAGGGGGCACTCAAGCTTGGCGTAGATGGTGCCATTACGAATTATCCCGGCCGAGCCAAAAAAATACTTCGCTCGTTGAATCGTTTTGAATAAGAAAAAGGAGCCTCCTTTGGGATGGCTCCTCTTTTGCTTGCTCAATCCATTCATTATCCTTTTGGAACGTAAAACTTTCCTTGCCAGCTATTCCGGTTTCGCAGCTCAGCATCGATCCCGTTCAGCACTTCCCACTTTTTACGGCTCCACATCGGGCCAATGAGTAGATCTGGCGGCCCATCTCCTGTGATTCGATGAACGATCATTTCAGGTGGAAGAATCTCCAACGTATCGACTACCAGCTTGGTGTATTCTTCTTGGGATAGAAATTCCAGCAGTCCCGCCTCGTATTGCTTCACCATCGGCGTTTTGCGCAACAGATGCAGCAAATGAATTTTAATCCCCTGCACGTCCAAATGAGCAACAGCGTCTGCCGTCTGCATCATTTCCTCATGCGACTCACCTGGCAGCCCGTAGATAATATGCGAGCAAACGCGAATGTTATGCTTGCGCAGCTTTTCTACAGCATCCACATAGCACTGATAATCGTGAGCACGGTTAATCAATGTCGCGGTATGCTCATGAACCGTTTGCAATCCCAGCTCCACCCAGAGGTACGTGCGCTCATTGAGTTCAGCGAGGTATTCTACAACGTCATCTGGCAGGCAATCGGGACGTGTCGCGATGGACAGACCTACGACTCCTTCCTGCCTCAAAATGACTTCATACATCTCACGAAGCTCTTCTACAGGTGCATACGTATTCGTATAGGCTTGGAAAAAGCCGAGGTATTTCGCTTGTGGCCACTTCTCATGCATCCGGTTCTTCACATCATGAAACTGGCGTTCCAAATCCATCCGTCGATCTCCGGCAAAGTCCCCAGAGCCTCTGGCGCTACAAAACGTGCAGCCGCCCGTTGCGACCTTCCCATCCCGGTTCGGGCAGCTAAATCCCCCGTCCAAAGGCACTTTGAAAATCTTTTCATGAAAGGTCCCGCGCAAATGATAATTCCATGTATGATATCGCTTGTCTCCCCACATCAATGGGGTTTCGTTATGACAACTATTTGGTGCTACCTTCATTGCTGTATTCCTCCTCATGGCACAGCTACGTCTGTTCTCTCTCTTGCGTAGCCATGAAACGGATGCCTCGCTTTCGTCGAGACGTGGCCCGATTCCTTAATCACGTCATTATACCAAATCAGGACCTATCCTCGCCACTTTGAATAACAGGAAAACCACAGGGTTTTAATTCCCTGTGGTTTTGATTCCAATCCCTATTGCTGGATCTCCTCGATGCGAATCGCACGGCTGTGAGAAGTGTGACTCCACACCTGGTTTTTCTTGGTGAAAAACGCGTAAAACATGATCGGGAGCCAGGTTAAGAAAAAAAACGGTAGCAACAGCAATCCCAGATAGCCTTTCAGCGGTACCCTTTCCAGATACAGCGCCAGGAACGGCAACAGGTAGAATACAGCTGTTGAGCTATAGACGAGCCAGCTTGGCAAAATGGTTGCTGCTGGTGTCAAAGCTGCGATATCGAAAAAGCGGCCCACGAAAAGCAGGGACATCATCGTAACCATCAAGACGTACATCGGCTGGAACAAGTAAAACGCGGCATCAAGCATACCCAGTTTTCTTGATTTGATTCCGTTTTTCAAAACGGTGCCAATGTATCGACCCGCCACATCGTAGTGGCCCTGCATCCAGCGCAGACGTTGACGCATGGAAGATTTCAAGTCAATTGGTTTCTCATCCCAAACTTTGGTGTCATGTGCCCAAGTCGGGTAAATGCCTCGTGCAATACAGCGAGTAGCAAACTCCAAATCCTCAGTCAGACTGGTTGCTCCCCAACCCATCTCTTTCAACAGGTTGCTCTCAATACACAGCCCTGTTCCGCCTAATGTGTTCGGCAATCCCAGGTTGTGACGTGCAAGCTGCCACATACGGTTGGTAAACCAGTACGTAACGGCGTACGAGAGCGTAATCCAGGAATCAAACGGGTTCTTGGAATCCAGATAGCCTTGGATTACTTTCGCCCCTTTACAGAGACGATCATTCATGACGCGCAAGAAATTTTTCTCCACGAGATTATCTGCATCAAACATCACGACAGCATCGTACTGCTTTGGTCTTGCCCAGAGGTTTTCCAGCATCCATTCAATTCCGAAGCCTTTTCCACGCTTGGAGGTATCAAAACGCTCACATGCGTAGGCTCCATGCTGCCGGCTAATCTCCGCGGTGTTGTCTGTACAGTTGTCACAGATGACAAAGATGTCGTACATTTCACGCGGATAATCCAGCTTCTTCAGGTTTTCAATCAATGGCGCGATGACGGCACTTTCATTGTGCGCCGCAATCAGAACTGCAAAAGTCTTTTGTGGCTCGGTACTGACAGCTTCCTTTTTGCGAAACAGCCCTGCGCATGAAACCAGGGTTTGGTATGTGCTGATGACACCTACCGTTGAAGTAAATCCGATGAATAATCCCTCAATGATCTCTCTAATTACACTCATGGGTTCTTCTCCTCGACCTAAACCAGAATTGGGTCAGTTCTGATTTGGGTAGTGTTTTTCCAAAATTTCTCTATTCTTTTTCTCTCAATTGGGAGTGTACATCAAATGTGATTCATTTTGCAATGACCCAAAAGTGGGAAAAAATTAAGGTACTGCTATCACCTTTCCCACCTTTTTCTCTTTCTATTCGACATCTCTTGACAGCGAGCAGATTAGAAAAATTTGGCTTATCACCAAGTCCAATAGCGAAAGCCTTCGTTTTTCTTATACTTTCATCCTATATCTCTCTTAGGTTTCCGAAAGTAAAAAAAGCCCTTGTCAAAAAAGGCTCGATTTGGTTAATGGGTACGAAAATCAAATGCGATTTATTCCTGACGAAAATTCGATAGTGTGCGGTCAGCAGAACGTACAAAGCTTTCGTTGCAGAGCTTCATGCTTCATGGATACTTGCAGAGGCAGTCAGCTGGATACTGCCCAAAACCGCAAACAATTATCAAAAAATTTTGTTCGATTGTAGTTGACTTTAATCACGGAATTGAGTATACACAATTCACTATATGAAGTCAATACGACTTTCAGACATCAATATACCCATTTTTCAGTCAAATTTTTTTACTTCTATGGGAAAAAACTTCTTTATTACTAATTTTGTAAATAAGTGTTAATCCATGTCGAATCCTCTGCGAATTGTGGAAAAAATCTTCCACAAGAAAAACATGGATTCGTCACATTCCTCGTTTGGAATGTCCTCTCGATCTCGCATTTTCTTACATATTTTTGATGAAAGTAGACAAATTATTACCAGTGAGAGCAGTCTCTCATGCACGCTCATAACCTAAAAAAATATTTGATCTGTGAGGGAAAGTTGATGATTCCTGAGGATATTAAACTGCTGCTACATGACATTCGATTAATTGGAGGTGGAATGAAGCAATATGAGCACCCGGATGATTGGCAGCTGATTCGCAATCTACTAGGCGACCCAGAGGCGGTCGATTTAAGCGACGCTACTCCTGAGTATTGGGAGAAAATAAAAAGCTCGCTGGAGGCCGAGAAAGAGGTCGCTATGGAAAAAGCAGAGAAGCGCTATCTTCACGGCCTCTACTACTCAAATCCTTTTATTTAAGTGTGTGTCGATATTCTCCTATTCGCAGCTCGAAAAACGGCTCTCGTGAGCGTCCTTCTCGCTATTCTTATTGTGGCCTCCTCTCCATCTCAAAAAGAGATGGGAGAGGAGGCTTTTATGTCTATATGCAGCTATACGCATAATATAGTCACACTTTCTCGCTCGACTCTACGGGGTACTTTCCTCGTTAATAGAAGAGCCAGGTTAAGGAACAGTTTCAACGCGTTTCTTCTATATAATATAGTAGACCTGCATATTTGGTATATAATGATTTAGCGTTTCTTTCGTAGACATCAAAAAACCTCCTGTGGATTGTTAAAATCCACAGGAGGTAACTCTTATTCTTAGGTTTCTGTTAGGAATGAACAATGCGTCCCAGGAGAGATTCGAACTCCCGACCGACGGCTTAGAAGGCCGTTGCTCTATCCTGCTGAGCTACTGGGACACAATTTGGAGGGAGTACCCGGATTTGAACCGGGGGTGAAGGTTTTGCAGACCCGTGCCTTACCACTTGGCTATACTCCCATTACATGGGGCGATCGATGGGACTTGAACCCACGAGTGCCGGAGCCACAATCCGGTGCGTTAACCCCTTCGCCACGACCGCCATAATGATATCCTATGTCCAAAAATCAATGCAGGTTATTTGGCAGGGGCAGTAGGAATCGAACCCACACCAAAGGTTTTGGAGACCTTCGTTCTACCTTTAAACTATGCCCCTATGGTAGCGGTGGAGGGAATCGAACCCCCGACCTTTCGGGTATGAACCGAACGCTCTAACCAGCTGAGCTACGCCGCCACAAAAAAGCAGGCTTTGGAAAGCCATCCAACTATTTATTTTCTGATTGTAAAAATAAAAATGGCGGAGAGTGAGGGATTCGAACCCTCGCTACGCTTGCGCATACTAACGGTTTAGCAAACCGTCCCCTTCGGCCTCTTGGGTAACTCTCCGTGATAATATGCACCTTCAAAACTAGATATGCATGCTTTTGCTAAGAGTGTGGATAAGTCCTCGACCGATTAGTATTCGTCAGCTCCACGTGTTGCCACGCNCCACGCTTCCACACCGAACCTATCAACCTCATCGTCTATGAGGGGTCTTACCAGCTTGCGCTGTGGGAAGTCTCATCTTGGAGGGGGCTTCACGCTTAGATGCTTTCAGCGCTTATCCCTTCCGCACATAGCTACCCAGCTGTGCCACTGGCGTGACAACTGGTGCACCAGCGGTGCGTCCATCCCGGTCCTCTCGTACTAAGGACAGCTCTCCTCAAACTTCCTACGCCCGCGACAGATAGGGACCGAACTGTCTCACGACGTTCTGAACCCAGCTCGCGTACCGCTTTAATGGGCGAACAGCCCAACCCTTGGGACCTACTTCAGCCCCAGGATGCGATGAGCCGACATCGAGGTGCCAAACCTCCCCGTCGATGTGGACTCTTGGGGGAGATAAGCCTGTTATCCCCAGGGTAGCTTTTATCCGTTGAGCGATGGCCCTTCCATGCGGAACCACCGGATCACTAAGCCCGACTTTCGTCCCTGCTCGACTTGTAGGTCTCGCAGTCAAGCTCCCTTCTGCCTTTACACTCTACGAATGATTTCCGACCATTCTGAGGGAACCTTTGGGCGCCTCCGTTACCTTTTAGGAGGCGACCGCCCCAGTCAAACTGCCCACCTGGCATGGTCCTCTCGCCCGATAAGGGCGACGAGTTAGAAACTCCGTACATCAAGGGTGGTATCCCACCGACAGCTCCACAGAGGCTGGCGCCCCTGCTTCTCAGCTTCCCACCTATCCTGTACATGATGCACAAAGTTCCAATACCAGGCTACAGTAAAGCTCCATGGGGTCTTTCCGTCTTGTCGCGGGTAACCTGCATCTTCACAGGTATTATGATTTCACCGGGTCTCTTGCCGAGACAGCGCCCAAGTCGTTACGCCTTTCGTGCGGGTCGGAACTTACCCGACAAGGAATTTCGCTACCTTAGGACCGTTATAGTTACGGCCGCCGTTTACTGGGGCTTCGGTTCAAAGCTTCGCTTGCGCTAACTCATCCCCTTAACCTTCCAGCACCGGGCAGGCGTCAGCCCCTATACTTCGCCTTGCGGCTTCGCAGAGACCTGTGTTTTTGCTAAACAGTCGCTTGGGCCTTTTCACTGCGGCCCCCTCGGGCTATTAACCCTACCGAGGCGCCCCTTCTCCCGAAGTTACGGGGCCATTTTGCCGAGTTCCTTAGCAAGAGTTATCCCGCGCACCTTAGGATTCTCTCCTCGCCTACCTGTGTCGGTTTGCGGTACGGGCACCTTGTTCCTCGCTAGACGCTTTTCTTGGCAGTGTGAAATCAGGGACTTCGGTACTTACATTTCCCTCGCCATCACAGCTTGTGCTTCGCGGTGTGCGGATTTGCCTACACACCACACTTACTGCTTGGACGGCCATCCAGTAGGCCGCTCACCCTATCCTCCTGCGTCACGCCATTGCTCAAGCGGAACAGAGGTGGTACAGGAATATCAACCTGTTGTCCATCGCCTACGCCTTTCGGCCTCAGCTTAGGTCCCGACTAACCCTGGGAGGACGAGCCTTCCCCAGGAAACCTTAGGCTTTCGGTGGACAAGATTCTCACTTGTCTTTTCGCTACTTACACCGGCATTCTCACTTCCAAGCGCTCCACCGCTCTTTCCAGTACGGCTTCACTGCTGCTTGGAACGCTCCCCTACCCAGTCCGTAAGGACTGCCATAGCTTCGGTGATACGTTTAGCCCCGTTACATTTTCCGCGCAGAGTCACTCGACCAGTGAGCTATTACGCACTCTTTAAATGGTGGCTGCTTCTAAGCCAACATCCTGGTTGTCTGGGCAACTCCACATCGTTTCCCACTTAACGTATACTTGGGGACCTTAGCTGATGGTCTGGGCTGTTTCCCTTTCGACAATGGATCTTAGCACTCATTGTCTGACTCCCGGACATAAGTCATTGGCATTCGGAGTTTGACTGAGTTCGGTAACCCGATGAGGGCCCCTAGCCCAATCAGTGCTCTACCTCCAAGACTCTAAAGGGTCCCACTGAACACAAGCTTACGCTCGCGTTCAGCGGGGTCCCAANTTCCGAGGCTAGCCCTAAAGCTATTTCGGGGAGAACCAGCTATCTCCGAGTTCGATTGGAATTTCACCGCTAGCCACACCTCATCCCCGCACTTTTCAACGTGCGTGGGTTCGGGCCTCCAGTAGGTGTTACCCTACCTTCACCCTGGACATGGCTAGATCACACGGTTTCGGGTCTACGACAACGTACTATCGCCCTATTCAGACTCGCTTTCGCTGCGGCTCCGTCTCTTCAACTTAACCTCGCACGCTATCGTAACTCGCCGGTTCATTCTACAAAAGGCACGCCGTCACCCTTTTAACGGGCTCCGACTATTTGTAAGCACACGGTTTCAGGTACTATTTCACTCCCCTCCCGGGGTGCTTTTCACCTTTCCCTCACGGTACTGGTTCACTATCGGTCGCTAGGTAGTATTTAGCCTTAGCAGATGGTCCTGCCAGATTCACACGGGATTTCACGTGTCCCGCGCTACTCGGGGTTGGTCTCGGAGAGATACCTGTTTAGGTTACGCGACTATCACGCTCTATGGTCAGCTTTCCCAA
>NZ_LGIQ01000009.1:1549492-2212757 GCF_001187725.1 Brevibacillus reuszeri
CGCCGAACCCGGAGGGAGCAGATTTACAGTCTGCCGTGTTTAGCCACTTCACTATCTCCCCATCATTTCCCAGAGAAGCATCATACATACAAGATACATAATTTGCTTTCAAGGTAATTGGTGGTGCCGGCAATAGGACTTGAACCCACAACCCCCTGATTACAAGTCAGGTGCTCTACCAATTGAGCTATACCGGCATATTTAGTTTATAGATGGTGGCTCGGGACGGAATCGAACCGCCGACACGAGGATTTTCAGTCCTCTGCTCTACCGACTGAGCTACCGAGCCTCAAGCATTTTTGTTCCACCATTGCTTGAGTAAGAATGGCGGAGCTGACGGGACTCGAACCCGCGACCTCCGGTGTGACAGACCGGCGTGAACTCCAACTTCACCACAGCTCCATACTGATTGATTCGTTTTGTAAAAGTGGTGGAGGCTGACGGGATCGAACCGCCGACCCTCTGCTTGTAAGGCAGATGCTCTCCCAGCTGAGCTAAGCCTCCAAATGCCCCAAAAAGTGAAGCGCAGCGTTGTAGCAACACCGATTACTTTTCGGGGACCCCGACAACTGAAAGATAATAAAAATATCAGCTTCACTTTGCGAGGTATGGTATGGTGACCCGTAGGGGATTCGAACCCCTGTATGACAGCGTGAAAGGCTGCTGTGTTAAACCGCTTCACCAACGGGCCAGGATTATGAGTTGTAAAAGTGGCTCCTCGGGACGGACTCGAACCGCCGACCGATCGGTTAACAGCCGATTGCTCTACCAACTGAGCTACCGAGGAATAATTATGTGGTGGAGCTGAACGGGATCGAACCGATGACCTCCTGCTTGCAAGGCAGGCGCTCTCCCAACTGAGCTACAGCCCCATGAAAGGGTAATGCTATTTGCTTTGTTTTACTTATGTAAGAAGTAGATAATGGTGGGCCTAGGCTGACTCGAACAGCCGACCTCACGCTTATCAGGCGTGCGCTCTAACCAACTGAGCTATAGGCCCGTGTTCCCTCTAGATCTATAATCTAGCATGGATTTTATTTCATTGCAATAGAAAATTTGATTTTTTTTACCGACTCTGCTAAAAATTTTTCTGAAGTGCATAAACAATAAAAAGAAACTCAGCTATCCTAGCATGTATCAGAATACATCGCTAGAATAGCTGAGTCTTCCTACATGATTAAATATCGAGATCGCGTACGGTAGAAGCATACTGCTCGATAAATTCTCTACGAGGCTCTACTTCATCACCCATGAGAGTTTCAAAAACCATATCGGATTCCATCGCATCCTCCAGATTCACTTGCAGGAGTGTACGCACGTTAGGATCCATAGTTGTATCCCACAGCTGATCCGCGTTCATCTCACCCAACCCTTTATAGCGCTGGATGTTTGGCTTCGGCATCGTTTTCAGCGTTGAGAGAATCTCATCCCGCTGCTTGTCGGTATAAGCATAGTGCAGCTGCTTTCCTTGCTTAATGCTAAAGAGAGGCGGCTGTGCAATATAAATATACCCCGCTTCAATAAGCTGTCTCATGTAACGATAGAAGAAAGTCAAAAGAAGCGTACGGATGTGAGATCCATCGACATCGGCATCCGTCATGATTACTACCTTGTGATAGCGCGCTTTGGTAATATCAAAATCTTCGCCAACCCCGGTACCAAGTGCCGTAATGATCATGCGAATCTCATTATTACCAAGAATTTTGTCCAAACGCGCTTTTTCCACGTTCAAGACTTTACCGCGCAAAGGCAGGATTGCCTGGAAGTGGCGATCACGGCCAGATTTAGCTGATCCGCCAGCAGAGTCTCCCTCTACAATGAACAGCTCGGACTCAGACGCGTCTTTGGAAGAGCAATCCGCCAGTTTACCCGGCAAAGCACTTACTTCCAGAGCACTCTTGCGGCGAGTCATTTCACGAGCTTTTTTCGCTGCTTCACGCGCTCTTGCAGCCATCAATGCCTTTTCAACGACCTTTTTCGCTACTCCCGGATTTTCCTCCATGAAGCTATTGAAACGATCGCCGAAAACAGACTCTGTAATACTGCGAGCTTCCGAGTTGCCCAGCTTTGTTTTCGTTTGTCCTTCGAATTGAGGCTCTTGAATTTTTACGGAAATGATCGCGGTAATCCCTTCACGGACATCATCGCCGGAGAGATTCTGATCTTTTTCCTTCAAGAAATTAAACTTGCGGCTATAGTCGTTGATCACACGGGTAAGGGCTGTTTTAAAGCCTGTTTCGTGCGTTCCACCCTCATGTGTATTGATATTGTTGGCAAAAGAGTAAATGTTGCTGACGTAGCTGTCATTGTATTGAATCGCTACTTCGACCAGCAGACCATCTTTTTCTCCCTCACAATAAATAACCTCTTCATGCAATGCTTCCCTGTTTTTGTTCAGGTACTCAACGAATTGCACGATACCGCCCTCGTAATGGAACGATTCCTCCCGCTCCTGTTCAGGACGTGCGTCTCTTAGCGTAATTCGCAGTCCCTTGTTTAGGAAAGCGAGCTCGCGAATCCGTTTTTGCAAAATGTCATATTCAAAAACGGTTGTCTCGGTAAAGATAGTCGGGTCTGGCTTAAACGTAACCTTGGTTCCTGTCTCTTCGGTTTCCCCAATGATAGCGAGATCCGCTTCAGGAGCACCTACGCTAAAACGCATGTGATAAATGCTGCCGTTTTGCTTAACTTCAACTTCCATCCACTCGGAGAGCGCGTTCACAACCGAGCTACCTACACCATGGAGACCACCGGAAACCTTGTACCCGCCGCCGCCAAATTTACCACCGGCATGCAGAACGGTCAAAACGGTTTCTACCGTTGATTTCCCTGTCTTTTCATGAATACCGGTTGGAATCCCCCGGCCATTATCGGTTACAGCTATGGAGTTGTCCGGCTGAATGACTACCAAAATATCGTCACAGTAACCGGCAAGCGCTTCGTCGATGGCGTTGTCGACAATCTCCCATACCAGGTGATGCAAACCGCGGCCGCTGGTCGAACCGATGTACATGCCGGGACGTTTCCGAACTGCCTCTAACCCTTCCAGCACCTGAATCTGACTAGCATCGTAGTTTGTATCTTTCGTCGTCACTTGATCCACTACTTAAGTCAACTCCTCCACTTCAGCTTGTACTAAGGGAACCTGATCCAAGCTGTCCACGAACTGAGCGCGTCGCTTTAGCGTCAGAGAAGAAATAGGTGAACAGTATATGGCATCTTGGGTGATCACATACGACTTGGTTTCTTCCTCGCTGTGATCCACAACGGTTTTCCGTTTTTCAAGCAAGAAAGCCTTATTGATTTTCGAGGATTTCACCGTCTGATGATCAAGAATGGAAATCACTTCCTTCGTGCTCACCACAGTATCTCCACCAATGTGTATAAACATCCCTGATCCCCTACCTTTCTCCCGAGATTTTCCCTTCCTTCACGTAGAAACGAGAGGCTTGCTGGAGAACCTGATGCTTTAAGCCTTCCACACCCGTTGTGCTTACAAACGTCTGTACCCGATCCTTGATGGTTTCGAGTAACAGTGTCTGTCGATGTTCATCTAACTCTGACAAGACATCATCCAACAAAAGAACCGGGTATTCGCCCACTTCTTCTTTTATTAGCTCAATTTCGGCCAATTTGATGGACAGCGCACTGGTACGCTGCTGCCCCTGCGAACCGTACGTTTGTACATCCATGTTGTTCATTTTAAGTGAAAAATCATCACGGTGTGGCCCAATCATGGTGCTTCCCCGCATGATCTCTCGGTCCCGAACTTCTTCATAAGCAGCGAGCAGCTGATCGACAGCCTGTTCTGCCGACATCTCTTCCGTAACTGGCGAAGAGTTTTGGTAATGCAAAGAAAGCAATTCCCTCCCATCGGTAATGCCAGTGTGGATTTCTTGTGCCCACGTTTCCAGCTTCCGAATAAACTCAAATCGCTTCCGTAACAATTTTACCGCTAAATCAGCTAATTGGGTATTCCAAATTGCCAGCATTTCCAGCGAGTTACTTTTTTTCATTCCCAGATCCTTCAAAAGCTGATTTCGCTGGGCCAGCACCTTGTTGTAATTGCTTAAATAATATAGATATGTCGGAGAAACCTGTCCTATTTCCATATCAATAAATCGTCTGCGCTGCGCAGGAGCTCCTTTGACGATGGACAAATCCTCCGGGGCAAACATAACGACATTCAAAGCTCCAACATAGGCACTGAGCTTCTGCTGTTCCATTCCGTTGATTTTGGCTCGCTTTCCCTTCGCTGTCAACTGCAGCTCCAAACGAACAGAACCGTAGCGACGAAGAACATCGCTACGGATAGCGGCATAATCAGCCTCCCAGCCGATCAGCTCCTTATCGCGGGGCGTTCGATGGGATTTGGCCAGGGCCAAAACGTATATGGATTCCAGAACATTGGTTTTTCCTTGCGCATTGTTGCCAATAAAGAGCTGAATCTGACCGTCAAAAGACAGGGACAGGGATTCGTAATTGCGATAGTTGGTTAGCGAAAGGTTCTTGAGAAACAAGAATCACGCTCTCCTCTCAGGGGCGTACTACTTGATAGCGGCCAAAGCCTTCAATCGCCACTTCATCGCCAGGATATAGCTTGCGGCCACGACGGTTATCCAGCTCACCGTTAATCTGGATCGGTACTTCGGCCAAAAATGCTTTTGCCATACCGCCTGTGTCAATGACTTCCGCCAGCTTCAAAAATTGCCCAAGAGTTATATAGTCGGTCTTGATGGAAACCTCACCCATGGTTTGGCTCCTTTCTTTTACGTAAAAACAACCTTTTACGAAAAAATGCTTAGTAAGTGCGTACTGGCAGGATCAGATGCAGCATCCAGTCGTGGTCTGTCGGACGAATAACGAACGGACTCATCGGACCAGTAAAGCTTGCTTTGATTTCTGTGCTATCGATCGCGCGCAGTGCATCAATCATATACTTGGCGTTGAAAGAGATCTTGAGTTCCTCGCCATTCATCGCTTTTGGTAACAAAATATCTGTTACTTTCCCAATTTCGGGTGCATTTGAGGTAATTTCGACAGTGCCGTCAGACAACGTAACCAGCTTGACTACGTTGGATTTTCCTTCGCGACTGAGCAAGGAAGCGCGCTCGATCGATTGCAGCAATTCCTTGGTGCTCACAGTAATTTCGGTTTTGCTGCCTTGTGGAATGATTCGAGTCGTGTCAGGATAGGTTCCCTCCAACAGACGGGAGTAGAACAGAATATGTTTCGACTTCACCAGAATCTGGTTTTCTGCTACGACGATATCAGCAGGATTTTGGTCATCATCCAATATTTTTACCAGTTCATTGCAACTTTTACCCGGTACGACAACGTTATGAAAGGAAAGATCATCAGGGCATTCCACCATTGCTGTACGACTAGCCAAACGGTGGCTATCTGTAGCAACAAAGCGCAGCTCTCCTTGATCAAGCGACCACATCAAACCGGTCAAAATGGGACGCATTTCAGATGTCGAAACACCAAAAACGGTTTGTCGAATCATAGCTTTCAGAAGATCACAGGGAACACTGAATACTTTATCCTCTTCCAGGTGTGGCAATTGAGGGAATTCGCTTGCATCCATCCCGTTGATTGTAAATTCAGCTTGACCCGAACGGATTTGCGTCACCAAACGATCATCCACCTGGATGTGAATTTCGTTACTAGGCAGCTTGCGCACGATCTCACTGAAAATGCGAGCTGTCAGCACGATGCTACCAGGTTTGTGAATCGTAACTCCCCATTCTCCTGCTTCTTCCAAAGGAATTTGAACCTCAATGGATACATCAGAATCACTTGCAGTCAGGGTAAGTCCTTCATCATCCGTTTTTATCTTGATCCCGGTTAAAATCGGAATAGTTGTTCGGCTGGAAACCGCTTTGCTAACATGCGATACGGCATTGGATAGCTTGTCTCGCTGAACGGTAATATGCATCGATTGTTCCTCCCTCTTTGTAGGCGCCATTTTTTTGCGAGCTCGTGCATAATGGCTGCGCCTCTTTCATATCTTATTAGGATATATCTTTTTAACAGAAGTAGTAATAGGGCCTGTGGATTTGTGGATATGTGGATCGATTACGTTAAAGAGAGCCTATACACATGTGGGTAAGTTGTGTATAGGCTTTTTGCGTTATTCACAGGTTTAGTGGTGAGCTTTTAATTTTTCAATGAGCGATTGAATCGTTGTTTGCATTTGCGGATCACTAGCCAGGGCACGAGAGATTTTTTCGTGGGCATGAATGACTGTTGTGTGGTCACGACCACCGAATTCGTCTCCGATTTTTGGCAGAGATGCATCTGTCAGCTCTCTAGAGAGGTACATCGCGATTTGTCTAGGGAAAGCAACGGTTTTGGTCCGTTTTTTCGCTTTGAAATCTTCCAGCTTGAGATTATATGCTTCTCCCACAGCTCGCTGAATATCTATGATCGTAATCACACGTGGGCGAGATGACGGGATGATATCTTTCAATGCTTCCGCAGCCAGTTGGGTATCAATATCGCGATTAATCAGGGAAGAGTAGGCAACGACACGAATCAGCGCACCTTCCAGCTCGCGAATATTGCTATCAATCTGGTTAGCGATGTATGCCATAACTTCATTAGGAATGTCCAGATTCTCCGCTTTCGCCTTTTTACGCAAAATGGCGATCCGTGTTTCTAAATCAGGAGGCTGGATATCCGTGATAAGACCCCATTCAAATCTGGAGCGCAAACGATCCTCTAGTGTCGGGATCTCTTTTGGAGGCCGGTCAGAGGAGATGATAATTTGCTTGCTTTCTTCGTGCAAAGCATTGAATGTATGGAAAAACTCTTCTTGGGTAGACTCTTTTCCAGCAAGGAACTGAATATCATCAATTAAAAGGACATCTACGCTCCGATATTTGTTGCGGAATTCGACGGCCTTGTTGTCTCGAATCGAGTTGATGAACTCATTTGTAAACTTCTCAGATGACAAATAAACCACTTTCGCTGAGGGATTGTGCTGAATGACATAATGGCCAATTGCATGCATCAAGTGGGTTTTGCCAAGTCCGACACCCCCGTAAATAAAGAGGGGATTGTATGCTTTCGCTGGAGCTTCTGCGACTGCAAGAGAGGCCGCGTGTGCGAATCTGTTCCCGGAGCCAATGACGAACGTGTCAAAGGTGTATTTGGGATTCAGTATACTGGGCGGTTGATCGTCCGCAGCAGTAGGTGGAGCACTGGTTTTTACCCGAGGGCTAGGCTGTTCATCGGCAAATGCGGGGTCGGGATTTTGCAAGACGACGAATTTTACCTTCATATTGATACCAGTTACTTCATATAGTGTATCGGTAATCAGTTGTGCGTACCTGGTTTCGAGCCAATCTCTTGCAAAGTCATTGGGCGCGACAACTATCAGAGCATCTTCCTCTAACGTAGTTGCTTTCGTCGCTTTCAGCCAGGTATCAAAACTGGGTTTGCTTAGCGATTTTTCTATCTTGGCCAAAACCTTGCGCCATAGCTCGCTAATCGCTGCATCCAACCAGAATCCCTCCTTTTGGGCCATCCGTAAAATAGTTTCATCCAAACGAAAATATAACGAAAAAAGTGCAAAATCGTGTTAGGTGCGACCGAATTGTCAACATGGTCGATGGTTGTCGACTGTGGATAAAAATAGTCGAAAAAAAGGGAATACACCCGGAGAAGAGAAAAAAAGCAGACGATTATCCTCACCCTTGTGAGTAACAACATACACAATGGAGGAAATCTGTCCACAAACTTATCCACATGCTGTGGAAAACCTTTTTTGCCTTCTGAAGTTATTCACGTTTCAAAACAAAAACATAATAACAGATATAACGCATGGTATCAATGGTTTTTTCATACTTATCCACAAACACAACCTCTGGTACCTGGTACATATGCACATGTCCATATTTTGTGTACAAGCTGTAGATAAACTTGTCGAAATCTGTTTTTGTGGATAAAATGATATCCACAGCCCTTGGGAAATAGTTTTGTGGGGATATTTTCCTTGGTAAATGAATTCCACTGTCACTTGACTTTTTAGGTATATGTTTTTATAATGCAAAAGAATGTCTGTGCAAGGCGGAGGTGTATAGTTAATGAGACCAACATTTAATCCTAACAACCGTAAGCGCAAAAAGGATCATGGATTCCGTAAGCGCATGAGCACGAAAAATGGCCGTAAAATTTTGGCTGCTCGTCGTCAAAGAGGTAGAAAAGTTCTTTCCGCTTAGGCCACACTTACAGTGGCCTTTTTGTTTGCGATTTTAGTCGGAAAATTCTTTGTTCATGCGAAAGAGGAAGTCCTGCGAAAATGTGGAACCCTTTTTGGAGGAGTTTAATTACCTAGCTACTAAAAGGGTGAGACAAAAGGCAGGGAGAACTGATGGAGCAGAACGAGAATTTTACCGACTTTTTTATTTTGCTAGCAAGAGACTTTCTAAAGGAAAAGGCTTTTCCAGGCTTGTTGTGTGCATATGCGGGAGGATCAGTTGGTAGAGGAGAGGCAGACGCCTATAGTGATCTTGATCTGAACATTATTGTGGAGGGAATCTGTGACCACAAGAGTGAGAATTGCGAGTTCAGAGGACAGATCATTCAGCTGCATATACATCCGAAACCAAATGATGAGGCTGTGTATGAAAAGCCGTGGTCGTGGCGCTATATAAAAGAAGCAAGACTGATATACGATCCTGAGGGGCGGTATTTGGCCTGGTTTCACTCGATGGGAGACTATCTTGATTCCGAAGAGGGAAGGGGTAAAATGCTCGCGCAAGGAAAGAGGATCAAAGAAGAATACAGCATGCACGCGAAAGAGGCACTCTCTGAAGGATGTGGCTACTCGGCTTTTTTGGCGGCATGGGCTGGCTGGATTCATGCCTTACAGATGTTCGCCTATTTTTGCCGGGGCACATTGGCTGATCGTATGCTATACCCGTTGCTGAAAGAATGCGGGCGATCAGATGAACGAGAGAGGCTTATCAAGGAGAAGTACACACACAAGCGGGATCTGCAGGAGGGAATAGAGCTGGTCACCACCTATCGGGCTCATCTGCTCTCCCAACAGACTGAGGGTATGTTTGCCTTTGACCCATTGAACGATGAGCTGCTGCGAAAAAAGATAGAGCGCTTACATCAGCAAGAGGAAGAAGAGGCAGCTTGGTTCCTCTTATTTTCCGAAGCGGTTTGGCTCTATTTATGCGTCGATTCAGAACGTTCGCTGGAGGAGCATTGGAAGTCACTTCCCGTGGAGCTTTCTTTATCGCTAAAGGAGCTCGGTTTCATACAAGCGGATGAGGGACTGATTCAGCGGATCCATGAGATCAGCGACGAAATCTTTGCTAGTATCAGCTAATTCTTGGGGCAGTCTTTTCTTGTGTTTTTCTAATTTTCTTTGAAACAAAGCATACTTATGGGAAAAAAGTGAACGAAACAAGGATATACTGGTAGATGCTGTTTGCGTTTTCTACTATAATTGTGATGTTAGGGGTTGTTTACCTTGCATCGTTCACACCGGCTCAAAAAAAATGAGCACTTTCAATCCGTGTTTCAGCGAGGGAGCTCTGCCGCCAATAAGCAGTTTGTTCTATATTCAGCCAAGCAAGAGGGACAAGCCGCTTTCCGCGCAGGGATTTCCGTCAGCAAAAAAATTGGCAACGCCGTTATACGTAACAGGGTTAAGCGGCTCATACGCGAGGCGGTAGCACGTCTGGAAACCGTCATTCCACGCGGTCTTGATCTCGTCATCATAGCGAGACCAGGAGTGGAAACGATGACCCTTGAAGCCATTGAGCAGTCACTATTGCACGTCATGAAACGAGCCAAAGTGATCAAACAGGCACCCGTACATAATGGAAAAAGAGGGTGAAGCGATGTTGGCGAAAATCATGGTTGGGTTGATTCGTGGATACCAACTGTTTATTTCTCCACTGAAACCACCGACATGCAGGTTCGCGCCCACCTGTTCCCACTACGCTATCGAATCGATTCGTCGATTTGGTCCGTGGAGGGGAGGATGGTTGGCACTTCGTCGCATCCTTAAATGCCATCCGTTTCACCCGGGCGGGTTTGATCCAGTCCCGGATCAACGCAAATAATCATACCTCAATTGAAGCGGGGAAAAGGAGGATCACCCTTGAGTAGACGCACCCTCAGCATTCTTATGCTGACCTTGCT
Organism: Brevibacillus reuszeri; assembly: GCF_001187725.1. Lineage (GTDB taxonomy): Bacteria > Bacillota > Bacilli > Brevibacillales > Brevibacillaceae > Brevibacillus > Brevibacillus reuszeri. Next base: position 1,559,663 of record NZ_LGIQ01000009.1, read on the forward strand.
GGTTCTAGTGTTGTCGGGCTGTAACCCACAGACTGCGGCGCCAATCGGCCCTGACGCAACCGGCATTTGGGACAAGTATTTAGTCTATCCTCTATCCTGGTTGATTAGTGAGAGCGCATTAATACTCGGTAACAACTACGGATTGGGTATTTTGGTAGCGACAGTCATCATTCGACTGATTGTACTGCCACTTATGGTCAAGCAAATCAAGAGCTCGAAGAAAATGCAAGAGCTTCAGCCTGAAATGCAAAAAATCCGTGAGAAGTACAAAAACGATCCACAAAAAGCGCAGCAAGAAACTATGGCCATTTTCCAGAAGAACGGCGTCAACCCATTAGCGGGCTGCTTGCCAATGCTGGTACAAATGCCAATCCTGATTGCGTTCTACCATGCGATTATCCGTACCGAAGCCATTAAGGAGCAGAGCTTCCTGTGGCTGACTTTGGGTGAGAAAGACCCGTACTATATCTTGCCAATCGTTGCGGCAATTACGACTTACTTGCAGTCTAAAATGATGGGTCAGGCTACACAGGGCAATCCGCAGATGCAAATGATGATTATCATGATGCCACTTATGATTCTAGCGATTGCGGTCACATTGCCTTCCGCACTGTCTCTGTACTGGGTGTACGGTAACCTGTTCACTATCGTGCAAACGTACTTCCTGTACCGCGATAGTAGTAATAAGCCTATCCCTAAGGGAGGAGCCTCCAAGTGAAAAAGGTGGTTGCTACGGCAAAAACGATAGACGATGCTGTGCAGAAAGCTTTGCTGGAATTGGGTGTGCCGCGTGAAAAGGCAAGTGTCCGTGTTCTAGAGGAACCAAGCAGAGGTTTGTTTGGATTGATTGGGGCCAAGGACGCCAAGGTGGAGGTAGAATTTCACTTTGATCCGGTTGCACAGGGACATGACTTTCTTCAAGATGTACTGTCAAACATGAAGGTAAATGCCAAAGTGGAGACACGTTCAACTGAAGAGGGCATGCTGTTTGACATCCAGGGAACCAATCTGGGAATCATTATTGGCCGTAGGGGACAAACTCTTGATTCATTACAGTATCTCGTAAACGTCGTAGCGAACCGTCATGCGGTGAAACATGTACGCATCACGTTGGACGCTGAAAATTATCGGCTGCGTCGCAAAGAAACGCTGGAGCAGCTCGCGGATCGGGTGGCCAAAAAAGCCCTTTCTACCAAGCGAGATGTTCGTTTGGAGCCTATGTCGGCTGCTGAGCGGAAAGTAATCCATGCCTTTTTACAAAAAAGAGCAGATGTGGTTACCTTCAGCGAAGGAGACGAACCCAATCGCTATATCGTCATCGGACCAAAAGAAGCCTCTCGTTAGGCTTCTTTTTTTTGACACACATATGACTTATCAGCACGACCAAACGGTATCGACATTTTTTAATCTCATACGCAGCAAATTTTTACTCTTTTTATCTGTTTTTTATGTTATCCACTGTGGATAATCCGTGATAGGATTGGAGTAGGAAGAAAAAGATCATACTGTGGATAACAAAAGCGTGGCAGCAACCTTGAGGCGCAGGGTTGCTTTTTGCTATTGGGCGATGACAGTAGCCGTAAAATCTGCACTTTCTTTTGGAATTTTTGAGGGCGATCTGTTAAGCTAGTAAGTTAGTGGCTGACTTGTTTTATGTGGAAAGCTTGAGGTGAATAGCATGAAATTCGATACGATAGCGGCGGTCGCGACACCGATGGGTGAAGGCGGTATTGCCGTAATCCGGGTAAGTGGACCGGAGGCGATCGAAGTTGTGGATAAGATATACAAAGGAAAACAGCAGTTGTCCACTGTGGACAGCCATACCATTCACTACGGACATCTGTATGATCCACAGACAGGTGCGCTAGTGGAAGAGGTGCTGGTTTCTGTGATGAAGGCACCGCGGACTTTTACGCGGGAGGATGTCGTAGAGGTAAACTGTCACGGAGGAATCGTGTCCGTGGAGAAGGTATTGGAGCTAATTTTGGATAACGGTGCCAGATTGGCTGAGCCTGGAGAGTTTACAAAGCGGGCGTTTTTAAACGGACGTGTCGACTTGTCTCAGGCTGAGGCTGTTATTGATTTGATTCGGGCGAAGACAGACAGGGCGATGAAGGTCGCGCTCAATCAGGTGGAGGGAAAGCTCTCCAAGCTGATTCGACAGCTGCGCCAAAATCTGATCGAAGCGATGGCTCATATAGAAGTGACGTTGGATTACCCGGAGCATGACGTCGAAGAGTTTACTCAAAACTTTTTGCGAGGAAAGTGTGTAGAGGTAAAAGAGGAGATTCAACGCCTGCTGCAGACAGCCAAGCAAGGAAAAATCTTGCGTGAAGGACTTTCAACTGCCATTATTGGACGACCGAACGTAGGAAAATCGTCTCTATTAAATAGTCTGGTCCAAGAGGAAAAAGCAATCGTCACGGACGTGGCTGGAACAACCCGTGATGTGATTGAAGAGTATGTCAATGTACGTGGTGTTCCATTGCGTCTGATTGATACGGCCGGAATTCGTGATACCGAAGATATTGTTGAAAAAATCGGCGTAGAGAAATCCAGACAGCTTTTGCAAAAGGCAGATCTTGTCCTGCTCGTCATCAATTACAACGAGACGCTGAGTGCTGATGATTACGCCATTTTTGAAGCGGCCAAGGGATTTCAAGTCATCGTCATCGTAAACAAATTCGATTTGCCGCAAAAAGTCGATTTGGAAGAAGTGAAAAAGCATTTCCCGCAGCAGCCTTTAATCATGACATCTGCTCGTGAGGAAACGGGTATTGATCTTTTGGAGCAGGCGATCGGAGAGATTTTCTTCAGTGGTCGCGTGCAGCAGGATGATCTGACGTATGTGAGCAATGCTCGTCATATTCACCTGCTCCGCCAGGCGGATCGGGCGATAGATGAGGCATTGGCAGGAATTGATGATCTGATGCCGGTTGATATGATTCAGATTGATATCAAAAAGTCATGGGAGCTGCTCGGCGAGGTGATCGGTGAGAGTGTCGGCGAGGATTTGATTGACCAGATATTCTCCCAGTTCTGTCTGGGTAAGTAATTTCGACGTAGTTCTCACAAGTAAGGAGCACCCAAAGGGCACGTAGTCTTGTTCGAAAGAAAGTATATTCGACGTAGTTCTCACAAGTAAGGAGCACCCAAAGGGCACGTAGTCTTATTCGAAAGAAAGTATATTCAACGTAGTTCTCATAAGTAAGGAGGAGGAGAGAAAATGAGTGTTGTACCTACGTATGAAGCCGGCTCGTTTGACGTCATCGTAATTGGAGCTGGTCATGCGGGAAGTGAAGCGGCACTGTCAGCAGCGCGGATGGGATGTAGTACGCTGCTTTTGACGATCAATTTGGATGCAGTTGCGTTTATGCCATGTAATCCTTCCGTCGGTGGACCAGCAAAAGGCCACGTCGTAAGGGAATTGGATGCACTCGGTGGAGAAATGGGGCGCAATACGGACAAAACCCATATCCAGATGCGCATGCTCAACACAGGAAAAGGTCCTGCTGTACATGCCTTGCGCGCACAGGCAGACAAATTCGCGTACCAGCATGAAATGAAACGAACGATCGAAAATACACCAAACCTGATTTTGCGTCAGGCGATGGTTGAGGAATTGATCGTAAACGATGGTGTGTGTGAAGGGGTTTTGACCCAATCGGGTGCACGCTATCTGGCAAAAGCAGTCGTTTTGACTACAGGAACGTATTTGCGCGGAAAAATCATCTTGGGTGATTTGCAATACGAAAGCGGACCGAACAACATGCGTCCGTCGATTCGTCTGGCGCATCATTTGAAAGAGCTCGGATTTGAAATGACTCGTTTCAAAACAGGGACACCGCCGCGTGTTCACAAGCACAGCATCGATTTCTCGAAAATGGAGATTCAGCCTGGGGACGAGGTTCCACGTGCGTTTTCCTATGAAACAACTGAATTTATTACTGATCAGCTCCCATGCTGGCTAACGTATACAAACGAAGATACACATGGACTGATTACAAGCAATCTGCACCGTGCACCGATGTATTCGGGCATGATTGAAGGTACGGGGCCACGCTATTGCCCATCGATTGAAGATAAGGTCGTTCGTTTCAACGATAAGCCTCGTCATCAAATCTTTCTGGAGCCAGAAGGACGCAATACGGAAGAAATGTACGTTCAAGGCTTGTCTACCAGCCTGCCGGAGGATGTACAGCTCTCTATGCTGCGCTCGATGACGGGTATGGAAGAAGTGAAAATGATGCGCCCAGGCTATGCGATTGAATACGATTCAATCGTGCCAACGCAGCTGTGGCCGTCCTTGGAAACCAAGCTGCTGCCTGGACTGTTTACTGCGGGACAAATCAACGGAACCTCGGGGTATGAGGAAGCGGCGGCTCAAGGCTTGATGGCTGGAATCAATGCAGCTCGCCGCGTTCAAGGCAAAGAAGCTGTCGTACTGGGCCGGGAAGAGGCATATATCGGCGTATTGATCGATGATCTCGTGACCAAAGGAACGCATGAACCATATCGTTTGCTCACTTCGCGTGCAGAGTATCGCTTGTTATTGCGTCATGACAATGCTGATTTGCGTCTTACCGACATCGGCTATGAAATTGGTCTGATCGGTGAAGATCGCTACAAGCGTTTTGAGCAAAAACGTGCACTGATTGAACAGGAAAAAGAGCGCGTCATGAATACACGTGTCCGTCCTGACATGGCACAGGTGCAGGAAGTATTGGCTGCTGCCGGTTCTCCTGAATTGACGGAAGTAATTGAACTGGCTCAGCTGCTGCGTCGACCAGAAATCAATTACGGCCACATCATGCAAATGTCACCTGCTCCACAGCCATTGCCAGAGGATGTCATTGAACAGGTCGAAATTCAGATCAAGTACGATGGATACATTCGCAAGTCCTTGCAGCAAGTAGAGCGGATGAAAAAGATGGAGGAGCGGCGTATTCCGGATCATATCGATTACCACCAAATTTCGGGTATGTCCAAAGAGTCTCGTGAAAACATCAGTAACATTCGTCCATTGAACATTGGTCAGGCAGCGCGTATCTCCGGGGTTACTCCCGCAGACATTTCTGTGTTGATGGTGTATTTGGAGCAGTATAATCGCGTGGGAGCGGCAGAGTAAGGAGAAGAGCACATGACCAAAGAACAATTTGCCCAGGCTCTTGCTGAGCATGGCATTTCCTTAACAGATCGCCAGAAGGAGCAGTTTGACCAATTTTTTCACTTGCTCGTAGAATGGAACGAAAAAATGAATTTGACGGGAATTACAGAAGAAGACCAGGTGTACATCAAGCATTTTTACGATTCAATTACGCCTGCCTTCTACTTTCCGTTTGATAAGGTGCAAACGGTTGTCGATATTGGCGGAGGAGCTGGATTTCCCAGTATTCCATTGAAAATTTGCTTTCCACAATTGAAAATGACCATCATTGATTCTCTTAACAAGCGTATGAACTTTCTTACGCATGTGGCGGATGAATTGGGACTTGAAAACGTTCGCCCAGTCCATGGACGTGCCGAGGATCGAGGGCAAGAATCAGCCTATCGGGAAGGCTTTGATTTGGTGGTGGCACGTGCGGTAGCTCGATTGAATCTGCTGACGGAGTTTTGTCTGCCGTTCGCCCGGGTCGGGGGCCATTTCATTGCTCTGAAAGGAGCAGAGATCACTCCTGAGCTGAATGAAGCGAAAAAGGCAATCAAAACGCTTGGAGGAAAGACTCGAAAAGTAGAGACCTTCCAACTGCTAGAAGACGCCGGTGAAAGAAACATCGTGATCATCGAAAAAGTAGAGGCAACACCAAAGGGATATCCGCGTAAAGCAGGAGTACCTGCCAAAAAGCCGCTCATCTAAGTGCAGAATAAAGCGAAGTTGAATAAGATCGTAGCCAATCGTAGAGAGGGCTGCGGTCTTTTTTTGTACATAAAATGATGATCCAGTACATTTATCGCCGCGTCTCCGACAAAAGGCATTTCATATCTATTTAGCAGAGTAGGTGCTTGAATTCAGAAGCTACAAAATTTTCATATATGGCATCCTCATTCAGATTTCTCCCTGCATGCAGATAAGGTGGACAGCATAGCATGTAAGTAACCTTTTTCAAAGGGAAATGCTTGTCTGAGGGGATGTTGCAAGCATGGATACAGCACTCGGTTTGTTTTTTCCACCGGAACTGCCAACGATTCTTCTGCGCTTATTTTTGGCCTTTTTGGCTGGAGCAATTATGGGGTGGGAGAGGGAGCGATTCATTAAAGATGTGAGTCGACAAAGAGGAGCAGGATTTCGAACGTACAGTCTCGTCTGTTTTGGTTCTTGTTTGTTTGGACTGGCCTCTATTTATGGGTTTTCCTCCAGTGGAATGAATCATGATCCCGGGCGGGTCGCCGCGCAGGTGGTTACTGGGATGGGATTTTTGGGTGCAGGAGCAATTATCAAATACAACGGATCGGTCAAAGGCTTGACGACAGCTGCTGGTATGTGGGTGGCGTCAGCGATTGGATTGATGTTTAGCGCCGGAATGTATATTACCGCGATCGTAGCTGCATTTTTCGCGTATTTGACATTGGATTTCCATCGACTGTTTCCCCGACTTTTTCCTGTCACTAAGATTTCACATCCATCTGATGAAAGTATAGGGGAGGAAGAGCAGGAGAAACGGCATAATCATAGGGTTTTCGATGATGACGATCACGATTGATGTTTCACGTGAAACGTTTTTCAGTAGCAGGAATTGGGCGAATCTTGAAGAATACCATATAGATAAAGAACGAGAGAAGCGAATTGGCGGGAAATAAGACTTGGGTCCACTGGAGTTTTACTTTTTGCAGCTTGGGCAAAGGGAATTGTCCCGCAAACAGTAAGTAGGGACAAAGAACCTTTGTTCAACAACTATGGAACGAAATTGATGCAGAACAAGTACGTATGTGTCTAGTACGAGAGTTGCAGGCCATTACTTATTACTTGGTCGTTTTGGAAGCTTCGTTTGATGAAAAAAGAAGAATTATTTTTGTGTTGTCTTAAAGCGGGCTTTTTGATTTGTAATGAAGCTTTGGGCGAAGCAGAACAGAGACGAGAAGGTTCGTAGGAAACTAGGATACTCGTCAGTATTTTTGTGTCTATGCGGCAGTGTGATAGAAGATGAAGTGTTCAGAAGAAGGACAAGCCATTTATTTATGTTCTCAAAAGACCGATATGAAGGTATAGGAGTCATTCGTAGCGGAAGCAGAAAAGCAGCATGAGCAAAAGACGATGAGGCATCTATCGAACAAGCATGGTTGTCATAAAGATTCTGTCATAAGTTGGGCAGAGGCTTTTTTTCACGTATAAGAATTTATAAGTACGAGGCTTATAAATTCTGGAGCGCATGGCAAGGTACCTGAAACGATTTTTTACGCAGAACAAGCTTGGATGGAACGGGTAGAAGTGGGGGATTTTTCTATGGCAGTTAAAGATTCATTTTCTCGGATTTTCGGGTTGACCGACAAAACTGACAACGAAGAAATCAAGCAAATACCAGTCGAGGAGATTGTGCCTAATCCTTATCAACCTCGGACTGTATTTGATGACGAGAAAATTGATGAGTTGTGTCAAACCATTCGGACTCATGGATTGATTCAACCGATCGTTGTACGGATGCGCGACGGTCATTATGAATTGATCGCTGGGGAACGGCGTTTGCGTGCAACAAAAAAATTGGGCATGGAGCGAATTCCTGCGATTGTCAAAGATTTTAATGACGCACAGACAGCCTCTATCGCGTTGATTGAGAATCTGCAGCGTGAAGGTTTAACAGCAATTGAAGAGGCGATCGCTTATCAAAAGTTAATTGACTTGCATAATTTGACGCAAGAAAGTCTGGCACAGCGTTTGGGTAAAGGACAATCGACGATCGCTAACAAGCTGCGCCTGCTGCATTTGCCAGGAGAAATTCAGGATGCTTTATTGGCTCGCCAGGTAACGGAGCGCCACGCAAGAGCCTTGATCCCTCTGAAGGATACCGAGCTGCAAATCAAGGTTCTGATCGAGATAATCGAGCGTGAATGGAATGTCAAGCAGACGGAAGTACGGGTCAAGCAGCTTTTGGAGGCAACGGCCAATCCGAAGAAGGAAAAGGAACAAAAGCCGCGGTGGAAAGCATTTTCTAGAGATGCGCGGATTGCAATCAATACAGTACGTCAGTCCATTGATATGGTAATTCAAACGGGCTTGACTGTTGAAACGGACGAAGAGGATCACGATGAATTTTATCAGTTCACTATTCGGATCCCGAAAAATAAAGAAACAGGGAAATAATTAAAATGCGACTCGATATGTTCTTGCCGATACGGGGAGAACACTGGCGACAAGGTCGCTTTTCTTTTTGCTTTGCTCTCTCTTTTTTTAGTAGGGAAGAAAGAGGCAGGAGAAGCCCGTAACTTACTAGTAAAGAAAGAGTAACACGGTTTTTGGAAATGTTTGTTACGACAAAAGCGCGCCTGGGCCGTAAAAATGGGGACAAACGTATCTGTTCGCACAAAAATAATGGACAAAATGGCTCTTTATCAAAAAAACAGCGTACGAGCAAGCAGCAAATCTGGTAACATGGGAAATATCGAAATATTTCTTAGGGAACCTATCAGAATGTACAATCTGGGGGCTTAGGAATTCCTGAATTGTAAAAGTGTGCTCGCTTCTCGTGAGATAGAGTCGATAGCAGTTTTTTAGGGTGGCCGAGGTGAAGAGGGAAAAACCCCCTATCCAGAGCAATGATGTGTTTCCTAAGTGAGACGTATTACGTATTAATAAGTAGTTGACGAGAAATGAACAAATGCTGATAGATCTTTTCAGAGAATTCTCCAAAGCATCAAAGACCGTGTTACGGAGAGTGATATGGAAACGAAGAGATGGACAAGTGATGATCTCTAACTTTCCTAGATGAAAAAAAGAGGTGGAGAAGTTGGGTAAAATCATTGCGGTTGCGAACCAGAAAGGCGGCGTCGGGAAGACGACTACGTCCGTCAATCTAAGTGCTTGTTTGGCCGCATTGGGGAAAAAGGTGCTGCTGGTCGATATTGATCCACAAGGAAATGCTACCAGCGGGATCGGAGTTAATAAAGCCGATGTGCGGTACTGCATTTATGACGTACTGATCAATGACATCAGCCCGGTTGATGCCACTCTGCCTACTGACATCGAAGGCTTGATGATTATTCCTGCCACCATTCAATTGGCGGGTGCAGAAATTGAGCTTGTTCCGACTATATCGCGCGAGGTTCGATTGAAAAAAGCGCTCGAGGTTGTCAAGGACAAGTACGATTACGTCATTATTGATTGCCCGCCATCCTTGGGCATTTTGACTGTCAATTCCCTGACCGCGGCTGACTCGGTTTTAATCCCTATTCAGTGTGAGTACTATGCACTGGAGGGATTGAGCCAATTATTGAATACGATTCGACTGGTGCAAAAACACCTAAACTCTCAGTTGGCGATTGAGGGCGTTGTTTTGACCATGCTGGATGCACGAACGAATTTGGGTATCCAGGTCATTGAAGAAGTGAAAAAGTATTTCCAAGAAAAAGTATATAAAACGATTATTCCTCGGAATGTTCGCTTGAGTGAAGCACCGTCACACGGACAAGCCATTATTACGTACGATCCCCGCTCTAGAGGTGCGGAAGTCTATACTGATTTGGCGAAGGAAGTGGTTGGGGTATGAGTAGAGGTTTGGGAAAAGGGCTGAATGCACTTATAACGTCCAATCTCATTGAAGAAGGGGAACAAGTAAAAGAAGTTTCCGTGAGTGAGATTCGTCCCAACCCGTATCAGCCCCGTAAAGAATTCGACCAATCGGCCATTGATGAATTAGCTGGATCTATTAAGGAGCATGGAATTATCCAACCTCTGATTGTACGGAAAAGCATCAAGGGGTTTGAACTGGTCGCGGGTGAAAGACGGCTGCGGGCTGCAAAATTAGCTGGATTAAAGCAGGTTCCGGTTGTAGTGAAGGCGTATACAGATCAACAATTGATGGAAATTGCCCTCATCGAAAATTTGCAACGTGAAAATCTCAATCCATTGGAAGAAGCAGAAGCTTATGAAAAGCTGATTGCTCATCACGATTACACGCAAGACCAACTTGCCAAAAAAATCGGGAAGAGTAGACCACATGTAGCAAATATGCTGCGCTTGTTGCAATTGCCTGAGGGGATTCGCAAAATGGTATCGGCTACCGAACTGTCCATGGGTCATGCTCGTGCACTGCTAACCGTTTCAGATGAGAAGGCACAGCAGCAGCTGGCGAAGGATGTTGTTGCAAAAGAGCTGAGTGTACGTCAATTGGAAGAATTGGTGAAACAGTTGAATGTTTCACGTGAAACAAAAAAGAAAAAGCCTGCGAAAAACGAACCGGTTTTGATCGCGATGGAAGAACGACTGCGTACCCGTTTTGGAACCTCGGTCAAAATCAAAAAGGGCTCGAAGCGCGGAAAGATCGAGATCGATTTCTACTCACAGGAAGATTTGCAACGAATCATAGACATACTAAATGCGGAGAAGTGAGCCTAGGAGGTAGTCTTATGGCGATCATCTATTTGGATAACGCAGCTTCTACCTGGCCGAAGCCACCTACTGTCAAGGACATGATGGCTGAAGCTATAGAAGAATATGCCGCCAATCCCGGAAGAGGCGGGCATGCGTTGGCGATGAAAGCAAGCAAGACTGTGTTTCGTACACGGGTGCAGCTATCGCGGTTGTTTGGGATTCAAAACCCGAATAACCTCTTTTTTTATCTCAATGCGACTCAAGCGCTTAATCAGGCGATAAAAGGCTTTTTGAAGCCTGGAGATCACGTCATTTCCTCATCGGTAGAGCATAATTCAGTACGGCGCCCGATCGAGTTTATGCGTAAAACAAGCCAAGTAGAGGCTACATTTATCGAGCCGAGGGACGACCACCATTTTTATGTAGAGGATTTTGAAAAAGCGATTCAGCCGAATACTCGCTTACTGGTTGTGAGTCATGCCTCCAATTTGACCGGAGTCATTCTTCCTGTAGCAGAATTGGGGAAAATGGCAAAAGAGCGAGGAATAACGTTTTTGGTAGATGCTTCTCAGTCTGCTGGTGTACTGCCGATTCATGTAGAAGAAATGCATATCGATATGCTCGCTTTTCCTGGGCATAAAGGCTTGTATGGCCCTCAAGGAACGGGTGGTTTATACGTGCATGGTGACATTGATTTGGTACCGCTTATTCATGGTGGGACAGGCAGTCAGTCAGAGGCGATTGAGCAGCCAACCACAAGACCGGATCGGTATGAAAGTGGAACGGTAAATACAGTCGGATTGGCTGGATTACAAGCTGGCGTTTCTTTCGTTTTGGACAAAGGCGTAGAAAACATTCGTCAGCATGAGTGGGAATTGGTAAAGCAGACGATCATTCGCCTACAAGAGATTCCTGGAGTGAAGGTGTATGGTCCAGGAATTGAAACGGAACGAGTAGGCGTCATTGCCTTTAATGTAGGGGAAGCAGATGCCTCAGAGGTGTCCTTTATCCTTGATCAACAATACGGCATCGCCACGAGATCTGGCTATCATTGCACACCGCTTGGTCATCAAACAGCGGGTACGGAACAGCGGGGAGCCGTTCGCGCCAGCTTCGGGATATTTAACTCAGACAAAGACGTAGAGGCGCTTATTCACGCGGTACAAGAGATTTCATCTGCGTTCGTGTAAGGCATCTGTGGGAGGAAACAGACGTGATCTTGTTGGGGACCTTGGTCAATGCGGTGGCCATCGTAGCTGGTTCGTTATTAGGATGCCTTTTGACCCGCATACCTGAGTCGATTCGAAAAACAGTCATGCAAGGAATCGGTTTGGCTGTTATTGTTTTAGGTATAAAAATGAGCCTCGGATCTGACAACTTTCTGCTGGTCATCATTAGCATCGTAGTAGGGGCCATTATTGGAGAGCTGATTGGCATTGAAAAGGGCTTGAACAGACTGGGACATTGGTTGGAGCACAAGATCGGGAAAGGAAAAGAAGGCGGTATCGCTACCGGTTTTGTTACAACCACGCTGGTATATTGTATTGGTGCCATGGGTGTTTTGGGTGCGATGGATAGTGGCTTGCGTGATAACCACGATATTTTGTACACAAAAGCCTTGATTGACGGGTTTTCTGCCATTATTTTTACTTCTACGTTAGGGATCGGCGTGTTATTTTCAGCGATTCCTGTGTTTTTGTACCAAGGGCTGATTGCATTATTATCGACCCAAATTTTTAATGTCGTAAGCCAAACGATGCTAGATGCGATGTTAGTCGAGCTGACAGCTGTCGGTGGCCTGATGATTATTGCCATTGGCATCAACGTTTTGGAAATTAAAAAAATAAACGTAGCAAATATGCTGCCGGCTTTACTGATAGCGGCACTCGGGGTTCCATTCATGGAATGGTTTTCGAAGCTGTTTTCATAAGTAGGCATAAAGGCTCTTTCAAATAGAAAGGGCTATTTTTTTTGTGAAAAGATAAAACAGGAAATAGGTCATAGAATAGGCTGAGCATTTTTATATAGTTAAAAGAAGGTGGAATAGGAGGCTGTAAGAGAAAAAGAAGTACATAAATTGGTAGCGGGTTCTAAAAAAAGAGAGCAAGACATGCGATAATAAACGCAAAAGAATGGGAAAGCAGCATTGGGGAGCGGGACAACATATGATGGGTTTTATCGTCAATCCAGTATCGGGGAATGGGAAAGGAAAAAAAGTATGGGAGCTTCTGGAGCCGACGTTAAGGGGGCAAGGAGCCCGTTTTCTTATGAGGCAGACATCAAGACAGGGGGAGGCTCAAAAATTAGCAATTGAGCTGATCCAAAAAGAGGGAGTAAAAAAATTAATCGCAGTAGGTGGCGACGGAACGGTTCATGAAGTGATCAACGGAATCCAGCAGTCAGGTCAAACGTGTGTATTCGGTCATGTGGCAGCTGGTTCAGGAAACGATTATGCGCGTGGACATGGCGTACCGTTTGATCCACTGGAGGCTTTGGAGGGAATCCTGTCGGATCAGGATGAGCGATTGATTGATTTGCTGTATATAAATGGACGGGTCGCAGTCAATTCGATAGGGACAGGCCTTGATGCCTTAGTTGCGAAAAAGACGAACGAAGCACGGTATAAAGGCTGGCTAAATCGGTACAGACTCGGAAGGGTTGCTTATATCATATCGGTGATTCGGGTTCTTTGCTCCTATTGTCCTTGCCATGTAACGTTGACAGTTGATAACCAGAAATACTCCATTCCAAATGCTTGGCTGATAGCACTTGCCAACATTCCGAATTACGGGGGAGGAATGCTCATCTGTCCAGACGCAGCACCAGATGACGGGGAGATGAAAATTTGTGTCATTCATAGCCTAAGTCGGCTACAATTTCTATTGGCTTTTCCCAAAATTTTTAGAGGAACACATGTGAGTCATTCAGGTGTTTTGTTTTACTCAGGGCGCCAAGTTCAGATTCAGGCAGAGAAGTCGTTATTTGTTCATGCCGATGGCGAATTAGTAGGTAAGACTCCTGTAAATATAGAGCTGCTAGCGGCTAGACAAGCCATTTGCGATGCAACTGATCCCATACAATCGGGGCAGAGGAAGCGTGTGCCTGTTTGAAAAGCGAGAAATACGGTGAATAAGCTGGTAATTCGTCCTTTCCTAAAAGAAAAAAGACCTGTTCGCCTACAGGAGGAGAAGACAAGTCTATCTGGGGATGTCGTCTGACAGGGGCTTTATTCGTCTCGTAGTAATCGATTTCATTATTCGTGAAGTACGCTGTCCAATCTGCCTTTGGCGGTGGTTAGCGTGGCTGCTTTCGAGATTCCGGAGGCAATGATTTCTGCCATGTTCATCACAACAGCAAGACGCGTATTTTGCAGCACAAAATACTCCATGAAGCCGCCAACGTTGACAATGCCTGTAATATGAAAGGTTCCGACCGGAGGAAGCTCCTTTTTTACACCGGCACCGGGCTTCAACGGGCCATTGATTACATTGATGTTACCGACATGGCTGAATTGTCCCAGACAGGCATCGATGGCAATAATGGTGGACTGGGAATGAGTATCCTGAATCATCTCCATTTTTTCTTTCAGATTCATAGCATGAACCGGATCATCCAAGGTTCCGTATACTTGCAAATGACGGGTTGTCTTTGTTTGCAGCTTTGTTCCCACGAGAGGGCCAAGCGCATCTCCAGTAGAACGGTCTGTCCCAATACATACAATGACAATATCATCTTCGAACGGTGTTCTGCGAAAGCGTTGCGCAAGGTGTTGTGCCAGATGCTCATCTGCGTCATCACTTTGGTATTCCACTTTAAAGGGTGGCAAAAAACAGTCTTTGCTACTATCAAATGTATTCATGGCTACCTCCACTCTTGCGGTCTTGATTCAAAGATATAAAGAGTATTCACAGTATAGTACCGAGAAGTCATTTTTATACCAGGTAATGGGAAGGTTACGGAAGTTTTGAAAAATCAGCGAAACTGGCAAGAGGAAAGTTGAACAGGTACAATAAGAGGAGAAGCAAAACAGATGCTATTTCAAACAAAAAGGGACAGGTCAGATAAGGGAGGGAGATGAATGGAGGGAAAGACTGTACTGATCGCATTTGACTCCACGCAGCAAGCCTTGCGGGCAGAGATGCTTCTGGAGTACGCGGACATCGATATAGACACAAGACCAACGCCAAAAGAGATAACGGCGGGCTGTGCGCTTTCCATTGAGTTTCCAATGCCAGATTACTCACAAGCAAAAACAATCATGGAAGAACAACAAGTGGTAGTACGAGGCTATTTTCGCCAGTTTTCGGATAGGTATCGGGAAATTGATGAGGATGGGAACCAAAAGGAGCGGGAGGAATGAAAAAAGAAGGCTTTTTTGAGACCATTTATGCACAGGTATACGGCTATGTAACAGACGCTGATATGTGGGTAAACATAGGAATGGTTTTGTTAAAAATTGCTGCGATTATCTTGATTTCACGTATTGTGTTATCGGTTGTGCAAGCGGCAGTCAATCGAATTTTCCAGCACCGAAAAGGCAGCAAGATACAGATGGACCAACGCAGAGTGGATACGATGCGTGTACTGGTCAACAACATCGTGCGCTATACGCTCTATTTCCTGGCGATCCTGATGATACTCCAGCTGCTGGGGATTGATTTAAAACCGGTATTGGTGAGTGCAGGGGTGCTGGGACTGGCAGTCGGTTTCGGAGCGCAGAGCTTGGTACGGGATATCATCACTGGCTTCTTTATTATTTTTGAGGATCAGTTTGCCGTTGGCGATGTCGTAACGATTAACAATATGACGGGAACGGTCCAGGAGATCGGCTTGCGAATCACTCGTGTCCGCAGCTGGACTGGCGAGGTGCACATTTTTCCTAATGGAACGATTACACAAGTGACCAATTTCTCGTTGCAAAATACGCTTTCTGTCGTAGATGTCTCGGTAGCATATGAAGAAAACCTGAACCAGGTAGAGCAGGTGCTGAGGGAAGTTTTGCAGCTGGCACAAACCGAATTGCAAGATATCGTAGGGGAGCCTCAAATATTAGGCGTGCAAGCTTTGGGACCATCGGAGGTCGTCTTGCGTGTGACGGCAGAATGTAAGCCAAATACGCACCACGGGGTTAATCGTAACCTGCGTGCGATGATCAGAACCGAATTTACCAAGCGTGGCATCCAAATACCATATCCCAAAATTGTCGCCATGCCAGGAAAAGGACAAGCGTAAATCAGGGAGGAGAAAGAGAGAATGGAACGGAAGCAGTTTGGGCTGGGGGATGTCGTTCAGATGAAAAAGCCGCATCCATGCGGAACGAATGCATGGAAGGTCATCCGCATGGGGATGGACGTGCGCATCAAGTGCACGGGGTGTGAGCATAGTGTTATGATTCCACGTCTGGAATTTGAACGAAAGCTGAAGAAAATCTTGATACGCTCCGAGGAAGAACCAGAATCTTGATAGGAAAGTTTTTTTGAACAACCCATCTGTCTTTTCCTACAATGCCTGTAAACGGTCAGAAAACCATGAGCAATGGGTGACCTCGGCCGTCAAAAACAGGAGGTGTACGATGAAGAAGTGGATGGGTATTAGATGGTTGCATTTCTTAAGTGTGATGGGACTTTTGCTGCTGCTGACACAGTCTGCGTGGGCCAAGGTGGAGAGCGATTGGGGCGTCAGGATAACACCGACGAGCAAAGCTGACCAAATCGACCCTGAAGCAGTCATAACACTGTCCTTTTCACAGCAAATCAAGTTGGCAAACAATAAGGATATTACGGAGAAAGCACTAGCTACTGCGATTCAACTAACAGATGCGAAGAAAAAGAAGGTCGCGTTTACTGCAAAATGGAACAAGACAAACCGCAGCGTAACAATTGATCCTGTCGGAAATTTGGAAGCGGGTCAATCGTATAAGGTTACCCTTTTAGAAAAAAAGCTGAAGGATGCCAAGGGACAGCTGAATCCAGAGGTCAGCAGCACGTTTTCCACCAAAAAGCAGGTTGATCAAATCCCACCAAAGGCAGTGATTTTGCCTGGGGATGGAGCGAAGCAGGTGAAGCTTCAGGAGAAAATAACCTTGCAGTTTGCTGAGGATGTTTTCCTGAAAGATGGCACGATTCTGTCCAGTAAAACAGCAGTCGGTCTCGTTCAGGTGAAGGATGCGAAGGGTTCTGTTATTCCACATACTGTAACGTGGAACAAGAGCAAACGAACGATCACCGTAAAGCCAAAGGGAGGCTCCTGGCTGCCTCATACCAGCTATCAGATCAGCCTGAGTGGAGGACAGCTAAAGGATGCAGAGGGGAATTTGAATCCATCTCAGACGTCTAGGTTTTCCACAGGTGCAACCAAATAGGATAAAAGGATGCTGCCGAGTGTTGGCGCATCCTTTTTTGTTTGAAAAATTGATGTCCCAGTAATGTGACTGAACATTACGAGCGTTTATGCGGCTCGTAATTGATCGAGGTTGGTTGTGAAGGTAAGGCTGCATGCATATGCAAGCCTACCTTCCTGGAGATAGGTCAGGATCGCAGCGGGGAGCTTAGTTGCAGTCACAACCTACGATAACGAGAAGGATGAAGAGAACCAAGATCAGCGCGAAGTCGTCGAAGCCGTTAAAGATACCCACTTGCTAACACCTCCTACCCTAGATTCATTACTCATGCTATGTCAGAACAGGGAAAGAGGTATGGGCGGATGCCCGGTTCGAGGAAAATTAGTTATACACAAGCTATCCACAGAAAATTGTGGACAACTTTTCAACCGAAAACAAGCTGTGGATATTTGGGCTGGGGATGAACAGAGGCAAAAGGACGAGTTATCCACAGTTTTATCCACAAAACTCAATAATCTCTGGATAAATTGACTGTTCTTAATAAATATTTAAAATATTTTTATTAATAAGAAGGAGTTTCGTACATATATCACGTAATTACATTATCTAGAAATTGGAAATGATATATAAAGACGAAAAGGGGCGATCTTGACTTGAAAAAACGTGCGTTTGCTTCAATTACAGCTTTAGCGATTGCATTGACTACCGTGGCGGTGCCCTTTATTCCGTACAGCTCTCCAGCAGTAGCGTTTGCTGCGGAAAAAGCACCAAACTACAAAGATCGATCAGAGATACCTGACCAATACAAATGGAAACTCAATCATATTTACGCGACCGTTCAGGATTGGGAAAAAGATGTGAACAAGGTCGAAGCGATGGCAAATGCATTCACCAAGCATCAAGGCAAGCTGGGAAGCTCTGCAGCTTCGCTTGTAAAGGCGATCGAGGACTACATCGACATGATGCGTCTGAATGACAAAGCTTATGTATACGCTAACATGGCGCTTGATGTGAACTCAGCCAATTCAGAGCTGCAAAATTTGGCTGACCGCGCTGAAAAAATGTATACACTTGTTTCTGAAAAAACAGCATGGATTCAGCCTGAGATTGTAGCCATTCCTGATGCCAAAATGAAGAGCCTGCTCGCTGACAAAGGCGTAGCGCCGTACAAGCTGTTCTTAGAGGACATGCTTCGTACCAAGCCACATTCTCTTTCTACAGAGATGGAGCAGCTTTTGGCAAAATCATCTCCACTTGGGAATTCGCCAAACAATATTTACGGCATGCTTTCCAAGGATGTGAAGTTCCCGAAAATCAAGGATGAGAGCGGCAAGGAAATACAGCTGACCCGCGCCAATTTCATTTCTTATATGGAGAGCAAGGATCAGCGTGTCCGTAAAGATGCGTTCAAAGCATACTACAGCTCACTGATCGGCTTCCAGGATACGTTCGCCCAAACGTTGGCTGCCAAGGTAAAGGGAGATAATTTTTATGCCGATGCTCGTAACTACAAATCGGCATTGGAAGCCAGCTTGACTCCGAATAATATCCCAACCAAGGTATACGATGAGCTGATTGATACCGTGAATGACAATCTGCCGCTTTTACACCGTTACATTTCCTTGAAAAAGAAAATGCTCGGTGTAAACGAACTGCACATGTACGACATTTATGTGCCGATCGTACCGTCTGATGACAAGTACATTTCCATTGATGAAGGGAAGAAGATGGTTGTCGATGGACTTGCAGCGATGGGCGACGAGTATACAAAGGTACTGGCTGAAGGTCTCGATGCTGGCTGGGTCGATGTGTACTCGACAGATGACAAACGGACAGGTGCTTATCAGTGGGGCGCGTATGACACGCATCCGTACGTTCTCTTGAACCACCAGGGAACGCTCGATGATGTCTATACGATCGCACATGAGATGGGACATGCGATGCAATCGTATTACACGAATAAAAATCAGCCGTACATTTCGTCGAACTATCCGACGTTTACAGCTGAGGTTGCATCTACAATGAACGAGACGCTGCTCTTCAAGAGCATGTATGCAAAAGCGAAGACCAAAGAAGAGAAGATGTATCTCTTGAATCACTATCTGGAAAACTTCCGTTCGACCTTGTTCCGCCAGACTCAGTTTGCAGAGTTTGAAAAAGCGATTCATGACAAGGAGCAAGCGGGAGAATCGCTCAACGCAGAGGCGATCAAAAAGATTTACCTCGACATCAACAAGAAATACTACGGCAAAGACATGGTATCTGATGACGAGATCGCAATGGAGTGGGCGCGTGTTTCTCACTTCTTCAACTATCAGTACTATGTCTATCAATACTCGACGAGCTTTGCCGCGTCACAAGCGCTCGCGAAGCAGATCATGGATGAGGGGCAGCCAGCTGTAGACCGCATCCGTACCAACTTCCTGGAGGCAGGCAACTCTGCACCGCCAATTGACGTTCTGAAGGCAGCGGGCGTAGATATGTCTACATCCAAGCCAATTGAGCAGGCCATGGAGATTTTCGAAGAGACCTTGAACGAGCTGGAAAAACTAGTAAACGAGAAGTAAAAGGCAAAATCAAAAAGGCTCCCTTTCAATTGGAAGGGGGCCTTTTGGTGTCTGGCTGTAGATGAAGCTTAATAGGCGATTCCGACTCGTGTCCGTACATGTTCCATACTGAACAGCTGCTTATACGTGAACTCGGCGGTATCAGGAACCGAGATTTGCGCACCATCGACAGGCAAATGATTGGCTTCGACCCGATACGTGCCTGTATAGACGCCATCCGGTAAATACGTAGGGCAAACAATCGTCCAATCGAGGCCGGACTGCTCAAGCAGTGTATAAGCTTTGTGATGCTCCTCAGCAGCACGCGTCAATTTCTGTCTCGATTCACTGGATTGATAGCGCAAAAGCTCGGGAGAGACTCTGCTTTGCAAAATGCCAGCCGTTCCGACAGTGATAATCCGGGAGATTCCTTCCTGTTTCATGGCTTTGATAATAAGTGGCATACCTTCTGATAAGGTAGTCGACTTATCCGTCCCTAAAGCACTGATGACTGCATCAGCACCGTGTATGGCGAGAGCTACATCGGCTTCCTGCAGGACGTTTCCGGTCGAGACGTGCAAGCCATCCGCAGGCGCTTGGGAGAGCTTGACCAAAGATCGAATCAGTGCGGTTACTTCATGTCCATCTTGGAGAGCATTGGCAAGAATATGGCTGCCGACGCGCCCGGTAGCTCCAAATAGGGAGAGCTTCATTCCAATTCACCTCGTCACCCTAGTCTAGCATTTCTTTTTTTGTCCCACCAGTTTGCGCTATGCTTTGGTAGACAAGCGAGATGGATGGCTAGTGCTTGAATGAACAGCCAGCGTTACCACAAGGAGACAATTGTATTCTTAAATCCAAATCTATATACTTAATAGGATGTCATGATGTTGATAAGGGAGTGTATATAGATGGGTGCATCTTGCGGGATTGTAGGTCTTCCTAACGTAGGAAAATCTACATTATTTAATGCCATTACACAGGCGGGTGCGGAATCCGCGAACTACCCGTTCTGTACGATTGACCCCAACGTGGGAATCGTAGAGGTACCAGATCCACGTCTGGAAAAGCTGACAGAAATTGTAGTTCCGAACAAAGTAGTTCCGACCGCATTTGAATTCGTAGACATTGCTGGCCTGGTAAAAGGGGCAAGCAGAGGCGAGGGGCTCGGAAACCAGTTTCTCGGCCACATCCGTGAAGTTGATGCGATTGCTCACGTAGTTCGCTGCTTCGAGGATGAAAATATTACACATGTATCTGGTCGCGTCGATCCACTGAGCGACATGGAAACCATCAATCTTGAGCTGATCTTCGCCGATCTCGATTCCGTAGATCGCCGTATCGATCGGATCGCACGCAAGGTGAAGTCTGGTGACAAAGAATCCAAGCAGGAGCTGGATGTTTTGGAGCGCCTGAAGGCAGCATTCGAAGAGGGTGAAGCAGCGCGCAGCGTGGAGCTCGATGATGATGAGCGCAAATGGATTCGCGATTTGCACCTTTTGACAATCAAACCGATGCTGTATGTATGCAACGTAGCTGAAAACGGGATTCACGATGCTGATACAAATCCGCACGTAATTACCGTTCGTGAGCACGCAGCAAAAGAAGGAGCACAAGTCGTTGTCATCAGCGCGAAGGTAGAAGCTGAAATCGCTGAGCTGGACGGAGAAGACAAGGAGATGTTCCTTGAGGAGCTGGGTCTTTCTGAATCCGGATTGGATCGCCTGATTCGTGCGGCTTATGAGCTGCTTGGTCTGGTTACGTACTTTACAGCTGGTGTACAGGAAGTTCGCGCTTGGACGATTCGTCAAGGCATGAAGGCTCCTGGAGCAGCTGGTGTCATTCATACTGATTTTGAGCGCGGCTTTATTCGTGCAGAAGTCATTGCCTACAACGATCTGGTAGATGCTGGTTCTGTAGCGGCAGCCCGTGAGCGCGGGAAGTACCGTCTGGAAGGGAAAGAGTACGTAGTAGCTGATGGAGATGTTATGCATTTCCGTTTCAATGTATAAACGAAAATCTTGCTTCGAGAGAGTCACTTTGCTATAATACGATAATGCGAGTATTTATGGAGTGCATGGTTTATGCGTTTCGTTTTTAAGCACTCGCTCCTTGCCCAATAGGGCCGCAAAGTCCATAAGGAGGTGAAAAGGTATGCGTCAATACGAAGTAATGTATGTATTGCGTCCAGACCTTGAAGAAGAGAAAGTGAAATCCAATGTAGCTCGTTACAGCGATGTTGTGACTAACTACGGTGGCGAAATCACCAAGCTTCAAGAAATGGGTAAACGCCGTCTTGCGTACGAAATCAATAAGTTCCGTGAAGGTTATTACGTTTTGATGAACTTCAAAGCGAATTCCGATGCAGTAGCGGAAGCTGAGCGTCTGATGAAAATCAATGACGATGTAATCCGCTTTATGTTCGTTCGTGATGAGAAGTAATCATTTGTCGCGATCAGAGGGGGAACCAAGATGAATAAAGTCATTCTCATCGGCAACCTGACGAAAGATCCAGAACTTCGCTACACGCCAAATGGCGTTGCCGTTGCTACTTTTACCGTTGCTGTTAATCGTCCCCGCACCAATCAGGCGGGTGAAAAAGAAACCGACTTCATTAATATTGTCGCTTGGCAAAAACTTGCCGACCTGTGCGCGAGCTATTTGCGTAAAGGTAGACAAGCAGCCATCGAGGGACGTATGCAAACACGCTCCTATGATAATAAAGAAGGAAAACGGGTATACGTAACGGAGGTCGTTGCGGAGAACGTTCAATTTTTGGGCGGTCGAGGCAATGAGGGCGGCGGAGATAATTCCGGATACGATCCAGGACCAGGATTTGGCGGTGGTAACAAGCCGTCCGGTCAGAGAAACAACGACTTTGATCCGTTTGGCGATCCCTTCGCGAGTGCAGGCAAGCCGATCAACATTTCGGATGATGACTTGCCGTTTTAAAAATCGTAAAACTTTCACATTCCTAAGAAGGAGGGACTATCATGGCACGCAAAGGACGTCCTAATAAGCGTCGTAAAGTATGCTTCTTTAAAGTCAACAAAATCAAGCACATCGACTATAAAGATGTTGATCTGCTCAAAAAATTCATCAGCGAGCGTGGTAAAATCTTGCCACGTCGTGTGACTGGTACTTCCGCGAAGTATCAACGCGCACTGACAATCGCAATCAAGCGCTCCCGTCAAGTAGCGCTTCTGCCTTACACGACTGAATAATTCACACAAGCTATAAAAAGGGGGACACAATTGCGTGGCCCTCTTTTTTCCATATTTTTTGTTACTTAAAATGAGGTGCTCAAATGCCTTCAAAAACAAAGCAACTGGTCGAAAGCTCACTGATGCTGGGGACAGCACTTGTGCTGTTGTTTCTGACGAAATATACGTTGCTCGGTGCAGTAGCCGTATTTTTGGTCCCTCTGCCATTTTTACTATTGGCCATGAGCATGACTGCTTCTAGCATGGTGTGGATCTGCCTCGCTTTTGGGTTTCTCGGGTGGATCGTCACTGATCCATTCTTCGCCATTTATGCTCTCTTGCTGGCGATAATGGGTGCAGTAATGGGGATGGCTTATAGGAAGCGGGGGACGGCACTTCCAGCGATTGCATCGGGTGCAGGGATTGTATTCCTCAGTATCATTTTTATGCTTGCTTTTATGGTTTACGGCTTGCACGTCGATTTTGGCGCGCTGATGAAGCAGGCTGCCCAATTCAAACCTTCCTTTATGTCTCAGGAGCAGTATGATGAGGCAATAGCGGTTGCCAAGATGGGATTGCCATCTTCATTTGTCATGGCAAGCTTTATGTTTAGTATTATCGTTCATGGACTGGCTCGTCTCATCGGAAAACGTTTGCGAAAACCAGTGCCTGCTTTAAAACCAATCCGTGAATGGAGCTTTCCGCGCTCACTTTTGTACTACTATTTTATCGCGATGATCAGTTTGCTGGTATTTGGTGGTAGTATGGAGGGGACGTTTTGGAAAAGCGCGATCCTCAATGTCAAAATCATGTTAGATGCTGTTTTTACCCTTCAAGGTCTCAGCTTCTGCTTGTTTGCAGCTTATTTGTATGGATGGAAAAGATTGACTCCAGTGCTTGTCGTCTGTCTATTTATTTTTCAGCCTCTAGCCACTATACTGTGTCTAGTAGGGATATTTGACCTAGGTATTCGTTTACGGGATAAATTGGAAACAAGAGTGAAGAGGGGCTGAGGAAATGCCCAAATTCCTGTTAAAGCGTTGGTACGGGATGCATATGGTCCTGGCACTCAGCTTTAGCTTGTTGTTATTGGGAATTTTGACCCTGCACCATTGGATGTACGGGGCGATCGGCATTGTCTGCTTGATTGGCCTTGTAATTTATGCCCTTCAAGCTGAAAAGGGATTCCAACGGGATTTGCGCCTATATTTGGCTACGGTCACACATCGTGTGAAGAAGGCAGGAGAAGGTGTCATCTCGGAGCTGCCGATCGGAATTCTTTTATACAACGAGGAAAAGGCAATTGAGTGGGTTAACCCATTCATGACACACATGTCCGGGGATGAGCTGTTGATCGGAAAGACTCTTCAGGATGTTTTTCCCCAACTGAATTGGAAGCCAGAACAGAAGCGTCTGGAATTCACTTACAACGAGCGGGTATACGAAGTATTGGTTCGGTCCGATGAGCGTCTTTTGTATTTTAAGGACATTACGGATTTTAAAGAACTGACGACGCGATACCATCGTGAAAAAGCCGCTCTCGCCATTATTCATCTCGACAACCTGGACGAGATTGGACAAGTAATGGATGATCAGAGCCGCACACTTCTATCGACGAGTGTTGCTGGCGTGATTACAGAGTGGGCGAACAAACATGGCATATATCTTCGCCGAATCACGGCCGACAAGTTTTTGGCGCTGATGGAGCGGGAAGCGCTTGATAAATTGGAAGAAACGCGCTTTGACATTTTGGATGTCGTGCGGGAGATGACAGCTGACAACAAGATTCCGATTACGCTCAGTATCGGGGTAGGCGCGGCTGCCAGCACGTATATCGAATTGGGTCAAATGGCACAGTCCAGCTTGGACATTGCTTTGGGCCGTGGCGGTGACCAGAGCGCCGTCAAGGTCGGGAACAAGCTGACGTTCTACGGTGGCAAATCCAATGCAGTGGAGAAGCGGACACGCGTCCGGGCACGTGTGATCGCCCATGCGCTGCGTGACTTGATCCACGAGGCTGAGCATGTGATTGTTATGGGGCACAAGCAGCCTGACATGGACTCCATCGGTGCCTCTCTGGGCGTATTAAAAGCCGTACAGCTGCACAATAAAGCAGCGTACATCGTGATGGATGAGGGAAATAACTCCGTTGAACGCTTGATGAAGGAAATCTACGCCAATGAAGAATTGGCAGACACGTTTGTCACACCGGAGCAGGCAATACGATTAATCACCGGACGTACACTGCTCGTGGTAGTAGATACGCATCGCCCATCACTCGTGATTGAACCGAAGCTGCTGGGTGAAACCGGACGTATTGTGGTCATTGACCATCACAGACGCTCAGAGGAATTCATTGAGCCTGTCCTGTTGTACCTGGAGCCTTACGCTTCGTCTACGTCCGAGCTGGTAACCGAGCTGCTGCAGTATCAGAGTGAGCGATTGAACATCGACAACCTGATTGCGACCGCTTTGCTCGCGGGTATTGTGGTGGATACAAAAAGCTTTGCCTTCCGCACAGGCTCGCGTACGTTTGAAGCAGCCTCTTTCCTCAGACGCAACGGGGCAGATACAGCTGCGGTTCAGCGCTTGTTAAAAGAGGATCTGAATCAGTATGTGAAGCGCGCACGCATCATCATGAATACCGAAACGTATCGGGATAACATGGCGATTGCCGTTGGTGATCCTTCTGAGGATTATACGCAGGTACAAGTCGCTCAGGCTGCGGAACAGCTTTTGACCTTGTCAGGCATTCAAGCTTCGTTCGTAGTAGCAGAGCGATCCGATGGTACGATTTTGATTAGTGGACGTTCATTGGGCGACATTAATGTACAGTCGATCATGGAGCTCTTGGGTGGTGGCGGTCATTTGACGGGTGCTGCGACACAAATCGAAGGCAGTTCCTTGAAGGAAGCAGTAAAACGCTTGAAAGAAGCGATTGATACGGTCGTTTAGGCCAAAATGAAAAGGGGGAAACGATGATGAAAGTCATTTTTCTTCAAGATGTAAAAGGCCAAGGTAAAAAAGGTGAGGTAAAAGACCTCTCTGAAGGATATGTACGCAACTTCCTGTTGCCGAAAAAATTGGTGAAGGAAGCAACAGATAGCAACGTAAAAACGCTTGATGCACAAAAGCGCAGCGAAGAAAAACGCAAAGAGCAAGAAAAGGTGGAAGCGCAGGAGCTGGCAGCCAAATTCGCTGAGCTGACTGTGAAAATTAAAGGCAAAGCAGGCGAAGGTGGTCGTCTGTTTGGAGCGATTTCGAGCAAGCAGGTTGCCCAAGCTCTGGAAGAGCAGTTCCAGATCAAGGTAGACAAGCGTAAGCTGGAGATGGAAGCGATTCGTTCTCTGGGTGTGACACAAATTAAAGCAAAGCTGCACAACGAAGTAACCGCGACTCTCAAAGTACACGTCGTAGAAGAATAATGCCTGATTACTGGGAGGTGTGACGTGAGCGACCTGTTTTTGGATCGTGTGCCGCCGCAGAACAAGGAAGCAGAACAATCGGTACTGGGTGCTGTGTTCTTGTCAAAGGAAGCTCTAACCACGGCCATTGAGGTTCTCCGTCCGGAGGATTTTTATAAGACCGCGCACCAGCGCATCTTTCAAACGATGGTGGATCTGTACGAGAAAGGTGAGCCTGTCGACCTGGTAACAGTGACGGCCGACTTACAGGATCACAAGCTGCTCGATGAAGTGGGTGGCGTTACGTACATTACGGAAATTGCCAGCTCCGTTCCGACAGCAGCCAATATCGAGTACTATGCTAAGATCGTTGAAGAAAAATCGCTTTTACGGCGATTGATTCATACAGCAACGAAGATTGCCAATGACGGATACTCCCGCGAGGACGATGTAACCGAGATCGTGGCCGATGCCGAGAAGTACATCATGGAAATCGGCCAAAACCGCAATAGCGGCGGTTTTCAAGCGATTCGGGACGTACTGCTGGAAACCTACGAGCGGATTGAGGTTTTGAGTCAGCGGCGAGGCGATATTACGGGGATTCCGACTGGATATACTGATTTGGACAAGATGACAGCAGGCTTTCAGCGAAGTGACCTGATCATCTTGGCTGCCCGTCCTTCTGTAGGGAAAACGGCATTTGCACTGAACGTCGCGCAAAACGTAGCTGCACGAGCGGGTGAAACGGTAGCCATCTTTTCATTGGAGATGGGTGCCTCTCAGCTGGTACAGCGTATGATTTGTGCGGAAGGCAACCTCGATGCATCCCGGATGCGTTCTGGGGCATTGGAAGAGGATGATTGGCAAAAGCTAACCATGGCGATTGGAACTCTGGCGAAGGCACCGATCTATATCGATGATACGCCAGGGGTTACGGTGCAGGATATCCGGGCCAAATGTCGTCGTCTACAAGCCGAGCGCGGATTAGGAATGATATTGATCGATTATCTGCAGCTGATTCATGGTCGCGGCAAAGGAGACAACCGTCAGCAGGAAGTATCGGAAATCTCGCGTACGTTAAAAGGGATTGCTCGTGAATTGAATGTTCCTGTTATTGCCTTGTCACAGCTGAGTCGTGGGGTAGAGCAACGTCAAGACAAACGGCCGATGATGTCTGATATCCGTGAATCCGGATCGATTGAGCAGGATGCGGATATCGTAGCGTTCCTTTACCGTGATGACTACTACGATAAGGAAACCGAAAACAAAAACGTGATCGAGGTCATCATCGCCAAACAGCGTAATGGCCCTACCGGAACGGTAGAGCTGGCGTTTTTGAAGGAATTCAATAAATTCGTGAGCTTGGATCATCGCTTTCGTAATGCTGCGGGACAATAAGTGGAAAAAGAGAGCCGGAGAAAATCCGGCTTTTTTCGTGCGGGGAGCGCTTGTGGCAGCGCGTGAAAAAGAAATCTGAAAGAATGATAAATTACCGAACATATAATCTTTCCACAATTCAAATGTTCGTATTTTCCGTTGACATGTGAGAAATCGTTTAGTACACTTAGATTGTTTCAGGCCCAAAAAGACATGATTATATCAGGAGGTGTTTTTCGATGTCAACTGTCGTTGTCGTCGGAACCCAGTGGGGCGATGAAGGTAAAGGTAAAATTACAGATTACTTAGCTGAAAGTGCAGAAGTAGTAGCTCGTTACCAAGGTGGTAACAACGCGGGTCACACCATTATTTTTGGTGGAAATAAATATAAACTACATCTGATTCCATCCGGAATTTTTTATACAGACAAGACCTGCGTAATCGGTAACGGTATGGTAATCGACCCGAAAGCGCTGATTAAAGAGCTGGAGTACATTCACAGCTTTGGTTTCACTACAAATAACTTGAAAATTAGCGATCGTGCGCATGTCATTATGCCATACCACATTAAACTGGATGGCGTAGAAGAGGATAGCCGCGGTGCAAATAAAATCGGTACCACCCGCAAAGGGATCGGTCCGGCATACATGGATAAAGCAGCTCGTATCGGTATCCGCATCGCTGATTTGTTGGACAAAGAAGAGTTTGCTCGCAAGCTGGAGCGCAATCTGGCTGAGAAAAACCTGTTGCTGGAGAAGCTGTACAACACAACCGGTTTTGAACTCCAAGAAGTACTGGACGAATACTTGGCTCTTGCCGAAATCATCCGTCCATATGTAACGGATACATCCGTTGTACTGAATGACTCGATTGACCGTGGCAGCCGCGTTTTGTTTGAAGGTGCGCAAGGCGTGTTGCTCGATATCGATCAAGGTACTTATCCATATGTAACATCTTCTAACCCGATTGCTGGTGGCGTAACAATCGGTTCTGGCGTAGGACCGACTAAAATCAATCAAGTTATCGGTGTAGCGAAAGCATACACAACTCGTGTTGGTGATGGTCCGTTCCTGACTGAGCTGACAGATGCAACTGGTGATCACATTCGTGAGGTTGGTGCTGAGTACGGTACAACTACTGGACGTGCACGCCGTGTTGGCTGGTTTGACAGCGTAGTTGTTCGCCATGCTCGTCGTGTTAGTGGTATTACTGGTTTGGCTATCACCAAGCTGGATACTCTTTCTGGCATCGAAACGCTGCGTATTTGCACAGCGTACAAATACAATGGTGAAATCATCGAATCATTCCCAGCGAACCTCAATTTGCTGGCAAAATGCGAACCTGTCTATGAAGAGCTTCCAGGCTGGAGCGAAGATATTACAGGCGTACGCAATCTCAATGATTTGCCAGAAAACGCACGTCATTACATCGAACGCATTACACAATTGACCGGTATCCCAATGTCGATCTTCTCTGTAGGACCAGATCGTGAACAAACAGTTGTTGTTCGTGGCATTTACGGATAAGCGTAGGTCATTAGATAGAAAGAAAGCTGTCGAAGCATCGACAGCTTTTTCTTTTTTAGGCGGACAGACACAAAACGGCACTCTCTGGGCATATGCTTTGTCATAGGCAGAAAACAAAGAGGTGATCATGATGATGGGATTCGACCAAAAGGCCATGAAGCTCCTAGGGAAAAACGTGCAGGTCAAAATGTTTAATGGCGTCGTGATCAAGGGGACGATGACTCATTTTAACAATGGATATCTCTGCTTCATTACCACATACAAGCAACAAAACGATGCCGAAAAAATGAAAATCCGCCGTCTTGCTCTACGAGATATTACTTCAATGCAAGAGGTGTGAGCCCTAGATGAGCAAAACGAAATAAGCCATCTTTCCTGTGGGTAGGGAAGATGGCTATTATTTGTTGAAAGGGAAGACCCTGTTAGATCATTCCTCCGCAGGAACGAATGATCTCAGTTGCTTCATCCCCTCGCTCCTCAGGCACGACAGCCGTAAGTAATACGCTACGGTTCATGTCGTCATCGCCACGATCAGCCATTCCGCTGGCATCGGGGTCTACAGCCGCTAGCACACTTGCATCCCGTCCGCTTGGAAAATCGCCAGCCAATGTGAGATTGCCTAGTGAGGGAAATTCTCCTGAGATCGGGTTCATGATGCGCTCGTTTCCATTACCAGGAAATTGTCCAACTCTGTCGATCGAAATGATGGAAAAACCAGCTTGTTGAAGCGCTTCTTTTGCTTTCCCTGCATCCTCTTCTGTATGAAATCCAGCCAGAATGTTACGTTCCTTCAATGAAATCAGCCTCCCATTTATGATAAAACCACCCATTTGTATGTCCATATCGTGACGCTTTTTCGCATTTTTTATTCGACGGCAATTTACACTTGATGTTGTCGGCAAATTTATGGTAAAGTCGACATAGTTGATTTCTTTGGGCAATTTGGCAGATAAATGGAAACCAAATTTTGGGATATATGACCTATTCGGTATATTAAAAATTTTCAGGAAATAGAAACGAGAAAGCTGTATCTGTTTTCAGGAGGGACAAGTTATGCAATGGTCTGAATGGAAGGCCAAGCTGCAGGAACGGTCAGAACGAATCGTTCGAGATTGCAGTGATCTGGCGAAACGTACTATGAAACGTACAAGCTCTTACATCCAAGAACACAAAAAACTATGCATCTCCGTTGCAGCGGGGCTGGTTGTAACAGTAGCAGCAGGTGCATCTGCACAATATTACTACACAAGCAATATCACATCTGTATATCATGTGATCGTAAATGGCAAAGAGATCGGCGTAGTAAACAATCCAGATGTAATTCACAACTGGACGAATAGCAAGCTGGAAGAGGAAAAGGCAAAGAACGGACTTACTCTGACGCTTGCCGATTACATAACATTCCAGGAAGAGACCAAGTACAAGGCGCCATTCGACAATGACGCAGCGGTTAAGGCTCTCTCCGACATCGCAGATATCAAGGTTCAGGCAGTAAAAATCGTGGTTGATGGCAAGGCAATCGGGTACCTGCCGGATCAGGAAGCGGCAGACGAAGTGCTTGCTCATGTAAAAGAAAAATATTCGGGTGTTCCAGGTGGGAATGCAAAAAAAGCTGTAGTTGCAGCTTCGACATCAGCAGTTCCGACTAACCCGATCAAAGAAGTAACCTTCAAGGAAGACGTGGAGATGCAGACGGAATCAGTTGCTGCAGCTCAAATTTTGCCTGCCGAAAAACTGGAGGAGCTGCTAGTAAAGGGTACCTTCCAGGATATGAAGCATACGGTTGTTGAAGGCGATTGCATCGGCTGCATTGCCAAAAAATACGGAATTACGTCCAATGATATTTATGCCAATAACCCTGGTGTTACAGAAAATACGTTGCTGCAATTAGGGCAACAACTAAACGTTACTGCGATTCGTCCTCTCGTAACCGTGCAGGTGAAAGAGGAGCTAAATCAGCAAGAGACAGTTGCTTTTACAACTCAGATCAATAACAATGAAAAGCTGCCAAAAGGCGAAACGAAAGTGCTGCAAGAAGGTCGCGACGGAAGTAAGATGGTTCAGTATGAGATCGTGAAAGAGAATGGACAAGTTGTCGACCGTAAAATCATCAAGCAGGATGTCATTTCACAGCCTGTAGCAAAAATTATGGAGCGCGGTACAAAAGTAATTCCTTCGCGTGGGACAGGCCGTCTGAGCTGGCCAGCACAGGGCTACATCAGCAGTGGCTTTGGTACACGTTGGGGTAGATTGCATAAAGGTATCGATATTGCAGGTTCCGGTTCCGTTCTGGCAGCAGACAACGGACGTGTCACACTGGCTGGCTGGGATGGCGATTACGGAAAAGCAATCGTGATCGACCACGGAAACGGCATGCAGACCTTGTATGGTCATTTGAGCACCATTAACGTAAAGGTCGGCGATGTCGTAGAACAAGGAAAGAAAATTGGCGTGAAGGGTTCCACAGGAGACTCCACAGGTGTCCACCTCCATTTTGAGGTTCATCAGAATGGACGAGTTCAGAACCCAATGCGTTTCTTAAAATAGACATGTAATTTTTGGCAGTTAAAAGGGACACTCTTTCATGAGTGCCCTTTTTTTGTATACAGAATGTATCTGTCCTGACAGGGACTCATTTCCAAGGGACTTCTTTACGAGCGGGACATGGTGTATTGTAGAGGAATAGAAGCTCCTCAAGTGGAATCCCTTAAGTGAGAAAAGGAGGGAGCGGGATGGCAAAACTCCTCGTTGTAGACGATGAAAAACCGATCGCTGATATTTTGAAATTTACCTTTGAAAAAGAAGGCTACCAAGTCGTGTGCGCCTACGATGGTGAGGAAGCACTGCTCGTTGTGCAAGACGAAAGACCGGATCTGATTTTACTTGATGTCATGCTGCCAGGACGTGACGGCATGGAAGTATGCCGAGCTGTTCGCCAGACCCATGATGTGCCGATCATTATGCTAACAGCAAAGGATTCGGAGCTGGATAAAGTATTGGGGCTAGAGCTCGGTGCAGATGATTACGTTACAAAGCCATTTAGCACCCGCGAGCTTGTTGCCAGGGTAAAGGCGCATCTGCGAAGAAATCAGTCAAAAATGGAAGAACGGGATAGCCAGCATCTGTTGCGTGTGCATGAGCTGGAGATTGACCTGCATTCGTATACAGTAGAAAAAGTAGGAGTGCAGCTAGAGCTGACCCACCGTGAGTTTGAGCTGTTGGTTTACCTGACTCGTCATCAGGGACAAGTTTTGACGCGTGAGCATTTGCTTCAATCGGTTTGGGGCTTTGACTATTTTGGCGACGTGCGCACAGTGGATGTGACGATACGACGTTTGCGCGAAAAGATCGAGGACGATCCAAGCCAACCGAAATATATCATTACACGCCGTGGCTTGGGCTACACCTTGCGTAACCCAGGTATGGGGGGCACGCCTGGATGAGGCGGCTGGTCAGAGTCTTTCAGCAGTTGTTCAAAACGATTCAATGGAAAATGGTCGTCATTTACATGTTGCTGATCTTGCTTGCGATGCAATTTATCGGAGCGTACTTTGCCCGAGAAGTAGAGAGTTATTACATAAATAACTTTTCAGAAGCCTTAAACGGGCAGGCGAGTCTATTGGCAACCCTGCTGGAGGGTGACCTGCGTCCACGTGACGGAAAGGAACAAAGCGCTGAACAAAATCGCCAGGATATCGATAACCTGATCAACAACCTCGTGAAAATCAACGGTGCCAATGTACAGGTCATTGATCAAACAGGAACGGTAGTCAGTACAACAGAAGACAAGCGCACGATTGGTCAACGGACTTCGCAGCCAGAGGTGACCAGTGCCTTGCTGGGCACACGAAGTGAGTCAATGCGGATTGACCCGCGGACAGGTGCGCGTGTAAAGGTATTAGTGCTGCCGGTCAAAGGAGATCAGATTGTATATGGGGCCGTGTACATGGTCGCTTCCATGGAAGGAACCTACACAACGATCCGCAAAATGAACGGTATCTTGGCGACAGGTACCATGTTTGCGCTGATCATTACGGCAGGGCTTGGAGTTGTACTGGCGCGAACGATTACAAAGCCGGTAAAAGAAATGACGCGTCAGGCAAGAGCCGTAGCAGATGGCGACTTTAACAGCAATGTACGGGTATATAGCGGAGATGAGATTGGTCAGCTTGGAATGGCATTTAACCATATGACACTGCGCCTTCAGGAAGCCATTTTGCAGCAGGAAGAAGAACGAGAAAAGCTGGCGGGGATCTTGAGCAACATGACCGACGGCGTAATTGCTGCCGATCGGAATGGGCAGATCATTTTGTTCAACCGTGCTGCGGAAGAAATGCTGCAAGTAAAAACGAGGGACGTGCTGCGTAATAGACGGACCTTGCATGACTTGTTAAGTCTGCCGCCAGAGGAAGAGATGCCTCTGCACAAGCAGGAGGAGCCGTTGTTTATCGAAATGATGCTTCCGAATAAGGATGAAGTGATCTTTCGTGTGACGTTTACTCCGTTGCAGCATGATAGTGGAAAAAAAGGAGGGATCATTGCGGTAGTAGCCGATGTAACCGAGCAGCAGCGTCTGGAGCATCATCGCAGGGAGTTTGTAGCCAACGTATCACATGAGCTGCGGACTCCGCTAACGACGATTAAAAGCTATGTCGAGGCCTTGCTGGATGGCGCTGTAGAAGACCCTGAGCTGTCCAATCGGTTTTTGCGCGTCACGATGTCGGAGACGGAACGCATGATCAGACTGGTAAATGACTTGCTGCAGCTTTCCCGATTTGATTCACAAGGCATACGGCTGCATTGCAAGGAAGCCGATCTGACAAGTCTGCTTCGATACGCAGCCGATCGGTTTTCGATGTTTAGTGAGCAGCAGGAGGTACAGCTCAATCTCGAAGTGCCAACTAAGCTGCCACCTGTTTATATCGATTTGGATGCTATCAATCAGGTTTTGGATAACCTCTTGTCCAATGCGATCAAATATACAGCGCAGGGCGGTACGGTTGTCCTGCATGCTAAAGCGAATCTCTATCAAAATCGGGTGTACATTTCGATTAGGGATACCGGAATCGGCATCCCGAGCCGTGATTTGAAGCGGATTTTTGAACGTTTTTACCGAGTCGACAAGGCACGTTCTCGCGGCCAGGGCGGTACTGGGCTGGGACTGGCTATTGCCCGGGAATTAGTGCAGGCACACGGTGCAGATATCGAGATTACAAGCGAATGGAATGTTGGGACGACCGTAACGTTCTGGGTGCCATTTGCCCAAGGAGGTAAAACGGGATGAAGCGGATGCTAGAGCCTGCCAAAACCGTGTTACTCAATCTGTTGGTGTTAGCCAGCTTTTGCCTGACCGCGATGCTGTGGACGAATCAGCCCAAGTTTCAATTTATTCAGCCCGCGCAGTACACCGAGTCGAAGCCCGTTCAGGAAAAACAGCTGGAGCAGCTGGTAACCCCGGAATCAGTTGTTTTTCACTACGGAGAGGAACGTCATACAAAAGCCGTCTCAACAGATGCACCATACAGCATGATTGTGAGAGAAATGCCTAAGTGGATCTTTCTCGATTTCACTCCATTTATGATTTCAAATGAAAAGTGGGGGGAAATTGCCCGGGAAAAGATGGGGCTAGAGGTCCGTTTCAGAAGTACGATACCACTGTCTATTATTGGGCGTTTAGTGACGTTTCGCGATGAGTATGACAACCGGATGAAGGGAATTGACCGTTTGTGGCTGTATTATGAAAAGGACGAGGATATCGTCTACGCGTTGTTCCTTTCCACAGAGGAAGGACGCATGATGCGGTCGCGGACTTCCATTTCTCCAAAGGATTTGCGTGATTCCTATCTCGCGGCTGGCAGTCCGATGCCTGAGCAGATTATGAAAATCGTACGCCCAGATCGTAATTATTCCGCTTTGGAAGGCGCAGCACCTTTCTGGAGCATTTACTATTTGCCGAAAAACCAGGGACGTATGCAGCAGTTCCGCTACAGCTATGTACCTGTCTCCAACGAAAGGCTGATGGAAGCTTATTTTATCGACCAGTCGCTTGTCAGACAAATTATGGAACGAGATAAAACGGTGATTTTTACGGATGGCAGTCGTTCGATTCAGCTGAGATCAGACCAAAAAGCCATTACTTTTACCGATCCTGCCTATCAGGTACGAGCACAAGAGCTGTCTGATCAGGAGAAGGTTCAAGGGGCAGTCACTTTTATTAACAAGCATCTGGGTTGGCTGGATGATTTCCACTTTGAAAAGATCAAGAAGAGCTACAATGATAAAGATTTAATCACATTCCGACAGTATTTGGGGGCGTATCCCTTTGTAAGTCTGAACGGTTCTACGCTTATCGATACGATCCAGATTACATCCGAGGCAGGACAAGTCTCGACGATGAGTCGTTCGCTGGTCGATTTGGACAGGTATATCTCCAACAAAGAGTGGACGGTCATGTCCGGACCAGAGCTGTATCAGATGATTCGGGACAAAAAGCTGGCAGATACGGAACGAATCACGAATGCCTACTTGGCCTATCAGACCGACGTCGTGGATGATTACGTAGACCTGATGCCCATCTGGGTAGTAGAACTGGCTAACCAGCCTACCATGTACATTCCTGCGAATACGAATCAGGGAGGGGGAAAGGTGAATGGATTGGAGTAGAACCAAGACGATCCTGATCTGGTCCTTTCTTCTTCTCGATTTGTTTCTCGGTTATCAGGTGTATGAGGCGAGAATTAGTTTTTGGAGTGACAAGGAAGTGGCCCAAGGGGAAAAATGGAATATGGAGCTGTACCTGACGCAGCAAAATATTACATTGGCGACCGAGATCCCGCAGGATACACCGGAAATGACAAATTTGA
The DNA here is from genome assembly GCF_001187725.1 of Brevibacillus reuszeri. Classification (GTDB taxonomy): domain Bacteria; phylum Bacillota; class Bacilli; order Brevibacillales; family Brevibacillaceae; genus Brevibacillus; species Brevibacillus reuszeri. The sequence continues at coordinate 1,595,444 of NZ_LGIQ01000009.1, forward strand.
ATGCCGAGTACGTGGGGATCAACCCGATTTCTCTGCAGGAGCTGCCGGGACTCCAAGCGACAATGGAAAAGATGGCCCTGGCGGCAAAGCTGGACCCGCCGCTGCAATTCCGCGGGCAGATTACGCCAAATGAAATCCTGCGTCAAATTGGACAGCGGCTCATGTACGGCGATCAGTATTCGGCAGATATGAACCGTTCGAATCAGACCCGTCTGTTATACTGGCAGATGTATAATAAGATGCCTGTGTTCGTCGCGCCACTGGAAGTGTATTTGGATAATGGCTCGATTCTCGGATATCGGCAAACGTTTTTCCATATTCGTGAGCAGCAGGGCGGACGTCAGGGACAGGTTCTGTCGGGTTATTCGGCGCTTCGCTCTCTGGTAGAGAAGCAGGTTATTCAACCAGGGGAGCGCATCGAGGGTGTGAGCCTTGGCTATTTCGGTTCGTATGATGCCGATATTCAGACGCTGGCTCCTGTTTGGCGAGTGATTCACGATGGCAAGTCGCATTATGTCAATGCGTTTACAGGTGCGCTGGAGAGACAGGTCGTCTCCCAGCGGTAATATCCAAACTTCAAAAAGAGAAGCAACAGGGAACGTTACGGGAAGAGGGATGATGGGTGAGATTTAGTGTGTTGGCAAGCGGAAGCACGGGCAATGCCATCTACGTGGCGACTGACCGCGTCTCTGTACTGATTGATGTGGGGATTACAGGGAAACAGGCCGAAGCAGCACTCCAGACGATTGGCGTGAATCCAGCCGACCTGAGTGCCATTCTCGTCACGCATGAGCACGTCGACCATATCAAAGGGGTCGGCGTAATGGCCAGGCGGTATGGCCTGCCGATTTATGCGAATCAAAAAACGTGGTCCGAGCTGGACGGACAAATCGGCACGATAAAAGAAGACCAGCGTCGTTTGTTTGCAGTAGGGGAAAAGCAGGAGCTGGAGGATTTGGGGATCGAGTCCTTTGGCATTTCGCATGATGCGGCGGAGCCGATGGGCTTCTGCTTTTACGATGGCAAGAAAAAGCTCAGTGTGGCTACGGATTTGGGCTATGTCAGTGATCGGATCAAGGAGACGATTCGTGGGGCGGATGCGTATGTATTTGAATCCAATCACGATGTCGAGCTGCTGCGTATGTCACAATATCCATGGAGCATCAAGCGGCGTATTTTGAGTGATGTCGGTCACTTGTCCAATGAAGCAGCAGGCGATGCCTTGCTTGATTGTTTGTCAGGCGGTGCCGAGCGTGTCTACCTGGCCCATTTGAGCAAAGAAAATAACATGATTGATCTGGCTCGACTGACTGTGAAAAATATTCTGGAAGAGCGGGGCTTGACTGTAGGTGACGATGTGCATCTGCGTGACACGTACCCGGATCGCCCAACCAAGCTGGAAGAGCTATGAGATCGGCTTGATCTGGGTGTGACGATTCTGGATCGTCTCGGACAGCTTGGACGCCAAATCGAGCTGAAAGGATAATTGCGAATCCAGCGCATGTGCTTTTGCCGTTAGCTCCTCGTGTGTCAGCAAGCCTTTTTCGACGAGCAGCTCGATAAGTGCATGCAGGACAAGCGTATTGTGGTAGTCCACTTCTTGCAGGTCTGCCAGCTTGGCGATGAGATGAACCTCTTTCATTTCTATCAATCCTTTCATCCCTTGTTCGAGGGAAAAGCTTTTAATCTATCATATCCGGGCTCTCGAAAGAATATTCCTAGAAGCTCTATCAGAACAAAAACCAGACGTAAACACGAAATGAAAGTGATGAACTGCACCCCATTGTTAGATAAGGCTAACAGTTGGAGGTGCAGTTTTTTTGTATGGTAAGCATGATCAATCATTCTGTTCTGCTTCATCTGATCTGTTCTATTTCTTCCCGTTTATGATGAGGAGAAGGAGGACTAGCAATTAACGATAATACCGACATATTCAAGAGAGTAAGTCAGTCATGTCAATAGGGGGACGTTTGTTTGTCTGAATATACAGTGTTTATTTTGGCCTTTGCTGCATCTGCGGCTTCACCTGGTCCGGAAATAGCGGGACTTCTGTCCAGAGCGCTTTCTGGCGGAATAATCGCCAGTCTTCCTCTCGCCGTTGGCATCATTCTTGGCAAGCTGCTAATGCTGTCTGCTGCTGTTGCTGGCCTCACAGCTCTCGTGGAAGTACTAGGTCCAATGTTCGTGGTGTTGAAATTCTGTGGTGCTGCGTATCTGATCTGGCTTGGTATCAAGAAATGGAGATATGCCGGGCACATGCTTTCGGCAAACGAGAAGGCAAATAGGGCCAACGTCATGGTCGAAATCGGACTTGGACTCGCAATGACACTTTCCAATCCAATTGCCATCGTTTTCTACATGGCGCTTCTACCAGGTGTAATTGATATTTCCGGTTTGACGCTGAACACCTATGCTGTCTTGTGTTTTATTATTATTGGCGTAATGACCTGCGTCGTGTTTGGCTATGGCATCATGGCAAAGCTGGTAAGAGCATGGTTTGCTTCGCAAAATTCCAAGAAAATCGTTGATCGATTAGCAGGTAGTATGATGCTTGCTGCAGGGCTCTTGATTGCCATTCGTTAAAAGGGATCTCGAATCAAATGTAAGAGAGAAGCTTTAAACTGTTGAGGTGCATAACCCAACAGTTTTTTCTGTTCTGGAGTGCTATTCATTTGACCATTCAATAGAGGTGTCTTTATTCCACAACCTTTCCTTATTTCTCACGCGATTTTACCGAAACCCGGGCGTATACTAAGGGTGTCAAAAGGAAGAAGCAACAAAAGACATCATCCATAAAGAAGTGAACAGCAATGATAAGGCGTATAGGAGTAGCAAAAACCTGTAACCCTAATAATAGTAGAGGAAGGAGAGTGTGAATCATGGGTTTTTATGATGATTTGACTCACGTAGAACGGAAAAAACGACGTACGGGAGGAGCTGGTCGTCTAATCATGACGTCAGTTACGTCGGCGGTAATTGGAGGAATGGTTGTCCTGCTCATGCTCCCGACTCTCTCCAATGCCGGATTTATCAATATGGTCAAACCGGGAGCGACCAATGTGATGAGTAATCCAGCCGCTAACCTGTTTGCACAGCCAGTATCCGTCAAGGTAGAGACAGGCACTATCGATGCTGTGAAAAAAGTGGAGAATGCGGTGGTAGGGGTCATCAACATCGGCCAAACCAGAAGCAATTGGTTTAATAATACACAAGATGTCGAGCAGGGCGAAGGTTCTGGCGTTATCTTCGAGAAAAAGGGTGGAAAAGCCCACATTATTACCAACTACCACGTAATTGATCAAGCGCAAAAGCTGGAAATTGCTTTGCCAACGGGTGAAAAGGTAGAGGCGAAAGTTTTGGGCGCTGACCCGTATGCCGATCTGGCTGTACTGGAGATCGATGGCTCCAAAGTAACAACAGTAGCGGAGCTGGGGGATTCCTCGACACTGCAAGTAGGCGAGCCTGCAATCGCCATCGGTAACCCGCTTGGCATGAAATTCTCGCGTACCGTAACACAAGGAATCATTAGTTCTCTGGAGCGCTCTATGCCGATGGACTTTAATGGCGATGGTCAAGACGACTGGGAGTTGGATGTTCTGCAAACCGATGCCGCGATCAACCCTGGTAACAGTGGTGGTGCCCTGGTCAATATCGAGGGACAGGTCATTGGGATTAACACACTGAAGATTTCCAAAACGGGTGTAGAAGGTTTGGGCTTTGCCCTCCCGATCAACGATGTAAAAGGCATCGTCAGCGAGCTGATGGAAAAAGGCAAACTGGAGCGCGCTTATCTGGGTGTGCAACCTTTCGACCTGACCAATGTACCGCGCTACAACTGGAAAGAAACCTTGAATCTGCCTGATGAAGTGCAAGCAGGGGTAGTCGTTCAAGGCGAGGTTGGAAAATTCTCTCCAGCAGGCCAAGTGGGTCTCAAACAGTACGACGTGATTGTCAAGCTGGATAACAAGGATATCACGAATGGCGCGCAGCTGCGCAAATTCCTGACCTTGAATAAAAAGCCAGGTGACTCTGTGGAGATTACGTACTATCGCGATGGTGTGAAGAAAACCGCGACAGTCAAGCTGACCAAAACACCACAGCAATAAGGTGTACCAACCCCGGGACATTGTCCCGTTTCCATAAATTTTTTGTTCCCCCCTCTATCTATTTTAAATAGATCACCCTTGTGAGCGTCGAGCTGAAATCGGCGCTCTCTTTTTTTGGGGTGGGACATGAGTGTGAGCTTGTTTTCTTTTTGTACTGGGGTAGAATAGGAAGCGATATCAGAATGAACGGAAAAGAGGATCGGACAACATGGAACAGATGATGAAAAGCATTTATATAGAGGGAAAAGAGGTTGAGCTGCAGGAGGAATTCCCGGTGCGGTTTGCCTGTATGGAGCATTTTGACCAGGAGCTGGATGAGTACGTCAATGATTATGAGGTAGCGCCGGATACGTATGCGGCACAGGCGGTTGAGGCTGAAGCGGTAAACAAGCGTTGCCGGGCTTGTGGAGAACCGGGGAAGATTGTGTTATTGCGAGAGAAAGGACTGTAGGTGAGAGTTGGAAGCATCCCGTCCCATTATTGGGAATGATACGGGATGCTTTTTTGTCGTTTGCTGAATCAGAGGAAGTTCTATAAAATTTTCCAAGTTGATATTGACATGTGCGACAACCTGTCGTATTTTAAACGTACGACAAGTTGTCGCACTAATAACCAGAGGTGTTACGATGAAAAAATTGGGACGGTTATCAGAAACGGAAATGGAGGTAATGGAGGGGATTTGGGAGTTAGCTGCTCCGGTAACAGTTGCACAGCTACTTGATATTTTCGAAAGCAAAGGTTGGAAGACCTCAACTGTATCTACAATTTTAAAGCGGCTAATTGAAAAAGGCTTTTTGACAAAATCAATGATTGGCAAGGCGAACTACTACGATCCTGCTTTGACTCTGGATGAATACAAAAAGTACGAGACACAAACCTTCTTAAGTCGTTTGTACAATGGGAAAGTGAAAAATTTTATAGCTGCTCTTGCTGACGATGGAGAACTCAGTCGTGATGACATAGCGGAGTTAAAAGAGTGGTTTGCGAAAAAGGAAGACAAGAAATGATGACTTTCCTGATGTCTCTAATGATTGGGTCATTCGTTGGTACGATAATATGGATTGTTCAAAGCAGTATAAAGCCTGTTACACAAAAAATATTTTCGCAGACTTGGCATTACTACACGGGATTGATCCCTGTATTTTTTCTGCTTGGTGGTTCAGAGATCCTAAGCAGGATGATTTCGTTTCTAGGATCGATTGTTGCCGTGACAGATACAAGTTCCAGAACGAGTATGATCGCTGAGCAATATATACCTGCTCAGCCAACTCTCTCATCGTTAATCAACCAACAGTTCGATAATCTCTTGCGGCTTCCATATTTGAGCGAAATGGTTCTGTTCGTCATTGTACTGTGGGCAGCAGGGGCCATTATTTTTCTTGTTTCGAATGTAAAAAATTACTATAAATTCAAGTTTTTAATTTTTGCTGAGAGTCGGGTATGCGATACTTTGCAATGTCCTGTACAGGTCATAGTAAGTGCTCATGCAACAACACCGATGCTCATCGGTTTGTGGAAACCAATGATCGTGCTGCCAGATACCCAGTTAGAAGATAAAGAGCTTGCCTTGATTCTCTCCCACGAGCTCGTTCATTTGCAGCGTTGCGACCTGTTTGTAAAGCTGCTTGTGCTCGTGGCAAATGCCGTCCATTGGTTTAATCCGGTTACCTATTTAATCAACAAGCAAATGAATATGCAATGTGAGCTCGCCTGTGATGAGAAAGTCGTTAAAGGAATGGATGCGGAGAGCAGAAGGTTGTACGGTGAAATGATTCTATCCATGCTCGAGTATGGAGTCAACCAGAGAAATATCGTTTTCACCAGCAGCTTTAGCAATTCAAAACGCTATATAAAAAGGAGACTTTCCAATCTGATGAAAGGGCAAGAAACAAAGAGATCGATTCTGTTGATGTCTTTTGTCGCGTTATTTGTATTGATTGGAGCAGGCGGACTTGCTGCGTATGTTGCCAAAACTACTTTGCCAGTAGATTTTTTGTCTGAGAAGGCCAGACGTGTTGTTGCACCATTAACTACTGTGTCGAGTGGCTACAATAAAATCAACGTTAAAGATATCGACGGTACCATGGTTGCTTACGATAAAAATGGGAATAGGCTGCCGGCAACACCGAAAGGAAGCGATGCTCCTGAGAAACTTACAGACAAGGAGCTCGTGGATCGCATTAAAAAACATTTAGAAAAGCAGCTTCCTGTGCCAGAGGGATATCTTGAGGCTTTGCCACAAAATGAGCGAGATGCGTTAAACGAGGCATATAGCATTCAGCTTCACAGTTCCAATTAGGGACGGTTAACCTATCTAAATAAAATGGGAGATGACAAAGTTGTTCGATACAAGGTTGAAATACATGCTGTTCAGTTTGCTTTTTGTTCTGATGATCGTGCCTATTGCGCAAGCCGCTGAGGAGGTTGAGGAATTTTTCTGGTCAGAATCTGTGCCACTCCCATCATGCAGCGGAGGAAGCAGGGGGGATGGAACACCTCCGAGTCAAGGTGGTGTGGTGATCGATGGCAAGAAAGTGATCATGGAGATTCCTTCTTGTGAAGAAGTGAAGAAAACACGTGTTTTAGTCCTTGTGAACGGAAAGTATTTGCATGTGAGAGGGGTTAAAGCTGAATCAGCACCATTCATTGAAAATGGACGAACCATGATTCCGTTGCGAGCAATGGCGGATGTATTCGGGTTTCAAACGAATTGGGAAGCAACTGAAGGAAAAATTACGCTTACCAAAGATGGTCGAAGCATTATTCTTCACATCGGGAAGTCGGAGATTATCGTTGACGGAAAGACAGAATATTTTGAAGGAGCAGTACCGATGACGAAAAACAGTCGGACATTTTTACCCGCCAGCAAGCTCGCTGAAATACTAGGAATTCAGGTTGTCTGGGATGGAACAACCAGAACTGCGACGTTTACCAGTGAATAGGATTTGTGCTTGATGTGTATCAGCCTCTAGACAAGGTTCCGTAAGGGACGAGTCTAGGGGATTTTTCGTTAAATGCGCGCTCTTCTAGCTATTCTGGGGTAGAATAAGGTAGGAAACCGGGAATGGAAATGACAAGCATGTTCAGACGATAGAAACGATTAGATATTCACGCGACAATGGGACAGATCGCGCTATGACATAGAGAAAGGACTGTAAGAGAACGTGCAGATTACGATTATTACGGTAGGGAAGCTTAAGGAAAAGTATTTGCGTGAAGGCATAGATGAATATAGCAAGCGCTTGTCGGCTTACTGTAAGCTGCAGGTCATAGAAGTGAACGACGAAAAAGCGCCTGAAGAGATGAGCGCGGCAGAGATGGAGCAGGTCAAGCGCAAGGAAGGCGAGCGCATCCTGGCGCAGATCAAGCAGGACCAGTATGTGATTGCGCTCGCGATTGATGGGCAGATGTGGTCATCGGAGAAGCTGTCGGCGGAGATGGACAAGCTCGCTTTGCATGGGCGTAGCCAAATTGCGTTTGTGATTGGAGGGTCGCTGGGGCTGGCTGATCAGGTGTTGAAGCGGGCGGATGCGTTGTTGTCGTTTTCGAAGATGACTTTTCCGCATCAGTTGGTGAGGCTGGTTCTACTTGAGCAGGTTTATCGGGCGTTTCGGATTAGTCGGGGGGAGCCATACCACAAGTAACGGCGAAAAATTTTAATATCTCAATCTATCTCAAACACCATTTTTTCACCCCACATAAAATAATTCCACACAAAAAGAATTTTTCAAATGACAGCCCAACATTTTTGTGCAATAATATCCATAATTACATACTGGTACCTTTAATTCAGTCCAGAGAGGCTGACAAGGACAGCGGAAAAATGATCATTGCTTGGGTAGCCTATGGGATATCCAACGTTCATTTATGTAGAAAAAGCTTCTTGTCAGGTATTGGCAAGAAGCTTTTTCATTTTCCTAATCGTCTAAAGTAATCGAAGTTTCCTTCGGTACCAGTTTCTAATCAACTAACTTATTGGGGGGAATTGGTATGTCTAACGTAGATAAGGAATTCTCGTTTCAGGCGGTGCCTCAGGCGAGTCGTAATGGATTTTGGAAGATTCTTGCGGTCATGCTCTCTTTCACTTTCTTTTCAGCAAGCATGTGGTCTGGAGGGACATTAGGAAGCGGGTTAACGTTTGTCCAGTTTATTTGGATCGTAATAACAGGTAACCTGATCCTGGGTCTATATACAGGCTCATTGGCTTATATTGCAGCAAAAACGGGGTTGTCCACCCATTTGTTGACGAAATATGCATTTGGTGAAAAAGGCTCGTATTTATCTTCCTTTTTATTAGCGACAACTCAAGTAGGGTGGTTTGGTGTCGGACTTGCGATGTTTGCTGTTCCCGTTGAAAAAGCGACTGGGATTAATGTGTATGTGTTAATTGCGATTTTAGGTTTAATGATGACAGCGTCCGCTATTTTTGGGATGAAGGCTTTAACCGTATTAGGATTTGTCGCCGTTCCTGCAATTGCTATTTTCGGGAGCTATTCTATGGTTGATGCAGCTGGAACAATCGGGGGGTTACAGGGCTTGCTCGCCTATCAACCAACTGAGACAATGGGTATTGCAGCAGCATTAACCATTTGTATCGGCTCTTTTATTAGTGGTGGTACGCTTACACCTGACTTTGCCCGTTTTGCCAAGACATCACGTTCAGCTGTTACGGCGATTGTGATTGCGTTCTTTCTCGGAAACTCACTGATGTTTTTGTTTGGTGCTGTAGGGGCCATTGCTTTTGGGAAAGCGGATGTCTCGGATATCATGTTTTTACAGGGTCTCATTATCCCTGCGATCATTGTACTCGGCTTAAATATTTGGACGACAAATGATAGTGCGTTATACGCTTCAGGGTTAGGCTTCGCCAATATTACGAAAATATCGAAGCATAAAGTGGTTGTCTTTAACGGAATTGTCGGTACAATCGCAGCTATGTGGCTTTATAATAACTTTGTTGGCTTTTTGACCATCCTAGGCTCCACGCTGCCATCGATTGGAGCGATTGTACTCGCAGATTACTTTCTTTTAAAGCGTGGAAAATACCAACCGTTTGAAACGATGCGTTTTAAAGCAGTGAATTGGGTTGCGATTGTCGCATGGGTATGTGGAGTTGTCATTGCAAAATTTGCACCAGGCATCCCTCCAATCAATGGATTATTAGGGTCTGCCATTATTTATGTCGTTGTGATGAAATGTCTGCCTCAGGAAAAATCATCGATGAGTAAAATAAATGAAAGTGGCGGTGTAATCAATGATAATTAAAAATGCAAAGCTTAGAGGGAAAGAAGGGCTTTGGCACCTACTACTAGAAGACGGCAAGTTCCATAAAGTGACGCAGGAACTTGGAGATGTGGAAGGCAAAGAAATTGTAGATGTGAATGGTTCTCTCGTCCTTCCACCGTTCATTGAGCCGCATATCCATTTGGACACAACATTAACAGCCGGTGAACCGGAGTGGAATATCAGTGGGACCTTGTTCGAAGGGATTCAAAGATGGTCGCAGCGAAAAGAAACATTAACAAGGGACGATGTGAAAACGAGAGCGAAAACAGCGCTAAAATGGCAAATTGCTCAAGGGATTCAGCACGTCCGTACACATGTAGATGTAACCGATCCAGAGCTAACAGCCCTGAAAGCAATGCTGGAAGTTAAGGAAGAACTGGCATCCTTCGTAGATATTCAGCTTGTTGCGTTTCCACAAGAAGGGATCCTTTCCTATCCGAATGGGGTCGAGTTGCTTGAGGAATCATTGAAGATGGGCGCAGATGTAGTCGGTGGCATCCCTCATTTTGAATTTACGAGAGAATATGGTGTGGATTCATTAAAAATAGTCTTTGACCTGGCTGAAAAGTATGACCGATTGGTTGACATTCATTGCGATGAAATCGATGATGAACAATCACGCTTTGTTGAGGTTGTCGCGAAAGAGGCATACGAACGTGGAATCGGTACGCGTACAACAGCGAGCCATACAACGGCAATGGGCTCTTACAATGATGCCTATACGTATAAATTATTCCGTCTGTTAAAGCTTTCTTCCATTAATTTTGTATCGAACCCACTAGTGAATATTCACCTTCAAGGGCGATTTGATACGTATCCAAAAAGACGAGGTCTGACACGGGTAAAAGAGCTGCAGGAAGCTGGGCTGAATGTTTGCTTTGGCCACGACGATATTTTTGACCCGTGGTATCCGCTGGGAACAGGAAATATGCTTCAAGTCTTGCATATGGGCATCCATGCTTCGCAATTAATGGGCTATGAGCAAATTGTCAATTCCATTGATTTGATCACGAAAAACAGCGCCAAAACACTGCACATTGAAGAGACTTACGGAATTGAGGAAGGCAAACCAGCTAATTTCATTGTCTTGTCTGCGGAAAATGAATATGAAGCCATTCGCAAGCAAGCGGTGGTTACGTATTCCTTTAGAAATGGAAAGCAAATTGCCAAAACAAAACCAAGTGAAACAACGATCACTCTTGATCAAAAGGAAGAGAACGTTACTTTTAATAGGTAGGAGACAATGATGCGCAGCCTTAATAGGGTTGCGCTTTTTTTTACAGGCATTACACGATAGAGCGAGGTCAAAAAAATCAGCAAAAAACCCACGTAAATGTCGTGTCTTTTACGTGGGTTAGATGGTATGCAAGTAGTTTTAGACTCTAGCTGCCCATATTTCAATTTCTATTTTTATTTCTGGTAATCCTAATTCAGAAAGATAACCAATCGTCATTGCCGGATAATTACTCCCGAACAATTCCTCCCATTTTGCATAAAGATAATCCCAATCTATTTTTTGAGTAGCCCATATATTTACTTTGATAATATGTTCTGCTGTTAATTCCTCTGCGTGTAATACGGTTTGTATATTGTTAAACGTATTCTCTATTTGTTCGTTCATACTGTCGGGTATCTCACCATTCTGATCTGCCCCGATTTGACCAGAAGCAACATACCACTCTGCATTTCGCGGAATCTTCGTAATATGCGTGTAGTTACCTACTGGGTTATACATACCTGCCGGGTTTTTCCTAACGATTTTTGCATTTTCCATTTTATATGACCTCGCAATCTAAAGTTTTCTGCTATCTTGACTATGCATTCATTTTTGGACAGACTTCTCCCGTAAAATGAATTCTAGAAAAAAACAGCAGTAGAGTATCCATATCCAAAAGATATACAGCGTAGGGACTTTTTCTTCATGGATGGATTACTCCTTTCTTGTAGATACGAAGTGAATGCTATGAATAGATTGTAGCCAAAATAATAGGTTGAGTCAAAATGGATTGATCGGTGACGATATACGTGCATCGTTTTTGTGGTAAATTTGCACATATGCAACCGCTAGTTGACAACCTTCAAGGCATGGTTGCTAGCAATGCAACCTAAGCTTTTGCAATGATAATAACAACGAAAGGAGTGTAGATAATGACTATATCAAACAGAATACAAACTTTGAGAAAGGCAAAAGGAATTTCTCAAGAAGGGCTTGCAGAAAAAATAGGCGTATCACGGCAGGCAGTCTCAAAATGGGAAAGTGAACAATCTACCCCTGAACTGGATAAAATCGTTTTGTTGAGCGATTTCTTTGAAGTGACGACAGATTATCTTCTTAAAGGCAAAGGTACCGAAAATGAAGGCAATCAAAAAAGAGATATCAATGCTCATATTTTTACGGTGGTAGCTACAGCACTTCATTTTTTTGGTGTAATTTTAGCTTGCTTTATTTGGTATGAAAAACAGCATACAATCGCAACTGTAATAGGGTTTATCTTTTTAGCACTTGGTCTTATCGTTTTTACAGTAGGAATGTATGTTTCTTCAAAAGAAACGAAGACAACAGCAAAGAGAAATTTTTGGTTGCTCAATATATGGCTCATTAGTTTTATTCCATTTTCAGTTATCTACAACATCTTACGTATAGACATACCGGCTCCATATCCGATGTCACCCAAGTCATATATTTACGACCAGCCATTTTGGATAGTTTACATTTTGGTATGTTCATCGGTTATGTTTTTTCAATTTAAATCTAGCGCAAGAAAATGAGCATAACCCTAACTAGATTACAATCGGAATAGAAGCGTTATGATAATTGACAGATACATCTGCCGGACTAAACTGGGAAATTACAGAAAATAGGTAACATAACAAAGCTGAGACGTATCAAGGAGCTGCTACCGCATGCTCCTTTTATTTTTACAAGATGTAATTCAAGTTACAGAAATGAAGCCGCAAAAGTAATAAACTATGAATAGAAAAAGCAAACTGCTAAAAGCAGGACGAGAGGAAGTTGGCGGCGAATGAGCATGAAGAAAAAGATCGTATCTGTTGGCGGTGTATTTATTGTAGGTGTACTTTTCGGTTCGGCCCTTATGTATAACGATTCGTTCTATCATACGGTCAATCATGCAATAGGAAAAGGTGCAACACAGAATTCAATCGTATCATCAGGTAATGCGGGCGGGGTAGAGACGATTAATGTAAACACTATGGATATGGAAACGGCTATGATGGCTGTTCAAGGAGAACGCGCAAAACTGCTGGAAAAGCAGCTACAGGATCAAATTAAAGCCGTGCAGGATAAGAACGAGCAAATAGCTAAATTAAATGATGCTCAGTCCAAGCTTCGTGAGTTACAGGCAGATGCCCATAACGATCAGGGTATGAATGAAGAGCAGAAAGAAGCCTTGAAAAAGGCAATGGAAGGTGCTGGGCTTAACACAAAGCTGCCAGAAAACAAAGAAGAGCTCGATGCGTTGGAGTCGCAAATAAGAAATCAAATCGATGCTTCATCGAATTCGCAACAAATGGACATGCTTCGTTTGCAAAGTCTGAGTAATAAACGAAACGAAGCCTTCGACACTATGTCGAACTTCATCAAGAAGATGCAGGATTCCAGAAGCAGCATTATTGGCAATATGAGATAAGGGAAGTTGAGTAGATGTCCTCCGAAGATTTCTTCCATGGGCGAAGATCTTCTTTTGATCGAGCGGACTTAATCCTGAGTGGGCTTGTGATTTTGGCGGCAGATTAAATAAAGGGCTGATGAATATGAAAAGTATCTTGTTCAAGTATCTGCGCCAATACACATCTCTTACAGAAGAACAGCAGCAGGCAATCGTCGATGAAATCCTGATAGAGGAATATAAAAAGGGAACCGTGCTCCTCAGACAAGGAGAGGTTCCGGCAAAATGCTACTTCGTTTTGAAGGGATGCGTAAGGCAGTACGCGATTGATGAAGCGGGTAATGAGGTTACCTCCAATTTCTTCACGGAAGAGCAAGGCGTCTCGATTCACAATCGTCATCAACAAAATAAGACGTCTCCCTACACCTTCGCTTGTCTGGAAGACTGTGTATTGGTCGTTGGCGATTTGAACGATGAACCGGACATGTTTCACAAGCACTCCCAGTTGGAAACCATGGTGCGCAAGATGGTAGAGGAAAGCCTGGGCGAGATCCAGGATGAATGGACTTCATTTATCGCTTCCACGCCCGAAGAACGTTATAAAGCGCTATTGCGAAAAAGACCGAGTCTGGTCAATCGTGTACCACAGCATCAATTGGCGAGCTATCTTGGAATTACGCCCGAGTCTTTAAGTCGCATCAAAAAGCGGATCAATACGACTGAATGATGAAACGGATCATGCACGCTTGGGGAGCTTTCCTCCTTTGACCAGCAGCCATATCCCGAAGCCTAATTCTCCGGCAACCATTGGCAACATGAATACGAGATTCAGTATGGCAATCAGGCTATCATATTGCGTGAAAAACGTTTTGCTCAGGTGAATGATGATATAGCCGATAGAAGCAAGGAGCAATAAAATACTGATCACTTTCGGTATACTGCTAGATTGAAGAGCCACATACCCGATCATCAATAGATGGGCACCAAAAACAATCAAACCAATCGACCAGATCGCTTCAAATGCCTGGAGAAACAGGAGCATGAACGACTGAACTTGTTCGATTTTGATCACGGATAAACCGGTTGAATCTGTCGCGAGCAGAAGCACAACGATCAAACTCAGTATGGCAATTCCCAATATCGTCGAATAGATGAGACGAAGCCATGCAGCGAGCAGGGACAGGCTTTTATTGATTGGCTTCAAGAAGATATAAAGAGCCCATGCGACGATGATGTCACTGATCAGGATGATGAGCCACCCAAAAATCTCGCCTTTGAAAAGACTGATTGAAGTGGTGATGTTGGTATAGGTGGTGCTAGCATCCCCTGTCACCACAAGGCTTTCATGGACAAAGCCATAGGAGAAAAAGGCAGCGAGTGCCATAATGATGATGGAAGTTCCTGCAATGACCGCAGACTTTCGCTCAGATAGTGTAGCCATAAAATATCCTCCTCAATGGAACTGGATGAATTCCATTTTAATGAGGAGGAGTATGACTTTCATTGACTTAAATCAAGAGAACGCTTCTTATCCCAAAAGCGCCTGTAATTGGGCAAGCCCTTCTTTTAGCGGCGGCTGTGCCTGTTTGGCTGCTTTCGCAAGCTTGTCCGGGCTCCCGAATATCCGGTATAACACCAGCTCGCGTTCATAGCTGTCTTTGTCATTTAAAGCCTGCACAAGCGCATCAGCCAGCTCAGGACTGTCGATGGTAATATTTTTAACCCGTTTGCCTTCCTCGTTACCACCCAGCAAAATGGACACGAGCGTTGGCATATGCTCCACCTTTAAGCCATGAGCCTCGACAAATGCCTCCGCGTAGCTGTCCTGCACCAATTGATGCTCCGAATCAACCAGCTCCATATAACGGCGGACCAAAGGAAAATACGATTCGCTGTACAAGCCGAGGCCAAACACGGCATAGGTGCCCGGCATCACTGATTTCTCTCCTGGCTCTACATCACCATACCATGCAAACTCTTCCATAGCCGTATCCGCATATTCCGCAAGCTTCGGGAACAGGGACGGATAGGTGAGTGCATTTGCAAAAAACTGATGCAGTTTCGATTTCGCCAATTGCTTCATAGGCAAAAGATGCTTTTGGCTGCTTTTCAGCTTCAGCTTGTATTCTTTGGGAAAGCCGTCCCGCAGCAGGTGAATGAGATAATCCAATGCTTCTTCGTATGCTTTTTCTTCTTCAGAGACGATCTTGATTTCAATCGCCTGCATCACATCATTATTGCTGCATTCCACAAGCTCTCCCCGATATTTACTTGCAAACTTCCCGCTGCCCACCTTCAGATAGTCCACTGCACGCTTTGAGCCTAACTGGGCGGCGAGCTCTAGATACTTTTGTCGAGTATCCGGCTGGGTGCCCCCGATCTGCGAAGCCACATAAAGGAAGAAATTCATTTCCTCGGTATCAACATTGCCACGCTCAGACTGCTCCTTGACTGTCCAATCGTGCCCAAAGTCTCCTGCGCGATCAAAATGCTGCGGCAGAAAGGATTCCTCTGCCCAGTTTTTGAAAGCCGAGGTGTAATGCCCGATCCACTCCGCTTTCCGTTTTGGGTTCTGATGGAGCTTGTCGGAGAGACGACGGATCAATGGCGCAATCTCTTCCTCTGTCTGTTTCATCACGTCCGGATTGATCAAGAGATATGCGAAGAAAAACATGTCTGTTTCATCCGGGAGAACAGGTGGATCAGGAACAATCTTTGTTTGAATAAAATGCTCCAGTGACTTTTGCAGCTCAGCAAGCTTTGGTTCATGTAGGAGCTGGCGTTGCAGACTTATCACAGACTGTTTTCGTTCGAATTCAAACACAACTTCAAATCGGTAATCAAAAAAGCGGGGACCGAGCTCATCCGAGCGGAACAAGTTCTCTACAAGCTGACACAAGGCGGGAAAGAATTCTTCGGTAAGCTGTTTGTCCGTCAATTCTGAGATATAAGGACCGGCGCTGATTTTATAGGAGCTGTCACTCCAGGAGAAGGGCTCGTAAATATCGATATGAATCGCACCGTTTGCCCAGTTAAGCTTGCCTTTTCTCCAAGCCACACGAAGATAATCCTTGATTCCTGCCTGTAATCGGCTTTGCTTTTTCAGTTCATGTATTCTTTGACTCTCTTTTGAGTAAATTACAGTGACTTCCTTCCACACATCATGCAGAAAAGCTTCTACAGCCTGATTCAACGAGCAATCCTCCCAATTTATCATCTGATTTCCTTTAATTGTAAGGGTTTGCTGGGGTGATTTATAGAGTCAAAAGACTCGGAACGTTATCAGGGATATATCGGCGAATGAAAAACGAAAAATGACACCGAAATGTAAATTATTTTTCGTGATTAATTTATACCAGTGGAGAGCAAATCAGGAATCAAAAATGGGAAATTGGAAACGGTAAGGAGAGATAAAATTTCTGCATGGAAAAGGGGATAAGCCTTGATTTCTAAACGTTTTTTGGGCTATTCGGGCTTGGTTTTTCCTCTATACAGCTTGAAAATTTCATGCCTCTCATTTGTCTGCTTTGAGATAGCACATAACTATCAATATATAGCAAATATTTTATTCCAAAGACAAAAGTGTTACACTATACACAGGTTGTAATTATTCCAGAAAAGGTGTGTACTAGGTAGCACCCTGACTTGCAACGGGGCCAGATCAGGAGCCGCCTGCATCTTTTCTCCAAATACCAGCGAGTTAGGACGGTAAAAATGAGTAACAGACAAATGCAAACAGACGTTATCTTAATTGGTGCCGGCATCATGAGTGCGACTCTAGGGTCACTATTGAAGGAATTAATGCCAGACTGGAAAATTACAGTGTTCGAAAAACTCTCCAAAGCGGGAGAGGAAAGCTCTAACGAGTGGAACAATGCGGGAACGGGGCATGCTGCACTCTGTGAGCTGAACTACACGACCGAAAAGAAAGACGGGTCTGTAGACATTAGCAAAGCCATTAAAATTAATGAGCAGTTTCAGGTTTCCATGCAGTTTTGGTCTTACCTTGTGAACAACAAGCTGATCAGTAACCCGCATGATTTTATTATGCCATTGCCGCACATGAGCTTGGTGCAAGGGGAGAATGATGTATCGTTTTTGAAAAAGCGTTTCGAAGCGATGACGAACAATCCACTGTTCCAAGGTATGGAGTTCTCGGATGATCCAGAGAAACTGATGGAATGGCTTCCGCTCGTTATGAAAGACCGTATCTCGAATGAGCCGATTGCAGCAACAAAAATCGACTCTGGTACGGACGTTAACTTTGGTGCTTTGACTCGTATGCTGTTTGAGCACTTGCAAAGTAAAGATGTTGAAATTAACTACGAGCACAGTGTTGAGAATATAAACCGTAATGGCGACGGTTCTTGGCAATTGAAAGTGAAAAATCTCAATAACGGAAGCATCGAACGCCATTCGGCCAAATTCGTCTTCATCGGAGGCGGAGGCGGTAGCTTGCACTTGCTGCAAAAATCGGGTATTCCTGAAGGAAAGCATATCGGCGGATTCCCTGTAAGTGGTATCTTCATGGTATGTAATAATCAGGAAGTTGTTGAGCAGCATCATGCAAAAGTATACGGAAAAGCGAAGGTTGGCGCTCCGCCAATGTCCGTTCCGCATCTTGACACACGCTATATCGATCATAAAAAGTCGTTGCTGTTTGGCCCATTTGCAGGCTTTTCACCAAAGTTCTTAAAAACAGGCTCCATGCTCGACTTGGTTACTTCGGTAAAACCAAACAATGTTTTAACGATGCTAGCAGCTGGTGCAAAAGAAATGTCTCTGACCAAATACTTGATCCAGCAAGTTATGTTATCGAAGGAACAGCGCATGGAAGAGCTG
Source organism: Brevibacillus reuszeri (assembly GCF_001187725.1). GTDB lineage: Bacteria > Bacillota > Bacilli > Brevibacillales > Brevibacillaceae > Brevibacillus > Brevibacillus reuszeri. Next base: position 1,613,307 of record NZ_LGIQ01000009.1, read on the forward strand.
CGTGAGTTTATCCCGAACGCAAAAAGCGAGGATTGGGATTTAGTCGTAGCGGGTCAACGTGTACAGGTAATCAAGGATACAGAGGCTGGCGGCAAAGGAACACTTCAATTTGGTACGGAAGTCATTACAGCTGCTGATGGCTCGATTGCAGCTCTGCTTGGTGCTTCCCCTGGTGCTTCTACAGCCGTTTCTGTCATGCTTGAGGTTATGAAAAAATGCTTCCCGCAGCATATCAATGCATGGGAGCCGAAAATAAAAGAAATGATTCCTTCTCATGGTTTATCTTTACTGGAGAACCCAGAGCTTCTGGAAGAAATTCATGCTACAACGGCAAAGGTGCTTGGCTTAAAAAGCGAACCGGCCCTCGTTAACTAAACAGCCCCCTAAAATCATCATCAAAAGCAGGTCATAAATAAGTGGCGTCCGGTAATCCGGGCGCTTTTTATTTTGCTTTCAGAAAAGATTATTGGGTCACAAGTACCATTTTTTCAGGACTTTTTTCAGATTCAAAGGAATATTTTTGAAATTGTGGAATGACTAAAGAGATTTTCATTGCCTCTATAGTCAATCTCCCAGGATGAAACAGGAGGAGTTATCATGTACATGGTGTCACAGCCAAAGGCGTTATCCGATGACCAAAACAAAAAGCTTGCACAGGAGGAGGTTACGGCTTATCCACCTGGCTACCTTTTATTTTTGCAACGATTCGGGGAAGGAAATTACAGAGGGTGGATGAATGTCCATTTACCAGACACAGAGGTGCTGAAGCCTTTTGCCGAGTACGATTTATGGGAGCATGACGCAGACAGCCCGATTACCCAGGAACAGATTGGACAATGTGTCGCTATAGGTGCAACGGTGGACGGTGATTTTCTCGCAGTGCATCCTCCGACGGCCCAGCTGCTTTGGCTGCCTCGGCATGAGGAGTATGTGAGGGCTATTTTGCTACAGGAGCGGGAGCAGAATGATGAAGAGTTGTTCGCTTGGGTGCTGGATGAAATTTATCATCAGGTGTATCGAACCAGCCAGCAAGAAGCTGTTTATTTTGAACCATGGACAGACTCTGGGAAGCATGTTTTTTTGCGTTTGCCGCCGGGACAGGATCAATTGTCGCTGCAGGAGCTGGCAGGAATGTGCCGAGTCTCGCTTCCGCCTGATCTTTCCATTGAAAACGAATATACGTGCCGCATGTTCTATAGACATTTCGGCGGCTATGTAAGGTTTAACTATGCCAACGGGCAAGAGGTGGCAATCAAGTATGAGCAGGACGAGCAGCAGGCGTTTGCCGCTATCGAGCAATGGCTTTTGTCAAAAGGGTGCGAAAGGTATCCCTCTTGAGCAGAGGATGAATAAAATTCAGGTGGTGTTGTAGTGGAGAAGCATGCGAAAGAAATCGATGCTGTGATCGAGAAGATGCAAGGCATTTTACAGGCGATGCGTGAACAGGACCCTGACTTTTACGCGAAGTACCCGATGCAGCTGATCACCGAAGCAGAGGAGCAGGCGATACAAAGCGTTTCAGAAAAATGGCGTCTGCCTGCGGATTATCTGTACTTTTTGAAGCAGTATGTTCCCGAGTCAGTTAGCTGGAACACCGACGAATATATCAATCTGGATATTTACGGGGCAAAGGATCTTCTGGAGGGTCAATGCGGGTACAATTACAATCCAGTTACCGATGAAGTCATTACGGAATGGCCAAGCGACTATCTGGTCATTGCTTCTGATGAAGGCGATCCTTATTGTATCGATCTCTCCAGAGAGGATACGGTCATTTATACAGCCGAGCATGGAACAGGCTCCTGGGATTTTTCCGTTGCCTATGACAATCTGGTGAGTTTCTGCACAGCGTATTGCAACCTCGAGGGGGCGAGGAGCTGCTGGAATACGATGAGGTAGAATATGATTACTACAACATTTTTCTCACTGGCGCTGGCAGCGATAAGATAAAAACATTGCTGTTCATCAAAAAAATGTTCTCTTGTGATTATTCGCAAGCAAAAGCGTATTTGGATGCTGTGCCTTTGTTGATCTTTAAAGGAATTGACCAAGGTGCTGCTAGGATCGAGGACGAGCTGACGGGAATCGGTGCCGATTATGAAAGGCAGCAAATCAGTTTTGGGGAATTTATTGCCCAGTCTGCGAAGAGATGAGGCTTTTGTTCTAGAAAATTAACTGTGATCCGGGAACCGGGTAGTCAAGTTGACATTTTAACCTACAAGATGTAGTTTTATATATAACTACATCTTGTAGATCAATGTATGGAGGTTCCCATGACAAAATTGCAACGAATGTCAGAAGCGGAAAAACAGATCATGGACATCATCTGGGCAGTTGGACGTCCTATTACAACAGCTGAGATTCTTACCATACTACCAGAAGACAAGGCATGGAAGCAGAATACCGTCATCACCTTTTTAGCTCGGCTCATGGAAAAGGAAATGATAAAGGCGGTTCGTAGTGGAAAGGCCAATTTCTATGAGCCTCGTATTTCGGAAGCGGATTATCAGAAGCTGGAAACGAAGCGGTTTGTAAAAGAGGTCCATCGGGGATCGGTATCAGGCTTAATCAGCGCGCTTTGTGACAGTGAGGATTTAACCAAGGAAGATATCGAGGAATTGATGAACAAGCTGAGAGCACAGGCCGAAAAATGATTCTCCAAATATACGTTCCCTTACTCCTTATGTCTATCGTTGCGGCATTATTGTACCTGGTTCTCAGGTTATGCATCCGGTTTAATCAGAAGCATTTTACAGCTACGTGGCTTTATTATGTGAATGTCCTGATCTATGCCTTTTACCTTATTCCGTTTTACATGCTATACAGCTGCTGGGATCATGATCTCCTGAAGGCTGCTTCAAGTCGTTTCACTGAAAGTCCAACCCTAAATAAGGTCCTGTCCATTACAGATTCACCAGATTGGAAAGCCGACAGCTTTGCTGTCACTCATGAATCCAGCTTTTCTAGCATGCTCCTCATTGAACTCATTCCTTACACGCTTGTGGCAGGAACCGTGATCTTTCTTCTAGTCATCCTGTTTCAAAATATTGCGTTTCACCGCCGCATTTCCTGGTTATGCGAGCAGGCAGAAGATCCGATTATCCTAAACGAGCTGGCAATATGCCAACAAAAGCTGGGCATAAAAAAAGAAATCCCGGTCTATTTATCGCCCTACTGCCGTACTCCATTTCTTTATGGGATCGGCAAGCCGCGCATTGTCTTACCAGCGGCTATGGATTTTTCTGGAGAGCAGTATCACCAGATTTTTCTGCATGAGATGACCCACTATAAGCGGCATGATACTCTGCTAAAATGCCTGTTCATCGTGACGAACGCTCTACATTGGTTTAATCCGCTTGCCTACTTGGCGAGACGCGATATTGATCGCTATTGTGAGCTGTCCTGTGACGAGAAGATTGTCCAATCTATGGACGAGGGTGAGCGAAAAAGATACGGCCAGTTACTGTTGAGCGTCCTGTGGAACGCTGCTCAGCAAAAAGGCGGGATATACTCAGCTTTCAGCAATACACGAAAATATATGGAGAGGAGAATTCAAATGATTTGGGGAAATAAGCCTGTGAAAAGAAAAAAATCAGCCCTAGTCCTTACGATGTGCGCTTTGCTTTCCGTTGCCTACATCAGTACGGCTTTTGCTTATAGTGGAAGCCAGCACGCACTTTTACAAACGGATGCCAGTCCAAAAGCGTCTGCCAGTAAAGCAGGAGCCTATTTGCCGGATGAGTCTATGATTCTTGAAGGGGAGGTTGGTACTACGCTTCGCCGAGGCGACTTGATTTTTGAACGCATAGAAAACGACAGTCATGCATTTCCTGAAAAGGTAGATGCCATATTGGCGAATACCTCGCAGACGCATCTCATCAAGAAGAGTGAAGGAAATGAATATGGCACGATATGGGTGAAAAATGAGGGCAGTCGTCACGTCATTTTTACAGTAACCAATGCTACTCCGTCTGGAACGGTAATCCCGGGAAGTATCGTGAAAATTCCTGCCCAGACCACATGGGTGATCACAACTCAGCAACCTTTGACGCCAGGAGAATATTACGCCAACTTTACATCAGGGCAGGCGATTATGTCAGGACAGGTCGCATTCACATTTCAAATGAAAGAGTAGTTGTAGCGTAAGAATAAAAAACCTTTAGAAAATCAGTTGGAGGTGTCCATGGACATGGAAGAAAAACTAAAGCCGTTTATATGGATTGAGCATGAGAGTGGCAGTACGTCAGTCATTTTGAATGTGGGTACGTATAAGAATGAAGTTTTTGAAACAAGAGCGGAGGAAGGATTTGAAGGCAACGGTTACGATTGGGGCTCGCTGGCAGCCGTTTTTCTACAGGAGCGACTGCCTGATCTGGTCGATGTCGTGCGTTTTGATCCAGAAGGAAGCATGTTCTGCGCTTACTCGAAAGACCGGGAGGCTTTAAAGCAGTTTGCGATCGAATTTAAGGATGCGTGTGAGGACGATGCTCTCATCCGAGATTTATTCTCCCGCGCAGAATTGGATTGACGAGGCTGATGGTCGTGAAAACTCCGATTTATTTGTACAAAGCTGTTGAGAGCCCAGATAAAATCATTGTGCACTATACAAACCTTGGTGATGTCCGAAACGGGGCGATTGCGTTCAGCAAAACGTCGGGAGAAGGGCATAGCCGGTTATTGATTCGCGATTGTGCAAATGCCCTTGAAGTAGACGCAAAAGTGGAAAGCCTGCTTGCGGGATTTTGGCAGGAGAAGCGTTATCCTCAATCGTTTTGCACGGACGATCTGTATCTTTACAAAATGAGTGAATGGGCAGACGAGGTTATTTATGCATATGCGATAAGACCTTTTTCAGTTGGAGAGGCAGAGTTTGACAAGACGCGGCTGGAGGCTCGCCAGATAGTCCCTTTAAGCATAGACGGGGGACAGGAGATCTTCCGGCGTGTGACGGAGCATTTGCGAAGCATGGTCGAGAGCGATCAGCCTGTACCAGAGCTTGATATTGTGGAAGTGCATGATGAATATCGCGATATTGCCTGCGCGGAGCTAACCGAGGACGACTTGCCAGGAGAGATGGCCGGGTGGGGGAGTATTGTCACATTTGCCATGACATTCGACGAGTTCGATTCTTTTGAGGAATGCTTTGAGGCGTCAGACCGGATTGAGCAAAAAAACGAAGCGGACGGTGATTTAACCGACTGCTCGCTATGGGATTTACGGGCATTTCTGCTGATGGAGGAGCGGGGCTGCCATCATCGTGGCGATTGGCCGACACCTGCGTGTATGCAGCTTATTTATGATGTTATGGATGCGATACGCGAGAAAGTCAAAGTCGCGCAAGAGAGGAAACCAGAGAATGAAAGCCCCTAAAAAAGGAAGAAAGCAACGAGACATTAAGTCAGTTGCTTTCTTCTCGTTACACCGTTTCATGTAAATGACAAGCCAACAAAATCTGCAAAAAGTCATCCGGGTTGTGGAATTCCAGCTGCAGCAATTCCTCGATCTTTTTTAACCGATGATACAACGTGTTTTTATGAATATGCAGCTTTTCGGCAGTTTCGTTAATCGATTTGTTCGATTTTACATACGTGAAGAGCGTCTTTTCCAAATCGTTGTTTTGGGCTTTTTCGGAGCGCAGTGGCGACAAAATATCCTCTGCGAAGCTCTCGATTTCCGAAAAGGGCTGCGTCAAAAACAAGCGGTTGACCCCAATTTTTTTATAGGTCATGATTCCTGTCTTTTTGCGATTGATCATAAAAGAGAGCGATTTGCTTGCCTCGTCATAGCACTTGGCGATCGAATGAAAGCCTTCATAGGAGGTGCTTAGACCAGCATGGAGCGGTGTCTCTTCCCGATCTCCCCATTCCAGCAGGTGTGAATGCAGCGCTGAGATAACCTTGTTCATTTCGTGGGAAGCGTTGGTCGAAAAGAGGATCGTCACCTTATTATGAAAGCCAAAGATCAGGGTGCCTTTTTTCGGAATTCGTCGTTTGATGCTGGAGATTAAACGATGAATGACCGCCTCCAAAGCTTGTAAATCGGTATAGGAGACGACTTCCACGAGTAGCACAGAGAAAAAGGAAGCGGGTTGTAAACCAAGCGATTCTCCTGCTTCCTCCAGCAAGCGCGGGTCCTTGTATTGCAGCAGGTCAGTAAATAACTCCTGTGTTTTTTTGTAGTAGACCTCCTCTTGGGTTTTCCGTTTTGTCATCTCCAGTGCGAGGACATTGCTCGCTTGCTCGATGGTCATCTGATCATGGGGGGAAATCGGTGTAACGAGAGGGATCAGGAAGCATCCGAGCGAAACGCTATCCGAAATGAGCGGGTATACGTAATGATGGACCTCCTTTTGATTTCGATCGACAATATGGATAGAAAAGGGCTTTTTCTTCGTATGCAGAATGCGGGAGATTTCATCATGACTGACACAAAGCGAGCGCAAGGCATGTTTCGGAAAAAAAGCTGCATCCAGGTTGTCGAAAAAGAAAATCTCCCGGTTGATCATGCGGTTTAATTCCTGAATCATGAACGTGATGCTCTTGTTTTGCAGGGAAAACTGCGTTAAGGTCTCATGGATTTCTGCTCTTCTCAAAAGAAGCCTGTTCGTCTCCTCTAGTTGCTTCGTTAATTCAGAGATTTCCTCCAGTCGTTCATTTGCTTCTTGATAAAGCTTGGCATTGTGGATCGCAATCGCGGCTTGAGCGGCAAAGCCCTCTAACAAATGCAAGTCATCCTCACTCAATTTCCCTTCTGCGTCATATTGCTGGACAGTCATAACACCAATTGCTTTGTTCTCCAGCAAAAGGGGGACGGAGATAAGCGACCTTAATTTGGAGCTGTCGCTTGCAGCCAGAATATGGCGGAAATTTTCCGCGGAGAGATCAGCCATCGCCGCATATATTTCGTCACGCGAATAATAAATAACCGGGCTACTGTCCCGAAACACTTTTCCGGTGATGGATTCCCCGCTTTTGACTCTTGTCTCGTCGAGCTTGGAATTAAATCCAACAGCTGCCCGAGATGTTAGCTCTTCTGTTGTTTCATCGAACAGCTGCAAATATCCGGCATCAGCAGCATGGATAACGCTGAGAGCCTGGGTAATAATCTTGTTCAAAACGTCCTGAGGCTCAAGCGAAGAGGTGATGGAGCGGATGCTTTCTATCATGCTTGCCAGCTCAGCGTCTTTTGTTTTCATTTTGTTTTCCATCCCTAAAGAGGAAAATAGGACGTACATGGTCTCAAGCTCATCTTGGGCAAGATCCACATGAGGACGGAAAAGTCGGAGAAGAGCTTGACCGTCATCCTCATAAAAGAAGGAAATCTGCGTCTTTTCTGTATCGGATTGCACCTGGATTTGATCGTCCACCCGTTTAGTGGGGAGCAGCTCATCCAGTAGTTTCATTTTGCTATTTGTATAAAGAAGTTGAAATTTATGATTTGAATGCTCGGAATAGAAAAGCTGAAAAGGAATTTCCTTCATTTTTTTATTCAGATAGGAGTAAAGCGGTTGAGTTTGCAGCATAAAGACACCCCCGAATAAGACTAGTATACAATAAAATGGGTGAATTATTGTGCGATCGTACATTGAGGTGTTATTGTCAGATAGTTTATGATATTCCGCATAGACAAGCACGTATAGCTACGTTGAAGTATCTATCGAAGTATTGGAAAAAGCTGCGGCTGGTAGTGGAATCGGAAAGCTGTTCTTTTTTTAATCTGAATTGTTTGAATATTATTTGTTTTTAAAAGGGAGATGGCTGGTATGGAAAAGCTCTATGAATTATTGGACCAAGCGTACAGCGAAATGGTTGAAGTGCGACGTTATTTGCATCAGCACCCGGAGCTCTCCTTTCAGGAAGTGAAAACGCCTAAATACATTGCAGAATACCATGAGAGACTTGGGCATGAGGTTCGCACAGGTGTAGGGGGAGGCGGTGTCGTCGCTACGCTGCGTGGCGGAAAACCGGGAAAAACCGTTGCCCTGCGCGCCGATTTTGATGCACTGCCGATTCAGGAAGAAACCGATGTCCCGTTTAAGTCTGTTGTAGACGGCGTCATGCACGCTTGCGGACATGACAGCCATACGGCAACGCTTCTCGTTTTGGCAAAAGTGCTGAATAGCATGAAGGACGAAATCGAAGGAAACGTGGTATTCATTCACCAGCACGCAGAGGAAATGCTGCCAGGCGGAGCCATTGCAATGATCGAAGACGGCTGCTTAGAGGGTGTCGATGTCATTTTTGGTCAGCATATTTGGTCCACAGGCCCTGTTGGAACGATTGAATACCGTCCCGGTCCAGTCATGGCAGCTGCCGACTTCTTCCACGTGAAAATTCAAGGGCGTGGCGGACACGGTGCACAGCCGCACAAGACAAAGGACAGTGTCGTAATCGGAGCGCAGCTCGTCGGCAATTTGCAGCAAATTGTTTCCCGTAGAGTCGATCCGCTCGATTCCGCTGTTCTCTCTATCGGTTCTTTTGAAGCGAAAAACGCGCCAAATGTCATCGCTGATACAGCGAAGCTTTCGGGTACGGTGAGAACCTTCAAGGAAACCACCCGTGCTGAGGTGGAGCAGGAAATCGAGCGAATTATCAAAGGAACATGCTTGGCTGGTGATGTAGAGTACGAGTTCGAATATATCAAAGGCTATCCGGCGACCGTCAATCCGAAAGAAGAGATGGATTTTGTGGCTAAGCTCGCTGAGACTGTACCCGGTGTAACAGCTGTCAACGAGTGCGAGCCGCAAATGGGCGGGGAAGACTTCGCTTACTATTTGCAGCACGTGAAGGGAGCTTTCTTCTTTACGGGTGCACAGAACCCGGAATTGAATGCCGTCTATCCTCACCATCATCCGAAGTTCAATATTGATGAAAAAGGTATGTTAATTGCCGCGAAAACATTAGGACTGGCTACATTAACCTATTTGGCGGAAAACAAATAAACAGTGGCTTTCCATCATGAGTAAAGGTGCTTGCTCTCTGGTAGGATGCTTTAAAGACTGGAGAGCAGGGCCTACATTTTACGAAAACAGCCTATTGAAGAAAGAAAGTGATACGTATGTCTCAGATGCTTGCTTTAGTCATTCTTGTTGGTATTTTATATATCGGGGATTGGGTAGCGGTTCGGACCAAGGCCTGGGTGCCTTCTATCTTTGTCTGTGCAGTCTTGTTTCTCTTTGGGTATTGGACGTTTTTCCCGAAAGATATTGTAGCGGTGTCAGGGGTACCGCCTGTTGTCGCGACAATGATGATGTACTTGTTGATTACGAATATGGGTACGCTCTTATCTACTCAGGAATTAAAAAGACAGTGGAAGACTATTATTATTGCTCTATCAGGTATTTTGGGAATTATCGCTATTTTATTTGGTGTCGGAACATTTCTATTCGGTTATGAAACCATTGTGGTTGCCATCCCGCCGCTGGTTGGAGGTGTAGTGTCTGCACTGATCATGTCAGAGGGAGCCAAAGAAGCTGGACTGATCTCGCTATCCGTATTTGCCATCGTCATTTACGTGATGCAAGGCTTCGCAGGATATCCGATCACATCGATTATGCTAAAAAAGGAAGGGAAGAGACTGCTGCAGCAATATCGCAGCCAACAGCTGACGTCAGCAAGCCCGGAAATTGCTGCTACGGCTGAGGCTACAGAGTCTGGTCCTACCTTGTTTAAAAACATGCCAGCGAAGTACAACACGGATTTCTTTAAATTTTTCAGACTGGCTCTGGTCGCTTATTTGGCCTATTTGGTCTCTACCCTACTGGCGCCACTCGTGACCGTCAGCCCGTTCGTTCTCTGCTTATTGTTCGGGGTTATTGCCAAAAGCATCGGGTTTTTGGAAAAGCAGGTTCTACAAAGAGCGAATGGTTTCGGGTTTGCCCTCATGGCGTTAATGCTTTTCATTTTTGACGGATTGAAGCAGGCGACACCGGCTATGATGCTTGAGATTATTTATCCGCTTATCGGTTGTATCGTTTTAGGTGTCATCGGGATGTATCTGTTCTCCCTGGTCGCAGGAAAACTGTTAAAAACGAGCAAGGAAATGGCGTTTGCTGTATCATTGACCGCTTTGTACGGATTCCCGGCTGACTATATCATTACGGATGAAGTAATTAAGTCATTGACTGAGGATGAAAAAGAGAGAGAAATGCTGACCAGCCATATGCTGCCGCCGATGCTGGTGGGCGGGTTTATCACTGTTACGATTGTTTCCGTTATTTTGGCAGGGATATTTGTTGGGTTTTTGTAGGCAGAAAGGAAAAGACGTGTGCCGGAGCTTGATTGATTGCTCTGGTCACGTCTTTTTTGTATGCTACTAGACAAACACTTTACACACTTGAGAGAGAAGGATTATTGTTTTAGGGACTATATCAAAATCCAATCGATCTACAGGGAGGCTAAATCAAGCAATGAAACCCATCACCATACTAATCGCAGACGATGAGGCGGAGATTGCCGAACTGATTGCCTTGCATGTCAAAAAAGAAGGCTACAACACGATCATCGCATCTGATGGAAAAGCAGCGGTGCAAGCAGTTCAAACCCATTCGATTGATCTAGCGATACTAGACATCATGATGCCAAATCTGACTGGATATGAAGCGACCCAACTCATCCGCGCCCAGCACAATATGCCAATCATCTTTTTAAGCGCCAAAGCATCCGATTTGGATAAAATCTCGGGACTGGTCATGGGGGCAGACGATTATATGACGAAGCCGTTCAACCCGTTGGAATTGATGGCTCGCGTCAATGCTCAGCTACGTCGCTACACCCAGCTCAATCAACTGGCAGCAGTCGATAATAAGGTACTGGAGGCAGGCGGACTCGCGATTTATCCTGACCAGCGCATCGTCACCATGTACGGAGAAACGATCGAGCTGACACCAAAAGAATTTGATATTTTGTATTTGCTGGCAAGCTATCCGAAGAAGGTCTTTAGCGCAGAAAACATTTTTGAGAATGTCTGGGGCGAGGCGTACTATGAGGGCTGCAATACCGTCATGGTGCATATTCGAACCCTGCGCAAAAAGCTTGGCGAGGAAAAAGCCAAAAACAAAGTCATTAAGACCGTTTGGGGCGTGGGGTATTCGTTCAATGGCTAAACTCATACGAAGCTTTCGCTTTAAAATGATCGCGCTCCTCGGGCTTAGCATGCTTTTTTCGGGCATCATCACTTACTCGCTCTATAAAGTTCTTCAGTTTTACTACCGGACACAAGTGAGGTTTGAAAACCCGCTCCGACCCTTCCGCTATTTCATCCGAGAATTTGGGGATATCAATTTCTTCTTGCTCTTTTTTATCCCTCTGGCCATCTTGTTTTTCTTTCTTTTCACCAAACGGTACGCAACCTATTTTCAAGAGATTTCAACAGGGATTCATCATCTGGCAAATGGAGATTTCACCAAAAGCGTAGAAATATCTGCCGATGATGAGTTTGGGGATATTGCCAAGGACGTGAATCTGGCAAGCCAAAAATTGCAGCAAGCAGTCCAAAGAGGAGATTTTGCAGAGAGCAGCAAGGATCAGCTTATTTTGAATTTGGCGCATGATTTGCGTACACCACTGACTTCGGTGATCGGGTATTTAGATCTGATTTTGCAGGATGAGCAGATGACGGCAGAACAAACCAGACATTACGCGACGATTGCGTATACCAAGTCGCAGCGTTTGGAAAAGCTGATCGATGAGCTGTTCGAAATCACCCGGATGAACTACGGCATGATTACGATTGAACGGGAAATCATTGACCTTGGTGAATTGCTTGTCCAGTTAAACGAAGAGCTGTACCCTGCTTTTGAAAAAAATCATCTGGAAACAAGACTGAATGTGACCCCCCAATTGTTTATTCGTGGAGATGGCGAGCTGTTGGCACGCGTATTCGAGAATTTCCTGACCAATGCGATTCGATACGGGCAGGATGGTAGGTTTGTCGATATCAACGGCTTTCGGGAAGGCGACGAGGTCGTTGTTCAGGTTATCAATTACGGCAACCAGATCCCGGAAAAAGAGCTGCCTCATCTGTTTGAAATGTTTTATACGGGCGATCAGGCACGCACGCATCAGGGAGGAAGCACCGGACTTGGGCTGTTTATCGCCAAAAATATTGTAGAGCAGCATCAAGGAACGGTATCTGCCCAAAGTGATGTAATCCGAACGCTTTTTGAAGTGCGATTGCCAATAGAATCCGCGTAACAGAGGAGATACAGCGGCCAGAACAGTTACTGATTTTAGAAAAACTTTATGTTTACCCCACTTTTTCTTTTAAAAGTTTATCCTACCCTGTTTAAGTGACGAGCTAGGGAGGAAACTGCAATGAAAAAGTGGGGTTGTTTGTTTTTCATCGTACTTTTGGTGGTCGGTTATAAGGTCGTGGAGCCAATCGTATGGGGAGGACAGAAACAGCAAGAGGGAAGCAATCAAGAGCAAGCAGGATCAGCTCTGGACTATAAAACAATCAGTGTTGAAAAAGACCAGGTCTACCAAGGGAATTTATTATTGGTCAACAAAGACTATCCCGTTCATCAAGAGGGAGTAGCATCCGATGTAGTCAATTTGTCCAGGCATGATTACTTGATCGATGGTTATGCGCTGATTGACGGTAGCATTGAATTGTCAGAGAAAGTAGCGGAGTCCTTTTTGGAGATGGTTCAGGCAGCAAATGCGGATCATGTGAACCATTTTATGATAAATAGCGGCTATCGAGGTTTTGATGAGCAAAGAAGGCTCTATGAAAAAATGGGGTCCGACTATGCTTTGCCAGAAGGCTATAGCGAGCATAATCTCGGTTTGTCTCTGGACATCGGATCCACACAAATGAAGATGGAGCAGGCGCCAGAAGGCAAGTGGCTGAAGAAAAACGCGTGGAAATACGGATTTATTTTGCGCTATCCCGAAGATAAGGTGGCGATTACGGGCATTCAGTACGAGCCTTGGCACTATCGCTATCTCGGCTTGCCACACAGCGCGATTATACAGGAGAAGCACTTTACGCTGGAGGAGTATCTCGATTACTTGAAAGAGATAAAGGAGACAACAGTGACTGCCCAGGGTGAGAGCTATCGCATTTTCTATTACCCGGTTGCGCAGGACGCCATGATCCAGGTACCGACAAATCGCAAATATGTGATTTCCGGAGACAATCGGGAAGGGGTCATTGTGACCGTATATCCATGATGAAAAACGTTGCCTTTTTGATTCGGGTAGGGAGGAATTTATGATGAAAAAGCACTGGTGGATCGTGCTCAGTGCAGGGGTGCTGGCAATCGGTCTTGGTGGTGGCTATGTGTTGCAATCAGGCGATGCACTTCGCCAAGGGGTTCCAGTCATGCTGACAGCGGCAGTAACGGCAGATATGGAAAGCACGATTCTCACATCCGGAATCGTCAAAGTAAGCAATGAGCACACCTTGTTTGCGAGTGGCTCTGGTGATCTACGCAATTATTCCATCCAAGAAGGTGACAAAGTCAGTAAAGGACAGGTCATCGGCAGCATTGATACGTCGGACGTGAGCAATCAAATCATGGATGTTGAAGCGCAAATCGCAATTCTAGAGGCCAATATTGCCAGATTGTCTAAAAGTGTGGAGCCAGAGGAAATCACCAAGCTTCAGGAGGAACTGGCACAAGATGAGCGCGATCATCAGACGGCACAACAGCATTTTGAGCGTACACAATCACTGTTTACTTCAGGAGTGTCCACGCAGCTGGATGTAGAGCAGGCGAAGCAAAAGCTGCTGACTGCAGAATCAAAGGTAAAGGTCACCAAGCAAAACCTCTTGTTGAAGCAAAAAGGACCAGACAAGGCGGAAATCCAATCGTATGAAGCGCAGATACAGAAGCTGAATCTGGAAAAAGCCAAGTATGAAAAACAGCGTGTCCAAAGCAGTATCGTCTCTCCAATCGACGGAACTGTGCTTTCCACCAAGGTGAAAAGAGGGAAGGTCCTGAGCAAGGGCGAGGAAATTCTCACGATTGGCGATACCAACAGCTTGATTGTAGAAGCTGAGGTAGGCGAATCCGATCTGCGAAAAATAAAAATAGGTCAGGAAGCGGTTATGACAGGTATTTCATTGGGGGGTGAACAGCTGGGTGGCAAGGTGTCACGGATCTCACCGATAGCGGTAACAACCCAAGGGTCAGAAGGTGAAAAGACTCGGGTTACAGTTATCGTCGATCTAGTCACAACCAACGAATACTTGAAGCCTGGCTTTCATGTTGATGTAGACATCGTTTTGCAAAAAGAAGCCAACGCCGTGCAGGTACCAAGCGAGTGTGTCATGACCGATCAGGATGGCTCGACATTCGTCTGGATCGCGGAAAATGGCAGGGCAAAGAAGAAAAACGTGACGACAGGCATCGAAAATGAACTCTCTGTCCAAATCAAAAGCGGCCTGGATGGAACCGAAGAGTTGATAGCCAATCCGCCAGAATCTTTGCAGGAAAATGTACCTGTCTTCCAGGGACCGTCCGCTTGAGATCAGGGAGGAGGGGAGGATACCTATGCTGCACATTGAGGGGTTAACCAAGCAATACAAAACAGATGAAGTAGAATTGTTTGCACTGAAAAATATCAATGTCCACGTGTCCAAAGGCGAATTCGTAGCAATTGTCGGTCCGTCCGGGTCAGGAAAATCAACTTTTATGAACATGCTGGGCTGTCTGGATCGGCCAACCTCGGGCTCTTATATCTTGGATGGCATTGAAGTCACCCGCTTAAAAGACAAGGAGCTCGCGGGCGTGCGCAATCAAAAAATCGGCTTTGTGTTCCAGTCCTTTAACCTGTTGCCACGCGCCACTTCTCTGCGAAATGTCGAGATCCCGATGCTGTATGCCGGAGTAGGGATCACTGAAAGGAAAAAAAGAGCGACTGCTGCCTTGCAACGGGTTGGGCTGGGGCAGCGTATGGGGCATAAACCGTCACAGCTTTCTGGCGGTCAAAGGCAACGGGTCGCTATTGCCAGAGCATTGGTCAACCAGCCTTCTATTGTACTGGCGGATGAGCCAACGGGTAATCTGGATAGTCGTTCAAGTACGGAGGTTATGACGATTTTTCAGGAATTGCATGCACAAGGGGTAACGATTCTGCTGGTCACGCATGAAGCAGATATTGCCCAGCACGCTGAGCGGGTCATCACGTTTAAAGATGGCTGCATCATCAAAGACGAGCAAGTAGAAGACCGTTTGTTTGCAACAGCCTCCGAAGAGGTGATTCTGACATGAATCTACTGGAGAGCCTTCGCTCTGCCCTCGACGGCATTGGCGCCAACAAGCTCCGTGCCAGCCTGACGATGTCTGGGATTATCATCGGAATTACGTCTGTCATCGCTGTCATGACACTCGGCAATGGCAGTCAGCAGGCCTACATCGATCAACTGGAGAAAATGGGAGCGACGACTTTTAGTGTGTATTACAACTGGGACCCCAGATTGGGAAGTACAACCACTGATTTAACCGTTGAGGATGCGGACGCACTCCCGCAGCGTTCGCCTTATATCGATGCAGCTGTGCCGTTTTTCTCCATTTACGGAACGATTCACGGGTCGAAAAAGGAACAGAATGCAAGAGTACAAGGTATAAATGGAGATTTGCTCAAAATTAAACCGAATCTAACCCTTGTCAAAGGCAGATTTTTTACCAGGCAGGAAGTCAGAGAGGCCAAGCGCGTTATCGTTTTGGATCAGGAATTGGCGCAGGGGCTGTTTGGGAATGAAGATCCGATAGGCAAACGGGTTACGTTTAATATGGCTGCAGCAATCGTCATCGGAGTGGTCAAGGAAGATAAGCTCTCGCTTGATCAAGGGGGAGCTATGACAGCGTACATACCCATTACCTATATGCAAAACGTGAACGGAACGAAGTATATTTCAAGCATGTCGGTGAAAGCATCATCCAAAGCGACAATTCAGGCAGCAAAGGACCAGACGATCCAATATTTAAACCGCATCCATGGGCGCGAAAATTATTACCAGATCGAAAGTATCGAGGATTCCTTAATGGGCTTCGATAGCTTTTCCGGGACACTGACGACGACCTTTAGTGTTGCTGCCGGGATTGCACTGCTTGTCGGTGGAATCGGGGTCATGAATATCATGCTTGTATCCGTTACGGAGCGGACCAGAGAAATCGGCATTCGCAAGGCTTTAGGGGCACGTTACAGGGACATTTTGCTGCAGTTTTTGATCGAATCTGTCATTGTCTGTCTGATCGGCGGCACGCTCGGAATACTATGTGGGATCGGCACTGCCTCCATCGCGTCGCAATACGTCGATGTACCGCCACTGGTTACGTGGGATAGCATCCTCATTGCATTTGGCTTTTCCAGTGCGATCGGTATCTTCTTTGGACTATACCCGGCAAGCAAAGCAGCCAGACTGAATCCAATTGAGGCACTGCGGTATGAATAATGCACAAAAAATGACGGGCTGATTAGCGGCTGGTCATTTTTTTGTTTAAAATAGAAGGAGTGATTTGCAGAAGGTTTTGAAAGGGTGTCTTAAATGAGTAAAACACTTGTACTGGCGGAAAAGCCTTCCGTCGGGCGAGATATCGCGAAAGTATTGCAGTGTCACAAAAAAGGAAACGGATTTTTTGAAGGAGATAAATATATTGTTACATGGGCGCTGGGCCATCTCGTCACGCTAGCCGATCCGGAAGTCTATGGTCAGCAATTCAGCACATGGAAAATCGAGGATTTGCCGATTATGCCGTCCCCGTTGAAGCTGGTGGTCATCAAGGAGAGCAACAAGCAGTTCCATACGGTGAAACAGCAAATGAGACGAAATGATGTAAATGAAATCGTGATTGCGACAGATGCTGGTCGTGAGGGCGAGCTGGTTGCTCGTTGGATTATTGACCTGGTACATGTAAATAAGCCGATCAAGCGTCTCTGGATTTCGTCGGTAACGGATAAGGCAATCAAGGAAGGCTTCCGCAATCTAAAAGACGGCAAGGCTTATGAAAATCTGTACGCCTCCGCTGCTGCCCGTGCTGAGGCAGATTGGCTGGTTGGCATTAATGCGACACGTGCGCTCACGGTTAAGCATAATGCTCAATTATCCTGCGGTCGTGTGCAGACACCGACATTGGCGATCGTTGCGCAAAGAGAAGAAGAAATCCGCCGCTTTACGCCAAAGCCGTTTTACGGTCTGTCCGCAGTGGCCCAAGGGCAAATCAAGCTCCAATGGCAGGATCAGCAAACCAAGGACTTCAGAACGTTTACCAAAGACAAGGCGGATCAGCTGCTGACGTCACTTCAACACGTAAGAACCTCGGAGGTCATTGAAGTGAATAAGGCTCATAAAAAAACGTTTGCCCCGCAGCTCTACGATTTGACGGAGCTCCAACGGGATGCCAACAAAATATTTGGCTATTCCGCAAAAGAAACGCTATCGATTATGCAAGGCTTGTATGAGCATCACAAGGTAGTGACGTACCCGAGGACAGACTCGCGCTATCTTTCTGCCGACCTCGTGGAGACATTGCCAGAGCGAATCAAGGCAGTGCAGATGAAACCATACGCGCCCATAGCCGCCAAGCTGCTGCGAGCGCCAATCAAAGGGAACAAATCGTTCGTGGACGATAGCAAGGTATCCGATCACCATGCGATCATTCCGACAGAGCAATCTGTTTTTCTGGGTGATCTGAATGATCGGGAACGAAAGATTTTTGACCTTGTCGTGAAGCGTTTCCTGGCTGTTCTGCTGCCTCCTTTTGAGTACGAGCAGACGACCATTCACGTGAAGCTCGGAAGTGAGCTGTTCCTTGCAAAAGGCAAAACGGTCCTCGTCCAAGGCTGGAAGGAAGCGTACGATCACGATGTGGAGGACGAGGATGCAAAGGATGGCGTAGCTGAGCAGCTTTTGCCAGCGATTGCAAAAGGAGATCGTCTGCCCATCACCGCTGTTTCCCAAACTAAAGGCGAGACGAAGCCACCGGAGCCTTTTACAGAGGCAGGTCTTTTGTCAGCGATGGAAAATCCGGCGAAATACATGGCGGGAGAAAGCAAAGAGCTGATCAAAACTATTGGCGAAACGGGCGGACTCGGTACGGTTGCGACCCGTGCGGATGTCATCGAGAAGCTGTTTAACAGCTTCCTGTTCGAAAAGCGGGGCAAGCATATTTTCGTCACTGCAAAAGGAAAGCAGCTATTGGAGCTGGTTCCAGACGAAATGCAGTCGCCAACCTTGACGGCGCAGTGGGAACAAAAGCTGGGTGCTATTGCAAAAGGAAGCTTGAACAAGCAGGCCTTCATTGGAGAAATGAAAACGTACGCCAAGGCAGTAGTGAATGAGATCAAGAACAGCGACAAATCATTCAGACATGACAATCTGACCAGAAGCAGATGTCCGGAGTGCAACAAGTTTTTGCTGGAGGTAAACGGAAAGCGGGGCAAAATGCTCGTTTGCCAAGACCGGGAATGTGGCTACCGCAAAGGCGTCGCCAAGCAGACCAACGCCAGATGTCCGCAGTGCCACAAAAGACTGGAGCTGCGCGGTGAGGGGGAAGGACAAACCTTTGTCTGTGTATGTGGGCACAGGGAGAAGCTCAGCACCTTCCAGCAGCGACGGGACAAGGAAAAGGGCAGCAAGGTTTCTAAAAAAGAAGTCGCCAAGTACTTAAAGGGACAGGATAAGGATGAAAACGACGGTTTGAACTCGGCGCTGAAGGATGCGCTCGCCAAGTTCAAGTTTGATGAATAACAAATACGCGTGACATGGCAACACCCCAAGGCTTCGAACAAGCTTTGGGTTTTTTTCACGTCACACATTCGCCTGCACCATCTGCAAATACTGCTGCAACCCTTTGGACAGCCAGCGTTCCTTGTGGTAACAGGCATAAATGTAGCGTTCTTGCTCCGGCGGCGGAAGAGGGGCACATGCGAGTATGTGATTGTTCACTTCTTCTGTTACCGCCTGCCTGGATAGGAACGAGATGCTATTTCCGATCATTAGCGCCCGTTTTATCGACTCCAGTGAATCCAGCTCCATGCAGTAATGCAGCTTCAGATTGTGAGCAGACGCCCACTTGGTTGTCATTTGACTCGTTGTTGAATTCGTGCCGTGAAAAATGAAGGGCTCCTGGGCAATATCGATGACATCAATGCTGCCCATGGTAGCAAAACGATGGTTCGCGGAGTAAACAATCACCAGCTCGTCGTCACTCAGAGGTTGAATGTGCAGCTTGGGGTCATCGAACGGCTGGGAGGAAATAAATCCGAGATCAATTTGGTGATCCAGGAGCAGCTGTTGAATGACTGGAGCGGGTTTGATCATCAGCTTGACGGATACACCGGGATATTCGCGGCTGAATTGGCTAATCACCTGTGGCAGCATGTACGTTCCCGGCACATAGCTCGCCCCGATGGTAATCGTTCCTCGTCGGGCCTCTCGATATTCCAGCAGCACGCGTTCCGTTTCCTGCGACAGAGCGGTGATTTTGGAAGCATAATGCAGGAGGGCTTTACCAGCCTCCGTCAGTAAAATCACACCTCCGCGCTGCTCAAACAAGCGTACTCCGTAGTTTTCCTCCAGACTTTTCATATGAAAGGTCACCGTAGGCTGCTTGATTCCCATCACTTCAGCGACAGTAGACACCTTTTTATATTTCGATAGAAGCATAACGATTTCCAGCTTCGTGATATTCATGGGAGCTCTCTCCTCGCACGTATCTTCGTAGTTCCTCCTGCTTTTCGCCCCTATTATAGAGAAAATCTATGAGAACAAATAGATCATAATAGAAAATTTAACGATGATGAGACGAAAGGTTAACAATAGCAAAAAACTTCTATCTTACACTCATAGTAGATTCGTAAACAGGAAGGATTGCAGGTATGGATCTAATCGTAAAGCAACTAACCAAGTCCTTTGGAGCCATGCAAGCGCTCCAGCCACTTGATCTGCATATTCGATCAGGGGAATTTACGACATTGCTCGGTCCGTCCGGATGTGGCAAGACTACCTTGCTGAGAATGATTGCCGGATTGGAAACGCCA
This sequence comes from Brevibacillus reuszeri, assembly GCF_001187725.1. Lineage (GTDB taxonomy): Bacteria > Bacillota > Bacilli > Brevibacillales > Brevibacillaceae > Brevibacillus > Brevibacillus reuszeri. The sequence continues at coordinate 1,633,298 of NZ_LGIQ01000009.1, forward strand.
GATAGCGGTGAAATCTGGCTCGACGACGAGTGCGTTTTTTCCTCAGAGAAAGGGGTGTTCAAGCCCGTCCATAAACGTGGGCTGGGCATGGTGTTTCAAGACTTCGCGCTTTGGCCGCATTTGACTGTATACGAAAATGTCGCCTTTGGATTGAAAGCGGCAAAGCAAACAAGCGGGATGCGGGAGCGAGTCATGGACGCGATTGAGGCTGTGCGTCTGCAAGGGTTGGAGCAGCGTTATCCCAGTCAGCTCTCTGGTGGGCAGCAGCAGCGGGTTGCCTTCGCCAGAGCGATTGCGGTGGAGCCGAAGCTGATTTTGTTTGACGAGCCACTAAGCGCACTAGATGCCCTGTTGCGAGATGAGATGCGGGCAGAGCTATTGCATCTGGTGCAATCACGGGGACTTACCGCAATCTATGTTACGCACGATCAGCTGGAAGCGATGTCGATGTCAGACCTTATTTTGGTCATGCAAGCGGGCAAGGTGCTGCAAAAAGGAGCGCCAGAAACGATCTATCATCGTCCGACTGAGCCATTCGTAGCAAGATTTGTAGGGAAATCCAACTGGATTGAGCCAGATGAGCTGATGATTCGGCCGGAGAGACTGCGCTGGACAGGTCGCCCGGGAGATTTGAGCTGGTCGACTGAGGTAAAGCGTGTGAGCTACTTGGGAGATCGGTATGAAATCACGCTAGAGCATGCGGATGGGACCGTCTGGGTCGCTTACCATGACCAACGATTGCGAGCAGGAGATCACGTCATTGTATATGCGTCATCAAATGAAATTCATTCGATTCAACCAATAAAGGAGGAAGTAAACGTATGAAAGCTTCAAAAAAGATGGGTCGTGTAAGTAAGTCCGTACTGATGACCATGACGATGAGCCTTGCTCTACTCGTAACAGCATGTGGAAGCAGCACAACCGGCAGCACCACAAGCAGTAATGCACCAAAGGAAGCGCAAACCACTACACAGACAGCACCGGCACCGGCTCCTACTACGGAAGCAGCAAAACCGAAATCGGACAAACTGACCGTTTATGTGGCTGGCCCAGGTAAGATGGCTGCCAAGATCAAGGAAGACTTTGAAGCTAAAACAGGTGTGAAGGTTGAGCAATTCGATGGCACTACAGGTAAAATCCTTGCCCGTCTGGAAGCAGAGAAAAGCAACCCGGTTGCTGACGTGGTAATCCTCGCGTCCTGGCCATCTGGACTCGCGCTCAAGGAACAGGGACTGACCCAAAGCTACGAGGGTGCGCAGAATGCGGGCAAGCTCTATGACACATGGGTGGACAAGGAAAAGCATTTGTTTGGCTACAGCGCATCTGCTCTGGGCATCACCTACAATACAAAGCTGGTTAGCAAACCGCCTGTTGAATGGGCAGATTTGGCTAAGCCGGAATGGAAAGGCGTAGTCAATATTCCAGACCCGTCCTTGTCGGGATCTGCACTTGATTTTATCTCCGGATATTTGAATGAGAATGGGGATGGCGGCTGGACCCTGTTCAAATCGTTGAAAGCAAACAACGTAGCAATGGCTGGTGCCAACAAGGAAGCGCTTGACCCTGTCATTACAGGTGCAAAAAGCGTTGTGATGGCTGGCGTTGATTACATGGCATACGAAGCGATGGCAAAAGGCGAGCATATCAACATCATGTACCCAGAAAGCGGTACCGTAATTAACCCGCGCCCGGCTATGATCATGAAGGATGCGAAAAACCTGGAGAATGCAAAGCTGTTTATGGACTACTTGCTCTCCGATGAGGCACAAAAGGTCGTTGCAGCCAACTACCTGCTGCCTGGTCGTGCGGATATCCCCGCACATGAAAGCCGTAGCCAAGTGAAAGACATCAAGCTGCTGAAATACGACTGGAACTGGATGACAGAAAAAGGTCCTGCGATCACTTCTGAGTTTTTGGGGATTTATAAATAAAACACGGGAGTTATTATGAAGACTTCTACTAGAAAAAACCTGTCGTGGGGTGTGACGCTGGCACTTGTGCTGATGACATTGCTTGTCGTCGTGCCCCTGCTTTTTATTTTGCTGGAGAGTGTCACTCCGAATGACCAGCTGAATCTGCTGGCACCGCTTCAGGTGATACTCGATTCCGAGCTAAACGTGGTGCTGACGAATTCGATTCTTCTCGGCTTTTGGGTTGTAGGTGGCGCTTCTTTATTGGCGCTGCCGATGGCTTTTTTAACAGCAAAAACGAGCTTGGCCAAGCATAAATGGCTGGATGTCGTGCTGATTATTCCGTTTATGACACCGCCGTATATTGGAGCGATGGGCTGGATGCTGTTTATGCAGCGCCGTGGCTTTTTGGAGCAGATGCTCCCACAGACGGAAGAGTGGACGCCGTACTTTTTCTCCTTGTTCGGAATGGTTACGATTATGAGTCTGCATTTGTTCCCGTTCCTGTATTTGATTTTGCGTAATTCACTGCGTCGCATCGGGGCAGGTTACGAGGAAGCCGGTGCTGTGTACGGGGGCGGGTTTGTCTACCGTTTCCGCAAAATCATCGTCCCGCTGCTGCTCGGCAGTTATGCGATGGGTGCATTGCTCGTCTTTGTTAAAACGATTGCGGAGTTTGGTACGCCAGCTACTTTTGGACGCAAGATCGGCTATCACGTCTTAACGAGTGAAATTCACCGATTTACGTCCAGCTGGCCGATCGATTTCAGCAAAGCGACAGCGCTCGCTTCCGTATTATTGGCTACCTGCCTTGTGTTTTGGTATGTGCAGAATTTGATCTCGCGCCGTTATGACTATCAGACGCTGGGCGGGAAAGGCTCCAAGCTGAAAATCATTCAACTCAAAGGCTGGGGATTGGCTGCGGCATGGGGTTATATCGTCTTTTTGCTGGCGACCTCTATTGGCATCCCGTATTTCTCGATCGTGGTTGCGTCACTGCAAAAGCTGCGAGGGGATGGCCTGAGCTGGGGAAATTTTACGCTAGAGCACTATGGAAAGCTGCTCACATGGGGATCTCCAGGCATGGAAGCATTGGTAAACAGTCTCGGACTTGCCTTGATTACTGCCACAGTCTCAGTGGTTATCGGAACTTTTTTGGCGATGCAAATCAAACACACGAATCGTGCTTCTGAAAAGGTGACGGATGTGTTCAGTCTGTTGCCGAATACAGTTCCCGGAATTGTCACGGTGGTCGGGCTGATTTTGTTATGGAACGCACCGTGGATGCCAATCAAAATCTACAATACGTACGGGATGGTCGTGCTCACGTATGTGGTCCTTTTCTTGCCGTACACGGTGCAGTACGTAAAATCCGGCTATCAACAAATCGATGCTTCGTTGACCAATGCGGGACGTGTATTTGGCGGGACCCCTTGGTATACGTTTCGTAGAGTCATACTGCCGCTGCTCGTACCGAGTATGCTGGCAGGCTGGATGATGACGTTTACGATCTCGATTCGTGAATTGGTCGCATCCTTACTTATTTTACCGCCGTCGATGAAGGTTTCGGCAACGTATATTTACGCGCAGTTTGAGCAGGGCGAGGTTTCACTTGGGATGGCAATGGCTGTCATTTCCGTTGGGCTTACAACGATTGTGCTGGCTGTGATGAACTATCGAGGCGCTGACAGGACGTGATGGAATGTTTCAGGTTGAGGTTTGGGGCGGCGCAGGCGAGCATGGCCGCTCATGTTATTACGTCCAGTTTGAACAGCGAGCTGTACTGCTGGATTGTGGTGTGAAAAAGGGACATGAGGAGATGTATCCACTGCTGGATGCTGCCAAGGCTCGCAAGCTGAGCTGCGTTTTTTTGTCCCATGCGCATGAAGATCACTCCATGGCGATACCACTGTTGTATCGTGATGGGTATACAGGGGTAGTTTGGACGACGCGCTCCACTGCACAGCAGCTCGACAACTATTTTGCTAGCTGGCAAAGATATGTGCAGGACGCTGGGTACGAGCTGCCTTATACAAAGGAACATATGGAGCAAGTGCGCTACCGATTCGTAGAGGACATGGCAGCACCTGGACAATGGTTTACAGTTGAGTCAGGGCTTGAGGCGTGCTGGGGTCCGAGCGGACATTTGGCAGGTTCGATTTGGCTTTTGATCAAGCATGAGGACAAGACGCTTTTTTACTCAGGCGACTACAGTCCGGACTCCAAGCTGCTTGTTGCGGATTTGCCCAGCCCAGAGTATGTGCACGACCTTCAATTTGCGATCATGGATGCAGCCTACGCCGATGATGAAACAGGGCAGGAGCAGCTGATAAAAGAGTTCGTTGCCACCTGCGGGAGAGCACTGGAGCGTGGTGGACATGTATGGCTGCCAGTGCCGAGGTTTGGCAGGGGGCATGAATTGATCGATATATTGGCAGAAGCATATCCCCATACACAAATCGTCTGTGATGAGCGACTGGAGCAAGGATTCCAGGCCTTGTTCGGCGAAGAGCTTTGGCTAAAGGCAGAGAGTGTAGCACCTTATAAAGAGATGTGGAGCAGCCGAGTACAGGTGCTTAGTCAGGAGCAAATCAGGCAAAAAAGTATTCGGTCAGACAAAACGATCATCCTGACGGCAGACCCGATGCTGCAATCGAGAGACGCAGCCAATTTACTGGAAGCTTTTCAGAGCAATCCAGAAAATGCCATCATTTTGACGGGTCACGTCTATCCAGGGACTTGCGCTGCTCGCTTGTTAGCAGAGGAGAAGCCTGGTGTGCAGGTAACCCGCCACCGATACAAAATCCACCAAGGTCTCTCGGAAGTAGCAAGGATGCTCGATCAGCTAAAGCCAAAGACGACGCTGCTCGTTCATTCGCCAAAAGAGAAGACAGATCGATTGCAAGCAAAGCTCGTTGCTCAGGGCTACAAAAATATTCTTTCCTGCACGCCGGGTGATCGGATTGTGATGGACGACGACCCCTGCCTGTTCACGAATTTACGGTGAAAAAGCGGATGGAGGTGTTCACGAATGGAAGAAAGAATCGTGAGGGAGATTCGCGTATCTGATTATCCGGGTATCTATTTGTTAAACCTGGACTTTAACCCGGCACTCCATGTGTTTACAGAAGAGCAGGTCAAACAAAGGATTGAGATGATCACTAAGAACACAAAAGACCGGATCTTTGTTTGTGAGCAAAATGACGAGCTGATCGGATACATACACGGAAGCCCATATGAATTGCTTTTTTCGGAGTCGGTTGTGAATGTCCTCGGATTTGTTGTGAAAGAAGCGTATCGAAAACAGGGCGTTGGCAGCATGCTGTTGGCGCATCTCGAGCAGTGGGGACGAAGCAATGGATTTTCCGGGATGAAGCTGTTGTCCCACCCAAGTCGAATTCAGGCCCACAGACTCTATGAAAAGAGCGGCTATCTTTTTACGAAGGATCAGAAAAACTATATGAAAAAGCTTTGAGGAATCTCGTCTCGTAGGTTAGAAACCATAGCAGTGGTGGCCCAAGACTCTATTTTTGCGTCTATGGCTGCCACTGCTTTCCCTTTATATGGCACCCTTCGTCGGGTGTGACAAAAACGAGACGGGACAGCTATCTAAGGCATACGGGTTTTGCTATACTTGTTATTGATAATGATAACCGTTATCAAAAACGAGAGAGGGTGAATCGATTCGATGAAAAAAGAGGCGAATGGATCGGTAAAGAGAGAAACCCACCGTGAAAAGGGAGAGAGCATATGAACCGATACCAATCGATTGAGCTTGCTGGATGGCATCTGATCGTCTATGTACCGCCTTCCTATCATGAATCGGATGTTACGTACCCTGTCGCTTATGTACAGGACGGGGGAGAGCAGTTTGACCATAATAGTAACCAGATCGAGATGCTGTTTCGCGAAGGTCAAATCCCGGAGCTGATTCTCGTCGGGATTGAGCCCCATAACCGAAACGATGAGTATACGCCATGGCCTGCTGCACCACTGCTCACAAGCTATCCACCCTTTGGCGGGAGGGGACGGATTTACGTCGATTGTGTAGCGGATGTCATTAAGCCTCATATCGACGCTACTTACCGTACCAAAACGGACCGGGCGAATACGGCTATTCTCGGAGGATCATTTGGCGGCTTGGTGTCCATGTTTGCCAGCTATTGGCGTCCAGACACGTTTGGAAAAATCGGTATGCTTTCCGCTTCCTTTTGGTATGAAGGAGTCCTGGACTTCTTACGCGAGCAGTCTGCTCCCTCTAAAGAGCAGTGGCTGTACATGTCCGTTGGAAGCTGTGAGGGTATTTATAAGCGCAATGCCCAGAGACAGATGGTTCGCAATACCGTAGAGGTGCGTGATTTATGGCTGCAAAAAGGGTTTCCGGCAGGGCAGCTATGCTTTGAGCTTGTGGATGGCGGCACACATGATGCGGTATTTATGGCAGAGCGCTTACCCAATGCGTTGAAATGGCTGTTCGAAGGGAAGAAGCTGCTTGCAAAAGGCGAGGAGCAGCCAAATCGGCCTTTCATTCCGGGCACACACTATTTTGATCTGCGTTCCACACGTTCAGGACGAGATTATCGACTCTTCGTTTACGTGCCAACGACGGAGGCTCCATCAGCAGGATACCCTATTATTTATTCATTAGATGGCAATGCTTCCTTTCATTCCATTGCTGAAGCGATGCGGCTGCAGTCTCGCCACCCACTCGGGATTGAGCCGGCAGTCATCGTCGGCATCGGGTATGACTCTGATGAACCGATCGTGAGTGATCGACGATTCTACGATTATACCGAGCTGGCAGACCCTGCTGTTATGCGGAAGCGACCAGATGGCTCCCCATGGCCTGAAACTGGCGGTGCCGATGAGTTTCTTACCTTTATTGAAGAAGAATTGAAACCCGAAATCGAGCGTAGATACACGATTGATCGGAGCAGACAGGCATTGTTTGGGCATTCACTCGGCGGGTGGTTTGCGTTGCATGTGCTTTTTACAAGGCCCGGAGCCTTTCACAGCTATATTGCTGGAAGCCCTTCTGTCTGGTGGAATGACAAAAGCTTGCTAGCGCGTATGCCTGAGCTGGGAGAACGTATGCAACGAGGCGAGATTGATGCAGAGCTCATGATTGCCGTTGGTTCTGAGGAAAAGCAGCTCATGGTCGAAAATGCCGAACAAGTCTACACGTTGTTGAAGTCTTACGATGGACACGGAATGCGGCTCGCCTTTGAACTGTTCGAAGGAGAAGGGCATGTCTCCGTGGTGCATCCGTTGATCAGTCGTTTTCTCCGGTTTATGCTGCAGCGCAAACAATCATAGAAATGATGAACGTAAAACGGACCACTCCTCTGTAGACTGAAGATGTCTACGAGGGAGGTCCGTTTTTTGCTAGAGATAGAGGCAAGCAGGGATGGTGCAAGCTGTTAAAATTGTAAAAGTAATCTTGTATGTTAAAATAAGCTATATCGGATGGAGGTATAAAAAATCATGTCGAAATTGCCAAACTGTCCAGCATGTCAGTCGGAATATACGTACGAGCAAGAGAACATGCTGGTTTGTCCAGAGTGTGGTCATGAGTGGAATCTACAAGCAGATCAGGAGCATAGCGGTGACGAAAAGATCGTAAAAGATGCCAATGGTAACATCCTGAGCGATGGTGACACCGTATCCGTAATCAAGGATTTGAAAGTGAAAGGGTCCTCATCAGTCATTAAAATCGGAACGAGGGTCAAAAATATCCGTTTGGTTGATGGAGATCACGACATAGACTGCAAGATCGATGGATTTGGTGCGATGAAATTAAAATCAGAGTTTGTGAAAAAGATATAATGTGATTCAAATGGAAAAAAAGCCACTCCTCTATCTGGAGTGGCTTTTCTCAACTATTATCTTGCTCTCAGTTTTCGCTGTTCTTTAATATTGTCTAGGATGCTGCGCTCGATTTGGTCATTTAGCTCATCCATTCGTTTGTTTAAGAAAAACGCATCAATCCAGGACCAGATTACGGAACCTGCTAACAGAATGAAAAAAATACTCAAAAGCAGTCTGGTAAAGGAGTCCCCAAGATTAATGTTTGGAATAATAAATAGCAAAATAATCGGAAAGACGCTAGTCAACAGCATAGCCGAAGCATAACCATAGTTCTCTGTATAAAAGCGATGAGCTCCAAAGAAGCTCAAACCAGCCCACAATCCCCAAGCCGCCTCTTTGTTTTTTCTCTTTTTAATCATTTCTGATTCGAGAATCGCCAATTCTTCCAGAGTAAGATCCATCTTTAGATTCGAATTCATCGCAGACACCACACTTGATTACAGAGCTGCTGCAGAGTTCTTTTTCGCATTTTTTAACAGGCGAATTTCAGCAATGATATCATTCTCGATTTTTTCGTTTGTCTCTTTCACCATGCTGTTAATCAAAAACAGGTCAATGAACGACCAGATACCCAAACCGCCAAGCGTAAGCAGCATCGCTACAGCTGTGCCTGTCCGGCCCAGATAAAAGCGGTGACCACCAACTCCGCCCGTGAAGAACCATAGGAGCCAGGTGATACCTGTTGATTTGTGCTTTTTCATCATTTCTGAATTAAGCATCTGTAATTCTTCTGATGTAAGGCCTTGCTTTTGAATGAGTGACGACATGAAGAAACCTCCAACCTTTTAATAAAGTATTATAAAGTTCATACGCTCTGTATTTTACCATTTAATTGGATAGGGTTGTGAAAATTTTACAAGATTTATCAAAAGGTTGGGGTTTGCTCTAATGATTGGGGGAAATGTAAGGAGCTACTGAAACAGATGCTTCTGGAGAACATCGAGTGCGCACTTCATTTCCTCGACATCTTCGGGGGAGGCATGTTCGATCAGATTGAAAAACCGGGCTTTAATTCCGGCAAAAGCTTCATCCATCACATGCTGCCCTTCCTTGGAAAGACGGATGTAGTGCTTTCGCCGATCTACGTGATCCTCGACCTTTTCGATAAGCTGATTTTCTGCCAGTTTTCTCAGCTCACGGCTCGTATTGGGCATGGAAATATGCAGACAGTCACTGAGCTGGCTGGGAGTAACAGGCTGACTGACCGCCAGATGCTCAAGGATGCTGTACTGCACAGGAGTGATCGAGTCTGGCCTGGCTTCTCTGGTTAACTCGTGCGTAACACGATGCAGGGAAGCTGTGAATGCGACAAATTTAAAAAATACATCGTTTTGGTTCACATTGAACACCTCTTACTGCCAAGATAACAAACAAATTATCAAATAACAATTATCATTTGATAATTAAAGAGCAAGGTGGTATGATTTAGTTATCAAATGATAAATAAAGAGGTGTGCATCGTGAAGCTGCTGGTTATTTACACCCATCCGAATCACAAGAGTCTCAGCTATTCCTTTTTGGAAAAGGTGATCAAGGGGAGTAAGGAAAATCCTGCTATCGAGGAATTACAGGTACTAGATTTGTACGAAGAAGGCTTTAATCCTCTGCTCGTATTTAATGAAGAAAAACGAAGAAGAGATATGCACCGTGATCCCGCGCTGGAGAAGTATCGGAACCAAATCACGTGGGCGGATAAGCTTGTGTTTGTGTACCCGATATGGTGGGGCAGACCACCCGCGATGCTTATGGGGTATATCGACCAAATGTTTGCAGCCAATTTTGCCTACAGGGACAAAGGCGGACTGCTGCCAGAAGGTCTTTTGAAAGGGAAATCGGTCGTGTGCATTTCTTCCATGATGGGGCCGACACATTATCCTTTGTTTTTCCTGAATAACGCGCACAAAATACTGATGAAAAGAGCCGTATTTCAATACGTGGGGATGAAAAAAGTGAAGTTTTTCGAGTTTGGAAATATGGAGAATCCAAACGGAAAGCACGCGGAAAAGCTAGAGAAAATCTATCGTTATTTCCAAAGGATCGCCAGTTAAATCAGGGAGTAAAGCCAGACGACGAGTATGTTGATCTGGCTTTTTTACGTTCAGTGACGTGAATCATAGAATTTTTTGAAGACCATCATAAAGCCGTTCTATTTTACTGTCTATAAGAAATCGTAGTAGTTTGAACATAGCGCAAAGAAAAACGAGCTGAAGTGATGAGGTCCATACTGCATGGCCAAAAGAGAGCCGTTCACCAGTGAGTTTGAAAACGTTGTCACGATTTAGATAGCGGTGATGAAATGGATGGAGGTACATTGTGATTCAGACAAAAGAGAGTATTTACAGCACTGTCGAGGATTTGCGGGACCTGATTATTCAGGTGAATGATTACATTCATGATAATCCTGAGCTTGGGCATCAAGAGTTTAAGGCAGTCGAGCTGCTAACCAGCACACTAGCGGATCATGGGTTTCAGGTTGAAAAAGAAGTAGCGGGTCTGCCGACAGCTTTTACGGCTACCTATCAAAACAAACAAGGCGGTCCTGTGATTGGCCTCTTATGTGAATACGATGCCTTGGAAGGACTGGGACATGGCTGCGGCCATAATCTGCAAGCTTCATCTATTACGGGTGCGGCAATCGCTCTGCGCAACAATCTGGGTGAGTTGCCTGCAAGGATTATCGTATACGGGACCCCAGCGGAAGAAACGACGAGCGGGAAGGTTCCGATGGCAGAAGCAGGGTTGTTTGACTGCCTGGATGTCGCCTTGATGATGCACGGCGGAGACCGCACGACAGTAGATGGAAAGTCGCTGGCGATCAACTCGGTGGAGTTTGTTTTTGAAGGAAAGGCTTCCCATGCGGCGGTGGCCCCAGAGCAAGGAATAAGTGCTTTGGATGCCGTTCTTCTGACTTTTAATGGGATTGAATACTTGCGGGAGCATGTTCGGTCTGACGTAAAAATACATGGTATAATTACCGATGGCGGAACGGCCCCCAACATTGTTCCAGAGCGTGCTGAAGCGAAATTTCTCATCAGAGCTGCTGATCGCGCCTATCTGGATACCGTTGTAGAGCGGGTGTATAACGTTGCCCGGGGAGCAGCACTGGCAGTTGGAGCGAAGCTGACGATTCACGAAGGAAAGGCATTGGACAACAAACTGAATGTACAGCGCCTGAATGATTTGCTGCTGGAGAATGCCCGTTTGGCGGGGGCCAGAGAAATTACACCGCCGCGTCAAAGTACTGGCTCCACTGATTTTAGTACCGTTACCCATCGTGTGCCTGGGGCATGCTTGCGCGTTTCTTTTGTCCCATTCGGCGTCTCCAATCATACACGTGACTGGGTTGAGGCAGGAAAAAGCGAAGACGGTCATGCAGCGATTATTGCAGCAGCAAAAGCGATTGCCGCAACCAGCTATGATCTGATTACTAAGCCGGATGTTCTCAAGGAAATTCAAAAAGAGTTTTTGGTGGCAAAAGGCAGCAGGCTGCCTTAGAGAAATCAAACAGGGGGAGATTTGTTTGAAAAAACTGATTTCATTCATGCTTGCTTCACTCATGGTCGTTCTTTCTGCTTGTGGAAACAATGCATCTGGAGGAGAGGGAGGCGCTGCGGAAGGACCCAAGGATCTAGTGGTAGCTCTCGGGTCAGAACCAATCAGCTTGGACCCGCAGGATGCATCTGATGGTATTTCGCTACATGCGACTGAGCTGATTTTCGACAAGCTCGTTACCTTTGACAAGGATATGAAAATCGTTCCTGAGCTTGCAAAGGAATGGAGCTCATCAGAAGACGGCAAAGCATGGACGTTTACGCTGGTCGAGGGCGCCAAATTCCAGGACGGTACGCCAGTAAATGCAGAGGCGGTCAAAGCAAGCTTCGATCGAATTTTAGATAAGAACAATAAACTGAAAAGACGCTCTCTTTTCGCGGACTTCATCGACAACGTGTCCATGGATAGTGAGTATAAGGTGACGTTTCACCTGAAGTTTCCGTATGCTCCGATTCTCGCGACACTGGCTCACCCGAATGGCGGTATTCACAGTCCGAAGAATGCAGCAGAAAAAGGAAAGGGAGTCAGCAAAGCTCCTGTCGGCTCAGGTCCATACAAGTTCAAAGAGTGGATTTCCGGTGAAAAGCTGGTGCTGGAAGCCAACCCGGATTATTGGGGCGAAAAGCCAAAATTGAAATCGATTACAATCAAGCCGGTCGTGGAAAATGCTGCACGTACGCTCATGCTGGAAACAGGTGAGGCAGATGTTATTCTTCCAGTGCCTGCAACCGATATTGAGCGGTTGAAAAATAGTGATCAAGTAGCTGTTAACATGTACCCGAGCAATCGCAATCTTTACATGGGGATGAATACGCAAAAGGCTCCGTTTGACAATGTGAAAGTACGCCAAGCGCTGAACTACGCGGTGGACAAGGAAACCATCGTCAAAAAAATCATGATGGGAAATGCCAAACCGACGCAAGCTGCCATTTCCGAACTCACCTGGGGCTTCTCACCAGTAGGAACGTATGAGTACAATCCGGAAAAAGCGAAGCAGCTACTCGCCGAAGCAGGAGTCAAGCCTGGTACAACGATCAAGCTATGGACACCAGAAGGTCGTTATTTGATGGATCGCCAGCTGTCCGAGTTTGTTCAGGCGAATTTGCAAGCGGTTGGATTTCAAGTTGAGTTCCGTAAATGGGAATGGGGCGCGTACCAGGATGCGATCGACGATCCAAAATCAGGCTATGACCTCTTCTTGTTGAGCTGGGCTGTTCCGACGAACGATGCTGACTGGGGATTGCGGCCGAACTTCTCTTCGGATGGAACCAATAACAGAACGTTGTTCGCCAATGCTGAGCTGGATAGCTTAGTGGACAAAGGCATGAAAACCACGAATGAAGAAGAACGCAAAAAAATCTATGCTGAGGCTCTGAAAATCATTAAAGAAGAGGCACCGTGGATTTTCCTGGTGGAAATGAACCAATTCATCGGGGTTCGCAAAAATGTAGAGGGCGTCTATGGCTCCAATACAGAACGACTGATTTTGCGTGAGGCTGTAAAAAAATAACGAATGGATGAGGCGGGGGATGGATAACCATCCTCTTCCTCTTAGATGAGGAGGCATCCAGTTGTTCAGTTATGTAGTAAAGCGGTTGCTGCAAATGATACCGACTCTGATTGGAGTCTCTATTCTCACATTTTTGATGATTCACGCAGTTCCTGGCGACCCTGCCCGTATGATCGCGGGACCAGAAGCGTCTGCCGAAGAAGTGGCTGTGGTAAGAGAAAGCCTGGGACTGGACCAGCCCTTGTACGTACAGTACGGGAAATATGTGTCCCATCTGCTTCAGGGAGACTTGGGTACATCACTGCGTTCTGAGCGCCCTGTTCTCGATGAGATATTGGGACGCTTTCCTTCGACCATCACTTTGACCGTTATGGCGATTGTAGTCATGGTCGTGATTGGTCTTTTTGCCGGTATCTTTTCCGCTACAAGACCAAACAGTCTGATTGATAATGCGACCATGATGATCTCGCTTTTCGGTATTTCCTTGCCAGTATTTTGGCTCGGTCTCATGCTTATTTTGCTCTTTGCCTACTATTTGAATCTGCTCCCATCAGGGGGAAATGACGGCTTCCGCCATTTTATTCTGCCTGCCATAGCTTTGGGGTTGTCTTCTTCTGCGATCCTCGCCCGGCTGACGCGATCCAGCATGCTGGAAGTCATCAATCAGGATTTTGTACGAACAGCGAGGGCAAAGGGTGTAAGAGAAAAGCTCGTAATTTACAAGCACACCCTCAAAAATGCCATGATCCCGATCATTACGATTATTGGACTGGAATTTGGGACGCTACTGGGTGGAGCCGTTTTGACCGAAACGGTGTTTTCCATTAACGGATTGGGGCGCTTCATTATTCAATCAATCCAATTTCGGGACTATCCCTCCATCCAAGGAAGCATTTTGTTCGTCGCGGCCATTTTTGTCATCATCAATCTGATTGTGGATCTCTGTTATGGCTTGGTCGATCCGCGCGTGAAATACGATTAGAGGGGAGCACATCATGAGTCAGATAGATTTGGCACTGCAGCAGGATGAGAGCAAGGCGGAACAGACCTATGCCAGCCGGTCACAGTGGAAGCTGATGCTAGGTCGGTTCAAGAAAAACAAGCGTGCGTTGTTCGGATTTTGGATGGTGATTCTCTGTTTGGTCGTCGCGGTGCTGGCAAAATGGATTGCTCCGTATGATCCCATCGAGCAAAACATGGAGATCATGCTGGAGGGGCCGAGCTGGAGTCATCCTTTTGGTACGGACGAATTTGGGCGGGATATTTTTTCGCGAATTATACATGGAACACAAATATCGTTGATGACCGGATTTGTCGGGGTACTGATCGCGGTCGTAATCGGGGTTGCCCTCGGTACAATCTCCGGTTATTTCGGCGGACTTGCTGATTCGATGATTATGAGAATTATGGATATTTTTATGGCGTTTCCCAGCTTCTTGCTGGCGCTGGCGATTGTCAGCGTGCTCGGACCCGGCATGGTCAACGTCATGATTGCAATTGGTATTTTTTCAGTGCCGACCTTTGCCCGGCTGTCCCGAAGCTCGGTCATAGCTATCAAGGACAAGGAGTATATCGAAGCCGTAAAAGCAATGGGCGGCAGTCACTTTCACATCATTATCAAGCACGTGATTCCAAACAGTATCGCGCCGATAATCGTTTTGTCTACGATGCGTATCGCCACTGCTATCATCACGGCTGCAGGCTTGAGCTTTCTCGGAATGGGCGCACAGCCACCGACGCCAGAATGGGGCGCCATGCTCAGTACAGGAAGAGAATATTTGAGGGTCGCTCCCCATGTAAGCACCATGCCAGGACTGGCGATTATGTTCCTGGTTTTGGGATTCAACATGCTGGGGGACGGATTACGCGATGCGCTCGACCCCAAGATGAAGCTGTAAATATGTTTGCATCTGTACAGGGGGAGGGACAGCATTGAAACCGACATTACTTGAGATCAAAGGATTGAAAACGTATTTCCAAACGGATGAGGGTGTAGTGCCAGCCGTGGACGGGGTAGATATCACTGTCTATGAGGGGGAGACGGTCGGCATTGTAGGTGAATCGGGCTGTGGCAAAAGTGTTACCTCATTGACGACGATGAGACTGACTCCCGGAAAAGTCGTCGACGGCTCGATTACGTTTCAGGGACGAGATCTTCTCGCTCTCTCCGATGAAGAAATTCGCAAAGTACGTGGCAACGAGATGGCGATGATCTTTCAGGAGCCGATGACCTCGCTGAATCCGGTTTTCACGATCGGGCAGCAGATCGGTGAAGCCGTACAAATCCATATGCAATACAACAAGCAGCAAGCCAAACAAAGAACGATTGAGATGCTGAAGCTGGTCGGCATTCCGCGCGCTGAGCAGATTGTGGACGAGTATCCGCATCAGTTGTCTGGCGGAATGAGACAGCGTGTGATGATCGCCATGGCGATGTCTTGCAATCCAAAGCTGTTGATTGCAGATGAGCCTACCACTGCACTGGATGTCACGATCCAGGCACAGATTCTGGATTTGATGAGAGAATTAAAGGAACAACACAACACGGCGATTATGATGATCACGCATGATTTAGGGGTGGTAGCGGAGATGTGTGATCGAGTCGTTGTCATGTATGCGGGGAAAGTAGTGGAGGAAGCCGATGTGGTTACCCTTTTTACCAATCCGAAGCATCCCTATACACAAGGCTTGATGAAATCAATTCCTCGCCTGGATGGAGCTGAGAAGCGTCTTTACTCCATCAAAGGAAGTGTGCCGATACCGGGAACCTTGCGCAAAGGCTGTACGTTTGCTCCGCGCTGTGAATACGCTACAGACATTTGCAGGGAAGGCGTTCCAGAGCTGATAAAAGTCGAAGAAGGACATTCCTGCAGGTGCTGGCTCTACGGGGCAAAGGAGGATCAGTGATGGCGAAATCACCTCTTATCGAAATCAGGAATTTGAAAAAATACTATCCGATCAGAAAAGGGCTCTTAAAGCGAGTCGTGAACCATGTAAAAGCAGTAGATGGACTGGATTTTACCATCTATAAAGGGGAGACACTCGGGCTTGTTGGCGAGAGCGGATGCGGGAAGTCGACAACAGGAAGGACCATTTTGCAGCTGCTGCAGCCTACAGAGGGAGAGGTCATTTACGAGGGGAAAAACTTGGTGGGCATGCGTCATAGCCAGCTGCGCAAATTACGCAAAAGCATGCAAATGGTGTTTCAGGACCCGTATGCCTCTCTGGACCCGAGACTGACTGTTGGTCAAATTATCGCGGAGCCGATCGAGATTCACGGACTGTACTCCGGCAAGGAAAAAGACAAGCGAGTCCATGAGCTGCTGCATGTCGTGGGGCTCAATAGTTATCACGCCAAGCGGCATCCTCACGAATTTAGCGGCGGTCAGAGGCAGCGGATCGGGATTGCCCGTGCACTTGCTCTGGAACCAAAGCTGATTGTAGCAGACGAACCTGTCTCTGCTCTCGATGTGTCTATTCAGTCGCAGGTCATCAATCTGCTGCAAGATTTACAGGGGCAATTTGGACTTACCTACCTGTTTATCGCTCACGATTTAAGTGTCGTGAAGCATATCAGTGACCGTGTTGGCGTCATGTATTTGGGCCGGATGGTGGAGCTGGCTGATAAAAACGAGATATATGAATCTCCCTTGCATCCGTATACGAGAGCACTTCTATCCGCAGTTCCTGTGCCAGACCCGTTAGCAAAAAGAGAGCGTATCGTCCTTCAGGGAGATGTGCCGAGCCCGGCTAATCCGCCTCAGGGCTGCACCTTCCATCCTCGCTGCGCCGAGTGTATGGACATTTGCCGTACAAAAAGGCCGGAATGGAAGAATATAAACGGGCACTATGTAGCGTGCCATCTCTATTAGCTTTTGCTTCCAAAAAAAAGACCGAGTGGGCCTGATCAATAGGCTACTCGGTCTTTTGACAGTGCTGAGTGTTTATATACGTAACGAAGCGCTCGACTGTAGAGAGCGCCAGCGATGATTGACGATAAAGCATCCATGTTTTTCGGAGCAGTGCTTCGCCGTTTTGATAGTGCAAATCGATGGCGTAAAAATCATCACGATCGGTTATGGACCCACGAGGTACGATCGAGTAGCCCAGTCCGTTGGTGACCATTTCTTTGCAGGTTTCGACTTTATCTACATTCATAATGATCAGAGGCGGGTCACTAAAACGGTCCAGCCACCAATTATCAATTGTCTTGGTGATTAACGGATTGGTCGGATTCAAACGACTTTTGGCCGGTAAATAATTGATCCGCGGAAGCCGTGGCAGCTCGTCTATCCTGATTTCTTGTTTGGAGATGATGCACAAAGGCTCCTCCGTGATGAGAGATTTCTCCTCCAGCCATTTGTAATCGCCAGTGACAATCCCCACATGAACATCTTCATTTTGCAGTAATTTCACTACTTCGGAGCTCCAGCCCGTATTTACATTGATTTCAACCTTTGGATACAAAACGAGAAACTGCTTGATCAGAGAAGGCAGCTTATATAAGGCAAAATTGCTCGAACAACCGATCCGCAGTGAACCCTGCACATCATTGCTCATGCTCAGGACATGATCCTTTGCTTTTCTTTTTTCCAGAAGCATCTTCTTTGCGTATTTCACCAAGTATTCGCCTTCTGGAGTGAAGCTGATTTTCTTGTTGGTGCGATAAATCACTTTGACTCCGAATTCGATTTCAATTTGCTGAATCCGATAGGTTAATGCTGGTTGGGAAATGAACAGCTTTTCAGCTGCTCGCGTCAGGTTCTTTTCATCGTAGATTGCTTCTAGTAAGGACCAGTCTTGGTCATTCACAGGTTGTCCGCCCCCTTTTCCCGTTAGGGCTATTCTACATGAGCGGTAACGAGTTGAAAAGTTTGATCAGTTCATAATTGCCTGACCATTTATTTGGGTCCCATGCTGCAATATTTTCCTTCCATTAAATGTTATGATACAGGCATGGAAGAATCGTAAAAAGGGGAGAGGATCGTGAGTAATCCTATGCTAGAAGAGATCAAAAGAAGCGAGGTTCCGTGGCAGAGACTGACGACCGCCTATGGCAGGGGGAGCGAGCTGCCACTATTGATGGATCAGGGGAATTTCGAGGAGATCGCCAACCTGATTGAGCATCAAAGCACGCTTTGGCAAGTAACGCCGTGGGTATTGCTGTTTATGCTGCGCGACCTAAAGACAAAGCAGCCAGAAGACGTGATGCCGGAAGAAATCAACTGTTATTTGTGTGTTACCGATGCATTGAGTGGCAGAGATGTAGAGGAATGGGAGCCTGTTGCCCAGATGACATCACTGCTGAATGATGAATTTTTATGGCCAGAGGATGAAGAGGAGGACGAGCTGCTTTGGGAGGACGAAGAGCCGCCTGGGTATGCCGAGCACCCTTTTACCAGCTATTATTATTACAGCTATCAGCTGCTGCGAGATGCTGTGCCTGTCTTTGAAAACGTACAAGCACACAATCAAAACATAGCCGAGGTAGTTTCCGAGCTGCTGAAACAAATAAAAGAGATCGGTTGATAATGGGTACTCAAATATTTGAAGGCTTTTTGCGCTTTGCCAACGTTTATCAATATCTTTTCTTATTGATTCTGAGCCATCCGTTTAAAAAGCTGTTGCAGGATGACAAAGCGAGATATTTGAAAATCGGGCAGATTGACGAAGAGGTCAGATTGTTTTACGAAGAGAAAAGCGCAGTGACAGCGTACAAGGATAAATGAGGGATACATCACATAATCTTTTGATATTTCCTCTATATTTTTTCCCTAGAATCGTTCACATAAGATCAGCAGATGAAGGAGAAATGGATTGTGACAAAGCCTTTAATCGGTTGTACAACCTACTACATCAATGCCTTTGAAGAAAACAAGCATCGCTTTATCGTAGCTCAGGATCATTTCACGTCAGCGATTGATGATCCGCTCAGTATTCATCGGGCAGGTGGAATTCCAGTGCCGATTCCGCTCATTGACGAAGATGAATACATCGATTCCTTGTTGGATCGACTGGATGGTCTGATGTTCATCGGTGGAAGCGATGTGAGTCCAAGTCTATATGGACAGCCGTATAAAAAAGGATTGGGGCATATTGATCCTGCCCGTGACAAGTTTGAGCTGAAGCTGCTCGACAAGGCTGTGAAAAGAAACCTGCCGTTATTCGGGATATGCCGTGGCTTGCAGCTGCTAAATGTTTATTTTGGGGGAACATTGGTACAAGATATTGAACGAGGCTATCCTACCGAAATTAATCATGCAGGGTTTTTCGCGCCAAAATCGAATATCGCCCACAAGGTGAAGCTGTCCGAGGAGCACATGCTGTATCCGTGTTTTGGAAAAGAAGAACTGGCTGTTAACAGTTTTCACCACCAGATGATTGATAAGCTGGGAGATGGTTTGGAAGCAGCGGCGATATCAGAGGATGGCATTATCGAAGCGATTGTTCACAAACAGTATCCGTTTTTAGTCGCTGTCCAATGGCATCCGGAAATGATGTTCGAAACGGAGCAGGAGCAGCTCAAACTGTTCCAGCTATTCGTCGACTTCATTAAAAACAGCCAAGAGTGTGTTCAAGTTAGCAGCTAATTTATCAAAGACGCGGGTAGCGAAGGTGCTCCCGCGTTTTTAACCTCCTCGTTATTTCTCCACTGTGCTCCTCACTGACTATAAATTTACATTTATTCCCTTGTTTTGAAATTTATCATCTTATTACTCAATTCAAACTTTTGTATTGGATGTATGACAAATGTTGACTTTTTAGGTCTATCCTACTAAAATGATGGTTGATATTGGGTATGATTCCCAACGAACCCGGATTTTTTTGTCAGATTTGTAGGACTCTTTGCTTATTTGGGATCGTTATTAACTGCGTCATTAATTCCATACGTTTACTTTCCATTCGAAAGGGCAAACCCACTGAAAAGTGGAGACGCAAAGCTATAGGGGCTAAGATGCAGATCATATGCATGATGCCAGCCAGTTGCCGACGACAGACGCGAGATTTTTTTGATCTGTTTAGAACTCCTTTTAGTTGGAAAGGGGTTCTTTTTTTGTTGCAATTTTTCCTGATTTTCACAATTTATTTAACAAAAAGCGAGGTGGTCATTGTGAAATTGACGATCGGAAAAAAATTAATCGGAGCATTTCTGTTCATAGCGATTTTGATGGTGATTACGAGTGGGATTTCCACGTACTACCTTCAAAGGATCGATGAAGCGGAAACGGATTTGATTGAAAGACGAGTCGTCATTCTGTCGAATATTCAAAAGATCCAAGCAGAAGCTGCCAAGGAGAATAGCAGACTACGAGGTTATTTATTGACAGGTGAGCAGGAGTTTTTGAATGATTTGCAGACTTCCTATGGAACGGTCATGACTCTGATCAATGAAACCTTATTAGTCTCCCGGATCCAGGAATTCCAGGATGGTTTACATGAATTACAGGCGATGAATCAGGAATACAAGCAAAAGTACGAGCCACTGATTGCGATGGTGCAGAACAATCAGCCTGCGGAAGAAATAAAGAGCTATTATATGCGGGAAGTTTTGCCCTATGGAAGAAAGCTGGACCCACAGACAGAAAAGCTGACCGCCTATCAGCTTCAATCCATGAATGAAGCCAGTAGCCGCAACACTGAGATAGTTGATACGGCGATTGCGAATGTGATCATGCTCAGTATTGGCGCGATTGTCTTGGCGATTTTGATTGGTTATTTTGGCTCACGGATGATATCGAGACCGATTGTGGCAATATCCCTTGCGGCAGAGCGAATCGCCCAAGGAGATTTAACAGCGGAAGAGCTACGCTTCAAAAATCAAGATGAGATCGGTAGCCTGGCTGCCTCCTTTAACCGTATGGTGGATAATCTGCGGGACTTGGTTCGGCAAATTAGTATCAGCTCTGAGCATGTCACGATGTCCTCTGAAGAATTGACAGCGAGTGCGGGACAGTCGACACAGGCATCGGAGACGATCACGATGACGATTCAGGAAGTGACGACGAATACCGAGATGCAGGCACGCAGCGTGGGCGAAAGTGTGATCGCAATTAACGAAATGTCCTCCGGTGTAGAGCAAATTGCATCAAGTGCGCAGTATACCTCCGCATTATCTGTCCAAACCTCGCAAAAGGCACTGGAAGGAAACAAGGCGATCCAAACAACTGTGAAGCAAATGGATTCGATCCACGAGACGATGAATCATTTGGCGATATCGGTAACAGAAATGGAAGAGCATTCAAAAGAAATCGAACAAATCGTAGAGGCTATCACTGCCATCTCTGCACAAACGAATCTTTTGGCTTTGAACGCAGCGATCGAAGCAGCGCGAGCAGGAGAGCAAGGCAGAGGGTTTGCCGTTGTTGCTGATGAGGTGCGGAAGCTGGCAGAGCAATCAACGCATTCTGCGGAGAAAATTGCGAATCTGGTATCCACCATCAAAAACCATACACATAAGGTAGTAGCGTCGATGGAAATGGGGATGAAAGAGGTCGATAGCGGAATTCAGGTCGTTCATGCTGCCGGACAATTATTTGAGCAAATCAAGAGCGACATTGATGCCGTTTCAGGACAGGTACAGGAAATATCAGAAGCCTCCCAGCAAATAACTGCGAGCACAGAACAAATCGTGCATGCCATCGAAGAAATATCCGAGGGCTCAAAGGTCGTAGCGACAGAATCGCAAAACGTATCAGCTTCTGCCGAGGAGCAGCTGGCTGCTATGGAGGAAATCTCATCTTCTGCTTCGTCATTAACCAAAATGGCCGAAGATTTACAGCATGTAGTGGGTAAATTCAAGGTTTAGTACCGCAAGAAAGCCACGACAGAGGTTTTCTTACAACGTCTAAAAAACAAGGTGCATGATGGTTCCATTATCGAAAAAAAGAACAAGGAAGCTATGTTTCGTGTGTGATCCCCCACTCGTGATTCTCTATTTTGTTTTCTTGATAGGAACCGTGTGGGTTGATGGATATGTGTATCCAGATAAAGATTTACTGGGCTTGTATCTCATAAATATTATTGTGGCCGGGATTGTTTTTTGGAGAACGATTGTCTTGCAAATCGTGATTGTCGGCTTGCTTACCTGGTTTTATTACATGTATGCGCCCTTTCGTTTTCCGCATGCCAATGTCATCGTCTTTCAGGGGCTAACTCATTTTTTGGCGATTCTATCGATTTCCAGTGCGATTAAATATTATAAGCGGGAGAAAGAAAACACGCTCAATTTGACACTCACCCTGGCCAAGTCGTTAGACGCCAGAGATAAGTATACTGCCTTGCATTCTGAAAATGTAGCCAGGTATGCGCAGCACATTGCCATACAGATGGGACTGCCTACCAGAATATGTGGGCAAATTCACTTGGGCGGCCTCCTGCATGATATCGGAAAGATCGGGATTCCAGAGTCCGTTCTGATGAAGCCAACCAGATTAACGGAAGAAGAGTATGATCTCATCAAACAGCATCCCGTAATTGGATATGAGATGGTGAAGCATATTACCTTTTTTAAAAAGAACGGTGTCCTGGATGCGATTTTGTTCCATCATGAACGCTTTGATGGCAAAGGATATCCACATGGGCTCAGGGGGAAGGAAATCCCCCTGATTGCCCGTATTCTGGCAATAGCCGATTCCTTCGATGCGATGACCTCCAATCGCGTATACCGCGATAAATCAAATCTAACTCATGCGATCAACCAAATCAGGAAAAATAAAGGAACACAGTTTGATCCTGAAATTGTCGACATATTTCTCAAAAGTATTGAAGAAGAAGAGGACGTTAAATCCATCCTTTCACGTTAAACCCCCGTTCGTCGTTAAGAGAAGCGGGGGCTATTTGTTTCCTTTATAAAAAGTACTGAATTACCTCGATTTTCATCGCATACTGAGGCACGATCATGGAGGATAGGTGGGGAAAATATGCGATATGAAGAGGTAGTAATAACGCCACTAATGGAACAATCAAACTTCGAGGATACCGATAATGTACTTTATCGGGTCCGCCTGCATGTTACATTGCCCAATAAATCTCACATGTACGGTAATGTTACTTATCTCAAAACTCAGGAAATGGGTGAGGAATTCCATTAAGGGGCACTTCATGACTTTATTTCGTTTTTAGATGAATCAGAACGAATCGAAATACAAAATAAAATTCGTGGTGAGATCGAAAGAGAGAAAGCGGGAAACAGCTTAATCCCCTTAAGGCAGTTTATATGCGACCACTGCCAAAATGTAGCTCAAGTGAACGAATCTGTATTGGAATACTATTTTGAAGTTGATTATGATACGGAATCCAGTGATTTTGTAGAAACTATTACCGGCCTTAGAATCGTGCACGCAACAAAGGAATGCACTGCTTTTGGACGAAATAGATGCTTTCTTATCAAAATAAATTCCCTCCGAACATCAATGAAACAACCAATCTAAATGACTTGGCATCATTTCACTGAAAATCAGAGGGAATGGTAATACAAAAATTTAAATTATTTTGCGTTTAGCTTTTCTACAGTAAATTGTTTTAATGATTTGAGTTCTACTTTTTCTTGCACTTTACCTTCTTCAACCTTATTATCCGTCAATTTCCAATTACCAGTTTCTAAATCTTTACCAAAAATACAAAGATGATTATCCCCATTCTTAGACTTAAACACTACTAGTATTTCATCTTCTTTTCCTGGTTTAATAAAAAATCCTGGTCGAGTGTCACCCACTTTTAAAATTTTGCTCTCAGCAAGTGTATAAGAAACTATCCCACCTAAATTTCCACGGTCTTTCTCGTCAAGAGAATCGATAAACTTGGCCCTCTCATAATAACTATATTCATCAATTTCAAGTCCAAATGTTTTGAAAACATCGTTATAAGAAGCTGTAAGGTAGTCTTTTACTTCACTCTCAGCGTACGCACTCCATTCTTTCTCTTCTAATGTTCGAGGTGCGTCAAACGCAACTTGATCAGCATGAATATCTGATATCATAAAGCATGACGCACCGATTAAAGCCAATGAAAAGATTACAGTAAATTTTTTCTTCATAATATTTCACCCTTTCTATTTTTATTATATCCCTGGATGTTTTTTTGTAACTTCATCACTGTGAGTATCTACATAGCCAGTTAAATTAGGACCGCTTGTAAGAAGAGAATCTGAATGTACATACCAAGTTGCGGGATCGCCTTCTTTCCCACTAGATACATTAAGCGAAAAAGTAGAGGATGTAGTGTCATCGATATCCATATCTTCAATGTCACCATTCTTTTCTAATGTAGCTGTTATGTGAATATATTGACCTTTTCCGGTGCCACTAGCCTTTGCTGTACCTTTACCTAAAACCTTGTAATATGAAACATTATTTTGAAAAGTAAGCGATGCCGTAGAAGTCACCGTGCTATAGCCGGCATAGGCAGCTGAAGATATAGCAAATAGTGCTAGAGAAAATATCAACAAACTAGATGATTTTTTTAACATTTTAAAACCTCCTTGGAAATAACTTCATGATTTCCTGGTTTTGCTTTAGCACTTGCACCAGGGTAAGTGACATCTGGATCGACACTTCTCAACAAATCTTGCTTAAGTACATAAAGTGAAGGTCGTTAGAAGAAAAGGCATGTTTTAAAATTTGTAAATTCCATCAAACACCACCAAAATATACCAACATTTTGCATTATATACCATATTACATATATATACAATATTCCTTTAATTTCGCAATTTTTCATTCCAGAGTAGTATTGCCATAATAATGCCTTGGAAAGGGTGAGGCCCTAGAAAATAAATCTCTAGGGCCTCATTTTTTAAATTCTTTCTTCCTTAATAGTACCATCTTCAAACATATGTCTTACTTTAATATTATTATCGCTCCCCTTATAATAGTAACTAAATGAACTAACCATATCCTCATCATCAAATTTTATGAATAGTTGGGAATCAATAACTCCTTTTTTTAAACCGTCAAGATCAACAACATCTACATTCATATTTTGTAATGTCTTCTCCCTCGGAAATTTATAATCAGTATTCTGGGTAAAATCGAATCTCCAAATAACTGTATTTGTATCTGCATCGTTTAAAAGCTCGTATTTTTTCCCGAACATATCTTGCACTTGAGCAGCTGATTGTCCTATTGCTATTTGATCTAGATCTTTTGAATTTTCATCAGGAATTGGATTTTCGTCTATGGCAAGTTTATCCTTGGATTGTGTTAGTTCCTTATCCCGATCTTGCTGTTCATGAATCTGACTGTGTTCCTTTTGGGTTTGAGTATCACTACAACCTATAACTAAAAAACTAACGGAAAATAGCAGTAAATATAGTAACAACATTGGTTTATAGGATTTAATCATTATCATTAACTCCTTTTAATATTTTTAGGGAAGGGGGCAACATTAGTGTTATTTATCCCAAATTATAGCATAAACGGTTTTTCAATCCAAATTGTTCCTGCTGTTAAAGTAATGAAAACGCGCGTAACTTGAGGGAGAGTATAGGTATGCTAAATGATAGGTAACCGTTCTTCATACCAGTGAAGGGGATGAGCGAGATGAACCATTTTACTTTGGATGATATACACAGCTACAGTAAAGATATAGGCAGTATTCTAAGCCATGTCACGCTTCATGAACGCATAGAGGATGAGCAACGCATCCAGCTTCCCAAAGTGCTAGGGACTGGCACGATCGAGCGGATGCAAATACGAACAGGGATGGAGATCATCATCTCCGATGTCGAGCTGTCACAAAATCTATCGGCACGTATTGAGGAGACTTCCGGAATTTTTGAACTGAATTATTTTTTAAGTGGGGAAGCCGTATGCCACTTTCATGACCGGAAAGTAACGATTGTGGAGCCGATGAGCAATGTTTGCTATTTTCGAGATATGGAAGTGTGTCTCGAAACAAAAGCGAACACACGCTGCCAGCTTGTAGAAATTCGCATGTCACCTGAAAATCTACTTCATTATTTTGATCGGGAAGTGGATAAACAAGCGATTCAACATATATTGCAGATGAAAAAAGGGCTGATCCAGTCTTATCAGCTGTCACCTATGATTAAAAAATGCGTGTATGACATTCTGCATTGTCCCTATAAGGGGGCGTTGAAAAAAATCTATTTCGAAGCGAAGGCTATGGAGTTAATCAACCTCTTTTTTCAAGAAAATGATCTGTTATACACATCCGTTGACCCTTCTTTGCCAGCAGGTGACGTAGAAAAATTGAAGCAGGCGAAAGAAATCGTGCTACGTCACATTGATGAGCCCTATTCGATTAAAACGCTCGCGAAGATGGTTGGATTGAACGAATACAAGCTAAAGAACGGCTTCCGGCAGCTATTTGACACGACGATCTTTGGGTTAATCAGAAGAAGGCGGATGGAAAAGGCTGCTTGGCTCCTGGAAAGGGAAGGGGTCAATGTCAGTGAGGCAGCTGTACTGGTTGGGTACAGCAATGTGAGTAATTTTACCGTGGCTTTTCGGAAGCAGTATGGCTGCAATCCGAGTGAATATTTAAAAAGGGTCAAATCCTTTTCGCAGTGATCTCCGGTCTTCGGGGATCTTTTTTTATGCTAAAGCACGAAATGTCTACTTCTACAGGTAAAAGAATTCCCTTAGCAGGTAGCAGAAAACATGAGTGATAATTATTATCAATGATAACAGGAGCATATATGGCATCCATTTTTATTGGAAAGAGGGTAAGCAGCATGGCAGATCAACGCGCTATGGGCGAAAAAGAGAGCTGGCCTACACATATGTCGCAATTGATACGGGAACGCAGGACGATTCGCAGCTTCGCTGAGCACCCGCTATCACAAGAAATTGTCATTGAGCGGCTCCAAGCGGCGGCGCAATCCGTTTTTAATGAAAAGGGAGAGCTCCCATGCCGCTTCGTATACATCGCCAGTCGAGAGGCGAAGGAAAAAGCAGTTTCGCTCATCATGAATGTTTATGCCGAACACAAGCTGTACAAATGGCTACCAAGCAAGGTCGGGCAGATGATGGCAGAGAGAATTATCAGCATCCCTGCTTTTCTCGTTGTCGTGCAGGAAATGGCGGAGAGCGAGGAAAAGTGTGATCGAGACTATGCGTCGATATGCGCGATGCTCCAGAGCTTCGCCTTGCTCGCATGGGACTGTGGGATTGGACTTGTCTGGAATACAGAACCGTATATGCAAAAGCAGTCATTTGCCACAGACATGGGATTAAGGCAGGGAGAACGTATTGTCACGATCATGTTCATGGGCAACTACGAGCGGGTGCCAAAAACCAAGCAACGTACACCTGTAATCAAGAAAATCTCATTCTTATAAAGGAACAGCAGGAAAGGAGCTTGATGAAGATGATTTCTTTATTCCGAGAGACACGTGCGATCCGAGAATTTACAGATGAGCCTGTACCAAGACCTATCATCATGAGTATCCTCGATGATGCCATATGGGCACCGAATCACCGATTTCGGGAGCCGTGGCGCTTTATTTACGCAGAAGGAGACGGCAAGCAGAAGCTGGTTGCCAGCATTGATTGGAAGCAGCACCCACGACTTGTGAATACGATCATCCAAGCACCGCTTTGCTTGATCGTGACCGCTAAAACGAGTAATGACGAGCACATCGCATCGGAGGATTTTGCTGCGGTATGCTGCCTGATTCAAAATATCCAGATGCTCAGCTGGGCACATGGATTGGGTATGACGTGGAATTTGGGTGACTACAGTGGCTGGACTGAATTTATGAAGCTGGCGGGGATTCAGGAAAATGAACGGATTGCCGGTATTCTCTCCATGGGCTTCTTTGCTCCTAAGCCGGAAAAAGCGGTTCCGATTGAGCTAAGTGACAAAATAGAGGTTTGGTAATTTCCATTATGCTATCGAGGCAAGAAAACGCCGGGGAAAGGAAGATGAAAGGTGAAGCTTATTCCAATGGAGGGACAACCCATTTACAAAGTCCGTTCCTCTTCTTCCTATACAAATGTCCACGTATTGACGAGAAAGCTTGAGGATGTATTGAAAAAACAACAGCGATTCGGACTCTTGCTTGTAAAAGAAGTTTCCTGGGGAGATAAAAACGCGATGCGTGAATCCAGGGATGTGCTCATGAGCTGGCTACGGGAAAATAAAACAGCGATGAGTATGTATTGCTTGGGGCTGGCGGTCGTCACCTCGAATCAAAAGGAACAGCAGCTAGCCTATCGAACGAAAGCATCTCCAAGCACTACCGTATCGTATGGGTGTCCAAAAGCTGTTTTCGATCAGGAGGAAGACGCGCTGGAGTGGCTTCAGGTTCAAATCAACTACTATTGCAACAAGTGGGCATTAACGAACTTCTAATCGTGGATTGCGATCATAAAAAAACCTCGATCCGCTCATCCTACTAGTAGCAGTTTCCTTCCAGCTAATTTCCTAATATGGTAAACTGTCATGTGAGTGTCAGGCGTTAACCATTCCTATTTATCAGGTGGTACATTCATGCGTTCAATATGGCAGATTTACAAAACAGATTGGCTTAACATTTTCAAAGTCCCGACGGGCATCTTTTTGATCATCGCGATTATTCTTCTTCCTTGCTTATATGACTGGGTCAATATTAAATCGGTTTGGGACCCGTATGCCAATACACAAGGCGTGAAAGTGGCTGTTACGAGCGAGGATCAGGGAACGATAGTCGCAGACAAGCAAATTAATATCGGTGACGAGCTGATAAAAAGCTTGCGTACGAACGAAAAGCTGGGCTGGACGTTCGTGACCAAGGAGCAGGCAGAGCGTGGCGTCGACAGGGGCGATTATTATGCCAGCATCCTGATTCCGTCAAACTTTTCCTCAAAAATTACAGGCATTATTAACGGGAATCTGGAACGACCTGAGGTCATCTACACCGTAAACGAAAAAGTGAACGCAGTTGCCCCGAAAATCACTTCATCGGGAGTATCTGCGATTACGAAGCAAATCAACGAGAATTTTACGGAAGCAGTAAGCACGGCACTTTTGACAAAGCTTACAGAGATCGGGATTCAGATCGAGGAACAGCTGCCGACCATTCGCAAAATCGAAAACGGCATTTTTACACTGGAGAAAAGACTCCCAGAAATACGAGCAGCAGGACAGAAGGTTTTGGAGCTGGAAAAAAAGCTCCCCGCTATTCATGACAAGGCACAGATCATCATTGAAGTGGAGAAAAGGATTCCTGAGATAAATCGGGCGGCAGAGCATGTGCTCCGCATTCAGGAAAACTGGCCGCGCATCAGTGAGGCTGCTACTGTCATTACCTCACTTGAGGACAAGCTGCCCGTGATTCATCAAGCGGTTGCGCGCGTTCAAGAGCTGGATCAAAACTTCGACAAGGTCGCAAATGCCATCACTCTCGGAACGGAGAAAGCGAGTCAGGCAATTGAAATTGTTTCTGCTGCTCAAAATGCTTTGCCCAAAATCGCTGATCTGGCGGAAAAGGGTACAGCCGTTGCGGATCAGGTGAACGACTTTTTGACGACACATGATGGGGCGTTCGAGACGATCGCTCCTGTGCTCAAGCAAAATCTGGTGCTGGCGCAGCAAGCAGCGGATGCCGTCACTACGCTCACCGACCGACTGCTGCAAATCAATCTGTCTCATTTGCCAACTGCGGACGAAGTAAATGCAGTGAAGGACAGACTTGTAGGCGTAGAGAAGGTGCTTGCGCGCACCTCGTCCCTGCTTGACCGATTAAACAGCTATATTCCGGGACAGCCGCTCACCAATCAATTGGAGCGTCTGAAAGCGATCCAGCAAAAAGTGACGCGGCAAATCGATATTCTCGGCGCGATTGCAGATGCTTTGGCAGCGGGCAAGACACCTGCCAAGGATTTGGTGGAGGCATTGAATCAGCTCTCCAAGGAAACGAGCACGGGAATCCAAGATATTCTCTCGCGTTATGACAGTGAGATCGTTCCTCGAATCGAGGAAGGAATTGAGAAAATGAAGCAGCTGACGGGTGATGCGTCCGCGAACCTAAAAAAGCTGCTCGAACGACTCCCGGATATCGAAGCGATTCTTGCTGATACAAAAAGTGGCCTGGAGTTCGGACTTGCGGAATTAAAGCGGATTGAGCAGGAGCTGCCGCGAATACGTTCCGATGTCCATGAACTGGCGCAATCGCTGCAAAGCAAGGCAGATGCTTTTGAAAAAGCAATCAAAGTCGCAGCGCCATTCCTGCGGGAGAACCTCCCGGGAATCGGGAAAAAGCTCGATGAAGCCGCAGCGTTTATCAAGAATGACTTGCCGGGGGCAGAACAGGAGCTCACCAAGCTCGCAGATTTTGTGCGCAACAAGCTCCCGGAGGTGGAGACCGGGGTTCATAAGGTAGCAGGACTTGTCCGCGACGATCTGCCTACTCTGGAAAAAGCGATTGGGCAGGCAGCAGACAAGCTGAGAGAGGTTGAAGCGAACAACAACTTCGCTGATCTAGCCAAGCTGCTGCGCGGTGATATTAAGAAAGAGAGTGAGTTTCTCGCAAGCCCAGTACAAATCAAGGAAAATCGCAAATATCCGATCCCGAACTACGGTTCTGCGATGTCACCGTTTTATGGTGTTTTATCCTTATGGGTTGGCGCTACGTTGCTAATTTCCCTGCTGAAGCCTGACGCAGATAATCCAGATGGACGCTACAAGCCTTATCAGCTTTATTTGGGCCGCTTGGGTACCTTTATGACGATCGGACTTTTGCAGGCACTATGCGTCACACTCGGTGATTTTTACATTCTGGACGCCTATGTCGCGGATAAATTACCTTTCGTCCTATTCGCCATGCTGGTGAGTATGGTTTTCGTCACGATCACCTATACCCTTTTGTCCGTATTCGGCAATGTCGGAAAAGGGATCGCGATCATTTTTATGGTGTTTCAGTTTTCCAGCTCGGGCGGTACGTTCCCGATCAGTATGACCGCGCCCTTTTTCCAAGCGCTCAATCCATTTATGCCGTTTACGTATGCGATTAGCTTGCTCCGTGAAGCCGTAGGAGGTATTTTCTGGGAAACGGCGCTTCGCGATATCCTTTTCCTGGTTGGGTTTATCGGAATAAGCCTGTTTGTGGCACTTGCGCTGAAGCGTCCACTAAGCGGATTGATCAAAAAGTCGACGGAGAATGCGAAGAAAACGAAGATCATTGCCTGAGTGGGAGTACAGCGATGTCCCCTCTTGCTAGCAAGAAAAACCACCTTCTGCAGGTGGTTTTTTTCCTCGCGTGTCCATTTTTAGCGGTGATGCGTGCTTTTACGGAAAGTAGGATGCCCACACCTGTGCTGAAGCTGTACACGAAAAAAAGCGAACTACCTTTTTAGAGATAGTCCGCTTCGATCCTTTTTATGTGCTTACACAACACCTTGAGCGATCATGGCATCGGCTACTTTGATAAAGCCTGCGATATTGGCCCCTACTACCAGATTTCCGGGGTGACCATATTCCGCTGCAGCCTTTACGCTGTTTCGATAAATCTTTTCCATGATTTCATGCAATTTCGCATCTACCTCTTCAAATGACCATGACAGTCTCATGCTGTTTTGGGACATTTCCAGTGCAGATACGGATACGCCCCCCGCATTGGCTGCTTTTCCCGGACCAAACAGAACGTCGTTTGCGAGGAACAAATCAATCGCTTCCAGCGTGGACGGCATGTTTGCCCCTTCTCCTACTGCTTTGACACCATTGGCGATCAGGATTTTAGCCGAATCCACATTGATTTCATTTTGCGTCGCACATGGGAGCGCGATATCACAGGGAACCGTCCAAATTCCAGCGCATCCGGTGTGATATTCCGCATGTGGATGCTCCTTGACATATTCGGAAATTCGCTTGCGCTCCACTTCTTTAATGCGCTTCACGGTTTCGAGGTTAATGCCGTTTTTATCGAAAATATAACCGTTGGAATCGCTGCATGCTACCACGCTTGCGCCCAGCTGGATTGCTTTTTCTATCGCGTAGATGGATACATTTCCTGAACCAGATACGACTACTGTGCTTCCTTTGAAGCTGAGGCCTTTGTCCTTGAGCATCTCTTCAACGAAATACACAGTACCATAGCCCGTTGCTTCTGTTCTTCCCAGGCTGCCGCCGTAACCGAGCCCTTTTCCAGTGAATACTCCTGCCTCAAATCCACCGCGAATTCGTTTGTACTGCCCAAACATGAATCCTACCTCGCGAGCCCCTACCCCAATATCACCAGCAGGTACATCAGCATCAGGTCCGATATATCGGTAGAGCTCGGTGAGGAAGCTCTGGGTAAAGCGCATGATTTCGCCGTCAGATTTTCCTTTTGGATCGAAATCAGAGCCGCCCTTTCCGCCGCCGATAGGCTGGCCAGTGAGAGAGTTTTTAAAAATTTGCTCAAAGCCTAAAAACTTGATGATGCTGCCATTCACAGAAGGATGAAAGCGAATGCCGCCTTTGTAAGGACCGATGGCACTGTTAAACTGTACACGGAAGCCGCGGTTGACTCTTACCTTCCCTTGATCATCGACCCATGGCACGCGAAACGTAATCATACGCTCCGGCTCGGAGATGCTTTCCAAAATTCCGTGCTCCATGTACTTCGGCTGCTTTGCAAACACTGGCACGAGAGAATCAAAAATTTCTTTGGCTGCCTGATGGAATTCATATTCACCTGGATTGCGTTTTTTTACAGCTTCATATACGTCGTGCACATAATCCTTTGCCGCTTGTAGTCTGTCTTGATCGACCTCTTGTACAGTAGCCAATTTGCTCACTTTCTCCACTCTCCCCTTCATCTACATCTGTATATACAGTCAAAAATGACGTTATGTCGGACTATTTTGCTTTCATGGATGTATTTTATTATTGAAAATTAATCGAAACAATATGAAAATTAGATCAGAATCATGCCGGAATTAGATGAATGGAAAAAAGGATGTGACAGCCGTGGAATTGCGACAAATTCAATACTTCATTGAAGTTGCCAAGCGAGAACACGTAACGGAGGCTGCAGTCGCTTTGCACGTAGCGCAGTCTGCGGTGAGTCGCCAAATCGTGAATCTGGAACAGGAGCTGGGCGTGGATTTATTTATCCGCGAAGGACGAAACGTAAAATTAACGCCAATCGGCAGCATGTTTCTGGAGCATATTCAACAAGCGATGACAGTAATCGATAATGCGAAGCGGGAAATCGAGGAGTGTCTGGACCCGAATAAAGGGACGATCCGCATTGGCTTTCCGAGTAGTCTGGCTTCGTATACCCTGCCGACAGCGATCTCGGCGTTTCGCAATCTGTATCCGTCTGTGAATTTTTTACTCAAGCAAGGCTCGTACCACTATTTGATTGATGCCGTCAAAAAAGGCGATATCAATATGGCACTGCTTGGACCGCTGCCCAAAGATGAGAAGCGGATCAAGGGAGATATTTTATTTTTGGAGCATATCGTAGCGCTACTCCCCAATAGCCACCCTCTTGCGGATCGTCCGGCTCTGGAATTGGCGCAGCTGCGCAATGAATCCTTTATTTTGTTTCCTGAAGGATACGTTTTGCGGGAAATCGTCGTGAATGCCTGTCAGCAGCTCGGTTTTTATCCCAAGGTGTCTTTTGAGGGAGACGATATTGATGCGATCAAAGGGTTGGTAGCAGCCGGTTTGGGAGTGACGCTGATTCCGGAAATTACGCTCGTAGACAGCATACCGCGCTCTACAGTAAAGGTGCCTGTGATCGAGCCTAGAGTGACGCGTACAGTTGGTGTCATCATTCCAACAGAGCGTCAACTGCTGCCGACAGAGAAGCTGTTCCATCAGTTTTTAAAGGACTTTTTTACGGTTTTGGACCAATTCCACAAATAGGGAAAAGAACAAGAAATGAATCATGGGGTAACCGGAAATCACCAGAATCCCGGAAGTTGGACAACTCAAGCCTGGCTACCACGCAGACTTTATCGTGCTCGATCAGGATATTTTGGCGATCACTCCTGAGACGATCGATCAGATTACAGTCGAAGAAACCTATATGGGTGGACAATTGGTTTACAAGAAGTAACCATTCAAAAAATCAAAAGCCCGAAGCAAAACCAAACCAAGCCGTTAGTAGTCATGTACACACAACTACTAGCGGCTTTTTCTTTTTTCTCAGCTTAACAATCCATATCACGTCGTACTTTGCACAGTGAGTGCCATATGATGTCCACATCGTCCCGGGTCGTGCGCCAATTGCTGAACGCGGCTCGAATGGCGGGTTTTCCTTTGTAGATCGTAGGAGTCATAAATACATGGCCTTCCTGCTTCAAGCGATCGAGATAAAGCTTGATATCATCAAACGTAATGACCTGGTCTTGCTGCTTGAGCGTAAAGCAGACCACATTGAGGCGTGTCGGCGCCACTAGCTCAAACTTGTCTTCTTGCTCGATTTTCTGAGCCAAAAGCCGTGCCATCGCTACATTTTCCTCAACGATTTGTTGATAGCCTTGATGTCCATAAGCTTTTAACGTAAACCAAGCGGGCAGAGCACGGAAACGTCTGGAGTTCTCTGGGGTCAGATGCGCAAATTCAGGATGGTCGATGGCATTCCCTAAATAAGCTGCATGGTTCTGAAAAACCTCTACTTGCAATGATTTATGCCGCGTAAACTGCATGGCGGAGTCGTACGGGACATTCAACCATTTGTGCGCGTCGATGGTAATCGAATCTGCCTGATCGATACCGGAAGTAAGATGATTGTAAGTGGGAGAGCAAGCTGCAAAGCCACCGAATGCTGCGTCCACATGGAACCAAAATGAGTACTCCTGCTTTAACTGCCCGATCGCTTGCAGATCATCGTAATCGACGGAATTTACCGTTCCTGCATTCGCCACTACCACACAAGGCGTCGCTTTATTTTCCTCCAAAAATGCGCGAAGCAGCGCAATATCGATAGCTTCCCGGTTGTCGAGACAAGGAATAAGCTGCATGCTCTCGCGTCCCATCCCGAGCATGGACAGCGATTTGTAAACACTGGAGTGTGGAGCGCCGCTGACGATTTTGATTGGCGGCAGATGATACAAGCCTTGTTGCGCAATATTGATACCTAGCTGATGGGCTACCCATTGCCGAGCTTGTGCAAGTCCGACGAAATTGGCCATGGTTGCTCCGCTAACGAACGCCCCGCTAAATTCCTCGGGAAGATGGAACAGCTCGCGAAGCATGGCAATCGCTTCTAATTCCACTTGTCCGGCAGCCGAATCCTCTATCCCTGACAGATTTTGATCGTATACACTCACCAGCCAATCGCCAGCTACAGAAGCAGGTGTAGCACCACCTGTCACGAATCCTAAATAGCGAGGTCCAGCACTGCCGCTTACTTGTTTGGCGTAGCTCGCTTGGAATTGTTCTAGTGCTCCCATGGCTCCGTACCCTTCAGTGGGCAAGCCTGCAGGCATAATTGGCGTTGGGGAAACAGCCGACGGATGAGAGTCGATGTTTGCAAAAAATCGTTCTGCTTCCTGTACAACCTGGTCCAGAATGACTTTTATATTCTGGTGATCGGTCTCCATTTTTTTCACCATACAGATTCCACTCCTTCTTCCGGTATTGTAGTTTTGTATTAGTAAACCAGACGATCGCTATAACAGTACACCTCCGACTAAAACAGTTGGGTAAAAGGAGGGGAAGCATGCATATTCCTATCAGTCGCACGAGTAAGCAATCTATTTCTGATCAGATTGCGCAGACGATCATGGAGAGAATCGGTTCCGGTATGTATAAGGAAGGAGAGCCGTTACACTCGGTCCGCCAGCTAGCCAAAGAAATCGGGGTGAGTGTCGTAACGGTGATCAAGGCATACAGGATATTGGAACAAAAAGGGTTTACCGTGACGCAGCATGGCAAAGGCACATTTATTACAACATCAAATCAGGCAGGGCCATCAAACGCTACTCCTGATTACGCATGGCAAGCGGAGGTCGTCGACTATAGTGGCAGATCGATGTTTGGACAGCATACAAAGCGATCAGGTGTCGCGAAATATCCCTTTCATGCCGCTACCTTATCGGAGGAGCTGCTGCCGATGAACGCCCTTCGACAGGCCACTGAGCGGGCTTCCCATGATCCACGTTCGTTTGCAGGATATTCTTCTCCGCTTGGCGATGAGGATTTGCGTGAGACATTGTCTTCGTATTTTCAATCAAATGGCAGTGATGTTCGAGCATCCGAGATCATGATTACTACCGGTTGTCAGCAGGGGATTGACCTAGTCGCCCGCACCTTTATCGGAGCAGGCGATGTGGTTTTAGTAGAGTCTCCTACATATCCTGCGGCGCTTGACTCGTTTCGTTCACGAGGTGCCCGTATCGTCCCGATCCCGAGTGATCATCAGGGGATACGGATGGATTTGTTAACGCGTTTGTTTGACGAACAAGCTCCCAAAGTGGTATACGTCGTCCCGACAGGACAAAATCCTACGGGCAGCATCATGGACATGGAGACGAGGAGAAGGCTGCTAGATTTAGCGGAGAGCTTTCATTGCCTGATTGTCGAGGATGATCCATGGTCAGAAATTCATTATGAAAGACAGATTCCACCGAGTATGTACAGGTTGGATCAGAACGGTCACGTCATATTTTTAAAAGGCTTTAGCAAAACACTCGCACCCGGATTGCGGCTGGGCTGTCTTGCAGCGAAAGGCGATATTTATTCCAGACTGGCAGGTGTCAAAGCGATTGCTGATTTATCCACGCCGCTCTTTAACCAACGAAGCTTTCTGCACCTTTTGCGAGGAATCTCTCTTCCTGACTATTACGATTCCGTCCGCATTCATATGACAAGGAAGCGAGAGAGCGTCCAGCGACTTTTGCAAAAGTACGCAGCTGGCAGCGTCCAGTGGGTAGCGCCTCAAGCAGGTCCGAATTTTTGGCTGCAAACGACCATCGATACAGATGCGTTAGTTATCGAGGCAGAACGAGAACGCATCTCGTTTTTACCTGGATCAAACTGCTTCATTGACTTATCAGGCTCTCGCTATTTGCGAATAGGCTTCGGTGCGATTCCGTCAGAAAAATTGGAAGAAGGGATCGCTGAGCTATGCAAGCTGATCAACAATCAAGAGAAAACAAAAGAAACACAACGTTAATTGATTTTTCTAAAAAGTATTACTATAATCGGTTCAGGTAGAGGAATTCCTTTCTTTAGGAGAGATGAAGCTATGAAAATTCCAAAGGAACAAGCTGTCCTCAGCATGTCTCCTCATCATGCGCCAGTAGCACGAATTCACTCTGGAAACCGCGTCGTTTTTGAAACATGTGATTGCTTTAGCAACCAGATTACGAGCGAGGAGCACCTGTTTAGTTTGATTGGCTGGGATTTGATTAACCCGGCTACCGGTCCATTGTATGTCGAGGACGCCGAGCCAGGGGATATCCTGCGTGTGGAAATCGTCGATATCCAAATTGCCGATCAAGGGGTCATGACTGTTGCACCAAAAGAGGGCATACTTGGGGAATTTATTGCCGAAGAAAGGACAAAAGTAATTCCGATCCGAGACGGCAAAGCCTTGTTTAATGACAAGATACAAATCGATGTCAAGCCGATGATTGGCGTTATTGGAACTGCTCCTGCGACGGAAGCAATCTCTACCGGAACCCCTGGAGATCATGGTGGCAACATGGATTGCAAACGAATCGTGAAGGGCTCCGTGCTGTATTTGCCAGTAAATGTCCCGGGCGCCCTGCTGTCTATGGGAGATTTGCATGCGGTCATGGCGGATGGAGAGATTGTGGTTTGCGGATTAGAGATTCCAGGCGAGGTCACTGTAAATGTTGAAGTGATAAAAGGCAAGAGCTTGCCATTGCCTATGCTGGCAGAAGGCGAGCATGTGATGACGATTGCGTCCGCTCTTACATTGGAAGAGGCAGGGAAAATGGCGACGGTTCATATGCACCGCTTTTTGGTAGAAGAGGTCGGTATGCCAAGCGACGAAGCGGGGATGCTGCTCTCGTTGATCGGGGATTTGCGAATTTGCCAAGTAGTCGATCCGTTAATGACGATGCGTATGGAGCTGCCCAAATGGGTACTTGAAAAATACGACTATCAATTGAAATAAATGGAATTAATTGTAACAAGAGTCTGCTTTCCCGGGCTCTTGTTTTTTTGTGTTGTCCCGAAATCACAGCGTAAATATTGGCTTTTTGTGAGGATTGTAAACGTCGTATGAATAAGATGTGGTTCATGTTAAGAATAGCGTTTTATGGAGGTTTATGTAAGATACTCCCGAAATTAATTACAGTTATTACTCGAATTGAGAAGGTGAGACCTCCATGATCGAATTTAAGCAAGTATGCAAAACATATCCAAATGGAGTAGCAGGGTTGAAAAATATTGATTTATCCATTCACAAGGGTGAATTTTTAGTCATCGTAGGACTGTCCGGTGCCGGCAAATCCACGCTGCTCCGTTCTATTAACAGACTGCATGAGATTACAAGCGGAGAAATTCTGATTGACGGTAAATCAATCACTACGGCAAAAGGCGAGAAGCTGCGCATGATGCGAAGAGATATCGGAATGATTTTTCAAAGCTTTAATCTGGTCAAACGATCGACGGTATTACGCAATGTGTTGTCTGGAAGAGTTGCTTATCATTCCACGCTGCGCACTCTCTTGGGGATGTTTCCGGAGAAGGACGTACAGCTGGCGCTACAAGCATTGGAGCGGGTGAATATTAAAGAAAAGGCCTACACGCGCGCTGACCAACTATCTGGCGGGCAGCAGCAGCGGGTGTCTATCGCGCGGGCATTGGCACAGGAAGCAAAAATCATTTTAGCCGATGAGCCTGTAGCCTCACTCGATCCGCTCACGACCAAGCAAGTGATGGATGATTTGAAGCGAATCAACCAGGAGCTGGGGATTACTACCGTGGTCAATCTGCATGATATTGATTTGGCGAGAGAATACGCGACCAGGATCATCGGAATGAGGGCAGGCGAAATTGTATTTGATGGTACCGTACAGGAGGCGACGGATGAAACGTTCATGGGTATTTATGGGCGATCGCTGCGAGCTGCCGACAACCACGATTTAGAGGTGAGTAACCTATGAATCAAACAGAGCTACGGCCCCCATCGAAAATGAAATGGTACCTCAATGTGCTTCTCTTGCTCGCTCTGCTCATTGGCAGCTCTTATCAGACGGATGCTTCGTTGCTTTTGCTGGTGACAGGAACAGGCGAGATGGGCAAATTGCTTGCAGAAATGTTTCCACCTGACTGGTCCTATCTGGATGTGATCTGGAAACCGATGTTGCAGACAGTTCAAATGGCGATTGTCGGTACGACGATTGGTGGGATCATGGCGATTCCGTTGGCGTTTTTTGCGGCGAATAACGTATTTTCGTCCAAGCTGCTCCACACGGTATCACGGTTTGTTATGAACCTGATTCGGACTGTGCCTGAGCTATTGTTTGCCGGTATTTTTGTCGCTATTTTTGGACTCGGTCCATTTGCCGGGGTGCTAGCGATCACTTTCTTTTCCTTTGCGTTGATCTCCAAATTGACGTATGAAGCCATCGAAGCCATCGATCGTGGGCCTCTGGAAGCGATGACTGCGGTGGGGGCGAATAAGCTTCAGTGGATACACTTTGGGATTACCCCGCAAATCATTGCTCATTACATTACGTTTTTTCTGTATACGTTTGAAGTAAACATCAGGGCGGCTGCCGTCCTTGGGCTCGTAGGTGCGGGAGGAATCGGACTGTTTTTGGACCGATCCCTGAATCAACTGCGCTACGACCGAGCTTCGATCATTATTCTTGCCACACTGGCGATTGTTCTGATTATTGATTTTGTCAGTTCCAGAATCCGGGAGAGAATGCTATGAAACAGAATAATCGTATACAGGTACGGATACGGAGTGGACTCATTACAGTTTTGCTCATCTTGGTCTATGTATGGGCATTTTCCGGGCTGGAGTTTAACGGAATTCAGCCAACCGCAGGTGAGATTTCACAATCGATCTTACGCGGGATGATTCATCCTGATTGGGGTTATGTGTATTTGCCAGAAGGTGAGGATTTGCTCAGAGGGCTTCTCGATACGCTGGCGATTGCGATTTTGGGCACATTCATTTCAGCAATACTTTGTGTTCCATTTGCCTTTTGGGCTGCGTCCAACATGAGCAAGCATAAATCGATTCATGGATCGGGTAAAATTTTTCTGAGCTTCATTCGCGTTTTCCCCGAAATTGTTATGGCGATCATCTTTATTAAGGCAGTCGGTCCGGGATCGTTCGCAGGGGTTCTGGCTTTGGGCTTGCATTCCATCGGGATGCTGGGTAAATTATATTCGGAGTCGATTGAAAACCTGGACATGGGACCTTCAGAGGCGCTGACAGCATGCGGGGCAAACCGTCTGCAAACGATCTGGTATGCGGTCATTCCGCAGGTGCTGCCTCATTTTTACTCCCTGATTTTGTTCCGTATCGAGATCAATGTACGTTCCGCCTCCATTTTGGGTATGATCGGAGCGGGCGGGATCGGTACGCCGCTTATTTTTGCGCTGGAAGCACGTTCGTGGGACCGGGTCGGAATCATTCTGCTTGGCATCATTGTTACAGTGACCCTGATTGACATACTCTC
Organism: Brevibacillus reuszeri; assembly: GCF_001187725.1. Taxonomy (GTDB): domain Bacteria; phylum Bacillota; class Bacilli; order Brevibacillales; family Brevibacillaceae; genus Brevibacillus; species Brevibacillus reuszeri. The sequence continues at coordinate 1,673,689 of NZ_LGIQ01000009.1, forward strand.
TGGCTATATTCGTAAAAGAATTGTGTGAGCTTACAAAACGAAGTTGATTCCAAACAAAAGACCGTCGCTGCCAAAAGGCGCTGACGGTCTTTTACGTTGTTATTTAATTTCTTGTCCGACTGCTTTTGCATAGTCACGTACTGGCGCGAAGTTTTCGTCTTTTCCTACTACATAGCCTTTATGCGTATAGATTTCGTCGATAACTTTTCCGCCTTCTGGGTCTTTTGCGATATCGATGAATGCATCTTGAATTTTCTTTCTCCACTCTGGAGACATGTCAGGACGTACAGCCACCGTGTCGTTTGGAATTGGCGCGGTGTAGTGCAGGACGCGAGTTACGTCAAATACGTCTGGCTTGTCTTTTTTCACAGTGTTACGCGCATCCTCAAACACAGCTGCTGCATCTACTTCACCGTTCAATACAGCGAGAATACCTTTGTCGTGCCCTTTGATGGTGATCGCTTGTACGTCTTTCTCAGGATCTACGCCTGCTTTACTCAGCTCAGCCGCCGGGAATACGAAGCCTGCTGAGGAGGTAACGTCTTGCCAAGCGATTTTCTTGCCTTTCAAGTCAGCCAAGGATTGGATTGGAGAATCTTTTTTAACGACGATCATGGCACGGTAGAAATCGACCAGATCCTTGGTTGGCTTGCCTGTTCCTTCTTCTACACCAAAACGCTGTGCTTGCAGGAGAAGATCGGCTGCACCCTTCACGTCATGAGCCAGTACGTACGCATTTGGAGGCAAGAAACCGATATCTACTTGCTTGGATGCCATTGCTTCAATGATTGTGCTGTAGCTGGTAGAAACCGAGACTTTTACAGGAATACCGAGCTTGTCTCCCAGCAGTTTCTCCAAAGGTTTCGCTTTTGCTTCCAGTGTCTCCGCGTTTTGGGACGGCACGAATTGGACCTTCAATTCAGTAGGTACATAGCTTGTTCCGGATGCAGTGCTAGAGCTTGTCCCACATCCAGCCAAGCCTGCGGCCATAACAAGTGCCATACCCATTGTTGCTACCTTTTTAAACATAGTCTTCTTCCCTCCGAAGATGATTCGTTTGAAATAGATGAATCATGTAAAAATATAACAAACCATTGTCAAGCTACTGTTAATATCGTGTGAATATTGTTCGCTTGGAGTATGAATTCGCTATGATAGAGATGACTCTTTGAAACAATCCGATGAGGTAGGAGTGAATCGTATGGGAACGGCTTTTGCCAAGCGTACGTTGACGATCTTGCAAACAAGTGATTTACATGGGAGTATTTATCCTATTTCATACGCAACAAACGAGCCAAAAGATGTGGGGTTTGCCAAGATAGCTACATTGATCAAAGCGCAGCGTGAGGAGGCAGATCAGCTGCTGGTTATCGATAACGGGGATTTGATTCAGGGAACGCCACTGGCCTACCATCATGCACGCTTGCATCCTACGGATTTTAATCCCATGATTCTATGTTTAAATGAGCTTGCCTACGATGCTGCTATCATCGGCAATCACGAATTTAATTACGGTCTTCCTTTTTTGTATAAAGCGATCGGAGAAAGTCGTTTTCCGTGGCTCTGCGCGAATTTGACCAATGAGGATGGGGAACCGTTTTTCGGACAGCCGTACCTGGTGAAAACATATGAGAGTGGGCTTACAGTAGGCGTGCTTGGCTTGACAACACCCTACATCCCGAATTGGGAGCAGCCAGAAAATATCGCGGGCATCCGGTTCCTCGATCCGGTTGAGACGGCTCGCAAGTGGGTTCGCATTTTACGAGAGGAAGAGAAGGTAGATCTCGTCATCGTCTCCTATCACGGAGGGCTGGAAAGAGACCCGGAAACAGGGAAGGCGACCGAAGCATTGACGAAAGAGAATCAAGGCTATGAGCTATGCAGCGAGGTGCCAGGCATCGATGTGCTCTTAACCGGTCACCAGCATCGGATGCTCGTATCGACGATAAACGGAGTTTGTGTCGTGCAGCCAGGAAATGAAGGCAGGGCGCTTGGAAAAGTAGAGCTCTCGCTACAGCAGTGTGCTACAGGCTGGGAGGTTTTAGCATGCGAGGCGCAATTGCTTTCTGTGGAGGGAGTAGAAGCAGACACGTCTATTTTGGAAATGGCCTCACCATATGAAGAGCGTACGCAGGGCTGGCTCGATCAGCCAATCGGCAGGTTCTCAGGGGATATGCGAATCACTGAACCGATGGCCGTACGATTAAAAGACCATGCCTTTATAGAATTTATCAATCGTGTACAAATGGACATCTCCGGTGCTCCTATATCAAGCACGGCGCTGTTTGACAATACGTCTGCCGGATTTCTAGAAGACGTGACCATGCGCGACATTGTGAGCAACTATATGTATCCGAATACACTTGTCGTGATACGGGTAAAGGGAAAAGACATTCGGGCTGCGCTGGAGCAGGGAGCAGAATACTTCGCTCTGGACGAGACAGGTGAGATCGTTGTCAGTCCTGCATTTCTTTTGCCGAAGCCGCAGCACTACAACTATGACATGTGGGAAGGCATCGAGTATCAGATCAATGTGGCCAAGCCGATTGGAGCGCGCGTGGTGACATTGACGCAAAACGGAGTGCCTTTGGATATGGAAGCGGAGTACGACGTGGTGATGAACAACTACCGTGCAGGTGGCGGAGGCAATTACACCATGTTTCAAAATAAACCCGTGGTCAAGGAAATCGCTATAGACGTATCAGAGCTGCTCGCTACCTATATTTTGGAGAAAAAGGTGGTAGAGGCTACGGTGAATGGAAACTGGGAGGTAGTAAAGGGACAAGGGGCCGTTAAACGCGGTCGCTCCTCCTTGGGTAAGCCTCGATAGAGGTTTTTCTTACCCTGCATGATGTAGCAGATCAGCTCCAAACGGATGATCAATAACATAGAGCCAGCTGCCATCAAGCTGTTTTCTGACGATCTCGGACGTATGTCCCACCAATTGTGTTGTGCTGCCGTCAGGAGCTGTCGTATCAATCACAAAATGAGCACGCAATAAGGCAAGATCACCCTGCAACACACAATAAACGTTTGTCGAAATCATGGTGCCTTTGATTTGCAGTAATTGTTCAAGCGCTTTGCGGATGGCTTCTGTTCCACGCATTTCGTTGCCAGCGTGATCCATGAGAACCGCGTCTGGTTCATAGAGAGCCAGGAGGTTGGCGATTTGCCCGGAATTGAATGCTGCTGCGAAGGCTGCATTCATGTCTTGCGGATTCAGGACGGGAGTGGCTTGATTGGATCGTGACATGCAAATACCCTCTTTTCTGCATAAGAATTGTAGTTCCAGCTTACTCGGAGGGCGTGTATAGTGGGAAGTACGCACAATGAAATGACCTAGTCATAAAAAACTGACCATGATGGAGGAAAAGATGCCGTACCAGGATGGGAAATTCGGTTGTCCTGTTGATGTTGGTCTGTCGATGATTAGCGGCAAATGGAAGCCGCGGATTATTTATGAGCTGCTTCAGCAAACGAGACGCTTCGGAGAACTGCATCGGTTGATTCCCGAGGTATCGAGGCATGTTTTAACCACACAGCTTAGGGAGCTGGAGGAGAGTGATATCGTCTCTCGTACGGTATATCCCTCCTCTCCCCCAAAAGTGGAGTATGCGCTAACTGAGTTTGGCAAAAGGATTGCTCCGATTTTAGAGCAAATGATTGAACTGGGTGAGCATTATATCGCGAAACAAAATCAAGGGGAAAGAAACGAATAGAAAGTAAACGGACTCTCTCCTATGCTTTGGCTTCTACTCCGATTGTACGTGTAGGCTTGCCCATGATGACAGAGTCCTTGGGCAGCAGCAGAGCGAAAAGCCCGAGTAATGGTAAATAAGCGCATACCTGAACCATCGTTTCGATGCCATAGCTATCCATTAGTTGCCCCATGACGACTGAACCGAGTCCGGCAAGCCCAAACGATAGACCAAAGAACAAACCAGCGACTGTGCCGACGTGTCCCGGTAGCATCTCCTGTGCATAGACGATGATTACCGAAAAGCCGGACATCAGGATGAGCCCGATTGCTATGCAGACGAGGATGGACCCAATTGGACCTGTATAGGGCAGAAGCAGAGAGAATGGCGCTGTTCCAAGAATCGAAAACCAAATGATTTTTTGACGACCCAATCGGTCAGCCAGTGGTCCGCCCAAAAAGGTACCGAGCATACCTGCGAATTGCAGGGCAAAGAGGCACATTTGAGCATTTTCCAGGGGAAGCTGAAATTTGTCCATGTAGTAAAAGGAGTAGTAGCCGGTCATGCTGGCCAAATAAACGAATTTGGAAAATAGCATGAGTACAAGAATCCCCATGACATACACAATAAAGCCTTTACTGAACCGATTCTCGTGCAGAGCTGTCGTTTGCGCTTGTGGACGAGGTGTATTTTTTGGACGAGCATGACGGCGATACCATTGACTAATAAACGATTGCAGAACGATGCCGATGACAGCGAGCAGGATAAACCAGAGAAAGCCTAGCTGTCCCTGTGGACTAATAATGAACGCGACCATGAGCGGAGCCAGAGCCTGACCTGTGTTTCCGCCAACTTGAAAGACGGACTGGGCGAGGCCTCTGCGGTGCTTCATCGCCATATGGGCGACACGTGAAGACTCGGGATGCAGAACGGACGAGCCGACCCCAATCAAGGCTGCTGACAACAAAAGATATAAGAGTGAAGGCGAAAGGGCCAAGCCTAACATGCCGAGAAGTGTGAACAGCATGCCCATCGGCAAAAGCAACGGCATCGGACGGCGGTCTGTGTAGTATCCAATGAGTGGCTGCAATATCGACGCGGTAATATTCAGCGTAAAGGCGACCCAGCCGATCTCCACAAAGCTGAGCTGCATTTTTTGCTGAAATAGGGGAAAAACGGCCGGCACGACGGACTGCATGGCATCATTTAGCAAATGCGCCACACTCACACCGAGCAGGATGACCAACGAAGTATTTTTCGTGGTGTCTGTAGCAGGACTCTGTGACAATCTCTCCACTTCCTTCTCTATCTATTTTTCATTCATGCTAAAGGAAGGGGCATAGAGAAGTCGTCTTAAAATGTGCGTAGATGCTGAGCAATTTTTGCTATAATGGGGCTGGGTGAATGCCGATGTACATGAAAATAATCCTGCCACAACTGGAATTGCACAAAATCGAGAGTACGTTTGAAAATACGCCCCATGTACATGACGATCAGTTTCAGGTAACCATTCCTGTTCAAGGGACGTGTTTTTTTACCCATGAAAGCAAAGCAGTGAAGCTCCCGGCAGGCGAGGGCTTGATTCTGCATCCGCGAGACAGGCATTCCTTTCATATCGGTCCTGATGCAGGTGTGATTATCATTCGTGTGAAGGATGGCTGCATGTATGATCAGGAGCGCGAAAAGGGATTCGACCCGGCACTTCGGCAGCAATTCGATCCGGTAGCATGGACCATGCTTTTTCGCCACTGGATCACAGGTATGCTTGCCCTGGACCATTCGGAAAAGCTGGCGGAAGAAGAATTAGAGCTGCAGGTTCTTGCTCATTTACAACGACTGCTGTCAGGGAGTGGAGCAAGCGAAATTGCTCCGCGGCTAAAGACTGGCACAGATACTCATTTGTCACGCGTTTTGGAGTATATCCATGCTCACTTTACAGAGGAGCTAAGCGTCGATTTGTTGGCTGCTCTGGCTCGACAAAGCAGGTTTCACTTTATTCGTTCCTTCAAGTCTGCCACAGGACAAACCCCTTACCAGTATGTGCTTCAGCTACGGATCGGAAAGGCGAAGGAGCTGCTACAGCGCTCTTCCGCAACGGTAACAGATATCAGCTTCGCGCTAGGGTTTTCCAGTCCGAGTCAATTTTTTCGAATATTCGCGAAGCAGGTCGGGGCAACACCCGAGCAGTATCGAAGCGGGACGCGATAATTTTGCAAATGAAAAGGACACCAGTTTATGGTGTCCTTTCTTCTGTTTTCAGCAGTGACTGTGAAGGGAGTCTCGTGGCTGCTGCCAGACCGAGAAGTACGGTTAAAACCTGAAGCAGCAAAGCAATCGTAATGCTGAACGACTGCGAAAAGCCGAGGGTAGTCATGACTGTGATAATCGCACCGCCAAGTCCAATGCCAATCGCTGGGGTGAAGGTATCTGCAACCGAAATTTCTGCCGAAACCTTCCCTTCCTCACCCGGCTTGGCAAGGGAAAATGCAATGGCGCCACTTGTCGGGTGCGCCAAACCGATCCCGAAGCCCATGATGATCTGACTGATAATGGCAAGTGTCACGCTCATAAGCGTGTTTGGAATGAATGCCAGCGGTGCAGAGAGGGCAACACCGATCATCATGATGGAAAGACCAGTCACTACGCGCTTTTTTCGACCTGCTCCAAGATCTGCTGTATCCCGCTTTGCCTGGACATTGGCTGCTACCGACCAGCTGATTGCTGCGGAGGCGACTGCGAGACCAGCTTTGTCAGCAGACAGCCCTAAAACAGATGTCAGACCAAGAACCAGGTACGTTTGTGTACCATAATAGGCGGCAACGAACAGACCACGAGAAGCGATGATTGCGGGCAGGCCTGCACGTGCGACGAGCGTTCCCTGTGGCATCAGCTTATAAAGCGGAAAGCCCAAGATGAATAAGCCCGCAATAGATAAGAAAATTCCATAGAAAGTAGGGATTTCGCCAAGCCCAAACAGGAAGACGCCTGTTCCCAAAGCCAGAAAAAAAGGAAGAAATAGATTGCGGCTGCTCCCTGCTCCTCCTGCTGCCTTCATGCCCTTGAATGAAGGCGTGGTTAAAATCGCTGAGAGAATAACGAAAGGGAGAATCAACCAGAAAACATAACGCCAAGACAATTGTTCGGCAATTAAACCAGCAATATAAGGTCCGAAAAGTCCTGGAAGAATATAAGCACTGGAAAAGACGGCAAGGATTTGTGGACGTAGGGAATCGGGGTAACGCAGGGTAATGATCGTATACACACAATTGATCAAAGCCCCAGCACCGAATCCTTGCAAAATGCGCCCAATGAGCAAAATAGGCATGTTAGGTGCGATAGCGGCGACCACAATCCCGACGGCAAAAAGCAGAATCATCGTAATAAAAGGCTGAGCTGGCCCTTTTTTATCGACCAGTTGTCCTGTGATGACAGTACCAATAAGCTGGGCTAACAAATAGGCACTAAAGATCCAGCCATAAAGATTCGCTCCCTGTAATTCTTTAGAGAGGCCGGGGGCGATGGTGGTAACGGCCAATCCTTCGAAAGCAGTGGCAGTTACGACCAGAACGATCCCGATTGTCAAAGCGCGAAAATTGGCGCCCCAAATCGATTCCTTGTTCATCAATAACACTCCTTTGCGAAAAAAGTTGTACTTTATACAGTTGCTATAGCAACTAATAAGGCAAAAAAATATAGTTGCTAAATACACTGTTGCTATAGCAACTAATTATACAGAAAAAATGCTCCCGCACAATGGTTTCATTTTATAAATTTTTGACGTTCTCATAAATGATATTCAATGTTTTTCGAAACTGGATGACTTCTTCTTCTGTCAGACCAGCAATCGTCTTCTGGTAGGCTTCAATGGATGGAGGAAGGAGTTCATCTTTTAAAAGGCGTCCTTTTTCCGTCAAATAAACATGCAAAGAACGACGATCATTTGGGTCCGTCACGCGATGGATAAGCCCTCTTTCTTCCATGGTGAAAAGCATACGCGCGATATTTGTTTTATCTTTGTAGGTACGCTCTGCTAGCTCATTTTGCGACAGCCCCTCTTCCTCCCACAAGACGACGAGAACCATCCATTGATCAATGGTGATATTGTAGGGCTTTACTACTTTTTGATAATAGTTGTTCAGCTTTAAATCGGTTCGTTTCACAATCACGCCAATATACTCGTTTAATTTCATGAAATGACCTCTCTTGTTTAAAGTCGATTCCTGCAACTGTTGATAAGACAACTATAAGGAACGTCCATTTCCGTGTCAATTTGTTCGAAACGACGGTCAAGAATGAAACAAGCAAAATTGTCCAAAATAACAACGGGATCTAATATGAAAGGAGAAGGATACAATGACAGGAAAGTTTATGAAGTCCATATTGATCGTATTGTGTCTGGCCTTGCTTGGCTCGCCACTTTCTGTGCAAGCAAAAGAAGGGAGCGGGGATCCGCCCCAGCAGCAACAAGGCATAAAGCCAAAGGAAATCAAGCTCCAAGGTGATATGCGAAGAGCTTGGCTCGATCATGTGATTTGGACAAGAGCTTATATTGTAAGTGCTTTGGCAGGGCTGAAGGATCAGGACAAGGTGCTCGCCAGGTTAATGAAAAATCAAGAGGATATTGGAAACATTTTCAAGCCGTATTATGGTGAGGAAGCGAGTAATAAGCTGACTGCCCTATTAAAGGAACAGATTAGCATTGCAGGGAAAATTGTAGAAGCTACGAAAAAGAACAGGCAAGCCGATCTCAAGAAATACAATGCCGAGTGGCACAAAAATGCTGATGATATCGCTAAATTTTTGAGCAGTGCAAATCCGAATTGGACAGAACAGGAATTGAAAGATCTGCTGCATACGCATCTGGAATTGCTTACAGAAATGATTCAGGCACGGGCGAAAAAGGATTGGGATGGGGATATCGCAGCTTTTGATAAAGGCGAGGACCATATCATTACGCTGGCAGATGTTTTGACTGAGGGGATTATCAAGCAATTTCCAAACCAGTTTTAATCGCTTGCAGTAGCGAGCGCCCATAAGCGGGAAAAGGCATGGATATCGAGTCCATGCCTTTTTCATTCCTATGGCAATCAATGATGCTCCTTCAAGCTGTTTACAGGCACATCTTGTTCGTTTTCGGGTTCACCGATTGGATAGATTCTCGCCATATCCGTAGCTTCGTCCACATGCTGAATATAGATGGGCAAGCCGTTGCACGTTACATTTGCCATGACAGGGGAAGTGGCAATCTCTTTCGCGCGTTCATTTGTCATTTGAGAGACCTCCTGTGTAATGGATAACGGCTATAATATGTACCCTGTGCCAACCGCCTATTCGATTGATAAAGAACGAAAAAGCAGGCCAGCACCTGAAAGGTAAGGTACTGGCGCTTTTGCTCTATTTCAACAGTCGCTTGATGATTTCGTCGGTCACAGAGGGAACGACCTCTGTAGAATAAGCAATCTCCATTCGTTCAAAGCGGTTATGCGCATCGTATCCGTAGGGTCCGATGTTGATGCAGGGTACGTTGATATCACGGATATCCCGATAGTCTACATAATGCTTGCTACCCCAGCTCGGATTGTTTTCTTCGATGGCCAGAATGCCCTCCTCATCATCAGACAAGGCTACACAGCTCATGTCACAGACATATGGGAAGAAATTGCGGGTTACGATCGGATGCGGGTAGTGTGGCTGGACTGCTTCCACTGCCTCCTCCAGTGCAGTAATCAGGTTTTGCTCCCGCTCATCCTTGCCAACGAGCTCTATGCGAGGCGAATAAAGCGAGGAATAGAACAGTATAATGGCCGGGTTTCTGTCTTTCGTCCACTTGACTTCTTCTTCAACGACGCGCGCTGAGAACATCCGTACATCCAGACTCTTGTCTTGCAAAAGCTGCTCTTTGAACTGCCTCATGTGTGAGAGGAAGGCATCGCCGTGCTCTGCAACCAGCTCTTTTTTCATGTCCTCGTAAATCAAAACGCGTGTCTTCCAAGGGAGCGGAGTCCAGGCTTGACCGCTCTTTTCGCAAAAGCGGCGATGACGGTCACGCAGCAGCGTCAGGGCGTTTTCAAAAGCGATCTCGGCTTGTTCCTTTAACATGCCGAGAACCTGCTTCGGCGACCAGGTATGAATGAAAAAATTGTAGTAAACGTAGGCAGACAGTGCCGTTTGGATTGTGTAGGTCGGTTTGAAATCGGTCTGCTTCAAGGAAACGGGCGGAACAGGGGTCTCCCCATACGCTTCGTCACACAGATCAGGATTGTAGCTGATTTGTCGTGTCAGCTCAGCAGCAATAAAGTTGGGATCGAGACCCTCAAAGGCAGAGCCTGCATGTGTTTCGTAGCCGGTGATATAAAAGGATGGCAGCAGCTTGCCTACGGTACCTTTGTAAATATAGCGATTCGGGTCCCCATCGTAACGCGGAGCGACGAAGTCAGAGTTAATGAGCGCAATGTACTCGAAGCCGTGCTCCTCCCGCCATTTTTTCAGATCCTTCAGGGAAGAAAGTACGCCGTGCGAGCTGTCCTCCTCGTCGCACTCGGCCAGAAGTAGCAAGTTTCCCGCCAGCTCTTCCGGATGCTCGGAATAGTATTGCAACAAAAAGACGTGGCTGGCTACGCCGCTTTTCATATCGAGCACACCGCGACCGAAATGCCAGTCACCAGACTCTAGCTGCTGTTTGACCAGCTCAGGCAGCGGTTCTTCTTTCAGCGCTTCCATGAGAGAAGCAGGGTAGCACGCTTTGTCCTTTAAGTGGTTGTAATCGTCGATGCCCACTGTATCAGTGTGGCCCATTAAAATGACGGTTTTACTGCTAGGCTGCTTGGTGCCTTTGACAAACGCAAGCACGTTGTAGCGTTCTATCTCGTCATTTACGGTTCGCGAAATGATCAATTGGTCGGGATTTTGCTGAAAGTAAGGGAATGATTTCAGATGCTCGTAAAGATGAGTAGCGACAACGATTTCACCCTTCGTGTTGACCACGCTTTCTATTTCAACCAGGTCATCGGTTAGTTTTATGATTGCGTCACGGCTTTGTAGCATAGTATCCACCTCGTTTGGTTTATAGGATTTGTTGGAGGAATCGTCTTGTCCGATCGTGCTGCGGGTTGGAAAAGAGAACGCTTGGATGGGCAGCTTCTACCATTTCTCCGTCAGCGAGCATGATGACGCGGTCCGCTACTTCGCGAGCAAAGCCCATCTCATGCGTAACGACGACCATCGTCATACCTTCACGCGCCAAATCCTTCATCGTCGCCAGCACCTCTCCCACAAGCTCAGGATCGAGAGCAGAGGTAGGCTCGTCAAACAGCATGACGTCTGGTTCGAGTGCGAGAGCTCGTGCAATCGCCACCCGTTGCTTCTGTCCACCAGAGAGCTGCTCCGGGTAGACATGCGCTTTGTCCGTGAGCCCTACACGGGCCAACAGCTGCATGGCTTTTTCTGTTGCTTCGGCCTTCGTTTTTCTTTTTACATGGACCGGGGCTTCGATTACATTTTCCAGAACAGTCATATGGGGAAATAGATTAAAATGCTGAAATACCATCCCTACGTGTTCGCGCACCTTGTTCAGATCCGTGTGTTTCACATCAATCACTTGATTGTTGATCTCGATTTCACCTGAGTCCTTCATTTCGAGGAAGTTCAGGCAGCGCAGCAGCGTGCTTTTTCCTGAGCCGCTTGCCCCGATCAGTACCACTACTTCTGATTTTTTAATCTCCAGCGAGATGTTTTTTAACACCTGCAGACTACCGAATGACTTTGCAAGATTACGTACCTTGATCATGCTGCCACCTCTTTATGCTTGCGAGGAGGGAGGGGAGTTTTGCTTGTATCGAGCCGCTTTTCCAATCGATTCAAAATAAACGAGAAAATAGCGACGAGCGCCAGATAGTAAAGCCCGACGACAAAATACGTTTCAAAGGGCATGAAGTTGTCTGCTTGGGCGGACAGTGCCCGGTTAAACAGCTCGGTCACGGCGATGTAGGCAACGAGTGAAGAATCCTTCAAGCCGATGATAAATTGGTTGCCCAAAGGCGGGATTGCACACTTGAACGCCTGCGGCAGGACAATTCGCCGCATCGCCAAGCCATAAGGCATTCCGAGGGAACGCGCCGCTTCCATCTGACCGCGATCAATCGACTGGATTGCTCCCCGAAAGATTTCCGCAATATAAGCTCCAGAGTGGATGCCTAGCGCGAGAGCTCCCGCAGTAAAGTCAGAGAGTACGATGACACTGGAAATGCCGTAATAGAGGAACATGAGCTGCACGATCAGTGGCATGCCTCGTACGACGAAAATATATGCATCTGCCAGTTTTTGTAAAATAAATACGCCGGATACTTTGAAAAAGGCAAAGACAAGTCCAATGACGGATGCCATGACGAGAGAAACAGCCGTCAGAGAAACGGTGACCCAGGCCGCCTCAAGAAATGCTTTTCCGTGATGCATGATAATGTCCGTGATATTCGTGAAAAAATCCATCGTTGACATACCCCCGTAGCAAGTATGGAAGGTGCGCCAGAAATCCCGGCGCACCAGCTATAACAAACGTGTTACTTCAACAGGTTTGCACCAAACCATTTCATGCTGATTTGCTCATACGTGCCGTCGTCGATCATGGATTTGATGGCTTCATTGATTTTTTTGGTCAAAACAGGATTGTCTTTGGTCACGGCAATAGCGATGTTCTCTTTGTTTAATACCTCGTCGATGGGCTTGATTTTCAGCCCTTGGTTTTTAATCGCGGAAGTACCAACGACGCGGTCCGTGATGACAGCAGCGACACGTCCTGGAACCAGATCCTGCAAGGCGTAAATATCTGTTGGGTAGCCTTTTACTTTTTCCTTGTCGGTCAATGTTTCCGCCACTTCTTTGTGCGTGCTTGCTTGTACGACGCCGATGATTTGACCTTTTAAGTCATCTCTGGATTTGATCGTGTCGTTTGATTCAGCGATGAAAATTTGGCCGCCGGAGATGTAGTAGGGCTCGGTGAAGTCTACCTGCTTGGCTCGTTCTTCGGTATGGGTCATACTGCCGATGATGGCATCGTACTTGTTTCCTTTCAGCCCTTGGAGGATGGTCTCCCATGGATTTGTTACCGGGTTTGCTGCAAGGCCGATGCGTTTGGCTATCTCATTGCCGATTTCTACATCGAATCCGGTCAGTACATTATTTTCGTCCTTGTAGTTGAGCGGTTTTAGCAAGCCGCTCATCGCAAACGTCAGCTTTCCTTCATGTACGAGCTTCATTTTCTCTTCAGCAGCAGGCTGCGCAGGCGTGGAACCGGCATTTGTGGAAGCGCTTGCATCAGCTGGCGTTGTTTGTAGTGTATTGCTATTTGTTGACGGAGCTGCATTCGACCCGCAGCCAGCTAGAAGTGAGAGCACGAGCGAGCCTACCAGCAGTGCAACAGGAAACAATCTTTGTTTTTTCATACGAGAATCCCCCAGACAGATATGGAATAATAAACGCCTTGCTTGGTTTGCCTGTGCTGCGTATGAAAGAGGAGAGGGCTTTTGCGTGCCCTCTTCTCGAATCACTTGTGCCAGTGCTACTCATTCATCGCAGTTTTTTTCAGGTAGGCTCTCCAGGTGATAGCCCACTGCTCGGGATCATCGAGTACCGACTCTTCGACGCGGTGGCCTGTGCTGTTGTGTGGGGCTGTTTTTACGATTTCGGGCGTTTGGTATGCTTCCTCCGAAATGTGCGTGAGAGCCGCAATGTATTCGTCCAGCTCCGCTTTGGAGTACGACTCGGTCGGCTCCAGCGTGAACGGCTCGGGAATAACATAAGGGTGATGACTGGTCCAGTAGTGGTGCGCAAAATCGCTCATGCGGCGCTGAACATCGTATGTGTTGACCCCGGTTTCGTCTTTTAGCTGCTGCCAGCTGTAGCGCACCTGCTCGAGACGGCGGCCTTGTATATACGGGGCGCTTGCTCCGCGAATTTGCAAGATTTTATGATACAAATAATTGTTGTTGAGGCACGCGATCTGGGCAACTTCTGTAAGGCCCTCTGCGCCCAGCGCACGAATCCACGCGTATGCACGCAGGACTGCTGGTGGAACCCCGTAAAAGCTCCGCACCTTGCCGATGGAGTTTTTCAGCTCGCGGCGGTAGAAGTACTTGTCTCCATCAAAGTCGACCAATGGACTAGGGAGGTACTCTTCCAATGCTTTTGTAACCCCGATGGCACCAGTCGCTGGACCTCCGCAGGCATGCGGAATGGAGAAGGTTTTGTGGAGGTTAAAGAAGCACATGTCAAAGCCCGCTTCCAGTGCACGTGTAATACCTAAAAGTCCGTTGGCATTCGCCTGATCGTAGCAGCAAAGTCCGCCCGCAGCGTGCACCACATCCGTAAACTCCTTGATCCGGGAATTGTAGATGCCGGTATCCTCGGGATTCGCAACGGCAAAGGCGGCTGTTCGCTCCGATACGAGTCCTTTTAATGCTTCCAGGTCAGGGTAGCCGTTTTCGTCCACAGGTACATAAATGATCTTGAACCCTTTGACCGCGGCTGTCGCTGCTTGGGACGGATGGGAAAAGTGGGTAGTGATGAATTCGTTGCGCTGCGCTCCTTCGCCACGTGCTTCATGATATTTGCGGACGATGGAGGCTTGGGTGAACAAAGCTTGTGTGCCACTGCCCGGTTGAAACGAAAATTTGTCCATGCCTGATATTTCGCGCAGGAATAGATCGAGCTTGTAAGTCATTTCCAGCATGCCTTGTACAGTGGATTCATCCTGCAGCGGATGTAGCTCTGCCATTTTCGGCGAGCGGGCAAAGCGCTCGTTGATTTTCGGGGAGTATTTCATCGTGCAGGTGCCTTGCCCCATCTCCACGTTGAAATCTGCGCCCAGCACCTCCTGCGAGAGGCGAGAGTAGTGGCGAATGACACGAAACTGACTGATTTGAGGGAGATTCGGGCGCTTTTTGCGACGCAGCCCATCTGGTAATTGCGATACACCATCGCCTACGATAGCAGTGATTTCACGTTCTACGGGCGGTACTTCTACACCGCGTTCGCCGGGCTGGCTTAGCTCAAAAATGACGGGCTCATCCCATTTTGCTTGATGGAAGCGTCTTACTTTATGGTCTCTTGGTATCCGTTTCATCTCGTCGATCGTCTCCTTCGCTGATTTGTGGTGTTTACACTTTTTGAACGTATAAGAATTTATAAGCGAGACGCTTATAAATTTTGGAGCGCATGACAAGGTGCCTCAGCGTCCGCATCCGGCATAACTTCGGTAAAACTTTCCGCTAAACGCGGTCGCTCCTCATTGAAGAAGCATCGATAGAGGTTTTCCTAACTTGCATGACACTCTGGATGGCTTCTGTTAGCTTGTCGATGTCCTCTTGGGTGTGCACTTCGGTTACGCAATACAGTGCGCATTGTCCCAGCTCAGGGAAGTGTCCGGTCAAATCGACTCCTCCGAAGATGCCTTGGGCAAGCAGAGCTGCATTGATTTCTTTTACCGTTTTGCCTGTTTGCGTAAAGTCGACGACAAACTCTTTGAAAAATGGAGCAGAGAATTTGATAGCGACTCCTGGAATAGTTGAAAGCTGTTTCGCTGCATATTGGGAGCGCTGCATAATGCCTTGCCCTACTTCTTCCATGCCATCTGGTCCCATCGTAGCGAGGTAAACGCCTGCGGTTATGCCCCACAGCGCCGTTTGCGTGCCGACGGATTCCTTGCCGTTCTCTCGTTTGGCAAAGGAGGTGCGGTCGTAAGCCACATCCCCGAAGCCATATTCCCCTTCGACGACGGTCGGTGCAATTCCGAAGAGACGGGACGGATATTCCATGACGTAGATAGGGTCATCATGTGTAGCGATAAAGCCGGATTGTCCCCCGCCATAATGCATGTGCACGCCTAGAGGCTGCAAATCGCCGCAAACGATATCCGCTCCGTAATTAGCCGGTGCTTCCATGACGCCGAGCGAGATGGGATCTACACCAACAACACAAATGGCGCCAGCAGCATGGGCCAGATCAGCGATTCGCTGACCATTTGCTTCCACGGATCCGAGGAACGTCGGGTTTTCAAAGTAGACGGCAGCTGTGTTGGCACTGAGCTTGGCTTTCAGATCACCAAGGTCCAGAGCGCCTGTTTCGTTTTCAAAATCAACCAGCGTAACGGTTAGATCGGGAGACATATAGTTTTTGATAATCAAAAGCTTGTCAGGGTTAATGTTTTTGGGAATGAGCAGCTCGGTGCGCTTGTTGATGCGAGCGGCCATGCGTAGTGCGGTGGATGCTGCCTGTGCCCAGTCAAATGTCGGAACATTTACCACATCCATGTCTACGAGCTCTGCAACCAAGCTCTGGTATTCAAACAGTGCCTGGAAACGGCCCTTATCCTCGTATGGCTCCCCTGCATAGGCTGTCAAAAATTCCGCTCGTGAATTGATCTCATCACATACGACAGGAATGAAGTGTGGCCAGCAGCCAGCACCGAGGAAGCTGATATTTTCTTTGGTCGTTTGATTTTTGTTCATGAGCGAGTTTACGTGGCGATCCAGCTCATATTCGGTGAGTGCCGGCGGAATGTTCATCTTCTCTTGCAGGCGCAGCTCTTGGGGAATATCCGCAAAAATATCCTCGATGCTGGAAAAGCCGATTTCACGCAGCATTTGTTCCTTTACTTCGGGAGCAGAATTGGGAATATAGGGGTGTGCAAAACGTTTTACACTCATCTTTTCGTACCCTCCACCTGTTATTTATTCGAAAAATTCAGACATAAAAATCATTGGGAAATGCTAGGCCAGTCCTCCGCCATCAACGACTAGAACGGAACCGGTTACCCAAGCGGACAGGTCACTGGCAAAGAACAGAACGGCATTGGCGATGTCCTGCGGCGTACCAAGACGCTCCAAGGGACGACCCTGTGCGGATGACACGAGGAACGCGCTTTCCTCTTTGTTTAGTTGACGGGCTTCCTCACGCAATAGTGGTGTATCCGTATCGCCAGGCGAGACGCAGTTAACACGAATATTTTCAGGGCCGTGATCGATTGCCATGGCACGTGTCAGATTGACAACACCGGCTTTTGCTGCACAGTAAGCTGCTGCTTTGTCGCCGCCTTTGATTCCCCAGCCAGAGCCTGTATTGATAATGCTGCCGCCACCCGACTTAGTCATGATGGGAATCACATATTTGGAGAGGTTGTACGCACCTTTCAGGGACACGTTTATCACCAGGTCCCAATCCTGCTCTTCCAGCTCTACCACCGTTTTGCGGCGAATGACGCCCGCGTTATTAAACAGGATATCGATACGGCCGTAGGCTTCCTCGATGGCTTCCGTCACTTGGCGGCATTCTTCCTGTGATACGACATTACATTTGAAAAATCGTGCGGCACCACCTAGATCTTGTATACGGCGAGCAGCTGTTTCACCAAGCTCCTCGTTAATATCAAGCAGCATGACGTTTGCGCCAAATTCGGCCAATCGCTTTGCTGTCGCAAATCCGATTCCAGAAGCGCCACCTGTGATTAAAGCTACCTTTCCTTCTAATTTGAACAGGTCATTGGTATGTAGCAAGTAGGATCATTCCCTTCGTGAAATGAATCTTTTTGTGATGGTGCTGCTTTGCTTTTTTATGAATGCAAGCCCTGTGCCAAAGCATTCACATCTCGCCCGGAAGCTGTTGGATTACGTGATCATGCAACTAAATCGCAGTTTTATAGGTCCCTTTTTGGAGAAGGAATCGCGCAGTTATTGCCAATTTTGTCAAAGTGTTTGTCTGTTTTGGCAAGCCAGTAGCCACTTTTTCGAAAATCATTGACAGCATTGGCAAAATGTTTGTCAGATGTCAAAATATTTAATAAACTCTAAAGGAACGATGCGGAAAGGATGGGTTTCCATGGTCTCGTTGGAACGATGCAAGCCAGCTATCGAAAAAGTCATCACGGGCATCTCGGATATACTGAACGTGGATGCTGCTGTGATCAACGAGCGTGGCTTATTAGTGGTGAGCACGGAGCGGTATCTGAAGCAGAAAGGGGAAAACGTACATATCCCGTCTATCGAGTTCGTCTTGTCACGGGGAGATTTTCTGGTTGATAAACCAGGCTCCATGGAGATGTGCGTTGGATGCAGGTTCCTGGAAAGCTGTCCAGCCAAAGTGGAGCTGCTTTCTTCCATAAAGGTAGCGAATCATGCTATTGGCGTTGTCTCGCTTACATCGTTTACAAAGGAAGGGCAACATCGTCTCTCGAAGCATACCGAAAAATATCAGCAAATTTTGACCAAAGTGAGCGGAATGATTACGACAATCATTCAAACCCAGACAGGGAAGCTCGAGCCGTACCATCCATACGACCAGCTGCTGGAAGGAGTGCTCGATACTGTATCAGATGCCTACCTCACCTTTGATCGAAGCGGCAATGTCGTACACGCCAATGCAAGTGCCCGTTCACTTTTAGCACAAAAAGACCTGCTGCCAGCAGATATCTCCCAGATGTTTATGCCATCGTTGTCCTCTCTGTCCACGCAGTCCATGCCTGTCGCGAACTGTCTGATTGATAAACTGAATGCACCGGTAGAAGCGACACCGATTATGGTTAATGATCAGTTCATTGGAGGTGCGCTGCGTGTTACCAGTGAATGGCTAGCGACCTCTATGCGGCAGACGAAGCAGTCAAAGGGAAGCCTGGAACAGATTGTAGGCAAGAGCCACGCTATCAGGCAGCTAAAGGAAAAGGCCGGGCGAATAAAAAACAGCAGCTCTACCGTACTCATTACGGGTGCAACGGGAACCGGCAAGGGACATCTGGCGAAAGCGATCCACGAAGCCAGTACCCGTGCTTACTATCCGTTTGTTGCGATTAACTGTGCAAGCATTCCGGAGAGCTTGTTCGAGAGTGAATTGTTTGGGCATGAGGAGGGCGCGTTTACGGGAGCAAAAAAGGGGGGCAAGCCGGGACGTTTTGAAATGGCCAACAACGGTACGCTTTTCCTGGACGAGATGGGGGATATGCCTCTACCCTTACAAGCAAAGCTGTTACGGGTGTTGCAGGATATGGTGATCGAACGGGTTGGCGGTACTCGCTCAATCCCGATCAACGTCCGGATCATCGCTGCGACTAATCAAAATCTGGAGGAGCTGATCGAGCAGAAAGCTTTTCGGGCGGATCTGTTTTACCGATTGAATGTCATTCCGATCCATGTCCCAGCACTTGCCGAGCGAAAGGAAGATATCGAGCTGCTTGCTTTGTCGTATTTGCAAACATGCAGAGAAAAAACAGGGCGAACCTTTGCTGGTATCGCTCCGAAAACGATGGAGATATTGGCCTCTTACCATTGGCCGGGTAATGTGAGGGAGCTGGAGAATGTCATCGAGTACGCGATGAATATGGAGACGGGAACCACGATTACCCCAGACAGCTTGCCACCGCGGTTACTGTCAGGAACGGTCAGTGCCTCCAGTGGATCAGCTATCAGGGAACGCATAGCGGATGTACAGGCGGATGCCATTCGTGCATCTTTGCAGAGACATGGTTCGGATTTGAAGGGGAAGATGGAGGTGGCTAGTGAGCTTGGGATAGGCATTCGAACCTTGTATCGAAAGCTAAAGGCATTAGGTATTTCGTGAACAGAAGGAACGGGATCGTTGTATGTAAAAAGGACAGCCGGAGCATGGGCTGTCCTTTTTCTGCTTGCAAAAAGAGTATTTAAAAAGCTAATTGCTTGCGGCTGTGTCTGCTAACACTGCTAGAGGATCGACAGCCGTACCATCTTTTAGCAATTCAAAATAGAGGTGGGGGCCAGTGCTCTGCCCGGTACTTCCCAACAAGCCGATAATCTGTCCCTGTGATACAGTGGCACCTGGAGCGACCTCCAGTTTTTCCAAATGAGAATATACGCTCTGATAGCCGCCGTCATGTGACACGATGACCTGATTGCCTGCTTTTCTATCGTAATCTGCAGCGATGACGGTGCCAGCCGCGGCTGCATGAACAGGGGTGTTCAGGGCATTGATGATCATAATCCCTTTCGCTTTCGGGGAGCTGTTGATCGTTCCCTCTACTGGTGCGATAAAGGCTGGCTGTTTGCCGAAGACCTGCTTGGCATCAGTCAAGGTGAATACACCAAGCGCCAAAACAACGATGATCCCGGAAGCGGTCCACGTGTATGCTTTCTTTTTAAAGTTGCTAATCATTTCGATTCTCCTTTTCAAATGGTTTCGTGAGCTGGAAAAGCTGGCAGTGAGCGCAGTAGTCCTTTGCCCGCTGCATTGCTCCAGCAGCTTAATCATGGTAAACCCGTATTTTTGTACCTCTGCCTCTTTCATGTAGGTAAGGGCCAAAGCGTCACAGGCAATTTCCTGATCCCGGCGCATACGGGATGCCGCATACCAGAGCAGCGGGTTGAACCAGTTGAGGATAAGCAAAAAGCTCATCAGGCTGTTTACTGTGATGTCGTGTCTTTTCCAATGAGATAATTCGTGGAGGAAAATATGGCGTAGCTCTTGCTCGTCCAATGTATCGATGAGTCGATCCGGCAGCAAAATGCACGGCCGCCAGATTCCTGCCAGGGTGGGACTCGACACGAGCTTGCTCCTCTGTAAAGGCAGCTTTTCAGTAATGCCCATCTGCTCCTTGCAGCGAGCAAAAATGAGAAGAACATGAGGATTACACACGAGCGGCTCTTTCTCTAGCGTGGAGCTTACTTTGTACATGGTGTGAATCGTTTTTGTCAGGAGCGCGATCACCCCAACAAGCCAAATGACAGAAAGCACGCTGAACCAGGAGATGATGGTGTCCGTTGACTGGACAGCATCCAGTGGGAGAGCTGACTCGCTATGGAAAGCTGCTCCTGTCGCTTCTGTGTAGCCCGTCATCTGATAAGGGGAGGCTGTTTCCTGATCGGCCCCCAAGCGAAAGGAAGGCAGCCAATTATACAAGCTGATGGAGCTATCTGGCGACCATGGAATAGCCAATTTCATGATCAGTAGAGACCAGACTGCATAGTGCCATCTCGCGGTTAGATGCTTTTTGCCAGCAAGCTTACACAGCAAAATGAGGATGACGAGGATACTGGCCTGCAGTGAATTGGTAAGCGCCCAGGAAAAAGAATGCGTGAGAAAATGATGGAGTGTCTCTATCACATTACTTCTCCTTGTCTGTCAGGATTTTCTTTAGCTCTGCAATCTCCTGGGAGGAAAGCTTTTCCTCCTGTAAAAAGTGCACGAGCATTGGCTTAAGAGCCCCACCGTACACGCGTTGCAAAAAGGACTCACGTTCTGTCCGTTTACATTCCTCTTCGCTGATCGTGGGGGTATAGAAATAGACGCGATTGACTTGCTCGTAGGTAAGAATCCCTTTTTGCAGCAAGCGGCTGATCAATGTTTTGATCGTTTTGTCTTTCCAGCTCTTGTTGTCTCGCAAAGCATGGATGACATCAGCGGCCGTAGCGGGTGACTTTGCCCAAAAGACCTTCATGATTTCCCACTCGGAATCCGAGATGCGCGGGAGCTCGTCCAAAATGATATACCTCCTTTGATTGACGATTACAGTTGTAGTCGTTGATGTTTTTAAGATTACAGTCGTAATCGTTAGTTGTCAACCATGTTCTTACAAAAATACAAAAAGCCCTCAGCTGAGGGAGTACCTTCACTGAGGGGAAAAGTATCAAACTAGCGTGCGAGTAGCATCTGCTATTCTACTGCCGAAAATCCGTATTTCGCATATGCCTCCGTACAAGGCTGACCGCCAGAGAGTTCAAATGTTCCCTCTGACAAATTCATGACGATGGAGAACACCGTGCTGGAAATCATTGGGCGACCGAGGTCTACAGGCTGCGTTTCTCCATGTCTGCAAATGCCGTCCGGATATGCGCCGTGATCGGAAAAGATATGCTTGAATGCCGTTGTATCCACGCCATTCCCATAACGGGCTAGCAGCTTGCTCGCACGCCCTTGGCGCAAGTGACTGTCAGGAGACATGATTCTGGCGGTATCCTCGATCAAGATACTGCGCGGTCCGATAAAATGATTCGCATGGACGAGCCAGCCGTTGTCCGGATAGAGCACGTCGTAGTTGCTCGGGGTTGTCTCTACATCTACGACCTCGCCTTCTTTATGGGCGATCAAATAGTTGGCAGAGGTACCGCGAGTGAGGCGGGCGACTTGTCCGATTGCTTGTGGCAGTGTGTGACTGTTGAGAATGCCGCGAAGCACAATATGAATCGGTACCCCCATCTGGCGCTCGGTTGTCCCGAGGAAGTTCAGGCAAACACCGACCCCCGCACTGTTCATGCCGATTTTGCCGACAATTCCTGCCTCTGTTACCATCAAGATCGTGGGGCGGGGAGCCTGATCGATTTCGAGCACAATCATTCCCGGCTTGATCCGATTGTTCCAGTCCCAGTTTTGACCGAGCAGCATCTCTTGACCGGTCGTGATCTCTGGAACAGCCGCCATACTGGTGCAGCCATCTGCAGGGACGTCCTTGCCTGCCAGATTCGTAATAATTTCACTGCGGGCATTGAGCACGATCAGATCAAGCAGGTCGAGCTCGGCTCCATGGCTGATGCCTCTGATTTCCTCCAATATTTCGGCATCGTAGCGCTCAATCCAGGAGATATACTGGGCAGAATGAGCGCGTGCTGCGTCCCATTTCACTTTGGCCATTTCCCAGAAAAGAACCTTGTACGTTTCGATGTTGTGAATGATCTGTTGTTTGGCGAGCCTGCCTAATTGCTGTCCGCGCTCAAAAGCAGTACCGCTGATACGAAAGTGTGGAAATGACATGCTGATAACCTCCATGTTTCACTGTATGGTTTAGCCATGCTGGGTGGTGATCGACTCTTTTTGAACCAGAGTTTTATTTGTTGCCATCGTGACAAGCATTGCGACTACTATGTTCAAAATGAGTGCGATAAAGCCGGTATTAAAATCCTTTACGACTTGCGGGAGATCAGGGAACAAGGTAGCGAGCGTCGTCTTGGTGATAGTCAAATACACGACGGTGGAAACGCCGACAATAATTCCCCAGGAGGCTCCGTATTTGTTGATCCGATTTTTCGGAAGGAGGCTGAGTAGAAGAGCCGGGAACAGCTGGGTAATCAGGCTAAACGACATCAATAGTAGAGCATACAACGCGTTTCCGCCGTTGATGACAAAATAAAGGGCGATGAATGCCACGACAGGCACAGTCAGTTTCGCTACTTTGGCCACACGAACCTCATTGGTCGTTTTGGTGAGCGGCTTGTAAATGTTTGTCGCAAACAGTGTCCCGATCGTGAGCAAAATGACCGATGTCGGAACCAATGCCGTCAGGAGTCCAACTCCGCCGATCACCCCAATGAACCATGGATCAAAGGTTTGGATCGAGAGGCGCAGCAAGGCCAAGTCGCCATCTGCTCCTTGCAAGCCGGGAACCTGCAGGATCGCGGTATACCCGACAAAAAAGACGAAGATCAGCAGCAAGGTGTAGAGCGGCATCACGATGGTATTGCGACGGAATACTTTTTCACTTTTGGCTGACAGCGCCGCTGCGAACAAACCGGGCTGCATGTAGAAGCCAACCGCTGTCAAAAGCACTGTCGAAATGACCCAGCTAAGGCTCTGTCCTTTTTCCGGGAGGGTCAGGTGAGCGGGTTTGGCAGCTTGTACGGCTTCAAACATCGGCTGGAAGCCACCGTAGTAGTGATAAGGCAAATACAAACCAAGGAAAACGACGACAAGCACGATCGAAATATCCTTGATTACAGCCGTCCAGACAGCGCCATGAATCCCGGAAATCATCACATATACAGTCACAGCGATGGTTCCAATCCAAACAGCAAGGATCGGTGAGATCATCCCGTAGGAGGTTTCTGAAACGATGATTCCCAGCCCTTTCAATTGCAGAACCACGACCGGAACGGAAGCGATGATCCCAACGACAGAAACCAGCATACCGAGCGACGAGCTCTGATATTTGCTGCGGAAAAAGTCAGAGATTGAGACAATCGAATGCTCTTTGGCATACCGCCAGATCGGAGGCAGCAGATAGTAGGAAAATACATAGGCCAAGGTCATGTACGCGAGCACGTAATAAGCAGGGGAGCCGACCTGATAGATCATCCCGCTCCCACCTAAAAAGGTGAACGTCGTAAAAAATTCCCCAGCGAGCAAAAGGAACACGAAAACGGTTCCAAAACCGCGACCGCCAACAGCCCATTGCTCCAAACTCATTTTCTTGCCAAGACTAGCGCGAACGGCCAGCAGGATGGCGACAACCAGAAAGGCAAACGTAATTAGCATTGAAATATTCATCAGATGTCCTCCTTCTGATTCGCCGGATCAATTGCATTGATGATGGCCATCACGACTGATGTCAGAACGACCCACAGTACAATCCAAAACAGTAAAAATGGCATCCCAAGCACATAAGGGGTCGCTTTATTGGCAAAAGGCATCCCCCCAAGCATCCCGATAAAAGGAATAAGTCCCAAAACATGAATCCGATTCATCATCAGCCCTCCTTTATGTTTTTTTGCTTGCCTCACAAAGCCCTTAAAGCAAAAAGAATGCCAACAGTGAAAATACCGTCACAGAGGTGACTTCACCATTGGCATTGGGAAAAAACGATCCAAATATAAATCACTGCATGTTTTTGTGATCCATTTTTGGATCGTTTGTATATTTGACTTCATATTGCTTCATTTTTCGTACAAAGGTAGGCTGGCTCATTTGCAGGGCGCGCGCAGCTTTTCGCGTTGATTTATGCAAGGCGAGAGCTCGTTTCATCCCTTGAAACTCGAACAGCTCAACTTCTTCAGCAAACGTCTTGGGAATGATTCTGCCGAGATTGCCAAACAGCTCTCTGGGCAAATGATCGGGCAATATTTCACCGTTGGAACAGGAAATCGCCATTCGTTCCATGACATTGATCAATTCCCGGATGTTGCCCGGCCAGTCGTACTGACAAAGCACATGAATGGCTTCCTGGGCGATTTGAATTTGGATCGCATTCTTTTCCTGGTAGCGTTGCAGAAAATGCTCGATGAAAAATGGAATCTCTTCTTTTCGTTCACGCAGCGGAGGAATCAGGATCGGATAAACCTGGAGCCGGTAGTACAAGTCTTTGCGGAAAGTCTTTTGCTCGACCATTTCCTCTAAATCCTGATTGGTTGCAGCGATAATGCGGACATCGGAACGGATTGTTTTGACGCCGCCGACCCTGCGAAACTCTTGCTCCTCCAAAACACGCAGCAATTTTACCTGCAAATCCAGAGGCATGTCCCCGATCTCGTCCAGAAAAAGTGTGCCCTTATCGGCAAGCTCAAAAAAGCCTGGCTTCCCCTCTTTGTTCGCTCCGGTGAACGCTCCCGTCTCATAACCAAAAAACTCGCTTTCCATCAAGGAGGCAGGGATGGCTCCACAATTCACCTTGATAAAAGCTCCCTTTGCCCGCTTGCTTCGGTGGTGGATGTACTTGGCGATTACTTCCTTGCCGACTCCAGATTCGCCACGCAGCATCACAGGAGAGTTTACGGAGGCGACCTTGGTCGCAGCTTCTTTTACATGCAGCATGGCTTTACTGTAGATGACCAGCCCGTTTTCATGCTCCTGCTGCTGCTTCAAATTTTTGATCTCTTCCAGATAATTCTGATTCATCTGCTCGGCACGGCTCAAATGCTGCTTCAGTTCATTCAGCTCTGTCATGTCACGGACGCAATTCACGACGAACTCGATTTCGTTTTGCTCATTAAACATAGGCATCCCGGTAGTCATATACTCTTTGTACCCTGAATCAGATGTGGAGCGTTGCATGATCGTTACCGGGCGCTTTTCCTCAAGTACCCGCATCGTGCTGGATTCGTTGGAATGAAGCCTGATTCCGACTGTACTGCGTATATCCTTGCCGATCAGCTCATCTGCTGTTTTTCCTGCTATTTTCAGATAGGCCTTGTTTACTTTGACAATCATTCCGTCCTTGTCGGTGATAATGACGCCATCGAAGAATAACTCCAGGAGACTGTCTAGGTTGTTTAGGGCAAACATATGGATGATCCCCCTTTCTAGCAGGTAGACGCTAAATGCCACTAGTATAGCATGTTAGAATGAGAAAAAAACAAAGGCAGGGATGAAGCATGAATCTCGCTGAGCAGTTTGGCCATATCGATATCTACTTGCTTGATCAGTTGGTAAAGGGACGTATTACGCAGGATATGCGCATTCTTGATGCCGGCTGTGGCAGCGGGCGCAACCTGGTCTATTTTTTGCGCAATGGTTATACGGTGTTCGCGGTAGATCGCTCGGAGGACGCGATACATGCGGTTCGGAACCTTGGAGCGACGCTTGCGCCAGGGTGGTCCGATGAGCAGGCGCGTGTAGAGGCGGTTGAGCGCATGAGCTTTGCCGCGGAGAGCTTTGACTTTGTTATCAGCAACGCGGTCTTGCATTTTGCCGAGGACAAGGCACATTTTCTGCAAATGATCGAGGAGCTGTGGCGGGTTCTGGCACCAGGTGGAATGATGTTTATTCGTTTGGCTTCATCGATTGGTATAGAAGATAGGATCAAGCCGCTAGGCAATCAAAGATACTTGCTGCCGGACGGAAGTACCCGTTTTCTAATGGACGAAGAAATGATGCTGGAGACTACGGCGGCACTCAAAGGTACGCTGTTTGAGCCGATTAAAACGGTAAATGTTGCTGGGCAGCGTTGTATGAGTACGTGGTGCTTGAAAAAACCCGTCACCTGAGAGAGGGATGGGACGGGCTAGCGTATCCTTTGTTCCTTTAAAAATCTCGCAGTTCATTAAAGACTGCAAACAGTCTTTTCACGTCAACTTCAAGACCTACCTCAGCCGCTTTCTCATTGACAGGCTCCAGCAGCTCGTCTAGCACGACATAAATTTCTTCCCGTTCGACCGTTTCAATAAAACCGGTTCGCTTGTCCAGCTTGTTAAAGGTCTCCGTGAACTCTTTGACCAACAGGCTGAGTGCTTCATGTAGTTTTTCATTCGTCCACGTAACGCTGACTTCCTGTTCGATGACGGAGAATTCTGTGAGCATCTTTTTGTACAACGCCATGGCTTTTTTGTAAGTCGCAGCGGAAATATTTTCGCGTCCATCCCAGTCCCGGAAAGGATTTTCAAGATTACTGGCTAACCAGTCCTGTTTGCGCGGCTTCGTAAGTGGACATATTGAGTCCTTTGACCGTTTCTTTTTTGTACCGTGTCTTGATTGACTTCGCCGCTTCGACTGGCAAGCTGTCCATCCAGAGAGCAGTCAGGTGCGGGAGCTGGTCGGGATTGGGGAACTCATCAGGAGAGAAGCCAAAGATGTCTTGTGTACTAAAAAGGCGAAGCTGTGCAAGCTGTGAGGTACTGTTCATATTGGCAATCGTGCCTGGTTTTCCCGATAGGCGCAGCTCCCGGAGACCAGGGTAGCTTTGAACGATGGGCAGCAGATCTACGTGTGTTACTTTATGAAGACTCAATGCTCCGAGCTGTTCCAGGCCGCAGTGAAGTGGTGGCGAATCCACAAAAGTGACAGTGAGCCAGCGTCCCGCCTCCTCTGCTCCAATGTGCAGGTTGGGAGATAGTTCGCCCCATAAGGAAAGCTGGTTCAGTTCTTTATTAAGCGTAATCGATTCTACGCCTTCAGCATTGAGATGGAGTCGCTTCAGATTCGTATCGCGCAGGTCGAGGGACCGCCTCGATGGATTGTCCAAATGCAGCTCATTCACAAATGGGTTGCTGCGGATATACGCGATGAGAGGATCAGATGCCTCGGCGGTGTGAATTCTGGTCAGGCATGGAAGCTTGGCAAGCTCAGAGAGATCATGGATTTGGCGCATGGTCTGCTGGTGGATCACGATAGTGGATCGGCGGATCGTCTCGCCGCCAATCTGAACGAGTGTATCGTCCTTTGCAGCTTCTTTAAATTGCTGGCGTTTGTCTGCGGGGATTTGATTCCACTGCCATTGGCGGTAAAAGCTACCTCCGACGTGCCAGGTGCCGTATGACTTGGACTTCTCCGTAATGAGCGGGGGCAGATTTCCGATCCATATATAGCCTTTCGGGATCGTCGCTTCTACATAAATGTGATCCAGTTTGTTGTTCCAGAAAAAGAAATCGCAATAGAGGGGCTTCATCTGACGCAGCTCGGCTTCATCCGGCAGCGTCTCTCCTGCCCAGTCCAGCTCGACAATGCTGATCAATGACTGTGATTTTTTGGAAGCTGCATCCGGTATGGAGGTGACCTGGCAGGCAGCATACTTTTGCATTTGTTCTACAAAAACGCAGTAAATGTCTCCGACAGATATACTCATTCAACCATCCTTTCATCGGTGTCGATGGTGATCCTATTGGCTATTTTACCTAATCGCTTCGGATGAGTTGGTTATTTTTTCAAAATGACATGAATTGTTTTCGTTTTCGTTACATTAGAAATGACGTTTGATCACATACGTAGTCTACTGGTTGTCGGTGTTGGGCGATTCTCCTATAATGAAGAAAATATGTTCATAGAAGCGATGGGGATACACAAGCAGTTATGTGTCCCTTTTTTAGATAGGTAGCCCGAAGCACGATCCTTGACGCAGGAGGGAGGCAGCAGGATGAAGAGCAATGAGAGCCAGGATAAATGGATGAGCCGTGTATTGGAAGGGATCATCGACACCTCTCGCGACCACCTATTGATTACCGATGGAGAAGGGTATATTCAGCTGGTCGGTGATTCCTGCTACGAGATGTACGGTTTGGAAAAAGAGCAGCTACTGGGCAGAAACGTCATACAGCTCGAAAAAGAAAAGATATTCTCTCCCTCTGTGACACGTAAAGTAATCGAGGCGAGGACACCACAAACGACGATGCAGGACATCCCCGGCGGGAAAAAGCTGATGGTGACGGCCTATCCCGTATGGAACGATGACGGCTCCCTGCATTCGGTCATTAGCTATTCGCATGATTTGACCGAGATTATGGAGCTGAAGCATCGTTATGAAAGCTTGACGGAACAGCTAAAGCAATTTGAAACCGAGATCGAGGAGCTGCGGGAAAAAAACAACGAGGGCTTCGTAGCTGTCAGTCAGCCGATGCAAGTCATTGAGAGATTGATCAAAAAGGTTGCGGTGGTCGATTCCACGGTGTTGATTCTGGGGGAGTCCGGAGTCGGAAAAAACGTCATCGCCAAAGAAATACACCGCCATAGTCGACGTGCGGGCGGTCAGTTCGTAGAGATAAACTGTGGCTCGATCCCCGAGGGCTTGCTGGAGTCAGAGCTGTTTGGCT
Source organism: Brevibacillus reuszeri (assembly GCF_001187725.1). GTDB lineage: Bacteria > Bacillota > Bacilli > Brevibacillales > Brevibacillaceae > Brevibacillus > Brevibacillus reuszeri. Next base: position 1,702,619 of record NZ_LGIQ01000009.1, read on the forward strand.
ATGAAGCGGGGTCTTTTACGGGAGCAGGGAAAAACGGAAAGCCCGGCATTATCGAGCTGGCGAATCAAGGGACACTTCTCTTAGACGAGCTGGGAGAGCTGCCACTGCCGCTGCAAGCAAAGCTTTTAAAGGTCATTCAGGAAAAACGGCTGCAGCGAGTGGGCAGTATGCAGTATCGCGATGTTGATTTTCGCCTGATTGCTGCCACCAATCGCGATCTGGAGAAGATGGTGAAGGAAGGCAAGTTCAGACAGGACCTGTATTTTCGCTTGAATGTCGTACCCATTCAGGTGCCAGCGCTTCGCAACAGACCAGAGGATACCGCTGCCCTGATCAAGCTCGTCATACGCACACTTAACGAGCGGTACGGGATGGATAAACGGTTAGATCCCCCGGCAACACATGCTTTGATGCACTATTCCTGGCCAGGAAATGTGAGGGAGCTGGAAAATGTGTTGGAGCGGATGGTTGTAACGGCTGACGAGGATATCATTACAACACAGCAGCTGCCGGTCGAAATCAGTGTAGCAGGGGAAGAGCAAGCGATGCTGGAGCCGGGAATCGCTTCGATATCATTGAAGGAAGCGCTGGAGCAGGTCGAGGAAAAATGGATGCGTTATGCGGCAGAGCGCTGTCGGACTACCGCCGAAATGGCACAGCTTTTAGGGATCAGTCAGCCATCGGTCGTGAGGAAGCTGCAAAAATATCAGGTCAGGTCTATTTAATTCAAAAAGTAATATTTAATTCAAAAATGAATCGAGGTTTCCTGTGCTTTTGATTCATTTTTGAATTTTTAGGGCAAAACAGTATCCTGAAAAGCAAATAAAATCAGGCTTTTTCAGTTGGCACGGGTATTGCTATATTTACGTAGCTGAAGGCATAACTCTTACAATAAACCATTCATTTATAGAAGGAGAGATACGATATGTCCAAACAGCGTAAATTCGTAAATGTAGCTGCAGGTGTACCTGGTCCAAAAGGAGCGGCGCTGATTGAAAAAAGAAAGCAATACGTTCCAAAGGGTGTTGGCAACAATACGCCGATCTTTGTAGAAACCGCTTCAGGTGCACTGGTGAACGATGTGGATGGCAATACCTACATTGATTTCGCTGGGGCGATCGGTACGCTGAACGCAGGCCACTGTCCAAAAGAAGTGGTAGATGCACTCAAAGAACAGCTCGACAAGTATATTCACCCATGCTTCCACGTAGGCATGTATGAGCCATATGTAGCACTGGCAGAAAAGCTGGCACAAATCACCCCGGGCAGCTTTGAAAAGAAAACAATGCTGGCAAACAGCGGTGCGGAAGCAGTAGAAAATGCGGTGAAAATTGCCCGTAAATATACAGGTCGCCCAGGAATCATCTCCTTTAGCCGTGGCTTCCATGGACGTACACTGCTCGGCATGTCGCTCACCTCCAAAGTAAAGCCGTACAAATTCCAGATGGGTCCATTTGCTCCGGCAACGTATAAAGCACAGTTCCCGTATCCAATGAACAAGCCAGCTTCTATGACGGATGATGAGTACGCGCAATTCTGCATTCGTCAATTCGAAGACTTCCTGCTGACAGAAGTAGCACCTGAAGAAGTAGCTGCGGTTATCATGGAGCCAATCCAGGGCGAGGGCGGATTCATCGTACCACCTGTCTCCTTTGTGCAAGCTGTCTATGAAATTTGCAAAAAGAACGGCATCTTGTTCATCGCAGACGAGATTCAAACCGGCTTCTGCCGTACGGGCACGATGTTTGCTACGACACAATTTGGCATCGAACCAGACATCATCACCATGTCCAAATCGATTGCAGCTGGTCTGCCAATCTCTGCTGTTACAGGTCGCGCTGAAATCATGGATGCTCCAAATGCAGGTGAAATCGGTGGTACCTATGGAGGAAGTCCGCTTGGCTGCGTAGCGGCACTCGCTGTTATCGAAAAAATGGAGCGTGAAAACCTCGCTGCCAGAGCGCAATACATTGGCGACACCATTAAACAGCATTTTTCCGCGCTGCAAAAAGATTTCCCTGTGATCGCAGATGTACGTGGTCTGGGTGCGATGTGCGCAGTAGAATTTGTCGATCCAGAAACAAAAGCACCTGCAAAAGAGCTGGTGGCTGGTCTGACAAAAGGCTGCTACGAGTCCGGTGTTATCGTACTTTCTGCTGGCGTTCACAGCAACGTACTTCGTTTCCTCTCTCCACTGGTTATTACTGACGAGCAGCTGGAGGAAGCGCTCGATATTATGACGGATGTGCTGAAAAGCCAATACGTAACGAACTAATTTGCGCGGGAGGTCACTATGAAAAAGCATCTCTACATCAATGGACAATGGAAAGAAGCAAAAGAATATGCACCTCTCTACTCCCCCTTTTCAGGTGAGCTGCTGGCGGAGATTGCTCAAGCGGACGAAAGCGATGTAGATGAAGCAATCGAGGCGGCGAAAGCAGCGAGTAAAGCGATGGCGAAGATGCCAGCCAGCCAGCGGGCACTGATCTTGGAAAAGGCAGTCGCCATCATGGAAGCACGCAAAGAGGAGCTGGCGGTCATTCTCGCGCAGGAAGCTGCAAAGCCGCTGCGTACGGGGCGTGGAGAAATCGCGCGTACAATCCAAACATACAAATTCGCTGCGGAGGAAGCCAAGCGTATTCACGGGGAAACCGTCCCACTTGATGCAGCTCCGGGTGGCGAAGGACGTCTGGCCTTTACAGTTCGCAAGCCAATCGGTGTCGTTGGAGCAATCACTCCGTTTAACTTCCCGTTCAATCTCGTTGCACATAAAGTGGGACCTGCGATTGCGGCGGGGAATACAGTCGTTTTAAAGCCAGCTAGTCAGACGCCGCTCAGCTCGCTGATATTGGCGGACATTTTTGCCGAAGCTGGGTTGCCGGCAGGCGCCCTCAACATTTTGCCTGGAAAAGGCGCGGTTGTGGGTGAAAAGCTCGTCGGCGACAGTCGCATCGCAGCGATTACCTTTACAGGTAGCCCTGCAGTCGGCATCGCGATGAAAAACAAGGCTGGACTCAAGCGCGTGACTCTGGAGCTTGGCTCCAACTCGGCTGTCATCATCGATCACAATGTAGAAATTACGCAGGCGCTGATTGACCGCTGCGTGATGGGGGCATTTTCCTTTAGCGGTCAGGTATGCATCTCGCTCCAACGCGTCTATATTCATCAAAGCAAGTATGAGGAGTTCCTCGATAAATTCAAGGCGGCAACGGAGAAAATGGTGCTGGGTGATCCACTGCAAGAGGAAACGGATATGTCCTCTCTCATCTCTTCGAAGGATCACGAGCGGATGGGTGCTTGGGTACAGGAAGCTGTCGATGCCGGGGCACATGTTGTCACGGGGGGCAGAGCTGTAACGGATCGTCTCTATGCACCTACCATCCTGACCAATGTTGGGGCGCATGTTTCTTGCTCTTGCCAGGAAGTATTTGGTCCGATCGTAGTCGTGACGCCATTTGCGACTATCGATGAGGCAATCGAAGCCGTCAATGATTCCCGTTTTGGCTTACAGGCAGGGATCTATACGAGTGATATTCATGCAGCCATGCGCGCAGCTGAGGAGCTGGAAGTGGGCGGCGTGATGATCAATGATATTCCGACCTTCCGCGTAGATAACATGCCATATGGTGGAGTAAAAGATAGCGGCTTTGGACGTGAAGGCATCAAATATGCAGTAGAGGAATTAACAGAACTGAAATTAATCGCAATCAAGCTATAGCCATTTATTGACGAGTCCTAGGGGCTCGTCTTTTTGTATTCCCACAATTAACCAGGAAACGATGTTTTGAGACGTTCGTCCTATTTACAGGATTGCTTTGTTCAGAAATGGTATATTTCCTTATCGTAAAATAGAGAGTGTTATGTGACGCGACTAGATATGGATATCCCTTATTCTGGTTGTTGTTTCTACGACTTTCTCTTCTTATGCTAATCAATAGACAAGTAGGTTTAGGGTTACGGAAAGAAGGAGCAAAAAGATGACAGAATGCAATGCAGCAGCTAGGAAAAAAGGCTTCTTTATGAACGGAATCTGGCTGGTATGTATGTTGGCTTTGCTGGCAGGGTGCGCTCCATTTGGGAGAAGTGACACCCCGCAGAAGAACGATGACAACTCAGCCCCTGCCCAAAAAATGGTTCGCTACGAAGGGGAAATGAGCAAGGAAGTATCGCTCGTGTATACGACAAAAAGGCAGCTCGCGCTCACCTTTAACGGCATGGGCGACAAAGAAACCATGTTGAAACTCCTGGATGAGCTCGATCGGTATCATATTCAGTCAACTTTTTTTCTGCCGGGTATGCGTGTAGCGGAGGAGCCTGATATTGCCAGAACGATTTTATCCAGAGGGCACGAAATTGAAAACAATACGCTGAGTCGGGTTGATTTGACCAGACTGTCGTATGAAAAGCTGTATTCGGAAATCGAATTGGCAAATCAAGTCATCAAGAAGGAAACAGGTGTGGTGCCACGGTATGTCAGGACCAAGCTGGGTGATTACAATGACGATATTCGTCTGGCAACCGCTCAAAATGGACAAGCAGCTGTGATTTCGTACAGTTTATTTTTGCACAATTGGCAGAAGGAGACAGACGAAGAAAAGCGACACTACTTGCGAAAATACATCAATCGCGGTGGGATTATTGCCATCGATACGGAAGAAAACAAACAGCTGGTGGGGGATATTCCACTCATCGCTGAAGCCGCAGCTGATGTCGGGTACAAATTCGTTTCCTTGCATCAATTGATTGAGCAGGGCGGCGAGCGTAAGCCATTGGAAGCCATTCCAGGATACGATGCTGCCAAGATCAATGCAAAAATGGATGACGCTGCCTACAGGTTGATCTATCGAAAAGAAACGAACAAAAAAGAAGTGGCGTTATCTTTTGACGATTGGGGAACGGACGCGGCGGTTACAAAAATCCTCGATATTTTGGAGCAAAAAGGCGTAAAAGCCTCGTTCTTTTTGCGAGCCGATGGTGTAGAGCGAAATCCCAATCTGGCACGAGCGATTGCCGAGGGCGGCCACGATGTTGGCAATCATACATATTCCCATCAGGTGAATACAAAGATTACGCCAGAGCAGCTTCAGGAAGAAATTGTGAAAGCCCATCGAGTCATTAGAGAAGCCATTCAAGAAAAGCCTACGATGTATTTCCGCCCGCCGACAGGTGAATTCGACGAACGTACTTTGCGGGCAGTAGCAGCGACCGGTTACCACACCGTTGCGATCTATGATGTGACACCTTCCGATTTCGTGAAGAGCAACAGTGCGGATGATATCGTGGCGGCCATCATGGAGCAGACGAAAAACGGAAGCGTGATACTGCTGCATCTGCTAGACGATATCCACACAGTGGAGGCGCTCCCGACTGTCATCGATAAGCTTAGAAGCAAAGGCTACACCTTTGTGAGAATGACAGATATGTTTGGTTAATTATTTTATAAGACGAAGCGAGGAAAACCTTATGGATTTATTCGAAGCCATTGTGGACAGGCAGGAGAAGATTGCGGTCGTAGGTCTTGGATACGTGGGGCTACCCATAGCAGCAGCATTATCGAAACGGGCAGATGTGATTGGCTTCGATGTGAATCAAAAAAAGATAGAGGCTTATCAAAGCGGAAAGTTTTTGAGTGAGGATGTGGGTGAGGACGATCTGGCAAATGGGTCCACGGTAGAGTTTACTGCTGATGAAACCCGACTTGGCGAAGCGAGCTTTTTTATCGTCGCGGTTCCAACCCCTGTGAAAAGCGGGAATGTACCGGATCTCCACTTTGTGAAAAGCGCCACAAGAATAGTAGGTAGACAGCTCAAAAAAGGAGCAGTCGTTGTTTTCGAATCAACGGTGTATCCAGGTGTAACGGAGGATATATGCATCCCCATTTTGGAAGCCGAGTCTGGACTGCGTTGCCCGGACGATTTTAAGGTAGGCTACTCCCCCGAGAGAATTAATCCAGGTGACAAGGTCAACCGTTTGGAAAACATCGTCAAGATCGTGTCCGGGATTGATCAGGAGGCACTTGAGACGATTGCCAGAGTATACGAGCTGGCGATTATAGCCGGTGTGTACAAAGCCGATAGCATCAAGGTTGCCGAGGCTGCAAAAGTGATCGAGAACGCCCAGCGTGATATTAATATTGCCTTCATGAATGAGCTGTCGATGCTGTTTCACCAAATGGGCATCGAAACGAAAGCTGTGCTTGAGGCCGCTGGGACGAAATGGAATTTTCTTCCTTTTACACCGGGCCTGGTAGGTGGCCATTGCATTGGCATCGATCCCTACTACTTAACCTATAAGGCAGAGGACAGTGGCTATCATTCCAAGATCATTTTGGCGGGACGACATATTAACGACGGGATGGGCGTCTATGTGGCACAACAAATTATCAAGCTGCTCGTCCGTCTGAAGCTGGATGTTCCGAAAGTAAGAATTGGTCTTTTGGGATTAACCTACAAGGAAAATTGCAGTGACATACGAAATACAAAGGTAACGGATATTATCGAAGAGCTAAACGATTACGGCATTGTTCCGCTTGTTGTCGATCCTTTGGTGGACCCGAAGGAAGCTTACGCTGAGTATGGCATCGAGCTTACAGACATGTCATCTCTTCATAATCTGGATATCGTGGTCGTCGCGGTTCCCCATGCTCCCTTTGCCGAAATGAAGATCGCCGATTTCCAAAAATGGTTCGGGGAGAAGCAAACAAAAGTGATGATCGACATCAAAGGGATCTACAAGAAAAAAGAGTTTGAGAACAACGGTTTTTATTACTGGAGCTTGTAATAAATCGATTGGAGAGAGCGACAGTGATGAAGAAGAAGAAAAAGAAAATTGTAGAGATCCTGACGGTTTCCAGAGCAGATCGGCGTATCCTCTCAAATGTACCTGACCCGGAGAATATTCGCGTCCAGGTCGATCGCAGGGGCGTAAAAGAGGACGTACAGAACGGTGATCAGGAAGATCCCGAGTACATAAATCGGCTGCGCTTGCTTAGTCTGCGTTATATGGCCGATTTTGAGGTGATTCTGGTACCAAGAAGACAATCGGCAAAGAACGGGATCAAGGCAAAAGCAGTCGATATTTCCTCGTCGGGTCTGCTCGTTGAGCTGGTAGTTCCCGTAAAAGGCCTGCAAGTTGACAGTATCCTCAATATTCAATGCGATATCCCGCCCGGTACAATGCCGGAGGGTTTTGAATCGTCCGTCAAGCTCGATGCGAAGGTGGTACGCATTTTCACCCGCGAGCAGGACGGGCAGGAAAAAACGATGGTGGCTTTTGAATTTTCCAAGCCGCTTACTGACTATTTTCAGAGAAAGCGGTGGGGCTACGCGATTTATATGGCGAGTGCTTCGCTGTTCGTAGCCGCGCTTTTCGTTATGCTCATGCGCGCCGAGAGCATTATTTATTTCAAATACAATATTTATTTGTACTTATACAGTCTGATTGCGGCTGCTTTTTTGCTGACGCGCTACTTATTCGGAGCTTTGTACCGGGACGTGCCCGTTCATCCAGATTATACGCCCGGTGTGAGTATTATTATCCCCTGCTTCAATGAAGAAGAGTGGATTCACCGGACGATCTTGAGCTGTGTGAACCAGAACTACCCGATCGACAAGCTGGAGGTTATCGTGGTCGATGACCGATCTACGGATAAGTCTGTAGAACAGATCGAAAAAGTCATTGCGATGATTCACAGCGAGGCAGGACGCTATATGACCAAAGAACGGGTGAAAATGCATGTACTGCCTGAAAACGGTGGGAAACGGGTCGCGCTGGTAAAAGGTGTGGAAATGGCGAAGCATGATCTCGTTGTATTCGTTGACTCAGACAGCTTTTTGGAGCCGACTGCGATCCGAAATCTGGTACAGCCGTTCCAAGACCCGCGTATGGGCGGGGTAGCTGGGCGTACTGACGTAGAAAACAAATTCACCAATACGATTACCAAGCTGCAAACCGTTCGTTACTACATTGCCTTCCGGATCATGAAGGCAGCGGAATCGTGGTTTGATAGCGTAACCTGTTTGTCTGGACCATTATCCTGTTATCGGAAAGAGCTCATTCTCGAGCACTCAGAAGCGTGGTTAAACCAAAAGTTTCTCGGACAACCAGCTACCTTCGGGGACGACCGAAGCATGACGAACTATATTTTGAAAACCCATCGTACAGGCTATCAGGATTCTGCTATTTGCTCCACGATTGTTCCCTCTGATATGGGTGTATTTTTGAAGCAGCAGATGCGTTGGAAGCGCTCCTGGTTACGGGAATCACTACGCGCGGGCGCGTTCATTTGGCGTAAAGAACCTTTCATGGCCCTTTTCTTCTACATTGGACTGATTGTACCGATCGCTGCACCTATCGTTGTTCTTTACAACCTGGGCTACGTACCACTCGTCCATCATATTTTCCCGGGCACCTTTTTGATGGGGCTGTTGTTGATGGCGCTGCTGATGAGCCTGGCGCATTTGTTTTTCCGCAAGAGCAAGCTATGGCTATTCGGAATCGTCTTCTGTGTCTTCTATGAGTTTGTTTTGCTCTGGCAGATGCCTGTCGCTTGGGTAACCTTCTGGAAATCGACGTGGGGGACACGCGAAACACCACAGGATGTCGAAGCAAGACTGAAAAAAGAAGCGCGTAAGCAAAAGAAAAAAGGGATCAGCTTACCTTTTTAGTTTCGTACTTCGCAAAGGGAATGGAAGACACAGGGAGTGAGGGTGGCAGGAGTTATGAAGAAGAAACAAAATACTGCCCTTGACTATCGTAAGAAAGATCGCAGGAAAATCATCAGAACGATTACGCAAACCGCGATCTTGCTAGCCTTGGGTATCATGCTATACACCATTATTTTTAATGCTGTGAAATACGATGAACCGGTTCAAGCGAGCTGGAACAATGAGAAGGGGTTTATTGCCCTCTCGTACTTTGGTGTAGGGCGTTCAGGAACGCCAAAATTAATCGCCAAAAAGGATTTGGATGAGCAGCTTCAAGCACTCTACGATCAGGGCTACGTTACGATTTCCCAACAGGATATCATCGATTTTTACAAGAACAAGAAGCCGCTACCTGACAAGGCCTTATTCTTATCCTTTGAGGATGGACGCAACGATTCGAGCTTGTTTGCCCAGCCTGCACTGGAGAAATACAACTACAAAGCAACGATTCTTTCCTATGCTAACAAGATGGGAAACAGCGAAAATAAGTTCCTCCAGCCCAAGGATATGCTGAAAATGATGAAATCCGGCTTCTGGGAAATGGGAACGAATGGTTATCGTCTGACTTACATTAACGTCTTTGATAACGAAGGGCGTTTTATCGGGGTCAAGGATGAGGGCGAGCTGTCGAATAAAACAAAGGTCGGTTATTACAATCACTACTTGATGGATTTTATCCGGGATCACAACATGATTCCGATTGAAGACAGAAACCAGATGGAAGAGCGGATTCATACCGACTACAAGCAAATCAAAGACATCTACTCCAATCAGCTTGGCTTCGTACCAGGTGTCTATATGATCATGCATGCCAATACGTTGTATGACGGGATGAATCGTTTGGTTTCCGATGCAAATGATGTGAACATCAAAGAGCTGTTCAACATGCATTTTAATCGGGAAGGTAATGCTTACAATGACAGCAAAAGTAATCTGTACGATCTGACGAGGCTGCAGCCAGCTCCGTTTTGGTATACGAACCATTTATTGATGAGAATCCAGCATGATACCGGTCAAAAGATGAAGTTCGTACGTGGTGATGAAGAGTACGCGAGACAATGGGATCGATATAGTGGAACAGCGCAATTTATCGAAAACAAAATTGCATTAACCTCACCTCCTGGTGCTGCTGGCATGTTATATTTAAAAAATAGTGCCGGACACGGTGATTTGAACATTTCGGCCAAGCTGGAAGGGAATGTGATTGGCAAGCAGACCATTTATGTTCGTTACGATCGGCTCAAGGACAGCTTTATTCGGATTGTTCTGCATGATAATAAGCTGACCGTAGAGCAAAAGCAGCCAAAGGGTGAAGTAAAGGAATTGTTCACGACTAAATTAAGCGACGTGCAATGGAACCCGTTGGACTTGTCTTTTGATCGGGCGTCGGTCTACACGAGGGAGCAAGGTGAATCTGGTGCTCCAAAAATGGAAGAGTATCCGATCAATATTCAAAACACACGACAGCTGGAGATCGCTGTAAAAGGGGACTCCTTGCGTGTAATGGTTGATAAGGATGTGCTGCTTGACGACCAGAAGATCGACAGTACGATAGAAGGCGGCGTCGCGTTGGAAGCTGAACACAGCAAAGTGAACAAAAAAGACGATATTTACGATGGCGTCTTTACGGATGTAAAGATAGCTTCACCGGGAGCCAAGGAAGCTGAAGAAACGGTATTGTTCACGAATATTTACGCTGGATTCCAGGCTGTAGTGGCGGGAGTGGAGAATGCGATTGATGCTTCTATCGATTGGGTGATCGACACCTTCTAAATAAAGCAGCAAAGGAGATTAGTTCCAGGTGTCAAAAACGAATCTGGTAGGTAGGCGTGGTGTGATCCTGACAGCAATGCTACTGATCTTCGGTGGAATGGTCGCGTGGTATTTTCAGAATGGAGATGACCCAAATAGCTTGAAAAAAGTGGACGCAGCGGAACAAAAGAAAAACCTTGAGCTGACCGCGTGGGTCGTGGACTGGCAGTGGCAGGAAGCGACAGCGGACTTCAACAGCATGACAGATGGCTTGTCCAGCGTTCAGGCGTTTGCAGCCTATTTCGATGAATCGGACAAGCTGCTTTTTACCGATCAATTTCGACAGGCACTGCCGGTGATCCATGATATTTCCAAGCAGGGCAGCTTTGTCAAAGTCGATTTGACGATTGTAAACGACCGTATCAATAAAGACGGAACCGAGGTACAAAAGGACCCTGGAATCGTCTCGAGACTGCTGGCAACGGATGAAAGCCGTGAGAAGCATATCAAAGAAATTATGGATGCGGTCATTTCAAATAATTTTCATGGTGTCGAGATCGATTATGAAAAGATTGATCGCAAAGACTGGTACAATGTCATCGTGTTTTATCGGGAGCTGTACTACAAGCTGCATGCGGCGGGCAAAACATTGCGCGTTGTCCTGGAGCCGCGTACGCCAATTGAGGAGATTTCGCTGCCAGAGGGCCCAACATATGTCATGATGGCTTATAATTTGTACGGCACCAAAACGGGACCAGGACCAAAAGCTGATCATGCCTTTATCGAAAAGCTGGCGAATCGCTTAAAAAAGGTCCCGGGCAAAAACATGATTGCATTGGCGCTTGGCGGGTTTGACTGGTCAGAATCGGGTAAAGTGACTTCGGTTACAGAAAAGCAGGCCATACAGCTCGCTCAAAGCGGTCTGGAGCCTCCAAAGCGTGATGAAGCAAGTGGCAGTCTCTCTTTTCAATATGTGGACAAGGACGGGGTCACGCACACTGTCTGGTATGCAGATGAGGTCACCTTGTCACAATGGATTGGTGTTGCGAGAAAGTCTGGATACGATAAGATCGCTTTATGGAGACTCGGGGATCTGGGACAAGGTGTCCTGGATTATGTCAACGAATAAGTCTCAGAAAAAGAATCAGAGGACACGCAGAAAAAGCGTCGTCCTCTTTTTTTGTGTTGGTTGTACATAGTAATGTTCGAATTATGGTGAAGTAAATTAGGCGCAGGTATAAAAGAATAATGCACACTCAATAAAACACGAACAATATTAAATTACCATTTGAAAAAGATCGTGTTTTGTGTTAATTTAACACTTGTGAAAAATGATCGTTTATATTCGAGTTTTTGAACAAAAGGAGAAGACAAACATGGAATGGAAAGACATCATTGCGGCACTCAGCGTCGTATTAAACGGCCTGCCGCAAGGTCTGCTCGCGCTATCTTTGGGTTTTGCATCTGTACCTACTGCCTTGGCTTTCCTCATTGGTGCGGCAGGTAATGCGATCACTGGCTCCGTGGCTGTCGTTTCGTATCAGGCTGAGACGATTGCCTTGGCGGGAACGATTGGCAAAAGCATGAGAGAAAGACTTTCGATGATTTTTGTTGGCGGCATTATTATGACCATTATCGGTCTGTTCGGCTTTTTGGAAAAAATCGTAGACTTCATTGGTCCTGTTATTACGAACGGGATGATGGCGGGTGTAGGGATCATGCTGGCTCGTGTGTCCTGGGACATGGCCCGCAACAATATGCCAGTCGGTGCTACCTCGATGGCTACAGGCTTGATTACGTATTTCATGACCAAGGATTTGGTGTATACCGTTACCGTATCCGTACTGCTTTCCAGTCTCGTTGCGATTGTGCTGAAGCAAGACAGTGCCATCAAGCCCCTAGCGAACGATCGCCTCGTGTTGCAAAAGCTGACGTTTTCTCCGGCTATTTTGCGTGGAGCGATGGCGATGGTCTGCTTGAATATCGGTGCCAATATCGCTTTTGGTCAAATTAACGGCGAGATTGCAAAATCGGATGTAAACATCGATACGCTTAGTGTAATTAGCAGCGTGGCGGATATGGTGTCAGCTCTGTTCGGGGGTGCCCCGGTAGAGGCGATTATTTCCGCTACATCTGGTGCGCCAAACCCGGTTGCCTCAGGTGTACTGATGATGGTATTGATGGCAGCAATCCTGTTTGCTGGCTTGCTGCCAAAGATCGGACGTTATATTCCGAGTGAATCAATTTCCGGATTTTTGTTTGTACTCGGAGCGATCGTAACGGTTCCAGGAAACGCTACGGCTGCCTTGACCTCAGGAGATCCTTCATCTGGGCTGGTTGGCGGTATGACGATGGTAGTGACTGCAATTTCCGATCCGTTCTTCGGAATGCTGGCAGGCTTGCTGATGAGAGTGTTGATTAGCATCTTTGGAATGTAAGGATGAAAACAGGAGGGAGCACCATGGAAAAGACGTATACACTAGAGGTGGCAGGAGTTACACGTGAACTGCCGATTATGCCGATTGCAGACCATTTGAGCATCGCCAGTTTCGTCATTCTGGGAGACACAGAGCTGATAACAGCTGCTGCCCCGCTGCTGGCTGAAAAGCTGCCAGAGGTAGATGTGCTGATTACTGCGGAAGCAAAAGGCATTCCGCTCATTTTCGAAGTTTCTCGCGTCCTTCAGATGAAAAAGTATTATGTCGCACGAAAAAGCACCAAGCCCTATATGGACACGCCGCTGATTAATGAAGTAGAGTCCATTACCACACAAAAGAAGCAAATTCTTTGCCTCGATGGAGCAGATGCCAGAGAGATCGCAGGCAAGCGAGTTGCGATCATCGATGACGTAATCAGTACAGGAAAATCGCTGCAAGCAATCGAGGATCTGGTCGTGCAGGCGGGCGGCAATGTAGTTGCGAGAGCGGCTATCCTGGCTGAGGGCGATGCAGCCCAGCGTACCGACATCCTGTATTTGCAGGAGCTTCCACTGTTTCCACACGAATAGTCGACAATAAGCAACGCCCCTTCTGAATGCTCGGAAGGGGCGTTTTGCATGATTATTTCAAGAGATAGACAGCTCGTGAAGCCACAATCCCCTTTGCATTCTTGTCCTCAATCTTTTGCTCCACATACGGAATTCCGGCCTCCTGCAGCCTGATGCGGATCGCACTGAAGTGATGAAAATCAATGATCAGCGTCTTATTGCTATTCTTGATCTCCTGAAGCTGCTGCTTCGCATAGTTGTTGGTGGAGACTTGCCCAGCATTATGCGTGATGCCTACTAGCAGCATATTCACCGTCAGGATCACAACCATCGCTGTACTTGCATAGCGGGTTACCCGCTTGTCCGCTTCCCATCCGGCAGTCGCGAGCAGGAGTGGGATGAGCCACAGCTGCGGAACATAGCGTGCCCACCAGCTTTCCGGATTGATGAGTACAGTAAGCAGCAAAAGCGCACTGACGATCAAGAAGGGCTTTGCTTTCACTCTATCAGAGGCGAGCAACAGCAATAGAATCAAGCAGCCGATTATTAATGCTCCACCAAAAAGCGGACCCATCCCGGCAATGCGTACATCTGGTGCGGAAAACACCTGTAGCTCATCAAGGGTAACGGTAAACGGCCATTTGAAGCTCGTGTCGTTTGGTGTTGCGATGTTCTCGGACTTGCTAAGCAGCGACGTCCCCAGCTTTTGCAGTGCATTGATTTCCTTGAAGTTATGAGGGCTGTTTGAGGTCATAATATCGACCGCACCTTTCCCCGACAACGGATAAAAAGGATGCCCTTTTGAAAGCGTATTGGTGACGTATGGATTAAACCCGACGATCAAGACTGTAATGAACAAGCTAACAGAGAGCCACCCGAGCAGACTCTTCCATTTTCTTTGAGAATCGTAGAAAAAGAAGAGAACCAGCAGCCCGCATCCGAGCAAAACGGCGTACACCAGGGCTGTGAACTTGATTTGGGCAAGCAGCATGAGCGATGCACAAAACGTCAGCAAAACCCAGCCCCGATACTCCCTGAATAACAAATAGCCAAGCGCACAAATGATGAGGATAAGCGATCCGAGCTGACCGTCAATATAATAGGAGGTTGCTTGCGTGACTACAACCGGGTTGAAAGCGGCCAGGAAAGAAAGGAGACAAGCTCTCCCCTTTTTTACCGGAAAGGCAGTCAGCATGGCTGCCAGGCTCAGAAAAAAAGAAGCTGCAAGCAACAGAGAATTAAACATTTTCCCTGTTTCAATCTGATTGGTTACTTTGTACATGACCGCATCGAGCATCCACGGACCTTTGGCGTAATGATTGATCCAGAGATGAAAGGCAGTCAAAACCTCCTTGTGATCCATCTGTTCAACAGGCTTGGAGCTGCGCGAAGCAAGTGGGCTGTCATGAACGGGATTCCAGCCTTCCTTTAACAGAATTATGGCTTCCTGATGATACGTCTGTCCATCAAAGGAGAGATCAAACGTATTGGCGCTTATATACCAACTGCTCCCGACAATCACAGCCAAGCCGACCAGAAGTAAACCAAACCACTTCAACCGATGAGAAGAAACGAAAAACAGCAATCCGCCAGCCAGGCAAGAAAGTGCAGCGACTGCGGACAGCCAAAAGCTAATGACGGATACCCAGATGCCAAGTAAAAACAAGATCGACGTGCTAAGCACGATGCCTGCCGTAAACAATAGCAAGGTCATCCCGATCAAAAACGAGTACGTACCTGTACGGCTATTCATTTGCCTGATCTCCTGTCTACGAGCCAAGTATTCCGGGGACAAGCTGAGAAGCAAGATGCAGTAGTGTTGCGAGCAGGATGCCGAGAACCAGTCCTCCTGCAATTTCCCACCGTGTATGTCCCATGCTTTCGCGAAGCGGCTTTGCTGCTGCCCCATCCGAGCGTTTTTCCGCAAGCTGATTCAGCACCGCAGCATGCTTGCCCACTGCCCTGCGCAAACCAGTTGCATCGATGATAATAATAAACGTGACGGCTACTCCAAGCCCGAAAATCGGGTGAGTAAATCCTTCCTGCAATCCAATCAGAAAAACGGTCGTGACCATAACGGTTGTATGTGTGCTGGGAAAGCCGCCATTGCCGACCATTTTCCTGGCTTCTTTTCCAAAGCGCAGATAATGAATCAAAAACTTGATGACGCCTGACACGAACCAGCCAATAAACGGCGCTAATGCATATAACATGGAAAAACTCCTTTAGAGGGTATTACGACTGTGCAATGACGACGACACCAACTACGATAATCGCCAGACCAGCCATTCGCATGAGGGAGATCGGCTCATGAAAAATGAGAAACGAGAGCCCAGCTACGAGGACATACCCTAACGCCGCCATTGGATACGCGTAGGATAGCTGCACTTTTTCCAGCGCCGCGATCCAGATAAACGCAGAAAGTCCGTAAAGCGCGAGGCCCGCCATAATCGGCAGGTTCGTAAAGTAATGCAGGAATTTCATCAACAGCATCTCATTTTTTCCACCCAGTGAGGATGCGCCCATCTTCATGGCGATTTGTCCGCATGCACTGAGGATCACGGAGATGATGATAAGGACGAGTGATGGCATAGCTGGATCCACAACCTATCTGTGCAATTATGTTTCAAAAGCGTAAATAATCCCGGCCACCGTGATGACATAAAGCAGTACGGTAATGAGAATCGGCTTGTCCTGAATCAATACTTTTTCAGGGCTGCCCCCTTTGTCGGTAATCGTAATTAAATAGAGATAGCGGAAAATCCCGAAGATCACAAAGGGGATAGTCCACATCAGCTGAATGGTACGGCCCGAGGTAAAGGTAAACAACGAATAGCTAATGATGGTTGCTGAGGTGACAATGGTATTGAGTTGATTCAACAATTCGGACGAATAGCTGTCCAAGACCTTACGATGCGTTCCTTTTTCCGTTTGCAGCAGGTGAAGCTCATGACGTCTTTTGCTGATCGCGAGAAAGAGCGCGAGAAGCATAGTGCAGAGCAGAAACCACGGGGTAAAGGGCGTTTGGATCATCAAGCTGCCACCAATGGCACGCAACACAAATCCGGCAGAGATGATCATGACATCGAGAATGACTACGTGCTTGAGCTTCAGTGAATAGGCGATGTTAATCAGAAAGTAAATGGTGAGAACGATACCAAATAGATGATCGAAGTAAAAGGCCGAAAAGAGCGATCCGGTTAAAAGCACCGCACCAAAGCCGAGGGCCAACAAAGGAGGTAAGGCTCCTGATGCCATCGGGCGAAGACGCTTTTCGGGATGATTGCGATCGTTTTTGATATCGACAAAATCATTCAAGATGTAGACACAGCCTGACACAAAGCAAAAGAGCAGGAAGGCCACCGTCGATTCAACGATCAAGCCAGGGCTGACCTTGTGAAGAGAAAATAGCAATGCGGCAAAAACAAGCAGATTTTTGGTCCATTGATGTGGACGGAGTTGGCGAATTAACAGTAGGACGATCGGTTGTGCCGCTTTAGATTTGGCGTTGACGTCTACTTTCACCGAATTAGATGTTGCCCCCATATGTCTCTCCATTCAAAAAGAATCTGATACCGTAATAGATGACGGAAAATGTCAAAAGAACGTTACACCTGATATATGGTAACACAAAATGTCACTCATAAAAGGGCATCAAGTAGGATTGTTTGTGATGCTTGGAAGTCTTGCAAATAAGACGGATAGAAGGCATCTTGTGAGTTTTTTGTGAGTGTGAAATGATAGCATGAATGGACTCGTGTTTGGTGGGATGGTGATTCTCTATTAAAACGTGGAAATACCTAAAAATTCTCGGAATCTGCTTGCTCTTTTTGGTCTCGATCTTGACCTTTTACGGCATCTATAATCAAACCATACCTGTGAAGGACACGCCACCAGCGGAGCGGGGGGTACTGGACCTATCGGATTGGGATTTCCACAAAAAAGGATTGGTTAGTCTTGATGGACAGTGGGAGTTTTATGAGGGACAGCTGCTTACCCCCGCTGATTTTCAACAGGGAAGACGTGCGGATGTCACCTATTTGACCGTGCCTGGGACGTGGAAAGGAAAGCAGGAAGCAGGTGGGATGTCCAGAAAGGGTTTTGGAACGTATCGGCTAAAAGTAATGGTGGAGAACACGGATGCCATATACGGCATCAAAATGCGGAATGTTCGCATGTCGCATTTGTTATACATCAATGGTCGATTAGAGGGAGCGAGTGGGAGCCCTGCTGCCAGCCCCCAGCTGCATCAGCCAGGAAACACCCCGTACAGTACCTATTTTCATACCGATACGCGTGAAGTGGAGATCATTATTCAAGTAGCCAACTATATGTATATCACGGGTGGAATCATCAATTCGATTCAGTTTGGATTGCATAGTGATATCTCCATGCTGAGCGGAATACAGCTCGGTACGGATATTGGTGCGGTGATCGTGCTCCTTATTTTGGGGATTTACCATCTCAATTTTTACTTCCTGCGCATGAAGGAAAAAGCGTATTTGCTAAGCGGCCTCTATCTGCTCATCATCATGGTCGGGCAGCTTATTTACGGGGAAAAGGTGCTGCTCCGTTTTTTGCCGATGATTCCGTTTGAGATTGCATACAAGATGCAGGACTTCAGCGTTTATTTGAGTGCTATTGTGATGACGGGTATGTTCTACTTCATGGATCGCAGGGTCATGAGCGTCAAAAGAATAAAGCAAGTCATGGCTCCCTTGGCCATCTATCTACTCGGAATCATCGTATTGCCGTATCCGGTTCATAGCGAGTATGAATATTTGTTTCTGATTTATTTAGAGATTCTCTTTTTGTATATTATTGGGCGAATGATCTATCTCCTGAATCAAGACCGTCAAAAAGATCCGTCCAAACGAAAAGAAGTCATGCTATTTGTTAGTGCCAGTGGAGCCTTGCTTATCTTTTTAACGGACGGAATCTTGTAT
Organism: Brevibacillus reuszeri; assembly: GCF_001187725.1. Taxonomy (GTDB): domain Bacteria; phylum Bacillota; class Bacilli; order Brevibacillales; family Brevibacillaceae; genus Brevibacillus; species Brevibacillus reuszeri. Next base: position 1,721,008 of record NZ_LGIQ01000009.1, read on the forward strand.
TCGGAAAATATCGTTCCTACCGATTTGATCGGAAAAATGTGCTTTATTGCGTTTATTACCTTGTACAACATTCTGTTAGCCGTACGTTTCACTACAGCCTATGAGAAAACGGAAACACTCTCGCATCAGCTCGCTATATCGAATCAGCTCAAGGATGAGTTTTTGACGAATACCTCGCATGAAATGAAGACGCCGCTGCATGGTATTTTGAACATCACCTCACATTTGCTGGATGACGAGGAAAATACGCTTTCTGCCAAGCAAAAGCAAAATCTGTGGCTGGTCAAGGACACGTCGATCAAGCTGTCGATGCTGATACACGACTTGATTGACGTGACCAGGCTCAAGCATGGGGAGCTGCGGCTGAATCTGACGGTTGTAGATGTACGCGTGGTGACGCAATTCGTTTTTGATGTTTTGCAATTCGAGCTATTGGGAAAAGATGTGCGTCTGGATAATCTCGTAGAAGCAGACGTATGCGTCTATGCGGATGAGAACCGCTTGCGTCAAATCATGTACAATCTCGTGCAAAATGCCATCAAGCATACAGAAGAGGGCTATATTCAAGTAAAGTCGAGCGTTACGGACGCGGGTGTAGTCATCTATGTAGAGGACACGGGAACAGGGATAGCGAGTCATCAGCACCAGACCATTTTTGAGTATTTCGAGCAAGTAGATGCCCCATTGCCACAAGATGGCTATACAGGCATGGGGGTAGGCTTGTTTATCAGCCGTAAGCTTGTCGAGCAAATGGGTGGTGACATTCGTGTAGATTGGTCGGTGATCGGACAAGGAACGCGGATGATGTTTGGCTTGCCGAAAGCCAGCATGACACAGGCTAGTCGTGAGCTAGCAGCGGCTGATGCGCATCAACAGCGGGTTGTTTCTTCAGATTCATCACTGGACCTGCTGCACGAGTACGATCAAACGATTATGATCGTTGACGATGAGGCTTCCAATATACACACCCTGCTGCAGATGTTAAAAAAACATAAATATAATGTGATTACGGCATTCTCGGCCAAAGAAGCCATGACCAAAATGAATCATGGTTCCAAAGTCGATTTGGTGATTTTGGATGTGATGATGCCGGGAGTTTCCGGAATTGAGCTGTGCCGCATGCTGCGCACTCACTATTCCATTATCGAGTTGCCGATTCTGTTTGCGACGGTTAAAGACACGCCACATGATATTGCTCTTGGTTACAGGGCGGGAGCCAATGACTATGTAACCAAGCCGTTTGATAGCGAGACATTGATCGCCAGGATCCAAACCTTGCTCGCCATGAAGACTTCGATTCGCGAGGCGATTCGCAATGAGCAGGCTTTTCTGCAAGCGCAAATCAAGCCGCATTTTCTGTACAATGCACTGAGCAGTGTCGTATCGTTCTGCTACACGGATGGCGAAAAGGCGGCGCATCTGTTGTCTATGCTCAGTCAGTATTTACGCTATATCCTCGACATGGATCGGAGCAGACTGTTTGTTCCGCTCTATCGGGAAATGGAGTTGATCGAGGCGTATGTCGAAATCGAGAAAGCACGGTTTGGAGAGAGACTTCAGTATGTCGAGTACGTAGATGAAAGCTTGCTGGATGTGGAAATTCCATCGCTGTGCATTCAGCCCTTTGTAGAAAATGCGATCCGGCATGGTCTATTTGAAAAGGATGATCGTGGTACGGTCACGCTGATTATTCGCGAGGGAGATGGCTATATCCAGGTCGTGATTGAGGATGATGGTGTCGGAATGGCAGATGACCTCCTGTACCAAATGACACAGGGAGTACGAAAAAGTGGCAGCATTGGTATCCAAAATATTCGGAAGCGCTTTGAGTCCATCCCTGGTGCCGTATTTACACTCGATTCTGAGCTGGGACATGGAACAAAAGTAACGATGTTTATTCCGATCAATAAGGAAGGTGCCGAAGCAGTGATAACGGAGAGGAGGGACACATTTGTTTAAGGTAGTGATCGTGGAAGATGAGCAACCGATTCTGGATTTAATGAAATATGTCATTGGACAAAACCCGCATTATACGATTGTCGGAGCCTTTACCTCTCCACTGGAAGCGTTGGCTTGTCTTCCCGATCTTTGCCCCCATGTGGCCTTTCTTGATGTAGAAATGCCGAGAATGAACGGGCTTCAACTGGGACAAAAAATCAACGAGCTATGCGGAGAGACGAAAATCATCTTTACAACAGCGCATAAGCAGTACGCCCTCGATGCCTTTGGGGTTCATGCGGTCGATTATATCCTGAAGCCCGTCACCCCGGCTGCAATTGAAAGAGTGACCCAACGCCTAATGAAGCAGCTTCCAACTATGGAAGGGAGCGTAAAGAGTGTTAGCCGGGCCTCCATTGCTTGCTTTGGCGGTTTCGAAATCCGCAATCCAGAGGGTCTTCCGGTTCGGTGGCCTACCAAAAAGACCGAGGAGCTGCTCGCGTTCTTGCTTTGCTATCCAGAGCGTGATATGAGCAAATGGCACTTAATGGATCTGCTGTGGTCAGAGATGGATGAGGAAAGAGCGACACATAATTTGCACAATACGATGTACCGATTAAAAAAGCTGATGAAAGAGCAAAGCCTCGGTATGGATATTCAAAAGACAAGTGAAGGGTATATGCTGCTAACGTTGGAACAGACGTACGATGTGCTCGCTTTTCAGCAATTTGATGCTTCTTCTTTAACAGAAGCACAGGGCTTGAGTAAGGCTGAGGATTTGCTCACGATGTACAAGGGCCCCCTGCTGGATCGAAAGGATTACCTCTGGAAAACCTCTCTGGAGGAGGGATTTAGCAAGCAGTATTCGCTGTTGGTCCGCAGCCTGCTAGAACATGATCTAGCTGCCCTCGATTATCAGCGTGCGGAGCAGCGTCTGGATACATGCTTATCAATGTACCCTTTACACGAGGAATTTAACGTAAGATTGATGGACATTTATGCTCGAAGCGGACAGCAACAAAAAATTTCTCTGCATTATGCCAAATTCGCAAAGGCATATCAGCTAGAGTTAGGAATGGAACCACCCCTCGAGATACAAGAATGGCTGCGAGAGAATACGTGATGGCAGAAAGAGACTACTCTTTCTGCCTTTTTCTTTTTGAGAGAAGTTTGTGAGACCGTTTTGCTAGAATTCGAATAAATCGCACAGATGTCGTAATCATCTTAGGGAGGCACAAAGTTGTTTCAGGCTGTGATTGTCGAGAAGGAAGATGAAATTTACGCAGTAGAGAAAAGTGCGTCAGCATCCATCAATTGCTTTGGGGAGTTCGAAGTACGGAATCGCACAGGTCAGCCCATCCACTGGCCAACACAAAAGATGGAGGAGTTGTTTGCCTATCTGCTTTGTCACCATGGTGAGGCAATGAGTGAGTGGCGCTTGGTCGACTCGATCTGGGCAATCACAGATAGCGAGCAAGTTAAGCAAAGCTTACACATTACGATCAACGGTCTAATCAAAATGGTTAAGGAGCATGGACTGGCGGTCGACATACAAAAACAAAGTAATGGATACGTTTTGGAAACAACCAGTAAGGATTATGATTTGCTTGCTTTTCAAAGGTTTGATTTATCGTTATTGCAACGAGAAAGTAATCATGATGCGATTGAACAACTGTGTGATCGGTACAAAGGTCCATTGCTGGAGAGAAGAAATTACAGCTGGAAGTATCCGCTGGTGAAGCACTATGGCCAGAAATACACCTCACTTGTCCGGCATTTGCTGCAAAGAGATATGGATGAACAAAGATGGCAGCGTGCAGAACGGAGACTATACAATTATTTGTCCATGTATCCCCTGCATCAGGAAATGAACCTGACGATGCTTCTTTTATATGCGCGCAGCAGTCAGTTGCAGAAAATGGAGAGACACTTCACATGGTTTTCGTCCCTCTATCAAATGGAAAAAGGGGAGGAGCTTCCGAAAGAGATTCGCGAGTGGGTCGAGTCTTATTTGTTGTAAAGGAGAGTGAGTATGGAAAATGGAAATGACTGTGCTGACTGTCGGAAAAATGAAGGATCAAAGCTTGCGGGCAGGGATTGAGGCATATAGCAACCGGTTGTCTGTCTTCTGTAAAATGCAAATCATTGAAATTCCGGAAGAACAGCTGTCAGACAAGATGCAAGCCGCTGACATCGAGAAGCGTAGAAACGATGAGGGGGAACGCATTTTGTCACATCTAACCCCAGAGCATTACGTCATGGCTCTCTCGATGAAGGGCAGACTGTGGACACCCAAAAGACTGTCCAATGAAATGGAGAGACTGTCGGCAAAGGGACAGAGTCAGATTGCCTTTGTCATCGCTGGAGCTCTGGGCTTGTCAGAAGCTGTACTGGATCGTTCCAATGAGCAGCTGACCATTTCTCAAAAAGTGTTTCCACATCAGCTGGCGCGACTGGTATTGCTTGAGCGCGTATATCGTGCGTTCCAGCTTAGTTTGGGGGAATCCATCTAACATGATTTTGCAGCGGGAGTGGAAGCAGCATGCAAAAAACGCAGCGATGTGCATGAATCATGCAATAGCTGCGTTTTTTTGTATAAATATTGTCTTAGAGGGACATTGCATCAGCAAGCTAACGGTTAGCATAGGTTAATCATAAACGGTCGCAATTTAGCCGTGATCGGATGTTTGTTTGCTAAAAAGGAGATCCAGCACAGATTACATGATGTGGTATATTTTCTATCAGAAACCCCATTGCACGCAAAAATCAATTAGTAATAGGTGGCTGCTAATGATAAAACAAGTCTTAGTTAAATTACCTTTGGTATATAGACTTAGAATCCTTCAGCTTCGCATAAAGAGAGCGATTTGCAATGTTTTCGTAAATTTCGCGAGAGAAAGAACGATTGACCCGTTTCCCTATGTGATAAAACGTCATCAATCTCTCTTAAGGCGAAAGTTAGGCACATCCGATCCTGTGTTACAGGAAAATAAAATTACAAATGTAAGCATCGCTTTAAAATCCATTAACGGTATTGTAATAAAGCCAGGTGAAACATTTTCTTTTTGGCATTTAATTGGGAAGCCTAGAGCAAGCAAAGGATATATTGATGGATTGTTGCTATCCCAAGGTGAAGTGAAAACGGGTGTTGGGGGAGGGTTATGTCAATTAGCTAATTTGCTTTTTTGGCTTGCCTTACATACACCATTAGAAATTGAAGAAAGACATCATCATAGTTTTGATCCATTTCCGGATGAGCAGAGAGTCCTACCTTTTGGAAGTGGTGCAAGCGTATTTTATAATTACATAGATTTACGTTTCTGTAATCCCACCAATCACAAGTTTCAATTTCATGTTTGGTTAACCGACCAACATCTAAAAGGCATTGTATTTTGTGATAACGAATTACCATTTTCCTATCATTTGGAAGAAAGAAATCATCAATTTCATCATAGAGAAGGAAAGAACTTTAGAGAAAACGAGATATGGAGAAGGGTCATTGATAAACGAACCGGGAATGTTATACAGCGAGAATTAATGATTCACAATTATTCTGAAGTGAAGTATGAAATACAAAGATGAGAAATTCATGTCCATATTGTTATCTAGCTGGAGTGATTTGAGAAAGGAGTGAGATTTTTGAGTATGAGGGATCTTATCCCGAAGGATAAACATGATCTGGATTCCATTTGGAGATTACAACAACATTCCGCAGAAGAAATCTCTGAGATTTTGCCTGAATTATTCGAATGGCTGCAAGATATTAATTGGCCTGTTGCTAATGAGTTAACGAAGGTCCTTCCTAAATATGGGGATATTTTGATTCCGCATATTGAGAAGGCATTGAGGAGTGGAGATCCACAGTGGCAATTTAGTTTGCTGCAATATCTCATAAGAGAATTATCCAAAGAATCGTCTCTTCTTGTTAGGGATACCATTCAACAAATTGCAGATAACCCTACTCCGTCAGAAATTCTTGAAGAAATTCACTTATTAGCAAGAGAAACATTGCAAATCATAGGGAAAAAATAGAATTCTCTACGATTTAGCACATTCATAAATTCTTGTATCCATGCATAGATTCATCACGAATGGCAGTTCTAAGAAAGAAGGTAGCCTATGATCAGTATAAAGTTTAATCAGCTGCTGGACTTTGCAATATTGCCTGCTCATGAAGAAATTGCGGATACAAGATGGCCTGATAATAGCTCTAGATGGATCAAAACGAGGCGCGTCAAAGGCATATGTTGGCCATACCGGAAGGCGAAGGAGTTAGGTTGGACTATTCACTGCCCGGTTGACATTGATATACAGCCTGTAAAGGAAATCCAGACTTCCATTGAGAATCTAACAGAGCTTGCGCGTCTCAAGCATATGGTTCCTATGGAGGATTGGGTACATAAAGAAGATGTCATTATCGGCGTGACACCCGCAGGTTGGTATAAAATTCACGAGTACAAATACCACGGATTGTACTATCCCATGCTGCTTCCGAATGGAGAAGGAACCTTTGAATGGAGACAAGGCTGGAGCGTAGAAGTTCCAAAAAACCACTTCATCCTTATACAACCAATCGAAACGCAAGACGGGCGCTTTATCATATACCCGGGCATGCTGCACGGGCCTACGTTAACAAGAGTTCAAGAGAGATTAGGCTTGCCGCTGGCTTTTGAACCCTTGAAGGAATGTCGAATCCGAAGAGGGGAGCCACTAGCTAAGCTTCTAGTGCTCCCCATGTCGGTTCTTTCTATCAAGAGCGAAATATCTATACCAGGTGCAGATGAAAATCCAGATTAAGTGATTGCTACGATTGTGAACGTTACTCCCAAGTTATTTATCGGGAACGTAGAAGTATTAACCAGATTCAGCACGCTATCCGGTCCTGGCGGGGTGGTCACAATCATCGTCCCTGATGTATGGATACCAACTGGCGAATTCGGAGGGGCTGAAACAAAGCTGAATTGGATTTCGGTGCCGTTCAATGTCAATATGAATTGAATGGATGCAGATTGTGGTAAGGTTATTGTTATTTCCGATGCTTCCCAATTGACCAGATAGCTATGTCCACCTGCAAGCATGATGTCTGGCGAAGGCGGCGTTTGCGTGATCAATGTCCCGCTAATAACTGGCTCCATGTTAAATGGCACAGTTCCTCCTGGAGGAATCGGCGCTGGTTCAAAGCCTCCGTCTATTATGGCAAAATTGGAAGTGATCAGCGGTCCTGTTACCCCTGTTACCCCTGTTACCCCTGTGACGCCAGTAGCACCGGTAGCACCGGTAGCACCGGTAGCGCCAGTAGCGCCGGTAGCGCCGGTAGTCCCAGTAGCGCCAGTAGCGCCAGTAGCGCCGGTAGCCCCAGTAGCGCCGGTAGCCCCCGTAGCGCCGGTAGCCCCCGTAGCGCCGGTAGCGCCAGTAGCGCCGGTGGCGCCAGTAGCGCCGGTGGCCCCCGTAGCGCCAGTACCCCCAGTAGCGCCGGTAGCCCCCGAAGCGCCGGTAGCCCCAGCAGCCCCTCCTGTAGGTCCTGTAGGCCCGGTAGGACCAACTAACGACGGAGCTGACAAAACCGTTTCTAATTTGGATTGTAGCAATATTTCTTTTTTCGTTATATCATTTATCGTCCCTCGGACACTTTCATTGATGAGCATAAGTTCACTAATACTTGCTGGTGGCGAGGTTACGCCTGGCAATGTACCGAGAGCAAATTGAATTTTTTCCCCTTCTGCATTGAGAATATGGCTTAAGCCTAATTCCTCCATTGCAATTGAGGATAACAGTAAGTTTAAAGCATCATCTCTCGATATGGATATAGTAGGCGTAATATTGGGAATATTAGCTTGTGACAACAATAACTCCTCCTATTTTGAAAATTCTTCATCCGACCCTTCAATGGTGAATGCGAATAAGCAGCAAAAAACTACAATAGCATATGAAATCATTCTTCATCCGTACACGAATAGGTCTATTAAACCTGAAAAATGTGTTTGTATGTACATTGGGGCATAATAAAGCAGCGGTGAGTCTAAGACTTTATTTCTGGTCTTAGGTCACCGCTGCTTCATTTATTGGGGGCAGTTTACAACTTTATTTACTTAGAACACTAGTTGATTTGGGGAATCGGTTTGACGGTCTTTTTACGCGTATTGAGGATGATGTTGAAAATGACAATGGCCAGTACAATAACCTGCGGCACGGTCGTTTCCCAGTTTGCGTAGATGCCCAGAGTAGGTATGTGGAACAAGAAATCAGAGCTGTGCGCCGAGAGATGTCCCGTAACCTGAAGCGCATGAACACTGACGCCCACAAATTTAAAGGCCATGTAGTAAAGCAGAAGACCAGCAACGAGGAAAAACGGGCGAACCGGAATCCGTGTGCTAAGTCGGATGATGGCGTAGCCAATCACGGCCAGGACGACGAGTGCTCCGATAATCCCTACAAGCAGATCGGTCATCGAGATCGTAGCTGCCATCCCCATGTAAAAGATAATCGTTTCCGCACCTTCGCGTACAACAGCGAGAAAGGCGGTAAAAGCAAGTGACCACAGAGCTCCTTTTGCCAAGGAAGCACCAATGGACTGTTCGACAAAACGGTTCCATGCCTGTAGGTTTGACTTTCTGTGCAGCCAGGCGCCAATTGTGATCATGAACAAGACGGCGATGAGTCCCGTCACACCCTCGATGGTTTCACGCGAGCTGCCAGTTGACAGGTTGGAAAAGACGATACTCAAGATAACGGCAAGGATTGCGGAAGCGACCATACCAGCTGCCGCACCGGACCAAATCCACTTGCGCTTGTGGGCATTGCCTGATTTGTTCAGGAAGGTGAGGAGGGAGATGATAATTAAAATGGCTTCGAGACCTTCACGAAACAAAATCAGTCCAGCATCCCAGGCTGTATAGGAAGAAGCTGTTGTATACGGTTCCAGCTCCATTTTCATATCTGCGAGCAGACCTGCTGCCTTTTCCCACTTTGGAGGATTGGACAATATCAAGGTCGGGATAGAAACCATTTTCGCCTCGACACTGCTATACGTTTCAGGCGACTTGGTCATTACGACGCCCTCTACAGATGGCCATGTGGAGATAAAGGTGTCCATTTTGCTTGCAGCACTATCGGCATCCTGCTTGGCGATATCAGACTCGACGGATTCCAAAAGCTGCATGAGTGAAGCGATAGATGGCTGGTCCCCAATCACAGGAGCTGTTTCAGCGTTTTGGACGGCTTTACCGGAAAGGTAGTCCTCGACGGCTATGATCAGTGCTTGCATCTTTTCGGTACTTTTTTGCGGATCAGGGGGCTCTGTGTTTAGAGCAATCCGAGCGCCACTGATTTTAATTTCCATGTCGCCATATACCGAGGTGTTTTCGTTGCGGACGAGACTCTCTGCCTTGTACCAGCCTGTAACAAAGCTGTTGTAGGCTTGCTTTGCTTCATCCCAATTTTGCTTGGTGATAGCCGTCATGCTTTTTTGCAGGTGGGGAAGCAGGGCCGCAATTTGCTTATGGGCTTTTTCCTTCGGCTGTCCCGTGTCTTCCTTGGCTGTTACAAAGCGGTCTGTTGCCTTTGCCAGTTTGGAAATGGCAGCGGTAGCAGCCTGTGGGTTTGCAGCAACTTCCGAGAGCGCATGCTGTGCATCGGAAATAGCTGTTCCCAGAGCCGTTGCTTCCACAGAAGTTTCGTCTGCATTCTGGTCCCACAATGTTTTCATATCGGCTACAGCCTTTTTGGCTTCGTCCCAATTTTGGTCTCCGCTGCTAATCAAAGCGTCACTGGACAGGGCGATCAGTTGTTTGAGCTGATCGGGCTGTAGAGTAGCAGCCAGAGCAGCCTGCAGGCCGGACGTCACCAGCAGGAAGCACATACAGATGATGAACAAATAGCGTTTCAAGGTGTGTTCACTCCATCCCCGATTTTGGGTTTAAAATAACTTGTCGCCAATGTATCCGCCCTCATTTGCACCAGGCAAGCATGCGTACAGGCCACTGCCAACATGAGTGATGTATTCATTAAGCTGATCGACGCTTGCCAGCTTTTGCTGCATCGGTATGAACTGCTTGCGCGGATCACGGTTAAAACAGATGAACAATAGTCCGGCGTCAAGTTGTCCTGTTTTGACGTCCATCCCACTGGAGTAGGAGTAGCCACGGCGAAGAATTTTTATTTTGCCTTCCATATGTGCGAGAGCAATGTGAGAAGTGGCTGGAATGACTGGCTTTCCAGCAGAGTCTTTTCGATCCAGCTCTAGCTCGTCAAATTCCCCGGATTTCCCAAGTGGTGCACCAGACTGACGATGTCTGCCAAATGTGCTTTCCTGATCGTCCAGAGAGGAGCGGTCCCAGACCTCGATCCTCATGCGAATTCGCCGCATCACCATATAACTGCCGCCTGCCATCCAGGCTGGATTGTCTTCGGTCTGTGCCCATACAATTTCGTCAGCTACCTTGGCGTCGCTGACTTGCGGATTGTTGGACCCATCCTTGAAGCCCATGAGATTGCGTGGCGTCGAACCGGACGGATCTGCTGCACTTGTACGCTGAAAGCCATCCTGCAGCCAGTGCAATACTGCTTTTCCACGAGCAATTCTTGCCAGATTGCGCAACGCATGAAAAGCAACCTGCGGATCGTTGGCACAGACCTGTACGACAATATCTCCGCCAGACCATTCCTTGCGAATCTCGTCACTGTTAAAGCGCGGTAAATCTACCAATGGAGCAGGCCGCTTGCCAGCCAGACCAAAGCGCTCATCAAAAAAGCTGGCACCAAGGCCAAAGGTAATCGTCATCCGCATGGAACCAAGCCCCATGCTCTCTCCTGTATCTACTGGCGGAAGATGAGGGTTCTCGCTCTCATCGTCGACGCTTTTGCCTTCTGTTAGGCGCGCTGCTGCACTCGTCCAGCTCTGAAATAGCTTGCGTACATCGTCAATGGAAGTCGTTGTTAAATCAAAAGCACCCATGCAAATAAAGTCCTGCATAGGTGTGGTGATGCCCGACTGATGTTTTCCATAAAAGGGAATAGTCCCATCAACAGACGATGGAGCAGGGGGAGCCTGCTTTGCTGTGGAGGTGGCTGGAAAAAAGGTCTTCATTCCTCCAGCCCCAAGCAGTAAACCAATTCCGCCGACCCCTGCAAGCTTCAGAGCGTCCCGACGAGTCATTTTCTTGTTGGCGGCTTCTTCGAGACGTTTCGTATCCATCCTAGTTATCCCCCTATGATTGTTCCCATTTTGGACAATGGTTCAGCTAAGGCATCGATTGCCTGGCTCAGCTTTTTCACCTGGTCTTCCTTCAGCTCGGTGTACAGAACATAGCCGTTATCTTTGCGATAAGGAGCAAGAGCCTTGTCGAGATCGCTGAAGCGTGTCTCGATTTCTTTTGCCAGTGCGGCATCCTTCGCTTCTACAGTGGATTTGAGTACTTTAAAGATTTCATTGGCACCCTCCACGTTAGCAGCGAAGTCATACAGGTCGGTGTGAGAATAACGCTCTTCTTCACCGGTTACTTTGCTGGAGGAAACCTCGTTTAACAGTTCAACTGCACCGGTCACGAGCATTTTAACATCAATCTCTACGCTCTCTACTTTCACACGCAGCTGTTTCACGTCTTGCAGCAGCTGGTCAGCTACTTTTTCCTGGTCAGCAACGGACTTCGTTTCCCACAGGGCTTTTTCCAGCTTGTGGTAGCCTCGCCATTCGTTATCAGGGACATCACCTTCGCGGGCGTCAATCCACGGGTCGAAATCGCCAAGAGATTCTGCAATTGGTTCGATTTTTTCAAAGTAGGTGCGTGCTGGAGCGTACTCTTTTTTCGCCTTTTCGATATCCCCAGCTTTGACTGCATTGGTGAAGCTCTCTGTTGCCTTAACAAACAGGTCGGTTTGGGAGACTACCCATTTTTGGTATTCATCGATAGAGGCTTGCAGCTCAGGACTAACTGCAGAAGCCGTAGCAGGCTGTTCTGTTGCAGCAGGCTTGTCAGGCTGTGCTGCTTCCGGTTTCTTCTCTTCTTTTTGTGTTTCTGCACTTCCGCATGCGGATAGTAGCAGGGAAGAAGTAAGTACCATTGCTGAAAATGGATATACCCAATGCTTACTCATTTTGAAAACATCCCCTTATCATATAAGTGCTCGTTTATATATCGAGAATAAAAATCATTATCAGTCAGAAAATAACGTACTCTTTTCTTGGAAGGTTTGCAATCTTTTTTTGGAAAAGGCTTCGATGATATTTTTGGAAGCAAAAAAACGGTGTAAAAAACAGAAAAAACCGTCGAATTTCGACGGCTTTTAATCAGTTAAGTATTTCATCAGAATCGTTTCCACATGGAGTAGATGATCCTTCATTCTGATTTGTGCCTGCTCAGGCTGTTGATCCCGAATCGCTGCAAAAAGCGCCTGATGCTCTGAATAAAATTGCTCGGAGACAGAACGGTTGGAGTAGATTTCGACTCTGCGCGTCTCCCGGATGGCAATCTCCATTTGTGCGGAAATGGTTTCAAAGAGGCGCACCATGATCGAGTTGTGGGTCGCTTTTGCCAATGTCAGATGGAACAATAGATCGGTACGCTCGCCAATCTCCTCGTCACCAGCATGTAGGGCCATCTCCTGCAAGATTTGTTCGAGTGCGATCAGATCCTGCTCGTCACGCTTGAGAGAGGCGAGAGCTGCATTCGATACCTCAAGCGATTTCCGGGCTTCCAGCAGCTCGAGGATGGTCTCTTTATTAGTAAGCAGGTTTTGCAAATCTGGGAGGAAGTCCTGACCAGAAGACGGTACGCTTTTGACTGTGCAGTTGCCGCCCTGACGAATATCGATCAGTCCCATTGCCTTCAAGGCACTCAGCGCTTCACGCGTAGTGGAACGACCAACGCCAAATTGCTCAGACAGCTCCTTGGTCGAGGGAAGCTTGGCTCCGGGCTGTAATTCACCGCTCAGGATAAGCTGTTTGAGTTGTTCTGTGATGTGTTCATAATGGTTTTTCTTCGCAAGCCTGGAGAGATCCATTTCAACACTCCTGTACAATCCGTTATTCATCTACAGCCATTGTAACATAAGCAATAGCGGCACAGCATGATGAACGCTTATCCGACCAAGAGGGCAAATACGACACCTGGTCCATGGACACCAATTGTCAGGTCGTTTTCGATGTCGGCAGAACGGCTGGGGCCGGAGATAAAATGAATCCCCGCAGGGAAATCTTCTCGTGGTTTTCCGTCAAAACCAGCCAGGACCTCACCCAGTCTGGTTTTGAGACGATTGACAGGGAGAATCGCGATAAATACAGTAGGCAGCAAGCTGACGGAGCGCCCGGTATCACCCGAAGAAGTAACGACGACGGTTCCCGTATGGGCGACACCGTGATCTACGATCAAGATCCCGATATCGGCACCCGCAGCCTTGGCGAGTAGTGTATCCCGATTGTCAGGATGCCAGACTGTAAAATGGGATTCTGGCAGGCTGTCAGGTAGGCCGAGAGCGAGAAGCTCTGGTTGATTTTGCAAAAGGAGTGTCTGTGCTTTTAGCTCCTTTGCTTTTTCGACGATAAATTGCTTCGCCTCTTCTGTCGTGGGAAAGCGGAAACAATGGCCGCCGGCTTTTTGCCAGTTGTCGCAAAACAAGCTGATGCGGTCTTCGAGATTCAATTCATAGTTATGCCAGAAGTCGGGAGCACCTTTGAAGGGATGCCGTGGTGCGGTAGTTGCCAACGGGCGGCCAAGACGATTCGTGATGTTTTGGATAAAAGCTTTTTGCTGCTCACTCATGGCTGGTGGCTCCCTTCGCGCGTCGGCGCAGTTCTTCTTCTAGTCGTGCCTGTGTTGCAGTCTCCATGTTACGCGGATTGTCGCGGAGCTCCTGGCTGAGCATAGGCCACTTATCGCGGAACGAGTCTGCTGGCAATGCCGGTGTATGGCGATAGCGATTCCATCCTTTGAGTGGACCGAGCTTCAGCTTGATGACATTGTCTTTTAAGACCAGCTTTTGCCCCAATTTGCCAAGCCTCAGGACTCGTTTGAGCCGTTTGTGATTGGACATGATGTAGCCGAAGCCTTTCATTCCAAGTGCTTCCTCGGGGCTGGTATGTCCCGCCTTCACTTTGCGATTGCGTAAATAGACGAGCATATCGTGCAGCGGAATTTTGACAGGACATGCTTCATAGCAGGCGCCACACAAGCTGGAGGCGTTGGCGATATCATCCCATTCCGCGACATTTTTCTGAAGGGCTGGCCCTAGAACGGCTCCTATCGGCCCGCTGTAAGGACCTCCGTAGGAATGACCGCCGATGTGTCTATAAACTGGGCAAGCGTTGAGACAGGCACCACAGCGTATGCAGTTCAATAGCTCCTGGAACTCAGGATCACCGAGCTGCAAAGAACGTCCGTTATCCACGATGATGATATGCATTTCTTCCGGTCCGTCACTATCGAGCGCGCGGCGTGGGCCACTGATTCCCGACATGTAGACGGTAAGCTTTTGCCCTGTGGCGGAGCGGGGGAGGAGTGTCGCCATGACCTCCAGATCATCCCACGACGGAATGATCCTTTCCATGCCCATGAGCGTAATCTGCGTTTTGGGGACAGTGCTGACCATGCGTGCGTTGCCTTCATTTTCAAACAAGACGATAGAGCCACTCTCCGCAATGGCAAAGTTGCAGCCTGTCAAGCCGATATCTGCTTCGAGAAACTTCTCGCGCAGCTTTTTCCGTACGAAGCCAGCCAGGATCGTTGTATCAGGGGCGAGGGTTTCCCCAGCGTCCTTGGATAAAAGCTCTGCGATTTGCACCCGATTTTTGTGGATTGCCGGGATGATAATGTGTGACGGGGCCTCATGAGCCAATTGGATGATGTATTCACCCAAATCTGTTTCAATCGATTCGATACCTTGCTGCTCCAGCGCTTCGTTAATATGCACTTCCTCTGAGACCATCGATTTTGATTTGACTACGGTACGCGCTCCCCGTTTTTTGGCAATGTCCAGGGTGATTGCTGCCGCTTCTTCGGCGGTATAGGCAAAATGGATATGGACACCGTTTGCCCGAGCGTTGTCGATAAACTGGTTGAGGTAGTAATCCAGATGGGCAATTGTATGTAAACGGATTTGACGCCCTCGCTCACGCCACTCCTCCCAGTATCCTTGCTCTGCGGACGCGTTTTTTTTGCCGTCACGCAAGCGCTCAGTCGTGTATTTGACCGCATTGCGGAGAAACTCGTCGTCCAGTGCTTGTTTGGCTCTTTCAATGACGGAGGTGCCTTTAGCGGTGCTCACCAGTCATCACCCCTTCGTACAATAGTTCAGCCAAATGCATGACTTTCACAGGCTTGCCGCGAAAGTGCAGGTTGCCAGAGATATTGAGCAAACAGCCGAGGTCGAGTCCGACGAGCACCTCTGCATCTGTCTCTAGCACGTGATCTGTTTTTTCCGTCACCATCGCACCGGAGATATCGCACATTTTCACAGCGAAGGTGCCACCGAACCCACAGCAATCCTCGGCAAAAGGGAGCGGAATCAGATCGAGTCCCTTGACCTGCTGCATGAGCTGAAGCGGCTCCTGTTTAACCCCGAGCAAGCGACTGCCGTGACAGGAGGGATGGTAGGTTACTTTGTGTGGAAAGACAGCTCCCACATCGGTTACCCCGAGTACGTTTACGAGAAACTGAGTGAATTCGTACGTTTTATCGCGAAGCTGTTCTACCTTTTTGCCGAGTACAGGGTCGTCTTCAAACAGCTTGGGATAGTAATGGTGAATCATACCTGTACAGGAACCGGATGGGGAGATGACAAAATCACTCTCATCAAAGGCTTCGATCAATGTTTTGGCTGATTTGCGGGCTTCGTCCCAGTAGCCACTGTTAAAGGCAGGCTGACCACAACAGGTTTGTCCCTCAGGGAAATGAACACTTACGCCGTATCGCGCAAGCAGTCGAACCATGGCTTCTCCTACACGTGGATACAGAGCATCGCTGAGGCAGGTAATAAACAGAGAGACCTTCACGCTTTCACCTTCTCCTATGTCATCAATTTACTTATCAGCTTATCATACAAGTTGAGGGTTGAATAGTCTGAAAAGTCGAAAACAAACAAAAGCCAACAAACCGTATGAAAAAGCGGTCTGCTGGCTTGGGTTATTGGTTGCCCTGTTGTCCTGTTGTCCTGGGAGATTGCTAGTTATTGAGCGGAATATCCGCCATCCACCGGTAGCTCAATTCCGGTAATAAAAGAAGATGAGTCGGAAGCCAGGAACAGCACCCCTTCTGCTACCTCGCGAGCTTTGCCCAGACGAGGCAGCGGGGTGAGGGAGCGGAACCATTGATTCATTTGGTCATTTTCAAACATATCCGTGGTCATCGGGGTTTCAATGAAGCCTGGATGGACGGAGTTGACGCGAATGTTTTCCTTCGCATATTGAATGGCGGTTCCTTTGGTCAGCAAGCGTACGCCACCTTTGGAAGCGGTGTAGGCACTTGCGCCACTACCACCTGTCAAGCCTGCGATGGAGGAGATGTTGACGATCGAGCCGCCCTTGTTTTCCAGCATGACCGGGATGACATGCTTCATTCCGAGAAAGGTGCCTGTCAGGTTGATGTCCATGGTGCGATTCCAGCTTTCGAGCGAGGATTCATGCAGGGGAGTCGCTGAGCTTGGAATTCCTGCGTTGTTCACGAGGACATCCACTTTTCCGTAAGCCTTCACTGTTTGTTCTACTACTTGTACCCAGTTTTCCTCGGAAGTGACATTGTGGAACAATCCAATCGCCTCGCCGCCTTGCTCCTTGATCTCGGCTACGACCTGATTCACTTTTTCTTCCTGAATGTCGGTCACGACGACTTTAGCACCTTCTTGGGCAAAAAGCAGTGCTTCTTCTTTGCCCATACCGCTACCAGCCCCAGTAATAATCGCAACTTTATTTTGCAGACGCTTCATATGATATCTCTCCTTTTTTGGGTCGATTAGTTGGCATGCGTATTTGCCAGTGAGAGGAAATCAGGTACGGTAGGGTTTCCTATATAATGTCCACCCTCGACCTGAATGGTTTGACCTGTAATGAATTTCGCTTCATCGGAAGCCAAAAAGAGTACCGTGTAGCCGATGTCTTCGGGCTCACCATGATAGGGCAGTGCATTGTACTTGGAGAAAATGTCCATTACCTCAGGTGAAATATGAGCCTTGGCAGCCGGGGTCAAGATCAGCCCAGGTGCTACGGCATTACAGCGGATGCGCTGGTGTCCATATTGGGTCGCCACGTATCTGGTCAGATTCACTACGGCTGCCTTGGTTGCGCCATAAGCAGTACGAACGGCATCCCCGGCAAAGGCTGCCATCGATGCTGTGTTGATAATAGAGCCACCGCCTGCCGCAATCATGTGAGGAATTGCGTATTTGCAGCCGAGCATCACGCTTTTGGTGTTCACATTCATCTGTCTGTCCCATTCCTCGATATCGATGTTGACGACATCCAGGTCCTTTTGCGGATTGTTTCCACCGACGTTGTTGACGAGAATATGCAGGGAGCCGAATTTCTCTACGGCTGTATCAATCATTTCTTTAATCAAATCTCCATCTGCGGCATTGAGAAAGGCCGCTTCTGCTACGCCTCCAGCCTGACGAATTTCCCTGGCAACCTTTTGAGCGGCTTCGAGGTTGAAATCAGCGACGATCACCTTCGCACCTTCACTTGCAAGCAGCTTGGCAGAAGCAAGACCGATGCCAGAAGCTCCGCCGGTTACGATCGCGACTTTGTCACGTACACGGTTCATTGCTACGTCTCCTTTCAGAAGGAATACTGCCAGTATAAGAGGTGACGTAACGTCACTATCAAGAGCGAATTGACGTCATTTTTCCTTTTAGATTAAGAAAGCAGGCTCCATCGACTGCGAATAGGAGCAGTACGAGGGGTTGAGGTTATCCAGAAGCTTGTGTAAACTGTTCCTAATTGAGAATCGTCGTATTAAGTGAGTAAAGAGGGCGTAGCGAATGGCGAGGCAAAAACTACATATAGATGAGCTGTATGAGGTGACGGGTAAAATCCTGATTGAAAAAGGTTATGCAGGCTTTCACTTCAAATTGGTGTCTGATCAACTAAATGTGAGCCGAAGCACCATTTACGAATACTTTTCCAATAAGGATGAGCTGATTGCGTCCTTGATGGTTCATCTGATGGATACAATTATGGCGGAATACGAGGGCTTGGAGCATGTGGAGACGCCCATGCAAAAGCTGCGGCACATTTTTGATTCATTTATGAAATACGCGCATATCCACCAGATTTTGTTGTTTGCGCCGTTTGTAAATGGGGACGCGTCAGCCAATGTCAAAAAGTCGATGGCGACACTGCGGCAACAGCATCATACGTTGAATCGGATGCTGACGGATGTAATTGAAAACTGCAAGGAAGTCGGCTCGATACGTGCGGATGTACCGAGTTCACTTGTGGCCAGCCTGTTGTTTCAAGCCATCCAAATTCCAAAAAGTCGCGAGACCTCTGAGACGGATTGGAACAGCCTGATTTTTAACGTGCTTTTGGAAGGCTATGGGCTACCAGACGGTCACAATGTTGCTACAACGTAGAAATTGACACTAGTGTCGGGAGTGTGAAATAATTGCACTGACATTCGTGTCTTTATTTTTTTGTTCGTTCCGACACAAGTGTCAGTAAGTGTTGTATTCAATCGGGACAAAGTTGACACAAGGAAGACATAGACTTTTGAGGGAGGAATCCTATAATTTACATATATAAAAGGAAACATATCATGCTAAAAATGTTGAAATGAACAGTCTGCAGAACGGGCTTCCGAGTAAATGATTCCGAACATTCGGTTTTTTTCTGAGGTGGCTCCATGTCTTTTGTGGACAGGTTTTCTATAGGGAAGGAAGGGATCGAGATTGAAGCAACGTAAACAAGGTGTGATTGCACTGGTAGCAGTCATGCTGCTAAGCGCATGTGGTCCTGCCCCGAAAGAAGCGGAAGTCGAGCAGTCGATTGGCAAACGGGTCGCGGTGATACAAGTGAAGGAGGATTCACCGGTCCAGGTCTCCAAATGGTCAGGCGTTTTGAAGCCGAGCGAGGAGACGCAGGCTGCTTTTGAAACAAATGGTCGAATCGTCTCGCTTGCGGTGGAGGAAGGAGATTATGTAGAGCAGGGCAGCCTGCTTGCCAGCGTAGACAATCGCGATCTTTCTTTGCAGGCAGCAAGTGCCGCCGCATCGGTACAGCAAGCACAGGCACAGCTTGCACAGATCAACAACGGCGCGCGTGAAGAAGAACTCATCCAGTCCCAAAATACGCTGGAGAAGGCCAACGTAAGTCTGGAGAAAGCGAAGGCAGATTGGCAGCGATCCGAAGAGTTGTTTCGTCAGGGTGCATTATCGCAAAACGATTTGGAGACTGTTCAAAACCACATGGCTCTCGCCCAAAAGGACTGGGAAAATGCCGAGCAAGCCTATGTACTCGTAAAAAATGGTCCGCGCAAGGAAGTAAAGCAGCAAACAGCAGGTGTATTCCAGCAGGCAGTGGTGGGACAGCAGCGCGCCGCCTTATCGCAGTCAAAAGCAAATCTGACAGCACCTATTTCTGGGATCGTGCTGGAAAAAATGACGGCAGTCGGACAGCTGGCATCCACAGGGAGCAGCGTTTATCGAATCGGAAATGTTGATACATTGCTCGTTGAACTCTCTGTCCCAGATCGCGAAATTGGTTTATGGAAAAAGGGAAATCAAGTAAAAGTAAGCCTCTACGAGCAAGAGCGTGTAGGGGAAGTAAAGCGCGTTTTGCCGGCTGTAAGTCAGCAGAGCGGAACGGTTTCCGTCGAGGTGATGATTCCGAATCCACAGCATGATTGGCTCGTTGGTCAAATAGTGACAGCAAGTCGTGAGCGCTCTGGACCGAAAGGCATCTTCGTCCCTGTAGAGGCTGTACTCAGTAAGGGTGAAGGGCAGCCGTATGTTTTTGTCTCGAAAGGAAATAAAGCGGTGAAAACCCCTGTCACACTGGGGGTAATGGCAAATAATCAGCTGCAGATCGAATCTGGACTGTCCGTAGGGGAGATGGTCATTACAAAAGGGGTTGATCAGCTTTTTGATGGAGACGATCTCGAAGTGATGCAAGGTGATCGGCCATGATCGAATTTTTTATCCGCAAACAAAAAATCACGCTACTATTCTTTATCATGATTATTCTTGTAGGAGTGCTGAGCTTTTTTCAGCTGCCCCATCAAGAAATTCCCGAGATTGCCGTTAATCGCGCTTCCGTTACAACCGCAATGCCAGGAGCATCCGCAGAGCGCGTAGAGCAGACTGTCACCAAAGAAATTGAAGTCAGAATCAAAGAAATTCAGGGACTCAAATCGATCACTTCCGGGTCACAGCCAGGTATTTCTGTCATCACGGTGGAGACCAATAACGGAGTAGACCCCAAAGAAAAATGGGATGAGCTGCGTAAAAAGGTAAAGGATGCAGAAGCATTTTTACCCGTTGATGCCAGACAGCCAGTAATCAATGACGATATGGGCAGGATGTTTGCTCAGACCTTTATGATTACAGCCGATTCGTTCAGCCAGCTTGGACAATTGCGGGAGACGATGACGGTCTGGAAAAATCAGCTCGGCAAAATTCCTGGTGTGTCCAATGTGACAGTTGAGGGACTCCCCGAGCAGGAGATCCAGATCAAGCTCGACCCGAAAAAGCTGCAATTTGAAAAGCTCACCTGGGCACAGGTACAAGCAGCGATCAAATCAGCCAACGAAACCGCACCACTCGGCAACTATACGATCGACTATCGTACCTATGAAATGAAAATGACCGAGCTCAAAGATTTAAGTGAGCTGGAGCAGGTCGTTGTTGGCTACGGAAAAAATGGAAACCCGATCTATTTGAAGCAAATTGCTGAAGTCAGCCACACGACCAAGGATGCAGACTATCGCGTCTATCACAATAACAAGCCAGCGCTCTCCATCAGCTTGATGGCGGAACAAAAAACGAATATTCCCGGTCTGCAAAAACGAATTGATGTGCAGGTAGAAAAGCTGACGTCCACCCTGCCTGTATGGGCAAAGGCAGAGTCCCTCTACACACAAAACGAGCGCATCAATGAAATTTTCAGCGACTTGTGGCGTGAACTGCTGATTGCCGTTGTAGCTGTGCTGGTCGTTTGCACTTTGGGGCTGAATTTTACAACCTCACTCATGGTTGCACTGGCGATTCCAATTTCACTTGCCACAGGAATGATCTTTCTGCCGTTTTTCGAGGTGACGTTGAACCAGATTACGATTGTGGGCTTGATTATCGTGCTGGGCATTCTCGTTGACGATGCGGTTGTGGTGAATGACAATATCGAGCGCCGTCTCGTCAAGCTGGGGGAAAAGCCGTACCGCGCAGCAGCACTGGGTGCCAAGGAAGTGTCCATTTCGATTGTGACTGCTACGCTGGCGACGGTCGCCTCGTTTGGTCCCCTGCTGTTTCTGAGTGGCGGTTCCGGTGCTTTTGTACGTCCGATTCCTGTCATTATTATTGTTTCGATGGTAGCCTCGATGGTCATGTCGTTGACGATCATACCGATTTTTCGGCGGTGGAGCGAGGAGCGCAGACGCGTCAAGCTGGATGAGCGCAAGCCTGCAGGATTGTTGGGGAAACAACTGATTCAGCTCTCGCGCTGGTATTCGCAGCGAGTGCTTCCACGGCTGCTGAAGAAGCCACTGCGTACCGGAATGATCGCGGTATTGATCAGTACGCTGGCTTACTTTTTAATTCCGTTGACGCCAATTGAGCTGTTCCCTGTCGCAGATCGCGATGTACTTCTGGTCAACGTGAAGTTGCCATATGGTAGCAGCCTGGAAGAAACAAACAAGGTCATGCAGCAGGCGTCCGAGAAATTTTCCAAAGCCGAAGGGGTATGGAACGTGAGCGCCTTCGCCGGAGGCAGCGCTCCGAAAATATTCGGAAGCAATACGGGGGCGGGCAATGGTATCAACATCGGACAGCTGATCGTTCGCTTTGACAAGCAGAAGACAACCACCCAAACCCTGCAAAATGAAACGATGGCTGCCATCCAAAAGCAGTTCCCCGAAGCAGTCATTGTACCGCGCAGCTTGCAGACGGGACCATCCGTGGGCAAGCCTGTGGTGATCCGTGTGTATGGGGAAAATATCACGACACTGCGAGAGCTGTCCCAGAAAATTCAGGAGCAGGTGGTCAAAGTCGAAGGGATTTCTGACGTTCAGGACGACCTCGGCATAGACCGCTACTCCATTGCGTTTGAAACCAATCAGGCAATGATGGAGCGTTATCGTGTGACAGCGGCAGACTTGTCGCGTACTCTGCGATTGGTGAGTGAAGGGATCAAGGTCAGTGAGTTTGATGATGGCAAGCAGCTAACTGACATTACGCTATACTTGCAAAAAGACGAGCAGGCCGGGATCGATGCCTTTCAGCAATTCTCTGTTCCGAGTGCAAAGGGAGAGCTGATTCCGCTGACTTCGCTGGTTACGATACAGCCCTCGTTTAGCGTGCAAAATATTCCTCACAAAAATCTGGATCGAACGATTTCCATTACAGGTGAATTATCAGGGCGCACGGCTACAGAGGTCATGAAGGAAATCAAGCCGCTGTTAGCGCAGATGCCTTTGCCCGATGGTTATTTTCTGGAGTATGACGGGGAAACCTCGGCACAGGTGGAGGTCTTCATCGATATGGGGAAGCTGTCGATTATTGTGGTGTTCCTCATCGTCATACTGATCGCGATGCAATTCTACTCGCTGCGCATTCCGGTGCTTGTCATGAGTACCGTTTATCTGGCTATTTCAGGAAGCTTGATTGGCCTGTTTGTGACGCGGACACCACTCGGCTTCATGACGATGATGGGAATCGTCTCTTTGTCCGGTATTGTCGTACGTAACGGCATCGTTCTCGTAGAGTTTATCGAGCAAGCCCGCAAGCGTGGCTTCGCACTCAAAGAAGCCGTCATTGAGGCAGGAGAAGCAAGGTTTCGACCCATTTTGCTAACCTCGATGACGGCTATCGCGGGACTGCTTCCACTCGCTATTTCGGGAGACGAGCTGTTCAGACCGCTCGCGGTAACCATCATTTCCGGCCTCTTTTTCTCGACTATGTTCACGTTGGTCGTCGTCCCGTCGTTCTACACGGTTATGGAGCAACGGCGAATGAGGCAAAAAGAGAAGCGGAATCAAAAGCTGGCGAAAAATATAAGTGGATAATCACGATGAGGATAGAAGCCCGGGCAAAATAATGTCCGGGTTTTTGGTTTATCCGGTTTCCTCCCCCACAGCAGCCCGTCCGCCGCATCCATTTTTTCTTGATTCCTTTTTCCCAGGTAAATGCTAGAATCAGATTCGTTGGGATCGCCAGTGAAGTTGTCTGTTTTTCACCGTAGGCATTTGTCCTTAAACAAAGTAAAATAATTCTGATAGTAGGCATCGAAGGGAGGATTTCACCATGGGCGTAAGAAATGACGAAACTATTTTTTGTACAGGCTATTCCCGCTTGCCTGATGGAATGGCTGCTAAGAATTTGTACGGAGTCATGGGCGTCGGTTTTGAGATTGACCCCGAATCAGACAAAATCGTAAACGCTTCTTGTACCTTTGTCACCAACATGTGCAATGATTTTATCAAAAGCATTCTAGTGGGACACGATTTAAAAAACGGCGTTGATCTTCCCATTCAAAAGTTTGAGCGGCGGTATTTTGGGCTCGGGAAAAAAGCCATCGTTTCTGCGATTCGCGATGCCTATAATCAGTTCGAAATTTATAAATCCATGACATATGCAGAGGCAGCGTCTGAATAAAAACAGAGTATATTGAAAATTGGGTCGAGTGCGTTTATAATGACCCCTAACAGATAAAACCAGCAAGTCGTTGTTCCAGTGGACAGGCATCCCCTGTTCATACCAGACGGGACGTACGGACCAAGCTGAATGATCCAGACGCTTTTTTGCGTCGCGGATTGTTTTGGCTTGGTCCTTTTTACGTTGACAAAAACCTACCGAAAAACAGGAAGTGAGGGACCACGCATGCTTTTGGCGATTCCAACCGACGAAATTTTGCAGAGGCAAAAAGCCTTTTTGACACGACTTGAGAAGCATGGAGTAGAAGCTGCCATTTTGTTTGGGGTAACCGACATCTTTTATTTGACCGGATTTCATTTTCATCCCACAGAACGCCCCATTGGACTGTTCTTGGCTCCGAATAGCAAGTCCCATCTGTTTGTTCCGGCGCTGGAGCATGAGCACGCCGAGATGTTTGCGCAAGTCGACGAGGTGCATTCCTATCCAGAGTATCCCGGTTTGCGGCATCCAATGGAATACTTGAAGGAAGAGCTGATCGCTGCGGGTTTTGAGGGCAAAACGATCGGTCTGGACGCGGATGGCTATGGCTCGGCGATGGGGTATCGCGGACCGAGAGTGAGTGAATTACTGGATGCAAAAGAGTTTGTCTCCCTGCGAGGCTGGGTAGAAGAGGCGCGTGCGGTAAAATCGGCAAATGAGCTGGAGCTGATCAAAGAATCATTGCGCTGGTCGCACTTGGCGCACCGGCTTCTGCAGAAATATTCGAAAGCAGGGGTCAATGCGATGGAAATCGAAGGCTGTGCCAGTCACGAAGCCTCGATGATGATGCTCGATGCGCTTGGGCCCGGATACAAGCCGTATGGCGGGTATGGGCACAATGTGATTGCGGTGTTTCGTGGACAGGTAGGTCCGATGTCCGCTGTGCCTCATGCGGTGACACAAAGCATCATGCTCAAGCATGGTGATACGCTCGTGACTGGAGCAGATGCTGCGGTATGGGGCTATCATAGCGAGCTGGAGAGAACGATGTTTGTCGGAGAAGCGAGCAAGGAGCAGGAAAAGTATTTTCAGCTCATGCTTGGCGCACAGGACACAGCGTTTGCCACCATACGGGCGGGAATTCCGGCACGCAGGGTAGAGGAAGAAGTGCAGCGCTACTTCCGCGAAAATGGTGTCACCCATTTGACTCGTCACCATACAGGACATGCCCTTGGCCTCATGAATCACGAAGCACCGTTTTTTGATCTCGGGGAAGAAACCATTTTGCAGGCAGGAATGGTCATGTCGGTGGAGCCCGGCATTTATGTGAATGGCCTTGGCGGCTTCCGTCATGCAGAGACGATTGTGGTGACGGAAAATGGCATGGAGATGCTGACGTACTATCCAAGAGATTTGGAATCATTGATCTGCTAGGAAGTGGGCAAGTTTGTTTAACGATGAAGGACGTAAACTTTGCTACACGATAAGATTATTTTTAATGAAACTAAATAGTTGCACTTTTATTAAAAGTGGGATAACATAAAAGAGTAAGAATATTTATAACTGAACGACAACAGATGTGCACAGCAAGCCTAAATTCCTGTGGATAGGCAGCCCCTATTCATACACTCGGAGTTTACGACCAAGCTGATCATTTGTCTCCCAGCCATGTTTGGGGACGAGTGTTTGGCTTGGTCTTTTTCGTGCATGCGTGTGGCAGCAAATGAAAGGAGCATCCCTTTATGAAACCCTTCACAGGACGACTTCAACGTTGCATCCTGTCCATGCAGTCAGAGCGGATGAGCCGATTACTCGTCAGTTCCACAGCGAATTTGTACTACCTTACTGGTCAACACATCTCCACGGGAGAGAGACTCAGCTGTCTTTATTTTGACGGGGAGAACAAGCCGAAGCTGTTTATCCACCAAATGTTCGCAGGTCAACTCGCTTTGCCGGAAGAGATTGAGGTCGTTCTCTGGTCAGATGAAAACGATCCCGTCACTCTTTTGGCGGAGCATGTGGGAACGAGCGGGGAAATTGGAATTGACCAAAGCTGGTCTAGCTCCTATTTGATTGATCTGCTGCGCATCCGTACCGATCTTCAGCCAATCAAAAGCTACGTGGTAGAAAAGCTGCGCGAAATCAAGGATGAGTGCGAGATCAATATCCTGCGTCAATCCGCGCGTATAGCCGATGCGGTCATGCACCAGGTGGTCGAGCTGCAGTATTATCCGGCAACCGAGCGCGAAATGGCTGAGACGATCCGCAGCTTTTTCGGGGAGCATTCGGTGCATGATCTATCCTTTCAGCCAATTATCGGCTTCGGGAAAAACAGTGCTAATCCTCACCATGAGATCGGCATGACCAGCCTGATACCAGAGCAGGCGGTCGTGATCGATATGGGAGGGATTTACCATAGCTACTGCTCCGACATTACCCGAACGCTTTACTACGGCAAGCCGAACCAACGCTTTGAGGAAATTTACAAAATCGTACGCGCTGCACAGGAAAAGGCGATTGCGATGATCAGGCCGGGAGTCAGGTTCGCAGACGTGGACCGCATGATTCGAAGCGAATTTGCCAAAGTCAGCTACGATCGCTTTTTCACGCACCGAACAGGCCATGGCTTGGGGCTGGAACTGCACGAAGGACCGTTCTTGCATCAGAACAACGAGGATGAAATGCAAGCGGGGATGGTGTTTAGCATCGAGCCAGGGATTTATTTGCCGGACGAGTTCGGAGTCCGCATTGAGGATATCGTCGTAGTGACAGAGGGTGGCTGCGAGATACTGACGCAAAGCCCGAAAGAAATTAGCTACATCGACATTCGCGAGGGGTAACAAGCAACAGAGAAATAGATTGTCCATTTAGAAAGGGGATCTCATGAGATGAAAAAGAAAGGCTTATGTGCATTGGTTTCGATTGCTTTTTTAGTGACAGCAGCGATGACTGGATGCAGCTACAAAGCACCAGAGAACAGCAGCTCCCAAGCGGGTACGCCGCAAACGACTACAGAGGGTAAAGGCGAGCAAGCAGCCAAGTCGGATGAGTTGAAGGTCGGTCTGGATGTAGACGCCGGAACGATGGACCCAAGACTCTCCCGCGATACTACAGCGGCTCGCGTGACCGATCTTGTCTTCGATGGCTTGATTCGCCTCTCCGACAAGATGGAAGCGCTGCCTTCCTTGGCTGAGAAATGGGAGAATCCAGACCCGACTACATGGGTGTTCACACTGCGCAAGGGTGTAACGTTCCATGATGGTACGCCTTTTACCGCACAAGATGTGAAATTCACCTATGATTCGCTGCTTGACCCGAACTTCAAGGCACCGTATGCAAAGCTGTATGCACCGATCGCCAGCGTAGATGTGATTGACGATTCCACTGTCAAATTTACGCTGAAGCAGCCATATGGTCCGCTGCTGAGCTACCTCGATCTGGGCATCGTTCCAAAGCATCTGGCGGAGAAGGACCCGCAAGCCTTTTCTTTCAATCCCGTGGGAACCGGTCCTTACAAAATGGTGAAATGGGACAAAAACAGCAAGATCGCATTTGAAGCAAATGAGCAGTACTGGGGAGGCCCTGCCAAAACCAAAAAGCTGACCTATTTCATCATTCCGGACAATACGACACGCGTATCCGCCCTGGAAGCAGGCGATGTCGATCTCGTTCATTCGCCGCTCTCGCCACAGGACATCACCAAAATCAAAAACAATAACAACTTTACCGTGATCGAAACAGAAGGACTGGGCTTTACTTACCTCAACTACAACACGACCAATCCGATTCTGTCTGATGTAAGAGTACGCCAAGCCTTCGCCCATCTGGTAGACAAAAAGCTGATTTCCGAAAGTCTCTACGCAGGAATGGATAAACCGGGCGAAACGCCGTTGATTCCTCCATCCTGGGCATTTGATCCGAGCATCAAAGGCTTCTCCTATGATCCAGTTGAAGCAAAAAGACTGTTTGATGAAGCGGGCTGGAAGGATACCAACAACGATGGCTTCCTGGACAAGGATGGCCAAAAGCTGACCGTAACCTTGTCTACGCATACAGAAGACCCGAACCGGATTCAAACCGTAGAGTTCCTGCAAAATGAGTTCGCCAAGGCGGGAGTAGACGCGAAGGTTTCCACAACAGAGTGGCCGACATTCTCCGCAAACATGATGTCGCAAAAATTTGATATCGCACTGCTCGGCTGGCTCAGCCTGGTTGATCCTGATCGTGCGATGTATGGACAATTCCAGTCTCAAAGTGAAAATAACTACGGCAAGTACAACAATCCAAAGGTTGACGAGCTTCTGGATAAAGGACGCGCTTCACTGGATCAGGCAGAGCGTGCCAAGATTTATCAGGAAATAGCAAAAACGGTTACGGAAGAAGTAGCCTACGATGTTGTTTTGTATCAGGGCTATGTAGCGATGCACTCCAACAAGCTCACTGGCTTCAAGGAACACCCGAAAGGTAGCCTGTACAACCTCAAAGATGTGGAAGTGAATAAATAAGTGGCTGGGGAGATTTTCTCCCCCGCTTCACTTACAGCGTAAGGAGCGATCCTTTTGGTCACGTATCTCATAAAACGATTGTTCCAAATGGTGCCGGTTGTCATTGGTATCTCCATCATTGTCTTTTTCCTCCTGCACATGATTCCGGGCGATCCGGCGATGGTGCTGCTTGGACAGGATGCCAGCCAGAGTGAGATTGAGCGGCTGCGCAACCTGATGGGTTTAAATGAGCCACTGTACGTTCAACTTTTTACCTTTTTGAAAAACGTGGCGATGGGTGACCTGGGTCATTCCATTTTCCAGAATGAATCTGTTTTGTCACTGATTGCGAAGCATCTTCCTGCCACTCTGGAGCTGGCATTTCTTGCGATGATCATCGCACTCGTCATTGCCATTCCGCTTGGGATCTTGTCTGCGGTAAAGCAGTTTTCCTGGGTCGATTACATCAGCATGTTTTTCGCTCAGCTGGGTGTGTCGATTCCGGTTTTCTGGATGGGGATGCTGCTCATCATCGGATTATCTGTGAATCTTGGCTGGTTCCCTTCCTTTGGGCGTGGCGAGCCTCTTACCGAAGCATTATGGACAGCGATTACGACAGGAAACATCTACGATCTGATCCAAAGCATCCGCAGTCTATTCCTGCCGGCCCTGACGCTCGGGGTCATGAGCGCAGCGCTGATTACCCGGATGGTTCGCTCTACGATGCTGGAGGTACTCAAAGAGGATTATGTGCGAACGGCTGAGGCAAAAGGTGTAAGCGGATTCATGGTGATCGTCAAGCATGCGTTTCGCAACGCGCTGATTCCAGTTATTACGATTGTCGGACTCCAGTTTGGCAATCTGCTGGGTGGCGCGATCGTTACGGAGACGGTCTTTGCTTGGCCAGGTATTGGTCGACTGGTGATTACAGCGATCAGCCAGCGCGATTTTCCGGTGGTGCAGGGCAGTGTCTTTATTATCGCCTTCCTGTTTGCGCTCACCAATCTGATCGTCGATATTCTGTACGCTGTCGTCAACCCCAAGATACAGCAGAGATAAGGAGGGAGGCTGATGAACGTCAATCTGCTTCGCACCGCAGCCAAAAGCAAGGCTGTGTTGATTGGGGGAATCATCGTGCTTGCCGTTGTGGTGGCGGCGATTCTCGCACCACTGTTATCCACGCATGACCCCTATGAAATGAATGTTAGAGAGAGATTGCTTGATCCGCTGGAAGGCGGTCATTTGCTGGGAACCGATCAGTTTGGGCGCGATCTGTACACGCGTATTTTGTATGGGGCGCGGGTCTCGCTGGAGGTAGGGATTGTCTCTGTCAGTCTGGCGCTGGTCATCGGCGTGACGCTCGGATTGATTTCTGGCTACTATGGCGGCTGGATTGATACTGTGATCATGCGCTTTGTCGATATCGTCTTGTCCTTTCCGGTACTGCTGCTTGCCATTGCCTTTGTCGCAGCGCTTGGTCCAGGAATAGAAAATGTAATTATCGCGCTTGCTCTGGTCTATTGGACGAGCTACGCGAGGCTCGTGCGGGCTACGGTCCTCTCCATCAAGGAGGAAGAGTATGTCCAGGCTGCACGTACCATCGGCTCCAGCGATTTTCGCATCATCGTGTACAACATTTTGCCCAACTGCTTGGCGCCGATCATCGTCGTTGCGACGCTGGGACTTGGTCAGGCGATTGTGGCAGAAGCGACACTCAGCTTTTTGGGACTCGGAATACAACCACCTGAATCAAGCTGGGGCTGGACCTTGGCATTTGGCATGAAATTTTTGCAGGATGCGCCTCACCTCTCCATTTATCCAGGTGTGGCGATCATGCTCACGGTGCTCGGCTTCAATCTCTTAGGCGATGGCATCCGTGACCTGACAGATACCAAATTGAAACGAAAATAATGAGGAGGTTTTACCCATGAACCAAGCAAAACGCGAATACAACGAAATCCCGGTTACTCACCTGTCCAACGGAGCCAAAGTAACACTGCCGCTGCATACCATCTATGGAAAGCAAGAAGGACCAGTCCTCGGTTTGTCAGCTGTCATTCACGGTGATGAAATCATTGGCGCTGAAATCCTGCGCCGTGTCTATGATCGTCTGAATGAAGAAGAGCTGTCCGGTACAGTTTTGATCATGCCGGTAGCCAATCCGCTCGCATTCGAATCGTTGACACGCAACACGCCGCTGGACATGAACAACCTCAATCGTGTATTCCCTGGCGATCCAGAAGGCTGGGTGACTGATCAAATCGCACATGCGATCGTGACCAATTTCCTCGATAAAATCGATGCCTATATTGATCTGCATGCTGGTGGTGCTTTGCCAATTGTTGATTATGTGTACATTCAAAATGATGAAGCATTGTCTCGTGCCTTTAACTTCCCGGTTCTGTACCGTCCGGCTCATCCATACGAAGGAACAACAGCTACGTACACATCGGCAAAAGGCATACCAAGCGTGACCGTAGAGGTAGGTGGAGGTCCTAACTACGAGCATGCCGTAGAGCGCGGTGTAGAAGGGATTTTCAACTGCATGCGTCATCTGAAAATGCTGCCAGGTGAAGTCGTACCTGCACCGAAGCAAGTCGTCATGACCGAAATCGAGATCATTCGTCCGACACAAGGCGGACTTTTGGTGCCAGGCTTCGATTTCAGTGCTGTAGGCTCTGTGATCGAGGGCAAGCAAGTATTGTCTCGCACATACAATCCGCAAACCTTTGAGGAGCTGGAAGTCATTCATACTCCTTTTGAGCGCAATCTGGTGATTCTGATGCGCGGCAATCTGCACAAGGTAAATCCGGGCGACTACGGCTTCATGATTGGAAATCTCGATACAGCCGAGGAGGCGTAAACCTACGTGACTTTGCGAGATGAGCGGGATATGCAGTTGTCCGAAACCTACTGCCGTATCGTTCTGGGGATGGACAATCTGTATCGAAATGGAAATGGCGCAACGAACGAGGCTTCCTTTGATCGAGAGGGACTTGTGCCGATTAATTTGACGGATGTCACTCCTCATTCCTATACGAGCTGGAGTGAGGTGCGCGAGGATTTGCGTGGGCTGCTTGTCGATTATGCCAAAATCACTGACGAGGTGCGCCGCAATTACATGCAGCAGCAGATTGGCTCGCTCGAAGCGCTGGCAAACTGGTGCGCGGGTGTGGACATCCCCTTCAGGGAAAAAGTGCGAGGCTTCTTGCATGTAAATGAAAACCCCGTGACGAGTATAGAGCAAAAAACGCTGCATGAGCGTCTGGACAAAGCGTTGTCACAGCGTGGTTACCAAGGCACGCTAGAGCAAAAGGTAGCGGCATGGGAGGCAGATCGACGAGTTCCGACAAAAGAACTCGATTCGGTCTTGCGAGAAATGCTGGCGACAGCAAGGGCGCTCGTAGCAGAGCGGATGTTTCCGCAAATGGCAGATGTAGAAGTGACGCCTGAAATCGTATATGGCGTGCCTTACAATGCCTACTGCGACTACGTAAACGGCAAGATGTATCTCAATGGCGATCTGGCCTATACGTATGAGGGACTCAAACACCTCGTCACGCATGAGTGCTTCCCGGGCCATACCACACATATGTACATTCGCGAGCTTGGGGTAAAAGCAGGCGAGCTGCCGCTGGATGCCGGACTCGTCATCACCAATACCGCCTCCAGCTCTGTATTCGAAGGAATCGCAGACAACGGCATGCGCTTTATTAGCTGGGGCTACTCTGTCGATGATCATATTTATGAAATCTATCAACAAATACGCTCTATTTCAGGAATGAATGCGGCCCATATGATTCACGCCGAGGGCAAGAGTACCGAGGAGGCAGGTCGCTATCTGAAAGAGTTCGCTTTTGGTGAGGACAACTGGATAGCTTCTCGTCTGCGCTTTGTTACTCATTCTCTACGAGCACCCTTCATCTACAGCTACTGGCGTGGCAATGAAGCAGTATACGAAGCATACAGCCGACTGGCTCCAAGCGAGCATAACCAATTCTATCAATTCCTATATAAAAGCATGCTGTCGGCTGACACAGTAAAACAATATGGCTAAAGAGGTGGTCAACATGGATTTCACAAAATCAAAGGAATTATACGAAACAGCAAACCGGTCGGTACCTGGCGGTGTTCATTCCAACTCCCGTTTTCGTTCTCCGCACCCGCTCTATTATAAAAAAGGCGATGGAGCCTATATCTGGGATCTCGACAACAACCGTTATCTCGATGTAGTCATGGGCAATGGCGCTGTCATCCTCGGGCATAACGATAAAGATTTCAATGAGCGCATGGCTTCCTATATGACAAGTGGCATCGTGACGGGATTGGAAACCGAGCTAAGCGTAAAAGCAGCGGAAACCTTCCTCTCACTCGTGAAAACAGCGGAGCAGGTACGCTACACGAACACAGGCACAGAAGCGACCATGCACACGATGACGATGGCGCGCACCTATACAGGAAAACCGCATGTGGCAGTCATCGAGGGCGCTTATAACGGTTGGCATGACGCAGTGTACGTCAGCACGTGGCCAGACATGACCAAAGCTGGAGATCATTCTGCTCCGAATTCATTGCCAGGTACAAGCGGATTAATGAAAGAAATCGTAGAAACTACGCTGGTTCTTCCATTCAATGACCTGGAGGCAGCTGAAAAGCTCCTGACAGCCAACCAGCACCGGATTGCGGCTCTGATCATTGAGCCAACGATGATTGATATTGGATATATTCCGGCGAAAAAAGAATATCTGCAAGGGCTGCGTCGCTTGTGTGACCAACTGAATATCGTGCTTGTCTTTGATGAGCTGCTGACGGGCTTCCGCGACAGCGAGGGTGGAGCACAGCAGCATTATGGGGTCGTTCCTGACTTGGCTACGTTCGGAAAAGCGATTGCCAACGGGTACATGCTGGCAGCCGTCGCAGGAAAAGCCAAAATCTTTGAAACCGTCACTCCAGGAAAAGGAACCTGCTCTTTTATCGGAACTTACAATGGGCATCAAGTATCACTGGCTGCTTCCATGGCATTCATGGAGCTGTACAAGGAAAAACGCGTATTTGATACACTGCAGGCACGGACTGCGCAGTTAATCAGTGAATTTGATCGCTTGGCGCAAAAGCACGGGGTAGCGGCGAGAATGCAGGGACGCGGAGGGCACTTCCACTGGTACTTTACCAATGAGTCCATTGCCAACTACCGGGAGGCACAAGCGTCTGATAAAACAGACTATGCTCGTTTCATCAATCATTTGAGCAGCAAGCAAGTATACTGCCTGCCAAACTATCTCTTGCATCATGCCATTTCGATGGCACATGACGATGCGATACTGGAACAGTTTGTAGCGGATATGGACGAGAGCCTGGAGCAAGTAGCGATCGCAAAAGCAGCGAAGTAAAAGGGGGAGGACTATGGAGCGCCAACAACCTGTTTTGGAAGTCAGGGACCTGAGAACCACCTTCCGTTCGCAGGGGCAATCGTTTCATGCCATAGATGGGGTATCCTTTGCAATCGGACAGGGCGAGACGATTGGTGTGGTCGGCGAGTCGGGATGTGGCAAAAGTGTCACGTCCCTCTCCATCATGGGACTGATCAAGCCGCCAGGTCAGGTGAGCGGCGGACGGATTCTGTTCAAGGGCAAGGACCTGCTCTCCCTCGGTAAAAAGGAGCTGCGTGAAATTCGCGGAAACCGGATTTCGATGATTTTTCAGGAGCCGATGACATCGCTCAATCCGGTGTATACCGTCGGCAATCAAATCATGGAAGCATTGAAAATTCATACGAAGCTGGGGAAAGCGGAGCGTAAGGCGCGCACGGTAGAGCTGTTGAAAATGGTGGGGATTCCCCGCGCGGAGGAGATCATCACAGATTACCCCCATCAGCTCTCCGGGGGCATGCGGCAGCGTGTCATGATCGCAATGGCGATGGCTTGCGATCCGGAGCTGCTGATCGCCGATGAACCGACAACAGCACTGGATGTGACGATTCAGGCTCAAATTCTCGAGCTGATGAAAGAGCTGCAGCACAAGCACAACATGTCGATGATGCTGATCACCCATGATTTGGGCGTCGTATCTGAGGTGTGCGATCAAGTCATCGTCATGTACGCTGGGATGATTGTGGAAAAGGGGCCAGTGCGCGAAATCCTGGACAATCCCCAACATCCATACACGCAGGGGCTACTGGCCTCTCTGCCTAAAAATGCGAAGACAAATCATCGCCTGAATTATATCCCGGGACAGGTACCTCCTCCGTTGCAATGGGGCAAGGGCTGCCGCTTTGTGGATCGCTGCGCGCATGCAACAGATCGCTGCCATCAGGAGTTGCCGGGACTGTTTGCCGCAGGACCAGCTTCACAGGCCGCTTGCTGGCTCGTCGTTGAGGAAGGAGGAGAAAAACATGCATGATCAGCCAAAAGCGACAATGGAAAATGACATCTTGCTTGAGGTAAATGGACTGAAAAAGCACTATCCCATAAAAAAGGGAGTATTCTCCTCCACTGTTGGTACGGTTAAGGCAGTCGATGGCGTCAGCTTTTCGGTATCGAGAGGGGAAACGCTCGGTATTGTCGGGGAGTCAGGCTGTGGCAAATCGACAACAGCTCGGTTGGTGATTCGGCTATTGCAGGAGACCGAGGGCTCGATTCGTTTTGCTGGAAAGGAGCTGACGTCCCTGTCGAAAGGCGAGCTGCGAGGTGTTCGCCGGGACATGCAAATGATCTTTCAGGACCCGTACGCTTCGCTGCATCCGCGCTGGACGATTGAGCGCACGTTGATGGAACCGATGCTGGTTTATGGCATGGGCTCGCGGGGGGAGCAACGCGACCGGGTACTGGAGCTGCTGGGCAACGTAGGGCTAAATCCGAGCTACGCCAAGCGGTATCCGCATGAATTTTCCGGTGGACAGCGGCAGCGCATCGGGATTGCACGCGCACTCGTTCTACAGCCGCAGCTAATCATTGCTGACGAGCCAGTATCTGCCCTGGATATTTCCATTCAGGCACAGGTCATCAATCTTTTGCAGGATTTGCAGGAGCAGTACAAGCTCACCTACATGTTTATTTCCCATGATTTATCGGTGGTGCGTCATATCTCGGATCGGGTAGCTGTGATGTATTTGGGCAGAATTGTTGAGCTTGCGGAGAAGGAGAAGCTGTTTGAAACGCCTATGCATCCATACACACAAGCGCTGATGTCTGCTGTGCCAGAGGTAGATGGAGAGAAGCGGGAGAGGATCATTTTGCGCGGAGACGTACCAAGTCCTGCAAAGCCGCCAACAGGCTGCACGTTCCACACCCGCTGCTCAAGCTGCATGGAGATTTGCAAAACAGAGATACCCGTACTCAAAAAGGCAGCTGATGGCCAGCTGGTAGCTTGTCATTTGTACACATAGAGTAAGGACAATTGTCAGGAGAAAAGAAGGAGTGCTGTGTATGTTGATCGCTCGTGGACAGGAAGTGCAGGCAGAAGCTGTACCAGATGTCGTGCTCAAAACGATGCTGCCCTTTGACATCATTGTTGGCGGCAAGACTCGTTTTGGCATCGTAACCATCCCTCCAGGCTCCCGAATTCCCGTCTCTGGGCTCGCGCCACATGATGAAGACGAGTATTCGATCCTGATCAAAGGCACGATGCTTACAACCATTGGAGAAACCGTGCATCGCATTCATGCCGGAGACTCGACGCTCATACCAGCGGGAGAAGCGCACGCCGTCTATAACGATGGCGAGGGAGATTGCGTATTGGTTTGGGCGCTAGTCAAACGTTCATAGAAATCGAAATAGAACCTTGTTTGTTTCCTTGGGAGTATGGAAGGGAGCAACTTGTAGTATGTGGAGAAGTGGCCTTTTGCGGGCCACTTTTTGCTATGTGTGGGCGGATTTGTTCCAGGCTCAGGGAACTGTGTTTAGAACCTCATCCGAAAACGATTTTACTGATTGTAACGACGGTTACAGAAATCTGCCCACTATCCGCTTATACTTCTAATAGATCGAGAGTCTCAGCGTAGTCTCATCTTTGTCTCAATGTTTCTACGTACAGATAAATCAGGAAATGATACAATTATTCAGACGAGACAAAATTAAATGAAAATGGTGGAAATAGATGAATCCGACACAAGAGGTTCGGTCAGGGGGAAACAGGAAGCTATTCGTCGGCAGAATAAAAGAACGCGATTCACTGAATGAGTGGTTAGATAACCCTGAGGCTCCATTGCGCATATTCTCCGTAACGGGGATCGGCGGGATCGGAAAAAGCAGCTTGCTTGCAGAAATGCTGCATAGCGCAAGACAACGAAGTGCCAGAGGCTTGTGGCTGGACGGACGCTCTTGCGCGCAGACGCCAGTTGGTTTTCTCGAATATATATCAGCAGCCGTCTCCCTGGAATTTTGGGATCGGACCTACTCTCATCCGCTCGAACCTCTTTTGCAGACAAGTCCGCAGCAACGGATCGTGCTATGCATTGACAATTTTGATAACCTCTCCCTATTGGAAGGCTGGCTGCTCGAAGCTTTCTTGCCCAAGCTGCAATCTACCGGCATTTTAGTGATTCTAGCATCACGATCTGTCTTATCTACGGCATGGAAAACTCACTCTCAGTGGGGAAAGCATCTACAAGAGCTGCCGCTCGTCCATTTTTCCCATCAAGAAGCGACTGACTACATTTTATCGGCAGGTTCTATTCAAAAGGACATGGCAAGAGAACTGGCTCATTCGACTGACGGACACCCGCTAGCTCTGGCATTGTCCGTTGAAGCGCTGATTCAGCAAAAACGCTTATCAGAGGAGGATAAGCAGATTGTTTCCCAAACGATAAGCGCCCATATCCTGCGCGAACTGACGCTTGCGAAGCTGCAGCCACTCGTTGATGTGCTTGTCGTTTTGCAGTATGCCAATCAGGAGATCCTATCGCTTGTTTTGGATGAGACCGTAACATTAGCGGACTATCAGCAGCTGAAGGGAAAGTCCTTTGTCCGTTCTACACCAGAAGGGTTGTCTCTGCACGATCTGGCCCGGATGCATCTGCTGCGTGATTTCCGGCAGCGTGAGCCGCAGCGCTTGCATCTGCTGCGAGCGAGAGCCGCGTCGATTTTATATGAGCAATTACAACAGGCGAAGCCGGAAAATAAGAGAATCATCACCTCTCAGATGCTGCAGCTTAGCAAGGATTCTTTTCCCCTTCATCGACTATACGCTGATTTGTCGGTTGACTCTCTAATCTCCCCTCTGGAATCGATTCGTGCCGAGGAAGATTTGCCCGTGCTGCACGAGATATTACGTCAATGGTGCGAGTACAGTGTAGATTCATGGCAGAGTGAGAACTACCATGCATTTCTAAGTGAATTGGCTGTTCGCTTTCCAGAGAGCATTGCCGTCCTGCGTGGAGTAGATGGACTCCCTATTGGAATGTTCATTGGGTTACTCATCCATAAAGAAACAAGCGAATTTATGATCAAATATTTTCCGGCAGAAATGGCGGAATGCTATGAGCCAGATGAGTTGCTGTGTGAACACGACCAGGCAGATTCGTATTATGCAGTGCTCGGGGCGGCTACCAATCAGCTTCCCGGATTCAGCAGAGAGGAGCTGGTCGGGCTTCTCACGCTCGATCGCCTGTCACTCATTGGAGAAGGAGCGAGAGTCATGCTGGTGGCAACCAACTCCGATTTAAAAGTATTTTTGCAGCAGTTAGGTTTTCTGATCCGACCAACAAGAACAAGTGATTGTGATACGTCCTACGCGCAGGCAGATATTTTGGAGCTCGATTTCCGCCATGGACAGTTTGGAGAATGGATCCTGTCCTATTTCTCCGAAAAGCCAAAGCCATCTAGCAAATTGGATCATAAAATGGTCCGCAAGCTCTTATCCTCCTTACATGAACCGGCTGAGCTGCAAGCTTTTGTACCCGTTTTTCATGACATAGAAAATGTAGCGGATTTATCGGATAAAATCATTTCCCTTTTATCCAAGGAATCGGTCTTATTGTCGAGTAAAGACCGTGATTTGCTAAATGCTGCTTATCTGATTCATCTCGATAATCCGATTGCCGCTGCTCGTTCATGCAACATGAGCAGAGCGACCTTTTATCGACATTTGAACAGCGCAGTCGCTAATGTTACAGAAGTTTTGAGAAATATGACAGATACAGATAGTTAAGCAAGACTAAATACGGGGAGAGACCTGTGACAGGGGTCTCTTTTTTTTATGAGGAAAAATCTGTGTAAGAAGTCCCGGGAATCGCTTATAATCAGAGCGAGAAACGTGAAAGTGGCAGCATTTGGTTATGTCTAACATGCGTCTAATAGACTAGCATCCTAGTTCACAAGATAGAGACCAAGATGGGATGAGGATGAGACATGAATGAAGTTTGGAGAGCAAACGCGACCTTTCTGATTGTGGATGACCAGGAATACAATCTTAGTTTGCTGGAACGCATTTTAAGACGTGCGGGATATACGCATTTGCACTGCACGACTGACCCGAAGCAGATGGAACAGCTGTATGACGAGCTAAAGCCAGATATTATCCTGATTGATTTACATATGCCCGAGATGGATGGATTCACCCTTTTGAAGCGATTGCAGGAGCTCAAACCAGAGGGAGATTACTTGCCAATTCTGGTGCTTACGGCTGATGTGACGCAGGAAGCCAAGAAAGAAGCACTTCATCTGGGAGCAAATGACTTTTTGACGAAGCCGCTTGATAAAACGGAAGTGGTGCTTCGAATCAACAACTGTCTGCGAACCCGATTTTACAATATTCAGCTGCAGGATCAAAATCAGCGCTTGGAGCAGCGTGTGCAGGAGCGAACTACGGAGCTTGAGAAAGCCAAGAATGAAATTCTGCAGCTGCTCGCTCGCACATCCGAGTTTCGTGATGATGATACGGGTCAGCATACGGTGCGTGTAGCGCAGATGGCAGAAGAAATCGCAATCGCGCTGGGCTTGCCACCACAGGAAGTGAGATTGATTAATCGGGCAACCCCGCTGCATGATATCGGAAAAATCGGCATCCCTGATGAAATTTTGCTGAAGCCAGGCAGATTTACTCCTGAAGAATTCCTGAGAATGAAGGAGCACACGACTATTGGTGCGAGCATTTTGGAAGGAAGCCAGTTTTCTGTGTTGCAGCTGGCGCAGACGATCGCAATAACCCACCACGAGAAGTGGGACGGGACTGGATATCCAAATGGACTCAAGGGAGAAGAAATTCCATTGGCGGGCAGGATTGTCGCCTTGGCAGATTTCTACGACGCTCTGACGAATGAGCGACCCTATAAACGCGCCTGGACGCGCCAGGAGGCAATTGCG
This sequence comes from Brevibacillus reuszeri, assembly GCF_001187725.1. GTDB lineage: Bacteria > Bacillota > Bacilli > Brevibacillales > Brevibacillaceae > Brevibacillus > Brevibacillus reuszeri. Next base: position 1,760,495 of record NZ_LGIQ01000009.1, read on the forward strand.
GAAATTAAAAAGCAACGTGGAGCACATTTTGATCCGATGATCGTGGACGTTTTCCTTGAGATTGTGGGGGAAGATGAGCAGTTTTCGACTGCGGAGGAGGAAAGGGCGTTACAACGGTGAAGGGAATGATTTTTACTACTTTTCTCGAAATGGTCGAAAACAAGTTTTCATTACGGGTGGCCGATACGATTATACGCTCAGCTGATTTGGCATCCGGGGGCAGCTATACGACACTTGGAACGTATGATCACCATGAGATGATTCAACTGGTGGTCAAACTGAGTGAACAGACAGGGATTCCTGCTTCTGATCTAGTGCGAAGCTTTGGCGAGTATTTGTTTGTGCACCTGATGGAGAGCCATCCGGCTTTTGCAGCGGAAAATAGTACGGTCTTTGCATTTTTGCTGAGGGTCGACAAGTATATTCACGTGGAAGTAAACAAGCTGTATCCAGAGGCCGAGCTGCCTCGATTTAGCTATGACACATCCGAGCCAGGTACGCTGATTATGACGTATCGTTCATCGCGACCTTTTGCCGACTTGGCAGAGGGATTGATTATGGGATGTATCCAACATTACGGGGAGGAGATCGCTTTGCGGCGGGAAGACCTGGAGGAAGGAACAGCCGCCCGGTTTATCCTCTCAGAACGGAAGTGACAGGATGCAGGAAATAGACCTTCTGCGCAGACAGCTTGAGCGTGAGAAAAAGGCGCGCAAGGAAGCGGAAGCCATTGCGGAACAGAAGACACGGGAAATTTTTTACGTCAATCAAGAGCTGCGAAAATTGAATGATCAGTTGGAGGAGTTAGTCAAGGAGCGTACGGCAGAGCTGTCCAACGCGCGTGATGAAGCAGTTGCGGCCAGTCAAATCAAAAGCCAGTTTCTAGCCAATATGAGCCATGAATTGCGCACGCCATTAAACGCGATTCTTGGCTATAGTGAAATGCTGAAAGAAGAAGCGGAAGACATGAATGAGCAGGGCTTTGCAGATGACCTGGGGAAAATTCATCATGCTGGAAAGCATCTGCTTTCACTCATCAATGACATCCTTGATCTTTCCAAGATTGAGGCTGGAAAAATGGAGCTGTATTTGGAAACTGTCGACATTCCGGAGATGATCCAAGAGGTGCTGGCTACCGTTTCTCCTTTAGTGGAATTGAATCACAATCAATTGCAAGTGGAATATCCACAAGGAACGCTGGAAACAGATATTACGAAATTCAGACAAATTTTATTCAATCTCTTGAGCAATGCGAGCAAATTTACCCAAAACGGTACGATCTCACTGACTGTCAGACATGAAGCCCAGGCAGGGACGGCAGGAATTAGTATAGCGGTAACCGATACCGGAATTGGCATGTCACAAGAGCAAATCGAGCATATTTTCTTGGCATTCAAGCAAGCTGATTCGTCAACGACGCGCAAATTTGGCGGCACGGGGCTGGGCCTCGCGATCAGTAAAAGGCTATGCCAGTATATGGGGGGCAACATTACCGTCGATAGTGAGCTTGGCAAAGGGACGGCATTTGTTGTTTGGCTGCCGACCCAAAGCAAGCAAGCCGACGACGCTTTGCTCATTGCTACCCAGCTCTCCGCGCAGGTTCAGGCCGGGAGCCAAATCGTACTCGTAATCGATGATGACCCTACCATGCTCCAGCTGATGCAGCGCTTCTTGCGCAAAGAAGATTGTTCAGTCGTGCTTGCGTCAAATGGGCAAGAAGGGATTCGCTTGGCAAGAGAGCTGCGACCGACCCTGATTTCACTAGATGTATTGATGCCGGGTATGGATGGTTGGAGCGTTTTGACTACACTAAAAAACGATCCGGAGCTGGCGGACATCCCGGTAATCATGATTTCCATGACCGATGACAAGAATTTAGGCTATGCTTTGGGCGCATCTGAATTTTTGATAAAGCCTGTCAATCGCAACAAGCTTGTTTCCGTTTTGGACAAGCATCTGCCGGAGCGCCACACCAAGACTGTGCTGGTAATTGAGGATGATGATGCGACCAGTCAAATGATGGCGAAAATGCTCCAAAAAGAAGGCTACCGGGTCAAATGTGCAGCGGATGGACGGATTGCTTTGGATAGCGTGGCAGATGCGCTTCCTCAATTGATTCTGCTGGATTTAATGATGCCGAATATGGATGGCTTTGAGTTCGTTACTGAGCTGCGCAAACGCGAAGAATGGCGCGCCATTCCCGTTGTGGTCGTCACAGCTAAAAATATATCCACTGAGGATCGATTGCGACTCAATGGCTACGTGGAGAGAATTGTACAAAAAGGGAGCTTCGAAAGAGAAGCCCTGCTCCATGAAATCCGCGCTTTGATGCTCGCCTCCCAGGAGAACAAAAATACGATAACAGAGGATAAGGATGCATAAGATACTGCTTGTAGAGGATAACGAAATGAACCGCGACATGCTCTCACGGCGTTTGATACGAAAGGGATACGAGGTCATGCTCGCAGTCGATGGCCAAGAAGGGGTGGAAGCAGCCAAAAAAGAGCTGCCCGATCTGATCCTGATGGATTTGAGCTTACCCGTCCTCGATGGCTGGGATGCGACCCGTCAGATAAAAGCATGCGCGCAGACGAAGCATATTCCGATCATCGCGCTAACTGCCCATGCCATGGCAAGTGATCGGGAAACAGCACTGGCTGCGGGGTGTGACGATTTTGACACGAAGCCGGTAGAGTGGAGTCGCTTGCTGGAAAAGCTGCAGCAACACCTGAAAGAAGAATAGGATGACCATGAAGAAAGGCAGGTGCGTAGGTGGCACCTGCCTCTTCCCTGTTTTCTGTTTATCCTCTGCGACGTGAGAATGAGATGACAAAAAGGATCGCTTCGATGAGTAGACACGAAGTCGTAATCAGCATGATGATGGTACCTGTCGAGATACGAGCACTGCCTGTATTTGGAGCTCCGCCCATTTGCGGTGGGCGCATGTTGTCCGCATTCGCTTCTCGGCACCTTTTTTGAAGCCATGTATCTTGTCGTCAATCCCGTCCTTGGCTGTGAGCATGATGACAGGTGTAGTGATGTTTTGGGCGCGTAGCTGCTCCAGCACCTCATAGCCGTTCATCTGCGGCAGCATAATATCGAGGATAATGACATCAAATATATTTTGCGAAGCGAGAAACAGGCCTTCATGACCATCGAATGCCTGGGTGGTTTCAAACATGTCTTGAACCGTTTCCCGTATCGTTTCCGCTAAATGACGATCATCTTCAATCAGTAACAGCTTCATGGCATCACCTCTTTTCCCATACATTAGCAGGCTTCCATGTCACTACTATGTCCAAAAAGGGGAGAATCTGTGACCAAATGTCTGGGAGATTGGTAATAGCTACTCAGTATTTTATAATGAAGGTATATGTTCATCGACGAAAATAGCGAGGCACCTTTAGGCGGGAAAAGAGGGTACTATGGAGCATGATCAATTGTTAAAAGATGCGGAGCAGTTTATCCGCGTATGCTATAGCGAATTAGACAAGTCGATAGATGAGACAGAGCAGCGTGTGCAGGAAGTGCGCGAGCTGATTGCCTCACAAGGATATTATGAGCACACAGCTGAAGAGCTGCGTCACGGTGCGAAAATGGCCTGGCGCAACAGCAATCGATGCATTGGTAGATTTTTTTGGGAATCGCTTCAGATACTTGATGAACGACAGGCTGAAACAGAAGAACAGATAGCACAGGCACTTCTCCGTCATATTGAATTCGCCACCAATGGAGGAAAGATTCGCCCTACGATTACCGTATTTGCTCCGACGATACAGGGAAAACCGCAAATCCGAATCTGGAACAACCAGTTGATCAGGTATGCAGGCTATGAGACGGAGTACGGTGTAATCGGTGATCCTGTGTCTATCGAGCTGACCAAGCTGTGTGAAAGTCTGGGATGGCATGGGGCAAGAACAAATTATGATGTACTGCCGCTTGTTGTCCAGATTGGTGAACAGAGACCGAAGTTTTTTGAAATCCCGCACGAGCAGGTAGCAGAGGTCGCGATTACTCATCCTGAGATCGCAGGCTTTGCTGATCTCGAGCTGAAATGGTACGGGGTTCCGATCGTCTCCGATATGCGCATGGAAATCGGGGGCATCCATTATAAAACGGCGCCCTTTAACGGCTGGTACATGGGAACCGAGATAGGTGCACGTAATCTGGCTGACCAGCAGCGATATAATATGCTGCCAAGAGTAGCCGAGCTCATGGGACTCGACACCAGCAGGGAAGCAACACTATGGAGGGATAAGGCGCTGGTGGAGTTGAATGTCGCGGTTTTGCACTCTTTTAAAGAGCAGGGTGTTTCTATTGTTGATCACCATACGGCTAGTCAGCAGTTTAGGAGATTTGAAGAACGGGAAGAGAAATGCGGGCGAGCGGTTACAGGCGATTGGACCTGGTTGATCCCTCCCGTATCCCCAGCTGCTACCCATATTTTTCATCGTGCTTATGACAACACGATGCAGACACCGAATTTCTTTTACCAGGAAAGACCGAGTCTCAAGGAATAAATCAATAAAGTACAACGATTGCTGCGAGCATTTTATTGTTCGCAGTATTTTTTTGTTAGTCGATGTCACACGAAGGATTGTATGGAACGTTATATCAATTGAAAGGAGGGAGAGAGTGGAACGGTATGAAATAAACGAGCTTCTCGATGCGATTATCCAAGGCGCCGAAGATCGCTATGCTGAAATCTTGCAAAGGTTTCAAGGGCGAATTTTCCACTATTGCTATCACATTCTGGGAAATCAATATGAAGCGGAAGATGCCACACAAGAGGTTTTTATCAAAGCGTATCGCCACATCACCAAATATAATCGGGATTTTCCATTCGCCGCATGGCTTTATAAAATTGCCTATCATCACTGCATTGATCTCGTTCGAAAAAGGAAATGGCTCCGCCTGCTACCCTTTTTGGAGGCCAAGCAAAATCTGTCAGACATCGAGCAGCATATTGAAAATGCGTATTTTAGTGAGGCTGTATATAACGCCATGATTACTCTTTCTGTAGAAGAGCGTGCACTCCTTATACTGCGCGGGGTTGAGGAAAAGACTTACGACGAAATCGCTTTGATTATGAACAAAAACGGGGCGAGCCTGCGAAAGAAATTCGAACGGACGGCTGCCAAATTCCGTGCCGCTTATTCTCCGTATGAGAAGGGAGGGGTGACGCATGAAGAGTCCAAACGAGTCGCGCGAGAGTATTAAAGCGATCTTTACCGATCCGCGCATACCGCAGCAAATCGACGTCACCACTGTGATCATGGATCAAATCAAACAAAACAAGGAGGGCTTTTTTGTGAAGTATAAAGTAGGTATTTTAGTCGCCATCGGGCTTCTGGCAAGCATTACAACAGGCTATGCCGCTGTACAATACTACCAATTGAAAAATCCGCAGGGAGAGGTTATTTATCAAGAACAGGATGTCTCCAATGCGAATGTCAAAATCATGGATAAACCAGACCCCGAGACGCAGGCCTTTATAGAAAAGCAGTGGGAAATTAATGATAGCTTGCAGCCTGGGGATGCCTTTGCCGTTTACATCGTGGCAAATAACCCGAAGAAACATATAGTCGATCTTTCGAAACCGTTCGAATACACCAGTCTTGCAGGATTACGAGAAAAGCTTGGAGATCAAGCAGCTGTTCCTGAGAAGTTACCCGGAGACTTTGTCTTTTTAGATGGAAGAGTCGAGACTGTGATCAAGCGAGGATACAAGAAAGAGGCGTTGTATCAGCAAGCGGAAAGCAGCAAGAAAGGATATGTGGAGCAACCGTTAGAGCGAACGAATGATATGAACTATGTAGATATAAATTACCAAGCAGGCGAGCAATATATGAAGGTCCGCATCTCCAATTTTGATGATGTCGTGGGGAACACCGTCTATATGGTGAACCTCGACAGACAGAAAAAGGAAAAAGTGAAAGTGGGTCAACTTGAAGTTTTGTATACCGAGGAAGACCAGAGTGACCACGTATACAAGGAAATCGTCTGGGTGATGGAAACAGCGGGGAAAAAAGTGGAGTATCGAGTATCCTCGAGGGGAGAGGTTCTGAACAAAAATAACGTGGATAAGTTTGTAAAAGCCTTTTTACCTGCTACAAAGTAAGAAAAGGTCCTGTAAATAATCAATCCCCCTGTGCCGCAGCTTTTTCACTGCTACTGGCTCAGGGGGATTGTCGTTTTACAAATGCTTATGCTCTGATCAGGTTTTCTTAGCGATTGTAGTAGCTACTAAGCGCCTGAAGAAGTCCTAACGGATTTTTCCGCAAGTCCTTTGCACTAAAGAAGACACTGCCTTGTACTTCAGGGTGCTGGGTATTGTAATCCAGCTGGTTGATGATCTCCTGAGAGTTTTGCCAGCCTGCTTCCGTTGTTCCGAGCTTGTACGGAGAGTGTCCAATGTACAGCTTCACATTGGTGCCACGTACTTCGCTCGACCACCAGGTTACGAGCTTGTCGTATTGGGCAGGAGCAAAAGAGAGACTCCAGTAGATTTGCGGTGTCACATAATCCATCCAGCCTTGTTTGATCCAGGTACGCACATCTGCATACATGTTGTCATAGGCGGTTACACCAGCTTTTGTGTCGGAGCCTGATTTATCAACAGCGATATTGCGCCATACCCCGAATGGGCTGATTCCGAACTGCACGTGAGGCTTGGTGTTTTTAATAGATTGGTTGAGCTGTTGAACGAACAAATTGATATTGTCGCGACGCCAATCTGCTTTGGTGGGGATATTTTTGCTGTTATACGTCTTGAAGGTTGTCTCGTCATTAAAGATTCCGTTGGAAGGATAGAAATAATCGTCCAAGTGAACCCCGTCGACATCATAGCGCTGCACAACCTCAGTAATCTCAGCGATAATTGCCTGACGTGCCTGTGGAATCCCCGGGTTGATGTAGAGCTTGTTGCTGGAATTAACGATCCATTCAGGATGTTTTTTCACGACGTGATTGGCTGCAAGCTGGTCTGTTTTCGCATCAACATTGGCACGGAACGGATTGAACCAAGCGTGGAACTGCATGCCGCGCTTGTGTGTTTCCTCTACCATGAAAGTGAGTGGATCATAGCCAGGATCTTTCCCTTGGGTTCCCGTCAAATATTTGGACCACGGAACAAGTGAAGATGGATACAGGGCATCGGCAGAAGGGCGAACCTGTACAAAAACAGCGTTCATGCCCATCGTTTGCAGCTCGTTCAGCAGCTGGATATATTCCTGCTGCTGCTTGGCTTGATTGCCATAAGAGCCCGTAGAAGGCCAGTCTAAATTGTAAACTGTGGATACCCATACACCGCGCAGGCCATTTGCCGTATTTACCGGAGGGATTGGAACATTCGAATTATCATTCGGTGTTGTGACTGATCCACTCGTTCCGCCTCCGATAATGTCTTGAGGAGGAGGCGGTGGTGTAACAGCGACACTGCCTGTGAGTAATGTAATTGTGCGTGTCGTCTGTTCCCAATTAACCTGCAAGCCTAGCTGCTCGGAAACGAAACGGAGCGGAACCATGACTCTTCCTTGCTTGTTTTCAACAGAAGCATCCAATGGAATACTGCTATCGTTTACTAGAGCGTACTTCTGGTTAACGACCATCGATAAGACGGTATTCTCTTTTAAAATGGTTGCTGTTTGCAAGTTTTGGTCCCAGTAAACCTCGGCTCCGAGGCTTTCGCTAATGACACGAAACGGAACCATTGTAACGTTTACTTTTGGGATTATGTACGGAGCGACGTCACTTTTGATTTGTTGGCCGTCCAAAAAGATGCTGATACCAGGAGAAGTCTGTGCCGCCTGCACCGAACCCCCCATTGCTGAAATACTACCGAGTACGAACATCAGCAAAAGCAAAAACCACTTACGTACCTTCATTTTGCGAATCCTCCGACAGGTATTATTTGCTATAAAACTCTCACTAAGCGTTAGACGTTTATTATATCGCTTTGTTTCGGTTGATAGGGAGGATAATTTCATTCACATAGATTTGCGGATAAAGCAGGTGGAACCAAACAAGCTGTTGGAGAATAGGCAAAGACTAGAGAGGAATTCGATGGAGAGGAACAACATAATGGACACCTATCTCCCAGGAAAGACGCCTATTGTCTTTGTTCCAGGATTGTTTGGCTCCATGAGCAATCAAATTATTCCGGGGACAGGGAATTGGAATTTTGGGTTTGCACGAACTGCCTATGAGCCATTTATTCGCATTTTGGAACAGATGGGCTATCGATTAAATGAAGAGCTTTTTATAGCGTTTTATGATTGGAGACAGCCAATCGCTTATTGTGCAGAACAGTATTTGGTTCCTATCATCGAATTGGCAAAGCAAAAAACGGGTTGCAGCCAAGTGAATCTGATTTGTCATAGTATGGGAGGGCTTGTATCGAGGGCGTACGTTCAAGGAGACAACTATCAGTGGGATGTAGATCAATTGCTTTTTTTGGCTACGCCCAATGCAGGCTCCCCCGTCAGCTACTGTTATTGGGCTGGGGGAAGGCTGCCTCGTACGGTTTCGCCTAAAAAGAATGTCGTAGAGCTATACATGAATGTGTATTTGGCTTATCTGGAGAAAAGTATTCCTCGCAACAAAGTGGAGGCTGTTCAAAAGCATTTTGCAAGCCTGATTGATTTGGTGCCGGGTTATGCTTACGGGGATTATTTGCTGGAGAAGCAAGATGGGATTGAAAAATTTGTTCCATACAATACCATGGTGGTACAAAATCAATTTTTGGACCAATTGAATAGTACGATGGAATTGATTTGGGAGAGAAGCATCTCTGTAACCTTAATTGCCGGGATCGGTAATGAAACCATTCAGTATTTGCAAACCGTTCCGTCGCTTTCACCGAAAAGATGGGTCGATGGCAGGGCAGTCGGTGCGATCAACAGCAGCTTTGGGGACGGGAATGTGATGGCTAGCAGTGTTTTTGCCATGATTGGCGAAAAGTACGTCGTGCAGGCAACGCATTTGGATATTTTGTATAAGAGTGAGTCGATTATCAGGCAGGTACTCGAGCGGTAAAGTAAATTTCCATACTTCGGTTAGCCGATCTTTGCCATGCTGAGGCTGAAATCAAAAAAAAGAGGACTATCTCAGGAATGAACCTGACGATAGTCCTTTTCGCGTATTACGCGTTTCTTTTTCTGCGATATAGCAGGATGGTGATACCAATCGCAATGGAAGCAATTCCGGCAATGAGAATACCTACATTTACTTCCTCACCTGTTTTCGGTAAAACATTCCGTGAAGGAGCTATATTGCTGTTATTGTTCGCGTTGTTGGATGCGACAGCTCCAGAAGGGTTGCCATTACCGCCCGGTGTGTTTGTTTGTCCGGCATTGTTTGTCTGGCCAGCGTTGTTGCCTTGTTCAGGGTTGCTAGGCTGACCTGGGTTGCTAGGTTGCCCAGGAGTGCCAGGCTGTCCAGGATTGCCAGGTTGTCCAGGATTGCCAGGTTGTCCAGGATTGCCAGGTTGTCCAGGGTTGCCAGGTTGTCCAGGATTGCCAGGTTGCTCAGGCTTGCTTGGTTCTGGCTTATCCGGTTTGTCTGGCTTTTCTGGTTTCTCTGGGGTGTCAGGTCCTCCAGGGCCACCTGGTCCAGGTCCGCCAGGATTACCAGTAGATTTCTTATTTTTTACCGTTTTCACTACCACTTCTTTTTGACTGCGCTCAATCGTAAATGGAATCGGAGTACGATCCTTTTCATAACCTTTTGGCGCTTTTGTTTCGATGAACTGATAGTTTCCAGGATTGAGGTCCGTTACTGTCAGCTCACCATTCCTATCGGTCGTAAGCCCACTCTCGATTGTATTTCCGTTTTCATCTTCGAGGGTAAATACGGCACCTTCCAGTGTTTCTTTCGGAGATTCTGCATTTACTTTGATCAGTGTGACAGAGCCCGGGATCAATTTGTTGGTAACGGTCAGCTTGAGCGTTAACGTACCTTCATCCGTTTTAACGGCTGTTTCTTCATTCAGATCAAACTGCAGAGGCTCTTTTGACAGCTTGTAGCCAGCAAGGGTTTTGGTTTCAACCAGACGATAGCTGCCTGTTGGCAAATTGTTGATGACGATCTTACCTTTTGCGTCCGTCGTCAAATTACTGTGAACCTTTGCTCCTTTGCTATCGTACAGGTCAAACGTGACGCCTTCACCAAGAGGTTTTTTGGTGTAGTAGTCTACCTTCGAGATTTCAAGAGAAGTGAGGTAGATTTGATTGATCTTGTTTGTAATCGTACCTGTTACGTTTTCTGTCTGTTTGTCTTGGATTTCAAATTCGACAGGAGTATCATCCAGCTTGTAGCCAGCAGGTGCTTTTGTTTCTACTAAACGATAGAAGCCTGGCTCCAAATCGCGCTCAGAGATTTTTCCGCTGGAGTCAGTAGTGAGCTCCTTTACAAACTTGAATTCATCCCCGATTTTACGCTCGAGGCTGAAGACTGCGCCCTCCAGCTTTTTATCATGGTTGTCAGCATCGATTTTGATGAATTCGAAGCCTTGTTGTGGGATCACTGGGCCTATGGCGACTTTGTTAGCCATCGAGACTTCAACTTGCTGTTGCTGGCTTTTTTCAATCGTAAAAGGAATCGGCTTGCTGTCTCGTACATAACCTGCTGGCGCTTTTGTTTCGACTAACCAATAGTCACCAGGATTCAGCTTGCTTTCCAAAATGACGCCGTTCTTATCGGTTGTAAGACCTTTCAAATCCTTGCCATCCTGGTCTTTAACGATGTTTCCATCTTTTTCTTTATCGTAGATGGAGAATTCAGCGCCCTCCAATTTGTGGTTTGGATAGCCTTCTCTGAATTTAACCAATTTGACTACGCCTGGAATCAATTTGTTGGGAACGGTGAGCTTGAGCTCTAATTCACCTGCAGCCGTTACAGTGGCTATTTCTTCATTGAAGTCAAAAGGAAGAGGTGCTGTTTCCAACTGGTATTCAGTAAGCGTACTTGTTTCTCGGAGAGAATAGCTGCCTGCTGGCAAGTCGTTGATTATGATCTTACCGTTTGAATCAGTTTTCAGATCGCTATAAACCTTGTTGTTATTGCTATCATAGAGATCAAAGGTAACGCCCGCACCTAGAGGGGTTTTTGTGAAATAGTCGACTTTCTCCAGCTCAACAGTGCCCTTATAGATTTTGTTAGTGATTGTATCTCTAACGATTTCTACTTGATCTGCTTTGATTTCAAATGAAACCGGAGTTTGGTCGAGCTTGTATCCCTTTGGTGTTTTCGTCTCTACTAATTGATACAGTCCTGGAGTCAGTTCACTATCAGCAATTTTTCCGCCAACAGTTGTGTACTCTTTCACTGTTACGAACGTTCCGGTGTTGTCTTTAAACTGAAGCTCAAAAATCGCACCGTCGAGTGTTGCTCTCGTATCTTCATCGACTTTTGTAAACTCGAACCCTTGACGAAGCAGCTTGTTTGTAATTGGTGTGGTTGTGCAAACGATACCCGTTCCTGGAATGTCTTCGCATGCAACCTCATCCTCGGTTACTTGACCAGCTGGCTTTTGCGTGAGCGTAATTTTTTTACCGGCTTGGTACACTGGATCGATCAAATAGCCGGATGGAGCTGAGATTTCTTTGAGTGTGTAGGCTTTCAGTTTCAGGTTCGAGAAGACGATTTCGCCATTTAAAGTTGGAACTGCTTCCTTGATCAGCGTATCTCCTTTTTTGTCATAGAGAGCGAACATAGCGCCGTCTAACGGCTTTCCTTCACCGTCTACCTTTAAAACTTTGAGATCACCTGTAGGTACGATTCCACCACCGCCAGCACCCGACATGATGACTTTAAAGCTGCCCTCATCGCTTTTCTCTTCGCCATCTTGGGCCGCACCTGAGAGCTTGGCTTTGTTGCTAATTGTTTCGCCGTGGTTAGCGTTGATAAAGGACTGGTATTCGAGGATATAGGCTCTGCTCAGTTCTTTTTCGAATGTCAGAGTAAAGCTGTTTCCTGTTACAACCAGTGTGTAATCATCTGGGTTTACTTCATTGCCTCTGGTTAATGTACCATTGACAGTAGAGTAGAGCTTGAATGAGTTTTTCAAAAGAATGTGATTAGAGGACAGCTCATCCGTCAATATTGCACCTGTATTGATGGTAGACTGACTTGGATTGATCGTTACTGTCCATGTAGCAAACTCTTCAAACTCTCCTGTACCTTGCTCACCGTCTTTGAAAATGTATGCCCCACCGAATGAAGGATTTACCGTAGTCGATCCTTTATAGAGAGGTGGTGTTGTTTCATCTCCATCATACAAAGCAGCATTGTTGCTGTATGAGGCTACCACGTGATGACCCTCAACGCTCGTTTTATAGATAATGCGATAGGCACCAGTGATTGTTCCAAGTTTTAAATCAAATCCGTTCGTGCCAATTAAATCAAAGCTTTTTGGAGAAACGGGATTACCGACGATTTTGACACCATCTGTCCCGCCAGTCAGCTCTAATTCGTATACTTCCAGAGATCCGTTTACAAAGGATTGATCAGCTGAGAAGAAATCCTGAATCAGCGCATCGTTAATGGTATGGAAGTTGTAGTTGATGTCGATCTGCCACGTAATTTCTTTGTCTTTTGGATCATACCAGCCGACTTTGTTACCGTTATTCGTAGTGTATTTGTCAATTTTCACGGTATCATAATCAGTGAGTGGGTGTGGCATGCCAGTCCATGTCAATATCGCATCGTTTCGGTACTGATCCTTTGGACGATTGATACTTGTAGGATCAAAAGAAGTTGTGTAAGTAATGACATAGTTGGTTTCAAGCTTTTTATGGAAAGTAAGGGTGAATCCTTCGTTGTCAGCATCTGGTGTTAATGTGTAATCAGAAGTATTGTCGGGACCTTCTGAGAGTCCAGGGATTTCTAAACTCTTTAATGTAAGTCCTTGGCTTTTGCCATTTACTTTGAAAAGGTCCTTGATGACAACGTTCTCCATCGGCCACTCGTCGCGGTTGAGAAGAATCTTCCATTCTATTGTCTTGGTCGCATAGTTTATTCCATTGGCGTATTTGGCGAAAATGCGCTGCTTGATTTTTTCATCGTCTGTTACAGATGGCTGGTTGTGCATCGTCACAGTATTTGTGATCGTAGCTTCTTTGTAAATACGATCTTTGGATTTTGTCTTATACACAATCTCGTATGCAGAGTCAATCCCGTTTGGATCGTTAAAAACCAGTTTAAAGCTGTCGCGGTCGTCAGAAGGAGTAACAGTATAATCGGTATTCTCGTCGAGCTTTCCAGCGCGTGTACCATTGCCATCAGCACCAATGGTCATTTTGTGCACTTCAAATGTCCCTACAAGCTCTTGAGTATTGGTGAAGCTGTCTTCAATCCAGGCTTCCGTTTGTGTTAGCTTTTGTTCATTGTAATTGTACTGAATGGTCCAAGTAATAACTTGTGCAGCTTCATCATAGGAAGATGATTTCGCTAAGGGTTTGCTGAAACGAACTGGTACGCTGTCATCTTTGGTCCAAGATACTCCAACACCAGTGATTGTTACGTCATTTTTGTATGTCGTGTCAGTTTTGTTTGTAATATCGGTTGTGTATTTGACTCGATAAGCACTGTTAATATTGCCAAAGTCAATTTGAAAGCCATCTGTAGTTGTTTGAGTATCAGCCGTTTTGTCTATCGTTCCCTTTTCAACAACGGAGCCGTCTAACTGAATCTCTAGGGCAAATACTTCAACAGAAGCCAAATCAATCTGCAAGCCACCGGGGAGTTTATCGGTAAAAACTGCGTTCGTGATTGACTTTTCACCGAGGTTAAAATCAACCTTCCAGTCGATCTGACTTGGATTGAAAATCTTGTTAGCTGCACCGCTTTTTGTTAGGTCGTTGTTGTTTTTGCTTTTAAAATGAACCTTAATGGGAGCGATTCCGTCGAGATCGAATTTAACATCCTGTTTTGTACCCCCATTAAATTTCCCTTCATCAAAGGATCTCCATACAAAGAAAGTTCCTTCGACTCTTGCGCCACCCTCAATATCGTCGTTAAATTTTAGAGTAACGGTCCCGTCTTTCGTTACTTCCCATGTCCCTACCCCACCAGTAAGTTCATCAGATTCTTCTTTCGACAATTGAAACTTTTTCGGCAGCTCAAAGGTAAATGTCGCACCGTCGGTATAGCTGTGTCCAGCTTCTAGAACCCATTTAAAGTCAATCTGGACACGCGCGCCTTGATCAGTACGAATGTCATTTTCTGAAATGTTATTCCCGTCTTCATCTGTAATGACGACTTCAGTGATGATGTTCTCTGAGATGGTGTTGTCCCCAGGAGCAGGTAACGGTGCTGGAACGGGATTTGGTGTTGTACCAGGAGCCGGAGTTCCGGGATTGGGATTCGTGCCTGGATCCGGTGTAGTGCCTGGATCCGGTGTAGTGCCTGGATCCGGTGTAGTGCCTGGATCCGGTGTAGTGCCTGGATCCGGGGTGGTGCCTGGATCCGGTGTGGTGCCTGGATCCGGTGTAGTGCCTGGATCCGGTGTAGTGCCTGGATCCGGTGTAGTGCCTGGATCTGGTGTAGTGCCTGGATCCGGTGTGGTGCCTGGATCCGGTGTGGTGCCTGGATCCGGGGTGGTGCCTGGATCCGGTGTAGTGCCTGGATCCGGTGTAGTACCTGGATCCGGTGTAGTACCCGGGTCCGGGTTAGCCCCTGCGCCGTCATCTTGCGTTCCCGAGCCGGGAGTGTTTCCGCCATTATCTGTCACACCTGCTGGATCGTTCGTTTCCGCGTGTGAACTAGGTAATAATCCGGAAAAGCTCTGCATGATCAGCAAGAGGGCAAAAATCAGCAAACTTACTTTTCTTTTCATATGCTCCTCCTTGAGCAAGCCTCGATAGAGGTTTTCTTACTAAAAACTTGCAAACTAATTTGCTTTAGCTAGGGGTTCTCCCTAGCTTTTTGGTTTTAACTTTGCCTGCACGATCAATCGATCCACAGGATCCTTTGATCCGATTGGCGTACAGGTGACCAATGTGAGGAGAGGTTCTTTGCTGTCGGAAAGGACCTCAACCTCCGTACGGTTTACAACAAACGTCTCCACAACGACGAATTCGTATGTATCTGTTTTTGTCTTGATCTCGATTTCATCGTCAGGAGCTAGCTCATCTAGCCGATTAAATTGCTTGCCGTAAGCAATAGCCCGATGCCCTGCCAGACCAACGTTATTGATTCCAAATTGTTTTTTCGGCTCAATCATACCGACACCTTTACTTAATGACGTCTCTGTGGAGCCTTCAAAAATCATCATTTGCAGATCGATTTTTGGTATGCGGATGACGCCGCGTGCTCCATCCAGTATCGTGAGTTGTTCAGGTGCTGGCGGGATTGGATCTACAGTAGTCGTTGGCATAGCTTCAAGCTGCTCGCTTAAGTTCCCTAATTGCTCGAAGGCTTCGATCAGCTTCTCTTGCTTCGCGTCCGAAACTTTCTTTTCGATTTGAGGATAGGAGAGCAAAAGTAAGCCAATCAGTATAAAACCTATGCTCCAGGCAATTCGCAATCTACTATCCCCCTTCTTTTGGCTTGGTTGTTGATCACTTCTCCTCTCTTATCTCCCCTAGATTTTATGCGTATGAAAAATGTCGCGGCATGATCTCTATGTCCAGCTGTTTTTATAAGTATCAACGCCCCTACGGATACTCGTCCCTTGGGTGAGAGATGCCGACCCCTAGTGTACGAAATCCTTCTGAACAACTTCTGAACAAATTCGACAGCATATAGAGCATCAGCATCGGATTTTTGACAGGAAACTACAAGAAAATAGGGGAGAATGGAGTTTTTCTTCAAAAATGAAAAAAGACTACCTGCGGAGATTCACCGCAAATAGTCTTGATTGATAAATAAACAAAATGGTCGTGACTTTTTTGTTTGACCGCAAGCGATCACATCCACTTATATGAAAAGCGTCGAGTCGTTTTTCACAGAAAAAGATCGTTAATAGGCAACTGTTTTGGAAACAAAGCCAACGAGTACTTTGCCATTGGAATCTTTAGTGGAGCCATAATACCAGTCTCCACTCTCTCCCACGACTTGAACCAAGGAATTCTTGGCAGCGAAGCCTCTGCCAGTACTTTCAGAGGAAGCTGTAGAGAAGAAGTAGCCCTTCTCCGCTTGAATCTTTACAGTCTTGGGTGTAATGGGAGTGAACGTTACAAGCAAGCTCTTTGAAACAAACCCTTTGTCAATCGATGCAAAATCTGAATGCATCCCGGAATCCTTGATCTCAAAGCCGTACCATAATGTAGCAGCAACGGATGAATCGGCAGAAGGGGCA
The DNA here is from genome assembly GCF_001187725.1 of Brevibacillus reuszeri. Taxonomy (GTDB): domain Bacteria; phylum Bacillota; class Bacilli; order Brevibacillales; family Brevibacillaceae; genus Brevibacillus; species Brevibacillus reuszeri. Next base: position 1,776,795 of record NZ_LGIQ01000009.1, read on the forward strand.
GAGAACACATTCGCACTATCCACAGCGACGATGACCTTCTTCTGGATAACAGGAGCAGCTTTTTGCTGTGCTTTCGGAGCTGAAGTCTTTGCAGGAGAAGAGGTCGTACGAGTGCTCGTAGAAGAGCCTCCACCACCATTATGGTAGTGATATTGTCCGTACTGTAACCCCCATTTCTCGCAATTGGTTCTACAGGTATGACCGCCGTTTGCGTCGGTTCTACCAGGATGAGCATCAATCGTTTGAATAGGTACTAGGAATAGAAAGAGCATAAGTACAAGTAAGCTGGTGATTCTTTTCATGGACATCCTCCTTTAGCAAGATATCCACCGATTATACCAATCCATCCCATTTCTGTAAGCGTAATGTTTGGTTGTCTAGCGAAATCCAAAAGGAAAAGCTCCCGTAGAGAGTGTAAAACTCTCGCTACGTGGGAGCTCTTCATTTACGGTGCTGGTTGTGGTGCGCGTATCCAGCCTTCTTTGCCTGCAAATATAATTTGATACCAGCCGTTTAGATCAGTCACTACTTGAATAGAGCTATTTGAAGAGATTTGGCCAATTCGATCGTATTCTTCTCCAGGACCTGCGTACACAGCGATTTTGTGAGGCTTTTGCCCACTCTGTTCGTACGGTATATCGGGCGGTAGATCTGATGGATACTCACCTTGATTCGATTGCTCTGGATCAGTTGCTTCCTCCTCCGAAGAGGTAACAGTATCGGCAACCTTTCTATCATATACCAGTCCAGTGTCATCGAGCTGAAAGAGGGCGAATTCCTGTTCACCTTTGCCCCGAGCATTTTTGACGATGATGTGCGTGGAGTCTTCAATCGAGAACTCGTCTGCCTCAATGGCAAATCGTTTATGGATCACGTTTTCGGAAGGTACTGGCAGCAGTCCCGTATAAGAAAACGGACGTTCCTTGCCAGAAGCTTCAATGATAATGAGTGGAGCCTCTTTATTGCCTAGCAGATCAGACAGGCTGATTTTTGCAGACTTCATGTCCACATCGTCTAGTCCCAGCTCCAAATAAGTCAGAGAATCATCCTCTTTTTTTGCTGCAAAATAGAGACGCTGCTCAGATTCCTCCAAGCCGAAAGCGTAGAGCTTTGTTCCCCAACGGTCCGTACCAGTGAAGACGGAGCGGAATTTTTTATCCGGGTATTTCACATTAAGCAGACGTGTCGGATCGTAATCTAGCCACCTCTCTTCAGCAGTAGCAATCAGTGAAGTGGTGTCCATGAGCGCGTTCAGTTCCTGATAAAGCCGAGTGGCCTTCGTAAATTGACGAGACTGGATGTACTGCTCTGCTTGCTTGACCCGACTCTCCAGGTGGCGCGTGATTGCTGCAAGTACAGAGGAATCGCGAGGAAGCACGTCCTCGATTTTTCGATAAGCGATTGACTGTGAAATAAAGGCAGTCAGATCTTTTTGGCGAATAGATAGATTAATCTCGCCTTGTGCATATTTTTCCAGCTGCGAGATCAGCCAATCAGCGTTCATGCCAATTTCCCGGTATATCCGCAAGCTTTTGGCCGTGCGTGCGACCACGTCTTCGAACGGAGCAGAGGATGTCAGCGAGCGGAGCTTGGTTTTTTCATAGTGTTGGAACAAGGCAGCGAGCTCGCTCTGCTTTTGCTGCCCTCCTCCGAAATATTCATCCGGGATGGTCACGAGTGTACGAATAAACGTCTCGTTCTGATATGACTCTTGTGCCAGGTTCGCTTTGGATTGATCCTTCGCTTCCTGGAGAGCGGCAGTATAATATTCCGCCCATTCTTTTTCCATGCCAAGATGGCTCGAAAGCTGCTGAAAAAATGCTGCTTGTTCCCCTTGCTGCGTGTATTTCTGACGCATGGCTTGATAGCGTTCGTATGTCTCCAGCACCTGCGCGTCCTGGTTTTGGGAAATGGCTGATCGCGCCTGGAGTTGAATCGATTCCATTTCTTGACGCGTGGCCGTAAGTTCTTGCATCAAGGAATTCCATTGCTCGTCGCCATAAGAAATGACCGTGATGTCAGCAGCTTTGGCAAACAGCTCCTCGGCTTTGATCAGATCATGAGCGGAGTAAGAAGCATGCGCCTTTTCATATAAAGTCACTTTTTGATAGCTAAGGCCCGCTTTTGCCAAAACGGCAAGGAAAGCAAGCGAGCAGAGCACGAGCAAGGCATTACGGACCCAGAGTGATTTTTGATAGGAAGAGATTATCATCAGAGGTCCTCCTAATTGAACAAACCTTTAAAGTCAGGATCAAAGGCGTAGTGGGTATCAACTCGCTGCTTCACAGCTTCATAGAGTCGATCCCAGCCATCGTGACGGTGTGTACTTGCCATTTTCGCCAGGCGCAGCAATCGTTCGCGCGGCAAATAATCGATAAACTCAATAATGAGCTCCTGATACTGCTCCACATACGTTTTCATGCGCAGCGCAGCACCTGCTACTTGTCCAATCAGCTGCTCGCCGTTTTCCAAAAGCAGAATCTGTGCCTTGTAGCGCTTCACATAATCCAGTACGGCTTTTTTCACAAGCCAAGGCTGCACCTTGATGACTTCACGCAAATACTCCATAAAATCCTTGTCATACGTCTTCGGAATCAGGGTATCCAGCTCCAGCTCCATGTCCTTGCGCAGCACATAGTGGTTCAAAAACATGATTTTGCGAATCTTAATCGTATCCGATTCGATGAAATGCCCGATTTCTCTTGTTTTCTCATAAGCATCCTTGATTCGTTCGGCCTTCACATCAGCACCGATGTCTTCCAGATGATGGACCAGTGACTGTTTGATTGTCTCTCTTTCAGATGTAAGAAAGCGTACAAATTGCGCGTCTTTTTCATAGGAGCCGTACCGTTTTTGAATGACAAAAAACAGGGCAAACAAGAGAATGCCAATCCCGAATGCGAGAGCAAGCTGCAAGATTGTATCAGCAGAGAGAATGGCAAGACAGACGAACAATCCGAGCAACAGAAAACGGGTCTGCACATAACGGCGAGTTACCGCTGTCGAGAGTTGTCGAATTGGCGTGTATGCTCTCCCGCAATTCTCGCAATGTGTGTCCCAAAGTACATGGTAGGTATGGCATCGCTTGCAGCCTTGAATTCGTTCGAATGTATAGGTTGTTTTGCGGCTTTTGCGAAATTGGACACCGACTCTTTTTCTCATGGCCGATCCCTCTTTTCATTCAACAGGACATGAAGGTGCTGGTCGATTTCGGCATTGGAGAGATTGCGTCTTTTCAGTCGAAGCAGCTTGAAGAAGCGGATGGCTACTAGTACGAAAGCAGCAAAAAGAAGAAAGTAAGTTAACATAAAATTTCTCCCAATTGAAAGTGTCGAAACCTGTAACAAAGAATCATGTGGTATCGTATTAGGTGTAGGGGCAATTATTTCACTCATTTTTCGCTATTATTACCCTTGAATCTAGTGGTAATAGTGGCATAGTCTTACTTTCTTTGCAATATCTCAAATACGGTGAGTAAGGGGTTTTAGTAGAATGTTACGATTCCAAGTGCTGTGTCGATACGTAGTGTGTCTTGCACTGCTGATGGTTTTTGTCATCTCAGGCACCCAACTTGGTTTTGCGCAAACCAGCGGAAGTAATATGGATGCCGTACTGGTGGTGGACGTCAGCAATTCCATGACCCAGAGTGATAAAAACAAAGTCAGCAACGAAGCGATGAAAATGTTTGTCGATATGACCTCAATACAAGCGAACAAGATTGGCGTTATCTCCTATACCGACAAGATCGAGCGGGAAAAGGCGTTGATCCAGGTCAATTCCGAGCAGGACAAAAATGATATCAAAGCATTTATTGATAGCCTGCAAAAGGGCGCGTACACCGATATTTCGGTAGGAGTAAAGGAAGCAGTGAAGATTCTGGATGCTGGACGTGACCCAGCAAATGCGCCGATCATCGTACTCCTCGCTGACGGAAACAACTTTTTGAACAAGGCGTCTAGTCGCACTCAAGCCGATTCAGATCGTGATCTGGCGGAAGCGGTCAAGGTCGCGGGGTCAAAAGGATACCCGATCTATACAATTGGACTGAATGCAGACGGACAGCTAAACCGTACGCCACTTCAGCAAATCGCGGCAGATACGAATGGTAAATTTTTTGAAACAAGCACCGCGGATAAGCTCCCGCAAATATTGAGTGAAATTTTTGCCAATCATCTCAAGCTAAAGGTTGTTCCGGTGAAAAGCTTTGTCTCCAATGGTCAGACGCAGGAAGTGGCGATTTCGATACCGAACGCGAGCGTCTTGGAGGCAAATATTTCGATCATGTCGCAAAAAGCGGTAGACGTGAAGCTATTCGACCCAAGCGGTCAGGAAGTGAAATTGCCCTCTAATGAAATACGTCTTTCACGCTCAAATGCCTACACTATGCTCAAGCTGGTCAAACCGCAGCAAGGCGATTGGAAGCTGCAAGTAAAAGGTGTGCCAAAAGAAAAAATCGATATCAATATGATCTTTAACTACGATCTTCAATTGGAGATGGAACCGGTAGCTGCGAAAAGCTTTAAGACAGGAGATGTCGTTCCTGTAAAAGCGGCGCTGGTTTCAAACGGACAAAAGGTAGCGAGCCCTGATATCTACAAGCAGATGAAAGCAACGCTGCTCGTCCATGACAAAACTGACAATCAAACAAATGAGATTGCCCTGAACAATACAGGTAGCGGGTTCGAGGGAAGCTTCACGATTCCTGCTGACCATCAATACGAATTGAAAGTAAAAGCGGAGGATACGAGCTTTTATCGCGAGACGCAAGCTCTGATCGTAGATGCGACCCAAGGAGCAGGTGCGGGCACAACCAAGCCACAGCCGCCAGCTACGACCGATCCGTCCACAGAATCGAAACCATTTCCGTGGACAACCGTAGTAGGAGGTACCGCACTTCTCATTCTATTAATTGGGGGAGGCTTGTATGCACTGTCGCTCTGGCGCAAAGCCAACAAAGGCTTCGCCGGTCAGATTGCAATCGAGATTGTAGACGAGGATACAGGCGAAAAATCAAATCCGCAGTACAAAAAGCTGAACGCATTTAAAGGAAAGGTCAAGCTGCATCAGCTCCTGCAGCTGGCACCAGAATTTGCAGAAACCGATAAAGTGGTCTTTTTCCCGGGGAAAAACGATACTCTAATCATCGAGAATCGTTCGAGCTGCCGGATTGAAAAGGCAGGGCGCGTGCTGGATGTCAGCCGCGGCAAGGAACTCAAGAAAAACGACCGCATCAAGGTTTCTTTAACCAATGTAAACAAGTCCGTTTTTGTAGACTATATCGTCTAGGAGTGGATCCATTATGAAAGCAGTAGTAAGAGAGCATATTCAACAATTGGATGTTTCGCTTGGCGGAGGAATCGTCAGCGACAAAATTCGTGTAGATACCATTGATAACCCGATGCTCGTGATCGGATTGGGCGGGACAGGGATTGATGCCTTGCTCCGCTTGAAATACCAGGTGAACAGACGCTTCAAGCTGCCGGTAGACGCGCTCTCGAAAAAGCGCAAAGAAAAGCCGGACAATATCGAATATATCGCATTTGAAACCAATGAGCATGATCGCAATAAAAAGTACAAGGGCATCGGACTCGACCCAGTAACTGAGTTTGTTCTGTTGTCCAATCCGGAAATCGGTGGCGTATTGCAAAACCGAAGCATTCTGGAGCCGTACATTACGGATTGGCTTTCCCCTGAGCTGACGATCACAGACGGAATCAGCGGTGCATCCGGGGTTCGTCAGGCAGGACGTCTGCTCTTGTTTACAAAAATAACGCAGGTTGTCCAAACGATTGAGAAAAAGATCAAAATGCTCTGCGAGGGCACGAATAAAAAGCTGACGGTGTTCCTGCTGAGCGGTCTTTCCGGGGGAACGGGAAGTGGCTGCTTCCTTGATATCGCGTATATCGTTCGCGGTATTTTGGAGCGCGACTTCGGTAGCGGCGGGGTAGACAAGGTGAATACACTAGGTTACCTGTTTACGCCTGACGTGAATCTCTCGAACAAGAGCCTCAGCTCCCATACGCGCGATTACATCATGAAAAATGGCTATGCAGCACTGAAGGAGCTCGACTACTGGATGAACACGGACGAGCGCATGGAGCGCTTCCGTCAGCAATACGGCAACGTGCTTACTGTACAATCACCGATGCCTCCGTTCAACCTGTGCCATTTGATCTCGGCGACGAATCTCGAAGGCAAAGCACTGGAAAACGCCTACGACTACTGCATGAACGTAACAGCCGAGAATATTACCAACTTCATGGCGAGTGAGGAAAAGCGCTCCGGCGAAGAATTCGCGATCCATGACTATATCAGCAATATCCGCACGAATATTAACCAGATGCCAAAAGCGTACGCGGCAAACTATCAATACAACGTCATCGGTGCTTCGTCTGCTGTCCTGCCGATCGAAGAGATGACTACTTATTTGGCTTATCGCCTGTTTAAGAAAATGGAAAAAATGTTTACGGTAGCTCCGACCCAGGAGGACGCAGAGAAGTTCGCTCGCAAGCTGGGAATTGATATCGACTCCATCTCGCGCAAGTTTGAAGAGCGCGTTCCTGAGCCACTTCCTGGCTATGAAAATAGCGAGCGTCTGAACTACGGCAATGTGATTTCCCAGCAGGTTGTAAGCATCGATCATGAGCTTGAGCAAGGCTATCTCGCCAAAGCGCGTGAGGCGTACATCAAGTGCAAGAAGCAGACCCCAGGCGACATGATCTCTGCATTTGGAGAAATGATTACTCGTGTCTTCCTGCACCCGGAGCAAGGACCCTTTTACGCGTCCCGTCTGATTCATTCGGATAAAGGCTACTGCCTGATGAAAATGATTTTGTCCTACGTGGAAAGTCTCAAGGCGAATCTGGAGAGCTTCCCACGTGAGATTGAAGGTGCGCGTGAAGTAGCGGGTGAAAAGCTGGGCGATGCCCGCAGCGCTTTTATCTCCAAGGAGAAAAAGAAGAACCTGTATATTGAAGCGAAAATCAATGAGTACCAGCTTCTCGCCGATCAGGAAAAGCTGGAGCAAATGATTGAATTCTACGAAGAGCTGCACCGTTTGCTCAATGCGGAGAACAATCGCATTTATAACGTATTTACGGAAATTTTGAATACGCTGAACCAGATTTTCGAGAAAAACGGAGACATTTTGATCAACGGCGGGGAAGAGAGCGATCGTACCGGCAACAAGACGTACTACTGGAACATCGTTAGCGTTCCTGATATCGCGAAGGTCGTCGGAAACATTTTGGAGCAAAAGGAATCGGATGATTTGATCCGCGACTTTACAAGCGAGCTGCTCCGCCATTCTGATCAGTGGGTAAAAGAGCAGGAGCTGGATATTGTCAGTTCGATTTCGGAATTCCTGTCGGAAAAATTCGGTGAGCTGATCACTAAATCGATGGAAGAATTCCTGGTTATTAAATACGGTCAGGATGAGACACTCGATCGCATCGTCGAGCGCAAGATTGCGAACAAGCTGGACGAGGAAGCCATTCCGGTTTTCCATCTGAGCAACAATCTTGGCAATATGCACTTTCCTTCTTGGGGCTTCGTATCCGTACCACTCAAAGCACCAGGGATTTTAAAAGGAATTAAAAACTATCAGGATACAGCTATCAGTGGATCGCGCTTCACTGTAAAAGAAAGTGAAGTGAAAAACCGTATTTTCTGGCTGAATACGAAAAACGGGATTCCGTTGTTCGTTTACACGCCGCTGAAGGTATATGAGGAAAGCTATGAGCGCACAATTCTGGAGCGCGAAGGTATTGGACGCCACCTCGTTCAAACCGAAAAGAACAACTGGGCGTACCTGCCGTCGCCAATCCCTGAAAAATCATGGGGCGATACGTACCAAAATGACCGGATCAAGGCATACAACGCCAAGGTTCGTCGCTTGTTCGAAACAGCGCTTGGATACGGCAGCATCCGGGAAAAAGGCAGCGACAGCAAAACGAGCAGCCGTTATGAGTGTGTCGTCACCAAGCCGTTTTCGATTGCTTCGTTCATGGCGAGATATCAGGCACAAGGTGATCTGTCCGATCTGTCCAAGCTGAGCCCGGGCGAAATCAAACGGGCGTTGGCGGAGCTGAAAGGCTTCATGCGGGATGGCTTGGAGCAAGAGTACGCTCGCGATGTATTTGGCAGTATTAATGAAGAGATGGCAAAGGAAAACCTGATTCGCTATCCGCAGCAAATCCGTTTGATGGAAGAGGAAGTACGCAAATACAAAGAAATCGAGGACAAAATCGCGGAACTGGAGCAGATTGTAAATGCCATCCAGGGTGAGGAAGAGCTCGTTACCCGATTCATCGAGGCGCTCTATACAGGCACGATCGTAAAACGCGGTGCTCTGTACGTCTATGACAAGGACGAGGAAGAAGAGGCTTGGGAGCCGTTTATCAACTTGATGAAGGCGAGCAAGCAAGTGGAATTTGCGATCTATGAGAAGTTCCGCGGGCTGGATCACAAGAGCATGGCTACGCTCCAGCGCAAGGCTTCGCGTCGCAGTGACGCCATGACTTCTGCCGAGGATACGGAAAAGCTGATTGCCAAGCTCGATGAGATAGCGGCTGCTTTCCAAGCGGTGAAGAGTGATCTGGAGTACGACCGCGATGAGTACGTCAATGGAGAAGAGATGTATCAGTTCTACAAAAAAGTGTGGTCAAAAGTAAACGATATGCGCAAGACGCTGCAATAAGACAGGAGGAAGCATGAGGGATTTGATTGGAGAGTTCGCGACCCATTACGTTACGGATTTGGAGAAACAACTGGATAGCGGAAATGGACAGCCAAGCATTCAAAACCCTGTGCTTTTCCTCTTTCTCGGGGATAAATGCGTGGAGGCGCTGCAAGCTGTTTGTGCCATGAACAAGCAAAGCTGGAAAAATGGCAACGGCGTCCTCTACGTGCATGCTTATCAAGAGGAGACATGGGAGCATCCGCAAGTGCTCGGTTGCCGGTTGCCGCGTCCGGAGGCAAGCAAGCAGACGATGCGCGCCTCTATCTACGAGCGTTTTGTACAGGGTGAATCGTACAAAATGGAATTGAACAAGGCGCTGAAGCTGGCAAGTGTACGCGTAGCGGAAATGGGCAAGCTGTTCACGACCTTTCAGCAGGTAAATATCGCTGTCGTGACTCGTGCCGACGATCCGGCTGCTATCCTGTTGCCTGAGCTAACCCTGCTGCTCAAGAGCTATCTCACTGAACTGTTTAAAAATGTGTCGGTCGATCTGTATGTTCTGCTGCAAGAAAAAAACAATGGAGAAGCATTCGGGTTTTCGGCGGCACTGTCAGTCAGCTTTTTAGAAGAGATCAAACGTTACCAGCGCAATGATTTCAGCTTTTCGGAAAATCTCCTGGTGACGGAGGATCTCGTCAAGCTGCCCGTCGAGCACCGAAATGCGCCGTTATTTTCACTGGTTTATTTGCTCAGTGACAAGACCGAGCACGGATTGTTTCTCGAAGCTGGTATGCAGGAAAACTGCGAGCTGATCAGCAAGCTGGTGCTTTTGAACAATAAAAAGGCAGAGAGCGAATTTATTGAGAACAGTGAGGGCTACAACAAGCTGCAATTCATCCGCAGCATTACAGTAGATACGGGTCAAACCACGTTTGCCAGCGCAGGCTTGTCCAAGGTGAAGCGGCCAACACATGCGATTGCGGTAACTGTGCTTTCGGCAGTCTTTGACCGTTATTTGGAACGACTGAAGGCTGGAGAGAATTTGCCGAAGACAAAGGCCAGAGAAAAGCTGGGGCTGACAGCGCATGATTTGGAGCGAAAAGTCAGAGCTGTGATGCCCGAGGATCACAAGCTGAACGAAATGACTGGGCTGATGACCTCAGGTGTCAGCTATAGTGAGCTTTCTTCCATGAATTTGCGGGAAGCAGAGCTGGCCTTGTTTGACGGTAGCAGCCAGACCTTTTTTGAAACAAATGTGGCTCGTGGGGCAAGAAATCGGGTGGAAAGCCTGGCTTTGCAGGAATCACTCGCAGGCTTGATCCAGCGTGAATGGATTGACGAGGAGCGCCTGGGACTGTATGCGGCTTACCAGCTGACAGCAGAGCAGGCGAACGGAGCGAATCTTCTGGAGGAGCTGCGCACAGGAATCAGAGAAACCACGCGCCAGCTGGAATATGCAAAAGCGGAGCTGGAGGAGCTGTATCAGCAGCGAGTCGATCGGCAAGAGATCAGAGTGGGCGGCTTTTTTACACGGGATAAGGAACGGGTCAGAACCTTTATCCGCCATCTGCTGCAAGCGATCTACAGCAAAAAGTTCGACCTGTTGGAGTGGGAGTTGACGCTGGAGCTTCTCTTGCAATTGGAAAAACAGGTAGAGAAGATTCATCGAGAGATTGGTGCAAAGGTAGAAGAGCTTGAGGGTCTGCAAAGGCAGCTTCGAGAGATTGCTCAAAAGAGTGTCCGCGAGGCATCTGATTATCTCGGAAAAAATATGGATGAATACTACGAAACGGTAGTCACAGAGACGATTCGTTCGTTGGAGGCGCAGCGGGGAAGTGGGTTTTATCTCGAATCCCGATATATCGGCAACGGCTCGCTCCTCTTCCAAAATGGCATTGCGGGTTTGGTAGAGCGATTATGCCAGTTTTGTGCGACAGAAATACTCACGCGCTCACCGTTTGCCTTGTCTTTTGAAGCAGAGCTGCTCGCTCGTGCCAATGTTGTTGCTGCCTATGAAAACAGGACGGTATTGACCAAAGAAGATTTGTTCCAGGATCTATCCCTTGTGCTCGAGGAACGGGCTGCGGTACACATCGAGGTCTTTCATTTCTTGCAAAAGCACCGCTACGAGGAAAAATATTTGTTCGCGGATATCCGTAATGATTTTGTCCAGTATGTTCTCCGTTCAGCAGATAGAACCCGCACCTACAAGCAAGGGTGTATCCACGAGGAACAAAAAAGCGGAATAGAAAAAATGAATCTGATGGGCGGATTTGGCATGGAAGACCTGATGTTTTACCGCAACAACAAGAAATACCATGCTTCCTACGAGGAAAGCGGGTTTGTCTTTCACCGCCGGGGAGGAGATGAATCGTCATGAGTCAAAGAAAGCTCAGTCTGCTCATGGTTTTATGTAGCCTGGTGGGTGGCGTCATTGGGTTTTTGGTAGGGGAAGTCATTTTGGATCGATTGTCTGGTGAGTTTCCGCAATGGGCTGTAATGGGACTTTATTTTGGGCAGTATGCCTTTTTTGTAGGATTGATGTGCCTGATTGCGGAAATCATTTCACCAAGGCTAAACGGATTCGGATGGAAGCAGCGCTATCTGGGATTCTCCTGGAAAATGCTTGTGCCCAGTACGTTTGTGATGGTAGGCGTCGCTGCCATGCTGCTACAGCTTCTGTACGGCTCGTCGTTCCAGCAATCGAGTGGTGCCAACAACATTGTGCTGGTGCTTGATACTTCGGGCAGCATGAGTCAGTCAGACCCGGACAATCAATTATTCAAGGCTGCTGCTGACATGGTCCAGAAAATGGACAGCGATATGAAGGTTGCGGTTGTTACCTTTAATGACCGTACAGAAGTATTGCAGCCATTGGTTGCTTTAAGCAGTAAAGCAACCAGAGATGAAGTGATCCAAAAGCTGCTCAATCAAACGGGAACAGATGGAGGAACCCGTATTGGGCTCGCCCTGCAAGAGGGGCTTGCGCAGTTGCAGGCATCCAATCAGCTTGAAAACAGCACAGTCGTGCTGATGTCGGATGGTTACAGCGATTTGGATATTCCAAGTACTCTGGCTCCGTTCAAGCAAAATCATGTCCTGATCCACACGGTAGGCATGAGCAAAATCGATGCAGCTGGAACCAGTCTGCTGGAACAGATTGCTGCTGAAACAGGTGGACGTTATTTCAACGTCGATCATGCGGATGAAATGACCGGTATTTTTGGTCAAATCTACGATATGAGCCGACAAGATCGCAATCTGGTAACAGAGCGCACAGGGGCGACAGAAGAAAGCCTCTTCTACACGATTTTGCGAGTCGTTAGCCTGCTCATTATTGGCGGACTCTTAGGCTTGGCACTCGGACTTATTTTTGACAATCGACATTTGGCAAAAAGCTTTACGATTGGCGGAGCGGTGGCTGGTCTGCTTGCCGGACTGGTATTGGAGATGGGACTGATGTCGATTGACCTGCTCGATATGGTCATTCGCCTGATCGCTTTGGCTCTGCTTGCTGTCGTCTTGACCATTTTCACGGTGTTCTTTCCTGCTTCTGCGAGCGGAGGAGCGACTTCGATGCAAAAGCGGATGTTATCCGGGCGAAGAAGCGCAGGTGCTTTGGAAGCTGGTAATCGAAGCAGCAAGCGGTTCGAATTGTAAGGGGATGGCTTTTGTTGATCCTCCTTATTGAACCGAATTGTAAGGGAGCATGATGAGTCATGATCATTAGCGAAGAAACACAAGAGCAGCTAATCAAGGATGTCACGTGCCAGTACCAGGGGAGCGAGTATGTGCTCAACTGGTACTGGTCTGCGGACGTGCCCTGTGTTTATGTTCATAAGTCCCCATATGACACTCCGTTTGATCCGTCCCAGATTAGCGAGGGGCAGTTAAAGCTCTACACCCGCGAGGAATACAAGGTACACAAAGGGCTGCGCGAAAAAACGGAGGGCATCGGGCGATACACGTATCGGATTTTTCCCTGCCGTTTGCAAAATGGCAAGCCTGTCCTGCTCATTCCAGAGGGCGATGCACATATCGTCCACGTGAGCACGGGGAAAGCCAAGATCTATTACTCTTTTAAAAGAGGACGAAATTGGTTCAGCTCGTATCAATCCTTGCAGATTCGCATTTTTTCTGAAATCCCGATCCCCAAGGATGTGCTTTGCTACGTAAAAAAGGAAGGCTCGGCGCCTGCACACAAGGACGACGGAACGAGTTACGCCTTTATTCGCGATCTGGAGCCTGGTGTCAACCTGATGCCGGAGATAGAAATAAAGAAAAAGGATGTTATTCGGCTCTTTTTTACGGATGGCAAAAAGTACGGGGAACTGTACGAACTGATACCCGAATAGGAGGCGAGCAAGCGCATGCTGTCTTTTTTGAAAAACATGTTTGAAAAGAAGCCGCCAGTCAAGGAGCGACTTCCCTTTTACGATATTGTTTGCCCATACTGCTTTGCCAAGTTTGAACCAGATCAGGTTGTTTTCCGGGCGACACATCATCGGCAGGACGACGAAGACTACGCCTTGCAGGAAGATGAGATCCTCAACCACTACAGAGATAAATTTGGATTGGACGCCATCGATGAGCTTGAGGCTATCATCGACCCGGAGTCTATTCCTGAGGAGAATCATCTGTACGTAGACAATGTACTGGCAGGCGTGACGGATCGCTATGGTTTGGTGTCCAAGCGCAGGCTGTGCCCGAAGTGTCATAACGAGCTGCCGATCACGGCAGGGAAAGCACCGAGCAATATCATTTCGATTGTAGGTGCTTCTCAGGTAGGGAAGTCTGTCTACATGACATCCTTGATCCATACGCTGCAAAATACAACTGCGAACCACTTCGATGCGGCGTGCATGCCACTCAATGCACAAATCAGCCGAAAGTTCCGGGAGAACTATGAGGCGCCGCTGTTTGAGCGCGGACAGCTGCTTGATTCCACACAAAAGGAAAAGCGACAGGAGCCATTTATTTTCCAGTTCATTTTCAAAGACAGCGAAAAGGCACCGTTGATTCTCGTCTTTTTCGACGTAGCTGGTGAGGGAATGGTGGATCGCGAGTATTTGGAGCTGTATGCTGCGCACGTGAAAAACTCGTCCGGTATTTTGTTCCTCGTCGACCCGCTGCAAATCAAGACGATTCGCGATCGGGTGATGCTTCAGGCTGGAGATGAGCCAGGGGAGTTTACTGCCAGGTACGATGAGCCGCGCGAGGTCGTCATCACGCTGTTTGAGAACTTCATCGGCTATCAGGAGCAGAGCAAGACGAATATCCCGACGGCTGTCGTTCTGACCAAGAGTGATATGCTCCATCTGATCAAGGAAGATGATGGCGAGTACATCAAGTCCAACAGCAACGTCTTCCGCAATTTCGTGCATGAGCAGTACCTCAATACGACCGAATTTGAGAACATCAATGGCGAGATCAGTCGCTTCATTGAAAAAGTGGATCGTCCATTTAAAGATGCGCTGGAGGTTTACTTTACCAATACGGCCTATTTCGCTGTATCCGCGTTGGGAAGCAATCCGGTTAACCAAAAGGTAAGTGGCGTCGTAACACCGATTCGGGTTGATGAGCCGTTTATTTGGTTAATGCATCAACTGGATTACATCGAGGGGAGGGAACGGTAGTGAGCCGTCAGCCCATTTTGCAGCAGTACTACACCCGCGGGCGACAGGGGATTTTCCGTTCGAACGAAGGATATGATACTGTCGCCAAATCGTCAGGGCTGGACAATACGTTTATTAAAAAGACGCTCCATCCGTTTTGTGTCTACCACGCTCCTCGTGAACTGCAAGAGCGTGCAGAGGGAGATTTGTCCAAGTATCCGGAAGCCCTCGTCTGTTTCCAGGCAGAGTCTGGAGAGATGGTGATCGGAAAAAGCGTGTTTGTCGGGGCCGATTTCACCGGGCAGCGCAATACGTTCTTTAGCCACAACTACATCATTCCTGCGCAGCGGCGTGATGAATTCATAAAAGACCCGAGCAAGCTGTTTGGCATACGTGGTTTTGCCACTGCACATGACGATGCCAAGGGGAAAGAGCTTCCTGCACTGGAGGATCTGTCCTATCAGACAGCTTCGACTGGTGATCGGAAAAAGTGGCTCATGCAGCACGGGATTGACGAGCTTGTTTTCAAGCAATTGCTGTATGCTGTGATGACGTCGCTCTCGGCGAAAAAGAAAGTATTTATCAGCTTAAACGTAGAGGTAAGTACATTATCATCTGTTGCTACAGAGCTGCTTGCCATTCTGTATAGCTGCCTGCCTTATGAGCTGCGCAGGCACTTCGGCTTTTTGACCTACAGCAATGAGCCAGAGAGCAAAAAGCATATCCATGTTGTCTTTGTAGAAAAAGGGAGCATTCGACCTGGCGGCGGACATAGCGACAAGGATTTCTTGTTCGATTTTGGTCTCGGTCGAATTCACAATGTTGATTTGCAAGAGGGTGTGCACGAATATCTGAACTTCGCCTGGGAATTCCTGAATGATTCACGAATCCTGACGTCGTTCCATGCTTTTTGCGAGGAGGTGCTTACGGGCGCCGATACCTCTATTTCGCTGCGCGTGAGTACTTATTATGAGCTCTGTGCCTTCTATTTGATCGAAAAAGGCAGGATGTCTGTCTACGAACGCAATCGGGCCGGTGTTTGGCAGGCGCTGAACAGCTATTTGGGACAGCAAGGCTTGTCTCACAAAAAACGCTTGATTGATTTGCAAAGCATGCTGTTTCGTAACGAGCAGGAGTCAGTGACAGCCACAAAGCTGCCTGAAAGTGTGACGGTCAAGCAGATGCTGGAGTCGTACAGTGTGAGCAAGCAGGATAGCCTGCAAATGGACATGATCCGGTTTGTGATGGATGTCCTGATGAAGGCAAAAGCCATGAGGCAGCACAGCTATGTAGCTGAGGTGTACAAGCATTTGTCCGCTAACCCGGAGCTATTCGGCTTTATGATGAGATCGGTTTTGGGACATAAACAGCTGACAAAGCCTCTTTTTGAAGACTATTTGGGTGAACGTCTGCGGGCTGCCTCCCAAATCAGTCAGGTTCTGAAGGAAATTCAGTTTTGGACAGAAACAGCTCCACAAGCGCTGCGAAATCCATTTTTTATGACGACGTACATCGAACGGCTGCTCGAATTGTTTGCTCGTGAGCGCCAGAAGCTGGATGCGGCAATATCGATTCATCAGTTTTTTGAAAATCTGGACGGCACCCGCGGATATGCGGAGGAGCTTTTGGATGAGCTGGACAAGTCCCTCCTGAAGCATCTCGCTTTGGATACTCTCTCAAAAGAGGATTTTCTTAAAATCGTAGCACTTCTGGAGGAAAAGGCTCAAAGCTTTTTAGGAACGCTGGATGTGGAAAGCCGTCAAAAGCAGGAGCTGCTCCTGAATCTTGCGGAGCTATTGGAACAAAAACGGGCACCGCACCCGGCAGAGTTTTTCCGCAAATGGGATCGTGAAGAGACAAAAGCACAGCAGCGTATCATTCAAAATATGCTGAACGCTCCTTTCGATAAAGACAGCTTTCCGATGGTGGCTCTCATTTTTTACCGAGACGATCAATTCGGCCAGGAAGGCTTTCACTGCACAGAAATGCTGAACTTCGTTGAGCAAAATGGGGGTGAGCCTGTCTTGCATGCATTTATCCAGTGGACGATGACACAGCGTATGTTTTTTGAAGACAAAGAGCTGCTGCCTGCTTATCGCCAAGCATTGAAGCAGTTGTTTTTGGAAGGAAAAGGACGCAGGCTGCGTAGTAAGGAATGGCGTAAGCGCTGGTATGCCGTTCGCAATGCAGATTTCCGCAAGCTGTTGGAGGAAGTGCGCAGAGAAACAGCAAACCCGCTGGTGAAGCTTTTTCGCAACAAAGCGTTCGTAATATCTGGCTTGCTTGTACTTGTGGCAGCAGGTGTGTGGGGCGGCTACGCATTTTGGCAGCAGGGACAAGAGGGGGCGCAGGGAAAAGACCCGTCTACGGACACAGCTCATAGAGTGAGAGTACCATCTACTTCTGGCTGGATCCCTGCATATCGTCTCATGATGGACCCGCAAATCGAGCCAGTCGAGTATGTTGTGCTTGAAACAACGAAGAGTACGACTCCGTAAAAGAATAGGTATTTCTTTTGCAACTGACAGGTAGACTGAAAAACGTACAGACAGGCAACCTGAATTGTTCAAAAGAAATACCTATTTCGTATATTGACGAATATTTATTTTTATGGTATAATAATTTATTTAATTGTTGAATACTCTTTCCGTTCGTGGTACATATAAGGATGTAGTTCAGCATGACCTTATTGTACAAGGAGGAGAAAGGTATGAAGGTTGCAACTGGAGTAGAAATGATTACGTTAGAGGCAGAAGCCTTTGGCGGCAAAATCGCTATTCATCCGACACTACTATGGAATGAGCAGATGGCTGTTTTAGTGGATACCGGAATGCCTGGGTCATGGGAGTTGATACGCGCTGCTATGATAGAGGCAGGTGTATCGCCAGAAAAATTGAAAGCTGTCATTATCACGCATCAGGATATCGATCATATTGGCAGTTTGCCCGAAATCGTTCGAGCTTTAGACGGACAAATCGAGGTATACGCTCACGAGCTGGACCAGCCGTATATCGAAGGAAAGCTGCCGCTGTTCAAAACAAACCCGGAGCGCATGGCCGCGATGCTCGCTTCACTGCCAGAGGAAGAGCGTCAGAAGCTGCAAGCGGTATTCGCGAATTCACCAAAGGCAAAGGTGGACAAGATAGTGGCAGATGGTGAAGTGCTGCCGATTCTTGGGGGAATACGTGTCATCCATACTCCTGGTCATACCCCCGGACATATTAGCTTGTACCTGCAAGACAGCAAGACCTTGATTGCTGGGGATGCTATGGTTTATACGGGCGGTGCGCTCCGAGGGCCAGTTCCGCAATCTACGCTCGATATGGAGACAGCGCTCCAGTCCTTGAAAAAGCTGCAGGATACAAATATTCAGGCTGTAATTTGTTATCATGGCGGTCTCTGTGAGGATAATGCCGAGGAGCAATTGCAAGCTTTGATCCAAGCATAATCGCACAAGCGTGAAAAAGTCTGGCAAGGCACCCACTGTGAAAAGCAGCTAGGGTGTCTTTTTTCTTGAAAACCAAGTGAACCTAATGAGCGGGTGGGAGCCAATATATCATGTAAGACCTGATTGGAGGCCGGCCTATGAAAGAGATAGAAGTAAGACCTTGGCTCATCCGGATGCACCAAGGGGAGGAAGAAGCATTTCAAGAGGTTTACCGAGCCACTCGAACCTATGTCTACAACCTGATTTATTTCCTGGCACCGCACAAGCAAGATGTAGAAGACATCATGAGTGAAGTATATGTGGAGCTGATTCGCAGCTTGGACAGGTACGATGTAGAGCAGCCTTTTACTTCGTGGTTCAACGGCTTGATTGTCAGGCAGGTGCGAAATTGGAACCGAAGCATATGGAGGAGATTTCGGCTGATGGAACGAGTGAAGGAAAAAGGCTATGAGGCACCTGTGGCAGGGATGGAGGATAGGCTAGGAGCCATCAGTGATCAACTGGAGGTTATCCCTGCCGTCGAGCAATTGTCTCAGAAGCTAAAGGAAATTGTTGTGCTGCGTTACTACCAAAATTGTTCTCTGGAGGAAATTGCCCACATGCTGCAAATTCCACTCGGGACTGTAAAATCGAGACATCATCTGGCTATGAAAAGGCTGAGAGCACATTTTGAAGAACGAACCAATAGCGGGGAGGCATCTTATCATGTTCATTGAGGATAAGCTGAAAAAAGAGTATAAATGGGCAGCAAACGAGCTTGGCAGTGATCCGGCGCTGGATAATCGAATCCTTTTTGCGGCAAGAAAAGAGCTGGCAGGCAGAGCACATAAGAAAAAAGGACTGTTCTTACGTCCAAAATTGACGCATGTAGCAGCTTCCTTCGTTTTGCTCACCGGATTTGGTTTTGCTACACATAGCTTGCTTTACAAGGAGAATACAGGCTCTGTACAAATCGAGGTACAAGCGGCAAAAGGCTTTGAATTGACGCAGATTGCCCCAGAGGAGATTCGCCGCGAGCTGGCAAGTGTAGAGAACAAGCTGACAACAGGCGAGACAGCAATCGTTTATTTTGCGGAGCTGGAAAAAGAAAAGCATCCTCTCTTTCAGCAAAACCCGGTCATCGGGGTAGAAAAACCCGAGGTCGTTGCAGATTGGAAGCAGTGGGATGAGATCAGTCAAAAGGCTTCGCTCTCTCACTCCCTGCCCAAGCAGGTCGCAGATGACTTCACTTTCCTCGAAGGCAAGCTGGGAACCCCCTACGGAGCGATGATCGGCCAGGGAGGGGAGACATGGTTGCATGAGCTGCAACAGGAAAGCAAAGCGACAGGGAAAAGCGTTGTATGGAAAGTAGTCCCGAATACTGCTTCCCCAATCAATACGTATACAACACTCTATCAAAATGAGCAAAAGGCAAACATCTATTTCACAGTGGAGATACTTTCAAAAGATCAGGTGGATATCCAGGTGAGCACACCAGAGACGACCCAATACGAGCCGGTAGAAGTGAATGGCAAAAAAGCTCACTATACAAGCAACGACCAATTCCTGTTCAGTGATTCGGGTCAATACAAAGAGTTGTCATGGATAAGCAAAGAAGGAGAACAGACAATTATGTACCACATGGCAACAGACTCAATGGCGGTATCGAAAGAGATGCTCAAGCAAGCTGCGGAAGCAACTCAATTTTAAATGGAGAAACACCGGGAGACTTTTTGCCCGGTGTTTTTGTTTCCACCACCATCGTCTAACAAAAGCACTGCGGGGTCGATGGTCCTTCCTGATAAGCAAGCAGGGCGTTCACACCGTGGCTGAGAATTGCGCCCGATCGCGTCATGGCTGTCACCAACAACGCCTCCATCACTTCCTCCATCGTGCCGCCCAGCTCCTTGTATTTCTTTACATGGACATCAATGCAGTACGGGCAGCCTGTCACATGCGCCACACAGATTGCGAGGAGCTCCTTTGTTTTCGTAGGCAAATGCTGTGATTCGTGGTAGACCTTCCGTTCGAGGGCGAGATAAGAAGAGGCGGCCTCGGGAGCCAATTTCATCAATTCCGGAATGTGCGCCAGATTTGATTTTTCATAATACGAATGCTCTTTGCTCATGGGTTCATCGCTCCGTTCTGAGTAAATTGTGATTACGCACTCATTGTAGCGAAGCAGACAGCAGAGCATCCGTGACTTTCTCACCGTATAAGAATTTATAAGCGCGAACGCTTATAAATTCTGGAGCGCATGAAAACCTTCAGCTAAAACGCGGTTGCTCCTCCTTGAGATGGCCTCGATAGAGGTTTTCTTACCGTTTACAGCCCGAATTTTTGTTCGATATCAGCTCGTTGAATGGCAGTAATTCGTCCCCGCCCCAGCTGTAGCCATCCGACTGCTTCGAATTCCTTGAGGGTTCGGCTGACAACCTCTCTGGCGGTTCCGAGCTCAATCGCTATGGCATCATGTGTCATGACAAGCGTGGTGCAGGAATGGCTGGTACGACTAAGAAGAAATTGTGCGATCCGGGCATTGATCGGCTTAAAGGCGATGTCCTCAACCAAGGTAGTAACGGAAATCATGCGCTTCATCATAGTCTGGTAAACAAATTGGCGAAGGGGCTTGTATAGATCCATCCATTCCTTGAATCGCTCAACCGACAGCAGCAATATTTCGGTGTTCTCCTCAATTTCCGCCGATGCCTGGTAACCCGTTTCTCCAAGGATGCTGGCCATCATGATCACACAAACACCTCCACGTTTGACACGATATAATGTCACCTCGCGTCCTGACTCGCTGATCTTATGGATTCGGACGGTACCCCTCAAGACAAAAGCAGCATGCGAAAAAAGATGTCCCTCCTGCATGGCGAGCTGTGGAAAAAATCGTTCCACACTAACGCCGCTGCGCAGCCATTCGTCTGCGGGAATGGTGGCAAAGCTCGGAAAGGCGTTCGTGATATCTGCAATTTGTTTCTGTTCCATCGGTTCCTCCATGTAGAATTGTCATATAACGTGATCCATTCATTCATGAAAATCATGTAAAGAAAAGATTTACTCCCTACTAACCCAGGAAAAATGGGTGTAAAATGATGACGCTAAGCAAATCGGGGCGTATCGCCAAGAAAGGTGACATCATGGAAGCGACACTCGCAAAGCAGCCAAAGAAACGGCAGGAAGCCAAGCAGTTTAATCTGTTCGCTTTGACGTGGCCCATCTTTTTGGAGCTTTTTCTTTTTACACTTATTGGTATTACAGATACATTCATGCTGAGTGGCGTTTCTGATCAGGCTGTTTCTGCCGTTGGGGCAGCCAATCAGTTTCTGTTTATCGCCATTCTTGTGCTGGAGGTAGTGGGGAACGGTGCATCGATTGTAGTTGCCCAGTACATTGGCTCCAAAAAAATGCATGACGCGGCAAAGGTAGGGGCAATAGCGGTCACCCTCAATCTGATGATCGGAATTTTGATCAGCGTAGGCTTTGTCTTGTATGGAAATGCACTTTTGCAAAGTGTAAATCTCCAAGGTAAGATTTTGACCATGGCTCAGTCGTATACAGCGATTGTCGGTGGAGGTCTGTTTCTGCAAGCCATTATTAATACATTGGCAAGCATCATTCGTACGTACGGGTTTACAAGAGAAAGTATGTATATTTCACTGGGCATCAACATTATTCACGTGATTGGAAATTACCTGCTTATCTTCGGACATTTTGGCTTTCCGACACTAGGCGTAGAAGGGGCAGCGATTTCAACCGTGCTGAGCAGAGGGCTTGGCTTGCTCATCTTTTTCTGGGCGTTCTATCGTCTGATCGAGGTGAAGGTTTCACTGAGGGACTACTTTACCCTCACCAAGTCATATGTCAGTAAAATTTGTCGAGTGGGAATCCCCTCAGCATTCGAGCAGATCACATATCATGCCTGCCAGTCTGTCTTTTTGTATTACGTGACCTTTCTGGGTGCAGCATCGCTTGCTTCGCGACAGTATGTCCAGAATGTTTCCATGTTTATTTATTTGTTTAGTGTTGCGATTGGAATGGGGACAGCGATCATTACCGGTCGCTTGGTTGGAGCAGGCAGGCGTGATGAAGCATATGGACGCGTATGGAAAAGCCTGCGGTGGGGACTCGTTTATACGGTCGTCATCAATACAGTCATTATTATTTTCCGCGAGCCGATTATGCGTTTGTTTACGGAAGACCCTGACATACTTCGCATCAGTACACAGATTATCCTGCTGAGCATATTGCTCGAGACGGGGCGAGTCTTTAACATCGTCTTGATCAATTCCTTGCGCGCAGCTGGTGATGCACAGTTTCCGGTCTACATGGGCTTGATCTCGATGGTTGGCATCAGTTTGCCGCTTGGCTACGTACTCGCTTTCCACGCCAATATGGGGCTGTCTGGGGTGTGGCTCGCTGTGGCAGCGGACGAGTGGATTCGCGGGATCGTGATGTTTTTCCGCTGGCGAAGCAAAGCATGGGAACGAAAAACACTTATCGATCCGTGAGCGTGATACAAAAACGGGTCACCCTCCGTCTACAGACCGAATGGAAAACAACTCTAGGGTCCGATGGTTTTCCCGCGTGTTCGTGCTACACTTTACCTAAGAAGAATATGGACTGGTAAGGGAGATAGAGATGAAACGCTGGATAGGAGTAGGTTTACTAATAGCGGCACTGAGCCTGGCTGGATGCAGCAGCCTGGAGATGGAGGAGAGCAAGAGACAATTGGAGCTGCCTATGGATTCCATCGAAGCGCTGGATATTCAGACTGAATCGGGCGACTTGATTGTAAAAGGCGATGAAAAGGCGACCTCCATCAAAGTAGAAGCGACCATTAAAAAATCAAAGAGTGTCCCTGATGAGGACATCACCGTTACTTTAGAGAAGGATGGAAATACAGCCAAGCTGGTTTCGAAGACAAAAGGTGGCTTTGGAGTTCGGATTACGGATATTACACTGAACGTCACGATCCCAGCCAAGCTTAATGTGGATGTAAACGACGGTTCCGGTGACCTGGATATTTCGAATCTTGCCGGGGTGCTCACGATTGAGGATGACTCAGGTGACATAAAGATTAACGATGTTTCGGGCGAGGTAGTCATTAACGACGGGTCCGGTGACATCAAAATCAAAAACGCTTCCGCACTCAAGCAGATCAATGATGAGTCTGGAGATATTTTCTTGGAGAATACAGGCGGGAATGTAGATATACAGGATGATTCTGGAGATATTGTGATTCGAAATCATACCGGTGATATTACGATTTCGGATGGAAGCGGAGATATGGTCATTGATACGATCCAGGGAAATGTAACAATCACCGAGGACGGTTCTGGTGATCGAATGGTGAAAAATGTAAGCGGATCTTTTATAGCCAACTGAATACGACAAAAAGCCGTTACCTGTTCAGGTAGCGGTTTTTTAGTAGATAAGGGGCTCTTTCGCAGCTGCTGCTTGGGGAAATTGCAATGCATACAACTGGTGGTAACGCCCTTCCGCTTGAAGGAGCTCGGCATGTGTGCCTGTTTCAACAATTCGTCCCTTTTCCATGACAACAATCTGATCGGCTTGTTGAATCGTCGATAGTCGATGGGCAATAACAAGACATGTACGTCCAGTTAACAGGGAAGACAGAGCCTGTTGGATCAGGTTCTCTGATTCTGTATCCAGGGCAGCAGTCGCTTCATCCAGAATAATAAGCTGCGGATTTATCAAAATGGCGCGAGCGATAGAGAGACGCTGTTTTTGTCCGCCAGAAAGCTTTACGCCACGTTCTCCTACAGCAGATTGATAGCCATCAGGAAAGGAGACGATAAAGTCGTGGGCGTTTGCAGCGCGGGCAGCATTCTCGATCTCCTGATCAGACGCATCCGGTCTGCCGTAGGCGATATTGTCACGAATTGTCCCGTTCAACAAAATAATGTCCTGTGATACGATCCCGAGCTGTCCGCGAAGGGAGGCGAGCTTGAGATCGGTAACGTCGAAGCCGTCCACCCTTACATAGCCATCCTGCACATCATAAAAGCGCGAGATCAAATGGGCGACTGTCGACTTCCCGGCACCCGATGAACCGACGAGAGCAGTGACCGTACCTGGGGCAATTCGCAGTGTAAAATCGTGCAAGACAGGAAGGTCCGGCTGATAGCCAAAGGTTGCATGTGAGAACTCAATTTCACCACGCAGGGGAGGCAGTGTGATTGCATCAGCCTTTTCCGTGACGCTAGGCTGAGTATCCAGTATTTCGGATATGCGATCATATGCTGCTGCTGATTGCTGAATCATGTTAATCATTCGACTAAGCTGACGCACAGGAGTTTGCAACAACCGCAGATAGGCGAGAAAAGCAACGATAGCACCAATCGAGATCGCTCCAGACATGGCCTGCCAGGCACCAAACAGAAGTACGACAGCCATCCCGATGTAATTCAACAAATCAATCGCAGGACTGAACATAGCGCTAATGCGGGTAGCTGCCAGACTCGCCTGCATATTTCGGATACTGCGCTGCTGGAACTGCTGTGCTTCGTATGGCTCGGTAGCGTATGCCTTCATGAGCCTTACACTGGACAAGTTTTCGACCAGGTGATTGTTAACATCCGCTGATGATTCCTGGACGGCCCGAAAGGAGGAGCGCATTCGTTTGCCGACTTTGCGGGTGAAGAAAAACAGAATCGGAAACGTACATAGCATCAAAAAGGTTAATTGCGGATTCACGTACAGCATATAGATGGCAATGGCGAAAAAGGTAACCAGCTCCGTGACCATTTGCAGCATGCCAGAGGAAACGAGCTGTTGCAGGATGCTGACATCGCCTGTGATCCGCGACATCAAATCTCCTGTCCGGTTTTTATCAAAAAAAGCCATGTCCTGCTTCTGAAGATGCTGGTACAGCTCATTGCGCAACCGATTGATCGTATGCTGACCGATATAGGAGAGCAAATAGCTGCTAAGATAGGTGAACAGGCCAAGAAAGAGGGCTGCTCCTAAAATACCTGCTCCAATCCAGAGAAGCTCACTGTAACGCTTATCGGGAATAACATGGTCAATCGTATAAGCTGTCAGCTGGGGAATTGCGAATTCCATCAGTGAAATGACAATAATCGCGACGAGCGCGAGGAGCATTTTTCTCCATTGCTCTCGTGCATGAGTAAACAATCGCTGGTACATGCTCCAGACGGAACGGGCAGAAGCGCGCTCATCCGTCAAAATACGCTTAGAGCCGGGCTGCTTATAGCTTCTCATCGGTGAGCATCCTCTCCGAAGTGGCCCTCCAGCTTGTGGCGAACCTTTTTCACAAAAAAGATTAGTCGGGAGAGCTGCACCGGGTCATTCTCAGCTTTCTTTTGCAACACCTTCATGGTTTCCACCAATTCATGCAGCTCCTGTTGAAGCTCGAGGTTGCGCTCGCGAAGGTCAGCAGGGACCTGTTCCTTGGAGATCTCGCGTTTTTCTTCGGTTTGTCTTTCCTGTAAAAAGACAAGGCCAGCCTCGGTAATGGAATACGTCTTCTTGCCACCGACATCCTCTGAGGTAACGAGCTCACGATCCTCTAACATTTGCAGAGTGGGATAAATCGATCCCGGGCTTGGTGAATACAGTCCACCCGTTTTTTCCTCCAACCCCTTCATCATCTGATAGCCGTGCATAGGCTCGGTTGATAACAGTTCCAGTAACGCATACTTCACATCGCCTCTGCCAAAAAAGCGTTTCCCACGACCACCGTGACCGCCGTGACGATAGTAGCTGTCCCCTTTTTCGTCCCATAATCCACCGTGAAACGGATCATTGGAACGTCGACTTGAACTCGAAAAAGGAGACCGAAAATGATTACGCATAGCCTTCCACCTTTCAATACGATATATCGAATTCAATGTAAACGATATATCGTATTGTTGTCAATACACTGTCTTACTTTTTGCAATCGAAAGAAATTTAGCCGACTAATAAAAAAAGTCTTTAATCTCTAATAAAGAAGTGCTAATATAACATCTGTAAGCGTAATTGAGAATGAATCTCTTTATTACTGAGAATGAATCTCCTTATTACTAACTAAGATGTAACGAAGACAGTATTCCTCGGGGTCAAAGGAAGAGTAGGGAAGCGATGAAAAAAAGATATTTGGTTGTAGCACTTATTTTGCTATCAATAGCGTCATTGTTTATCGGTGTGAAGGACATCTCGCCTTGGGAGCTGTTCAATCTGTCAGACGACAAGGTACAGGTGATGTGGATCAGCAGGGTTCCGCGCTTGATCAGTATCATCATTGCCGGGATCAGCATGAGTGTCGTTGGGTTGATCATGCAGCAGCTGACGCGAAATAAATTCGTTTCACCTACCACAGCAGGTACGGAAGACTCCGTCCGCTTTGGGATACTGATTTCCCTGATGGTGTTTTTCGATGCCAGTCCACTGGTCAAGCTGCTTGTGGCGTTTGTATTCGCACTACTGGGAACCTTCATTTTTATGAAGATCCTCGACAGGATTAAATTTAAGGATTCCATTTTTATTCCGCTGGTAGGCTTGATGTTTGGTAATATCGTAGGCTCCATTACGACGTTTTTTGCCTATAAGTACGATCTCATCCAGAACATGTCTGCCTGGCTTCACGGAGATTTTTCCTCAATCATGAAAGGCAGCTATGAGCTTTTATACATAAGCATTCCGCTGGTAATCATTGCGTATCTGTTCGCAAACAAGTTTACGATTGCAGGAATGGGTGAGGAATTCGCAATCAATCTGGGGCTGAACTACAAGCAGGTAGTCAATATTGGATTGATCATCGTTGCCATGGTTTCTTCCGTTGTCATTCTCACGGTTGGGACGATTCCGTTTCTCGGCCTGATCATTCCGAACATCGTGACCCTGTATTTGGGTGACAACCTGAAAAAGAGCTTGTCCCATACTGCTTTGCTGGGTGCAGTCTTTGTATTGTGTTGTGATATTCTGGGGCGCCTCATCATTTATCCATACGAAATCTCGATTGGCTTGATGGTAGGGGTAGTTGGCAGCGGAATATTCGTGTTCTTACTCATGAGAAGAAAGGCATATGAACGATGAAAGCTAAGCTTGGTATCCTGGCGATAGTCGCCATTGCTTTGATAGCTGTATTTATGCTGATTGATGCTGGTGGCAACTGGGATTATGTACTGCCACGGCGTTTGAAGAAAATTCTCGCCATTGTCTTGACCGGCACGATCATCGCATTCTCAACGATGGTATTCCAAACGATTACCAACAACCGGATTTTAACGCCCAGCATCATTGGCTTGGATTCTCTGTACATGTTCATCCAAACCTTTGTTATCTTTGCTTTTGGCTCCACCCACATTACGCTGTTGAACAAAAATATCAACTTCCTGATCTCTGCGGGTGTAATGGTGCTCTTTGCCATGTTGCTATACAAGTTCCTGTTCAAGAGGGAAGGACAAAATATATACTTTCTGCTTTTAATCGGGATCATTTTTGGCACACTGTTTAACAGTCTTGCTACATTCATGCAGGTGTTGATTGATCCGAATGAATTCCAGGTCGTTCAAGATCGAATGTTTGCCAGCTTTAACAATGTAAATACCGATCTTCTAGTCATCAGCTTTGTTCTGGTCATTGCGATCGCGATCTACTTCTGGCGTTACATGAAATACCTGGATGTGCTGTCGCTAGGACGTGATCAAGCGGTCAACCTCGGGATTGATTACGATTTCGTCGTCAAGCGTTTCCTGATTGTGATTGCACTACTCGTATCAATTGCCACTGCACTGGTAGGGCCTATTACGTTTCTGGGGCTTCTGGTCGCGAACCTGGCGCATCAATTTATGAAGACGTATCAGCATAAATACTTGCTGGCAGGGTCATCCTTAATCAGTATTGTTGCTTTGGTAGGTGGCCTGTTGGTTGTAGAGCGTGTGTTCACGTTCTCCACAACACTCAGTGTCATCGTCAACTTTATCGGTGGAGTTTACTTCATCTATCTTCTGTTAAAGGAGAATAAATCGTGGTAGAAGTCCGGAATGTCTCAAAACAGTATGGTAGCAAATACGTCGTGGAAAATGTCTCTGTGAAAATCACCAAGGGAAAAATCACGTCCTTCATCGGACCCAATGGGGCCGGGAAGAGTACCCTGCTGTCCATGATCAGTCGCCTTTTGGCAAAGGATCAGGGAGAGATTTTTCTTGAGGGGCAGGAGATTAGTCAGTGCAAGAGCAACGAGCTGGCTAAAAAAATCTCGATCCTGAAGCAATCCAACCATATTACGGTTCGGTTGACGATTCGTGAGCTGGTCAGCTTTGGGCGATTCCCTTATTCCCAAGGGAACTTGTCTAAAGAAGATTGGCAGTACGTTGACGAGGCAATCCGCTATCTGGAGCTGGAGGACATTCAGCACAAATATTTGGATCAGCTGAGTGGTGGGCAAAGACAACGCGCATATATCGCCATGGTTGTCGCCCAAAACACCGAATACGTTCTGTTGGATGAACCGCTCAATAACCTTGATATGAAGCATTCTGTTCAGATCATGAAGGTACTGAGAAGACTGGTAGACGAGATGGGCAAGACAGTGGTGATCGTTATTCACGATATTAATTTTGCTTCCTGTTATTCGGATTTTATCGTAGCGCTGAAAGACGGCAAGGTCGTGAAGGAAGGTCCTACAGAGGAAATTATCAACTCCTCGATTCTCAAAGACGTCTACGATATGGACATTCAGATTGAAGACATTGATGAAAATAGAATTTGCGTGTACTACGCATAAGCTCCAACTTTCATTCGTTAAAATTATTTTGATGGCAAGCAGGGGGAAATCATCTACAAGCGTGCTATCAATAATTTTATATATTTCAAAATATATATAGAGGTGATAGAAGTGAACAAGAAATTTATCATGCTGTTCATGGCAGTGCTGCTGGCAGTATTTACTGCAGCTTGCGGATCAAATAGCGCGGCACCTGCTACCCAAACTTCAGGAGCGGGAGCTTCCACAGATGCTACAAAGGCACCAGAAGCAGCGAAGGAATCTGAAGAAATTACAATCAAGCATAAATTGGGCGAAGCAAAACTGAAAAAGAACCCACAAACCGTTGTAGCTTTCGACTATGGTGTCCTGGATTCTTTGGATAAATTGGGTATCGAAGTCACAGGTGTAGCACAATCAAGCGTTCCTCCTTACCTGGAAAAATTCAAGGATGCAAAATATAAAAACATTGGTAGCTTGAAAGAGCCAGATTTTGAAAAAATCAATGCAATGAAACCGGATGTTATCTTCATTTCTGGCAGACAGCAAGACGCTTATGAAGAGCTGAACAAAATTGCTCCAACGATCTTCTTGGGTGTAGACACTTCCAAGTACATGGAGTCCTTCACTGAAAACATGAAAACGCTTGGTACCATCTTCGGAAAAGAAGCACAAGTGGACGAAGAATTGGCGAAAATCAATGATTCCATCAAACAACTGAACGAAAAAGCGACAGCAAGTGGTAAAAATGCTCTGATCATCCTGGCAAACGAAGGTAAAATCAGCGCTTACAGTGCTGGCTCCCGTTTTGGTATTCTGCATGACGTATTTGGCTTTACTCCTGTAGATAAAAACATCGAAGTATCCACTCATGGTCAAAGCGTATCGTTCGAATACGTAGCTGAAAAAGATCCGGATTACCTCTTTGTGGTAGACCGTGATGGAGCAATTGCTACAAACAAAGATGCCGTTTCTCCTGCTAAAAAAGTGATTGAAAACGACCTGATTAAAAACACAAAAGCGTTCAAAAATGGTAATATCATTTACCTTGATTCAAATTACTGGTACCTGTCTGGCGGCGGATT
Organism: Brevibacillus reuszeri; assembly: GCF_001187725.1. Classification (GTDB taxonomy): domain Bacteria; phylum Bacillota; class Bacilli; order Brevibacillales; family Brevibacillaceae; genus Brevibacillus; species Brevibacillus reuszeri. The sequence goes on from NZ_LGIQ01000009.1 coordinate 1,806,340, forward strand.
GGTTTCCACTGCTAACATGGCAGACGAAGTATTGAAAGACATCAAGTAGTAAGCCATTCAGCAAAAGAGAGATAGGTGTATCAAGCAGCTCAGGGCGAGAGCATTTGCCTTGGGCTGTTTGTTTTTTCAAGTCAGTAAAAAGGATCAGAAGTACGCAAAAACCATTCCCTCGGTGATTTGCTTGGGAATGGTTTTGTGTTGTTCAGGTGAGGTTTGAGTAAAATGCAGATTAGCGTGTGCCGACCAGTCTACGTTCTTCTACTTGTACGGCTTCGGCAGGAGCACTGGCAGGGCTCGTGCTTGGCTGCTCTTGTTCGATGGAGCTAGTTAATTCGAAGGGGAGGCAAAGCGGTACACCTGTACGAGGGTCATGCAAAATGTCTGCTTCGATATTGAACACTTTGCGCAGCATATCAGGAGTCATGACCTCTGTAGGACTGCCTTCTGCTACGACAGTTCCACGAGAGATGGCGACCATGTGCTGGGCATAGCGGGTGGCATGATTGAGGTCATGAACGACCATGACGATGGTGCGGTTCTCTTCTTCATTCAGCTTTTGCAGCAATTTCAGAACCTCGAGCTGATGCGCCATATCGAGGAACGTAGTCGGTTCATCCAAAAATAAAATATCAGTGCCTTGGGCAAGTGCCATCGCAATCCATGCGCGCTGACGCTGTCCACCGGACAGTTGATCAACAGGACGATCATAGAAGTCGATCATACCAGTCATGGCAATCGCCCACTGCACGATTTCTTTATCTTCCTTCGTCAAAGAGCCGAAGCCTTTTTGATGCGGAAAGCGGCCATACGTTACCAGCTCAGATACGGTGAGTCCATCAGGCGCAGTAGGGTTTTGCGGGAGAATCGCCAGCTGTTTGGCAACGTCCTTGGTCGATTGCTGATGAATCGATTTTCCATCCAAAAATACTTGCCCCCCAGTAGGCTTCATGATGCGAGCAAGAGTCTTGAGAATCGTTGATTTCCCAGATCCGTTCGCACCGACAAGTGCCGTAATCTTTCCAGATGGAATGCTGATGTTCAAATCCTTTACGATGGAAAGCTCGCCATAACCAATGTCCAGCTTTTGCGTATATAAGCGTTCCACAACAGGTCAACTCCTTTATAGAAAGGTATGTATGGTGAAAAAGTAATGTTAGAAAATGATAATCATTTTCAATTAAGTATATAACGAAAAGGGTAATTTATTCAATACTCGCAAGGATGCAGAGTGAAATTTTTTGGCGCAGAATCTAACCAACAGGCGGTTTCATGTAATCAGCTGGGAGCTTTTTGATATGCTTATTTCAAAAGAAACATGAGGGAGGGATGGTTATGAACAATGAAAAAAAGGAAAGGGTCATCTGTCAAAGTGCAGGGACATATGTGAATGCTTTGACCCGAGTGAAGGAATACGCAATAGTAGTCAACGATGAGGTAAAACAACAGATTAAAATCGTTGGTGACAACGGCCGGTCAAGATGGTTTTGCAAAAGCCTTTTTTTACCTGCTGGAAGTCATGTGACTACTATGGTTTCCTGGCAATATGACGACGAAATCAAAGATAAAAGTGAAAAATCCTTGGAGCATATTGAGGTTACGATAACGTTTAGCGATGGAGAGATGAGATGGTGCTCATTATGTACAAAGAATGGGCTGTTCGACTACATAGAGAGAAATATGGAAGGCTGTGTGTTCCTAATCGAGAATAAAATAATAGTACAAAACTTTTCGGATGAAGTAGTTGATGTTGCTTTAAGAAGCTTGGATCAGCAAAATCAGTTAGTCCGTTCCACCAAACCATTATAAAATACCATAGGGCATAGGCTCATTCTAATTAGGAGGGATTGACTGGTAAGGGATTTAAATCAAGGCACAGGCCTTACTCATACTTCTCCAGCTCTGTGTGTAAATCGGTTACTAAAATATCGATCTCGACAATGGCTGTATTCGTGTTCGTAGGAAATATGGAAGCTTTCAGGTTGTCTTTTTTCATTCCTGCTAGCCAAGTTTCAATAAAGGAATACAAGTCGATGCTCTTGGGTTTGTAGCGCGACCATTCAGCGACGGCGCAGTGTTTGGCAAACTCTTCCCGTGGAAAAAAGGGGATGCACAGATTTCCTTGTCCATCATCAGCGGTTGCCCAACCGGCATCGAATAATCCCCATACTTCTTCATAATCAGCGACTTTCTTGATGAAATACTCATATCTAATTGCAGAGGGCTGCTTTAAAACGGAATCGAATTCTTGCTGGTTCACAGGATCACCCTTTTTCAGAGTATAGTACCTAGTCATGCGTTCCGGAATTCACAAGCGTCTCGCTTATAAATTTCTGTACGTTAAAAAATAGCCAACATGCTCACGAAGTAAGCACATTGGCTATTGGTGTACGGGTTCTATTAGCCTTGATACGTCACATGCGCGATGATGCCTTCTTCGTCATCCAGCACCAGCTCAATTCCAGCAGAATAAGGGTTGAGCTGCATCTGCGTTTCCAGATAGAAGCGAATCGCCTCGATCAGATTGATCTCGATAAAAACTTGCTTGCGATCCATCGCGTATACTTCAGCCGAGAAGCCGTATTCTTCGTCCCACATGAGTTCGACGGAAACATCCTGTGGCTGAATTTGCTTCTTGCTCGCAACATGATAGCAGATCGCGTTAGTTAAAACTTGTTCAGAGAATGTTATCTTTTCCATGTGTTCAGTTCCTGCTTCTTCTCACGTTGTGTTTTAAAGTATACGAAAATTTTGCGGATCAATACAATCACAGCAACAATCGCCAGCATGTTGATCAAGAATCCAAAGATTGCTCCCAAGGCGCCCATGTCCCCAAACAATCCACCGAACAGCATACCAGCCAGACCACCAACCAGAAGACCTTTCATGAAACCACCGCTCATGAAGCCACCACTTTTGGTTGGAGCAGTAGTTGCAGGAGTAGAGGTAGTACCTTTATTTGTAGAAGCATTCACATTCGAATCGCCTTTGGTAGGTGTTTGCGTATTTGTAGGAGCTGTGTTTGAGTTGAAAGATTTTTTCCCGGATTTGTAGCCTTTTGCATCGGCATGGTCAGCGAATCCAGTTGGAGCAAGTACGAGCATTACGGCAACCAGCATCATGAGTAATTTTTTCATGTAAATGGAGTAGCCCCTCTCTTGTTTTTGTCCTTGTATATAAGTGTACACGAATATCGGTTGTTTTTCCACCAAACATTCCGTGAACAATGTTATAATGGGAGTTTTCTGGAAAAATATTCAAACTATTTACCTCAATTTAGCATCCCTTTTGGACCAAAATGCTGTTTGATCGGCCTTATTAAAGGGCAGCTTGTCTAGATTCTCTATTTGCAGCTACTTCTTTTTCCCAATACCGATTATATGTTACGTCTGTGCCGATACCGCTTTTTTGGTGGGCATATTCTATAACTATTTTTTATTCTTCTTTTGTTAGTCATACTCCGTAATGAGCTCATTCGTTATAAAAGTCGAGGAAGACGTCCCAATTTAACAGTATGCCATGTCCCATTAGACTAGACCTTGCTGTGTGGTGTTATATGGAAAATGGTAGGGGTTGATTAAATGCGCTATTTAAATTTGACTCTCATCTTAACTATCTTATTTTTAACTACCGGATGTATAAATCATAAAGAATCCGTTACTCCTTCAATAGAGCAGCCACACCAACAACAAATTCAGGAATGTTTGCAACTGGATTGATCAACCAAGATGGGCGATACAAAATAGTTGAGTATGGTTTTAATAATGATGAAGACACAGATGATAATCGCAAAGAATTGTACGCAAATATCTTTCATGCGATTGCAACCGAATTTGTCGTGCAGGGAACGAATTGAAGTATGTCGAAGGTTTCACCCCGAACGGGCACCCTGATAAGCCTCAGACAAAAACCATTAAATTCGTCAAAATACGAATGATTACTTGCTAGAGGACGAGAACATATGTATAATGAGAAAAAAACATACCTGATATATGTTCTCACAGGTGATGGCTATGACACTATTGGATACGAATGAAATCAGAAAAAAGCTGTCTGCGATCTATAACGAGATTGCAAAAGAGTTGTTCGGATTTGGAACGACTCTGCTGAGGGTAACGGTTGAGAACCAAATGATTACCTTCTATGCCAAACATCGCCGTTCTCCACGCTCTGATGCGTTGGAGGGTGAAGCCCCATCACTGAAGCTCGAAGTCGATTTCCGAATGTCTCTTCTGTATAAGAAGAAGCTTCGAGAACGATTGGGAGAGGAAATGGGTCTGGACATAGAGGCTGTACTACGAGATTACGACGCTGCTACACAGCTGGCGATTACGAATGTTATTCTTGCAGAATCAGAACTGAATACCTGACAGAGTGATTTGGATTTTCTCTTTTGATCTATCTCAAGAGAAGACCATAAGCTTTGGCGAAACGGGTGTCGCTTCTCTTTGTTTACGAGGAAAAGTGCTCTTGTTTAGAATGAAATGTTCTAATCAAGGGTACTTTTCTTTTTGTTTTTTTCCTGAATTTTCCTTTTTAAGGGTGTGGTTGATGCATAAATAGACGCGAACGGTGGAACAGTAGGGGGTTTATCAACGGTTGAAGGTTGAATAAAAACAGAGAAGCGTTGAATCCTAAGCCAATGGAAGAATAAGACTCAGGCGATATCTGAAATGGAGGAAGTTAAAATGAAAAAATTACTGACAGGATTCCTATCCTTTTCCGCACTCTCGTTGGCACTGGCTGGCTGTGGCAGCAGTGAACAACCACAACAAGGCGCTGCTGGTGGAGCAGCAAAGGGTGAGCCAACCAAGCTGGTTATTTCTACATGGGGTTTCTCCGAAGACTTTTTCCGCAAAGAAGTATATGAGCCGTTCGAAAAAGAGCATAACGTCAAAATCGTTATGGAAATCGGGAACAACGCAGAGCGTCTCAACAAAGTCCGTCAAGGCAGCTCTGACGTCGATCTGATTTATCTTTCCGACTATTATGCACAACAAGGTATCGATAGTGGTGCATTCGAGAAAATCGACCGTACGCGCATCCCTAACCTGAACGAAATTTATGATATTGCCAAAGCTCCACTGGGTGAAGACTACGGTCCTGCCTACACGATTGGACAATTCGGGATTGCCTACAATCCAAACGTCGTAAAAACTGAAATCAAAGATTGGAAAGACCTGTGGAACCCAGAGCTGGCAGGCAAACTGACACTGCCAAGCATCACCTCCACGACAGGGCCGATGATCCTCGACAGCGCTTCGAAAGTGGCAGGCAGCAAGGAATTTAATGAAGACCAAGCATTTGCCAAAATGAAAGAAGCAAACAAAGGCGTAGTGAAGTACTACGACAAAACATCTGAGTACGTAAACATGTTCAGCCAAGAAGAAATTTCGGTTGGACCGATCATGGAAATGTACTTCAAGGATATCCAGGCAGCAGTTCCAGAAGCAAAATTTGTAGCACCTGCTAGCGGTGGCTACGCAGTAATGAATACGGTAAATATCGTAAAAGGCAGCAAAAACAAAGAGCTGGCTGAAGACTTCATCAACTATCAATTGAGCAAGGACGTTCAAGAAAAAGCGGCGAAAGCTAAAGTAGATTCGCCGGTTAACACGTCTGTTAAGCTTACAGATGAAGAAGCAAAAGGCGTGACGTACGGCGAAGAAACGATCAACAAGCTGCAAAAGCTAGATATGAAATTCGTAAACGAAAATTCCAAAGCGTGGATTGACCGTTGGAACCGTGAAATCACTCAATAACGAGTAAAAATGAACGAGGGTATAAACCATGTGCTTATACCCTTGTTTTTTCAAAACAGATGCGTGAGGAGGCCCACCCATGAATCGAAAAATCATTCTTGATGTCGATACAGGTATCGATGATGCTCTCGGGATCATGCTTGCAGTGAAGAGTGGCGAATGTGAGCTCATCGGAATTACGACCGTAAACGGAAATGTCTCTCTGGGGAAAGCGACAGAAAATACATGCAAGATCCTCGACTTGTTGCAAGTAGGGGAGCAGATCCCGGTCGTGAAGGGTGCGTCCCAGCCATTGCTGCGCCCTGTCTTTTTCGAGCACAGTGTACATGGTGAGGACGGACTAGGAGGCGCATTGCGTGGTGTTGCTGTCACGAAGCAGCCCTCAGAAGGCTTCGGACCGGATTTCATCATTGAACAGGTGAAAAAGCGGCCAGGTGAAGTGACGCTGGTTATGACAGGTCCGCTGACCAATCTGGCGCTGGCTGTGAAAAAATGCCCCGAGCTGGTGGAGCTTGTAAAAGAAGTGATCTTTATGGGCGGGGTAGTCAAGGAACATGGCAATGTGACTCCTGTCGCCGAGTACAACATGTATGTGGACCCGGAAGCAGCCAAGGCCGTTTTTCATGCAGGCTTTCCTGAGTTGACGCTGGTTGGCTTGGATGTTACCCGAAAAGTACTGCTGAACGAAGAGCATATACAGGGGCTGGGTGATACGTCGATTGGGCGCTATGTGAAGCAAAGCACTTCTGATTATTTACAGCGCTATTTTGAACGAAATGGTGTACGGGCATGCGCGATGCATGATCCACTAGCTGTTGGAGTTGCCTTGTTCAAGGATTTGGTGACGACGAAAAAGCTGTATGTCGATATCGAGACGAGAAGCGAATTGTGTGACGGGCAGACCGTGTGTGATTTCCAAAACCGCTTGAAAAAAGAGCCAAACATGAATGTCTGTCTTGACGTGGATGCCGATGCATTCTTTGTACGTTTTATCCGCGCGCTGAAAGCCTGACGATACCGTGAACAGGAGTTAATGGAATGAAAAAAAAGGGTCTTTATTTATTGCTGTTGCCAGGCGTGTTGTTTTTGACGCTGTTCATGGTCATTCCGATCGTGCTCACCATTGCGTCTACTTTTTATCAAGAAGGCAGCTTTACACTGCAAGGATATCTCCAGTTTCTGACTGACAAGTACTTTATGAAGATTTTACTGACGACTCTGCAAGTGAGTATTGTAACGACCATCGCTTGCATCCTGTTAGGGTTCCCCGCAGCTTATTACATTTCCAAGCTCGGGCCTCGTAAAAAAGGCATTTTGCTTGCACTTGCCATCTTTCCACTGTTGACGAGCTCTGTTGTACGTTCATTCAGTTGGATGATTATTCTCGGAAAAAAAGGGCTTTTAAACAGCTCCCTGCTCTCATTGGGATTGATTGATAAGCCTTTGGAAATATTGTACACCCCGACCGCGATGATGATCGGTTTGATTCATTTGTTCCTGCCGTTGATCATTATTACGCTGGTAGGCGTTATGGAAAACATTGATCCAGATTTGATCAAGGCTGCCGAGAGCTTGGGTGCCTCCAAATTTACTGCGTTCCGCAAGGTGATTGTGCCGCTGAGTGTTCCAGGCTTGATCATCGGTAGCATTCTCGTATTTGTTGGAAGCTTGACTGCGTATACGACACCTGCTCTTTTGGGAGGAAAGCAACGAGTGATTTCGACATTCCTCTATCAGAATGCGATCACGCTCAATGACTGGTACATGGCATCCGTTATCGCGACGATTATGATTGTCATTACCTTTGTCGTGATCTATGTGATGAACAAATTGGCTACGAAATTAAATCCGAAGGGGTAGAAGCTATGCAGGAGAAAAATCGCGGGTTGGCCCTGTTTACGCTTCTCGTGTTTCTGTTTTTGTTAGGGCCGCTCATTATTATATCGTTTACATCGTTCGAGCCAGGTACGGTTCTGAAATTCCCTCCGGAGGGCTTTTCGTGGCGGTGGTATGAAAATATTTTCAAAGTCGAGATGTTTTTAACGACATTTAAAACCTCCATGTTTGTGTCGCTGCTCGGCAATCTGTTGGCGCTTGTACTGGGTATCCCGGCTGCCTATGCATTGAGCAGATTTTCCTTCAAAGGCAAGGGAGCGCTAAACGCGGTGTTCATTTCACCCGTATTGATCCCGGGAATTGTTATGGGCTTTGCGATGCTCAAGTACGTCATCATCGTGTATCACTTGCCGATTTACGCTGGTCTGTTAGTTGGTCATACCGTTTTGATGCTTCCATTTATTATTCGGGTTGTAGCATCGAGCTTGTCCAACTTTGACTTCGCAATTGAAGAAGCGGCACTCAGCCTGGGGGCAGGGCGTTTCGCAACATTTTTCAAGGTGGTCTTGCCAAACATTCGATCCGGCATTATCGCGGCTATTCTGATTGCTTTTCTGGAGTCGTTCAATAACGTAGATATCTCCGTATTCATGACTGGACCGGGGGTAAGCACGCTGCCGATCCAGATGCTGACGTATGTGGAAAACAACTTCGATCCTACAATCGCTGCTCTTTCGGTGTTGCTCATGATCATCACGGCAATACTCATGTTCATCATTGAACGTCTGATGGGGCTTTCCTACTTTACTAAACGATAACGGAGGCATCAAACCATGGCATTGCTCACGCTGGATAACGTATCGGTTGCCTATGACAATCAGTACATTTTGAAAAACTTCCATTTAAATATCGAAAAAGGCCAGCTTATTTCCCTGCTCGGACCAAGTGGTTGCGGGAAAACGACGACACTGCGCCTGATCGCAGGCTTTCTGGAAGCAAAGGACGGACGCTTCCTGTTTGACGGCAAGGATTACACGCGCGTACCCGTCAACAAACGAAACTTCGGATTCGTATTCCAAAGCTATGCTTTGTTCCCGCATCTTTCTGTGTTTGACAACGTAGCGTTTGGTCTGCGTCTGCGCAAGGTAGACGAGACAGAGGTAAAGAAGCGCGTGCAACAAATTTTGGATGTTGTGAGCCTGGGCGGCTTTGAAAAAAGATTTCCAAAAGAGCTTTCCGGTGGGCAAAGACAGCGCGTGGCAATTGCTCGTGCTTTGGTCATTCAGCCTGACCTCTTGCTGTTCGACGAGCCGCTAAGTAATCTGGATGCCAACCTGCGGATCAACATGCGCGTAGAAATTCGCCGTATTCAGCAGGAGCTCGGCATTACGACAGTTTACGTTTCCCACGATCAGGAGGAGTGCTTCTCTATTTCCGATCAAGTAGCCATCATGAACAAAGGAATCATTGAACAGCTCGATGATCCTGCAACGATCTTTAAATATCCAAAAACAGAATTCATCGCACGCTTTATCGGCTTCACGAATTTCATCGAATTCGCTGAGCGTACAGAGCAAAACGGTGAGATTGGACTATGTGTCGGCGATCATCACTTTGTTGCGGCCAAAAATCCGGGAACAGCGAATCCGTCAGGGAAAAAATGCGCAATGCGTCCAGACGATTTGCTGGTAACGACAGAAGAGGTTGTCGATCAAAACATGAACCAGCTCAAGGGCAGCGTAAAGGTCAGCACGTTCCTCGGACGCAGCTATCAATACGTAGTGGAAACTGCGCTTGGCGATTTCACCGTTAATCAGGAAATGGAGACCCCCTACAAGAGCGGCCAAAAGGTCAATCTGCTATTTCCAAAAGACAAAGTGGTGCTGGTGGACTAAAGACAGGAGGGTTTTTCGTGAAAGTCGATTTGCTGATTCAAGACGTTCAGGTATACAACAGCTTTTTTAAAAAGTTCATCAAGGGAAATGTAGCTGTGCTGGACGGAAGATTTCTATATATTGGAGAGCGCGATACGGAGAGCTTTGAGGCAAATGAGGTTCTCGCGGGTCGCGGTCGCTACATGATTCCAGGTCTGGTAGATATCCATCTGCACATCGAGAGCACGATGGTGACGCCAGAGACCTTTTCCTATGGCTTGATTCAAAATGGAGTGACGACCATTGTACCAGAGCCGCACGAGATGGCAAATGTATTTGGCATCGAAGGGATCAAAGAGATGATTCATGCGAGCCGGGATTGTGTCGTGGATATGAAGTACGCGATTCCTAGCTCTGTGCCGGCGACGTCAATGGAAACAACCGGGGGTTCTGTGGAGATTGCTGATATGGACGAGCTTTTGCGTTCGGAAGAGATCATCTGTCTAGGCGAGATCATGAACTATGTCGATATCATCAAGGACCCTGCCTGTAAAACAAATCAAATCCTGGAGCATATTCGCAAAGAGTATCCGAAGCTCGTCATTGAAGGGCACGTTCCGAAGCTGCTCGACCTTGATTTGCACCGTGTGATTTATGCCGGTGTCGATTCTGACCATACCCATCAAACGCTGGAAGGGATGGAAGCGAGAATCGCTGCAGGCATGTTCCTGGAGATACAGGAAAAGTCGATGACTGAGGAAGTCATGAACTATTTGATCAACGAGGATGTTTCTGAGCATTTTTGCTTTATAACGGATGACGTCATGACGGATTCTCTCTATAATCGAGGGCATCTCAACCATATCGTGAAAAAGGCGATCCAAATGGGCATGACGCCGGAGCGTGCGATCTATGCCGGAACATTTACACCTGCAAGACGGATGCAAATGACAGACCGCGGAGCGATCGCCCCTGGGAAAATCGCCGATTTCATGCTGGTTTCCGATCTGCATGAGTTGACGATTGAGCAGGTGTACAAAAACGGGAAGAAAGCTTTTGACGCCAGCGAAGACTACAGCCAAACGGTGAAGCCTAAGCAGTTCCCAGCGCATTTTTATCAAAGCATTCAGCTGTCACCACTCACCGAAGCCGATTTCCAGGTAGCTGCTGATGCTCCTGACAATCGTTATCCTTGCCGGGTGATGCTGGTACAGAACGGCTCGACTTTCACCGAGGATCACCGTGGCATTGTCGAGGTGCGGGACGGACAGCTGTGCTGGGAGGAAAGCCCGTATGGACTCATCGCGGTCATCGAGCGCTATGGCAAAAATGGCAACCGCGGCTATGGACTGATCAGTGGAGATACGATCAAGCGTGGTGCAGTGGCAACCAGCTATTCGCATGACAACCACAATCTGCTCGTTGTCGGTCACAATCCACACGACATGATGATCGCAGCCAACGAGGTTATCCGCAACCAGGGCGGCTTCTACGTTGTCTGCGACGGAAAAGTAATCGCCAGCCTGCACTTGCCAGTAGGTGGTATCCTGACGGAGGAGCCGCTTGAAAAAACGGCAAAAGAAGTAGAACAACTGCGCAGAGCCATGGAATCCCTTGGCTATAATCACTACAACCCGATCATGTCGATCAGCACACATTCGTTGCCGGTCAGCCCGGCATTGAAGCTGACGGATTTGGGTCTGATTGATGTGAATGCAGGGAAAGTCGTGCCGCTGCTGTTGATGTAGAAGCATAATGATGATAGAGCAAAACCCGGGAGCACATTTCGCTGTTCCCGGGTTTTTTGCATGAATCCATTTATGCCAATAACGACAGGAGTCGTGTCAAATCTGCCTCTGTTGTGAGGGAAGCGGTCGTATCCACAAGCTGCTCGGCAAGCGCCGGAGCGTCTGTCAGCACATCGGTGAGCTTTTGCTGCACGTCTGCTGTCGAGAGGGTATTTCCTGGTGCGCCACGTGGACGATCTACCCGTTCCTGATACACCTGTCCGTCTTTTGTAATAATTTCGACGATCGTAAATCGGCCTTTTGGAACTGCTTCCGGGGTAGGCTCAATTTGGCTGTCGTAGGTGCGCCGGGCACGCGGCAAAAAGGAGAGAATGTCTTCCTGTATCGGCGCTGCTGTGAAGCTGTCCAAAGATAGTGATCGTCTGTGCAGGGCGAGGCTGACCACATACTCGACACTGAAGCGGCCCTGTTCGCCTGTGCGCGGTTGCCTTTCGATGAGCGCAGCATCGCCGCCCGGAGGAAACACGATACGGACAGATGCCACCTCTGTGGGAGCAAAGGAATGGCGTTCAGCCAAGCGGACTGCGGCATCTGCTGCGTGATGGGCGGCAGAGCAAAACGGATAGATTTTGAACCATAGCCCAGGAGCAGTGATTCTCCAGGAAGCGCTCCAATCTTTGAGCAAAACAGCTGTCGCCAACGATAAGTCTCCGTAGACCGCAAAAAAGCCGTTTTCGCCATCCAATGCTTGCAAGCTGCCTCCGAAGTCTGCTTCCGCGAGCTTGACTGCCAGCAAAGCGGACTGGGCAGCGAGTCCGGCGTGCAGGGGCTTAGCTTCTGTGCCGAATTGCGTGCGAAGGCCACTAGCCTGGGTGGCGGCAAAGCCGATCGCTTTTTGCAGTTTTTCTGCGGAAAATCCTTTTGCATAGCCTGCCGCGACCGCTGCGGCGATAACCCCCAGTGTAGAGGTATTGTGCCAGCCCTTGATGTAATGAGCGTCCCCGACTGCACGTCCCAACCGCGCCATGACCTCAACGCCAATGATATAGGCGGAGAGAAATCGCTGGCCGCTCAACGGGTAGGTGGCGGCAACAGAAATCAGCGCGGGCAAAAGCACCGTACTGGGATGACCGCGTACATCGGAATGGACGTCGTCAAAATCAAGGGCGTGCCCGATGTAGCCGTTCAGCAAGGCCGCCTGAAGAAAGCTGGTCTTGCGCCGCTGTCCGATTACAGGTACTTCGGCAAGGCCGCCTTCTGCATCGACGATTTTCCACAGCTTTCGCGTTCCTAAATCCTCTCGGGCAGCAAAACTGGCAGCAAGGTAGTCTATGATTCCCAAACGGGCAGCTGCCATGGCCGCATCGTCATTTTCTGGATGAGAAGAAACGACAAGATCAGCCAGCTCCTCTGTTAGCCGTCTGTCTCGTCCTGCGTGCGTATTTGTATTGGTCACGGTAGGTGATCTCCCCTTCCCTAGCCTACGAGATAAAGGCAGCTGGAGCGGTTATTTGCTGCAAGAAGCGCTGCGTACGCTGGTTTTGCGGACGGTCAAAGATTTCCTCAGGCGTTCCTTGTTCGACGATTTTCCCATCGGCCATGAAAATGATGCGGTCAGCTACCTGGCGTGCGAAAGCCATTTCATGCGTGACGATCAGCATGGTTGTGCGCTTTTCGACAATGGCCTTGATGACCTGCAGCACCTCTGCAACAAGCTCGGGATCGAGAGCGGAGGTTGGTTCATCGAGCAAAATCGCGTGCGGGTCAACAGCGAGTGCACGAGCGATGGCAACCCGCTGCTGTTGACCCCCAGACAAGGTGATAGGGTAACTGTCTGCCTTGTGAGCAAGACCGACCTGCTCCAGAAGTGCAAGACCGATTTTGTCTGCCTCGCTTTGCTTCATTTTTTTCGTGATGATCAACGATTCCGTGACGTTTTGCAGCGCCGTCCTATTTTTGAACAGGTTGTAGTTTTGAAAAACCATTGCGGTCTGCTGGCGAAGATGGTGTGCTTCCTTGCGTGAGTATTTTTGCGCGTCCAGTGCTGCTTGCCCGATTTCAATCCGTCCTGTGTCAGGGCTCTCTAGCAGATTGAGGCAGCGCAGCAGCGTTGATTTTCCTGAGCCGGACGGGCCGATGATGGCCACGACCTCACCTTGCTTTACATCGATATCAATCCCGTCAAGTACGACCAGATCCTTAAACTGCTTTCGCAGATTCGTTACGTGTATCATGGCGATCCCTCGTTAGTTTTTATATGGCTTGCTCAGTCGTTTTTCCAGCCATTCCTGCAACAGGCTGTAGACGATGGTCAATGCCCAGTACACAATTGCGACAGCAAGGTAAATTTCAAAAAACTTCAATGACGCAGAGGCCATCATTTTCCCTTGGGCGAACAGCTCGGCGACCCCGAGCGTAAAGGCCAGTGAGGTTTCCTTCACAAGCCCGATAAACGTATTACCCGAAGCAGGAATCGCGTTGCGTGTCGCCTGCGGGAGAATGATGCGGCGGTACGCCTGGGCTTTGGTCATGCCGACAGCCAGACACGCCTCTAGCTGTCCGTTGTCGACAGAGCCCAGTGCAGCGCGGAAAATCTCTGCCAGATAGGCCGAGTTTTTGATGCTCAGGCCGATAATGGCTGCCGTCAGGGCATTCAATGCGCTGAACGACGGGAACAACTGCGGCAAGCCGTAATAGATCAGAAACAGCTGCACGAGCGTAGGTGTTGCGCGAAAAAAGGAAATGTACACATTGGCGAGCTGATGCAGCACAGGAACCCGGTTCTTTGTGATGAGGGCGAGCACCAGCCCAATGGCGATGGCAAATATCATCGCGACGACTGCCATCACCAAAGTGAGCGGCAAGTATTTGAGCAAGGTAGGGAAGACTTCTAGCATGTATTGCCCATCAAAATTCATCGCGTACGCACCGCCTATTTCTGAATTGGCGCCGTAACATCAGCCTTGAAATATTTTTCCGAAAGCTGTTTCAAGGTGCCATTGTCGCGCAGCTCTGTCAGCACTTTGTCAAACTCCGCGCGCAGCTGATCGTGCTTCTCGTCTTTTTGGAAGGGGAAGGCTACTTCCTCATAAGTGATCGGGTCTCCGGCCAGCTTCAGCGGCAGTCCTGTTTTTTCGATCTGGGCCAGCAGGACACTGCGTCCGTTGATGTAAGCATCAATGCGTCCGTAGGCGACATCGTTGAGGGTCCCTTCCTGTGTTTCGTAGGTGCGGATGTTGATTTCATTGTTCGGGTCCTGCTTCTGCAGATTTTTCGTATGATTCGAACCGAGTACCGCTCCGACTGTTTTTCCTTTCAAATCCGTAACGGAATGAATATCGTTGTTGTCGTTTTTTACGATGATTTGCGTTCCTGCGTATGCGTAGGTTTGAGAAAAGTCGAATTTCTCCTTACGCTCGTTGGTCATAGCCACCTGATTGGCAACAGTATCGATCCGACCGGTTTCCAGTTGACCCATCACACCGCTGAATTCGGCCAGATGCCATTCGATTTTATAGCCGAGCTTCGCGGCGATTGCTTCAGCTACATCGACGTCAAAGCCCTGCAATTTTTCCCCTTCTTTATAGGCGAATGGGTAGCTCTGTCCGGTTGCGCCTACGCGTAAAACCTTTTCTTCTGAAGCTCCCGAAGCAGCCTGATCGCCGCCATTGCCGCATGCAGCGAGGAGGAGTGAGAGGCCAAGTGTAAAAGCGAGAATTCCTTTATGTTTTTTCATCTGATTGTCTCCTTGTGTACTCGTTTGTTTTTTCATTGATGTGCCATACGAGCTACGACAGTGGTGCTTGCAGCTCTTTGCGGAAATAGATCGTCGTGTGACCGCGACCCAGATTGGCTTCACCGGCACGCACATAGCCTCTGCGTTCGTACATGGCTGACAGCCACGGATGCTCGTCGGCAGTCCCGAGCGAAACGGCAGGAGCTTTCAACGTATCCCGGACGATGACCTCCTCTACCCACGTCAACAGAACGGAGCCAACGCCTTTTTTTCCAATGACAGGATCGACGGCAAACCACCAGATGTGGGGAAGGCCGAATGGTCCAGGCTGAGGCCCCCAGGGCATGCGTAGCGAGACCGTTGCCTGAATCTGGCCATCTTCCTCCAGGACGTAACAGGCGTGGTTGTGAATGTTTTTCTGGACGAGTGCCAGATCGGCTGTGGCTGCAGCAAAATGGATGCCCAGCTCGCGTATGGGAGCATAGGCCCGCAGCGTCAGCGCAAGCAGCTCCTCGGCATCGTCTGCAGTAGCCAGACGGAACGTTCTTGTCATGTTGTCTCCCTCGCACTTCTTACTGCAACCGGTTTAGGCGATGCGCATGTTGGCATCCAATCGCTGATTGCAGGATTTTAGATGGATACGTTTTGCTGACTCATATAACGATTGGCGGGGCGTTGTAATCCCAGATGCTCTCGCAAGGTATTGCCCTCGTATTCGGTGCGGAATAGCCCGTGCTGCTGGAGGAGTGGTACGACCTGATCAACAAACACGTCCAAGCCTTCGGGCAAAAGCGGAGGCATCAGATTGAAGCCGTCACAACCACCCTGTAAAACCCATTCCTCCATCTTGCTTGCAAGCTGCGCTGGTGTACCGACAAAGATGTGATGACCGCGTGAACCTGCGATGTACTGATAAAGCTGGCGGATGGTCAGCTTTTCTCGCCGTGCCAGATTCAGAACGAGCTCAAAGCGGCTTTTCACGGCGTTGGTCTCAGGTATGTCGATGTCTGGCAGCGGACCATCGAGCGGATACGGCGTCAGATCGAAGCCTCCCAAATAGCTGGAGAGAATTTTCAATCCGACAGAAGGCAAGATCAGCTCCTGCAGCTCCTGGAATTTGGCCTCCGCAGCTTCCTCGGTGTCACCTAGGATAGGAAAAATTCCTGGCATGATGCTCACTTCATCTGGAGAGCGGCCATAGGAGACGACCTTTGTCTTCACGCTTTGGTAAAAGGCTTGTGCATCAGGAAGGTTGTTTTGCGCTGTGAAAATGACCTCAGCCGTTCGGGCTGCCAGATGCTGGCCGGGCTCGGAGGAACCAGCCTGAATGATCACAGGATGTCCCTGAGGTGGTCTCGCTACGTTTAACGGTCCGCGAACGGAGAAAAACTCGCCGTGATGCTGCAATTCATGCAGCTTTGCCGGATCGAAAAAAACGCCTGATTCCTGATGGCGTATGAGAGCATCATCCTCCCACGAATCCCAGAGTCCTTTCACGACCTCGACAAATTCCTCAGCGCGCTGATAGCGAAGGCTATGCTCAGGATGCTTTTCCCCGCTGAAGTTCAAGGCTGTGGATTCGATGGAGGAAGTGACCACATTCCACGCTGCTCGGCCATTGCTGAGGTGATCGAGCGAAGCGAACTGGCGTGCGATATGAAAAGGCTCGCTATAAGTTGTGGAAGCGGTGGCAGCCAGGCCGATTTTCGATGTGACGGCAGCCAGTGCAGTCAAAAGGGTAAATGGCTCAAAGCGTGCCAACACGTTTGGATGGGAATCGGGACTGATGGACAGGCTGTCCGCGAGAAACAGCATATCCAGCTTTCCGCGTTCCGCTGTTTTGGCTAATTGCTGGAAATAGGCGAGATTCATGCTGCCATTTGTTTGCGCATGAGGGTGACGCCAGGATGCGACATGATGACCGGTTCCGGCGAGGAATACGCCGATTTTCAAATGCTTGGGGGCCTGTGCCATGACCTTCTACGCTCCTTTAGTGGTTGAGTTGGAATTAAAGCTTATAATTCCAATTTAAATAGTCGGTTTTTATAGTTTTAAAATATACGCCTTTTCTTACTTTGTTGTCAATATATATAAAAAATTTTAACAGGGACTTTGTTCTTCTTGCAGTTGGAAGAAAAAAGCACTTTGCTTGCCTTTGTTCACTGATATTCATTTTGCTATACTATGTTTTTGTGCTACAGTTCCTAAGAGAGTCATTTGGCAGTTTTTTTCAAATCGTTTCAACGATATTCTTATGTAAATGAGGAAGAGCAATCATGCTAGAGACCTATTCATTAAAAGAAAAGTGGCGGCAGTTTCTGATTGTCCTGCTGCCGATCCTTATATCGCAGCTGGCGCTTTTCTCTATGACCTTTTTCGATACAATCATGTCCGGACACGCAAGCCCGACAGATTTGGCTGGGGTAGCGATTGGAGCAAGCTTATGGGTGCCTGTGCAGTCAGGACTGACAGGGATATTGATGGCGGTTATGCCGATGGTAGCCCAAATGCTTGGGGCAGGCCGCAGGGATCAGGTTCCTTTTACAATCATTCAGGCATTGTATGTAGCAATTGCCATTGCAGTTGCTGTCATTATCTTTGGTGGCATGGCACTAAACCCGGTAATGAACATGATGCAGCTGGAACCGGATGTACGAGAGATTGCGATTGGCTTTTTGCACGCGATTGCGATCGGGATTATTCCACTGTTTCTCTACACGGTCATTCGCTGTTTTATCGATGCATTGGGACAGACCCGGGTAACGATGATCATCACCCTGTTTTCCTTGCCGATCAATGTACTGCTGAACTACGCGTTGATCTTTGGGAATTTGGGCTTGCCTCGTCTCGGAGGGGTTGGAGCTGGCTACGCCTCAGCGATCACGTACTGGTGCATATTTGTAATCAGTCTGTTCGTAGTAAAGCGTGTGCACCCATTTGCGGAATTCGGTGTGTTTACGAAGCTGTACCGCATTTCTTTTGCAGCCTGGAAAGAACTGCTCAAGCTCGGGCTGCCCATCGGCTTCTCGATCTTTTTCGAGGTCAGCATTTTTGCTGCGGTAACGCTCTTCATGAGTGAGTACAGCACGATCACGATTGCAGCTCACCAGGCAGCGATGAACTTTGCCTCCTTCATCTATATGGTGCCGCTCAGTATTTCGATGGCATTGACGATCGTGGTAGGGTTCGAGGTCGGAGCCAAGCGCTTCCGTGATGCGCGTCAATATAGCTATATGGGCATTGGAATTGCAGTCGTGCTCGCGCTGCTGTTCGGTCTCGGATTGCTCCTCTTTAACAAGCAGGTGGCGGGATTCTATACGACGGATATCGAGGTTTTGGAGCTGGCCCAGCATTTCTTGATGTACTCGATTTTGTTCCTGATCTCCGATGCGGTGGCGGCACCGATCCAAGGGGTACTGCGCGGCTATAAGGACGTTACCGTCACCTTTATTGTGGCACTCGTTTCCTACTGGGTTATCGGGCTGCCACTGGGGTATCTGTTTGCGAAATTCTCGTCCTTTGGCGCGTTTGGTTACTGGATTGGATTGATTACGGGCTTGGCAGCAGGTGCGATCTTCTTGTTTGGTCGCTTGCTCTCCTTGCAAAAGCGAATGATCAAAGCTCATTCGCAAGGATAATACAAAAAGCCAAGGCTATGCGGGAAATCCCTTGTTGGAGGGATTTTCCGCTTTTTGCATGAAGAGGGAATGGCGAGCTTACAATAAAGGAAGATGCCGATGCGACTGCGAAGCAATGATCTTTTTGCCTCTATGTAAAAATTTCTCTCCTATTTTTCGAGGAGAGCGTATATACTTTCAATAAAAGGTGATGGAAGAAAAGCTGACATTGGTTGGCGGAAGGGGGGAGAAATAATTGTCATATGTATTTTTGATGAAGCTGGGGGTAGCTATGTTTCTCGGCCTGCTGATCGGTGTTGACAGACAGCTGAAGCATAAGCCGTTAGGTGTAAAGACAAGCATGGTTATATCAGTAGCCAGCTGTCTGATTACGATCGTATCGATAGAATCGGTGAACCGCTTCTCCTTGCCCGGACATACCAATATGGACCCGTTGCGGTTAGCGGCACAAATCGTCAGCGGGGTCGGTTTTCTCGGAGCTGGTGTGATTTTGCGTCGAAGCAACGATGTGATCTCAGGGTTGACGACTGCTTCGATGGTTTGGGCGGCATCTGGTCTAGGTATTGCGGTAGGAGCGGGCTTTTATTTTGAAGCGCTCACTGCAACGATTCTGATCATTTTAGCCATTAATTTGTTTCCGCTCATTTTGAGATGGCTTGGTCCCCGTTCATTGCGACAACGCGACTTGTCGATCAAGATCGTGGTGCAGGGTGAGGGCAACCTCGATGATGTGTTCAAACAGATCAAGCACCTCAATATGCAAGTGAAGCGTGTAAAAGTAAAGGATGTAGAAAGTGACCAGCAGAAGCTGGAGATGATGATTACCGCCTCCGAGGATACGTATACGACTGAGATTTACAGCCTGTTAAAGGAAGTAGATCACGTCGTTTCTGTAGAAGTGGAGAGCAGATAAATCGCAGATAGAAAAGACCGAGACGAGCCTTGGAAAAAGGCGTTTCGGTCTTTTTGCTGTGTCGATGGAGTATGTCGTTGCTACGGCTTAAGATATTCGAACACTTTCAGGCATGTTGGTGCTTGATGACAATAATGAAAATCATTATCATCATAATTGTAAGCAAGTAATTCCAAACGTTTTCCGCTTGACCAGGAAAAAATGGATAAGATAAAGAAAGAATCGATGAAGTGTACAGGTAGATAATGGATGTAGCTGGTTACATAAGAATAAGAGAGGCAGCTACACGACGAAAAAGGAGGAGCAGTCATGGAATTTCGCATAGAAAAGGACACCCTGGGGGAAATAAAGGTCCCGGCAGATAAATTGTGGGGGGCGCAAACACAGCGCAGCTTCCAAAACTTTGAGATTGGCGATGAAAAAATGCCGCTGATGGTCATCCGCATGTTTGCGATTTTGAAGAAAAGCGCGGCTCGTGCAAATCAAAAGCTGGGCAAGCTGGATAACGACAAGGCAGAGGCCATCGTTGCAGCTGCTGACGAAGTAATCGCTGGGAAGTGGGACGAGCATTTCCCGCTCGTGGTTTGGCAGACAGGAAGCGGCACACAGTCGAACATGAACGTCAACGAGGTCATTTCCCATCGTGCGAACCAGCTCTTGGAGCAAAAAGGAAGCGCTGCTCGCATCCATGCCAATGACGACGTCAATAAATCGCAAAGCTCCAACGATACATTCCCAACGGCTATGCACATGGCTGGACTTGTCGCCATCGAGGAACAGGTGCTGCCTACTTTGCAGGTGCTTGCCCAAACCTTGAAGCAAAAGAGCGAAGCGTACATGGAGATTATTAAGATCGGACGTACACATCTTCAGGATGCAACGCCACTCACCCTCGGGCAAGAAATCAGCGGTTGGGTTCGCATGCTCGAAAAAACAGAAAAGATGATCAAGGAAAGCAGCGAGTATCTGCGTGAGCTGGCGATTGGCGGGACTGCTGTCGGAACAGGAATTAATGCACATCCTCGCTTCGGAGAAATGGTCGCAGAAGAAATCAGCAACGAAACAAATACAAAATTCGTGACCGCACAAAACAAGTTCCATGCTCTGACCAGTCACGATGAGCTTGTGCATGTTCACGGTGCCTTGAAGGCACTGGCAGCCGATCTGATGAAGATTGCCAATGACGTGAGATGGCTGGCGAGCGGTCCACGCTGCGGAATTGGTGAAATCGTCATTCCAGCCAATGAACCAGGCAGCTCGATCATGCCAGGAAAAGTAAACCCGACCCAAAGTGAAGCGATCACGATGGTTGCCTGCCAGGTCATGGGCAATGATGCAGCAATCGGCTTTGCCGCGAGCCAAGGAAACTTTGAATTGAACGTATTCAAGCCCGTTATCATCTACAACTTCCTGCAATCGGCAAGACTGCTTGCAGATGGGATGAAATCATTTAATGACCATTGCGCGATCGGAATCGAGCCAAACCTGTCTGTTATCAAAGAAAACCTGAACAACTCTCTCATGCTCGTGACGGCACTCAACCCGCACATCGGTTACGAAAACGCAGCAGCAGTTGCCAAACTCGCACACAAAGAGGGCATCACCCTCAAAGAAGCAGCAATCAAGAGCAACCTGCTCACCGAAGAACAATTCGATGAAGTAGTCCGCCCCGAACAAATGATTCATCCAAAAGAGTAAAATAGCGCCACGTATCCGATTACTGCCCGTCCCTCCACAAACCGATGGTCTCCCAGCCATCGGTTTTGTCTATCCTATTAGAAAGAACAAACCATTAACCTACTACGAAGGAAGACCCCGGCATTCCTTTTCGTCCATCTAGAAATACCAACAAAAACAGCGCGGGTTTCCCACCAAAGCTGGCATCGAGGAAAAAGGAGAAATAAGCGGCAAATCTTTGGGGCACCTACCCAGGTGGAATGGAAAAAGAGAAACACGCCTTTAAGCGTCCACCCCTGAGCAGCCTCCTGTAGGAACGACTTTGGACGCGGTTTCTCTTTTTCCATGCAGCCGTACAGGAATGACCCCCAGCTAGTGACCCAAGAATCTGCAGCGTTTTCTCCTTTTTCCTCCCCATCACTATAGCTAGACAACCACTCCCCACAAGAGATGTTTTTGTTTATGCCCCCTCCTTAGGTTTTTTTGTTATAGTGGGTCTACAACCAGCACGTTTCGGAGGTGAAAGCGATGAGGATTCTGATTGTGGATGATGACAAAGAAATTGTGGACCTTCTGGCCATCTATTTAACGAACGAAGGGTACGAAATCGAAAAAGCCTTTGACGGCTTGGAAGCGATGGAGAGGCTAGCCCATAAGTCGATTGACCTCGTCATACTCGACGTCATGATGCCCAATCTCGATGGCATCGAGGTAACGAAGCGAGTACGCAAAAACTCGCAGATTCCCATCCTGATGGCAAGTGCCAAAACGAATGACATGGATAAAATCATGGGATTAATGACGGGTGCGGACGATTATGTAGCAAAGCCATTTAACCCGCTAGAAGTGATCGCGCGGGTCAAATCACTCCTGCGCCGCTCAAATTACAGCCAACAAAACAAGCAGGAAGACGTGATCGAAGCAGGTCCGCTCATCATCAATAAACAGAGCCATGTCGTTCAAACCAAAGACGGAACCCCGATCAAGCTGACAGCACTGGAGTTTTCTGTCCTGTTTTTATTAGCCAGTCATCCCAACCGGGTATTTAGCTCCGAAGAAATTTTTGATCGATGCTGGAAAATGGAAAATTACGTCTCCTACAAGACCGTGATGGTTCACATCAGCAATCTCCGAGAAAAGCTGGAGAGGGCCACCAGTGGGGAAAAGGTGATTCAAACGGTCTGGGGGGTAGGCTACAAAATTGAAGCTTAACATAAAGGATTTTCTGCGTATTTTAGTAGATCTGGTCCTAGGTCTTCTGATTTTCTATGCAGTCTTTCAAACGGCCTCCTTCCTCGCCAATAATTACTTGTACAACTTTCCGGAAATCAGAAACTATGTTTGGATGATGCGGCGCAATTTTGGTACGGACTCTTTTAAAATACCGATTATTTTGCTGGCGACGGGTCTGTTTATCGCGTGGACCATCGTACGGATTCGCAAATATATGGAGCAAAAGCAAATGGAGCAAATTATTTCCGAGCTTCATTACATTGCCAAAGGGAATTTTCATCACAAAATATCGATTAGACCAAATGGCAGTCTGGGGAATGTGGTAGACAGTATCCATGCGCTCGTTCAAAGCACGCTCGATGCGATGGAAGAAGAGCGGCGTCTGGAGCAGTCCAAGGATGAGCTGGTCACCAATGTTTCGCACGACCTGCGTACGCCTTTGACTTCGATCATCGGATATTTGGGACTGATCGAGCAAAAGAAATACCGGGACGAAGAACAGGTGAAGCAGTACACGCATATCGCCTATGAAAAAGCCAAGCAAATGAATGTGCTAGTCAATGATCTGTTTGAATACACCAAGATGCGCAATCGAGGAGCACATGTAAACAAAGTCAAATTTGATCTGGTCGAGCTGGTGGAGCAAGTCGCGGTAGGCTTCCGGGTAGCAGCGCATGAGGTTGACTTGGTGATGCGCGTGGAAACACCCGATCACAAAATCGAAATGGTCGGGGATACAGACAAGCTGGTACGCGTGCTGGAAAACCTCATTTCCAATGCGTTGAAATACGGGCGAGACGGGACCGAAATCGTTATTCGTCTCTTTCTTCATGAAGAGGGAGTGGTCATCTCTGTCGCTAATAACGGCAGGCAGATCCCAGCAGAAGCCTTGCCCAATCTGTTCGACCGCTTTTATCGGGTGGAGGGTTCACGTTCACAGGAAACAGGGGGCTCCGGCTTGGGACTCGCCATTGCCAAAAGCATTATCGACCTCCACCAAGGCAGCATGATTGTTGACAGCAATAAAGAGTGGACGACCTTTACGGTGTGGCTTCCGATCAAAATCACCCATAGTTCATAAATCCTTTACTTTTTCTTTACCTTTCATTTCGATTTTTTTTATTCCAAAAGCCTATCCTTATCAGCATGAACGAAAGATGTGGTTCATGGAGGTAAGGAGGGGCTTTTTTTGAACAGAGGAATATTGCTCGTACTTTTGACGTTTGCTGTCATTGGATATGCCTTTTTTCATAACGAAATATCGGCATGGGCGGACCTAGAGAATGAACAGCAAGTAGTAGCTACTGAAAACAATCACGTAAACCTTGATGCCCGGGCAGCTATCCTGCTCGATAGCCATACAGGTGAAGTTTTATATACCAAAAATGCGGATACGCTTTATCCAGTAGCAAGCATGTCGAAAATGATGACAGAGTATCTGTTGCTCGAAGCAGTCAAGGAGCAGCGGACTGCTTGGACCGATATGATCCCGATCTCCAAAAATGCAGCGACAACGGAGGGCGCCAGAGTAAACCTCGTGGAAGGAAAAGCCTATCCACTCAAAGATTTGTATGAGGCGATGGCAGTAGGCTCGGCAAACAACGCTGCTGTAGCGATCGGGGAATACCTGGCAGGAAGCACATCTGCATTTGCAGAACAAATGAATCTCAAGGCAGTGGAATTGAATTTGCGATCGTCTCAGTTCGTAAATGCAACCGGACTGGGCTATGACTACGGGCAAAACGAAATGAGTGCAAGAGATGTAGGGATTCTCGCCTACCGTCTGATGAATGATTTTCCTGATATTATCCGGGTCACCTCCGAGCCGTTAATAAAGCTATCTTCTACCAAGGAAACAGTCCAAAATACTAACGTGATGCTGCATGCCGATGACGAGACTGTACGGGTAGACGGGATAGATGGACTGAAAACAGGATTCACCGATGACGCAGGCTATTGCTTTACCGGCACAGCCCAACGAGGGAATAAGCGCCTGATTTCTGTTGTCATGGGGACAAAAGACGAAGCAGCACGCTTTACCGATACAAAAAAGCTGCTGGAAATGGGGTTTGACAGTGAATAACGTGAGAAAGGAGCCTACGTCCGGTGTGATGGTAGCTCTACTGAAATACGGCGTATTTGCCCTTTATTTATTTCTGGTCTTCAAAATTTTGCTTTTGAAATTCGGCAGTATGGAGCTGGAGCTCTTCTACGGTCAATGGCAGCAAAGCGTGAGCAATCCAAGCTCCATCTGGGAGAGACTGCAATATCGGGGCAATTTGGTGCCGTTTCATGAGATCGAAAGATACCTCGTCGCGATTCGGGAAAGCGGCAGTGTCCACAGCATAATCAATCTCTTTGGAAACATCATTGCCTTCATGCCTTTTGGCTTTATGGTGCCACTTCTGTTCTCTAAAAAGGCTCGATCACTCAGCAAAGTCGTCGCGCTGTCCTTTTTATTCAGCCTCGGCTTGGAAACAACCCAGCTCGTCACCAATTGCGGAATCTTTGATGTAGACGACATCCTGCTCAACACGACAGGAGGAGCCATCGGGTACAGCGTCTACTTGTCCTACCGCTTGATGTTCTGGTGGAAGGAGAGAAAATCAAGGACACTTGTGGGTGAAGCACATTAATCAAATTCTGGAGCGCAAAGTAACTTTCCGCTAAACGAGGTCGCTCCTCCTTGAGAATGCCTCGATAGAGGTTTTCTTATCTTCCAAATCATTCTTCACGCCTCCCTGCAATTACTTTCAAATCGCCAGGAGTGAAAAGCAGAAGCTGGCCAAGGAAAAAGGAGAAAAAAGCAGGAGATCTTTGAAACACCAACCAAGGCGGAACGAAAAAAGAGAAACACGCTCTTAAGCGTCCACCTCTGAGACACTTTCAGTGTGGGCTACTTTGGACGCGGTTTCTCTTTTTTCATGCAGCCGGACAGCCTAAACCTCAGCGAAGTGTTTCAAGAATCTCCAGCGTTTTCTCCTTTTTCCTCTCCACTTTAGCCAAGAACGACCCCTTGTTTTGTCTCAACACCTATGCGTAAACTAGTAGGATCATTGAAAAACATTTCGAAAGAGAAGGTGAATTCTCTTTGTTGAATAAAGCTGTAGAAGTCTTGCAAAAGTATTTTGGCTACCAATCGTTTCGAGAAGGACAAAAGAAGATTGTGGAGAGCCTTTTAAACGGTCATGACACCCTTGGGATCATGCCAACCGGTGGCGGTAAATCCATCTGCTATCAGGTTCCGGCCATGCTATACGATGGCGTGACGATTGTCATTTCTCCGCTCATTTCGTTGATGAAGGACCAGGTAGACGTCCTCATCAGCATGGGCATACCCGCTACGCAAATTAACAGCTCACTCGATTATGGCGAAGTGCGTGATCGCTTGCGGATGGCTGCGCGTGGTGAGTACAAGCTGCTGTACATTGCTCCGGAGCGGCTCGAATCCGAAGCTTTTCAAGCTCTGATTAAGGACGTTCCGATTTCCTTTGTAGCCGTTGATGAAGCGCACTGTGTTTCCCAGTGGGGCCATGATTTCCGCCCAAGCTACCTGGAGATCGCACGCTTTTTACGTTCATTGCCGGAGCGCCCGATTGTCGCCGCTTTGACAGCGACGGCAACTCCGGAGGTCACAGAAGATATTCGCAGACAGCTGGAGCTAGTGGATGAGCGTCTTTTCATCACCGGTTTTGGCCGGGACAACCTGCTTTTGTCCGTGCGAAAAGGGGAAAACAGACGCGAGTTTATTCAGCAGTATTTGCGTGCGAATGCACAACAGGCCGGAATCATTTATGCCGCTACACGAAAAGATGTTGATGCTCTGTATGCCGATCTGCAAAAACGCGGATTCGAAGTGACCAAATACCACGCAGGCTTGTCCGAAGAGGAGCGTGCCCATAACCAAGAGGCGTTTTTGTACGATGACGTGCGTACGATGATCGCAACGAATGCATTCGGGATGGGAATCGACAAGTCCAACGTTCGTTATGTCATTCATTACAACATGCCGAAAAATCTGGAGGCGTACTATCAGGAAGCTGGGCGTGCCGGACGCGACGGAGAGCCGAGCGAGTGCATCCTGCTGTTCCAGCCGCAGGATATTCAGACCCAGACGTTTTTCATTGAGCAAAATCAATTGCTGGAGGAGCGCAAGGAGCACGAGTACAAAAAGCTGTACGCCATGATTGACTATTGCCGGACGCCGCGCTGCTTGCAGCAATACATCGTCCAGTACTTTGGCGAAACGGATGCGCAAGCGTGTGGACAATGCGGAAACTGCACGGATGAAACCGAGCTCTCCGATATCACACTGGAGGCACAGAAGATCTTTTCCTGCGTCAAAAGGATGAGAGAGCGTTTTGGCGCTGCTTTGGTCGCGCAAGTGCTCAAAGGCTCCAAAAACAAAAAGGTGACGCAGTTCCATTTTGACGAATTGCCGACGTACGGCTTGATGAAGGAATACAAGGAAAAAGAAATCGTCGACCTGATCCAGCTGTTGATCGCAGAAGGCTATCTGCAGGTAACGGAAAGCCAATACCCGATCCTGAAGCTGGGAGAGCGGGCATTGCCAGTCCTCAAAGGCGAGGAGCGAGTCGTGCAAAAGATCGTGATTCGCCCGGTACAGCTGACCGAGGATGACGAGCTTTTTGAGAAATTGCGTACGCTGCGCAAAGAAATCTCGCAGCGCGAGGGCTTGCCGCCGTATGTGATTTTCCATGACAGCACGCTAAAGGAAATGAGCAGTCTATGCCCGACAGACAAGCAAGCGATGCTCCAGATCAAAGGAGTTGGGGAGTCCAAATTCGATAAGTATGGCCACCTTTTCCTGGAGTGTTTGCAAAGCTATGCAGCAGTAAAGCCGTGATGAATCCTTGTCACGGCTTTTTTGCAAGCACAAGAGAGCTATGTGTCAATTTTCAATGGTGGTGAGATAAATTGACTGGTATAGTTGAGTAATATTGGTAGAAAGAGAGGGTTATTTCTAGGAAAAAAAGAAAGAAAAAAGCAACAAATCGTAAGGTACTGACAATGAGAGAATTAGAGGGGAAAACATGAAAAAACTACGAGGACGTATGGGGAAAACGCTGACAAGCATCGCGTTATCAGCGTTGGTACTCGGTAGCGGCGTCATGGGGGCGCCAGCACCGACGAAAGCAGCAGAAGCACCAACCAAGATTACACTTTTGGGCACATCTGATATTCACGGACGCTTCATGCCGTGGGACTACGCTTTGGACGGTCCGAATCCGAGCGGAAGCTTGACACAGCTGTTCACGATGATCAAGGAGATTCGCAAAGAGAACCCGAACACGGTGCTGGTGGATGCAGGAGACTCCATTCAAGACAACTCTGCTGAGCTGTTCAATGACCAGCCGGAATCCCCGATGATGGTTGCAATGAACGAAATGGGCTATGATGCGTGGGCGTTTGGTAACCATGAGTTCAATTTTGGACTTGATACACTCGACAAAATCAGCAGTCAATATAAAGGGCCTGTACTCGCAGGTAACATTTACAAAGAAAACGGCGAGCGTTACTTCCCGGCCTATACCATTGTTGAACGCGCTGGCGTCAAAATCGGCCTGATCGGAATGAACACGCCAATGATCACTGACTTTGAAAAAGGAACGGATCATCTGGATGGCCTCGTGATCAAAAATCCGGTAGAAGAAACCAAGAAAGCTGTAAAAGAGCTGCAAGGCAAAGTAGACGTGATGATCGGCGTCATGCACATGGGCATCGAAAATGAAAACGGAATTCCAGGCACGGGCGTAGCAGACATCGCAAACGCTGTACCAGAATTGACCGCTATTTTCGCTGGACACATGCACAAGCTGGTGAAAAAAGAGGAGATCAACGGTGTACTGATCACTGAACCGGACAAATACGGTACCCATCTCTCCCGCATTGACCTGACGTTTGAAAAGAAAAATGGCAAAGTCGTGCTGGCTAGCAAAGAAGCGACTGCGCTCCCTGTCAAAGGTGCAGATGGCACGCCAGTTGTATCCGATCCTGAGCTGGAAACCAAGCTGACGCCGTTCCACGAATTTGCACGTGCAGATGCCAACATCGTGGTAGCAGAGCTGAAGGGCATGAACCTCGTGCCGAAAAACGAGATTGAGGGAATTCCTCAGGTCCAAATTCAGGAGACGCCTTTATCTGATTTCTTCCATGAAGTAATGCTCTACTATAGCAAGGCTGATGTCGTTGCTCACCAGATCGACAACGACAAGGCAAAGCTCGACGTAGGTCCGATCAAGAAAAAAGATATCGCCTATAACTATCAATATGCGGGCGGCGAGATCACTGTTTACAAAGTAACCGGAAAAGACCTGAAGGATTATATGGAGTGGGCGGTAGGCTATTTCAACACGACACGCCCTGGTGATGTGACGGTAAGCTTTGACAGCAAACGCCGTGCTTCCAAATACAGCACCAACGATTTCTTCGGCAACGTGAAATACGAAATTGATTTGTCCAAGCCATATGGTAGCCGTATCACCAACCTGCGCAAGCTTGATGGAACCTTGATCAAAGCAGAAGATACGCTGAAGCTCGGTATGAACGCATACCGTATGGAAGCTCTGCAAGCAAAAGGTGGCGCTCTGGAGGGACGCAAGTTTGAACAGCTATGGTCCTCCAAAGACAATACCACGTTTGGTGAAACTGCTGGTACAATCCGCAACCGTGCAATCGCATACCTGAAAGAAGTGAAAAAAGGTGTCTACGAACCGAAAGTACAGAACAACTGGAAAATCATCGGGGTAGATACGACAGCACCAGAACGTAATGATGTAGTAGAGCTGATCAATGCAGGCATCCTGAGCGTGCCAAAAACGGAAGATGGCAAATACAGCAATATCGCATCGATCAACATCAAAGATGCTGTCACCAAAGAAGAAATTGCAGCCCTCTCTGAAAAGGCGAAGGTAGATGCAGCGAAATTTGCCAATGTAAAAACAAAAGGCGAATTCTACAAGCAGCTGAACCAAGCGAGAAAAGCCGCGGCAGCCGCTACACCTAAACCGTAAGCTATTCGTACGCTAAATTGCATACTAAAACATAGAAAAGCCGTGACTCTCGCAGTCACGGCTTTTTTTCAGCCGGTAATTCGCTTGCGATACTTCACCAAATACATGAGGAACACGAGGAGAAGCAGACCCTGACCAACAATCGCTCCGGAAATGGACACCCCGACATACACAATCAGGTAGTAGATGCCCGATCCAACAATCATCAAGAAGTTTTCGATAAAGTTCTGAATCGCAATCGTTTTCCCCGAGCCGACCATTTTCTTGCCTTCCTCCTGCAATACGGTATTCATCGGGATAATGAATACGCCCCCCATAAAACCAACCAGCAGCAGCAAGCAAATCGCGATGAATGTGACGTGAATCCACGGGAACAGCACGATGATTAGAAACATTCCGAAACCAAATGTCAGCGAGCGAGTAAAATGCGCCAGTGGAATCAGCTTGGGAGCCAGGAACGCCCCGACGATAATCCCGATCGAGGTCGTAGCCAGAATGAGAGATACAGAAAAGCTCTGTGGGTTAATGTCCAGTGCGATTGGAATCCAGGCGAGCACAGCTACTCGCAAGACAGCAGAGCTCATCCAGAACGCTCCTGTACCGATCAGGGCGAAGCAGGTGTCAGGACGATTTAACAGCTGCTGGAAGTCGATAAAAAAGCGCCGTGCCTCGGCAGCATACCGAATGGACAGATTGCCTCTCATCCGTGGGATGAAAAAGGTCATAGCGAGCGAAAGCAAATAGATGATCAGGCAGATCGACGAGGAGAACGCAGGAGATGTCATAGAGGCGACAGCCCCTCCGATGCCAATCCCGGTCAGGATCGCAAAAATTGTATAGGCTTCAATCCGAGCGTTGGCGTGAAACAGCTCATCTTCATTACGCGTAAGCTCTGGCAAAATCCCGTATTTGGCTGGCGAGTAAACAACGGCTCCAACTCCAACCGTAAAATAGCTCAGCATCAGCATGAGGATGTTGGAGTGGTCAATGACGAACAACAATAGGACGCCAATCGCTTTGATCAGGTTGCCGATCACCAGTACAAGTGACTTCGGGTGTTTGTCGGCAAAAGGACCGACCAAAGGAGCGAGAAAAATATAAGGAAGAAAGAATGAAATAGATACGAGTGCGAGCATGGCGGGAGAAAAACCGTTCTCCCGCAGCAAATTGGCGATCACAAACAAAATCATGTTGTCGGCAAAGGCTGATAGAAACTGAGTGAAATATAGGGCTTGTAGTGGCTTAAGTTGTCTGCTCACATCATTTTCCTCCACTTTCAGCTAGTTGTTTCAGGGTGACGTAATCCGTTTTTCCGCTACCGAGGAGAGGCAGAGTCTTGATGACCTGCATCGTGCCTGGAATGAGCAGCGGTGAGTATTGCTTTTCGGTCAAGTATGCGCGCAGCTGGCTCAGTGCTACTGTCTCATCTGTCGTAAACAGGAGGACGCGTTCGCCTTTACGCGGATCATTTACGGTGATCGCTGCAAAGCCGGAGTGTCCAAAGCATTGCATCGCCAGCTCCTCAATCAGATTGAGCGAGACCATTTCCCCTCCGATTTTGGCAAAGCGCTTCAAGCGAGACTGGATGCTGATAAAGCCGTCCTTGTCAGTCGTAACGAGGTCTCCTGTGTGGTACCACTCTTCAGCAGGGATAAATCCTTTGCCGTGAATGAGGTAGCCCTTCATGACGTTCGGTCCTTTGACGAGCAGCTCGCCACCTTCCTCGATGCCGCTTACTGCATCGAGCTTGTAGGACATACCTGGCATCAGGCGTCCGACTGTTCCTGGCTTATTGGCAAGTGGGGTGTTCAGTGACAGGATCGGAGCCGTTTCAGTTGCTCCGTAGCCTTCAAAAATCCGTACCCCGAACTTTTCCATCCACAGCTTGCGTACATCGTCCTTGAGCTTTTCGGCACCTGCGAAAACATAGCGCAAGGAGTAAAAATTGTAAGGATGCGCCATCCGACCGTAGCCCGCCATGAAGGTCGAGGTACCGAAAAGAATGGTTGCGTTTTGATCGTATACCAGCTCCGAAATCGCTTTGTAGTGCAGCGGGCTTGGGTAGAGATAGACAGGAACACCTTTTACAACTGGCAAAAGCGTACCCGCTGTCAGGCCGAAGCTGTGAAACATCGGCAGAGCGTTGAAAAACTTGTCGCGTGTCGTAATATCGATGACAGTAGTCACCTGTTGGATATTTGCGTACAGATTCGTATGAGTCAAAACGACACCCTTTGGCTTGCTTTCACTGCCTGATGTAAACAGAATCAGCTCGTTGTCGCTTGCAGGAGAAGCCTTTTGCTTGAGCAGGTAGCGAGTGAGTGCCGCGAGCTTGTCGAAGCCAGTAGCGGAGGCTTTCAAATCTTCCAGATAGATGATTTTCAGATGTGGTTCTAGACCAGCGATAATATGCTCCAGCTTTCCTTTTTCGATAAATACCCGTGATGTCAGAATCGTATCGATCTGGGCCGTCTCACAGCAATCCAGCAGGGAACGAATTCCGAGCGAAAAGTTGAGGATCGCTGGCGTTTTGCCGATGCGGAACAAGGATAATAACGTCACGAGATGACCGACTGAGTTAGGCAGAAATACGCCGACTACAGGCTTACCTAAAAGGCTGGACTGCAATTTGTTACCGAGCAGGTAGCTGCCAATCAAAAGCGTCCGGTAATTGATAGCGCTGGTCAAATCCTTGGCGATTTCGAGCTTTGCGCCGTTGAGACGGGCAGCCTCCAGTACTTCATCGAACAGATTGACGTTTTGCTTCATGCGGCTTTGGAACAGCTCGTTTTGCAAGGTTTGCAGAATCTGATCATTGGCTGTTGCCTTTTGAGCACGCATCGACAGGTTTGGATCGCGTTCCATTGTAAAAGGATTACCGATTGTCATGGTTACATCGGGAAACCAGGAGAGGAGGAGCTTTCCTTTCATGTACGAAAAGATGGAGCGCTCCAAGCCCTGGATGGCTACCGGATATACATTTACGCCTGTTCGCAGGGCCAAATAACCGACGCCGCTGTAGATTTTCATCATGCTGCCAGTAGTGGTGATGCGTCCCTCTGGGAAAATCACCAGTGTCTCACCGCTTCTGATGACACGCAGCATGTGGCGAATCGAATACGGATTCATCGGGTCAATAGCGATGTGCTTGCGGAAGCGGAGGAAAAAGGCAAACCGCTTGGCGATCGTCGTATTGACTACAAACGTCGCGCCTTTTGGCAAGCAAAAAGACAAGAGAACCGCATCCATGAGCGAGACGTGATTGGGGATAATCAGCGATGGCTGCGAAAGATCGAGTTTGTGCAATCCGTTGATGCGGGGGCGGAACCAAAGCATCAGGATCATTTTCAGGAAGGTATGAATGAGTACCATGTGTACCACACCTTTACAAAAGATAATGGTGTTGCTCTATAGCTCTCATTGTAAAGAGTGCAGGAAGTAAAAAAAGTACCAACATTCATTGGTACCTTGTAATAAGACCTAGAACAGCTTTTTTTGATTGGCTTTTGCGGCTGCTTCCTTGCTCGTTTTGACGCCCATTTTTTTCAGGATGCGATTGATATGGTTCTTGATCGTGCGCTTGGTGATGTGCAGCGATTGCTCAATCTGTGTCTGAGTCTGCCCTTGGTGGATGAGCTGCAGGATGTCCTTTTCAGCAGGGGACAACAGCTTCTGGTCCTCCTCTTTTTTCATCCGCAAAAACTCGTTGCGCAGGGCAGCGGCAGCGGTGGGGTGGATCGCAGACACGCGGTTATAGGCGGCTCGGATCGCATCCGGTATTTCCTTGAAGCTACTTTTGCTGATGTAATTGACAGCTCCGGCTGAAAAGGACTCCACGATGACGTCCTCAGCGGTCAGCGAGGTGAGCATGATGATTTTACAGTCGGCTTGTAGCTCCATGAAGGCAACAGCGGTTTCGATGCCGTCCAAATTGTTCTCCGTCAGATTGATATCCATGAGCACGACATCGGCCTTGCCGGGAGCAAACCGTTCGATCGCTTCGTCTTTCGTGCCAGCTTCGCCAACAACCGTAATATGGGGCTCCTTATTGAGAAAATCGACGAGCCCCTTTCGCCAATCAGGATCGTCTTCTACGAGAAAAACAGTAATGGTGTCCATAAGTATAGCCACCTCTTCCATTCTTTATTTACGTTTGTACGACACGCTTTTTCGGGAAGAACAGAAATACGGTAGTCCCTTTCCCGGGCTCGCTGTAGATCTCGAGCTGCCCTTGATGCTTTTGCATGACATTGTAACAGTAAGAGAGTCCTAATCCAAAGTTTTGCCCTGTCCTTTTGGTAGAAAAGAAAGGATCGAGTACATGTGGCAGGTTCTCTTTGGAAATTCCTGTTCCCGTATCTGCGGCAGCGATAACAAGGTGTTTATTCGAGCGAAATAGCTGCAAGCGCAGAGTGCCGCCGTTTTTCATAGCCTCCATCGCGTTCATGCACAGATTGGTGATGATCTCCCGCAGCTGTACCGGATCACAATGCAGCTGTAGTGTCTCGTCCAGCTCTTTTTCCACGTTTACCTGATTTTTTTCCGAGTACGGGGTGAGCGTCGAGATGACCTGCGAGATGATTTGGCTCGGAAAGCAATCCGCCTCCCGCAGCTCTACCTCGCGCAGCTGTCCTTGAATACGATTCATCATATCCAGCATGTGCTGGGACGATTGCGAGAGGACAAGAGCATCTTCTTTGAGCGAAGGCTGATTCGTTTCTTCGGCAAACGATTCGATGCGATCTGCGTACAGCGAGATTTTACCTGCTTCGTTTTTGATCGTATGATTGATGATTTGCGCCCCGGATGTCAGCGCGCGCAGCGTACTGTCGAGACGCTTTTTTTCCACGCGGAGACGTACGCCGAGAAATCCGTATTTCAAACTAATGGCAACAATCAGAATGAACTGGATGGCAACGACAAGCATGTTGTAGCGCCACGCTTCGTAGTCATTCTGGATGCGCATGACGTAAATAAAAATAAACACGAAAAAAAGAGGAATGATGATCAGAACATTGGTAAAAAAGCTGTTCTTCTTAACAAGAGGGTCCTTTTCGCGTCGATATTGGACGATGAGCAGCGTGCATGAGACCAGAAAAAAGGGGATGACCCACGCGACCATGATCCAGTAGTTAAAAGAAAGCACGGGATAAATCGGCGTAATTACAAGCATCAAAAGTGGCAGCAGCAAGGCTGCGTACTGTATGCTTTGTTTCACTCTACGTGATAACCACTCTGATGAATGAACAGCAAACATGAAAAATGTATAGGGCAGTCCCGTTTGGCAAACAAATGATGCACTATAGCTCAGAAACAGTAAAAACTGCTCAGAGCCTGGATACAGGGCAAGGGTGTCTTTCCACAAAGGAATGAGCGTCTCATCGATGACTCCAGAGAGAAAGCCCCCACCTCCCACAAAGGCAGTCGCACATGCCCAGCGGATCGAGGTTCGTTTGGGATCAGTAAACAAGACCAAAAGACCCAGTGCCCATATGGTGAACAGTATAAAAACCATCATGGCTGTCTATTCTCCCGTCGAACATGATAGATCTATTATACCGTACGCAGGCTGGTAGAAACGGATATTTCGTCAACTGCCAATGAAAAACGTCAATTCTTTACAAAAAACAAAATGTGAACGAAAGCCGAGAAATATGTTTGAGTAGTGTATATTCTGAATAGTCATATCTATTCTCGCTGACAAAAATCACCTATGATTGTAGTTGGGTTAGAAGAAATCATTGGTATTTCATTGAACTGATTTGGGACAGGCGTAAAGGAGAAGCGAGTGAATGAAGGGATTCATGAAAAAACACCTGATTGTTCGGATTTTATGTGTGATTATTGCCGTGCTGGTGTTAATTGCTGTCGGTAATATCGCGACACAAGTCATTCAGACCCGGTCAGCAGTCGAGGACGGAATCAACAGCTATAATATGCGTATTGCTGAGAGCTACGCCGCTGGAATGCAGACAGATCGCTACGCTCAATTTTTGAAAGAGCCACAGGAAACGGAGCTGTACTGGTCGCTACGACAAGAGCTGGACGTTTTCCGCACACAAATTGGAGCGCGCTACGTGTATTTTGTGCGATTTGACGAGAGTAAGGAACCGAGAATCATGATTGATGGCCGTCCGCCGAAGGACCCTGACGCTTCTCCGATCAATGAAGTGACAGACATGCCACCTGCCGCTGTGCAATCTGTATTGGCTGGACATAAGGCAAGCTCCCCTATCATCGAAAATCCTGAGTATGGAACCTATTTGTCAGCCTATGTTCCCGTGAAGGATGCGAGTGGAACAGTCATGGGCGCACTTGGAATTGATACGGATGCCGCTGTATTTGAGCAGCTTGCAGCCAATGTTATCAAAAAGAGCCTTCCATTTTACGTGATGCTGCTCGTGATCACACTCGTGGCTATTGGCGTCATTATTTGGTTTGTCCAGCGGGCATTGCGACCGTTGCGTACGGTTCAAGCAAGTGCAGAGAAGCTGGCTGAAGGTGATTTGGCAGAGGCTGGCGTGATTTTGCGTGCTCAACCTGTTCGCTCGGAGGATGAGATTGGCACGGTATACAAAGCGATGCTGCTGATGTCTGAGAATTTGCATACGCGCGTGCGCGGTTTGGTCGTCAATATGGACAAGACCTCAGATCAGCTGGTTGTATCGTCCAAAGAGTTCGCCACAAATGCAGATCATATGCTGGTGATGGGGCAGAACATCAATGATACAGTAAAAGTCATTTATGAAGGTGCCAACTCCCAAAAGAAGAGTGCGGATGACAGTGTCGCTGCCATGGAGGAAATTGCACAAGGCATATCACGAATCGCAGGCTCTTCGGCTACGGTATCGGATGCGGCTATCCAGGCTGTAGACATCGCGCAAACGGGCGACACAGCGATGAAACGAATGAATAAACAAATGCGTGAGATCTCCTCTTCTGCGGCGCATACCTTGAGCATGGCGACTCAGCTGAAGGCGTATTCAGATGAGATTGAAAATGTACTCGCATCCATTCGCAGCTTCACTGAACAGACCAAAATTCTCGCGCTGAACGCTTCGATTGAAGCAGCAAGAGCAGGGGAGCATGGTCTGGGCTTTACGGTGGTCGCCAAGGAGGTCAGCAAGCTGGCAGACGCCTCAGCGATATCTGTGGGGCAGATTACGGCCCTGCTTGAAAACATCGGAACGGAATCGGGAAAAATCAGCGGGGAAATGGAAGTTGTTACAAAGGAAATCATGGCAGGTGTTGAGCTGTCCCACGAGGCAGAGCAATCCTTCCTGCACGCGGTTAAAGCGTTTCGTCTGGTCAGTGAGCAAATCTTGGAGGTTTCGGCTACGACTGAGCAGCTCTCTGCAGGCTCTGAAGAGGTTGTCGCTCAGTTTGGCAGTATCGCCCAGGTAGCAAGCGGTGTTACCGAGCAGACGCAACAGATACGGACCATGACGAGCCAGCAGCTGGATATGATGAAGCAGGTACATGAGGCCTCTGCTGTTTTAAGTGCTAATACCATTGATATGCGGCTGGCCATCCAGCAAGTAAACGTATAGGGCAGCAGCTCCATTTCTCACAAGAAGCCAGACTCTTTTCCAAAAAGGGTACTGGCTTTTTTGATCTGTCTGTGCAAAATGCTTCGCAGCTTCCCATGCTTTTCGTGATTACCTATGAATTCTCGTCATATGATTTAGTAGGAAGGTTTTTCCAAATGGCTTGTTGAATTGAAAACGAACTACCCAAATGATGCGACGATCTTTCTATCTAATCAATGGCAGGTGATAGGATGAAACGTTTGGATCTCGTTTTCCAAAAATTAGTAGAGGTTGGTTTGGATAAAAAGGTAAGTGCAGGAGAGCTGGCAGAGCTGCTGGACCTCAGCCGGGCGAACGTCAGCAGCGATCTGAACCGTTTATGGAAGGAAGGCAAGGTCGAGAAGGAAGAAGGACGGCCGACGCTTTTTTACGCAAAAGAAGCCAAAAACTCCTTGGTGCTGGAGCAAACGAGTCTGGACAGGCTGACCAAAACAAACAAGAGCCTTTTGACACCGGTCGAGCAGGCCAAGGCAGCGGTTCTGTATCCTCCGCGAGGCATGCACTGCCTGATTTTGGGGGAGACAGGCGTAGGGAAGTCGGGATTTGCCGTCCTGATCCATGAGTTCGCGGTAGATATCGGACGCTTGGACAAAAATGCGCCATTCGTTGTGTTTAATTGCGCGGATTACGCGAACAACCCTCAATTATTGATCAGTCAGCTGTTCGGTGTGAAAAAAGGAGCCTATACCGGAGCGGAAAATGATCGAAAGGGACTCGTGGAAAAAGCGGATGGCGGTATTCTGTTTCTCGATGAGGTCCACCGGCTTCCTGCAGAGGGGCAGGAGATTTTTTTCACCTTCATGGACAAGGGGACGTTCCGGCGTGTTGGCGAAACGGAGATCGAGAGAACGGCACAAGTACAAATCATTTCGGCGACGACAGAAAATCCCGAATCGAGTCTGCTTAAGACGTTTATTAGACGGATTCCGATGATTATCAGGCTTCCCTCGCTGAGGGAATGGCGCGTGGAAGAAAGATTTGGGCTGGTCATCAAGCTTTTTCGGGAAGAGGCGTTCCGGCTAGGACGGGAAATTACGATTTCAGCCAGTGCCATTCAAGCGTTCTTGTCCTATCATTGCCCCAATAATATCGGTCAGTTAAAAACGGATATTCAGCTGACGTGTGCCAGTGCGTATGCAGAATTCATTTCCATGAAGAAAAAACAGCTACATGTAACTGTTCAAGATATGCCCCATCATGTGAAGCAGGGTCTGCTGTTGGCAAAAGAACAAAAATCTGCTCTGGACGAATTGATCGGATCGAACAACGAATGCTTTGTGGTCCTGCCGACAGAGGAAGGGCTGATGGTCGGCAGAGAGCCAGAAGTGACGTCAAATAGCGTCTATGAAAAGATTGAGCAAAAAATTTACGAATTACAAAACCAGGGAATCAGCGAAGAAGAGCTGGAGTTTGATATTGAAAATTACTTTACCCCGTTCATTAAAGGCGTCCATCAACGGATTAACAAGGATGATATGGCACGGATTATTGACCCGATTATCATTCATTTGGTAGAAGAGATCGTGGAGTATGCGGAAGCGAAATTGGGGAAGATTTTGAGCCAAAAAGTGATCTTTGGCCTGGCGCTGCACATTCAAACCTCAAAGGAGAGGCTGGCACAGGGAAAGCAGATCGTAAATCCGCATATCAATGGCGTACGGCTCAAGTACAAAAAGGAATTTGCTGTGGCACTCGAATGCGTTCGGATGATCGAGGAAGCGATCCTTATGGATTTACCGATTGCGGAAGCGGGTTACCTCACCATGTTTTTTGTGCTGGATGACGAGAGTATGCAGGAGGAGCGGGAAACAATTGGCGTCCTGGTTATTACACACGGCAGTGGCGGAGCGACGGCGATGGTCGATGTGACAAATCGACTGCTGGTTACGGATTATGCCAAAGCGCTTGATTTGCCGCTTGAGGTAGATTCCATGACTGTGCTGGAGCAAGCAGTGAAGGTTGCCAGGAAGATTAGTGGAACGGCAGGTTTGCTTCTACTGGTTGATATGGGGTCCCTGCTCGGCTTTGGCGAGTTGATCGAGAAAGAGCTGGGCATCCCCGTGAGAGTTATTCCGATGGTGAGTACCCCGCATGTGATTGAGGCGACGCGAAAGGCGATGCTTGGTGCTCCCCTGGAGGATGTGTATCGCGATGTAGTGAGTATGTCTATCTTTCAACAGCAGCGGGATGAGCCTCCAAAGGAAATAGCGTGTTCCGTGGCACCGAAAATGGCGATTGTAGCGGCTTGCCTGACGGGAGAGGGGAGCGCACTTTTTTTGAAGAAGCTGCTGGAATCCCGTTTGCGCTATGATGAACAGCTTCTTGAGTTTGTTCCTTTGCAGCTCATTGACAAAGCACAGGCACGCAAGCAGTTGAAAGTGATGAAGACAGAGCGGGAAGTGCTTTGTGTGGTGAGCAACTATTTGCTGGATAAGGACCTGCGCTGCTACGGCATGGATGACGTGTTGAACGGAGAAGCCCTGCACGATATTCAGCAGACCATCGATTTGGAAGAGGCTTATGTGAAGATGGAGGATACGCTGAAGGAGCACTTGAGCCAGGTAGAGGGAAAAGAGGTTCTTCGCGATGTCAGGACATGTGTCAGCCGCATGGAGGAGCGCTTGAACATGACACTGATATTCGATACAAGAATTGGCACATACCTGCATATTTGCTGCCTCGTAGATCGGTTGAAAACAAATGCCCACATGGTTACGTATCAGGACAAAGAGTCTTTTCTTAAGGAAAACCGCCTGCTTTACAGTATGCTCCGCCATGAGCTGCAGCCGCTCCAAGACAAGTACGCAATATCCATCACGGACGACGATGTGTGCTTTATCATGAATTTCTTTCTACACAATAAAACACTAGCGTAAATAGTGTTTTATTTTTTGGAAAACGGAATGTGAGCGCAATACACTGGCGGATTGTCAGCGAAACACTAAAGCAGAGCTATTGTATACCTGAACAGAAAACCGCGGCGTAATGCACTTTGTTTTGAAAGCGCATACAAAATGGGTGTTTTGGCACGCCGCTTGCTATATCTATACGGCATCAAGCGTGTGAAAGGGGGGAGATGGATTGAACATTTTGCTTTGCTGCGCTGCAGGGATGTCCACCAGTCTGCTGGTTCAGAAAATGGAGCAGGCTGCAAAAGACAAAGGAATTGCCGCACGGATCTGGGCCGTTTCCGCAGATGAAGTAAAGAAGAACATTGATCAGGCTGATGTGCTGCTGATAGGTCCCCAGGTTCGTTACAAGCTAGCAGAAATGAAAAAGGAAGGGGATGCAAGAGGGATTCCCGTCGATGTAATCAGTACGATCGATTACGGAACGCTGAATGGAAAAAATGTACTGGAGTTTGCTCTGCGGTTAAAAAAGTAGAGGAGGGTGCGTATGGCGGGATTTATTTCATTCCTGGAAAACCGCGTCATGCCAGTAGCCGGTCGAATTGCTGAGCAAAAGCATTTGCAGGCGATTCGTGACGGGATCATTTTAACCATGCCTTTGTTAATTATCGGCTCATTGTTCCTCATCATTGGCTTTATACCCATACCTGGTTATAACGAATTCATGAGCGGGATTTTTGGTGATAAATGGTTAACGAAGCTATTGTATCCCGTAAATGCTACCTTTGACATCATGGCGTTAATCGTCAGTTTTGGCGTCGCCTACAGGCTAGCAGAAAAATACAAGGTAGACCCGTTATCGGCAGGAGCTATTTCTGTTGCGTCCTTCCTGCTGGCTACACCCTATAAAACCATGTTTACACCAGAGGGTGCCAGTGCAGCAGTAGAAGTAGGCGGCGTGATTCCGGTCACGCTGATGGGTAGCCAAGGGCTCTTTGTCGCGATGCTGCTGGCTGTATTGTCGACAGAGATTTACCGTAAGATCATTCAGAAGAAGATTGTGATCACCATGCCAGATGGTGTCCCCCCCGCTGTTTCCCGCTCGTTTGTTGCTTTGATTCCTGCATCAATTGTACTGATCGTCGTTTGGCTTCTCCGCATTGTGATTGAAAACACCACCTTTGAAAGCATCCACAACATTGTTAAAGATCTGCTTGTAGGACCACTGAATGCCCTTGGCAGCAGTATGATTGGCGCGATTGTCTGCGTGCTGCTGGTTCAATTGCTATGGTCGCTGGGACTGCACGGAGCGGCGATTGTTGGCGGTGTCATGAGCCCCATTTGGCTGTCGCTCATGGACCAAAACAGGGCGGCCTTCCAGGCAAATCCGAATGCAGAGCTGCCAAACGTTGTCACTACGCAGTTTTTTGACCTGTGGATTTATGCCGGGGGCTCAGGGGCAACACTTGCTCTCGTCATCCTGATGCTGCTTAGGGCGCGCAGTGAGCAAATGAAAAACATTGGCAGACTCTCGATTGGTCCCGGTTTGTTTAACATTAACGAGCCTGTGACATTCGGTATGCCGATCGTGATGAACCCGCTTTTGATCATTCCGTTTATTTTGGCCCCGGTCGTGCTGGTCATTATCAGCTATTTGGCGATGTCCTTCGGGTGGGTGGCAAAACCTAGCGGGGTCGCGGTTCCTTGGACCACACCGTTAATTATTAGTGGTTATTTGGCGACGGGCGGGAAAATTTCAGGTAGCATCCTCCAACTTGTAAACCTAATCGTGTCCCTGTTGATCTACTATCCATTCTTCCGTCTGTGGGACAAACAAAAGCTAAACGAAGAACAAGCCAGCAATTCGCCAGCAGGTACAGATAAAGCCGTATCGATGTAAAAAGGGGTAGGAGATGGGGCTGTTTATGAAACTGATTGTGAATGCAGACGATTTTGGTTATTCCAAAGGGGTGAACCTCGGGATTATTGAGGCGCATCGCGAAGGAATCGTCACGTCTGCCACTATGATGGTCAATATGGGCGGATTTGCGCATGCTGTAGAGCTGGCAAAAGAGAATCCGAAGCTTGGCGTAGGCATTCATCTGGTGCTCGACTGCGGCTTCCCGGTGAGCCAGGATGTGCCATCGTTAACCGACGAGCAGGGGCGTTTTCGGCGAGGGCAGGAGTATTTATCCTCGGCAAGTAGTGATGAGCTCCAGCGTGAATTGACAGCACAGCTTGAGACTTTCCTGGGGGCAGGGCTCAAGCTGACCCATATTGACAGTCACCATCACGTTCACGCGCATAAAGCCGTTTTGCCTATCGTGCTTCAATTGGCAGAGGAGTATCGACTGCCTGTACGTAGTCCGTGGACGCTCAATCCGGGAGAACAGGCAGACTGGCCGCAAATCAGGACAACAGAGGGCTTTTCCCATCGCTTTTACGGTGATGATTTGAGTGTAGATACGCTGATGAGCATTTTGAAAGAGATTGAAAAGGCCGGATATTTGACGACAGAAATCATGACTCATCCTGCATTTCTCGATGAGGAAGTGCTGACAGGCAGCTCCTATAACCATCAGCGTACCAGAGAGCTGAAGATTTTGACTGCGCCACAGATAAAAGAATATGTCCAGAAACAGGGGATACAGCTGGTGAATTTCAACCAACTCGGATAGGTGGAGATCTATTTGGACCAGACAGACGTAATTTTTCAATTGATTCTGCACGGAGGCAATGCCAGAAGTCTGGCAATGGAGGCAATTGCCCAAGCGAAAAGCAAAGATTTGCAAGGCGCGCAAGATGCTTTAAACCGTGCAGGAGAGGAGCTGAGCCTCGCCCACCAAAACCAGACGGCTTTGATCCAAAAAGAAGTATCTGGTGAAAAGACAGAGATCAGCATGCTGTTAATCCATGCGCAGGATCATTTGATGAATGCCATGACTATTAAGGATTTGGCCACAGAGTTTGTAGAGCTGTACGGTCATATCCATGCAGGCAAGGAGGCTGGAGTGTGAGCGGAATCAAAATCGTCACAATAGGTGGGGGGTCTAGCTATACGCCAGAGCTGGTAGAGGGCTTTATTAAGCGCTATGACGAGCTTCCTGTACGCGAGCTATGGCTGGTGGATATCCCTGAAGGTGAGAAAAAGCTGCAGATCGTAGGAGCTTTGGCCAAGCGAATGGTGGAAAAAGCGGGTGTGCCCATGGAGGTTCATCTGACGCTCGATCGGCGTAAAGCGCTGGAGGGTGCCGATTTCGTTACGACACAGATGCGTGTCGGTTTGCTGGACGCACGGATCAAGGATGAAACGATCCCTCTGAAGTACGACGTGATCGGTCAGGAAACGAACGGTCCAGGCGGCTTGTTTAAAGGACTGCGCACCATTCCGGTGATTCTGGACATTTGCCGCGACATGGAAGAGTTGTGCCCGGATGCGTGGCTGATTAATTTTACCAATCCCGCAGGCATGGTGACAGAAGCAGTACTGCGCTATACCACCAGGAAGAAGGTAATCGGACTGTGTA
The DNA here is from genome assembly GCF_001187725.1 of Brevibacillus reuszeri. Classification (GTDB taxonomy): domain Bacteria; phylum Bacillota; class Bacilli; order Brevibacillales; family Brevibacillaceae; genus Brevibacillus; species Brevibacillus reuszeri. Next base: position 1,849,753 of record NZ_LGIQ01000009.1, read on the forward strand.
ATGTTCCGATTGGCATGCAAATGGGTGTGGCAACGATCCTAGGTGTCGATCAATCACGAGTCCATATTGATTTTGCTGGCTTGAATCACATGGTATTTGGTCTTGCTGTTTATGTGGACGGGGAAAATGTCATTTCCCAGGTGATCGACAAGCTGACAGGCGAGCAGTCCGGCATCACCATGCAAAACATTCTGGATCTGGGATGGGACCCCGATTTTATCAAGGCCCTAGGGCTTTTGCCATGCCCCTACCATCGGTACTATTATCAGACCAGTGCGATGCTGGCGCATGAACAGGAAGAGGCGAAGAAGAACGGTACGCGCGCCGAAGTGGTGAAGCAGGTGGAAGCGGAGCTGTTCAAGCTTTATGAAGATCCGGACCTGAATATCAAGCCGCCTCAGCTGGAGAAGCGCGGAGGTGCGTTTTACAGCGAGGCTGCCTGCAACTTGATTCACTCCATATACAACGACAAGCGCGACATCCAGCCTGTAAACGTGCGAAACAACGGAGCAATCGCGAGCATTCCGGACGATTCGGCAGTTGAAGTCAATTGCGTCATCACACGAGAAGGCCCGATTCCACTGTCTGTCGGTGATCTGCCCGTATCTGTACGTGGGCTGGTCCAGCAAATCAAGTCATTCGAGCGTGTGGCAGCTGAGGCAGCTGTGACGGGGGATTATCATAAGGCGCTGCTGGCAATGAACATCAATCCGTTAGTACACTCTGATGTTGTTGCCAAGAAAATTCTTGATGAAATGCTGGAGGCCCATAAGGATTACCTCCCGCAGTTTTTCAAACCGGTATCATGAACTATAAGCTGCTTGCACTCGATGTGGACGGGACGATCTTGATGTCCAACCATACGTTGTCCAAGGTGACACTGCAAGCGATCACAGAGCTTACGACAAGAGGGATATACGTCACGCTTGCGACAGGAAGGGCCTATCCTTCGGCAAAGACGATGGCAAAACAGTTTCAGATTCGTGTACCGCTCATCTCCCATGACGGAGCGTATGTGGCTGATCCACTTACAGACGAGGTATTGTTCGTGAAACGCATTCCGACCGAGGTCGTCACCAGGATTACGGAGATACTCGTCGAGTATGGATTGGACGTCATGCTGTTGCATGAATCTTACGCCGTGACGAATAGAAGCTGGAAGTGGAGAGACCTGTTTCCACTATTGAATCCATCGACGCTGCGCCAGCTGTGGAAAAATCTATACCCCCTCAAAATTATGGCATCCTGCCGGGTGGCAGAGTACGTACGTGAAAAGAATGTGAGTGTCCCAAAAATATTCGTGATGGGAGAGCCAGAGCGTTTAGCTGCTGCCAGAAGAGAGTTGGCAAAGGCTAAATTCAAGGAGATCAGAGTAACCGCGTCTGGAGATCGCAATTTGGAAATTTTGCCAGAGGGCATCTCCAAGGCGACTGGCCTTGCTGTACTCGGCGAGAAGCTGGACATCATACCAGAGCAAATGGTAGCAGTAGGCGACAATTACAATGACGTGGAAATGCTCCAATTTGCGGGAATGGGAGTAGCCATGGGAAACGCACCTGATGCGGTCAAAAAACTGGCGCGTCAAGTAACCGATACGAACGATCAGCACGGAGTTGCTGCTGTTATCCAAAGGTTTTTCCATCAGGGTTAAAACAGGAAGGGAGGAGTGAAATGATTCGATTTACCGTGGAAGTAACCGTAAGCGGTGGTCTCCATGCCCGCCCTGCTTCGGTCCTGGTCAATTTGCTAAATGGATACCGCTCTACAGCCAAAATGATTTACAACAACAAGCAGGCAAATGGCAAAAGCATCCTTAGCGTCATGGCGCTGGGCGTAAAGACCGGTGATGAGCTAACCTTTGAGATAGACGGGGAAGACGAGAAGCAAGCCGTTGCAGATGTGCGAGCATTGTTTGAACGAAATTTCGCGATCTAGAGAGAGAAAATACAGCAACAAAGCCGATGCCTTGTATACGGGGCATCGACTTTCTTATGTAGGGGCAATTCTGTACTTAAAATCAAGCATCTTTGCTTTCAGTAAAGATCTTTTGTTTTTTATGCCAGCGAGAAAGGAATACAGCTGGTGAGAGGAAACAGGAGAAATTAGCGAAGGTCTTTGGGACCCTTACCAAGGAGGAGTGGAAAAAACGAAACACGGTTTTAAGCGTCCACCTTTGTGAAACAACTTGTGAATCCGCTACTTTGGACGCGGTTTCGTTTTTGGAAAGGAACCGGCCAGTGAATCCCCCTGCAAGGGTCCCAAGAACCTGGAGCCTTTTCTCCTGTTTTCTCTCTTCCACTAACTGCCCGCCCGAGCCCACTTGCGAAACACAACCGTCACCTTAAAGTAATCACCATCAATCTCAATAGATAGCTTCCCACCTTGCAGCTCGACGATGCTCTTTGCAATGGCGAGCCCGAGGCCAGAGCCCTCAGTATTTCGCGATTGATCCGCTCGCTTGAAGCGTTCAAACAGCTCTTCTGCATCAAAGTCAATTTCATAAGCAGAGACGTTTTTGATGGTGAGAATAACCTCGTGGTCACGCTCAAACAAATCAATCAAGACTCGCGTTTTCGGCATCGAATACTTTAATGCATTGCCGATCAGATTCTCAAAGACGCGCCATGTTTTTTTGCCGTCGAGCGGAGCGTAGATTTTGGACTGCTCCGTAGTGACGCGGAAGGTGAGAGGTGATTGTTCGATCTTGTCGCTGAATTCAGCGATCGCCTGATTAAGTAAGGCTGCTACGTTTACCTGCTCGATGTTCAGTTCAACCGAGCCGCTTGCCATTTTCGCAGCATCAAACAAATCGTCAATCAGGATGCGCAGTCGGTCTGTTTTACGCTCTAATATTTCTACATAGCTTTTCACTTCTTCTGGGGACAGATTCTCGCGCTTAAGCAAGTCCACATAGTTGACGATAGAAGTAAGCGGCGTTTTTAAATCGTGCGAAACGTTGGTGATCAGCTCCGATTTGAGTCTTTCGCTTTTCACCTGTTCCTCCATTGCGTGCTTGAGGCCCTGACGTATGTTGTTGAGCGAGTGAGCGAGCTCCGAAAGCTTGCCTTTTCGAATTTTCTCGATGGAGGCGTTCATATTCCCGGATGCCATTTCGGCTGCTCCCAGCAGGATGCGATTCATTAATCCAATACGCCGCAAGACATATGGAAACACAACAACCATATAAAACATTCCGTACAAAAAGCAGAGAATCAAGATGGCACCCTCACCTTTGATCAGGGAAACGAGCCCTATTGCCATGCTCATTCCAAGACCGATGGTTAGGATGAACAACATGGCAACTTTAAAGAATACTCCTTTATTCGCGAAGCTCTCTTGGAACAGGATGCGTTGTCTCGTCAACAAGCTTTGCTGCCATTGCTCTTTGAAAAGCTCAGGTTGTTTGTACATGTGCCAGCCCTCCAATAGCTGCAGGAGCCAGTAGGCAGTAAAAACGGAAATGAAGCCGAGGGTAAAGAAATGCTCAATATCTATCGGGAAATAGAAAAACCGCATATTTGATATCATGAGCAGATACGTAATGCCAAGCGGCAGTAATAGAATCATGCGAATGTCCAGTGGAATGAGTCTGAATAGCGCCAAGCTTTTTGTGATGACCGGAAGTCTGATTGCGTTCATCATGCTCAAATACCACCAAAGCATAGCTGCGATCAAGAGTGTGATGGTAAGTAGTGCGAATTCCTTTAACAGCCGATTTCGAATGGAATCAAAATAGACAGCGTCGGCTTGAATCTGGCTGTATCCTACGGAATTTACCGGAATAAAGAAAACGCCATTCCATTGGTTGATCTGATACGTGCGACTAATGTCTGAGAATTCACTGTACTTTTGATAAGTGTTCTGCGGGAAGGAGATCGAGAAACGAGCATTTCTCATCTCGGTTTCTGTAGGCTCATGATCAAGATTAGTAAATACTTTGTGATTTTTTTTGTCATTTACGTAATAGTTGATCGATCCGCTTCGGAGAGCCAAGCTGTTTTTGCTTTCCTCGTACTCCTGATCCTTATTCGTTACCATATCGCTAAACTGCTTATCCCAAAAAACGACCTCCTTGTCGTATTGGGCCTTTTTGCGTTGTTCCATTTCGGCCGAAAGTCTTGTCACTTCTTCCGGCTTACCAGCGTTTTTGGCGTCCTCGATTTGCGGCATGTATTCTTGGGAAATACTCTCCGCTACTCGTTGCAGTGTATCCTCCCGTTGCTGGGTATATTGCTGGAGTCCTTCTTTCCCCAGCTTTTCTTGAGGAGTCTTCGTTTCATAACCGGCATAATCCACATGAACGGTTTTTACCAGTTCGACAAAATTCTGCATCTCCCAACGAAAGCTTGAGCTTTGAAAGTAATTGTCCTTTTGCAAGTATTCACGATTGTGGTAGAGATCAGCCGCAGTCAATAAAGCGAGCGAAATGCTCACAACCAAGGCGATCATCGCCAGAAACGGTGTGCGGCTATTTTTCGATTTTGTATCCAATTCCCCATACCACCTTTAAGTATTTCGGTTCTTTCGGGTTGATTTCGATCTTTTCGCGTATGCGTCTGACGTGTACCGCAACCGTATTTTCAGCATTTAAATACGGCTCCTTCCAGACGCGCTCGTAAATTTCCTCGATAGAAAAGACACGACCCTTGTTGTCCATCAACAGCTCCAAAATTTTGTACTCAGTCGCGGTCAGTCTGATCTCATTACCGTCTACGGAGACTGTTTTGGTGTTCTTGTTCAAGGTCAGCCCACGTACCTGGATTTCGTCCTCCGTGACCTTGTAGGTGCCCAGATTGGTATAACGACGGAGCTGGGATTTGACCCGTGCCAGCAGCTCGAGAGGATGAAAGGGCTTGGTGACATAGTCATCTGCTCCGATATTCAGTCCGAGGATTTTATCGGTGTCCTCAGATTTTGCTGATAGCATGATGATCGGAATGTTTTTTTCCTGCCGAATCTTGAATGTGGCCGTGATTCCGTCCATTTTGGGCATCATGATGTCTAATAGGATGAGGTGGATTTCTTCTTTTTCCAAAATGGCTAACGCCTCTAGCCCATCGCCTGCTTTGTGGACGATCATGGATTCATTTTGTAAATAAATTTCGATCGCGTCTCTAATCTCAGCCTCGTCGTCGACTACGAGGACATGATAATTCGTCATACTTTTTCCCACCTTATGAATGCATTCATGTTACTATCTTAACGGTCAGCTTTAACAAAACAGCATAAAAAACTCTTACAAATTTATTAAGGTATGAGTCCCTTCTCCTATAATCGGAGAATAGGTATGATCCATCATAGGAATGAGGTAAGATGTGATCAAGAAGAAACAAGAAAAATGGTGATTGGATTGCTAGAATGGACTGGGGAGCGAATCATTCCCAAGCTGCTAAAACCTACGAATGGCATGCTTCTGGAGCATATTGCCAGATACTATTTTGCTACTCCTTATATCAGGGGAAGAGTCCTGGACATCGCTTGTGGGACCGGTTATGGCTGTCATATGGTTTCCAAGGAACGCAAGAGGGAGCTGACCCATCTCGTAGGCGTGGATATCGACGCTGAGACGATCTACTACGCCAATCGGGAGTACAATCATCAAAAAATTACGTATCAAACCGGAAATGCGATTGATCCTGAGCTACCTGAAAAGCTTGGACAATTCGATACGATTCTCAGCTTTGAAACGATTGAACATGTCGAGGACGACTTGCTCTTTATGGACAATCTGTACCGGATGCTAAAGCCTGGTGGAACGTTGGTCCTCTCCAGTCCGTTTGGGAGAGGAAGAGGCAAGCAGACGAGTGAGCCGTTTCATATCCACCAGCTGACCCCGGAGGAATTTGAAGAGCTGTTTGTCCGATTTTCCAAGGTAGAGATTTACTATCAGCGAGGTCCTACCTTTGAAAAGCCGCGCGAAGACGTACGTTATTTTATCGGAGTCGCTGTCTGTACGAAATAAGCGCGTATCCGATACACATAGAATGGAGATGGCGAAACTGGCTGACTTTTTTAGATTGGGCATACGCAAAGAACTCGTATATACATTGCAAGAAAACGGGATAACCGAACCTACTCCGATTCAGGAACAATCCATACCTGTCATTTTTGCAGGAAAAGACGTCATTTCTCAAGCACAGACGGGTACAGGAAAGACCCTTGCCTTTGTACTGCCCATTTTGGAGCAGGCTGATCCACAGGCAACACATGTGCAGGCATTGATTTTGACGCCGACCCGAGAGCTCGCCCTGCAAATTACGGCAGAAGTGAAAAAGCTGACAGCAAGGCTAGACGATATCCATGTGCTGGCTGTTTACGGAGGACAAGACGTCGCCCAGCAAATGAGAAAGCTGGCAGGCAAGAAGCAGATTGTGATTGCGACTCCCGGTCGTCTGCTCGATCATTTGAGACGCGGCACGATTGAGCTCTCCAGCATTTCGACGTTTGTACTCGACGAGGCAGACCAGATGCTGCATATGGGCTTTTTGCCTGAGGTGGAGGAAATCATCGCGACGACCTCACCAGATCGCCAAACTCTGCTTTTCTCCGCAACGATGCCCGCACAAGTACGTTCCCTTGCCAAACGCTTTCTGAGGCAGCCGGAGGATATCCACGTACAGGGTAAACGGATTACACTGGATGACATCAAGCAGATTGTGGTGGAAACGACTGATCGGCAGAAGCAAGCAACTCTTCGTGGCTTGCTGGATGAAGCGCGACCTTTTCTGGCAGTCATTTTCTGCCGTACGAAGCGCCGAGCGAGTACCTTGAATGCAGCCCTGCAAGGGTATGGCTATGTTTCAGACGAATTACACGGAGATTTGTCACAGGCAAAACGCGAAGATGTGATGAAGCGATTCCGTGAGGCTAGGATTCAATACCTCGTTGCAACCGACGTAGCAGCGCGTGGTCTGGATGTTGAGGGGATTACCCACGTATTTAACTATGACATTCCTGAAGATGTGGACAGCTATATTCATCGGATCGGGAGGACAGGGCGTGCAGGAGAGCAAGGGATTGCTTATACCTTGGTAGCTGCAAAGGACCGCATGCTTTTGGAGATGATCGAAAAAGGGATTAAGCTGCCTCTCGAACGAATCGGGATGGAAAAGGAGTCGCGCGAGCCAAAAGCTGGAGCACGACAGCAAAGGGCAGGGACGACCTATTCTGACGGAGGACGAGAGCGCAGAGGAGAACCAAAAAATCGCTCCAAAGGAACAGAATCGGAGCGCAATGAACGTGGATTTGGACGGAAGCGTCAGAGTGACGACCGTAGAAATAATGGTGAGGGCAAGGCAAACGATAAAGCGCGAGGCGGTCGTGATCAGTCACGTAGCAGTGAAACACGGGGAAATGACCGTAGAGGCAAAGAGAATGATCGCCGATCAGATGGGCAAAAGCGCCATAATAAACAGGAGACACGCAAGCCGGCTGAATTCGGACGCAAGTCGAAGGGGAACACCGGGAAGCCAAACAGTGCGAGCAGCAGGCCTGCCAAACCGCAGAAAAGTGCTGACCGTTTTGACGCAAAAGCACCGAAGCGGGCAGGCACAACATCTGCCCAACGTACAACGAGAAAGAAGCCAAGGCAGCGATAAAACCATCGTGGCCACGTTCTCTACTTGGAGTAAGAAACACAGGACCGTTCCCACCTAGATAGGTGATGGGACGGTCCTGTTTGATTTAAGTGTCAGGAAACATGCGGGAACGAGTGAGGAAGCGGAGTCCTTCGGGGCCCTCCAGCGAGAACATGCCACCGCGTCCTTCGACTACATCAATGATGAGCTGGGTATGCTTCCAGTATTCGTACTGAGCTTTCCCCATATAAAACGGACAGCCGCCAATCTCGCCGAGCAGCACATCCTGATCCCCTACAAGAAACTCACCGAGCGGGTAACACATCGGGGAGCTGCCGTCGCAGCAGCCTCCCGACTGGTGAAACATCAAATCACCGTGCTTCGCTCGTAACCGCTCAATCAGTTGCAGCGCAGCATCTGTTGCGAGCACTTTTTCCGTTTGTTCCATATGATTAAAAGAAACCGAGAGCCTGATCGCTGTAGCTAACCAGCAGGTTTTTGGTTTGTTGGTAGTGAGCGAGCATCATTTTGTGGTTTTCACGGCCGATACCCGACATTTTGTATCCGCCAAATGCTGCGTGAGCAGGGTAGGCATGGTAGCAGTTGGTCCATACGCGACCAGCCTGAATTTCACGTCCGAAGCGATAGGCTGTGTTCACGTCGCGAGTCCATACACCGGAGCCCAAGCCGTACAAAGTATCGTTGGCAATGGAGAGAGCCTCCTCCGCATCCTTAAAGGTAGTAACGGATACGACAGGTCCGAAAATTTCTTCTTGGAAAATGCGCATTTTGTTGTGGCCTTTGAAGACCGTAGGCTGGATGTAGTAGCCGCCCTCAAGATCACCTGTGAGCTGTGCACGCGCGCCACCGATCAAGCAATCTGCACCTTCCTGTTTGCCGATGTCGAGGTAGGAGAGAATTTTCTCTACCTGCTCCAGAGAAGCCTGCGCGCCAATCATTGTTTCTGTATCGAGCGGGTTTCCTTGCTTGATGCTTGCTACCCGTTTCAATGCACGCTCCATGAATTGATCGTAAATGCTCTCGTGAATCAACGCGCGTGATGGGCATGTGCAAACCTCGCCCTGGTTGAGTGCGAAAAGGACAAATCCTTCGATGGCTTTGTTGAGGAAGGCATCGTCTTGGGCACACACATCAGGGAAGAAGATGTTAGGTGATTTACCACCCAGCTCCAATGTAACCGGAATGATGTTTTGGGAAGCGTATTGCATGATGAGTCGACCTGTTGTCGTCTCACCCGTAAAGGCAATTTTAGCGATGCGGTTGCTGGATGCGAGCGGCTTACCTGCTTCCAGACCAAAGCCGTTGACTACGTTCACAACGCCTGGAGGCAGCAGATCGCCAATCAGCTCCATGAGCACCATGATCGATGCAGGAGTTTGCTCGGCAGGCTTGAGAACAACGCAGTTTCCGGCAGCGAGAGCAGGAGCCAGCTTCCAAGTAGCCATCAGTAGCGGGAAGTTCCACGGAATGATTTGTCCCACTACACCTAGCGGCTCATGGAAGTGGTAAGCAACCGTGTCGTTGTCAATTTCAGCCAGGGAGCTGTCCTGAGCGCGAACGGCACCAGCGAAATAACGGAAGTGATCAATCGCAAGAGGAATGTCGGCATTTAGCGTTTCACGTACAGGTTTGCCGTTTTCCCACGTTTCCGCAACAGCCAGAAGCTCGAGATTGGCTTCCATGCGGTCCGCGATTTTTAAGAGGATGTTGGAGCGCGTCGTAGCAGAAGTGCGACCCCACGCGTTTTTGGCTTCGTGAGCGGCATCGAGTGCCAGCTCAATGTCATCGGCAGTGGAGCGAGCTACCTCGCAAAACACCTTACCTGTGACGGGAGAGACATTTTCAAAGTATTCACCCTTCACTGGTGGGACCCAATTCCCCCCAATGTAGTTTTCGTAGCGATTTTTGAAAGTCACCTTGGAACCGGCCTGGCCGGGCTGAGCATAGATCATGCGAGCGCCTCCTCTATTATCACTTGTTTCTGTACGTCCTTTTCTAAAAGCAAATATCGTACCAAGTCGAAAAAGGGGGAAATGACAACGCTTCCTCGAATAGAGAAAAGGAAATGTGTTCTGAAATGGAACAGAAAGTGTTCCGAAGTAGAACGATCAATACGATTTCAAGCAGCGAGCAGTGAAAAAATTCCAGTTCATGCTATACTGGAAGGGAATGATTTTGAGGGAGGGGAAGAGTGTTGTCGACGATTGTTCAACAATCTTGGAAACGCTGTCAGGAATCTAGCCTCAAAGCCACGGAAAAAGCTAATGATCAAATCATTTCTAGCAGAAGGATCAAAGAAATCATTCAGGAAAATCATCCTCTGATCCGTGAAAGCTTCCCCCTTTTTACGAAATTGGCGCCGTTTTTATTGTCGACAGAGCATATCGCCTTGTTGTCCGACCAGGATGGCAACATCATTCATACAGTAGGAGATCCCGTGTTTGCCAATCAGGCACAGAAGGTACAGCTGCAGATTGGGGCCAACTGGACCGAGAACAATAAAGGAACGAATGCGATTGGTACGGCTCTGATTGCCCAGCAGCCGATCCAAATTCAAGGTGAACAGCACTACTTTTTGGAAAATCGTTTTTTGACTTGCTCAGCGGCACCTATTTTCTCGCCGACGGGAGAATTGCTGGGTGTTATCGATATTAGTACGCGAAAAGAATATTCGCATCCGTTTGCGCTGACCATCGCTTGCATGATTGCAGAAGCTGTGCAAAATCGTTTGATGCTGGCAGAAGCAGAGCGTGTGATTGCTCTTCCCAGGCCGTTGTCGCCAGGTAGTGCAGGGCTTAGCTTGCCACTGGTCGGGCTCGATCGGGATGATCGGATTGTCAGTCTCAACGAAATGGCGAAGAAACAGCTGGTGATGGGGGCGCTGGGGACTACCTTGCAGCCAGAAGTAGAGCGTACGGGAGCAAACAACATACAGGATCGCAGGAAGCGGGTCTGGTCGATGTCTGCCAGCTCCCAGGCAATGCCTTATCCGCGGCTTGCAGGCTCCTGCCCGATCTTTCTACAGGCGAAAAAGCTCGGACAAAAGGCAGCGCATGTAGATTTTCCCGTGCTGTTGAACGGAGAGAGCGGCACAGGAAAAGAACTGTTCGCTCAAATGATTCATGAGACAGGCCCGCGATCAGGGGAGCCCTTTATCGCAGTGAACTGCAGTTCAATATCGGAAAATTTGATCGAGAGTGAATTATTTGGCTATGAAGGCGGAGCTTTTACGGGAGCGAATCGCGAGGGCAGAGTCGGTAAATTCGAGGCAGCGAAGCACGGAACGATTTTTTTAGATGAGATTGGGGACATGTCATTGCGGGCGCAAGCGGCACTCCTGCGCGTTTTGCAGGAAAAAGTCGTTACGCCTGTGGGAAGCAATCAGTCCCGTCCCATTCATGCCAGGGTTATTGCAGCGACTCATCGCAATTTACCGGAAGAAATCAAGGCTGGTCGTTTTCGAGCGGACTTGTACTATCGGCTGAAGGGAGTTTCTATCCAGGTTCCGCCATTGCACAAGCGAACTGATTTAATCCAGCTGGCAGAGCATCTCATTCAAAAGATTGCGGGCGGCGAGCCGCTTTTCCTATCGAATGAAGCGAAGCTCAAGCTGCAATCCCATTCTTGGCCGGGCAATGTTCGTGAGCTGCAAGGGGTATTGATGCAGGCATGCTTTTTATCGGAGACCTACGAAATCGCAGCAGAGCATATACAGTTAGAAGGACTTGTGGAGGCCGCTCTCTATCAGGAGGCTGAGCAAGTGGTTCCTTCTCTGCGTGAAACCGAACTGCACGCGATTAAAAATGCGTTGTATATGAGCGGAGGAAATGTAAGTCAGGCGGCCAAGCTGCTTCAGATCGGGAGAAACACCTTGTATCGCAAAATGGCGGAATATCACATTACATCGCCAATGAATCAGGGGGATCTATGATTGCCTTGTACAGGCTGGATAAAGAGCTGGAGAAGGGAATGGCTGCCTTGCTTGCGCAGAGCGGGCAGAGTGTAGGTTATTTTTACTCGATTAAATCGATTTTGGATCAGATGATGAATCCTTTTATCGTGATCACAACCGAACGCTACTGTGAAGAGCTGGAGTCGCTCTCGTTGCCCGTAGTCACGATTTCCATCGATATCAGTGACGCGAAGAGAGTATGGGAGAAGCAGCAGGGAGCAGAGCGATCGGGACAAGAGCCTGTCGTTGTATGTGCAACAGCAAAAGAAAGAGACTGGCTAAAGCTGGAGCACGCTCTGGATCATACCGCGGAACGGGATTGGCAATTCTGGTGCGATGACGAAATTCACGCGAATCATGATCACGCCCATAGGGTATACCTGATTCCCGCCTGGGAGGCTGCTTTTTGGTCTGGTGCACTGGCAGGAGGAGAGCGGTACATCATCGAGCCTTCTCTTGCGATGCTACGCAGGGCAGTACAGCAGGCCGCATCTCTGGTCACTTACACCAAGGATCGGCTGCGCGAAAAGCATCTCATGGAGGCCGTCGTCAATTCTGCGCATGATGCGGTAATCGCCGTTGATCGCCTGGGAAATATTACACTCGTCAATGAACACGCCAAAATCCTTTTGGGACTTACTGGTGAGGTGTTGGGGAAGCCCATCGCTGACTATATTCCTCATTCAGACATGCTGCGAGTGCTGAAGACGGGGCGTCAGGAGCTGGGAGATGTGGCAACGGTTTTGGATCGCTCCATTGTGATTAACCGTATTCCGGTCATCGTCAAGGATCAGATCGTAGGGGCGGTTTCGAATTTTAAAGAGATCAGCGATATTCAAAAGATGGAGATGTCGCTTCGAAAAAAGCTGCATGACAATGGTTTGGAAGCCAGGTATCGGCTCGACAGCATCATCGGGACATCAGCCATGCTTGTGGAGACGAGAGAGCAAGCCGCGTTGTTCGCGAAAACGAATGCGACTGTGCTCATTACCGGAGAATCAGGTACAGGCAAGGAGCTGTTTGCACAAGGGATTCATTTAGAAAGCCCGCGAGCCTTGGGACCTTTCCTGGCTGTCAACTGTGCAGCATTGCCGGAAAGCCTGCTGGAAAGCGAATTGTTTGGCTATGAGGATGGGGCCTTTACGGGTGCCAAAAAGGGCGGAAAGCCTGGGTTGTTCGAGCTGGCACATGGTGGAACGCTGTTTTTGGATGAAATCGGAGAAATGCCGCTGCGGATTCAGGTTCTTTTGCTGAGGGTGTTGCAGGAGAGGCGTGTCCGCCGGGTGGGCGGGGAACGAATCATCCCTGTTGATGTGCGGATTGTAGCGGCAACGAACCGTGATCTGGAGGAAGAGATTGAAAAAGAGCATTTTCGCGCCGATTTGTATTACCGCATTCATATGCTCAATCTGGAGGTTCCTCCCTTGCGCGATCGCTTGTCAGATATACCACTTCTCGTTGCGAGCATGATTCAGGAAATGAATGAGCAGCACGAGCAGAAAGTAGAGGAAGTAGACGAAGAGCTCTATTCCCTGTTTCAAGCGTATCATTGGCCAGGGAATGTGAGAGAGCTGCGCAATGTAGTAGAGCGTATGGTACTGCTGGCAAAGGGCGGCAAGCTCGGTATATCAGACGCTGCTTTTTTATTTGCCAAGAAAAAGCGAGGTCCTGTCCATAGTCTAACCGCTGCCACAGCAGACCGTTTTGATCCCGAAGCAAAGCGAATTGAAGCGGTATTGCGGCAGGTGAAGCATAATAAAACATTAGCTGCAAAAATGCTGGGGATGGACCGCACAACGCTGTGGAGAAAAATGAAACAATATCAGATCGAATGAGAGAAGTGTTGCAACGTTTTGTTGCAGCGCTTCGTTGTTATTCACAAGCATATCGAGCAGGGGAAAGCATTCTAGCAGACTTCTTTTCTTACGCTAGTGATTGGCATCGAATGTGCAAGTGTAATACATAAAATTGTCAAATTATTTCGATTGTTTAGGGGGGAGTCGATTGCTTCATTATTCGATCGCCGTGATTCCCGGAGACGGAATCGGTCCCGAGGTAATGCAAGAGGGATTAAAAGTATTAAAGGCACTGGAAGAAAGCCATGGAGGAATTCGTTTTGCCAGTGATGTGATGGAATGGAACTGTAACTATTACCTCACACACGGCCGGATGATGCCGGAAAATGGATTGGATACATTAAAGGATTACGATTTGATCCTGCTTGGCGCTGTGGGTGCTCCCGAGGTGCCTGATCATGTTTCTGTATGGGAATTGATTTTGCCCATTCGCCGCGAATTCCAGCAGTATGTCAACCTGCGCCCGGTAAAGCTGCTTCGGGGATTGGAGAGCCCGCTGCGCTACAAGGGGCATGCTGATCTTGACTTCGTGGTTGTCAGGGAGAATACAGAAGGCGAATATTCCAACATGGGCGGGCGCATGCATCAGGGGACACCGTACGAAATGGCTGTGCAGAACAATGTTTTTACACGATTTGGCACGGAGCGCATCCTCAAATATGCATTCTCTCTGGCGGAAAAGCGGCCGGGAAAGAGACTGACTGCTGCTACGAAATCGAATGGAATCAATCACTCCATGCCTTTCTGGGATGAAATCGTCAAGGAAATTGCCCGTGAGCACCCCGGAGTCGAAACGAATCTCTACCATATCGACGCACTCGCCGCCTATTTTATTACGCGTCCGGAGACATTTGATGTGGTCGTCGCCAGTAATTTGTTCGGAGACATTTTGACAGACTTGGGCGCTGCAACTGTTGGGGGCTTAGGACTCGCCCCTTCTGCCAATATCAATCCGGAGCGAAAATATCCATCCATGTTTGAGCCGATTCACGGTTCCGCACCAGATATAGCAGGAAAGGGCATAGCCAACCCGATTGCACAGATATGGAGCCTAGCCATGATGATGGATCATCTCGATTTGCCAGAGATCAGTGCAGTAATTATGAACGCAATCGAGCAGGTATTGGTTGATAGAAAAATACTGACCCCTGATCTGGGTGGAGTGGCATCGACCAAAGAAGTAGGAGACGAAATCGTGCGCCATATTTACACCGCTACCCGCTAAAAAACGAGGAGGATGAGGAGAATGGAAGCGAAATCGTACGACCTGTACATCGGTGGTGAGTGGGTAAAAACGGAGAGCTCCATTCCCGTTTTCCACAAATACAATGGCGAATGTATCGCGTACATCGCCCGCGCGCAGCAGCAGCATGTGACAAAAGCGGTAGATGAGGCACAGAAAACCTTCAAGCAGGATAAGCTGACGCCTTTTCAGCGCTACAAAATCCTGTTGAAAGCATCGCAATTAATGGAAGAACGCAGAGATGAGATGGAGCTGTCCCTCATTCGCGAGGTGGGGAAAACTCGTAAGGATGCGATGAACGAGCTGGATCGAACGATCAATACGCTGCTGTTGTCTGCGGAGGAAGCGAAAAAGATACACGGTGAAATGGTTCCTTTGCAGTCAACGGAGGGCTCAGAAAATCGTCTTGGGTTCACCATTCGCGTGCCAAAAGGGGTGATTGGGGCGATCACGCCATTTAACTATCCGCTTTTGCTCAGCACTCACAAAATTGCGCCTGCTATTGCTGCGGGGAATACGTTGGTGGTCAAGCCGGCTACCGTTACACCGATCGCGACATTTCTCCTGCTTGAGGTTTTGGAAGCTGCGGGCTTGCCAAAGGGCTATATCAATATCGTTACAGGAGCGGGCAGTGAGGTAGGGGAATGGTTGTTGGATGAAGAGCGGATCGCCATGTTTACCTTTACCGGGTCAGGAGAGGTAGGTCGTCATATAAAGGAGCGCAGTGGCATGCGTCCAGTAGCCCTGGAGCTGGGGAACAACTCTCCCAATATCGTTCACGTAGATGCAGATTTGGAGCTGGCTGCACGTCAGACGGCAGCGCGCAGCTTTCATAATGCAGGGCAGGCATGCATCGCTGTTCAACGCATTTACGTTCATGAAGCGGTTATGCAGGAGTTCTGCGATCTGTACATTTCCCACGTCAATCATCTGAAGGTAGGCAACCCGGAAGACCCGGATACCGATGTCGGGCCCATGATAAGTGAAAAAGAAGCGATCCGTACCGAAGAGTGGGTCCATGAAGCGATCAGTCAGGGAGCGAAAGCGTTGCTGCCTGTAAAACGTGAGGGAGCCCTGTTTTATCCCGCTGTGCTGGTCAATACAACACCTGATATGAAGGTTGTGTGCCGAGAGGTTTTTGCTCCGGTAGTAACGATTATTCCCTACGATGATCTTGATGAAGCGTTTGCTCAGGCAAATGATTCTGAGTATGGCTTGCAGGCGGGCATTTTTACGCGGGATTTGAATGTTGCCATGAAGGCAGCACGCATACTCGAATATGGAGGTGTCGTGATCAATGATGTATCGACATATCGCAACGACGTCATGCCGTATGGCGGAGTCAAAAACAGTGGACTTGGCAAAGAAGGCCCACGCTATGCAGTCGAGGAGATGACCGAAGAGCGGATGGTGGTGATTAATCTATGAACGGACAACTGTTGCAAGGAAAAACAGCGATTGTAACGGGCGCAGCGTCAGGCATGGGGAAAGCCATCGCTCGGTTATTTGCTAATCAAGGGGCAAAGGTCGTATTGGCTGACCTGAACAAAGCAGCCGCAGAACAAGCAGTACAGGAGCTTCCGGAAGGGAGGGGGCATGCCGTACAAACCGATGTAGCTGATGATCAAAGTGTTGCAGCTATGATTCATGAGACGATCACCACGTTTGGTTCGATCGATGTGCTGGTTAATTGTGCAGGTGTACCGCAAGCCTTTACACCGATTGAAGAATTGTCGCTTGAGCAGTGGGATAAGATTATGTCGGTAAATACGAAATCGATTTACTTGACCACGCGACATGCGGTACCTCATATGAAGGCGGGTGGAAAAGGAAGCATGATTAACATAGCATCAATTGCTGGCATTCGCGCAAGACCAGGCTTGAACGCTTACTGCGCGTCCAAAGGAGCGGCCATCATGCTGAGCAAGGCTTTGGCTATTGAGCTGGCTCCTTTTCAAATCCGGGTCAATGTGATCAATCCCGGGCCAGCCGAAACCCCGATGCTGGGCAAGTTTATCAACGGGGATGAGGCGGAGGTCGAAGCTGGAAAAAGAGACATTTTCATTAGCAGTGTGCCACTGGGTGCTCTGATTCAGCCGGAAGATATTGCAGAGGCTGCCCTGTACTTGGCTTCTGATTTATCGAAAATTGTCACTGGAGAAGTGATGAATGTGGACGGTGGAAGAGGAATCTAGTCAAAAGAGATGGCTCATTCAGCACCGCTTCGGGCGGTGTTTCCTTTTTCGTAGGCAGGTAAAAGGGCCACGTTCTCGAATACGGAAATAGAGAAGTCTGCTATTTTCGTTCCTCATGATCTTTGATTTGATCCTCACCACCTGAATTTTCGCAAAAAACAGTCGATTGCTGGTGGATATGAGCGAATAACGGAGGGTAAGAGAACATGGACTACATGCAAGAGCTGATTGAACTGCTTGGAGACGAGAGGGTTACGACGAATCAAACGGTTTTGGAGCACCATAGTCATGATGAATCCTACCACACGCCAAGGCTGCCGGATGTTGTTGTATTTCCGCAAACGGTAGAAGAGGTTAGCCAAATTATGAAGCTTGCCTATGCTCGCCATATTGCGGTCACGCCTTTTGGATTGGGAACCAGTCTGGAAGGTCATGCCATTCCTTATGAAGGTGGCATTAGCATGGACTTTTCCCAGATGAATCAGGTTTTGGAGGTCCGTCCCCATGATTTTCTCGTTCGAGTCCAGCCGGGGGTAACACGTACACAGCTGAACAAGGAATTGAAAAAGCACGGCCTGTTCTTTTCGGTAGATCCGGGAGCAGATGCAACACTTGGCGGTATGGCAGCGACGAACGCAAGTGGAACTACCTCCGTCCGTTACGGAGTCATGCGGGATCAAGTGCGCGATTTGGAGGTTGTACTGGCTGACGGACGAATCATTCATACGGGCAGCATGACTGCCAAATCATCGTCTGGCTACCATTTGACAGGCTTGTTCGTCGGGTCCGAGGGTACGCTTGGAGTCTTCACGGAATTGACGCTGCGTGTGTACGGGATTCCCGAGGCAACAACAGCTGCCAGAGCTTGCTTCCCGTCCGTTCAGGATGCAGTGGATACAGTAGTCGATATATTGTCAGCAGGGATACAAGTGGCGCGAATTGAGCTGATTGATGAGCGGTCCATTCGTCAGGTCAATCTATATAAGGAAACGAGCTACC
Source organism: Brevibacillus reuszeri (assembly GCF_001187725.1). Taxonomy (GTDB): domain Bacteria; phylum Bacillota; class Bacilli; order Brevibacillales; family Brevibacillaceae; genus Brevibacillus; species Brevibacillus reuszeri. The sequence continues at coordinate 1,867,596 of NZ_LGIQ01000009.1, forward strand.
CGGAAAGTCCTATGCTGTTTATTGAATTTCATGGCAGCGAGCAGAGCCTGGCTCACGATATCGAATTTGCTCAAAATATTGCTGCCGAACATGGTTGCCAGGAATTTTTGTTTGAGACAGATTCCAAGGCCCGTGCCCAGCTCTGGGATGTGCGTCATAACATGGCCTATGCGTTCCTGCACAAATCTCCTGGTAAAAAGATGATGGTGACGGATGTGTGCTTGCCGTTTTCCGAGCTGGCTGGGGCTGTCGTCGATGCCAGACAAGCCATTGATCAATCGGGCTTGGACGGCGCCATTCTTGGCCATGTCGGAGACGGGAACTACCATGTCATTTTGATGATCGATTTGGACGATTCAGATGAAGTAGCTCGCGCAGAACAGCTCAATGCACATTTGGTAGAATACGCTCTCAGCCGCGGAGGCACGTGCACCGGAGAACACGGAGTCGGTGTAGGAAAGGCAAAATACCAGCGCATCGAGCACGGCGAAGCGCTGGACGTGATGCAGTCTTTAAAAAATGTACTGGACCCTACGGGGATTCTCAATCCGGGCAAGATTTTTGGGGCGTAGAGGTGAACTGCATTCTGTTAATTAACAGGGTGCAGTTTTTTATGAAGACTTCCATGAGAATCCCCAAATAAGCCGAGCGAAGATAAAAGTTGTCGAGAGGAAAAAGGAGAAAAAGCGAAGCTCTTTGGGGCAACAGCCCAGGCGCAATGAAAAAAGAGAAACACGATCTCAGCGTCCATCTCTGAGAAGCTTCATGAAAAAGCTACTTTGGACGCGTTTTTTCTTTTTTCATGGAGACGGCCAGGCATGACCCGCACCAGTTGACCCAAGAAGCTGGAGCTTTTTCTCCTTTTTCCTCTCATCCACTCCAGCAAGCATTTTCGTATCCAAGGAAAGGAGAAACGACTACAATGTGGAATGTAGATCATTGGTAAATAAACAAGAAATTCATGGAATGTAGGGAGGCAAGCATGAAGCCGATTGTTGAGATTGCCAAGACAGCAGGTATCGATGAAAATGATCTGGAGCTTTACGGAAAGTTTAAAGCGAAACTATCTAACGATCTGTGGGAAAAGGTGAAGGACCGTCAGGATGGCAAGCTAATCCTCGTTACAGCAATGAATCCCAATCCAGCAGGAGCAGGCAAGACTCTCACCACGATTGGTTTATCACAAGCCCTCAATCTATTGGGGAAAAAGACGATTGCCGCACTTCGCGAGCCTTCGCTAGGACCGTGCATGGGCATTAAAGGAGGAGCTACAGGCAGCGGAAAAGCGCAAATACTTCCTGCCGACGAGATCAACCTTCATTTTACAGGCGACATTCATGCGATTACGGCAGCTCATAATCTATTGGCAGCCATGATTGACAACCATATATTTCAAGGCAACCCGCGTGGCCTGAATCCAAAGAAAATCGTTTGGAAACGGGCGATGGATATGAACGACCGCGCTTTGCGTAATATTGTCATCGGGCTCGGTGACAGCAACGGAATGACGCGGGAAGATGGGTTTATGATTACTACGGCTTCAGAAATCATGGCGATTCTTTGCCTGAGTGAAAGCTTGGCGGATTTGCGAGACCGCTTGGCACATATCATCATCGGCTATGACTTTGACGACCAGCCTGTCCGGGCAGAGGAAGTCAATGCTGTCGAAGCTATGGTGGTGCTGCTGAAGGAAGCGATCAAACCAAATCTCGTACAAACGATCGAGGGTACGCCAGTCATCATTCATGGCGGGCCGTTTGCAAATATTGCCCATGGTTGCAGTAGTGTCATCGCAACTAAAACGGCGCTGAAGCTGGCTGACTACGTTGTGACAGAGGCTGGATTTGGCGCTGATCTCGGCGCGGAGAAGTTTTTTGACATCAAATGTCGAAAAGCGGGTCTTACTCCTGCGGCGGCAGTTGTCGTCATCACGGTCCGTTCACTGAAATACAACGCAGGGGTAAAGGTTGCCGATCTGGCAGCAGAGAACCTTGATGCTTTGGAAAAAGGCTTCGCTAACGTGAAGCGGCATTTGGAAAACCTCGAAAAGTTCGGGGTGCCGGCAGTGGTTGCTATTAATCATTTTGCGACCGATACCCAAGCAGAGGTAGAAAAAGTAATCGCGCTTTGCCAAGAGGCCGGGGCAGAGGCAGCACTCTCAAACGTATGGGCAGAGGGCGGAGCGGGTGGAACTGAGCTGGCTGAAAAAGTATCGCGAGCCGCAGAAAGACCATCGCAATTCCGTCTCCTCTATGAAGAGGAGCTGACGGTGAAGGAGAAGATCGAAACGATTGTCAAAGAGGTGTACCGTGGATCGGGAGTCGTTTTTTCTCCAGGCGCACTGAAAACCATTCAGAAGGTAGAAGAAATGGGCATGTCCCATTTGCCAGTCTGCATGGCGAAAACACCGTACTCCTTTACGGATCGTCCTGATATTCTGGGCGCCCCTACTGACTTTACCATCCAAGTGAGTGAAATTCGTGTCTCTGCGGGAGCGGGCTTTATCGTTGCTCTGACAGGCAGCTTGGTTACGATGCCAGGTCTACCGAAAAAGCCGGCAGCGGAATTGCTCTATGTCGATGAGGATGGCGTAATTAACGGACTGAGTTAAGAGTATGAAAAACGAATCAGAGCTGACACCTTTTGCAATGGGTGTCAGCTTTTTTTTTCGAATCAGCGCGTATACATACGTAAGAGTATTGGATTGGGAAAAGAGAATGGAGGAGAGCGCAATGGGACTATTTGATGGTCTGATGGGCAACGCTTCAGAGGTCAACATCGTTGAAATCCAAAATGAGCTGGGGCCAATTTTGGCGAAAAATGAAAGGCTGGAAAAAGCATACAAACTGATTCGCGATATGTTTGTATTCACAGATAAGCGCCTGATCTTGATTGATAAGCAGGGACTTACAGGAAAAAAGGTGGAGTTTCATTCCATTCCGTATAAAAGTATTACGCATTTCAGCATTGAAACAGCGGGAAATTTTGACTGGGATGCCGAGTTGAAAATTTACATTTCCGGGAGCCAGATGCCGATCCAAAAGCAGTTTAACAAGAATCTCAACATCTATGAGGTGCAAAGTGTGCTGGCTGACTATGTGCTAAGATAGGGAGAAGCTGGTCGATTTTGTGCAAAAATTGGGGCTTTTTTCCGGTCGGAAAAACGAGCATTGTCGAACGTTTTTAGGTGCGCAGCCATTTGCATTTTGAAGAAATGCATGGTACGATTACAGCTATGTTCTTTGTGGGGTGCATTTGTACAATCGGGGATAAAGGGGCATGTTCCGGATCGTAAGGAATAGTGCCCTTTTTTAGTGAGAATTTTATAGAAGAAGGTATAGAAAAAGGAGACTGAAGTGCATTGGCAACTTTTTATGAATTTGGATTAAGCGACTCACTTGTTCGCGCATTAAGCAATATGGGATTTGAAGAGGCAACTGCCATTCAAGTTCAAACCGTTCCAGTAGCCCTGCAAGGCCGGGACTTGATTGGTCAGGCACAAACGGGGACGGGTAAGACAGCAGCATTTGGTATTCCCCTCATCGAAAGATTGGATGAGAAAAGCGGAAATATCCAGGGTGTTGTATTGACTCCAACCCGCGAGTTGGCAGTTCAGGTAGCAGAAGAGATCAATAAGATTGCCCAATTTAAAAACATCTCTGCTCTGCCTATTTACGGTGGTCAAGACATTACTCGGCAAATCAAGGCCTTGAAAAAACGTCCTCAAATCATCGTTGCGACACCGGGTCGCTTCATGGACCATATGAGAAGAAAGACCATTCGACTCGATTCCATTGAGATTGTGGTTTTGGATGAAGCCGACGAAATGCTGAACATGGGCTTTATTGACGACATTAAAGAAATTTTGCAGGAAGTGCCGGATAACCGTCAGACCTTGTTGTTCTCAGCAACAATGCCAAGAGCCATTCAAGAGATTGCTCAGCAATTTATGACGGAACCTACACTGATCTCGGTGAAAGCAAAAGAAGTAACTGTTCCTAACATCGAGCAGCAATATATGGAAGTAGCAGAAAAGCAAAAGTTTGATGTGCTGTGCCGTTTGCTGGACATTCACTCCCCTGAGCTGGCTATCATCTTCGGTAGAACCAAACGTCGTGTAGATGAGCTGTCTGAAGCGCTGACTAAGCGCGGCTATGGTGCGGAAGGTATTCATGGTGATTTGAATCAGGCAAAGCGCGACAGCGTCCTGCGCAAGTTTAAAGAGGGTACTATCGAAGTACTCGTCGCAACAGACGTAGCTGCACGCGGACTGGATATCAGCGGGGTTACCCACGTATTTAACTTTGATATTCCACAAGACTCCGAGAGCTACGTACACCGTATCGGTCGTACAGGACGTGCGGGTAAAACTGGTTTGGCCATCACTTTTGTGACCTCTCGCGAAATTGACCATCTGCGCCTGATCGAGCGTGCGACCAATCGCCGCATGGAGCGCCGCACTGTGCCAAGCATGGCGGAAGCATTGGAAGGGCAACAGCGCATGGCTGTGGACAAGATTTTGGAGGCTTCTGGACTAGACAATCTGTCCGCTTACAAAACTCTTGCAGAGCAATTGCTTGAGGATGTGGATTCCGTTACACTCGTATCTGCAGCACTCAAGCTGTTAACCAAAGAGCCAGATATGACACCAATTCGTCTGACAGAAGAAGCACCTCTTCGTGTTGGCAAGAAAAAGCTGCCACCAAAAGGCAGAGGCGGATTTGGTTCCGGCTTTGGCGGCAAGCGTCCGTCTCGCCCACGTAGCGGTGAATCCCGTCCGCGCAGTGGAGAATCCCGCCCTCGCAGTGGCGATTCTCGTCCACGCAGCGGTGACTCTCGTCCGCGTAGCTCCGAATCTGGCAGCAGACCATATAACAAACAACGCTAATCGAAAAAGACAAGGCCGATGCGATCTCAAACGCATCGGTCTTTTTTTTGTGATTATCACTCGGATGTTTTCCGAAGCCTGGTAACTGCTCTTTTCTCCTAGCTCATAGATGATCTAGGCAGTGTTGGAGAAGCTACTTATGACAAGGGATTACAGGTATATGCCAGTGGGTTATTAAGTTTTGGCAACAGCGAAACCGACAAATTCGCCTTTTGATTTTGTTGTGACACGTATGTAAACGCTTTATATTTGAGGCATGAACTACTTCTATTGAATCCTGTCAACATATGATCATTTTGTAAAAGGAGGGTCAACGTATGGCTAACGTGGCTACAAAGGACCAAGCCTCGGGAGGATTGCGCGTCTCGGTACAAAAGTTTGGTCGATTCTTAAGTGCGATGGTGATGCCAAATATCGGGGCGTTCATTGCATGGGGATTGATTACTGCACTGTTCATTCCGACAGGCTGGTTGCCTAATGAGGACATGGCCAAGCTGGTTGGGCCAATGATTACGTTTTTATTGCCGCTTCTGATTGGTTATACGGGCGGTAAAATGGTTCATGACGTTCGAGGCGGTGTCGTGGGTGCTGTTGCCACGATGGGGGTAGTGGTTGGTGCCGATATCCCGATGTTCTTGGGTGCAATGATTATGGGACCACTCGGCGGATGGGTCATCAAAAAGGTGGACCAGATGCTGGAAGGAAAAATACCTGCCGGGTTTGAAATGCTCGTAAACAACTTTTCAGCAGGGATTTTCGGAGGTTTGCTCACATTACTTGCTTTCAATGCAATCGGACCGGTTGTAGTCGGTTTAAGCAAGGCACTTGCAGCTGGTGTACAGGTGATCGTAAATGCTGGACTCTTGCCGCTCGCAAGTATTTTGATTGAACCGGCGAAGATCTTGTTCTTAAATAACGCCATTAATCATGGCATCCTGAGCCCGATTGGTCTGGATGAAGCTTCAAAAATTGGTCAGTCGATTTTCTTCCTGTTGGAGACAAATCCTGGCCCAGGTTTGGGAATCTTATTGGCATACTGGCTGGCTGGCAGAGGAAATGCGAAACAATCTGCTCCAGGTGCCATCATTATTCACTTCTTTGGCGGTATCCACGAGATTTACTTCCCGTACATCCTGATGAATCCACGCTTGATTCTTGCGGTAATCGGCGGTGGAATGGCTGGTGTATTCACCTTCACTTTACTGGGTGCGGGCTTGGTAGCGCCACCTTCTCCAGGCAGTATTTTTGCCTTGAGTGCGATGGCACCACGCGGGGGATTGCTGCCCGTACTGGCTGGCGTCGTAGCAGCGACTGTCGTTTCGTTCATCATTGCCTCTGCGTTCCTGAAAATGAGCAGCAAGAATGAGGAAGATGATATCGAGAAAGCAACGGAAAAAATGCAGGAGCTGAAAGGGAAAAAGCAGGAAAAAGTAGAAGAGGAAGAAATTGCAGCAACAGCAGCGCCTACAGCAATAGCAGCAACGGAAGCTGTGCTTGCCACAGACGTGAAAAAGGTCGTATTCTCGTGCGATGCAGGGATGGGATCAAGTGCGATGGGAGCTGCATCCTTGCGCAAGAAATTCAAAAGTGCAGGGCTGGAGCATATTACGGTGATCAACACCGCGATCAACGATATTCCACTTGATGCTGACATCGTTATTACGCACAAATCTTTGACCGAACGAGCACAAGTAAAAGCTCCTGATGCTGAGCATATTTCAATTGATAACTTCTTGAATAGTCCGGAGTATGACAAGTTGGTCAAACGCCTCGGTTAAGGGAATCAACGCTAGTGAGAGCTAGCGTCTTCCCTCTTTGCGTTAGGAGGGGGACAGAGCATGCAGATATCCTCGCGACAACGATCCATCGTAGAAGTTTTGATGCAGGAACAAAAAGGAGCAACGGTTGGGTACATTGCCGAGCATATCGGCGTGAGTGCCCGAACGATCCACAGGGAGCTCGAAGCAGTAGAAGAGCTGCTCGCGGAATATGGAATGAAGCTGAAGCGAAAAGCAGGAGCCGGTGTAGAAATCGTAGGGACAGAGGAGCAGAAGCAGAGCTTGCGGACTTCTGTCCTGCATCAGACGACGACCCAGTTTCCTGCCCAGGAGCGAAAGGTCATCATTCTCTGCTCGTTGCTGGAGGCATCTGAGCCTGTCAAGCTCATATCCCTGGCAATTGATTTGAAGGTAACGACAGCCACCATCAGCCATGATCTGGACGATCTGGAGGTCTTGCTTGCCCGGTATGAGCTATCCCTCTTGCGAAAACGAGGCTACGGTGTAGAGCTGCTCGGCACCGAGTCCTCGAAGCGGAGAATGATCAGCCGGTTGATCTCCGAGCATTTGGACGACCATGAAATGATTGGCGTAATCAAAGAAAACATTCAGAACAAGGCGCTTCGCAACATTGACTCAATCTCGGAGCGTTTGCTCGGTCTTATTGACCGGGAAAAACTGATCAAAGTCGAAAATGCTTTAAACAATTTGGAAGACGATCTCCCCTATCATTTGGCGGACAGTGCCTACATTGGCCTCGTTACCCATTTGGCACTGGCTGTCGAGCGGGTAGAAAAGGGAGAGAATATCCACTTTGACGAAAAAACCTTGAGCGAGTTGACTGACACAGCAGAGTACAAGGCAGCAGAGCGCATTATCGAAAGGCTCCAGCTCATGTTTCAGATGGAGATTCCTACTGCCGAGATCGGCTATATCACGATGCATTTACGTGGAGCCAAGCTGCGCCATTCGCAAGAGGAGTCTTTTTGGCCGGAAAATACAGAGCTGATGACTACGACCTACCGTTTGATCCAGCTATGCGAAGAGCGTTTGGGAGTACCCTTGAAAGAGGACTCATCGCTGTTTCATGGACTGCTGACACATCTGGAGCCTGCCTTGTACAGACTGAAGCGAAAGATGGAGATACGCAATCCGATTCTGGATCAAATCAAGAGCAATTACGATGAGCTGTTTATGGTCGTACAAGAGGCTGTGGCAGTAGTCTTCCCGCAGTTTGAGGTTCCTGAGGAGGAAATCGGTTATCTCGTAATGCATTTGGGAGCGGCTCTGGAAAGAACGCGGCAAGAACAGCAGCGTTACCGGGCACTCGTCGTTTGCTCGAGTGGGATTGGGTCCTCCAAGATTTTAGCCACTCGCATCAAAAAGGAAATTCCCGAGATTGTCAGCCTCCAAAATCTTTCCATGTTTGATTTGGGGGACATCCCGGCAAGTGAGTACGATCTCATCATCTCGACCATCCCGTTGCCACTCACGCCGATGGAATATGTGGTGGTCAGCCCGTTGCTGCCGCCGGATGACATTCAGAAAATCAAATTTCATCTTCATAGCACGGGAGAGAGACAGCCTGTATCAAAGGAAATGACCGTAGCATCCGCCAGGAAAAATCCGGTTGGACTGCTGCTGGAGATGCAAAATTACTCCCGCTACGCAAGCGATATCGTGGAGGGCTTGTGGGTGAGAGAATGGGATAACCGCGAGCTGGATTTACGTACGCTTTTAGGAAAAATGACTCAGGATTTACTGGAGAGCCAAGCAATACAGGCAGTTGATCCAGTCGTGCAGCAGCTGCTTGATCGGCAAAAGCTCGGGGGATTAGGTATCCCGGGTACTTCGATGGCATTGTTTCACGGTAGAAATGACCACGTCAAAAAAGTATCGTTTACCATTCACAGGCTACAGGAACCACTGCTGCTCAAATCGATGGATGACGAAGAAATGTCCATTCATTTGCTGCTGCTGATGCTCGGCCCGCGGGATGTACCACAAGAGGGCCTTGAAGTATTGAGTGAGCTCAGCTCGCTACTCATTGAAGAAGAATTGCAAAGCGTATTGGAGATAGGAGAAACACAGCAAATTGCTGATTATATAGCAGATCAATTGTATTCGTTTTGCTTGAAAAAGATAGGATGGGAGAGAACAAAATGAAAAACATACTGACAGCTGAGAAAATCATGTTGAATGCAAAGGTAGCAACCAAAGAAGAGGCGATCCGACTGGCGGGCGATTTGCTCGTGAAGGCTGGTCATGTGACTTCCGCTTATGTAGAGAAAATGCAGGAGCGCGAGCAGCTCGCTACAACCTATATTGGAAGCGGCGTTGCCATTCCGCACGGCACGAACGAGTCGAAGCAGGAAATCCAATCTACAGGAATTTCGATTGTCCAGGTTCCTGAAGGGGTTGATTTCGGAGAAGGAAATATCGCTTACTTGCTGGTGGGAATTGCGGCAGTTGGGGATGAGCATTTGGAGGTACTCTCCAATATCGCGATCATTTGCTCCGAGGAGGAAAACGTCAAACGAGTTGTGCAAGCGACGTCTGCTGCCGAGATTATCGACCTGTTCTCCGAGGAGGTGTGATCGCGTATGCTAGCTGTCCATTTTGGAGCAGGAAACATCGGTCGAGGTTTTATTGGTCAATTGCTGTATCAGGCTGGCTATGAGGTCGTGTTCGTCGACGTTAACACAGCTCTGGTCGATGAGCTGAATCAGCGAAAAGCGTATCGGGTACAGCTGGCTGCTGCAGGAAAACCTGAGTCAGTAGTAGAAAATGTCAGTGCACTCCAAGGTGCTGATGTGGAAGCTGTTGCCCAGGCAATCGCTAACGCGGATCTCGTTACGACTGCAGTAGGTCCGCATATTCTCCCTCATATCGCGAGTGCGATCGCAGCAGGAATTTCGAAAAGGCTAGCAACTTCTGAGCGACCACTGAATGTCATTGCCTGCGAGAATATGATCGGGGGCAGTGCAGCGCTGCGGGAGCATGTTTACGGATTTTTACCAGAGGCAGATCGGGCGTTGGCCGCAGCGAAAATCGGTTTTCCCAATGCCGCTGTAGACAGGATTGTACCTTTGCAGCAGCACGATGACAAACTGTTGGTTATGGTGGAGCCGTTTTTTGAATGGGCGGTAGATCAATCGCAGGTTGTCGGGGAAAAGCCGCAGGTAGCGGGACTCACGTATGTCGATGATCTGGCACCTTATATTGAACGAAAACTGTTCACGGTAAATACCGGGCATGCAGTCATTGCTTATTTGGGCTATCAAATGGGCTATGCAACAATCGACGCAGCTATCCAAAATGCTGAGATTGCTAAAGCGACACGAGGAGCATTGGGCGAGACGAGTGCCTTGCTAGTAATCAAGCACGGCTTTGACGAACAAGAGCATCAGCGCTACGTAGAAAAAATACTCGAGCGGTTTACGAATCCAATGCTGTCCGATGAGGTTACCCGCGTGGGGCGCTCACCAATCCGCAAGCTTTCTGCGCAAGATCGTCTGGTCGGTCCAGCGCTTCAATGTACCAGGCATGGGATTACTCCCGATTATTTAGGCTTGGCTATCGCAGCCGCACTTGAGTTCGACTATCCAGAAGATGCAGAAGCGGTGCGTATACAATCAGACAAGAATGAGTTTGGCTGGGAACAAGCATTACACAATTGTACAGGTATTCCGGCAGGTCATTCGCTAGAAGAAGTGGTACGTAAGCAGGCTCGTCTGTTACAGGAATGGACGAGTACGCACCTTAGGAGAGGTGAGTGATGGTATGTCGCAAAAAATCATAGGGGTAAAGGCTTCTGCTGGAATCGCAATCGGCAAGGCATTTTTGCTGGCGGCTCCTGATTTTCACATCAAAATGGTTGCCACCTCCGACACTGCTCGTGAGATCAAACGTTTCGAAGAGGCATTGGAGAAGGCAAAACATGATTTGGAAGGCATCGTAGAACGTGTTGAGCGAGAAATGGGTGCTGACCATGCGGATATTTTCAAGGCTCATCTCCTCGTACTCGAAGACCCAGAGCTGCTCGATACGGTGAAGGGCAAGATTGAACAGGAAAAGGTCAACGCTGAGAGTGCTGTAAGCGACGTAGCCCAGGTCTTTATCGGTCTGTTCGAACAAATGGATGATGAATACATGCGTGAGCGAGCAGCCGATATTCGTGATGTGACCAAGCGTATCGTGTCCCATTTGCTCGGAATTGCATTTTCTGGTCCGGGAGAGCTTACAGAAGAAGTCATTGTGGTAGCGGAGGATTTGACTCCCTCTGATACGGCGCAGCTCGATCGTCGATTTGCCAAAGGCTTTGTGACAGATATTGGCGGACGTACGTCGCATTCCGCGATTATGGCGCGTTCGCTGGAGATTCCTGCAGTTGTAGGCACGCGTGTCATTACAAGCACAGTCGAATCGGGCGTGATGATGATTTTGGACGGAGATGAAGGGATTGCCATCATCGATCCAACCGCGGAAGAATTGGCTGCCTATAAATGCAAGCAAGCCGAGCATGCTGGGCAAAGGACAGAGCTGGCAAAGCTGGTGCATGAGAAGACGGTGACAGCTGACAACCATCACGTTGAGCTGGCAGCGAATATCGGAAGTCCAAATGATTTGGCTGGTGTACTTGCCAACGGTGCAGAAGGGGTCGGACTTTTCCGTACCGAATTTCTCTATATGGGTCGCGAGAACTTCCCAACAGAAGAAGAGCAGTTTCTTGCTTATAAACAAGTGCTGGAGCAAATGGGCGAAAAGCCGGTCGTCATTCGTACACTCGATATCGGTGGAGATAAGCAGCTCTCCTATTTACCGATGCCAGAGGAAATGAACCCGTTCCTCGGATTCCGTGCGATCCGTCTGTGTCTGGACAATCAGGAGTTATTCCGTACCCAGCTACGGGCGTTATTGCGCGCCAGTGTTTATGGCAACCTGAAGATCATGTTCCCAATGATTGCGACGCTGGAGGAATTCCGACAGGCCAAGCAAATTCTTGAGGAAGAGAAAAAAGGTTTGCAAGAGAAAGGTGTCGCTGTATCTGATCGCTATGAAGCGGGTATTATGATTGAGATCCCTGCGGCAGCAATGATGGCAGATCAGTTTGCGCGGGAAGTAGACTTTTTCAGCATCGGCACCAATGATTTGATTCAATATACGATGGCTGCGGATCGCATGAATGAGCGCGTCTCCTATCTCTATCAGCCGTACCACCCTGCTGTTCTGCGCTTGATTTACAACGTCATCAAGGCAGCACACGCCAACGGCAAGTGGGTGGGAATGTGCGGAGAGATGGCAGGAGATTCGATTGCAATACCGATCCTGCTGGGCTTTGGACTTGATGAATTCAGCATGAGTGCGGGAAGTATTTTGCCAGCACGTCAGCAAGTAAGCCGTCTTTCCCTAGAGGAAGTGACGAAGCATACGGAAGCGATTTTATCCATGAGCACGTCAGAGCAAGTGGAAGCGTTCGTTAAGAGTGTGCTCGATAAGAAAGACATCTAAGGAGGTACACCACGATGGTTGAAAAGAAAATTGTAGTTCAGTTATCGCATGGTCTGCATGCACGACCTGCTGCTACGTTTGTAAAAGTGGCTGCTTCGTTTTCAAGTGAAATCAAAATCGTGAAAAAAGAAAAGACCGTCAATGGAAAGAGCATCATGGGCATCATGGCCTCCGCAATTGCAAAAGGTGAAGAAATTACACTGATTGCCGATGGAGCAGACGAGCAGGAAGCCATCAGCGCACTTGAAAAGGTGCTTTTGGAGCAAGAATAAGACAAAATGATTCAGGCAGCCGCCTTCAAGAGGAAGGGGCTGCTTTTTTGCGTTGTCCACAGTTGAGGTTATCCACAAACACTTAGCCCGGTGTAATTCGTTTCAGGTTGCGCTGCTCTTCCAACAATGCTGCCATTTGCTTGCGGACTTGTTTGGTATAGGGTGTCACGTAGGCTGGATATACCAAATTACGTGCTTCCAAAGGGTCAGTTGTCAGATCGTACAATTCATATTCGTCGGGGATGTCTTCGTTTGTTTGCCCGAGTGCATTTTCACATGCGTAATACCGGGAATATTTCCACAAGCCTTCTCTTCCGTCGTGATAGAGCCGGGCGATCACCGTTTCTATACGGTTTGGCGGTATAACAGCGTGATACGGCTGTAAAAATATGCTGACCTGATGCTGGCCTTTGGTCACATCGTCATCGGTCATGTAATAGAGACACTCCGGCTCGGGTGGACTAGCGGAGTCTTCACCGAGAACCAGGGGGGCAAGATCGCGGCCAACGAGAGGTCGGGATTCGCTATGGGTTTGCTTGAGCTGTTCGGTGATTGCGGGAGTATTTGCGCCAATCAGACCTAATAGGGTGGGGAGGATATCTATATGGCTTGTCAGTTGGTCTGTGTAAAAGTGCTGTGGAAAAAGCATGGGACTGTGGATAATAAACGGAACATGGATGCTCTCCTCGTACGCGCAATAAAATTTTTGATGGAGATTGCCGTGCGCTCCCAAAAGATCACCGTGATCGGATGTAAAAATAATGATCGTTTCGTTGTACAAGGAAGAGCGGGAAATCGCCTCAAGCACATGCATCATTTCTTGATCGGCGTTTTGTTGAAGCTGAAAATACAGGCGGCGATAAAACTCGTTGTCAGAGATCGGCTGAAAAGCCTGTGGAAAAACATCGCGATAGCTTGCCTGACAGCGAGGCTTCGTGACAAGTGACTCATAATGAGTAGGCGGTGGAGGGATATCTGGTATGGAATCATCAACGTGAAACCGAAAAAAGGGGAGATGAGCAGTTACATCGCCATACAAGACAATGTCGTGTGGATTGACAAAAGAGGCAACAAGCAGCCAGGGCTGGTACGAGTCAGAACGATCCAGCATTTGTTTTTCCTGATCAAGCTGCTGGATGAGTCGAACGACCTCCATGCGATAAATGATATCTCTGCCGTTGACTCCAATCCCTGCGGATGATCCTGAGTTGTGAGGTGCCCTTCCGTGTGGCTCCGGACCGATCCAGCCGGAAAACCCATACCCGTCCAGCCGGTTAGCCAGCAAATACAGGCGCTCTTTTTCCGGGTCAGGCACTCCGGTGCCGGGTGTATAGCTGAGAACAGATGTATGGGTGCCGGGTATCCAAATGTCGGGATCAGAAAAATGCCACTTCCCTTTGTAGTACGTTCGGTAGCCTGCTGCCCGGAAATAGTCACCCATGGTAGGAACGGTATTTCTGTCTAACCAGAACATATCACTGTCTGCCGAGCGCTTGGCCGCTCCAGTGGTCTGGGAAACCCCGTGCAAGGAAGGGTATTGCCCTGTGAATAATGTCGCTCTGCTTGGGGAGCAGGCAGTAGCTCCGACGTAATGATTGGTGAATTCAAGTCCGTGCTTGCGTAAAAAGGAATGGGCGTGGAGCGTTTCCTGTCTCCATGCGGTAATCTCCGGTTCTTCATACACAGGTGGATAACGTTCCTCATCCACCATGATGAACAAAATATTGGGTCGCGAAAAAAACGGTTTTTTCAACATGTGGATGCCCCCGTGAAAAGATAATCACATCTTTATCAACATATGGGGATAACCTTTGTCCTTATCCACAAAACAGAACGTCGAGACGTTTTTCACAGAAAAAATCTTCGCCCAAGCAAATATCAGGCGAAGAGCTGGAGAAATTTTCTAGATTAAAATATACGACAAGATGGAGAGCAGAACTGACGTGATTGACATGGCAATCAGTGGACGTGCCGCTTTTGTGCGAAGTGCACGTAAATTCACGTTCAGACCAAGTCCAACCATAGCCATCGTCAAAACAAAAGTCGTTACATTGGCTACGCCCGTATTAAATGCTTCGGAAACCGGAATCTGTTTGCCGAGAACATAGCTGCCGAAAAGACTCATCACAAGAAACCCGATCAAAAACCAAGGAAATTCAATTTTGGTACCGCTTTGAATTTTTCCGGTTCGTTTCATCCAGAACATCAAGATAAAGCAGAGTGGAACCAGCAGCAGGACGCGGCCCAATTTTGCCAAAAGCCCGATTGCCAGGCCATCCTGTCCAGCAGGTGCAGCAGCAAGAGCGACATGAGCAATCTCATGCAGACTAATTCCGGACCACATCCCGTAATCTAGCGCAGAGATGGGTAAAAACGGGCGCAGGATGGTATAGCCGACTGCAAACACCGTTCCGACTAAAGCGATGATCCCAACGCCGATTGCGGTGTCCTCGTCCTTTGCCTGAATGATAGGGGAAACGGCGGCGATAGCTGCTGCCCCGCACACTCCGGTACCCACTCCGAGCATGAGGGAGAGGGATGGCTCGGCCTTCAGCCATTTCGCGAGCAGCATTGTCAGAGCGATGGCGAAAACAATCACACCTACGTCATAGACGAGTAAACCGAGACCTTGATGAAGCACGACGTCAATATTCAGCTTAAGACCGTACAGAATAATGGCGAGACGCAATAAACGTTTGGCGGAGAATTGAATCCCTGATCGCAATGCCTCGGGATATCCCCAAAACTGCCGGTAGGCGACCGCAATCAGGATCGCACAAGCCAAAGGACCGACACGGTCAAAGCCAGGAACACGCGATAAACCATAACCAAGCAGGGCAACTACAAAAGTAAAGGCGATGCCGCCGATCCATAAGGAGAGGGGAGAGGCTTTGCTTCCCTGGGGTTTTTCGGGCTGTGCAGCTGCATTGCTGCTGTTCAATGGCACGCTGTCTTTGAACTGGGTGGCCACTGTCATCACTCCTTGAAAAGATTTACAACCTCAGAATAAAACAATTGTTATAATAAGAAAAATAAATCATTACAATAATCACGATAAGTAATTGCCTATTATAAAAATGAACGGGGTGATGCAGTATGGATCAGCAGTTACTCGTTTTTGTGACAGTGGCAGACAGACAAAACTTTTCACGAGCAGCAGAAGAACTGCATATGACCCAGCCTGCTGTCAGCCAGTACATACTTTCTTTGGAGCGCGCGGTGGGAACGAAGCTTTTGGAGCGCAGCAACAAGTATGTTCGGCTGAATAAGGCAGGAGAGATCGTCTACCATCACGCACGGGAGATTCTCGGGCTGTACACACGCATGCAGAGTCTGGTGGACGATCTGATGAACACGCCAAGCGGTCATTTGACTATTGGTGCCAGTTACACCTATGGCGAATACGTGCTGCCTCATGTCATTGCGCGTATGCGGCAGCACTATCCACTGATCACGCCTACGATAACGATCCACAATTCCACTGTGATCACCGAGCTGGTCGCGAACCGGCAATTGGATGTAGGTATTGTAGAGGGAGAGTTTTTACAAGAAAAAATGTGTGTCGAGCCATTTGCCGATGATCGCATGTACCTGATTGTTTCTCCGGCGCACCCTTTGGCAAAAAAAGAAGAGGTTAACGTCTCTGAGTTGCTGGATGAAACATGGATTGTTCGCGAAGAAGGGTCAGGAACGAGAGAAGCTGCGGAAAAAATGTTTCGCATGCTGCAGATTCAGCCCAAAAAACAGATGGAATTCGGGAGTACCCAAGTCATTAAAGAAGCTGTAGAAGCTGGTCTCGGCATTAGCTTGCTATCGTATTGGGCGATCCGCAAAGAACGCAAGCTGGGTACGCTTTGCACACTAAAGGTAGCGGGTACACCAGTCACGCGGGATTTTTCCTTGGTGACGAAAACGAAAGAGTTTCATACAAAAGCATTAGACATTTTTATGGATCTCATACGCACTCATTTGCCGGAAGGGACTTATATGTAATAAAGAAGCCGTACGCGTCGTTGCATACGGCTTCTTTTCGTGCTGTCATGTAGTTGGCGTAGATCGCCCAAGAGTAAGGCGGAAAGTCGTTCCGTCTGGAGAGCTTTGCAAAAGTTCCACGTTGCCGTGATGGGCTTTAGCGAGCAGTCTGGAAATCGTCAGTCCCAAACCTAACCCATGCTTCTTCTTTCGTTTGCTATCCCCGCGATAATACCGTTCGAAAATGAACGGCGCTTCTGAATCAGAGATACCCTTGCCATTGTCTATCACATCGATAATAAGCTGATTCCCCTGCTGTTCCCCGAGGATTTGAATTGTCGACGCTTTGGCGGCGGCGCTGTTCCCAACCAAATTGAGCAAGATTTGCTTAAAGTGTGATTCATCCCCGATCCAGGTGAGACTGGATGGTTGTAGCGAAGCGTTGATTTCTATTTCTGCAAAGGCAGGCAGCGTGTTCATCTGAGAAATCATCTGATTCAATAGCTCGGATACATTCATTTCCTTATGCTCGACATGGACGGCTCCTGCCTCCATCGAGGAGAAGTCGAGCAGGTCGTTTACCATCGTTTGCAGGCGCTTGGCTTCGTCCATGCTGATTTGCATGAATTCATCCGCATCTGGTCCGCTTACAACGCCGTCTTTCACTGCCTGTATCATGCCACGTATAGATGTGACCGGGGTCCGCAGCTCATGTGAGACTCCTGCGAGCAAATCCGTGCGCATCCGTTCCAGCTGTCCCAGGCGATTGGCCATCTCATCGAACGAGACGATCAACTGACTGATTTCTGACTCCTTGATTCGCGAAGCATCAGGCAAAGCAGGTTCATAGTTGCCAGCAGAAATCTGCTCAGCAGCCAGTGCCAGTTGTCGTAGCGGATGGGTCAGTGAGCGCGAGAGCACATAAACGATGCCCCAGCCACACAACGTAATGATTCCGATGGAGATCATGATAGTGATATACGTATGAACGAGATCATTGTTGAGCCGCGTGCTTACATAATACGTTCCGGCTACTTCGTTTCGCTGATAGTAGGGTACACCTACACGCAGCCAGGTTGCGTCATCTGTAGGGATGATTTCGCGTGTTTCCATTTTTTTATTGGCTGGGGTAATCGGTGTGGGCAGCACAACCTTTGCTGCAGGAGTCACTGCAGTCATATTTTGAGTTATCGGTTGAGTGGTCAGCAAGTTGAATCGATTAGAGATTTGAACCACATGATCCATTGGAATGTCGGGCATGGCCGTCGCAGCAAAAGCAGTTGATGTTGTTGGAACCGCTTGACCTGATTGGACCATCGAAATCGAGGGTTGCAGTGTTGCTATAGGTGAAATCGTGATTGTTTTTGCGAAAGCCACCTTGGAATAGGAATCTGCTAATAGCTGCGTTCTCGCTTCCAATACAGCAAACTGCTGCTCTGTGGCATTTTTATTAATCCAGTAAATGCCGAAAAAGCCAATCCCGAGCAGCATGATCGACAAAATCATCGCATAGCGCCAGGTCCAGTAGCGCAAGAGAGGCACTGGCGACTTGGGCTTAGAGCCTCGTTTAATAAACACGTAGACTGTACCCCATTCCTCTGATTGTAGTGATTTCACCCTCGGTGCCGGGCCACTGCTGCAAGCTCTTGCGCAAGCGTTTGACAGCAGTATCCACAGCGCGATCTCCCCCATCAAAATCCATTCCCCATACCTGGTCCAAGAGTTGATCCCGACTGAAGCATTGGTTGGGATGGCGTGCCATAAAAGCAAGCAGCTGCCAGTCACGTGGCATCAAGGAAACAGGTTCTTTTCCGAGGAGTACGTTCTGTGCAGAGAAGTCAATGGTCAGCGTGCCAAGTCTTATGGTGTCGGCTTCAGCGAGGTAGGAGGAACGCCGCAGCACTGCTTGTACTCTGGCAAGAACCTCTTCGGGATCAAAAGGCTTGGCAATATAGTCATCTGCGCCTTGGGCCAAGCCTTGGAGCTTGTCAGGCACCGTCCCGCGGGCCGTTATAATGATCACGGGGCAGCTGTTGTATTGACGAATTTGCTCCAGAATGTCCAAGCCGTCGTGGTCCGGGAGCATGAGATCAAGCAAAACCAGATCGGGTCTCCAGGAAAGAAAGGTCTGGACAGGGTCCTGATTTCCGTCATTCCAATTAACTTCATAGCCGGCTCGTTGCAGATAGACCTGCATCAAGCGAGCAATCGGCATTTCATCTTCAATGATATAAATTCGTTTCACGCGTTCACGACCTCTTTTCTAACCGGACCATATTGGATTGATATCATCATAGCAAGGCAATGGAGGAATTGGGTCTACCATCATTTGTTAAGGAGTGAATTTATCAACCATACAAACATGGATGTTCTATTGTACGTGGTCTGTGTGTCTGAAATATGGCGAAGCTGTTCGATTGTGTGGTTCGTTGACAAGATTAAGAAGGAAGAGGTAGACTATAGATGGCTAATAGTTAATGCTTTTAACTATTAGTAGTCTTAAGTTATTTGTGAAAAGAGGTGTCGACCCAGCCAAGATGAGAGAGCGGGACGAACTATCCAAATTACTATCAAGCATGGTTCACAAGTTTATCATTTCGTATGGAAAGATTTTGGACAGTGACATGTCGGGTTCTCAGGTGTATATCCTGGAAATTTTGGCAGAGGAAGGTGCTGTGAAAAGCTCGGAGCTCGCTGAAAGACTGTTCATCAGCTTGCCTGCCGTCACAAATCTAGCTAATAAACTAGTGAAAAAAGGATATATCGAACGACAAATTCCAGAAACAGATCGACGTGTTACGCTACTTGCCATAACTCCCTTGGGCCAGGAAATTCTCGACATGATCAACAATCGTTATGCAACGTTGACAGATGCACTATGGGCCAATTTTTCCGATGAAGAGCTAGGTGAGCTGCTCCAATCCTATAAGAAGATGGTAGCAAACCTCGAGGAACATCAAAAACATAAGGAGTGACATGACATGACCAATCAACAAGGACAAGTTGCTGTAGTAACAGGTGCAGGAAGCGGAATGGGACGTGCTACAAGCCTGAAGCTGTCTGAAATGGGTATGAAGCTGGTGCTGGTCGATTTCAATCAGCAAACTGGTGAAGAAACACTCGCTTTGATTAAGGAAAAAGGCGGAGAAGGCATTTTTGTTCAAGCAAATGTAGCAGAATCCGCTGACGTACAAAACTATGTAAACAAGGCGTTGGAAGCATACGGCCAGATCGACGTATTTTTTAATAATGCGGGAATTATTCAAAAGCCATATTTGCTCGCGGATATCCCGGAATCCGAGTTTGACCGCATCTTGGCGGTGAATCTTAAAGGAGTGTTCATGGGCTTGAAATACGTCATTCCGGTAATGGTGAAGCAGGGCTCTGGTTCGATTATCAATACGGCGTCCACAGCAGGCTTGAAAAGCGAGCACAGCATGTCTGTTTACTCTGCTAGCAAGCATGCGGTTGTCGGCATTACCAAGGGAGCTGCATTGGAGTATGCCAAAACGGGCGTGCGCATCAACGCCGTCTGCCCTGGTGGTGTAACAACCAGCCTCGTAGCAGGTCTGGAACAAACGATCAAAGAAACAGGCAATGTGCCTGACATCCAATTCCCACGCATTGGTCGCATGGCCGAAGCGGATGAAGTAGCGAATGTAGTAGCCTTCCTGGCTTCGCCTGGCTCCAGCTATATGACTGGTTCCATTGTGACGATTGATGGCGGTCTTACCCTGTAATTCTACCGCTTGCAAGCAAAATGCCTTTGACAAGTTTTTGTGTCAAAGGCATTTTGTTATTTATACAAAGCCCGTATCGCCAGGGGCGGCGCTGGTTTTCTCTGGTTGATTATTTCTTGGTTGCAGGAGTTGTTGGTACCATTTTGGTGATTTTGCCTTCCTTTTCGAGCTGAGCAATTAGTTCTTCAACCGTGATGCCTTTTTCCTTTGCGAGTTGATTCAAATCGATAACTGTTGCAAATGGGACAGCAGTTGAGAGGTCACCGGCCTCACCATTCAGTTCGATTCTTTCCATCATTACTGCTTTAGAAGAGTCGCCCTCCGTATTCTGCGCAGCTTCTGTCGTTGGGAGAGCCTTTATGATCTTTCCTTCTTTTTCGAGCTCCGTGATCAGCTCTTCCACAGTGATCCCTTTTTCTTTTGCCATTTCTTCCAAACTAATCGCTTTTGTGAGAGAGAAGGAAGCATTTCCTTGCTCATCATTCATATTGAAGATTGCGGTCATCGCTACATTGTTTTCACCATTAGCTGGATCGATTTTTGCGTCAACTACAGCTAATCCTTTAACGATTTTTCCTTCTTTTTCAAGCTGAGCAATCAGTTCCTCTACCGTGATGCCCTTTTCTTTCGCCATTTGCTCCAGGCTGATGGCAGGTGCCGCTGTTGTAAGGTTTAGCATCTTCATTTGGGCAGTGCCTTCGATTTTTTCAGGTGCTTTTTCAGCAGCGAATGCGGAGCCTGCCATTGCGGATACTGCGAGAGCCATTACTGTCATTGCGATTTTCTTTTTCATGTGAGTTTCCTCCTTGGGATTCCATCCTGTATGGTGTTGAGCCAGCTTTCGGTCTTGCCCGTCCCGGCTACACAACAAAGATAATCCGCGCATGTGTCCGTTAAATGGCCGAGTTTAGAAAAAGTGATGGAACGGATTGATTCTGGCCAAATGACAGACAAAAAGGAAATTACAGACTCGTCGTTAGTAAATACAAGCCTGTAAACAGCAGAATAACGTAGGTGAGAATTTGGAATATTCGCTGGCTGATCTTTTTAAATAGAAGCTGTCCAAGGAGAATTCCGGCAAAAAGGGCAGGCAGCGCGATGAGGGAAGAAAGCCAAATCTCTTTATTTGTACCGGCAAAACAGACTTGCATGATCAGGCTGATCAAATAAATAAACAAATAGTAGGCAAGTGTCGTACTGCGAAGTGTTTCCTTTTTGGTACCAACTCCTGCAAAATAAAGCAGCAGTGGTGGTCCTGGTATCCCGATGCTTGTTGTGAGTAAACCCGAGATTGCTCCTGTAGCGTAATCTTTCTTTTTCGTTTGAGCGATTGTCATCTTAAGGATTAAAAGAATCGTGGAGATGCAAATAAGGGCACCGACAACCATTTTGAGTAAAGCGACATCGACGTACAAATAGATCATGATCCCGGGAATCAGCCCGATCAGGCTACCGCGAATCAATCTGCCGAGCAGGATCGTGTCTATCTCATGCCTGATCTTGTAAATCATGAAAACAGAAATGCAAAGAGACAGGATAATATTGATTTGGATGGCACTATGGGCCGGGTAGAGCAGAAATAAAAAAGGAGTCCCAATAATGGAAAAGCCATAGCCTGTACTTGTTTGTAACAATGCCGCAAACAGGACGATCGAAACGAGCATCATCCAGTCATTCATCGTGAACATTCCTCCCTGTGTTTTATCGTTAGAATAGGTCCATTTTATAGTTGTCGATTCATTTGGTAAAATCAAAAGATGCGGAATTTGGAAAGTGACAGGTAAGCGAAAACGCTTGCAATTTTCCCGCCATTGTCTTACATTAGAGACACGGATAAGAATACAACATTTTGTTTTGTTTCTTATTCAACAAGTGAACAAACAAAAGGCGAAGGTGCCATGAACATGAGGAGTTTTTCCTATGTTCTTGACACCTTTTTTTGTGTTTTGAAAAGGGAAGTAGTTGTTTGAAAGGAGTGACACGCATGGAAAAACCAATTCGAGCGACGCCGCTTGCGATCCGGCTGATTCCCAATGTCGATCCTCAATTCGCGGAGAAGCTGAACCTGCCTTCGCATATTCGAAGCCTGGGTCTTTTGACTTCTACGATTGATGATGTGGGATATACAGCGATCGATGAGGCGACGAAAAAGGCAGCTGTGGAAGTTGTTTATGCCAAGTCGTTTTATGCGGGCTCCGGTCACGCTTCTGGTCCGTTATCCGGCGAGTTCATCGGGATGATTGGAGGAGCGACGCCATCGGAGGTACAGAGCGGTCTGGATGCAGCCGTTGCATTCATGGAAAGCGGAGCATGCTTTTATTCTCTAAATGAAGAAGGAACACATGCGTATTACGCCCATGTCGTGTCGCGGACTGGAAGCTATTTATCCCAGTTGGCGGGAATTCCAGAAGGGGAGCCGCTCGCCTATTTGATCGCTCCACCATTGGAAGCCATGTACGGCATTGATGCAGCTCTCAAGGCAGCAGACGTGCAAATGGTGCAGTTTTTTGGACCGCCTACGGAAACCAACTTCGGGGGAGCGCTTTTAACAGGTAGCCAGTCTGCTTGCACAGCAGCGGCAGATGCATTTGCCACTGCCGTTAGAAGTGTCGCGGAGCAACCTGTAAAACTTTAAAGGGATCTTCCCTCGTGTACTTTCGGGTAGTTTACTTTCGCTAACGCGATAAAGGATGCAAGTATAGTAAAACGAAGGCTTTCGCTATTGGAGTTGGCGATAAGCTAAGTTTTTCCAACAGTATCGGAGAGGATAGACGTCATGCTGTTCTTCCCGATATTGCAAGAACAACCTACCTCTAAAACGCGGTCGTTCCTCCGTGATCAGGCCTCGATAGAGGTTTTCTAAAAGGGGAGGACATATAAATGCGCGCTCATGCATACTCACTTGGCATGATTGAAACATTGGGCCTGCCCGCTCTTATCGCTGCCGCAGATGCTGCCGCCAAGGCCGCAGATGTCAAGGTAGCGACATATGAAGGAGCGGATGGCGGAATCGTCACCGTGTATGTAATCGGTGATGTATCCTCGGTACAAGCGGCTGTCGATGCCGGAGCGGACGCAGCGAGACGTGTCGGACGATTGCTCCACTCTCACGTCATCCCGCGCCCGGATGAAAGTGTACCGAAAATGATCAAGAACCTGTTGAAACCACCCGTACAGGAAGAGGTAAAGCCAGAGCCGGCACAAGCACAATCTGCATCCGCTCTTGCTGAACAATCGATCAACGATCTGCGCAAGCTGGCGCGTTCGTATGCAGATTTCCCTCTTACCACAAATGAAATCAATACAGCGAAAAAAGAAGATCTCGTTCGCCTGCTCGAGGAAAAGCAACAAGGCGGAGGTGAGCAAGTCTAATGACACTGGATGCTGATTTATACTCCATACAGGAAGTGCGCACCTATTTGGCTCAGGCCAAGGAGGCACAAGCCAAGCTCGCTTCTTACACGCAGGAACAAATCGATGCGATCGTAGCGGCGATGTCCAAAGCGGGCGTCGAGGCAGCAGAACGACTGGCCGCAATGGCAGTGGAAGAGACAGGCTTTGGTAACATCCCCGACAAACGGATGAAAAACCTGTTTGCTTCCCAGGACGTTTACGCTTGGATCAAAGATCAAAAAACGGTCGGCATCGTAGGCAAGGACGAGGAAAACAAAGTATGGGAAGTGGCACAGCCGTTCGGGGTTGTCGCGGGTATCGTACCATCCACGAACCCTACGTCCACTGTTATTTTCAAATCGATGATTGCCCTCAAGGCACGCAATGCGATCGTCTTCAGTCCACACCCGTCCGCAGCCAAATGTACGCTGGAAGCAGCGCAGCTGATGGCGAAGGCAGCCGTGCAGGCTGGAGCACCAGAAGGCTTGATCCATTGCGTGAGCAAGCCAACGCTCCCGGCTACCAACGAGCTGATAAAGCACAAGCTGACGAACGTCATCCTGGCTACAGGTGGATCAGCAATGGTACGGGCTGCTTACAGCTCCGGTAAGCCAGCTTATGGCGTGGGACCGGGCAACGTACCGGTTTACATCCACCACAGTGCAGACTTGGCGGCAGCTGCCAAACGAATCGTACGGAGCAAAACGTTTGACTACGGTACGATTTGTGCTTCGGAACAGGCGCTGGTGATTGAAGAAACGATCAAGCACCAAATGATCGCAGCATTGAAGCGAGAAGGAGCATATTTCCTCGATGAGCATGAAAAAGAGCGCGTAGCTGCTATTATCATGGTCAACGGCTCGCTTAATGCAAAAATTGTAGGTCGCTCTCCGCATGTGATTGCGCAGATGGCTGGCATTTCCATCCCGGCTGATACACGCGTGCTGATCGCTGAGGAAAGCTGCGTTGGAAAGGCGTATCCGCTGTCCGTAGAAAAGCTGGCTCCGATCCTCGCATTGTATACCGTTCAGGATGGGACAGAGGCATTTGCACGTTGCCGCGAGCTATTGGAGCATGGTGGTCTGGGACATACAGCGGGTATCCACGCTACAGACGAAAACGTCATTGCGTCCTATGGCCAAGCAATGCCAGCATCCCGCATCCCGGTTAATACCGGTACGACCTTCGGAGGAATTGGCGCCACAACCGGCATTCAGCCATCCTTTACACTTGGTTGCGGTTCGTTTGGAGGCAACATCACTTCAGACAACATCGGACCTAAGCACCTGTTCAACATCAAGCGCATTGCGTTTGGCGTAAGAGAGATGCCAGAGTCCCAGCCAGTACAGACACAAGCGGCTTCCCCAGCGGAAGAAGCGGTTCTGCAGGCTGTCTCGTCGATGAATGTCGGTCTGAGCCGTGATGAGATCAAAAATATTATCAAATCTGTTTTGACTGAAATGACGTCTTAACAAACAGATTTCAAAAAGCCCGCGAAATATGGCGGACTTTTGAACGTATAGGAATTTATAAGCGTGAAGCTTATGAATTCCGGAGCGAATGGCAAGGTACCTCAGCGTTCGCTCCCGGCATTATTTCGGTGAAACTTTCCGCTAAACGCGGTCGCTCCTCTTTGAGGAGGCAGCGATAGAGGTTTTCTTAATAACAGCATTAACTACTAAAAATATGTCCATACATTTAAGGAGGAAATGAATCATGGCTGGAGAAATGTCCGCATTGGGAATGGTAGAAACAAAAGGTTTGGTAGGAGCAGTAGAAGCTGCTGACGCAATGGTTAAAGCAGCAAACGTTAAACTGATTGGTAAAGTACACGTAGGTGGCGGTCTCGTCACAGTAATGGTTCGCGGTGATGTAGGTGCAGTAAAAGCTTCCACGGACGCAGGTGCCGCTGCTGCCGAAAAAGTGGGCGAACTCGTATCTGTACACGTCATCCCACGCCCTCATGGCGACATTGAACTGATCTTGCCTAAGCTCGAAGGGTAATCCTCGATGGCAGTCATTACAGAAGCATCCCTTAGAGCGATGCACAAAACAGGCATACCAAACCCCTTTCTCTTAGAGAAAGGGGATAAAATAACACCCGCAGCGGCAGATTTCTTGAAAGGAAGAGGGATTGAAGTGAAATCGTTTGAAGAACATCAGCAGCCTTCCACCAATCAAGCTGCCGAGGCAGTACGTGAAATTCCCCTGGGCGTATCCAATCGTCACGTCCATTTGTCACCGGAAGATGTGGAAAAACTGTTTGGAGCAGGACATGAACTGACGCCTATGCGCGATCTGTCCCAACCAGGTCAGTTTGCTTGCCAGGAGACCGTTACGATTGTAGGACCAAAAGGCAGCATCCACGGGGTTCGTATCCTCGGTCCGGCGCGTGGAGCGACACAAGTAGAAATCTCTCGCACAGACGGCTTTGCACTGGGTGTTCATGCACCTGTACGGATGTCTGGAGATATCGAAGGTACACCGGGTCTGGTACTCGTCACGGCAAAAGGCACAGTCATGCTGGACAAAGGCGTAATTGTAGCCAAGCGGCACGTTCATATGTCCCCAGAGGAAGCACAAAGCTTTCAAGTAAATGATGGCGATACGCTGATCCTCGCGACACAGAGCGACCGCCCTATTATCTATCCGGATGTGGTCGTTCGCGTTCATCCGCGATTTGCGCTCGATTTCCATGTGGATTTGGATGAAGGGAATGCCGCTAATTTGAAAACGGGCGACCGGGTAAAAGTGATCGGCAAAAACGGCCAGTTTTACTCCGGCTAACGGAGGTAGAGCTTGATGGACATCAGAGAAATGGTGGCATCTATTACAAAAGAGATTCTGCTATCGATGAATACAGAGAAGAAAAAAGACGCGCCTCGTGTCCTGTATGTCTTTTGCGACAGCCAGGCACATGAGGCGTATACCGATCATTTCATCCAACTGAAAAATCACGGCATCTGCCACGACATCCTCTTCCTGGACGGGGAAACCTCTTCCTGGCTGGGGATGCACAAGATCGAATGTGGAGGAGCAGGCAAAATCATCACTGCTGATGAATACGCTCCGGCTCCGCTTGAAGTGCCGAAAGATTATGTCGGTATCGTCATTCCAGAGATTGATCTGGACAATGCAGGCCGAATCGCTGCTGGGCTAAAGGGAACAATTAAAGCGGAGATCGTTTTTGCTGCCCTGGTGACAGGCAAATTCGTCATTGCAGGCTCCGATGTTCCTGGTATCAAGCGCGCAGACCGTCGTACGCTGCAAACATTGACGCTGCCACCAGCTTACGAAAAGCTGTTCCAACGTCATGTCGAAGCGATGAAAGAGCTGGGCGTAGAGTTCGCAGAACAAAGACGTCTGGCAGATCGCGTTGTTTCCAAGCTGAAAGCACAGCTGCAAAAGGATGAGACCAAGCCAGAGCAGCCAGCTCTGACCGCTCTTGATGAGGCGGAAGCAGTCTTTTCCGGGAAGCTGTTGACTGCAGATTGGATTAAATCGCAGCCAGAGCTTAAAGATACGATCCTGCACGTGAAAAAAGGAGCGATCGTCTCTCCACTGGCTTTTGACAGCATGAGAGAACGCCGCATTACCGTCAGCTATATGGGAAAAGGGTGATCGCATGTTTTTGGGAAAAGTGATCGGCAGCGTGTGGGCTACACAAAAGGAAACAGGCATGGAAAATCTGAAATTAATGGTTGTCCAGCCGATTGACTGGCGTGGTGAGGAAGGCGGACAAACTGTTATCGCAGCAGACCGGATTGGGGCAGGAATTGGCGAGCAGGTTATTGTCTCCCGAGGAACACCTGCCCGTATCCTTTTCACCGGAAATAGCGTACCAATAGACGCGATCATCGTAGGAATTGTGGATTCGTTTGAGGTGCCGGGAGCTGCAGGAGGAGAGGGATAAAGATGGAACAGGAACGTTCACGAGTCATACAGGAATTTGTTCCGGGCAAACAGGTAACATTGGCTCATGTGATTGCCAACCCTGACCAAATGCTCTACACCAAGCTCGGAATCAAGGAAGCCGGGGCAATCGGAATTCTGACCCTGACCCCAACAGAGACAGCCATTATCGCGGCTGATATCGCGACCAAGGCAGCAGGTGTCGAGCTCGGCTTTCTTGACCGGTTTACAGGATCTCTGATTGTTGTAGGCGACGTGTCCGCAGTGGAGATGGCTGTAGAGGCAGTCAACACGGTCTTGAGTGAAAAATTACGCTTTACTCCGGCTTTGGTGACGAAATCATGACCGGGCGTGTAATGATAATCGGCGCCATCGAAGCAGGCAAGTCTTCTCTGGTCAAGGCGTTGTTTAATGACGAACAGCCAGCCAGGAAGACCCAGGCGTTGGAATATCGGGATTGGGTGATTGATACTCCAGGAGAGTACAGTGAAAACCCGATGTTTTATCGAACGCTGATGGCGACTTCTCTGGAGGCAGAGCTTATTGTGATGGTGCAGGATGCCACACGCGAGCGCAACTATTTTCCCCCAGGGTTTTCGCAAGGGTTTCCCCAACCGTGTGTAGGGGTGATCACCAAGATGGATCATCCCGATGCCAATATAGAGAGGGCAGAAGGATTTTTGCGCCAATCGCTCGGCAACGGGAACATTTTTCGGACTTCCTCTTACACGAGTGAAGGGGTACCGGAATTACGTGCCTATTTACAAGAAATTGTTAATCAATAAACCTCTATCCGCCATGGCCAGTCTGTGAGAAAATGAGGTCAGTATCTATTTCAAGCAGGTGAAAAGAGGTTCACATGCATGCAATCTATACGAGAACTGTGCATTGCTGCCACAACATTGAGTGAGGACGATATTCGGATCATTGAAGATCTGGCTGCCAAATTGCAGATTTTTGCTGATCTGTCGCAAGCCGATATGTTTATCGACTGCCCGACGATTGACCGTAGCTCAGCGCTTGTCATCGCGCAGGCAACGCCATCTACAGCTCGTTCGATGTATAGTGGATCGGTCGTTGGGCAACTGGCGACAGCGGTCAACGAGCCTGCGGTCATGTACTGCCTGACAACAGGCAAGCCAGTGATCGGATCACGCGGAGTATCACAGGAGCAAGTCGTGATGCGGCAGAGCGTCGTTCCTATCATAAATGCAGCGGGAGAAACGATTGGTACGTTGATAACGGAGCAGGATATTTCCAAGCAAGTGGAGCAGGAGAGAAATGTGGAAATGCTCAAGGAAACCACTGAGCATTTAAGCGAGACGCTGATCCAATTTGCTGCTCCAGATATGCCGATTTCATCCCTTTTGCATGAAGGCATGATTTTGTTTGATCAAAACGGGATGATTACGTACGCTAATGTACGTGCGCACAAGCTTTTGTCTCTGATCGGCTTTGAACTACCTGAAAAGGGAGAGAGCATTGAGCGGATTTTTTCCTGGCGTGTTTCCCCGGAGAATTTTGTCAGACACGGGGGTTACATTCAGGATGAGCTGTCACGAGGAAAGCATTTTATCATGATGAAAGCGGTTTCGTCCGCACGCAAGCCAGACATCATCGGGGGAATCATTCTCCTGAGAGATATATCAGATATTCGTGAAAAAGAAAAGCAGCTGATGATCAAATCGGCTGTTATCAAAGAAATTCACCATCGCGTGAAGAATAATTTACAAACCATCTCCAGCTTGCTGCGACTGCAGATGCGGCGCTCGCAATCGACGGAGATTGAAAAGGTATACCGGGAAAGCATCAATCGGATTAACAGCATCGCCATCATACATGAGTATTTGGCACAAGATGGTCTGGAACAGATTGATTTCAAAGAGATAATCACCAAAATATCGAAAATTATCGTCTCCTCCATGAGACGTTCTGAGCAAGCTATACAAGTAGTAGTGTCGGGCGAATCGGTTTACTTGCCGTCAAACAAGGCGACATCGTTTGCCCTGATTGTTACCGAATTGATTCAAAACTGCATGATCCATGGGTTTCGCAATCTGCACGAAGGCAAAATCTCCATCGTGCTCGTCTCCAAGGAAGACTTCGTCAGCCTCTCCGTTACTGATGATGGCATTGGCATCGAGGACATGGAACTGATCTTGAAAAAAGGCCATCTGGGATTGAAAATCGTGGATACGCTGGTCAAGGAAGACCTGGAAGGCACGATGCATTTCCGCAATACAGGAAACGGTACAGAGGTTACCATTCTCTATCCGATCCAAAAGGGGGATGAAGATGACGCAGCCGAAGATTATGGTCGTTGATGATGAGCCGATCATCCGCATGGATTTGCGCGAGATGCTCGAAAACGAAGGATATCAGGTCATTGCCGAGGCGAAGAACGGGGAAGAGGCGGTTTCACTCGCCCATCGTCACAAGCCCGATCTTATTATCATGGATGTGAAAATGCCTGTCTTGAATGGGATCAAGGCAAGCAGCATCATTCGTTCCTTTTCCGACAGCTCGATCCTGCTTTTGACTGCATACAGTCAGAAGGAGCTGGTGCAGGATGCCAGAAAGGCTGGAGTGACCGCGTATCTGGTAAAGCCCGTATCTGAGGATGATCTGATTCCCGCAGTTGAAATCGCCTTGAGCCAGAAGGAAAAAGTAGTATCGCTCAAGAAGGATATCAGCGATTTGAAGCAAAAAATTGAGGATCGCAAATCAGTGGAAAAGGCAAAAGGTAAGCTGATGACCGCTCTTTCCATGGAAGAAGATGCTGCTTATAAATGGCTCCAGCAAGTAAGCATGCAACGGCGCATGCCACTTGTAAAGCTGGCAGAGGAAATCCTCTCAGGCGAGCACGAGCTTTTGCCTTAGGTTGCATAGGTAACCGTTTTACAATTCGATCGGAAATGACAAGTGGATAGCACGAATAAGCAAAGGCGCTTGAGTCAGACCGGAAGCGAGGAACCGGCTGTTCAAGCGTTTTTTCTCGTACTCCCCCGTCAGGCACGCCAATGGTTCAAGGAGGTTCATATGGATGAACAGTGGATCCAAAGCGTTGGAATAGATGTCGGAACCAGTACCACCAAAATGATTGTGAGTCGATTGCGACTGGGACGGATGTCCAGCACCTTCTCGCTGCCCCGTTATCAGATTGTAGAAAGGCAGCTGCTATACGCAAGTGCTGTCCATTCTACACCGCTGCTTGGATTTGACGAGATCGACGCAGAAGGCATCGGCGAGATCTTGCGCCGCGAGTATGAAACGGCACAGATCAGTCTTTCTTCCATCAAGTCAGGCGCGGTTATTATTACCGGGGAAACAGCGAGTAAAAAGAACGCTCAGCATATCGTTCATTTGCTGGCAGAGCGATCCGGTGATTTTGTCGTAGCGACAGCAGGTGCCGATTTGGAGGGTGTGCTGGCGGGTAAGGGTGCGGGTGCGGAAAAGCGTTCCCAAACGCTTCAAGGAACGATTGTTAACGTTGATATCGGAGGCGGAACCGCGAATGCCGCGTACTTTGCGAGAGGCAGAGCGATTGCGACCGTTACGTTTCATGTTGGTGGACGACTGGTACGTCTCGATCCTCAAGGCGTAGTTCAATATGTTTCTCCGAATATTGCGCAGTGGCTGTCTGCCAAAGGGCTGCGTATCCAGACCGGGCAAGCAATCGGATTTGAACAGATCAAGGAATTTGCCGAACAAATGGCAAGAAGTATGCTGGACTATTTGACGGGCAAGGAGCGGCAGGTATCCGGGCTGTTAGTGCTAGGCCCGCATTTGCGTGATGCTTTTCCAGTCGATGAACTCACTGTTTCTGGCGGGGTTGGGCAGCTCATGACAGCTGGCCCCGTAAATAGTATCGCTGATGTTAGCCGATATGGAGATTTTGGCCCGCTCCTCGGCTACGTCCTCCAGCAGGAGCGGGAAAAGGGAGCCTACCCGGTCCGATGGCTTGATCCCGAGCAGACAGTAAGAGCGACAGTAATTGGTGCAGGGATGCAAAGCACAGAGATTAGTGGATCAACAGTCCATATCAAACCAGAGCTTTTGCCGATCAAGAACATTCCGATTCTCAAGCTGGAACTGACGGCAGAGCAATTGACGGACCCTGGGAAATTGCACAAAGAAGTAGCAGCGGTGTATGGCATGGGAGAGCGTCTGTTTGAAAAGACGGCAGGAATTCCGTTTGCCTTGGCGATTTCGGGTATTGGCTACTGCTCTTATGCCCTGCTTCAGACCATCGCACAGGAGCTGGCCGATCAATACCGACAGGCATTTACCGAGAGCAAGACCATGGTAGTCATTTGTGAAACGGATATGGCAAAAGCGCTTGGTCAGGCATTGGCGCTCAGATGCAAAGGAGCACCGGAGATTATTTGCATCGATCAGGTGCGTGTAGAATATGGCGATTACATCGACCTTGGCGAACCTATTTCGGGAACGATTATTCCGGTCGTGGTAAAAACGCTCGCTTTCGATGAAAGGCCGTAACGTAAGAAGGGGTGGACGCGATGAACACGAAAACGACTGTGCTTGGACAGACCTATCAATTCCGTGATTTAAAAGAAATTTTTGCGAAAGCGAATGAAGACAAATCGGGTGATCAGCTGGCAGGTATTGCAGCTGCGGATTCGAGAGAACGTGTAGCTGCCAAGCAAGTATTAGCTGATCTCACGCTCGCAGACATTCGCAACAACCCGATGCTTCCGCCAGAAGAGGATGAGGTTTCCCGGGTAATTGAAGCAGGCATCAACGAAAAGATTTATAACGAAATCAAAAACTGGAGCGTTGCCGAGCTGCGTGAGTACATTTTGAGTCACAAAGCTGGCGACAGCGAAATCAAGCGCATCAGCAGAGGCTTGTCCAGTGAAATGATTGCAGCTACTGCAAAGCTCATGAGCAACCTGGACCTGATCACAGCAGCAGCCAAGATTCGCAACATTACGCATTGCAATACAGCAATTGGTCAGCAAGGGGTACTCGCAGCACGTGTGCAGCCAAACCATCCTTCTGACAATGTTCAGGGCATCAAAGCTGCTTTGTACGAAGGACTCAGCTACGGTATTGGCGATGCCGTTATCGGGATCAACCCGGTTATTGATACAGCGGATAGCGTCAAGGACATTTTGACAATGACCAAAGACGTGATGAACAAATTCGATATTCCAACGCAAAACTGTGTACTGGCTCACGTATCTACCCAAATGAGGGCGATTCGTCAGGGCGCACCAGCAGACTTGATCTTCCAAAGCTTGGCGGGTAGCGAAAAAGGGAACAATGCCTTCGGTATCGACGTTGCGCTGTTGGATGAGGCGGATGAGCTGATGCGCAAGGAAGGCACCTCTTATGGGCCGAACTTCTGGTATTTCGAGACAGGCCAAGGCTCGGAGCTTTCTTCTGAGGCGCATTATGGCATGGACCAGCTGACGATGGAAGCGCGTTGCTACGGTTTGGCTCGCAAGTATAACCCGTTTATCGTCAATACGGTAGTTGGCTTCATCGGACCTGAATATTTGTACGACAGCCGTCAGGTTATCCGTGCTGGACTGGAAGACCATTACATGGGCAAGCTGCATGGACTACCGATGGGCTGTGACGTGTGCTATACGAATCACATGAAGGTCGATCAGAACGACATGGACAATCTCGGCATCCTGCTTTCGGCAGCAGGCGTAAACTTCGTGATCGGTGTAGCGATGGCAGACGACGTCATGCTGAACTATCAATCGACCAGCTTCCATGATATC
Organism: Brevibacillus reuszeri; assembly: GCF_001187725.1. Taxonomy (GTDB): domain Bacteria; phylum Bacillota; class Bacilli; order Brevibacillales; family Brevibacillaceae; genus Brevibacillus; species Brevibacillus reuszeri. The sequence goes on from NZ_LGIQ01000009.1 coordinate 1,900,818, forward strand.
GCGGCTTTCCGTGAAGTGCTTGGTCTGCGTCCAGCACCCGCTTTTGAAAAGTGGCTGGAAAAGATGGGCATCATGGAAAACGGCAAGCTGACTTCAATCGCGGGCGATCCGACAATCTTCATGTAAGAAGGGGAGGTGAAATACGGATGGATCAACAATTGGATTTTCTGGTAGACAAAGTCGTAGCTGAATTGCAAAAAAAGCTGGGTGAAATGGGACAGACGGCACCAGCCGGGACGCAAAAGACAGAAGCACCTGTTGCTCCACAAATGGTGGCGGTGCAAAAAGCCGCTTCTCCTGGTGAACGGGAGCAGCTGGCATTGCCTGTAGAACCAGAAAGAACGGCGCAAGTACCAAATCCGAAATGGCAGGAAGGACTAAATGAGCTTTTGGACAGCACCCCTGCTCGCATCGGTGTATGGCGTACTGGCGTTAGACCGCTGACCAAAACAATGCTCCAGCTGCGTCGTGACCATGCGGCTGCTGTCGATGCCGTATATGGTGAGGTTAGTCAGTCATTGCTTGACGAATTCTCGATGTTCACAGTAGAAACGCAATATGACAATACCGAAAATTATTTGAAGCGCCCGGACATGGGACGCATCCTCAACGAAGAAGGTGTGCGTCTGCTCCAAGAGCGCTGCCAAAAGAAGCCACAGGTACAGATCGTTGTCTCAGATGGACTCAGTGCCAGTGCAGTGGACGCAAACCTGCGCGACGTGCTTCCATCCTTGATTGACTCTCTCAAAAGCTACGGATTGACTTGCGGTACACCGTTTTTCGTCAAAGGCGGACGCGTAGCGAGTATGGACCATATCGGAGAGCTGCTGCAGCCTGAGGTATTGGTGCTTTTGATTGGGGAACGTCCAGGCTTGGTAACGGCACATTCCATGAGTGCGTATATGTGCTATCGCCCGCGTAAAGGGATGGTGGAGTCAGAGCGGACAGTAATCTCCAACATCCACCGTCAAGGGACGTCTCCTATTGAGGCAGGAGCCCATATCGGTACCATCCTCTCCAAAATGCTGGAGCAAAAGGCAAGCGGAGTGAAGCTGGTCTTGTAAGATTGGGAAAATCGTGAGGAGGAATCATCATGACCTTTCGTAGAAAAAAAGTAGCGGTGATTGGTAGTGGTTTTACAGGAGCTACAACTGCTTTTATCCTGGCAGAAAAAGAACTGGCTGACATCGTACTCGTAGACATTCCACAGCTGGAGAACCCAACCAAAGGGAAGGCTCTCGACATGATGGAGTCTGCCCCTGTACTCGGCTTTGATTCTACCATCACGGGAACTTCCGATTACAAAGATATCGAAGGCTCCGATATTGTCATCATCACGGCTGGTATTGCACGCAAGCCAGGCATGTCCCGCGACGACCTGGTAGCGACTAACGCGGCGATCATGCGCTCGGTAGCGGAGCAAGTAAAAACGTATGCACCACAGTCTACGGTACTGATTCTCTCCAACCCGGTTGATGCGATGACGTACACGTTTTTCAAAACATCTGGCTTCCCGAAAAACCGCGTAATCGGTCAATCCGGTGTGCTCGATACTGCTCGTTTCCGTACCTTCGTGGCGATGGAGCTGAATGTATCGGTTGAGGATGTAAGCGGATTTGTACTGGGTGGACACGGTGACGATATGGTGCCGCTTCTGCGTTATTCCTACGCAGGCGGAATCCCGCTGGATAAGCTGATCCCACAAGAACGTCTGGATGCAATCGTAGAGAGAACACGCAAGGGCGGCGGAGAGATCGTCAGTCTGCTCGGCAACGGCTCTGCTTACTATGCGCCAGCAGCTGGCCTGGTCCAGATGGCAGAAGCGATTCTGAAGGACAAGAAGCGCATCCTTCCGTCCATTGCTTATCTCCAAGGCGAATACGGCTACAACGACCTCTACCTGGGCGTACCGACGCTGCTTGGTGCAAACGGCATCGAGAAGGTCATTGAGCTGGATCTGACAGCAGCGGAAAAAGTAGCTTTGGATAAATCGGCTGATTCCGTACGTGCGGTTTTGAAAGTGGCCATGCAATAATTCAAAAGAAAGCCTCGCCAGGAACATGTGGCGAGGCTTTTATTTAATTATCGGATTCCAGCAGTTGTTTGCCCAAGGGTGTTACCAGGCCATCCATAGTGGTGGTGTTCTTCTCCCTATGGTAGGCGGCAAGCTGCTGCTCATCTTTTTGAGTGGCCCACTTTTGCAGGGTCATCCGTTCTCCTGAATACGAGTAGAAAGGAACGCTGTAGCCACAGGATGTTTTTACAGCATCCACATCGACAGTGATGATTTGTCTGGCGCCAGGCAAAGGTTCAAAATGTTGAAACAGCTCTTCCCATTCAGGCATGCTCGGAAGGATCACGCGCCCTGTTCCATAGAGCCGCATAATCATCGGAGGTCCTTCGAAAGCCATAAACATAAGCGTGATGCGTCCATTCTCTTCCAGATGCGCACTTGTCTCATTGCCGCTGCCTGTTAGATCCAGATAAGCAACATGCGTAGGAGAAAAAATACGCAGAACATCATAGCCTTTTGGCGAGATGTTCACATGTCCATCCTCCTGCAAAGGGGAGGAACCGACGAAAAAAATACGTTGCTGCTTAATAAAGGCTTCATGCTCGGGAAGTATGGATGAAAACAATTTTCCCATACTAAACACCTCTCAATTTTTCGAAGTGGTTGAAGCATCGGACACTTTTTATTTATGGTATCACAGCGCTCAGATGGAAGAAAACAAGAAAACCGCCCAATTGCAGTTGGACGGTTCTTTCGTTACGGTCGCGCTTGTTATTTTGCCAGAAGCTCAGGCTCCATTTTGCCGAGCTTGATGGTCATCTCGTTTGGAATCCACATTCCTGTGTTTTCGTCGCGGCCTTGGAGCACGACAGAAGGAGTAGCTTTCCCTAATTGCTCAGCAGCTTTCATCGCTTGCTGTCCGATTTTGCCGCCTTTGACACGGTTGATGACCAGAGCGAGCTGTACACTTTTCAGCTCCGTCATCATTTCGAAGTCACCATTGCTGTCCCCAGCGATGAGAATTGGACCATGTCCATACTTTTTCTCCAGTATGGATTGGATGACTTCTGTCTTGCCATGACCGACAGTGAATGGGTAGTTCGGTTGGTATTTGTTTTGGATTACGCCATCCTTCGTTTCCAAGCGCATGCCAATGATGTTTTCAGTAGGCAGGTTGTAGCCGTATTTTGGCAGGGTAGCGAAGACGCGTACGACATCCTCCAGGGATGCAGATACAACATACACGTCAATTCCATTTGCGCGAAGGGTATTCATCAGGTTGGCTACCTCAGAAGTCAGGCGCAGCCCGGTCGTATGGGAAGCTGTAATGACACCTGCTTTTCCTGTCAAAGCTTTCGGGCTTGTCCAGCTCACCTTTTGAATCGCCATGCCAAGACTTGCATCATTGGAGACTTCTGCGAGCTTGTGCACGTCATCAATTGTCATGTTCGTAAAAAGGTAGAGTACCCATGGATAGCCTACTGCGTTGCTGTGCGTATCGTTGATCGCCTCGTAGAGGAAATACAGCTTCGCGCGGAAATCGGCAAACTGCTCCGTTGCAGTTACTTCTTCCAACGATTTTGTCCCTTTGAGACCTTTATAGTTTTGATACAGGTAGGTGTAATCCGCTACCAGATCCGTTGCAATCGCATCGAGTGTGACAGGCTTGCCATCCGCATTATGATAGCCCTCCGAAAAAGGACCCTCTGGTACATTGGTGCGGATTGCTTTGCCGAATTCCTCTGGTGTCAGCTTGTAGGCGAGATGATGGATTTGATAAACAAAGAGTGCTTCCTGGGTGTCGTGCATGATGCTTGTATTGTCCCAGTCAAAAACGGCATACGGCTTTTTCGCCGCTTTGTAGGAAGGGCTGTTTACCCCGTTTTTATCGATGAGCTCTTGTATAGCTTTGTAGGTTGCCGGTGCCCATTTCCCCTTGTCGAGCACCTGTGCAGTAGTAGCGGCGTTGGCTGGCATGGCTGCCTGTGTGGCGAACAGCGCCAGGATAAGCAGCAGGCTTACCCACCAAAAGTGGCGCTTGGCTTGAATGTGTGACATTGTGTCATCCCCTTTTTCTCTACGAAATTCATTGACAGATTTTCTCTTTTTGTAAACGCTCTCATTTTCGTCTGGAAAAAAGCCCGGTAATGCAAAAAGGGGCTCATTCCACGCAAAAAATCACCTCTGCGCAGAAAAAGACCCCATCGTCTTCTTCTATGTATTTGTTATTTCCATCATAACCGTTTTGTGTATAAAATCAAGAAAATTTCGTTAAATAGTTCTTTGGCAGGAGTACTGATTTAAATAACGAAAGAAGAAATGCGAGTAAGAAAAGGTGGATATAATCAAGATAAGTGGCACGCTTATCAATTCCTATACGTTAAAAAAGGATGATGAATCGTGAAATTGATAGAAACAAGCAAAGGGATTTTGACCAATTGTATGGCTCTGAAAGCGGGAGAGACTTTTCTGGTTGTAGCGGACGAGCCAAAGCGTGAGCTCGGAGAAGCGCTCTGGGAGGCTGGCAAGCAGCTCGGTGCAGAGGCAGTGCTGATGATCATGCAGGAGCGAGAAAAGTCTGGCCAGGAGCCTCCTGTGGCTGTTGCAGAAGCCATGAAGCAATCTGATGTAGTCATTTGCGCAACTGAGCATTCCTTGACTCATACAAAGGCACGCAAGGAGGCAGCGGCAAACGGAACAAGACTGGCTACGATGCCTGGGATTACCGCGGATATGTTTCTGGAAGGCGCGATCTCGGCAGACTACGCGCAGGTCAAAGTCTTGACCGAGCAAGTTACGGAAATGCTGACAAAGGCTAGCACCGTGCGTATCGAAAAGGCAGGGAAGTCACTCCACTTTTCGATCGCAGGCCGCAATGGTGTACCGAGTACAGGCATGTATGTAAACCCGGGAGAATCGGGAAACCTGCCATCAGGGGAAGCCTATATTGCACCAGTAGAGGGACATGCTAACGGGCAAATTCTCGTAGATGGCTCGATCTCTGGCATTGGCAAAATCGATACGCCGTTGTTGTTAACACTTGAAAATGGACGTATTACAAATGCTGAGGGGGCATCTGCCGAGCGTCTGCTGCAAATTTTGGGCGATCAGGACGGACGCATGCTTGGTGAATTCGGCATCGGCACCAACGACAAGGCGCGTATTACGGGAGTTGTTCTTGAGGATGAAAAGGTGTATGGTACGATTCACGTAGCATTTGGAAGCAATAATACATTTGGTGGAACCATCGTGGCAGGAGTCCATATTGACCTGGTTGTGAAGGAGCCAGACGTGTACCTCGACGATCACTTAATCATGAAAAGCGGGCAGCTTTTGAGCAAGTAATTCATCCGCCGACGGCCAAGGATGAATCCCGTGAACGGATGGTGTAAAATGGGAGATATCCTAAGGGCGGATGTGGTCTGATGCTGTTGCTGGAGAAAATATTTGCGGTCATCTCTATAGGGAATCTGATCTTGGCCGTTGTCCTCATTTTTATGGAGCGACGCAATATAGCGGCCACCTGGGCATGGCTGATGGTCTTGCTGTTTTTGCCGGGGGTCGGATTTATTCTGTACCTGGTATTTGGGCAACGGTTAAGCAAAAAAAAGCTGTATCGCCTGAAAGAGGGGGAGTTCTCCCATTTCCGGGCAGCTGTCGATAAACAAAAGCATGTACTGGAGCAAGGCCATTTCAACGTGAACGATCCAGCGATGGAGAGGCACCGGGACATGATTTACATGAACGTGGTGAGCGACGGTGCTTACTATACGCAAGATAATACCCTCCAGGTGTTTTATGAAGGAAACGGGTTTTTCGACGCCATGTTCAAACAGATTGAAGGAGCCCGCGAGCATATTCACCTGCTGTACTACATCATCCGAAATGACGAGCTGGGCCATAAGCTGATCGACCTACTGGTGAAAAAGGCGGAGCAAGGTGTCGAGGTCAGGCTGCTCTATGATGCGGTAGGCTCAGCCGGTATTCCTTCACGCTTTTTCCGTCCATTGCAGGGGGTTGGCGGAGAGGTTGTCTCCTTTTTCCCTTCCTCGATTCCGTTTCTGAATTTCCGGGTCAACTTTCGGAATCACCGCAAGCTGACGATCGTTGATGGAAAAGTCGGCTTCATCGGTGGCTTTAACATCGGGGATGAATACTTGGGAAAAGACAAGAAGCTTGGATATTGGAGAGATACGCACCTGCAGATCGAAGGAAAAGCAGTGTATATGCTCCAGGCCCGATTCTTTTTGGATTGGAACCTCTCAGCACCAAAAAGAATGCAGGAGTCATTTGCTTATTTCCCGGAAATGAATGATCTGGAAGGGAAAATTGGCGTCCAAATTGTATCGAGTGGTCCCAACTCTGAAAAGCAGCAAATCAAGCATGCGTATTTGAAGATGATTTACAAGGCGAGAAAAAAGATTTACATGCAGACGCCGTATTTCATCCCCGATGACAGTATGCTGACTGCGCTCAAAATGGCAGCGATGTCTGGTGTTGACGTGCGTGTGATGGTGCCGGGACGTCCCGATCATTTGATGGTGTTCTGGGCGACTCATTCCTATCTGGGGGAGCTTTTGAAGAGCGGAGTACGATGCTTTTTGTATGAAAAAGGCTTCATGCATGCCAAGACATTGGTTGTGGATACACAGCTATCCTCTGTAGGTACCGCCAATGTGGACATTCGCAGCTTCAAGCTCAATTTTGAAACGAATGCGTTTCTGTATGATACGAAAATGGCGCAGGAGCTGGAGGAGTTGTTCATGGCTGATCTGGCTGATTGCCGGGAAATGACGACCGATGAGTATTTGAACAGACCAATGCGCTCGCGAATGCAGGAGTCGTTGACGCGGTTGCTGTCTCCGATTTTATAAAATCCGAGGAATTAATAAGGACCCACTGGCCGGAAAATGGCTGGTGGGTCCTTCGCTTGTTGTATGGACGGTGAGGTGTGCTTAGGCTGTACCTAGCTTGACGCCCATCTCGGTCAAATATTGGCGATACGCGATGCTGGCGCGGTCGCATTTGAGTGAAAGCTCGATTTGCAGATCGAGAGGAAGGTCTTCTGGCTTTTGATTTTCCACGATCGGCTTGTCTTGGGCGAAAATCAAATCCTGGAATTTGGTGATTTCCTCGTCTTCCAGATTCATTTCATAGTTGAAAGAGAGTACGCCGTAAGCGACTGTTTCCTGTTCGTTTAGCGGCATAACGGTCAACAGGATCGACATTTTGTTGCCATTTTCCTGGTCGCGCTTGGTGAATTTCACTGTCAGAGGACGGATGATTTCATAGGTGTAATACACGTGCTTGGCTTGTCCTGTTCCATCCGGATCAGGCTGGAAAACGGCGATTTCATCGGTGCGAATGACGCCGTCAGCATCTCGATGGACACGATAATCACCAATTTCTGTGTGCGTGGAAACACCAAGATAGCCCTCGTGAACAACGGCCAGATGACCGACATCGAGGAAGTTTTCTACGACACGCGGTGGCTTGGCGTTTACCGTTTGTGGACCCCAGATGACATTGCGATAGTTTTCGTCTTCAAATTCAGGCAAGGCAAAAAACGCAGGCGATTCGTTGCTGAGATTGACCCAGATAAAGCCGTAGCGCTCCACACAGGCATACGGAATCGCGCGAGCTTTGCCAGGAATGGCTTGATCTTCAGGTAGCTGCGGAATTTTGACACAGGCACCGGAGGATTCGTATTCCCAGCCATGATAGGGACAAACCAGCTTGCCATCTCTGACGCAGCCCAGTGACAGGGCAGCGCCTCTATGAATACAGAGGTCTTTAAACGCATGAATTCCTTCTTCGTTGCGGAATAGTACGATCCGCTCACCCATAATGGTAACCTGGGTCGGACGGTCTAGGACATCCGTCGAACGACAGGCGACAATCCACTCATTACGCAGTACAGCATCTTGCACGATCATCTATTGGACACTCCTTTAATAGGATGTTCAAAAAGCGGCGTTAAAACAGTTCTCTTTTTGAACGGGATGGGTTCTCTCCATTCGAATACTCCCTCATTGTAGCGGGTTGAAGGAAGACAAGTCAACCTAAAACACGAACATTCACAAATTGTTTACCGGTTTTTGTTTGATATTAGTTGCGCTTTTTAGGAATTATGACTTATAATCTGCGATATAATGTTCGTTATTCGTAATTATGAATCCTGGGAGGCCATCAGAAAGTGGAACAACATCGCGAAAGCACGGGGCTTGTAGTGGGCATCGATGACAAAATTGGCGTGGGTAAGGCGTTTTTGCTTGGATTGCAGCATGTGCTGGCTATGGACTTGTATATTGCTCCGATTATTATTGCTGGATTACTTACCATGGACTCTTCTAGTACTTCCTTTTTCATCCAAATGTGTTTTCTCGCGACTGGTATCGGCACGTTGATCCAGACTGGATTTGGCTTGCGCCTGCCTGTCGTACAAGGACCTTCTTATGTACCAATCGGTGCTCTCGCTGCAATTGGCAGCAAGCTCGGCATGGCAGCGATGATGGGTAGCCTGATTCCTGGGGCTTTGTTCATGGCGCTTTTGGGATATCCACTCAAATGGTTTGCAAAAGGTGTTCGCAAGTTCATTCCTCCATTGGTCGGGGGAACGGTAATTATTATTGTAGGGATCTCGTTGATGCCAACTGGAATGGGCAACATTTATCGTGCTCCGGGGGATATTTGGACGAATATTTTTATCGCGGCGGTTTCTGCGGGTGTTCTCGTAATCTGTATGCTGCTTGGCACCAGAGCCAAAGTGGCAGGTGCATTTTTTAGACTCGTTTCCGTTCTGATTGCCATTTTGGTAGGGACGCTGACTGCTGCCTACTTCGGAACGGTAGATTTCAGTGCGGTAGGACAAGCACCATGGCTTTCCGTGCCAAAGCTCTTTCCATATGGCGCTCCAGTATTTGATCTTAGTGCTGTATTGACGATGCTGTTCGTGTACATGATCATCATGATTGAAACGACAGGAACCTGGTTTGTTGTTTCAACCGTTACAGATAGTGAATTAACAGAGAAGCGCCTGAATCGCGGTGCAATGGGCGAAGGATTGGGGTGTTTTGTAGGGGCTTTGTTCGGGGGTACACCTACTACCGGTTATTCCTCCAATGCTGGTCTGATTGCGGTAACCGGTGTCGGCAGCCGGATGGCGATCATGGCAGGTGGAATCATTTTGATTGCACTTGGCTTGGTTCCAAAGCTGTCCGCAGCGATTACCTGTATTCCGGAGCCAGTCATCAACGGTATTTTCGGGATTGTTTGTGTGGCGATTGTAGCAAACGGCATTAAAGTCATCCAAAACATTTCCATCGATGATCGTACGATGATGGTTATTGGCTTGCCGATCCTGATGACGATGGCTGTGACTGTCTTGCCAAAGGATGCATTGGCGGGTGTACCTGATTTCGTGAACTACATTCTGTCGTCCGGCATTACTGTTGGTGCGTTGGCTACTGTTCTTTTGAATGTGTTGATTCCGGAGAGCAAAAAGAAGAAGGGGCAGGTAGCGCAGCCTCAAACGGTAGCCCAATAGAACAAAACGGTCATGACCGTTTTTCCCTCTCGTCGGGGGACAAAAGTGTTTGACCTCAAGCGGTCACATCCACTTTTATAAAAAGCGTCTCGACGTTTTTCACAGAAAAAAACACAGCCCGGTTTGGTTTTTCGCCGGAGCTGTGTTTTTATTTTGTGCACCTTGCCCAAGCAAGAATAGTGGCTATAGCTTGGTCGGTGCTTTTTCTCCTGTTAAGTACTTCACAGCTTCATCCAGCTGTGCTTCAATCAAAATCGGATCGTAGCCTAGCCATCTTTCCAAATCAACTACATACACGTGATTGTTTTTAACCGCAGGCAGGTTCTTCCACAGGCTGCTTTCTTCGATTTCCTTCAAATACTTGACCGCATCATCGCCTGGGTGAAGCATGAGGAAGATATGATCTGCTGCATATTCAGGCAAAAGCTCCATCGATACGTCCTTCGACCAGAAAAGAGGGTCTTTTTCGATTTCAGCTTTGATCAGTGCCGGTGGCTTCAATTGAAGAGAGTTGAACAGGACATGCCCCATATTGCGTGCTCCATAAAATTTGGTTGTTTTCGCACGGATATTCAAGGCAGCAACAGTAGCGTCCGTTCCGATCTTGGCTTGTACCAGTTTACGTGCTTCCTCTACCTTTGCATTGTGCTTCGCCAGCCATTCTTCGCCTTCTTTTTCTCTACCAAGCACTTCTGCGACTTTTTTTACATGCCCAAATACATCGTATTCATTAAAATCGATGGGCACTACTGGAGCAATCTTCGTCAAATTTTCGTACACCTGTTCTTCCGCTTCGGTGTCGATCAGGATCAGGTCTGGTTGCAGCTCCAGGATTTTTTCGAGATTGAAGGCATCGTAATCACCTACTACCTCGATTCCATCAATCAGGGGAGCCATGTCTTCGCCTTCCATGTGTCCTTTGAGCGCTCCGATCGGTTTCACGCCCAGTGCGAGCATATGACTCAAATATTGCAGCGCAACAACACGTTGTGGTTTGACAGGAATGACTGACTCGCCTTTTGCATGTTTATAGACGCGTGTTTCCACTTGCTTGTTATCCCCGGCAGATGCAGCCTCTTGAGAGGATGGGGTAGAGCTTTGCTGACCAGATTGGTTTTGACCCGCGCTTTGTCCGCAAGCGGTGAGGAAGACCAGGGTCAGAAGCATAAGCCCGGAAAGCCATGTCTGTATACGTGATTTTTTCATGATTACCCTCCGAAATGAAAATCATTCTCAATAACAAGGACAATGTTACCGTGAATTCATTTTTACATCCATGGAGGATATTCCGTTTTTATTTGGATAATATGGAGGCCACGATTGCTTTTGCTTGGTCAAAAACTGCACGGCTTCTTCCAATTGAACCTCAAGCGACAGAGGATCATAGGCAAACCAAGTAGGATTAAGCAGCACGACCTGCCCTTTTTGAACAGCAGGCAATTGGTTCCACGATTCTTGCTTCATCAATGCCTGCAAATGCGCCCGAGAGAGGTCATCATCAAAAACATGGACAAACATCCAGTCGCCAGCATACGCGCTCAATTGCTTTTCTGAGATAGGAGTAGCCCAAAAATGAGGGTCGTTTTTCAGTTTTTCCTGAATGATCGCAGGCGGGGTTAGCTCCAGGGAGCGGTACAGGACATGACCGATATTCCGTACGCCGTAAGCGAGCAGGCTCGTTGCCCTCACATTGAGAATAGAGACGGTTTCTTCTTTATTCATGGAGCCGTTTACGAATTTCTTCGCCTTTTGGACTTTTTGCTCGTGCTGCTTGAGCCACGAAGCTGCCCTTTCTTGCATTCCGAGAACATCGGCTATCTTTTTAAAATGACCGAAGACATCGTGAGCGAGCCACGGCAGGGCAATCGTAGGAGCGATTTTGGAAAAGGCTGAACAGTCCTCCGTGTAATCCGTCAAAATGAAGGTCGGCTCCAACGGCTTGATCATCTCGGGATCATCGTTGGACAAGCTGACGATGTAATCTGCTTCCTTGAGCTGCAGCTGCTCACGCAAATAGAGAACCTGGTCCTCGGGAGCAGCAATCGGCCTGATCCCGAGAGCCATCAAATATTCAGCATACTGGAGGGTGACAGGTGAGACGTGCTTTTGGCTCATGCGAATGTAGACGGAAGGAGAAACGCCAACCTGCTGCTTGAAGCGCCTGCTGAAATAAAATTCATCCTCGTAACCGATGAGTCGGGCAACTTCACGCAATCGTTTATCTGATTCACGCAGCAGCTTCTTCGCCTGTTCCATCCGGTAGCTGGTCAAATACTCGATGGGGCTTTTTCCTACCTTCTTTTTAAAAATTTCCGTGTAGTATCGAGGGGTGAGACCTGCTTGCTTCGCCAAATCTACCAATCCAATCGAATCGGCAAAATTCGTATGAATGTACGTCACGGTGCGGTCTACGACAGTAGAAGATTTCTCATCAATCGACGACGGAGGATTACTCCAGATCAAATGAAGCAGCTGCTGAAAGCGGATCTGATTTTGCAAGATTTCCAGCGGATCACGGGTGCGTCGGTTGAGATATAGTGTTTGGGCAAGCTCGGTACAACGATTGTTCGAATGAAGGAAGTATTCTTCGTATTCTGGCTTCCAGGAACGGTTTGGCGAATAAACATGATCGGAATCAGAACCCTGTTGCAATACGTCAAAATCGAACAGAAGAAATCCAAGCTGCTCTTTTTCAGCAGAGCTGATTTGCATTGAGGATTCCTCGTGAACGAACAGGGCACTCCCGGTTGTGATCGTACTGGGAGCGGACTTTGTATGAAAAAAGCCCGTCCCTTCTGTCACGATCACAACCATATGGGCAGATAAGTCAGCGAGAGACTTTGTTTCACCCGGCAACAGCTTCACTTGCTCCGTGCTTTTTAGTACAAACATTGAAAGAGGCGTAAGCTCAGGGTGCAGATGGTCAGAATGATGATCGGACATGGTTACCTCTCATTCCAGATTTGATCACGCGTGCGGGAAATCTCTCAAGAAACGAGCTCGAAAGATTCCGTTACGACAATGCTTCCTTTTACAGATTGAACCATCGGGCAGTTTTTGCTAGCTGCTTCGATCGCTTTTTGTACCTTTTCTTCTTTTAGATTTTCACCTGTAATAATGAAGTGGAGATGAATTTTTTCGACGCGGTTTGCTTCAGCTTCATTGCGTTCCACTTCGGCGGTGACTTTCATATCAGTGCAGGGCATTCTCATTTTATCCAAAACCTTGCGCAGAACGCCTCCACTGCAAACAGCGATAGATGAAACGAGCAGCTGGAATGGACGAAAGCCGTACTCTTCATCCCCGGATACATGCAGGTCACCGTAGGATAGATGAGTGACAAAGCCTTTTTCCTTTGCCTCGAAGTGCATGGACATGTAAAAACCCTCCCTGAATCTTTTTCTTCATTATATAGAAAAAGAGAGCGAGGATGAATAACGGGTTGAACGAAAGTGTCGAGCATCTGCGCGTAAACGATTGACGGTGATCATAATGGTAAAAAGAAAGAAGGCTCTTACGAAGCGGCGATGCTGCCTTGTAAGAGCCATTCTATTTATCAGAAGGGAAAGCTAGTGATTATTTTCCCTCATTTTCGCTGCTCAAAAGAGATTGAATGCAATGTGGCAGCATGTCCATCAAGGTATCAAACGCATAATCGACGTGGAGGCGCTCTGTCCACTGGTGGGCATCACGTCCGACAGGGCCCAGATTCAATACAGGCACATCAAATGCCTCGAGCTCTTGCAGTGGGATGGAATAGCCATTATCCCACAACGGCATATTCGCAACAAGTGGCTTCATGGATGCAGCCGGGTATTGCAGACCGACGTAACTGAGGTCAGAGATGCCGCCAAAGTAGTTTTGTTTCACCAGGGTGACTTGATGCTTGTCACGCGCATAGCTTTCCATTTCCGTGGAAATACGTTTGATCAACGGATGATTGCGGGAGCTGACGGCCGGGTAAAACGGTGGAGCAAAGAACAGAATCATCATCGGGGACAGTTCTTTGCAGAGAATCGCCAATTGATCGACCAGCTCGATGGTGGTATCACGATCATCCTTGTCATTGCGGTTGGCGATGACGTCGGCTTCAAGCTGCTTCAGCTTATCTTCGCCATGAGTTTTGAGCGCATACGCGTAGAGCTCTTCATAGGTCATCACGGAGATAGACAAATCGCGAGGATGAAACGGTGCAAAATTCGCGAATTGGCTGGCATGCTTGATGTAGTTTTCCTTGATACGATCTGCTACGTTTCTGGCTGCGTCAAGAAGCGGCTCTACGACTTCCTCCATGCGTTTTTCCAGAAGGAACAGGTTGAACAGAGTCACTGCGCGATGAGGAATTTGCACGGAATACTCTTTTTTCAAATCCTTCTGGATCAGGTTGGTTGGCGGTGGAGAAGCTTCGCCCTCTACCACTTCACAAAAAGAGGTATTCAGCTCCAGCTCACACGTAATCTGGGAGGCCATATAGTTTCCGTTCAGGCCAGCAAACGGCTCGCCCACGTGGGTTTCTTTCCCGTAGCAAAGAAACCCAGGCAATACTTTTCCGATGGAGCCTGTGTACAAATATTTGTTTTGGTCACCTGGGTAGCGTGTAAACATTGGCTCGGAGTTGAGGACAGTCTTGTACTCCAGATCGAATTCTTCAGCAATCTTCAAGAGAGCAGGCACGGCTGCTCGCATCCCGACAGAGTTCACTTCCTCGTCAGGAACAGTCAATAACAGAATATTGCCATCAAATTCTCCGGCGATGGCACGCTCAATCATCGACATGTGCAGAGTCAAGCCGCATTTCATGTCCATGGTTCCTCGGCCGAACAACCAGTTGCCTGTGCGAATATCCTGTTGCACTTCCGTAGGCATATCCGCCTGATTTTGCAGGAATAGAGGAGTTAGCGTCTTAGGGTCGAACGAATGCTTCTGCCAAGCACCGTAATCCTCTACATCGACCACATCAAAATGGCTGACCAAAATAATGGTGTCGCGAACGCTCTCTTTTTTGACCAGAGCTGTAACAAAATGACGATCGTCACCAGTCGGATTGGCGCGTACATGATCCGGGTTCGCTTGGTAGTAAGGCAGCGTGCGCAGCTGCTCGACTACGTAGTGAGGCAAATCCTTCTCTGCAGCTGACCCGGTAACGCTCGGGATGTTTACCAGGTTGCACAGAAGATCAACTAATTGTTCTTTTGTCTGCCATTTTTGCATGGTGATAGCCTCCGTTTTCCGTATAGTGAAAACTCTTTCCGCTTAGTGGGTAAAAAAATTAGGATAATGCTCCAATTTTTTGGGAGATTTCCATAGCGCTTTTCTGAGCTTTTTCAATCAGCGAGGCCAAAACCTCATCGGTAATGCGATAGCTCGGTACCCCGATGCTCAATGCCCCAACCACTTTTTGGTTATAGCCGAGAATCGGTGCGGCTACAGAAGCAGTTCCTTCTGTCTTTTCACCGTAGCTGGTGGCGTAACCATTGCGCTTGATCTCAGGCAGTCGGTCCAAGAGTTCTTTGCGCTTGTCTGGATCAGATACTAGCCCGGAAACAATCTTCTCCGCTTCCTTTGCGGGCATGTTGGCGAGGATGGTCTTGTTAGCAGCTCCGATGTGCATCGGGATTCGCTCGCCCAGATTATCAATGATTCGAACAGTCATAGAGCTTTCGACGCGCTCTACGATGATCGAGTCAGCACCGTTTGGAATGTTTAGGTAGACGGTTTCGTTCACATCTGCCGCCAGCCGTTCGATGACGGAGCGGGCAACGGCCCGGGTGTCGATCTTATCCAATAGACGCAGACCGATTTCCATCCACGTAAAGCCTACTTTGTAATGCTTGGTTTCCGGATTTTGCATAATAAGTCCATATTTCATCAAGCTGCTGATTAATCGATGCACCGTGCTTAGAGGCAGTGTCGTCTCTTCAGCAATTTCCGAAATGGACCAATGCGTTTTACTCTCGTCAGAAACTAGTACCGAAATGATGCTCATCGCTCGATCAATAGATTGTACCAACGTATTTCCCCCCTGACTTTCTTGTGCAAGAGTACGGCTTGGAGATGCCTCGCTGGCCTTTTCAAGTAACAATCTATCAGAATACTTTCACTGAATCAACATAATTTAAAGCGGATAAAATTTCGTTGACAAAAAATTTAAAACTATTTTACATTAGGAGTGTGTAATTTTGAATAACAGAATAAATTTCGTATTGTGGAAAAATTAAAAAGATTGTCAGGGTTCACGCTACGAATTTTTGCAAAAGAGAAGGGAGCTACCTATCATGAAATTTTCACGCGCGATCGTAAAGAAACCAGCAGCCAGCTATGTGAACGGTTTGACAACCTCAGACCTGGGCAAGCCAGATTTTGCACTTGCGCTTGAGCAGCATGCGGCATATGTAGAGGCTTTGAAGCAAACTGGCCTGGAAGTAACCGTTTTGGAAGCAGATGAGCGTTTCCCTGATTCCACATTTGTCGAGGACACTGCTGTTTTGACCGAAAAATGTGCAGTAATTACCAACCCAGGTGCAGACAGCCGCAACGGTGAGATCGAGGATATGAAGACGATTATCCCGCGCTTCTACGATACAATCGAATACATCCAGGCACCTGGCTTCCTTGATGGTGGGGATGTGATGCAAGTAGAAAATCATTTTTACGTAGGTCTCTCTACACGTACGAATGAAGCAGGAGCGATTCAGTTCCGTGAAATTTTGGCCAAGTATGGCTATGAGGTTACGATTGTTCAATTGGAGGAGTTCTTCCATCTGAAGACGGGCATCGCTTATTTGGGCAATAACACAGTGGTGCTCGCAGGCGAATTCATCGAATCTGACACCTTCAAGGACTACAAGCACATCATCATTGAAAAAGAAGTAGAGTACTCCGCTAACTGCATCCACATCAACGATTATGTCATCATTCCAAAAGGCTTCGAGAGCACGAAAAAACAAATCACGGATGCTGGCTACAATGTGATTGAGCTGGATATGTCTGAATTCCGTAAACAAGATGGTGGATTGAGCTGCCTGTCCCTGCGCTTCTAGTGCAGGCAGTTCCCCCTTCCTAAACCAACCTCTCTAGAGGCTACCTCAAGGAGGAGCAGCCGCGTTTTCGTGGTGAGTTTCCCTGCGTATAAGAATTCATAAGCGCGAAAAATCGTTTATGAATTCTTATACGTAAAAAAAGATTGCGCTTACATTTTTCCGTCAACCAGCCATGGAAAGAGAGGGTTCCTATGAATACGGGAAATGAAAAAGATACTCAGCTGCAACGTTCGATGAAAAGCCGCCACTTGTTTATGTTATCGCTGGGTGGGGTTATTGGGACAGGACTGTTTTTGAATGCCGGCTTTACGATTAATCAAGCTGGTCCAGGTGGGGCTGTTCTTGCCTATATCGTCGGGGGTATTCTCTTGTACCTCGTGATGACATGTCTGGGGGAGCTTTCTGTCAAAATGCCTGTAACTGGCTCCTTTCAAACGTACGCTACCAAATACATTGGCCCGGCAAGCGGCTTTACGCTTGGCTGGATGTATTGGCTTGGGTCAGCGACGACTGCCGGTGTAGAGTTTACCGCCGCAGGGATGGTTATGCAAAGATGGTTCCCGGATACACCGGTATGGATCTGGTGCGCCGTGTTTATTGTTTTGCTCTTTGCGTTTAATGCACTGACAACCAAGGGCTTTGCGGAAACCGAGTACTGGTTTGCCGGAATTAAGGTATTGGCGGTACTTGTTTTCATTGTTGTCGGAATAGGGGCTATCTTTGGATTTGTCAGTATGGAGGGCAGACCAGCACCATTCTTGTCCAACTTCACAGCAGAAGGGGGACTCTTTCCGTTTGGAATTACGATTGTTTTTGTCACGATGATGAACGTCGTGTTCTCTTATCAGGGCTCTGAATTGATCGGGATTGCTGCGGGTGAAACAGAAAACCCACAGAAAAACATTCCCCGTGCCATCCGCAACGTTGTTTTCCGTATTCTCATGTTTTACGTTGCTTCTGTCATGATTCTGTCCGCTCTCTTCCCTTCCAGTGAGCTGGGCCTTCTGGAAAGCCCGTTTGTAACGGTTTTTGATGCTGTCGGAATTCCGTTTGCAGCAGATATCATGAACTTTGTCATTTTGACAGCGCTTTTATCGGTAGGAAACTCTTGCTTATATGCGGCTACGCGCTTGCTGTGGGCACTTTCGCACAGCGGCATGGCGCATCCGGTCTTCGGCAAATTGACCAAACGCAGCGTACCGCTTAACGCGTTGCTGGCTACACTGGCATTCTCGCTGTTGTCGCTTCTGACCAGTGTGCTTGCGGCAGATACCGTGTACGTTCTGCTCATGTCCGTCTCAGGGATCGCCGTTACCTTTACGTGGATGGGGATTGCACTTTCGCAATTCAACTTCCGCCGCCAATACTTGCGAGAAGGCGGCAAAGTAGAAGACTTGCAGTTTGTTGCCCCGTTTTACCCGGTAATGCCCATCTTGTGTTTGGCTTTGTGTACGTTTATTTTGCTCTTCCCGATTTTTGACGCGACGCAGCGGTTTGGACTGTACTATGGAATTGCCGCTCTGGTCGTATTTTACCTCTACTATTACTTGCGCTACGGTCGCAAGAAGTCAAAGCACCCGGATATACCGACCCAAGGGTAAAGGAAGAAGAACCCCAAAAAGCCTCCAACCAACTGTTAAAGCTGGTGGAGGCTTTTTGCTGTTATTGCCGGGAAATCCCCAACAGACGGGCCAAATAGTCATTTACGAACAGTCCTTGTGGATCGAGCTGGGCTCGTAAATCCAGAAAATCCTGTAATCGCGGATAAACCTGGTGCAATCTTTCCGTAGTCATGTTGTGCATTTTTCCCCAGTGAGCCCGCCCTTCATAGCGAGCGAAAATCTCCTCCATGCGGGCGAAATAGGCTTGATAGGGCATTCCTTTGTACATATGAACCGCGATAAAGGCGCTTTCTCGTTCATAAGCGGGACTGAGCCAGATGTCGTCTTTGTTTACGTATCGGCATTCAAGCGGGAAATGAACGGCAAATTGCTCATGCTCAATCGCCTGGTGCAGCTCTTCGATGATGTCTTTCATATGGGCAGCAGGGACTGAGTACTCCATTTCATAAAAGCGAACCAAGCGCGGGGTAGCAAAAAGCTGATGACTATAGCCGCTTTCTGTGACTGAAGGGACGCTTTGGGCAGATAATCGGCTAATACGCCTGGAGAGGGAAGGCATCAGGCGACAGCTCTCCGAGAGGCACCAGAAAAGACCGTTTTCAATGACCATCGTCTTCCAATAGGTCCATCGGTGATTTCCACTCGGAGGCTCATTCGTCTCGTCCATGAATTTCACTTGCACAGTAGGAGAGTAAGGGAAGGTGAAAAATTCAAAGTGACGATGCTCGGCTTTGAAGGTATCGAGAGAAGAAAGACAAACGTCTAGCGGCATACGGTAGCTTTGATAACGCAATCGGTACGCAGGGAGGACTCGCAGCTTGACCCGTACGATGATTCCGAGTAGTCCCAGTGAGACGCGCATCGCTTTGAAAAGCTCCAGCTGCAGTTCCTCGCTGCATTCCACAACCTCACCGGCTGCGCTAACGACTGTTATGGAGACCACCTGCGTAGAGATGCTGCCGAACTGGATTCCGGTGCCGTGTGTGCCTGTGCTGATTGCCCCAGCGATGGATTGCGAGTTGATATCGCCCAAGTTTTCCTGCGAATAGCCCTGCTGATGCAGCAGTTCGCCAAGTGCCTTCAGCTTGGTGCCCGCCCATACCTCAATCGTATGCTCGGTGGAATCAACATGATGAAGACCTTGGAGAAGATCGAGAGACAGCAGGCAATCATCTGTCTGGACTAAAGGAGAAAAAGAATGGCCGGAACCGACAACACGGATACGCGTATTCGTCTTGCGGCACTGATCGACGACAGAGATCACGTCTTCCAGACTTTTAGGCATGACAAACTGCTGTGGATGGCTGGAAACATTTCCTGTCCAATTCGTCCAGCGTCGTGTTCCTTTTTTTACAGTGAGCATAGTCCATCCCCCCGATAGGTGGTTGCTTCCTCGACAATTTTTCCTC
This sequence comes from Brevibacillus reuszeri, assembly GCF_001187725.1. Classification (GTDB taxonomy): domain Bacteria; phylum Bacillota; class Bacilli; order Brevibacillales; family Brevibacillaceae; genus Brevibacillus; species Brevibacillus reuszeri. Next base: position 1,920,449 of record NZ_LGIQ01000009.1, read on the forward strand.
CAGAAACACAATAAAAGCGTGCAAAACGCTCACAAAGCTCTCCTGCTTTTGCATGGCGAAAAAAGATGGGGTCGCCCAGATCTAGTGTTTCCGTGCCGCGATAAAAAAGCGGTGTTTGTACCTCGCCAGCTCCTTCATTGGTGAGGAGACGCGCTTCCTTGGGGAGATAAGGCTTGGGTAAGCGATCTTTCCCGGCAGAGCCTGAAGCGATATAACCGCCACCAGCGCAGGTGTAAATGTGAGGTGTCGGCTTGCGGACGATTTCCAGTGCGAAACTGGCAGCAGGCTGAAAGCGAAAGTCCTGGTAATAGTCGAACAGAGCCGGTGAGTAAAAACCAGAGCCTGCCGTCACCTCAGTAACCGCGTCCTCCTTGCCTGTCAGATGCAGGCTGCCCGTGCCCCCGCCATTCACAAAACGGGGACGTACTCCCAACTCGTGAATGGCGTGAACGATGACAGCACGTCGCTCAGCAATTTGCCGCACGGATTGCTGCTTGAGTATCCGAATCACGGTATTTTTCAAAAACTGACGGGGATAGCGATCACCCACCCCGGCGATTTGCGCTTCGTATCCCATGATTCCGTCCAGATATAAATAATCGGAGGAGGAGACATGACGAGCGACAGTAAGTGCCGCGTCCAAGGAACGAATCGATGATCGCCACACGCCAAAATGAAAGCCGAGCCAGTCTGAGGACATATCCATATCCAGGCAAACGGGAATTCTGACTTGCTCCCTGCGCGCAATTCGTTCCAGATGCTGTACATGTTCCGGAGAATCGATCATCAGTGTGATGGTGCGGCCGCTCGCTATTTCCGAAGCAAGCGCAACAATCCAGCTCTCTTCCCAGATCGGATAGCCCATCAGCAGGTCATCGAGGCCTGCAGCGCACAGATGCAGTGCCTCCGGGGCAGAGTAGCACATAATCCCGGAAAAGCTATCGTCCAATTGCAAAAGTCGCTTGAGGATAGACACGCTACGCAGTGATTTGCTCGCAATCCGAATCTTTTTTTCATTGCTTTGCAGTACGATTTGCGCAGCATTTTCCTCAAGAAGATCGAGATCCACGAAGGCAAACGGTTTTGGAATACCAGCAAAAACAGACTGATAATAACGATAATCCCGCATGTACACGCCTCATCCTTTTTGTATGTGATGGCGAGCAAAAATATTTTTGTAAAATTGTATTTATTCAATCTTTTATTTTTGTTTCCTGCCGGGAAGATGCGAGCGATCTATGCCTCAAATCCGAATGTTCGGGAATATTGTTCGGATTTTGCTTGTTTCACTTGTTTTCAGAAACGAACTTATGCCCGTTTAGCTCCATAAACCGAACGAAAACCAATCTGTTTATTGACCTGATTCAGTTTGTGCGCTACAATATTTTTTGTTGCGTGATACTTAACTGGTTGATGAATTCTACGATTCGTATATCCTCAGAAATATGGTTTGAGGGTCTCTACAGGGAACCGTAAATTCCCGGCTACGAATGGGGTTTGTTTATTGACATACCCTATTCGTTGGCCGGGAATTTTTGCATGCGCAAGGGGGAAACTGACCATGAAAAAGTATGATGTGATTGTTGTTGGGGCAGGTCCAGCTGGGATTTTTACCTGCTATGAGGTAACGCGAAAGGCACCGGAGGCCAAGGTGCTGCTCATTGACAAAGGGCACGATATTTACAGTCGTCGTTGTCCAATTTTGGAAGAGAAGATCAAGCTCTGTCCACCTGCCGCAGGGAAAAAGGACTTCGCAGGCTGTCTGCCGGCCTGTTCGATCACCAGTGGATTTGGGGGAGCAGGCGCATATAGCGATGGAAAGTTTAATGTTACGACTGAGTTTGGCGGATGGATGACCGATTATTTGAGCCCATCCACTGTTCTCAATCTGATTCAATATGTAGATGAGATCAATTTGGCGCATGGTGCCACAGAGTCGATCACAGACCCGACGACCGAGACGATCAAAACCATTGAGCAGCGCGGATATGCAGCAGGACTAAAATTGCTGCGTGCACAGGTGCGTCACCTGGGAACAGAGCAGAACCTGGAAATTTTACAATCCATTTTTGAGTATTTGAAAGAGCGGATCGACATGATGTTCAAGACAGAAGTAGAGGACATTTTGACGGTTAAAGAAGAGACGGGTCATAAAGTGACAGGGATTGTGCTGAAGAACGGGGAAGAGCTCCACAGTGAGCATGTCGTAATTGGACCAGGGCGTGACGGCTCTGCATGGCTGACGACTATTTTGAAAAAGCGTCGCCTGAAGATGTACAACAACCAGGTAGATGTCGGTGTTCGTGTAGAAACGTCCGATGTGGTCATGCGTGAGATCAATGAACACTTGTACGAAGGAAAATTTATATACAATACTTCGGTAGGGACACGGGTGCGCACATTTTGCAGCAATCCGTCCGGCCACGTCGTGGTAGAGAATCATAGCGGTGTCATGGCAGCAAACGGTCACTCCTACAAGGACCCGGCACTCGGTTCGCCGAACACCAACTTCGCACTCTTGGTTTCCCATACGTTTACGGAGCCTTTCGACAAACCGAATGAATACGCCAGAGAAATTTGCAAGCGGGCAAATGATTTGTCCAATGGAGGCGTCATTGTACAAAAATACGGTGATATTCTCCGTGGACGCCGTTCTACCGTATCCCGCATCAAGGAAGGCTTCCTGGAGCCGACATTAAAGGAAGCGGTACCTGGAGACCTCGGCCTTGTGCTTCCGTACAATACGATGAAAAGCTTGATCGAAATGGTCGAAGCCCTGGACAAGGTCACACCAGGGATTGCCTCTGAACACACCCTGTTTTACGGGGTAGAAGCCAAGTTTTACTCTGCACGTCCGAAGCTGACAGAAGAATTCGAGACAGAAATCAAAGGCTTGTTCTGTGGTGGAGACGGCGCCGGAATTACAAGAGGATTGGCCCAAGCAGGCGCAGCTGGCGTTTGGATGGCGAGAAATGTAGTCAAGCGTTTGGGCTAGAATGAAAGACATGAAATAGAGAAGAAGGCTTTTTCTCGGGGCAAGCTCATTCCGGGAAAAAGCCTTTTTTAACGTTGGAAATCTTCAGCTAAAACGCGGTCGCTCCTCCTCGGGGAAGCCCTCGATAGAGGTTCTCATATGTGTAAATGCCTTCAAACCGAATTCAAATTTTCATTCATCTTCTTCAGTACCCGATTAAAAACTGCCAATTCCTCTTCATCCAAATCGCGAAGAGCCACCGCTTCCAGCTCACTAGCCGCTTGCAGCCATTCCGGGAAGCGCTCAATCGCTTGAGGAGACAGCGAAACGTAGCGCTCGCGCTTGTCATCGCCTTCTGCACGAATAATCCAGCCCATCTCTTCCAAACGAGTCAGCGTCCGTGTAATTGTTGGCGCTTCGACATTCAAATAGTTGCTAAGCTGTACCTGCGTGAGTGCACTGCGATAGTGAAGGCACAGAATAATGCCCCATTGTGAGCTATACAGACCCATCGGGGACATAATTCCATTCAAGGTTTTACTGAAAACTCTAGCCGTTTGACTAATCTTGTGTCCGTAATGATGCATCAATATCATACCTCCAAGGGGAGTTGGCTCGATATATGATAGACTTGGTTGCTTAAGTAAATATGTACAAATATCATACTAACAGCTTGAAGTATATAAGTAAATGTTTATTCGATTATGGCTAGGCTGTATTTTTTTACAATCGAAAAGGTTCCTGCGATGTACGGAGCTTGTCCGCAAGATCTCAAAAAAGCTGATACCTTTCGGATGAAGGCATCAGCTTTTTTGAGGCATTACGTTCCCGGTTAATCGGCTGACATAATACCGAGCGGCCCTTTTTCATCCATGATTGGCTCCAGATCATAGACAGAGATGGGGAACATGGGGAAGCCGACATAATACGGTGTAATTTCGTAAAGCTGAAAATAGATGACCAATGCTTTGTCTGCGAGATAAAAATCCTGGTCAGGCTTGATGGAAGTAAAGCCATTCAAGGTAGGGATGTTCCGTTGCTTGATTTGCTGCTGGATGTTATCGGAAATGACCCTGACGTAATCACTTCCGGGCTTGAACAGGTCACGCAGCGTGTACAGCTTGCCTGTCTGGATATCTGCCGTGATCGAGCCCATAAACGTCATGCCGTGGGCCATTTGGGGAGTGTAGGCATAGTTGGTCAACGTCACGCTGAAGATGCCTCGTTCGTTGCTTTTGATCTCGTAGCTTCCTTGCATCTGTGTGTTGCCGGGTACTTGCACTCTTTGTTGCTCATGCATCAGGCCGTGCACCGTTTGGACAATGGCCCTGTTGATATCTTTTTCTGCCTGTTGATTGGCGAGACCCGCAAGCTGTGGATAATAAATGGTAGTATTTGGACGATTGATTGTCCGGGTGACCACGGTGGCTGGCAATTGATTGAGCTCCACTTGGTTAGTTCCTTTCTTTCCTAAATGGAAAACAGTCTTGTTGTATCAGCCTATTCCAAATTATTTTTGCTGTTCTTATTTTTTTCACATATTTGGTAATATAGTTCGATTTATAATGGAAAAGATGCCGATAAATATAAGAAACGGAATAAAGGAGGGCGATTATGGTTCAATTGGTACGCAATACGTTAACAAATAAAGAAGGCTTTATGATTTTTATCTTATGGAATCATCTTTGGATGGCGGGACTTATTACCTATTCAACTGGCGTGGAATATTGGAAGCTGACATCAGTGGGACTACTAATTACCTTGATCGTGTCACCGCTTTACTTCATTCGTAAAAACAGTCATGTGATTCGTTATTTAGTGGCTGTAGGCTTCATGTATTATGCGATAATCTTTGATCATTTTACGACCTATGAAGAAGTACCTTTTCTTGCATTCATCGTAATCGGTTTTTTAGCAGCGTATTTGGATTGGAAGCTGGTCGTATTTACCGGGGTTGTCCAAATCATTTTGTCGGTCGTTGGATTTTATACAGGTACATATGAGATTTTCAGCGGTGACTTTAATGAAGTGAATATGGCTCTGCGCATTGCCGCGATCCTGATGATGATGGGGGCAATGACCTATCTCTGTCTGGCAGGACAAGCGTCGCTGAAGAAAGCGAATGCGGCTCGTCAGGAAGCGGAGGAGAAAGAAAAGCGTCTGGAAGAAATGCTGGGACAAATTCAATTAATGACAGAGCAACTGGATCGTACGTCCGAGCATGTTCATGAGCATGCAGAAGGTACGAAACGCAATACGGATGAGATGATGATCGCCTTCAAGGAAGTAGCTACAGGCATGGAATCACAAGCAAACTCTACCGTGAAGATCGAAGAAGAGGTGCAGTTGATTGATTCCGAGATCGTAGCGGTAACCAATCAGGCGAATGCGATGAAGAGCGAGTCCGATCACAATAATCGTCGTCTGACTGACAGCGTGACGATGATGAATGATTTGTCTTTGCAAATGGAGCAAATCGTACAGTCGGTAAATGTAGCGGCTTCGACCATCCATCAACTCAATCGTCAGGCAAATCGCGTAGAGGAAATTGTTGGCGCTATTAATCAAATTGCGACGCAAACCAATCTCTTGGCGTTGAATGCAGCAATCGAATCGGCGCGTGCAGGCGAGCATGGACGTGGTTTTGCAGTCGTTGCAGACGAGGTGCGCAAGCTGGCAGAGCAAAGCGCCACCGCTACACAGGAAATTACCGAGATTTTAAAAATGCTCCATCAGGAAAGTGAAAATGCCGTGCAGCAAATTAGCAGCGGAGAAGCGTCCGTTGCCAAAGGACAAGAGCTGGCAGTGAAAACAGTGGCTTCGATTGAAAAGGTGCGGACAGGAATGGTCGCTTTCCTGGAGGCGGCAGATCAAGTGCGCTCCAGTATGGACCGGGTAAAAATGCGCTCTGGTGAAGTGGCAGTAGAGATGTCAACCATTACGGCTGTAACGGAGCAGTCGGTTGCCAATCTGGAGGAGCTTTTTGCGACGGCAGAGAACCAGCATCAAAAGCTGAGTGAAATTACGGAAGAGCTGGGCGAGCTAAATACACTGTCTCATCGTTTGCAGCAAACGTTTCACTAAGACAAATAACCACAGTTTGGAAATCAAAAAACAATTGCATTTTTGAGTCGTTCTGCTAGAATAATCATCATTATAACTTGATAGATTCACCTACCTTATCTAGAGAGGCGGAGGGACTGGCCCGATGAAGCCCGGCAACCACTGTACGTGTACAGTAAGGTGCCAATTCCTGCAAAACCTGACCGGGGTTTTGACAGATGAGGAAGAGGACGGCCTCGGACGCAAACTCTTCCTCAGGGAAGAGTTTTTTTTCTGTGAAAATGTCTCGACGTTTTTCATGAAAACGAGGGGGAATTTGCGAACAATAAAATGAATTCGAAGTGAAATATTCGTTATTGCTATTGGAATTTACGTCCAAAAGACGTACATTACGTATTGATATAGAGAAAAACGATCGAAATGGACAAATAGGAGAAGGGGACGACACCATGAAAAAGTTGTTATTGGCTTTGACCACATTTGCGGTATTGGCAGCAGGCTGCTCGGCAGGCGGAAATGCACCTGCAGATAAAACAGAAGGACAAGCAACAGGACAAGAGGGCGCAGCGAAAAAGCGCATTGCATTGATCCTGCCAGAAAAAATCGGGGTAAACCCATTCTTCCAACAAATGGATGAGGGCGCGAAAAAAGCTGGACAAGAGTTCGGTGCAGAAGTGAAGAGCATCGAGTCTACTGACCACGGCGCGATTGAAGAAAATCTGCGTGTAGCTGTAGCAGAAAATTATGATTTGATTATCACTTCTTCTTTTGAAGCAGAGGATGCACTGAAAAAAGTAGCGGCAGAAAACCCTGATCAGAGCTTCGCGATTATTGATACAGTAGTAGATTTGCCAAACGTTCGCAGTGTAACATTCCGCGAGCAAGAAGCAGCATACCTGATGGGTGCCGCAGCTGGCCTTGCTACCAAGACAAACAAAGTTGGTATGGTCGTAGCGATGGATATTCCACTGTTGAAAAAATGGACTGGCGGTTTCCAGGAAGGCATGAAAGCAACAAATCCAAACGCAGAATTCCTCGTGAACTACGTAGGTAGCTTCTCTGACCCGGCAAAAGCAAAAGAAATGGCGCTCCTGCAAGCTTCCAAAGGCGCTGACTTCATTAATGGAGCGGCAGCAGTAGGCGATCTGGGTGTTTTCGAAGCGGCAAAGGAAAAAGGCTTCTATACAGCAGGCCAAGACGTTGACCGTACGACAATCGACCCTGAGCACATCGTACTGTCGCAGCTGAAAGGCACAGATGCAGCAGCGTATGAAACAGTGAAGGCATTCGTTGAAGGCTCCCTGAAGCCAGGCGTAGTAACGTATGGCTTGAAAGAAAAAGGTGTGGGCGTTACTTATGTAACTCATGAGAGCCAAACCCCACTGAATGCGTTTATCGGTCAGGAAGTTATCGACAAAGTAAAAGCGATCAACGATGAGATTGTAGCTGGAACTCGCAAAGTTCCAGACACGTTCTAAGAGAATACACACAGTGCATTGATGTGACCGACTACAGCTGTGTAGTCGGTCACGATTGTGTTCGAGGAAGCTTTGGAGCGGCAGCACAGAAAAAGGAGGAGTGGGGATGGCCTATCGTTTGGAAATGAGGGACATGACCAAGAAATACGGAGATTTTATTGCCAACGACAAGGTGTCGTTCTCACTGGCTGCTGGTGAAGTACACGCAATTGTTGGTGAAAACGGAGCAGGGAAAACAACGTTAATGCGGATGCTGTATGGTATGGAGCAGCCAACATCAGGAGATATCGTGCTGGGCGACAAAAAAGTGACGTTCCGCGGACCGGAGGATGCCATTCGCAGTGGTATCGGAATGGTTCATCAGCACTTTATGCTGTTTGGCGAGTTCACTGCAGCTGAAAACATTGTGATTGGCTATGAACCGAAGCAGACGGGCTTTTTCAAAAGAAAAGAAGCGGTGGAAAAGGTTCGTGCGCTGAGCGAGCAATATCGCATTCCGATTGATGCACAGGCACAGGTCTCTAGCTGTTCGATTGGTGAACAACAGCGGGTAGAGATTCTGAAGGTTCTGTATCAGGGAGCGGACATCATCGTATTGGATGAACCTACCGCTGTTTTGACACCACTGGAGGTTCGCGAGCTGCTGCAAACGATCCGCAATTTGGCGCAGAGCGGGAAAAGTGTCATTTTGATCACGCACAAGCTCCAGGAAGTGATGGAGGTAGCAGATCGCATCACCGTACTGCGAGGCGGCAAGGTAACGGGAACGGTCTCTCGTGAGGAAACGAATGTAGATGATCTGGCACGGCTCATGGTCGGACGGGAATTGCAGGAGCTGAGTGAACGCGTGTCTCTGGATCGAGGTCCACTGCTGCAGGTAGAAAATTTGACGGTTCGGGACAAGCAAACCTTGCTCGATCACGTTACTTTTACTGTTCATCATGGGGAAATTGTCGGAATTGCAGGTGTTTCCGGAAATGGCCAGTCCGAGCTGCTGCAAGCATTGAGTGGTCTGCGGACAGCGCAGGAAGGCAGCCTACGTCTTGGAGGCAAGGATGTGACAAATCAGCCGGTCGCTACTATTCGCGATGCTGGATTGGCCCATATCCCGGAAGACCGCTATATGTGGGGAACGGCCAAGCTCGAGAGTGTAGAGGAAAATGCATTGATGGGCTATCAGCGAAAGCCCGAATACTATCGCCGCGGAATCGTAAAGCGTGAAGCTTTTCGGCAGGTGGTTCGTGGTTGGGTCGAGCGATTTGCCATTAAAACAGGGTCCAGACAACTACAGGAGCTCGCGGGGAATCTCTCCGGCGGAAACCTGCAAAAATTGATCGTGGCTCGCGAGCTGGGGCAGGAAACGCCATTTCTAATCGCAGCAGAACCAACGAGGGGCGTCGACATCGGTGCGATGGAGTACATCCATCAAGCCTTGATTGAAAAACGCAACCAGGGGGATGGGATTTTGCTCGTCTCCTCTGAGCTGTCCGAGATTCTCGCCCTATCTGACCGAATTTTGGTGATGTACAAAGGGAAAATTGCTGGTGAGCTAGCGCGTTCGGAAGCAACAGAAGAAAAAATCAGCGTGTTGATGGCAGGAGGAAGCGTTCATGGCAGCAGTCAAAGAGCTAGGTAAGTCGCTGGTTCAGCCTTTGCTGGCAGTATTGATCGGCCTGTTGACCGGGGCGCTCGTTATCGCTGCAGTGGGTGAATCCATTGTAGGTACCTACCAGGAGATGTGGAAAGGGGCTTTTGGCAGCTTCTACTTCTTCACGTCAACCTTGGCAAGGGCCACACCAATTATGTTAATTGCGCTAGGTCTTTCACTGGCTTTTCGCGCGGGAGTGTTTAACCTCGGGGCAGAAGGCCAGATGGTGCTGGGAGCGATCAGTGCCACACTGGTTGCCATCTATTTGCCGGCACCAGGGATGATCAAGCTGGTAGCAGCTATTCTTACGGGAATGGCAGTAGGCGGGCTGTGGGCGCTGATCCCGGGCATTATGGAAGCGAGATTTCGCATTCCGCTTCTCATTTCCACACTTTTGTTCAACTATATCGCGGTATTGTTTGCGAGCTATCTCGTGACAGAACCATTTCGTGACCGGACTGGCTCTGCTGCTTTGTCACAGACAGTGATGCTGGAGAAAAGTGTTTGGCTGCCCAAGCTGTTTGCGGGCATGAGTGTACATGCAGGCTTTCTCTTTGCGATCATTGCTGCACTCGTACTGTTTTGGGTCATTCGTTTTACGCCATTTGGCTATGAAGTGAAAATGCTCGGTCAAAACCCACTGTTTGCCCAGTACGGCGGAATTAATCGCATCAAGGTTATGCTGACAGGCATGTTTGCAAGTGGTGGCTTGGCAGGCTTGGCAGGAACGGTTGAAGTCTTTGGCGCCCATTATCGCTTTGTCGACGGTGCCCTAACGGTTCCCAATTTTGCCTGGACGGGCTTGATGGCTACCTTGCTCGCCAACTCCAATCCAATTGGAATTATCATTACCTCGATTTTGCTTGCTGCTTTCCAGACAGGAGCAATGGGTGTAGAACGCAATACAGACGTACCATTGGAGCTGGCTAGTGTGATTCAGGCTGTGCTCATTCTGTTCATCTCGGCAAAATTCAGCTACGACTGGTGGAAAAAGCGGAAGACAAAAGGGGGAGAATCGCATGGAGCTGCTTGATTGGACCCTCGTCAGTTCTACCATTCGGATGGTAACGCCGATTTTGCTTGCTGCCTTGGGCGGGGCGCTATGCGCGCGTGTAGGTGTTTTTAATGTAGGCTTGGAAGGGCTGGTGCTCGTTGGTGCTTTCTCGGCGATCGTGGGCAACCATTTTACCGGGAATCTCTTCCTCGCCATCTTGATTGCGGCACTTGCCAGTATTCTCTTCTCGCTTTTATTTGCGTATATGACGATCCGGATGAAGGCAAATGAAATTGTTGTCGGTGTGGCGATTAACTTTCTGGCGCTTGGTCTGACGACGTTTGCCTTGCGTGCGATCTTTGGTGTAAAAGGAGCTTTTTATGACAAGGACATGGCTGGATTGCCACGCCTGGACATTCCGGTGATCAAGGATATTCCTGTCCTGGGCGACATTTTGTCAGGACATTCGCCGCTAGTGTATGTGGCGTTTATCGCTGCGATATTGCTTTATATTTTCTTCTATCGTACTGTGACAGGCTTTCGTGTACTTGCCGTGGGGCTTAACCCGGTAGCAGCGCGTAGCCTGGGCTTGAAAGTAACAAGCTTGCAGGTACTGGCAATCGTGATGTGTGGAGCCTTGTGCGGTGTAGCAGGCGCACAGCTTTCTCTCGGACAGGTAACCATGTTTACAGAAGGTATGACGGCTGGACGTGGCTTCATTGCGCTCGTTGCTATGATGATGGGTCAATCTCATCCACTGGGAATACTCGCGTCCAGCTTCCTGTTTGGTTTGATGGATGCTCTCAGCATAAGGCTTCAAGGCTTTTCGTTGCCGACCCAAATTACTTCGATGCTGCCTTATGTGCTGACCATTTTGGCTATGTTCTTCCTGAAGGATAAAGGTCAGGGCAGCAGCAACAATCAGCAAAGCACCCGCTAATTCGCAAGCGAAAACGAACAGCCAAGATAGGGGGAAATGCGATATGAACAAGGCAGATCGAATTAAAAAAATGAAGATTCCTGCTGTCGACCCGGCACTTGCCAAAAGATTGCCGCCAGGACAGATTTTAACCGAGCGGTTTCCCATTTTGCACGAGGGAGACGTGCCGGTTTACGACATGAAGACGTGGACACTGCGTGTTTTCGGGGAAGTGGACAAGGAAGTCACACTCACGTATGAGCAGATCATGGACATGCCACAGGTGACAGTGACGAGAGACATCCATTGCGTTACGCGCTGGTCACGCTTTGACAATGCATTTACGGGAGTGCGTTTCCGCGATTTTCTGCACGCCATCGGGGTAACCCCGCAAGCCTCCTACGTCATGCTGCATGGTGACAACGACTATACAGCAAATGTGCCACTGGCTGATCTGGAGCGAGATGATGTGCTCTTGGCGCATTCCTTTGACGGGGAGCCTCTGACAGACAAGCATGGTTGGCCACTCAGACTGGTTGTACCCCATCTTTACTTTTGGAAAAGTGTAAAGTGGCTGCGAGGCATCGAGTTTATGACGGAAAATAAACCCGGCTTCTGGGAGCAAAACGGCTTTCACCTGATCGCAGACCCGTTCCGGGAAGAACGGTTCTCTGGTGAAGCATTGCCTATCCCTGAGGATGAATGGGAGAAAAAGGAGTTTGATTAAGATGTTGACGAACCTAAAGGTAGATCCAGCAGAATTGCCAAAGCGTGTGATTGTATGCGGTGATCCAAAACGTGCGGCACTGATTTCCTCCAAGCTGGAAAATCAGCGGCAAATCGGGGAAAATCGTGAGTACCACAGCTATGCAGGAACCTGGAAGGGCGTAGAAGTGGCTGTCGTAAGTCACGGCGTAGGCTCGCCAGGCGCTGCTGTTTGCTTCGAGGAGCTGGCAAAAGGCGGTGTAGAGTACATTATTCGTGTAGGAACAGCAGGATCGTATCAACGCGAGATCGAGCCAGGCAGTCTCGTGATCAGCTCTGCGGCTGTACGTCAGGATGGGCTGACCAGTCAGCTCGTACCGGCAGGCTTCCCGGCTGTTGCCAACCGTCGCGTCGCTGATGCCCTTGTCCAGGCGGCCAAAGCCGATGCTTCTGGCTTGAGTGTAGCCGAGGGGATTACCCTGACACTTGATGTTTTCTACAGCGGCGTAGTGGAATTCCCGCACAAGCTGTATCAAAAAGCAGGCGTGCTGGCAGTGGAAATGGAAAACTCCGCTCTGTTTGTCATCGCTGCCTTGCGCGGAATGAAAACAGGCTCCATTCTGGCAATCGACGGCTACGCTGACGCAGATCTGTTGGAGTCGTACAATCCGCATACTGATGCCATGGCAAAAGCGATCGAAGCAGAAGCGCTGATTGCACTGGATGCAGTGGTAGCTGTTACCGAGTAAAATAATATGCCCAGGACTACAGTGGTCCTGGGCTCTTTTTGTACTATCGGAAAGTATAAGAATTCTAAGGAAGATAGTATAAGCGCAACTAAGGCCCTGCCTGCGCCAAAAGGCTTGGCAAAGCCAAGTTTTCTAATGTTACTCCTCGTTGAACCGATCCAGCATGGAAATAGTATCAATCAGGTGGTTGTTAAAAATTTGTCGAGCCACGCTTAAAAGCTCAATAATCATGGGATCGCGCAAGGAGTAAGTGACTTTGTTCCCATCCTTCGTACCATAAACGATGTTGTTGTTGCGCAATACGGCGAGCTGCTGTGATACCGCAGAGCCTTCGCTGCCGATAAGGGTTTGTAGCTCATTCACATTTTTGTCCCCTTCGGCAAGCAATTCCAATATGCGAATGCGCAGGGGGTGTCCTAATGCCTTGAAAAAATTGGCCTTAAATTGCTGTAGCTCCAAATTCAATGCGATAGTTCCTCCGATCTGTTCGTATCGTCATTCAGGTCGTTTTCTGGACAAAGGTCTCCTGCTGAGAACTGGATAAGGTGGAGCATTCCCGAAAAGCAAAATGCTTGCACCCCAAGCATTTGTCCAGATCCAATTTGCTCAGTGCATAATTAATGGCATCACCGGTGTGGGCAAAAAAGTGTGATTCGCCCACTAATGAATCTAGCTCGGTGCGCTGCAAGATTTCCTTTGGCTGGGGCTGAATTCCCGAGATAAGTACCGTTGTGCCTTGATTGATACATTGTCGTACTACTTTGGCCAAATTCGCTTCGCCGGTCATATCCATAAAAGGGACATGCCCCATTCGGAGCAGCAAAACGCTGGGGCGCTTCTGAAGGGTACTCATCAGCGAGCGTTCAAACACGTCTGCATCACCAAAAAAGAGAGGACCTTCAATCGTAAACATACTGATTTGTGGGCAATCATGGCTCGCCGTAACCATGTGTGACGCGACCTTTTCATGCTTGGAAGAGGGGTCTGGCAGCACTTTTTCTACCTGCAGGCTATCGCGCATTCGTTTGACGAACAACAAGACTGCCAAAACCAGACCAACCTCAACAGCCGTTGTCAAATTCGTGAAAACAGTTAAGAGGAACGTGATCAAAAGTACGATTGAATCACTGGTTTTTGCTTTGAGAATGTGCATAAATTCCTTGCGTTCGCTCATATTCCAGGCGACCAGCATCAATATGGGAGCCATGCTGGCCAAAGGAATGCTAGAGGCATAGGGAGCGAGTACAATCAGGATGAGCAGCACGACCAGGCCATGTATGATTCCCGACATGGGGGAAACAGCACCACTTCTGATGTTGGTAGCGGTTCTCGCAATCGCTCCTGTAGCCGGGATACCACCGAACAACGGGGCTGCCATATTCGCAATGCCTTGCCCGATCAACTCCCGGTTGCTGTTGTGCTGGCTGCGAGTCATCCCATCGGCTACGACCGCGGATAACAAAGACTCTATCGCTCCTAGTATAGCAATGATTAGGGCTGGACTCAGTAAATTTTGCAATCGTTCCCATGTGATTTCGGGAAAATGAAAGCTGGGCAATGTGCTGGGGATCGCGCCAAATGTTGAGCCAATGGTGGCTACCTTTCCGTCTAAAAAGAGTACAGCCACGATACTTGTGATCACAAGGGCAACGAGAGAGCCCGGAATGCTTCGGAGATATCGCGGCGTAATGAAAATAATGGCAAGGCTAAGGCAAGCAATGCCAACGCTGTATATGTTGAGTGTAACGAAATGGATGAAGATCTCCTTCATATTGGAAAGAAAGTCTTCATGTCTTTGCACGCCCTGAAGCCCGAGAAAATTGGAAATCTGTCCGGTAAAAATGATGACGGCAATTCCCGCAGTAAATCCAATCGTGACAGGGCGGGGAATAAATTTGATCAAGCCGCCAAGCCGTAGGACCCCCATGAGGACAAGCAGAATACCTGCCATAAATCCTGCGATGAGCAGGTTTTCATACCCGTACTGCATGACGATGGCAAACAAAATCGGAATAAAGGCACCAGTAGGTCCGCCAATCTGATAGCGGGAGCCGCCAAGCAAGGAAATCAAGGTACCTGCAATAATCGTGGTGTAAATGCCATATTCCGGCTTCACTCCCGAAGCAATGGCAAAGGCCATCCCCAAAGGAATCGCAATAATACCTACGATAAATCCGGAAATACAATCCTTCCTGAACGCTTCCTGATTGTAGCCCTCAAATCTTCCGCCCCACTTCATCTTTGCAACCCTTCTTATCTTCGAATATTTGATTATTTGAATATAGATTGAATGATACATCCATTCCTCGATTTCCGTCAATTCCACGCTTACACGATCTTTGCCCTTTTTTAACAATCGCTTTATGTTCTCTTAACGCTTCTACAGTACCATTCTAATTAACAAGTGAAAAAATCCCTCGGTTGGAGCCATGGAGAAACCCCCGACAGCCTTTCCAAGTACTTTCCTCGAAAGTTCTTTGGCATTGTCATGTCGTTGGGTTTTTTGCTATGGACAAAAAGGAGGCGAATGCGAATGAATCAGGCAGAATTCCGAGCCAGGCTGGCACAGATAAAGCTTATCGCTTCCGTAAAGGAGGCGAAGTATCTGGAAAAAGCCGCTGAAGCCAATTTGAGCGCAGCCGTGCTTTCCATCGGCAACATTGGCGTCATTAAAGGCTATGTGGACTTTTTCAAAAGTAGAGAAATTCCCGTTTTTCTCCACCTCGAGCGAATTGGTGGTATCAGCTATGACCGGGAAGGGATTGCTTTTCTCGCGCATTACGTGAAGCCAGATGGCATCGTAACCACACGCAATACACTCGTTAAGCTGGCGAAAAAGCAAGGCCTGTTAACCATTCAGCGCTTGTTTTTGGTGGACAGTGACTCGCTGAAGTCAGGACTTCTATCTATACAGGATACGCAGCCAGATGCAGTCGAGCTGATGCCTGCATTATTGCCAGAGTATATCGAAGAATTCAGAAGCATGATTGATACTCCCATTATCGCCGGAGGCTTACTTCGCAAGCGGGAACAGATGGAAGTAGTACTACAGCATGGAGCGACCGCAGTATCGGTCGGGAGTCCCTCATTGTGGAAGGAGAGTTTCATACATGATTACAGCGTTGTTATTTGATCTGGATGGTACCTTGCTGGACAGCCGTGATGCCGTAATTGATGCCGTTGCCTTTACAGCTAACGAATACGCCCCCGGGCATTTCAGCAGAGAAGAGCTGTTGGCGCGGTTTGGTGAGTCCTTTGACGATTTTCTTGCAGCGGTTGCAGCGGCAGCAGGTCTTCCTGACAAAAGCGAAGTGCTGCAAAAATACTACGCCTTTGTGCGCCAGAACCATGACGATCATGTTCGCCCCTTTCCGTTCATTCAGGAAGGCTTGAAAAAGCTCAAAGAAGCGGGGTATGCACTGGCGATCGTTACGAACAAGCAGCGTGAATTTGCAGTCGCCGGATTGGAAATGGCCGAGATTGACCATTTGTTTGATGTGATTGTGTCTGTAGATGATGTGTCCAGAGGAAAGCCATCTGCTGAGCCAGTACAAAAGGCATTGGCAGAGATGAATAAGCAGCCGGGCGAAGCCATGATGATCGGAGACAGCCGCTATGATGTGCTGTCTGCTGTAGGTGCCGGGGTACAGGCAGTAGTGCTGGAGTGGTACGGCAAGGAAGAATGGTCTTACGCGAAGCCCGATTTTACTTACCCTGACTTCGAAGCGTTTGTCACAGAAATGATAGCTGTAAAAACAGAGGGAGGGAGATAAAAAGATGGCACGAGTGATGCTTACACAGGTATCGAAAACGTTTCAGAGCCAGAATGTGGTTAAAGGCTTGGACCTGGTCATTCCCGATGGTTCCTTCACTGTTCTGGTTGGGCCTTCTGGTTGTGGAAAATCGACCACGCTACGCATGATCGCAGGTCTGGAGACGGTATCGGGTGGGGAAATCCAGATCGGTGATCAAACCGTAAATCAACTGCCGCCAGGTAAGCGGGACATCGCCATGGTTTTTCAAAATTACGCACTCTACCCGACGATGAACGTTTACGACAATATCGCTTACGGACTCAGGAATCGGGGAGTATCCAAAAAAGAGTGTCAGGTATTGGTGGAAGAAATAGCGGAAATCGTTGGCTTGTCTTCTTATTTGAAAAGAAAGCCGTCACAGCTCTCAGGCGGTCAACGGCAGCGCGTTGCACTCGCCCGGGCTATGGTAAAAAAGCCAAAGGTGTTTCTGATGGATGAGCCATTGTCCAATCTGGACGCCAAGCTGAGAAATCAGATGCGTGTAGAGTTGACCAGTCTACATAAACAGCTGGGTAGCACCTTTATCTATGTGACACATGATCAGGTAGAAGCCATGACAATGGGAGATCAGATCGTCGTCATGAGCGATGGCAACATCATGCAGGTGGCTGCCCCGATGGATTTGTACCAGGAGCCAGATAATCTCTTCGTCGCTCAATTTATTGGTTCGCCAGCGATGAATATTGTTCCGGCAGAAACCAAAAGCGAGCATTTGTGGGGATTCCGCCCGGAAAAAGCCGTATTGCTGCCGGCGACAGTCTCACCGGTTTCACATGACGATATGTGGATAGCGAGAGGCCAAATCGTCTCACGGGAAATACTTGGCTCAGACACACTGTTCCATGTGGAGACAGAAAAAGGAAGAATCATTGCCAAGGCGGATACCGAGGTTTCCGGACAGATTGGCGCGTCTGTAACCGTAACCGTCGCTTGGCCACACATGTATGTTTTTGACCGGGTAAGCGGCAAGCGTGTAGGGCGTCTGAACGGAAGAGAGCATGTGTCGACTCTTGCGGGAGGGGTTAGCTGATGCGAAAAGCGGCAACCGCCTACGAGCTGCCGGGTGCGAGCCAAGTGAAAGCAGAAGTGCGCAAGGTGCCTCTGGCTTGGCTAGAACTCGCATCGCGCCTCCGCCCATATCTGTACCTGGCACCCGCCATGATTTGTTTCATTCTGTTCTTTTTTTACCCGATTGGGTCCATTATCTATTTGAGCTTTCAGGACTGGTCGCTGATCAATCTGGAAGAAATGGAGTGGGTAGGCCTTCAAAACTACAGCGATCTGATTGTGGACACAGATTTCCGCCAGGTGCTGGGGAACACAGCGATATTTACCGTTGCGACTGTTGGACTCGGCTTGACGATCTCCTTTTTGCTCGCGTTGTGGCTGAATCGCAAGGCGAGAGTGTACGGCATTATTCAGGCGACAGTATTCAGCCCGCATATCATCTCGCTTGTTTCCGTCTCTATGCTGTGGATGTGGCTCATGGACCCGCAATTTGGTCTTCTGAACGCCGTTCTGGAAGCTGTTGGGCTTCCCGGTTATACCTGGCTGACCGACCCGAAAAGCTCGCTATTGTCACTCATCATCGTCAGCATTTGGAAAGGTGTCGGGTACAATACGTTGATTTTCATTGCAGGGCTGCAAAGCATTCCCGGTGATATATACGAAGCGGCGGCACTTGATCGCTCACCGTGGTGGCGGACGCTGACTCGCATCACTGTACCGATGCTGTCTCCGACGATATTTTTTCTGCTCATTATCAATACGATCTCATCGTTTCAGGCCTTTGACACCATTGCCATCATGACACAGGGTGGACCGATTAACAGTACGAACATGCTCGTCTTTTACATTTACCAGCAAGGGATGGATTTCTATAACGGCGGGCTCGCCTCTGCTGCCTCCGTCATCCTATTGATTCTGGTAGGCATTCTGACGGCTGTGCATTTCCTGGTGATGTCCAAACGTGTTCACTATCGTTGATGACGAGAAGAGAGAAAGGAGGAGCAGCATGAAACGAGTGAGTGAAGTTTCACTCAAAACAGTAGAGTGGATCGGGCTTTTGGTAGTGGCCATCCTGTTTGTATTTCCGTTTTTGTGGATGGCATCGACAGCCTTCAAAACAATGTCAGAGGTCAGGCAGTTTCCCCCGACTCTGTTGCCTGAGACGTGGGAGTGGAGCAATTTTGCCCATGCATGGGAGTCAGGTCCGTTCCTTACCTACACGTGGAACAGCATATTGGTTGCGGTCGGTATTTTGCTGCTGCAATTTTTGACCGCGGTGCCAGCTGCCTACGCCTTTGCGCGCTACAAGTTTCCCGGGCGGAATCTGTTGTTCGGACTGGTTCTGATCGTGCTCATGATTCCCGGACAAGTGATCTTTTTGCCCATCTATGTTCAATTGAGCGGTTGGGGACTGGTGAATACGCTATGGTCGCTCATCCTGCCTTACGCGGCCAGTGCCTTTGGAATTTTCTTGCTTCGTCAGGCGTTCATGCAGGTACCTGACGAAGTTATCGAAGCGGCGCGCCTGGACAATGCCTCGGAGTGGAAAATCATGTGGACTATCATGGTGCCGATGGCAAAGCCGGTGCTGGTTACATTCGGATTATTCAGCTTTATCTATCACTGGAACGATTACTTCTGGCCGCTTATCATGACTAACAGCGACGAAGTGCGAACATTGCCTATCGGGATCTCCAGCCTGCATATGTCAGACGGGGGAACCTTGTGGAACGTCATGATGGCGGGGAACATGATCCTGATTCTGCCGATTCTCGTGATTTTCTTTGTAGCCCAGCGCCATATCATCAAAGCGTTTGTCTACCAATCCAAATAAACCATACCTTGTGGGAGGAAACCAAATCATGAAATCTATGAAAAAGACAGGAACCATTCTATGTGCGCTCGCTCTCAGCTTGTCAGGAGTGCTTGCAGGCTGCGGATCGACAGGGAAAGAACAATCGGCTAGTACAGGCACTGGCAGCACGTCTCAACCGGCGGCGACAACTGCCAGCAGCGGTCCCGTTGAGATTGACTTCTGGTATGCACTCGGCGGCGTTCGCGGCAAAACAATCGAAGATATGGTCAAAAAGTTCAATGACACTCATAAGGATATTATCGTAAAGCCTGCTTATCAGGGAGCTTATCAGGAAAACCACTCCAAAGTCTTGGCATCCGTCGCAGCAGGAAACAATCCGGATGTAACGATGGTGGAGATCGCCTCCATCGCGGCATTCGCTGATGCGAAGGTACTGGAAGACCTGACTCCTTATTCGCAAGGTGATGAAAAGAAATATATTCCCGGCCTGATGAAAAACTCTTACTGGAAAGACAAGTTGTACGCAGTGCCTTTTAACCGCTCTACTCCGCTTCTGTACATCAACCGCGACATGCTGAAGGAAGCTGGTCTTGATCCAAACGGACCGAAATCATGGGATGAGCTGGTCAGCTTTTCGCAAAAGCTGAGCAAAAAAGAAGGGGATAAAATTACCCGGTACGGATTCTCCACGCCTGTTGATATCTGGTTCTACGAAGCGCTTGTATTCCAAGGCGGCGGCAGCATCCTGAGCGAGGATGGCAAAGAGCTGACGATCAACAACGAAGCGGGTAAGGCTCCACTGGAACTGTGGTCCAAAATGGTGAAGGAAGGCATTATGAAAAACCCTCCAGGCGAAAACTACAATGCATGGGATGTAGCAGAACAAGACTTCCTGAACCAAAAGGTAGGCATGATTTTCACCTCCACAGGTTCCTTGACGGAATTGAAGAAAAATGCCAAATTTGACATGGGCGCAGCTTTCCTGCCAGCAAACAAAACCTTTGGTACGCCAACAGGCGGAGCCAATCTCGTGATGCTTGCCAAGTCCTCTGATGCAGAGAAAAAAGCGGCGTGGGAATTCATGAAATGGATGACCGATACAGAGCAAACCGTTCCTTGGTCTATCGCTTCCGGTTACATGCCTGTGACGACAGCAGCAGTAGACTCAGCTGAAATGAAAGCCTTCTATGAAAAAGAACCAAACTTCAAAGTAGCAGTTGAGCAGTTGCAATACGGCTATCCTCGTCCAATGGCTCCTGGCTACAAAGAGCTTCAGGATGTCATTCAAAAAGAACTGCAACGTGCGATGCTCGGTCAAGCTAGCGTAGATGAGGCGTTGCAAACAGCTACGGACAAAGGCAGCAAGCTACTGAAAAAATAAGCGTATCGTAAGCAAGAGGAGAGATGGCCAGATGAATATTTGTATGGCACACCGCGGTTGGTCAGGAAAAGCACCGGAAAACACACTCGCAGCGATTCGACTTGCACTATCTGAGCCAGGTATTTCTGCGATGGAGATTGATGTACAGCTTTCACGTGACGGTGTTCCTGTGCTGATTCATGACTTTACACTGGAGCGCACAACGACTGGCAGCGGGCTGGTTATGAATCACACGCTGGAGGAGCTGCGTGCGCTGGATGCCGGGAGCTGGTTTGGAGAGGAATTTTCAGATGAGCGGATTCCCACTCTGGAAGAAGCGTTGCTTGCGGTAAAAGGTCGCCTCACCTTAAACATCGAATTGAAGGCTACGAGTGACATGTATCCCGGAATTGCTGAAAAGGTGCTGGAGCTTTTAGAAAAGCACGACATGAAACAAGAGGTGTACATTACCTCGTTTGATCACGATTTGATTCGTCAGGTGAGACAGCTGGATCAAGAGGTTGTCACCGGATTGATTGTACTCGGCCGTCCTGTCTTGATGCTGGAACAGATGGAAGAAGCGGGGGCTACGATTCTCTCCATGGGTTATCCGTATTTGACTCGTGAGCTGGCTCTTGCGGCGATGGACAAAGGATACAAGGTTGTTGCTTGGACGCTGGATGACCCACGTGATATACGCACTGTGATGTCATGGCATGCAGACATGCAGATTTGCACCAATCATCCAGACCGGATGCTTGCATTGATCTAAAGAATGAGGAAGGAAAAGCCGTCGGGAAGAGCAACCCGGCGGCTTTCCCATTTTCCATTGCTTTGTTTACAGCTTAAACCTGCTTACATGTGATTGCAGTTCTTCGGCGATTCTCGCCAGGTTGCCTGCGGAGGAAGTGACCTCTTCCATTGCGGCGAGCTGCTCTTCAGTGGCGGCTGACACGTTTTGTGTGCCATCAGCCGAGTTTTCCGCTACTTCCTCGATCATGCTGACTAATTCTACGACCTGCTCCGTACCAACCGACATTTGGACGGAGTACGTTTTTACCTCTTGAATCTGGCTGGCTACCTGTGAAACGGCATCCTGAATTTGCTCGAACGATTTGCCAGCGTTGTTTACTACCTCCAGGCCCAAGGCGACTTCTTTTGTGCCTTTTTCCATGGATAGAACCGCTTGATTTGATTCGAGCTGAATGGCACTGATGAGCGTTTCAATTTGCTGGGCAGATTGTGCAGATTGCTCAGCTAGCTTACGAACTTCATCTGCAACAACGGCAAACCCGCGTCCTTGCTCCCCAGCCCTTGCTGCCTCGATCGCAGCGTTTAGAGCCAACAGATTCGTTTGTTCAGCAATCGCCGTGATGACTTGGACAATTTGACCGATTTCTTGCGAGCTGTTCCCCAAGCGCTTCACGATTTCCGCAATATTGGTAACCGTATCATCGATGGAGCGCATTTGACTGACGACGACCTGGAGTGCCTGATTGCCTTCGATGGCAATCTGTGATGCTTCAACGGCAGAATCAGCAGCGTACTGGGCATTCGTTGATACCTGCTTGGCACCACCGGACACTTCTTGCATGGCCGCTACGCTATTTTCTACGCTCTTCACTTGTTTTTCGGCACCATAAGCCACTTCCTGAATGGTTGTGGCGATTTGCTCCGTAGCCTTGCTCGTATGATCTGCATTTACAGACAGCTGTTCAGCAGAGGAGGCGAGGTCCGAAGCTGTAGCATTTACTTGTTGAATGATCGTTCGGAGATTTTCGACCATCGTGTTGACTGATTGAGAGAGTGCGCCAACTTCATCCTTGGTCCGGATTTGCAGCGGCTGAACAGTCAATTCTCCTTCTGATATGCGGTTAGCAACCTGAGCCACTTCTACAATCGGACGTGTGATTTGCTGTGCGATGATGTAAGCGATAGCGCTCACAGCGACAACGACTGCGAGTACGATGACCATTGCCAGCGTGTTGACTCCTGAAACCGCTTCGGTGATGGAGGCGATCGGGATGTGCAAATACAAGCCAAAGTTTGTAGCTGGAATCGGGGAGTAGGTTACCACGTATTCCATTCCCGCATCCGTGTAATGATAGGAAGCCTTCTCTGCTTTTTCTGCTGCCAAAATATCGGTTAAACCTTGAGGCAAAGCGGATTCTGCAAGCGGCTTTCCAATCAGCTCCTGATTGGGGTGGTACTGGATTTGATTTTTGTTATCGACAAGAATCGGGTATCCGCCATCACCCACACTCAGGTTTTGCAAAAAGGTAGACGTAAATTGATCGACGTTGACGAGGCCAGTTAATACACCAAGCTTTTCTTTATTTGGCCCTGTGACGGGCGAGGCGACGATGATCGAGCGATTCCCTGTCGTTTTGGCGATCAAAACATCGGAGAAGCTGGATTTGTCCTGCATGCCGTCTTTGAAAAATTGACGCTCACTAAGATCGATTCCGATGCTGTTGGGAAAGGTGTCGGATGTTACTTTTCCATCTTTGGATATAAAGGTATTTCCGTCATACAGCTTCATATCCTCGGTGAATTTGCGAAGGAAGGTGTTTTTCGCTTCCGCCTCATCGGAGCCGATGTCTGAAGTGCGTGCAAGGATTTGGATCTCTGTCATGCGTCGGTCCAGGTATTGATTCATGGCGATGGCTGTACTGGAGGTCAGATCAACATAGGAGTTTTTTTGTTTATCAATTAAGATCGTCGAAAAGCTGCTGCTGATAAACAATGTCGTGCCGACGAGTGGAATGATGGATACCAGGAGAAACCAAAAGATCATTTTTCGTTTGAGTTTGCTGAACAAAAACATCGGTTTTTCCCCTCTTCTATCCCTGGTTGGTATGTGATTCTCGGAATGAAATATACAAAGGTAGACTGCTGAGGCCAGCTCAGCAGTCTTACTACCAATTAATAGCCCATGGCTGCGCCTTCACCGCGTGGGTCGGCACCACCAAATTTGACGTTGGTTTGTGGGTCAATCAGAATAGCACCGGATTGTCCCATTGCGTCGGTGTAAGCTGCCTCCAATTTTTCGACCGGATGACCGCGTTTCACGAGCTCGTCGAGAACTTCTTGGGGAATACGGCTTTCTACTTTCAGATTGTTGGAGGAAGATCCCCAGTTGCGTCCATGAAGCCATCTAGGTGCTTCAATCGCGTCTTGTACGCTAAAGCCAAAGTCGATGATACGAGTAACGAGGGCTGCTTGTGTTTGCGGCTGGCCTTCTCCACCTTGTGTTCCGTAGAGGAGATAAGGCTTGTCTCCTTTAAACAGCATAGCAGGGTTGATCGTATGGAATGTGCGCTTGCCTGGCTCCAGATGGTTGATGTGATTCTTGTCCAAAGAGAAATAGCTGCCGCGGTTTTGCAGAAGAACACCTGTATCTTTTGCTACAATACCGGAGCCCCAGTCAAAATAATGGCTTTGAATGATCGAGACGGCATTGCCATCCTTGTCTACAATACCAAACCACGTTGTATCCCCTTTTGGATCGAGCGGTTCAACGGTTTTGGCAGCTTGCTTCATATCAATACGTGCAGCCATGTCTTTTCCATGCTGCTTGGACAACAGATCGTTAACAGGAATATCTACAAATGCAGGGTCAGTCAACCATTTGTCACGGTCAGCAAAGGCTTGCTTGGTCGCTTCAACGATGGTGTGGTAGTAATCAGGTGTTCCTTCACCCATGCTCTTTAGGTCAAAATTGTTCAATACGTTCAAGATAGAGAGCGATGCCATACCCTGGGAGTTTGGCGGCACATTGTACGCCTTGTAACCACGGTAGTCGACAGTAATCGGATCTGCCCAAGTGGAGGTGTGCTTCTCAAAGTCTTTCAGCGTGAGCAGACCACCATTTTTCTGCATATCTGCCACGATCTTTTGAGCAACTTCTCCTTTATAGAATCCGTCAGCCCCTTTTTTCGCGATGATTTGCAAGGTTTTGGCCAGATCCTTTTGCTTGAGAAGCTCGCCTGGTTGGTACGAATCACCGTTTGGCTTCAGGAAGATTTTGCGGAATTCATCAAAACGTTGAAGATTTTTCAAATTATTGTCCGTTGGATCAGTAGCTTGCTTGGTCCAGTACACTTGGTTTGGAGAAACAGGATATCCGTTCTCTGCGTAGCCGATGGCCGGCTCAAGCAGCCTGCTCCAAGAGAGCTTGTTGCTGTTCATGCTTTTATGAGCGTAGTTGTAAGCTTCCCACCAGCCTGAAACTACGCCAGGCACAGTGTTTGCGGATTCGTAGCCACGGGAAGGAATAGTGTCGTAGCCTTTGCCCTTGTAATATTCAATCGTCGCCTTTTCACCTGCGCGACCGCTACCGTTCAAGGCTTTCAGTTCTTTTGTTTTGGCATTGTAAATGAGCCAAAAATTATCTCCACCGATAGTGGTGTAATGAGGATAGACAACAGCCAGCGTAGAAGCGGCAGTAATCGCTGCATCAACTGCGTTTCCGCCATCTTCCAATGTTTTGAGTGCGGCAGCAGTAGCAAGATAGTGTGGTGTAGTTACCATTGCGTTTGGTGACATGGACGTTGGTCGGTTTGCTGCTTGTACTGGCGAGAGTGTCGAGAGCCCAATTACACCAGTCAAGGCAATTGCTGATAGTTTTTTCCAGAATGACATTCCGATGAAACCTCCTTCTGATTCGTTACATGGTAATTCCCAAAAAACTCCTCTGCGCTTGTCTAGCCTCACCTCCTTTGATTGTTAATGTAATAAAAATACAAATATGGACAAATTTAGACAATTTGAGCGCAAAAAAAGACCAATGATATAGGATCATTGGTCTTGTCCTACATCAATATTTCGGTAGCTGGCAAGCGTGCCCGCTGATGCGAGGGTAGCCCCTGTAGCTTTGCGTCGCCGGATTTCCCCGGGTTTGCCGATTCGATATCAATGATTGAATATCAAAATACTGATTCATTTGTTGTGGGAAAAAGTTCCTAAAATTCCTATTAGCAATTAATATAGACTATTTATCCCTTAGGGTAAATAGGGAAAAATTTTTTAATGTGGAAAAAATGGAATGATTAGAGCTTTAAAGTCATTCGGAGAGAAAGAGCATATTTTTCAATACGATGATGGGATTAGGGACTTGGCTACTCACGCAGCCGGGTAGCTTTTCTATTTCAATCTGTGACGAATAGAAAATGGTTATGACATTCTATCTACCGTGCAGAGGAAGATAGATACAATTACCTGTTTTTGTTATTAATACACAGTTCGACACATTTCTCTAATTGTTTCAGATAAACTAAAAAGGGTGAAATTACCAATTACAAATTAATTCCTTTATAAAGGAGAAAGGGTGGTGCGATTTAATAGGGGATATATCTCGAAGATATCGTATTAAAATGAGAAAGCTCATGCTCTACATTCCAGAAAACTTGCTTAGCATTGCAAAGACAAATTCTAAGTTTTGGAGGGAATTTCGTGAATTTAAGTCGCAAATTATTAAGTTTGTTTGTAATAGGAGCTTTAACACTTTCCGCAATACCTAGTCAAATTCAAGCACAAACGAAAGAATCTCACTCACAAGGCAAATACGTTACTCCAATTGAAAGTGAAGAGTTTTGGAAACGAATCGAGGTCCAAGAAAGAATCCCCAAATTAATAAAATTTCTTGAAAATGAGTTTGAGGGCAATTTTGCTGGTTTATATGTGGACCAAGAGAATGGTGGGGTAATAAATATTGGATTCCTCTCGATTCCTAGTGATGATCAATTGATTGAAGTTTCAAAAACACTCGGTAAGGACGTAAAAGTGAAGTACAATGAAGTAAAATATTCAAGGAAGAGTTTAGAAAGCATTGTGGACGAACTATCTTCAACGATCGATGAAACAGATGATGAAATTGGTTCTATATCTTCAAGTTTTGCATAACAGCAAGTGATCATTGGGTACACAAATGATGAGGATAGTGCTAGAGAAAAGATCACTAACCAATTGAACAAAAAATCAATTAAGAAATTTATGAACAGCGATTCAATCGATAATGAATTGATAAACTTCGTAAAAGTAGAACGGGCTGAATCTAAAATAGACCGTGCCTCCATTAAACTTCGCCCTGTTTCCGGAGGTGCTCAGATGAATTATGAGGGATCAGGATTTTGCACAGTAGGTTTCTCGGCTAAGGATAGCAAAGGTAACTATTTTCTTGTCTCTTCCGGTCATTGTGCTTCTGCTGTTGGGCAGAAAGTTAATCAAAGTTATACAACCAACAATAATATCGGTACTGTTTATAAAAAGGTTTTTGATTACGGTGGGTCAGTTGATGCATCCCTAGTCAAAGTAGACTCCAGCTTGACAACACCTTATATCTTAACTACATCTGGCTCAAGTTATGATGCATCCGGGTATAAAATCATTGGTGAACAAATTAATGACTGGGAAGGCATGGGGGTTTGCACTTCACTTGGCGAAACAGATAAGCAGATGTGTGGATGGGTAGAGGAAACAAACGCAAGTGTACTTGCCTGGGGAGCGTATTTAATCGGCCAGAAAAAAGTAAGCATTCCTGTAATAAATGGTGATAGTGGCTCGCCAGTAGGTGCTCCCGACAGTAAAGTAACAAGCAACTTAAATATATATGGTATTGTCTCAGCAGGAACGCAAGGTAAAAACGTAGCATATTTAACCTATATCGGGAACATTAAGGCACAAACTGGTATTACAACAATAGTTGGTTCTAAGTAACGCCTGCCGGCCCACCTCATTAAGGATGGGCCGGCTATTAGTACATAGAAAGGCAAGTGACCAGGCATGAGAAAGTATGTTATTATGTGCTTTTTATCATCCATGTATATTTTAGTTGGAAAAATGCTCATTTTTTTGCTTGCTGATCAACATGCCCTTGGTAATACAAGTATTTATCCCTTTTTTAACAACGCTTACTACATAATTGGGGTAATTATTGTAATTTGGACGGTGAAAATGATATACAGGAAAGGTTTTCATAGAAATAAAAAGGAACTGATAATCGATTATTTGATATACATTGTGATTGTTCTGTTAGTATACACTTTAACAAACATGATAATTGATAAGTATTTAGCTCATTTGATGGGTCTGTAAAATAAAATGCGCAACTTCTTAAAATTAGGTCATGATTTTTGTCGGAAGCTGATGGAGCAAGTGTTGGAGATTTTGTCTGTACAGGCTGGAAACATTCCACTCTGCATACGGCTCTGGCACGGAGGGGATTGCTATTTGCTCCAGTGAGCACGTCACTACGTGCAGGGCTTGCGCCTTTTCTACTAATTCGAGCAAATACTGCCGCAATGCGAGAACATCCTTCTTTTCTCCTACAGGACCATGGCCGGGGACGACCTTGTGGAAAGACTGATCATTCATTTGCCCCAGTATTTTAATCCATTCCTTGGCATTGCCGGTTTGCACGCTGGGATGGCTCTGCACAAACAAGAGGTCCGCGGCGAACATCACTTGATCATCCGGCAAATAAAGAACAGAGTCACAGGCACTATGTCCGTTTCCCATGGCGATCAATACGGCTGTTCGTTTGCTGCCATGCAGAGTGAGAGAGCCGTCAAAAGTAATCGTAGGAGGAGTAGGTACCACAGAAGATAGGGAAGCGTCCATGGTGAGAAGATCGCCTAGTTGATCGGATAGCTCTTGTCGCTTTTGCACATCGGTTTCCTGTTCCAGCCTTTGTTTCACCGTCTCGGGATAGCCGGGATTGGAACGGGCGAATTCGAGGAACTGCTGACTTCGTTCAATCATGAGGAGTGGTAGGAGACATCATAGCAAGCGAACCTCCTCTGCTGAATTAGTAGATATGGATATATTTTACAATGACCTAAATTGATGACACCAGTCTCAAAAGTAAGGCGAATAACGGTCACAAACGCACACCACTTTTGGCCGAACTGCTTATGATAATAAAAAGGCGACTGCGCCAAGGAGTGAAACAAAACCATGATGCATCCCGATACAGAACTGCGCTATATCAACGATGAGATCGGGTACGGTGTGTTCGCGACGAAGTTCATTCCCAAAGGAACGATCGTATGGGCCATGGATGATTTGGATCAGGTATTAGACCCTGTCTTTGTGGAAAAACTGGACCCATTACGCAAGCAGGATGTGCAAAAATATTCGTTCAGAAACCAGTACGGAAAGTACATTCTGTGCTGGGATAAAGCCCGGTTTGTTAACCACAGCTTTTATGCGACATGCGTAGCGACCATGTACGATCTGGAGCTGGCAGCACGCGACATTTTTCCAGGGGAAGAGCTGACTGACGATTATGGGACGCTGAATCTGGATGAACCCTTTGACTGCTTGCCAGAAGAGGGCACAAGTCGCTTTCGTGTATTGCCTGATGATCTGCTACGTTATTATCCAGTGTGGGATGAAATGGCGGCAGCTGCTTTTCAACGATTTAATCTGGTTGAACAGCCGTTGAAGCATCTCATACGTTCGGAGCATGAAGCAGCCATAAAGGAAATTACCGAGAAGAGACGTTCTCTCGATTCGATTGTCCATCTTTATTGCAACCGGCATTTTCCCAAATAACACGATTGTAATAACCTCCGGGCCGGGCAACGGCCCGATTTTGTTGAACTCTGAGAGTAGAATCAGTATTATGGAATGTAAAGGTGAAGTGAAAGGTTGATTTCATTGGAAAACAAGGTAGCGTCATCCAATTTTATCCGCAATATTGTGGTCGACGACTTGCAAGAGGGAAAAGTAAAGGAAATCATTACCCGCTTTCCCCCAGAGCCGAACGGGTATCTTCATATTGGACATGCCAAAGCGATCATTCTCAATTTTGAGCTCGCACATGAGTTTTCTGGTAAAGCCAATCTGCGTTTTGACGATACCAACCCGGTAAAAGAAGACACAGAGTATGTAGAAGCGATCAAGCGCGATGTACAATGGCTTGGGTTTGAATGGGACGGACTGTTTTTTGCATCGGACTACTTCGAAGAGATGTACAACCGTGCTGTGCTGCTGATTAAAAAGGGAAAAGCGTATGTAGACGATCTTCCAGCCGAAGAGATGCGCAAATTGCGCGGAACGTTGACAGAGCCTGGTGTTGACAGTCCATACCGAAACCGCTCAGTAGAAGAAAACCTGGATTTGTTGGCTCGGATGCGCCAAGGGGAATTCAAGGACGGAGAAAAAGTGTTGCGTGCGAAAATCGACATGACCTCTCCGAACTTCAACATGCGTGATCCGGTCTTGTACCGAATTTCACATGCGCATCATCATAACACGGGTGACAAATGGTGTATCTACCCGATGTACGATTTTGCTCATCCGCTGGAGGATGCGATCGAGGGAGTTACTCACTCGCTTTGCTCACTGGAGTTTGAGGATCACCGTCCATTGTATGACTGGGTAGTGAGCGAATGTGAGATGGAGCATGTGCCGCGTCAGTACGAATTCGCTCGTCTGAACCTCACGAATACAGTGATGAGCAAACGCAAGCTCAAGCTGCTTGTAGATGAGAAGGTAGTAGATGGCTGGGATGATCCGCGCATGCCGACCATTGCGGGCTTCCGCCGTCGTGGCTTTACACCGGAAGCGATTCGTACGTTTGCCCGTGAGGTAGGGGTAGCACGCAGCAACAGCATCGTTGATGAGAAGATGCTGGAGCATTTTATTCGTGAAGACTTGAAGCTGAAGGCGCCGCGTACAATGGCAGTCTTAAACCCGCTTAAAGTCGTTATTACCAACTATCCAGAAGGACAAGTGGAAATGCTGGATGCGGAAATCAACCCGGAAAATCCGGAGATGGGTAACCGCGAAATTCCGTTTTCCCGTGAGATTTACATTGAGCAGGATGACTTCATGGAGAATCCGCCGAACAAATATTTCCGCCTCTTTCCGGGAAATGAAGTGCGCCTGAAAAATGCGTACTTCATCAAATGCAACGATGTAGTGAAAGACGCTGACGGCAACGTGATCGAAATTCACTGCACGTACGACCCTGAAACAAAGAGCGGAAGCGGATTTACTGGTCGCAAAGTAAAAGGTACGATCCACTGGGTAAATGCGTCCGATGCTGTTCCGGCTGAATTCCGTCTGTACGAGCCATTGATTATGGATGGCGAGGAAACAGAAGGTACGTTCCTGGACAACATCAACCCGAATTCCTTGGAAGTGCTGCAAGGCTTTGTGGAACAAAACATGAAAGATACTCAGCCGCAAGAAAAGTACCAATTTTTCCGTCACGGCTACTTCAATGTCGATCCAAAGGATACGACAGAAGACAAACTTGTCTTTAACCGGATCGTTTCACTGAAAAGCTCTTTTGAGCTGCCAAAAGCATAAGTGAAGAGAGAAGCAACGAACGCTGCCCATGCACAGGAGACTGTGCTCGGCAGCGTTTTTTATGGAACTTTTTTCAGGGGCGTGTATAATTATTCATGTCATGAATAGAAGGGGGACAGGTAGTGAACGGGAGAGCAGAACTCACACGCAGCTTGAAGCTGTGGCATATTGTCGTGATCGGCTTGGGGTATATGGCACCAATGGCCGTTTTTGATACGTTCGGAATTGTATCCGAAGAAACAGGCGGATTTGTTCCGGCTGCTTACGCAGTGACGCTTCTGGCGATATTGTTTACAGCGTCCAGCTACGGGAAAATGGTCCGTGTATTTCCTTCAGCGGGGACCGCATACACGTACACGCAGCAGACGATTAATCCTTACGCTGGCTTTATGGTAGGTTGGGCTTCGCTGCTCGATTATTTATTTTTACCCATGATTAATGCGTTGTTGACGGGCGTTTACCTGTCATCTGTTTTTCCAGAGGTACCCACAACATGGTGGATCGTCGGATTTATTGTCCTGATTACTACTCTTAATATATTTCGTGTAACCGTTACAGCGTCGATCAACTCGTTTCTTGTCCTTTTTCAAATCGCAGTTGTCGTACTCTTTGCAGGATTGGCAATTCGAGGGCTGGCTACTGGAGACGGAATCGGACAAGTCTTTGCGATCCGACCGTTCTTTTCGCCAGAGCTGACTGTTGCTGCCTTGTTTTCCGGTGCGTCGATCCTGTGCTTCTCGTTTCTCGGCTTTGATGCTGTTACAACACTGACAGAGGAGACCGTCGATGCCAAAAAGACGATTCCCCGGGGAATTTTGTTGGTAGCGATGGTAGGGGGAGCTTTGTTTATTACAGCTTCTTACTTCATGCAGGCGTTATTCCCGGATGTATCTGTCCTATCTGACCCTGAAGCTGCCTCTGCCGAAATTGCCCTTCACATTGGTGGCTCCATTTTTCAATTAGTGTTTTTGGCTGCCGCTCTATCGTCTACACTAGCTTCTGGGCTGGTATCGGTAACGAGCGTCACACGTCTGCTTTTTGCGATGGGGCGCGATGGCTTTTTGCCAAGAAAATGGTTCGGATATGTGCATCCAAAGCTGAAGACACCACTGCTCAATGTCCTGCTCGTCGGTACCTTGATGTTTGCTGCTCTGTTCCTGGATTTATTGACAGCGACTTCCTTTATCAACTTTGGAGCGCTGATCGCATTCAGCTTCGTCAACCTCAGCGTCATTGCCTACTATATGCGCAAACAAAAACGATTACGGGTGACAGAGTGGTGGAGCTATCTATTGTCACCGCTCATCGGTGTAGGCTTCATCAGCTTTATGTGGATCAGCCTGGACATCAAATCAATGATTCTGGGAATTCTGTGGAGCCTCGTCGGACTCATCTATTTACTCTATTTGGTGAAAATAAAAGGTGCGAGATTAGACCTGATGAAGTTTGAAGAGTAAAGAAGTAGCTTTCAAAGAGACAGGATTATTACTCATGATCCTGTCTTTTTTTATGTAGTAATACATCCTGAGCAACCCACACCTGACAAAGGAGCGAGAAACGGGAGCAGCTCGTGAGAGGAAAAGGGAGAAAATGCGAAGGCCTTAGAGACACCTACCAAGGCGCAATGGAGAAAGCGAGACCTGCCTTTAGCGTCCACCTTGAACGAGCCTCTCTGAATATACTGCTTTGGACGCGGGTTTCGCTTTTGAAATGGAGCCGTCCTGAGATGCCCCCCTGCAGGTGTCTCTACGAGCCACAGCATTTTCTCCCTTTTCCTCTCCTCTAAGGCCGTCCAAAGCGAGTCCCAGCTAGACGTCCACCAGAAGAGAGAGTAAACTGGCTACAGGAATATTCCAAACTTTACTAGTTTCCACTAAAGGAGGACTTTTCTTATGCTTACTTCACTCTTCCGTCGGAAATGGACGACGGTTGATTATGTGCTGATTGTCGTCACAGCCGCTTTATATGCGGTTGCGATCATCATGCTTGCGAATATCAAGCTGATTCCATCCGTTCCAATCCGGCCAGCCAACGCATTGCAGCCGGTGTTTGGCATGCTCTTTGGTCTGCCTGGATGCATCGGACTTGCCTTCGGGAATATGGTGAGTGACTTGTTGACGGGAAGTGCCCCACCCCATGCGGTTGCTGTTGGATTTATCTCTAACTTTTTAGGTGGATTTATCGGCTTTCTGGCAGTCAGTCATCCTGCATTGAAAACGAAGCGCAGTCTGATTCAATACTATTTGTTCGTAGTGATTATCAGCTCCGCGGTAGTTGCGTGCGCGATACTCATTAACGTTGCACTCGGTTTGACACCGATGGCTATCGCTGCGATGTTCATTCCGACCGTATTTTTAAACCAGGCGATATCTACTGCCATTCTCGGTCCGATCCTGCTGAAGCTGCTCTATCCTTTCGTGAAGCGTTCGGGTCTGTACCGCGGACGTCCACTTCAGGAATATAGCTATCTGGGAAATGAAGGCAGGGTCCTCTAGTGAAAAAAGAACCGCTGCTGCAAGCTAGGGAGGTACATTGGCAATATGAAGACACAGCAGCCCCTTCTTTGGCAAATGTGAATCTCGACTTGTATCCAGGAGAGGTAGTGGGCGTTGTCGGACCTGCTGGGGCTGGAAAGACAACACTGCTGCTCATGCTATCCGGCTTGGTCCCGGCAAACTACGCGGGTCATTTTGTAGGGGAAAGAAAGACGCATGCTGAGCTCGGCATCGTCTTTCAGGACCCGGAAACGCAATTTATCGGACTTACCGTCGAAGAAGAGCTGGCTTTTTCGCTGGAGAATGTAGGGTTTACTGATGCACAAATCGAGCAGCGAATTGGTGAGGTCCTGGAGCTGGTAGGGTTGCAGGGCTTCGCTGAGCGCTCTCCCTTTGAGCTGTCTGGCGGGGAAAAGCAGCGTGTAGCGATTGCGTCTGCCTTGTCACATGCCCCTCATGTTTTGCTTTTGGACGAGCCGACCTCAGAGCTTGACCCTTTGGGCGCGAGAGAGGTATTTTCACTCCTGCAACGCTTGAAGCAGGAGAACGAAATGACCATCATGGTATCTTCTCATGCGACGGAGGAGCTGGCAGCCTTTTGCGACAGAATGATTTTGGTAGCAGAGGGCAAAATCGTTCTGGATCTGCCCGTACGCGATTTCTTCGCACGAGTCGATGTACTGGACGCAAACGGTATATTTGTACCGGAGGTCGTTCGCCTCTACTACATGCTGTGTGAGACAGGTTCCCTGCGCGAGAAGCCCGGCGTATTGCCGCTCGATGTCGAGGAGCTGGCACTCCTCTATCGGGAGGCGCAATTGGTCGGGGAGGGAAGCCTGTGAGTACCGTCATTGCGTTTGAAGATGTATGGTATGGCTATGAAAAGGAAACGCCCGTTTTAAAAGGAGTTTCGCTAGAGATCAAGCGAGGCGAATTTGTCGCGATAATCGGGGGAAACGGTTCCGGGAAAACAACCTTGGCCAAGCATTGCAATGGCTTGTACAAGCCAACCAAAGGAAGGGTGACGGTTAATGATAGCGACACGCAGGATATGTCCGTAGCCCGTTTATCTAAAACGGTCGCCTATTGCTATCAAAATCCGGATCATCAAATCTTCCACCAGACAGTAAAAGCGGAAGTGTCGTTCGGTCCGAAAAATATGGGGCTGCCCGCGGCAGAAATCGAACAAGTAGTAAACGAGGCGCTCGAAGCAGTCGGTTTGGCTCACATAGGAGATGCAGAGCCGTATTTCTCCAGCAAAGGCACACGTCAAAAGATCGCAGTGGCTTCGATTTTGGCCATGCGTCCAGAGGTCATCGTCCTGGATGAGCCGACTACCGGTCTCGATTATCGGGGGATGCAGGAGATGATGGAGCTCGTACGACGATTGCACAAGTCTGGCCATACGATCATCGTGATTACTCATGATATGCGTCTGGTCGCGGAATACGCTGAACGTGTCATTGTCATGCATCGGGGGAAGATCGTCTGCGATGGCGATCCACCTCATGTATTTACAAAGCCTGAAATGCTCGCTTCTGCACAAGTTGAGCCGCCTGCCATCTATCGATTTGGCGAAGCAGCTGGATTTCTGGCGCCAATTCCACTGACGCTCGCTGGAATGCAAAGCATGCTGACAAGGAGGGACTGACATGAAAAATGCCCACCCCAGCTTTGCTTTGCTTGTGTTTCTTTTACTGGGCCTGCTCCCGTTTTTGTTCCAGGACCCTCGTGTGCTCGTCATGGTTTGGCTTTTCAATCTGGCGCTGATCGCCAAGCTAGGCTGGAAGCGGTCCATGGTCAAGGCATACGTACTGGTTGGAGGGATCGGGGCTCTTTTTGCAACGATCACCTGGCTGCCGTTTACAGATGTAGGAACGCCCTATTGGAGCAGCAAGATTCCGGTCATACATTACCCGGTTCAAATAACAGATGTGGGTGTCCTGTGGGCGATGGGTATGGGGCTTCGCCTGGCGAATGTAGCGCTTCTGTCGATGTACTACCTGTTCACGACTTCTCCGAGAGAGATCGCGATGGGGCTTCGCGGAATTGGCGTACCTTTTTCGATAAGCTTTTTGCTTTCGCTCATTTTCCGTTTTATTCCACTTGTCAAAAATGATTTGGCAACGATTCGGGAAGCGCAGATGGTACGGGGCATGTCAACGAGCGAAGGGAGTGTCCCGGAGCGCATCAGGAAGTACAGCTTTTTGATGGTCCCGCTGATTTTCAGCTCGCTGAAAAGAGTGCCTTTGATTGCCAATGCCCTGGATGCAAAAGGCTTTCGGATGCGAAACAGCCAGCATCGTTTTTATCGGAGCAAGCGCTGGCGAGCAGTGGAGGTCGTGATTTTACTCGTCGGGTTTGCTATGTTTGCGACGCTCTTCTATTTTGCGCGTATACACCCTGAACACCTCGGTGTACTGATCCCTGGACGCATTTAAAAAGGAGAGGGATAGATGAATCAAATGATCTTTGGGCGTATCAAGCGGATAGCAGTGGGAGATGATATGCTCGAATACGGCGT
Source organism: Brevibacillus reuszeri (assembly GCF_001187725.1). Lineage (GTDB taxonomy): Bacteria > Bacillota > Bacilli > Brevibacillales > Brevibacillaceae > Brevibacillus > Brevibacillus reuszeri. Next base: position 1,956,317 of record NZ_LGIQ01000009.1, read on the forward strand.
AGCAGGAGCCCACGACGCGCCAGCTCTTCTATTGCTGCACGCGATTCGTAATACGAAGCTGCTGTTTGCGGGTATCATGCCAGCTCTAGCAGAAAAATACCGGGTAATTGCTGTTGATCTACGCGGACATGGTCAATCTTCCGTCGCTGAGCCGTATACTTTTGAGCAAATCACACGCGATCTGATGTGTGTACTTGAAGCAGAAAAGCTGGATCAGGTAACAATTCTTGCAGCTTCGTTTTCCGCTGTTCCCGCACAAATGCTGGCGGTTCGTGAGCCGCAACGCATTTCCAGTCTGATTCTACTGGATGGAGGCTACTATTGCTTGGAAGAGGTGCCGGGATTTGATCTGAAAAGCGTAGTTTCCCGATTAGCAGGGACACGGTTTGCGTCAGTAGAGGATGCCGAACACCAATTTGCTCAAAGATATGATGCGAAATGGATGCCGACGGGCTGGATGCAGGACGAATTGCAGCATATGGCGGATGGCAGGTATGGATACAGACTGCCGAAAGCAGCGTTCGCAGCTTATTTTCAGGAATATGCTGCACATAGTACGGAGCAGCTTTTCAAGCAAATAACCTGCCCTGTCTTATTGCTGCTCGCCGACGAAAAGCTGCTGCCAGATGAGGAGCAGAAGAGGTTTTATCGCGAGGCAGCCCACAGCTATCAGAGGGCAGTACCACAGGTAATTGTAAAAACGATCCCGGATTCACAGCATTTACTCATGGTGACGAATCCCCAAGAAACACTCAATGAAATAAACCGATTTCTCCATAAGTAAGGGACAAGCGCGTGATGCTTGTCCCTTTTTTGTGCTTACGTATGCGAAAGCAGAAAGATTAATGCTTTGCTTCACGGAAAAGCTTGTCCAATTCGGCAGCAGTAGTCTTGTCATGCTTCTTTGCCTGCATGTCCTTTTTTACTTTTTCCAATGCGTCTATTCCTCTTTTGGAGGTAACCATACGCACTTCGGCATCTGTGCCGTACATACGCTCTACCTGTGCCTTTGCTTGTGTAAAGGTAGCGCCCTGGTCACTTGTTCCGAGCGTGCCAGTTGTGCCATGACCTGTGCCGGTGGCTCCGTGCGTTTTATCCGAAGGCTCTGACCCTCGATTCGAACTCCCTGCAAAGTTGCTGATGAGATGCGCTTGCATCGGGTCCATTTGGTTGATGGATTGACTCTTGGCTGTCGATGGCGCGAGGAAAATAACATCGTTGACGATCAGTGCCTGTACACCGTGTACGCCCGCTGCATTCAACTGGGCTTCAAGCTTGGTCGACGGACCACCAGTATGCATGTGCGAGCTGCCCATGGAGCTGTATAAAGCATGACCCATGCCACTGTAAGTAGTGCCGTGCGAGTTGGTTGTCAGTTTCTTGTCGCGATCCACACTGGGAATGACGGTATCTCCATGTGCGGCAGGGTGCATTGTCTGTGTGCGAGCCGGGTGCTGTGGCGCTGGAGCCGCCTGGTTATTGCAGGCAGTTACGAGAAGAGCGAGACCTAGACCTGTAGTACCCATCCATTTTCCGAGCTTCATGGTATCCCTCCAAGATTTTCTTTCTACCTAGCACTATCCTGCTTCGAACATCAGAACAGTATGCGTGGTGCTTGTTGGGAAAATTTCTAGAAAATGCGGTTAGTCTGTCGAGAAAAAGCGCAAAACAAAGGATAGATGAAAACTGGAGGTGGTAGTGTTGGCACAATCTAACGAAAGACAAGAGCAACCAGTATCACGGAGAAACTTCTTGAAAAACACCGGAATGGTGTTGGGCGGTCTGGTCGTAGGGGGTGTAGCTGGTAGCCTGCTTCGCAAACCGGAAGCACCGCAACAGCCAGGAACGACACCGGCTCCTACTGCCGATTTCAATCAGGCGCTGATGTACTTTTCTCCGGAACAGTTCAAGGTGGTCGAAGCTGCCTGCGAACGTATTTTTCCTGAGGATGAAATCGGCCCAGGAGCAAAAACACTTGGGGCTGCCTATTTCATTGATCACCAGCTAGCAGGTGATTGGGGCTTCAATTCACGAGATTACATGCAGGGACCCTTTTTTCCCGGAGAGGCAACTCAAGGGTATCAAGGGCGCTTAAAACGAAGAGAAATCTTTGATATCGGAATTCAGGAGTTGAACAACTACAGCAACAGTACGCAGCAAAAACGGTTCCACGAGCTGGCGGCAGAACAACAAGATGCGGTCTTAAAAGCATTTGAATCCGATGAAGTGAAGCTGACCACGATCTCCGCGAGTGCGTTTTTCAAAATGCTTCGTGCAAGCACGCTGGAAGGTATTTACTCTGACCCGTTGTACGGAGGCAACAAAAACATGGATGGTTGGAAAATGAAAAATTACCCCGGCAACCAGATGGCCTATACCCAGGTGATCGAAAAGGACGAATTTGTCAAAATGGCACCTTTGAGTTTGCGAGATCATCAACATTAATAAGGGGATACGATAGTCATGGCGAAAAAATTGCCCAAAGTGGACGTAGTGATAGTAGGTGTTGGCTGGGGGGGAGGAATTATCGCTTCCGAACTAACCAAGCAGGGATTGACAGTCGTCGGACTGGAACGCGGAAAAGAGCGTAAAACCGAGGACTATTTTATGGTGCATGACGAGTTGCGTTACGCTCTGCGCTACGAAATGATGCAGGATTTGTCCAAGGAAACCATTACATTCCGCAGCAAGACCAGTGTCCGCGCTCTCCCGATGCGGTCGTACGGTTCCTTCCTGATTGGAACTGGCCTTGGCGGGTCAGGTGTGCACTGGAATGGTCAGACCTTCCGCTTTTTACCTTACGACTTCGAGATTCGCAGTAAAACGATCGAGCGCTACGGGGAAAAGAAAATTCCTGACGGCATGACGATACAGGACTGGGGTATTACCTACGATCAATTGGAGCCGTACTTTGACAAATTTGAAAAAATGGCGGGGATCGCTGGCGAGGAAAATCCATTGGGTGGCAAACGCTCCAGCCCGTATCCGGTTCCGCCAATGAAAAGCACCCCGAGCATGAAAATGTTTGCCGAAGCAACCAAAAAGAAGAGTCTGCATCCGTATATGATGCCATCTGCCAATCTGTCGCAGGCGTATACCAATCCAGATGGTGTAGCGCGGGCGGCATGCCAGTATTGCGGCTACTGTGAGCGGTTCGGTTGTGAATACGGGGCTAAAGCAGATCCCGTCGTAACCGTCATACCTGTAGCCAAAAAGTCAGGGAAATTTGAAATCCGCACGCATTCACATGTCCGGCGCATCTTACATACCGGGAAAAAGGCAACCGGTGTTTTATACACCGATGTTACTACGGGTGAAGAAATCGAACAGCCTGCTGATATCGTCGTGATGACCAGCTATGTATTTAACAACTCACGCATTTTGCTCATGTCCAACCTGGGTAAGCCGTATGATCCTGCTACGGGTAAAGGTGTGATCGGCAAAAACTACGCGTACCAGGTCATCCGCGGCGGCGCAGTCGGCTTTTTTGACAACAAGGAGTTCAATAACTATGCAGGAGCAGGATCACTCGGAATGTGCCTGGACGATTTCAATGGTGACAACTTTGATCATAAAGACTTGAATTTTATCCACGGGGCAAACATCAGTCTGACCCAAACTGGCCAACGCCCGATTGCCAACAACAAAGTACCAGAAGGGACACCGAGCTGGGGAAAAGAATTCAAATCTGCCTCGATCAAGTATGCAAACCGTTTTTTATCCGTAGGGGCACAAGGTGCTTGCATGCCTTACCGTCACCACTTCCTCGATCTCGACCCAACCTATAAGGATGCGTTTGGAGATCCATTGATGCGAATTACATTTGACTTTGAGGAACAGGACAGACAGCTTGCTGCTTATTGTGCAGACAAGTGTGGCGAAATCGTCAAGGAGATGGGAGCAGCCGAGAAGCTTGAAATCAACCGCAAGCTTGGACCCTATGATATTACGCCTTACCAGTCGACACATAACACGGGCGGCGTCATCATGGGCTCATCGCCGGATACCTCCGCGGTCAATACCTACTTGCAAATGTGGGATGCGGAAAATGTATTCGTAGTAGGGGCATCTGCCTTCCCGCACAATAGCGGCTACAATCCGACAGGGACAATGGGAGCTCTTTCTTATCGGGCGGCAGAGGGAATTTTGAAGTACAGACAGAGTGGTGGCATGCTCGTATAGTTTTTCGCTAAGCTGCAAAAGCCTCTCGCAAGTTTGGAAAAAGCCGTAGGGCAATCCGACGGCTTTTTTGTTGTATCTGCATCCCAAATGCTTCGCATACTTGCGAAAATATGGAGAGGAACATAAGCATTTTACGCGATTTGAGTGGTTTCTTTCGTTGGCACATTCCTTGCTATGGCAATAGAGAAAAAGAGCAGACCAAGGGAGAGACGACGATGAAAAACAACAAATGGAAGATGGATACCGCCATTATTCATACCGCACAGACACCATGCCAAAAAACAGGAGCAGTTGTATCGGCAGTTGTCCCGGCCGTAGCCTATGCTTTTCCTGATGCCGATTCAGCGGCAGCTTGTGTAGCGGGCGAGAGGGCTGGCACGTATTACGGAAGATACGGAAATCCAACCATTGCGACGCTGGAAGAAAAGATTGCGGCATTGGAAAACGGGGAAGCAGCTCTTGGTGTGAGCAGCGGAATGGCAGCAATCTCAGGGGCACTGCTTGCTTTCTTGCAGCATGGCGATCATGTCGTATGTACGCGCGATGTATACGGAGGCAGCTACAAGTTTTTGACTTCACTCGCACCACGCTACGGCATATCAGCCGATTTTGTAGATTGTACAAATTTGCAGGCAGTCGAACAGGCCTTTTTACCGAATACAAAGGTGCTCTACATCGAAACACCTTCCAATCCATGCCTGACTGTGCTCGATATCGCGGCACTGTCCAAGCTTGCCCATGGTCACGGGATTCGGGTTATTGTAGACAATACCTTTATGACGCCGTATTTGCAGCGGCCACTGGAGCTTGGGGCAGATGTGGTCGTACACAGCGCCACGAAATATATCAATGGACACGGAGATGTGATCGCGGGATTTATCGTAGGAAAAAACGAGCACATCCAGTTCATGCGCAAGAACATCATGGGAGATTTAGGGCAGAACCTCAATGCCTGGGATGCCTTTTTAATCCTGCGTGGACTAAAGACTCTCGGGTTGCGCGTCAGACAGCACTGCCAAAATGCAGAGGAAGTCGCACGCTTTTTAGACAATCATCCTGCGATTTCTCACGTGTATTACCCTGGTCTCGCCTCCCATCCGCAGCATGAGCTTGCCAAGCGCCAAATGAGGGGAATGGGTGGTATTGTTTCCTTTGAGGTAAAGGGTGGCTACGAGGCAGCCAAATCTTTCATTAACGCTCTGCGCCTGGCTATGATATCGTTTAGTCTAGGAGACCCTGAAACGCTGGTGCAGCATCCGGCTTCTATGACGCATGCTTCGATCCCAGCAGAGGAGAGATTGAAGTTTAACATCACGGATGGCTTGATTCGCTTTTCGACAGGCCTGGAGGATGCACAGGATATCATTGCGGATTTGGAGCAAGCACTTGCTGCCATTCCAATGATGGGCACAGCGAGCAGGGAGTAAGGAACGTGGCGCAGGAGGGCATGTCATGACACAATTTTCCCGGATTGAGGGATTCATTCAATCGTACGCAGACAATATTTCCAAAGTGCTGGGGCTAGACGTCACCATCCTTGATGAGCAGGGGATTCGCGTCAGTGGAACCGGCTACTATCAGGACTTGATTGGTCTGCCTGCACCGGAGGGCTCGTTCTTTCGCATGATCCTGCAGACCGGGCAGCCGGGTATGATTTTCGATATGAAAAAGAATGAGTCTCAGTGCATGAACTGCAAGTTTCTGCAGCAATGCCGGGAGCTGGCGACGATCGGCTTTCCCGTACACAAGCGCGAGAAAACTGTCGGAGTCATCGGGATTATTGCCTTTTCACCTGAGCAAAAAGAAAGAATGCACCATAACTCGGAAAAATGGATGCCTTTTTTGCAGCATACGAGCTCACTCATTGAGCACAAGCTACTGGAGCTGGATGCGGAGCTGGAAAAGAGCTGTAACATACAGGAGGAAATGCCTCCGGCAGTGATGAATCCTGTTTATTTTGCGCAGCTCATTGGGGCTGAGACTGGTCTGCGAGATGTAATCGCCAAGGCGAAGAAGGTGGCAAACAGCATTTCCACTGTGCTCATTCGCGGGGAAAGCGGGACGGGCAAGGAGCTTCTGGCAAAGGCGATTCACAGTGAAAGTCAGCGCAGCCGGTATTCGTTTATCGCTATTAACTGTGCAGCGATTCCCGAAGCTCTGCTAGAGAGCGAGCTGTTCGGTTATGAGGGTGGCGCTTTTACAGGATCCAGACGCGAAGGCAAGCCGGGAAAATTTGAATTAGCGCATAGGGGAACGATTTTTTTGGATGAAGTAGGGGATATTCCACTTTCTCTACAGCCAAAGCTGCTACGTGTTCTCCAGGAAAAAACGGTTGACCGGGTAGGGGGCATCAAAACCTTTGGCATCGATGTGCGTGTGATCGCAGCCACTCATCGAGACTTGGAGAGTATGGTGAGGGAAGGCACGTTTCGGGAGGATTTGTATTACCGGCTGAACGTTATCCCGTTACGGTTAAAGCCATTGCGTGAACGCAGAGAAGATATACCTCTCTACCTGCAGCATTTTCTCTATCGATACCGGACCTTGCTGCAAAAGAGTGGGCTTGCTCTGGATGCTGGTCTGTCCAAGTGGCTTGCTTCGTACGAGTGGCCGGGAAATATTCGTCAATTGGAAAACGCGGTAGAATATATGGTCAATATGGCAGAGGATACGACGATTTCACGTGAGGATTTGCCGGAATATCTTCATCTGGACGGTTGTGATCAGATGGATGCGGGTTATTCAGGAGAGAAGGTTCAAGGGCTGGAACAGAGAATGTACCAGTACGAAAAAGCGATTCTGGAGCAATTTTTTGCTGATCCGCACTACTGTCAGGACAAAGCCTTGATTGCGGATACATTGCAAATTAGTCTGTCCACGCTTTACAGGAAGATGGAAAAATACGGCTTGGTGTAAAAAACAGCCATCCTTCGGTTAAAGTGAAGGTATGGCTGTTTTGCTTCTATGTAACTAGTTAGCAACGGGGCGAGGTTCTTTTACAGCTTTCAGCTCGTAATGTCCGCTTTTGGAGCTGATAATATATTCAGGGCGAGGTTTTCCTCGCGATTGTCTGTGACCCTCCAGATGTGGCTCGCTAAGCTCCCACTGCTTCCACATTTCTTTGGATTCCCATCGAATCATGACCACGACTTCTTCTTCGCCTTTGCGCGACTTTTGTACCATTATGCTCAAATCTACAAATCCGGGAGCTTCCTCGACTACTCCTGGTGCACTAAACTTTTTAATAATGTTGTCCGCATAGCCTTCTTGAACAACAATCGTTTTTATTTCCATCATCATAGACGAAACACCTCTCTTCTAGTGAATCCCATCCTTCTCATAGTAGTGAGATGGATTATCATTGTCAATGAAAATTAGCCCACAATTTGGAAAAACAAAAACAGCGGCCCCCTAGTAGTCGCTGTTCATGTATGTAAAAAGGATAAGTGCAGGATTAGAGTAAAGACGTAATCTCACCTGTATTCGGATTTACAACGAACCAGCCATATGTGCTGGTGTAGCTGGCACCGGTTTGGAAATTGTTCACGTATGTCTGATACACTTGAATCACATAGTGACCTTTTTCATCATCATGATCATACTCGACTACGTGTGTAGGTGTCAGACTGCCTGCCAATTTCTTTTTGACCAGCTCAACCGCTTCCATTTTGGAATACATCTTGGCGACTGGCAGCTTTCCGATATAAATCGACTTCGATTTTTGATCGTAAATAACAGGCTTGTTCAAATTTTCTGCGACAAAACGAATAGGTACGTAGACAGAGTTATTGTACATAATGCCTTTTACTTCGTTCGTTGGTGATTTTGGTACACCATCAAAGTAGTAGGTGAACGGTGTCTTGATTCCTTCGGTTACATCTGGATAAGCTGGAGCGGCAATAGCGATACCAGAAAAAAGCACCGAGCCTACAATGATGCCCCCCATAAATGATTTCAGGTCCCATTTCATGTTGAACGAAAAACCTCTCTCCCGTCTAATTCTATATCTTCCCAAAAAATATTATGTCAAAAATCGACAAAGGGAGCTATCAACCAAGGGTACTAGGAACCATTAACTACGATTTGGAGAAAAGTGGCTGCTCTCCAGCCTAAGGTCCTATTTCTTGCGGGACACAATCCTGGTTTAGGGATGCGCAGCTTTGTGATAAGGTAGAAGATAAGACAAAATGGACAGGGTGGGGAAAAATGGCCGTATTGGAAAATGATTGGGCGCCTGTATTGGCAGAGGAATTTGAAAAACCGTATTATTTGAAACTGCGTCAGATGTTAAAAGAAGAGTATCAAACGCAAACGATCTATCCAGACATGTATCAAATTTTCACGGCGCTGCATTTGACTGGATATGAGCAGGCAAAGGTAGTTATTTTGGGACAAGACCCATACCACGGGCCAGGGCAAGCACATGGTTTGAGCTTTTCGGTCAAGCCTGGCATCAAGCCGCCACCATCCCTGCAAAACATTTACAAAGAGCTGCAGAGCGATTTGAATTGTGCGGTTCCTGAGCATGGCTACCTGACGCATTGGGCGAAGCAAGGGGTCATGATGCTAAATACCGTATTGACGGTGCGAGGAGGTAGGCCTAACTCTCACAAGGGTTTAGGATGGGAGGCGTTTACGGATCGTGTCATCGAGCTGTTGAATCAACGGGAGACGCCACTCGTATTTATTTTGTGGGGCAAGCATGCTCAAGAGAAGGCGTCGTTCATTGATACGTCGAAGCATCATATTATCTCGTCTCCGCATCCAAGTCCGTTTTCGGCAAATCGCGGATTTTTCGGCAGCCGTCCTTTTTCGCGCACAAATGCATTTCTGCGTTCCAAGGGTATCGAGGAAATCGATTGGCAGCTACCGCTTCAGGCTGAGGAGTAAGCTGTCAAACTCCGTTATCGTCAACACATAGAAAAAGGATCTCTAGTGTGGAGAGATCCTTTTTCGAGCATTGCCCGCTTAGTCCTTGCTTTTCATGACGAGCAGCTTGCCGGTTTTAATCTGAATGGTGCCCGTTTCAGCGGAGATGACATTGCTGATGCCAAGCGTATCGCCAATCCGCAAAGTGGCGTTGTCCAGCGGATAGAGAAAACCGGTTAACGTAATGCCCGTTACCTCAGGAGTGAGCGGGAGAAGTGAGATGTTGGTAAAATGATCCCGCATGATGGTGCACTTGCGATCAATCAGTCGAATTTCGTTTTTCTCGTCGACAATGCGGCAAGAGATTTGAGCTTGCAGACCTTTTTGCAAAAGATGCACATTTGCCAGTGAGTGATCAAAACGGGTGCCAAGAACCCCGATGAGGACAATTTCTTCGGGCTGCTGCTCGATTGCCCACGTGAGTGCCATCTCTGTATCCGTCAAATCCTTCATGACAGGATCACAGGAGGATACCGCCTCACTGTATTTTTCGATCTCCGCCATCTCATCATCTGAGACAGAATCAAAATCACCGATAGAAAGCCGCGGGGTCTGACCGTTTCGGACGAGAAACAGGGAGCCGCGATCCACACCGACTAACCAATCATCCTTTTGAATATCACGAAGCGCCCAGCTTCCCAGATTACCTCCAGCGAACAAGAGGATTCGTGTTGGTTTCATTACTGCTACCACCTTTTAGAGGTTGTTCAAAAAGTCGTCTTTTGATCACGAAGGAGTCCTGAATGCTTATTCGACATTTCCTCGGTGCTGAAAAGCCAACTTTTTGAACATACACTTTTATATTCTTCTCGTAGAGCGAAATATGCTTTGGCACGCGAGTCGGTAGCCAGAAGCCAGTTTTTTATCGAGTGTTGCCTGTTCCTGTGACTTGGGAGCGTCAAGCAAAAAGTCTCCTTCAAGCACCTGGACACTGCACTTTCCACAAGAGCCTTGCTGACATTTGTAGGCGAGATTCTGACCTTGTTTCAAAGCTGCGGCCAGAAGGGTTTGACAGGGAGCATACTGAACCGTGAACGACTGCCCTTTTTGTTTGATCTGTACGTGCTTATGCTCCGTTTTTTCAGGCCGTACAGGAGCCGTTGACCGGGTAAAGGCAGTTTGTGTTTGAGGTACCGGCTCCTTGAATGCGGGGACAGGATTCGCTGTTTGTAAAGCTGGACGTGAAGGCAGGAGCGATCCGACCGTAAGCTGTTTGCGCATAATACCTCCCGGATAAGCATTTTTTCTATCTTATCATGTAGTGTGTACTAGGGACAGTTGGAGTGCAGAGTCTGCTATAAAAGATTGAATTTTTAGTTTTTAACGATTAAAATATTTTTATCAAAAGAATGGAAGGTGATACTGTGATTACCATCAAGTCGATGAGCGAATGTACTTTTGCCGAAGTTACAAAAGCATGGAACAGAGGCTTTGAAGGCTATTTTTTACCCGTTTCGATGACCGAGGAGAGCCTGGTCCAGCGTCTTGGGGCAGAGGGCTATGTCATGTCCTTATCCGTTGTGGCTTTTGATGGAACAGAGCCAGTCGGTTTAGTAGCGAGTGGACTAAGAACGATCGGAAATCAAAGGGTGGCGTGGAACGGCGGGACAGGTGTAGCGACGGAGTATCGCCGAAAGGGAGTTGGGCGCTTGCTAATTCATGCCACGCTTGAACGGTACCAGGAGGTGGGAGTGGATGTAGCTACACTGGAGGCGCTCAGCCAAAATGAAAAGGCCATCGCACTCTATGAGCAGCTGGGCTATCAGCTGGATGATCGACTGCTGTTTTGGCAACGGATGGACGCGCTTCCTGAGCAGGCATTTGGAGAGCCCACAGATGGGCGTTATCAGGTGAGAGCGGCTCTGGTGCAGGAAATAGCGGGATTGCCCATTTACCGTTCAGATGTACCATGGCAAAACCAGTGGCTGAGCTTGCGGGATGCACAAGCCCTGGTAGTAGAAGATCAGGATGGGCAGGCAGTTGGTTATGCGATGTATAAAATCGTGCTGAATGACGATGGCAAGCTAGGTGCGATTGTTCTGCGCCAATGTGCTGCACAGCCAGGTCATCCCGATGCCAAAAACATTCTGCGTACCGCACTAGCTTCTGTGTACGCTCCGCATGAGGTGGAGTGCCGCCGGTCGACGTTCAATTTGCGAGCATCTGACGAAATGCTGTTCGCGTTATTGGCTGAGGCAGGCTTTGAATCATCCGGCACGGAGCAGGTGTATATGAGCAAGCAGATGGAAAAAGAAGCAGTGGTCGAGTAAGCAGCCTCGATGAGCGATTAGTGCTGGCAGTTGGTACAAGCAAAAACCTTGCGTGAGGATAGTTTGCTTTGGACAATCGATTGTCCACAACGCGGGCAAGGCTCTTCACCGCGATCATATACCCGGCAACGGTCGTCGAAACCACCCGTTAACGGATCGTCACGGTAAAGGGATGGCTTCATATAGCCGCCAAACTGAATCGCTTCTTTTAAAACGTTTTGCATGGATTGATAGAGTCTTTGGATCTCCTCGGTGGACAGCTCGGGAATGCGTCTGGTCGGCAGGATTTGAGCGTCAAAGCAGATTTCATCTGAATAGCAGTTGCCAATTCCGGAAAGCCAATGCTGATCAACAAGCGTTGTTTTGAGAACGCCTCGTTTTTCTGCGAGCAGCTCTGTGAAACGGGTGAGGGTAAAGGCAGGATCTAACGGTTCGGGACCAAGTGAGTCAAGCCGCTCGTCTAGCTGACCGGTCGTGAGCAAATGCAGATAGCCTAGACGCAGTCCATGAAAATAAAGTAGGTGCTGGTCAAACGAGAGTGTGACTTGGGCAGTGCGCTCCAGCTTGTCTTCGGCTGAGCCGTAATAAAGAAAGCCTCCGAGCATCAAGTGAAGCAGCAATACATGTCCGCTTTCCAAATGAAACAACAGGTGCTTGGCACGGCGATCCACGAGTGTGATCCGGTTTCTCAGTAAAACCCGGTCAAATTCTGCCGGAGACAGATTAATCGTTTTTTCCCGTTGCACATGGGTAGCAGTAATCGTTCGTCCACCGATGCGGTCCTGTAACAAACGACGGTATGTTTCCATTTCCGGCAATTCAGGCATGACTTTCCTCTCCTTGCGCGCAGCTGCATTTTTACATAGCGTCTCCAGCAGGAGAAAGCGTAATCCGGGCTCTGCCTCTTTTCTAGAGTGGCAGGGTTTTTTTCTGTGAAAAACTTCTCGACATAAAGTGGATGTGACCGCTTGAGGTCAAACACTTTTGTTCCCCGACGAGAGGGGAAAACGGTCATGACCGTTTTGTTTTAGACAAGATTACCAACCCCATGTTCAAATCGGGTAATATAGTATTAAGAGGTGGTTCAAAAAGTCTTCTTTTTGAACACGAACGAAAAGAGTATGACCCAAGTATATTGGCACGGACAGGAGATCGTATCATGCAAAAAGTAGAATTGATCGCTACGGCGACTTTTGGTTTGGAATCAGTAGTGGCAGAAGAGGTAAAAGCTCTTGGCTACGGACCCGTCCAGGTAGAAAATGGAAAGGTTACATTCACGGCAGATATTTCTGCTATTCCGCGCACAAATTTATGGTTACGAACTGCCGATCGCGTGCGTCTAAAGATTGGGGAGTTCAAAGCGACCACCTTTGACGAGCTGTTTGAAAAGACAAAGGCTCTGCCATGGGCGGATTGGATTACGGAAGACGCAGCATTTCCAGTGGAAGGCAAGTCGGTCAAGTCAACGTTGTACAGTATTTCGGATTGCCAAGCTATCGTGAAAAAAGCGGTAGTAGAAAGCTTGAAAAAGAAGTACAAGACAGAATGGTTTGAGGAGCAGGGACCTTTGTACAAGATCGAGGTCGCTCTTCTGAAGGACGTGGCGACCTTGACGATTGACACGTCTGGGCCGGGCTTGCACAAGCGGGGTTACCGGGAACTAATTGGTACCGCTCCGTTAAAGGAAACGATGGCAGCGGCATTGATCCTGTTGTCACGCTGGAAGCCGGATCGCGTATTCATGGACCCTTTCTGTGGTTCTGGGACAATCCCGATCGAAGCAGCGCTCATCGGTCAAAACATCGCCCCAGGCATGAACCGGGAGTTTGTGTCCGAGAGCTGGCCCGTCATTCCCAAAACAGCTTGGCGTGAAGCACGTGCTGAAACGCATGATAAGGCTCGCTATGATCAAAAGCTGGAGATCATCGGTACCGATATGGACGATGAGATTCTACAAATTGCACGCCGGAATGCAGGAGAAGCAGGTGTAGATGATTTGATCCATTTTCAGCGTATGGATGTACGGGATGTAAGAACCAAGCGCAAATACGGCTACTTGATCTGCAATCCACCGTACGGTGAACGACTGGGTGAGTGGAAGCAGGTAAGCCGCATGTATGGCGAGATGGGCAAGACCTTTGCTGCGATGGATACGTGGTCGTTTTACGTCATTACGTCGGACGAGCTGTTTGAAGAGCATTTTGGACGCACAGCAAGCAAAAAGCGAAAGCTCTACAACGGGAATATGAAGGTAGATTACTACCAGTTTTTTGGCCCAAAACCACCACGTCAGCAGTTGGCTTCCCCCAATGTAATAACTGAGTAACAGACAGAAGGGCCATTTTGGAGGAGAAAAAGCAATGAGTAAGAAACGATTTGGAAGTCGGATGCTGGCAGCTTGTTTGGCAGTAACCACTTTGCTGGTTCAAACCGCGCCGCTGGCTTCTGCCAGTACCGATCCAGAAAAGCAGACGACGGAAAAGCCGCAGCCAGAAAAGCAGACGGTCATGTTTTCTGATATCGAGAACAGCTACGCCCGCAATGCTGTAAACAGACTGGTTGGGCTTCATTTGATCAACGGTCAGGGGAACGACCGCTTCAACCCGCACAATAGCATCTCCCGTCAAGACATTGCGGTACTGTTAACAAAGGTAATGGGGCTGCAGCCCAAAAGCGTGGAGGACGCACGTTTTGAAGATGTACCTCTAAATAGCCCTTATGCGTCTTATGTATACGGTCTTCAAGAGATGAAGGTAATGAATGGTCGAAACGATCAAACACTCGGTTCTACTGATCCTTTGACCCGGCAAGAGCTGGCCGTGATGCTTTCTCGCTTGATGAAAGCAGGGGGTGTCAAAAAAACAGCGACAACTAACGAGTTAGCCTACTCTGACGAGGACGAAATCGCGGATTACGCCAAGGAGGCAATCCACGAGGTGACCAATCAACGCTGGATGCAGGGGAATGGCGGAAAGTTCAATCCTGCAGGAATCGTGACACGCGCTGATGCCGTGGTCATTGCGGAGCGTATTTTAGAATCCAGATACCAACAGGCAGAGCAGGCGAATTTTACGGTGAATACACAAGTGCTGAGCCTTTTGGCAGGGACGAGCGAGCGCGTGAGGGTCACGGGCGTAAACGGAGAGATGCTTCCATTTACACCGATCTTTGCTTTTGATCGCCCTGAGCTGGGAACGGTGCTGGCAGACGGAACATTCGTTGCCGGACCTACCCCAGGAAAAGGAAACATAACGGTCACTATGGGATACAAAACGGTGATGATTCCTGTTGAAATCAAAAATGAAGAAAAGCCACCTGCGCAAGTGGAGGAAAAGGGGGCAGGCACAGCCGATTCTACTGCCTCTACTCCGGCAGCACAGGATAACAAGGCGAAAGCAGGGGACAGCGATCAAAAGACTGACCCGGCAGCCGCTGGCGAGACGAAAGATCCGTCTGCTCCAGTAGAGTCCACAGATCCGTCCGAACCTGCCGAGCAGGAAGAGCTGATCAATGTGGCACCGGGAAGCTTTACATCCGTGGACACGTTTGGGCAACCGGATTCGTATTTCCGTGAGATCGAAAAGCAATATCCAGGTCCTGTTGGCGGGTTGGTAACTCCTTCTCAGGATTGGACCGGATATAACCGTCAGTTTGGACGAAAGGTAACCGTCGCCTTGGCTGAGGAAAAACCTTTGGAAAAAGTCACGCTCACTTTCAAGCATCAGAAGTCATCGGGGATTACAATACCTGAGTACATGGATGTAGAAGTATCGCGTGATGGCAAGGCGTGGTCCTATGCAGGAAGATCTTTGCATGATGTAGCGCAGTCAGAAGCAAAGATTGTAGAACGTACGCTGACCGTAATGCTGCCGGACGTAGAAACCCGGTATGTACGCGTATCGTTCCCGGTAAAAGTATTTACTTTCGCCCGCCAGCTAGAGGTATGGGCAAAATCAAGCAATCATTGGGAAGGCGGGCCAGTTTTACTGCCACCGCCAAGTCCAACACAGTTGATGGAAGATAAAAAGGCAGGCAATCGGGTAGAGAATATGCTTCTGGCTTATTCGGGATCTTACGGAGATCGCGGCACCTGGTCTATGGAAGACTTTTTGCCGATGGTAGGCTACCGCACAGCGGATGGCTACATGCGTGATCAGATGTTTGACACGATCCTCTTTTTGCCTTATCAAAACATGCCTGTCACCAAGGATGGCTGGCAGAGCTACATGAACGATCTGTTTGGCTCAGGGAAGCAGCTGGATGCTCTGAACAAGGCGATGCGGGAGTACAATCGTTTGCGCGGAACCCTGTATACGACGCCAACACAGGAAAACGTAGTTCTCGCACTGCCTTATCCGAATGCCAATCAGACCAATTTTGGAAAAATGGCTTCGGATAAACCTTCTCTCTCGTTTAACGCTGCGACGATTGGCGAGGAGCAGGCGTATTTGAATCGCAAGCAAGCTCTAGAGTGGTACTTCCAGGAGCTGCAAAAGCGCTGGAACAAAGAAGGCTACGCGTACCTCAAGCTGGAGGGCATTTACTGGTTCCATGAGCTTATCGATGATAGTGCACCAAAGGAGCGCGAGCTGATCCGCAGTACAGCGAGCATGGTGCATGACAACGCACTTCGTTTTTATTGGATTCCGTATTTTGGTGCGCCAGGAGTGGAAGAGTGGAAGTCCTTGTATTTCGACTATGCCTTCCTGCAGCCGAACTATTACAATGACAAACCTGTTGGGCTTGATCGTATTGAAGGGGTGCTCGAGGTTGTCAGCAAGTACGGCATGGGTGTAGAAATTGAAGGAGACGAGCGGATGTACAAGGATCCGAAGTTCTATCAGATTTACTACAACCAGCTGGTTGCAGCACGTAGGCTGGGAATGGATAAAAACAATGTACATGCGTATTACTACGGTTCCAAAACGTTGATCGAGGCAGCGAACAACAAAGACTCGGTCATGCGCGCCATTTACGACGATACGTATAAATGGATGCGGGGACGTTTTGACCGGGAAGAGTACTTTGAGGCAAACGAAATGCCGTAGTTTGCTTGAATAAGGTTAAAGTCAGAGCTTGTTTCCTTAACCGGGAAGCAGGCTCTTTTTTTCTGCCCCCTCCGTCCCCAAGCCAAGCCCCAGTCGCCAATCATTGCATTTCATGATGCTCCCGGGTGGATACTCGAAATCGCATTCGCTGACAAGCGAAAAGTTCAGCTTGCGGCAAATTCTATTTGATGCGGCATTGTTCACGGAGGGAAACGCATGGATGGATGTGTGCTTTTGCTCAGCTCTACAGTGAGCGATAACCTCTGCTACCGCAGCTGACGCAATGCCTTTTCCCTGATAGGTGGGAAGGATGCTCCAGCCGATTTCGTACACGGCTTCTCCTTGCCAAGAGCGCTCCCAATAGCCGACACTGCCAACGGATGTCATCTCTGGCAGGAGGGTGACACGGAACATACACCCTGACTCTTTCCCCAAGGTGTTCACGTACCGATTGTGCCGGCTGACGACCTGTTCCTCTGTTTCCGGCCCTCCTAAATGCTCCGTCATCTCGGAGGCGTTCAAGAGATGCAGCAACGGAAGGTCTTCCTCAGACCAAGGGTGAATACGTACTTGAGATGCATTCATCTGTTCCGACATACGCTCACTTCCATTCAAGGTTCTTGTTATCAGGATGAGAATTGTCTGATAAATAAATCATATCAGAACAAACGTTCGCAATCAATACAAACTTTTCCATAGAAAAACCGCGTTCTCTACTGTCAGCATGTCTAGTAGAGTCGCGCGGGGAATTTACTACCGGTTTATTAACGCCAAAAAGCAGTACGGCTTCCAGGATTGATCTGTATGTGCTCATTGACCAAATCGCGCAAAAGAGCTTCTCGTGTAGCGAATAGCTGTGGGCACGGATGATAGTAGTCTCTGCCGTTGGAACACGTTTTCCCGAAGAAGGGGATGCCTGATGCAGCAATTCGTTGTAGCCACGATTGCTTGAGCAGGGGGAGGTATTGCCAGGAAGCTTTCGTTTGGCAGCCCCACCCGAGTAAAATCCACGGATGCTGCTGTAGCTCCTGGATCGGTACCAGCTGTTCGCTGATGGTAGTCTCGCCGTTCTCCACGAGCTTTTCAAAAGTGGCAATGGCGTCAACGGATCGAGGGTTTTGCAATGTAAACAGATTGTAGATGGTAAATCTGCCATCGAGCGATCGATTTTGATAGATTTCCGCCACCAGCTTGACCAGTTGCTGCATCGTGGGATCAAGTGTAATCTGGCCCATGATCGAATGATTCGGAGCAGGTCTTTCCCGGAAAAGAGTTGCGGAGCCTGGGTTAAGCAACAGACAGCTGCCCAGTGATTGAGCGCCAGTGCCCCATTGGATATAGGTAGATGTGCGATATACATGCTCTCCTGATTGACTGAATGTAGCAAAAGCCTGCAGCTGGTTCATGAGAAAACCTCCTAGCTATTCATTCAGCTTGCTCGTCATTACTATATGCTAGACTTGGCCAACTAGTACGATTTCATTGAAAAACCTGGCTTTGCGCAAAAAAGCCGACCTATGGTGAAGGTCGACTTGTAGACTAGCAACGATTATCCTTTTTGCTCTGATGGAATCATGCGGAACAAGACGATGTACAAATACGCACTGACCAGAGAAATGGCCAAGATGATCCCGAATACACCGACTGGTGCTAGCCATTGCGATAACCCGATTGTCATGGGAGCAATAAAGCGTCCGATGGAAAATTGCAGGGACGAGGCTCCCATATACTGACCCCTGGCGTCTTCGGGCGAGTATTTGCTAATAAAGCTTTGCGCGACTGGAGTACGAATCAGTTCCCCCAGAGTGAGAATCGCCATGCAGCCGAACAAAAGCCAAATGTTTGACGTAAAGGCCATC
This sequence comes from Brevibacillus reuszeri, assembly GCF_001187725.1. GTDB lineage: Bacteria > Bacillota > Bacilli > Brevibacillales > Brevibacillaceae > Brevibacillus > Brevibacillus reuszeri. Next base: position 1,974,605 of record NZ_LGIQ01000009.1, read on the forward strand.
AGGAACATGCCTAAGCCGTACAGGACAGAAGAAATGACCAGGCTGTTGCGGTCGCTCCAATGCTGGAACCACTGTGTAACAGGCAATGTAAACAAAACAACCAAGAGACCATTTAGCCCCATCAGCCAGCCAAATGCACTTGTCCCCCCGATAGAGAAGCTCCAATCGCCCCAGGAAAACAGCGGCTGGGACATGACGTGCTCTTTTACGTATAAGGCCATATAAATATCAAGCTGCATAAATCCGATTGCGACGAATATTCCTGCGAGAATGTAGAGGGCAAAAACTTTATCGCGGAAGATGATGGAATAGCTTTTGAATTGCTGAGTCAGGGAAAAACGTTCCTTGGCTTTCTCACGACGTACTTCTTCGGGCAAGGTTTCCTTGATTAAAAAGAAGATGGCGATCAAATAAAGCAATTCAATGATGGTACAGACAAGCAATAATTCAAAGCGATAATGAACAAAGAAAAACGATCCCAGGACAGGTCCTGCTACTACCCCAATGTTCATGGCTGTGTAAAATGTCGCAAAAACGATACGTCGATCTTCTTCAGTAGTCAGATCCGCCACCATGGCAGAGCTGGCAGGCCAGTATAGGGCACCTGCGATTCCAATCCCGATGAACGCAAAATAGTCCATCAAAGGGGAGGTGGAGAATGTAAACAAGGCAAACATCACAGTCGACATGGATAGGGAGAGGAGCATTGTAAATCTGCGCCCGACTTTATCCGAGAGATAGCCTCCAAACAGGTTGGAAAGCATTCCGAGGAGCGGTGGCACCATCAGGAGGAGACCAGCAACGTCTTTGCCGAATGTATCGCTGAAATAGAGCGCCATAAAGGGAAAGTACATCCAAAAGAAAGTATGGGTGATCAATTCGCCGAAAAGACGTACTTTTAAATTGAGATCCCATGAACGCCAATGCATGACAAGTATTCCTCCATTCGTATTTTGGTTCTTCGCCGACAGGTGCCGTGCTCATGCTCTATACAAAACGGTGATGACCGTATTGTTTGACCGCAAGCGGTCACATCCACTTTTTTACGAAAAGCGTCGAGACGTTTGTCACAGGAAAAAGCGCAAACGGTAGAGAGACGATGCTCTTCCGCTTGCGCTTTGCCGAACGATAGAAAAGGGTGGGAAAAACAGCCGGGAAAACGGGAGAACGAAAGAAACGGTCTATGTCCAAGCGATTCTTGGTACAAAAAACCGACAACACCCCGTAAAACTGGCGCCCACATCATATCGGGAAAAGACGGAAGCGGTTCAGGCAACCTGCAGCTTCTAGCTTTCGATAAGGTTGTAAGAGGCAGTGCCCCTCACAAAAGGCCCTACCTAAGCGCAGAGAACTACAGCAATTACCATGAACCAACACTCCCGTCCTTCAAAATTTTTTCACAGATAAACTCTTGTTGACTAGGATACTCTAGATGACAGAATAATTGCAAGAAAAATTTTCACCGTTTTTTGGAAACGACGGAAATCGTTCCTGGGTGCTCTGTTACCACTTCCCCAATGACTTTTGCCCAGCTGATACCGCGTACATGCAGGTCCTCTAGCAGGCGATAACCGTCCTCTGCAGGCAAGCTGATCAATAGTCCACCAGAAGTAATGGCGTCGCATAAAATCATGCGATCAAGCTCCTCCATCTCCTCAGGAAATTGCACGCGATCGGCGACCCAGCGGAAATTGGACTTGCTTCCTCCGGGAATAATCCCTTGCTCTGCCAGCTCACGTGTACCAGGAAGGATTGGAACCTGATCCGCATAAATCCGGATTCCTGCCTTGCTGCCTTCTGCCATTTCGAGAGAGTGACCCATCAGTCCAAAGCCTGTCACATCGGTGCAGGCGTTGACGGGGTAAGCCTCCATGCATTCTGCTGCGTACTTGTTCAGTGTTGCCATCACAGTCATGACTCGCTCCGTTTGCTCAGCAGAGAGAGCGTCACGCTTGATCGCGGTTGTTTGAATCCCTACGCCAATCGGCTTGGTTAAAATGAGCACATCTCCTGGCTTTGCTGTCGCATTGGTAAGGACGCGGGAAGGATGGATGGTGCCTGTGACAGAGAGTCCGAATTTTGGCTCAGGATCGTCAATCGAGTGACCGCCAACCAGCACGGCGCCAGCCTCTGCAACTTTATCTGCCGCTCCTCGCAGGATTTCGGTCAGGATGGACGGGTCCAGCTTGGAGATGGGGAAGCCGACGATATTGAGTACGGTGACAGGTTTGCCGCCCATGGCAAAAACATCACTGATTGCATTGGCAGCAGCAATCTGACCAAACCAATAAGGGTCATCCACAATCGGGGTAAAAAAGTCGAGTGTCTGCACAATCGCCAGATCCTCCGTCAGTTGAAAGACGCCAGCGTCATCAGAGGTTTCTACTCCTACGAGCAGGCGCGGATCGCGTACCGGTGGAGCGGGAAGCTTTTTCAAGACAGCGGACAAGGCATCCGGGCTAATCTTGCAACCGCAGCCTCCTTTGGTGGTAAGTGATGTAAGCTTGATAGTCTCTGACATGTTATGACCTCCTACCGTTTGAGGAATAATGGTAAAATTAATAAATCTAGCATAACAGAAGTTAGGGTGACAAAACATTGCAAGAGATAACAGTGGAAGAGCTATTGGTAAAAGGATACGGGAATTTAATAGATGTCCGGTCGCCTGGCGAATTTGCACGGGAGTCGATTCCCGGAGCCGTCAATATCCCTCTGTTTAGCGACCCGGAGCGTGCCCAGGTGGGTACGATGTACAAACGGGAGGGGCAAGCCGCAGCCCAATGGTTAGGCATGCAAATCGTATCCCCGAAAATGGATGCGCTGATGCAGGCAATCCGTCAGCGAGGAGAAGAACAGGGGGAGCCTCCCACGATTTTTTGCTGGCGTGGGGGAATGCGGAGCAGAGCAATGGCAACATTTGCAACGTTTGCAGGCTTGCGGGTAAGACGTCTTCAGGGAGGGTATCGAGCTTATCGTCAGCATGTGCTGGAAACGATTGAGCCATACGAACTGCAAGTACCTGTGTATTTATTGCACGGTATGACGGGAGTAGGAAAAACAGAACTACTCACAAGGCTGGAGGAAAAAGGTCTTCCAGTCATTGACCTGGAGCGGATGGCAGGACATCGCGGTTCGGTGTTTGGGCATATTGGCAAAGGCAAGCCGGCCAACCAGAAGATGTTTGATGCGCGGCTGTTTGAAACACTGCACAACTACAAGGATGCTCCTTTTTTTGTCATGGAGGCGGAGAGCAAACGAATCGGAAATGCCATTTTGCCGTCTTTTTTAATGCAGGCAAAGGAGCAGGCTGTACATATCCTATTGACAGCCCCACTCGAGGTGCGTGTACAGCGCATTTATGACGAGTACGTCACTCCGTATTCGTGGCGGTCCGATTTTGCGGAAAAGGTAGAGCTCGCGTATTCATCGATTGCGAGACGAATGCCTACCGAACAGGCAGCCTTACTGCGAGAAGCACTGCGGGTCAAGGATTATCGCTCTGCGATTGCCTCGCTTCTGGTCTATTACTACGATCCTCGTTATGAAAATAAACAGAGCGATTATGTCAAAGAAATTCAATATCAATTGGAAGCCACCGACTTGAATGATACGGCAATGCAAATTCAATCGCTAATTGAAAAAGGTCAGTCTATTCGGTAAAATATTTTTTGCAGACTGTATGAACTGACCAAAATTGAGCTTTACTTACATATCGAACAATTTGGGAACGGGGGAGATTGTATGTTAGATACACGAATCATCAAGCTGGCAGAAAACCTGCTCTGCCACTCGGTACGCCTGAAGGAAAAAGAAACGCTGCTGATCGAGGTTCGCGGGGAAGGTCACGCGTTGGCAAAGGAACTGGTGAAGCAGGCTTATGCCCTCGGTGCATATCCATTTGTGAGAATGATCGACCCAGCGATCAACCGTGAGCTGATGCTCGGGGCAAGTGAAGCACGTGCAGAGCATCTGGTGAAATGGGAAGAGCCGATGTTCAAGGATTTGGATACGTTAATCGTCATCAATGGACCTGTCAATGACAGCGAGATGTCGGATGTTCCGGTAGAGCGTCGCCGCGCACATCAAAATGTGATGCAGGAGCTAAATGATTACTTGGTCTCCAATGTTCGCTGGACACTGCTCAACTACCCAACCGCAGCGATGGCACAAAGCGCGAACATGTCCTCAGAAGCGTTCGAGGATTTTTACTTTGATGTCTGCTCCCTTGATTACAAAAAAATGCATGAAGCGTTTTTGCCATTGAAAGACCTGATGGATCGTACAGACAAGGTAAGACTGGTTGGACCAGGCACAGACCTGACCTTCTCGATCAAAGATATTCCCAATGTCATCTGCTCCGGGCTGCGCAACATTCCGGACGGGGAAATTTTTACGGCACCTGTACGTGACTCGGTCAATGGCAAAATTACGTACAATACAGCGACAAGCTATATGGGCACCAAGTTTGAAAACGTCAGCCTGACCTTCGAAAATGGGAAAATTATCGAGGCGACTGCCAACCATACAGAAAAACTGAATCAAATCTTTGATACGGATGAGGGAGCGCGCTATATCGGGGAGTTTGCGATTGGTGTACATCCATACATCCTGCATCCGATGAATGACATTTTGTTTGACGAAAAAATCGCAGGAAGCTTCCATTTCACACCAGGTCGCGCTTATGAAAATGCAGATAACACTAACCGCAGCCAAATCCACTGGGATATGGTAAACATTCAGCGTCCAGAGTATGGTGGAGGCGAAATCTGGTTTGATGATGTTTTGATCCGCAAAGACGGTCTGTTTGTCTTGCCAGAGCTGCAAGGCTTGAACCCGGAAAACCTGAAGGGCTAAGAGTCAAGTAAAGAAAAGAATCGGGGCAGTCCTGTCGTCTGAAGAAGACGTGGGGATTGCCTCTTTTTTGTATCCCCAACCAGAATAAAGGCAAGCTTAACAGTTGAGAGCTTGAAATTTGGAATTAAGAATCTTAAAATAGAGATATTAGCTTGCGGTATCGAATAACTGTCCGCTCTTGTTAAGAGAATAAGACAATAAAGAGGAGGAAGTGCTAGTGGAGATTGGTCTGAGCACATTTGTAGAAACGACGCCGGACGTTCAAACCGGCGAGGTCATAAGCCATGCACAGCGTTTACGTGAGGTAGTTGAGGAGATTGTACTCGCTGATCAGGTCGGATTGGATGTATTCGGAGTAGGCGAGCATCATCGCAAAGACTATGCTGCTTCATCACCAGCGATTGTGCTGGCTGCCGCTGCATCTCAGACAAAACGGATACGGCTGACAAGCGCAGTGACCGTGCTTTCTTCTGCTGATCCCGTGCGTGTATTCCAGGATTTTGCGACGCTTGACGCTATTTCCAATGGTCGGGCGGAAATCATGGCTGGACGAGGTTCTTTTATTGAATCGTTCCCGCTGTTTGGCTACGATTTGCAGGATTACGATGAGCTGTTCGACGAGAAGCTGGAGCTGCTGCTTAAAATACGCACTTCCGAAAAAGTGACATGGAGAGGCGGACATCGACCTGCTATTCAAAATCTGGGTGTCTATCCCCGCCCGGTGCAAGACCCGTTGCCTGTATGGATCGGGAGTGGCGGGAATACTCAATCGGCCATTCGCGCAGGGCTTTTGGGATTGCCGCTCGTTCTTGCCATTATCGGAGGGCGTCCAGTCCAGTTTGCGCCGCTTGTCGAGCTGTATAAGCGGGCAGCAGCCCAGGCTGGTCATGATGTATCTAAGCTGACCGTAGCGTCTCACTCCCACGGCTTTGTGGCAGAGGATACACAGACGGCAGCTGATAAGTTCTTCCCATCTACGCAGCAGGTCATGAACGTTCTTGGGAAAGAACGCGGGTGGGGTCATTATGATCGCTCCACCTTCGATGCGGCACGCAGCTTTGAAGGTGCTCTGTACGTGGGTGACCCGGAAACCGTTGCCCAGAAGATCATCCATCTTCGCAAGCAGGTAGGAATCACACGTTTTATGCTGCATGTACCAGTAGGCACGATGCCACATGATGATGTCATGAACGCAATTCGTCTCCTCGGAACAGAGGTAGCGCCACGGGTTCGCGAGGAAATCGCACGCTGGGAAGCGACGCTGTAAGCACGAGCTCTAAAAAGACACGACCGCCTGCTTTTGCTACAATAGGAAAAAAGCATGGAACAGAGGGATCATTCGTGAGCAGCAAAAACTGGTTGGAATATACCGTCACAGAAGAAGACGCGGGGATGAATGTGGAACAGATCGTCCGGCAAAAGCTGAATGTTTCTGGTCGCATGATGCAGCGTCTGACGAGAAGCAAAGGAATACTGCTCAACCGAAAACAGCCCTTCCTGCAGCGGCAGGTAAAAGCTGGCGACCAAGTAGCTGTACGGGTAGTAGACAGACAGCCTTTGCCCGATGCTTCTCCAGCCGCATCCGAGAGAGTCGTGGCACAGGAGAGTATTCCGACTATTGAATTCTTGTACGAAGACGACCATCTGTTGATCGTGAACAAGCCCGCAGGCATGATGGTACATCCGATCAAGCAAGAGCAAAGCGGTACGCTGGTTCATGTGCTCGCAGATTTATTCTTGGCAAAAGGCGAGCAGCTGAGCATTCATCCGGTGCATCGACTGGACAAAGAAACCTCGGGCGCTATCCTGCTAGCAAAAAGCAGTTACGGTCATCAAATGGCAGACCGCTTGCTGCGCGAAGGCGGTATTCACCGGGAATACCTCGCTGTCATCAATGGAGCTGTGGCAGACGAATCGGGCACGATCGATGCTCCGATCGGCAGAGATCAAAAGCACCCGACAAAGCGCAAGGTGGTAAATACAGGTGATCACGCAGTTACCCATTATGAAGTAACCAAAAGCTCCGCACAGATGAGTCTCGTTCGCGTGTGGCTGGAGACGGGGCGTACGCATCAAATTCGGGTGCATTTTGCCCATATCGGACATCCGCTTGCCGGAGATACGATGTATGGTGCAGCCAGAGGACTGATGCGCAGACAGGCACTGCATGCAGCAGTACTGCACTTTGAGCATCCGGTTAGTAAAGAGGAAATTACTGTGAATGCACCGGTGCCAGCGGATATGAGACGATTGATTCAGGCTGAGTTTCAATAAGACATAAGCAAAAAAGGACTTCCTCGGGAGTCCTTTTTTCTGTAAAAAGCAGGTTGATAACGTAACAGTGTTATGTTACATTGTTTTTGGAGGTGCTGAATATGGATCCGAATGTCATTTCGAAAAAGGAGCTGCTGGAGCTCACGGGGATTTCTTACGGTCAGCTGTATCGTTGGAAAAGGAAAAACTTGATCCCTGAGGACTGGTTTATTCGCCGGGCAACCTTCACCGGTCAGGAAACCTTTTTCCCCAGAGAGCAAATCCTGGACCGGATCGACAAGATCATCAACATGAAGGATGACTTATCGCTGGATGAGCTGGCGGACGTGTTTTCTCCCAATCTGGCTGGCACCAAGCTTACTTTTGTAGAATTATTGGAACGTAACATTGTTTCAAAAACTTCGTTGGAGCTGTTCGTTCACCAGCAAGGGGAGTCAGAGACATACACTTTCCAACAAATCTTGTACGCTTATGTTCTTGAGCGCTTGCTGGTGACCGGAGAGATGAGCTTGGACGAGGGCGCGGGATTGCTGAAAGCCTTGGTCAGCCATTATCCCAAGCTTGAGGGAAAACCGTGCGAGCTCATTTTTGTGCGAAAAATGGGGATTTCTAGTTTTATACTCGTGTCCAGCTCGACTGAGCTGTATTTCGACAGCGGTGTAAAAGTAGTGAAGCGGCTGAACCTAGCCGGATGTATAGAAGAGCTGAAAGCAAAAATTTCGTAGGTATAAAGGAGGCATGATTTATGCAACAGGAAAATCGACCTGATCTGATCATACAAGGCTCCACTAACACTTCAGGAGGCGTATACAACCTGGTCAATGTGCAAGGCTTCGGCAAGATCACGGGTAATGTGGAATGCAGGGAGCTGCGCTGCGCAGGACATGTCACGATTTCTGGCGATGTGCTCTCCTCATTTGGGAAAGTGGAAGGCAATGCTTCGATTAGCGGCAAGGTAGAGATGGACACGCTCGAGGTCTACGGTCAGGTAGATATCAATGGTGATGTCGATTTTACGAAGCTGCGAGTAGATGGCAGTGCCAAGGTACACGGAAGCTTGACTGGTGAAGAAATCAAGGTGCGCGGGTTTTTAAAAACCACTGGAGATTGCGAAGCAGAAGTGTTTGTGGGCAAAGGTGCTTTCTCTGTCGGAGGGCTTTTGAATGCAGGACGCATTGAAGTGCATTTGCATGGAGGCTGTGAAGCAAGAGAAATAGGCGGAGAGCATATCGAGGTACGCAAAGCTGGGAGCAGTACACTCAATAAGCTGCTGAAGCACATTTTTAATAATACCCTTTCGGTAGATACGGTCGAAGGGGATGAAATCTATCTGGAATATACACGAGCCAAGGTTGTTCGCGGTAACAACATCGTCATCGGTCCTGGCTGCGAGATTGATCTGGTCGAGTATGCAACAGATCTCCGTTACGATCCGTCCTCCCAGATTAAAGAACAAATGCGCAGATAGTGACGCTGAGTTGAAAGAGCCTGAGAATATATGTTCAGGCTTTTTTTCTTTGGGCGAAAATGAGCCCGAAAAAATATTTGGGTTGGAAGCGCATGCAAGTATTTACATGCATGCGTGAGCGATATATAATGGCGTTGGAAAATATTGAAATGACAGTAACTACTTGCATGCATAGGAGGTGCGTCATGGAACACCCACCGATCGATCCGTCACTGGGGGGAAAGGCAGAAGAACAGGAGACGCGAGAACGAATCTTGTCAGCCGCGCGGCAATTAATGGCGCAAAAAGGATACAAGGGAGCAACCACGCGTAAAATATCGGAGCTCGCAGGGGTCAATGAAGTAACGATTTTTCGCCATTTCAAAACCAAGGTTGCGATTCTGGAGGAGCTGTTAAAGGATATCCTTGATGTACGGCAGCAGCTGGAGCAAGGAATTCAGGGCGAGTATGCAGATATCAAGCAATTGCTAGTAAATTATGCGAGAACCTATTTCAATTTGCTGGTGGAGCGAAAGGAAATTTTGATGATCTGCATGATTGAAGCGGATAATCAACCAGAGGTCGTCAAGCTATTTAGCAGTCTTCCGGTAACAGCTGTTGATGTCTTGTGCAACAAGCTAAAGGAATTCGAAGAACAAGGGCATTTGCCAAAGGGTGATCCTTGTACGGCTGCCCTGATGTTTATTTCCACCTTCTTCTACGCGTTTATGGCCAAATACCGGGTAAATGTTGATTTGGACATCGAAGAGGAAAAGCTGTTCGAGAACGCTTCAGACATTTTATTGCAAGGAATCAACTGCAAGAAATAACAAAACAGATGATACATAGGAGCGGGGGAAGTCATGAAAAGAAAATGGCTTGTTTCTGTAATGATGCTTGGGATCGTGACGACTACAGCTTGCAGTGGACAACAGCCCGCAGCTGCACCGGTAAAGGAAGTAAAGCACGTAGTGATGGACGCTGTGAAAAAGGAGCAGGCAACGACTGTTTCGGAGCTTTCCGGTACACTGGCACCTTTGGAAGAGGCGATGGTGTCTTTTGAAGTAGGTGGACGGATTGTAGAGCTGAATCGAAACGAAGGGGATACGGTCAAGGCAGGCGATGTACTTGCCAAGGTCAATGCGCAGGACTATTCCCTCCAGGTAGCCTCGTCCAGTGCTGCTGTACAGCAGAGCGCAGCCAATCTGAGCAAGGTAAACAACGGAGCTCGGGAGCAGGAAATTACACAGGCTCGATTGCTGGTGGAAAAAGCGACGATTGGCTATCAGAAAATGCAGGATGATTTCAAGCGCATTGAACAGCTTTATAAAGAAAAGGCGATTTCCAAAAGTGATTTCGACAGCGCTCAGAATGGCTTGACCTTATCGCAAAAGGACTTGGAAAATGCTCAGCAGGCTTACTCACTCGTGACGCAGGGAGCACGTGCCGAAGACAAGGATTTGAGCCGCGCTACTTACAATCAGGCGGTGATTGCACAAGAAGTGGCAGCCAGCTCCTTGGCCAAAACACAGCTGCGCTCCCCGATTAACGGTACGATTATTTCCAAGCTTTCCTCGACTGGCTCACTGGTCGGCTCAGGAACACCTGTTTATCAGGTAGGCAACATCGATACGCTAAAAGTCGTACTGCCAGTGCCAGACCGCGAAATCTCCATGTGGAAAGAGGGAGAGGTCGTCTCTCTTGATCTTTATGGGCAAAAACGAGAAGGCAAGGTAACGAAAATCTTTCCTGCCACGAATCAAAGCACCGGAACGATTGGTGTGGAGGTGCAGATTGCAAACGCCAAGCATGACTGGTATGCCGGTCAGGTAGTAAAAGCGACCAAGACGATTCAGGGACAGGTCGGCATCTATGCACCTGTAGAGGCTGTCATCAGCAGAGGAAATAACGATGCACATGTCTTTATCAATCAGGATGGCAAGGCGGTCAAAACCAGTGTAGAGATTGGTCAGATTACAAACGACAAGCTGGAGATTAAAAGTGGCTTGAAAGAGGGGGACCAACTGATCGTCAAGGGTGTTGACCGTTTGTTTGACGGCGACCCAATCGAGACGGCAGGAGGTACACAACCGTGATCGAGTATATCGTCCGCAAGCGCAAGATTACCCTGCTGTTTTTCACAATGGTTGTGCTTGTCGGTTTTATGAGCTTTTTCCAGCTGCCGAAGCAAGAGTCACCCGATATTATTGTCAATATGGCGATCGTTACGACCATTTACCCTGGGGCTTCTCCGGAAAAGGTAGAGCAGACAGTAACGAAAAAGCTGGAAGAAAAAATAAACGAGCTGCAAGGCTTAAACTACATCTCTTCCACTTCATCACTCGGTGTTTCCTCGATCATGGTGGAGACCAAAGGCGATGTGGACCCGAAGCAAAAATGGGATGAGCTGCGGAAAAAGGTAAAGGACGCAGAGGCGGACCTGCCCGCAGACGCCAAACAGCCGATAATTAATGACGATTTGAACCGTACCTTTGTCCAAAGCTTTGCAGTTACAGCAGACACAAAAGAAGAGCTGTACAGCCTGCGGACGATGATCAAATCATGGAAAGACCAGCTGCGTACTCTCCCGAATGTAGCGGATGTACTGGTCGAAGGATTACCCAAGCAAGAGGTTCACATCGAGGTCGATACACAAAAGCTGAGTCAGTATGGAATTACCTGGGGCCAAGTGATGATGGCTGTCAAAAAAGAAAATGAGAAAATTCCACTTGGCGATTTAACTACCGACAAACGTACCTATCAGCTGAAGCTGGCAGAAAACGAAGATGTCGAAGAATTGAATAAGGTCATTATTTCTCGCTCCAAAGACGGCTTCCCGATTTACTTGAAGGACATCGGGTCGGTGAAAATGGCGACAGAAACCGTCGCTTTCAATTCCTACTTTAACGGGAAGCCAGCGATTACGCTCAGTGTAAACGCAGAGACAGGTAGTGACGTGCCCTCTCTGCAAAAACGACTGGATGAAATGATGCTCACCCTGGATAAATCATTGCCAGTTTGGGCGGAAAGACATTCCATTTACAGTCAAAATGAACGGGTGGATGATCTGTTTAGCGATCTTACCCGGGAAATGATAATCGCGGTCTTTGCCGTTTTGCTGGTTTGTACACTCGGCTTAAATGTCATTACATCTTTTGTTGTGGCGCTGGCGATCCCCATCTCGCTTGCAGTCGGACTTTTGTTCCTGCCGTCATTGGGCATTTCGCTGAACATGATTTCGATTGTTTCCTTGATCATTGTTCTCGGAATTTTGGTGGATGACGCGGTTGTTGTGAATGACAATATCGAGCGCCGTCTGTCCGTTCTCGGGGAAAAGCCTTTACGAGCAGCTGTTAACGGTGCAAAGGAAGTATCCATTTCGATTATTACGGCTACTTTGGCAACGATTGCTTCGTTCGCTCCGCTCATGTTTCTGAATGGTAACGTAGGTCAGTTTATTCGTCCTGTTCCTGCGATTATTTCCCTGACAATGCTGGCGTCCATGATCATGTCCTTGACAATTATTCCGATTTTCCGTCAATGGTACGAAATGAGACGTAAAGCAGGCGTCGAAGGGTATCGCAAGCCAGCGGGTCTATTAGGCAAACAATTGACACAGCTGACTCATTGGTATGCAGGTCGCCTGATGCCGCGCATTTTGAAACGGCCGCTTTTGGCGGGTATGGTTGGAGTCATGATTGGGACTGCTGCATACGGATTGATTCCACTCACCCCTGTGGAGCTGTTTCCAGTCGACGATCGACCGCAATTTCTCGTCGATGTACGTGTTCCGGTCGGCAGCAGCCTGGAAGAAACGGATCGGGTAGTGACAGGTGTTTCTGATTGGATACGGAAGCAGCCAGCTATTGAAACCGTAGCAGCCTATAGTGGCGGCAGTGCTCCGAAGATGTTTGGCGGAGATACGGCAGCTGGCAGCGGCATTACTGCAGGGCAGCTTGTCATCCGCTATAACAAAAAGGAAACGAAGATAGAAAACATCATCGAGCCATGGACAGAAGAATTTAAGAAAATGTATCCAGAGGCAACGATTATTCCCAAGCAATTGGAGGCGGGTCCTCCCGTCGGCAAGCCGGTTGTCATTCGCATCTATGGAGATGATATCGAGACGCTACGCTCTCTGTCTGCGCAAGTCAAAGACAAGGTTGCCAGCTTAGCAGGCACTTCAGACGTACAGGATGACTTTGGAGTTCAGCGTCATACACTGGAGTTTGTCGTTAACAAAGAGCTGATGGAGCAAAAGCTCGTGAACTACACGGATTTGTCCCAAACGCTTCGTCTGGTGAGCGAGGGAATTACCGTAAGTGAGTTTGATACGGGCAGTGATTTGGTGGACATGAAGCTGTTTTTGCAAAAAGCAGATGAGGAACCGTCGATTTTGTTCCAAAGGCTCAGTATTGCCAATGCACGGGGAGAGCTGATCCCGCTTTCTCAGCTGGCAGAAATGAAGCCAACCTTTAGTACCCAGAAGATTCCGCATCGTAATTTATCCCGTACCGTGACGATTTCAAGTGATGTAAAAGGACGGACAGCTACGGAAGTGATGGCAGAAATAACGCCGATGCTGTCTGGCATGTCCCTGCCAGAAGGATATCGCTTTGAAATCGGCGGGGAAACCTCCGAGCAGACCGATATTTTCATCGATATGGGGAAACTGTCGATTCTCGTAGTGTTCCTGATTTTGATTTTGATCGCAATGCAATTCTACTCGCTTACGATTCCGGTGCTGGTCATGAGTACCGTGTACCTCGCAGTGGCAGGTAGCTTAATTGGCTTGTTTGTCACACAGACACCTCTTGGGTTTATGACCATGATGGGCGTCATCTCACTGTCAGGGATTGTCGTGAGGAACGGGATTGTGTTCATCGAATTTATCGAAGAGGCGCGTCACGAAGGCGTGGAGCTGAAGCAAGCGGTGATTCATGCGGGCGAGGCACGCTTGCGGCCGATTCTTTTGACCTCACTTACAGCAGTTGCCGGTTTGATGCCACTTGCGATCTCAGGAGATGTCCTGTTCAAGCCACTGGCTGTCACGATTATTTCCGGCCTCTTGTTCTCTACCTTGCTGACGTTGATTGTCGTACCTGCTTTCTATACAGTACTGACGCAGCGCAAAATCAAGAAGCTGGCGAAAAAAGCAGCCAAGCGTCCTGATTTGTATGGACCAGAGGCACAAATGGAATAGATTTACAAAAGGAAACAGCGACAAACGTCCAGGTATTTGCTTTGGGCGTTTGTCTTTCGTTTGCTATGAACGGATAGATTTGCGCCATCCCACCAGAAAAAGAATCGGGACTAGCAAAAGCAGGAGCAGGATGGAGATCGTCCAGACGGAATTCAGCAACCAGCTATAATCCACCAGCCAGGGGATTTCCGCCAAGGGCATGTTCTTCATTTGAGCTAAAAGCGGAACCTGCATGGCATCTGCAAAAATGTGCAGGATAATCGGAGCTAAAAGTCCCCATCGCAAGGCTGCCAAGGCCCATAGGACACCAATCAGGAAAGACTCAAACACGGTTCCAACCCCATGCCCAGGAACATGATAAATAGCAAAAATGATGGAAGGTACAATTAGATAAAGCCACTTTGCTCCAGTAGGAAAGGGGGCTTTGCGGTAGACAACCATCAAAAGTGCGAGCGGAATGCCGCGGAAGACTACTTCTTCCCATATCGGATTATGCCAGGTAGCAAATACGAGCAGGTTTGCTTTGCCTACTAAATCGTTTGGGTTCATTTGATTCGTAGAAACCCAGCCTGTAATCGCCTGAAACAAAAATCCACCCGTTTTTGCCAGAATAAAGCCCGCCAAAACGATGAGGAATGCCTCCCCCAGCTTTTTGCGACGGATGAGTGAGTACATTCCTGCCAGATACAGCAGGGTAAACGTCCCAAAAATCAGCCAACCGGGAATTTGTACAAAAAATCTCCAGGTCGATTGCGGCCAAAACAAGAGAGAAACCTTGATGGATTCGGACAAAAAACCACTAGTGATAAATTGCCCCCAGGTAGCGATGAGAGGCAGCAAGAGGAGTATGGACAGCACGACCAGCAAAAGCGGATTCAGGCACATGTAACGGAGTATACTTTTCCACATGAAGATGACCTCACGATTTTAAATATTTTCCTATATCCTCCTATTTATCAATGAAATGGTCTATGGGATTTTCGGTTTCTTCAGATTTATTTCAGAGTCTGAAGAATTTCTTAACAGACAAGATAACGATCCTTAAAAGTCTCAACATGCATTCGTTTCTCCATGAGAAACGGGTGTGGTATGATAGAGGCAAATTACCAGAGTACATATAGAGAGAGCGTAACATAGGAAGGGAGTGTCCAGGATGCAACAGCCACAACTGCTTCATGAAGAAAAAGTTTTCAAAGACCCAGTTCACCGCTATGTTCATGTGCGGGACAAATTTATTTGGGATTTGATCAATTCAGCAGAATTTCAACGGCTGCGCCGAATCAAGCAACTGGGCACCAGCTTTTTTACCTTTCATGGTGGAGAGCACAGTCGTTTTAACCATTCTCTTGGCGTATATGAGCTGATGCGCAGAATTTTGGATACATTTGAGGGACGGATTCAACTGACGTATGAGGAAAAGCTCTTATGTCTATGTGCCGCCTTGCTGCATGATGTGGGTCACGGGCCTTTTTCCCACTCGTTTGAAAAGGTGTTCAAGTACCATCATGAGGATTGGACACGTGCCATTTTGCTAGGGGATACGCAGATTAATCGAATTCTTCGTCGCTTTGACGACGATTTCCCAAAGAAGCTTGCCGAAGTGATTAATAAAACATACGACAACAAGCTGATTGTCAGTCTGATTTCCAGCCAGCTGGATGCGGACAGGATGGATTACTTGCTGCGCGATGCGTACTATACTGGGGTCAATTACGGCAATTTCGAGATTGAACGAATCCTTCGTGTCATGCGCCCGCAAGAGGACGGGATTGTCTTCAAGTTCAGCGGTATGCATGCGGTCGAGGACTACATCATGTCTCGCTACCAAATGTATTGGCAGGTTTATTTCCACCCGGTGACACGAAGTGCCGAGGTTGTGTTGTGCAAAATTTTTCAACGGGCAAAATTGTTATTTTCACAAGGCTATCCGTTCATTCAACAGCCGATCATGCTTCTACCATTTCTACAGGATAAAGTAGAGCTGGCGGATTATTTGGCGCTCGATGAATCGATTATTCTCTTCCACATGCAGATGTGGCGAAAAGAAAATGATCCGATATTGAAAGATTTGTGCTCACGTTTTTTGGACAGGAATCTCTTCAAATACGTCGAATATAATCCAAGGGATTTCCGCTTGCTGGCAGAGCTGAAAAAAGAGTTCCAAGCTGCGGGAATTGATCCTATGTATTATTTGGAGGTAGACACGACCTCTGATCTTCCGTATGATTTTTACCGTGCCGGCGAAGAAGAGGAGCGGATTCCGATTATGCTCCAAATGCCTTCAGGCGAGCTTGTCGAGCTGTCGCAGAAGTCTGAGATTGTACAGGCCATTAGCGGAAAAAGGCGATTTGACTACAAATTGTACTTTCCATTGGATAAAGTCATTGCTTTGCCGGGGGATCTCTCCCGGAAGATTCGAGAACGTCTGGGAGTGATGCAAGATGCTTAATCGTCACGCCAAAATTATTCGCCTGATTGAGATTGCAGGCGTTGTGAGCGGGCGGAAAAAACTGCAGAAAATGGTGTACATAGGGAAACAGCTGGAGATGGATTTCGATGAACGCTACGAATTTCATATGTACGGACCGTATTCGGAGGAGTTGACTCTCCGTGTAGACGAGCTGTGCAACATGGGGCTTTTGGATGAACAGATGGAGAGCAAAGGCGCGATTCATATGTATCGCTACAAGCTGAACGAAACCGGACGCGATTTTCTTCGCTTCCATGAGGTGGACTTTGGCCTCGGCGAGCGTGCCATCCTGCGAATGAACGAGGAAAATTCCCGTTTTCTTGAGCTCGTTTCTACCATCCTCTATTTCAACCATTTGCCGTACGAAGAGATGAAGGGCAAAATTTTCACCTTCAAAAGCAAACAGCGTTATACCGAGGAAGAAATTCAGAAGGGCCAGACGTTTATTGAAGAGTTGCGAGTATTGATGAAGGAAGACGGTACGAACCTGATGTAAGAAGTGAATCGATGACCAGCACGGCGTACGAACTTGTAAGAGTTGAGGTACGTCTTTTTTTTTGTTAAAAAAGAGGGGGGACGGTAGGGTGCAACATACTTGGTGCAAAGGAAAAATGGCGTGGTTGGTGGCGTTTTTCATGGCTTTGTTTCTAATCTCTGGCTGTTCTCCAGCCGAAAGCAATGCTCCTAGTAGGCAAGAGAAAACGAATGCAGTAGCTAGCTGGCCATATCCTTTTGTCAAAATCGAGGGCCGTGTTTATGTCATCCAAACCAGTGGTGAAGGCAAGGTAGCGAAGGAGCTTATCGGAGAACAAATAGGGAGAGTAGAAATGAAGTACGAGTTTGAAGGAGAAGAAGGGACAGCGTCGGGAACAGTCATTGTCTCCAATTATTTGGAGGAGGGCACCAAGCTATATGCCATCAAAGGCGTTGATCAGAGCGCTTCGATTGCGATAGAAGCAGGAGAAGATGAATTTTTCCAAGCTACAGAAGAAGGTGTATTCCAAAAAGAAAAATCGAATTGAAGCAGAAAAAATCGTCAAGACGTTGTCGCCATGTCAGCCATTCAAATGGGCTGACTTTTTTTGTCTCAGGGGGAGCAGGCATAATACGAGCATTGCTCCTTGACAAGTACATAGAACAAACTGAAGCGACTATGGATGAGGAACCACAAGCGACAAGAGGAGGAAGAGGTCGTGGGAATCAAGCAAGTATGGTTGTGGCTGACACTCGTCATCGTGCTACTTCTTACAGCAGTAACGGCATGGAGTGCATCAAGATCACCTGAGATAAAAATTGTTTATGTTTACAGCGATAGCTGTGGGTATTGCACGAGCTTTGGACCAACCTTTGAGAAGGTCATGCAGGAGTACCCCGCAGATATCATCGATCGATTGGATATTAACAAAAAGCAGGGGCTGGATGAGGCGCTCAATTTGGGAGCAGAGGCTACGCCCACGATTATTATCGTGGAAAAGGGGCAAGTCAAAGACAAGCTGGAAGGCGATGTGCCGGAACATCATTTGCGGGAATTTTTGCAAAAAAACATAAATGAATCTCTTTCTAAAAATGGGTAATATAGGTAAAATATCTGAAAAGGAAATGATGGACGAGTGATGATAACCAGATGACACCGTTCATTTCGAATGATAGAACCTGAGTAGGAAGGTGATTCATTGTGAAAAGGAAATCGTTTTTTCTGGCGATAGTATTGGCGGCGGCTACAGCAGCTGGTGGCGGTGTGGGAGAATCATCAACCGTTTTTGCAGCACAGGCGAATCAAGCAGTTAAGGACTATCAAAACCATGTGCATAAGGCAGATATCGAATACGCGATGAAAAATCAACTGATGTGGCTGTTTCCAGATGGGAATTTTCGTCCGGATCAAACGATTACGCAGGCGGATTTGGTTGTGGGGATTGCTCAGGCAAAAGGGTTAACTCAAGGCATAGAGGTCAAGAATATCCCTGCAAATCACTGGGCAAAAACGTATTATGAGAAGGCCGCTAAAGAGGATATTCTCTTAAATGTTGCTATCGATCCGAACAAGGTTTTAACTCGTGAAGACGCAGCATATTTGCTTATAAATGCTTGGGAGAATCTGCGTGGTACCAGAACGGAAAAAGAAATTGAAAGATATAAAAATCAATCACAAGTACAATTCATTGGGAGTACAGGATTTATGATCAGTAAATCAGGAGAACTGCCAAATGGAACACAAACGGCGAAATTCGATAGTAAATCACCAATGACACGAGCAGAAGTATCCTATAGTCTACATAAACTTCATGAGGATACTGTTGGAATTAATGAAGCAGAGATTTTGTTTGGGGAATTTCATAAGAGTTTAAAACTTTCCAATGGTAAAGTAACAGGGGTTATACCAAAGTCTGAAAAGTATTTCTTGGAAATTGCTTTGTACTTAAATGGTCCAAGAGTAAAAGATTATAAAGAGACAGGAAGGTTTACAATTGACGTTTCTCAAGCCTATAAAATGGGAGTTCGCGTTGTCTATAAAGGAAAAGCGATTCCGCAGGCATTATATCAATACACTAAATTACCTACAAGCTTAGACTATGAAAACATACGGCGGTGACTTTAGTGAAAAAAGTCTGTTTAATTCTAATGTCGTGCATCATATTTTTGACAGGACTTAATGAATTTTTATTATTAAAAAATACAGTTAAAGCTGCTGTAAATAGTCCAGAGCTTTATGATGTTGCACCAGGTTTTTTAGATAAGGATAAAAAAGTTATGGACAGCGGTAAGTACAAAATTAATGGGCTAGCAGAAATCGATAAGTACGAACAAATGAATGTCTCTATAGCTGATGTTAAAGTGCAAGGGACAAAAACGGGTTCTGGTCAGGTATTAAATTATACAAAAAACTCCACAACTTCGGACAACGGATATCCAGTAGTAGATCTCAATGAAGCGCGAGCTTGGGCATCTATTTTTAATGGTAATCCTTCGTTCATTTCTTACTCTAACGGGTTGAATGAATTTTATGTTCAACATGACAATGGAGAAGATATTTACACAGGCTACCTCCTCTCCCAAATCGCCGAAATGTCCGGAGGCAGTGGGTTACCGTACACAACCATACCCTACACATCAAGTGAGTATCCGAATCAGCGGTACAAAGGCGTCGTCAACTTCGAAACATCCCCCCAACCAAAAGGGGGGATCGGAATCGGTAGTAAATCCCAATACAAGGTTGGAGACACCGTACAAGTAAATATGTGGGCGGAGGACTTTAGTTTCTTTAACAGAGGAATTAAGGTCCTTAATTATTATATTTACAATGTTGATACACAAGTAACAGAGCATAGCTTTTCCAGTGAAATCAAGAAACACTCTGCCATTACGAATGGTGATTACTCCAAAGGAGGGCCCGGCAATCCTTATCACATCGAAGTATCCGGGCAACAGTACATTTCGACCAAGCCCGGAAACTACGAAGCACGCCTCCTAATAACCGATCTACACGATCGAAATAGCCAGAACGCCTCTTCACTGGGCGGAACAGGGGTACCTTATAAGGTACCCTTTAAAGTTGGCGATGCACCTCCTCCTGATCCAGAAAATCCTGATCCCGGTCCATCATGCACAATTGACAGCTCCAAAACCAAAATGGACATAAACGTAGATGGTGACAAGGATGTAAAAGACTACACGGCTGTTTCAAGCGGAAGCAGCATCGCGGTCGAAAAGAATGCTACCATTAGCATTTTTGCAAAAAAGCAGGGAACGTTCAAAATGGATGGCGTAGAAATGCCTACGTATAAAGGCGATCGAAAAACAGGGGTAAAAAGTGTCGGGTCTTCTGGATCATACAAAGTGGTCTATACCTCAGACGATGGAACTGAGTGTTGGGAAAAAACCTTTACTGTTATTAACAAAGGCGGCGAAGACAAATGTCCGATCATCACGCTTTCTAACGCCACCGTTCGCAATGGAGATACGATCGAAATTTTTGCGACAGACAAGCTATACTTCCATGCGAAGTATACGGACAAAGACGGTACAAGTGGACCTGCTCTTGTTATGTGGGATGTCACTAGACCAAATGGTAGTGTGGTTACGTTGCCAGGCCAGTACGATGACAGAGACAGATGGCGCCCCTACAACTCAGAAAAGCTCAATCTTCCATGGGGGAATGGTCGAAGTCCAGACGATGTGGTATTTGAAAGAGGAAAGACGTATAAAATCAAGCTGAATTATTCTCAAACCGATTGGGATAAACGTCCAGAGTGTAATTGGGAAATTACGATTAAAGTCAGAAATGTTGCCTGCGAAATCTCGGATCAGAATGCACTCAAAGCTCAGGTATACGGCAATCCGCCGAATCCATTTTCACCTGCTGGTGACGAAGTTTATCAGCAGCCTGGGGGCAAGCCATCGACATTGTACTACGACGTGTACTTCAAGTGGTTCACCATGATAAACGCAGATAGCTATGATACAAACATGCGCTTTTCGGCCAATGCACCCGGCACATGGTATTTGCTCGAAGGTGATAAGAGGACCGCGTTAACAGGCAAATTAGCAGCAAACGAACAATTTGATCTCATAATCCCAGCCGACTTGGCAGAGTCTTTTGGTGAAGTCTTGCTAGAGTTTGAATCTGACAAGGGCTGCCTTGAGCGAATCGCTTTTACTGTGAAGTCAGATCGCAAATGCTACAACATCCTCGTTTCATCAGAAGTCTCGGTTTCCGACCAAAAGTGGTCGAAAGAAATCAAGCGAGGCGAAACCATAGAGCTTTCAGATGCTGACTATGAAGGCAACTACAGGTTTAGTGTGTTCACATCAGGAGACACGCACTATCTCGTGAATTGGTTCGATCCAGACGATAAAAAATGGAAGTGGAAACGAAACGGCCAAGACCTTGGTGCTAGTAGGAACGCTCAAAATAAACATCATATTTACTTCCCGACAGATACAAATAAACGGTTACTCGAAGGTCTGTACATGGTAGAAGTTTATGACAAAGAAGGATGCTCTGGATTTTTCTTTGTCAAAATTGGAAGCTCTCCGCTTGAAGGGGAGAATCTCCTCATCATAAAAAGTAGCTTTACGATTACACCGAATAGTCCACAAGAGGCGGGAATAGAAGCTACGATTACGTTTGATGTAAAAAATGAAGGTAAACTGAGCCACAATACAAAACTTGCGGTACGCTGGGAAAGCTCAGCAAAAGAAACGGTACTGGATGTCAACGAGTTTAAGCCTGGGGAAATTCGCAAGATTACGGTTCCGACTCAGTATCCGCAAAAATCCGAGAATTTCATTGCGAATATTAATCCGTCCAAGAACCTCCCGGATAACGAAACGATTTGGTCTGATAATCGTGCTCTTTGGCCAGTAAAGGTTGTTGGTGGCGGAGATCCTGAGCTACCGGAGCCGAAGCCTCCCGATCCGCCTGATCCAGAAGGCCCTGGTGGTGATATGGATGGCGGAGAAATCGGACTGGAAATCTACGATGCTGATAATCGGCAGCTGCAAAAACTGCAGGTCAATGTAGATGGGGTATGGGAAAGAGAGCCTGCCCGAATTCGTGTTGTGATTGACCAGACCAAAATCAATGAGGGCTTTCAAAGAGTACAACAGGAGATCAATAAGAGCATTACAGACTACAAAGCATTGCTGGAGCAATCCGCGAGTGGAGAAAACATCGAAAATGTATCGGTCACAGCGACCCCAGGCTGGATTGCAGATGCAAAAAGCATGGCTGTGTACTCTCCGGCATCCCTTGATTTACGTGTGAGTGGACCTGGCACTCCGCAGCAGTGGCAGGTGAGCAGTACTTCTACGGGCGGTGACTACTTGTACACTGGAACGATTGTGCCGACCCAAACGACCTGGCGGCAAGTCTTGCAATCTGAAAAATATAAAGCAGAGATTAACGGATTTGTTATCACGATGAACTACAGTATTCGCTTCGATTTGTCCTATGAGATGTGTACAACCGATGAGGAAGAGAATAAGACGTGCAAGCCGAATCAAATTTCGAAAACGATGACAGGTCGCTATACGATCACGGTAAAAGGGGGAGAGCGGCCATTCGAAGTATTTGAGCCGAACGCGACTGGCTCGATTCATCACACGGAGGAATGGAAGGAGTACCACTCCAGGGACCGGTATCCAAACAGCCAGTCCAACGACTTTTACGCCGGAGAGCGAATTTTGGCGCAGATTGAATTACAGCCGCGTCATCGCCATCCTGTCAGCAATCAATATCCGGTCATTACGGCTTCACAAGCGTGGATATCGGAAACGGGCCTGAGACAGACCTCGCTGCAATCCTTGCTGTCCTTGCGAGCGATTTCTCCGCAGCTTTGGAAGGGACCTACCTACTCAGCCTCCAAGCTGGGAACTAGAGAGCAGGGGGTAGATATCCCGCTGATGGGTGACAAGCAGCACGGCTTTAAAAAGGATGCAAGCTATGCGGTCTACTACCAGGTGCATTTTCGCTTCGATGTGAACAAAGGCTTTCCCTATCTCAATAAAAATGCTGGAAAAGGTCATGAGCTAAGCGATTATCATTTACCTTTCCGAATCATTGCAAATGCATGGGAGCGCCAGGGAATACGTAATCATACGACCCAGTAAATATGTTTGCACCCCCTATCTGTCTTTTCCTACTGTGAAGAGAGTAAGAGGAAGAGGGGGTTTTTTTGTGAGAAACACAGTCAAGCGAGCGTTATTTCTTGTACTTATGCTCGTTCTATGCTGGGGAAATTCGGCCCCGTTAGGATGGGCCGAAAAGAGTCATTCGATAGTCGAAGAGGTGTGGGCTTGGGTGGAGAATGGAGAGCTGCGGATACAAGCTGCGCTTGCCAGCACCCAGCCCAAAATCCTGCTTACAGTGATCCAGGATGATGAGAAAAAATCCCTGACGCTTCGAGAGGAATCACGATTATCGGTAGCTATCAATCCATCCAGCACGGGTCCATTGAGCGTACAGTTACGACTGTCCTCCCAGGAGAAGCCAATTGGCGATTGGCAGTTGACTGTACCCGAAACAGTGAACGTAAGTGACAAGGGATTGACAATCAGGGAAGAATCCTGGGATAAAAAAGCCGCCAAAAAGGAAGAAGCTATAGAGCTGATTGCAAACGAGAATGCAGATGAAGAGCTGAACCGAGACACTGATGAAAATGGTGATGGGACAGAGGGCAACGAACAGCAGGGCTCTATACAGGAATGGGCAGATGACTTTTACGATGAGTTCACGGTAGAGGATAAGTCCAATGAAGCTGCTTTACGGAGCAGAGCTGTCATCTTTGAGTTGGAGCCCAACGATACGTTTGGAAAAGCAGATTGGCTGTTTGACGGGAAGGATGGCCGAGGCAGGATCGCCAAGAGTGGCGATGTAGATATGTGGAAGATCAAGGCAACCAAAGACGGCATGATGAATGTTTCGCTACGGGAGATTCCACACGGACAGGATTACAATCTGTATGTATACAACGCAGAGCAAGAAGAAATGGGCAAGTCGGAAAAATCCGGGAACAGTGATGAGAGTGTAGAAGGTATTGCGATCGAAAAGAACAAGTGGTACTACGTGAAGGTAAGCGGCAACGGAAATTCGTATCACAAAGACTTTTACTATGTCATACGTGCGGATGTACTGGCTGATCAAGAAAATGGCAAGGTAGACGAATATGAACCAAACAACACGATTCAAACCGCGTATGAATTGCCTTCAGATTACAGCGCATCATTGATTGGCAATCTTCATAGTCGGACAGATGTTGATTTCTATCGCTTTTCATTCAGCTTGGCTTCGACGCTTTTTATCGACCTGAAGGACATGCCTGAGGGGATGGATATCGATTTGTACTTGCTGGATGAATCCGGGAAGGAATTAGCCAAGTCGGAAAAGCCAAAAAACGCAAACGAGCAGATCATTTTCAATACAAATCCAGGTACGTACTTGATTAAGGTGATGGCGAGCAAGCGCTCTGGTTTTACTCCGAATTCGTACAAGCTCACTGCTGTAGCCAAGACCATTCCGGTCATTCTGATTCCGGGAATTGGGGGCTCGCGTCTGGAAGCAGAAGAGGGAGGAAAAACTACAGAAATTTGGCTGGGACTGGGAGATAGTCTTGTCGGCATCAATGATCCGAAGCATCGCCGATTGCTGTCCCTTGAACCAATTCGGCCAAACAGTGTTGATGTAGGGCCGAGAGAACAAGGAGTCACTATTTATCCAGAACGGGCCGATGAAGGGTTTAGTGCTATTGAATATTTGTCATACTCACCCCTTGATCCAGTACGAAATATGACCGAACAGTACTACAGTATGGTGAAAAAGTTGGAAAAGACGGGATACCGAAAGCACAGAACGATATTTGCCATGCCGTATGATTGGCGGTATAGCAGTACAAAGAACTCCACCTATTTAAAAGAAAAAATCGATCTGGCTTTGCAAAGGTCTGGAGCACGTCAGGTTCATTTGGTTGTTCACAGCATGGGGGGATTACTGGTCAGAGAGACGTTATTGTCCAATGTCTCCTATCAGTCCAAGGTCAATCGAATTGTTTACATGGGGACTCCGTTTCTAGGTTCTCCGAGAGCGTATCAGGCAATCCGCTTTGGTTATAATTTCTCGATCCCATGGATGGCTGAGGATACAGGCAGGATCATCTCCGAGTACGCGCCAGCTGTTTATGAGCTGTTGCCCTCCAAAAAGTATTTTGAAACGGTTAGCTTTCTGAAAAAGAATCGAAATGATCTGTACACCTATGACGAATTTTTGCAGGATAAAAAAGTTCAACTTGCCTATGCGCCTCTTGTAAAGCAAGGCGGGCTGCTGCATGAGAAATGGGAGAACAAAACGATCAACGTTCCACAGTATTCCATCATTGGAACAGGTCAACCGACCTTTTTAGGCTATTGGTTCGATGCCTATCACAATGAATGGGCCCCTTATTACGACACGGGCTTGGGAGACGGAACGGTACCGTATATTAGCGCCAATTATGCGCAAAAGGACATCAAAAAACGTTACTACGTAGCTGGAGAGCATGCCAAGCTCCCGACCATCCCTGAAGTGATCGAGCAAGTCACACAGCTGTTAAAGGGAGAGGAAAAGGTGCAGCCTGGCCTCCGAAATGCTGCTACGAGGAAAGCGAACTATCTCTATTATGTAATTTCTCAGGAGGATAGGGATTTTCCGAGAATTACTTTTACAAAATCAGGGCGGACGATGACGCTTGATCCAGAGGAAAGGGAAATATCGGAGGATTTGTCTATCGAGTATCACAACCGTATCGCAGTCATTCGTGTTCTGGATGACGAAGAGATTGAGTTTGCATCGCCTGCACCACAAGTGGACAAGCCAACTCCGCGCTATTTCATCGACCGTTTTTCGTCCGACGATTCTAAAGCCTATCAAGAAACCGGTAGACGCTATATCTTGGACGAGGCTGGTCTGACAGAGGTAAGCAATGAGGAAGCGGCGTAACCAAGAGAGGAAAATGAATCATGGATAATCTGTTTGTCTGGCTGTTTTTGGGACCGTTTGTATATTCTATCGAGCTTGGTGGACCGATCATCGGGTTATTGGTGGGTGGCTATTTACGGGCGATTTTCGGATTTCGTTTTTGGATGATTCTGGGGGCTACCTTTGCAATCAGCTTCCTGTACTACATGATTGTTGTTCCATCGAATACGATGCTTGGTGCTTTACTACTGGTGAAAGCACTAATGGCAATCCACTCGGCTTTGCTTCTAACCTTTCTCTTATGGATTTTCGATAAAATTTGGAATCGCTATCGGAAAAAAAGTGACCAAGAGCCCACGGAACAATAACTGGGCACATAGGTAAATTGCGTCGTTGTAGGATTGCGAGTAGAATATAGAAAGGAGAATTTTTGTCTGGAGGGTGTATAACATGGATATTTTTGATAATAAAAAAGGCGGTTTTACGATCATGAGTGGTAAGACCGATGTACATGGCGGCTTTGGTCAAGGTGTATTGGATCTGAATGCTGTTTCCTCGGTCATTATTGACGGTGATGAGGCTTATATTGACATGGGTGCTTTGCATGCAAAAAGTTCAGTAGAAAAAGGCATCAAATGGACGACCAATAAAGAAGAAGTACCGAACGGAAAGCCTTATTGGCTCGTTTGGGTGACGGTTGACCGGAATGAAGCAGGACCTTATTACGCTGGGGCAACAGCATGCTACATGGAGGTTGATCGCGAAGCGCGTCGAGGCTACAAAATCTTGGCTGACCATGTGAATCGTATGGATTACTCCATGAAACGTCGCATTATGCTGTCTGATCTGGGCGACAAAGAAAAGGCTGCATTAAAAAAGCTGCTGATCGAAAACAATGCAACCATGTATGAGAATTCAAGTGAGGAATTAAAGCAAATTTTGTCCTAAACTTGGAAATCGTGAACGGTATGTGAACAAATGGTGAAATCAATTGTTACCAGTATTGAAGTCAGGTAAACTTGATTTCATATCTGTGTACATGTACACTGGGTCAACAAACAGGGAAAGAGCCGTCACTCTTTCCCTGTTTGCGTTCAACGAGCTCTAAAATGTAAACGGTTACTCAGGCTATTTTTTCAGGTCATGCTTTCTGCGTTGTGCGTAAAAACTAATGGGGCTATAACCAAACTGTTTTTGACGGAAGGGGCGGTACCCATTGAACGAAGATCCCCGTGCACAGGAAGTCGATAACGATCATTATGCCAAGTACGGCGGCGTCCATTTCCGCTCGCACGTAGCACCAGTAGAAATAAACAACTTCATTCGCAAGCTTCCTGCCGGAAAAAGGGAAAGCTTGTTTGAAGTGTTGGAGCAATTGGACAAGGCAGGGTTGATTACGATTGTCAACGACCATGTTTTTGCCGATGGCGATGGCATCGTTGGCGGTGGAGAAACGCAATCGTTTCAATAAAAAACACACTTGCCTCATCACGAGAAAAGGGACGTGTCACATGCACACGTCCCTTTCTTCTAATCCGACGGCTTCCACCAGCTGCCCATTCGCTGCCAGAAGGTAGAAGAATCGGGCGGCTTTAATGGAGTCGGGGCTTCATTTTCTGGCAAATGATCGGTGCAGTATTCCTGCGGCTCTGTTCCACTCGCAAAGTAGAACAATTGAGGTGTTGGACAATGCTCGGTAGCAAGCTTGCCTGACTGGGCATCAATGTAGACAGAGACAATTCCTGCTGGCATGTCAAAGAGTGCAGGAGGTTGCCCCTTTAATGCTGCCTCCATGAATTGTGCCCAGATTTTCTTGGATAAATAGCCTTCTTTTACGTCGTCCACTTTTTGGTTTTTGTCGTAGCCAACCCATACCGTGGAAACAAGCTGTGGAGTAAAGCCGCTAAGCCAGGCGTCATAATCTGTGGACCCTGTTTTTCCCGCGACAGGACGGTTAATTTCATTCGCAACGCGAAAACCGGTGCCACCTCGTTCAAATACGCTTTGCATCATATTTACCAGCAGGGCAGAGGCGACCGGATCGGCCACTCGCGTTTTCTCCGGCTTTTCCTCCACCAGAATATTGCCTTGATTGTCCTCAATGGAAGTAATGGCAATTGGCTTCACAGCCTCCCCTTTGTTGACGATCGCGGCATAGGCAGCATTCAGCTCCAAGGGAGAAACGGGTGACGTACCCAATGCAAGCGAGGGAACAGCCTGCAAATTGCTCGTGATCCCGAGACTTTTCGCTTCGTCCACAACCTTTTGTGGACCCAAGAAATCAATCGTTTTGACAGCGTAAATGTTGTCCGAGGTTTTGATTGCTTCCCGCATGTTGATCATGGCATGGGCATATCTTCCACCAAAATTGCTGGGAATGTATTGCTTGTTCTGATCGTACGTAAACACAGTCGGTTCACTTTTCATCAGCGTGAGCGGGGTATAGCCATTTTGCAAGGCAGACAAATACATAATCGGCTTGAAGGAAGAGCCGGGTTGTCTTTTGCCCAGTACGCGGTTGTACTGGCTTGTTTTGTAATCTCGTCCGCCAACCATGGCTTTGATGTAGCCCGTATCCGGGTCCATAGCGATCAATGCGGCTTGCAAATTGGGTGAATCCTTAGGCAATACGGATGCAACAATCTCCTCTGCCTTCTTTTGCATGACGGGATCTAGCGTCGTATGAATTTTTAGCCCCCCGTGAATAAACAGTTCTTCGTCGATGCCGTATTTATTTTTCACGAGGCTGGCTATGTAATCACGGAAATAAGGCGCTTGCTCTGCCAAATTTTCATTCGTTCTCTCCTTGAGCTTGATGGGTTCAGCAAATGCCTGATCTGCCTGTTTAGAGGAGATCATTCCGTCTCGTTCCATCGAGTCGAGAATGAGCTTTTGCCGAGATTTTGCCCGCTCAAAGTCATTAAAGGGCGAATAGTAGGTCGGTCCCTTTGGAATGCCTGCTAACATCGTACTTTCGGCAAGGGACAAATCTTTTGCATTTTTGCCGAAATACGTTTGCGCTGCTGCCTGTGCACCATACGCGGAGTGACCGTAATAAATCTGATTCATATACATTTCAAGAATTTCATTTTTACTGTAATTGAGCTCCAGTTGAATGGACAGGAGCGCTTCCTTGATTTTCCGGTCCCATGTTTTGTCCAGGGTCAAGTAAAGGTTACGTGCCAGCTGCTGCGTAATCGTACTGGCTCCCTGACGCATGTCCATGTTAATTACATCGATGTAAGCAGCCATAGCCAGACGCTTCCAGTCAAAACCGTAATGCTCGCGAAACGACCTGTCCTCGATGGCAATTGTGGCATCGATAAGTGCAGGGGAAATCTCTTGTATCGGGACTAAAATGCGATTTTCACCACGGTGCATAGTATCCAGAACCTCGCCATTGGAGGCGTAGATGGTCGTTGTTTGTTTGACAAAGGTTTCTGGAAGTGGCTGTGAGCGCAGGTACAAAATTAACAGCAAAATAGCAAATGACAAGCATAATAGGCTGAGTATGAAAAATTTTACGAATTTCTTGGCCCAGCGCAGATAACGCAGCAACGGAGCCTCTCGAATGACTTCCATTGTGCCTACCCCTCCTTTCTTCCGATTGAATCCATAAATCAGGACATACTAAATCGCAGGATAGTTTTAGTATGGGTCACTTGCAGGCTGGATAAACTTGCCTCGCTGCAAAGAAGATGATTGTATCAAAAAACCAGGTACACCATGGCTTTTATCGGAGTAGTATTTGCACGGATCGGGAATAGAGATTGGTTAAATTAAAGTCTGGACAAAAAAACCTTGCTTTTTGTTAGACAGCATCTATAATTTTCTTGTTATATGGTATTTTCATGCGGTTACTTGAAGGAGGTTACATAACCATGAATATGGAATTGTGGTACACCGAAAAACAAACGGAAAATCACGGCATTACAACGAAAATTACGGATACCCTATACAGTGAAAAATCCGAGTTTCAGCAAATCGATGTCATTACTACCAAGCAGTTTGGTCGCATGTTAGTACTCGATGGCATGGTTATGACCACTGATGTCGACGAGTTTGTTTACCACGAGATGATTTCTCACATTGCCCTTAATACTCACCCGAATCCGAAAAAGGTTCTCGTAGTAGGTGGCGGCGATGGCGGTGCAATCCGTGAAATCGTGAAGCATGCATCCGTGGAAAAAGCAGTTCTGGCTGAAATCGACGGTGGCGTAATTGAATCTTGCAAAAAATACTTCCCTGAAATTGCAAGTGCATTGACTGGCAATCCGCGTGTCGATGTACAGGTGATTGATGGTATTAAACATATCCATGATCACAAAGGCGAATACGATGTAATCATGGTTGACTCTACAGAGCCAGTAGGACCAGCAGTAGGTCTGTTTGAAAAAGGCTTCTACCAAGGCATTCATGACGCCCTGAAACCAGACGGAATCATGGTAGCGCAAACTGAATCTCCATGGTTCAACCGTGAGCTGATCAAGCGCGTATTCAAAGACTTGAAATCCATTTTCCCGGTTACTCGTCTGTACACTTGCAGCATTCCTACGTATCCATCCGGACTGTGGAGCTTCACCATCGCTTCCAAACAGCACGATCCATTGGAAGTAGATGCATCTAAAATCAAAGATTTGAACACCAAATACTACAACGCGGAAGTTCACCACGCAGCATTCAAGTTGCCAAACTTTGTGGCTGAGCTGACTCGCGACTAGTTGGAGGAGGACGAGTGAACATGCGTTTTGACGAAGCATATTCCGGTAATGTCTTCATCCGTAGTCACGGGAACTACGAAGAGAGTCAAGCTGTCATTTATGGCATGCCAATGGACTGGACAGTGAGTTTTCGTCCAGGGTCCCGTTTTGGCCCAACTCGTATCCGTGAAGTATCCATCGGACTGGAAGAGTACAGCCCGTATTTGGACAGGCTGTTGGAAGACATCAGGTATTTTGATGCTGGCGATATTCCACTTCCTTTTGGAAATGTGGAAGGTAGCCTGGATGCGATCCGTACATTCGTGGCAAAAGTTCTCGAAGACGGCAAGTTTCCTCTTGGACTAGGTGGAGAGCATCTCGTTTCCTGGCCTGTATTCCAAGCGGTTTATGAAAAATACAAGGATATGGTGGTATTCCACTTTGACGCGCATACTGACCTGCGTGACAACTATGAGGGATACCAATATTCCCACTCCACGCCAATTAAAAAGGTGTGCAACCTGATTGGTGGAAAGAATGTTTACTCGTTCGGGATTCGCAGCGGAATGAGAGAAGAGTTCGAGTGGGCAAAAGAAAACATGCACTTGTACAAATACGATGTACTGGAGCCAGTGAAGCAGGTGTTGCCTACCATCGGCAATCGCCCGATTTACTTGAGCATCGACATCGACGTACTAGACCCTGCACATGCGCCAGGTACAGGTACAACAGAAGCGGGTGGCATTACGTCTCGTGAGCTGCTCGATACCATTCATTTCATGTCCAACAATGGTGCAAACGTGATTGGTTGTGACCTAGTGGAAGTAGCGCCAGTTTACGATCACAGCGAGATGACACAGATTGTGGCATCCAAAATCGTGCGCGAGCTGCTCCTTAGCTTTGTAAAATAATGATGATGTGAATAAAGCCTCCGGTTTTTGTATGGAAACCGGGGGTTTTTTTACGTGTAAGAATTTATAAGCGAGGCGCTTATGAATTCTGGAGCGCATGATAAGCTACTGCTGAACGCGGTCGCTCCTCCTCGAGGAAGCCTCGATAGGGGTTTTCTTATACATTCCTGTCGCTATTGGTCAGGACGATTAGTCTGGTTCCCTAACTTCAAATAATTTAACAAACATTTTTGTTTACAAAGTATATAAAAGGAGTTAAAATCTTATCTAAGAAAATGTTTCCAAATGCTTTTCAGGTTACCGGGGGAGTTGTTTGAATATGAGAGAGGTTTTTGCCCACGTCCAATTTCGAAAGCTGTTCTTCTCGAATCTTTTTTCGGGTTTTGGTCAAGGGATGACGATGATCGGTATTGCCTGGTATCTCGTCGAAACAACAGGATCTGCACAGCTGCTTGGCTCCACTATGTTTACTTCAGCGGTATTAATGTTTTTTATTGGACCTTATCTCGGGACTCTGATTGATCGCTTCTCCCGTAAAAAAATGCTGCTCATTGAAAACATGATCGGATTTACTGTGTTGTGTTTACTCGCCATCTGGGGATTTTTCGGAGATTACGCGGAGTGGATGCTCATCGTAATTTATCTCGTCACGACATTTATGTACCAGATTCATTACCCGGCTCAATCGGCACTGGTGCAGGAGACCTTTGCGCCAAAGCATTACAATGACATCAACAGCCTGCTGGAAATTGAGGGGCAGACTGCCACGGTACTGGCAGGGGGCGTTTCCGGGATTTTGCTCAGCAATTACGGACTTCATGTGGTCATTTTGTTTAATGCGTTCACGTACCTGTTTGCCTTCTGTCTATTGTCGACGATGAAATATACGTTTACGCTGGAGCGGGAAGCAAAGCTGAATCAAGGTGTATCCTGGATCGGACAGCTCGTACAAAGCTGGCGGTACATTCAGGAAAAGAAAGGCTTCCTCATCTTTGGAATTTCGGCTTTGATGCCGTTTATCGCGGTCATGGCCAGTAATTTGCTGAAGCCAGTGTATGTCAGTCAGACGCTCAAGGCAGATGTATCGACCTTTTCACTAGGGGAAATGGCATATGCGCTGGGAGCTGTCAGCGCAGGTATCCTTATCTCTCTCGTCGTGCGAAGAATGGGACAATTGTCAGCAATGATTGGCAATACGCTGCTGTTTGCTATCGTCATTATCGCAATGGTTGCCTTGCCATATGGCTGGGCATTGATTACGGCGTACATGGTCTACGGCTGGTGTAATTCGTCGGTCAGACTGATTCGCCAATCGCTTTATATGAAAGTTGTGCCCAAGCAGTTTATGGGACGAGTCATGAGCTTTTTCAACTCGATTGGTATGATGATGCGCTTGATATTGATCGGACTGTTTACCGTCATGATCGATTACACCGGTGCGGGAATGGGCTATCTTGTCTTGGCAGGCTTGCTGCTGCTCGCTGCATGGGGTGTAGCTGCAACGATGAAATATTTGCTTGCGGATGCAGAAGCACAGGCACAGGCTGCGGTTGCAAGCGGAGAGTGATGATCGTACAATGGACGGATATATAGCTGCTAGCGGTAGTACAGAAAGTGGAGTGTGGAGACAGATATGCAAGATGTGCAAATCAAACTGACAGCCAAACACCTTGTAGAGGGCAACTGGGACGCGTCCACCCATCACTACGAGGGAAAATGTGTACAAAAGGCAACGTCCTGGTACGTCACCTACAAGGAGCACATGGAAGGTGCAGGTGAGGTCAGTACAACCTTAAAGTTGTCGGATAAAGCATTAACATTGATTCGCCAAGGTGGCGTTTCTACCAGACAGCAGTTTGAAAATGGGGTAAGTACGCAATCCACCTATCAAAGTCCCTATGGTCCTTTTGCCATGGAGACGCATACGAACAAGCTGCGCGTTCAGTATGAGAATGAGCTGCCTGTGTTGATAGAAATCGCGTACCAGCTATGGATGAACGAGCAGTACAGTGGTGAGCATGAACTGCGAATAGAGCTAGGAAAATAAGCCGCCCTTGGCAAGGGCGGTTTTTTACACGTACAATAGGAGTACTCGCGGCTGGATGTGGAAGGGGGATTTTGTCAGATGTTTATACTCGTAAACGGACTTATCGCGGGTCTGGGATTGGCAGCGTTTCTCGCACTGGGTGACGGATTGTTTGATACACAAACGTTTCCTGTGCTTATAGACCTCAGCTATGTACCTGGTATGGAAAATCTGCCATCTATTGTAGAGCTGTTGATTCATCTCCTGATTAGTGTCATCATTGCCTTTTTTCTGATGCACTTTTATCCGCGGGAGCGGGGGGCAGGTTCATTCAAATATCTTGGAATCTGGATGCTTGGTTTTGCCGTAGCTTTTTTGCCTTTCAGTCTGCTGAGCAATACCCCCATGACATGGCTTGCCTTTTTGATTTGGGTGTTGGGACATTTGTTGTATACGATTATGCTTGCGATACAGGTCGGGCGAAATAGATAGCACAGACTAAAAGAATGAAGAAGATTTTGCCGAATATTCGGCATAGTGATGGTTTTTTGGCAGCAT
Organism: Brevibacillus reuszeri; assembly: GCF_001187725.1. GTDB lineage: Bacteria > Bacillota > Bacilli > Brevibacillales > Brevibacillaceae > Brevibacillus > Brevibacillus reuszeri. The sequence goes on from NZ_LGIQ01000009.1 coordinate 2,008,499, forward strand.
GGATGAGAGGAGTGAATGCCAGGATGCCGTTGTCTGATACGGTTGAAATGTTACAGGCCATTCTGGGGGCCATTGATGAAGGGATTCATGTGGTCGACGCTGAAGGGATTACCATTTTTTATAATCATGTTGCAGCCAAGCTGGACGGATTGACGTCAGATGAAGTATTGGGAAAGCCTCTTCTGGAGGTTTTTCCCTCATTAGATCGTGAATCGAGCACCTTGCTTCGAGTGATTGATAGCGGAGAATCCATTTACAACCAGACACAGGTATACAAAAACTGGAAGGGCATGCGTGTAGAAACGATCAATACAACACTGCCGGTGCGCGTTGGAAAAAGGCTTGTTGGCGCTGTCGAGGTAGCAAAGGATATCGGCAAGCTAAAAGCATTGTCCGAGCGATTGGTAGATTTGCAGGCGAAGATCAGCAAACCCAAACGAACAAAGCGTGCAGTGGATGAAGTCACGTTTCATTTTGAGGATATTTTAACGAGTAGTGAAAAAATGAAGCATCTGAAAGAACGCGCACGCCGTGCAGCACGTACGACCTCACCTGTTCTCCTATACGGCGAGACAGGGACGGGAAAGGAGCTGTTCGTTCAATCGATTCACCAGGCTTCGTCCCGCAGCACGATGCCGTTTATCGCGCAAAACTGTGCTGCTCTCCCTGCCTCTCTGTTGGAAAGCTTGCTTTTTGGTACAACAAAAGGGAGCTTTACGGGAGCAGATGATCGTCCCGGTTTGTTTGAATTGGCGGATGGAGGAACCTTATTTTTAGATGAATTAAACAGCATGCCACTCGATTTACAGGCGAAGCTACTGCGTGTTTTGCAGGACGGACAAATCAGGAGAATCGGCGGTGGTCAATCGACGAGGGTGGATGTGCGTGTGATCGCTGCTGTCAATGAAGCGCCGCAATCCCTTGTTCAGCGAGGGCTGATGCGGGCAGACCTGTATTACCGGATCAATGTCGTTTCGTTTGAATTGCCACCTTTGCGCGAGCGCAGAGAAGACATTGATCTTTTGGTAGGGCATTTCCTGGATAAATTTAACCAGCAATTCGGGATGAACGTACAGCAGGTCAGCACGAAGGTAGCACGCTTATTTGCAGTATATGACTGGCCGGGTAACGTCCGCGAGCTGGAGCATGTCGTGGAAGCGGCGATGAATATGGTCGAGGAACAGACGATCGAGATGGAGCATTTACCGCCACATGTACTGGAACGCAATTTGTCAGGGATAGCTGGAGCGGAGCCGATGATGGATTTAGCAGCCTTGCTGCAGGCTGGGGATGGGCGTACTCTGCCAGACATCATGCGAGAGCTTGAGGAGCGAATGATTGGAGACGCGATGAAAACGACCGATGGCAATGTGCTCCGTGCCGCAAAGCTGCTCGGGATCCCAAGACAGACCTTGCAATACAAGCTGTCACAGCGGATGATTCCACCCTGTTGAATGCCGAAAATTCGGCAGAACAAGACAATGACCAAAAGGAAGATGCGCTTACAAAACGCTCTATTCCTTATTTTCTAAATCTTTTGATTTAGTTGGCACGACCCTTGCATCTCTTTCTTGGCGAGTGAAACGCATGAGCTTCACTACTGATGAGAGGAGATGTGACGCAGATGACGGTAGCAACAAAACGTGACTGGCGCTCGGTTGATCTTTGGAAGGATGTAACAGACGAACAATGGAATGACTGGATGTGGCAATTGACCCACACTATTAAAACGGTTGATGACTTGAAAAAGGTAATTAATCTGACTCCAGAAGAGGAAGAGGGCGTGCGCATTTCCACGCAAACGATTCCTTTGAATATTACGCCTTATTACGCCAACCTGATGGACCCAGACGATCCAACTGATCCGGTTCGCATGCAATCTGTACCTCTGTCCTCCGAGATGGTTCGGACAAAATACGACATGGAAGACCCGTTGCATGAGGATACGGACTCACCCGTACCTGGACTGACTCATCGCTATCCAGACCGTGTTCTGTTCCTGGTAACAAACCAATGCTCCATGTATTGCCGTTACTGTACACGCCGCCGCTTCTCCGGTCAGATCGGTATGGGTGTGCCAAAGAAACAGCTCGATGCTTGTATCGATTACATCCGCAGCAGACCAGAAGTACGCGATGTCCTGCTCTCTGGTGGCGACGGTTTGCTCATCAACGACCGCATCCTGGAATATATCATCAGCAGCCTGCGTGACATCCCGCATGTAGAAATCATCCGTATCGGTACACGTGCACCGGTTGTATTCCCGCAGCGCATTACCGAAAACCTGTGCAACATTTTGAAAAAGTATCATCCAGTGTGGCTCAATACACACTTTAACCACCCAAAAGAAATCACGCCAGAAGCGAAGCAAGCTTGCGAAATGCTGGCAAACGCTGGTGTGCCGCTCGGAAACCAGGCTGTTATTTTGGCTGGTATCAACGATTGCGCCAATACGATGAAAAAGCTCGTGCAGGATTTGGTGAAAATTCGCGTGCGTCCATACTACATCTATCAATGCGACCTGTCTGAAGGGATCGGCCACTTCCGCGCTCCAGTCAGCAAAGGGATCGAAATCATTGAACACCTGCGCGGCCATACCTCTGGCTATGCAGTACCGACCTTCGTTGTCGATGCTCCGCACGGCGGCGGAAAAATTCCGGTCAGCCCGAACTACATCATTTCCCAAGCGTCGGATAAAGTGGTTCTGCGCAACTTCGAGGGTGTGATCACCTCGTATCCAGAGCCGAAGCATTACCATGAGCATGATGAAGAAAACTGCGAATTCTGCATTGCTGCAAAAGGTAAGGCAGTTGGTATCGCGGCACTCATGCAGGACGAAATAGACAATCTGGAGCCGACCGATCTGCCGCGTAACAAACGGATCAAGGCAACCAAGGTCAAATCCTTGGCAGACGTTCGTATCGAGCAAAAAACGAAAAAGGAAGAGACAGATACCGCTTCAAAAGAAGCATCTGGAAAATAATACAAAGGGACAGCTGCCATGTATGTGGTGGCTGTTTTTTTTGTGCACCATGAAAAAGTCATGACCGAAGTAGGACTAGATAGTCTGAATTTTCCTAACTCTTTATTGAGGATGGTTGATCTGGATTTTGTGTGATAAGATCAAGTTGTGATAAAAGTGAGCGATCGTTCAGTTTTGTTTCATTTTTCAAATAAATAAGTTTTACAGACTGAATAGTCATTCATTTTCATCCTTGATTCTGATAAGATAGCTACTAAAGACAACTCGCAATGAGGGGGAGAAAAAATGCTGGCACTTATTAATCTCATTGCTTTTTTCCTGGTATTGGCTTACGGGCTGTATTTGGCAGGACATGTTGTGTACAGCCGGTATTTGTTCATCAAGCTGGGAAAAAAGCCAGATGTGAAGGATGACTTTGGCGCACGTATCAACTTGATGCTGGACAACGTCATTTTCCACAAAAAGCTGTTAAAAGACAAAAAGAGTGGCGTCATGCACGTCGTTATGTTTTACGGCTTTATCCTTTTGCAGTTTGGTGCAATTGAGCTAGTCATCAAAGGTCTTTCCAACGGCTTTGAGCTTCCTTTTGGTAGCGCTCACAAATACTTCAGTGTCATGCAGGAAATCACAACCTTTTTAATCCTGGCCGCAGTTGGTTATGCCTTTTACCGCCGTTATATTGAAAAGCTGGGGCGTCTGAAGCGAGGCTTCAAATCGGGTATTGTCCTTTTACTCATCTCCTCCCTGATGGCGACGGTTCTTCTCTCTCTCGCTTTTGAGCAAATCTGGCTCGGGCATGAAGCTTCTGGCTTTGCTCCGATTTCGTCTCTTTTTGCGATGCTTTTCAGTGCACTGGGCGTAGGCACGACAGCCGCTGCTGTACTCTTTTACGTTTTCTGGTGGCTGCACCTGATTATTTTGTTGGGCTTCGCTGTATATGTACCGCAGTCCAAGCACGCGCACTTGCTGTTTGCCCCAGTCAATGTCTGGTTTAAAAAGCTGGACCCGCCTGGCAAGCTCTCCAGCATTAATTTTGAGGATGAGACGCAAGAGGTGTTTGGGGTCGGAAAGATCGAGGACTTTACGCAAACACAGCTGATTGACCTGTACGCTTGTGTAGAGTGCGGTCGCTGCACGAATATGTGCCCGGCCTCCGGTACAGGGAAGATGCTTTCTCCGATGGATCTGATCACGAAAATGCGTGATCATCTGACAGAAAAAGGAGCTGCGGTTACCTCGCGTACGCCGTGGATGCCGAGCTTTGCCTTTGCACAAACAACAGCAAACCAGATCGCGTTTCAATCCTCTGAGGTGGCAGCGACTGCCGAGGGTGCAACTGCATCGGTTTATGATAAAAATCTGATCGGCGATGTCATCACAGAGCAGGAGTTGTGGGCTTGTACGACCTGTCGCAACTGTGAAGACCAATGCCCGGTCATGAATGAGCACGTAGACAAAATTATCGACATGCGCCGTTATCTGGTCATGACAGAAGGCAGCATGCCACAAGAAGCACAACGTGCCTTGAACAATATCGAGCGCCAGGGCAATCCATGGGGAATCAACCGTAAAGACCGTACGAAATGGATTGAAGGTCTGAACGGGCAATATGAAGTACCTACGGTCAAGCAAGCAGAAGAATTCGAGTATTTGTTCTGGGTCGGTTCCATGGGCTCTTTTGACCTGCGCAGCCAAAAAATTTCCCAAGCCTTCGTCAAACTGATGCATGAAGCGGGCGTCAAGTTTGCGATTCTCGGCAATGAGGAAAAGAACTCCGGCGATACAGCAAGACGCATTGGAAACGAATTTTTGTTCCAGCAGTTGGCGCAAGAAAACATCGCCTTGTTCGAAGGCTATGAGGTTAAAAAGATCGTGACGTGTGACCCGCATGCGTACAATACGTTCAAAAACGAATATCCAGAATTCGGTCTCACGGCTGAGGTCTATCACCATTCCGAGCTGTTGGCGCAGTGGGTCAAAGAAGGTCGTCTCAAGCCGAACAAGGAAGTAAACGAGCGCATTACGTACCACGATTCTTGCTACCTCGGACGCTACAACGAAATTTACGACAAGCCACGCGTAATTCTGGAAGCCATTCCTGGCGTAGAGGTCGTGGAAATGAAGCGCAGCGGCTGTGACAGCATGTGCTGTGGTGCTGGTGGCGGCTTGATGTGGATGGAGGAGCATGAGGGCTCCCGTGTCAACGTGACGCGTACTGAGCAGGCTCTGGAGGTCAACCCGACAGCGATCGCGAGTGCTTGCCCATACTGCTTGACGATGATGAACGATGGAATCAAAACCAAAGAGCAGGAAGATCACGTAAAAACACGTGACGTGGCAGAAATTTTGGCTGACGCGATTTAAGCGTGTATGATAGGTTCGATCCCTACCGTTTTCACGAAGGTAGGGATTTTTCTTTTCTTTGCGAAAAAGTGAAAGAAATGCGGTGCTGCTGGATCAAAAGGAATGGAGGGGAGTGAGGGGGCTGGAACTGGCACATCATCAGTTGGATAAAACGAAGGAAGCGCTGTTTGAAGAAGTGATGCAGGCTTATTTGAAAAAGGTTTTGCGGCTCGTCTATCTGATCGTCAAAGACCGGAGCAGCGCAGAAGATATTACACAGGAAGTGTTCCTGAAAGCATACAAAAACCTGGGCAGCTTTCGTGAGGAGAGCTCGATGCAAACCTGGATCTACCGAATTGCTGTGAATGAAGCAAAGAAGCATCTACGTTCATGGTCTTTCCGAAAATTGTTTTATAAACCGGATGTGGATGCAGGGATCGTAGAGGACACCGCCTCGGCTGTAATTTTGTCCGAGCATCGTATTCGTTTTGCTCGCCACGTGATGGAACTCTCGAGTAGCTATCGGCAGCTGATTGTCCTTCACTACTACGAGGAGCTGTCCGTTGAAGAAGTAGCAGACATTCTGGGCATTTCAACAGGTGCGGTATACACCAAGCTGCATCGCGCACGTCAAAAACTGAAGGAACGGCTGGAGAAGGAGGGAGCATGGTGAAGCTGGAGAAAATGCTGGAGGAATTTAAAGAAACCGCGAACCAAACGCTGCTGCGTGACCTGCACGATACGACGAAGCTGGAGCAGCAAATTCGCCAGAAAATGAATACCAGTCACAACAGGAAACGACCATATCTCGCCTACACGGTATGTGCAGCGGTTGCCATTGTCATGCTCTTCGGCGGGGCTGCTCCTTTTTTCAAACAAAATGAAACAGTCGGTGGTGGTCATGCGACAACTGTCCCTCCTGCCGTTCTTCCATCCGATCCATTGATCATGCAAAAAGTACAGGAGCTGAAAAGCTTGCTGCACATTGATCTGTCGCAGGAGCAAGTAAAAGAGCAGCTCTCGACACCTGACCATGTGGCAAGTGAAAACGGTGGAAGCGGAGATGATGGAGCAGATGAGTATTGGGAGTACTCTCTTCTCAGCAAAGTAGGATATGTGTCATCACCGAAAGCGATGATTATGATTGACGAGGAAAGATTGCTAAATAGAGACACCGCTATTTCCGTCAACATTGCCTGGAAGGATAAGAAGCTTCATTGGTATTCCTTGATCTATCCGCAGGGCAAAGAGATTTATTTATACAAAATGAATAGCAACGGAACCGTCTCAGAAAGTAGGGTCTTAGAATCGCAATCACCCCCATCGATACTGGACCTGACTCCCGAAGAGGAACAGCTCTATTTCAGCTACATGGATAAGAAAAAAGACGAGATTTTACGTGATATGACGATAGAACAAATCTTGAAAATGTATATAAGAGCGCAGCAAGACGGAGACCTCGAGATGCAATACGCCTTGCATATCCAGGATGAGGAATACGAGAAGCCGACTCTGGAACAATTTTTAAGCGATGTGAAAAAAGATCCGATCGGGGCCGAAAACACCATGAGACATGTGAAAATGCTCCGGGAGCAGGCGGATAGTATGGAGTACCAGTGGACTGATAAAACGGAAGGTATCGTCTGGATCAAGTTCAAAGATGACCGTAAAAAATTAGGATATCGCATGATCCATAACAAGCAGCGCATCTGGAAAGTAAGCTGGATGCCGTTGCAATAGCACAAGCAGCCTGACAATCGAGAAAAGTCAGGCTGTTCTTTTTTTCGTAATTCATTGACTAATCCGATGGAAGACGGCAAAATAAAGATATACAAAAATGAGCGAACGCTCGATCATTTTGATTTTCGTTGTACAGATGAGTGCAACCGCAGCATCGCCAAAAAGCACGGCGTAGCCAGGTTTTCTAAATGAGCTATTCTGCAGCAGAATGGAGGATTATTCGATGAAAACAGTGATAGTGGGGGCAGCACGTACCCCGTTCGGTAAGTTTGGAGGTTCATTGAAAGCTTTGTCTGCTGTAGATTTGGGTGCCGTGGTGATCAAGGAAGCTCTGGAGCGCTCCGGTATCGCGGGAGCCCAGGTGGACGAGGTCATCATGGGGATGGTCGTACAGGCTGGAGCGGGTCAGGTTCCGTCCCGTCAGGCCGCCAGAAAAGCGGGAGTGCCCTGGGATGTAGCGAGCGAGACGATCAACAAGGTATGTGCATCCGGGATGCGTGCAGTAACGATGGGAGATCAGATTATTCGAGCAGGAGATGGCGAAATTATCGTCGCAGGCGGTATGGAAAGCATGAGCAATGCGCCTTATGCCCTGCCAGACGCTCGTTACGGGATGCGGATGGGGGACGCGACGGTTCGAGATTTGATGATGTACGACGGGCTTACCTGTCCGTTTGATCAGGTGCCGATGGCCATTCATGGAAGCAATGTGGCAGAAGAGTACGAAATTACTCGTGAGGCACAGGATGAGTGGGCACTTCGCAGCCAGCAGCGCGCGGCACAGGCAGTTGCCAACGGAAGGTTTGACGAAGAGATCGTGGCAGTATCGATCCCGCAGAGAAAAGGCGATCCCGTGCAGGTCACGAAAGACGAGGGACCGCGCCCGGATACGACACGGGAGGGACTCGCCAAGCTGCCGCCGGTTTATAAAAAGGACGGAACGATTACAGCGGGCAATGCTCCCGGAATCAATGACGGCGCCGCAGCGATGGTCTTGATGTCCGACGCCAAGGCGGAAGAGCTGGGCATCAAGCCTTTGGCAACCATCCTCGGACATGCACAGGTAGGAGCAGAAGCACCGTATATTGCGACAACTCCGGGCCTCTCCATCAATAAGCTTTTGGAAAAGACCGGATACTCGATCGAAGATATTGACTTGTTGGAGGTCAACGAGGCGTTTGCAGCTGTGACACTAATAAGCGGGAAAATCGCCGGTTGGGATGATGAAAAAGTCAATGTAAACGGGGGAGCGATCGCGCTCGGTCACCCGATCGGAGCGAGTGGAGCACGCATCATCATGCACCTCGCGTATGAGCTGAAAAGACGCGGTGGGGGCCTTGGCATCGCAGCGATATGCAGCGGAGCGGCACAGGGTGACGCCATCCTGATTAAAGTGGAGTAGGGGGCCTTTTTACATGAGCGTACAAACGATTATGGTCATCGGAGCGGGACAAATGGGCAGCGGAATCGCCCAAGTAGCAGCACAGGCTGGCTTTCAGGTTTACTTGAACGACGTTCGTCAGGAATTCGTGGAGCGCGGATTGGCAACGATTACGGGCAATCTTTCGCGTAGTGTGGAAAAAGGCAAGCTCAGTGAAGAGGAAAAACAAGCGATTCTCTCTCGTCTTGTTTTGTCGACGGATTTGGCTGACGGCAAGAATGCCGATTTTGTTGTAGAAGCCGTTACAGAGAATATGGCTGTCAAAACACAAATTTTTACCAAGCTCGATGAGGTATGTCCACCACATACCATTCTGGCGAGCAACACCTCCTCGTTGCCTATTACCGAAATCGCGGCAGTGACCAAGCGACCTGAAAAAGTAATCGGCATGCACTTCATGAACCCGGTTCCTGTGATGAAGCTGGTCGAAATCATTCGCGGCTTGCAGACAGCAGATGAGGTATATCAGCTGACAGAGGATTTATCCAAGCAGATGGACAAGGTGCCTGTCAGTGTGAATGACTTCCCTGGATTTGTCTCGAATCGTGTGCTGATGCCGATGATCAACGAAGCGATCTATTGCGTGTACGAAGGGGTTGCGACTCCAGAGGCGATTGACGAAGTAATGAAGCTGGGGATGAATCATCCGATGGGACCGCTTAAGCTCGCTGATTTCATTGGCCTGGATACGTGCCTCTACATCATGGAAGTTCTGCACGAAGGATTTGGGGACTCCAAGTACCGCCCATGTCCACTTCTGCGGAAGTATGTAAAAGCTGGCTGGCTCGGTAAAAAATCCGGTCGAGGTTTCTACACGTACAACTAACAGAGAATTTCGTATGGAAAGGTAGGACGGACATGGATTTTCGATTGAATGAAGAACATGAAATGATGCGACGCATGGTGCGCGATTTTGCTCAAAAGGAGATTGCGCCCTTCGTCCCGGTAATGGAGGAGACGGATCAGTTCCCGCGCCACATTATGAAGAAGATGGGCGAAATGGGACTGATGGGAATTCCGATTGCCGAGGAATGGGGCGGAGCAGGTGCGGATTTTATCTCCTACATTTTGGCGATTCATGAGATATCCAAGGTAAGTGCAACCGTAGGCGTAATCTTGTCGGTGCACACTTCAGTAGGAACGAATCCGATTCTTTATTTTGGAACTGAGGAGCAGAAGAAAAAATACGTACCAAAGCTGGCAAGTGGTGAATATCTCGGAGCGTTTGCTCTCACGGAGCCGCACGCAGGCTCGGACGCAAGCAGTATTCGGACGACAGCTGTGCGCCAGGGTGATGAATACATCCTCAATGGAAACAAGGTGTTTATCACAAATGGCGGCGAGGCAGATACGTACATCGCTTTTGCTGTAACCGATTCCACCAAAGGAACGAAAGGAATTTCTGCCTTTATTGTGGAAAAGGATACACCAGGATTTACCGTTGGGAAAAAGGAAAAGAAGATGGGGCTGCACGGCTCCTATACAACAGAGCTGGTATTTGACAATGCGCGTGTACCCGCTGCCAATCTGCTCGGTGATGAAGGAGAAGGCTTTTGCATCGCAATGGCAAATCTGGACTCAGGACGGATCGGGATTGCAGCACAGGCATTGGGCATTGCCGAGGCTGCAGTACAGTACGCCACAGACTACGCAAAAGAACGCAAGCAGTTTGGTCAGGAAATTGGCAAACAGCAGGCGATCGGCTTCAAGCTTGCGGATATGGCGACAAAAGCGGAAGTAGCTCGCCTGTTGGTCTACCGTGCTGCGTGGCTCAGAAGCCAGGGAATCTCCTGCGGGATGGAAGCATCCATGGCCAAGCGCTTTGCGACAGATACCGCGATGGAACTGGCGACAGAAGCAGTGCAAATTTTTGGCGGCTACGGCTACACGAGGGAATACCCGGTTGAAAGGTTGTTCCGTGATGCCAAGGTTACTCAGATTTACGAAGGAACCAACGAGATTCAACGTATCGTGATCGCCAAGCATTTGCTTGCTGACTAATCAAACATAATCCGGCGGGAGCTTTTCCTGATACGGACTTGTGAACAGCACATGGGGGAGTGATAGAAATGAATTTCCAACTGACTGAAGAACATGACATGATGCGAAAAATGATCCGCGACTTTGCCGAGACCCAAGTGGCACCGACAGCTGCGGAACGTGATGAGGAAGAGCGTTTTGACCGTTCTATTTTCGAACAGATGGCAGAGCTTGGACTGACCGGTATTCCATGGCCGGAGGAATATGGTGGAGCAGGCGCTGACTATTTGAGCTACGTCATTGCAGTGGAAGAACTCTCCCGTGTGGATGCCTCGATTGGTGTGACTTTGTCCGCACAGGTTTCATTGGCTAGCTGGCCACTCTATAAGTTTGGTACGGAGGAGCAAAAGCAAAAGTTCCTGCGTCCGTTGGCAGAAGGAAAGAAAATGGGTGCTTACTGTTTGACGGAGCCAGGCTCTGGTTCAGATTCGGCAGGAATGCGCACGACTGCGGTACTTGATGGCGACCACTACGTATTAAACGGAAGCAAAATCTTCATTACCAACGCCGGAGAAGCCGAAATCTACATCGTTTTTGCTGTTACCAGTCCTGAGCTGAAGCACAAAGGCATCACAGCCTTTATCGTGGAAAAAGGCATGGACGGCTTTACGATGGGGAAAAAGGAAAAGAAACTGGGGATTCGTTCCTCGCCAACACTGGCGGTGAATTTTGATAATGTCCGCGTGCCGGTAGAAAACATGCTGGGCGAAGAAGGTCAAGGCTTCAAAATTGCAATGATGACCTTGGATGGAGGACGTAACGGAATCGCAGCACAAGCACTGGGAATTGCCCAAGGTGCATTCGAGCATGCGCGTGATTACGCCAAAGAACGCAAGCAGTTTGGCAAACCGATCGCTGCATTGCAGGCGATCCAGTTTAAACTGGCGGATATGGCGACCAAAATCGAGGCAGCGCGTCTGCTTACGTACCAAGCAGCGTGGCTGGAGGATCAAGGCTTGCCATACGGAAAAGCATCTGCGATGTCCAAGGTATTTGCAGGAGATGCAGCGATGGAAGTAACAACTGAGGCTGTGCAAGTATTCGGTGGCTACGGCTACACGCGCGAGTATCCGGTGGAGCGCTTCATGCGGGATGCGAAAATCACGCAAATCTATGAAGGAACCAACGAAATTCAGCGTGTCGTCATTAGCAATTACTTGCTGAAAGAATAGAAGCGCCACGATAAAAAAGTCGGCACTAAAAACTTTCTTTGGCGGTACTGGTTTTTCGATGTGTAGGAACAATGAAAAGAAAGGTTTGGCATTAGGCTCTTACTCGCGTATAATGGTTGCGAAACGATACAGAGTAGAGTGTTTGCACCTTTCTTTTCTATAAGGTGTCTGACCAAACGCTCAGTCGGTTGGAAAGGTGGATTTATTGTGTCCGAAAAGAGAAAGACCATACCGTCCCTAGTAAAGGACCCTAAGCTGATTGAAAAACGGCGGGAACAGATTATTGAGGCTGCCGTCCATCTCTTTATTCATAAAGGCTTCCATAAAACGACGACGAGAGAGATTGCTCGGGCGTCTGGTTTTAGTATCGGAACTTTATACGAATATATTGAGTCAAAAGAAGATGTTCTCTATCTTGTATGCGATGCGATCCATGCCGAGATGGAAACACGTTTGCGTGAAGCCATTAATTTTAACGGGACGGGTCTGAAGATTTTGAAGCTCGCACTCAAGAGCCTCATTCGTGTGATGGACCAGATGGGCGACCGCGTATTGCTCATTTATCAAGAATCCAAATCGCTTCCAAAAGAAACGCTTCGCTATGTGCTGGGGCGCGAGGAAGAAATTTCGCAAATTTTTGTGGAGATCCTGCATCGTGGAATCGCCGACGGATCCCTGCGTATTGATGAGAAGCATGTCAAGCTGATGGCTGACAATATCATGGTGCTGGGTGAGATGTGGGTATTCCGCCGTTGGGCGCTGCACAAGCACTATTCATTGGAGGAGTACACCGAGAAGCAGATTACGCTGTTGCTTCGTGAGATCAGTGTCTCCGAATGAATAGGAAACGTTTAAGGTGGCCTCGATAGAGGTTTTCTTAACGGCTTTCTAAAAAGATTCTCGGGGAGAGTGGAACGATGGAAACCGAAGTGTATCGTCCGCAAAACAAGGTTCGATTTGTGACCGCAGCCAGCTTGTATGACGGTCATGACGCCTCGATCAATATTATGCGTCGTATTTTGCAATCATCGGGAGTAGAAGTGATTCATTTGGGTCATAACCGTTCCGTTGACGACATTGTGACGGCTGCCGTACAAGAGGATGTGCAAGGAATTGCGATCAGCTCTTATCAGGGTGGCCATGTGGAATATTTTAAGTACGTAATTGATCTGTTGCGCGAGCGAGGAGCTGAACATATCCGCGTGTTTGGTGGTGGAGGCGGTGTTATCGTTCCACGCGAGATTCGAGAGCTCGAAGAATATGGCGTCTGTAAAATCTATTCGCCTGATGACGGCAGACATCTAGGTCTGCAAGGCATGATTAATGATATGATTCAGAGATCTGACTTTCCGACCGTCAAGCAGCTTGGCGAAGAGGTAGCAGGACTGCACGAGCAAAACCACAAGGCGATAGCCCAGCTTATTTCCGTTGCTGAGTATGCCGTCGATGCAAAGGAATGGGCAGAGCCGCTCAACAGCAGCTTGAGTGAACCAGAAGCTACGATCCCCGTACTCGGGATTACCGGTACAGGCGGTGCGGGAAAAAGCTCGTTAACCGATGAACTGGTTCGCCGTTTTGTTCGCACCTATGCAGATAAGACGGTTGCAATTTTGTCTATCGACCCATCCAAGCAAAAATCGGGTGGGGCGTTACTTGGCGACCGCATCCGTATGAACGCCAATAACACACCACGCGTCTACATGCGCAGCTTGGCTACACGTAAATCCGGTATGGAGCTGTCCGCAGCGGTAAAGGACGCGATCCGGGTAGCACGTGCGGCTCATTTTGATCTGATTATTGTAGAGACGAGCGGGATTGGTCAGGGAGATGCACAGGTAACGGAAGTGTGCGATGTCTCTATGTACGTGATGACCAGTGAGTTCGGAGCTCCTTCTCAGCTCGAAAAAATCGACATGCTCGATTTTGCTGATTTGATCGCGATTAACAAATTTGAACGCAAAGGCTCGGAGGATGCGCTGCGGGAGGTGCGCAAGCAGTATCGCCGCAACCATCAGCTGTTTGAGCTCCCAGACGAAAAGGTACCTGTCTATGGAACGATTGCCAGCCAGTTTAACGACCCGGGCACCAATGTGTTGTTCGCTGCATTGATGCACCGAATCGTCGAGAAAACAGGTATAGACTGGGCTGTTGACGGTCTGGATACGACTCCGGTGAAAATTCATAAAACTTCGTTGATTCCGACAGAAAGAATCAACTATTTACAAGAGATCGCCAATACCGTACGCCAATATCGCCAATATACAGAAGAGCAGTCTGCCATCGCACGCAAGCTGTTCCAATTGCATGGGGCAAAGGAAACGCTGCTTGCTTCAGGGGATTCCGCTGCCTCTGAGGTTGCTCTTGTGCTTGATCGTCAAATCACTTTGTTCGAGGAAAAGCTCCACCCAGAGTGCAAGCACATTCTGGAAAACTGGCCAAAGCTTAAGGCAGCGTACAAACAAGATCAGCTGGTCACGAAAATCCGCGACAAGGAAATCGTCACCAAGCTGTTTACCGAGTCCTTGTCAGGCACACGGATTACAAAAGTAGCTTTTCCAGACTACGAGGACTGGGGCGAGCTGTTGAAATGGACAATGAAAGAAAATGTGCCAGGTGAGTTCCCGTATACAGCAGGTGTCTTTCCGTTCAAACGGGAAGGGGAGGATCCGAAGCGGCAATTTGCGGGTGAAGGAACTCCAGAGCGGACGAACAGACGCTTTCATTTCCTGTCGCAAAATGACGAGGCGAAGCGGCTTAGTACGGCCTTTGACTCTGTAACTCTTTATGGGGAAGACCCGGATTATCGTCCCGACATTTATGGGAAAATCGGTACGAGCGGCGTAAGCATTTGTACGTTGGATGACATGAAAAAGCTGTATGCAGGCTTTGACCTGTGTGCTCCAAGCACATCTGTATCCATGACGATCAACGGACCGGCTCCGATGATTTTGGCGATGTTCATGAATACGGCGATCGAGCAGCAAATCGAGGCATTTGTCCAACGCGAAGGGCGCCAGCCTACAGAGGAAGAAAGCGCCAAAATAAAAGCGTATACGCTCTCAACTGTCCGCGGAACGGTGCAGGCGGATATCCTCAAAGAAGATCAGGGGCAAAATACGTGCATTTTCTCCACAGAGTTTGCGCTGCGGATGATGGGCGATATCCAGCAGTACTTTATCGACAATAAGGTGCGTAATTACTATTCTGTCTCCATCTCTGGCTATCACATCGCCGAGGCGGGAGCCAATCCGATTACGCAGCTTGCCTTTACGCTGTCCAACGGCTTTACGTATGTGGAGTATTATTTGAGCCGCGGGATGCATATTGATGACTTTGCGCCGAATCTGTCCTTTTTCTTCTCCAATGGACTTGATCCCGAGTACACGGTTATTGGTCGGGTAGCTCGCCGCATCTGGGCTACCGTGATGAAAAATCGCTACAGCGGCAATGATCGTAGCCAAAAGCTGAAATACCATATCCAGACTTCCGGGCGTTCACTGCATGCGCAGGAAATGGATTTTAATGATATCAGAACGACGCTGCAAGCGCTGGTAGCGATTTACGACAACTGCAACTCTCTTCATACCAATGCGTATGATGAAGCGATTACGACCCCGACAGAGAACTCTGTGCGCCGTGCGATGGCGATTCAGATGATCATCAATAAAGAGATGGGTCTCGCGAAAAATGAGAATCCACTCCAGGGTGCATTCATCATCGATGAGCTTACTGATCTGGTTGAAGAGGCGGTTATGCAGGAGTTTGAGCGCATCAGCTCTCGTGGCGGTGTGCTGGGTGCGATGGAGACACAGTACCAGCGTGGCAAAATCCAGGATGAGTCCATGTATTACGAGATGAAAAAGCATACGGGTGAGCTGCCGATTATCGGGGTGAACACCTTTATTAATCCAAATGCGTCCGAGGATGATTATGAGATCGAGCTGGCTCGTGCGACCGAGGACGAAAAGGAGCAGCAAATTATCAATCTTCGCGCTTTCCAGGATGTGAATCGCGACAAGTCACAGCAAGCCTTGCGCAAGCTGCAAGAGGTGGCGATGTCAGGCGGAAATATCTTTGCGGAGCTGATGGAAACGGTGAAGGTAGCGTCCCTTGGACAGATTAGTGCAGCGCTGTACGAGGTAGGCGGACAATATCGCAGAAATATGTAACAAAACGATCAAGCCCCGTTTTCCCCTCTCGTAGGGGGACAAAAGTGTTTGACTGCAAGCGTCACATCTACTTTTGTGAAAAACCTCGAGACGTTTTTTGAAGAAAAGGGAATCCCTCGGTGTCATGCCGAGGGATTGTTTGCTGACTCGTAGTCTAGCGGTTTGCGTGGGAATTTTTTACTTGCTCCGTATATTGTTCTGATTTTCCTCGGGGAACGCTTAAATTTTTCCAGGAAGTGTCTCTGATCTGCTTTCCGATGTAGACGATTTGACCGATATGGTAGGAGTAATGGGAGAGCTGGCGCTGGATCGCTTTTAGCACAGAATGGGGTTCATTTCGAATCGTAACGGTCTTCATCAGATCATCTGGACCAAGCGAAGACAAAGCCGCAAACAGCGCATCCCAGCCTTTATCCCAAGCGGACAATAGTTCTTCCTTGCTTGGGTAGCTGCCTTCGAATTCCAGGTCGCGGTTGCGCTCTGCCTTTTCTCCATCGCTGTGCAGAAAGTCTGTCCATCTCGCAATCATATTGCCGCTCAGGTGCCGCACGATAACCGCGATGCTGTTCGACTCGCTGGAAGGTAATTGATTGAGCTCTTCGAGTGTGAGTTGTTCCATCGCTTTTTCTGCTAACTTTTTTACATCATGAAATTTTTCAGTTGTACATGAAAGAAATTCCTTTCCCAGGTCCACCGGCATTCTCTCCTTTCCTGTATACATTATGATGATACAATTCGTGGGAATAAACGGAAAGGATTCGGATGTCGATAATAAATGGTTCGTCCCCGTTTGAAAGCCTTGCATTTTCGTCTAAAATAAGGAATACTGTATGATAGCCTTCGTATGTTGTACAATCGAAGAATTCGCTATTATCATTGATTTACCTATACAAAACCCGCGTCTCTTGAAAGTGGCGAGGACTGTATTGAAGCCAATAGTTTTCTAATGGAAAGGACGTGCCCTGAGTGAGTCAATTGTTTGCTCATATTGATTCCGAGAAACTGAGTGAGATGGCATTGGTTGACATTGCGTATGAAATCTTGCGTGAAACCAATCGTACCTACAACTTCCGCGAGCTGATGGATGAACTGGTCACCCTGCGTAAGATGACAAACGAACAACTCATGGCTATCATCGCTCAAGTATACACAGAAATTAATATTGATGGCCGTTTCGTTTGCCTGGGTGACAATGTCTGGGGCTTGAAGCGCTGGTACCCGACTGACACCGTTGAGGAAACACAAGAAGGCGGCGGAACCAAGAAGAAGAAAGTGGTTATGGACGACGACTTCGATGATTACGATGCTGAGGATGAAAGCGTGGAAGAATTCGAAGAAGACGATATTGTTATTTTTGAAGAAGATGAAGACTTCGTTGACGAGGACGCCGAAATTGAGGAAGAAGAGATTGAAGGCGAGATTGACGAAGAAGAGTTGGAAGAAGACGAGGAAGAAATGTTTGAAGACGAAGAGATGGAAGATGGGGATTCGGCTGACGACCTCGATGAGGATGAAGAGAAATTATAAGTCCTTGACTTCCGCTTGAGGGACAGATAAAATACTCCTTGGGCTTCACATGAAGAAGTTTAAATAAGGGAAACTATAAAACAAAAGTGCCCCTACCCCATGTCTGCACGGGATAGGACTCGCTTTTGTTTTTCTTTTTTTTGGAGCCGTCCTCATCCGTATTTTTACCGTATAAGAATTTATAAGCGCGACGCTAATAAATTCTGGAGCGCATGAAAACTTACCGCAAATACGCGGTCGCTCCTCCTTGATGTAGCCTCGATAGGGGTTTTCTTATTGGGCTGGAAGGCATGATTGCTGCACCGACCTTCCTCAAGCATGCGGTTTGTTCCTTTGATGAGCAGTCCGCAATAAAGGTGTTTCTATTACAACTTAAGGGTTAGGGAAAGAGGGGGCGTTAACGATGACGAAGTATATTTTTGTGACAGGCGGGGTCGTATCCTCGTTAGGAAAAGGAATTACAGCGGCTTCTCTGGGCCGACTCCTAAAGAATCGGGGACTCAAGGTAACCATCCAGAAGTTTGACCCATACATCAACGTTGACCCGGGAACAATGAGCCCGTATCAGCACGGTGAAGTATTTGTTACAGATGACGGGGCAGAAACAGACCTGGATTTGGGCCACTACGAGCGTTTTATTGACATCAACCTGAGTGCGAACTCCAACGTGACGAGTGGTAAAATTTACTCGACTGTTATCGCAAAAGAGCGCCGTGGCGACTACTTGGGTGGAACGGTTCAAGTTATCCCACACATCACCAATGAGATCAAGGACCGTGTATTCCGCGCAGGTCGTGAAACTGGGGCCGATGTGGTGATCACGGAGATTGGCGGAACTGTTGGTGATATCGAGAGCTTGCCTGTACTCGAAGCGATCCGTCAAATCAAGAGTGATATCGGGCGCGAGAACGTTATGTACATTCACGTAACCTTGGTGCCATACATCAAGGCAGCAGGTGAAATGAAAACAAAACCGACTCAACACAGCGTAAAGGAATTGCGCAGCCTGGGTATTCAACCAACCGTCATCGTGACACGTACAGAACAACCTATGACGCAAGAAATGAAAGACAAGCTTGCTTTGTTCTGTGACATTGACAAAAATGCTGTTATTGAGTGTGTGGATGCAGAAACGCTTTATGATGTTCCACTTCAATTGCAAGCACAAGGCTTGGACGATTATGTTTGCCGCCATCTCGGTCTGACCTGCCACGAAGCAGATATGACGGAATGGAAAGCACTCGTTAGCAAAATCAAAAACCTGTCCAAAACAACAACTATTGCTATCGTTGGTAAGTATGTAGAGCTGCATGATGCTTATTTGTCTGTTGCAGAGGCACTGTACCATGCTGGATATGCCAATGATTCTAATATCGAAATCAAATGGGTAAGCGCGGAAGAAGTAACGCCTGAAAACGTAGGCGAACTGCTCGGCGATGTAAATGGGATTCTCGTACCAGGCGGCTTCGGTGATCGCGGTATTGAAGGTAAAATCATCGCTACGCGTTATGCTCGTGAACATAAAGTACCTTTCTTCGGTATTTGCTTGGGTATGCAAATCGCAGTTATCGAATACGCTCGCCACGTTGCCGGTATGGATGGAGCAAACAGCTCCGAGATCAATCCGAGCACACCGTTCCCGGTTATCGACCTGTTGCCTGAGCAAAAGGAAATCGAAGACAAGGGCGGCACCATGCGTCTGGGCGTTGGTCCTTCCAAAGTCGAAGAGGGCAGCCTGACAGCACAAGCTTACGGCAGCACATTAGTATATGAGCGTCATCGTCATCGTTATGAAGTGAACAATGAGTACCGTGAGCAATTGGTTCAGCAAGGACTGCGCATCGCAGGTACTACACCAGATGGCCGTCTGGTGGAAATCGTGGAAGTTCCAGACCACCCTTGGTTCCTGGCTACCCAATTCCATCCAGAGTTTACTTCTCGTCCGAACCGTCCACAACCATTGTTCCGTGATTTTGTAAAAGCTTCCCTGAACCTGAACAAATAAATAACTCGATAAAAAATGCACCAGCGACCGTGTGTCGTTGGTGCGTTTTCTCTGTAACCTAATGAAAAAGTGGAGCGAGCCAGGCTACCCAATACGCTGCTGGGGCGAGCAGGACTTGCGCCAATATCGTACCAAAAAAGCGGGAAATCATAAGCCAAAGATACATATTGCGGATGGAATCATGGGTAGCTTGTCCTTGCATGGCCTTTTCTGTTAAAAGGGCTACCTGCGGGTCTACCAGAATCGTCATGAAAATGGTAGCAAAGCCGTTAATCATCCCGGAGGACATCAGTACCGTCGCTTTGTAATCTGGGACCAGCAGAATGGCGTAGAGACTGGCGAGGACGCTGCTCGTGTAAACGGCAGTTCCCAGGGCATTGAGAAGCAGAAGCCTTTTCGGGACTCCCTGGATGCGAAAGCGTGAAATAAACTGCAGGTTGGGGATCCGTACGTGATGACGAACGCGCCTGATGCTATCTATCGTCACTGCGGTACGCAGCATCTGCGGAATCGACCCGGCAAGCTCCAAATGCGATATCAATCGTTTGGAGAGCTGGACAAACGTCGGAAACAGAAAAATAGCCGCCAGAGTGCCCAGTGATGATGCAGCGATGATCAAATGGAGCTTCAAGCTCGGATCCGCATGAGAGATAGACGCCTGGTCCATCAAGCCACCAGTGAAAGGTCCCTGAATCAGGTTGGAAGTACGCGATATCAGCAGGACGATCCCGACAAGCGACAAGGCAACGGCGAGTCTGCCTGTCACAACTCCCGCAAAACGAATTCCATACGACAGCGTCTCTGTCGTGTGAATAATAAAGGTTAACAAACAAATCAGCCATAAAGCATCCATGTGAGAAAGCAGCACTCCTCGCTCAAGCTGAAAAATGGTATTCCCAATTATACCTTAAGTGGTTGAAGAGGGAAATTTTCAATGCAATCCGGCAGGAGTTTCCTATATTTAGGCGAACCCTAATGATTTAAGGAAAAGGCTTTCGTCAGGGGGGAATCGAAGTGTTGGACAAACATGATAAAAAAGTACTGGTTGTGGATGATCAGTACGGTATCCGTATTTTGCTGTATGAGGTACTAGGTAAGGAAGGCTACAAGACGTTTCAAGCAGCAAATGGGAAAATGGCGCTGGAAATCGTAGAAAAGGAATCGCCAGATCTGGTCATTCTCGACATGAAGATCCCTGGCATGGATGGCATCGAAATCTTAAAGCACATCAAGAAAATCAATCAGGATATCAAAGTAATCATGATGACAGCGTACGGAGAGCTGGACATGATTAAAGAAGCAACACAGCTTGGTGCCTTGACGCATTTTACCAAGCCATTCGATATAGACGAACTGCGAATGGCCGTTCATCAGCAGCTGGCTTGCTAGTCTATTATGCCTCACTTGTATGGGTACAAGCGTACCTGTTAACAAGCGGGTGACTGTGGTATAATAAGCCACATGACTGAAGTCTGCTAGAGGAGGATTTACAATAATGCCACTGGTACCTATGACCGCTTTTACCGAAGACGTCAGATTGCATAAATACGCCGTCGGTCAATTTAACCTGAACAATCTGGAGTTTACTCAAGCGATTACAGAAGCAGCTATGGAAGAAAAGTCGCCTGTAATCTTTGGTGTTTCTGAAGGAGCACTTAAATACATGGGGTTGGATTATACCGTAGCCATTGCCAAAGTGGCAGCAGAACGCGCAGGAGTTCCGGTAGCGCTGCATCTTGACCATGGTAGTAACTTTGACATGGTTATGAAGTGCATCCGCGCAGGATTCTCTTCTGTTATGTTTGACGGTTCCCACCATTCATTTGAAGACAACCTTCGCCTGACCAAACAGGTTGTAGAGGCTGCGCATGCAGTTGGCGTTTCTGTTGAAGGTGAACTCGGTACCATCGGTGGGGTAGAGGACGACCTGTCCGTTGACGAGGAAGATGCTACCCTGGCAAATCCAGAGGAAGCGATTCGCTTCTGGGAAGAAACCAAAGTAGACTATGTAGCTATCGCTGTGGGAACAGCACACGGTATGTACAAAGGGGTTCCAAAAATCCGCTATGATATCATCGAAAAAGTAGCGAACAACATCGGTGCGCCAATCGTGCTGCACGGTGGTTCCGGCGTTCCAGATGATGCAATCGTGAAATCGATTAGCCTGGGCGTAGGGAAAATCAATGTAAACACGGAAAGCCAAGTCGCATGCACCGAAGCGGTACGCAAAGCACTAGCTGCCAAACCGAATGAGATCGACCCACGCAAATACTTGGGTCCTGCTCGCGATGCGATTAAGGAAGTAGTAAAAGGCAAAATGCGTCTATTCGGCAGTAGCAACCGCGCGTAACCAAGGAGGCCTATCATGCGTTTTTTGATTGATACAGCAAACGTTGAAGAAATTCGCGAAATTCACGAGTGGGGAGTTCTTGCGGGCGTTACCACAAACCCTTCTTTGGTAGCAAAGGAAGGCCGTGATTTCGTAGAGACTTTGAAAGAAATTATCGATATCGTTGATGGCCCGATCAGTGCTGAAGTAATTAGCGTTGATGCTAAGGGCATGATAGAAGAGGGAGAGAAGCTAGCTTCACTGTCTAAAAACATCGTAATCAAGCTGCCGATGACTGCAGAAGGACTGAAAGCAGCGAAATACTTTTCCAAGCGTAAAATCAAAACCAATGTAACTTTGGTATTCTCTGCAAACCAGGCGTTGCTGGCTGCACGTGCAGGCGCGAGCTTCGTGTCTCCGTTCTTGGGTCGTTTGGACGACATTGGACAAGACGGAATGCAATTGATCGAAGATATCGCAGAGATCTTCTCTGTACATGGTATTGAAACAGAAATTATCTCTGCGTCTGTTCGCCACCCTGTTCATGTGACAGAAGCGGCTCGCCGTGGTTCGCACTACGCGACAATCCCGGCAAAAGTATTCAAGCAACTGATTGCTCATCCGCTTACTGATAGCGGGCTGGAAAAATTCCTGGCTGACTGGGCAAGCATGCAAAAATAATAGGACACCTATTGAAAGTCCGAGCACCTTTTCCATTGGGGAAGGTGCTTCTTTCCCGATTACGCCTGAGGAGAGCAAAGCATGGATAAGCTGATCATCAATGGTGGGAAACCGCTCGCGGGGACGGTTACCATCAGCGGAGCAAAAAACAGCGCTGTCGCACTGATTCCAGCCGCGTTGCTGGCAGATGGACCCGTTGTCATCGAGAATCTGCCCCGTATTCAGGATGTAGATATTTATCATGAGCTTCTGCAAGAAATGGGAGCTGACGTGCTGTTCGAAGAAGATTGGATGGAAATAGATGGGCGCATGATGCAGCTAATGCTGATGCCTAATGGCCGGATTAAAAAGCTTCGTGCCTCTTATTATTTATGGGGTGCGCTTTTGGCCAAATTTGGCGAAGCGCAGGTCGGATTGCCAGGTGGTTGTGATTTAGGGCCACGTCCCGTCGATTTGCATATCAAAGGTTTTGAGATGATGGGCGCTGAAGTGGAAAACAAGAATGGCGTGATGACCATTCGCGCCAAAAATGGTCGCCTGAGAGGCGCGCGCATTTACCTCGACTTGGTCAGTGTCGGAGCGACGATTAATATCATGCTTGCTGCTGCCAAAGCAGAGGGCGTGACTATCATTGAAAACGCTGCTCGTGAGCCGGAAATCGTTGATGTTGCTACCTTGCTGAACAACATGGGAGCGAATATCAAAGGTGCTGGAACGGATATGATCCGTATCCAGGGGGTAGAGAAGCTGCGCGGCTGCCGTCACACGATCATTCCTGACCGAATTGAAGCGGGCACATACATGATCGCGGCAGCAGCTACCAATGGCAATGTTTTGGTAGAGAATGTCATCCCCAAGCATTTGGAGTCGCTAACCGCCAAGCTTCGGGAAATCGGAGCACAAGTCGTGGAGATGGATGATTGTATACAAGTGATCGGACAGGATGGGTACCGTTCTATCGACGTGAAAACAAGTCCGTATCCTGGTTTTCCAACCGATCTGCAGCAGCCGATCACGACACTTTTAACCTTGGCAAAAGGTTCGAGTATTGTGACGGATAACATTTACAGCTCGCGTTTTCGGCATGTTGACGAGCTGCGACGCATGGGTGCAACACTGAAGGTAGAGGGACGCTCCGCTGTGATCGAAGGCGGAAGCAAGCTGAACGGCGCAAAAGTCGTAGCATCTGATTTGCGCGCAGGGGCAGCTTTGTTCATCGCAGGTTTGGCGACTAGCGGGACCACTGAGCTGGAAGGGCTGGACCACATTGATCGCGGCTATGAAAACTTAGTTGGAAAGCTGCAATCATTGGGAGCCGAAATACAACGGATAGGCTTGCAGCCTTTAGAAAACCACCAGCGTTAACCAACCACCAGGAGAGGAGTCTTCCAGAATGGAACGCAGTTTAACACTAGAACTGGTTAGAGTGACCGAGGCAGCAGCTTTGGCTTCTGCCAGTTGGATGGGTCTAGGAAAAAAAGATGAGGCTGATGATGCAGCAACGACCGCCATGCGTAAAGAGTTTGAAAAAGTACCGATGGACGGAGTTGTTGTAATCGGTGAGGGAGAAATGGATGAGGCACCGATGCTCTACATCGGAGAGCGTTTGGGCCAAGGTGTAGCTCCTGCCGTGGACGTAGCTGTCGATCCTTTGGAAGGAACCAATATTCTCGCCAAAGGAACCTGGGGAGCCATCTCTGTTATTGCGATTGCTGACCGGGGAAATTTGTTGCATGCTCCTGACATGTATATGGAGAAAATTGCAGTAGGGCCGCAAGCGGTGGGCAAAGTAGATATTAATGCGCCCGTTCGGGATAATTTAAAGGCTGTCGCACAGGCACAAGGAAAAGACATCAGTGACTTGGTTGCAATCGTATTGGATCGGGACCGTCACCAAAAAATTATCCATGAAATTCGCGAAGCCGGCGCGCGCATTCGTTTGATTTCCGACGGAGACGTAGCGGCTGCAATCAACACAGCATTTCCAAATACCGGTGTAGACATTATGTTCGGTTCTGGCGGAGCGCCTGAGGGTGTATTGGCAGCGGTAGCGTTAAAATGTCTGGGCGGCGAAATCCAGGGAAGATTGTTGCCACAAAATGAGGAAGAGATTGCACGATGTGTAAAAATGGGGTTGACGAATCCGCATCAGGTTCTGTTCATGAACGACTTGGTGAAAGGTGATGACGCCATTTTTGCTGCCACGGGTGTCACAGATGGCGAATTGCTAAAAGGGATTCGCTTCCAAGGAATGCGTGCTACAACGAACTCTGTGGTTATGCGTGCAAAAACGGGTACAGTACGTTTCATTGAGGGGAACCACCGTTTGGAACGCAAAACGACTTTGTAGATCGTTTCACGATCGTAGGTCTGACTCATAGAAGCGTTAAAGTAAAAAAAGAGTGGTGGATGTATGTTACTTTCTGAACTAGAAGAAAAGAAGCTGACCGATCTCTATAAGCTGGCAAAGGAATATCACATTCCTTACTACTCGCAGCTGAAGAAGAAAGAATTGATTTTCGCTATTCTTCGTGCGAGAGCTGAAAAAGACGGTCTGATGTTTATGGAGGGAGTGTTGGAAATCCTGCCAGAAGGCTATGGATTTCTGCGCCCCATCAACTATCTCCCAAGCTCGGAGGATATCTACATCTCCCAATCGCAGATTCGCCGTTTTGATCTGCGAATGGGAGATGTGGTGTCGGGTAAAGCCCGGCCGCCAAAGGAAAACGAGCGATATTTCGGCCTGTTGCAAGTAGAAGCAGTAAACGGAGAAGACCCTGAAACAGCTGCAGAGCGTCTTCATTTCCCCGCTTTGACACCGCTGTATCCTCAAACCAAGCTTGTGTTGGAAACAGCTCCTGAACGAGTTTCTACCCGCCTGATGGATCTCCTGGCTCCTGTTGGACTCGGCCAACGTGGATTAATCGTGGCTCCGCCAAAAGCGGGGAAAACGATGCTACTCAAAGAGATTGCCAACAGCATTACGGAGAGTCGCCCTGATATCCATTTGTTTGTGCTGCTCATTGATGAGCGTCCGGAAGAGGTTACGGATATGCAGCGTTCCGTCAAAGGAGAAGTAGTTGCCTCTACCTTTGACGAATTGCCGGAGAATCATATCAAAGTAGCCGAGCTTGTGTTGGAGCGAGCGAAGCGTTTGGTAGAGCACAAAAAGGATGTAGTGATTTTGCTCGATTCGATCACTCGTTTGGCACGTGCGTATAATCTGGTGATTCCACCAAGTGGCCGTACGTTATCCGGGGGGATTGACCCAGCAGCTTTCCATCGTCCGAAACGGTTCTTTGGTTCTGCACGTAACATTGAAGAGGGCGGCAGCCTGACGATCCTCGCAACGGCTCTCGTAGAAACGGGTTCACGCATGGACGATGTGATCTACGAGGAGTTCAAAGGTACGGGTAACATGGAGCTTCATTTGGATCGCAAGCTGGCAGAACGCCGTATTTTCCCGGCAATCGACATTCGACGTTCTGGAACACGACGCGAAGAGCTGCTTTTGTCCAAGGAAGAGCTGGATAAGCTGTGGATGATCCGTAAAAATATGAACGAAACAAACGAGTTTGTGGATTCATTTATTAAAAAGCTGGCAGATACCAAGACAAACGACGAATTTTTACAAACCCTGGAATCCAAGCAAGGGCGAGGGAAAACTGCAAATACGACGGCGAGTTCTTCATGACTCTCCGTCATTTTTTTTTGCCCGCAGGCATACCGATAGGATGGAGGCGTAAATAAAGGAGGGGTGGATCAGTGGAGTATGTGCAAGCAACTGCTCCCATCACGAGCCGAGAGGAAGCAAAAACGGCCGTTGTGGAGCAGGCTTTATTCCAAGCGTTTAATCCGTATGCGAATCTGGTTAAGTCGAATGCTTCATCAAAAAGCAACGTGATGATGTATGCGGTACGTCAGGGAGACACTCTTTCCGGAATCGCCCAGCGGTACGGTCTGACTTTGAAAAAAATGGTAGAAACGAATAAAATCAATAACCCTCATTTGCTTTCGGTAGGGATGAAGCTGGTTATCAGTCAAGACGAAGTGACCCACATGGTCAAAAGAGGGGAAACACTCAATTACGTCACCCAGCGCTATGGTGTCAGCAGAGAGCTACTGATTGAGCGTAATCCGTTGCTTCAATGGCTGTCGGACAACCTGTATGTGGGACAGGTACTCTACATCCCTATTGCAGGTACGAAGCCGATGCAGGCAGATGAGCTTGCCAAAAGACGGAACACGACGCAAGCAGCTAGCCGTCAGGTTATTGGCAGGGTCAGAGGCGGGATGGAGTGGCCAGTTAAAGAAGCAACGATCACAAGTGGTTTTGGCGTTCGTTGGGGGAGAGCGCACAAAGGAGTAGACTTGTGGAATCAAGCGGAGGCGCAAACACCGATTTACGCGGCAAAGGCGGGAACGGTTCTGGAGGCGGGCGCAAATCGGTCGGGTTACGGTCGTATGGTCGTGCTAGATCATGGAGAGGGCCTGCAAACATTTTACGCGCATATGCGCAGAATTACAGTAGCTCCCGGACAATTGGTCGATGCCGGGGATATGCTCGGATATATGGGGCAGACGGGAGATTCAACCGGGTATCATTTGCACTTTGAAGTGCGGCAGGATGATGTTCCGATCAATCCGCTTCCTTATCTCGGCAGGTAACCCTTCACAATTTACATTGCTTTTTCAATGCGATACAATGGGCAAAGCAAAGAAGCGAGGCGATTTCCCTATGTATTTAGTATACGCAGATGAAAAAGGCAATGTTTACGATCACCCCGGCTTATTCGCTGTGGCTCGTAACGGAGATATATTGACAGAAGTGCTAGAAGAAGAGTTGATTCCGCTTCCGGAAGGGTCAACACTGGTCAGCTTGCCAGATACCGTGCCAATCGGGATGAACCCGGATACGGGCGAAATGGTCAAGCTGGATGGCTGTACGGCAGTAGGAGCGCTCGTTCCACAGGGGATTACACGTCTTCTGTTGCCAGGGTATGTCAAAAGCAACAGGGATAGCAAGCTTCCACTGTTTGGCTACTCTGCTGTTGTTTGGAAAGACAATCGTTTTTGGGTCGCTGGTCGTGCGAGCGATGACATTTACAAATGGGACCCGCTGAATTTCCCGATGGATGAGCTGCGTCAGCGAGTGGAAAAGACATTGGAGCTATTTCCGCAAAACCGGATTTTGAACCACTTGTCCCACTGTGCATTGGAATATGAGTGCCTGACAGCCTCCAATAACTTTTTCAACCGCTGGGAAGGCAGCTTGCCTGTGTCGTATACCTGTAATGCGGGCTGCTACGGATGCATTTCCGAGCAGCCGGAGGACAGTGGCTTCCCATCACCGCAAACCCGGATGAAC
This sequence comes from Brevibacillus reuszeri, assembly GCF_001187725.1. GTDB lineage: Bacteria > Bacillota > Bacilli > Brevibacillales > Brevibacillaceae > Brevibacillus > Brevibacillus reuszeri. The sequence continues at coordinate 2,036,297 of NZ_LGIQ01000009.1, forward strand.
TTCAAGCCGACAGAGGACGAGCTGGTTGAGGTGATGCTTCACCATTTGCAAACACCAGAGAGCATCATCAGCTTTGGCCAAGGTTGTGAAGGAGAGCCATCAACTATGGCTTCGATCATTGTTCCGGCGATGCGACGCGTACGCGAGACGACTGACATGGGCTTCATCAACATCAATACGAACGCCGGCTTAACCGATCATATCAAAGGGATCGTTGACGCTGGACTTGACCTGATGCGTGTGAGTATTATCAGTGCCATCGATGAGCACTACAATGCTTACTATCGTCCACGCAACTATACACTGGAAAATGTCGCGCGATCGGCTGAGTACGCGGCTTCCAAAGGGGTGTACACCTCGATTAACTACCTGTGCTTCCCTGGTGTTTTTGACCGTGAAGAAGAGATGGAAGCGATGATTAACTTCATTCGCCGCACAGGAATCAAGCTGATCCAGATGCGCAACCTGAACATCGATCCGGAGAGCTATCTATCGATGATTCCAAAAGCACAAGGCGAAGTATTCGGGATGAAGCAAGCGATTGAGATATACCAGGAAGAATTGCCAGATGTGATAATTGGTTCGTTCACACATATCCCGCCAGAGCAGCTTCAGCGCAGGAAAAACATGGCTTGATCGGTCAACCTGTTGCATTTCTGCTGACAGCGTGCTACTATCTGATATGTGTTGATATAACTCTGTTTCGGCAAACGATTCAGGGCGGAAAGAGGTGTAGATGAGATGAAACAAGGTATTCATCCTAAGTACAACGTAGTAACTGTTACATGTGCATGCGGTAACGAATTCGAATCCGGTTCCGTGAAACAAGCGTTGAAAGTGGAGATCTGCTCCAACTGCCATCCTTTCTTCACAGGAAAACAAAAATTCGTTGACGCTGGCGGACGTGTAGACCGTTTCAAACGCAAATACAATCTTTCCTAATCGGAAAGGATTGGAGCAACCAGGTAGAGCGATCTACCTGGTTTTGTTTTTGTGGCCATCTGATTCGGGGAGGGCGACGTGATGACTTCCATTGTCTGGTTCCGCCGCGATTTGCGCTTACATGATCACGCAGCACTTCACGCTGCCATGCAGACAGGTGATTCTATTGTTCCTGTCTTTATTTTAGATGACTGGTTCTGTCGCTCAGATAAAGTCGGTGACAAGCGTTTATTTGCTTATTTTGCAGCAGTAGAGTCGCTGGCGAACAATTTGGCTCACGCTGGTGGACGCTTGCTTGTTCGGCATGGCGATCCTGTACAGGTACTCAGCCAATTGGCCCAGGAAACAGGTGCGGACAAGCTGTTTTTTAATCGGGATTATACTCCTTATGCACGTAAACGGGACGAGAGGGTACACGAAGCGTTAACGAGCCAAGGGGTCTTTGTTCAGTCCTGTAAGGACCTCGTTTTGCATGAGCCCGGAGAGATTTTGACCAAACAGCGTACACCGTATGCGGTGTTCACGCCTTATCGACGGGTGTGGCAGACATTGCCGAAAGAGCAGCCGTATCCATTTCCAGAGAGCTTGCCCATGTTTGAACGCTTGCAGGAATTACAAGGTGAAGCAGTGCCAACACTTGCCACATTTGGACGCAAAACGCTTGATGGCGAGGAATGGACAGTTGCGCGATTTGGAGAGCGGGCAGCCCGAGAGCGACTGAAACAGTTTCTGAATGGAGACATTCAACGATATAAAGAGAGAAGAGATCTGCCAGGATTGGATGCGACCTCACGCTTGTCATTTGCCTTAAAAGCCGGGACGCTTTCGATCAGGACGGTATACCATCTGGTGCAGGAGGCTTTGGCGGAAGCGCGCGGAGAAGAAGTGTCTTCCATCGAAGCGTTTCTTACGGAGCTGATCTGGAGGGAATTTTACCAACAGGTTCTTTTCTTTCATCCACATACAACCGAGCATGCGTTTTTACCACAATTTGAAGAAGTAGCATGGGAAAATAGCCATGATTTATTTACTCGCTGGTGTGCGGGCGAAACAGGCTATCCGATTGTGGACGCTGCAATGAAGCAGTTGAATGAGACGGGCTGGATGCACAATCGCTTGCGGATGATTGCGGCTTCCTTTTTGACCAAGGATCTGTTGATCGATTGGCGCAAGGGCATGGCCTATTTTGCCAAGCAGCTGATTGATTGTGATGATGCTGCCAATAGTGGAGGATGGCAATGGAGTGCTTCTACCGGTACCGATCCTCAGCCGTATTTTCGTATTTTCAATCCGATTTCACAGGGGGCAAAGTTTGATCCGGACGGTGTCTTTGTCAAAAAATATCTTCCCGTCCTTCGCGATGTACCTCTACAATATATTCATAAACCGTGGGAGATGCCTAAGGAGGTTCAAGAGCAGGCGACGTGCGTCATGGGCTTGGACTATCCGATACCATGTGTCGATCATGCAGAAAGAAGGAAGTTGGCCTTGTCTTTGTTTCAGGAGGCCAAAGACCGCCATCTGAAACAAAACGATCATGGGTTTTCACAGAAAAGGAATAACCACTTCTGGGCAAAGGGAGATAGAAACGTGGCACAATTATATTTTCGTTACGGGGCGATGAACGCTTCCAAATCTATTCAGTTACTGACTGTTGCTCATAATTACGAGCAATCAGGAAAAAAAGTCATGGTGTTTACCCCGGCGGTAGATGATCGGTACGGCGTGGGAAAAGTGGCTTCACGTGTAGGGATTAGCAGGGAAGCGTTTCCGATCAGTGAAGAGACCAACCTGTATGATATCGTGGAAGCGGAGGCAGTCAAGCCCGATTGCGTCCTGGTCGATGAAGCACAGTTTATCGGCAAGCATCATGTCGAGCAGCTTGTATTGATTGTAGATAAATTAGGCATCCCAGTGATCGTTTATGGGCTATTGAAGAACTTTAAAAATGAGCTCTTTCCGGGAAGTGCCGCTCTGCTTTGCGAAGCAGACAAGGTCGAAGAGATCAAGACTGTCTGTGTCTACTGCAACAAAAAGGCGACACATATCTTAAAATTCAAAAACGGGCAGCCCGTTTATATGGGGGAAACGATTGAAATCGCTGGAAATGATACATATAGCAGTGTTTGTCGCCAGCACTATTATCGTCCACCGGTTAATAACTAACGCTTTATAGAACATAAACAGCTAGGTAGCCACCTTGGTTTTGTATGTGCATGAGCCTGGAAAGGGATGCGCAGACTAAAGCAAAACAGGAGGTGGCTTTTTCATGCGAAGAATGTCTGTTTGGAAAAGCGGGCTGGCAGTAGTAGGCGTGCTCGTTCTTTCATCTGTCCTGACTGTAGGCTGCGGACGAACCATGACTCAGGAGAAATCCCATAATACGCAAAGAGTAGAGGGAATGCGTCCTGCAACGATTGCAGGTGAGCAAAGTGGAGCTATTCTTCATCGTCCGGTACCGCATACACAAGATCGCGACACCTTGATGGGACGCAATCAAAATCCAAACATGATTATCGGTCAATCCAATGTGCGCAATTCGCAAATCGATATGAATAATATGGAAATGATGGCGAAATCGGTTCCTGGTGTGGAGGGAGCGCGCATCACGTTAAATGGCGCAAATGCATATGTTACTCTTGATCTGGTGCACAACATTACCGCAAACCAGGCACGAACAGTGGAGCAGGAAGTAATTGCTGCCTTGAAAAAGAAAATACCACGCTATGATTTTCACGTAACCTCCAATGAAGGGTACCACCGTTAAGCTCTTACGGATCCGCGAAACCTGTTAGATAGGCTCGGCCACACCGGGCCTGTTTTTGGTACGATCAGAAAATCGTGATATTCTGAATGTGCTCAAACTTATTCCAGTAAAATAATGCGCTTTGACTTATTTCAGCTTTCCTCCTATAATTTATCTGTTATGATTGTGTTTTTTAGTCATTCTTTATGTTATGGGGTGAAGTACAATGTTTACACGCTTATCCGCAGTTGAAGAGCGTTTTGAAGAGGTAACGAATCTCCTATGTGACCCCGACGTCATTAGTGATACAAAGCGCTTGCGCGAGCTTTCCAAAGAACAGTCTTCGTTGGAAGAAACAGTAACAACCTACCGTGAATATAAATCCGTTGTCAGTCAGATTGATGATGCTAAAGCCATGCAGGAAGAAAAACTCGATGATGAAATGCGTGAGATGGTCAAGCTGGAACTCGCTGAATTGACTGCACGCAAGGAACAGCTGGAAGAGAGATTGAAAATCCTGCTGCTTCCAAAAGATCCAAACGACGACAAAAACGTGATCGTGGAAGTACGCGGTGCTGCAGGCGGCGAGGAAGCAGCCTTGTTCGCAGCAGTTCTGTTCCGTATGTATACACGTTTTGCAGAGCGCAGCGGCTTCAAGATCGAGGTGCTCGAAGCAAGTCCTACTGATATCGGTGGATACAAGGAGATCGTATTCTCCCTCAGCGGTCGCGGTGCTTACAGTAAAATGAAATTTGAGAGCGGTGCCCATCGTGTGCAGCGTATTCCGGCAACTGAATCTGGCGGACGTATTCATACGTCTACAGCAACCGTACTGGTTCTGCCAGAAGCGGAAGACGTGGAAATAGAAATACATGAAAAAGACATCCGGATCGACACCTTCTGTTCCAGTGGAGCAGGTGGACAGAGCGTTAACACTACCAAGTCGGCGGTACGTGTGACGCATATTCCTACAGGTATCATGGTTTCCTGTCAGGATGAGAAGTCCCAGCACTCGAATAAAGACAAAGCATTGCGCGTATTGCGTGCACGTTTGTATGACTTTTATATGCAGCAGCAAAATGCGGAAGCTGATGCTACGCGGAAAAGCCTGGTTGGTACTGGCGACCGCAGCGAGCGCATCCGTACGTACAATTATCCACAAAGCCGTGTAACCGACCACCGCATCGGTTTGACACTGCACCGTCTGGAATCTGTTCTGGAAGGCGAGCTGGATGAAGTGATCGATAACCTGATTATGCATGAACAAACGGAGCTTTTGAAAAGCCATGCACACTCAGCTTAATTGGTCTGACGTCAAGACGATTCGAGAAGCCCAAATGCGGGCTTCTTCCTTTTTGCGGGAGCATGGGGCAAAGGACCCTGTATTTGAAGCGGAGCTGTTGATCAGGCATTGTTTGGATTGGGATCGTACGCGGTTTTTGATTTCTTTGCAGGAGCCGATTACTCATGATGTGATGGAGCGCTTGGATACGCTTTGCAAGCGTCGGGCTCAGTCAGAACCGCTTCAATATATGTTTGGTTCACAGGAGTTTTACGGTCGATTGTTCCATGTTCGTCCAGGAGTACTGATTCCCCGACCAGAAACGGAAATTTTGGTAGAGCAGATTCTCGGACTGGCAGACAAGCTGTGGTCACACGATGAAAAGCTGTCTGTGGCAGATATCGGCACGGGCAGTGGAGCCATCTGTATTACGATCGCCAGCGAGCGTCCAGATTGGGATGTGACGACAGTAGATTTGTCCCCGGATGCAACGGAAATTGCGCGGGAAAATGCTAAGCGACTGGGTGCTACTGTTCGGTTCCTGCAGGGGGATTTGGTAGAGCCGCTGCTTGCGGCAGGAGAGCGGGTCGATATTCTTGTTTCGAATCCGCCGTATATTCCTAGCCGTGATGTGGATGATCTGGACGAAGAGGTCCGTGTTCACGAGCCGCGCATGGCATTGGATGGGGGAGAAGATGGCCTTGTGTTCTATCGACGCCTCTGCGAAGCATTGCCTCAAGTCACGAAGCCAAAGGCAATCGTTGCCTTTGAGGTTGGTATTCATCAAGCAAGCGATGTTGCAGATTTGATGACTGGCTCAGGTGTTATTGGGGAAGTGCAGATCATAAACGATTTGGCGGGTATCGAGCGAGTTGTCATCGGTGTAAGACGGTAGAGGAGTAGTCCTTCTCCGTCTTTTTGCTTTAATTGTGTGAATATTCGTTAAGACAGCGTTTGAAAATGCATGATCGTGTCCATACTGATCCTAAGAAGAAAAAGAGACTCGGAAGATCAGTAGAAAGGGAGACGGGAAGCCATGAAACGGACGCTGCTATTAGGATTTACGTTGATCGTGCTCATGATGAGCTGGGAGGGACAGCATACTTCGGCTAATGTATTGGATAATGGGCCGATCCCTGAGGAATCTATCAGACTTCGCATTATTGCCAATAGTGATTCGGTTCAGGACCAATGGTTGAAGCGCGAAGTACGGGATGCTCTCATCGCGCAAATGGAAACCTGGGCTGACGAGATCAAAACATTTGACGAAGCGCAGGAAGTCGTAGAGGCGAATCTGCCAGTATTGCAGGAAGTCGTAGACAAAACCATACGTGAACGTGGTTTTACCTATACAGCTGTAGTCGATTTCGGCCAAGTTCCGTTCCCGACAAAGCTATACGGCTCGTATGTGTATCCAGCTGGTAATTACGAGGCGCTGCGTGTCAGAATCGGAGAAGCAAAGGGACAAAACTGGTGGTGCGTATTGTTCCCGCCGCTCTGCTTTATCGATATGTCGAATGGAGATGCAGTAGCGACTGCGAAAGCAAGTGAGGAGCAATCGAATGAGGCAGAAGGCACGAAAGAAAGCGAGCCAGTGGACCAAGCGACTTCGATCATGAGTAAGGATGATTCACTTGGAGAATTGCACCAGTGGCGTCAGGCTCGTTTTGAACAAGAAAGGCAGCCAGTGGTAGAAAAAGTAGAGCAGCCAGAGCTCGGCATTTCCAGCGAAGAAGCAAAGCCAGCAGAGCAGCCAGAAGTAGAAGTCAGATTTTATCTGTGGGAAAAAGTGGAGAGCTGGTTCTCGTAAGACTCAGGAAAAGCAAAAACGACACCGAACGGATTGTCAGGTGTCGTTTTTCAAATGAACAGGCAGATTGGTTAGCGCAGCAATGCTGCAATTTCCGGTTTCAAAAGATTGTGGAAGCGGTGTGCGGGAATGGTGAACGAAGGCATTCCTGCTGCGTACGGCGCGATTTCATACTGACCGAAGTGGATCACCAAATCTCCTTTTTCAAACGAGAAGGATTGGTTGTCAGAGATATTTTCAAACGAGTAGATATCAAAGCCTTCCGCTGTATTCGCCTCTTTTATTTGCAGCTTAATCATTTGGTTCAAAATAGTGTGGTAGTCGTATCCGGGCTGGAACAAGTCAGCTAATGTAAGCTGTTTTGCTTTTGCCTGATTGGCAATGGTGTAGTATGTCACATCGGCCATCCCGTGTGCACCACCCGTATATACATAGGTTTGAACGGAAAACGAAACAAGCTTGCCAGTAGATTGTACCTCATAGGAAATATCGAGGGCATATGGCCGCAAATCATAGCCGTATTTTTTAGCGTCTGCGGCATTTTCCTTTGCTCCCTGCTGTGTTTCTGTGATCGCATCTTGAGCTTGCTTGAGCAGGGTAGCGTTCAGCTGTGCTTGGTATGCTTTATCTTCAAGTCCGCTGATGACAGGGACACTCACTTTGATATCATGTTCTTTCGTTTGTGACAAGATCGTTTTCGGAGTAATGACGACTCCTTGCGCCTGTGGCTTTTGTACCTGAACAGCAGGAGCAACTGTTTTGGCTGGGGAAGTAGCGGCAGGAGCAGCGAGTGCAGGTACAGCTACAGCTGTGAGCAGGACAGCAGTTCCGAGAAAGCTTGTAGCAGCGGATTTAAAAGATGACATATGAATTCACAATCCTTTCATGAGGACAGGTAGATTTTTTTTCTAAGCTCATCTTACTACAGAGCTCAGAAAAAATAAGTTAAAAACAGGTAACAATCATGTTTTCCACGTACATGGGATAAAGTTATTCACAAGTTACCCACAGGCTGTTGAAAACTTTTACCTGCACAACTATACTAAAGGCACTCTTAGATAATGAAACGAGCTAGAGAAAGGATATTTTCACGATGGAAATCAATCAAATGACAAAAGTCTGGTCTGTGGATAACGATGTGGAAAATACTGTGGAAAAACTCCGGAGTTGTACACAGATTGTGGATGCCGCGCATCTTCTGCGCGATGGAGAAGTCGTAGCCTTTCCTACCGAGACGGTATATGGACTGGGAGCGAATGCATGCTCCAATGAGGCCGTGGAAAAAATATTTCTGGCAAAAGGCAGACCAAGCGATAATCCGCTGATTGTGCATATAGGTGCGATGGAGCAGCTCTCATCTGTTGCCCAAGACATTCCGGCAAAAGGAAAGCAGCTGATGGACGCGTTTTGGCCAGGTCCTTTGACAATCATCCTGCCCAAAACAGATCGGGTAGCGTCCTTGGTCACTGCTGGTCTTGCTTCGGTCGGTGTACGAATGCCGGATCATCCGATAGCCCTTGCCATTATTGAGGAAGCAGGGGTACCAATAGCAGCACCCAGCGCCAATCGTTCTGGTCGTCCGAGCCCTACGACTGCGGCTCATGTACTGACTGATTTAGAGGGACGAGTAGCGGGAGTGCTCGATGGAGGAGCTACCGGTGTAGGAGTGGAATCGACCGTGATTGATGTGACTGTCGATCCGCCGATTATTTTGCGACCAGGTGGAATCACCCGTGAGCAAATGGAAGCTGTAATTGGCACCGTCGCGCTGGACCCGTCTTTTCAAGTGGGCGCTGTGGAAACACCTCGTGCGCCAGGGATGAAATATACACACTATGCGCCAGAAGGTGAGCTATGGCTGGTGACAGGAGAAGCTGGGCAAGCACGGGAAAAGATGCGTGACATGCTGCGTGAGGCGAAACAGCATGGGCAGAAAACAGGCGTACTTGCTTCCGAAGAGACGCTTTCCTATTGGAAGCTACAGCCTGAAGCGGATGTGATTCTCTCTGTCGGCTCTCAATCGGATTTAGAGGAAGTAGCGCAGCGTCTTTATGCGGTATTGCGCGAGTTTGATGAGCAAAAGGTTCAATTTATCGTGGGAGAAACCTTCACGCGCGATGGCTTGGGCATGGCTGTTATGAATCGACTGGAAAAGGCTGCGGGGGGCCGGATTCTCTCCGTATAAAGCGTCTAAACTCCTCCTTGTCCGCATAAGGTGAAGAGACAAGGAGGGGGAGGCAGCTTGGATCAAGTCTTGTTTCAATGGGGGCAATTTTTGACCTTGCTCATGATTGCCTTTGCCTTAAGCATGGATGCCTTTTCACTTGGAATCGGTGTCGGTATGGTAGGAATCCGCTTGAGGGAAATTTTGAAGGTGAGTATTACAATCGGACTTTTCCACATTGCCATGCCCGTGATCGGTATCGTTGTTGGTGCGTATTTATCCGATTTGGTGGGGGATATAGCCGTTTTTATCGGTGGCGGGGTCCTCATGGTGATCGGCGTGCATATGCTATGGAACGGTTTTATCCATGGAGACCAGCGGAGCGTGTTAAAAACAAAAGGGTTCGGATTACTGCTTTTTGCTTTCAGCGTCAGTCTGGATGCTCTGACCGTCGGCTTTTCCTTTGGCTTGATTGAAGTAAACAGGATACTAGCGATCGCTCTTTTTGGTATTATGGGAGGAGCTATGTCATACTTCGGCCTCTGGCTTGGAAAAAGCGTGGGAGGATGGCTGGGGGACTATAGCGAACTAGTAGGTGGTCTGATTTTGTTTTGTTTTGGGTTAAAATTCATCTTATAGGCAGACAATAAGGGTTGCATAAAGATGCTGACACAAGGAGGGGCGTTTCGTGAAGCGCATTTTGTTTGTCTGCACGGGGAACACTTGCCGCAGTCCGATGGCAGAAGCGATGTTTCGCGCAAAAACAGCAGGTCTGGGCTACGAAGTACGCTCGGCTGGGGTAGCGGCTTTTCCGGGACAAGAGGCTTCCTTGCACGCCAAACAGGTATTGGATGAACGAGGAATCGAGCACGCGCATGCGTCGAGCCGACTGGATGAGGGGCTAATTGATTGGTCAGATGTTATTTTAACGATGACGAATAGTCACAAGCACGCGATTCAATCGTTTTTTCCAATCGCTATTCCCAAGGTGTATACATTGCGGGAATTTGTGGGGATAGAAGGATTTGCTGATATTGCTGACCCGTTTGGAGGTGCACTTGCGGATTACCGACTTTGTGCAGAGGAAATTGAAGAATCACTGGACAGGCTATCCGTAATGCTGAAGGACCCGCGTTTTCGTGAATTTGGAGATGAATGAGGTGCTGGTTGAGAGCCAGGACCTTGTTTTATGTCGATAGCACGAACATTATTTTGCTGTTAAGTGAAAAATGTTCACTTTTTACTTAACTGATTTTGATGTATAATGAATGAGATTATGAAACGAGCGAGGGATGACAGATGAAAGTGGCGATTGCTGCTGATCACGGTGGATACAAGCTGAAGGAAGAGATCAAGACACTTCTTGCCTCCATGAACATCCAAACGGAAGATTTCGGTTGTACGTGTGAGGAATCGGTAGACTATCCCGATTATGCTTTGCCAGTAGCTGAAAAAGTAGCGGCAGGCGAGTTTGAACGAGGAATATTGGTGTGTGGGACAGGCATCGGCATGTCGATTGCAGCCAACAAGGTGCCTGGCATCCGCTGTGCCTTGGTGCACGACACGTTCTCTGCACGAGCAACCCGTGAGCACAACAATACAAATGTACTCGCGATGGGTGAGCGTGTCATTGGCCCTGGACTGGCACTCGATATCGTGAAAATTTGGTTGGAAACTGAATTTCAGGGTGGACGCCATGAACGCCGTGTGGACAAGATCACCCAGATTGAAGAGAAGCACGCGGGAGGGAAGTAAGTGGATCTGTCCGCCATCGAAAATCAAGTGCGTGAGATTGTCGACGAGGTAGGCCGCCTTGCCAAAATCAAGGCAGGTCAAATCATGGTAATCGGCTGCAGTACGAGCGAAGTTCTGGGGAACCATATTGGCAAAGCAGGCAGCAAGGACGTGGCAGCAGCGATTTATCGTGGGATTCGCACGGCACAGGAGCAGCTTGGTTTTGCAGTTGCATTTCAATGTTGTGAACATTTGAACAGGGCACTGGTTCTGGAGCGGGATACAATGGAGCGTCACGGATGGGACGAGGTCTCTGTTGTGCCTGTCCCGACTGCAGGTGGTTCCATGGCAGCTCATGCTTATTTACAGATGACGGACCCCGTGGTTGTTGAGCATATCCAGGCTCATGCTGGAATTGATATTGGCGACACTTTCATCGGCATGCATCTGAAGCATGTCGCGGTACCTGTTCGCCCGTCGCTCCGAAGTGTGGGTGAAGCGCATGTTACAGCTGCTTCAACTAGACCCAAACTGATTGGTGGCGCCCGAGCGGTATACGAAGTTACACCTCTTACTGATAGCTGTACCTAAAAAGAGGGCTTTATTCAAAAAGACAAGCCCGTATTCTAAGGAGGAGAATAGATCATGCTAGATTTTTTGCGTAAACAAGACCCACAAGTATTGGAAGGCATTCAACTGGAATTGGGAAGACAGCGCGACAAGATTGAGCTGATTGCATCTGAGAACTTCGTTAGCCGTGCCGTTATGGAAGCGATGGGTACTGTACTGACTAACAAATACGCAGAAGGCTATCCAGGCCGTCGCTATTATGGCGGATGCGAATACGTAGATATCGTGGAAAACATCGCTCGCGATCGTGTAAAAGAGCTGTTTGGCGCTGAGCATGCAAACGTTCAGCCACACTCTGGCGCACAAGCGAATATGGCTGTTTACTTTACAATTCTGCAGCCAGGCGATACTGTACTCGGAATGAATCTCTCCCATGGCGGTCACTTGACTCACGGAAGCCCTGTGAATTTCTCCGGTACCCTGTACAACTTCGTAGAGTACGGAGTAGACCAGGAAACACATTTGATCAACTACGACGATGTTCGTGCCAAAGCATTGGAGCACAAGCCTAAGCTGATTGTTGCAGGTGCGAGTGCATACCCACGCGCGATCGACTTTGCCAAGTTCCGTGAGATTGCTGATGAAGTAGGCGCTTATTTCATGGTAGATATGGCGCACATCGCTGGTCTGGTAGCAGCAGGTCAGCATCAAAACCCAGTGCCATATGCGCATTTCGTTACTTCCACTACACATAAAACACTGCGTGGACCACGCGGCGGTTTGATCCTGTGCAAGGAAGAGTTTGCAAAAGCAATCGACAAATCCGTATTCCCTGGTGTACAGGGTGGACCACTGATGCACGTAATCGCGGCAAAAGCGGTTTCCTTCGGTGAAGCACTGCAAGCGGATTTCAAAGAGTACGCAGAAAATATTGTGAAAAATGCGCGTGCATTTGCAGAAGCTCTCAAAGCAGAAGGCTTGACTCTCGTATCTGACGGAACCGATAACCACCTCGTCCTGGTTGATGTGAGCAAAATCGGTTTGACTGGTAAAGTAGCTGAGCATCTTCTGGATGAAGTAAGCATCACTACAAACAAAAATACGATTCCTTACGATACACAAAGCCCGTTTGTAACAAGCGGTGTTCGTATGGGTACACCAGCTGTAACGAGCCGTGGCTTTGACGAAGAGGCGATGAAAGAAGTAGCAGCAATCATCGCGCTCACTTTGAAAAATCCAGAAGACGCAGCAAAACACGAAGAAGCACGTCAACGTGTGGCAGCTTTGTGCCAACGCTTCCCGATGTATGAAGGCTTGAATATTTAATAGGCTCGACAAAATGCAGGCCCCATGGAGATTTTCATGCGGGTCTGTTTTCTTTTTTTAATAAAAGAATGAAGATTGGGCAAATTGACGCCAGCACACTCCTTCGCTATTATGAAAAAGATGCATTGATAGGGAAACGGAGGAGCTTAAATGAGCCGTGTATATGTGTTTGACCACCCACTAATTCAGCATAAAGTAACGTTTATCCGTGACAAGAATACGGGAACCAAGGAATTTCGTGAGCTGGTGGATGAAGTAACCACGCTGATGGGCTATGAAATCACGCGTGAGATGCCTCTCGAGGAGACAACAATCGAGACGCCGGTAGCTACTTGTAAATCCAACGTAATTGCTGGTAAAAAAGTAGGTCTGGTACCTATTTTGCGTGCAGGTCTTGGAATGGTAGACGGTTTGATGAAGCTGATTCCAGCTGCAAAGGTAGGCCATGTAGGTCTTTACCGCGATCCGGAAACATTGCAGCCAGTGGAATACTACGTCAAGCTGCCTTCCGATGTCGCTGAGCGTGAACTGATCGTCACAGATCCGATGCTGGCAACGGGTGGATCTGCTGTTGCTGCGATTACCGCATTGAAAAATCGCGGTGCGAAAAACTTGAAGCTGATGTGTCTCATCGCGGCTCCAGAAGGTATCAAAATGGTGCAGGAAGAGCATCCGGATGTAGACATTTATGTAGCGGCTATAGATGAATACTTAAATGACCATGGATACATCGTGCCTGGCCTGGGTGATGCAGGTGATCGTCTGTACGGCACGAAGTAGCTAGAGAGGGAAAACCGATGAAAACATGTAAAGTAATGACGGTATTCGGTACGCGGCCGGAAGCGATCAAGATGGCTCCGTTGGTGCATGAGCTAAACAAGCACAGCGAAGAGATCGAATCAATCGTTTGCGTTACCGCCCAGCATCGTCAAATGCTGGATCAGGTGCTGGAGATTTTTAAAATCAAGCCGGACATTGACTTGAACATTATGAAAGACCGACAAACCTTGGTTGGTCTGACTAGCCGTGCGCTTGAGAGTCTGGATACGGTGATGAAGGAAGTCAAGCCGGACATCGTGTTGGTTCACGGTGATACGTCTACGACCTTTGTTGCCAGTCTGGCGGCTTTTTACAATCAGGTAGCGATCGGGCATGTGGAAGCGGGGTTGCGTACGTGGGATAAGTATTCTCCATTCCCGGAAGAGATGAATCGTCAATTGACCGGTGTAATGGCAGATCTGCATTTCTCACCAACGGAAAGCTCTGCGGACAACCTGCGCCGTGAAGCCAAGCCTGAGGAGCGCATTTACATTACCGGAAATACAGCCATTGATGCGCTGAAAACGACTGTGCAGGAAAATTACACGCACCCTGTGCTAGACCGTGTAGGTGATCATAAGCTGGTGCTGATGACGGCCCATCGTCGTGAGAACCTGGGCGAGCCCATGCGCCAAATTTTCCGTGCAGTCAGAAGGCTTGTGGACGAGCATCCGGAAATCGCGGTTGTGTATCCTGTCCACCTGAATCCGGCTGTGCAGGAAGTAGCGCAAGAGCTGCTTGGTGGTCATGACCGCATCCAGCTGATTGATCCTTTGGATGCGACAGATTTCCATAACTTTGCACGCCGTGCACATCTGATCCTGACTGACTCTGGCGGAGTACAGGAGGAAGCACCTTCTTTGGGAGTTCCAGTGCTGGTGCTTCGCGATACGACAGAGCGTCCGGAAGGGATTGCAGCAGGCACGTTGAAGCTGGCTGGTACAGAAGAAGCGCAGGTGTACGCGATGGCAAAGGAACTCCTGACCAACCAGGAAGCATACAATGCTATGGCACATGCAGCCAACCCGTATGGGGATGGCGAAGCGTCCAGACGAATTGTCGAAGCGATCTTGCATCATTTCGGAATACGTGCTGAGCGTCCAGAACCTTTCCAAGCTGGCCAATAATCTAGCAGAATGTTAGCGCTCAAAATAAGTGATATAAAGCTGTGAGAACCCATCCGGTTTGTACAAGTAACCGGGTGGGTTTTCTTTTTGTTCCAGTTAGTATATAGTTGGTATGTTTTTCTAATTATGAATATAGCGATTATGCGAAACTATCACCCACTATGATGCGTCTATATTTTAGTTGTACACGTACATAACTTACAGAGGTTGTTCAAAAAGTCGTCTTTTGATCACGAAGGAGTCCTGAAAGCTAATTCGACATCGAAAATGGCGTTCACCTTCGAAGTCTGGTGCTCATGTAGTTTGCCTACATTCCGCTCCTCCTTCGTACGGTTCTCGCCATTTTCTCGGTGCTGAAAAGCCAACTTTTTGAACACGCACTTACAGACACAAGATTGGAAAAGGGAGAGGAGTCACCAATATGAGAGCGCGAAAAATAGTGACGCTGCTCACGGCTACAACAATGGCCTGGGGAGCTTTTGTTCCGTTTGCGCCGCTTGCGACGAATGTTGCACAGGCCAGAGCGGAAAGCAGCGCATTGCAAATGGTGTGGCAGACCCCGATTGGAGAGGGGACCACTTTACTCAAATACACGAAATCTTTTGCGGATAAGCCCATTACGGTAATGGTAACCAAGGTGGATCTGAACAACCAGTATGTTGAAGTGAAGCCTGTGTACGGGACAGCAGGCAAGCTGACCGATCGACAAACCGTAACCCAAATGGCGCGGGAAACGGGTGCAGTCGCAGCCGTCAATGCGGACTTTTTCAATATGTCCAAGCGCGGTGCACCATTTGGTATCGTAGTGAAGGATGAGCAGACGATCTCTTCAATGGGTCTGATTTCGTACTGGTACAGCTTAGGTCTGAAGGGTGACAAGACTGCCTTTATCGACAAGTTCGGCTTTGGTGGAAAGGTAACGACAGGTAGTGGTGCGACTTATCCGCTGCAAGGGGTAAACAAGGAAGATTACAATCCGAGCGACGGCCGAAAAAGCCACCAAAACCAATTGAACCTGTACACACCTGCTTTTGGTAAGACAAGCCTTGGTGCTATCACGGGCTACAAGGATGTTGTCGAGGTGGTTGTGGTTGACCATGTCGTCAAAGAGGTGCGTATGAACCAGCCGGGAGCACCTATTCCTTATAACGGATTCGTTTTGTGGGGGCATGGCGAAGCAGCAGCTTTTCTCAAGCAAAATCTTCCTGTAGGTGCCAGCGCAGTCGCCGAGTACCAAACGACTCCTCAAAACATCGGCTTGACGCAAGCGGTAGGCGGAAACGTGCTGCTAGTAGATCAGGGCAAGGCATTGACCTCTTTCCAGGCAGACAAATCGATTATTTCGCTAACAGCGCGTACGGCTGTCGGTGTTTCTCAGGACGGCAAGACGCTCTACATGGTCACGATTGATGCAAGCAACGGGGTTTACCTCGATGAGCTGGCAAAGGTCATGGCTGAGCTGGGCTCGTATCGCGCAGTCAACTTTGATGGCGGCGGCTCAACCACATTGGCAACAAGATCGCTTGGAGATACATACGCCACCTTGTCCAATAAACCAAGTGGCGGGACAGAACGGCGTGTTCCGACAGGACTTGCTGTTTACAACACAGCACCGCCAGGAGAATTAAGAGGATTCCAAATTGATGTGCCATCCGATGTGCTGATTGGTCAAAGCATTCCGCTGACAGCTTCCAAAGGGTATGACACGCATTACCAGCCATATGCGATTAATGCTTCCAACGTCACCTGGGATGCCAGTCAGTCTGAGGCGGGAACTGTAAATGGACAGAAGTTTACACCTGCTCGCTCGGGTCAAATTACTCTGACAGCACGACTGGGTAATGTGTCGCAAAATAAAGAGATTCAAGTCATTTCTGGAAATGATGTCCAGCAGATCGTCGTGTCGCCAAATCCACTCACGATTGCACCGGGACAAGCCCTGACACTTGATGTGAAAATCAAGACAAAGAAAGGGTCAGTCGTACAAGCAACGCCTTTGAGCGTTCAGGCAAGCATCAATTCTGATATCGCAACGATAAACGACAAGCTGCAGCTGGTAGCTGGAAATGTGCCTGGCAATGCTACCTTGACGATCACGTACGATGGCGTGTCTACCAGCGTACCAATCGCAGTTGGACAATTTGAAGAGCCATGGCTCACCTTTGACAACCTGGTGGGCATGTACCACGCAGGAAATCCAACAAGCATCAGCACAAGTGGTTCCTTTACGACTGTTACCGATCAGGTATTCAGAACGAAGAAAGCAGCCAAGCTGGTATACAACTTCTCGGCAGCTCCGAGCAGCGGCATGCGCTTCGCATACGGCATACTGGGGCCAACTCCTGTGGCCATTCCAGGCAAGCCATTAGGATTAGGTTTGTGGGTGTATAGCGACAACAGCAGGCACTGGCTGCGGGCTGAAGCGATTGACGCAAACGGCAAAAGTGTATACCTCGATCTGGCAAAAGAAATCGACTGGACAGGCTGGAAGCAGGTTAAAGCGTACTTCCCAAGCGGAGTCGCATATCCATTGCAGCTGAAGAGTGTGTACGTCGTTGATCAGCCGAACGATGGCATTACCCAAGACCAGGGAACACTATACTTCGATGAGTTCTCGCTTCTGTTGCCAAATCAAACAGGTCAGCCTAGCAATACAGCTGTCGTTCCAGAACTGCCAGGAACAATTTCCCTGGGCAAGGAGCTGGATTTGAACTACTCCATGGTCAATGCAGCTTCGTTCCTGGACAGCGCCACAGTAGAGATTGACTCGATTGTGACACAGCAGCTGCCAGGTTATGTACCAGCTGATTACTCCTTTACGATTAAGCCGGGCGATCTGAAGGAAGGTCAGGAAGATCGTATCTCGACAACACCAATCCAATTGACGCTTGCACCAAAACAATGGATCGCAGGCAAAGGAATCGGTCTTCTGTTCGTCAATGAAGCCAATCAGACGCTTGATCCACTATTGGGCACTGTCAATGCACAGGGGCAGTGGGTATACGAAGTGAACAGCTATGGCAAATACGTGCCATATTACCTAGACAACGCGGGTACAGGTGGTTCAGCGTTTGTCGATATCGAGAACCATCCGGCAAAAGCAGAAATCACTTACATGGCTGAAAAGGGCTATGTAAAAGGATTGACAGAAACGACCTTTGGACCGAATGCTTCCTTGACCAGAGCGCAGTTTGTTACCTTGCTAGCGAGAACATTTGAATGGGACCTGCCGGCTACACCTAAGCTCAATTTCAAAGACAAGGTGCCGGCCTATGCACAAGGAGCTGTTCAGGTTGCCGTCTCCAAGGGACTGGTAAAGGGATATGCAGACAATACCTTCCGTCCGGATCAGTCCGTGACCCGTGCGGAAGCAGCAGTTATTTTGGATCGTCTCCTGAATAAAAAAGGAGCTGCCAAAACCGTTTCGGATAAGGGAACGTGGCCTTCCTGGGCATCTGCGTCCATCACGAATATGGTTGGACTTGGATTGATTGATCCAGTAAACAGCAAATATCAACCAAACAGTGCAACGAGCCGAGCAGTTTGCGTCGTGGCATTGTACCGTATTTTGCACCTTACGAAATAAGTGCCGTTTTGATAGAGAAGGACCAAGCCTCCTGTAACAGGAGAAGCTTGGTCCTTTTTTGTACGCACGAAAAAACCTTTTGCCAAAATGAGTTAACCAACATAGAATGTTAGTTAACAAATATATGTTAACTAACGAGGTGATCTGGTTGTTAAATAATCATGACGAGCTTGCTGCCAAAAATAAGCAGTTTCTCTGGCATCCCTTTACGCAAATGAAGGACTATCTGGCAGAGGATCCGCTGATTATTGCACGAGGCGAAGGGGTAAAGCTCTACGACGTGAATGGCCGCGCCTATTACGACGGATTTTCTTCCGTTTGGCTCAATGTACACGGCCACAACGTCCCGCAGCTCAACGAAGCGATTACCCGGCAGCTTGGGCAGGTGGCACATTCTACGCTGCTGGGCATGGCGAATGTCCCATCTATTTTGTTGGCAGAGCAGCTGGTGCGCATTGCTCCGACGGGCTTAACCAAAGTCTTTTATTCGGACAATGGAGCGACCGCCGTTGAAATCGCCTTGAAAATGGCATTTCAGTATTGGCAAAATCGTGGAATCGCCGGCAAGCATTCTTTTATTACGATGAACAATGCCTACCATGGCGATACGATTGGTGCCACCAGTGTCGGTGCCATCCCGCTTTATCATCAGGTGTACAAGCCGCTGCTTTTCTCTCCGCATATCATCCCGTACCCGTATCCGTATAGAGACGGGGGAGAAAAGGCAGCAGTAGAAAACACGCTGGAGCGATTGGAGAAATTGCTAGACCAGCACAGTCATGAAATAGCGGCGATGATTGTCGAGCCTGTCGTGCAAGGGGCAGGAGGCATGATTATTATGCCGGATGGTTGCCTGAAAAAAATCGCAGAGATGCTGCAAGCATACGATGTTCTGCTGATCGCGGATGAAGTAGCAACAGGCTTTGGGCGGACAGGAAAAATGTTTGCTTGCGAGCATGATGAGGTAGTGCCTGACATTATGGCTGTTGCCAAAGGAATTACGGGAGGCTACCTGCCTGTTGCTGCGACGCTGGTCAAAGAAAAAATCTATGATGCCTTTTATGCAGATTACGAGGAGCAGAAAACGTTTTTTCATGGACACTCGTTTACAGGCAATCCACTTGGCTGTGCTGTAGCGCTTGCGAATTTGCGCTTGATGGAGGAGCGTGGACTGGTTGCGGACGTAGCGGAGAAAGCAGAGGCGCTAGAAGGCTTGCTTGCACCGCTGGCCGAACAGCCGCATGTCGGCGAGATTCGCAGCAAGGGCTTGATGGCCGGGATTGAGCTGGTTCGCGATAAACAGACCAAGGAGTCTTATGCATGGAATGACCGAATCGGAGTGCGCGTGTGCCAGCTTGCCAGAGAAAAAGGCCTTTTGACCAGGCCTCTGGGGAATGTCATTGTCCTGATTCCACCGCTCGCGTCGACGATCGAGGAGCTGGGTGAGATGGTCCAGATCCTTTCCGAGTCCATCTGGGAGGTAACCACCCAGAAAGCGGTGGGACGGCCATGACCAAGGATGCATTTTCCGGATTGTTTATATCAGGGACCGATACAGGCGTAGGCAAAACGATGGTCACTGCAGGAATCGCTGCTGCACTGCGGCAAGACGGAGAGGATATCGGCGTTTGGAAGCCCGTTCAGTCAGGCGCTCTGGCAAATGACCCCGATAGTGATGCCTTTCGCTTGAAGCAATGGAGTGGAGTAGCGGATTCTTGCACTGAAATTGCTCCTCTCGTTTTTCCGGCGCCGCTGACCCCTTTGCTGGCTGCCGAGGCCATTGGCAAAAGCTTGACCATGGATGAGGTCGTAGCCGGGGGGAGATTGCTTCAGCAGCGGCATACGGCATTGCTGGTTGAGGGAGCTGGGGGCTTGGCAGTTCCACTAACACGAGCGGAAATGATGGCGCATCTGGCGGCTCATTTGCAGCTGCCTCTGCTTTTGGTGGCACGAGCTGGGCTAGGAACGATCAATCACACTCTATTGTCCGTCTGGTACGCCCGTAAGCTTGGCATCGAAGTGGCTGGCGTCATTTTGAATGTGACCAGGCCAGAGGAAACCACAGACGAGAGCGTAAAAACAAACGCCAAAATGATCGAGTACTACGGACAGGTGCCCGTATGGGGAACATTCCCGTGGATCGACGAACCGCTCCAGCAGCAAAAGCTTGTTTCCATCGTGCGAGAGCAGATCAATCTGGAGAAAATCCGTACCTGCATAACAAGCCAGGTGAAAAAGGGAGAGATGAGAAGATGAAACCAGCAATCGGTATGAAGTGGATGGACTACGCAAACAAAGCGATCACAAAAGTAGAATTGACTCAGGAAGAGGCATTGCAAGTGCTGCATGCAGAAGATGATGAGTTGCTGCCTTTAATGGATGCAGCATTTCTCGTCAGAAAGCACTTTTTTGGAAAGAAAGTCAAACTGAATATGATCCTGAATGCAAAAAGTGGACTGTGCCCGGAGGACTGTGGCTATTGCTCGCAATCTATCGTCTCGACCGCGCCTGTGGCTAAATACACGATGCTCGATAAAGAAACGCTTTTGGCTGGTGCGCGAGAGGCACTGAATCGAAAAGCCGGTACATACTGCATTGTAGCCTCAGGGAGAGGACCTACCGAAAAAGAACTGAGTCAGGTAGAGGAAGCCGTAAAGGAAATTCGTGCGACGATGCCACTGAAAATATGCGCCTGTTTAGGCATTCTCAGCGAAGATCAAGCGACTCGCTTAAAGGAGGCAGGGGTCCATCGCTACAACCACAACCTGAATACCAGTCGTAAGCATTATCCAGATATTACAACCACGCATACGTACGATCAGCGAGTGGAAACGGTAGACACCGCCAAAAGAGCGGGCTTGTCTCCTTGCTCGGGTGTCATTATCGGCATGGGAGAAAGCGATGAAGAAATCGTGGAAATGGCATTTGCCTTGCGCACACTTGATGCCGATTCGATTCCCGTCAACTTTTTAAATGCAATCCCGGGAACTCCATTGGAGAAGATGGGGCGCACACCAGCCCAGAAAGCTTTGCGCGTTCTCGCCCTGTTCCGGTTTGTTTGCCCGGACAAAGAAATTCGTGTAGCGGGAGGGCGCGAGCTCAATCTGCGAAGCCTGCAGCCGCTGTCTTTGTACGCTGCCAATTCGCTGTTTGTTGGGGATTACTTAACGACACCAGGACAAGAAATATCGACTGACCATCAGATGATTGAAGACCTCGGTTTTGAGATCGAGCTATGCGCGTTGTAGCAGGAGGTAGCTAGATGGATACTCGATACGCATGGCTGGAGGAAGAATGGCGTCAGATGGAGCAAGAGGCGACGACGAGGCGTCTGCAGGCTGTGGAGTCTTGTGGTGAAGAACAGGGAAAATGGATTCGGGTTGAGGGACGCAGGCTGTTGAATTTGTCCTCCAATAACTATCTCGGCCTCGCTCATGATCAGCGAATCGTGGAAGCTGGAACGAGAGCAGCAAGAAGGTGGGGGGCAGGCAGTACTGCCTCCCGTCTCGTCATTGGAAACTACGCCTTGTATGAGGAGCTGGAGCAAGAATTGGCGGCCTGGAAAAAGCGGGACGGTGCGCTTGTATTTGCAAACGGCTATCAGGCGAATACGGGCGTGATTTCGGCACTGATTGGCCGTGGGGATGTCGTGTTCAGCGATCGCTGGAATCACGCCAGTATCGTAGACGGGATCATTCTCAGCCGGGCAAAGCATATACGCTATCGGCACAACGATCTAAACCATTTGGAGGAGCTGTTGTCCCAGCATGAGCATGTCCAGCGAAAATGGATCATTACCGACAGCATCTTTTCGATGGATGGGGATATGGCACGCCTTACTTCTCTGGTGATGCTAAAGGAACGCTTTGGAGCGATGCTGATGGTTGATGAGGCGCATGCAGGCGGAGTCCGTGCAGAAGAGGGGCAGGGGCTTTGTCATGAGGTTTGCGTAGCTGAAAAGATTGATGTGCTGATGGGGACGTTCAGCAAGGCATTTGGCGTCTATGGCGCTTATGTGTGTGCGGATCAGGAGATCATCCGTTATTTGACGGCCAAAGCGCGCTCGCACATCTATTCAACGGCGCTCCCTCCTGCTGTCATCGGTTCTGTTTTAGAAGCGCTATCGCTCGTTCGGACGGAGACGTGGAGGAGGCGCGCAGTAAAGAGAAATGCGATTTTGTTTCGGCAAATGCTGCGTGAGCACGGATTTATGGTAGGGGATGGAGACACTCCGATTATTCCGCTTATGATTGGAGAAAATGAACTAGCTTTACGATATAGCACAATGCTGATTGAACGAGGAATCTCTGCCGTTGCAATCCGTCCGCCTACGGTGCCGGCTGGTAGTGCACGTATCCGTTTCACAGTGATGGCAACGCACACACACGCCGAGCTAAAATGGGCAGCTGACCAGCTTGCAGCAATACGCGCTGAGCTAATGCACGCTGATTCTGGCCATGTCGACCAACGCGTCTTGGAACAGTCGGAGGAGGTATGAGATGGAGAGAACCATTCTATTGCTTCCCGGATGGGGAATGTCGAATGATTGTTGGGACAATGTACGAGCGAATTTTCCAGATTGTCGTTTTATTATGCCAGATTACTCCGCGGTCGATCGCCCAGATCATTTCTACCAAGTGATCGAAAAGGCTGTCATCGGTGTCGATGCCCGATCTATGCTCGTGGTCGGCTGGTCTCTGGGTGGAATGCTGGCTCTGCGACTGGCTGCATCGTATCCGGTAACAGGCCTTGTCCTGATCGGCAGCACCGCTCGCTTTGTTCGAACAAGGGCCGAGCGTGACAGGGGCTGGAGCGAGATTGTGCTTCAACGTATGAAGCAGCTTTTACCGATGGAGCGGGAGAGGGTCATGACGGATTTCGTAGAAAGGATGCTTTCGGAAAAAGAACGAGAGCTTTCTATCGCTCTGTCTACTTTTACGTTAGACAGGTCAGAGTGGAGCCTTGCAGCGCTGGTGGCAGGTCTTTCGTATTTGGCTGAGGAGGATTGTCGTCCACTACTGTCCTCTATTATCTGTCCGACACTCGTTATTCATGGTACCGAGGATGTCATTTGTCCACTGCCAGCAGGCGAAGAGCTGTCTGCACTCATCCCGGGAGCGTCATTTTTTCCGATGGTCGGTAGTGGGCATGCGCTGCCTGTTACCTGCCCGAATGCCGTTAGCGAAGCGATAAAAGGATGGTGGGGATAAATGGGGAGAACGGTTGTAGGCAGCCGTTTTAGTGCAAAGGCCCAATCCTATGAAAAGTACGCTCTGGTACAAAAGCAAATGGCTACGGGGCTGTTTGAGATGGTGAAGGAGTCTGCCTGCACAACGAACGTGAGGCATATGCTTGAGATCGGCTGTGGTACAGGCGGTCTTACTTGCTTGGCTCGCAAACATTTTCAGGAGGCAAGCTACCAGGCGATTGATGTGGCTTCCGGGATGCTGCAAAAAGCGAAGGAGCGATTGGCTAAGCTTCACTTGTCATGCTCATTTTTGCAGGAGGATGCAGAAGATTGGGTGTGGCGTCAGCCGGCAGGGTCCCAAGACCTAATTCTCTCGGGGGCATGCTTTCAATGGTTCACACAGCCAGAGCGAACCTTGCGAGGATTGTATCGCTTATTGCGACTAGAGGGAAATCTCTTCTTTTCGACGTTTGGATCAGCTACCTTTTGTGAATTGCATGATTCCTTTGCGTATGCACATGCCAGTCTAGGTGAGCCGAACGTCAGACATGGCTTGTACCTGATGGATGCAAGCGAGTGGAGCGAGATGATCGGGCGAGCGGGCTTTCGTGATATCCGAGTGTCCTCGCAAAAGGTCATTCTGACATATCCCACGGTGATGGATTTTCTGCATGCTGTCAAAGCAGTGGGAGCAAACGCGAGTCATGATCAAACAGGAGGCTTGGGAAGCAGGAAGCTGATGCTGGAGATGATGCGAAGCTATGAACGGATATATGGTAGCGAGCAGGGCGTACCTGTAACGTACGAAATCGTATATGTGCACGGAAAAAGGAGCGTATAGCAGGCAAAAGGGGGCGCATGCGAGTGTGACAATTTTATTTTACTGATAAGTTTCCAAAAGAAAGCGATTTCTTGCAGGAATTTGTAAAAAAAGAGGGAATCTTAAGAAGGTTGACTATCCTGTTCGTAAGGGGTGTAAAAGATGAGTCAAAAGGAGATCGTTATTGTTAGTGCCGTGCGCACTGCGATAGGAAGCTTTCAAGGGACACTTGCAGGAATCAGTGCTACCAAGCTGGGGGCAGTCGTGCTGGAAGCAGCGCTTGAGCGTGCAGGCGTATCCAAGGATTGTGTAGATGAAGTGATCATGGGGAATGTACTCTCCGCAGGTCTCGGTCAAAATCCTGCTCGTCAGGCTTCGATACAAGCAGGTCTTGCGAATGAAGTACCTTCTTTGACAATCAACAAGGTATGCGGCTCCGGTCTCAAGGCAGTGCATCTGGCTGTCCAGGCGATTGCAAGCGGAGACGCCGATGTTGTACTCGCCGGCGGCATGGAAAATATGAGCCAGGCTCCGTATTTAATGGAAGGTGCACGAACCGGGTATCGCATGGGCGATCAAAAGGTCGTAGACTCGATGATTCGCGATGGTCTGTGGTGCGCATTCAACGATTATCATATGGGAATCACGGCTGAAAATCTGTGCACACAATATGAGATCGGGCGCGAGGAGCAGGACGAGTTTGCCGCATGGAGCCAGGAAAAAGCCCAGCAAGCACTCACCTCTGGACGTTTCCAGGAAGAGATCGTCCCTGTTGCGATTCCCCAACGAAAAGGTGACCCTATTCTTTTCTCTGTTGATGAATTCCCGCGGGCAGGTGTCACAGCCGAGAATCTTGGCAAGCTGAAGCCAGCATTTAAAAAGGATGGAACTGTTACAGCAGGCAACGCATCGGGTATCAACGATGGCGCTGCAGCTTTATTAATCATGTCTCGCGAAAAGGCTGATGAGCTGGGTGTGAAGCCGATTGCGCGCATTGTTGCTAATGCAAGCGCGGGTGTCGATCCTAGCATTATGGGGTATGGTCCTGTACCTGCGACAAAAAAAGTCATGGCAAAAGCCGGACTGTCAATATCCGACATGGATCTGATCGAAGCAAACGAAGCATTTGCCGTCCAGTCTCTTTCTGTTGGAAACGCACTTGAAATCGATCGTGAAAAGCTGAACGTTAATGGCGGAGCCATCGCTTTAGGTCACCCAATTGGGGCAAGCGGAGCGAGAATCTTGGTTACACTTGTTCACGAATTACAAAAACGAGAAGGGGTAAAATATGGGTTAGCAACGCTATGTATTGGCGGTGGTCAAGGGGTTGCTACCATTATTGAAAAAATATAAAGCTTCAATTGTGAACGCTTTGTGTACAGACGAAGCCGAACATTGACAAAGGGAATAATTCTTCGTTAATATGGATGAGGGCAAAGGGGTACTTGACACCTGCCCTCTCCTTATGTATGAAAGGAGAATGTTGCTCTGTGTCGAAAATTGATAATCCTTGGCGGGCTATCACGTTAGTCACCCTTATTGGTGTCGACATGGCCGTTTGTGTCATCGGCGGGGTTCTTCTAGGGAAATACCTGGATGGCTTCTTTGCTACCAACCCTCTGTTTCTGATGGTTGGATTGCTCGCAGGATTAGGTATTGGCGTGTACAGCGTCTACCGCATTGTTCGCGGTTACCTCTAGGGAGATGGGACATGCAAACGTTTTCTTCGGCTATGCGAGCCACTTTTCGCTATGCCTTTTTCTGTATGGCAATCGCTACAATACTGTGGGCGGTATTGCCATCTTATCGCTTTTTTCTGCAAAGCCTCCTGCTTGGGATGGCTGGAAGTCTCGTGAATGGAACAGTCCTCTTTAGCAAAACTTGGCGCATTGGTCAGATGGCTGTTGATCCAAGTATTCGACCAAAAGGGACTGGCATGCTACAACGCCTTGTTGTTGCAGGATTCGCAGTCTTCTTGACCATGCGTTTTCCCCACTTGTTCGGACTCGCTGGAGTGCTGATTGGTTTGTTCCTCTTTCAGATTCTCAGTTTCCTTTTTGTGTATCGCTCCTTTAAATAGATAGTAGGGATTCTTTCTTTATGATGTAGCTTATGAAACATACTCGCGCGGAAGAAAGGGGTGAAATACATGCATTATTCTCTGCGATTTGAATGGCTGGGCATGGTATTCGACATCTCCACTATTCTCATGATTTTGGTTACCTCTCTGGTGGTACTCTTTATGTGTATCGGTATGAGTCGCAATCTGACCTCCGCTACTCCAAGCGGCGCACAAAACGTGATGGAATGGATTGTTGACTTTGTAACTGGTATCACAAAAAGCTATATCTCACCAAAGAAGGCTGCGGGTTTTGTATCCTTGGCACTCACTTTGTTCCTTTACATTTTCCTTGGAAACCAGCTAGGACTTCTGTTTAACGTAAATACGGCTCACCACAATGATCCGGTGAAACAAGAAGTGGTTAGTGATAAGGTTGTCGATTGGTTGACAGCATCCACCAATGAGGAAATGAAAAAGCAAAAAGTGGACAAGGTGATGGAAGAGTTGAACTCTAATGATCCGCACGCCCACGGTGTAGTCATTGGCTGGTGGAAATCGCCAACCGCAACTCCGAGCGTAACCTTCGCTCTGGCGTTTATCGTTCTTCTGTACGCACACTATTTGGGAATCAAGAAGAGCTTTGGCGGATGGTTGAAACATACATTCCTGAACCCGATTCACATCTTGGAGGAGTTCATCATTAAGCCGCTGACGCTTCCTTTGCGTCTATTCGGTAACATCTTTGCAGGTGAGGTTTTGATCTCATTCCTGCTCAGTGTAGGAATCTTCGGTAGCATTCCGTTGTTCGTATGGCTGGGCTACTCCGTGTTCGTCGGTTCTGTACAGGCGTTCATTTTTACAACGCTGGCGATGGTTTACCTGTCACAGCAAGTGAACGAAGATCATTAATCAGCTATTTCTGTATTTCATTCTCGGTTTTACAACACTAAGGAGGTTTTTAAACAATGGAAGGTTTGGCATTAGCAATTGGTATCGTATTTGGTCTGGCTGCTCTTGGTGCAGCGATCGGTAACTCTTTGGTAATTTCTCGTACAATTGAAGGCGTAGCTCGTCAACCAGAAGCACGTGGTAACCTGATGGGTCTCATGTTCCTGGGTCTTGGTCTGGTAGAGGCAGTTCCGATTATCGCTGTTGCGATCGGTTTCATCCTTTACGGTCGTCTGTAAGCGAGCAACTAGTAACACATAGGCGGGCGCTTGTTACCCGCCTCTATTTTTGAAATAAAAGGTTTGAACCTTAAAGATACATCTTTCTTTTCGCAGGAAGGAGTGAAACGAATGTTAGACTTTGGTGCTGTCTCCCTGGAATGGGGAACGCTCTTAACTCAGGCAATTGTATTCTTGTTGTTGCTCTTGCTTGTTCGTAAATTAGCTATGGGCCCAATCGTGGGTATCATGGAAAAACGTCGTCAGCATATCGAAAGCCAAATCTCCTCAGCTGAACGCAACCGCACTGAGGCAGAAGCACTGCTCGCGGAACAACGCCGCGTGCTGGATGAAGCTCGTGCTGAATCCAAAGCAATCATTGACCGTGCTGCAAAGCAAGCTTCTGATGAAGCAAGCAAAATCGTAGCTGAAGCACAAGCTGCATCCGAGCGTTTGAAAGCGGACGCAAGTGCTGAACTGGCTCGTGAAGTAGAAAAAGCAAAACTCGAACTGCGTGAGCAAATGACTAGTCTTTCCGTACTCTTGGCTTCCAAGATTATCGAAAAAGAACTGGATGAAGCTGCTCAAAAGTCTACTGTTGATAAATTTCTCGCACAAGTGGGAGATCGCCTATGAGTAGCGCAGTAGGGAAACGCTATGCTCGCGCTCTCTTTGAAGTAGCGAGCGAGCGTGGAAAGATTGATCAGGTGGAAGCTGACCTTGGTGCGATTGTGGAGGCTGTTGAAGGAAATGAAGATCTGAAAAAGATCATGCAGCACCCGCACATTGCAGCAGATGCGAAAAGCAAGCTGGCTGACGAACTGTTCAAAAGCCACGTAGGTGAAGAGAGCTTCAACTTCTTGAACGTCCTGATTGAAAATGGACGCGAGGTTCAGCTGTCTGATATCTATAGCTCTTTCGTTCAATTGGCAAACGATGCACGTGGCTTCGCAGAAGCGACAGTTACGAGCGCAAAACCGCTGTCTTCTGAAGAACAAGCGGAGCTTGCTGAGAAGTTCGGTCAAACACTGAACAAAAAGCTGCGTCTAACAGCGATCGTAGATCCTACGATTCTCGGCGGCATTATTATCAAGATCGGCGACCGTCTGTACGATGGCAGCCTGAAAACGAAGTTGGAAACCTTTGCGCTAAGAGCGTAAAGTTCGATGGCTCTTTAAGAAGTTGGATGAATGGGGTGAATTAAGTGAGTGCAATCAGACCAGAAGAGATTAGCTCCCTCATTAAAGAGCGGATCGCTAACTTTAAATCTGAAATCGAAGTTGTGGATGTAGGCTCTGTTATCCAGGTAGGTGACGGTATCGCCCGCGTTCACGGTTTGGAAAAAGCCATGCAAGGTGAACTCCTCGAGTTCCAAAATGGCGTAATGGGTATGGTACTCAACTTGGAAGCAGATAACGTGGGTGTCGTTATTATGGGACCTTTCCGCGACATTAAGGAAGGCGATACTGTAAAACGTACCGGCCGCGTAATGGAAGTTCCAGTTGGGGAAGCGATGCTTGGTCGCGTAGTAAACCCACTGGGTCAACCAATCGATGGCCTGGGCCCAATCGCAAACGATGGTTTCCGCCCTATCGAGAGCCCAGCTCCTGGTGTTATGGCGCGTAAATCCGTACACGAACCGCTCCAAACTGGTATCAAAGCGATTGACGCAATGATTCCAGTTGGACGTGGCCAACGTGAGTTGATCATTGGAGACCGCCAAACAGGTAAAACATCCGTGGCGCTCGACACGATCATCAACCAAAAAGGCAAAAACATGGTTTGTATCTACGTTGCTATCGGTCAAAAGCAATCCACCGTTGCAAACATCGTAGAAACCCTGCGTAAAGCAGGAGCTCTTGAGTACACCATCATCGTATCCGCTACAGCATCTGACCCAGCTCCAATGCTGTACCTGGCTCCTTATTGTGGTGTAACAATGGGTGAATACTTCATGTACAAGGGCGGACACGTTCTGTGCGTATACGATGACCTGTCTAAACAGGCTTCTGCATACCGCGAAATGTCCCTGTTGCTCCGTCGTCCTCCAGGCCGCGAAGCATACCCTGGTGACGTTTTCTACTTGCACTCCCGCTTGCTGGAGCGCGCTGCGAAATTGTCTGATGATCTGGGTGGCGGTTCTATTACAGCTCTGCCGTTCATTGAAACCCAAGCGGGTGACATTTCTGCATACATTCCAACGAACGTGATCTCCATCACCGATGGTCAGATCTTCCTTGAGACAGACCTTTTCAACGCAGGTCAACGTCCTGCAGTAAATACTGGTCTTTCCGTATCCCGTGTAGGTGGTTCGGCTCAAATCAAGGCGATGAAAAAGGTATCAGGTCCACTCAAGCTTGAGTTGGCTCAATACCGTGAGCTTGCTGCATTTGCTCAGTTCGGTTCTGACCTGGACAAAGCAACTCAAGCTCGTTTGACTCGTGGTGAGCGCTTGATGGAAATCATGAAACAAGGCCAGTTCGATCCAATGCCTGTTGAGAAGCAAGTCGCTTCTATCTATACAGCAACAAAAGGTTTCCTGGATGATATTCCAGTAGGAGACGTAGGCCGCTTTGAGAAGGAGCTTCTGTCTTACCTGGATTCCAACAAACCACAACTGTTGGAGCATATCCGTACGACGCATGAGCTCCCAGATGAAAAAGAATTGAACGCAGCGATCGAAGAGTTCAAAAAAGGCTTTTCGGTAACTCGCTAATCGTTAACCTGATAGACATCAGATGCATGCCGGGCTGAGGGCCCGGACATGCGTCCTCAAGGTGGTGAAAACGAGTGGCTAAAGGAATACGTGAGATTCGACGCAGTATCAAAAGTACAAAAAATACGCGCCAAATCACGAAAGCGATGAAAATGGTGGCGGCTGCAAAGCTTCGCCGTAACCAGGAGAAGGCTGAGGCGGCACGTCCGTATGCTGATAAAATTCAGGAAGTGATCGCGAGCATCGCAAGCGGTACTTCTGGTTCCAAGCATCCGATGCTTCAATCGCGTCCAGTGAAAAAGACTGGTTACATTGTCATCACTTCTGACCGTGGTCTTGCGGGTGGTTATAATGCCAACATGCTTCGTGCCGTGATTACAACGATCGGTGAAAAGCACAAGTCCAAGGATGAGTACGGTATTTTTGTGATCGGTCGTAAAGGTCGCGACTTCTTTAATAAGCGGAACTACCCGATTATGGAAGAGGTTACAGGTCTGCCAGCCAGTCCTGCCTTTGCTGATATCAAGAAAATTGCCGGTGCGGCGGTTCAACTGTTCGCGAATGAACAAATTGACGAACTGTACCTGTGCTATAACAAGTTCCAAAGTGCAATTTCGCAAATACCTACCGTAAAACGTTTGCTGCCATTGGAAGCTCCCGAGAGCACTGATGTGCGCGCAATCAATTACGAGTACGAGCCGTCCTCGGAAGAAGTACTGGCCGATCTGTTGCCAAAATACGCGGAAACACTGGTTTACAGTGCGCTTCTGGAAGCGAAGGCTTCCGAGGAAGGTTCCCGTATGACAGCAATGGGCAACGCGACAGACAACGCAACGGATATGATCAACCGTTACACATTGATCTACAACCGTGCTCGTCAGGCAGCCATTACACAAGAGATTTCCGAGATCGTTGCAGGTGCAAACGCACAGGCTTAAGTGGCAGCGAATAGCTCCCAATTTAGTTTTACAGGAGGGAAGAAGTAAGATGGCGAATGGACGCGTGGTTCAGGTAATGGGTCCGGTTGTTGACGTCGAGTTCGACCGCGGACACCTGCCTGCCATTTATAATGCGATCAAGATTCAACATAAAGCACAAAGCGCTGGCGAGCGCGACATCGAATTGACTGTTGAGGTTGCTACTCATCTGGGTGATAACCTGGTTCGTACAGTTGCGATGTCTTCCACCGATGGTTTGGTTCGCGGTATGGAAGCGGTTGATACTGGTGCAGCTATCTCCGTTCCAGTGGGTGCAGTTACCCTCGGACGCGTATTTAACGTTTTGGGAGAACCGATCGACCTGCAAGACCTCGGTCAAGTAGATCGTCGTGACCCAATTCACCGCAAAGCTCCTGATTTCGTAGACCAAGCAACTACTGTTGAAATCCTGGAAACAGGTATCAAAGTAATTGACCTTTTGGCTCCGTACATCAAGGGTGGTAAGATCGGTCTGTTTGGTGGTGCGGGTGTAGGTAAAACCGTTACCATTCAAGAGCTGATCAACAACATCGCGCAAGAGCACGGTGGTATTTCCGTATTCGCTGGTGTAGGTGAGCGTACCCGTGAAGGTAACGACCTGTACCACGAGATGAAAGACGCAGGCGTTCTGCCGAAAACTGCAATGGTATTCGGTCAAATGAACGAACCACCTGGTGCACGTCTTCGTGTAGCTCTGACCGGTCTGACTATGGCGGAATATTTCCGTGATGAAGAAGGCCGCGACGTTCTTCTGTTTATCGACAACATCTTCCGCTTTACTCAAGCGGGTTCTGAGGTATCAGCACTTCTCGGCCGTATGCCATCTGCGGTAGGTTACCAGCCAACATTGGCTACCGAAATGGGTCAGCTGCAAGAGCGCATTACTTCCACGAAAAAAGGTTCCGTAACGTCTATTCAAGCGATCTACGTACCAGCGGATGACTATACTGACCCGGCTCCTGCTACTACGTTTGCTCACTTGGACGCTACAACTAACCTGGAGCGTTCTATCGCTGAGTTGGGTATCTTCCCTGCGGTAGACCCACTCGCATCTACTTCCCGTGCTCTGTCTCCGGACGTCGTAGGTCAAGAACACTACGATGTAGCTCGTGGCGTACAAAAAATCTTGCAACGTTACAAAGAACTGCAAGATATCATCGCGATCCTCGGTATGGATGAGCTCAGCGATGATGACAAGCAAGTAGTTGGACGCGCTCGTCGTATTCAACGTTTCTTGTCCCAGTCCTTCCACGTTGCCGAGCAGTTCACAGGTAATCCAGGTCAATACGTACCACTGAAAGAAACTGTTCGCAGCTTCAAGGAAATCCTCGAAGGCAAGCACGATCAACTGCCAGAGGTAGCATTCCTGTATGTAGGTACGATTGAAGAAGCGGTAGAAAAAGCGAAGAAAATGGCGTAAGACACCCTGGAAAGGGGAGACGATTAAATGAGTAAGATGACAGTTGAAGTCGTAACTCCTGAACGGGTTGTCTACAGCGGTCAGGCTGAAATGGTCATTGCTCGCGGCGTTCAAGGGGACCTCGGTATTTTGCCGAACCATATGCCGCTTGTCAGCCCGCTGAAAATAGCGCCAGTTCGGATTAAGACAGAAGGCGATAAAGAAGTATTGATGGCTGTAAGCGGCGGCTTCATGGAAGTGCGCGGTGATAAAGTTACCATCCTTGCTGAAACGGCTGAATTGCCGGGAGACATTGATGTCGACCGTGCGAAGGCAGCGAAAGCTCGCGCCGAAAAGCGTTTGGCTGAGAAGTATGCCGAGCTCGACGTACAGCGTGCAGAACGTGCGCTGCAACGTGCGATGGCACGTCTCGACGTAACGAAGTAAAGCGTAAGCTGATATCCCCGCGCCCTTTGTGGCAGCGGGGATTTTTCGGTTCACGTACATGAATGAGCACAGGTGGTAACAGGGCATGATATTTCCAGTTGGTAATTGCCTAATGTTTCTGTGTATAATAAACCTAATGCCCTGCCGACAAGCGTGTTCGATAAGGATGACAGCGGGATGAAACGGCATTGGCGACTGGGATTATAAGGAGAGTGTAACTGATGCAAACCGTTCGCGATATCCGCCATAATCAAGATGGCGTAGTGATTCCTAACGGCTTTAGAGCCAATGGTTGGTCAAGCGTACTGTCTCATGAAATGAATGTTCTGTTTCAAGCGATATGCTACGTAGTTACGGAAAAAGAAACAAAAGCTGAGATGGAAAAAGCTTTGGATGAGATCGAGGGGCTGCAAGGCACTTTTACAGAGCTTGTTGCTGAAGGATTTAAATCTGAAGAAGATTTTAAAGGCTATGTGAACCTGTTGAACCGCTTCAAAGCGTTCCTGGGACGCTCCAATATTGAATATCCGGCTTCACGCGAAGAGGCGATCCAGCTTTTCATCAAGTGGGGACTGGTTATTGATAATGGCGATGTATGGGATGTTCCTGTTCATCCATTTCCAGATGCATCCGAGCTGTTCCAATTGAGTGAGGCAGAGGCTATGGCTCTGGCACATATCAAGCTGGAATCATTGGTACATCCGGTATTTAGCCGTTTGGTCATGATGCTGCACGAGAAAGATGAGAATGCATTCAATCTTTCCAAGAATGACCTGAAAGAAATGCTGGGTACAAATGATGCTATGCTGGCTGAGGTACTGATTAAGCTGACTCCATATATGGAAGAAGCAATCGAAAATGTATTGGACATTCCAGATGATGAGCCAATGTCATTTGCGATCGTATGGGAAAGAATCTATGAGGACTTCCTGGGACAACAGTTCTCTTCTAATGTTCAGTAATCAAACGTATAGTAATGATGACCCCGATAATCGATTCGTTTGGTCATCATACTCCATTGGAAAAACTTAGGGAGATTACCCTGAGTTTTTTCCCTATTTATGGCACATAAGGAAGGCTTTCGTTAGACACTCTGTGGGCAATTTGATATAATGATAAAGGTATTTTTTTCTAGCAGTATCAAAAAAGTGACAGCGATCATACCAACATCCTTGATGCTGCAGGTAGTACCTTTTAACGGGGGTTTAGCCTCTTTAAAAGGGCAGTACAAATTGGATTCATACCTTTGTAGAAGCGGAGGGAACTGGGTGATTGACATCTATGCCAACAATTATGTCATCGTAGCGATCTTTTTGATTCTTGGTGTGCTGTTACCCGTGGCTACTGTCAGTTTTGTTGGTCCATTGTTGCGTCCAAAGAAACCGACACGTGAAAAGCAAACTACTTATGAAAGCGGTAACATTCCGGTCGGTGACAGTTGGGTACGCTTCAATGTGAAGTACTACATCTTTGCCCTGATGTTTGTCATTTTCGATGTAGAAACGCTCTTTCTGTACCCGTGGGCAGTCGCTTACAAAGAGCTGGGGCTGTTTGCCCTGGTGGAGATGGTCATCTTTATCTCCTTACTGGTAGTAGGTCTGATTTACGCGTGGAGAAAGAAGGTGCTGGAATGGAACTAGATCTGACAAGTATTGCGCCTGAACTGCAAGAAGAATTGAATCGCAACGTAATGTTTACGACACTGGAAACGGTAAAAGGATGGGTTCGTAGCAATTCGCTTTGGCCACTCACCTTTGGCCTAGCGTGCTGTGCAATCGAAATGATGGGAACAGGTGGAGCGCGGTATGACCTTGACCGATTCGGTGTCATTTTTCGTGCCTCGCCAAGACAGTCTGACGTGATGATTGTGGCTGGTACGGTGACGAAAAAGATGGCTCCACTCCTGCGCAGATTGTACGATCAGATGCCGGAACCAAAATGGGTGATCGCTATGGGGTCCTGTGCGACCGCTGGTGGCCCGTACGTGCGCTCCTACAGCGTTGTAAAAGGGGTAGACCAAATCGTACCTGTGGACGTGTACATTCCAGGCTGTCCTCCGAATCCAGCAGCATTAATCTACGGAATCAACAAGCTGCAGGAAAAGATTCGCTATGAAGCGAAGACTGGGAAGCAGGTGACCAGTCAATGACGGAGGAAAATCGCAAGCCAACGGCAGAGGAAAAAGCGAAGGCAGCGGCTGAAGCCCGAGCCAAAGCCGAAGCTTTGCGAAAATTAAGAGAACAAGACCAATCAGATTCTCCTGCTGTGGAAAATGCACAGACAGATGCAGAGATAAAAGAAGATTCGCAAGCAGAAGCTGTGACCGAAAAGGCAGAAGCTTCGCCAGTAAAGCCAGTCTCCGAGATGACGGCAGAAGAAAAAGCGGCAGCGAAAAAGGCAGCGGCAGCTGAAGCGATTGCCAAGGCAAAAGCTGCGAAGGAAGCAGAAGCGAAAGCGACCGAAGCAGCCCCGCCAGCAAAGCCAGTCTCCGAGATGACGCCAGAAGAAAAGGCGGCAGCGAAAAAGGCAGCGGCAGCTGAAGCGATTGCCAAAGCAAAAGCTGCGAAGGAAGCGGAAGCGTCGGAAGCGACTGAAGCGACCGAAGCAGTTTCGCCAGCAAAGCCAGTCTCCGAGATGACGCCAGAAGAAAAGGCGGCTGCGAAAAAGGCAGCAGCTGCTGAAGCGATTGCCAAGGCAAAAGCTGCGAAGGAAGCAGAAGCGTCGGAAGCGACCGAAGTAGTCCAGCCAGCAAAGCCAGTCTCCGAGATGACGCCAGAGGAAAAAGCCGAAGCGAAAAAGGCAGCTGCAGCAGCAGCGCTTGCGAAAGCAAAGGCTGCGAAAGAGGCCAAGGAAGCGGCAGAGCAGGGCGCAGAGGCTTCAGAATCAGGCGGCGACGCAGATGCCAAAGCAAAGGCAGCAGCAGCCGCAAAAGCGAAAGCAGCCGCGGCGGCCGCAGCAAAGGCAAAAGCTGCACGAGAAGCTGGAGGTGCAGATGCTTCTGATGCGGATGGAGATGATGCCAAAGCAAAGGCAGCAGCAGCGGCAAAAGCGAAAGCAGCCGCAGCAGCCGCAGCAAAGGCAAAGGCTGCTCAAACCGGAGAGGCAACTGCTGAGGAGGAAGCTCCAAAGGCACCGTCCAAAAACCAACCGTATCTAGATAAGTACATCGCACGTATAACAGATGTGTTTGGAAAAGACATAATCGAAGCCGCCTATATTAATGAACTGGCTAAAGAGGTTCCGACTTTGACAATCCAGAATGAGCGATGGCACGAGGTAGCACAGTTCTTGAAGGATGACGAGCAATTAGGCTTCGAGTACTTGTCCAATCTGCACGGTGTTGACTATGAGGATCGACTTGAGGTCTACTATCATTTCTACTCCTACAAAAATCGGCAAAGCGTGGCAGTAAAGGTCAAAACCGGCCGAGAGGAGTCAAGCGTCGCATCCGTTATGGACATTTGGCACGGAGCAAACTGGAATGAACGGGAAACATACGATCTTTTAGGGATTCATTTCCCGGGACATAGCGATTTGCGTCGAATCCTGATGCCAGATGAATGGGTAGGCTACCCGCTACGTAAAGATTATGTGCAATTCGACGAGGAGGTTTAGCAGATGAACCAGAACATCCTCACAACTCAAATAGAGACCTCTTCTGATACGGGAATTCGCACGGAAGAGATGCTTTTGAACGTTGGACCTCAGCATCCTAGTACACACGGAGTATTTCGACTGGTCGTAAAGATTGATGGGGAAACGATCAAAGAAGCTGACCCTGTGATGGGATACTTGCACCGTGGTACAGAAAAGCTGGCGGAGAACCTGACCTATACCCAGATCATCCCGTATACAGACCGGATGGATTACGTGTCAGCGATGACCAATAACTATGTCCTCTGTCATGCTGTCGAGACCATGATGGGGCTGGAAATTCCCGACCGTGCCCAGTATTTGCGATTGATCGCAATGGAATTGAATCGGGTGGCGAGCCATTTGGTATGGTGGGGAACGTATCTACTGGACATCGGTGCAATGGGTCCATTCCTGTATGCGTTCCGTGATCGCGAATCGATTCTTGATTTGTTTAACGAGCTATGTGGTGCGCGTATGACCTTTAACTACATGCGGGTTGGCGGAGTCAAATGGGATGCGCCTCCAGGTTGGACAGACAAGGTAAAAGAATTTGTTCAATACATGAAAAAAGAATTGAACAACTATCATAAATTAGTGACAGGCAATGAAATTTTCATCAGCCGTATCAAGGGTATCGGAGTATTCGACACCAAAACTGCTTTGGATTATTCTCTCTCAGGAGTCATGCTACGGGCTACCGGCGTAAAATGGGATCTGCGCAAGGACGAACCGTATTGCATCTATGATCGCTTTGAATTTGATGTACCGACTGCTACGGAGGGAGATTGCATGGCACGGTACAATCTGCGCATGGCTGAGATCGAGCAATCGTTGCGCATACTTGAGCAGGCGCTCGAGCAATTCCCAAGCGAGGGAGAAGTTATGGGCAAGGTACCTCGGGTGATCCGTCCGCCAGCAGGCGAAACGTATGTCCGCATCGAATCACCACGTGGAGAAATCGGTTGCTATATTGCCAGCCAAGGAAAGGATAAGCCTTGGAGATTGAAATTCAGACGGCCATCGTTTACGAATCTGCAAATTTTGCCCAAGTTGTTGGAGGGCGAGAGTATTGCCAACATGATCGCCATTCTGGGCAGTATCGACATCGTGCTTGGGGAGGTTGACTGTTAATGAGTGCACTCTTGCAGCAAACACCCTCATGGGGTACAGCCATCTGGTTTATCCTGGCTGCTGTCGTTCTGCTCGCGGTGTTGTTGGGATTTGTAACGTATGCCATCTACTTTGAGCGAAAAGTAATTGGTTGGATGCAGCTGCGGATCGGACCAAACCGGGTAGGTCCATTGGGCTTATTGCAGACGGTTGCGGACGTAGCCAAGCTGCTGCTAAAAGAAGATATTCGTCCCAAGGATGCAGATAAAGCCTTGTTTACCCTGGCGCCAATTTTAGCGTATGCACCTGCTTTTGCTGTATTGGCAGTGATGCCTTTTACAGAAAGCATTCAATTTGCTGATCTGGGCATCGGCCTCCTGTACTATATCGCGCTATCCGGAATTACCGTTTTGGGCGTCATTACAGCAGGCTGGGCATCGAATAACAAGTACTCGCTGATCGGGGGTCTCCGCTCCGCTGCGCAGATGATCAGCTATGAAGTGCCGCTGGTCATGTCCGTGGTGGGTATCGTTCTACTGACGGGCAGCATGAATCTTCGGGAAATTGTCGAAGCACAGCGGGATGTCTGGAATATCGTTCCGCAGTTCATCGGATTTTGCGTATTTATTATTGCTGCACAGGCAGAACTGAATCGCTCTCCGTTTGACCTGCCGGAAGCAGAGTCAGAGCTGGTAGGTGGCTACCACGTCGAGTATACAGGCTTCCGCTTCGCCATGTTCATGCTGGCTGAATACGTGTATATGTTTGGAATGGGTACGCTGATTACGATTCTCTTTTTGGGTGGATGGCTGCCGATTCATCCGGCGTTGGGCTTTATTCCAGGGATCGTTTGGTTTATTCTTAAGTTTTCACTGTACGTCTTCCTTCAGTTCTGGATTCGCGCCACGATGCCGCGCATGCGTGTCGACCAACTGATGTCGTTTGCCTGGAAAGTGTTGTTGCCAGTGGCGCTGCTCAATATCCTGCTCACTGCAGTCGTTGTCTCTTACCAGAACGGCATGTTTTAATTAGACGGCTCGTGTTTCATAGCGCAGGCTTCGCCAGAGTCTCGGCGCAGCCAAGTTCTCAAATCTGAGGGGTGACACACATGCTAGGACTGGCCAAAGGCCTGGGGTATACATTTAAAAAGCTTACAGAAAAAAAGGTAACCCATTTCTACCCGGATGTGCCGTTTCCCATGCCGCCCCGTTTTCGCGGCATTCAGCACTTTTCGCCGGAAAAATGCATCGTTTGCAACCAATGCGCGCGCGTTTGTCCAACAGAGTGCATCCAATTGACGGGGAAACCGCATCCTGATCCAGAGAAAAAAGGAAAAATCATCGATACTTACGATATTAATTTTGAACTGTGTATCCTGTGTGATCTCTGTACGGAGGTTTGTCCGACAGAAGCGATCGTCATGACCAATAACTTCGAATTGGCTGCTTACAGCAGGGATGAATTGTACAAGAATTTGAAATGGCTGGACGCAAACAATACCAACGTCAGGGAGGAGAATTAGCATGACTGGCGAATTTGTAGCCTTTTTTATCCTGTCCCTACTGACGATTGGTGGCGCCGTCTTTATGATCAGCTTTACCCGTGTCGTGCACATGGTCATTTCCCTGGGGATTACCTTTATCAGCATCGCGGGCTTGTTCGTGCTGGTAGGTGCCGACTTTGTCGGTGTCGCACAGGTACTCGTTTATTCAGGCGCAATATCGATTCTGATGCTGTTCGGGATCATGCTGACCAAGCACGACGCCAATGACGAAGGAACTGGACGCACATGGAAAAATAGATTTATCCTGCTGTTTGTTGCTGGCGTATTCGGATTGTTGTTCTGGGGGATTCAAAATACACCTTGGCCAGCCCCACCAGCACCTGTGGATTCCACGTTGAGCAATGCCAAAGAAATCGGACTAGAGGTATTCACCAAGTACGTCATCCCGTTTGAGCTGTTGTCCGTACTGCTTTTGGTCGCTTTGATAGGTGCGATCATTATGGCGAAAAAGGAGGGGGATAACGAATGACGGTAAGCATTACCTCCTATCTGATGGTCGCTCTGATTCTCTTTTGTGTAGGCTTGTACGGGGCACTGACCAAGCGCAATGCTGTCGTCGTGCTGCTATCCATCGAGCTGATGCTGAATGCAGTGAATATCAATCTGGTGGCCTTTTCGAAATTCGGCTTGTATCCAGCTGTCGCCGGACAAATTTTTACACTGTTTACGATGACAGTAGCTGCTGCTGAGGTAGCATTAGGATTAGCCATTTTGATTGCGCTGTATCGCAACAAAGCCACAGTCAACGTAGACGAAATGGACCAAATGAAACGATAAGATGGAGACCTGATAAGGAGGACAAAGATGGATACTCTCTTTCATTATGCTTGGCTGATCCCTCTGTTTCCGCTTCTTGCTTTCATCGTGATCGTCTCATTTGGTCGCCAGCTGAAAGAAGGAGCGGCCTTGATCGGCATTACGCTGACGGCTGTATCATTTCTGATCGCATTGTTTACGTTCTGGGCGAGATTTCAGGATGGAGCAGCAGACTACAAGTTCGTGCTCGATTGGCTGCAAGTAGGCGATATTCTCATCACGATGGGATTTGAAGTCAATCCGCTCAATGCGATGATGCTCGTCATCGTGACTCTGGTCAGCCTGCTGGTACAAATTTACTCTAAAGGTTACATGCATGGGGACGAACGCTTTCCTGTGTTTTATCAATATCTGGCACTCTTTACCTTCTCCATGCTTGGGCTCGTAATTTCGCCGAATTTGCTGCAAGTATACATTTTCTGGGAGTTGGTAGGGGTCTGTTCATTCCTGTTGGTCGGATACTACTATTTCAAACCAGAAGCCAAGGCAGCTGCCAAAAAGGCTTTTATCGTGACACGTATTGGGGACTTAGGCCTTTTCATCGGAATTTGTTTATTGTTCTGGTGGACAGGAAGCTTTGAATACTCGCAAATTTTTGAGAGTGTAGCATTTGGACGACTGGAGCCGTGGATGGTTACACTTGCGGCTATCCTCATTTTCGTAGGTGCGATGGGGAAATCAGGTCAGTTCCCGCTGCACACGTGGTTGCCGGACGCTATGGAAGGCCCGACACCAGTATCTGCCCTGATCCATGCTGCTACGATGGTTGCGGCTGGTGTGTATTTGGTTGCGGCGACTTATCCGTTGTTCATTGCTTCGGAAACAGCATTGACCGTAGTAGCATACGTGGGAGGCATTACAGCGATTTTCGCAGCTTCGATTGGTCTGACGCAAAGGGATATCAAGCGTGTGCTTGCGTATTCTACCGTCAGTCAGCTTGGTTATATGATGATGGCTCTCGGGGTTGCTGGTGCCGCTGGTTATGTGGCAGGATCGTTCCACTTGATGACTCACGCTTTTTTCAAAGCATTGCTCTTCCTGGGAGCAGGAAGCGTCATCCACGCAGTACATACACAGGATGTATTTGAGATGGGTGGGTTGTGGAAGAAAATGCCTGTCACTGCACTGACCTTTTTGATCGGCTGTTTGGCAATTGCGGGTATTTTCCCGTTTGCAGGCTTCTGGTCAAAGGAAGCTATTCTGGGGGCAGTGTACGGCGCGCACCGATATGATTTGTTGTTTATCGCGCTATTGGCGGCTTTCTTTACTGCCTTCTATATGTTCCGACTGTTCTTCCTGACGTTTGCTGGAAAGCCGCGGAGCAAGCACGAAGCACATGAATCACCTGCAGTGATGACGGGACCGCTATTGATCCTGGCACTTCTCGCAGTGGTTGCCGGCTTTGTAAATACTCCATACGCTCCATTGCTTACTGAATGGCTGCTTTCCACAGGCACAGGTACGGCGATTGCAAGCGTATTTGGAGATGGAACCGAGCACGCTGCGGCTTGGCTACAGATTGTAGCATTGGGCATTTCGATTCTAGGAGTGGTATTGGCTTATTTCATGTACGGAAAAAAATCGATTCCGTCCGACACCATTCCCGAAGCGATGCCGTGGCTCTATCAGCTTTCCTATCGCAAGTACTTTGTCGATGAGCTCTACCATTACGTAATTGTGATTCCACTCGGATGGCTAGGCTTTATCTTAAACGCGTTTGACAAGTATGTGGTGGATGGCTTGGTAGGATTGACAGCGAAGATCACACAAGGAATCGGGTCCCTGCACGCCAGAGTGCAAAGCGGACAAATACAGTCGTATGGAGCAGTGGTTCTGTTTGGACTGTTGCTGCTCATTATTGCGATTAGTTTGACGGCACAGGGAGGTGGACTCTTTGGATTCGGTCACTAATATCCTCTTGTCGTCATTGGTGTTTTCTCCGCTGCTGGCGATCATCGTGATTGCGTTCATGCCGAGTCAAAAGGGTGGTACGATCAAGCTGGTCGGCATCATCGGTACCTTGCTCCCACTGATTTTGGCTTTGTGGATGTTCGGGCTTTTCAAATACGACACAGCCAATCTGCAGTTTGTAGAGAAGCACGATTGGATCTCGATTCCGATCGGTATGGCACAGACAGGCGCAGTATTTACCTTTGATATCAACTACGAGCTTGGTGTTGATGGGATTTCGATGCCGCTGATTTTGCTGACAGCTATCATTGCGACGCTCGCAGCAGTTGCGTCCTGGCAAGTTAAAAAGCGCTTGAAGGAGTTTTTTATCCTGTTTCACCTGCTGTTGATCGGAATGCTCGGTGTTTTTGCAGCAGATAACTTGTTCCTGTTCTTTATTTTCTTTGAGCTGACGCTGGTGCCAACCTATTTCCTGATTGGAATTTGGGGATATGGGGAGCGAGAGCAGGCTGCCAACAAGTTTCTTTTGTACAACGGAATTGGCTCCGGGATCATGCTCATCGCTTTTATCGTGATCTTTGTCGTGATGCGCACCTTAAATATTGACCAGATTGGTGCCATTCTGACGACACCTGAGCATCCGATCTCAGCGGCTCTTACTCCGGGTTTCCGTTTTGGATTGTTCATGGCTTTGTTTATTGCCTTTGCGATCAAGCTGCCAGTATTCCCTTTCCATACGTGGATGTTGAAGGTGCACGTACAGGCTCCGCCTTCCATCGTCATGATCCACTCAGGGATTTTGCTGAAAATGGGTGCATACGGTCTATTGCGGATGGGAATCGGCTTTTTCCCTGAGCAGGCGTATCAGTTCTCTACGTGGCTAGCTGTTTTAGGGATTATCAACATCCTGTACGGAGCTGTGCTCGCTTTTGTACAAAAGGATTTAAAGATGGTAATGGCATACTCCAGTATCAGCCACATGGGAATCGTACTGCTCGGCTTTGCGTCGATGAATACCATCGGGTTTCAGGGAGCGATGTTCCAGGTTGTATCACACGGTTTTATTTCGGCGCTGCTGTTCTTCTTGATTGGCGTCATTTGGGACCGTACCCAGACCTCGATGCTCGACGATTTGGGTGGTTTGGCGAAGTCAATGCCATTCGTCAGTGGAGTTTTGCTGGCGGGAGGTATGGCGTCTCTCGGACTTCCGGGCATGTCCGGCTTTATCAGCGAGTTCTTTGCTTTCCTCGGCTTGTTCGGGCGAATGCCTGTGCTCGCAGCGGTTGGCGCTATCGGAATCGTGCTCACTGCCGTATATTTACTGCGCGCTATCTTGCGGACGACTTTTGGCTCTATGCCTAGCCGTTTTACAGGGATTGCAGATGCGCAGCCGATGGAAGTCATTCCGATGGTCGTTCTTTTGGGATGCATTATCTTGATCGGTGTGTATCCAGCTGTCCTCGGCAATCCGATGCAACAGGCATTGAAAACGATCGTACCCATCGTAACGGGAATAGGAGGGTAATCCATGGACGTTAAAGATATTTTCCAATATGACTGGAGTTACCTTCTGCCCGAATTTATCATTCTTGGTTTTGCCACGCTGTTGTCACTACTCGATCTTTTTGCAGGAAAACGTCTGGGCAAGCAAGTGATCGGCTGGCTCTCCTTGGTGGGTGTGGTACTTGCAGCAGTCTTTGTGTTCGTCAATGTAAATACACTCGATAAGCCGTATAGCTACATGGCGGACATGATCCGCATCGACGACTACGGGAATGCTTTCAAATTGCTGTTCCT
Source organism: Brevibacillus reuszeri (assembly GCF_001187725.1). Lineage (GTDB taxonomy): Bacteria > Bacillota > Bacilli > Brevibacillales > Brevibacillaceae > Brevibacillus > Brevibacillus reuszeri. Next base: position 2,080,012 of record NZ_LGIQ01000009.1, read on the forward strand.
CGCTGGTACGTCCTTTGCTCTGCTCATCTCCCTTTCCTATTTAAAGAAGGGGGACGTTCAGCATTCGGGTGAGTATTATTATCTCTTGCTAACGGGTCTTTTGGGAGCGATGGTCATGGCTTCGTCTGCCGATCTGATTACGCTCTTTGTCGGACTGGAGCTTTTGTCCCTGTCTTCCTACGTTCTGGTTGGACTACGCAAAAAGTCGTTACAATCAAATGAATCGGCATTCAAGTATGTCGTCTCTGGTGGAATTGCTACAGCGATTACCTTGTTCGGGATGTCGTATATTTACGGCTTGACGGGAACAACCCATATTTATGAAATCTCCATGCGCCTGGCTGAGGCTGGCATGGCGGGCTATCAGTTCTTGGTCTACGTAGCGTTTGCGTTTCTCGTAGTTGGTTTAGCATTCAAAATTTCTGCGGCTCCGTTCCACATGTGGACACCAGATGTGTATCAGGGTGCTCCTACGCCGATCACAGCATTTCTCGCTGTGGTATCGAAAGCAGCCGGATTTTCGCTGCTGTTCCGTGTGGTGATGATCTCGTTCTTTAACGTTACAGACGGTGTCGGACGATTCTTTTTCCAGGAAGGTAGTCTGTATCTGGGCTTGATGGCAGCGGCTTCGATGATCATCGGGAATACGATGGCGCTTCGCCAGACGAACGTGAAACGCATGATGGCGTACTCGGGGATTGCCCAGGCTGGCTATTTGCTAGTACCGTTTGTACCACCGACAACGCTCTTTTTCAGTGAAGTGATATTTTACCTCTTCGCGTATTTGCTTGTCAGCTTTGGAGCTTTTGCTGTCATCATGGTTGTGGCGCAGGAGCAGCAGACTGAGGATTTGAAAGGGTTTGCCGGTTTGTACCATCGTTCTCCCATCATGGCGGTTGCGATGAGCATTTTCTTGCTTTCCCTGGCAGGTATCCCGGTAACAGCAGGCTTCTTCGGGAAATTCTACTTGTTCATGGGCGCATTGGCACAGGAGAACTATTGGCTGAGTGCGATTATGATTGTGACCAGCGTCATTTCCTATTACTATTACTTCGGGATTATTCGACAAATGTACATGCGTCCTGGGGCAACAGAAGCGCAAATGCGAGTACCAAGAGGCATCTGGGTATTTGTGCTCGTAATGGCAGTTGCAACTGTATTCTTTGGGGCTTTTCCGGGCCTCATTACCGACTATGTCCAGACTCACTTTAATCCGTCCTTTGATTTCGGGAACATGCTGCCTCCAAACTTTCAGTGAGGCTCGAAACTGATTCGCACTTCATGTACAATAGAAGGGATAGTCCATTTTTGGGGCTGTCCCTTTTTCTATTGTGGTCAAAAGGAAATCACGGCTACAGGGAATACTTTCTCGCTGATAAGCGGTCGCTCTATCTTGAAAGACTTCGATAAAGTTTTTCATATTTAGGAGGAAACGAGTGTGTCACAAGAAATTTACGGTTTTTTGAGCATCATTCTCTCCATCGTCTTCATTGGATTGGCATGGTGGGCTCTCCAATCGTTTCGCTTTGAAAAAATAGTAAAAAAGCCGAGTGGCGCACAGGCAAAGCTGCTGCAGATTTTCCTGTCCATCGTCATCGGCTATGAGGTATCGCGCTTTTTCCTCGATTACCTGGGCTGGTCCCTTGCATTCGGGAACATGTTCTCGTAATTGCCTAAACTTCATTTAGAGCTGGCTGGTATATCCACCCATTTTCATGTGCAAAATGAGAAGTACAAAGAGATGTACGTGAAATGGGGAGAGAGTTGTTATGGGGAAATGGTCTGGTTGGATCGCACTAGCTCTATTGTTTGTCATGGGTGTAGTTTATTGGATGCCTGCGCAGGCGACAGAAGTAAAGCCAGTGGCTGCACAGCTGCTAGGTGCTTTGGAAGACTCTGGAGCAACAGGAACAACGATTCAGGTGCGTGCCCGTACCGCTATGGGGCAGGTCCTGCGTCAGGAAGAAATCAAAGAGTTGGCGGATCATTGGGCAAAACAACTAGAGATTCCTTTTTCCCAAATCGAATTCTCGCGGAAGAACAATATCCTTGTGTATCAATACGCGAATACGCACGACGACGTACAACTGCGCTATGAGGTTACAGGTGTTCCTAAAAATGGTTCTTTTGACACATATGTAGTGCTACAGTTGTCAGGAAGTCGTCAATCCCTACTATATATTGAACAAATACAGGAAACGTTCGCGAATGCCTTGAGCAAAGCCAACTTTATTCCGCAAATTAGCACTTGTATTCGCGGAATGTACAATGTTAAGATGGGTGTTGACCAACAGGAGGGTAAGATTTTGTCGATTTTTTCTACCCTTCAGGCAACAGAACTCGAACGTTTGCAAGATGAGACGGTGGTCAGTATTTCCGGGCATACCCCTATGTGGGAACCGTTCATCGCGTTAAACGGGCAAAAGATGAACCTTCAGGTGGCAACTCATCGTGATAGCAGTAATGCTGGAACTTGGGTCACCATAGGAACACCAATCATCACAGCGGAATATTAGCACGCGGAGGGGTACACATTGGATAAAATTATTGTCCGCGGTGGTAAGGCATTGACAGGGAATGTGAAAGTCTCTGGTGCAAAAAATGCCGTACTCCCTATTATTGCAGCATCTATCCTGGCCGAGGAAGGGACATGCGTCATTTCGGACGTGCCTGCACTCGACGATGTCAGGACGATTTGCGACCTCTTGAAAACGATGGGAATCTCCCTTACATATGATCACGAAGTGCTGACCATTAATGCTACTAGGCTGACTAGTGTAGAAGCCCCTTATGAACTGGTTCGCAAAATGCGAGCGTCCTTTCTTGTGATGGGACCGCTTTTGGCCAGGAAAGGAACGGCTCGTGTCGCTCTTCCAGGTGGTTGTGCCATCGGGACTCGCCCGATCGACCAGCATCTAAAAGGGTTTGAGGCCATGGGAGCCAAGATTGAGATCGGACAAGGGTTTATTGAAGCAAGCGTGGAAGGCCGACTGAAAGGGGCAAAAATCTACCTCGATATTGCGAGTGTAGGAGCCACCGAAAACATCATGATGGCCGCTGCTTTGGCAGAGGGAACTACCGTGATTGAAAATGCGGCTGAAGAGCCGGAGATTGTAGACTTGGCCAACTTCCTGAACCGGATGGGGGCAAAAATCCGCGGGGCAGGCACAGGCTCGATCCGTATTGAAGGCGTGGAAAAGCTGAGTGGCTGCACGCATTGTGTGATTCCTGACCGTGTAGAAGCGGGCACCTTTATGGTTGCTGCTGCGATTACGGGTGGAGATGTTTTTGTTGAAGGCGCGATTTGCGATCACCTCAAATCCGTTACAGCCAAGCTCCGTGAGATGGGCGTGGAAATAGACGAGCAGGAGAATGGGATTCGCGTTCGTCGTACAGGCGCACTCAAAGCGGTTGATCTGAAGACATTGCCTTACCCAGGATTCCCTACTGACATGCAGGCGCAAATGATGTCTTTGTTGCTTGTTTCCGAAGGGACCAGCATTGTGACAGAAACTGTTTTTGAGAATCGTTTCATGCACGTGGAGGAATTCCGCCGCATGAATGCCAATATCAAGATTGAGGGTCGCAGTGCAATCGTAGAAGGCGGCTCCAAGTTGACTGGTAGCAAAGTAGCAGCGACAGACCTGCGCGCAGGTGCTGCACTGGTGCTGGCTGGATTGGTTTCAGAGGGAGTAACAGAGGTATCTGCCCTGCATCACATTGATCGTGGTTACGTGAACTTTACAGAAAAACTGCTTGCACTCGGGGCAGATGTAGAGCGTTACGTACCAGAAACAGAAAAACGTGAGGCAACCGTGACAGAAACCATTAAAGTGAGCTTCTCTCCTAATTTTGCTTGATCAATATGTCAAATAGATGGCAAAACCGAAAATGGCGTGCGAACTGGCAACAGTTTTGCACGCTTTTTTCGGTTTCTATGCAAGAGCTTCATGAAAATGCGCATTCTCGCTTCCCTCTTATTCTCTCGTTCTATCGCTTGGCGGATACTCATAAAATGGGAGTGTCTAGCACAAAGCGGGGAGGATCTGTTGCATGAAACGCTATCTACTCATTTGGTTTATTGTATTGCCGATCTTGCTCGTAATGGTGCCTGCTGCGCTCGTTCATTTCTTTTCGCCAGGAGGAGAGGTTGCGGAACCAGCGCATGTACCTGCTTCAGCTCCGGGCAATCAGGTGACGCAGGAGCTGTCTTCGACTTCCATCAAGGTCTATCGCACAGAGAAAAAGGTGGTGGAAACACTGCCGCTGGAAACGTATATTACAGGCGTGGTGGCAGCAGAAATGCCAGCAGAATTCGAGCTGGAGGCTCTCAAGGCACAGGCCCTGGCTGCCAGAACATATATCGTGCGTAGACTGAACGAAGGAAAATTTGATGATGTGCCAGAAGGAGGGCAGGTTCTCGATACCGTTCGTCACCAGGTCTACATGGATGAAGGACAGCGCCGTGAACGATGGAAAGATCAGTATGAGTGGAAAAACCAGCGCATCACACAAGCCGTAAAAGAAACAGCAGGGATTGTGCTTACATACAATGGCGAGCCGATCGATGCTACGTTTTTTTCGACGAGCAACGGATTTACGGAGAATTCCGATGAGTATTGGGAAAAGCCCATCCCTTATTTAAAAAGCGTAGCGAGTCCATGGGATATTCAATCGCCCCGTTATGAGGAAACGGTCATCAAATCGACAGCTGAGCTAGAGAAGGATTTGGGGGTCAAGCTCGTTCAGGAGGCTTCTACGAATGGGGCATGGTATCGGATTGAGAGGACGACGACAGGAAATCGGGTCGGGAAAATCAGTATAGGTGGAAAAGAGTTTACGGGTCGTGAGTTTCGTGAAAAGCTCAATTTGAATTCCTCTTCTTTTACGATGGAGCTGAAGGGAAGCCAGGTGTTTATTACGACTAAAGGCTATGGTCACGGTGTAGGGATGAGCCAGTGGGGCGCAAACGGAATGGCCAAAAACGGAAAGAATGCAGAACAGATCGTGAAGTATTTTTATCAGGGCATCAACCTGCAGGATTACACTCGTATTTTGCAAGTCTAGCTAAAATGTAAGCAAATTTTTACTTTTCCCTACTCTCTCAGGTTTATACGCCAAAATTCTGGCGATACTGAGGGATGAGGTGATGAATAAAATGGAAGATCAAAAGAATCAAAATCAACCGATTCCATTCAAGAAGTCTAGTTCTTGGAAAAAAGTATTGGGTAAGAAGTGGGCGTTTCCAGCGATCTACATCGGCACCGCAGCAATCATTCTCGCTTTTGTGATGTGGTATCAAGGAACCGTTATGGACACGGTATCAAAATTGACAAGCGTCAATAATGAGAACGTGACAGTAACAACACCTGCAAATCCTGAGACAACACCGCAGGAAAATCCGTCTGTACCTGTTACAAGCAGTCCACAACCACTGGCATGGCCAGTAGGAAAAGGTGTCACGTACGACTTGGGTATGAGCTACTATGATGAGCAAGCCTCCAAGGAAAATCAGCAAAAAGCTTTGGTGAAGTACAATAATTCTTACTTTCCGCACACTGGTATTGATCTGAAGGCGACCGATGGCAAGAGCTTTGACGTCATTGCTGCATTGGCTGGTAAAGTAGTCAAGGTAGAAGTCGATCCGCTCGTTGGTAAGGTAGTGGAGGTCGAGCATGCCGACAAGATGGTGACTGTGTATCAAAGTCTGGATAATGTAACAGTGAAACCAGGCGATGAAGTCACACAAGGCCAGGTTCTTGGATCTGCTGGACGCAATGAGTATGAAAAAGACGCTGGCATTCACCTTCACTTTGAAGTCCGAGTGGATAACAAAGCGGTAAATCCAGAGCAGTATCTGGTTTCTCCGGAAACAGAAGCGAAAAATCAATAAGTTTGCGAACCACCTGTAAAGGAAACTCTTTTGCAGGTGGTTTTTTTGTGTTGAAAAGGTGACTTTGGCGGGGAGAAGAATATTTCCAGACTATGCTCTCTGCTCCGTCCTACTTGGATGAATAGTCTGTCCGCTCCACGCCGAGCGGCGGGGAATCGCAAAAGCAGTAGCCGCTACGCAGTGTGAACAAGGTTGCGATTCTGTTTCCCGCCGCTCGGCGCTCCGCTCAGTAGGACTTCACAAGGAGCTGCGCCTGGAAATATTCTTCTCCAGCGTAGCAGTTGTTCCTCAAAAAAAAAGAAAAACCCTAAGACTTTTTCGATGCTTGAAAGCATATACATTGAGGTCGGGAACTCAAAATCGTATTCACTTCTCTTGCGTTGGCGAAAAATAATTTTTCTTTAACTGATCGCAGAAAAACAACTGTAACGAAAGAGAAGCCGATTTCCAGGCGAGCGACTAGCGAAGTCCTACCCAGCGGAGCAATGAATCGAGGGAAAAAGGAACGTAACCCTGAATAACCGGCGTAGCGGCTACTGCTTTTACGTTCCCCCGCGAGTCGTTGCGTAGCGGACAGACAACACTTTCAGTGGGACGTAGACCGGAGCGGAGCCTGGAAATCAGCTTCTCTAAACTACAGCCACCCCCCAAGTGGTACAAACTGTTGAAAAAAGATGGGGCCGTGCTGGCTTGTCAGGCTTGGAAACGTAGAATATGTGTCCGCACCCACCCATATATTGTATCAGACAATGTAGATACAAGGAGGCGAGTGACGTGCACGACTACATCAAAGAGCGGACCATCAAAATCGGCCGATATATTGTAGAAACGAGAAATACGGTTCGGATGATCGCCAAAGAGTTCGGTGTTTCCAAAAGTACAGTGCACAAGGACTTGACTGAGCGGTTGCCTGAGATAAATCCAGAGTTAGCCAACCAAGTAAAGGAAATTCTGGAATACCACAAAGCCATCAGACATTTGCGTGGCGGCGAAGCAACCAAGATCAAGTACAAACGTCGTAGTAAAAAAGTTCGAGTAGAACAGGAGGAAAGTGTGTAAGAAAGAATTTCCTTGTCCTCTCACGTAGAAGAGCCTATGATATTAGATAGAAATGTAACTGGTAACAGGGAGGACCTTTCATGTTTGGCAAAGATATCGGAATCGACTTGGGAACGGCCAATGTTTTGGTATTTGTTAAAGGCAAGGGCATTGTCCTGGATGAACCATCTGTCGTGGCTATAGACAGTAATTCACGGAAAGTATTGGCTGTGGGGAACGAAGCATATCGTATGGTGGGGCGAACCCCAGGTAACATTGTGGCGATCCGACCTTTGCGAGAAGGTGTTATTGCGGATTTTGAAATCACGGAAGCCATGCTCAAGCACTTTTTGACCAAAATTGGTGGGAAAAGCATGTTTGCACGTCCACGTGTATTGATCTGCTGCCCGACCAATATTACATCTGTAGAGCAAAAAGCGATTCGTGAAGCCGCAGAACGCAGTGGTGGAGCACGAGAAGTATACATTGAGGAAGAACCGAAAGTAGCTGCAGTAGGTGCAGGTATGGATATTTTTCAGCCGTCTGGCAACATGGTAGTCGATATTGGTGGAGGTACAACTGACGTAGCGGTACTGTCTATGGGCGATATTGTCACGTCTTCCTCCATCAAAATTGCAGGAGATACATTTGATGTGGCCATTATGCGGTACATAAAAAATAAATACAAGTTGCTGATTGGTGAGAGAACGGCTGAAGATATCAAAGTTCAGATCGGAACCGTATCCGGCGGGCGCCAGGACGAAATGGACATTCGCGGTCGAGACATGGTAAGCGGGCTTCCGCAAACAATTACCATTCAATCGGGCGAAGTCCAAGAAGCCCTGGCCGAGTCGGTTAGTGCGATTGTACAAGCATCAAAATCTGTTTTAGAACGAACACCTCCTGAGCTTTCTGCCGATATAATTGATAAGGGTGTTTTCCTGACCGGCGGCGGCGCTCTTTTGCATGGCATCGATCAAATACTGGCGGATGAATTGAGAGTTCCAGTATTGGTAGCGGACGAGCCAATGATGTGCGTAGCGAAAGGAACAGGAATGATGCTGGACTACCTCGACAAGGTACCAGCGCACCGGAATAAGCGGTTATTCAGGGGGTAAGATTACGTGATTAGAGGCTTGTATACGTCTGCATCAGGGATGTTGGCTTTGCAGAACAAGCATGAGTCGCTCGCAAACAATCTGGCTAACATCAACACACCGGGCTTCAAACAGGACTTGGCTTTGATGCGTTCTTTTCCAGAGCAATTGATCTCACGTGTTCGCGATAATACGGGGCCTGATATCCCTGGTATTCCTAACATGGGTGGACAGGCTGCCATGATCGGACGCTTGAACACGGGAGTGTACATGTCGGAGGCTCTTCCTGTCTTTACGCAAGGAGATATCGAAGAAACGCATAATCCATACGATGTGGCGCTGATGGACAACATTCAGCCGGATGAGGATGGCAATGAGCGGCGTTTGTTTTATAGTGTGGCTCCGATAGACGATCTGACGCAGCCAGCCGATGATGGAAACATTCGCTTCACGCGAAATGGCAATTGGAGTGTAAACGCTGAAGGATATTTGGTCACGGCTGAAGGGTATTACGTGCTGGATAATGCCAATATGGCGATTCAGGTCAATAAAAACCCGAATGACTCTACAGCGGCTGCAAATGAAAATGCCGGCAAAAATCTGAGAATCGATGACAAGGGGAAATTGTGGATCGAATATCTCGAAAACACACCTGGTCAACCGACGGCAACAAGACTCGAAGAACTGAATGCGACGCTTGGATTGAATGTGATTGCAGATCCATCGAGAAAGCTGGTTAGAGAAGGATCGGATCGATATCGTCTGGATGGTCAATTTGATGTGGCCAATGATGTCGAGAAAATAGAGACAGCTCTTCAGGCAGATATCGATGCATTGGCAAATAATGTATACAATGATCCGAAGGTAAGAGGACGCTACGGAGTTCAACAGGGCTGGCAGGAGCGTTCGAATGTTGACCCTGCTCAAACCATTACGAGCATGATGAGTGTACTGCGTGCTTATGAAGCGAATCAAAAGGTTATTACGACGATTGACGGAACCTTGGAAAAGGCTGCTAATGAACTTGGACGAGTAAACGGATAATGAGGAGGGAACCAAGATGCAATCTTTAAATATATCGACATCAGCTATGCGCGGAATTCAACAGGCTTTGGATAATACAGCTAGTAATCTGGCGAACTTAGATACGATAGGTTACAAGCGTCGGCAAGCATCGTTCTCCGAGTTATTATCCGATTCGATGAACGAGCAGCCAAAAGTAGACGATCAAAATCGAAATACACCATTTGGTCTGCGGGTTGGCAGTGGTGCCCGTCTAGGACTTACGAAACTGGATCTTGGACAAGGGAATGTTAAAATAACAGATGTGCCAACAGACGTTCTGATTGAAGGCGACGGCTATTTTGCGGTTACTCGTCAGACAGATAACAAAGATGACTATTTCCTCACACGTGACGGCAATTTTAAAATCACAAGGCACAAGGCGTTAAACTGGTATACGCTAGCAACGCCAGCTGGTGACTACGTATTGGATAAAAGCGGGATTCCTGTTCAGCTGACAGACCCAAACCAACCGATACGAATTGACGCAGAGGGCAGAGTCTTCAATGGTGATGACGATAATCCGGTAGCGGAAATTGGCATCTGGAAAGTAAACAACCCGGATCAGCTGCAACAAGTCGGAAAAGATTTATATGATGCAGATTTGGAAGATCCGATTCAACTAACGGATAAATACGCTGATGCTGTGACTGAAGGAATCGCGACCGTGCGCCAAGGCGCATTGGAAGGCTCCAATGTCAGTATGACAGAGGAAATGTCACAGCTGGTAAACATCCAGCGTGCCTACCAGTTGAACTCACGGGCAATTGGAATCAGCGATCAAATGATGGGTATCGCCAATTCGATTAGAAGTAGGTAATCCAATCGGCATGACGGGGGAGAGAAGAATGGAACGAGAGAAGGGACAGCGTATCCCGCGTGATACCCAAGAGGCGAAAGCGAAGACGAAAGTACGCGAACGGAGCGGGAAAAACTGGAGAATTACAGTAGCCAAGATCGTGTTGGTCCCACTCCTGCTCTTTTTCTCAGTGGTAATCGGCCTGATGATCGGTTATGGGGTGGTCGGGCATAAGCCAGCTTCTGAAGTGCTTGATTTGGGTACATACAAACATATGTGGGACTTGCTATTTGCCGAGACGTAAAAACGGAGCTAGCAGTCATCATTGCCAGCCCAACCGATTGGTTAGGGCTCGTTTTTTTCTGTGAACGACGTCTCGACTTTTTCACCGAAGCTGATGCTAGATGTTACGCTGAGGCACTTTGTCATAAAAGTGAAGGTGGCCGCTTGTGGTCAAACACTTTTGACCCCCGACGAGAGGGGAAAACGGTTATGAACGTTTTGAGGGGACTTGTTGCGATGTTTGTCCGCAGAGTATAATAAACCGAGTGGTTGAAAAGGAAGCGACTTTTTTATACGGAGGGATGTCCGTGAATCTTCCTAATTTGCTTACGATCTTTCGCATCGTTCTCATCCCTTTGTACCTGTATGTCTTTTTTTCGCCAAACCCGTATCATTTAGAAATAGCGCTGGCTATTTTGATCTTGGCGGGATTGACAGATATCGCGGACGGGTACCTCGCGCGAAAGCATAAGCTCGTAACCACACTTGGAATCGTGTTAGATCCGCTGGCTGATAAACTGATGATGCTGGCAGTGATTGCGTCATTTTTTGCAACGGAGCGGATTAGCATGTGGGCCGCCCTGTTTTTCTTTGTGCGTGAACTGGCAATGATTGTAACAGGGGCTGTTTATCACCTGCGTGGTAAAAAGACAGTACCAGCCAATACGTACGGGAAATTGACAACCATCTTTTTGTATGTGGTGATACCATTGATCATGTATAGATATGAGTACGGCGAAATGATTCTTTGGTCAGTCATTGCATTCTCGTTCATTACGAGTGTGATCTATCTGGGGAAATTTCGGTTGTTGAATCGCTCGTAGGGAGAGCAGAAAAAGAGCACTTCCGTCATAGGAAGGAAGTGCCCCTTTTATTTTAACCCCGTTTCTTTCGATTGTAGAAAGGCGGGAGTTGTCTTATTCTCAGTTTGCTGTAGGGTCTTCATGCATGGACAAGTTTAGATAAGTATGGAAATGGAGTTGGGATTCATGGAAATTAAGGCGCCACTTGATATCGTACAAATTCAGGAAATCATTCCTCACCGATACCCGTTTTTACTGGTTGATAAAATCGTAGAGCTGGAATCTGGCAAGCGAGCTGTCGGGATCAAAAATGTAACGATGAACGAGCCATTTTTCCAGGGCCACTTTCCTGGTTATCCGGTCATGCCTGGCGTCCTAATTGTGGAAGCTTTGGCGCAGGTTGGCGGGGTAGCTATGCTGAGCCTGGAGGAACATCAAGGAAAAATTGGTCTGTTCGCAGGGATTGATGAATTCCGCTTCAAGGATCAGGTAAGGCCTGGTGATACGCTTACTTTGGACGTTGAGCTGACTCGTGTTCGCGGTACGGTCGTGAAAGCAAACGGGAAAGCTTTGGTAAATGGGAAAGTGGTAGCAGAGGGCGGCATGATGTTTGCATTGACTGCAGGAGATAAGGCACATTCATGATCATCTTGAATGTGCCTTTCTTTTCGGGTAAAATGGCTATTGGGCTACTTATGCATTGAAGGTGAAAAAATTGGCCAAACAGGTCGCTAAAATATTGGATGTTCCGTTTTCTACTCTCGGGTTCCGCGAGACAATAGCAGATATGGTCGAACGGATTGAGAGCGGACAAAAGACCCACGTGGTAACCGCCAATCCGGAAATCGTCATGCTTGCGAGAGAGCATCAGGGCTTTCGTTCTATTGTAGAACAAGCCTATGTTGTTCCTGATGGAATTGGTATCGTATACGCAGCAAAATGGACCAATCAGCCTATCTATGAGCGCGTGACAGGGGTAGAGCTGTTAGAAGCGTTGATGGCAGAGGCTAATCAATATGGATGGAATGTATATTTGCTCGGAGCCAGTCCGGAAGTAATTGAGCTGGCTGCCACCAAGCTGCAGGCCCGTTATCCGCAAGCGCGCTTGGTTGGCTATCGAAACGGATATTTTAAAGAAGAGGAAGAAGAACAAATTGTGCAGGAAATCGCTGAAACGAGGCCGCATCTGTTGTTTGTTGCTTTGGGCGCTCCCAAGCAGGACAATTGGCTGGTCAAGTACCGTGAGCGATTGAATGCTTCGCTGATGATGGGAGTAGGCGGCAGCTTTGACGTCATTTCCGGGAAAGTGAAGCGCGCTCCTGAGGTTTGGCAGAAATTGCATTTGGAATGGTTTTATCGACTTGCTTCCGAGCCTTCTCGCTGGAAGCGTCAGCTGGCTATTCCGCGGTTTGTCGTAACCGTTTTAAAAGAAAAATGGAGTAGCCGTTCCTAGATGCATCCGTAGAGAGGAGAACAGTCGATGTCTACATTAATCCTCGGATTTTTGACTTCGCTGATCATATCGTTTGTTGCAACACCGTACGTCAAAAAGCTGGCAGAAAAGGTTGGGGCCGTAGATGCCCCGAACCAACGCAAAGTACATACGCGTATCATGCCGCGTATGGGTGGATTAGCCATTTACTTAGGCTATATGGTTGCTTTCTTTTTGTTCGTCCCATATACGAGCATGTCTGAAATGCTTGGAATTTTCTTTGGTAGTACGATTGTCATGACTGTCGGGATGCTGGATGATAAATATCAGCTTTCGCCAAAGTGGAAGCTGCTTGGTCAGCTGGTCGCGACTGCGATCGTCGTGATTCCGTTCGGACTGAAAATTGGCGTAGTCAATCTGCCTTATATGGGCAGCATTGATTTTAGCAGTGGCTGGCTCTTTTGGCTCGCAATCCCGATTACGATGTTCTGGATTGTGGGGGTAACCAATGCAGTCAACCTGATTGACGGTTTGGATGGCTTGTCCGCAGGTGTTTCAGCGATTGCAGCTGGAACAATGGCAGTAGTGGCGCTGTTGATGGGAGACTACAAAGTCGCTACGTACTGTTTCGTGCTCCTCGGAGCCATTCTTGGATTTCTGTACTTTAACTTTCACCCGGCGCGCCTGTTCATGGGCGATACTGGTTCACTCTTTTTAGGTTTTAACCTGGCTGCACTATCGATCATGGGCTTTAAAGAAGCGTTGTTCGTTTCCTTTATTATCCCAATCGTCGTGCTGGGCGTTCCGTTGTGGGATACGTTCTTTGCAATCGTACGCCGCATCGTGAACAAAAAGCCAATTTCGAGTCCGGACAAAGGACATTTGCATCACTGCTTGCTTAACATGGGCCTTTCACACCGTTCAACCGTACTGACGATTTATTCGATCAGCATCTTCTTCGGTACGATGGCAATCCTGTTGACCAAGACGACCAAATGGACGACGATCATCGTCATGGTCATCCTTTTGATTGGCATTCACTTAGGGACGGAGATCGTTGGACTCGTCAGCAGACGTCATCGTCCGTTGATTAATACGTATCGTCGGTTGAAAATCAAGTACGTCGAGCAGCAACGGCGAACAAATTAATAAAGCTGGAAAGCCTCTGCGATCGTTTATAGCAGAGGCTTTTTTTTCATGCGATTTAGGTGGAAACACTTAACTGCAGAAGGCGTTTAGCCGATATACATAGAGAGAAATAAGTGCCGTGGCTTTATGAAAACGGGACAATCAAGAGGTTCAGAATAATGTGGAGAGGTGAAAAGATGATTAGGCTAAATCAACAATTCCGTCGTTGGTTCGCTATGTGCCTGGCGATAATGCTACTTGTAACTGGTTTTTTACCGGCTGCACCTGCTTCGGCAGCATTAGGCTCCAACTGGAATGCTGGAATTGACACACCAACAAATTATTTAGCTACAGGAACCGGCAATGGAAATGCATTTACGACTCCGCTCAAGACCATAACGAGATTGGTGTATGGTGTGAAACTTGTCTACAAGGATAATTCCAAAAATGGACAAGGTGTTGATGTGTTAATTGATGGAGTCGCGCTTCCAAACACACAACTTTTTGTGAACAACACGATTACTCTTCCGGATTTTTATTTAAACAGCAGTGGGGCAGTGACAAAAGTAACAGTAAGACCTAAAGTCACCCTAGATCCTACAAATGATACATCGGAAATTTACTTCCAATATACGCCAAACCCTGCGTCGTCTGGAACAGGACCTCTACAGTTTACGAATTCCGGGCAAGGCGAATATGCGAGTGATCCTAAACCAGTGACGAGCCGTACAGTATCGGGACTGCAATATACTTATTCGATACCTGCTGCGGTAGATAAAACACAAGCGGTCGAAGTGCAAGTGAACGGAACAACGATCCGTACGGTATATGGTGCTGGCGGACCAGCTAATCCATTACCAGACTTCGATTTGGCCCCTGGTTTGAATGCGGTTCAGATTTACGCTCCGAATACGGGTGAGAGAGATGTTATTTACTACGAATACAACTCGATGAATAGCCCAATCACCATTACCAACTTTGCAGGTGGAACGACAGCTTACAATCCTGTCGTTTATGGAGATTCCACGATTACACTGACAGGTACGTATGGTAGTGGGGTAACGGGGAGCAGCCTTCGTCTGAAACTCATCACCAATAATGGACAAACGGTTCAGGATTTGAGCAATACCGCGCCGTCGATTAGTGGCAGCAACTTTACTTTCCATAACATTGGCTTGAAGCCGGGTCTTAATCAGATCGCGTTTTATGAGAAGGTAGGGAATGTAACCAAAGAGCATTACCAATTTTACGTTCAGTATAATAACACGCCACTCGTTAGTGATTTGAAAATTAACGACACGCCGCTGAATGATCCGAACGTAACTACGAATCCAACGTATATTACCGTACCATCGCTGAATCGTCTCAATCTGAACATGGACGGGAAAGCGCTCAACGCAGATAGCGTTGAAGTAAAAAACCTGCGTACAGGTGATGTTGTCAAAACACAGGTAAACCGTACAGGTTCGTTTGGATTGAGTGTTCCATCGTTGCTTGGGGAAAACTCATTGGAAATCAGAGTCTTTAACCAAAATAAAGAGGTCGGAACGTTTACAAGAAATCTGATCGTAGCGACCACCTCATCGGGTAGTTCTGACCAGTTTTACAATGTTACTTTGGGCGGTGTGGCGTTGACGCCGAGCCAGCCAGCAATAGTAAAAGGGACAGCAGTCTCTCCAGCTATGACTCTAAACGGAAAAGCATTGCTGCGTTTTGTAGATATTCCAGGGCAGCAGTTGTTCCAAGACTTTAAAGTCACGATTTATGAAGGCTCCAACAAAACAGAATTCACAACAGGTGTAACCTTCTCGCCAATCGGAAATCCGCAAAGTGGCTTTACCGAATATACGGTGAGTTTGCCGGTCCCAGCTGGAACATTCCAGGATGGAAAAACCTACAAGGTTGCCCTCAGCTATCAGTATTTAGAAAAAGCATCGGATAATACTGTTACATCACCGTCCGGTTACATTGCAATTGCTAACTACGAATATCAACTGAAGTATTTGGACAGTACAAAACCGAGCATTGAGCGCGTAATCAATTTGGCGAGCGCACAAGTATTGTCACCATCTTCTGCTAACATCATTGTTACCTCACCTCTAGAGCTGAACGTAGTCACACAGAATATTGCTGCAACGACGGGGAATATCTCGATTGTATATAACAATCAGGCATTGACCTCAGGGACTGATTATGTGATTAGCGGAGCTGGAACAAACGGGTTTACACTCACGCTGAAAAAGCTGTCCCAAGGCTTAGGCAAACTCGAAATTGGATACACAGGAGCTAACCCAACAACCGCTACTTACACACTCGATGTACGAATTACACCTTACGTTCAAATGACGTATGTAGATGCAACTGGCCAAGTGCGGAGCTTTGAGGATGGCTATCAGGTTAAGAGCGAAAATGACATTCGGAATCTTGATGGTAAAGTTTACAACTATGTATTGAAAACAAGCAACATTGAAGCAACTCTGAATGGCGCACCAATCACAATCAAAGCTAGCAATATCGATACAAATAAGGGAACATTCCTGATTGAAAAAAGTGAGTTGAATTACAAAAAAGGAAACAACGTTCTCAAGGTCACTCTGACAGATGACCCGAAAACGGTCTTTACGTACAATGTTTCCTACAATTCATCCAAAACACCAGCCGTTGAAGACATTAAGCTGGAGATTACCTCTAATGGAAAGACCGAAGAGCTGACCAAAAAAGCAGCTGATCCATCGTACAATACAGGTGCTAACTTCTTGAGTGGTCTGAGCTTTACGGTAAAGGATGCTACGCACGTATACATTGAGAAGAATGGAAAACGAATCAATGATTTCCGTTTCAAAAACGGGGATTGGGATCAAGACACAACCAATCAGGAATACGTGAATGCACGACTGGAAGCAGCGTTGAATAATGACCTGAGAGACCTGTTTGATGACCACAATATTGATTCGAAGTCCCGCTCCCGATTTGAAGGGAAAATGAGCACGAAGAAGTACGGTGATCTCGTAGAAGAAATTCAAGATGCTGTCACCGATGCCAAAGAGCAAGAGCAAAAGCTTGCACTCTTCCCTCTTACCTTGAAAAAAGGTGGGACGACTGTATACACAATCGTAGCAGAAGATGACAATGGAACCGTAATTCGCTATGACATCAACATTGATCAGAAATATTCGAGCTGGGAAGTCCTAGCCCCAGTAAAAGCGAAAGAAACGGATCAATACATCATCGTGAATAGTAACAGTGCGGTTGTGAAGGTTTTTGCAGAAAATGCAAACAAGGTTCTGTTCGGTAAAACAGAAGCGAAAGTAAAAAATACGACAAACCCTGATTTTTATTACGACGATGACGCGGGGAAAACAATTCCCGAGACCTACTATGTCTTCACATCGACCGTAGCACTGAAAAAGGGTCTGAATACAGTGAAGTTCTCTGTCGTAGTAGGGAATAGCACGTATAATGACGAGATCAAGATTTACAATGCCAATTCCACTGTTAACGGTGCCGAATACCGTGATGTGTTAGGTAAAAAAGTGTCTTTTAGTGTATTCGACAAGCAGTTTGATCTGAAATTCCCTGCAGGTACTGTTTTGTTGTCTCCTGATGACAGTCGTGCAGGCCAAGAAGTAAAAAATCCGAATGGAGACATTTTTGTCGATGTACCCCTCTATTTCGGGATTGCAGACCGTACAACAGGTCAAGTCAACATTGCTGACGACAACTTAGAGGACAGGCTGGTACTTGAATCCAACTTTAACTATGCGAGTCCGCTTTACTACGTCGATGCCGGTGATATCGAAGCTCCAGGCGGACGTGACCCGTATTACGATGAGGGTGATGCTGAGGACTTCAAGAGCCGCTGGCAAGACAATCTCGTACCTAGCCGTAGAGGAACACTTACAATCAAATACGATCCATCGATTGTAAATGCTGCCAACAATATCTTGACCATTTATTATCACAACGGTGATGAGTGGAAAAATCTTGGCGGAGTTGTAAATACCGGTGCCAAGACAGTACAAGTTCCATTTGCCGGATTTGGTTTCTATATGGTAATGAAAACAAGAGAATCGTATGATGACGTAGTTAGTCATGATTTTGCCCGTGATGCAATGGAGACATTGTATGCAAAAGGGATCATGCCAGCATACAGTGGCAGCAGCTTTGGCGCAAACCGTGATATGCGACGTGGCGAATTTGCAACGATGCTTGTAAAAGCAATGGCTCTGCCAATCAATGCAGGACCATATCGAGATAGCAATGAGCGCGATCCTTTGGAGCCAACCTTTACAGATGTACGACCAAACAGAGATGCCTGGGATTATGAGTACAAGTATATTGAGACAGCAGCTCGCGCGGGTATTATTCGCGGAAAACAGCCTGGCTACTTCCGCCCAGATGATTCACTGACTCGTGAAGAAGCTGCGATCATGATTGCTCGTGCCATGAATTTGAAGCTGGGCACTTTAGAAGCTTCAAAACTGGCGCTGGGCAAGATGTTTACAGATGCCAAAGATGTTGGGTACTATGCAGCTCCATCCGTACTTGTCGTCAGCAAAGCAAAATTGATGAACGGTGAGCCGAATGAAGCCGATGCGAAGAAACCAACATACAGCTTTAAACCAACAAACAACCTGACTCGTGCCGAGATGGCCATCATCACCATCCGCGTTATGGTTCAGTTGAAAAAACTGCCTAAGCAGTAAGCGTAGATTTCAGACATATATAATAGAAGAAAGCTGAAGAAGACATTCGTCTCTTCAGCTTTTCTTTTGCCATTTATTCACTATCTACATCCCCGACTGCTTCAACCGGAACCTCGACATACTCTTTCTCACCCATATGAATTTTAGCCTGTCCATTCGTTAAATCAACCATTCTTTCGACAAAAGCATCTTGCTCGCCCTCGGGAATGAGAACATGCGCCGTTACCTTGTCTGTAAAATCAGTCCCACTCACTCGGTACTCACCGATGCGCAGCTCATTTTCGACTTTTCCCCACCAGGTATAATCTACACTGACGGAGATGGTTTGGTGCAGCGTGTGAATAACGATTTTGGCAGCCTTTAATGCTGTAACCGTGCCAGCTGTATAAGCGCGGACCAGTCCGCCTGCACCGAGCTTGATCCCGCCAAAATAACGGGTAACGACAACAACGGTATCCTTGACCCCATTTTTCTTGATGCATTCCAGTATCGGCTTGCCTGCCGTGCCGCTTGGCTCGCCATCGTCACTTGAACGCTGGATCTGATCATTTTCGCCGATAACAAAAGCGGAGCAGTTATGGGTCGCATCCCAATGCTTCTTTTTTATTATGGCAATAAATGCAGTTGCTTCTTCCTCGGTTGTGACCCTTTGAGCGTATCCAATGAAGCGGGAACGCTCAATGACGATCGTATCGTCACCGTAGCCAGCTACAGTCTTGTATTGCGTAAGCATCGTTCATTCACCTCAACAAAAGGATAGCATGTGTAAGAATTGTTGGCGAACACTGAAATGTTTTTGACACATAATCGTAGTAATCTATGGGGCAAGAATGGACTAAAAAGGAAAGGGAGGGTCTATACATGATAAAGTGTGCGTAATCCCTTATGAAAATGCTGGTATGGCATTAATTTTTCGTGTGCGAAACAATACTCTGTGATATAGTGATCTTGGGACAAACTGTATTATTTCAAGTCGTGAAAGATTTTACGATCAATACAATTTAAAGGAGTGGAAACAAGTGAACTTTCCATACTCAAGCAAGAAATGGATGACGATCAGTTTGGCAGCTGTATTGACCACAGCGATTGGCGCAGGAACCTTGACTGCATCTGCAAATACAGGTTCTGAAGCAGCTAAAACGACTGCGACGGCACCAGCACAAACACCAGCAACACCGGATAAAGTTGCGGCACAGACAGGTACTACCACTGCACCTGCTACAAATGCTGCGGAAGAGCTGACGCTCGAAAAAGCGATTGAACAGGCATTGAAAACAAACGTTACACTTGAGAATGCTAAAATCGACGCCAAAAACGCAGATTTAAACCAAGCTCTATCTTATAAAACAAATGCAGATATGCCAGAAGAAATGCGAGATACCTTGGATGCAGCAAAAGCGAAGCAGGTAGGGAACGCACAAGGTGAATTGACGAAAAAGCTGAATGCACTGGCAGTGAATGCGACAGAAAGCAAAATCAAACTCGGTGCACAAAACGCTTTTTACAATTTGATCTTTGCGCAAGATGACTATCAGTTGAAGAAACAAAGCTTGCAACGTGCAGAACAACAGCTCAAGGTAGCCAAGGCTGCTTTTGATGTAGGAACAAAAGCAAAAACAGATGTATTGCAAGCGGAAATGGGTGTAGCAGGAGCACAGGCTGCCCTGACACAAGCAGAAAACAGCGTACAGGTTGCGATCATGGACCTGAATGATTTTCTGGGTGTGGATCTGACGAAAAAATGGAACGTAAAGTCCTCTAACAAGCAGACTGCCCCTGTTTCAATGACAATGGAGCAAGCACAGGCGCAGGCACTCACCAAGCGCGTGGAAATGACAAAGGTACAGGAAGAGTTGAATTTGGCTGAATTGAACGTCAAGCTGATCAATGAATACTCTTTCCTCTCCACAATGCCAGGAAAAATTGCCCGTAATAATGTAGAAAAAGCACAAAAGACGATTGAAGAGCAAAAACGCACAATCTCCAAAGAAGTTGCGCAAGCATATCTCAATCTGGATGCGGCACGACAATCCATCGACTTCCAGAAAAAAGCCAAGGATTCTGCTGCAGAAAGCTATCGCTTGACCAATCTGCGCTTTGAAAACGGTCTTGCAACTACATTGGAAGTTGTTCAGGCAGAAGAAGAGCTGTCCAGCAGAGAGAACCAGTATCAAAAGGCGATCCTCTCCTACAATCTGGCAGTTGTAAACTTTGAAACATCTTTGGGTAACTAAGGTTTACACATACAAGAAAGATTTGTAAGGTTTTGAATGGAATTGGAAAAAGGTTCAATGGTGACAGCCCGCCCGACGTACCCTATAATACGAATTGTGGCGGATGTCACTTTGTACATATACAGGTGAATAAGATCTTCAAAAAAAAAGATAAACTTTTTTTCGAAGGTACCGCAACTTTTGATTAGCTCAGGCGTTTAATAGGATGTCACACGAAATACGGGGAATTGTGTAAAAAAGATTCACGAATTCTAGCACTTGTGTTACACTAGTGATTGTTGCATTTTACACAATACTGAATATACTAGAGGTTTTTAACACAAAAAAAGCGAAGCTGTCCTGCGAAAGGAGGTGACACGCGCTTGCAGGATTCGGGCTTTAAAAAGAAAGATAGATTAACAAAAAATATTCCCCAAGAACAATTTGTTTATACTAGAGGAGGAGAACACAAGGTTATGAAAAAGGTCGTTAACAGTGTATTGGCTAGTGCACTCGCACTTACTGTTGCTCCAATGGCTTTCGCAGCAGAAGATGCAACTACAGCTCCTAAAATGGACGCTGCTATGGAGAAAACCGTAAAACGCCTTGAAGCTCTTGGCCTGGTAGCAGGCTATGGCAATGGCGAATACGGCATTGATAAAACAATCACTCGTGCAGAGTTTGCTACTCTGATCGTTCGCGCTCGCGGACTGGAGCAAGGTTCCAAACTGGCACAATACAACTCTACTTATACAGACGTTAAAACTGGTGACTGGTTTGCAGGTTACGTAAACGTAGCTTCCGGCGAAGAAATCGTAAAAGGTTTCCCGGACAAATCCTTCAAACCACAAAACCAAGTTACTTACGCTGAAGCAGTAACGATGATCGTTCGTGCACTGGGCTATGAGCCATCCGTTAAGGGTGTATGGCCAAACAGCATGATCTCCAAAGCTTCCGAGCTGAACATTGCAAAAGGTATCAACAACCCTAACAATGCAGCAGTTCGTGGCGATGTATTCAAAATGCTCGACAACGCTCTTCGCGTTGACTTGATGGAGCAAAAAGAATTCGGAACTGACATCCGTTTCGAAATCACTAACAAAACTCTCTTGACTAAATATCTGAAAGTTACTGTACGTGACATGGATTGGTCCCATGAATCCGGTAACTCTTCCGAAGATTTGCCACTCGTAACTAACGTTCCAGCTATCGGCCTGGGCAAAGTAAAAGCTAACGAAGTTACTTTGAACGGTAAAGACGCTGGTTTGGGCAACACTACTTACAAAGTAGCTGATGGCATCAACCCTAACGAATACGATGGCCAAAAAGTTCAAGTTTGGATCAAAGATGACAGAGAAAATGTTATCGTTTGGATGGAAGGCTCCGAAGATGAAGAAGTTGTTATGGACCGCGTAAGTGACTTCTTCCTCAAAGGCAAAGCTTACACAGATGCTACTAGCCTGTCCAAATCCGATCTGGAAGATATGAAATTGGAACTGGATGCAAGCGGTAAATCCTACCGTTTGACTAAAGATACAAAAGTTACTTACAACTTCACTCGTTTCAACGACCCAGTTGATGGTCTGAAAAAGATCATTAAAGACAAGGGCGGCGACACTTACGGTGTTAAAGTTGTACTGAACGATGCTAACGAGATCTCTTACATCCACGTAATTGACGACCAAACAATCGACAAGAGCGTTAAAGGCGTTAAATACGGTTCTAAAGTTATCTCCAAAATCGATGCTGACAAGAAAAAAATCACGAACCTGGATAGCTCCAAGTTCAACGAGCTGGAAGACCAAGACGAAGGAAGAGACTTCCTCGTATTCTTGGATGGCAAACCAGCTAAATTCAGCGATTTGAAAGAACTCGATGTATACAGCATCTACTATGCAGATGGCGATGAAGACAAATACCTCATCTTCGCTACTCGTAACGTAGTTGAAGGTAAAGTTGATAAAGTAGTTAGCCGTAACAGCAAAGACATCCGTGTAACTGTTGGTGGCAAAACTTTGAAAGTATACAGCAATGCTTCCTACTCCGAGAATGCTAACAAAGATGTTAAAAAGATCGATAGCAGCAACTTGGATCTGATCAGCAACCTCGATGGAGAAGATGTAAAACTCTTCTTGGATGCTTCTGGCCGTGTTCGTCACATCGAGACGAAAGATGCGATCGACGATCGTAAACCAAAAGCTATCGTAACTCGTCAAGCTACTGAAAACACAAGCAAAGATACTTATGATTTCGTAGTTATGACTCAAAAAGGCAAGAAAGAAAACATCTCTCTTGACAAAAAGAACATCTACGATGCTAAAGGTGTAAACTTCGACAAGAATGGTAAATCAGAACAATTGGTTGACATCTTGAAACCAAGAAAAGATAGCAGCACTGTACTGTTGGAACTGAACTACGATTCCAAAGGTAACGTAGACAAAGTAAGAATCCTGGACACTAAACTGATCGCTTCCTCCGGATCTGCTTGGGATAAACTGGCTGATGAAGATGACAACGTTGTTGGCGACTACGAAGTAACTGACAAAACTGCAATCTTCAAAATGACTGGCGAAATCACTAAAGACAAACGCGCTGAGCTGAAAACGCCTGGTACTGCTAAGTTCAAATCTATTGCTGATAAGAGCGATGTCTCCGTATTCTACACTGTAAACGAAGACAAAGGCGAAGTTGAAGCTATCTTCGTAGTTGAAGGTAACGGTCTGGGTAGCGATGTAAGATTTGGTATGGTTAAAGACTATGGTACATCCAACAAACAAGACTCTGTTACTTTGGTAACAAAAGACGGCGATTCCGTTGTTACAAAAGAGTTCAAGCTGGATGGCGATAAAGAAGATCTGAGAGACTACAAAGGCATCAAACGTGGAGATTTCATCTCGTTCACTACGAACTCCGATAATGAAATTGAAGTTGATGATGTAGTTGAAGTTATCAACGGAAACGCAATTGGCGACGATAGCTGGCCACTGATTCTTGACTCAAATGAGTGGAGCAAAGCTGGAATCGACAACATGGTAGTAGCTCACGTTGACAAAGTTGATGGCAACACCATCACTTACAACAAAAAGCCACTGTACACGAAAGCTGGTACTGCTTTCATCGATGTATACGATGACCTCGACGGTAAAGACGGCGTAGATGAAGGCGACTACATCGTATTGATCGACGCAGCTGATGTTAACGGTACTCGTTTTGACTACGTAGTAATCGTTTCTAGCGATGATGAAGTTGAGAAATACGACGTTCCTAAGTCTTCTGTAGAAGCTTTCTTGAAACAAACTAAAGTTAAGCCAGATCCAGATCCAGTAGACCCTGAAATCAGCAATATCAAGGGTGAAGCCGTTGAAAGTGAATTGCTCGAAGGCGTATTTAACTACAAAGTATCTGGTAAAATTGATAACCCTAAAGCAGTAACTTCCTTTACTTGGACTGTTGGAAATAAAACGTCTAATGTAAAAATTACAGACGGTACTTTCTCTGCAGCTCAAATCGGTAAGGGTGGCTTTGAAGTAGGCGAACTGAAGCTCACTTACAAAGACAAAAATGGTAAAGAACAAACTATTACTGAAGAAGTGAAATTCTAATCAAAGTTTCCAATCAGTGAGAGTTTGAGTACGAGTCTAATAATTTTGGCTGGTGCTAACGTTTCGTACGTGGCACCAGTCCCAACTTATTAGATTGTTTTAACGAATACACAGAATATCTAAACAGATAACAGATCTGGAGGGGTAGTACGTGAAGAAAAAACAGTTAGCACTTTCCGTGTTGTCTACAGCACTTGTTGCTAGTATGGCAGCATCTGCTTTCGCAGCACCAAAAGCAGGTATTTACATCGGTGGAAACGTAGACAAGTACTATAGCTTTAAAGCTATGGCAGCCAATATGGATAAGTTCTTGGATGAAATGATTGACACTGTTCCAGACGTTCTGTATGTTGACAAAGACGGTGAAGCTAAAGGTGGAAACCTTGCAGAATTACTTTTTGTTAGCAATCCAAAATCGCATTTAGTAGATGTTACGGATGCAATGTTTGCTGATATCGATGGTGCAGATGGTTTCAATGCTGTTAAAGAAGACGGGACAGTAGAAGCAGTTAAGAGAAATCCAGATGGAACTGAAATTGGCGTTACTCCTGGCGATTTGAAAGTTGAATCGGTAAGTGCTATTACCAAAACTGAACTTAAAGTTCAATTTAATAAAGCAGTTGACGCAGCAGTAGCTGCAAACTTTAAAATTCCTGGTTTGAACGTTGAGTCTGCAAGCTTGGATGCTGCTAAAAAAGTAGTAACTATCAAAGTTTCAGGCGCAGAAGCTCGTAAAACTTATGAGTTGACAGTAACTGGAATTAAAGTTGGTGGTACTACAATTGACGATATCAAGAAGAGCTTTGAAGTTCCAGCTGCTACTGAGCTATTTAAATTACATGTAGCTGCAGCTGATCAAGTAATTAAAGCTGATGGTGCATCTAAAACGCTCATTACTTTTGACGTGAAAGATGCTGCTGGCAATGAGCTCAATACAGGAGATATTGAAGTTGCATTTAGTACTACACATGGTACATTGGCTGAAAGACGCGTAACAGTACAGAACGGTAAAGCAACTGTACTTCTGACATCTGAGTTCCTGACTTCAGATGCCAATGTTAATATCATTGCCCAAATCGTTGAAGCTGCAGATAAAGATCTGATTGGTCTTAAGACTGAAACAAACGTAGTATTCAGTCCTAACCCAGATGTTATTGTCCCTGGTGTAAAACCGGTTGTTACTGGTGCAGGAGCGAGCCAAGCTGATCGTGTAGTAGTGTACTTCAATAAAGATGTTCAACTCGACTACTTCATCGATAAGAATGGTGCTCTGAATCCTGGAGTTGGATTTGAAGTCTACTCTAATGTTCCAAACTCAGGTGACCTGACCGGTTTAGACAAAGTTGACGTAAAAGGTGTATTGCCTGTTCCAGGCAACAATCAAGCGTTGATCTTGGTTCTCGATAAAAACGATGCTAATAATGACTTCCCATTGGTTGATAACTCTAACATTTTCGTGAAATTAGTTGACGGAACAAATGGAGTGAGCCAAGAAAGCAAAGCACCTCTATTTAAGCTAACTGACGCTCGTCAACCAGCTGCACTAAGCGTACAAGTACAAGATCTCAGAACTCTCGTAGTAACATTCTCTGAATCACTTGACGACCAAACTGTAACAACTTACGAGAACTGGTCAATTGACGGTGTGAAACTTGACTCTACAAAATATGATATTTCTATTGGCGATTTTGTACCAAACGCACAAGGTGGAGCGGATACTCGTCACGTAGTTACTATCAAGAAAAAAGTTGGATACTTTGAAGCTGGCTCCCATTCCATTCAGGCATCTAAAATTGGAGACTGGGCTTCAAGAACTGACAAGCTGAACATTGCAAATACCCAAACGCTTGATTTTAATGTAGTAGCTGATGAAAGTGTACCTACAGCAACAGTTGAAGTACAATCGCCTGAACAGTGGTTGCTGGACTTTAACGTAGCTGTAGAAGAAACTGGCGCTGATGCAAAAACTGCTATCGAGCTTCAAGTTTGGGATGATGTTAGCAAAGTATGGAAAGCGGTAACTGCTACCACTATTGGTAATGCGGCTGATCTGGCAGATTTGGCAGACTTGAAAGTTACCAAAGTAGCTGATACAGAAGATAAGTTCCTTGTAGAAACTCAAATCGACTGGACGAAAGTTTATAAAACTTCTACAAGCGGAAAAAACTATTTTAATGACAAGTATCGCTTGCACATTGCTGCCGAGACATTCACTAACGTAGCTAATGGTAAGCAAAATGTAGTCATTGACTTGCCACTGAACGGTCAAATGTTGACACCAGACCTTACTTCCCCATCAATTGTTGATGTTAAAGAAGTTGTTGCTGGTACTACATTTAAAGCAATTCTTAGCGAGCCAGTTAAATTGCCAGTGCTTGATCCAAATGATCCTACGAAAACTAAGCAAGAAACTCTGGCAGAAAAACAAACTGCGTTGCCAGTACCAACAGCAGAATTTATCGCTAAGGGTAATAGCGAAACAATCACTGCTACCGTTGCCCCAGTGGCAGCTGATCCATATGATTATGAGCTGACTATCACTCCAGATAAACCGCTCACAGCTGGCGAATGGACACTGGTAATTCGTTCGATCTCCGATGATATCGGAAACACAGCTGCATCTATCAGCAAGAAGTTTACTGTTGAAGGAACTGCACCGGGTGCTGATGTATTCAAAGTAGTATGGGCGTTTGCTGATGTTGATACAGATCTAATTGTTGAGGATGTTGATGCTGCTGATGCTGATGTTAACCATGATTATATCTTTGTAACTTTCAGTTCAGCAATTAGCACTACTGGTGACTTCAAGAACGTTCTGAAGACATCTAACTACACTATCGATGGTAAAGACTTACCAATCGGATCTCAAATCGTTGCTGACATCCCAGGTTATACAGATGCTACACCAGATGTTGTAGATTCGATTACCATCATTCTGCCACAAGGCACTCTGAATGGTAAAAACGCACCACACGTACTCAACATTTCTAAATACCTTGAAAACAAAAAAGGTACTAAGATCTCTGGAGACCTGCAATTGAAACTTGCATACAACATCACAAACTTGGGAACTCCAGTAGATTTCGCTGATCTGAACACTGCTATCACTGCAGCTCAAGCTAAGCATGATAATGCAGTTGAAGGGGTACTTCCAGGCCAATATGCAGCGGGTTCAAAAGCAATTTTCCAAGCTGCAATTACAGCGGCTAATGCTGTGAAAAACAACCCTAATTCTACTCAAGCTCAAGTAGACAATGCAGAAGCAGCTTTGGCTACCGCTGAAGCTACATTCGAATCAGGAAAAGTACCAACTGCAGTTGTTGATTTTACAGTGCTAGCAACTGCTATCAATGCAGCACAAGCTAAGCATGATGGTGCAACTGAAGGTGCAGCAAATGGCAACTATGCAGCGGGATCTAAAGCAACTTTCCAAACTGCAATTACTGCAGCTGAAGCTGTGAAAAACGATCCAGCATCTACACAAGCACAAGTAGACGCAGCAGTGACTGCTCTGACAGCGGCTGATACTACTTTTGAAGCAGGTAAAGTTGTTGTAGATACAGCAGCACTGGCTGCTGCGGTAACAGCAGCACAAGCTAAGCACGATGCAGCAACTGAGGGAAATGCGTCTGGAGAGTATCCTGCTCCAGCAAAAGCAAACTTCCAAGCAGCAATTGATGCAGCAAATACTGTGAAGAACGACCCTGCATCTACACAAACACAAGTAGACGCAGCAGTAACTGCTCTGGCAACGGCTGAAAATACTTTTGATGGATTGGTAACCCCTTAACAAAATCACGAAACGTTACTTCATAAACTCATCTGAGTGAAAGAAGTGGAGAATGCCTCTTGGAATAACTTCATAGTTAACTCTAAGAGGCTACTCTCCAACTACCCTGTCGAATAGATTGGCGAAATCCCAATCCATGAGAACAGCCTATAAACTCATGTGCCTAATCCTCCTGCACGGAAGCAGTCCTATACCAGCTGCTCTCGTGAAGTCAGGTGAAGTCGTACTTGCTGGAAGCAAGGCGGGGCTCTTTAAAAGCTGGCTATGGTCAGGAGACGAATCCATGGCGACCCAATACGAGATAGCTGTTGCCAGGTAATAAGCGCTAGGGGTTTGGCAACAGTCGATGTATGCGAGATCGTACAGACGAAGCAGGAACAATTCAGGCTGTTAAACCTGTTTTTCTCGGATTGTATAGTGGGGACCTACGGTCAGCAAAAATAGGGATAGACAAGGTGGAACGTTTGAAGTCTTATCAGAAGAGGTGGGATAGCACCAGAGAGGCTGATAAGATGGCAGCGGGTTCGTAGTAGTGTAGATGGCTTGCCGTTTGTACCCGTAGTGGCAACACAGGCGGGGAGGAGAAAACTGGCCGAAGCGAAGGAACCCAGTCAGCGGATAAGAAGGATACGAGAACTTACAATGGGCATTGTATTTTCTCAAGTCTACAAATGAAGAACAGCAAAGTAGGATTGCAGAGCGATTGTTTCTGCAATCCTCTTTGTTGTTTCTTTATTTTGCTCCTTCTTCATTTGTTGATGGAACGCCGTGTGCGATGAAAGTCGCTTGCACGGTGTAGGCTCGAATCGAAAGCTCTCATTTTTGTGATGAGTATAAGTCGAGAATAGCAATCGAGAGCCCATACTTGTAGGGGCTGGAATTCCTGATGTGGTTTTCCCACATAATGCGATGTCGGAGGTTATCTCGCTTACAGATTATTTTTTTGACCCTGATGGAGATAATCTGACTATTACGGTTGCAATTGAAAGTGGTACTGGCATTGTATACACATTTAACGACGTGATCGGTAGCTCAAACTATGGGAAAATCGTTTTTCATCCTACGAACGGAATTTCAAGTTTTGCGATTGTAATTGTTACCGCAGATGATGGTAAAGGTGGTACTGTTAATGACAGCTTTGAGGTGAGCGTTTCCTAAATGGTCGTGAGCGAACCGACGATTCGTAAGGCGGTCAACGTGCTTGAGTTTTTGAACCAATATGCCGAGGCTCGCAGATTGAAGGTACAAAGGAAGAAACTGCGAAATTCTCACTGTAGAAGAGACGTAACTAATCTTCAGACCGAAAGTGTAATTCCAAATCTGTGTAGCCGATTCAGATCTACTATATCCAGTCTCAATTTTGTCTCAAATATGGTTTCCACTACAGAATGTAATCCCACTTAATGAAATAATGAATGTGCCCATTGTAATAACGTTTCTATTTTATTTGTTGATGACACGCCGTGTGCGATGAAAGTCGCCCGCACGGTGTAGGCTCGAAACGAAGGCCACAATTAGTGGTATAAGTCGAGAATAGTGAATTACCTGTAAAAATTAGCACACAGTTTAAGGACCCCGCCCTCGCTCAAGGGATTGCAAATTGGCTGGGGATGGATGTAGATGACTATATTACCAAACAAATCGTGATTGATTACGCAAAATCGGGAAGCAATTGGGAAAATGCTAATCTTGATTTGGACAACCTTGGAATCATAGATTTAAGCGGTATCGAAATCCTGAATGGTTCAGATGTCTATACGATTTCACTAAGAGCAAATGGTTTAGTCTCATTTGATGCCAGCGATCTGAAATTAAAAAGGTTGATAAGCCTATTTTTGCAAGGAAACGAATTAGAAAGTGTAAACGTCCAAAACTTGAATAATTTGAAATACCTAGATTTACGCAAAAATCAGTTGGAAGACTTAAATTTGACAGGGACGGAGAACTTGATCGAATTATATATTGATGGCAATGAGTTTTCCCAGCTTGACACAAGTAAATTAACCAAGATGACCTTTTTCAGTCTTTCAAACAATGATTTCACTTCGATTGACTTGACTCCGATGCCAGGTTTGAAGATATTTGTAGCCAATGATAATCAGTTGAGCCAAATTCGTATGCAGGGCTTGTCCTATTTAGAAATTTTTGAAGCGAAGAATAATCAGTTGACCGAGCTTGATCTTTCGAATCAGTCAAAGATCAAGTCAATCGTGCTAACAAATAATCAATTAACCTCACTTGAAGTAAAAGGATCAGAAAAACTGTCGTCGCTTCATGTAGAAAATAATCGTTTAACGGGATTAGATGTCGCTGACCTTGTAGCATTAACAGGATTGTATGCGTCAAATAATCCATTCACAGAGTTCCCCGAGCATATTACAGAACTGCAAAGCTTGATAGGATTGTATTTACGAGGAACGAACATTGATTTTACCGTAGAGCCTAATAAAAGTGTACACCAAGCGTTAATTCAAAAACTGGGGCTATATAATTATAAGTATTGAGATGAATTGAATGCTATCTAGTGACCACCTGAAGCTTTGCAATAGGGTCTACCTCGAACGGGTAGGCTCTTTTTTTATGATCGGGCCGGCGGCTACACCTTCTGATAAAACCCTGCCTTATTTCCCCTAAGAAGCATCTGTTCCCAATAAAAAAGTTTGTGAGAATTTTGTGAGACGAGTTTGCTAGGATAATAATGCCCATTGTAAAACGAAACATCTTCTTATACGTTGGTGGAACGCCGTGTGCGATGAAAGTCGCCTGCACGGTGTAGGCCTGACCGAAAACCACGAGGTGTTGTGGTTAGGCAGGAATAGCACTGGTGTATCTGGTTTAGCGTCTGTTGTTGATGGAACTCCGGGTGTAGCTCAAGTTGAAACGGCAACAGTTGGATCCTGGTCAACTGCAGCAGGTGATTTAATTATTACGGTAACATCAGATGGCGTTACAGCAGACCCTGTTAACGTTACTTTAGATGGAACGGAAAGTGCTAATATGATAGTGAATAAAATCGCTGAAACCGTAACTGTTACAGGGTATAACATTACTGCTTCTAATGGCAAAGTCATCTTAACCAAGCAAGTTCCAGCAGAAAATGACACAACTTTAAACTTTGCAATTAACGGTTCAACAAACCATACTGGTGTACCTGACGCACCTATCTCTGCGAATACAACTACGGGTGTGGCTCAAACCGCTGAGGTTGTTACTCTTGCCATCTCCTCTGGTGCAACTAACGCTGGTAACGTAATCGTGACTGTAAACGACACACCAACTACTGTTGCAGTAGCAGCTGGTGATACGCAAGAGCAGGTTGCCGCTAAGATTGGAGATCTACTAACTGTTGCTGGTTACAATGTAACCGTATCTAATCGCGATGTGGTGTTTACTTCTACTACTACTGGTAACTTGCCTGATCTGAGAGTAACTCTTGACTAAGGGGAAGTGAAGCGATCAGTGCCTGTAACCATCCGAAGCAGGAACAATTTAGGTAGGTATATCAGTTTGATTCGGATTGTCGTTTTATCACATTCTCAATGATTGGTTTCCAAAAAGGAGTGCAGAGAAATGATCTCTGTACTCCTTTTTATCGTGAGATCTTACTTGATCGGCGACAGAGGCTACAATAGCCATTCACTCCAATTTCGTTTGTGAGAATTTTGTGAGACGAGTTTGCTAGGATAAAAATGCCCATTGTAAAATGAAACATCTTCTTATCTGTTGACGGAACGCCGTGTGCGATGAAAGTCGCCTGCACGGTGTAGGCTCGCTATAAGCCGAGATAGAATTGAGGTTAAAGCGAGAATAGCGAGAGAGAGATTGAGTGGAGTACCATGCAAGTCCAGGAAGGTAAAGCTCCAAGTGGTGGAGTAAAAGAAACAAATCGCCTGCAAATTCTGCAAGGTGCAACGCAGGATGGAAATATTAAGGTTACGTTTGATGATGGCAAGATTTTTAAAGAAATTAACATTGCAGTAAACCAAGGTAATAGTGCGAATGACGTTCTGGGGAAATTGCTTACTCCGTATTACGAGGCATTGAAAAATAATTACGACATAACGATGGGCGGAGATTCTCTCTTTGCGATCGAACCCTCTCCAGCGGCAGACAAAGACATACAGATCACGCTTGAAGATTTGGATGGCACAGGTGTTGTCGGATCAGGCTATGAATGGAGAGCGGGAGAAGCTGGTACAGGGGGGGCAGCCGAGGTCAATGAACTCGAAATTACCCAGTCTCCATATCCAGCAAGTACCCTGGAAGTAAAGTTTACCAATGGAAGCGTAAATGAGACTGCGACTGTTACCTTGAATGGTACAGAAGGGCCATCTGATGTTGCAAATGCAATCGCAGCAGCTTTTAAAGACCTCAATGATGGCAACGGTATATTCCGTGTCTCCGTTAGCGTTTCGGGTTCCAGCGTATTATTTACGTCTACCTATGAAGTAGCTGACACAGATGTGAGGATCACTATATCCAAAAAGTAGGAGAACACGAAAAGATAAGAAAAGGTTATCTGTAACTGTAACGGATAACAGTGACCAGATAAATATCGTTAACCTCATCGTAGCTATCCCTTAATTTATGAGGTTCTTCGCCAAGAAATAGAAGTTAAGGGCCTGCCTCATTCGAGCGGGCCCTTGTTTTTATGAGTAGGTCAGTATAAACACCTAAGCCTCTCCTTGTTTCTCTTCGAAAAAATCCTCTGAACAGCGTTACCGTCCGAGCAACGTCTCAATCTCCCGTTCATACCCATACCGTTGAAAAAACTCAATCAACGCAACAGCGAATATATCTCGCTGACTGATATTTTTCTCCTTGCTGTATTCCCGCACCATTTGATCAAGGGTGTTGGTCATATGCACTGACTTGGTGACAAAGATGCCAGGCACTGCGTAACGCGGTACAGTGCCGCTCTCAGCACCAGGAACGATCAGGTCAACTAATCTGTCTCGATTACGTTCAAGAAGCTCCAGAAGGGGCCAGAATCGTTCTAGCAGCTCCTTGCTATCTCCAAGTGAAACTCCCGTAGAGGGAAGGGGCATTTCATTTATTAGTGGCAATTGATTAGTTTGAACAGCCACTGAAGTCTGCTCAGTTGCAATCCGTCCGTACACCTTCTGATAGTTCCCGATTTCATAGGACCATTTGTAGCCTTTGCCTTTCATGTAAGTAGCCAAGTCTCGATGATCAGTAAAACCAAGTCGTTTTGCAATAGTTTTGGCATCAGCGCCATCTTTTTGGAACATGGAAATCACTGTCGCCGCTTTAGAGGAGGTGGCTGTACCTATCTCTATCTCCTGGCTATCCAGCTTGCTGTATGCATGAACATAGTTTTGTTTGTAGCGATCCCACACAAAATTTTTGCGCCGCATATAAATGTCGAGTGTTTTGTAGTTTTTATAGCCGAATTCTACCGCTAGCTCATCTCTTGTCTTCCCCTCAACCAGCCCCCGAAGGATTTCGGTTACGCGCTCGCTGTAGATAGCCTGTTTATCTGTATTTGATTCCATTGAAGTGCACTCCTATGCTAAGTCTCTGCTAACGTACAGTCATATCCAAAACTAGAGGGTGTTGATTGCTTTCGTTAGTTGAGTCAAGTCCGTATGGGTATAGATGCTGGTTACATTTAAAGAGGAATGTCCCAGTAGCTTTTGAATATGAACCAGATTGACATCCTTTTTCACTAGCTGGCTGGCAAAGCTGTGGCGCAATATATGTGCCGTTACCTTCTTCTTCCACCCCAGTTTTTGCACAGCCTCTGATATAACTTTGTTGACATATACAGGAGATAGCTTGCCAGTCTTTTGTGTGCAAAAGTAGATAGCTGATCCTGTAACAGGGCGATCATCTTGTATGTAGGCTTCCAGATGAGGCAGCAGACGGTCTGAGATCGGTATGGTGCGGTCCTTGTTCCCTTTCCCTGCCTTGACGTGAATGACGCGATTATCGAGGTCTACGTCATCTAATGTGAGATGGAGGCACTCCGATATACGCAATCCGGTCATATACAGAACTCTGACAACTAAACGAATGAGAGCATGATCAATCTTATGTATTAACAGCTCTGCTTCTGACTCAGTGAGGTATGTCCGTTCCTTGCGTTGCAATGATACTCGTTCTACAGACAGGGCAACATTTCGAGCAACCAACTCTTTTTTGTAAGCATAAGTAAAGAAGGAACGAAGCGTATGTAAATTGCGAGAACGGCTCGCCGGGGCATAATTACGTGCTTCCTTTAAATAAAGGAGAAAGTCTTCGATATCGTTTGTAGTGACTTCATCTATGTAAATATCGCAGTTGTATTTGTCCTCTAGAAAACGTATAAATGAATGCAAATCCTTTTGATAGCCTGTGATGGTTTCTTCGCTACGACCAATTGAGGACAGGTATTGGATAAAGCTCTGTACGACGTTCTTCAATAACATTAACTAATTCACCTTCTGGTAGTAATTGCTCTTAACCACCATTATTGTCCTGGACATAAAAAAATAGACGACAAACAAAGAGGAATCTCGATGTTTGTCGTCTAGGTGATGGTTAGGAGGGAGTTATCAGGCTCCCTCGTGTCATACGTTTAGGTAGTAAACTTACTTAGAGAGTGTTGCCAATGCTTCAGCAACAGTAGCGAAGTCATCATTTGTTGTATCAGCATCGGAGCGTTTTACTTGAAGTGCTTCAAAGATGGATGTAGCAGCTTCAATTGTGAAAGAACCGTTTGCATATACAGAAGTATTTTGCAGTTCTTCTACTTTAGTAGTTACTTCATCACCGTAAGCTGCTTCCAGATCGTCGATGAAAACATCGAACGCTGCGCGCATTTCAGTGATGTTTTTCGCGCTGTTAATTCCGTTGATGTATCCTTCGTACTCAGATACAGCAGCAGTCAGAGCAGCAGATACTTCAGCGGCAGATGTGAATGCTTCGCTTCTGCCTTCGCCGTGGTTAACCCAGAAAGTAGAGATTACTTCTGCGCGTTTTTTGCTACCAACGTTGATATAAGCATCGTTAGCGAAAGTTGCTACAAAGCTTGTAACAGCTTCTTCGATGTTGGATTTTGTAGCAGTGTTGATTGCAGCAACCAAAGCTGCTTCGCTTTGTGCTTTGTTTACGCCATCAACAAAAGCTTGGATCTCAGTTACCGTTGTGAAAGTTTTACCTGTCAGAGCGGCAAAGTAAGCTGCTTCGTTAGCATCTGCAACCTTTTTCAGGCCAAGTACAGAAGATTTCAAAGCTGTGAGCAATGCAGGAGCATCAACTGCTTTGTTTACTGCATCAATAGCGGATGTATTTACAGTCGCATTGACTTGTTTCACAAAGCTTTGCAGTTGAGCTACAGTTGCGAATTTAAAGCCTTCTGCTTGTGCATCTACTTGAGCTTTGTAAGCATCAGCGTTAGCATCTACAACTTCAACCAGTGCGAGGTCAGCAGATTTGATAGCTGTCAAAAGACCAGCTGCATCTGGAGCTGCATTAACTGCAACCAGTGCAGTCACTACATCCAGGCGTTTGCCCAGATCAACTTCTACTTTATCATCAGCGATTCCGTTGTCATAAGCTGCGAGCAGGGATGCAGCAGCTGTAACGCTATCAGTTGTAACTGCTGCTTCTGCTGCTACAACCAATTTTGTTACCTCAGCACCGTTTACAGTGTCAATGATAGCTTGTACGTCTGTTTTTGTTGCAATAGTTTGGGAAGCGATAGCTGTGTGGTATTTAGCAGCCAGGCTTGGTGTACCTTCAATTACAGCATTGCCACCGTCATGAGCAAGGCCGATAACACGTTGTACGCCCAATTTTTCCAATGCATCCAAGAGAGCTACTGGACCATTAGCAGATTTTACAGCAGCGATTTTTTCGCCAATAGCAGTTCCAGCAGCCGCGTTAACACGATCTACAGCTGCTTGGATCAGTTCGCGGCTAGAAACGAAGCTCTTGCCGATCTCTGTAACGTATTCAGCAGCCAAAGTGGAGTCGATAGCTTTCAGTCCCAGAACAGGAGCTTCAAGAGCTGCGACGATGTTAGAGGAGTTAGCTGCTTTTACTGCAGCAATTGCGTTAGCAAGACCATTTGCGGAGAAATCAAATGCTACACTCTCAACATCGTTTACTTTCAGGCTTCCGGATTTTCCATCTAAAGAAACGCTCAGTACATATGTTTTTTCAGTGCCAGCCTTCAATTGAACACCAGAAATAGCTACAGCTTCTTCGCCAAGAGTAACGTTGAATTTGTCAGCAGTTACATTAGCAACAGGTGCTGCCAGAGTAACTTCAACGCTAGTAAGGGTAATAGCACTAACCCTTACAAGAATTTCAAATCGTTCATCAATTCCAGAAACTTACTTGTATTCTGGTTTTTTTGTTATTCTGTTACTCTTTCATTTGTAGAAAAAAGGAATATGGTTGATGCTATTTACTAAGTAATGGAAAACCCTGCAATTTGGAAGTGATGTAGTCATTTTATTAGAATGGATTTAGGAAAAAACCTTTCTTTAGTTAGGGTTTTTTCAATCGCCGATTTGCTACAATGTCAGGAAAAGACCGTGGTAGAGAAAAAATTTGTCATGACAGAAAGGGTATAGCCAAGCCTATGAAACGAATAATGATTGTAGATGACGCGGCATTTATGCGAGGGATATTAAAGGACACGATATTAAAAACTGGTTGTGACGTTGTAGCGGAAGCGAAAAACGGGGAAGAGGCAGTGATGCTCTACAAGCAGTTCAAACCTGATCTCGTTACGATGGACATTACGTTGCCAGGTATGGATGGAATCACTGCATTAAAAGAAATACGGGCTTATGACCCCAAAGCAAAAGTAATCATGTGTTCGGCGATGGGTCAACAAGTGATGGTGGTGAATGCACTTCAGGCAGGGGCCAAAGACTTTCTTGTAAAACCCTTTCTTAGTGAACGAGTAAAAGACTCCATCATGAAAGTATTAGCGATATAGAGGAGACAGAGGACTGGATATAAGGAAAAGAATCAATCAGCTTAAATAAAATCCGCATGCAGTGTAAGACGTAAATGACATAGCTTGAAATAGCTCTGCCTTTCGGTTCGTAGCCTGGAGGCTTTTTTTGTGACTTCTCGCGATCTTATACGAAACATTTCGTTCAAAAAAGCGTCTATATAATGAAGGGATTTGTTTTAAAGGGAGAATAATGCAACTGAATGTATTGTCTGAACAAAAAAAGTCGGCTGAACGCGTCAGCCGACAAATAGGTAAATCCCCAAGATATTTGTTTAGACATGGATTATTTTACCAATAAAGGTTTGATATGTAAAACGGAAATTGCACACTGCCTGCCATTCCTTGACATTGAATAGGCATACAGGTATCCTAACAAATATTACACATCCTTTGTTTCCGTTTTATCTGTGCCTTGGTGACTCCTTGATAAAGCTTGATTATGAGCGGAGAATGCCAAGTTTTCTATGTTGCAAAAGGATGTCACTATGCTATAGTGAATGACGAACAGAACTCTATATATAGATGTAGAGAAAAGTGGGGAGCGAGACTATGTTATCCTTCTTGAAGAAAATAACGGGGAAAACACCGACAACGCAAGAGGTGCGTGAACAGGTTCAGGAGGAGTCCATTTTGTCCGCTTCTGATACCGAACAGTCACATCAGGAAAAGCAGGAAAAAAATGCGGGATCTACTGGAATCGTGACTACTCTTTCCTTGCATTCATCTTGGAAGGCAAAGCTCAGCCAGCAGGAGCAATATGCGCTCTCCTTTATGGCCCAGGAGCTTGCTCCACTGGAAGCAGGGAATATCTCTCTGGCTGGTACGTCCATCGTTCCACATGATGCAGGTGTAGAAGTGACGGCGTTTGTACGAAACAGTACAGATCGCCCTATACTTTTGAGAGAGATGACACTGGTGGTATTGTTCGGGGATCAACAGCTGTTCACCCGCCAAACCTTTGATTTGGGCGAGGTAGGGGAAATTCCGCCGCGTTCTGCAAGACCGTGGTCGTTTGTATTTGCTCGGGAGCATTTTTTACAACTTGATATATTACTGACAAACTGGAAAATTGCCTTTGAGCTGGCGCAGAAAAAAATGGTACTTCCATCACAGCTGGAGCTGGAAGAGTCCTGGATTAAAGCGCTGACTGATGAACAGAAAAATTCTCTGATTGAGCTGGCAAAGAATCTGCCGGCATTAAAAGAGGGAGAAGTCAATTTTCAAAGTATGCAACTGCACCGAGCTGAGGATGGTGCGATTCATGTGATGCTTTTGATTCGCAATGGTTCTGCTCAATCCCTTTCATTTGAACAGCTTCCTCTCGCCCTTTATGACGCGACCGGTGACAAGGTTGCAGAAGGTGCGTTTCAACTGAACCTTACTGTCAATGCAAACACAAGCAAGCCGTGGATGTTTATTTATCCGCCGGAGATGATCCAAAAAGCAGAACCGGATTTTTCAGGTTGGAAAGTAGGATTGCCTCAAGGCTCTTAGACTTGAAAGGTCGATTTGCTCGTGCAGAAATACATCTTAAAGATTGATGAAGAAGCTTCGTTCGTGCTCGGACGGTGAAGGAGGTAACCCATGTTTTCTTTTATGAAGAATTTTTTCGGGAAAGATCCAAAAGATCGTTCCAACGAAGAGTTAAAAAAAGAAATTCAGGAAGAATCAAAAATTGAGGCTACTGAACTGAAGGAAAGTGAAGTAGAAATAGAAGAGGCGGAATCTGCCCCTCAAAATACGAATTCTGGCAACTTGATTCATACAGAGCTGTCCCTGCACCCGATGTGGGAGCAAGAGCTGGACGCTGAGAAGATATACACGCTTCGCTTTTTGCAAGCTGAATTGCCTGATATGGTGAGAGGCTTGGTCAGCGTGACTGGATTTAGTATGGTTCCGAACCCAAATGGCCTCGTAGTGGCCATGTTTTTCCGGAACTCAACAGATCGTACTGTGCGGATCAAAAATATTCGTCTGGCGATCTATCTGGATGACGAGCCTTTTGCACGGATGAGAGTAGACCTCTCTGATATAGGTCCAATTCCAGCACATACAAGCCGCCCATGGGAGATACTGTTCCCGGAAGAAAGCTACCTGCATGACAACTTCTCCTTCAGCCGTTGGAAAGTAGTGATGAAAGCAGGGAACAGCACACATGTATGGCCATCCACTCTTGAGCTTGATCCAGAGATGGAGAAGCGCATGACCGATCGTCAAAAAGAAAAGCTGGAAAAATTGGCGTTTTCATTGCCGGTGATTCCGATTCATACTGTAGAAATTACTGGCTTTGACATCGGTAAAACGAAAGAAGGCCATGTAGTAGCTGCCATGCTGTTCAGAAATGGTATGACTTCGGAGTATCGACCAGACAAATTGAAGGTTAAGATTTCGGATGCTGATGGAGATGTAGTGGCACAAGGTACCATGGACACGAGCAAGATTCGTGTGAAGGCAGGCCACAGCCGCCCTTGGCTGGTTGTATTCCCGCCAAACGTAGTCAAAAAGCCAGATGCTAACCTGCGTAGATGGGTTCTTGAAGTAGAATAAACGGTTTACTTTTTTGTCGCAGGAATGAGGAGGTTGACATATGAGCTGGTTACTGGAGAATTGGTTTGGTTCCAAAGAAAGCTTGGAACAGGTGAGAGAAGATATTCACGAGCATTTGCATAAAGAGGTTTATTTGGGGTTATCCGGAATTGATCATCCTGAGCAGTCCGCGAACCGTGTTGAATCCAAAGAGCTGTTTTTACTCTTGAACGGCCCATGGGACAATCAATTGGAAGAAGCTGAGCAGGAGCTGCTGCAATACGTGCATGACGAGCTTCCTTCTGTTGTTCGTGATGAACTAGGCGTTTTTCCTTTCTATACACAAACGACCAATGACGGATATTTGGTTCTTACCTTTATCCGGAATGCAACGGACCGCAATGTATTGTTGCAAAAGCTTCCTTTGACCCTCGTAACGACAGATGGGGTAGAAGTTGCACAGAAGACATTTGATCTGCTTGCTACGGGTCCAGTTGGAGATATGACTAGCCGACCGGTAGAGTTTATGTTCCGCTGGGATGAGTTTAGCTTTATTCCGGAAAAAGAGGTACCTCTGACTTTGACCTACAAAAAGCCGGAGACAAACCAAGCCGAGAAAAACCATGAGCTGAATGTAGGGTTGTCTTCCTCCGAGACGGATCACTACATGAAGAAAGCAGCGGAAGAGACACCTGTAAAAACGGGTGAGGTTGACCTGCAAGTGCTCGATATCAGCAAAGGTGTAGACAACGGTTTGAAAGTCGTTGTTGTATTCCGCAATGGCTTGGAAAAACGTCTGGAGTTTACAGAAGTACCGATTATTGTGCATGATAAGGCAGGGGAAACCGTTGCACGGGTGAGTTATACCCTGCAAAATATGAAGGTAGAGGCGAATAGTCAGCGGGTATGGGCATTCGACATTCCGTCTTCTTCGATGAAGCAGCAAGGGGTAGATGTAGCAGAGTTGACTGCTTATATCCCAAAAGCACAACCAAGAAAAAAAGCGGAAACATTCGTCGTTCCGGAAATGGATGATAACAAAGGATTGCTGCAGTAATCTAAGGAACCCTTTTTGCCACAGGTGAAAAGGGTTTTTCTACAATCAGAGTATTCCAAAAAATGGATAGTCGGGGTTGCATGTCGCCTATGACATCCGCTATGCTAAATAGGAACGATACTACCTGAATTCCTTTAGACTGCGCGTCAAAGCAGGAGAGAGAAGGAAGGACTGTTTTTAAATGAGGAAAACGATACAGGTCATTTTTGCAATCGTCTTGGTCATAACGATGACGGTCACCAACGTTCAGCCTATTTTCGCTGCTTCGGGAAAGGCGAACGATCCGTACCTGGGGAATCAAATCCATTTGAGTCAAATCAACGCAGACAAGGCCTGGTCGGTGGTAAACAGCAACGAATCCATTGTCATTGCGGTTCTTGATTCAGGAGCTGATTACAATCATCCTGATTTGAAAGACAACCTTTTGCCTGGGATCAATTTGGTCACGCCGGGGAGAAGTGCACAGGATGACAATGGGCATGGAACGGCAGTCGCAGGTATCCTCGCAGCCAAAGGGAATAATGGCATAGGAGTAGCGGGCGTACTATGGAATGCCCGTATTTTACCAATCAAGGTGCTCGATAAAAAAGGTGTGGCTGACGTCGACTTGATTGCAAAAGGAATTAACACAGCTCTGGATCAAGGGGCTAAAATCATCGTCATGTCAGTGAGCAGCATGTCCTACTCCAGGGCGCTTGTTACCGCTGTTAATCGTGCTGAAAAAAATGGCGCAATCATCGTTGCGGCAAGCGGGAATGAAGCAGATCGCGTGGCTTTTCCAGCGGCTTATCCAACGGTTATAGCCGTAGGTGCAGTAAGAAACAATAACCAGCCACTCCATGAATCCAATACTGGACCCGAGCTGAATATCGTGGCTCCTGGTTTCAATGTGTATACGACCAAGCTCGGTGGGGTATATGGTCCATTTAGTGGAACCTCAGCGGCTGCTCCTCAGGTGGCAGGTGCTGCTGCTCTTATTCTTGCACGCAATCCAAAAATGACTCCTTTGGATGTAAGAATGCAGCTCTATCAGACGGCTACGGCTATTGGGGGGATGGGGTGGAACCGAACAACCGGGTATGGCTTGCTGGATGTGAACAAAGCGGTTCGCACACCGATGTCCTTGGACTTTTATGGGGCAAATGATTCCAAGTCTACTGCAGCAGCTTTTCCTATCGAGTCACAAATAAGAGCAACGCTCGGGCCGAATAATACGGTTGACTGGTTCCGGATGGATATTCCCTATGATGGAAAAGTGAACTTTACTTCGTCCATTACTTCGAGTGTAAGCTCAGCGATGGCAGCCACTTTTTACACGGATAATCGGCAACCTGTTACGGAGTATTTCGGTAATGGGGATACAGTCACAGTTCCGGCTAAAGCTGGACGCATGTATATAAAGATCGTGCGTACAGCTGGAGTCAATACGTTTACGTATGTCTTGACCAGCAGGTTCAGTATCAACCCGGATCGCAATGAACCAAATGATACGGAAGCAACAGCAAGACCACTCGTAGGAAATCAAATCAGTGTCATTGGGAACTTCCATTATGAAGGGGATCAGGATTGGTTCTCGTACTACGTTCGTGAATACGGTCAAATGGACGTAACAGTGACTCCTGATAACAAGCGGATGGACATTGTTTTGGCGATCGGCAAGCAAACTCAGGGGAAAAATACGGTCTGGGACGCTCCCTATGACAATGGAACTCGTGATAATCCAACAGAGCATGTGAGAAAAGACGTGTCTCCTGGCAAGTATTTGATTCGCATCAGTGAGTATGAGCAAAATGCAGTGAATGGTGAGTACCGCCTGGACTTGGGTTTTACCCCGATCAAGAAAGATACGAATGAACCGAATGATACGTATCTTCAGGCATCACCGCTTGCAGGTGGAACCTTGATGACAGGGAATTTTCCAACGGCAACAGATTCAGACTGGTTCCAATTTAGGGTCAATGCAGAATCATACGTCAGCATTAGAGCGCCATTTGTTCCGGTTTCAAGTGGAGTAAGACTTGCTCTCTACAGTGAGAAAAACCTCGATTATGCGATGGCCAGTACAAACGAAGTGGCTGAGCTGTCCGATCAGGGCAGAGAAATCGTTGGTTTGCGCTTGCAGCCAGGTAAGTACTATATCCGTTTGAATAGTGGTACTCCCTTCCAATACGATTTGTATCGCTTGACTGTGAACCAGCAGGTGCTTGTCGCAGGATATCGCGATATTTCCGATCACTGGGCGCGCCCGGAGATCGTGAAGCTGAGTGGTAGAGGAATTGTCAAAGGCTTCGATGATGCTACATTCAAGCCAAATCAGGCTGTGACTCGCGCGCAATTTGCGACGATGCTCATTCAGGCGATGAGAGCAAGTGGACAATCTGTAGGCAGCACATACAGAGGGAACGCAGCTTTCAGTGACATGCCAAAAAGTCACTGGGCGTATAACAATTTGGGACTGGCTTATCAGCAAGGCATCTTGAAGGGATACCCGAACAATCGCATGAGGCCTGACCAAGCGATTTCCCGCGCAGAAATGGCG
The DNA here is from genome assembly GCF_001187725.1 of Brevibacillus reuszeri. Taxonomy (GTDB): domain Bacteria; phylum Bacillota; class Bacilli; order Brevibacillales; family Brevibacillaceae; genus Brevibacillus; species Brevibacillus reuszeri. The sequence goes on from NZ_LGIQ01000009.1 coordinate 2,122,956, forward strand.
GCTATGATTGCCCGGGCCCAAAAGCTTATGCTGTATAGCCGAAGTACGTCCTCCTATCGGGATGTGCCGACCAGCCACTGGGCTTCGTCAGCGATCGAGGCTCTTACAGCGCGAAAATGGGTGAACGGATACGGATCGACGTTCAAACCGCAGGGTATCGCCACGCGAGCTGAAGTGGTTGTCTTGCTTTCCAAAGCGTACAAATTATAACAGCAAGAGCATGCGAATGCAGAAGGTATGAAGGAACTGATCTTATTGTTTGTACTGGAAATGCATGCTTTGTAAAATGTGTCTATTGACACCATAGAAAAAAACAATTATTCTATATTCCGTAATGGATACTCTTATCCAGAGCAGGCGGAGGGACTGGCCCGATGAAACCCGGCAACCGACTAGAGCGGTGCTAACCAGCAGAACGGACATCTGTTCTGGCCGATAAGAGGATGAAGGAAGCAAAAAGCGCTCAAACCTTTTCCTCCAAAAACTCGGAAAAGGTTTTTTTTATTGCGTTTACGTCGATAAAATCCTGTCTCGGCTACCACACTATTTGTATGAGGTCAAAGGAGGTATTTTTCTCATGGCTTTGCAAAAAGGTCGTCGTCTCTTTACATCTGAATCCGTAACTGAAGGGCATCCGGATAAGATTTGTGACCAAGTCTCTGACTCTATCCTCGATGCGATTCTGTCTAAAGATCCAAATGCTCGTGTAGCATGCGAAACATCTGTAACAACTGGATTGGTGCTCGTAGCTGGTGAAATCACCACAAACACCTACGTTGATATTCAAAAACTGGTTCGTGAAACCATCCGTGAAATTGGTTATGATCGTGCCAAGTTTGGTTTTGACGCAGATACTTGCGGTGTAATCACTGCGATCGGCGAACAATCTGCTGATATCGCTCTTGGTGTTGACCAAGCTCTGGAAGCGCGCGAAGGCAAAATGACTGACGCTGAAATCGAAGCAATCGGTGCTGGTGACCAAGGTCTGATGTTTGGCTTTGCTTGCAACGAAACACCTGAGCTGATGCCACTGCCAATCAGCATGTCCCACCAACTGGCTCGCCGTCTGACTGAAGTGCGCAAAAACGGCACTCTGGCTTACCTGCGCCCAGATGGTAAAACACAAGTAACGGTTGAGTACGATGGAGACAAGCCTGTTCGTATCGATACCATCGTTATTTCTACGCAACATGCTCCAGAAACAACGCTGGAGCAAATCCAAAAAGATTTGGTTGAGCACGTAGTAGGGCCAGTCGTTCCTGCTGAACTTCTGGATGCAGAAACCAAATACTTCATCAACCCAACTGGCCGTTTCGTAATTGGCGGACCACAAGGGGATGCTGGCTTGACTGGTCGCAAAATCATCGTAGATACCTACGGCGGTTATGCTCGTCATGGCGGCGGTGCTTTCTCCGGAAAAGATCCAACCAAAGTAGACCGTTCCGGTGCATACGCTGCTCGTTATGTAGCAAAAAACATCGTAGCAGCAGGATTGGCTGACAAGTGCGAGGTTCAAGTAGCTTACGCAATTGGTGTAGCACAGCCTGTTTCCATCGCTGTAGATACATTTGGTACAGGAACCATTTCCGAAGAAGATCTGGTGAAACTGGTTCGCAAAAACTTCGACCTTCGTCCAGCTGGTATCATTAAAGAGCTCGACCTGCGTCGTCCAATTTACAAACAAACAGCTGCTTATGGCCACTTCGGACGTAATGACCTGAATGTTCCTTGGGAGCAAACAGACAAAGCGGAAGTACTGAAGCAAGAAGCAGCACAACTTGCAAAATAAGAACGGTAAAGAAAGAGCCTAGTACTGTTACTAGGCTCTTTTTGTTGTGAAAATCGTCAGCGTGGCTGCATAGTGCGCGTCCGGCGTTGGGAGTTATTGGGGACGCGCGGACAAAGGATTTTGTAGGGTTATGTCGAATCTCATAAAATGGGAAGTGAGGAGGGGTTTTTTGCGAAATAGAAGGCTCTTCCTGATCGTGTTTGTTACCTTTTTGTTTCTTATTGTGGCTGGTGGATTACTTGGTGAATCGGATTTGGTAAAAAAGAATGCGCAAAAAGTGCAACCTTTTCCCCAAGTTGATACGTCTAACTACATAAGTGATGCACAGAATGCTGAGCCAAACGTCACGGCAATCCAAAAAGCAACCGTAATTCAAAAAAAGTGGTACAACAATCAGGTTGTCGTTTTAAATTATCATCATGTAACTGATCAAAAGGATCAGAAATACGTCATATCGCCAGAACTGTTTGCTCGGCACATGGCGTTTTTACATGACAATGATCTACATCCGATCACACTTGCAGAGTTTACGCAATTTGTTGACACAGGTACCTTGCCCACGGAGAATGCGGTATTCATTACATTTGATGACGGATATGAAAGCTACTATACAGAAGCGTTCCCGATTATGCGTGAATATGGGTATCCATCCGTCAACTTTGCCATTGCAGGCAGGATACGAGATGTAGCAGAGCGAAAGCGCGAAAACATGACGACACCATTATCTCGTCAACAGGTAAAAGAAATGATAGCCTCTGGACTGGTTGATGTTGCTTCTCATACGTACAGCCTGCATGAAGATGAGGAGCGTAATGAATGGGGAGACCTTGGACCAGGGACGGCACCGGTCTATTTAAAGGATCTGGACCGTTTGGAAGGCGAAGGGGAGTATAGAAATCGGCTCTATGTTGATTTCGTGATGTCACGAGTAGGTCTTGGATCTTGGATTGGTCACGACGTAAACGCAATCTCCCTGCCGTTTGGTTATACCAACAGCATCGTGCTGGAGACGGCACGACAAGCCGGTTACAAGTATGTATTTACTACTACACCAGGGCTAGTAAAACGTGGAACGAATCCGTTTGCCATCCCGAGAAATGGCGTCGGGTTACGAGATGTGGATGAGACCAGCCTCCATCAGCTGTTCACGAAAGCGAAAAATGAGTTTGAAGGAGAGCAATCATGAACAAAGCCATAGACATCAGCGTGCTCGATGGGGTAATCAAGCGGACGATCGAAACGGTTGAGACAAGCAAAACCCAAATATTTGATATAGCTGAAAACGCAAGACAACAAGGCAACTCGCTGAAGCTTGATTTGCACGAGCTGCGACAGGAAATTTCCAAGGTCATTCAGAAGGTAGATGCATTGGAGCTTGCGTACCAAAAATCACGGAACAGGCTCGTATTGGTGAGTCGTAATTTTCATATGTACACCGAGGAAGACATTCGGATCGCATATGAAGAGGCGAGCCGCATCCAAGTGGAGCTCTCTATTTACCGAGAGCGCGAAAATAATCTAAAGCGAAGACGTAATGATTTGGAGCGTCAATTGCGAACGCTGGAGGAAACGATCGTCCGAGCTGAGAAGCTAGTTTCTCAAATGGGAGTCGTACTTGGTTACCTAACAGGGGACTTGAGCAAAATCGGAGAGGCATTGGAGTCGGCGAAGCAGCACCAGCTCATGGGGCTAAAAGTCATCCAGGCGCAGGAAGAAGAGCGCAAGCGTGTAGCGCGAGAGATCCATGATGGACCGGCACAGTCGATGGCAAATGTCGTTTTGAGGTCGGAAATTGTCGAAAAAATGCTCAAGAACGAGCGGATTTTGGAAGCGCAGATGGAGCTGCATGAACTGAAGGAAATGGTCCGCATGAGCCTGGGCGATGTCAGAAGAATTATTTTCGATTTGCGTCCGATGGCCTTGGATGATCTGGGGTTGGTACCGACCCTGCAAAAATATATTCGTACATGCGAAGAGCGTATCGCTTCTTCTATTGATCTGGTAATATTTGGTATAGAGCCTCCTTTGCGCAGTTCAGTAAAAGCCGCGATTTTCCGATTAGTACAAGAGTGCCTGAATAATGTGGAAAAGCATGCTGAGGCAACTACTGTGCAAGTGAAGCTAGAGTTTTTACAGGAATCACTGAGTCTCGTAGTCAAAGATGACGGTGTTGGCTTTGATCTGGAAAAACGGATGGCCAATGGAAATTCATTTGGATTGCTCGGCATGAGGGAGCGCGTTCAGTTACTGGAGGGCTCTGTAGAATTGCAATCGGCACCAGGTGAAGGAACGAGAGTGATATTCCAAATACCACTGAAAATGTAAAATCACACAGAATGTACACAGGGGGATGAACCATGGATAAAAGACAGCAAGAGCTCCGTATCGTAATTGTAGACGACCATCAATTATTCCGTGAGGGCGTAAAACGTATCCTGGAGATGGAAGATGACTTCAAGGTCGTTGGAGAAGGTTCCGATGGTGGAGAGGCAGCATTGCTCGCCGAGGAGCACAAGCCGGATGTTCTGCTTATGGACATCAATATGCCGAATATCAATGGGGTTTCCGCTGCTGAGAGCGTCATTAGCGTGAGTCCAACTACTCGTGTCATCATGCTGTCGATTCATGACGATGAAGGCTACGTTTATCGTACACTGCGATCCGGTGCATCCGGTTACTTGCTCAAGGAAATGGGAACGAGTGACCTGGTGGATGCCGTTCGTGTAGTTGCATGTGGTGGCGCATACATACATCCCAAGGTGACGGGCAAGCTGATCGAGGAATTCCGTCGCTTGAGTGAGCAAGAGGGATCGACAGAACGCAGCTTTTCTGTAGATGATTCACAAACGATTGATCCAAAAGTGATCGAATCTTTGACTCGCCGTGAGCGAGAAGTGCTGCAGCTGATGGCAGAAGGAAAGAGTAACCGTGCGATTGGTGAGTTTTTGTTTATTAGTGAAAAGACCGTTAAAAACCATGTCAGCAGCATTTTGCAAAAGTTGAGCGTGCAAGACCGCACACAAGCAGTTGTTATTTCGATTAAAAACGGTTGGGTAAAACTGTAGGCAGTTGTCAAAAAGTGACCTTGTTCAAGCCATCCGGCATACCTTGTTAATGGAGGAGGTATGACCGTGATGGAAGAACTGGTTGTATGGCTACTGGCGGCATTTGGCTGCTCCTCTTTATTAGTGATGATAGCTGAACGCTGGATTCAGCAGATGACCGGGATTGCCGAGCTGCCGTCTGTACATTACAGGCTGCTGCTGCGCGATTCAGAGCAGGTGCTGGAACAAGTCGTTCGGAAGCTGTTGTTTCGCTCTTACTGGAGTGGCAAGCCCATTCGTATTACGTTGATAGATGAAGGGTCCGTAGATGATACGCCCCACATATCTACAGTCTTGAACCGCTATCCGCATTGTCAATTGTTTGACTGGCAAGACGCAGTGGGATCAGGAACAATTGTTACGATTGATTTACGCAGCATGAATCATAAGGAGCGCTTCTAGCGTTCCTTATTTTTTTGCGAGCAAATTCGACACATTGAGCGATGGATGCTTACATGCGGATAAAAAAATTGTCAGAGCTGAATTTTCTAAGTGGAAAATATTTTCTGAATTTTAGATTCATACATATTGAAATCTTCTTTGTTCTTGGACTATGATCTTCGTAAGAATACCGAGCAGTCCCTATTCACTCATGGATCGAGGGGAAGTCAGTCATGAAATTTAGAACGAAACTGTATGCAGGCTTTTGTATCATTATCGTCCTCGGTATTATTCTCGTGTCTGTGATGATGAGTATGCTCAATCAACTTAATCACAATTTGAATCGAGTTGTCCAGGAACGATACGAAAAGGTTCGATTGGTCAATATTATTTATCATGAGCTAAATAGTATTAGCAGGGACTCGCGTGGTTTGCTTGCAAACCCTCCCTCTGAGCTGTTGCCGACTTTTCAGGTAAACATCGATCAGAACAACATAAAGCTGAAGCAAGCACTGGAAGATATCGGGGACTTGGAGCTTGAGGGAAAAACACGCGAGCTGGTCCAGAAGCTGCGAGGATTTGGCAATGTTTATCAGAATAATCAATATAAAATTGAGGCATTGCGGGAGGCTGGCAAGGAAGAAGAGGCCAACCATTTGTACTGGTACGAGAGTAGAGATATTCGCGAGCAAATGTTTGAGATTATCGATGATCTGAAAAAAATCGAGGAGCAAGCGATGGCAGATGAGCTTGCACAATCAAAAAATGGCTATGAGTTCACTCTCAAAATGACGTACATATACGTTGTAGTTGGTGTCGTAATCGGGATTGGGGTTACGATCTGGGTTGTGAGAAGCTTAACGGGCAGTCTCAACCGAATCACCTCCGTCATGACAGAGGTTGCGGATTATGAAACGGACAAGCTGCCGCGTTTAACGATTCATTCGGAGGATGAAATCGGCGCCATTTCCAATGCGTACAACAATATGACAGAAGCATTGGAGGGCCATATTCGGAAGGTAAAGGAGTTTAGTGATACTGCGGAGAACCAAAGCTGGTTAAAAACACAAGTAGCTGAAATGGCTACGATGTATGCAGGAATCGAGAGTCTTCAGGAGCTCGCAAGCCTGTTTATTACGAAGGTGACGCCAATGGTTGGGGCGAGCTACGGCGTTTTTTATACGAAGGAAGGCAAAGGCGAAGCTGCCAGACTGCGCAAACTGGCGGCTTATGCGGACAACGAGGGCAGCTTTGGAGGAGAGTTTCGTTTAGGGGAAGGGCTTGTCGGGCAGTGCGCCTTGGAAAACCGTGAGATCATCCTCACAGATATCCCTGATGATTATATCAAAATTACCTCTGGCATCGGTTTGGCGAAACCGACGATGATCATGATCCTTCCTGCAGAGTTTGAGGGAGAAGTGCTGGCTGTAGTTGAATTGGCTTCTTTTACGGAATTCAATTCCCTTCAGCAAATGCTGTTTGATGAAGTCATGAGTAGTGTTGGGGTCACGATCAATAGTATTGTTAGCCGCATGCAAGTCGAGAAATTGCTCCAAGAATCACAGGCACTGACAGAAGAACTACAAAGTCAATCTGAAGAGCTCCAGCTTCAGCAGGAGGAGCTGCGGACCATTAATGAAAAGCTTGAGGAGCAATACGAGAACTCGGAGCAAAAGACAGCAGAGCTGGAAAAAACGAGGCTGATTCTGGAGGAAAAAGCCCAGCAGCTGGCGATTAGCTCCCAATACAAATCAGAGTTTCTGGCTAATATGTCTCATGAACTGCGTACACCGCTCAATAGCTTGCTCATTCTCGCTCAGATGCTTGCTGAGAACAACGAAAAAACTCTCTTGCCGAAGCAAGTGGAGTACGCCAACACGATTCATTCAGCAGGAAATGATCTGCTGCATTTAATTAACGATATTTTGGATTTGGCAAAGATCGAATCAGGAAATGACGAGGTATATCCAGAGGAAGTCACGCTTCAAACGGTCAAGACATTAGTAGAGAAGCAGTTTATGCCGGTTGCCCGTCAAAGGGGGCTTCAGTTTACAGTGGATCTCTCTGCTGGTCTGCCAAAAATGATTTGGACAGATGAGCGGCGATTGCAGCAAATTTTGAAAAACCTGCTGTCAAATGCTTTTAAGTTCACAGAACAGGGGAGCGTCCGTCTCCATATCGGAATGGTAAACGAAGAAATATCGGGTATTCATGACGATAGGGTCATTGCATTTTCCGTTATGGATACAGGGATTGGGGTCTCTAAAGAAAATCAGGAAATCATTTTTGAGGAATTTAAACAAGCAGATGGTACGACGAGTAGAAAATATGGTGGAACCGGCCTTGGTTTGTCCATAAGCCGGAAGATCGCCGAGCTATTAGGCGGACATATTGGGATCGAGAGCGAGGAAGGCTTGGGAAGCACCTTTACGCTTTATTTGCCAGCTCGTCACGCGGATGCTACGTCTGGGGAGAGGGAGGCTGCGGCTGGCGTATTCCATGACGAAGAGCCTGTGCAATCGATCACAGAGGCAGGTTCTGCAGAAGCGCTGCTGGTCGGAAAGAAAATCCTGATTGTCGACGATGATATGCGCAATATATTCGCGCTTACGACAGCCATCGAAGGCCATCACATGAAGGTGGTTTTTGCTGAAAATGGACGCGAAGCTATCGATGTTTTAGTGGGAAATCCGGATATCGATTTAATTTTGATGGATATTATGATGCCAGAGATGGATGGGTTTGAAGCGATGCGAATCATCCGTCAAAAGAAAGAGTACCAAACGTTGCCGATTATCGCCCTGACCGCAAAAGCCATGAAGCACGACAGGGAGCAATGCATAGAAGCAGGCGCATCCGACTATATTAGCAAGCCTGTAAATTTAGAGCAGCTGTTCTCTTTAATGAGGGTATGGCTTTACAGATAGGTGGGACGAACCGGATGGCAGACATCAACGTGCAGGATCATTTGGAGTTGGAAAAAATCGAGATGACGATTCTGCTGGAAGCGATTTATCGCTATTACGGATTTGATTTTAGAAATTATGCAGAACCGTTTCTGCAGCGCAGAGTCTGGCATCGAATTCGGGCCGAAAAGGTAAGAAGCATATCTGGCCTGCAAGAGAAGATCCTGCATGAGCCAGAGGCCATGAAAAGACTGCTCGATGACTTATCGATCAATGTGACCGAGATGTTTAGGGACCCGCCATTTTTTCTGGCATTTCGAACGAAAATAGTTCCCTTGTTGAAGGATATCCCGTCCATTCGAATCTGGCATGTAGGCTGCTCGTCAGGGGAAGAAGTTTACTCCATGGCGATTCTCTTGAAGGAAGAAGGCCTCTACGAAAAGACGAAGCTATACGCCACAGACATGAACGAAAGAATCGTTGATCAAGCAAAAAGAGGCATCTTCCCTTTGGATCGCATGCAGATGTATACGAAAAATTACTTGCAAGCGGGAGGGAAGCGGGCGTTTTCCGAGTATTATACGGCTTCTGTGGAAAATGTCGTTTTTCAACCGTGTTTACGTGAAAACATCGTATTCGCGCAGCACAATTTAGCAACAGATCATTCCTTTAACGATTTTCACGTCATTATTTGCAGAAATGTAATGATTTATTTCAATAAATTATTGCAGGATCACGTCCATAGTTTGCTTTACGAAAGTCTCGTGTTATCAGGCTTTCTCGGTTTGGGTAATAGAGAGGGGGTAAAGTATACTAGCCATGCGAACTACTATCAGGAATTTGACTGCTCAGAAAAAATCTACAGAAAAATCAGATGAACGATCGCTAGTGGATGTCCCTGAACAGAAAGTAAGTATTTTACTGGTAGATGACCGTGCCGAAAATCTGTTGGCACTGGAAGCGGTGCTTAGCTCTCCCAAATACCATCTGGTTTGTGCCCATTCTGGAGAAGAGGCTCTGAAATATGTTCTAAAGCAAGATTTTGCCGCTATCTTGCTCGATGTACAAATGCCGGGTTTAAATGGCTTCGAAACAGCAAAGCTTATCAAGGCAAGGGAAAAATCGCGACATATTCCGATTTTATTTATCACGGCCATCAGCCAGGAAGCGGAGCATGTCTTTCACGGCTATAGTGTCGGAGCGATCGATTATATTTTTAAGCCGTTTCAGCCAGAAGCGTTGCAGAAAAAGGTAGAAGAATTCGTTCGAATTTACCAAAATCATGAACGCATGTTGCTCAAGGGAGAGCGTGAACTTGAGGAAGTTCATCAAAAGCTGGATCGCGTTACGTTTGACTTACGAAAATCTGAGGCATTAGCGCGGGTAATCAGTGAAACGCTGAAGGATACCATTGTCACTTTTGATGAACAGGGGTACGTTTTGTCGGCAAATGATGCAGTAGAGAGTATGTTTGGCTATTCAGCGGAGGAACTAATCGGTGAGCTGTTCAATACGCTTTTACCTGAATTAAAACAAGAGAATCCTTGTCTGCTTGCCTCTAATCTGATTGAAACGATAGCGGTGCGCAGAAATAACAGTATGTTTCCGGTTGAGGCTCAGCTTGGGGATGCAAGTATCGAGGAGCAGACTATTTACGTATGTTCCATCCGTGATATTACAGAGCGAAAGCAACTGGAGGAGGGACGGAAACAAAAGCTCAGAAACGATCTTTATTTGTCTCAAGAACGGTTTCGCATCATTTTTGAGTCCTCTCCCTGTCTGATCTCGATTTTATCCTTGGAGGATGGCAGATATATGGATGTGAATCCGGGGTGGCTGGAAATTACCGGTTATGAGTACGACGAGGTAGCAGGAAAAGCCTTTGATATTTTGCCAATGACCGCAGCTTCAGACGAGGAAGCGACAGAAGGGGATTCGCTTGATTTGCGACGGCCCGTTCATAATGTCAAGATTAGCTACGTAACTAAATCAGATGAGAAGCGTGAAGGGTTATTGTCCACAAAAATCTTGGATATCGAGGGCGAGACATGTGTACTCTGTTTTATTACCGATATTACGGAGCGGGTTCGCCTGGAGAATGAAATGATTCGACTGGATCGCTTGAATTTGATCGGGGAAATGGCGGCTGGCATTGCCCATGAGATTCGAAACCCGATGACAACCGTCCGCGGCTTTTTGCAATTGTCCAATCACAGTCCCCAAAATCCGTTGCAATACATCGATTTAATGTTAAATGAGTTGGATCGTGCCAATGCCATTATTACCGAGTTTCTTACTCTGGCAAAAAACAAAGTAAATGACAAACAAGTGCAGGATTTGAATGCGATCATTGAATCGCTGTTTCCGTTGATACAAGCAGAGGCTCTGCTTTCTGATAAATATATAAGTCTGGAGCTGGGTGAATGCACCCATTTCGCTATGGATGAAAAAGAAATTCGGCAAATGATCTTGAATCTTGCCTTGAATGGATTAGAGGCAATGACCGCAGGGGGACGATTGTCGATCAAAACACATACAGAGCAGCAACGTGTGGTACTGGAAATTCACGATGAAGGAACAGGTATCAAGCCTGAGCTGATCCAAAAAATCGGAACGCCCTTTTTTACGACAAAAGAGACAGGGACAGGCTTGGGGCTAGCTATTTGCTACAGTGTAGCGGACCGCCATCATGCTGAAATAGAAGTGAAGACAGATCATACCGGAACGATCTTTTTTGTCCGTTTTAAAATGTAGAGGCCATGTGCCTCTTTTTTCTTTTTCTTGCAGGCTATCGCTATCTTTTTGCAAACTGAATGCAAGCAAAAGGAAACGGGAGTGATCATGTGCGAGAGTATTTGCTCTATCTCAAGGAAGAAGCGAGATCCATACAGGCTTATGTTTCCCCCTGCTTTGAGGTTGATCTGATGTATTGGCGAGATCGGGAAGGCTGCAAACTGCATATAATGGGAAAAAGCACTTCTCTGGCACTGATATTTTCTTTGCGAGAAATCATGAACTCCTACTTTCAAGTGTCTTACGGTAGGGATAAACGAATCAACGATCAAGGGCTTGAAAAGATAAAGCAGATGATTTTGGAATATGTACGAGAAGTGAGTCATTTATATAGGCGTGAGGCAGCGGGTAAAGAATCATTACGAGATGAGTGGTTTATGTGGGAGATGAGCGACTTTGCTGATGCTCACTTAACAGGCAAAAAAGTACAAGCAATGAATGACGATAAGGAGAATTTGAGTTCTTCTGCAAAGGCACATCGAGTAGCTTTTGCAGGGAGATCGCTTTTGTGGGAAGAGGTAGAGACGCTGCGGCAAAAGCGAGGGTTAGATGATCATGACAGCACAGCTGCACTGCAACGCATGGTTCTGGCGGAACAGGCAGAGTGGCAGCCAGGGATACGTCTATCTGTGAAAAAAAGCTGGTGGCGCAATCACTTGGAACTGAGCTGTGAGCGATGCGGAAGCGGGAGGGGAGACTTGGAGCTGACTGTGTGCCATAGCTGCGGACAAGGCTGCGCGTACTGTACAGTATGCCTCGGGATGGGAAGAAGCAAGTGCTGCACGCCTTATCTATTAGTGCCCGCACAGTCTGGCGTGTCATCCGTGAAGAAGGCGAAAGGACGCGTTCGTGATGTCTCCCGATTGCAGTGGAAGGGCAGTTATTCCAAAGATCAGGCTACAGCAGCAGAGCTGGCACGACGCTTTGTCGCCAGCCCACGCCCCGGGTTGGATGAGTTTTTGATCTGGGCGGTTTGCGGAGCAGGGAAAACGGAGCTATTGTTCCCATCAATTGCGGAGGCTCTGTCGGCAGGAGGGCGGGTTTTGATTGCTACACCGCGAAAAGATGTTGTGCTAGAGCTTGCACCGCGTATACAAAAAGTGTTTCCAAATGCTCAGGTTATAGCCGTGCATGGGTCGAGTGCACAAAAATGGGAAGACGGTGATATTACTATCGCGACGACACATCAGGTCATGCGTTACTATCGCAGGTTTCCGCTTGTTGTGCTCGATGAAGCAGACGCCTTTCCCTATCACAATAATCTGGTTTTGTATCGGGCGGTGGCCAGAGCGGTGCAGGCAGGGGGGAAGATGCTTTACTTGAGCGCAACACCACCACGCTATTTAAAAAAGCGACTGATTCTAAGCAAAGGGAGACTCTTTACTCACTCTTCTGGCATACCTCTGTCATCAGCATCACACGTTCTGCTGCCAGGTCGCTATCATGGTTCCGCGTTACCTGTCCCAAAAGTGATCACTGTCCAAGGGTTGCATAAGCGTGTTCAATCGAATCGGCCGGTTGCAGAGCTCATTGAAATGGTACGCGGTTCACTGGACAATGGACGCCAAGTGTTTCTGTTTGTTCCTCGAATTGATGATGTAGAAAAAGTGCTCGTTTATATACAAAAGCAGATACCCGCACATGCATCGCAGATGGCAGGAGTTCACGCGGCGGATTCCTCACGTGAGGAAAAGGTCATGGCATTTCGAGAACGACGATATACCCTTATGGTAACCACAACGATTTTGGAGCGGGGCGTCACAATTCCGCGTAGTGATGTTGTAGTACTGGGAGCTGAGGCTCCTGTGTTTGATGAGGCGTCATTGGTGCAAATAGCTGGGCGGGTTGGAAGATCTTTCGATGATACGACGGGGACGGTATTGTTTTTACAGGCAGATCGCGCGAGTTCCCCCAGGGCGGCTGTCAAACAAATTTGCCGGATGAACCAGCTGGCGGATAAACTGCGAGCACAGGAGGCAATGACTTGAAGAACAAGACCTGTGTTAGCTGCGGAGGCCATATTTCCTCACTCGCAAAAGAAGCGGTTGTTCGTAAATGGGCTCGGAAATTAAGCAACCAAGCGCGCTACCCGGTCGTTTATCGGTTAATAGCAGGCATTTCTCTCTGCGCAGAATGCCTGGAGGTCCTCCCTGTGATTGGAGATCTAATCTGCCAAAGATGTGGGCGTGAGCAGGGAAAGGATATGTCTTTTGATAACCTGTGTCACGATTGTAAGATCGTTCAGGAGGAGACGCTCGTCAGTAATCGCAGTCTACTGCACTATAACGATTGGGGAAAAAATCTACTTGGCCTATATAAATATCGCGGGGATGAACGGCTTGCAGTTTTTTACGGTGGGCTTCTCGCCGTTACTTTCTTTCGCTATCATGACCCTTCCTCCTTTGTGTGTATTACTACAGTCCCTCTACATAACAAGCGTTTGTATGAACGCGGTTTTAATCAGGTCGATCTGCTGGTTGCTGAACTTAGTAGAGCAATTGGCGTTCCTGTACGAACGCTTTTGCAACGAACCAAAGAGACCGCAAAGCTAAGCAAACAAGGAGGGCGTACCGCACGTCAGGACAGTATGCGAGAAGCCTTTGCCTGGGTTGGAGATAAAGAACTCTCGACTTTACACAATTCATGCCATCAGCCGTATAAAATCTTGCTTGTGGATGATATTTTTACAACAGGATCAACACTGCGTTCATGTGCAAGTGTTCTACGAGCACATTTGGGGGCACTTTGTGAAATTTACTCCTTGACAATATACCGATAGCCAGGTTGGTAAAATTGCGTTATCATGGAAGCAAACAACAGTCTGGAATCGGTGCGAACTTTTCGAATGAGCAAAGGGGTTGTCGTTTATGTCTCTGGGTAAACTCGCAAATTGCTCGCGGTGTGATGCTCTTTTTGTACAAGTAGTCCGCGACATTTGCCCCAAGTGCAGTCAAATAGTGGAACAAGAATATGAGAAATGCGCCAAATTTCTGCGTAAACGTGAAAATCGCGGATCAAATATTCACGTCGTGAGCGAAGAAACTGGCGTGAGTGTAAAGCAAATTACCAAATTTATTAGAGAAGGCCGGATCTCTATTGAAGGAAATCCAAACCTTGGTTATCCGTGTGAAGTTTGTGGTTTTATGATTCGGACAGGCAATATGTGTGAATCCTGCATGAAGGGCCTAAAACACGAAATCAATCAGCAGCTTGACGTTGATCAGCGATTGGAAGCGGACAGTCGTGCACGCTTGGCGGAAGCTGCTGCCTATCGAAGAAAGCAGAATAGTGACGAATAGTTTTGCTCAAAAAAACTAATCGAGAGCAGCGAATTTGCCGATGATACTACTAGAAGGTATCATCGGCTTTTTTATGTTTAGATGAACGGTAAAACGTTGTCAAAGCGGGTCGAGCAGACCAGCCAGTAACCAATAAAATGTCCGGTGGTTTGAGAGGATGGTTAGCACATGCGCATTAACGAGCCCAACCGTATAGGGATGATCAATGCTTATAACAAGTCAGGGAATACGCCTGTCGGAAAGAGCGGTAAGATCCCAATGGGGAAAGACAAAGTAGACATTTCTACAGAAGCGTTGGAAATGCAAAGACAGGTAGAAGATCCGAATTCCCCGCAACGCAGAGAAAAAGTGGATCAACTGAAAAAGCAAGTGGAGGAAGGCAGCTATCGCGTCTCCAGTGAAAAGATTGCCGAGAAGCTTTTGTCCTTCTGGAAAAAGATATAAAAGTGGATGTTCCCGGGGTTTTGGAACATCCCCTATAAACAACCTCTCTAGGGAAAATGAGGAGAACTTGAAAATATGCAAACACTCTACGATCTGCTCGACAATTTGATCCAAATGCACAAAGCCTTGTATACATTAGCCATGCAAAAGAAGGATGTGCTAGTAAAAGGGGATGTGGATGAGCTGGTGGCCATTACCCACCAGGAACAAAAGCTGATCAAGGGTGTCACAGCAGTAGAAACAGCCCGCATGAATGCGGTAAGAGAGCTAACTGCTGATAAGGGCTTGACCCTGCAAGAGGGCACGCTGGCTGAGCTGATCAAGTTGACGACCAGTGCGGAAGAGAAGCTGCGGCTCACATCCTATCGCAACGAGCTTAGCCGAATCGTCAGTGAGCTGCGCGATGCGAACGAGTTGAACCAGCAGCTGCTGAAGCAATCCCTTTCATTTGTAAACATGACGCTTGATCTGATCACGGATACGCCAGAGGACGATTTCATTTATGGCAAACCGGCAGCGGACACGTATCGACAAGCGAACCGAACATTTTTCAACAAAAAAGCGTAAAGAGGTGTCGATATGCGCTCTACTTTTCATGGACTTGAAGTGAGTAAACGCGGATTGTTTGCCCAACAATCTGCACTCAATACGACCGGACATAATATTTCAAATGCGAATACAGAAGGATACACTCGTCAGCGGGTGAACATGCAGGCTACGACTGGGTTGCCGTATGTAGGCTTGCAGGCGGGCATCGAACCGGGACTGCTTGGAACGGGTGTGCAAGCGGTAAGCATCCAGCGCTTACGTGAAGAGTTTTTGGATATCCAGTATCGCAATGAATACAAGCGCCAAGGATACTGGGAAGGTCGTCTTGAGACATTGGAAAAGCTGGAAGGTATCATGAACGAGCCCTCCGACACTGGTTTGCAAAAAGTAATGGACCAAATGTGGCAAGCATGGCAAGACCTTGCCAAAGACCCAACAGATACATCGGCTCGTGCCGTTGTGCGGGAACGAAGCAAGGCGGTTGCCGATACGTTTAATACACTGACTAATCATATTCAAGAGGTTCGCACAGACTTGGATAACGTGGTCAACGTGAAGGCGTTGGAAATCAACTCGCTCGGACAGCAACTTGCGAACTTGAACAATCAGATCTCGAACGTGGTACCACACGGCTATCAGCCAAATGATCTGTACGATCAGCGAGATGTCCTGCTAGACAAACTCTCCAAATTGGTTGAAACCAGAGTCACACAAACTACTGCAGGTATGGTTAACGTAACCATTGAAGGACGAGATTTTGTCACAGGAGTGACTTCGCAGCCAGTTGCCACTCAGCAAAATCCCGCTACTGGACTTAGTGATATGACACTGGGCGGAGCTCAATTTGTCCCAACGACTGGATACATGGCGGGTGTGCTTCAATCGCGTGATCAGATCGTACCGAATATGCTGAAACGCCTGGATGTTTTGGCTGTTAATTTGACTAAGGAAATCAACGATCTGCACAGACAAGGTGTTAGTCTGACAGATATTAAAAATGGTACTGCCCAAGGACTGCCGTTCTTTGTGGATTCAAGCTCTCTTGCTGCTAACGGAGATTATCCAAAAGGTGCGGGAACCATCTCGATCAATCCGGAAATTTTGAAAAGTCTGGATGCAATTGCGGCAGCGAAGCCAGAAGCCGGTGGTACGCCAGTAGGAAACAACGAGAGCGCACTGGCGATTGCTTCTATTAAATTCAAGGTTCTGGCTGCGGGTACAGGTCCGAACGATTTGCCCGAAAGCTCGACTTTGGATAACTACTACCGCTACACGATCAGCCAATTGGGTGTGGATGCTCAGGAAGCAGAACGTAACCAGTTGAACTCCGAGATGCTGGTTGGTACGGTAGATAACCAACGCCAATCGGTTTCAGGTGTATCGATCGATGACGAAATGGCAGAAATGGTGAAATTCCAGCATGCCTACAACGCATCTGCACGTGTCATGACAAGCGTGGATGAAATTCTGGACAAAATCATCAATGGCATGGGCATTGTTGGACGCTAATAGGAGGGGATAGATTGTGGCAGTACGTGTAACGCAAAATATGTTGAATAGTAATATGTTGCGGAATTTGCATAAGTCGATGCGTCATATGGATGGGTTGCAGGATCAGTTGTCTTCTGGGAAGAAGATTTCCAAACCTTCAGAGGATCCGGTAGTAGCGGCTCGTGGAATGTTTTATCGTTCTTCCTTGATGGAGAATGATCAGTATAAGAGGAATGTGGATGAGGCGCAGTCTTGGATGAATATGACGGATAGTACAATGGATGAAATGGGTAGTATCTTGAAGCGAGTGAAGGAACTTCTTGTGTACTCCGGAGATGGGGCCGTTTCACCAGATGACTTGAAGACGATGGCGTCAGAAGTACAAGAATTAAAAATGCACATGGGGACATTAGCGAACCAACAAATCAATGGGAAGTATATTTTTGCTGGTACGGATACGGACAAGGCGCCTTTTGATGCAACTGCTAAAGGTGGAGCAGGAGACTTCGTCAGTACAAACAGCTCTCCAATTAATTTGGAAGTAAGTCAAAATGTGTTTGTAACTTCGAATACGAATGCGCAGAACATATTTAACTACCCAGATAACGCCAATAATATCTTCACATTACTGAATGGCATCATTACGGAATTAAGTAACGGTAGATCAGCAACGCAATTCCAGACAGCGATGAATAATCAATTTGACAAGCTCCTGGCTGAACGTGCAACGTTAGGGGCAAGCGTCAATCGGGTAGAACTGATTGCAGAGCGCTTGAATACATCAGAGGTAAGCATTACGGGCTTGATGTCCAAAAACGAAGATGCTGATATGGCAAAAGTCATGACCAATTTGAAAACACAAGAAAGTGTGCACTCTGCTGCATTAGGTTCTGGTGCGCGTATTATTCAACCGACTCTGCTGGACTTCCTGCGTTAGAAAAGAGGAGGGAAGTAACAAGATGCAAATCCCGCAAATTCGGATGGAGAGCACATTTGCTCAGTTGGGTCTCAACATCAACAAGCCAGTCCATGAAATCAAACAACCACAAGCAGAAATGAACTTACGCCAGGTACCGGCGATATTGAATATCGAGCAAGCCCGTACGATATTACAGATCGATTCCAGTCAGGCTCGTGCTAATATTGGAATCATGACCAATGTGCAATTTAGCGACAGCTCTGCTGATTACGGCAAGCAGAAAGCTCTTCAGGCGATCGCGGAAAAGAGCCAAGAAGGCGATCGATTAATGCGAATCTATACAAAAGAAAATGTCATTGCCTCTATAGGCAGGGAAAAAGGCCTGCGAGCCCTTGAGGGAGGGTACACTCCTCCGGCTGCTTCTACTGATGAAGGGGTCGAGATCAGCATTGAACTCAAGCCTGTCGTGATTAGCGTTCAGCGCAACGGGATGAGTATAGATCCTGTTACAAGGCCTCCAGAGTTTTCATATACTCCAGGCAAGGTGGAGCCGTATATGATACAATATAATAGTTTGAAAATAGAAGCGGTAGGCGGTCAACTGGATCAAATGATGTAAGCGAGGGGAAAAAATGAACGCAAGTCAACAAGTGGAATTGGGCAAGCTATTTTTCGAAGATGGCATCCCGGGTTTTTCTCATTTGCAGTTTTTTCAGTTGATGCAGGAAGAGGAAAGTCCCTTTTATCTGATTCAGTCGACGGAAGAAAAGGATGTCGGCTTTTTGGTAGTAAATCCTTTTTCTTTCTATCCTGACTACAAGTTTACACTCCCCGAGGTATCACAAGACGCGCTGCATCTAGAAGAAGAATCATCTGTAGCTATTTTTTCTATCGTTACTATTCGGGGGAAAAATGAAGCAACTATTAACCTAAAAGCCCCTATCGTAATTAATCTCACCAACCGAATGAGTAAACAGGTAATTTTGCAGGAAGATTCGTATTCAATCCGTCAGCCATTGTTCGAGCAACAAGCTGCGGATGTAGAGTAGGTGGTGTTCAAATGCTGGTCCTTTCTCGTAAGAAAAATGAATCCATCATAATTGGTGACACCATTGAAATTAAGATTATTTCAGTTGACGGGGATCAGGTGAGGATTGGGATTGATGCGCCAAGGAATCTGGATGTGTATCGCAAAGAAATTTACGATGCCATTCAGGAGGAGAATAAGCTGGCTACGACTAAACAGATAGACTGGCAGGCTGTAAAACAGTTGATGCAAATGAATAAGAAACGGGAAGATGATCGATCGTGATCTTACTCCTGTCAAGTAGATAGAACTAAAAAAGCAGCCAGTGTGTATCGGTACTCTACCGGAGCACACTGGCTTGATTTTTTCTGGAATCGTTCATGATTATAGAACCTAATGTATCTTTCAAATGCAGAGGGGTTTTATGACATAGAATCCATCCACTCCCCGATAAAGTTGGACCAATTCTCCTCGTTTTGTTTTTTTGCAGAAAAAAGAAGAAAAAACTCTAAAAATGCTAACAACCAGATAACGAGATTCCGATAATAAAAATGTAGGGACAAAATCGCAAGCGCGCGATTGCGATGAGTCTCAAAAATTAGCAACAGTCACAGGGACGTGACTGTCGATATCTCAAGGAGGAATTGTACATGATTATCCAACACAATATGTCCGCTATCAACACCCACCGTCAACTGGGTGTAAACGGTGGTAACCTGGGTAAAAACGTAGAAAAACTGTCTTCTGGCTACCGCATCAACCGTGCGGCTGACGATGCTGCTGGTCTCTCTATCTCTGAGCGTATGCGTGCTCAAATCCGCGGTATGGAACAAGCTTCCCGTAATGCTCAAGATGGTATTTCTTTGATTCAAACGGCTGAGGGTGCCCTGCAAACGGTTAACAACATGTTGGTTCGTGTAAAAGAACTGGCTACTCAATCCGCTAACGATACTTACAATGCCGCTAATGACCGTGCGCGTCTGCAAGAAGAAATTGTTGAGTTGAGAAAAGAAACATCCAACATCATGAGCAACACTAAATTTAATGGTATTAGTTTGCTTAATGGTTCTGGTGCGAGTGCCAACTCAATCGTTTTGCAAATCGGTCAAGAAGCAGGTCAAAAACTGTCTTTGGATGCTACTAAGTTCAACTTGACTTCTGCAAATACCGCCATGAGCGGATTTGATGTTAGTACTGCAACTGGTGCTAGCAGCGTGTTGGTGAGCATTGACAGCATCATTAACAGTGTGAGCCGTGCGCGCTCTTACTTGGGTGCGAACCAAAACCGTCTGGAAAACACTATCAACAACCTGAACGTAACTTCTGAGAACCTGACTGCTGCTGAATCCCGTATCCGCGACGTAGATATGGCGAAAGAGCAGATGCAATTCACGAAAAACAACATCTTGACTCAAGCATCTCAAGCAATGTTGGCTCAAGCTAACCAATTGCCACAAGGTGTTCTGCAATTGCTCCGTTAATTCAATAATGTATGAAAAAAGCATGAGCTTCTTACCAGAGGTTCATGCTTTTTTCCGTCTTTGTTCATATAACAGAATGGCCTTTACATGCCGATATATATATTAAATCATGTGGTATGGAGGCAATACAAATGAGAATTATGCTGTTTAATGAAATTCTTTATGACGGACCAAATATCAGCCAAATAACCGATATTTTTAATCATGCTTATACACTGATTGCCGATAAAGGACTAGTATATAGTCATATTACCATAGATGGTATAGAGATTTACGAAGATCCCCTGGAGAACTTGTTTACAGGCAGGGAAACTGTTGAAATTGTCGAGATCAAAGCAATCAGCGAAGAGCAGTTTAAAGAGAATTTACTCTGCTCTATTGAGGAATATGTCACTCGAGCGATCCCGGAACTAGAGCGGTTATCAGAGAAGTTTTACATAAATCCCGATACTAGTGCTTGGAACGGGATTTCCGACCTGTTAGAAGGGATTCAATGGATTGAAAACGTCGCCATGTTTTTTGCAAACAATGGCTCAAGTGAAAAGAACGATCATATGATGCAGAAATTCAACATTTCATCAGAAGTGAAATTATTGGAGGGTGCAGTATTCCAGAATGATTTGGTGTTAGTCGGGGATATATTGAAATATGAAATACTTCCCCGTTTCACAGATATTGAGCACGCAGTTGGAAAAGTATTGAAGCCAAAAAAAGAGGTAGAAAATAATGTTGTTAATTGACTATACTCTTCGTGGGAAAATAACTAAAGAATTTTCAATTTCTACGATCATGAATAAGACAGGATTAGTTCTATCAGATGAAGAAGTGAAATTAGAATCGAATGCCAAAGGTCAGGCTACTTTGCTTATTCATACACCAAACGGTTGGAATTATCTTCACAGCAAGTATGACCCACAAGGGGAAGCGTCACGTTGGGTAGATACGATCAAAGATTTAGAGAAGTATAGCCAAGTATTTTTTTATGGCATTGGTCTCGGATATCACATCAAGGAATTTACACGAAGATATCCTCAAAAAAAATATTCCATGTACGAGCCAAATATCTCCATCCTAAAACAATATATGTCAATGGTATCAACAGAGGAAATGGTTGCAAGTAACCTCCAGTATTTCTATTCTGAAGACGAAGCTGGCTCTCAAGATAATCTAATGCATTTTGTTAGTAGAGTTAAGGAAGATGTGCTGCTCGTTATATTGCCTGCATATGAACGGATATTTGACGAGCAAACAAAAGATTTTATGAATCGTTTTTCTGACGCCATCTTTGAGCGTAGAAAGTATAACTATGCTGCGATGTCTTTTTCAAAGCGCACGGTGATTAGCGGAATTATGAACTTGCCAACTATTTATCAAACTCCTAATATTCTTCATGAGGACACTACTTCTTTTAAGGGTAAGCCAGCTATACTAGTGGCGGCTGGGCCATCTTTGGATTATGAATATGAAAATTTGCGTTATATTAAAGAAAACGGTTTGGCATATATCTTTTCAGTGGGTTCAGCAATAAATGCTTTATTGGAAAGGAATATTTATCCAGATGGAGCATGCACCTATGACCCAAGTGTAAATAATGCAAAAGTTTTTCAAAGAATTAAAGATAAACGAATCGACTCTATCCCTCTTATTTACGGAAGTACGGTAGGTTTTGAGACGATTCAAAATTATCCTGGACCATTGCTTCATTACTTGGTAGATCGAGACTTTGTGAATCCATTTTATTTAGAGAGAACAGATGGAAAAAACTTGGAAGTTGTGCATTCCGCCGAATCAATTGCTATCATTACGTTGCAATTATTATATCGACTTGGGTGTAATCCAATCATACTGGTTGGTCAGAATCTGGGGTATACAAAAGATCGTTATTATGCATCGGGTAGCGTAGATAACGTATACGTAAATGAAGAACTCATGAAGAAAGCACATATCGTGAAGGATGTCGAAGGAAACGATATGTATACGATAAAAGCATACGACTCTTTCAGAAAGGAAATGGAGTCATTTATCCATTCCTTTTCCGAGGTGGAAGTGATTAATACGACCAAGGGTGGAGCTCATATAGCTGGCACCACATATATCCCGATGGACAGAGTGATCGAGGAGAGGCTAGAAGAAAAAAATATTGTTGAACATGAATGGGTTGATCGTTACTCTGTCAAATATAGTAGGGATTTCTTCTCTAGTAAATCTGATACATTGATTGAAGAGTGTGAGAAGCTGGAAAGTATCTATAAAAGTTTTTTTAGACTGTTCGATCAGATGAAGAGTTCTATAATGAGATCAAATAAACGAGAGCTTGAAAAACTGTTCAATAAATTTGACCGTAAATTTGATAAATTACAGGCAAATAATTTTTATTGGTTTTTTATTCAAATCATGAATCATCTCGATTTTGACGTGGTAATGAAATCATTTGAAGAGGCTCGCTTTCTTAAAGATCCCGTTGAAAAGGCGGAAAGAGTCTTGGAATTTTTCTCAAATTATCTGACCCAGTGTAGGGCACAAACTCAAATGATGAAGCCTTTGCTCGAGAGCATACACACACAGGTTTTGGAAGAAGGTAGTGACAATGGGAAATAACATAACGGGATTAAAGAATAAAAGAATTATGGTTACTGGGGCAGATGGCTTTATTGGATCCCACTTAACAGAAGAATTGGTGAAGAGCGGGAGCAATGTCAAAGCTTTTGTCTGTTACAATTCATTTAATTCCTGGGGATGGTTAGATACAGTTCCAAATGAAATTGTAAACGAGTTGGAGGTGTTCACTGGTGATATTCGTGATCCTCATGGTGTCAAAAAGGCAATGCAGGATTGCGATATCGTCTTGCATTTAGCAGCTCTGATCGCCATTCCCTTTTCGTATCACTCTCCTGATACCTATGTGGATACGAATATCAAAGGAACCTTGAATATCCTTCAGGCAGCTCGCGAACTGAATGTGGAGAAGGTTGTGCATACCTCGACGAGCGAAGTATATGGGACAGCCCGTTTCGTTCCAATAACAGAAGAGCACCCTCTCCAAGGTCAATCTCCTTATTCTGCGAGCAAGATAGGCGCTGATCAAATGGCAATGTCTTTTTATAGTTCGTTTGGACTTCCTGTGTCAGTGATACGGCCATTCAATACTTACGGTCCTCGGCAATCTGCTAGAGCAGTTATCCCTACTATCATTACACAGATAGCTAGTGGACAGCAATCAATCAAACTTGGGTCACTTCATCCGACTCGTGATTTTAATTATGTAAAAGATACTGTGAATGGATTTTTAGCTGTTGCAGAATCAGACCATTCCATAGGCGAGGTAATCAATATCGGCAGTAACTATGAGGTATCGATTGGGCAAACCGTTGAACTCATTGCTGAGTTGATGGGACAAAAGATCAGCATTGAAACGGAAGACCAGCGTCTTCGCCCTGAGAAGAGTGAAGTAGAACGCTTATGGGCAGATAATTCAAAGGCGAAACAATTACTTGGTTGGGAGCCCATGTATGGCAACATAGAGGGATTTAAGCGTGGATTAGGAGAAACAATTGAATGGTTTACGAATCCATCCAATCTAAGTCATTATAAAGCGGGGATTTATAACTTATGAAACAGCCGTTCATAATGGAAGAGATTGTATCTGTCTTAAAAAGAGTTGCTCCTTCTAACAAAGACTTTGTAGCTTTGCATGAACCAAGCTTTCAAGGGAATGAATGGTCCTATGTAAAAGAATGTCTAGATACTGGCTGGGTCTCATCAGTTGGGAAATATGTAGATCGTTTTGAAGAAATGCTTAGTGAGTATACAGGTGTAAAGCGCGCTGTAGCCGTTGTTAATGGCACAGCCGCTTTGCATATTTGTCTCAAATTAGTTGGAGTTGAAAGCGATGACGAGGTGATTGTGCCGACACTTACCTTTATTGCATCTGCTAACGCCATTTCCTATTGTCAGGCGATCCCTCATTTTGTAGATAGTTCGGTAGAAACGCTAGGTTTAGACCCAAATAAACTGGCAGACTATTTACTAGAGATTACTGAGGTACGGAATAATAGCTGTTACAACAAACAAACCGGTAGAAGAATAAAAGCTGTTGTACCAATGCACACATTCGGTCACCCTGTTGAGTTGGATACTCTCGTTGACGTGTGCCAACGCTATCATTTGGAGCTAATAGAGGATGCCGCAGAATCACTAGGATCGTATTATAAAGGGCGCCATACAGGCAATTGGGGACGAGCTACAGCACTTAGCTTTAATGGGAATAAAATAATGACAACTGGTGGGGGTGGAGCGATTTTAACCAACGATGAAGAGTTGGGAAAATGGGCAAAGCATCTGACTACTACAGCTAAAAAACCGCACAACTGGGAGTTTGTGCATGACCAAGTCGGTTATAACTATCGCATGCCAAATATCAATGCTGCTTTGGGGTGTGCTCAATTAGAGCAATTGCCGGATTTCTTGACTCGGAAAAGAGCACTGGCTGCTCGTTACCACAAGGTATTTTCCAAAGTTGATGGCGTTTCCTTTGTAACAGAGCCGGATTTTGGTTCTAGTAATTACTGGCTGAATGCCATTATGTTGTCGCCAAAATGGAGTCATCTTCGTGACGACATCCTACAAGCAACGAATGAGCAGGGAATAATGACTAGACCAGTTTGGAAATTGTTAAGCGATCTTCCCATGTATGCAGCTACACCACGGATGGATTTATCTGTTGCTAAGCAATTGGAAAGCTGTATTATTAACATCCCAAGTAGCGCTAGTTTGGGGGCAGTGCATGTCGAAACGTAAAATATGTGTGGTGACAGGGACGCGGGCGGAGTATGGACTTTTATATTGGTTAATGAGAGAGATTCAGGATGATCCTGAATTGCAACTGCAAATAGTTGTTACAGGCATGCATTTGTCACCGGAATATGGGCTCACCTATCAGTTGATTGAACAAGATGGTTTTGTCATTGATGAAAAAGTTGAGATGCTTCTTTCAAGCGATACTTCTGTGGGGATTGCAACTTCTCTCGGGTTGGGGACGATCGGATTCGCCGGGGTTTTTGATAGATTAGCACCAAATATCGTAGTAGTCCTGGGGGATCGATTCGAAATATTAGCAGCGGCTCAGGCAGCGATGGTCGCCCGTATTCCGCTTGCTCATTTGCATGGGGGTGAAACCACAGAAGGCGTAATTGACGAAGCAATCAGACATTCAGTAACGAAGATGTCTCATTTACATTTTGTCTCAACAGAAACATATAGAAATCGAGTCATTCAAATGGGTGAACAACCTGAACGAGTATATACTGTGGGTGCTATTGGTCTAGATAATATTAGAAAGATGGACTTGATGGATCGTCCAACAATTGAGCGATCTATTAACTTTTCACTAAAGAGGCCGAGTTTTCTGATAACTTATCATCCGGTAACTTTGGAAAAAGGTCACTCAGAGACAGCGATAAAAGAATTGTTCCATGCATTAGACGAATTTCCCAATGCGACGTGTATTTTTACGAAGCCAAATGCAGATATGGAAGGACGCACTATTTCAAAAATGATAGATGAATATGTCTATCAACGTCCTTCAACATGCAAGTCTTTTGTTTCGCTCGGACAATTGCGTTATTTGAGTGCAATTCAGCATGTAGATGTGGTTATTGGTAATTCGTCTAGTGGAATTCTGGAAGTTCCTTACTTTAGAAAGCCGACAGTGAATCTCGGGGATCGACAAAAAGGAAGGATACAAGCCGCTTCCGTTATTGATTGCATGGAGACAAAAGAATCTATTTGCGATGCAATTAAAATGGCACTTTCTCATGAGTTTCATAGACAACTTCAAAAAATACATTCGCCGTATGGAGAGGACTATGTATCTGGGAAAGTAAAAAAAGTATTGAAAGAAGTAGATCTCTCACTATTACTCAAAAAATCTTTTTATGACCTTTCTTTGGAGGTGTAGTAATGTCTAGAACATTTATCATCGCCGAAGCAGGCGTTAATCATAATGGATCGTTGGAAATGGCAAAAGAGTTAGTGTATAACGCTGCCGAGGCTGGCGCGGATGCGGTAAAATTTCAAACCTTCAAGGCAGAGAGCATTATTAGTAAGTACGCAGATAAGGCTGATTATCAGAAGAAAAGAACAAGTAATGAAGAGTCCCAGTTAGAGATGGTCAAAAAACTGGAATTGAGTCGAATGATGCATGAAGAACTTGTGGATTGTTGCCGAAATAGTAATATTCAGTTCCTTTCAACACCGTTTGATTTAGAGAGCATTGATATGCTTGTTAGTGAAATTAGGGTAGATCAATTAAAGATTCCATCGGGTGAGATCACGAATGCTCCTCTGCTTTTGAAGGCGGCTCAGACAAATCTTCCTATCTTTCTTTCCACGGGTATGTCTAATTTAAGTGAAATAGAAGGAGCACTAAGTGTTCTCTCTTATGGGTATTTGGGGATTGAGGAGGTTCCTTCTCTTTCGAAGTTTATGGAAACATACTCTAGTTTTGAAGCGCAACAAGTATTACGACAGAAAGTTACGCTTCTTCAATGTACAACGGAGTATCCTGCCCCTTACGAGGACGTTAACTTAAGGGCAATGGATACATTGGCTACTGCTTTTGGATTGCCTGTAGGGTTATCTGATCATACGGATGGAATTGCTGTCCCTATTGCTGCGGTAGCTCGTGGCGCAAAGGTAATAGAAAAGCATTTTACCTTAGATAAAAATTTGCCTGGGCCAGATCACATGGCATCATTAGAGCCGACTGAATTAAAGCAAATGATTCAAGCGATTCGACAGGTAGAGATGGCTTTAGGTTCAAAATTGAAGTTCCCCACACTGTCGGAGCATAAAAACAAGTCGATTGCTCGTAAAAGTTTGGTAGCTGCACGCAGTATTCAAAAAGGAGAACGATTTAATCACAGTAATTTAACAACAAAACGACCTGGAACAGGACTTTCCCCTATGTTGTATTGGGAATGGATCGGAAAAGAAGCAGACCGAGATTACGAGGCGGATGAAGTGATTCGATCATGAAGCCGATCATCGTGTTAGGTGGCGGCGGCCACGCCAAGGTTGTCATGGAAGTTTTACAGTTACGTAATCAGGAAATCATTGGATTTACAGATCCTCTAACCGAGTCTACTATCTTGGGCATTTCCTGGTTGGGTAACGACGAGATTGTCAACACGTACTCGCCAGAAGATATTTTGTTGGTTAACGGTCTGGGATCGGTCTGTAACAATACAAGAAGAAAAAGGTTATTTCATTTCTGGAAGGAAAAAGGCTTTTCTTTTGCAAATGTCATTCACCCATCTGCCATTGTTTCAACAAATGCCATTCTCGATGAAGGTGTACAAATTATGGCGGGAGCAGTCATTCAGGCAGGGGTTAGAACTGGCAGTAACTCCATCATCAATACTCGAGCTGCGGTTGATCATGATACTAGTATTGGGAAGCATGTCCATATCGCTCCAGGTGTCACTTTATCTGGCGGAATCATTATAGAGGATGATACCCATGTAGGGACGGGAGCAGTCGTCATTCAAGGGCTAACGATTGGTAGAAACAGCATGGTAGCGGCAGGGGCTGTTGTTGTGAAAGACGTACCAGCCGATTCAAAAGTAGCAGGTGTCCCCGCACGAAATATGTAGAAATTAGTGTCAGGAAGGTGTGACGAATGATGGACTGGAGAAATCTGTTGGTATCACCGAATACGCCGATCCTTCATACGTTGGAAATCATTGATAAGAATGCCCGTCAAATTGCTTTGGTAGCAGATGAGAACGATAGGCTTTTAGGGACTGTAACCGATGGAGATATCCGTAGAGGATTGTTAAAAGGCAAGGCTCTTCAAGATCCGATTTCTATGATCATGAATTCGTTTCCAACGGTTGCTTCACCGTATGAGACACGTGAAAATATTTTGGCGCTAATGAAGATCAAGAAGATTCATCAGATTCCGATTGTTGACGAAGAGGGGCGGATCATTCACGTTGAGGTACTAAATGAACTGTTGCGGCCCAAACGGAAAGACAATTGGGTGGTGCTAATGGCAGGTGGATTAGGTACAAGACTTCATCCACTAACACATGATTGTCCCAAACCACTTCTCAAAGTCGGTAATAAACCGTTGTTGGAAACGATTTTGCAAAGTTTTATTGATCAAGGTTTTCATCGATTTTACATATCCGTGAAGTATAAAGCGGAAATGATTCGTGAGTATTTTGGAGATGGCTCAAAATGGGGGATATCAATCCGTTATTTGCAGGAACAGGATTCATTGGGAACTGCAGGGGCACTGAGTCTATTACCAGAAATACCAGCAGAACCGTTTTTTGTGATGAACGGAGATTTATTAACCAAAGTGAATTTTGAGCAGTTGCTCGATTTCCATAAAGCGTATCAAGCCCAAGCGACGATGTGTGTTAGAGAATATGATCATCAGGTTCCTTATGGTGTCGTCAGATTGGATAAACATCGACTCACCTCCATTGAAGAAAAACCAACTCAGCGATTCTTCGTTAATGCCGGAATTTATGTGCTCAGTCCAGATGTACTCGATACTATCCCTCATAACCAATATTTTGACATGCCAAGTTTATTTGATAATTTGATGAAAACAAACTTGGAAACGATTGCCTTCCCGATACGAGAATATTGGCTAGATATTGGGAGGATAGCTGATTATGAGAGAGCTAATATTGAGTTTGCGGAGGTATTTGGATGATACAAAATAAATCAGTGCTTGCGATCATACCTGCGCGAGGCGGTTCCAAGGGAGTCCCTAGAAAGAACCTCCGGAATCTATCGGGAAAACCTCTGATCGCCTGGACAATTGAAGCAGCAAAAAAATCTTCCTATATTGATCGTCTGGTAGTTTCTACTGATGACGAGGAAATAGCAGATGTAGCTAGACAGTGGGGATGCGAGGTTCCTTTTTTTCGACCGGAAGAACTTGCTCAGGACAATACACCTGGGATTGAACCCATTCTTCACGCAATGTCGGTGCTTCATGGTTATGATTATGTGATGTTGCTACAGCCGACATCGCCACTTCGCAATACAGGAGATATAGATGGATGCATCGAGCAATGTTTAAGTCAAAAGGCTAATGCATGCATATCTGTAACACTGACAGATAAATCTCCGTACTGGATGTATCATCTTTCTGAAGAAAAGTGTATAAAGCCAGTGCTCAGCTCCGAACAGCCAGTTCTTAGAAGACAAGATACACCCGATGTATTTGTTTTAAATGGGGCGGTTTATGTGGCGAGATCATCTTGGCTACAGAAGACACGCTCATTTTTACATGAGGAAACAATAGGCTTTGCCATGCCGAAAGAACGCTCGTTAGATATAGACTCACACTATGATTTTATCGTTGCAGAAGCCATTTTGAACGAAAAGAAATGGCATGCTTAAGATATGTAAACACCTTGAGATTTTTTTCCGATACTAATGGTAAAGGGAACCAGTAGAGGAGGAGAAAGTGTGAGCATCCAAGGGAGCAATTTAACTGGGAATGCTAAAGTACTCTATACAGAAAAGCTTCAAGGAATGGAGAACAAGCCTACAACCCAAACCGGAGATTCTCAAGTCGCAGGATACCAGTCAGAGAGAAAACACACACGTGCAGACTTGGAGCGCGAAATTGAAAGTCTAAACAAATTCATGCAGTCGAGTACAACACATCTCAAGTTTACCTTGCATGACAAGCTGAATGAATACTATGTCCAGATCATCAGCGATCATGACAACACAGTGGTCCGAGAAATTCCATCAAAGAAAATGATGGATATGGTAGCTCAGATGCAGGAAATGATCGGTCTGCTTGTGGACGAAAAAAGATAGGGGGTTAAGAACATGGGTTTACGTATTAGCGGTATGGCATCAGGGATGGACACGGAGAAAATGGTCAAAGATATAATGAAAGCACAGCGAGAGCCAATCAACCGTTTGCAACGTAGTAAATATGCAATTGAATGGAAGCGCGATGCCTATAGAGAGATGAATACACTATTGGCTGACCTGCAGAATTCTTTGAAAACTCTCCGCTTGTCTAGCACCTTTAACAAACAAGTGGCTTCTTCTGATAATGACAGTATTGTTTCCGTTAATGCAAAGGGTAGACCTGCGTTGTCTTCGTATACAGTTGAAGTAGAAAAGCTAGCAGTGGCAGGTACACCTCCAAAGGCTGAGTTCAGTCCGGTTTCCACGAAAAACGATTCACAATTTAAATTGACACTGAATAAGGGCTCTGAAACAGTAAACATAGATGTTATGCAAGATGAGTCTATTGAGACAACGATTGGCAAAATTAACAGCTCTAACATAGGTATTAAGGCGAGCATTTTTAATGGAAAATTAGTTATGACGTCAACAGATGAACAAGCATTTAGTTTCTCAACGGATAATGCAGGAAATATTTTCAAAATAGGTAATTCCACATCTTCTCCGGCATCAGGCGGTGCTGACGCCAAATTCAAAATCAATGGTGTTGAATATACGTCCAAGTCTAATACGTTCACTTTTGACGGAATTGATTTCATCTTAAAACAACCGACTACTACTCCAGTTGTTATCAATACAAAAACCGACGAAGATTCGATTTTTAAAAGCGTTAAAGATTTCGTCGATAAGTATAATGCGATTATCGATGTAATGAATAAAAAAATATCAGAGCCAAAGTATAAATCTTATAGACCTTTATTGGATGAAGAAAAGGAAGCACTTCCTGAAAAAACAGCCGAAAAAATGGACACGATGGCGAAAAGCGGCATTTTGTTGCGTGATCCAATTTTAACGAGCGGATTAACTGAATTAAGACGGGCACTAAGTACACCACTACAAGTCGCAGGAGTAAATAAAGCTTTCGATACGCTCTCTGAGATTGGGATCGGTGGTCCACCTCCAGGTAAAAATGCTTACACGGAAAATGGGAAATTGTATATCGATGAAACGAAGCTTCGTGATGCGATTCGCAATAATGGTGACGATGTGCTTAAGCTGTTCACCAACTACAGTAGCGAGAGCAACGCTGCTACGAAGTACAAAGAGAGTGGTGTATTTGAACGACTCTATGGCGAAGTGAATAAGGTCATGGACAAAGTGACCAAGGAAGCTGGGTCAACAGGTTCTGTATTCACTGAAAGCGTGCTTGGCAAGCAACTCAAACAAACGGAAGACGACATTGGTCGCTGGGAAGACCGTTTAAAAACAATTGAAGACCGCTACTGGAAGCAGTTCACCGCTATGGAAAAAGCAATGTCCAAAGCCCAGTCCCAGGGCTCGTGGTTTGCTCAAATGTTAGGGCAAAAATAATAGGGAGTGATGCAGATGTTACAAAATGCTGCTCAGACGTATCAATCTAATCAGGTAACAACCGCTACTCCTGGCGAGCTCACTCTCATGTTGTATAATGGGGCACTCAAATTTATTAAACAGGCGAAAATAGCTACGGAAGAAAAAAATGTAGCGAAGGCTCATGAGGCCAGCATAAAAGTACAAAACATTTTGTACGAGTTGATGTCTACGTTGAATAATGACATCCCCCTCTCAAAAGAGTTGGTCAAGATGTACGATTATATGCTTCATCGTATGATAGAAGCTAATATTCAAAAAGAGATCACGATTCTTACTGAGGTTGAGGAGTATTTCATTCAGTTTCGTGATACGTGGAAAGAAGCAATGATCTTGGCGAAAAACCAAGGATGAGGGCTGAAGTAATGGAAAAATCACCAGATGTTCTTTTGCAACAATTACTGCAACATACGATGCGTCTTGAGCAAAAAGTGCTCCAAGACGCATCGGACTCTGATGAGTGGTTAGCTATTCTTGATGAACGTGAAAAATTGATTGAACAAATGCAACAAATGGGAATGGATGATACAACTATAACAGAGTCTAATTTAGATATACTTAGGCAGGTACACGAAATAAACCAACGCTTAGTTTCTAAGATGGATGATCGCAAAGGAGCCGTTCAGACTCAACTCAATAATATCCAACGCAGTAAACAGGCAATGGACACATACAACGAAAACGGCCCTAATGCCTATGGGGCATTTTTAGATCATAAAAAGTAAATGATTTTAGAATTTTTAAAAAGACAAAGCGGCTGATGACAGGTATCGTCACAAGCCGTTTTGCCCTTATCAGGTGTTATATATGTATAGTGCGGGAACGCCTGAGCTGTAATCAAAATGATAATGATGACTCTCCGTTAGTATTTGGATAGGATTTAATTGTAAATCAGTAGATTTTTCAAAATGCTTATTATTAAGAAC
The DNA here is from genome assembly GCF_001187725.1 of Brevibacillus reuszeri. Lineage (GTDB taxonomy): Bacteria > Bacillota > Bacilli > Brevibacillales > Brevibacillaceae > Brevibacillus > Brevibacillus reuszeri. The sequence goes on from NZ_LGIQ01000009.1 coordinate 2,155,426, forward strand.
GAAATGAAATAACTCTAGGAAGTCTGAATTTAAGCCGTGATTGGTTGATTGGAATGCGGAACCGTCAAGTTTGTCTTCACTGATTTCATGGTACATACAATTTGCAAGTGTATTACAAAACTGCCGTTTTTTTATATGGCTTATTAGACTGTCAGTTGTTCCATGAAATGATTGAATGTGACAAAGATTATTAAAACTTTTATACAGTGTTGGTAAGTGGAGAATTTCGGAATCATTATCTAGTTTCGATGCCATGTATGTAAATGAAATGTCTAAAAACATATCACCTATTTCGTGTTTTAAATACCTTTCATTTAACAAATAATCAGGGAATAACCAAGCTGAGTTATCAATAAGTAGCTTAAACAGGGTTGGGGCAAATGCATTACATAAATAGCTTAAATATGCTCCGTGAGATTGGCCATAAACAATAATTTTATTAGTATTAAACTCAAGATTGTTATCTTTTAAAATTTGGATTACATAGCAAATCGCTGTAATGTTATCTAACGCTTGCATCAGTCCCATATCATTAAAATTTTCATTACTTTCGTTTAAAACTTCATATGCCTTTACCCAAATTTTATACTTACTGGCTATGTCTAAAAAATGAGCGGAATTAAAACCTTCTTTAAAAATCAAATCGATCTCATTTGGCTGAAACACAGATGCCACATCTTGGGGAGAAATGTTAATGTGAGGTGATCTATAGCTCTGCATGAATTCTTGCCCAAAATAATCGCACTGTACAGTTACTAAATTGTATTGATCTGCAAAAACTCTTCGCATTTTTTGATAGACGTTAGAGTTAGCATGACCATCAAAGCCAGGAATAAGTAATAACAACCCCGTCTCAGAATTAACACCAGAATCAGGCTCTGAAAAGTATACATTAAATGAACGTTCACTGTAGTTATTGTAAATATTAGGGTGTGCTGACCAATTTACTTGATAATCTTTTGCCACAGAAAACACTCCTATTTATTTCTATTAAAAAAGCCGGAAAAACCCGGCCCGTAAAGCTAAATTTTCACATCTAAAACCTTCCCCAACGTTGGATGCCCAGCCTGCGCCGCCTGAATATTTTGCTGCGTCTTCGCGAAATCTTCCAACATGGTAGCAGCTTGAGCTTGTGCAGTTTCCTGTACTTGTTTTGTCAGGCTAATCGTCACCGCTTGTTGCAATTGGATTGCATTCATGGATGTCACCTCTTTATTAGATTGAGAGTACTCTTTCTTTATCGACATTTTGGATACAATCCTACACCAACATTATCCAGACTCACTACTCTCATTCCCACCATCTGCTATACTAAGTACATCTTTTCGAAAGACTAGGAAGGTGACAACATTGTCCACAAAACGCCGCTCGCTCCTCCTAATCGGAGCCGTCCTCCTCATCTTCATCCACGCGGTATACTTAAACGGCAACCTCGCTGATCTTCTAAACATTACCGCCATCGAGCTGGTAGCGCTGGCCGTAGTAATCTCCTACGCGATCAAGCGCAAGCATCTGGATCTGAAAAAGATGATCCGCCTCTTGATCCACGGACGGGAAAGCAATGTAGAGGAAACGATCAAGCGCTTCTATTACTACGCGCTCGTCCAGAAAGAGCAGGGCTATATCGCGCTCGAAAAGGAGCTGCAAAGTGAACGCGATTCATTCGTGCAGCGTGGCAGCTTGCTCGCGATCGAGGGCGTTCCAGAGGATGAGCTGCGCATGATTCTGGAGAACGAGCTCAAGGGCGAGCAGTATCGCTACCAGCAAGCAGCCGGCTTCTTTCGCCTTATTAGCTTGCTCGCACCTGGAATGGGGCTGGTCGGTACGCTCCTTGGCATGACAGGCGTGTTGCGCTCCCTCTCTGATTTCACGCAGACGGGTCATAGCCTGAGTGCGGCTGTTGTGGCGACGCTCTATGGCGCTCTTTTAGCCAACCTGTTTGCTCTGCCATGCTACTACCGGATGATGGACCTGTATGACCGGGAAATGTTTGAAAAGCGCCTTTACGTTGAGGGGTGTGTCGGTTTGCAGCGGATGGAAACGCCACGCCTGTTGTTTGAAAAACTGAACTCGTTCCTGCCAGGTGACCAGAAGCTGGTGCTTATTAAAGAAGCAGGCAGTATGAAGGGAACGATTGAAAGGCAGGACCGTTATGCATGATGACCGGCTGTATGACGAAAAGGAGCTGGAGAAAAGCTGGCTGCTCAGCTACAGTGACTTAATTACGCTCTTGTTTGTTATCGTGATTATTATCGCGGCGACGTATACCTCTAACATTCAGTCGCAGCGTGAGGAAGCGAAAAAGGAAGCGGTACAGCAGCAAGCGGCTATGCAGCAGGTGCATGAAAGCCTGGATCTGTTAAATCTGCAAAAGCTGGAGCTGCAGCGCGAGGTTCATCAGCTGGAAGCGCGCCAAAAAGCACTCTTGGGGACAGCAGAGGAAGAGAATACGACCGAATCTCCAAGTCTACCAAAACCACCAACAGGCGCAGCTGATAAGGGTGAGCGCGATATGGACACGGTGCGGACGCAGCTGTCCTCTGCCTTGGCTGAATTGAATCTGGACTATGAGGAAACAGAAGAGGGCTTGCGCATTCGTTTGCCGGAGAGTATCTTGTTTTCCAGCGGTTCAGCTGAGCTGCAAGCGCAGGGCAAAAAGGTCGTTGGGACGATTGCGGGGGTACTACAGCGATATGGTCATATGGTGCGAATTGAGGGCTACACGGATGATGTGCCGATTAAGCACAGTGCATTCAAGTCCAACTGGGAGCTATCCTCGGGACGCGCTATTGCGGTAATGCGGGAAATGGTTGATGGATATTCTTTACCTGCGACACGCTTTACTGTCGCTGGCCTTGGGGAAAACAAGCCACTTGTGGATAATTCCAACGAGGAAAACCAAGCGCGCAATCGTCGTGTAGAGGTAATTATTTTGGCGGAAAAAGAATAATTCCCATTTTTCTGATAATAATATGGTTTTGAAGAAGGATTCTTCTATGTAAGATCGAAATATATCTTACATGTAAGAATCTTTCTTTTTTAGGCAAATTCCTGTTCTGGCCAAACCTTTGTCCTTTTGCGAAAAAGGGCTTGAGAAGGCATGGAGAGCAGGAAATAGTTATTCCCAGCTTGTGCACAACGTCATGTGGATAATGTGGATAACTCTGTGGAGAACGCAAAAAACCCGTGATTTTCTTGTGGACATTGTTGGGGGCAAACACAGATAAAAAGAGATAGAAACAAGGGGGATTTTCAAATGAAGCTCGGGAAAAAGTGGTACACCTCGCTTGCGCTGACCGTGGGGATGGGACTTATGCTCTCAGCCTGTGGATCGGGTGGTCAGCCAGCAGCGACAGGATCAGGGGACAAGGTCTATGTAATTGGTACAGACGCCGCATACCCTCCATTTCAAATGCTGGAAGCAGACAAGATCAGCGGGCATGACATTGATGTGATGAATGCCGTGGCTGAAGCGGGCGGATTTAAGGTGGAGTGGAAAAACACTGGCTGGGACCCGTTATTTGATGGTCTGGACAAAGGAACCGTCGATATTGGGATTTCGTCTATCACGATTACCGAAAAGCGCAAAGAAAAGTACGACTTTTCTGAACCTTATTTCGAAGCCAACCAGCTGATTCTGGTAGCCGAGGATTCGCCTGTACAGACCCTGGCTGATTTGAAAGGCAAGAAGATCGGGGTGCAGGCTGCAACAACAGGTGAAGAAGTCGTCAAAAAAGCATTTGGAGAAACCTACGAAGGCTTGAAGGGGTATGATGACATGCCGTCATCCGTGGATGACTTCTTTAATGGCCGGGTAGATGCGGTCGTGGGCGACAACGGCGTTCTCCAATACTACGTGAAGAAAATACAGAACAAGAAATTCAAGCTGATCAAGGACGATTCCTTTGAAAAAGAATTCTACGGCATCATGGTCAAAAAGGGTAACACAGATGCGATGACCAAGATTAACGATGGTCTGAAAAAGATCAAGGAAAATGGAAAGCTGCAAGAAATCCATGACAAGTACTTCGGTAATAAGTAGGACGATTCGTGATCCGGGTACGTCTCTAGGGCGTACCCGGTGTTTGTGCTATGGATAGGCATAGTTGGAATTTCTAGCAGGTCGGCTATATGCTCGTCTATCGGCTCGCCAACATGTTGGCGTAGGCCGGTTTTCTAAGGTGGTCAGCAGGAATAAGCGAAAGGAGGAGCTACCTTTGGATTGGAGTGTCATCTATGATTATCGCGAATTGTTTATTCGAGGCGTTATTAATACGATTTTACTAACAGCGGTAGCCACTGTCTGTGGAACATTGCTCGGTCTGTTCATCAGCTTGGGCAAAATGTCGAGCAAACGCTACTTGAGATGGATTTGCTCCATTTATGTAGAGCTGTTTCGAGGGACACCGATGCTGGTTCAGATTTTGCTCATCCACTTTGCGGTGATACCGTCCATTTGGGAATTCATATTCCCGGGACAGCCGAATCCGGATGCGATCTATTCCGGTTTTGTCGCTTTATCCCTGAATGCAGCAGCGTACATAGCGGAAATATTTCGTGCGGGTATTCAATCGATTGATCCAGGACAGATGGAGGCGGCAAGGTCGCTTGGCATGAGCAAAGGCTTGTCGATGCGCTTGATTGTACTTCCACAGGCGTTTACGCGTATGCTGCCTGCGATTGGAAACGAGTTTATTGCCCTTTTAAAAGATTCTTCCTTGTGTGCCGTTATAGCCACTCAAGAATTAAACTATGCAGCCATGAATGTGGCGAAAAGTACGTTTGAACGATATCCTCCATATCTGACCGAGGCGGCGGTATATTTGGTACTGACCTTGTTCCTGTCACGGATCGTAGTGAGGGGACTAGAAAAAAAATATTCTACAAGGTAATGGAATTTCGTGATGATTTTGGGCAAGCTATGTGTGAATACACGGGATACTTATCCTGATTTCCTAAAAAAGAAAGGGTTGTGCTGTTTCATGCAAGGCAAAGTAAAATGGTTTAACGCAGAAAAAGGGTTTGGTTTTATTGAACGCGAGGGTGGCGACGATGTTTTTGTTCACTTCTCAGCCATTCAGACTGATGGATTCCGTTCGTTGGATGAGGGACAATCGGTAGAGTTTGATATTGTGGAAGGTGATCGCGGTCCACAGGCAGCCAATGTCGTCAAACTGTAGAACAATGGGAAATTCCAGCTGCGACATGCCTTTTGGCAGTACCGCGGTTGAACTTATACTGAGTCGGAGTTTCATGAATTCCTATCTGTATAAAAATCCCCCTTGCCCAGCTTTTACTGGGTACAGGGGGATTTTGTTATGTTAGCTAATCATTTTATGAATGCGGAGGGAACGATGCTCGCGAAGGTCGAGGAATTCTTCTCCCCGACGTACGAGCGGGCGCATTGGCTCATCGGTATGAATCATGATTACTTCGACTTGATCGCCATTGCTGAGAAGTGCGCTAGAACCGACATATAATAGAACAATATACTGGATAAAGTGCGATACGATTAACGGGTTTAATTTGCCATTGCACGCGAGCTCCCATAGAACGCTTGCTGCTTCAAAAGGAGAAGAGCCCTTGCGATAAACACGATCGGTGCAGATCGCATCAAAAACATCGGCGACACTAATGATTTGGCATTCAAAAGGAATCGTCTCTTTTGTCCGCCGTTCAGGATAACCGGTACCGTCCAGTCGCTCGTGATGTAGCAGCGCGCACAAAGCAAGCTGTTCATTTGCGCCTTCCATAGAGAGGAGCAGCTGGCTGCCGTACTCTGCATGAAGCTTCATGATCGAGTATTCCTCGTCGGTTAAGTGCGTAGGCTTGGACAGCAGTTCATCTGCAATCTTCATTTTTCCAATGTCATGCAAAAGACCCGCCTGTCCCAGAAAGTAAATATCTTCATGAGACCTACCTAACAGCTTGCCAATTAAGGCTGAAATAATGCCAACATGGAGGGAATGACGATACGTGTAGTTGTCCGTTCCTTCTTTTAAATAAATAAATTGGAGAAATCCGAAGCGTTGTAAAACTTGATCGAGTAAAGGATAAAAAGCTTCGTTAAATCGATTCAGCGGAGGGATCGTCCCGGAGGCAATCTGTCTAAACAAGTGCCCAGTCTTCTGAACAGCATCTACATATTGGCGTGCTGCTTCAGTTTCGCTCCAGTGTAATACAGGCGAGGGCATGTCAATAGTCGATGGAGCTGCAGCTACTTGAACGGCCATCACTTTATGGGATTCCAGTAGGCGGATGTCACTCTGATGCAGAATCGCTCCAGCGGGCAATAGTAGCAGGCCATACTCGTTGTATACATCTTGTGCGAGTGTAGTTCCGATGATTAAATGGGAAGGTTTCACCTCGGCCATGAGGATTCCTCCTGTGCGAGTGTTGGCATGCTAAATATATTGGATTGACTAGCATCTATTATAGCATAGGGAAACTATTGAGACTCCCACGTTAAAGGAATAAACTGATCCTTTCGACATAAGTGGGATCCTTGGGTGGTAGTCGGAAGTGTATTTCTACTATCCGTAGTTCCCCCAAGCTCAAGGCTGTCTCATCAGCCCATCCTAGTCCAGAGCATAAAGCTGACTAGGCTGGCAGACTATTACCATCTACCAAAGGTTGGTTTAAGATGTTGATTGCTCCAACCAAATCACGATGAGCATTGAAGCCGCATGAACATTCGTACTTTCTATCTCTTACTTTGTTCTTCCCACCACATGCAGGACATATTTGGGATGTGTACGCAGGATTGACTTCACTTACACGAATACCGACAAGGTTAGCTTTGTAGGAGATGAACTGCTGAAGCTGATAGAAAGTCCAACTGTACAGGTTTTTAGCGTTTTTACGGCTTGTTCTTGCCGTCTTGCGAATATTTGTTAATCGTTCCAACTTAATTAGCGATACATTTTCTTGAATAGCTGTATTGACAATTTGACGGCTGATCTTATGGTTTTGATCTTTCATCCACCGTTGTTCTTTATTGCCAAATTTCAGAATAGCAGACATCTTTTTGAGTTTTCCTAATTTACGCCTTCGCTGTTGATACTTTCTGCGTGTGTACTTGTTCTGTCTGCCATTCCCAAAGAAACGTGTTTTTCCAGTAGAAGTCACAGATACAGCAGGCACTTTCAATCCAAGATCAATTCCCATGACATTTTCGTTGTTTGATTCGGCTGTTGGTACTTCTAATGAAATTTGGGCGTACCATTTACCTGACTTTTCAACGACTCGCATCAAGCCGGTCTTGGCTTTTCCGAGTAGTACCATGTCTCGGCTAGTAGTAATAGCATGGAATGCTGTTTTTTTGGTCTTTCCATCTACAACGATAGGGAAAGCGACTATATTTTCGGATATCGTATAGTTTTGATTGTTAACGAAGTATACAGGTTTCTTTAGAATCGGACGAGTGCTCAATTTCTTGATTTTTCTGTATATATTTTTGGCGTCACGAATGGCTTGATTGCATACAGCAGATGGTAGAAGGGTTTCGACATCTTTGGTAGTCACCTTTGGAAAGGTACCATGTTGTTCAGCCTGTTCAGTTAGTTTATTGACTATCTGAATATACTCTTGTCCTAATTGCCGGAGAACATCTGGTTGATTTGGAAATATGCGAATCTTAACAGTTAAAGCTTGCATTGTTCACCTCATTTCTATTGTTCCTCCAAATAACACTTTACGGTTTTACATGGTACGTTTCCTGCTGTACTGACGTCTATACTCTTGTTTCTTACAAGCATTATATCAGTTTCCACAAAAAACCAAAAATAAAAAGCAATCAAAGATGTGCTGAGCTGACTTTCGTCATAGAAATCTTTAAACTAGGTGCATTTAGACGACAAGTATTGGTAATATTCTGTCGCTATTTGTTGGATTATATAAAAATTGTAAAGATTTTTTGTAGATAAGAAGGAGGATTATTTACAAACGTGCCGAATATTTATATATAGACGGAAGGAGGTTGGAACCATGAAATTTAACATTCGTGGAGAAAACATTCAAGTCACCGCAGCACTTAGAGAGTATGTGGAAAAGAAAGTCGGCCGTCTCGAAAAATATTTTGAAACTGGGCAGCCAGCCGATGTACAAGTTACTATGCAGGTACATCGAGGTGAAGGCACGATCGAGGTCACGATCCCGCTAAACGGAGTGATCCTTCGCGCCGAAGAAACAAATGAGGACATGTATGCTGCCATTGATCTGGTAGCAGAAAAGCTCGAGCGTCAGATCCGCAAGCACAAAACAAAGCTGATGCGCAAGCTGCGAATCGATGCCACAGGCAAGGTAGGGCAGCGTGAGAGCACGCCCGTTGCTGTCATGATGGCAGACACGGATGAGGAAGATGTAGATATTAACATCGTCCGAACGAAACGATTTGATCTCAAGCCGATGGATGCACAGGAAGCCGTCATGCAAATGGATATGCTAGGACATAGCTTCTTTGTCTTCCAGAACAGTGACACCAATGATGTGAGCGTGGTGTATCGCCGCAATGACGGACGCTACGGATTAATTGAGCCCAAATAACGAAACTTTATAGCCTATCACTCGTATAAGACTAGGGAGTTGCTATTGGCAACTCCCTTTACTTGTGTATGTGAGGCTTCTTTTGATAAAATAGCTTTTTAGAAAGTATTATTTTTTTATTCGCAATCAATATCTCCTTAGGGATATGTGGAACCCTCTCTTACGGAGTAGTCATTATCTTTGTTTGGGAGCATATGGAAGGGGTGTCCTCATGTTAGGACTCGTTAAAAAGATATTTGGCGACAGCAACGAACGCGAGGTCAAAAAACTGTTTAGGCGCGTAGAAGCCATCAATGCGCTGGAAACTGGCATAGCTGCGCTCTCTGACGAACAGCTGCGGGAAAAAACGACTGAGTTTAAAGCCCGCCTGGAAAAAGGGGAAGATCTGGACAAAATCCTGAATGAAGCGTTTGCCGTAGTACGCGAAGCATCTAAACGGGTTCTGGGCATGCGACATTTCGACGTGCAGCTGATCGGTGGTATGGTTTTACAGGAAGGCCGTATTTCTGAGATGAAAACAGGTGAGGGGAAAACGCTGGTAGCAACACTGGCAACCTACCTCAACGCTTTGCAAGGCAAAGGGGTTCACGTCGTAACCGTGAACGAATACTTGGCAGAGCGCGACTCGACGATCATGGGACAATTGTACAATTTCCTTGGTCTGACTGTCGGCTTGAACAAAAACGGTTTGAGCGCAGAAGAAAAACGCGAAGCATACGCTTGTGACATCACGTATGGTACAAACAATGAGTTTGGCTTCGACTATCTGCGTGACAATATGGTGCTGTATAAAGAACAAATGGTACAACGTCCGCTTTTCTACGCGATCATTGACGAGGTCGACAGTATCCTGATCGACGAAGCGCGTACGCCATTGATCATTTCCGGATCGGCGAACAAATCGACGGAGCTGTACTACATTTGCTCTCATTTTGTGAAGCGTCTGGAACTGGAAAAAGACTTTACCATCGATGAAAAGTTGAAAATCGTCAACCTGACAGATGACGGAATTGGTAAAGTCGAGCAGGCTTTCAATATCGAAAACCTGTACGATGCGGCTCATACAACACTTAACCATCACATCACTGCTGCTTTGAAAGCGCAGGTTCTGTTTAAACTTGATGTGGACTACGTGGTGCAGGAAGGCGAAGTCGTCATTGTTGACGAATTTACCGGTCGTCTGATGGTCGGACGCCGCTACAGCGATGGCTTGCACCAAGCGATCGAGGCAAAAGAAGGTCTGCGCGTTCAAAGCGAGAGCATGACCCTTGCTACGATTACGCTGCAAAACTACTTCCGTATGTACCAAAAGCTGTCCGGTATGACTGGTACGGCAAAAACGGAAGAAGAGGAATTCAAAAAGATTTACGGACTTGATGTTGTGGTTATCCCAACCAATAAGCCTGTTGCTCGTGCTGATGCTCCTGACCTTGTCTTTAAAACAGAGGCAGCAAAGTATCGGGCTGTTGTGAATGATATCGTTGAGCGTCACAAAAAAGGGCAGCCGATCTTGGTGGGTACGATTTCGATCGAAAACTCCGAGCGACTGGCGCAAATGCTGAAGCAAAAAGGCGTGCCGCATAACGTATTGAATGCGAAGCAGCATGAGCGTGAGGCGGAGATTGTAGCTCGCGCAGGTCAATACGGAGCGGTTACGATTGCAACAAATATGGCAGGTCGTGGTACGGATATTCAGCTGGGCGAAGGTGTCGCTAATTTGGGCGGTCTGCATATTATCGGTACAGAGCGCCATGAGAGCCGACGCATCGACAATCAGCTGCGCGGACGTGCCGGTCGTCAAGGGGACCCAGGTTCTTCGCAATTCTTCCTCTCGATGCAGGATGAGCTGATGCGCCGTTTCGGAGCAGACAATATCATGAACATGATGGATCGTCTGGGTATGGAAGAAGATATGCCAATCGAGAGCCGTCTGGTTACCCGTGCTGTCGAATCCGCACAAAAACGAGTGGAAGGCTCCAACTTCGATGCACGTAAAGGCGTCCTCCAGTACGACGATGTGATGAACCAGCAGCGTCTGGTTATTTACAAGCAGCGTCGTGACATTCTGGAACAGGAAAACCTCAGCGAAGTGGCACTGGGCATGATCAACACTGTGCTTGAGCGTAATGTAGCTGCTCATTGTCCAAAAGAGGATGTGCCAGAGGATTGGAATCTGCAAGCATTGGCGGATGCAGCAAACCAATCGTTCCTGCATGAAGAAACCATTACGGTTAAGATGCTGAAAGGCAAAGAAGCCGAGGAAATCGAACAGCTTCTGAAAGATGAAGTTCTGAAACAATACAAACAGCGCGAAGAACAAATTGGCGAGATGATTCGCGAGTTTGAAAAAGTAGTTATCCTGCGTGCTGTCGACAGCAAATGGATGGATCATATTGATGCGATGGAGCAATTGCGTCAAGGTATTCACCTGCGTGCTTACGCTCAAAACGATCCATTGCGCGAATACCAGTTTGAAGGATATGAGATGTACCAGGCTATGCTGGCTGCTGTACAAGAGGAAGTTGCGATGTACATCATGAAAGCAGAAGTGAGCCAAAACCTGGAGCGCCAGGATGTAATCCGAGGCCAAGGCATCAATCCAGAAGACCTGCAAACATCCGGACCATCCGATCGTCCTGATCCGGAAACCTCTGGTGACGCTGATCCGAAAAACCGCGCACAACGCCGTGCCAAGGAGCAGGAGCGTCGTCGTCAAAACAAGCGCAACTAAATATCAAATACGTACGAACCATAAGCATTCCTCTTGTATCGTCAAATTCGGTACGAGAGGAATGTTTTTTTCTTGTGGATTCCTACTCGCTAGACAGCGTTCGTCCCAATCCCTTGTTCCTCGTCCGATCTGATAGATCTATTTGTCTAACACTGGAAAAAGCTATCGAACGATTCAGGTGGAAATGTTTTGAAAAATCCATAGAATCATAGGTACAACACTTTTTACCAGGGCACACTACCAAATACACGGAGACGAGGGATGAATAAAATGAAAACGTCAGTCAACGTGATGGGCATACAAGCACAAAATATGCTGGAGTGTATCGCGGCTACTTTAAAAGCCGTTTTGAGAAAAGGAAAAGAAAATAAAAACATACAAGTAATCAGTGAGGAGACAGGCGAAGAGCAAGCAGACCTTTTTACTGCACAGGATGCCGTCTTCTATGAGGAGAGAGTGATACAGGAAATTCCGGAGCCAAATTGGGAGTCCGGAGCCATCGCTCACCCCAAGCTGCTTATCACACAAGCAGGACGATCAGTTGGTCAAAAAGGCAAACGAGCTGCAAAACAAGTGAGAACGATGCGACCGATTCGTCAGAGAATCAAAAATGCTCCTCAGACAAAAGCAATGCTGTTTCCATTTCCGCAGGCGGAAAGCAAACAACCCCGTGATATCCGATACGTGAAAAACTCGTTATCACCACCAAGGGAAACAGTAACGTAAGCGAGAACATAGTCGAGGGCGAATCCCCATTTACAGCGAGAAAACGTACGTCAGGTTGCGCATCTGGCAAATTACGTTACAATAAAACGTAAGCTTACGTAAAGAGAAGGTGATTCGCAGCATGGCATTAATCGATATTGCGGACATCAAACAAGAGATGTCCAGTATGGCTAAACGTTTAGCAGATATCAGGGGGTCTCTTTGACCTCCCTGTAAAAGAGGAGAGGATCGGAGAACTGGAGGAGCGTATGCTCGCTCCCGACTTTTGGGATGACAACGATGCAGCCCAGAAAACGATCAGTGAGCTGAACGTAATCAGAAACCTCGTCGATACAATGGGAAAGCTCGATTCTCAATATGAAGATCTTCAGCTCATGCTGGAGCTAGTCATCGAAGAAGGCGACAGCTCTCTTATTCAAGATGTGTATGACAGTACCCAAGAGCTGAAAAAATCGTTCGAGAGCTTTGAGCTGGAGCTGCTCCTGAGCGATCAATACGACAAGAACAATGCGATCCTCGAACTGCATCCAGGTGCAGGAGGAACCGAGTCCCAGGATTGGGCGTCCATGCTTTTGCGTATGTATACACGCTGGGGCGATGCCAAGGGCTTCAAGGTGGAGACCTTGGATTATTTGCCTGGGGACGAAGCGGGCGTAAAAAGTGTGACGCTTCTGATCAAGGGGTATAATGCATACGGCTATCTTAAAACAGAAAAAGGGGTTCATCGACTTGTTCGGATTTCTCCGTTCGACGCTTCAGGACGCCGTCATACCTCATTTGTTTCCTGCAACGTCCTGCCGGAAATTGAGGATGATACGGCTGTAGATATTCGCACGGAGGACCTCAAAATTGACACCTACCGCTCAAGTGGAGCGGGTGGTCAGCACATCAACACGACAGACTCCGCAGTCCGGATTACGCACTTGCCTTCGGGTATTGTAGTGACCTGCCAAACAGAGCGCTCGCAGATCAAAAACAGGGAGCGGGCTATGAAAATGCTAACAGCGCGACTGTTTGAGCGCAAACGGGAGGAGCAGGAGAAAACGCTGGCGGCGATCCAAGGCGAACAAAAAGACATCGCATGGGGAAGTCAGATTCGCTCGTATGTCTTCCACCCGTATAGCCTGGTAAAGGATCACCGGACGAATGTCGAGGTAGGGAACGTTCAGGCAGTCATGGACGGGGAAATCGACACCTTTATTGATGCCTACCTGCGAGCACAAATTAATCGCTAATATACTTGAGGCAAAGCTTGAAGACGGCATGATATTTCATGCCGTTTTTTGTGTCTGGAATTCGTTGAAAAGGTCCGATGGAAAAATGTGATATACTTCATTCAAACAAGCTACATAAAAGGAGAGGGACGTATGCTTTACGCTGCATTTTTGACGATTATTGATCAGGAATTAAATGCAAAGGTAAGACCAGCTCACCTGGAGTATGTAAACGATCTGTACAAGCAAGGAAAAGTATTGATGGCAGGTCCATTCACTGATAAACAGGGCGGTCTTGTTATTTACAAGGCGGAGTCGCAGGAGGAAGCCCGTAAATTGGCAGAGGCTGACCCAGTAATAGTCGAGGGAGCACGTACATTGGAGCTGCGTGAGTGGAGTCCGCTAGAACTTCCCTTGAACTAATTTCCATTTCGCGCAGGAATGATAAACCTGCACAGGTGGCATACTTAGCTAAGAAATATCCGAAAAAGGAGGGAACAGCCATGAAACGTTTTCCATTTGCAATAATGGCGGCTGTACTCGTGTTCTCGCTAAGTGCCTGTGGAGGCGGAAAGACCGCGCAACCACCAGCTAACAAGCCTTCGACTGAAACACCTTCTACGGAAACGCCATCGACTACTGCTCCATCCGGCAGCTATGACACAGCAACTGCAGAAGCGCTATTCAAAAACACTTGTGCAGCCTGTCACGGTCAAACACTGGAGGGTGCAGTTGGCCCTAATCTCCAAAAGATTGGTAGCCAGTTGAACAAGGATCAAATCCTGGAAGTGTTGGATAAAGGAAAGGGTGCAATGCCACCTGGACTGGTAAAAGGTGCCGACGCCGAAACATTGGCTGCGTGGCTGGCGGATAAAAAATAAGCAGGTAATACACAAGAGCGCCCGAGCAGATCGGGCGCTTTTTTGCGTGCTCAAAAGTCGTGACGAAAATTTTTAAGGTTGTATTCTGTATGAATTTTTATTATTATTCATGTATAAAAATACAGAACGTTGGAAAAGGAGAGAGGGGCATGGTTCGGGTCGGAATCGTTGGAGCTACAGGTTATGGCGGAGCAGAATTAATCCGCTTCTTGGCAGGACATCCTCATGCGCAAATTGCGAATTTATATTCAAGCTCATCTGAGGGAGAGGCATTGGAGAAAACGTTTCCGCATGTAACCGGATTGGGGTTGCCGCTGCTTACTGCGATTGACCCAGTCAAGATGGGCGCAGACAATGATGTCATTTTCTTGGCTACTCCGGCTGGTGTAAGTGCTGAATTAACACCACAACTGATGGAGCAAGGAGTCAAGGTGATCGATTTGTCCGGTGATTTCCGTTTGGAGAGCGGAGAAGCTTATAAAACGTGGTACAAGCGCGAGCCAGCCCCAGCGGAATGGGTACAAAAAGCAGTCTATGGACTGACAGAATGGAATCACGAAGAGGTAGCTGGTGCACAGCTGATCGCCAATCCTGGATGCTATCCTACTGCGGCATTGCTTGCTACACTTCCTCTGTCAAAAAGCGGATGGGTACAGCCGAACAGCTGGATCATCGATGCGAAGTCAGGTGTATCCGGTGCGGGACGCGGAGTATCCCTCGGGGTTCATTACAGTGAAATCAACGAAAGCATCCATGCCTACAAAGTATCGAAGCATCAGCATACACCGGAAATTGAACAAGAGCTGTTTAGACAAAGTGGTCAATCCGCGATTGTGCAGTTTACACCGCATCTGGTACCGATGACGAGAGGAATTCTGGTAACGGCATACGGACAATTAACAGCTGATGTGACGGCAGAGCAAATTCAAGAGCTGTATACATCCACGTATGCAGATAAACCGTTTGTTCGGGTGCGTCCTGTAGGAAGTAACCCTCATACAAAAGAGGTGTATGGCTCCAACTATTGTGATATTTCTGCTCATGTCGATACGCGTACAGGCCGTGTGATACTTCTGTCCGTTATCGACAACGTCGTAAAAGGCGCCGCAGGTCAAGCGATCCAAAATATGAACGTCATGTTCCAACTGCCTGAAAATGCTGGTTTGCCGCTCGTACCGGCATTTCCGTAAGAGGGGGAGTACGGATGCAAGGAATCATCGTCATCAAATGCGGTGGCAGCACGATGGATCAGCTGCCACATGAGTTTTTTGGGGCAATAGCCAAGCTGCAAGAAGAAGGTAAACAGCTCGTGATCGTTCATGGAGGCGGACCTGCGATCAATAGCATGCTCGACCAGGTCCAGATCACACCCCAATTTGTAAACGGACTGCGTGTTACTTGTGAAGATACATTGCGTGTCGTCGAAATGGTGCTATGCGGCAGTATCAACAAAGCGTTGGTACGTCGTTTGACACAAGCAGGGGCAAAGGCGTGGGGCGTTAGCGGAATTGACGGACAAACGCTTTTGGCCGAAAAAACAGCCAAGCCGCTGGGATGGGTAGGGGAAATCACGAAAGCAGACACGACTATTCCAAAAGCGATCCTGAATCAGGGCTTCGTGCCAGTCATCGCTCCACTGGCTGTCAGTGCAGATGCGACGCAGTCGTATAACATCAATGCCGATGTAGCTGCCGGAGCGATTGCTGCTGCATTGTCTGCCGAAAAGCTGATTATGGTGACGGATGTACCTGGAATCATGCGTCCACAAGCGGATGGTACGAAGGCAGTAGTGGAGCAGACAAGTACTGGCGAGATCAAAGAGATGATCGCAGCAAAGATTATTACTGGTGGCATGATTCCGAAGGTGCAAGCAGCGCTGGATGCCTTGAATCAAGGTGTGGAGCAGGTCGTCATATGCCGGGGCAATGCCAGCGACCTCGTATCGGTATGCAACGGGGAAGCGGTCGGTACAACCGTAACAATGAATGTAAATCAAGCCCTATAAGGAGGGAAAAAGATGAGCACAGTAACAGCTCCTATGCATCTCATGAATAACTATGCAAGATGGCCCATCAGCTTGGTAAAAGGACAAGGCAACCAGGTATGGGATGATACTGGAAAACAGTATTTGGATTTTACCTCGGGTATTGCGGTTACTTCCCTGGGACACGTACCCCCAAAAGTAACAGCCAAGCTGCATGAGCAGCTGGACACATTGTGGCATTGCTCGAATCTCGTGCATGTTCCACAGCAGGGTGTACTTGCAGAAAAGCTGAGCCGTTTATCCGGACTGGACCAAGCCTTTTTCTGCAATAGCGGTGCTGAAGCGAACGAAGGATTAATCAAGCTGGCCCGCAGATACGCGCAAAAAATAAAAGGAAATGACCGCTACGAGATCATCACCTTTGAGCAATCGTTCCATGGTCGTACGCTGGCTACGCTGACAGCAACCGGGCAGGACAAGGTAAAGGACGGCTTCTCTCCATTGCCTCAAGGCTTCGTGACTGTTCCTTACAATGACTTGGCAGCAGTCCAGGCAGCAATCACCGATAAGACATGCGCGATTATGCTGGAATTGGTTCAAGGGGAAGGCGGAGTACATCCTGCTGAAGAGGCTTGGGTAAAAGCCTTGCGTGAATTATGTGATGCCCATGGTCTCCTGCTGCTCGTCGATGAGATTCAAACGGGAGTCGGCCGGACCGGCACCTGGTTTGCTTTTCAGCAATACGATGTGAAGCCAGATGCGATCTCGCTGGCAAAAGGTTTGGGAAGCGGCTTCCCGATCGGAGCCGTCGTTGCAACCAAGGAAGTTGCAGAAGCATTCGCGCCAGGTACGCATGGTACGACCTTTGGGGGAAATCCGCTTGCTGCAACAGCAGGAATCGCTACCCTGGAAACAATGGAAGAAGAAAATATTCTCAACAAAGTTGCTCATATTCATTCACTTTTGATGAAGGAGCTGGAGCAGCTTAAGGCAGAGCACCCGGACAAGGTTTCCACGATTCGCGGGAAAGGCTTGCTGCTTGGCGTAGAGCTGACGATACCAGCAGCCGACGCTGTGGCGTATGCACGTGAAAAGGGAGTGATTCTCCTCATGGCTGGGCCACAGGTAGTCAGACTCCTGCCTTCCTTTGTAACGACAGAGGAGGAAGTAAAGCACGCCATCGCAGTACTCCGTGAGGCATTGTCCACGCAGTAATGTAAAAATTGTACACATTGGAAAAATGCAACGAGTTGATCTGTTCAAAAAACTCGTTGCATTTTTATAATATTGAATGTATATTAATACACAGAGTTGCATAGATTTGCAATAAGAAACGGATATATGTGAATGATTTATTCACATGACGTCGCCATATATCTATGTTTTTTTCCCATTGGAGAGGAGTGGCTTCATAGATGAATAGAGAAGAGAAAGCATTTGGAACAGGTTATCTCACGCTGGAGTCCGGCGAAGTTTTTACTGGAACGCTGTACGGAGCTCCGGTGAACGGATTTGGAGAAGTCGTATTTACTACAGGAATGACTGGCTATCAGGAAGTCATGTCTGATCCATCCTTTGCAGGTCAAATCGTTACCTTCACATATCCCTTGATTGGGAACTACGGAATCAACCCAAAAGATTTTGAAGCGCAAAAGCCAGCTCTTACCGGAATGATCGTCAGCGAGCTGTGCCTGGAACCGAGCCACTATGAATCTACAAAAACCTTGGCAGAGGCAGCCGAGGAATTTGGTTTTCCTATCTTGGCTGGCATTGATACACGAACAATAACAAAGCGTGTTCGTCAAAACGGTCCCTTGTTTGGTGTTATTTCCGATCAGCCTATGCAAGCCGAAGAAGTCGTGTCACTGCGTAACAAGCATGCGAAAAAGTCGCTGGTCGCGGAGGTGTCGAGTCAGAGAATTGAGCGTTATCCGGGAACAGGCGAACACGTTGTCTTGGTCGATCTGGGAATGAAGCAGTCCATCGTGGATGCACTGCTGGCACTGGGATGCCGTGTCACGGTCGTTCCTTTCGATACGTCAATCGAGCAGATTAAGTCGCTTTCACCAGATGGCTTAATGTTCTCCAATGGCCCTGGCGATCCGGAGCATTTGCTTGCCTATTGCAGCGAGTGGCGCAAAGCGGCTGAACAATATCCGACGCTGGGAATTTGTTTGGGACATCAGGTGCTTGCTCTGATGTACGGAGGAAAAACGGAAAAATTGGCTTATGGCCATCGCGGTGGAAATCATCCTGTCAAAGATCTGGAGACAGGCAAAGTATATATGACCTCACAAAATCACGGATATGTAGTGAAAGAGGAGTCGCTGGAACAATCTGAACTGAATGTGTCCTACAGAAATGTTAACGATGGCTCGGTAGAGGGGCTTACCCACAAAAGCTTGCCTGTTTTCAGTGTGCAGTACCATCCGGAAGCACATCCTGGACCTAGTGACACTTCCCACATTTTTCACCAATTTATCCAGTCTATGCGTGAAGTAGGAGCGAAAACATATGCCTAAATTGCCACACATCCATAAAGTATTGGTTATCGGTTCGGGGCCGATCGTCATTGGCCAGGCTGCAGAATTTGATTATGCAGGTGCTCAGGCATGCCTTTCCTTAAAGGAAGCGGGCGTGCAGGTGGTACTGGTGAACAACAACCCTGCCACGATCATGACAGATGAGCAGGTAGCGGACAAAGTGTACTTGGAGCCGCTCACGGTGGAGTCCGTGACAGCGATTATCGCAAAAGAGCGCCCGGATGGTCTCCTCCCGACATTAGGTGGTCAAACAGGACTGAATCTTGCTGTCTCTTTGGCGGAAGCAGGTGTTCTGGAAAAATACAGCGTTCAATTGTTGGGAACACCGCTCGAAGCGATTCAAAACGGGGAAGACCGTGAGCTGTTCAAGCAATTGATGCAACAAATCGGAGAGCCGGTACCCGAGAGTGACACAGTAGAATCTGTGGAAGCTGCGATTGCATTTGCCAATTCGATTGGTTATCCGGTCATCGTGCGTCCGGCGTATACGCTGGGTGGTGCTGGTGGCGGGATTGCTGGGGATGAAGCGTCCCTGCGCAAAGTCGCAGCTGGCGGTATTGCAGCAAGCCCAATCGGTCAGGTATTGATCGAACGCAGTGTCAAAGGCTGGAAGGAAATCGAGTATGAGGTCATGCGTGACGCCAATGATACATGCATCATCGTGTGTAACATGGAAAATCTTGATCCGGTAGGCATTCATACCGGAGACAGTATCGTCGTTGCACCATCCCAAACGCTAACGGACCGTCAATATCAAATGCTGCGCAGCGTATCGACAAAGGTTATTCGTTCGCTGGGTGTAGTGGGCGGCTGTAACATTCAGTTTGCTCTTGATCCATTGTCCGATCGTTACGTTTTGATTGAAGTAAACCCGCGGGTGAGCCGCTCCAGTGCGCTGGCTTCCAAGGCTACCGGATATCCAATTGCTCGTATCGCTGCCAAGCTGGCTCTGGGCTACGGATTAGACGAGGTATTAAACCCGATTACAGGCTATACGTATGCAAGCTTTGAGCCTGCACTTGATTATATCGTGGTGAAAATTCCACGCTTCCCATTCGATAAATTCCCACTCGCAGATCGCAAGCTAGGCACGCAAATGAAAGCGACTGGCGAGGTTATGTCCATTGCGCGCAATCTCGAAGCGGGACTTCTGAAAGCTGTTCGCTCCCTGGAGCAGGGCTGCACGCATCTGTCTCGTCCGGAGCTTGCAGATTGGACTCGTGAAGAGCTTACCCAAGCATTGCAAGATGCGACAGATATTCGCTTGTTTGTATTTGCTGAAGCGATTCGCAGGGGCTTCACGGAAAAGGAACTGCATAGCCTGACTGGCGTGGATCCGTTTTTCCTGCGCAGCTTGCGCAAAATCGTTGATCTGGAAGTCGAGCTGGCCAAAAGCACCGCGGAGGAGTTATCGCCTGAACTGCTGTTGGAAGCAAAGAAACGCGGCTTCGCGGATGAAACGATTGCTTCTTTAATAGGCAGCACACCGTCTGCGGTCAAGGCAATGCGTCAGCAGGCAGGGGTTACCCCGACTTATAAAATTGTAGATACATGCGCCGCTGAATTCGATGCGCAAACGCCATATTACTACTCGGATTGGCAGGGAGTAGATGAAGTAGAGTCATTAGAAGGACGCAAGGTGCTTGTGCTTGGCTCTGGCCCCATCCGCATCGGACAAGGGATCGAGTTCGACTATTGCTCGGTACATGCGGCGAAGTCCTTGCAAGCGAGTGGAATTGCTGCTGTTGTGGTGAATAACAATCCGGAAACAGTCAGTACCGACTATGAAACAGCGGATCACCTGTATTTCGAGCCGCTTCATGTGGAGGATGTACTGCATATTGCTGAGCGTGAGCAGGTGGAAGGCGTCATGGTGCAGTTCGGTGGACAAACCGCGATCAACCTCGCTGCAAAGCTGGAGAGTGCAGGGCTTAAAGTCATGGGTACTTCGCTTGCCGCGATTGAGCGAGCAGAGGATCGCGAGTTGTTCTATGCGATGCTGCGCAAGCTGGGCATCCCGCACATCCCGGGTAAAGGGGTTACCTCTCTAGAGGACGCTACCACGATTGCAGAAGAGATTGGCTTTCCTGTACTGATGCGCCCATCGTACGTGATTGGTGGTCAAGGCATGGTAGTCGTTCACAATATCGAGGAGCTTACGGCAACGATCAACGATTGGCTGAATCATCCGGAAAGCAGCGCATTTTTCCCGCTCTTGGTCGACAAATATGTACCAGGCGGAGAGGCAGAAGTCGATGCAGTATGCGATGGAGAGTCGGTCATTATCCCAGGTATTTTCCAGCATGTAGAGAAAGCGGGAATTCACTCTGGAGATAGCGTGGCGTTGTTTCCGGCACCCAAATTAACCGAAGAAATCAAGCAAAAGATCGCCAGCTACACAGAAGCGATTGCTCATGAAATGGGAGCTGTCGGTCTTATCAATATCCAGTTTGTCATTAGCGGCAATACCGTTTATGTACTGGAAGTAAACCCACGTGCTTCGCGTACCGTACCAATCACGAGCAAAGTAACAGGAATTCCAATGGTTCAGCTGGCAGTGCGGGCCCAATTGGGAGAAAAGCTGTCTGCTATGGGCTATGGCACCGGGCTTCTGCCTGACATTCCTTTCTCTGTTGTAAAAGCACCTGTATTTTCGACAGTGAAGCTGAATGGAGTCGACCCTGTCCTCGGACCGGAGATGAAATCAACCGGTGAAGTGCTTGGCCTTGGAAGAACGTTAGAAGAGGCGGCAGGCAAGGCATTCGCCTTTAAGGATAATCTTTACGGGGATTGGCAAAAGGGCGGTCTGGTCATAGTGTCCCTCGCAGATGGCGACAAACAGGATGAGCTGGCTCAAACTATGGCACAGCTGCAAGACGACGGAGCTGCTCTGGCAGCAACCCAAGGTACGGCTGACTGGCTGAGAAACAACGGAGTAGAAGTTAGTCATGTGATTACGGAAGAGCAAGGATTTATTGAGCTTTTGCAAAAAGAAAAGGCTGCCTTTGCCTTAGTCACTGCAACCAAAGGAAATCGCCCGGGACGTACCGGCTTTGCTTTGCGCAGTCGGATGGTCCAGCAGGGAGTTCAGCAATTTTTTGCCGTTGATACATTCGATTTGTACGTGAAGTCCATTATGAAGAAAAGAGGTGGCTCGCATGCAGCCTGTGAAGATATTGGAACACTTTCAAAACTTACCGCTCAACAAGCATAAAGGAAAAGATTTTCTGCGTGTCGATGAATTCTCTGGAGAAGAACTGATGGAGCTGCTTCATCTGGCGGCACATATCAAGCAATTGCAAAAGCTGGGGCAGCCGTTCCAGCCTTTGCAGGGCAAGACGCTCGGCATGATTTTTGACAAGGCATCTACCCGTACACGTGTCTCCTTCGAGGTAGGGATGCACCAGCTGGGTGGCCTGGGTATGTTTATGAGTGGAAAAGAGCTGCAGCTTGGACGCGGTGAGCCGATCAGCGACACGGCAAAGGTTCTTTCCCGTTACGTAGATGCAATCATGATTCGCACATTCTCCCATTCGTATGTGGAGGAGCTGGCTGAGCACGCATCGATTCCAATCATTAATGGTTTGACCGATCTGTACCATCCGTGCCAGGCGATGGCTGACATGCTGACAATCTGGGAGCACAAGGGCAGATTGAAAGGCATCAAGCTGGCGTATGTCGGCGATGGAAACAACGTGGCAAACTCGCTCGTGTTGGCAGCAGTCTTGTTGGGAATGGATGTACGTGTCGCTACACCAGCAGGCTATGAAATGGACGCAGCGATTTTCGCTACAGCAAGTGAATACGCGAAAAAGAGCGGCGGAAGCATGATGGCAACAACCGATCCGATCGAAGCAGTAGCAGGCGCTGATGCTGTTTATACAGATGTTTGGACCAGCATGGGCTTTGAGGAGGAGAACGAAATTCGTTTGAAGGCTTTTGCCGAATATCAAGTAAATGAGAATCTGGTGAGTCATGCAGATAGCGACTACCTCTTCCTGCACTGCCTGCCAGCTCATCGCGGAGAAGAAGTAACGGCAGGGGTAATCGATGGATCTCGCTCCGTCATTTTTGATCAAGCGGAAAACCGTCTCCACGCGCAAAAAGCTATTCTGGCTGCGCTGGTGTGAACATAGTTCTAGTTATTTAGGACTACTGTGAATTAAATCGAATAGACTATGAAACTATGATTGCCGAATTTTGTCACTTATGTGTAAAATATAGGTATGAAAGTAGCAAAGAAGTACGGACTTTATTTGGTCGCTTGGTCCGTATGGAGCCAGTAGCGAATCCGCCCTTTTTCGTATTGGAGAAAGGAAAGAAGAACAGGGGCTGTATCTGGTCGCTTGGCCTCTGGTATTTTGGACAGTAGCGAAGCCAGCTTTCTCCACTATAAATAAAGGAGGGGAAATAAATTATGAAAAAATGGGTTGCAGCAATTATGATGGTGGCAGCGATCGTAGCAGCTACTTCTGCAAACTGGACTTCTTGGTAGAATATAAGTGGCATTGCGGAAAAACACCGCTCTTTAGTGGTGTTTTTTCACTATTATTGGGAGGGCTTGTATGACCGACGTTGTAGTTCTGTCATTTGCGATAGCCTTAATCCGAAGAGGCAAGATTAGTAGTTTCCCCAAGTTCTACTTTATTTGGACCCTGATTGTCAGTGTTGCCTTGCAATTCTGTTCGCAGCTCATTCCAAGCTGGTCAGGCTTTTTCGTATGCTTGTCCTATTTGTTTGTCCTTGTTTTTTTCATCAGCAATCGCCAACATGAGGATATGCGAATTTTTATGATCGGCTGGCTGTTAAACGCACTCGTTATCTGGGCGAATGGCGGGAAGATGCCGGTTGATTTGGAACAGGCGAGTAAACTGTCCTATCCAATTGACGCGTTAATAAATGGTACCGATTTCAAACACATCGCGCTTACTGCAGAAACAAAACTATCTTTTCTGGCAGACATCATATTCAAGCCGTTTATCATTCCTCGTGTAATTAGTATCGGTGATATATTTATTATGCTGGGAACCTTCTTATTGGTGCAGCGCCTGCTGAATAAACCCATATCTCTAATAAGGCTGAGAGAAGGAAAAAACTATGCGGTTAAACATTCAAAGTGATCAGATATTCAAACAGTTAATTATATATCTAGGTTTTCCCGCACTCGTTTTTTTCGTGGTTTTCTTAGTGCTGCCTCAGTGGGAAGTAAAAAATAACATTCCTGTTTTGGTGGCTTTTACTCTCCTGACAATCGTTTGTTCGTTTACGCCGTTCAAGACTCCGAATGCAACCTTAACCTTGAATAATGCAGTGATCTTGTCAGGCTTAATCCTTTGGGGCAGCTGGATTGCGATCTGGTCCTGTTTACTGGAGGCTCTGATCTTAGGCGTACTGTTTCGTTCATCTATAACGAGAGCGCTTGCAAATGCAGGGCAAATGCTCTGTACGGTATTGATTGTAGGCTGGATTCAAACCAGCTTAAGCGGCTATCACATACCGTGGCCAATCTCGGATCTATTCGTTGCCTTTACATACTTTAGTGTGAATACATTGCTTTGTGCGATTCTGGTTTCCTATTACGGAAAAGTATCAATGGTAAATGCGATATCGAATATGCTCAAAAACGGGTCCGCCACGTATATCATGCTGCTTGTGGTAGGTGGACTGGGAGCAAGACTTGTAGATGCTTACGGGATTCTTTCACTAATCCCGCTGGTAGCGATCTTCCTCATTATTAGTGTTGTTTTGCGTCAATATTATGAGAGCATGCACAAGCTCGCGCAAAACATGGAGGAAGTAAAAACCTTCAATCACAAATTCCTTACTGCAATGGCCGCTTCAATTGACGCCCGAGATCGCTATACGAGCGGCCACTCTCAGCGGGTAGCTCATTGGGGAAGAGAGATAGCCAAGGAAATTGGATTGCCGGCTGATAAAGTAGAAGAGATTTACGTTGGTGGAATCTTGCACGACATAGGTAAAATCGGCATAGAAGATGAGATTCTCAATAAAAAAGGAAAATTAACACCAGAGGAATACGACAAGATCAAACAGCATACGGTGATTGGATACGAGATTATTTTACAGGCAGGCATGTTTAATGAATTGCTTCCAGCCATACGCTCTCACCATGAGCGAATTGACGGAAGAGGGTATCCGGATGGACTCGTTGGCAATGAGATTCCGTTGATGGCAAAAATCTTGGCGATCTCAGATGCATTCGATGCCATGGTGGCGGACAGGCCGTATCGAAAAGGGTTGCCAGTAGAAGAAGCATTGCAGGAAATCAGACGCGGTTCCGGTACCCAGTTTGATCCAGTGCTGGCAGGTCATTTTATCGAGCTCGTGGAGAGACTGCCACGAGGGGAATTAGAAAGCATTATCGGACAAGAAACAAACGCAAAAAAACAGTTACAGGAGGCGACCCATTAGAGGTGTCCCTTTCCTAGTAACTGTTTTTATTTTGCGTAAGAGAAGGGCTAAGCCCATATTCGTTTCAGCTGACGCTCTGTATCCGCGCAGGTTAACAAAAAGACATCGGGATTACTCAGCTGCTGCCACTCCGAAAAGCCAAATCGATCATCAATGGATTTCATGAGCAGACTGAGCAAGCCCCCATGGGAAACGATGACAATATGCTGGGCTACGCTAGAAAGAAGCTCGTTCAATACGTCATTCGCTCTTTGCATAGCCGTCAAGCTGGACTCACCACCCTCGAAACAGAGGGAGAGATCTTGAAACGTATCTCGCAAGCGATCGAGCCAATCCTCCATATGCTGCGAAGACAATACGCGCTCCTCCAGGCGTTGATCGAGCTCAACTGAGATGCCTCGCTTGGCAGCAACAGGTTGAATCGTGGCAATCGCCCGATGAAAGGGGCTAGAAACAATTCGATCTATCGAAATACCTTCGAAGAACGAAACCAATTGCTCGGCTTGCTTGGTACCGAATTCTGTCAGGGGTGCCTTGGCTTCTTGACCAGTAGCTTGACAGTGTCGTACCAGATAGATTTGCTTCATGAAAATCCTCCTGCTCTTGATTTATGAAGACAATCCGATAGGGAGCCATCTCTATTCATAGTGTAGCATCTTTTTTTCTCATAAGAAAAGTGGCTCTGTTCGCTTGCAACTAGGGTGAAAAGCATCCATACTACTTGTACATTCCATTTTTTTGAAGAGGTGTAACAAAGATGGTACCTACCTATCAGGATGCAGAAATGATTCTTAAATTGTATGACCAGTTTGAATCAGAGCGCTTGCGTGCCGCAAAAGTGTGGTTTGGCAGAGAGCTTTCATCGGAATCGATCAATCCAGAAGCGTTTTGGACCCGTTTCCCAAAAGGGAGCGAGGGCTATACCCATTTTGTTGCCTTGTATGGCTTCTTTGAGATGGTGGGTGTGTTGCATAAAAACGGTCTTATACATCCCGATTTGCTGTTTGATATGTGGTTCATCAACGGTTTTTATCAAAAGATGTACCCGATCATTGCCGATTGGAGAGCACAGGGAGATATTCATATTGCAGAGAATTTCGAGCGCTTGGCTGTAGCTGAGCTGGACTGGATTCGCAAGCATAAGGGCGCGGAATTTGTACCACAAGTGAGTTACGCAGGTCACTAAAATGAATACGAACGGTAGCCGGATAGGACGATGCTCTTGTTCGGCTTTTTTCTATTTTTGCTTGCCTGAAATTGTCTTTGAAAATAAAACAAAGAACAAAGAAAAGGGGTTGTATTTTTATTAATCCGTTTGTATAATTACTCACATAAGAGATACTTCGAAACGGGGAGAGAGAATAATGGCAAAAGATAAAATTGTTTTGGCCTATTCGGGCGGTTTAGATACATCTGTAGCAATCAAATGGCTCCAGGAAACATACAACTTTGATGTCATCGCAGTAGCACTGGATGTAGGGGAAGGAAAAGACCTCGACTTCGTTCAGAAAAAGGCGCTGCAAGTAGGTGCTTTGAAATCTATCGTAGTGGATGCAAAAGAAGCATTTGCTGAGGAGTTCGTTCTGCCAGCATTGAAAGCAAACGCGATGTACGAAGGCAAATATCCATTGGTATCCGCTCTGTCGCGTTACCTGATTTCTCGCGTATTGGTTGAAATCGCTGAAAAAGAAGGCGCTGTTGCGGTTGCGCACGGCTGCACAGGAAAAGGAAACGACCAAGTACGCTTCGACGTTTCTTTCACAGCATTGAACCCAGATATCAAAATCGTGGCACCTGTTCGTGAGTGGGGCTGGACGCGCGATGAAGAGATCGAATATGCGAAAAAGAACAACATTCCAATTCCGATCGACCTCGACAATCCATACAGTATTGACCAAAACCTGTGGGGCAGAAGCTGCGAGTGCGGCGTACTGGAAGATCCATGGGCAGCGCCACCAGAAGGTGCTTACGATCTGACCAAGTCCATCGCAGATGCGCCTGATCAGGCAGAAGAGATCGAAATCGCGTTTGTACAAGGGAAGCCAACTGCACTGAACGGTGAAGAGCTATCATTGTCCGAGCTCATTTTGAAGCTGAACAAAATCGCTGGTAACCACGGTGTAGGCCGTATCGACCACGTAGAAAACCGCCTGGTTGGTATCAAATCCCGTGAAGTATACGAAACACCTGCTGCAACTACATTGATTTTGGCTCACCGTGAGCTGGAATTCTTGACGCAACCGCGTGAAGTAGCTGTGTTCAAGCCAATCGTGGAGCAAAAATTGGCGCAAGTGATCTACGAAGGACTGTGGTTCTCGCCAATTCGTAATGCGGTTCAAGCATTCATCGAAGAGACACAAAAACACGTAACAGGCGTAGTACGCGTGAAGCTGCACAAAGGACATGCGATCGTCGTAGGCCGCAAATCCGCTTCCTCGCTCTACAGCCATGAGCTGGCAACCTACAATGCAGGCGACCAGTTCGATCATAAAGCAGCGCTTGGCTTCATCAAGCTGTGGGGTCTGCCAACCAAGGTATACGCGCAAGTAAATGAA
Source organism: Brevibacillus reuszeri (assembly GCF_001187725.1). Classification (GTDB taxonomy): domain Bacteria; phylum Bacillota; class Bacilli; order Brevibacillales; family Brevibacillaceae; genus Brevibacillus; species Brevibacillus reuszeri. Next base: position 2,183,036 of record NZ_LGIQ01000009.1, read on the forward strand.
GGTGTTCTGCACGAAAACATGAACACCGACATCAAGATTTTGGATGAAAAGGATGCGATCAAGCAATGAAACTCTGGGGAGGACGCTTCACGAAGCCGACGAATCAGCTCGTAGAAGAGTATACTGCTTCTATTTCTTTCGACCAGAAAATGTGGCGACAAGACATCGTCGGTAGCCTAGCACATGTAGCTATGCTGGGTAAGTGCGGCATCGTACCGATGGAGGAAGTAAGACAGATCATTGCGGGTCTGAAGAAGGTAAAAGATAAAATCGAACGTGGGCAGGCAGAGTTCCTGGTTGCTCACGAAGATGTTCATATGAATATTGAAAAGATGCTGATTGAGGAAATCGGACCGGTAGGGGGCAAGCTCCACACCGGCCGCAGCCGCAACGATCAGGTTGCACTCGATATGCACCTGTACCTCAGAGAAAAGCTGATGGAGATCATCCAGCTAGCGATGTATTTGCAGGAAGCATTAATTGAGCAGGCCAATCAACATCTGGACACGGTTATGCCTGGTTATACGCATCTGCAACGTGCACAGCCAGTATTATTTGGCTATCACTTGATGGCGTATGTATCCATGCTGCAGCGCGACATCGAGCGCATGACAGAAACTTGGAAACGGGTGAATGTTTTGCCGCTGGGCGCAGGAGCATTGGCTGGTACTACCTTCCCGATCGATCGTACGTTTGTGGCGGAAATGCTGCAATTCGACGGCATCTATCAAAACAGCATGGATGCGGTAAGTGATCGTGACTTTATCGTGGAATTTTTGGCAGATTCCTCGTTGATCATGACGCACTTGTCCCGCCTGTGCGAGGAAATGGTTATTTGGAGCAGCCAGGAGTTTTCTTTTGTAGAGCTGGATGATGCTTTCTGCACAGGCTCCAGCATCATGCCACAAAAGAAAAACCCGGATGTAGCGGAATTGGTGCGTGGGAAGACAGGCCGTGTATACGGAAATCTGTTTGGACTGCTCACGGTTCTGAAAGGCTTGCCTCTTGCTTACAACAAAGATATGCAGGAAGACAAGGAAGGCATGTTCGATACCGTAGCGACGATTCACGGTGCCCTTGCCTTGCTGACGCCGATGATTCAAACCATGCAGGTAAGAAAAGATCGCATGCGTCAGGCTGTGACCAACGACTTCTCCAATGCTACTGACCTGGCAGATTATTTGGTTCGGAAGGATATGCCTTTCCGTCAGGCTCATGAAGTAGTAGGCAGAGCGGTTCTGTACTGCATCGAGCAGCAAAAATATCTCTTGGATATGTCTCTGGAAGAATTCCAAGGCTTCTCTGGTGTTATCGGTGCAGATGTATATGATGCGCTGGCAGTAGAGACTGTAGTCAATGCTCGTAACGTAATGGGTGGAACGGCTCGCAATCAGGTAGAGAAGCAAATCGCCTGGTATCGCGAGAAGCTCGTCGACACACACGCATGGGTAGACAAAAATAGTCAAAAAGTCATGATTGAATCTTTGATTGATGTTGGGTCACCAGCGTGATATAGTAGTACGTAATAAACGGATAGGCGATTCGCCTGCCCGTTTATTTTTTTGTACAAGCGATCCGGCCATAAAAAATAGGGATAAACGCAAAAAAAATGCCGAACTTACCCGAAGGGAGCGCGGCATTTTTTCATAGGTGAATGCTACTCGTTTACAGCTTACAGTGACATACGCAAAATTTGCGCTACATCTTCACTCGACAGCTTTTTGAAGCTGCCGATTGGGCCAAATGGGGTTGCCTTTTCTGCCATCAGCTGCAGATGCTGATCATCAATTTCGTAGTCAGCCAAGCGGGTAGGGGCACCGATTCTGGCAAAAAATGCTTCCGTTGCAGCAATTCCTTCCAAAGCAACCTCGTCATCTGTTTTACCAGATGGATCGACATTCCATACTTCTACAGCGAAACGGACAAAGCGAGCTACGTTTTCACGATACACATAGCGCATCCATTTCGGGAAGATAATCGCCAACCCACCACCATGCGGGATATCATAAACGGCGCTTACGGCATGCTCGATGGAATGAGTCGCCCAATCTGTTTCTACCCCGACTGGCAACGTGCCGTTCAGAGCCATGGTTCCGCAATAGAGGATATTGGCGCGTGCATCGTAGTCATCTGGATTTGCCAAGACGCGATCTGCGTTTTCAACCACCGTTTTCAGAATGGATTCTGCGAAACGTGTCTGTAGGGGAACTTCAGGTGTATGGGTGAAATATTGTTCAAATACGTGCGACATGATATCGCTGATTCCGTAAATGGTTTGATCGCGTGGAACGCTGAACGTATTTTCCGGGTCTAAGATAGAGAACGCAGGGAACGTTGTAGACGCTCCATGCTTTTCTTTTGTATCCCAATTGGTAACGACACTGCCTCTGTTCATTTCAGAGCCGGTTGCAGCCAGAGTAAGGATAGTTCCCAAAGGAAGGGCTTCTGTAGCGAGTGCTTTTCGGGTATAGAAATCCCACACATCGCCTTCGTAAGGAACGCCGACAGCGACAGCTTTAGCTGCGTCAATGACACTTCCGCCACCTACTGCCAAAATCCAGTTGACGCCTTCCTGACGGCACAGCTCAATTCCTTTTTTGACGGTGCTCAATCGAGGATTTGGCTCAACCCCTGACAGCTCGAGCACACGGCAGCCAGCCTCTTGCAGAAGGGAGACAACTTTTTCATAGAGGCCTGAACGCTTGATACTGCCTCCTCCATAAACCAGCAGGACGGTTTGACCGAGTTGCTCGGCTTTTTCTTTCAACATGGACAGCTGTCCCCGTCCAAAAATCAATTGCGTAGGGTTATGGTAGACAAATGGATTCATCATGCATGCTCCTTTCCACAGTTCACTCGTACTCATTGTAGCGAACAGAGCAAATGGATGCTAGCTGGCGATGTGCTGCCGGGATTTTCTGCACAAATGGTGTCGGTTTCAAACGAATAGAAGCGGTTTCGACAAGAATTGAGAGATTTAGTGGATTCCATCAGCGAAGGAGGGTGGTATAATATATAAGATGGATTTTCTCGCTGTTTTTAGGCAAGGTTTGGCAGCGGGTGAGAAAGAGATGAGGGGAATTGTCGATTTGCCTTGATTTGATAGGCTTTTTCGACAAGATAAAATAAATCAGGATCAAGAAAAAGAATGGATCTGACAATGTAGGATGTGATTGACTTGATCGAAATGTTCGACGTATGGAAAACGTACCCGAATGGTACAAGTGCATTAAAAGGAATCAACGTTCGGATTGAAAAAGGCGAGTTTGTGTATGTGGTGGGTCCCAGCGGTGCCGGGAAATCTACTTTCATCAAATTGATGTATCGGGAAGAAAAGCCATCAAAGGGTCAAATTTTCTTGGGGGGCTTCAATGTCAGCCGGATCAAGGAACGCCAGATTCCTACGGTCCGTCGCAGTATTGGCGTCGTATTCCAAGATTTTAAATTATTGCCAACGCTCACCGTATTTGAAAATGTCGCTTTTGCCATGGAAGTAATCGAGAGTAATCCAAAGCAGATCAAGCCTCGTGTGATGGACGTGTTGGGTCTGGTCAAGCTGAAGCACAAGGCAAAAATGCTTCCGAACGAGCTGTCTGGTGGGGAGCAGCAGCGGGTCGCACTGGCCCGTGCACTGGTAAACAGCCCGGGAATTATTATCGCCGACGAACCGACAGGAAACCTGGACCCAGAGACCTCCTGGGAGATTATGAAGCTGTTTGAGGAAATCAATCAGCGTGGTACGACTGTCGTCATGGCGACGCATAACCGCGAAATTGTCAACACGATGAGAAAACGGGTCATAGCGATCGAAGCTGGACAAATTGCCCGTGATGAGCAGAGAGGGGAATACGGTTATGAAGATTAGAACGCTAGGGCGCCATGTCCGTGAAGGGGTTAAAAACCTCGGGCGGAACGGCTGGATGTCGTTCGCTTCAATCAGTGCCGTAACGTTTACACTGTTCATCCTCGGTGTTTTCCTCGTATTGGCCATGAATGTCAACTATTTTGCGCAATCCGTGGAAAAACAGGTGGAGATTCGTGTATTCATGGCGGATCTCACTCCAAAAGAAGCTTTGCAGCAATTTGAACAAGATGTACGTGCCTTGGATAAAGTGGAATCCGTCCAGTTTATCTCCAAGGACGAAGGCTTAAAGCAGTTCCGTGAAAGTATGGGGGACAAGGCGTATCTTTTTGATGGATTGGAAAAAGGAAATCCACTGCCAGACACCTTTGTTATAAAAGCAAAAATGCCTCAGGATACGGCTGCCTTGGCAGTGCAAATCAAGCAAATGAAAAATGTCAGAAGCCTGAACTACGGAGAAGGCACAGTTGAGAAGCTGTTTGCCGCAACAGATACCGTCCGAAATGTAGGAATCGGCTTCATCATCGGATTGGGCTTTACGGCGATGTTCTTGATTGCCAATACGATCAAGCTCACAATCGTTGCACGGCGCAGAGAAATCGAAATCATGAAGCTCGTTGGGGCAACAAACTGGTTTATCCGCTGGCCTTTCTTTGTTGAAGGGCTGCTCATGGGGATCACCGGAGCATTGATTCCGATCATCATTTTAGGTGTGGGCTACCACTATCTGCTCGACGCGATCAAGTCGAGCTTTGAAGCAACTCAACTATTTACACTGTTACCACTGTTCCCGCTTGTATATCAAGTAGCACTTGCTTTGCTCGCAATCGGTGCGTTTATCGGGATTTGGGGAAGCATGGTGTCGGTCCGTCGTTTCTTGCGAGTTTAATATTTAGAGAACGTGGGAGGAGTATCATGAGGAAGAAGATTCTGCTAACACTCTTGATCGCCGGTCTGGTGGCCGGTTCAGCAATCCCGACAAACGTAACCTGGGCAGCTAGTAAAGCATCTTTGGACAAGATCAATCGGGAATTAAAAGAGATACAGAAGAAAAGAGCACAGCAAAAGCAACAAGTAAAACAAACCGAAGAAAAAATCAGCGCCGTGCAAAAGGAACAGAAGGATTTACAGACGGAGCTGATGCAGATTGATTTGCGCCGTAACGAGACACAGAAGAAGCTGGACAAGCTCGAAGTGCAGATGAATGAAACAACGGAAAAGGCAGCGGAAGCACAGGATAATTTGGATGACGCCAAATTACGTGTCGCGCAGCGGGAAACCTTGCTAAAAACGCGTGTGAAATCCATGTATGAACGTGGGAAGGTCTCTTATCTGGACGTGCTGCTCGGCTCGTCTGATTTTGGAGATTTCCTCACGCGCATGGAAGGGCTGCAATTGATTTTGGAGCAGGATACCCGTATCCTTGAAGACAACATGCGTGACAAAGAAACGATTGAAGTGAAAAAGAAAGAGATCGACCATCAATTAACTGTATATGCAGGAATGCTCGACGAAGCGGAAAGTCTCAAGGCTGAATTGGACAAGCAGTACAAGCACAGTCTGGTGGTCAAGGCAGAGCTGAAGAAAAAAGAATCTGCACTGGAAGAAGATTTGGAGCAATTCGGTCAACAGCTGATTGCTCTGACCAAAGCGGAATCAGATAAATATGCCGAGCGTGTTCGTGCGATGAGCAGCAGTAGCAGCGGATACAAAGGTGGAAAGCTGGGACTGCCGGTAGCAGACGGACAATTCCGCTTCAGCTCAGGCTTTGGGATGCGTACAGACCCGTTTACAGGCCGTTCAGCTGGGCATAATGGAGTAGACATGGCAGCACCAAAAGGGACGACGATTATGGCAGCAGCCAATGGAGTAGTAATCTTCGCCGGTTACTCAAACGGCTTTGGCAATACGGTAATGATTAAACACAGCGATGAGATTACGACTCTGTATGGACACATTCGCGAGGGTGGTATCAAGGTTTCTGTGGGACAATCTGTAACAAAAGGCCAAAAGATTGCAGAGGTCGGCTCTACTGGACGATCTACCGGAAATCACGTTCACTTTACCGTTTATAAAAACGACGTTGCTGTCAACCCGATGCCGTACCTGAAATAGTGAGGATTGCGGCCAGACAAATATTGCTAGCCGGAGTTGCATACAATAGCAGCATATCTTTTCACCGGTAGCACAAAGGATGGTGACGTAACAATGAAATGGAAAGGGCGTACCGTACTAGCGGTTGTAATCATCTCGATGGTGGCCAGCAGCTTCTTGACCATGGCGATGATGAAGACTTCTGCTAGCGCTAATGCGAATCAGAACGGGGCACTTACTGCATCGAGCAATAAGCTGTTCCAAACAACAGGGGCAGAGTATCCTCAGGAGTTCAAAAAGCTGTACGAAGCTTTTTCAGCCATCAAGAAGGAATACATCCAAAATGTCACCAATGAGCAGTTAGTAGAGGGAGCCATCGGGGGAATGGTAGGTTCATTGGAGGATCCATACAGTGATTACATGGACCCGCGTTCCGCTGAGCAGTTTACGTCTACTCTGCATTCCACGTTCCAAGGAATTGGGACGGAAGTTACTTTGCAAAATGGACGGGTTACCGTCGTTTCTCCATTTAAAGATTCACCTGCGGAACGGGCAGGACTGCGGCCAAATGATCAAATCCTGAGCGTAAATGGTGAATCACTTGAAGGCTTGGATTTGAATCAGGCCGTAATGAAAATCCGTGGACCAAAAGGAACCAAAGCTGTTTTACAAATCGCGCGTGGGGGTGTAGCTGAACCGATCACCATCGTGTGTGTACGCGATGATATTCCGATTGAGACCGTGAACAGCCAGATTATCGAGAAAAATGGTGTAAAAGTTGGTGTGATCGGCATTACCCAGTTTTCTACGGAGACAGCAAAGCACTTCAAGGATCAATTGGCTTCCTTGGAGAAAAAGGGCATTGGTGGCCTGGTCATCGATGTTCGTGGAAACCCGGGTGGGTATTTGCTCGCTGTGAAGGAGATTGGGGAAGTACTCGTTCCGAAAAAAGGTGTCATTGTTCAAATCGAGTACGGAGCAGGCGGTCAACAAAAAGAAGAATATCGCTCGACTACTGATGCAGCCAAGCCGTATCCGATCTCTCTTTTGATTAACGGTGGTAGCGCAAGTGCTTCGGAAATCCTCGCAGGTGCATTGCGGGATAGTGGCAACTATAAGCTGGTAGGCGAGAAGAGCTTTGGTAAGGGTACTGTCCAAAGCACCATGGAAATGGCTGATAAGAGTCAGTTGAAGCTGACGATTGCCAAATGGGTTACACCAAAAGGCGAGTGGATTCACAAAAAGGGAATCGAGCCTGATTTCAAAGTAGAACAACCGGCGTATTTCAACGCTGTTCAGCTTCCTGCTGATAAGGACTTGTCTCGTGACATGGCAGGCAACGAAGTGAAAAACCTGCAATTGATCCTGACAGGATTGAATCTGTCACCAGGACGAGATGATGGTTACTTTGACGAAAAAACAGAGCAAGTAATCAAGCAGTTCCAGACCTCGCACAAGCTGCCTGTTACCGGAAAGGTAGACGCGGCGACTCGCACGCAGCTGGAGGAACGCTTGCGCAAGGTTATGCGTGATCCGCAGAACGATCTGCAATTGCAAAAAGCGATTGATGTTGTCAGCGTGAAGTAACCAAAATAATCCATAGCATACGAGGCAGGGAATTCCCTGACATTCGTAGAAATGATAACCACGGTAAATCACATGCCGTGGTTTTTCTTTTTCCATTTGAGGTGAGGCAATTGGCGATACAGGCAGATCTGCTCTCCATTGCATTTGGATTTGCTGCGTTTTTTCTCAATCCACTCTTTTACGTATTCCTGATTTTCATTTATCTGCATTATCGAAGGCAGATGAATCTGGAAAGACAGTTGTTTGCTGCCCGAATCCAGTCACCGCTTCTTTCTACGATTCGGTCTGTAGGAATGGGGTTGGTAGGGGGCTTGTTAATTTCCGTGCTTGCCGCAGGACTTGGTGTGGTAGTGCAGGCACAAGACTTATGGATTTTATGGGGCCTTGCTCTGATTATGGCGCTCATTCGTTTACGTTTCCTCTGCTTTGCCTACGCGGCAGGCTTGTTAACGATTTTGCATGCCATTGCGCAGGTCTTTCCGGGAGTATCAGACGTAGCGGGAATTGGCACCGTCTGGGAAATGCTTCGTCAAGCGAAGGCATTGCCGCTTTTGGCACTCGTTGCGATCATGCATTTGTTGGAAGCGCTGCTTGTTCGGTGGAACGGCGGTCGTGATGCATCGCCACTGTTTGTAGAGGGGCAGCGCGGACGGATTGTAGGAGCGTATTTACTCCATTCCTTTTGGTTGACGCCATTGGTGCTGTTTGTCCAAATGGAGCCAGGAGCATTGAGTGGAGCGCTGTATCCCGGATGGCCATTCTTTTCGCCGGGAGCGGCATCGTTTGCTTTAATGCTCTTACCTACTGTGACAGGTTTTTCTGACATGACCCAGACGATGACTCCGCGTAAGAAAGCAGAGCAGATCGCAAAGCAATTGGCGATTTATGCGGTAGTATTGCTGGCTTTGACAGCACTTGCGGTATGGTTCTGGCCGCTGCTTTTCGTAGCAGGACTGTATGCGCTTTTTGGACACGAAGGCTTGTTTTTCCGAAGCCAGGCCCAGGAGAGAAAACGGTCGCCGTACTTTATACAGTCTTCACGAGGGGTCAAGGTGATGGGAGTCATTCCTGGCACGCGTGCAGAAGAAATCGGAATTGCACCGGGAGAAATCATTGTCAAGGTGAATGGTATTCCTGTCCGAAACAAAGAAGATTTGTATCCAGCACTGCAAGCTAATTCAGCCTTTTGCAAAATGGAAGTACTGACACATGACGGGGAACTGAAATTTGTGCAATGCGCTGTTTATGCAGGAAATCATCATCAATTGGGCATCATCGTGGTTCCTGATTCGTCGACGCGGGTTTTTGTAGACTTGAAGCGGGCGAGTGTCGTGCAGCTGATCAAGCAAAAGCTGGAAAAGCTAAATATCGGAGCATAATCGAAGTTGGGAGAGATGGACACACAGGCTGGGGTGTCTGTCTCTCCCGTTTTTTTGTCCTGTTGAGAAATTCGCGAATCCTTTCAATAAAAAATTTTTTCTTGAATAGCCTGTCTATTCGCAAAACTAAATGCAAAGTGGTGCGTCTGAATGTAAGAGGAAAAAAGAGGGAGTGAAATAGGCTGTGTCGATGATGAAAAGGCCTGTTCTTTGTGTTCTGACAACAGCGTTAGTGGCAGTGAGCTTATATACGGCACCGTTTGCCGGAGCGAGTGCAGAAGCACGTGTGGGGCAAATGGCTCCATGGAGTGCCCAGGCAGTGGTTGCTGTTCCGATGCAGGTGTCAAAAGGCGTGCAGCAGCTCGTGCGTTTGATCCCTGAGCTCGGCAGTCGACATGTCATCTTTGGAGGTGATGTGGATGGACCGGGGGTGAGTGGTGTCCAGGTTATCTTTTCGAAATCAGCTGTGCGAGATGAAACGGCGAAAGAGGATCGAGCTATTTTTAATTCACAAACAGGGAGCCTCTTGGTGCTGGATTTGCAGCCGAATTCACTGACGAAGCCTGCTTTCCCAACGGATCAGGTAGCCAAGACAAAAGCACAGGCTTTTGTAACGGGATTACTCCCTCCTGGTCATGCGTATCAGCCAAGAGAAGTGACACGTGCGGATGACCTTTTGACTGTCAGGCTGGTACGGAAGCTGAACAATGTCGTGCTCGATGACGACTACGATGCGATGGTCAGTTTTGATCGCACTGGAAAAGTTGTGTCGTTCCGTACATTTGACGGTAGGCTGTATGAGAAAATCAGTCTGACTTCTCTCCCCTCACCACAGCGTGTCATCTCTGCGCCGCAGGCTTTGCTTACATTCAAGGAGAGCAAACCGTTGGAGCTGGTGTATCTGCTCCCGGAGGAAAATCAGGGACAGTCACCGGTAGAAGCAAGTCTAGCCTATGTAGTGAAGGATGGCGTCATCAATCGGACGTTCACAGGCAGTGCGGTGGATGCCTTCAGCGGTAAAAGGCTGCTTGAGACAGTAAATCGGGTTAAACAGCCTGTACAAACCATCAGCATGACGGGGACAGGTGAAAAATGGATCGCGCAAACAAACAAGCAGGCTGGTGATCTCGTCAGATCGTTAGTACGCAAGGAGACGGACAAACTTCCGCTTGTGACATTTACGGAGAACTACGGTGATGGACAGGAAAGGCGCCTTTTTATCTGGGGGCAATTCGAGGAAGGAATCAAGGATCAGGATAAAAAGTACATGATCGGCCAATTTGCACGTGGCATCAGCAAAGATAAGCGACTCCATATTCTCCTGGAGACGAACGCCAAGACAGGACAATTGACGAAACTGGTAGTAAAAGACGGGGATGATGTGAACATCCAAACCGATAAGAAGCGTGACTGGAGAGAGGCGGAGACGCTTTTAAAACGTTTGATTCCTGCTGGTACTAGTCAAATGCGGATGAAAGATGTAGGGGATGCCAACTATACGCTGATTACTGCTGATCCTCTTTTACAAGGGATTCCCGTCTATCTGGCAGGACAGCAGAGTGAAGAAGGAATGTACACCTTGAAGATGAACGCTGTAACCGGAGCATTGGAGGAGCTGACCTTGGCTTCACCTTCTGTGCTGCGTACTCCTGACAAATCAAAGGCAATCACAGAACAAGCGGCTGTCGATCAATTACTCAAGGCATTTCCGCTTGAGTTGACCTACATTCATCAGACAGACGCGCAAACGGGTGAAGTCACCTGGAAGCTTGGCTATGATCTATCTTTCCGACAGACACGCTCTCATTGCTTCTGCGGAGGAGAAGCTAAGGTAGATCAGACTGTTTACGTGGATGGGATAACAGGAAAGGTCATTGTGAAGGAATAAAGCGCTAAAGCCGTTGAAGTGAGCTTGAAAATAATAAGCCGCGACCTCCTGAAAAAAGAGGGACGCGGCTTTTCTATCTGATTTTATGCATTTGCTTCAAAGCCGGTGATTTGATTCAACGCGACTTTTTTGCCATCTTCAAGAACAAATTCGACGAGACCATTTTTCATGCTGATAGCCTTGATGATACCAGACAGGCTGTTGGTAGTAGTCGATCCATCTGAATTCGTCTGACCCTCGTTATACGAAACCTTGTAGCCGATCATCTGCGCATACTGGAGAGAGTTGCTCATTGTCTTGCTCTCCGGCTTGACAGTCATGCCAACAATTTTATCCAGATTTACAGTAGCCCCGTCTTCCAGCTGGAATTCAGCGGTTCCATTTTTCATCGTAAATCCGCTAATGACGCCATTTACGATCTCGTCTACTTCGGTAATATCGTCGGTAGTAGCAGGATTGCCATCCTTGTCTACACTTTTGGTAATTTTGTACGAAATATCTTTACCGATCATTTCAATGAATTTCAGGCTGCTGTCCAGAGCACTACCAGTCATGCCCTGCGACTCAAGACCCTTCACATCCGCAAGTGGGATCGGGTTGGATTCGCCAGCCATCCGGAAATAGATTTTTCCGTCATTCATATAAACACCTTGGAGGAGGCCTTCTTTGGTCTGTGTAGAGGTCTCGCCTGTGAGCTCGTCTTTTGTCGTGAGCGAGTAAGTAGCTGTACGACCAACGAGCGATTCATACTTCTCCAGCGTCAGCATGCTGTTGTTGGACTGCTCCATGAGAGAAGTCATCTTCGTAATTTTTTCGACCATGGTCATCATGCTCGTCTGTTGAATGAATTGAGAGTTATCCATTGGAGACATTGGGTCTTGATGCTTCAATTGCTCCAGCATTAGTTTCATGAAGGCGTTGGAGTCAAGCTCGGTCGTGAACTCCTTTTTGCCTTTATAGCTCATATGTGGTTGGACAAAGTTATTTTTAACGGTGGTTCCGCTATCTGACATGAGAATCCTCCCTGAACGTGGCGAATCTATCATTAGGACGCGTATATCTACTTCCATTTTTATTATCGGAAAAACTTGGCTTGTGCTAAAGACAAACATTTGTTCGAATTTCCGGCTTATAATAGCCGTAAATGTGTTATAATGGAAATAGAAACAGTCATGCAACGAGGAGATGAACGAGGGAATGGAGCGTTTTGAATTGGTATCGGAGTATCAGCCGTCCGGTGACCAGCCGACTGCCATTGCCGAGCTGGTAGCGGGCATACAAGCCGGGCAGCGACATCAGACACTATTGGGTGCGACGGGTACGGGAAAGACCTATACAGCAGCCCAGGTGATCGCTCGGGTGAACAAGCCGACGCTGGTGATGGCGCATAACAAAACATTGGCTGCCCAGCTATGCGCGGAGTTCAAGGAATTTTTCCCCAATAACGCAGTAGAATACTTCGTCAGCTACTATGACTACTATCAACCAGAAGCATACATTCCCCAATCGGATACGTTTATTGAAAAAGACTCCAGCATCAACGATGAGATCGACAAGCTGCGTCACTCTGCCACCAGTGCATTGTTTGAACGGCGCGATGTCATCATCGTCGCATCTGTCTCCTGCATCTACGGTTTGGGTTCGCCCGAGGAGTACAGGGAGCTGCTCTTGTCCTTGCGTGTAGGCATGGAAAAAGGTCGAGACGAGATTTTGCATCGTCTGGTCGACATCCAGTATACACGCAATGATATCAACTTCACCCGCGGTACTTTCCGCGTACGTGGTGATGTCGTAGAGATTTTCCCGGCTTCCCAGAGTGAGCAGGCGATTCGCGTCGAGTTTTTTGGCGACGAGATCGAGCGAATCACGTCTATCGATGTTTTGACCGGTGAAATTCTGGGTCAGCGTGATCATATCGCCATTTTCCCAGCCTCTCACTACGTGACTCGCGAGGAGAAAATGAAGCTGGCTGTGGAAAGCATCCAGGTTGAACTGGAGGAGCGACTTGCCGAGTACCGTGAGGCAGGCAAGCTGCTGGAGGCACAACGACTGGAGCAGCGCACGCGCTACGATATTGAAATGATGATGGAAATGGGCTTTTGCTCCGGAATTGAAAACTATTCGCGCCATTTAACGGGTCTGCCTGCCGGGCATGCGCCATATACGCTTATGGATTACTTCCCGGATGACTACCTCGTGATAATGGATGAGTCGCATATGACGTTGCCGCAGGTACGTGCGATGTATAACGGTGACCGTGCTCGCAAAGACGTTCTGGTAGAGCATGGGTTCCGTCTGCCGTCTGCACGGGATAACCGCCCGCTCAAATTCGAGGAATTCGAAAAGAAAGTGAATCAGGCGATTTACGTTTCTGCTACGCCGGGTAATTATGAACAAGAGCACTGCCCGGAAGTGGTGCAGCAGGTGATCCGTCCAACAGGGCTGATTGACCCGACGATCTCTGTTCGCCCAATCAAAGGCCAGATTGACGATTTGATTGGTGAAATTCATGCAACCATTGCGAAAAATGAACGGGTGCTGGTAACGACTTTGACGAAGAAAATGTCGGAGGACTTAACAGATTACCTGAAAGAAATCGGAATCAAGGTACGCTATCTCCACTCGGATATCAAGACGATTGAGCGGATGCAAATCTTGCGCTCCCTACGCCTGGGGGAATTCGATGTGCTCGTCGGAATCAACCTGTTGCGGGAAGGCTTGGACCTGCCTGAGGTATCTTTGGTAGCCATCCTTGATGCGGATAAAGAGGGATTTTTGCGCAATGAGCGCTCCTTGATTCAGACGATTGGCCGTGCCGCCCGTAATGCGGAGGGACGTGTCCTCATGTACGCGGACAAAATGACAGATTCCATGACGTCAGCGATCCGCGAGACAGAGCGCCGTCGTGCGATTCAGGTAGCTTACAATGAAAAGCATGGAATTACACCGCAAACGGTGAAAAAGGCCGTTCGTGAAGTGATTGAGGCTACCAAGGTGGCCGAAGAAAAAGCAGATTATTTGCCACACGCAGACTTCAAGAAAATGCCGAAAAAAGATCGCCTAGCGGTCATCGAACGGATGGAAGAGGAAATGAAGGAAGCGGCGCGCAATTTGATGTTCGAGCGTGCGGCAGAATTGCGTGACTTAATTCTTGAGCTGAAGGCTGAACTCTAAGGAGAGATTTTTTTCATGCCATTAGAACATATTGTGGTAAAGGGTGCTCGTGCCCATAACCTGAAAAATATTGATGTCGTAATCCCGAGGGACAAATTCGTCGTACTGACGGGTTTGTCCGGCTCGGGTAAGTCTTCCCTTGCCTTTGATACGATCTATGCAGAGGGACAACGCCGCTATGTAGAGTCTCTCTCTGCCTATGCCCGTCAGTTTTTGGGGCAGATGGACAAGCCGGATGTGGACTCGATTGAGGGGCTTTCACCTGCAATTTCGATTGACCAGAAAACGACTAGCCGCAATCCGCGCTCCACGGTAGGAACCGTTACCGAAATCTACGACTATTTGCGCTTGTTGTATGCACGCGTAGGACGTCCGATTTGTCCCGATCATGGCATTGAAATCCAATCGCAAACGATTGAGCAAATGGTTGATCGGCTGATGGAGTTTCCTGAGCGCACGAGAATGCAAATCCTGGCGCCGATGGTACAGGGCCGCAAAGGAGAGCATGTCAAGCTTCTGGAGGACATCCGCAAGCAAGGCTTTGTTCGCGTGCGGGTAAATGGTGAGATCACCGATTTGTCCGAGGACATCAAGCTGGAGAAAAACAAAAAGCATAACATCGAGGTTGTTGTAGACCGGGTCGTCGTAAAACCGGATGCGCAGGCTCGCCTCGCGGACTCTTTGGAAACGGCTCTTCGTCTGGCTGATGGCAAGGTTATTGTCGACGTAATGGAGCAAGAAGAGCTGCTGTTCAGTGAAAAACATGCCTGCCCGATTTGCGGATTCTCGATCGGGGATCTGGAGCCGCGGATCTTCTCTTTTAACAGTCCTTTTGGTGCATGCTCGGAGTGCGATGGACTTGGAGTCAAGCTGGAAGTCGACCCTGATATGGTCGTTCCTGATGGGACAAAGACGTTGAATGATGGCGCCATAGGAGCGTGGGAGCCAAAATCCTCGACCTATTACCAGCAGCTGCTGGAGTCCGCCTGCCGTCATTTTGGCATTCGGATGGATGTTCCTTTTGAAGAACTGACAGCAGAGCAAGCACAAATTCTCATGTACGGAAGCTCGGGTGAAAAAATCCAGTTCCGCTATGAAAATGAATTCGGGCAAGTTCGAGAGGCAGTTGTGCCTTTCGAAGGGGTCATTCCGAATTTGCAGCGTCGCCATCTGGAAACAAGCTCTGACTACATCCGGGAACAAATTGAGGGCTTCATGAGCCAAAAGCCGTGCCCGGTCTGCAAAGGGCATCGTCTGCGTCAGGAGAGCTTAGCGGTTAAGGTTGGAGGTCGTAGCATTTCCGAGCTGACAACGCTGTCGATTCTTGATGCCCACCAGTTTGTGAATGAAGTTGATATGACCGAAAGAGAAGCGAAAATCGCTAATCTGATCGTAAAAGAGATCAAGGCACGTCTCAACTTTTTGATTGATGTAGGGCTGGATTATTTGACATTGAGTCGTGCTGCCGGGACGCTGTCTGGTGGGGAAGCCCAGCGGATTCGTTTGGCGACCCAGATCGGCTCGAGCTTGATGGGGGTTCTCTACATTCTGGATGAGCCTAGCATCGGGCTGCATCAGCGTGACAATGCACGACTGATCAAGACATTGGAGCATATGACCAAGCTGGGCAATACGCTCATCGTCGTTGAGCATGACGAGGATACGATGATGGCTTGTGACTATATCATCGACATCGGCCCTGGTGCGGGCATACATGGTGGGCAGGTAATCTCAGCAGGTACGCCACAGGAAGTCATGAAGGATGAAAAGTCACTGACGGGCGCTTATTTGAGCGGGCGTAAATTCATCCCGGTACCAATGGAGCGCCGCAAGCCTTCGGATAAATGGATCAAAATCGAAGGGGCAAAGGAAAACAATCTTCAGAATGTGACAGCGAAATTCCCGTTAGGGGTGTTCGTTGCCGTGACGGGAGTCTCTGGTTCCGGAAAAAGTACACTGATCAATGAAATCCTGCAAAAGACGCTGGCTCGTGATTTGAATGGTGCCAAAGTAAAGCCTGGGGAGCACCGCCGAATCGTCGGGATGGAGCATCTCGATAAAGTCATTAATATTGACCAGTCGCCAATCGGTCGGACGCCACGCTCCAATCCGGCGACGTACACAGGTGTATTTGACGATATTCGCGACTTGTTTGCGTCGACGAATGAAGCGAAGGTACGTGGCTACAAGAAGGGGCGTTTCAGCTTTAACGTCAAAGGGGGACGTTGTGAAGCTTGCAGCGGCGACGGGATCATCAAAATTGAAATGCACTTTTTGCCGGACGTTTATGTGCCTTGCGAGGTGTGCCATGGAAAACGCTATAATCGCGAAACGCTCGATGTGAAGTACAAAGGCAAGAGCATTGCGGATGTACTTGGCATGACGATTGAGGATGCCGTAGAGTTTTTCCGCAATTTGCCGAAAATTGAACGCAAGCTGCAGACAATCGTTGATGTAGGCTTGGGCTACATGACACTGGGGCAGCCAGCCACGACGCTATCTGGCGGTGAGGCACAACGTGTGAAGCTGGCTTCTGAGCTGTATAGACGCAGCACAGGACGTACGCTGTATATTTTGGACGAACCGACGACAGGACTGCACACGGACGATATTGATCGCCTGCTCAAGGTTCTTCAACGCCTCGTTGAAAATGGTGATACCGTGCTTGTCATTGAGCACAATCTGGATGTTATTAAAACGGTTGACTATATCGTTGATTTGGGACCTGAAGGCGGTACTCGCGGTGGTACGATTGTGGGTACAGGTACGCCAGAGGAGGTTGCCAAGCTGGATGGTTCGTACACAGGAATCTACCTGAAGCCTATCTTGGAGAGAGACAAGGCACGGACAGTAGCGAAGCTGGAGCAGCTTGTTTCAAAATAAAGTCATCGAGACGCCTCTATGTAAATAAGGGGCGTCTTGTTTGCGTCTTGTACGTTTGCGATAATGGCAATGATCTGGCTGGTAGATGCGTATAAATAAAGGAGAGGGGAAGAAGCGATGGAATATGTAGCTGAAGCACTCGCTGCCTTGCCTGATGATCTGGTAGAAGAGGCACACAGGCATTTCGATGGACAGGACCCGGCTCATGATTGGCAACACAATTTGCGTGTGATGGCGATGTGCGAGCGAATCGGACGAGAGGAAGGAGCAGATATGGAGGTTCTGCGCTTGTCTGCTTTATTACATGATATTGGAAGGGCAGAGGAGCGGCGCACAGGGGAATGTCATGCCGAGATCAGCGCGCGTGTAGCGGCTGTCTGGTTAAAAGAGCGTGGCATGTCAGGTGATTTCATTTCACGTGTGCAGTCCACGATTCTTGCCCACCGCTTTCGCAAGGAACGTCCGCCAGCAACGTTAGAAGAGAAAATCCTTTTCGATGCAGACAAGCTGGACTCGATTGGGGCTATCGGGGTAGGCCGTGCTTTTGCCTTTTCAGGAGTACTGGGACAACCGATTCAATCAGACCATCCCGATCAGCATACACCTGCAAAAGAGTTTACCTGGAAGCTCCAGCTCATAAAGGAGCGGCTATACACCAAGACAGCTCAGGAAATTGCCAGCGACCGTCATCTTTTCATGAGCCAGTTTTTTGAACGTTGGGAACAGGAAGTGCTCGGAATTTGTTAGGGAGTAAACAGGAGAGGGGAAATGAACATGATTCGTTGGATCGTCAAGCTGTTGTTAAACGCCGCGGCCCTGCTATTGATCAGTGACTGGTTCCAGTCGATTGTCGTTGCGAACTTCAAGGTAGCTATCTTAGCTTCTCTTGTCTTGGGCGTAGTAAATACGATGATTCGACCAATCTTGACGTTTTTTACGTTACCACTACAGCTTTTGACGATGGGGCTGTTCTGGTTCGTAATCAATGCCGTTACCTTTGCTTTAACCGCCTATTTTATTGACGGCTTTGAAGTGGGACCTTGGCCGGATAATCTTGGAACGATCATAATAGCGGCTGCGCTTATGAGTCTTTTTGGCTGGTTGATCGATTTGGTAGTCGGCAGACCAAAAGAGAGATAAGCAAGAGAGCAGCAAAATGCCCGCATTTTCTAGGAAAGAAGATGCGGGCTTATTGGTATAGATGGAAAATTCTATCTATTTTGTGTGCTTACTTACTTCTTTCTTCTCGCATGTGAGGCGGGGTAGGTTCGTACATGAATCCGCCCTTCAATACACCTGAGACGTTCAAAACGGAAAGGGAACCAAAGAAATTGCAGATTGTTGGAAGCAGTTTCTTCATAAAGTATCATCCTTTCAAGATTTGTTTTCCAGATACGAGACGATCTGGAACGTACGCGGTATGAGAAGAACTGATTGTAGCAAAACAGCAAGTATGTAAGTCATAGATAGCTTATAGGTATATCCTATCAAAGTTACAGAGAATAGGCAACCAATTCCAATTGTTAATAATACTATGATTCTATTTCTACTCTGAATTTTTGGGTCATTAGGCATGTAGGTGTGTTTGGCAGGAGCATAGAAATAGTTAATCAGAAAACCTACTCCTCCGATAACTGACATACCTATCTGTACAAAGGGTGAAGAAAACTCAGGTAGATTCTTGATTAGAAATCCACCTGAGATGATGAGTGCTACTGTAAATATAAGGCAAACCCATGGGTTTTTTAAATGAACCCCGCCAGTCAGGAGTCGTAAGCCGAAAAAAAAGAGGAGGAGAGGGATCACTTCGCCTATCAAGTCCAAAAAAAAGGAGAATGCAACAATGGCAATCAAATTCATAACATTAAGTAAAAAAATTTCAATTCCATGTGCCAATTGCCCTACAGAAAAACGAGTTTCCTCGGTCTTGATAGATTGTGCAATACGAAGAGAAAGCCTTTCCGTCCAAGTCATATGATCGAGCCTCCTGTTATCGATTTGCAAAAGAAATTCGAAAACTGGTCACACCATCAGCTGAGCGAACTAGGATTTTTCCACTATAACGATCTGTTACTGTTTTGACGATAGTTAAACCAAGGCCACCTTCACCAGATTTTTTGGTTGTATAGCCGACATCATAAATATCCTTCAATTTCGTTTCCGGTATGGTAGGTCCGCTATTTTCAATGTAGAGGTAGTGCTCTCGTTCTGACTGCCCCCATTCCAGAATGATATAACGATTTTCTTCAAGCTCGTATGAAGTGGCGCGAATCGCATTATCCAGTAAATTACCTAAGATTTTAATGAGATCGAATGTTTTCATTTGAGAAAACTGACTAAGATCGTTGATGTTCATGGTCAGTGTAATTCGCTCAGCTAGACATACAACCATTTTGGATTGCAACAGGGAGGAGACGGCAGGATTTTTAATCCGCTCCAGGACTTGTGAGCTCGTATCTGCTGTTCTTTCAATGATGACGGTTTCTTGTAAAAGTTGTTCTACGTATTCTTTTGCATGGTGGTGCAATTCTTTCTTGAGAAAACCATTGATAGCCGTGTAATGATTCAAAGAATCGTGCTTCATGGAACGTACGAACGTACAGCAGTAAACAGATCTTGAATGCTGTTCAAATAAGGAGTTCCTGTTTCTTCCTCTACGCGATTAATCGTTAAATTTATATAGATTCGGAACAAAACGACGATCACGATAAACAAAGCAAGGATGGCAAGTTGGAAAAACAACTGAAACTGTGGAGTGTAAGCAGCAAGCACATCTGAATTATTGCTTCGAATAAAGAATGAAGTATTCATAAATAAGATAAGTAAAAACTCAATGCTACCTACCAGGATCAATAGGAATAGGTAACGATTGATTCGATTCTGTTGAAAGAGCCGACGGATGTCGAATTTGGCCATTCGGAGCGTAAATGCAAAGAGAACAAAAATAAATAAGTATATCGTACGAACAATAACAGTTAGCATTGTCGTGGAAAGAATCTCTGTCCAGTAGATTTGCTGGGAGTTAAAGATCACCAACACAATCGATTCGGAAACAATCATAGACCCAATTGCCGTGGTTCCCATAAATACCGACTTCAAAAGATTGAAACGATACAAACTAATGATCATTGCGGTCGTGAGCAAGAACATAAGTAAGACTTTTGGTTGATAAAAGACATCAATAAAAGAAAGAAATTCACCAGCAACTGAAAATAGAAAGGCAAACAAAAAGGCTTGTTTCTTCTTTTCAAAGACGGAATGGTTGAACATGGCCAAGCTAATCGTAAGTAGCAAGAAGGCTTCTGGTAGGTCTACTAGTATGAATCGAAGTATAAAGTCCAAGGTGATGCCTCCTCTCGGTCCGAATTTCGGAGTGAAGCTGTATGTAAAACTAATGTAACCTATCTGTGTCAGGATACCAACATCAATTCTATCTTATGAAATAACGCGAAAAATGTAAATGATACGACAACTTAGTTTGCCAGATATATCGGGCGGCGAGGTTGTCGTAGGTATGTCCATTTCGCTACAATAGGAATATATAAATGAGGGACGGAAATCCCATGTAGGGAGGAAGCTTCATGCGCAAGACGAATGTAAGTCATCTCGTCGATCATTTTAATATGACGATTTTGAGTGGCGAAGAGGGACTGGGGCGCGAGATTACAGTAACTGATTTGAGTAGACCCGGATTACAACTGGCAGGCTACTATTCGTACTACGCCGAGGAACGTGTGCAGTTATTCGGACTGACTGAGATCAATTTCTTTCAAACGCTGTCGAGAGAAAAGCGTTTGGAGCGAATGAATTTTCTCATGCAAGGTCAAACCCCTTGTTTTTGTGTGACACGGAACCAGGCTGTCCCGGAAGAAATGATTGAGGTTTCCAATAAGCATGGAGTACCTGTCCTACAATCACCTTTGGCTACAACAACACTGGTTGGCAAAGTCACCAACTATCTTGAAAATCGCTTGGCACCTACGACAACGATCCACGGCGTACTGACGGATGTATATGGCGTTGGTGTGCTGATTATGGGCTCTAGCGGAATAGGAAAAAGTGAGGCTGCCCTTGAGCTGGTCAAACGCGGTCATCGATTGGTTGCGGACGATGCGGTCGAAATTCGGCAGACACAAGGGGGGCAGCTCAGCGGAAGCGCTCCTGAGCTGATTCAGCATTTGCTCGAAATTCGCGGGGTAGGCATTATTAACGTGATGACGATGTTTGGTGCCGGGGCTGTGCGCAATGTGAAAAATATTGAGATGGTCGTGCAACTGGAATTATGGGAACAACATAAAATGTACGAACGATTGGGACTGGATGAAGAAACGCTGAAAATCATGGATACAGAAATCCCGATTATCACCGTACCTGTAAGACCTGGTCGAAACCTTGCTGTCATTATCGAAGTGGCAGCGATGAATTTCCGCTTAAAGCGGATGGGGTACAATGCCGCGGTCCATTTCTCCCGAAAACAGTCGAGTGCGATTTTAGAAGACGTCGATTCCGATCTGTAGGAAGGGAAAAAGGGGACAAGTGTATGCGAAAGACAACACGGTATCCTGTTCAAGGTGCCAATCCATTGTGGCAAATGTATCAAACGGTAAGCTTTTGGAAGGTCATGAAAAATTTCGCGGTGATCCAAATCGCACGCTATACACCGTTTTTATCCTGGAAGAATTGGCTGTACCGGACTTTCCTGCGTATGGAGGTTGGCGAGCAGACCGCTGTTGCACTGATGGTCATGATGGATACGATGTTTCCCGAGCTGATCAAAATAGGCCGAAATAGCGTGATCGGATATAATACGACCATTCTAGCCCACGAATATTTAATCGAGGAATATCGCCTCGGGGAAGTTCGAATCGGTGACGGTGTTCTTGTCGGAGCCAATTCGACGATCCTGCCAGGCGTGACGATTGGTGATGGAGCCATCGTGGCGGCAGGAACAGTTGTACATAAAGATGTCCCACCTGGTGCTTTTGTCGGAGGCAATCCGATGCAGCTGATTCGTGAGGCAAGCAAGCAATAGAAATGAATATTGAACATACTAGAGAGTACCTGCGACATTGTTGGGGTACTCTTTTTTTTCGAATAAAAAATAACAAGAGCAATGAGGAAGTCTTGAAAGGATGTAATTTTCCGACTATTCTAATCTCTGTTGACCGTATTTTGTTTACGTGGTAATCTTCTTCATAATACTTTAACTTGTTACCATATTAGCATAGTAAAGTGTTTTGAGATCATAAGCATGGAGGGAATAACGATGGCGAAGCCGTTGGGATTTGAAAAACCGTTAGGGATGAGGGACATTTTGCCGGAGTCACTGGCGAAGCAACGGCATCTGGAGCATCTGTTGGGACAGTGTATTTCACGTTGGGGTTATGAAGAAATTTCCACTCCATCACTGGAATATTACGATACAGTCGGGGCTGCCAGTGCAACGCTGACAGACCGTATGTTTCGTTTACTGGACAAACAAGGTCATACAGTTGTGCTACGCCCGGATATGACGACACCGATCGCCCGCGTTGTTTCCTCTCTATATAAGGATATACCGGTACCAATTCGTCTGTTTTACCAGGCAAATGTGTTTCGCGCGCAAGAAAAGGAAGCGGGACGAAACGCAGAGTTTTTTCAGACGGGAATCGAGCTGATTGGAGACGCTTCTGATGATGCGGATGCAGAAGCGATTGCTCTTGCTGTTTTTTGTTTGCGTGCAGCTGGGGTAGAAACGTTTCGCATCGCCGTTGGGCACGTAGATTTTGTCGATGGCCTTTTAGAGGATGCGATTGAAAAGGAAAGCGATCGAAACCAATTCCGTCAGTTTTTATATGAACGTGACTTTGTAGGCTTTCGCCAATTGCTCTCGACACTAGACATCGATAGTGAGGCAAAAGACCGCTTGGGAGCTCTGCTTCGTTTGCGCGGCGGAAAAGGGAAGATCGCGGAAGCCTATGAGCTGACCAGCAACGAAAAAGCGAGACGTGCCGTTGATACGATTGCCTCTTTGTGGGAAGCTCTCGAAGGATACGGCGTTACAGACGATCTGCTGCTCGACTTCAATCTGATTATTAACCTGAATTACTACACGGGGGTCGTTTTTGAAGGATATGCTGCTGATTTGGGTTCTCCGCTCCTCGGTGGTGGGCGTTATGATCATTTGTTGGCACAGTTTGGACGTCCTGCCTCTGCTACGGGCTTTGCGATCAAAATGGACCGGCTTTTGCAAGTTACCCCGGCCTTGGCCAGTCAGCCAATCTCGCGTGTCCTGCTTTGCTACACAGCGGATTGCCGCAAGCAGGCTTTGGCTGAAGCTCGGCTTTTGCGCGAGGATGGGCTTGTCGTCGTCACGCGTTTGGTAAGTGGGGAAGCAGAAGTAGCGACGATTCAAAGCAATGGATATAGCAAGGTGATTTGTATGACGGAACAGGGGGAGTAAGAGATGGCGGTTTTCGACAACGCCCAGAAGCTAACGATTGCCATGCCCAAGGGCAGAATATTTGAAGAGGCTGTCCATTTTTTGCAGCAGGCGGGCTTGCAGGTGACAGCAGAGCTACAGGACTCACGTAAGCTGATTATCCCGGTAGAAAATGCCCAGCTCGAATTTATTCTCGCGAAGCCAACGGACGTTCCTACTTATGTGGAATACGGGGTGGCAGATGTAGGCGTGGTGGGCAAGGACGTTTTGCTGGAGGAAGAGCGCGATGTATACGAGCTGCTGGATTTACAAATCGGCTATTGCCGCATGATGGTTGCAGGACTGCCTGATTGGAAGCCGAGTGAGGCACCGAGAGTTGCGACGAAATACCCAAAAATTGCTTCCCGCTATTTCCGCGAGCAAGGTCAGCAGGTCGAAGTAATTAAATTAAATGGTTCTGTAGAGCTAGCGCCGTTAATCGGTTTGGCAGATCGCATTGTTGATATCGTGTCAACAGGAAGAACCTTGCAGGAAAATGGCTTGGTCGAGCTGGAGAATATTTGCGAGATTACGACCCGACTCATTGCTAATCGTGCCAGCTATCGGATGAAGAGTGAAGCGGTAGACGATATTGCAGGGAAATTCCTCGAGGTCATCCCAAGAAGAAAATAAATAGAGAGCGTGGAGAGGTGAACATCATCATGCGCATCGTGTCGGCGAGTCAATTTGATGGGAAAAGAAGTGTAGACTCTGGAACCATGGAACAGCAGGAGGCGGTTCAAGCCATTCTTCTCGCGGTTCGCAAGCGAGGAGATGAAGCGCTGCGAGAGTATACGGAGAGATTCGATCGTGTGCGTTTGCAGCAGTTTCGGGTGAGCGAGGCTGAATTTACTGAGGCAAGCGATCAAGTCACACCAGAAGTAAAAGCGGCTTTGGTGGAGGCAGCAGCAAATATTCGTGATTTTCATGAACGCCAAGTGCGCCAATCCTGGTTTACGACAAAAGAAAGTGGTACTTTGCTCGGACAAATCATCCGTCCCTTAAAGCGTGTGGGCCTGTACGTTCCCGGTGGGACCGCAGCGTACCCTTCCAGCGTCTTGATGAATGCGATCCCGGCAAAAATTGCGGAGGTGCCTGAGGTTGTCATTACGACACCACCTGGAGCAGACGGAAAAATAAATCCAGCGATCCTCGTTGCGGCACAAATCGCAGGTGTAGATGAGATTTACAAAGTGGGTGGAGCTCAAGCGGTTGCAGCTTTAACCTATGGTACCGAGCAGATTCGTGCGGTTGATAAAATCGTTGGACCGGGCAATATATATGTCGCGCTCGCCAAACGTGAAGTATTTGGTCTGGTGAGTATTGATATGGTAGCGGGCCCAAGCGAAATTGCCGTGCTCGCTGACGACACTGCAAATCCGCGATACGTTGCAGCTGATTTGCTGTCACAGGCGGAGCATGATCCGATGTCGGCTGCTATTTTGGTCACACCGTCACAGGTGTTGGCGGATGCTGTTGCGGCTGAGGTAGAGCGTCAGTTGGCCGATTTGCCTCGCAAGGAGATCGCTGAAGCAGCAGTACGTGATCACGGCGCCATTTTACTGGTGAATGACCTGGATGAAGGTTTTGCTGTTATCAACCGGATTGCTCCTGAGCATTTGGAGATCATGATTGATGATCCGTTTGCACATCTGGGCAAGGTAGAGAATGCAGGAGCCATTTTCCTTGGTCCATATAGCTCAGAGCCGGTAGGGGATTATTTTGCCGGGTCCAACCATGTGATTCCGACGAATGGAACGGCTCGTTTTTCATCTCCGTTGTCAGTAGATGACTTCATTAAAAAATCGAGCGTAGTTTCCTATAGCAAACGTGACCTGCGTGAAAATGGCCATAAAATCATTACGCTGGCAGAGCAAGAAGGGTTGGCTGCGCACGGACGAGCGATTGCAGAGCGACTGCGTGATTTTGATAGCGAAAAGTAGGAGTGTGACCAGAAGATGATAGAGACACAGAAACGAGTGGCACAGATTGAGCGCAACACGAATGAAACGCAAATCGCGCTTTCTTTTGGAATAGATGGCTCTGGAGATAGCAAACAGGATTCCGGCGTGCCGTTTCTTGATCATATGCTTGATTTGTTTACACGTCACGGACATTTCGATCTTGTGGTAAAGGCAAAGGGAGACATCGAAATCGATTATCACCACACCGTGGAGGACATCGGGATTTGCCTTGGACATGCGTTGCGAGAGGCGCTGGGTGACAAAAAGGGGATCAAGCGTTATGGAAACGCATTTGTCCCGATGGATGACGCGCTGGCGCAAGTCGTGATCGACATCAGCAACCGCCCGCATCTGGAGTATCGCGCAACTTATCCAAGCAATGTAGTCGGGCAGTTTCCAACTGAGCTGGTCCATGAGTTTTTGTGGAAGCTTGCTCTGGAGGCGCGGATCAATCTGCATGTGATTCTGCACTATGGGCATAACACCCACCATATGATCGAAGCGATTTTTAAAGCGCTTGGTCGCGCGCTGGACGAGGCTACGACGATTGATCCGCGTGTAAAAGGGGTCCCGTCAACCAAAGGGGTTTTGTAATCATGATCGGCATCATCGACTATGGCATGGGGAATTTGTACAGCTTGAGCAAAGCATTGGAGCGACTGGGGTATACGTATGAGTTTGTTTCCCAGCCCGAGCGTTTATCAGAGTACAGCGGTCTGATTCTGCCGGGGGTAGGCGCTTTCGGTGATGCGATCGCAAACATCCGGGAGCTGGGCCTGGAGAAAGCGTTGCAAGACTACGCAGCAGCTGGCCGGCCGATTCTCGGTATTTGTCTGGGCATGCAATTGTTGTTTGGGAAAAGTGAGGAGTACGGGGATCATGTCGGGCTTGGTCTGCTAACTGGAGAGGCTGTGCGTTTTCGCGGTGATTTCAAGGTTCCGCATATGGGCTGGAACGAGCTGCAGGTGAAGCAGAAGCATTCCTTGCTGGAGGGGGTACAAAATGGCGATTACGTTTATTTTGTCCACTCCTATCATGTGCGTGTAGGCACGCCAGAGGTACTGCTTGCAACGACGGATTACTATCAAGAGGTTACTGCGATTGTCGGACGGGACAACGTATTCGGAATGCAGTTCCATCCGGAAAAAAGCGGGGAAACGGGAATGCGTTTGCTGCGCAACTTTGCGGTTTTGTGTGAGGAGGTTTTGGCATGAGCTTTATCATTTATCCCGCCATTGATATTCGCGGTGGAAAATGCGTTCGGTTGTTTCAGGGTGACTACGCACAAGAGACGGTATATGCGGATTCTTCGTTGGCAATGGCAAAACGTTGGGTAGAACAAGGGGCTGCATGGGTTCACCTGGTGGATTTGGATGGGGCAAAGGAAGGCAAGCCGGCAAATGCAGATGTGATCAAAGATATTGCTCGTTCGATTTCCGTTCCTGTTCAGGTGGGCGGAGGTATTCGCACAGAAGAGCAGATTGCCGATTATTTGGAAGCAGGAGTTGCGCGGGTCATCGTAGGAACAGCTGCCATTGAGGACGAGCCTTTCACCCAGCGGATTTTGCAGAAATACGGGGATAAAATCGCTATTGGGCTGGATTGTCGCAACGGGCTGGTAGCAACACGCGGCTGGCTGACGACGACAGACGTGCAGGCGACAGAGCTCGCCAAACGCTTGGTATCGTACGGTGCGGAGATGTTCATCTATACCGATATCGCACGAGATGGCACCCTGACTGGCCCAAATGTGGAAGAAATATCAGCGCTGGCGATTGCTACAGGAAAATCGGTGATTGCATCGGGTGGGGTCAGCAATCTGGACGATCTGCTTGTATTATCCGCTCACGAGACTGAGGGTGTTTCGGGGGCGATTGTCGGTAAAGCACTGTATACGGACGCTTTTACATTGGCAGAGGCATTGTCTCGCATGGAGGAGCGTGAGTCGAATGTTGGCTAAACGAATCATTCCTTGTCTGGATGTAAAAGAGGGGCGTGTTGTAAAGGGCGTGCAGTTTGTAGGGCTGCGCGATGCGGGAGACCCGGTCGAGCTGGCGAAAAAGTACAGTGAGGAGCGAGCGGATGAGCTCGTTTTTCTTGATATATCTGCATCCCATGATGGGCGCAAGACGATGGTGGATGTCATCGAGCGCACGGCTGCCAATATTACGATTCCTTTTACCGTAGGTGGCGGCATTAACAGTGTAGAGGATATGAAGCGAATTTTACGTGCCGGTGCAGACAAAATTTCGCTGAATACGGCTGCTGTATTGCGACCTGAGCTGGTTCGAGAGGGGGCAACCGTTTTTGGCTCGCAATGTGTGGTGGTGGCTATTGATGCCCGTCTGGTTGGTGGAGATCGCTGGGAAGTGTATACCCACGGTGGACGGAATGCGACGGGGAAAGATGTAGTCAGCTGGGCACAGGAAGTAGAGGCGTTGGGAGCGGGAGAAATTTTGCTGACCAGTATGGATAACGATGGAGAGAAAAAAGGCTTCGGCATCGAATTGACGAGACGGGTATCGGAAGCAATTGGTATCCCGGTAATCGCGTCAGGAGGCGCCGGTGTAAAGGAAGACTTTTACGATGTACTCACCGAAGGAAAGGCTGATGCGGCATTGGCAGCGTCGATTTTCCATTATGATGAAACTTCGATCCAGTCAGTGAAGGAGTATTTGCAAACAAAAGGAGTTGTGGTGCGGCCATGACAGTACCATTTTCAATAGAGGAATTGCGGTTCGACGAAAATGGCCTAATTCCGGCTATCATACAAGATGCAGGAAGCAAGAGCGTGCTGACGCTTGCCTATATGAACAAAGAATCTTTGCAAAAGTCGTTAGAAACAAAAGAGACCTGGTTTTGGAGTCGCTCCCGGCAAGAGTTGTGGCATAAGGGAGGAACATCCGGCAATACGCAACGGATCGTTTCCATGAGCTATGATTGTGACGGTGATGCGCTTGTTGTGCAGGTCGTTCCAAACGGTCCTGCTTGCCATACAGGAGCCTATAGCTGCTTTTCCAGTGAACTTCCGGGAGCAGACGCAAAGGAAAAACAGGGGGATTACCAATCGGATCGTTTTGCGATCCTAGGTGAGCTCGAACAATTGATTGCTGCACGAGAGCTGGAGCGTCCCGAAGGCTCTTATACGACCTATCTGTTTGAAAAAGGCGTGGACAAGATTCTGAAGAAAGTGGGAGAAGAGGCAGCGGAAGTAATTATTGCTGCGAAAAATCGTAGTGCAGAGGAGCTGCGCTATGAAGCCTCTGATTTGATTTTTCACCTGCTGGTTCTCTTGCGGGAGCAAAAGCTGCCATTGGACGCGGTATTGGCTGAACTCCAAGAACGTCGATAGATTGCTGATTAAAAAAAGCCACTCTTTTGCGAAAGAGTGGTTTTTCGTTCTGCCATAAAGTGGTTTCCCTGCAGGATATCTTGTAGAATAGATAGCAACTGACTTTCGAAAGGTGTGGTGACCATGAATACAAAGAGCCAAAGCAAGTTCAACCGTCAAAATGAATGTACCAGCTACCAATCGAAAGGCAGGAAACGAAATGATCAGAGGCAATTTAGTAGAATTGCGTCCAGTTACAGCAGAGGATATGGAGAGGCTGTATGTTTGGCGTAATGATGAAGAAGTAGCGACGTGGGCAGCAGGATCCTCGTTTGTCACATACAGCATTGTTTCACTTGATACTTTGCGTACGATGTACGAAGAGGCCCTACGGACTTCAAAGCTGGATGACAAATTGAATCAGTTTATTTTTTCCGTCTATACGCTAGATGGTGTGCATATCGGCAATTGTGATTATCGCCAGGTGGATCCAATCACACGCGCTGCTACGATCGGGATTGGCATTTTGGCAAAAGAATATTGGAGCAAAGGGTATGGAACGGATACTCTTCACGCTCTGTTGCGCTTTCTTTTTTTGAAGATGAATTTGAATCGGGTGCAACTGGACACATGGAGTGGAAATACCAGAGCGATTCGAGCCTATGAAAAATGTGGCTTTGTTTTAGAAGGACGACTACGACAAAACGAATATATTGATGGACAATACCACGATACGATTTTGATGGGCTTACTGCGTGAGGATTATCTACAAATAAAGTAACGAGAAGAAGCTGTGCCAAATGAAGGTTTGGTGCAGCTTTTTTGTATGTGGAAGAGCGAAATGAATAGCTGAGAAATGAACGAAAAAATTTAGTGGGAATAAACTTTTAAAATAACCCTTGATTTCGTTTTTTAGATGTGATAGATTATTCCTTGTCGCCAACAAGCGACGACAAAATGCGAGAAAAGACAACAAGATTCAACGAAAAAACTTCTTGACTCGCCTATAACGAACGTGATAAGATGTAAAACGTTCGACAAAAAATGCTCTTTGAAAACTGAACAGCGAAAGCGTTAATGAGTCTATCATTAAATGATTT
>NZ_LGIQ01000011.1:0-1008415 GCF_001187725.1 Brevibacillus reuszeri
GCTGGCAAATCATTTAATGATAGACTCATTAACGCTTTCGCTGTTCAGTTTTCAAGGAGCATTTTTCACTCACGCTTTAAAAGTGTGAGTTTTCACTCTAGCATATCAAAACCAATTCATCAACCTCAAATTACGTGGCAGGAAAAGCATTTATGATATGTAGTGGTGCCGGCGATAGGACTTGAACCCACAACCCCCTGATTACAAGTCAGGTGCTCTACCAATTGAGCTACACCGGCATGGTGGTTATTCGTTTTGTGCGAGTGTTTTTGGTGTGTGTCCCGCTCACGAGATTTAATATAGCATGTCTGATTTTTAAATGCAATAGAAAATCTGGAAAAATTTCATTTTAAATTAAAAAACTCCATCATCGGATTTCTCTTACCCATAAAAAAAGAGCCGTATCAGTATTCCCCACGGCTCTTCTCTACTCCCCTATTCCTAAAAGATTGGGACCTTACCCCACACGAAATCCTTCTCCCAGCACCTCTTGCGCAGGGCATAAAATAATAAACGCATCGGGATCAACAGAACGCACCATGATTTTCAGCTTGCTCACCTCGCCCTGGCTGACGACAGCCATAAGCACCTTCCGTACATCGCCTGTATATCCTCCCGCGCCATCCAAAAGCGTTACGCCCCGGTCCAGATCGTACAAGATCGTTTCGCGCAAAACATCCGTCTCATTCGAGATGATGTACGCCACCTTCGACGTATTCCAACCCATTTGGACAATATCAATCGTTTTACTGGTTACAAAAAGAGCGATCAGAGCAAAGAGTGCCTTTTCCGGGTCAAAAACAATTCCGGCAAACAAGATAACCAAACCATCAAAAACAGCTACACAAACTCCCAAGCTAAGACCCGAAAATTTATGTAAAATCTGCGACGCAATTGCAAAGCCTCCTGTTGAGCCTCTTCCCCGAAATACGATTCCGATCCCGAGACCGACACCAATTCCTCCATATATACTCGCTAGCAAAGGGTTGGTGGTTAACGGCTGCAAATTGCTCGTCAGCATCACACATAAAGGTAAAATAATCGAACCAACTGCAGCCTTTAGACTATATTGCTTGTCTAAAAGCTTTAACCCAAGCAGAAATAAAGGAATATTGCATGCCCACTGCACAAGCGCTGGTGAAAATCCAAACAAATTATGCAGGATGGTCGACAGTCCTGAGACACCACCTGAAGCAATCTGATTGGGATTTAAAAATAGGTTAAAGCTGGTCGCCAGCACCAGCGAGCCAATTAGCAGCATGCCATACTCCATTGCTTTTCGCAGAGGACTATTCAATTGCCCTGGTGTTCGTCTTTTTCTCGCCACACAGTCCACTCCTGACATTTTCACATAGACAAAAGACGCACATACACTATCATGATTTAGCAAAAAAGGAAACCCTTCACGTTAAAGCATCACCGCTTTATTTCCCTTCCTTATAGAAGAAAGAGATTGACGAAAGCTCAAAACAAAACGATAATTAGAATCAGATAATAATTATTTTAATAAAAGACAGTTCATTATGAATGAGCATCAGCTTTTATAGCAGGAAGTGATTATCGTTTAGCTTCCTTATTCCGTCAAGAAAGAGGTGAGATGTCATGGATGAACGCATTGCCAATGTCACACAGCAGGTAAAGCATCTAGGGAAACGCTTGACTGTCCAAAGGAGAGCAGTACTTCTTCATATGCTGACCTCGAACCAACGTTTGAATGCGAAAGACGTCTATCACGCCTTGAAAAACGAGATGCCAAATATCACACTCTCAACGGTGTATACATCCTTGCGATTCTTCGTCAAAATGGGGATTTTAAAAGAGCATGTCCATCACGATTCGCCGAATCAGTTTGAAAGTCTTGTCACACTTGATGCTCTCGAGCTGAAGCAGGTTATGTAGCCTGCCATTTCCTATAAAGAAAGAAGAGGTAACCCGTCAAGCACTGGGTTACCTCTTCTTTTTTGAGCATTAGACTAGACGGAGCAGGACTCGCTTGCCGTCGCATAGTCATAGACTGCCTTACCGAGCAATCCCAGCGTGCGGAGGGCTGCACCAGGCTGCACGTCCTGGGATAATGCCGTAATAGTGATTCGCCGTCCCGCCGTATAGAGTACACCTACATCATGCTGCCTGCCTGTGTCCCACCCTGATTTGCACGGCAGGGTCCACTCATGATTTTCACCAGCGTCAGCCCGATCTGGCAGCAAAGAAGGTAGGCCGTTCACTACCTGCTGCTTGTTCATAATCGCTATCATCTCTGCACAAGCACGTTGGGATAAAAACGTGCCTGACGCGATTTTTCCTAGCATGCTGGCTACATCCCCTGCTGTAATCAGATTGTTTTCAGCCACATCCACCGGATAGATCATCAGCTTGCGCGAATACCGACTTTGGCTCATGCCCAGATTGCACATCGTTTGCTTGATCTGTTCCTCACCAACCAAATCGATCAGCATATTGGTCGCCGTATTGTCGCTTTGAATGATCATCATCGTAATCAAATCACGGATCGTCAGCCTAAGGCCAGGCGATAGCCTGTACAAAAAGCCGGAGCCTCCTACAAGATCCTCTTTGCGTAGCGTAAGATGATCCTCCACGGAAAACTGCCCTTTGTCTGCTGCTTCATAAACGGCAGCCATGATCGGAACCTTAATGACACTTTCAGCAATGAACAGCTCATCAGGCAAATGCTTGAAGCATAATTTTTGATCATGACCTGATCCCAGCTCTTCTACAACTACGCCCCAGGTTCCCTCGGCTTCCGCAATAATTTCGCCCAATCGTTTTTCAATCTCCACTGGTGTCACCCTTTCCCATCAAACCTGTACGATTCAAAAAATTTCCTGATCATACTTGTTTCGAAAAAGGTTCGCAGATTCCTTTTAATGCTGCTACTTTTTCTGGATCGACATAGCGCAGTGCCTGCCCATCCTCGCGAACGCCTGTCCCAAAGTGAATTTCCCTCACACCTGTTTTCTGAAGGAAATCAGTAATATTGGAAAGGGACAGGCCACTGCCTGCCAACATATTTAGCTGGGTTTTATCCGTGAGCTGCATCAGCTGTGCAATGCAATCCATTCCCTCCACCGCACTCTTCTGACCACCAGAAGTAAGAATGCGGCGCACTTGCGGATAATGTAGCAAAATCCGTGCTGCTTCCAGCTGATCGTCTGCCTCGTCGAATGCGCGATGAAAAGTCACATCCAGCTCATCCGCTTCGCTAAGCACCAGCTCAAGCCCATTTGTATCCAGCTTTTTTTGCTCGGTAAGCATGCCGACGACGACCCCGGCTGCTCCCAGCTCGCGAATGACTCGCACATCCTCTCGCATGACAAA
This sequence comes from Brevibacillus reuszeri, assembly GCF_001187725.1. Classification (GTDB taxonomy): domain Bacteria; phylum Bacillota; class Bacilli; order Brevibacillales; family Brevibacillaceae; genus Brevibacillus; species Brevibacillus reuszeri. The sequence continues at coordinate 3,337 of NZ_LGIQ01000011.1, forward strand.
TAGCTCATCCTGCGTATAGCAAAAGGATTGGCTGTGTGGTCGCACCATGACGTTTACTGGAATACGGACAGCTTTCACAACAGCATCAATCAAGCCCCAGCTCGGAGTTATTCCCCCCTCCAGTATTCCTGATATCAGCTCGAGTCGGTCTGCTCCTCCCTGCTCGGCCCTTTTGGCATCCTCCACGGAAGTCGCAATCACTTCAATTATCATTGTTTTTCCTCCGTCCTCTTGATCTGTGGACATCGTATACCCTTTTTATTCCAGATGCAAGAAAACAAGCCTACCGTTTATTTCTGTTTCATCGTAAAAACGGCTCTCTTTTCGCCGACAATCAGCTGGTTATCATTTTTAATCTCGCGTGGCGTCAATGCATGCAGTCTTGCTATCGTTTCCTTATTCTCATAGTTTATCTGCTCCAGAATCGAAGCAATGACCAGCGGCCAAACAAGCTCAGAGCCATCGAGCACTTTGAGGGCAAAGCTGATCCTTTCCTTTTTCAGCGCAAACCCGTATACCCCCATCGCTCCACCTTTGGCGATAATATTCGGGTCAGTCAACAATGCCGTGCAAATAAAGTTATGACTGGCGATAATGTCAGGATTAGCAGTCATCCATCCAGTAATTTTCACAACGGCCTCGCGCGTTTTCTCATCCTCAATCAAATCTGGGCAGCCCAGCTTCAAATAAGCGATCGCCAGGTGCTTCAGAGGTGCAGCAAAAACGGGGAACCCACAGCCATCTACGCCGAGCTGTATTTGGTCTTTGGGATACTCAGCCAAATAAGCAAAGGCCTCCAAAGCCTCTTGCTGCGCAGGATGAGTATGCTCGTAGTAATCATTCGTAGAAAAACCGCGCTCCCTGGACAAGGCGAGAAAACCGAGGTGCTTTCCAGCGCAATTGTGAAAAAGCCTGCGCTTTGGCGTGCCTTGCGCTACGCAAGCAAGCTTCGGCTCATCGTTGAGCGGGTAGGTAGGGCATGTCAGCAGCTCTTCTTCTGAAATCCCTGTTTTGGCGAGGATCGACTCCAGTCCTTCTATATGGTACGACTCACCACGATGAGAAGCGGTAAACAACGCGGCTTCCCTGCTCGTTAAACCAAATTTTCCATCAATATTTTGCTTGGCTACAGGGATCGCCTGAAACGGCTTGGCTGCGGAGCGCAAATAGGTCACATGCAGCTCGTCTCCAGCAGAATAAATAACCTCGCCGTGCTCATTGACGCCGCACACAACGCCATAATGTACATTTTCAAGTACTTTCCCACGATATTCTTCAACTAATAGACTGTCATTCATTCTGATCACCAACTCTACATAAGATGGGCAAGCGTGTCATCTTCTTCCAACGCTACTCCACTGATGGTATAAAAATATGAAATATTCACATAAAACATGCTACAAAACCCTTCGATTTCCGAACGTTACATAAGTTTACAATTGAATTTCTCCAATGATGTTACTAAAAAATACTAGCAGTCCATTCCCGCTCCCGTCAAATTATTTTTTCCAATATCAAGGAGTCGTGATCTTCCATCCATTCTCCAGCGTGTTTGTAGTATAATGACGCTAGGCTTCCAACTGGATGCCCAATCGCATACGAAATCCATGCAGGTGGTGCATGGGAGAGGTTCGCGAACTCCCTCTATAAAAAACTAAGGTGGATAACAGTACCTTACCCTTGGTATTGTTTTGTTTTTTTGCAGGAGCAAGTTCAAGAACTCTCTTTCTTCCATTACATTACTGAAGGAGATGGAGAGCATGAAAAAAGAAAAAGCCATTGTTGTTTTCAGCGGAGGACAGGATAGCACGACATGCCTGTTTTGGGCCAAGCAGCAATTCGGTGAAGTCGAAACCCTCACGTTTGATTACGGGCAGCGTCATAAGCTGGAGATTGAATGTGCTCAGCAAATCGCCCGTGAATTAGGCGTCCCAAACACGGTATTGGATATGAGCCTGTTGAATCAACTTGCTCCCAATGCCCTCACCCGCACAGATATTGACATCACCCAGGAGAAAGGACAGCTGCCTTCTACGTTCGTGGATGGACGCAATTTGTTATTTCTCTCGTTTGCCGGCGTATTTGCCAAGCAGCGTGGAGCACGACATCTGGTAACAGGTGTATGTGAAACAGATTTTAGCGGCTATCCGGATTGCCGCGATTCGTTCATTAAATCACTCAATGTGACGCTGAACCTGTCGATGGACTATCCATTTGTGATTCATACGCCATTGATGTGGCTGACCAAAGCACAAACGTGGAAGCTGGCAGACGAACTGGGTGCCTTCCCTTATATCCGAGAAAATACCCTCACCTGCTATAACGGCATCAAAGGAGATGGCTGCGGCGAATGTCCCGCCTGCCAGCTGCGAAAAGCCGGACTGGACACCTATCTTTCCGAACGCGAGCAATCAGGAGAGCGTGCCATATGAGTGCGAACTTTGATTTCCGCATTATCGACCGCATGCAAGCCTTGGGCACTCATATTCAAAAATCAGAGCTTCGCTACCATAACAAGCGAATTCTGGTCAGCAAAGAGTTTACGTTCGACGCTGCGCACCATCTGCACGCGTACGAAGGCAAATGCAAAAACCTGCACGGACATACGTACAAGGTCGTATTTGGCATCAGCGGTTTCCCTGATGAGATTGGTCTCGTCATTGACTTTGGTGACATCAAGCAAATTTGGAAGGAGCATATCGAGGTCTACCTGGATCATCGCTATTTGAATGAAATGCTCCCTCTGATGAATACCACTGCCGAGAATATGGTCGTCTGGATTTTCGAACAAATGGATAACCAGCTGCAATCCGATACTTACCGCAATCGCTATAACGAGGCTCGCGTGGAATTCGTGCGCCTGTTTGAAACGCCGACAAGCTATGCAGAAGCAAGACGGGAGTGGATGTGAGCATGAGCACCATTCCTGTTTTGGAAATCTTCGGTCCTACGATTCAGGGAGAGGGCATGGTCATCGGACAAAAAACGATGTTTGTTCGTACGGCAGGTTGTGATTACCGCTGCAGCTGGTGTGATTCTGCCTTTACCTGGGACGGCTCGGCTCGTGATGAAATCCAGCAAATGACAGCAGAAGACGTTTACCAGGAGCTTAACCGTCTGGGCCATGACCGCTTTTCCCATGTAACCATTTCGGGAGGGAATCCGGCGCTGCTCGCTAGCATCGGCGAGCTCGTCCAGCTGCTAAAAGCGAACGACATTCGTACCGCTGTGGAAACACAGGGCAGCAGGTGGCAAAGCTGGCTGCATGATATCGATGACGTCACGATTTCTCCCAAGCCGCCAAGCTCAGGAATGTCCACGGATTTGGATGCACTCGATCAGATCATCCATGCCCTCGTGACACGTAATCACCAGGGACTCAGCCTAAAAGTAGTTGTCTTTAACGAGGATGACTTTGCCTATGCACAAAGCATTCATGGACGTTATCCTTCTATTCCGTTTTATTTACAGCCAGGCAATGACGATCTTACTGCAGCGAACACCTCCAAACTTCGCGACAAGCTGTTGGAAAGCTTTGAATGGTTGATTGAGCGAGCGATGGAAGCCCCCGACATGAATGACGTCAAAGTACTTCCACAGCTGCATGCACTCGTCTGGGGAAATAAACGCGGCGTATAAGCCGATTGAAAAATAGAGATGAAGCGAGGTTAATGTAAAAATGTCAAACCATCAAGAACGTGATTTGTCTTCACTCACCCTCTTGGGTAACCAAGGAACTACCTACAATTATTCGTACGATCCGGGTGTACTGGAGTCGTTTGACAACAAGCATCCGTACCGGGATTACTTCGTAAAATTCAATTGCCCGGAATTCACCAGCCTGTGCCCGATTACTGGCCAGCCTGACTTTGCTACGATTTACATCAGCTACATCCCGGACATCAAAATGGTTGAGAGTAAATCACTCAAGCTGTACCTATTCAGCTTTCGCAACCATGGCGACTTCCACGAGGATTGTGTCAATGTCATCATGAATGACCTGATCAAGCTCATGGACCCGAAATATATCGAGGTATGGGGCAAATTCACCCCGCGTGGCGGCATTTCGATTGATCCGTACTGCAACTATGGAAAGCCAGGAACGAAATACGAAGAGATGGCCAGCTACCGCTTGATGAATCATGATATGTACCCGGAGAAAGTAGATAATCGCTAGTTGTTGGTGTTGGTTAGAATGAGATAACCCTTGAATATCAAGGGTTTTTCTTGTTCTTATATTGTTCGATATTGGTCAAAAAAGTTAGTTGTTGACGGTTTTTGTCCCCTGTTCGTCCCCATTCCCAACACATCATTGTCCCTTTAACCACTTCAGTAAAACTCGTTTCGATATCTGCATTGACCGTCCAACCCTGCTTAGTCTTTTCAGTCTCAGTATCCCGCAATACTGACATCTGCGTACAAGTAGTTGAGGATCTTTACGAAATCGTCTGTACGCTTACCAGCATGATAGCGTCCGTCTTTCAGCTTGGCGACTACACCCTCCATTTTCTTTTCAACAATCAGGTGAACCAGCCTCGTCCTCGAATCTAGTTCTGTGATCCATCCATACACTTAATCTAACATCCCCCAAACTACTCAGGTAAAAAAATGCCCTCCTTGGTCTGCTGTCGGTATTATCGACTTTAGCAGTGATCGAAGGAAAGTTATATCAAGTTTTATTTTCCAGAATTCAGTCTACGAAAAATGTTTAAAGTCACAAAAATAGCGGTAAACAACAAGCATATCGTATTTTCATAAGGAAAAGGTGAAAGCAGATGTTCTTTCGAAACTTAAAGCTGTATTACAAGATCTTCACGCTTATTGTGCTATCATTAATGATGTTGTTCGCAGTCGGAGGGATTGGGTACATTTCCACAAAAGATGTGGCAGAAAGCTCGGAAACGTTGTATAACGAAAACGTTTATGCTGTCGAGTTGATCAGTAAGATCCGCACCAATATGCAGACCAATGCCTCTTATTTTATGGAACTAATGGTTACCACAGACCAGACAAGGAATAAAGAATTAAAAGACAATATTGAACACGTGAGAAACGAAAACGCAAAAGTAAAAGCCGATCTAGACAACATCGCTTTCGATCAGAAGAAAGGCGAGCTGCTCAAAAAATTCAAGGGATTGTATGCCACTTACGATACTGAACGAAATAAAACAATAGAACTTGCTACGACGAACAGGAACGCGGACGCGTATCAGTATTACCTAACAAAAGTCCGTGCTGTGCAGCAAGAGACCTTCGATGTAATGAAGGAATTCTCGGACTACATGAGCGAAGATACGAGGAAGGTCAATGCAGAAAACAAGCAAAATGCCGAAACTGAGGCTACCTTCATGCTTGTTGCTGTCATTGTGTTTGTTATTCTACTAGCGGCAATCGGTGTTGTCATTAGCAATATGATTACAAAACCGGTAAAAAAAATACAGGAACTGATGAGCCTGGCCCAAGCTGGCGATCTAACCGTATTTGGAGAATATCAATCCAGGGACGAAATTGGGACACTTACCAAAGATTTTAATCAAATGATCGCTGGGCTGCGTACCGTTGTCAGCAAAATTAACGACAATGCCCTTTCCTTGGCAGGGAGCTCGGAAGAGTTGGCAGCTAGCGCGGAACAAACAGCGGAAGCCACTACTGTCATTACAACGGCGATTCAGGAAGTAGCTAATGGTGCGGAGCAACAGCTTCACGGGTCGGAGGAGAGTGCGCGATCCGTGGAAGAAATGGCAGTAGGCATCCAAAAAATTGCTGAATCAGCCTATACAGTGTCTGTCTCCTCCACAGAGGCTTCGGAGGAAGCGATACAGGGGAATACTTCTATTCGCGAAGCTGTCGAGCAGATGGACTCAATCAAGAAGGCTGTAGATACCTCAACCAATGTCATAAAATTTTTGGGTGAACGCTCTGAAGAGATTGTCAAAATCGTAGATGTGATCGCCGGCATCGCCTCGCAAACCAACTTATTGGCGTTAAACGCAGCGATTGAAGCTGCCAGAGCGGGAGAGAATGGAAGAGGTTTTGCTGTTGTGGCTGATGAAGTAAGGAAGCTTGCTGAACAATCGGAAGAATCAGCAAAACAGATTGCAGACTTGGTTCACGAAATTCAAAACAATACGAAGCATGCCGTAGGAACGATGAGTAAAGTAAACCAAAATGTTCAATCCGGGATCGGTGTCGTCCACGAGGCAGGAGAATCATTCCAGAAAATAGTAAACAAAATTCAGGAAGTCACCGATCAAATTCAAGAGGTATCAGCTTTGGCAGAAGAGATGTCAGCCAGTTCCGAAGAAATTTCTGCTACTGTTTCTGAGTTTGAGCGGATTTCCAAAGAAACAGCTGGGAACTCACAGTTGGTTGCCGCTTCCTCTGAGGAGCAGTTGGCTACAATGGAGGAGATTTCCGCTTCAACTCAATCTCTAAATTTACTGGCACAGGAGCTTCAGGAAATTACAGGTACATTTAAGGTAACATAGCATAACGATATAAATGGAAATCCTCGTATCTGCACAGATAGCGAGGATTTTTCGATGCTGATCTATTTTTGATCTCTCTCGTTTTTTCAAACAAGTTGTCTAGCCACGTGCGAAAAAGCTTATATAATGGCAAGGTAGTTGCCTGTCTTGCGATTAACGTGTCCGTGCGACTTGATATACAAGCGTCAAAGTCACTGCAGACACGTATTTACATGTTACTAAGAAAATTGAAGACGAATCTTTATCCCTCTACGAGCGATACGTCAAAATGTAGGGAGTAAAATGGAGCAGGCCCATTTTAAAGCCCGGAAACCCTCGTAGTGTAAGGGTTAACTGATGCTTCCCTCCATTTCAAATTTGATTATTTTTTCATTATCTTGGATTTCAACACATTTTCTTAAAATCTCATTTTCCCTTTATTTATGCAGTTTATGAGCGATTCGATTAATATGGTTTACTCTATTTTCTCGCTAATTTTTTCATTTTACATGGGCAAAAAATGGGCAATAAGAAGCGGATGCTCTTGACGCTTGGACATTACAGCGGGAGCGGAAAGACATAAGAAGGACCGGGAGAAGTCACCCGTTCCCTAGCTGGCTGATTTCCTATGTTCGTCTTCCAAGTATTCTATAAGGATTTGCTGGAACTCATGGAGCGTATAGGGAAACTAACTCGCTTTTTTATTAGCACTCAAATGGTAACTCCTAATGGGGTAGTACCAGCGTCACTGACACTACCCGCAAATTAGCAAGGAATTTCAGAGTTTTTGTCGAAAACGAATCAATATGATGAAAAGAAAAAAAATCGTAGCCATAATTGGACTGTTCCTTCTCATTCTGACGGGGATTCGCTTTGCCTGGATCGACGTACAGACAACATCCACGAGGGTCGATGCCGAAGACGGGCTCCTTGATCTAAGCCATTGGGACCCCTCATCCAAACCTATCTTATCTTTCTTCGGACAATGGGAATTTTATCCGTTTCAGCTGGCGACGCCCTCCCCGGATGGTACCTTCGAATCGGAACGCGGTGTTGCTGAATCGGCGACGGTCCCCGGGAGCTGGCAAAGGAATCTCTCACCGTCGCAGGGATCTACCATAGGATACGGAACCTACCGGCTGCATGTCATGTTGCCGACCGGAAGCTTGCCGGAGTTGACCGTTCGAGTGCCGGGGATCTCTGCCTCTTCGGCTTTGTACGTGAACGGGCGCTTGCTAGGCAGCGCTGGTCGTACGGCGGACAGCGCATCTTCCTATACACCGAGCGCCGCTCCTTATTCCGTCACGTTCGCAGCTGATCGCGACGTTCTGGACATCGTTCTGCAAGTGGCCAACTTCGACGACCGCGTCAGGGGAGGTCTGACGGAGCCAGTCAAGTTCGGAACGACCAAAGCGATGAACCGGGCTTACTGGTTCTCCGCCGGATCGCAAGCGGCGCTCAGTCTGCTGATGGTCATGCATGCCTTGTACGCCTTCGTCCTGTATTTCATCGGCGCCAGGCAGAAGCCACTTCTTTTCTTTTCCCTTATGGGGATTTGCGGGGCGGTGGCCGTCCTCTGCGATGTGGACTACATCCTTTCCGCATGGTTCGGGGTTAGTTACGAAGCGCTCTATAAAGTCTCCTATTTATCCTACTTGGGCGTGGCGGCGCTGTTGCTGCATTACGTAAGAAGCCTGTTGCCCGAATTACCAATCCTTCGCCATTCCCGCTGGCACTTCGCCGCATGTGGTCTCTTCGGACTGTTCGTGTTGGCGCTACCGCCCAAGTTGTTTTCCTTGGCAGACGGGCTCCATACGGCTCTGTTGCTGGTGTCGTACGTAGCTGCCCCTATCTTCCTATATCGGGCGGTCCGCAGAGGTGCTCCAGACGCGATCTACCTGCTGCTTGGAGTGATGGCCATCGTTTCGAACATGTTCTGGGGGCTCTTTAATTACACGTTTTCTCTTGATATCGGCTACTATCCTTTCGATATGCTTGCTTTCTTTATCGCTTTCGCACTTTATTGGTTTAAGCGATATATCCGCAATGCCGCCGAGACCGTTCGATTGGCGGAACGGCTTCAAGCGGCCGATAAACACAAGGACGAATTCCTGGTTCACACCTCGCACGAGCTAAGGAATCCGCTTCACGGCATTCTGAACATGGCCCAAGCCGTGCTCGACAGCCCCGAAGGTTCCGACAAGGAAGCCAACCGGGAGCGCCTTGCGTTGCTCATTTCGGTGGGCAAACGCATGTCCTTCCTGCTGAATGACCTCATTGATCTGAATCGGCTGAGGGAGAATCGCCTACGACTGAATCCAAGGCCTCTCCGGCTGCAAACGGAGGTTGCGGGTGTGCTGGACATGGTCCGGTTCATGACGGATGGCAAGCCTATTCGGCTCGAGAACCGGGTTCCAGATTCGCTGCCGGCGGTGCTGGCGGACGAGAACCGGCTGGTGCAGATTTTGTTCAACCTTCTCCACAACGCGGTCAAGTTTACGAATGAAGGACAGGTCTCGATCGAAGCGGAAGCCGAAGGCGACAAGGTCGTCGTCCGTGTTGTGGACACCGGGATCGGGATGGACGAGAAGACTGCGAGCCGAATTATGCAGCCTTATGAACAAGGCGAGATTCAGGCGGAGACGAACGCGGCGGGATTCGGGCTGGGCCTTGCGATCAGCAAGCGTCTGGTAGAGCTTCATGGTGGACAATTGACGGTCAGCTCAACTCCAAACGTCGGCTCCGTCATCCGGTTTACACTGCCCGCGGCGGGGGCGGCCGTCGTGGATCCAGCGACGAATGAGGTCACCGCGACAAGGCTGGTTGAAGAGGATGAGGTTCTCGCGAGCGCAGGAACTGCGTCCGATCCTTTGTCAAAAGCCCCTGCGCGCGAGGACCGTGCCCGAATCCTCACAATTGACGACGATCCGGTGAATCTGCGCATCCTGAAGCACGTGCTCTCCTCGGATCTATACGAGATCACGACGACGACAAGCGGCTTAGAAGCACTGTCCCTTCTGAATTCGGGATCTTGGGATTTGTTGGTCGCGGACGTCATGATGCCCGATATGTCCGGCTACGAAGTCGCCCGCACCGTCCGTACCATCTTCTCTCCTTCTGAACTGCCGATTCTCCTGCTCACGGCTCGCCATAGGGCGGAAGATATCGAATCGGGCTTCAAAGCGGGGGCCAACGACTACATCGTTAAGCCCGTCAACGCGCAAGAGCTGAGAATGCGAGTAAAGGCGTTGACGGACGTGGCTCGAGCCGCCCGCGAACAGAAGCGTCTGGAGGCTGCGTGGCTGCAGGCGCAAATTGAGCCGCATTTTCTGTTCAATACGCTTAGTTCCATCGCCGCGCTCGTGGATGTCGACGCCACCCGCATGCGTGACCTTCTAATTGCCTTCGGTGATTACCTGCGGGCCAGCTTCGACTCCGCCAATTCGGATCAGTTGGTGCCACTGCGGAAGGAGTTGGATCTTGTGCGAGCTTTCCTATATATCGAGAAGGAACGGTTCGGAGACCGGATTCAGGTCGTGTGGGAGGTAGTCGAACATCTTGAGCTGCAAGTTCCGCCGTTGTCCGTCCAGCCCCTAGTGGAAAACGCCCTCCGGCACGGTATACTCAAACGATCCAAGGGCGGTACCGTCCGGATTCGGATTCAGGATTTGGGGGATGGGGTGAAAATATCGATCGAAGACAACGGTGTCGGCTTTGAGCCCGATATGCTGTCGCAAACGCTGCATCGGGCCGAACCAGTCGCCCGTCATTCGGGAATAGGCTTGACCAATACCGACCGTCGCCTGAAGCAAATATACGGGAAAGGTTTGCTCGTTCGCAGCCATCCCGGAGAGGGAACGATAATCTCCTTTGTCGTTCCCAAGTAACCTTCCAAAGCGCTAGCTTGGGAGCGAGCCGGTAGCATCGTTTTTGGAGCCCGTCTTTAATGTCGGGCACCTCGTCGTTATCGGATTTTGCTGGACCGTGTACTTGCACTGGTAGAGATTAATCGCGATCGAAAGCCAGAACGTTTGTCGAGAGAGGCAAGGATCGTCTTCTGGTGACGGTTGAAGACTTGAAGTCCGGACTGGGCCGGGAGGACCGGGTGCTGATCTATTCACCGAGGAGACTTTGACGGAATATTCCCTGAGACACTCTCAGGTGAAGATCTTCGCCATATGTCCTTTTTGCAACAGAGTCCACTTCTAATTGTGTATATCTGCTCCTGGAACAAGTCCCCGCGTGATGCCACTGTTCCTGATGTATCAATAGTCTAACAGATATTCATTTTTTTGCGGTAAATTATGTAAGTGAATAGCATGGTACATGTCAATTCTTACTAATTTTTCTTCTATGAGCTTAATCTCTTCACTCAAAAGAGCATCAAACTCTTTTTTGGTAAATAATACCCTTGCCGCTTTGATTGGTTTGAACTTATCCAAGATTTAGATAGCATTTCGATTCCAGATTGTAGAATCGGCAAGTTAGTACCTAATGGTTGCCGAGACTTTCTCGACAGCCTGACCCTTATTTAATAAGGGTTTTTCTTTTTACACTTTGGTGAATCATAGTCTTTCCATGTGGTTGTTGACGCTTTTCGTCAATAATGTATCATGGCACTGCTGGTACAATCATATAAGTCAAAACCCGTCTCCGAGTAAGTTGAAACGGGTTTCGTGTACCACATAAGATATGTTATTCCCAAGAAAGATGTTGAGAGCGGATGGCATCACTTTTCTATTTTACTGCCAACAGACCTACAGATTACAAACGCCGGTATGCTTTTCCTACCTTTCAAAATAAACTCCTAACATCGTTATAGTCACGTACATATAAGTCAGGAAAGACTATTGCCAAATCTCCAGAATCAATTGAGAAGGGAATACCCAACGTGGAGAATCTATTCATTATTCATGTGCGTCTGTCCAACTAACACTATAATAAAACGACCTTTCCATTCGCCTCGCACTCCTTTTGTGAAGCTTAACAAATACCTTTGGGACAAAAAAAGTAATTAAGGAATAGGTTAATGGAGCGACTCCGTATTACTTGAATCTCAATTATGCTAAATAGCAAGGTTTCATAATTCAATGCCCCAGACTTTAGTAGCGTACTTGACACAAATAAACGACAGCCCACTTTCCAGATCAGAAGTATCTATTCTGATTAATCCATTCGAGTCTACCTTTTCTCCGGAAATCAAGAGAATGTAAATATCTTCTGATCGTTCGCCATCAAGCTTGATCACTACTACGGAAGAATCTTCTCTTATCTTAGTCAGAAACGGCATGAAACGATCGATACTGATGGTTTCGGTATTCCTGTATACAAGACCTGCTAGTGATTCTAGTCTTGAAAAAAGGCGTCTATTCATTCCGTACCAAGTAGATATGGGAGTAAATAGAAAAGTCCAATAAGATTATTCATCCATTGGACTTCAAACTCAATTTTCAATTTTGAAAACCCTATTTTCAGGGTCATATCTGATAGTATGTTCTTTAATTTCATGGTCTAAATATATTTCAAGAGCATTTTCTTGGTCTCCTAAATTGTGTTCACTTTCTAAAAGTATCACCAATTTATTGCTGCTTTCCATACTTTCTGGCAAAGAACTTTCAAGTACAGAAGAGCAGGTAACTATGTTTCCGTTAACCAGAGCACCTGCATCAAATGTGCTGGCATTATTAAGTGGAACGTTATGTTCAGTAGGAACAAACACCGAGTATTCTAAGTTCCAAGTTATTATATTTTTCTCAAGGGGTGATGCTACTACCCAAGCTAAGGTCTGCGGTGAAAGAGTAGGTGATTGCTGGTATATAACCAGTTTTTTTCCTTGGTTTAATGTTTCATTATTGAGCAAGATGTTTATAGTATAACTACTCATTTTTTCATCTCCTTACTTTTTTTGGATTATTTTAAATATACCTTTTGTCAGAAGGAACTTTCAAGGGGATTTGGTTTGAAGAAATGATTGAAGTCATCAAAAGTTTCACCTTCAAGAGTAAAGAAAAGTTTATACCAGCCAAGTTTCTTGCCTTTAAACACAATCGGGATATAGGGGACCACATAATCAAATTCGTGTGAGATTGCTTAAGTTGAGTTTTCATCCCATTGATCATTCTGGCTTCAACATTATGTTCGAGGCACCATTGTTTTAAAAATCCACTGTTCAAGAAATCACAACCTTTAGTAGTTTACCTTTCATTTACTACAATAGTTAGGGAGGAAAGAACATGCTGAATTGTACTTGTGGCGTTGTCAAACCAGTTAAATAGATACCTCACCTATGCAGGTGAGGTAAGAGAGTCATTTTAATTTCCCGGTATCCTATGGCTCGATTATGGTGTAAGTGATTGTACTTTTCCCGCCTCGGCTATCGGTAATAACATAAGAAACTGTCACGGTGCCGCTGGCTATTCTCCAAATCATTAGAGTTCGATCGAAGTCATCTTCGTGAATCGACATGTAAACTTTCGTGGAATCACTACTGGTTAAATTAGATATGGTTACTGTGCCTCCGTAACCGTCGACAAATTCAAGTAGATTACTCCCGATTCCGGAATTATTTTCTGTAGCTAAAATGGCACCATTTCCCCAACGTCGAGGAAAAGTAACATTTGCAGGTGGTCCGCTATTCTCGTCTTATACCTCTATCTATCTCGGTTTTATAACGAGCCTACACCATGCGGGCGACTTTCATCGCACACGGCGTTCCATCAACAGGTAATAAGATGAAAACTTACAATGGGCTTATTCAGAATATCAAGTGGTTCTCACAAAATTCTCACAAACCTAGGGTTGTACACATATTTCAGTGCATTAAAACTCTTATATATCAATAATTTGAGACATATAGTATTTACCCGGAGAAAGTGGATATTCGATAGAAGTAATAAGTCTCTGCTCGTTTATAATAGATTAAGTCGCTTTTCTACACCTTGTGAGCTTGGCTCTTGCAGTCCTTTTGCCGGAGCTTTTCTTTTCCTATCGTGCTAAATCGGTGCTATTCCTACGTATGAGAATCGGTTTAACCCGGGGGATTTTCTTGTCCAGCTTACTATCTCTGAGAAAACGAGGTAATGCACATGAACATCAGAAACTCTGTAAAAGCAATACTCATCGAGCAAGGAAAGCTACTCGTTTCAAAGTACGAGGATGAGAGCGAGGGCATTTATTATCTCTTGCCCGGCGGTGGACAAAATCCTGGTGAGACACTTCATCAAGCATTGATACGGGAATGCCTGGAAGAAACCGGATTAACGGTCATTCCAGACGAGTTGTTATTCATCCGAGAATGTTTTATGCAAGCAGATATTCATCGAGTCGAGCTTATGTTTGCCTGTCAGCTTCAGCCTGATCAAGCACGGGAGCAATCCGCTATTGCTTTGGACGACAAACAGATCGGAATAGAGTGGCTGCCTATCTGTGATTTGCTCGAGCAACCGCTCCATCCCGCCATGCTGCGTGAAATCATTCTAGGCCATGTAGGCAATAAGCAAGCACCAATTTATTTAGGGCAAATATTCTAGCAAGGACAGGTTTCCCCAACATGCTTCTCTTTACAAAAAATGTTACTATGGTAGAGAATCCGACTATAGAGAGAAAGGGATGTTTGCCATGAAGCCAATAAATGTGCAAGACTCTTATTTGCATTACCTGATTACAAAGGAAATTCCCGTTACGCTGATCACAAAAAATGGAGTTCCACTTAAAGGCACGATTGCCTACTCTGACGCGTATACGGTCACGATGCAATCACAAGGCAAGCAAAGTCTCTTTTTCAAAGCGGCAATCTCGACAATTACTCCGGTTAAACCCGTACCACTGCCGGAAATCTTGAAGTAAGCCTTCCATAATACGTCAGCCAACAGCCCTATCTTTTATCTGATAGGGCTGCCTTGTTATTTGCGTCACGATTTCTATGATTTGTTCTATTCCCCCTAATCTGGTATCGTTTTCTTAAAAAAACGTACAAGGATGGCATGACTTGTCTCGTCGCTTGATTGGGTTTGGTTTTTGCTTTTGCGCGGCACTTTTATTTATGACCTATTATCTCGGAGCATCCATTTTCAGCGCCAGACAATACGGTTTTGATCCCGTGATATTTAGTTGGATTGTCGAGGAAACCTTCGCTTGGCTGCTTCCTGTTTTTGCAGGGATATTTCTGCTCACTGGCATTATCTATTTAATTGTGGCTGAAATCCGGGGAGACAAGTAGAAGTGCCGAATCAAGCATTCCATCGTTCATTTCCTATCAGAATACTTTATAATGAGTGAATAAGTGAGGCATAGCTTAATTGGGGAGGTACGTTTTCATGTTTCAAGTCGAGAATTACTCGGGAGATCGAAAAGAAGGCTACGAGCTGGTCATCATGCAGCTGCAAGCCTTGGTTGATGGAGAAACAAATCAGATTGCAAATCTAGCCAATGCGTCTGCACTCTTAAATCAATTTCTGCATGGTATAAACTGGGTCGGTTTTTACCTAACCGAGGGGGAAGGACTTGTTCTGGGGCCATTCCAAGGACTGCCTGCGTGCGTCCGTATCCCATTTGGCAAAGGTGTATGCGGGACAGCAGCTAGCAAACGGGAAACCGTTCTTGTTGAGGATGTTCATCTGTTCCCGGGTCATATCGCATGCGATGCAGCTTCGGAGTCCGAAATCGTCGTGCCGATCATCAAGAACGATGCACTGATCGGTGTACTCGATATCGACAGCCCGATTAAGAATCGTTTTGATGAAGTGGACCAACACTACCTCGAGCAATTTATTGCAACCTTAACACGATATCTTTAAACGAAATTCACTCCATTTTCATTTTGGTGATTAATAATAAAATGGAGTGGCATAATAAAAGTAAGAATATTAAAATGATTTCTAATGAATTGTTTTTGAGAAAGGAAGTCGTCCCCATGACCGTTGAGCGTTTTGTTCGAGAGTCTCGCACATTTAAAGCAAGCCACGTACTCCCTCCAGACACGAACAATCACAACACTTTATTTGGCGGCAGATTGATGGCGCATATTGACGATGTCGCCGCGATCTCAGCTATGAAGCACGCACGGGGACCTGTCGTTACAGCCTCAACAGATTCCGTCGACTTCCTGCAGCCGATACGGGTCGATAATGAAGTCTCTCTCGAAGCCTTTGTCACCTGGTCGCACAAAACCTCGATGGAAGTATTCGTCAAAATTGTTGCGGAGGATCTGCTTACCGGAATCCGCACCGTATGCGCTACCTCGTTTTTGACCTTCGTCGCGATTGGGGAAGATGGGCGGCCGACAACAGTTCCACAGGTTGTACCCGAGACATCCGAGGAAATTTTCCTCCATGATGGCGCAGCCGAACGGGCAGAAGCACGTAAGCTACGCCGTACACGCAGCAAGCATCTCGCTGACTTGCTCGGAACCCGTCGACCGTGGGAGCCTTAATTCCACTCACGAGCTTTGTACGAGCAAAAACCCTTTCCAAAGTAGAAAGGGTTTTTCTGCATGGCTTCCCTACAAATCTTTCTTCAAATAATAGTGGGTAAATCCTCCCGCATTTTCAATCACACCGTATACTTCGTACGCTTGCATTTTATAAAAATCGAGCGCCTGAAAGCTTAACGTGTCCAGCTTGATAAAATCACAGCCTTTTTCTCTCGCCAGCTCTTCTGCTGCCGCCAGCAGCTTTTTGCCGTAGCCTTTTCCCCGAGCTCTTTCATCGACAATCAGATAGTGCACCTCTAGCCAGTTCCAGCATATTTCTCCGACAAGTCCACCGAACGTTTGACCTGCCGCATCTTTAACAAACAGGTTCACTTCTTGGTACTTGCTTTTTAATTCATCTGGAAAGTGCGCGTAATTGTAGGCAACCAGTTTGTTTCTGACGCACTGCTTGTCCTCGCTCTTTCCTTCATTCGTGATAAAAAGCTCCATCCTTCTCCACTCCTCATTTCAAAAGCATCTGGCTTCACAGTTCACTCTCATTTAACTTACCATATTTTAACTGTTTTCTGCACGCTTCTTCTCTATGCATTTCTTTTGATCTCCTGGACAGGAATCGGCTATGATAGATGACGAGGTGACGAATGTGGCTTATATAGAAGAAACTACGCTGATTGCCTATTTCGCTTTTACGATTTTTTTCCTGGTAGCTTACAAGCTTAGTCAAATCTCTTTGGTTACCCTCGTGATTTGCTTGGTCTCTACCGCTGTATTGGCTGTCGTTTTCTATCTTTTGGTGCAGCAATACTGGCCCGTTCATTAGGCGTATGTCAGGCATTCTTCCCAAGCCTGCACAAAAGGCGTAACCCACTCATCATTTGCAGTGTGTTACGCCCGGCAAGGTTAACTCTCGCCATTACTCAGTAGACAGGTGACAGGGCAGCACAAAGTAAAAAGTAACCCCTCGATCCGTATTGCGCACACCGTACGTCCCTTCGTGCAATTCGATGATGTGCTTGACGATGGCTAGTCCAAGTCCGGTTCCCCCAGTCTTGCGATTCCGTGATCGCTCGATCCGGTAAAAACGATCCCAGATATGCTCAAGCTGATCCTCCGGGATGTGCTCTCCTTCATTTTCGATCGCCACAAACAATTCCCGATTGTCTCTACCTTCGATCCGAACCGTAATCTCACTGCCCACTCGTGCATGGCGGATCGCATTGACCAAGATATTGAATAAAATCTGCTCAATCTTTACTTGATCCGCGAAAAGAGCTTCTTCATTCGCCAAAATCGTGACAACCCGCAAATCCTTTTCATTAAAATGATGCAGCAGTTTATCCACGACTTCTTCCATCAGTTCACTGACAAAGAAGGAGCTTTTTTTCAGCTTGATCGTTTTCGACTCCAGCTTCGTCAGCTCCAACATGTCTCTGACCAGCTCTTCCATCTTCTCAGTCTCATCCAAAATGACCTCGATGTATCGGTCGTGCTTGTTCTCTCCCACGCCATCCTTTAATCCTTCGGCAAAGCTTTTGACGATACTGATCGGCGTTTTCAGCTCATGGGAGACGTTGGATACGAACTCCTTCTGGATCAGCTCCATGCGCTGCTTCTGCTCCATCTCAGCACGAAGCTGCTCGTTAGCTTGCTGCAATTCCTTTAAGGTCACATCGAGCTTTTCCGCCATCGTATTCAAGCTTCTCGCCAGACTCCCGAATTCATCGTTTCTCATGATGGGGGATTTGACCGAAAAGTCCAGCTTGGCCATCTGCAAGGCGCTTCGATTCAAGGACAACAGCGGCTTTGAAACCACTTTGGAAAAAATGAGTGAAAGCAGGAGAATCAGAGCAAATCCGCCGATTCCGATATAGATGTAAAACAGGCGCAGGGCATCGTTTGCCTCACTGATTTGCTGAAGCGATGTCGAAGCGATAATGAGATCCGTTACTTTGCCATCCTTCATCGCTGGTTGAATGACGACGAGACTGCGGACTCCGCTCCACGGCTCGACCCACTCCTCCTCAATTATATTGCCGCTCTCCAAATTCGCCTTGCGTGCTTCCGATAGCGGGAACCAGTCTTTGATGACGAGAACTAAGATTCCTTGACGGGAGTTCCATTGATTCGGCGAAGGAAGCAGCATCCCTGTTATCTCACCGGATAATCGCTCCAGCGGTTCTGCCGTTCCACTTGTTTTCAAGCTGCCGATTGGCTTTTCACCGGCCTTGTGAATCACCAATGGATAAAATAGAGTCTGAGGAATACCTTCCTCAAATACACCGGTTGCTTCGATATGATCGCCGATATGCAAATTCGCATTGATCAAATCTTTTCGGTAGACGTCTGGAAACATGGACAGGGAGATTTTCACTTTTTCCCCTGCCGCATTGCGGACAACAATACCAAACGGGTTATCCACTTTTACTTTTCCATCCGTGCTGACAATCGCGATCTGCGCTTTATTCCGACTGATAAACAAAGACACCTCGTTCGCCATGCTTTCCTCGTCCCATTGCTTGGAGACGTAATGCTCGGCAAATGTCTTCAGCTTATTTTCCAGATCTCCCAGTTTTTTCGATTGATAAAATTGTTCAAAAAAAAGTAACTGACCGAGCATGATGATCGTATATAACAACAGGAAAAGCGATGACGTGATGGCGAACAGCTTGAACGTTACCCCCCGCCGCTTCATCGTTCTTCCTCGAAGGTATAGCCTGCCTTGATAACCGTTCGGATGTGACGCGCTTCGCCGCCTAGCTTGCTGCGAAGCTTCTTGATATGCGTATCAACGACACGCAAATCGCCGAAGTAATCGAAGCCCCAGACATGATCCATGATGGTTTCGCGGGACAGGACGATACCTGCGTTTTTGATCAAATACACGAGCAACTCGTATTCCTTGGGTGTCAGATCTACTTCTTCTCCCATAATCTCCATGCGTCGCGCTCGTTTATTGATCACTACATGACCAAAGCACAACAAATGATCAGCTTTGCCGACAGTTCCCTCCACCCGCTTCATGAGTGTGTTGGCACGGGCGACGAGCACTTTTGGGCTGAATGGCTTGGTGACATAATCATCTGCGCCCAGCTCAAAGCCGAGCATTTTATCGTCATCCTCAGATTTGGCCGTTAGCATGATGATGGGCACGTCTGATCTTGCCCTGATGTATTTGCACACAGCCCAGCCGTCCATTTCTGGCATGAGGATATCGAGAATGATCAGATCGACTCTTTGCGTCTCTAGCATTTCGATTGCTTGCTTTCCGTTTTCCGCTTCATATACAGTCCATTGCTCCTGCTCAAAATAGTCGGCGACGATTTCACGAATCCGACTTTCATCTTCAATGAGGAGCACTTGTCGTTTCATCTGTTGATGTCCCCCTTCGGCCCATCTTTCTCGCTCTGGAGAATCCTGCGCCTTCAGTATAGATGAAAATTGTGTTTTCTGTGTGTTCCATTCTGTCCCATGATTAATTTGTGCGAAATAGGGAAAAGGACACAAGAAGTACACAAGAATCATGTAATCTGTTTTAATAGAATAGAACGTTTGTAAATTGGAAAGGATGTTCCCATGAATCTGCTCACCTTCCTGAAAAAACCAGATGTCAGACGCTTTGGGATTCTAGCATTATTCTGCTTGCTGCTCTATTCTCTGGGAAGCATGATGAATGTCGTACTATTGACCTTCCTGGTTACCTTTTTAATGGATCGGTTGCATTTTCATGTCACCAAGCTGATTCATAAAGTGATTCCAATCAGTCCAAAGCTTGTTCTCGTCACGCAATATGTTGTGCTGACCACCTTGCTGGTTGTTGGAGGGTTCAAAGTATTTCCTGCCCTCATCCATCAGAGTGCCCAACTGATTCATGTCATTGAGCATGTCTTTCGGAATCAGCAGGGTAATGAGTTTATGCAATACGTGATGCCTGCCTTGGAAAAAGTGGATATGCAAGGGATCGTGAAAAGCAGTCTTGATTTTCTGTCGGTCGTAAAGAATTGGGGATTCAACATGTTTTTAGCCCTAATTCTAAGCTTGTTCTTCCTTTTAGGAAAGGCAAATGTCATCGCGTTCACCGCACAGTTCAAGGAAAGCAAGCTTTCCTGGCTGTATAACGAGATTGAGTACTTCAGCAAAAAGTTCATTCTCACGTTTGGAAAAGTTATCGAAACCCAATTGCTGATTGCGTTGATTAACACCATTCTCACCACCATCGCGCTCTGGTTCATGGGCTTCCCGAATCTGATTGGTCTGGCTCTGTTGATCTTCGTATTGGGACTCATCCCGGTAGCTGGCGTGGTAATCTCGCTCATTCCATTGAGTGCAATCGCATTTAGTATTGGCGGAATTCATATGGTTGTGTACCTGCTCATCTTCGTTGCGCTCATTCACGCTCTGGAAGCATATGTGCTCAACCCGAGATTGATGGCATCCAAGACACATCTGCCAATTTTCTATACGTTTGTGGTTCTCATCTTCTCGGAGCATTTCTTTGGCGTCTGGGGCTTGATCGTCGGAATCCCATCGTTCGTATTCCTGCTCGATATTCTCGAAGTGAAAAAGATGGGGCAGCCACTTCCCAATGCAGTTTCTACACAGTAAAAAACTCTTTTTACGGAAGATAAGCTTTTCTGGTATGCGATGCATGATTCATATCGCTGCCAGGAAAGCTTTTTTGCATACATAAAAAAGGCTGCCGATTTCACATCGACAACCTCAACTATAACCACTCGATTTATTGAAAATACTCTTTATGCCGAAAGTACACCTGCTGCCTTTACCCGAATCAAAATCGCATTCCCTGGCAAATAAGCAAGCGGAATGTCCTCCAAGTGAACAATCTCGATGGTATCAGGATTTGCTCCTGCCTCTGCGGCTTCCCGTACCGCTCCGTTCTTTGCGTCCTCCAGCGCCTCTTCGCGCGTCATTTCGTCGAGAGCATAAATCTTTTCCAGCTGACCGCTTACCTGCCCCAATGCAGCGCCAATCGCATTGGCTGCACCAAAATGCTCGGGACGGATGACCTCTGATACGCCTTTCATTTGATCAGGAAGCAGTACGCTTCCTCCGCCTACGAGAATGACCGGTACAGGAGTCGGGCTCGTTTTCATCCGATCGATCGCATCCTCCACGTCAGCGACCAGCTTTTTATCGACTTGTTCACAGAACGCATGATCGATTCCGTCCACTATTGCACCTGGCCACTGAAAACGCCCCATCATTACCGCTACATCTGTCGCTGTCATCGTGTCTCCACCGACAATCAATGCCCTCTTGTGCAGCTGATAGCCGACACTGTCTGGTCCGAGCTTGATCGTATCGCCATCGCGCCGAACAATCGTACCACCGCCGATGGCAACAGAGAGAATGTCGGGCATGCGGAAGTTGGTACGAATTCCGCCGATATCGACAGCGAGGGACGATTGACGCGGAAAGCCGTTCACCAGAACGCCGATATCTGTCGTCGTTCCGCCCACGTCCACCACCAGTCCGTCTTTGCGACCAGAGAGATGCGCTGCGCCTCGAATGGAGTTGGTAGGACCGCAGGCAATGGTCAAAATCGGATAACGCATGGCGTAGTCCAGTGACATCAAGGTGCCATCATTTTGTCCAAAGTAAATCCCAGCATTTTCGATCCCGTTATTTCGCAATGCTTCTCTAAAGCCTTCTGCAACCATTTTGGCCGTTTGAATCAGTGCCGCATTGAGGATAGTCGCGTTTTCCCGTTCCAACAGCCCGATGCTGCCGATCTCATGGGAGACCGAGATGGAGATCGACTCCCCCAGCTCCTCGCGAACAATTTCGGCGGTCCGCTTTTCCTGATCAGCGTTTGCAGGAGAGAAAACCCCTGAGATGGCGACTGTTTCGATGTTGCCCTTCATGCCCCGACAAATCTGGCGGATTTCCTCTTCATCGAGCGGAACAATAGTACGACCGTCATACTCATACCCGCCGGAGACGATATGCCAGTTTTCTCCCACAGCCGCTCTCAAATCCTCAGGCCAGCCCATCATCGGACGGACAGCGGTTGTTGCCGGTTTTCCCACACGGATCGTGCCGACGCGATTCAGACGCTTTCTCTCCACGATTGCGTTGGTGCAATGTGTCGTGCCGAGCATTGCGTAACGGACTTCACGCGGGTTTACTCCGCTGTCCTGCACGACACGCCTGAGGGCTTCATAAATGCCAGAGCTGACATCCGCTGTCGTTGGCGATTTCACCTCGTATACCACTTTTAACTGTTCATCTAATAAGACTGCATCCGTATTGGTGCCTCCCACGTCAATCCCGATCCGGTAGCTCATGCCTTCTCCCCTCTCCTTCTCACCAGCTGCTCAACAGGCACATATTCAAAATCGTACCCGAAATAACGGGGCCCTACTGTCTCGATGCCTTTTTCCGTACGCCATTTCGGGTGGCACGGGAATGCAACAACTGAGACACGCGTACCGTATTTCAAGCCTTCTGTTGTAATTGGCATGCCCGTCTCCTTGTCCAGTACAGCGAGCAGGTCAGGCGTGGTTGCGAGCGGCTCACCATTTTCAAGAGCGACGAGATGCTCGTTCTGAAAGCCGAGGGTCATTCTGCGCTCCCGGTATTCATCGATTCCGTCAAAGGTCGCCTGCCCCTTCGTAAAGCCGCTTTCTGTGCGGCGGCTAATATCGACAGTCTTACCAGTGAACAGTTCAAAACCGCCGAGCTTGTCCAAAAGCATCCGTACCGGACTCGTCTCCTGATTGCGTGCCGTGCGCAGCAATGCACCAATCTCCTGTGCCAGCGTGAGCGTACCCGGGATGGCGCTTTGCTTTACTTGCTTGCCCGAGAGCGGATAATCACACATGGAAGCCGAGCCGCCCATTTGAATCGTCACACTGCGGGCCAATCGCTCTGACATGACTCCATCTACCGGATACATAACGACGCCGTTGCCACGTTCGTCTGTCATGGAAGTTGGAGCCGCCGCATGCCCGTCCAGATAAAAGGTGACCATTTGCGCTTCTGGAAACGCTCTGCCCATCGCATCCGCGTCGACGACAGGAATTCCTTTTTCTGCCGCAACGACGAGCGGAATAATCGAGTTGACTCCCCCAACCTCAATCGGCATCGTAGCCGCTGCCTTTTTCCCTAGTGCCTGTTCAATCAGATTGAGTGCCTGGGTGACCATACCTTCAGCGGGCACCTTTTCTACCATGACAGTCGGTGCGCCAATCATGCTGGAGGGCACAACCAGTGTATCGTCCTCCAGCTCATCCAGGGTCAACAGTGGAATCGGGCCGTACTTTTCGATCGCCTGCAATGCCATCATTTTGCCGATATACGGGTCTCCCCCTCCTCCTGTGCCGAGAACCGCAGCGCCTGCCGCAATGTCTTCAATCGCTTGTGCGTCAATGTATCTCATCGTATCTTCCTTTCTTCTTAGTTGTCATTTACGCTGCCTGTTTAGCAGCTTCCCTTTTCCCCGAAACCTTGCCCAGCACGATTTGGAGGAGCACACCGCTCAAAAATCCATCGAGAGCGGGAACTGTCGTCAAATGAAACAAACCGAGACCATCTGGTGCTCCTGTCGTGCAGTAGGCAATAAAAGAGGCGAGGAGCCATGAGACCAGTGAACGGGCGATGAGCTGCCTGTGGCCTTTTTCAAAAGCAAAAGCCGCCCGGTTGACCACATAATACTCCGCGATGCATATCCCCCCAACCGGTGCAATCAGCATTGTGATGAACGACAGGAAGGTAATAAAACGGTCGTAGATGCCCAGATACGCCAGTCCAGTCGCAATCAAGCCAGCTACCACAGTGATCAGAGTTTTTGGGACCTTGCTAAATACGACAGAAAAACCTAGTGAGGATGAGTACAGATTACTGGTATTGGTCGTCCATTGTGCCAGCGTAATCACGAGAATCGCCGGAATCCCCAAACCTAGACCGAGGAAAATCGTCGTCAAATCACTCGTTCCCATCGCTTTTGACAAAATGATCGCCACAACGATCATGAAGCTGTTGCCAATAAAGAATCCAAAAAAGGAAGCGAGAACCGCATCCTTGCGCGTCCGTGCCCATCTGGAGACATCCGGGGTAATGATGGTCCCGACGACAAAAATACCGATGACCAAAGACACCGCCATCCCAAAGGACATAGGCTCACCAGTCGCATTCATATGGGAAATTTCAGCGAGTGGATGCGCGTGCAGCGTTAAAAAAATCGAAATCCCGATCAGGAGGACCATCAGCGGAACCGCCCAGGAGCTGAGCTTTTCCAATGCCCGATAGCCATAAATCGCCGTAGACATCATCAGCAAGCCGCCAAGCACCGATAGTATCGACGTATCCAGCTTGATGCCGAGTACAGAGTCCAGAGCAGTCTGAACATTCTGAGCAAAAAAGCCTGCTTGTACCCCGAACCAGCCTAATAGCGAAATACCGATGATCGCGGAGATGAGTCGCGCACCGTATTCACCAAAGGCAAAGCGGGTAATCATCGCAGTCGACAATCCAGTAGCTGCTCCGATGTACGCACAGATTGCCCCCATAATCCCGAGCAACAGCGAGCCGAGCATGACAGCCCCGATGGCATCCCAAAAATTCATGCCCCCGCCAAGCTGCGCTCCCAGCAGCATGGAAGAAATATCAATCCCAATCGCAATCCAGACGAGACTGAGCGGAATCCATCCCTTGCGCAAAGAGGACGGTACCGGTTCGCGTTCGTAGTCATTATTCTTGCTGTTCGCCTCTTCCATGCCAATAACCCCCCGAGTTGTATCTGTCTTTTTTTACGTTACGTATCTACAGAGTCGTCAAGTCGTACTCTCCGCGTGTTCAGTCCCGAAGCGAGAGGCTATGCTCCAGCTATCCCGCTCCAGAACAGCTTCCAAATATTTCGCAGCTTTTGTTCGTATTTCTTCTCGTCATAGTAGAACATTTGCAAAAACAGCCCGTCCATCAGGCACAAAAATCCATCGAGCAAGTCTTCAATCGGACGGTTTTCGATGACGCCTTCTTCGATGCCCTCCTGTAGCAACGAAAGAATCTCACGGGTCAGCATTCCTTCTGTTTCCCCGAAGCGCTCCTTCAGCTTGTCCTCAAGTGGAGCGGGCGGAAACATCATAGCACGCTTGTAAAAAACAGTCTCCTCTTCATGACTCACATGGTAGGTGAAGGCTCCACGCAATATTTGATACAGCCTTTGCTCGACTGTACCGCTTTTCGCTTCCTCAACGGCCGCTTTGACTGAGATGTAGTGATTCTTCAAAACGTCCTCGAAAATGGAAAGAAACAGCTCTTCTTTACTGCCAAAGAAGGCGTACACCGCCGGGGTCGTAACCCCTACTTCCTTGGTGATGGCTGACAATGGAGTCCCCTCATACCCGCCTTTTGCAAAGTGGGTCAGAGCGACTGCCTTGATTTTATCTCTCGTAGTCATGGATACCCCCTTCATTCTTCACCCATTCATTTACTTAATGAGCGTTAATTAAGTGAAATTCTATAGCGAATTAACTGACAAGTCAATCCTTTTTGAATTCGCCCACGAAAAAGACCTCCTCATCGAGCTCGTCGATAAAGGAGGTCATCATCTTTCTTGCTTATTTTTCCAATTTTCCCTCGAACCATTTGATCAACGCTTGTGTTCCACTGTCCTGCTCGCCTTTGGCTGCGAGCTCCTCATACAGCGATTTGGACAGCTCAAGACCCGGTGTGAGCAAGCCCATTTCTTTGGCCGCCTCCAGGGCAACTCCCATATCCTTGATAAAATGCTTGATGTAAAAGCCCGGCTCGTAATTGCCTGCGATCATGCGCGGAGCCAGATTGGACAAGGACCAGCTGCCTGCTGCCCCTGCTTCAATGCTCGTCAGAACTCGAGTTGGATCAAGACCTGCTTTTTTCGCGTAGGCGATGGCTTCACACACACCGATCATATTGGTCGCGATACAGATTTGGTTACACATTTTTGTGTGCTGTCCCGCTCCAGGCCCACCTTGGAGAACAACGTTTTTGCCCATAATTTGCAGCAGTGGCTCTACACGGTCAAACGCTTCCTGATCGCCACCTACCATGATCGTTAGCCGCGCCTCGCGTGCCCCTACATCCCCGCCAGATACAGGCGCATCGAGCGAATACAGGGAGCGCTTTTTGGCTTCCTCATATATCTTTTTGGCAAGAGACGGTTTGGATGTCGTCATATCCAGCAAGAAAGTACCTGGCTTCGCATGGGAAACGATTCCTTCTGCTCCTAGGTACACCTCTTCTACGTCACTTGGATAGCCAACCATCGTAATAATGACATCGGCTGAGGCTGCCAGCTCAGAAATCCGTTCCTTCCACATAGCTCCACGTACCAGCAGTTCTTCCGCTTTTTCCTTGGTACGCGTATATACCTGCACTTGGTAGCCGGCATTCAGGAAATGAGACGCCATGCTTTTTCCCATCACACCTGTCCCAACGAAACCGATTACTGTATTTTCTGCATGTAATGACAAGAATACCACTCCAATCGTTCTTCTCTATTCATCCCTCATACACTTCTCTTTCGTGTAGCTGAAATCCTCCACTCTTATTCATGCATCATTAGGAATGTTTGGGTTATTTGATTCTGCTAAGCTTTCGACTGATCGTCGATTGATCCACTTGCAGAGCTTCTGCTATTCTCGTCGTCGTTTTGTATTTATCTCGGGCCATCTTCAGCAATTGCTTTTCCAGAATGGCAATCGCTTCTTTTAATGGAAGGATTTCATTCACACTCAGCCTGGCGTGAGCATGCGGGATGGGGTGCACCATTTCTGGCAAATGAGCGACCTCGATCACCTCCTGATCTGTAATTACAATTAACCGCTCCACTATATTTTGCAGCTCCCGAACATTTCCCGGCCACTTGTATGCCTGCAAGCATTCCAACGCTTCCTGTGAAAAGGTTTTTGTTTTTTTATACTTGCTGTTGAACTTGTCTTTGAAAAATAACAGCAAGGGCAAAATATCATCCTTGCGCTCTCGCAGCGGCGGGATATTGACTGGCACGACATTCAGGCGATAGTACAAATCCTCGCGGAAGCGTCCCAGTCTCGTCTCTTCCTGGAGATTTCGATTGGTCGCCGCAATGATCCGTACATCAATCTTGATCGGCTTGGTTCCGCCAATACGGACCAACTCATGCTCCTGCAGCACTCGCAACAGCTTTGCCTGCAGGCTCAAGGGCAGCTCCCCGATTTCATCGAGAACGAGCGTCCCTTCATTTGCCAGTTCAAAAAGCCCTGGCTTGCCCTCTTTGGTCGCTCCCGTAAACGCTCCCTTTTCATATCCAAACAGCTCCGACTCTAGCAAATGCTCCGGAATGGCCGAGCAGTTGATTTTGATGAACGGCTTTTCCTTACGCTGGCTGTTATTGTGAATATACGAGGCAACTACCTCTTTACCGACACCAGATTCTCCTAAAATCAGGACCGTAGAATCGACTTCTGCCAGCTTGCCTGCGAGAATGACCACTTGCCTGATCTGCTCGCTCTTGGTAATAAATTCTCCATCCTGCTCTGTCAGCTCACTCCATTTGCGCAGCTCCTGTCGGTAGCCCTCCAAGAGACCGCGCGCGTTTTCCAGCTCTTCCTGTAGCCTTTTTTCCTCCGTAATATCACGGCTGAAATTGATGACGCGCACGATGTTTCCATGCTCGTCCTTCACTGGAGTTCCGATCACCATTAATCTGCCGCCCATCCGGGTGGATTGAATGACCTGCACTTTTTCATTTCGCTCCAGTACGAGTCTTGTAATGGACGGCTGAAACACACCAGATTGCTCCAAATCATAGATGCTTTTGCCGACCAAATCCTCGGGACTGTAGCCGTATAAGCGCTCGGAGGATCGGCTTACCCGTTGCGTCATTCCTTTTCCATCCGAGATGTAGAACATGTCGTAGCTCGTATTGAAAACAGCCTCCAGCTCCAGGGAATAGTTAGCCTGCCTTTCTTTGTAGACGCGAAAAAAATGGCGGTAAAGCTCTGACGTTTTGACCCATCCGAGTACCACTCCTTGCTGATTTACCATTGCCCACTGCTCGTATTGATCCCACTCTGCATCTCGTGTCTCGATTTCTTCTGTGGTACATATACCGATCGTCTGAAGCTCTTCTGGACATTCTCGCAATACGACGCCTGTGATAGTCTGGCCTTTGTCCATGATGAAAAGCGCATCGGTGTTCATCTGGCGAGCCATGTCCTGCCAATCAGACTGGAAACAGAAGGCAAAAGAATCATCCAAGAAGTCCACTGATGTCATAGGTTCCACCCTCTCCATGTCTGTACGTTGAAAATCCCCCCATAACGTCGTGCTGGCTGTTACGGGAGGAGCTTTATTTTCGCAAAAGAGTGCTAGCGTATTTGTCCCATTATAGAGGGAATGTTTATTTTTTTCAATTTTCTTTCTGTTTCCGTCTATTCATCCACCATCCCTAAATAGGCAACGGCTAGAGTGAGATAAAACCGAATTGAATCCAGATAACGATCAATTTCGATCCATTCATCCGGCTGATGGGCCAAAGTCGGTTCTCCCGGCCCGCAGATGAGAATCGGCACCTGGAGATGAGGCCCGTAAATCGAGCCATCCGTATAGTAGTTCACGCCGCTTACGGTCACTTCTGTTCCCCACAGATGCTTGATCGTTTCCTGGGATAGGGCTATGAAAGGATGCTCAGCAGCCGTCGTCACCGCTGGCAAATCATTGGTCACCCGAATTTCGCAGCATGCGCCAAGTGGCTGACATACACTTGCAAGCAGCTCGTTCAATTCATCGATGATCGCTGCATGGACTTGTCCTGGTACCGTACGAATATCGAGCATGAGTGTGCATTGGTCCGGCACGACATTCGTTTTGACGCCACCCTGGATAACCCCGACATTCATCGTCGGACCTCCCAGCAAGGAATGCTCCTCATAAGTAAAGCTATACGACTCCAGCTCATGAATGTAACGAGCCATCGCTGTAATCGCATTGATGCCCTGATCAGGCATCGAGCCGTGGGCGGTTTTACCGTAGGTGACGATTTCCAGCCAAAGCGCTCCCTTGTGCGCGATGAAGGGACGATTGGCACTTGGCTCGGAGATGACCATTGCGGTTGCATCGTCAATCTGTCTTTTCGTAGCGACCGCTTTTGCCCCCAAACAATCCACTTCTTCCCCCAGGGTTCCGGCAAAACGAAGCGTTCCCTGCAGCTTGATTCCTGCACGATGCAAATACTCCATGGCGAGAACCATCGCCGCTACGCCGCCCTTCATATCGGTCGTTCCTCTGCCGTACAGCTTGTTCCCTACGCGCTCCCCGCCGAAAGGATCATGCTGCCACGGAATATTGCCTGTCGGGACTGTATCCAGGTGTCCGCTAAAGACGAGTATACGCTGCTCTTCATTGGACGCAGCCGTACCTTTCAGCTTGGCCAAAACATTGCTGCGCCCTGGCTCCACCTCATCCACCTCAGCCCGAATTCCCGCCTGAGCCAGATGGCTTTGGATAGCCTCAGCCACTGCCGTCTCGGCTCCAGGAGGATTGACGCTATTGATCGCAATTAATTCTCGCAAAAACGCGATCGCTTCTTGTTCGTTAATCATTTCGATTGCCTTTTGGACTCTCGGGTTTGTCATGACAGCTTTCACGGATCATCCACTCTCGCTTTCTGTTTGCAATATTCTTTGTTAGATAACGGCCTGTTTTTCATCTGCTGCGACTTCGTTTGTTTCCTTTACCGTGTTTTCTTTCAAAATGATTGCACACAGCGCTGCAACTGCTGCCGCTATTGCAAAAAAGATGAACACATTGCTGAAGTCCTGCGAACCATCTGTTCCGACTTTAACCAAATAACCTGCAACGAGTGGAGAGACAAAGGAGCCCATCTGTCCGATCCCATTGGACAATCCGGTAGCACTTCCTACTACCTCTTGGGGATAACGCTTCTGGACGTATGCATACACAGTTCCAAAGTTTAAGTTGATAAAGAAACCGACCAGTAATAAAGCAGTAAGCAGCATGCCAGTCTGTCCTTTTTCCACAGCTCCCAGCATCCACAGAACCGGGATACACCCCAGATACGCGATAATCGCTACCGGCTTCATCCGATGCATGACTTTATCCATCAGCCAGCCACCCAGCATCATGGCAAAAAACGCGACGATATAAGGAACGGAGGCAAAAAATCCCATCTGCTTCAAATCAAGTCCATGCTGCTTGACCAAGAATGTCGTCAGCCATGTCGTTGTGCCCCAATACACTGCCAGCTGGCAGAACAAAAGCAGCGTGTAGACGTAGAAATAGCCGTCCTTCAAAAAGATACCGATGTCTTTCTTCTTCGCTTCCTTGTCCGTGGCGACAGCTTCGCCTTGCTCCGTCTGCTCACTCGTGATGTACGCGTATTCCGCTTTGTCCAGACGCCCTCTATCCAGCATCTCTTTTGGCGTATTCGCGATGAAGTACCAGAGGGCAAAAATTCCGATGAGTCCTGGTATGGCGAGCACATAAAAAACAGGTCTCCACTCCCCGCCGAAAAAATAAAACGACAGAGACGTAACAAGCACGGGAACAATCGCAGGTGCTACTGCCCAGGAGGTCGCAAAGAAGGATACCGATCTTCCGCGCTCAGCCATAGGAAACCAGTTGTTGATCGTCCGACAGGCAGGGGCAAAATGATGACCTTCCCCAAGACCCAGTCCGATGCGCAGCGCCAAAAATTGACCGAATGTTTTGACCACTCCTGTCAGAGCTGTTACCGCCGTAAATACGATGATAGCAATGTTCATGACTTTCTTTGGACCGATCTTATCCGCAAGAAACCCTGCTGTCACCTGTGCCAGTGAATAGGCGAAGAAAAAGACAGAAGCGAGCTGTCCCAGCTCAACCGGAGTCAGATCCAGATCCTTCTGAATGAATGGAAGAAAGGTCAGTACCGCCATCCGGTCAAAATAATTGATGATGTACAGCAGCCACAGAACGACTAAAACGATGTGACGATAACCCCATACTTTTTTTACAACGGCATTCATCCATCTGCCCCCCTAATCACTATACTAGCTTTTTTCTTATATCAAAGCGCTTTCATCGTCGCTGCCCAATCACTAGAGCACATAGTGTGCCAGCTTGAGAGCATTCTATCATCTTTCGTCGTCACTTCCCTGTTTCTCCCACGTTTTCGCTCTTTCACTAGACAAACGAGACTGCCTAGGGAATAAAGAATTTTATGCACATTTACATAATAGCCTGTCCAAACCACGCTATCTTGTATAGCTTTTCAAGTCACCTATCACGAAAGAATAAGCTTTATGCAATCATGCATGGTTTTCTTGCACAAATGCATAACGATGAATTCTTCCCAAAAAGGACATATGTCCTTTTTTTGTTTTGGAAAATGCTTTTTAATAAGGGTAAGTTTTCCGAAAAGCTGCGGGAGGTCACATGATGCTCGTCGCCCAATTGCTGGTTGCCCTCATCATTGATTCCCTGGGGCTGTTTGGAGTCGAAAAAGTCCCATTGACCACAAGCAAGGTAATGGGCATTCTCATCATGATCGCGGGTGTTTTGGTATTCAAATTAAAATAAGGAGGGCACCCATGCCCTCCGATCCTTTTCTTTTGCTACAAAAGCAGCTGCTGCGGATTCAATCCGAGAAGTGCTGGATGGACAAACACCCCGTCACGTCTGATCAGCACGTCATCGAACCAGATTTCCCCTCCACCATACTCCGGACGCTGGATATTGACCAAATCCCAATGAATCGTGCTACGGTTTCCATTATCCGCCTGAATATAGGCTTGACCTGGCGTAAGATGAAAGCTACCTGCAATCTTTTCATCAAACAAGGTATCTCCCATCGGATGCAAAATCGCCGGATTAAAGGCAATCGCGAATTCTCCGATGTAGCGTGCTCCCTCGTCTGTATCCAAAATCTCGTTTAGCCTGGCTGTATGATTGGCCGTTGCTTCGACGATCTTCCCTTCTCGGAAAGTAAGCCGGATATCCTCAAAGGTCGTTCCTTTATATTGACTGGCAACATTATATGAGATAGTGCCATTAATCGAATCTTTGACAGGCGATGTATACACTTCCCCATCGGGCATATTCCGTTTGCCAGCTGCTACTCGTGTGCCAATTCCTTTAATAGAAAAGGAAAGCTCGGTTCCCGGACCTACGATGCGCACGTTTTCTGTTTGATCCATGAGCTGATAGAGCGGTTCACATGCTACCGACATTTTGCGATAATCGAGCGAGCAAACCTTGTAATAAAAGTCCTCAAATTCCTCTGTAGGCATCTTGGCCTTTTGGGCTAATGCGGCGGTTGGATAATTGATTCGTATTCCTTTTATCCGGTTGTCGACATGCTGGGCAATCGCATGAAAATGCTGGGCGTACAAGCGATTCTTTTCCTCTGGTACATCCTTCATCTCACTGTCATTCGTTTCCCCGTGGATTCCGATATACCCATGGATGCCGTACCACATTTCTTGCTCCCACTGAAACATCTGGACAAGCTGATCCTCGGACAATCCCTTCATCCATTCACGCTGAACCTTTGGTCGTATAAAACGAAGATGCGGGTATGCCCCTTTGGCATACAGCTTTTTTACGAGCTCTGCAGCCAATAACTCCCCTTCGTCCACAACCATGATCATGATATGCTCTCCTGCTTGTACATCCAAGCTGTAGGAAATCAAATTGTCCGCAATTCTCCCGAGTCGCTCATCTCTCATCTGTCCTCGCTCCTTTTCCTTGTTTGTATCCATCTTATCGCTGGAATGTCAGAGGAATATCAAAAGAGCGTATCGACGAATACTTTTTTGCACATAACATCAGGACCTGCTGAGGATGCCAATTTCGCTTGCCAACATAATGGCATGGGTGCGATTTTTTGCCCCCAGCTTGCCAAACAGCTGATTATTATAGCCTTTGACCGTCCCAATGGAGATTTGATAATGCAGGGCAATCTCCTGATTGGTGAAGCCCTCCTTGATCAGGGCAAGCATTTCAATCTCTCGTTTCGTAAGTCGCTCAATCAATTCCTCCCGTGTAGTCTTCGCACTGTCCCTTTTTTCCTGAACGGCTCGTCTGCGCAGGATTGCCTTTACGCGTGATATCAAAATATTCGGATCAAAGGGCTTGGTCACATAATCATCTCCGCCCAAATCAAGGCCAGTAATCATATCCTCGGAATCATCCTTGCAGCTCAAAAAAAGGACGGGGACTTCACTACCTGAGTCTCGCAACGTCTGGCATAGCTCAAGCCCCGAACCATCCGGCAACAAAATATCCAGCACGATCAGATCAGGCTGCTTCTCGTCAAGTGACATGAAAGCCTGTTGAATGCTTTCTGCCTCCCATACATCAAATTGATTGGCTTCCAAATAGAGCCGAACAAGCTCCCGTATATTCTCGTCATCTTCCACCAGCAATATCATGGGGGACCCCATTTACGATACCCTCCATTCTTCGTCGTTTGTTTGCGCCAGTCTGACAGGCAAGGAAAATGAAAACGTCGTTCCTTCTCCCACTACGCTTTCTACCCAGATGCTCCCTTGATGGTACTGGATAATTTCCTTTGAAATCGGCAGCCCTAATCCGACTCCACCTCCAAGCTTGCGTACATCACTGCCTTTAAAAAAGCGCTCGAACACAAACGGCAATGAATCTGCATCGATTCCAATCCCGGTATCTCTCACTTCTATATAGGCTTGTCCCGTTCCGTCAGCTCCGAGCTCCCAGTCAATCCGCAGACTGATCGTTCCTCCAGATGAGGTGTACCTTTGTGCATTTGTCAATAAGTTGACGACGACTTGCTCGACACGAAGCGGATCAGCTACAATCACCAGCCTGTCATCTGGGACCTTCCTCATGCCTACTTCCCAGACAAAGTGCAGGTCTTTTTTTTCGATGTCCAGCAAATACTTTTCATACAAGCTGTGAAAAAAGGAGATGAGCGGGAGCGGTTGAAAATGAAAGCGAATTTGCCTTGATTCTATTTTCGAGAGCTCAAACAGGTCCTTGATAATCTGATGTAAATAAATCGTCTTTTCATATAAAATCGTGAGGTACTTCGGATCATTCGGCTTTACCACACCGTCTATCATTGCTTTAATAAAGCCCTGGATCGACGTGAGTGGTGTCCCCAGCTCATGGGCAATATTGGAGAGGAGTCTGCGCCGGGATTCCTCCATCAATTGCAGCTCCTTGTTTTTTCCTTCCAATGCTTGCGTACGCTGCTGCACTTTTTGCTCCAGAGATTCATTCGTTTTTCGCAGCTCCTCCGACAGCCTCTCAACATGATCGAAGGATCTGGCAAAAGCCATCGACAGATTGATCATTTGGGTAAACAAAAAGACGAGGACACTAAAGGCTACGCCATTTTCAAAAGTAGACAGGTTCGCGTAAAACAAAATTTCGTTAATCGATGCAAGGAACAACAGCATCAAGCCTAACCCGTTTAATAGGGAGCCATGCCTTTTTTTCATCACTGCACGTACATAGACGTACAGCACATAGCAATAACAAAGGATTAAATAGATTTCCTTGATCAGAATTCCTTCGGTAAAAAACACGGCAGGAGTAGCAAAGATTACGAGAGCAAAAACACTCCCAATTCTGATCATCCAATTGCGGACCGTTCGATTGAACTCGAGAGGATACTGTGAGTGGACGAACAAAGCTAAAAACATCATACAGATGACAGCGCATAAGTACTCCAGCTTGACCCCGATCTCCCACGGAATCTGGGGGAAATAACGGACAGCCAGCGTCTCTCCCCAAAAAAGCAGTCGTATACTGATGCCAATACTCATCATCGAAAAATAGAGACCTGATTTCTCTCGTTTTCTCGCCAAGTACAAAACAAAATGATAGATTCCCATGAGACACAAACAGCCTGCTATCAAGGTTTCATAGAGGACCTTTGTATCGCGTTGGAGCATGATTTCTTCAACTGGCCCTAGCGAGATAGACTCCCATAAGCCGCCTTTTCGCTGGACGAAATTCGATACCTGGACAACCAGTTCGACTTCTGAGCGATCGGATTGAAAGGGAATAAGCTTTGCGTAATTTTTGGGGACCATCTGCTCTCTGCTTGTGCCAACAACACCGTTGCTTTCCATCAGCTCACCATTGATCCACAGTTGATAAGCGGTAGCGACACTCGGCATATAGATGGCAAAACGTTTATTTACGTCTTCCTCGCGCAGTTGCAGCAGGAGACGATAAGTAGCGTAGCCATGATTGGGGTAAGATTGGTGAATAGCGTCTCCGTCCTTCCAGGTTGACGGAACCTGCTTGTAGCCGGAGGAAGTGGGTGGTGCTGCTTCGTGTATGCTAGCTGGGGTTTGCAGCTGATTCCAATAAAAGGTCCAATCGCCATTTAACTGCACGGACTGCTTTTCTTCCCAGTTCACCCCGCGCAAATCGATCACGCCTTGCCTGGCGATTGGCTCTGTATCGTAAGCCATAACACCAGAAGCAAAAATCAGCATGATCATGACAAAAACGGCGAAGATCCCTGTTTTTCTGATCATTGGCTGCCGCATTCCTGCTGTCCCCCTGTTTAAAAGACGATTTGCTTTCTCTAGCATAGTTCGAAAAGACTATGAAAGAAAAGACCCGCCAAGAAAAAAACTGAAAAAACAAAGAGGCGAGATCAAAAGACCTCGCCTCATCTACTCTTGTATATTGGCGAAAAAGTTATGCTTCCGACTTTACTCCTTTGAACGTACGAACCTGCTCGGCAATCGCTTTTTCGGTAGGCAATCGCTCGATACTGGATGCCCCAAAGAATCCTGCGACTCCAGCCGTTTTGGAGAGGACATATTCGACATCCTCTGGCTCTGAAATAGGTCCGCCATGGCAAATGACCAAGATATCCGGATTTACGGACTTCCCTGCATCATGAATGCGCTGTACGAGCTTGACTGATTCATCTAGCGTGAGGGCCGTTTGTGCACCAATGGTTCCTTTTGTCGTCAAACCAACATGTGCAACCAGTACATCTGCTCCTGCATCTGCCATCTTCATAGCATCCTCTTCATTAAAGACATAAGGAGTCGTCAAAAGATCCAGCTCATGCGCGCTGCGGATCATATCCACTTCCAAATCGTACCCCATACCCGTCTCTTCCAGGTTTTGCCGGAAAACCCCATCGCAAAGACCTACTGTCGGGAAGTTTTGTACACCCGAAAAGCCCATTTCCTTCAGCTGCTTCAAATACACCGGCATGATTCGAAAGGGGTCCGTCCCGCATACACCTGCCAAAACGGGGGTGTTCCTCACGATTGGCAGTACTTCTCCGCCCATCTCTACGACAATCTGATTCGCGTCTCCATATGGCATCAGACCGGCAAGTGAGCCTCTTCCCGCCATCCGATATCGTCCAGAGTTGTAAATGATGATCAAATCGGCTCCGCCCTCTTCTGCGCATTTGGCAGAGAGCCCGGTTCCAGCTCCTGCTCCTACGATAATTCTGTTGTCAGCTACCTGATTACGCAGTCTCTGCAAAATATCTTTTCTACGGATGGACATGATCCACTCCTCCTTTTCCTTTGTTGACCAGGGCTAACAGTTGGTTGCCGATCAATTCCGAAACAGCGGGATCATTGATATCCTCGTCCGTCTCTATAAACAGAATGTCCTTGCGCAAGTGCTGCTTGATCCCATCGTATAAAGCCTGGCGCTCTTCTTGGCCGTCAAAAGCTTGCGCAGCCTTGTCGAGAAGCGATACTCCACCTTTTGGGAAGACCAGGACAGTCGGTGATTTGCAGTGATTCACTCTCTCAGCCAACATTTTGCCGAGCTCGCGATTTTCCTCCACGGTTGTCCTCATGAGCGTGGTAGTCGGGTTGTGCTGATAGAACTTGCGATCAGCAAATTGCGCCGGAACCGTTTCGGGCGGACCAAAGTTTACCATGTCCAACGCTCCCACCGATATGACCTGTGGAATCCCGGCCAGACCAGCAGCCTGCAATCGATTCGGGCCAGCACTAAAGATGCCGCCCACTAGCTCATCAGCCAATTCGGTAGTCGTAATGTCAGCGACTGCCACGAAAAAGCCAGCTCGGACCAACTCCTCCATCGCCATGCCACCTGTCCCTGTAGCATGAAAGACGAGGACATCATAGCCTTCTTGTTCAAGCATCTCTCTCACTTTTGTCACACACGGTGTCGTTACCCCAAACATCGTTGCAGCGATCATCGGCTTTTCTTCCTGCTGCATCTTTTCCTGGCTCATCCCGTCAACCATGCCTGCAATCGCATAGGCAGCATTGCGCAAAATTCGGGACGAGAGCTTATTCAGCCCGGCGATGTCCACGACGGAGTACATCATCATGACATCCTTTTCACCAACATAAGGTCTCGTATTCCCTGAAGCCACCGTCGATACGAGCAATTTCGGGATGCCGATCGGCACCCCTCTCATTGCTGCCGCTCCTACTGTTGTTCCCGCTGTTCCCCCCATGCCAAAGACAGCGCCTACGACTCCTTCTTCAACCAGACGGCGTACTACCTCCTCCGCCCCTTTTGTCATGATCCTGACGGCTGTTCCCCGATCACGCTGTGCCTGTAATTCCTCAATCGTCATTCCGCCAGCCAGCGCCACCACATCCCGTGCAATGTCCGGAGCGATGACCGGCTCATCGAGAACACCGGTGTCAATGACGAGTGTCTGCACACCAAGTGACTCCACGACTTCTTTGACATATCGGAATTCCGCACCTTTTGTATCCAATGAGCCGATCAGCACAACCTTTTTAGTCATGAGCAGCTACCTCCTCGACCAAAGATTCAAAGAATGCTTTTGTACGTCTAACCGCTTCCACCTCACCGATCTGGTCCTGCTTATAAAAGGAAGGATAATGGGTGTCGATCGTCATGACCACCTGCGGATCGAATTTGGCAATCGCTTGGATGACTGGCTTGTGATCGTAATCATCATTTCCCGCAATTGCGAAATTTCCGAAATTCCCATGCGGATTTTGCTCCGTAATGGAATTGGAGAGACGAGAAGCACCCTTGAGATGTGTTTGCCACACATGCCCCATCACATGCTTATACACTTCCACCGTTGGATATTCTTGCGCACGCCATCCGTTGATAATATCCCAATTGATCTTGAGATGCGGATGGTTGGCGTAGGCTGCCAGCTTGCCCAGTTCCTCCGCATTGCTGGTCAAGGTCGGCGGCTCATTTTCTACTACAATGATTTTGTTTCGCTCCTGCGCATGCTCGGCATGCCTGCGCATAATCGCAGCATTATGGCGATATTGCGCTTCTCTTTCTGCCTCGCTTAGCGTAAGAAAGTTCTCCTGTCGATAGAGCGAATACACGCGCACAAAAGGAGCATCCCATACGTGAGCGAGATCGAACAGCCTCTCCAACACCGCATACATCGCGGTATGATGTGCCTCATCGTAATTGTCATACTTGGGCGGACCAGAAAACGTGCATGTATTTACGGCCCATGAGCTCACACTGGCTACTTTGAGCTTGTATTGATCCAGCATTTGCTTGTACGCCTGCGCCTTTTCCATGCTGATTGTATCCACCGTATCTCCGTCCAGTTTGGCCCTGACATCCACATTAGAAAATCCCAACCCCGATGCCAATTGCAGTGCTTCCTCAAATGATTCCGTTCCCAACATATCGGTAAACACGCTGAATTTCATGTGAAGCTCCCCTTTCGTCAAAGCCTGATTATTGGATGGAAATCCATTGTCCAGAACGCTTTTTGAAAGCATCAAAAATCTTGGTCAAATGCCAGGAATCATGCAGGGTGGAGCGCTCGATTTTTTTCCCTTCCAGTACTGCATTGGCGAAGTAATTCACGCTCTGCACCATGCCCTGCAAGAACAAATTTTTATTGTAGACCTGCCCAAGTGAAAACTCGGGTTCCCACAGGACCGGTCCTTCTGTCGGATTGTCTCCGATGTAGACAGGCGTCTTTCCGTATTCGCCGCTGCCTTTTGAGCCCTTGTAGTAAATGAGCCGCATCGCGTTGTCGATCACGAGATTGTGCTTGTTGCCGATGACTTCAAACCGCTCCAGCGGACTAGTATCTGCCTGTGTGGAGGACAGCTGCAAATTCCCGATGGCACCTGACTTGAACTGCAACAGCGCCTGTACATTTCCGCTTGGCTGATGATCGATGAAGCACATTTCCTTCACTTCACCCATCAAATAATGAATCCCTGACATGGGATGGCAAATGTCTAAAAACCAATGTAGTCCCGTGCGCGTCGCGATGTCCTCCTGGTACGGACTCAACGTAAGCTGATAACGGCCATTGATGGAAACAGGCTGTCCAAATACTTCCTGCTCAATGATTTGCTTTGCTTTCTCAAAGGTTGGATAGAAGTATCGCTTGTTCGCTACGAGTACAAATTGACCCGACTTGGCTTCGACCTCCAGCATCTGCTCAACCTCTTCGGCTGTATAGGCTGCCGGCTTTTCCATCCAGACGGGCAATCCGGCACGGAGAAGATCTGGTACGATTTTGGGGTACAAGGGACGTCCTTCCCTGTCAAAATTCAAAACGACGAAAACAGCATCCAGCTTCTCTTTCTGAATCATTTCCTGATAATCGGTGTACATGTGTGCTGCTCCAAAACGCTGTCGATAAATCTCTGCCCGCTCGGCATTCAGGTCACATACAGCAACCAAATCGATCGGTGTATAATCGAAGGTAGGATACACATTGCGAAAAGCGTGTGCACCACAACCGATAAAGCCTGCTCTGATTTTTCGTTCATACTCATAATTGAATTTGATCGCGCTCATGAAAGCCAACCCCCAGTCATTATTCTCCAATCGTTTGCCGATCCGGTGCTGAATACGCGATGATCATGCGGCACGGCTCCCAGCTTGTCACTGTCGCGTTATGCGGTACATTTCTCGGAATTCGCAGCATCATTCCTGGCTTCAAATGAAAGGTTTCATCGCCTAATGTATGGTCACACTCGCCCGAGAGCACGAAGATCACTTCTTCACAATTCGGGTGCACATGTCGGGGATTGGACTCTCCCGCATTGATATACACCATCCCAAACGTCATCTCTGCCTGCGGATCAATCTCTTGCCCACACAGCCATTGAATCGCTCCCCATTCCATTGGTAAAAGATGCTGCTCCTGGTTCAGGTCTGTAATCGTTGCCATTTTTATGCACTCCTTTTTTGGTTTACTTGTCGGACCCGGCCGACATTCCTTCGACAAACTGGCGTTGGAAAATCACATACACCGTAATGCTCGGAATCATGCTGATTAATGTACCGGCAAAAATAAGCCCGTAGTTCGCGCCACTATCCCCCTGGAAAGCCAGCAACCCAAGTGGAATCGTATAGTTATGGTCCGAGATCAAGAGGACGAGTGGCAGCAAAAAGTCATTCCAAATATTCATGAACGTAAAGACCAGGAGGGCAACCACCCCTGGTTTCGCGAGTGGCAGCATAATGCGCAAATACGTTTTCCATTCCCCTGCACCATCCACGAAGGCAGATTCGCGCAGCTCTTTGGGGATGTCCTTAAACGTATTTCGCATCAGGAAAATCGAGAATGGCAGCGCCAGACTAACGGATACGAGAGTGACACCTGACAAGGTATCCACCAGTCCCAATGCTTTCAATTGATAAAACACCGGAATGATTATGGCTTGCACGGGTAATGCCATGCCCAGCAAAAAGAGATAGAACAACAGCTGATTGCCGCGAAAATTCATGTGGGCAAAAGCGTAGCCCGCAGGACATGCAACCAAAAACACGATGACCATTCCGACAATCGTGATAAACGCGCTATTCCAGAAGTAGGTCTGGAAATTTCCCAGCTGCCACGCCTGAATGAGGTTGTCAAAGCTCCATGAGTTCGGTAGCGAGAACGGTGAGTTGGCAATTTCAAACGCTGTTTTGAAGCTGCCAAGAATGACCCACAAGATTGGCGTCACAACCATCGTGAGTAAAAGGAACAGGAATACCAAAAGCATCGGCTGCGATTTTCCCAAAGCATTGGTCTGTGATTTCATCGGTTACTCCTTTCTCTCTCGCCAATAGTTGAAAAAGAGCGTGAGTGCGACCACAATAACCCCCAATACGACGCCGCCTGCCGTAGCATAGCTGACCTTGTTCATACTGAATGCCGACTTGTATACGTAGGTAGAAACCACTTCACTTTTATAAAACGGTCCGCCCTGGGTCATCACCCAGATCAGGGCAAAGCCTTTGAATGCGTGGACGACGACCATGCTGATTACAACATTCATCGTGTTGCGCAGACTGGGAATAGTGATAGACCAAAATTTTCGGATCGGCCCTGCACCATCAATGTCGGCAGCCTCATACACGGTGTAATCTATATTTTGCAAGCCTGCCAAGTACAGAACCATGTAGAATCCGTAAAATGCCCACGTGCCTGTGATGACAAGGGCGGGCAGCACCGTCCATGCTTCACCGAGCCAGTTATGCGCCAGAGATGACCACCCGATTTTCTCTAAAAACACATTGATCGGACCCATGACCGGATCAAAGATTTTCGCCCACAGCACGCCGACTACCGCAAGTGACAAAACCGATGGGAGATAAAAGCCTGCCCGAAAAAAGAGCTTTCCCCTCTTCACCCGCCCGATCATAATCGCAAGCACAAGTGTAGGTACCACAACCAGAAGTAGACTAAGCACAACCCATAGCACATTGTGTCCAAGTGACGCGAGAAAGACGGTGTCACTTGCCAATTGAACGTAGTTATCCATACCGATGAAGTTCATGGTCAGTGCCGACCCATTCCAATCAAAAAAGCTAAGAACAATCGCATTGAACATCGGGTAGAGCATAAAGATCCCATACAAAATTAGAGCGGGGGAGAGGAAAGAGAGAATGACGATCCATCGCTTCACCTTTTGCTTCCACCGCTCGATGGAATAGGTTCCTTTTACTTCCAGTACACTTTCCAGTGGTGACGGGTTTACTGCGTTCATGCCACCCCCCTCCTTCCTAGAAGGTTAATTTGATTTTCGAGATAGCTTGTAGCCCGCAGCCTCATCCTTGGCAGCCGCTGCCGCGATATTATCCATCGCGTCTTTTGGCTTCACGAGTCCGCCGATCAACCCTGTCAGGTTTTGATAATACGCTTGCTTGGCCTCACTGCCGATAAACACGCTGGGGTTGTAGCCTGATTCCTGCGCAATTGAGCTCATCGCCTCTGCCAGCTGGCTCCCTGCCGGTTTGATGCCCATCGCAGCTTTTGAGGCAGGGATCAGATTATACGATGGATCTCCCAGCACGACCTTGGCGTACTCCTCAGATACGATATAATTCATCCATTTTTCCACCAGCTCGGTTTGCGTGGTCTTCGCAGGAACGACCCATGTGTAGCCAAGCCCCCCTGTTGGATTGGTCTTACTTGCGTCTGTTAGCGATGGAATCGTGAATGAACCGATGCTTCCCTCCAGCTTTTGGTCCACTACGTCAGAAATGATGTGCGTCGTGGAAATGAACATTCCCGCCTTTTTGTTGAGCATCGCGAATTTTGCATCCGTAAGATTCAGTGAAACGGATTCTTTTCCGATATATCCCTGATTCGCCCAATCAGACATGGTCTCTGCGGCTTTCACATACTGCGGATCGTTCCACTTTGCTTCGCTGTAGATGAGCTTGGCTACCGCCTCTTTTCCTGCACTGGATTGCAGAATGAGTGAGAACAGTGTCCCAACCGTAATCGGTGTTCGTCCACCGACAATAATCGGTGTAATGTTATTGTCATGCAATTTCTTCATTGCGTTTAAAAACTCACCTGCTGTTGTTGGAACGCCAATCCCGTTTTGCTCAAACAAGTCCTTGTTGTAGTAAACAGAGACGGCGTCCATGGTGTGAGGCAGCTCATACAGATTGTCATTGCCAGAAA
Source organism: Brevibacillus reuszeri (assembly GCF_001187725.1). GTDB lineage: Bacteria > Bacillota > Bacilli > Brevibacillales > Brevibacillaceae > Brevibacillus > Brevibacillus reuszeri. The sequence continues at coordinate 46,109 of NZ_LGIQ01000011.1, forward strand.
TCAGATCGTAGGCAAAGGGGCGAAGTTTGTCCTTCCATCCGTTTTGCATGTACCAGTCATTCAGCGGCTTGATCAGATCAACATCGGATAAAATTCGCACCCGTCCGGGACCGGCATTCATCAGGATCGCATCTGGCGGCGTTACCCCTGATTGCAGCATAGTAGTCAGTTTGCCTGATTCGGTATTCGTGTCACCTGTTGCCAAATCGATTTTCACACCTGGATTCATTTCCTCGAATTTTTTCACGACGTTGTCCCACTGGCGCTTCTCTGTTTCGTTGTTAAAGCTGGGAATCAGCAGCTTTAGCACATCGCCTTGCTTGTTTTCTGCGGCAGCTGGCTCTGCTTTAGCCTGCTCACTACCTTTACTACCACCTGAACTGGCAGGAGACTGACACCCGGCGATAAAAAAGGCAAGCATGGCAACGCATAACATGATGCGTGCAAAGTTTGTTCTGTGCATCCCTATACCCCCTTGCGAAGTTTGTACGTTCTTATTGACTTAAAATTTAGATGATTTATAGTATTTAGACAATGAGACAAAACGTAGGAAAAGGTGTAAAAAAAGTGGGTGAAAGGTGGTGTCATCCTTGGGTTTTGTGCACTCCATTTTTTTCAAGCTGTTCCTTTCCTTCTTGCTGTTGTCGATTCTTCCGCTCTCCATGGCAGGGATCCTCACTAACCATAATGTCTCTTCTCTTCTAAACAAACAGTTGAACCAAGATACCTCGTCCATCCTGGAACAGAACGCAAAGGTACTCGGCATCTTCCTCAATGACTTGAATCGAATGGGCGAAATCGTTTCACGCAGCTCGACCGCTTCGCAGTTTTTAAAAAGCAAGGATGACAATGAGTACCTCCGCTCTTTTCTCCCCCTGGATCAATCCTTTGACAGCATCCAGCTGATCCGCCCTGAGAATGTCGGCATGACACTCATCAGTGATCGTGGCTATGTGTATAACTACGGGTACGGGATCAATCGAGATAAGATCGAATTTTATACAACAGACTGGATGCCCAAGCTAAACAAGCTCTCGGAAAAGCCGATCCTGTCTCCCCTGCACCAGCGGCCTTACAGCTACATCGACCCGAATACCCCTGTTTTTTCTTACGTAAAGAGAATCTGGAGCACGGATGCCAAGGCAAAAGGCGTACTTATTATTGATTTCAAGCAGAGCATTCTCGCCGATTTGTTTCCCAATACGTACTTTCGCAAGGACTCCTCTTCTGATCGCGAAGCGGGACTTTTAATCACGAATGATAAAGGGCAGGTGCTGTACCCGAGTACTCCAACTCCTTTTTCTCGCGATGATCTCTCATTCGTTTCACAGTCCAGCCGCATCGTGAAGCAAAATGACGAAACCTACCAGCTCGTCACCTTATTCGATCAGGAAACTGGCTGGACACTGACCGGATATTTCGAGGAAAAAACGCTGTATCAACCGATCCAATCCATACACGACTCGATCTATTGGATCGTAGTCCCCAGCATTGTGTTTTGTCTGCTGGCCTCTTTGTTTATCTCGCATCGCATCTCCACCCCTGTCCGTCTCTTGCAGCGCTTGATGAAAAAAGCAGGACGCGGTGATTTCCAGCAGATAGCGTTTACCAGCCAAGATGAGATCGGTGAGCTGGGCAGAGGCTTTAATCAGATGGTGCAAAAAATCGAGGAGCTGCTGCGTCAGATATATCAGGAACAAAATCAAAAACGACGGGCGGAAATGGCTGCCCTGCAATCCCAAATCAATCCCCATTTTCTGTACAACACGCTCGAATCTATCAATAGCCTCGCTCGCAAGCATAAAGAAACGCAGATCAGCAAAATGATCGTACATCTCGGGCGTTTGATGCGTCTGTCGATCAGCACGTTTGACGAAATGATTCCGATTCATCAGGAGCTGGATTATGTCAGTCACTATATCGAGCTGCACAAATACCGTTTTCCCAAATCCCTTACCTATTCCATCGAAATTGATGAAGAAATACGGCGTCTCTATACCGTGAAGTGGATCTTGCAGCCGATTGTGGAAAATGCGATTTTACACGGCCTGGAATCGCGTAAAACGGATGGACATATCGCCATCTGCGGGTGGATAGCAGAAGATGACGTATTTTTGCAGGTCAGCGATAATGGCGCAGGGATGGAGCCGCAAGCTTTGCAAGAGCTGCACGACCATGTGGAGCACCAGGCTGAAGAACTAACGAAGTACGGCAAAAAAGTCGGGATTTGCAATGTACAGTCACGGCTACGCTATCATTTTGGCAGCGCATACGGCATTCAACTGGCTAGTGAGCTTGGACAGGGAATGACGGTCACCTTTAAGCTTCCAAGGAGGGTACACGATGAAAAAGAGAAAATTGTTGATTGTGGATGATGAATGGCTGATTGCCGATAGCCTCAGCTCCCTGGAGGAGTGGGCAGAAAGAAATATCGAAGTGATCGGAACAGCTTCTGACGGCAGGGAAGCCCTTGCGTGGCTGGATAAAACTGAGGTGGATTTGGTCATAACCGATATTCGAATGCCCGACATGGACGGTTTGGAGCTGCTTCGCCAATTACACCAGCGCTCTCCCAAAATCGATGTCATCGTGATCAGTGGGTATGAAGAGTTCGCCTATGCCAAAACAGCCCTTTCCTATCAGGCCAAAGGCTACATTTTGAAGCCGATTGATGCGGATGAGCTATTCGCGGTTGTGGACCAGCTCGCCCCAGTGTCTCTCGAGCCAGTGGAAGAAGTGCCCAAAACCTACCATGAAACGATTGTCGAGCGCGCACTCTCCTATATTTCCGCTAACTTGGGCAGACCCTTGTCCTTAAAGGATGCGGCGGACCAAGTGCATTTAACCTCCCATTATTTCGGACAGGTTTTTAAGTCTGTCATCGGCGATACATTCGTCAATCATTTGACCCGTATGCGCATGGAAAGAGCCTGTGAATTGTTGAAGAACACGGAATTAAAGCAGTATGAGGTCGGCTTCCAAATCGGGTATACCGACCCGAAGTATTTTTCCAGGGTCTTCTTTCAAAGCTATGGACTCACACCAAAGGAGTATCGCCAACAGCTTTGCTCTCCCTCTTATCCGAGCGAACAAAAAAAGCGGCGCTGAGCATTTGCTCGCACCGCTCTTTTGCCTCTATCCCACCTCTTGCTTCTTTACTGCCGCTGCTTTCTCACTGCTGTCGGAGCGTCTTTGCTGGACATCTTCAAAGCGCTGACTGACCCTGGCAAGTGCAAATGCCACGATCACGGAAAAGATCACGATGCCATAAAAGCCCGCACCAATCCCGATGCCAATCCCGCCCGCAAAAAAGATCATGGCTGCTGAAGTCAGCCCCTTCACTTGCAAACCATCCTTTAAAATGACACCCGCTCCCAAAAAGCCAAGTCCTGTAACAATTTGTGCCGCCAAACGCATCGGGTCCATCATCGTGCCGCTGTTCGGGGAGCTATACAGCTTCGTACTGTAGATGGAAACAAGTGTAATCAAGGTGCAGGCTACAGAGACATACATATATGTCTTTAACCCGGCTGGCTTGTTCCTGTGTGAGCGGTCCCAGCCAATGAACATCCCAAGTACAGCGCTAATGACGACTCTTAAATACATCTCCAGATTCATGATGACGTGCTGTTCATAAAAAATCTGCAGAGATTCCATGTGATTCACCCTCTTTTAGCGATAGAGAAATGATATGTGCCACTGCGTAAAATAGACCTGTTGTATAGGGTGAAGCTATTCCCCTCCAAAGGTCGAAACGAAGACATTTTCACAACGACATAATTTCGTTCGATGCTTGATTTCCGACCACCCCTCGAACCAAAGATTAAATATTCTTAATTTTATATCTATTATAGCATCACAAACTTAATTAATGTTGTTTTAATTTGTTATTTGTTTATTTAGTTGTTTTTTCTATGAATTTATTTGTTACAAAAACACAAAAAAAGTTAAACAAATGAAAAGCACAAAAAACATCAAACTAAAACAACACAAAAACCACACCCTATGATATACTCTAAATCAGACAGACCTTTTTTCAGAAAATTACATTCTTTTTCGGGAGGAATACGCATGAAGGTTCTTTGTTTAGGCGGTGCGGGTCGAATTTGCCGGGAGTCGATTCTGGATTTGGTGCAATACTCCAGCTTTGAGAAGATTACAGTAGCCGATTTCAATGAGGAGGAAGGCAGAAAAATCGTCGAAGCACTGAATGATCCACGCGTTGACTTCGTCCAGATCAATGTGCGTGATCACGAGGATACTGTTAACAAAATGCGTGGCTATGATATCGTCATGGATGGTACGACGATTACCTTGAATGGACTTTCTACTGCTTGCATTGCCGAAGCAGGCTGCCACGGAATCAACCTGAACGGTTTTGGAGCAGAAGATGCGTATAACGATACCTTCAAGAAACACGCCAAGACCTGCGTACCTGGCTTTGGCATGACTCCCGGTGTCACACAAATGATGGCCATGCATGCAGCCAATCAACTGGATACTGTCGAAACCGTTCGCGTCAGCCATGGCGCTTTCCGCCCCATCGCATTTTCCCGTTCTATCACTGAAACGACAACTTATGAGTATGATCCTCTCCTGCCAGGCCGCGTTGTTTTCGAAAACGGCGAATTTGTGCAGGTTCCTCCTTTTGCGAGACCGCGTGAAATCCAACTTCCCGAACCTTATGGAAAAACTGTTCAATACATTATTCCACATGCTGAAACAAAAACGCTGGCGACTGCCCTCGCTGATAAGCAGGTCCAACTGATTGAAGTACGCGGTACATGGCCAGCCAAAAACATGCAGCTCGTTCGTGCTCTTTATGATTGGGGCTTCATGCGCAATGACAAGATTACGGTCAATGACAAAGAAATCGGCGTGCTCGATTGTATCAGTGAATATTTGTTCCACTCTACGGAAGGTCAGGAAACGGAGCTGTATGGCTATTCCTTGCATGTCGAGGTGATTGGAACCAAAGAAGGACGACGTGTCCAGCATGTGCTCTATCACACTCATCCTGCTTCTGATGGTTCGGTCGAGGGCTGGGAAAAATTGCGGGCGTATACACGAAATGTAGGTATCCCTATGGCGATTGCCACAGAAATGATCGCCAAGGGCATGGTGAAAAAGACGGGTGTCCTCATTCCAGAGGAGGCGTTTGAACCGGCAGAGGTATTTGCAGAGCTGGAAAAACGGGGCATATATATGCATGAGGAAATTACACAGCTGGATGCGGAGAATGAATCAGTAGAAGTGGTCAGGTAAATCTCTTAAAGCATTGGGACCCCGTCTGTTTATGGATGGGGTCCTTATCTCCGTTCATACTTTACCAGCTTCCCTGTTAAGACATGCTAGCCAGAAGTTCCCCCAGACGATCCATGGTCTCTTCGGTACCTGGGGCGGCATATGTTTTCACCTTATCAAATACTTCTGCCGTTTCCTCAAAAACCGTACGATACGTCAGTTTCGTCTTACCATCCAGCTCCTCGAAGGTTGCTGTCGCCAAAAAATGGGGAAACACATCATGCTTAATGACGATTCGCTCGGGTTTTGTGATCTCGACAAAGATGTTGGTGTTGGGAAAATCCACGCCATCAGGACCATGCATAATAAATTGCCATGTACCGCCTGGTCTCATTTCAAACTTCTGAAAGGTTATGGTAAAACCTCGTGGTCCCCACCACTTCGACAGATACTCCTCTCTAGTCCAGGCTTCAAACACCAGCTCACGCGGAACATCAAATATACGGTTAATTACAATCTCTCGATCCCCTACTTGCGCTTTGCTGTGGTTTGTTGTGTTATCCTGGTTCATGTCCAGCCCTCCAAAATGAAATAGACTTTGACTTGCCCCAATCCTTCTACAAACTCATTATTGCCATTTCACCATCAATCTTGAGCATGATTTGATTATGTAATCCCATTCTGTAGCAAATTACAGCGTCGCTGCTGCTTGCCTTACCAGGGCGACAAACTGTTGGCTATCCATCTGATGTCCTTGCCGCAGCTTGATCGTTTTCCGTTCCGGTGGTCCATCAAATCCTTCCGGCAGTGTGACTCCGGCCGTATTAAAGATGGTGAAGCTTACCGCATCTTTCGAGGTGGAGATGACAGCTGCGTACTTGCCGCCTTTAAGAAAATGAGGCTTTTTATACTGCATTCGTTCTTGAACATCGGGAATTGCTTCATATACAGTCTCTCGCAAACTGGCGCAAAGCTGCCCTTGCCATTGTTCTTTGAGTCCATCTATAAATTCCGTTACTTCTAGATTCATGATCCATCTCTCCTTTATTGGATTAATTCACTTATCTATTCTTCCACATGCCAATCTGACTTCGCAGTTCATGCTCTAAGCCTTGCTGGAGAGAATCCACAAAGGTCGATGACTGCTCATAAATGCGTCGCAGTTCAATAATTCCTTCGCCATAACCATTGGGGTCCGGCATGCGTAATGCCCATTCGATCGCTTCCTCTTCGGAGTTTACTTCAATGATTGTAAAGCTGGATACCAGCTCTTTCACCTCATCAAGTGGCCCCCACGTAAGCACTGGCCGGTCTCCAGGCTTGGAGAAAGACATGCGCAATCCACTCGAGCTGGGATAGAATTGCTCGGCTGCAACAAGGATACCCGCCTCTTTCAACTCTTGAAGAAAGTCCTGTAAGGCATCTGTGCTTGCTTGGCTTGGTGGAATGCCGGCTTCCAAATGTCTGGTCGCTTTCGACATCAGAACATACTTCATACCGTGCCTCCTTTACTACGCGACTCGCATTTTTCCGTACGTCTAAGCAGCAATTGCTGTTCCTGTTCATTTCTTGTCAGCGACGCGGCAAATCGAAACGCGTCACGAGCATCCTCATGGCGACCAAGCTTTTCAAGCAGATCACCTTTTACGCTCGGAAGCAAATGATAATTCTTCAGCGCGGCTTCTTCCTCCAGCCGCTCTACAAGCTGAAGCCCGAATTCAGGGCCAAACGCCATCGCGATGGCTACCGCTCGGTTCAATTCAACTACAGGGGAAGGCATCACCCGTGACAACGCTTCGTAAAGAGCCGCGATCTTCACCCAGTCAGTCTCTTCGGCAGAGGGCGCCACTCCATGGCAAGCCGAAATAGACGCCTGCAGCGTATACGGGCCAAGCGGACGACCAATAGATCGGGCACGCTCAAGCGCTGCTATCCCCCGCCTGATCAGCAAATGGTCCCATTGTGCACGATTCTGGTCCTGTAGTAAAATCGGCTCCCCCGAGGATGTGACACGCGTTTTAAAGCGGGACGACTGCAGCTCCATGAGAGCGACCAGTCCGTGCACCTCCGGCTCTTCAGGCGTAATTTCGGAAAGGATGCGTCCCAATCTCAGCGCCTCTTGGCATAGTAGTGGGCGTAGCCAGCTGGAACCCGAGGTGGCCGCATACCCTTCATTAAAGAGAAGATAAATAACCTCTAGCACCGTCTCAAGCCGTTTTTTCAGTTCATTGCCCAGCGGGACCTCAAACTCTGCACGTGCTTCACGCAGCGTCTTTTTTGCCCGGACGATCCTCTGGGCAATCGTTGGTTCCGGCACGAAGAAGGCATGTGCAATTTCATCAGTCGACAAGCCTCCGAGCAAACGAAGTGTCAGAGCGATACGTGCCTCGCGCGACAAGATCGGATGGCATGTCATAAAGATGAGTCGGAGGAGATCATCCCCGATCTCCCCATCACTGCTTTCTTCCTCCACTGATAATTCACTGCTGCGGCCAAGCTCCTCGACTTTTTTGTCACGCATTTTGTTACGGCGCATCATATCAATCGCACGTCTTTTTGCTGTAGTCATCAGCCAAGCTCCAGGGTTTTCTGGTATGCCTGTTTCTGGCCACTTCCGGAGCGCGATGACCAGCGCATCCTGCGCGAGATCTTCAGCAAGGTCGAGGTCACGAACCATTCTTGTCAAACTGGCGATGATTTTCGACGACTCCATGCGCCAAATGGTTTCGATTGTACGACGAGCTGCGGAATCAGTCACGACTTGGTACGCTTTTGCAGCTGGGCCATCATTTCAGAATGGTCAGCGATCAGCTCAGGATTGTCCGTGAGCTCCGAACCCTCATAAACCTGGCGAAGCTCGATTTGTCCCTCTCCGAACCCATGTGGATCTGGCATGCGCAACGCCCACTCGATTGCTTCTTCCCTTGATCGCACCTCGATTAGCGTATAGCCAGCGATTATTTCCTTCGCCTCACTGAACGGTCCATCAAGAATCGTCGGCTTTCCACTCGGCTCAGGATACGAGATGCGAATAGCGCCTGTACTCGGATGCAAACCGTCAGCGGCAACCAATACGCCAGCCTTAGCAAGCTCCTGATTGTATCGCATCATCGCTTCGAAAAGCTCCGGTTTAGGTGGCAAGCCTGCCTCAGAATCTTTGGTCGCCTTGACAATCATCATAAATCGCATAGGAATTGCTCCTCCTCTTTTATCGTGAAATCTAATGAAGTTTCTTTTCAACGCCTTGTATTCATTTCCTTTATCTGTCTTCGGAATCATCATGAAGTGACAATCTGCCAATTGACCCCGAACTTGTCTTCGACTTCACCATAATAGGCTCCCCACGGCTGCAATTCGAGCGGAAACTTTACGGTACCGTCCTTGGAAAGATTCTCAAAGGCTTGGCGGGCTTCTTCTTCCTTTTTATAGGAAAGGGCCAACGAAATGAATCGTCCCCTCTGTGACGGTCCGAAAGAGTCAGAGAGGAAAATAATGTTCCCACCCGCTACGGACAGTACCATATGCATCACTTTATCCTTGATTTCTTCTGGTGTTCCAGGGGTTTGTCCGTAAGTCATTGTCGATAGGATTTCCCCTCCTAATGCTTGTGCATAAAATGCAGCCTGCTCTCTTGCCTCCTCAGAATGAATATAAGCGTTTAGTTGTGCTGTCATGTTCAACACCCTTTCCATCATGATTATTTGTGCTTCTATTAAGGCGACGAACAGCAGACGACAAAATCGACAGCTTCTCAAAAAACTTTTTAAAAAGTTTTTTGGCGATTCCATGCATAGCATTTCTCCATAAAAAAACCGCGCAGCGCGCGGTACATCCACTCCATTATTCTTTGTCAAAATAATCATCAGGCAAATGTAATTCTTTCAAACAACCGATAAATTTTTCCCTGAAGTTTTGATTATTTTTATACTCCGGCCATGCAGCCTTGTAATAAGGCAATAACCTCTCATGAGGAATCAAACCCCAATATAAAATCGTGTTTTTCAAAACGTCTTTGCTGCCCTCCATGAACATTTGTTCAATGGTTTCCCAGCTTTCCGATTTGTCATTGCAACTGCGGGTCGCATAAATTGCGGCCGTTTGTATATTCGAGTCGGTGTGGCATAAAAAGGGGGCAAAGCTCTGCAGTGAAATTACACCAGCGGGCTCCAGAACATAGCCCACATGACTTAACGTTTCCGAATCGTGTACCCTGTCAAGATTTTGCAAGATCACTTTTATAAATTCCGCTTTATCAAAAGATTTACCGTACCAGTTCAGTATTTTTAAAGCATGTAAAAAATCCTCATTATTTTCAGAATGCAACAGCTCTAGAAGAAACTCTCTTCCCACATCAATAGAGGTTTTACAGATTAGTTGAATGGCTGTGATGCGATCATTTTGTGTTTGCTCAGCTACATTTTTTAAGAAATCAATGGTTGACTGCACGATTTTCTTGAATTTAAACATTCCTTCAAGCGCTTTTGATTTGATTTCTTCGCTAGGAGCGTTTTGATAAGCCTGTATCAACGCATTTTCATCGCCTGGCATTTTACCGCCAAACCAGCCAATATCATAGTCCAGAATAATTTCGTCCAGCCAGCGCTCGTACCAATCCAAAAAGTTGTCTTCATAGACAAAGAAAAAAGGATGGTCAGGATGAAAATCTGAAGTGTAAACGATTTTCCCCCTATGTTTGCCCTCAAGAACGAGATACATATCGTATTCGCAGCCTTGCGTACCAATACACAACATTCCGCCCAGTACTTGATTTCGGGTGGCGTCGTATTCCAGGTCAGAGATGTCCTCATCACTGATTAGGGGCTCGATCAGATGGTTCCATTCCTCTTTTTCCATACCGGGGTGCAAAACACATTTTGCAGTGAGTGCATCTCTATCGGTATAAGAAGCTGCCTCTTCAATGGGATACATCCCGTAATACGGTCCAGCGCCTCCATTACCAACTTTCGTTAAAAACTGCATGTAAGGCTCAGGGAGTGTGACCTGATGCTTTGCTTGCCAGTCCGTAAGCTCTTTTGTCGTAAGCTCTTCATTCACCCTGTATTTGTGGGAGGATGCTCCAAACACTGAGAAATCTGCATCTTTTCGCATGGCCTCTTCGAGCTTGTTTTTTATTCGATCGATTTGCGTTTCTTTCTTCCAAAACATGATCGTGAATCCCCCTTTTTGGGCTTCCGCTGGTCATTATATAGAGATTCGATTCCTTCACTCATTTTCAGCTAGAGATTATTGCCATTGTATCATATCGTTTTTTTCCGCTGAGAACTTGCAGGTTCCTGATACCAAAAAAGGAAATAATCGTTCATCGTGGATGCATGGCCTAGCTGACGCAGCATGGTAGAAATGTTGCCCCTGTGATAGGTCCCGTGATTGACCAGATGCAGCACCATTTCCGATAAACGTGTTTGGCGAATTCCGTTGAATGGATTGTCGAGCAGAATGGATTGCTCCAAATCGACTTGACCTTGGAGCCATTCCCTGAATTGTTCCCCTAGCTGGTCAAAGATCGCAGCATATTCATCCACAGAAGACAGGATAGTCTCATTCAGTGCTATGCATGTTTGCAGAGCCTCTCGCATGCCAGTACCTGTCAAAATCAGATACCACATCTTATCAACCGCATAAATATGAGTAAGGGCATGGGCGATGGTGGGAAAGGAGCTGTTCACTTCTTGGCTCAGCACAGAGGACGGGAGCTCTTTGATTCTTCCTAAAATCGCTTGATTTGCCCAGGTGTGGTAATGGAACATTTGTACCGGATGATTCATTCGTAACATCTCCTTTTGATTGGCAATGGATTTGAATTTGTTTCTGTTGTCATCATAAAAAAAGAAGTATGACAACAAGCTGTCATACTTCTTCATAAAGTTTGAGTGTATTTTGAAGCTGTTCAATTAAGATTCCTCGCAGTGCAGGCGGCTCGAGGACTTCGACACCGCTGCCAAAGCCAAGCAGAATAGCCCAAAGCCATCGCGCCTTCAATGGCTGATCAACAAGAATTCGCATCGTCATACTCCCATCGACGTGAAATTGCTTTTCCGCCAGATGAAAGTGATCCATCACTTCCGCTAAAGCATCCGGTCCTACCTTGATTACAACCGTCTCCAACTGATCTTCCCGTCTTGGGTTTGAAAAAGCTGCGTCTTCCAGTATGTTGTGATCCGGTAGAAAAGTTTCCTGCAACAGGAATACGTTCAGCATTCGGGATACACGGAACTCCCGAGGCTCTTGTCGAGTTCGGCAAAACCCCAAAACGTACCAATTCCTATATTTAAAATGAAGCCGCAGCGGCTCCATCTCACGGGTCGTGCGTTCATTATTTACATTGATATACTCAAAGCGAACCACATTTCGCCCGGTAATCGCCATACGTAAATGCCGCAGCGCGTCCGGATCCGTCCGGTGAGTTTCTAAGTCCACTGACAAGCTCGTAATCTGATGTTGCGGTCCGATTGTCTGCAGCCGTTCGATAGTCCCCTGCGCACGCTCGTCTGCAAACACGCTGGAAAGGCTTTTGAGCACGGTAATCAGGGAATTGACATCGTAAGAACCGAGTAGGCTTCTATCCATTTTATATCCGTCCATCATGCCATATCCGCCCTTCGTTCCCTGGTGAGATACGACCGGAAAACCCGCAGCGCAGATCACTTCGATATCCCGATAGATGGTTCTAGGGGAAACTTGAAACTCTTCAGCCAGCATGGAGGCAGACAATACTTCGTGATTCAACAGCTTGTAGATGATAGAGATTAATCGCTCCAGTTTCATACTATCCCCGTCCGTTATCCTATCTCTTATTGTTGGTCATCATTATATCACAGGAAGATTTCCTCAAATTCTGGGATTAGCTCCCTTGCTTTCCCACATTGATGATCATTCCTTTTCGAAAGCCTCCCGCCCTGAGGTATAATAGTTTCAAAAAAAGGGGGCGAATGCGGTGGAGTGGTTAATCGGTCTTATCTGCAGCTCCGCGATTGCAGGAGCCGCTTATTATAAACGTTCACTATCCAGGTCCGGCTTTTTAGCAGCTGTGGTGCTGGGCACGATGATGTACGCGCTCGGAACTGCGATCTGGTTTGGCTCCCTCATCGCTTTTTTTGTTTCGTCAACCCTGTGGTCCAAATGGAAGAAGCAGAGAAAGGAAGCGTCAGAGAGCGGCTATGAGAAATCCGGAAGGCGCGATGCGGGTCAGGTGCTCGCTAACGGAGGACTGGGGCTGCTGTTATGTGTGGCAAACTGGGTGTATCCGCACCCCCTTTGGTGGTACGCCTTTCTAGGAGTTATGGCGGCGGTCACAGCCGATACGTGGGCGACGGAAATAGGCGGCTTGAGCAAGACGCCTCCGCGATCGATCAAGACAGGTCGGCGCGTTCCACCTGGTACGTCTGGAGGCGTATCTGTACTTGGGTTTATCGCTTCACTGGCAGGTGGTCTGTTCATCGGCGCAGTAGCCTGGCTGCTGCTTGGGCTGTCCGTCCAGGCTACGCAGGATGCGGCAGCGGCAGCAATCAGACCTGCAGCATGGGCCGTAATTGCTGGCCTGACTGGACTCATAGGGTCGCTTGCCGATTCGTGGATCGGTGCGACATGGCAGCAAATGTATCGTTGCAGCACTTGCGGTCGAGAAATCGAACAGGCCCGCCACTGTGGCAGAAAAGCCGAGCGGATTCGCGGGCGCACCGGATGGAACAACGATGTCGTCAATGTCGCGGGCTCGCTTGTTGGCGGTGTTTCTGCCGTCTTGCTGGGGCTTGTACTCGGCTTCTCCTGACATGTAAAAAACGGAATGACTTCGTACCGATAAACGATGGCGAGTCCTTCCGTTTTCTTGCGTTTATAGGATTACTCCTGAAAAATTCCCTGTCAAAACTTCTTTCTGATTCTGATTGATACATACGAAAGATGCTCGAATCGTTGTTCGATTTTCTTGCTTTTCAAATTCCTCAATGGTTACTTCACACACAATGGTATCCCCCGTAAATACAGGTCTTACGAACTCAAAATTCATCGTCCGGGCAAGTACGTTATGATCGCCTACTTGTAACGACATAGTGATCTCCCCCGTCATAAAAATGCTTCATGATTGAAACTGCAGACGTCCTCCACCATTTACATGTGACAAATATTCAAATGCAGTTGTTCCATACACGCTTTTAAAATGTTTATTCAAATGCGTTAAATCAACAAAGCCACATTCCGCTACTGCCAAATAAACATCTCGCTTTTTTTCTATTAACTGCTTTGCACGTTCAATCTTGCAATTAAGAAAGTATTGGTAGGGTGAAATTCCGGTATGAGCCTTGAACATTCGGATAAACTGAAACTTTGATAATTGAAGCTCTATGCATACCTCATCCAGCTTGCGTACATGATCTAAGCTGGTACCCAGCATCTCCTTTGCCTTGCTCATGAGCGGGTCATCTTTTTTATAGTCGGAAGATAGATTCGTATGAACGAGGCTATCCGTAAGAGAAACGAGTAATTCATTGCACAAAGCCTCATCTTTTTCATTCATGATAGCATGAGATAAATTTAATACTTTCTGTTCAAGTCTGCCATCATAGACAATCGGGGTTGAAAAACGCACGATGTCCTTTTTCTCCGTAATCTCTAGAAAAAGTTGTGGATCAATATATAACATGACATAATCAAGGCCCGTTTCATCGTGTGCCATTCCGTCATGTGCCTGTTCTGGATGAAAAAGCATGACACCATTTTGATAGGATAACTGTAAACTACCGTCCAGATTATATTCTTGGATACCACGCAAGGTTACGCCAATCGCATACTCCTTGTGAGAGTGCTTTTTATACGTAAAATCGGTCATACTTGCTGATAATGCAGTAATCCCTGCTGCTTTTTTATAGATAAACTTCTCCATCTCATTCACCTCATCGCCAGCTTCCCTATATCCAAATCATAATGGCAGCTAAAGCCAAAAATAACGCCATGATTCCATTCACGCTCTTTTTATGCTTCTGTAAAAACTTTTTGAAAATGGTACCGAAAGCAACCCAAGTGACAAACGCTAAAAATCCAACGAAAGTAATCGCGATCACACTCATTGACACTTCAGATGCTTCCTGATAGTGGGGCATTACATAGCTAGGAATGACCGTCATGGTAAAAAGGACTACCTTCGGGTTTAAAAACTGCATAAGAAAGCCTGATAGAAAAGTACCCGTATGCTTCTCAGCTGTAGTTTTTGATGTATCCATTTTGTAAATTTGATAAGCGAGATAGAACATATAAAAGCTTCCAATGATCTGCATGACAAGTAAAATCTTAGGAACAACCGTGATCAGCATGGTATTCAATAGAGCAGAAATAACAAGTAAGAAACCGAAGGCAATTGTCGCTCCAAATGTATATCGCATTGCCTTTTTGGTACCAAAATTGTTTACTGTGGATAAAATGACAATATTCGTAGGCCCTGGTGTAAACGTAACGATAAAACAGTATATAAACAAGGATGTAAGATACATGAGAAGTCTCCCTTCAAAGTGTGTTCTCATATAATCTACATCCAAAAATAAAAAGGCATATAGTACATTATTGCAGGTTGTTTCTGTTCCTTCACCTGATAAATTCAGGATGTGACAGGCATATACACAAAGGCTGCTGGCATGAACACCAGCAGCCTCACTATTTCCCCGACTAACTCAGCTTAATAATCACGACCCCGGCCAAAATCATCCCAATCGACACCCATTTGACCACCCCGACCTTTTCCTTGAGCCAAATCACTCCGATGAGAGTCGCAAAAACGATGCTGATTTCCCTCACAGACGCGACATAGGTAACAGGCGTCGTCTGCATCGCGTAAACCGCCAACGAATTGGACACAAACACAAAGAGTCCTCCCGCCAGCGTATGCCACGGGTAGCGTTTGATCAGTGCCACATAGGACACCTTGATTTCTGCTCTGCGGTCAATGATCCACTTTCCTGCAAACATCCCGAAGAACACGAAGTATTTGAACAGCAGACCCGACATCATGGATGCCCCCATGCCATCGACTATGCTGCTGCACGCTGAAAAGCTCCCTGCTAAAAACACCCACTTCATATTGCCCCAATCCTTGACGAGATGACTAAGCTCCCGAAACGAAAAGGTGCGCTGATTCATGAAGACAACACCTGCTACAATTACTAAAATTCCCACAAATCCAGTCCAGGCAATCGCTGTGCCGATAAAAAGCGTGCTTATAATGGTGGTCACGATAGGAGCTGTACCACGCAAAATCGGATACGCATAGCTCAAATGATTTGTCTTATACGCCTTGCCTAAAGCTACAAAATACAAAACCTCCGAGCAAATGCTCAGCAACAGCCATTTGATCGCTCCCGGCGGAAAGGAGGAGGTCTGCCACAGGTAGACGGCAAGTGGAAAATACAAAATAACAGAAGCCCCTAAAATCAGGGTAAAAAAGGCGTCTCGCTCCTCAATCTTCTTGGACAGGGCATTCCAAATCGCATGGCAAACCGCTGCAAATAACAAAATCAGCAAAATGGTGGTGGACATCCTTCTCCCAGCTCTCTTTTTGTAAATGGCAAAAGGTGCAGTCTGTACAGACCACACCTACCCTTGCCTAGTTCTCTTGTGGCACTTCATAGGAATCCACGATCCCAACGATGACGGCGTCGATGGGGACCATCTTGTTGTGAAAAATGATCCGCGCAGGAGTACCGCTCGAAACGATGACCTTTTCGCCAAAGCCCGCTCCGATGCGGTCTGCTGCAATCACCGTTTGTCCACCTTCCTTTTCATTCCAGTCAATGGGCTGGACAATCAACAGCTTGAGATTCTCCATACCCTCCTCTTTTTGTGTGGACCAGACACTGCCGATCACTTTTCCCAAAAACATGGCGCTCCCCCTTTACTTCTCGTAGTGGACAGCGATTCCTTTTTCCCTCAGCATATCCTGCGCCAAAGGAGAGACAATCGTACCTGGTCGCAGAACAAGGCCTCCATCCGGGAATTCCTCTTGCGCTTTTACCCAGTCCGCGGTCAGCAGCTTGGCCGAGGGAGCGACCTGCCCTTCCGAACCTGCCGCCGCCTCTGTCCTCTCGCTTCGCCTGTTTGCCATACTTTTTCGAATGACCGCATCAGCCAGCTGCTTTTGTGGGTAAAACTCTACTCCGAGCTCCTTCATTTCATTGACATGTCGCAAAAAGAGCTGTTGATACGGCTTCGGCAAGGTCAGGGTCTTCAAAGTGCGCCGATCGGCTCGCTTCAAACCGGGTACATCCTCACCCACTAATACCGGCTTTCCCAGTACGAGTGCCGAAAAGATGATCTCCGCCTTGATCGTTCCCTTCATGCCTGCTGCCACGCGTGCTGCGTTATCCAAATCCATTTCGGGAAGGATGACACCGGCATACTCTTTGGGCACTTCCAAAGGAATCGGGGCATATTCGTCAGCAGTGATGAGCTTGCCTGCTCCCCCACACTCGATCCGGTGCATCCCCAGCCACGAAGACGTTTCTCCATCCAGAAACAAAATATCGTGGCATATCCCATTGTTTTGCAAGGCGATAAACTGGTCCTCAAACGACTCGTGCGCCCTGCTGTCACAGAAGATATACAACCACTTTTCCCGTTTCTCCTGCTGCGTTTCCGATTTCATTGATTGCAAAATTTCTCTCGTGATCGACTCGATCATTTGCCTCATATCCATTCTAACACCTCCCTGCTGAGGAAAAGAGCTTGCCATTTTTCCCAAGCAAGCGCACCTTGTCACCTGTTTTGAGGCTAGCTGCATTCGCTTCATCGAGATCAATATGAAAATCGAGTGTATACCGCGGGCTGACCCTCACCGTCACATTCGGGAAAATCAGTGTGCGCTCCCCGAGCATTTGCAGCATCAGACTGTCTCCATCCTGAACGTGAAAGGCTCTGGCATCCAGGTCAGACATGTGCACATGACATTTCGCCACAATGACACCCGATTCCAATACGACACAGCCAGCAGGACCAATAAGCGTAATACCTGGTGTAGCTTCCAAAGAGCCAGACATTCGAACAGGAGGGTGGATTCCTAGCGAAAATCCATCCGTCCGAGAGATTTCTACCTGGCTTACTCCTCTTGCCGGGCCCAGAATCCGCACATCCTTCATCAATCCTTTTGGTCCTAGCAGTGTTACCGTTTCTGTCGCAGCGAACTGCCCCGTCTGAGAGAGTGCACGCAGAGGAGTGAGCTTGTAGCCTGCGCCAAAAAGTCTTTCTACATCCTCCGTTGCCAGGTGGATGTGGCGATTGGATACTCCGACCGGAATGGTCTGCTCCAAAGCTCCTTCACTCCCGCCTGAAAAAGCGTTCGCTGATCCGAGCACTTCCACGCGAATCCCTCTCCCCTTTAAAAAATCGGTTGCAGCCGGGGTAAATCTGTCCTCTGCGTGAACCACGAAGGGATTGGGGACCCCTGTTCGCAGCATAGCCCGCAGTGTGGTTTCTGTAATGACAGCCATAGGCTAGTGATTTACCCTTCCAGCTTCGGAAGGATCAGCTCGATATCAGAATGCGGTCGCGGAATGACATGCACAGATTTCAGCTCCCCCACCTTTTGTGCTGCTTCTGCGCCTGCATCCGTCGATGCTTTGACCGCCCCCACGTCTCCGCGGACCATCACGGTCACAAGCCCGCCCCCTACATGTACTTTTCCGATCAGCTTGACATTCGCCGCTTTTACCATGGCATCGGCTGCCTCTACTGCTCCGATCAACCCTTTTGTTTCCACCATGCCGAGTGCTGCCCATTCTCCTGCCATCCCTTATACCTCCTTACCGATTGGAAGATTGCAATTCCAGAAGCACGCTTTTAATGATTTCCGCGATTTCGTCTCTACTGATTGCAGGTGACGCCGGAGCCGTGGTCACAGCCGGAGTCAATTGGGCTGCTGCCTCCAGCTTCATTTCTCGCAGCCCAAAGGCGACGCGCTTGATATTCATTAAATGCTGTGGGCCGATATTATCCGAGGTCACATTGTTGCCAAAGGAACCGCACCCAAGCGTAAGCGATGGCAAGATGCCGGTAGTTGCCCCGATTCCACCAAACGTCGTGCCTGAATTGACCACAATACGTGAGGCTGGCTTATCAACCGCGAATGATTCGATCACCTGAGCATCCTGACAATGAATGCCGAGCGTATGACCGAGGCCGCCAAATTCCAGCAGCTTGTTGCAAAGGTGGCTCGCTTCCTGGCTATCCGATACCGTATAGAGTGTCAAAATCGGAGCCAGCTTCTCGATTGAAAACGGGAATTCTCGCCCGATTCCGGTTTCTTCTGCCATCAACAGCTGGGCATCCTCTGGCACGATAATCCCGGCCAGCTCAGCAATTGCCTGCGGTGACTTCCCAACGATAGCAGGATTCAGTCCATTGCCTTTCATGATAACAGCCGCTACACGCTTTGTTTCATGATCATCGAGAAAATACGCCCCGTTGCGCTTCAGCTCCGCTACAACCTTGCGTTTGATCGTCTTGTCGACGACGAGAGCCTGCTCCGAAGCGCAAATCGTTCCATAATCAAATGTCTTGCTCTGTACAATTTGGCGAATCGCCGTAGCAATGTCAGCACTCGCATGAATGTAGACAGGCACATTGCCAGGTCCTACGCCAAAAGCGGGCTTGCCACTGCTGTAGGCTGCTTTAACCATCGCGGTTCCACCAGTTGCCAGGATGACATCCGTGCACACATTTCCCATCAGCTCCTGGGAAGCAGCGAGTGTTGGCTGGGTAATGCAAGAGATCAGTCCTGCCGGAGCTCCTGCCCGCTCCGCCGCTGCCTGCATAATTTTTGCTGTCTCTTTTGTACACGTGGCTGCTTGTGGATGCGGAGAAAATACGATCGCATTCCCCGCCTTTACGCTGATCAATGCCTTGAAAATAACGGTCGAGGTCGGATTGGTTGAAGGCACGATCCCCGCGATGACACCAACAGGCTGTGCGACTTCCCAAACCCGGTTTTGCTCGTCCCTGCGGATGATTCCTACTGTCTTCATTTCTTTGATTGCCTGATAGACATCGTTTGCTGCGAACAAGTTTTTCGCTGTTTTATCCGCTACTCGTCCGTAGCCTGTTTCATCAACGGCCATTGCTGCCAAGCGACCTGCTTCTACTTTTGCAGCCTCCGCCATGCCCTGAACGATTTGATCGATTTGATTTTGCGACATGGCTTGCAGTCGTTTCTGCGCTTGCTTGGCTGTAAGCAAAGATTGTCTTACTTCCTGGACAGATTGCAAATCTACGTCTAGCATCACGATATACCGTCACCTCTTTTCAGCCGTTTGCGGATCCGTTTCTTTTGAGAAGGTACAAGCAATAGCTCTACTCCAGCTTTGGCAAAATCAGCTCAATATCAGAGTGCGGACGTGGAATGACGTGGACAGAAACCAGCTCCCCCACCTTTTCCGCTGCGGCTGCTCCAGCGTCTGTAGATGCCTTTACCGCTCCTACATCACCTCGAACCATGACGGTAACCAGCCCGCCCCCTACATGCACCTTACCGACAAGCTTTACATTCGCTGCCTTGACCATCGCATCAGCAGCCTCTACCGCACCGATCAGTCCTTTTGTTTCTACCATTCCCAATGCATCACCCATGACTATTCCTCCTTGCTTGCTTGTGTTGTGGTTATTGGTGTACTCTGCGCATTTTTCTGCTTGTCTCCTGCTTTTCCCGCTGGCTTGGAAGTAGCCTGCCTGGACTTCTCTTGTTCCAATTGCTGCAAAACCATTTGCATTACACTTCGATCAGGACGGGGAATGACTCTGGAGTGACGAAGCTGACCCACTCGTCTTGCTTCTGCCTCGCCCACCGCTACCGCTGCCGTAACAGAAGCTACATCGCCCACGATATAGATGGTGACAATCCCCGCATCCGCTCCCTGATAGGTCACGCAGCGGACATCGGCGGCTTTGGCTGCTGCGTCTGTCGCTGCAACAAGGGCAGGAAAACCCACGGTTTCAATCATCCCCAAGGCGTAACCGTTTTCTAGCATCTGGATTTCACCCTTTCCTCATCTTCACATTTCGTTCAACAAAAAATAGATTCGATACTCTGAAAATAATGCGAACGAGAGTCAATTTCAAGTTAAGAATTTGTTTTTATGTTGTTTTAGTTGATATTGGTTGTGTCTTGGTCCAAAAAATGAAGAGCATCTACTTCCTGCCCCTTTCTTCAGTCCGCTACTAACCAATCGACACCTTTTGCTTCCAGCTCACCCTCCCATTCCTTCGGTGCTGGTACATCGCTGATTACCGTATCAATCTCTTTCAAGTCAGCCACCTTGTAGAAGGTGCTGATGCCGATTTTGGAGTGATCCGTCAAAACGATATTTTCCTTGGAATTCTCGATAATCCGCTTGGCAATCATCGCTTTTTCGCAATCATAGCTGGAAATGCCATGCTGGGCCAAAATCCCGTCAATCGAAATGAACGCCTTGTCGACGAAAAAGTTTTGCATCATGTTTTCAGCCAGCGTACCTGCCGTGCGAAAATGCTTGGATTGAACCTTTCCGCCAATGAAATAGATCTCCCCTGTAAAAAGCTCCTTATTGTGGTACTCCATCAACAAATTGAGCGCAGGTACCGAGATGGTGATCAGCTTCAGATTTCTGCGATTCATCAAAAACGGGAGCATATGCAGTGTCGTTGTTCCATCGTCGATGACCAGGACGTCATTATCCTGTACGAGATTTGCAGCTGCACGGCCAATTCGCTTTTTCTCCTCTGCATGGGAAACCTCCCGCATCAGATGAGATGGCTCCTCTCTCTCGTAATTAATTTTGATGGCACCGCCATACACACGTTTGAGCTGATTTTCATTTTCCAGCTCCTCCAAATATCGCCTGATCGTCTCCGAGGACACTTGCAGCTTCTCTACCAGCTCGTTGGTCCTGACCTTACCGGCGTAATTCAGTAGGTTCATAATCGCGTCTTTGCGTTCTTCCCCCACTAGTGACATAGCTGAAGTCCTCCTGCGTGTTTACCAGAAAATATTGTTCTCAATGGCCTGCACCAGATTTTTCATATCATGCGGGTAGACCTCCCCGATATTTCCGATCCGGAACGTGTCTGCGTGCGAAATTTTCCCCGGGTACAACACAAAGCCTTCTTTTTTCAACCGTTCATAAAACGCTGCAAACGTAAACTGTGGGCTTTCCGGAAAGTAAAAGGACGTAATGATTGGTGACTGCCATTCTTTTGGCAGCAGCGCGCGAAAACCGATCGCTTCCATGCCCTCTACCAATATGCGCTGATTCTCGCGGTAGCGAACCTGCCGTTTCTCGATGCCGCCTTCTTCCGCAAGCTCCAGCATCGCTTGGTAAAATGCGCGCACTACGTGGGTTGGAGAGGTGAAACGCCACTTTCCGTTATATTTTTCCATCGTCTCCCATTGATCGTACAAGTCGAGCGAGAGCGAGCGTGCTTGCCCTTTGCATTTTTTCAGCTCCTCGGTTTTAGCCAGAATGAAGCCGAAGCCCGGAACGCCCTGGATGCATTTATTTGCGCTGCTGACCAAATAGTCAATCTGCAAATCTGCCACATCAAGCGCGACCCCACCGAAGCTGCTCATCGCATCCACGATGTATATCTTGCCAAACGATTTGACTACTTTTCCGATCTCTTCGATAGGATTGAGCATCCCTGTGGTCGTCTCGCAGTGAACGACAGCGACATGCGTAATCTCCGGGTCGCCCTCCAGCACCTCGCGCAGCTTTTCCGGCTCAGCCTGACCGACTTCCCCAAAGTCAACCACAACCGTATTGACCTTGAGCACCTTGGAGATTTGCGCAATGCGGTTTCCATAGGCACCGTTTGTCAAGACAACCAGCTTGCCATCTTCCGGCACGACCGAGCCAATGACAGCCTCTACAGAAAAAGTGCCGCTTCCCTGCATGAGGACGGTCGTATAATCATCATGATTGCGTCCGCCCAGACTGACCAGCTTTGCACGCAGACTTTGAACCAGATCGTTGTATTCGTTATCCCATGTGCACCAGTCGCGCAGCATGGCAGCCTTTACTCCTTTTGATGTTGACAGTGGTCCAGGAGTCAAGAGCAAGTACGGATTATCAGGCAATTGTGTGAGGTTCATGATTATCTCTCCTTTTGCGCAAGGCGCAGGTTGATTTTGGGAATCAGCGAATCCAGCTCACCAATCGTTTCGATCACATAATCAGCTCCAACAGCTTTGAATCGTTTTGCTACGACCTCCATTCGGTCCGCCAGCTCGTCAGGATCACACTCCAGCACTTCTCGCTCGGTCATGCCCAGCTCACTGCCGCCTTTGATCACGCCCACAGCCCATGTACCTGCTGCGACGGCTTCTTTCACATCACTCGTCGTATCGCCTACTTTAATGATGTGCTTCATTGGGTGAACGTCCAGATTGATCGCGTTTTGGTAGCACATCCACGGCAACGGACGACCCGCCGGCATTTCGCTCGGAGTGACCATCGAATCTGGCCAATAGCCGAGCTTCTTGGCTGCGGGAGCCACGACAGCCATCATCTCCGCTGTGTACCCCGTAGTCGAGCCAATCTTGATTCCCGCAGCTCGCAGCCGTGCCACCAGCTCCAGCACACCTGGAATCGGAGTTACGTAGTTTTTCAGAATCGAGAATAGCATCGGCTCGAAGTCGGCATACAGCATGTCGACATCCTTTTTCTCGGGGAGCCTGCCGTATTTTGCTCGCCACAGCTCCTGAATGCGCTCCATTTTCAGCATCGTGTCGATGTGATCCCACTTGAGCATCCCCATCGGCTCGCGTGCTTCTGCGTGGGTAACCTCGAGCCCGCGCTTTTTGAATACCTCCAAAAACACATCCAGTGGCGCAAAGCATCCATAGTCAACGGTTGTTCCAGCCCAGTCAAAAATCACTGCTTGAATCATGCTCTCTCTCCCACCTTTGTCACTCAATCAGAAAAGGATAAACTTCACGTATCCGCATCCTGATTTAGCAAGAATAACTATCCACAAAAACGCGGTCGCTCCTCCTTGAGGAAGCCTCGATAGAGGTTTTCTTATCGCTTTTGCCATCTCTGTGTTTTCGTCCTCAGCTTATTCGTTCCGACTTCATAAAAGATCCGCACCAGCACGTTGGTCAAAACGATCAGGACGGACATCGCCGCAGCTGGTGCGACATCTCCCGCATCATCCATGTTGACAATCGATACGGACGCCAGCTTGAAGTCGGCTGAATAGAGGAAGACGACAGCAGAGATTGTTACCATGGAGTTAATGAAGTAATAGACGGCAATTTCCAGAATCGCTGGCAGTGACATCGGTACCGTTACCTTCCAAAAGGTGATGTAGAACGGAACACCCATCGACTCAGAGACAAGCTCGAATTCCTTATCCAGTTTTTTCAACGCAGTGGTAGCGGTAATAAACGGAACGGCGTAAAAATGGATCAGGTTAGCCAGAATCAGGATGAGAATCGTGCCGTACATCCAGTTCAACGGGTTGGCAGGATGGTTGAAGAAAAAGATATAGGCAAGACCGATCACCAATCCCGGCAAGGCAAGCGGCAGGATCGAGAGAAAATAGCCAATTTGCCGCAGCCCTTTCATAAACCGTGTTTTCTCAATCAAATACGCATTGATAAACGTCACAATCGTTCCAATCACCGCACTGTAAAAGGCAACGAGCAGGCTGTTCCAGAATGGCTGCATCCCTTCCCCGGCTACTTTGGAAAAGTCGTAATGCGTAAGCGAGATCGTCAAGTCATACGGCCAGACCTTGACCATTGACGCAAAGATCACAGTCCCCAGCATCAAAAAGATCGAGACGGTAATGAGCGAGCAGTAGATAAAGAAGGAAAGATCCCGTCCGCGCTGTGATGTGATTTTGTACGGCGTCGATTTGGCAGTTACCGCGGAGTTTTGCTTCCGCTCTACGATTCGGTCTACGATAAACGCGAGGATCGCCGGAATAATCAGGATGATCCCGACTGTCGCCCCCATCGTCGTGTTTTGCTGCCCGATCACCTGCTTGTAAATATCAGTCGCCAGTACGTTGAATTGTCCACCTACTACCTTTGGCGCTCCGAAGTCAGTAAAGCTCAAGGTAAAGCAGACGAAAATCGCGCTGATCAGCCCGTACTTCACATTGGGCAGCGTCACTGTCAAAAACTTTCGCAGCTTGCCTGCCCCCATCGTCTCTGCTGCTTCGTACAGATTGTAGTCAGCAAAAGCGAGAGATACTGCCATGATGAGATACGCCTCTGCGGAAACGTATAAAACATCTCGGAGAGGATAATCCCCAGCGGGCCATACAGCTCCAGGTTAAAGCCGGGGAAAAGTCCAAAAAATCCGGTTGTGAGTATGCCCTGATTTCCAAACAAGTACGTCAGGGCAATCCCATGCATCATCGTCGGTGCAAAAAGCGGCAACAGAGCTACATAACGGAAAAATACTTTCCCCCGCATATCGGTTCGCGTCAGAGCAAAGGCGTATAGAAACGCGAGTGTCACAGAAAGAATCGTCGTCACTCCTGATACGTACATGGTGTTGGAGAACGATTGAACCAGCGCAGGAGTGGCGAAGTATTTGACGAAGTTGGCTAGGCCGATATATTCGCCCATCTCATTGATGAAGGCTTTGCTGAACAAATCTCCCAGCGGCAAAAGAACGCTGACAAACAGGACAATCACAATACTTGCAATCAAGATTTTTTGCAGCCACTCGTCCTTGCCCATCTTTTGTCGAACGGTTCGAGTGCTCATTTTAATCACTCCCCGTCTTTTTCGTCACAGCAGCCTGGTCAAACGAGATCAGGTTTTCGAGTGGCATTTCAAAAGCAACCTGCTTCTCGCGCATAAGGCCCAGACGATGGGTTTGCTGTACTGGCAAATCAATGGTGACGAGCTGCGGCAACAGCCCTTTTTGCTGGTTGAGCAATTGCATGGTCACGCGATAAAATGACCCACGAAACTCCATATCCTGTACGACTGCCTTCATACTGTATTCTGCAGCTGGGTCCATCAGATGAATGTTTTCCGGACGAATCGCAAACAGTCGATCCTGACCGATCTTGTTTCCTGTAAACACGGATTCTTCCAAAAAGTTGATCGCTCCGATAAAGTCTGCCACAAACGGACTGTTCGGCTTTTCGTAAATTTCCTGCGGAGTGCCTACCTGCACCACCTCCGCATTGTTCATGACTACGATACGGTCTGCCATCGTCAGTGCTTCCTCCTGATCATGGGTAACCATTATCGTTGTAATTCCGATTTTCTCATGCAAAATTCTGAGCTCCCGACGCAGCTTGAGCCGCACTTTGGCATCCAGAGCAGATAATGGCTCATCCAATAGCAGAAAGTCCGGTGACAGTGCGATGGCACGGGCCAAGGCAACACGCTGCTGCTGCCCGCCTGACAGCTGGGTCGGATATTTATCGCGGATGTGCTCCAGATCGATGAGCACCAGCACTTCCCGTACTTTTTCCTCAATATCCTTTTTGGACATCTTTTTGGATTGCAGACCGTATGCGATATTTTGCGCTGCTGTCAAATTGGGGAAAAGAGCGTAAGACTGAAACATCATCCCAAAATTTCGTTTGGCTGGCGGAAGAACCGTAATGTCCCGGTCGTTCACCATAATTTTTCCGCTCGAAGGCTGCTCCAATCCCGCCAATATTCGAAGCAACGTCGTTTTCCCGCATCCGCTAGGTCCTAAGAGGCAAATAAACTCATTCTTTTGGATATCAATATCGATCGATGTGAGGGCAACAAACTTGCCAAACGTTTTTCGAACAGCTTGAATGCTTAAATATGGCTTTGTCATACGCTCCTCCCTTCTCCCCTTCTCGCCTAATTTGTTTTGAAAGGTGATCCGCATCTAGTTCTTCGGCTCACTTTTCGTGCTGTAGCGTTTGTCCCATTCAGCCAAGATTCCCGGGCGATCTTTTGCTGTTTGGGTCAGGTCATTGTGGATGAGCTGCGATCTGGGCTCTTTCGTGTAGCCTTCGGGGAGTGCGGCACTCTTGTTATCAACCGTAACAATCGCAAAATTTTTGTTGTATTCCTTCATCGCCTCGTCCGAGATGGCCCAATCAAGGAATACTTTTGCTTCCGGCTTGATCTGCGCTTTTTTCACGAGGGCATTTGCTTCTACATCCCAGCCAGCTCCTTCAGGAGGGAAGATGACTTCAAGCGGAGCACCCTTTTTCTTTTCAGTAATCCCCCGGTAGCCAAATGAGATGCCGATTGGATACTCACCAGCCGCTGCCATTTTTGCCGGCTTGGAACCAGAGTGTGTATAAAGGGCAATATTTTCATGGAGCTTATCCATGTAGTTCCACGCTTCTTGATCAGCGTAGAGCTCTTTCCAAGCTGCGACAGTGAAGAAGCCAGTTCCAGAGGAAGAAGGATTCGGCATGACGATCAGCCCTTTATACTCTGGCTTGATCAAATCAGCATAGGATTGCGGGATAGGAAGATTGCGTTTTTCCAGCTCCGTCGTATTTACGACAAATGCGGTTTCAAATGCATCAATGCCCACCCAATGTGCCGGGTCCTTGGCGTCCTTGAATTCAGGCGAGATTCGTTCAATTCCTTTTGGTGTATAGCCTTCCAGCACACCTTGGAACTCTGCTCCCAGTAGTTCTGTTGCCGCTGTTCCCCACACCACGTCTGCTTGTGGATTTTCTTTTTCGGCAATGAGCTTGGCTACGATGACACCTGTTGAATCCCTGACGATGTTCAGCTTGATCTCGGGATGCGCCTGGTTAAAAGCTCCCACATATGCTTTGAGCTGATCATCCTCCAAAGCTGTGTATACTGTCAGTTCGGACGAGCCTGCCTTTCCGCCTGTGGAGCCAGATGATTGTCCACATCCTGCCAAAAGCCCCACTGACAGTACACCCACTACGATCGTGCTAACCCATTTTTTCATCCAGAACCCTCCCCTTTTGTTTCTAATCCGTTCTCCCCTTCCAAGCTGACCTCCGGTTAAGACAACACCAATTCCACATCAATTAGTTTGTTTTCCCGTTTTTTAGTTGTTTTTTGTTTTTATTATATATTCAATTGTCTAAACATTTCAAATCTTTTTTCACAAAAAATATTACAAGCCTAAATGAACGATTGAGGTAAGCTAATCGTAATAAGGTTGAATGCGTCGAGAGGAGCTCCGTCGTCTATGGATGAACGCGACCTGATCAAACAAGCCCAAAAAGGAAACCAGCAGGCATTGTCTGAGCTATTGCAGAAGCATTACCCCTTTTTAAAAAGCTATCTCCTCAAAATCACGGTAAATCCGTATTTGGCGGAGGATTTGACACAAGAGACCTTAATCAAAGCGATCGAGAAAATCACATGGTATGACGGGCGTGCAGCCTTTTCCAGCTGGCTCATTACGATTGGCTCCCGCCTATATATCGATTTCCTCCGAAAGAAGGACACTGAAAAAAGATGGACAGAAAAAGAAAAAGCCATTTCCAAAATGAAATGGGCAGCGGGCAATCTAAATCGGGATTGGCCTGAATTCCTTGAAGTCCTCCTGACATTATCGGATGAGTATCGCATTCCGCTCATTTTGAAGCATTATTACGGGTACACCTATGCAGAAATCGCAGACATCCTGCATATTCGCGAAGGAACGGTCAAGTCCCGCGTGCATCATGCCAGTAATCAATTGAGAAAGGAATGGTTGGACGATGAACAAACATCTGGATGAAGACAACGATCAGTTGTATCAGAAGATGCGAGAGGGTCTGGATGAGCTGGATGAGCTCTTTCCGTCTGCCACCCCTGACCCAGCCTTTTTTCAGAGCATCGTTTCAGAAACAACCAAACGCACAAAAAAACGCATTCGCTACGAGCTGTTCGCTTTCTGGGGTGTGTCTCTTGTCGTGCTATCCACACTCTATTTTATCCAAACACAAGCACCTGCTTTTTATTTCGTCATTCAAGGGCTGTCCATTCTCGCACTTGTCTTCATTCTTGCTAAAAGGTGGGTAGGTAATCATGACACAAACACATGATGTGCCCTGGTGGCTGCTTCTCCTATTGTTTAGTATTGCTGCAATCCAAGGCTCATGGATTTTTTTGGATGCAAAAAAAAGAAGCCGCTTTCCGTGGCTTTGGGGGTTGTGGGGATTAACAAGCATCCCGACTCCACTGCTTGTATATTTGCTCGTCGTCCGAAAAGTTTGGAGAAAAAGGGGGACGTGAGATGAAGGAAAGACCTTTTCGCCTCGCATTGATTTTTGCTGTGATTGCCTTTTTGGCCAGCCTGATCATGATTCCGTATCAGCTGCAAATCATTTCGCTTCCCGAAGCAGCTCCCGTCCATCCAGCCATTCTTTTTATTAGCTCAGCCGTTCAAACAGCGCTCATCACCCTGCTTTTGAGCTATCTGGGTATTCGCCTCTCCGCTCCTGTCGGTTTGCAACTATCGATTTGGAAAGGCTGGGCATACCGCAAAGAGCATGATGGGTTTGAAAATCGTAACGTGCTCCTTGCCATTCTTGGAGGCATCATCGTCTCCCTGGCGATTGCTACTTTCGATCAGCTTCTCTTTGTTCCGAGCATCCCACAGCTTCAGGTTCCCGAGTCTTCTCACTGGCTCGGACTTACGACCATTTTTTATGGGGGCATTGTGGAAGAATTGATGCTGCGCTTGGGACTGATGACTTTGTTCGTCTGGTTGTTTTATCGCCTGTTTGGCAAAAAAACGAGAAGCTGGATGTACATCGTAGCAATTTTACTGACCAGTGTACTCTTCGGCTTGGGCCATCTCCCGGCAACGATTCAGGCTTTTGGTGAGCTGACATCGCTGCTTGTCATTCGCGCCATCCTTTTGAACGCGCTTGGCGGTATCCTGTTTGGTTGGCTGTACTGGAAAAAAGGGTTGGAATACGCCATGATCGCTCATATGGCAGGAGACCTGATGCTGCATGTCATCCTTGCGTAAACGAAAAAACTGCCAGGTCTTCGCAAACAGACCAGGCAGTTTTTTTATAGCGGTTTTTTATGGGCAAACCCATTTTTTATTTTTTGTCCAACAGCTCGACGGATATTCGCTTTCGTTTTTCAAAGGTAACGATTTCATGATAGCCTGCTTGAAGCAAGATTTCTCGTGCTTCGTCCAGGTAGCTGCCCAAATCGTCGGGAAAATGCGAGTCAGAGGAAGTTGTGATTGGTACACCATGCTCGCGCAAAATTTGCAGGAAGCTGTAGCTAGGGCACATTTCCTTGACGGGATAACGATAAAACAGTCCCGTATTGATTTCTGTCGCTACTCCATGCTGTTTTAACAGCTGGGCGATACGCTGGTAATACGGAAAAAGCTCGTGTTCAGCAGGTCGATAGCCAAACACCTTCAAATTGTCCAGATGTGCCACGAAGTTAAACAATCCAGATGAGATTGCTTCCTCGACCACTTGAAATTGCTGCTGATAGAGGGCCAGCAAATCAATGTCCTCAAACCGTTCTTTTGTTTCGGGGTTGTCAAATCCCCAGCCGTTGACAAAATGGACGGACCCAATTACATGGTCCCATGGATAGCGATCGATCATAGGAGCAAGCTCTTCCTTGCCACCGGAAAAATAATCAGCCTCAATCCCCAGCTTCAATGAAACTCCATCTGCTTCCCAGATAGGCTGTTGCTCCAAAATAAAGTCGACGAACTCCTCAATCGAGTCGGTGCAAACCTGATCCAGCCAGATGCACTGCATGCGCCCCAGCTCATCGTCCTCCAGGTGCATATGTTGTTCAAAGTAAGGCTTGAATTCCTTAAAGCGGTAGAGATGATCTACGATCCCGACATGGGAGAGCCCCAGCTCTTTGGCGCGAACACGGTACAGATCGAGCCATTCACGAGAGTACGCTCCTCGGTTGATCCGCTCATGCATCCAGGACGCAAGCTCTTCCATCCATTCTCGTGTGTGTCTGTCCCGTGCAGGCTGGCGAAAGCGGAGCAACGCTTCTGCTGTGCGATTCCACCATCGCAAGGAATATGGACCTTCCTCCAGATGTACATGATAATCTACTTTCACGCTTTCCCCTCCATTGTGTCAACCGTCATCCAGGTTACCCCTTTTCTCTCCAGTTCACTTTCCCAGGACGGTGGTTTTTCATGGTCGGAAATAATGACATCGACTGCATCCAGCGAAATGATTTTGCAAAAAGCCTGCACGCCGATTTTGCTCTGGTCCGCCAAGACAAAAACCGCTTTGGATACACGCGCCATCGTTTTGGAGATCATGGACTCATTGATGTCGTAGTCACTGATCCCGGATGATAAGGAGATCCCTCCTACTGAAATAAATGCTTTGTCAACATGGAAGGTTTCCAGCATTTTTTCGCATAACGGGCCGCTGATCGATTGCTGCTCTGTGTTCACTTCCCCACCAAGCAGGATGACTTTGCCTGTGAATACATGCTGATTGAGTGCTTCCGAAAGCAGCGCGGCTACAGGCAGTGAATTCGTCAGCACAGTAAGACGCTTGCGCCCCTGAATCATTCGGGCAAATTCCAGCATGGTCGTCCCCGTATCGATCACGACTGTTTCCCCATCAGCCAGCAGCTCTGCGGCATGCTGTGCAATCGCCCGCTTGGCTGCCAGATTGATGTCTTGTCGCTCTTGATAGGGCGGCTCCCCTTCTGCGTAGTTCTCCTTGACTGCTCCGCCGTAAACTCGCTTTAGTCTCCTTACCTGCTCCAATGCATCCAGATCGCGACGAATCGTTTCACTCGATACTTCCAGTCGCTCTGCAAGAGAAAGCACCTTTACCTTTCCATACAGATTCAGTTCCTCGATGATGGCTTTTTTTCTTTCTTCAGCCGAGATGGACATTCCCTACGCTCCCTTATTGTAACGGGATGCACTCTTCAGCCGGTATCTGCATGAACACCGTTGTCCCTACGCGAATCCAGTGATTGTCAGACGTATTGAGCACATCCACTTGCATTTTTTGATGTTTTGCCTCTACTTCATAACGAATGACATTTCCTTTTAACGTCATACTGCGAACGACACTCTCCACTGACCAGCCGTTTTTTGACTGTGTGGATGCATCATTGCCCAGTGGCGCAAGAGAAATGACCTCAGGACGAATCGCAAACGCTTCGCCTGCCATCGTGATTTCTCCAACGAGCTGTGTCATCTCTGCTCGCTTCATCACATTATAGTTTCCAATGAAGCGGGCAACGAACTCACTCGCGGGATGTGCGTAGATCTCTTCTGGCGTACCGATCTGTACGATGTTACCATGATCCATTACGAAAATACGGTCAGATACCGTCAGTGCCTCTTCCTGATCATGCGTAACAAATACCGTTGTGATCGAAAGCTCCTGCTGAATCCGTCTGATCTCGGTCTGCAGGCTTTTGCGGATCTTGGCATCCAGCGCACTAAGCGGCTCGTCCAGCAGCAGGATTTTGGGCTCAACAACGAGCGAGCGTGCCAATGCCACACGCTGCTGCTGACCACCTGAGAGCTGGTGCGGATATGAATTCTCACGACCGCGCAGATCAACCAGATCGATAATTCGCTCCACGCGCTCCTTGTACTCCTCTTTCTTCACGCCTTTCATTTTCAGCCCAAAACAAATGTTGCCGTACACATTCATATTGGGGAACAGCGCGTAGGATTGAAACACCATCCCGACTTCCCTGTCCTTTGGAGAAAGCTGCGTGATGTCTGTTTCCCCTACGACGATTTTGCCCCCGTCCTCAACGTCTGTCAAACCGGCGATGCAGCGCAAAAGCGTACTTTTACCACATCCACTCGGACCGAGCAGCGTAATCAATTCGCCCTTTTCAATCGAGAGGGAAACCTTGTTCAACACAGCAGTCTCCTTGAATCGTTTACTCAGGCGATCAATCTGTACATAGCTCATCTGCTTCCCTCCTTGGACGACGATTTGCCGAGTCGCATCACTATTCCTGACAAAACAAACAGCAGGATAAAGTAGGTGACGACAATGGCACTAGTGAGATGTCCGCTCTCCGACATCCGGCGAATCAGGTAAATCTGCATCGTTTCGTAGTGTCCTCCGACTAACAGGTTGGCGAGCACAAACTCACCAAACAGCGTGGAGAATGACAGCAGCGTCGAAACGATAATCCCAGTCAAAATGTTGGGAAAGATGACCTTCCAAAATGCCTGCATCCGGCTCGCACCCAATAGCTCTGCTGCCTCCACAAGCTTGATCGCATCGATGGTGCGCATGCTGTTGCGAATTCCCTGGTACATGTAAGGGAGCACGATAACAAAGTAGGCACCGATCAATATCCAAATACTTCCAGATAGTACAATCGGTCCAGACGAGTAGAGCTTGATCAATCCGACTGCAGCTACGACTCCAGGTATCGCATAAGGCAGCATGACCAAGCCCTGGAGTGCCCGCTCCCAGCGTGAGAAGTACACCGTTACGATAAAAATTGTTGGCACCATCACCGTGACACTAATACAAATCGCAAGAAAGCAAACCAACAGCGTGCGCTGCATCGCGTCTAAAAAGCGCGGATCGGTAAACAGCTCCTTGTACCACGAAAGCGTATATCCCTCTGGCAAAATCGTCCGATACCAGTCCGTCGAAATCGAATACAAGAACGTCGCGACCAATGGGATAAACAAGTAGATCATGACGATCGTGATCAGAGAAGCATGGAACACTTTGTTAGGCTTCATCCGAGCTCCCTCCTGACACGTCGCATCATCCATTCATTGATCAGCATAGCTGTCACCATCGTGATCGCCAAAATGACGGCGAGTGCACCAGCGAGCTCCGGTCTGGCAGCGACGTCACCGGCGACGAGCGATCCGATTCGGATGGCAATCAGGTTGTAGTTGCCTCCGACCAGTGCATAGGCAGTCGCATAAGCTCCCATCGCATTGGCAAACAAAATACTGAACGTTCCTACGACCCCTGGCAGAATAACCGGAAGTCCAATATAGCGCCAAAACTGGACCGTGGATGCTCCGAGCAAGGCAGCTGATTCTCTCCATTGCTGATGAATTCCGTAATAAGTCGGATACAAGAGCAAAATCGCAAGCGGAATCTGAAAGTAGACATAAACACACACCAGTCCAAACCAGCTGAACAAGTCAATGGATGCCAGCGTCGTCCAGCCCAATTGCTTGAACAAGAGAGTAAACAATCCGTTGCTCCCCAAAATGATGATGTAGGCAAAAGCAAGCGGAACCCCCGAAAAGTTCGAGGTCATATTGGACAGCATCAACAGAAAATCGCGCGTGCGCTGGGAAAAGCGCGTAATCGAGTAAGCTGCAAACAGAGCAACCACAATTCCCACCGCACTCGCACACAACGAAATGAAAAAGCTGTTTGAAAGGCCAAGCAAATAATATTTGCTCGTCAGTGCCTTGGTGTATTGATCAAGGCCCCAGCCTACTCCGCCATCACCCCGGAAGCTTTCCAGAACCATGACGAGAAGTGGCAATAATTCAAAGCAAAGGACAAGAAAGGCAAACGGCAGCAAGGACAACAACAGCCACTTGTGGCTTTTTCGAATATTCAGGTGAACCCCTCCAATTCGTCTAGCCTTGAACGCCCGGGAACGAGTGCTTGATCATCGCTTCAGACGCTGGAATTCCGAGTAACTGGCAAATAAGCGGAGCTACCGACAATTGCGGTATAGCCTCATCGTATACACCTGGAGTGAACGCAGAGCCAATGCCATACAGTGGCACATTGCGCTCATCATCTCCTGTTCCGCCGTGGTTGCCATCGGGATTCATGCCATGATCCGAGGTCACGATGATCTGGTAGCCCTC
Source organism: Brevibacillus reuszeri (assembly GCF_001187725.1). GTDB lineage: Bacteria > Bacillota > Bacilli > Brevibacillales > Brevibacillaceae > Brevibacillus > Brevibacillus reuszeri. The sequence continues at coordinate 80,122 of NZ_LGIQ01000011.1, forward strand.
GTCTATCCAGACTGGCAAAAGCTGAGCCAAAATCGTATCTACGGCAATGACAGAGCCTCGGTATTGCTTGGAGTCAGAGCCAAACAAATGTCCCGCATTGTCGACACCCATCGAATGGATGTAGAGAAAATCAGGGTCTACCTTGCGTCGCAGCGACTCCCCATCGAGAAGCAGGTGGGAATCGGGGTAGCTGTCTTCAAAGTAGAAGCAGCCATGTTGAATCGCTTTCTCCTCGTCACTTTGGAAGCGATCCTCCACATAATGAAACGGTGCGCGATTGTACAGCTCGCTTACCCAGTAATAAGCTGCTGCTGCATTGCGGAGTCCGTGCTCCTTGGTCAAATGAAAGATGCTTTTTTGATGCGAAAGTCGAACGACTTGGTTCGATGTAATTCCATTCACAGAGCTAGGCGTGCCAGTTAACAAAACTTCATACAACGGGCGGGAGAGACTCGGCAGCTCGGATTTCACCAAGTACCGAGCTGCCTTGCCTGCTTCAACGAGATGATTGATAAATCCCATTTGGGTGATTGCTGCCTGATATTGCATGCCGTCTACAACGACCACGATTACCTTGTTCATTGCCATGCTGAGTACCTCCTCATTATTTGGCATGGATCAGGACTTGCTCTTCCCACATTTGTGGAATTTTCTTGGCGGTTTCATCCCACGCCTTTTGATCCTTGATCGGTTTTGCATCCTTGTATTGGTCAGCCGGAATCATTTTCTTTGCCACTTCTTCTGGCAGCTTTACACTTTCACGAATCGGACGAGCATAGCCTTTTGCCAAATTGATTTGACCAGCATCGCTTAAGATGTACTCGCGAGTCAGCATCGCTGCATGTGGGTGCGGTGCGTATTTGTTAATAATCGTGGCATAACCGCTGACGACAGTACCGCCACTTGGAATGTTTACTTCAAAACGGGAGGCGTCGATCTGATCGCGATAAGACAATGCGTTAAAGTCCCACAGCATCGCTACAGTGACTTCCCCTTTTTCAATCGTCGCCAGGTTCATTTCTCCCAGGGAGAGACGGCCTTGCTTGGCGAGGTCAGCGAAAAAGTCGATACCTGGCTGGATGTTGGTTTCATCTCCACCGTGCGCCAGAGCAGCAGCCAAAACAGTCATCTGCGATTGCGCTGCTTTCGTTACATCCCCGATCGCTACTTTATAGTCGCCATTTTTGATATCGTCCCACGATTTTGGCGGGTTTTTCACCAGCTGCTTGTTAGCCATGACAGAGATAGCTCCCTGGTAGCCTACGATCCAGTGTCCATCCTTGTCCTTTGCCCATTCAGGAATCTCGTCCCAATAAGAGGTTTTATATGGCTGTGTTACTCCTTTTTCAACGGCAATCGGTCCAAAGGAGATTCCGACGTCACCAATATCCGCTGTCGGATTATTTTTCTCAGCTTCAAATTTGGCAATTTCCTCGGAGCTGCTCATGTCTGTATCCGTATGCTTCAACCCGTATTTCGTCCCCAAATCCTTCCATGTATCCAGCCAGTTTGCCCAGGAATCAGGCATCCCTACGCTGACGACAGATCCTTCTTCTTTTGCTTTTGCCTCGATGTCTGTCAAAGTCAGTTGGGGAGCAGGAGTAGAAGGAGTTGCTTGTTGATTATTCGTTTCCTGTGGTTTTTCGCTGCCTGTTCCTGTTGGATTGCCTGAACATCCTGCCATCACACTTGCTACGAGCAATACTCCTGTAGTTGCTGCAAATAATGAGCGTTTTTCTAACCATTTCTTTTTGTTCACGCTGAGCACCTCCCAAGGATTTGTGGTTTTTTCTTTCCTAAATCGATGTTTCCTCTCCACTTCTTGTTGTTTGTTGACCGTTGTTACTTTTATTATATTTTGCGAAAACATAGGCATACAACTATTTTTGTTTAAACATTTCGTTAATGAATTGTGAAGGTAGAGGTGGGAAGAAAGACCTTGAGTCAGGGCTTATTGTGGAGGAGAGGAAACTGGAGAAAACGCTCCAGATTCTTGGGGCGCCTGCATGGAGGTATCACTGTCCGGCTTCATGAAAAAAGGGAAACCGCGTCCAAAAGTAGTAGTTTCGTGAAGTTTCTCATGGGTGGACGCCAAACATCGTATTTCCCTTTTGCCATTACACCTCGGTTGGCGCCCCAAAGATCTTCGCTTTTTTCTCCAGTTTCCTCTCACCTGCTTTGGGCGGTCGGTCTGTCTTTTTTAAGGGATGACATGCGAAAAACAAAGATCAATAAACAAAAGTACAGAAAAATGCTGTTTCTTCCATTACGGAAACAACCCTTTCCTACAAAACAAAAAAACCGAAGTCCCTTTTATGGACTCCAGCCCTATCACGATTTTGCCGCTTTTATTTCCTCGACGGCTGCCATTCCCACACGAGACGAACAATGTCGTCACGCTCACCGCCCTTAGAAGACGATTCGATAGGGAAGCTGCTCTTTTACAAACTCAATCACCCTGCCAGTTGCGGAAGCCAGCTCTACATCGATCGGATGGAGAGAGGCTCGCCGATCCGTTGGATACCAGGGGCGTCGTTCTTTCACCAGCACTAGCACGCCTTCTTGATCGCCGTAAAAACGGAAGCTGGCTGACTCGGGTGAGAATTCATTTTCAATCATAGACAGACGCTCAGCAAACGCAGGTACCTCCAGAACAGGCATTCCAATCTCCTGAACGCACAGCCAAGTTGCTGCTGGATGGGTAGGAAACGCAAGAATCTCCAAAATATTCTGATCCGGATCTTCGAAATACAGCTGCTTTCCTTTCCACGTAACAGAGCGCATGATCTCTTCGCCGTCCTTGCTCGGCAGGATCGTTGCATGCTGCTTGATCACCCCGGCATACTCGTTAAAGACCGATTCCGCAATACCCAGTGCAAAGTGATAAAAAGGCTTTTTGCTCGATTGCTCAAAGGTAAGCAGCGTCCTCCCGACTACAACGGTAAAAGAGTGCTGTGTACACTCTCGTAGAGGCATGTTGAGGACATTCTGATAAAACGAGGTCATTTCTTCCAGCACGCTCGTTTGAAGTGTTACTTTTGCGAAGTTCACATCATTCACTTCCTTTTTACAGAGAATAGAAACCCAAATAATTCCAACTTCATCATCCATTAGCGGAATGAAAAAAGCAAGCCATCCCGCGAGACAACTTGCACCTATACGTCACCAATCAGATGTACATCCAGAAGCTGGGAACCACCTCTGAGTTACCCTCGGAACATAAGTGGCCACAGTCACTCCTCAAGCGCTTTTCGAAATCGCAAACTTCTTGCGGTAGTATCGGGAAAAACCAACAATCACAGGCACAAGCACGATCGTCGGAATAAACCAGACAAGCGGATGAACCGAGCTGATACTGAGCAGACGCGGGGCACCAAAGACGGTAAACGCTGTAATCGTAGCAATACAGCATCCAAGCATGCCGCCCATATGTTCAAACCACCAGTGCATCCTGGCTTTAGGGGCGCGCAGCCAATAAATCAGCTGACTTGCTCCCAGGAAAATCCCCACGAGCGGAAACCACGTGAGCAAAGGAAAGTGAATCACAGCTCCGTAAATCGAGATAGCCGCTCCCGAGCCGACCAGCAGGGCAGGAAACATCACGTCAACAATCTGGCGATGGGCTGCCTTTCGATTTTTGAACCGCAGCACCCGGACTCCATACCACGCCGTCGCTGAGCTTAGGATAGAAATGAAAATCAAAAACCAGGCAAAGGCTACAGACTCCACTGTTTTATCGGGATCAAAGCCAATGCGCCAGATTCCCATAATGAGCGCAGAGACGGCTACAGCGCCCATCGCAACAACATACACCCAGCCCGAGCGTAGATGCGCTTTTCCACCTTTTTTCGTGACGATCGGAATCCAAAACACAAGCAAAGCCGTAAATCCCGCAATAATATGCACAAGCTTGAAGAGTGAAAAAAAGAACATGTCTCGACCCTTCCTCTCCTCATCCTTTGGATAGGATTTCAAACATCATCTTGTACACTTCCCCAGCTGAAAGCTGCGTGGAATCTGGAGCGATCTGCGTATTCATGCGAATTCCGTATGTGATGACTGAAAACAACCGCGCTGTTTTTTCTGCATCCAGACTCGCCGGGATCACTCCTCCTTTTTGTCCTACTTCAATCCATTCCTTGGACGCTTGAATACTCGCTTCATGCAACCTGGCCAGCATAGCGCCAATAATCGGATCTTCACGCTTGCTCAGCAAATAAATCAAAATGAGATTGGTTACATCTCGTGAATCATGAATATGACGCAACCCATTGGAAATTGCCTCTAATCCGGATGACAGCTCTTGACCACCAGCTTGCACGCTCTGGTAAAATTGCTGGCCGATTGTCTCAAACCGCTTTTGCAGCAAAAGTCCCATCAGCTCATCTTTGCTTTTTACATAATGGTAAATGGCTCCCTTGGACAAACCGGAACGCTTCATAATATCTTGCAGGGTCGTTTGCTGACATCCCTTTTCCAAAATGAGCTCCTCTGTTGAAGTAAGGAGCAGTTGAAAGCTGGGATTTTGGTGAATAGTTTGCATAGTCTCCTCCTAAAAAGAGCTGGAATTTAATCTTATTATCCACTATACAAACCGACAGTCGGTATGTCAAGGAGTAAAGAAAGAGCGGAGCTGGTCCGCATTCACTCCCCCTCCGCCCGGTTCATCAGCTCAATATCTTGTAATAAATAACTGTGGCATCCAGGCCCCCATCGGCAGATGTTACGTATTGCGGAATTCGCCCAGCTTCCTGATAGCCCATCGATAGATACAACTGATTGGAATGGTCTCCCTCACGCGTATCCAAAATGAGCAGGCTGCGGTTTTCCACCCGCGCTCGTGCTTCTGTCATCAGAAGCAGCGCACGTCCGATACCTTGACGACCAGCAGTAGGATGAACCATCAGCTTGGCTATCTCTGCCCGATGCAAGCTGTTTGGCTTGGTAGCCAGATGCAGCTGGATTGTACCTACGATGACGCCATCACGCTCGGCGACCCACATTTTCACATGCTTGCCCAAGACATCAGACCAGTACGCCCGTGCCTCCACGTATGACAAGTGCGGAAGAAAGCCGATAGATGCTCCTTCGCCTACCACATCCACCAGAAGCTGCGAGAGCTGATTCAGATCATCTGCTGTAAACTGTGTTACCTCACGATAAAAGAAAGCAGTCGCCATGGTGCCATTCCCCTCTCCTGTTCACAGTACGATTTTTCTTGCTCTATTTTCCACTATAAAGGAAGAGGCGAAAAAACACATCATTTTTATGTCAGTTTTCATTACATTGTATGTAATATTTTATCTTTTTCTGTCGTCATCTATTTTTTAAGGACGATATCCGTACATGCCGAAAATAATGACCATGCAGAGATACACGACACCAGCGGGCAAAACGGTAAGTGCGATCCAGAATTTCCGCTTGATTCCCTCTGCCTTTTTGAACCATTGATAATAGTTAATCAGCAGAATCATAAGGAAAGGCACAAAATAAAAGCCAAGCATAAACCACACCCACTCAGAATTGGTATCCCAATATTGATCAGGTACAGGCAATTCGTGATAATCCCGATAAATTTCTTCTTTGCGTGAAATGAAAATATAGGAAAGTACAAGATAATAACAAATTACGACGGCTTTTTGCCATAATTTGACCCCAGACGTGATCAAAGTAATCATAAAAATAATGCCCAAGACAAACCATAAAGCCATATACTCCATCACGATCCCCCCTAGAAGGGATTATATTTTTTTGTCTCGCACACCATAAGTACCAATTTTTTCTGGTACCTCCCTTACCTGATTGCAAGAGTCGACAAAATTTGGAATACTGCTATAATAGACTTGAGAATTACAGCTCGCTCATTTTAGGAGATGGTTACGATTACATATGCTCTATCTTTTTTGCTGTCGTTTTGCATTGTTCTCGTGTTGATCCCGCCACTTGGCAAGCTGGCATTTCGACTTGATTTTGTGGACAAGCCTCGAAAAGACGTGGAACGAAAAATACACCGGGAGCCAATCCCGCTGACTGCGAGTTATGCCATTTTCATCGGGTTTGCAGCGTCGTTCTTGCTTTTTTCCAAAGAATCGCCTGAACAGACCGTTGCTGTTTTGACAGGTTCTCTGCTCCTGCTCATTATTGGCACGATCGATGACTGGTACAAAACACAGGGCAAGGATTTTTCCGCTCTGCCCAAGCTGATTGTCCACATCACCGCTGCGATTATCGTCTATCTGTCCGGGATTACTTTTTCCGGCTTTTACAATCCACTGAGCGGAGAGTACATTCTGCTTCCGGTATGGTTGCAATTTATCCTGACCATCCTGTGGATCTTCGGGGTCACTACCGTCATCAATTTCTCTGATGGAATGGACGGTTTGGCTGGAGGACTGTCGGCTATCTCAGCAGGCACGCTGTTTGTCGTCGCTCTCGCCAAAGGACAAAGCACCTCGGCAATCATGGCGATCAGCCTGATCGGTGTAGCCCTTGCCTATTTACGCTATAACAAGCCGCCTGCCAAGATTTTTATGGGGGATGCAGGAGCGACCTTCCTTGGCTTTATCCTCGCAGTCATTGCGCTGGACGGGGCATTCAAGCAAGCGACCGTGCTATCCTTGTTCATCCCGATTCTGGCCCTCGGCGTACCAATCTTCGACAACCTGTTTGTCGTAACAAAACGCGCCATGCAAGGAAAACCGATCTATCAAGCCGATGCCAGCCAGGTTCATTACCGCCTGCTGCGGATGGGACTCAACCAAAAGCAGGTCGTTGCGTTTCTCTGTTTGATCAGTGTCTGCTTCAGTCTGACATCCATTATCCTGCTGTTGCTTGGTGTATAACACAAAAATGCCGCTCGGGTCATTTGCCCGCGGCATTTTTTTGATCGATCTCTTTTTAGACAAGAGCTCGCTTGCCTGTCGTTGTCGTCTGGTATATGTGAAACCCCGTTCCCTCGTATAAGCGAATGGCAGGTTGATTATGTGTTCCGGTAATCAGGTGTGGCTGCAAGCCTTTTTCCAGCGTGCGATTTACGAAAAAGTGAATGAGCTGCTTACCGAAGCCTTTTCCCTGCTGAAGGGGGTCGACAAACACATCATACACTTCTCCATGCGGTGTCAAAATCAATGAACCCACGAATTCTTCCTCATGATAAAACATGTAAATATTCTCTCTCATATCGTTTAGAATCCATTTTTTCCAGGAAGTCATCGTCGACTCTTGGTATTCTGTTAGTCTGTACGGTTTGAGATCAATTCCTTTTCGCACCTCATAATAAGCATCACTTTGCGACTGAATGTACATGTCGAGGTCCTGCTTGGTAAATTTCCGTGCAAAAATGGCAGGATCTGGACAGTGCTCACCGCTATGCTTCATATAATGATGTCCCCAGATTGGCGCAAACCCTCGCTGGCTAAAAAAATCGGTGGTCTTCTGCTCATCGGCACGATATGTAGTCGCAACCGCCGCCGGTTTATGAACCAGCACCTCTCCCCAGACCTTGTTAAAAAGCTCGGAACCGATACCCTGATTGCGGCTATCTGGCCGTGTATAGACATGAATTTCTGCGGTTCCTTCTTCTCCGAACGACGTTAAATCATAGATGGCACACCCCAGAAGCTGTCCTGCTTTTTCATAGACAAAGCCTGTTGCATGATGCAGCATTGCCGCTATTTCCTCTGCTCTCCATGCGATGTCTTTTGCAATCATGTGTACAAGCGTCTCTGTATCTGAAGCTTGCCTTTCCCGAATCATGCCTTGCCCCCTTGTTCTCTTTCCCGTTCTCGCCTGATGATCTTCTCAATTAGGTTTGCTGTGTTGCAGCTGCTGCTTCCAGCTCTTTTTGCTCCATTTGCTTGCGATGCGCCAGGCACGCTTCACATCTTCTGCTTTTTCTGCCAAAAGCGGTATAGTACTTGCTTTTTTTACATGAACGGCAAGTGATATAGAGCGAGCTGGACATGTTGTAGTTTTCTTCTGGTGTATTGGAAACGAGATGGACGGTCTTGTTATATTTGATTAGTAAATGCGCTGTGTGAATGGCATCAACCAACGCCGAGTGCAGCCTGCCTTCCTGGACGATTCCCGCTGTATCGATCGCTTCCTTCAAGCTCATCTGCTTGCGATCGGCAAGTAGCATACTGATCGGCGGCTGGATATCGTTATAGTTGCGCAGCCAGGAAAAATCGAGTCCAAAACGCGCACAATGCTCGATCATCAAGCGCTTGTCGTCCTTTCCCCACGTGCACAAATAGTAATCAGAGTCATCTCCGATCCATTCCATAAAAGAAGCGAAGGCTTTGCGAAAAGGGATAAAGTTCGGCATGTTTTCCTTATCCAGACCGATAAACTTGCGCGTACGCTCCGTGATTCTGCGCTCAATGGCGGGAAACGTGTAGCGTTGAAAGGTGTCGACCTCAACGCCGTTTTTGCCTGGCACGACTTTCGCAGCTCCGATTTCAATAATTTCCGGTATTTTATCTTTTTGATGAGTCAGTGTCGTTTCAAGGTCAAATACGATGATTTGCAATGTCTAATCACATCCTGAACGTAATAGCTCTATTATGCCGGGAGCGGGAGCGGAAATCAAAAAAAAGAGAAAACCAAAACCAAAAAATGACTGCAACCATGTGCAGCCATTTTCTTCATCCTGATCAATCAGGCAGTTATATTCAACCCTTTTTAGGCAACAGCGGCAGTCTGATATGACTCGGATATTTCTCATCATGATAGACCGTTTGCTTGGCAACCACATATTCAGTATCCGTCGCCAAGTCGTTGCCTGTGTTTGGATTCGGGAAGGAGAAGTTCTCCGCACCTGAAGTGACGCAGACACGAATGCGATGTCCTTTTTGGAACACATTGGCGATTTTGGTCATGCGGATTTCGTAGCGCTCGATTTTGTCTGGCTCCAGGAGCTGTGGCTCGCTAAAGGAATGACGATAACGGGCGCAGATGATGCCATCAGACAAGCGAATGGAATTGCCCTCCTCATCTACATCGCTGAGCCTCACCAGCCAATCCGTGTCTCGAGCCGAGCTTGCTGCATACAGGACGGCGGATATTTCACCTGCAATCACTACCTCTTCTTGCAAGGGCTCGGAGGTGTATACTAACAGATCTGAGCGCTTTTCTACTTCCGAATAGTTTTCTGGCACGCTGTTTTCATTTTCAGACAGATCAAGCAGGTAGGGTGCTGCATCCTGTGGATCGAATACATACGAATCCGTTGGCTGTTCCTGCGGCACCGCAGTAGTTAAAGCTCCGTCACCTGCACTCGTATTCGCCTCACCATTGCTGCTCAAATAAAAGCTCGTGTAAACAGCTTCTTGCGGCGGCCAGGTTGGTGAGGTCTTCCACTCATTTTCTCCAACCATGTAATATTCGACGCGCGGTCTTTGGTCTATGCCATTTTCAATTCCTTTGAGATGGCGGTCAAACCAGCGCAGCTGTGTCACGTCGAGATCATAGCGGATCGCATTGTTGCCAAATGGAACATGATGAATCTCACGCGTCGTATTGGCTTTGTGATACCACGGACCGAGAATCATGTGCGCATGGTCGGGAAGCTGCTTGGATATGACCTCCCACGACTCGCTCGTTCCCATCCCGTTGTCATCATACCAGCCAGAGACTAAAAAGGACGGAACCTTAACCTGTTCGGCATGTCGCTTCCAATCAGACTGCGCCCAGAAATCGTCTCCATCCGGATGCTCCATCCACTTTGTCCAGAACGGAATTTCTTTGCCTAGCACCTTTTGCGGTATTTCCTTGATCGGACGTACCTTTAATACGTCGCTCCAATCGTCTCTGCTGAGTGCTGATACATCGCGGCGCTTCTCTGCCATCATAAATATCCAAGACAGGCCTGTGAGAATCGTGCCACCTTTTCGCGGAATGTCTACGTAAGGAGTCCCGACAGTCACGTAGCTGAAAATCGCCTTCAGGTGCGGATTGCCGCTTGACGCAGCAGCCCACTGAACATAGCCGACATAGGATCCGCCGAGCATACCGACTGCACCATCTGACCATTCTTGACTTGCGATCCATGTCAGCGTGTCGTCTCCATCGCTGCGCTCATGTACAAGCGGAATCCATTCACCTTCAGAATCCTCGCGCCCGCGCGTATCCTGCATGACCAGCGCATAGCCACGGGCTACAAAAGGCAGTCGGCGAAAAACCGCATCCATCCGACCATAAGGTGTGCGCATGAGAATCGCAGGCACCTTCTCCCCTGGTTGTAAACCGGCTGGTATCCAGACCTCCGTCGCAAGCTTGACGCCATCTCTCATCTCCACATCATGTCTGCCCAAATGGGTAATTCCATAACGCACTGGAGATAAAAGCTGGTCCTCCCACAGCTTCAGCGGAGTCAGATCTTCCCAGCCCGATTTGACCAGAATCGCGCTGTCTCCCCTTCCTGTCAGGACAAGCGCAATCACTTCATTCTCGCAAATGATCAGATCAATCGGTTGGGTTGTCTCTCGTACTGCCCAGACCCATGCCTGCTTCGTATTCTGGTCGCCACCTGCAACGATTCCCTCGATGCACTCGTGCTTTTGATAATGTCCGCCAGTCGGTGGAAAAACAGCATCCGTCTCTGACCAATCCAGACTGTTCCACTCTGCCAGACGATCATTCAGCTCGTGGACAGGCAGCTCGTAGCCTGTATTCCCTGCTAAAACCTGGGTAAAATCACCTGTCTGCTTTTCGCCTGATTCCCAGCCTGTAGGGCGATGCCATACCCCTGTCTCCGCAAAGCGAATGTCCGCAATATGAATCCCCGATTGATAATAGCCAAAAATCGAACCGTTCTGTTGTCTGTGATCCATCTATGTACATCCCCCTGTCTATTTGAGCTATTTCCAGATTTCCTCGTATATCCGCAAATAGTTTTTGCCGAGAATGCCTTCGATCTCCTCGTCTTTGTATCCTCGCTTCATCAGCTCACGGGTAATCTCCGGAAACGTACCGTGTCCTTTTACCACATCAAAAGGAATTTCCTTTGCCCTGGCGAGTTTGGCTGGCGAAAGGTACTTGGTCAGATCATCACACAAATCGAGCCCGATCCCAATGTAGCGTGTGCCTACCAGCTTTTTCATGTAATCGACATGATCAATCAAACGTTCGAGGGTTGCTTCTGCGGATGTAGCAGCTGTAAACATGCTGAATGAATTCAATCCGATCAAGCCATCCTGACCTGCAATCGCCTTGATCTGCTCATCCGTCAGATTGCGCATCGTCGGCATCAGGCTGCGGCAATTCGAGTGCGAGGCGATCACAGGCTTTTGGGCGATCTCCATCACATCCCAAAAGCCCTCATCATTCAAATGACTGACGTCAATAACGATGCCCAAGCTCTCCGCTTCTTCGATGAGCTTCACGCCAAAGTCTGTAATGCCACCCTTTTTGCCTTCACGTACAGGCGCAAAAAAGCTGCCATCTCCCACAAAATTTCGCCGGCTCCAAACGAGACCCATCATCCGCACACCCAGCTCATAAAAAATGCGCAGCAAACTGAGGTCGTTGTACAAAGGCTCCGCACCCTCCAAAGAAAGAATGAACGAAATCTTCTGTTCTTGCTTCGCCTGGTGAATATCAGCCAGGCTTTTGGCGATCATGATATGCTCAGGCGACTCGGCTACTTCTGCATGCAACGCACTTACCTGATTCAGTGCTTTGCGCAAGCCCATTTCCGGGATGTAGGCATCATCAACAAATACAGCCGCAACCAGCGAGTGTACACCACCCTCGTGAAAGCGGGGCAAGTATTCTGTCTCAATCATCTTGGTCTTTCCATAGCCACGCTGAATTTCTACGTCTGTCAGCAGGTCGAAGTGCCCGTCCAAAACATGAACACGGTCATGAAAAGCTCTCGCCTGCTCTCTCGTCACTTCTGCCACTATGCCCAGCTCCCATTATTTTTTGTCCAAATAGTTATAGATGGTGAATTTGGTTACATCCAAAAGGTCTGCCACGTGCTGTACGGCGCCTTTGATCAAAAAGAGCCCCATTTCGTCCAGCTCATGAATAAACTGGATTTTTTCTTCCTTTTGCATGAGTGCAATCGGCTTGCCCGTCCTTTGCAGACAATCCGCTACCATCTGCTCCATCAAATCAGACACAGTTGGCGGGAAGCTTTCTTCTGTTTTGTCTGATTCACGCTTGTCCGAAATAGCCAGAATGTCGCTCAATACGGATTGTGCTATCGCCAGATGAGTCATGTCGATGTTGATGCACAAACTGCCAATGACTTGTCCATGCTCGTCCTTGATATAGATTGAGCTGGATTTGATCTGTTTGCCCTTGATCGTGTCATTGCGGTAGTTGAGGTCATAGTTTTCCTTGCTAATCTTGGCTGTTCGCAGTGCTTTCAGTGCCCGATTGGTAACAGGAGAGCCGATCTCTCTGCCGCTTATGTGCCCGTTGTGTATGGCGATGATCGAGGATGTAATATCCGTCAGATCGTGCAGAACGATTTCACAATGGCTGCCAAATGTCTTCGCCAATCCCTCCACCACAGGAATGTAGCTTGCCAGAATCGGGTGAATATTTCTCTCCATGAATAAGCCTCGCTTCTTTTACGGATGATGTTCTAGCTGATTTCTACTACTAACTCTATTTCAATCGGATTGTTAAAAGGCAGGACGGAGGTGCCCGCTGCTGCTCGCGCATGCTTGCCTGCCTCACCGAAAATCTCGATTAAAAAGTCAGACGCCCCGTTGATGACGGTGGGCTGCTCATAAAAGTCCGGCTCGCTGCTCACCAGGGCAAACAGCTTGACGATACGGGTAATCCTGTCCAAATCACCGATCTCGTTCTTCAAAATCGCAAGCAAATTGAGGACCGTCACTTTGGCAGCCTCGTAGCCTTGCTCGACGGTCACATCAGAACCCAGCCTTCCCAGATACATCGGACTGCCATTGACGTAACAGCCTGCACCCGATGTATAAAGGACGTTTCCGGTTTGTACGCATGGCACGTAATTGGCCATGGTTGGCGGTGCAGGTGGCAGTGTATAGCCTAATTCTGCCAGGCGCGCTTCGACTCTGGACATCGGATCACCTCATAAGCTCGTTTTTCTTTCGCTACCATCACCATACTATTCAGAAAAAAGTTATTCAACAATTTTTTTGAAGACAATTAATTTTTTTAAAAAACCAGACACGCTTAGCCTCAAGCATGTCTGGTTTCCAGATAGGCCGCAGCCAAACGTATCTCGACTTTTGTCCCTATTCCCTCTTTTGATTCAAACACAATTTTGCCATCCATTTCTTCAATCAGCTTTTTACAGACAGACAAGCCAATTCCCGTCCCTTTTTCCTTGGTTGTATAAAAAGGTTCAAATAAGTGCTTCAGTCGTTGCTCGGAGATACCACAGCCGTTATCCTCAACCATCACGGAAACATAGGAATCCTTTGGTAGAAATCTCGTAGAAACCGAAACTTTTCCGTTCACCGCTACTGCATCGAGAGCATTTTTGATCAGGTTCAAGCAAATTTGCTCTACATGGGACGGAATCGCCCAAACGTAGGTCGCAGCCTCTTCATACTGAAAGGTCAAGAAAACATCCTTTTCAATCACATAGTGCTTGGCCAGATTGTGAACATGCTCAAGGAGAGGCCGCAGGTCTACAGCTTCACTTTTCTTTTCCAGCTGTTCATTTTTCCGCGCCAAGATCAAAAAACTGGTAACGAGCTGTTCGAGCGTTTGCACCTCATGCTGGCAAATTTGAATGTACTTGGCGAAATGTTGACGATTAATCATTTCGGACTCCGACACGACACTCTGATTCATTAATTGCAAAAAACCGTGAACGGCTGCAAGCGGATTGCGAATCTCGTGTGCCATTCCGGCGGCCATTTGTCCAATGACGCCAATCTTTTGCTGGTGCAGGTGGCTGATCATCTGATCCTTGCTGGCCAAGTACCCGCGCAGCGTATGGTGGTAACGTACGTTCAAGATTTGGAACAAACGCGAAAGCAGCGCCTCCTTCACCCGACTCGCCTCACAACAGCGGCTGACCTCATTGAATGCATTTTGCCTGAGATTAAACAAGACCTCCAGCAGCACTTCCTTGGGAATATCTTTTTGCGCCCATCTCTCCCCCCAGATGTACGATTCTGCCGACAACGCTTGCAAGTACTGTTCATATTCTTTTTTCGTAGAGAACAGCTGTTGAAACGCTTCGGTCAGCATTCCTTGTATCCCCATTTGCTGCTGCTTTTGATACTTCCGGTAGTATCGTGAAATCGGCTCGCCAAAAGCGAGCATTTCTCTCATATGTAGCTCCACGATCTTTTCCTTCACCGAAAGCAGCTTACCTAACCACTCACCTTTAGATGCTTCCCAATCCATCTTTTTCGTCTCCCATTTCGCCTACTATGCCGCCAATATCTGCCAGCAAATAAAAGAACAATTCGCTAGAAAAACGAATTGTCCTTTTTGGGATCAAGTAGTGACTATTTTGGAAGTATTCTCGCTTTTTTCCTGCTTGTTTAGCTGTCGCAAGGAATAGCTCATTCTCTCCAGCACACCTTCTGGCGATCGGAAAAAATCGATCCAGACATGCGAATCTCTTCGTTTAAACAAGAAGCTGTCCGGTCCTACAGGGATGAGCGGGTATGATTGGCCGTCTACTTCGAGGTGCAGAGCTCCCTCCCGTTTTTCAACCAAGGTCTTGGTCCATTCGCTAGACTCGTATCGCCCTTCGTACTCAGCAAGCTGCTCGTCCGCCAGCTCATAGTGCGGGACTGGGTAAGGAGGTACAGCTGTTGGCCGCAGAGCCATCGCGTTGAGCAAGCCTGCTACCAGCTCACGTACTGCCACTCCATCGAGGTTGATCAAAATCACGCCGGTCAAGCCTGTCTCGGGAATCGTAAACAGATGGGAGCTGATTCCCTTTAACGAACCGCCATGCTCGATCAATTTGCCATCTGGAAAAGCCGGAGATACCATCAAGCCGTATCCGTATGAGCGATAGCCATCGCATCTCGCGAACGGGGTGAGCATTTGGCTGACGCTCTCTTTGCACAAGATGGGCGACTTGCGGTTTTCCCCTCCCGTACGAAATACCTCCAGATATGCGAGTAAATCGTTTACGGTCGATTTGAGAAAGCCCGCGGCCCGCATTGCAGGAGCGTCATGCCAAAATGGTGCGGCAATCACTTGCTCTACGCCTTCAACTTTCTTGTTTGTATACAGCACGGTAACGTCTTCCTGCTCGTCCAAATCGGCAACATCAAACACAGTCCGATGCATGCCGAGGGGCTGTAAAATATGTGTGGTAACGTATTCCTCATACGGTTGACCGCTTACCTGCTCGATGACTGCACCGAGAAGGCCATAGGCGTCATTATTGTAGCTAAAAGCTGTTCCTGGAGCGCCGAGCGGCTTCCCCTCAAAGCCAGCGATGGCCTCCATGACCTGCTCGTACGTGTCCAAATACGGAAGACCCTTCAGGTCCTCTTCCGCCTCTGTTCCTACAATCGCAGGGTCCTGTTCCATGCTGCGCTTCATCGCTCCGTCCAAATACGGAAGGGGTGCCATTCCAGGTGTATGTGTCATGAAATGATGGATAGTCATTCGGTTTGACAGCTCGGCCTCGCCCGCTCGAAACTGTGGCAAATACTTCACTACCGGATCATGGACGGAGAGCTTCCCTGCCTCCTGCAGCTGCATGATCGCCACGCATGTAAAAGACTTGGTGAGAGACGCAATGCCAAACACCGTATCCATTGAGATCGGCAGCTCCTGTTCCCGATCGCGATAACCAAATGTCTTGCTGTACAGCATTTTCCCATCACGGGCGACGCCAATCGCGGCACCGGGTACTTTGGCCTCGCCTAGCAGCTTTTGTGCATAGGCTTCGAACTCCTGAATCCATGCCTCCACCTTATTCAGCCCCCATCGCCTGATCGTAAATCGCTCTGGCCACACGTGCAATGGTCAGTTCTGCTGCACTCTTCTCCGTTACTCCTCGCGATAATACGGTGATGGCAATGGTACCCTTGCCATTTGGCAAATAGATAATTCCAGCGTCGTTCACGACAGCATTTACGGTTCCTGTTTTATGCGCGACCTTGGTTCCTTCTGGCAGCAAGAATGGCAAACGGCTGTTGTATTGCTGACGGCGCAATATATCGAGCATCAAATCACACGATGCAGGAGTGAGAATTTCTTTTTGGGCGATCATGATGAGCAGACGGTTCAAATCAGCTGGCGTGGCTACGTTGTTTTCCAAAGTCGGCTTCGATACATCCAAGATGATTTCGTACTCCCCGGTATCTTCCCTGCGCTCGTATTCATGAAAGCCGGCTTCAGACGGGGCTGGTTCGTTCATGCCAACACAGTGATTGAGCAACTGCCAGCATGTGTGGCGCAGATGAACATTTTTCAATCCCAGTTCATGCATATGGGCGGTTACCTGCTCGATTCCTCCAACCAGCTCTAGCACGAGGTCTGTTGCATAGTTGTCACTGACAATCGTCATCAGCGTCGCCAGGTCCTTCACTGTCAAAGCAGCTCCTGCATCCAGCTCCTGT
Source organism: Brevibacillus reuszeri (assembly GCF_001187725.1). Taxonomy (GTDB): domain Bacteria; phylum Bacillota; class Bacilli; order Brevibacillales; family Brevibacillaceae; genus Brevibacillus; species Brevibacillus reuszeri. The sequence continues at coordinate 96,666 of NZ_LGIQ01000011.1, forward strand.
AAAACCCCTGAGCCAGGTACTCTCTCGTCCTGCTTGAGTGTCACCCGTTGATCCAATCGGATGTTGCCAGCCTCTACTTCACGCATCAAGGTAACCATGATCGGAATCTTGAATGCACTTGCCAATTGGAACAGCTGATCATCCAAATTGCCCGCAGTTTTTCCTGTCTCCAAGTGTGTAGCCGCTACTCCAAATACGCCTGGTGAGTCTGTCAGCACATCCTCCAAAGCCTGTTGCCATCCCATGCCAAATGCCTCCTTTTTTAGTCGCGAAACAGCCAACACGAAAAAGTGTCGGCCATTTCGGTCTTGCTTTATTGTTCTTTGTACCCCCACTTGAAGTCGATATAGCCCAGAGGGTCCACAGTGATACCTTTTACCTTGTCATTTTGCACCCATGAATTGACGCTGCTGTATACGCCTGTGACTGGCATTTCCTCCATCAGGATTTCTTCCGCGTCCATCAGATACTGATTGCGCTTGGCTTCATCTGGTTCAGCATACGCTTGTTTCACCAGCTCTACGTACTTCTCGTTCCCCCAGAAGGTCGAGTTTTTCGAGCTGTATTTCTCCATCATCAGCTCCAGGAAATTGACGGAATCATTGTAATCGCCAGTCCAGCCAGTCCGGGAAATCATGTACTTGCCGTGCTCCTGATCGTCAAACATGACCTTTAATTCCTTGTTCGTCAGCTTGACGTCTACTCCCAACCCCTGTTTCCATTGGGCTTGCAGGGCTTCGGCGATCTTTTTGTTGAGATCGGAGGTGTTGAAAAGATACGTGATTTCCGGCAATTGGGTAATTCCCAGTTCTTTCATACCTTCTGCCAATAATTGTTTCGCCGTATCGGTGTCATTATCCTTGAAGTATCCATCCGGTTTTAAAGAAGCGGAAAGCGGTACAAAGCCCATCAGCGGTGTTTGCCCAGCCTGTCCGATATTTTCAGCGATGTCCTTGCGATTGATCGCGTAAGCAAATGCCTTGCGAATCTTTGCATTGGTAAATGGTGGTTTTTCCGTCTGGAACAGCAGGTAGTAGCTCGTTGCGCGCTCCATCGTCTTCAGCTTGCCTTCATCCCGCAATGGTCCAATCGCATCCGCTGGCAAGCCGCTGATCGGTCCGCCTGCCCAATCCAGCTCGCCGCTGTTGAACAGCTCCAGCTCTGTATTGGTATCCTCAATCATGGAAAACTGGATTTCACTCAGCTTGACCACTTCTTGATCCCAATAGTTCTCATTTTTCGCCAGCTCAATTTTGTTTTTATGCTCCCATTTCACAATCTTGAACGGCCCGTTCGTGACGATCGTCTCCGGCTTTTTCGCCCAATCGGGGTTTGACTCTACCACTTTTTGATTGACCGGATAGTAGAAGGTGGCGAGTGTGAGGAAATACGGAGTCGGGTTTTCCAGTGTAACTTCCAGTGTTTTATCATCCACTACCTTGATCCCGACATCCTGTGCCTGTGCTTTTCCTTCGAAATACGCTCTCGCATTTTTAATCGCATAATATTTGTACGCCGAGCTACTCGCTGTTTTCGGATCGAGCGCACGCATCCAGGCGAAGGCAAAGTCACCAGCTGTAACCGGATCACCATTGCTCCATTTGCTATCTCGCAATTTGAATGTATACACACGTTTGTCCTCAGAGAGTTGAATATCGGATGCGACGGAATTTACTGGCTTTCCGTCCTTATCCAGGCGGACGAGAGAATCGTAAAGCGAACGAATGAACGCACCAGAAATAACGTCATTGGACAATCCCGAGTCCAGTGTTTCCGGTTCAGCTGCATTCATACGCAAGACTTGATTTGTCGCAGGTGCGGATTCCGTTGATGACTGCTCTGGCGATTGTGTTGTTGCTCCCTGATTCGCCTGGTTGCCGTTGCTACAGCCGGCAAACAAGCCCGTAAGCAGAACAAACGTACTCATAATAGCAATTCGTCGTTTCATGATGGACCCCCTACAAAACTTGTATTCTTTTACACTTTCTGATTCAGTAAAATATTCTGCAAATTTCGTGCCAGCTATATTTATCTACACTTATCTCACATGCATTATTCATCTCTGAATAGTTTTGTTCGGGGTTTTCCGACATTTTTCTACCAATTGCTTTGGAAACAGCAAATAAAGGTATTCTCCGTTGAATACCTTTATTCATTCACGAATATGATAGGGTGCTTATCCAAAAAGCGATGACCCCTTTCTTTTAGCTAATGGCTGGTTCGGACATGGCTATGGCATCACAGGAACGTCTGCAAAAAACAATCGGGACATGTTGTTGTTTCGCTAGCTTCTTAATGTTTTTGCTCAAACTATGGCTGACAAAGTTGATAAATACGAGAACAAGCTCTGTGTCAGAAGGGATTGTCGCCTTCACATCGGATTTTTTCCGACCCGATACATGATAAATATTTCGATACCCCTTATCCTGCAGCATGCTTTCGATATCCCCTAACCGATCTCCTCCTACTACTAATACGCCTGCCATCTAAAAATCCTCCTCTCTTCTTATCCCATCGTGCTTCTATTTCCACAACTATTTGCTAGCACGCAGTTGATTGTACTTGGTCTCTACCTTTTCAGCAGGGAGTCTGTATTTTTCAGTCCGCTCAATCTGGACCACCTGTGAATCGTGCACCACGATATGTATGGAGCCATATTCCAAGGTTTCCAAAGCCCGTGCAATTCTATCCAACAGCAAATCATCGATTACCTCTGGTTTCTTTGGCATAAGGTCCAGCCTCCCTTTCACAAATGATAACCAATCTATATTATTCCTACCTATTTAGTATGTTTTATTTTTCTAATAATACCTCCCGTTTCCCAGTTTGTCAATGAGAAGACTAGGATTTTACAGGAGGAAAAGGTTTTCTATTCGCTTTTTCCGTGCCATTTCTCCAAATGATCGGCATGTGTCCGCAAGTACGCCCCAGGCAAAAAGAGCTTGTCGTAATACTCCAGGTCAAGGTGATGCGTTTGTAAATACATCAACGAGAAAACGGTAGGAACTGTAGCCGGAAACTTGCCGAACGTGTCATAAATGTACTGCGCCTGCAGTGTGACCAGCTCACGGATCGGCTCATCGTAGGTTTTAGCACTCGAACGCACCTTACTGCTGTCCTGCCATGGTCCTGGCGTATCTGGGTGAAACGGTCCGCCGGGTCCAAACTTCCGCTCCACGTAAGCATCCACCGCAGCTCGCAGGTCAGGGTAATGCGGCGGCGACAAGGTCTCAAATACACCTGCAAGCCCCGTCGGATTGGGCTGTGACCAGCGCTCATCCGTATCATAGCGAAACCCGAGTCCTGGCACCTCGGGATCACCGCTGGCACCAAGCACTGTCAGCCGATCAATCCCGTCAAACATCCAGCCCCCCAACCCAAGCGCCTGCTGCATCAGCATTCCCGCGTAAACGGAGGTAGACAGCTCGGCAGTCAGCTCGGTAAGCGAGTACTGCTCGACAAAGGTTAACGGGTATGGCTGGTCGATGTCGACAAGACTAGCAAACTTCTCAATCCCCGGAATCTTGCGCTTGTGAATGTCGTCATAGATGGTGTAGCCGTTCGTCGCATAGAAAAACAGATTGGCAATCGTATGCTGAGCCAAATCACCTACCGGAAAGACGAGAAGTGAGCCAGGTCGATTCGCTACCCAGGTGTTATGCCCCTCCATGTATGGCTCACGGGCCGGGATGTGAAGACGTGTATCCGCAAGCTTGCGAATCCGTGGCTTGATGGAATCGATTAAGAGCGGCAATCCGATCTGACCCTCTTTATTTCGGTTGACGGGAACCGCGTAATCCCTCGTCTCCAGCAGGTACGTACCTGAATCGTCCGTAAAAAAGATTTCGGCTGTATGGAAGCCGGCAGCAGATGGAAAGGTTCTTCCACTGGCAGACCCTGCGTAGTTGGACAGGTGAGGAGCATAGCGATCATGGCGGGTTACGCTGTTGTGCCAGCCTGTGACGCCGCCGACTGCAGCCAGAATCAGCAGCTTTTCTACATCATCAAGTGGCAGAGGCTGGTGTCGCGACGTGAACGCCAATGGTCCATCTGGCACCTCTGCCCCGCGAAAAAAACGTCTGGAGCGACGTCCAAAAATCGCCTCGACCAGCGGAAATTGCAGCAAATCTGTCAATGCCTTCTCTTGTGTAGCGTGATGGTGCACTTCCTTCCCCCAAGCAGGTTGATCGCTCATCTCAACCACCTCTTCTCTCTTTGGTAGAAACCCCAGCCCTTTTGAAGCAAAAAGGCTCCTGAAGAAAAAAGACCTCGTTGTCTTTTTCACAGGAGCCTTCGGTCGTCCGATCAGCTTATTTCTTAAAAACCGATTAATTTACTTTGATATATCCAAATTACCATACTCTTCCACCCGACGTCAATGCTCTGGTTTACCGTTTTTCAATTCCAATCGATCATCCGCCAATAGCCAGCCTTTTTCTGCTTTTCTTCAATAGCCGCAACGGTTTTCGCCAACAGAGCGACTCCCTTTTCGATGCTCTCTTCATCAGTCTGAATGATGCTGACACGTACACCATTGTCCCGCTTGAACGTGCGCAGGTAGTTCTGATCAGTGGAGGTGATACGCACATTTTGGTGATGAAGTCCAGCTATTACATCATTCGAATTGATCGACTCCGGGAGCAGGATACGGGAAAAAATCCCGCCCTCCCCGATCTGCACTCGAAAATCCGCAGATAAGTGACGTCGACAAGCATCGGCGAGAGCCTGTAACCGGACTTTGTAACGTTCGCGCACCATCGTGGAATGATGCTCATACATGCCGCACTTCAAGTAAAGCTCCAGAGCAGCTTGCGACAGCACAGATGTACTCGAATCACAGGATGCTTTAAACATCCGGAAGGTCTCCATTAAAGCTGTGGGCAATACGACTGTTGCGAGTCGAAGCCCGGGCAGCATGATTTTGGAGAAGCTTTTGACATATATCACATGACCGGATTGGTCGTAGCTGTAGATCGGATCCGCTTTAGCCCGTGTCTCCATATCAGCCAGGTAATCGTCTTCAAGAATATATACATCATAGCGCTCAGCCAATCTCGCTATTTCCTTTTTCTGTGCCTCGGTATAGGAGACTCCCAGCGGATTGTGAAAACGCGGTACCGTGTAGAAAAACTTGATCTGGTTATTGCGAAAATGTCGTTCCAATTCATCCAAATCGATGCCGTCTGCGGTACGTTCTATGCCCAGTGTGGTCACGCCAAACAGCTCCAGGGTACGGAGCATGCCATGAAAGGTAGGCTGTTCTACCAGGATCGCATTTTTCCCATTCGGAAATGGCATCGCCGAAAGCAGGTGAAGAGCTTGTTGCCCACCTGAAACAATGCTGATTTGTGAGGGCGGAGCAAAAACCTGCGAGGCGGCCAAATGCTTTTCCAGCTCCCTGCGCAGAGAAAAGAAGCCTTGCGGATCCGAGTAGCTGAAAAGCTGGTCCTCATACAGCTCAATGGCACGGTTGAGACAATGCTGAAAATCTTTGTAAGGCATAACCTGCGGGTCTGGACTCGCGGCAGAAAAATCAATGCGCTCCACCGTCGCCTGCGGGCTGCTTGCCGAACGCAGCACCGCGTAATAACCACTTTTGGGCACCGAGTAGATCAGATGCTCCTTTTCCAGCTCCTGGTAGGCCCGTATCGCCGTATTGATGCTGCATGTCCACTGCTCGGAGACTGCCCGAATCGACGGAAGCTTTTCGCCCGGCTTGATTTTGTTCGTTAGCAGTTGTTCTTTTATATGGCTTTTCACGACTTCATATTTATTCTCCATCGCTTTCACCAGCCTTCCATCTGTGTGGGTACAGATGCACTTTTTCTCCGTTTATCTCTGACTGTGACTTCAGTATAGTGAATCATAAGCAAAGGAGTAAAGAGAAAATGGAGGGATACAGATGGAATGGAAACATGGTTCATTGCCCTATTTCATGAGTGATGACAAGCAGCTGCTTGAAAAAGAACAGATTTGCCAATGGCTCCAAACGACATACTGGGCAGCCGAACGCTCCACTGAGATGATTGTCAAAGGAATCGAAAACTCCCTGTGTTTCGGGCTCTACGCCGAGAGTGGACAGGCCGGCTTTGTCCGAGTAGTGAGTGACTACGCCACCTTTTCCTGGGTGTGCGACGTCTATATCGACCCTGCCCATCGCGGAGCCGGACTTGGCAAATGGATGATGGAGGTTGTCGTGACTCATCCGGCAATACGCCAAACAAGCATGACACTCGCTACCCGAGATGCACATGGTCTATATGAGCAGTATGGATTTATACGAAGAGAAATGATGCGCAGGATTGCAGGCAACTAAGCATCCATGCAGACGAACAGGAAAAACCCTAGTTTCGCCCTATCTTTTGGCGAAGCCAAGGTTTTTCCTACAGCAATGCCATCAGATGCGAGCTTTTCATTCTTTTTTCTTTGCCGTGACCTGCCCGCTCTGATCTATGACTGCCTCGTAGGAAATGCGGTTCAGCTTATCGATGATCCTCTGTTTATTCCCTGTATCCATTGGAGCTGGCTGACCATTGGTGATTTTGACCGGGATGACTCTGCTTTTGGTCCCCTCTTTTGAAAAGGTCAGTCCCACCATCATCGCCTCTCTCCCCTTTTCGTTGTAAGAAGTCGTAAACACAAAATTGCCTACGCTGTAGTAGATCGGAGCATTTTTATAAAATTCGACGCCCATAATCGAATGACTGTGCGAGCCAACGATGGCGTCTACTCCGTTGTCGATCAGCTTGCGCGCCATTTCACGGGCATAGGCTTCTGGCACATCCTTGTATTCCAGATTCCAGTGCATCACAGCAATCGTAATATCAGACTGCTCCACCGCTTTTTTCACATAGGACAGCATCGGTTCGTACGAGTACGCATGAGCCAGACCGGGCTTGTCTTTCCCTGCAAACCACTGGCGGTTAGGCAGGACATGGCTCAGCCCAATGACAGCTACGCGCTTGCCCTTGATCGTCTTTATGTAGGGAGCGAATGCTTCTGCTTCGTTTTTTCCTGCTCCGACATGGCCGATCTTTTCTTTTTGCAAATGCTGCATCGTGTCGAACAACGCATCCATCCCGTAGTCGAGCGTGTGATTGTTTGCCAGATTTACAACATCAAAGCCTGCATTCACCAAGCCTTTTAGCGTCTCTGGCTTTGAGCGGTACGTAAACTCTTTTTTCTCCGGCTTGCCTCGCGTACTGACAGATGTCTCCAAATTGCCGATGGTCAGATCCGCCTGACTGAGAAAGTCTTTTGTTTTGGCAAACGGATAATCAACGCCATTTCGCGCAATCTGTACCCCTACGCTTTTATCCATGATGATGTCCCCCACAAATGCTACCTCGATCGACTCCTCGGCCTCTGCATTTGCTACCGCTGCACCTCTATTCGCGCGTACCATTATCGGGCTTGTGCTCAGAGCAACTAACAGCATACTGACAGTGACACTCGTAAACATCCGTTGAAAACGTCCGATTTTCCTGCACCTCTCTCGTTCCCTCTATTTAGGCATCATTCTAGTGGGCAGCGAGTGTGAAGCCTGTTGAAGGCTGTCTAAGGAGTCAGGAAATTTATCGTGCAAAACCGACTGCTGAAAGAAAAATAGCGGACTATGCCAGTAATTCGCCTCACAGTGGACGGATTGACTGAATTTTTGCTATTTCTCTCTTTCATATGTCGATCGTTGCCAGAAAAAAGTATAATGAGGGCAGATAACTTAATGAAGCATCAGCGAAAGGAGGAGTCATGGATCGCATTGGGCATTCCATTATGCTGAAGACAAAAACGACCTTACCTACGTTTCAATCCCATCGCATTGACAGAGAAGAACTGCTAGAGCAGCTAGATCAAGGATTGGATTGTAGATTGACTACTTTACTCGCACCCGCCGGCTACGGAAAAACGACGTTGCTTTCCCAGTGGGCACACAAACATAGAGTCATTACCTCGTGGCTGTCCCTTGATGAGATGGATAATGACTTGATACGTTTTTGGAGATATGTCGTTTATTCACTTTCCAGCTCCGTTCATCCACAGCTTGCAGAGCGGATGGAGCCTTCCATGAAAGCTACCTCGCATACCTCAATCTACACATTCATTGATTCTCTCCTCAACGAGTTGTCTGCTATCGACCAGCACGTCGTTATCATTTTGGACGATTATCATACGTTGACGGAAGACGCGATTCACGCGAGCATTAGCTACTTTATCGAATATTCGTCAAGCAACGTTCATCTCTATATCGCCAGCCGCAGCAAGCTCCCGTTTTCCACTTCCAAATGGAGCTTGCGCAATGAAGCATGCCAGCTGGATGCCATACAGCTTTTGTTTACACTAGAAGAAACCGTTTCCTTCTATCGCGAGGTCCATAAGCTCACCTTGTCGGCACAGCAAATCGACCAGCTGCGGACGCGTACGGAGGGTTGGGTGGCCGGTCTTCAGCTCGCTGCCATCTCGCTCGCCAATTCAGCACAGCCGGATCCGTTTTTCCAAAGCTTCGCAGGCTCTCATCGCGATATTTCGGAATATTTGCTGCATGAGGTATGGCTGCGGCTACCGCATGAGACTCAACATTTTTTGCTGCACACCTGCATCCTGTCGCGGATGGATGCAGTAGTATGCAACGCGCTTACCAAGCAATCCAATAGTCAGCAAATGCTAAACCAGCTTCACGCGCAAAATATCTTTCTGGTTCCACTGGATGATTACCAAAGCTGGTATCGTTATCATCATTTATTTACTGACTTCCTGCGTGGTCAGCTACACCAGCTGGATACGGAAAAATTGCTTTCACTTCATCGGGTCGCAAGTGAGTCATTTGCGGAGCGTGGGCTCTATGAAGAGGCACTCGATCATGCGCTTGCAGCGACAGATTACCGTCTTGCTGCCCACCTGCTGGAGCAGCATATCTCGAAATGGATCCAGCGAGGGGAGTTTTCCACGCTGTTGCACTGGTTAGACAGCTTTCCACAGCCCTCTGACATGCTGCCCCCTGTTCTGTCGCTGCTACGTGCCTTTATCTTGATTACGTGCGGAAAAATCAAGCGTGCGAGGGAAGCGCTCATCCTTCTGGACAAGCAATGTGCTGCCATGGACACATCTGACGAGCAGCTTACATTTTTCAGTGGACTATTGTTTGTCAAAGCCAATTTTGCTTTTGCTACTGGCGACTTCGAAAGCTGGGTGGCTAGTTCGTCTCAACTGGACCAAGCCTTGCCCGAGGACCCGCTATTTTATCACTTTAATTTCAATACAACGGAGCCTTTTATCAGACGCACATCCTTTGGTCTAAAAGGGCATATTTCCGCGTATACCGAGATCGTTGGCAAACGCTTCAGCGAAATTATCTCCGCCAAGGGCTGGCAAGAATCATTGATTAATCTCTACGTCGTCCAGGCGATCGCAGAAGGATACTATGAGCGCAACCAATTAGAGGACAGCCTCAAGCTGCTGGGGCAAGTAGAGCCGGTAGCGCGACGTGAACGAATATCCGGGCTGTTCATTCCGTTTTCATTGACGCTGGCAAAAATCAAGCTCGCCAATGGAGATACCCGAGCTGCCCGTACCATAATCGAAGAGGCAATCGATACGATTCAAGACTGGTCAGTCCCTTACTGGCTCCCGTCCTTGCGCGCTTTTCTCGCACGGATCGCACTGCAAGAGGACGATTTGTCCCATGCTGAGCTCCACCTCGCGAAGCTGCCGCTCTCTTTTTTCGAACAACCTACGCTTCACAAAGAGCTGGAGCTGCTCACGTACGTACATGTGCAGCTGCAAAAAAATCAGGAGCAGGAGGCGCTTCGCATTTTGGAAGCTCTGCAACCTGCTGCGAAAAGAGAAGGGCTGCTGACGAGTCAGGTGGATATTGCGGTGTTGCAGGCTTTGGCACTACAGCAGCTTGGGAAAAAGGCGGAGGCATTGCTCTCTTTGCACGAGGCGCTCGTAATCGGAGAAGCAAATGGTTATAAGCGTAGCTTTATCGATCACGGAGTCGCTATGTCTCACTTGCTCTTGTCCTTCACGGAGCATGAGAAAAGAAGGGTGAACAAGCTCGTTCCGAATGTTTCGCCTGAATATGTAAAGCATTTGCTCTCCTTGTGCCCCAAGAAGGCCCCAGGCGGAATAAGCGAAGCGACTTCTCCATTAATTGAGTCATTGACGGGGAAAGAAATGCTCATACTCTCCATGCTAGCCCGAGGCGCATCCAACAAGCAGATTGCAGAGGAGCTGGGAAATACGCTCGGCACTGTGAAGGTTTATCTACATCGAATCTACGGGAAGCTCGGAGTCACCAATCGCACCCAAGCTGTATTAAAAGCACAAGAAATCGCCCTGATTGAAAAGGAAGCTCTCACCGAGCTGTGAAAAAATAGAGCAGCAAAAAGAGTCCTCGCCATCAAAGCGCAGGACTCTTTTCTCGCTCCCTCTCCTTACAAGTAGGGCGTCGTTTATATTATTTCGGCTGCATGCGAATCGCTCCGTCCAGCCGGATTGTTTCCCCATTCAGCATCGAATTCTCGATAATAGTGTTGACGAGCATCGCGAATTCTCGCGGATCACCAAGCCGTGGCGGAAAGGGCACAGTCCCCCCCAGTGACTCTTTTACCGAGCGAGGAAGCCTATCAAATAACGGGGTATCGAACAGTCCCGGTGCAATCGTCATGACCCGGATGCCATAAGGCGCCAAATCACGCGCTAATGGAAGTGTCATGCCGACGATTCCACCCTTGGAGGCGCTGTATGCCACCTGCCCAACCTGCCCGTCAAATGCAGCGACCGAAGCTGTGTTAATGACGACTCCCCGCTCTCCGTTTTTGGTGGGCTCATTCCCTGCCATCTGCTCCACTGCCATCCGAATCACATTGAACGTGCCAATCAGGTTGACTGAAATCACTTTGGTGAAGGAATCCAAATGATGTGGACCGTTTCTCGAAAGGGTCTTTTGCGCGAGATCGATCCCTGCACAGTTGATCGCGGCATGAATCGTGCCAAATGCGCCTGTCGCTCGCTCAATCGCCTCTCGGACGCTTGCTTCACTCGTAACATCTGTCTGGATGAATAACGCATGATCACGTCCCAGCTCCTGTGCCAATCCCCTGCCACTTTCCTCCGCAAGATCAAGAATGGCTACTCTTCCTCCATGCTCTACCACATTTCTCGCAGTGGCCGCCCCCAATCCGGAGGCACCACCTGTCACAATGGCAACTACATCGCGAATCTCCACGCCATTCTCTCCTTTCGGTAAAATCCTCACCAGCCAGTTCCTTTTCTCGATGCTCCTCTTAGCTGCGAAGCTATGATTTCGTGATGCAATTCAGATACCAGCCTGCAAATCCCTTGTTACTCATGGCTTTGATTGTGATCCAGCTGTCCGATTTCGCTCAAAAAAAGACAGTTTTCATACACTTCTGTACAATAATCGGACACTTTTTCTCCTTCACGAGTCTTGCTCTTGCGTCAGCTTTGCTTCTTTAAAGGCGTATTGATAAGCGTATAAGTGAGCCAGCTCATGCTCTTCGTGATAAATGAAGTAGCTGCCGGGATTATCCGTTTGACCGACATGCTCTTTTTGGAACCGCTTCGCATCCAAACCATCCATATTTTCCTCCAGATAACCTAGCGCGTACGCTTTCGGATGTGGATCGGGGTACATCTCCTTGATTTTTCTGAGTGACTTGGAGGCAGGCGAGAAAAACATATACGTTCCCATAATCTTGGATTCCCCGTGCAGGTACGGTGCGAGAATCTCGCAGGGAAGCCTTTTGTTCAAGAGTGAAAATTGATTGAAGGAAAAGCTGTCGATGAAGTAATCAATCGATTGTGTCCGCAGCGGCATGTGCAGATCACTGTTCACCATGTACAACACAGTCGCATTCGGACAAGAATACTCAACCCTCTTTTTCAATCGCTTCATCATTTCCAACGAGTGCCCGCAAAAGACATAGTTCGGTTCCTCCCCGAGCAGCGGCATATATTTGGTCAGGGAGACGAAGATGTCGACATTCGTTTCTACGATCAGCTTGTTCTTTAAATCGTGCTTCGACAGCTCTTTGTACATGGACAGACAGCTTTTTTCGGTCAGGCTGATAAAATTTGGACTCCATTCTGCGATGATCTCCTCATCGTAAATACAGGAATGATAGGGGGACGTCGTGACGTTTTCCGTAATCAAAATGCCTTCGAACAGCTCCGCCTGATAGCCGCACGGACATGTGAGCTTTCCTTCGTACACACTGCTCTGCTGGATCGAGGCATCCGTCATCTTCAATGGCACGCGGCAGCACGGACAGTACAAATACGACATGAACGACAGCGGCATCCCTTTCATCGCTTCCTGCACCTGCGATTTCGAGGTTTCTTCGATGAGCTCATCGATTCGCTGAATGGTGTGTGCAATCTGATTCTGCTCTTGCGCCAGCTTTGCTTTTTTCTCAGTTAACAGGTTTACAAAATAATGTATGTCGCGCTCTTCCCGAAAATGGGTGATTCGTTTGTAGGACAGAATTTTGTGATATTTGGCTCTCCGCGCTCGCAGGGGAAAGGAGATGACGCTGGAGCAGTGGTCTGTCGGAAACCGTGGACTTGGCTCCATGCTTGTCTTCCTGCTGATGGCAGGTGAGGCGTTTACCACCTTTACCTTTCTTGGTGCGAGCGGTTTCACCTATGCTGCGGGTGCTCCTGCGTTCTACATCTTCAATGCGGCCTACTTCGTTTTGTCTTATTGGCTCTTGCCTCCCATCTGGAAATACGCCAAGGAAAAGAAGCTGCTTTCCCAATCGGACTTTTTTGCCAGCAAGTATAACAGTACAGCCTTAGGCGTTCTAGTCGCGATTGTCGGTGTCATCTCCATGATTCCGTATTTGGTCCTTCAATTGAAGGGACTTGGCATTATCGTATCGGAAGCATCATATGGAACGATTCCTCCCTCTGCCGCGATCTGGATCGGCGTGCTTACTGTCACCGTCTACGTTATGCTCTCTGGCATTCACGGCGCCGCCTGGACTGCTGTGCTCAAGGATTTTCTCATACTCGGTGTCGTCATCTTCATGGGTTTTTATTTGCCGCTGCACTATCACGGTGGTTTCGTGGAAATGTTCAAGTCGATTGATCAAGCGAATCCTGGTTTTCTGGTTCTGCCTGAAAGCGGTCTCTCGACGTACTGGTTTGTTTCTACCCTCATTTTGTGGTCGCTCGGGTCCTATATGTGGCCGCATACGTTTAGTGCCGCCTACGCTGCCAAAAGCGGCAAGGCGCTGCGCCGCAATGCGATCCTGATGCCGATGTATCAAATCGTACTGGTCTTTGTCATCTTCATTGGCTTTGCCGCGATCTTCCAGGTGCCAGGCCTCAAAGGCTCTGATACTGACCTGGCCCTGTTCAAGCTCTCCAAAGCTACCTTTGACCCGTGGTTTGTCGGCGTAATCGGCGCTGCCGGCATCCTCGCCGCTCTCGTTCCTAGCTCGATGATGCTCAACGTAGCGGCAACGATCTTGTCCAAAAACGTCTATAAAATATGGAAACCAAATACAACAGATGCTAGTCTAGTCCGCTTGACCCGCTATCTGGTTCCTGTCGTTGCAATTGCTGCCCTCTACTTTACCTTTAATGGCGGAAATACGATTGTCACATTGTTGATCATGGGCTACAGCCTGGTGACCCAGCTCTTCCCCGCTCTCTTTTTTAGCCTATGGAAGAAAAATCCGGTTACAGTTCAAGGAGCGTTTTGCGGGATCATTGCTGGTCTTGCTGCTGTGTTGTATACGACACTCAGCAATGCTTCGATGGCAGACCTGTTTCCGTCGATGCCGCAAGCCTTCAAGGATTTTGATATCGGAATCATTGCGTTCACCATTAATGTCATCGTGACACTGGCGGTGAGTGCTTTTACCCGAAAGGCGGTAAACAAAGAGACGGAGCCTTCGCAATCGGTTGCTTGATTTTAAAGAAAAGACGCGGGAGCAAGTGCCCGCGTTTTTTGTCTTTATTCCTATTGATCTATTTTTTCCCAGTCTATTTATGTTACCATCGAAGACAATGCTATAGAAAGGCTGATGTTAACATGAAGTGGAAAGAAAAGATTCAAACCGTTTTATTGGCTGGTATTCTTCTCTGTTTATTTTTCATCGCCAACAAGCCAGCAGCAAGCCTTAATGCTCCCCCGATCAATATGCCATCGTTCCCTACGATTCCTGTATCTTCGAACTCTTCTGTAACGCAGATAGATAAAAATCGATTTGCCATCGTAGAGAAACGAGATGATGTTGAAACGAGAGTCGTCATTCTGGAGTATGATGAAAGCACAAAGCAGGTCACTGAGGTGAACAAGACCTCGTTTAACTTTGATCTGAATTTTATTACGAAATAGACACTCGGGTAACGACAATGAATGGTTCGGCAAGGAGAGACAAGATATGATGGCAGCGATAAAACGATCTGCAGCGACGTTGAAGCTCCTCCTTTTATCAGTAGTTATGTTTGTTGTCAGCGGGTGCGTGCAGCAAAGCTCGACCAATGACATCTACCTTATACCGGAAGGCTACGAGGGAACCGTCTATGCTTTCTACAACGTGAAAAACGCGCCACCACTCGCTTATGAAGGCGAGTATGCCCTGCACATCATCAACGACAAGGGGTACTTTGCCACTTCAGCACCTGATATGGAGTATGGGCTTGTTACAGACAAATATTATTACGTTGATAAAAACGGACAGCGTACAGAGATACCTGGATCTTGCCTGCGAATCAACGGCACAGGCGGTTACTCCACAAATATAGGGACACCTGATGAGATCAACGTTCATTACACGGGGGTCGAGGTAACCCACAGCAAATGCGGTCCAGCATTTCAGGACTCCGAGACGGATGAGCAAAACGAGGTATTTAATCACATGCTGCAAGATTATTATCAATGAACGGATGCGAAAAAAGGTAAAGCGCCGACTAGCGACGCTTTACCTTTTTCTATGATTTCGATCTCTATTTGATCACTGTCGACATCTGTGCCAGCTCTGCTACTACCTGCTCATCTACTTCCAGGCCAAGCCCTGGTTGCTCTGTCAGCTTGATCGTCTTTTCAACAAACGGCATGGCAGCTACGTCGCGAGAAAACATCAGCGGTCCGACCAGCTCATTGGAAATAATCGCTTTTTTTGCTGCGCATAAATGAGCCCCCGCCACAGAAGCGATAGCCGATTCCACCATCGAGCCTACCTGACATTCCATGCCAGCCATTTCTGCTTGCGCAACCAGCCTTGTCGCCGGGTAAATGCCACCACATTTCATCAGCTTGATGTTCAGTTTGTCAGCAGCTTGCTTGACGATGGTCTCCCGAATTTCGCGATCACCATGCACGCCTTCATCGATCATGACAGGAATCACTGTCTGACTGCGGACCTCTGCCAGTGCTGAAATATCATCCGCGATGACAGGCTGCTCAATCCAGTCGATGTTGCAATTCTTCACTTGCTCAAGCACCCACATGCTCGTTGCCCGGTTTCGCCAGCCTTGGTTGGCATCGACCCGCAATTGTACGGAGTCGCCAATCGCTTTGCGTACAGCACGGATGCGCTCTACATCGATTGCCGGATCGCTGCCGACTTTAATTTTGATCGTGCTGTATCCTTGGGCGAGCGCCTCTGCGGCCTCTGCGGCCATTACTTCTGGCGAGAGGATGCTTACCACGTATGGCACAGCAAGCACTTCATGGTAGAGACCGCCAATCAGGTTATATACCGGTTGCCCCGTAGCCTTGCCCATGATGTCATAGCAAGCGATGTCGATGCCCGCTTTTGCAGAGGGCGAACCGTACACAAGCTCCGCCATCTTTTCATGGATTCGTTCGATATGAAACGGGTTTTCTCCAATCACACTCGGCGCCAAATGGTGAACGAGCATGCTGTAGGTGCTCTCCCATGTTTCCCCGGTCACATGCTGATCCGGTGTAGCCTCTCCGTACCCTGTAATGCCTGCATCTGTTTCGATTTTGATCAAGAGCGTTGGCATATCGTAGTAGGTCTCATAAGCGACGATGAATGGTCGAATCAACGGGAGCTTGATCCCCGTTACAGTTACGGATGTAATTTTCACTACTCTATCCCCTTGCTGTTTAATTGATCGCTGATCATACGCGTGACCGATTTCATAGGTAACCTTTACAGTTATAAAAAAGGTGAATGTCCTTATTTTTCCATTACCGACAACTGTCGTTATGGAGTCGCTAATTTTGAATAAATATACAAAGTTTCCAAGTGATAGTCAAGTCAATTTTCTAAAAATTGATGCGATAAACGGCACGTGGTCTGCCCTGCTGATAAGGCTGTTCCTCCCCAACCGTTTCAACAAATCCTTTATCCATCAACTTTTTCAGCATGCGCTCTGCACTTCGTCTGCTGAACTGCAAGTACTCAGCCAGATCTGTTGCCGTAAAGCGATTGTCGCGGCGAAGATTGATAAACGAAGTGAGCTTGGTAATCGTAGCTACGCTCAGTCCTGTCTGTTCAGCCACATGCAAAATGTCGCGATTGTCGCTTTTCAAATGGAAAGCTCGCGGATTAACATCCAATGGTCCAATTACTTCTTTTTCATTGGTCACCAAAAAAGCACTGCTGCTTTCAGGCTGCTTCCGTGCATGGAACAGTCCGATCCGTGCATTTGCCTCCGCCTCTTTTGCGGTCATGCCAAAACCGAATCCCATGCTAATCGTGACATTGAATAATTGCTCCATGTTGCCCATCGCTGGCATGTGCGTAAAGTCACCCGTCATTTGTTCAATGCTGCCTCTGGTCCCGTAAATAATAAACTGATCCAGTCCCAATTGCTGAATAGATGCGTCTGTTTCCTTACCCAGCTCGAGCAGCATTTGCTGAAGCATGATTCCCGCATCTGGCTTTGTACTGGTTCCAAGGTCGCCGTCGACTGGATTAATCGCCGCCAAGCCAACAGCAATCTGGGCATTTTCACTAATCATAAGCTGTCCAAAGTGAGCAGCCTTCACCAATGCTTCCCGGATGCTTTTCTTTGGTACAATCAGATTGACACACGGAATCCCGGCGTCACGCAATTGCGTATGGACATAATCGACACTGGTTAAGACGAGGTTTGCCCGCCCGCTTTCAACATTCTCTCGGTGAAAGTGAATAAGTGCCTCCGGATCAAAATTCGTTCCCACTCCGTCAATAATTTGGCTGTAGTCCCTTACACACCAGCCTGAAGCATCCAGTTGCCATTCCTCTACTGCCTGCTGTAAATACGCTAGTTTTGGTATATCAACAGATAGCGATTTCAGGCCTTCCTCTCTGTTCAGCAAAATATGACCCAGATTCAGTGTCAGCGTGTACTCATCCGACGGAATGTAAACCGCAGGCAGCTTTCTTTGACCAGATGTGCGCATGGCAAAATAATACGGAAGCGGCCCAGCAAACAGCAGGACATCGCAATCCTGGATCTGCTCCATCAGTTGATCGCATTCCATCGGGTTACCGTAGTAATAGGTCGTATACAGGATATTGGTAAACTCCTCCGCACACTCCGTAATCAGTGGCGCAAAATCCTCAGGAGTGATGACGGCTACGCGAATCAACATGTCTTTTTCGTTCCTTTCCATGCGTTTATTTCACTTACGGAGCATTATAGGCAAGTTTGAGTGAAAACGCTATAAAAATGTTTGATTGTTCAAGCGATTCTTGCTCAGACCTTCCAAAGCAAAGACAAAACCGCCAAGAATGACATCCTGGCGGTTTTGCATATACGGGGCAGTCCCTTATTCCATGGTTAAAACGACACGACCATTGATTTGACCTTTTTCCAAACGCTCCAAGACTTCGTTAATTTGATCCAGTGGCTGTGTCTCGATGATCGCACGCACCTTGCCGCGAGCAGCAAAGTCCAGTGCTTCTTGCATGTCCTTGCGCGTGCCCACGATGGAGCCTTTTACCGTTACACCGTTCAATACGGTATCGAAAATCGGAATAGGCAGCTCGGCATTCGGCAATCCGACTACAACGAGCGATCCGCCGCGTCTTACTGACTTGTACGCTTGCTCAAACGCTTTTTTGGTAACAGCAACGCTGATTGCTCCATGCACACCGCCAACCTGCTCCTCAATCGCTTGTACTGGATCTACCTCGCTGCCATTGATCGTTACGTCTGCACCCAGCTCTTTTGCCAGCTCCAGTTTTTCCTGGTGAATATCGACAGCTACTACGTTGTAGCCCATCGCCTTGGCATATTGCAGTGCTACGTGACCCAAGCCACCGATTCCATAAATGGCTACCCATTCGCCTGGCTTTACATTCGCAACCTTCAATGCTTTGTAGGTTGTTACCCCTGCGCACAGGATCGGAGCCGCTTCTACATCTCCCAGCTCATCTGGAATCCGTGCCACATACGCTGCCGGAGCCACGCAATATTCAGCGTAAGCACCATCTGCAGAGTAACCGCCATTGAGCTGCTGCTTGCACAATGTTTCCCAGCCACTCAAGCAATAGTCACACTCTCCGCACGCAGAGAACAGCCATGGAATCCCTACACGATCGCCCAGCTTCAAGGACGTTACGCCTTCACCCAGTTTTTCGACCACTCCTACGCCTTCATGTCCAGGAATAAGCGGGAGCTTCGGCTTCACTGGCCAGTCCCCATGTGCCGCATGCAAATCTGTATGGCAAACTCCGCATGTTTTGATTTTTACGAGTACCTCTCCGTGCCCCACCTCAGGAACCGCAACTTCCTTTACCTCCAGCTTTTGATGAAACTCGTTTACAATCGCTGCTTTCATTTTCTTTCCTCCTCTTTTCTCTCTTGGATAGGATGCTGTCTCTTTCTAGTAGCAAGCAGCGTGCCAACTGTAAGCGCTTTAATCTGTCGCGTTTTTTCTCAGCATTGTGGTTCCGTTTAGCCGAACTTACGGCCCGATGAGCCAAAAAAACGGCCCACCTGCCGAGCTTTTGGCTGAAAAAGGGAAATCCCTCTTATTTGCGGTATTACTTAGTAGTGGAAATAAGGGGGAAGAAGCATGCAAATATCCAAATTCATGACACCCGAAATCATTTTTGGAAACCAGTCCATTACCCAGATTGGGGAAAGTCTGCGCAGATTAGGAGCAACCCGCGTCTTTCTCGTCAGTGATCTCGGGGTTGTAAATGCTGGCTGGACAGAGCGCATTATTTCCTATTTGAAGCAACAGCATCTCGAGTATCACCTATGGACCAACGTGACTGCCAATCCAAAGGATTACGAAATACATGCAGGGATTGCCGAATATCGCGCCCAGGAATGCAACGCGATTCTGGGGGTAGGCGGCGGCAGCTCTATCGATGCGGCCAAAGCGATTGCTCTTCTCGCCACGAACGAAGGAAGTATCGTGCAGTACGAGGGCGTCGACAACATTATGCATCCGCTCCCCCCGATGGTGATGGTGCCCACCACTGCTGGCTCCGGCTCCGAGGTCTCGCAGTTTTCCATCATTGTAGACAGCGCCCGCAAAGTCAAAATGGCCATTATCTCCAAATCCCTCATCCCCGATATTGCCATCATCGATCCACAGACGCTGATGACCAAGGATAAGCAGCTCACTGCCAACACAGGCATAGACGTGCTGACTCATGCGATCGAATCGTATATCTCCCTGGCAGCAACACCATTGACAGAGGTGCATTCTCTCCAGGCAATACGGCTTATTGCCAAGCATCTGCGCCCCTCTGTGGCCAGTCAATACAACGCCGAAGCGAAGCAAGCGCTGGCCATGGCAAGTCTGCAGGCTGGCATCGCCTTTTCCAATGCGATTCTCGGTGCAGTGCACGCCATGTCCCACCAGCTTGGCGGCTTTCTCGATGCGCCACACGGTGAGGTCAATGCCATCCTTCTCCCCTATGTACTCGAATACAACTATATCGCGGCTCCGGAAAAGTATCGGCAAATCGCCGAATGTCTCGGCGAGAATACATCTGGGATGAGCGTGCACGACGCTTCACGCTTGACGCTCAAGGCAGTAAAGGAATTGGCGAAGGACCTGGGAGTTCCCGAGTCACTGTCAGCCATCGGACTCCATCCAGAGCAGATTGATTTGCTGAGCGCGCATGCTTTGAACGATGTGTGCATGGCAACCAATCCGCGTGATATGAGTGTGCAGGATGTCGCCGCTCTGTTCCGCCAAGCCCTATAGGAGTTGTTTTTAGAGGAGGTCTATCATGCAAAATAAACAGGAACTTCTGGAAAAGCTGACGGGTATCCAATCCTCCCGCAAAAGCTACTACAGCGAGCTGATCTACCTCGTCGAGGAGATGAAGAAGAAAAACAAGCAGCTTGCCGTCATCAACCAATTGACGCAAATCCAGATCAATGCGACCTGGCCACAAACCAGTATCTATATTGCGACACAGCTCTCCCAGATTCTGCTGTTTGAGCACTTCGCCCTAACCATCGTCAAAGGAGGCATCCTGTCCTCGTATTTAGCGAAATGGACGGGGGATAGCTGGCAATGCCATACGTTGACCAAATCCGTGCTTGGAGAAGCTCCTTTGTTGATTGAGCAGTATCATCTCGATTTGCAGGAGGTGCTGCCCGAGCACCATGCCACTTCTGTCCCACTGCGCAGCCAGCTGAATGAGACATTTGGCTTTTTGACCCTCTTTCGTCGGGAGGCGCGGCAATCAGACAGGGACGAGACTGATTTGTTCCAGCTCATTGCCAGCCACGTAGGTGTAGCCGTGGAGAATAGCCTGCTGTTTCAGGATGTGAATGAAAAGATCAAGATTGAGGCCCAGCTCATCCAGTCAGCTAAAATGGCAGCGATTGGCGAGATGGCAGCAGGAATCGCGCATGAGCTAAACAGTCCGTTAACGGCGATTTTGGGCAATGCGCAATTACTGATGCGCGAGATGACAGATACTCCCGCCGCTCCCTTGATGAAGGACATTTACCAATGCGGGGTGCGCTGCAAAAAGATCATCCAGAATCTGCTTACCTTTTCCAGACAGGAGGAGTACTTATTCGCAACCATCTCCATTGATGAGGTGGTCGAGGACGTTCTTGGTCTGATCGGCTATCAGCTTTCCGTATCTGGTCTGACCGTAAAACGGGAGATGGCTCACCCTCCCCTGTTATTTCACGGGAGCCGCCACCAAATCGAGCAGATTGTGATCAATCTGTTGCTCAATGCCCGAGATGCACTCGCTGACAAAGAGGACCCGCAAATTACAATCCGCTCCTTCCAGTTGGAAGAGGAAGGCCGTCTATACATTGGCCTGTCTGTGCACGATAACGGCTCAGGTATTGCCCCAGAGCTTCTTCAGCAAATATTCCAGCCATTTTACTCCACCAAGGAGCAAACCAAAGGGACAGGACTTGGCTTGTCTGTCAGTCTGGGGATTGCGCAAGCACACGGGGGAAAGCTTTTCGCCGAGAGCGAAGAGGGCTGCTACAGTCTGTTTACACTGCTTTTGCCACAATTAGCAGAAGAGGAGAGCGAGCATGGAGAAGAAACGGATATTGATCGTGGATGATGAAACAGAGGTCACCACTTTTTTCACCTATTTTCTGCGGCAAAAAAACTGCGACGTCATTGTAGCCAATTCAGGCAAGGACGTGGAGCGCTTGCTGCAAAATCAGCGTGAGCCCTTTCATGCCGCATTGGTCGATTTGAAATTGCCCGATTCAAACGGACTTGAGCTGCTCAAGCGGATCAAAGCCGTGTTTCCCGGCTGCGAGGTACTAATCATGACAGGCTACAGCACGATCAAATCAGCGGTGACGGCGATGCAATGGGGAGCCAGAGACTATTTGGAAAAACCGTTTGACGATCTCGATAGTCTGGAAAATGTCATCGCTTCGGTTCTGGAGTCTTCTTTCCAGCAAGCAGATGAACTATCCCAAGAAGCTGCACAATATGGTATTGTGTATTCACCAGAGAGTCCGATGGCCAAAGTAGCCGCAATCGCTAAAAAATTAGCAAAAAAAGCAATTCATGTACTGATTGAGGGTGAAACTGGCACCGGGAAGGAATTGATGGCGCGGTTTCTTCACGGGGCAAGCAATCGCTACCAGCAACCTTTTGTCGCTTTCAACTGCGGGGCTGTTCCTGAATCCCTTTTGGAAAGTGAGCTGTTCGGCTACGAAAAAGGCGCCTTCACGGGAGCGCTCAAGGCACGCAAAGGCTTATTCGAGCTTGCCCACAATGGCACGTTGTTTCTCGATGAAATTGGTGAAGCCCCCCACTCTATCCAAGTGAAGCTCTTGCGTACACTTGAGACGGGAGAGTTCATGCGTGTCGGCGGCGAGCAGGTCGGACAGAGCAATATCCGCTTTATTTCTGCCACGAACCGTGATCTTGAGCACGAGGTGGAAATGAATCGGTTTCGCAGTGATTTACTTTATCGCCTGGAAGGAATCAAGCTGGCTATCCCTCCGTTGCGTGAGCGTGCCCAGGATATCCCCGCAATCGCTCATTATTATTTGGAAAAACGCAGTAGTACACCATGCGAGATCGATTCGGAGGCAATGGCGCTTCTCCAGTCTTATCATTGGCCGGGCAATGTGCGTCAGCTCATCAATGTGCTCAATCAGACGCTTGCCCTGCACGAGTGCCAGGTGCTGCGTTCGGAGCATTTGCCCGCAAGTATTCGCGATAAGGTGAAACGCCAGACAAGTCTTTCTACTATTTCGTATGGTGGTGTGGAGAACGCCATTGATCAGGAGTGCGAGCGATTTGTGGAGTCGATTACACGCAACGTGAAATCGATTGAAGGTTTTGACTTTGAGTACTTAATCAAGCGTATCAAAATGCTTGAGGGCGAAATCGGACGGACAATTATCGAAAAAGGCTTGACCGAGACAAAGGGCGACAGGCAGCTGTTAAGCAAGAAGCTGAACATCACGAAACGAACGATCCGTTACATTTTAAACGAAAAAGGGGGTGGCTGACGCTGCCCCCAGGTAGGAGGCTTTGCGCATTGTGGCACCGCAAAAACATCATTGGTCAATCTCATCGTTAAAAAGCATTCCAGCTGATGTATCTGTCTCAGCAATTATCGTCGGACTTATAGCTACGATGGTTTCCTATGCAGGTCCATTACTGATCGTGTTTCAAGCAGCCAAAGGAGCTGGCCTTAGCGACGGTCTACTCTCCTCGTGGATTTGGGCGATTTCAATCGGGAGCGGACTGACCGCCATTATTTTAAGTATCTGGTTCAAAACGCCCGTCATCACGGCTTGGTCTACTCCGGGGGCTGTTCTGCTCGTCTCCAGTCTGACCGTCTATTCTTATGCCGATGCGATTGGCGCTTATATTTTTTCTGCCGTCGTCATTACGCTACTCGGTGTTTCCGGACTTTTTTCTACGCTGATGAAGTATGTACCGCAGTCGATTACAACGGCTATGCTGGCGGGAATATTGCTTTCTTTTGGAGTCGAGGTGTTCGTCTCGATGCAGCATCTCCCCGCCCTGGCATTGCCGATGATTTTTTGCTATTTATTCGCCAAGCGCTGGTCTCCGCGTTATGCCGTCGTGCTCACGCTTTTGGTAGGTCTGGTCGTGGCTTTTGGACTCGGCCGTCTGCATCTGGAGGGCGTACACATCGCTTTGGTCAATCCCATTTTTACGATGCCCAGCTTTTCACTCGATGCCATTATTGGATTAGGGATTCCTCTGTGCATCGTTACGATGGCTTCACAAAACGCTCCCGGCATCGGGGTGCTGAAAGCAGATGGCTATGATACGCCAGCGAGTCCGCTTGTGGCAACGACCGGTCTTGCCTCTTTGCTGCTCGCTCCGTTTGGCGCTCACGGCATTAATCTGGCCGCGATTACCGCTGCGATCTGCACGGGCAAGGAAGCGCATCCGGACCACACCAAACGGTATATTTCAGGAATTGCTTGCGGCGCCTTTTATCTCGTGTTCGGGATGTTCGGTGTCACGATCGCCTCAGTGTTCTCTGCAATGCCAAAAGAACTGATTGCAGTCATTGCCGGTCTGGCTTTATTTGCTTCTCTCAGCTCCAGCCTTGCACAGGCGATGACGGAGCCAAGAGATCGGGAAAGTGCGCTCGTCACCTTCCTCGTCACGATCTCTGGCATTTCCATCGGCGGAATTGGCGCTGCCTTCTGGGGACTGATTGCCGGTGTTATCACCAATCTGATTTTGAATGGCGATGTCCGTAAATGGTTTGTCAAAAAAGGGGTTTCTCAGGCTTCGTCAGAGCGGTAGAAGCCTTGCTCCTCAGCATATCGCCCCCAGTGCGGTCTGCTTCCATCCCGATCCGTAAAGCCGTATTCGTCAGACAGCCCCCATGTGCTCAGTGTCTTTCCTGACTTCTCTGTAATGGCTGGATCGGATGCGAGGGCCACGACAGCCTGGCCGATGTAATAAGGGGTTTCAGATACGATGAAGTTCGGATCAATCCCCGCCGCATCTCTCCACGTGGATTCGGTTACGCCAAAATGATCGAGCATCGCTTCCGAGCGTAGGAAGCCTGGGGTCAAGGCTACGGCTGTAATGCCATGTGGATGTAATTCTTTTGCCATTGCCTGTGCCAGATGGATTGTCGAGATTTTTGCGAGACTGTAGTAGAGATTGCCACGGTACCGATAATCAATGCCGTCGGTAATCTCTATGATCAGTCCTGTTTTTCTCTCCAGCATGAGCGGCACGCCGTAATGACTTGTAATCAAATGTGTATGCACCGCTCTCTCCTGCATCAAAATGCCCGAGGCCAGCTCTTGCTCCCAAAATGGTTTCTCCCATGCCGTTAACCCATCTCCGCCCCAAATATCATTGACCAGCACATCCAGCTGCCCGTTTTGTTCCAGCTTCACTCGCTCAAACAATGCCTTCACTTCTTCGGGCTGTGTATGATCTACACGAACCGCAATCCCTTGTCCACCCGCTACCGTAACCAGCTCAGCTGTTTCCTCGATCGTCTCCGTACGCGCCATATCGGACATTTGCTCTCTTGTGCTTCGTCCGGTTACGTACACAGTCGCTCCCGCTTCTCCAAGTCCTACTGCAATTCCTCGCCCAGCTCCACGTGTACCGCCTGCTACCAGCGCTACTTTTCCTTGCAACGGCTTCATAAAAAAACACCTCTTTCGTATTGATTGATTGTTAGCCATGCATTCAGTCTACAAAAGCAAATATGACAACTGCTGTCATATTCGATACGATAAGATAAAAGAAATCAAACGGAGAGATTATTTCCAGCAGGAGGGAGTCCATTGCGGGCAGATCGGTTACTATCTATTTTGCTGCTTTTACAAAATCATGAGCGGCTGACATCAAAAGAGCTGGCAGAGAGACTGGAGGTATCGGAGCGAACGATTCATCGCGATATGGAGGCTTTGAGCGGAGCGGGAGTACCCGTCTATTCCGAGCGGGGCGCTGGCGGTGGATGGTCGTTGTCCCATGGATACCGAAGCAATCTGACGGGTTTGAAAACGGAGGAGCTGCTTTCACTCCTGCTCGCCTCCCCTACTGCGCTACTGCGCGATCTCGGGATGGATACAAGCTTTGATGATGCCCTATCGAAGCTGGAATCGGCCCTGCCGAAAACGGTTCAGCAAAGCGCGGATCACGTCCGGGAGCGACTCCATATTGACGGGGCAGGCTGGCATCAATCGGATGAAAGCTTTCCTTTTTTGACGCTGATCCAGGAAGCTGTCTGGCAGGAAAGAGAGCTGCTGATTCGCTACAATCGGGACGGCACCGAAGTAGAACGGCTGATTCACCCACTCGGGCTGGTCGCAAAGCGGAGCGTCTGGTATTTGGTCGCACAAGTCGAGGCGGATTTGCGCACGTATCGCATTTCTCGCTTCATCGCTGTACAAATGTTAGAGGAATCATTCGTTCGTCCGACGGACTTTGATCTGGCGACCTATTGGGAGCAATCGACGAGGGACTTCAAGGCATCACTGCCCCGCTACCCTGCACGCATTTTGGTACGCGAACAGATAATTGCTCGTCTGGCAGCGGAGCGCTATATAAAAATAGCCTCGACCCAGTCTATCGAGAATGACTGGATCGAGGCTGAAGTGGAATTCCATACACTCGAATCAGCAAGTGAGATTGTCCTTGCCTATGGAGCGTACATCAAGGTGATAGAGCCTGCCGAGCTACGTGAGAAAATCATTGCGATCGCAACAGCTACTATCAATCTTTATCATTAACTGGAGGTCGCGATGTCTGTTCCTTTTGTTTCCTTTCCAATCGCCAGCAGCACGAGGGTGCCGAGTACAAGGACAACGGTAAAGATGCTAAAAATGAACGCGTAGCTGTAATGCTGGGCTGAGAAATAGCCGACGAGATAAGGCGCGATAATACTGCCGATGCGCCCTACTCCAGAGGCAAAGCCCGAGCCTGTAGCCCGCAGTGGTGTCGGATAATTTTCCGGCGTATAAGCGTAGAGCGCTCCCCAGGCCCCCAGATTAAAGAAGGAGAGCAGGGCCCCTGTAACCAAAAGGCCTGTTGTTCCACTGCTTTGACCAAATGCATACGCCATGATTCCAGTCATGAATAAAAATGTCGCCAGCGTACTTTTCCTTCCCCACTTTTCCACGAGGTAGGCTGCTGCAAAATACCCTGGCAGCTGGGCCAAGGTCATGATCAAAACGTACTCAAAGCTTTTGATCATTGTAAAGCCTTTGTCAACCAGCACGGATGGCATCCACAGGAACATGCCGTAGTAGGAAAAGGTAATAGCAAACCAAACCACCCACAGCGTCATGGTTTCCTTTTGATGAGCAGTCCAGATTTTTTTCAATGGTACCCTCTCTGCTCTGGGCTGAAACTTTGGTGATTCTGGAATGCTTTTTCGCGCAAACAAGGCATACACGATCGGCAATGCCCCGATGATCACCGCAACACGCCAGCCGTAGTTCGGAATGATAAAGTAGGAAATGACTGCTGCTGCAATCCAGCCGACTGCCCAAAAGCTTTCCAGAAGCACAACTGTACGGCCACGCTTTTCTAGGGGAGCAAATTCATTGACCAACGTCGAAGCTACCGGCAGCTCTGCTCCGAGCCCAAGCCCCATCAAGAATCGGAATAGAAGCATGGTCAAAAAACCAGTGGCAAACGCGCTGGCAAGACTCGCTGCCCCAAACAGCAGGAGTGTAAGTAAAAAGATCGGCTTGCGTCCGATCCGGTCGGCCAAATACCCGCCAATAAACGCCCCAAGCGCCATCCCCACCAAATTACCGGTCCCCAATAACCCGGCTTCTTCCCCAGACAAGCCCCACTCTTGCCTGAGCGCTACCATAATAAATGATAAAAGTGCAACATCCATAGCATCAAACATCCAACCGAAGCCGGCCGCCCAAAATACTTTCTTGTAAGGTGCTGACATTTGCTATTCCCTGCTTTCTTCTCGAATGCTTTCACGTAGCTTTTGTACTCATTTCACTTTTGACTTCATTTTCCTGCCAAGCCAGCACATTTGCTCGATGATCCTTTGCTTAATAACAGCGTGACCCGGACTCTCACGCGACATACTTTCTGTGCGATAACGTTCCTTTTTTGACCCGTCTCTCTATGGTAAGCTGTTTTGTATACATTTGGAAATGGAGTGTTTTGCGATAATGAAATCGAGCATCTATCTGATTCTGGCCACGGTTACGTTTCTTACCAGCGGAATTATCTACACAGCCGAGAGAGCTATTGCTTATTATTCCTGGATTGGGCAAATGCAAGCGAAGACAGGGAGCTTTCCAACGGAACCAGAGCTTCCTTCTCTGGTGACAAATGGCTATGTCCTCTTTTTCCTCGCGTTTAGTCTTTTTCTCGTTGTACTGATGTTTCTCGATCGAAAAAAGTAAGAAAAGACCAAAAAGGCATGCGTCATGGCATGCCTTTTCCTATCTTAAACGAAACCGCCATTTACACGGATGGTTTGTCCCGTCACCCATTGGGATTCCGCGCCTGCCAGGAATAGAACTGCACCGATGATGTCCTCCGGCTCGCCAAGGCGTTGAAAGGAGTTCATTCTCACAATCGCGTCAATCTGCTCCTGGCTTTTGCCTTGGCTAAACAGCTCTGTATTTACCGGACCTGGTGCGACTGCATTGATTGTAATTCCTTTTGGCCCCAGCTCCTTCGCCAGCTGTCGGGTAAACTGCTCCACCGCCCCTTTTGTCCCTGCATATACGCTGTATTGTGGAAACATAGCTCCGGTCACAGACGTGGAGAAGTTAATGATGCGCCCCCCTGAAGTCATATGCTGCGCAGCGCGTTGACAAGCAAAGAAGGTCCCTTTAACATTGGTGGCAAACAGGCGGTCGAAATCCTCTTCTGTAACAGCTTCAAGAGGCTTGGTAATCATCAGTCCTGCATTGTTGATCAGAACATCTATTTTTCCATACACGCGAAGCGATTCCTCAATCAGTTTATTGACTTCTGCCACTTTGCTAAGGTCAGCCGAAATGGCAACTGCCTCTCCGCCTTCGCTTTGAATGTGGCGCACTGCTTCCTCTGCCAATGACTTGTTGCTATTGTAATTGATAATGACCTTCGCGCCTTCGCGAGCAAATCGCTCTGCCATCGACCGACCGATCCCTCTGGATGCGCCAGTGATAAGAACCACCCTGCCATCGAATGCTTTATCCATCGTTTGTCCACTCCCCGTACCCGTCTGGATGTTTTTGAACCTAAGCAAAGTGTAATGGGCTCATGTCCCCCCAACAAGAAGGCACTTTTTCATCGGATAGTTACTTTCATGTAGGAATTCGATCAGCTAACAATTAGTATCGTCCTGAAAAAGGAAAAAAGATGTACGGAAGGAAGCTGAACACCCATGTTTCTGGATATTTTGCGAGCAGACCCGGCTTACGATGAAGAGGATATTGATTGCTATATTCACGTTTCGACGACGATTCAGGCGATTGGCGGCAGGTGGAAGATGCTGATTCTTTGGCATTTGGAGGAAGGCGAGCGACGTTACAATGAGCTGCGCCGCCTCATCCCTGGCGTCTCTCAGAAAATGCTGTCTCAGCAACTAAAGGAATTGGAGCAGGATGGATTAATTGAGCGCAAGGTATTTCCGGAAACGCCACCACGTGTGGAATATGCCATGACGCCCTACGGAAAAACGCTTCGACCGATTTTCGATATCATGTATGAATGGGGTGTGAATCACCGCCAGCGTCAAACTACGGAAGGTACAGAATGAGAAGTGTGTGACTGCACACATAGCAAAAGGATGCGCGGGCAAGTACTTCTACCCTCTTGCCTCCGCATCCTTTTTCAGATCGCTACTTCACAATCTGTTCTTCCTGATTGCTCTGTTTCTTCTTTACGTGCCAGTACAGCTCATGCACAAACTGCTCTGTCGACTCTTGCAAGCGTCGGGCTGCTTCGGCCTCGATCTCTCCTGTCCCATCCTCGTTCTTTTTCACCTGAGTATCCTGAACAAATGCGCCAGCGAGCACATGTCTTACTCCCAGAGCAGCCAGCAGTGGCCCCAGCGCATAATCGATA
Organism: Brevibacillus reuszeri; assembly: GCF_001187725.1. Taxonomy (GTDB): domain Bacteria; phylum Bacillota; class Bacilli; order Brevibacillales; family Brevibacillaceae; genus Brevibacillus; species Brevibacillus reuszeri. The sequence goes on from NZ_LGIQ01000011.1 coordinate 126,124, forward strand.
GCCAGCAAATGTGCGATCGTTCCACCGATGGCAAGCGGCAATACGAGCTTGCCATTCAGCCCCTTTTGCGGCAAAAGGTCCAAATACGCTTTTAATATTCCAGTATAAGATGCTTTATAGACTGGTGTCGCGATAACTACTCCATCTGCTTGCTCGATAAGGGCGTTTGCCCGGATGATTGCCTCGCTGTCAAACCGCGCATGAAGCAGATCCTCTGCCGGCAAATCACGGACTCGAATCCACTCTATTTCCAGATTTGCTTCCCGCAGCTGTTTCTCTACGACTCCGAGAATCGTATCAAGTCTGGAGGTTTTGGTTGGATTCCCTGAAAGAATGACGATTTTTGCCATGATGATGTAATCTCCCTTCTCTATCTGCAACACCTAATATCTAGCAAGTGCATTCTCTTGCGCCTGCTGTGTAAGGCTGTCAATTTCTCGTTCTTCCTGGGCACTCAGTCGCTCATCAACATACCGCAACGTTTCACGAATGTGACTTGCATCAGAAGCCCCTACAATCGCTGAGGTGATGACTGGATTGCTCAACACCCAGGCGAGAGCTAGCTGTGGCAGTGTCCAGCCCCGCCGTTTGGCAATCGGGCGGAGTCCCTCCACAATATGAAAATGGCCCTCTTGTGCAAGCAATTCCAGCAAGCGCTGCTCTTTTGCCGCCCCTCTCGTTCCCTCTGGAGCTGCGTCTCCAAACGTGTATTTTCCTGTCAAAAGTCCTCTGCCTAATGGGCTGTAGGAAATGACGCCCACTTGCTCCGATTTGGCAAAAGGAAGCAGCTCCCGCTCGATTTCCCGGGAGATGATGCTATATTCCGGCTGGATGCTTTCAAAACGGTGCAAGCCCGCCCTCTCACTGATTCCATGCGCCTTGGCGATTTGCCAGGCTGCGTAGTTAGACGCACCTAGATAGCGCACTTTTCCTTGGCGCACCAGATCATCAAGTGCCCGCAGCGTTTCCTCCAAGGGCGTATCCGGGTCGAAGCGATGTACCTGATACAAATCGATGTAATCCGTTTGCAGCCGCTTCAGGCTGTTCTCTACTGCACGAATGATATGGTACCTGCTTTGTCCCGTGTCATTGACCCCGCGTCCAACACGCCCATGAACCTTGGTAGCCAGCACGATCTGATCCCGCTTTCCGCGCAGCAGCTTTCCCAAAATTTCCTCTGATTCCCCTGTCAGCTCCGGATTTTTTTGATCCAGACCTCTGCCGTAAACATCCGCCGTATCAATTAACGTAATGCCTTCTTCTAGCGCAGCAGCAAGCACTGCCTCTGATTCCTTTTCTCCAATCCAACGCCCGAAAGCCATCGTTCCCAAGCTTACAGCAGATACCTTTAATCCCGTTCTCCCTAGCTTGCGATATTGCAATCCGGCCAGCTCCTCCCGTGAATTGTCATCCGCTTCCATTTATCTATTTCCCGTTTATGCCTGCCTTTTCCTCTCCCGTCATCCGCTGTAACTGTCTCGCCACCTCAGCCATTTCTTTTCAAAATAACGGACCAGCGAATCTGTCGCCTTTCCAACGATGGCAAATATGATTATCCCCACAAAAACAATCGAGGTTTGTGAAAATTGCCGCGCATCCATAATCAAATAACCGACACCTTCACTCGATCCCATCAATTCGGCTACGACGAGTCCAAGCCATGCAGCACCCAGAGACAGCCGAACACCAAGCAGGATATTGGGCAGAGCTGCCGGAAGAACCAGCTGCGTAATTTGCTTCCAACGACTAAATTGGAGCACGCGAGCCACGTCGAACAGCTTGGAATCCACGTTGCGTATCCCCAGAAATGTATTCACATACAGTGGAAAAAATGCGCCCTTTGCAATCAGCAGTACCTTGGAAAACTCCCCGAAGCCAAACCAGAGAATGAACAACGGAATGACAGCGAGGTGCGGGATCGTGCGCAGCATTTGCACAGAAGGGTCCAGTGTCTGCTCCACGCGGCTGGAGAACCCCACAGCCAGCCCCGTCAAAAGCCCGATCGCGCCACCGACGACAAATCCGAGAGCCGCCCTGGTAATACTGACCTGTAAATGACCAAACAGCTCTCCACTGACTACAAGCTCTACAGCGGATTGCGCGATTTCTACAGGGGTAGGCAGCATGGTTTTAGAGACGAGCCCAAGCATTCCCGCCAGCTGCCAAATAACGAGGGTCACCGCCGGGAGCAGCATGCCTTTCCCTGCCATGATGGCTTTTTCGCTTATTCGTAATCGTTTTTGCTTCTTTGTAATCGCCTCCGATCTGTTCGCAACATGGGTGGCTGTAAGCCCCTCAGCCTGATTGCTCATGTACGCTTCCCCCCTTTAAATCCCTGAGCGGTCCATCAGCACCAATTCCTCGACTTTTTCAAACTGGCTCAGAATCAAATGGCGCAGCTCTTGAAATGAGCGGTTTGCCCGCTTCCGCGGATAAGGCAGATCAATCGGAATGATGCTTTTGATCGAGCCTGGGCGAGCATTCATAATGACCACTCGATTCGCAAGATAGATGGCTTCGTCGATATCATGGGTGACAAAAATCATCGTTGTTTTGTTCTCCTGCCAAATATCGAGCAGTACCTCTTGCATGTGAGCACGGGTAAAGGCATCCAGTGCCCCGAATGGTTCATCCAGAAGCAGCACCTTCGGATTGCGGAGCAGGGCACGTGCGATCGCGACTCGCTGTGCCATGCCTCCCGACAGCTCACGGGGAAACGATTTTTCGAAGCCCTCCAGACGAACGAGCCGGATGAGCTCCTGCACCCGGTTGTGAATATGCGGGTATTTGAGCGGCAGATTGGCTGCGATGTTTTTTTCTACCGTCAGCCATGGGAACAGCCGCGGCTCCTGAAAAATAAAGCCTTTGTCTATACCTGGCCCACTTACCTGTTGTCCACCGAGCAGAACGCTGCCCTCATGTCCGGTATCGAGCCCTGCCACGATTTTTAGCAGCGTGCTTTTCCCGCACCCGCTCGGACCAATAATCGTTACAAACTCTCCTTCTTTTACTGCTAGTTGAATTTTTTGCAAGGCTTGAGTCTTTCCTTGCGGCGAGTCAAATGTTTTGTCCAGATTGCTGATCTCCAACAAATCTGCTTTCATGGTGAGCACTCCTTTCACGGTCCGGGCAGGCTCAGGCCGATTCGACCTTGGCAGCTTTGGCTTGCCTTGCTTCTAGTTTCTTTTTCAGCACCGGCAACAAAAGCTCGCCTGTGATTTTGGCTTCCTCCAGATGCGGGTATCCCGAGAGGATAAAGGAGGATATTCCCAAGTCGATGTATTCCAGAATGCGATCAGCTACTTGTTCGGGAGTTCCGACGAGCTGGACAGCCCCGCCTCCTCGCACGATTGACAAGCCGGACCACAGATTCGGCCCGAGGATGTAATCGTTATCGCGTGAGCGCTCACGCAAGTCGTTTTGACGTTTTTGGTTCGTCGCATCGGTTTGGGTAAAGGTCTGCCGGACTCGCGAAGCGCCTCCTGGTCCACCTGACTAATGATTTCCCACGCTTCCCTCCAAGCTTCTTCCTCAGTGGGGCGCACCAATACTTGTGCCCGAAGACCGTAGCGCAACTCTCTGCCTGCCCCATGCTCCGTTTCATAAGCCTGGCGCAGCCCTTCCACCTCCGCGATTTGTTCTGCGATCCAATCCAGCGGCTCTGCCCACATCAGATAAACATCCGCTGTCTCTACCGCGACACGCTTGCCTGCCTCGGAGCTGCCACCGAAGTAAAGCGGTGGGTACGGCTTTTGGACAGGGGCAGGCTGACTCGCTCCTCCCTTAATGTCATAGTACTTGCCTGTAAAATGCACAGGCTCCACCTGATGATAGGCTTGATTGCTCGCCAAATATTTGTCTTTTTTCGCTTGCGAGTTCGTCCAGACGGATTTTACGATGTGCAAAAACTCACGAGTGCGCTCATAGCGTCCGTCATGATCATGTGCAAGCGGATCCCCTGTAGCCAGCAAATCCTGTGGACTGCCCCCTGTGACAACATTAATCAAGGCGCGTCCGCCGCTGACCTGATCAAGTGATGCCGCCATCCGAGCTGCGAGCACGGGGGCGATCAATCCCGGTCGCATCGCTACAAGCGGCTTCAATACACTCGTCTGGGCGGCAATTGTGGAACCGATAATCCAGGAATCGATGCAGGAACCGCCTGTCGGGATCAGGGCAAATGTAAATCCTGCATCCTCCGCAGCTTGCGCAACTTCAATCATGTAAGCAGCCGTCGATTCGCGCTCAGGCTCTACCCCGATATGCTTGCCGTCTCCCGTTGTCGGAATAAACCAGCCAAACTCGACTGCTTGATCTGACTTGCCCATCGTTCTTCCACTCCTTTGTGCGTTTTTATTCTTTGAAAAAGCAAAGGAGGCACAGTCACGTCATCAGACGAAACAGTGCCTCCAGTTGTCCGGTTGGCTTTTTTTATTCTCATCGGTTTACTTGGTAATTGAGCGTTATCGTATCACCGCTGCTCATGGCTGTCAATAGTCGTTGCTCGTCTCTAAGTATTTTTCACAGTTGACGGCTTTCTAATTTGTTGCTATCATCCAACTCATACTTTATCACTCGGATTAATTCATCCGCCGACCGGACCACTGGAGGCCTCCGTCCAAGAGAGCATCATTATCTTGGATCGAGGTTTTTTTGCATGCTTTTTTGTTGAAACAGACAGATCTTCGATACGGGGCTTTCTGAAAAATTTGATGAGGTGATATCCATTGGGCAAGCAAAATCGATCGCTTCACCTGAATCTTTTCCTGGCAAGTCTGGGACATCACGAAGCAGCCTGGCGTCATCCTGCTTCTGATGTAAATGGCATCTACGACTTTCGCTATCTCGAGCGGTTGGCACAAAAAGCAGAGCAGGCCAAGCTGGATTCCCTCTTCCTAGCAGATCGCTATTCTACTTCGCAAAAGGCGGTCAAATACGGAGCAGTTGGGGGCTTGGAGCCGTTGACCCTGCTCTCTGCTCTCGCGGTTGTCACCAAGCACATCGGGCTGATCGCTACCGTTTCCACCAGCTTCAACGAGCCGTACAACATCGCCCGCAGGTTTGCTTCCCTCGACCATCTCAGTGGTGGCCGTGCTGGCTGGAACATCATCACTTCCGGTACGGACAGCGAAGCACAGAACTTCAATCTGGATCAAATCCCCGCACATCACCTGCGCTATGAGCGTGCCAAAGAATTCGTCGAGGTCGCGCTCAAGCTATGGGACAGCTGGGAGGAGGATGCCCTGATCAAAGATAAAGCCTCCGGTATTTATGCCAACAATAGCAAAGTCCATGAGCCGAACCATCGCGGCAAGCATTTTTCTGTACGCGGCCCCCTCAATCTGTCCCGTTCTCCGCAAGGTCGACCGCTTCTCGTGCAAGCAGGCTCCTCAGCAGATGGCAAGGATTTTGCTGCCGAGTACGCCGAGGCGATTTTTACAGCCCAGCAAACCATAGAGGATGCGCGAGCCTTTTACGCGGATGTTAAAGCACGTATTGCCCAGCTCGGACGCATCCCGGAGCATGTGAAAATACTGCCTGGCATCTGCCCAATCATCGGTGAAAGTGAAGCGGAGGCAAAAGAAAAGGAAGCACAGCTGCATGAGCTGACACATCCCGCATACAGTCTCCTCCAGCTTTCCAACCGGATCGGCTTTGATCTATCTGTTTATCCGCTGGATGGCCGTTTGCCCGAGCTGCCGGCCACGGAGCAGATCGCCGGACATCAGAGTCGGACCCAGCTCATTCGTGATTTGGCCGATCGGGAAAAGCTGACCATTCGAGAGCTGCTCCTCCGTCTGGCAGGCGGTCGCGGTCACCTTACGATAGCGGGGACAGCCAAGCAGGTAGCTGACGAGCTGGAGCAATGGTTTGTGAGTGGTGCCGCTGATGGGTTCAACATTATGCCGCAGCTAACCTATGGCGGACTGGATGATTTTCTCGATCAGGTCGTACCTGAATTGCAGCGCAGAGGCTTGTTCCGCACTGAATATACAGGTACCAAGCTGCGCGATCACTACGACCTGCCGTATCCGTCTAACCAATACGCCGCTTCCCTAGAGCATCCATCCACATAAAAGCGAGGATCGCCAGACCTGCATTCCAAAAAGGAGAGGATCATTGTTGAAAGCTCGTATGCGTGTAACATTCATTTTGTTCATCCTCTTTACCCTGCTGCTCACAGCCTGCGGAAGTACAAATAACGAGAAAAACTCATCTGCACAAGGGCAACCAGCGTCAAACAAGCAGGCGCCAGCGGAAAAGACTATCATAAATATTGGCATTCAAGGCAGCACCGGCATTTTTTCTTACGCGCGGGATAAAGGCATTTTTGAGGATGCCTTTGCCAAGGCAGGAGCCGAAGTAAAATGGCATGAATTTGCCAGTGGCCCACCCCATTTTGAAGCCATTGCCTCTGGGCGACTGGATTTTGGTTCAACGGGTGGTACGCCCGTCGTCTCTGCACAAACAGGTGGCGTCGACTTCAAGGCGATTGCTGTAACGAGTGACGGTAAGCGCAACAACGCGATTCTCTTGCCTAAAAATAGCCCGATAAAGGATATCACGGAATTGAAAGGGAAAAAGATTGCTGTTGCAAAAGGCAGCAGTGCTTTCAACTTTCTTTACCTGGTATTGGATCGGGCAGGGCTCAAAGCAGAGGATGTACAGATTATCCACCTGCAGCCGGATGAAGCGAGACCTGCTCTTGATACCGGAGCCATTGACGCCTGGTCGGTTTGGGAGCCTTATATCACGACTGCTGTCGTCCAGGTTCAAGCCAGAAAGCTGGTGACGGGCGAAGACTTGAATATTTTTGCCCCTGGTTTCCTCATTGCCCGCAGTTCCTTTACCAAGGAGCATCCGGAGCTAACCGTCCTGTTTCTCAAAACCTACGAAGAAACACGTAAATACTACGTTGAGCATTTGGACGAAGTGACGGATGAATTCGTAAAAACCAAAAAGCTGCAACGAGAAATTATCAGCACTGTCCTGAAAAACTCGCAGCCCATTTTGTCTCCCATCACCCCAATATTTGCGAAGGCTCATCAGGAGCAGGCAGATTTTCTGTACTCGGTTGGCGCCATTAAAAAGAAGCTAGATACCTCGGAAGTGCTTGAGAGCAAATATGTCGAGCAAGCCTTGAAAGAGCTGGCGGAAAAGAAATAGCTGATCCTGATGCAAAAAGGCTGTCGAATCACACTCTTCGACAGCCTGCTTCTGCTTATCCCATTTATCCAATCAACAAGGTAACAAACGACTCTCTATCCAGGTTTCCGAAAAACTCCTGAATGTTCACCTCAGATAAGACCGCGCTAACGGACGGACGATCATATGGTGTATCACGCAGCAGCTCCTCGAGTTCCGCTACATCTCTCACCCCGAAGAAATCTCCGTAAATTTTTGCTTCTTTAATCCGCCCTTTCTCAATATCCAATTGAACCTCGACGGTACCAATGTCAAAGCGCTTGGACTGACGGTAATTGCTTTTTGGAGATTTGCCGTAGTTCCAATCCCAGCTTTGATAACGGGAATGGGACAGCTCATTGATTTTGTTCCAATCCTCGGCTGTGAGCTTATACTCTTCTACTTCTCCACCATCAAAAATGGAGTGAAGAATCGCCAAGCGGAATTCCTCAATCGTCATTTCCATATCAAGAAACTCTGCAATATTGGCAACCCGGCTGCGAATCGATTTAATGCCTTTGGACTGGATTTTTTCTGCGTTTACTTTCAGCGCAGATACCACATTTTCCATTTCCGAATTGAAGAGCAGCGTACCGTGGCTGAACATACGTCCCTTGGTGGAATACTGGGCGTTGCCGGAAATTTTGCGCTCTCCTACCTGGATATCGTTTCTGCCCGTCAATTCTGCCTCGACCCCTAATTTCTTCAAGGCTTGTACAACCGGCTCGGTAAATTTACGGAAGTTGTGGAAAGACTGGCCGTCGTCATTGGTAATAAAGCTGAAGTTCAGATTTCCGAGATCGTGGTAAACAGCTCCGCCACCAGATAGCCTGCGAACGATGTGAATGTTGTTCTCCTCAACATAGCTGGCATTAATCTCTTCAATCGTATTTTGGTTTTTACCTATGATAATGGACGGTTCATTAATGTAAAACAGCAAGTAATCATCGCCATCCGGCAAACTTTTGAGAGCATACTCTTCGATTGCCAGATTGATGCGCGGATCGGTAATTCCTTGATTGTCTATGAATTTCATCGGTCAGCCTCCATCCGAAAAAGTATTCTTTTGCCCCTATCATACCATGTATTTCCTTTGAAGACTTGGCTTTCCCCTGTTCAGGCTGTACTCGAAGTGTTGAGCACTTCCTCAGAGTTTACAAACGTTTTTTGTTGCTGAAACATTCAGATTAAACTATTTTTACTACCTACTTTTGTCGATATAAAAAGAAATACATATAGAGATAGAGGGGTAGGTTTAATCGTGAAAGAAACCAAGTACACTGGTCTACGGTCTGTGCGCACGAAGCTGGTCATCATTTGCTTAATCCTGTTAGTGCTTCCCAGTCTGATCGTTGGACTTCAAGGCTATTATTCATCCAGTAGAAACTTAAATGACCTGGGTGCACGCGCTTTGAAAAACAATGTAAACATGACGATTGAAATGGTTGATACGCTGCAAAGGTATGTAACGGAGGGAAGGATCACCAAGGACGAGGCAGAGGAGCAAATCAAGAGCCATATCCTCGGCCCCAAGCAAGCTGATGGTACGCGTCCGATAAACAGAAACATCGATAATGGTGAAAGTGGCTATATGTTCGTCATGGATGAAAAAGGAAACATCCTCGCTTCTCCCAATAGTGAAGGCAAGAACCAATGGGAAAATCAAGATGCAGACGGTATCTTCTTTAATCAGGAGATCATTAAAGCGGGGAAAAGCGGTGGCGGATTTACGTACTACCAATGGGAAAAGGTCGGTATCCCGGACCTGATGTTTCCAAAGGTCGCATACTCTGAGCAAGACCCTCACTGGGGCTGGATCATTGTTGCGAGCAGCTACATGGAGGATTTCAACAAGCCTGCTGAAAGCGTTTTGTACGATCTTATTGTCGTATTAAGCATTTTTTTAGTGAGCGGTTTTATACTTACCTGGTTTGCATCCGGATATATTTCCAAACCTCTCATTTCTATGGCGTCTCTCGTAAAAAAGGTAGCTGCAGGTGATTTGACGGGAGAAAAAATCGTCTGGAAAAGCCGAGATGAAATCGGTCAGCTGGGTGAGCATGTGAATCTGATGACAGACAATTTGCGCCAGCTCCTCTCGCGTGTCAGCGAAAGCTCCGCACACGTCGCTTCTACTGCTGAGCAATTGACGGCGAGCTCGGAGCAAACGAGCAAAGCGACAGAACAAATCGCGACAACCATCCAGGAAGTTGCGATTGGAACTGATGAGCAATCACGCTCCGTTGTAGAGACATCTCATACGATGAATGACATGTCGAGCCGCTTACAGCAGATTGCAGCAAACACTGAACAGGTATCCATCGCTGTGGATACCGCTTCGGAGAGCATAACAGGTGGAAACGAAGCGGTTCTAATAGCCGTTGAACAAATGTCGTCCATAAGCAGTACCGTCCACGGACTCGAAGATTCCATCAAGGCGCTTGGACAGAGCTCGGCAGACATTAGCAAAATTGTTGAGGTCATTACTTCTATTGCAGAGCAGACAAATCTACTGGCACTAAACGCTGCTATTGAAGCAGCTCGGGCTGGGGAGCAAGGCAGAGGCTTTGCCGTAGTCGCCAATGAAGTTCGCCTTTTGGCTGAGCAGTCGGCTCGATCAACACAGCAGATCAAGGAGTTGATTGCGACGATCCAGCATGAAACCAGCTCTGCAATCAACGCCATGGAGATGACAACTTTAGAGGTAGCTGCAGGTATTGAGGTTGTGAATATTGCCGGACAATCCTTCCATGATATTTTAGCAGGCACAAGCAATGTAAAAAGCCAGATGCAGGAGGTTACACTCTCCGTACAGCATATGACGGCTGGCGCAAAGCAGGTTGTCCAATCCATTGAAATCATTGCCAATACGGCAGAAGCCTCCGCTTTCGGCTCGCAAAACGTATCTGCCGCGGCCGAGCAGCAGCTTGCGTCCATGGAAGAAATCTCATCCTCTGCCGCCTCCTTGTCGCAAATGGCTGAGGAGCTGCAAGACTTGATCAAGCAATTTAAACTCAAATAAAGAAAAAAACCTTTATCTTGGCCCGTTTGCAGCGAGTCTCGATAAAGGTTTTTTTATTGGAGCGGTCCTGGCAGCTTCGCCGCAGGAAACTTCTTCCACGTAAGCGAAATCGTCGTTCCTTTTCCAAGTGAACTGCTGACAGCAATCGATCCACCAAGCGCTTCCACTAACGCTTTGGTCACAGCCATTCCCAATCCTGATCCTTCTGTCCGCATCTCTGTATTGGTTCCACGGAAATATCGTTCAAACAGACGAGCGGTTGTTTCCTCGTCCATCCCCCTGCCGTTGTCAGCAAAGGTAAGAAGGATGGTGGCTGGCTCTATTGCCTGTAACGTAACTGTGATGATCGTGCCGTTTTCGTTGTGAAAGAGCGCATTGGCTATAAGGTTGTCCACGATTCGCTGGAACCATGGCTTGTAAACCAGCAAATAAGCAGGAGAAGCAGCAGGAATAAAGCGGATACACTCTTGTGGGTACATCGGATGATTCGCAGCCTCGGCAATCGCTTCGGCTAGGTACGCATTCAGCTCCACTCGCTCAACAGATGGAGCGACCTGACCGTTCCGAAGCAGGTACGTCAGCGTAAGATCGTTGATCAGATCATCCATATAAGAGGATTTGTCCAATATAATTTTAGCAAAGGATCGTACCTCATCGGCAGTCCAGTTGTAGTCTTCGTTGACCAAAATATGTGCGTAGCCTTTGATTGAGGACAATGGCGTTTTCAGATCATGAGAAACTCCAGCGATCCATTCCTCTCTCATCCGCTCCGTTTTCACTTGAAGCTGTTCATTGAGATGTAGCGTCTGGGACAAGGATTCCATCGAATCGATTACATCTTGATAAATGCGATATTTGCTCCTTCTGTTTCCATTCTCGTCCCGACTGCGTGGAAGACCGCTCGAATCGGCTGGTTCTTCATACCTTCCCAGCTTTAAAAATCGCAGCCATTTCAGGATATGTGCGATAGGTGTACCCAAGCGCTGCCCGAACCAATAGGAGGTAATTACGAACACGAGCATAGCCACCAGCATAAGTACACCTATGCCGATCGCAAGCACCTTGATTTCAGGCGTCACCCATGGAGCTGTACCTGGCTTTGCTCCTGACATCGGATAACTGAGCAGCCACGTCTGTTTGGTCCCCTCATCATAATGAGAGGTCAGTCTCGTCGCGTAACGGTCCGGATAAACCGAGCGAAGCGCCATCTCCTGTACAGAAAAATTTGAAAGAGCCTCGGCTGGTTTATTGAATGAAGCCAGCTCTGTCCCCTTTTCATCGAGCAGCTGCATCCATGCATGATCCTCTTTTAATTGCCGATCGAGCTCGTCAGGAAGAATGATCCCTTTGTCTTTTACGTCTGCCTGATCAATCAGCTTTTGAATGAATTCATCGTCCTTCTTTTCCAAACCATAGATCAACGTATGTAAAACACCGTTTTTCTCTTGTATCCATAAGTATAGGTGGTACGGAAAAGGAGTTTTTCCTAGCCAATATGACGTTATCTCTCCTGGACCATACTGACGTGGCACATCCTCAGGTGTGTAAAACGAATCCGTCACCCGCCCATTTTCATCAACGTGCTGTAGCCACCCTCCATTTTCACGAACTAAAGCAAGCAGCTCAGGATCGAATTGCAGCGAGTCTCCTTTGGCCTGAATGGTTTCAATCAATTGGTACAAACCTGCGCTTTCAAATTGGCGTGTGGCTTCGATTCGCGACAATTGTTTCATCGTCCATACTAGCGCAATACCTGCCAGAACCGACAGGATGAGCCCCACGATAACGAGCCAGGCGATCAGATGAAGGGCAAGCCTGCTTTTAATATTCATGCATAAATTCCTTTTTCACGAGCTTGTACCCAAGTCCTCTTACGTTCACCAAATACTCTGGCTGCGCAGGGTCAGGCTCGATACGCTCGCGAATCCGATGGATATGCACCATGATCGTATTGTCGTCGCGAATACTATGCTCGCCCCATACCCTTTCATATAGCTCACTTTTGGAAAAAATCCGATTTGGGTTTTTACAGAAAAACAGCAAAAGCTGGAAGACGAGAGTAGGACAGGAAACGAGCTCGCCCTCTACGTATAGCTCGGCAGCCGCTTCATTGACCTGGAAGCGACCGAAATGGAGGATACCGCTGGATGTACTCGCCAAAGCAACCGACGATTTCTGAGAACGTCTGAGCAAGGACTTGATCCTCGCAACAATTTCCATCGGGTTGAACGGCTTAGTGACATAGTCATCTCCACCCACTGCAAAACCAGTCAGCTTATCAAAATCAGTCGTCCTCGCACTCAAAAACAAAATCGGAGCGTCCGTGATCCTGCGAATAAACGGGCATGCCTCCACTCCGCTCATCGTAGGCAAGGTCACGTCGAGAACAATCAAGTCATACCGTTTTTGTTCACAGGCAGCAAGCGCTGCTTCTGCCGATGTTACTTTATCGATGGATTGAAATCCCTCTTTACGCAGCACGGTTTCCAACAACTGAAGAATGGCCTGTTCGTCATCGACGAGTAGGATCGAGGCCTCATTCACAACCGGTTCACCTCTTTGTTCATTGCGATTTCTTTTATATTACCATTCTCCTGTCATTACGTACCCGTCGATAACCTTAACGGAGTCTTAATTCTTCCTCATCATATTTAAGGCAAGAGTAAGACTGCGTTTCAGGGGAAATAAGACTGGTTCTTTAAGATAGATCTATATTGCGGAAAGGATGATAGCGAAAAATGAAAAAGACCTGGATGATAATGAGTGCCTTCACCTTGCTACTGGCGGGATGCTGGAATAACTATGAGCAAAAAAGCGTAACCACTACTTCTACGGGATCGACAGCGACCCCAGGAGCCACTACAGATAAACTGAAATCGGCAGAGATCGGTCAGGCACTGCTCTCAGGAGAATTCGAACGAGTCTACGAGCAAACCAGTACCGATTTCAAAAAAGAACTGTCAAAGGCTCAATTCGGGGATGTAGTAAAAAACTCCCAGGCTAGCATCAAGTCATGGAATCCGAATTCAAAGCTTACCTTAAATGGCAGCTCCTACGAAACGTGGGTTGATCAAGACGGTAAGTTTGGGCTGATCGCGATGATGAACGAGCAGGCAGAGATTTCAGGTCTTCGTTTCACTCCGCTTGAAAGCTTTACAGAACAGGACAAAGCCTTAACCAAGCTAACCTATCGCGCTCCTTTCAAAGGTGAATGGTACGTCTTTTGGGGAGGGCAAAATGTTCTTGCCAACTATCATTACGCGGTCCCAAGCCAGCGCTACGCGTACGATCTGATTCAGGTAAAGGACGGCTTTTCCTACAAGGGGGACGCTAAGAAAAACGAGAGCTACTACATGTTCGGACAAGAAATTCTCGCACCTGAGGCTGGAACCGTCGTTCATATCGTAAACGATGTTAAAGATAACGTTCCTGTCGGGGTCATGAACGAGGCTCATCCCGCAGGCAACGTCGTCGTCATCGACCATGGAAACGGGGAATACAGCTATTTGGCTCATTTAAAGGAAGGGTCCGTTACAGTCAAGGTTGGTGATCGCGTCGCCAAAGGCGATACAATTGGCCTCGGCGGTAACTCGGGCAATTCAAGCGAGCCACACCTCCATTATCAAGTCTCCGATGGTAAGGATTTATTCACTAGCAAATCTATTCGCGTGCAATGGGAAAACAATTTGAATCCGATACAAGGCGAGACGGTTACTGGTAACTAAAATGGTTAAAGCGGCAGTCTTAGACTGCCGCTTCCTGTTTTGTTGTCCGTTGATTAGTAGTGATCGTTTGTATAGAAATCCCCCAACTACATCATAAAGTGATCATAAGCTGTCCTAGCGATGCGGGCAATCATGCGTTCTCCATCAGCCACCGAAGGATTGCCTTGCGATAGTACAGCAATCGTAAATGCCCCTTTGTCTTTAGGCATGTAGACAATTCCCACGTCATTCACAATACTGCCGATTGTGGTATTTTCCGAAATGGTAAAACCGGGCGGTAGTGTTCCTGTCTTATGAGCAACTTTTGCCTGACTAGGTAACAGCTGAGGAAGGCGATTCTTAAATTGCTGTCTACCTAAAATATCCATCATTCCATCTGTGGACGTTTTTGTTAACAGCTGCTCATTAGCAATCATCTCTACCAGGCGACTCATTTCCGTAGCCGTCGACACATTGCCCCTCTTGTCAGCCTTAAAAACAATGTTCTCCTCGTCAAATTCTCGAGTAAAAAATTGAGCGTAGATCTCGGGCGAGTAAGGATGTGGTTCCATCCCGACGCATAGACTCAACAACTCCCAACAACTATGATTGATAAATGTATTTTCCAGTCCAAGCTGCTTCATATAAGAGTCTACATTTTGCACTCCGATCATCTTAAGGAGTACGTCTGTCGCAACGTTATCACTCACAATAATCATAAGCATGGCCAAATCTTTCATGGTGAGCTCTACTCCCCAGTCAAGCGAGGCGAGAATAGTTGAACCAGGCACATTGTCTGTTTCTGTGATTGTAATTCTTTGCTCAAGAGTCTGTTTGCCCGCTTCTACATCACGATATAAGGTAGCAAGAATAGGTATTTTAAAGACACTTGCCAGTTGAAACAGCCTATCCGCATTGATGCTCGCCTCTTCCCCTGTCTGTAGATTTTTCACTGCAATGCCAAACGTTCCTCTCGTTTCGCGTAAAAGGTCTTCTAGCTTTTGTTGTAAACTCATCTTGCATTCTCCTTGTAGGTGAAAGGTGAATTGACTGTTCATTTTTTACATTTCTCAAACTTTAGGACAAATTCAGTATCTTTATCGAGTGGAAAAATAGGGCGCTGTATCCGCTTGTATTGAAATAAACTTAATTGTAGGCAAGAGAGTCCGGGTGAGTCTACCGGGATGATACGGGCGCTGATCGGTTCATAGGCGGCTCTAAAATGTTGACTTGATTTCAATCCGACAATCTTGTAATTCAACACATTGATGCCGTGCAGTAAGAATATTTGTTCATCAAGTACTTGCGACTTTACGGAGCAGATTAGTACGTCAACTCCGCCTATCTGTAAACGAGCAGACTTCCCATAATTTTCACGAGTTCCTTTACCCATTGGAGAAGAAATCGTAAATTGTCCGTCCGTCAAACTTTTTACATAGGCTGTGATGGATAAAGGCTCTCCGTGCAGCGTATCGGTCTTGCCTCCCAGTTTTACGTCAATGGTAGCGCCAACGCCAGCTTGATGTGCAAGTCTGGCTACCTCCGGATCGTTGATAAAACCAAAGCATGCATTCTCAAGCTTTGCTTCCAGCATGGCTCTTAGTAAGTGAGTACCATCTCCGGGTGAACCGCCTCCCGGATTGTCAGATGTCTCATTAATCACGACTGGCCTACCCTCTGTGCGGAGAGCTTCCTGTATTCCTTCAGCAGGAGTAAGAATCTGGGGAGAAAACTCCTCTCTCTTTTCCCAAACCAGCCTGGCCACATCGTCCGCTACTCGCTTCGCCAGTTGCTTGTCGCCATCAGTCACAGAGATAATGGAAACACCAACATCCGGGATATCAGTATAGGGAAAACCATGAAAGAAAACGCAATCGATGACTCCCGGCTCTTTTTCCCATTTCCAACACGCCTCATTAATATCCTTTGCAGGAGAGAGATTGGTGGTCGAAGTAGGAATCATCAGCGGTAGCCTTGTCAAATACATGACAGGTTTGCATTCGCCCCGCACCATGCGATAGGCAAGATCTACTGCTTCTATCCCTCGTTCATACCCGTCTGTGTGCGGATACAGATGGAAACCAAGCAGTGCATCAGCTTCTGCGACCATTTTATCGGACAGATTTCCGTGCAGGTCGAGAGTTGCGATAAGCGGAACGGAATACCCGACAACCTGGCGCACAACATGTAAAAGGTCTCCTTCTAAATCATCGATCCCCTCAACGACTCCCGCGCCATGGAGGACAAGGCAAATGGCGTCTACCTCTCCCGCTTCCATGATTCCCTCTATCAACTCTTGCTTAATCGCTTCATAGGTTTCTGCTGTGATTGTTCCATTCGGATACGTGAAGGCAGCAAAAGAAGGGATCACCTCAATGCCCAGCTCTTCCGCCCGATCAATCATACCTCCTAAAGGATCTCGTACCCGTCTATGTTTTTGTAGAATCGTCTGTCCGCGTTCCCACTCCCATAATTTAAAAAGCTCAACCGTTGTTGGTACATTGGAGAACGTATTTGTCTCATGAGACACTACACCGACTACCATTTTCAATTCCATTTCCCCCTTTATTAAATACAAACGCTCTTTCGTAAGCGAAGTGATATTCAAGCTATGAGGTGTTATTTTGTGAGACGAACGTCATTTAAGATCATGTTCGAATAATAGCCGTGCAGCTTAAATCCATTGATCCCGTTTGTCGCTGTAATCGTTTCTGTGGAAAATAATGGAATCCAAGGTGACTCTTTCACCAAAATTTCTTGTACCTGCTCGTAAATTTTCAATCTCTCTGCTTCATTCAGCGTGCTACGTCCTTTGGCTAACAAATCCTGCACTTCTTTATTTTCGTAATGCATACGCTTCTGACCGTCTTTGCCAAACTGAAGATTTAAGATATCAGCGTCGTACCAGCCATAGTACAGGAGATACGTATCAAAATTACGCTTCACTGCTTTTTCTTTAAGAGTTGCAACATCATTTACATGAATCTTCAAATCGATACCTACTTCTTTGAGCTGACTTTGCAAGATTTGTGCTGTGCGTTGGAAGTAAGGCTCAGCTGTAACCAACAATTCAAAGGAAAACGGTTTTCCATCTTTCTCTACAATTCCATCCCCATCCATGTCGGTCCAGCCAGCATCTGCCAACAACCTTTTGGACTTTTCCACATCTCTCACGTACATTTCCTTTGCCATGTTTTCTACTTTTTCACTGTATCCAAAAATATTTTTAGCTAGTGGACCATACACAGGCTTGGCGAATCCTGACAAAGCGACCTGAATGATCGGCTCACGGTCAATTGCTTTAGCAATTGCTTGTCTGACACGAACATCTTTAAACATAGGATTCGCATTGTTAAAACCAATATATTTCATACCCATTTCCGTAGCCCTATGGATTTCTACTCCAGGAAGGCTTTGTAGTTCTTGTACATAGTTAAATGGGGCACCATATAGAACCTGAATCGTTCCTCTTTTAAATTCAAGAATACGTGTATCATCGTCTTTCAAAAAACGGAACTTGACTTGATCTACGTGAAGGGGCCCTTTATTTTCTACATAGGATGGACCCCAGTGGTAATCTGGATTTTTCTTATAGGTAACAGAAGCGCCGCGATCCTGCTTTTCAAAGATAACTGGTCCTGTGGAAGAAGGGTTTTCGCCAAATTTCTCCCCCACTTCGTTTAATCTCTTTGGATCCATGGCTGTGATGAGACCAGTTGTGACGACAGCCATAAACGGTGCAAATGGCTCCTTAAAGTAAACATGAACCGTTTGGGCATCGGGAGCTTCAACCTTTTCAATAGGGCCCGCCATCACTGCTACAGATGAGGTTTTCAAAAAACGTTCCATGGTGAGTTTTACTGCTTCAGCTGTTAACGGTTCACCTGTGTGGAAGGTAACGTCCTTGCGAAGCTTGAACGTCCAAACCTTTCCATCGTCCGAAATATGATAGGATTCTGCCAGTCGAGGTACTATTTTCCCTTCAAAATCTCGAGTGATCAATGGTTCATAGATGATTCCAGCAGCATCATCAATCCAGGTCGCTTTCGTGATATCCAAGGTTTCTGGTTCAATCAAGGCTGAAATTACTAAGCTACCCCCATCTTTTGGAGTTGGGTTAGCAGATGCGTCTTCTCCAGTCGCCGGAGGTTGGGTGGCTGAACAGCCCGCTAGTAGAAGTACGGATAGCAAAAGATTCAACCAGGTAGAACGTTTCCTCATGTACATCCCCCTTTTACTCTGTTTACATACATCCGTATGCCGTGCAACGGGAAGAAGAACGATCCTTTATACATTCTTCTTGGAAAAACGATTATAGGAAAGTGGCTCACTCGCAATAATCGTCTCTGTTTGCTCTGTAATCAGTTCAGCGACGAGCTTGCCTGTAATCGCAGCCAAGCTAATCCCGTCCCCTTCATGACCGGCAGCGATAAAGTAGCCGGGAAGCTCAGTCACTCGTGAAACAATCGGTAAGTGATCTTCCGTCCACGGACGAAATCCTGTAAACGTGCGTATCGTGCTCATCTCCGCCATCTTGGGGTAAAAACGAATCGCTCTTCGCGCTATGGCACGCACCACGTTCGTATCCACGCTCGCATGAAATCCTACGAATTGACGGCTGCTCCCGATCAGGAAATTTTGGCTTTCCGTAGGTTCAAATACCAGAGCTACGCCATACTTTTCCGTTTCTGAATCTACTTTCCGCTCACCTCCGAACTTTGATAACAGATAACCGATCTCCATGACGTTTCTTTGTCCGACAGGTAGTTGTCTCGAAGCTACGATGAGGTGTCCTTTTCGTGGAAAAATGGGAATATCAATCCCGACCATTTTTCCTACTTGCGGCGCCCACACTCCAGCAGCGTTCACAACCTGCTTAGCGGTCAATTGACCTTGCGTCGTCTGAATCCGATAGGAACCACCAACCATCCTTTCTGTGTTTGTCACCTCCGCTTGCGTCAGGATTACTGCTCCGTTCTGCTTGGCACCATCCGCTAAAGAAAAGGTTAAAAGGTACGGATTGACCATAGCGTCCGTCGCACATTCAAGACCGCCAAGCAGATCGTCGGCAAAATACGCTGATTCTTGCTTGATATCCTGCCGATCAAGCAAGCGGAAGGGAAGTCCAGCTTCATTCTGTCGCCTCACCCATCTTTGTGCTACCTCCATCTCTTCCTCGGTTTCACACACGAGAATACTGCCAGGGGCGCGATACTCAAAAGGTAATGTAAGCTCCTGACTCAATCCCCGCATCAACTGCTGGCTTTTTAGCGACATTTGGCTGTCAAACCCCGGTTCCTTCTCAATAGCCAGGATGTTGCCGTCACAACGTGAGGATGTGCCACTGGCCAGATCGCCCCGTTCAATTACGGTTACGCTTAAACCAGCTTTTGCTACGTAGTAAGCGATTGCACACCCGACAATACCACCGCCGATCACGGCTACTTCGAAGTGAGATTTGTTGATCATAGTTGATCTCCCTGATGAAGAATTCATATTTTCATGGAACGGAAAGTTGCAAGTAGCGTGCCATTTCGTAGGTGTCATGGCTACCTGGAGAGAGTGTGTGAATTTTTACACAATTAAACGATGAAAGTGTATAATCCAGGTAACATTGTGTAATCGTTTACACACTGATAAGGAGGGTTTTTTTTGAAGCATCAGCTCCCAACTCTGGAACAGCTCCTCCAAAAAGCTTCTGGTAAAGATCTACAAAGCAGTCAGCGAAGAGAAAACCACTCGTATATCTCCATCGATACCCCCTTATCAGAAGTCATTCCCTTATTTCTAGAGTGCGAGCAGATTGTGGTCACCGATGCTACCTTGGAACCCGTCGGCTCGCTGCAACAAGCCCAAGTCCTACAGGCCATGTACCAGGCGTTTCAGTATCTCGATGCCTATTTCAAAACGCTGATTGAAACCTTAGACTTATCCGTTTCCGTAATCGATGAGCAGGCAAATGTAGTCGTGTGGTCGGAGATGGCAGAGCAACTCTTTTCGATTCCTGCTTCCGATATGTTGGACAAACCAATCACTGATTTTTTCACTGTCGATATGTTGGCTATGTTAAAAACTCTTCAGACTGGTGAAGCAGTCTACCGCCAGCATCATCAACCGCGTGAAGATCTGATTGTTTTGATTAACACCAAGCCAGTTATGCTCAATGGAAAAATTGTTGGCTCAGTCGCCGCGGAAGCCGATATTACCAGCCAGGTCCGCTTACATCAGGAGTTGCATGATGCGACGCAAAAGGTACTTCATCTCGAGCAAAAAATGGCCAAGCTAAGCCCTTCTACAGACCCGTTCCAGCAAATCAAAGGAAAGAGCAAAGCGATCAAGCGCTTAAAAAACATGATCACGATGTTGGCCACGACGAAAACATCCGTGCTTATCTTAGGGGAAAATGGCGTAGGAAAAGAGCTGTTTGCCCACTCTGTCCACAACATCAGAGAGGCGCGGGACGCACCGTTTGTTGAAATCAACTGTGGTGCGATTGCCCCTACCTTATTCGAAAGTGAATTGTTCGGATATGAAAAAGGTGCTTTTTCCGGAGCTGATCAAAAAGGAAAAAAAGGGATGGTTGAACTAGCCCGTGGCGGTACGTTATTCCTAGATGAAATAGGTGAAATGCCGCTCGACATGCAGGTGAAACTGCTGCGCGTCCTGCAGGAAAAGGCTTATTACCCTCTGGGTGGAACCAAAAAAAT
Source organism: Brevibacillus reuszeri (assembly GCF_001187725.1). Classification (GTDB taxonomy): domain Bacteria; phylum Bacillota; class Bacilli; order Brevibacillales; family Brevibacillaceae; genus Brevibacillus; species Brevibacillus reuszeri. Next base: position 146,742 of record NZ_LGIQ01000011.1, read on the forward strand.
CGAAGTCGACTTCTGTGTCATCGCAGCAACCAACCGGGACCTGGAAGCAATGATTGCAGAAGGAAAGTTTCGCGAGGACTTGTATTACCGTTTAAATGTTTTCAGTCTGCTCGTACCTCCACTGCGGGAACGAAGGGAGGATATTATTGAACTCGCCCAATTCTTTTTGGACGAATTTTCCCTTCGGTATCACCGCCCGATTTACGCTATTTCACCTATCCTTATGGATCATCTGCTCGATTACCATTGGCCTGGCAATATTCGCGAGCTTCGAAATATGATGGAGCGTCTGGTTGTTTTTTCCACAGACGGCATGATCAATGAAGAACTCCTGCCATTCTCACAGCCAGTTAAAACAAGGAAATCTCCACCTGTTTTGGAGGTAGTCGAGCATTCGCTGCGAGAAGAACAGGATCAGCTTGATCGAAAAATCATCCAGCAAGCGTTGGCACTTGAAAAAGGCAACAAACAAGCGGCAGCTAAAAGACTAGGCATCTCACGCAAGACCCTGTACAACAAAATGAATAAATTGCGTATACCGATCAAGTGAAATAGCCCACCGCTTTTTTCGGCATGATTTTTGCTTTTCCATTTTGGGTAGTGGAAAGATCCATAAACAATTGCCACTATGACAGGAGGAAAATCGTGCTGAACAAAAGAAACGTCATCATCTGTCGCTGTGAAGAAGTAACATTACATACGCTCCAAGTGACAGTAAGTACCTATCAATGTTCTTCCCGAGAGCTCAAGCTGAGAACCAGAGCGGGAATGGGCTACTGCGGCGGCCGCACTTGCCGTCAACTCATTGATGCAATTGCTTCCGAGATAAGCAGCACAGTCCCTGGAAATGCGCCCCCTCTCGGTTATCAGCCTCCTGTTCGTCCCGTATCCTTTGATTTGCTCGGAGGTACCAAATGACGACGTACGGAAGAATTGAGCACCATCCTGTTCTTGGCTCGCTGAAAGAACGCAGCAGCATCTCGTTTTTCTTTGATGAAAGGGAATTCACCGCTTACGAATCGGAAACGGTCGCTTCCGCATTGCTGGCTAACGGTGTGCGGACACTACGCGTTCAAGAAGAAACAGGAGCTCCACGTGGCATTTACTGCAACATTGGCCATTGTTATGAATGCCGTGTCACGGTAAACGGTGTGCAAGGAAAAAGGGCCTGCCTCACGCTGGTCGAATCAGGCATGAAGATTACTTCTGGGATACAGTTGCCTACTCCTTTGCAGAAAGGAGCAGTCCAGAGATGATCGATGTTTTAATCGTCGGGGCTGGACCGGCCGGTCTCTCAGCAGGGATTGCCTGCGCCCATCATGGCCTCAAGGTAAAAATTGTCGATGAGTTTACTCGTCCGGGTGGGCGATTGCTTGGACAACTCCATGAAGAACCAAACGGTACCTGGTGGAACGGACTAGAAGAAGCAAAATGCTTGCATGAACAGGCTCGAAGATTGGATGTAGAAATGGAATGTGGGGTATCTGTTTACGACGTGAAAAAAACAAATCAGGGCTGGCGAGTTGATACATCCCATTTCAGCATCGAAGTGGCCAAGCTGCTCCTCGCAACCGGAGCTGCCGAGACGGCGGTACCCATACCCGGATGGACACTACCTGGGGTCATGTCAATTGGAGCGGCACAAGTGATGACAAATGTTCAGCGTGTCAGAGTCGGGGCACGAGGTGTGGTCGTAGGCGTAAACGTCTTATCAGTAGCGATTACTCGCGAACTGCAGCTTGCGGGCATTCAAGTCGAACGAATGGTGTTGCCAGCCCGCAATGTGGTAAACAAAGAGACAGGCAATCCTCTGAAGGTCATGCAATCCATTCTGCGTGTTGCCCACCTCGCCCCCTCTGCCATAATCCGCTTGGGCAGCAAATGCTTGAAATCAGAAGCTTTGCAAAAACTGGCGCTGCGCTTCTTTCCGAGCAGTGGCATAAGCATGTGGGGTGTCCCCATCCAGCTCAAGACAGTCGCTTTGGAGATCATTGGCGACAAACAGGTGGAAGGTGTCAAACTAGTCAAAGTAACCCCGACAGGCGAGCCGATCCCAGGCACCGAAACAGTCGTACCAGCTGACTTCGTTTGTATTGCCGGCGGGCTATATCCACTCGTTGAACTAGCTGCGGTTGCTGGCTGTCCATTTGTTTTTTTGCCGCAACTGGGTGGTCATGTACCGCTACACAACGAACGTATGCAAACCTCGCTCGCGGGCTTATATGTAGCTGGCAACATTACTGGCATCGAAAGCGCAAAAGTAGCGATAGCCCAAGGAACTGTTGCAGGTCTCTCCATTGCCGACGATCTCGACAAGCTCCAGGATAAAAGCCTTCTCTGTGCAGCGATTGAACAGGTAGAGATCGTTCGTCAAAATGCGAGCATTCAATTTCAGACAGATATCAAACAAGGCCGACAGTCTCTCCATCGCATGTACGAACAGCACCTTTCCCGTTTCAGAGAAGAAGCGAAAAGACCTTCATCGAACATTTTAGAAACAAATGTTCTCTGACCACTTTTCAACTCTTCAATTTCCAAGTACAATAGGAAAGTATCAAGGAAGGGGTGTTTTTATGAATAAGACTGACCTAGTTGCCAAAGTAGCTGAACAAGCGGAGCTCACGAAGAAGGATGCTACATCAGCAGTGGATGCTGTCCTCAGTGCAATTGCTGAGACATTGAAAGCAGGAGACAAGGTATCGCTCATCGGATTTGGAAATTTTGAAGTGCGGGAGCGCGCTGCTCGTAAAGGGAGAAATCCTCAAACAGGCGAAGATATTGAAATCGCTGCGAGCAAAGTACCTGCCTTTAAACCAGGTAAAGAGTTGAAGGATGCTGTAAAATAATCTCTACATAAAAAACGCCTCGTTTTTTAACGTGGCGTTTTTATTATAGACTTTCGCTCGAAGATCCCCTCTATCGCCATAGGAATGAGATTTCCAGACGTAGAGGGGATTCGTTTATCCAGCTACTCTAGCTTTGCAGCTGCATCAAAATTTGTGGGTCTTTAATTTTTGTATCCTCCGCCAGCATGACGATTTTGGACAAAATCTCTGCTGTTTTCGGATCTTCATCGAGGAACGGCAGGAAAATACGTCCACGATGCTGCGAATGAACCGGAATAATATGCAGCGCACCTGTTGCCTGTTTGTAAACCATACCGCTTCCCAAATGCACGGCAAACTCTCCAAGGCTTCCATCCACACGCGCATAATTTCCGTCTAGTCTAACATTTTTCAGCTTCAACAAACGAAGCGATTCCTGAACGATCGCATGGCGCATTTCGATTGTCGTCAAGCTCGCTTCTGGGTCTACCCCTCCGACATGAGCAACGCTCACGACAAGATCTACGTCTCTCATCACCTCGGAGAACAAGACCGGTGGCACTTGATCAAGTCCTACACTTTGGTAGGTCGTACGATCCTTGAACGAAATGACCTCAAGAGTAGGAGCTTCCGTATCAGACGGAGAGAACCAATCGGCCATGGCATACAGACTCGCAATCAGATTTTCTGCATAAAACACTTTTTGCAAGCCTTCCTCATAGCTGACTGTCCACTGGCGGCCTCGAAGGAGAGCAACTGTCTTTTTCGGCTGTACCTGATAGCCTGCATAGCGACGAGAATGCGTCACATGTGCCAGCTCGTCAGCGTTTGGTACGTACAATTCTCGGAACACCTGCTTGAACGGCTGGCGAAGCTGCCTGTCGAAAAGATCGCGCTGGAACGTACTCCACAGTCCGCTCTTGTAAAAATGCACCGGATGGGCAATCTGCACCTCGTCTACATCTGTTAAACCGACAAGCTTTCCAGATGGGTCACGGAGCGATTCGATTTCTCCCTCATAGTATCCAAGATGATCCCCAAACTTGAAGACCAGAGAACGGAGCATCGGACGAATGACAGGATTGCCGTCCAAGCCTGCCAATTCCTTGCCGGTAAAGGAATTGCCTGACGTCATGGAGCGCTCCAGCTCGTTACGTGCCCTGCGGTACTGCTCGGTAAGCTCCGACTTCATTTCTTTTAATGCAAGGATATACTCATCCTTCTTGTGCTTCGCTGGAACGGACTTAAGCTCCTTGCCCTTGCGGCTTACATAAATCTCCGCTTGCCCCTCGGCGTCAACAACCAGCTGCACGGTCGTCTCTTCGTCCAGATTATTCGGCTCAAAGTAGGCTCGCATCTCATCCACCTTACGCGCTTCCATATCCCATTTCAGTCGCGTAACATCTCGGTATCCGGCATTGCGCGCCAGATTGTCCAAGGCTATAAGTGAAGCAACACTTTCACTCGCCCTGCGCTGAGCCCCGAATTTCTTGCTTTGCAGAAGAAACTGCTGGATAAAATCATAGCGCTCACGCAAATCCTGCTCCCGCTCTACGCTAAGTGGAATCAAGCTGTAGCTGAGCAAATGATCCTTGTTTCTTTTTTCTGCGACCGACGACTGCATTTTTTCCAGCTCCAGCTTACCGAGAGTCGCATCGGCAAACAGCTGTGAACGACGATGGTTGGCTCCTGCAGAAATGTATTTGGCACACTCATACAGTAGCTTGAAGCGTTTCTCACCAAGTGTCTGATACGCCTCCTGGAACCAGCGAATGTCAAACGCTCCATCATTGAAATCCTGCGGTGTGATCGGAGAGTAGTGCGCAACGACCGTCTCTTTTTCCGCCGAGAAGCTCTCGTTGATATGTGCATGGAAATACCATGCGGCACTGCGTAGGCCTTCCCAGCCCAAGAGCTCCGCAACGATGTCAATCCATTGTGGTGCGTACATCGCTGCCTCTAGCAAACGCTTCTCCGTAATGCCTTTCTGTTCCTTGAGTAGCTTGCCCAGCATAGCAGCGTCTTCCCCTGCACGTGGATGGCAATTTTTCAGAAGATGACTGAAGGCTTCCTTTTTCGTCAGATTGTCATTGTAGCCGTATATATACCCGCGTACAAATGCATCCCGGTCAAGCCCCGCCAAAAGGCGTACCCAGTACTCCATTCCCTCGATGCGCTGCAGTCTGGTCACAAACGGCGTCACCTCTGTAGGCAGATCGCCTCGTGTCAATTCGATGCTGACGATGCGATCCACTGCTGTATTGCGAATCGCGAGCAGCTTCGGACGCTCCTGCAGTGTACCGTATTGTCCAGAAGTCAGGCTCCACATATAGCTGCGGCTGTCACCGCTACCGAGAAGTGCTTTATACAGCTCGGCTTCCCCGATAATCCCGGATTCGAAAGCACGCAGTCTGTCATCGAGCTGATAGGATGAGCTTCCGTGTGGATGATCGACCAGCTGATCAAATGCAAATGCCGTGTGATAATACTCCTTAAAGGACTGGTCATCGTAGAAACGCAAGCGGGCCATATTCAGCCAAGGGCGTGCTACCACCTCAAACAGCCCCTTTTTGTTCGTTCCTTCCCAGTCTTCCGTGTCCTGAATGAGTTTGTTTATTGCCAAAACCGCGAGCTCAAACGTCTCTTTTTTCTCACTGTCCAAATAAAAGGCGCGAACTAATAGATAGGTCTGATTACTGTAAGTAAGCTCCTTGAACACCTCTTGAATCTCAAGCATTCGCTGAAGCGGATATACCTTTTCAATGTACGCTTTGCGCGGGCCTTCCAAAAGCTTGTTCTTTCTCAATTCCGCGTAATCCATCTCATCGGAGAAGGCGCCGTAAAAGTGATCCAGGGTATGATCAAACGATCTAAGCACCGTGAAGAAATACAGCTGCATCAGCTCGTGAGCGGTAAGCTGGTTCTGCTCCAGGTAGGCGCGCCATTCTTCATGCAACGGATAACGCTCCAGATAGGGGACTGCTTCTTCCTCTTCTGATACGTTGTAATCATTTTTCAACTCGCGCAAATTCGTACCGACCAAAAGCGTATCCTTATAGCCAGAATAGTACTCGGAAACGTATTCCACATCGCGATGCTTATGGACCAGCTCATCCAAGCCCTGCAGAAATTTTTTCGCTTTTTCAAAAGGAAGCGTGAACACGTCTTCTTGTAGCGTAAATGTTCCGACGTCCTTTTTCTCCAACAGCCATGACTCGGTTACCTTTGGATCAAACAAACCGAAGCCCTCTGTTTTACTGGCTCCGCTTTTTTGCCCCAGGCTGTCCAGCATGGTCTGTTCTTTTGCAGTCGGCTCTGCGATTAATTCTGTCAGCGAACGCAGGCGATCCATTTGCTCTGACCGCTCATCGTCCTTACTGATTTCAGCCAGCACCTCTAAGCCGCCAAGTCGCTGCAGCTCGTTTCCTGCCTGCAGCAAGCGTGTCAGCGAAGTGGTGACCTGCTCCTCCGGCTGCTTGAGCAAAACCCCAATCGTACTCTGACGCAGCGAGCCGGTTTTTAGCTTCAACAAATCCTCCAATTGGCCAAGCTCATCATCTGCGAGTACGGTTCCTTTTAATTGCTCTAGTGCATGCTCACGGTTTTTCATACTTTTATCCGTCAAGCTCTCCAGAATAAATGCGCGTAGCACCGGATTGGCTTGGTCAGTCATAAAGTGGGACAATAAAGCACCGCGTTGGTCAGGGCTCAGTCTATCCTTGCGGGAGATCAGCTGTTCAATGAAGTCTGTGTCCATATCGTAGGCTGTCAAATAAAGCATCTTTTGGACAGGCAAATCAGATGTGTACTGGACATGGACAAAATCGAGCGCTTTTGATGGTGAAGAGTACTCTTTGGCCATATTGTCAAACATCGCGAGCAGCTTTTGGAAGTCTTGGATACGTGCGTTCTTGTCCTCCAGCGCTTCCATACGGTCGAACCGAATCGTCGGCTCATCCACTGCCGCTCCAGGCCTACCCCAGATCGTATAATAGCTGTAGCAGTAATTGGTCAGCACCCAATATTGCAGCTCCGGATCGGTCACATCAAGCTGCTCTCTAGCCAGACGCATCCGCAGCTCGCGGTTTTGGCTGTTGATAAGTACGTACTGGGCAACGATTTTCTGGTGACGCTGACCTTGTTTCATCAAACGTTCGATGCTCTCGTACAAATCTCTTTCCTCGTACACTGCAGTCGCCCACAGTGCGATAAAGATCTCATTGGCATTACTGCTGTCCTGCCATTGCTTCCGCACCTCAGGCTCTGTCAGTGCACGATACGCCTGCTCGATCAGCTGTCCAGCCACACGTTGATTGGCTGCTTCCAGATTCATACCTGTCCAGACACCCAATGCACGGACTACCGAGCTGTATCGGATGTAGCCTTCATCGATGATGAGCCTTAGAATGCACAAGGTTGCCGCAAGTGTTCCTTCGTCCATCCGCTCGACGATGCTTTGGCGCAGTCCTTCTTGCAGTCTCGCTGCTTTAAGCAGCTCTCCTATCATCTGATACATATCCTCCTGATGACTCAAAAAGATGCCCTTGATCATCTCGTGCGACAGCAAGGCTGTCTGATTGTCGCCATAAATGATTTGCGTAAGTGCTTCCCGTACCTCTTGATTGCCCCGGTCCAGCTCATACCCGATGAGGTCCCCGATACCACCTCTGACATGGTAGTTCCTCGATTGCGGATAGTCTGCATTGCTTAAATAGTCCATCAGTTGGAATTGCTCTCTGTCCATCAGCAGGAGGGTGACGGTTTTTTGGATGATTCGCTCCAAATGTGCGGCAGCCCCAGTCGTGCGGTACGGGCGGCGATAGTACCCTTGTGCATATGGGTATTCTGCCGCGTGCTTGATGATGTAGCGTAGCACCTCTGTCTGCTCGTTGCCTATTACTTGCTCCAGCACCTGTACAAGCGGATCGAACAGGCGGCTCTCTTCATCGTTTGCTGCTTCCTGCAAATAGTCCTTGCACTTCTCCAAAGCCTCTGTCTCGAGATATCCCGTTTCACTTAGCCCGATCAAAAGGCGGGCAAGAGGTTGGAGTTCGTTTGCCATTCCCTCTACTTTTTGTTCAAGCATAGTCTCATATTGTTGTTTCTGCTCCTCGTTTTTCATCTGAATGCTCCTCTCACCATAAGCTTCCAGCCAGCATCGTAAAGCGAATCAGCACTACCTCATCCTCTTCTTGCAACGAGAGTGGCGCCTCAAGCTCTTCTGCTTCGTCGTCTGCTATAAAAACGCGATACAACCCGTCTTCAAAAGCCTGAATCGCTGTATCGATTGCTTTCTGACAATCTGGCAAATTTTCGTTGTATACGGCACCGAAGCCGACCTTTCCGTTCTCCGCCTGCTCCTGTACATCTCCTTCGGTTAAATACGGTACGAGTGAAATCGTTTGCTGTTTATCCACTAAACCGCGAATATTCCACTCTACCAGAGCTTCCAGTAATTCCCGCAATGTCTTCGGAGTTTGTTTCAGCTCAACAGGAATGCGGCTAAGAGCATTCTTGCGTTTGCCGATGCTTTTGACGGTTACAGCGATCCGCATCTTTTTAACCTCTTCCTTTCATCCACCAGAGTTTCAGCTACCTGAACCTATTCTACTAAACCATGCCTTGTTTTTCCAAATTGGTAGAGTCATTTCCATCATGTTTCGTTTTATGTACCTATTTATGTATGAGCTCTGGCAGAACGATAGACCTACTATGACTTTTCCTCTGTGGTATATAATGAGGAAAGAAGAGTGAGAACAAAGGGGGCAAAATCGGATGAACACCAGTCCAAATATCGTGGAGATCGCCTCTTTGATCGGAGAACCATCTCGCGTCTCGATTCTGGTCAGTCTATTAGGCGGAAAAGCTCTACCTGCCAGTGAATTGGCCCGCTCAGCCCGTGTGACTCCGCAAACAGCCAGTACGCATCTGGCAAAGCTCGTAGAGGGTGGCCTGCTCATCAGCGAATCTCATGGACGGCACCGCTATTACCGACTGGCTAGTGCAGAAGTAGCGCATGCGCTGGAAGCTCTGCTCACGATTGCGACACCAAAGCCTGTTCGCTCTTTACGGGAGTCCGATCAATTGCGGGCGATGCGATTTGCCAGAACATGTTACGACCATCTGGCGGGGGAAATCGGCGTTGCGTTAACTCAAAAAATGATTGAGCAGCAGCTGATTGAGACATCCGGACAGGATTATGTCCTGAACGAAGCAGGCAAGCAAAAGCTGCTGGCACTCGGCGTAGAGATTGAGGGCAAGCCCAAAAGCAAACGACGCTTTGCAAGACAATGTCTGGACTGGAGCGAAAGGCGTCACCATCTTGCGGGAAGTCTCGGAGCATCCCTGACGAAACGGTTGTTTGAGCTGGGATGGATCGAGCGTCTGCCGGGCGGTAGGGCGGTTCGCATCACATCAGACGGCGCAGCCGGACTTTTCACCGAATTCGGCCTGCAAATAGAAGACGGGAAGCAGCTCTTATAAAGAGTCACTTCCCGTTGTTTTATGCACTCTCTCCTTTTGACTGCTGTAGTCCCCTACTCGGGGCAAACGTCCAGTTGACGAGGAAAATTCCCACAAAGATCAGCAGCCCGCCCACGTACACATGCCATTTGACAACCTCACCCAGAAGTACCCAGCCAGACAGTACCCCGAAAAACGGAGCCAGGAACAAAAAGGCACTCGTCCTGCCTGGATCGCCTTGATTTAGCAAAAAGAACCAGGTAGCGAACTGCACGATTGACGCCATGATGGCAAGCCATAGTACGATGATGATTGATGTAGATGTAATGATCAGCTTCGGTGTTTCCAAGGTCACGCCCATCAGGAGCAAGAGGATGCCGCCAAACAGCATCTGATATGCCGTCATCACCCACACATTGAAGCGTACTCCCCACTTTTTGATTAAAACCGTGGCAATCGACCACGAAACCGCAGATCCGATGCCGAAAAGCGTCCCTGACTCCCATTGCAGATGGAAGCCGAGCGTAATAAATACGCCGAAAAGTCCAATCAGCACGCCCGCCCATTGGGCAAATCGATAGGTTATGCCCAAGAACAGCGTCCCCCAGATGACGACCAAGAGCGGATTCATAAAGGTCAATATGGATGACTCTCCCGCTGTAATCGTGCGCAGGCTCAAAAAGATACAGCCCATCACTGCTGCTGTCTGCAAAAACCCGATCAGACCTACTCTGCCCCAATCCTGAAGCGATTTTGGCAGCGGCTTTTTCCATACCCAGATGGCCATCAACAAACCTGCGAGTGTAAAACGCAGCCCTACCAACAGCAGCGGCGAAAAGTAGGTCAGTCCCATTTTCCCGACAGCAAAGGACGAACCCATCAGCGAGGTCGTAATGACGACCAGAATTCCGAATAAAATCGGATTCATGTTGTATCTCCCCCATTTCAGTATCTAGATGATACAGGTAGTGTACATGAGAGATAGTTCGACGATAACCGAAGTATGGGAAACTGCTACAATTTGTACTTTTCCACCATCCTGATCCCGATCCGCTGAAGAAGAAAAGCCATGACCTGCCAAATCGCCCGCCGATGCACAGGCAAATGCTGAACATAGACAGCCGTATATTCCGGCTCGCCTACTGCTCCTCTGTCTGCCTTGAAGGCACCTACTCCCGCACTTTGATGAAGCAGGATTCCTTGACGCTCTGCCTCCCGCACTAAAAGACTGGACAGCATTCGATATAGCCCTGTCTTTTTGGGCAGAGACGTATCATAGCCAAATAGCGGTGTCGTCATGACACCATTTCGCTGATAATAACCGAGTATCCCGTCTAGGCGTCCATCCTTCTCCAGTCCGATGAGGGTCAGCGTCTTTTTTTGCATCGCCAGTCGGATGAACTCCGACGTAAACTGCGGGTTATGCTGCGAATATTTATCGAGGTACAACGCATTGTACAACCCAACGATTCGCTCCGCATGTTCTTCCCCCAGCTCCTCGTGTGACAGGATGCGATAGTCTGAGCGCTCAAGCAATTGCCGGTCTCTCCCCAGCGTATTGCGGACACGCCACTTACCTTGGGCTGGCCAATCCGGATGAAACAAATACACATATCGGCTGGGAATCAGAATGTAGCCCGCCCTCTGCAAGCCATCGTAGAAATCGGGACATAGCTTGCGGCAAACGGAGCGAAACGCAACGATATGGCGGGGAAATCGCTCCACACAATGCTCGGTAATCCACTCTGCATCCTCTGCTGTCATCTCATGATACAAATTAGTTGACAAAAGCCAGTTGTTTACGATGGCCATCCGATTGCTCTGACTTACTCTCATCCACCCTCCAAGCGTTGATAATAGCGGCGTGAACAAGCCTTTCCAAAGTGCTGAATCGAGCATGTCCAGCTCTTCCTTGGCGTAGCTCACATAGTGCGTATAGGGAGAGCAAACATAGGAGTTGTCATACTCTGCCTCATTCACGGTCAGCGGCATAATCCGATCATCGATGGTCAGCGCCAGCAATTGCGTCTGGACATTCTGGACATAGCGGCTCGGCTCTTCAGTCATCAGCGGCAAGATATAGCTACGCGCGTAATCACCCTCCTGCATTCTCTCCCACTGAATATGATGGATTGTCGCAGCATCATGGACGGCGATCGTCTTCCTGCTGTTCATCTGGAGTAAACATCCTCTCAACCCGTCTTAATTTTTTGGTGCCCAGCTGTAGCTCGTATGGCGAAAAGGTGATTGTTGGCAATTGTCCCTGCTGCTCCCGGATGACTGCCATGAGGCTTTTTCGTACCTTTTCCTGGGCGTGCGCTTCCTGTCCTGCCTTGAGTCGAAGCGATACCTCCAGCTCGTGCAGACTGTGCTGGCGCACGGTGTATTCCTCAATGGCATCGGATGCAGAGATGACCGCTCTACGGATGAAATCGGGAAAAATAGATACGAGGCTCTTTTTTTCCCCATGAAACCAAAAGAGATCATCCGCTCTTCCCTCGATTTTTTCCAATGAGGTAAAGACAGAACCACAAGGACAAGGCGTGCGCTTCTCCGTCAAAATATCATTCAGCCGATAGCGAATGATCGGCTGGGTAACCCGGGAAAAATCGGTCAGAATCGGGAAAAACCGCTCCTTATGCTCATCCAGATACTCTTTTTCCATCACGATCAAATCTTCGTTTACATGCAGAGTGCCATGGGCGCATGTAACTGCCAGCAAGCCTTCTGTGCATTGATAAATCTGATGAATGAGCTGTCCAAACGTCTCTCGTATATACGTCTCATCTAGCGGGTCCAATACTTCGGCTACCGAAATGATTTTTCCAGGATTGATCCGCAGCTCGCCCTTTCTTTGGGCTGTTGCCAAAAGCCTGAGCATGGATGCTGGGGCAACAAGCACCGTAGGCTGATACTCATTCAGACTACTCAGATGCTCCGGCAGCGATTTTTGCAGGTCAAAAAAAGAGAAGCGGATGCGCCTTTGGTTTACTGCTGTATACAGATTGCTGTTTGCCCGCAGAAAAAAGGCGATTCGATGCTCTGCCCACAGCGGTCCCGGCAATGCTTTTGCGATGATTGTTCCCGCCCATTTCGCCTGCTCCTGTGGGCTGACCAAAAACAACCCGCGATTGCCAGATGTACCCGATGACAAGCCTACAGTGATTCCGTCGAGCTGTGGAGCAAAATCCCGCGATAGCTCCGCTTGAAGCGCAACCTGAAATGCTTCTTCTTTTCCTATTCCGCGTGTATTCAGCTGATCGAAATGCGCCATCATCAGCTTTTTATCAATCGGCTCCATACTGCGCCAGTCTCCCAGAGCAAGCCCATTCATTCTCTCGCGATAAAATGGAGAGTCTGGCAAAATGCGACGCAGCATCGCCTGCACCTGCGCTTCCTGCCAGCGCTCCAGCTGCTTGCGATTGGCAAATCGTCTGGCGAGCCATTTTGTCCGGATGAATTGCCGCAGCAAGGTTACGATCTCCATGAAAATTCTCCTTTGCACGCCTGCCACACCTCTTCGCAATGAGTCGGCAGGATTCGCAAATCGGACTGATTACGGGAGAGCTGATGCAGCTTGTGTAAATTCTCGCGATACGCTTTTTGATCCGTCATGATCAGTCTGGCAAAAGGATGCGGCAGCAAGTGCTCCCGGTAAGCCACACTCGACCATGCAGCATCTGCGCAGAGGAATACCTCGCCATGAACCTCGTCGCGCAAAAGCACGCCGAACTGCCCTCGTGCATGTCCATTCAGATCAACGAGCCGCAGGCTTTGATCCCCAAACAGATCGTAGGCTTCTATGTAAGGGTGGTATGCTTTGGGCAATGGCGCAGGCGATGTGCGATCTACAAAGGTTACGCGCTCTTCGAAATCATCTGGCATCAGGTCAGGCAAATAACCTTCGCGCAGCGCCGCAATCCCCGTCTTTCCTCTGATGTGCGCATAAGCCTGCTCAAAGCAATACAGCTGTGCCTGTGGAAAATCACGCAAGCCGCCAATATGATCGGCATGAAAATGCGAAATCAGGATGCCTTTTATCGAATCAGGAGCTATTCTTTGTGCCTCGAGCTGAGCACGTACGCTTTGCCCCTCCTCTGTCACGACAGGTGTGAGCTTGCCATAAACCGAGTACGGAAAAGCGCGTGTCGCTTCAAAAAAGCGCGTAGAATAGCCGGTATCAAAAAGAAAACGGCCGTGAACAGGATGCTCGATAAGCCCGGCAATAGCATGAAACGGAACGTTTTTCAGCCGGCCTCCCTTTCGTGAAAATAGCTCCAGCTGCCTGCAGTATCCAGTGTCCAAAAGCGTCAGTTTAACGTTCATTTTGCTGTCTCCACCAATCTGTAAAAGCCTCGATCCCTTCAGCGATGCTGACTCGCGGCGAATAGCCCAAGGCTTCACGCGCTTTTGTAATATCGAGCGTCTGCGACTTTGCGAGTACACCGACCGAATAGCGGGTCAGAACCGGCTCGCGATAATTCAGCAGCGTACGCGAGACACTCTCCAGTATCCAGGCCGCGGAGTACGCTTGCCAGTAAGGCAGCTCCTTTGCTCGCAGCGGCATTTCCAACCGTTTGAAAACCTCTGTCAATACGTCAATAAGCGTCACAGGCTCGCCATTCGTAATATTGTAGGCTTGACCAAGGGTGTTTTTGGGGGAATCCATGCAAAGCAGCAGGGCGTCCACAATATTTTCAATGTAGGTCAAATCCATAACCGCACGGCCGCCAGCAATCAGCGGCACGAATTTTTTCTCATTCGCACGAATCAGCCGGGGCAGGATGGTGTGGTCTCCAGGACCAAACAGAGCACGCGGGCGAATCGTAATCGTTGGCAGCCCGACACGAAATGCCTGCTCCACTTCCTGCTCCGCCAAATATTTTGTATGCGCATATGTATTGGCAAAATGCTTGGGCAAGGGTTCATTTTCCCGAATACCCATTCTGTCTTGAAAAGCAAAATAAATACTCGGAGTCGATACGTGAATCAACCGTTCGATACCGTATTTCATGCAGCCCTCGATGAGATTGCTCGTTCCGCTGACATTGGTTGCGTACATATCACGAAACGTCCCCCACGGGGAAGAAAATGCGGCCACATGGTGCACGACCTCCTGATTCCGGCATGCCTCGACCATCGCGTCTTTATCCCTGACATCCATCTGGACAAAATGAATTCCTATTTGCTGCAATTCGCCCCCGATACGCTGGTCACGTCCCAAGGCTGTTACTTCATGTCCTTGCGCAAGCAGCCGCAGCGCCAGCTTTTTTCCGAGGAAGCCTGTTCCCCCCGTAACCAGTACTCGTTTGCTCATGTACTCTCACTTCCTTTTTCGGGGGCGGCTTTTTCTGCTTTCGGCGACGACTCCCCATTCCATTCGATATCTTGCGTGCTGCATTCGATCATGCTCATCCCTGTACGGATGCTCTGCTTGGCCAAATCCGCCAGCATCCCAAACTGGGCGACAAACGGCCACGGATCATCGCTTGTAAGCAAGGCGTCACGAGCAGCAAAAAAGTCTTTCCCCCAACGCTTCAATTGGCTCCCACTCCGGATACCTGCAAGGCCATAGGTCAGCATCGCCATTCCTAGCATGGCTGGTGACTTCTTTTCCTGCGGGACGATCGGCTCCTTGCTACTGTGAAAAAAGGCATTTGTCACACCACTCTGGCCTTTGAACAGATGAATCCCGCTCGTCAGCCGTGGATTGCATTCGATGACAAACAGCTCTCCCTGCTTGCTTTCGATCAGGTCAAAGGCGATCTGTCCGCTAAAACCATGCTGCTCCACAAACCTGCTGACGAAATGTTTAACCTCTGGATGGTTGGCATAGGCAAAATAGATCGATGCGCCTTGTCCTGCTGTATACGACGTTTCATAATCTGCGTAAAGCGACAGTCGTCCCTGGTGGACAACCGCATAGCTACATAGCTGACGCCCCTCGATGAAAGCTTGGACGAGCCATGGCTGATCTGCGCTAGGCTCAGGTAATCGCTTCTTCATTGCTGCAACGGGATCGGCAACGATTCGCACATGAGCGGCAAAGCGGGAGTAGACTGGCTTGAGAACCACTGGTCCACTCGCTCCCTGCAACGCCTCTCGCATTTCTTCCTGTGATCGGCACAAGACGGTATGCGGAACATGAGCCCCTGCATCTTGCGCTAGCTTTCCAAACAACCATTTATCATGCAGCGACCGCAAAACATTAATCCCCTCGGTCAGAACCTCTCCATAGGCTTGCAAACGATCTCTGCCTTGGGCGACATAAAAAATCTCCTCACAGGTTGGAATGAGCAGCTGCACTCGCTCTGTCTCCATAATCCTGCACAGGGCTGAAATATAGTCCGCTGACTGTTCGCGCGGAGAAGGAACCTGATACGCTCTGTCGACAAAACGAGAACGACCGCACAGGTGAAGCTGTGCGCTTTCTGCCACGAGGACCCGATGTCCCGCAGCGCCAAACAGTCGCGCCAGCTCCAGTGTAGCCGGTGCTCTTCCTCCCGTAAGCAAAATCGTCTTGCTAGTATTCAAGGACGACTCCTCCAAGCGACAGGCCCGCGGATGTTCCGAGGAGCAGCACGCGATCTCCTCTTTGTATGCGCCCTTGCTGAATGGCTTCATGCAGAGTCAGCGGAATCGACGCTGCGATCATGTTTCCGTAATTCGCAAGGATGTTGACCATTTGCTGATCGGAAAAGCCCAGCTTGCCTGCCATGATGCGCAGCGCCATTCCGCTTGCTTGATGAGGAATAACTGCCTTGAGCTGTTCCTTTTTCACAAACGCCGCTGCCAGCAGCTGCTCGACGAAGCCTGTAATTCGCTGTGAGGTAAGCCGAAATATTTTTCGTCCATCCATGTCAAATGTAAAGTCTGCTTCTCTTCCCTGGGCGTATTGGCTCGGGTGGAGCTGTGTTCCGCCTCCCCTGATCTCCGAATAATGCGCCCCTTCACTGTATGTTTTCATCGATGAGCCGATAATGCGAGCTGTCTCGGTATCTGGCGTCCTGCCAATAACGACAGCTGCCGCCCCATCCCCAAAGAGGATGCAGCTCTCTTTTTGCTCCCAGTTCAGTCCGACAGAAGAGATTTCAGTAGAAACGATCAAAACGCGCTCATAAATCCCCATTGCCATGGAGCAGGACATCACATCCAGCGCGGTCACGAAGCTCAGACATGTAGAATTGATATCAAAGCACGGAATGCCCGAGCGAGTCAGCTTCAGCTCTTCCTGAATCAAAGCCGCCGTACAAGGGATTTCCTGTTGGGCTGTACCGCTCGCACATACCAGGCAATCGATGTCATGCAACGACAAGCCAGCTGCTTCAAGTGCTTTTAGGGCAGCTCGTGCCCCCATCTGTGCGGCTGTTTCATCCGTTACATAATGTCTCTTGCTCACCCCTGATTTCTTCTCCACCCAGCCTGCTGGAACACCGAGCCTTTCATCCAGCTCATCCGCGGTTACTTGCCGTTTCGGCAGGTATTTCCCCGTTCCCAATACCTTTATTTTTCTCTCCATGAGTTGCTTCTCCTTTTGCAGTGTGTTTCTCCCACATTATTCAGTTTCTGCCACTCATTGTACCTAGAAATGCCCTTGTGTGGGGATAGGGAATAGGTACGAAAAAAACTACCTCCTGCACATTTGGCAAAAGATAGTCTTTCGTTATCAGTATGACGTTTGTTTAGCTTTTTCGTTTCCCCCACGGTTTAAAAATGGACAACAAAAAGATGGCCGCAAGCGACAACACCTGTAAAATGATTCCCGTCCATAGCTGCACACTGTTTACGAGGATAGCCGGATTTTGCATAGCTCCCAGTCCATCAGACATGACTGCGCTGCTTGCCGGCAATGTCCAAACGTACATCCCGATCGGTCCCAGCGCAATCGCAAATACGGTGAGGACTTCTTTGGCAATGAGCCAATAATAGCGAAACAGCCCCCAATGCGTCCAGAGAGAGAGCAGCACTCCGGTTACAATCGTCCCGATCGTAGAGGCGCGTACGCTCGTCGTCGAAAGCACATGCATGACGCGATAGGAGGCAGCGATGATTCCCGCATCTGTCGTTGTTGCTGCAACAATACTCAGTACGAGAAAAATAACGGCGCCACCCAACATAATCGAAGAAAAGAGCAAATGAGCGAGCACGAGCCATTTTTTCTGATTCAAGCTGAGCTTGCCCATGATGATTTCACCTCATCTATTCAGTAATTCATAGCGAATTGCTAGAGCACAAACCGGTACCCGACACCCCAGACCGTTTCAATATACTGCGGCTTGGATGGGTCCTTCTCTATTTTCTCTCTCAGCTTGCTGATATGAACGGTCACTGTCGCGATATCCCCGAGAGAGTCCAGCCCCCAAATCTTCTCAAACAGCTCCGTCTTGCTAAACACCCAATTCGGATGAGTAGTCAAAAACAGCAGCAGATCGTACTCTTTGGAAGTGAACACCACTTCTTCTCCGTTGATCTGCACTTTTCTCGCCAGCTTATCAATTCGAATCCCGCGAATACGGATTTCATCCTTTGGCATTCGCTGCTGGCTGTCTCCGACAAGTCGGTCGTAGCGAGCCAAATGAGCTTTGACTCTCGCTACCAACTCTCCCAGGCTGAACGGCTTGCTGATGTGATCGTCAGCGCCGAGCCCCAGCCCGCGTATTTTGTCCACGTCCTCTTTTTTGGCAGAGACCAGCAAAATCGGAATGTTTTTGGCACTGCGCACTTGCTTGCATATTTCAAAGCCATCGACCTTTGGCAGCATCAGGTCTAAAATGAGCAGATCGTATTCCTCCTGCATCGCCATTTGCAAGCCAGTATCTCCGGAAAAAGCGACATCGACGACGTAGCCGCTTGCTTCCAGATAGTCTTTTTGGACCTCGGCAATGACTGCATCGTCTTCAATGATCAGGATGCGCTTCATCGCGAATCACCTCCGGAGCTCTCTTGATAAGGCAGGGTAAAGCTGATGCGCGTACCGTGCCCTCGCTCGCTCTGTGCCCAGATTGTGCCACCCTGACCCTCAATCATTTGCTTGGCAATCGCAAGTCCCAAGCCTCCGCCTCCCATGGTCGTATTCCGTGACGGATCAGCGCGGTAAAAGCGATCAAAAATGTTTGGCAGCGCTTCCTGGTTGATGCCTGTGCCGTTGTCTTCCAGTGATATCGTCGCTGCCCTTTCCCCTGCTTGAACTTCCATCCGTATCCATTTCTCGTCTTTATCCATGTACTTGAGACTATTGTCCACAATATTCATCAGTACTCTGTGAAGTTTTTCCCTGTCTGCCATGACCTGCAGTTCTATGCCTGCATGATTGGACAGCACCAGCTCCACTCCCTCCATCCGCGGATCAAGACGCAGTTCGTCGATTATGGAGGCAAGGTATTTCGTCATCTCGACCAGCTCCAATTGAAAGGGCAGCTTGTTTAAGTCCAGACGCGAGAATAAGAACAGCTCATCGATCAATCGATCCATTTGCTCTGTTTTGATTGCGATCATGTTTACATACTTTTCCCTTTTCGCTTGGGTATCTGTAATTCCGTCCTGCATCGCCTCTACGCACGCCTTGATTCCCGTAATCGGCGTCTTTAGATCATGCGAGATGCTGGAAATCAGCTCCTTGCGGTTGTCCTCATATTGGAGCTGCAAGCGGATCGATTCATACAATCTGACACGCATTTCTTCAAAGGCTGCTCCCAACTCACCCAGTTCATCGGTTCGTTTTAGCAAAACGGGACGATCCAGATTGCCTTCCTTGATTTCATTGGCCGCTTTTTTAAGGGCGTACAGCGGTTTGATGATGCTTCTTGAGACCAGGAAGGTCAACACTCCATTGGTCAGTGCCACGATGACAAGCAGAGTCAGCATCATCGTTGCAAAGAAGTACATACCGGTTATAAACATCGAACGAGAATCAGACAGGAAATACACTGTCCCCTTGCTTCTATCTCCAAAAGTAAAGTCGTGGCTCTCAACGGAGTAGCCCTCTTTATTTAGCTGCTGCCATCCATTCCTGCCACGCTCCTCCACTGCTGCCTTCATATAAGCAGATACGTCAGCGCTCTCAATCGCAGGGGAAGCAAACAGCACGCTACCGTTTTTCGCCACGATCAATGCGCCCCCGAGCGAACGGAGCTTCTCATCTGTTTCATTCAAAATGTCAGGTTTCAAAAGTCGGTCTGCATCATAACCGGCGATGAAGGTAATGCCCGCGAACAGCTCCTCTCGCTTGGTCAGCGATTCCCGGAAGACAGGCTTTCGTGATTCTTTTCCAGAAGGAAATTGATCTCCCCAAAAAGAAGGTGCTAGCCATGCCGCCACCAACCCGAAGCAGACGACGGGAACTACAATCATGGCGATATAGGATAGCAAGAGCCTTGTTTTAATCGACATGGGTAATCCTCCCGTCGCTGTCAATGGATGGTGTTATTATACTACAGGGAGCCTAGCAGTCCTATTGAGAGACATGGTCTCCCCAGCCTTTTTTGCCCCATCCGCCTCGCATATCCTCACGCGAAATCTTTTCTACCTGCTTGCCTGTAAGATCGATATGATCAGGTGTCGTGGCACTAAGATCAGTCAAGCGAACATCCAGAGAAAGGAGAAGCTTGTGCTCTTTACCTGAGGCGTCTACACCAGATACGTGTATTTCAGCAGTCTGCTCTTCAATCAAATTATTTTTATTGATTGTAGCATGAAGGGTTATGTCATCTACCTGAACATCCTTTTGCAGATTCGGGAGTTTTACCGCCATGCCCTTTTCCGTAGAAGACTTCTCCTTCTCCTCGCTGCGTTCTACGATTTTTGAGTAGACAGTCGGTGCGATTGCTTTAACAAAAGCCGGCATCTCCTGCTCAGACAGTTCAAGCGTAACCTGCTTGCCGCCATCCGGCAGCTCCTCGACTGTCGTCCATTTATTCATATCCCCAAGCAGCGCTGGAAATAGCTGCTTCACAAAGGCTGGAGGTCCGTCCTCTGTGCGCTTGTCAGATTTGTGTCCCCAAGCAGTTGTCTCCATGACGCGATAAACGTCACTATCCCCTTTCTTAAAAATAACCTGATCCTGTTCATGAAAGGCTTGAAAGCTGCCTGTTCCAGCCGCATCTGTGTAGGTGGCATCCACGCTAGCCGCATTCCCATCGTGATTGACCTTGGCAATGCCTTCGACTGTGAGCAGCTTCGTTCCGTTATCTGTCAGCTCTACTTTTGTATGAGCGGTCAAGCTCTGCGCTTCCTTCGTTTGACCCAACGCTGATTTATAGACATCAAGTCCTCTGTTTTCAGCACTTGCGGATACTCCGATGCCCCAAACCAAAGCGCCACTCAGTCCAACTGCAAGTGCAACAGCGAGCCATTTTTTTCGCAACATTTTTCATCCCTCCTGATAGTTGGAAAGTGACTGCTTTCACTTTCTCTATAACCGATGGTAGAGGGAAGGTCTAAACGCGCTCTAAACCAATTCTAAAAAAAGTGTAAAATCGGAGAGGGGCGCAGCGAGCGATTGGAATCACTCGAGCTTTTTAGAGAGCGTAAAATTAAAAAGACAGTTCCTAAAGGATCGAGATCATCAGGCTAAACACACAGAAATTTGCCAGAAATGGTATAGTGTAAGGAATCAAAAATTTTTTAATGTAAAAATTACGAAGTGGAGGCGATGGGCATGAAGCATACGGAAGGGTACATAGAGGTTCCGGGAGGAAAAGTTTGGTACAGTCGTGTCGGTAATGGTGAGAAGACGCCGCTTATCGTGCTGCACGGGGGACCTGGCAATACACATGATCCGCTAAAGGAAGCGCTCCATGTACTCGGAGACGACAGACCTGTTATTTTTTACGATCAGCTCGGTTCGGGGAATTCGGAGCGACCGACTGATGCTTCCTTGTGGAAAACGGAGCGCTTTGTTGAGGAATTGGCCTCTGTGAGAAAAGCTCTCGACCTAGATAATGTGCACATTCTCGGGCATTCGTGGGGGACAATGCTCGCCGCAGCTTATCTAATCGATAACAAGCCTGCTGGTGTCCAGAGTGTCATCTTCTCCAGCCCTTGTCTCAGTGCCCATCTATGGAAAAAAGACGCTGATGAGCTGATCGCAAAATTGCCTGAGACTGTTCAGCAAACGATTGCCCACCACGAAGAGCAAGGCACCACCGATTCCAAAGAGTATCAGGACGCCATGAAGGAATACTACAGCCGGCATGTGTGCCGCCTCGATCCATTGCCAGCAATCATGGCTGCAAGCCGGGCAAAGGCAAACAAAGAGGTTTACATGACGATGTGGGGACCTTCGGAGTTTTGCCCGACTGGCAATCTGAAAACCTTTGATTACACACCACAGCTGCATGAGATTCAGATTCCTTCGCTCTTTGTTTGCGGACGCTACGACGAAGCAGCTCCTGGGTCGACCGCCTATTACCAATCACTGGTGCCAGGTGCCAAGCTGCATATTTTTGAAAACAGCTCCCATCTCGGTTATTTGGAAGAGACGGATGAGTATGTAAAGGTAATTCGCGACTTCCTGCAAAGCACCGACGATAAGTAAGGCAGCTTGCTTCAGATGCTGAAGTGATGCATTTTATAAAATGTGCCCGGGTTCGACAGAGCTTCCTCTGTAAAACCCGGGCACGTCTTTTTCAAATGCTTTAGTTTACTTGCAACAGCTCCTGCTTGGGCCGTTGCTCAATTTTTTGAATTTCTATTTTGCGTATGCGATGCTTATCCTTCTTGCGGATCGTGAACACGAGACTTTCATGACGCCACCCAATCCCTTCCCTGAGCGTTGGATTTTGACTGTACAGCCATCCCCCGATCGTGTCCAGCTGTTCTTCATCGATACTTGCACCTAGCAAATGATTGACTTCTGAAAGCAGCACCTTTCCGTCCACAATCACATGGCTGTTTTCTTCCATGATCTCGATCTCCGCTTTTTCATCGGCATCAAATTCATCGCGGATCTCCCCTACGATTTCCTCCAGAATATCTTCAATGGTGACCATCCCCGAGGTACCTCCGTACTCATCCAGAAGGATTGCAATATGCGTTCCCTGCTTTTGCATTTTCTTCAGCAGATTCTTGACAGGCGTGGCTTCTGAAACCGTCAGAAACGGGCGAATGAGCTTGGACAGGTCCAGATTCGGATCGTCGGCGTATTTCAAAAAGAACTCTTTGGTGTTGATCATCCCGACAATATGATCTTTATTTTGGGAAACGATGGGAAAGCGTGTATACTGCTCCTCCTTAATAATCCGTAAGTTTTGCTCCAGTGAATGTTCCTGATGCAAGCAAACCATATCGGTTCGTGGCACCATAATCTCGCGTGCGAGCAGCTCATCAAAGGCAAAAATATTGCTTACATATCCATATTCCGCTTTATTGATTTTCCCGCTCTCATAGCTTTCCGCCAGGATGATGCGCAGCTCTTCTTCCGAGTGGCTTTCCTCATGCTCCTTCGTTGGCTTCATTCCAAAGGAGCGAACAAGCAGTGCTGCGGAGCCATTAAGCAACCAGATCGCGGGGTACATCACTTGATAAAACCAAATGATTGGTTTTGCACAAAGCAGGCTTACGCCTTCCGCTTTTTGAATGGCTACTGTTTTAGGAGCCAGCTCGCCCACAACCACATGCAAAAAGGTTACGAGAGAGTAGGCAATCAGAAATGACAGGATAGCGACGATCTGTTCGGGCAAAAATGGTTGAAGCACAGGGGTCAGAATCGATTCAATCGTAGGCTTGCCCAAAACCCCGAGGCCAATCGCGGTCAAGGTGATCCCCAATTGACATGCGGACAAATAGCCATCCAAGTTGCTGATTACTTTCTGCACAGCCAGAGCGTTTTTTCTTCCTTCCATCACCATCTGGTCGACGCGACTCGGCCGAAGTTTGACAATTGCAAATTCAGTTGCCACAAAAAAAGCTGTGGCGACGATCAGAAAAGCAATCAGCAACAAATTCATGGTTAACAATATCCTATCCCCTCTTCATTTTGCGTCTTATGTGTATATTGTACGAAACTTGCGCAAATTATATCAACGTTTGCTTATATCTGTTTTCGTCAGCATTACGCTATTTCCGACTGTTTTACCACCTCAGGTCACTCAGTCCTATGCTTGCTATCTTGCCTGCTCTTTCTTGGCTCTCCTGTACTTGCCTTTTCATGCTTATACGTAAAAAAACGACAGCTTGGCAACACGGATTACACCGCTCCAAACTGCCACTTTTTCAATCGGCTATTCATTTTGTGTTTGCTTGTTGGTCTTTTTCATAATCGGCTCTGGTCATTCCATAGAGCTCTATATCTTCAAAGCTTCCCCATTTCAGTACATGCTGGGATAGGGTACCCTCGTGTTGCATCCCGATTTTTCTCATAACCTGATAAGAAGCTGCATTTTTTGTCATTGCCATTGCGTAGATACGATTTAATCCCAGCTCTTCAAATCCAAATGCAACGATTCTCCAGGCAGCTTCTGTTGCAAATCCCTGTCCCCAAAAAGGATGACCAAACCAATAACCAAGTTCAGCACGATTATGGCTTTTTGAAACGATTAAGCTCATGCATCCCACTAGTTCTTCTGCCTCTTTTTTGACAATAGCGAACGTATAGCTCTCTCCCTGTTCGGCAGCATAATGAGTGGATTCAATCCATTTTTCTGCCGCTCCATCGGGATAAGGATGAGGAATCGAAAGAGTTGTGCGTGCTACTTCCTCGCTTCCTGCTAATCCATGAACCATTTTGGCATCAGATTGTTCGAATTGTCGCATCACTAATCGATCTGTTTCCAATCTAAGGCTCATCTTCTTTCCTCCATTTTTTCAACATTCTGTATGGTTATTTTCGGAATGGTATGACATGCCGCTCGCTAGCTGTGGTGAATATGTTCACTCTTTAATCTTTTGACCTCGTTTTCTAAATCATTTAGACGCTTATGTATTCTATATATGATTGGCAAATATGCAATAACAACAATTATAACCCATCCCATGTACACCCCACCTTTTCAAAATGATTAATCACCACTGGTCTTAGGTGAATCTCCACCCCTCTCAAGTAAACATGAGATATTCATATTATTCCTACCAAAATTTAAGGGTTTCTTTCACCGGTGAATCTCTGTTATTCTAGGTCATGCCAAACAAAACAGCCGAAACTTCCTCTCGAATGGAAGTGCGGGGGATCTTATTTACTTGCAGATGAGAGATCTGCATGGGGTGAATCGCCAAAGTGCGTAGGGTTGTTTCCTCAATCCGAATCCGTCAACTAACCTCGTAGGCCAAAAAAAGGAGACGATGTGAATATGAAACGCCTTGGTACTATTGCAATCGCGACATTGGGATTGGGATTTGTTCTTTCCGGCTTTTCTAACACAGCTTCTGCCGCTACCACCTATCCGCAATGCGGGTATCAACCATATATGCAGCCTGTCCAACCGCAAATGCAAGCACCTTATGCAGCACCAGCGAATCAACAGCAGCCCGTTCAACAGCCAGTAAAACAAGCTAACCAACAGGTGGATGCTTCCGCGGTTGGGAAGCAAGTAACTGATTTGGTAAACCAAGAGCGTGCAAAAGCAGGTCTGAAGCCAGTGGAACTGGATGCTTCCCTGAACAAAGTTGCACAAGCAAAAGCGGCTGACATGTCGAGCAACAACTACTTTGACCATACAAGCCCTACGTATGGCTCTCCATCTGACATGATGAAACAATTCGGAGTATCTTCTATGACCGCGGGTGAGAACATCGCCATGGGTCAACGCACCGCTGAGGAAGTCATGAACCAATGGATGAACAGTGAAGGACACCGTCAAAACATCATGAATCCATCCTTCGCCAAAATCGGTGTAGGCTTTGTGAATGGATACTGGGTACAAGAATTCATCGGATAATGAAATTGGATATAAATGCCGGGTCCTCTAGCGGGGGCCCGGCTTTCTTTTTTTCCAGAATGAACGTGGTTCACTATTCAGTCCTTCCGTAAAAAAAGCCAGTCAACACACGATAATAGAGTGTTAGACTGGCTTTTCCATATGTAACTTTTATTTGTTCCCTTTTCTTATTTACAACACAATAGAAAAAGGTAAGCAAAACCTTGCTTACCCATAGCCTACAAATCAAAGCAATTGTTCTTTATCAATTATTTCACATAATTGGTTAGTTTTCCGATACTCTTTACTTCCACGGTCACAATATCTCCTGATTTCATTGGACAACTGCCAGACGGTGAACCAGTAGCCAAAACATCACCTGGCTCCAGCGTCATAACCTGCGAAATCCAGCTAATAAGAAAAGGAATGGAAAGTGACATCTGATTCGTGTTTCCATCTTGTACAACTTTGCCGTTTAAAGTTGTCACTATTCGTAAATTCGATGGATCTATACCGGTCACAATCCACGGACCCAGTGGCCCAAAAGTATCAAAACCTTTACCGCGTGTGAACTGGGGATCAGTTTTTGTAAGATCTCTAGCAGTCACATCATTAAATATCGTACAACCAAAAACGTGATCCAATGCGTCTTCTTCTTTTATATTTTTACCCCGTTTCCCAATAACAATGGCTACTTCCCCCTCCATTTCCACCTGTTGGGTTAATTCACTTGAAGGAAGAATGATATCCCCACCATCTGGAATCAATGAAGAAGTTGGTTTTAAGAACAAAAACGGTTCGCTGAGATTGGCCTGTCCCCCTGTTTCTTTTGCATGTCCAGCGTATGTCCAGCCGAAGTTAACCACTTTTGAGGGTACAACAGGCTCTAAAATTTTCACATCACCATATTTGATTCTTACACCATCATAATTCAGTTCGTTATTAACAATTTCAGAAAAATTACTGGACAACTGTAAAATTTCGTCACCCTCAACAATTCCATAGTAAATTTTATCGTCATCATTCTGATAGCGAACTATCGTTTGCGTTTTTTGTATTACTAGCATTTCTATGCCCTCCATCTAACGATTAAATAATCCGTTTCCTCAACAGCATGTATTGGTACATGTGTTTCATCAATTAAGCCAAGTTGCTCTATGGTTAACTCCTCTTCATTATGAGCAATAAATAAGGCTGCGAAATGTTCTAGGTACTATCTTATTATCAACATCAATCAATAGTAAAACTGTTTATTATAATTAATTGTATTGAGATTATTAATCAACATTTCGCTGTACTGTCATTTTTAACCCAATTCCTAGCTTGACTTTTATCATCTAGCTTGTATGCCTCCAATACCGCCGCATTCCTGGATAGGGATATTTAACACATAGGGAGAGAATTATCGAAAGGATTCTGAATCTGCATAGGCGCTTTGGTTTTCATTGTCCTTGTTTCGTGCTGCGTGTCCGGTTTTTTTATCGTATGTAAACAACCAGGCTGCCAGTAGAAGCGCTAGCAAGGCCAATGCAAATCCGGCCAACCCTAGATTGTCTATAGAGGTACTGGTGATTATCAATCCCCCAATTCCCGAGCCAATGGCGAAGCCGAATTGGATAAACGAAGTATTGATACTTAAAGCAATATCCGGCGAGTGGGGCACCAAGGTAACCACATATAACTGATGTGCCGGGGAGGTCATCCATGTGGCGACCATCCACATCATGATCAACGGGGTGACAGCATAGATCAAGCCGTCTGACCAGGTTAGCAACAGTAGCGTTCCAGCTTGGAGTGATAGTCCGGCATAGATTGTGAACTTGGGCCCTTTCGCATCAGCTGCGACGCCTCCGATTTTAGAGCCGGCAAAACTGCAAATCCCTGAAAGCAGCAAAATGCCGGAAAGGGCGGCCGCAGACAGTTCGGTATTCGATTGCAAGAAGGGTGATATATACGTAAACAGTGCAGAGTATCCTCCTATATAGAAAAGCGTAATGAGAACCGAAAGCACCATTTTTTTATCCTTCAAAATCGAAAGCTGCATTCCGAGCGTAATCGCTCTCTGCTCAATAATGGAAGGAACTTTGAGGAAAACCGCAAGCAGCGGAATTAGCGTCAGCAGCCCAACGATGACGAATAAGGTTCTCCACCCAAGCGTTTCGCTTAATAACGTGCCGATAGGTACACCTAGAACAAGCGAACTGCTTAACCCTATCAGGATAGTGCCGATTGCACGACCTCGATTACGCTCTTCAACCAAACGAGTTGCGACAGCCATTGCAATCACCGTAGCAGCCCCTCCACTGAGCCCCTGGATTATTCGAGTCATTAACATCATCTCAAATGAAGGACTAAAATAGACCAGGATGCTGCTTAAAATAAAAATACTGAGCATCATAAGCAGTATTTTTCTTCGGTCCACTCTGATGGTTGTAGCGATCACGATAGGGGAGCCAATTGCTGCGGCAAGGGCGAACGCTGTGACAAGCGTCCCCGCTGCGGATGTCGTAATCCCAAGATCTGCTGCTGTTATGTGAAGAATTCCGCTTATGATATATTCAATCGTCCCCATTAGAAACACTGCCAGAGCAAGCGAGTAAACGACCCATTTATTGTTCATAATTGTTCCTCATTATCTTCAATTGGAATTTGGATTTCGATGAGATGAACTCCCGGATTTCCAGGCAGGGGTACATAGAATTCTCTACTCGAGTAGTCGCTCCGTATAAGAAAACCTTGCTGCTCAATCCATTCAGCAAGGTTTAAGCATGCCGTCTCTGAATATACCGAATCCGAACGGAATAACATCGTGGCCATCGTCACCGAGGGCAGGGAACGGAAATGAAGATGCTCGGGCAGCCCGAGGGCTTCCGATTTCACGACATAACCGACCTCAAGCTCAAACTCATGGGCCGAGCTGTCGGATACGTTCCATAACACCGTTCGCGGGCCAGATAAGACAGATCGGATTCGGCTATCAAGCAGACCATCGAAGATATCGAAAAGATTTGGGATATCGTCAACCGTGCCCGTGGAAGCGTAAGTAACCATGTGCATGAATTCAACACGCTTCACAACGATTTCTTGTTCCTTATCCATCTTTCCCTCACATTCCACAAGCTGCATTCGTTCTTTTATGCGGGAAAGCTTGAAGAGTTCGCTATTTAGATGGCGCTCGATCTCACTCTCTTTGAGCTTCAACATACCGCGAATCTGTTCAGCTGATATATCTTCTTGAAATAGTTGCGAGATTTGCTGCAACGTGAATCCCAATTCCTTAAAAATCACAATTCGATTGATCTTCAGCAGTTGTTCCGCAGAGTAGTACCGATAACCGCTCGATTCGTCGGTCTTGGCCGGTTTTAAGAGTCCGATTTGATCGTAGTAACGTAGAGTTTGCATCGGAATACGGCTCAACTTGGAGAATTCGCTGATTTTAAACAATGTTTTCACCTTCCAACTGATTTTGTCATTTAGATTCTACACTCTCCAGTTGAGTGTAAAGTCAAGAACATTATTTCTCGTAGGAACAGGCATCCTGTGCAAACAGATCAGTCACCGTACATAATAGAACACGCCACATGATGGCGTGTATTTGCGTTGATCCCACTGTTTGAAAAGAGAACGTCGATTGCCAATGACCACTAGTGAATTTTTTTTCTATCCTGCATGTTAACAAAATGATTCGAATCTAGACTTAAATCTATAATTTCCTAGTCTACAGTATGGAATTCTTTTGATAGGAGATAATAACCAAAATTTATATTCGAGAAGGGGTGGAGAATCCTATGCTAGTGGTAACAACTGAAAATATTCAAGGTTATAAAGTTGTCGAAGTAAAAGGACCCGTGTTTGGTCTTATTGTTAGGAGCAGAGGGCTTGGTGGTGACATAGCTGCTGGTTTGAAATCCCTGGTTGGCGGGGAGATTAAACAATACACAGCCATGCTTGAAGACTCGCGAAAAGAAGCAATGGACCGTATGATTAAAAATGCAAATCAAATGGGCGCAAACGCCATTGTAATGTTGAGGTACGACTCTGGAGAGATTGGTAAGAACATGAGTGAAATCGTGGCTTACGGCACGGCTGTCGTTACGGAGAAAATGTAATGACCTGGGTAATTGCCTTATATGCACTGGAAGGTTTATTCATTCTTTTATGCATTTTGCTTGGTTATTTCATTTATGACAAACGATTTAATCGCAACCACGGCACCAAAGTTCCTGATGGTTACCATGCGACGGATGAAATCAATATTGACCCCGTGACAAATGAAAAAACAAGGGTTTATTACAACCCAGAAACAGGGGATAGATTTTATCAAAAGATATAATGCTTTTAATACCCTTTTAAAGGGTGTTTTTTGGTTCCTATTTAGATACAGAAAATTGACCCTTTGTTCGCAATGATTTAAAGAACCCGATACTGACGGCATCGGGTTCTTTTTATAGCGTCCCCTAAATAGACTGACTCCGTTAACTATCGATACTCGTTCGCTTAATATTTTTATGAAAAGATCTCGATTGAAACGTCCTTAACTCCCTTTGATGAATATTAGAGACGCGAAACCTCACTATATTTGAATTTGATATTTCCATGCATTTCCCCAAAATCCTCGATTTCTTTCGCCGTTTGCGTTCCGATAAGAATATCGGCCATCATGCCGTTGGAACGAAACCAGCCTAGCCTGCGTTCCCGCTCGTTATAGAAAAGAGCGCAAAACGGATGGTAATACGTGTCCAATGTCCGAAATGTACTGCTAAATTGTTGTTGGGCAAGCTCTCTTGCTTGCAACGAAGAAACCAACTCGCCCTTTAATCGACCTTTGGCGGATTTCGGAGGTTTGCCGCCCTTTCCTTCATTCAATACTTCGGATGAATAGTACGTGCCGTAAAATTCCTTTTTGCCGCAATTATCTACCGTATATGTACCCGTTAGCTGAGCCGCTTCCATGAAACTCCTCCTCACCATAGCCTCGCCTCCATCTCGTATTCCTTTACGCGCTGGTAATACATAGGCTTGGCTATCCGATCCCGTCAGTTCAATGACCTGCATTTATGAAACGATCAACTTGAGGACGAAATTCTCTGATTCTCATGCTTCAAAATGATACTCCATATCTCCAGCCATTGCCGCTGGCGTATCACCAGTCTTTCGAAAATCATGGGCGTACAGGAGTTGAAAATCCCCAAAATCCACTTGTTTATAGAACTCGTAACACGGAAACCCATCATGACTCCCCTTCACCTGCACGGTACCGTCCTTATGTGCAATAATCTGCAGAGAGTAGTCTACAGTTGGTGCATCAGGCCGAAGCGGATTGCTTGCGCTCGCTCGCATTGTTAATGATACGGTATCCCCGTTCCACCATTCATTTTCAACTCGAATACCGTCTGTAGACGCTTTTCCTTGTTTGTACTCGACTGAGCCGTCTGGGGCTGTCATTTTGAGGACAGTCACACCCGTATCGGAGAAAGAATGAATTCGTCGCTTAACAAAGTCAATAACGACCTCCTGCTCCACACGGCAACGCCCTGTGTTTACCGCATACGGTGTAAATTCCCTTGCATCCCCCTGATATTCTAAAATCATGCCTGTAGAATCTTGAATTGGTGGCAGAAAAAGCATACCGCCGATGAACACACTACCTCTAATTTTAATTAATTTTTCCATAATATAGGTCTCCATTCTGACTTGAAACATTTTTAAAAGATATTTATGGTATTCGATGCTTATCAATACTTTCCTTTTTGCAACAATCCTGCTCGTGAGGGTAGTTAGTCGAAACCCTGATTCATTTTTTGACGAAGTTAACGAGAAAACCTCCTATCTCTCTGACAGGAGGTCACGTTATCCATTGACACAATTTAAGTATCTACCCTTTCACCTGGACCGGGAATACTGCTTTTTTTCCTTGGTAGGTTGCGATGATTTGCACTTTTCCCTTCTGTTTGGCTGTAACTTGTCCATTCTCGTCAACCACGGCTATTTCTTCGTTGGAAGAGGTCCATCGAATCCCGTTCGTCAGAGCTTCTTTGGTATCGTCATCATAAACGGCCGTAACCTTTAGTTCTTCTGTACCGCCTTTGTCTAGTTTCAGTTTGTGCTTTTCCATTTGCGGCTCAAGGGAGACGATGGTTTTTGCTTTGCCGTATTTGATCAGATAGATGTCTCGCTTGTCCGCACTGGTTGTTCCTTTTTCCCAATATTCCCCCAATAACAAATACTGGTCATTTCCCTGTGGAACCGCATTCGCAACGCGTATTTGCGGGAACGAGATCGTTTTCTCCCACAAAAGGTCGCCAGAACGATCCAACTTCTTGAAATTCCATTTGGAAGGGTTAGCGTTTATCGAATCCATCACTCCGATCAGCATATAGCCATCATCCGCTGTCTCGGACAACGATATGCCTCTTTCTCCGTCCGACACTTCTCCATTTCCCACTTCGGTATCGTAAAGCTTCTGCCAAACAACTTTCCCCTCCGAATCGATATGCCACGCAACGATGTCATCGAAACTTGGATCAGAGTAAAATCGGTTGGTGTAGCCGGTCACGAGAAGGCCACCATCGGTTGCTGGTAGGACTGAGTTGATTCTGACCGAGCCCTTCTGTTCATAGGTATGTTCCCAAAGCTTGTCCGCTTCTTCGGACAGCTTTGCCACATACAGATGAGCATCACCGGAGAACACACTGCCTTGGATAAACATTTCCCCGCTTTTGGTAACAAAAACCCGATGAGCCGAGTTGTTCAACGGCTTATCCCATTCGATTTCACCTGATGCTGTGATCTTCACGATTTTGTACAGGTACTTTCCGCTCTCTTCGAGGTATTTCTGGCCTACTGCGACCACACCACCGTCGGATGTTTCGGCGAAATCACTGTAAAGCAGGGCGTATTTATCCGGTATCATCGCTCCCCCCTCTACTTCAATTGCTTTCGTCCACTCCTCATCTCCGGTTTCACTCAATTTGATCAGCTGCAGCTTGTCCGGCTCCAAGCGCAGCGCTCCCATCACTAGATATCCACCTTCTTTCGCCTGCTCCACGTCAGCGATAAAGAACTCTTCCGGCATACGCTTTGACCATTCTTCCCGTCCCGTTCCATCTGCTTTCACCAGCAAAGGGGGGAGTATACGATAATCACTGTTCGTCCCGTTTGCCCAGACCAGCCCGCCACCATCTTTCGTCGAAACGACCTTTTGGACCATTTCCCGTGTCTCCTCTTTGATATAACGATGTTCCCACTTCAGTTGGATTTCATCATCGGCAGCAGAAGCTTGTCCAATCAGACAAAGCGATACCGCCAACGAGTAGGGAACCATCCGGATCAAGAACCGCCAGCAACTGTAATGATTTTTTTCCCTTGTTCTCATTTGTTCCACACTCCATTCTTAGCAATATTGGAAATGTTTTGCCAACCAATTACTACTTATATAAGAGCATGAGCATGGTAATCTTGTACAGTAACCTTATTCCTAGGCAATAATTCAGAAAGCGCGTCCTCGTTCAACTTTTTCCTGCAATTTCCTACTTAGTGACTACTGGAGGGAATTACGCATACGAACAGGGTTTCGACGAATACGAAAGACCTAAGAAAATGGCTCAAATCTTCTCATGATTCCGCTTGATTATGGATACTGCTCGGATGAAAGTGGATTTCATCCGTGGAGCATTGCATAAATAAAATTCCTCCATGTTGTCTAACATACCTATTTAGAACGCATAACTCCCCCGGAGGCACCATTAATTATCGGACCGACTCTAAAACTCTCTCTTTCCCATTCCAGTGCGAAGGAACACCTATCTTTCAAAAAAATAAGAAGCCTAATCTCAATGGATAAATAGGCTTCTTTTCAAAACGTATTTTACGGACTGAACAAAGTCGCGAACATGATTAATCCTCTCGAACGTGTAGGTCGCAAGCAGAGAATCCTCTGCCTCGTCATTTAACACTATTGTTCAGTGAAAATTGCAACGTCAAGTTTTTGATCTTCTATAAAATCAACACCAGGCTTACCTAGGCGGCAATGGCTGCGGATTGAGTAAGTTCGGATTGATTATGATACCTTCTTTTGGCGGCAATGGCTGCGGATTGAGTAAGTTCGGATTGATACTGTTGCCTTCTTTTGGTGGCAATGGCTGTGGATTGAGTAAGTTCGGATTGATTAAGTTACCTTCTTTTGGTGGTAATGGCTGCGGATTGAGTAAGTTCGGATTGATTAAGTTACCTTCTTTTGGCGGCAATGGCTGTGGATTGAGTAAGTTCGGATTGATTAAGTTACCTTCTTTTGGTGGTAATGGCTGCGGATTGAGTAAGTTCGGATTGATTAAGTTACCTTCTTTTGGCGGCAATGGCTGTGAATTAGGAGTGGTAAACATTTCAATTCGATTGTTGTCCTTATCCGCTATATAAATATTTCCAAAAGTGTCAACAACCACGAAATAAGGACTTTGGAATTGTCCGGTTTCCGTTCGCTCACCACCCCATGACGTCACCCATGTCCCATCTGCCTGAAATTTGTGAATGCTGTGGTTAACGAAATCCGCTACATAAACATTACCTGAAGCAGTGAAGGCCACGCTATCAGGATATTGGTATTGTCCGTTCTCGGTTCCCTTACTTCCCAAGGTCACCCACAACAAGGTAACCCTAGTTTTAGATGCTCCCTCTGCTTCTGCCATACCCGTAAAATAAATACTTCCTAAAAATAAAATCATACTTAGTAACACTACAATTCGCTTACAAATGGGATAAACCAAGATTTCACCACCTATTAATCTGTTTTTTAAAATCCGTTTTCCACCTTTCCTCACCGTGTTAATCCTCTTCTGTTATACCCTATTAATAACACCCATGAGATGTGCTTTAGAACCCGTTCGTGTAATCGTAATTTCTTTTTGATTCATTCCAAAATGGACAAGAGCAGGCCGACGGGGCACCTGCTCTTGTCCATTTCACAAACGCTTTCCTTTAAGTGATAGTTAATTTACTGACAACACTATTGGGACCAGAGAAAATGGAACCGCCGTTTCGAACGGTATCGCGAATAAGTCTTATCATCGATTCTCGATCGGCTTTCACCGCGGAAATCCAATTCTGTGGCGCATCAGTCTCAGAGTCGTACTGGGCGCCCCAATCTGCTAACTCAAGCAATAGTGGAATTAAATCCAAGCCTTTGTCCGAAAGCAAATAAACCTCTTTGCGCTTATCTGTAGCGTGGGGCTTTTTAACGAGAATGCCTTTCAGCTCTAAATGAGCAAGGCGGCTGGCCAGTATATTTGATGAAATTCTCTCTTCAGACTCAATGAACTCCCCGTAGGTGTTCTTTCCGAAATATACGATGTCTCGGATAATCAGCAAAGACCAGCTATCGCCAAAAGCCTCTAAAGAAAAATTAATCGGGCAGTGTGATTTAGAATCTGAACGTTTCATAAGGTCAATTTATCATACTTGCATAACAAAAGCAATTTAACTTGCATTATAAAAGTAATAATCGTATACTGGGATCATTGCAGAGCATGTTTAAAATTTCCAATGCATGTTGGGAGGAATGGATTATATGAGCATTTCTTCACTGCCTCAGATCGTTTCAGAAGAAGAGTGGCAAGTTGCTCGTCAAAAACTGCTTGTCAAAGAAAAGGAACTCACCCGCGCGTTAGACGCACTTGCTGCGGAACGCAGAAGGCTGCCGATGGTACGAATTGAAAAAGATTACGTGTTCGAGGGACCGAACGGCACAGCGAGCCTGCTTGATCTTTTCGACGGACGTCGGCAACTCATCGTGTATCATTTCATGATGGCTCCAGGTTCCGACCATCGCTGCCGCGGCTGCTCATCCTTTGTTGACAACATTGGTCACCTAGCTCATCTGCATGCTCGTGATACTTCCCTCATCCTCGTTTCGCCAGCACCCTTTACACAGATCGAACCTTTTCAAAAGCGCATGGGTTGGACAATCCCTTGGTTTTCCTCAAACGGCGACAATTTCAATATCGATTGCGGTGCAGGCAAGGGATTTGGTTTGAGCATCTTCCTCCGTGATGACGATAGTGTGTTCCGAACCTATTATTCGACGGCACGCGGTGTAGACAGGATCAGAGCCGATTTCAATTTCCTCGATCTGACGCCTTACGGTCGTCAGGAGGATTGGGAGGATTCACCTGAAGGCTGGCCGCAAACACCTCCATACATCTGGTGGCGATTACATGACGAGTACGAAGTATGACCCAGATTTGTTAGTAAGATTACTTCGATTACTTCGATAACTTCGACATAATTCACTAGAAGGTAAAGAGCAGGTCGCGATGGTACCTGCTCCTGTCATACTTAGTTTCACGATATTTCACTATTCTGTCCGATAGTTGCTAAAACGGCAGCCATTTACGAAGGCTACCGTTTTTCGTGTATATCAAGCTCTTGTCCCAGTTATTTATAAGGTTGATATCTCGTACAAAAGCATTCATATTGCCCAAGCAGCAAGCCCCTTGAGGGTTGTTTACCTCACACCCGCATCTCCCTGCTTGAACATGCGATTTGATTTCGTCGGCAGGCTTTTGGTCAGTGCCAACAGTTTGAAAAAGCCGCTCTCTTGTCCAATCAAAGCAGTAGCATACAGGAACATCTATGCTCTGATTTTTTTGGTACACTGGCACCTTTAAGTTGTTCTCTTCAAATGTTTGCGAATGGTTCCCGCTGAAGTAGACGATTGGACAAGCTGGATTAGAACAAAAAACGTAAGAATTCTTTGGTTCAACCGTTTCTAATGCCGACGCTCTGAGTAGGGACTTAAGCGTTATGAGTTGAACGTTCTTGCCCTTTTCTCAACAGGAAGGGCACTCCGTTTTTAATGCTTCCGTGATAGTAGATGGTGCACAACAATCCAATTGATTTCACCCCCTTAAGATAAAATAGACTGCCCTGTTTTCGTATCTGGATGCTTGTCTGGTAATTTGAGATTGCTGATGTTCTGCCTGCCGTTGCCATCTTTTCAGCCTGTATGTGAAATGCTCGTTGCTCGGATATCAGGTGATTCGGCTCCACACTCGATCGTTTACACCGCTAAAAGCAGCGTTCTTCTATTTCCAGTTCTTTTAAAAATGCTTGTTTGGCGCTCGCATACGCTGCCATGCCAAGCCTGCTCACTTTTCTGTTCTCATCCTGCCCTGTTCTCTCAAAATGGGCACGAAGATAGTTTCTTACAGCCAAATGGCGGTCAATATTTTCCCGGTTCCCCTCCTGAAATACATGTACTCGATGGGTTCGGAGATCTTTGCCTTTTCTGTAATATCTTCTTCCTCTTATGCCGAATTCCCCCATGCATTCATATTCGAGCCCCGCCATTTGTTCATTATACAAGTCGATGATTGCAATATCCTTTACGACTAGCAGGATATCCATGATGGATTGACCAGATAACCCAGAAACCGAAGTGCTGCCAATATGATGAATGGATAACATCTCATCCGCAAAAATATTGCTTATTTTTTGCGCTTCTTCTCTAAACATCGGTTTCCACTTCTTGTAGTATTCCGAATCCATAACATTCATTTTCTGCCCTCCATTCCATGAGTCTTTATTACGAAGCGAAGAAAAAATGCTGCTTTGTATAAGGATAAGTCAGTTATTAATCAGAACTGGTTCAGTAGTAATTTTCTTTTTATACCCAAGGATTCGTTTTTCGCGCAGCATGCAAAGGATCAGCAGCAACGCCAAAATCCCTGCATACAGCAGCAGCGCACCGATTTCTTTTTGAAAATAGGACAGCTCTCCTCCACGCAAGCCCATCCCGCGAATAAAAGCGAACAGCCAGGTAAATGGGATAGCTTTGCCCACGATCTGCAAGGCAACAGGCAACATGGCCACAGGCGCCTGCACTCCTCCAAGCAGCATCGACGGCAAGAGAAAAAGTGTTACCCGGAAGGCCGCCTTCGCCGGAGTTGCTACATTCCAGCTGATCAGCATGGGTAGCAATCCCGCCACAACCGAGTATAGGAATAGCGGCAGCAAAAACTCCCATGGATTGCCGGTAAAGCGAAAGGAGCCCAGCACCTTCAGTACGCCCAGCGAGAAAAAGATGCCAATCGTCCCGACCAGGGCATACGGGATCACTCGGCTGAACAAGGCGACAGGATTTTCCAGCTCCCTGCCTAGTCTCCCCTCCACACGAAGCCGTGGAATAATTTGAAGGCACGAAAAGGTGTAGATCCCAAGGCAAATCAGCATGACATACCCAATGACATTGGAGTTGATCGGATCCATCGTAGGATTAAACAGAAGTCGCTGCTGCAGGGAAATGCCCGCGATGGTTGCATTTATTTGGTCATCGTTCATTCCGATTGCTTTTAAACGCCCCATTGAAGAACCGATATTTTCTGTCGAGATGACCTCGGCAACTCCCGTCCGCAACGTACCGACCGCAGCTGCATTCGCGTTGTCAACGAACAGGCCGATATTGCTTTGAACGCCCTTGTAGCGGTTTTGCTCCAATCCCTGTGGTATGTACAAAACTCCCATAAAATCTTCATTGTAGAGCAGCTCATCCGGTTTCACCGCATGCAGAAAAACCGCCGCTACATTCACGTACTGGGAAGCATCCAGTCGATCGATCAGCTGCCTGCTGTACAAGCTATTGTCCTGATCGATGACAGCCAGTTTTCCCTCCGTAATCTGGTTGTTGCTGAAAATATAACCGAACACGGCCGCGACGATGAGCGGAACAATGATGGCAAGTGTGATAAATTTTCCTTTCCATATATGTGAGAATTCATCGCGCAGCGATTTCATCCGCTTTCACCTCCACTGTCATGCCCGGCAGCAGATCGTCCGCTCTTTTTACGTAGACCCGCACCTGGAAAGAGCTCAGGTCCGCCTGTCCTTTCTCCCTGCTCATTCGCAGATTGGCAAATTGCGGTGCAGCCGTAATGAATCGCACATCTCCTGTAAGGTCCTGGTTCAGGGCTAGGACATGTCCTGTCACCTGCGCTCCGACCTTGAAACTCGGCACTTGTGTCTCGGAAACATAGATGTCGTAGAAAAGGTTGTCCGTTTCCAGCAGAACCACCGTACCCCCTATTGCTACATTCTCTCCGACTTTCGGCACTACCTTGATCACTTTGCCGTCTTGCGGTGCTTTCAATGTCAATCGCTCCCGCTGTGTCTGGAGCGTTTTCAACTGAATATCAGCCGCTTCTTTTTGCTTTTGCAAAATATCTGCATTCATCGCGTTATTCATCAAATCATCGCGAGCCTGCTCCACTTGCGAGAGCACGGTTTTCGCCTTTTCCGCAGCAATGCTGGCTTGCTGTCTTTCTTCGGCAGTAGCCCCTGCCTTGAGTTTTTTCAACACCTCTTCTTGCTGGGCCAATGCATTCTGAAATGTGGATAGGGCTGTCTCTGCACTGTCCAGACTTGCTTTTGCCACCGCTCCCTCGTCAAACAGCTTTTTCGTCCGATCAAATGTTAGCTGTGCATTTTCTAATGATTTGCGCGCATCTGTTACAACAATTTCTTGGCGGCGTAAATCCTCATCCCGCGCCCCTTTGTTTATCTGCTGCTGGCTGGTTACTGCAGACTCGACCCCCAATTTCGCTTGAAGCTCCTGAGTCGATACTTTTTGCCCGCCATTTCGCACAGAATCCTGGATTTGCTTGATTTTGACGTCCATCTGTTCCAAATCCTTCTGGGCTTTGGCGATTTGCAAATCCAGATCGGTTGAATCGAGGCGCATGAGTACGTCTCCTTTTTTCACTCGCTGTTCTTCCTGCACCTCTACTTGTGTGACACGTCCTCCTACTTGTTGAAAAGAAACATTCACCTGCTCTGCCGTCAAAATACTCTCTTTTTGCGTGGCTGCCACACTAACCGCATCTGTTCCGTTCGTATTCAGCAAAAGTCCGCCTCCGATCAGGCAAATGACTAAAACGCCAGCTAAAACCAGATTTCTTTTCATGCAAAACCCTCCAAGCGAATACTCGTCTATTGTCGTCAAAAAATGATTTGGCGGTATAAAGTTGACCACCAAACTACTTCTGCAAAAAAAAGGATTACTCTAACCGAGTTATCCCTGTCTGGATTTTTCCGAGTAGCCCAATCAATGTTTTTCTCTCTTCTTCTGTAGTGTCTGCCAATACTGTAGTTATCCGTACCAGCTGCTCCGGCAAAATAGAAAACAGCAGGTTCCTGCCAGTCTCCGTAAGATAGATCGTGATTTTCCTGCGATCATGCGGATGATTGCGCCTCTGGACGTAGCCTTCTCGCTCCAGGCCATCCAAAAGACCGGTAATGGTCCCTCTCGTCACGTTCGCCCGCTCTGCCAATTCGGATGGCGTCAGTTCTTCTTCTCGAAGATGCTGATTGGTGTACAACAGCATCAACAGATTGAGCTTGGCCTGCGAAAAATTGTATTTGGCAAGGTACTTCCCCATGGAATTGTACATGTCGTTAAAGGTTTTTAAGAGGTACAGCCATGTTTCTACCCCAGAAATATCATCTTCTGTTAGTTCATGCTGCATTTCTTTTAAAAGGATGTCTGAAGACAGATCACCAAAAATAAGCATTGACGAAGATTCACCTGCCTCCTATTTTAGTTTCTGACCATATAATATGGCACCAAACAACTAGAAGTCAATCCCTCTGTTCATTTATTGCGGGAAGGCCTGGAATCAGATGAGTAAATTCAGAAAAACGCTTCGTTCCATTCCGTTAATGATCGCCCGTATTCTTTCAGCCTTCACACATGGTACTTTGTTTGGAGTCGGTTCTGTGGTCGCTGCAAAATTGGTAAGTCCAGACAAACAGGCTAGTGCGATTGCGATGATGTTCATAGGTGTAACTTTGGCCAATATTTTAGGTGTTCCGCTTGGGACCTTTATCGGTCAAGGTTATGGGTGGCACTTCACTTTTTTGATCGTTTCATGCCTGGGTGTTTTCTCACTACTGGCAATAGTTTTTTTTGTTCCAAAACTACCTAACCTTGAATTGCCCGGCTTCTAGATGAGTGTACTGAAAAAAGCAAATGCAGCACCCAACCTGGCATCTGCACTCAATATTGGCGCTTTTAGCCTTGGAGGCGCAATGGGCGCTTGGCTTGGCGGGATTGCAATCGACAACGATTGGGGACTTCATTCTCTACCATGGATAGCTGCTTTGGTTACGCTAATTGGACTAATCCTCAACATCTGGAGCAGAATTTTGGAAGGTACGAACGTAAACAGACAAAGTAAAGCTCAAGCATAATCTGGCTTGAGCTTTTTACTATAAAACTATTACATTTTCAGGTAAATTTGGCTCCGAACACCATTACTTCCTTACGTGCAACACACAGCACCCACATTTGTCGTGTACGGGAACTGCCTCGGCGAGCCGTAGCACTGTCGTGCATAAGCTCAATCGGACGGCGAGGCCGGGTACCACACGCCGAGCCACTGCTTGGCGCCGTAGGCCTCGAACCGCTCCACCTCGGTGAACCCCAGCTTCGCCGCGACGCGCATCGAGGCCTCGTTGGCGGTCTGGGTGGAGAGCACCACCGGCTCGCCGGGATGCGCGTCGGCGAACCAGTCGAGCGCCGCTGCGCACGCCTCGGTGGCGTACCCGCGTCCCCACGCCTGTGGCAGGAACATGTAGCCGAGCTCGGGCTCCCCGCCCTCTGGATGGATGTGACCCTTACGCTCCGGGTCGCGCCGATCCAGCGTGATCATGCCAATCGTTGTTCCGTTGAGCTCGACCACGAAGAAGCCAAAGCGCTGACCGGGCACCTCGGGCAGCACGCGCTCGAGCTCGTCACGCGGTCGGGAGCCACCGACGTAGGTGCCCACCTCTGGTGAGGCGAACAGGTCGATCAGCGCCGCACGGTCCCGGGCCTCGGACGGGCGAAGCACGAGCCGCTCGGTCTTGATCGGGGCAGGTGGCCAGGCGACGGGGTGCACTATGATCTCATCCGACATGGTGTAATCCCCCTTCTTTGTTTAATTCTGTTTGTCCATGTTTGACAACATCATCATTCATGTATTCCTCCTTGAGACCACCTAAGATAATTTCTTTACTATTGGGGTTTCTCCGCCAAAAAGCGGAAAACGTACACTAAGCAATTCGTTGCATAAAAAGCGAGCTCTCCCTTTCTCTACATGGGGATCGATTTTCGTAAATCGCAGCAAAGTTCAACTAACGAATCCGTTAACTTAAAGAGTCTCATCTAAATTCAAGAGTTAAACCCACTCCAACCTCCAATACATTCGCCACATCTGATAATGCAATTTTCGATTTTAAATCTGTACAATGACAAGCATGTAAATATTTCGGTTTGACAGTCTGAAAATATTCCACGGTTTTGTTCATTTGATATTCTCCAGGGTTTAGCAGATGAAATCCTCCGATTACATCGAGAATCCTATCGTCTCCACAAACTTTTTTGGCATACTCAATCGTATTGCAGATTCCTGAGTGTGAACATGCAACTATGATGACAAGTCCGTTTTCAGCTTTATAAACCAGTGCAGAATCATCGAGCAGGTAGTCCTCTGAGATTTCGCCATCTCTTGCAATTTGTCCAATAGCGTTATCCGCTTCAAAAGGCATAGTCCTTTCAATTTCACCCAGGAAGACCAACTTCTCCGTCAGCCACATCGGCTTTTTGGTGTATTCTAATTTAAAATGCCTAGTGATTTTTTCAGCAGTTAGCAAACTCCCTATTTCTTCACCATTCAAGAGTTTGCTGTAGAATATATCGGGATGAGCAATAATGGTTGGAAGTCTGAATTCTAATTGTTCAAGCTTCGCTTCAGAAAACATTCGAATGAGCGGATCCAATCCCCAGGTATGATCGTTATGTCCATGTGACAGCGCGACATAATCAAGTTTTCTCAAATCAATTCTCATCTTTTCTGAATTGCGAATGAACGCATCTGAGTATCCTACGTCGAAAAGTATCCTCTTATCTTCATCTTCAATTAAATAAGAAACAGCTGGCTCACCAACAAAGTAGCGGTCGATGTAAGTGTTATTATCAACCAGCACAGTTAATTTCATTGAGATATCCTCCTCTTTATGTCGTAAGACCTAATGTCCCTCCACAAAACCAAGCAATTGTATTATACCGAAGTTTTTGCCATGCTAACGGATTCTGATGCACCTGCTTTTTTTGCTCATTATTTTTTTGAATATTATTATTTTCATTTACACTATAATAAGAGGAACGATAAAGAAAGGGAATGGTCTACATGCTAAGGTTAATTGAAAGCCGTAACGACGATGTTATAGCAGTAGAGATTAGTGAAAAGGTAACAAGGAAAGATTATCAAGAAATTGAAGGTGCTTTTCAAAATTTAGTTGATCGACATGGAAAAATAAAAGTGCTGCTTACTTTAGGCAATTATTCTGGATTTTCTATGGATGTATTTTTAGCTAAACTTGATTTTATTAAAAAATTCTATCGTTATTGTGATCGAATTGCGTTTGTAAGTGATCGTAAGTGGTTAACGCATATCGTTGATATCGAAAAGCATTTTATCAAAGCTGATGTCAAGCACTTTGACCCAGCTCAGCAAGATGAAGCATGGTCCTGGTTATCAGAAAAATAATGAATCTTACAAGAAAAAAAGAAGGTAAAGCGAACCAACATACTGGGAGTATGCCTTGCAGGATTCACCCTTCCAAAGATTAGTGCAACATAGAATAGCTTAACAAGGCTGCCCGATCTAGCGGCAGCCTTGTGATGGTTAAAATGGCGCTATCGTACCCGTCGTAATGAAGTCCTGTCACACCTTCGTATCATGTCCTGAGGTTACGGAAAGTCCAGCTCGCCATCGATGACGCGGAACATCTCTCTATTCTTCGCCGGATACCGGGCATCCAGCTCCTCCCACTGCCGTTTCGGTAATAGCAAAAATTCGTGGGTATCGGAAAGATACGAGGCTTCAAACAAACGAATTTCGTATTTGTCTCTGATCAATTCCTGGAACCCGCGAATCGTGATATAGCGATCTTTTCCGGAAAACGTGAGCGCAATCGAATGCAGTTGTCCATTGTAGGTAACGTCTAATCCTTTATCCGTAGTCGTCACCTCGACCGATTCATCTGGAAGCCATTCACCGAACAATCGGACGATTTCGTCGTCGAACTCTCCCCAATCTACGATGACGCTGTATACGTAAGCGAACACAATCGCAATTTGCTTCTCAATCGCAAGCTCGTCCTCCAGCATAAATCGATGGCGCTCTAATGTTTCACGATGATTCTCAATAAATTGTTGAAGCTGTCGCTCGTCTCCTTCGAATAGAAACGTCAGCTCGCTGTCGCTCGGCATTCTCATCCCATTATCCTCCCTGTGTTCACCCTATTGGTACTCCTGCATCAACTTTCTTTTCTCTGATTACACTGCCCTTATGGTTCAACTATTGACCCTACAAAAAGCCATGCGTTTGTCTGACGATCTTCAATTGCAAAGAAAAACGGTCGGTTTATCGTTATTTGGAACGGTGTATCGATTGGAGCGGAAGACTGTGCCATATGAACGGAGGTGACTGCAGCCGCCTCAGTTCCTTTTTCATTGACTTCAACGATCGTTTTATGTGTTATCGCACTGATGAACAGATTCGGTGGAGCAGGAGCAATACCGGAAAAGTCTGCTTCTACTTCGTCAAAAGGGACAGTCAAGCCCATGGACTTAAGCGGTTCTTTCAATTGTTGTTCGTATTCGACCTTGAACCGGGGAAGCTTGATCTCGCCCTGGCTCTGTTGGAACGGTTGTCGCCAGCGATTGTGATCTGCCCAAAGCTTGTTATGAAGGTCATCCAATGATGAAGTCTCGGCTGGAAGAATGATCAGCATGTCCATCTGCCCTTCTCCGTACGGCAAGCGAATGGCTTGAAATTCCTCATCACGTAAATATTCGTAGGTTCCTGTCTGGGCCATCATCTGCACCTGCTTAGTGGAACCGTCAGGCAGTGTAAAGCTTTCTTCTTTGGTTGCAGATTGTTGGAACTCTTTTTTCCAACCTCCATTGAAATAGACCGCGTTCATCAGGATCAAGACTTCCGTAGGATCGATAGATTCGATAAGCGTGGGAATTTTTCCGTTTGTATTCTTGTTTATCCAATCATTAATAGTATTTGGCGCTTCGGGATCATTAAAATCCAGTTCGGTTACTTTGGCGTAGTAATCCTCCTGAATTGCTTTCGTAAAATCACTGTGCAGCGATGTTCCATGTCGCACCCAAAGTGAATTCGCAATACTCATTTGAACGCCACTGCTCGGCTGATTCAAAAGAGATATGAGCGACTTGTTGCCCTGATTCACTTCATCAAGAGACATGTCTCG
This sequence comes from Brevibacillus reuszeri, assembly GCF_001187725.1. Taxonomy (GTDB): domain Bacteria; phylum Bacillota; class Bacilli; order Brevibacillales; family Brevibacillaceae; genus Brevibacillus; species Brevibacillus reuszeri. The sequence continues at coordinate 191,194 of NZ_LGIQ01000011.1, forward strand.
CCAGCCCATTGTTTTGGCCATCGAAGCTTGTGATTCCCCGTTACTGCCGATGTAAGTCATTGCGAGCGCCATTGAAATGCTGATCGGAGAAATCATTATGTTTTTCTGCTGTTTCTCTTTTGATTGCACAAGTTGCTGATAGAGCTGCATCCCGAAATCGTTGCTTGATTTCACAATACGTGGATCAATCTCTGCCGCCAGCTCTAGGCGATTTTCCAAAGATATTAACTTTGCGGAAGTGAGACTACATGCAGTCACAAGCATAACTAGCAAAAAAACCACCATCAGCAGCCTACCTTTTTTTATAATCGACATCTATTTTGATCCCCCCATCTTTCAGATACTTATTAGACGGGGAATTTTGTCTAATGTTTACGTACAACTGACTGGACTGTTCCTAACAATAATTATGTTTTAGACTTGATACCGGAGGATGTCAGGGCTCTTGGGAATAGGAACTGTGCATTCAGCCATTTATTAGAAGCGAAACCGACTTAAATCGGAGTAGTCTGTCTAAAAGTGGATGATCAACACTTGTAGTTAACTTACATAAATTTCAATTCTTTCTTTCCCTCTCCCAATGTTATTGCGCTTTAGCTTAATCTCTTCAACTTCGCCCGTTTTCTTCAAGTGAGTTCCCCCACAGGGGACCTTTGAAAAACCTTCAACTTCCCAATATCGTCTTCCGTTTTCTTCATCACTAAAAGCACTAATGATGTCCAGATTTGCCTCGATAATTTCACGTGCTTCTTTTTCGAGTAGGGGGAACGCATTTGAAATATTCTCGTGCCATACAAAATCGATTCTAGCTTTATCTTGAGCGATATGAGCACCTATTTTTTCGATACCTTCTAAATACTTATAGGCTAATTCTAATATAACCTCTGCTGCAAAATGCAGTCGCATGAGTCTGTAGCGACGAGTCCAATCTATAGTCATGGTCACTCGATTACCTACTTTTAAGTCATGCTCTTTATCTAGTGTATAAATGATTTCATGACCAGCTTTCTTCGCTTGAAGTACAGGATACCCACCAATCAATCCTGCATCACTTTCTTGCCCCCCAGAAAATGCATAAAAGATCGTTTGTCCCACTGTGATGTCGTTGTGATTTACACTGGTTACGTAAGTGTCTAGTTTTGTTAAATATGGATCTGTCCAAAATATTTTTTCCACAATATCAACACTTCCTTATCACAACATAAATTACATGCTCGTCCTACAATTCTTGATAACGCATGACAACTTGTAGGATCACATCTTCATCCGTATCATTGATATATTTGTGTGTAACACTTCCTGAAAATTGTATAGCACTCCCTGTGGGCAAAGTATGTACTTCATCGCTAATCATGATTGTAAATTCCCCTGAAACAACAACGATGTACTCTTGAACTCCCTCGTTATGAGGCGAAGAAACATAGTTCCCTTTGGGTTTTAATACAATCGTGAAGATTTCGATTTGCGTTTGTGGGTTGAATGGGAACAATAAATATACAAGGCAATTACCGTTATCCTCTGTTATGTCTGGTGTGTCTTTTGGATTAACGATAGATATTATCGATTTGTCATCTTTTATCAGAGCTGAAAACGATATTTGAAGTCCCGTAGCAATTTTCCACACAGTAGTCACTGTAGGTTGTGTATCCCCACGTTCAATTTGGTGTAGCATTCCTTTACTAACCCCGGTTAATTCAGCAGCTTTATCTAAACTTAACTGTCTTTTCTTTCTAATGCGTTGCAAATTTTGTCCTATTTTTTTATGTATAGGGTTCAAGAGGTACCCCCCTTTCTGTTCATTATATTATACAAATATAACAATATACAACATTTACGATCATGCGCTACCGAACCACACGACAAGTGCCATCATGGAAGCCTAGGCAAACAAAAGACAACGACATGCAAGGCATGAAACAAGGCCATTGGCAGTCGTTGTCTTTTTACATGTGCTGTGCAGTAGTTTTACCAGAAGATACGATTACAAATCTCTCATCGTTGGCGGCAGCTGTCTAAATCCTTTTGTTTTAAATGCTAACAAAATGACACCTACAACCATCCAGCTTGTTCCTACAGCAAAGGTCTTCCAGTCAAAACCCCACCATACAAACCCAATAACCAGGAAGCCCAGCCATGGGAGCAAGCAGTAATTGATGAAGCCCTTCATGTCTCTCTTCCGTTTTTTCAAGAAGAAATAAGCGAATACGGAAAGATTCAGAACCATAAAGGAAGTCAATGCACCGAAGTTGACTAGTTGAATAATCGTTTCAATTGGCATAAACATCGCGATAAAGAAGGAAGCTACACCAACGAAAATGGTCGCATTGAACGGTGTTTTGTATTTCGGGTGAATTTTGCCCAAAAAGCCTGACATAGGGAGCAGCTTGTCGCGGCTCATCGAGTAGATAATACGCGAAATGGCCGATTGAATCGCCAAAGCGTTTGCAATCCCTACGGCAGCTACGGCAATCAGAATGAATGCATAGTACAGAAACTCTCCACCGACTTCTCGTGCGATATCAAAGTACGCCATGTCCGGGTCGAGGTTGGTGTAATCCGGGTGAGCAAGCGCAGCCAGATACGTTTGCGCCATAAAAATCACACCAATCAGCACCAGGGTTGACACCGTAGCTCGTCCAACAGTTCTGCCTGGATTTTTCACCTCTTCAGAAAGCGTCGAAATGACGTCGAACCCTAGAAAGCCCAGAACAGCGATAGAAGCTGCGCTTGCGATAAATCCGAGGTCAATCTTGCCGGCTTGGAACAACGGTGCCAAGGAGAAGCCTCCCGCCCCATGACCGTCAATAAACACAAATTTAAAAGCTAATCCCATAAATATAAGAAGAATGGCGATCTCAAAAAACAGAAAAATTTTGTTCGTCGTTGCTGTCAGCGAAATTCCACGTGCGGTCACAAATGTATTAATAGCAAGAAATACCAAAACAATGACGGGAGTAGGTATGGCAGGAATAATGCTGTTCAACCACATCGCCGAAAATGCTGTCAGCAAAGCTGGTGCCATTAAATAATCGACGGCGATCAGCCATCCGGTTACAAACCCGACATGAGGGTTCAAACCGCGCTGCACATAAGAATAAACAGAGCCTGCAATCGGAAACTCGTTGCTCATTTTGCTATAGCTAAGCGCGGTAAAGACCATCGCGATGATGCCTACCAGATACACGATCGGAACCATTCCTGATGCTTCATGTGCAATCATCCCATACACCTGAATGGGGGCGATGGGGAGCATCGTGATCAATCCGTAGATGACCAAATCCTTGAACGTAAGGGCTCGCTTCAGCTCCTGTTTGTAGCCAAGGTTCGTGCCAGTTTCGGTTGATTGCACTTCTGCAGCGGCATTTGACATTTGCAGCACCTCGTTTTATAAATTGTCGAAGCGAACAAACCACCGAAGGGGTGGCGTTACTCAATCGTTAACGCCACATACTTCAGCTCCATGTATTCCTCAAGCCCTTGGTGTCCGCCGACTCTGCCAATTCCGCTTTCCTTTACGCCACCGAATGGCGATTGCGGGTTGGCAAGCGACGTACCGTTAATAGCTAGATTCCCTACCTCAAGTCCGTCAATCATGCGGAACATGCGCGCCGCATCCTTTGTAAACACATAGGCAGCCAATCCATAAGGCGTATTGTTGCACCTGGCAAGCACTTCTGCTTCGTTGGTAAAAGACAAAACAGGAGCGACTGGTCCAAAGATTTCACGCTTCGTTAATTCCATATCTGCGGTCACTTCGTCCAGCAACGTGGGAGCATAAAAATATCCGTCTTGCAACCCTTCATCGGTCACACGTTTGCCGCCTACAACGAGCTTGGCCCCTTTTGCCACGGCATCGCTAACCAGTGACTCGACCTTATCGAGGTAGCTTGGGTCAATCATGGGGCCGATTTGCGTGCCTTCGTCCGTTCCTACTCCTACTTTCAGTTTGCGGATTTTTTCTGCCAGCTTTTCCACGAGCTCTGCTCGAATGGATTCGTGGGCGTAGATCAAGTTGATCCCGTTGCAGACTTGTCCGCAATTCTCGAACTTGTTTCCAATGATTGCATCGACAGTCTTGTCTATATTGGCATCTGGAAAGACGACGACCGGCGCATTTCCGCCCAGCTCCAGCATAAGACGTTTTACATGGTCAGCCGCTTGACGCATCAAGATTTTTCCTACCTCCGTGGACCCAGTAAACCCGATCTTGCGCACGCGAGGATCTGCTGACAAGGTTGATCCGATTTCCTCGGCTACACCCGTCACGACATTGGCAACACCTGCCGGAATACCTGTTGCCATCAAATGATCGAGCAAGGCGATGGCGATGAGTGGCGTTTGTTCCGCAGGCTTCAGTACGAACGTGCAGCCGGCTGCAAGTGCAGGTGCGACTTTGTTCGCCACGATGGCGCTGGGAAAGTTAGCCGGAGGAATGAGTCCCACCACACCAATTGCTTCTTTAAGTACCATCAAGCGTTGTCCCTGACGAGAAGAGGGAATAATCTCCCCATACGCACGCTTTCCTTCTTCGGCATACCAGCGAATATAGACTGTCGTCCCAAAAATTTCGCCTCTGGCTTCCTCAAGCGGCTTCCCTTGTTCCGTCGACAGTAGCCAAGCCAGTCGTTCCCGATCTGCCAGTATACGATCCGCCCAATCCAGCAGATACGTAGCCCGCTGATCAGCAGGCAGCTTTGACCATGCAGGAAACGCTTTTGATGCAGCATCAATTGCCTGGCTGGTTAATTCCTTTCCGCCGCGAGGAACACGTGCCATCGGTTTTCCTGTCGCCGGATTCATGACATCCATCGAATCATTTACAAATAGTTTTTCCCCATTAATCCATGCATAGTTTAGGTCGTCATGTTGTATCCAGTTCATGGTGGATTGCCCTCCTTTTCATCGACTACAAAAAAGCGATTCGAATAGGTTAAATAAACTCGAAATACTTTTTCCGTTCCCAATCGGTTACTTCAAGGAAATAATCGTTTAATTCATTGCTTGCAGCTGTCAGGTAATGATCGACAACGTCATCTCCCAAAAGCTCGCGCGCGATTTTACTGTTCGCGAGTTTTTGAATCGCTTCTACCAAATTGGCTGGCAAGCGTTTCACGCCAGGAGCACTGGAGGCATCGCCTTTTGTTGGTGCCTCAATGTCGATTTTGTGCTCGATACCGTACAGTCCCGAAGCTAAGCAGGCTGCCAGAACGAGATAATGATTGGCGTCTGAGCCTGGAATCCGGTTTTCAATACGGCACGACTTGCCCTGTCCATCTACGCGGAAAGCGGTCGTGCGATTATCTTCGCCCCAGGTCTGGGTATTCGGCGCTCCCCCGGTATTGGCAAGACGCTTGTACGAATTGATATACGGCGCATAAAAGAGCATGAACTCAGGAGCAAGTGCCATCATGCCACCTAGGAAGTAGCGCCCAGTGTCTGACAATTTATACGGATGGTTTTGATCGTAAAAAACGTTGTTTCCTGCGAGATCCCACAGGCTGATGTGCGTATGCCCGCTGCTGCCAGAAGCGTCTGTATCGTGCTTCGCCATGAACGTCACCATAAGGTTGTTCAATGCTGCGATTTCTTTAATGCCATTTTTGTAAATCGCAGTTCGGTCCGCCATCTCCAAGGCTTCCGCATACTGCACATTTAGCTCAACCTGACCATTTCCCCATTCGCCCTTCAGTGCTTCCACAGGGATTCCCGCCTCTTCCAGATAGCGAGCGAGCTGCCCGAGGAACCAATCATCCACGTTCAGGCGGTAAATCGAATAGTCTACTGGATATGAAAAAAGCGGCTGAAGATTCGAAAAGTTTTTTTCGCGAGCAGTATCAATCGTTTCTTTGAAAATATGAAACTCAATCTCAGAAGCGGCATAAGCGCGATAGCCCAATGCTTCAGCTTTCGCCAGCTGCTTTTTCAAGATATTTCGCGGGGCAATCGTTACCTCTGAACCGTCTTTGTTATAAATATCACCAATTACCACCGCATTCCTCGGAATCCAAGGATAGGTGCGCAGCGTGGAGATATCCGGTACCACTTTGATGTCATGCAGCCCTGTGTCAAAATTGCAAAACGTATAGTTCTCTGCGTATTTCAAGCTGACATCCCAGATAAAATTGATGGCGCAGGTGTGAATCCCGCCGACAGCATCATCAAGGAAGTAGCGTACAGGAACTTTCTTTCCGAAAAGCTTTCCTTGCATATCCACACCGGCTACTGTGATCATGTCAATTGTTCCATTTTGGTATTGATCCTTTAATGCTGCGAGATCAAGCTTCCCCATGATGCCCACTCCTTTTTGTGTATAGTCGACAAGGTTTAGTGAATCGTCCAACCGCCGTCTACGACAAGCGTGCTGCCTGTTACGTATGAAGCATCATCCTGAGCCAAGAACAAAACTGCATTCGCAACATCCTGAGGTTGCCCGATGCGGCCTACAGGTAGACGCTCCAGGACCCACTCTTTCACTTCTGGAATAGCCAAGCCTTTTTCAGTGAACGGGGTTTGAATCACACCAGGAGCAACCGCATTGCACGTAATGCCATACGAGGAAAGCTCCAGGGCAATCGCTTTCGTCAGCATATGCAATCCGCCTTTTGACGAGTTGTAATGAGGCTGGCAATGCCCGCTGCTAGAAACGACACGGTGTGCTTCCACAGATGTAATATTGATAATGCGTCCGCCCTGCCCAGCTTTGATCATTTCTTTTGCCACCGCTTGCGAGCAAAGAAACGGAGCTTTCAGATTCACGTCATGTACTTTGTCCCATTCTTTCACATCCAGCTCAAGAAACGGTGTAAATGCAACGATACCCGCGTTGTTCACAAGAATGTCCACTTTCCCGAACTCTTGTACGGTTTGAGCAACCATATTGTCTACCTGATCCTTTTGGGTCACATCTACTTTCACAACCATAGCTTTGCTGCCTTCAGGAGCCTGGGAAATCGTTTCATTTGCTCCTGCTTCATTCAAATCGGCAACGACCACCGTAGCTCCTTCTTCGAAAAGACGAAGGGCAATCGCGCGACCATTCCCTGAACCTGCTCCCGTTACAATCGCAACCTTATTTTTCAATTTCATCTCTGTTCACCTTTCCTTCCAGTTGTTTGATGAAAGATCTCAAAATTTTTTGATAGAGGACAAGTGACTCAATTTCTACATATTCATCAGGGCCATGATGATTGGCGCCAATGGGACCAAACTCAACGGCTGGAATGCCATACTGGGCGAAAAACCGCGTATCTGCCGACCCATCCTGCCCAAACAATACGGTTTCTCTACCGAAGATGTGGGCCGTCGATTGTTGAAGCGTCTGCACATAAGGATTACATGCATCAGTCGTAACCGGTGAACCGTGCCGAAGCATTTCTACGTGCGCATCTGGTACAGCTTGACGAATCGATTCAAGAATATCCCCTGGATTTTGCGTGGGAAGATATCGAATATCCAGGTAGAGCGAACAACGATCCGGCACCTGGTTTAGCGCAGCGCCGCCCTCAATCTTTGCCAGATTAAATGATGGTGCCGGGAAAAAACGACTACTTTCTTTCATGAAATCAAGGGTCGCTAGCTGGTTGTACTTTTGCATAGCTGCAACAATCGCATTCTTTCCGAGCCACGGTCTGCTTCCATGGGCAGAAATGCCTGAAAACTCGACTTTGACCTGCAGCACTCCTTTTGCCTGAACAGCAATATCCAGATTGGTCGGCTCCCCACAAATGACAAAATCGCCGATGCTCCCTTGTTCAACCAGATAGGCACTGCCCAATTCTCCGCCTTTTTCCTCATCCGGAACAAGTTGCAGAATGATGCGACCCTTCGGCGGCTGTTGAACAAGATCTGCTATGAGAGCCATCATCGCCGCTACGGCACCGAGCATGTCGTAGCTGCCTCTTCCATGCAACCTGCCTGCTTCCACCCGTGGGATAAAATTCTCAGTATGACCAGGGACAACATCGAGATGGCCATTCAAGACGAGCGTACTGCCAGCGTTAGCTTGACCGATTGTTGCCGTGATCATTTTGAGCCCTTGATTCTCCCACAGGCGGACAGGAACTCCATGGCGCTGTAACCAACTCGCGCAAAATTCCACCGCGTAGTTGATTCTCTCAGGAGTCGTGCTTTCCATTTGGATCAAGCTGCTAGTTAATCGAACAAGCGCTTCTTCCAAGATGATCACATCCTTCTTTCACCCATGCTGTTCGTTCTAGTCCTTTATTCCTATTCAATATCATCTGCCACCTACTAATCTAGCAAGTCCTATACCAACTTGGTTCGACATAATTCCAACAATTTTGAATGGACAGAAAAAGGGAGAAACGGGCGATCATACACCCATTCCTCCCTTTTTACCCGTTTTTCCCATTTCTTCATGACCGCAACAAACTTGATAGCCTTTATCGGTTAAAGTAATGCCCCCGCGGCCTGTACTTACTTCAATCAGTCCATCCATCCGCAGCTTTTCAATGATCTTTCGGACATTTGTTTCATGAATAACAACACCATTTTGACGTGCTAGTTCGACAAGTGACCGTCGACCAGCATTCTTTCCACTTGTCTTGGCAAGATAGATCAAGTTGAGTATGAAGTGCTCGTTACCCAGATCTGAGCGATACAATTGAAGCGGCAATCCTTTTGAATGGAAAACAGCCGATTGCATTCCGTTATCATCCCCTAACCCGGGGATATCCTTGGCAGACAGATTGGGATCATTCATAAAAGCTATATATTCCATCGCGCTTTCCAGTTCTCGCACATTTCCATGCCAATTGTGTTTGACAAGCGTTCCGAGCAACGGCTCCAGAAGCGCTTCATTCGCCCCTCTTCTCCGCAAAAAATGAGCAGAAAGCAGCGGAATGTCCTCTTTACGCTCTCGCAATGGCGGAATCAGCAACTGAAGTACTTTTAAGCGGTAGTACAAATCAGCGCGAAAAGCTCCTTCATTAACCATCATGGCCAAATCACGGTTGGTTACCGCAATTACCCGAACATCTACGGGAAGCAAACGGGTTCCACCCACTTTCAACACTTCCTTCTGCTGCAGAACACGCAGAAGCCGGCTTTGCATATTTGGTGAAATATCGCCGATTTCATCCAAAAAGATGGTCCCCTTGTGCGCCTGCTCGAACAGACCCGGCTTGCCTCCTTTACGTGCCCCTGTAAAAGCTCCCTCTTCATAGCCAAACAGCTCGCTTTCCAGCAAATTATCCGGCAATGCACTACAGTTAACGGCAACAAACGGAAACGAGGCACGGGCAGAGGCTTGGTGAATCGCATGAGCAAACAATTCTTTCCCCGTCCCGCTTTCTCCAAGAATAAGCACTGCAAGATCGCTGCCCGCCATTTTCTCAGCTTGCTGTACCACTTTCTTCATACGAATCGAACTAGTAACAAGATCAGAAAAAGAAAATTTCGCATGATATCCTTTTGAATGCAGCCTTAGCTTTAGCTCTTGTTCTTCTACGTGACGAGCCGCTTTTAACGTCAGGACTCCACCAGTAAAATAGCCATTTTCTTCGATCACCTGCCTGCTTGCGAGAACTCTATGCTTTTTGATCTGCAATAGACAATTGTTGAACTCCTCCGCCATTCCATCTAGATTAATTCTGACCCTTTCAAAAAGGCTTCTCACCGATAGCTGGTTTGCCTCCTGAACCGAACATTCAAACAAGGCCTCAGCAGCAGTATTAAAGAATGTTATCTTTCCATTCAGATCATAGGCGATGACGCCATCCTGCACCATGTCCAGCGTTTGCTGCAGGAATAGCTTTGTATGAATCAACCCTTGCATCGTGATTTGGATGCCCTGGCTTCTTGTAATGATAGATTCAGAATAGACAGATAAAATATCTTGGATGTCACTATGCAGAAGATTAAAGTGAGTCAGGATGTCGACGAGTGTGCTGACATCGATCACTCGTTCTCCGATATCAACTACCCGATTTACACTCTCTGGCACAAGCTGTCCTTCACCTGGTGTTATCGCGGAAGTATACGGTGGACAATTTTGAATTTCCGGATAATAAGGAGCCAGCTCAATGTGGCCTGCACCCAGCTCCCGTAACAGTGCAATGGTTTCTTCTGCTGAATCTTTCTCATCGTTGACCATGAGCAGCTTCGTCCCTACAGGAATCGACATCACCTTTTCCCAACTGGTTCGCAGCAGGGTACGGCGTATGATTAAAATCACAGTCCCCGGTTTTATTTTTGGAGCGAGCTCTCTTGTGAAGATCGTTTGTGTACTGATGAGGACCATATCGTAAGTACCTTCATTGTTCCAGGACTTCTGTGAGAAACCGTAAAATTCTATATATGTGCCAAACAATACAATCAATTGGTTGGTGATTGCCTCAGCTGTTTTATCAGAACCCGCGATGATGGCTACCTTTTTCTTCCCTTTGATAGGAAACACTCCCTCTTCCTTCACTTGATTTTTAAGAATCTGATTCTCTCTCTATTTATTATCGTCCTTATTTGACAAATAATAATGTAAATCGACTAAAAAATCCCCTAATATATGGCACGATTCTTGCTATTTAAGTAACAGAGCATTTTTCCCACCAAAATAGATGAAGGAGTTGAAAAAAATGCCACGCAAGAAGATGCAGGTCTCATTCTTTGGGAAGAACTTGGTGCTCTCCTGCTTGACTATTCTCTTAATGGGCTTGATGTTGGGGGCCGCTAGCTTTGTCGTTCAGGATACAATTCTCCAGCAAAATCTGGATGAACAAGCTCGCGGATTTGCCTCTTACGTAAAAGGAGAAATCGATATTGCTGACATCAAAAGCGCCATTACCCAACATGATCCAAAAGACCCAGTCCAAATCAAACTAACCTCCCAGCTGGACCGAATGTCCAAAGAGAATCCAAACATCGCCCAAGCCTATGTCTTTGGATCAGAAATGAAAAACGGCAATAGCAACCTCACTATCGCATTGCCAACGCATGTGTATGAAGCGGGTTTTAAAGCTGGCGACTTTTTTGAGCAAGCCCCCCAATGGGTTGTCGCTTATGAGAAGCTGATGCAGAGTAAAGACGCGGTGAATACGGGAATCTACACCGACGTGTATGGCACATGGGTCACCATTCTGCAGCCGTTGATGGATGAAAACGGGAATGTCATCGCGATCTTTGGGGTTGATACCAACGCGAATATCGTAGATCGAGGCAAGCAAGAGCTTTTTCAATGGTTGGGAATCGGCTTCCTTGTATCCTTTATCCTTGTGTTCTTCTTACAATACGGCTTCCTGCGTAAATTCTTGTCGCCACTGAAAGATCTCGTACACGTAATTGGAAAAATGAATGAGGGTCACCTGGATGTCTCCATTCAAATAAAACAAAATGATGAGCTCGGCCAAGTCGCAGATAAAGTGAACGGCTTGATCAACCACTGGCGTACCATTATCGAGAACGTCCAAAAGCATGCAGAGCACGCGGCAACTTCTGCACATGAATTAGCGGAAGGTGCAGCTCAGAACACGGCTACCTTGCAGCAGGTGACAGAGACGATTCAGGATTTGAAGGCGGGTACAGATGCTACCTCCCTCTCCGCAAACGAGAATGCCCGTGCAATGGCAGAGATGGCTACAGGAATTCAGCGCATTGCCGAATCTACTTCCTCCGTCGCAGAATCCTCTCTCGACATGTCGAAGGAAGCAGAGAAAGGAACGGATTCTGTGCAAATGGTCATAGATCAGATGGATTCGATCAGCCGCTCTGTTCAAATCTCATCATCTGCGCTAGGCTCACTCGAGAATAGTTCGAAAGAGATCGGCCATATCGTCGATGTTATCACCGAGATTGCTTCCCAAACCAATCTGCTGGCGCTGAATGCAGCGATTGAAGCAGCACGTGCAGGCGAACACGGGAAAGGTTTCGCCGTTGTGGCGGATGAAGTTCGAAAGCTTGCTGAGCAGTCGTCCAAATCGACAGCCCAGATTACCCTACTGATCGAGGAAATCCAGCAGGAAATGGGCAAAGCGGTCCAAAGTATGAAGCAAGGCACGAAGGAAGTGGAAACAGGTATTCAGGTAGCGAAAAATGCCGGAGATGCTTTCCAGCATATCCTGAACGCCACCCAACAAGTTGCCGAACAGGTCGAAGATGTTTCCGCTGTATCTGAGCAAATGTCGGCCAGCTCCCAACAAGTCTCTGCAACTGTGACCCAATTGGCCGCTATCTCCCAAACGTCTGCCGATCAAATTACAGATGTAGCTGCTGCATCGGAAGAGCAACTCTCCTCCTTGCAAGCGATCTCTGAATCCGCTCAACGTTTGAATCAGATGGCACAGGAGCTGCGTGACACCGTTAACGTCTTCAAAGTATAGGCCATAGAAATGTCCTTTTGGTTACCTGATAGGCTGCATCCTGTCACTGTGATCAAAAGGACTTTTCCTTTTATGACCCTGGTGAGAAGGAAAGACAACGGACGAAAGGAGCTACTCCCCTGAGGAGAGATCCATGCTTGGCGCCATGTATTCTCCCGCCACTTCTTCTATTTCCATTCTAATGGATATGGTAGACTATTATCTAAACAGCGCCTTGGATAATGAAAATAGGAAAGTGGGTTGATGGGAATGATTGCGTGCTATATGTCTTTAACAGATGAAATAGCAGACCAAATAGCTGGATTAGGTACGCTAGAAGAAGTAATCGAGCAAATTGAGGATCTTTCCGTGCGAGATCTGTGCCCACTGTATGAGATGGACAAACTATGGGATGGTCTGCATTATCTGCTGACTGGGAACCCTGCAAGTGAACCGATTGAGAATCATCCACTTAGTGAAGCGATTGTAGGCGTCCATGATTTATTTGCGGAAGATGGTGGTTTTATTAGTGCGATTGGTTGTGATGAATTAGGAAAAATTATTACTGAATTGAAACAGGTTGATAGACAGGCACTGAAAAACCAATTTTCCATTGCTAGCTTTCAAAAGGCAAAAATATATCCTAACATCTGGGAAGAAAGTAAACGAGAAGAATTGGCAACAGAGCTTCTCAGAGAATTGGAAGGTTTGCTTCGGTTCTATGAGGAAAGCGAGCAGGCCCATAGAGATGTTCTCATTAGCATTTACTGAGTAGGAGGACAACATATGAACGATAATCGAACCCATTTTAAGTATAGCCCGAATATTAGAGAAATTGGTGTGCTGGAAGATGGAGAAGGTGTTTGCGATTGCTGTGGAAAGACCGCTTCTCCTTACTATACGAGCATGTATTGTATTGAAAACATCAATTGTCTTTGTCTGTCCTGTATTGCGAGTGGCGAAGCAGCGAAAAAATTTGATGGCGACTTCATTCAAGGTGCGGAAAATCATAAAGTTTCCGATCCGGAGAAGCACAAGGAGTTATTCGAGCGGACTCCTGGATATCTAAGCTGGCAAGGCGAGTACTGGCTAGCTTGCTGCGACGATTTTTGCGCATATCTTGGTGATGTTGGAACAGCAGAACTGGAAGAAATGGACATCGCAGATGCAGTGATTGCAGAATATGAGGAGCGAGATGAATATGCCGATATTAGAGGGTATCTGCAGAAAGGTGGTTCGCTGGCAGGTTATCTGTTCCAATGTCTGCGTTGCCAAAAATATCATATCTGGGTCGATGCGGATTAATAATAGGAGAAGGGGCCCTTCACTTTTTTCATTATTCTTATCAACGAAGTGCGTTTTTCGTATTCACTCTTAGCAATCCTTTGTTTGGCGACGCCCACACCAAATGAACGGTATTAAATTTGTAGCGTTCCATATGATGTATATGAATCGGGGAATGCTGAAAAATATTGATCATATTACGATCCAGATGGCAGCCGACAACGCGTAGGAATACCGGCTTGATGATCTTTTGGGTGCTTCCAATCAATCGGTTTGAACTAAGTCCATGCTCCATTAACAAAATTTGACCGTCCGGCTTGCACCACCTGTTAAAGGATTCCAACAAACGAACAGGATGTTCGTAACCGCAAAAGGAAAATGTCGAGACGATGGTATCAAATGCGTTTTCAGGAAACGAAATAGATTCAATATCGGATTGAATGAATGTGGCCCGAACATTGCTAGCCGTGGCGGACTCTTTTGCCTTGGATAACATAGCACCGCTGAAATCGACAGCAGTCACATCTACATTTTTTGGGTAAAAGTAAAAATTCGCTCCGGCACCTACAGCTACCTCAAGAACCTTCCCCTTTGCACTCCCGATCAATTTTTCCCGCCATTTCTTTTCCGACTGCTTTTTCCTTCTCATTTCGTAAATTTTGGATTGATGATCAAATTTACTGATGAGTTTCTCCTTGTCCATAGTCCCCTCCTCCAATAAGAGATGATCAGACATTATGTGACAGCGCAACGTAATCAAGCTTTCTCAAATCAATTCTCATCTTTTCTGAATTGCGAATGAACGCATCTGAGTATCCTACGTCGAACAGTATACTCTTATCTTCCTATTCGATCAAATAAGAAACAGCTGGCTCACCAACAAAGTAGCGGTCGATGTAGGTGTTATTATCAGCACAGTTTCGTAACATTTATGTGATGATCATGTTTGCTTTCAGATACCCGTTTGACAAACAACTCAAATAAATTGCTATCTGTTCGATTTCCTGTTATTCTAATAAAGAATTATTTTTGTTCGGAGTGAAGGATAGCATAGGTAAAACTTTTCGTCTTGATGATCCTGAGAGCAAGGATAGTAACACATGTGTGGTTATCACACTAGGAGGCAATAACAATGGAACAAGGTACAGTAAAATGGTTTAACGCAGAAAAAGGTTTTGGATTTATCGAACGCGAAGGCGGAGCAGATGTATTTGTTCATTTCTCAGCTATTCAAGGCGATGGCTTCAAATCCCTTGACGAAGGTCAAAGAGTTACTTTTGACGTAGAACAAGGTCAACGTGGACCCCAAGCTACTAACGTTCAAAAAGCTTAATAATGACAACAAATATAAACAGACTCTTTTTTAAGAGTCTGTTTTTTATTATCCGGAAAAACAAAATTAAAACCCTACTCAAGCAAATGAGTAGGGAAATGGTACAGGTACAGAAAATGGTAGAGTCAGTATAACATAGTACACTTGGAATCCCCAAAATTTTATAATTTCAAAAACAACGACTAGATCGATGGCATTTATGATCAAGCTCCCGTTACCTCAATAAATCAAAATCCCCTTGCCAAGAACAGATTTGTTTTGCACTTGATTCCCCAAAATATAGAGCTTCTTTAAATTGGGCAGCTTCAGTAAAGGCTCTATATTTGAAATCGCGTTATTTTCCAAATGAAGCTCCTCAATTTGCTGCCAATTTTTCATAAAACTTAATACCCCAAGCGAGGTGTCCTGCATCGTAAAAGAACGCAGAGCCGTAAAATTAGTAAAGTAAGGCATCAGCTTATCTGTTTCATGCAGCCAGTCTCCATTGCCTATGCGAAAAGATGGCTTATTCAGCGATAAATGTTCCAGCGTATTATTCGCAAAAGGCTTCTCACTATTTAATTGAAACGAACATTTATTGCAATTTAACGTTTTTACATGCTGCAAATCGAATAATGCACTCGTTTCACTGTAAAAGGACGTCTCATCCAAATTCAATGTTTTCAAATTCGGTAGACGGTTTAAAGAACGAATGCCTACAAATTCTCCATGCTCCATCACTGAAAGCTGTTCCAACTGGGGAAATTTCACTAAATCTGCCCCATCCAGATTATCAAACGACCCGCGTATGTAAACCGTTAAAGATTTTAAAGCGGGTGCCTGTAACTTTGGCAAGAATGAGTCTTTTAATTCCGCTCGTTTTAAATTTGACGCTTTGATCGGTGATACAGTGCCACCGAAACCCGGAATTGACAATTCAGTCAGTGAAGGCAAGCTATTCACAACCTCAACAGAATCCACTTGATAGAGAGAAGCTAACCGCAGCTTCGTCAGTGATGGCTTATTTCTCAGGGGTTCTAAATTCGTAATGTCAACATTTTCAAGATCAAGCGACTGCAGGTTGGGCATATTTTGTACAAAATCAAGTGTTTTTAAATTTCTCAACAATGTAAGCTTTAACTTTTGCAATTGACTTAGAGCATAAAACGAACTGAAATCTGTCGCATCACTATTATCGATTGTTAATGACGTTAAACCAGTTAATGAAGATAGCCACTTCAAATCATTAACCATTGTTAAAGACAATGATTTTAATGATGACAGCTGATTCAGGATATGGAAATCGGTAACAGACTCATCCACATATGAAATTTCAAGCGACTGCAGATTCGGGAACTGTAATAATAAAGCCATTTCCTCATTACTTCGAATTTGTGTGGAAAGTTCTACGATATTCGCTTTATCGCCAAAATAATGTGCAAACGAACTAAATGATTCGTTAAAGCTGCCTTTATAGCTTTTCAACCCTTGTAAATGTCGAAAGCTAATTCGGTCACTTTTTGAAATGTAGTATTCATTCATCAGCTTTAACACGGATAGCCCGCTAAATGCCTCAAAGTCTTTTTGTTCGATTCTTTGTGTATTCAATAGCTTATCCGTAATCACATAGTTGGAGATTTTAGTTTGCTCATTCGTAAACGGATCATCAAAGCTGTAGCCTATGTGCCACTGATCGTTATCACGATAAACAGACAAATAGCGAATTGTTGCGATTTCCTCTTCTGTTGGCATCGCTGCCCCTTTATTAAAAATATCCTTTAGGAAAAATAGGAGAACTTCGCTTTCAGGCATCGTTCGAACAGGCACCTCATTTTGGATGCTGTACTCTGATTGATTGTTGGCCAAAAAGAAAAATCCAGCTAACATACAAATGATGATGAGCGGCAAAAGAAGGAGCTTTGCGTTCGATTTTGGTCGTGCCTGTGCAGGGGCAGTTCCGTAATAATTATTAATCGTCTGGTCAACATAATAGACGTTATTCTCCTTCAACAATAATTCAGTTCCACAATACAGGCATTTGATCTTCTTCTTCCCTTCTTTATATTCAACGTCCCCCTGACAATTGGGACAACTTAATTTAATGAATTCCACTGGACGCCCTCCTACTATCCTTATCTCTGAAAGCTAATTCGCTTGTTTTTAAAATCATATCACGAATTGGAGAATATTGGGTGGGTTGCGGAAGATGTTAATTATGAAAATCATTAAGATTCAGCAGGACTGGGCCGTGCCGAAGTGCTCCCAGCAACGATTCTTGAACAAGCAGTCAGCTATTTACTCTCGTTTAACTGAAAGTGGAGTTGCATGTTGACGAGGTCTATCGGCGAAAAGTAAGAAGAACCCTTTCGCCCAGCTCCTTCTTACGATGATCATACAGTCGCCAAAGAACCCCAATCGTAACTGTTGACTTCAAATCCCTCGCCGCTTCGCTTTAGTGTTGGGTAATGATGGGCCGGTAATTTGATATTTTTGTCAATAATGATTGACAGTAAAAATTACCCAATAGTACTATAGGTACCAAGAAACGAAAGGAGGAGGAGACGAACATGCTCGCTTACGAGAAGAAGCACTGGATGCTAATACTGGGAAACCTGCATGTGCTACCGGATCGATTCCGCAATCGGTCGACTGAGCACCTGTTCGGCAAGCTCCAACTCCATAATGATGACTTTTACGCGATGTATCAACGGATAATTGTGTTGTTCACAGGTCTCTGCCCCCGCATCCTACTACGTTGCGGATAATGCCCTGCGATAACACGATCGTTCAAAGCGTAAAGGCTGCTATCAAGGCGGCCTTTCTTCATGCCCTAGTGAAGAAAGGAGCGTTGAAGCGGCTTTTTCTATTCATAAACAAAGAACATCTGTCCCTAAACCAAACAAAGGTGGTTTTATATTGAGAGAAACTCCGGTTAAATATTTCATTAATACGGACGTGAAAGTAGAAAACAATGCTGTAGAGGAGCTTCATCGGCTTTTAGAGGTGAATGAAACGATTGAAACACTGCAAAAGCATTCGCCGGGTTATTTTGACGATTCTGATGCCGGAGTTCTTGAGGTTGCCATTACGCCTGATTTTCATAAAGGGAGTGGCATTCCCGTCGGAACAACGTTGTTTACGCGCGGGTTTGTGCTGCCGCAAGCGATTGGCAACGATATTAACTGCGGTATGCGTCTTTATGTCACCGACCTAAGCGAGGAACAGATTCGAACACATTTGGATGCCATTGAGCGTAATGTTCGTCATGTATTTTTCGAAGGGGCCCGCAATATTCCAATGACACGCCGTATGCGCGAAAAAATGTTCAAAGAAGGCTTGATCGGTATACTAGACAGTCACAAAGAAGCTCGTGGCGAGGGGATTTGGCATTATTACAACGAGAAGCAGCAAGAGCTGGATCTGAATCATGTCAATAAAATGGGTTCATTTATAGCGGAATCCACGATTGGGCTTGATGATTTTCTCGGTCCTGCCGAGCTCTCCAGAGATGCGCAAATCGGCTCTCTTGGCGGAGGCAACCATTTTTTCGAAATCCAAGTGGTTCAAAAAGTGCATCAAGGTTCAATCGCTGGTCAGTGGGGGTTGAAGGAGGGGCAAGTCGTCCTTATGATTCACACCGGCTCGGTTTCGATCGGCTACCACAGTGGCGCATGGATTAAAGAGATGCTGAAACAGATGTACCCGGCTTCATTGAAACATCCGGGTAACGGGATGTACCCTCTTCCGCTTTCGGAGCGTTTTGAACCGCAGTGGAACATGTTTTGGAATCTCCTTCACAATGCGGCGAACTTTGCATTTGCCAATCGATTGATGTTGGGGCTGATGATGTACAAGTCGATTTCGGATGTGCTGGGCGATTTTGAACACAAGCTGTTGTACGATGCCCCCCATAACTATTTATGGGAAGAGCAGTTGGAGCAAGTGGGCGGATTTCTGCATCGCAAAGGATCGTGTACGGCAAAATCTGCCGTGCAAATGATGGGCACGCCGTTTCAATATACGGGCGAACCCGTGTTCATCCCCGGCTCCATGGGGTCGCACAGCTTTATTTTGGCGGGACTCGGTAATCGGGAAAGCTTATTTAGCGCCAGCCATGGCGCAGGTCGTGCACTTTCGCGCGGCGACGCTGTTAAAGTGGACGATGCCAAGTTTCGCGAGTTTCTGGCCCAATTCAGAGTCATCAATCCGATTGATCCCAAGCGGACGAACTTGCGCGGACGGAGCGATATTTTGAAAAAGTGGGAAGAAGAATTGAAGAAAGAAGCGCCTTACGCCTATAAAGATATTACACCGGTTATTCAGTCGCATGTCGATCATGGCATGGCTACGATTGTGGCCGAAGTGGCGCCGATTGCAACCGTGAAAGGGTAAGGAACATAATTCCATAAAAGAACTGTTATGAATTGAACTAATTTTAGCATGCGATGTTGCTACTGTTCAGTCATAATGAAATTTTAGACCGGAACCCCTTATCGTATAAGGAGTACCGGTCTTTTTAGTCACCAGATATTTGAAAATTAATTCTAGACTATACGTCAGAATGAAGCCTACTTTTTCACTACCATTTCGTACAGGGTATCAATCAGTGCTTCCTCCACGTTGTTGAAAGAGCCCCGCGTGCCATCCGATGCATTCGAGCCATTTGTCACGAAAATAATGCCAAAGTCTTCTTCACGGCTAAAGTACAAGCCTGAGTAAAGCCCATAAGCGCTGCCACCGTGACCAAACATCCGTTTCGTTGGAATAAAATCATCTGTAATATGGAACTGCAAACCGATCGCATGGAAGCCCTGATCATTTCCCTCTTGCTCCCATTGTGTGGAGAGCATGAGCTCAACGGTTTCTGGCTGCAAGATGCTTGTTCCGTTGAAGCTGCCACCTTGCATAAATGCCAGCATAAATTTGCTTAACTCTCGCGCGTTCGTGCGAAGCCCCCCTTGCGGTCCAAAGAGGGAACCATTTGTTCCTGGTGCAACATTTGACCAATCAATCGGCTCTGGCATCACGCCTTTGCAATCATCGACACCCGAGATAAATTGCCCTTCCTGCAAACTATAGATAACACCAAGCCTATTGATATCGGCCAGTGCCTGCACATTGAAGTCAGATACGGTCATTCCGAGAGGTCGAAGAATGTGATCTCGGCAATACTCATCAAAACTCTCTCCAGACAGTCTCTCTACCAAAGCTGCAACGATCATAGAGCCGAGGTTGGAATAGGCAAAGCAGCGTGGATCACCGGGCTTGAACGAACTCCATAAGCTTTCTACATACAAGGAGCCGTATGGTACGAGCAGATCCTCCATGGTCGGTGGGTCTGATTTGCGAGATGCTTTCGAGAAGACCACATAGCGTTCGCCACCTGTCTCATCCTCGTTTAAGCTCGTTGTATGTGTCAACAGCTGGCGGAACGTTATGGGAACATCAGGGTGATGTGGATTGCGGAAGGTGAAGCCCAAGTAATCACTTACGTCATCATCCAGTTGAAACTTTCCCTGTTCATACTGCTGCATCAACGAAGTGGCGACAAACAGCTTGGATATGGAAGCGATACGGAAAACGCTGTCCTCCGTTACGACAATCTCTCTATCTAGATCAGACCATATTCATTGGACCAAACGACTTGGTTTTCTTTCACGACGGCTGCCGAAACACCGACTATCTGAAAGGTCTCCATTAATGCGACTATTTTCTTGTCCACTTCCCTAGCCAGTTCTGGTGCAGGTGGTTGCTTCCAAATACTCATCTCGTAAAACTCCCCCTTCAGTATCTTTTCCCTTTATTTATCCTGCCCGTTTGGCAGAACGAGGCAGCCCATCGAATCACCTGTTGCCTCGTCTTAGTTACTCATTTACCTATCGTACAGATAACGAAGTCAAGAACTTTTTCAAAAGACAACTCCCAGTTTCGAGAGAACCCGATCCATTTCATGAAAATGTTGTTCGTCACTTGAAGCATACATCAAAATACTATCGTCCTTATTCATTACCACAATTACGCTGTCATCGTAATTCCCATAAAATTCGATGCCAATCCAATGCCGAAAGGAAACACCTTTGTATTTAAAATGTTCACGAATAAACTCCAAGCCGGTTTGTTCTATGGAATAGAACGATTCACAGCCGTATTCAAGAGCGAACACGGTTTGCAAATAGGCCATCGCAAGAAAAAAATCGGTCAATGTTTCAAATTCCTTTTTCCATTCTTTTTCATCGTAACTCATATAGACAGGGGGATTGGTCCTGGATATATCGTTCTTATGAATCCCCCAAACACAGACACGCTGATTCTCGCAATAAAAAATTAAATACTCGCTATGTTTGAAGTATTGGAATTGATCGGGCTTAATCAAACGATCCTGTGTATGATTCAGCCGCTCGTCTTTTCCAAGTTCCAAATAATAATCTATAAACACCTGGGGCAATTCACCAAAAATATTTTTAACAGTTTGTATCTCGTCATGACTGAACCCGTTTCGTTTTGTAATACGAAACAGTTTTTTAATCATTG
Source organism: Brevibacillus reuszeri (assembly GCF_001187725.1). Classification (GTDB taxonomy): domain Bacteria; phylum Bacillota; class Bacilli; order Brevibacillales; family Brevibacillaceae; genus Brevibacillus; species Brevibacillus reuszeri. The sequence continues at coordinate 212,632 of NZ_LGIQ01000011.1, forward strand.
TAAAATCAGTCATCCGCATCACACCTTATCCTTGTATCATTTTCCATCGATTGACTTAAGTATATTTCAAGTCAGCCTCCTTATCCATAATTCGGACCGTTCTGCGGGAAACTACTAACTCCGAATCAGTTGCTTTTTTGCAATTCTGTTGTTAACAAAGGCTGCCAGTATTAACATCGGCAGCCTTTGTTTGTGTTTGTACCGATATTGAACCCGTTAGTTGAGTAACGAAAAAAACGGCTGCCATCGCAAGCAACCGTTATTAAACTATGGAATCCCGTTAGCGTAACACCTTATACGGCTATTTCTCCAACTCATAGCGGGCCGCGATAATGCCCGACTTGAGCGTTCGGCTGGACAGAAGCTTAAGCCTGATTTTCTCGCCGCCGCCATCGAATAAAGATTTTCCGCCGCCCAGGACGACCGGACAAATTGTAAGCAGGAATTCGTCGATCAGGCCGAGCTTAAGCAGCGTCTTCGCCGCTCCCGGGCTGCCGAAGATAACGAGATTTTTGCCGGGCTGCTCCTTAAGTACCTTGATTTCCTCTGCGATGTTGTCCTTGATCAGCATCGTATTGTTCCATTCCACCTTGTCCATCGTGCCGGAAATGACGATCTTCTTAACATCCTGCAGCCATTTGGCATGCTCGATATCGTGCCTCGACGCATTCGGATTGTCCAGCTCCGTGGGCCAGTAGCTCTCCATCATGCGATACGTCGTGCGTCCGTAAACGGGAGCTCCGACTTCGGATACGATCTCCTCGGCGTATTTCTCTAATTCCTCGTTGTACGGAATCCAATCGAGACCTCCGTTCGAATCCGACGCATACCCGTCCAGCGACACATGCATGAACAATACGAGTTTTCTCATGTCCGTTTCTCCTCCAATTTCGAATTTATTTTGTTCGATTTTTTTGGCCGTTTGCCCGCGTTTCATCCTGCTGTTACGTTCATGATAAATCATTACGTTGCGTAAGGTTCAAGTGGAAATCTGGATTTTTTTGAAGACAACAATGTTGCGCAAAACTGCCATTTAGTTCATCGGGAGCGTTTGCCCCTATAAGTACCGCCTATGATTCTTTGCCTTCGATTTCGATACACATTAATTTTAATATTTACTAATACTTTTCAATGAAAAAAAAGTGAATCCAAGCATCTGTAGAATGCTTGGATTCGCTTCTCCCTATCGCTTCCTATATACCTTGTTGGACGGTTAACACCACATTGCCTTTCTTGTGGCCCTGCTCCACATAGCGATGGGCCTCCGCCGCTTGCTCTAGTGGATAGACGCGGTCGATAATTGAACGCAGCCTGCCTGCCTCGATCAGCCCCTTAAGAAATCTCAAATCTTCCGCGTTTCCCCTCATTGTTCCACCGATCACCTTCTTACCGCTCGTCAAGTTGATCCATAACCCGCGAACGACCGACAGAGGGCTAAAATGTACTGCTCGCAGGTAATAGCCGTTTGGTGTCAGACGCTCGACGCAAGCCATGAACGGACTCTTTCCAACCGTATCGAAAATGATATCGTAGGCCGTAGCGTCATCCGCGAAGTTCTCTTCTGTATAATCGATGACTCGGTCGGCGCCCAGCGATCTTACTAATTCCAGATTCGATGTGCTGCATACCCCGGTCACTTCTGCACCGAAATGCTTGGCGAGTTGCACCGCATACGTCCCAACACTGCCGGAAGCGCCGTAGACGAGCACGCGCCTGCTACGCTGGATATTGCCCTTTCGGAGAAATTGCAAGGCAGTAAAGGCACCAACCGGAACTGCGGCCGCCTCCGCGAACGTCATGTTTGTCGGCTTCAGCGTGACGCTGCCGTTCTCAGGTAGGCATCTATATTCGGCATACGCGCCGAAGCCCATTCCGCAGGCAGCATAGACGGCATCCCCCGATTTAAACCGAGTAACGCCACTGCCCGTTGATTCGACCACACCCGCTAATTCGAATCCGAGAATCTTGATTCGCCTCGGCCTCCACAGACCATTGAACAGCCGCGCCAAGAAAGGATCTGCCTTGCGTAAGCGCCAATCCCCCGCTGCAACAGTTGCAGCATAGACTTTTATCAATATCTCGTCGTCCTTCGGTAGTGGTTTGGCGACATCCTGGAGCTGTAGTACATCTGGCGGCCCGTACCGCTCATATACGATCGCTTTCATCCCTTTCCCCTCCAGTCAATCTTCGCTATTTTCCCATTCTATTCGCTGTAATTAGATTAAAGTTCAGCGGAATACGCTGATTCCCACAAAAGAACGGGCAGCATCTGCAACGGATACCGCAACCCCAGGATTGACAGTGCCCAAAAGGCGACAAGCATGCATTGTACCACCCCTTCCATTAGCTCCCATGATTCTGATCGTACGACATAAACAAGAAAGGTCAGCCTAAAGGTTGACCTTTCTTGTTTAAAAAATGATATTCACAGGCATTTTCAGAATCGCTTATAGGATGTCCTTACCTTCCTGGATATTTTCTATTCTATTAGCACAGAACTTATTACATATCCTTAATTCATTTAATCAGTAATTTTTTTGAGCTCAAAAATAGTTGCCTCTGATAACAAGATAAGCCTATCGTTATTAACAACAAAAAAACTTAAACCTACAGGTATGCTCATTTTTGTAGAAGGGTCACTTATATCTATTACTTTTACTACATCATTTATATTTAAGTCTGGGATATCTATTTTATATAATCTATAAAAAGAGTCAGAGTTATAGCATGTCGCTGTAATCTCATATAATGGATTTTTTAGTTCATATTGATATTTCTTATAGTTTTTAAGTCCTTTTGATGAATAAAAGTCTTTTTTGATTATAATTTCATCTCCAATAAATTTTTGCCCGGTTGGATATTCAGAAGCATCATTATATGAATTTGCAAATCCTAAAAGCTTCTCAACTTTCCAAGTTCCATAGAAATATTTTTCAGTTTCACTATCCAAATTTATATTTTCTGCATTAAGACAATATTCGGATGTGTTTTTTGGAATAATAGACTCATCCGTTTCAGGTTTAGGCTCCCTAGAAGTATTTGGATTTGATGTCATTTCAACTTTTCCACAAGCCGATGCTAGCATCAACATGATCATGATACAAACCAACAATATTTTTTTCATATTTCACACTCTTTTTTATTTTTTTGATTGTGTCACAATCTCTTCATCAGATAACCGACAGAATGGAATGTCATGCCGATGACGGCATCGACGCTTCCCAAGCAGGCTGCCGCGTTTTAGTTATTTATTAAGCTATAGTACCCGTTAGTACAACACAGTCGTTACTCTTTTACTCCCGAGGTAAATTATTTTCGGGATACTCTTCTTTGTACGGTTCTCTAACCGAATCTTAAAATTTTCTCTCACATGCCCCGAAATCCCTGTAATTCTCCCTTGCTTGGCTCAACGATATATGGTTTGCGCCGATGTTTATTTCAGGCATATCATGAGCCACTTCGTCATACTGCCAAAAACATACTTCACAGATTTCAAAAAGAGCCTCTTCTTTGCTACCGAAAGTAAAATAGTCGCAACAAGGACAGTGCACTCTCACTATTTTATTAAGCCCCCTTATCAGTTACCTGGCTTATACTGAAAAGCTATTGCACTTGTATTGATGAACCTGCTGGAATCCAAGTCGTTGTGCCAATTTTTTTGACGCTTTATTATCCAATGAACAATCCCAGTAAGGAGTAAAGCTATTTGTAAGTATATCCTCCACTAGTAGAGTTGCTAGATGAGTTCCTACTCCCTTATTCTGATAATGAGGGAGGGTTTCAATTCCGATTGCATGCGTGTCTTCTGTAACAAAACTAGAATAACTCAGACCAATGATTTCCAATCCTTCCACTGCAGCAAAGCCGTATCCTCTTTGCAAAAAGTCATCTTTCGTTGACCAAAATAGATGGATATGCTCTTTCAAAAATTCTAAATTAATTAACTCTTGATTCTCCCATTCATCTAATTTTAGATTGATTATTTTTAACCCCTTAGTGCTTGACACAAAAGGCTTATAAAATAACTTGAATACCATTTGTTCAAATTGATGAAGGTTCCTAGAGGCAAAAATTGATTCCATATCCCAATTATTGTGGTGACCTGAAACTTCAAAATGGTCCAAACTAAGTTCTCTCATCCTCGGTGCAATGCTACTGGAAATAAAATCATCCAACGTATTGATAAATTCTTGATTAGTATGGTCACCAATTAGATAAAAGCCTTGAATACCTTTACTCCATACTAAAGCGCTCCTTGGTTGTGCACTTTGATCAGCAAATATCCAACCAGGATTATTACCTTCGATAATTGAAAGAATTTCTGGATGTAGATAACCACCGTCAAGTAGTGGTTTTACTTTATAAAAAGCCTCCTGTTGCAATTCATACATATAATGTTCCCCCCTTATTTCCCGTGCAGTTACAAAGTTCTTTAATGGCAATTTTATTCGAAAACGATATCCAAATAAGTATAAAATGCATACCCATAAATTGGTAGGTATAGTTCTTGCGTATCGAAAGGTTACTGCCCATTAGTTTAGCGAAGGCTGCCGGTGTTGTTCAGTAATAATAAAGTATTAGACCAGCACTCCTTATCTATCAAGGAATCCCGGTCATTTTAATCGCCTAGCTACTAATAAATAGTTTTAGACTCGATGTCGTATTGTATTGTTGCATAAGATAAATTCGAATAATAAAGTTGTAGACTGCCTTATTGAACTAACGAGCCCGATAGTTAAATAACAACTTTAAATTGTGCTACGGTTCTCCGCTGCTCGTGCTCTGGTAAAGCGGCTTGAGGAAAGGGAATAATCGAATTAATGTTGAACTACATAACTTAATAAATTATCAATGAATATATAAATGAGGTTGGCAAAATGAATAAAGATAGAAACTGGACAGTTTTATTTATTGGTGGAGCATCCGGAATAGGTAAATCAAGTATTGCTTATGAAATTGCTCGATTTTATGGTGTGAATGTCTTGGAAGTAGATGATGTTCACCTATCCGTAAAAACAGTTACAACAAAGGAGCATTTTCCTGCAATTCATTATTATGATTCCGGTATAAATTGGCAAGATGTTGGAATCGAAGGCAATGTAAAATGGCTGATTGATGTAAGCAAAGAAATGGCTCCAGTATTAAAAGAACTTGCAAACAGGCATATAGAAGATAAATTACCTATCATTATTGAAGGCGATTTTATCTATCCCGAATTTACAGTATCTTTCGATAACCCGGAGGTAAAATCAATATTTGTACAGGAATCAGCCAAAAATCAAATATTACAGAATTATTTATCAAGAGAAGGTGGCGAATTACAACAATATAGATCTGAAATAAGTATTTCGTATGGAGATTGGATAGCAGATACCTGTAGGCAGAATGGGATTGAATTGATTGAATCAAGACCTTGGAATACTGCTTTAAGCAGAGCCGTAAAGTGTTTATTGTAATGTAAAAACTTAGTCTACATAGGTGATGTAAAGCGGATACCTCATGTGTGAAGTATCCGCTTGCCTTATGTATCAAATTATTACACTGTAATGTTCCAGTCGTTCAAATTTATTGCTATTTCAACTCTCCGCTGCCCGTTAGCGTAGAAAAGGCAGCCCGTCGTTAAGGCAGCCTTTATGTTCGGATTGTGGAACTATCGAACCCGTTACTTCAAGTGCATTTCTTCACAAACATAATACGATGCGACTGCTTTTATTAAACAATCGCACCCGGTAGTAAAGTAACTTTATTTGGCTTTCTGTTTAAACACTCGTCAAGAAATGGCGAATCGGGTTTTCAGCCTTGCGGCATTTTGCTCATTTTCATATACAACACGTTCCACCGATGACCGTCCGGATCTGCAAAACCACATCCGTACATCCAGCCACCCTTTTCGCCCGGCTTGCTGAATACAGTGCCGCCGGCACGTTCGGCTTTCAAGGCGAACTCATCAACTTCTTCCCTGGAGTTCGCCCCCAGAGATAATAACACTTCAGTGCCCTTCCACGAATCCGCAACCGCATTACCAGCAAAACCGCGGAACGCGGATTCCGGGAAGAGCATCAAAACAACCTGATTGTCGCCGACGATCAAGCTGAATGAGCCATCTTGACTCGCATACTGCTCATTCAACCGGAAACCGAGCTGGGTATAAAACGCCTTTGCCCTTTCTGGTTCTCGCACTGGCAGGTTCAACCATAATTCTTTCGACATATCTAACAACCTCCTGATATAGAGATGCAGTAATCCCTCACCCCCATATAAATTAAATGCTTAGTATAATCTTCCCTTCTAGTTTGGAAATAAATCCTTCTTCAACTATCCTACCCTATAGCTGAACAGGCTGCCGATCATGCCGGCAGCCTTGCGTCTTTGTGCTATCGACCCCGTTAGCGGAGCAAAACTAAGAAAGAAAAATGCTTACCTTAAATCCCTCTTATCAATTAAATGTGTAGGAATAGTTAGAATTGCCTTCCCTATTACCTTCTCTTTATCTACAAAAGGAGTAGTCCACAAATGTGAGTCGAAACTTTCATTGCGGTTGTCCCCTAAAAAAAAGTATTTGTTTTCGGGGACGGTAATCGGACCATATTCATAACGAATTGGCTCATTTAAGTAAGTTTCTGATAATTTTACACCGTTACGAATCAGTGACCCGTTCTTAATTTCAATTACATCGCCAGGAAGTCCTATGAGCCTTTTTACATACCTTTCATGAACTTTCTCGGGTACGGGTGGGTAAAATACGACAATATCACCAAACTTATATTCATCCATCTTTATTATTTTTTCAACAATTAATCGGTCATTAATTTGAATGGTTGGAAGCATCGAACCGGTCGGAACAACCATAGCTTCTGCGACAAATGTTCTAATCGTAAGTGAAGCAACGATTGCAATTAGTAAGCTTGGTCCCCATTCTTTAATTATTTTCATGAATTAATCTCTCCATTACAATGATGTCATTACTCTTTTATTACGATGATTAAATGAAATTGGTTACATTAAACTGCCCTTAGCTTAACGAGGCTGCCGGATAAACTACAGCAGCCTCTGATGTATTTGCTAAGCTATCGAACCAGTTAGTGGAACGATAAAAAATGGCTACCGATATAAGTTATTCGTAGTTCTTACTATCGAGTAGACGTATGAGGACGTGCTATTTGATGATTTCGAGCTTATCGCCCGGCAGGACTTGTAACTGCGGAAGAACGGCATCTTTGAAAAGTAGGTTCAGATAACCACCCAATATCTGAATTATTTTCAATCATTAGAACAGAATATCTTTCATTTTTTTGCTTGGCTATGCTCGTCCCGTCAATCAGAAACTCCAAAATGTAAAAGAAACAATCTCTTATTAGAATAAAAAATATAATCATCCCAAATACCTTCATACCAGAAATTAGGCTGACATTCCACTTTATATACCGTTAGGTGCCCCTCAAAAAAATCTGATAATAAAGTAATAAAACCGTTTATGCAATGCTTTTGCTCAAACTTTACGGATGAATCAGATTGGTGATAAGGATACCCAATTTCAAAGAACCATTCATCACATGTTTTCTCTAATTTTGCTTTCCAGTCGTCAAGTGGTATCAATCGTACTTCACCTAAGTTTTTATCACCCTCTAGAATAAAGGTATATTTAAAAGCATTAAGAATATCATCATGATACTCCAGTTCATTCCATTCAAATGTATATTCATGATTTGTATGGAGATTTAATAGGGCGAAAGCTTGCAGAAAACCATTTATTTGGGCTAGCTTGATTTTATCCATTCCATCCCCACCCCATCAGATAGTATCGATACTTAATGTATACCATAGTATTCCAACATATAGTGCCAGTAACTAACAATCCTGCCTGTTAGTTTAGAAAACAGCAGCCAATTACAGTGGCTGCTGTTCTACGTGTGGATTATGCTATTGATACCTATTACATATGTCAGACTACTTCGCTGATAAACCGCCATCCACCACGACGGCACTGCCTGTCATGGCAGATGATTCGTCGGAAGCCAGGAACAATGCTACATTCGCGATTTCAATCGGTTGGATTGTACGCCCGATCGGTTGAATATCATGGATACTCTTCAGCACATGGTCACGCCCGCCAAACAAATCGGCATGGGCGTCATTGAAGGTCGTATCTACCCACCCTGGGCAAATGCAGTTCACTCGTACATTCTCTGTCGCAAAATCCAGCGCCATTTGCTTGGTGAGCATATGAATAGCACCTTTGGATGTTACATAGGCAGACAAGCGCGGCTCTGCGACAAAGCTGTTGGCGGAGGCCATATTTACCACGGAGCCTCCCCCTGCCTCAATCATTTCTGGCAGGAAGTATTTTGAAGTGAGATACATGGATTTCACATTGACTTCCATCGTGCGATCCCACACTTCTTCCTCCGTTTCGACGACAGAGCCGGGGATGTTGATCGCCGCGTTATTACACAGTATCGTAGGAACCCCGTAGTTTTCCTTGGCAAAAGCCAAGAGTGCCTCCACTTCCGACGCTTTGGATACGTCAGCCTGAAAAAACACGGCGGTGCCGCCCTTCCTCGTGATAGCTGCTACCACTTCTTCCCCTACACTACTAACGTCGGTCGCCACTACACGGGCTCCCTCTTCCGCAAATCTGTGGGCAATGGCTGCTCCGATACCACGTGCCGCTCCTGTTACGACTGCAATTTTGTTTTGTAAACGCATCAATGTGTACCTCCTCGTACTGTATTTTCCTTTACATGTCTTTGAGAACAGGGGCTACTTTTCGATAGCCATTGGACTTCACGTAGCCGACGATGACTCCGATCAGCACCCACGCGAATCCTACAGTGAAAGTCATACGGTCAAAGCCGGACCAGACGTATCCTGTAATGAGAAGCCCGATGAAGGGAGTTAGCGCGTAGATGAGGAACCCCTTTACTCCACGTCGCTTCTTCTTGCCGTAGAAATAGACAATGATAGTGACATTCAACATCATAAAGGCCGTGATCGCCCCAAATGTCACGAACTTGTACAACGTCTCTATCGAGAGGCAAAACGTCACCACGATGGAAAGCAGCGCACAGAAGATCGTGGCATTCACAGGCGTTTGAAATTTGGGATGGATTTTCGCCAGCACCTGCGCAAAAGGCAGCAGATTTTCCCGGCTCATCGAATAGAGCACTCGCGCTGTCGCCGACTGTACATTCAGCGTGACCGCAATCCCTACGGCAATCACATTGATCAGAATCAAAATTGTGTAGAAAACAGGTCCTCCCGCTTCTCGTGCGATTTCGAAAAAGCCCATGTCCGGGTTCAATGTCTCATACTTCGGATGAATCAAGGCAGCCATGTACACTTGAATGAAAAACAGTATGCCGCTGAGCAAAATGGATAAAACCGTTGCCTTACCGACCGTCTTCACCGGATCGCGAGCTTCTTCGGCCAGTGTGCTTATGCCATCAAAGCCTAGAAAACCGAGTACGGCAATCGATGTCGCTGTCGCGATAAAGCCAAAGTCTACATGGTCTGCCTGAAAAAGTGGCGCCAGACTTAATCCTCCCATACCGTTTCCATCCACCAGCACAAACTTGACAGCGAACCCCAGGAACACGACCAAGGTGATGATTTGCATCCAGAACATCAGAAGATTAGCCCGGGCTGTCATCGTAATCCCTCTGACATTGATCAATGTGTTGCAGACTACGAAAATGAGTGTCCAGACGAAAGCAGGCACCTGTGGCAGAATCCCTGCCATCCACACACCAGCAAAGGCATATAACAACGCTGGACACAGGATGTAGTCTGCCAGGATCAGCCATCCTGCGATAAAGCCCACATGCGGATTCATTCCGCGGCTCACGTAAGAATAAACGGAGCCAGCATACGGAAACTCCTTGCTCATGTGGCTGTAGCTGAATGCCGTGAACATCAAGGCGATGACTCCGATACAGTAGACAAGCGGTACCATGCCAAAGCTCTGCTGTGCGACGGCTCCATAGACTTGCATCGGCGCAAGCGGAGCCATGAAGACCATGCCGTAGATGACCAGATCCTTAAACGTAAGTGTTCGCCTTAATTCTTGTTTGTACTGACTGCTGTCCAAGTCGAACTCCCCCTTTATGCTAAGAAATAAGAAGTAGTACTTTTCTCATCTTAGCTCTCTATCAGAAAATTTCGAAATGGATTCAGTCGAGACAGGAGCCCTTTTGTCTGTACGGACTGATCTTGACAACCAAAAACAGCGAGCCATGAAGACACGCTTCCTTTTCTATAACCACTTCTTTAGATTGTTCCAGTAAGAGACGATATCCTGTTTCTTTTCCTCCGCGATAAGAGCATGTTTGCCTTCCTTCCCCTTCTGAAAGTAAATACTGCTGCCCTCGATATGGCTGATTTTCTTCAGATTCACCAGAAAGGACCGATGAGTCAGGTAAAAATTGCAATCTTGCAAGTAGCTTTCATACACCTTGATCGGTATTTTCGTTTCATAAACTTCATTTAGGGTGTGCACGAAAATTGTCCGATTGATCGATTCGATATACAGAATTTCCTCCGGGGTCATCTGATGAATCTCTTCGCAAAAAATAGGGACAAAAAGACCACCCGCCTCCATAAACCTTTGGTAGGCAATATGGTTCTGCAGTTTTTCGATGGCTTGTCTAAGACGTTTTTCGGTATATGGCTTCTCAACGATATCCACAATCCCCAGATCATAAGTGACACTAGCATGCGGAGCCATTCCAGTAATAAGGATGGTAGGAAGATTCACCCCTCTCAACTTCAAGATGGAGTAGCTCTCCAGTCCCCCTCTGCCCTCTCCCAGATGGATGTCTATGATCATCGCTGATAGATTCCGCGTAAGCGTCGCCAAGGAGATGAGCTCATCTCCGGTACTAGCCTTGCCGACAATCCGTATATGCTGAAACGGGGCTAGGTACTCCTCTAACAACTCCTGCTGCAGCTCATCATCTTCTGCAATTAACACGTCAATCTGCTGCTTTCGCATATACCCCACTTCCCCCGTTATTGTCTATCCGCGATTGATAGTAGTATGGAAAAGCATGTTTTTCCCCTTGCGGATGTGATGTACATTTCCCCCGCGTATTTATCGACGACTCCTCGGACGATATCAAGACCGTATCCGCGTGCTTTCCCCGTGTCGGTTTCTTTTGTAGTGAAACCAGCCTCCGTGAGCTTGTTTATAACCTCAGGGGCTAGCGTTGGCCCTGTATTTTCCACCATGAATTGATAGGTATTACCCACTTTTTGCATCGTAAGGGAAATCCTTTTTTCCCCCCTCTTATCTTCATCGGCAGCCTCGATTGCATTGTCAAGAAGATTGGAGAGAATCTTGATCAAATCGGAGGAAAGAACGCCAGCGAAGGTCTCATCCGGCGGAATATGAAAGTCCATCTCGATGTTTTTGCACCGCGCATTCTCCGCTTTGGAATGCAGCAGCACCAACAATGCAGGGTTGGCTACCTGCTCCGACAGCGTGACAGCCTGTATATCAGCCTGCAATCCTCGCAAATACTCCTGAGCTCGGTCCACCTTTTTTAATTCCAAGAGACCAAAAAGAACCTGCAAGTGATTGGCAAAATCGTGCCTGATCGACTGAATAGATGTGAGAATGGCACGGAATTCCCGCTGGAAGGTTTGCTCGGAATCACCGACAGCCCTTAGCGTCTCTCGCTGATACCACCTGCGTATCAACGTATAGCTGACCACGATTAATATCAAAACAACCAGATTGGCCGCAAAGTGAAAAAGGCTGTTATGCAAAGCATTCGCTTCAATTTGCTCCAGCAATTCTACGCCGATGTCAATGCCCACAATCCCGACCAGTTGACCCGATGCATTGACCAAAGGTGCACCTGCTGTCATGTAGACACCGTATTTGGGGTCGTGAATAATACCCGTATGAAACGTGTCGCCTTGATAAGCTGGCTGAACTTCATCCATGGTCAGCGTACACAGTTCTCCAATGTATGTCTGGGCGCTATCTCGCGGCGACAGCCCATTGATCATGACACGGCTGTTTCCCTGTGCATCCATAATGACAAGATACACATGCTTCGCACCGATTTTTATCCGATAATCATTAAGGAATTGATGCAATGCGATATAGTCTGTACTTTCTTCCGTCGGCTTCTGCAAAAATCTTTCAAAGCCGGGTACATCAACTTCCCGTGCGATATCGGCCGCAGTCTTCATGCTCTGAGTCGAAATCGCTATTTCTACGGTGCGAATCGTACTATCGTAGCTTAGTAAAATATTCGTAAACATGAAACCTAGGCTCAAAATGATCGCGACGATTAGAATGATTCTGACCTTGTTTTTGGTTCGCGCATAGATTGCTATCATAGAGGACAGTACCTTTCCGAACAGTCATAGCAAGTGTCAATTTTCCTCATTCTATCATGAAAAGAACAGGAATGACCGGGAGATAATCGGAAATATCTGAAATCAGGTGCAATCGTGACACCGATGGCATTAGCCACCTCAAAGCGCTCCGGCCGGATTACCTCTGATACTCCCTGTAGCCTCTTATTCTTTAAAGTACACATGAGGCTTACCACCTTCCCCACGCTATCCTGTCCATAGTTATAAAACGGCAGCCATTTGTGAAGGCTGCCGTTTTTCATGTGTATGAAGCTCTTGACCCCGTTGCAAATGCAACTTGATTTGCGTGCATAATCAGTTGATGCTAACTCAGAGAAACACGGAGTTGACATTCTCTTTATGTTTATAGATGCTTTTATTCAGGCTTCTAGGCTTTTGTCGGTTGTGCGGAAAGACCCATTATATCTGTGGAACCAAATAATAGTAATGCCACTAAAATAATAATGAGTATGATTTCCGAGAAAGCTTCTCCATCAAAATTTATCATTACGAATTCACCCTTTTCATTTCTTAAAATGCTCATCATTTGTCCATTTTCTTTTTAAGCGCATGAATAATATCATCCACGGTCATATTTCCATTTTCATTCAGGAATTTCAGCATATTATCTACATTTTCATTGCCCACATCGCCCAGTGTAATGTACTTTCCTGTTAAGCTGACAATCATCGTGGCTTGTCTAAACAATTGAACAGCATCTACTCTTAACTTACCAGTTAAAAGAAGAACTGCCACAAGAAATTCTAAATTATTGCCGTTCAAGCAATGTGAAATTGATGAACCATTGGTTGTCTGTTTCTTCTTTCCATTATTTGATGAACCATTGGTTGTCTGTTTCTTTTTTTCATTATTTGATGAACGATTATTGTTTGACTGTTTCTTTTTTCCATTATTTGATGAACGATTATTGTTTGACTGTTTCCTTTTTCCATTATTTGATGAACGATTATTGTTTGACTGTTTCTTTTCTGCATGATTTGATGAATTTTGTGATGGCGGATTATTTTCTTGAAAGGAATCCATTTATTCTTCCTCCCACCTAGCATCGTAATCACTTATACATATCGGTGTGAGGTGAGTCTGTAAACTATGATTTTGCAAGTTTCACCCTTTAGTACAAGACAAATCCAGCAAGTATTCACACTGACTTTTTCATACAACATTTGTATTCAAAGTACCGATTTATTGTGCTTGGTAAAATTTTATGAATGCATTAAACGGCCCTTTAGTTCAGCCGGAGCCACTATCTTTAAAAGTACCAGTTATATAATTCCCGTCGACGTTCCCCACGTTATTGAGCGTAGATGTGCGCTGTTGAAACCTTATCGTGACCCAGCATACTCTGAATAAAATCTAACGAGGCACCATTTTCAAGTAAGTGACAAGCATACGTGTAACGGTACCGATGAGGATAAACGCTTCTTTTTAATCGGACATCGCCAAAATCATGAGCGTTTACGCCAAGGCCATGCCAGGTCGAGCAGGGAAGAGGCAGCAATTCCCGCAGTGTACCGCACGAGGTCCGCCGCCAAAAAGCCTTTTCCTAATACCAACGCCCCAAGGGTTGTGTTCCGGAGGTAATTGATCCAACCGGCCTGATACAATTGGCTGCCCTCGATTGCAAAGCAAAAAGCGACGCTGCACCACAGCGCGAAAGAAATCTTTTTATGCGCAAAATAAGTGCGAAAGCCAAAGTAAATCATGCACGCCCATAATGCATCACCAAAATGCTCAGCTACAAAGACAGGCAATACATTGGCGAACGCTCTGGACCCTAAGCCCAAAGCCATGGCAGCAAAAACGGCCACGATATAGACGCCCCTGGCCCTCCATAGATGCGTGGAGCGTTCGTTACATGTGCTCATAGATATCGCCCAATCAGCACTTCCATTCGGCTTTGTGCATACACCATCAATCTTCCTCTTTTCTTTATTATTCTTTTGATTAAGGTAATTTCTGAAAAGCAAGCTGACATAGAGTCCTTTGGAAAGAGAATATGAAAAAACAAGCCTACCCCTTCTCATCCACGGGATAGACTTGAATTAAACTATTTCACCAAAGCCCAGTAAATCATCTCGTCATCTCTTCCTACTTCTTTAAAATCCATTTTTTCTAACACTTTTGCGGAATCGATATTCGCAAGCAAGCATCTAGCTGTAATTTTGTTAACCTCAGGCTGTGAGAACGCCCAATCCACTAACCCTTGAGCCGCTTCAATCCCATACCCTTTTTTTCGAGCAGAAGCAACAATTCCATAACCAATATCTACTTCTCCAGCTTCATTTGGTCGTCCTTTGAAGCCGGCATCACCGATGATACTCAACGTATCTTTTCGAATAATCATCCATGACTCGAATCCGGTCGGTTCGTCTACCAAATCTAGCGCTGCCACTATTTTGGGGATTGTCTCCAAAGTGTCCTCATCAGGAAAGCCATCTCCGAAACTGAGTCCCATCTTGACTAATTCCTCATCGTCCCCTTGTAAAATCGAGGTGGCCATCGTTTTTGTAAATGGAAGTAACAGGAGTCTGTTTGTTTGTATACGTTTCTCATTCATTTGTAACTACGTCCTTTTTTCAAGATTGGCAATGGATTAGACTTTATCGTCTTCTCTGAAAGGTTCTTATTCCTACACCTCGAGTTTCGTCTAATTCTAATTGCTTACCATTGCACATCTTTATACATAGTTACTCTTTGACACATCTTTCATTTTATCAAAAAAGGATGCAAATGAAAATTTTTATCATCATAAACAGACCAAACTGAGTCGATCCTGGCTGCAGGAGAATCCTTTAGTCGAACAATCCCCTACGAAGTAGATTCGCTGTGATCGGTTCTCGCCCAATTTCTCTCGCCCATACAGACAACTGACCAATGTGATGTATTTCGTGAGCAATGACGTGACGCATGATTTCTCCATGCTTATATGTTATCCATTCACCATTATCCCGTAGAATAGTCAGCTCATTACGTTCCATCTCTGATGTCCATGACGTAACAAATGGCTCCACTTCTGCATGAAGCTGTATTGATAAATCTCGCACCTGCCTCAGACTTCTGTGCGCCTCGAAGGGCTCTTGTTCAAATGCTGCCTTTCCTTGCAATACGCTGTTAATCCAACTATATTCCCAATAAGTGATGTGAAACAGTGTTTTTAAGATTCCGCCAACACCGCCAATTCGAGCTTTAAGCAATTCATCTTCAGGTACGTCTTCACACCAAGCCTATTCTATCCTCTTACTTTTCACGGACACCTTTTTACGTATCGCTATAATTGATTCGAATAACGCTCCATCAGTTTTGTTTTATGCGAATTAAAGATGTCCTCAAGTGGGATATCGTACTTGTTTGCAATTACAATAAGATTACCAAGAACATCGCCAAGCTCCCCCACTAACTCTTGTTTCAATTCTTCTGCTGTCCCGACAGTTTCATCCGGGCGGTCTCTTCCTATTTCTAACGCTCTGATCGCTCTTGCTACCTCGCCTGTTTCTTCTGCGAGAAATCCGATACGCATAAAGATATCAAGTTTAGACCAGCCTCTTGTTTCATAATATTCTTTTACCCAACTTTGAAATTCTGTAAGATCCACAGTCATTCCCTCCCATTCTTTAGATATTTTAACAAAATACAAAAAAACCGGCACCAACGCCGGTTTCTGTTCATCCTATTTACACGAGTCGTACTATTTTTCACTCGTCGGAATTGACTTGCCGATCCTCGATTGCAATGCCTCCAGTACCTTCAGCCACTCCGTGCCCTCGGCTGAATCTTCTTTACCTGCATAAGGATGCTCACTTGGGTACATCGCGTAAAACGTTCCCAGCTTGTTTTCTCCGATCTTTTTGATGAACGGATGCTCTTGGTAGTAAGGGAGCTTTTCTTGTTCTTTGCTCAAGCGGATTACTGCCCCAAGCGGCATCTCTGTATTAGCCACGGTGTCCTTGTAGGAGAAAAGGATACATGACGGGTTTCCTTCTTCATTTTTGCAGGTCGATTGCTCGATTTTTATTTTGTTCATGATCGTCTCTGGCAATTGAATACGATATCCAATGGTGCTGTCGTACGTTTTCATCGTGATGAAATTTTTTTCGATCACAGGCTCATTGATCGACTCTGGGGTATTCCAAATGCCGACTGACTTCTCTGAGGCAGGAGCCACACTTTGTATAAACCATTGGTTCCCGATCTTCGCTACGCCTACTATCGCTCGGTCTGTCCCGTACTTGCCTGTAGACGTCATTAGCTCAAAGTCGACCTCATACTTATCCTTGGCAGCCTCTGGTCCGCTGACGATTTTATAGCCCTCCACCCATGGACTGGAGGCGCCGGTTGCCCAATGAAAGCTCTCAAACGATTGCTTTGCTCCTGCTTTTGCCTGTTCTGTGAAAAGTGCATACTGCAGCGCACCGCTTCTCATTTGAACCGCTTTTGCCCACAGCTGGACGGTCTCTTCTGCCGTTTGAGGAACGATGCTTGCCTCCAGCATCTTCAACTGTTCTTGCAGTGAGGATGCACTCGCTGCTTGATTCTCCCCTGCATGCGCGACGCTTGGCTTTTGTGTCAAAGGTGTCAACAAATACGTCGTCAAGCCCAAGACTAGTACCATTCCGAGCACCATTGTTTTTTTCATCGTGCAAACTCTCCCATCCATTATCTAGGTTGTAAGTGTGTACCCTTTTCCTTTTCATGGATAATGACGTAAGAGCGCACAAATCGTAACAGATTTCGATAAAATTTTTTTGATAAAAATTTTAGCAAACAAAAACAGGCGAGCAGAAACATGTTTTCCATCACGAACACATTAGTTGTGGGGGGAAAAGTCTTTCGATACAATGAGGAAAGGATGAATCGTATACGAGAAATAGGGAGGGAATCACTTGAGGGTCAAACGAATTGTCTCCAACATCGATACGCAAAATATCACCGCCGCGAAAGCCTTTTATCAGGACGTGCTCGGCCTGCAGGTATTAATGGATCACGGCTGGATTGCAACCTACGGAACGGATGAAGAAATGTCGGTTCAAATCAGCTTTGCCTCACAGGGCGGCTCCCACACACTCACGCCTGATCTCTCGATTGAAGTCGATGATATCGATACCGCACTTGAGCGCGTGAAAAAAGCCAGGCTTCCCATCGAGTACGGGCCAGCAGACGAACCATGGGGAGTTCGCCGCTTTTATGTCCGTGATCCTTTTGGCAAGCTCATCAACATTCTCGGTCATATCACAACAGATGGTGACGAAGTTTAAGTCCCCCGCTTCACTCTCAGATGCTCGACGGAAATGACGGCTAGACGCTGAAACATTACTTCAAGTCTACCAGAATCGAAACGGCGCTATAGACGAGCAACAAAGCCATGACTACATTAAACGGGGTTCTGTATTTGGACAAGAATTTTTGCAGCACCGACCCAAACAAACTCCAGCAAAATGTGCTTACAAACCCGACTAGTGCCAGCAGAATCGAAAAGAATAAGAGACTTACACTTGAGCTGTAATAGGGTAGGATAAAGGTAGATATGGCCGTGATGCCATATAAAATCCCTTTTGGATTGACGAATTGCAACAGCATCCCTGCTAGAAAAGAGTTGTTTTTGTCATTCTCGCTGTTTTTTCCATTTTTACTGCTAACGATTTTGAAAGCCAGGTACATCATATAGACTGCTCCCAGAATCGTCATCACAAATTCAATTTTCGGGATATAGTTTTTGAGCAGGACATTGAAAAAGCTACACAGCAGCATAATCACCAAGAAGCCTGATCCTACTCCCATACAAAATCGCGTGGTCTTTTTTAGTCCGTATTTGTTAGCAAAAGTCATCGCCATAATATTATTGGGGCCAGGAGTAAAGCTCGTCACAAAAATATACAAGAAAAACGACAATAACGGCATTTGAAAACCTCCTCTGAGTTGTACGTTATAACGGCACAAATTACGTTATAACGTTCTATGCCTTTTATTGTACATATCGGACGTTATATTGTACAGAAGGGAATGTTTGTATGGAGGAAATCCATCTCGTCATTGCAAAAAATCTAAAGTCCTTTCGCGAGAGCAAAAAGCTCAGTCTGGAAAGGGTTGCCGAGCTGACCGGAGTAAGCAAAACCATGATCGGTCAAATCGAAAGGGGAGAATCCAGCCCTACGATTACAACCATCTGGAAAATTGCCAACGGATTAAAAATGTCCTTTACTTCCCTCATCAAAAATCCGCAGCCAGAAACGAAGGTCGTATTAAAAAGCGAAATCCAACCGTTAACGGAAGACAACGGAAAATATCGGGTATATCCTACCTTTCCATTCGAAGATGAACGGCGATTTGAAATGTACGCTGTCGAAATCGAAAAGGGCGGCAACTTGAGTGCGGATGCGCATAGAGAGGGAACGGAAGAGTTCATTACCGTTTTCGAAGGGGAATTGACCTTACGTGTGCATGACAATGAATTTACGGTGAAAAGCGGTGACTCGATCCGCTTCAAGGCAGACAGACCCCATACGTATCACAATGCTGGGGAAACACGGATTCGACTCAGCATGGTCATATATTATCCAGCATAAAGACCCCGTTTTTATTGAACGGGGTTTTTAGCATGGTTATGGTAAACGTATCGTAAACGTGACGCGCTATTCCTTTGGAAAAATTTCTTCTACCAGTTCCTGTTCCTCTTGCTTCCAGCTGCCTTCGCTTAGCACAATCACTGCATCCGCTTTTCTCCAGACGAGTATTTCTCCATTCGTGTCCCAGCTAATCACATCATCCGGGAAATCCTCTACTTTTTTTAATCCCAGCCGTTTTACCAGTTCACCATATTGCTTCCAATCGATTGTCTCATAGCAATCTCTGTACACGTCCAGCTCAAACTCATAAACGATTTTCCATTTCCCTTTCTTGACTTGTTCAAGCATGGCCATGCTCTCGACATGTGTCTCAAAATGATTGCATTTTAACTCGAAGCCTTCGTAATATCGCCCATCTTCATCGATGGTGAAGGTCTCTTGGTACAACGTATCTGCACACGCAAAGTGACGAGCCACAATATCATCTTCCGCTTCTGTGATGATCAGTCCTGTTTCATTTGCAAATGCACCCCGTGATGGCGCCTGATGAAGAATTCCGTATACAATCGGCTCCAGGTAAGCATAGATAGTCAAACCGCCATACCTTTTTTGGAAGTCGATCAGCTTTTCGGTAGGAATAAGCTTGACTGCATCAAAAGCATGACAGATATCTTTCTCGTCATGCACGGAGTTCTTCCATTTAGCATTTGCCAGAAAGCGGTTTGCTCTATTGGATAAACCCATTTAGATCACCTTGCTTTCGATTGTCTAAACCGATCTGTTCAGAATTGAATACATTTTTCCAGTTTATCACAATTGCATGCAAAAAAGCTCTTTACAGCAGGGACTCGCCCTTCCCGTAAACAGCTTTCTTTTATTCGTTCTATGACGCTGAATGTACAAGCTCGCCTTCCTTTAACACCTTTGAAAAAATTCGCTTGATACGCGCATCAAGCACATGACTGCCGCCTCTGCCTCGCACGTCCTCGATCATCATGGTGACCAAAAGACGTGAATGATCTGCATCAAAAGCAGCGTACCAGCCGTTTTCTTTGCCCAGCTCGCCTTTTTTCTGCTTCAGCTCGGCGGTGCCTGTCTTCCCAGCCAGACGAATTCCGGTTACTCTTGCTCCACGGCCTGTACCTTTCGGGTCCTCCATCACACTGAGTAGATTTTGTTTGACCGCCTCGGCGACATCTGCAGGGATCACATCGCTTTTCCAGTATTGCTCTTTTTTCTCGCCTTGCACCAAGGATGGATACACCATGCTTCCGTCATTTACAAAAGCACTGTAGACCAAAGCCAGATGCAGAGGGGTCATCGTCACTTCTCCTTGACCATAACCCGAGTCAGCCAGTTGAATCTCATTTTTCATTTCGGTGTTGTACAGCTTGGATTTATCAATCGGGAATGGAATTGGAATCGCTTCGTTAAAGCCGAGCAATTGACCTTTTTGCACAAACTGCTCCTCGCCAATCGCGAGTGCCGCACGGGCAAAATAAATGTTGTCAGAATAGACCAGTGCTTTTCTCAAATCAACAGGCGCTCCATAGTCGCTGACACGAGTGATTTCGTAATTCCCCCAGGAAGCATCCTTTTGCCAGTGCAAGCCTTTGACACTCATCGTATCCTGTGGGGAAATCGCCTCTGTTTCCAGTCCGATCGCTGCAGTGATCGGTTTGAAAGTCGACCCTGGTGCAAACCCGCGTGCAAAACGGTTCAACAGCGGTTTTTGCAGATTCTCGTTAATCTGCTTCCATTCCTTGGACGACATTCCCGTTACAAAGGAGTTTGGATCAAACGAGGGTGAACTTGCCAAAGCCAATATTTCTCCTGTCTTTGGCGAGATGGCAGCAGCTGTGCCGGCCTCTTGTGCAAGCTCGTTAAAAATCGTTTTTTGGACCTCGGCATCGATCGTCAGGGTCAGCGGCTCGCCGTCTTTTGCGGAGCGTACGGCCAGCACTTTTTTCTCCGTGCCGTTGGCGGTTGTAATCGCAATTCGTCCACCAGCCGAACCACGCAGCTGTTCCTCGTAAAGCTGCTCCAGTCCCGTTTTTCCGATCATGTCTGAGCTGTGATAGCCCTGCTCTTTTCTTTTTTCGTATTCCTCGGCTGTCATGACACCCATGTAGCCGATCAGATGAGCCATCGCTTCTTTATACGGGTAGTACCTTACCTGCTTTTTTTGCAGCTTGATTCCTTTTGTTGCTCCGAGCGTCTGGATGCGCTGATCATCCTCAGACAACGTAGCGATCCGGATAAATGACTTGGCTGCATTCGCCGAAACGATCGACGTTAAATCAGCTGTCGGAATTTGCAGCAGCTTGCTCACTTGATTCTTCCCTGCCTGAGAGCTTTCGTTCCATTCTCCCGGATGAATCCCGATATCGACCACAACGCGACTCGTCGCTAAGCGTCGGCCTGCACGATCCAGGATTTCGCCTCTTTTCGGAGGAAGTGTGCTTGCTCGTACCTTGTCACCTTCCTGCATGTCTGGAAACAGAAACGTCGGATTCCAATTTATGTACCAATCTTTTTTATCATTTTGCGTTTCATTGACCAGCGTCGCCTTGCCTGTAAAGGAAATCGGGTCGACAAACGTGCCCATTTGCAGCCGATAATGAAAGCTGATTTTGCCGTCTTCCCCTGGCGTAACCTCTCCGTTGTACAACGGCTCCACTGAAATATTTTGCGCTTCTATTCCCTCATAAATCTTTCGATAGCGCGAAATGAATGCTTCTTTGGTCATGCTCGCCTTTGTTTCCAAGGAGAGCTGCTCGTACATTCCTTCAAACTCCTGATTTTTCCACTTTGTCGCATACGCCGAGAAAGCTGTCTTCGCCTTCTCCCCCTCTGACATTGGCCCTTCTTTCCACATGTCCCAGAAGAGAAAGCCAAATCCGCCAAGCACGACGACAAAGACACTCCAAAAAATAATCCACGCCTTTTTCACTAGGACCGTCTCCCTCCCTCCAACACGATAA
This sequence comes from Brevibacillus reuszeri, assembly GCF_001187725.1. Lineage (GTDB taxonomy): Bacteria > Bacillota > Bacilli > Brevibacillales > Brevibacillaceae > Brevibacillus > Brevibacillus reuszeri. The sequence continues at coordinate 234,563 of NZ_LGIQ01000011.1, forward strand.
TACAGACGGGAAAGATAATACATGGAAGAAAGCTCATAGAATCATGAGACCATCGTCATAGAACCATGATAAGTGTCTGACAATTATCCCCAGCAGAAGGAAAGTCCAGCATCATAATAAAAGGAAGACCACAAGCTCGTCTCCCTTTTATTCCTCCCACATATAGCCGTAACGGGGGATTGTCGTTACTTTTTCCCCATACCTGCCTAGCCGCTTGCGCAAGCGATACACGAGTGCATTGATTTCCGTTCGTCCGACATCCGGCACGTTTTTGTCTGTTCCGACCAGTCGTTCCGGCCAGATTAGCACCATGATTTCCTCATAGCTGACCGCCTGATTGGCGCGTTGGAAGAGCAACATCAGCAAGTCCATGTCTTTACCGGTTAAATAGATGCGATTTCCGTCCAGACGGATTTCTCTTCGCTCGAGATTAATCACGAGACCTGAGACTGCTGTCTTTGGATCCGCCTTTGCTGCTGGTAATGGAAACGAAAACTCTCTGGTCACGTCCATCTCACTTCCTTCGGCAAAGAAGATCAGCTCCACTACTCCTTTGGCGAGGCTAATCACATCACCATGAAACAAAGGGTGAGGGGTCTGATGGACGGCAACTCCGTTGACCTCCGTACCATGCTTGCTCGCCAAATCAGAAATCGTATATTGATGACCAAACTTACGGATCACAGCATGCTTTCTGGACACGTACGGACTCGAAAACTCAATGTCTGGCTTCAACTGGTTTCCTCTGCGTCCAATCGTGCTTTCATCTTTATGGAGGAACTTCCGTTTTTGAAGCTGCTCGGGATCTCCCTTTTTTATCAACACATAAACTCCATCATCCAACGTTCATCACCTCGATATGTGTTGAAGCTACCTTTCTTTATTTACATAACAAAGTGGTGGAAAGTCAATCATTTTTTCATATAGCAAAAAAGCCGCCACTCTTCAGGACACGAAAATGTCCTGATCATGACGGCTGTCTATGATCGTTTTATGCCAATCATGATAGCGCTCCTGTTTGCGCAAACGCCTCATGAACATCTTTTGAGAGCAACCGCTTTTTGGGGCTCGATCGTCAGCACTTGACAGACCCCGTTCGGGATAAAGAGCTTGTATGCGACACCTTTTGGTACGACAATAAACTCGCCTGCTTCTACCCAAATATTACGCTCATGGTACATCATCAGCAATCTTCCGTGAACGATGAAGAACAGCTCGTCCTTTTGATCGTTCTGTTGCCAGGCCAGTTCTCCTTGAAGCCTCTCCAGCTTGATCGCAGCCTCATTGAGCTCACCTACGACTGTGGAGCTCCATGTCTCCTGTAACATTGAAAAATGCTGCGCGATGTTTACTTTTTCCATGATGATCCTCTCCCCTTTGTACCAAAGATAATACAAACAAGGGATGGTTGACATAGCAGGAATCTCATAGATTTATGATAAGTTGGATCATAGACCGATGATAAGATGCAGAAAATTATAACGCAACATTATTTCTGGTTCTTTTTCACAATCTCACTCGCGATCTGATCAAGCATCGCCTTTTTGCCCAGCGCAAAGAACGCTTCATTGTAGCTTTGCTTGGTTGTGATGCGGTACACGTTTCCATCCTGCTTTGCCTTGATATGGTTCCAGATTTGGCTTTGTTCGAGCACATTGTGATCGGAATCAGCCAAGAGAATGACATGATCGGGGTTCAGGGACGCGAGTGCTTCCAGACTCGTGACTTTGCCTCCCTACGTCCCCAGTGCCAACAGCTCCTCAGTAGACCCGGATATGTCCGCAATACGCGTCGGATTGACCGGAATGGAGACCTCGCCAGCAGCGTCCTTAACTGTACGCATCTGCGGTGCTGATGTGGGAATCTCTGCGGCTTCTCCTCCTCCATTGCTGCCGCCACTTGACTGGCTGCAGCCACTTACGAACAAGGCAAAGCTGAACATCCCGATAAGCCAATAACGTTTTCCTCGAGCCATGCTGTGAATCAACCCTCTCATCTGTGATAATAATTCTCACACACTATGCTCGATCGTATCGCTGCTGGCACAAGCAAACTACCCGCGGATGGAGAAAAGAACGGTTTGACGGATTTTTGCAAAGAAAAAAAACACGGAATTCACTCCCGTGCCTGCTCATTGTTCATTTGATTATCTCCCACGCTTCATATCAGATGGATTCAAGCCATATTGCTTGCGAAAAGCTTCGGCAAAGTGGCTGAAGTTGGAAAATCCCACGGCTGATGCGGTCTGGCTCACGTTGTGATTGCCGTCTCGCAGCAATGACCAAGCTTTTTCCAGCCGTTTTTCTCGCAAATAGGCGAACACACTCGTTCCATACTCCTCTTTGAAGCCTACCTTTAGCTTAAACTCGTTGATCTGAGCCATTTTTGCCAGTTCAATCAGGGACGGTGGCGATTCCATGCGAGCAAGTAAAATGTCTCTGGCCTGACGGATTTTTTCGCGATCATGGCGTGACATCGTACTTTTGCTTCGATGCAGTTCATGACCAAACAAAAACGTATCAAGCCCAAGTGAAGCAAGCTCAAGCACCTTACCCTCCACCTGTAATTTGCGCAATCTTGGCTGCGAAAAAGAAGGTCCATTCAGATTCGGCAGCAGGCGTGCCATCTCTGGGAGAATCGGCATCTGGAATCGGCGAAAAGCTTTGGAGCCAAGCAGGCCCTCAAACGAATAAGCTGGGCCTTCATCCAGCTCTGAAAGCCATGCGTCGAACTGCTCCACAGATATGCCAACGGATATCGAGTGAAAAGGAACATCTGCCTGAAAAGAAAACTCGACCCGAAAGTCTCTCATCAAATGCAGGGAACAGCTGTCTGGCATAAATGAAACCTGCTCACTGCCTGCAACCGAAACCTCTCCGCTCCCCTGCAAGCAAAAGCTCAGCTCCACCATCGCCGCGCTGGATTGAACACCCACTTTACAACTTTCGTGAAGCAAATAGCAGGAATCGACCAATTCGAGTCCTGGACGTGGAACAATTCGCTTGATGTGTCCTTTCCTTTCTGTATCGCAAAGGTTCTTGTCACGAACCTCCGGTGAAAAAGGAAGCGCATCGAAGTAACTGTCGTATATAGAATGAACGTTAGATGGCAGCATCGTGTTTCTCCTGATAAATAAAGTAGTTATTTTCACATATTGAAAATGATTCTTATTATCATAATAACATCTTTCTTATCCTGCAACTACAAAAGGGAGACCTCCATTTGGAAGCCTCCCCTTGCTGGAGCCTTGACATAGACTTCAAGGCATTAATCTTTAAGACGAAGACAATTGGATCTCGTCTCTTCTCGTCTTGGTTAGGTAAATGACCAAAAACAAGATCGTTACGAGGAAGATTACGCTGGTTCCTACCGTACCCCATCCAAGACCGCCTTCAGCGCTGGGCTGTGACAAATAGTCGCCTAGAGAGGCGCCAAATGGTCGGGTCAAGATGTAGGCGATCCAGAAAGCTAGCACTGCATTCAATTTGAAGCGATAATAGGCAATAGTCACCACTATGATCATCGCGGCGAACAGGAACAGTGAAATCATGTAACCTAAATCTAGCCCCTCTGCAATGAGGTCTCCAGCCGCAGTACCTAAAGCGAAAGTGAACAGGATCGTCAGCCAGTAGAACACTTCCCGCTTCGCCTTGTAAATGGAGTGAATGGACAATGTCTTTTCGCTTGAATACCAAGCTGCAAATGTTACCAGAAGTGCAAGCGTAAAGATGATAGTAGTCGTCTCCAGGGTGACTCCGTAGTTGTCCACGAGGTTATCAGTGACCAGTGTACCGACCACGCTGATTAGCAACACTGTGAGCCAGTAGATCCCTGGCAAGTACTTCCTTGATTTGAACTGGAAGATCAGAGCGATAAGCAAAAGTCCGCTCATGAGAAAGGTAGTATTGGTCAAGCCCCAGTTAAGGTTAAAATTCAGAAAGTCTGCAGCTGTCTCTCCCACCGTAGTTGCCATGATCTTGATGATCCAGAAGAAGATCGTAACTTCTGGAACCTTGTTCAACATTTGCCGATAATTGTCCATATACGAATTCCTCCTTACCTATCTGTTTGCATTTTTAATATATCTCTATTGAATTAAAAACAAATTAAAATACAAAAAGCGTTACATGAGAGAATCACTCACGTAACGCAAAAACAGCCCAACTACGAATATTTCAAGTCTTACTTGAGGGGAAGTAAAATGGTAAAACTAGTGCCTGCGCCCGGTGTACTTGAAACCTGAATGGACCCCCGATGCGATTCTACAATCCATTTTGCAATGGCTAAACCAAGGCCAGTTCCCCCTGATTCTCGAGAACGGTTTTTATCCACGCGATAAAAGCGATCAAAAATATGGGCAATATGCTCCGATTCAATGCCGATGCCTGTATCTGTGACACTTATACATAGCTTTTGTGTGTGTTCTGCATCCATTAAACCATAGGAAAGAGTGATCTCGCCTCCGTGCGGTGTGTATTTCACAGCGTTATCAAGCAAAATATAGAGCAATTGTTTGATTCTTTCCTGATCGGCAAACAGTAGAATAGAACCTTGAGTTTGTAAGTTTAGTTTGATTTGACTTACGTGTGCGAAACCCTGAATTGATCGCATTACTTGCTCAGCCATTTGGGAGAACTCAAAAGATTCATAAGAAATTTGCTGTACACCAGCGTCCGAACGAGCGAGAAGCATGAGATCACTAACCATTTTCGCAGCACTCTTCGTCTCTTTTTGTAAATCCTTAAGCAATTCAAAAGTAAATTCAGAGAACTTGCTGCCTTCCTCCATATCAATAACCTCAAGCCCCGATTTCAAGATACTGATTGGAGTACGCAGCTCATGTGATGCGTTCGCTAAAAACTCACGTTGCATACGATAGGAACGAGTAATAGGCTTCATCGCGCGGCTCGTCATAAATTGTCCTATGGCGATGGCAATCCCTGCAAATAGCAAGGACATCCCAAGCAGAACTGCCAAAAACCATTGAAACATACTCCACAAATAAGAAATATCCTTTCCAAAGTAAACCGTTCCAACGAATGCTCCCTTATCAAATACATTTTGAGCAGCAATCAAGAATTGAATTTCCTGGTTATTCCCATAGGTAAATGTCTCATATTTCACTTTTATGATGTCTGGGTTCCATCCCTTGACCCGTTCGATAATTACTGGTCGTAAACTAGGTAAGAACTCATCCCCAACAATCAAATCTCCGTTGGCTTTTAGAAAATAGTTGATATACATTCCTCGATTACCTAGACTGCCTTCATGATTGCTCGTCCCTGTCGGAGCGCTAACCTGTAATTCGTTTATTTCTTGTTGCGTTAAAGCCTCCAGTTCCAATTTTTGTTCATTATAAATAATATAAAAGAGTACGCCGAGTATACCGATGATGAAAAGAAGTAGAAATATAATGAGCATAAAGCTGTTCATTACAGACAAGTGCGTTCTGGTTTTCCGAAAGAGGTCATTGTTATTTTTCAATGATGTATCCTACCCCTCTAATACTACGTATAAGTGTATGTTGACCAGGGATATCTATTTTTTTGCGCAGCATATTAATGTAGACGTCAACCGCATTACTTGCTATTTCTGCTTCACTTCCCCATATTCTGTCGAGAATCAGGTCACGTGTTAAAACAACTCCCTGATTTCTTACTAATAAATCAAGTAACTGAAATTCCCTTCCTGTCAGCGGAATCAGGTCGCCATTACGTTGAATCGAATGTGTTGAGCGGTTTAACAATATCCATTTGATGTTTACGACTTCTTCTTGCAAAGGTGCAAAATTCCGACGAAAAATGGCACGTAATCTTGCCAAAAGCTCTTCATGCTCAAAAGGTTTTACCAAATAATCATCAGCACCCGCGTCCAACCCCTCGATTCGTTCATTTAACGAATCCTTGGCTGTAAGCATCAGTATGGCCCCTGAGTAACCTTGCTGGCGTAATTCTCGACATACAGTAACGCCATCTTTTTCGGGCATCATCCAATCCAATACTAGTACATCAAAATAGGATTCGATAGCTAGGTCATAGGCATCACTGCCGTTTGTTACCCAGATAACTTCGTATCCCCCTTTTTGTTTCAGCATATGTGCAATGATTTTACCCAGGACTACCTGGTCTTCAGCAAGTAAAATTCTCATCACATGACTTCCTTTGTTTGTCTCATCTAACATTGAAATGAGAGACCTCTTTTTTCAGGGGCCCCTTCTATTCTATTATTTCCATATGTCTCTCACTAAAATACCAATACGAAACGATCGCCATTCGAATTGTACACAGTCTTCATTAAAGTTGAATGAAAGCTGAATTGCAAGTCCACCCATTCCTAGCTAGCATCCACGAAACAAGTCTTATCTACGAATCAGGTGTGGAAAAAACGAAAATAGAAAAGAATGGAGAGGAAAGGAGGGGCTTATGAAGACACGGATATTGCTTTGCATTTACTTTCTTGTTCTGATCTTCGGATTTTTTAACAGCAGCCGCATCATGTCATGGTTAACCAATCAGGATATGACCCTCCTGCCGTTTATGTTTCCCCTGTCTGTCTTTATTGGCTTGTTTCCCGTTATTCCTTTTGGCCTTTTTGCAGGAATCATGGGTGCAAAATACGGTCCTTTTTGGGGTGCCTTCATCAATTGGACGGGATCATTTGGTTCAGCGCTCCTGATGTTTCTGTATGTACGATACGGCTATCAAAAGAAAGGGCGAGAATTTTTGGCGCGCTTTCAGCAATTGGATCGCTTTACTGGCGTTTTTGAACGGAATGCGTTCATCGCTGTTCTTTTTGCGCGCCTCATCCCTATCATTCCTTCTCCTGTCATTACGATTTATTCGGCCATCAGCATAATCTCTGTCCTCTCATTTTCACTCGCTACAGCTATCGGAAAAATTCCGACTATGCTCGTTTATTCTTTTTTAGGAGATCAAGTATTTACGGATTATCGCCGGACGATCATAACCGTGCTCGTGTATGCCAGCTTTATCGGAATCGCTTATTTGGTCTACCGCAGATGGCAGTCCCCCAATACGAAAAAATAAAATTCTCTTTAAAAAACGGCTATCTGTACAAGGACAAATCTCCTTTGTGTACAGATAGCCGTAATCGTGCATGCCTCTATTATTCTCGCGTCGCCCAGCGAGCAATCGGATAAAGCCCTAATGGATAGCTCAATCCTTTTAATCCAGGCTGAACCAGATAGTTTTGAGATGGAAAGTATACAGGAATGAACGGCATGTCTTTCATCAGCATGTCTTCCGCCTGATGAAGCATCTCGTTACGCTTGTTTGCGTCTGACTCCACCGTTGCGGCAGCCTTCAGCTTGACATACTCATCATTTACCCAGGCGGTATCACCGGCTGCATCGCCCGAATATCGATCCAGTGAAAATACGGGATCATCGACAGCAGGAGTCCAGGAGCCGCGCGCCATTTGATAGTTTTTCTGCTTGAGGTTGGCGAGCTGCATTTTCAGCTCCTGGTTTTCCAGACGTAGATCCACACCCAGATTTTTTTTGATCATCTCCTGCACCACCTGTGCCACCTGCTTGTTGGCATCAGATGTGTTGTAGAGAAGCGTCGTTTCAGGGAAGGTCGTCCAGCCCTCCTCCTTCATTCCTTCCTCCAGCAAGCGCTTTGCTTCCTCTGGATTGTAGGTTACATACTCCTGTTTTTCGGCACGGAAATCTGCACCGGACGGTGTGCTCGCTCCTGGCGGCACCATCGCGTAGGCAGGAATTTCTCCTGCTCGTGTTACTGCCTCGGTAATCAGCTTGCGATCAATGGCCAGAGCGAATGCCTGACGCACCTTTTGATTCGTAAACGGCGGCTTGCTCACATTGAACAAATACATGTATGTCCCAAACAAAGATTTCGTCTCCAGACCAGGATTTTGCTTTTCACTCGCCAAAATATCTGCAGTCAGATCAGAAACCACATCGAGCTGTCCACCCTTGAACATTTGATAGTACGTCGTAGCATCGCTGACCATTTTCCAGGTAACCTTTTGCATCGAGACGTCCTGCAGATTCCAGTAATGCTCGTTTTTCTCAATGACGATCTCGGAATCATGCTTCCACGAGGTCATTTTGTACGGACCATTGGTCACATACGAGCTGGCATCCGCCGCCCAGTTTGGATTGGCTTCCGCTGTTTTTTTGTGGATTGGGACGTAGTATTGCGTTGCCAGCAGCTTCGGGAAAAAGCTCGTTGGCGCTACGAGGTTGATCTCCAATGTTTTCGCATCCACTGCCTTGACTCCAACATCCTCCATCTTGCCTGTACCCTTGTTGAACTCCTCTGCTCCTTTTATGTAATACAGTCGATAGGCAGTCGTGGAGCCGACCTTGGGATCGAGATGCTGAAGAAAGGAATAGACAAAATCTTCACTCGTGACAGGGTCTCCATTTGACCATTTGCCGTTGTCCTGCAGGATAAAGGTATACGTTTTGCCGTCCTCCGAGATCTTCACGTCCTTGGCAGCAGCAAGAACCGGCTCTCCCTTCTGGTCTTTCCAGTACAGCCCTTCAAACATATGGTTGATGATCCAAAACGACTGGACATCTGTAGACTTTACCGGATCGAGACTCGGCGGCTCTGACTTTGCGTTGAAGACAACTTCCAGGTTGGCGCTTGCTGTCCCCTTTTCGGTCTGAGCCTGTCCCTGTGCGGAATTGCCCGTATTAGCTGCCGGGCTCCCTCCGCATCCTGCTAACGCAGGCAATAGCAACGCGAACGATAAGATCAATGGCGTAAATTTTTTCATGATTTTCCCCCTTGATGCGATTATCGGGTGATGCTCTCTTGATCATATTTATAGTAGCCTTGTGTAGCAGAATCTCCTGACTTGTCGGGCGTAGTACTGCCCAGCAGATCGTGCAGTCCTTTTTCCATCTGTGGCTGTTCTGGCGGCTTGCTGATGGTAAAACGGACGCCATCGACACCCAGTACCGTGCCTTCGCGCGTATCATCGGTTCCCCCGTACATGCTTTTGGTTGCAGCATCGTACAAGACCGCGTGGACATCGCCAATGTATGGCTGCGGTGTAGCCTCAAAGGCGTGTCCTTTTGCGACTAAAGCACGCAGAACATCCGGTTCAATCCCATACTCCCACTCCACTCTCGGGTAGGTGCTGGAGTACACACGCGGTGCGAGAATCGCTTGCTGAATTGGCAAGCCAAAGTCGATAACCCCCAAAATCACTTGAGCCACGGAAGCAATGATCGTCGTCGCGCCAGGCGAGCCGAGTGCCATGAAAGGCTCGTTGTCCTTTAAAACAAACGTAGGCGACATGCTGCTCAGGCCTCTTTTTCCTGGCTCGATCTGGTTGACGCTCCCTGCTTCGGTTTGAAAAGCCACCCCATGATTCCCAAGCAAAAATCCATAGCCAGGCACCATCATTCCTGAGCCATAGACAGAACCAATGGATGAAGTGAACGAAACCATATTGCCCCACTGATCTATGACGGAAAAATGAGTCGTCTGGGTCATCGTTTCGTCGCGTCCGCCATCTTCTGTGGCAGCTGGTCGCCTGCTCGCATCCGATTCATATACCCATGGTTCGCCTGGCTCGACATGCTTGGTTGCTTCCTCTGGATTGATCAACCTGGTGCGCTCGGACAAGTAGTCAGGGTGCAGAAGACCTGCCTTTGGCACGGGGCAAAAATCCTCGTCTGCCATATGCTTGGCCCGATCTGCGTAGGACAGATGCATCGCTTCCAGCAAATGATGCATGTAGTCTGCAGAGAGATGTCCCATGCTTTGCAAATCGTACGGCTCCAGAAGCTTCAGCATCTGAATCATCGTGATTCCACCCGAGCTGGAGGGACCCATCGAAACAATTTCATAGCCGCGGTACGGCGCACGGATCGGCTCTGCTTCTTTCACCGTATAGGCACGCAAATCCGCCATCGTCAATCTCCCGCCGTGCTTTTGCACTTCCCTGGCGAGTGCTTCCCCTACCTCTCCCTCGTACAGCACCTTCGCCCCGTGCTCCTTGATCAAACGCAAGGTTTTTGCCAAATCTGGCTGCACCAAGCGATCTCCTTCGCGGATTGACTCATTTCCTGGCATGAAGACCTGTTCAGTCGCCTCGTACTTTTGAATGCGCCGAACTTCATTGGCGGTATACCGCTCTGTAGCCCAATTGACTTCAATGCCTTGCTCTGCCTGCTCAATCGCTGAATCTAGTACATCTGCGAGGTTCATGGTTCCGTATTTTTGCAGGGATTCTTCTACCAGACGCAAGAGGCCTGGAGTGCCGGGTGCATGTCCACTGGTTGTAAACTCGAAAAACGAGAGCGGCTTGCCATCCTCATCCAGATGAAAGTCGGGATTGGCGTTCATCCCTGCTGTCTCCCGGCCATCGAGGGCAATGATTTTATTCTGATCTTTCAGATAAACCATCATATACCCGCCGCCACCGATCCCTGACATATACGGCTCAACGACGTTCAGCGAAAACTGGATGGCTGCCGCTGCGTCTACGGCATTTCCTCCCTGCTGCAAAATCTTGATGCCTGCCTCGGCAGCGAGCGGATGAGAAACCGAGACAATTCCCTGTGTGGCTTTTTCCATCGATGGATCAATCCCTGGCATCGTCATAAGCCATGACTCCCCAAATAACGAAGAGCGAAGGCAGTCAGCATCGCGACACCGATCGGCAAAGCATCCTCATCGATGTCAAACATCGGGTGATGCAACGGATACGTCGCATTCTTTGCTTCGTTACCTGTACCGAGCCGGAAAAATACTCCGGGAACATGGTGAGTGTAATACGAAAAGTCCTCTCCACCCATTGATGGTTTGACGAGCTCATATTTGGATTCACCCAGCACGTGATCAGAGGTGGAAAGCAAAAGATCAACCAGCTTGTCATCATTGATAATGGATGGATAGCCAAATCCGTATTCCAGCTCATAGGTAGCACCGAATGCCTCCGTCACACCTTTTGCGACGGTCTCGATGCGTTTGGGCATCTGTTCGCGAAGAGCAGGATTGAGGGTTCGGACTGTGCCAGACAGCTCCACCTCTGCTGCAATGACATTGCTCGCCGTTCCTCCTACAATTTTGCCGATTGTGATGACCACGGAATCTAGTGGATCTACCTGGCGGCTGGCGATGTGCTGGAGTGCCGAAATAACCTCGGCTGTCACTGTCACCGAATCAACCGTCTGATGGGGGTGTGCGGCATGACCTCCACGACCAATCACTTTAATTTTCAGCTTGTCAGAAGCGGCACAGGAAACCCCGCGCGCTACCGTTACCTGGCCTGGTTTCAATCCAGGATATACATGCAGTCCTGCCATCGCCTGGATGCCGAAATCGCGCAACAGCCCATCCTCAATCATGGCTTTGGCTCCTGCCAGTCCCTCCTCAGCCGGTTGAAATACAAAGGCAACATTCCCTTTTTCCGGGCGAAAATGCTCCGTTAAAAACGCTGCTGCTCCCATCAAAATGCTTGTATGCGCATCATGTCCGCAAGCGTGCATTTTCCCGTCTACGCCGGAGCGATAAGAGACAGTCTTTTGATCATGAATGGGCAAAGCATCCATATCAGCACGTAACCCAATGGTTGGTCCTGGCTCTTTTCCTCGGAGAATTCCTACTACTCCTGTGCGCCCGACGCCTGTTTTAACTTCCAGCCCCAGGCTTCTTAAATGCCCAGCCACGATTTGCGAAGTTCGTGTTTCCTCATAGCCTAGCTCCGGATGCAAGTGGAAATCGCGCCTCCAGGCAATGATCTGTTCTTTTGCAGCACTCGCCTTTTTGAGAATATCTGACGTTTGATAGAGCTCTGAAATATTCTGCATGTGCGTCCTCCTCAGGCCAAGCTATTTTTGGATGTATTTTGGAATTTTTCTTTATGAACATTTTATTGCAATAAAGGATTGGTTTCAATCAATTTTTAATTTTCAAAAAATAAAAAAGAAGGTGGCGCGAAGCTCCCTCCTACTCATTCGTTGTGTAACAGCTTTTGGCCGTCTCCAGAAAAGCCTGAACAGCAGGAGAAAGCACAGATCAAAAACAGACCTCTTGTTTTTGACCTGTGCTGCTCTACCTATTTTTGATTAAAGCTATACTTGCTGCTCCACTGCCTCGATAATCCGGCGCTGCACAAAATCTTTTACGGTAGCAATGTATGGACCATGCTCGTCCTTGATCACGCTGTGACTGCTCGCTTCAAAAATGATTAGCTCGCTTTCCGGGATCAGCCCTGCAATTTCCACTGAATCCTCTACAGGTGTAATCCAGTCGTGGCGTGCTCCCATGACAAGGGTTGGCGCTTTCACGGCAGGCAGCTGATGACGCAGGTCAAATGTCCGCAGAAAGCCGCCAAAGCCTTCATTCAGTGCTTGATAGCAACGATTTGAGCGCTTGCGTGCATCTTGCGCCAGCTTTCTCTCTTCCTCACTCGGCGTAGGATTATGCGTCGTCGAGTACAACGGTGCCATCAGCTCATAAAAAAGAGTCAGCTCTTCTTTTGAGGAAAAGGCGCCCTCCCATAATACTTGAGCAATCGCCTTCATCTCTGGTGTACCTTTTTCCTCCACGATCCTCTTTGCTTTTTCGATAAACTCATGGCTCGGGGAAGTCGTTAGAAGCAATAAGCCCGCTACATTTTGCGGGTAGCGCAAGGCATACGTCTGTGCTACCATGCCTCCATACGAGTGACCATGCAGGACGATTTTGTCCAAGCCCAAATATTGTCTCAGCGCCTCGATATCCTCTACATTATTTTCAAGCGAATACGATTCCGGCGGCCCTTCGGCAGAACGACCACTCCCCCGATTGTCGATGTAGACAAGCTGCATGATCTCAGATAATGGAGTCAAGCCGGGTTTGTAGCCTGTATGATCCCCGCCAGGACCACCATGCAAGACAAAGCAGGTCGGCTTTTTCCGCAGGATAGGCCCATAAGGCACCCAGCCCATTCCCTCGACATCAAAAAAAATACGTGTACCATTGATTTTTGCATACATACTTTAGTCACTCCTTTTCTGACTTAATAAAGATGGCATTTGACCATTTGCCCGTCCACCATCGTCTCCTTTGGCTCCTGCGTCCTGCATATTTCCATGCGTGCGTGACAGCGCGGATGAAACCGGCAGCCTTTTGGCGGATTGGCAGGTGAAGGCAAGTCTCCTTGCAACAAAATCCGTTCTCTTTTCTCGTCGGGATCAGAAATCGGGATAGCGGAAATTAATGCTTGGGTATACGGATGGAGCGGCTTTTGGAAGAGCTCTTTTTTTGAAGCAAGCTCGACGATTTCTCCCAAGTACATGACAGCTACCCGATCGGAGATATGCTCGACGACCCCTAAATCATGCGAGATGAAAATATAGGTCATGCCAAACTGCTCCTGCAGGTCTTGCAGCAAATTCAAAATCTGCGATTGGATGGACACGTCCAGAGCAGAGACAGGCTCATCTGCGACAATCAGCTGGGGGCGCAGCATGAGTGCCCGGGCGATGCCGATACGCTGCCTTTGACCTCCAGAAAACTGATGCGGGTAACGCTGGAGATGAGACGGGTTCAGCCCAACGATCCGCACCGTCTCTTCAATCAATTCGGCTCGCTTCGACCCGGCTACCTGCTGCGCAATCAGCGGCTCTTCCAGAATGCTTTGGATCGTTCGCTTCGGATTCAAGGTGGCGAACGGGTCCTGAAAGACAATTTGCAGCTGACTTCTCATCTGCCGCATTTCTTTTCCCGTGAGCGTCATCAAGTCTGTTCCACGAAACCATACTTCTCCTGCGCTCGGCTCCAAAAGTCGCAACAGACAACGCCCTGTCGTCGATTTTCCACAGCCCGACTCGCCTACAATGCTAAGCGTCTCTCCTTCGTATACCGTCAGATTGATGCCATTCACGGCCTGCACAAATGCAGGGGGCTGGAACCATCCGCTTTTTGCAGCAAAATGCTTTTTCAGCCCTTTTACCTCCAATATCGGCTTGCTCACATCCTGTCTCTCCCTTCTGCGGCTGCACCCGGCTCATGTAGCCAGCATCTGCACTCCGAGCCATCCCGTAGCCTCGAAAGCGGCGGACTTTGCGTACGGCAGATCGTCATCGCCTCCTGGCATCTCGGAGCAAATCGGCAGCCCTGCGGCCATTCTCCAGGTGAAGGGACATTCCCAGAGATGGCGTACAAGCGCCTCTCGCCTTTGGCATTATGCGGAACGGATTGAATCAGCCCAATCGTGTACGGATGCTTGGGACGGCGCAGCAGCGTGCGGACATCGGCTGACTCGATGACCTGGCCTGCATACATGACAAGGACACGGTCGCACATCTCTGCCACAACGCCGAGATCATGGGTAATCAGCATCACAGACATGCCTGCCTCTGCGCGCATATCACGAATCAGGCTCAGCATTTGCGCCTGGATCGTCACATCCAGCGCAGTTGTCGGTTCGTCAGCAATTAATAGCTGCGGCTGGCAAGCCATCGCCATCGCAATCATCACCCGCTGCCTCATTCCCCCGGACAACCGGTGTGGATATTCGTTGTAAATATCTTGGGCGCGTGGAATCCCTACCTGTGCGATCAGCTCGATGGTTCGCTGCTTGCGCTGTTCTCCTCCAAGATGTGTATGCAACTGTAGCACTTCTCCGATCTGCCTGCCGATCGTCAGCACCGGATTGAGTGAGGTCATCGGCTCCTGAAAGATCATGGCGAGCCGGTTGCCGCGAATTTTGCGCATTTCTTTTTCTTCGAGTGTCAGAATGTCGGTTCCCTCGAAGTTTACCTGCCCGCTCACAACTCTGCCGTTTTTTCCAAGCAGTCTCATAATCGACAGGGATGTCACACTTTTTCCACACCCGGATTCCCCGACAATTCCCAAGGTTTCTCCTTTACCCACCTGCAAATCTATGTTATCTACGACGGTTATTGTGGTATTTTTCCGACCGACAAACTGTGTTGTCAAACCTTTCACTGCGAGTACGGGTGATCTACCCTCCATGTGATGTGATCCCTCCTATCTATCAAGCTGCTTTGTGTTATACTTCTGCCCAAACGAAATTATCAAAATATTTCGAAGGAGGTTTTTGACATGAATATGGACAACATTGAGGCATTTCTTTACGCATTCCAGCTAGGCAGCTTCAACAAGGCAGCAGAAGCGCTTTATTTGACCCAGCCCTCTGTCACTGCCAGAATCCAATCACTGGAAAGGGAACTACAAGGCCCCTTGTTTCATCGAGATGGGAAGCAAATCGCCCTGACCGAGCGCGGGAAGCAATTCCTCCCGTATGCACAAAAAATACTGCATGCCTATCAGGAGATTTCCACTACACTATGTGCCGAGCCCGTATCCGAAAAAAGCGTCACCATCGGGTGTACTCTGCTCATGTCGACCCATATCCTTCCGGAAATTTTACCGATCTACCGTGAAAAATATCCTGGCGTCAATCTGCGGATCTTAGTCGGATCATCTGCCTACGTCATGGAAAAAGTTTTGAGCAAGGAAGCAGACTTCGGCCTTGTTCGTACCGTTTCGCATCCACTGATTGACTCCTATCATTTTCATACCGATACACTGCGGCTTGTGGTCCCTCCCCACCATCCTTTCACAGCTCTGCCCGCCAGCAAGCTGAGCTGGGACACGGTCGGACGCGAACCACATATCGTTCTTGCCCATGGCACCATGGAGTGGCTGATGGTGCAGCGACATTATCACCGAAATCAGATTCATCCTCACATCATGATGGAGGTTGACAATTTTGAGGCTGCCAAAAAGATGGTGATGCGCGGAGTAGGGATCAGCTTTTTACCGCAGCTGTGCATGCAAGAGGAGCTGACCAATGGACTCCTCCATGAGATTTCCCCCAAGCCCCTTGCGCAACTGACGCGTAAGATTGAAATCATTTGCTTGCGTGAGGCAAACCGGGATCTCGTCGAGTTTTTTATTCATGCAGTCAAAGCGCTCGATCGCAAGCTGCCGCTGACCAAAAATAGTTAAGCAGATTTCGGGTCAAAAATATCCCGCAGGGCATCCCCCAAAATATTGACTGTGAAAACGACGACCGTAATGGCCAAGCCTGGAAAGGTTGCCAGCCACCAGGCATCATGAATATACTCTTTTCCTTCGCTGAGCATCGTTCCCCATTCGGGGGTCGGAGGCTGTGCTCCCAAGCCGATGAAGCTGAGCGCCGCTGTATCCAAAATCGCGATCCCGATCTGTAGTGTCGTGTACACAAGCAGAGGACTCATGATATTTGGCATGATTTGAAACAGGAGAATTCGCGCACCTGAAGTCCCTACGGCTCGGCTCGCTTCCACATAGCCCGATGCCTTCACCGAAAGCGTCGCACCGCGCGTCAGCCGGGCGTATTTGGGAATCCCGGCAATCCCTACGGCAATCATAGCATTCGTCAGACTGGGGCCGAGAATCGCCACAATCGCCATCGCCATGATGATATTGGGAATCGCGAGCAAGATGTCCATGATGCGCATCAGGACCTGATCAACCATCCCCCCGACGAATGCGCTGGTTACTCCGATAAAGGTACCGGTAAAGAAAGTGATCGATACAGCCATGACCGCGACCATGAGTGTTACCCTCGCGCCATGTAGCAGCCTGGACAAAACATCACGCCCAATCGAATCCGTACCAAGCATGTGATCCGATGTAGGACCACTCAGCAATGATTCATAAAACGGTTGCGTCGGATCATGCGGTGCCAGCCATGGTCCGACAATCCCGACTGCAATCACGACGAGCAAAATACCCAGGCTGTAACGCGCCTTTCGATTGCGCCACAGCTTTTCGAGCAAGCTGTCTTCACGAATCCAGCTCGTCTTGCCCGCTTCTTTTTGCGAGGGCGCGGGAGGAATCGATGGCAGGGCAGGTGTTGCTTGGCTCATCTTACGTCCCCTCCTTTGGCTGGCCGACCTCGATGCGCGGATCAATAAAGCTGTACAAAATATCGACCAAAATATTGATCAGGACAAAGATAACCCCGATGAACAAAATGATGCCCTGAACAAGCGGGAAATCACGGGAGGCAATCGCACCGATCGCAAGCGAGCCAAGACCCGGCCAGTCAAAAACACGCTCGATGATCACGGTTCCTCCCAGTAATGATGCGATCTGCAATCCCACGATCGTCACAACCGGAATCATGGCGTTGCGAAACGCATGGATGAAAAGCACTGCCCCTTCCCCGAGCCCTTTGGCCCGTGCGGTGCGGATGTAGTCAAAGGAAAGCACCTCTACCATCCCGGCGCGTGTCAAGCGACTGATGACCGTCGAGGCCAGTACGCCAAGCGTGACAGCCGGCAGCACAATATCCTTTAGTCCGGTCCCTCCAGCAATCGGAAGCCATCCCAGCTTGACGGTGAACAGCATGATCAGCAGGATACCCAGCCAAAAGCTTGGAATCGAAACACCTAATGTAGCGAGACTCATGGCTGAAAAATCTAGGAAAGTGTCTTTGAACCTCGCTGCGATGATTCCCATTGTAATTCCGATGATGATCGCCAGCAGCATTCCGCTTGCCGCTAGCTTGACGGTAGCTGGAAAGCGCTCCAAAATCTCTGTGAGGACGGGACGTCCAGTTTTGAAGGACGTCCCCAAATCCCCTTGCAATACTCCTGCCGCATAATGAAAATATTGCACAAGCAGCGGTCGGTTCAGTCCCAATTGCTCACGAAGCGCCTGCACTTGCTCGGCTGTCGCATTTTCTCCCAGCATGATGCGAATCGGATCACCCGGAATGAGATGAATCAGCGCAAAGGAAAAGATCGAAATGCCGATGAGTACAATCAATCCTGTACCGAGGCGTTGGATAATAAATTGCCTCATTATTGATTCACCCAGCTATCCTGATACATCAGCCCGCGCAATGGATGAACGCGCACACCCTCGACCGGCTTGCGTACGACGTTGAATTGTTTTTCAGTGTAGATGGGAATCCACCACGCTTGTTCCACGACGTACTTTTGAATTTCCTTGTAAACTTCCTTGCGTGCAGTACTGTCTACAGTCGTTCTGCCCTTGACCAACAGCTCGTCCAGCTTGTCGTCTTTTACCCCACTGAAGTTCAGACCGTTCGCGATTTGACTGGAATGCAGGAACAAGTAGAGGACGTCCGGGTCATTAAGCGTGTAGCCCATGAGTGTCATGTCATAGTTTCCTTTTGTCGCAGTGTCCACAAGTGCGCCCCATTCCAGTGTGACGATTTTCAGCTCCACACCGATATCCTTGAGCATTGCCTGAATGATTTGCGCCGCCTGTGCCCATGTACCCGTTTGGGCCAAAATCTCCAGCTTGAGCGGCTTGCCGTCCTTTTCATAAAAGCCTTGTGCGTTTTTCGTATATCCTGCCTTCTCCAAGAGTGCCCGTGCCTCATCCGCCTGATATTTGTAGCCGTATTCCTGTACCGCTTCATCGTAGCCAAACAATGATGGAGGCAACGGTCCATAAGCAGCAACCCCTTCTCCTTGAATCACTGCTTTCATGATCGCTTCTTTGTTGATCGCCTTGTTCAGCGCTTGTCTCACTTCCAGCTCTGTGAAGACTGGTCTGCGCGTGTTCATCATCACATATAGGCCAAGACCGTTGCGCAGCATTTCTTTAACCTCGTATTGCGGATTATCCTTGTATTTCTTGACATCCTTCGCTTCGATTTTGCTGGCGATATCGATCGAGCCGCTTTCCAATGCAGCCAGCATCGTCTGATTTTCATTGATGAATTTATAGATCAGCTTGTCCGGGTAGGCTGGACCCTGGTTTTTGGCAATCGGATCAGCCCACGCGTAATCCTCGTTACGGACAAATGAGATACTTTGCCCATTTTCCCAGCTCTCAAATTTCCACGGGCCAATCCCGACAGGCTGGCGTCCGTATTTGTCTCCTGCTTTTTTGATCGCTTCCATCGATAGTGGCTGTAGCCAGCCTGGATCACTCAAATATTGCAATAAGGGCGCAAAGGGCTGCTTTAATTTCAGGATCAGTGTCTTATCGTCCGGCGCTTCTACCGACGCTACCTCGGACAAGTTGCTACCTGCTACCTTTGCCGCTGTTTCTGGATTCAGCGCGCGTTGATAGGTTTCCGCGAATGATTTGGCAGTCAGCGGTGTCCCATCATGGAATTTCACCCCGGAGCGAATAACGAAATTCCACGTCTTCCCGTCCTCAGAGACAGTCCAGCTCTCTGCCAAATACGGCTTAAACTCCAATGTCTCCGGATCTTGCGTAACGAGCCCGCCTCCGAGATTCCCTGCGATTTGGTTCGCCACAGCCATCCCCGTTTTCTGAATGTCCAGCTGATCCGGCTCGTCCTTAATCGCAATGGTGAGCGTGCCTCCTTTTTTCGGCTGCAGGTCTGCTGTCGCGTCTAGTGGCTTGGCAGGAGCATCTGTGCCCGTCCCTGCTCCAGGTGCAGCTGTATTCCCGCCACATCCGGCCAAAAGTGATGCTGACATGGATATAGCCGTTGCCATTGTTAGCATTTTTTTGATGGTTGTCCCTCTACCCATAATGTCGCCCCCTGTGATAAAGATGGAATGATTGATTTAGAACAACACTATCATTTTTTAGAAAATTTTGATTATCAGACATTTCTATAAGGTATAGATGATTTGATGACCCTCGTCAGACCATATGGGTGGAGAGGAAAAAGGAGGAAACGCTTCAGATTCTTGGAACACTTGCTTGGGGATTCACTGGACGGCTCCGTGAAAAAAGGGAAACCGCGTCCAAAGTAGCTCTTTCATGAGGCTTCTCAGAGGTGGACGCTTAAGAGCGTGTTTCTCTTTTTTCATTACGCCTCAGCCGTGTTCCAAAGATCTGCGGCTTTTTTCTCCTTTTTCCTCATTAAGCCTTGGCGACTCGTCCAGCTTTTTTGTGGGTATTTCATAGCAGTTTGCGAGCACTATCTTGGAGGAGACAGCCGTTCATGCATTTTCTATTATTGAATGCTGAAAGAAACTAAATTTTTACCCACATGAATAAAAACAAACCGTCAAGACTATCGATTAGTCCTGACGGTTTCTATTGAATAGCATCACATAGTGATCTTCTGGCAATTGCCTTTTGAACCTTCAATTGCCTTGCACGCAAGTCTTTCTCTTGTGACCTGCCCACAAACAAGCTTGTGGAAAACAAAAGCTGGCTGGGAAAAAGGAGAAAGACGCGAAGCTCTTTGGGGCACAACCGAGGTGGAATGGAAAAAGCGAAACACGGTTTTAAGCGTCCACCTCTGGAATCACGTCATTGTACATGCGACTTTGGACGCGGTTTTGCTTTTTCCATGGAACAGTGCAGGGATGACCTCCTGGCAAGTGACCCAAGAAGCTGGAGCGTTTTCTCCTTTTTTCCTCACTATGCTACCGCCTCACCAACCAGAGTCTTTTAAAAACAAACTGAGAAGCTTTCTCCACCGATACAGATCCTTTTTCCCCAGTGTTTGCCATAAACCACGGACCTTATATGAACGATCACCTCGAAAAAGACCATCTGCATGCCAATAATCACATAGATCATAGACTGGCATCCCCACAAGTAGAAAAACCAGCACCACTCGTGTCATGATCCACTAGATGGTCAGACTGTTGGTCCCCCACTGACATAGATGATTTGACCAGATACATAGCTCGCTTCCTCACTCACCAAAAACGAGACGACATTCGCGATATCCTCCGGCTTTCCCGCCCTGCGCAAAGGAATCTGGGCAGCACTTTCTTTTTCAAATTCCTCGAAGCTGACACCGATCCGTCTCGCAGTCTCCTTGGTCATATCCGTGGCGATAAATCCCGGGGCTACTGCATTCACATTAATATTGAAAGGACCCAGCTCAATCGAAAGAGTCTTGGTAAAGCCTTGCAAGCCTGCCTTGGCTGCTGAATAATTCGCCTGACCACGACTCCCCAGAGCAGATATGCTGGAAAGATTCACGATTTTCCCATATCGCTGGGAAACCATATGTTTTTGGACACCGCGACTCATTAAAAAGCTGCCCTTTAAATGAATGTTCATCACTGTGTCCCAGTCATCCTCAGTCATTTTGAACAGCATATTATCTCGAATGACCCCTGCATTGTTCACCAAAATGTCCAGACGGCCAAAGTGATTCACAAGCGCTGTAACAGCATTTTCAACCTGAGTCGCATCCGCTACATCACATGCGAGGCCGATGGCTTCTCCTCCTGCTGCCTGAATCTCGGAAACCGTCTCCGCAGTAAACTCCTCTTTCAGATCAAGCACGCCGACCTTGGCTCCATCACTCGCCAGTCGTTTCGCTGTTGCCGCTCCAATCCCACGTCCTGCTCCTGTAACGATTGCTACCTTCCCTGCTAATTTGCTCATGTAAGCCTCCTTTTGATTTCGTCAGAAAATCCGGTTACGCCAACTTTGATAGAACATTCAGAAAAGACAGGTTACAATATAAAATCGTGCTGTCGTGATCCGTGGCTAACATCGGAAGAGGGGATTGCTGCGCCCGTTTAAAGCTTGTATCTTTCTAGTTTATATGAAATTCGTTTCGTTTTGAATGACTTTTCTCCCGTTGCTTCAACTCGTAGGCCAGGTTGGCAACCAAAATCGAACCTGTCGAGACAATCAGGCTTTCGTTGGGGGAAATGAGTCAACCCTATGCAGGACTAGTTTTCAATTCATAGATTTTTTGGAGAGTATGGACAAGCGTCGTCTTCTCGTCATCATCCTCTGTGTGGAGATATCCCTCCACAAGCCTGTACCCGAATACGAGAAGGATCATCTCATAGACGCAATGATCAGCGATAGGGGATACATCCACATACTCCGAAAAGCCTTTGTAATACGCCGGGACACATCGCTGGTAGTTTTCGACCATGTGATCGATATCCGCTTCATCTGCAATCAGACTTGCGAGATCCTCGCCTAGGTAGCCCCATCCGGATGTATCCCAGTCGATGAGCGCGATTTTCCCGTCGGCATAGATCAGGTTGGTCACCCAGAAGTCCCGGTGGCATAGCACGAGGGGCAATTTTTCGATGCGGGCGAGTATCCCGTCTGCGTGCTCATCGATTTCAATGAGCATTTGCCGCACGTGTTGCGGGAATTCGCAGTCCTCCGAGCGTATATAATCGTAAACGACCGGCCATGACCGGTAATGCAGATACGTATTCTTCATAAGATCCGCATGGCTCAGGTTGGTCAGGCTCTGCAGCACAGCGGGCTGCTCCGCATACAGCTTGCCTTGATAGCGTCCTAACTCCAGCGCTGCCTGTTCATACATGTCACCGGTCAAGTCTAAGCCGGTTACGCCATCGATATATTCCAGCCACAGCTGGAATTCATTTTCTTCGGCATTGATCTCGGCGTGATAACATGTCGGCCAGCGGAAGGCATCTGAGAACGTTGCTCCCAAGTCAGACGTATAGAGATCATATTCCCGGCGCCATGAACCCGGATCGCCGTAACGCTCCCATTTCTTCTGGATTTTCAGCACGATACGGTACGGTAACTTTTCGCCATCCGCGGTTTCGGCCCTCCCCGTTACCAGGTACACATTTCCCACAGTTCCGCCCTGTAACGGCATGGTTAGGAAGTCGGTCGAGATGATATCCTTCTTGAAGCGTCGGCCTAAGGCATAGATCAGCGTTTCGAATTTACTATTCAGTTCTTCCAACCTCCATTTTTCTTCGTTTGCTTGCTCCACATGGCAGTCGTTTTGTTTCTCGCCCTCTTGTCGATGAAGTAGCTCGTTTTATCCTGGACATACTTGTTCTCAAGCTGCTGGGCAACATAATGCTCCCACCGTTCACGCGATAACGAACCGTCGGCAAGCGCGGCCAGAACGGCACAGCCCGGCTCGGCCTGATGGCGGCAATCCGTAAATCTGCATGGAGGGAACCATTCCTCCACATCGGTAAACCAAATTTCACATTTTACTATACTGTGACTTATCTTTGTTATCATGAACTGTGATAAGACGTTAATCACTTGGAAGCAACTGGTAATACTTGATAAAATAAATATGAAGATGATCAGGTAATAAATTTGTACACATAAGGAGATAAAACTATGGCAGAAAACAAATTACTAAGAATGGACAATGTTGGCATCGTTGTAGAATCCCTTGATGAGGCAATCTCTTTCTTTGAGGAAATTGGCTTGAAACTCGAAGGGCGAGCTATTGTCGAAGGTGAATGGGCTGGTCGTGTAACCGGGCTGGGTTCACAGTCTGTAGAGATTGCTATGATGGTTACCCCAGATGGCCACAGCCGACTTGAACTTTCGCGATTTCTCACCCCCCCTACTATATCAGATCACCGAACTGCTCCTGTAAATGCCCTCGGTTATCTACGCGTCATGTTCACTGTTGAAGACATTGACGAAATGGTATCCAGACTCACTAAGTATGGTGCTCAGCTCGTTGGCGAAGTGGTTCAGTACGGGGACTCGTATCGGCTCTGCTACATTCGTGGAAATGAAGGACTTCTAATCGGTTTAGCGGAACAACTCGGTAAAAAATAAGTGACGTTTAAAAGAAAACGTAACCGAAATATACATTACTAGAGTAAAAACAGAAAAAGAAAAGCAGTGTGAAAGTATCTCGAAGAAGTCGGGTGCATCATATAAACACCGCATTCACGCTCCGCGTCTGGGCGACCCTCGGTCCCGGAAACAAGGAACGAGGAAGTAATTGCCGGGACACATCCTCACCGACTAAAATGGCCCTCCTCGGATTAGTCGTCCAGAGGAGGGCTTCACCACTCACTGCTTCTGTTCAGTCTTCTCATTTGCTCTTTGTGTTCATTCTCTCAAGTATCTGTGCATGCGAGTAACCAAACATGCCCACGCCTCCCTGATCCGTTTCATTCAGCATCAGTAATCATCAAATAAACTTATCTGACATTACATGATTTCGTTTTTGGAAGTTTTTCAAGCATTTCATGAGAACATACGCACCTACTCCAATTGGGGTAAATGCAGTAAATGCAAGAATTCGCTGGAGAAGTCCCGCTATCATTGATCTGTCCATTTCAATGATTCCGCTCATGATTGGCACCATAGCGACAAACAGGATTAAATTCGCAATAAGATAACCTTTCAGGAGTCGTGTATTGCTTCGTTTCCACAACACAAAAGCAAAAATAAACGGCACCAGGAACATACCAGCTGACAGAGCTCCTCCCCCGTGTCTCGGATCGGGAATGGGAAATATTCCGGACAGTAGGCTGCCAAGGCCATGTGAAACAACAACGATCATTGTGAGCCACGCCAACAATGGATTGGTGCCAAGACGGTACAACGCGAGCAAAAAACCAAAAGCCGCAAGTAGCGTCACAATCCCCAAAATGATAATCGCAGCATTAACAGGGTCTGGGTTAATCGCACGATTTGAACCGAGTTCACTTGCTGTGTGCTTCACAAAACTATAGCCGGGGTAATAGGGTGCAGCAACTATCGGAATGCCAAAATAAATGATCGGGACCGCTATTCCCATTCTGAGCAAAGCCGCAGTGACTTTTTCTTTCATTCCATCTTACCTCCTTCAACAATGTTTTCTCGCTTTTCATTTGTATCGCCTGTGGCGCATCGGAGCAAGGCCATGCGCGTTTAGATATCTGGCATAACCAAACAGAAATTTTACAATCACCACGGAAATTGTGAATGGTTTTCATCGCTTGGTAAAATGTTTCCTGTGTGAGTTCTTCGGACAAGTCGGTATTTTGCGTTAAGCTGAATAAATACTTATAAACCGTTTGAGCATCCATTTCATACAGATGCTCAATATTCTCCATTTTTTACACCTCCCACAACATAAGTACGAGAAAACATGATTTCGTTACATCGTGTTAATTTATCTTTTAATAACGGTGTATAAGGATCCTTTAAATGAAAAATAAGATTCAGAAGAGACGCGAGGGGCTGTAGGCTTGTCCTTGATAGAGCGTTATTTCTTTAACCATTCAGCACGAAATGAATCCGATCTATAATCCATTCAATGACTAACCAACCATCGACTAAACAGTTATTGGTAATCAGAGGCGTGCCGAGAAAATTAAGTTTTACACCGATTAATAAAGGAATAGACCGGATGATAAAGTTGTAGTAGGTTGGAAGCTTGCGTGAAGTTAACGGGCTGGTTAATTTCAATATATGATAATTTATAGACTGTGGTAAAAAGTTGAAATCCAGTTTACTAACAAAGATCGGCAAAGGAGCGCTGTGACATGAGCCAATTCGTGAGATCCGACATCCTGGCGGGCCTGGATGCGGAGCGCCGGGCGATGGGCACGCCGTCTTCCAGCGGTGACGTAGTCGTGGAGCATACCGAGGACGGATCGGAGTGCAGGATCGTGTTCGCCAGTTGTCCAACGGAGGAGATTGATGAACTGATCCGCCGGGAGCGGGACGCCGCTGTGGCCGGCGGCTATAGTCTGGAGTGGAAGTACTACGTCCACGACACGCCCGTAGACCTGCCCGAGCGGCTCGTCGCCGCCGGGTTCGAGGCCGACGACGAGGAGGAGGTGCTAGTTCTGCCGCTGGACGAGGCATCGCTGGCCACTTTCGGTGACGTCGATAGGTACGATATCAGGATCGTCCGGGACGAGCGCGACCTGGCCCACTACGCCGAGATGTCCCGCGAAATTGGGAGGCGAAACGTGGAGGAAGAGCGGCGCGCGCTGGCTCTGAAGTTAAAGGAGAGTCTGGACGAGATGAGCATCCACATCGCCTACGTGGACGGCGAGCCCGTCGCCTGTGGGCGAGTCTACTTCCGAACCGACGGGTCATACGCCGAACTGACCGGGGGCCGCACCAAGACCACACACCGGCGACAAGGCTATTTTACCGCGCTGGTCGCCTCCAGGTTGCAGGAAGCCCGTGACCGCGGTCGGACGCATGCTTTCGTCGACGCGCTGCCCACTTCCGCTCCGATCCTGCGCAAGCAAGGCTTCCAGTTCGTGACGCGGACGCAGCCGTTCGTGTTGAAGCAACCGCCGAAGTGAGTGGAGCTTTGTTGCGCTAACCTACGATAGCTCAATAATCCGCCTCTTCAACTCGGCAGTTTTCTTATCGTAAAGATCAACATCAGGTTGATAGGTTACTAAAAATGGAAAGTAGGATGACAACATGGCAATGCGTGGATATTACTTTGCTATGGATGACAACCTGGTGCAGCAAATCGCAGCAGGCGACATTGCATTGAAGAGTTTGAAAATAGACGATTATCCCGGACTGGACATTGATAGATCCTGGGAGGCGATTCACTACTTGCTTTGTGGAGATATTTCCGATGGAGAGCCCCCTCTTGGCTATGTTGTTCCGCTGACCTCAGACAAAGGCATCGATTTTGGATCATTCGGGGCGTTTTCCCTACGCGCCGAGCAAGTTGCGGAAGCGCTTCAGGCTATGTCTGAGCTGGATGAAGCGCAGCTCCGCTTGCGCTATGATTTCCCAGCCATGGTCAAGGACGAGGTATATCCTCTTGTGCCTGATACTATTTCAGACGAGGATGAGGACGAGTTCTTTGCCTACCTGCTTCAAAATTTTAACGAAATCCGGCGTTTCTATAGCCAAACTTTAGCCGAGGGCAAAGGTCTCATTTTCTATATTTTCTGATCCCAATCATTTGAATCATCGCAAGAGGCTGCGGGGTTTATGATTACGAACTTACATAACGACCATTAGGGCAGCAGTTAGAAGCATTTGATCAATCAGGGACCAATATAACAAAAAGTGCTAAACTGACGGGTACCGTTATTTGAATGAAAAAATGTATCTGCATGAGCCGCTACCCGCCTTTCAGAAAAGATTAGAACATAAAAGGACTGATCTCCCTACGATCAGTCCTTTCCTTTTGATATGAGCTCCATCTATCAGCTTGTAACCGCTGCTTGTTTCATCAGGCTCTCAGCTATTGCCTGGGCAATTCTCTTATGCCCTTTTTCATTGGGATGCAAGCCATCTGTACCCTCGTAAAAGCAGTGATCTACCTTTCCTTCCCCATCCAGGAAAAGGTCTTGCAGACTGACAAGCATCCAGCCATTAGATTGCGCCATCTTTTTAAGCTCGTGGGTATAGTGTGTGCCTGCTTCATGAAGCTTTTCATAGCCGCCAATCGGCTCCCATACGGTGCTTGGATCAATCATGGCAGGATTGAAGCCGGCACTCGATATCCCGATAATCGGTGTAATTTGATGATGCAGCGCCTGTTTGACCATCGCGTAGACATTCGCCAGCATGACGTTCGTCGGCACATTCCACCACATGTCGTTGCCTCCGCCCATGATCATGACATGTGACGGATTTTGCAAAATCACATCGGGATAAAAACGCCCGAGCATGCCCGTAGTCGTATCCCCAGAAATCCCTTTGTTGACGACCTCCAGCCCAAGCTCGGCTTGCAGCAGCGCAGGCCACGCCGCTACTTTCCTCACCCCAAAGCCCTCAGTCAGACTGTCTCCTATGCAAACAAGTTTTTTGACCATATGCTTCCTCCTTGTGTACACCTCGACGCTCGGCTCTCTGCTTTATTTTTGCGTTTTCACAGTGTGCATGCGATAGCCCGCCTTTTTTTCGATCAGTCCCAGCAGCAAATCGACGAGGATGACGAGTAGTGCCGCTGGAATTGCACCTGCCAATATTTTTTGGTCGTCGGTGGTGGAAATTCCACGCATGATCATCTCACCCAGTCCCCCCGCCCCGACAAAGGTAGCAATCGTGGCAGCGCCGATCGAGACCACCGAAGCGACACGAACACCAGCCAGAATGATCGGCAGGGCAAGCGGAAGCTTTACTTTGGTCAACAGCTGCACCGGGGTCATCCCCATCCCTGTTCCTGCCTCAACCAAATTCTTGTCCACATTTTCCAGTCCGGCATACGTATTTTGAATGATCGGCAAGAGAGCGTACAGCGCCAGAGCGACGATTGCCGTACTGTACCCCAAGCCCAAAAAGATCATGATAATGAGCAAGAGAGACAGGGAAGGGATTGTTTGAATGATATTGATGATCGTCTGAATGACTGTAGCGACTGTCCGGTTGCGCGTCATGAGTACGGCCAGCGGAATACCCACCAGTATGGCGATGACAATCGCGCTGACACTCATGTAAAGATGCTCTCCCGTCAGCTCCAGAATTTGCGTCCAATACTTTGCCATATAGCCGATTGTTCCAACAAACAGCTCCAAGGCCTCTCCCTCCTTTACTGCTTGATCAAGCCTTGCTCTACCAAAAACTTTTTGGCGATCTCTGCAGGATCAAGCTTTTCGATATCGGCTTGATAGTTTAACGCCGTCATGGTTGGCGTATCTATTTTTCCCGTCAATTTGTTGATAAGCTCTTCCAGCTGTGGATACTGCTTCAACGTATCATTGCGAACGACAGGAGAAGCACCATACGGTGGGAAAAAGTGCTTATCGTCTTCCAGCGTCACCAGGTTGTACTCTTTCAAGCGTGAGTCTGTGGAATAAGCGAGGACGATATCGACATCGCCTTTATCAACTGCCTTGTATACCAATCCGATATCCATTGGCGTCGTTTTGCCGAACTCAAAGCCATATTCTTTTTTGAATGCCGGATATCCGTCATTCGTTCTCTCCAGCCATGGTGCATCAGATGCCATGTTCATTTCCTTTGCATGTGCTGCCAGATCGGAAATTTTATGCAAATTGTACTTCTCGGCAACATCCTTGCGAACGGTAAAGATATACGTATTATCAAAGCCATAGGACGGGAACCACAGCTGATCAAACTTTTCAGCAACCCCGTTTTTAACTAGATCAAATGCTTCCTGCGGATCTTTGCTGAACTCTTTTAACCCTAGACTACTGGTAAGATCCGTCCCTACGTAGCGAATCGCAGAAATTTGGATGTCGTTGTTCTGCATCGCCTTGAGTACCACTGGCGTTCCTCCGAGGCCCCCGACCAGCTCAGTCTTGATGTCGGAATTCGCCTCGATCAGCTGCTTGAGCATTTGTGCAATGATTGTCTGCTCCGAAGTAGCCTGATGTCCGATTTTGACGACGTTTCCTCCTCCGCCGCAGCCTGCTACGAGTAATGCGGTGATCACTATCAATATCATGCTACTTATCCATCTATATCTCATTTCGTGTGTTTCCCCCTCAATTTGCCCGCTTGCTTCTCAAGCCTTTTGGCGTGCATAGTTTCTGAATTTTCTGTGTAATAAAATCAGCGATGGTTGCGAGCAAAGCAGTCGCGATCGCTCCAGTCAATAGCATGCTGTCATTTGCCACTCCGAGACCTGTAAAGACGAGATAGCCTAATCCGCCGCCGCCAATAACAGCAGCTAGAGTCGCCCAGCTAATCGTAAAAATCGTAGCCGTGCGAAATCCACCCATGATAATCGAAAGAGCCATAGGCAGCTCAACCTTGAACAAGATTTGCAGGCTCGTCATGCCCATTCCTCTCGCTGCTTCTTTTAGAGCTGGGTCCGCCTCTCGAATGCCTGT
This sequence comes from Brevibacillus reuszeri, assembly GCF_001187725.1. Lineage (GTDB taxonomy): Bacteria > Bacillota > Bacilli > Brevibacillales > Brevibacillaceae > Brevibacillus > Brevibacillus reuszeri. Next base: position 263,976 of record NZ_LGIQ01000011.1, read on the forward strand.
GAACGTGTTTCGCAGCATAGGCAGTAGAGAATAGAGGAACAAGGCAACTATGGCAGGAATGACCCCAATTCCGAGCAAGGGGATCATCAGTCCCAGGAGCGCCAGGCTAGGGATCGTCTGCAAAATGTTTACGAACCCAATCACGTATTTGTTCAGCTTTTCTGTTCGAGTCAACACAATGCCGAGTGGAACAGCAATCAAAAAGCCTGCGATGACAGCGATGAAAGAAATATAGGTATGCTCCCAAGTCAGGGACAAAATTTGCTCATGTCTTTCTGTTACGAATTGAAAGAAATCACTCATCGTCTCACCCCACTATTACGAAATACTCCATCGTGGCGGAAGCGTCGCTTTTTTGGAACCTTGCGCGGGCAGCTCCTGCACCTTGCGCAGACGCTTCACACCGATAAAATCGGCTACAAATTCATTGGCAGGCCGCTGGAGCAAACGGTTCGGTGTATCCAGCTGCACGACAGAGCCGTTATTCATGATGCAGATGCGATCCGCAATTTTGATCGCCTCATCCATGTCATGTGTCACAAACACGATCGTTTTTTTGATCGTTCGCTGCAGCCGGACAAGCTCATCCTGCAGCTGCTCTCTGCTGATCGGATCGAGTGCGCTGAACGGTTCATCCATCAAAATAATTGGCGGGTCGGCAGCCATGGCGCGTATAACACCTACACGCTGCTGCTGTCCTCCGCTCAGCTCGGCTGGATAACGATCCTTGAACACCTTTGGTTCTAGCCCTACCATGTCCAGCAGCTCATCTACCTTTTTCTCGTACTGCGCTTTTTCCATTTTCTTCAGCTTGGGCACCAAAGCAACGTTTTGCCCAATGGTCATATGGGGAAATAGCCCAATCTGCTGAATGACATACCCGATATTGCGGCGCAGCTCCACCGGATCGGCTTTGGAGATATCTGCCCCGTTAATGTCAATTCTCCCAGCAGAAGGCTCGATCAAGCGATTAATCATTTTCATCGTCGTAGTCTTTCCACAACCGCTGGGTCCGATCAGAACAAACAGTTCCCCTGCTTCGATTTGAAGATCCATTCCTTTGATAATGGACACATCCCCGATGCTCTTTGCCACGTTGTGAAAGGCAATCATTCGCAACACCTCTTCTTTTCTCGAAAGTGATTTATGAACAGAAAAAAGTCGACACACCGCTCGCGTCTGGAGGCCATCCGGGACGAAAGCAAATGAGTCGACTGATCTCGTACATACATATATAGATAAATAAGCTTGATTACATGCAAGCCTGGGCTCAGGAAAGAGCAACAGTCAAATCGCACGCAAAATAAGCGAGTGCAACGAAATGTATGCAATATCTGCTTTAGCCGACGAGGTTAGCTGACGGGTAGGATGGCAGGTAGCATCCCTTCTGTATGCACAGAATTAACCCCAAGAGTGGTTCCCCCGTTTCCGTTTGTCACGGAACTAGGCCCGATATGAAATTATTGCGATACAAATAGCTTATCATTTACTTAGCATAACAACAATTTTGAAAATTCGTGATATCAACCGTTCTTACGTGGTCAGAGCCAGTTAACCGTAATGACCGGTCCTATTCGTATGAATACTCCCATATCCTTCCGCATGCTAGCCAACTGGTTGCTAATAATCTCCATATTATGTTCCCTGGTCACACTCCCTTTAGTGCAAAAGGTTTAGCAAAAAAGTTAATGTCCCAACGCTCATTACTGTCGTTACGAGCACACTGCTGGAAACAAACTGTGGACGCATATTAAACTGAATCGCATAAATTGCGGTTGTCGCTGCAGAAGGCATCGCTGCCAAAATGATCAACACCTTCTGTAACAACGGATCAATCGGAAAGAACAAGCAAATGACGTAGGCTAAAATCGGTGAGGCAACCAAACGGATCACGCTTGCTGCGCTAAGCCCCTGCCACTCAAAGGTACGCGATGACACATTCGCCAGCTGCATTCCAAGAATGAGCATGATGACGGGAATAGCCGCCTGTGCTACGAGATCGATCGCCTGATAGTAGCTCTCCGGAATGACCACATTCAGTTGCTGGAGCAGAACCGCAAGCACGACAGCATAGTTGGACGGCTGCTTGAAAATCGCTTTGACTGCAGTTGCGACTCCGCCTCCACCTCTGGAAGCAAAATACACGCCGAAGACGCCCATGATGATCGAATGAAAAACCATAATCTGTACAGCATAGACAAAACCGGCATCGCCATAGGCAAAGAGGATAATTGGCGTCCCATAATTCCCGCTGTTCATAAAGGCCGTTGAAAGCATCAACGCGCTTTCCTGCTGCTTATCATAGTGAAAGAAGCGCGCAGTCAGCTGAGTGATGAGGATCAGCGCCCCCAAAAGCAGCATGGAAATGACGACGATGTAGAACAGCTGCAAGTCGAGCTGCGTTTTGTAAAAGGTACGGAAAACAAGAGCCGTGGTCAAAATATAGATCGCCAGTGTAGAAATCGGCTTGAGATCTAGCTTGAAGATGCGCTGTAAAATATAGCCGCTAAGAAAAATCAACAAAACAGGCAAAATGACTTCAAGAAAAATCATGATGAATACCTACTTCCCCCATCAAGTAACTTTCTTCATTAGTATAGCAGAGGTGCTTGGGAAAATGCGGAATTATCATACTATTTGTCCACTTATGTTATAGGCCAGCTTTTGTAAACCTCTCCACTTCCTCCAGCGATGGCATGGCCGGAATGGCTCCTGTCTTCGTGGTGGCAAGTGCACCGACAGCATTGGCAAAGCGGATCATTTGTTCCAGCTCTGTCTGTGTTCGTGTCGCTATGTCTTCTTTTACCTCCAGGATTTGATGCAGCATGCCACCGAAAAAAGCATCCCCCGCACCAGTCGTATCAACCGCATCAACCTTGAAGCCTTGGACAATTCCACAGTGATCGTGCGTGCGATAAAAACAGCCTTTTGCCCCGAGCGTCACCAGAATGAGCTGGTTTCCATACTCCTGCATCAACCAGTCTGTCGCTTCATTCACGTCACCAGTGGGCGCCAAAAAGACTACCTCTTCTTCAGACAGCTTGACGATATTTGCTTGACTGATCCCGGACAAAATGATTCTTTTCGCCTCATCTTCATCGTCCCACAGAGATGCTCGATAATTTGGATCAAACGAAACGAGGCGATGGTTGTTCTTCGCAATTTCCACTGCTTTTTTCGTTGCTGCTCTGGCGGGCTCATGCGTCAGCGAGAGGGAGCCAAAATGGAAAATGCGTGCCTGTCCAATGAGCTCCTCATCGATGTCTGTCTCCCGCAGCAGCGTATCGGCTCCTGGATTGCGATAGAAATGAAAGGAACGATCCGCGTGTTCATTAATATGTACAAAGGCTAGCGTTGTCGGGGCTTCGCTTGTCATGATCAGTCCCGTCGTCCCGATGTTCAAGTCGAGCAAGGTCTGCTTCAAAAACTGGCCAAAAGCATCGTTGCCCACCGCCCCGACAAACGAGGTCCTTTTGCCTAAACGAGACAGTGCAGTCAGTACATTCGCCGGTGCACCTCCGGGGTTTTGCTCAAAAGCAAGCTTTCCTTTCTCCGCGTGTGACGTAGGGGTAAAGTCTATTAATAGCTCCCCGCAAGCAACGACATCCAGCATACCGTTCTCTCCCTTTTCTATTGGATGCTTTGACAATTGGCATCGATTTTTCCTCACCGCTACTGAAAACTACCTGCATGCATCCCATGCCATTTTCAAACGTTCGGGATGAACACGTAGCGGTTTGCGCTGACCTTCTTTACTGACGATACCCTCTGCTGCAAGCTCAGTTAACTGCTCGGTGACTGTCTCGCGGATGCTCCCCATCATGCTCGCCAGCTCCTGATGAGTCAGTTTCACCTCCAGCTCAATCCATTTCCGGTCTGTATCCTCATTTTCTCCCATTGAGAAGCCTGATCCGAACTTTTCCGAGAGCTTGTGCAGCAAATAGAGCAATCTTTTTCGCACGCTCCCGTATGCCATATGCTCCATCATCTCTTCTACCTCTTTCAGGCGTGTCGAGATAATCTCGATAAAATGCAGTGCCAGCTCCGGTTTTTCCCGCATCAGCTGTTCAAACTGCGGCTTGTTTATGGTACAGATGACGCAGTCCTCCCACGCCTCAGCGTACATGTTTTCGGAGCTGATGGTGAAGGAGCCAATTTCCCCAAAAATATGACCGACACGCAACAAGTCTACAGTCAGTTCTTTTCCGCCCTCTGACAGCTTATATAGACGGACCATTCCCGACTTGACCAAATACAAGAGCTTCCCGCCATGCTGGGGGGAAGCAATGATGGTTCCTTTTTTGATTGTGTTCATCGGTGCAATCGGTTCGATCTGCATGAGCTCCTCTGTGCTCAGCTTTTGAAACAAATCGATCCGCGATAAAAACTTGCTTTTGTCCACCCAAGTGCTCCTTCCTCTCCCAGTGTAGTCTGCCCTACATATTTGGCATGCTTTGTTCCATTATACTATGTCTGGAATGCAGAACGATGGGCTTTCTATCGAGAGGAGTGTAGTGAATGAGTGTACTTACAGCCATTCTGCCAATCGTATTATTTGGCATGTTTACCTTTTCAGCGATCTTGAAATTTTCCCGCAGCAAATCGATGGTCCAGCACTGGAACGAGTATCGGTATCCTCTCTGGTTTATGGATATCATCGCTTCCCTGGAACTGCTCGGGGCTATCGGAATGCTCGCTGCCTTTTGGGTTCCAGTTCTTATGAAGTATGTCGCAGTCTTATTTGTCGTCCTGATGCTCGGTGCGATTCATGCCCATCTATTCCGAGCGAGGCACAAGCCGATTATGGCGCTCAACGCTTTCTTCATGCTTGTCTTCGCTGCTGTGCTCCTGCTCGTCTAGGTCCGAATATTCACCTATCCGTAAAGATGACAAGCAACCAGCTGCTCGTTTACATCCTGTAGCGTGGGAGATACTTTTTTGCACATATCAAAGCAAGACGGGCAGCGAGGGTGGAACTTGCAACCGCCTGGAGGATTGGAGGGTGAGGGCAAATCTCCCTGTAAAATGATGCGCGCTCTCTTTTCATCCGGGTCGGATACAGGTGTGGCGGACAGCAAGGCTTGCGTGTACGGATGCAGGGGACTTGCAAACAGCTCTTTTTTGTCTCCGAATTCAACAACCTCTCCCAAATACATAACTGCCACCCGATCTGAGATATGCCGAACGACGCTCAGGTCATGTGAAATGAATATATACGTCAGCTCAAACTGCTCCTGCAAATCCTGAAGCAAATTGAGAATCTGCGATTGAATCGAAACATCCAGGGCAGATACTGGTTCGTCTGCGATGATCAGCTTGGGCCGCAGCATCAGTGCACGTGCTATGCCGATTCGCTGTCTTTGCCCACCCGAAAATTCATGCGGGTAACGTAAGAGATGCTGTTTTCCCAGCCCGACAATTTCAATCGTTTCTTCCAGTAGCGTCTGCCGGTCCTTTTTCGGGATGCCATGGGCAATGAGTGGCTCGGATAAAATCTGCTGGATCATCAGCTTCGGATTGAGCGTGTCAAACGGGTTTTGGAAAACCATTTGCATATCACGCCGCATCGCCTTTAATTCTGGCTTACTCAGGCTCCGAATATTTTTGCCCTGAAAAATCGTTTCTCCACTCGTTGGCGTGAGCAACCGAAGAATGCATCTGCCCAGCGTCGATTTGCCGCAGCCTGACTCTCCGACAATCCCCAACGTCTCCCCTTTTCTTACAGCCAGATCAATTCCGTTGACCGCGTGAACGTAACTATTCTTTTGAAACCATCCTTTTTGAATGGAAAAACGCTTTGTGAGGCCCTTCACTTCCAATATGGGTGTCGTCATATAGGTACCACCGCTTTTTTTATGTTCTCGTCGAAAATCCAACAACGACAAGTCGTTTCATTGTCTACTTGCTGTAATCTTGGACTCATTTCCAAACAAACGGGCATGACCTTTTCACAGCGCGGCGCAAAACGGCACCCTTGCGGATATTCATCCGGTGCGGGAACACTGCCTTTGATACTGTAAAGTCTGCCTGGATGGTCTCCCTTTTTCGGGATGGACTGAATCAGCCCCATCGTATACGGGTGCTTGGGATGACGCAGCAATGTCCGGACGTCTGCCGTTTCAATCACTTGTCCGGCATACATGACCATGACTCGATCGCAGACCTCTGCCACTACTCCCAGGTCATGGGTAATCATGATGAGAGACATGGTAGCATCCTGTTGAATTCGTTTCAGCAAGTCCAGTATTTGCGCTTGAATCGTTACATCCAAAGCCGTCGTCGGTTCATCAGCAATCAAAAGCTGCGGATTGCAGGCAATCGCTATTGCGATCATCACCCGCTGTCGCATCCCGCCTGACAAGCGGTGCGGGTATTCGTAATAAATTTCGTCTGGACGAGAAATCCCGACTTGCTGGAGCAGCTCAAGCACTCTTTGTTTATGCGCTGATTTGATGCGTCGCTCATGCTTTTCCAATACCTCGCTAATCTGTTTTCCGATGGTCAGAACTGGATTTAACGAGGTCATCGGCTCCTGAAAAATCATGGCGATCTCTTTGCCTCGCATCTGCTGCATGTCTTTTGCTCCAAGCCCAACCAGATTTCGGCCATTGAGTCGGATGCTGCCACTCGCGATTTTCCCGTTGCCTCCGAGCAGCTGCATGATGGACAAGGACGTAATGCTTTTCCCGCAGCCTGACTCACCGACAATCCCTAGGGCCTCCCCCTTTTTTAGCTGAAGGTTAAAATCTTCTACCACAGTGACCGTTTTCTCGCTCCCTCCAAACTGTATAGACAGCTCATTTACTTCCAATACATGTTCCATGCTCGCTCTCCCCCTCTATCGCTGTGCGGCACTCTGTTGACAACACCCTACTCCCTTACTAGCTCGCTGTCCTCGGATCAAAAATATCGCGGAGGGCATCACCTAGGAGATTCACCACAAATACGATCAGGGTGATCGCAAGTCCCGGGAACGTAGCCAGCCACCAGGCTTCCGTAATAAATCCTTTGCCTTCGTTTAGCATCGTGCCCCATTCTGGCGTAGGAGGCTGTGCACCTAAACCAATAAAACCGAGCGCAGATGAATCCAAAATGGCTGCGCCCACAAACAGAGTCGTGTACACAATCAGTACGTGGGCAATATTCGGGATGACCTGAAACACAATGATCCATCTGTTTGAGCTGCCGATCGAGCGACTCGCCTCGACATAACCGGATGATTTGATGGTCAGAGCTGCTCCTCTGATCAATAAGGCAAACGACGGAATTGACGATATTCCGATCGCAATCATCGCATTGGTCAAGCTCGGACCAAGCACTGCCACAATCGCTAAGGCAAGTACGATCCCGGGAAGAGCAAGCAGCATATCCATGATCCGCATCAGCAAATTGTCGATGAATCCGCCCACATACGCGCTTGTGACGCCAATCACCGTGCCCAGAACAACGGTTATGGCTACCGACATGACAGCTACCGTCAAGGTCACCCTCGCACCGTGCAGCATGCGGGAAAGTATATCTCGTCCAATCGAGTCTGTCCCAAGCCAATACTCTGCGGACGGCTCCTGCAAAAAGGCTTCATAGTTACTTTCCAGCGGATCATGCGGAGCAATCCACGGCCCGATAATTCCAAGCAAGATGATGATAAATAGGAGGACGAAGCTATACTTTGCTTTTTTGTTCTGCATGACTTTGCCCAGCAGCTCAAACCGGGGCAAGGCAGTGGTTCGCTCCTTGACGACTTTCGTGTGAACAGCTTTACCCAATACACGCATGTTACGCACCCGCCTTTTGCTGACTGACGTCGATTCGCGGATCGATGAATCCATACAACAGATCGATCACGATATTGACCGAAACGTACACGATTCCCATAAAGAGCGTCGTCCCCTGAATCATCGGAAAGTCACGAGAGAAGATCGCATCAATCGCCAGTGTGCCGATTCCAGGCCAGCTGAATACTTGCTCGATCAAAACCGCTCCCCCAAGCAGCGATGCCATCTGCAGTCCAACCACCGTCACAACAGGAATCATCACATTGCGAAAAGCATGCCGGAACAAAATGACGGATTCATTAATTCCTTTGGCTCTGGCAGTGCGGATATAATCCTGTGAAAGAACCTCCAGCATCCCTGATCGAGTCAGTCGGCAAATAATGGTGGATGCGTAAACACCAAGTGTGACTGCAGGCAGCACCAAATCCTTCAATCCGGTACCGCCTGCGATCGGAAACCACTTCCATTTGACCGCAAACAAGAGCATGAGGAGCAGTCCGAGCCAATATCCGGGGATGGAAACACCCATAGTCGCGAGTGTGAGCACAGCCCGATCCACAATCGTATCCTTGTATTTGGCTGCCACAATTCCCATCGCAATTCCTACGACAATCGCAATAAGAATCGCTGTTACAGCTATTTTTAAGGTGGCCGGAAAGCGGTTCATGATTTCAGTCAGCACAGGCTGTCCCGTTTTTAATGACGTACCGAAATCACCTTGTATGATCCCAGTGACGTACGTAGTGTATTGCTCTACTAACGGCTTGTTCAGCCCCATTTGCTCCCGGATATGTTCCACCTGCTCTTGCGTTGCCTTTTGGCCTAGCATCATGCGAACTGGGTCACCAGGAATCATATGAACCAGTGCAAACGTAAACACAGAAATTCCAAAAACAACGAGCAAGCCTGCTGCAAGTCGGTTCCATAAATACTGTGCCATTATTCCTTCACCCAGCTATCCTGTAGCCCAAAGCCGTACATCGGCTCAAGCGAGACTCCCTGAACACGGTTTTTCACCAGATAAAACTCTTTTTCTACATACAAGGGAACCCAGTATGCCTGGTCTACAACAAGCTTTTGGATGTCTGCATAGATTTTCTTCCGTTCATCCTTGTTCAGTGTGGCACTGCCTTTTTCCAGCAAAGCATCCATCTCTTTATTGTGGACACGGGAATGATTCAAGCTACCGATTTGACTGGAGTGGAGAAACAGGCTGAGTGCATTCGGATCGTTGTCCGTGTAATTCATCAAAGCCATATCAAACGAACCTTTGCCCGCTACGTCAACAACTGTTGCCGCATCTAAACTGATGATTTTGACATCCATGCCAATCTCTTTTAACATGCCTTGGATCAATTGGCTGGTACGCGTCCATATATCCCAGCTGAGCAGCTCGACAGCGAGCGGTTTACCCTCCTTTTCTCTGATCCCCTGAGCATTCACAGTCCACCCTGCTGCATCCAGCAGCTTTTTCGCTTCTTCCACATTGTATTTGTAGTCGTAATCTGCGCTTGCCGGATCGTAACCAAACAGGCTGGAGGACAATGGACTATGCGCGATTTCTCCTTCTCCAAGCAGTACGCCCGATACGATCGCGTCTTTATTGATTGCCATATTTACAGCTCTGCGAACCTGGATGTCCTGGAGGATTTCATTTTCTGTATTCATTTCCAGAAAAGAGCTTCCCCACTTCATCCGCTCAAGCACGGTCACTTCCTTGCTCTCTTTGTACTTTTTCATATCTTTTGCGGACACATTGGCAGCGATGTCGATCGAGCCGCTTTCCAACGCCGCAATCATGGTTTGACTGTCTTTGATAAATTTATACACGAGCTTATCTGCAAGTGGCGGTCCCTGATTTTTTTCAGAAGCATTTCCCCACTGGTAGCCTTCATTTCGTACTAACGTAATCGACTCGCCCGTTTTCCAGCTGTCGAATTTCCATGGTCCGATTCCGACAGGATTTCTACCATAGTCAGCGCCTATTTTTTCGATAGCCGCAAGCGAAACAGGTTGGGTCACAGCCGGCTCCCATAGATTCGTTAGAAGCTGTGCAGCCGGTTCCTTTAAATGGAAAATCAGCGTCGTATCGTCAGGGGTATCGATGGATTGAATCGCGCCAAACAAATAATCTCCGAGTGGCGAAGCCGTATCTGGGTCCAGAGCTCGCTCAATCGTTTGCTTGTAGATTGCAGCGGTTAACGGCGTGCCATCATGAAACACCACATCAGACTTAATCCGAAACGTCCATGTTTTCCCGTCTTCTGAAATCGTGTAGGATTCAGCCAAATACGGTTTTACATCCTGCGTCTTTGGATCGTAGTAAAATAATCTCGCCCCGATTTCAGAGCCGACCATGGCAGCTGCCAGATTTGCTGATTTGTACATGTCCAGAGTGTCCGGTTCGTCCATGTAGCCTATCGTAATCGTACCGCCTTTCTTCGGTTCCGCTGTAGATTCTGGCTTTCCTGCTTCAGTTGCCGATTTTGCCGGAGCGGACGGAGAACTGCATCCACTGAGCAAAACCAGCAAACACACGATAAACAGGAGAGGACTGGTGACTAGCTGATTTTTCATTCATATACACCCCCGAGCAGCTTTCTTTTGACAAAGCTAGAGACAGTATCCAAGAAGAGGTCATACTCATCGATCATGATATCGTGACTGCTCTTCTCAAAAATGTGCAGCTCGTTATCCGGGATACCGTTTGCAATCTCTATCGATTCCTCGGCTGACGTAATCCAGTCGTGACGTCCACCAATAATCAGGGTTGGAGAGGAGATTTGATGCAGCTGGTCCATCACATCATACGTATGGATAAAGCCGAATTCACGGAAAGCTTCATTCAACGCTTGATAGCAGTGCTTCGAACGCTTCATTGCCTCCTCGATCAGCACCTTCTCTGCTTCCGTTGGCGGTTTGTAGGTGTATATATATAGCGGGTCCAGTATTTGGCTGTAGCTCATTAATTCTTCATTGGACGAGAGCGCTCCACTAAACATTTTCGCAACCACTGCCTTTTGTTCATCTGTTCCTTTTGCCGCGACTACTTGCTTCGCACGCTCGATGAAACGATAGCTCGGTGTAGTTACCAGCAGAATCAAACCGGACAAACGCTCAGGATACTTGACGGCATAGCTTTGTGCGACGATACCGCCATAGGACCTGCCCATGATAACGAATTTCTCAAGTCCCAGGTACTCTCTCAGCGCTTCCACATCCGCCACATTATTTTCCAGCGTGTAGGTAGATTGCGGACCTTCATCCGAGAAGCCGCTCCCACGATTGTCGATGTAAACCAGCTGCATATAATCAGAGAGTGGCGTCAAATACGGCTTGTATCCAGTGTGATCGGAGCCTGGTCCACCATGAAGCACGAAGCACACCGGCTTTTGTCTCATGATCGGTCCGTCGATAACACTTCCCATTCCTTCTACATCAAAGTAAATTCGTGTACCGTTTATGTTTGCGTACATCTTATACACCTGCCTTCTCGAATTTTCTTAATCTCTACTCGTCCACCCAGCTATCCTGAAGCGTCAGGCCATACATCGGTTGAAGTCCGACTCCGTGTACCCGGTCGCTCACCAAATAAAACTCTTTTTCCATGTAAAGCGGAACCCAGTACGCTTCCTCTATCACAATCCTTTGGATGTCCGCATAAATTTTGGCTCTTTCCTTTTGGTTTATTGTCGCAAGCCCTCTTTCCAACAAGCTATCCAGCTGTTTGTTGTTCACGCGAGAGTGGTTTAAGCTGTTGATCTGTTTGGAATGGAAGAACAAGCTCAGCGCATTCGGATCGTTGTCTACGTAGCCCACTATCGCCAAGTCAAACATTCCTTTGCCAGCAGATTCAATCAGCGTCGCTTGGTCAAGAGTCTGAATTTTCACATCTATTCCGATGCTTTTGAGCATGCCCTGAACCAATTGGCTCGGGCGTGACCAGTTTTCGGAGCTGAGGAGATTGAGGGTTAGCGGCTTACCGGCCTTTTCTCTGACTCCTTGCGCGGTCATTGCCCATCCCGCTGCCTCTAACTGTTTTTTCGCTTCCTCTACGTTAAATGAATTGCCATACTCCGCACTCGCCGGATCGTAGCCAAACAGGCTGGATGGCAATGGACTATGAGCGACTTCGCCTTCTCCCTGAAGAACGCCGTTCAAGATCGCTTCCTTGTTTATTGCTAGCGAAATGGCTTTGCGCACCTGAACGTCCCGCAAGATCTCGTTCTCCGTATTCATTTCCAGAAAGTTAACGCCCCACGCCATTCGCTCCAACACGGTTACCTTGTCTCTATCCCGGTACTTTTTCACTTCTTTTGCTGGTACATTCGCAGCAATATCGATCGCCCCGCTTTCCAATGCAGCCATCATCGTCTGGTTGTCCTTGATAAACTTGATGACCAGCTTATCAGCGGCAGGAGGTCCTTGGTTTTTGGTGAATGCGTTCCCCCACTGGTACGCGTCATTGCGTACCATCGTGATGGACTCACCTGTTTTCCAGTTCTCAAACTTCCACGGTCCGACGCTGACGGGATTACGTCCATATTCGCTCCCGTGTTTTTCGACTGCCTCCCTAGAAAGTGGCTGCGAGATCGAAGCGTCCCACAAATTAGAGAGTAGCTGTGCCGATGGCTGCTTCAGGTTCAGGATGAGAGTTCGGTCATCCTGAGCCTCAATCGATTGAATGGAGCCAAACATATACTCGCCCAAAGGAGACGCTGTACCCGGGTCCAGTGCTCGTCCAAGCGTATACTTGTATGCACGAGCGGTGAGTGGTGTCCCATCGTGGAAAGTGATGCCTGTACGCAGGATAAACGTCCACTTCTTCCCATCCTCTGAGATGGAATAGGATTCAGCCAAACTCGGCTTGATTTCTTGCGTCTGCGGATCGTAATAGACGAGCGCTCCTCCCATGAAAGAGGTGATCAGTGAGGACGCAATCATCGCTGATTTTTGTACATCCAGCGAATCAGGCTCGGCAGGGTAGCCAATCGTGATCGTCCCCCCCTTCTTCGGCTCAGATGTCCTTCCCGTTTCCTCCTGCTCTTTTGTAGAAGCTGACGGAGCTGGGGCTGAGCTGCATCCATTCACCAAAACAATCAGGCAGAGCAGCAGCGCGATTGAGGTCGTCGTGATTGTCCTTATTCTCATAATTTGTCACCGCTCACACATCTTCTGTTTCCAGAGCCGGATACGGTTTCAAAAAGCTCGTACTCCTCAATCATGATGTCGTGACGTCCTGTGCGATTTAAAGCAGGAGCAGTGGTCCGATGCAATTGCTCCGCCTCGTTGTTTTCCAGCTTATACGCAGAAGAGTGACCTTCGCCTGAGAAGCCGCTGCATAGGCTGCCGATAACATTTCCCATTCCCTCTACACCAAAGTAAATTCGGGTACCGCTTAAGCTTGCGTACATAAAAAGGACACCTTCCTTTTCTGAAAAGTAAGTCGTACAGACAGGCTTTTTCGAAGCAGCAGAGAGGGTGTTTATTTGATCTACATCGCGTTACGTCACATCCATACAAATCGCTTTCAAATCGGTCATTTCGTGGAGGGAATACTTCCCACCGATCCTGCCCATACCGCTTTGCTTTCCTGCTACACCGCCAAACGGAATATTCGAGCCACCTGATTCTCCGCTGCCGCTATTAATCGTCACGATACCCGCCTTGATCTTTTCAGCAAAATACATAGAATCTTTTAAATTATCAGTAAATACTGACGAAACAAGTCCCCACTTATTTTTGCGAGCGAGCTCTAATGCTTCCGCATGTGTAGAGAATGACATAAACGGAGCTACCGGACCGAATGTTTCTTCCTGGCAGTACAAGCAGTCTTCTGTTACGCCCGTAATGACAGTCGGCTCAAAAAACAGATTGCTCGTCATGCTGGTTGCCCGCTTTCCGCCGAGTAAGATTTCTGCGCCCTTTTTCAGGCAATCGAGAGCATGCTCATCATTTTTTGCCACAACCATCTCATTGTTCAGTGGTCCCATCGTCGTTCGCAGATCAAATGGATCGCCAAGCACGATTTCCTTTGCGTGCTGCAGTACGCGCTGTACCAGCTCGTCATGTATGTCTTTTTGTGCCAGGATGAGCTCTGTTGACGTGCACACCTGACCTCCATTGAAGAAGCTGCCAAACGCAATCGATTTGGCGGCACGATCCAGATCCGCATCGGCCAGTACGATCGTGGGACCATTGCCCCCCAGCTCGAGCAGCAGTGGTTTACCCGCGCCACGGATTGCGATCTGGTTGCCCGTAGCCGTACTGCCTGTAAATCCAATCGCATCGGTTCCTGGATTTGCTACAATCTCGTCACCAACGACGGCACCTTTTCCTGTAACCAGATTGACTGCACCTTGGGGCACGCCTGCCTCCTCTAAGCACTCTGCCAGAGCAACGGCGCATACAGAGGTGGTAGGAGCAGGTGCCCACACGATGGCATTACCCGCTGCCAGGCCATACGCGATATATTCAGCAGGTACCATAAAAGGAAAGTTCCACGGTGTGATGATCCCGTAAACCCCTTTTGGCTGACGGATGGTAAATACTCGTTTTGAGCTATCCTCAACTGAGATGACCGATGTTTCCAGCCACTTGATTTGCTCGGCTGCCTCCAAAAACGCCGCGATCGTTCCTTCGACTTCAGGCAGAGCCTCCGTATGAAAAGGCTTGCCCTGGTCTTGCGTTAACGTGTGGGCGAGTACTTCTTTCCGCTTTTCGATCACAGAAGCGATAGCGGTGAGCAGGCGCGAGCGCTCCCAGACCGACATGGAGGAAATGTGCTCGAATCCGCGCCTGGCAGCTGCAATCGCAGCTTGAGCATCCTCTCGCGTACCTTCTGCGATTTTGGCAATCTGCTCTCCCGTCGCTGGATTGAACGCGTCAAAATAGGCTCCTGACACGGATTCAACCCATTTACCATCCATGTACATTTTTAGTTTTTTCACTTTTTTACCCCCTTATTTCGTCTGGACAGAACATGACTCTTGGACTAAAATAAAAAGAAATCCCCCTACCGAACGATCGGTTGGTTTGTTGTTGATTTGAATTATAGCTTGCAGTTTTTGCATTTGCAAGATAATTTAGAATTGGATATTTTCCTTTTGGGAGGTAGCATGACGGCACAAAAAATAAAAGACGTCTCGTTGAAATTATTTTCGCAGCACGGCTATGATGGCACATCTTTATCCGATATTGCCAAAGAGGTCGGCATTAATAAATCATCGATTTACGCTCACTTTAAAAACAAAGAAAGCATTTTTATGGCTGTTTTTGACGATGCACTCTGGGATTACAACAAGCATGTCGAACAGCTCATCACCGAGATTCAGGATCAAGGCGTCGATGAAAAGCTGTACAGAATCCTTTGCGATGTAGCCCATTACTACGAACAAAATCAAGATCTGAAGCTGTTTTTAAAGCGATCAGCCTTGTTTCCGCCTACGTTTTTACAGGAGCAATTGCTAAGTAAATCGGAGGCATCTGACCAGGGGCTGATCAAGGTTCTTCATTCCATTTTTGAAGAAGGCATTCAAAGAAAAATCATTTTGGAAGATCATATTGACGATTTGGTCCAGTCGTACCTGTGTGTGCTCGACGGGATTTTTTCCGGTGTACCCTACCATAAAAGCGACTATATTCAGGGTCAGGTCAATAATATTTGGCGGATTTTTTGGAAGGGCATTCGCGCGTAGAGCTGGGAGCTGGCAACCAGCAATAGAAACTAGTCATCATTCACAGCAAAAAGCTCGCCAATCATCTGGCGAGCTTTTTCCCTTCAGTCCATCCATTAGAAATCACTATTTAATAAATCGAAAGGTCCCAAGCGCCGGCGATCTGCCCGAGCAGTGCAGTCCCAGCCACACTGTTACCATACTGATCGATAGCCGGACCGTAAACTCCGATCCCGCAGCCATCGCCAAATGGCGTCTCTCCCTTTCTTCCTCTCGGAGGGACGGCAGCCATAATCCCGCCAGATACTCCGCTCTTCGCTGGCACTCCGACAAAAGCGGCAAAATTGCCTGAAGCATTGTACATCCCGCAGGTTACCATCAACGCTTTTGTCAGTCGCGCTATTTCTTTGGAGAAAAGCTGCTGCTGGCGAAGCGGATGATAGCCGTCATGGGCTAATACAAGCCCGATCATCGCGATATCCTCTGTCGTCACCTCGATCGAGCATTGACGAATATACACTTCTAGTGCTTCTTCCGCTGGGCAACCAAGAAAGCCGGTCGCAGTCAAATAGTGTGCGAGCGCACGATTGCGATGAGCCGTCTTCCACTCGGACTTGTACACTTCCTCGTTGATTTGATGCTGACGCCCTGTCATGCTTTCGATCAGAGAAGTGAGCGAGTCGAATTTGTCCTCTGTCGAATCACCTTCTAGCAGGGAAGAGACGGTAATGGCGCCCGCATTGATCATCGGGTTAAAGGGTCTGCCCGGCTTGTGCAACTCCAAACGAATCATCGAGTCAAAAGCATCCCCCGTTGGCTCCACATCCACTCTCTGCAGCACATATGAAATCCCGTGGTGTATGCACGCCGCGATGAAGCTGATCACCTTGGAAATGCTTTGCAAGGTGAAGGCTGTTTCCCAGTTCCCTGCTACCGCCTTGCTCCCGTCCTGCCCGATGACGCAAATTCCTAACTGTTCTGGATTTGCCTTTGCCAGTGCAGGAATGTATGCAGCACATTTTCCTTTGCTCGCATCCTCACGATATCTATCTACCCAGCTCTCCAAGTCATCCTGAATCTGACTTTGCTTCAAGGCTGTCTCCTGAACCCCTTGCATTTCCACTCTTCCCTTCGTACCTAACCAAATAAATAGCTCTGCTACTAAGCCTTTTTCGGTGGATGTATGTCATCTGGAATCAAGGAAGTGTATGCTTCCCCTTCCAGGCGCTCCTGCCATTCCGCTTTTGCCTGTTCGATCAGCTCCGGATTTTCCATCGCCTCGATCGCGGTAGAAGCCATGACTTTTCCAGCTTGCAGCATCCCTTTGTGTGCGATCGGCATCGCGCCTTGCGATACGACCTGCCATGTATGGAAAGGCGTTCCGAGCGCCCAGCATGTCGTCATACATTGCATCGTTGGCACGACCCAGCTTACATCCCCAACATCCGTAGAGCCAGACAACGTAAACTCGTACTGTGGAAGCGGTCCGATGATATCAGCGATGGCCTTGTCTTTTAGCTGTTTGGCTGTTTCCTTGTCCACCCCGGCAAGTGCAGCGCGCAAATCCTCTGCAGACAGCGATTCCTGAATTTTTTTCGCGAATTGCTGGTCGTCCTCATCGTACGCAGGAACACCAACGGCTACGAGGTTTTGATGCATCAGCTTGGCCAGTACCGTGTTTGGCACTAGGTTGGACGCGGTTCCTTCAAAAGCCGTTTCCATCGTGGTGCCCGTCATCAGGGTCGCTCCTCTGGCAATGTCGTATACTCTATCGTATAGTTCCTTCACTTGCTGCTTTTTTGGAGCGCGAATCAAGTAAACGACCTCGGCGTATGGCTGTACAACGTTTGGTGAGATTCCGCCTGTATTGGTGATCGCATAATGGATACGTGCTTCGGAAATCATGTGTTCTCGCATGTAATTGACTCCGACGTTCATCAGCTCGACAGCATCCAGTGCGCTTCGTCCGAGATGCGGTGCCGCTGCTGCGTGGGCGCTTTTTCCATGGAACTGGAAGCGAACGGAATAGTTGGCGAGCGAGCTGATATTCATGATGCCCGGTGTCGTTGCAGGGTGCCAGGAGAGTGCAAAATCGACGTCTTCAAACAAACCTGCACGTGCCAAATACGCTTTTCCAGAGCCAGCTTCTTCTGCCGGACAGCCAAAATATTTCACGGTTCCTTGCAAGCCTGTCTGCTGCATGTAATCCTTGATCGCAACGGCTGCTGCCAGTGCCCCAGCTCCTAGCAAATTGTGTCCACAACCATGTCCGTGTCCTCCGGAAACAATCGGGTCATTTGTGACCATACCTTTTTTCTGGCTCAATCCAGTCAACGCATCGTACTCACCCAAAATGGCAACTACTGGCCCGCCATCGCCAAAGCAGGCGACAAACCCGGTTTCCAGTCCGGCAATGCCCTTCTCCACTTGAAAGCCCTCCGCCTCCAGCGCCTGACACAAATACTTCGCGGACTGATGCTCTTCAAAGTAAATCTCCGGTGTTTCCCAGATTTTATCGCTAACGGCAATAAACGCATCCCGTTTTTGCTCGATTAATTGTGAAATAATTTCTTGCTTGTTCATACTGTACGCTCCTTTCTAAGCAGCTCTCCTTTTTCATAGTTCATCGTCAGAAGTGCCGCAATGCAAATCACAGCAAATGCAATCAGCATCCAAAACGCTGCTGAAAACGAACCGTTGAACGCATCAACGATAAAGCCAATCGCCATCGGTGTGATGAAGCCGGCAAGCTGTCCGCCTGTATTCACGATGCCCATACCTGTACCTGTTACCGAAGCAGGCAGATTTTTCAGAACGACAGATGGCAAGAGAATGATGACAAAGGAAATGAACAGAGTCACGATGGTTTGATACGTAATGAAAATCGCTACACTGGAAGCATTAAACATCAGATACAACACGATGGCTACCAAAACGCAAGCGAGGCTTCCCATTGTTTTTTCTCGTCCCTGTGGCAGCTTGTCCAGCACGTAGCCGCTCGCATACACTCCGACTAATGTAGCGATCCCCGGGATCATTTGCAGCCAGCCCAGAGACACCAGATCTAGACCACGCACCTTGACGAGATACGTTGGCAGCCAAGTAGCAAGCCCCCAGTTTACTGCGTAAATGCTGAAATAGGCGATTAAAAGGTTCCACAATAATGGCGTTTTAAGCAGCAAGGCAACAGAGCTCTTCTTTTCACTGGATGTGGAAGCTACTTCGGTGTTTGACACGGCTTCCTCTTCTTTTGGCAGCTTGATATAGCGCCAGTACAAAATCGCAATCACAGCCCCGATAGCCCCAATAATGACGAACATGATGCGCCAGCCAATGGTGCTGATCAAGGTGGCAGATAAAATCGGAACGAACAGTCCGACGATTGCACCAGAGGAGAGCATGACAGACATTGCCCGTGAGCGCTCTTCCCTAGGATACGCTTGGGCAATAATTTTTGAGCTGGCTGGCTGAAATCCGCCTTCTCCAATTCCGAACAGGAAGCGAATCATTACCATAGAAGCCAGCGACCACGCCGCCCCGGTTAACGCTGTAAAAATCGACCACATAATAACAGATGCAATAAGTACCTTCCGAGAACCGAATCGGTCTGCCAGCCATCCCCCCGGCATTTGCATAAGTGCATAGCCTGCGAAAAAGCTGCTGAGCAACAGTCCCGTAGATGAGGCGCTAAGCTGCAAATCTTCTGTGATCGCGAGTACGGCATAGTTCATCACGTAACGGTCCAGGTTTCCTAGTGCCCAGCCTAAAAAGAGTAAAGCCAAAATCCAGTTTCTTGTGCGCGCTGATACCATAACTGTGGATACCTCCTTCTGGTTGTTTTCTTGCCCATCCCTTATTTTTGACGAAAGCGCATTCATCTGACTCCATGTGATTTTTCCGCCAAAAAAACAACAAGCAGATTACACTGTTTTTTATTTACCGCATAATTAACGACATGTCGCAATTTATACTGTACGAAATTTTGAGATTATTATCAATCTATTTTTTTGCGTCTTTCGAACGATTTTTTTGCACAAAAAAAGCACCCCTTAAAGGGTGCCTACAACAGTCTATACAGCTTGCTTGGTCTGCCACGTGTCGCCTGGGACTCCTCACCTGAGCACTCCGCCAGCTCTACTGCACACAAATCCGCGACAATTCTTTGCGCATTTCGCTCACTCATCTGAAGGTTCTTTGCCAAATCCTTCGTAGTGAAATCTGTCCAACCCATTTTTTGCAGCAGGGCATCCAGCTTTTTGTACGTCTTGACGCTGATGTTTCCCTTTTTCAACTTTTCCAAAATCTCGGTATCGTCCGCCCGATAAGAGTAGACCAGCTCTTCCTCCTGCCCTACCCATTCGACGATTGTGCCATCATCCTGAACCATGACGATATCTCTGATCGCTTTTTCTTTGGATTGGCGCAAAGCGCGGTGTGCATTCATTTCGGCTGCAAACGCCGTCTCGCCAAAGCCAATTCCGACTGCGACGGTCGTATCCGCTTCCTTCGCCAAATACGCAATCGTCTCTTGTAAAATCGGGATCTCTCGCTCTATCGTTCCACGCGAGCTAAAGATGACGTATCTGCCATTTCCCTGCTCCAGCAAGGAGCCGTCCAATTGCTCGCACAGCTTGATCAGCGCTTCCTTGATTCGCAGCTCCAGATACTGCCAATGATAAGGCGTCTTCGCGCTTTCCTTGATTCGGTCAAACTGTTCGACCTCGATCATCTCGATCCCGATTTGCGTATCTTTAAAATACGAGGTTCTAACCTTCTCCACAAAGACTCTCACTGTTTGGTGGATCTCCATTTCACTAGGTGAGATCCAATAGGCGGGAATTCCGGCCTCTACCAATGCCTGATAGACGGTCGGATAACAGGTCATCGCTCCATCTGTTTTTTTCTCTTGCCAAAGCTCCAGATGAAAATCAAGCAGCTCCTTGGGGTCAATCGACGCATCGAATGTTTTCATGTACAAATTGCTGACCGAAATGTTGATTGTCCGCAGCGAATCCTCCATGTAGGTCGTTGACAGCAGCATATCGATACTGACCCGATCAATGAGCTTGCGCTGGTTGTAGACCATTTCCAGAAAGCCCTTGTAAATGCTCGATTCCGTAGCGTAAATATACTCCATCCGCTTGCTTGTACCCATGGCATTTTTGGCGATCATGTAGGGGATCGGTCCCGAAAACAGCCAGTGGTCCACGTACTGGTCATTTTCCAGCACGATTTTTTCCGTTTCCTTTGTCTCCGTGTATGGGTATGGAATGAAATTCATCCCTTGATCAAATTCTTTTGCCACTCCAAGAATTCTCTCTACCGATTTCTTCGGGCCAACCACTCCAATTTTAAACATCGTCTCTCCAACCTCTGCGTCTAGTAATACGAATATTGTATACATAAGCACAGGTATAAATCCACCGTAGGCAGTGCGAGGCTAGTGGGCAAAAGAGAAGAAAAAAGCTGGCGTTATCTCACGCCAGCCTGATTCTACCAACCTATTTTTTAGCTTTATTTCCACCCAAGATCTCGAAAATGACTTCTGCGTTTTTCGTGTTGTCGATCAATCCGGCAAGCTTTTCTTTCCCTGGACCATATGCATACACATTGACGTCTTCACCTGTATGACCGCCAGTTGTCCAGCCAGTAAAGGAGCGCTTGTCAAAAATCGCTTCAATCGCATTGTCGATATCAACCGCTTTTTTCGTTTCTGCAGCCTTTTTCACAGAATCGATTTCTTCTTTTGTCAGTTCCAAATCAATATATTTCTTCAAGGTTTCTTCTACGCCAGCGCCTTTTGCGATTTCTGCAGCCATAAAGTCAGGCGTACGTTTCGCTGCTTTAATCGGTTCTACGAAGAAATTGTATTCATCCCTCGCACCAACAGAGAGACCTCCTGTGGAGTGGTCAGCAGTAGCTACTACAAGTGTATGTCCATCTTTCTTTGCAAAGTCAATTGCAGCTTTGAAAGCTTTCTCGAAATCTTCCATCTCACTCATCGCTGCCACGATATCGTTATCATGTCCAGCCCAGTCGATCTGGCTGCCCTCTACCATCAGGAAGAAGCCCTCTTTATTTTTGTTCAATCGTTGAATCGCTGCGTTCGTCATGTCTTCCAGTGAAGGTGTCGCTTCCGAACGGTCAATCATCTTGTCCATCCCGCCTGATGCAAACAGACCAAGGATTTTGTCGTTCTTATCCTTTAGAAGATCTTGTTTATTCGTAACATAGCTATAGCCAGCCTTTTTGAATTCTTCCGTCAGATTCCGATCCTTGCGATCAAAATTGACCAAGCCCCCGCCAAGCAAAACGTCAATCTTGTGCTGGCCGTTGATTTTTTCATCAAAGTAGTCATCAGCAATTGCGTCCATGTTTTTGCGGCTTTCATCATGGGCACCAAAGGCAGCAGGCGTCGCATGTGTAATTTCGGAAGTAGCTACCAGACCTGTAGATTTGCCGACTTTCTTTGCTCTCTCCAGAACAGTCTCTACTTCAACTTTGGTTTTATCTACAGCAATCGCATTGTTGTACGTCTTTACTCCGGCAGACATAGCCGTAGCCGCGGAAGCAGAGTCCGTGATGTTTTGCTTATCATCATCGGCATACGTCATTTGTGCTCCTACCAGGTATTTGTCAAATTCCGTCAACTCTTTGGTAGGGGTTTTCGGGTCATCTTTCATATAACGATACGCTGTTGTATAGGCTGGACCCATTCCATCGCCGATTAAGAAAATGACATTTTTCACTTTTGCATTATTTGCTTGGCTTTCTTGTGCTGTTGCCAATCCAGTATTTGCCCCATACAGTGTAGCGGTAATCGCTAGCGAGGAAATCACGGCCATCGGCAGCATTTTTTTGGAGAATTTATGTAACATCTTGTACCCCCTATTTAAAATGAATTTTCCTTGTTGTCATATAAGATCTTACTGTTTGTACATTGAGATTTGGTGTTGCGAATGTAAAGAAGCGTTAGAAAATCGTTAAGCTGTATTTACACATGTAGATGGGTAAACGCATAGAAATACATCGAGTTCATTCGGCAGAACGATCCTCTTCAGCAGTGATTGCTGCTCTCATCACTGGAATGCCCGAATGAAAGGAATATATTTGGGGGTACGACATGACAGATGAATTTGTTGATAGGTCATTAGAAGAGGTCCGTTTTTGGTCTCGCATCATGAAGGAACATTCTTTATTCCTAAAATTGGGATTTAACTGTGACGATACAAAATTAATTAACGAAGCTGACCGCTTTTACAACATTTTTGAAGACATCGAGAACCGCGCACTTGCCTTCACTTCTGATACCGACCCACAACAGATCTACGATTTTAACCAAGTCGTTTCCAACGCGGTCAGTCATATTTGGGCATTCAAGCGACATGTGCTTGGTCTCATTATTCAATGTAAAATCCTTGGCAACAACTTCCCCTTGCTAGTGGATCATGTGAGTAGAGAAGCAGCATATTTCAGAAAACGGCTGAAGCAGTTGAATACGGGTACCCTCGATCCACTGCCGGATGCTGTGATTAATGAGAACGTATTCTTCCTGCGAATCATGGCTGATCATGCAAAATTTATTAACCATTTGCTTGATCCATCTGAAAGAAAGCTCGTTGAGCAAGCGAGAGATTTTAGTCATGACTTTGATCAGCTTTTGTTTCAAGCACAAGATCTCGACTCCATGAGACCACAATCACAAACCCAACCTCTTCTCGATCAGTTTGTGGATCAGAATCGTGTTTCGGTCCGACAGTTGCGTGACTTTAAGAAAACAGCTCATGATCTGATTGAAGCCTGCAGAATTAAAAGCATTATCCCTCCGCTATTGGCGGATCATGTCTTTAGAGAAGCGTCACATTTTCTTGAAATCCTCGATTCATTCGAAATAGCGCTAACGTCCTCCAAGTAACTGACGCTTTAAAAGCTTTACTCACACCCTCAGATTCATGGGGATTTTAATGCGAAGGGGCATTTTGATTGAATGATAAACATGGTCATTCCTTGCGTTATGTGAGAATTGTCGATAGTCCCAATCACTTTCACAGCTATGACACCCAAACAACCGTTTTCGGCCATCATCGTCATCGCTTGAGTGGTAGAACTTCGCTCCCTCAAGGCAGTGGAGATCGGCATGTGCATTACTATGAAGGTACAACATCGTTTAATGACGGGCATGTTCATGAATACAGTGGCTGGACTGGTCCACCAATTCCCCTGCCGACCGGAAACCATTACCATGAGTTTTCAGGGCAAACCACTTATGATGATGGGCATATTCATTACTATCGTGGTGTAACCAGTGAGGGTATTGTATAAAAGATGTGATGATGATCATTTTGAACCTGGTCCCGAATTGACCAGGTTTTTTTGCATGTATAGCCGTATTTCAGACACTTCCTAAATTTGGGTTTAATTTGGACGCAAAGCTTCAACATATGCCTAAGCCATGAGAGACAATAAGACATATCAATGAAGAGATCGGAAAGGAGGGAGAATCTATGTCACGTAGACGTTGTAGATGCGAGTCCTCCAGTTCTATGGGATGGGATGATCCGCCGCCGTTTCGTGGTGGGAGAGGATTTGGTCCCCGATTCTGAACCTTTGAGTCCCCAGGATTTAGAAGGTTTGATGAATCCCCCTTTTCGAGGCATCGTTTTTTAGGTAACCTTCAGTTTTCGGGTTCATAAATCTCATTTAAGGAGTGATCAATGTGAGCTGCGGATTCTTCGGTGAAAACTTTGCACTTGTTCTGGTTTTGTTCATCCTTTTAGTTATTGTTGGTTGTGATTGTGATTAATTTCTTTCGGGCAGCGTAATCGATGCCCTTCTCATGCAAAAAAAGGAAGAGACAGCCGTATCTCTGTCTCTTCCTCTCCCATGCTATTCATTTGAAGCACACCTAGTTTTTCGCAGGCAAAAACAAATGTGGAGCCGTATACAGAGCGGGTGAGCCTCCTGTATGCAGGAACAGCACGTGATCCTCTTTTGCAAATCGGCCTTCACGAATCATGCCGATCAAGCCAGCCATCGCTTTCCCGGTATAAACCGGATCAAGCAGAATTCCTTCGGTGCGAGCCAGCAACTGCACAGCCTCGATCATTTCATCGGTTGGAACTGCGTAGCCTGGGCCTACATACTGATCTTCACACTGAACAGCTGACGGCAAGATTTCTCCTTCAAGTCCGACTACCTCCGCTGTGCCTCGGACGAGCTCCAGCACCTTGGCTTCCTGTGATGCACGATCGCGACTTACGTTGATGCCGATCACCTTGGTACTGGACTGCCTCGCCATGAATCCTGCAATCAGACCGGCTTGTGTGCCGCCGCTGCCTGTTGCCGTCACGACATAATCATAAGGCGTCCCTGTCTCCCACGCTTGCTGCTCGATTTCCTCTGCACATGCCATATAGCCGAGAGACCCCACTTCATTGGACCCACCAACTGGAATCAGATAGGCTTTTCTGCCATCCTGTTTCAGTGCTTGCGCAAGCTCTTCCATCGCTGCCAGCATATCGCCATCAGATGGAATCACTTTGATTTTTTCGGTACCAAGCAGGTGGAACAGCAGGTGATTTCCGCTGGCGAGGGGATTGTAGCCAGTCTCAGGCTCGGACAAAACGAGCTGGCATGCCAAGCCTTCACGCACCGCAGCAGAGAGTGTCAGGCGGCAATGGTTGGACTGAACTGCGCCACATGTGATCAGCGTATTGGCACCTTGCTTGATAGCGTCTGCGACCAAATACTCCAGCTTCCGCGTCTTGTTTCCCCCAGCGGTAAGTCCCAAAAGGTCATCACGCTTGATCGAAATGGTTGGTCCTCCCAAAGCCTCAGATAGTCTGTCCAGCCTTTCAATAGGCGTATTGCCAGTCGTGTACTTTCTGCGCTCGTAACGGATCGGTTTCATAGGTATGCTCCTTTTGCTCATTCGTTGATTGGATAATGAATACTCCCTTTCACTGATGGATTCCTGCCTGCCAAGCTGCCCGGATATGAGATTGGACTTGTAGACTCTATCCGAAGCGCTCGATCGTAGAACGGTAAAAAAATGATTGTAATACATTTGCCTATCGCATATAGTGTTTGTAGTAATTGATCTTTCAACAATCTTGGAGGTGGGGAATATGACAACGACATACGTGAGCTTTCTTTCCGCATGCACTCATATTCAAATTCCCCATCTGGCGTACGTAAAAGCCTCCTAGTTTCTCTAGCAGGTTCTACTAGCTATGCCTACAACACGGGGATAACCCGTGTTTTTTTTGTGGCAGCGCTGTACGCGTCCAAGACTTGGTGTAGGATAACCGGGTTTGTTTAAGCTTGCCGTCGTGGGGATGGACTATCCCTACGGCTTTTTGTTTTTTACGGCCGTGGGGATTGACAGCTCCACGACTTTTTCTATTACCCAATATAACTGGAGGTTGATACGATGAGTACAATGAACAATGCAGGTCTGGTAGCAGCAAAAGGGCTTTCGGAAGAGTGGCTGCAGCAAATTATCGATTTGGCAGAAGTATGCGAGGCACACGATGGATTTGATTTGTCCATCAATTTAAATCTGTCGATGCTGCAAAACCGTTCGCCTGAGCAAACGAATGATTTCCTCTATTTTCAAGACGGAAAGCTCGTTGGCTTTCTCGGAATGTATGCCATTGTCAGTCCAAAGGAAGTAGAAATCAGCGGAATGGTTCATCCCGATTATCGAGGAAAAGGAATCTTCCGCGCGCTTTATGCACAAGCCAAAGCAGAATGCGAAAAGCACGGGGTCATGCAAATACTACTCGTCAGCAATCGACAGTCCAAGGAAGCGAGTGCTTTTGCAGAAGGGGTAGCCGCCACGTACCAATTCTCAGAATACAAGCTGGATTACTCTACCCAAGCGTCCGTAACTCCCGTAGCAACCGATGAACGTCTGCTGCTTCGCCCAGCCACAAATGCTGACTTTGATACACTCGTTGAGATTGGCGTCAGTGGTTTTGGAGACTCAGCCGAGCTCATGACTGCGCTTGTTACACGCAATCTGTCTGAGTCATCCTTTCAAACCTATCTGGCTCTCTATGAGGCTCGGCCTGTCGGAATGATTACGGTTAGCGAAGAGGATGCCGCACTATTTATCTCGGGTTTTTGCGTAAAAAAAGGACTCCAAGGAAAAGGCCTCGGCAGAAAAATTCTTTCCCAGACGGTGGAAATCCTGAATCAACGAGAGCATACAGGAATTAGTCTGGAAGTAGCTGTCGATAATCAAAACGCACTGTCCCTCTATCAATCTACTGGCTTTGAGGTCGTCTCAGTCTACGACTACTATGTCGGATGAGGCTTGCCTGAATGAAAAATCATGCTTGGCTGGATTCAAACGTTTTGTTGCTGTTCATCTACTCCTTTTTCACCAAGTTTCATTTGTGGATGCCCATTTATGTCCTGTATTTACAGCAGGAACGCGGCCTGAGTCTAGCCACGATCGGAATCGTGGAGGGAATCGGCTGGGTTGCTGCCGCTTTGGCTGAGGTTCCTGCTGGAATCGTAGCGGATCGCTTTGGTCGTAATCGTGCCCTCATGGTGGGAGCCTTCGTCATGGCTCCTGCTATGGTTCTCTATGCATACACAGACTGGTTCCCGATGATTTGTTTTCTGCAAATCGTATGGAGCCTTGGCGGGAGCTTTCTTTCTGGCGCTGATCAGGCACTCCTCTATGATTATTTACAAGAGAGAGGTTTGGGAAATTTCTTTTCCAAAGCGGTGAGCTATCAACTAGCAATCATGCGCATCGCCTCAGCGATCGCAGGAATCATAGGCGGTTGGTTAGCTGCCTACTCACTCGGGTTTCCGTTTTTTGTTTGTGGAGTTCTCTCCTTTGGTGCTGGCTGTGTTGCCTTTTTCATCAAGGAACCGAAGCAACCTGATGAAGCAGAGACGAAACAGAACGAGTCTCTCATCCGCTTCTTCCTAAATACCTCAAGTAAGGTATGGAGGGCAAAGAGCTTGCGCAATGTACTTCTGTATTCGGCTATCCTGGCGGTTCCCGCTTTCTGCTTTACGTTTTTATTCGTCTCTCCCTTCCTGCACGAAAAAGGAATGGCGATTGAATGGCTCGGTCTTGTATTTATATTGATCCAAGGCATGAGTATACTCGGCTCCATCGTCTCCTATCACATGGAGAAACGATTGGGAGAAGCAGCAACCGTTACCACATTCACTGTGCTGATGGCTCTGAGCATCCTCATGCTTCCGATCCTGCCTGATTTATCCGGGATTATCTGTATGGTACTCACCAGCTTCTTTTATTCCATCATCGAACCTGTCTTGATCAAGATGACGAATCAACGAATCTCGGGAGATTCACGCAGTACGCTGCTTTCCTATTCATCCATGCTGAAAACGATCATTCTGGCAGTCTTGGTTCCTTTTTTCGGCAAACTGGCAGAAGAGACTGGCTATCCAGTTCTATGCCTATTAATCGCAATTGTTCTCATCAGTTTACCTGTCGTTCTCTTACGCAAAGAAAAAGGGACGGCAACACGATAATCGTGGTCATAGATTTCATGTGATCAATAACAAATGGCTATCCTATGCCTTGACCAGTCAACCTCAACCGACTGAACGAGCATGGATAGCCACTTCGTTTTAGTTCAAACTTGATGGATCGGGAAGCAGCTCTATGAGCTTCTCTACATCAGCGCTGTCGTTAAACAAGTGGAGGGAAGCACGCACTCTCCCATCCCCGCCCCACACGTAGACGTCCTTCTGCTGCAAGCTCTCGGCTACACGACTTCCCTGATCACATACGAAGGAAATATTTCCTGCACGCAGAGACTGCTCGTCAGGTGTCATCACCTCATAGCCTCGCGTGCGCATCTGCTCGATTAGCTCCTCGCCCAATTGCAGCACGTGACTCTCTATATTTTCGATACCTATCTCTACTA
The DNA here is from genome assembly GCF_001187725.1 of Brevibacillus reuszeri. Taxonomy (GTDB): domain Bacteria; phylum Bacillota; class Bacilli; order Brevibacillales; family Brevibacillaceae; genus Brevibacillus; species Brevibacillus reuszeri. The sequence goes on from NZ_LGIQ01000011.1 coordinate 292,350, forward strand.
GAAACCCCGTACTGTATGCCAAAGAGTAAAGGCTCGGATAGCTCGGAAAGCCGCGTTCGTACCGCCGGGCATCCTCATGCAGCGTATACGTCTCAAAACGGCTCGGACCGAATTGTTCCTGGATGCTTCGCCAACCCGGCGTACGGAAAACGAGATCACGGACCCGATCACTCTGATTCACGGCAAGAATTCCCGCGCCATGGATAGAGAGCAGCCATTTATAGGAGCTGCACACGATGAAATCGGTATCCTCAAGATAGACGGGAACAACTCCCATGGACTGGGTAACATCGAGCAAAAGCAAGGCGTCCGTCTTTTTCAGTGACTGATACAGCCTGCGATAATCCATCCTGCTGCCAGACATATAGCTGACATGACTCGTCATTACAAGTCTGGTTCGATGGTCAACCTGAGCGAGGATGTCTTCGATAGAAACCTGCCAATTCGTATGCCCGACGACCCTCACTTCCACTCCTTTTTGCTGCAAGCCTAACCAAGGCAAGACACCGGAAGGGAATTCAAGGGTGTTGATCACGATGTTGTCCCCCTGACGAAACGGGATGGACCCGGCGATTATGCCAATCGCTTCTGACGTGTTCGAGATCAGGGCAACATCCTCTGCTCGGCCATGAAGCAGACTTGCCACGTTCTGCTTGCAGACGGCTTCGACGAGGGAATTTCTCTCTCTGCCAAGTGGCCCCTTGCTCCTCCTATGCAAATATTCGTTGACCGCATCCAGACTTCCGCGCAACGTAGGTGTCTCGGCTCCGCTGTACAGCCAGGTGCAGCAATCCAGTCCTAGAAAAAGGGATTTGTCCACCAATGACTTCATGAACGCTAGATCCTCCTCTAAGCTTATTGCTTATTTTTCAACTGGCCCACGACCGTCCGCCCCGCAGATTGGAGCAGTGATACATCAAGCGCAACAGTGAAATATTGAATTCCCGCTTCTGCCCATGCCTGTGCCTGCAGGGTCGTCGCAGCATGAATACCTACTGCGATGCCTTTAGCGCGTATGGTTTTGATCAGTGAGGCAATCGTATCTGCTACGACCGGATGATCGATTTGCCCTGGATAACCCAGAGCCTGCGATAAATCCAGTGGGCCGATATAAACGACATCGATGCCCGGAACATCCAGAATCGCGTCCAGGTTTTTCAGGCCTTCCTCCGACTCAATCTGAATGATCATGAGGGTATCGTCCTCAGCCTCTGTCAAGTGCTGCTCCAACGGCATCTCGCCCCAGCCGTTTGCACGCACCGCACCGCCGAGTCCTCTCGTTCCAGCCGGGGTGTAACGTGCTCCTTTTAACAGATGAGCACACTGCTCAGCACTTTCGATTCGCGGCAAAACAAAAGACGAATAGCCGATATCCATGATTCGGTACAGGTCCGCTGGATTTTGCGTAGCAGTCCGGACGGCAAGCGGAATGTTATAGCGATATCCCGCCAAAACCAGGTAATCAAGCATTTGCAGGTCAATCGAGCTATGCTCCATATCAACATGCAAAAAATCAAATCCGACATTCCCCAGTGCTTCTACAATGATCGGGGAGGGAATTCTGATCCAGCTTCCATACACACATTTTCCTTCTTTTAATTTACTTTTGATTGGATTTACTGCCATCTGCTTTTTCTCTCCTTTTTTCATCTTTCATATGTAGAAAAAGTACCCGCTAGGATTGAGAAGCAATTCATTGCGGGTACTTGGTCTGCCAGTCATTTGCTTTATTTGAATGCGTAGGTTTGGCGTGCTTCCTGAATCGCTGTCACATACTGCCTTGCATTGTGTGTAATTCGAGCATAGTTGGCTGTTTCGAGTGTTTCGCGATCGAATAGATTTCCTCCGATTCCGACAGCGGCTACCCCAGCCTGTATGAACGAAGCGACGTTGTCCAGGTTGACACCACCTGTTGGAATGATCGGGATATGAGGGAAGGGAGCTTTGACATCCTTTATATACTGAACTCCCAGACCTGCTGCCGGAAAGATTTTGACCAGATCTGCTCCCGCTTCAATCGCAGTAATCATCTCTGTCGGTGTCATCACGCCGGGAACCGCAATTTTTCCGTACCGAAGCGCAGTCTGAATCACATCCTCATGCAGGCTGGGACTAAAGAGAAAGTCTGCTCCGCTCTGAATCGCCAATCCTGCCGACACCTTGTCGACAACCGTACCCGCTCCGACAATAGCGCGACCTTTATATTTGGCGGAAAGCTTTGCGATGGTATGGAATGCCCCAGGTGAATCTACGGTTATTTCCAGTGCTGTAATCCCGCCTTCCACGAGGCTGTCGGCTACCTGTTCGACCTGTTCCTCTGGAATTCGCCTGATGACAGCAATAACACCACTTTCAACCAACTTTTTCAATAGCATGACTTTTGGCAGCATGATAGCTCCCCCTCTCCTCTATATCCGTTTACCGCAGCACTTCTTTTCTCTCATCATGGGGTGCAATCCGATTCCAAAACGGGTACCCCTCCACATCTCCTACCACCGAAAGGGCAAATGCACCGACGCGATTTCCGAGCATGACCGCCTTTGATAGTGACCAACCGCGCAGCAGCCCCGACAAGAAGCCCGCTGCAAAACCATCTCCTGCACCAATCGGGTCCACAATCTCGTGCACAGGATATCCCGGTACATATTCAACTGAGTCTTGCGTCGCGTAAAATGCCCCTTTTTCTCCGAGCTTGAGAACCACTACCTTGGCTCCATTCTCCAAGAGGCGTGCTGCTATTTTCTCTGGCTCGGTCTCCCCTGTCATGATTTCTCCCTCTTCGATACCCGGCATGACGATGTCACATCGGCTGGAGATATCCATCAAGACCTCGCGCGCCTCTTCCTTCGACCAGAGCTTCAAACGAATATTCGGATCAAATACGACCGTGAGCTGATGCGCCCGTGCAATTTCGATCGCCCGATCCATCATGGCTCTGCACGAGGAGCTGAGCGCTGCCGTAATCCCTGTCAGGTGTAAAAACTTTGCCCCGGCAATATAGCTCTCATCCAAATCGTCAGGAGTCAATTCGCTTGCTGCAGAGCCTTTGCGATAGTAGTAGACTTTCGGTTCATTGTTTGCCTGCCGCTCTTTGAAAAAGACCGCGGTCGGATACTTTTCATCGAAGACAACCCGGGAGGTGTCGACGCCTTCACCCCGGATAAAATTGCGAACGTATAAACCGAACTCATCATCACCCAATCTGCTGACCCAACCTGCCGCATGACCTAATCGGGCAAGGGCAATGGCTACATTGGATTCCGCGCCGCCAATCGTTTTTTCAAACTTGGTTACGTACCGCAGTGGACCAACTGACCCTGGAGTTAGGAGCACCATTGTTTCTCCGATTGTTACTACATCCATACTTGCCACTCCTTCCTCAACATGTGCTCACTCATTATCTGCCTAGCCAGCCGCCATCCACTGCAAGTACATGACCGTTCACATAATCGGATGCGTGTGAAGCAAGAAAGACGACGCTTCCTTTCATATCCTCTGCCCTGCCCCAACGACCCGCAGGAATTCTTTCGAGAATCTGGCGGTTTCGCGTTTCATCCTTGAGCAGTGCCTCATTCATGTCTGTTGCCATATAACCTGGAGCGATCGCATTGACCGTAATCCCATGTGTGGCCCATTCGTTTGCGAGTGCTTTCGTCAATTGCGCAACACCACCTTTGGCTGCAGCATAGGCTGGCACCCGCATTCCTCCCTGAAACGACAGGAGTGACGCGATGTTGATGATTTTGCCGCGCCCCTGGGCGATCATTCGCCGCCCCGCTTGCTGGCAGAGAAAAAACACCGTTTTCAGGTTCACATCCAGCACATCATCCCAGTCTGCTTCTGCAAAATCCTCCGCAGGAGAACGGCGCTGTATCCCGCCGTTGTTGACCAGGATGTCTATCTTTCCAAACACGCGATCGACCTGACCCATCAGCTGTTTGACCTGATCCATCTCCGCCAAGTCGCACAGGATGATTTCGCACCGCCGCCCAATTTCCTCTATGCGCTCTTTTGTCTGTGTGTCGGCTGCATTTCGCTGCACCAGTGCAATATCCGCTCCTGCTTCAGCCAAAGCAACTGCCATTTCCTGACCAAGTCCTCGTGTCGCCCCTGTGATGACCGCTACCTGTCCGCTCAAATCAAACATGGTCATTGCTCTCCACTTCCCATTCCACGGCTGACCTCTTCCTCCGGATTGATCGAAATCAGGACTTTGACGGCATTTCCGCCAGACAGCAGCATATCAAATCCCGATTTTACGTCCTCAAGCGGCATCACATGGGTAATCAGTTTTTCAAAGTCAAACGGCTTTTCGAGCAGCTGTGCCGCGATTTCGAAATCTTTTGGCGTATACACGCGGACGCCTTTGATCGTGATTTCTTTGAACATCGCTTGCAGCAAATCGATTGGTGCCGGCTTTTTATAAGCGGCAACAACGACAGCCGTACCACGTATTTTCGTTGCGTGCGTCAAGATTTCGGATACGGACGGATGACCGGCACAGTCAAAGGAGAAATCGGCTCCGTTCCCGTCTGTCTTCATGAGCACCTGTTCGACGATACTGCCTTCCTGAGGGTCAATCGTTTCAAACCCCAGTTCTTTTGCCATTTGCAAACGGAAAGGGTTGGTTTCTGCTACGATTACCCGCCCGGCTCCAAGCAGCTGCAATGAAACGGCTACACACATCCCGATCGGTCCTGCACCAAAAACGAGTGCCGTATCGCCTGGAACAAAGCCGGATTGCCGAACCGCATGGACACCCACTGCCAGCGGCTCGATCAAAGCACCTGCCTTGAGGGACACATTCTTTGGCAGAGCATGTATCGTTTCTACCGGGGCGACCACATACTCGGCCATGGAGCCATCACAATCGATTCCCACCAGCTGGAGGTTTTTGCACACATGACTTTTTCCGGTCTGACACGGCTCGCACTCTCCGCAAAACAAGAGCGGGCGTACCGTGACTTGCGTACCTGTCGGCAAAGTAGGATGCCCCTCGAGTAACGTCCCGGAAAGCTCGTGACCAATAACGAGCGGCCCCTTCGCACGTGGATGCGCGCCCACATAAATATTTAGATCGGTACCGCAAATCCCTGTATAGCTCACCTTTACCAACGCCCAGCCTGCTGGTGGAGTCGGAACTTGTTTTTCTTCTACGCGAATGTTGCTTGCCCCGTAGTAGACAGCGCTTTTCATATTCATCCTGGTACGCTCCTTCTCATTCATGAACATCCCTCTTATAGCTGGTTTACTGGATAATGTGGCTTCTCTCCTGACAAAACACGTATGGCTTCTTCCGCCGCTTTTCGCTTTAGTTCATCAAAGGCCTGCTCGGAATACCAGGCGACATGTGGCGTAATGATGCAATTCTCGTGCTTGAGCAGCGGATTATCCGACTTTGGCGGCTCGAACTCCATGACATCGAGCGCCGCTCCGGCAATCCAGCCCTCCGAAAGCGCCTGTGCGAGAGCCGCCTCGTCAATGATTGAGCCTCGTGCTGTGTTGATGAGATACGCGGTGGACTTCATAGCCTGCAGCTCTTTGGTGCCAAATAAATTATGGGTATCTTCTGTCAGTGGACAATGAATCGAAATCATATCAGAGCGCTCAAGCAGGTCTTCGAATGTAACTCGCTCGACGAAAGGAAGCGATTCTCCTCCAGCCTCTCTACGATCAAAGCCGATGACCTTAAATCCTGCCCCATGCGCCTTTTGGGCAAAGGCACTGCCGATTCGACCAAGACCGACGACACCAACCGTTTGTCCACGCAAGCGCAATATCGGGCGAGAAATGCTAAAGTCCCAATCTCCATTGCGAATCGCATTGCCGAGAAGCAATGTCTTGCGCGTAAGAGTATACATGAGCGCCAAGGCATGATCGGATACTTCATCTACCCCGTAATCCGGTACGTTGCAAATCTGAATGCCGTGATCAGTAGCTGCCTGGACGTCTACATTATTTACACCAACACCGTACCGAACGATGACCTTACAGCGCGGCAGCTTGCTCAGAACATTTCGCGTGAGGGGAGCGTACTGGTTTAACAGCCCATCCGCATCCGCGCAGTGCAAAATCACGTCTTCCTCTGTCTTGCAATCGTGATGAACCATTTGTGCAGAAGCATTGCGGATGACAGTCTGCTCGATCTCCACCGATGGATGATCACAATCGGTAATTCCTATCATGATGCTGCTCATGCCTTTTCCACCTCTCTATTTGCCTACCACTCCCAGCAGCTGCTCCATGCCATTTTCAATGGTAGGGACTTCACTCGCTACGCGGACATTTCCCATATCCTTCAACCCGTGTCCAGTCAAGACAACGACCACGGAATCATTTTCAGAAATTCGATGTTCCTCCAAGCTTTTCATCAATCCTGCTATGCCTGCTGCGGCAGATGGCTCTACAAATACCCCTTCTTCCTCAGCTAGCAGGATTTGCGCCTCCAGGATTCGGGCGTCAGATACATCTAACACAAATCCGTTTGACTGATTCACGATCTGTAGCGTGTACGTTCCATCCTTTTCATAACCAACCAAACCGTCAGCGATCCCGCCCGCAATCGTTTGCGGGTTAGGCTCTGAACGAACAACTGACTCCCCTAATGTAAATGCAGTTGCAATCGGATTATTGCCTGTTGCCTGGATTCCTGCCATTCTGGGAAGCTTTGTCCCCTCATGGAAATGGCGGGCTTCCTCATACCCTCTGTATATTCCAATCAAAAGTGGCCCCGCGCCGATAGGGACATAGATCACGTCAGGAACAAACCCCTTCATCTGTTCATACAGCTCATGGGCCACAGCCTTATTTCCTTCTACCGTGTATGGATTCAAAAGCGTCGTCGTCAAATTAAAAATGTTCTGACTCTCACCAAGCTGCTTCGCCAGTGAAAAACAGTTGCTGTACGGTCCCTTGACGCGAATCACCTTGGCACCGTAAGCCAGTGTTTGTCTCACCTTTTCTATGGGTGTCGACTCTGGAACGAGAATAATGGCCTCAAGCCCTGCACGCGCAGCATACGCGGATACTGAAGCGGCTCCATTTCCGCTTGAAGCAGCAATGACTTTTTGAAAACCAAATTCAACCGCTTTGGAAATCCCGATGGCTACAGGGCGATCCTTGAACGAGCCCGTAGGATTCATGAATTCACACTTGAGCAGCAGCTCTTTGATCCCGAGTCTTTTTGCCAGTCTCGGTGCAGAGAGCAGGCTTGTCTCGCCTTCCCCCAGATGAATCCGATCTTGCTTTGAAATTGGCAGCAAAGCCCGTGGGTCATCTGCTTGCGTCCTGTCATAGACGACTTCCAGAAGCCCTGTACACGCTGCACATTCATACAGGGGTTCAAGTGAATAGGTGGCTTGGCAAAATACACATTTCAACCCGGTTGCATGCATGTTGGCACCCCCTGCCCGCCTTTAAATCACCTTGCGCAAGAAGGCTTGCGTCCGCTCATTTTTAGGTGCACGGAAGATCTCTTCCGGATTGCCTTCTTCAACAATGTAGCCCTGGTCCATAAAGATAACCCGGTCTGCTACCTCGCGAGCAAAACCCATCTCATGCGTTACGACTACCATCGTCATACCTTCCTGGGCCAGATCCTTCATCACATTCAGCACCTCTCCGACCAGCTCAGGGTCCAATGCGGAGGTCGGCTCGTCAAACAAGATGATTTTCGGATTCATCGCCAGTGCACGCGCGATCGCTACACGCTGCATTTGACCGCCAGACAGATTGCCAGGATAGGAGTCAGCCTTTTCTTTAAGCCCTACCTTTGCCAACAGTTCCAGAGCTTTGGCTCGCGCTGCCTCTTTTGACTCATGCTTGACAATGACGGGTGCCAGCATGACATTCTCCAGCGCTGTTTTGTGAGGAAAGAGATTAAATTGCTGAAATACCATCCCTACCTCAGTCCGCACCAGATTGATATTTGTTTTCGCATGGGTGATGTCATGCTCACCGATCAGAACTTGCCCGCTCGTAATTTGCTCCAACAAATTCAGGCATCTCAGAAAGGTACTTTTTCCCGAACCGGAGGGACCGATGACGCAAACAACCTCTCCCTCTTTGATCTCGCAATCGATTCCTTTCAAAACCTCCAGCTTTCCGTAGCTTTTATGCAAATCCTTCACTTGTATGTTCATTTGCTATCTCCCTTCCCTTTACTAGCCTTTTATGCCATGTGACGAGGCTAGTCTTACGTTGAGCGCAGAAATCTCTTTTCGTAGTAATAAGACGCCTTGGACAGTCCGAAGCAGAGTACGAAATACACCGCGGCAACAGCCAGGAAAGAGGCGATCGGGTTAAAGGTCAGGCTGCTGACGACCTTTCCGGCTTTTGTCAGATCAATGTAGCCGATGATGGAAACCAGCGAGGAGTCCTTGATCAGTGCGATGAAAAATCCTATACCCGGCGGAATGATGAATTTCATGGCTTGTGGGATAATGACATGCCGGAATTTTTGCAAAGTAGTCATCCCCAAAGCATCTGCCGCTTCGAATTGTCCTTTTGGCACTGATTGAATCCCCCCTCTGACGATTTCGCCCAAATAAGCGCCTGCGTAAATCGAGAGAGCCATAACCGCGGAAAAGCCTTTGGAAAAGTTGATGCCGATATGGAGCATCGGAAGTGCAAAGTAAATCAAAAAGATAATCATCAAAAGGGGAACTCCCCTGACTAATCTGATGTAGAGAGAAGAGAGGAAGTTTGCCAGCTTGTTTTTGGATGCGGCTCCGAGACCGACGATGATCCCGATTGCACCACCTATCAGTAATGAGAAGAAGCAAAGCTGGATCGTCAGCCACGCGCCATTTAATAACGGGACGAGATGTATCCAACCAAAATCTTGAGTCATTGTAATCCTCCCTTTACCATTTGAACACTTTTCTTGCCAAGGCGTTGGACAGGTACACAAAGATCGACGAGCATCCATAGTAGAGCACTGTGGCAATCAGTGTAATTTCCAATGTTCTGGATGTTTGCGTTTCAATATTCATCACTTGATACGTCAGTTCCTCAAGCGAAATGATGGAGGCGACAGAAGAGAACAAGAACAGCAAGACTAGTTGGTTAGTCAAAGCCGGAAACGCTGTGCGAAAAGCGGGTGGTAATATGACATGGCGGAAGGTTTGGTTTGCATTCATACCCAGGGCGCTTCCCGCTTCATAAAGCCCTTTTGGAACACTGCTCAGACCAGCGCGGAATATTTCAGCGGTGTACGCAGCATTGTTAATCGTGATCCCGATCAATGCAGACCACAGTGGACTAATATCCAGTCCCAATTGCCCCATTCCGAAGTAAAGCAGGTACAACTGCACGATCAATGGTGTATTGCGAAAAATCTCAATGTACGTGTTCCCAAAATAGCGAAGGGGAGTGATCTTGCTGGATTTGGCCAAGGCGACAAACAGACCAAGCACCGTACCGGCAAGCATACAGATGACCGTAATCAGCAAGCTCGTGCCAAGACCACTTATCAGCAAAGGAATGTACGGGATAATATCATGGAAAACCAAATTCACGAACCAATCACCTCATTCTCAGGGTGATCAGAACGGGAGAACCATGTCCCCCGTTCCGATTTATATGGGACTGCCAGAGGATTAGTAGGTCAACAGCTTCGGTGCATCTACACCAAATCGATTCTTGTACAATTCTGCGCCCTCACCGGAATAGTTCAGGTTGCGGATAAAGTGATTCAGGTAGTTGAGCCATTCCTGATCGCCTTTTTTGACGCCCATCGCAATATAGGAGGATTGGAACGGTTGACCAGGCAGCGATTCGAATTCCTGATTCTTTTTCAGCAAATCGAGAATGATTCCATCTTCTTCTACAAAGACATCAACCTTGCCCGTTTTCAGTGCCAAAAACGCATCTGCTGTGGAATCAAAGCGAACGAGCTGTGCTTCCGGATAGTACTTGCTCAGCGCAATATCACCAGTGGAGCCTTTGGATACAGAAACTTTCTTTCCTTTTACGCCATCCCAGCTGCTGATCGGTTTATTTTTTGGATACATGGGAACCAAGCCAGCTGCGGAATATGGAATGGTAAAGTTGATTGACTTCGCGCGCTCATTGGTTGGTGTGAATACAGAGATGGCTACATCGACCTTGTCGGATTCAAGCAGTGGAATGCGGTTTACGCCGTCCGTGGTCACGAATTCAATTTCTGCTCCCAACGACTCTGCGAGCTTGCGAGAAACGTCTGGGTCAAAGCCTTCGTATTCACCAGAAGCGTTCAGTACGCTCCAGCCCGGGCTGTCAGCATACGTGGCGATACGGATTTTTTTCGAGGCGATGATTTTATCGAGTCGGCTCTGCGTATTTTGCGCAGGTGACGAGCCTGTTTCGGAGCTGCAAGCAGTAACCAACAGAACGAGCGACATCATGAGAGTCAGTAATGCACTTTTCTTTTTACGAAACATCGTAGAATCCCCCTTGATTTTGTTATTGTTTTCTATGTTTTGTTACAAAATCACAAATCCGTTTCACACCTTCTAACAATTGGGAATCTTCAGTCGCCAGAGAGATGCGAATCATGTGTGCCGTCGTCGATCCAAAGGTTGTTCCTGGAGCCACTGCAACTCCGGATTCTTTGACCAAGGCAATCGCCAGATTCTCCTCTTCTGTTTCTATCCCAGAGAGATCGATCATCATGTAAAAAGCTCCCTTGGGCTTGTACGCCTTGATGCCAGCTTCCTCCAGTAGCTTGTAAGCGCTGTCACGTCTGGCCTGATAAATCTCGCGCATTTCGTGAACGAACTCCTGCGTCGAAGAGATGGCCGCTTCCGCAGCTTTTTGCGAGACAGACGATGCACATGAGACGAGCGGCTCCAACACTTTTGCAATAACGGCCGCAATCTGCTGCGGAGCCACTGCATATCCGACCCTCCAGCCTGTCATTGCGTAGTTTTTGGAGAAGCCGAAGACGCTGATCACTCTGCCCTCTGTGTCATAGGACATCGGGGAGATATGCTTGTCCTCGAACACGATCCCGTCGTAGACCTCATCGGAAATGACGTATAGATCATGCTTGGAAGCGAAGGCGAGAAGTTCTTTGATGTTCTCCTCACTGAGCACGCCGCCTGTAGGATTGCCGGGAGAGTTGATGATAATCGCTTTTGTTTTTGGCGTAACCACCTGCTCCAGCTCAGCTATATCCGGGACGAAGCCTGAGTCCGGCAAAAGCTTGTAGCGCTTCGGAATCGATTCCTGACTCAAAATGATTTGCTCGTAGTTTGGCCAGCCTGGATCCGGTATCAAAACCTCTTCTCCGGATTCTACTAGCGACAGGACCGTTGCGACGAGCGCATTTACTGCTCCGGCAGTAACCACAATCTGATCGGTATTTACCTGTATCTCGTATTGGCGCTTCAGGTGATCCGCGATAGAGCTGCGCAGGCTGATCAAGCCGGCGTTTGCCGTATAGTGGGTAAACCCTTCGTTCATGGCTGTAAATGCTGCTTCGCGAATGTGAAGTGGTGTGTTTACATTCGGCTCACCCACTTCCAGATGGATGACATCAGGGATCGTTGCTGAGTAGTCCATGATTTGGCGTATGCCTGAACGTGGCAAGCTGCTTCTCGTTTGGGATAATGCTTTCATGTTCGCTTGTTCCTCCCCTTGGGATAGAGATTAGAGTGTGCAGGTGATTCAGGCTTCGTTTTGAAAACGATTCGTCAAGCTTCCAAGCTTTTCGATTTCGATCGTTGCTTCGTCTCCAGCCTGAAGCCAAATCTGCTGCTGTTTTGGATAACCCAGAATGACTCCCTCTGGCGTTCCCGTCAAAATGATGTCACCCGGTTCCAACGTCATGTACGAAGAGATATAGCTGACAATTTCGTCACAGGCGAAGATCATATCGCCGGTGTTGGAATCTTGTCTCACTTCGCCATTGACGAATGAACGAATCCGCAAATCATTTGGGTTGCCCACTTCATCAGAGGTGACGAGGTAGGGACCTACCGGACAAAATCCGTCACAGCTTTTGCCAAGCAACCATTGGCTGGTCCGATTTTGCAGGTCTCGAGCAGAAAGGTCATTCGCATTGCAGTAGCCAAATACGTATTCCAGCGCGCTTTCCTTGGAGACATGCTTCGCTTTTTTCCCGATGACGATAGCGAGCTCCGCCTCGTAATCTACTTGGCTCGCACCTTTCGGAAGCTGAATCGCTTCGCCATGGGCTGCAATGCTGTTCCCGAACTTGTTGAACAAAACGGGCGATTCGGGAATCGGGAGCTTGGACTCTATCGCATGCTTGCGATAATTGAGACCCACACAGATGATTTTTCCCGGCTGCGGAACACATGGCCCGAGCCGCAGGCCGTCTTCCGCAAGCCAAAGCTCGTCATCCTCTGCATCACCTGCCAGCGCCAATAACCGAGTGAGAGAATCAAGCACCCCTTCAGCGCCCTCTACAATCTGTTCGATCGATTCGGGGATCAGGACGTTTTCGCTGTATTTTCCCGCTACTCTGGCGATATCCAATACTCCCCGCTCTGTCTTGATCCCTACTCGAAAGCCTTCCTCGGTGTGAAAAGTCAGCAGCTTCATTGTGTCATCCTCCCACGATGGTCGTTACTGGTAAGCAGGAAATTTGTACCAACTGAAATCTGATATCTGATGCATTAGTTTTATTTTTATGGATCATACTACTAGTGAACACTACGCCTGTCAATCCATTTTTTTATAATTCCGAACATATTCTCTATTCTTTGATTTGAACGATCATTTCGATTTCCACCGGGGTATGAAACGGCAGCTCGGACGTCCCTATTGCGGACCTCGCATGTCTTCCCTGTTCCCCAAATACTTCTTCCAGCAATGCAGACGCCCCATTAATCACATAAGGCTGATCAGCAAAGCCAGGTGCGCTGTTTACAAAAGCAAGCAGCTTTACAATTCGCTCAATTTTATCCAAATCGCCCAGATGAGCCTTCAGTACAGCAAGCAAATTGATCATCGTTTGTCGCGCGGCAAGCTGCCCCTGTTCAATCGTCAGCTCTTGCCCCAATTTCCCTTGAAACATCAGCTTGCCATCGACACGGCAATCGTTTCCTGATGTATAGACGAGGCTGCCTACTGTTACAGCCGGTACATAAATAGCAGCAACAGGCGGCGGCTCGGGTAGCGTAATGCCCAGCTCTTGTAGGCGCTGTTCAATTCTTCCCATGTGCAAACACTTCCTTTTGATTAATGTACATGCTCTTAATAGTTGCAGCCACGCGCGTCCACGCGAATCGTATCTACTACCTGCTGCCCTCTGACCGCAGTGAGTGAATCGTTCAGATTCGGAATGACACACGCATGGTTCGGGATGATTTCAATTCGGTCTCCCACAGAAAAGGAAACGCTTGCAGGATCAAAATGCAGCATGCCATGCTCTTCATTTAGCACCATGATCTGTACAGATGGATGACCTACTACAATCCCGTATTCTTCATGACCCGGGGCGCGATCGCTCGTCAAAGTCTTGGAACCGGCATCAATCGACGCTCTCCCAGGAATAGGGACACTGACTACTGTAGCGATCACACGCAGTGCACAGTCCTTCTCCTCTACAAGCCCGAGCTTTATCGCTGTTACATCATTAAATATATAATTGCCAGCTCGAACCTCAGTGACCCCTCGCAAATCCTCGCATAGTAAAGAGGTTGGTGTGGACCCGCTACTTATGATCGGCAAGGAAATACCGACTTCCTGCAGCTCGTCTGTGATCCTCTGAATCAGCTCTGACTCCTTTTTGACCATAGACTGGAGCGCCTCTTTGCCTTTTTCCCGATAGATTTGTCCAAAGTAAGAGAGAATACCTGCGATCCGTATCCCTTCCAGCTCCCGCAGCTCGCATGCGAACGAAACGAGCTCATCCCCTGGCTGCCTGCCTCCGCGATGCAGGCCTCCATCTACTTCGATCAGGACTTGTACCGGCTTACCGGTTTCCTTGGCAACCTCGGAAAGTCCTTTTGCCCCCTCCATACTATCAACCACGGTCATGATTTCAACAAGTTGATGGACCCGGGCAAAACGCTGCAGCTTTTCTTTCCCGATGAGTGGAAAAGCTAGCAAGATGTTGTCTAATCCCGCTGCGGCAAAAACCTCTGCTTCCGAAAGCTTGGCTACTGTGATGCCATGCGCTCCGGCCGCAATCTGCATTCTCGCTAGCGCAACAGACTTATGTGTTTTCATATGTGGTCGATGCTTGATCCCTTGCTCTGCCAGCCTGCTTGCCATGTTTGCCAGATTCGCTTCTACGATGTCCAGATCTACGATCACTGCTGGCGTCGTTAGTTGCTCGTACAAGTTAGGCACCCCCTTTTTTAGTTAATCGTTTTCGTATATCGATTAACTAACTTCCAAAAAAAATTAGAATTCTGTGGATTCTCGTTGGATGAGCTGCATCATCAGCTCCAAGGTCTGCGGCGGTGCTTCTTGTCCCTTTTGAATTTGCGCGAATATCATCTCCGCAGCTTGGCGCCCTATTTCATACGTAGGCTGAGACAATACGGTCAAGGTCGGTCTTGCAATCGACGCCCACTCGGGATCATCGAAGCCGATCAGAAGCAAGTCTTCCGGCACCTGGTAGTTCAAATGATGAATGGCTTTTAGCACCATGAGTGACAGCTTTCCATTACCAGCAATCAGCCCGATTTTTTCTGTTGGCTGCTTGCTTTCTACTAGCTTTTTTACGTGCTCATTCACTAATGCTTGGGAATACTCCTCGATAATATCCAAGGACGTCTGAACGTTATTGTTGTTTTTCGCAAACTGTTCAAAAGCATAAATGCGTTCATACCGTGGACTGATGCCATCCGGATCAGATATGAAAAGATGAAGGCGATCACAGCCTCTTGCGGTCAAATGCTCAATCGCGAGCAGTGTGCCCTGTGTGTTGTCCGTCGTAACCGTAGAAAAAGGCATTCCCGGCAGCTTGCGGTCAATCAAAAGGACAGGAATAGCAGCCCCGATTCGCATCAGTAAATCATTGTTTTTGCCCGAAGAGTTGATGATCAAGCCATCTATGTGCTTCGATTCCAGCATCATGAGGCTCTCCCGTTCTTTCTCGGGATCTTCGTTTGCATTGCAGATGATGATACTGTATCCAAGCTGGCTGCATATCTCTTCCATCCCCTGGATGACCGAGACCGAGTATGGGTTGCCGATATCTGCTACTACAAACCCGATTGTATTACTGCGGTCGTTGCGAAGTCCGCGTGCCAGCTGGTTCGGTTTGAAGTCTAGTATTTCGATAGACTTCTGAATCTTTTCCTTTGTCTCCTGGCCCATTGCCTCATAGCGTCCGTTCAGAAAGCGGGAAATCGTAGTAGTAGATACACCTGCATGCTTTGCTACGTCTTTTATTGTGACTTTTACTAATTTCTTTTTCATGTACAGCCTCCTTAGTTAATCGTTATACGATAACGATTAACTAACTATCTGAACACATCATATTCCTACTCGCTGACAAAATCAATACATTTTTTAAAATGATCTGACATTTCAGTTTTAATGAAATAATTCAGTTCCTATCTTTTAAGTCACGTTGCTATTCGACCGTAGCAAACGTAAAAGATACACTTTAGTTGAGTCTCTACGCCACTAACTAAAAACGTCATTTTCAATCTGTTTTAAAGTCATTCGGTTTATTATTAGAATCTAGCATATTAGATGCAGCAAGTCCGATGCTCCTTAATCAATACATACTGAGATCTATTAGTCGTTTCCCACCTCCACTTGATAGCAGAAAAAATGGGGTACGAGGTAGTAAATTAGAAAATGAAAATCGCACCTTTTCGGGTGCGACATGCGAAGGTATTATTTTTCCTTTTCGTAATCCCATGTTCCATTATTTTCATTATATTTGAGTTTGAAAACTAGAACTTCTCCATTTTCTCTGTTAAACGAAAAGGAGCCTTCTTTTAAATCTTCATCCAAGAGTACGACGGGAATAGTATCCCCTACTTTGGCATGTTCCGTCATAATTTCGCTCTGCACGTCAATGAATGCACCAGCTACGTCCTCAATATATTTATTTCTCATTTCCTCTTCAAAAGTCCCGCTATGGATAAAATCATTATATATCCATTTTTTCCCGTTCTCATCCGTCAAAGTTGTCATTCTTTCCAAATCTTTCGTTTTTACTTCGATTCCCAATGAATGAAGCGTTTTCTGGTGATTGGATTTTTTTAATTGTGCTATATCTTCACTTGCATATAGATTGCTACCAGCGAAAACAGCACCAGCTAAAACAAGCCCACAAATGAATACACTTCTTTTCTTCATACTATAAACCTCCCTACTTATTATTATTTTGGCCACACGGCATTGGAAGATCGCTTTTCTGCATCGCCTATCTTATTGTAGGCATAATGAATAGACCTAATTTCAACACCCATCAATTGTTTAGCAGAAGCATTGTAATCAACGGATGCATAAGAAGTGCCATTTGCAGTGTCTGAATCCACAAGACTTCCATTGACATAGAAACGAGACTCGACTCTTACTTTAGTGAGGTCTCTTCCTTCCCCCTCAGTATAAGCCCATAAATAAGCAGATTTTCCGGTTACATCAGTGATTTTAGAGTTATACAAAGCAATGTCGAAATCCTGCCCGTCACTTAACGGACTGATACTGCTATCATCCGCAGCAAAACTGATCGAAGTTGATAAAGTGAGAGCGCATAGAGCTGTAGAAAGAGCTGTTATCCTAGCAAGTTGTTTTTTCATTACTAACCTCCCAAAAAAGGAATTTCTAAATCATACCAATTTTATGTAATTGCTAGTAAAAATCAGCGTTCCCATTTCAAGTAATAAAAATAGAACTCTTTCCAGTAACTTATGGGCGATTTCCTATGGCTACCATATTGTATCCTCATTCGAGAGATTCACACTGAAGAGAGCAAAGGACTGCAACATGAAAAACGCAAGGGTTTAGACCTTTACTACAGAGAAGATTGATCCATACAATTTTTAAAGGATATCTATCAAGGGATGCTTTGCTAAGGTAACAACCATGTTAAAGAGCATCCTGATTACATCAAGGATGCTCGGTTTTTCCACGTGCTTGCTACCTCCCCAAATACGCCCTCTTCACTTTATCCTGCTCACGAAGATTTTGCGCCGTATCATGCAAGCGAATCTCACCGTTTTCCAACACATAACCGCGATCTGCTACGGACAACGCCATCGACGCGTTTTGTTCAACCAGTAGAATCGTGATGCCTTGCCCTTTGATGCGGCGAATGGTCTCGTAAATATCTTTGACAATGATCGGCGCCAGACCCATGGAGGGCTCATCCAGCATGAGCAAGCTGGGCTTCGCCATCAGCGCACGTCCGATCGCCAGCATCTGCTGCTCCCCTCCACTCATCGTGCCCGCCATCTGGTTCTTTCGTTCGGCTAGCCGGGGAAATAGGTGATAAATCTCTTCCATCTCCTTTTGCAGGGATGCTTTGGAGATTTTCCTGGCGTACGCACCCATCAGTAAATTTACAGCCACCGTCAGCTTTGGAAAAACACGCCTCCCCTCAGGAACCATCACGATTCCTTCGCGGACAATCTGGTGAGTCGCTTTGCCCTGCAGCTCCACTCCGCGATATTGAATCGTTCCGCGTGAGGGCGTAATCCCGCATATCGCATTCAAGGTCGTCGTTTTGCCAGCCCCATTGGAGCCGATCAGCGTCACGACCTCCCCTTCGTTTACTTCAAGCGATACATCGCGAACCGCCTGAATCCCTCCATAGGATACATGCAGCTGTTCAATTCGCAGCACTATGAGTCACCCCCTCCACATCTACCTTGCCGATGTATGCCTCGATGACCTCCTGATTGGAAATGACCACTTCTGGAATATCGTCAGCAATTTTGACTCCATGATCCAGCACAGCGATCCGATCACATAGCCCTGTCACCATCGTCACGTTATGCTCGATCAGGATGACCGTTGTCCCATTCTGCCTGATTTTTCGGATGAGCGCTGTCATTTCCTGTACTTCCTCCGCATTCATCCCGGCTGTCGGTTCGTCCAGAAGCAGCATTTTGGGCCTTACAACGAGCGCTCTGGCAATCTCCACCCGGCGTTGATTCCCGTAGGAAAGGCTCCCTGCCTCCAGCTGTTCAAAGTCTGCAAGACCAACCAGCTCCAGCAGACGTTGGCTTTCTGCATGGACGAACGCTTCCTCCTCTTTTGCAGTGCGCAGACCCAAAATTGCTGCCCACAATCCGCTGGACGTTTTACCGAACATCCCCAGCTTCACATTGTCCAGGACAGATTCTTCCTTCAGCAAACGGATGTTTTGAAACGTCCTGGATATCCCGCTTTTGGCAATGCGATACGGCTTTAATCCGTGAATCGGCTCGCCCTCAAACATGATGGTGCCAGCATCCGGCTTGTAAATCCCCGTCAGGATGTTAAAAAAGGTCGTCTTGCCTGCCCCGTTTGGTCCGATCAAGCCAAAAATCTCGCCCTGGTTCACTTGCAGGCTCACCTGATCCACTGCAATCAATCCCCCGAAGCGCTTCATGATTCCTTCGATTTTAAGCAACCTGATCACCACCCTTGATCGACGTTTCCTTGCCTGCCGAGTAGCGCTTCCTTTTTTTAAAGGCAGTCTTCCCAAACAAGCCTTTTGGATGGTAGCGCATCACAATAACCATCAACAGGCCATAGATCATCATCTTGTACATGTCGAGGTTCTGCATATTCATAAAATCAAGCTTGAACAAGCGAAACAGCTCGGGCAAGAGGTACAACACACTGACACCAAGCAGGGTACCGCGAATACTGCCTAGTCCGCCCAGCACCACCATGCTAAGTACGGTTACGGAGATCGTAAAGCCAAACGATTCTGCACTAATATACGATGCCTTGTGGGCAAAAAGCGCCCCAGCCGCTCCTGCATACGCCCCGCCTATGGCAAACACCAGCACTTTGTAGTAGGTCGTGTTAATGCCCATCGCTTGTGCCACCATCTCATCCTCACGTATCGTCATCCATGCCCGTCCGATACGGGATTTCGTCATCTTCTGCATCACGAAAATTCCCGCCAGCAGCACCACCACGACCAGCACCAGATAGCCTACATTTTTAAGCTCCACCCCAAAAAGCGAGGGAACAGGGATAGAATCGATCCCGTAAGCTCCTCCTGTGATTTCCGCATTTTTAAAAAAGGATTGGGCGATCAACCCAAGTCCGAGCGTCGTAATCGCTAAAAAATCCTCTCTCACCCGCAGGCTGGGCAGACCCAAAATCGCACTGATGACAAACGTGATGACCACAGCAATCCCCATCGAAGCCCACGAATTCATACCGTATGTGACCGACAGAATCGCAGAGCTATAGGCTCCGATGCCGTAAAAGGCTGCGTGCCCAAGCGATACCTGTCCCGCATAGCCCGTAATCAGGTTCAAGCCGAGCCCTAACAGGAGATAGATGATCAAAAAGACGACAATATCGACGTAATACGGATTCAACATGTCATCCATCAGATTCATCACCTACACTTTCTCAATATGCTTACCAAATAACCCAGATGGTTTGATCAGCAATATCATAATAAGAATCACAAACGCAATCGCGTCTTTATCTATCACGAGGTCAGTCATGAAGCCGTCACTAAGCGACTCCACAACCCCAAGCAGCAGACCGCCGACGATCGTACCGCGTATGGAACCAAGTCCGCCAAGCACGACTACACAAAATGCCTTCAAACCAGGCAGTGCCCCCATCGTTGGTGAAATCGAGTTAAAATTGATGGCAACGAGAACCCCTGCAACCGCAGCTAAAGCCGAGCCCAGCATGAAGGTGACAGCGACCACCCGGTTGACATTGATCCCCATCAACGATGCCGCCCGAATATCCTGGGCGGCCGCCTGAATCGCGATCCCCAGCTTGGTCAGCTTGAGAAAGGCGTACAGCAAGCCTAGACAAACCACCCCTGCGATGATGATGTACAGCTTTGTGTTCGTAATCGTGATCGAATCTGTGAGCGTGATGATCGAGGTTGTTATTCCCGTTTCCGGAAAAGCGCGCGAATCGGAGGTAAACATCACCTGAAAGACATTTTCCAGGAAAATCGAAATACCGACCCCGCTAATCAGCGTCGTGATCGGATGCGTTCCTCGCAGCGGACGATAAGCAAAACGCTCAATGCCCATACCGACAATCCCCGATACGACCATGGCCAAAAGCAGAGCAACTGCAAAAGGAAGCTGCAAGTACAAAATACCGATCATGGCTGCAAAGGCTCCGATCATGTAAATGACGCCATGCGCAAAATGGAGCAGTCTCAAGACGCCATACACCATCGTAAGGCCAAGCGCGATCAGGACATAATGAAAGCCTAGTGCTATGCCATTAAGCAGTTGTTGAGCAAGCATACCTCGCTTCACCCCTTTTCTAAAAAATGGAAACAACTGTTGAATTGCCAAAAAGAGGACCAGCCGATTAGTCCTCTTTCCCCACATATCGCTCACAGATTGGTTCAGTTGTATACCTTCGAATGGACGAATTGGAACTTTCCATCCTTGATCGTCATAAAAATGACCGGCTTGATGACCTCATGATCGGCTCCAAACGTTATTTTTCCCGAGGTACCCTCAAAATCTTTCGTTTCGTTGATCGCTTTGGCGAGCTGCTCCTTGTCGGTCCCCACCTTTTTCATTCCTTCTAAAATGACCATTGCGGCATCATAGCTTTGGGACGCCAGCATACCAGGCTCACTCTTGTATTTCGCCGTATAGTCTTTGACAAATTTCTGGACAATGTCGCGCTGATCCGATGTGTAGAATGAGGTCGTAAAGGTAGAGTCCTCTGTGTTTGATTTCCCCAGCTCCAAATATTTCGGAGAATCAAATCCGTCCACGCCCAATAGCTGCGCACTGATTCCTGCTTCTTTGGCCTGCTGAACGATAGCCGCAGCCTCGTTGTAATATCCCACTACATAAAGCGCATCTGGATTCACTGCCTTTATCGCTGTTAAAAGTGAGCTGAAATCCTTGTCTCCCATCTTGAACGGCTTGTCGATCGCCACTTTTGCCCCAAGCTTCTCTACCTCGATTTTGAATGCGCCGTAAATGGATTTTCCGTAGTCAATGTTCACGTAGAGGACTGCAATATTTTTCTTCTTCAGGTCATTTACTGCGTAATCGGCCATTGCTTTGCCCTGGATATCACCCGTATAAATCACTCGATTGACGTAGTCTCCCCCTGTGGTAATGTCCGGATGAACGGCGTACGCGACAACCATCGGGATTTTGGCTTCTTGCACTTTAGGAGCAACCGTTTTGGCAGGGCCGCTGTAGGCTCCATTCACAATCGCTACTACTTTGTCGCTGTTGATTAATTTTTGCACAGCTTTGAGCGCTTCTTCCGGCTTGCCTTGGTCATCCTCAGTGACGAGCTGAACTTGCTTGCCGCCTATCCCTCCAGCAGCATTCACCTGCTCGACAGCAAGCAGTGCAGCGTCCCGACTGAGCGTACCATCTGTTGCCGTAGGACCGGTTAACGGTCCGAACCAGCCCACTTTGATCGTATTCGCATCTGCTGACGAGCTGGCAGAGTTACTCCCCGCACATCCTGTTACGAGAAGTGCCACTCCCAAAAAGGCGGCGAATAATCCATTCCGTTTTTTCAACGCGCCTTCCCCCTTTAGTGGATTTATTCGCAAAATATTCCGACATATCTACACAATCGCTTCTGCTAGCAATGCCTGCGCAAGTATTTCAATCTGCTCACTGATCGCTGTATCCGTCGTAAGTGGTGGGATGATTTCTCGTACCCACTCCAGGTGCTGGCGTGTTCGCGGTGCCAGGTCATCCTCTGCTTGCTGCAAATAAATCGCTTGAGAAGCGCAAATCATTTCGATGGCAATAACACGAGCCGCATTTGCAATGATTTCACGTGATTGACGTGCTGCAATCGTACCCATGCTGACATGGTCTTCCTGATTCGCCGAGGACGGAATCGAATCGACGCTGGCGGGATGGGCGAGCACTTTATTTTCCGAGACAAGTGCGGCAGCTGCATACTGGGCAACCATCAATCCACACTCTAGTCCGGGATTGGGTGCGAGGAACGGGGATAAACCGCTTAGCTGCGGATTCACCAGTCTTTCGATTCTACGCTCGGAAATATTGGCCCACTCAGCAGCGGCGATTTTGAGCAAATCCATCGCCAAAGCAATCGGTTGACCGTGGAATTGCCCACCCGAGAGAACACGTCCATCCTCCAGCACGATCGGGTTGTCCGTCGTCGCATTCATCTCCGTCAAAATTTTATCTTCGGCGTACCCCCACGCCTGCCAGGAAGCGCCATGTACTTGCGGAATGCAACGAATCGAGTAGGCATCCTGTACGCGCAGCTCCCCCTGCTGGGTAATTCTGCGACTGCCGTCCAGCCACGTTCGAATACGTCCTGCTACCAGCTCCAGCTCCTTGTGCGGACGAGTCGCCAGCAGTTCAGGCGAAAAGGCATCGATGATCCCGCGCAGCGCTTCCATCGTCAGGCAAGCAGCCATATCCGCAGCCAGCCCGAGATGCTCCGCCTCGGTAATCGCGATCGCTCCCACCCCTGTCATACATTGTGTCCCGTTAATCAACGCCAAGCCTTCTTTGGCACCAAGCTTGACTGCGGCAAGTCCAGCCCGCTCTAATGCCACTTTTCCAGGCAGCCTCTCCCCCTCGTATTCCGCGTATCCTTCTCCAACGAGAATCAGCGCCATATGAGCCAAAGGAGCCAAATCTCCACTTGCACCAAGCGATCCTTTGGAAGGGACGATAGGATGAATCCCACGATTCAGGCAATCGACCAAAAGCTGCAAGGTTTCCGCCCGGATTCCGGAATAGCCTTTGGCCAGCGCATTCGCACGCAGGACAAGCATCGCCCGAACAACGGATGCAGGCAGTGGTTCTCCTACGCCAACCGCATCGGCACGCAAGAGATTCAATTGCAAAAGGCCAACGTCTTCTGCATCAATGCTCACGTCGCTCAGCTTTCCAAAGCCTGTGTTGACGCCATAGATGATTTTCCCTGCGGCTACCTGCTCTTCGATTCGTCTGCGGCTTTCATGTACGCGAATCCACGCTTCCTCCGATATGACGCACGCAGCCTTTCTCTCCACAATCAGGCGCAGCTCGGCACGGCTCAGCCGATCTCCGTCTAGCTCTACTACTTCTACCTGTTCTGCTTGTGTCACTGGCTCATCCATTCCTTTCCCTCGATCCTGATTACTCTACCTTGCCTACATATACGGACTTGTCGTGCTCGTATTTGAATATAAATACGTCGGCGCTTTGGTTATCCCCTTTGCCGTCAAAAGTGACCCTCGTAAACTGTCCCTGAAAGTCCTTTGTCTTGTGAACCGCTTCTAGCACCTGTTCTCTCGTAGGCTTTTTACCGCCATTTGCTTTGATCGCTTCGAGCATGGCATTCAGCAAAAGATTCGTAGAGTCGAAGCCGTATACTGAGAGTGTTTCCAGCGGTTTATTCATGGCCGCTTTGTATTCCTCCGCCCATTTCTTACCCTCCTCGGTTTGCGTCACATCCCCAGAAATAGAGGTAAAAACGACACCCTCAGCAGCAGGTCCGGCAATTTTCACCATGTCAGAGGAATCAAGCCCGTCTCCGCCCATGAAAATGCCTTTGTAATTCTTTTGTCTCGCTTGCTTGACGATAATGCCTCCTTCTGGATAGTGGCCGCCGAAGTAAATCATGTCCGGATTTTTCGCCATCACCTGATTCAGCACAGCCGTATAGTCCTTCTCTCCGACCGTTACGCCTTCGTATCCGAGGACCTCGATTCCGTCTTTTTCAAATTGGGCTTTGACCTCGCCAGTCAAGCCTTGGCCGTATGAAGTTTTGTCATGGAGAATAAACACACTTTTTACCCCCAACGCCGATTTAGCGTACATCGCTGCTTTCGGTCCCTGCGCGTCATCCCTGGCTACAATGCGATGAACCGTCTTTTTGCCCTCTTCGGTCAGCTTCACCGCTGTGTTGGCAGGCGACACCATGACCAATCCGCCTTCTTCATACTTGACGGAAGCAGCAATCGCCACCCCAGAGTTCAGATGACCGACTACACCGAGCACTTCTGGATTGGAGATCAGCATCTCTGCGTTTGCTACACCCATTTTAGGATCAGCCTGGTCGTCCTGCGGAAACAATTGCAAGTCAAAGCCCAGCTTTTTGAACTCCTCCTTCTTTTGATTCAGCGCGTATTCTGCTCCGCTTTTGATCGCATCGCCGAGAGAAGAGGAAGCTCCCGAAAGAGGGCCTTGGGTCGCAACCAAAATTTTGCCCCCTGCTTCTGCATTGCTTGTCGTGCTGCCTTCAGATGAGCTGCTTGGGCTTTGGGCAGCAGTAGCTCCGCTATTTGTCTGATTGCTTGCGGCACCACAACCTCCGAGCGCAGCACTGACGATGAACACAGCAGAAAGGATGCTTATTTTCGCATGCTTTTTCATACGGCTTGATCCCCCTTTATCTGACCCTTTATTTTGGTTTGTGCATTTCGTACCATTCACAAATGAGTGCAGCGGCGTATTTGCCCGTATTCACCAAATTTTCGACGCTAATATGCTCCTGGAAAGAATGGATGTTACGAAAGCCGAGTCCGAGCGTGATGCAGGTCAAGCCGTTTTCATTGAGAACATTCGTATCCGCTCCGCCCAGCGTCCTCGTCAAGTAAGACTTTACGCCAATTCGCTCTGCTGCTCGAATCGCCGATTGTACGAAAGCGGAGTGGTCCGGTATAGCAAAGCCAGCATATTTTTTCTCTACACGCACATGTGCTGTGCCGCCAAGCGATTCCGCTGCCTCCGTAACCGCTGCACACATATGCTCGATTTGCTCCTGCAAGCCTGTGGCAGTAAAGCTGCGTACCTCACCGCTCACCTTGACCTTTCCCGGGATGATCGAGGTCAGCTCACCGCCCTCTATCACCCCGATGTTTGCTAGCGTCTCCTCGCTGACTTTGCCGAGCTGCATCTCGCGCAGAGCCGCTGCCGCGATCAAAATGGCATTGATTCCTTCCTCAGGATTTAGACCGATATGCGACTGCTTGCCCTCGATTTCCCACCAAATCCGACTGCTATACGGTCCTTGCAGGATGATTTGCCCAACGTCTCCGCTGCTGTCAAAAATGTAGCCGGTCTTGCTCCGCACCTTGGCGTAATCCAAATATCTGGCTCCGACCAATCCAGGCTGCTCGTAGACGGTGAGGATCAGCTCAATAGGTCCACAGCGCGCTCCTGTTTCCTGAATTACCCGAATCGCTTCGAGATAGGCTGCCAAAGCG
Source organism: Brevibacillus reuszeri (assembly GCF_001187725.1). Taxonomy (GTDB): domain Bacteria; phylum Bacillota; class Bacilli; order Brevibacillales; family Brevibacillaceae; genus Brevibacillus; species Brevibacillus reuszeri. Next base: position 317,638 of record NZ_LGIQ01000011.1, read on the forward strand.
GCGCGATCATCGGCTCCCAGTATGGTCGTTCCATCTGAGTAAATGACACCGTCTTTAATAACCGGGTTAAGCCCCTCTGTCGGCAGCACTGTATCCATATGCGTCGAAAGGAAAAGCGGCGGCAGCTCCGGGTCCGTGCCGTCCCACCAAGCGATCAGGTTGCCACAGTTACCCCCAATCCGCTTGTTGGCCTCATCGAATTGAATCGTGAACCCCATCTCGGTCAAAAGTGGTACCAAAACATCCGCCATCAGTTTCTCGTCTCCACTCGGTGCATTGATCTTGGCCAGCTGCAAGAAGCTGTCCAGCAAGCGTTCCCCGTTCACTGCTTCCGCCGCTTGAAACTGGGTTTTCATTTTCTTCCCCATCCTTTCTGTCAGACTAGATTTTCGGTCCCTTTTTCCTGATTCGTGCGATCGACGACCAGCTTCCCGCGCTTGATTACCCACTCGACAACATTGCCGCCCAGCCGATAAATCACATGCTCATAGGACGGGACATTCCAGATTTGCAGATCGGCCAGTTTTCCAGCCTCAATCGAGCCACGGTCATTCCCAAGTCCGAGCGCCATCGCACCACCAATCGTTGCCGCCCGCAGTGCTTCTGCCGGGGACATCCGATACAAACGGCAAGCGAGTGCCATCACGAACTGCATTGATTCCGTCCAGCAGCCCGGGCACAGATTGGTTGCCAGCGCGACATTCATCCCGGAATCAATCATCGCCCGCGCATCAAAGGGTCGAGGATGTCTTACCGCAAAATCGAGAGCGGGCATCAGTACGCCCGTGACCCCTGCATTCGCTAGCTTTTTCATGACAGCAGGAGGCGTGTAGTTCAGATGATCAGCCGAAACCATGCCCATCTCAGCAGCCAAGTCCGAGCCACCCACGTACGAATACGCATCCGTATGAATCTTTGGCTGAAGCCCTGCATCAGCTGCTGCCCGTAAAATTTTTTCCGATTCCTGCGCGGTAAAATGCCCATTATCGCACCAGACGTCACAATAGGTAGCGATCCCCAGTCCACTCACCCACGGAATCATCTCATCGAGCAGCACTCCCATATACACCTCTTTAGGAAGATGTGCTGGCCAGCCATGCGCGCCGAGAAATGTACTGACGATATCAACAGGCATCGCCTTCGCCAGCTTGGCATTAACATGGAGCATCTTGATTTCGTCGGTCGTCGTCAGGCCGTATCCGCTTTTACTTTCGACTGTCGTCGTACCAGCATGCAGCATTCTCTCCAGCCGCTCTTTGGCAGCTTGAAACAGCTGCTCTTCACTCGATTTGCTCGTCATCTCGACGGAAACCTGAATCCCAGTCTGAATTCCCAGCCGCGCCAGCTCTGCCGGATCATCAATCGTCATTTTGGCTGCATACTCCTGCACCCTGGAGCCGCCAAAAACGAGGTGCGTATGACAATCGACGAAGCCGGGAGCAACGACCTTGCCAGTAGCATCGATTACCTCGGCATGCTCCATGTCGACCTCCGCAGCAACCTGGTCCCTGCTCCCAACCGCAATAATCTCCTCCCCTGCGATTGCGACCCAGCCTCTCGGAACCGTTTCAACTGAGCTGACATTGCTTCCTCGGCAGGTAACGACCTCCACAGCGTTTTGGATGATGAGGCTCGCCCGCCTTTTCTGCACCTGACTATTCATTTACCCTCCACCCCCTAGGCGGTCTGTGACACAAAAATTTATAACAGGAACGCTGCCACGAGATCAGCAGCAGCGTCCAAGCAATGTTTGTTTTATCGGGAAAGACTCGTATTGTCTGCTTCTTTTTCTTTGAGATCGTTTGGTCCGAACGTAGCGGTAGGTGTCCACCAAAGCGGGATTTTGATGTTTTCCTTGGTCAGCTCGCCTTGTCCGTTTGCTACATCCTTGGCAATTTGGTAGCCTGCCTGTGCGTGACGTACAACCCCAATGCCAGAGTCCACCGTCATGCACACCGACAAACGCATATGCGCCTCTTCTGTCCCGTCGGCAATCATCGTCACGCCTGTATGAACGGCTTCGCCCATCGAGTAGTTCGCCTGAATCGCGATCAGATCGCACATCCCGACTGCATTTAACAACCCGTTCAGCATCGGCCAGTCAGAAATCAGGTCGCCGCCATCCATCATTTTCTCAGATTCAAAGGTAGGGTTGACAATCGAGCCAGAGTCCAGATTGTCCCTGGAGAACGCCACGGGTCCAGCCAGCTCACCACGTTTGATCATCTCATTTACTTCAAGTGCAAACTCTTTGCGTTGACCAAAGCCGAGGTAGCAGATGCGCGCGGGCAAGCCTTCAATTGGAATGTGCTCGCGAGCCAGCTTGATCCAGCGAGTGACGAGCAAATCGTCCTTGAACTTCTCCAGCACCATGCTGTCGATCTTCTCCAAATCCGCCTTCTCCCCGGACAAGCAGGTCCAGCGGAAAGGTCCGCGGCCTTCGCAGAAAAGCGGTCTGATGTACTCGGAGACAAAGCCGGGAATTTTCATCGCTTCTTCCTCAGGCATACCTGCATCTCGGCATTCCTTGCGCAGGCTTGTGCCATACTCGAATGCGTGCACACCCTTGTCAAAAAACTGGATGGTCACACGCAATTCACGGATCATTGTTTTCCGTGCCAGCTGCAAATACAGATCGCGATCGGAGCGGCGCAACTCCTCGGCTTCCTCGGGCGTATAGCCAGCCGGGAGGTACGAAAGCGGATCATGCGCCGGTGTCATCGAGGTCAAAATATCAGGCATGAAGCCTTTTGCATACGCTTCTTCAAACACATCCGCTGCATTGCCCACGACAGCGACTCCAAGTGATTTGCCCTCGGCTGCATGTGCTTTGGCCAACTCAATGGCATGATCGAGTGAGTCTGCCAACAGATCGATATACCCGACACTCATACGGCGACGAATAATCGTCTCGTTCGCGTCCACGAGGATACATACACCGCCGTGCATCGTCATTGCCCGAGTCTGGTTGCCGCCCATGCCGCCAGCTCCTGCGGTAAGCATGATTTTTCCGATGAGCGAATCGTTGTAATGCAAGCGCGCAATCGCAGACAGCGTCTCAAATGTTCCCTGGATAACCCCCTGCGTGCCGATATACTCCCACGGTGCTGCTGTATACTGAGCGAAGATCGTCAGGTTTTTGTCCTGCAAATCATAGAAAACGGGCCATGATGGCTTCATGATATTGGTCGTTGCCATGACGACTGTCGGCGCGTATTTATGTGTTTTGAACACGGCCACTGGCATCCCTGACTGCACGACCAGTGTCTCGTCTTCCTCCAGCTCCATCAAGGAGTTCACGATCGCATGGTACGATTCCCAGTTTCTCGCGCACTTGCCGATTCCACCGTAAATGACCAGCTCCTCTGGCTTCTCGGCATTTTCCATGTTGTTCTCAAGCATGCGGAGAATCGATTCCTGTCTCCACCCTTTGCACCGCAGGGTAGAACCTCGACCAGCTTTGACGGAATATAGAATTTCAGGTTTGCTCATTTCGTTTCTCCTCCTCAATTTTTTATGTACAGCCTTGTCGTCTACTAGATATAGCATCTATCGTGCCAATGTTCAGGATTTTTAACAAAACGCATATGTACCGTGTTTTCTCCCTTTTCACGCAAAAAAAGACTCCCTCATGGAATCTGCTTTCGGCGCAAAATCGTTGGCGGTTACCCTGTTTCGTGTATGTCCCTTCGTTCAAAAGCTTGACATGACGCTTCTTACTACCACCGCAAAAACTTTCTGCGCAAATAGTTTCTTCTCTTTGCGAATCGTGACGGATCCTGGCACTTCTGCTATTCTATGAGTTAGAAAGTTCTGAAAATAAACCATCGCGTGATGAGAAAATGGAGCGTGATCATGGATGCTTTCAACCGATGCTAGACTCGCTTGCCTAGAACAGATCGTCGATTCGCTGAACGAGGGTGTGCTTGTGAGTGACCATGAAGGGAGAATCATCCTCTACAATAAAGCCCAGGAAAAGCTGGAAGGTTTAAAAAGTGAAAATGTCATCGGAAAATACTTGTGGGAGGCCTATAATTACAATCCTGAAATGTCCGAGCACCGCCGTGTCTTCAACAGCAGGCAGCCCGTCATCGCACAGTATCGGGCGCATGCGCATACTAACGGCATCCCGCAATACGTCACCTACAGTACATATCCGATTATTCATAATGGGGAAACCATTGGCGTATTTTCAATCAGTCACAACGAGACCAAGCTAAAAAACCTGCTGCACGAAACGATTGAATTAAAACGCAAAATCGTCACGCAACACAAGAGCAGCAAGGAACAGCCCAGCAACGGCACAACGTATACTTTTGGCAGCATCAAAGGCAACAGCTCGGTCATGAAGGGTCTGATCAAAGAAGCGCAAAATGTAGCCACACACGACACCGATATATTGATTGTCGGCGAGACAGGCACAGGGAAGGAATTGTTCGCTCAAAGCATTCACAATCATAGCAAGCGAGCCAAAAGCCCTTTTGTCGCCATTAACTGTGCAGCCATTCCAGAGACGCTTTTGGAAAGCACTCTTTTTGGAACGGTAAAAGGCTCCTATACGGGGGCTGCCGATCAAATGGGACTGTTTGAATACGCCCAGGATGGAACGCTTTTCCTCGATGAGATCAACTCGATGCCGATTACTCTTCAGTCAAAATTAATTCGCGTCCTCGAAGAACGCATGGTTCGCAGAGTCGGTGCCAATGCCGTGACGCCCGTGCGCTGCACCATCATCAGTGCCTCCAATGAAGCACCAAAAGAATTGATTGCATCAAGCAAGCTGCGCTCCGACCTGTATTACCGCATTGCCCGTACTTGCCTCATCATTCCGCCACTTCGCGAGCGCAAAGAAGATATCGTCTTTTTGATTGATTACTTCCTCACTCTCGCCAGCAAGCACCTAAACAAAAACGTACACGGTCTGTCAGCACGCCTACACGAGCTTTTCCTGCAATACAGATGGCCTGGAAACATCCGTGAGCTGCACCATGTCATTGAAAATCTGATCATTCGCGCTGACGAGGATCATAGCTTGCTGGATATCGAGCATCTCCCCTCCTACCTGCGTGAAAATATGCTGGAGCACAGCTTGGCAGATCTCACTCGTCGGACAGGAAATCGCCGACCACTAAAAACGGTCACTACTCCCTATGAGGAACATTTCATTCGTAATATTTTGGAGCAAGCAGACTGGAACATCACGAAAGCAGCCGAAAAAATCGGTACAACTCGCCAAACCCTGCAATACCACATCAAAAAGCTGAACATTCACAGGTAGCCTTTTTTGTGAGGATTTTCTAGCTGTACAGTTTGAATCCGCTTATAATATGAGCCAGAAATAAAATTTCGAATGATCTGTCATCATTACGTTTGGAAAGCGGGAGGTGGACTTTTGACCACGCTTCAACGAATCGGAATGTTCAAGCAGCTGTCGAATATGGAGCTCGCCAAGCTACTTGGCAAGCTGGAACGTCGAACAATCCCAGTAGGTACTGTTTTATTTTCGGAAGGCGATCCCGGTGATCAGCTGTACGTAATCAAAAGCGGCAAGCTGGAGCTGTTTATCGACGCTCAAAAGGGAGGAGCAGCCCAATCGATTTCTGTGCTGGGTGAAGGAGATACCCTTGGCGAAATGGCAATGCTGACTGGTGAGGCTCGCTCCGCGACTGCAATCGCCGCAACGGATGCGGAGCTGTATGTCATTGATCGGGAGACCTTTGACAAGCTCGTAGAGGAGCAGCCGTCCATCTCGGCCTATTTTATTCGCCTGTTGTCGAATCGTCTGACAAGCACGAACAAGCAATTGTTGATGAACAAAGAACAAAACTACCAATCTGTTGCAGGAAAGCTCGACTCCTTCCCATTACCCCTCACCCAAGCCTTACTGTGGTGTGCGGAATTCCCGCGTGTACATTCTCGCATAGCAGAGCGCCAGTTTGGAATTTCGCTTGAATATGCGCTAGGGAGCATATCGCATGCAGACAGCTTTCTCCAAAGAGTACAAGCGCAGCCAGAGTGGTTCGCACTTGTTCCGGGTGTACGGCGGATGCTCTCCGAAATCGCAACGGTACGTTTCGGACATGAAGAAAAACGCCGCTGGATTTCTGAGATGCTGGATGATTACGCAGCAAATGACAATTGGGAGGCTGCGATCGAGTTGCTAGGCGAAGTCGGGCGTTGGTCAGAGGCTTTGCAAATCGTTGAGAGCGTCTTGCCACAATTGGAGGAGGCAGATAAAAAGCGATTATTCCCTCTCTTGACGAACTGTCCGCCTGAGAAAATCGTTGTAAAGGATGAGCTATTGGCAGGCTGCATCCTGTATGGTGGTGCTTCCTGGCAGCCTGAGCTCGGACTTGCCCTACTCGATCTGGCTTGGAGTAATCAAGGTGCCAGATACACGACTGAGCAGTGGATTTCAACCTATGAACTCGCTGCCGAGCTGTATGCCCGATTGAACAAGCAGCAGCAAGCCATGGAATACTTGACTCTCGCTGAAGCAAAAAGAACCCTGACTGGCATCGCAGGTGAAGATGGCAGCAAGGATTATGATCTCGCCAAGCTGCAATTCGTGCAGCAGCAGCATCGTACACGCGCCTACAATGCGACTGGACTGTTTCATCGAAGCAAGCTCGGTGGTTGGATTGCCGCCATTCTTGTTCCCATCAGCATGATTTTGTTTCACTACCTCCAACCAATCGGCGGATTGTCACGAGCCGGAATGGATTTTATTGGAATCGGCATCGCTGCCGTCATCCTCTGGATTGTGAATGTCATCCCCGATTACATCGTTGGGCTTGGGATGGTCATGGCTTGGGTACTGGGGGGACTGGTCGGACCCGAGGTTGCTCTCTCAGGGTTTGCCTCAACGACTTGGCTTTATATGATCTTTATTATGGCGTTCATCGCAGTGATTACGCGCTCTGGTATTTTATACCGGGTTTCTCTCAATGCGCTGAAGCGATTTCCGAGGCATTATCGAGGACAATTGTGGGGCGTCGTTGCCGGAGGGATGCTGCTCAATTCGTTAATCCCCTCTTCCTCTGCCAAAGTCTCGCTCGGTGTGCCGCTCGCAAGAACCTTGTCCGAATCGATGGGATTTGCGGATAAAAGCCGTGGAGCGGCAGGTCTTGGACTTGCAGCCATGATTTTTTACGGCTTCACTGCACCCTTTGTATTGACTGGCTCCTATACAAACATGATGGCGTATGGACTTGCTTCTGTCTCAGGGGCGATCAACTGGCTGCAATGGTTTCTTTATGCCCTTCCCGCCTTTCTCATTTTTTCGGCTGTCATGCTTGTCATCCTCTTTCTTATGTTTCGGAATGTACGCCAAGCTCGACCGATATCTGACGAAGTACTCGACGAACAGCTACAGCTTCTGGGGCCATGGTCGAAAGCAGAGCGAATCGCTGTGATGACGACGTTAGGCAGCATCGCTCTCTTAATTCTCGCCCCCGTGCATGGGATCGATAGCGCATGGATTATGCTGATCGGCTTTGCCGTATTGGTGATTAGCGGAGCACTCGATCGACAAACGATTTCCAATGGGATAGACTGGCCATTCCTCTTGTTTTTAGGCGTCGCCTTCAGTTTTGCTACGGCCACACAAGAGCTGGGAATTGCGGACGCTCTCTCTACCTTTCTTGGTGAAAAGCTCTCCATTTTCCTGACAAGCCCTACCCTTCTTTTGACCGTTGTTATTCTCGTATCGTTTCTCGTAACCTTGGTCATTCGAGATGATCCTGCTGTTATCTTGCTCGTGACGGCCCTGCTCCCATTGGCACAGCAAGCGGGCATCCACCCCTGGATCTTTGTCTTCGTCATTTTGCTGGCGACAGACCCCTTCTTTTTTACGTATCAATCGCCGACTTATTTGACCGCCTACTACAGCTCGGAGGGCAAGTCATTTAGCCATCGGCAGGGGCAACAAATGGCACTGGCTTACGCACTCGCCATCGTTCTTGCTATTGCAGCAAGTGTGCCTTATTGGAAATGGATCGGATTGATCCAATAATCGAGAGATAAAAATTTTTCATTTTGTGAACCAGCACACAAAAATGATTCGCTCCTTCCGTTACAATTTAGATAGATACATCCACAAACTTCTGAATTTTATACTACTTTCGCATCAGATTCACTTATAATGGAAGGCATGATTGACCTTCCAAATGGGGGGAGTCACGTAGAAGTGAATCATTTTTCTGCTTTTGACATTCTACTTATTGCCCATTTGATCGGCGATTATATGTTCCAGACCGAATGGATGGCCAAGTACAAGGCGCAGCGCTGGCTTCCCTTGCTCGCTCACTGTGTGGTTTACACAGGCGTCATTTACTTGATCGCGTATTGGTTTATTCCAGGCGGTTTATCTGGCTGGGCGATTTTACTCGTATTTGTTTCCCATATGATTTTGGATCGCCGAACAATCGTTTACATCTGGTATCGAAAAATTATGCGTGTCACTAACGATGGGAGCAAGTGGCTGATGATCATGTGCGATCAAATCTTTCATCTCATCATTCTCGCAGCAGCATTAGTCATCAGCTGAAGTAAGAAAACCTCTATTGGGGTCTCCTCAAGGAGGAGCGACCGCGTCTAGCGGAAAGTTTTCATGCGCTCCGGAATTTATAAGCATAACACTTATAAATTCCTATACGTAAGAAAAGGAGTCGTTTATCGGTATGACTGAACAGCATTTTCTTCGGCATTTTCCCTTCTTTCAGGACTTGGAGGATGAGGACTTGGCAAAGCTCGCTCCTCTCTTCCTCACTCGTACATATGAAAAGGGAACGAATATTTTCCGAGAAGGAGAAGCAGGCGAAGAGCTATACATCATTAAATCTGGCGTCGTCAAAATTTATCGTGATGATGAGATTCGTGACATTATCCTCGCTATCTTTCGGGATGGTGATTTTTTTGGCGAGATGGCCGTTCTCGAAAATGAACAGGTTCGCTCAGCCTCTGCCAAAACGATGGAAAAGACAGTCGTCTACTATTTGAACCGCCGGGATTTCGTCGCTTTGCTCGAGCAAAACCCTAAAATATCCTGGAGAATCCTGGAAACCGCTCTTGATCGCTTGCGAAAAGCCAATGAATTGATCACAGATTTAACGCTTTTGGATGTTCGCACGCGTATTATCAAAATGATGCTGAGACTCACGGAGAAGCATGGCGTGAACCAAAAAGCTGGGATTCTCATTGATCTAAAGCTCACTCATCAGCAAATTGCCGACATGACAGGTACCGTCAGGGAAACGGTGACCAAAGTGTTGCTCGATTTGCAAAATCAAGATTTTATTCAAATTAAAAAGAAAAAAATTCTAATCTGCAATCTTGCGGAAATCGAACGATTGGTTGAGACTTCATGAAAAAAAACATCTGGAATATCTCCATAATCGGAAACCTCATCGTTATCCTGATTTGTCTGACTCTCTTTATTGGGGACTCGTTACAGCGGATCAACTTCGCTTTCTACGATTATGACATGAACAAGTCCATGACTCATGCCCCGCACGAAGATATTATTGTCGTTGACATTGATCAGGAGTCTCTCGATTTAATCGGAACCTTTCCTTGGCCACGCGATACCTATATTCCCCTTTTGGAAGCTTTGTCCGAAGCAAAGGCCGTTGCGTTCGATATTACGTTTCGGACCAAAAGCGAAGACCCAGCAATCGATGAGGCCTTTGCAGCAGAGCTGGCAAAGCATGACAATGTCATCATTCCCTCTGTCGTGGAGCTAGAAAATTTTTTTCGCAAAGAGACAATCGTAACCAAAGACCAGCTTATTAAAGGACAAAAGCTGCTAACCTCCGTCCCACCGATTGACAAGGCGGCAAAAACAGCCCACATCAATGCTGTGCTCGACGATGATGGTGTCATTCGCCGGACTTGGCTGATGCTAGACTCTCCCGAAGGAAAGATTCCTTCGCTCGCCTATCAGGTGGCTGACATGTACGGGGCAGATGTGAAGCACTATTTGACTGATCATCCACAAACTGAGCTGGCGATCAAATTTGATGGCTCTACCAAAGACTTTATGAACATTCCATTTTATATGGTGCTAAACGGAGAAGTGCCTCCGGAAACCTTTAAAGATCGGATTGTTCTTGTCGGAATGGCTGCGGCAGGTAGTGATGCGCATCCAACTCCTGTTGATAACCATATGTATCTGGTTTATGCCCATGCTAATATCGTCAACCAACTGCTGCACGACCAAAAAATCACGATTGTTGACAAGTGGCTGATTCTCGCTTTGATGCTGATCGTGTTCTTCTTCACCACCTGGTATACGTGGCGCTTGAAACCGCTATATAGTGTATCGATCGTGATTGGAGCCTCTATTCTACTGATCTTTGGTCAATTCATTTTATTTGATAGGGAACAAATCTATTTATCTGTAGTCTATCCACTCACTGCCTTATACGTTACCTTTTTCGTGAATATTGCAGTAAAAACGTATTTTGAAACGAAGCAAAAGCAGTTTATTACCCAACAGTTCGGACGGTACATCTCCCCTGAATTGGTCAACCAGATCGCCAGAAGCGAGGTAGAGTTGCCACTCGGTGGTGTGAACAAGGAGCTATCGATCCTGTTTTTGGATATTCGCGGCTTTACCCCGCTCTCGGAAAAACTGCGTCCCGAGGAAGTCGTTGATTTTCTCAATATGATGTTTGACATGATTACCAATCAAGTGCTCCAAAACCATGGAACGATTGACAAATTTATCGGGGATGCGGCCATGATTCTGTACAATGCGCCACTGGATGTTCCGCATCACGAATATTACGCGGTCAAAACAGCCTTTGATATTCAACGAGGCATGGAGCAGGTGCGAAAAGACATCATGGAAAAATACGAGGTCGAGGTCAGTATCGGAATTGGAATTAATACAGGAGAGGTCGTCGTCGGCAACATCGGTTCGTTTTTACGTGTCGACTATACAGCAATCGGTGATCACGTAAATACTGCCGCACGGATTGAATCCAATGCCCAGGCCAACCAAGTATTAGTCTCCGAGTCAACGTTTGAACGAACCAAGGACTATTTCGACTACCAATTTGTTGGCGAAAAGATGATGAAAGGCAAAACAACCGGAATCAAGCTGTATGAGGTGTGTGGGCATGTAAAAGCCCCTGATATGGAGCAAAAGTCGTGAGATTTGCGAAAGCGAGGTAGTCTACAAGTGAATACGATCAGAAGCTGGCGAAACACAGGTTTTCTAGTATGGCGTAGCCTTTTCGTGCTTGTCATCATGTGCAGCATGCTATTCTCCGGAATGAAAATAGTCTCTGCGGCAGAAACCTCCCGCACTGCAAAGGTAGAGAGTGTGAGCGGTACCGTGCAAGTGAAAAAGGCTGGCGGCACAAAGGAATACAAAGCGTTTAAAAGCATGAGTTTGAATCATGGTGATCTGATCAAAACTAGCACCAAATCGAGTATCGTGTTATCGATTGCGGATAAAGAAGATGAGATTACGGTTGGCGAGAATACCGAGGTCTATATTTCTGAGCTACAGCAGGCAGCAAGCAACAAGCAGACTGACTTAAAGGTATGGTCGGGGTCTGTGTTTATTAAAGCCAAACCGTTGACTCAAAAGGAAGATCAGTTTTCGATTTCTACCCCTACTGCAGTCATGGGCGTGAGAGGTACGCAATTCTTGGTTACCGTAGACCCGAATACGGGTAGGTCCACCATTGTAGTAGCGGCTGGAGTCGTTGCAGCCCATAATCCCAATCAAAACCAGATGGTTAATCTTTATCCAGCGATGCAAGGATCATTTTTTGGGGAACGTCCGATTGAATCCGTGCCGCTCCCCACATCTGCGTCTTCCGTGATTCAACCGGGTGATCTAATTAACACGATGTCTCCAGAAATCATCCAAGCAATTATTCGCTCTAAGCTGGCAATGGATCAGGAGCATGACGAGTTTATTGCCAAACAGCTAGAAGCATTACGACAAGGACAATTGACTGACCCTCTGACTCAGCTCCAGCTTACGAGTCCAGAGGATCTGGAACGTTATCAGCAAAATTTGCACGCTCTGGTGAACTCCCTCCTTAGAGTTGCGCTTGACAGTGGAAAGGTAACACCAGATCAAGTAGAGCAACTCATTAAAGACGCAAACCTCGAGCTGCAAAGGAAAATTCAGTTGGACAGGAAACCGTCTCTCGATTGGAGCACTCAACAAGAATTAGAAAGACAGAAACGTCTGGAATTGGAGGAACAACGGAAAAAGCTCGCGGAACAAGAGAAAAAGCAGCGCGAAGAAGAGCTTGCTAAAAAGCTTTCTCAGGACTTATTGAACAAGATCAAGGAACAACAAGAACAGCTCAAAAAGGCAAACGAAGAAGCCAAAAACAAAGAGCGCGAGCAAGTAGATAAAAATTCACCAGCAAATCCGACAGCACCTGGTAGCCCTGGCGGCCCTGGTTCTAGCCCTGGATCTAGCCCTGGTGGCTCCGGGGGCGGTGGCGGTAATTCCGGCGGTGGTGGTGGCGGTAAAGACCCTGATAACTCAGGTACCATTGTCTCGATTTCGAATATTTCCGCCGAGGTACTTTTGAACGACTCGTATACCTTGCCTCGAATTATTCAGGCGAAGATGAGCAACGGAAAAGAAAGCAATGTTGCGGTAAGCTGGAACAAGCAAGCCGATACCACATTGACCGGGACTTTCACGTACTATGGCAGCGTGTCTGGCTATCAACCAAAAGTTGAGGCGAAATTGAAGGTAGTTGCGCCATTCGGTGTTCCTGTCACACTGAACCAGCAGCGGATGATTTTCCAAGGGAACACCATACTTGATTTTGGCTCGATGACTCTCCCGCCGAAGGCAACGGTGATGTTGGAGAATCTTTCTCCCTCCTTCCCTGCTGACAGTGGTTTGTCTGTGGCAGGCCCAATCATCAATTTTGAATTCGCTGGCATTAAAATTACCCAGCCTGTAACGATTTCGTTTCCCGTACAATCAGGTGCTAATCCGGAACTGCTGGGAGTTTTCCACAAAAACAGCGATCAGGAATGGGAGTCCGTTCCCACCGTTGTTTCAAACGGAACTGCGACTGCACAGGTGAGTCATTTCTCTGCCTATGGCGTCTTGGCTGCTGCCAAGGTCGGTGGAGTTACGTCCTCTCCCGCACCTGGATTAGTTGACACTGGAACGAGCATTTACCTAATCTCAGAGACGCCAGGAGCAACGATTTATGTAAAACAAAACGGTCGCTTCGTTGAATATAAGCCAGGCGATGCAATAACAATTCCTGGTGCAGGACAAAGCTTGGAAGCCTATGCCACAAAGAGCAACATGCTCGATGGCGAGCCCGTCCAATTGAGTTACAGTACCGCACAAGCAAGTGTGCTCGACAGCAAGCGAATCAGCGTTGCTTTCTCACAGCCGATTCAGACACAAGCTTATGCAATTGGCGTATCTCCTGCCGGAAGTACGGCTTTGTCAGGGCTGCCAATTGAACACATAGAGCGCGTTGGAGACAGCGGGCTTACGATTACTCTGGGAACAGATACACAATCCATTCCGCTTCAAGCTTTCTCGGTGAAATTTTACAACGGCTCGCAGTACGTAGCGCAAAGCAATTCATTTGAGCTCGGTACGGAGCAGAAGCCACCAGAGCCTAAGCCTCCAGAGATCAAGACTTTCCCGATTACCCTGTCTAATCTGGGCACAGACATGGCAGATCTGGAGTGGACTATTCCAGTGGGTACCGCGGACTATAAGGTCTATCTGAATGGAAAGCAATCCGATTTTTATGTAGAAAGCAATTGGGATGCCAATACGAGCTATCTCTATTTATACCACCTTGATCCCGATACGAGATACTCGGTAAAAATTGAAGCTCTCAATGGATCAGGAAAGAAGATTGCTGAGGGTTCCCGTACCTTTACTACTAGCTCATTTTCTGGAATTCAAGTAGATGTAACCGATCGAGGAGCAGACTTCCTGACGATTAAATGGTCGCGTTCCTTTGAACCATATCCAAATGGAGATCATTACCGTCTCTATATCGGTGAGGGCGGAGCAAAGGAATACAAAGCTTCCGTAAATGCTAACTCGCTTCTGGAATACAGCTTTACAGGGCTTCTGCCAAACAAATCCTACACGCTCTATGTAGAAGCATGGCCAGGAGGATGGGATAATCCCAGGGACGGTGGAAAAGCAACTGCCTCTACTCTCGGAAATACAGAGGCAACGTCCTTCACAATCAATACTCGGGAGCTCGCTACCGATTCTGCCTCATTCTTTTGGACTAAGCCTGCTGGGACAGAAACGTATGAAGTGTATGTAAATAATGAGCAAGTACCTTTTCCGAGTATCGAGACAACACCGGACGGGACCAGTACTCTTTACTTGCACGATCTGGTGCCTGCAACAAATTACTCTCTCCGCGTATACGCATTGGATGCGAGTTCCAAGCGGATTGGTCAAGGCTTTCTCACGTTTAAAACACAGTATCTTCCTCCTGAAATCACAATTTCAGTTGGAGAGTCAGGACCTGATTCTATCATGATTTCATGGGAATCCAATCTTCAGCCAGGTCAGTACAACGGTGAATATCGGGTATATTTGCGTGAGGGAGATATAAAGGTATTAAAGAAGACGGTTCCATTTGATTCTTTTAATCTGTCACATGTCTTTCTGAATTTGAGCCCTGGGACAGAATACACATTTTATGTTGAAGCTTGGAAGAGATTTCCGGAAACCCTGATTACTTCCGCAGAATCGTCCTGGTCTACTACAGGCTCACCAGAACACCCTGAACCAGAGGTAGTCGATTTGCCTATTGAAAATGGTGAGATTTCAACCAGCTCTGCAACATTCAAATGGGCGAAAATAACAGATACGGCTTCCTATCGTGTCCACTTGAACAGTTCTCTTTTAAGCGAGTCTGCGTACACGATTGAAGACGGTACCGACCAAGTCCTTAGCTTGCCTGGTCTAGAGCCAGATACGCCCTACACCTTGATGGTTGAGGCATTGAACAGCTTCCTGCAACCGATCGCCAGAGGCGTGAGAGAGTTCAGAACTGATGCTGAAGCTCCACCGGCAATCGAATTGCAATCTTTTCCAGAAGCAACATCCATTCGCGTTACTTGGAATCCTGTCACATTCGAAGGAGAGTACCATCTCTATCTAGATGACAACAGGACAGACGTGAGAACAGTCGCATCTGGCGAATCTTCCTATACCTTTGAGGGGTTAGAAACAAACAAGCAATATACCATTTCCATCGAGGCATGGCCTACTGATGCAGCAAGTCCATTAGTTTCCGGACAAACAACAGCTATAACCATTCCACGGATCTAACCTACGTACAGCTTTCTCATCATTTCGAAGCATTTCAAAGGAGCAAATCATATGAAACGACAAAAATGGACTGTATGGATTGCTTCCCTGGCGCTAGGCTTGTTGACCGTCCATACTTCGGGGATTACACCAGCACACGCAGAAGCTGCCTTACAGACAGCTCCTGCTGCACCTTCAGTAGTTACAATCGCTGGAAACGGTCAATTTGGAGAGGATAACGGTGCGGCTTTGTCCGCATCGCTTCGTACTCCGATGGGAATCGCCATTCATTCGGATGGAACCGTTTATGTATCTGATACGAAAAGTCATTTGATTCGCAAGCTGTTCCAAGGAGCTGTCTCTACCTACGCTGGGGTGACCATTTCTACCGATGAAAAAGGCTTTCCAGTCGGAACGCTCTTCAATGGCGCTCTGAACCAGTCTCTCTTTCAATCTCCTGAGGGAATCGTTTTGGATCAGCAAGGCAACCTGTATGTAGCCGACAGTGGCAACCACTCGATCCGTAAAATTACCGCTCAAGGGGTCTTCACGATTGCCGGAGATGGCATCATGGGCTATCAAAATGGCACAGGTTCACAGGCACGCTTTCACTCACCAAGTGATATCGCCGTGGCAAAAGACGGAACAGTCTATGTAGCAGACACGCTCAATCATATCATACGCAAAATTACACCAAGCGGAGCCGTTACAACGCTCAATAGTCCATCTACCCGACTCGTCGAGATATCACCAGGCTATTATGAAAAAGCAGGTGATTTTCAGGATGGCCCTCTCGCTTCCGCCAAATTTAATGAGCCTAGCAGCCTCTATCTGGATGCAAAAGGAAACCTGTATGTAAGTGACACAGGAAACCAGCGTATCCGCTATATCGATTTAACCCAGAACAAGGTAACGACAGTCGCCGGTGATACGAACTTGACCTACGCAACAAACAGCCTCTACATGGAGGGCAGTTACGCGGACGGTGACGCAGCCAAAGCACAGTTTCAGTTTCCCAGAGGCTTGGCTATGACGTCAGAAGGCGGTCTCGTGATCGCAGATAGTCAGAATCATGTAATCCGCTACCTGTATAACGGTAAAGTCACTACATTGGCAGGTACAGCTGGAAAATTTGGCAGCCAAAGTGGTGCTCCCGCCAACGCTCAGTTTTACCTTCCTGTCGATGTAGCTGTCGATCAGCAAAATACGATCTGGGTCGTAGATTCTTTTAATAACACCCTTCGCCAGTTAAAAATGAAGTAAGTTTTTCGTTCTCCTTCTTAACATGATGGGCGGTCTCCGAAGTCCTAGCGACTTCGGAACCGCTTCTTTTTTGTACTCGTAACGCTTTCAAGTTCGATGAAAGTTATTAGACTATTCAAAATTATAAATTGACCAGTCATCCAATATGCAATATATTGGTTTTATGAATACAACCTTTATTAAACACATCAACCGTTTGTCTTTACGTGATCAAGTGTATCAAACGCTCAAATCAGCCATCGTCTCACTGGAAATGGAGCCCGGACAGCGCTTGAACGACAATGAGTTGGCAACCCAATTCGGGGTAAGTCGGACACCCGTTCGCGAAGCGCTCAAACGTCTGGAGGATGAAGGACTGGTCGAGTCCATCCCAGGCTCTCTCACCCGCGTAACACCACTCAACATCGAGGAGGCGAAACACGCATTTCCTGTAGTTGCCGCCCTGCATGCATTAGCGGCACGTTTGGCAGCCACACAAGTAAAGGAGGCTGATCTCTCCGACTTGGAGAAATGGAACGATCGCTTGCATCTCGCTCTCGAACAAAAAGACGTCGTCAAAGCAATCGAGGCAGATGACGGCTTTCACGATGTTTTTTTACGAGCTGCTGGTAACAAAGAAATTTACATCGCGCTCGAACGGGTTGTTCCTAAAATCAGACGGCTTGAGTTTGCTCGTTTTGGCTCTTTGGAAGGGCTGGAATCCTTTGACCAGCACAAAAAAATAATCGCAGCGATGAGAGACAGTCAGGGTCAGACTGTTTCTGAACTTGTGGAAGAAAACTGGCTCAGTCTAGGCAGGTTACTTACGGATGATTTGAAAACCATTTGGTAGGGGGTAACACGCATGAGCACGGTTGATCTTAAAGGGGAAGTCCACGATACGTCTGTACTTGCACGAGCACGGGAAATCATCGAAAACAGTCCTTCGCCTCGAATCGTCCAGGAGGAAATCGTCAACGCGGTAAGCCGCAATGCGATTTGGCGCGGCAGTGAATGCCTGAATCTTCTGGCTCCGGAAGCCCCAGCCAGCCCGCTTGTTCGTCAGCTTTTGGCGTCAGAGGTAGGCACCCGCGCTGCGGAGGGACACATCGGCTCCCGGCAAAGATGGTTTGCTGGAACCAAGTACATCGACGAAATCGAAGCCTTGTGTGTCGAGCTGCTAAAAAAGGTATTTCAGGCGAATTTTGCTGACCATCGTCTCGTCGCCAGCATGATTGGCAACATGACCGTCTACTCCGCTCTGACTCAGCCCGGAGACAAGATCATGACCATCTCCCAGCCATTTGGCGGCCACTCCAGCAATCGCATGGACGGTCCTGCTGGCGTACGCGGCTTACATATTACTGATGTGCCGATGGACCCGATCGAGCTGACGGTCGACCTGGAGGATTTCGCCAAGGTAGCCAGACAAGTTCGTCCCAAATTGGTCACTCTCGGTGCGTCCTTGACGTTGTTTCCCTTCCCGCTGAAGGAGATGTCTGCGATCGTCTCGGAATGGGGCGGAAAAATTTTCTTCGACGGTGCTCATCAGCTCGGGCTCATCGGTGGAGGGCAGTTCCAAGACCCACTGCGCGAAGGAGCTTGCGTCATGACTGGGTCAGCTGGAAAAACGTTCAGTGGACCGCAGAGCGGCATCATCGTCTGGAACGATCCAGAGCTTTCCGTACCGATTACCGATGCGATCTTCCCTACGCTGGCTGCCACTCACCAAGTGAACCGGGTCGCCGCTCTAGCCGCTGCCGCCGCAGAATTTCTGGCTTTTGGCAAAGACTATATGGCCCAAATCGCCGCCAATGCACAAGCTTTGGGGAAAGCTCTGCATGAACGAGGGATACGCGTATTGGGCGATCATAAAGGCTATACCCGGACGCATCAGGTCATCCTGGATGTCCGCAATTACGGAGGCGGATACAAGGTAGCAGAGCGGTTGGCAGAATCCAACATCATCACGAACAAAAATCTGATCCCCGGCGACAATGCGGAAGATTGGGATTATCCGAGCGGCCTGCGCATCGGAACAACTGAAGTAACCAGATACGGAATGAAAGAGAGCGAGATGGAAATCATCGCAGATCTCATCGCTCGCGGGGTAACCGAAAAAGACAAGCCTGCGGTGATCAAAGCCAAAGTGCTGGAGCTGCGCAATTCCTTTACCAAGCTACACTATTGCTATCAGGACTAGATAGACAAAACGAGAAACAACTCTTCCTCCTCTTCCAAACGAAAATCCAGTCTAAAACCACATGACGTGTTTTAGACTGGATATATTTATTACCTTGAAAACTCTCCTAATCGATGCAGCACATGACAGGTACACGAAATCCCTTTGTAAAACAACTCAACAGTCATGTTCTCATTTGGTGCATGATTCGCCTCATCCGCATTGGCATAAGGAACCATTACGGATGGTACCCCGAGAATTTGAGTCCAGACATAATCAGGCAGGCTGCCACCGACACCAGGCACTAGCAGCGGGTCCATGGAATAGGCATTTCTTACCGCCTCTACCACCACTTTCACAATTTCCAGTTCAGCCGACGTACGTGATGGCCTCATGTCCCCCTGATGCAAGACCTCTACAGCTGGGGCATGCTTCTTGACATGGGTGCATAGCTTTTGGTAAATATCGTCCGGGTCCTGATCAGTAACAAGTCGTATGTCCATTTTCACGCTGGCTTTGGCCGGTATAATCGTTTTGGAGCCATCTCCCCCGTATCCACTATGGAAGCCACAAATATTGAAGGTCGGTTCCAACGATAACAGTCGATAAAAGGTTTCGGCATCCTCTTCGATATCCGCGTATCCAATCTGCTCGATCAACTCCTTACGATCAAAGGGCAGCTTGCGAAACAAATCAAGCTCGTAGGTGGTTGGCTGACGGATGTTCTCGTAAAAGCCTTCAATCAGCACCCTTCCCTGGTCATCGCGCATTGTTTTCAGCAGGTCGATCAGCATCCATGCTGGATTAGGGGCGATATTTCCCAAATTCCCCGAATGATGATCCCACTTGGCTCCGTGTGCTACCAGTTCGACTCCAAGAATGCCTCTGACCCCCAGCTCGACGGAAGGTATACCGCTCACATGCATCGGTCCATCAGAGGTGTAGACGAGGTCACACGCCAAGAGCTCTTTATGCCGCTCAACGAACGACGCGAGATGCGGGCTGCCGTTTTCTTCCTCCCCCTCAAACACCAGCTTCACGTTGACTGGCAACTCACCAAAGCTGTCCAAATACGTTTTGATCGCCAGTACCTGCGCCATCAATTGCCCTTTGTTGTCCCCCACCCCTCGGCAATAAATCCTCCCATCACGTATGGTTGGTTCAAAGGGTGGTGACTGCCATTCCTCAAGTGGTTCTGGCGGTTGTACATCATAATGCCCATAGATCAAAACAGTAAATGGATTCTCTGCCTGCAGCCATTCCCCATAAACAACGGGATGTCCCTCTGTTTCAATCAAGCGGCTCTGTATGCCACTGGCCTGCATCATTTCTTTCAGCAGCAGGGCACATTCTCTGACCCCTACATTCGTAGTGCTGATGCTTTCTTGTTTGAGCAATGAAAACAATTGCTGCAAATACTGTTCTTTTCGCTCCTTGATCAGATCATCGACGATAGCCAAATTCATTTCTATCTTCTCTCCCATCTTTTGCTTCCTTTCCCCTCATTCATAAAGATGACAGGCCACATGATGCTCACTCGTCACTTGCTGCATACGCGGCCTGCTTTCCCTGCAAATCTCCATCACATTCGGACATCTGCCTGAAAAAGCACAGCCACGCGGCGGGTTTGCTGCTGACGGCACGTCCCCTTGCAGAATAATTCGCTCCTTTCTCAATCGCGGGTCAGCCACCGGGATAGCGGATAACAGCGTCCTGGTATAAGGATGTAGCGGATTGGCGTATAATTCTTCGGTCGGTGCTAGCTCAGCCATTCTCCCCAAGTACATGACACCCACTCGATTACATATATGCCGCACAACCCCAAGGTCATGAGAGATGAATAGGTAGGTGAGCTGGAACTCTTCTTGCAAATCCTGCATGAGATTGAGTATCTGCGATTGGATCGATACATCCAGTGCAGACACGGGTTCATCCGCTACCACGAGTTGTGGTCGGAGGATCAATGCACGTGCGATTCCGATCCGCTGCCGCTGACCTCCGGAAAATTCGTGGGCGTAGCGATCAGTGAACGTATGATTTAACCCGCAAACCTCCATGATTTGGCGAATTTTTTCCGACCGTTCCCCTGCATTGCCCAGCCTGTGGGCTTTTAGCGGTTCATCGAGAATCTCTTTTACCGTCAGCCGTGGATTTAGCGACGAAAACGGATCCTGGAACACCATTTGAAAATGCTTGCGCTGCTGCCTCATCTCGCTCGCAGTTAGAGTGGACAGTCTCTTTCCTGCAAAGCTGATTTCACCTGATGTCGGTTTGAATAGCTGCAAAACTGCCCGTCCTGTAGTCGATTTTCCACAGCCAGATTCTCCGACGAGTCCAAGAGTCTCCCCCTGCCTGATGGCAAAAGAGATATCATCGACGGCTTTCACAACTGTGTTCGTTTTTTGCAGCATCTTCTTTTTGACTGGAAAATGCACCTTTAACTCTTTGACTTCTACCAGTGGTTCCACAAAATTGCCCTCCGTTCTCCTAGGCATAGAGCCAGCATCGGCATGTATGATTTTCTGCGACCTTAACAATCTCTGGGTCCTCCTCCAGGCAGCGGTCAAAGACACGCTCACACCGTTCCGCGAAGCGGCAGCCCCTGGTAATTGTCCCCGCTGGCGGTACTTGTCCTTTAATCGAATACAAGCGGCTCTTCTTTTCCTCTGTGGAAGGGATGGATAGCAACAGGCCGATGGTATAGGGGTGCTTCGGATCATGGAACAAATCGTCCACGTCCGCCTCTTCCACGACCTCCCCTGCATACATCACCAAAACGCGGTCGCACATTTCAGCGACTACCCCCAGATCGTGGGTGATCAGCATAATCGCGGTGTTTTCTTTTGCTTGCAAATTTTTCATCAAATCCAGAATTTGCAGCTGTATAGTCACATCCAGCGCAGTCGTTGGCTCATCGGCAATCAACAGCTTTGGCTGACATGCCATTCCGATCGCGATCATAACGCGCTGCCTCATCCCACCGGACAGCTCAAACGGATAGCTATGATAGATTTGCTCGGCGCGTGATATTCCGACGCGCTCGAGCATCTCGATGGACATCTGCTTCGCCTCTTGCCTCGATGCAGATGTATGCAAGAGAATAATCTCATCGATTTGACGGCCAATCGTAAAAACAGGATTCAAGGAGGTCATCGGCTCCTGGAAGATCATCGAGATCTCGTTACCCCGTATGTCCCTCATCTCTTCCTCTGACAATTGAGTCAAATCCATGTGGTTGTAAATAATTTGTCCACCGGAAATACGTCCGGGCGGTCTTGGAATCAGGCCCATAATGGAAAGGGACGTGATGCTTTTGCCACAGCCTGACTCTCCAACGATCCCGAGCGTTTCACCCGAATGAACAACAAAAGAAACGCCGTTGACGACCGTAATCTGATGCTCTTCTTTTGCGAAAGACACCTGTAGCTTCTTGACCTCTAAAATCGGCTTTTTCATCCTGCTTCTACTCCTTTAGCTTGGGATCGAGCGTATCTCTCAGCCCGTCACCAAACAGATTGAAACAGACTACAGTCAGCACAATGGCAATACCCGGAAAAAAGGTTGGATAGAACAAATTCCGACTGTTGTCTTTGGCTGCACTTAACATCGCTCCCCATTCCGGGGCCGTAATGTCTCCACCCAATCCGAGAAAGCTCAGAGCCGCGCCAAGCAGGATCGCTGTGCCGATTCTCATCGTCAAATAAACCATGACGACTGGCAGCATACCAGGTAAAATATGCCGCATGATTATGACAAAGTCTTGCACACCAATCGACCTTGCTGCCTCCACATAGGTCATTTGCTTGAGCGATAAGGCACTTCCCCTGACGATGCGAATAAAGATGGGAACTGTAAAAACCGCTACGGCGAAAATAATGTTGGCCATCCCTGCTCCAAGCACGGCAATGACTGCAATCGCAAGGAGAATCCCTGGAAACGCCAGCAGTATATCTGTCAGGCGCGTAATGATCGAATCGATCCATCTGCCGTAATAGCCGGCCAAAAGGCCAAGCAGCGTTCCAATGATCGCTCCCATCCCGACAGAGACGAAACCGATAAATAGCGTTTCCCGTGTCCCTGCCAAAACGCGGCTAAAAATATCCCGATTCTGGTGATCGGTTCCGAACCAGTGTAGAAGAGACGGCTGCTGATGCTTGCTGCTATCCTGCAGCTGGATCTGCATTTGATCTGGAAATATTTGTACGAGTACAGGCTCCTTCAGCTTAGTATCAACTGCAACAGGCACAATCGTTGACACAGCCCCCAGTGATACCTTCACCCCGCCAACTCCTTGCGCAAGCGAAGTCACCACCCCATCGCTACTTACCCGCAGCACGTCTTTATTGGTTGATTCGTACTGAATCTGCTGCTCTTCTTTCTTTTTCTTTCCAGACAAGAACCCGTTATTTTCCTGAGCATTAGAGTTGCCTGTCTTTCGTAGTTGCTGAAGCTTGCTGCGAATAGGGTCCACACCAACCAGCTTCTCCCCATTGGAAAGCCAAGCCTCCAGCTCAAGCTCAAAAGTGTCTCCCTTTTTTACAGCGTCAGTCGGACCGTGCAGAAGCAGCCCGCTGACGATTGGAGCAGAATCCTCCATAGATACGTCCAGCTTGACCTGAGTTGCCACGTTGTCTTTTGCAATCACCACCATCGTGCTTCCTTGCCCAACAGGCGTAACGCTGACGGAACCACTCACATTACCACTGACAGAGGCAATCTGACGGTTCGCACTTTGCAGGGTAAGATCAGACAACGGACGCTTCGTTCCATCGCTCATCACTCCGGTAACCTGAATCATCCCGGACATTTCTTTGGCACGATCGATCCCTTTTTCTGCATACTGTTCAGTCACTGGCCGATTCGGATCATAGGGAGTGATCCATGGACCTGCAAACCCCACCAGGAAGATACCGATCAATACCCAGAAGGCTGCAACCGCCATCGTTTGTTTCCTAAACTTCTTGAGAAATAAGTGAAAGGGAGAGTGGGTCTTCTTCATACGTCTGCTCCTCTTGGTTATTCGTAGCGAATTTGCGGATTCACGAGACTATAGCTGATATCAACCAATAGATTGACAATCAGAAACTGGACGGAAAAGAGCAGAATAAGCGCCTGCATCGCCGGATAATCACGAGCAAGGACGGAATCGATTAAGTACGATCCCAGACCAGGCCAAGAAAAAACCTGCTCGACAACCACCGCTCCCCCCAGCAAGAATCCAAATTGCAGCCCTGTCATCGTAATCACCGGAATCAGTGCATTTCGAAGTACATGCGTCCAAATAATGACTGACTCCCTCTGCCCTTTTGCGCGAGCGGTGCGAACAAAATCCTCCTGCAATACTTCAAGCACACTGGAACGGGTAAAGCGGGCAATAATGGCAGCCACGCCAAATCCGAGCGTAATGGAGGGAAGCAGAAGATGGGCAAACGTGCCGCTTCCACTCGTCGGAAGCCAGCCCAACTGAACAGCAAAAACTTGCATCAGCATGAGACCGAACCAAAATTCAGGGATGCTGATGATCGTTGTGGTCGCGATGATCCCCACACGATCCCAGAGGGACTTGCGCTTCGCTGCAGAATAAATTCCGACAATAAGACCGATGACCAGAGCCCAAAACATGCTGGCAAACGTTAATCCCAGTGTATAGAGGAGCCTTCTGCCGATCTCTTCTGAAACATTCGTCTTTGTTTTATAAGAGACTCCGAAGTCTCCCGACAGAATTTGGCTGAGATAGCGCCCGTACTGCACATAAATAGGATCATTAAAGCCCAGCTTTTCTTTTACTTTCGCGTAAGTGGCCATATCCATATCCGCCCCGTACATGATGCGGATCGGGTCGCCAGGAGTAAGATGCACAAACAAAAAGGAAAGAACCGAAACGATCAACAAAATGGGAATAATAACCAAAACTCGACTGAAAATATATCTTGCCATTCATTACACCTTCTCTACTGAAACTAAAAATGACAGAGGCATCCTACTGTTTATAAGCGCTATTCAAGCGGACAGTGTCGAGCGTAACCGAAACATCCGATACCGTTTTTTGCTTCGCGATCACCACATCCGGAACGTACAGGAAAATCCATGGAGCTTCATCCATGATGACTTTTTGTGCTTCGTCGTATTTTTGCCTCGCCGCGTCGCTGTTTGTCGCTTTCAGTGCATCGTCTAGCAGTTGATCTACTTGTTTGTTCATGTAGAAGCCCGAGTTATTATAGTTTGGCGGCACTCGGTCAGACGCGAAATTTGGACGCAAGCCCCAATCGGCTTCCGCTGTCCCTGTGCCCCATCGACCGATATACAGATCGGTTCCTTCTCCCGCATCCAGTTTTTCGAACAGTGTGCCGCTCTCATACGCTTGTACCTCGACCTTGATCCCTACATTTTGCAGCTGGATTTTGATATTTTCCGCGATAGCCACGAACTCAGTAGAGTTACGCGTCCAGAGCGTCGCCGTGAAGCCATTCGGATAGCCAGCCTCCTTCAAAAGCTCTTTGGCCTTGGCCACGTCATAGGCATAGCTTTGTTGTTTCGAATATCCTTTGACCAATGGAGAAAGCGGTGAATCGGCAGCTGTGCCAAAACCGTCAGCGACCTGGCTGATCAACTGTTCTTTGTTCATCGCATAGTTCATCGCTTGACGCACGCGCTTGTCCTTATACTTGTCCAGTTTTGTATTCATGCCTACGTAGAGCATGTTGAGTGACGGACCCGAATAGACATCCAAACTCGGATCAGACCCCATGTTTCGTGCATCAAGTGTCGGCAAGCTCGTCACGATATCTACCTCACCTGCTTTGAGCATATTGACTCTCGTACTTGCCTCCGTCACCGGCTTGAACTGAATGGATGCGAGCTTTGCCGTTTTTCCTTTATCCCAATAATCAGAGAAAGCTGTCACCTTCACATACTGTCCGTTTTTCCATTCGTGAAACTGATAGGGGCCAGTCCCTACAGGATTACGGTCTAAGCTGTAATTCGGGTCATCGAGCTTCTTTTGTAGTTCTTTCTGCGATTTGAAGCTGGCAGACGGATGAGCCATATAAGCAACCATTGCAGAGTCTGGTTCATTCGCTGTGACGGTTACCGTATACGGGTCTACAACCGTAATTTCCTTAATGAAGCCAAAGAAGCTCGCCCTTGCCATGCCATGCTCCTTGTTGCGAACGTAATCCAGATTGTTTTTCACCACCTGGGCATCAAACGGCGTACCGTCATGAAAAAGGACAGCTTTGCGCAAATGAAAGGTCAGGGACGTAGCATCGTCGCTCCATTTGTAATCGGTTGCAAGAACGGGTATAACCTCACCATCTTCATCCAGCGTAAGCAATCCCTCGAACATCGTGGACAAAATATGCAGCGTGTTGCTATCCGTGGAATTCCAAGGATCCAGTGAGGTCGCTTCCGCTTCGAGTGCCACCGTTATTTCACCGGTTCGTTTCGCCTCGGTAGTTTCCTTTTGCGGGGCATTCTCTGGTGCTTCCGCACTGGTTTTCGGTGTTTGACTCGAATTGCTGGTACAGCCCATTAACGTAGTCGCTGCCACCAACAAGCTGACTGAGAGCAAAATCCACCCTTTTCTCGTTTTCACCTGAAATCTCTCCCTTTTGTCATTTAAGTGAAGCTGCTGTTCTCATACGCATGATTCATGCCAAAAAAAAGAGACAGCTGCTAGTGCAGCTCCCTTTTCCAGAACCATTGATAAGCCTTGGTTTTCCCCTCTACTTATCTGTGCATCAAATAGCTATTTGGTTTATGATAGAGAATATTCGGTTATTTCTCGCGATCATTTTACCCAAACATACCCAAATAACCAAAAACGAGGGCGAATGCAGATGAACGAATTCGTATTACTGGCCGGCAGCAAGGATACCCGCACCGCACTTATCAATCAGCTTCAGGAGATTATGGACGGATATGTACAAATCAGCAGTTACTCCATTGAAGAAGAGCTCCCAAAATCTCTTCACAATCAATTGGTCGTACTCTCCCACCCTCTCGTGTTGGAAGAGCCTAAAGTAAGGGCATGCATAGGTACAGACTGCAAGGTCATTATCGCGAAAAGAATCATCAACTATGAAAACATCGACAAGCTCTTGTATTTACCTGCCGGAACCCGTGCCCTCTATGTCAACGACTCCTTTGAGACATGCATGGAATCGATTGAATCGCTGAAAAAGCTGGGGATTGAACACATCCATTACATCCCGTTTTATCCTGGGCTTCAAAATGCGCGAAAAATTGAAATCGCAGTGACGCCAGGTGCTTTTGAGCTTATTCCTGAGCACGTTCACGATGTGGTTAACATCGGTCCACGCCTGATGGATATCTCGACGATCCATCAAATCCTGGACCATTTCCAGCTTCACGAGCCAGAAGATGTCATCTCCCAGCGCTATTTGCGCAAAATTATTCAATTAAGTAAGCGGCTGGCAGATGCCAATCAAATTGCTACGAACCTGAACAAGCACTTGAATGAAGTCTTAGATGGCGTCAACGACGGAATTCTAACCATTACGCAAGGAGGCAAGATCACCGTATTCAATGAGGAACTCGGGCATCTGCTCGGAGTCTCTCCCAACCGTGTGATCGGCCAATCTCTTGGTGACGCTATCGATCATCCCGAGCTCATCGAATTTTTACTGGATTCCTCAGATGAAAAGGATCGCTGGTTTACTTTCGGTCAGGTTGAGGCTGTCGTTCATCGCTTCCCTCTTAACAACGACCAGTCACTCGTCGCTACCTTTAAGAATGCGAGGAAGACGATCGAGCTGGAAAGATCGCTGCGCTCCGAATTGAAAAAGAAAGGCTTTGTGGCAAAATACACGTTTGACGATATCATCGGGGAAAGCTCACCTCTCACTAAAACAAAAGCAATCGCAAAAAAGCTGGCCAAGACAGACCTGACTCTTCTGATCCAGGGCGAAAGTGGAACAGGAAAAGAGCTTTTTGCAAGCGCGATACACAATGCATCGTTACGAGACAAAAGGCCCTTTCTCGCTGTTAATTTCAGCGCCATATCCGAGGATCTGATGGAAAGTGAGCTGTTCGGTTATGATGACGGCGCGTTCACCGGTGCTAAAAAAGGTGGAAAAGTAGGCTTGTTCGAGCAGGCGAACGGCGGCACAATCTTTTTGGATGAGATTGGCGACAGTAGTCTGAAGCTGCAAGCACGACTTCTGCGTGTCCTGCAGGAAAAAGAGATCATGCGCATCGGCGGAAGCAAAATCATCCCCATTGATGTTCGGATTATCGCTGCTACCAACAAAAATTTGCTGCACATGATTGAACAAGGAACGTTTCGCGAAGATTTGTATCATCGGCTGCGGGTGCTATTCGTCGATCTCCCCTCCCTGCGGAATCGGACGGACGATATCCCCCTCCTGGTTCGCCATTTTATCCACCAAAGCAAACACCCGCATGTAGCAGTGATGCCACAGGTCATCGAGAAGCTTGCTTCCTTGCCATGGCACGGGAATGTAAGAGAACTAAAGAACACGATCGATTATATGCTAGCCGTCTGTGAGGAGAGTACGATTCATGTCGAAAACATTCCCCTGCAAAGCACCAATCCAATAAGTAATTCTTCCCCTGATGTTCAGGAGCGGACCTCTGGCGCAATGCCGAAAGCACCAGTTATACCTGACGAAGAAGACGAGCTGCTGCTCATCTTGCGAAGTATTCAGACCATAGCGAAACGAGGAGAAACTCCCAATCGACGAAGGATAATGGAAATGAGTGCAGAGTGGACAAGGCCATTGAGCGAGCAGCAGATTCGAAGCCGTTTGGATGTGCTGGAGCTGCGGGGGTATATCGTGAAAAATCGCGGGCGGTTTGGGACGAGATTGACGGAGGCAGGAGTGAGGATGTTAGAGTAAGCGTATGTATGAGATACTCCTTACTCACAAAAAAGTGTACCCTAGCTCACACCTAGGGTACACTTTCTATTTGCGTTATTTAACCAAACACATAGTAGCGAGCCAAATCAATTCGATACTCTTTGATCAGCTTGTCGATATCTTTTTGCCCGCGCATTAAGATTTCATGATACTTTTCGATCTTCTCTTCCGGCATACGGTAATGAGGTCCCGATATCGTCAACGACCCCATAATATGACCGTCAGGATGGAACAACGGGCAAGCAATTGCCAATACATCAGGTGTATATTCTCCTGTACTGCGCGCCCACCCCTGTTCCAAAATACGCTCCAGCTCTGCACGCAATTGATCAGGATCAGCAATCGTGTTTTTCGTATACTGCTTGAGGCCCTGCTGGATGATGTGCTCGATTCTCTCTTTGGGCAAGTACGCCATGATCGAGCGATAGGATGCCCCGACGAACAAAGGCGATCGGCTGCCTACGGAAACGGAAAATTTCACCACATGATCAGGCTCCAGGGCATCGAGAGTCAATCCTTCATCCCCGTCCAGACTGGTCAAGAAGATCGATTCCCCAGCTTCCTCCATCATGCGTTCTAAAATGGGACGAATCAGTCGTGAAACATGGAACGACTCGCTCATTGTCAAACCGAGTTCCCACAAACGAATACCCAAGGAATATTTTTTGGTTTCAGGGTCTTTCACCAGAAAACGGTTTGCCTCAAAGGTGGACAAGACACGGTACACATTCGTATGATTCAATCCCGTCTCCTTGGCCAACTCCCGAGCCCCCCACTCCGGCTTTTCTTTTGTGAACAACTGCAGTAGCTTAAGTGATTGATCCAATGTTTTTAACACGACGACTCCCCTTTATTCCATTTATAGAGTGGTTATAGTCCGTGGGGAACTATGCCTCTTTTTTCTCATACAAAAAGTCAATGGCAGCTGCCACATAAACCTTTGCACAACGAATCACGTCTTCCACCAGCACTTTTTCATTGAAATTGTGAATGCTTGGCAGGTATGCAGGTCCATATTGCAAGACCGGGATGTTATAGTCACGGAAATGTCTCGCATCACTGCTTGCCCATTGCTGCACTCCATACGCATGCTCTTTTGTCACATACGTGATGTTGTCGACAATCGCGCGGCATACAGGGTCAGACGGATCTGTGTAATTCGCATGGCTCATGATGCCAAATGACTTGATTTCGTAGTCGATCTCCAGTGCATCCAGCTTACCATGAATATACGCCATAACCTCTTCTCTGGTCACGCCAAACGGCAAGCGGCAATCCACCTCGACGACGCAGGTGTCAGGGACGACATTTGACTTCGTTCCGCCCTGGATCGTACCGATGTTGCAGGAGATTCGCTCCAAAACGCCTTGGTATGGCTCGCGCTCTGTTCCCAGCATGTACTCTTTGGAAATTTGCACGAGCGGCTTCACTTCATCTGGAATGGTAACCGGATAATCCCATACGGTACGAATGCACTCAATCGCTCTCATTGCATCAATGATCGCATTTTTCCCGGCAATAGGTCCGAGACTGCCGTGTGCAGGCTTGCCGTAAACGGTC
This sequence comes from Brevibacillus reuszeri, assembly GCF_001187725.1. Classification (GTDB taxonomy): domain Bacteria; phylum Bacillota; class Bacilli; order Brevibacillales; family Brevibacillaceae; genus Brevibacillus; species Brevibacillus reuszeri. Next base: position 347,825 of record NZ_LGIQ01000011.1, read on the forward strand.
AACTGGAACCAGCAAGAGCCTTTTTGTCCCAAGGTTGGGTTATAAGGCGAGGACGGTTCTGCAATCAGGCAGCCGTCTCCCTCTACCAGCTTGCGCTCCAAAATCCACGGTACCCCCAGCTCTCCGCCTGTTTCCTCGTCAGGCACGATCGCCAGAATCAATTCCCCGGGCAATTCCACGCCGAGTCGCTTCAAGATCGTAGCCGCAAAAATGAGACCAGCCAGTCCACCCTTCATATCAGAAGCGCCACGACCCAAAATCCAGCCGTCTTTGACTTCGCCACTAAACGGATCGAATTCCCATTTGCTGAGATCACCTGCCGGAACAACATCCGTATGACCGCAGTAAATCAGACGTTTTCCGCCTACATCTGCATTTCCAATCCGCGAGATGAGGTTAAACATTTTCGGTCCAGCTTCATGCCACTGTGTTTCAATTCCAAACCGCTCCAAATATTCGTGAATATAGCGGCTGATCGGCTCAGAATCCCCTGGAGGATTTTCACTCGGAAATTGAATCAGGCGGCAGCACAGATCGATCAATTCGTCTTTGTTCTCTTCAACAGCAGCGATAGCCAGATCCTTCAGCTTATTGGTGAGCTCGCTCATGATACGCTCACCTTCCCATCCAGAGTCAGCAGATGCTTCATGCTTCCATACAAAGAGCTCATCAGCTCAAAGTCTTTTTGATCGAAGAACTCACACTTGCCAATACCGTAGAGCTTGGCTACTTCAATCACGAAGCGCACAACCTGCTCCACATGAACGAGATGTGTAGCCCCTGTCGCACAACCCGCTACAGGTACTTGTGTCGTCAAAGCAATTCCAACGACTGGACTGTCAGTCACTACGCACGGCTGCATAATGCTGTTGATGTGGTGAACATTGTTTCCGTATGGGGTAATGTCTTGCGTCGTAATCGGCAGCGTCACAGGCATATTGCCTGATGTTTGCTTCATGACTTCTAGCAAATCAGTGCTTATGCGCAGGATATAGCCTTCTTTTACAGTAGGAGTAATGGCATATCCGGTATGGTTGAGAATCATGTTTCCTTTCGTAGTGTCGATAGATAGAATTGCATCCATCTCTGCTACTACTTCGTACTGATTCATCGTCATCATATCAACCGGCGAATTCATGAATGGCACCGGATCATGCGGCAGAGTCGGAGCATCCGGGCAAATATGGGTCGTGAGAATGATATCCCCTTCCAAAATATCGCCACGCTGCTGCATGTCTGCTAGTTTCGCAGCGGTCGCCATGCAGGCAAGAGCTCCGTCACCATCGGAAACGAATCCGATTTGCTCAGGTCGTGCGCCAATTCCACCCAAACGGCCAATAACGCCGAGTGTAGGTGCATTGCCACCGCTGCTCTTCCCATTTTTACCTTTAATCGTTACTTTTACAAAATCAGTCTTGCCTTTATTTCCGGTAATGGTAGTTACCTCAACACCCGAAAAATGACGCTGCTCAAAATATTCTTTCAAGTCTTTTCCGCTGACAAAAGCACTATCCATGAGATCATACATTTCAATGACATGTTTGAACGACATAAAACAAGTCTCCTCTGCTATTATGATATATCTCCTAGTAGATGACAAGAAACCAGATGCTGCCCTTCAAACAACTCCAGCGCAGGTGTTTCTGTCTTGCAACGATCCGTGGCATACGGACAACGCTTGTGAAAATGGCATCCAGAAGGCGGGTTCATCGGGCTTGGTACATCCCCGGTCAAGATCATGCGCTCTTTTTTCACCAGCGGGCTTTCTTTTGGCACTGCCGAGAGAAGAGCTCGCGTGTACGGATGCTGTGGATTGTGATAAATCTCTTCATACGTTCCCATCTCGACGACCCGCCCGAGATACATGACAGCAATCCGGTCACTGATGTAGCGAACGACGTTCAGGTCATGCGAGATGAAAATGTACGTGAGGTCGAATTTGGCCTGCAGCTCTTTCAGCAGGTTGATGACTTGCGCCTGAATCGAAACGTCCAGGGCAGAAACCGACTCATCACAGATGACAACATCCGGATGCAGAGCAAGCGCCCGGGCGATATTGATCCGCTGCCGCTGTCCACCGCTGAATTCATGCGGATAACGTGTTGCGTGATAATCGCTCAGTCCTACTACCTCTAGCAGCTCTTGCACCTTTTTTACACGCTCCTGATGAGTCCCGACCTGATGAATGACAAGTGGCTCCATCACGAGCTGCTCTACCGTCTTTCGCGGATCGAGCGAAGCGTACGGATTTTGGAATACCATTTGGATGGATTTACGCGCTTTTTTCAATTCTTGCTCGGATAGAGAGGCGAGATCCTGACCATTTAGTACAACGGAGCCAGATGTCGGACGGATCAGCTGCATGACGAGACGAGCCAATGTCGATTTCCCGCAACCCGATTCACCAACGATCCCAAGCGTTTCTCCCTTTTTCACCTCAAAGCTGACATCATCGACGGCCTTGACGAATTTGGTAGGTTTGGCGAACAGGGCTGAATCCTTAACGGGAAAGTGCTTCTTGACGTTTTTGACTTGCAAAATGGCTTCACTCACTCACTTCTCCTCCTTCCCGCTTCAGACGATGATCGACCGTTTGAAAATGACAAGCTACCATATGCTCTTGACTTACTTCTATAAGCGGCGGTCTTTCGGTAAAGCATTTTTCCTGCGCGTACTTACAGCGCGGGGCAAAATAACAGCCCGCAATGTCGTTGCGCAAATCAGGCGGATTCCCTGGAATGGAAGGCAATTTGCCTACGGTATCAGACTTGATTTGGGAATCAAGCAATCCCCATGTATATGGATGAAGCGGATTTTGGTACAAATCCTCTACGTTTGCATATTCAACCGTGTTACCGGCATACATGACGAGTACCTTTTGACAGCTCTCCCAGACAACTCCCAGGTCATGCGTGATCATAATAATGGATGTTTTCAAATCATCCTGCAGTTTCTTCATTAATTCTAAAATTTGCGCCTGAACGGTTACATCTAATGCGGTCGTCGGCTCATCGGCAATCAACAGCTTTGGATTGCATGCCAAGGCGATAGCAATCATGACACGTTGACGCATCCCACCGGAAAATTCATGCGGATATTGCTCCAAACGCTTTTCTGGCTCTGGAATTCCGACCAGCTTTAGCATTTCAATGGCCCTGATACGAGCCTCTTTCTTGTTTACCTGTTGATGCAGACGGATAACCTCGATAATTTGATTCCCTACAGTAAATACCGGATTAAGAGATGTCATCGGGTCCTGAAATATCATCGAAATCTCATTCCCCCGAATTTTTCTCATCTCGTTTTGCGGTAGCTTCGTCAGGTCCTTGCCTTCGAAGACGATGCTCCCTCGCTCGATTTTTCCCGGGGGAGACGGAATCAGCCCAAGAATGGCAGTAGAGGTTACGCTTTTACCCGATCCAGATTCTCCTACGATTCCGATCGTCTCTCCCTGTCTCAAGTCAAAACTCACGCCATTTACCGCCTTGACGACTCCAGACGAATAAAAATAGACAGCCAAATCTTTCACACTAAGAAGCACATCTGGTTTTGCCAATTCCCTTTCACCCCAATGCCTAAGTAATGGTGAAGATATTTTTGCTACGTAGTGCCCGTTACACTTTCATTTTTGGGTCAAGCGCATCCCTAAGACCGTCACCGAACAGGTTGAAGCCCAGTACGGATAACAGAATGGCCAGTCCAGAAAACGTAGCCATATGCGGGGAGAGAACAAGAAAATCTTTTCCGTCCTTCAAAATGCTGCCCCAGGAAGCGGTAGGCGGTTGAACACCGAGACCCAAAAAGCTCAGAGCCGCTTCGGAAATAATCGCTCCAGCCACATTCATCGTGGCGTATACAATGATCGGCGCCATACAGTTCGGCAAGATATGGTGAAAAATGATGCGCGAATGATTCGCCCCAAGAGATCTCGTTACCTCGATGTACTCTTCCTCTTTTACCGCCAACACCTGACCGCGTACAATTCGCGCAAATCCTGGAATATTGGCAACCCCGATCGCCAAAATCACGTTAAACAAACCGGCACCGAGCACCGTCATCAGCGCAATCGAAAGCAGGATAAACGGGAAGGCAAACAGCCCGTCCATCAAGCGCATGATGATGGCATCCCATTTTCCGCCGTAGTAGCCAGCCACCAATCCGAGCAAGGTTCCGATGACGCCACCTAGCCCGATCGCAAAAATACCGACGATCAAAGAGATTTGCGTTCCATAGATGATTCGGCTGAACAAATCCCGTCCATAGTTGTCCGTTCCCAGAATATGTCCATCGACCCCTGGCTCCGACAAGGAATTGGCTAAATCCATTGCGTTTGGCGGATGAGTGGCAATGAGCGGTGCAAATACGGAAAAAATGATCATGATCGCAATAATGATCATTCCGACCAGAGCAAGCTTGTTTTTCAGCAAGCGTCTCCACACACTGTTTTCTTTGCGCTTTTTCTTCTCGGCGAGTGGGACCGATACTGGCGAGATATTTTGCGCTTGATTACTCATGTCGTATCAGCCCTCCCCTTTATTGGAAAGTTTCACACGTGGGTTGACCACGGTGTATAAAATATCGACTAGCAAATTGATCAGGACGAAAATCACAGCGATGAACAGTACCGTTCCTTGGACGACAACGAAGTCACGATTTTCGATCGCGTCTACGACCAGGCGTCCCATCCCAGGCCAGCTAAAAATGGTCTCTGTCAAAACGGCTCCGCCCAGCATGGAGGAGATTTGCATCCCCATCACGGTCAACAGCGGAGTCATTGCATTTTTCAAAGCATGCTTCCAGACGACGAAAAACTCACGAAGACCTTTGGCACGAGCTGTTTTGATGTAGTCCTGTCTAATGACCTCAAGCATGCTGGAGCGTGTAATACGTGCGAATGTCGCCATCGGAATAGTAGACAGGGCAATACTTGGCAAAACAAGATGAGTGATGACGCTTCCAAATCCTTCAGATAAAGAACCCATCCCCGTCGCTGGCAGCCAGCCTAAATGAACACTGAAATACAGAACCAGCATGACCCCGAGCCAGAAAATCGGCATCGATACGCCCACGAGAGATAAAATCATGACCGTGTAATCCCATGGGGAGTATTGCTTGGTTGCGGAAATAATTCCTGCCGGGATTCCGATCAAGAGTGAAATGGCAAGAGCACAAACGGAGAGAAGTAATGTGTTCGGGAAGCGTTCCAAAATTAACGATAAAACAGGCTGATGGTACCCAAGGGAGGTCCCGAGATCCCCCTTCAAAAGATTACCGAGAAAATCAATATATTGAAGGTACATCGGCTGGTTTAAACCGAGCGACTCACGCATCTTCGCAATTTCATCGGGCGACGCTTGCGGGCCCAAAAGCACCGCTGCCGGATCACCTGGAATCATGCGTGTGATGATAAACACAGTGGTAGCAACCACGAGCAACGTCGGGATCAGGTCGACCAATCGTCTGAGAATCAGTTTAAGCATTCCTTCTCTCCTCCTTTCTTGAAATTGTAGGTGCCTCATCGGATAAAGAATGGTCGAAGAGAGGCTGTTATCCCTCTCTTCGCTTGTTGCTATTTGCTATCGATTTATTTGTTCAGCCAAACGTTTGTTTCCTCGTTCACCAGGAAGATCGAGCTATCTGCACGTACCTGGTAGTCTTCCACGTACTTCTTCATGCCTGTTGCTACGTCGAGCAGACCGAGCTCTACGTGGACAGCATCGTCGTTGATCATTTTCATTGCTTGGCCGTACATTTCTTTGCGTTTTGCTTCGTCTGTTGTTTCAGCAGTTGCCCGATCCAGCAGCTTGTCTACCTCTGGATTGTTGTAGCCGTAACCGTTTCCAAGAGAACCGATTTGTTTGGAGTGGAACATTTGATAGAGGAAGAAGTCAGGATCTGGATACCAGGACCAGCCCATGATATACAGCGGCGCTTTTCCTTTTGCGACCACATCGCTAAAGGTTCCCCACTCAACCGTTTTGATGTCCACATCGATATTCAGGTTATCTTTGAGCTGCTGAGCTGCGATTGTCGCTTGCGGTACACGGGAAGCAATCACGTACAGCTCTGTTTTAAATCCATTTGGATAGCCAGCATCGGCAAGCAGCTGCTTTGCTTTTTGTGGATCAAAAGCTGGAACAGATGCTTCTAGCGAAGAGTCATATCCCCACGATGCTTTTGGCAGAGGCAGGTACGACTTCTCTGCGCCTCCCCACTTGAACACACCTTTTACGAGTCCTTCTACATCGACTGCCATACGGATGGCTTCGCGAACCTTTTTGTCTTTTGTCGGACCCTCATTTTGGTTCAAGCCCATATATTCGATCGAAAGACCTGGTTTGGTCTGTAAATTCAGATTTTGGTCTTTTTCAATAACGGCGCGGTTCTGACCTTTTACGTCTGTCACAACATCAATATCACCGGAGCGCAGTGCGTTGGTCATCATGTTGGCATCCGAAATGAATTTGAACTGGACGCCATCCAGATGTGGTTTTGGTCCCCAGTATTTATCCGCGCGTTTCAATGCTACGGAATCGTCCTGGTTAAACTTGTCCATTTGGAAAGGACCGGTACCGACCAGATGTTGGCCGAATTGCTCGCCCCATCCCTCTACTTCTTCATGCGGAACGACGATATTACCGCCGTCTGTCAGCATCGCCAGCAAAGCTGCATTTGGCTGATCCAGATGGAGAGCAACTTCATTTTCACTGATGACTTCCACACTCTCTACGCCGCGAAGACGCTTGAGAGCGGATTCCTTGGAGGAACGCTCCAGGCTGTACTTCACATCTTCCGCAGTCATTTTTCTTCCATCCTGATATTTACCTGGTTGGAAATAGACATTGTCGCGAAGCTTGAACGTGTACACCTTCATGTCATCGGATACTTTCCACTCGGTAGCCAGGCTAGGCTCGATCTTGGACAGATCACCACTATAGCGAACGAGTGTGTCACCAATACTACGAATAATGTTTGATTCATAAGCACCCGTGTAAGCAATCGGGTCCAATGTTTTGGCTGTAGAAGACAAGCCGATTTTCAATACCCCACCATCTTTTGGTGTACCGGCAGCGGCTTGCTCTTGACCCGCGGCCCCTCCGTCTTTTGCTGGAGCACTGCTTTGTCCTCCACAAGCAGCAAGCGCCAGCATGGAAACAACCGTTACCGCAGAAAACAACGCTTTTCCCTTCAAAATTTTCCTCACTACGAATCCCCCCAGTAGTTTAAGGTGTTTCGAATATTGAACCAGTAGTTCGATATGTGTTACGTTTTGGATTATAGCACCTGATGATTTTAGTGTAAATACTCAAAAATCTAAAAATTTTCATCTTGATGAACAGTGTTTCATTTCAGTACAATCAGTTATTGATTCCAATTTTTTTTAGCAGGGAGTGTTTCCAAATGAATCATTTGGTTGAAATTAGCCGCAATTTGATTGCAACTTGTTTAGGGATAAAAGAAAACGAACAGCTCGTGATCGTAACAGATGAAGACAAGCGGCCTTTGGCTGAGGCACTTTATCAGGCAGGCAAGCAGCTTGGGGCAGAAACCGTCCTCATGGTGATGAAGGAGCGACAAAAATCAGGCCAGGAGCCGCCTCAGGCGATTGCTGAAGCGATGAAGCAAGCGGATGTAGCTATCTGCATTACGAAGCATTCCTTGACACACACCCAGGCGAGAAAAGCTGCTGCAGCGAATGGCACACGCGTAGCGACCATGCCAGGCATTACCGAGGACATGTTCAAGGACGGGGCCATTGCGGCCGACTACAACGAAGTGAAGCGGCTCACAGAGGTCGTGACACAAATCCTGACAAATGGCAAAGAAGTGCGTATTGAAAAGGATGGATACAAGCTCCAATTTTCCATCGAAACCAGATACGGAGTTCCCAGTACTGGCATGTATTTGGAAGCGGGTCAATCAGGCAATTTGCCTTCTGGTGAAGCCTATATCGCTCCAGTAGAGGGCTCAGCAAACGGTCAAATTATCGTCGATGGCTCCATTGCAGGAATCGGCATGGTCGATGAGCCGCATTTGCTTACCATCAAGGACGGACGGCTCATCGACGTGCAAGGTCCCGTAGCAGACAGACTGCTCCAGACATTGGGTGAAAATGACGGACGCATGCTTGCAGAATTTGGGATTGGTACCAATCATAAAGCGCGTATTATCGGGATTGTTTTGGAAGATGAAAAGGCGTTCGGCACGATTCATATCGCTTTTGGAAGCAACATCACTTTCGGGGGAACGATTGAAGCGGGGGTTCATATTGATTTAATCGTAAACAAACCGGATGTATTTATCGACGACGTAAAAGTACTGGAAAAAGGCAGCTTTACTTTTTCCAGCTAGCCTCGTGCCCACCATTTGTTTCCATCGCCAACAAATCTACCCACAAGATAACGATAATATGATATCTTAACTATGGAGCTGTCACTTACATAGAGAAGCAGTATGGGGTAGTACGTGAATGATAGAAATAGTGACAGTTACCTAAAGGACCACAGATGGAGAGTCATCTGTGGTCCTTTTCTTATGTACATACAAAAACTCGCTCTCTTCAAAAAAGGAAGGGTCTGAGAACTCCCTCAGAACCCTTCCTTTCTTCCTGTTATTTATGCTCTATCCTTACACCATCTTGCTAGACTTCAAATCTACTGACCAGTTCTTGCAGGCGATGCGCTTCTCGGTTGAGTCTTCCTGCTGAGCTGGCAACCTCTTCACAGGACAAAAGCTGTGTTTGAACAGAATCTACTGTTTTTTGTACATGGGAGAGGGTCCTGTCAGCCACTTGTTTCATCACAGTGACAGCTTCGTTGACCTGATTGGAATTACTGGTCATTTGCTCTGCGGATGCTGATACCTCTTGAATCTGATCAGTCACTTCGTCGACTGTAGTCCGAATGCCAGCAAAGATGGTATTTGCTTCACGTACGATTTCCATTCCGGATGCTGTTTCCTGATTGCTTTTCATCATAGCGTCAACCACCATAGTCATGCTCGCTCGTATTTCCTCTACCAGGCTGGCAATTCGCGCCGACGATACCTGTGACTCTCCAGCCAATTTTCGCACTTCATCTGCCACAATCGAGAAGCCCCTTCCCTGCTCCCCTGCCCGCGCCGCTTCAATCGCAGCGTTTAGTGCGAGGATTTGCGTCTGAGCAGTGATTGAATCCATCGCTTGTAAAATCTCCTCGATTTGTGCAGTTCGTGTATCAAGCTGATGAACGACTTCCGTTGCCTCTCGACTTTGATCGTGAATCTGGTCCATTTGCTTGGCGACCAATCCAACTGTTTCATCGCCTTGCTGCGCCAGCTTTGCCATCGTTAATGAATGGGTGGCTACGAAAGAAGAGGAGCCTGCGATCATTTCAATTCCCGCATTCATTTCGGCCATACTTATCTTACTGCGCTCTGACCCATGCTGCTGCTTTTGCGCTCCTTCCGCAATTTCATTGACGGAATCTGAAATCAGTCTTGATGAAGCAGCCGTTTGCTCAGCCCCCGCTGACAACTGCTCTGCTGCTGCCGCAACCTCGTCTGCTGTATTCTTTACTCCGAGAATAAGGACATGCAAATTGGCTCTCATCTGTTCAAATACCTTCGCTAATTGGCCGAGTTCATCATTGGACTCTGCTGTAATTGGCTGATCAAGCTTCCCATGGGAAATGAGCATGGCCGATTGGTTTAATTTGCGTAAAGGGCGGTTTATCGATTTGCCTAGCCAAATGGCAATCGTTCCACTCACCGCCAGCACACAGATGAAAAAAATGATCAGCAGCCGATTCGATAAGGTTATAGAGTCTTGAATATTACTTACTGAAGCTGTAATTTGCTCCATTTTTTCTTTCCGAAAAGCATCCATATCCTGGTTGATCTCTTCTGCTCTCAGATCAAAATCGCCCATGAACTGATTCCCTGCTTCAGGTCCTCCTTCCACATACGCCTGCGTCATCGTTTTCCCAATCGTATAGTAAGCCTCGAATGCGTGCTCCATCTCCTGTAGAAGCCCTTCATCCTCGGGATTTAATTGTTTCATTTCCTGTAGCTGCTGCCGGAAAAGCTGTGCAAATTCATTTGCCTTATCCATTCCGTCATTCAAACCGTTTAACCCGCGTGTTGCACTCATATCTGTTAACCATTGTTGAACTTGAATCACAGACAGCTTCATTTCTTCCGATAAGAGAGCAGACTTCAATATTTTGGACTCCATTGCTGTTGTTGTCTCCAATTGCGTCACTGATTCCAGATAAAGATAGCTACCCACTGCTGCGAACATCGCTAAAATAATCGCAAAGGTAAGAAAAATTCTTTTTGCAATTGACAAAACATTCTCCCCAATCGATGCGTATAACGCCTTTTTCCATAGATTGTAATGCTTATTGGATGATTATGGCAATCTCTATGACGACCGATGCATGTGTATATGATTCCGTAATATGTAATATTTCACAAAATGCTCAGTTTTGAACTGTTCATGATTTGTTAAAATTTGAAAGTATTGATAGTAAAAGAGAGAGAAGAAGGGATCAACATGATTGCATTGGAAAATAAGTGGAGCCAGCTGTGTACGTACTATGATCTGACGGATGAAGATTTACAGCTCTTGCACTCCCACAAAGACTTCATCATGAAGCATGCGGAAGAAATGGTAGATTGCTTTTACGACGAATTGGACAAATTCGCCAACCTGAGTCGAATCATTCAGGCAAACGCATCGGTAGAAAGCTTGAAAAAAGTGCAGATGTGGTATCTGGAAACCCTCGCTTCTGACACGTTTGATGAAGATTATATTCAAAGCCGGCAACGAATCGGCTCTACCCATGCCCGTATTGGTCTATCGGCCTCCTGGTTCTTGGGTGGGTATTCACTTTATCTACGTCTTTTTGCAGAAAAAATCCCCTGTTTGCCGAACGCATCCGCCTTTCATCAGGCGCTGACGAAAAGAGTATTTTTTGACGCTGCAATCATTCTGGAGCAGTATATCGGGGAGACCATGAGGGAAAATCGAACATATCGCGAAAATATGGAGCAAATGGCAACAGAGCTGACAGCTACTACCCAGGAAGCTATTCGGATCTCCTCCGTCTTTGCGCAGTCCGCCACCAAGCTGACAGAAGTAAATGATGAAATTGCCCAATCCATGCACGTGCTGAAGGAACAAAACGAAGAAATCGAGAAGCTCAGCGGCTTTGTCGCAGATGTTTCTACCCAGACAAACCTGCTCGGTCTCAATGCTGCAATCGAGGCTGCCAGAGCGGGAGAGCACGGGCGGGGCTTTACCGTCGTTGCCAATGAAGTACGAAAACTAGCAGATAAATCAAACGCCTCTTCGAAAGACATACATACTTCTCTGCTGAGCATTAATAATCAGTTGCACAAAATCGATCAACAGGTTTCCTTGTCATCCGTTTCTGCGGAAGAACTGGATGCTACCTCCGAGCAATTATTTTCGATCATACATAAGCTGGATGAAATCTCGAACCGACTGCATGTGAAATCGTAACAAATCCATAACCCAAAACCAAACGGCCAAAGAATACGCTTCTTTGACCGTTTGTATTTTGCCCGAGGTTACTCCATTTCCGAATGACTATTCTAGTGAACGGTAACAGGCAGCTTCCCAACCGCCTGACGCTCTCCAAACAAGACGTCTATGATGACCTCGATTGCTTTTTTCCCGTGATCATATCCAGCAAGAAAGGCATCCACTTCTGGAAACGCCGTCAGGTCATACGGGTTTCGCAGCGCCACTGCCACTACTTTTTTCCCCGACTGCTTCAACTTCCGTACGCATAACGCTTGACCTTTGTAGATGTGAGCATTGTAGGTGAAGACGACAACGATATTGCTATCGGCTACCTCGGTTGCGATGCGCTCCACTTCACTCTCTGATGGATCGAGTGAGGAAAGAAAATACCCATTTACCTGACCATATTTTCGCAGCGGTTCCACCAGCTTATCTGAGAGAGACAGTTTTTCCTCCGCCGAGGTAAGATTCGTGACTCCCGGGAAAACCACTCCGAGTGGATGCGTATTTTTCGCCAACGGTAGAAGCTGATTCTCGTTTTTCACCAGGGTAACCGCTTGCGACAGGATATCCTCCGCCATTTTTTCATGCCGTTCTCGATCAAAGGATGGTCCCTTCGCTGCCAGACAACCTTCCCATGACAAAAATCGCTTTTTCAACTGAGCCACGCGAGCTACGGCTTCATTCACTCTTTGGAGCGAGATTTCTCCATGTTGAATCGCCTGCATCAGCCTTGCCCATGTCTTTTGCTGAATATCCTGTGAATGAGAAACGAGAACCATATCAATCCCTGCCTGTATGGCTCGCACAGCCGCTTCGGGTACACCGATGGAACCAGCAATAGCGGACATTTCCAGACAATCGGTGATAGCCACCCCCTGAAATCCAAGCGTATCGCGCAGGATTCCTGTTACAATTTCGGTTGAGGTCGATGCAGGCGATCCACTTGCATCAATTAGAGGTAAGCTAATGTGGCCGATCATCACCATCGGCACACCAGCCTTGATACAATGCTGAAACGGCACCAGCTCCGCTTCCATCAGCCGTCTACGATCATGCCTGAGAATCGGCATCTCTTCGTGGGAGTCGGTACTCGTGTCACCATGCCCAGGAAAATGCTTAACAGCAGGAACGACACCACTACAGAGCAATCCTTGGACCGCAGCCTTGCCAAACTGGGCGACGTATTCAGGAGCTTCTCCAAACGAACGCACCCCGATCACCGGATTCAGCGGATTGAGATTCACATCAATCGTAGGAGCAAAATTGACCGAGATCCCTGATGCTCGCAGCTCCTCGCCTGTTGCCTGATAGACGTGCCTAGCATTGTCTGGAGTTCCTGTTGCCGCGATTGCCATCGCTCCAGGAAAACGGGTCGCTCCTTTTTGCAGCCTCGTCACGACACCGTTCTCCTGATCAGTCGCGATAAACAGCGGATACGGTTGCTCTGCTTCTCTGGCCCAGACTTGCAGCACGCGCATTCGTTCATACGTCTCTTCAGGGGTACTGATATTGCGGCTAAACAGAATCACATTGCCGATCTGGTGCTGCTTGATCCATGCTTCCATCTCGGCAGGAATATCCATCGTTTGGTAGCCAATCATGAGAATTTGCCCTACTTTTTGCTCTACGCTCATCTGCTCGGCTCTCATGGAATCCTCCCTTCAGCCGAAGTCTTTCCTGAACTTGGCGTACTGCTTCCAGCTGTGATACCCGAGTTTGGCATAAAAGTCGACAAGTGTTGTCCAGTCGATGACGATTTGTTTGATCCCGCGCTTTCGCAGCATGGTGATGCCTGCTTCCACCATCGCCAGACCAAAGCCCTGTCCCCTGTGCGCTGAATCCACTCCCAATGGGCCAATTCCCCCCAGTTCGTCATGAAAAAACGGCGCCCAGTAAACGTTTTGTGCGATAAATGGTGACCTGCTATCATTCATGCGGCAAAAGCCGATGATCTCCCCCTGTTTTTCCAAGACGACAAACTCTCTTCCCTCGCCCCCGCGCCTGAAATAATGAATCGCTTCGTATTCCCATCTCCCCGGAAAGCAGCGATGCAAAAAGGCAAGAAAGGCCTCCTTATCTGCTACGGTCAACAGGCGAAAACAACCATCCGACACATGGGGAAGCTCTGCTTTGGCCGAATCCGGATAGTGGCAGAGCAGGTCATTTTCCAAAGGTTCAAGCTCCACATATCCGCGCTGTGCAAACCACACCTTCACCTCTTGCGACTCCTCGGGAATACCAGGAAAATAATGGTACGGATCACGTCCCAGCAGGATGCTTTGAGCACCTTGCCGTCGCAACGCTTCTTCTGCCCTTGCTAGCAATTCACTTCCGATCCCTCGCCCGCGATATTCGTTTGCGACGAGCAGCACCTGTATCCAACCCGCTCCATTCCCGAGCTGCAGCTCCAGCTTTTCCTGCCAGCATTTTGCCACCACGAATCCGACCGGCCGCAGTGTTTCGGGATCACAGGCAATCCATGATCCCGCATCCAGTACATTTTCGTCAGCAAAGCTGTTTTGCCGAAAAAGCTCAGGTCTCATGGGAAAACGCTCACCCAGCTCCCGATTCCACAGCTCACACAGCGCCTCCAGATAGGAAGCATCCCAGGGCAAATAGCGCATGACTCTACATTGCCTCCTATCGCCTTACTTCAGTCCAGACGTTTTCGAGCCCTCTACAAAATACTTCTCCGCAAAAAGGAAGACGATCAAAATCGGAATCAAGCTGATCAGAGCCCCTGCCACTAAGAGCTGGTCATCCGTTTTGTACTGTCCGCGCAGGGACAAAATCCCGATTGGAAGGGTAAAATTTTCCTCTGAGATCAGGTAAATAACGGGGGCCAAAATTTCATTCCATTTTCCCATGAAGGTAAACACGGCCAGCGTCGCAAGAGAAGGCTTGCACATCGGCAAAAACACCTTCCAATAAATTTGCAGCGGATTGCAGCCATCCAGCTTGGCCGCTTCCTCGTAATCCTTGGGGATACTCAAAAAAGCCTGCCTCATCAAGAAGATGGCAAACGGCTGGCCCAGCCACTCCAATAGCCAGAGCGGCGCCAGTGAATCGAGCAGTCCCAGATTTTTGAAAATGATAAATTGCGGAATAATCGTCACAATTCCGGGGATCATCATCGTTCCCAGCACGATCATGAACAGCGTATCCCGAAAAGGAAACCGCAGACGCGCAAAGGCAAAGGCAATCATGGAGCTAGATAAAAGCGTTCCCACAACAGAGAGCACGGCGACAATCACGCTGTTCATCGTGTAGCTGTTGAAATTGGCCTGCTCCCACACTTGTGTGTAGTTGCTCCATTTCACTGGATCAGGCAGCCATTCCGGGGGAAACTGCATGTATTGCTTGTAGGTTTTCAGCGAGTTAAAGATCGTGGTCAAAAACGGGACAAACATGATCAACGAACTAATGATGACAAACAAATAACCTGCGATTTTACTCAGAGGAAAACGTCTTTGCATGGCTACCTCCTTTTCCTCTTCTCTCTATCAAATTCAATCATAATGAACCCATTTCTTTTGCAGCTTGAATTGAATCAAGGTGATGGCAAGCAAAATCAGGAATAACACCCAAGCAATTGCTGAGGCATAGCCCATTTTGTAGAAGCTGAACCCTTGGCGGAACATCAGAAGCATGAGAACCAGACTGGCATTGTTTGTACCTCCCGTCGAGCCTGCTTCCGTAGAGCCACCTGTCATAACAAAGATTTGCTCAAAGTTTTGGAACGAGTAGATCGTATTTAAAATCACGACAAGAAATGTGGTTCCCGAAATCATTGGCACCGTTACCCGCCAAAATTTTTGCCAGGCGTTGGCGCCATCAATGGATGCGGCTTCGTACAGCTCCGATGAAATCCCCTGCAAGCCTGCCAGAAATATAATCATCATATACCCGACACTCTTCCAGATTGCGACGACCACCAGAACGGGAATGACCCAGCCCTCGTCGATCAGCCAGCTTTGTGGAGCGATGCCAAACTTGGCCAAAACGGCATTGGCGAACCCGATTCGCTGATTAAAAATAGCGTCGGCCACATAAGCAATCACCGTCCAGGAGGAAATCACCGGCAAAAAATGGATCATCCTGAACAATTTCAGTCCTTTTAGTTTTTGATTCAGCGCTACCGCCAGAAGCAGCGCCAAAAAGGTTTTGGCCGGAACATACAACAGCGTAAAGTAAACGGTATTCCATAGAGCCCGATAAAATAGAGGGTCCTGGAACAGCTTTTCGTAGTTGTCCAGTCCGGTCCATTTTGGCGGATTTAAGATATCGTAGTCGGAAAAGCTGAAATAGAGTGACGCGAGGGAGGTTCCTACTACAAACACAATAAAGTGAACAAGATAGGGAGAGACGAGGAGCAGTCCCCATCTCCCCTCGCCATTCAACCATTTTCGCTTCTTCGCTTTTGGCTGCGCCTGTTGCTGCTTCTCCAGCTCCAGCATGGCCTATCACACATCCTCACTGGTGGATTCTTTCCTACTTTTTGAAGAAATCATCCAGAACTTTTTGAATCCCCTGATCTGTTTTCGAGATATATTCATCCACCCCGTATTTGTCCATGAACAAATCGGAGAGATTATCCGTAAATACCTTTACCCATTCGGCAAAGACGGCGTTGGTGTCGATTGTACCAGCAAACTCCAGGCTGTCGAGAAATACCTTTTTGTTCTCTGGCTTCGTGTTATTGGTCAGGAACTTGTCGGAGTTTGCTACCGATTTTTTCACTGGAATGGCTTCTCCTACCTGTGTCCACTCTACTTGCGCTTCATCGGAGGTCGTCCAGTACGTAATCCATTCCTGCGCTGCTTTCACCTTTTGCTCGTTTGCTTTTTTGTTGATCACCCAGGAGTTGGCAATCACCGGAGCGAAACGCTTTCCATCCGGTCCTTTTGGCAGCGGAGCAACATCGTAGTTCAGCTCGGCACCATTCATCGCGGTTGTCGCTGCGTATATATCAATTTGCATGGCGGAGGCACCGCTCAGGAATACCTTGAAGTTGCTTTGGAATGCTTTTAAATCAGCTGGGTTGGGGAAAAGCCTCCGCTTCATACCATCTGCCATCCACTCGACCGCTTTTTTATTCTCGGGTGAGTTAATGATCGATTTGGTCATCGTAGGATCGAGCACACCGCCACCATATGCTTTCAAAATGTTGAAGGCACCGCGGGAGCTACCGAAAAAGGTAAACCCAAACTGCTTCACCGAATTTTTATCAAAGGCAGGATCGTCAGCATTTTTCCCGTTTGCATCCAGTGTCAGCTTGGCTGCGGCAGCTTTCAGATCATCCCAGGTCCAGTCCGCTGTCGGATAGCTCACCCCTGCTTTGTCAAACAAATCCTTGTTGTAGAAAAGAGCCCCGACCTGAATGCCCTGCGGCACGCCCCAATATTTTCCGTCCGCGTCCTTATTGAATTCCAGGCCGTTTACCTCATCCTTGTTGACTTCTTTCGTCACATAATCGGTAATGTCGCGAATCGCTCCCCGTTGGGCAAACCCGAATACTTTGGTTCCATCGCTCTGCCAGATGTCAGGCGCAGTACCTGCTGCAATTTGTGTGGTCAGCTTTTGATAAAAGTCCTCGTACGGAGCCGTTTCTGTTTTGATCTTGATATTCGGATGTGACGTTTGGAATTTCGCGATAATTTCCTCCATCTTTTTCTTCGTAGGTGGATCGGAGCTATAGCCGAGAAACAGCTCTACTTGACCACCCTCTGTTGTCGATGGCTGGCTGCTACAGCCTGTAAATAGGACGGCCGTTAGTAAGCCGAGAATACCGATCGTTGACAATAACCCTCTCTTTTTCATGGAAAACCTCCCTCTGGTAAAAGGATTTATCCGTTGCCTATTTGTACTGCTCACGGACTGCTCTGCGTGTCTCACGCAAGTAAACAGAAGAGATATCATAATTTCTGGCGGCGACACCACGAAATAAAATATCAATCACATTGAGCTGCGCGATTCGAGAGGAAGTGGCGGCACTCCGCTCTCCTGCCTCTGTCGTAAACGTGGTTAAGTGAATATCAACAACCTCAGCCAATGAATTATGACCGTATTTGGTAATCCCTATCGTGGTCGCTCCCGATTTGCGTGCTTGCTTCATCGTCGTGATGATTTGCGAGGTTTCACCCGAATTGGAAATGCCGACTGCTGCATCCCCTGCTGCAAGTGTGACCGCAGAGGTAAGCTGCAAGTGCGAATCCGAGTGCGCCGTGCACATTTTATTGATCCGCAAAAATTTATGATGGGCGTCCTGTGCCACTAGCTGCGAAGCGCCTACCCCGAAAAAATCGATTCGATTCGCTTGATGCAATGCCTCAATCGCCTTCTCCACTGTATCCGGCTCAAGAATTTTGATCGTTTCACGCAAAGAATGAATGTTGTTATACGAAACAGACTCAATCAATGTGGGAATATCCGCGTCCGGACGAATTTCTTTGAATTCATCTTGTTCGGTCGTGGACTGAATATCGCCGGCAATCCGCATTTTCAGCTCTTGGATACCCTCTACACCGATTCGTTTGCACAGACGGATGATGGCAGCTTGACTAGACTCGCTTCTTTCCGCCAGCTCTTTTATGGAAAGACGAATGACCTCCTCCGGTTTGGCCAGAATGTAGCGTGCCGCATTTTGCTCTGACGGTTTGATTAAGTGCATCGATTCACGGATACGCAGCAAACCGCCATTTAACACCTCATTCCCCCCTTTACATCCGTGATTAAAGCGTTTTCAACAAGTGTTAATTTATTACATGTCTATGTCGGTTTGAAATAAAATATCAATAACAAAAAACGGGATTAAAATAAAATTTCAAACGCGAAAGCTGTAGGAAAAAGGAAAATGGCTATTCCTTGTTGGGTCAAAAAGAGACGTGACAAAGACAGCCATTTGTTTATTTTGTATGATTCAGGCAAGTACTTTCCGAAATGAAAACAGCGATTTTCGGCGGATGATATAAGGAGCAAAATGTCGGTTCGTAAACTGGAGCATGTCATTATTCTCTTTTTCTACAACAAACATGCCGTATTCCATACCTTCTACTCGGATTGTTTTTCTTATGCCTTCTGCAATAAGCAAAACTCCTCTGCCCAGACTCCTGTATTCATCGCGAATAAACTGTGTTTTGAACAGAACCATATTTCTCGCTGTTCTTTGCACAATCTTCCATCCAACTATACTTCCCTGATAACGAAGCCCCACACTTAACTGAGCGTTCATCAAATGCGCTTCTTGCAGTGGCGATAGTTTGGAAGGATACCATTGATCGCCGCCCGTTGCGATGTATTCCCTTTCGCCTGTCGTCAATTCATCCCAGCTAAAAAATTCAAAGCCTTTTGGTAATCGCTGTTTGGTAACCCATGGCGCACGACTTATTCCTTGAAGATTGCCAGTATAAATATGGGAAAGTAATTCCCCCTTTCCCCATCCTTCCTGTGGGCTAAGGAACGCTTTACTCACAGGCTCATTTTCCTGAAAGATACAATCGAAGGTAAGCGTGTGATAGTTCTTTTCACGCAACTTTTTCTCTACGGCATCTAGCAGAACTTCCTCAAGCCCTATTCCGGCAAGCTTCTGGTCAATTTCCAGTGCAATCACATTTGACATCGATTCTTTGGGTATCGTTCTCACCAATATATAGCCTACGGCAGTCGCATTAGTACCGGCTCCAAAAGCGAAGTAGTCGCTATTCTCTTGTGTAATCAGATGGACATGATTCGGTGACATCATTGCTCTATATTTATCGAGCGAACGTGCTGCGTTTTCCAAATTGATATTCATAGCCTTCCTCCATCCTGTGTCATCTCTCCATAGTAAAGGAAAAAAAGAATACCAGACACGAAGCATGTCTGGTATGAAATAAAACCTTGACGTTTGACGTGTTTAATTACGCTTCACGTCAATTAGAACGGAGTCTACTACTTGTCCATTTAGATTCGTTAGTTTTGCCTTGATGCTGCCTGTTGATCCCGATGTGAAGTTTGCATTCGGGTTAATAATAGCTCCATCGATAAGATCGAATTCCCCTGCATTCCTCGATAGTGTCACATGTCCGACGGTATCAGCATGATTGTCAACAACATCATAGCGATCCTCATTTTCATCGTATTCAAATGTGGCTGCCTGTGCATCGCTAGTAACAGTGATTAATCCGGAGAGATCTTTTGCGCCAGCATTGCTGCCACTTGGTTTGCCAATCGAATCCTTAATAAAATAATGGTCCGAATCATCGTCTGTTGCGTTATTAATTGTGATAAAACCATATGGTGGGTTCTGAAGAGCAATAGTTAAAACTGAGCTATTCCTGACTATCCTTCTCCCAAAGGATTTCGTCAAGCCTACACCGTGCGGGCGACTTTCATCGCACACGGCGTTCTATCAACGGAAAAGACTGTTTTTACAATGGGCTTCCTAAGTATAAAGTACTATTTCTCCACGCGAAATAGTTTTGAGCAACATTGAGACAAACTTGAGACTGTGAGGCTTTCATCGTTACATATAAGCACTCGCTAACCTTACAAAATTGTAATCTGGTGTAAGATAAATCCCTTTTAAATTTACGCCAGATCGACTAAGATACACTTTATATATAAAAAACGACCGTGGTCTGCTCACTGACAGACCTCGTTTTCGTGTTATTGTGCCATAGCTACATATAAAAAGGGGCTGACAAATTATGAACGGAATGGAGATGAACATTCATTATTTCCGTATGATTAATGACCTGGGTAAACAATATCCAGCGCTTAATCCTGTGTTTTTCTTCATCGCGGAATACACCGTGTACCTTTTGGCTTTGATTGCTTTGCTGTATTGGTTTACCAGAAAGCATGAAAACCGGATCATGGTGATATGCGCGACAATCACGTTTGTTCTTGCTGAAATCCTGGGGAAAATTGCGGGTACCTTTCACTACAATGCTCAGCCATTTGCAGAGCTGGCGGATGTAAATCAATTGGTATTCAAAGCAGTAGACAATTCATTTCCCAGCGATCATACCATCCTGTTCTTTTCTTTTTGCATCTCGTTCCTGCTATTTCAGAAGAAAAAAGGAATCTTGTGGTTACTGTTGGCCATTTTTGTAGGCATTTCTCGTATCTGGGTAGGGGTCCATTATCCGGCAGATGTCCTGGTGGGAGCCCTCATTAGTATCGGTTCTGCCTTGGCTGTCTATATGCTCGTTCCAAATCTACGCATTGTCCAAGTATGCTTGGAGCTGTATGAAAAAGCAGAGCGTGCCGTTTTACCAGCAAAAACAAAAACAAAGGGATATTAAGAAAGTCCGCCTCCATCGAAGCCGCTGTGCTTTTTACGATGGGGGCTTTTTTGTTACCTTTTCCCCCTGCTTTACGTATTAGCCAATATATACATTCCTATAAAAATAACGGTAATGAGGTGCTGGCGATGAACGCAAAGAGCTTTGTCGTAACCTTTTTCTCACTGGTAGCTACCACAGGAGTGCTTTACTTCATTGGACATTGGTTCACGATCCCGTCGCTCATGTTTCACCACGAATTCACTACCAGCCAAAATGGCTTCATGATGACAACTGGTTCACTTCTCCCGTTGATTGTCGGATTAGTTGTCAGCTTTTTTGCAGAAAAACTGTATGTTCGTCGGACCCGTCAAAAACTTGGTTGAAAAACCAGGTTTTCTTTTTATCGGGCTGTGCTCGTGAGTATAGTTGGTGTATCATCATTTTCATCGAAATGGATGAAAGAACTGGGGTGTGAAACGTTTGGCAGATTGGATTTCATTACAGGTCAGGGCATATGCAGAAGAGGATTATGCACAAATTCTCAGCTACCAATTACCAGAAGAACAAGCGATTTATACGTCTATGCCACAAATTATTATCGAGACATTTTCACGGGATGAAAATAATCTACCTTTTGTTGTTTATGCCAGGGACAATCTGGTGGGATGCTTTGCCCTCCATACTCGTCAGGCACACATGTATGGCATCGAAAATCCGCATGCTCTTCTACTAAAATCATTCTCGATTGACGCTCGTTATCAAAAAAGAGGACACGCCCTCGAAACCTTACGAGCATTGCCTGACCTGACAAAACAGTATTTTCCCGATAAAAACGAGATTGTGTTAACCGTGCATCACACCAATGCTCCCGCAAGGCACTTGTATCTGAAGGCTGGCTTTCTGGATAAAGGACTGAGATATGAAGGAGAGTATGGCGAGGAATTGATCTTTCATTATGCCTTATGAGATCGGCACGCAATCATTTTTAATGGGTAAGGGCAACGCATTCGTTGCCCTTTTTCTATGACCGTGTTACTTTTCCCAATGCTCGTTAATAAACTGATCTCTACCAGACTTTTCACGATCTTCCTTGTAATGCTTTGGATTTTTCTTATGGTAGTCTTGATGGTAGTCTTCTGCAGGATAGAAAGGGAAGCTGGCAGATACGATTTCCGTTACAATCGGTTTGGTAAAGCGACCACTTGCTTCCATCTCCTTTTTTGATTGGAGCGCCAATTCATACTGTTTTTCATTGTGTGTAAAAATGACCGTTCGATACTGAGCTCCGCGATCTTGGAATTGTCCTTCAGCGTCCGTTGGATCAATTTGTTGCCAATAAAGCTCCAACAATTTTTCATACGGAAACAGTTCAGGATCAAACGTGATTTCTACAGCTTCAACGTGCCCAGTTGTACCTTTTTTGACCTCTTCGTAAGTTGGGTTAGGCGTCGTTCCCCCTATATATCCTGATACAATGCCTCCAATTCCAGGCAATTGATCAAAAGGCGTTACCATGCACCAGAAGCATCCACCAGCAAAAGTTGCTTTTTGCATATTCGTCTATTCTCCTTCTCCCCATTAGGCATAACTGTAGCTGCTCTATTCACTATATCCTATCATACCACCTGCAATAAATAATCCGATCAAAAGACGTAGAATGTGCTGCCTTGCTACACTCTCCTTCCCGAACAAGGGCTATTTCTTTTTGTTGGCTTCCCCTTTCTGCTACGGTTAGTTGCGGAAGGGGGTGATTTCTATGACAGAGCATCTGTACTTTATCGTAAGTCTCAATGATGCACTGCGGTTCAGTCATGGGCTTTCGCAGCTTGGCATAACACACTATCATTTGCAGCCACATGATAAACAGGTCGCGTTTGTATTTGAACGTGTATCTGCGAAGAGACGTACCATCTTGAAGCGTTTCTTTGGTGCAGATGGCGTGTCTCGTCAAAACTAGCAGTTACGCCAAGGCTGATGCCTCTTTTTTTATGAGGGGCATCAGTCCCTAAAAATACAGGGAGGGTACCAATGAAAGTTGGTACTTTTTGTTATTTCCAATTTCACTTTTAATGTAGATAGGCTAGAAAAATACATTTGGAGTGAATCTTATGTTCAAAATGAAAACCGTCATTATTTACTATGTGATTCTGACGATCGTCTTTTTAAGTGGTCGATCCTACATTATGAATATGTACAAAATGAGTGAGGGACCAGTTCCTCAGGAAGCATTTCAGCGGTTATTTAGTTGGGTTAGCTTTTCTTCTTATTTTTTCATCGTACCTCTGATGATTATCGGTTTGCTTGCCGTCATCCGCTTTTTTAGACGCAAGGGTCTCTCGCTCTTTCTAAGCTCGTTGCTCGGCATCCTGTACCTTTTATTTGCAGCAACGATTGGTTATGTTCTAATGTTTATTTTTATTCTCCTGTTTTACGGGTTCGCTCCGTAACAGCTTGTTTCGTCACATTCACTGCCCTTGCTTGGTTAGGCATTGACCATGGGTATTTCCCGAACATCTGGCTCATAGCGTTAAGATGGAGCCAAAAAGGAGATGATCGCTCATGTCATTGCAGAAGGTTGTTCTGTGGGTGATTGCCATCATTGCACTTGTTGTCGTATTCACATCCGTTTCAAATGGTTTTATACGGCTAATCGCCATCATCGGTATTCTTGTCAGTAGCTTTGTGCTTTCGGGAACCATCATCCGCATAAAAAAATAAAGGCAGGCTGTTCATGCACCCAATCGGGGGTGCATTTCTTTTTTACTTCCTGGAAATTTTTGTAGCCATACGCCATTCGTTTCGATATATTTTTTGATAAGCTCCATCCATCTCATTCATTTTACCCGTTCCCAACCATCCTGTTTTTAAAGGAGAATACGATGAACAGCCAACTGTTTAGCGACCGCCTGACACTCACAAAACTGGCTTCACATGATTGGGAACTCATCCGCTCTATCTACACCAACCCGGCACTCATGAATCACATCGGATCAACGATGAGCGAGGATGCCATTCGCCGCAACTTTGACAAGGAGCTCGCTCCCTGGAGCCTGGAATCTACCCATTGGCTCACCTGGATCATCCGTGAAACAGCTTCTGATAACGAAGTTGGCTTAATCAGCATCTGTACCCGCAATCGAGAAAAACTCACTGCGGAAATTGGCTTTATTTTGCTGGAAGCATCCCAAGGGAAGGGGTATGCAACGGAAGCAATTAAACGAGTCATTCATTTCGCCATCGATACACACGGATTCCATAGATTCACCGCTGTTTGTTCCGAGGAGCATATCGCGTCACGCCGTGTATTGGAAAAGGCCGGGATGACCCTCGATGAGATTGCTTCCGAGTGCACTGAAATCAATGGCAGGCTAGTGAATGACTGTTTTTATTCGTTGGAGAGATGAGCGTTGTTAGTCCTCTCAATCTTCTATTCAAAGAGGTACGGCGCAGCTATTTCCTCAATGCATTCAGGCATGTCATTTTTAGGACTGCCGACAATAGAGGGTACGGGATAGGCTCTCATCTTTTCTGAATCATATGGAACAAGCAAAGATTGCAAGCGATCTGCATCAAAGCTTTGACGATCCAGCCAGATCGCTTCGTCTTGTTTTTGCAAAATGACCGGCATTCTGTCATGGATATCCGTGACAATCTGATTGGGCTTTGTCGTGATGATCGTGCACGTATGCAGCTTTTCCCCTGCCGGATTTGTCCACGTATCGAACAAGCCCGCGAAGGCAAAAGGCTCCCCTGTCTTCATCATGATCCGCATCGGCTGTTTCTCACTTCCTACCTTTCTCCACTCATAAAAACCATCTGCCGGGATGATGCATCGCTTGCGAACAAACAATTGTTTAAAGGCAGGCTTCTCCTGAATCGTTTCAGACTTGGCATTGATCAGCTTATAGGCGCTTTTCTCATCTTTCGCCCAGTAAGGAACAAGTCCCCATTTTAGTCGTCCCAGCCGCCGCTGACCCCGATCCTCAATGATGGCAGGAATAAGCTGCCCCGGGGCAATGTTGTATTGTTTTTTCCACTCGTACGGAACCTCTTCTACTTCAAACCTTTCTATGAGCTCGTCGGAATCAAAAACGATCGTAAAGCGTCCACACATTGCTCTCACCTCAACTGTTTTCCCACTGAAAATGAAAAAGTCCCCCACTATTTCGTGAGGGTTGAAAAAGGTTGTTAACAGTGTATGAGAGCTAGTATGCCCGAATATTCCTACTTACTTACGTGCTTTGCGAAAAAAGTCTGGCGATTTTCCAATCTGTTCCATGAGACATTGCACCAACAGATTACCCCTATTTCAGTTCTTGAACGATAATCCCGCTTCCTGCAAAACAGCTCTGAGCTTCGGTAAAGACGCTGGTCCCATACCATGATATTGCAGAATTTCTTTTTCACTATAAGTAGAGAGCTGCTCCAAGGTAATGATTCCATTGTGTTCCAACGCTCGTCTGGCAGGTGCCGAAAGAAGGGACAGAAACCCACTACCAGGCTTACGTTCTTGCTCGCAGATCGGGCAGGTAGGACAATCGCTGCTTTTCAAATATTCGTGTCCTTTGCTACAAGTTCTTCTTTCTTTATTCGAGGCTGCCATATGGAACCACATCCTTTCTTCGCGCTTTTCCCCTCCATTATATCCAGGATTTAGACTTATTACTTACTCTCACCGCATCCTCCTAAAAACGGCACACATAATGCTGTATCAGGACAAAAATCCGGGTTCTCTTCACACAAGGCGCTTGTAAAATCCGGATTTTGCTTGCTCAAGTACTTAAAATAGCAAACAATCTCGTGATTTCGTGCGGCTACGCTGTTCAACTGGAATGACAATAAATATTTGGTACGAACATGCTGATAGAATAATCCCAGCTTTGTAAAAGGAGGCGGATACGCTTTAGCAGGTAAAGTAGGAATGATATCATGCACATTTGCAATTCGAACGCTTTTCTTTACCGTTTCGTCGAATCGGGAAGCAAATACAGGGCTTCCAACACGAGGGCTGCCATACGTATAGACGAAAGGCTTTTTAAACTTCGTATTCACTGCAATATCAAAAGCAGCTAGTACTGCGAGTCCTCCACCCAGGCTGTGTCCGGCGATAAAGATTCTTTTCGATTTGGATAGCTGGTTTAAAGCAGTGATCAGCTCATTTCTGGCCGATTGATAAATGCACGTAAACCCTCGATGAGTTTTTCCACTATTTTTGACAAAAGGATACCGCACCTGAAATAAATCCTGGTCCGACTCATTATCCTGAAATGTTCGGGTTCCTCGAAAAGCTACGACGATCTTATCATGCGACTCCGCGATAAAACCGAATACCTCCAGCTCCGGCTCCTCTACCCCAGCACATGCTCGTATGATATGTCGAAGGCTGTACCCCACTGGCAAAGCAAGCGATTCCGTTTCAAACAGCTGGTATGACTGATAGATCATGGCTGAAAGCAATATCGCGTCTTCGCTCTTAAAAATCCGATCTACGCTTGATCCTTCCATATTGGCCTCCCCCTTATCCTCAAGCCTTCGGATACTTGCATCCACCTTGAAAGGGGAAGCACATTTCCGTATCAGGACAAAAGCCCGGATTTTCAGCGCATAACACTTGTGAGAAATCTGGGTCTAATTGACTGAGACTTTTAAAATAGCAGGAAATGGCATTGTTTCGGGGCGTGTTGTTTAGTTGAAAAGCGATCGAGTACTTGGTGTTTATATGCTCATACGCAATTCCCTTCTCCGTAAAAGGAGGCGGATATTTTTTATCTGGAAACGTCGGAAATGGATCATGAATATTTACAATGCGGAAACTATTTTTTGCCAACTGATTGAACCTGTGGGCAAAAACAGGGTCTCCAATCCGTGGGCTGCCATACGTAAAGATAAACGGCTCTTCAAACTTTGTATTTACCGCAATATCTAAAGCAGCTAATGTTGCCAAAGCTCCACCGTAGTTGTCGCCAGTAATAAACAGCTTTTTCGAAGCAGATAGATGGCTCAATTTTCTAAGCAGTTCATTTCTTGTTGATTGATAAAGACAGGTAAATCCACGAGAGGTTTTGCCCCCATCCGGCACAAAAGGATAGGATACTTGGAGAATGTCATAGGCTGCCAACAGGTCCGCTGGATAAGCCGCGTAGCCTCTAAAAGCGATGATGATTTGATCTTTTGACTCCGCTATGAATCCATACACATTTTCCGTAGGATTCTCTACGTTCGCAAAGGCACGGATGATTGATCGAAGTCTAAACCCCTTTGGCAGAATTAGTTTTCCTTCAAAATAGAGGAGATACGTCTGATAACACATGGCCGCCAGAAATATGGCTGATCTGCTATGAAGCCCGTTCATTTTGTCCGAGAAAACCATGCATACAATTCCTTTCCGAGCTGGAATAAACGGAATGTGGACCCTTTTCTTTTGGGCAAGTACCGTCAAAAAACGCCCATTATGAGCCTATTCCTCGGATAACAAACACGTGCCAGTACAGCGGAAAAAGCCACTATCTCTGGATAGATCCCTTTTGAAGACGGTAATACTAATGAAAACTTCCATATGGAGGAAATTCGATGGGGACCGATTTTCACTTCCTTGAAATCACAGTGAAAACACTTTGTGGGTTTGTGGTAATCTTGCTGCTGACAAGAATGCTTGGCAAAAAGCAGCTCAGCAACGTCACTTTCTTTACCTACGTAACCGGAATTACCATTGGGTCCCTTACAGCCTCTATGGTGATTGAACCAGATACCAATTTTTTCGAAGGACTTGTTTCGCTTGCTTTATGGGCGATCTTAACTGTGCTTGTAGAATTTTTGAGTCTGAAATCGAGTAAGGCTAGAGTTTTACTGGACGGTCAACCAACCCTTGTTATAAAAAAAGGAGAAATATTAGAAGAAGCTTTAGCTCAATGCAGACTGAATATGGATGACTTGAGCATGATGCTGCGGAAAGAAGACGTTTTTTCAATCAAAGATGTTGCTTACGCGATTCTTGAGCCAAATGGACAGTTAAGTGTGATGAAAAAAAAGGTGCCGAAAGTGTATCACGGGACGACTTGCACATTCAAAAACCAGCAACAAATGTTTTTCCCTCAGAGCTTATCGTGGATAGCAACATTGTTGAGAAAAATCTGAAGGAGTTTGGCTTGACCAAGGAATGGCTTTTCCAAGAGCTCGAAAAGCATGGTGTATATTCGTTACATGAAGTTTTTTATGCTGAACTCCAGGAAGATGGTTCATTGCTTGTTGATAAAAAGGGGAACTCTCGAGAGTATCATCATTAATTAGATTTTGTCTTGTGTTTAGCCAACAGTACTTCCCACTCTTCGAAGGACATTTTATTTGTAAGATGTCTGAGATCATCAGGCACTTCCACTGCGCACATCAATTCCAAGCTGTTTCCATCTGGATCGTTAAAATACACGGACGCGTTCCCTTGATGAGGGCGAATAAATGGAGCAGCCGAGTCTCTTCTGCCAAAGGGAACTGCCTGTACTTGAATCGATTCCAACCATTGCAGGGATCGCTTCAAATCGTCATAGGTTACCTGAAAGGCAATATGTCGCAAGGAAGGATGGTAAGGGGTCTCATGCTCTTTTCCTTCCCATATACCCAGCCAGCTCTTTCCTTCCTCCATCCAAAAGAAAGCAGTCTCATCATCTCTCCAGGCAAATTTTAACCCAAGCCTTTGATAAAACTCGATTGAAGCCTCCAAATTTTTAACAGGTAAATGAGCCTCGTACAAGCCTCTGATCATCTGGTCTCGCCTCTCTTCTTTGTATATTTAATAAACTTATTTATATAATAAGTTTATTTTTGTATTTTGTAAATATTGGATTTTCCCTTTGTATGCCTTTACGATTTCATGATCCGAAAGTACTTTCTATTCGGAATTTTGTTATAATAAATGGAAGATACTTGAATTTGCAGGAGGGGTCTTAATGGATCACTATGAAGAGAACTTATCGAAAACCAGAGAACAGCTACTACTTGAAATTTCCTCTGTACGTGCTGAGGATTTCAATCGGCGACTTGAACAGGATAAGTGGAGCATTGCACAGGTCTGTCATCACTTGGTCATTATCGACACGTTGTTCGCAAAAGCAATCGTGCATGGGCTCAAGCGAATGAATCCAACCAACACAGAATTTGTTCCCATTGAATTTGTGGCAGACCGATCCAATAAGATCCAGGCACCTGAAATAACAGAGCCAAGCTCCGAGCCTTTTCAAGTCCAGCAAATCATTCAAATGCTCCATGACTCCAGGCAAAATTTTTTGGATGTCTTGAGTAAAGTAGAAGACAGAGCGATTTTGAAAACAGTAGCGGTAACGCACCCAGTTTTAGGTCACCTTCCTTTAGATCAATGGGTGGAGCTGTTGTATGTACATGAACAGCGACATATCGAACAAATCCAAGAGCTGAAGGCACGCTGCGTCATTTGAAAGAAAAAACCCCCAGGAATTCTCCCAGGGGTAGTCGATTCAATCGTGATTTAAGGAATTGCTGCAACAAAATGCCGAACCGCTCCTAGATCCAACTATCATTGGCTGCTGTTAATTTCTACTCTTTCGGCTCCACTATCATGATATGGCATTCCTTTTCGGCGAAGGGCTTTTGAACGGCTTCCCCTGGGACAATAAATATCTCCCCCTTGGAAATTTTCACCTGACCATCACGAAAATCTATGAACATCTCGCCTTCTAGCACCATAAATATCTTATCGGCACCTTGATGCTCGTGCCATTCAAAATCCCCGGCAATCTTAACAATCTTTATTTGATAGTCATTTATTTCACCAATGACTTTTGGAGACCAGAGATCGTTGAATTTAGATAGCTGCTCATTCAGATTAATCGCTTGGTAATTTATATGAATCCCTCCTTATTTTTAGGGCTTGCGCAAGGCACCTGTTATATTTTGCAAAGCGTATTCAATCGCTAATGGGCCACCAGTAATAGCGGAACTATCCATTAAATAGACGTGGCCTTTCTTCACGGCATTCAGATTATTCCAGACATTACTTTGATTTATAGAAAGAATCTTCTCGATACTAGGAGACACTTTATCTCCCAATTCTTCAGCAGAATCCAGCTTTCCTTTTAAATAAGATAAAGAGGACAGATACTCTTTTTCAGTAGAAGCAGCAGGTGGTTCCCCTAATGCAACTAATATTTCAGGATAAAAGTACCAGAGTGCGGCCAATTTTTCCGGTTTTTTCTCGATCACAATTTCTTTCCCTAATGAATCCTTAAATGTTCTTGGCCAACCAGGTGCCTCTACATTCCCTTCTGGTGTAGATGCACGTTCTGTAGTTGTGCCTTTATTTTCAGCAGGTGTTCCATTACAACCTGCTAGAATGCCTGCTAATAATAGCATGGAGATTAGCAAGCCTTTCATCTTTTGCATAGGCAATTCCTCCGACATGATGATTTCTTTGGCTTGCCATTAGTATAGTAAAGCCATTTTTTGAAGAGAATGGATGCCTGTTGAAATTAGCATGGATTATTGATGAACTTCTCTCGATACTCAGTCGGAGAAATGCCTAATTGTTTCTTGAACACTCTACTAAAATAAAAGGGATCTGCAATTCCAACCGTTTGCGCAATTTGCTGTACGGGCACATCACTTGTGAATAGCATTTCTTGCGCCCTGTTGATCCGATATTTTAATAAATATTCTGCTGGTCCCATACCTGCATGTCTTCTGAATACATAAGAAAGTCGATTTCGATTCACGTCATATTGCTCTGCAAGCGATGCTATTGTAAGACTTTGATCATAGTATTCATGAATATAATGAGAGACTCGCTCGAACAAAGCATGTGATTCACTGCTATTTTGCCTACTCGCAACACATACTAAGGCTTCATTCAGTACATCTCGAAACAGCATTTCGGTCTGAAACTTCGAAAGGCCTCCAGGCTGATTATAGACATGCCAAAGACGCATGATTAATTCAATCAGACGAGGGGATTGTCCTGTTAATAATTCAAAATGCTGATGAGAAAAGCTAGACTCTTCCAGTTCTGCGTTGCATATCCGATATTGGACAAGAATATATTCCCAGTTGGTTTTACCAAACATTTTTTGAGCCAGAGTCATTTTTGCACCGCCATGTACCACTTTTCCTGGGGAAAAAATATACGGCGTACCGTTAAATTGAAATTGCACCTTCCCTGTAGGTGGAAACACAAATCCAGGAAAAGAATCTGTATAGTCAGCGTGAGGCACTCCAGGATTTCTGGCATATCGATATACTCCTTCTACTTGAAAAGGAATGTGTGCGAAATGTTCTGCTAACTGATTAACGTCGATTTTCACCATGTATGCCTCGCTTCAATCATAGTTTGCCGGTATGTCACTTATGGTAAAATTCCACAATTTCTCCTCCATTGTAATACAAAAGGAGTACAGGATTCATGTTCTCCTGCACTCCTTTTATGTTTACCATTCTTGTATTTCCTGTACTTACTTCCCGGCTACTACTGTTTCTACAGGAGTTTCCCGATGAATCAGCAACGCCGATACAATGCCTATTTGCGTGCGAAGTGATTCTAGCGTGACATCTGTTAATGGATAACCATCCACGAAGACTGCTCCTTTTTGCACATCATACAGACGGGCAATCAAATGGGCGATGGTGGACTTCCCGGAACCAGACGAGCCAACCAGTGCGGTAACTTGTTTGGGCTCTATGCGCAAATAAAAATTTTGCAGGACTGGCACGCCTTTTTCATATGCGAAATCAACATTGTCAAAGAGAACATCTCCTTGCAAAGGTGGTAAGTTGATTGCTCTCTTTTTGTTCCGAACCACTGGCACTGTCTCCAACACTTCATGGATTCGTTCATACGCCGCAGAAGCTTGTTGAATTTTACTAACCATTCTACTGAAGGAACGAATAGGACCCTGCAGTAAACGTAAGTATGCCAAGTAAGCGACAATGTCTCCTACCGTCATTTGATTCTGCATCGCCTGCCACGCACCAAAAAGCAGTACGAGCGTCATTCCAATGTAATTGATCCATTCAATAATCGGCGGGAAGGAAGCCGACAGCCGGGAAGCTTTCACTGTTGCAGCCCGATTGTTCTCGGTTAATCCAGCGAATCTATTTATTTCATCGTTCTCGCTGGCAGATGGTTTAATCCTCGAATCCCTGATAGCGAATCCTGTAAATGATTGCTTATTTCCGCAGAAGATTGACGTACTGTTCGATAGAGAGACTTGATTCGCCCAATGAAAAACCGCGAAGTAAAGAACAGAAAGGGAAATGTGCTCACTAGTAAAAGCGCCAATTGCCAGTCGACATAGAATAAATAAGCGCATATTGCAATAAACGTGAAGAAATCAGCCACAATCGATAACGTGTCAGCAGAAACCAAATCCTGCAACTGATTGACATCACTCGTCAATCTGGACATGAGATCGCCGGTACGGTTGCGATCGAAAAAGTTCAAATCCAGGTTCACGGTACGTCGGTACAGCTTATTCCTCAGCTGTGAAATAGCTCCTTGGCTAACAATTGTCATCACAAAGCTGCTAATAAACCGAAACACCCCCAAAAGTAATGCTGCCCCTATGATCAATGCCCCTAGCTCAAACAATGCAGCAAATTGTTGATCGACAATAACCTGATCAATGACCACTTTCGTCCACTGCGGAATGATAAATTCAAGAGCTGAAATCACTAAAATAGAGAGAGCTGCTATCAAAATAAACTTCCATTGCCCTCTTGCTTGAAAAAACACCTCCCTGAACATTTCCGAAAACAATAGATAACGTTGGGAACCGGATTTCATCTCATCACCTGACTTTCTTTCAAATATAATAAGTTTATCTAATTACTTTAACAAAAAAATGATCTTCCCACTGCCAACCTTTTTTCGATGCTCCCATTCGTCGTTTTTTGCCATGACATCACCTTTGCACACTAATTAGATTATCTAACTAAAATTAGTTATTACTTATTTTTTCCTATATTGCAAGCCTGGAAAAACCCCAAGGAAGAATCCTTGGGGCATTGAATTTAAGGTGCTGGCGGCGGTGGAATTGTTCCTACGACATCAATTTCGTTCGAGTCGCCTGCCAGACTTCCACCTACTACAATCAATTTGTACTTTATGGTTCCTATAAATATCGCTGCAACAGAAACTGAAGTAGAATCAGCAGTTAGTGGAGCCGGAAATGGAACCCATGTACTACCATTGTCAACGGACTGCATTAACGTTACGGATGTTGCACCTACTGGCTTACTGAAGGTGAGTTTATAAATGAGCCCACCTTCTAGTGTAGCCGCTAAATCAGAAATCGGCGTTACGCTATTCTCGTCTTATTCCTCTCGGGGTTTTATAACGAGCCTACACCGTACGAGCGACTTTCATCGCATACGGCGTGCCATCAACGGAAAAGGACTCCTTTCTTCAAGAATCTTACAATGGGCATTTTCATGCTATCAAATGCGTCTCACAAAATTCTCACAAGAGTCCTTCATAAATAAGACTGCTATTCTTTAATCGATTCTACATGAGTGTCGGTATTCAAATTACTGAACCTGTAACCGTCAGAACCCCAGTGAATCCCCACACTCGAGAGTGCTGCTGGAAGTGCTTCCAGTATATTGATTTTATTAAAAGGAACCATTCCCGTTAGAACTAATGCCACAGCAATATATAAAGCACTCACTGTCCCCAGACAAATAATCAGTCCGAGTGGGACATCTCTTGCAGGATTCACTGACTCTTCAGCAGCTGTGGAAATGGAATCGAAACCTGTATAGGCATAAAAAACAATGGCTGCGCCAGACATAATTCCCGTCCATCCAAAAGGCATCATTGGCTGTAAGTTTGAGAGGTTGATGTGGCTTACGCCTAAACCAATGAATAGAAGAATCACAGCTACTTTTATAACGACGATAAGATTATTCATCTTTGCACTTTCCGAAATACCAATAAACAAAATATACGTAACTAGCAATGTTATGCAAATGGCGGGAAGATCAACAAATCCTTGTGGATCAGCAATTCGTGATACGGTTAGCGCTTTGGGAAGGTCTATTCCTATCGAATGTAGTAATCCAACAAAAGTTGCAGACCATCCTGCTCCTACTGCACTCGCATTAATTAAATAGGCTAAAATCAGATCCCATCCGACTATCCAGGCAGTGAATTCACCGAAGGCAATATATGAGTATGAATAGGTACTTCCCGAAACCGGAAACATGGTAGCAAGCTCTGAGTACATGAGACAGCATAACCCGCTTATGATCGCAGTTATGATAAAGGATAGGATGATGCCTGGACCTGCCATATGTGCCCCTTGTCCAGTAGCAACAAAAATTCCTGTTCCAATCACACTCCCCATACCTAAAAGCGCCAAGTCCTTGGCCCTCAAGC
Source organism: Brevibacillus reuszeri (assembly GCF_001187725.1). Taxonomy (GTDB): domain Bacteria; phylum Bacillota; class Bacilli; order Brevibacillales; family Brevibacillaceae; genus Brevibacillus; species Brevibacillus reuszeri. The sequence goes on from NZ_LGIQ01000011.1 coordinate 382,020, forward strand.
TCTTTTTTAATTTACTTTGCTCCGATTCGTTCCTGATGCTTTCGAGACTTTTCTTCCTTGCTATCCTCATCTTTTTATGCCCCCTGGTATGATTCATGGATCAGTAAACGAAATCATCTTCGTGATGGATTCAAATAGATTGGATAAGGTATTTATTGCATAGAAAGCTTAAAGCATACCACTTTAGGCTCCGTCATCTCCTGAATAGCAAAGGAAATTCCCTCGCGACCAATGCCCGATCCCTTTACTCCCCCGAACGGCATCGCATCGATACGGTAATCTGAACTATCGTTAATCATTACACCGCCAACATCAAGCTTTTGGATTGCCTGGAATGCTTTATCCAAATCTTGCGTGAAAATCCCCGCTTGCAGCCCAAAAGGGACATGATTGGCTTCATGAATCGCTGTGTCCAAATCTGAAACCTTAAAGATGGAAACCACTGGACCAAATACTTCTTCTTTCGAGATTTTGCAGTCTGAAGGTACATGAATCAATACGGTCGGTTCATAATAGGCACCCGTTCGTTTTCCACCACAAAGCAAGGTCGCTCCTTTTTGAACCGCTTCGTTCACCCATGACTCCACTCGTTTTGCTTCATTTTCAGATATCATTGGTCCCATATCTGTTTCTTCTGATAATTTGTTTCCTACCCGGTATTGTTTCGTACGCTTGACGAACCGCTCTACAAATTCCTCAAATATTTCATTTTGCGCATAAATCCGCTGTACACCAAGACAATTTTGTCCTGCTGCCCAAAACGCCCCCGATACCGAGGAGTCTATAGCTAATTCCAAATCGGCATCCTTCATAACGATGACAGGGGAGTTCGAGCCCAATTCCATGCTCATTTTCTTTAAACCGGCTTTTTTCATGATCATTTCTCCTGTTGCTAGCCCACCGGTAAACGAGATCATTCGAATCGCTGGATGTGTAATCAATGCATCCCCTATGTCACTCGTATGTCCGGTAATAACAGAGAGTATCTTTGGTGGCAGTCCCGCCTTATCAAACGCTTCCGCTAGCAATAGCGCACTCAACGGTGTCGCTGGTGCCGGTTTTACTAGAATTGCATTCCCTGCTGCAATCGCTGGGCCCACTTTATGTGCGACAAGATTAAGCGGATCATTGAAAGGAGTAATCGCTGAGATGATTCCGATCGGAAAGCGATAATAATAGCCCACACGGTTTTCACTGCCTGGCATTTGATCAAATGAAATGGTTTCCCCATTCATTCTCCTGACTTCCTCCGCACTAATTCGGAGCGTTTCTATGCAACGCCTTACTTCTTTTCTTGCTTCCCGAATCGTTTTACTACTTTCTAGTGCGATGACGGTCGCGTATTGTTCTTTATGCTCGTAAATCCAATTAGCTGCACGATTGAGTATGGCCATACGCTCATGAACCGGGAGTGATGCTGCGATCATTTGGCCACTTTTCGCCTCTTCAATGGCAAACTGTACATCATGCTCACTTGCGGCTGGAACCGTACCAATCATGCTATTGTCTTGCGGATTATAAACATTCATTTCATTTTCCCGAGAAACCCACTGTCCAGCTAAAAACATCTTGTTCTTCATGAAAGTTTTCGTCATCACAACGGTAGCCCTCCGTCTCCATAATCTCTGTGTCGAACTTCAATGATCCGTTCTACAATTGGCTCCGGCTCATATTTAACAAATCGATGAGAATGGAAAATCCAGTCTCGGTCCGCCCTGCTCCTGCACCGATCAATGTAATAGGTCCGGCAAGGTCGCAATCGAAGGTAACAGCATTCATCGCTCCTGAAACACCGGCCAAGGCATCCGTCATTGGTATTGCCTCGAGTCCGACCTGGGCTTCGACCTGATTACCCACCCTTTTTGCTTTGGCAATCAGCTTCCAGCGTTTTCCTTCCTGCTTCGCTTGTTGAATTTGCTCAAGAGTTACATTGCGAATTCCCTCTCTTGCGACATCCTCTCTGACCAGCGGAGCATTCATGACAACATTGGCTAAAATGACAATTTTATACAATGCGTCAAAACCGTCCACATCACTTGTCGGATCTGCCTCTGCATATCCAAGTGCTTTCGCTTGGGTTAGTGCTTCCTGGTAGGATAACCCTTCTTCCATTTGAGAAAGAATGAAGTTGGTCGTACCATTCAAGATCTCTCTAATCTCTCGAATCTCGTTTCCGGCAAGGCTAGTGAGCGGCATTCTGATAGCGGGAGTACCGCTCATGACAGAACCCTCGAATCCCCAGCGCACTCCATTTTTAGATGCAAGCTTACTTAATTCATGGAAAGCTAATGCAACAGGTCCTTTATTGCTCATCACGACATTCTTCCCGCATTCAAATGCAGTCTTGCAGTGGTCAATAGCGGGCTGGCCCGTGTTCACATCGGTAAATGTAATTTCAATGATGGTGTCAGCGTTGCTTTCTCGAATCGTCTGAAAGCTATCCCACCCTCTAATCAGACTAGGGCTTTCCGGATAACCGTCTAGCTTCCCCGTCTCTTTCACAACCCGAAGCACCTCTGAAATATCGAGTCCGTCGGGGTTATAAATCGAACCCTTCATCACGTCGGAGATGGCAACGATTTTGGCATCAAACCCGATACCGTTTCGCAGCGCATCTCCTTTGTCCTTTAAAATCTCTAACAAACCTTGCCCAACTACTCCAAGACCAAGTAGTGCAATTCTCGTTGCCATCTTTAGCACTCCCAACTAGAGAAATAAAGTAGGTAGTCAATTGACTACCCAATTTGTTTAGCGAATATCTTTGTAAAGCATTAAGCTCTCCTTAGCTTCTTAAAGATGCTTGTGAAAGAGACTGGAAGGCTTGTTCCAAATCGGCAATTAAATCTTCCGTATCCTCGATACCAGCAGACAAACGCACAAGACCTTCTGGTATTCCCAGTGCTTTTCTTTCTTCTACCGTGCATTCCACGTGGCTCGTTGTACGCGCAGGTCCATAAGTCGTTTCAACTGCTCCGAGGTTTGCAGCACGATTGGCGTATTTCAATTTGGGAAGAACTACCCGTACCGTATCCATGCCACCTTTAAGTGAAAAGCTTAGCATGCCGCCAAATCCTCTCATCTGTTTTTTTGCAATATCGTGATGTACATGTGTTTCCAGCCCTGGATAGAATACCTGTTCGACGAGCTCATGCTGCTCCAAATATTTGGCGATGGCCATAGCGTTCTTCGCTTGTTGCTCTACACGTAGCTTTAACGTCTTCATTCCCCTTAGCAGAAGATAAGCAGCCCAAGGATCCATTGTCGCTCCGTTAATTTCACGATAATGGTATATTTGCTCTACTAATTCATTTGAACCGCATACAACGCCACCCAATGCATCGGCATGTCCACCCAAAAATTTCGTTGCACTGTGTAGAACCAGGTCTGCCCCCAGCTGCAAAGGATTTTGATTAATTGGTGTGGCGAAAGTATTATCAACGACCACCAATGCTCCAACGGCTTTTCCCGCTTTTGCCATGCGCTCAATATCGGTAATTTTTACAGTAGGATTTGTTGGCGTTTCCAGATAGACGATTGTACATCCTTTGGCAATTTCAGCCTCCATCTCTTCATGGTTGCCAGTATTGCACAGTGTCACTTCAATGTTTAGCTTAGGTAGAAACTCCGAAAAAATTTTGTTCGTTCCACCATACGTATCCTTGATCGTGACAACCCGATCTCCAGGCTTTAAGAAAGTATGCAAAACGTTACTAATGGCAGCCATTCCCGTGGAGAAGCTTGTAGCCGCTTCAGCATTTTCGAGTACGCGGACTTTGTCCTCGAATGCCTGTACCGTCGGATTCGTATTTCGCCCGTAAATATGTCCAGGTCTTTTTCCTATTGCGACATCAAACCATGCATCCATATCGTCGTATGTGTAGGCGACGCTCACCACAACAGGCACTTGTGATGCACCATGTACGAGTACTTCTTTTTCCCCTGCCCAAACTGTTTTTGTCCCAATTTGAATATCGTTAAAATTTTGATTACTCAAGACTGTCATCTCCTTAACTAAGAGTTTTAGGATAGAATCCATATGATTATCTTAGTGAGGTTTGGAGGTGATAACATCCAACAACCTGTATGAAGTTTGATTCCGTTTTTATGGATAAAATAGATAATTCAAAAAACAGTTAACTCTTTTTTAAAAGGATCAATTATAATGTTCTGTGTCAAATCGAAACAAGAAATAGTCCACGTAGCAGATTATTATCAAGTTTAACGTACCTCTTTGAGTCAATATCCACTCATTCCTACTTGAAAATCAGGAGGTCATAATGCCGTTAACCTTAATCGATCTATTGCATATCCCCGTCATGCAACAAGCAAATGTTCGAACGGCCTCTTCGTCTCTGACCTCGCGTTCAATCGAAACGATATCGGTAATCGAGCTTCCAGTCGAAGATTTCATACGTAAAAACGAATTGGTCTTAACCACAGCAATCGGCTGTAATGACTCAGGGACTTTAAAGGAATTCGTTCAAGATATCATCGAATCAGAAGCAGTTGCCTTGGCGATTGCGACAGGTCGTTATATAAAAGTAATACCGGAGGAAATCCTTCAATTGGCCGAACAACATCACTTCCCGATCATTGAAATCCCTTGGGAAATCCGTTTTGCTGATATTACGGAAGCGGTGTTAACCGAAGTGCACAATTGGCGGCAAACGAAATTTCAGCAATTTGAAGAATTGCAGAAGCAGCTGCTCCATCTATTTATTAACGGTTCCCCGCTTTCCGATGCCGCAGCATTTATCTATCAGGATTCGGGGATTCCGATTGTTATCGTCAATCACGAGGGTGTAGTGAAGGGGAAGAGCAAAAACTCAGAACATCTTGTTCAACCAGACCTTTCTGATCCATCTATTATTCAGTACAAAATTCAATCCGCTGACAGGCTGTTCGGTTATTTACTGATGTCCCTGGATCATGAAACAACAAACCATACTAGTAACGAAAAAATAAACATGATGAGTAATATCATTGCAACACTCACCCTGTGGTTTCAAAGGGAACATGCTGTACAGGAAGTGGAAATGCGCCTTCGAGACGATTTTGTATGGAGTCTTGCAAAAGGAGAAATCGATTCGTGGGACACCGTTTTTTCACGTGCGAAATCAATGGGTTACAACCTGGCTCTCCCGTATGTTTGTATGATTGGTGCGATTGAAAATGCCGAGAAATTGTACGAGAACCGTGAGAAAAAAACACTCGAAACCTCGTATGAACAATGGTTGTATTCGTTAATCAATTCAGTCGAAGAACAAATATCACTTGCTGGAAATTTCTTAAAGCGTGCAACAATGAAGACGTATCAGCAAGAACGCTTTATCATTTTTTTCGAGGTGTCCAATCTACAAGTAGAGCATTATGTGAAGCAATTTCTCGATTGTATCGAAAGTAAGCTTACACAAGCTGTACCTGGCCTCGTTTTGTCTTGGGGGATTGGTGAAAATCATGCTGGTGTCAAAACATTTCACGAAAGCTTTATTGATGCCAGAAATGCGCTTGATATCGGTTCTCGTCAAAAAGGGCCTGGTCATCGAAGCACTTATTCCAGCACCAGTTTTTATCGGGCGCTGCTCACGCTTGCCAACAATTCGGAAATACAGGAGATTACCTACTTGACTATCGGTTCTCTGATTAAATACGAAGAACAACGCGGACTCAATCTGATTACAACGTTGAAAGCGTATATTCAAAATCAAGGGAATGTCAGTCAAACCGCACGGGCATTAAATTTACATCGACATACTTTACTTTATCGATTGAAGAAAATCGAAACGCTAACCAATCGATCTTTGGTTGATACAGATGACCTGTTTTTACTTGATCTAAGTTTACGATTGTGGTCAGCTAGCATAGCTCGTTAACTGCAAAATTACTGATAAACGGGTACCTTTTTGAAATAGTATCATGTAAAAAGAAAGAGGCGGTCTCCCGCCTCTTTTCGCTACTATGGTTCCTCTAGTATTTCACAGCCTTTGTCAATTATATGATAGGGCTTTGCCTACACACGTTCCATATGTATTCAGTAAAAAGGCTAGATTCATCTATGCCTCCTTAGCCAATAAAGCGGGACATTTTAAACAAAGTACAGATCTTCAAACGCAATCACACCATCCGAATACGAAATTTGGTTGGCTTGGAGCCTCTTGAAAATTTCATGGGAAAACTCTTCGAATGAGTTTGCAATCACCTTTTGATAACTCATCCCCGAGTGATATTTAAAAATCTGTCCTGAGACGCCGTTTTTCCCCGGATCTACATCCAGAATCAGATGTGTGGACCCTTCAAAATCGGTAAACGGAATCCATTTTTTGCTCCAGATTAGAGGCTTGATACGGTCTTCATTGATCCAATCCACCTGTTCTTCTTCCTCAAACAAATCATTCATCATGGACCATGTTTCGATGATAGCTGGAATAGACAAAAAGGAGTTGTACCCGATAAAAGGCACTTGCTCTTGTTGTCCATTACAAACAGACAGATAATTCCGAAAATAAATCGGTAAGTGAACGCTCAATGTGTTTTCCAAGAGGTTAATTTCATCCTCTGTCGCAGGAGGATTAACCGTAGAAAAAATCGGTTGTGATATCGTTTGGATTTGTTTTAAAATGTTGTCCCAGACTTCTCTCGCCATTCCTGGTTCACCACCATTCTTCCTATTTTTCATCTTAAGCATGCCATCACTGGCGGGCTCAAGTATTTTCAAAATGAAATTCATATTTCCCAAAGCGATTTCGGAGATTTTCGTCATGTGGGATCCACTCCGAATCACTCCAAATCGATATCCTTACGAGTTCCGACAGCTTGTCTACGGCTTGCCACGGGCTCGTAATCCCTATGAAGTCGTCAAAATCCTCCGCACTAATAGCCAAGACTTCTCGAAAACAGTCATCTTGAAGCCGCTCTTCCTTGAGACCATACTCATCTCTCGTCCACTCCGCGCAAAAGATTCTTTCGGCTTGAATGGCTCCATTTTCAAAAATCGACAACTCAAATATTTCCTCATTGATATAACCTGCCGTCATCACTGGTTCCTCGATCAGCCGGGATAATGTTTTGCCGACCTTTTTCACAGTGCCCCATACCAAAAATTCGTTGAGCACGCTAATCCAGTTCTCGTTGCTTTGGCTTACGTACATAACAGCTATGGTTGGGTTGCCTAATACTTCGGGGTGCTCTGCACTTAGCTCCCTTAATGCTTCGACTGACTTCTCAAGGTTTTCCGACTTGATGTGCAAATTTGCGAATGATCTTCCCACAGGCTTCCTCCTCAAACTGATTTTCTACTAAAACTGATTCAGATTCACATCCGATAGTGTGGTTCTATGTATGTCTGTTATTTCCATTATAGTAGTCATTTTTCCTGAGTCCATCTACTTTTCCCCTGAATTTTGGAAAAACTTTTACAAAATTCTGCAACGAAAAAAGTTGGGCACTGGCCCAACCTTTCCTTCTGTTTTGGTAAAATCTACCTCACTACTGTCAAGATGACTCATTGTCTATCCGCAATCATTGAGAGCTGATCCATTTCCCCGTATGCGCGTCGACGACTCCATAGGCTCCGCTGAGGCGGTATACAAGCCGTGGTTTTGGCTCCTCGTCCTCATATACGTCATTTTCTGGTTGAAAATAGTAGAGTTCGAGTGATTTTTTCATGGCTTGCTCCGTTTTTTTGGCAGTTGCCATGTCAACTCTCTGCTTGTCATTGTCGTCAATTACTGGTGGAGCAAGTGGGTCTTTCCCGTAACCACTTTCACCTGTTCGTGGGTTAACATATAGAGAAAAATTTGAATCCCTATCCCCGATTAGAATGCCATTTTTTAACCATCCAAAATTGACATGATGGTCCTCCCAGCGTTGGCTCCCATTGTACGACTCTACATAATATGGTTGCGAATCAAGCATATAAATATCTGCTAGCCGATCAGGGTACGTCGTTTGTAGGAAATAGATTGCGCTTGCCTCTGCCTGCTCAAGAGTAAGCACCCCGTTCATCCCCTTCCCCGCGGTTGGAGCTGAGACAAGGGGCATTTCCTTCAATCCCTTGATCGGGCTGGGTTTCGCCACCCTTCCTTTGGCATCAATCATCTCGCCTGTGATCGCATCTACAAATTGTGGATCGGTAGGAAGATAATCATAAACCAGCATGTATTTCGATTCATCTTTTCCAGTATAAACACGCTTATATTGCATGGTTGGCTGCGTGTTTTGCTCCAACAGCTCGCGTGCCTTCTTTTCCGAAATGATTTTGCTTGTATCGGGCATCTCTCCGTCAGACCATACCCGCTCGAAATGCAGAACTTTCCCATCTCCTCTTGTAATCACAGAGATCCAATTCCTCTCAAAAGGAATCGTATTCTTTACTCTCATAAATTTAAAGTAATACCCTTTACTCTCGTACACATCCTCTTCTGGCTCCGCCAGCTCCAGTAGTTCCTCTGGGCTCAAAATCTTTGTGAGAAACTTCATTGCTCCCTCAAGTGCAAGCTTACTATCCATGATTGCAGGATTATTGGCTTGGCTATATTCGTCTTGATAACTGTATCCCAGCAATCTTCCTGTGACAGGATGAATTTTATATCCGATAGATGCTTGATTTGGATGAGACCAATAAAGGCTCCATGCTCCATAGGGTGTACGTATCGCTCCATACGGCTCAATGTATTGTCCATAGCCATACTCAAAACGGGCGGGAACATCCATCCATTTTTTTGCAAATTTGATAGCCTCTTGTTCTGAAAGTATTTTATCTGATTTTTGCTCAGCCGCCTGTACCCATGTTCCCCCATTTTCAATAATGCCTAGTGCCAGGGTGGATGAAAGCAAAAAAATCGACGGCCCTTTCCAAAACCGTTTTCGGTCACTTTTCTTCATACACATCTGCCTCCTATCTTTGTTCCCTATTCGTTTAGCTGACTATTATGGGCGTAACTGCAATAAATAAATTCAATCTGTTCCATTATTTTCTAATTATATATCAAGAAACATATTCCATAAATTATCTTTTAAGTGGAGACCTCTAGGAAGTGTCCCCGTAAGAATATTGTGTTAAATCAAGTAACTTAATATGGTAATATACCCCATATACCATATTCAATTGGATTGAAAGGGAATTGATTACCTATGAATAACCCTTGGAATAAAGTGATTTATCAGGTGTGGGCGCCCTTCTATGATACTTTCTTTAATTCCGGGTCTTTTCTAAAGGCTAGGAAAAAGATTTTTGAGGACCTTACCTTTCCAACAAACAGTCAGATTCTTCTGGTGGGCGTCGGGACAGGCGCAGACTTGCCGTTCGTGATAGAGAAAGTTGTTTCTATCACTGCAATCGACTTGTCACCCGAGATGCTTGACCAAGCCAAGGAAAAATATGAATCGCCGTCGATCACGTTCAAGATCATGGATGCTCAAGACCTGGAGTTTCCATCTGAATCGTTTGATTTCGTTATCGCCAATCTTATTCTGTCGGTAGTCCCTGATCCGGATCAATGCTTTAGAGAAATGATACGCGTGACCCGCTCTGGGGGGAAGATCGTTATTTTTGATAAGTTTGTCCCTTTGAATCAAGAGTTGTCCCTTATCATGAAAATCTTGCGTCCCATCATAGGGATGCTGGGCACAGATATTGGGCGACGATTTGAACAAATTGTTATGCCTTATGCGAAAAGTATTGTCATAGAGGAAGATTCCCCCAGCTTATTTAACGGTATGTATCGAAAAATTGTTATTCGCAAAATATAGAGTTGATTGGGAGGTGGCAATCATATTTCGCTTGAATAAATGTTCCTATGGTCTCGCCATGATGAGTGTTTTGATTTGTCTAAGCGATTATTGGGGAAGTACCTTGGCAAACATCGTTCTTGTAAGACTGAATCCCGTTATCGATATGATTATTTTTAAAGAGCCATTTACAAATTGGATGGTAGATGCGGAAAGTACCAAATGGGTGGAAAGTAGCGTGTTCATCAGCTTGCAATTCCCTGCCTACCTCATACACTTTGGTACTTTCCTATTAGCTGGACTCGTCATAGATTACTTCATTAACATGTTTAGAGCAAAGCAAAGCGTTGTGTAGCTTTGCTTTTTTTGTATAAACGTAATTGTAGCTGCATTCCTGCCGTTTTCATTAATTACCGATCCATTTCCCTGTATGCGCGTCGACGACTCCAAAGGCTCCGCTGAGGCGGTATACAAGCCGCGGTTTTGGCTCTACGACCTCGTTTACGTCTCTCTCTGGCTGAATGTAGTAAAGTTCAAGTGATTTTTTCATGGCCTGCTCCGTTTTTTTGGCAGATGCCATGTCTACGATCTGCTTGTTGTTATCCTCAATCAATGGTGGAGTAAGTGGGCCATTCCTCAATCCACTTTCACCAGTTCGCGGAGTGATATATAAGGTAAAATTTGTATCTCGATCCCCAATCAGATTACCATTTTTCAACCATCCAAAATCTACAAAATAGTCCTGCCAACGCGGTTTGCCATCGTACGAATCTATATCATCTGATTGTGAATCAAGCATATAAATATCTGCTTGCAGATCAGGGTACGTCGTTTGCAAGTGATGGATTGCGCTTTCCTTTGCTTGCTCATAGGTAAAGACACCGCTAAACCCTTTCCCCTCTGTTGGGGCTGCCACAGGGGGCATTTCCTTCAAGCTCTTGATCGGTCTGGGTTTCGCCACCCTACCTTCGCCATCAATCATCTCGCCTGAGATCGCATCTACAAATTGCGGATCAGTGGGTAGATAATTATAAACCAACATGTATTTCCATTCATCTTTTCCGCTGTAAACACGTGCATAATTCATGGTTGGCTGCGTGTTTTGCTCCAACAGCTCGCGTGCCTTCTTTTCAGAAATCATTTTGGTTGTGTCAGGCATCTCTCCTTCAGACCATATCCGCTTGAAATTCAGAACTTTACCGTCTCCTCTTGTGATCACAGATATCCAATTTTTCTCAAAAGGAATGCCATTCTCTTTCCTCTGAAACTCAAAATAATACCCTTTACTTTGGTAGACATATACTTCTGGCTTTGTCAGATTAGCTAGTTCCTCAGGAGGCAAAACCTTTGTGAGAAACTGCATCGCTCCCTCAAGTGCAAGTTTACTATTCATTATTGCAGGGCCATTAGGACCATTGCCTTCGCTATATTCGTCATGATAATTGTACCCCAGCAATCTCCCCGAGACAGGATGAATTTTATAAGTGATAAATGATCGATTTGGATGAGTCCAAGAAAGGCCCCATGCTCCATAAGGTGTACGTAACACTTCATATGGCTCGACGTATTGTCCATAGTTATACTCAAAACGTGCGGGAACAGCCATCCATTTTTTCGCGAATTTGATAGCCTCTTGTTCTGATAGAATTTTATCTGATTGTTGCTCAGCTGCCTGTACCAGAGTTCCCCCATCTTCAATAATGCCTAGTGCCAATACGGATGAAAGCATGAGAATCGACATTCTGCTCCAAAATCCTTTCCGACCCCTTTTCTTCATACACATCTGCCTCCTATCTTTGTTCCTTAATCATTCATCCGATCATTACGGATTTAATCCCATTCAACAAATTACAAATTATCCCATTACTTTATAATCATATATCAAAAAACATATTTTACAAATCATCTTTTGATGTGGAAATTGAGCTTGTCATGAAAACTACACCATCATTCACCAATGGTAAGTAGCATGAAAAAGGTTTTCCGCAAGTCATCCAAGAATAGTAGTTGAAAATGATTTTAGGAGGAATTTGGATGAAACGGGTATTGATTACAGGAGCAGCTGGGCGTATTGGCACCGTTTTGCGAATCCGTTTACGGGATGAATTCCGTTTGCGGCTAACCGACATTCATTCAATTCAAGATTTGCAGACGGATGAGGATTTTATTCGCTTGGACCTGGCTGATGTAGACGGATTGGAAGCTGCCATGCAAGGAATTGATACTGTGGTTCATTTGGGCGGAATTCCTGACGAAAGCGAGTTCGCCCATATTCTTCAGGTGAATATTGCTGGTACATACAATGTCTTCGAGGCTGCAAGAAAGGCCCGAGTTCAGCGGATCATTTTTGCCAGCAGCATACATGCCGTCGGATTTTATTCGCGGAGTGAGACCATTGACTCGTCCGTCATGCCTCGGCCCGATACGTTGTACGGTGTAAGCAAAGCATTTGGCGAAAATCTTGCACGGCTGTACTTTGACAAACACTGCGTAGAGTCTGTTTGCATTCGCATCTGCAGCTTCGAAGAACGGCCACAAGACCTTCGCCACCTCAGTACCTGGCTCAGCCATGACGATGCGGTCCAGCTTTTTCGCCGTTGCATTCTAGCCGAATCGGTTGGGTTTTCCATTTTGTACGGCGTATCTGACAACGAACGATCATGGTTTGTTAACCCTGATGCTGAACGCTTGGGCTATAAGCCCCGCGATAATGCCGAAGCTTTTGCCGCCGAAATCACAAGAAATCACCTTACAAACGCTACTGACGATCCGGTGGAAGAACTGCTTATGGGCGGGCCTTTCGTCGCGAGGGAATATGGGCAAAGGTATCGTTCATAGAGATGACACAATGCTCTTTCCAATGAAGGCGATATTTTCTCCAAGACAATTTTCTCGAATTCAGAGCGCTTGACACATCGACATTTTCCGATATTATAATGTGTATGGAACCAATTGAAATTTTTAAAGCGCTGTCCAACGAGTCTAGATTGCAAATTTTGCATTGGTTAAAGGATCCGGAAAAACATTTCACGCCCCACGAAGGGATTGATATGAGGAAAATCGGGGTATGTGTTTGTCAAATCACGGATACGCTGAAGATGACACAGTCCACAACTTCCCAATATTTATCGATACTCCAGCGGGCAGGTCTGGTCACAGCGGAACGGATCGGAAAGTATACGTATTTCAAAAGAAACGAAGAAGCGATACGCGAAATCGGTGCGTTTTTCAATAACGAAATGTAAGAAGTACAAGCTGAATGCTCTTCTGAGGATTCGGTTTGCTTCAAATCTACACATCGATATATTGCAATGTGTAGATTTTTTTAAAGCAATACACATCGATAATTTATAATATATAGATGTGAAAAAATTAGGAGTGGTGAAATTGAATACGAGCAGTTGGAGGGTATATTTTTTAGCGATTGTTAGTTTTTTAGTCGGGACATCCGAGTATGTTATTTCGGGTATTTTAGACAAGATCTCGGATACGTTGGGGATCTCCATTACTTCGGCTGGGCAGTTTGTGACCATTTTTTCCTTCGTATATGCCATTTGTACTCCTATCTTGATGGCTCTGACGGCAAAAATCGAGAGACAAAAGCTGCTCGTTGGTGCACTGGGGATTTTCGTGTTAGCTAACATAATGTCTTTTGTTTTGCCGGGCTTTGGACTTTTTGTGTTTTCGCGCGTGCTGATGGCTTTAGGCGCAGGAATGGTTGTTGTTACCGCACTGGATATAGCAGCGAAAATCGCACCCGAAGGGAAACAGGCCAGCTCGATTGCAACCGTAGTGATGGGATTTACTACCTCCTTAATTATCGGGGTTCCGCTCGGACGCATGATTGCTGAGGCATACGGCTGGAAATCGGTGTTCGGTTTCATTGCTATCCTGGGACTTCTGGCTATTTTTGTTCTCTATCGAACAATCCCGCGAGTAATCGGGGATGCTCCCGTACCTTTAACCAAACAACTAGCTCTACTCAAAAACAAAAAAGTCGCTCTTGGTCTGGCGATCACGTTCTTTTGGCTCGGCGGCTACTCAATCGCATATACCTATATTTCTCCTTATCTGCTCACGGTTGCGGGTTTAAATGAAGGAGTGCTCAGCGGAGTATTGTTGGCGTTCGGTTTGGCCAGCTTAATCGGTTCCAAATTTGGCGGCTACAGTACGGATAAATGGGGAGTTTCTTTCACGTTAATCGGTGGAATGCTCCTGCACATCGCGGCCTTCCTGTTACTTTCTGTTACTGTTGGTCTAACGAGTTCTTGGGGAATCATTGTCGTCGTCCTCGTATTATGGTCATTTGCAGCATGGTCGTCCGGTCCTACCCAGCAATATAATTTGATCCGAATTGAACCGAAATATTCGGGAATCATGCTTGGGCTCAACCAGTCTACGATGCAATTATCGATGGCCGCAGGAGCGGGAATCGGCGGTCTCGCCGTGGATCGGGTTTCCTTGTCATCGATCACATGGTTCGGGATGGTCGGTGTGGCAGTTGCAGTCGCCGCTTCGTTCTTATTATTTTCATGGATAAAGAAAGAGGCAAGACAAAAAAGCATGCAGCAAAAACATGCTTTGTCAGACTGATTCAGGTGCTAGAATTCTTAGAAACGTATATCGTTCACCAGATAAGTGGTTCCTTTGAAATAAATGAGGAGGCAGTTTTCCCGTCTCCTCTTTCATTTTTCATCCCATTCACATCCTTTAAATTCAATTTATCCCATTTACTGTTTTGCACCACTGGATTAATTGTAATATATTTCTAAATGGATATGGGCCTATATCGAGAATTTTTTCTAAAGGAGATCATTCATGAAATATATGATGAAGTATAGTAAGTATATACTGTGTTTCGCAATCCTTCTTACTGCGTTTTACTCTGAGATTAAGCCTGTATCAGCGAACCAAGAAAATCTACAGGATATCGTCCCTGAAATGCTTGGATACAATACGCCTGCACCGTTCGAAATAACAGTTAGTGCTGTTAGTAAGGAATCCTATGGCTGGTATGCATTTGATAATAAAACAACCTCTGGATGGTACGTAGAAGGTAGACCTCAACCTGAAGGTGGTCACTTTCTGAAAATTAATCTTGGAGCCGTTAAAAAAATTGATGCAATCTCTTTGAAAAGCTTTTATATTCACTCAAATAAAACGGGTGCATCTATTAAGAATTGGAAGCTCTATGGATCAAATGACGATCAGAATTGGGAGCTACTTTCGTCTGACATAAATCCACCAGATGATGCTAAGAATACGTATCAAATCAAAACTGAAAATGCCTATTCTTTCTATAGAATTAATATTCTTGATAGTTATCATTCATGGGCTCCACTTACCACCATCGGAATCGGAGAAATGGAATTATTGGGAGAAGTGACTAGTCCCGAGCCGGAGCCAGAACCAGAGCCAGAGCCAACTGGTGATCATACACTTCTTGTTATTAAAATGATTAGTGGATTGGAAAAAGAATTTGACTTAACTTCAACTGAGGTAGATACATTCATTGACTGGTACAACAACCGAGCTGACGGTCGTGGTAAAGAGACCTATATGTTTGAAAAAGACATGAAAGGCCCTTTTACTGCTCGAAAGGATTATGTAGCATTTAGCAAAATCCAATCTTTCGAGGTAATGGAATACAGCAAATAATTCGATGAGGCCCCTTCTATTAAAACGGAAGGAGCCTCATTCTTTTATAGGCAGCACGCTTCACTAACAATCTATCCTTGATATCTCCTCAAAAAAAGAACCTCACCCAAAAGGTGAGGTTAAAATCAGATGTACGTGTAGAACGCTGAAGATCTAAGGCTATATTACTTCTATATCAAACGTCACAGATTTTATCCCTCCTTTACCATCATCTGCGGTAAGCGTTATGACTGAAGTACCAACTGTCTTTGCTGTGACCAAAATCCTTGTATCCGTCAATAATTGGCCAAAAATATCTGTATAACTCTCATGTCCAATCATTACGTCCACAACGTCAGACTTACTGGAAGTAACTGTGTAAGTTAAGCTGTCACCATCATCGTCGATGAACCAGCTTTGTTCCGGCTTTTGGTCGATTCCTACCACCATATACATCCCAGGAGTGTTCACAGCAAAGTACTGAAGCTCACCTGTAAAAGCATTTGCATTCACTCTCGGTGCATGATTGCTATTCTCGTCTTATTCCTCTATCTCTCTATGGACTTATAACGAGCCTACACCGTGCAGGCGACTTTCATCGCACACGGCGTTCCATCAACGGATGAAAAGCGAGGCTTCTACTACAATGGGCGATGTTAGTGTAACAAAAAGTGTGTAAGTATTTCCTCTAACTAAAGTTATGTATTTTGGCCCTTAAGGCACAACAAAAAGAGGCGGTTGTCCGCCCCTTTTCATTCCTAATTTAATCCCAGGCAAAGCGCTGCTCTTTCCAGGGATCACCGTACATATTACTGTGTAACCGTTTTATTACCAAAGGTCAGATGGATTAGCATCTGGCTTTTTCTTTTTCACTGCATCAAGAATCAATTTGCGTGTAGATCGGGTAGGATTTTGTGTCTTTTTACCAATTGTAAAAATCCTCGTCAAAGTATCCATGCTCAGACCTGTCTCTTGAGCGATATATGTATGACTAATTTCATGAAGGTCAATATATTTCCCTGCCTTTGTCCTAGGTTTATTCAATCCAGACATAATCCTCACCTCATCCACAGTCTGGACAAGGTTGTGAAAAAATATTCGGAGAAAGCCGAATATTGGACAATCCGTTGCGCATCACTTAGTAACACAACAGCACGCAGCCTTACACAACGCTGCGATGCATAACACCATCCTGGAGGTGCTGTGATGGCAACGGAAAGAAAGCCTGTTTGCTTCAATGTAAATGATCCGCTGGAAAAGGAAATGTGGGAGATATCCAAGACCTTGAACTTTAGCGCCTGGGCAAAAGGGCATCTTAAACCTATTGCCTTAGCCCGGATCGCTGAACGCCATGCTAACAAAGAGCTTAAGAGAGTTGGCGTTCCCGTACCTGTCCGGAGGGTGGTGGCTGCAGATGCCCCGTCAACGTAGGTACTACCGAGAGGAACGGCGACGTCCCGTATACAGAGACGAAGAGGAATGGGAAGATGACGATGACGAGCCGGAGGATCTGGACAGAACGGTATCTAAAGTGTCGTGGGGGATGCTGGCTGTGCTGAGCTTCGGCGTTATGCTTTCCATCGCTCATTCTCTGTACACTCCAGCAGCTCCACTATCATCTAATGACCGATATCGGGTGGTATCAGTAAGCCGCGGTCGACTGCATGCGGAAGAAGTCGGGACAGGGAAACGGGTAAGCTTTGATGATCAGAAACTTGTCAAAGCAGCTCTGGACGGATCGATCAAGCGTGGAGATGTCATTCGCCGTTAATGGTGCTATGTTGCGTTACATATCCTCTGCTCAAAAAGAAAGAGCCTCTTAGTGTGCAGTGTGCTGAATGATGTTTTTGAACCAAGGGTAAATTCTGACGATTTGAAATTGTTGCGTGAAGGGGAGAGAGTATGGACATAGGGGAGACACACGAAGAATTGCCGCGGGTAACATCGACACATTCGAGGACGATGTACGGAAACCTGATCAAAGTCGCTGATAACTTGGACTTCCGGAATCCAATATTCAACGGGCGAGCGAAACGAAATAGGTCACTTGGCAGCGCGCAGGCATTCATCGTGGAACTGGCTCTTGCGGATCGATCGTTTAGAGAGAAATTGAAACGTTACATGTTGTCCGGGGGAAAGCAGTTTGTTTATACATCAGACTACATGGACAGATATTTATAATGAAGAAAACCCGTCTCTATTTAAAAAAGGGACGGGTCTGCTGCTATTTCTTGTATACACTCAGTTAAATCTTTGCACACGTCGAATTTTGGCGAAATTTATTTTTTTATAACGATGGAGATTTACATCTATAAATGTAAAAACTTGTAATTAATGTTTTGTGTAATCCTGATACCTTCGCTATATTTTAGTAGTAAGTTTTTCCTAAATCTTTCATTTTTGGAGGTAGTCATGAAGTTCTATAAGTTAGTATTTAGTCTAGTCCTAGCTTTTTCTGTTCTTCTAACTGGACAGAACATTGTTTTTGCAGAGGAGCAGTTTTCTGAGAATGTAATTCCTGAAATGACAAGCGATACTTCTCCTAGCGGAAAAGCATCCGCGAGCAATGTTTATGGAGATTTCCCGGCTTATTATGCGTTTGACAGGAAATATTATAACCACTTTTTCTCAGATAAAATTCCAGTTTGGCTAGAGTATGAGTTTGAAACGCCAAAAAAAATTCAAAAATATAGTATCCTTCCTAAGTCTAACCATCTTGCACCAAAAGATTGGACCTTCGAAGCTTGGGATGGTTCGAATTGGATTACATTAGATACTCAGACTTCTGTGCTCTTTAATGCAAGTGCGAAGAAAGAATTTACATTTTCAAACAGCTCTTCATTTAAAAAATATAGACTCAATATATCTAAAGGATTTGACACTAATAATCTTAGTATCACACACTTAGAAATGATGGAAAAATCAAACTCAACAGACCCTGGTACTGATCCTGGTACAGACCCTGGCCCAGAAAGCGATAACTCGCTGCTGGTTATCAAAATGATAAGTGGGCTCGAGAAAGAATTTGACTTGACTTCCTCTGAGGTGGAGGACTTTATTGACTGGTACAACAACCGTGCAGATGGTCGTGGTAAAGAGGCATACATGTTTGAAAAAGACTTTAACAAAGGACCTTTTACTGCTCGAAAAGATTATGTAGCTTTCAGCAAGATTCAATCATTTGAAGTAATGGAATACAGCAAATAATGAGATGAGGCACCTTCCCACACAATTGGAAGGTGCCTCAAATTTTTAAACACCGCTGTAGTTATAGGCTCACTTTATGCATTAAGAATAAATTCGACGAATACTGGTGACCGCAGCATACCGCTTTTAGTCCAATTACGGAATTTGACACGGGCTTTGATAAGCGGCTGAACGAATACATAATCGCGATCTTCTCCTGTAATCAGAGGTTTTGCTACTCCATAAAATGCCTTCTTATGAGTGGGTGGTACTCCAAGCTCGATCACACCTGCAGGTCGTCCGTTCACATGCGCCAGCCACCCAAAGTCACCCTTACGCCAGCCCGCAATACTGACATCTGCATACGAATAGTTGATGATCTTTACGAAATCGTCTGTACGTTTTCCGGCATGGTAGCGACTGTCTTTTCTTTTTGCGACTACGCCTTCCATATTACGTTTTACGATCAGGTCGTAAAGGTCCTCACCACGCCCATCAATATAAGCAATTTTGCTCATTGTTGACGTATCCGTGATCGCCCTATCGAGAATCGCCTTGCGTTCCATCAATGACTGATCACGCAGATCAGCTCCATCATACTGCAATATATCAAACACGACGTAGGAAATTGGCAACCGCGATTTCTTCGACTGGAAGCGTGACATCGTTAATTCAAAATCCGGCAATCCCGTTTCCGGGTCCATTACTACAAGTTCGCCATCGAGAATAAGATCCGGACCATCGGTGACCAGCTCAGGGTATTTCAATGTTACATCGTTGTTGTGCCGGGTGAACAAGCGAGTCTTTCCGTTACTTCGAGATAACTCTAATCTATGGCCATCTATTTTTGGTTCGAAGACGTAGCGACCATCTGAAAACGGCTTATCTATCTGTTCAAGCAGCATCGGGTATATAAATTCCATATAGCATCACCGATTTAATTGTATCAATTGAGTCGCTTGCGAACGCTGGTAAATACTTCGTGTATCACGGACTCCAGCGACAGTGGCTGTATGTCCGTTCTCTCATCTATAAACTTTTGCTTAGTCTCTTTTAATCTCTTTTGTACTTCTAAGCGTAAGGTCAGCTCATGTTCCCGCAGAATGTCCACCTGACCGCGCTGTGACCACACAATTAAAACCTCGTTTGCTTCTTCTTTTTCCTTAATGACTCTTATTCCGTTCTTTTGGAGCTCGTTTGCTGCAAGCTTCTTCTGCTTATACATTTGGCTGCCAAGATGCCGTAAAATACTAGTACCCAGCTCGGGGAATGTCATGGACACAGACTCAAGGTGAGAAAGATCATTTTGTATATACTTGACTGCTTGATGCCATATCAGCCATTCCTTTACAAGATCATTCGGTTCCAATGAAAGCATCCTTTCTGCTCACAAATCGTTAGTCGTATTATATGCGAACAACATGCGAACAGACAAATAAAAAAGCCCCACTTTTTAGTGGAGCACGATTCCTCCGCAGCCTTCTGGAGGTCCAACTATGAGATTTCCCCATCCATCAGGAGGTCCGCAGAAATGCCATCCTGGACCGCCATCTACTTGATTGCTTTGCCCTCTTTCACCGATCTCAAAGCTAAGAGGAAAACCACGTTCACCTGCATCAAAAAACCATCCTGGTCCATCTTCTATTAAAATCATCATCTGATTTGGACATTCTACTCTAAGATTGAAAGATTGGTGTAACATTTTACCACCTCACTTTTATCGTTTAAATGTTTCTTGAAACAGCAAAACGTACCATATTAGGAAACAAGCTCCGTTAAATCATGCGCTTCATTTTCAATTCGTTGGCACAGCAGATCAAGTTTGAATTGATCGGTGATGTCTAAAGGAACTACCCGTTCATCAGATTTACGGAAGAAATCAACGACTTGTACAGTCTCAATATTTGATTCGATATCCTGAGTTGTCTGAAACATTAAATAGAGCTTCATATCATCAGCATACGTATCAATTAATAGCTTTGTTTTTGCAAACCAATCTGTATTCCGAGTACCACCTGAATGTTTTAGGGAAACTACTTGCATAAAGTTCCAAACACCATTTTTAAATCCAAAATCAATAGGGACCTTAATCACGTCATCAAGGCCTATGATAGGTTTGACCGTGAAATCTTTACGTATTTTTTTCATGAGGTGCTTTTCTTCAAAAGTATTCCGCAAGTATTTCTTAACATTCATCTCTCGATGTTCGGCTATCATGAACTTTGATCCCACATACGTTGCAAATAAGGAATCAAATAGTTGATCTACATCTCCTGTTTTAGCAAATGTCGGCTCGGAAATAAACATCTTTTCGCCATCTAAGGACTTGTACAATCCATGTAGATAATAGCGTTCAAATGCTGAATTATACTCTTCCTGCGACTCATCTTGAATGAATAACTTTGAAGTAGTTGTCTCCAGCAGGTACTCAATATACTCTTTGGATATCTTGTACATGTCCAGATCAACTTTAGTGTTAGCAATACCTTTAATTTTTACGTTATTCTCATCCAGTAACCTATGCCGGAGAATATGCATGTCAGAGGAAGAATGGAGAATAAGACCCACATTAATAATTTCTCCAGCAGTAGGATCACTACAGTATCGAATTACACTGTACCAGCATTCCTTCCGTTCCATTGCAATACACCTCCTCGATAGTTGTTAAACGCTCTGGATGAAGCAAGTTGCTGTATTAAAATTCTAACATAATCTTTTTGTTTGAGAAGATAGTTCTTGTGCTCCGCTACCTGTTCTCTTTTATTTACGAACCATGAATCCGGTATTTGTTCGAACCAACTATCGATAAGACCCTCATTTATCGCTTCAATTTGGTCAACTACATCAAGAAAGGAATGGGCTTCTGGGTCTGTCAGATCAACATATCCCTCAATAGACTTGAAGATTTCACCTAGTCCACTGAAAATTTGTCCCCCATCGTCACTAACTTCTAAGAAAGTATTCAGATGGAAAGGCAAATATGATCTGTAATCGTTTACTCCCCTTAGTATGTTTCTCTTATGGATTTCCCATGTAGGACCAAAAAAAGCGTGACCATGATCAATTACAAATACTCTACGCCCACTTGAATTTGATGCAACTAATAGGTTTCCATCATTACTAAAACGATCAAAGTTAGCTATTAAGAGATCCATCGCAATGATTTTTGGAATGTCTGCGCCATTCGTTATTCTAGAGAAAAAAGCATTCCATGAACGACGGACATATGGCTTGTTCATCATGATTAATTTTTGATATCCTTCTAGAAGGTTAGACTCATTTCCTTCAACCTCTTTTGAAGCAAATAAGAGCCCCTCATGAAAACGATGCACAAACAAAAGGGATGGACCATGATCTAAATGTTCTTTCTCCACGTTTGCTATAGCAACATCTGGAATAGGAACATTCAGATATTTGGCAATTTGATATACCAGCATCTCATTAAAGAACATACAGTTATATTCTTTACGAACACCATTTTCTACTACATGTTGAGTCTTCAATATGTACTTTTTTGAATCGCTTCCAAGGATGAGTACAGGTGCGCTAACGCCTTGTCCGAGCTGTTTTAAGAATGCGTTAACTTCAATACGAGGTACTGGTACTGACGCCATCAGTCTAGGCCTCCTATTCATCTTGTCCAATACCAGTAAATTTTACACAATTTTCCTAGAGCGGTCATTACTTTTTTCCTATTTATCTAAAAAAGATAACTCTACATCAACGAAAAAAGCCCTCCTCCGGTATTCCGATAGGAGAGTCACAGCCCTTCACAAATGATACTTTAACCTTTTTGCAACTATATTGGACATTCCCGTGTCCGCCACTGTTCCTGATGTGTCTATAGTCTACCAGATAGACAGATTTTTTATAGGAAAATCTGTAAGCGTAAACTTCTGTAAGTAAATGTAAGCTGAACTTCACGCCTCATACCAAAAAATAGAAAAGCCCTCCCACCGGGTATTTTGGAAAGAGGGCATCGCCATTTACATGTATTTTTTCAACCATCCTACTACTGCTGGATAAATCAAATTTACGGCCTCGCATCCGGGAACACTTTCCCTCACGCTTCCTTTTTGGATTCCCACAGAAGCCAAATTGACTATGACTCCAATTACCTCGCCATATTCATTAACCGCAGCTCCACCACTGTTACCGTGTTGAGCAGGAATGGAACAGTCAAATTCCCATGGTTCCTTTTCTGTACTGATTTGGCATAACTGTCCGCTACGTGT
Organism: Brevibacillus reuszeri; assembly: GCF_001187725.1. Lineage (GTDB taxonomy): Bacteria > Bacillota > Bacilli > Brevibacillales > Brevibacillaceae > Brevibacillus > Brevibacillus reuszeri. The sequence goes on from NZ_LGIQ01000011.1 coordinate 404,807, forward strand.
TATCCATTCTGTGTACTCTGCTTGCACAGTCAAAAGTTTTTGTCCTGTGATAAGTGGTTCTGTATTCACTGGCAGATACGGTAGGTTTGCCGGGGCATTCTCGATCCGATACAAGGCTAGATCCACTGCATCCTTTCCGACTCCCGGATGCTCAGAAACCAGAGCAGCAGTATACCAATGACGTGAATTTGTCTTAAACCGGATGGACTCCCTGCCTTTAGATACGTGCTTGGCTGTAAGCAGTAGTCCGCCTTTTAACAGTACCCCTGTGCCGCCACCACCTACATCCACATGAACACTTGCAGCCTGAGTGAGCTTTTCAATTTCTGCCCATGACTTCGGCTGCTTATCTGGCTTTTCTGGTTCCGGTTTTGGCTTCGGTTGCTCTGGTATCGGTGTCTCCGGTACTGATGTCGCCAGCTTCTTCGCCATGTTTTGAATGAGCAAAGCCGCATAGTCTCCCCGTACTGTCCCGCCTTCAAATGCATTTTCTAGCCAATATGCCGGTGACTGAATGACTTGTTCGCTTTGAAGCACCTTCAACGCCTCTTTTGTCTTCTCGTCTGGTTGTTTATTCACAGGTTTAACAACAGGTTTGGGATTATTTTGTACTTTGGTAAAGTAATCATCCAGGTACTTTACAGGCTCGAAGCAATTTTTTTCGCGATCCGCGATCCATCCGTATTGTGGCGATGAGCTTTTACGAATCTCATAGTGTAGATGGCTTCCAGTGCTCTGCCCAGTGTTACCTTGGCGCCCGATCAATTGTCCCTGTTTTACTTTATCACCCACTTTTACAGCAACACTGTCCAGGTGGGCATAGCAGTGCAAATGGCCCGTTTCTGGATCGCAAATTGCCACTACAATCCCGTAACCGCCGAAACCACTCCCTGCGACACCTTCCTTTGCATGAATGACTTCTCCGGCTACGAAAGCGTTTATAGGTGCTTGGTGACTTTTGACCAAATCGATGCCTGTATGAAATTCACGATTTCCATTGATCGGGCCTGAACGCCAGCCGAACGGCGATGTTACTCGGTACTCTTGCATTGCAGGAATCACTTTTGATCACTCTCCCGCCACTGGAATGTATTTTTCATGCCGCTGTGAATTCCAATTGCCCCAAGCGCTTCAATAAAGGCCAGCTTGCCAGCTTCCAGAAAGTCTCCGTGGAATAAAAATGCGTTGCCCAAATTAAAAGCGACCGCCAAGAAGACGATCGCCAACGGAATGAAACTATTAGGGTACCACTCTTGGGTCTTCAGCCAGCTACCAATTGCCATTACAACTGCGATTACCAATCCAATTTCGATCATTCTCCATCTTCCTTTCTTCCGTCTAAACGGTTCAGTCTGTGGTGTGCTTGTTTTGCAGATTCCTCTACACGAGTAACACGTTCAGATAGCGCATCGAACTTTTGCCCTTGCGCGCGCTGTTCAAGCCTGATATCATCTACCCCACGTTTAAGGTAATCCACGTCTGCTCGCTGCATTGCGTCAGTCCCGGCTTGCTGGGCTGCATCCTGTCGAATCGTTCTCGCCCGACCTAGCCAACCTAGTGCAATACCAGTTAGTGCTGATACTACAGAAATGAGTGCCAATAATTCAGCGTTCATATACTCTGCTCACCTTCCTCACCCCCTCGGGGCAACAAAAATAGCCCCGATCGGATCGAGGCTGGCTTCATGGTCCTTGTGTATAAAGAAAAATCCCCTGAGATTTCTCCCAAGGGATCGTTGATGAACACTGCAATTAATTAAACTGACGGAATGGTCACAGTTTTTACAACATCATTATAACCATTGGACTTTATAGTAAATGTAAATGTTGATCCTGCTGACCATCCCAGGTTGTCAGTCGCTATGATTCCAGCAGTATTAATCGTAAAATACTGAAAATAATCAGTACCGCCTAAAAAAATACCAGTGATATTTGTTCTCCAAGCCTCTCCATCGGCATCCGCGCTGAAAAAGAATGCCACGTCTCTACTGAGGGTTCCTATCGCATTAATATCTGGTGCTGGCAGTTCGCTATTCTCGACTTATACCCTTCTCTTAATGAGGGTTTTCGTTCGAGCCTACACCGTGCAGGCGACTTTCATCGCACACGGCGTTCCATCAACGAATAAAAAGTTGAAGATTTACAATGGGCATGTCCATTCTATCAAGCTACAATCAACAAAGAATAAACAAGGAAACTTCTAATGGAGTGCCGAGCCCCCTAAAAACGCCCTTCCTGTTTGGAAAGAGCGTTACGCCAAAGGCTTACCGTCTGTACCCAGACCCATAGACTCCAGGTCAGTTTGTACAGCATCCTTCAGGTTTGCAGGAATCTGGTCAAATGTACGGCGACCATTGATAATCAAGCTAACGCATACCAATACCATTGTTTTTTCACCTCCTTTCAAGCATAAAAAAATAAGCCATATCCATAGTCGTTGAAGCATGTCGCGCGCCTCCTTCTATGTGGGCTTATGTCAGTGGTCCGGTTACCATTTCGTATAGTTGTAAAACAGCTTCTTGTGTATCTAAGTTTGCTTTTTTGTTTTCCTCTGTCGCAATTTCTACCTGAGTAATTCTGTCTGCTTCTGGACGTGGATGGTCTACATATTCATACCAGGCTTCTTTCGTCTGTGGGTTGAAATAAAGTTTTGCGTCCTTGCCTTCTTTTCTTTCTGCTTGTGGCAACGACTCGATTAATATACCTGTTACTGAAAGCTCATCTGCTGTTTTACCTAATCCTTCGCTGGGATCAAGTGGATTGTAATGGATGAAGGTGACTAACGCCCTTGTTTCCGTTTCCTTCTCAAATTGAATATAAATCATAATTACAACCCCTCTCTTTTATTCAAATATAGGCCATTCTAAATCATAGAATTGCATTTCGCTTCGCGCATTGAAAATTAGACGACCATTTTTGGTTATCCCAAATCCTCTTGGGCTTGCAGTTGCTCCGGCAACAACATACGTTGTCCGTCTTGATAAGTCTCTATTTAGCGCAATAACAATGCCATTAGTAGCGTTATCGTCCGCGGCATACAAGTTGTCGTTTTCGTCCTTTACAAGAGCCGTTGCATATCTGAACCCCGATACTTGCACAAAACTGAGTAAGTCTTTATCCGTCTTGTAAAAGTATCCTCCACTTCCGGAATAAATGGTTCCATCCTTCGTAACTACGCCTTTATCGATAAGTTTTGCCGTTGTACTGCTANAATTATCCTGCGAATCTAACACTGCATCCTGGATGAATTCAGGCAAAGTGCTGCTCCATGCAAGCACACCGTTGCTTTGTGCCCTCTTTTCAAGTACCTTATTGGCGGTATCACTCGTCATGTAAATATAAGCGTCAAATTTATCAGGGATATATATCCGTGATTCCACGTTTCCTGGTCCAGTCCAGGAATATGCTTTTGTCCAAATTGGATCACCTAATTTGACGTTCCGCACTTTGGTTGGGTATGGTTTTTGGTTACCTGTTACTCCAAAAATAGATTTACCAAACAAAATGTTTGCTGAATTCAAATTGATGTCACCCTCGACAGAAAACGCCTGATAATAACCAGTTCCGAAATTTTGCCTTGTAGTCGTTGGCATGATTACGCCTTTAGCGCCTTGGTTGACCATTGTACCTGTACGTTTTGTTTTGGCGTCGGTATTGTAATAAGTCTTACTCGCCAGCACATCGGCGTCTGTTGCTGTTCCTGTTAGCGTTAATGTACCAACGATGTCTCCCTCATCCGTTGATGCTGTTTTTCCACTCAAAATATCGCCTGGCGTTGCATTTCCTGCCCCCCCTTCACCCTGTAAGATAAAATTTCCCGTTGTCGCATTGTACCGGAAAGTATAAATTCCATTCGCCTTTAAATTTAACGCAAATTGTCCGTTTGCCTTTTTCAGTGACTTTTCTCCAAGATTATTGACGTTGATTGTTGACGTTCCATTTGAATCTGCATGTAGCCTCAGAACGATTTGCATTCCATCGACATAGGATAGTGTTACGGGAAAAGAGATAGTATACCTATTGGTATTAGGTAATCCGGACGTCACTCCGTATAACGAATGTTTGACGGTGTTCTTAATATGGTCCTCAAATTCTTCATACGTCACAAATCCACTTGGCGAAATGACAGCCGTTACTTGACTCGCGCTACCTACAGCGATGTTTACCTGAAACTCTCGTGAAAATGGTCCAGCTGAAATGGGTGGGATGTAATCACCCTTTGTTCCCGCATTTGTATATCCGTACAGGATTTCTCCCAAATCCGGGTCTTGCGCATAAATACCAATCTCGCACGAGTACGTAGATTGTTTAATATCTGTGTTTTCAAAGCGACCTTTGACATGGGCGGTCGCGCCCGTTCTGCTAAATCCATAGATCGGTACCCAACCAATAGGCTGTACCAGATCGTTCAGAACAGCTGGATCACCGCTGTATGAACCCGATCCAATCCGCATACGCGTGTAATTGATCGCAATGCCTGACTGGGCTTTTGCGTATAGATTCTTTCCTTGTTGTGTAATGACCATAATAGGATAAAGTGCCATTTCAGTTCTCCCCTCCTTATAAAGCTTCTGATTTAATCGTTACCCAATCCTTACCCGACACGATCCCTCCGACATGATCCATTCTGTTCGCTTCGGAGAACCACCACTCTTGGGGCATTTCAGATTCAATCGTGGTAATGTCTTTACCCGTCACCAGCATGCCTACGTAATCCATTCGTTCCACTTCTGATTGCCATGCAATGTTAATTCGGACGGTGGACGGTTTAGGAATGATGTATCCCACCGTGACAAGCAATACGCTATTCAACCCTAAGTCTCCGCGAATGATTGCTTTCATGGTCATGTCCTGATTGTCGTTCATTTTAAGGCGCGCTGTTGGAAACAGATTGTCCCACATCTCATATATTTGCGGAAGCGTCCCGTCCCACTGGTTCTGGGCGATTTTTGCTTTCAGCGCGATACGGTATATGTCGTCAGCCATGACAGGTGAGGTTCCATCTTCCAATTGAAAAGGCAGGTACCTTGACCTGCCCACCAAATCTCCTACTGTATCGAGTTGGACACCGACTGCCTTTTCAACCGAGAAGGCTTCCGGTATGTTTTCGGCTACTTTTACGGCTTCATCCTCTTTCTCTAACATGACGGTTAGCCAGCGCATGAATTTGTCTTTATTCCAGTGTTGTGAAGTGATTAAATCACGATACGGTTCTATCGCCATCTTTTGATCACCCCACTACATTCACGGTGACATTGACTTTGGATCCCCGAACAGCTTCATAAAACTTCAAGGGGATATCTGCTGATGATTGAGCTTCTCCCAGACGTGCCGCTGTCAAACTTGTAATGGAAAAGGTGGGGCTCGTCAGTACCCTATTGGCTTGCAAAGCAGCTCCCCACAAACTCGAAATGACCAGAGTCGTGTTACCTAGGAACACACTATTAATAAAGTCGGCAACATAACTCTTAATGTCATCCTCGGTCTGAGTGGTAAATCCACTGAGTCGCTTCACCTGTACAGCGACAGCTATCTCTACATAGGTAGGACGATAAAAACGAATGGGTGTGGGTTCGTCGTACATATCCGTCACCATTTTAGTTGTGGTTCCGTTCGTATAACCTCCGGGCGTTTTGCGCTTGGCAATGGTTTGTGCAATCTCCTGATCGTCGCCACCTTCAACTACTGCTGTGATAGAGTGCGGAGGATGTTCCAGCTCGTTCGTTTGGCCTGTGTCATTCTCGTATACGACGTACCTTGTTACGCCACTCAGTCCGGCGATAGCACCTTTTATGCCTTCTAGCACCGTTCGGCTTGGATTGGCTGTACTAATGGCTTGGCGTGCTTTCAGCTGAGGGTCACTCTCGGTATATTTACCAGGGACGGCGGCTTCCGGGTTTGTGACACTGGTCCATCCTAATGTAGGAGTGACGATTCCTGTAATCGTATTGGCTTCTGCTTCAATGGGTCCTGGCGTCTGACAGGTTGCGGTCGTGGCATAGATCCCATCTGATCCAATCGTGATAGACGAAGGAAGGGACCAGAAGTTCCCAGCATTATCAGAAACAATGCCATCCTTTATAACCGTACCCGGAGTCCCGCCGACGACTGCAGGTGCTTTTGAATACGCATCCCCTAATCGTTTAATGCCGTTGATTCCAACGATCACGTCCAAACCTGGCCCCATCGCGGTAGCTGGTCCTCGACTGTTGTACACGGCTTGGCAAATCAGATAGGAGTCATATAACTTATTGGCAAAGGCAGATATGAACTGATAATCCTGACTGTCATTTCCGAGATAAATGTCTTGCCCAAAAATCTGTTTCGCTTGACTGATCAGGTCATCTCTAATGTCTGTATAGGAGGGCATATGATAACCCGTTTCATCAATGTACGGCGCAAAGTATGCCATTTATTAAATCTCCCTCCCTCCGAACGCCATTGTAATCGGAATGGCCTCGCCAAAATCTGTTTCAGCCGTGCATTGGAACTTGTAGGTTCGATCTTCATATGTGCTCTGGAAATTTGTGATCTGGCTTACATGTGGCGTCTCAATGATCCTTGCTTGTACCAACAGGTCCACACCTTTTATGTTATCTGGATGACCTATCGTCCCTAGGATGTTTTGAAAGAGTGGCAAGCCATCGTCCAGCTGCTCCCACCATTCCTCCATGAAGAGTTTCAACCGGGTATAGATTGCCTGTCCGACCGCTGCTGCCTTCGTCAGAAACGGCCTGCCCATCGTATAGTCACCGCCGACCATTTCTCTGTACCTCATGTGTCCACTCTCCCTCCCCCACCGATCCACTCGTTATACCTTTCCTGCGTGGTCATATTTACACCGTTCACACGAACAGCAGGAGCAACAAGGTCAATGGCACCTGGCTTCATACGGATGAATTCACTCCGGTCCTCATTGCGGAGCTCCACATGTTTCTCTGAGAAGTCCTCCAGCTTCTTCGGCTGGCTCCACAGACCAAGGATCGCAATCCCATCTGAAAGGTCATGCCGCCTCTTCTCTATCTGGTTTTGAATGTCACCGAGCGAAAACCATGCATCAATACACATATCAGAGAAAACGACAAGACACTCGTCACCCTTCTGAACTGGAAAGGTAAGGACGTAGCCTCCGCCGCGCGGGAACATTACTGGGACATCTAGCAAGACGTCAATCTCCACCCATTCATACTCCATGTTCTCTTTTTGCACATGTTCTCTCAGTGCAACCTGAACCTCGGCCGTCTGCTTATCAGCATCAAATTTCTTGATGATCCCGGGAACGCTGACCCTCATTGTACTGAAAATCTTATCCATCATCGTGTGATAAAAATCGACGTCGTTTTCCTTTAGCCGTTCGGGTACGGAAACCCCCATGTGATCACCTCCAAATATTTGCTCCACCGGATGGCATCAGACTTGGAATGACGCCACCTGCCTGCGACACTGTATCGCACTCTGTATACCAGGCATCTCCACGCGTATCACCATTCTGCCGAATGCCAATGATGCGATAGATACCGGCAGCATCCAACCCTCGCTGAATTTGTCCGAATTGAAAGGTCTGCGCCTGTATTTGACTGTTATCGATCCGAACAAGCGAATTTATTTTCAATCGCGGATTAAGAAGACACTTAAAACTCACTCCAAAGTCCGTTTGCATCGGAGTACCGATCAATCCAGACTCTGGTGCAAGATCGACAATCTCGTTTGGTGGGTAGTCCTGAGCTGTGATGATATTCACCTTGCCATCTTCGAGGTAAAACGTAGCTGCGTTTGATTGAGCAATCTGTCGCAAGTAATCTTTACCCAACCCGAAAAACACTTTCCCTCTTGTAAGAGCTGCAGGCTGTAAATAATTCGAAATGGTACCTTGTTGCGTGGGCACTTTTGCCTGACTGGTAACAATACCAATTTGACTACGCGCTGTCTGTCCTTTGGCAACCGAAATATTGACCATTCCATTATTAAAGAATCGATCGCCATCCACAGAGTTAAGAATTAACTTGTAATCGACACCATCTTCTTTCCCACGTATCGCTTGAATCACATCACCACGAAAGATGAGTCCGTATTGCTCGCCTTCGTATCCAGCCTCCACAATGACGGTATCTCCTTCGTTGATGACTTGGTTTTCTGTCTCTGTATTCAAGTTGTAGATGGTGACCGTTGAAAAGTTCGGTTGCGGCGTGAGCGTTTTTTTGATATCAAACACACATCTCAAGTCAGAAACGTCCAACGCAGTACTTTTACCGTTAGAAATGAGCACTCGATATCTTCGCCCGTACAGAACATTACCGGCCTTCTGACTATTTGCGACGATACCATAGTTAGTGGATGGCAAAGTAATATCATTGATGAGATTCGCGGATTGCCCTCCACCTCCGAGTCCTCCTATTGCACCACTTGGTGCGGAAGCAGAAGGGGTCCACGAACCACCTGCGCCCCCACCAGCATATTTTTGGTAAATCTTAAGACGGCGCAAGTAATCACTATCCGGTATCTTCTTCCCAACGTAGATCAATGAGAATTCTCGAAAGTTCTGTTTAGATGCACGCCACGTCTTACCGATTACTCGTACTGCTACAGCTACAGCAAACTGATCATTGCTAAGTACTAGATTTGTCTGTTCTTGTAGAGTAGATGGCCAATTAAGTCTAAACCGATTTGCTGCCCATACGAAATCATCGTTGTGCCATCGTGGTTGAACTTGTCCGGGTCCTAATGAACGCCCTTGGTCTCCAGTCTTATTAGTAAAATTCGTCTCCGCTTCAATTGTTGCCAGCACAATGTTAACGTCGACGCCTTGCGTTTGGGCTTCGTAAATAGCAATACTTCGAATATCCCCCATATCTACCACCTCCCCATCTGGATGACCCAAAATAAAAAACGCCCCAATCAGGAGCGTTTTAACAGAAAATATGAAACTAGGCATTACTTCGTAATTTTTATATCTGTATGATCTTTGCCATCATACATCCTTAACTTCACATTCTGCATAAATGTCATGGGGGAGACATAAAACGTTACATTGAGATAAACCTCTTTATCTGGCTGAATAATTACTTTATCGAGAGTTTTTCCAGATGAGTCATCTGTTATGTATTCTGCGTCTAATGCCAGTACGTATAATTCATTGTCCTTTGGAAGTAAATTAGGAACCAGTGCGAAATTTTCTTTGCTAATTTCTTGTGGTTGAGAATCATGATTCATCACCACAACAGGTATTGTCCACTGTTGTATCTCTTTATTTCCATAAACTAATTTTTTCAAGCCATCTTTGCGTGCAGCAGAGTTGATTTCTTCGTAAAGTCTTACTGTGTATCCGAAATCAATAATATTAGGTTTTATATTTAAAATCACTTGCTTATTATTTTCCATGTAGTTCCTTGCGTCTTCCATATTCTTGATGACACCGTTACTTATCAGGTGATTTAGAAGATCGTCAAGCGTCTTAACATTTGGAGGAATCTTTTGAGTATTACTCGCTACCGGTGTAGTGGCTGCCAATGTGTTTGTCCCGAATGAGACAGAAAAAATCAGTGCAATAAGAAGGAGTAATATTTTACTCTTCATCAAAACACCTCCGACTTAATTTTAATAAATTGATGCTAACACATATGGTCTTCAATAGTTTGTCGAATTCTGTAGATTGCTTGAAATTATGATAGCCAATAGAAAGGCAGAAGAGACGTCACCGAAGGGGTAACGTCTAATTTGCATTGTCACTCCATACTACTAAATGATCTTTTCCTAATGAATCAAAAGTAGGAATGAGGCTGTTTCCTGAAACAGATATGATTACAGCACTGCCAATTTTGAGATAACTATGCTGTCCTAACAGGTTCGCTGACGGGTATTCTCCAGGGAGAAGTGGAAGAGCATCGATCAATTTCTCGCCCGAATCATGATTAGAAATCGACATGAACCAGTAACCTCCTGGAGTGTTATATGTCAGTGAGAAGTCCAAAGTGACGTTCTGTGAACCTATAGGTAGTGTACAAGTAAAATTCTGATTAATAGAAGGTGCGATGGGTAAAATGGTATATGCCATGTTATCACCTCTATTGTCCTAATAGCTTTTGTTTGATCTGATGAGCCACGCTTTGATCTCTTATTGGCTCTCCCTTACCTCTATTAGCCCGATCTGTCACAGCTGGCTTACTGCTAATCTTGACCGTTCGTACTTGTGAGACGGTAATCTCGCGCAATGTGACCGTACAGCGTAGAGCATTCAGAGTGGTGAAATCGTCTGGAGCTGATATTTCTTCGATCAGCATGTTTTGATAAAGCCTAAGCCTTGAATGGACTTGGATCGGCACCCGGATAGCTTGTAACTCCTGCAACACCTTGAACGCCTGAACAGATCGGCTCCAACCGCCAGTAAACTGCCCAGGTATCAGGCTCGTTGCCGCATCCGACATACCGATCTCCATCGTCAGTTCTTGTGGCTCAAGGTAAGAGTGATCTGTAAGTGCAGCTCCAGTTTGAACAGGGTGATCTGTAATTTTAAGGCGGCTAGTGTGCGTCGATCGCAAGAATGCGTCGAAGAACCAGCCGCCAATGTTGGTTTTCAAATAGACAAGCGACGATATGGGAGGCGAATTAAGATCAAGAATAGGATTCTGTGCCATCTTTCTACCTCCGCATTAGTAAGGATTTCGCATAGAACGTTGATTAAGATTGTAGTCTGACCATTGATTGTTTACCTCTCGTGCAACTTCCCCTGGCTGTGAGCTGGCGATGTTGAATACGGGGTTGTTGGTGTTGTAGACGAGCGTTTGTTTAGACGACGAGGTTGTGTTGTACATGTAGCTATTGGCATACATTCCGCTCGCCATGGCCTCGTATTGTTGGAATGCCTCGGGGTTAATCATCATAGCCATTCGAGTGAAACCCTCGTTTAGGTCCTGGTTGAAATTGCGGAAACCTTTCACTAGATCGGAATCATTCAACGCTTTTTTGAATGACGGTTCCAATCCCCGCGGCAAACTGTTAATGCTCGATTCAAGGCGGGTATCCTGCGTTTTCGATCCCTGTTCCTTTGCTTCCCGTAGCGCTTCCCTCGGCAGCCGTTTGTATCCGGTGGAGCCACTCTCAGGTGCTGCGGGATTCTCATCTTCCCCGAAAAAGTCCCTTTTTGCCTCTTCCATTAGCGCATCATCGCCTGTGATGAATGCCCTGGCTGACTTGAGAGAAAATGTGACTGCCTTGATAGTCTCGTTAATGGTTTGAAGAGCAAATTTCAGCTGTCCCTCTAAGAAATCACCGATCCACGTCAGCACTTGTTTCGTTTCCTCAAGCCCGTACAGCTCGTTCACGAACTTTGATACCCCTTTATAAAGCTCGGAGTATATATAGGAAAGTTCTCTACCTAAATCAGCTAGGGAGTTAATCAGCCCAGTTAAATGACCTTCTTCGTTTATATTTTCAAAGACTTCCCCAACCCATGAACCGAAGTCTTTAAAAGCTTCAGTAGCCGTGGATAGGTTGGTTAGGATACCTTCTTTGAAATTATCTATCGTCCCGTCTTCTTCGAACTTTTTGTAGAGCCGTTCGATCCATCCAATTGCATCAAGTACACCTGTTCCAATCTTGCCGAATACTTCTTGGATGGCTTCCCCGAATCGTTTGATCGTCCCGTTGTTCTTTAGCAAATTGATGAAATCCATAAGCTTTTTCCAGAAGGGACCAAAAGCACTTTCGCCACCTTCAAGGTAGGTATAGAAGTCATCAAGTAGCAAAAGGATGCTCGTTAGAAGAGTAAAGGCAATCCCCAGCGGCCCGGTTCGTAAAATTAACCCTAAGCCCAGTAACGCTGCTCCAATTACCTTGATTTCCTGCGGAATTTTCTCACCCAATTTAGAAAATAACCTGTATATATCCGTACCAGCCTTTACAATCGTGAACCCTAGCCGGCCTACCCAGCTTATGGCCTGCGCCACATTTTTTGTCCAGTGCGGCATGTCCTTGATGATCTTCTTGTTGATGTCCTGAAGGGTATTTTTGGTTCGCTTTAAAGGACCCTCCATGTACTTGAACAGATAGTAACCAATCCACTGGAGGGCGTAGCTGCCAGACAATTTAAGTTGTTGGAACTCAAATTGAATGCCCCGAATGAATTTCATTTGGTCTGCAAACTCCGCAGGGGGCTTCATATCTTTAATCGTTGCTCGTAAAGACTTGAAGTCGCCCATTAGTTCAGGGCTCAAGTATAGGTCCTCAATCGTAGCACCCATTGCTTTGAGCGTGCTCTGTAACTCAGAAGCTGCATCTTTGGACATCCACATTTTCCGAGCAAACTTTTCCGTTTCGAGGTCAGCCGTTGCCAAACTGCTAAGAAAGGAATAGATACCAGCGTTTGCAGCAACCATCGAAGTGACGATTGCTGTGCCTGCGATAGCAAATCCTTTTGATGCAGTACCGATGAACTTTTTGGCTCCATTTTCAACAGCCTGCATTGTATCGGATGCCTCTTGGAAAGAATCCTTGTCCACCTTCATGCCGAGAGAGACCAGATACTCTTTGATGACATCAATCATCCGATTAACCCCCTCTGGCGCAGGTCGGCAATTTCGTCTGCTCTGCGTTTATTCTCTTGTTTCACGTCAAGGATTTCGTGAGCGTCGAGCAAGTCGTCGAGGTCGTATACATCTTGAACCACGTCGCGATGGTCCCACATTCCAGCAAGAACGGGAGCGAATAGAAACTCGTCAACGTTTTCTAGTCTTGCCGGGACGAAATCAGGCCCGGAACGATTCCACCCAGGCCGCTGCCTTGAAAAAAACTTGTCAGATTAAACACAAGTGCATGGATGGTAAGCCCCATTACCAACATTGTGTCGTCCTCCAGATCTGCAACACCAAATGTGCCATTCTCATTTAGTACAGGGGCTAGACCCGCTGACAGTGACTCGTAGCAAACCTTCAACGCTTGGTCCTGAATGTAGGCAAAGTCTTGCTCAGCGATATTTCCAAGTTGGCTCATTACTGCCGAGATTACTTTGTCATCAACTTTGAAATCATCGAAGGAGCCCTCCTTTGCATCCTTCATTAATCCACTTTTGAACAGTGGCATTAATGATGTGAAAATAGGCATCAGGATTGTCGTTAATTTGATCAGGATGAAAGAACCCGATCTGGCCGGAAACTTCCGAATACGGAACTTCCGACCGCCGATTTCCACGTCTTTATGCTTAACTGGTGCTTGCATGATTGAACCTCCCCATTAAAAAAAGAGCCCCTCAGCTCCCCGTATTTGTGTTATTCAATTAAGCCACTGACTGATCGATATCTGCCGCCATGAACACCCAAGAAACCTGCTGCCCTTGTGCTTGGAATGGCTTGTCCGGTAGCTTTTGAAAAGAGACTCCTGTTGCTCGAATCAAATCTTGCATCGTGGATGAACGAAGCGTGATCGAAATACCAGCCCATTCCGATGAAGGGGCTTGCTCCAGGTAGTTGTACAATTTCAACAGCCACTTATTCAGGGCAGATGTCTGTTGTACCGAAATCGTAATCGTGCCATTTCGCCCTTTGATTTTCGATACCATGACAGCACCATCAGCAGCAACGTCATGAGCGGAACGATCGGTCGTCATAGATACCGAAATGCTACCAGTACCTTCGCCTGTCGCTACATACTGACCCACAGCTGGGTGTGCAAGTACCCCTGCAAGGTCAGCAAAGCTATAAGTAGAGTACACTTACATTCCCTCCTTCCTCTAGCGATTCACCGTCACGTTAACAACAACATGCTCAATAGCCCCAGCCATCTTGACTGGAACGTAAATAGGCGGTGCAACTCGCTTATCTCGTTCGTCTTGTGTTTGATCTGCGATTCTTTCCGCAAGAACCAAATAGCCCTTGGACAGCGTATCTCCCCTTTGAAGGGTGAGGATCGGAGAGCCCTTCCACACGCCAGGAGCAATCGCACCGCGGATCACTGATTTATCACACTGCTCTGAAATTGCACTCACCAAGAGAGACAGTCCATCCTCTGTTTGCGGGATTTTCTTTGCCATGACCAAGGCATTGACTGCCCCAATCTGGATTTCTGCTTGGAGCATATCGAGATTCAATACCTCGTCGAAGGAAACACCGCTTGCCATCTTTCCTTGTGTAAGCAGCTTGAATTTTGGTCCAAAATTGGTATACACGTTCCCGTTTAGCTCACGAATTTTCAAAGCTTCTGTAGTGGATAGCTTCTCAGGTGTAACCCCGACTTGTGTTTTGTAAGCCAGTGTATATGCCGAGTTTGCACCACCCGTGTTAGCGCCCATCGCATAACCCATTGCTGCTACGGCTGCATGCGGAGTGGTGCTATATTGACCAAACGTTCGTTTATACGATTTGTTTTTCAAAATCTCCATGATGTTTCCCGTGGTTCCTGCTTTTACGGCTTCATCATCGGTCGTGTAAAAGTACGTGGACGCTGGTTCCATTGCTTCAACGGTTGCTGCTACTGCCTCGATTTCCGCTGATGTTGTATTCACGATGTAGGAGCTATACCAATCATTGTTAGCTGCTCGGCAAGCTGTGATTGCTTCAACCGCCGTTTCAGCATTAGCATCATCCCACCTACCGACTACCAATTTAACCGGAGTTGGGTCTTGGCTGAAATAAATGGTAGCAGCTGCGCATTCAGGATCAGATTCTTTCCATCCGTCCGACTTCATGTCTGAGAGGCTAGAATATATCTTGACCCGATCTTCTACGGGAATGTTTGTCGATTTCCCCACGATCAAACCGATGTCGAAGGTTCCAGCGCTCTGCGCCATGGGTGACACTATGACATTCACGCGTACAATTTCATCAAGAGAAAGTGCCAATCAAAACACCTGCCTTTCTTATCTATCTGGAACTACTTTTATTTCTGCTGCCTCAATGTAATGAACAGTAGAACTACGGACAACCTTTTCATTGAATCTGGCTGTAAATGACGTTCGCTCCCACCATTGCCCGCCAAACAGTTCAGGCAATCGAACGGGAGTAGGCACATCGGTTACAAGATGCATGGGCGAGAATAGCAGCGGACTCCTGAACAGGCCCGCGCGTACTCTGTCTGCATCATCAAAGCTGCTCGGTCCGTAGAACGTCCATTGCACTTGATGGACACGGGTATAGCTCGATACATTATCGGCAGTTGTCTCGCTTGTCTGGGAATAGCTTCGCTCTACTGGTTGTGCGTATGGGTCATTTGCAGGCGAGACAATAATAAACCCGACATCATCGGTACGCTCCCATGCGGGGGCACCATCTGCCGGGTAACCAATGCGAATGCGGTTTTGATTCTCTTCTGCTTCAGGATCAAGACCAAGAATGTTAAGCGTGCAAGCTTGAAAAATATCTTCGATCGCTGTAAGGGAAAGTGCAATATCTGACATCTACTTACCTTTCACCCTTTCTGCGACTGCTTTGTAGTATCCATAGTCGACATACGGGAAAACACGCTTGACTCGGTAGCGCTCGCCGCGCCACTCAATTTGATCCGACGTACCTTCTTCCCGGGTCTCAAACAGTTCTTGAGTCGAGTAAAAACTCATCAGCCCGGTAACGCGGTCACCCTCTGGCAACTGCTCAAGTGTCTTTGCGTCTGCTACAATGACCACGCCTGTCATCCTGATTGGTGGTACGTCTGAGGATACCCAACGTCCTTTTACCCAGTCACCACCTTTTCGATGAACAGTGAATGGCTGCGCAAAATCAGGGTCGGTAATCACTTCGCTAACATCGATCACATGTACTCATCCTTCCTACTTCACAACATACGTGATAGCCTTGCGGAGCTCGCCCTTATCAATGAGTGGTCTGTCACTGCCTTTTCTCTCTTCTGTGATTGGAGAGTTTGGCGCCCAGTTGTTCTGTGGATCGGTGAACCAGCCTCGGGCAAAATTTTGTCCCATCAGACCTGCCCTATGTAGTTCGGGTTCTGGATCGCCACCATCCAACGCAACCTCTGATACCTTCCCCAACTGCTTGGCGATAGCTTCTTTGTTGTGCTCAATCGCTGGTTCGAGTACGGGACGTGGCGGCGAACGCCAAAGAGGTGAGCCATGCGTCTGTATCCATAATTCATACGCTTTGCTGTACGTCATTTCGCCGCTTTCAACCCTTGGGTTCATCTCATCACGCATAGCCTTTTGACGGATACCATGAGTATGGGCGTATAGCAGCTCAGCATTGGAAATAGGATCACCCTGTCCTCTTTGACTTGACTCTCCTTCCGGAATCCCCACGTACACTTGCCTGTTTGCCAGGTCATCAATAATTTTCTTAATCTCGTTTGTTTTATCAATCCCAGTAGTGACTTGTCCAAAGAGGTTGAACATGCCCTTACCCCCTTAGTACACGTACATACCGCCTTTGCCTACAATCCTGCCAATGGTCGCCAGCTGTTGCCCGTAAATCGTCAGCTTCCACGCTGCCCAGCCGTCAAGGTCCTGAGCAATCGCGGAGTAGTCGGTACTCACAGAAACGTCAGCAACCGACTTCGAGGTTGCCAGCCCGCGAGTTTGTCCGGCTTTTAACACGCCGGCAGCTCCACTGTTTGGATCGGCAGTGCCTTGCAGATACAACGTGCAAAAATGGGCGATAAACCACCCCATAGCAACTGTCCAGTAGGAATGCCATCTTGCCTCCTGGATGCTGGCGCTCGCTAAATCAATGTACATTTGCACAACAAGCTGCGGAATCACGTACGCACCCTCTGCATTTGGTCCAAACTGCGGATATACAGCAATGAAGTCTTCGAAAGCAAAAGTAGGGTTGCTCCCAGTTCTGATGTTGGAAGCAGCCCCTATGAGTCCAGCAGCGCTCAAGTTGCGATCATTAGCAATCGACATAATTGCTCACCTGCTTTATTGTTCTTGACCAGCTTCCGCAGCAGCCTTCGCTTTTTCTTCGGCTTCTTTCAAGGCTTTCTCTTCTGCCTTTAGCTGTGCTGCTGACTTGGTTTTGTTCCCTGTCTCTGCATCTTTTACGGCCTGCTTGGTTTCCGTTACTGTGACGTCTCCTGCTTGACTTGCAAGCTTAAACATTGAAGATTGTTTCACCCATTCTGGTACCTCAACAAATTCATGCGCTCGCACTACTACGACAGGTTCTTGTCCTGCCGGGTGATCAAATTGGAATGATTTCTTAGACATAATAAGCATCGTAAAACTCCTCCTTAAATGCCGTCGCCATAGCGAGCGCACTGGGTATAAAGAAATTTAACTTGACCAATTTGAGCTGCGTATCCAGTCAGATAAGCCATTTCCGTTACCGACTGTTGCGTCATTACCCGACTAAGTGGGACTGTCAGATCGAAGTTAACGCGGTCTTCATCGTTGACGTACGCTACCATTCGATCAGTGCCACCCGTACCTGCACCTGAGCACCAGCGAGACGGAACAATCGCCAGGTCAATTCCTTGGTTCTTTCCGATATTGTTATCTTCCAAGAATTTCAGGATAGATACGTTACCTGCTTCGCTTACTTTGGTACCAACCAGGTGTGCAAACTGTTGGGGTGGAATCAGGATGTGATTCGCCATACCAGTTAGGTCGTATTCAGATGCTTCCCAAGTCGCTGTAATGATCGCGTTAACGTCTGCCAGAATTTCATCTGGAGTCTTCTTGTTCCACTTGGTTTGTCCAGCTGCTCCAGTAGCTACTGCCGCTGCCGTAATATTTGGATTGTTAACAAGGCCGTAAACACCTGCACGAGGCACGCCAGTATATACGATATTGTCGATTGACTTGTTGTAGTTCAGGCGAATACCTTTATCCAAAATGTCATCGAGACTACGACCAATCTTTTGTAGCTTTTGCTGATCAATGAATGGAACCTTCAAAATGTTTCCGAAGTTGAAAACCTGGAATACATCTTTTGAAGTATTGGCCTGCATGACAGGAATATCATTTGTCGCACCGCCGATAATCCCGTCCTCGTTACCACCTGTCGTGGCATAATCTACGAATTGATTGGAAACGTAGTCAACCCAGCCACCGCCAGTTATAGACACGATATCCCGCATCCAAGTAAAGCTGCTCAATGGCTCTAATAGTCTTGGATCTCGCTTCTCTAATTCTCCAACTAAAAACGCCATGCCGGAGCCAATTGCAGCAGCATCAGTCATCAACATGGATGGTCCAAGATTATCAATCGTGTGGATTTTTCTTCCCATAGATGCATTCATGTACGTTTATCCCCCTCTTACGGATTATTCCGCGACAGAATTGTGATTTCAGCGACCTTGTTTGTGTCGAGTTTGCCTGTTTTCCATTTAACCCCTGGCAGCTTGATGGTGTTTGCACCGTCTGCTGCTGCCTCAAAACCACCAACCACACCAGTAGGAATCGATGCGTTCGCTGTTATACGAAGGTATACAGCGCCCCCAGCTGTTGGCGTTCCTGCATTGCAAAGGACCGTAATTGAACCACGCTCAAGTACGTCACACGGTTGACCAGGCTTATAGGAAACTTGTTCAGAGAAGTAATCTGTACTCTGCTTTACTTCTCGTACCGCAACACCAACAAATGCATCTGCTGTACCATCTTCACCGAACTTCGAATAAGAATTGTCCCCGTTTAAAACGACCGCATCACCAAAAGAGATTGGTTCTTTATCCGTATCACGTACCAAGCGTGCCGTTATAATGGCATCGGCACTTCGTGAAACAGTACCGGGATATCCAAGGTTGAGAGATTTTCCAACTACTTTACCTGGCATTATTTATCCATCCTTCCTTACCGCTCATATTAAGAACGGTTCTTGTAATGTGGGTTATATTGTTTGGCGAGGTCCTGACCAAGCCCTGCGATTTTTTGCTGACGGTCTTCTGCTTTTTTATCAGCTGTAGGCTTTCTCTGTTGAATGGCAGCATAGGAGCTCTTTCCTGGTCTTTTCTTATTAATGCTAGCAATAGCTGCATCAGTTGCTCGCTTGCGCTCTGCTGCATCAGGGATAGCAGCGATAATCGGCTTAATGGCTTTCAAGGCTTCAATCTTAAGCGCATTATCCGCAGTCAGAGCACTCTTTGGTCGGTCTTCTGGATCAGAGATAGGACCTTCTTCGTCCATGTTTTCCACTGGGATGGTGTGGCTCTCTTCTTCATCGTCAGCTGCCTCGGAACCACTAGCCTTTTCGAGTTCTGCAATGGCGTTGTCGATTGCATCCTCTGGCTTCTCGTCTTTATTTGCATTGCTTTGCACAAGCCCTGTGACGAGTTCGGTGAGCTTGGCTACTTGATCGGCCAGGGCAGCAACAGCAGGGTCTTGGTTGTCAGATGTTGGCGGGCTTGTTGGCTCGGTTGGCTCGTTATCCTCGGCACCCCTTTCCTCAACGAGGGCATCTACTGCCTCCTTGATTTCTTGTGGTTCAGCATCTTTTGCAAAGTGCTTCAAGCCGACTGCTGCAAGTAAATCAGTGATACGTGAAAGTGATTGTGTTTTCTTTGGTAAAACGATCTTTTGATCTGTACCTGGCATGCTTGTATCTCCTTTCGGATTCTGAGTATTCCCAAGCGATTGGGATTTTGAATCTTGTATTGCAACGCGGTCACCAGCTCTGCCGCTATGTACGACAGCGACATGATTCCCGCAAATTTGCCGTTGATGGTATGTGCCATCTTCCATAGCCTCGTACACGCAATCGTAGCCGCATGAGACCTCCCGTTTGCCTTCCTGTATCTCGTCGATAAGGTTTTGCTCATACACGACCAGATCAGCCAGCAGGAGGTCATCATCTGCGCCTGAACCTCGTCGTACGTTTTGGATGACTCCTTTGGTGTACCGTACTGCGTTTATTGGCGTCACGGCTTCGTTTGGATGCTCATCCGTTAGGACTTTCCCCTCGAAACTAGCAATAGCCGCCGGGCTAAATACCTCTTCCGGGCTTCGATACACCTTCACTAGCTCATCGCGTTTGTCTTCTGCTCCTATTTCTTTCCCCAGGTAGTCATACCATCCAGTACGGGCAATGGGCACGTTGTGGCAGATCAGGAAGCCCTCTGGCGTTGCCGTCATGTTCTTACTAAACCGTGAACCGTAATATGCTCTTCTAATGTTTCTCACCCCCTCTCAGGCAATAAAAAAGAAGCCTTTGCATTTGGCCTCTACGTTCGGTTATTTTCTATCAAGGTTTATCGCATGCTCGAATAAAGACTTGTCCCTTTTGTCCAAAGAAATATTCACCATATGGTTTCGTAAAGCATCCTCGGCACATTTTGCGTTAACTTCTGAAGCTAAACCGATACAACCTTCAGATACCCAATATTCCTTTCTTTCCAATGGAACACGGATAAGGTACCTACGCAATTCTAATGTATTTAAATCTACTCTCATCACAATTGCATGGTGGTCCAAAGGCAATCCAAAGTTTAGAGGGTCATCGACAATGACCACTTCATCACCGGGACTGTATTTCATTTCGAATTCACCTCACACAATCTTTTCAAATTGTTTCCGCGTCATGCGCTGCATACGCCCGCCGTGGTACACCTTTGCAGGCCAGGTGATCAAATCCAGATCAATGACAGGCTCGGCATAGCATCGGCAGTTGAAGATTTCACCAGCGTGGTAATATCCATTTGTCCGGGTCTCTCCGTCCAGGCTTTCGGGACTTGGAGGATTGCTCCATTTGACGATCACACCGTCCATGATTTCATGGGAGCTACGAACGCGTGAATCCTCGCTTGTCCTCCATACATACCAATCAGCTCCAACAAAGTGACAGCGCGCCCGAGTCAATGCTGTAGAAGTCTTGCTTACCTCTGTCCTAGCGATCAGGTTCGCCTTTGCTTGTGATGCTTCTGGAAAGAACTCCTTTATCTGCTGCGCAATCTCGCTGGACCGCGTTCCTTTCATTGCCTCACGGAGTACGTGTTCATTAACCTGTTTGGCTATATCGAGTGGCAACGACTTGATTAGAGATGCATTTCTCTCAGCTTGGAAGCGTAGGTCTGCACCAATCGGTCCCTGTAGTTCCTTTTGGAGTGCCTGATAGATTAGGCGTCCTCTGCTATTCGTTCTTGCAGCCTGCCGCCATGTTTTCCCCGAATCACTGAATAGGTGCGTCACCATTTTCAAGGCTTCGGCATTAGCGTATTCCATAAACTTCGGATCGTAGGTGAAGCTCCTGATACGGCTAAGAATTTCTTCGACGTCTTCTAAATTGGTCAAAGACTCGCTTAAACTTTTCAAAGCCGCTTGAATCGCCTTGCGGTAAGCCTGCTCTATACGGCGTTTCGGCGCCCAAAGGGTTTTCGATTTCGTCGCCATATCCTAATTCACCACCAAATCCAAGCTCGCCTTGATGGGTGCTTTCGTCTGCTTTCTCAATGTCTTCATCAGAGATATTACTAAACATACCTGTAGAATCAGACAGTTGTTTCAATTCCTTGAGTGCAATCTTCTGGCTGATGAGACCAGCGTTATAAACCTCAACAATGGACTTCGTTTTCTTGTCAGCCAGTTCTGCTACTTCTTCATCATCAGGCGTCCTGATCGGATTGAAGGTGTAATCCAGATCGTCAGGGATAACACCAAATTCGGACATGCACATGATCGGTAGGAGCTTATCAAGGATCGGTCCCAGAGTGCTCTCTTGCTGCTGCTGGACTACCTCATAGTAGTTTTGCATGTCGCTTTCGCCTGTCGCATTCATACCAGCTGGTGACCTGCCAAAGAGCTTGGTAACGGGTATCTGGCTTGCTCCCGCAATGTCGAGCATGAAACTTTCGTAGATGTCGTTTAGCCCAGAGAAGGAATACTGATGTGTTTGAAACTCATCATTCTTCCCGATTAAATGCATTCCCATATTACTCATCAGCCAGTTTTGAGCCTGGATAGTATTGTAGATATCCGTTTGCATCCGCTGGTCTCCGATGGCAAGCATTTCACCCAAATCCTCGCTCTTCATCACGCGGAGATTCGCAAGAAAAATGAGCTGCGCAATGTTCCAACTGGTATTGTCTCGTTTCTTCAGCTCATCAAACACGACCTCGACCTCAGAAGCGCCCCAATAGGTCTCTGCGATCTTTTCCCAATATGGTAGCTGACGACCAGAGAATCGGAGAATGCGGCTGTGATGGACCTGCAAGGTTTGTCCAGCATCCATGGTTACCTGATAGGACTCTGGCAAGCCAAACTCCACATCATCAATATTGCTTACCAAGTCACCGTTTGGATACACACCGGACCAGCGATCAAGAATCATCAAGCCTTTAAACGAGCCTGGCATGATCAAATCGAAATCTAACGGTTGGTGCAGCATATCGTCGTGTCCATCGATCATGATCAGACCGACTGCACCGCCATATAAGCGTCCCCACTTGAGACCTTCAAGAATCTTTGACTTAACCCGGCGTACACGCCACAGTTTCTCAAGCTTTCTGATTCTGTCGGGCTCCATCGTTGAAGTAATCGTAATCCAGTTACGAGTCATGTCCTCTGGTATAGCGTCAATTATCTTCCGAATGATCCAGTGTTCGCGGTACAGAGTATTCAATAACTGATAGTTCTTGGATAACCGCGTCAGTGTATACTCGGTTCCTTCCATCAGGTTTGGTGTTCCGCTACCCAGGCGCGCAAGCACATTCGAGAATGCGTCCGTTGTCAGGCCAGGGGGCATCTTTGCAGCGGTATTTTTGGGCTTCTTAGCCGGAGGTTGCCGCGCGTCCTTTGCAAACTTCCGTTTACGTCTACTCAATCGTCATCCTCCTTTCATCAAGACTCTAACCTTCTTGGCTTAATGATCGTTTTTACAAAATACCTTCCAGCGTCCATACAGTGATCTGCATGCTTTAGCGGTTGCTCTACTCCGCGCATGACTGCCTTTTCATCCCATACGTAACTTGATACTTCTTTCAGGAAGTTAGGACATCGCTCTCGGTGCACCTTGAATTTCCGCTTTTTTATCATAGTTGATGTCATCCGAATGCCTTCTAACACTTCGTTATCTGCATCTTTGATCCGAAGACCTCGATTTCTTAACGTAGTCTTAAAGGCAGCAGCAGACGGGTCGACGATGACATATATCGGATAGTCCTTGCCAATGAATTTTTCCAGATCATCCGCGTATTCAGAGTTTTCCTTTTGCTCCCCTTTTTTTCGACCATCGTAATAGTACTCATCCAATACCCACACCGTATCACCGTCATCCCAACAATCAAGGAAGACGGTAGGGTTCTGGCTACCGTAGTCGATCGCGATATAGCGCTGTGCCAGGCTCTTGAATCCGGGTATCAGGTCTTCATCCACGAAAGTGTTCTGTTCTTTGTCCCACATATCATAGATCGCGCCCTGAGCAACAACCCACTTGCCCTCGATCATGCGCAAATACCAAAAACCCGTGTACGCGCCACGGATAAATGTTTTGTACTCATCATCTAGATTGGGATTGTCGTCTAATTCAAAGTGGTAGACCTTGACCATACCGCTTTTGAGCTTTTTCTCATCTGTGATGTACTCAGTATATAGGTAATGGTACGGGTGATCCGGGTTTGTCGTAGCATAGAGCTTCGCACCTTTAACCGAAAGCCTGTTCAGTAACTGCTTGAAAAACTTCTCTGGCATCAGCGTAAGCTCATCACAATAAGCTCCTGCTAACGTCTTACCACGAAGGTACTTCTCTGATCCCTCATCCTTGGCCCCAATCACCTTAATCTTCCGTCCAAACATCTGAATGAGACCCGTTTGATGATTGTATTTATAATTAGCAGATCCAACCGTATCAAACAAATCCTGAAGTACGTTATCAAAGATGGTCTCTTTCGATATGCCGGTAATGACCAACAATCCTTTAGGACCATTTTTGATGTAATTGATCCATTTCGGAATCATCCCAACCGTTTTGCCGCTACGGACTGAGCCTTCCAAAATGTTTATCCTGGCGTCATTCTCGATTGGACTCAGGATAAATCTTGTTATCTTCTCGCCAAACAGTTGAAATTCCATCAGGAATCACCCTTAATCAAAGCAGCGCTTTTGGCGATTGTTTCCGCGAGCTGATCAATATTGCCGCCACCATCGTTGTCGCCGCCTTTATTTTCAATTTCCTTGATCTCAGCTTTCAGCTTCTCAAGCTTCAAACGCTGCTCTTCGGTCATGAAACCAATGTACTTTTCAAGCTTCTCCAGCGCCTTCATCTTGTCGTGTAACTTGATGCTTACGCCGTCCTTGCCTTGTTTCACTTCGTTGATTAGCGTTCCGTCGACCTCTCCACTATCCCTGATTGCAACAAAATTGCGTTTGTAGGTCATCTGTTCGCCTGTCTTTGGATCGTTAATAGGCATGCCTTCTTCGGTGAACATCGGCACCTCTTGCTGCCCAAACTCCACGTACTCAGATATGTCAGCGAAAGCTATCTTCATGTATTCCGCAATGACTCGCTGAACGCCAACTCCAAGGTCATCGACTATCGCTTCTTTCTGTCGCTTAATCTCTGCTTGAATCTGAGGTTTTCTCAAGTTCTCCCAGCCAATTGCGTAAGCTGTCTTCTTGCTGTAGCCAACTGCCATTGCAGCTCGAGTAGCGTTGAAGTCTCGCATATATTCCATAACAAAAAGACGTTGTTTATCGCTTAATTCGGATGTCTCCGGTTCGGCTTCAACTGGCGTCTTCTTTGTTACTTTTGATTTGGCTGTTTCATTAGTAACGTTACCTTTTCGAATAGTAACGTTACCATTCAATTTATCGTCCCATTTGTCTTGATTCTTCCACTTACGAATTTGGGAGTCGCTTACTCCAAGTTGTTCAGCTATATCCTTTAACAGCAGCTTACCTCTGCTCTCCAAGTAAAGTGCTTCTGCTCGTTCTCGATTCGGACTACGTGCTCTTGCCACTACATGATCACCACCACCATTGTTTGAGTTGTTTTGCAAAAGAAAAAAGCACTCCCTTGTTCGGGAATGCTCTCTTAGTTAATTAGTGGAGAAACGTATTTGAAAAATACATAAGCACCTGCAAACGGTGATATGTACGTTAATGGTCGTGATAATGCATTAGGTAATCTCCTTGTAATAAACATAACTATAACGACAGAAATGGTCATACATATCAACATTGCAATTAACAAGCGGGTAAATGGCCAAAGGTTATAATCCAATTCAATCAATGTATCATCCTCCTCCAACGACATAAATTCGTCACTTATGGCTATTTTCCTACATCTTTCGTCCGACAATTACCGACATTCAGAAGGATATAATACCCACATTATCCAATTGTGTATCATAAAGGAGGTGACATATATGCCAACTACCGGTGAAAAACCTGGAAAAGGTACTTACATCTGCAAAAGTTGTGGTCAATCTGTTACTCTTGACGATCACACAGATACGCTGCCTCCATGCCCTAAATGCAATGGGACAGAATATCGTTAAGTCTTAGTCAAAAATTCTTGGATTGCTGACTCTTCGTAACCAAACAGCTTTCCAAGTATCCAGTGATCAAAGACAGACGTAGGGACCTGCGGCACGCTTTGTATGACATCAAGAATATGTGGATGTTTATAAATCCACAAGGTAAACCAGCCCTCTGCCAAAGGCTCGGTATATACTTTTAGTTCTTGATTAGTCACGAAAGTGATGACATCTTCACGAAACCTTTCTTGGAATGGCATCATTGCCGCAGGCTTTCCCCTATGTACCATGTAGCAATAAGCAGTCAATTCTCCCGTTTCCAAATTAATCCTCCCTCCTCTTTCAGCGCATTTACTTCTCTCCCTATGTCTCATCTTCATCAGTTATTCTGCCCTAACTTTTTGGTAGCTCTTCCAGTTATCTTTAGTTCCATCCTTGCACACTGGGAGGTCTCCGTTCTCTATTTCGGTAATGAGAAGTACTGGACAAGGGGCGAGGGGCCGGAACCGTAGGTCTCGCATGTAATCCCCTGTCCGATGCTGCTCACTTTTTGCGGATTCGCTGGACAGGATAACCTTCAAGTTTTCGTTGCCACTTGCGCTTTTCTTTTTCTCGGTAAGCCTGAATACAAGCTTCCCAGTGCACTAGATCTCCGTCTTGAGTTGTTGGCATCGTGATCTTGACCAGAGTCATTCCCATTCGTTTCACCCCATACAAAAAGCCACCCGTTTCCGAGTGGCTGCGTTTTCGACCGGATTAACTCCGATCCCTGATGCGATTGTATCACGCTTGATTTGAAGCCTGCTGAAAGTGTAAAAAGTGTCTGTTTTGTCTAAAGTGTCAACCTTTCAAGCTGCTTCGTTGTTGCCATACATTAGCCACGCCATTTGAATGATGACTGACCTCTTGATCTCGTAGTATCGCTGTCTGCTTACCCCAATCTGGCGGGCAATGAAATTGTTTTTCTCCCCGTCCATGATAGCGTCAAGGACAGTCTTTTCCTTTTCGTCAGTTATGCTCTCAGCTGCACGTTCAATGCGTTCTACGGCATCCTGTAGCTTCTCTAGGCGTTTCCACTTTCTTTCCCTTCTTACTACCTCAGCGTGTGTTTTATCGCCGTTCTTGCCCTTTCCTTTTGGCATAGAGGCATCAATCCCATACGCTCCGACTGTGCCTTCGCCTGCGTCTTCCAGGTATCCTTGTAGTCTATCTATCTCTCTTAACATGAAGTGGTAGTCTCTCAGCTCTTCTTCTGTCCGTTGCACCCATTCCATTGCCGGTTCCAGGTCCATGAAAGCAATCTGACCATCATGCTCCTTTAATCCTTGTTCATTGACCATATGCTTGTCCCACTCTGGGCAGCATTCAATTTCACCGATGTGGAGGCTATGGACACTGCAGATTGCTTTTTGTCCCCAGCGTGTTGCAGGGCATTTCTCGCATACCTTTTCAATCAACATGCTTTTCTCTATAACTACGCTCATCTTCCGTTCCCCCTGTCCGGTTGCCCGTGGTATAATATGGTTGTCGAACGCATATTCGGGCTCCCGGCTGGGGGCTATTTTTTAGGAGGTAATGCTATGCCCGTAATTCCTTTGACTCCTGAGATAAGTGACATAGCCATTATTGGAATAATTGGTACAATGACTTTACTAGCTATGTGCTTCATGGCAAAAAGCAACTAATCCTCGTAACTACGTTTCTAATTGAAGCGTGGTTTTTCTTTTTTACTCCCGAAATATTAAGTAAAATTACGTACATCTTGCTAAACACCCTCAAGATGAACTTCTGTACTTACTAACCTTCTTATCTCTCCCCTTTTCCCCTTACTTACAACTCTCAATTTCTCACGACCATAATAATATTGTGCATTCGTTGTGTTTTCGGGTGGTGCGTGCGTTACAATTAATAAAGCCTCAACATCTGCAAGCTTACGATCCGAGTATCTTTGCTTTTCAACGAACTCAAGTAAACCAACTCTCACCTGTAACTGACCTCTGATATTCCAAAGCCAGTCTCTTTTATGTTCTCTCATTCTTTGATAGAAACTTCTTGTTGTTTTTCCAATATAGATCAGTTTCTCTTTACCGCCATAGACTCTATAGATTGCATAAATACCTTTTCTTAAGGAGATTTCGTACTGGTCAAATTCGTCCAAACTGTATGGACCATACCAATTTACTGTTATCATTTGCAAAGGAACCACTCCTGAAGGATATTTCCCTCAGATTATCACAATTTCTCTTTTGTTAAATTGCGATTCCTTTCACCTTCAAGAAGGCTAGGCTGACCGCATGGGACACTGTTCCCGCGATTGGTGGTTTACCATCAATGCCACTAGGAACTCTCACCCACTCCTGAGAGGCTTCGCAGAACTTATAAGCTCGTCCCAAGTATCTACCTTCCCGAAAGTGCTCGAAATTGAGGTAAATGCCTTGCTTTTCTGCTTCCTCCACCAGTACACCAATGCCGCTCCAAGTCGTTGATGGTCTAAAATGCTTATCTTCAATGAATCTCGGCCCGTTATCAGTGAATTTTATCCAACCACCAATTCGTTCCATCCACCCCAACGCCTCCGCCACTTTCGCATCCAACTCACGCCCTGCCTCCATTACTTGCCCACCTCCATCAGCTCGCGGTTCTCGTAGATGTTGCCGATGACTTCTAAGGTACCCCACTCATTCCACATTGGTACCGAACTAGTGCTGCGAACCAATTCTCCATCTTCGTCGTGTCCAAACACTGTAGCGAAGTAAAATCCTCCCCAGTAGTTGTGGAATCTCACTACACCGATTGCTCCGCGTTTATTTCTGGTGATATAGCCCTCATATATCTCTTTCCCGTTAATGTCACGATGGCCTACGTATTGTAGCCACTCAACATCCATCTCGTAGTCGTATCCATCTTCATCTTCCCTGGTTATATCCAGCAAAGCCAATCCGTTATAAGAAACGATGGCGTATTGCTCTTTGTCAAAGTTTGGGCCAATCATTATGTTTTGTTCTTTATCCCACGCCAGTAACTTCATCTCACGTCCTGCTTGCATCCCGTTACCCTCCCTGAGTGCATTCGTCAGAATTTGTTTCAGTCAATCGCGAAAACCTCGATAATTTGAAAATGCATAATCCAAATGCTATAATTTTTTTAGATCGAAGCGACAATGGAGACGCTCACTTTGAGCTGAGATGCGTCGATACTCAACAATTTGAGGAACGTGTTCCTTATGTCAAGAAACACAACGACTGAAGACTGGTTCAAGCTGTGGAACCCAAAGTTCGGTGCAGAAGTAAAAGCTACTTTAAAATTTATCCCTCATTGGGAGCGACGCGGATTTATAGTAATCGGAAAGACTACTAGACCTGATTTGTAAGCAGAGGCAGCCTTTAGGCTGCTTTTTTTATTCAAGTAATGTTTTGTTAAATCAGCTTTTTGAAAACAGGATCACAGAAACTTATAACTTTAGTTAGCAGACATTAAAACTGGGATGGTGTAACCTTACGTTTGCCCATTGTTAAACTATCTTTCTTATCTGTTGATGGAACGCCGTGTGCGATGAAAATCGCCCGCACGGTGTAGGCTCGAACGAAAACCCTCAAAAAGAGAAGGGAATAAGTCGAGAATAGCATTGATGAAACGCCAGCAGTTGGGACAATCACTCTTTTGAATGCGAGCATTTTACTGATTAGCTTCAATGAAGAATTATCAGATGATACTTTAACGATCAATGATATCAATCAGTTAATCACCCACATTAGCAATCAAAATGGAGCGAACCTCAAAAATCCTGCGATTAATCAAAGTATTGAATGGGATACTAGTAACCCCGGAAACCCTGTTCTTAAAATTCACATGGGTTATAACCCTGAAACATGGCACACTGGATTTACTTATAAAGTCAAATTTGTTTCAGGTGCTGTAAAAGATATGAGTGGAAATATTACTTATGAAACGCCATTCAGTAGCGAATTTTAGACAGCCATCAACGGCCCTCGGGATATCCCGAGGGTATTTTTTGTGTCGGGACTACGGCATTTAGAATCTCTTTTTTATCACATCGTGTGGTTTGTTAAGCAGACATATATTGCCTGTAGTTGCTGATGTACCCGCGAAATCTGTTTTCCATGCCTTTGAGCCAACCTCCACGCGGCCCTTTCTTTCCGAACTCAATTTTCATGACGTGAGGATCGGATGCATCAGCAGCACATAAGACCCATTCTTCCGACAGGTTGTAGGTTTCACGACCAATCCGTTCAATTTCTTTCCAATCCATAAATCCTTCCCTCCTATCTAACAATCGTGTGATGTGATAAAGTGTTTGCTAATTGAAATAGAATACGTTGTCTTCGAACGGAACTTCATTCATTCCGTTAAACATTGATGCCCCGAAAATCTGCATTATTTCCCATAGCTGAAAGTAGTTATATCCAAGTGGATCAGGAGAAATTTGAGTTTCAAGTTCCTTTCCGCTTATGAACCGCCCGTAATGCATCTTAAGCACTTCCATCCCATATCCCGTCAACCGCACGCTGCACCGTTCATTCATGTTTACTGCTATCACCATCTATCCCTCCTTCTAATCAAAATTACCGAAGTGTTAAATCAAGCTGAGATAAAGTTCCCATGCCTGTCGATTGCTTTGTATGAATGACCGTCTGTTCCTGCTCTAAAGATCACGACTGCATTCGGAAATGGCGCGTTAATCTTACTGCCGCCAAACTTCAACCGATGCCTTATGAACCAAATTTCTCCCTGCATGCAGTACCTGTGCCACCATTCTGAGCACGTTCTCGCTGGTACCAGGCAAACCACCGTGGCACCCTGCTGCGCTGCCTCGTATGCTTTCTGAACCCACTTGCTGATCTCTCTGCCGTAAGGTGGGTTCATCCAGCAGGTTCCTGTCCATTCCTGCTTTAGTCCGTCCTGATCCGGTGTGAAAAACTGCGGGCATTTTGCATTATCCGGTAGCGCGCAAACGTCAGTGGTGAAGCGAAATATTTCATTCAACTTATCGAACAGGTCCTGGGGCGTTTCCCAAACATTCGTAACCGTTTCTGGATTAAAGAAGACACCTTGGTTGAAATTCGTTTTGGACATTAGGATCTCGCCCCCTTTCTTCCCTAACTATTGTGATAAATCCCCATTCACTTGGATGCCGATTGCTTTTCTCAACGTTGTTAAAAACGGCTTGCTCAGCTTTTCTACATCCACTTTTCCGTAGCAGTCATCACACAATGGAATGCGAATTGCAATTTCTGATTGATCGTATACCTTGTAATTTCCGGTTTTCACATCGCAACCACGACATTTGCGCGACTCGCTGGAGAAGCTACTCCAAACTTTCATATCCCTATTTCCTCCCTACACATTTTGATAAATTGCTCTTTATGAGAGTCCAAATACTTGAGTTTATAAAGCGGAAAATGGTAATATTTTGATAATCAACACTTAGGGGGTGTCTCAAATGAAGTTATATCCTCAGACATAGAAAAATTGAAAGCGAGGAGTTATATGTCATTTGAGATTAAAGAACGAACCCCTACTCATGAAGAGTTTCATCAATTGTGCGTTTCAGTTGGTTGGGAAAAGATGATGAATTTCAAAGTGATCCAAGACTCACTTGAAAATTCTTTGTATTCAGTTGTTGTACTCTTCGAAAGTAAAATAATTGGTATGGGCCGAATTATCGGCGATGGGTACATTTATTTTTACCTTCAAGATATTGTTGTACTTCCGACGTTTCAAAAAATGGGGATTGGTACAATGATTATGGACAAACTCATGTCCTATCTAAAAGAGAATGCTCCCGACCAAGCTTTCATTGGTCTCTTTTCTTCTACGGAAGGTAAGAAACTTTATGAGAAATACGAATTTAAGCAGTACCCTGCTTTAACAGGAATGTTTCGTGTTGCACCAATATAGTAAGATGCAAGTCTCCTCCGATCCCGGGGGAGTTTTTATTATTTTGCCTCAAGTTTCTTATCTCCCTGAGCATTGTGTTAAGTGAATCTATTACCAACATTTCCCCAAGATTTGTAGTAAGATCGAACTATATACAAATGTTGGGAGAGAGTTAACATGGCACTCATTCGCAATCTTGAAAAACGAGTTATTAATGCAAGAGTTCATGAAGAAGTGAAAGCAGACTACAACGTCGTTGTTCAAGATGGTCAAAAGTACATCCAAATCAATACATATGGTTCTGAGAACCGTCCTACCCAAAAGGTGAGTCAAACAATTCAGCTTAATGAAGATTCAGCGAGACAATTGCTTAAAATCATAAGGGCCGAATTAGGCGTTAGCCTGTAAGCTTATTTGCTTTATCCCCCAAAGCACCGGGAACACTTGAGCAGGATTCACAGCGTTACCAAGCGCCTTCAAACGTGCTTCCCGGACTTTACTCTCCAAACCTGAAATTACGCGTGGTGGCTCCCAGTCATGCTGTTCTTCTCCTTTGGCTGCCGGCCATTTTAATCTGTCCAACCAATCGGAAAGCCCATTAAGATCTCCACCCACTCTGGATTTAATTGACCACTTACTTCTGAAACGCACATCGATAGTTCCACTTGTTTCCCCTTCTCGATTCGGCGTTTTATACAAGGATTTGATAGGTTTCCTCTGTCTCGATTGTCTGAGGCATTTGGCGTCGGCCAAAACCCCTTCTTCCAATTCGATATGTCCGTCCGCAGTGATCTGCTCTGTCCCCCTCCGTGGCTCCCAACTGCGTCTGCTGCGTTTGGAGTAGCCCACAACGAAGACCCTTTTTCTTTGGTGCGGGGCACCGACGGCTGCAGCTGGAATAACAAACGCCCTTGCGGTGTAACCCGCTTTGTCCATGTCAGCAAGCACAGTGTCGAGTCCCAAAGTGACGTGTCCATCAACATTTTCTCCAAGGACCCAAGTGGGCCTGAGTTCTCTGATAAGCCTAAGCATTTCTGGCCAGAGGTGACGGTCGTCTTCTTCGCCAAGGCGTTGCCCGGAATTACTGAAAGGCTGGCAAGGGTATCCTCCGCAAATAATGTCAATTGCTCGCTCATCACCTATGACCCCCTCTTCTATGAGCTGCTGCTTATTGATTGTTCTCACATCATCAAATATTGGCACTCCTGGCCAATGCTTTTGTAAAACCTGCTGGCAAAACGGCTCTATCTCACAGAACGCTACCGTTTCTATACCGGCCCAATGAGCTGCTAAATCGATCCCGCCGATGCCAGCGAATAGTGATAGCATCCTCATAGACTTTCCACCCCCGGCAGCGAGAAAATTGATTGCTGCCCGTGCTCTGCTGCCACTGGATTGATCCAGATTACTTCCGTTCTTCTTACACCAGCCTCTGCAGTAACTCCTATTGTCTTGCGCTCCCACTTCTTCAGCTTTTCATCGTAGAGAGGATGAGAGTAACCGGATATGATTGCAGGACCCGTATGTTTTTCCAGAACCTCCAGCAGTTCAATATGATCGTCTACCGTCATTTCATACTTGTACATCGGGCCTCGCCTGGTATCTAATAGGTAAGGAGGATCACAGTAAATCAACACATTTGAACGTCGATGCCTAGTGATAACCTTCGCCGCTGGTTGTTTTTCAATCTGCACTCCACTAAGGCGCTCTGCTGCAGCAATGATTTTATCTGGTAAGGTCGTCCACTCAATTGCCGGTGAGGAAGGGCGTGCTGCAAAGTCAATTACATGACGCCAATCCGTTTTTCGAGTGGTTTTTACCCATCTGGCCATCCAACATCTTGCCAAGAATCTACGAGCTCGTTCTAATGGGTCCTCTGAGTATTCATAAGCCCGGTTATATTCCTCCCGGGAGTAGGGTGTCCATCGTACCAAGTCAGCCAAATCCGCTTTCCTATCCCGAATAACCTCAAACAGATTAACTATGTCATCATCTAGATCGTTCACTGTTTCGATTGGTGATCGCGGCTTGTTGAACAGAACTGCTCCGCTACCGAAATATGGTTCCAGATATGTCTCATGCGCTGGCATGTTTTCAATAATCCATTGCGCGGTATTCCATTTGCTTCCTGGGTAGTGCAGGATTCGTGGCATTTTCACCTCGAATGCCTCCCTTCTGGATGCCAATTTAACTTAATTGAGCTTGTGTTACCTATAGACTGAACTTGTCCACCGCATCATCCATCATGTCCTGGTTAATTCCGATGTAGCGAAGAGTGATGCTCGGATGCGAGTGATTGAAAATCATTTGGAGAGTCGCAATGTCCCGCGTACGTTGGTAGAAGTGATACCCAAAGGTTTTGCGTAATGTGTGTGTCCCGATGCTTGTTAGACCAATTTTCTTCGCTGCACCATTGATTATTTGGTATGCTCTGACTCTAGTAATTGGCTTGCTTGTCCGTTCTGAAGCAAATAGGAATTCACTGTCATCCTTGTACTTGATATATTTGTCAACTTCTTTCCGCAGCTTGTCATTGATCAAGAATTGCTTCCTCTTACCCGTCTTCTTCTCCGCAATCAGAATGTGGCTCTTGTTTCTTACATCGCAAACCCGTAACGGTAATATATCCGAGATGCGCAGACCCGTATTTATCCCAAATACGAACATGAACCCATCTCGTGCAGACTGGAACTTCAAGACTTTTTTCATCTGCTTTAGCTTCTTCTTTCTACGGATTGGCTCAACGATATTCATGCGATACCCTCCCAGGTGCGATATGATGTGGTAAAGGAGTGTGTTTCGTATGGAAAAGTCGTTTTACTATTCGGTCAACTGGGGAGAAATTAGCTATCTGAAAGATGCTTTAGATGCTATCGAGGTGCCTTACTTGATTGAGCAGCCATCGGACCGTTTGCAGCTGTCTCCCGGCGAAGTTGCTATCGTTTTTCCTGACTTGAATGTGCGTGTCTATAACCATGTACGTGAGCTTTTCAACGGTCACGGGCTACGCTACCCGGAGTAGCTCGTTTTCCGCATCGCTTTCTCAACCGTGATATTAATCCCAACAATCCTATCTTTTGGTTGAGGCTTCGGCAGTGATTCTAGTCTGGCTCGTTCTTCCTCTGTCATTGGCCTTGTAATACACTCACTCACAAGTGGGTTTATGTGTTCATCTCTTTTTCTTGCTCTCATATCCGTACCATATCTATTTGGGGTACGTATTGCTCTGCTCATCTTCCACACTTCCCCTCTCTGCTCTTACGCAGCGTCTATGCCGATAAGCTTGTCCACATGGACTAGATAATCCAGTACAGCTCTTTTCGTTTGAGTAACCAGGCATCCATATACGTCAAAGTCCTCGATGGGGATGCTTTTACGTCCACCGTTTTGAGCGTGGAGCATTGCCATTCGGATGAAGGATAACGACACAAAATAGGTTGCTTTTAATGCTGAAAACTCGATCAAGAGGAAGCATACAGCACCCATTTTTTCTGTTTTCTCCAAGTGCTCAATCTGGTGTTTGCTGATGTTATCAAGGTCAAACCTTGTTCGATCTCGGGTGCTCTTCGCCTCAAAGTAAACAGCTCGTCCACGGTAAACTCCATCGTAATCAACGGTTGACTTCTCCTCGAAGTACCCTGATAGAATGCGACTTCCTTTTGTCTTGGTTGCTTTGATCGGCGTAGGCCGCTTATGGATGAGCGCAACACTAGCGCGTTCATATTGTTCATTCGCGTAGTTCAGAAGGTCTTCAAATCCTTTGCCTCGATTGGCTTGGCTCGTTTTCAGCTGCATGACGTTCCCCCCCACTCTTACGCCACTTGGCGCGGTATCCAATTGCTCACATATCCCAGTGCAGCATCCAAATCCTTCTTGAGAACGTCAGCGTAGCTGCTTACTCCAAAACGGTCCCATAGATCACGGTAGATCTCTCGGAATAACTGCGATCGAATCTTTTGAATGTCCTCTCCGATTCCATCCCGGACCATTGTCAGTTGGCGAAAAGTTACTTGTTCTGCGAGCTCCATACCGCGCTTTTGAACTGCCTTTCGTAAAATCCGCTGTTCACGACTATTCAGGGTGATTTGTGTCTCAACCTTGTAGTCGATTTCCAATATCTTTTGCTCTACACTGTCCAGCCGTTGTTCATGTTCGATAGCTTGTTTGAATAGCTCCATCCTCACTCTTCGTTCATCCAAAGGCACAATGTTTGAGGTGATCTGCTCCCGCATAGCTTTGAATTCATGAATGAACATTATCTTCATTTTCATGGCTTCCGGTGTAACATATGACATCGCTATCAGTGCAAAAGCATCTTCTGTCATGTTGAATTTTGGATACCATTGCTTGTTCTGTGGGTGTTGATACTGGGTCTGCTCAAAGTTGAGCACCCCCCACCGTCTCTCGCCAGCTTCGTTTAGCTTTTCGATTTGAATCTCTATATCCCGTAGCACATTGCGATGATCCTTATTGAATACATCTGCGATTGTCAGACTGTCTGTTACGGCTCGTCCATTCTCTATGAAAACAAGTTTTGTCATGATGGCCTCCTTTGGTTGTTTATTTGCCAGCAGCTCTTTGACCATTTAAGTTAGCAAGCATCTTTGAAAGCTCGGGGTCATCAGCAATTTTCTTACCTTTCGCCTCGAATGCTCCAGATGACTCCATTTCTTTTTGCTTCTGGACCGATGCAGGCAGTTGATCCTCTCTTGGGTGGCTACCTCTGATAGGAACTACTTTCTTAGCTGTTTGCTGTCGAAGGTACTCTTGGTGAGCTTGCTCCGATTGTTCAGCGTTTCTGACACCTTGGACGAACATTTTCTCAAGAGTGCCTTTGGCATAGTCCCAAGCTTTACCTTTCTCGGCTGCATAGCGCATTACCCAGGCAATCATGTCTGTCTGTATTCCGTCATCGAGATAGCTGTGTAGCAACTGCCTGATTGTTGGATTAGGGTCAAAGTTGAAATAGTGTTTGTACTGGTCAATAACGCTATTGAAAACATGCAGGTCCCTATCACCGACTACCACAACTTTTTTGTGCGAATCCTTGGAATCAGTAATAGGTGGTAGGGGAATCAGAGAATCAGGAATCAGAGAATCAGGAATCAGAGAATCAGGAATCAGAGAATCAGCACGGCTTTTAGTAGGCTTGTCCTCTCCTTGGTCGGGAAATTCCGAGGAAAGCCCTAGGCTGTTCTTAGGCATTACCTCGCCTTGATTTGGATCAGCCTGTTGCTTGCCCTTGTCTTGATCAAGCTTCGGTATTTTACTTATTGCCTCTCTATGATGTGGATTTTGATGATTTGAAAATTTTGGAATACTGATGAATCGTTCCCCATCAACCTCGTACCTGAGAATAAATCCAGCTTCGTGTAAATCTTGCAGGCATTGGTTGATATCTACATTCTCATAAGGGAAAAGCTCACCTTTGATTCTTTTGGGGCGATCCTCCAGCAAACCATCTCGGTCAGCCAAACACCAAAGTCCTACAAAAAGCAACCTTGTGTATGGGGTCAGGTCTGACAGGTCTTCATTTTTAAAGAACCCTGGCTTGATATTTCTCGCTCTTGCCATCCATTTCTCCTCCCGTCTGTGTCATGATGCCCCTACTCGATATAGAGGAAGGAGCACATTTTGTTGATACTCCACAAATGCTTGTCGACCAGCTCGCGTATTGTGAGCCTTCCAGTGGCACGTTCCCGTTTGTGTAACTGGACCGCATGCCAGCGCAACGTTCCAAGGCTCCCCAGTACCTCCCTGGCTTCTGAATAGGATGTGGTGTGCCTCCAGTGTCCAAACTTGCCTTGCTGACTTCCTGCAAATCACGCAGCAGGCTTTATCTCGTTCCCATACCTGCTCAAGTACATCAGCAGTGATTTTTCCACGTTCTTTTTGCTTCTTCACACGACGCTTATGATTTGGTTTCTGTACTGAACGAACTTCATCAAACATGCCCATTTTCATCACCTTGCCTTTGTGCAAGCACTCTATATTGGTTAATCTTGATTGGTATCCATCCTGGATAATTCCGTGCCATATATGCTTTCGCGAACCGCTTTAACGTCTCTGGATCGTCATACAGCCGATACAAGTCCGGGAGGGGAAACCATCGTTCTATCATTTCTCAGCTACCTCTTGTTCAGGTTCTTCTTGATCCTGTTCTACTACCTTGTAATCCACATCAAAGATGTTGTCAGACTCAATTCCATTGTCTTTTCTGAGTTTCAGCACTGCTTCGTCAGTCGCAAGCTTCTCTTGTACCTCAATGCTAATCGGCATGTATTTTGCCATTTCTTTGATGCACGTTTTCTTGCACATACTTTGAAGATGATCTTTCCAAGGTCCAGTTAATTGACCGTTGAATTTTGATTTGGAGTGTTTATTTGCATGCTTTAGGCACTGTTCTTCTGTCATGGTCACAAAGTCAAATGCCTTGTCTTTTAAGTGGTAAGCAGCATAATAACGAACTGGCTTACCCTCATCCTTTGCTCCACGCTCTTTTATTACCGATAAAGCTTGTGCAATCATAATATCCATGAAGTCATCTTTATTTGGAGTGAAGTTCTCAAGGTTTGGTAACATATCGAAAGGAACATGAAGGAGCCGCTTATCCTCTCCTTTGAGGTAAATAAACAAGTCATTTTCGTAGACCGTCTCTGCATAAATCTTGGATACGTCCCCAGTCCGTCGTATTAAATCGATCTGCCCCTTGTATCCGATCTGAAATTGACACTCAATGAAGCCTTGCTTATTTTTGTACGGAACAAGATAGGCATGACCGATTAGGTTAGGCTCAAGCCCCAAGGTTGCGCAGTTCATAACTGCTCCTACAATAGATGCTGGCGTGCATTCAGCAAGTAATGGCGTCCTACTGATGGCGGTTAATGTGATACGCGCTAAACGCTCTGGTGTCATATGCTTAGGAACGAGTGATTTTATTGCTTGAAAGTTATCGGCAAGCTCCTTTTTGATGACAGCATTAAAATTTTCAGCTTTTGTCATAGTACGTTGAGCCAATTGCCCGGCTAAATTCGACTGATTGACTGTCTTGGATTCCGACATTACTCATCGCCTCCAATCACGCGGAATGTACGTCCGCGTTTTCCCGTTTTCCATGTGAAGCAAAGATCCCCCTGAAAGTATGCTCTTTCACTTGTTTGCATGTAGCCCTTGATTTGGTTCTTGGCTGCTTCTTCTCGTTGCTCAGCAATGCTTTTATCGGCCCTAGCTCGGTGTAATTCCTGGATGATCGGATATGCATCCTCTGGGAGCTCAATTGAGGAATCTGTAGCTGATTCTGCGAAAGTAGTCTTGAGGTACTCCGTGTCCTGATGAGAAAAGGATGGAGGCATTTTTGCCATCACATGATCTTCCCAGAATCCCTTTTCGATGGTGATCAAATTCTTGATTAACTCTTCATCACGTTCAATCACTCTCCATTGGAGGTCCCATCCTCCAATCAGAACGACGATAAACCACCTATCTGCACCTGTAACAGCCATGTAATGATTGCATTGGAGAATGTACTCTGTAGGAGCCTGTGTACCGGACCAGTCGTCTTTGCAATATTCGGACGTGTTCTTGCACTCTAACCCTGCATTTAGTCCTGGTAACCAACGATCAATGTTTGCCAGCATGAAGGGATGCTCAGGATGTTGGAATATGGCGTTTTGTCTCCACACCTTATATCCGGTATCCTCCGCGAACCAATCAGCGATAACAGGCTCCAGTTTACGACCTGCTTTCATTTTTGGATTGTCCTCGACTGGCGGTAGCTCACCTAATTTCTCTAGATAAACTCCCATAGGGGATTTGTATCGGCTCATTCCACAAATGGCCGCAGCATCAGATCCACCTATTCCTAAACGGCGATACTCAAGCCAGTCTGCATGCTGCATGTTTAGTGTGTTAACCAAGCGTAAAGCTTGCATGCTCTTTGCCTCCCTCTTGTTTTTTAGGGGTAATCACGCTAAGCTAGAAGCAATCTAAATCTTTTAAGTTTTACATCTAGACTCCGTTGCAGCGGGGTCTTTTTTGTTGTCCAGGTTGACGTTTTCAAGGCTTGTCCAAAATATTTCTCCCCTAAAATCACGTACCTGAACATCCACTCCATGAAAACTCTCGTTCGCATCAACTATGGTGACCTTGTGATTGAGTGTCCCAACTTGTCCAATCAGATCGTTTCGCTTTTTTGGTTTGAGAGGTCTATGCCGTCCCACATTCTAGCCTCCTTTCTTGGTCACGAGGCTGCCGCGCCCCATCCTCTACGCGACTGTTGCAGCTCCAAGGACTGCGCCACCATTTGCCTCGCTGTATATTGTTCTGGAGCGTTCTTGTTCCAGGGAGGTTCGAGCCTCCTTGCAAAACCAGTTCAACTGATTCTGCAAGCAGGGCCGAAGCCCGCATTCATGCAAGTTTTTTCATTTCTATTTTCTGCTCTTGTACAGCACCCCAGTTATCTTGAACAGAATAGTCGTCCTTGAACTCCCAAATGCTATTCAGCTCGCTCCGTATTTCTGATGCTGCTGCATCCGTTATGTCCTCCAGCTCGAGCATTAGCTTTTTGATCTCGCTCTCCAACGCTTCATCGGATACGTCAAACGCTAGTAGTTCTTGTTGCCTTTGGCGTATTGGTTCGGTCCGTTCAACATGTTCAGGAAAATCAAGCAGTTGCACGTTCAATTTTCATTCCCTCCTCCAATTCGGTAATTTCGACAAGGCGGTATTCGATCTCGTCTTGAAATTCATTCACGCGGACATCTGCGGCATCACGCTTATTTCGATAATGAAGTTGCAGATCGTCAGCCTCTTTATGCTCTGCCAATGCTTCAATTTTCATAGCAGACAGATTTTCAATTTCCTTTTTCAACTCTTGGATGCGTATATGTGATGGTTTCATATGACTTGTCCTCCCGTATGAAGTTGTGGTATTCTTCCAGTACAAGTTTTTTCTAAGCCGTCTGTTCGCTGCAGGCGGTTTTTCCTTTATATCGAGCTTCGATACTACTGATCATCGCTTGTTCACGAGCTTGTTTAATCTCCGTAACCTTATCCGCAATTCTCCTATCACAAATCGGATTCAAAGCCATACCTCTGCGCTCGGTTCTGTCTGCTCGCTCTCGAAGTGATCTGATAATCCACCCCAGCTCTTCCTCATCGACTGGTTCTTGACGTTTTAACTTGGTTGCGAGTATCCATCTTTTATCTTTCAACAGATCAATAGGTGTAAGTGCATCGCGTCTTGCCTCTTCGATCAGAGCTGTGTGTACGATGTCGCGATCTGCAACTGACAACAGTGACAATGTTTCTGGCCCCAGATATGCAGTCATTTTTCTTCTCTCCTTTCTAGATCAACCAAAATGTGAACATCATACCCATAACGTTCTGTAGAATTGACAATCCGTCCATACCGTATAAACAAGCAACAACAACCTCTCTTGAACTTGTAGCTTCTGCCCATTTAACCAGCGTAGGGACGTCGAGTAATTTTTTTCCTGATTCCAATTTGCTCACACAGCTCCGGGCAATATGCAGTTTTTCTGCTAGTTGATCTTGGGTCATCTTTGACCGTACCCGGCACGCTTTCAAAATCGCACCGAACTCCATAGTTCCTTTCTTCCTTTCATTCATTGAATGTTCCAAATCGGAACAAAAGAGCAAGTATGAGAACACACAAGTAATTCACTACGGTGTAATATGAAGTTAGCTCATCTTCCAGACTCCCCCTCGTTGCTTACGATGGGGTGTTCTTTTTATCTAA
Source organism: Brevibacillus reuszeri (assembly GCF_001187725.1). Lineage (GTDB taxonomy): Bacteria > Bacillota > Bacilli > Brevibacillales > Brevibacillaceae > Brevibacillus > Brevibacillus reuszeri. The sequence continues at coordinate 445,805 of NZ_LGIQ01000011.1, forward strand.
GAAGTCTACGAACATCCTGATACTTCTTTCGCTCATTCGGTTGGTAGCGAGTGGTGTATAGTGCTTCATGGATACAGAACATATTTGCGAGTAACTAATCAGTTCTGATCCTTCCGTAAGTAGTACGTTTTTTATGTAAAGGTCATTCGAGAGGGCAGTAACCTCATTTTTCAACATGATAATCTCGATGTTTTTTGCTGCAAGATCGCTTACGTACTTTTCAACTGCTTCGTCAAGTTCGGGAAACGGCACTTGATTGTTTTCAGACATTGATATCACCTCGCTTTGTATGGTCTTTTTAGAAGGGGGTTTGACTGAACGTCCGAGTTGCAGCTCGGATATTCACTTTACTAGCGTCACAGGAGAAGAAAAGAACTAACTCGTTAGAAAATTTGTACCTATCCTGTGGTGCGCCTCAACTTCTCTGATTTGGCGATAACGCGATCCAAGACTGATTCCTACTCTTGAAGTTTGACAATAGTTTGACTGGCTTCCGCCAATACTTCTTGTAACTGTTCGCGACCGTTTACTTCAACCGTTACAGTTACTTTTTGGGGTTCAATCTGCATCTTCCATTCACCTTGCTTTCATCACACAACTGCATACAGCGTCGAGTCTTGGCAGTTGTGTGATATCTACCAACCCTTGATCATCCGGTCTTTTCAGCCGATTTATCAGAAGGGAATGGGTACTTTCCTTTGCGTTGAAGGTCTAGCAAGATTTTCGGCAGTATTTCGCATACAAGCTTTTTCGTCGCTTGTGGACTAGGGACAATTCGCTCGCTTTTTGACAAATCAGTCGCCTCCTGTTAGATATTTCGTTCTCCAATTCTCTCGGTGATCAATCTAGCAATAGCCACCAGATCGTCGGCAACTTTTTGTAGTGCCGCAGTAGGATCGTCTTCAATTTCTTGAAGTACCAAGTAGATGCCCTCAAGTATTTTGCCAAGGAAAACTATTTCAGCAAGTGCATTAATTGAGGCTTCTAATGAACCTTTCACTGTAAGCACTCCTTTTAGGCTGGTTTTTGTTTCTCCAAACCAAAACTTGACGTTTCTTCAAGTTTGATTTCAGAAAAATACTCCTTCGCAAGTACATCAGGTTTAACACCAAGAACTTCAGCCATTGTAGGAATATGGTAGCTTGGCAGATTAAAGTGACCCCGTTTTATTTTTGAGTACCAGCCTGGAGTTTTCCCCATTTTTTCAGTTAGTTGCTTCACAGATAGATTTCGTTTTTTTCGATACTTTTCAAGAACCTGTGGATTTGGCATTATATTTCTTCACCATCTTTCTTGACGTTTATTCAAGTTATGACTTTATAATACTTGAAGTATATTCAAGATGTCAACTAAAACTTGAAGTATTTTCACATATCTTTTGAAGATTATTCAAATGCCTTATAATAAAGTCGGAAAGTGGGTGATTACTATGTCTTTTGGACAACGATTAAAGCAATCAAGAAAAAATGCAAAGCTTACACAAGAACAAGTGTCCAAAAAACTTGGGCTCGATTACTCCACCATTTCAAAATATGAAAATAACCATTCTGAACCTGATAATGAGACATTACAAAAAATGGCGGAGATGTACGGTGTTACAGTTGGATTTTTAATAACTGGAAGTACAGATAATCTACCCGCAGATAAGAACGAACATCAAAGCAGTAAGAGCGCAAAAGAGTTGCTACAGGAAATGGTCGATGATCCAGATGACTTCTTATTCCTAGACGGATACCTGCAAGCATCAGAGGAAGAAAAGAAGGAAATACGTCGCAGTTGGTATCTTGCAAAAAAGCATAGAGAAGCACATGATATCAAGGTTGCGGAAGCTCCGTCTTTATTCGAGATAACAAAGGATATTGAGAAGAAAAACGAGAAATAACTGCGATTTTATGTGTGGAAGATTTTCTCAAATAGATTCTTAATGAGTTGAAAGTACTTAAATCAGATGTAGCCACGCTTACAGAGCAAGCATCTGATATTCCTCTAATCAAAAGTGCCGTTATCGAAACAGCAGACAAGTTAAATCAATCGAAACAATATAGAAACAGTAAACCAATGACACCATGACACGCATACAAATTCTAAGTGTGCATGTCATTTTTTTATTAAGGAGAATGATGAGATGTCAAAAGTGAAAGAACAAAAAGTTTTATTCATCATCATTAGTGAAGACGCTGATTCTTTACGTACTTTCGACGGTACTAAAGTTATTTTATTTAATCCGCTTACTATGTTTGAGGTAGATTTGCCTTTCACTCTCAGAGCAGTTATTTCAATTGGATTTTTGGATTTTTACCTTATGAACGAAAATATTCTAAATGTAAAAATCTTCGATCCAAACGGAGAAATAATATATGAAACTTCCGAGGAGATTTTTGAAGAAGTTGAAAAAGCAAATAATTATGCGCAAGGACACTTTGGCCTGACAATTGGTGCCTTAAGATTACAAATGTCTGGGGATTACACTATTAAAACTTCTTTAGACGGTGCACAGCTTCAAGATCAAACTTTTAGGGTTGTCGATCGTAATGCAAAAGGAAGATGAATATGAGTACAGGAAGAAAATTCGCTGTGATTCCAGGACAAGGAAAATCGTATCCTGAAAATTCAACAAAAAATTACAGTTCTGTCATGATTGATGATGCACTACCTAAAGGCTATAATGAGGTTAAAAGTGGCATTACTGAGCAAGCCGCAGCCTCACAAGAGGATGGTGCAAATATCATGAATGATAATACCGTTAAATATCTTATCGATCGATTAGATCAAGATATTCGTGACCATAAACAAGAAGTACGTGATCGTGATGCACGCATACAAGCTGAAATGCACGAGCACGAAAAACGTTATCGTGACGAGGCCAAAGAACGTGAGGAGCGTATTTTGGCTGCTATCAAACAACAACGCGACGATGCAAAAGAGCGCGAAGAAAGACTCTTGCAAACAATAACCGAGTTAAAAACTGAAACAAAAGCTGAACTTGAGGATATTAAGCAATCAGTAAACCGAGCTGAGGAACGGATTGATGCTACCACTAAGCATGTCCATTCGATGGTTACAACAAACTTTTGGGGAAGGATTGCCACTGTACTGGCAATTTTGGCTGTTGGAGTCGCTTTATGGGCAGCACTAAAAGCCAGTTTACCGCCTACCTCAACAGTTTCTACCCCTTCACAAACATCACAGTCTAAATAATTAATTAATGCTCTCCCTTGGGGCATTTCTTTTTTATACAAAAAAGAACATACGTTTGGAGCTGATTGCATGCTGACTGCACTCTACCAACCACAGACACGTTTAGAAGAACAAGTGTATTCATTAATGCAGTTCCACGGTATTCAAAAACCAGATCAAATCGACTTAAACAGTATGTGCGAAAGTTATCGAGTCGAAATCATTAATATCAATGGCAGAAGTCGTATCCAACCTCACCCGACTCGGCCTGGATGGTATTTGATGGCGATAGATAAAACACTTCATCCCAATGTCCAAAGGTTAAAAATTGCACATGAATTTGGTCACTTACTCTTACATGTAGGTATCCAGCCAAATTGCTCTGATCTTATGATCGAGTGGCAAGAATCTCAAGCGAACCACTTTGCTGAGCATCTGCTCATGCCATTCTACATGTTTGAGGGATTTGCGTTCCAAATTACTCTTTACGAGGCTCCAATGTATCTTTCTCAGCTATTTCGCGTTCCTGAGCGCACCGCCAAGCAGCGTTTTGACCGGTTCTTAAGTCGAATGTATAACCAAGGTTTGGCCCATTATATCTAAAAAGGTTGCATTCAATGAGTTACGGGCTCGGTATTTGCTGTAAAGATTTTCTCTCGTTATCTAACTTCTCAGCCGAGCCCCTGTACAGCAAACGGATTTAGTCCTCAGATACTGTCAACTCATGACAATTTTGAGTGGCCAGAGATTTAATACGTTCTTTAACTACTTGGTGCATAAGTCCCGGTAGATCGCTCCTCAAAAAATTGTTGTTCATGTCTCTATCAATTTCAATCAACACTTCCAAAGGGTATTTTAATATCACGTTTTTCCACAATGAGAGGTGATTAATGCCTCCAGGATCGATACTTAATTGCTCGCACTCATCTCGTATTACTTCAATTAAGTTAAGATCATCTCTCTTTACCATAGTGTTACTTCTCCCCTCCAGCACGAAAAATAAAAAGGGCAGAATACCCCTCGATAACAAGTTATCTTCGTGCTTCGAAGGGATTCTGCCCGGTATATCCGTGCAATGTATTTTGTTGGAAAGTTTACTTGTGTCATAATTTATCATCCCTTCTTTTTGTTGTCAATGTTTTCTAACAACTTACATCAAAATGGGAGACTTGTCGTTCGGAGCTTAACAAATTGTCGTGACAACTTGTAATACAGCCGAACTTTTCGACATAATAACTTACAAAAAATCATTTTATGACATTATATGTCGAAAAAAATAACAAGCTCGTCAACTGAGTTTGTAGTGATCCGACCCTTTGAAGACATGAAAAAAAGCTTATGCAATCCACGTTTCGCAATGATATGGTCATTCCTTTCTATACAACGAAATATAAACTGTCTGCATGATTCGACAGTTCCAATTTTTGACAAGTATATATTATATAAATTGCGATAATCAGTTTGGAGTGCATTAATCAATGCATCCATAGTCTCCAACTTCATAGAAACCTTTCCATTTTCGATATCGCTGATGTGTCCCTTATTCACGCCGCTTCGAATGCTTAGCTGGTCGAGAGTGAATCCTTTTTTCAACCTTTTTTGACGGATGCAGTTTCCAAGTTTCGTATTCGTATCTTTCATGGTGTCTGCCTCATCGAGTAGTATAAGGTAAATCATGGTATGATAATGGAAAGTGTATATATGGAGGGCATCGTATGCATATTGGTCGATGCCTGCTCCCAGAAATTCTAAAAGAATTGAACTGGACCCAACAAGATTTAGCTGATAAAACAGGCATTTCTCGAAGCCACATTGCAGACATATGCAGGAAAAGGTATGTAACGATGTCACTACCTACCGCTCTAAAAGTGGCGTTCGCGACAGGTCGTCCGGTTGAATCCCTTTATGAAATCTTCTACGATGAAGAAGAGAGCAGGTAAAGAGTAGGATTACTACCTACTCGCGACCAAATTGTCGTGGTATCACGACATACACAGTATAACATTTATGCTCACCTTTTTAATAAATCCAATAGTTTCCAACGAAAGGATTTGAGATGGTCATGCGCGTTGCCTTATACATCCGCGTTTCTACAGAGGAGCAAGCTAAGGAAGGTCACTCCATAGGCGCACAACAGGATCGACTTCTCGATTATGTACGGTCACAGGGCTGGGAAGTGGCCGAGGTTTACATAGACGATGGGTATAGTGCCAAAGATTTGCATAGACCGGCCATGCAACGATTATTAAAGGATTGTGAACAAAAGAAATTCGATGTTCTCCTAATTTATAGATTAGACCGTATGGTACGAAACGTAATCGATTTGTACAGCGTTATGGAACACCTAGACAAGCATAGCGTAATGTTTAAGTCAGCTACTGAAGTGTATGACACCACGTCTGCAATGGGGCGTTTCTTCATCACGTTAGTTGCTGCGATTGCCCAGTGGGAGCGTGAAAACCTTGGAGAGCGTGTAAAGATGGGGATGGAGAAAAACTTCAGAAAAGGTGGTTGGAATGGCGGCGAACCTCCATATGGATATCGCTTAGAGGATGGAAAGCTGGTTATTCACGAACCGGAAGCCGCAATAGTCAAGCGCATATTCGAGTTGTATAAAACTAAAGGACAGCGTGAGATTAGTAGAATTTTTAATCAAGAAGGTCTCAGGACTAGAAATGATGCACTTTGGGCTGGATATACAGTAAGGTACATTCTTGAAAACCCGGTTTATATGGGTAAGATGAGATGGATGTATAGACAAGGCGGGGGTAAGAAGACAAACCAAGAAATCATGATTGATGGAGATCATGAATCTATAATTTCCGAAGAAGATTTCAATGCTGTTGCTATCCTTACTAAGAAACGCCTAATATATCGTGAGAAGACCAATGTATGCTTTCCGTTTACTGGAATCTTAAAATGCGCCCGATGCGGAAGTCCACTCCAAGGTGGCGAGAAAAAACAAAAGCTTCAAAATTACAGGTTTTATCGTTGTAGTGGTAGATTTGCTCAAGGAATATGCGACATACCATTAATCGCAGAAGACACAGTTGAAAAACTCATGCTTGAACAAATCGATTTTATTATAGATGGTTCATGGCAAAAAGAAATCGATATCATTAACGATAATCAAGTCGCTACAGAATCTCCTGATCATATTCAATTAGAACGTGAACTAAATGAAATACAAAAACGAAAAAAGAAATGGCAATTGGCTTTTGCTAATGATGTGATTAACCTTGATGACCTCAGAATTCGTATGCAAGAAGAAAATGAACGCGAAGAGATTGTGAGAGCGCAACTCATATCAGAACCATTTGCGGAAAAACCATTGTCAAAACTAACTAAACAAGATGTGATGGCATTTGCAAAAAATATAAAGGAAAGCTGGTATCATCTTGAACTCGAACATAAGAAAGTGATTATGCAAACCGTGTTTGAAAGAATCATCATAGATACTTATGGGGAAGCTGTTGGTGGACCTGGTCGAAGAGTACCATGCAAGATCATATCGTTTGAAACGAATTAAGAGGCGGTCACCCGCCTCTTTTTATTCCCAGTTAATCCCAAGCGAAACGTTGAGACTTCCAAGGGTCACCGTACATATTATATCCGTTCTTTTCCCAAAAGCCTTGCTTGTCTTTCTCCATGAATTCGATGCCGCGCACCCACTTGGCGCTTTTCCAAAAATACAGATGCGGGATGACAAATCGCAGCGGCCAACCGTGCTCAGGAGTCAAGTCCTCGCCATTATGCTTGCTCGCAAACAGATTGCCTGCCTTCATGAAGTCAGCAAGTGGAATGTTTACGGTCCAGTCATGCTCGGCATGCAGCATCACATATTTGGCTTCCGGCTTGATTTTGATCAGCTTCAGCACTTCTTCTACCGGGATGCCTTCCCACTCGTTATCCAGCTTGCTCCAGCCTGTCACGCAGTGAATATCGTTGGTCGTGCCGCCTTTGGGGAGAGCCATCATCTGCTCGTAGGAGAGTGTGACCTCCTCTTCTACCAGCCCAAACAGGCGGAAGCTCCACTCGGCTCCGAGATCGGTATATTCAGGGACATCTCCATAGTGCAAAACAGGGAAGCCTGTCGTCTGCTTTTGGTTAGGGGGGATTCGGTCACGCTTGGTGTCTGTCTGCTGATTGAAAAACATATGTGCCCACTCCTCGCAGCAATTGCTTATTTGCCAATACGTAAAAGAGCATGATCGACTTTGATGCACATATCGTTAACAACCTCAATGCCGGTGTCGCCAACGAGCTTTGCTGCCTCATCGTTTGCGATCCCTTGCTGCATCCAGAATACTCTTGGCTTGTGCTTCATTTTCAGCGTGTCTTCTGCTACTGGAACGATATCCTCGCTTTTGCGGAACACATTGACGATATCTACCTGCTCATCGATTTCAGAGAGGCTGGACAAGACTTTCTCACCCAAAACGGTCTCACCCGCAATCACTGGGTTGACCGGGATAATCCGGTAGCCTGCATTTTGCATGGCAGCGGAAACCATGTAGCTGGTCCGATCCGGTTTGTTGGAGAGACCTACGACTGCGATGATTTTGGACTCCTCCAGGATTTGCTTCCGCGCTTCGTTACTTGGATTTTGGACCATGATTCAACTCTCCTTTTTTCAATTAGGATTGGCTGCGGCTCGCTACAAACTGGGCAATCGTCCGGGTCATGACACCTGTACCGCCTGCTGGCTGCATATCACCTGTGCTGGATGTGTAGGCTGTACCTGCGATATCGAGATGCACCCACGGTGTCTCGCCAACGAACTCCTGCAGGAAAACGCCGCCGATGATGCCGTGGCCAAAGCGGCCTCCGGAGTTTTTCAGATCGGCAAAACGGCTCTTGTTCAGGCTGCGGTACTCATCGAATGTCGGGAGCTGCCACAAGCGTTCGCCTGCAACATCTGCTGCTGCCAAAAGCTCATCCATCAGCGCTTTGTCATTGGTCATGGCACCAGAGCAGAAGTGTCCCAAAGCAACCACGATCCCACCAGTCAAGGTAGCAGCATCAACGATACACGAAACCCCTTGCTCCTTGGCGTATGTGATGCAGTCTGCAAGCACCAGACGACCTTCTGCATCAGTCGTAATGATCTCAACGGTTTTGCCGCTCATCGTCGTGATGACATCGCTTGGTCGGAACGCAGTTCCAGAAGGCATATTTTCTACCGTTCCGATCACCATCAGCACGTTTACTTTTGGCTTCATCTGGCCCAGTGCCTCCATAGCACCGATCATGGCAGCAGCTCCACCCATATCAGACTTCATATCCTCCATGCCTGCAACCGGCTTGATGGAAATTCCGCCTGTATCAAAAGTAACCCCTTTGCCAACCAATCCAATGACATCGTCCCATGAGTCTTTTCCTTGATATTTAATCGCAACCACATACGGCTCGAGCTCACTGCCTTTGGCAACAGAGAGAACGCCGCCCATGCCCAGCTCTTCCAGCTTCGCTTTTTCCAGTATCTCGATGCCCATGCCATAACGCTTCGCCACAGAAACTGCTGCATCCTTCAAGGCACACGGGGTCAAATAGTTGGCAGGCTCGTTCACCAGCGTACGGGCCATATTCGTTCCGGTTACCAGCGCCTTACCTACATGTACACCTGACTGAACGACCTCTACGGCATCGTCTGCTGCTAAAATCCGTACGGCTGCGATTGGATCGGATTCACGCTTCGCTTTTAGACGGTAGCCCTCATAATTGTATTCAGCCAGCCCAAATGCTTCTGTAACCGCTTGCGCCAATCTGTCTGCTCCCAGATGCTCTGTGGTTGGCAAGTCGATCACAACAGTTTTGCCCGCTCCTTTGGACGCAACCGTTTTCGCTGCACGTCCCCATGCATTACGTGCTGCGACAAAATCAAACTTCTCGGGCGCGCCCATACCGACTACCATCAGCTTTTTAGCTGCTACTTTTCCCATGCCATGGACAACAGCGATAGCTTTTGCTTCCCCGCTGATTTCTTTATCCGCTTGCAAGCCACTCAATGTCCCGCCAAAAGCAGCTTCGAGATCCGGGTAAACCTGCGCCAGCTCTTCACCATTCCATAAGGGGACAATCAATTCATCACATGCAATATTTACAAGTTGATATCGTTTTTCCACTGTTACTTCCATATACTCTTCCCTCTTTCTCTGTGATAGGATACAATTATGGGCACATTTGTGTTTATCACGATGTGTTTACATGCAAACGCAAGGACGGAAACGACATGGCTTTAGCCTCTGCATACGAAATGACATCAGTCTCCGGCAATGATTTCTCGCAGGCTTCTATGTATTGAAGGACACCAGACACGTCCAGCCCCCAATGAACAGGTTCGTAACGGGTCAGGTACTTTCGTGCGTTGCCAAACATCCAGCGAGCCCCTTTAATATTGCCGTACTCCTGATGGTACAGTCCGACTGACAACTGCAGTAAGCCTTGCAGAAACTTGTCGGTTTTGTCTTCCATCCAGATGTCTTCCAGCAGATCGTGACATTCGTAGTACTCGCCTTCATTGAATTTTTCAATGAACTGAAGATACTGCCCGGGATATCCCATGGATGCACGCCTCCGTTTCACACCTTTCGTCTTCATGGTAACACAGATTGGCAATGACTTTAAATCCAAACGAAAACTTCACGGATTAAGAGATCGCCCTTCTGTTACAATAAATTAGAGAAGCGTACAGTAGAAAGGAATGGATTTTCCGTGGCGGATATTTTTGAAAACTTCCCCTTATGGGCTGCGCTGCTTGCCATAGGAATTGCCCAATTCATCAAAATTCCTCTGCATTTTTTTGCCACAAAAACCTGGCAATGGTCCTTGATGCTGAGCACTGGCGGAATGCCTAGCTCCCACTCCTCGGCCGTGACAGCTCTTTCCACCGCCGTTGGATTACGCGAGGGATTTTCCAGTAACATGTTTGCCATCTCCGCTATTTTGGGCGTAATCGTCATGTTCGATGCTGCCGGGGTGCGCCGCCATGCTGGTATGCAAGCAGTGGTCTTGAACAAATTGGTTGACGAATTCAATCATCTCCTGGAAGGCATGAAATCATTCAGGGTTCGTCCCAACCAGGAAAAAGCAAAAAAGCTGAAAGAACTGCTCGGTCATCAACCTATCGAGGTACTCATTGGCGGTTGGCTGGGAATCATGATCGCCCTATTGGTCCATCCGTTTTTTTAGTAGCGAGAAGAACTGACTATGGATTATTCCACAGGGGGGAAAGACATGCGCATCGTTTCCATCTGTCCGAGCAATACAGAAATTCTTTATTACCTGGGACTGGATGAGCACGTCGTAGGCTTGGACGATCATTCGGACTGGCCTCCCCAGTGGCAGCACTTGCCACGGGTAGGACCTGATCTGACTATCGATATGGATCGTGTAGCCGCTCTCATCCCTGATCTGGTTGTGGCCTCGCTTAGCGTACCTGGTATGGAGAAAAACGTAGAGGCACTCCAGTCACTCGGAATCCCGCATATCGTTCTGAATCCATCCCGTATCCATGAAATCGCAGCAGATATTCGTCTGGTTGGCGAAGCGACTGGAACGGAAAAAAAGGCAGAACAGCTCGCTGCTCATTTTGACGAAAGAGTGGAAACCATCCGGCAAAAGGCAGCGAAATTGCAGACTCGTCCAAAGCTGTACTGGGAATGGTGGCCCAACCCGATCTACACGCCAGGTCAGGAAAACTGGCTGACGGATGTAAGTGAAATTGCGGGTGCCATCAATGTATTTGCTGATTATCCCGTAGCGAATGTCAAAGCGACCCGGGAAATGGTTGCCGAGCGTGATCCCGACCATATATGTGTGGTTTGGTGCGGGATAGAGCTTAAGCGAATCAAGCCCCAGATGATTACGGAGCGACCGGAATGGCAGCAAGTGACGGCAATCCGCAACAAGCAGGTTCATCTGCTTGAAGAAGGGCTTTATTGCAGGCCTTCACCACGCATCCTTGAAGGCTTGGAGAAGCTCGTAGATTTGATACATACGTAACCCTCATCCACGCAAAAACGTTCAAAGCATTTCGCCTTGAACGTTTTTTCTTTTGACTCTTTCATGCCACCTACGCGGCATTTTCTCCATTGTTTTTGCTATTTAATTTTCAAAGAATTAATTAGTGACCTCAGCCATAGCTGCAATGCCCTTTTGATTCAGGGTGTTCAAGAACGCTTCGGTCAGCTTGCCATCTCCTCGTCTGACGATGTAAACATCCACTGACTTTTTCCCCCATTGGGTAAAGACGTCTTGCTTGGTTTCAAAATAAAGATCGATCTTGTTTCCACGAATCGCTCCTCCTTTATCCGCCACAACTCCATAACCGTAGCCAGGGATATATAAAACCGTGCCAATCGGGAAAACCCGCAGGTCGGCTGCAATCGTGGAATAATCGTCTCTCCGCACCTTGACGCCCGAATACGTAACTCCATAAGACGGATGGGAAGGATGTTTTCCCGTCGATTCGTATCCGGCATAATAACCTGTGGCGACAACGCGAACTTTTGGATATTGATCAAGAAGTACCTCGTTTTTATCGATCACTTGAGTGAGTGAGCCAGCCGACACGGTGCGTTTTTTGCTGACATGCTGCCCCTCCTTGGTTTCCCTGACTCCAAATGTGGATTGGATACTGCGATCCCCCACAGCATTGTAGCCGTATCCATCGCTTACAAAGCTTGTCAGTACCATGATTGTCAGAGCGATGATACTCACTAACAGCTTTCCATTCATTTCTGGTAAACCTCCTCTCGGTTCTAGTCATGTCCCGAAGAGGAGAAAGCTATACACAAATTTTGGATAGTTCGTTAAATATTCAGTATGTTAGGTGAACGTCACGGGGAGAAAAACCCTGCTGCATCAAGCCTTTTGGCGGTGTCTTGGTCCAAAAAAAACAGACCTTTTCGAGGTCTGTCTTGGTTTCATTAAAACATCCGGTATCCTTTTTTTCGAAGCGTGTGAATCGTCCAGCCACTCGCCACTGTACCAATCATGCCACAGCCGAGAATGAGCGAATCCCAAATTCCCGGCACGATTTTTTGGTAAACGAGAGCGCCTACGACCACCCCAACCGCAATGATAACTGGAAGCCAGGTAGTTTTCAAAATCATGTTTAAAATAAATCCGATGCCAAAACCGAGCACGGTAAAAAGAACAATAGATACCATGAATTGCAGCAAGCTCATCGACCGTTAGACCTCCTGCCATCGTCTTCCGGCTTTTGCGCAGAGCATTGGCAAATGCAGGGAGGACGGGCTATTTTCGCTATTAAGTGTAGCCCAATAACAGGGAAAGGTCAATATCACGGACTGCTACAAACACGCACTGCCAGTAGGCCGATCGAAGTTCTCGAGACAGAGATAAAACCTATTGAACCTGCACTTGTACAGCCTGTTTGACATACAGTTCAAACTCGGCTTCTGTACAAGCTACCCAGTGATCCTTCGCAACCTCTCGAAAAACGCGCTCCTCTCCTGCACTGGGATATGCCTGTACATCAAATACGATCCGCTTTCGCTCCTTTTCATACAGAGGATCAGGCATTGGGATAGCTGACAGAAGAGATTGCGTGTACGGATGGAGCGGCTGTTCATACAAGACATCACTAGGCGCCAATTCCACCAGCTTGCCGCGATGCATGACTCCGATCCGGTCACTGATATGTCTCACCATCGAAAGATCGTGGGCGATAAACAGGTAGGTAAGCATTTTCTCCTTTTGCAAGCGCTTGAGCAAATTCACAACCTGCGCCTGGATCGACACATCCAGCGCGGAAATGGGCTCGTCACAGATGATAAACTCCGGCTCGACTGCGAGCGCCCGCGCAATCCCGATCCGTTGCCGTTGCCCACCACTGAATTCATGCGGATAGCGTGTGGCATGCTCTCTGTTTAAACCGACCGTCTCCAGCAGTTCATAGACCTTTTCCAGCCTATCTTGCTTCGTTGCCGTGATTCCATGGATGTCGATCCCTTCTGCGATAATATCCGCTACCGTCATCCGCGGGTTTAAAGAGGAATATGGGTCTTGAAAAATCATCTGCATGCGCTTTTTACGACTTTTATTTTCATTGCGATTGAGACTTGCTGCATGATCCTCCCCTTGGTAGAGGACCGCTCCTTCAGTCGGTTCATACAAGCGCATAATCGTCCTGCCGATGGTCGACTTGCCGCAGCCAGATTCTCCAACAAGCCCAAACGTTTCTCCTTGATAAATATCGAACGTCACACCATCCAACGCTTTCACGACCTGGTTTTTATTCGAGAAATGCTTTTTCAGTCCTTGTACCTGCAAGAGCTTGGCTTTTCGGTATTTACTCGTTTGCGCACTTCCCTGCTGTTTTTGTACAGATAGTGCCGGTTCCCCTCTTCTGGTCGCGACGGGACGCTCAACTACTGGCGCTTTTTTATGCAAAAGCCACGTCGCAGCATAATGGGTGTCCGTAATCTTGTACATCGGCGGCTCCAGCTCAAAATCGATTTTCATCGCATACTGATTGCGAGGAGCAAATGCGTCTCCTCTGGGCGGATGAAGCAAATCGGGCGGAGAGCCTGGAATCGTAATAAGCTCGCCATCCCTCCGTTCCAAACTCGGCATCGCTCCAAGCAAGCCCCATGTATACGGATGTCTCGGATCATAAAAGATTTCATGCACCTGTCCTGTCTCTACGATCTTCCCCGCGTACATGACAGCCACCCGATCCGCCATTTGTGCAACTACTCCCAAATCGTGGGTAATGAAAATGATCGAGGTCTGCGTCTTTTGCTGTATCTCTTTTAGCAGCTCCAGAATCTGTGCCTGTATGGTTACATCCAAAGCAGTCGTCGGTTCGTCCGCGATAAGGATTTTCGGATTACAGGCGAGCGCAATCGCGATCATCACACGCTGCCTCATTCCTCCCGAAAATTGATGAGGATAATGCTCCAGTCTCTCCTTTGGCTGCGGGATGCCAGTCAGTGTCAACAGCTCAATGGCTCGCTGGACAGCCTCTGGATAGCCCAGCTTTTGATGCCGACAGATGACCTCGGTAATTTGCTTCCCAATCTTCATCGTCGGGTCGAGCGCGGTCATCGGATCTTGAAAAATCATGGCGATATCCGCCCCGCGAATCTGCTGCATTTTTTTCTCCGTTTGCTTGGTCAGATCAAGACCCTGATACAGAATCTCACCCTGCTTAATCTGAGCTGCAGGAGTCGGCAGCAGCCTCATAATCGCTTTTGAGGTCACCGATTTCCCCGAACCTGATTCACCGACAATCGCCAGTGTCTCTCCTTTTCTCACGGCAAAGCTGACGCCGCGTACCGCATGAACCTCCCCCGAAAATGTTTGAAAAGAGACATGCAAATCGTTTACCTCCAGTATGTTTTCCATCGTCTCTCCCCCTTTCTATTTCCGCATTTTCGGATCAAGCGCATCCCGCAAGCCATCCCCTGCCAAATTAAAGCTGACCATGATCATACTGATCACCACAGCAGAAATAATCATCGCGTGAGGATAAATACGCAGCAGCTTGAAGCCATCGTTTACAAGCGTGCCCAGTGAGGCAATCGGTGGCTGCAAGCCAAGCCCGATAAAGCTGAGAAACGCCTCGGCAAAAATCGCGTTTGGAATCGTAAACATCGTGGTTACGATGATCGGTCCGATTGTATTCGGGATCAAATGTCTCCAGATCAGCCGCGAATCCGATGCACCCAGCGTTTGTGCCGCCATCACATATTCCTGGCTTTTTAATTTGAGAATCTGACCACGAACGATCCTCGCCATACCTACCCATCCAGTTATTACCATAGCGATTGTCATCGAAATGATTCCTGGCTCCAGCACGATGATGAGCAGGATCACGACAATCAAATGCGGCACCCCTACGAGCACTTCGATGATTCGCTGCATGATGTTGTCCACTCGCCCCCCATAAAATGCGGAGATCCCTCCGTAGGCCACCCCGATGATCAAATCAATTCCAGCAGCAAGAATCGCAATGTATAACGAGATACGGGTTCCTTGCCAGACGCGTGTCCACAAGTCACGTCCGAGCTCATCCGTTCCAAACCAGAATGATTCAGTTACACCCTTTTTTTCGTACTGATCGATTCCACGAATATCTACTCCACTCACTCCTAGCCACGAAACCTGATCGAGAACCGGTACTTTTGGCGGCAGATTCGCGCGTGTAATGTTTTGATCGTTGAAGCCGAAGCCACTCAAATATGGACCAAACAAGGCAAAGAACAAAATCACTGCAATCATGATCAAGCCCGCAAAGGAAGCTCTGTTTTTGCGCAGCCGCCGCCATGCATCCTGCCAAAAGGTCAGCTGTGGCCGTGAAATGGTTTCCAGCCTTCTCTCATCAACATGGACCAGCTCGAACAGCTCATCTGGCAGCGTGTCCTGCTCCAACCGCTTTGCCTGCATCAGCGCTCCCTCCCTGACATCCGAATCCGCGGATCAATCCAGCCGTATAAAATGTCGACAACAAATACGATGCAAATAAACAAAATGCTATAAAACAGGGTGACCCCCATAATTACGGAGTAGTCGTTTGTCAGGATGGACTTGATAAACTGCTCGCCCAGACCGGGAACACTGAAAATTTTTTCAATGACCAGCGTCCCTGTCATGAGAGAGACAGCCATCGGTCCCAACACCGTAATGATCGGGATCATTGCATTACGCAGCCCATGCTTCATAATGATTAAAAAATTGCTCATGCCTTTTGCCCTGGCCATCACGATAAAATCCTGACTTAAAACCTCCAGCATCTCCGTTCTCATATACCTGGCCATCGTCGCAGTCACGAAAACAGACAAGGAGAGCGTAGGCAAAATCGAATACTCAAACCCCTCCCAAAAAGCGACGGGCAGCCATTGCAGCCTGACTCCTACCCAGTACTGCAAGAGACCGGCAAACACAAAGGAAGGGATCGACAAGCCCAATACCGCAATGACCATCGCGGCGTAATCAATGATGGAATTGTGCCGTAGTGCTGCCAATATCCCCAGAATCAGCCCAAGAAAGGTTCCTACGAGCAGAGCCTGTGCACCCAACACAACGGATGGACCAATCCGCTCCGCAATAATTTTGGTTACGGGCCGCCCATCATACTGATAGGAATCACCCAAATCTCCCTGCAAAAGATTCAGGATGTAGTTTCCATACTGAACAGGTACTGGCTGATCGAGCTTGTATTTCTCCGCCAAACGTTGTTTTTGGGTCTCCGACAAGCGTTCATCGTTAAATGGTGATCCGGGCAATGTCTGCATTAACAGGAACGTCAACGTGGCAATAACAAGAAAGGTCACGATGATGTACCCGATTCTGCCCAATATGTACCTCCTCATGGCTTGCACCTCTTTTCGCTTGTGTTGGAATCGAATCCTACCATCTACTCTTCAGCAGCTCGTTGTTAAAAAGAAATAGCAAGCCCTGTGCCATACATAGCTTGTGTCCATTTTTCTGAATTGTACAAATATTTTTACACTAGCGTGTCTAATCCCTTTTCGATTTGTATACGTTATTAGACACCCATAAGCCAAAAAATGGCAGGATTGCTCCTGCCATCGCCAACCGCATATCCCATTTGATTTATAAAATGAGCATCTCTTTTGTTGAAGGAGTATAGACTTCACTGCCTTGCTCCGTGATAAGAATTACGTCCTCTATTCTGGCACCGCCGACTCCCGGCAGATAGATTCCAGGCTCTACGGTAATCACCATTCCTGGCTCAAGTGACATGACCTGACGTACGGAGAAAAACGGGTCTTCATGCACCTCCAGCCCGATTCCATGGCCTGTGCCTGTACCCGACAATTCGTTGAAGCCATGCTCTTTGATGACCTCTCGCATCAACGTATCTACTTCCTGATCGCTCAAGCCAGGTTTTAATCCATGTACGCAACGGTTAAATGATTCCAGCACGACCGCATGGATTTCGCGTAGCTGCTCGCTTGGCTCTCCGATCGCTACCGTCCGCGAAATATCCGACCAGTAGCCCTTGTAGTTACAACCAAAATCGATCGTGACAAGATCCCCTTTTTCTATGATCTTATCACTCGCCCTACCGTGAGCGAGTGCCCCACGATAACCGGAAGCGACAATTGGAGAAAAGCCGGTTGTGTCAGTCCCTTGTTTTTTCATATAGTTTTCAAGCGCATGTGCTACCTCCAGCTCCGATACTCCTGCCCGAACGACATCCAGCACATGCAGAAATGCTGCATCCGCGACCTGTGCTGCCGTTTTTAACAGCTCAATTTCTTCAACTGACTTGATCGTCCGTAGCTTTTCCACCAAGCCTGCAACCGGAATTAATTCCGCTGCAAACACTGCCTCGCATTTTTTATAAAACGTAAATGTCAGTTGATCTTGCTCAAACCCCAGCCTTCTAATCCCCATTTCCTTTACCTGATTGGCTACCTCGTCAAAAATAAGCCCTTTATGACCCGTATGCCCCGCGTGCAGCACTACCTCGAAGCCCTCTGCCTGCATCCTCGCCTGCTGAAAATAGCGATAGTCGGTAATCAGCCTGGCATCGTTTTCTGAAATGAGAATGACCCCGTTGCTCCCTGTAAAACCGGACAAATATCTACGACTCATCGGATTCGTGATCATGATCGCGTCTACACCCAATTCCTGAAGCCGTGCCCTTACCTGTACCAGCCTTTCCATGCAACTTCCCCCTTTTCGAGATGGATACGCCCATGCACCCTTTTTCATTTTGCAATATCAATGCCATGCTGCTCGGCATGAACATTGCTTGGAAATTATCACGAAACCATTTCCATCGAGAGGGGCGTTGATCATTTATGAACCGACACGTCGGCATGATTCTGGTCTTTCTTCTTCTTGTTTCCTCATTCTTAACTGGCTGTTACGGCTCAGGCACAAGCAATACCCAATCAAAGCCGAATACGGAAACGGCAACACCTGCACAGCCAGCCACGACTACTCCAGCTGCCACCGAAAGCTCGGCTGGCGATCCGCAGATGCTGAACTTAATCGCATCGGGCGAGATTCCTACGTTAAAAACAAACGGAATCATGGATGGCTTGTCCGCAACGATCATCATGAACATTTATGAAGGACTTTACCGTCTTGCTCCTGATAACAAGCCCACTCCCGGTGTTGCTGAGCGTTACGATGTCAGTGAGGATCGCAAAACGTACACCTTCCATTTGCGCCAAGATGCCAAATGGAGCAATGGCCAGCCCGTAACCGCCCAAGATTTTGTCTATGCCTGGGGACGCGCTCTGCATCCCGATACACTGTCTCCTCACGCCTATCTCATGGATGATATTCAAAACGCGAAAGCCATTCAGGAAAAAGGGAATCCACTCTACGGAAAAGTGGAGGAGCTGGGCGCAAAAGCTGTTGATGCCAGCACCCTGGTCGTGACACTGGAGCATGCCGTCCCGTATTTCCTCGATCTGGTCACTGGCTCCGTCTACTTTCCGCAAAATAAAGAATTCATCGACGCGCAAAAAGACCAGTATGCCCTGGAAGCACAAAATCTTCTGTTCAACGGTCCTTTCATCCTCGATTCGTGGCAGCACGAAAAAGGCTGGGTGCTTAAGAAAAATCCGGGCTACTGGGATGCCGAATCAGTCAAAATGGAAGCGATCAATTTCAACGTCGTCAAGGATGTGACAACCGGAATTAATCTGTACGAAACCGGAGCGCTGGATGTCGCAGACCTATCCTCCGAGGTAGTCGACCTGTACAACACCAATCCTGACTTTACAACCGCACTCAAAACAGAAATGTATTTCATTCGTTTGAACCAAAAGAATCCATACTTGAAAAACGTGAACATCCGCAGGGCTATCGATATGGCCTGGAACAAAAAACAGGCAGCGGAGCTGGTGTTGAAAAACGGTTCCATTCCTGCCTATTTCCTCGTACCGAAGCAGTTTGTCTTCAGTCCGGACGGCGGACAGGATTTCCGCGATAAGTATGGTGATTTCAACGCAGATGGCAAAGAAAAAGCATTGGAGTACTGGAACAAGGGGCTTTCCGAGCTGGGAGTGAAGCAAATCGAGCTCGAGTTTTTGAGCTATGATGATGAATCGCGTAAAAAGGTCGCTGAATTCATCCAAAACGAGCTGGAAAAAAGCTTGCCTGGACTGACTGTCAAAATCAATCAGCAGCCAAACAAGCAAAAGCTGGCGCTTGAAAGCAAGCTGAATTATGCCATGTCCTTTTCCGGCTGGCGCAGCAGCCTGCAAGACCCGGTCGATTTCCTGGGCGTCTTTTTATCGGATGGAGCCTACAACTGGCAAGGCTTTGCCAACGCCAAGTACGATCAGCTGATTCGTCTGGCCATGACGGATTTCTCCGATATCAATGCCCGCTTTCACAACCTGCAAGAAGCTGAAAAGATTTTGGTTGGCGAGGAGGTTGTGATCTCCCCTCTGTATCAGG
This sequence comes from Brevibacillus reuszeri, assembly GCF_001187725.1. Lineage (GTDB taxonomy): Bacteria > Bacillota > Bacilli > Brevibacillales > Brevibacillaceae > Brevibacillus > Brevibacillus reuszeri. The sequence continues at coordinate 465,401 of NZ_LGIQ01000011.1, forward strand.
CTGCCTCCGCTCGACTGATCAAGCCTTACGTAAAAGGTTTTGTCGCTCATCCTAACTCTACATTCAGCTACAAATGGGCTTATATTGAAGGAAAAAAGTAGGTTTTTTGTGAGGACAAAAAAACCGTCGGGGCAATTGCTTACCCTGACGGTTTTCTTTCCTATGCAAGACAGTCATTATTTGTTAGAAGATACGGCTTCCGCTTGAGCATGTGTACCTGCTCCATCACAGTTTGGGCAATTTTCCGAGCCCCCCAGGAGCAACTGGAAATACCCTTGACCATCACAATACGGGCATTGTTCTTGTTTTTGTCTCATGATGAGCTCCCCTTTCGATACACATGCGTCGTAGGTAATTGCATGTATATTCAGATAATTTAGATGTATCTAACTATATCAGAATATTTATAAATTAGACAACAGCTTTCCAACGGAAAAAACGCAAAAAAACCATGATGTAAGCGGAAACATCACGGTTTATCTTTTTCATTCTCACTATTTTAGCTCGTAAGTCCCTCTGTTACTTGAAGATTTTATAGGAGGTGTACTGAAAGACAGGATCAATCTCGTAAGTATGCCCTGGCATGCCTTGCTCCCGAGTTTTATATCCTGGCAATATAATTTTTAAGTATGTAGAAGATAGCGGATCGTGCAGCAGTTCATTGATCGGCATGAATCTCGCCTCATCAATCTCACCCTCCTGCGGACGCGGCTCCCCGCTCACATAATCCATCCAAAAAACGACCATGTTATCGCTAATGCTTTCTTTAATGACACCGGATCGTATTCCCGCCACATGCCGGACGATGGCCTGTACACCTGTTTCCTCCAGCACTTCACGCACAGCTGCCTCATCTACCGTCTCAGACTGTTGAACGAATCCGGCTGGAAACGACCACTGTCCCTTCAGACCACTATACGCTTTCTTGACGACAAGAGCCTCCTCATCCCGAATCACGATTCCACATGCACCCAGCCATACTTTTCCTTCTCTCATGCCTACCCGCTCCCTTTCTCACCTACACGAAACCCCCGGCTCATTCACCGGGGGCACCCAATCGTTTTAATCATCCTCGTCATCCAGCAAACCGTTGTCAATCATATAGCGCAGATTTTCTCTGTCCCTCTCCCGGCCCTTTTCCTTGAGCCGGTCGATAGCAGGCAGGATGAGAATATCCACTTCGCGCTGCACATTCCAAGCCAGGTCGTGTCTGCCCTGTTCTTCCAAAAAGGCGCCCACTTCCATCATGGCATTGTAGCGTTCCATCTCTTCGCGGGTCATCAGCCCTCGAACCTGTATACTCGCGTGACGCATAAGTCTACAGCTTTACTTTCTTCAGTGCGAGGCCAACGCCACCGATTTTGTACAGGTAACGCAAATCGCTCGCTTTTTTCATCATGGCTGCTGTGCTGCCAAACAGCTTTTTCGAACCAACCTGGCCGATGCCTTCACCTTTTCCCAAGGATGCGAGTGTTCCCTGCAAATGAGGGATAAACTTTTGGGTGAGTTCTCCACGAATCATTGCTGCTAAATTGTCGCCCAAGGTTTCGCCTTCCTGCACAGCGATTTGTGCGGTTGGCGGGTAAGGACGTCCTTCTTCATTGAAAATGAGGGCGCAATCACCAACGACAAATACGTTTTCATGTCCAGGCGCTCGCAAATATTCGTCGACCTTGACACGGCCGCGCATCACTTCAAAGCCCGCTTTTTCGACGAGGCTGTTTCCACGCACACCCGCTGCCCAGATGACTGTTTTGGACTTGATCTCTTCGCCGTTTGCAAGCAGTACGCCATCTTCTGTACATTGCTTGATCGGAGTCGCGATCTTGAACTCAATCCCTTTGCGCTCCAGCACATCCATTGCGTAGCCTACCAGCTCAGGATCAAAGCCAGGCAGTGCTGTAGGCGCCGCCTCGATGCAATAGACCTTTACCAGCTCTGGATCTACGTCGAATTCCTCGCAAAGCTCTGGCAAGCGATCCCCAAGCTCCCCGCAAAATTCGATACCCGTAAAGCCCGCTCCCCCGACGATAAAAGTCAGATAATCCGTGCGGTCCGGCTCGTTTTTATACTTGGAAAACATGTACTCGATATGCTCGCGAATGTTGCGCACCGCATTGATGCTGCGAATGCTGAAAGCGTGCTCCTTCAAGCCCTCGATGCCGAATGTTTCCGGCTCACTTCCAAGGCCAATCACGAGGTAGTCATAGCTTAGGACATCTCCATTTTCCAAAGTGACTGTCTGTGCTTCCGATTGAATCGATTGCACGGTGCCTTTTACAAAATGGACCTTGTCTTTGTTCAAAATGCCATCCAGACTCACTCGCGCATGATCTGCCGAAGCTGTTCCTGCCGCAGGCTCATGCAGCCAGGTTGTAATATAGTGATAGTTGTGTTTGTTTACCAAGGTGATTTCCGCTTCATTGTAGTTCAGCCTTTTTTGCAGCTGCAGGGTGGTGATCAATCCACCGTAGCCTGCACCCAGAATGAGGATTTTGGGTGTACTCATCGGTATCCCTTCCATTCATCATTAATAGTAAGGAAAAATACATAAATAAGGAAGTTTGTGCGAAATTTCACGTAGCTGGTTACATATTAAGATGCCCAAAAATAAAATATGAAGGAACGACAAGAATCATTGCCTCTGCTACGTTGTATGAAGCGATCTGTGAAAAAAAGCACAAACCCAGAAAAAAATGTGACAATATTATTACATTCCCCCTCATCTTATCGGGTGCCGAATTGATTTGCAAGGGTTTTTTGCCTATCGAACCGAATTTTACCTGCTTTTTTTCAATCGGAAAAATAAGGTATAATGGAGTTTGAGTTCGTTTCACGAATATTCGGAGGTGCTTTGGATTGAATTTTCTGCAAAAGGACGAGCAAATCTACGACATTACGATCATTGGTGGAGGCCCGGCCGGATTGTTCACTGCTTTTTACGGTGGCATGCGCCAGGCAAGTGTAAAAATCATTGAGAGCATGCCCCAACTCGGTGGGCAATTGTCTGCTCTTTATCCGGAGAAATACATATACGATGTAGCCGGATTTCCAAAGGTTTTAGCACAAGATTTAATCAATAATCTGAAAGATCAGATTTCACGCTTTCAGCAAACGGTTTGCCTGGAAGAAAAAGTGGAAAACGTCGAGAAAAAAGCGGACGATGTGTTTGAAATCACAACGGACAAAGGCACGCACTACTCCAAATCTGTAATCATCACGGCAGGTGTAGGTGCTTTTGAACCCCGCAGACTGGAACATCCAGATGCCGTCAAATACGAAAAATCCAATCTGCACTACTTTGTTACCGATCTGAACTCCTTCAAGGGTCAGCGCGTTGCCGTTTTTGGCGGTGGCGACTCCGCACTGGACTGGTCCCTGATGCTCGAACCAATAGCCAAAGAAGTACACCTCATCCATCGCAGAGACAAATTCCGTGCTCATGAACACAGCGTAGAAATGCTCATGGCATCCAAAGTAAAAGTATCAACTCCTTACGAATTAACAGCCTTGCACGGTGAAGACAAGATTGAACGACTCACATTAGAAAATAGCACGACCAAGGAAGTAGTCGAATTGGAAGTCGATGCTGTCATCGTTAACTTTGGCTTCATTTCCTCGCTCGGTCCGATTAAAAATTGGGGACTCGAGCTGGAAAAAGGTTCGATTGTCGTGAACACGCGTATGGAATCGAACATTCCGGGCATTTTCGCTGCCGGAGACATCGCTACGTATCCAGGTAAGGTAAAGCTGATTGCCGTCGGTTTCGGAGAAGCACCTACAGCCGTAAACAACGCAGTTTCGTATTTCAATCCAGATGCAAAGCTACAGCCTGGTCACTCGTCGAGCATGGACAATTTTAAAGCATAACAACGCAATCCCTGTTTGCTGCTGATTCAAGTACATACAGGGATTTTTTGTTCGTTCCTCTTATTCTGCACTTGCATAGCGTGTCTGGTTCAAGCGCACAGTAGGAGATGATCCCAAACCTCCGAGGAGGAGAGTCGCCATGAATTATTTGTGCCCGGCTTGCAACGGACTTGCAGCTCTTGCTAAAGAATGCCCTCGCTGCGGACAGCTACTGTCAGATGCGGGTAGGCTGTATGACTACTATGGGGATTACAGTCCGTACCGTGAAATAGATGATGCAAAAATGGACAATGGCTATCCGGATCGTCACAATCATCAATGCCTGCATACAGGCTGGTGCCCCCACTGTCAGGAGGAGCATATGATCATTGTGCAGGAATGGACACCCGCTATGCTGGAGCAGCTATTCACGTAAAAAGGACGTGCCTCTTGGTCACGTCCTTTTCTCCCTTGTTGGCTACTTCTTTTTTTCCTTTAGCTTCTGTGCCAGGCGCTCATTTTTTGATTTCAGCTGCTCCAGCATTTTTGGCAGTGTTTCTTTGATTTTCGCTGCATCACCAGACTCAATCGCTGCATTGAATTCCTCGCGAGTCTGCTTGTACTGCTCCATGCGTGCACGTCTCGCATCATTGTCATCATTTTTGCCTTGCTCATCCATTTTCTTTTCTTTCGGATCGTCACTATTGGCACTGCGGGCTGCTTCGAGCTCATTCATCAGACGCTCTCTTTCCTTGAAAGCGGCTTGCCATTCTCCCACACTATTTGGTGTATACTTTTCAGCCAGCAAGGTCATGTACATTTTTTGGTGTGCGCCACTGTGCATGCCGTGAAACTTTTTGGCGTGATCGCCGTGATCTCGGTGCGATGGCTTCACGCTATCCATTGAATAAGAAAGCGCTGAATGCGATGCTGCCTGAACGACACCTGGAAGCGCCATGCTCACCCCCAAGATCGCTGCTACCATTCCTCTTTTCCAATGCTTCATTTCGTTCACTCCTTTTTACAACCTTTTCCTCCTTACCATGCGCAACAATCGGAAAAATCATGTATGAAAAAGTGAAAAAGGCCCACCCGCGTACGCCAGGTGAACCTTTCTGTTCATTACTTATCTTCTTTTCGCAGGTTATGTCCTGTATTTTCCCCCGTTTTGGGAGGTGTACTGCGAGATCCGGCTGAAGCCTCCGTTGGTCGTTTATCCTTGTTGTTGTGCTTCGACATGTGCGATCTCCCCTTGGGTGCTTGGCTTATGTGCTACTCAGGTAGTATGTCCGCGAAAATGGAAAAACACCCTGACCCGCAATGCAGGCCAAAGTGTTTGGGTGTTTGAGTGTAGCTCTTATGGAAAGGAAGCTATTTATTTTACAACGAGTTTCGCAACCATTTTGCCATGGTCTGGTCCGCAAATAACGTTGCAAAAAATGGTGTATTCACCAGCTTCATCAATCTTCATTGTTTTGCTGCCTTCTTTTTGAATATCTACATCCAGGCCTTGGATCCCGATTCCATGGAAGCCTTCAGCCGATTTGAAGTTGATGGTGAACTCTTCGCCAGCCTTCACTTCAAATGTATCTTGATTGAATTTCCAGTTGCTCGCTTCAATGTTAACCGCTGTGCCCGATGTCGCTGCAGGAGTTGCGGAATTGCCGCTTGCCGCCTGATCCTTGCTTTCTCCACCACATGCTGTCATCAACATTGCGGACAGTGCAACTGCTGAAACCAACAGACCCCATTTTTTGTTCACTTACGACCCCTTCTTTCTACTTGTTCTACACTACCATTGTACTGAAAAGAAGTCGTCCAAAATCTGGAATCCATGACGTATTGGTGACGAATTGGCTAACGATTGATGAACATTCTTCCAGGCTCGCTCGATTATTCGACGGGCAGCTGAATTTGATAGATTTTCGTAGGGCGTCCGCGCAGCTTCTCCTGTTTTTTATACAAAACATGGGCAACGCCTTTTTCCTCGAGTCGATTGAGCATCCGATTCGCGCTTCGTACCGTGACCCCGAGATGGTAGGCAAGCTCATCGGCTGTCAGCTCGTTACTCTCCGTTTTGGCTAGTACCGCCAATATTTTTTGGAGCTGAAGCGTAGACAAATCTGTCGCTTCGCTCAGCCGCTGGATGGTGTCGTTCATTTGATTTCGGTAGTGGAGACAATTTTCCTCGCCGAGCGGTCCAATAATCTGATCACTGTCGGTCACAATGAACGTACCTGGCGTTTGATTTGCTGCAGACATGCCATTGGCAGCTTGTGCATTGGTCCGTGCCTTGTACATGCTGTTGCCGACGCCCCACCCGATATGCACGGGAAACGGAAGCGTTTTTTCCAAATAGGCAAGCAGCAAGCATTGGGTGAGGTTGTCGGTTAGCAGTTTAATGTCTTTAAACGAACTGATAATCTCAAAGCTCTTGTTCGATTTTTGGATTAAAAACGGAACCCGTTTCTCCGTACTGAACTCCAAAAGCGATTTGTGCAGCAGCATTTGCCGCAGCTCCCACTCGTTCAAGCTCTCTTTTTCTCCCCCTACTTGTCCGATCGTAATATGGCCAATCGCAATGCGGCTCTCCGCCAGCTTAATAGCAGCCAGCTCCGTAATGATTTGCTCAAACTGCGACACGATGGAATCAGGGGAAGGGAAGACATACAGATGCGGTACGCCGTTTCGGTCCAGCTCGGGCACGATATTGCTCAAGCGGGTCAGGGACAAGTCAATTTTGCCTTCCTGCCTCAGGCGAATATGCTCATTCAGTACCGCCTCATAGATTTCATCGTTTACTACAAACCCTTTTAGTGTATACGGCATGGCGGCTTCCTCGAAAATATCGGTGAGCCCCAGAAAATTGTTCTGCTGATTAATAAAGTCGATATACACCCGTGAAAAATCCATATCTCGATTCCGCAGGGTCAGCTGAAACAGCTTTTTATAAAACTCCTGCTCACTGATCTGAAACGTATACGTCGGTATGGAGAAGCTGCCCCACTCCTGCATGAGATACGCATAAGCCAATTCGGTTAGGACGAAACCGTCGACACTTTGCTCATTTTGTCTGTACAGCTCTGGCGTTTCATGCAAGCGCTGATAGGGCAGCATGACAACCTCACAATTTTCCTGAACACGCGCAGGTACCGATACCAATTCGGTTAAAGAGTGCTGGGCAATAATGGCACCCAATCGGATCATAAGAAATCCCTCCTTCCACTCACTTGACCATTATAGGAGATTTAGACCTCTTTGAAAATATTTTGAAAAGACTTGAAATGTCAAAAAGTTTGTTTTAAAGTTATTTTTAGAAATCGTCTTTATTATGTCCAAAAATAAAATTACGATTTCGCTCATTTACATAAGGTGGTGGTGTTCCCTTTCGCCTGCATAGAGAATCGCTTTTTTTGTACACAACCGTGAAAACGCTAACAAGGGGGTCTTATGATGAATACCGCTGCTACTGTAAACAGCAAAAACAAGTACCTGGTCCTTGGTCTTCTGTGCCTTGGATGGATTATCAACTATTTTGATAAAGTTGCCATAAATGTAGCCGTCATTCCTATTTCCCAAGAGTTTGGTCTATCCGAAACACAGGTTGGCCTTATTCTCAGCAGCTTCTTCCTTAGTTATGCAATTATGCAGCCGATTGGGGGCACTCTGGCTGACAAATTCGGATCACGCAAGGTCATCATCATATCCGTTGTTGGCTGGTCCTTGTTTACGATTCTGACGGGTACGGCCTGGTCGTTCCTCTCCCTCATCATTATTCGCTTCTTGTTCGGGATCGGTGAAGGCAGTTATCCCTCAGCCAGCTCTGTTGCGGTAGCCGAAAGCTTCCCACAGCATGAGCGTGCCCGCGCCAAATCCATCTTGACCTCCGCTACAACCATTGGTGGTGTACTCGCGACTCTGGTAGCCGCCAGCTTGTCCAAGAGCTTTGGCTGGCAATCGATGTTCGTCATTCTCGGGATAGTTGGTCTGATTCTCGCCCTGTTGTACGCCAAATTCTTGCATCCAACAGGATCACAAGCTGCTGCTGCCAAGAGAACGGTTGCAAAGCTGCCTTTGCGCAAGCTGTTGAAAATTTCTATGCTCTGGAAGCTGATGGCGATTTACTTCGGTATCTCGATGGTGACGTGGGGCATGATGTCCTGGATGCCTACCTACATGGTAAAGGTTCGTCATCTTGATATGGTATCCATGGGTGCTCTCGCTTCGATTCCAGCGATTCTCTCCTTTGTGACGGTCTTGCTCACCGGATGGCTGCTGGACAAACGCATGGTAGGACGCGAAAGACTGTTAATTGTAATCGGTTCGTTTATCGGCATCATTTCGCTTTATCTCATGTCAAAAGCTCCTACCGTAACATTGGTTGTCGCTTATCAAGCGCTTGCGAATGTCGGTCTTGCCGCAGCAGTAACCACGACACTGACAATGCCACTGAAGTACATCGATCCTTCTTCTGTCGGTGCTGCGTCCGGCTTGATCTATCTCGGTGGACAAACGGCAGGGGTCATCGCGCCAACAGCCATGGGCTTTATGATTCAGCAGTTCAACGGCTCCTATGATGCAGCGTTCTGGTTGTTGATCATTGCGGTATTCATACCATTTGTAGTGGGCATGACGCTTCGTACCACAGCACAAGTTGGAAATGAGCCACCAGCCAAGGTCAGCACCAGCAATTAAACGCGAATAGCAAAAATCTAGAGAAGCAGCGAGGTGTTCTCCATGTTTAATCGTCAACGAATTGCCGAAATCATCGATCAAAAAAGTGAACTCTTCACAAATGTAAGCGACCGTATCTGGGAGTATGCAGAGACTCGATTTGAGGAGTTTCGTTCCGCGGAGCTGCTCTGCAAGACCTTGGAAGCAGAAGGCTTTACCGTAGAGAAAGGCGTAGCCGGAATTGAAACCGCTTTTATCGGCAGCTATGGCAGTGGCAGTCCGGTTATCGCCATCCTGGGTGAATATGATGCCCTCTCAGGACTGAGCCAGGAGCGTGGCAATGCTACTCATCAGCCCATTGTCGCAGGTGGTAACGGACATGGCTGCGGTCATAATCTGCTCGGATCAGGCTCTCTGGCAGCGGCAGTCGCTATTCGTCACTACATGGAGGAAAACGGGATCAAAGGGACCGTGCGTTACTATGGCTGCCCAGCGGAGGAAGGCGGATCGGGAAAAGCGTATATGGCCCGCGAAGGCTTGTTCAATGATGCCGATTTTGCGATTTGCTGGCATCCACAGACCTTCAATACACTCATGTCCGTCAGCAGTCTTGCCAACTACCAAGTCTATTTCAAATTCAAGGGCAAAGCCGCTCATGCCGCAGCCGCACCTCATCTCGGACGTAGCGCACTGGATGCAGTAGAGCTGATGAATATCGGCGTCAACTACTTGCGCGAGCATATCATTCCTGAAGCTCGTATTCACTACGCCATTACCAACAGCGGTGGCTTCTCACCGAATGTCGTCCAGGCGGAAGCAGATGTACTCTACCTGATCCGCGCACCAAAAACACAGCAGGTAGAAGAAATTTATCAGCGCGTTTGCCAAATTGCACGCGGTGCTGCCATGATGACCGAGACGGCTGTCGATATCATTTTTGACAAAGCCTGCTCCAATCTCATCCCGAATCAGACGATGGAACGCGTCATGTACAGCAACTTTACTGAGCTGGGAGTACCTGAATTCGACCAGAACGAAATCGATTTCGCCCGTCAAATTCGCACGACAATTCCTGATTCAGATAAAAACAGTGAGCTGCAAATGATTTCCAAGGTGCTGGGCGCCAGAGGAAAAGACTTGTCTGAGCAATTGAAAAATCAAGAGCTGTCCAGCATTTTGATGCCGCTCATGCCAGCAGCAAGACTCATGTCTGGTTCTACCGATGTTGGGGACGTCAGCTGGATCATTCCGACTGTTCAATGCTCAACAACCTGCTTCGCTATGGGTACGCAGCTCCACTCGTGGCAAGCGGTTGCCCAGGGAGGCACCTCAATCGGACATAAAGGCATGCTCCACGCTGGAAAAATCATGGCGGCTACTGCGATCGAGATGTTGCTGAGCCCAGAGCTCATCGCCGAAGCAAAAGCAGAGCTTGTTGAAAAGCTCGATGGTACGACGTATGTCTGCCCTATTCCTGCCGACATCAAGCCAGCAGCCCGCAGGTAAGCTATTTTACTCGACATACAATCAAAGAACATAAGCAGGAAGCCCTTGTCGTTGCATACTTGGCAACAGCAAGGGCTTCTCAGTCTGGCTGATGATGATTTATCTGGTAGACCGTCACTTCGGGGAAGCAGAACAAGCGAACAGGCAGCTTTGCTGTTCCTAATCCACGGCTGATGCTGAATAAACCGACCGCTTCATCCTTTTTTTGTCCAAGGTGAAAATGCCTGTATACCGCACCCCCTAACGGTTTTCCAAACAGCCGGATTTGTCCACCATGGGTATGACCCGTCAAAAGTAAGTCGGCCTTTAGCCCATTATGATAAATCGATGTAATGATATTCGGAGAATGAGCGAGAAAGACAGTCAGGCTGGCTTGCGCCGAATCGTCCCACACATACCGTTCATTTCCGTAGGTAGAATTGTCAAAGCCGTAGATCAGAATCTGGCTCGCACCAATCGGTATCAATCGGCCTTCATACTCCAACACGATCATGTGCTTTGCCCACGCCTTCTTGTTCTCAGCGTAAGCTTCAGCCGAATATAGCCTTTTGTGAAAGCACCTTACTTCCTCCCGTTCATAGTTTCCCGGAACGAAATAAATGCCGTATCCCTTGTCGACTCGCGACAGCTCCATCAGCACCTCATCCAGTTGACTGTTGTTCTGCGTCAAATCCCCTGTCACCAGCACCAGATCAGGATGATGACGGTTGACCAACCGATGCAGTGGTCCGTTTAAAAAGCGTGTGCGTCCATGCAGATCCGTAAGATGGACGAGAGTAAGTCGGGGCACGCCAGGTACTGACGTGGATATCGTTGTTGTTTTCACATACAACGTGTGAATAAGGCAGAATGCAGTCCCTATTCCTGCACAGGCGAGTACAAGTAGAGCTATCACCATTGGAAACTTTCCCCTTTTCCTCTCGTCTTATTGTTGATGGGAGTGATCAATCTTGCAACGACGTAACGTTTTCGCCGTTTTATTCGCGTTCTTTGTTTCCTCCTCCTTCTTTTTCCAGGGAATCCCTGCTCATGCATGCAGCTGTAGCACTCCCTCTGCCCAAGAAGCCATCCAGCAATCACCAGCCATTTTTTCCGGAAAAGTCACCCAAGTCAAAGAAACAAATGATTGGCGTGAATGGATACCATTTTCTAAGCAGCCCGTTCGTGGAGGCTTCGATGTTGTGCTGGACGTCCAAACTACATGGAAGGGCATGGATCAAACCCAAGTCCTCATCTTCACAGAGGACTTGGGTCTCAGCTGCGGTTTCCCCTTTGAGGTGGGGAGAGAATACCTCGTTTACGCTTCCTATTGGGATAGAGATGTGCTTGAAACGCATATTTGCAGCCGAACGGCAGAGTTAATCAACGCCACTGACGACTTGCAGGTTTTGGGGTCAGGTAATCCACCCAGTCATTCTGTTGAAATTGTCTGGACGCAAAGACTCATCCCGTACGGCGCGATCGGCATCTTGATTCTCGCCGGTGTTGCGATTTTATTTCTCGCAATCCAAAAAAAGCGGAGAAATACTTGATGACGTCCCCGCTATGTTTATTCCTGCAAATATTGCTCCGCTCGGTACTTCGCCAAATTGAAGGACTGCCAGCTTCTTTCATCCTGTAGGACCTCTCTTTTGTATTTCAGCACATCTTGCATGGAATCTCCCACCGATTGATCCCGGGTCAGCTCCATGATGACAGGGACAGCGTCATACGAGAGCCTGGTCAAATATTCGATATCGATACTTCCCGTCATGTAGTAGCGATTGAGGTTGTTCTTCGCGATCATCGCATCCATATTCATGTAATTCAGCACCACATAGCCGATCAACGCCACGACAGCATAAGAACGGATCAATGAAAATCCGTTGCGCCATATTTTAATCAGCGCAATCACGAACAGCACGAACAAGAAAATCATGAACGCATGAGCGAGCAACCGCGAATGTGTATACCCATACGCTTCCTCATAGAGTGACAGGCGAAAATATGCCGAGAACAGCATGAAGCTCGTACAAACGGTCAGCAAGCTAAGCAAAATCTGGATCATCCGATACAGAAGAGGCTTCGCCCGTGATGCCAGATGCATCGTGCTAAGCAAAATCATGAAATTGATTATCGTCACGGTAACCAGCTCATTAAATCCGTTCTTGGCGTATTCGGCATACGTCATCTCGGCTGGAAGTACCGTCTCCTGACCGCTAAACAAATATGAGATTTGGATAAAGACAAACGCAGCATACACCACATTGATGATCGTCAAGAGGGTTACCAAAATAATGCCGTCCCAGACGATCTTGTTCTTCTCTCCTTCCTTCACTGGGAGTGCTACTGTCGCCTCCCGTGGTCCAAATAACGTATACAAATACCCGAAGAAGACGAGAGCAAACAGACCGATCAAAAACAAGCGAAATAACAGCTCAGCCGTATCCCAGTCAAACAGCATGCTCGGAATTTCCGTTAAAAAGTAGCTAAACACCGAGTCCGCGTGTGATAACAATCCGAGCACTACTAATAGGATCGGCAATGAGATCCCCATCCCCGCAAGCACCTTTGTCATGACACCATATTTTTCGCGATCCACTCTGGCCTTGATCCATTCCTTTGCCATCACAAACGGCAATCGCGCGTACTTCAGTGTATAAAGCAGCACAGCTTCCAAGACTTCTCCTACAAAGCCAAGCGTGTACCATTTCGAGTGGTGCCTTTCAGTAAGCAGCATCGTCTGAACAACGAACAAAAACGCTACCAGCACAAAATTGATCAAGTGAAAAAATTCATTGGCATACAGAAAAAACGTAAATGTCAGCATGAGAATCGGCACAGTCAATAGCCATGCAAAAGCATGTCCTGATGTTATCGTCAATGGAATACGCTTACGTGCTCGCCAGAAAAAAAGAGCATACATCGCAAGCAAAAATAGTGGATAGGAAATGCCAAACGCTTTTCCGTAAAACAAGAAATCGCCGAGAAAGCCGATGCAAAGCGCTCCCCAAAACAGCCTCCGATAACCTGCCAGTCCCTGTATCCCATCCGCCACTGTGTTTCACTCCTTATGTACACGATCATGTAAAAGCGAAAAGAGCAGTCCCATAGGAACTGCCCTTGTAAGTACGTGGAAGATGATGGAAAGGATACGCTTACAGCTTTTCGGCAATCTTCAATAAATCCTCCTTGGTTATGTCAGGCTCCATCGTTCTGACTTCTATCAGTCTCTTTTTATCATCTTGGTAAAATTGAACGTACTTTGCTTCCTTGTCCTTTAGCTTACGTACGTGATACAACGCTTCTTTTTTCTGTACGGTTACCTTTTCCACCGTTTCATCAGGGCCCGCCTCATCACTTACCCATTTCATATTTTCAAAATTGGTCAGGGTGAGCATGACCTCTCCTTTGTTGTGCTTGTACGTTAGATACAAGTATTGAACGTTGGGATTGGCAGGCAATTCTCGAACAACCACATTCTTATTGTCCCGTTCGGCTTCCTTGATCATTTCGTCAAACAGCTCCTGCATGCTACCGCTCAATTGATGATTAATATGTCCCTCAGCAAATTTATATCCTCCAACAAGCTCTTCAGGTATTTCAAAAAAGGTACCTACCTTCGTTTGTAACTCAGATTGAACTGATATAAAACTCGGAATTTCCATAAAGCTTACATTTTTATCCGGATTATCTGGTCCAGCAATATAGACCGCTACCCTTGCTCCCGGCTGTAAGTTTTCGCGAATTTGGTTCACGATTTCAATTCTGTTGCCAGAATATTCACGTTTCGACTCAGTAGTCTCATTTATTCTCACCACTGCTTCTCCTTGGTCATTCTTCAATTCATACACCTTCATGGCTGCAAATGCAGTCGTCCCCCCAAGCACAAGCGTAGCAGCAACAATTAACCCGATTCGTTTTTTCACTGAGATTGCCTCCCTTTGTTTTTTTCGTTCATGCAATTTTTGAAGGACCTGATCTTTGACATCGAAGTCATCGTCAACCACATCCATCAGTTGTCGTTTCCATTCACTGGACTGCTGAGATCGTGTCATGATCATCACCACCTTCTACTGTGAGCATGTGCGACTTACATTTTTTCAAGGCCCGTTCAAACTGCTTTCGCAGCGCTGCCGGTTTTTTATTGAACAGTATGGATAGCTCGTCATAGTTCTTGTCTTCGACGACACGCAAAATGACGAGATTGCGCTCGCTTGCGGATAGCTTTAACAAGGCTTGATGCAATGGATTGCTCAAATACTCCTGATCGATTCGCCTCTCACCTTCATGATGGCTGACCGTAGGAAGTCCCGTTTTCAAAAAGGTAACAATGCGCCCCAGCTTCGCTCTTTTTAGCTGATTCAGACAATGATGATAGGCAATTTTGTACAGCCATGCCGAAAACGAAACCACACTGCGATACGTGTCGATTTGCTCATAGGCTTTGAAAAATACCTCCTGCACCGCGTCCTCGGCCTCTTGTCTATGTCCGAGCATATGATAGCAATAGACAAATAACGGCTTTTGCATGGCATCGATGATGACTCCGAACTGATCTATATCTCCTGCCTTTACCTCCTTTATCGCTCGTTCCAAATCGTTCTTGTCCAAGCCTGCTCACCTCCGATTGACATGTATAACAAACAACAAAACCATTTTGTGACACTTTAAAAACCATTTTTTCTGATCAAACAAAAAAAAGACCTCCCCGACACATGTAGCTCGCTACATAGTCGCAAGAGGTCTTTTGAACCACTTCTATGGTACTAATCGTCACATTTTTCTTCTTTGCCTTTTGCCAATGCTGTCTTGAACGATGACCCACAGCCACAGGAAGCAATCGCATTCGGATTTTCAATGGAGAATCCGCCGCCCATCATGGACTCCTTGTAGTCGATTTCAGTTCCTTTAATGTATAGATAGCTGTCCTTGTCGACAACAATTTTTACACCATGCTGCTCGAAGGTCTCGTCGCCTTCCTTCATCTCGTGATCCCAGCCCATACCATAGGTAAAGCCGCTGCAACCACCCGGTCTGACACCCACACGCAAAAACGAGCCTTCCTTGCCTTCTGCCGCCAACATTTCCTTGACCTTGTGGCTGGCTTGCTCTGTCAATGTAATCATGCTACTATCACTCCTTTGCAGGCTTACTTCTGGTTCCCTTGTTTCTTACTTATCTTCAGTATACAAAGAAGCTCCCTTTCCCACAAGGTTACCCTGCACTTGTGGCGCCCATTCTTGGCGGAAAAAACAAAAAAAGAGGGTTTCCCCCTCCCTACGCAAAAAAAGCTTTGTTTTCCAGCAAGTAAAAACGGTATGGATTTTTTCGGCTACCGGCCTTAGACAGATTATGATGATCTATCTGGTTCAGTTCGTTGTGTAGTTGATCAATTTGTATACTGTATTCTAGGACTTCTGGATGATCTAACCCAAACTCTAACCCTATATTTACCATACGCTGTCGAAGGAGTTCGATTTTTTCGAGTAAAACGTCCCGCATTATGAAGCTCCTCCTAATTCTAGTTCAGGCTTTCTTACCTATATTTTACAAGATCTGCTACGTTTTCGCAAACATAATTTCCCACTTTCCCCAAAAAACAAACGGCATTTGACGGGAAATGTTAGAATTTTACAGCTTGCAGTTGGAGAACTTATGATATTGTTCGCAAATCCTAAGAGGTTTATAATATAGGTGCCTTGTTGCCCGAGATTTTCTCTATTTATTAGTGATTTCTCCATCCCCAGAACGCTCAAAATTGGGGTAAAAATGCGACGAAGTCACTAGCTACGACGACTATTTGATTGGGAAAGGAAGTGTTTGGAATGGCGGTTGAAACCTTAGCCATCCAAGATAAATCGCTCGCCGGAATCGCAGAAAAAGTCATGCACGGCGAACGTCTCACGCTCGAAGACGGTGTCACCCTGTTCAACTCTAACGATTTGCTCACGATTGGGCAATTGGCAAACATTGTCAATTATCGTAAAAATCAAGACAATGTCTACTTCCTGCAAAACCTGTATATCAACCCTACAAACGTTTGCGAAGCTCACTGTAAATTCTGTGGGTTCCGACGTGATGAAGGTGAAGACGGCGCTTACACAATGAACATGGAAGAACTGCTTCATTATGTAGAAACGCGTTTTCATCCTGGCATCCGCGAGTTCCACATTGTAGGCGGACATAACCAGCACCAACCGTTTGAATACTATCTCGATACACTTCGCACCTTGAAAAAAGCGTATCCCGATGTAACGATCAAATCTTATACCGGTGCGGAAATTGAATTCTTTTCCCGCATCTCTGGCCTCTCCATCCGCGAAGTGCTGCAAGAGCTGATGAAAGCTGGTCTGCAAAGCTTGACAGGTGGCGGCGCAGAAATTTTGACAGAGCGTTACCGCATGAAAATGAGCCCGGAGAAAGCAAGCACAGACATGTACCTGCAAGTACACCGTATAGCTCATGAGCTCGGCTTGAAAACCCACACTACCATGCTGTACGGCTCGATTGAAACACTGGAAGAGCGTGTGATCCACATGATGCGTCTTCGCGAGCTGCAAGACGACACAAACGGCTTCATGGTATTTATTCCGCTTGCAGTGCAACCGATCAAAGCAACTGCTGGTATCAAACGTCGCAACTCCGCTATCGACGACTTGAAAACGATGGCGATCAGCCGTTTGATGCTCGACAACTTCCAACATATCAAAGCGTACTTCATCAACATCGGTACACAGTTGACACAGCTTTCTCTGACTATGGGTATTTCTGATGCACACGGAACCCTCATTGAGGAGCGCATCAGCCACTCTGCCGGTGCACTTACGCAGCAAGCTCTGACTGTGGATGAGCTGGTATGGCTGATCAAAGGCGCTGGCAAACGCGCTCTGGAACGTGATACCTTCTATAACGTCATCAAAGAACACTAATCATCATTCAAGCAAAAAAGCTGATGCCCGCATGCAAGATCGGCATCAGCTTTTTTTACGTGTAAGAATTGATAAGCACAACGCTTATGAATTCTGGAGCGCATACAAACTTTCCTCTAAAACGCGGTCGATCTTCTTATAGGAAGCCTCGATAGAGGTTTTTTTATTTTTCATGTCCATGTGTTCTGCTCGGAACAAAATGAACATCCTAATGAAATCTCCTATAATGGAAAAAGAGCATCCAGCTCGTCTTGTTCCCGCAGCTTGTTCTTAATTTTGGCAAGCAGCTCTTCAGCTGTCGGAGCCTGGATCAAATTACCGTTTACGAGCGCAAAAGGCAGCATGTAGCACTCTCCACAGTAACCAAGGCAACCGTACTCCAGTACATCGACATCCAGCTCCGGATCATTTTCGAGCGCATCGACAACCGATTGCGTATAAGAAGAGACGTTGCTCGCGCAAAATTCTACTAACGGTTTCATATTCCTCACCTACCGATTATTTCGACATTGTTACGCTCTATATTGTATCGTGTCTGCGGGAAAAATCCAGCGACGAATGTGGGAAAAAGATTCTGCTTGCATTTTTGCTGAAAGAGACTAAAAATAGAGTGGGTGCTGTAGAACTGATGGGTTCCAACACGTTTTGGAGGAGCCTTCGTTGCCCTTGCGAGAGATAGGGCATAATTACTGAATTCCTGTCTGTCAAAAGCGGACAGAAGAAAGGACTAGACCTTCTATGAAACGACTTGTGATCCTTGGTGGAGGATACGGGGGTCTTCGAATTATTGAGCGAGTCCTGTCCCCTGATTTACCAGACGACGTGTTTATCACCCTTGTAGACAGAATGCCATTTCACGGCTTGAAAACAGAGTACTACGCTCTGGCTGCAGGGACGACGCCGGAATCTCACTTGCGTGTCACGTTTCCAAACGATCCTCGCCTGACTATTAAGTACGGCGAAATTACAGGATTGGAATTGGACGAGCAGGTCGTCAATTTTGCAAACGGGGACACCCTCTCCTACGATTGGCTCGTTATTGGCTTAGGCTGTGAGGACCGTTATCATGATATCCCTGGTGCGGATCAGTATACCTGTTCCATCCAAACTATGGGAGCTACGCGCAATACTTACTCGGAAATTAACAACGTGAATCCGTACGGAACCGTTACAGTAGTCGGAGGAGGACTGAGCGGCGTAGAAATGGCTGCCGAGCTGCGTGAAAGCCGTCCTGACCTGAACGTACGTATCATTGACCGCGGACAAAGCATTCTGAGTCCATTCCCGAAAAAGCTGCAGGAATATGCGTCCCAATGGTTTATCGAGCATGAAGTACAGCTCGTGTCCATGGCAAGCGTGACAAGTATTGAGCCTGGAGTGGTATTCAACCATAATCAGCCAGTAGAAAGCGACGTAATCGTCTGGACCGCTGGTATCCAAGCCAATCGCATTGTACGCTCTCTCCCCATCGAAGCCGACAACATTGGACGGGCTAAATTAAATCAATATCATCAAATTCCAACCCATACGAACGTCTACGTCGTCGGCGACTGTGCGAGTACGATCATCGCACCAAGCGCTCAAACGGCTGAAATACAAGGCGAGCAGATTGCCCTCATGCTGAGAAAAGACATCAAAGGCGAAGAATACCCTGCGTCTCTGCCTGCTCTCAAGCACAAAGGCTTCCTTGGCTCACTTGGTAAAAAAGAAGGCTTCGCGAGCATGGGAAAAATGTCTCTGGTTGGCCAGATGGCTCGCGTCATCAAAAGTGGACAGCTGTGGATGTACAAAAAGCATATGGGATAATGCCTGTATAAGCTAAAGCCTGTTGGCCCTATGGTCAAACAGGTTTTCTTTTTGTACAATCCAGGAGAGGGAGGTGGATTTTTCCAAGTGAATGATTATATTCAAACGATGCGCAGTATGATTGGACATGAAAGATTGATTACGGTCGGCTGCGGTGCCATTATTGAGGACGAAGAGGGACGAATTCTGCTGCAAAGACGCAAGGATCAGAATAATTGGTGTTTGCCAGGCGGCCTTATGGAGATTGGCGAGACCTTCATGGAGACACTGCACAGGGAGGTCCTGGAGGAAACCGATTTGATCATCGAGGGGCCTGAGTTGTTTGGGATTTATTCGGGGGACATCGGTCTTCGCGAGTATCCAAACGGTGACAAAATTTTCAGCGTGCAGATCATTTTTCGCGTAACCTCTTATCATGGCGAGCTTAAACAGGAAGGCTTGGAAAGCTCCGAGCATCGCTTCTTTCCAAGAGACAGCCTCCCGCAACCGCTCAATCCCGGTCAAGCCGCATTTATTCTCGATTGGGCGGAAGGTTTAAAGGCACCCATCGTCAGATAATTGAGATAACAAAACAAAAGCAAAGGCTTATTCCCGCTGAAAAGCACCGGAATAAGCCTTCTTTGATTTGGCACGGAGAGAATCGCTTTCTTAAGCACCTCGAAACCGAAACCGTATCGGGCATTACAAAACGAAAAACAAAAAGCGCAGGACTTCGTTATAATCGTTTGTTTCGTATTCAACCGTTTTGGCACCTGTCTGCTTGGCACCCGGATAGAACGAGCCACGGTAGGCCAAATAGTGCTCACGGAAGGCGATCTCTACGTGAAACGATTCAGGCAGATCAACCTTGTACTTGCTCAAATCATCGGAGAGTACGGCCTGTACCTGCTCCTTGATCTTTTTGAGTGCGACATTCGGATGGATGGAAATAGAAGCATTGCCGATCCCTTCGCTTACGGGAACCGTTTTAATATGCGCGTTGATTTTCAAGGCGTCTTCGCAAATCATCTTGTCTCCGGTTGCCAGGAGGACGGGAACGCCCATGGATGCGGCGGTATAGGCATTGATCAACATCTCGCTGGCGATCTCACCGTTGATCTTCACATACTCATTTTGCATGTTCATCGTGTGCGCAAGCGGGTTTCCATTAGCCCCTGCCGCCGAGTGATAGCCGATAAAGAATACGCCGTCAAAGCTGTCATCCAGTCCCGCCATCATCGAGTACGGATCGCGCGTCCAGCCCCGCAAAATTTTCACTTGCTCTGGCAGCTTTGACGGGTCCAAATTTCTCGCTGTGCTATGAGCATCCTTGATCAAAATATCTTCTGCCCCTGACGCGATTGCCGCTTCGCAAGCGGCATTCACTTCTTTGGTCATTTGCTCGGTAAAATATTTGCTAAACGAGCTCTCAATATCCGCTTCACTCCAGTTGACGATTCCAGCTACCCCTTCCAAATCTGCGCTAATGAACAATTTCATACAGATACCTCCCTTTGTTTGTATTGAATGGAAGCTTCCACAAACGCACGAAACAGCTTCAGGAACATCGGATGCCGCTTGGTCATACATTCTGGATGCCATTGAACGCCCAATAAAAACCGTTCCTCTGTGCTCTCTACCGCCTCCACAATACCATCCTCAGAGTACGCTGTCGCGATTAGATTTCGTCCCAGCTGTTTGACAGACTGATGGTGAAAGGAGTTCGTGAAAATCCGCTCCTCGCCAAAAATGTCGTAGAGACGTGTGTCCTTTTTGATCTGCACCGCATGATAAAATTCATCAGAGGCCGTATGCTCAGGTGAATGCCCCAGTGTGCCCGGGCATTGACTGTATATATCCTGATAGAGGCTTCCCTCCATCGCTACGTTGATCAATTGGATGCCGCGGCAGATGCCAAAGATCGGCATTTTCTTCTCATAGGCATTTTGGAAAAGCGAAAACTCATACTCGTCTCGGATCGTCGACATCGAATGCAGCTCTCTAACCGGGTTCTCTCCATAATAGTAAGGAGCAATATCGTTTCCTCCTGAGAAAAGAATACCGTCTACCATCCCTATGTAATCCTCGTAGTTCGACTCATTTGAAACGATGGGAATAGTGACTGGCAAGCCCCCCGCCGCATAAATGGAATCAATGTAGTTACGAGATACCGTACTGTACTTGGAAGCCTCGGATAAAAATGTCGTTACGCCAATAATCGGTTTCATGTTTGCTACTCCCTCAAGAGGCAGGGCCGAAAAGCCATCGCTTCCCGACCCTCCCCTGTTCAGATGATTACTCTACATACGCGTACTCAAAAATCGTATGACCGATGTAGTTTTTCAAAACACCTTTGACATTTGGCTTCGCCAGGAACTGATCCTCGAAGAAGCGGATTGGCATGATCGGCATTTCATCGGCCAGTATTTTCTCTGCCTTTTCAAAGTTCTCCATTCGTTTGGCTTGATCGGAAATTTTGCGGTTTTCTTCCAGGAGACGGTCGTACTCCGCACTGTTCCAGCGCAAATTATCCGCTGTGTTGACCCCTTCGAAAATGTCGAGGTTGGTCATTGGATCGGGATAGTCGCCTGTCCAGCCATCAGATGCAATGTTAAAGTTGCCATTGTCGATTTCATCCCAATATACTTTCGATTCAAACGTCTGGATGCTCACGTCTACCCCGAGATTTTGCTTCCACATGCTTTGCAGCGCCTGCGCAATATCTTTGTCAGATTGGCTTGCCATGACGATCATCGTGATCTCTGGAATGCCTTTTCCATCCGGATAGCCTGCCTCGGCGAGCAATTTTTTCGCTTCGTCGACGTTTTCGCTAAATACATTTCCGACTACATCGCGGTAATCCTTATCCTTTTGCACGCCGTGTGGAATCCCGTACGGCACCATGCCAAAAGCAGGCTTTTCTACAGACTGAACGATGCTCGTGATAATCTGCTCACGGTTGATCGACATGCTGAATGCCTTGCGAACCTTGGCATCGTCAAAAGGCTTCTTGGACGCATTGAAATCAAAATACTGCATGCCGATTCGCGGAATTGAGAAAAACTCTGGTGTGTTTTGGTACTGCTTCATGCCCTCAGGGCTGATGTTGTCGGAGACTTGAATCTCATTGTTGGTGTATGCTGCAAGCTCAGCCTCGGTAGACTCGATAAACACGATCTCCAGCGTATCCAGCTTCACCTTGTCAGCTTCGAGATAATTCGGATTTTTCTTCAAAACGTATTTTTCCTTTGGCTTCAGCTCTGTCAGCATGAATGGACCTGTCGTCAAATAGGTTTCAGGCGATTTCGTCCATCCCTCTTTTTCTACGACATCTTTTCGGACGGGATAGTACGCCGTTACACAAAGCAGCTCCAGGAAGTACGGAGTCGGGTTTTCCAGCGTCACTTCCAATGTATTGTCGTCCACAGCTTTTACGCCAACATCATCTGCACTGGCCTTTTTCTCGTTGTAGGCTTTTCCGTTTTTGAGGTAGTACAGATAGAAAGCCGCACCAGAAGCAACGTCAGGATTGAGCACGCGCTTCCAGGAATATTCGAAGTCCTGGGCGGTTACTGGCTTGCCATCCGACCACTTCGCATTTTTGTTGATTTTAAAGGTGTACTTGGTGCCTGTCGCATCCAGCTCATGGCTTTCTGCTAATGACGGCACTGGCTTTTTCCCGGATTCATCAATTTTATAAAGGCCTCTGAACAGGTTTTGCAGCACGATAGATGAGCGTGAATACACGTTCAAGGTCGGGTCCATTTCCTCTGGTTCCTTGCTTAAGGCATAAATGATTTTTTGCTCTGCGGTAGGCTTTTCCCCTTCTGCTTTTGGAGCCGTCTGCTGCTGGCTCGGCTGGCCTTGTGACTGTGTCCCGCCGCTACTACATCCAGCTGTAACGGAGGTGATCGCCAATAACGCTGCGAGCACCACACCCAATCTCTTTTTCATACTCGTCCCCCCATTTTTATGATTGTTTATATGAGCCGCCGACGATAAAAGCAGCATCCATATCAGTCTGGAAGTGATGCGAATACTCAATCGTTTAAATGACAGGCGACGACGTGTCCATTGCCGATATCCCGCAGCCTCGGCTTTTCCTCGGCGCATCTTGACATCGCATACGGACAGCGTGTGCGAAATGCACAGCCACTTGGCGGATTCATCGGACTTGGCACGTCACCTTGCAGATGAATCCGTTCGCTGCGTTCAGCGGTATCCGGGTCGGCAATCGGTACAGCAGACAGCAGGGCCTGCGTATAAGGGTGCTTCATGTTCGTGTACAGCTCGTTTACCGGGGCGTACTCTACGAGACTTCCCAGGTACATCACGCCTACCTTGTGAGAGATGTGCCGAACCATTGACAAGTCGTGTGACACAAACAGATACGTGAGTCCAAAGCGTTCCTGGAGTTCCTCAAGCATGTTGACGACCTGCGCCTGAATCGATACGTCCAGAGCAGAAATCGGCTCATCACATACGATGAATTCCGGTTCAACAGCCAAGGCGCGGGCGATACCGATCCGCTGACGCTGTCCCCCGGAAAACTCATGCGGGTAGCGATTCAAATGGTCTGCTTTGAGTCCGACGAGCTCGACCAGCTCCTTGACCCGATCCATTCGGTCCTTGCCCTGATAAATGTTATGTACTACCAGCGGATCACCGATAATTTCAGCAATCGTCATGCGGGGGTCCAGAGACGCATACGGGTCTTGAAAAATCATCTGCATCTTTTTCCGATACGGAAGCATTTCTTTGTAGCCGAGCTGACTGATGGATTGTCCTTTGTACAAAATGTCACCGTCTGTCGGCTCATACAGCTTTAACAGCGTCCTGCCTATCGTTGTCTTGCCGCATCCTGATTCACCTACCAGTCCAAACGTCTCTCCCTTTTGAATCGTAAAGCTGACATCATCAACTGCCTTCAACAGTGTCTGGCTGCGCCCGAGAAAGCTCTTTTGCACTTCAAAATACTTTTTCAGATTCCGAACCTCGACGAGCGCCTGCTTTGCTTCCCCCATCAGCTGATCACCTCTTTCGCATGGGGCTGGGCTTTCGGATGCATAAGCCAGCATGCCGCCTGATGTGTATCGGATAAGGAAATCTGCTGCGGAGGAAGCTTTTCACAGATTTTCATCGCATACGGACATCTTGACGTAAACGCACAGCCTGCTGGCGGCCGGAGCAAATCAGGAGGACTCCCCGGGATGGAAATGAGCTTTTTCTTCTCCCCTTCTGTAAACTGCGGGATGGATCGCAACAGCCCCCATGTGTACGGATGCTTGGGCTCGTAAAAGATTTCTCTGGTCGTTCCCTGCTCAACAATCGTTCCTCCGTACATGACGACAATCCGGTTGCACATATTCGCAATCACACCGAGGTCGTGCGTAATCATGACGATCGAGACGTCCAATTTATTTTTCAGATCGCGCATCAAATCGAGAATTTGCGCCTGTATCGTTACGTCGAGTGCGGTAGTCGGCTCGTCGGCAATCAGCAGCTTTGGCGAGCAGGACAGCGCGATGGCAATCATCACCCGTTGTCTCATCCCACCGGAAAACTCATGAGGGTACTGCTTCAGGCGGCTCTCTGGACTGGGAATCTCGACCATCCGCAAGATTTCAATCGCTCTTTTTTGCGCCTCTGCCTTGGACAGCTTCTGATGAATGCGAAGCGGCTCGATAATTTGTTCTCCGATCGTAAAGAGAGGATTCAATGATGTCATTGGGTCCTGAAAAATCATGCCGATATCTTTTCCCAGCATCTTGCGCATCGCTTTCTGGTCTGTTTGAACCAGCTCGATGCCATCAAATTGGATACTGTCTGCCTCGAGCTTGGCATTTCCCGGCAGCAGCTTCAAAAGGGACAACATCGAAACACTTTTTCCCGATCCCGATTCGCCTACAATTCCGATGGATTCTCCCTTATTCACGTGAAAGGAAATACCTCTGACCGCCTGTACCTCTCCCGCATCGATATGAAATGTCGTTTTAAGATTTTGTACCTGAAGTAATTTCACGTTACCACCCGCCTTTATTTCTTTAACCTCGGATCCAGGGCATCTCGCAGTCCATCACCGATAAAGTTCAGCGCAAACATCGTGATACTGATGGCAAGCGCCGGGAACAGCATCTGATAAGGCTGCGTAAACAAAGTAGGAATCGCATCATTCACGAGAGTGCCCCAGCTCGCCATCGGAACCTGAATCCCGATTCCTAAAAAGCTGAGAAAGGCTTCTGTAAAGATCGCGGAAGGAACTAAAAACGTAACCGTTACGATAATGGGACCCATGCTATTTGGAATGAGATGCTTGAACAAAATGCGCATGTTGGATGACCCCGTAGATCTCGCTGCGAGCACATACTCCTGGTGCTTGAGCGTGATGACCTGTGAGCGTACCATTCGCGCAGTCCCGATCCAATACGTTAGCGACATCGCAAGCAAAATGCTTTCAATCGTATTTCCCAAAAACATCATAAGAAGAATAATGTAGAGCAACTCAGGCACACCGATCAAAATATCGACGATACGCATCATCACCATGTCAACCTTGCCGCCAAAGTAACCGGAAATTCCTCCATAAATGACGCCGATCACCAGATTGATGGCAGCCGCTGCAACCCCGATGGTCAAGCTGATTCTCGCTCCGTAGAGCGCACGGACGAAAATATCGCGTCCGAATTTGTCTGTGCCAAACCAATGCTCTGCCGACGGCCCCTGATTTTGACCCGCGATATCCTGCCCGTCATAGGTGTACTGCGAGAACATCGGGCCTACTATGGCTGCTACGGTAATGACAGCGATGATGAATAGGCCGATCATTGCCAGCGGGTCTTTGCGGAAGCGACTCCACGCATCCTGCCAATACGATTTGCTCGGACGCGAGATCGTCTCATTCTGTCTCGTAGATTCGTCCAGCCTGACAAAATCCTCGTCAGGTAGATTCGCCCACGTCTGATCCATGCCGGAGGGTGGAATGGCTCCTTCATTTCTTTGCGCAGCGTAGTTCATATCCAGTCATCACCTACTCCTCAATTTTTACCCGCCGGTCGATCACGGCATAAAGAATATCCACGATAAAATTAGCAATGATGATGAACAATCCAAGGAAGACAGTCAGCCCGAGGATGACGGAATAATCTCGATCACTGATACCCGTTACGAAATCCCTGCCGATGCCCGGGATGGAGAAGACCCTCTCCACGATAAAGCTTCCCGTTAAAAGCGCAGCCACAAGCGGTCCCAAATACGTCACGATTGGAATGATGGCATTTTTGAGTGCATGCTTGAAAATAACGCGATATTCGGGAACCCCTTTGGCTCTAGCTGTTAAAATATAGTCCTGGCGCATGACCTCAAGCATGCTCGACCTCATCAGTCTGGCGATATAAGCAATCGGCCCAAAGGCTAATCCAACGACTGGCAAAATATAATGCTTCCAGCTAGACAGTCCGTATGTAGGCAGCAGCTTCAAAACGACTGCGAACAAAAACAGCATCAGGACAGTCAGGACAAAGTTCGGGATGGAAATACCAACTGTGGCAAAAATCATCGAAGCCCAATCCGCCCACTTCCCTCGCTTGATCGCCGAAGTAATCCCGAGCAACATGCCGATGATGAGCGCAAGCACAATTGCGACCAGCCCGACCTTTGCTGATACAGGAAAGCCTCGTGAGATCAGCTCGTTTACCGTGACATCGGATTGCTTGAAGGAAAAGCCCAAATCACCCTGGGCGATACTTTTGAGGTAATTCACATACTGCACGCCCACCGGTTCATTCAAGCCAAACTTTGCTTCCATTTTCTCCATGACGCTTTTAGGTACTTTCCTCTCCTCAGCAGGACTGAAGGGACCACCTGGTACAGCGTGCATCAGGAAAAAGGTAATCGTCACGAGAACAAACATCGTCAAAATACTCGCGAATAACCGTTTAACGATATAACCAGCCATCTCGAACCTCCTTTTGTGTCTATAAGTTGTTCCTGACCTTTACTTCCTCCGATAAACGGTGCAAATCAATCCGATAAATGGGACGTGGTCTGCCTCGCTGGCTCATGGATTCGCTGCCGATAACTTCTGCAATTCCTTTTTCCTTTAATTTCTGGACCATTCTCGCTGCATTGCGTTCCCCGGTATTCATCCCGACACTGATTTCCCGAGTCGTCACCTCGTTTTTTTGAATGAGCTGCAGCCAGGAAAACAGCTTTCGCATGGTTGTAGAAGCGAAATCGCCACGCTGCTCGTCAATCAAGGAATAATTCAGCGTATTTCTCGTCCCCAGCGGACCTAACACCTTCATCTGATCGTCGATGAGGTAGGCACTGTTGCCTGGATTGCGTACGGCAAACTCTACTGCCCGATTGGCGTTGTATAGGGCGCGCTCGACCGTTTCCCCCATCCCGATCCCGAGATTGATCGTTCCCTGCTCACCGCTGCTATTTTTCAAGATCGGAAAGCTCGTAAAGTCCTTGGTGACCTTTTCGACAAGTCCTCTCGTCGTATACAGCGTGTACTCGCCCGCTTCATCACTCGTAGTGGAGGCAAACAAGCGCTTGCTGAAATCGGTTATTTTTTTGTGCAGTACCTCCATATCCGGCTGAGTTTTGAATTGCAGCACAGTGATTTGCGCCAGCTGCTTCTTCTGCTCATTCACCATCCAAAACGCCTTGTTGACCGTATCGCGGATGAGCTGTTTCGTGCTTTTGATGAAAAAGACAGGTACATGACTGTTCTTCAGTTGTTGATAAACGGAGTAAATACTCGTAGCAACAACCTGAACGACTCCCTCCTGCCAGAGCTTCATATGGTGCTCGATCAACTCCTCAGAGTTTTGAAAGCCGTCCATATTTTTGGAGTACCACTTTGCATTGGGCGCCTCAATTTCGTCGAAAAATTCTTGCAAATGCTTGGCTGGAATTCCGTCAAAGCTGATGATCGGAAAGAAGTGGTAGTGACGGTAAATTTGAATGATGGCTTTGTACAGCTCGGTTCCTTCAAAGGGGATGAATAGCGAGCACGAATGTGGTGGGATTAGGTCTTGTGATAGAAGGAACGGTACATCGCCACTGAAAAAGTAAACATCAAAGACTTCCATGCTTTCCTGGAGCAGTTCACGAACGCTTTTTTCTGAATCGTAAATGAGCTTGGTTGGCTCGATATGTGGAAACTCCTCCAATACTTCACAGATATCATCGACTAACAGCTTGGGTCCAATTACTGCGAATGTGAAGTTCAACAAATCACCTTCTACTAGTCTTTAATTTGTCTGATATTACTTAAAAACACGTTCATTGGCAGATAATACCAGTAAATGAGATGAAAAATTGATTTAAATCCGCTAAAACTATTCTCTAATATGTCTGTAATTCAACTTAAGCTAATGTTATTTTCAAAAGTCTGAATTGTCAATCTACACTTGTATTAGAATTTTATGTTCGGCTTGTCCCCTCCTATAAAAAAACATTATGGGCTTCAACACCAAAAAAGCTTACTTCCACACATCTACGTGCAGAAATAAGCTTTTTGGCTAGATCCGTTTATAACGCGACAAGAATGTCTCTACCTCGTTGTAAAGACCGCCCTGATTGGCGTATTTGACATCGTTTTTCACTGTGCGCAGCCAGTCAATCGTAGAAGGCTGTGTTGACTGGATGGCATTTTTCAAATCATTCATATGAATCGGTCTCTCTACTCTCGTGTGCATCATTTCCGCAATGACCTCTTCGGTTGCCGTCTCAACTACATTTTCAATATCAACGCCCGAGTACAACTCTGTCTCTTTTGCCAATAGGTCATAATCGATTTGCTCCAATGGTCGATCTGCCAGCTTGATGGCAAAAATCGTCTTTCCTTGTCTGTATTGGCTTCGATCCCCTCGATCTCTGTCAGCAAGGTATCAATGACGGTACGCATCGTATCTGACGACGACCGGCTTCGGTTGTAGCCGAGCGCATCCATCTCATCGAGGGGCTGCTCCTATGCCAGCGGCCAGAAGATGTCGGTAGCCCCATGTTGCAGTAGCGATGAAAAGAACGATGCCAAAACCTCCGAGCAAGTAATTCCAAAGCGGACGGACTCGAAGTCCATTCACGTTTTTCATTCCAAGCACGATGGCAGGCAAGAATCCGCCCAAAATTACAGCTGCGAGATAATGTGTCAAATTATACGATTGGGTACGATAGTCCACGAAAGCCTTCTCCCATAATCGACCTGCTTTCGCCTTTTGGTTCTCGCTTGCTTCCCTTTTCCTTTAACCGATGACCTTTACAACATTTCCGTCGCTATCTGTAATATTGGTTTTTAAGATTTGAATGGAAATACCAGCTAATCCAGCGATTTCGAATTTGCTTTCCTTTGGCAGCAAATTTTTGCTCATTTCCACCGTTGTCGGGTCATCGAGAACAATCCGAACCTCGTCTTCTTCTGATACAAAGCCTGGCTTCTCTCCCGGTTCAAAAATAACCTGGATGTCTGCACCAATCAGTCTCAGCCTGTTTCCTTTTCGGATTCGTCCGAGCAGCAGCTTGCCAATGATCTCTGCTTGCTTTGCCCCTAGCTGAAGTGTGGCTGGCGTCTTGGAAAACCATCCTTTTTTGCCCGGCTCCCAGGCAAGCTGGCTGACGTAGAGTAAGCCGGTGTTCGAGCCTTCCTCCTCTGCCCCCTGACGGATCGCCTCGGACACAGCAGGTATTTGCAACAAAGAAGTCCGCTCCAAATCTGTCATGTAGCTCGGTATGTAAGGGAAACCGGCAGCAAGCACCCCAAGTGTATTCCACGTTTGCATCGATTCGAGCTCATCGCCCGTGATACCCACCATCTGCAGGAATTGGACCCGACCATTCGGCGTATCAATCTCTGCCAAGTCCGGATCCTGGACAAAAGCAAGCGCAGTCAGTTCGGTATCGGCATCCAAACAGATTGGCCCATTCGCATCCAGATAGTCGCCTGCACGAAACACGTTGCCGCTATTAAAAACGTATCTGCCCATATTTTGAAGCAGATTCAGTGCCCATGCTGGCGGCTCATCCTCGTCTTCCCCTCTAATCAGCCGAAAGGTTAGCTCGAACCCGTAGCCGCTGTCCTCCAGATTCTCGGATTCCTTGTCATACAGCTCTGAAAATCCATATGTAACAAAATGCCAGTGTGGAACTGGCTTTTCTGCTTTGTAGGCACTAATCCCATCTAACGGGTCTGGACCTCCCAGTGCATAAGGCAGGTACGTCCCATAATGCTTCGGCTCCTGCTGTCCATAAATTTTCGTCATTTCCTCATCAATGGCGTCCCAGCCAACCGAGGCAACTTCTTCGGTCATGTATGACAACCTCCCGTACATTCTCCCTCTATCTAAATCCCTGATTCCTCCATAAAGTATAAAACCGGATGACAACAACTGGCAATTTCTATCTAATTTTACAGTTCAAATATATCTTTAGACCTAGTTTTCCGTAGTGTGTTTTTCCTATTTTTGTCTTTTTTCTTCTGAGATCAGGTTCAGGATCACAATTCTCATGAAAAAACCGCCAGAACTGTACCTGACGGCCACTTCTAGCGCTTTTGCACACGCAAAACGGGGACCTTCTTTTGCTCATACGTGCCTGCCAATATTTGCTCATGTATGACGTTCAGCTTGAGCAGACTGGTGATCTTTCCTGTATCGGCACGTGACATGAGCCGCCAAAGTGACGGATCAGGCAACGAGTTGTACAGCTTTTCATCATTAAACTCTCGCCTGTCCTGGTAGCTGATGGACAGCTTATAGTCGCCTTCCTCTGCGCTCCCGACTCCTGCATAAGCGTCGATCAGCTTGCTTCGCAGCTCGTTTAGCTCATCCTCTAGCTGTTTTTGTAATTCTTTCAGCTCATAATAGCGGGCTACCTGTTGTTCCATCTGCTCGTCCTCCTCTGGTTACAGCTTTACCCCAAAACTATATGAGGCAGAGGCGGTTGATAGAACATCCTGCATGGACAAAGAAAAACGCCTCCGTTTCAACCAGCTGCGGGAAAAGGAGGCGATCATTATTTATTTCTGTGTATTACTTGCCGACCATGGTATTGATCGCTTCACCTGGATGCTTTTTCACGAATGTGGAATACTCTACTTCCCAAGGATTCCATTTGCCGTCTGCTTGATAGCCCCATACGGAGTTGATGCGGGAGACAGTGTCTGTATTATTGATTCCGACAATTCGCTGTTCCCCAACCAGCTCGTAGGTGCCATTGCCATCCATATCAATCGGTGTCAAAGAGCCGAAAGGGTACGTCATAACGGAGGTATCTGCATCCGTGAGCAGCACCTTGCCTGCTTTATCGTACAGCTTGGCTGCTACGTACACATCTTGATTTGCGCTGACATCAATCGTGAGCGGCTTGTCTAATTGTGCACTTTTTCCTTCGACCTTAAAGCCGTTTACAAAGGACCCCTCATATTTGATTCCCTCATTTTCATTTTCGCCGAAAATGACGGCAGGCTTGTTGTCAGCAAAGGTAGCCACTACATGATTGTAAATGCCGCCGGAGCCGCCAGTCGCTGTTTTTACGAAAGCATCGGCAACATGGTCACCTGTAAAATCAAGCAGTGTCAGCTCTCCCTCGTAACCACCCAAATCTTTGATATCTGTTTTGCTGTACGCTTTTGTTTTGCCATCCTGTACGACAAGGTTCATGTTGGACGCATAAATATCGTCTGCCTTCTC
Source organism: Brevibacillus reuszeri (assembly GCF_001187725.1). Lineage (GTDB taxonomy): Bacteria > Bacillota > Bacilli > Brevibacillales > Brevibacillaceae > Brevibacillus > Brevibacillus reuszeri. Next base: position 496,821 of record NZ_LGIQ01000011.1, read on the forward strand.
TTTTACTCCAACCAGATACACGATGTCTTCAACTTTATCCCCGTTTACATCCGCTGTTTTCTGATCGATGACGTATGTGTTTTTATCTAATTTGAGCTGTTCCACTGCTGCAAACAGCTTTCCTTTTTCTGAATCCGCATGTGCTACCTTTGTATTTGCCAAAGTCAATCCAGTTACGCCTACTACTCCTGCCAGCAGCAGAAAGGTTGCGGGCTTCATCCATTTTTTCGTCATTGTTATTTCCTCCCTAGTTGTTCATCGGTATATGCATAACTATAGGACGAAGCCCTTTCCTTTTTGTTACAAACCGTTAACGAACGAAAGACAAACTGGTAAAAAACGCTGGCGAGTTTTGCTTAACGACCTCTTACTTGACGTTTTCCAAAACGCTTTTTATTACGATAACAGAGTCTTGGCGGATGTTCAGATTGTAGTACCCTCTGACAGCCTGATAGACGGCATTCAAGTTTTTGCTACTCTTGTTTTTTCGGTATGCCGCAATCTCTTTGGCAAATCGCGGATGGTGGATCAGGTCGCGGCTCCAGTCCCATGCCCGCGGCTTCAGAGCGTCTATGCGCGCTTGAGCGAGCATCTGTGGAAAGCGAGAGATACTATATTGTCCGATTTTACTTTTCGCTTGCTGATAAAGAGGAGATTTTTCCGCTTCCCTTCTTTCCACTCCCCATACGTCAAATGAGGACATGGGCATGCCATTTACACGTACAACATCATCGACCAGCATAGGAGCCATCCCTGGCTTGAGCTTTACCTGATAATACTCCCAGCCTGAAGCAGTTTTTTTCCCAGGCAGGATCAGGTTAATGAATTGAAATATCCGAAGATAAGGCTGCTCCTGCGCATATATTTCCTGTCCCGCTTTGAGATTCAATGGGAGTTGAGGATATACGTATCCCTTCTGATCTACATTAAATCCCGGAAGTCCTACTTCAACAGCCCACCGCACTGCTGTATCCTCCGAATCCTTCAAATCAATTCCTCCATGATAGGGGCGTACTTCTTTAAACATCCGATAGAGAACCATCGCTATGAATTCCTTCGTCGCCATTCCATCGTCGAGCTCTTCCCATTTGACATATCCTGCGTCGATAAGAGGCTGCAAGTGGGCATTCATTTGTAGCTCTGCTCTCTTTTCGCGTAGCGCTCGACCCTCGTCTGAAAAGCTCTGTGTACTCTCGATCCGCCTATCCAATTCATCCCAATCCATATTAACTGGGTAATGGGGAGGTAAAATCCCAATAAAGTGATAAATATTCCAGAGGAAGCCCTTTTTTGAAGTCATGAATCGCAGATTGTCAGCGTAAAAAGTCTTAAAGTGCGAGCCTCCGCTATCCATATCAACAAGATAGTCCTCTTGTACATAAGTTCTCATAAATGCTGGTTTCTGCGGATTTAAAATATCGACCATCTCCACATTCAAAAACAAGTATTTCTCGGGATTGGGCGGGAGTTTATAGGTGATTTGATAGCTGGAAGCAGCTGCAACCGTGGGGACCGGAGAACTAACAACGATGGATGACATGCAGAGCACAGAGGAAATCATTCCAATGACTATTTTTTTACAACACATGGAAAAATCATCCTTTTATTCGTGATGTTAGGTAGACGATATGCAAATCCCTTTGGTTACTTGTTTTGATAACTGAAAGTTCAGAGTGAAATTCGGCTGATTCATTTCCGTCCATGGTTGAATCCTCCTACTCCTACGAAAAATGTACAGGGAGAAAGTTCCAATAGTACAGATAAAATGTATATAGGATCGTCAGTATGACGATACCGATGTTTACCGCCTTCCACCGGTCCTGCTCCTTGGACGTACAGATACGAATCAATAAATAAACAGCCACCGCCACTGAAATAAGAGGCATGGAGGTTACACCAACCTGATAGAACAGCGAATATCCGTATAGAATCTCCTGATTTCCATAGATGAACTGAACTAGGAAGAAGATGCTTTGAAGGAGAGCAATGATGGGAATAACCGCAGTGATGCTATGCGATTGCTTGCGCCAATGCCGTACTGCATACCTCAGCAGCCAGACGAATGGAATGAGCGTGAACAAGATGCCTGGTGCTATATACAGCGCCATCAAGATCACTCCTGACTCATACCATTCCGTACGCGCGATGGAGAAGTACATTGGACCTGTAAGAGTCCATTTTCCTTGTTCTTTATGAAAGTAAAGCTGCTCCACCCCACCGATTTCCTGAAAGAACCTCTCTGCTACTTGGGTAAACTCTTTCCTAATAATCCGTTCCCCTTCGTTCTGAAATAAGCCGGTCACCACTAATGTTTGATCATCTTTGACTTCAACTGTGTACGGCAAACTGCCAAGCAGGCGAAGTACCTTGGCCCAGCCGTGCTCTGCCGCCAAGTACAACTCATATCTCCCTTCCAATTCCTTAATCGCACTCAACGAACTTTTAACGGGAGGAAGCGACTTGCGGGCTGTTTTCGAGTCGATTATTTGGGAGATAGCGCCAACAACTTTCTCATGCATTTCCATTCCGCTTCTTCCCGCATTGACGGTAATAAAGATGCCAATCGACTCCGAAGGAAAGAGCACCATTTTTGAGATAAATCCGTCAATACCTCCATTCGCCCACAAGTAGGGAACTCCATTCACTGTCTCCGACCGAAAAAAGCCGTACCCAATACCATACATGCGTTCATGAGAAGAGAATTGCTTCGCATGCATCATCTGAACTGTTTCCGGTGTAAGCAAGGACTTGCCGCGGAAATAGCCGTTGGACAAATGCGCGATCATATAAGGGGCGAAGTCATTCGGTGCCATATTTACGGCTCCTCCCCCAGGAAAATTAATTCCAGAATATGGAATCACCTGATAATCGTTGTCTGTATAGGCATAGCTCTTTGCCAGCTTAGTCCGATCCTGCGGGAGATTCAAGCTCGCGCTGCTCATACCGAGTGGTTTGAACAAATGTTCCTGCATGTAATCATTCAAAGGCAGTCCGGATACTTGTTCGACCACACTGCCTACTAGTCCTAATCCGGCATTGCTGTATAGGAATTTACTTCCAGGTACAAATACCGTCGGCTGTCTTTCCAAATACGTTCTGATCGAATCCGTTGACCATTGCGGGATCGAACCTTGCCGATTATCTCTTTCATACAGATTTACATCCAAACCTGCCGTATGCGTCAGCAGGTGATGGAGTGCAATCGTGCCATGTTTTCCACGCACCTTGTAATCCTTCAGGGCAGCATTGATATCATCATGCAGGGAGAGCTTTCCTTGCTCGACCAACTGCATAGCAGATGTAGCTGTTAAGGATTTCGTTAAGGAACCTAGCCGAAATATCGTACTTTCCGGTTTAACGGGTATTTGTTGCTCTAGGTCAGCGAATCCATACCCTTTGCTATACATGATATTCTCACCATGAGTAATAACAACCGCTGCACCGGGAATATGAAGCCTGTTCATTTCCTCCTGCATGACAGGATCAATCAATTTTTGCAAAGCTTCCGCGGAAAACGGCGAAGCCTCATTCGCATTCGCATTTGTATGAGGAATGCAGAACATGAATAGAAAGCAAAAAGCTAGTATAGAGGTCAAGCATTTGTATGAAGCAGACATAGCCATTATCACCTTTCTTTTATGAGCGATTTTCGTCGCTAGGCTATAGCGATGAGGCTAAGTATGAGGATCAAACTGTCATTTGGGAAAGTGACAACCTATCATGACTATTCGTGATAACACTTCGTCGAGACACATGCTATAATCATTTGCAAATTGAATCTGGAAAAGGGGGGTTCATCCTGCTTATAGCTGTCAGTCGCCGATGGACGTGGCTTAATTGGGTGATCTTTACCATCCGCTTTTTGTGGTGGATCACCATTATGATTGGGATTATAAAATATCACGCCCTTTTGCCGTATCCCGTTGAAGCGGCGATAATTGTTTCGATACTCGCATTCGTTATTCCTTACTGGTTTTACCGCTATTCCACCATCGCTTATTTGATTGCTGAGATAGCACTGAGCGGGAGCCTTTACATCGCATTAAACTACTATTTCGAAGAGACTCAGTGGCAGTTTATTGTTATCGCCTTTGTCGTTGGTTTCCACAGCTCAGAAAGAACATGCCGATGGACTGGACCTATTACAATTCTTCTGATTCCTTTTCTCGCTTGGAATACCGCTCGTCTGGATTTCGATGATATCGCTTTTCAAGCCTTTTTGTACCATTTTGGAATGTACGGCTTCGGCTTCGCCTTTCAATTATTAAGCCGGACTCATAAGCAGAGCTTGATTATTAAGGAACAGAACCGAATTTTGGAGCAGTACGCGGGGCGAGTGGAGCAAATCACGCTGCTTGAAGAAAGAGACAAGCTGTCCAGAGAACTGCACGATACCATTGGGCACACGATGACATCGCTCATTATGGGCATGGAGACACTTCGTCCTCATTTGCCGAGTACCGAAGTGAATCGTCTGGATACGCTACTTCATATGGCGCGCCGCGGATTGAATGAAACGAGAGGGATCGTCCACAATTGGGCGCAAACCACTCGGGACTCGCTTATGACCTTGGAGTCTTCCTTTCGCGAATTGATCGAAGAATTTCAGCAGTCGACGGGGGTGGTTGTGACATTGCGTATCTACGGCAAAGAGTATGAATTAAGTAGATCTCGTAAACTGCCGCTATATCGCTGCTTGCAGGAAGCGCTGACCAATGCTGTGCGGCATGGCGGGGCTTCCCTCATTCAAGTGGGACTGTACTTTGAAAAAAACCAAATCAGAATGCAGGTTGAAGATAACGGGAGTGGAAATAAAGATATTGAATTTGGGTTCGGGCTGCAATCAATGAAAGAGCGACTTGAAGCCCTTCATGGACAGCTATCCCTTCATTGTCTGGATGAAGGAGGGATAGCTGTGATTTGTAGCCTTCCTCATCAGACAGTTTTGCCACAAGAAAAAACCATTCGAATACTTCTCGTTGACGATCAGCCGATCATAAGAGAAAGCTTACAACTGATCTTACAACAACAGCAGGACATGCATGTCGTCGGGCTCGCTGGAACCGGGCAGGAAGCGATCGATATGATTCCTGCCGAGAAACCTGATGTGGTGCTGCTGGACATCCGAATGCCTGGTTTAGATGGACAGAGTACGCTGCGAGCGATACGTGAACAATGGCCTTCCATACGTGTCATCATGGTAACCTCAATCGAAGAGGCTTCGCAGGCCGCCGATACGCTCAAGAACGGTGCCAACAGTTACTTATTGAAATCTGTTTCCCCTGTTGAGTTAGTAGAGGCGATCAGAATGGTCTACCAAGGTGAGATGTTGATTACCCAGACGATTGCAGATGCCCTTTTCCAAGAGATGCAAGAGCAGCAGGCAGAATTGGATGGATTGCGTAAAATGCGAGGGCGCGTTTGCCCTTACGGCTTGACGGAGCGTGAGCGGGGAATTTTGGCATCCTTAATGGAAGGGCTTCGCATCAAAACGATTGCCGACAAAATCTTTCTTTCGGAGGGAACGGTTCGCAATTGCACGTCGATGATTTACGCCAAGTTGGGTGTAAATAACCGTGAGGACGCGGTGAGGAAGGCTCGTGAGGAAGGCCTGGTCTCTTAGACGAACAAGGCATCGCTGGCGATAACCTCCACTGACCTGTTTCAGGACATTTCCATGCACTCAAAAACGACCAGACGTGTATCATCTGGTCGTTTCTCTAAACAAGCTATCTCAGCTTTTCGACAGCTATTTATTCCTTTTCTACGGATTCAGCAATCGGCTGCAAGCCCATGCTCTCCAGCTTTCCATAAATATCCTTCAGCTTCGGATTTCCCTCACCGACAATTTCCCCGGAAATTACGACAAGCGGATACCACAAATCTTCCTCAATAATGCGGGTTGCCCAGCTTTTGTCATCGTCTGTCTGCGGCTGTTGAAAGTCGCTGTAAACGATGCGGATGCTGTCGCTTCCATACTTACGCGAAATGGCGGCCTCCAGCCACTCAGCCGTTTCTTTTGCTGACGGGAGATTGACGCAGCTCGCGCACAACTGCTCAGTCCCGAAGACTTTGATTTCCACGCTCATACGATCCGCCCCCTCTCGATTCCATTATCGTTCTCTTTTTCTATGATTTTAGGACAGAGCTTGCTCCAGATCTTCAATCAGGTCTTGAACATCCTCAATCCCTACGGAAATACGTACCAGACCCTCAGTAATTCCCAGCTCAGCTCGGCGCTCAACCGGAATCGACGCATGTGTCATACGTGCCGGTACGCTAATCAGGCTCTCAACAGCTCCCAACGATTCTGCCAGTGTGTAATACTTCACTTTCGACAAAACCTCATCGGCACGCTCAGCACTTCCTACATCAAAGGAAATCATGCCGCCGAAGCCACGCGCTTGTTTCTTGATCAGCTCATGACCAGAATGACTTTCCAAGCCAGGGTAGAGAACACGCTTGATATCACTGCGCTCAGACAACCATTTTGCCAATGTGCGCGCATTTTGCTCATGCTCTTCCATACGAATTCCCAGTGTTTTCATTCCGCGAAGCAATAGCCAGGAATCTTGTGGTCCAAGTACGCCTCCGATTGCATTTTGCACGAAATGCAAATCCTCGCCTACCTTTGCATCCTTCGCCACTACCAGACCTGCAACGACGTCACTGTGTCCACCCAAATATTTGGTAGCGCTGTGGAACACGATGTCTGCACCGAGATCGAGCGGGTTTTGCCAATAGGGAGTCATGAAGGTATTGTCTACAACCAGCAGCACATTTTTTGCTTTGGCAACATCAGCTAACGCGGCAATGTCGCTTACTTTCAATAGCGGGTTTGTCGGAGTTTCCATAATGATTGCCTTTGTTTCCGGGCGAATCGCTGCTTCCACTGCTTCCAGATTGCTGGTGTCTACATAAGTCGCTTCCAGACCCAAGCGGGAAAAGACGCGAGTAACAACGCGGAAGGTTCCGCCGTATACGTCATCGCCGACAACCAGATGGTCCCCTTTGTTAAACAGGGAAAGAATGGTGGAAAGAGCCGCCATACCGGAACCAAAGGCAAAGCCACGTGCACCGCCCTCGATCTCCGCAATGTACGTTTCCAGAGCGTGACGAGTCGGGTTGCCTGTACGGGAATATTCAAAGCCTTTGTGGACGCCAATCGCTTCCTGTTTGTATGTGCTCACTTGATAAATCGGAACGGAAACTGCCCCTGTATGTGGATCTCCCTCAATACCACCATGGATTAATCGAGTTTTAATACGCATTTTACATACCTCCTTGGTAGATTTTTTTGCTCAAATAGCGTTCACTACTATCTGCAAACAGAACAACGATGTTTGTTCCTGGTGCCGCTTCTTTAGCTTCCCGCAAGGCAGCTGCCATCGCTGCTCCTGCTGAGCTTCCGACGAGCATCCCTTCTTTGGCTGCAAGCTGCTTCACCAGATCGAATGATTCCACATCCAGGATGGTGTGAATCGCATCGAAATAACTGGTATCCATAAAAGGAGGTAAAAACTCCATGCCGATGCCTTCGGTTTTGTGAGGACCGGACTCTCCTCCGTTTAAGATCGAGCCTTCTGGTTCTACAATCACTGTTTTGATTGCAGAATTTTGCTCCTTCAAATACCGGGCAACCCCCATGAATGTACCTCCGGAGCCTGCTCCTGCTACGAAGACCTGCACCACGCCATCCATTTGTTTCCAAATTTCAGGACCGGTCGTTTTGTAATGTGCGTCAGGATTCGCAGGATTGGCAAATTGCTGTGGTACAAAAGAGCCAGGAATAGACGCGGCCAGCTCTTGCGCTTTTGCAATTGCCCCTTTAATTCCGAGCTCAGTCGGCGTATTGACGACTTCTGCCCCGAGAGCTCGCATCAGCTCTTGTTTTTCCTCGGAAAACTTGGCTGGTACGCAAAAAATGACTTTATAGCCAGTTCCTACAGCGGCTAGTGCAACACCGATACCTGTATTTCCTGCTGTTGGTTCAATAATTGTGCCACCTGGCAAAAGCTGCCCGCTTTCCTCTGCTGCGCGGATCAGTTCCAAGCCCAGTCTGTCCTTGACGCTTCCGCCCGGGTTAAAATATTCCAATTTCGCGAATAAACGGACACCCGCTGGAAGCTCAAACTGTGTAATTTCTACGATTGGCGTATTGCCGATCAGTTCTTTCACATTGCGAAATACATTCACGTAAATACGACTCCTTATGTTGAAGTACTTGCCCTCTCATTATAACATGCAGCTATCCTAAAAAGTCCATGCAGGGTGCATCCGGGGCATATTCATGGTTTGAAAGTGTCAACAGGGCATGTAAGCCATGGATTTATCATTCGTCTATGATTATAATAAAGGAGAGGTTGGAAAGGAGTGAATGAAAGATGGATATTATGGATCAAGTACAAGAAGTTCTCGATAAACTGCGCCCTTACCTGCAACGTGATGGTGGAGACGTGCAACTCGTTGACGTAGAAGAAGGTATCGTGAAGCTGCGCCTGATGGGTGCTTGCGGTAGCTGCCCTTCCTCCACAATTACCCTGAAAGCTGGGATTGAGCGTGCCCTGGTTGAAGAAATCCCAGGCATCAAAGAAGTACAACAAGTATTCTAAACCAGGACGGACTTGAAAGCAGCTACGAGCTAACGGCGTAGCTGCTTTTTTCGTCTACAGATGGCTAGATGGTTCGGCGCATCGTTTTTTCCAGAAAAGAGATGACCCTCTCCGCATACTCTTCCGGTACCAAGGCATAGCTACGGACGTGCCCTGCATCTGGTACGAGCCACAGCCCGGAATCCTTGTCCTTGGCTAAGCGAAGCAAGCGTTCACTGTTGACTGTGGGAATCGTCGTATCCTTTGTCCCATGGATGAAAAGGATTGGCTTATCTGCTTCTTTGACCGCCTGATACGGCTTTACATGGCGAGGATTTGCCCCCAGTAAAAGCGGACTGAAGGTCAAAATGAACCAGTTGAACGGAAAACGAGGCAGGCCCGTCCATTGCGGCAAATTTTCTTCCAAGTACTCCTGCAGCGAATAAAAAGGAGAATCAGCTACCACCGCTTGAATCCGCGAATCGACTCCCCCAACCATGAGCGCCGTAGCAGCCCCCATCGAAAATCCGACCAGTCCCAGCTTCTTGTCAGGCTGCACAGCAGCAGCATAATCAATGGCCCCCAAAAGGTCCTGCTGCTCGCGCAGACCTATCGTCGTCAGCGCGTCACTTGATTCACCGGCATTGCGGAAATCAAACATTAACACATCAAAACCTGACTGAATTAGCCTTGACGCCAAGGCCAGTGCCGGCAAATGCGGCTCCAGTCTGTTTTGACTGTACCCATGAGCAAACAGGAGCGTACTTCCATTTGAAGGAAATCCGTTCTTTTCGGCAGACATGTACCATCCAGCCAGCGTGATATCCTGCTCACGACTCGTAAATCGGATCGTCTCGGCATAGCTGATTCCAAATTCAGTCGGCTCCATGTTAATCGGCTTCCGTATCGGATGTGTCAGTCTCCACGTCACTCGTAATGCCACTGCAACGCCCACGATCATGCCCAACAACAAAAGCCCGAGTGCGATTGCGAGAACCACACTCATAGCGCAGTAAGCGGCTCCTTGCCGTTCAACACCGCGACGATGTTTGCAGCTGCCAGTCTTGCCATATCCAAGCGAGTCTGGAGTGTCGCACTGCCAATATGCGGTAGTGCCACAACATTTGGCAAACGCAGCAGCGGGTTATCAAGCGAAACTGGCTCCACCTGAAAGACATCTAATCCCGCTGCCCAAATCCTTTTTTCCACCAAAGCATTATAGAGTGCTGCTTCATCTACCGTCCCGCCACGCGAAACATTGATAAAAACAGCCGTTTCCTTCATCAAGGAGAATTCTCTTTCTCCCATCAAATGGCGTGTTTCCTCAGTAAGAGGCGTCAGCAAAAGCACATAATCAGACTCTTGCAATAGCGCCGCAAGCTCTGCCCAATGTGCACCTGTCTCTTCTTCCGCTTTGTGCTTGCGGTTTCGATTGTGATACAGGATTCGCATTCCAAAGCCTTTTGCCCGGCTGGCAACTGCCTCACCGATCCTGCCCATTCCGATAATCCCAAGCGTTGTTCCAAATATATTTTGCCCCGCCAAAAGCATAGGGCTCCACGAGGTCCACTCCCCGTTCAACAAGAAGCGATTCGCTTCTGTCAATCGTCTCCCTGTTGCCATCAATAAAGCAAACGCCAGATCGGCAGTGGCTTCCGTCAGTACATCTGGTGTATTCGTCACCACGACACCGTGTTTTTTACACGCGGCCAAATCAATATTGTCATAACCGACAGCCATATTGGCGACGATTCGCAATTGTTGTGCTCGAGTCAGCAATTCCTCGTCAATACGCTCGGTCAGCATCGCCAACACAGCATGTGCATGCCTGGTCCGCTCTAGCAGCAAATCGCGCGGAATGGGATAATCAGGTGTCCACATATCGACAGTTGCCACTGTTTCCAGCATCGCAACTACTTCATCAGTCAGCTTCCTCGTAACGAATACTTGTGGCTTCTTCATCATTTTGCCTCCACAACCAGTCAATTTGTGGAATGGATACGCCATATTGCTGGGAAATCAGAAGGGGATATTTCCTGAGAGCCACTTCCATACTCGCAAGCTCGTCTTCCAATTGCTTTTGCCATGCCTCAACGTTTACTTCTTGCCGTTCTTCGACAGGCAGCTCTTTGTAGGCTTCCACGAGCCTGAGGAAGCGACCCGGATACAGCAAAAGCCCGTAAATAACGGCATATTCACCTGTAAGCAATGGAGAGACACCGTTGTATCCATCAATAAAGCTGGCCACATTCTCGTCATTCCACCCGTCGCGTTTGGTCTCAGCCTTTATCCACTGACCGACGTCTCGTGCTCGCATATCGAGAACCCAGTTCCATTCTCCCCCAATAAGCCGCGTATCCTTCTCATTCCATAGCATATACCCTTGGTCAAAATTTTGGTAGGCTACTTTTCCAAGTCCTGCCGTCTCTTTCACGACTTTATCATACTCCGCAGCTTGCAAGTATTGGACGGCGACTTCTCCAAGCTGATACACATACGTATAGCAGGTCAATAAGAACTCATCCATTGGGGTCAGCTCTGCACTTGCCTCATCGAGCTCATCCCGATATTCGTTGTAGTGTCTCAGCTTCCTCCGCCACATACTTGGCCAGTTGCCAAGCGAGCTGTAAGGCATAAACAGCTTGTCGCTTGTAAATGCGCTGGTTGCCTGATGAAACTGCGCCAAAGACTGCCCTTGGGCAAAGTGCGGGTTTTCCTGATCCCCTTCACGTACCCCCCGGTACACATAGTACATCTGCTCATCAGAAATAAAATGCGGCTGACCGCCGACTGTCTTTACGAGCTTGAGCATTCGGATGTCTTGCTGTTGATTGAGATGATTCCGGACTTTTTCAATAAACTTGTTCTTATTTTTGTACCCCGCAGGCACTTCATACATATAGTACAAGCCCTGATCCGTTTCCAGTACCTTACTTGCGCCCGTTGCACGGTACCCCTGAACGAGGAATCCGTATTGCTCCTGCAAAAGGTCTTTTTCCTCCATTTCAACCAACCTCCTAAAGCACACCTTCTCATGGCCCATTGTATGTTGCAGGATCGGGATAGGTGCCTATGCGGTTGCAAATACTAAGGTTCATTCCTAATAGATACAGGTCTAGGAGCATCTGTATGCCCCGGTCGGATAGGAGGAAAAATAAGTGAGCGAGCACCCATTAAATAGCGATTCATGCCTGGAGGTTGTCATTGAGCTTTTGAATCAACGTGGCGTCACTTTGGATGATATCGCTGAAATCGTCATGTTTCTGCAAATAACCTACGTTCCTGATTTAACGATGGAGCTATGTCTCGATAGTGTGACAGCTGTGCTGAAAAAGCGAGAGGTACAAAATGCCCTTCTCACCGGCATTCAGCTCGACATTTTCGCGGAACAAAAGAAACTGCTGCCGCCGCTTCAAACGATAATTGAAACGGATGAGCCACTCTATGGAGTGGATGAAGTTCTGGCACTCGCCATCGTCAATTTGTACGGCAGTATCGGTTTTACGAATTTTGGCTACGTGGACAAGCTGAAGCACGGCAAGCTAAAAGATTTGAACGACAAAAGCGCCGGTGTCCATACGTTTCTGGACGATCTGGTCGGAGCCATCGCTGCTGCCGCCTCCAGCCGGATTGCTCATCGTCAAAAACAGCAGGAAGAATGCCTAGAGGGACAGTCGTGACAGCCAGTCCATCAAATCCTCAGCAATGTAGATAGGCTGTACACGATGATTTGCGGCGTTCTCACGTTTGGAATACCCAGTCAGCACCAGCAGGCTGTCGAGTCCGGTATTGGCTCCCGCTTCGATATCCGTAGACAAATTATCTCCCACAATCAATGTCTCCTGAAGGTCCGTACCCAGCCTTTCCAAGGCGTAGCGAACAATGATGGGTTCTGGTTTGCCAATGACGATGGGCTTGGTTGCTGATGCGACAGAAACCGCCGCTACCAGCGAACCATTGCCTGGATACAGCCCCCCATCCGTTGGCAAGGCGGCATCGGCATTCGTAGCGATGAAGACTGCTCCTGCTCGTATTGCTCTTGCCGCAACAACCAGCTTTTCATACGTAAACGAACGATCGATACCCACGACAACGTACTGTGGTGCTTCATCTGTGATTAGAAAGCCCGCTTGAACCAGCTGTTCGTGCAGACCCTCTTCTCCGATCATATAAACTCCGGTTCCTTGTTCTGCCCGCTCCGAAAGGTAGTGGGCAGTAGCCATGCTGGAGGTATATACATCGCTTGCCTCTGCCTCGATTCCCATCGCTCTTAGGCGCTGTGCCACAACCTCTGGTGCGGCAGCGGAATTGTTAGTCAGATACAAAAACGGGATTTCACGCTCTTTCAAATGGCGAACGAATTCAGCAGCCCCAGGTATCGCAGTCTTTCCCCGATAAATGGTTCCATCCAAATCAAGCAAATAGCCTTTGTACTGTTTCATGTGATCCACTCCTCCATTGCTTGAGACGTTTCTCTACTTGTTCTAGTCTTACGCTGATAGTGTAAACGATTTTGAGTAACGATGCTCGCAGCCTTGAAATAAAAAAATCACCCCAGATATGTTCCCAGAGTGATTTTACGCTGACTGTATCGTTATTTCGCTTCCTTGATTGCAAAGACGCATTTTTCTCCGCCTTTTGCCATACAAGAGGTCTGCTCTACGTCCGCTTTCAATACTCTGCGGAACAACGACAGCTCACAGCTGCAGGCCTGATTGAATTCGCGGGCAACTTGAGAGATCGGACAGTTAAATTCCTGTATCCGATAGCCTTCTCCCTCGGCTTCCTTTTCCCATTCCACCATATAGCCTTTTTCATTTTGCAGCTCAGCCAGCTTGGCTACACGTTCTTCCAGGCTGCCCTGTATTTGAGCGCCGTAGGCTTCCTCCAAGCGATTCTCACGGCGGCGAAACAGCATTTCTACCTTTCCAAGACCGTCCATTTCTTTCAGATCCTGCAAAAAGTCGAGCGTCAAATGAGAATAATTGCGCGGAAACAGTTCATCTGCTTCCTGCGACAAGGAGTATACATTGGTTGGGCGTCCCATGGCTTGGCGAACAAGCGTGGACTTGATCAAATTATCCCTTTCCAGGGTATTCAGGTGGCGTCTTACAGCCATTTCCGTAATCCCCAGCTCGACGGCCATGTCGCTGACAGAGAGCGAGCCTTTCACCTTGAGCATGTGTAGGATTTGGTCACGAGTGGACGTTCCTTCGTTTGTCATACGTAATCACCGTCCTTTCTCCCTATTGTAGCGGATCGGAACGCTTTAGTAAACAAATGATAGCATTTTGTATAAAAAATCCGCTGCCTCATTTTTCTAGAAAAGTTCCTTTTCCAAAAATGCCCGAACACGCGGATCAAATTGTCTGAGTGCAGGTGTGGCATCTGTCGCCAGGGCAAACATTTCTGCAGTCGGAACACTTGTATATTCGTTCACCAGATGCTTGCGGAACTCGGTTAAGCGAGTAAGCGTGACTGCCTCTTCATCTGTAATTACCTGTTCATCTCGCATAATTTCTACCACATCGCTGTAGCTGCCTGGGTCACGCATGATAAAGCCGTCAATCAACGCGTTTCCCACGTCAATGATCCCTTCGATGGACAAGTGCAGGGCTCGCTCCATCGCGAGGGCAGCAACTTCATCCGTCAAAACCGCTTCCGCTCCCCGTTCCCCCAGCTTTTCCAATAGATCTAGCATACGATTCATATGCGCCAAAACTTGGTCGATTCGCTTTGTATTCACGTCGTACATGGAATTCTCCTTATTTTCGCTTTTTTGCTTTGCGCTTTGCGTAATAAATGGTAAACACAAAAGTTAGCACTAGGACGAGAAGCACCAATTCCCCTTCCTGCAAATAGGAATTGTTCACGGGACTCACCTCTTTTCATCCAACAGTATACCAAATTTGTACGTGCCAACGCGACAGCTTGTACTTTATGTTACAATATGGTTACCTCTGTCGAGGCTTTCTTTTAGGATAAGCGACCGCGCATTCGCGGATTTGCACCTTACATAAGTGAATTTTTTGCCAGCATGAAGGGAGGACTCAGGCTGTGGAACGCGAACTTGCACTAGAAATCGTACGAGTTACAGAGATGGCTGCACTCGCTTCTTCTCATTGGATGGGACGAGGAAAGAAAAACGAAGCGGACGGGGCAGCTACAAGCGCCATGCGCGCCATGTTTGACACGATCAACATGAGAGGTACTGTCGTAATCGGGGAGGGTGAGTTGGATGAAGCCCCGATGCTCTATATAGGTGAAAAGCTCGGCAGCCCCGAAGCTGACGGCCCCGAGGTAGATGTCGCGGTCGACCCGCTTGAAGGTACTACCATTGTCGCAAAGGGTCATAACAATGCCATGTCGGTAATTGCCATCGGTGATCGTGGCACTCTCTTGCATGCCCCGGATATGTACATGATGAAAATGGCCGTAGGAAAACGTGCAGCAGGAAAAATCAACCTTTTCGATCCCGTGGATAAAATGATAGAAGTAGTCGCTGAGGCGAACAACAAGCGTATTCAGGACGTAACCGTTATTATTCAGGAACGGGATCGTCATCATGAGATTATTGATACGATTCGTGAAAAAGGAGCACGTGTCAAGCTGTTTGGAGACGGGGATGTAGGGGCAGCGATTGCAGCCTGTCTGCCTCATACCGGGATTGACCTGTTCCTCGGAATCGGTGGAGCGCCAGAAGGAGTCATCAGTGCGGCCGCGATTAAATGCCTCGGTGGTGACATGCAGGCGCAGCTCAAGCCTCAAAACGACCAGGAACGAGAGCGCTGCATCAAAATGGGCCTGACAAATCCTGAGCAGCTGCTGACTCTGGATGACCTCGTAAAAGGAGACGACGCAATTTTTGCCGCAACTGGCGTATCTGATGGCGAGCTGCTCCAAGGCGTGCGTTATTTGGGAGATGACATGGTCGAAACTCACTCCATTGTCATGCGTGCGCAAACAAAGACCATTCGCTTTGTCCGTGCCTTGCACAACGTAGAACACAAACCTAATCTTTTATGGAAGTAGAGGGAAGTATATGGCGCACGATTTGTTTTATTTGTATGACGAGCCGGAAGACACAAAAACCCGATTCGTAAGCTTTATGGCGGAATCGACACGTTTTGATTTGGCGATTACCACAACAAACCGCTTCTATGGCAAAAAATTGGTCATCAACATTCAAAATGGTCGCTCTGCGATTATCGGTCACGATGATTTGGAGGAAGAAGGCTATCTGGAGTTCGCCTTTAACTTGAATGAACAGGAAGCCGAAGAATTAAAGTCTTTTCTGGAAACCGTAATTTAGAGCGCTCGACAGAAGCAAGCAAACACTCCAATATCTATCCTAAAAAAAGCCCGTCTCAATAGGCCCTAGGCCGGACGGGCATTTTTGCGATCTTTTATGCCATATGGCAGGCGACAAGATGATTGGAAGGACCTTGGAGCGGGGGAGCCACCTCTTTGCATTTTGCCTCCGCAAACGGGCAACGAGTATGGAATTTACAGCCCGTAGGCGGATTCGTCGGACTTGGAGGATCTCCTTTCAGCACGATTTTTCTTCGTTTGAGCTTCGGATGCTGTGCCGGGATCGACGACAGCAAAGCTTGTGTATACGGGTGCTTCGGATTGGCAAACAGCTCGTCTGCTTCAGCCGTTTCAACGATGTTACCCAAATACATCACCCCAATCCGCTTGCTGATATGTCGGACGACCCCCAGATCATGCGCAATGAACAAATAGGACATATTGAATTCTGCCTGCAAATCTTCCAGCAGATTAATAATTTGAGATTGGATGGATACGTCTAGAGCAGCAACAGGCTCATCACAGACCACCAGTCTCGGATTCAAGGCTAATGCCCTGGCAATTCCAATCCGTTGTCGCTGTCCGCCACTGAACTCATGGGGGTATCGGTCCGCATGTGCTGGTGTCAGGCCTACTCGATCAAGCAAATACAGCACGCGTTCCCTGCGCTCCTGCTGGGTTAGCTCCCCGTGAATGGAAAACGGCTCACTCAATATATTGCCTACCTTTTGACGCGGATTCAAAGACGAGTAGGGGTCTTGAAAAATCATTTGCACATTTTTCTTGAATTCGGTACTTCCTGCCATGTCCTTTATATCCTTACCACCAAACTTGATTTGCCCTTCTGTCGGGGCCAGCAATTGAACGATCATTCGTCCCAAAGTGCTTTTTCCGCATCCGCTTTCGCCTACTAGCCCTAGTGTCTCCTGTGGGAAAACAGAGAGACTAACTCCGTCCACCGCTTTCACACTTCCCACTTGCTTCATGAAGACGCCTTTTTTGATCGGGAAGTGTTTTTTGACCTCATGCAATTCCAGCACCGGGCTTTGAATCATCCTTTATCTCCCCTTTTGTTGCAAGATGTCCTTGGCATACCAGCATCTTACCTTGTGACCCACTTCGATCTCTACTAGCTGTGGAGACGCTTCCCAACATATTTCTGTAGCATAGGAACAGCGCGGGCAGAAGCGGCAGCCAGTCGGCATTTCCGTCGGGGACGGAACGTTTCCTTCGATCGAAGTCAGTCTGGTTTTGGGGCCATCTAATTTAGGCATGGAGTTGAGTAAGCCTTCTGTGTACGGATGGGCTGTCCGATCAAAAAGCAGCTCAGTCGTTGCTTCTTCCACGATTTCACCCGCATACATGACGACCACCCGATCACACATCTCCGCCACGACACCCAAATCGTGTGTAATCAAAAGGATAGCTGTATGTAATCGCTCCCGGATATCGTTCATCAGCTCTAGAATTTGCGCTTGGACCGTTACATCCAAAGCTGTTGTAGGTTCGTCAGCAATCAGTAATTTCGGGGTGCAAGCGAGGGCAATCGCGATCATGACCCGCTGCCTCATCCCTCCGGAAATTTGATGCGGGTACTCTTTATATCGTTGCTCCGGGTTTGGAATCCCTACCAACCTCAGTAACTCGATAGAACGGCTTTTTACCTCTGCCGCACTCGCCTTTTCATGAAACGTAATTGCCTCGGTAATTTGGCTACCAATGGTAAAAGCCGGATCTAGGGAGCTCATCGGCTCCTGAAAGATCATCGAAATCTCATTACCCCTGATTTTACGCAGGGCTCCTTTCTTCTGCGCTAACAAATTGCATCCATTAAACCATATTTCACCCTCTTGCACTTTACCTGGAGGTGTGGGAATCAGCCCCATGATGGCCAAGGAAGTGACGCTTTTCCCACAGCCGCTTTCACCAACAATCCCCAAGGTTTCCTTGGGATAGACAGTCAAATCAATTCCATTTACCACGTTTGCAGTACCCGTTTCCGTTTGAAAGGAAATCCGCAACTGCTTTACTTCCAACAGTTTGTCACTCATGCGCTTTTCTCCCTCTCATAGATGATGATTGATCCGCGGAAGGTGCTCACGATTTTTGAAAATGCGGACAAATTCGACCAGTCCATCTACCGCTGCGTTCAGAAGCTGTTCACCCTTTGCTCTCGTCGATTTGGTCGGATCACCGAGCGTCCCCGTTTCTGAGATCGTGCTCCAATACGGCATCGTAATCACCGGACGCCCTTCCCCCTTGCCAACCAGGTCAAGCCAGAAATACTTGGAGTTCTTGTATTTATCCAAATCTCTAACCGCTTTATCCATTTGCACGAGATCCTCACGTATAGCCAAGTACATGGATGTCTCCAGTTCACAGGCATGATTCATCCCGCCTGGATTTTCCGATTCCCGCACCTGCTCCGCACATTCAATAACCGGTTGAAAATCCCAGTGTGAGACAGAAGCACATAGTACATTCGGATACTCCAGATTAGTCTGACGAGCAGCTACTTGTAGCAAGGAGACATTGCTTCCGTGGCCGTTCATTAACAGAATTCGTTCAAAGCCTTGATGCGCCAAGCTGTTGCATACATCAACCACGTAGCTGATGAAAGTATCACTGGAAATCGAGATGACGCCGGGAAAATCCATCTGATGAGGAGCGTAGCCGTGGTTGATCGCAGGAATGACGACCACCTCGTCAGGAATTTTAGCCCCCGCGCGAACACAGACTTCATTTGCCAGCAACAAATCAGTATCAACAGGCAAATGATGCCCGTGCTCCTCAATCATCGCCACCGGTATGACTGCTACTCTTTTTTCCATTACGGCCTGCTTGATTTCCGGCCAAGTCATTTCACCAAACAAATATTTATCTACGTTCATTTCTTTCCTCTCCTACTCGCTTTCGTATTTTCGCTACTTCATCCGCGGGTCTAGGTAATCTCGCAGTCCGTCTCCAAGCAAATTCAGCCCGAGGACAGTCACAGCAATCGCAACACCTGGGAAAATCGAAATCCACGGAGCTTCCCTCATGAATTGTCTGCCATCATATAAAACATTTCCCCAGCTCGGTTCAGGCTGTGGGACACCGAGGCCAATAAAGCTCAGCGCAGCTTCTGCAAGGATCGCGTAGGCAAAGTATGTGGTGACTTGAATCAATAACGGTGACATACAATTTGGCAAAATATGCTTCAGCATCAAACGCAGGTCAGAGCCACCCACTACCTTGATCGCCTGAATGTACTCTTTTTCTTTGATCGACAACACACAGCCCCGAATCAAACGTGCGAACAGTGGCGTATAGATGATAGACAAGGCAATGATGATATTCACGACGTTAGAGCCTAATGCCGCCATCAAGGCAATGGCAAACAAAATAGGGGGAAACGACATGATCCCGTCGACAATCCTCATCAGCAGACTGTCAATCCAGCGCCCGTAATAACCCGAGATCAATCCGATGATCGTCCCCGCAACCGATGAGATTAGGATGGCTCCGAGTGAAATGATCGTAGAAATCCTCGCTCCGTACAGAATCCTGCTAAAGACATCACGACCATATTCGTCTGTTCCAAAAATATGCTTCTCGCTGGGAGCTGCAATTCTATTGGTGAAATCAGAGTCGTCAGTCGGATGATAAGGAGCTATGAGTGGAGCAGACAGCGATATCACGAGGACGAAAAACACGATCACCAGCCCAGCCATCCCCATTTTTCTGCGTGAAAATTTGAGTAGAAAAGTTGCTATCTGCCCCTTTGTGGCGATGCTTTCTGTTTTCATTCCATTCACCCTTTGCTGTAATCGATTTTCGGGTCGAAGTAGGCGTACAGCAGGTCAACCACCAAATTAATCAGTACATAAATCAGCGCGATATAGAGAATGACTCCTTGAATCACCGGATAGTCCCGATTGAAGACAGAATTGACAACGAGACTTCCAATACCCGGGATACTAAAAATCGTTTCTACGACGACTGTTCCCCCAAGCAGCAGTCCAAAATTCAGGCCAATGATCGTAATAATGGGAATCATCGCATTTTTCAGTCCATGTCTAAAAATAACGTGCCAAGAGGTTCCACCCTTTGCCCGAATCGTCCGGATATAATCTTGGCGCAGTACATCGAGCATGCTGGAACGAGTCATTCTGGTCACGACTCCTGCTTGAATAAAGCCGAGTGAAAGAGCAGGCAGAGTAAGATGTTTCAAGTGAAGCCAAATGTTGTCCAGCAGGGCAACATAGCCAGTAGACGGAAACCAGCCTAGATGCAGGGAAAAGACAATGATTAAGAGCAGAGCCGCCCAAAAATTCGGAACGGAAATCCCCACAAGGGCAACTACCATCGACGAGTAGTCCCATACCGTATTTTGTTTCACTGCCGAGATGATCCCGAGCGGAATAGCGAGAATGAGCGAAATGACCAACGCGTAGACCGTGAGTGCAATCGTAGCTGGCATGCGTTCACTAATCAGGGTGTTTACATCTTTGTCCGAAACAAGTGACTGTCCCATATCCCCTTGCAAGACATGCACAATCCAATGATAAAATTGGGATGCCAATGGCTCATTCAAGCCCATTTTTTCTTGTAATTGTGCGAGTTGCTCGGGGGTTGCCTGAGCTCCAAGCATCACCGCTGCCGGATCACCAGGTATGAGATGAATCAAAAGGAATACGACGATGGAAACTACCAATAGCACCGGAATCAATGACAGTAATCGCCTGACAACATATGAAGCCATGACTCCCCACCTCCCATCCATTTTACGGAAGGTAAGCATAACAACCCATCATGCTTACCAATTTGGATTACTGTTTGTCCAACCACACATTCCACAATCTCGGATAACCGGCACTCCAGGCGTTATACCCTTTTACATAAGATTGATGTGCCTCAATCACTGGATAGTAGTAAAGGGACTCGAATGGTAAATCTTTCCTCAACAGCTCTTGCACCTGTCCGTAAATCTCCTTGCGTTTCTCTTTTTCAGTTGTGGAAATCCCTGAATCCAAGAGCTTGTCCATCTCTGGGCTGTTGTAGCCATTGTAGCTGGATCCGCTATGCAGGTACGCGTAGTAAATTTGATTTGGATCTGGGCGAGGTGTGATATGCCCATTTAACAAATGATAATCACCGGTTGTCCACGGCCCGGAAACGAACGATGCCCACTCAAAAACTTCCACTTCAACATTCAACCCGATGTCTTTTAATTGCTTTTGCAGGACGATTGCTGTTTTTTCATGGTGGTCGTAGGCTTTGCTTGTCGCAATTTTAATCGGTTCACCGTTGTAACCTGCTTCCTTAACCAGTTGCTTCGCTTTCTCGACATCCTGCTTGATGTCATTTGCATGAGCATCGGAATACCACCAGGTGCTCGGGAAAACAGGAGAAGGAGCGACTTCACCCATACCCCATGTGGCAATATCAACGATTTCCTGCTTATTGATAGCGTAGGCGACTGCTTCGCGCATCTTCGGATTGTCAAAAGGAGGCTTTTTCATCCCAAACTGAAGCATTCCCCAGTTCAAAGAAGGCGTCTGTGCCATCACCAGGCCCGGCTTGTCTTTGATATACTGAGCATCCTTGGGGAGAACGTCGATAGCAATATCGATTTCCCTTGTTTCCAATGCCGTCATCCTAACTGTTGGGTCACTAATCGGTTTGAAAACCACTTCATCCAGATAGGCCTTTTTTTGTCCTCCAAAACCGGACATGCTTCCCTCACCTGGCTTGTAGTCAGGAAAACGCTTTAGCACCAGTTCTTTGCCTTGATCCCACTTTTCAAACATGAATGGACCTGTACCGATTGGTGTAGTCACCTTTCCAGCTTGTTCTTCAGCCAGTCCTTTTGGCATAATAACCGCCGGATTGAACGGATTGACCAACGATCCCAAAAACACATCAGAAGCGCCATCCAAGTGGAAGACAACGGTGTAGTCATCGGGTGTGTCGATGGACTTCACCATGGAGAACTCAGCTTTTCGCGGTGCTTCTGTACGAAAACGATCTAGCGAGTATTTTACGTCTTCCGCCTTCAGTTCTTTCTTGTTGTGAAAGGTCACCCCTTGTCTCAGCGTAAAGGTTACCGTTTTAGCTTCCTTGTCCTCTTTCCACTCCTTGGCCAACATAGGGATGATCGCCATATTTTCGTCAATAGTTACAAGCATTTCTTGTACATGTAACAACGGAATCCGATCGGACAAAACGGTTGAGGTGTGTAAGTCTAGCTTGGTTAAATCCGCGCCCATGCCAACAGTGAGAACCCCACCTGTCTTTGGTTCAGTGCTTTTGGTATTCGACTCTGGTGTTTGACCCGGCTGGTTTTGACTTGATTGGTTCTGACTCGATTGCTGCTGATTTTGCCCACACCCGGTTGTCAGAATCAATAAGAAGACTACGAGTATTAACCCTATTTTCTTTGGAATTCCTACTACTTTCGCCATACGTATCCTCCTCCATTTTTGTCTAAAAGTGCAGTTATATGACTTGATTAAAGCCCAATTCTTTGGATATCTTCGTTGCCGTTTCCAAAAGTTCAACCACAAAATTGTTCACTTTCTCATCTGCAAAATAATGCTCTGGCCCGGATATCGCAATGCCAGCAACCATTTTGTTCTCATAGTTGTAGATCGGGGCAGCAAGCGCTGCAACCCCCAGAGCCAGTTCTCCGCTTGACCGCGCATAGCCACGCTTTTGAATTTCCTCGACTTCTTCTCTCAGTCTCATTTCTTGAGAAATGGTAAGTGGCGTAAATGATTCTAATTTGTTTGACAACAGGGTAATCAGCTCTTGGTTAGGCAAATGAGCCAAAATTACTTTAGATAAGGCTCCTGCGTAAATAGGCAGCCTTTGTCCCACCTTAATCCCATATTGGAAGTTATGAAATGATTCAATATTTACAATACATAGGGCTTCCCCTTTGTCATAAATGCTCATATTGACATTCTGCTCCGTCTTTTTAGATAACTCTTGGAGAAACGGTGCGGCGATTCGCGTAAGATCGATTCTCTGAATTACGATTCCACCCAGCTTTACAAACTGCATCCCTAATCGCAACTTACCCGAAATCGGATCCTGCTCGATATACCCCCTTTTTATCATGGTTTGAATCGAACGGTGAGTCGTTGCCAGAGCCAATCCGGTTCGTTGGGATATTTCTAATAAGGTTAATTCTGGCTCCTTGAAAGTAAATGACTCAATAATATCGAATGCCCTGTCTACAGCTCTAACTTTAGAAGTTACATCCATCACATAATCACCCTCTTATTTGTTTCCGCTAGACGGAAACGCATTTTCATTTTTTAAATAAACCTACGTTAATCATTAAAGCAAAATATTCAAATGATTACAATTATATTTTTTTGCGAATGATTTTAGTAAATCTCTGGACTTACAGCCCATTTCCTGCCGGACAATGCTCCATACAGGCGAATGCCTCGTATACTGCTACTGCACAGACAGACAACGAGAGGAGTGCAATTGCACGATGCAACCTTATGCATATGATCAGCAGCAATACGCCTCAACCCAGCAGCCACTGGCAGAACAAGACTACCAATACATTCCCGAGGACCAAGCGCACCCTGTACTGTTCCGTGGACGTCGGGGCCCTGACGTATTTTTCCCGATCGTCATTCCCCTCCAGCCACCATTCTGGGGCGGCGGCTGGAACAATTGCAACACGTGCGGGGCGAATCAGTGGAACCAGTGGAATCAATGGAATCAGTGGAATCAGTGGAACCCGTGGAGCCCTTGGGTACGAGGCGGCGGTGGTGGCTGGGGTGGTGGAGGCGGCGGCTTTGGTGGTTGGTAAAGTCGCTGACCGAAAAAGCTCAGACACCAATAGATAGTCTAAATCACCATAAAACCAAGCATTCAAACCCATAGCGGTCTGAATGCTTTTTTTATGGTGGAAGCAGCCATTTTAATGAAAGCAAAACGAGCCCCGACTAAGAGGGCTCGCTTCTATACAAAACATGGTTTTTACGAATCAAGAATCACGCTTCTGTGAGTTGGGTCCTGTTGGAACCTTGTCACGCTCACGATTGGGACGCATCTGATTGGACTGTGGACGACGATCCTTGCCAGCGTCCCTGCCATTTTTATCAGATTTCTCTTTGTTGAATTTGGGCTTGTCTGACCGTTCGTTTCGTCCTTGGCCAGAACGATCATTTGAACTATTATTTTTATCCGAGCGATCAGGCTTGTTCTGACGGGGATGGAATCGCTTGCGTTCTTTTCTCTCTCCATTTGTATGGGAGCCATCCTCGCGTGTTATGTCCTGCCTTATGTCGATAATCAGATCATTCCCCGAGTCATCCTGCATCATCTCGCTGTCATCGGAACCCGTAGCGGATTTCACTTTGCGTAAAACAAAGTATGGACAACCAAAATTGCAGAACTCGTGCAAGTACTCATCCAAAGCGGCGATTCGCTGCTCGAACGGTACTTTGCGATTGACGTCTGTATAAAATCCACGCAGACGAAGCTGACCGTATCCCCAATCGCCTACGATGTAGTCGTATTTGTCGAGGATATCGCTGTAGCGCTCCTTGAATGCTTCCGGATTCCAGCCGTCGCGATTTTCTTCCATGACTTCATAAGTACCGGCTTGCGTGCGAATCAAGACCGCTTCCTCCTAACACATGTAAACTACGTCCATCTTACCATATTTCATGAAACATGCGATAAATTTCCCACGAAAACAGCTGCACTTCCCTGGACATTCTATCGTGTAGGGGGTGTTATCATTGAAAAAGACATGGTTGTATCCTGCTATCGCTGGTATTGCGCTCTTGGCTTCTGCTTGTGCGAACAACGCTGCGCCCAACTACACGCATCCAAACAAGGCGACGACGAACCAGGCAGCTCCTCACGTTACCAACTTTGATGGCTTGCACGTCCGTAACTATGACGGAACGCGCCGCACAGACTTCGATGGTATTCACACCAGAAGTTACAACGGCATGCACCAGACAAGCGTAGACGGAGTCCGCACGGGAGCCTATGACGGGCTTCACGTACGAAATGGTATCGGAATCAGCAGTGCACCTGGTGTAAAAGATGGCATGTATCCACATGTCAACAATTACAACACGTACACGAATGGCATGCGTCCCTATCATGCCTTTCCTGATGGCACCGGCACCGCAGGTACTGGCACCACAGGTACTGGTATCACGGGCACTGGTATGAGAGGTACTGGTATCACAGGCACTGGCACAACCGGCACCCTCAGCACTGTCCCAGGAACAACCGGGACAAGGCATTCCGTTTATCAGAAGCATGCCTGGAACCGTGGTGGAGCAGGTGTCATGCAAACTAGTGCACCTAAGATGGGCTACGTCCAAACCAATCGTCAGCAGCTGCATACTGCTAGCGCGAACCATGTGTATGTAGACCGTGATGCATTGGCTCAAGCAGTCGGAAATGTGACGGCAAGCTGCCCCGGAGTTCAACGATCCACTGTGCTCGTAACCGATGAAGAAATCTTCGTTGGTCTGAACACTCAGGGTGGAGATGCCCGTACTGCCAAGCATCAAGCCAAAATGAATGCCATGTCGGTGTCACCACGCTACTACAAAGTATACGTGACCGACAACCATAATGACATTCAGGAGATCTCGCGTGTTGCCAGTCGTTCGAGCAATGTGCATTCTGCACGTACAGAAGATACCGCAAGCATTGACGCTTTGATCAAGCGCATGGGCGGTATGACGGATGGCGAGCAAGCACGTACAAAGAGTCATGTCACGCACCCCTCTAAGAGCACGAAAACCCATATGGGTACAACCAGCCGCTAGCACCTTTTTCCAAGGTAAACAGCAACCCCCGCCTGCGTGCAATCAGCCGCAGGTGGGGGTTCCCATTATTTTCCTTTGTTATTGTGCTTGTGCAATGTTTTCTTTTGCGATGGTTTCTTTGGCAGCGCTGGCTTGTTCATGAGCATGATACGAACTGCGAACAAGCGGACCTGCTTCCACGTGGCTGAATCCACGCTTCATACCTTCCTCTTTCAACCGGGCAAATTCATCCGGATGGTAGAAATTTTCTACCTTCAAATGCTTCTTCGTCGGTTGCAGGTATTGCCCGATCGTCATGATATTGACGTCAACGGAGCGCAAATCGTTCATCGTCTCCATAATCTCCTCAATCGTCTCTCCGACACCGATCATCAAGCTGGACTTTGTCGGGATTTGAGGCTGGAATTCCTTTGCCTTTTTCAATAGTTCGAGCGTACGGTCGTATTTGGCACGTGCACGTACGCGGTCAGACAGACGACGGACAGCCTCAATATTATGATTGAGCACATCCGGACGCGCATCCATTACCACTTTAAGTGCATCCCAATTCCCCATAAAATCAGGAATGAGCACTTCAACAGAAGCAAACGGCAGCCTGCGGCGGATCGCTTTGATCGTCTCTGCAAAAATCTGGGCGCCTCCATCTGCCAAGTCATCACGTGCAACAGAGGTCACAACGACGTGCTTCAAGCGCATTTGTTCTGCTGCTTCTGCCACACGTTCCGGCTCTGCTACGTCAAGCTCCGTAGGAAGTCCGGTTTTTACCGCACAGAACCTACAGGCGCGGGTACATATATCACCCAATATCATAAAGGTTGCCGTACCACTGGCCCAGCATTCATGAATATTAGGGCATTTGGCTTCCTCACAAACCGTATGCAGCGTTTTACTGCGCATGGTCTGTTTCAGCTCTTTAAAGCTGGCTAATTCCGATCCTGATACTAGGTTAATCTTGAGCCACTCCGGCTTTCTTTGCGTCATGGGGCCCACTCCTCATCTGACTTGGTCAAGACTTGGTCTAGTCTTGGGTCTAAACATGGTCAATCTTCATTATAGAGGTTGGATATAAGTGGGGCAACCTCTTTCCATACATCTAGCGCATTTCGCCGAGCTGATGCAGGCAGTGTCGTCCATCCGATTGATCCAAATACGGTTCCAGCAATCGCAGCTCCCTGTCATGGCAGGTGAACAGGAAAATTTGCTGCTTCATCCCCAGCTTCGCCACGTAATCCAGTGTTCGCCGAAGCCTTTTCTCATCATAATGCCCAAAATGATCGTCGAGAAAAATCGGCAATGGCTCTGTTTCATTGCTAACATGCTGCAATAACGCCAGCCTCTGGGCGAAATAAAGCTGATCCTGTGTACCCGTAGAGCATTGCTCCTGCTCCAAAACGAGCTGTCTGGCTGGTTCGAGCAAGCGGATCGCAAAGCCTTCCCTAGGGTCCAGTCTGACATCCTGATACTTGCCGCCAGTAATTTGCGTGATGACTTCAGATGCACGTTCATTAACTGCAGGCGATACATCACGATTCCACTCACCCAGTGCCTCCTGCAGCGCATCACGGGCGATTTGCAGGGCATCTCGTTTTATTAGCAGCTGTCTCAGTCCATTCGCCGCGTCCTCCTGATCAGCTTTGGCCTTCGCAACCGATACAGTTTCATGAGCACCCATTTTCCCATATGCCCCAGCGATCTGCTCGCGTAATTCCTGCAAACGATCCTCGATTTGTGCTCGCTCCACCTGCAGCATTTCTTGCTCGTGATCTCTTGTTGCTTTTTCTTTTTCCAAACAGCTGCGCAGCGCTTCCCCCCAGCGAGTCACAAGCATTGCTTCCTCTTCCCGTTCGTTCATTTGGGCTGCCATTTGCTTGGCTTCACGGGTGTCGATGCTATTTTGAAGCTCCCCCCGCTTTTCGAGAAATTCCTCCCAAGTAGCTGCACCCCAGCGCTCAACCAACTGGAAAAGGGAGTCATCTAGGCTAGATACTTCCTCTGATAGTCGTTGCCAATCCTCTGCTGATGCACTCCCGCTTGCCGTAGCAGCAGAATCTCCACTCTCTTTTCCGCGATAAAGCAAATACGCCGCTCCAGAAAAAAGCACTGCCAGACCAAGGGAAACTGCTCCCATGATGCCATGCTCTGAATAAAGAGCCAGGATAGCCAAGAGCAAAAAAGCGCCAGCAGTCCCCCATAGAATTATCTTCCCACGGCGCTGCTTCTTGAGATTGTCACCGCTGTTTGAGCGACCTTGTCTCCGCGGACTGGCAACAGCCACAGTAGCCATGCTTGCCAGCTCCATGTGACACTGCTCCCAACGTTTGCGCAGTTGTATGCCCTGCTCGTAATCCTGTTGCAGCTGCAAGCGGTTCACTTCCCCGCCCTCCCGTGGTTGAGCAGGTTCGCCTTTTTCCCTTTGCTTTCGCTTCAAGCCTTGCAAAGCATCCATAGTTTCCTGATGATTGCGCTGCTCCTTTGGGGAGGCAGCTGATTGCATCCACCATTCCCATTCTTTTGGCCCAGGAACGATGTAGCTTTTTTGCCAGCGTTCTTGCCACGTCTCGTGCTGTTGCTGCAGGCGCTCGAGCCGTTTTCGCACGCGCTCCCGCATCTGCTCCTGCTCAGCCCGCACTTCCTCCCATTGCGCAATTTGCTGTGTCAGTTGATTAATGACCCTCCATGCTGCCTCCGCTCCAGCCAGCTCCTGCTCTTTTTGGACAGCGAGCGCAGACGCTTTGCCTAGCATTGTATTTTCGGCTTTTTCCTTTTTCCCGATGCCAGCAAGTTCGCGATCCAGCTCAGCCAATATTTTGTTTACGGCAGGATTCGCATCATCTGTCGCATCAAGCGAAGGCATCAAATGCTCTGCTGCCGACAAAGGCTCACGTCTGATCCAGGTGAGGTCGGTAAACAAGCTTCGCGTCAGCCCCAGATGTTTTTCGATAAAATTGCGTTCCTTGCGCCTGTCCTCCAAATAAATATCGGTCAGCTCTGTCCATTCCGGGTCCAAAAAGATTCTTGCCTGCTCACGTTCTTTGCTCAAATACCGATGTAACCGATACGTTTTTCCCGCAAGCTGGTAAGTAATAATCGTTTCATAATCACCTTGATGCCACGGTCGGTATTTTTCATATTCGGCTAAATAGCGCGCCGATTTGACATAATCGCGCTTCATACCATAAAGAGCTGCTATGATTCCTTGCAGCAAAGTGGATTTTCCTGCTTCATTCGGAGCCACAAACACATTGATTCCCGGAGCGAAGCGGAAAACAGCGTCCTGCCACTTTCCAAAGCCTTTGAGCTGAACCTCGTCAATTCTCACCGGACGCTCCCTCCTATCCGAGCCAGCGCTTCCTTGCGTGCTTCCCTGATTTTTTCCCGCATCTCTTCATCTGCCGCCTGCTCTTCCCACTCGGCCAGCTTGGCGAGCCAGCGCCCCCATACACCGCCGTCAGCGATCAGCTTGTCGGCATCCACATCAGGCCATGTTTGATCGGTAAATTGAATGAGAAAAAACCGGGAAAATTTTTGCTTCAAAACCTCGATTGCTGGTACAAAATGTGCAGAACGCTCCCCGGTCAATGTGATGTACAATAGGTCCGATTCCTTTTCCTCAGCTAGCTCGCCCTCGAGTCGTTCGATACATTGTTCCATCGTCTCGATTCCGCCAAGGACAATCTCTCGCTTGCAAATTTGCCGCTGCTCCACAGCGATTGGCGACAATGTTAGCGTACCTGAATCACTTAGCTCGCCAAACAGGACACAGCGCGGCCCTGCCTCTTTTGCAGTGAGACCCTCAGGCGAGCCGGGGTATGCTGCAAACGGCTGTCTCTTTTCAGGATGGGGAAACTGCGCCGGCTTGTGAATATGCCCCAGAGCTACATAATCCATCCCGGTCTTTGCCAGCTCTTGCAGGGAGACAGGGGCGTACGGATGATGATCATCCTTTGCGCTCGTCAAAATGCTAGCATGAAGAACCATCAAGTGATGCTGATAACCATTCAGCTTGCCAGGAAATGTGTCCAGCGGTGATTCGTACACATGTGGGTGTGGAAATCCCCAGCCGTAGACGACACATGACTTTTCCGGAAACTCAAAAGCACCCCATTCAGGCGTAAACCAATATACATTGCTAGACCAGTCGAGCGTCTGATAAAACGAATCGGAACGCCACGGATCGTGATTTCCAGGAGCGATACAAACAGGGACAGGAGCAAGACTGGCAAACAAATCGCGCAGAAAAATCGCCGTAGAGCGTCTGCCCCCGTGATACTCCAAAAGATCTCCCGCGATCAACCAAAAATCTGCCTGCTTGTCCCAAACCAGATCGCGAATTCGCCGCATCGTACTGCGAAAATCATCCTGACGCAGCTCGTAAACACCCGATAGAGACTGAAGCGGCGCATCGAGATGGACATCTGCTGTATGTATGAATGATAGCAACAATCTTCAACTCCTTACATGACAAACCAATCATCAAATGGTACACTTTGGACAGAATTGTCAAACAGACGAACATACTTTCCCTTTATGATACAGGAAGATTAGACCTCTTGGAAGGAGTGTTTCTCGTGCGTATCGCTTATTTGGACTGTTTTTCGGGAATTAGCGGGGACATGCTGCTGGCAGCATTGGTAGATGCGGGGGCAGACCGGGATCGAATCGAAGCGCAACTGCGCAAGCTCTCACTCGATGCATTTCGCCTGGAGTGGAAAAAGGTTGTAAAGACTGGTGTCAGTGCTTTGAAGCTGGATGTAATCGATGAATCTGCTCCCGCAGCGACACCATTCAAGCAGCTAAAGGTACTCGGAAATGACCACGTTCACCGCGGATATAAGGAAATCGTTGAAATGATCAAGGCTGCCGAGCTTGCGCCACGCGTGAGCAATAGAGCCCTTGCTGTTTTTGAAAAAATTGCGATCGCAGAGGCAAAAATTCACCATGTGCCGGTTGAAACGGTTCATTTTCACGAGGTAGGCGCTCTCGACTCAATCGTGGATGTTGTCGGAATTGCGCTCGGTCTGGAGGAGCTCGACATCGATGAGCTGTACTGTGGACATGTACCTACCGGAAATGGCTACGTTCGCTGTGATCACGGCCTCTATCCTGTACCGGCTCCTGCCACTATGGAGATGCTCATCGGCATTCCTCTGCGTCAGACCACCATTCAAAAGGAGCTGACCACGCCTACTGGTGCTGGTGTTGCAGCCGCTCTGGTTCGCGATTTTGGTCCACTTCCCGCGATGACTGTAGAATCAATCGGCTATGGTGCGGGCACGCGTGATCTGCCTGACCAGCCGAACGTTCTGCGCTTATTGGTGGGACAACAACTGTAAAGCCTCGAAAAGAAACACCTCCCAATAGGCTCGGACGCAATCATCCGGCTTGGTTGGGAGGTGTTGTTTTTTAGCGGAGCAATCGGAGAAACTCACGCATGAAGCCAGGCAGATCCGGCCAAGCGTGTCCAGATACCAAATTTCCGTCTACATGAAGCGTTTCTGTTTGATAGATCGCACCACACGCTTCCACATCCGGTCTGCACGCCTGATACGCAGTCATTTCTCTGCCTTGCAGATGCTCTTTTACAATCGTTAGCACTTGGGAGCCATGGCAGATAGCAGCTACCGGCTTGTTTGCCTCAAAGAAATGAGCCACAATTCCCTTCAGATGCTCATTGAGTCTGATGTGTTCAGGTGCACGACCACCCGGGATAATCAGGGCATCGAATGCTTCCGGATTAATTTCTGCAAAAGAAGTATGGGCAGGGAGCTGATAAGCTGGCTTTTCCGTATAGGTTTCACTGTGCGCTTCAAAATCGTGGCAAACCGTGTGCAGCGTTTTGACAGCAGGCGCTGCAATGACCGTTTCAAACCCTTCTTCCAGACAACGATAGTACGGATAAAATACCTCCAGGGCCTCCACTGCATCTCCTGTTACGATCAACACTTTTTTGCTCATCAGACAGCCTCCTCATGACTTGTTTGACGGAGGACGAGCCTCCCAATTTCCCAATTCTTTGAAGAGGCTTCTCATTCCTGCCGGATTTACAGCAAATTTACATCACTTTCCTGTTCGGCGAGCCGGATTGCCTGCTGGTATACCCATTTCAGCGGAATATTGCTTTCCTCAGCCAGCTTCGCGCATACCGCGTATTCAGGCGCAATCTGTACACGATTTTTCTGGTGATACCCGAGCTTGACTGCGACCTCTCCCCATTCCGTTTGAACATGAATAAAGCGGCGTGCCAAGCGATGACAGGCCACTGGGAACGAACGGATGCCAAACGTTGTTGTTTCGGTAAAGAGGATCGTTTTTAATGCTTCTGCCTGGCTCTGGTAGCACATCACCTGCAGCAGGGTGCCGGGACGGCTTTTCTTCATGGTAACCGGAAGAAAGTGCACATCGTTTGCCCCCGCTCGCAAGCATTGCTCCATGACGTACGCCAGCCACTCGGGACTTGTATCGTCCAGATTGACCTGCAAGAGCAGCATACCTTCGTCGATATGCTCGCTCTCATGATTTTTTTGCTCATAGTAACGTGGGATAAGTCGATCTGCTTTCTCGTCTTCCAGCTCTAAAATCGCAAGCCGTTCACCATGTATGACCTTGTGTAATTTTCCACTCCATGCCCGTATTGGCATCACACCTGCTTCGCGTAGCCACACCATGGCAAGCGGTGAAAAATCGAGGGGCTTGGCAAAGGTTGAGCTCTCTACTTCATTTACATACAGCCCCGTCACAACCTCTAGGATTGAAAGCGGGAGCGCAGCAGGGATCGGTAGCGGCAGAACAAACAGGGACCATTCTTTTTGATGGATGGGGCATACTGATAAAAGCGAAGCCAGCGCCCTTTCTTCTAGATCCCACTGCTCCTGCTCGCAATAATCTCGATAAGGCTCAGCTAGCTGTTTCAATCGATTCCAGTCCTGTTGTCGAAACAGCGTATCCGACGCTGAATGCTTCAGCACTTGCTGAAGCGGTTCTACAAGGCCTTGCAGGGTAAGCGAATCTTCTGCCCGAATGACCAGCTTCATCATCTTTTTGCCTCCCGTTGTCTCTTCTACTTCCTTGCATCATACACCAAAAAGGGTGTGCGTTGACTGACAAAACACCTTCCAAAAACTATCTAGGATAAAAGGCACTCACTGGCAGAAACTACAAAGGAGACTATCTGACCCTGGAGGGAGACGGAATGCGAGTTTTCCGCCTAATCATTCAGATCAGCTTGTGTGTGGCTGCAGCTTTATTGCCATTGGAGCCTATTGTACACGCAGCCCCATCTGCTCCGCAGCAAGATCCGATCTTACAGAAGCGCTTGCAGCTTTTTCAGCGGATGGAATCGTTGTACGGGATTCCTTGGACGTATCTAGCAGCCATCGACCAATACGAGCGGATGATGAAAATAAGAAAGAAGCAATCGAAACAAACCGACCCCTCCTCTCGGTTGACTGCAATCGACATTCCATGGGATCGTTGGAGTGGCACTTTAAACCCGGACGAGGAAGACATGAATCCTGTCTCCATCCAGTTTTTCAATGGCATGGGCGTGGATGGCAATGGCGATGGAAAAGCAGATCGACACAACGATCTGGACGCACTCACTTCAATTATTCACTATTTGTCAGCGTATGGCTTCTCGCATGACGATTGGCAGATCGGGCTTTGGTCCTATTATCAACGAGACCGCTCCGTGAAAACGATCAGGCAGTTTGCCCAGGTGTATGGAAAATATCAGCATTTGCATTTGGATGATCGTCATTTCCCTATCCCCGCCCGCTATGAATACAGCTATCGCAGCACATGGGGTGACGCTCGTGGCTGGGGCGGCAGAAGAATTCATGAGGGGACAGACATTTTTGCCAGTTACGGGACACCCGTCTTGAGCACCGCTTACGGTGTCATTGAAGTCATCGGCTGGAATCGCTATGGCGGCTGGCGGATCGGTATGCGTGACATGGGGAATGTTTACCACTACTTTGCTCACTTGAGTTCTTTTAAGAAAGGTTTGAAGCCGGGTGATATCGTTGAGCCTGGACAAGTCATTGGCTATGTTGGAAGCTCGGGGTATGGCAAGCCTGGTACAGCTGGAAAGTTCCCACCCCATTTGCATTATGGCATGTATCGTGAGACAGGCGGCCCGGATTGGGCATTCGATCCTTATCCGTATTTGAGACGGTGGGAGCGACAAGGACGGAAGCGGTAAACCACCGCTTCTTTTTTTTGCAATCAGCAGTCAGGAATCTCCAGTCCCAGACAATGGAAGGATCATTTTCTTGACAATATGTACATCATTACAGAAAATAAAAGCATGAAAAACTGGACGATCGTCCAAAAAAGAGGTGTCGTTTTGTCACGCCCTTCCCTTTCCCAGACCAAAGCAGAGACGAAGCGGGCCTTTTTAATTGAGCAAGCGACGTTATGCTTGTCGCAAAAGGGCTATGCACATGTTTCTTTGCGTGACATCGCCAAGGAATCAGGGGTTTCGCTCGGCATTTTACATTATTATTTTGCGAGCAAAGAAGATTTACTGCTTGCAGTCATTTCCAGATACAAGGAAGGCTTTATTGCAGAGCTGGAACGGGAGGTTGTTGAAGCACCACTCGAGCGCTGGATGGATTCTCTCTATTCGGTTCTGCATCGCAGCTTGACTCGGGACCGTGACCAGCATCGCCTCTGGTATGACCTGCAGGTGCAAGCTATGTACGTCCCCGCCTTTTACGAGCAAGTCAGCGAGATTCGCGCTCGGCTGCACAGCCTGATTGCGCAGATGCTGGAGCGGTTATCTGATGCGAAACATTCGTCCCTTACAGTGGGTAAGGAAGCAGCGACTGCACTTCTCTATTCGCTGATTGACGGTCTTTTCTTGCAATCGATGCTATCCGAAGCATCTGATTCTAAAGACGTGATCTCGCATTTTGAGCAAACGTTCCCGCTTGTTATTCAATCGCTTTTCCTACCAAAAGGCGATTCCCATTCTTCTATCAGGTGAGGTGATCTACGTTGACTGTTATCTCCTTTCAAAACCCCGCTACCGGCGAGCAGTTAGGATCGCTAACAGAAGCTACGCCCGAACAGGTTCGACAAACGATGGATCATGCCCGTAGTGCCTTCAAGTCTTGGTCTACTACTTCTCTTGCTCAGCGGCTCCATTACCTCGAACAGCTACGCCATTATTTGGTTGAGCATGGTGAACAATTCGCTCACAAAATCAGTCAGGCTACTGGAAAAGTCTCCCTGGAAGCCTTTATGACCGAAATCTTTGTAACAGTCGATACAATCCGCTTTTATGAAAAAAATGCCCAGCGTATGCTCTCTCCCCAGGTAGTGCCGACTTCACTCGTGCTTTGGCCTAAAAAGTCGTACATCCACTACAAGCCGATGGGAGTCGTAGCGGTTATTTCTCCATGGAATTATCCCTTCCAGCTCTCGGTCATTCCTGTTCTGTCAGCACTGATAGCCGGTAATACCGTTGTGCTCAAGCCGTCAGAAATCACCCCTTCAGCCGGCCTTATGATTGAGGAGCTGTTTCGTGCTGTTCCCTTGCCAGATGGTGTCGTATCGGTACTGCACGGGGGACGTGAGGTCGGTCAGGCTCTTGTCGCAGCACGACCAGATAAAATCTTTTTCACTGGCTCGGTTGCGACAGGCAAGAAAATCATGGCAGCGGCAGCAGAGCATCTGATTCCTGTGGAGCTGGAGCTTGGCGGCAAGGACCCGATGATTGTATTTGAAGACGCTCACCTCGAAAGAGCTGCCAATGGTGCTGTCTGGGGAGCCTTTACCAATTCGGGTCAGGTCTGTATGTCTGTGGAGCGGCTCTACGTCCATGAACGGGTATATCCTGAGTTTCTGAGACTCGTTACCGAAAAAGCAGTGGCTCTGCGCCAAGGCGATCCGCTTGAGGCAGAAATCGGCTCGATGACCTCTCACCAACAGCTGGGGATCATCCATAGCCATTTGGAAGAAGCCCTTGCCAACGGGGCAAAGGCTGTCATCGGCGGTCAGGTCTCATTAGACAGTATGTATATCGCACCAACGATTTTGACCGATGTAACATCCGATATGAAAATCATGCAGGAGGAGACTTTTGGACCGATCCTGCCGATTATGACCTTTTCTAGTGAAGAGGAAGTGATTCGACTTGCGAACTCCTCCCCCTATGGACTAAACGCTTCGGTCTGGTCAAAGGACAAAATAAAGGCGCAGCGAGTAGCGGAGCAGCTGGAAAGTGGCAATGTTTGTATCAATGATGTCATCATCAGCTACGCCAATCCGAATCTCCCCTTTGGCGGCGTCAAGCAAAGCGGCATCGGCCGATATCGCGGTCCGTCCGGTCTGCACGCTTTTACGCACAGCATCTCCGTCATTCGTGATCCCGGCACTCGTAAACGCGAGGTCAACTGGTATCCGTATACAAAAGATCAGGAACTCATGTTTGTCGGCCTGACGAATTTCTTGTTCGGCAAAAAACGCAAGTGGAATCGCCAAACCATCGGAGCAATCTGGCGAGAAGTAAAGCGGCTGTTTTAGCTGATTACTTGATAGTACCGTACCCAACAATCTCCAAATTGATCACAATGTTGAATCCGGCCTTCTGATAAAGCTCCATGGCAATCGGTCTCGTCCATTCCCCGTAATACTTTTGCCGCAGACTCTCTTCCAAGCTGGCCGGATCAACACCCGCTTTTTGCAGACGTTGCAGTAATTTCAACGTCTCTTTTTTGATTTCGCTCTCCAGCTGCTTTTTTAGCAGTCCCATCGCATGATTCGACTTGAGATCCTTGTTGCCCGTATAACCTATAAGCACCCCTCGCATCCCCAGCTGCATCGAAATCACCGGGCGCTCCAAACTGCCATTACTGCGAACTTTGGATTTCGACCATACAAAATCAAAGACAATCTGCTCAGTCTTTTTCCCTTTGCTCGTCTGCTCCTGATATTCAAAGCTCATTCGAGGCAGTCTGTTTCTGCCAAGCAGTGCTTGAATCAGCTTCCCCTCTCGTTGCGAAATGGAACCAATCATTTTATCGTCTTTAAACAAGGCTACTTTGGCTATTTGAACATCGTCGTCTTCCTTGACCAAGTAAGGCAAATTCGGGTCAGATACTTCATTCGTCATCATAAACACGCTATCTTGAATACTTGTAAACGAGGAAAATGCCGTTTCTGCGCGGGGACGCAAGAGGTCATTCAAATACGTGTTCAATTCCGGCTTGTTTTGATAGGAAGCACGAATCAACTCTTCAGCGCTCCCTTTCACGATTGCCACGAACGCGTTTTCACCCACGATCGGATTGCGATACAAATCCAGAATCACCTTGCGTATCCCTACCTTGCGCGCATATTCCTCGCTAAATAAAATCACCCGGAGCTGCGAAAGCGACATGGTACGTTCCGCTTTCGTCGACATTTTGAGCATGGCTTCACTCATTACAGTCGCAACCGTGGAATAAACCTGTGTCTTTTCCTTGCTATGTGTCGATGGAACTGGTGAAGATACGCTCACCTTCACATCTTTTTTATTGATATAGTCAAATCCAATGACGCCGATAAACGCCATATCTTCCAGCGATGGTCTCTCAATTTCCGGTGAGCAGCCCGCAAGAAACATGCTCGCTACAATTACCACAAGCATGTAGGTGGCAAGACGTGTCATTATGGCGCTTTGGCAAAAGGAAGGATTTGTAGCGGATCTCTGCCGTCAGAACGCTGCAGGGGCAAGAATACCGTTTCGTAGATTTGCGTATTATCGACCATCGTTTCCAGGAAAAAAACGTGCACCACTTCGTCATTTATGACCAATGACATGTTGGTCAGATCGTCCACGTTTTCCAATTGCGCTTTGATACGATCAGAAGTAATGGTCGAGTGCTGGTCATTTGGATGAGTACGACCAAAGGCTTTTGCAGCGGCCAGCTTATCTACTTGCTTTCTCCACCACTCTTTTGGTGACACGGGTAGATCCCCCCAATCGCCCTACAGGTAAATCCTTCTTACTTTGACCATCTCGTGGGGATTTTACCCAAAAAGAAAAGACGAGAGCCTATGCCCTCGCCTTTTCTCACAAACTGTATTGCCCGTGTTCTCTTATGCAAATTGCTTTGTCAGATTCGCCATCTCAATCGCCGCAGCTGCAGCTTCCCAGCCCTTGTTTCCAGCCTTTGTACCCGCGCGCTCAATGGCCTGCTCGATACTGTCTGTGGTCAGCACACCGAAAATGACTGGGATACCCGTACTGAGCGACAGAGAAGCTACTCCTTTAGCAGTTTCGTTGCAGACGTAGTCAAAGTGAGGAGTCGAGCCGCGAATGACTGCACCCAAGGTAACGACGGCGTCATAGCGCCCAGACTCTGCCATTTTTTTCGCGATCAGCGGAATCTCGAATGCTCCTGGCACCCATGCCACATCAACATGATCTTCCTCAACACCGTGGCGTTTCAAGGCATCCAGTGCACCTCCTACCAGCTTGCTGACAATCAATTCATTAAAGCGTCCGGCTACGATCCCTACGCGCAATCCCGTTCCTACTAAATGTCCCTCGAATGTTTTCATGTTCCTGTCACTCCTTATGATTGTATGTGCAGCAGATGCCCCAATTTTTCTTGTTTGGTAGAAAGATATCGTTTGTTGTGTGGATGGCTCTTCGTTTCGATCGGCACTCTTTCCTCTACCTTCAATCCATAGCCATCCAGTCCGCGAATTTTGCGTGGATTATTCGTTAAGAGCCGCATGCGGTGGACACCCAGGTCTCGCAAAATTTGTGCCCCGATCCCGTAATCGCGCAGATCAGCGGCAAAGCCGAGCTCGGCATTCGCCTCGACCGTATCCAGGCCATCCTCCTGCAGCTGGTAGGCGCGCAGCTTGTTAATCAAGCCAATTCCCCGTCCTTCCTGGCGCATATACAGCAGCACGCCTCGACCTTCTGCCTCGATTTGCTCAAGCGCGGCGTGGAGCTGTGGTCCACAATCACAACGATGTGAGCCAAAAATGTCCCCAGTCAGGCACTCGGAATGAACCCTGACGAGAATTTGCTCATCGGGTGAAATCTCTCCTTTGATCAGTGCGACATGCTCTTTTCCATCCAGCTCATTCGTATAGGCAGCAATCCGAAAATCGCCGTATTCCGTCGGCAGTTGCGTCTCGACCTCCCGTTTGACGAGCGATTCGGTTCGCATCCGGAAACGAATCAGGTCTGCAATCGTGATCAGCTTGAGATCAAATCGCTGGGCGATTTCCTCGAGCTGCGGTAGTCTCGCCATCGTGCCGTCTTCATTCATGATTTCGCAAATGACTCCTGCCGGAAAGCCCCCCGCCAGTATCGCCAGATCGACAGCAGCTTCCGTATGGCCTGCTCTGCGGAGCACTCCTCCGTTTTTGGCAATGAGCGGGAATATATGCCCGGGACGGCGGAAGTCATCCGCTCCTTTTGCTGCATCGAGCATCGCTTTTACTGTAAAGGAACGCTCTTGTGCTGAAATCCCAGTGTGAGTCGTTTGTTCATCAATCGAAACGGTAAAAGCCGTTCCTTGCTTATCCGTATTGTTTTCAACCATCGGCTTGAGCTGCAGTCGTTCCGCATCATGTTGTGTCACTGGCACGCAAACCAAGCCCCTGCCGTGTGTGACCATAAAATTTATCATTTCGGGCGTAGCCGCTTCTGCCAGGCAAACAAAATCGCCCTCGTTTTCCCGATCCTCATCATCTACCACAATAATCGCTTTGCCCTGGCGCAAATCTTCCAAAGCCTCTTCTATCCGATGAAACATAACGATTCCCTCCTCCTTTACACAAATCCGTTCTCCTGCAAAAAGGACAGGCTAAGTCCTTCTTTTTTGTTTGACTGTTCGTTCGCGGATGAGCTCCGATAACCAAGCAGGCGTTCCACATACTTGCCGATGACATCTGCCTCCAGATTTACGGAATCTCCTGGACGTCTGTCTTGCAGGCTCGTTTCCGCCAGCGTGTGCGGAATAATCGATACCGAAAAGCTGCTGTCATCTACTGCTACAACTGTCAGGCTAATTCCATCAATACAAATCGACCCCTGCAAAATGATATATTTCAAAAGCTCAGGTGCAGGCTTGATTTGAAACAAAACCGCATTGGCATGAGGCTCACGTGATACAATCGTTCCAATACTGTCGATGTGACCGGAAACGATGTGTCCGCCAAACCGATCGCCAAGCTTCATGGCTCGCTCCAGATTGACACGTTGACCAGCTCTTGCTTGTCGCAGGCTTGTTTTTTTCATCGTCTCAGGCATGACATCTACACTAAAATGCCGCGAAGTGTGAGACGTAACCGTTAGACAAATCCCGTTAACTGCGATACTGTCACCCAGCTGCACTCCCGCAAGCACTTTGTCGCAGCGAATGACGAGTCGGCCAGCCTGCTCACTTCCCGTAATTGCCTCCAAAACGCCTATTTCTTCTACGAGTCCTGTGAACAT
The DNA here is from genome assembly GCF_001187725.1 of Brevibacillus reuszeri. Classification (GTDB taxonomy): domain Bacteria; phylum Bacillota; class Bacilli; order Brevibacillales; family Brevibacillaceae; genus Brevibacillus; species Brevibacillus reuszeri. Next base: position 536,975 of record NZ_LGIQ01000011.1, read on the forward strand.
AGCAATCTCCTTTCTCATTTCTGCTAGCTCCACTTCGGATAGCCGATAATGCGAATATCTTGCTCATCTACTTGTTCTACCTGTGTCTGTGTAAGAACGACAGCCTCATCCATCGTCACGAAGCCTTGGCCGCCAAACGGCGTTGGAGCGCCATTTCCACCAAGCAGCTTGAGCGAGACATAGCTGATGATTTTTTGGATCGCCCGTGCTTGCAGAAAGGAACCGTTGACCTCTGCTCCGCCCTCTACCAAAAGAGAGGTAATCCCACGCTCGCCCAAGATGGTCAATACAGCATCCACCGTCACACCTCCGGCAACAGGAATAACCACAGCGCCTTTTGCCAGTAGAGCATCTCGCTGTTCTGCTGGAGCCTCCGCTGTCGTGAAAATCCAGGTTGGCACCTTCTCAACTTCCTGAAGGACACGGGCAGACAGTGGCGTGCGTAGCTGATTATCCAAAACAACTCGTACCGGCTGCCGGCCATACCGTTGTCCATCGCATCTGGCCGTAAGCTCGGGGTCATCTGCCAGCACTGTCCCTACCCCGACCAAAATTGCGTCAACCTGTCTGCGCAGCTCATGAACATGATCTCGTGCCGCACTCCCGGTAATCCAACGGCTGTGACCGGTGACCGAGGCAATTTTGCCATCGAGCGTGCTCGCCGTCTTGACTGTGACAAACGGATGCTTCGTCGTGATGTAATGGAAAAAAACTTCATTGAGCTGCCTGGCTTCCTCTTCCTTCACCCCGACAGTTACTTCCACACCAGCATCGCGCAGCTTTTGCACGCCATTTCCTGCCACTAGCGGATTTGGGTCCAAAATTGCGATTACGACCCGGGTAATTTCCGCAGAGATAACGGCGTCCGCGCATGGAGGTGTTTTGCCATGATGACTGCAAGGCTCAAGCGTGACATACAAAGTTGCCCCGCTGGCATTGTCTCCTGCCATTCGCAGCGCATGCACCTCTGCATGAGGCTCTCCTGCCCTAAGATGCGCTCCCATGCCTACTACCGCTCCATCCTTTACAACAACCGCTCCGACCAATGGATTCGGGCTCGTTTGGCCCGTTGCAGATTTCGCCAAGCCAATTGCCATATCCATGTATTGGTTGTCCCGTTCCATTTCTTACTCCTTTCCTTGATAGCATCCAGCCAAAACAAAAAACCCTCGAAACCTCATTCGTTTCAGGGCATAGGGAAAGAAGCCTTACCTCATCCATTTTTCAAAAAAAGAATGAAGAAAGCATGCTCGATCTTCTCCCATCCGGACTTTACCGTCGGCTCTTGAATTACACCAGATCAGTCGCTTTCCAGTTGGTCAGCGAGTCGCGGGCTATGGACACATTGGACACATCCTGTGTCATCACCGCCGGTCAGGAATTTCACCTTGCCCTGAAGATTGCTACGATATGAAATAAAAAATGCCTGAGGAAGTAAGTTTCCTCAGGGCATCGAGAAACAAGCCTTGCTTCAACCGTTTTTTTGCAAAAAACAGCTGAAAAGGCCATTCCAAATACCTTCTCCCATCCGGACTTTACCGTCGGCCTTGGATTTTCACCAAGTCAGTCGCTATCGATCCAGCTGATAGCGAGTCGCGGGCTCAGACGTGCGTTCGTCATTACCGCCGGTCGGGAATTGCACCCTACCCTGAAGGCTGGTATTCAGTTAGGCAAAGTATAACACAATTTTAGTCGGGGAAAACCAATTTGTTTACAGAACGATACTTGCAAAGTGCAAAAAAGGATATGAGATCAATAAATTTGTGCATGGACATTCCAAATTTCCCTGCCTGGGATTGGCGTGTCAATCAGATGAAGCTTGCGGAGCTGGTCAATCGGGAACGGGAAGCGGAGCAGGTCATTACTCGTCTGGATTTGCGGCTTCATGAAGTGCGCAGCGAATTGAAGAGCACATTGGGCAAGGAAAGAATTACGATCATGCAGGTCAATCATCGGGCGATCGGCATACAGGGCACATGTGATCATCCTTTGAATGAAATGCTCTATTCAAAGCTGAAATTCACACCCGGAAACCCGGTCCCCGACCACATGTGGCGCATCGAAATGGCTCCGGAATTGATGCCGTGCCTGGAGACGGATCGTCTGTTTATCCAGCAGCATAATCTGAGGGCAGGCAGCGACAAAATCTTTACCCGTCTGCAAGAGACCCCTTCCTGGAAAGCCATGGACGTCGTCAAAAACAATCGCGCTCAATTGATTCCCAACTGGTTTTTGATGAGCTGGACACCAGCCGGTCGTGATCATATACTAGATTCCCTCCTCTCCCTTCACCATGGTTCAGCCATTTAATTGAAACTGTCATCTATGAAGAAAAGCGACATATTTTCCTGTCGCTTTTTTCGTTCTTCAAAAATAAAGTCTCGAAATCTCATACCATAATCAAATTCCGACAAAAAAACTTCATAGTTTTCAACATAAAATTACATTTTTTACAGTTTATGGTTGAACACTTTTTCTACTTGTATATAATTGTAAATAGTCCAATGAGAGGAATGATTCTATTGTTTTCCAAAAACAAAATGACAGCTTCTCTTCTTTCTAGTGTTCTCTTGATCGGTTTACTAGCTCCAGTTGCTTCTGCAAAAATTACGACTGCCCGTGCTACGATTGATATTGGTTCGATTGGCTCGAGTAAATATTACGTCGATTGGGATGCAAAAACAGCAAATAGCGGTCAGCCACGAATCCAGGTATCTGCTAATGTCTACTTTAATAGCGTAAAGAAAGACTCCGATGATAAGTACGGTGCTGGATCTGTAACCATCTCCAATAGCCTATCTGCAAGCAACAGTGTGCGCGGAAAATGGGAGATCAATTCCACCCACCGCGAGTATGACGGCTCAGGAAAACGTACCGATATTGACACGGACTATGATTCTGTACAATGGGACCCAGCAGCTGCCAGATCCCTTTCCAGCAAGGATTCGATTGAAAATGACGTTCTCACCGAAATGAAGGACAGCTTTTCCTTTGATTTGGACAACTTTGCATTTTTTAGAGCTGTAGAGGTAAGCAGTTCGCACGTCTCCGATTCCTTGAAAGACATCGTCGTTACCGCGATGGATAATCAAAGAGAAGGCGACATCATGCCATTCGTGTTTGTAGACGAGTCATCTGAGGAAGCCTATATTCTGGAAAAGAAAGCGGATGGAACGAATCAGGTTACTTTCATCGGCGTAGATGAGGATGGAAGCTGGGAAGTACACGAAAAGGTAGAAAAGGAAGGCAAAAGCCTCAAATAGTGATAGATGCAAGCAGTGTGGCTCCCCGATCATCGAGCCACACTTTCTTTTTGCCTCAGCTTATTCTTTCTTTTGCATCTCTTGAACAGAGACAATCTGCCATTCGCCTGCTTCGTCTTTTTTAATCATATGCACGACATACGATTTCGTTTTGTCCTCGAAAATATACCCCTCTTGCTCTGTCTGAGCATTCATATATACGCTTGGCTTACGATCATTGATTTGCTGCTGATCCATGATATCACTCACGATGGGGAGCAGCGGATGTACCGTCTCGCTCTTAAACAAGCCGTTGGCATCGATACTGCTGTAATTGGTGAGACTGATTCCAAAGGCTTTGGCAATGGCTTCATCTACCGATTCTCTTTTGGCTTCCAGTTCTTTGTTTAATTCCTCTGTTTTCTTCACTTCTTCTGCACTTCTGGGGGTTTTCCAATAATGATATAGCTGATCCGCATAAACACCGCCGGTAAAAATCAGGATCGAACACGAAATCAATCCGATCAGTAGCCTTTTTCGCCCCTTCATTCTTTTTCGGGTACCGCTTTGAATCTTGGTCATCACTTCGTTTGCTACTGTTGACTCCTGCTGGATCGTCTCAGCCTGATCATTCAGCATGTTCCGTAACTGTGTTTCCCACATAGGTCTGCTCCCCCCTTCCTATTGGCTCAAAAGATAAGTAGCCTTTGTCTTGCAGCGTTTGTTGCATGCGCTTCCTTGCGTGATGCAAGCGTGATTTGACTGTTCCTTCTGAAACAGACAGGACATCGGCAATTTCTTTCGTTGTCATTTCGTTGAAATAAAAAAGGACAACGACGGTACGCAATTTTTCACTGAGACTGTTTACACTCTCATAAAGTGACTGATACATTTCTTTTGCCGCAATCTTTTCCTCAAAGCGTGGCGAGTAGCCGATATCAGACACAGGCTTTTGCGAAAAGATTGCTTTCCACTTTTCTTTTTTCACCATTCTATAGCTCAAGCGAATGAGAATCCGATAGAACCAGGTACGAAAATATTCCGGCTGCCGTAGTGTGTGCAATTGGTTGTAGCATTGAATAAATGCTTCCTGGACAATATCTTCTGACAGCTCTTTTTGCCTGGTAATCAAATAGGCCGTTTGCATCGCCTTATGTTCATACTTTTTCAGCAGCAGCTCGAAAGCAGCAATATGACCAGATTGGCAAATTTTGATTAAGTTTATTTCTTCCACAACCAACGTCCTTTCTTGGTCATTGTTTACTACTATAGAGGCAGGTCAGATGCTTTTGGTTCAATGCTTTGTAAAAAAATTTCCGAAAAAAAGACCTGTACCAAAAAAGGCGACAGTCTGCCCCGTCGCCTTTCACACTGCTATTCTCCAAATTCAAGCTCCAGTAGTTCACGTAAATCTGTCATATATGCGATTGGAACAACACCTTGCCGCTCCATCTCCTCACGCTTGCCATGATAGGCAACAAACCGAACATGTCCATCCTGCGCTGCTTTGCCATCAATCCAGGAATCCCCGATCATCGTCCAAGCCGAAACAGGCAGATCAGGATACTGCTTGAGAATATAGTTGATTCCAGAAGGATGAGGCTTCAACGTCGTCATTTGCTCGCGTGCAACAACCTCATCGAAATAATGGACAATTTTCGTTTCATTCAAAGCCTCTTGTGCTGCTGCATAGGCATTGTTTGTCAAAATAAACAGACGATAGCTCTGGTGCAGCTTCTCCAGCACTTCAGCTGCATGCGCTTCTAAAACCGCTCCGTGCATCCCTTCTTTTTCAATCGCGGTCACTGCTGCCCACATGTCCGACTCCAAATCGGACGTCATCCGCTCGGAGCGTCTCCCGATCTCGATCAGCTGTGAGGCCGTATAGTCTTGCCACTCTAGCGTAGGCGCACAAATCCCATTATCCACCCATGTTTGAAAAATCGCCCGCTTCATTTCCAAAAAGTTGATTCTGGATTGCAGCAGCGTGTTATCCATATCAAAAATGATCGCTCTATGAAAATTTCTGTTCATTTTTCCACCTCCCGGCTTTTTGCGTACCCATTTCTTTATTTTATATGAAATTGCTCTTGCAAACCGAATGAAAACTTACATAATCTGTAACAAAAATCTGTCATCCTACGTCTTATCATACAGGACGGTCATAACTAGTAGAGGTGAAAGATTTGCTGAAAAAAGTGGTTTTAGGTGTCCTCGTTTTTGGTTTTGCCATTGGTATCACTGCCTTCTACGCTCCAAGCACTTTCTCATCACCATTTCCTCAAAGCCAGGCTCAACCCCCACTTGAAATAGACCAGGTCAAAAAGTGGATTCAACAGCAAAGTCTAAAAAAGGATCATTATTTGGAAGAGTTGGCTTTTCAAGAAATCAATCTTGATCAGGACGAGGCGGCAGAGGTCGTTGCAACGATTACAGGTGGTGCTCATCTCGGCACGTTCTTCCTTTTTGATAAGCAGGCAAACGGCAGCTATCAACTCATATCGGAGCAGTCTTGGAAAATAGATAGCCTCGATCTGGAGCAGCCTGTCATGGAGATCGGGGATAAACGAATCTACCAAATAGTCCATCATTCTGGTGGAACCGGTGTTTCTGTAGATACCGCGGTCTTGTGGTATGTGGATAAAGGACGGTTTGTGGAGGCGTGGAGTGGAGAACTGAAGGAAGTTTCTACTTTTCAGGAAGAATACTATGTAAAGTATGGTTCCTATTATGTAGACGGTGAAAATCTGTACTATTCCACGACTTCATACAAGCGTCCTGACTCTGATACCAAAGCCGCTACCGTTTTTAATCAGAAAACATCAGCCTACACGTTCAACGGCACTATATTTGAAGCTGTGACAAAATAATCATAAATCCCAGGTGACTACACATGAAAAAATGGCTCCATCCCCTACTATTTGTATCCATCCTCTTTGCTAGTTTAACTGGTTGTGCGCAGCCATCCATCCAAGATAATCCAGCACCTTCTGAAACTCTTTCCGAGGAAATGAAGGATGAAATCATGGTCCCTTTCGATTCCAAGCAAGTATCGATTGCTGTTGACGACATTCCAGCCCTGCGCGAGTATCTCAAAGAATTTGACCAAGAGAAGCGGCAAATAGAGCTAAGTCGTATCTATACACAAGCAATTCCCTCCGAGTCAGCCGGAATGCTCGCTGATATCGGTTATTCATGCGGGACGAAGCTCTGCAGCCATGTCCTCGTTCAACTGAAGGATGACCAGACCAAAACGCTCCCTCTATGTGAAGGAAGCATCTTCCAAGCCGCTTATTTTTCCCCGGACGAAAGCAAGCTTGCGGTTCTTCTCGGCAGAAATGAAGGAGCTGACATCATTCGTAATCACGTCGTTTTCGTCGATGTATCGAAGCTGGAGGAAATAAACATTCCCGAACAAAAACAAAGTGAGCGAGTCAAGCAGCTTGTTTCGCCAGATTCTTTTCATTGGCCGATTCGTGATCTGAAATGGCTCGATGATCAGTCAGTTAGCCTGACAGTCCCGGAGCTGGAAGACTCCTCTTATGAGACGCTTGCCAATTGGAATAAAACGAATGGTCCCAGTAAAGAGGTGCAGATATCGGTGGACAACAAATCAGACTGATGCTGCCATCATCTCATTGTTTTGATTGCCTAGAAAGTTAGAAGGTGAACTACCCGATGAACAGACATTGGATTAAGCTCGTCATCTTCGTCGTTTTTCTATCTGTACTCTCAATCAGTTTCTCAAAAGAAGCTACCGCGCCTAGCAAACTCGCGCCACCGGAATATTTGCAATGGAAGGACCAGGTTGAAGCCTTGTTGCAAGACAAGCCATATGTCCTCCCCGCTTACGATCCAAACTTAGGGCCCATTGCCTTCGTGAATAATGAGTCTTCTCCCGCCCGCTTATCCTTTGAGCTCTATCGGTCAGATACTTATTCGCTTAGCAAAAAAGCTCCGAAATCACGTACCCTCCATGACTTCTACTTCGCTTTTTCTTGGGATCAAAAAGGAGTCGAGCTCAGTGATTCCGAATTATTGCACCGATTCACAGGGCTTGAAGCAATGACGCAGCCTAATCGAAAAAAAGTGGATGAAACGACATCGCTCATCCATGATTCGATTCTCGAATATCGTGAGGATCATTTGAAAATTTATCAAAGCCTTGACGGGGAGACACAGGAACAAAACAAAGACCTGCAGAGAGCAATCCTGGCCATTCTGAAAGAAAATGCAATTAAAAACGCCCAGGTTGAAATCGTCAATTTGGAGCGAAAAACAAATCTGGATTTCCATCTCATCATTCGTGATCAGCTTGTAAAAATTCAGTTCGCTGTTGATAAGCATGCTTCTGCGGATACAACGAAGGAATTGCAGCATTATTTAGGCGATCTGCACAAGCTAAACGGGTCCCCATAACAGAGGAAAAGAAAAAGGAGCGACAGCCCATTGCCGTCGCTCCTTTCCCCTATGGCTGCTGATAATACCCATCGTTTGGTGCACGTGGCACATCCGGTTTTCCCTCGGGATTGTTGTATAAATATTGAGGTACATCGCCAACGATTAGCGAGTGAGTAATCGGAATTTTGGTCGTGATTTTTTGCTCGTCTGTGGCGAATGGAATGACAATTCGCAAATCGACTTCCACAAAAATGTAGACGGTCGCGAGCACCATATTGATACCGGCTTCCTTTAACTCCGTTTCCAGCTTGGTCTTCACCGATCCGATGGGCGCAAACGTCACAGGCAAATTCGGTCCCATATTGGCTAAAAAGCTGTTGCCTGTTGCGAGGCCAAGCGGAATCGTGCGGTCTACCTTATCTGCTTCGAATTCCTGGAGCTTATTTTGAATTCGCGAGGTAGTTTCTCCCACAATTCTCGCGTATTCTTTGAAGTTAAACTGGTACGCCTGAATCTGACCCTCTTTGTTCTTATCAATCTTGACGATCTGATTGAAATCGACACCTTGCTGGGATATCCGCTTGGTTACAGCGTCCGTAATGGCTTCCTTCGCCAGCTGCTCCGCTTTTTGCGAAGCCAGTATTAAAAGTGTTGGTTCTAGCCGTTTTTGCAAAAAGAACAGAAACTGGATAGACATCACTAAAAATATCACCAGCGCGATCAAAATCGCCTTCATCGGGGAAAGCGGGTTCCTCCAACGCCGACGGGGTCGAAATATGGCCACTCCCGTCACCTCCCAATTGGTACATCCTATGGTGGGAGAGACAAAAAAAGACTACTGCTTCCCAAGCTTCAAATAGCTGCCGAGGCAGATGACGCCCAAGATAAATACCCCTTGAGCGAGTACCATCATTTCGAACAGTCCAAGTGAGATGGCAAGCGGCGGTGCAGCCACAAACCCGATAAAAAATCCCGTTCTGCTAAAGAGCCCAGAGATTCCCATCACTCTGCCACGAATCTGGTTATCCGCTTGTTGCAAAATCGTACTTTTGTACACTTGGGCACTCCCGGCAAATACCCCGGCACCCATAAGCAGCAATACCACAGTCCACTGTGCACCACCGGCAAAGGCCAGAGTCACGATCACAGCTGTCAAAAAGGAAGCAAGAAGCATTCCGTTGACCAGTGTCAGGCGCAATCGAGATGCAAGATACGAGCCGCCCAGAGCACCTGCGCTCATTAAGGTCGCGTCCCCTGCCAGAAGCCGATCAGCCAAAAACGGCAATCCATAATTATGTGCGGCAGTACTAACAGATTCAAACAGCGTCAAAAGACTAACGGCAAGCAAAATGGGCTGCGAGCGCAAATACATCCATGTAGACAACAAGCCCAAAGATGCAGACTCTCCGTCTTCCCCAACAGCCGAAGTGACTTTCGCATTGTCCTTGCTCTCCCAGCGAATCTGCGTAAGCATCAGAGCCGAAAATAAAAAGCTGGCTGCATTGCACGCGATAACGAGGGAATAGCCGTACTGATCGGTCAAAAATCCCCCCAAAGCAAAGCCTGCAATACCGACAAGCGATTCCAGGCGAACAGTACGTCCATTGATTTTGATTAGCTGACTCGAACCAAACATTTGTGGCAAGGAAGACTGAAAGCTAATCTGAAATAAGGTGTAGAGCATCCCTTTTACAAAGGCGACAGTCATGACGACATAAGGATTGGGAAAAGCAAGAATCATCAGCACAGCTAGTCCTGCCCCGAAGTCGCTTGCAATCATCACCTTTCTCCTGTCCATTCTGTCAGCCAGCATGCCTGCAATCGGACTAAACAGCATGCCCCCTACCTGGCGCATGACGAAAAAAGCGGTTAGCCAATAGGCACTATATTCAAAAGTAAAAATCAACGCACTGCAGGCAATCAAGTCCATTCGCGACCCCAAAGAAGACAGCGCATTGACATACAAATATAATTTTACATTCATGATTATCCAAACCCTCCTGACGATTTCAGGCGGTTTAGATCGTACGCCCCCAATTAGCTGGCGCGTACACTGATTATGGCAGTTGACATGCTCATGCCTCCTCATGTTCAAAAATGAGTAAATACAACAATTGATCGGCAAATAAAATCATATCATCTAATGGGGGCGCTTCCCCAAATCGACCTGTACGGCAAAAACAGCCGTGTCTTTATGATAGAACGATGGTTATGTACTGTCATCCATTTTCTTTTCACATCATCGATTGCATGGTTTTCCGCACCACTCCAAAGCCATTTTCATAACATACAGCAAATATGTTGGGTTTTGGAGGTCACTCAATGAATCAAGAAGGCTTGGAAAAAGCATTTGGCTCCCTGCATTGTCCCACAGCGGCTGAGCTTCGACAGACTCTTGAGTCGCTATCCCTTTGCAAAGACTCAATCGCTGAACATATTCCTGAGCCAGACGGCCTTCCTTACGGGCGCAAGGTCCTGGTTGCCACTCCTCATGTAGAGGTCGTCCTGATCCATCTTCCCTCCGCCAAAGAGTCCGTTCCCCACAATCATGGGGAGTCGTTTGGCTGGGAATGGATTATCTCTGGGACGCTTACAAATATTGTCTATACCTCGTCAGCTCAAGTGGAGGGTCAGGTCCAGCAATCGCAATCGACCATCATCTCAGAGGGCGAATGCTGCTATATAGCACCAGGAGAGATTCACTCCATCCGCAATAATGGGGAGACGCCAGTCATTTCCTTAAATGTTTATACGCCCCCGCTGCGCAATTCTAAACAGTATCCGTTTGCTGCTATGTAAATTTGGGCAAGACACCAGCCGTTACATCCCCGGGTACAAACAAGCGCTTTGGCTCATCTAGAACGATGGCCGCTTGATGCTTGTGTACAAGGGGGTTCTTATTTTCATTACCAATATATTCCGATCGATTAAGATGGTGATTCAAATAAAAAAACACACCTCCGAAATTAGCCGGGGTGTGCCTTGTGTACCTGGATTCCTACTACAAATTTTCCGTAATATCGGAGAGCTCATCTGCCGAGATTGCTACCTGCGCTACAGCCTGATTCATATCCTCCATCACCCGGAAAAAGTTTTCCAGCTCTTTTTGAATTCGCGAGCTCTGGTATTTACTGTCTGCCACAGCACTCATGATGCCTTCAAAAAATGCATTTGTTTCGTTAGTCATCTTCGAGCTGGACTGAACCAAGTCCTGAATGTCTGTCACGACAGATGACAGGACAACCGTTTGCTCGTTTGTTTTTTCAATCAGTTCTCGCACGCCAAAAACAGATTTCTTCGTTTGCTCGGCGAGCTTGCGGACCTCATCGGCAACGACGGCAAAGCCCCGTCCTTGTTCGCCTGCTCTCGCTGCTTCAATCGCTGCATTTAGCGCCAGTAGATTGGTTTGCTCGGCAATTGCTGTAACGACGTCCACGATTCCGCGAATCTTTTCCGCATTTTCTTCCAGCGTGTTCATCTCTTCTGAAATCTGCTTCACGCTATTCTGAATAAAGCCCATCTGCTCCTGCTGCTTCTCCAGCTTTTCCTTGCCTTCCTTGGACAGCTCTTGCGCCGTGTGTGAGAAGTTGGAACCGTTTTCGGCAAAGCGAAGCACTTCGCGGGACTGTTCCGTTAATTGCTCGACAGAAGCACTGTTTTCTTCAGAAACAGCGGCCAGCTCATGCGCGGAATTGGTCAGCGCGATTCGCAGCTCATCCTTTTTATCCTGCTCTTTTTGACGCGCACGCTCATGTTCCTTCTCGTATTCTTCCAGAACGATTTGCTGCTCAATATTGAGGATTTTCGTTACAACCTGAATCGCATGAACGAATTCCTTTTTATCGCTGATTCGGTCATTGATAATGTCCATGATGGATATAAGCAAATTCTGAAACGCACACATATACCACTTTGGCTCGAGGCCAATTCTCATGTGCATTACGGCAATACGGCTGCGCTGCTCGATATAGGCACTGTCGATCACACCGCTGAACATTTCGGTAATATGGCGGTTCAAGGTTTGCTTCAAACGCTGGATCGTACTGTTATTATGTATGATCGTCATGAGGATTTCTTCTTTTTCTATGTTTGCATAAAAGTAATCGACGATGCCATCAATATGTTCAACAATAATGGGCTGCAGTTTTTTCGCGACAGCCAAATCTTCCTCTGTCAAATGAATGAGGGCAATTTGCTTGGCAAGCTCGGAGTGGGATTGAATCTTTACCTCTCCCTTTTCCAAGCTATCTTGAAAAAACGACTCCCTTCTTGGTTTTCCTTTGCCTCCGAACAAACTGGAAAACGGGCATGTACTCATAGGGTGGACTCCTTTTTTTGCGTGAATATTCTATACACAATACCGTGAAGTATACACTTGAATAGATTTCCAATCCGGTACATCCTTTCAATTATATACCCGAAGATAAGGCAGTGTAAACAAGAGGCAGAGGGCTTATTTGTGAATAAAGTATTCAGTACCAAAGTAAGAGGACTTCCATCCGCTGAGGCTGACAGAAGTCCTTTTCATGCCTACATTTCGGCCTTTTTTACCTTTGTACTTTGCAGCTTCCAGCTATTGTTCTCCCATTTCCAGACAGACTCCACATACGCGATCGTATCTGCATTTGCAACACCGCTTACCCGCTGGATTCCCTTCAACTCGCATATGCCGTCGCCGTTTTCATCGATCGGCTCCAATACACTGAACGTGTTCGGCATGACTTCTGTGGGCTGTACGAGCTTCCCATTTTTGTAGACGCCCGCTTCCTCGTAGATATTCTTGCGGTCGCTAACATCCAGTGTCGTTGTTTCGTTTGTCTCTTTGATCGTCAGTTGCACCTTGTAGTTATCCTGATAGGCCCCCGTAATAGTCAAGGATTGCGGGATTGGCAGGACTACAGGATTATTATCCTTGTCACTGAACAAATAGTAATCGGAGGTGCCAGCACTACCGCCAGTTGGAGCCTGGACGAGTATTTGCTTGGCCTTGCTTCCGATGAAGTCACAAAAGGACATTTGTGGTTGATAGCCACCATAAGTCGTCGTGAAAAAGGATGTTTTCTTCGCAGCAGGGTCTTGCACCATGACCTTCAATCGCTCGTAGTACGGGCTGTCAGCAGCAAACCGCTTCCCCAAAAGAGTGACGATATCTGGTCTACCATCACCTGTTACATCCTGCCGCTTGATTTGAATCTCTTCGTAAACCACGGGGGCTGGAGCCAGCTGACCAGGCTCTTGTGGAGGAACCGCTTGTCCTGCGGTCATCAGTCCCAGTCCCCAGATCACGCTGCCAACTACCCCAAGCCAATTGCTTGCCCACATACCTTGGAAACCACCTTTCCTCTTTTTCGTTATACGGGTAGTATGCCGAAAAGATGTACGGAAACTTCCCTATACGATAAAATGATTGAGATGATTTCCAGTTTATGAGGAACACTATTTCTGGAAACGTGCACTATGATTTGGGATTGCGAGAGTTGGGTTCATCGCTTTTCTCGCAAACAGACATGCCCTCTGACATACATTTGTAAAAACTTTCGAGGAGGAATGATTTGTATGGAAAAGCCCTGCAATCCAGGTGTAGCAAAAACGCCACCCAGTCGAGTGGCGCTACGTCATGCCTATGAGCTGATTCTCACCCGAATCATGCCACGACTGTCTTCATCCCCACAATCCACCTGCAGGAGAATGAATCATGAAGATCAGATTGATTCAAAACGGAATCATAACCACGATTGATGATATTGAGGAAGCAGCTACTCCGCCTGATAAAGGCTTTTATTGGATTGATGCCACACCATTCGATCTGGATATTTTACAACCACTCTTTGGGTTACATCACCTGGCTGTAGAGGATTGCATTGATGAGGAAGAGCAGCGCCCAAAGCTTCAGTTTTACGACGATCATTACTTTATGGTGATCAACGGGATAGCCTTTCACAATCAGGACATCTTCTTGCGTGAAATCAATATTTTTCTCGGCAGCAACACCATTATTACCGTCACAAAGCAAGAGGCACCAGAGTTTGCATCCATGCTCGGTATTATCCGAGAAAAAGAAGTTAACCGTTCCGATGCCTTCCTCTACTATCTGGTCGACCAAATTGTCGATCGCTATTTCGATGTCACCGAAAAAATTGAAGACTTGATTGAAGATCTGGAAGAGCAAATCTTGATGAAGACACGCAAACACCAGTTAGAGCAAATCATTGGACTGCGCAGTGAAATTTTGTATGCGCGCAAAATGCTCGTGCCGCAACGAGACCTGATTGATGCCCTACACAAAAAAGAACTTCCGCTCATCCAGCCTTATCTGCGGAAGTACTTTGGCGATATCGTAGAAGATGCCAGCAAGATCGTAGAAAGCTTTGAGACCTTTCGCGATCTCATCGGAAACTTGCGAGAAGCCTATCAGGCTGCACTTGCTGGACGAGCCAACGACATCATGCGTGTGTTTACTGCTTTGACGACGATTTTTATGCCACTCACGATTGTCACAGGTATATACGGAATGAACTTCGAAGTCATGCCAGAGCTGCATACCCGCTACGGCTACTATGTCGTATTGGGCTGTATGGCAGCAATTGGCGTTACGATGTTTATCATTTTTAAGAAGAAAGAATGGCTGTGATCTGCCCCGCTTCTTTAAACGAGGTCACCGCAGGCGATGATCATCAAAGCAAGGTTATCAGATAAATTGCATTCGTACGGCTGAGTCAATTCCTGTCCCTCCGCATCCACCAGAACGCGGATGATCGGGCGACTCGGCATCCCTTTATTGGAATCAACAACAACACCCGATACGCCAGAGCTTAATGTAACACTGAGCCCAATGGGATAAAGCGCGATGGTATCGCGCAGCGCCTCTACATACTTTTGATCAAACAGCTTGTCCGAGCCGGAATAGAGAACCTCCATCGCTTCATGCGGGAGCATCCCCCTGCGATATACACGATGGGATGTCAGAGCATCAAAAACATCAGTAACCGCCATCAAACGGCCATACGGGTGAATTTCTTCCGCTTTGAGCTTTCGCGGATATCCTGAACCGTCCCAGCGCTCATGATGCTGAAAGGCACAATGTGCAGCCAGCAGGGGGATCTCGTCCTGTCTTCGCAGCATTTCAAAGCCGTATTCTGTATGCTTTTTCATGATTTCAAACTCTTCTGCTGTGAGGCGACCCGGTTTTTTCAGGATCGTGTCCGGAATTTGCATTTTCCCTACATCATGCAGCATACCGCCGATACTGATTTCTAGTACTTCTTTTTCCGAATAACCGGTTTTAATAGCAAGTGCTGTGCTATAGAGCGCGACGTTAAAGCTGTGGGCAAATATGTAATTATCGAAAGCACAGGCGTCTGCCAAAAGGTTCATCGCTGCACGGCTGCCATTGAGCTCGTCGACAACAGCGGTCATAACCTGACGAATATTGCGGCCAAATGACTTGTCCGAAAAAAGCTGCTGCCATTTTTGCGGGACTTCATGTACAGCACGAAAGGTATCATGAATGATAGACATAGCCTGCCGGCGTGTTTGTTCGGTAATAACTGTTTCCACAATGATGTCATTCGTGCGATCATCCTGAATATAGAGACTGGCTATATTTTTGCTCTTCAGTCTCATAAGCATCCGCTGCGTAAGCTCTACACCTGCGCCAACTAGTACTGTTCCATTTTCTGTATAAATCGACCGGGCCAGCTTATCGCCCGGCTGGCACTTTTGAATAGATTTCAGTCTCATGCGAAACCTTCGCCTTTCCTCAGGGTAACCCTATTATAGCGTGACTCGACGAGATTCTACATGAAAAATTTTCTAAAACAAAACGCCTTTGTCACAAAAATGGACGAAGGCGTTTTCAAGCATGTATATGTTTCATGTACATTACAACATTTTAACGACAGCATCCCTACCAATCATCCCGGCATGAATACCTTGTTGCTGCGCTGTAGTGGTCACGGATTCCAACGGCGCGTCCAGCAGCTCCTGAATCGTTTTGACCCCAACAGCCCGACCAGCCAAAATTTCTCTTGACGCTAGACGCTCATTCAAAAGTCCCACATCGAGTGCTCCACACATGATATAGCCGTGATCTGTCGTTACTGCAAGCAAGGTCGTTTTCGGCAAACGCACAGTAACAGCGATCGCAGTTCCTTCTGGAAAATGGATCGGCAATACTTCGACCATCACGTATACCTCCTTTTTCTTATCTGTCACGTGGCGTTACCATCCTATGACATTTAAAAGAAAAGTGTGAGGCGAGACCGCTTAGTGCATCATCGTGGCAGGGAACTGTTCATCCTCCATTGCTACCTTACGTTTCATGACCTCAATCATGTAGGTAGCCATCATCTGAAACAGCTCTTCCTCCTCCATATCGTCCACCAAGTCAATCAGGTCTTCGCGAGACTGGTCTGCCAAAATACCGACAACTACCGCAGTGATATCTTCTTCATCTCCATTTAAATGCCCTCTGTACAACTCATACAGTTCATCAATAAACCGCATCGCCTGCTGCCCCCTTTTCCATAGCATGCCCTCTTTGGAAACAAGGACCTTGCTTTTCAGCAAAAGGTGGACATCGCACATGCTATGGCGAGGGAACCGGTTCCCAGCGCGGAAGAAAGGCATTTTGCAACAGCGCCTGGTCCGTAACAGTCCTGGCGATGACCTCCCGCAGCGTTTCAGGCAAAAAGAACTGAATATGAGTTCCTTGGAGCAGATCAGGGAACAGCCTGTTATACATAAACATGTCAACCGTTCCTACTCGATATTCCTGGTCTGCGACGAGCGGTTTGCCATTTACCTCAATTTCCAAAATATGTGGATGCTCGCCAGCTATGTAACGGATATACAAGCCATCTACAGCCATCCAGCCCTCTACCTTGCCGCGAAAGCCATATCCCCGAAGCTCCCGATGCACCATTTCTGGCTGAATCGACTGCTCTAGCATACTCATGAGCTGCTCACCAGTAAGCGTGACGGCACAAGCACTGATTGGATGAGGGATGGACTGAAGCAGATCGCCAAAGGACAAGCCTCCTCGATGCAAATCCGCGAGCAGCAGTCCCCCGTTAGCCAGCCCAATCTCTGCGCCTGTCCATTTGCGGATGCTGGCAGCCAAAAAAGAGCCAAACGCAGTCTCCTCGCTCCAGCCCACCTGCAGATCATGCTCCAGATTTGTGAAGGGATGGAACAGCTTTTTCTGTGCAGCTTCTTGTTCCTTCTCAATAAACGAGCGCAATTGTTCGTCTTCCGGATAATCTTTAGTGGCAAACAACTCTGCAGAAACCGATGCCAAACGCTTTGCATCACGATCCCAGCCTAGCTTTACATGTCCTACATATTCTCCAAAGCGTCCAGTTTGAGCGACCAGCGTCCCTGCGATATGCTCCCCATGCAGAAGAGTATGATGGGTATGCGCCCCCAATATCACGTCTAGTCCATCCACCTCTTGAGCCACCCAGCAGTCTGTCTGGTAGCCCAAATGAGACAAGAGAACGATCACATCAGCCTGTGATCGCAAAGCAGCTACCTGCGCCTGAATCACTGGCAATGGCTCTGCAATCTCCCAGCCCATACTCCGATAAGAGGAGACAAAAGGAATGGTTACGCCAAGCAGCGCAACCCGCAAATCAGCAAACTCATGGATAGTGTAGGGAACAGCCCATTGCGGCTGCGTACAACTAGCGGCATCATGCAGGTTGGTCGTAATGACTGTGAACATGGCTTCCTCATACAATTGATCCAGCTTTTCCTTCGTGAGGGTGATTCCTTCGTTGTTCCCAATGGTGGCGTACTGATAGCCGCTACGGTTCATCACACCGACATTCGTTTTCCCATAAGTGGCCTCAGACTTTATATCCATCCGGTCCATATGATCGCCGATATCGACGGTAAGCACACAGTCTCCGCTGCGCTCCCATTCTTCCCGACAGGTCCGAAGGCAGGTCGCAATCCGCGGCATCGTAGCAAAATGGCTGTGCAAATCGTTGGTGTGCAACAAATGCAAGGTACAGGTGTCAGCCACGACTTTCCCTCCCTCTTCGCTTACTTATCCTACAATAGACTCCACAATCATCTGAACACCAATTCCTAAAATCAAGACGCGCAAGACGAGAACGATCGTGCGTCCTTTCATTTTGCTGGCAGCAACTGCTCCCAGCTTGCCGCCAGCCCATGCACCTGGAGCAAGCATGGCTGCATACAGCCAGTTTACATTATCATGGAGAATGTTCGTTGCGGAGCCGATGACCGCAGAGAAAAAGATAACCAGCATAGAGGTCGCCGTCGCGATATGTGGAGGAAAGCGAAACAGAATCATCATCGCAGGCACCATCAGCACGCCACCGCCTACACCGAACAACGACGAGGTGATTCCCACAAAAAATGCGATAAGTATTGCACTCCATCTGCTATATCCGTAATCGAACTCATTGCCTTCGTTATCCACAAACTGGCGTTTGATTTGCCAATCAATATTACGCGGCTTAATTTTGTCCTTGAACATCAAGAGCGCAAACATGCAGAGCTGAAAAACGCCAAACAACAGCGAAAAGCTCTTCGTTGGTAATAGTGTATTAACATAGACACCTACGATAGCACCAGGGGCACTACCGATAAAAAAGAGCAGTGCACTTTGAATATCCACTTTTTTCTGCTTGATGTAGGAAATCGACGACGAAAGTGCCGTTACTGCAATCACCAACAACGACGTTGCCGTAGCGACCTGTGGAGACATGGAGCCAGGCATGTACATGTTGGCCAAGAATAAGAGCGCGGGAACAAAAAAGATGCCTCCGCCAAGCCCTGCAATACTGCCAATGACCCCTGCGATCACACCGATAAATAAAAACACAATAGCAATCGTTACAAGCATAAAGCCCCTTCTTTCTCCCGTTAGAACAACTCCATCTGTCTGGGGTTTAGTCCACTCGGGCGAAGACCCAGCATATCCGAAAACTGCTTTGCGTTTGCTGACGCATCTCCCCCAGAGTTATTGTTGAACAAAATACAGACTTCATCCGCCTCTTCTGCCACCTGCTTGATACGTGGTACCCATTCAGCCAGCTCTTCTTCACTATAGCGATACAAATAGCGAACATCCCGCCAGTTTTGCCCTTCGCCAGGATCACGCCAGCCGGAATGATTGCGACCGTGAAATCTGACCAGCGACAATCCGGGATGCGCAACCGCGGTGACAATTGGCACAGAACCCGCACCTACCTGTGGCTCATCACACAAAACATGGGTGGCTTCGATTTTGCGCAAGAAATCAAGCGTCCGCTCGCGAAAACGCGATTCAAACCAGCTACGATGGCGAAACTCGACGGCAAATGGATAGCTGGCCATCGCCTGCCTGCAAGCCTGCACGTACTGGACATGCTCCCGTGTGCAGTCAAACCAGGGCGGGAATTGAAAAAGCAATGCCTTCAGCTTTTTTGCCTCCACCAGCGGTTGAATGCTTTCCTCAAACTGAGCAAACAGCTCCTTGCGATCCACAGGTGCGTCTGTACGCTGATGTCCGGTCATCGCCTGATGCGGCTTGACGATAAAGCTAAAACAGTCCGGAGTATCCCGGACCCATGATTCGTAGTTTCGCTGTGGTAAAATAGCATAAAACGAGCTGTCCACCTCCACGATTGGAAAATGGCTCGCGTAGACAGAAAGCTTGTCGCGGCTTCGGACACCTTGTATGTACAAATCATCATGATCTCCCCAGCCGCAGACTCCCACCTGAATCGTACTCATTGCTTATGAACCTCCACAATATTGAAATAATTGAACCATGGAAAGGATGGAGGCATCCCATGCTACCTGACTGGATGGGCGAACCCTTTGCGTCTAAGGATAACAAATTATTACTGAGCAGAAAAGTAGCGAAACGCCTCCTGCATGAAGCACAAGAGGCGTTTCCCTATGAATATTCAGCGCTTCTTACCGGATGCGAAAGTGCAGTTACTGACTATATATCTATGCCCCACAGCTTCGACAAGCACGCTTTCGCTTGGGATGGGGCTACTTTTTTTCAAGCACTGAACACGATTCAAAAATCGAAGGTTCAATGGCTGGGCGTTCTTCATTCCCATCCACACTCACCGCCGCTGCCATCTGCCAGCGATCACAAAGGCTGGCACTACCCGATGCTTAGCTACTGGATTATTGGCCTCGCATCCGAAGAGCCCGTGCTGAAGCTTTACCAATGGAAAAATGGCACATTTGTCGCACGTGATTATGCCATCATCGACGATCCTGCTTGAATCGCTTGGGTCTCGCTCTCCTCTTCACCAAAAAATTCGTGATACAAAGCGATGACGGCCCGATCCGCCTCTTCTGCTTTCACGCCAAACATCATGCTAACCTCAGAAGAGCCTTGGTTGATCATCTCCAGATTGATTTTCGCTACTGCGAGGGCAGTAGTCGCACGAGCTGTCGTCCCAACCGAGCGCCGCATCCCTTCCCCAACGATCATGACGAGAGCAAGCCCGTGCTGAATGGCTATATCCTCCGCCTCCAGCTCGGTTTGAATCCGTGCAACAATCCGCTGCTCCATTTCCGCAGTCATATCCCGTTCACGCAAAATGACAGAGATATTGTCTATCCCAGATGGAGTATGCTCGTAGGAAAGGCCCTCTTCCTCCAAAATCTGCAGCAGCTTCCGTCCGAAACCGATCTCTTTATTCATCAAATACTTACTGACATAAATGCTGCAAAAGCCGCTATCGCTGGCAATACCCGACACCCGGTTTGTCGCATATGGACGCTCAGCCATGATCAAGGTGCCTGGTGCGGACGGGTTGTTCGTATTTTTGATGCAAACCGGAATGTCAGCCTGGTAGGCTGGAATCAGTGCCTCTTCATGGAAAACGCCAAACCCGGAATACGACAGCTCCCGCATCTCCCGGTACGTAATCTCCTTGACTTCCTTCGGCTCCGGAATCAGGTTTGGATTGACGACGTAGACGGAATCCACGTCCGTAAAGTTTTCATACACATCCGCCTTGACCGCTGCAGCCAGAATAGAGCCGGTAATGTCGGAGCCGCCACGTGAAAAAGTAACCAGATCTCCTGCAGTCGAATAACCAAAAAAGCCAGGGAACACCGAGATCCCTTTGCGCTCGCGCAACGCGGCAAGCTTCTCATACGCGACTGGCAGAACATGCGCATTGCTTGCTTCGTCAGTCACAAGCATCCCTGCCTCTTTTGGTTGAATATACGCCGCTTCTTCTCCCAGACTGCTCAAATAATGGGCAACGACTTTTGCACATGTATCCTCTCCAGCAGCCTTCACTGCGTCAATAAACCTTTCTGTCGAAAGTCCCTGCTTGTTCACAAGTACCCCCTCCAGCTCTGATTGGACCTGCTTCCACACTTCCTCGGACAGCCCAAGCTCCTCCACAATTTCCTGGTAGCGCTCATAAATGGCCTGTTTCTCCGCTTCTGCCTCACCTGCTTCTAAAAAACGCTCCGCATAGGCAATCAAAAGATCCGTTACCTTTGTATCGTCCTTGTATCTTTTTCCAGGAGCGGAAACGACGATCAATCGTCTGCTACGATCCGCTTGAATGATCCCGCACACTTTTTTTATTTGTTCTGCGTTAGCGAGTGATGTTCCACCAAATTTTGCAACCTTCATCTCTACTCCTCCATCTGCCTATCTCTTCATCCGTTCCATTTTCTATAACAAATCTGATATTAGATTAAAGTATCCTCCTTAAAAGCACAAGTGTCTTTTTAGGAAGGACACATCAGAATATTCATGGACAGTTGGCGCATAGTAACAAAGGAGCTACATTTTTGACTGGGGTTTGCTACGCGCAAGGCTAAAGAAGAGGTGAAAACAATGAAAAAACGTGCAGGGATTCTTCTACTGATCTTCTGTATTTTGCTCACCACAGTTTCCCATGATCCTGTTTCTGCCCGTGAGGAAAAGGATCGGGATTACTACGAAACACGCGGGGATATTGTCTGGGAGGTTCCGACTGACAGCAAGGTGATTGCCCTTACTTTTGATGACGGTCCTGACTCTGTGTACACGCCCCAAATCGTAGAGCTCTTAAAGCAATACCATGCCAAGGCAACTTTTTTTGTGGTCGGTTCCCGGGTGAAGGCAAATCCAGAGGTGGCGCGTCTGCTAGCCAAGGAAGAGCATGAATTGGCGAATCATACGTACACCCATCCGGATATGCGCAGGATTTCGTCCAAAAAGCTGATGGACGAGGTGCTCAAGACACAGCAAACCATCTATGATACTACGGGTGTACGTCCACAGCTCTTCCGTCCGCCTGGCGGATACTACAGCGAATCTGTAGTGAACGTCGCCAAACAAGCGGGGGCATTGGTGATTATGTGGTCATGGCATCAGGATACGCGGGATTGGAGTGATCCTGGTGTCAACAAAATCGTCAATAAGGTACTACGGAATGCTCGAAATGGCGATATCGTTCTATTTCATGACTACGGAGGAAACCGCAGACAAACTGTACAAGCCCTCAAACAAATTTTGCCTGAGCTACAAAGGCGCGGATACCAGTTTGTAACGGTATCTGAACTTATGAAGGGCTATGGGAAAATTAAAAAGGTAGGCAAAGGGGATTAACACAATAGCGGGACAAGCAGCAGACAAAACCCCCTTCGGAAAAAGAAGGGGGCGTTTCTCTTGTTTGTTTAGTTTTTGTCGGTTGCTTCTTCTACAACCTTTGTCTTCGCTGCTCCAGCATTCTCTCCGTTCCCGGAAAGAACAGCAGAGATAGAGCCGGCAGGCGCTCCTGACTGATTAGGCAATGCGGCCAGCTGCGATTGCTGTACGCTGCCTTTTTGCATAAAGTCGGAGATCATTTTGTTCATATCCAGGCCAGATACGTCTTTTAGCATTTCTGGTAGCTGTGCCATCAGCTTGGTCACATTACCACTTAAGCGATTGACTCCATCCCCTTGGCCTCCGCCTGCATCTACGATCGTCACCTTGTCGATGGCTTTCATCGGCTCGGCAATTTTTTCTGCCAGCTCTGGGAGCATTTTCGCAATAATGTCGAGAATTGCGGCGTGACCGAACTTCTCGAATGCTTCCGCCAGCTTTTCTTTACCTTCGGCTTCCGCTTCCAGCTTAAGGCGTGTAACCTCTGCCTCTGCGGTACCCTTCGCTCTTTCTGCCTCTGCGATCGCTAAACCGTCCAGACGCTTTTGTTCTGCCATCGCTTTTGCTTCTGCCTCGATCCGGTATTTTAGCGCGTCAGCTTCACGCAGCTTTTTGGCTTTTTCCGCTTCTGCCGCTTGCTCGACAGAGTAGCGGTCCGCGTCCGCCTTTTTCTTTACCTCGGCATCGTATTGTTTCTCCCGACGCGAAATTTCTTTTTCCTCCAGCTCGATTTCCTTTTGCTTGCGGACGAGGTCGACCTTCATTTCCTCTTCCGTTACTTGCTGCTTCGCCACTGCCTCCTGCAGCTTATAGGCTTGGTCCGCACTAGCTCTTGCTTTATCCTGCTCTTGCTTAAACGCTGCTACTTTCAGTTCTTTTTCTTTTTCAGCTTCTGCAATGTTTGTTTCTTTTAACAGCTCGGCTTTGCGGGCCGATTCCTCCGCTTGCGCTTGCTTGATTCGCGCTTCCTTGTCTGCATCTGCCTGAGAGATGGTCGCATCACGCTTGACTGCTGCGATCTGTGGAATACCGAGTGCTGCCAGGTAGCCGTTTTTGTCACGCACATCCTTGATAGTGAAGCTGACCACGGAGAGGCCCATTTTTTTCAAGTCCTTGGTCGCAACAGCTTGCACTTCCTGGGCGAAGCGCTCCCGGTTTTTGTAAATTTCTTCTACGGTCATGCTGCCAAGTATTGCTCTGAGGTAGCCCTCCAAAACTTCCTGTGCTTCGCTTTTGAGCGCCTCGTCTTTTTTGCCCATAAATTGTTCTGCTGCCGTAGCGATATCTTCGATGGAGCCGCCAATCTTGATAATGGCTACACCATCTGCCATAACAGGAACACCTTGTTCTGTATATACTTCTGGAGTCGACACGTCCAGCTTATGGGACAGAAGACTCAGAAAATTCGCCTGTTGAAAAATCGGGAGGATAAATGCACCGCCACCGCGGACAATCTTCATTTTGCGACCAGACTCATCGCTGAGTACGTTTTTGCTTCCCAAATAGCTTCCTGTTACGATCATCGCTTCATCGGCACCAACGGTCTTGTAGCGTGCCCAGAAGGCAATACCCAAGACGAGAAAGACCACTACGACGACTCCTACTGTCGTGAGAATACCTGGTTCAAAATCAAACATGCTTATTCATCTCCTTTTCCGATTCATTGTGGAAAGGTGTTACATAAAGCACATGGTCACGCACCTCTACTACCACTACTCTGGTTCCCTGCTGGATGGTCTGGCGCTCCAGACTCGCCGCCATGTGATACGTCGTACCGCTAATCATCGGCAGCAATACTTCACCCAAGCCTTCTGCCGGAATGGTCGTATTCACCTCGCCCAGCTTTCCTCCTAGCTGATTCATGGAGTAGCCTGTGGAGTTTTCTGCTTTGCTCATGGGCTTCACCCAGACAAAATACGCTGCTACTGCTAAGCCAGCCCCAATAGCGAGAGACAACACCAGAACGAACAGCCAGGATAATGAAGTAAAGCGAGAAAACAGATAACCCGCTCCGCCAAATGCGGTCAAGCCACTTACTAGCAGGATTGGTTCTACGACAGGCACATGAAGCTGACCCAGCCAATCAGAAATCGTATCCCCAAAAATGAGCGAGACCAGGGTATAAATGAGGCCACCAACGAGGCAAACCATGTAGACGGTTTCAAGTACGCCCACGATAATTCACTCCTTTCCCAAAATACCTCTACTTTTCATACGATTCAGAATGAAAAAGGTTGCGTAAACAAGGAAAATCCCCCCTTAAAAAGGGAGGATTAGGATTATTATTTATCCGAAAAAGGTTTGGAAGAGCAAATACAGGTTCAATGCCATAATGATCGTCGCAACAAACCAGGCAAGCCATTTCATCCACGGTGCGTTTACAAACTCACCCATTTTCTTTTTATCACTTGTGAATTTGACCAATGGAACTACCGCAAAGGACAGCTGCAGCGAAAGAATGACCTGGCTTAGAATCAGTAAATCGGTCGCTCCGCTCTCCCCGTACATGGCGGTGACAATGACTGCTGGAACGATGGCGATCATGCGTGTAATCAATCGTCGCAGCCAAGGCGTGATGCGTAGATTCAGAAAGCCCTCCATGACGATTTGTCCCGCCAGCGTACCAGTGAGTGTGGAGTTCATCCCTGCAGCGAGCAAGGCTACCCCAAACAAAATGCTTCCGAGTGTAGTACCAAGTAACGGAGTGAGCAAGTGATACGCATCCGCAATATCCGCTACATCGGTCATTCCCGCACGGTGGAAGGTAGCTGAGGACAGGATCAGAATGGCCGCATTGATTCCCATCGCGAATACGAGAGCAATGGTCGAATCCAGCGTCGCGAATTTGATGGCTTCCCGTTTTCCCAGCGTAGTTTGTTCATAGTCACGCGTTTGTACAATCGAAGAATGAAGGTACAGATTATGTGGCATGACTGTAGCGCCCAAAATCCCTATCGCGATGTAGAGCATCTCTGGATTTTTGATAATTTCGGTCGTCGGGATAAAGCCACCCAGAATTCCAGCCACGTCCGGCTGTGACCAGAACATTTCGAATGCAAAGCACGCCCCGATCGTCACGATTAATGCGATCACGAGTGACTCGACATAACGGAACCCTTTGTTTTGCAGGAAAAGGACGACCATAACGTCCAGTGCCGTGATCAATACCCCGTAGACAAGCGGGATTCCCAAAAGCAGATTAATCGCTATGGCCGCACCGATCACTTCGGCAAGGTCACATGCGGCAATGGCAAGCTCACACAATATCCAAAGCCCCATGGCTACTGGCTTGCTGTAGTGATCCCGACACGCTTGGGCCAAATCTCGGCCGGTAGCAATCCCGAGCTTTCCTGCTAGGGCCTGCAGAACGATTGCCATCAGGTTGGACAGCATAATGACGGATAACAGAGAATAACCAAAAAGAGATCCACCTGCAATATCCGTCGCCCAGTTTCCCGGGTCCATATATCCTACAGCTACGAGATATCCTGGTCCAGCAAAGGCGAGAAATTTTCGAATCCACGAGCCTTTTTGGGGGATCTTCATAGATCGGTGCACTTCCGGCAAGGACGGCTGTTCAGCTACTTTTCTCCAGCCTTTTTCTTGAACCGCTTCATTCGATTTTGAGTTCGTCAGCATGATGTAATCACCCCGTTTTGTGGCTCAGGTCATTTTTTTTGTGTAAGGGCAACTTTTTCTCAAAAAAATATAGAAATTAGCCAGAAGCAAAAATGTTTACCTAGCGAAATATATTTCATATTATACTCCGATTCAGCTCATTTGCAACGGCATATTCATGGTTTTTCTTATCTTTCTAACTATTTTTATCTTGTATATATTTGTATGCTCGATTCTTGCCTTACCGCTTTATTTTGTTCGCAGTACCTTGCCCAAGCGCCGAACTCCTTCTGCGATCTGCATCATGTTTTCCCATGAGTACGTAAGCCGCAGCCATCCCTTTTCCGCGCCGTATACGCTGCCGGGCGTAAAGACAACCCCTTCCCGGATCGCAGCATCCAACAGCTCTTGCTCGTCCATTGGCTGAAGTAATCGACACCATACGTGAAAGCTGCCCTCAGGAATATCCCAGACGGCATACTCCTTCAGTTCCCGTTCTATCGCATCCAGCATGGCTCCTCGCTGTACAAACAAATAATCAGCCAAGCGTTCCAGCTGCTTTCGCCACTGCGTACTCTCCAAAAAGTGCCTAGCGAGCTGCTGGGAGACACTGCTTGTCCCGAAATCCATTTGCTGTTTGGCATCTGCCAGCCGCTCTATGACAGAGCGAGGCCCGACGAGCCAGCCAATGCGAAGTCCAGGGGCAACTGTCTTGGACGTGCTGTTTACGTACAAAACCGTGCCACTTGTATCCATCGCCTTAACGGGCAGTGGCGGTTTTTTCCCCCCTTTTATTGAAAGTGCGCCGTAAGCGTCATCCTCTACTAAAGGAATCCGCAGCTCCTGGCATATTTCAAGCAAATGACGTCGCCTCGCCTGGCTCATCACGCTGCTCGTTGGATTGTGGTAGGTGGGATTAGCAAACACCATGCGAATTCGATGCTCTTGATGCAGCGTCTTGATTGCCTCCGGTAAAATTCCTTCTTGATCCATCGGCAAACGATACAATCGCAGACCTGCCGAACTAAACAGCGGCAACGAATAAGAGTACGACGGTCCCTCCATCGCAATCGCGTCGCCAGGACTGAGCAAGCAGAGAGATATCAGATGGAGTGCTTGCTGTGCTCCTGATGTGACGAGAATTTCTTCAGGTGATGCTGTAATCCCATATTCCTCCTGCAGATGCTTCGCGAGCACCTCACGAAGCTTAGGATCGCCTTTTGGATGAGCATATCCGAGTTCAAATCTCATCTCACTTGCAGCTTCTATCTTTTCCAGCGTAAGTGACGGAATCATGGAGCTGGTTAATTCCGCTTTGGCCAAATTGATAATGGCAGGATCGAAGCAGGCTTCTTGAATCCGCTTTGCTAGCGGATAGGCAGGCAAAAAGGCTCCCCCATTCGTATACTTGTACCAATTGGGCATTTGTTTGACGCCCCACAAATGCTGACTCACCCATGTTCCGCTTCCTTGCCACGATTGCAGCAGACCCAGAGAACGCAGCTCTTCGTACGCAGCAGATACTGTGCCCCTGTTTACGCCATAGCGCCTGGCCAGGACTCTTTCTGCAGGCAAGGAGCTTCCTGGTGGGAGCTCTCCTTCAATGATTTGCTGCTCCAGTCTTTTGGCGATCTGCTGGTATACAGGCTGCTCCTTATGCTTGTCCGGCTTCCATTCCATCATCTCGCCTCCTTCAGAATCATCGCGCTAAAGACTCATGCATGATCTTCGACAAATTGGCCTACTCATCCTGCTGCCAATTGGATCTACCCTTCGATTACCAGCGCTTTTAAGATGGGAGAACAAGAAAGCATGCAAAAAGGATGGGATCTGGATGAGAACAGACATCGCTGTGAAAAAAAAGGCGCTGCAGGATAGCCCACTTGCGCAAAGCAACAGCAGCAACGAAAAAATGGGGTTATTGTATGGCTTTATCGGAGTCTGCAGCTTCAGCTTGACATTACCAGCTACGAAAGCCATTATTACGGTCCTCTCCCCTTCGAGCGCTGGAGTGGGGCGCGCTTTGATCGCTGCCATATTGGCGGTACTGGTGCTTTTGATCAAAAGGGTACCTTTTCCCAGCTGGCAGCAGACCAAAAACCTCTTTCTTGTGGCAGGTGGTGTTGTAGTAGGCTTTCCCTTTTTCTCTTCGTTGGCAATGGAGCATGTTCCCGCGAGCCATGGTGCCGTGATTATCGCTCTTCTTCCTTTAGCAACCGCAGGTGCAGGTGCTTTTTTTGCCGGGGAACGTCCCACCCGCACATACTGGCTCTCCAGCATCGTCGCCTGTCTTGCCATTATCGGATATGCCATCAGCTCCGGGCTTGGTGCCCTGCAATGGGCTGATCTCTCCCTGCTTGGTGCAGTCATTTCCGCTGCGATCGGTTATGCTGTTGGCGGACAACTCTCCAA
Organism: Brevibacillus reuszeri; assembly: GCF_001187725.1. Taxonomy (GTDB): domain Bacteria; phylum Bacillota; class Bacilli; order Brevibacillales; family Brevibacillaceae; genus Brevibacillus; species Brevibacillus reuszeri. Next base: position 565,283 of record NZ_LGIQ01000011.1, read on the forward strand.
AACGATGGGAGGCTGGCAAGTAATCAGCTGGTCGCTTGTATTTGCCTTTCCCTTTCTTGTCGTCCCTGTCGCCGGTACGCTGATCGAAGAGTTACAGCATGCGACATGGACCACCTGGCTTGGCTTTGGCTATGTGAGTGTCGTCAGCCAATTTCTCGGCTTCTTTGCCTGGTATCACGGGCTGGCGCTAGGTGGAGTAGCCCGCGTAAGCCAGACACAATATTTGCAGCCCTTTCTCTCGATGCTTGCTGCATGGCTGATGCTCTCTGAAGCCGTTCCCATAGGAGCCATCGCTGCAGCCATTGTTGTTGTGCTTGCCGTGGCAAAAGGAAAATCAGCGCCTGTCAAGCTGAGTGCATAGCCAAGCCTGTGGAGCTGATCCGCTTTTTATGAAAACCGTCGAGACGGTTTTTACACAAAAAAGAAGTGTAGCCAGAGTAAACGGCATACACTTCTTTTTCATACCAGTTGCTATAACTGATCCTTCTACTTTTGTTTTCCATCCAGCATATTGCCTAAATACTCGGCCTTGTAGTCGGGACTCGTGAGTGCAGTAATTACCAGCTCTCGCCAAGCATCATGGTACAACGGCAACGTCCTCCAGTCGTCCAATGAGACCCAGCCCGCCCATTCGATTTCTTCGTCATCCAATCCACCGGGCATCGGCTCCGTCTCATCCCCCATCAGTTTGGCCAGAACAGCAACAGCGATCGTATGCTTTCCTTCCCCCGAATGATTGATGCGATCGTCCACCCAGAGCAAACGCTCCATGCTGACAAGAAGCCCTGTTTCCTCCCAAACTTCTCTTCTCGTTGCTTCCGGGATCGTCTCTACGTATTCTACATTTCCGCCTGGCAAGCTGTAGCAAGGCTCGCCTCTCGTCTTTTCCCGGATAAGGAGAATCCTGCCTTGATGCTCGACCACGACAGTTACCCTGATACTTATCGTTTTCATCCTGTTCGCTCCCTTCTCATATGGCAGGAGTACGCATGACATTCAGGGAATCGACACAAGTTCTTGCAAACAATTCCTCTAACGCGTCCAGCCCATAGTGCTCCGCGAATTCTGCCTCCGATTTGGCAATAGCATGCAGCATCATGAATCGGATTACATCTTTGCCATTTGTATAATATTCGAATCCTACTTCTTCGTAATAGACTGGTGTAACCAATGCACAATCGAGCATGGAAGCTTCTTGAATGGCCCCTTCTAGCAAGTAAACGCTTCCCGTTTGCAATTGGGAGCGCTGCTCCTCCCACTGCACCGCAACCTTCCGAGCAATGCATGCTAAATGCGTAATCATCGCCCTATCAAACTGGTAGGAATAGAGGACACATTCAGTTGCCCCTGTCTTGTGCAGCTCCAGTGTGGCATATGTCCACCAGCCTCGCTTGCGTGTCGCCGGATAGACAGCGATCAACACATCTGCTGCTTCACATTGATACAGTTCTCCTCTGTTTCCAAAAAAGAGACTGTAGTGATCCATTACCTGTTTTACCACTATCATATGTACGCTTCCGCTCCGAAAGAAAACCTTTATTGAGACACATATACAATCGGTATTCAGGAAAAAATGCCTGTTCTTTACTGTACGATCACCTAGATGAAGCTCCCGGTTTACTTGGCATTTCCTCCACATCGATTTTAGCACACTTGGGTGAGCTATCAAATGAAGGGATAAAGACATCTCTATTTGCAGTCAATCCTGGAACGAATATTGGATAAATGGGTAGAATATGGCGGCACCGCCATTCTTTCAATGTGGTAATAAAAAAATACGTACCCAGCGAAACTGCTCAAGGAAAGCAGTCGGCTTGGACACGTATTTCTCCATACACTCATTATTTGCTGGATGCTGGGGCTGGAGCAGGACCAGCTGCTTCTGTAGGGGTCGCATTTTTCAGCTTCTCTTTTGCTTGATTGATTTCCGTTTGTGTAGGCGGCGTACCTACTTTGAAGCCCTCGATAATTTTACCCAATGCTGTGGTATCAAAGTCTTCCTGTGCGTACAGCTCAACGGTAAATCCCTGGTTCTCCCAGATGACGATCCCATTTGCAAAGTAAACGGTCGTTCCATGAATGACTTCTTTTTTGACTTCATCTGTCGTACCGATTCCATTCTCTCCTCCCTTGGAAATCAGGAAGTTTACCATTTTTTCACCTTGCGCAAACTGTACCTCTGCCATGTTTGTACCATGAATGACGGTATTCACATATTGATAATCCGCGAGCCACGTTGGAGCCGGGAAGTTCAAGCCCAATACGGAACGCGCTTCTTGCACAGTCAATTCAGGGCGTGGTTGTAATTCAACACGGGAAGTATCTCCAGTCGCTTGCTCTGACGCGGAATTATTTGCAGAAGAGGATGGCTCCTTGTCATATTGGACAATTTGCAAATTCCCCACTTGAAAACGGGCCAGGATAGATTCCAGCATACCTTGTGCAAAAGAGGTAGTTGAGAAGGCACCTGTTAAGCAAATAACAGCAATGGCACTAACGGTTACGGATTTCCATTTCTTGTTTTTCAACGTGATCCCATCCTTTTTCGTAAAGTCGGGCTTAATAGCTCCCGCTTCTATTTTGAATTTCAGCCGATTATAGGTTCTGTTCTTAGAGGCTTTGTCGTCCAGTTCAACATTTGTAAGCAAGTTTGTCAGGTCACAAAATTCGTTATGCTCCTGCTCATCCCTCATATTGAAAGCCCCCCTTTTCCAATTCCTTTTGCAGCTTCTTTAAGCATCTGTAAAGCACCACTCCGATATTGGAACCACTTACACCTAACAGCTCCGCGATTTCTGCATTTTTCAAGCCTGCCGCATATTTCATGGCAATGATATGGCGTTCTTTGTCGCTCAGCTTCGCCAATGCCTTGAATAGCTCCTCATGATTATCCCCTCGGATAACGATTTCTTCCGGAGATGACTTTGGCAGGAACAGATCCAAGATCGAATCCAGGGAAAAAGTAAGTCTTTTATTCTGTGAGCGGAAGTAATCAGTCACAGCGTTTCTCGCAATCGCGAACAACCAAACCTCAAAGTTGGACTTCTGTGGCGAGAAGCTATGGTATTTGGAAATCACTACTTCAAATACATGGCTACAAATCTCTTCCGCTGCATAGTGATTATTGATCCGATAGCAAATATATTTGTAGACGCGCCTATAGTACGCATCATAGATCTCGGCAAATTTTTGCGTCGACATGATCTCATCTTGGCTATCGTTGATTTGATTGTGGCAGATGCCTGCATTCGCTTGGGCAATCTCCAACTACTTCCCCTCCTTTCCTATCATCTCTTGATACATGAAGAGTTAACAAATTGCGCAATTTGTTGTCGTTCGATGAGTCTCACGATAGTTAATACGGGAAAAGACAAATTGTATTAACAAACCCGCAGATTTTTATTTTCAATCTTCCCTCCAGCAAAAAAACATTCTATGGTGAGGTGTCATTTGACTCATTTTTGCTCGCTATCCACTAACGCATAAGCAATGCCAAAGCTGTCCCCATACCATAAAAGAAGCTGGGAAAAGGGGGGAAAACAATGGATCCGATTGAGCACCATCGAGAAAGAATGCAGCATCATATGAGGAGAGCCGCGCATTATCGGGCACTGAGCATGGCTCATCGTCATGATCGCATGCGTCATCACACGTTTGCTGAAAGAGAGCATTTCCACCGCATGAGAGCACATCATCACAGAAGCATGATTCATTCCTTGAGTCGCTAATCAGCATTGATTCAATGATAAGCTCGATCGATTGCAAGTTTTTTATCCAATTTTCTCCACAATCTTCCTTGATGAAACCGTATGTAATAAATAAGTACGTGTCCGCTTGGCAGAGACGGGGAATGTCAATGTCATGGGCGGCACGTACTTTTTTGGGTGGACAAGTATTTGGGGGATAAAAAATGCCCCCAAGACTTCTCCTGAGGGGATGTTGATAGCTGTAAATTAACTTTGATGACTAGGGTCAAGAGTCTTCGTCACTGTATATTTCGGTGCCTCGTCTAATGCAACGATATCCTGGTTAATATACTCAAACGAAACTACACCGTGCAGGCGACTTTCATCGCACACGGCGTTCCATCAACGGATAAGAGTTTTTTACAGCGGGCACATTCATGTTAAACGTTGGAAACCTATCTAAAGTTAATGCATTTCATCAGGGAGCCACAATAGCAGCTCACTAGGTTGTTACACCAAAGGCTTACCGTCTGTTCCCAGACCCATAGCCTTCAGATCAGCTTTTACGTCATCCTGCAAATTTACTGGAATCTGGTTAAACGTACGACGACCATTGATAATCAAGCTTACGCATACTGTTACCATCTTTTCTTCACCTCCTTTCGAGTATAAAAAAATAAGCCATATCCATAGTCGTTGAAGCATGTCGCGTGCCTCCTTCTATGTGGGCTTATGTAGTGGGGGTTCCCATTAACATTTCATACAGTTCTAAAATTGCCTCTTGGGTATCTAAATTTGATTTTCTGAGGTCAGTATTTTCCTTCTCCAAACGTGCGATTCGATCATCATCAGGCAAAGGTGTCTCGGTATATTCGTACCACAATTCCTTTGTTTCTATTTTCACCATTAGAGTAGCGATCATATTGGGTTTTTCACTTGAGGTTGGGATACTGTCAACGAGTATACCAGATCGTTCTAGTTCTTCTTTCGATTTCCCAAAACCATGTTCGGGATCAAATGGTATATAGTGAATAAACTCGATTCTTCTGTCTGGTAAAATAGAGGTCTTATCATATTCCAAATAAATCATCAAATTAAAACTCCTTTATTTTTTTATGGTCATGTATTCGAGAATTTTACCAACAGCATCATTGGAGTTATCAACTCTCTGATATCCAATAATAAGTTCAGGGTTTAATTCTTGCACAAGTTTTAGATCATAAGGCAACAGCCATTCACGAGTACCAGTTATATGGGATGCTTTTACAGGATACAATGTACCATTTGGATGAATTCCGTAGTAAATATTGCTGTCAGTGACATCTAGCACTTCATCAGCACCGAATTTTGTTATTTTTCTCAAATAAGTAGTGGTGTCGACTTTCGTACCTGATTGTGTCATTACAAACTTATCTGCTGCCCTATAGTACAAACCATAGGCATCATCAAGATAGTCCATTTGAGTGCCAGATGAATTTACTCTTCTCATAGTAGAGTTATCATTATATATAAGTTGGTTATCATATGTTAACGTCAAAGCAGGTGGGATATTATTGTAGTTGTACAATTCTTTTGACCATATTATATTTTTAATTTGTTTATCTAGTATGTTACCTGAATTTGTTTCCAATTTTACTTTTTCCACATAATGATAATAAGTGCCTAACTTTTTCCACGACAAATAAAAATTGTCAATTTCATTTGGTACAGGAATGCACGCAATCATCCATCTCTCATATGCGCTTGTTGGTTCTATCAAATACCAGTCCAATGCACCGTTTGCAATATTAATGCAAAATACCACACTAGGGATCTTAGAGCCTCTGGAAGCTCCATTGTATATGCAGGTGTACAGTCTATTACCAATAATGTACATACTGTGATACTTATCATCGGATGAAGAATAAGAAGTAAGATCAGAAATCGTGTAAGTTCTATCCCAAATTAAACTTAAGTCTGATCCATCATATTTTCTTATTCTATTTCCTGCTTTTAAATAGATATTTCCTGAAGCATCTTTTGAAGCAACTGTTGCATAAAATATTGTAGTGTTTACTAGATTTACTGAAGGGGTGTCTATTCCTAAATCTTTATAGTATATCTTTGAGTTTGTCTTATATTTACCTAATCCAACTCCGTGATCCCTTAACACATTTCCGAAATTTATCATCGTAGCACCTCGTTTACAGGGTTTCCGTTCGTATCATAGGTGATATCATAAATCTCTGTACGACGAACCGTAGTCCCATTCAGTCCGTAGAATGTACGAGTATCAACAGTGTAGTTGTTGCCCACCTTGCTGGATAGAACTGACCTCATAAGAAGGGTACCGTCTTTTCGCTTGTACTCCACGGTTGTATAGACATCTGTTGCTGAGTCCATACCGCTTCTGTATTTACGCAAGGCTTGAAGTTCATCCTTGTCAACAGGGTCCATAAATCCAGCTGTCGTAGTTGTGGCAAGGTTATGAGCCGTACCACCTGCCCCAATATGTTCATCTAACCTTTTTTTATCAGGGCCACTCATAAATCCTGCTATCGTTGTCGTCGCCACAGCATGTGCAGTACCACCTGCCCCAATATGTTCATCTAACCTTTTCTTATCTGGCCCACTCATAAACCCCGCTGTCGTAGTTGTGGCCAACGGATGGGCGTTACCTCCAGAGCCAGCATGTGACGCCGGAGTTGCGCCAACATCCGCAGCACTTAAAGTTACACTGCCACTTTTGCCATTAACTGATATCACTGGCGTTTTCGCACCCAAATTACTTAACCATTCCTGCCACTCTTGCTCAAACCTTGTTACTGCTGTCGCAAACCAATCTCCCCATTCTTTCTGATAAGCAGTTGTTCGGCTGTTATACCAATGTTGAAACTGATTGAAAATAGTAGTCGTATCTGCCTGAATCAAAGAGTTTACTAATCCGCAAACGCTATTGTTCAGTCGTTCGTCTGTAATCTGCGAGCCTTCGATGTACGATTTTCCTTTAATGATTCGAACCTGGGCCAAAGACAGTTCAAAAACATTCTCATCCCGCGTCAACAAAGGCGGGACTGGCGAAGTTGCTGGAGTTCCTTTCAAGATGAATGCACGTACATACCGATGCTCCAAGCGCTTGTCCAAGCGGATAACAACACGATCAATCCGATCAAGATTTGGATCAGGATATTCATGCTGCAAATAAAGCGGCTCTGTATCGATCTTGTACATATACCCCTGCACCCAAGCATAACCCGGCTGGATGTACGTGCGAATGTCAGTCCCGCTCGTCTCCACCTTCAAATTTGTCCCACCATTAAAAATCCCGTCCGTCAGTACACGTCGAAAATATTCCGCAAACTCATCTGCGGTATACACCCTTTCATCATCTGCGGTTGAGTCAAAAAAACGATAATGCTCTGCCACGATATCACCTTCTTATTGTTTGTTTGATTTTGTCTATAAGACTCGGGAGCGAATTACCAAAGTTCGCGTCCAAACGAAAACCGCCGGGTTCAAAGACTTCCACCATTTCTGTAATTCTCGCATCCATCGTGATCCCCCAGCTTTTGTTGACAACGGTTACCACGTCTCCCAAGTCGTAATCTACTCGATAAACCAGATTGGAATTGGCAAGGAGTTTTGATTCAAATGACTCGACTCGCCCGAGTTCTGCCAGTCTTTCTATCCCCCGTGACCGAAGCATCCGCTCCAGCTCGACTTCCGTCAAAGGCTCGGCCTCTTCCCCCTTCGAGCCAACATCCTTTGCATCAACGAATGTTTCCTGTCGTTTAAGGCCCGACTGCTGTCCAACCGTCACGAGCTTCGGCATTTCGTTTGCTCCCTGACTGACAACAACGGCGACGTTTTTGGAACCAATCGCTGACGACACGTACGACTGACTCTCAACGTTGTCATAGTCTGTAGAAAAAATAGCGGGTGGCTCACTATTTTGAACTGCTGTCAGGTCTCGCCCATGGATGACATCAAAGACATAGAGCAGCTTCTCTATATCTAGCCTGATGTGCCATCCCAAACCGGACATCATACTTAATTTTTCGAGTTCTTCGTCGAGCTGCTTGTAACTGGTCTGAAACTGTACCTTATCTCCTCTGGCTTGATCCAAAGCATTGATGAGTCCTGGGAGACGACGAGATGAATCAGAAGGAGCAATCATATTCGTATGGACAAAATGCTTCATAATCGTTTCGATAGGGGCATCCAAGTAGTCATGATCTTTTCCCGGCGGCGGGTAAGTGATGCGGCTGCCGATCAGACCTGCAAGCAGTGGCCCTTTTACAACCAGCTCTTCGATTCCAGCGTCGTTGAAGCCTATTTCCCGATGCTTGATAATCGCTGCTTCACTGGAGGCATTTGCCTTGAAAATGATGCTATCTTCCTGCAAGCAATCCGCATTTTGCATCGAAGGATGGACTCGAAGCTCGAATTCTCCCGGCTTGTGCCAGCGGCGAACCCATCGCAGGGATGTGTAGGTGTCGATTTCACCTAAAAGGGTAAAGTCAGCATCGATCATACGAATGGGCTGCACATCTACACCCCCACATACCTGTTTTTATATTTGATCGTTACCTTTGTTTTCGTGCTGTCATTATTGCTGTTGTATTCCAACTCATTTTCACCTGCCTGTAATTGAAAAAATGTGCTGGCCAAATCGAGGTAATGAAAAGCATTCTCTTTTGTGCCATCAGCGCGTACGACTACTACTCGCTTGTTGCCAAATGCTGTATGAATGTGTAGGACATCGTTTTCTCCCAGATTGCACTTTACTTTGACAAATTCGCCAGTTGTATTGTTCATGATCGTTGGATTCTGTGCAGGCCCTCTGAACTCGATTTTCACAGGTGTCTCCACATCGCCTTCATTAATGAAAGTACGACGAAATGATCGTCTGGAAAAGGTCGCAGGAAGCCGCAATGAGAACCCAAAACCGCCCATGATGTATGACATTTCGCGACTGGTTGTCAACGTATCTGTCCAGAATGGTGATGGGCACAGCAGAGAAATCAGAAAGACTTGGAACGTCTCGCCATAACGGTTTGGAAAATTTGGTGCCCCCTCTGGAACTGCCTGAATCTCTTTCACCCCGCCATCGTATTCATAGCGCAAAGTACCAGGACCGAGCTTTGGATTGAGAACCCGTGAAAGCATCTGACGCATCGCGAAAATATCTTTTTTGGATTTTGCCATCACCGCACCCTCTACGCTTAAACTGCGCGATTGTAAAAAAGTATCCAGATATGTGGCCCCATCCTGAAACGGAGCTCGCTGAGTTTGAATGTCTACGGCAGGGCCACCCGTTCCTTCCAGCTTTGTCATAAGAAAAGGAGCGGAGTCGTTGAATACAACGCTTTCGCCCCTTGCATTGATAAATGTCAGTTTTCTCATGTTACAGCCCCCATTCTAAAGCGAGTTGACGAGAAACCTGCAAATTTTTTCTTGCCGTTTCGCTTGGTGTTAATGGCTGCAGACTTTGGAACGTATTATTTTGCGTAATGCTTGGTTTCAGATGGGCAGCCATTGCTTTGGCAAGCGCATCATAATCGATAGTTTGTGCGCCAATTTTCGGGATATCATAATTTGGAATAACCTGTGATCCCTGTGGCAGTCTGAGCAGTTCAGGTCCATTTTCTCCGACCCATGTCCATCCGGATTTCATGACAGTGCCTCCATCGGCTAAGCCTGGAATAGCCGCAGATTTCGCCACTCCTCCTCCCGCTCCAGTCATGGTCGAATCCCCGGTTCTATTCCCTGAATAACCACCACCGCCAGGGATAGCATCCTTGATTGAACTGACAATATTACTGACAAAACCCTTGACCTGATTGTACAACCAGCCTGCTCTGTTCTTAATTCCATCCCAGATTCCTGTAACAAAATTTTCCCCAGCATCAACAAAGTCTTCTGCAAAGTCCTTTATGCCATCAACAACATCGCCCATATACGCAAGAAAGTCGTCCTTGATTTTGATCATGCCTTCCACGACCGTCTTCTTTGCTTGGTCGAAGCCGGCTGTGAACAACCCTTGAATTTTTGTCCAGGTATTTGTGAAAAATGTCACGATTTCATTCCATTTCGTCTGAATGGCTAGAACAATTGTAGAAACGGCTGTAGTGACCAGTGTTTGAAGCGTGTTCCAGGTCGTAGTAAAGAACGCTACAATCCCATTCCATACGGTGTTCGTAGTTGTTTGAATTGTATTCCAGGTTGTAGTAAAAAACGCAACGATCCCATTCCATATGGTGTTTGCTATCGTTTGAATCGTACTCCAGGTCGTGGTTAAAAACGCTACAATCCCGTTCCATACCGTGTTCGCAATCGTTTGGATCGTATTCCAAGTCGTAGTAAAATACGATACGATCCCATTCCATGCATTCTCAATAGCTGTTTTGACTGTGTGCCAAGTGAAATTCAGGTAACTGCTGAGAGCATCCAGTGCACCTGTAAATACTAGAATGATCCCATCCCAAATCATGAAGAATGCATCTTTCAAAGCAGTCCAAATGAGCTGTGCATCTGCTGAAAGCTGTGTCAGAATACCCGTTACCAGATCATAAATGAATGTAATGGCACCGAGGAAGATCGTCTTGATCATCTCCCAAAGCCCCTCAAAATACAATTTGACCCCGTCCCAAATCTGGATCAAGCCTTCACTCATGATGGTGAATGTGCCTATAAACGATTCAACAAATGGCGCTACAATCTCCATAATCGCAGATACGATCAGATTCCAAGACTCGGTGGCAACTTGACTAATACTCTCCCACAGAGCAGTAAGATACGTTTTAATCTCATCCCAATGCTCTTGAATCAATAGAGGTACCCCGATAAACGGAGCAATGACCGCTAATATAACCGTTCCCCATTCAGCGAAAAAGGCTTGCATCCATGTCCATGTATCCAAAAAGAACTGCTTGATTCCTTCCCAAGCAGCCATGGTGACACTCGTAATTCCATTCCAGAGATCGATGAAAAATGCGCTGATTGGCTCCCAATTTTCATAGATGAGGTAGGCTGCCACGGCAAGAGCTGCTATCGCTGCGATGGCTATGCCTACAGGCCCACTGAAGAGCGACATCACCGTTCCTACTTTGGAAAACATACCCGAGATTGTATCGAAGGCTTGGACAATCGAGCCAACTGTAGTAATCAGAGAACCAAGTCCAATTAATACGGGTCCAATTGCGGCGGCAAAAACCCCAACCCCAACAATGATTTTCTGTGTTTTTTCATCGAAGCTGGCGAACCACTCTACTACGTTCGTCACGAGTTCCACAATATCTCGGAAAACAGGGAGAAGAATATTAGCCACCTGCAAGGATACACTCTCGATCGCACTATTAAGCTCGATTAACCCGCCCTTGGCATTGTCCTGCATAATATCTGCCATCTGCTTAGCTTCACCAGTAGAGTTGTTGATTGCATGAGAGAGATTGTTGTAATCTGCCTCTGACGCTTGAATAATCCCCAACATACCCGACATAGCATCTTTTCCGAACAGTGTCGAGGCGTATGCTGCCTGTTGATCTGCGTCTAGACCACCAAAAGCACTACGCAAATCTTGCATGACGGTATCGAGGCTCTTCATATTCCCCTGGTTATCGGTCATGCTAATCCCTAGCTTGTTCATGACAGCAGACATCTCTTTAGTCGGACTCGTCATGTTGTTCAGCGCAGTTTGTAATGAGTTCCCTGCTTCTCCTGCCTTGATTCCGGCATTGGACATCAAACCTAAAGCGATCGCTGTATCTTCCGCACTGTATCCTAAAGCCCCCGCAACAGGTGCAACTGTTTTGAATGACTCGCCAAGCATAGCGACACTCGTGTGTGTCTGAGACGATGCTGCAGCCAAAACATCCACAAATTGTCCTGATTGACTGGCAGACAGCCCGAATTCTTTCATAGAAGTTGTGACGACATCTGAAGCCTTTGCGAGGCTCTCTCCTGATGCTGTAGCCAACGTCATAACACCGTCGATGCCACTCAGCATTTCTTGCGAGCTCCAGCCAGCATCCGCCAAGCCCTTTAATCCTTCAGCCGCTTCTGTCGCTGAGAATTTTGTGTTCTTTCCCAGTTCCTTTGCTTTTTCTTCGAGTGCCTTAAAATCGCTCCCGGTCGCTCCAGTAATCGCTTTGACCTCACTCATGCTTGCTTCAAATTCCATGCCTGCCTTTAGTGCTGATGTTCCAAAATCAACAATCGGCTGGGTCACTTTCTTGAACCCGCCTCCCACATCGGATAGTTGCTTTCCGGTGCCTTGAATCGACTTCCCAACCGCTTCAAAATCTGTTTTCATTTTCGCTGCACTCGCTTGCAACGAATTCAGTTGTTGTTCAGTCGCCAGTAATTCGCGCTGGAATGCACGGTACTGCCCTTCGTTGATCGTTCCATTAGCAAATTGCTCGTTTACCTGTTGCTGAACTGATTGAAGGCGTTGGAGTCTCTCACTTGTAATCCCGATGGCGTCCGCAAGCAACTGGCTTTTTTGAGCAAGCAGCTCTGTATTTTTCGGGTCCATCTTCAGCAAATCATCGACTTGCTTTAGCTCAGATTGTGTATCCTTCAGTTTTTTATTTACATCGGATAGGGCTTGCAACAAACGAGTTGTCGACGCCCCTATCACGACAGTAATACCGTTAATCGTCTCGGCCATTCTTCCTCACCTCCTTATCTGCCGTAAAACGCTTCAATATCCGATTGGTTTGCATTTCTCGGCTCGTCCTCCCTTCCCCCTGCATAGCTTTTAACCAGATCAAACAAGTCGCGGATACGGAGGTCATTCATCTCCATAAAGGTAAGACCAATCCTTTTGCCTACAGAAAGGATGTCCATTTCCGGCCTTTCACTCGCCTTACTTGCTTCTTTGCTGGAATGCTTGCTTGGACTTGGAACGAAAAAATCCGTCCGCCGCTTCCTCCAGTACAGTCATGAGAAATGATTGATCGGAGAAGTCAATGGAATCAAGAGAGCCGACCCATTCCATAAAAGATGGGAACTGCTTTCCATATGCGTCCGCCTTCGCCATTGCCCAAATGAGCTGCAGAATGGCTACCGAATCGATTTGACTAGGATCATTTGCTAGATGCTGCATTTTCACCAGATCACCAAACAGATCGGCCTTGAATTCCTGACGGTAAAAGAGAAGAGCCAGGGGCGTTGCCCTGACTCTTACTTGTTGGTCACCAATCGTTAACTCACGCATTATGCTCCACCTCCAGCAGGTGTAAAGGTAGGTGTGTAAACAGTAGTGAAGAAGGTATTGTACGCTTCTGCATTCGTTTCGTTTAACTCAAGATCACCTTTGACCAGCATCTTGCCTCCGATTTCAACAGGAGAAACAGCAATGCTCAACAAATCCGTTGCGACTTCTACGGCTTCTGCTTTTGTTTTCCGTTCCTTCGCAGGACGCGCTGCTTGGCAATCGTAGTAAGCAAAGCGACGATTTTTTGCATCACCCTGTACTTGTCCGAGCAAAGCAAACTTTTTCGGGACAGCATTTGAGATTTCCACCAGCATTCCATTCGAATCAATTTCCCAACCGAGCATTTCAGCCAGTACTGCATCTGGTACGAGTGCCATCTCCAATTCACCGTTATATCCATTGTTGCTTGTAATTACGAAATACGCTGTGTTATCAGCATAAAAGGTAGATGCTTCCCCTTGTGCTTCTGGTGTCCAACGCACCGCTCCGGGAATAGCAATCGGTGTTTTCCATGCCAGTTTGTCCTTTACCGTTTCATCCACAAATGCAATATGAACCTTTTCCAGTCCGAAAGTAACTTTGTTAGTAGCCATGATAATCCTCCTAATAATTATAGTTGTTTAATGATGTAGTCATTTCAGCAGTTCCGGCGGCTGACGACGCCTGGTTAATGATTTCCTGTATTTTTCTATAAACTCTTCATTTTTCCACCTCCATGGCTGAGCATTTGAGCACACAAAAAAGCCACTCGGCTGCCCGAATGGCTTTTTTATTGGCTTGCCCTTATTTTATCAAAACTTCTATTGTCACATTTAAAATCGCTTGTAGTGTAAATATGTGTAAAGTTTTGTAATACTAATCTTTCACCTTTTGCTTGCTCTGTTTTTACGTATAAGCTCATCCTAACTAACCACAAAAAGCCGCTGCAATTTCCAGAGGATCAAGTGAATTAGATTAAAAAAATGCCCCCAGGATTTCTCCTGAGGGGATGTTGATGGCTGTAAATTAACTTTGATGACTAGGGTCAAGAGTCTTCGTCACTGTATATTTCGGTGCCTCGTCTAATGCAACGATGTCCTGGTTAATAAACAGTACGATTGTTTGCCCCCCATAAACTACTTGTATCGACCAACTGTCCACCCTGTTAAAAGGAGGTGTAAGTGTGTCAGGCGTCCCGCTTTGGTTAATCGTTACAATTCCTGTACCTTGGTCATAGGCGGCAGAATAACTCACTCCATAACGCGTTATACCTGATACCTGTGGATTGCTCGTATCAAGAATAACATTGCTTGCACTGAAAGAATCTCTCTCCTCCGGGCTAATGACAAAGATGTGGTTCGGTGGATCCGGGAATGTTACCAATGGGCTATTCTCGACTTATCCACTTCTAACGAGCGGTTTCGTTCGAGCCTACACCGTGCGGGCGATTTTCATCGCACACGGCGTTCCATCAACGGAAAATGAAGGCTGCTACAATGGGCAATTTTATTCTAGCAAGGCTTACTGTCCTCGTCCCCTAACTTAGGTTAGGGCGGCACAAAAATATCCTCAGGACTTTTCCAGAGGGCTGTTTCAATACACCGCTGATTGTATCATCAGGCAATCAACACAGAATAAACAGAGGATAAGGAGCACCGCTTCATTCATGTATGCCGAAATAAAAAAGAGCCGGTCAATTGACCAGCCCCCAAAGCTTTTCCCACCACGGTTTAGGTTTTTCTACTTTATACCGACAAGTAAACTTTGTTTCAACGCTCATGGGCGAATCTTTTCCCTTGCCTACTGCCGTTACAATTCCTAGATAGTCTCCATTTGTCGTGTCTTCTTTAACATTTAGCCAAACGGCCACTTCTTTTGTTTGACCTGCTGGTAGCTCAAACGGCTTTTCATTTACGATTAGACCACCACTACTAGTTAAAGTGAAGGTTTGTGTATCATCACCATCATTTTTTACTTGGAGATTGATTAACAATTTATTAGTCCCAGGTTGCACGATATCAGACACTTTTACTACGCCGGGAATAATCGAAACTCCCACTTTTCCCGCAGATGCTACTCCAGTGGACAAGGCCATTACCAGAACCATTGTGGTTACTATCTTTTTCAGCATGTAAGTCCTGACCTCCTTATGAATCAAAAAGGGCATCACAACTGATGCCCTTACGCTTGTTTATCGTGCAACTGGTCCCATCGACCAAGTGAATGGAAGCTCATAAACCCCTGGCTGGGTTCCTTTTCCAAACTCAAATTGCAGATTTACCTGCTTTTGTTCACCAGGACGGAAAGGTGCTTCTTCCAAAATGTAGCTGCTTTGGTTTGCAACCATCGTATTCACAGAATTGCTGCTCGTGCCACCTTTGCTAAGATTGGCACGTACCAGCAGCTCGCCTGCATTTTTTGGCTGAGTCTGTAAGGTGGTCAAGTTCCCTGGGACACTAAATTTTGTGACGAGATCAGCATCTGCAGCACCCGTATTGGTAATTTTCACTACACCCTGAAGCTTCATGTTACCATTCTGCGAGTACTCGACACTTTGGGATGTCGTTACTTCCTCCACCGTGAGGCCAGTAGCAGGTTGTAAAATTTCAAGACGGAATGTAGTTGTTTCTGCGTATGAAGCAGGTACGACTGCGAGGGAAAGCAGCATTGCCATTCCCATACCTGCCAAGAGCGACTTTTTCTTCAAAACCAAACCAATCCTTTCTGTTTATATGCATAAGGATAGTCTGACTAGTTGTTTCTATCTTTTAACTATTATAGCACATTTATACAAGAATGGGACCTTTTACTCACCCACTCAAACGTGATTCGCAAAAGACCGCTGAATTTATCTAGGTTTTAGTTTCTTGACCGCGCTACATACGTAAAGATTGGGTCCCTTAGCTCAAATTCATAGGTTTCTCCATTGACTATTCCAACGACCTTCTCACTGTCATATAAATCGAGCAAGAAGCCAGCCATTTGTTCAGCCGTATGGAACTTAGGAATGGCACCTGCATATTCAAAATGATCAATATCAAAGGAACGCTTTGCAAATTCTGTCTCAGTGGCTGCAGGGGCCAAAACTTTTACTTGCATGGGTGCCCCTTTCTCACTCAACTCTTGCGCAAGACCTTCGGTAAAGGCACTTACATAGAACTTTGTTGCGCAATACGTCACGGCATTGGCAATAATTTTGTACCCTCCGCCTGAAGAAATGTTGATGATTTGGGTTCCCTCAACATCTGCATAGTCACGTACATAAAGAGAAGACAGAATTGTTAATGCTTCGATATTCAAGTGAAGCATGGACTCTATTTTATTTAAGTTTTGTTCCCCAACAGAAGCAAAGTTTCCGAATCCGGCATTGTTAATCCATGTCTCAATCTCATAAGACTGTAGACTGTAGTAAAACTCATGTATATTTGTATTCGCAGATAAGTCAACCGATTTTATGATTACATCCAATCCTGGGTTAATGTCAGCCACTTTTGATTTTAATTTTTCTAATTCCTCTGTCCGACGCGCTGCTACTATTAAGTTTTTTCCGCGAGTTGCAAAGGCAAGGGCTGTTTCATATCCAATCCCTGAGCTTGCTCCAGTAATTACCGTATATTTCACACAAATCCCTCCTAAATTCCTTCATTAACTCCTCTTGAGAATGAATATGTAGCTGATTATACTGATTAGAGTCAACTCTAAGTCAAGAGTATAAAATCACTGGGGAGGTTCTGTATGTACACCATTGGTGAAGCAGCAAAAATATTAGGAATAAGCTCACATACATTACGGTATTACGAAAAGGAAACAATTATCATCCCTGATCGCGATGAGAACGGAGACAGACGATATAACGATTCACATATTCAATGGCTGCAATTAGTGATCAAGTTAAGGGAGACACAAATGCCTATTTTGACAATCCAAAGATACGCTTCGCTGTTTTTGGAAGGAGATCAAACCACCCAAGCTCGATTACATCTGTTAGAAGAACATAAACGCTCTATCAAGCAACAAATAAGAACATTAAATGATGTTGATGCTATGCTAGAACGTAAAATCGTTGCTTACAAAAATTACATCAGTAAGCATAAGCAAAATGATTTCAAAAGCTGATTTCAATACCGTACTTTTCTCCAGTATTGCCGCGTTTCTTCTTCACGTACGATATACCCAAGCTTGATAAGCTCATTTCGAAGCTCCTTACCATCTTTAGCGTCTTTTTTTTTCAGCGCAATTTCTCTTGCCTTCATTAAGGCATTTGCAGTTGTTGATAGATCAGGCGTATCCAGCACCCAGCGTTTATACTCATGTTTAAATGGGTCCCCCTCTGTTGACCAGGAATAATCATAACTTTTGAAGGCATCCATCACCGTACTGGGGGATTCATCAATTTTGTCCCGTGCGAGCTCATGTCCTGATTTGCCAAGGATCACCAGCTGTTTCCCATCTAAGAAAACCGTGTCGATCTCTTTTCGCACGATTGTTTGCTTGTGCCCATCTTTATCAAGTTGAACTTCTTCATCCGTAATGGTTACAACAAGCAACTCCTTCACCGCGACAGCGGCAACTACTAGTCCTACGATTAAACCCAGAAGCGCTAGAAGCAGATTCACCCAAATGCCGCTAAAGTAGTTGACCAGTTTCAATGGTCCCTCAAATGGCACCCACGGGAGCTTTAAAGCCCAGGCTGCGATTTGCGGCAGGAAGTAGCCCACGACAACTCCTGCTGCGCCAAACCCACCATACAGAATAATTCCTGTTGTCGTAGAAAAGCCTACAACCGTTTTTTTATTGTGTAATGAAATAGATCCCGTCATTTTCGTTCACCTTCCGTCGTTTAAGAGATTCGTTTCCTTCGAGCTGAAGACGGCTTTTTCAATAATGTTTGTGAGTTCGATACTATAGGTTTCTAGATCAACCTTCTTTGTTATCGAATTGTTAAGCGTATATTCACCAATTCCGCCTTGAATCAAATTGCACATAACATCAACATTAAAATTTCCAAAGACGCCTTGTTCTTGGCCATCATACAGGATTTGTCGAAGCTCCTTCATAATTAGATCTTCTTGATCATCACTTAACTTATAGTACGGGATATTGTCCGGTGTTCTCGCATTAAAAATAATTTCTAACAGGGCTATATTACGTTCACGATGGGTACCTTGATAAGCCAGACTTGCTACTATAAATGCATGCAGTTTTTTCTGAGGAGTATCCTCTTTACCTACTCTCTCCAATATGTAAGTAGTCGACCTTTCTAAGAGGTTCGTTAGTAAATGATTCATCAAATCACTTTTATCTGAAAAGTGGTAAGAAATCAGCCCTGTGCTTATATCCGCATTTTTTGCAATCTGAGCGAGACTTGCCTTTACATAACCAATATCGTCAAGTGTTTTGATTGCAGCTTCTATAATCTGTTCACGTCTTGCTTCAGCGATAAACGACTGTCTTCCTTTTTCTTTATTAGCGTCCTTCATTACACTCACACCCTCATTTAATTGATCATTCATTTTTTTATTTGATCAGTTAATCAAATAATACCATAAAAATACATATGGTCAATGCTTTTCACTTTTATTCATTTACACATTTTGGAACCATCCGTATTTCCATACGTATTAGTTATAAAGATCAAAAGGGGGCTTTTTTCATGCAATATCAAGCTGGAGGGACTATCATTACTTGCCCATGCTGTAAACATACCCACTTTGACAAAGACTATCGTCAGCTAAATACTAGGGGAGCTACCTTCTTTGGACTAGACTGGACAAACAAAGAAGCGACAATTCTCATTTGCAACAAATGCTCATATATCCTCTGGTTCATGCAGGAACCTACAAGCTGATAAACGGGTATCTCACGGGGGCTTTGAAGCCTCTTTTTTCTGTCACAGCATGAATCTTGACTCGGGGATCTACTTTGAGTATGTCGGCGTAGTATCTCAAAATGCTGCTCTTGCTTATGGTAGTGATGGTAGGGGGAATGGCAAAGACCTTCCTGGTGGTAATCCTCCACCTCCGCCTGCCTATCGCCCTACTCCAAGGTACTACATCGTGACTTGGTAATTTTATTTTCTGAGTAAGCCTCCGAATCTTGGGGGCTTTCTTCCCTTCATTTCTTTTTTGTTAAATACGACTCAGTCAGGAGTTTGTTAGCTCTCTGCCCATTGCTTAAAAACTCGAGTATTTCATTCAGATTCTTTTGGCCACCAGCTGCCACAAAATTTCTGTCTTCCAATCTGCAATGTCCCCAATCATTCTCGCTTCTTTCTACAAGATAATTATCAAAGGGTCTTCTGCTCCTCCAATTGGTCGTGGTGTAAAAAGAAAGAGGGGCTGCGTTTGCAGCTCCTCTAGAAAAGCGAAAATCGTTTGTTTATTCAATGGACACGGTAAGATTCGGTGATACGTCAGAGCTTGGAGTGGTGGAAATAAATGTGATTGTTGGCGAAGAAAGAGTACTAGTAACCACGTACCCAGGTACAACATCAGCATTCAGCTTCATAGCGATTCTTGCCGCCACCTGATCAGGAAGCAGACCAGCTGTAACTTCTACAGTGTACGGTACTCCATCAACTTTTACAGTGATGTTTCCAGTTCCAGTTGCTCCTGTTTGCACTGTGAAGGTTGTTGATTCTGTTTGTCTATCGTTTCCGCCTGAAAGAAATGGTCCCGTTAACATAGCGATCTGAAATGGATTGGAACTAGTAACCATGAAGGTGTTCCCATCTGTTCCTTCCTCATAGTACGTAATCGTGATTGTCGATCCAGATCCCGATGCATCCACCTTTGGGTGGTTGTCGATTAAAGTGATTAGCTCATCCATTGTACTGAATGTGTTGCTACCATTACCACTTGTTGCTTTGATATAGCTTGTTCCTCCTACATTGACTCCATCCCCATTCGATGGCGCTCCGTACCCTAGTTGAGACGATGCTTTCGAGCCTGGAGAGCCTTCAATCGTATTTCCTTGCGTTCCTGTTACTCCTAGATTGCTATTCTCGTCTTATCCCTTTCGGTTTTATAACGAGCCTACACCGTGCAGGCGACTTTCATCGCACACGGCGTGCTATCAACAGATAGAGGATTCTCCTTTCGCTAGAAATTTACAATGGGCACAGTCATTCTATCAGAATACAATCAACAGATAATAAACAAGGAAACTTCAGATGAGTCCCGTCCGCTGCTTCTAGGTTCACGATTGTAGCTGTTGCTTGTATACTACTTGCTGTCTATATTATCTCGAAGCTCAAGCGTTAAACTTTTCCCCATAAAATAACGTGTTAAATATTACTATACAGTTGTTCATCTCTTGTTCATGTTCAAGACGTACACTTACAAGCGTAGTCAAGAAATGGTACAGGAGATGATCTTTCATGCTCGCAGCAGCAGTGATTTTTATTAATCTGGCTCTCATTGCATATACGATTGGCGTATGGAGTGAAAAACGTTCTGGAGAGCTAAAGATGAAACACCTTGTCTTTTTTGGTTTCGGTTTAATATTCGATACAATCGGAACGACGTTTATGAAATTGCTCGCAGACAGCCCTGGTCTAAATTTGCATGGAATCACTGGTTTGATAGCTTTGATCTTAATGTTCTTCCATACCGTATGGGCATGTGTCGTTTTATGGAAAAAGAAAGAAAATCAGATCAAGCAGTTCCATAAATTCAGCCTGATTGTTTGGTGTTTATGGCTGGTACCTTATTCCATTGGTGTGGCTTTGAGCTTTATCAAATAGGTAATGCCCACGTTGGTTACATTCTTTTTTGAATAGCACAATCTCAGAAACGAATAACTTTAGTTAGCAGACAATCCATCAACAGCCCTCGGGAAATTCCCCGAGGGTATTCTTTGTTTCCTCCTTGCTGAACCGTTTTGTTAATTGGATGCATGTTTCTGACCACTCCGCCTGTTACGTCCTTCCCCTCGCCATTTAAAAGCGGTGGCAAATAAAAAATACGTGCCCGAGCGACTCGGACACGTAAGCGTCAAAGTCGCAGCAGACACGTATTTACACGTTACATAGAAGACTGAGGATCAAAAATTATCCAATCGAACCTTCCATTTCGAACTTGATTGCTGGTAGCATGTACAGAGCTTCAAAGCGGTTCACAAACATTGAAAAAAAGGGATTTGAGTAAATTAACTTATCACAACTCGGAATAGCTTTTCTTAGTATTGTGGGCAAAATGTGGGCAAACAGAAAAGCCTCGGCAACGCGCCGGGGCTTCCAGTGCTACTCATAACTAACCTTCATTATGTCCAAAAAAGGGATTTTCTTTGTTACCCCGTTCTCATCTACATGGACTAATCTGGTTCGTGAATCAAGCTCAATAATCCGTCCATGTACTTTATCATCCATTCCCCAAACAGATAAAGTTCTCAAGTCCCCATCTTCTTTTGCTTCTACAAGCTGATTCCCTAAGTCCTCTAATTCAAATTCGTCCCGGGTTGGACGTTTCGGTGCTTTCGCTTTTGACATACCATTTCCCCTCCTAGCCTTTAACTTCGGTTATGTTGTCAATCGAAATCCATTGGACATCCTCATCATTTACCAGCTTAATACGTCTACTGTTCTGATCAATCCATTGTACTACGCCCCACATTTCACAGGTACTCCCCAGCTCGCCTTTTACGGGATTCCACCAAATCACGGTTATTGCGTAATCTTCGCGTGCAGAATCACGAATTATATATAGAAGGAATCCAACTCGTCTTGTTCAATGTTGGGCATTGCCACAAGCTTATCGTCTTTCTTCATCTGTAAGTAGAAGGCTCGCTGCTCTGGTATCACAAAGCGAATCGAAAGTGGATTATCTATCTTGCTCGCCATCTACCTGGCTCCTTTCTTTCCCATGCTTCCAGTACCGTCATTGTGTCCGGATTGGATCGCTGCCACTCAATGTATTCCTCGCGTGCCAAGACCTCCAAGACAGTCATAATCCCGCCTCGATTCCGTCCTGTCTTGATACACAATTCGTCTACTGTTGGTGTACGCCGTCGACCGGCTGAGTAGTTCCCGATCACTCTGAGCACCTTTCTCTCGATGTCAGACAGCATGCAGGATCACCACCGACTGCACCGCTAAGATGTTGTCGATTAGGAAGACGCGCGCGGCGCTCGCCTTGTAAGGCAGTATGCTTTCAAACTGTCACCTACAATCGTTAGCGGCCGCAAACTGCGCATTGTAGTCTTGCCGTCTTTACCTAAATAGATGACTTGAATGTGCTGCTGAAGCTCTATGGCGCGCTGCAGTTCCTTTACCAATTTGTCTGCCTTCAAACAGGAACGTTTGTTCTGCGTTATATGCGAACAACATCCGAACATGCAAATACTAATTCTGTAAATGTCAGACAAATGGTACAATGTGGAAAAGGCGGTGGACAATATGAAACTAGGTCAGCGCAAACCCAGTCTAAAAAGAAGGATAACAGCCAAGACCAGCTTGAAACGTCAGGTCGTCCATCGCACGGGATTAAAAATGCCTCGTGGCTGGGGGTGGTTGAGGAACCCAAAGAAGTACGCATACAATAAGGTGTACCAGCGAACAACGTTTGATATCTTTTCGCTGATAAAAAAGCTGTTCAAATAACCATTATTCTTTGTTTCAAAGATTCAGAAGGGAGAGTCAGCAATGAAAGCTACTGGAGTGGTTAGAAAAGTTGATGAACTAGGACGGATCGTTCTTCCCAAAGAGTTACGAGACATCTTTGATATAAACATCAAGGATCCATTGGAGATTTACGTTGATGATGAACGTATCATTTTGAAGAAATATGAACCAGCATGTGTATTCTGTGGGAATGCTTTAGATACTTTCCATTTTAAAGGGAAACTGGTCTGTTCATCATGTATTCGTGAAGCAAAATCTGAATTAGAGTCATAATAAAAAAGCCCTCCCCGGGCATAAATAAAAAAGGAAGGGCTTCTCTTTCCTTTTGATTTCTCTCTTCCTACCTAAACTGAAAATATTGAAAACATCACCCTTAATACGTGATGGGATCATTTTCAATTCACGAAAAAATTAACCAGTGATTTTAATCCCCAAATAATCATTACAAGAATAATATACTCCCCAATCTTGTATCTCCATGTTGTCTTCTTTTTAGTGAATATGTATTTGATAATAATGAAAAAAAATATTCCTGCTGCAATTCCTATTAAATCATTAAAGCTAAAAACACCTGTGTACATGCTCCCCCCCCCTTACGTTTTGATCCTCAAATAAAAGGGGAGGCTTATTTCACCTCCCCTTTTATTACTTTACAGTCCAGTGATCAATTTTGACCGTCCCATCATCCTCAACTTCAAAACGAACCCGATATTTCCAACTATTGTCTTTACCTGTTTTGCTTACGTAAACTAGAGAAATTTCTGTTCCGCTCTTTGGAACCCCTGCAGAGATAATATCACCCCATAGCGGTATTTGCTCTTGCTCCATATATCCTAGCACACCAAAAGCATAATCTGCATACTGAAATGGTTTACTTCCTCTATCTTTGAGCTTTAATAATCTTGCCATATAAGGTAATTTACCACCGAGTTGGAAACTGACATACGTGCCGTACCCTTCAGCTGCCTTTTGAGCAAACTTTCCAGAGTATTGATTCCACCATGTCTGTTCAAAGTTTTGCGTATAGTAATACAGATCGGGTCTTTTCATTACGACAAGTCGCCCTTTATGTATCGTATATTCTAGTGGCATTACATCACCAATATAGATCATGTTGGTTTTTTTCTTAATAACATCATCGCATCCGCAATCTTCTCTAAACGGGGTTATCTTGCCATCACTATCATTATCACTATCAGGGAGTAGATCAGAGCTGTTCACCCACGTTTTGTCAATAACTGTTTCCTTGTTTAGAACTTTTTCATTACCCTGCGATTCATTAATGACTGTACTTGGTTCCTTTGCTAATGAGACGCCTGGCATTGCAAAAATTGCGACACATAAAAGCGATAGAATAAACTTCTTCAAAACATTTCCCTCCTTGCTGAATGGGGGGAACTGATCTGCAAAAACAATTTTTCTTGGAGAAGAAGGAGGGCATCAATATTTCTGTAGTTGTTCTGTTGCACGGTCAAGCAGCGTAAACACCAGCCAAGGCAGTTCCTCCAGAACGCCTTTCGGATCGTCTATTAGTCGCTGCTTCCATGTCTCAGGATCGTTTAGCAATCCTTTTGCAGCCAGGCTGTCTATCGCTTTTAAGCCTGATTCGCGTTCCCAATCTTCCAACTTCAATGGTATTTCTTTATCCACAGATTTGTCAGACTTATCAACATCGTACTTTGCGAGTCCGTGCTGTTCGATCAACGAGATGAGCTTTTTCGGGTACTCGGGATCAGTGGCATACCCTCCATCCTTGATCGCGTAACATGCCGTCTTGTAGTCGACGCCTAAAACTCCGTGATACCTGGTAGGCTTGTCCCTCGTGCCGTTTAGGATCAGCGCCGAGTGGTTAGCAATTGATTCGGACCAGTTGTTGTATTTGCGGAAATTAGCGTTTGTCTTTATCGGTTGCTTATTAACGTATTCAGTTGTAGGCATCAACACGCTGCCAGCCGTCCCTGTTCCTTTAATCCCAAACAGGTTGTTAGCGTTGACAGCAAGACCACTCTTTCCCCAATTGCTCTCCAAAATAGCTTGTGCAATCGTTAGAGAAGCAGGTACCCTTGTGCGCCGCATGTCCTCTGCAGCTGCAGGCGCGATCTTGGCAATAAACTCTTGTTGGGTCACTCTGCATCAACCTTTCTTTTCTCCGCTGTTTGCTTCCATAGCTGATGTGTCAGACTGGCAATACCAGCAGCGAGGATGCCCTGCACTACACTTTCAACCGATACCGCTTGCAGGATACCGCAAGCCAGCGCTACACCAGCTACAGTTAAGAACCACGGAATCATCCAATCCTGTATCCGTGGCGTTCGTTTTAAGAAGTAGCCGATTACCAAGAGAACGACAACGACAATTAGTGCTTTGTCTGCCATATATTGCTGAGCCAACGCTATGAGGTCAGTTTGATTCAATGTCCTACACCACCTTTAATGAGATTCAAAATGAGAGCAACGGCACCGATCGCTGTACCGATCATCCATTTCTTGTCGTCTTTGTTTTGCTTCTTGTCTTCCTCGATCTTCTTCTCCAATTCATCCAGCCGCTTGCTCAGCTCATCGATTCGTTTATGCGCAGCCTTCGTACTTTGCAGGGCTTCGTTAGCCAGCTTATCGGTCTGTTCTAGCTTGCCGGACATGCTGGACAACTGCTTGATCTCAGTCTCGATCTTACCGATTGCTACTAGAATCTCGGTAATCCCCTTTTGTAAGTCTTTGATTTCGTCCACGGTCCTTCCGCCCTCCTCACCCCCTTGGGGCAATAAAAATAGCCCCGATCAGTTCGAGGCTTGCTCACTTTCATGGTGAAAAAATACCCTCGGGAGATCCCGAGGGCCGTTGATGGATAATTAATTTTTAGTAATATCCAATACCATTTCTTGTGTGTGTTTTGAATCAACAGTAACGAAAAATTTATACGTTCCTGCTGTAGGCATTGTGTAAGATCCTAAGTCAAAAATGATTAACTGTCCTTTACCAAGAGTAATATTAGGAATAGTAATTACAGAGCCATTAATTTTATCAGCACCAATTTCATTACGATCAGAAGCAATGTAATACAAATCGGTTGCATCTGGAGTGAAGACATCATTCAAATCAAAAGTTAGAGTCGCGTTTTTTAATGGCTGGGTGGTGAGAAATTTTGGCATAAGGTATTGGGTGGAGCCTTCAACGAAATGGTAGGGATATTGACCATTTAGATTGTCTTGCAAAGTGAATATTGGGTCAGTATAGCTATTCTCGACTTATTCCCTTCTGTGTGAGGGTTTTCGTTCGAGCCTACACCGTGCGGGCGACTTTCATCGCACACGGCGTTCCATCAACGGATAAACGGTGAAAATTTACAATGGGCATTTTTATCGTACAACATCTATATCTGTGTTGACATAGGTTGTTTTCGACAAAAATACACGGAGCCACATTTGTAGCTCCCTATAAAAAACACCCTTTCAACTTGAAAGAGTGTTACGCCAAAGGCTTACCGTCTGTACCCAGACCCATAGATTCCAGATCAGTTTGTACAGCGTCCTTCAGGTTTGCAGGAATCTGGTCAAATGTACGGCGACCATTGATAATCAAGCTTACGCATACCAATACCATTGTTTTTTCACCTCCTTTCAAGCATAAAAAAATAAGCCATATCCATAGTCGTTGAAGCATGTCGCGTGCCTCCTTCTATGTGGGCTTATGTCAGTGGTCCGGTGACCATTTCGTATAGTTGCAAAACGGCTTCCTGGGTATCCAAATTTGCCTTTTTGTTTTCCTCGGTTGCAGTTTCTAGCTGAGCGATTCTGTCTTCTTCTGGAATAGGTAGAGTAATGTATTCATACCACAGCTCTTTCGTTTGTGGATTGATATACAAAACCGCGCCTTTACCTCCAGGCGTTTGCGGCTCTGGTAATCCTTCCACAATTACTCCCCGTTCAAGCGTTTCCTGATCCAACTCGGAAGGGAAAGAGTGAATAAGTGTCACCCGCGCCTTTGAGTCATTTACTTTTTCATAACCGATGTACATTGTGCAAGGCCCCTTTCTACTTAATTTTGTAACGGAATTTCATACGACGAATTGCTGTTGAACTCAAAGTGATAAACGTGGAGTCAGAAGCAATTCCCCTGAGAGGATAAGCACTTTCGTACATGCCAACGACTTTGAAATCAGACAATCGTATCTTGTACCAGTAACGTGTTCTGGTAGCGTAACCATAATCACCAATGATTCTTACTGCGGCTTCCTCCCATGTATTCGTTGTGCCCATGGTAATTGGTGCTTGATTTAAACGGGCACCTGATCCGGAAAAGTCATAGTATATAAATTGGTGAATGTTGTCGATATAACCCATTGTGTAAACTTTATTTGGGTTAGAAGGGTCTGCAACTGGTTTGATTAAATCACCCGAAAAGTTCGACCAGACAAGGGTGCCGTCTAGGGTGAACTTGTATATATAAGTAGACACACGTATATAAAAGTGAGTAGGTGATAAATAGCCCGCCGATGCTCGGTTTGATGTCGTTGTATTCGTCAACAGCCAAAAGTATGCAGAAATATACATCACCGACAAAGGTTATAAATGTATCTCATCTAATGAACTGTATTGGTTGAATCTCCCAATATTGTTAGACCAAAATTCAGTGGAGTCTTTAAAAATTGGAAAGAGTTTCTCCAATGGTTTTGCTATCTTCACTTTAGGCTACTCATTAGAAACCGCCAATCTCCGATTGCATCAGAGGAGTAGTCATCCTGATGAAACTTTGGACAGGCAGCCAACCGATGAAAAATATAACGATGTAATTAACTTTATTACCGACTTCTTGTAATCCGTACCGTCACCTGTCTGCTTACCTACAGACAGGTGTATTGTTTTCATAATATCAAATATGAACTCGTAACTAGTACTTTTCTCTCCACTTCCGCCAATTATGCTGCTGACTCTTTTTCTTACAATAGCTCAAGCTATTTACGCGTTCTTTAGATTGGGAAATCACGCATTTTTTAGACTGCAATATGACAACCCTTGGAGCAGGGTTAGGAGCGAATGATATAGTATCTGCCTTAGGATTTACATTCTGCAACCTATCAGCCCACCATTTTAACGTTTTCTTTAATGATTCCAAAAGCATTGTATCGTCCTCCCTCTGAGTTTTTCTGTCATACGCTGGTTCTGTGCTCTGTGTAAAAAAGAAAGGTCCACCCAGTTGCCCAGGCGGTATGAAAGGGTTGCGAAAGATGAGCAGTTTTCTGCACAACAAAAAACAACCGCCTAGGTTCTCCCTGAGCGGCCATCTCATCGTGCGTTACCTTGATTATACTAGTACGATTATTATTTCTGCAAAAAACGTCCAAAACGTCAGACGTGTCCGAAGTGTCAACCTTTCAGACGTTACTCAACAGAGGAGTTTTTATTTTTAAGAGCTTTTTTTGCTATTCTTGAATCTATACTTAGCTTAAAAAATATTGATGTCATCAATGCTGTCATTACTAAAATTATATAAACAATATTAGTTGAAAAAAAAGTACCTATGATTTCTGTAATAGAGTACGATGACAAAATGAAGACCAAAATAAAAGAAATAAATCCAATCACCGGCGCGAATGATGTAGCCAAAGTACTACTATCTGAATCTTTATAAGTTGCATACACCTTTTCAACTACTGTCTCTTCATGTTCCAATAAGTTTAACTCCATCTGCATATCTAGTAATCGCTGACAGTAATCAAGTTTGTTTTCATGGGACAGAAAATTAGAATCCATTATTTCCTTAATTAAATAATCTATAATTGCATGTAACGAATCTACATCTTCGAATTTAACATTATAACGTTTGGCGGTAGCTATATGAATAGCTTTTAATATTTGAATTGAAGGTAGATTATCTTCAGGAATACTATATTTTATACTATTAAATATTTCTTTGTTAGCTAAACTCACTTGCTGGAAGTAACTCTTTTTCCCTTTAATACGTTTATACAAATCAGTTACATAGAAAACCAAAAACCCAGTTATTATACTTGTAACCCAGCTACTATTGATAAAATTTAGAAACCATTCCATAAAAAGCCCCGCTTCATATAAAATTTATCCAGATATTGGTCTACGTTTATAATTATACTTGAACTAGCGACCAATACCCATATTTTTCAGAAATATGACTTTTGCGTCTAAAAAGCCGCCAAGTTCTTCCCCGAGCGGCTTTTTTATATGTGTTATCAATATGCAAGAAACATATTCGTTTAAGAGCCTAGTAACTCCTCACTATACAGTTCCCTTGCCAAGCGGTTTACAAGATCCCGCTTAATTTCATTTAACCTTTGACGTGATACACCAACGTGCCGAGCAATACTGTTCATCCGCATTCCGTCCATCATGCATTCTAAGACGGTTCGGTGCTTGCTATCGCCCAGGCCGATAGCGAAATCATTAATCTGTCGCACTTTGTTTTCAAGGGTTTTCATACGCTCGATTTGCTTTTCATACCGTTCTTCCGGAATTGTCATCGTAGAAAGGCGCAAACCTTTCCCGTTTGGCATACCTGCAGCATCACCATAGGTTGCGACCAATTTTTGCTGAATAGCGGGATTAGATGCGATCGCATTGTATATCTCTTTTGCCAAACGATCAATTTCCTTGACCATCCAATGGTAGTCCTTTATTTCTTCTTCTACCTTTTGAACAACCTCCAGCGCTGGCTCCAGGTTGATAAAAGCGAGTTGCCCCCCCTGCTCCAACAATCCTTGATTTTCAATCAAATACTTGTCCCATTCCGAGCAGATCTCGATTTTACCAACGTGGAGGTTATGAACGCTGCAGAACGACTTTTTGCCCCATTGTGTTGCTGGGCAGGTTTCGCATACCTTTTCGATTAGTTTGTCTTTCATCTTCCTGCCCCCTTTCTTTACTTATTCTTGGATTTGCTACTAGACACATGAAATATTTTGTTAAATTGAAGCTAGCATAAATGAGGTACCATTAAATGTTGGTACTTTCGTGAATTCATTTCAGCACCTAAAATGACCGTATAAATAGTCGAGGTGATGACTTTGCTGTACTTATTCAATGACAATCTCAATCCTTTCGCACTTGTGTTGCTCTACATTCCAATACTCGCATTTCTTATTGGATTGGTTTGTTCGTACCTTTTCAAGAAAAAGTACCTTGGTGCTGTTATTTCATTCTTTTTGCCTTTACTCTTCACAACAACCAGCTGGGATACATTTATCGTTAACATTGACGCTTGGGTTTTATGGGGATGCTTCTATGCGTTCGTTGCATGCTTGGGTATCCTTATTAAGAAGAAGACTCGATACAGTTAAACTACTCAATTTCTCTTATGTTAAATGAACATGGTTGATATTTTTCTTTGCAGTCGGAAAAGTTACTGATAAAGGAGTGACTTTTCGATGCGGAATTTGATCATCTTATTGGGCATCTTTTTGTTTTCGTTTATTACCACAAACATTCATGCAGCAGATTCACATCCAAAGCCACCGATCAGGGATATTATCAATTCGATAGATCACTGGATCCGAAAAGATTGGACACTTGAAAAGCATATAAGGCATGAATGTGAAGCACATGAATCATGGAAAATTCCTCGTGGACATAAACGGCTTAGGAATTTCAAGATTGATACTGTGACACACGTTGGCGACGGTTATTTTGTTGTCGCCACATATGACTACGATGGAGTTAAATGCGTAGCCACCGCTAAAGTGAACAAACAAAACGATATTTGGGTTAATCAAGAATTTAGGTTTAATTATCACAAGTGATGTTTTGATAAATTAACTGCTTTCTTCACGCAGGAATTTCCATCTCCATGTCCTATTTAATCAGGTAAAGGAGATGATCTGATGACTGAAATAAAAAAGATCGCTTATAAGAAATTAATTCATCAAGCTTTCCTTGACCTAAAAAACAGTGGTGCTTATGATGAGGCTACCTTTTATAGAAATTTCCGTATAGCACATGCATTCCATAATCTCGCAGAGTTTATCGTCGTAGATTTTGTTGGCTTCAATGAAGATGAATTTTGGTCTACAGTCGGCGCTTTAGCCTCTCAATTTGATTTGCACCATTACAGAAAAATTTTCGATGAAACCGTTACGGAAAGGTGAGGTTCCAAGATTTCTGATGTCTTTTCATTGGAGCGATCTTAACAAATCGATTGCTTTGTTAACTCCTTAACCGATGATTCTTTTGAAAACAACTACTGTAATTCAAGACATATGAGCTGTATAATTTGATTGCCCATTGTTAGTTTTCTTTTTTATCCGTTGATGGAACGCCGTGTGCGATGAAAGTCGCCCGCACGGTGTAGACTCGAACGAAAACCCTCAAAAAGAGAAGGGAATAAGTCGAGAATAGCTATACTGACCCAATATTCACTTTGCAAGACAATCTAAATGGACAATATCCCTACCATTTCGTTGAAGGCTCCTCCCAATACCTCATGCCAAAATTTCTCACCACCCAGCCATTAAAAAACGCGACTCTAACTTTTGATTTGAATGATGTCTTCTTTCCAGATGCAACCGATTTGTATTACATTGCTTCTGCTCGTAATGAAATAGGTGCTGATAAAATTAATGGCTCGGTAATTACGATTCCTAATATTACTCTTGGTAAAGGACAGTTAATCATTTTTGACTTAGGATCTTACACAATGCCTTCTGCAGGAACGTATAAATTTTTCGTTACTGTTGATTCAAAACACACACAAGAGATGGTATTGGATATTACTAAAAATTAATTATCCATCAACAGCCCTCGGGACAACCCGGGGGTATTTTTCGTCCAAACCGAAAGCT
Source organism: Brevibacillus reuszeri (assembly GCF_001187725.1). Classification (GTDB taxonomy): domain Bacteria; phylum Bacillota; class Bacilli; order Brevibacillales; family Brevibacillaceae; genus Brevibacillus; species Brevibacillus reuszeri. The sequence continues at coordinate 596,571 of NZ_LGIQ01000011.1, forward strand.
CTCCCCTGCCGCCAACTGCCTCACTATTTAACAAATCGTGTGTATTGTAAAGTTATTAATTCGCCCCTTATGACTCGGTGTCATTGTATTGGTATAATTACACCGAGGTGATTAGATGACGATGAACAAAAAAGGTTCAAGAAAAATCGTCGTAGGACAGGAAAGTTACAGATGGCTGATTTCTCCTGCTACTAAAGGTCTCTTAGTGTTTACTGCCGAGCACACAAATTACAAAGGGCAAATTATCAGGGTCTATATCGAATCAGATGTAAACGAGTATTGGGCTGATTTTCCACATGTTGAGCAACTAAATGTAAGGATCATTAAGCCTGCTGACGTTTCAGAGATTATTTCACAAGCGGTTTCTTTAGGTTGGGATCCAAAAAGAAAAGGTTCGCCATTAACTTTTAACCTGATTGGAACTCATTTGAAAATAAGAAATTCTTAATTCAATTGAGCTTGTGTTAAGTCTCTTTTTTTGTCCCAACCGATTTCAACTGACTAAACCAGTTTTCTCTTCTTCCTCCATTGCCAGCTCATCCACATGCCCTGCTAAGCAGCCCAGACAGCAGAAGTGTTCAACGGATGGATTCTTACTTACCAGGATCCATTCAGGCTTGTCCGCCACGATTTTCTCAATGTGCAATTCACGATAACCTCCCCTTTCATGAAAACGACATTTGCCGGTTGGCATCTTCAATTTCTCGTAAGAGCTTACCTTGTGGTCTCCAGCTGCTGATGTATTCTTTTGCTTTGTCCATATCGAGGACACGAGTGTTCTTGTACGATTCGACATTAAAGTAGCCCTTGAAGTCAGACCACAATGACGAGAATACTTTCCCGCGCAGGCTCCTGTCCCGATAGGCTGGCCCGTCTTTGCCTTCCAGTATTGAAATGACCTGCTTTCTTCCCAAATTCGTCAACTCCAACTGCTGGCCATAGTCGACTGTCTTGCTGACTTCCAATCGTTCGACCCGGCTTTCGATCTCCTGTTGTTTCTGGTCCAGAAAGAAAATCGCCTTTACTTCTGGGCTAAGATTAGAAAATGGATTTTGAATGGTTTGCTCCATTTCCTCAAACTTTGTCACGTAGGCTGCCGTGAAGAGAACGCCTTTTTCTCCTGTCAACTTATTTGCAACCATTTCGCAACCTTTACGGGTAAGGAGGTAGCATTTCAATTTGCGGCCGGTGGTATCCTGATAGGTGGTTTCGATGAAGAAATCACTCACCCCAAAATTGGGGGCAGTGGATTTTGAAAGGATAGCAACATACCCGTCGATATCTCTCAATAAATGGTCATGCCTCTTTTCCACCATTTCCCCAACTTCTCTACTGTCTACTAGCAATTGACCGTTCTGATTGATGATTGTGAGCTTATCCATACCTTCGCTCCCTTCTGTCATTAGTGAACAATCGTTAGGTTCGGTTTGCTTGGCTCCAGCTTCGCTATGCGACCAAACTTATCGGTATGGGCCGTAAATGTGGGCATAGCTCCAAACCACTTCTGGAACGTTCCGAACATAGCCCTCGGGTTCTCATCAATGAATTTCATGACCTCACGCATGAATTGATCAAAAAGATAGGAATCTTGTTGATGTTCAATCTTGTTAATAAACACACCGTCCTGAAATGCTTCGAAATCCAATTCATCGGGAAGTTCGGCTATATCTTGGCTTGTTCGATTGGGAACCCCATCCCAATAGTGCAGTCGTTTCTCAAGTGTGATCAAAGAAAGGAAGTCAGATTTTCTCATACGGTTTGTCGTAAACCACAACTCAATTTGCTCTCGAAAAGACATCTCTTCTAGTTCAGTTGTCTCTTTGAGAGTGATCATTGCTTGATTCCTAAAGCTAATATCCTCAAGGATCCTCTCTGCGAAGGCACCTTTCCTTTTCCCTGCCTCATCCGCCAATTTGCCATACTGTTTTTGAAGTTGACTCAGTTTGTAGTGGATTTGATTGTATTTCCGTCTGATTTCACTACGCTTTCTCTCGTACAACCGAAGGGCGATGAAGAAGTTCAGTGGATTATACGACGCCCGGTGCCTAACCGCTTCTATCCACCCTGTTACTATACTAGTGATATCCGCATCGACTCCCCGCTCTTCTGCCGCTTCCCAAATGGCAGTCTCACCATGTTTTTGCAAAGTCTGAAAGGTAGCCATCTTGTGGAAGGTGTGTTGAATTTTACGAGCGTATTCTATATATAAGAGCGCGTCATCTTTCCATTCTGATTGCAGTGTTTTAGCGTACCCCATTGCTGTTTCGTTAAGCTGTACAAGAGCAGCATTTATTTCTATCTTGTTCATCCTCATCACCTCAGAAATAATTTTTGGAATAATATGCCTCGATAATGACAATGGTTATTACAACCGTTTCGCCTAAAGATCGAGATTTTTACAACCAGTTATCACAACGTGTGATGTCTTAATTCAAGTAATCTAGGTCCCAACTTGATAAATTTCTAACTTTAGTTAGTAGACTTATCTATCACCGCATTTATACTGAAATTGCCCATTGTAAATTTTCTTTCTAATTCGTTGATGGAACGCCGTGTGCGATGAAAGTCGCCTGCACGGTGTAGGCTCGAACGAAAACCCTCATGAATAGAAGGGAATAAGTCGAGAATAGTGATGTAGTCTTAACGAGTAATCCAAGTAAATTAACGCAAGGATCTTTATCTCAATCACTCACACTCACTGTAGAAAAAGATGAATTTATTAACGGTAATGCTACTCAAGATACATTCATATTTGATGGCGATTTAGCTAGCTTAACAGCAACTGCTTATAGTTTTCAGGAAGCCCAAAAAATCATTCTATCTGTTTATGGAACAGTAGTTAAAGAGACTGGACAAGGGACTTTAACTATAAAAGGCGGTTTTTTAAAAGGAGGAAAGGATATTACAGTATCCATTTCCGTAGAATAACCTTTCCATCAACAACCCTTGGGGAAACCTAGGGGGTCTTTTTATAATTACCGATGTGTTAATTACTACAGACTCTGTTCACAACTCGCAAATTACTAACTTTGGTTAGTTGACTAGAAATCTCAATGCATTTTAATCTAATATTGCCCGTTGTAAATCTCTTTCTTATCCGTTGATGGAACGCCGTGTGCGATGAAAGTCGCCCGCATGGTGTAGGCTCGAACGAAAACCCTCAAGAGAAGGGAATAAGTCGAGAATTTGAAATTGATTGTCGTCGTTCATCTTGATCTATGGGCAGTTTCTTGCTTCCTATATAGCTATTTTCGATGCCATCAGTGAAGAAGTATTTCAGTAGTTTATGTTGGATTGCAAAAGCAGTTTTGTAATTCGGTGTTTCTAGTATTTGCTCGAAAAGATCAACATTACAAAAGCAGCCTCAATAATCGTTAGGATTGCCATATGTCTCTTACTCAATAGAAAGATATCCCTTTATGGATATAGAAAAATGGAAAGGAGTTGTTCATCCTAATTACAAAACATAGCAACTTCGCGAAAAAATAAGAGAGGCTTGGGGATGGAATATGTTTAATGCTTTCATTGCTTTTATCATTACTTTACTTTTTGGTGTTGTTATCTTTGCTAAGATATGGTGGGATGGTTCAGGTATGAGCTTTACATTTACTAAGTGGTACTTCGGTATTTTTTTCATAGCAGCATTGGTTGTTGGAGCATGTACATTTGCAGGATTTATTCAATTTTAGAGCCTACAATGATTTAACGGCTTTTTGCCAGACACCCCAAGGGTGGGATATGATGCAGTATTTGAAACGAACATCTTAGGAGGACTTGTAGTCATGAACCCACTCCTTTCCACATTGAGCATTTTGTTAATTCGACACTTGCTTCTGATTCCGCCGCCGATTCCGTCCTTTTACCTCGCAGAAATCAACAAATGGCTCAATCCGTTCCATAACACGAGCTGCATTCCGGTAGTTTGGTTGCCGTTCGTTTTTGGCGTTTGCGAGATGGTCTGTCAGTTCGCTTAGAGTAAGATTTGACGTGTAGATCGTTGGCAGCTTTTCCATCCGGCTTTGAAGAATGGGCCCAAGCACTTCATCCCTGGTCCAAGCAGTGATTGCCTCCGCTCCCATATCGTCCAGAATCAACACTGACACGGTTTTCAGAGCCTCCAATTTTTGCTCCATACCACCTGTTTCGATTGAAGCTTTAATCTCCATCAGGAAATCAGGTACATAGACCATCAGGACGTCTACACCTCGTTTCGCCAGCTCCTGAGTCATCGCTCCTGCAATGGCACTCTTCCCTACTCCGAATTGACCAAAGAGGTAAAGCCCTCTCGTTGTTTCTCCTCGCTCAAAGTTGAGGCAAAAAGTGATAGCTGCTTTAATCGCTTCGATCCGATAAGCGTCCTTTTCCATCGTCTCAAAAGTGGAATTCAGGATGTGTTCAGGAACGAATTGGCTTTTGATCAGCGATTTCGTTTTTCTTTGGTACGCGTGACTCTTTTGATAATCGCAAGGTGAGTAGGTTAGATGTGGGCGAAATCCTTTCTCTTCAACCACTGTCATTCGATGACCAGGAAAGAAATTGGAGCAAGACTCTAAACCTCTGCAGGTTTTGCAGCTTATGTTTGTATCGCGGTACTCATAAAGTTGTGAGATATCAAACTTTTCGTCGGGGAATTTATCTAGCAATTCGCTGATCAATTCATGGCGATATAATGCTTCCTCACTTTGCTTCGCCTTCTCCATGAGCCTTTCCCAAGCGGGATTTGCATGGATTACGTCGCTTAATGACTTCATGGCATACCCTCCTACTTGTTGTGGAGTTGATCCATCAGCTTTTGCAGCTCCTGATCTTGTGAAGGATCATATCCTGTATCTTTTTCAACAAAAGCTTGTCCACTTTGCATTGACTCCAGAAATGCTTTGTCAGCTGCCGCTCTTTTATCAAAGCCACTTTGATAGGGAGTGTCCTTATTCCCTTGTCGGTAGCCTTTTCCTTTGGATTGCTCATGCTCCAACATAGCAGCCTGCACCTGTTGTAATGTTCGTAGTCCTCTATCAGACCACCCAACCAGGATCTTTGTGATGTACTTCCAGCTTCTGGCACCATTCGTTACTGTTTCTCGTATGGCTTCCACAATGATTTCGTTTGGTTCATCGAAATGTTTACCGTCCATCCACTGTATCATGTCTTCAACAACAAGCGGGGGAATCACACCGATGTTCTCTTGGTAAAAGGTTATTGGGTCTGGAGATTTATCAGTGGGACTAATTTCTGGAGCTGGTGCTGGTCCCGCTTTTTCTTTTTCTTGTTCTTCTTCTTGTTCTTTTTCTTTTTCTTCCCCCAAGTCTATGCATACCGTATCGATACCGTATCCATACCGTTCACATTGTGCAAGGAACAGAGTCACGAACTCGCTATTTTTCACCTGTTTCAATTCTTTTCTGATGCAAGCCTTAACCTTTGGACTGTTGATCCGATTGTGCTTGATCCAATTCAAGATCATGATTTCTTTCGTGCTGTCGGAGTATACAATTTTTCCATATTCCTCAAAACGTTTGATCAGCTTTTCAACTGTCTCTCGGTTATACCCCGTTTCGGTTTCGGCGATCCTCTTCGGCAGCTCATAGATACCGCATTGAGTTGTTTTGGAATTGGTCATAAGGTAAACAAAGAAATACTTTTCTTCTGGTGTCAGATCCAAAACAAAGGTATCCTGCCAGAAGGCTGTCTGTAGTTGTCGGTAAGTTGCCATTAAGATGCCTCCTCTGGTTGAGATTGTTTATAAAAATCTATAAATAGGCTATAAGCTGCGCCGACACCCTCTTGCTTGCTTACTTCACTGATCTGGCGTAGTTGCTCTTCTGAAATTCTGCCTTCGAGTAATGCCTCAGTAATCGTCTTGACGGCGCGTGCTACTGGATCACCTTCTGCAGCCCTTCTGCAAATGGCAGAGAATTTGTCAGATAGACTACGGTTCGTTTCTTGACTCATGCAGATAGCCCTCCTTTGTACTGAGCCTGAGACCGTTCCCTTACTGCACGATGCATGACACCAAGTAAATCGTCCCGTAGGTGATCATCACCCATCACTTCATCAACTGATAAAAGAGCGTTCTCAGGGAACTTATTTGCGACAGCTTGAAAGAGTTCTTCTGGTGTTGAGTAGTTCTCCCACTTCAGGCCAAGCTTGGTGCAAAGAGAATAGGTCCTGTTTCTAAACACCTCAAATTCATCCGGCGTATTTGCTTGCTGCATGGTCCCCATCCCCTCTCTCAGCTTCCAGAAGAAGACGATCACGATGAGCAATTGCGATTTCTGACATTTTGCGAACAGCAGGGTTTTCTCTCGTTTCGGGCAAATCAGGAATGCTTGTATAGATTTGAACTTCATCCAACGTCATACAATGTATGATTTTTTTCAAACCATAAATAGAAGGATATGCCGCCATCCGGTTGAATCAGTTGTTTATAATCAAAGCCAACCTCATTTGACCATTCCACCATCGATTCAATAAGTTCCCTTTGCTTGGCAGTTTTCACACGATCCCCTCCGTTTGTTTGGAGGACAAACTTTATGTATACATTTTTGTAACATTCGCTATAATGATTAAGAGCGAGGCTTGTCCTCCAATTGAATCGGTTGTCATTTCCTTGGTCCGGCAAGACTTTCGGGAAATGATTGTATTACCCCACCTGTTGGTAGCAGGTGGTTTTTTCGTTTTCAAGCATGTTTGCCATCATCAATAACCCGTTAAAAGCTTCCGCACAAATACTAGGCATCTGCTCAGGGTATTTCATAATGTCATCCACCATCTCTACTGGGGTAGCCAGGTTGTCCATTTTATGCATCTCCTTTCAGGTAGGTTTTCCCTTCCTAATGTCGAATATTGGAAGTTGTCGAGACTACCAAATCGTTACTGGAAGGAGGTGAAGACATGAAAAACGATCCTTTTGAACAACTGAGAAGAACGCAAGATATGTGGCATAAGATGAATTCACCTTTATTCCAAGAAATCCAACGACAAGCAGCTCGGATAAATGAAATGAGGTCGCCATTTCTACAAATACAAGAACAGTTGATTGCAATTAAGAACCTTTCACTTACTAGTCAAATTGATACGATCAGTCTTGGTACACTGGGGATTCAGCAAACCATGATGGAGTCATTGAGTCCGGCATTTAATCAACTGAGAGAGCTTTCTCAGAACAGCACTGTTCAAATTTCCCAAAATCTTAGCAGTGCGTTTAAGATTGATTTTGAGAAAATATCTCCTTTATTGAAAATTGCTATGGAACAAAAAATTCGATGGGATGAGGTTGTTCCTAGTGAACGAGTCTCAGGGATGATCAACCGGTGGGAACCCATAATTGAAAGTGCTTCAGAGTCGATTCATCTAGACGAAGAGGTATTTCTCACTGAAAATATCCCTACCACTCTTTCAATTCTCGATATCAACGAAGCATTGCCCTCGCAGCCAGACCAACCGGTAATTACATTTACATGGCGAGACTTTCTAACTGTCGTTGGTTTGCTTATTGCTCTCGTGGCAACCCTAGATGCTGGAAACTCACGAGGAACCTCTTTGACTGAAGAGATCTACGGAGCAAGTAAAACATCAGTAATTGAACTCGGGCAAATATTGGACGATACTTACAACTTCTTCACTTCGAATTTTCCTGAAGGCCCAAGCGACCATTTAAACTATCAAGGATTTCCTGGGAATCCTTAACAGCATTCTGTAATTCATTAAGTACTTTTTTGTGCTGCTCAATCTGCTGCTCATAGCGCTGGTTGAGCCTTCTTTTTTCTGCTTCGTTAAAAAAACTCGTGATAATCAAGGCTGCCGTTCCAATGGACAAGACAATCGCAATATATTTCGGAGTGAAAATCTTCTTTACCATCCCCACTCACCTCCTCTCAGGTCGTCCTCCAAATTAACGCTGATCATACACTGGCCTGTTCATCTAACCATTTTTCCAAAAATGCTCGTGTCTGCTTGGCTGGAAAGTACCATTTACTCCCTACTTTTCGTTTGGGAAAGCGCTTATCAAAGAAAAACTGTTCCTGTATAAAGTTCCAACTCATACACGTCCTTCGACGCAACTCTTTTGCATCCCAATACACGTACTCCGCATCGACTTCTTTGATAAGCTCAGAAATCTTTTCTCGGCAAAGCTGTTTGACCCCTGCCTCATTGATTTTTACGTCAATCATTAACAACTCCCCCTTTCATTCGCCCGACACTCGTCAGGCGGTACTCTGTTTTTCCTGTTCGAAAAGGTAATCAAGAGAGCAAGATGGAAAGAAAATCGAGCGAATCCGGTTAACCTCACTCCATGTAAATTCTGTCTTTCCAGATAGTTTGTTACCCAGCGTCCTTTCGTTAAGTTCAAGCTTTTCAGCCATTGCTGATGCTGTTAGCCGATTCCTTGCCATCTCCGCTCGGATGTTTGGAAACATCGTAACACCCCCCTCTCTACGATGCATCATAACTTACAACTAACACTTTATACAATGCATCGTAGTTTACCAACGTAAAATTACATTATTTCTACAATGCATCGAACCAAATCGCTTTACATAGTACGATTTATACTATAGAATGTAATCAAAACTACGATGGAGGGTAATTAAATGTCGTTGACAGTGAAGCTGACTGACTTGATGACTGAAAGGGGAATAAACCGTTCCGAATTGGCAAAGGGCTCTGGCGTGCCATACACAACAATCGTTGCATTGTTTGATAAAGGTGCCGACAACATTAAATTATCAACTCTACGAAAACTAGCTGATTATTTTGGTGTGACCCTTGACGATCTTGCTGGCCACGGAGAATCAAATCAGCAAGATACACATACCATAGCTGCCCATCATGATGGAGAAGATTGGACTGATGACGAACTTGAGGAAATCGAGCGTTTCAAAGAATTTGTTAAATTAAAGAGAAAACAGCAGGAGTGACCGAATGACTTACGAGGAACTAATAGAGGAGGCTGTACAACACGGACTAGACATCTATGAAATGCCTTTGAAACCAAGAATTAAAGGACTATATAGCAATGACATTATCGGGATAAATAAAAGCATTGCAACCACTATCGAAAAGACCTGTATTCTTGCAGAAGAAATTGGACATCATTTCAAAACATCAGGTAATATCTTGGACCAATCTAAAATTGAAAATCGGCAGCAAGAAAATCGAGCTAGAAGCTGGGCTTACGAAAAACTTGTTCCATTAGATGCGTTTGTACAAGCTCATAAACAAGGCATTAAAAATCGATATGAACTTGCGGATTATCTTGGGGTAACCGAGGTTTTTCTTGACTCCGCCATAAATAGGTACATCGAAAAGTACGGTACACATGTGACTTTTGGTCTCTCAACTATTATTTTTGAGCCATTAGGTGTACTTGAACTATTTGAATAACTTTGCGCTTTCCAGCCGCAAGGCTGTTTACTATACAATCAAACACGAACAAACATTCGCAAACAGGGAGGAGTACCCCTCAAATGGCATCATTCCGAAAGCGCGGTGACACATGGGAATACCGCATCCGGTACACGGATCGGCAGACTGGTAAGTTTAAAGAAAAATCCAAAGGTGGTTTCCGGACAAAAAAAGAAGCCCAACTTGCAGCTAACGAAGAGGAATCAAAAATTAACCAGTACGGTTTTGCGGAAAATGGAGACGAGATTGTTTCGAGGTATTTTGATGATTGGCTTGAAGTTTACAAGAAACCTAACGTAAAACCAATTACGTACTCGGTGCAAGAGAGAAACGTCAGGCTCAATATTCTCCCTCGCTGGGGAAAATACCGTTTGAAAGACATAACCAGGACAGAGTATCAGAAGTGGATCAATAAACTCCGTGAACACTACAGTGAAGGAACCGTTAGACGCATACACAGTATATTTAGTAATGCAATCAATGACGCTGTGCATGAATTTCGTATAATCCGCGAGAACCCTATTCAACGAATAAAAATACCAAAAGAAGTAAGCAAAGAACACCAGGTAAGTCATTTCACAAAAGAGCAGCTTAACCTCTTCCTTGAATCTCTTCAAACACCTCAGAAGAAAGCTAAATACAAACACTCACAGCAGTATTACGCCTTGTTTACTTTGATCGCTCGAACTGGCCTCCGGATCGGAGAAGCTCTTGCACTAACCTGGGATGACATAGAAAGCGACCGGCTAAGAATCAACAAAACGCTTGTGTATCCACTTAATTCAGAACCATATATTTCAACCCCTAAATCCAAAGCGAGTGGTCGTACAATTAAACTGGATGTTCATACTATCAAAGTCATGCGTCGACACAAGATTAACCAGAATGAGGTTATTTTGCGTTACGAGAACTATCTAGCATCCGACAGAAACCTCATGTTCCACCAACACGACGGCCGCTGGCTCCGTACCAATGTGGTACGTGATTACTTCAAAGAGGTTTGCAAGCGAGTAGGTATCCCCGTTCTCTCCCCTCATGCACTCAGACATTCCCACGCGGTTCACTTATTAGAAGCGGGAGCAAATATAAAATACGTGTCTGAGCGACTCGGACACGCAAGCGTCAAAGTCACAGCAGACACGTATTTACATGTTACAAAAAAGATTGAGGACGATGCTTTAGCCCTCTACTCCAAATATATTTGAGAAAATTGTGGGCAAACACATTTTGCAATCCAATAATCCCTTGGTATATCAAGGTTTAACCAATCGAACCTTCCATTTCGAACTTGATCAGACGGTTCATTTCTACTGCATACTCCATCGGCAATTCTTTTGTGAATGGCTCGATGAAGCCCATTACGATCATTTCAGTCGCTTCTGCTTCTGAAAGTCCGCGGCTCATCAGATAGAACAATTGATCCTCGGATACTTTGGAAACAGTCGCTTCGTGCTCGAGCGTAATGTTGTCGTTCATGATCTCGTTGTACGGGATCGTGTCGGACGTGGACAGTTTATCCAAAATCAGCGTATCGCACTTGATGTTGGACTTGGAGCCTTCCGACTTGCGACCAAATTGTGCGAGACCGCGATAAGTTACTTTACCGCCATCACGGGAGATGGATTTGGAAATGATAGTAGATGTGCAATCCGGAGCCAAGTGAATCATTTTGGCACCTGCGTCTTGGTGTTGTCCTTTTCCTGCTACTGCGATGGATAGAACGGTACCTTTTGCACGAGGACCTTTCATGATTACAGCTGGATATTTCATCGTCAGCTTGGAACCAATGTTACCATCAATCCATTCCATGTTCGCATCAGCATATGCAACCGCACGTTTGGTAACGAGGTTGTATACGTTGTTGGACCAGTTTTGGATGGTGGTATAACGGCAACGGCCGCGTTCTTTTACGATGATTTCTACAACTGCGGAGTGCAGGGAGTCTGTGCTGTAGATTGGAGCTGTACAGCCTTCGACATAGTGTACGAACGCATCTTCATCCACGATGATCAGCGTGCGCTCAAATTGACCCATGTTCTCCGAGTTAATGCGGAAGTATGCTTGCAGCGGAGTATCTACCTTTACGCCTTTTGGAACGTAAATGAAGGAACCACCGGACCATACAGCCGAGTTGAGTGCAGAAAACTTGTTGTCTGCTGCTGGAATTACTGTCGCGAAATATTCTTTCACGATTTCTGGGTGCAGCTTCACAGCGGAATCCATATCGCAGAAGAGTACGCCCAATTTTTCCAGGTCTTCCTGCATGTTGTGGTAAACAACCTCGGATTCATACTGTGCGGATACACCAGCGAGGAACTTTTGCTCAGCTTCTGGAATACCCAGCTTGTCAAAAGTCGCCTTGATTTCTTCTGGAACCTCATCCCAGCTACGTCCTTGCTTTTCAGAAGGCTTTACGTAGTAAGTGATGTTGTCGAAATCGAGGTCGTCCAAGTCGCCGCCCCATTTTGGCATAGGGATGCTATTGAAGATGTCCAGAGATTTCAAACGAAACTCCAGCATCCACTCAGGCTCTTCCTTGATCTTCGAGATTTCCTCAACGATCTCGCGGGTCAGACCCTTTTTGGTACGGAATACGGAGACGTCCTTATCGTGGAAGCCGTATTGGTAATCCTGTATCTCAGGGGCTTTTTTAGCCATCATTGCTCACTCCTTCATTTTCATATCCGTGTAGAAATTGTTATTCCTGCTCGGCCTGCTTGATGCCTTGCTCCAGTGCTTTCCATGCAAGTGTCGCACACTTGATTCGCGCTGGGAACTTGGCCACCCCGGACAGAGCCTCGATATCACCAAGGTCAACGGAATCGTCAATTTCCTTGCCTTGCATCAAATCAGAAAACTTGTGTGCCAGCTCAAGAGCTTCCTGTACTGGCATGCCTTTGACTGCGTCCGTCATCATCGAAGCGGAGGACATGCTGATCGAGCAGCCTTCACCGAGAAACTTGGCGTCCACCACCTTGCCCTCCTCTACTTTCAAGGAGAGCGAGATGCTGTCACCACAGGTTGGGTTATTTAGATTAACGATGAGTCCGTCGGATTCTTCCAGCTTTCCACGATTACGCGGCTTTTGGTAGTGGTCCATAATGACGCGGCGGTATAGATCATCAAGAGAAGACATTGCCGAAATACTCCTTCGTTTTCTTCAACCCTGCTACCAGCACATCTACTTCTTCTTCCGTATTGTACACGTAGAAGCTTGCCCGAGCGGTAGCTGTCACATTCAGCCAACGCATCAGCGGTTGTGCGCAGTGATGGCCGGCACGAACGGCGATTCCATAGCTATCGAGAACTGTCGCCAGGTCATGCGGATGTACCGTATCTAGGTTGAATGTAATTAAACTGCTGCGGTCCTGCTGCGGGCCGTAAATCTTCAGTCCTTCGATCTCGCGCATTTGCTCCATGGCGTATGCCACCAGATGCTTTTCATGACGCTCGATATTGTCCAGACCGATTTCCTCCAAAAAGTCAATCGCAGCTCCGAGGCCAATTGCGCCAGCGATAATCGGGGTTCCGCCCTCAAACTTCCAAGGCAGCTCCTTCCATGTAGAATCGTACAAGTCTACATAGTCGATCATTTCCCCGCCAAACTCCATCGGCTCGACACGCTCCAGCACTTCACGCTTGCCGTACAGGACACCTACGCCTGTTGGACCAGCCATCTTGTGAGCAGAAAACGCGTAAAAATCGCAATCCAAATCCTGGACGTCGATTTTTTTGTGTGGTGCACCTTGTGCCCCGTCTACAAACAAGAGTGCTCCGTGCTGATGAGCAATCTGTGCGATTTCCTTGATCGGAGTAGTATCCCCGAGTACGTTGGAAATATGGTGAATGGCAACGATTTTGGTATTATCCGTAACCGTTTCCTTGACCGCTTCCAGAGTCACTGTACCGTCCTCTGCAAGCGGAATGAACTTGAAGGTCGCTCCGGTCGCCTTGGCTGCCTGCTGCCACGGAATGAAATTGGCGTGGTGCTCCACCACAGTGGTCACAATCTCGTCTCCTGGCTTCAGGGTCGTGCGAGCATAACCATACGCGATGGTATTAATAGCAGATGTCGTACCGCGCGTGAAGACGATCTCTGCTGCTTCACGCGCGTTGATGAAGGCGCGGACTTTCTCGCGCGCGCCCTCATAGCCATCTGTCGCCATGTTGCCCAAGGTGTGCACACCACGGTGCACATTGGAGTTGTACTCCCTGTAGTATTTATCCATCGCCTCAATCACCTGAATCGGCTTTTGAGAGGTTGCTCCATTGTCCAGATATACGAGCGAATGCCCGTTTACCTCTTTTTGAAGGATGGGAAAATATTTCCGAAGCTCCTTGGCGTTCATTAGCCTAACTTCCTTTCAAGCGCCTGACGGAGTTTATTCTTCACTTCTTCAACTGGAATCTCAGCTACAACTGGATCCAGGAAGCCAAGAATAATGAGACGTTCTGCGCCCTGACGGGTAATTCCACGCGACATGAGGTAGTAGATCGACTCTTCACTGAAGCGTCCTACCGAGGCAGCATGGCCCGCTTTGACATCGTCCTCATCGATCAACAGGATCGGGTTGGCATCGCCGCGAGATTTATCGCTCAGCATCAGGATGTTTTCCGCCTGTACGCCGTTTGCTTTTTCAGCGCCTTTTTCAATTTTGGTGATACCGTTCAAAATGCTGACTGCTTCACCGGTCATAACTGCCTTGCTCACCATGTCAGACTCGGAGTGTGTACCGATATGCTGAACCTGGGAAGTCAGGTTTTGACGCTGGGAACCTGTCCCTACAGAAATGGATTTGGTCTCTGCAAGCGAAGCAGTACCTTTGAGGATGGTGGTGTTGTTGGCAACGGTATTTCCGTCGTTCATCTCACCCAAAATCCATTCCATTTTTCCATCGCGATCAACTGTAGCGCGGCGGAAGCTGTAATCGTGAACGTCAGAAGAAAGGGAACGAACAGACGCCACCTGCACGGATGCGCCAGGTCCCACATATACTTCAACAATACTGTTAGCCACCATGTTTTTACCTTCGCCAGATACATATGTATCCACGTAGGTCACTTTGCTGTTCGCTTCTGCCACGATCAGCACGTGCGGGCACAGAAGCGCGTTGTCGCCAGCGATTTCGTACACAGCTTGCAGAGGTACGTCTACTTCTACGTTTTTCGGTACATAGAGGAATACGCCACCGTTGACTACCGCTGTATGCAGCGCAGTCAGCTTGTGCTCGTCGTATGCTACGACATTCAGCAAATATTTTTGAACCAGATCGCCATGCGAAACGAGAGCATCAGCAAATGTCGTGAAGATGACACCTTGTGCTTTCAACTCTTCTGTTGCTGCGAAAAAGAGGGTAGAGGCGTTCTTTTGAACCAACAGGTTTTTCACGCTGTCAGCATCAATTTGTTCCTTTACCAGTTCGCTTAGCTCGCTTGCCGATGCTACCTTGGCAGTGGTTTGGAACGGTTCGAATTCTTGTGTGTTCCATTTATCGATTTTGGTTTTCTCCAAAGCAGGGAGCCCAAGCTCCCCAGCCGCCTTCAGGCCAGCGAGGCGCTTTTCCAGGAACCAGGCAGGCTCCTGATTAGCTTTGGAGTACTGGGTAATCGCTTCGGCGTCGAAGCGTAGCTGTACATCCACACTCATTTCACTGCTGCCTCCTTCTTCCTACACGTTGGCGTTTACGGTTTCGTCCTCGATGCCGAGCTCTTCCTTGATCCAGTCATAGCCTTCTGCCTCCAGGCGTTCAGCCAGCTCAGGACCACCGGACTTCACGATACGACCCTGCATCATTACGTGTACGAAGTCAGGCTTTACATAGTTCAGCAAACGCTGGTAGTGCGTGATGATCAAGAAACCGCGATCAGCAGAACGCATTTCGTTAACACCATTTGCTACGATTTTCAGAGCGTCAATGTCGAGACCAGAGTCAATCTCGTCTAAGATACAGATGCTTGGTTCAAGCAACATCATTTGCAGAATTTCATTACGTTTTTTCTCCCCGCCAGAGAAGCCCTCGTTCAGGTAACGGTGGGAGAAGGAATCGTCCATTTCCAGCGTGCTCATTTTCTTATCCATCTCGCGGATGAATTTCATCAGGGAGATTTCGTTTCCTTCACCACGACGCGCATTGATCGCGGAACGCATGAAGTCAGAGTTGGTTACGCCGCTGATTTCGGATGGATACTGCATAGCGAGGAACAGGCCTGCGCGTGCGCGCTCGTCTACTGCCATTTCCAACAGGTCGTCGCCGTTGATCAGCACTTCGCCTTCGGTTACCTCATATTTTGGGTGACCCATCAGCGTGGATGCCAATGTGGATTTACCGGTACCATTTGGTCCCATGATCGCGTGCACTTCGCCGCCCTTGATTTCCAGGTTCATGCCTTTGAGGATCTCTTTGTCCTCGATCTTGGCGCGAAGGTTTTTTATTTGCAAATGCGGTACTGCTGTCATCTGAATTCCCTCCATACACGTCAAAAGTGAGTTGGTAAATTCTCAATCCATTCTCAATAACTATCTTATAATAAGAATAATTATAAATCAAGGAATGAAACATATCTGTATTTTTTATATCATTATATATAGAAAGTCCGTTTTTGCTACGTTTATCTTTCCTTGTGAACTACCTGCCCTCAAACATTTTTCCCCATGTCACTTTTTGGAATACAACTTCTCCTAAAAGCTTCTTTTTCACACGATTCTCTCCATAAAAAAGACGCTTTTCGAATTCCTAACAGGAAAACGGCTAGATACTGAGTATCTAACCGCTTGTTTATTGATCGTTCAATTAATTTTATTGTACATTTGGACCAGCTTGTGCGATTTCAGCCGCATTCGGGAACTTCTTCTCGAAGTTCTCGATGAAGCGGTTTGCCAGATTAGCAGCCTGCTTGTCGTAGTCCTCTGTGTTTGCCCATGTATTGCGTGGTTGCAGAACTTCTGCTGGTACGTTCGGGCAAGTAGTTGGTACTTGTACGCCAAAGGTTGCGTCTGCTACGTACTCAACATTTGCCAGCTCGCCGTTCAGCGCTGCCGTTACCATTGCACGCGTATAGGACAGCTTCATGCGTTTTCCTACGCCAACCGGACCACCAGTCCAACCGGTGTTTACGAGGTACACTTGAACATCGCGCTCATCGATCTTTTTGCCCAGCATTTCAGCATAAACAACCGGATGCAGTGGCAAGAACGGAGAACCGAAGCAAGTGGAGAATTCCGTTTGTGGTGCAGTTACGCCACGTTCTGTACCTGCCATTTTGCTCGTGTAGCCAGACAGGAAGTGGTACATCGCCTGTTCTTTTGTCAGCTTGGAGATTGGAGGAAGTACTCCGAACGAATCAGCAGTCAGGAAAATAATTACATTTGGTTGACCGCTTACGCCTGGAATGACTGCTCCTGGAATCGCTTCTACTGGATAGGCTGCACGGGTATTCTCCGTGTATTTTGTGCTATCGTAATCAGCGGTGCGGGTTACTTCATCCACATCCACGTTTTCAAGAACGGTACCAAACTGGATCGCTTTCCAGATTTGTGGCTCGCCTTCTTCGGTCAGCTTCACGCATTTTGCATAGCAGCCGCCCTCGATATTGAATACGCTGTTGTCAGACCAGCCATGCTCGTCATCACCGATCAAAAAGCGGTTCGGGTCAGCAGACAATGTCGTTTTTCCAGTTCCGGACAATCCGAAGAACAAAGCAACATCGCCGTCTTTGCCAACGTTTGCGGAGCAGTGCATGGAGAGAACATTGCGCTCTGGCAAGATCATGTTCATCACGCTAAAGATCGATTTTTTCATTTCTCCAGCGTACTCGGTTCCGCCGATCAATACTGTTTTTTGGTCAAAGCTCAGCACGATGAAGGTATCGGAGTTTGTTCCATGAACGGCTGGGTCTGCTTTGAAGCTTGGTGCATAAATGACAGTAAATTCAGCTTCATGCGAGGCCAACTCTTCATCGGACGGACGGATGAAAAGTTGACGCGCAAACAAATTGTGCCAAGCGTATTCGTTTACAATGCGGATAGGCAGACGATAGGTCGTATCTGCTCCAGCGAAGCCATCGAATACGAACAGCTCTTCTTGTGTTTGCAGATATTCAAGCATATCCTGTTGAAGCAGCTGGAATTTCTCAGGAGAGATCGGTTGGTTCACCGGACCCCAGTTGATTTTATCGTGTACGGAAGCTTCGTCCACCACAAATTTGTCCTTCGGCGAACGGCCTGTAAACTTGCCTGTTAGCGCATTGAGCGCCCCCTTGTCGGTCAAAATCCCTTCGCCACGCTTAACTGCCATTTCTACTAAACGAGCTACAGGCAGGTTGTAATTAACCTTTGTACCTGCTAAAATGTCAGCAAGCTTGTGAACCGTGTTGGTTTCCATGTGTGAACGATCTCCTTCCCAGTGTATATCCCTATTATGACTTTTTAACAGTACCAGATAGGATAGTCTTTTGAGCAAATCATCCTGATACTGCAAGAATAACCTTCCAATATCACGCGGTCGCTCATCCGTGGCAAACCTTGATAAAGGTTTTCTTATCGTCGTTTGATTTGTAATTAGTATATCACATTTAGCCAATTAAGCTACATAATTTTATAATCGCATGTGGAGAATGTGTGAATAACCTTCCGACAAAAGAAAAAGGCGCTTGGATATCCTCTTACAATTAGGATGTCCAAGCGCGTTCATTGCTTTTCGCCAACTTCAAGCGATTGTCATGTCAACATCTGGGCTTATTTCTTTTCGCTCGATTTCATCTCTTCCGCCAGCTTTACCATTTGCTCCACAGTCAAGTCAGGATGTTCGAGCATAACCGTGTAACGCAGTCCTTTTTCATCCCACATAACGGAGCGTATCGCTTCCATATAGCTTCCTTTTATTCCGCGAATCTGTAGTGGCTTTTCTCCGAGTAGCCCTTCACCGATCTCCTCTTTTGGTGCAGGAAAAACACTCAGACTGAAATAAGGCACATCCCCTTTTGTATAGTTGAGAGTCAGCTCATTTCGGTTTATTTCACCCTTCCACTCATTCAACTCAATTCCTGCAAGAACCACCTCAGAGCTGCTTTCCCAATAGTAAAAGGGAGCTTTCATAGCAGCTTCGGCTTCCTCAAGACTTACTTTCTTCGCTGGATTTATGTCGGATAGCGATGTTATTTTCACATCCTGCGGTAAATCCAGGACAAATGTTTTCTCATCGAATGTCGGCGATTGATCCAGCTTGGTATATTCAAAGTTAACTTTGTTTTCCCCTATGGTAGAGGAGGACTTCAATACGAGCCATGTCTTCTGATCAGCCCACAGGTCCATATCTCCAAAAAGTGATCCTTTTTCTTGCATCGTCGCTTTGACATGATGAACGGGCAGATTTATTACCGTGTCTTCTCCCACTACTTCAATCTTGTGCGTATTTTTGACTTTATCCAGGATACCGATGAGCTGTTCTTTCGGCGTTCCTGCCCCCATTTCACCGACATCTGCTGCATCTAGACGAAAAGCCGTTTTCAGCGCTTCATCATACGTAATGATTTGCTTGCCGTCGTTCACCGAGCGTGTCACATTATTGCCTGACCTGATCTCCACCCGGCGCTTTCCTGTCTTGGCATCATGCCACTCCATAATCGTGGATTCCCTGATTTTTTTGTCTCCTTCGTATTCGTTCATGATGCCCTCTGCATAATAAGATCCTACCGCCTTGTTTCCTTCCAGCATCTTGGTCACGACATCTTCCGAAGAAAAGGTTTGTGCATCCTGGCAACCGCCCGTAAACAAACTGGCTGCCAAACTGAACGCCCCGATCCATTTATATCCTTTCATCCCTCAACATCCCTTTCTCTTCTACTTTCAGCGTACACACAAATATCGTTCCATACGGATTGGCAGACCAGACGTGAATACTGCCATCGTGCTCATCCATAATCATTTTGGCGATACTCAATCCCAATCCGATACTTGTGGCTCCTTTTTTGGTACGAGCTGCATCCACTTGAAAAAACGGTTCAAAAATGCGCTCTTGCAGCTCATCTGGTATGGCCACGCCCTGGTTTTGCACAATCAGGAGCAGGTCATGTTGACCGAGCTTCTCGATTTCGCTGCGAAATGAATCGAACACCCAATCAGGCATAAATTCTCGCGGAGACACAGCAGCAAGCCAAATCGACTGCCCTTCTTTCGTGTGACCAAGTGCATTGTGAAACAAATTATCAACGAGTCTCATCATATATCGTGCATTCACCCGAAGCTCATGCGAAACGATCACATCTGTGTGAAGCTGTACACCCTTGCCAGAGCATAGCTCCTCATATTCGGCAAACAGCATTTCAAAAAGCTCTTCCCCATCCACTTCGGTCAACGTCGTCTCCCTGACTGAAGAGCGCAGGGCAGTATAGATCGTCAAATCATTCAAAATCTCTTTCATATAATCAATCTTTTCGAACAGAATGCTGCGGTACTCCTTTTGCTCCTTGACCGATAACCCTTCTTGTTCAAAAAGGGCCTCCGCATACGCCCGGATAGACGTTAGTGGTGTTTTTACATCGTGCGCCAATGCTGCGACAAGGTACTCCTTCTCCTTTTGTCCTGCCAGCACTTCCTCGTTAGCCAACTCCATCTTTCGCCGCATGTTTTCAAAATGCTTGATCAGTTCCCCGATTTCATCCGTAGAGCGATGCTCCCATGCAGTGATTGGCTTGTGCTCGGCAAAAGCGGTCATCCTGTCCATCAGGCGTTTCAGTGGCAAATTCAGCTTGCGGTTCAGCATCCATACTACAGCCACGTACAACAACAGAAAAAAAGCGATAGAAGCAGAAGCAAGCCAAACAGTCCGATCTTTCACTTCTGTCAGCCATTCTTCCCGAGCCAGCGTGATCTGGTAAATTCCGATCATCCTGCCATCAACAAACACCGGCTTTTTAATGGAGTACGTTTGACTGCTTTTGCGCAGCTCATACAAATCTTGATAGATTTTATCAGGAGGAATTCGGATAAGCCCGAACTGCATCCCACTTTCATTTGACGTATACAAGGTAATTCCGTCATAGCGATACAGTTCAATTTTTACCGACGGCTGCAGCGTTGATTGCAAAACGTCGTAATGGCTTCTGGGCTGTATTTGATAAAGAGATGTGTCTTGTAACATCTTTTCGATCGCTGCAATTCGATCGGATATTAGGAAGTATTCACGTATGTCCTGACGCTGATCATATTCGCTTACCACATAATACAGCCCGGAAATGGCGGCAACAGGCAACAGCATGACGAGTAAATAGGTGGACATGAGCCAATGCTTGATTTTCATGAGATCGCTTCACCAACGAAACGGTAGCCGCTCCCCCAAACCGTCTGGATAAAACGAGAGTCGCGCTTGTCGTCCTGCAGCTTCTTGCGCAAGCTTTTTACATGTACGGTTACCGTTCCATTTCCTTCCAGGTCGGATTGGCCCCAAATATGCTCATACAGCTCCTGTTTGGTAAACAAGCGATGAGGGTGTTCGGCAAGCAACAGCAACAGGCCAAGCTCTTTGGGCGTAAGTGCCACTGGTATGTTGTTCAGACACACTTCTTTTTTCTCGCTGTCAATCGTAAGTCCACCTGCAAACTCAAGTCGGTTCTCTTCGATTCTGGCAGGAGCATCGTCATTTTTGTATCGACGATAGCGTCGCAGATGGGACGTGATGCGAGCCGACAGCTCAGTCAAGCTAAATGGCTTTGTCACATAATCGTCTGCTCCTAGGTCGAGTCCTCGTACCTTTGCTTCGTCCTCATGGCGCGCGCTCATGATCAGAATCGGTACATGGCTCGTCAGACGAATATGCTTGCACACCGTAAAGCCATCCATCTCTGGAAGCATCAAGTCGACCAAAACGAGGTCATAGGGCTGTGCCTGGAAATCCTCCCAACCTTCTGCCCCGCTTGAAGCCCACGTCACGTCGTAATTTTGTCTTCGCAAATGATCGCGTACGATGCGTCCAATCTCAGGATCATCCTCTACCAGCAACACCTTTACCCCGTCGGCCATCTTGCTTCCCCCTCCTGTACAGGTTTTATTATAGGGTCCCTTACACACTTCTCCTGGAAATTCATAAATTCTTTAGAAACGGGCAAATTCGCTTATAAACACAGAAAAACCCGTCTCTACAAAAGACGGGTATACTCTTCTTTTAATCGTTTTCGATCGCGTACAAAAAGGTCAGGATGTTGCGATTTCGGGCATTGACATACTCTTTTTCCTTTGTCATCCCGATTTTTTCGATCACACGACGTGAGGCATGATGGTCAAATGCCATGTTCGCACATAAGCGCTTGATTCCCAACTGGGAAAAAGCATACTGCTTACATGCTTCCGCCGCTTCGGTAGCCATGCCCTTCCCCCAAAACTCCTTGGCCACAATAAAGCCCAGATCATATTCCGGCTGTCCATCCAGCTCTGCTAATACAATACCACAATCACCGATGATCTGTCCGCTGCTTTTGCTTACCATCGCCCAGCGTCCAAACCCGTTCGTCTCATAGCGCTTCAGGTTGGTATTCAGCCATTGCTGTGAGCCTTCCAGGGTAAAGGGAGCCGGCCAATACTGCATGGTAACGGGATCAGAAAGAATGGCATGGAGCGCGCCTATCTCATCCGCTTCATATGCGCGAAGCAGCAGCCGCTCTGTTTCAAGCACGATTTTCTTCATGCTCAAACGTTCTCACGATCACACGCGCCAGTATTTCTACACCTTTTGCGAGTGCGGAATGCTCGAACTGCATATGCGGATGATGCAGGCCCGGTTTCAAATCGCATCCGAGAGCAAGCATCGTAGCTTTAATATGCGGGCGCTCCACTGTGTAAAAATGAAAATCCTCGGCACCCGGACTGACTGGTGCTTCCCTGAGATTTTCCTGCCCAAGGACATCCACAATCGCCAGCTCCATCAGCTTTTTGGCTTCGTCGTGCACCTCGGCAGCAACCATCCGTGAGCCTCGCTGCAGCTCAATTTCAGCTGAATAAGAAAGGGCAACTCCTTCAATGATTTGTCGCACCTTTTTCTCCAGCTCATCCATGGCCTGATTTGTCTGTGCGCGCATATCAATCGCAAAACGCGCTTTGTCCGGAATGATATTGTAGCTCTCGCCGCCTGCTTGCAGCATCGTCATTTTAGCAGTGGCAGGCACCATCGGATCGATATGCACTTGTCCAATTCCCGAGATGATAGCCCCGGCTACCTCAATCGCGTTGACTCCTAAATGCGGTCTGGCTCCGTGCGCGGAAACGCCGGTGACTTCTCCGTATAGAAACATGGCTGCCCCGTTGTAGATTGCAGGTCCTGCCGTTCCTTGCAGCATTTCCTGAATCGGACGAACGTGGACACCATACAAATAATCGACGTTATCGACAGCCCCTTTTTCTACCAGCTTGAGAGCCCCTGTGCCTTTTTCCTCTGCTGGCTGGAACAGGATTTTTAATGTTCCTGGCGGCTGATAGCCAGATTCGACCAAAGCCTCTACAGCTTCGACGATCATCGTCATATGTGCATCATGACCACAGGAGTGATTGGCGCGCCATTCTCCGTCTACCTCCTGCCACAGTGCGTCAATATCTGTACGCAGCCCTACGACAGGACCTCCCTCTCCCCACTCCGCAATCAACCCGGTACAATCATCAAATGTGGTTACACGCAGTCCCAAGCTGCGCATCCTCTCTACCAAATAGCGGGTAGTCTCGATTTCCTTCCAGCTAATTTCGGGATTTGCATGCAAATGACTGAATGTTTCAGCAATCTGTTGCTCACGAGTATGTATCGTTTGTTTCAAAGAGAACGCAGTGGACATGACGCTACCCCCAAATCACTCTTTTTTTCCTATTATAACATAGTACTGTTACATGCTACGGTTTACTTGCAGGTAAGTCGCAATATTGCATCTAATTTTAATTGGTCACGCAATGGTCCCACGATTCTTACCTGTTCTCTGGCAAAGGCATACACGAGCTCATCCCCGCCAAACAGCATTTGCATCTGGCGCTCGTCGCCCTGGACAATCAAGTCGGCCGTCTGTTCCTCTGTCCAGGCACCACAGGTGGCGACTCCCTTGGAGAATGTCAGGTGCCAGCGCGTCTTTGTATCCTCCGTGACAATGCCGATCCGTCTTTCCCATCCTGTCATCATCAAATGCAAGTGTGTTTTTTTCTGGAGTCTGTTTGCGACTTCTGTCAGCAGCCTTCCCATTCCGATCAAGTTCGTCCACCCCTCTCTTCCAAAAGGGTTCGTTTTTGCTCGGGTCGAATCCTTTGGCGAGTAGTAGGAACCCCTGTCGTCTCCTGTCAGGGGAGAACTCTTTTTCTCGACACGTTTTCCTATGGGCGCTGTTGTTCGTGGCTTCAGTGGTGGGGAGGAAACGGGAGAAAGCGCTCCAGGTACTTGGGCCTCTAGCAGGGAGGGGGTACTGTCCGCTAACGGGAAAAAAGGGAAACCGCGTCCAAAGTAGTGCTCACAAAGATGATTATTCAGAGGTGGACGCTTAAAGGCGTGTTTCCCTTTTTTCCCTCCAGCTCAGCAGGAGTCCCAAAGACCTTCGCTGGCTTTCTCCCGTTTCCTCAGCGAGCTGTACAGATATTCGAAGCGTTAAAGAACATAGCTTGTTCAATGATGGATGGAGGATTCAGATTAGAGGGACAGAGGAGCATTTTTCAGGGCTATAGGAATCGAGCAGTTCGCTAAAAAAAGAAGTGTTCATTGGAGCAGCAATCAAAGGTTCTTTAAAGGAATCTTTTACAAAAGCTAGCCCAAAAAACAAAGCTGCTGATGAGGAAAGAGGAGAAAAAAGTGATAGCTCTTTGGGATGCCGACCAAGGCGGAGAGGAAAAAACGAAACACGTCTTTAAGCTGAGAGACCCCTTGAAGCAATCACTTTGGGCGCGGTTTTGTTTTTTCCTTGGAGCTGGGCTCGGACACTCCCAGCTAGTATCCCGAGAAGCTAGAGCGTTTTCTCTTCTTTCCTCTCCTCCACCAAAAGCAACAATCAAATATTCCTTAATTCCTTCGCCGTTGGTTTATAAATTTCTATACGTTCAAAAACAGAAAGAGCATCCACCTCTACGGGCAGATGCCTTCCTTTTGACTGCTATGTTATTCGTCGAATTCGTCTTTATCTAACCGAACCTCCAAATGATGTCCATCCGGAGTCTCAAAGTATAGATTGTAGCTGGTTGGTTGCGTGATAGGTCCGCGATAACAGATATTCTCTGCTTCCAGCTTATCCACCAGATAGTCCAGCTCCGCACGACTCGTTACGGAAAAAGCGAGGTGGTCTACCTGACCAACACCACCCTTGCCTTCCTCTCCGCCATGTGGATGAAGACCAATCCGTGTGTATGTGCCAATTTGAAAGTAGACAGGCGCTCCTTCCACCATGTTCTCTTCCGGGATGGGAACTTCCAAAATGTCTTTAAAAAAACGAGCTACCTTCACGACATCGCTACAATTCAATGCGATATGGTGAACGCCTTTCAAATGAAACATTCACACTGCCTCCCACGTCAACTCTGGTCATGCGCTTTTCTGCGACATTTGCTTTCGTTTATTGTACTGCTTCAGCCTCTCGCTTAACCGTCTCAGCCGAATCATGAGCGCTTCCCGCCACTCATCGTCCCCCAGCTCCTTGGCCACACGCAGCAAATCAAGCGAAACGTCAATCTGTTGCTTAAGTACATCGGCGAAGCTTGCTGCTTCGTCCGTCATTGTACAATTTTCGAACAACTCCGATGTATTGTCAACACTCACGAAGTCGGCAAAATCAACTTCAGGAGCCTGATCTCCTTGTGCATATTCTACTAAAATTTCGTATTCTCCCTCAATACCGGGATGGACTTCAATTCTGTCACATACAGGACAAAACATGATGGGGACATTGTGAACAAGTGTTTTATAATGACGGACTGACCCTACTGACCCAACCATTCCAGCACCACAACAAAAACTCATACAGTCTCCCTCCTCCTTCGCCAAACAAACGTTTTTGTCTCGGCGACACTCTGTCTGTATTCGCATTGTAGCCCATTATCCTTCTGACTCTCTACCCGCAAAAGATACCAGTAGGTTATTGGTAACAAAAATTTGTCAATTTGTCTTCCTATTGTACTCGAAATACCATGTGCCCGGCAATGTTTTCTGATTAGTTTGAAATTTTTCCCACATTTGCCTAATGGGATACAATAAAGTTTTATAGATGCCGATATAGGGAATAGTTACTCATCTACTTACAATCAAAAGGAGCTATTGTATGTTTCGGTTTAAAAGCTTACGCGCACGTACACTTACTATCACATTGCCCGTCATTATTATTACGCTGCTTCTTGTCATGAGTATTGCCTTTTTATTTTCGGTGGCCCTGTTGAACAAGGAAATAAGTGACAAAATGAACTTCCAGCTAGACTTGCTCAGCGACAACGTAGAAAGCCAGCTTGAGGAACATAGCAAAGTAACGGAGAGCATGGCACGTTTTATCGAAATGGCACCTATTACTTATTCGCTGGATCAGCTCGATTCCCTGCTTACCAAAACGGTGCTGATTAACGAGACATCCGTGGGTATGGGTATTTTCATGAAGCCATACGCATTCGACCCGAACAAGCAATACGTCGCCACCTATGGAGCAAAAGAAGACGGCAAGGTACACATCACTTATGATTACAGTACCGAAGCCTACAACTACCCGAGTCAGGATTGGTACAAGGTCGGGATCGAAACCAAAAACAAGACGGATTATTCGGAGCCGTATTATGACGATGTGTCAAAGACTTCGATGATGACAGTAGTCGCTCCGTTTTACACGGCGGATAAAAAGCTGCTAGGTGTCGCTACGGACGATATTACCCTCGAAGATATTCAAAAAACGGTTTCGGCAACAAAGGTTGGCGAAACCGGCTGGGCGTTTTTGCTCGATAAGTCCGGTCAGTACTTGTCACATCCTGAGACGGAAAAGCTCATGCACAAAACGATTCAAACGGAGGAAAACACATCATTTGCTGATGCTGGTGTCGCCATGCTTGCTGCGGAAGACGAAGGAATGAAGACCTTCACAGCAGACAACGGTGTAAACCGCATCTATTTTCAAAAAATACCGCAAACCAGTTGGACAATCGCCCTCGTCATGCCAGAGGATGAGTTCAATGCACCGCTCAGCGCCCTATTTTACCAGCTCTGTGCTGTGAGCCTGTTTGGACTGTTGATTTTGGTCGCTGTTATCTACTTCTTCAGTAAATATTTGACCAAGCAAATTGATCGCGCGAATCAGCTATCTCATGCCCTCTCCAATGGAGATTTCACTGCCTCCATGGATATTAAAACGGTAGATGAGATGGGGGTGATGGCAAATCGCTTCAACGCCATGACGACTACGCTCCGTGAAACGCTGGGCCAAGTCAGCTACAGCGCACAGCAGGTAGCAGCAACTTCTGAGCAGCTGATGGCCAGTGCAGAACAGACCAGCAGAGCTACTGAACAAATCGCGCAATCCGTCCAGGAAATTGCCTTTGGAACCGAACAACAGGTGGAAGCAACGAATCAAGGCAGTGATGTCATCACAGAAATCGCACAGCACATTTCCGTCATGGAAAAGGGCATCGAGGAAGTCAGCAGCTCAACCGCTGAAACGAACCGCCAAGCCACCGAAGGAAATCTGATGGCTGTAAAAACCGTTGAGCACATGAATGTCATCCACTCACAAATGAACCAAACAGCAGGCATCGTAAATGCATTAGGACGCCGTTCTGAGGAAATTGGGCAAATGATCTCACTGATTACGACCATCGCTGCCCAAACCAATCTTTTGGCTTTGAATGCCGCTATCGAGGCAGCCCGAGCCGGAGAACAAGGACGCGGGTTTGCTGTCGTAGCTGATGAGGTTCGCAAGCTCGCGGAGCAGTCCAGCTCTGCTGCTGAACAAGTTAGCACGATTGTTGCCGATATTCAGCGTGATACCGAGTCGGCGATAAACGCGATGACGCATGGCTCGACGATTCTTGGCGAAGGAATGACACTCGTGCAGTCTACCGGCACGGCGTTTGAACAAATTACAGGCTCCGCTGCCCAATTGTTCACTCGCACCGAAGAAGTGTCCGATGAAATGCGCCAAATCAGTCAGCAAATGCAGAATATCGTCTCTGCCATCCGCAACATTTCGCAGGTAGCCGAGCAATCTGCAGGCAATTCGCAAACAGTTGCCGCCGCAGCAGAAGAACAAAATGCGTCCATGCAGGAAATTTCCGCAGCTGCGACCATGCTGGCCAAGATGGCAGAAGAGATGAACGATGCCATCCGTACCTTTAAGCTAAGCTAGAATTTCTACACGCAAGCTCACAAGTTAAAAAGGGTTGTCCGTCCACGAAACGGGCAACCCTTTCTTTGTTTTCTTATCCTTTTAATCCAACCATTTTTGCGGCTGTGACCACAAACATTTTCACTCCAACTTCAAGAGAGGCTTCGTCAATCGTAAATTTCGGATGATGGTGCGGGTACACAATGCCCAATGCCTGATTCCCTGCCCCAATATTGAAATATTTCCCCAGCGCTGGCGCGGTCTTCGTCGGTATTTTTATTTTTGCGATTGTCGGAAAGGTGACGGATTCAGTCGTCCGCCTGCTCGAGGGCCGTTTGTTAAAATGGCAGGACAGCTTCAAGGGATAAATTCCCATTCTGTATATAAAAAAAGCCGTGGCTGCATCGCCCGGCTTTTTGCTTTGTTTCCTATTCTTTTACCATCGCTTCGTATTTGTCTGCATCCATCAGCTTGTCCAGCTCAGCTGCGTCGGACAATTCCACGACGATCATCCATGCTTGCTCGTAAGGCGAGGAGTTTACCAGCTCTGGAGCATCCTCCAGGTTGCCGTTCACTTCCACTACTGTGCCACTTACTGGAGCATACAGCTCAGAAACGGTTTTAACCGATTCAACGCTACCAAATGGCTCATCCGCCTGAATGGTTGCCCCTACTTCTGGCAACTCAACAAACACGATGTCACCCAGCTCTGATTGAGCAAAAGCAGTGATTCCGATGTAAGCCTTGTTTCCTTCTACACGTACCCACTCATGCTCTTCACTATAACGTAGGTTCTTTGGGAATTCCATCGTTTACATTTCCTCCTATCAGGTACAATCCATTACACATACATAATTAGACGAACATTCTAGGATTCCTCTTCGATCCCCAAAATTCTAAACAGACGTTTTTTCACGAGGTTAAGACCCTTTTCACCTGCCTGGAAATGGCGCAGCTGAAGGTTCTCATCAAAGAGGTAGAAGGCAGGGACGTATTCGTTCTGAAAAGCATCCACTGTCTTCATATCATTATCAATAGCAATCGGGTGTGTCAGGTTGTGTTCGACAATCGTTTGCTTGATGGTCTCGATGTCCGTATCTTTTTCAGAACGAGGCATGTGAATACCGATTACTTTTAATCCATTTGCTGCATATTTGTCGCGCCATTCATTGATGCTTGGCATGGACTCTTTGCACATGTAGCAGCTTACTGACCAGAAGTGAACCAAAACCGGGCTACCAGCCAAATCTGCTTTAGTCACCTGTCCATTCACCCATTCAGTAATCCCAGGGAAATCAGGCAATTCTTCGCGCAAACGCATGGATAGGTCAACCCCTTTTTTATTATCAGCGTTTTTATATTCTTACATGTTAAAAAAAGGGTCTAACAGCAAAATGTTAGACCCTTCTATTTCCTTGCGAAAGTGCAAGTAATTACTTAGCAGACAGTTGAGCTTGTCCTGGGCGCCAGTTAGCTGGGCACAGTCCGCCGGATTGCAGAGCTTGCAATACGCGCAGAGTCTCGTCTGTAGAACGACCTACGTTCAGGTCAGTAACTACTTGATATTTCAGAACGCCTTCTGGATCGATGATGAACAGACCGCGGTAAGCTTGTCCGCCTTCTTCATCCAGTACGCCGTAGTCACGAGCAGTTGTTTTCAGGAAGTCAGCAGCGAGTGGGTAGTTCAAGCCACCCAAACCGTTTTGGTCGCGAGGAGTGTTGATCCAAGCGCGGTGGGAGTGAACGGAGTCAGTAGATACACCCAGTACTTCTGCATCCAGATCAGCGAAGTCTTCGATTGCATCGCTCAAAGCGATGATTTCAGTTGGGCAAACGAAAGTAAAGTCCAGTGGATAGAAGAACAGTACCAACCATTTGCCACGGTAGTCGGACAGGGATACCTTTCCGAATTCTTTACCGTTACCCAGTGCTGTTTCCATTGTGAAATCTGGAGCTGGAAGTCCGATTAGACGTTGTGCCATTATGTAAAACCTCCTTAGGAATGTGTTCTTGCCTACATGTCCCATGATATCAAAGTATTCACTTTATAGTCAATACAATGTAGGAATCATTTCAACCTGTAATTGTTTTTCAATTAGCGAGGAAATTAGCTTTTTAGATGGCCCTTTTCACCCAAAAAATAGATTAACCGATTTGCAGGCAAGCTATTCTACTCTTTGCAAAAGAATGCCCGAATCGGCAATCGCTGCCGCTGCTTGTTTCAGTATTTCCGGAGTTTGAACCAGAGCGATCCGCACATATCCCTCTCCTTCTTCTCCGAAGGCACTGCCAGGAATTACGACGACACCCGCTTGCTCCAAAAGTGCAAAGGCAAACTCGCGCGAGGTCCAGCCCTGCGGCACCTGTGCCCAGACAAACATCGTTGCCTTTGGCGGTGGAATCACCCATCCGGCATCAGCCAATGCTGACAAGAGCACATCGCGCCGTTCCTGATAGATCGGGCCTACTGCATTTTGTCCAGCTGCTTCACGGTCTTGCTTCAAGGCGGCAATCGCCATTTGCTGGACTGGCAAGAAAACTCCATAGTCCACGTTTGATTTTACTACTGCCAGCGGCTTAATAATCTCGGCATTTCCCACTACATATGCAATCCGACAGCCAGCCATGTTGAAGCTTTTAGAGAAGGAATTAAACTCAATTCCAACATCCTTGGCACCAGGTGCTTGCAAAAAGCTCGGTGGCTTGTAGCCGTCAAAAGCCATTTCGGAGTATGCCAAATCGTGGACAACAATAATGTCATGCCGCTTGGCAAATGCCACGACCTTTTCAAAAAAGGATACAGTCGCAACTGCCGAAACCGGATTATTTGGGTAGTTGAGAATCATAAATTTTGCCTGTTTGGCTACGTTTTCTGGAATCTGTTCCAGATCAGGCAAAAAATCATTTTCCGCCCGCAGCGGCATCCGGTACGGAACCGCTCCTGCCAGATGGACGCTTCCCTCGTAAATCGGATAGCCCGGATCAGGAACGAGCACCACATCGCCCGGGTCTGTCCAGGCCAGAGCGAAGTGAGCCAGACCATCCTGTGAGCCCATCAAGGAATGCACCTCGCTATTTGGCTCCAGCTCCACCCCAAAGCGATACTGATACCACTCCGCTACCTCTGCGCGGAAATCAGCCGTTCCCTCACTGAGCGCATAGCCGAACGCTCCCGGACGAGCGACAGCCTCCGCCAGCGTATCCAAAAGGCTTTGCTCGGGTGGCTGATCGGGACTTCCGATACTTAAATCATAGACGGTACGCTTCTTTGCCACTTCACGTTTATGGGCTGCCATCTCCGAAAAAATGGCGGCTGACAACTTTTCCAGTCGCTTGGAAGGCTGGCGGCTCATCATTATTTGCCTCCCCAGGCTTTTTCCAGCTCCTCTGGCTTGAAGCCGAGGGTAACGGTTTGATCACTTGCCAGTAGCGGACGCTTGATCAACTTGCCATTAGACGACAGCAGCTCCAGCATTTCATCCTCGGTCATGGCCTGTAGCTTGTCCTTTAACCCGAGCTCTTTGTACTGCACACCGCTCACATTAAAAAACTTGCGCAAATCCAATCCGCTCGTTTTCCAGATCGTGCGCAGCTCTTCTTTGGTCGGCGGGGCATCGACAATCGGAATTTCTTCAAAGCTGACATTTTGCTCCGTCAGCCATTTTTTTGCTTTGCGGCAAGTATCGCATTTGTTGTATACATAGGCTTTCATGGTCATGGTTTCATTCCTCGCTTTTCATTCACGTCATGGTACTTACTCTCCATTGTAAGAGAAGACAAACTACTCGACAACGAAAACGGTTTTGCGGAAGGTTGCGTCGCCAGCACCTTTCACTGGCACTTCTATGAGGACATAATCATTGATTACGGCAGGGTCTGCTCCGTCTCCGTACGAAAGCGCCTGATAATCAACGTACAATTCTTCTCCCCAGACACGTACGCTTTCCAGTTCTATCGAGTCGCTTTCGCTACTCGATGATTTGATCAAGACATACGTTTTCCCGTCTTTTCTCATCCATTCATTTTTCCATTCTGGCGTTTCCAACAAGTCTTTTGCCCATGCTTGTACTTCTTCGTCAGCGTCATCCAGTTTCAAAAGGTGATAAAGCTCAGTCTCATTTGGTTTTTCGATGCCGGACAGCGTGTTGGAGCCCTCTACGGTCCAGATTTGATCATGGGTGGACCTTTTTTTCATACTGATCTCGTACAGGCTGTTATCGGTTGTGACAACAAGCAAGCGGCGAGGATTGAGAGTGGAACCTATTGTCTGAAAGCTGTCTATGTCTTTTTGTAGCTCCTGCTCGGCAAATCGCCTAAGCACCTGCTTATAGTCCCGGTTCTGTGAATCCTGCTGTAATACTGTCAATTGTTCTTCGCTGTATGTATAGCCTGTTCCCTTGTCATCTGTCCATTCGAATGCCCTCGCAATCCCATCCCTGTCTGCATCCAGCTTGGGCTTGTTGATCTGCTCATTGACTGGGGTAGCTACAATTACGGGTGTCTCCCTCTGTTTCGCAGATTCTTCGACTACTGCGAGCATCTTGTGAAGCTGCAAAACCTTCTGTTGCAGCTTGGCTACTTCCCCCTCTTTTTGAAGCGTTCCTATATAAAAACCCGCGCCCGCCAAGGACACAAATAACATGGCTACGATAACAGAGAGTCCCCAAATTCGCACGTATCCCTCTCCCTTTCATTTCATATAGGACATGGAGCCAATGCACTAGATAGTTCCATACGTAAAGCTGCTTCCTATGCCAATTGTTCCGCAATCTCCCAGGCATGTCCTGCCGGATCGGTGAATGAAGCCGTTCGCACTCCCCACGGCCTATCAATTGGACCATTAAGTAGGGCAACCCCGCGGCTTTTCAATTCATCACAGACCGCATCTACGTTATCGACCCGAATCGTAAGCAGGAAACGAGATCCGGATTCACTCGCTGCGACTGTTCCTGGTTTCATTAATTCGTGTGACTCGGAAATATCCAAGAGGTTCACACTCATATTCCCGAAAGGAAACACAGCCGATACCTCGTCTTCATATACGGCTTGAAATCCGAATACTTCCTGATAAAACATCTTCACCTTCTGAAAATCCTCAACAAACAATGTAATGACATCCACATTCATAGATCCTAAACTCTTCATGTGTACACCTCTCTTTGAAAAGGTTATTCATTTTTCAACATTTGTTCCAGTTCGGCCTTCTGGTGAATGTGATGGCGAAAATGCATTCCGGCCAAATCGAACCACTCTTGCGCATTTAGCCAACCAAAACCGTCATGTATCTCTTTGTATAGCGGATTTATGGAGCCGATTTTTTTGTCCCATTCAGACATTCTTTCAAGCACCTGATTCAATCCACACATAAGATCAGCTATATTCTCCGGGTTATTGGGCATCCCGGGTCCTTTCATTTTAATGGGAGGGAATGAACGAGATTCAAACCATTCTTCTCCCACTTCCGTCTTTCCCTGCCTTATCGCTTTGTTTGCAGATGCGCATTTTTCCACCTGGTCTAGATAATAATGCGTTTCTTCAATTAAGTGATCGTACATTTGCCCAAGAGACCACACTCCCGGCTTTGATATAAATCGTAATTGTTCCAAAGAATAGCCCGAAAGCTCTTTTTTATAGAATTCGATTATTTGGACATGGCTCAATCCGCATCACCGCTTCATTTGAAATGGGTGGCATTCATTCGATCATGCCAGCTATGAAAATGATTTTTTCTGTTGGTCGATTTTCATACCCTTCCTTATTTCCCAATAAAAAACGACAGCCGTATCCTACTCTCTGGCTGTCGTTTACTTATGCTTTACTTTTGTTTTATGGAGTTGTTTGGTACAGCCTCTGCACCAGGATTGACCTGCCATATTTGACTGAGCGGTGAGAAGGGGACACCTAGTTCGTCTCCCTCTTTGGCGTGTACGGCTTCCGCCAATGTTCCTTTTAATGGCTCCGTGTATTCGAGCTTCTCATCCATGTCAGCTTCCTCCTTCACTTGTATGTGATGCTAAGTGTGAAGGATTTCGTGCTACTTTATACAGAATGAGTCGCTTTGACCTCGACTTGATAGCCTGCGTGCTTTCTCGTCTGGAAAACGCCATTTTCAAAGATTAAGTACTGCGCTTTGACTCCGATCAATCGCCCACCCAGCTGTTCTTCCTTGTCGAGCGATTTTGAATTAATTTTATCCAATGACTCCAGAATCGGATACGTAATATCTACCCATTCGTCTTCACGGTATTGGAAAGCTTTAAACTCTTCCGGGAAGTGAGTGTACACTTCGTCGCGCATTGCAATCAGGTCGATTTCTTTTACGTCTCCCTTGAGCATTTTGCGCCAGTTGGTTTTATCCGGCAAGAACTGGCTCAGATGGAATTCCAGCTCTCCTGCCATGCGACGGGTCGGAACCTCCGCAATCGGGATTGCGCGAATCGCTCCCTGGTCCACCCATCGTTTCAATTGATTATGCTTGCGGGTCAATCCAACCTTCATATCACTGGAAACTGCCAGATAAACATAGTGGGGGATCATGCAATACGTCTCGCCAAAGCTCTCGTCCCGGCAAGTCCCCAAGTCAAAATGACATTCGTGCGGCTTGACGATGCACAAATCATTTTCCGGCAGCTTCGTAAAACAGGGGTAACAGTACCCGCTGTTAAATGTTTTATTCGTTTTGCGGCCACAGGCGATGCAGTTCTTTCCGCCCAAATAGGAAATGCTTAGTTCACTGCCCAGCCACTCATTTAGCGGCATGCGCTCCTCACCGATCTGCAAGTAATAGTCGACCGGCTTGTCCTTCCCGTGATACTCGTGAGTGAGTCCATGTAAAATACCGCGGAGTTCCACTTAAATTCTCTCCTCTCCTATGTACGGTCCCTTCATTTTATCATATCAATCTCCATCACTGGCCCCTGTTTTCTTTTGGCAGCATGTTTTCCCTACCCGGGGGTGACCCTATAGCTATACCTAGATGGAAGGAGGCGATCGTTATGCGTCGCGGCGTCCTCTGCGCCTTACTCATCGCCTGCCTTCTTGGCTGTGCTATTTTACCTGCTGGAGCCAGTTCTCTTCTTCCGACCTATGAGCCGATCCACCGCATTGATTCGAAAAAGAAAGTAGTCGCACTCACGTTTGATGACGGACCAGATGCCTTTTACACCCCCAAAATTTTAGAGGTGCTTCATCGAAATAAGGTACAAGCTACTTTTTTTGTACTCGGATCACAAGTGGACAAGCATCCCAAGGTGATGCAGTGGATTTACAAAGCGGGTCATGAAATCGGAAATCACGGCTACTATCATCATGACCTGAACAAGCTCACGGAGCACGAGGTATACGAGGACATCAAGCTCGGGGAACGCTCGATTCTCAAAACGACTGGCATTCTAGCACAGTACTATCGTCCCCCTGGCGGTGTGATGACCCATGATGTAATGAATGCTGTTCAATCCAGCGGGTATGATGTAATTCACTGGTCGATTGATCCACGGGACTGGTCACTGGCCCGTACAGCATCTGTCATCGCCAAAAGCGTGAAAAGCACAGTTTCACCAGGCGACATCATCTTATTCCATGACGGTGGGCTCAATCAGCGGCAAACAGTAGTCGCCCTACAGGAGCTGATTACGGATTTACGTTCCCAGGGCTATCGCTTTGTTACGGTAAGTCAGCTGCTGGATTCTGCCAAGTAGGAAAACAGGAATAGGGCACGAGGGCTTGTCCGTAAACGAACGATGCCTTTCGTGCCCTTGTCCCCACCAAAGATTCACACTTTTATTTGTTCGGCTCCGAATCCCACTTCATCATAGCTTCTGAACCCTTGAACATCTTTTTTTCTTTTCGCAAAAAGTAGACATCCTCATCCGGATAGTAAGCGACGTCTCCCTCGACCTTGGTTCCCACATCGAGAATTTCCAATACCTCATTGCCTGTATTGATGAATTGGTGAGCGATGTTTTTCCCCGCTGGCTTGGCAACAAAGCTGCCTTTTGTGACAGGGTACTCCTCACCATTCAAACGCAGTATACCTGAACCCGCCAAAATCAGAAAAAATTCTTCCTGCAGCGAGTGCGTGTGATACTTGGTGCTTTTGGCTCCAGGCTGCACCCTATCGATATTAGCATAGAGCTTTTCGCTGCCAGCTGCGTCCCCTAAATAAAGAGTTGCCATACTCTTGTCCTCTTCGACGAAATCAGCTGGAATCTGATTTAAATGAAATGGTTTTGGATTTGTCATTTATGCCAGCACTCTCCCCAAAAAAGATCGCAATCTTTCATTTTTTGTATCAGCAAAAATGTCCGCTGGTTTTCCTTCCTCCATAATGACGCCCTGATCCATGAAGATCACCCGGTCTCCTACCTCTTTGGCAAAGCCCATTTCGTGAGTAACGACGATCATCGTCATGCCTTCTCGCGCCAAATTTTTCATGACAGTCAACACTTCCCCAACCAGCTCAGGGTCGAGGGCAGAGGTCGGCTCGTCAAATAGCATGACCTTTGGGTTCATCGCCAGCGCACGTGCAATCGCTACGCGCTGCATTTGCCCGCCTGACAGCTTCTCGGGGTATACGTCTGCCTTGTCTTCGAGACCAACCTTTTTAAGCAGAGCCAGGCCTTGCTGACGGGCTTGATCCTGCGGCATTTTGCGTACCTTGATTGGCGCGAGCATGACGTTTTCGAGCACCGTTTTATGGGGAAAGAGATTGAATCGCTGAAATACCATGCCTACGTCTTCGCGTACTTTGTTAATGTCGATCTTTGGATCGGATAGATCGTGTCCATTGATCACAATTCGTCCGCTGGTCATCTCCTCCAGCTGGTTGATACAGCGCAGAAAGGTGCTTTTTCCTGAGCCGGATGGTCCGATGACGCAAACGACTTCTCGCTCTGCGATTTGGGTGGTAATGCCTTTTAGCACCTGCAGGTCTCCGTAATTTTTCTTCAAGTCCGTCACTTGGATGATCAAGGACGTTCCCCCTTTGCCCGAAGTTTTCAGTTTCGATTGTTCTTATAGTGTATCGTAATATCGCGGGAATTGCATGAATTATCGGAAAAGATCTACGGAGTTCGTCCAGCTGTAGTGGAGGAGAGGAAACCGGAGAAAACGCTCCAGCTTCTTGGGTCACTTTCACGGGTCATGACTGTCCGCCTTCCTTGCAAAAGCGAAACCGCGTCCAAAGTAGCTGGTTCGAAGTGGCTTTTCAAAGGTGAACGCTTAAATGCGCGTTTCGCTTTCTCCATTACGGCTTGGTAGGTGCCCCAAAGAGCTTCGCTGTTTTCTCCGATTTCCTCTCACTAGCGAGTGGTTTTGTTCGGTGCCTCCAAAACTAAAATGCTAAGTACCGCTTTAGCCTTCTCGCGGAAGATTATGTGGGCAAGACTTAAAAAATCACCCGCAAAAAAAGACCAGAGAACGATTCACCTCTCTGGCCTTTTCATCATTTACTTTCGCTTTCCCTACCCTTTCGATGCGCTCAGCTGACAGGAGCCTTTGCTCGTACAGGTGTACGTACAGGAATCGCATAATCCGGCTGGTGGTGTCGTACGTTTTTCTTTTTGCTTTTGTGCCAGGTAGTGGATGAGGCGCGCGGAGTTGAGGACGACAGTGGAAGCTGCTGCCTGAAGGCAACAGCATCCTAATTGATAATGATTATCTATATCTTCACCTAGGCGAATTCTTTTGCTCTAGGGAAATAAATTTATAATTATTCTAATTTGGTATCCACTTTCCGTCAATCCCTATTTTTCCAGTGCCTGTCCCATGCGTAACGATGGCAGAGACGGCTCATGCTAAGGGGTGAGGTGATTTTCATGCATCGAAAAAAATGGATCGCACTCGTCATCGTGCTACTCGTATTTCTTGCAGGCATCACGGTTGAAGGGGTCGCAGGCACCTATGCTGCACTGCGTGACCACCCGGCGATCTCTTGGGAAGAAAATGTAGTGTCGGGCTCCGGCAACAACAAAATCGTCCAGCTATTCGTAAGCGGCGTCATCTCAGGCACACAAAACGCTACTGGTGCCCCCTCCATGACAGAAGTAATTAGCGAACAGCTCAGACGTGTAGAAGAGGACGCAAGTGTCAAAGCACTTGTTCTGCGCATTGATAGTCCTGGCGGCGAGGTCGTGGCTACCGATGAAATTCATTCCCGCCTCTTGCGCCTGAAACAAGTTCGGCATATTCCGATTGTGATCAGCATGGGCTCCACAGCTGCTTCTGGCGGCT
Organism: Brevibacillus reuszeri; assembly: GCF_001187725.1. Lineage (GTDB taxonomy): Bacteria > Bacillota > Bacilli > Brevibacillales > Brevibacillaceae > Brevibacillus > Brevibacillus reuszeri. The sequence goes on from NZ_LGIQ01000011.1 coordinate 634,503, forward strand.
ATTATTTGGCGACCTCGGGAGATGCCATTTTTGCGAATCCCAATACGCTGACAGGCAGCCTCGGGGTGATTTTTAACCTGGTGAATTACAATGAAGCAGCAAACAAGCTCGGCATTCACCAATACGCGATAAAAAGCGGGCGCTTCAAGGATATCGGCAGTCCTTCTCGCCCGTTGACAGACCCGGAGCGTCAAATCTTTCAAACGCTGGTGAATGAAAGCTATAACAAATTCGTTGATGTCATCGTAAATGGGCGCAATCTTTCGCGCCAACGCGTACTTGAAATCGCAGACGGCAGGGTCTATTCGGGTGAACAGGCCAAAAGACTTGCATTGATTGACCAATTTGGCGATTTGGAGGATGCCACTCACCATGCGCTCTCTTTGTCCGGTGTCGAGAATGCCATGGTTGTTCGTTATGCCGACCAGCTTTCGCTAAGCAAGCTGCTCTTCAGTATGAAGCAGCATTGGTCCAATCCCGATCCACTGGGAATCGCCCGTGTTTTGGAACGAGATAGCTCGCCACGTTTGCTTTATCAATTCATGCCTTAAAGGAGTGCACGCTTTATGAATGAGCGATCCATTGAACGATATGATTTGAGCGAGCAGCTGTCTTCTGAACCATCGTCTTTTGCGGAGTCTTTTTCCCAGCATCACTTCGCCGGATTTTGGATACGGGTTTGTGCTACTTTGCTCGATTCCCTGTTTCTGGTTGGTATCAGCCTGCTTATTTTCAATCCACTGCGTCGTGCACTCGGTGTAGTCGACTACTTCTCCATGATCGATCTGTTGGAGGTTTTGTTTAACGTCCTGTACATGGTTCTGCTCACCTGGTGGACTGGTCAGACACTCGGCAAAATGATTACAGGCATCCGGGTCATTAGTGCGGTTCAAGCTCGTTCCCATTTGACGGGCGGACAGGTCCTTTTACGTGAAGTCATTGGAAAAACACTGTCACTTCTTCCCTTTGGTCTGGGCTACATGTGGGTCGGGTGGAACCCGCAAAAGCAAGGCTGGCACGACCTGATTGCCAAAACGTACGTCATTTGGGAGCGAAAACAAGCTTGATCACAAAAGGATTAAAAACTAGTTCTAAAGACCTATTTTCCCGAACTGCGGTCAGCTCCTATGTGAGTGGCTGCAGTTTGTTTTTCCTCTTCAGAACAAAGCTTGTCCCCATCATTTATGTTTTTCCTGTATGTGCGGAAACGAAGACTTTCCTTTTTTCGACAAATTTTTCCTGCCTTGTCCCTATTGTTGAATCCCATTCCTGTCGATACAATTTTGTGAATGGCGCAAACATACCGAGGAGGTAGATTTATGCGAAAAAGGAAAGTAACCAGCATCCTCGCCGTAAGCCTTACTCTGGCTTTAATCGGTCAGCTTTCACCAGCCTTGGCAGCAAACGTCACACCAGCAGCATCCAGTACGCAAGCCGCTAGCAACGCCATTTCCGTATATGGAGTACAGCTCGGGATGAGCACGGCCTTGCTCGAACAATTGCTGGGTAAGCCCGCTCGCAAAGACCCTAGCCATACGGGTGTAGAATGGTGGATTTATAATGGAGATCTGGACAATTACATACAAGTCGGAATTCAAAATGCAAAGGTAGTAACCTTGTTCTCCAATGGCACCAAACTGAATGTAAAAGGCGTTACAATCGGAGCACCAACGTCAGCCATACAAAATGCATGGGGGACACCAAAAAGCACACTCGCTATTACACCCACACTCCATATACGTGACAATTCGATGAGTCATCCTACTTATCTATTGAACAATCAAGCTGTCACTTTTTCCATCGATCAGCTGGGTGGGAATAAAGTTGCAGGCGTCAGAATTTCGACGCCGGAATATTTTGCAACAATCGCGATGGGTCTGATGTATCCGATCTCCTACACGCAGCTCCCTGTTCAGCCAAAATTGACGGAGGAGCAAATCAAGCAAGCTGCACTCGCCTATGAAAAAGAAAATTTTGACCTGTTGAACGTAGCCAGAACGCGTGCCAACCTGCCGCTTCTCTCCTGGGACGAGGGTGTGGCTGCCGTTGCCAGAGCCCATAGCGGTGACATGGCCAAAAATAATTACTTTAACCATACTTCTCCAACAACTGGCTCTCCTTTTGACCGCTTGAAGCGCGCTGGAATCTTGTATGGCTATGCCGGAGAAAATATCGCCTACGGTCAACTCGATGGAATCGAAGTCCACATAGGCTGGATGAACTCAGCTGGACACCGCCAAAATCTGCTCGATAACAAATTCAAGCAGCTCGGCATCGGAGTGGTATTTAAAGACGGTCGCCCGTACTATACGCAAAACTTTGTAACCCGATAAACAAGAATGAATGCACAAAAGACACGTCCGTAATTGAAAGGACGTGTCTTTTTTCTTGGCAAACAGCTAGAAGACTCACTGCACCTTCACTTCAGATGTGACGGGTGCTTGCGGAGTCGGATTATCTTCTGCAAAAAACGGCATGATGACCAGACTGATCACAAAAAACACGATCCAGATGATTCCCCGTTTAAAAATGCATGGAGTAAGCATCGGGACAACCCCTTCCACTAACAGTTCTACTTTATATACATACGCTTCCCCCCCTTGCGCCCGTTTATGCTTTTCTCGAAAAAAAAGCACCTTCTTTTTACAGAAGATGCTTTTTCACACTTTCTATTTTTGCAGCTGTACCTGGAGCTGATCCTTGTCTGAGTTGGCTTGGCGGTTAAATAAACACGCTGCCGCAAATACAATCAGCAGCGCACCCATCAGCCAGAAAATCGTCCAAGGCTCCCACACCTGCATCAGCACACCATTCACATTTGGAGCCAGAATGCTCGCGACACCGAAGTTGATTCCGGCTATAATTCCTGCGGTCGGTACCATCGAGGCTGGCAATAAATCAGCGGAATACGCAAGCCCCAGTGAATAAAAGGAACCGACTGCCGCGCCTGCAATCGCGAGGAGCACCATCATGACATACACATTTTCTCCAGACAGCGGGAACAGGAAAAAGGCAATTCCACCGACGATTGCACAGACCAGCATCACTTGCTTTCGACCGATCCGATCGCTCAGAGAGCCCAGAGGCATTTGCAAAATGATACTTCCCACTACGAAGGACGGCAAAATCAGCGACACCCATTCAATCGACAAGCCTGTGCGCAGAGCATATACCGGAAAGCTTCCGTTTAAGGACGTTTCCATGAAGCCATACAGGAACGAAGGAATCAGTGCAAGCCAACCAACACGCAGCACCGTCGCATATTTATTTTGTTTTTTCTCTGTCTGCACGATTTTATCTGGAAATTCATTTTTGATCCGAGCCAAAAGTATAAAGGCAACCACGTACAGCACCAGGAGCGTCCCAAATGGTACCCAGATGCCAAGCGGCAACAGATTTAACCCGAGTGGCCCTACACTGAAGCCAACTCCGTACGCCAGGCCGTACATGGAAAGATCGCGTCCACGCGTTTTGGGAGATGCGATTTTTGTCACCCACATCTGGCTCGAGTAATGCAAGCTCGAATCCCCGATTCCCATCAGCATCCGCAAAAAGAACCAGACAATCAAATGGCTAAAAAGTGGAATCAGTGCGGTTGCGATCGTCAATAAGACCATTCCTACTAGGATCGTAGATCGATAGCCGATCCTTCTAAGAGGTATTTCCAGCCAGGGAGAAATCAGCACCATCCCGATGTATAGCGCTGCCGCATTCAGTCCGTTCATCACAGTTGATACGCCCTGCTGCTCCAGCAATACCGCCAAAAGCGGAATACTCAAGCCTTGGCTGAGTCCCGCAATTGATACGACCAAAATCAACACCCAAAAGGTGTAACGCGTTGAAGACATGGTGTTGAACTCCTCTCCGATAGCTCTCTCTATTTCTCTATCTTACTTCCACTACACTACCTTGCTGCAACTGGTACATTTTCCGGTACAGCCCATCTTGTTCCATCAGCTCTTCGTGTGTTCCCCGTTCGGTCACTTCCCCACGAGAGAGCACCAAAATCTGATCGGCATGCTGAATCGTTGACAAGCGGTGAGCGATGATGAATGTCGTCCTGCCCTTGGACAGAACGTGCAGTGCTTCCTGAATCGCCAGCTCTGTTTCACTGTCAATGCTGGCGGTCGCTTCGTCCAAAATCAGGATCGCCGGGTCCGCAGCCAGCGCACGGGCAAACGAGACCAATTGACGCTGTCCCGCGGAAAGCGTCATGCCCCGCTCCACTACAGGCTCATCGTAGCCACCTGGCAGCTGCTTGATGAATTCATCTGCGCGCACGGCTTCAGCGGAAGCCCTAACCTTTTCGTCCGTGATGCTTTCATTGTACATCCGAATATTGAAGCCAATGCTTCCGGTAAACAAAAACGGGTCCTGCAAAACAAGCCCTACATGCTGGCGCAATGCGTGCGTGTCGATGGTCTTCATGTCTTCCCCATCAATGAGGATACGACCTTTGGTAACAGGATAAAATCCGAGCAGCAGGTTCATCAACGAGCTTTTCCCGGAGCCTGTATGTCCAACCAGCGCAATCGTCTGACCTGGCTTAGCCGTGAAAGAGACATTTTTTAATACGTATTCATCGCCACTATACGCAAAGGAAACCTGCTCAAAAACAACTTCCCCTTGTGGCCGACTGATTTGTTTGCCTTCAACAGCTGTCTCGGACTCTGGCTCCGTATCCAGGATCTCCAAGACTCGTTTTGCCGAGATCGTTGCTTGTGCCAGCTGGGACAGACGCCCCATAATCATATTGATCGGCTCAAAGAAACGCCCCATGTAGTCCACAAAGGCAAACAGCGCCCCGAAGGAAATCGCACTGTGAAAAGAAGTGGACCCGAAATACCAAATAATCAAGGTCAACGAAACCTTCCAGATCAAATCCACTGCCGGTCTGAGCAAAAACGATTCCAGATTGATTTCTTTCAATCTCACCTTGAAATACGCTTCATTCACATCGGCAAATTCTTTTTGCACGCCGGCCTCCCGACGGAACGCCTGCACGATCGACATGTTCTGAATCATCTCGTTGATCGTTGCATTCATATCACCCAAACGTGCACGGATAATCGCATAATAGCGAGAGCTGTACTTTTGATAAAAGAACACGAGCAAGACGAGCACGGGCACAGTTAAACAGCAAAACAGCGCCAGCTCTGGCTGCAAAATATACAAGGCAATCAAAATTCCGATCAAATACAGCCCATTCTGTACAAAAGTAGCCAGCACGCTTACATACAGCTCACGCACTGCCTCTGTATCATTGCTGACTCTGGAAACGAGTGAGCCTACCGGAGTCTTGTCGAAGAAAGAAACCGGTAGCTTTTGCAGGTGAATAAACAGCTTCATCCGCATCTGCTGAATAATACGCTGGGCAATCGTCTGCAGCCACAGAATCTGAATATAATTGAAGCCCGCAGATAATAAAATCAGCACTGCGTATCCGACAGACAGCCACACAATCGGCAGCATATCACTGCTATACATCGCCTTTACTTCATCTGAAGTCAGCTTGATCCCTGTATAGGTCGCACTCGTACCCGCCTGGTCATTTATGGTGACTACCTCTACACGCTCACGACCGTTTTCTGTCGCCAACGGGGTAATCTGTTTTTTCCCATTCTGCTCCACATGACCAGCTATCAAATAATAGGTCGTGCCTTCTGCCAGCACCGTCATTTGACTACTTTTTAATTCATCCGGAGAAAGACCCGTTCCTTCGATGAAATCTTCCCGCACATAGTACTTGTTGTTTAACGATACTGCTGCTTCTACAGCTGCTTGCGGTTTTTCCTGCAGCTCATACCAAGGCTTTTGAATACCGAGGATATGGTTATCAATCATCACTTTCGCTAAAAAGGGCCCTGCCAATTCCGCACTGGTCCCGAGCACTAGCAAAAGAAGCGCACCGAGGATTTGCTTTTGAAATGGCCCCGCGAAATCCGTTAGCCGACGCCACACGTTTTGCCCGCTCATAAAACGCTCTCCCTCCTCTCTAACCGGTGACATCCTGCTCCATCTGCTGGCGACGATACTGCTCTGCATACCAGCCATTTGCTTGCATCAGCTCGTTATGCGTTCCACGCTCCACGATTCTGCCTTCGTCCAATACCAGAATGAGCTGGGCATGCTGAACCGCAGACAGACGATGTGCCGTAATTATCGTTGTTTTATTCGCACGCTCCTGTCGCAGATGACGTACAATGCTTTCCTCTGTACGTGCGTCCACTGCAGATAAGGAGTCATCCAAAATCAAAATATCAGCATCGGTGAGCAGAGCACGAGCAATGGAAATCCGCTGCTTTTGTCCCCCTGAGAGTGTAACTCCCTTTTCTCCCACCATCGTTTGCAAGCCATCCTTGAACTGTGCCAGATCTCCCTTCATTTCAGCCAGCGCTAGCGCACGAACGATTTTCTCATGGGAAGCATCCGGGCGACCGAAAGCAGCGTTTGCCTCAATCGTGCGGGAGAACAGCAAATGCTCCTGGGGAACGTACCCGATCTTTTCCCGCAGTGCGTGGAAGGAAAGCTTTTCAATCGGGACTCCGCCAACAAACAGCATCCCCTTACTCATTTGATACTGATGCAAAAGGGAGCGGCAAAGCGTCGATTTACCACTTCCCGTGCGCCCTACAATCCCCAACGTATCTCCTTCCTCCAACACAAAGGAAATATCGGAGAGTGCAGGCTTATCCGTTCCGGGATAGGAAAACGTAAACTGGCGTGCCTCCACCGTATTTGCTGCTACGTCGGTTACAGGATTGGCAGATTCTTGTACATCCGGCTGCTCCATCAAAAGCTCCGAATAGCGCTTGTGTGAAGCACCACCACGTTGCAGGACGTTTACCAGCCAGCCAAAAGCAAACATCGGCCAGATCAACAAGCCGAGATACAGATTGAACGCAACCAGATCCCCTAAAGAAATCGCGCTGGTGAACACCAGATAGGTTCCGTACCCGAGACCAATTAAAAAGCTAAAGCCGATAATAATTGCAATCGTTGGTTCGAACAAAGCGTCAATCCGCGATACACTCACATTTCGTTCCAGTGTTTTCTCACTGACACGCCGATATGCCTCCACATCCGCCCTCTCCTGGACAAACGCTCGCAATACGCGCACGCCTGATACCGATTGCTGGACATGGTCATTCATCTCCCCGAATGCTTCCTGGGCCAAGTAAAAGCGGTCATGCAAAAGCTTTCCATAGTAGGCGGTTGACCACGCCAAAAATGGCATCGGGATCAAGGCAGCCAAGGTCAGCTTCCAGTCAATGACTGTCACCATCACACCTAGTGTCAGCAATGTCATGAACAAGGAATCAACGAGCGTCAGCACTCCGGTACTGGCCGTTTGCTCAATCGCCGGAATATCGTTTGTAGCCACAGCCATCAAGTCTCCACTGCGTTTGCGATGATAAAAAGAAGGCGTCATCCTGGTCAGATGGGAAAATAGCTTCTCACGTAAAGCTCGCTCCAAAATAAGCGCTCCTCCATTCAGCAAATACCTCCAGACGAAGCGCATCACATACAAAAGCACGCCAAGCACCAGTAAAATGACCATGGTCTGTGTCAAGGCAGCGGATGTTAACGAGCTGTTGCGGATCGAATCCACCGTCTCTCCGATCAAACGAGGCGGCCAAAGCATGAGAACATCAATCAAAAACAAAAAAGAGATACCAATTACGTATCGCTTCCAATGAGCACGAAAAAACCAGGACAGTTGTTTTAGTGTCTGCATGTCCGTCACCTCATTTCAAATACATACGTTTTTTCTCTTCTCCCATTAAGAAAACCTCTATCGAGGCCTCCTCAAGGAGGAGCGACCCCGTTTTTGCGGAAAGTTTCCATGCGTTCCAGAATTCATAACCCTCTTGCTTATAAATTCTTATACGTTAAAAAAGGGCGCGCGAATCACGCACCCCTTTTTTGTACTTACTCCATCGTAATTTACTGAATTTTCCTTGTCAATCTAACTTTTTACCATTCTTGAAATCATGCCACTCTTCGCGCAACAAGCTGTATACAGCATGATCGACGTAATGATCGTACAATAATTCATTCCGTCTGAGTATGCCCTCGAGCTGAAAGCCCAGGCGCTCTGGTATCGAACGGCTCTTCACGTTTTCCGTAGCTGCCTGAATCGTTACCTTTTCCATCCCCCACGAACCGAAAATCAGCTTGTCGATGTAGGCAGCTACCGCTTCCGTCATTAATCCGTTGCCCTGAAACCCTGCGCCCAGCCAATAGCCGAGGGAGGTCTTTTTATTGATCCAATCCAGATTATGCACGCCCAGCGTCCCCGCCAGCCGACCTCTGAACCAGATGCCATAATGTGTTCCTTGATTGTTGTTGTGTTGATTGATCGTCATCTGAATAAAGTTGGCCGTATCCTCCACCCGATTGGTAAAATCCAGCCATGGCAGCCATTGCTTCAGATGGGCGCGGTTGGTATCTGTCAGCCAAAACATCTCTGCCGCGTCCGCTGGCTCCAATTGTTTCAAAAACGACTCCTCTGTCATCGCGATGTGCCTCATACCTAACCCTCCCTATTGGTCCATTCCCTCGAAGTGCGCAGGTGTTTATGCTCGATTATGGTGCAGGACGTACTGTTTGGCAAGATGTCCAAAAGCTCTACTCAAAAAAACGCCCACCTCGCATGCAAGGTGGACGTATACTCGCCTGACTTACTTTTTGCTATTGCCGATTTCCTCTGGCTTGAAAATACCTGTCTCGGTCACAATTGCCGTAATGTACTTGGCAGGTGTGACATCAAAGGCAGGGTTGTATACTTTGATATCGTCTGGAGCCACTTGCTTGCCGAGACCATGTGTAATCTCTTCGGCTGGACGCTCTTCAATCGGGATATCTGCCCCGGTTGGCGTCTCCAAATCGACAGAGGAAAGTGGAGCTGCGACATAAAACGGAATGCCGTGCGCTTTGGCGAGTACTGCCACGCCGTATGTTCCGATTTTGTTCGCCACATCGCCATTGGCTGCTACGCGGTCTGTCCCTACGATGACTGCCTCAACTTTGCCTTGGGACATCACCATGGCAGCCATGTTGTCGCAGATCAGCGTCACATCGATACCTGCCTGCTGAAGCTCATAAGCAGTTAGCCGTGCGCCTTGCAAAACAGGGCGGGTTTCGTCTGCATATACTTTGAGATTCCAGCCGCGCTCTTTTGCCAAATAAAACGGAGCTGTCGCTGTTCCATAGGCAGCTGTCGCCAGTGCGCCCGGGTTGCAGTGCGTAAGAATGCCCATGCCATCATGCAAAAGCGTCAGCAAATGCTCACCGATTGTCCGGCATACCTCAGCATCCTCTTTTTGAATCGCCAGAGCCTCGTCAAGCACCGCTGCCTTTAGCTCAGCAACAGATAACGATGTCTCTTTTTCCACACGAGCCTTGATCCGATCCAAAGCCCAGAACAGATTGACCGCAGTTGGCCGAGAAGTCCCCAGATAATCCGCTTGCTTGATCAATTCATTCCAGAATTGCGCGTGAGTCTCAGCTTCGCTGCCGCGAACACCGAGGTAGAGTCCATATGCTGCTGCCATCCCGATCGCAGGAGCTCCCCGTACTTGCAAATGACGGATCGATGCCCATACTTCTTCGGATGTAGTCAGGTTCAAATAAATCGTTTCTACTGGCAAGCGCGTTTGGTCAAGCAGAACTAAATAATCGTTCTCCCACTTGACCGGCGCAAATTGTGTACTCGTTGTCATACTGTAGTAGCCTCCTGATAGTAACGTGCGGTCACTGTACGAACAATGTCCGTGATGTCAGTTGATTCGCCTACACTGCCGCGGCCAACAATCAGTGCTTCGCCGATAGCCAGCGCCAAGCGTTCTGCCTCTGCACGTGTTTGATCGTCCTCAATGGCATTGAGATCTGCCACTCCTGCCAGCCCGATCACCCGGCGCAGGATTTTGCATCCTGCATATCCAGCTGTGTCCTGAATCAATCGCTCTACATAGCTCTGCCAGAGACCCTCTACGTGGGCACTGCGCTCTTTTGCCTGCTTATGCCAGAGCTGAACAAAATGGGAGACGAATTCATTCCAAACATCCTCGACCGTTTCCAGTAAGTATTCGCGGTATGCGTCCCGTTCTCCTTGGTCTTTTTGCAATCCGTGCTGACCAGCGTAGTTGAGCAAAAGGTTCGCAATGACCGCGCCGATATCAAAACCGATTGGACCGTAGTAAGCAAACTCAGGATCGATTGCTTTCAAGCTCGTTTCGGTAATAAAGATGCTTCCTGTATGCAAATCACCGTGCAAAAGCGCTTCTGCGCGCGTCAAGAAGTCGTATTTCAGCTTGGCGATTTCCAACTTGAGCGGCTTGTTGTTCCAAATCGCTTCTACCTCTGGACGAATCAATGGGTTGAAATGATTGGTTGGTGCGTTTTCGTACGGATCAGTAAAGACCAGATCTTCAGTAATTTTGCATAATTCGGGATTTAGGAATGTTCCGACTAACGTTTTCTTTTCGAACGGATGTGACCCCAGATCCGATGTGTAGAAAAGGGTTTGCGCCATAAAGCGGCCGATTTGCTTGGCAAAGAGCGGATAACGTTTTCCCTCGATGAGACCTTTGCGCATGATCACATGGTCACCGACGTTCTCCATCACGGTCAGCGCCAGCTCCTGATCAAAGTGATACACTTCTGGTACGAGGTCAGGTACATATTTGTGCTGAATGCGCAGCGCTTCACTTTCGATACGTGCGCGATCTATCGTCAATGGCCACGACTCTCCAACCACACGGGCAAATGGCAATGCCTGCTTTACAATCACACTTTTTCCTGTCGCCTGGTCGCGAATATCAAACACCAGATTGAGGTTTCCGTCCCCGATTTCGTGGCTCGTTAGCTCAGCTCCCTCGGTAAACAGACCTGGCAAACCCTTTACGTACTCCACTGCCTCCTGCTCGGTCAACGCACGATAAGCCATGATTCATTACTCCCCTCAATGTCATTTTGTATTTATCTCTAGTGGACTGGATGCTTGCCCCAGTCTAGCAATCAAACGGTAGCGATTTTTTTCTTCCCCACTCAAAAAGTGGCAGTCTGCTGCGAATTTCCTCACTGGGTAATCCATATTCGCTCACACCAAGGCCGCAGCCACGCCATTTCAGACATGCAAAAAGACCTCTTTTCCCGAAGAAAAGAGGTCGCTGTCGTCACGTAAAAAGCAAACGTGTCCTTGTCCCCCTTATCTTCCAGACTACTTTTGTTTCTGCAGGAATTAGCACCGTGCACGTCGCCTGAAACTTTCATCGCTATAAAAGCGACCAAAGAGCGTCATGTCGGTTGCCGGGTATCATCGGGCCAGTCCCTCCACCTTCTCTGGATAAGGTATCCATCGTATGCAATTTGATTTAGTTTGAATCATACAGCCACACTCACACGCTGTCAACACCCTTTTTCAGCATCCAGCATCCCCTATTTTTACCAGCTGTAGTGCGTTCCGGAAGCAGCTGGTCGGTCCCAATTCCACCAGTCGATCTTACCTAAAAAGGCTGCTGTAATGGACTTTTCCTGTTTCAGCTTGAGCAGCTCCTTCGTCGGTCCCGTCAATACTGCACCGTAAATACGTACACCTTTTTCTTGCATGTATTGGTAGCGCTCGGTAATATGCGGCTTGCCTCGGGAAACCAGACTAAAGCCAATCTCATTCGACAGACGCTCCTGTTCCGAAAGATATTTCATTTCGCTCAGATAAGTGGCCGCCCGTCTCTGTCCTTCGCCATTGACCTGAATCGGAGCATTCCCGTAACTCAGCTCGCGCTCCGCAAAGCCCCAAACATCCCCAGCACCAAGAAGTCGAACACCTTCCTCAGCCCCGCGACCTGTCAGCTCCTGCCCGGTATCTACTGCAAACCAGACAGTTTCATGTGTGTCGCTGTTTACGTAGCGGGAAATCAGTTTGTAATACTCCTCATAGCTCAAAAAATGCTCAAAGGAGATCGCCAGCTGTGAGACTGTACCTTCAGGCAGCTTTTCCATTGTCGTCCAGGCAGGCAGCTGCAAATTCGTCAGCTCCTCCTGTGTCGGCTTACTCTGTGACGGGTAACGGAAAAAAAGCTTTTGCTCCCTGATCCCGTTTGTCCATTTCGGCTGTGCACTGTTCTTCCACAGGATGTTGGTGCTTTCAAAGCTTCCGGCATTTTTGTCCTCACTACCTACTCGCTCACGCAATTCCATCCTGATGTTTCCGTAGAGCAGGCCGACTTGCGAGCCGCTGCTGCCAACACTGACACCCGGCTGAGTGAAATTGACCATATCCTTGGCGACCCGGTACAAATCGTCGTGCATCAGCGAACCGAACCAGCCATTCCCTACAAAAAGCGCGACACCCGCAAAAAAAGTAAGCCCCATCGTGAATGCGGAATTCGACAGACGCATCCGCCATTTTCCCCGCCGCAGAATGGCTCGCTGCTTTTCCTCCGAGAGAGTGTCAGCTCCCTCTTTGCCAGAATCCGTTCCTTGCTCCTCCCCCAGAAGTAGCCGCTCCAGCCGCTGGGCATATTCCTCATCACGGAGCACTTCTTCCCCCAGTCGCTTCTCCTCGCTCTCTGTCATCTCTTTGCGCAGATAAGCGAGTAGCTTTTGCTCCCGATTTTCCCTATCTCTCTTCTCCATCTGCTCCATCCCTCCACAGCTTTCGCATCTTTTGTCGTCCTCGAAACAAGGACCGCTTCACATCAGCCACATCGATTCCCAATATTTCCGCGATTTCTGCATAAGAAAAGGGAATAGCTGCGAGCAAAATAACCTGCTTTTGCTTTTCTGAAAGCTGCCGGAGCAATTCCTGAGCCAGTCCCCACATTTCCTTGTTCACGACTGTCTCCGCAGGATCCTCCACCAGAGGATCTGCTCGATCCGGAAGCTGTTCAACCAGCTGCACCGGCCGTTTTACCTGTTTGCGGTGCCAATCGACAAAAGCGTGGTAGGCTACCTTGAACAGCCACGGCCTGACTTTTTCCCCGTGGTAATCATCCAAGGACAAAAAGGCGCGGAAAAACGTCTCCTGCGTCAGATCCTCTGCCTGCCTCGCATCCCGTGTCAGCCGGAAAAGATAGCGGTATATATCGTTTACGTGCAGTTTGTACACGTCATCCAGGCTTACTTTCCCAACGCCTCCACACCCCTTCACTCCCTACCACGCAATGCGCAGAAAAAAGTTTCACCTTGTCATCCATTTCCTCTGTTCAAAGCGCACACTTGCCGGAAAAACAAATTGACTCCCGGTTCATAACGTCATATCATGATGATATCGCACACGAAAGAAGCAGCGTGTGAACCGAATAACTCTTATCGCGAGCTGGCTGAGGGACTGGCCCTATGATGCCCGGCAACCGGCGCTCTTCTATTTTCAATCGATAGAAAAGCGAAACGGTGCTAATTCCAACGGATAAGAGTCGAGACAGGAGCACTATTTCTGCGCGTCTCGGCTACTAACCGAGAGATGAGAGGAGACGAAGACTCTTTTATAGTCGACAACCGCCTCCCCACTCACGGGGAGGCTTTTTTTCGTGTCTTTACATGTTCTGCTATGAAGAAAAAGGAGGATTAGCCCTGGCATGAGTGAGCAACGCATCCTCGTTACCTATTTGACACAAGCCAAGGATCTTAGTAAAAAAGCAGCTGCTGTCGCAGTCGGGATGACAGTCGGTTCCTGGACCGATTTACCCGCTGCCAAGCAAGCTGAGCTGCAACCATATCTGGGTGAGGCCGTAAGTGCTACCCCGCTCGAAACACTCGCAAACGGGGAAACTCGCGGACTGATTACAGTCAGCTACCCTACTCGAAATTTTACACAAGATATTCCTTCCCTGCTGACAGGTATCTTTGGGAAACTCTCGATGGATGGCAAGATCAAGCTCGTTGACATCGTGTTTCCAGACTCGTTTCTGGCTGCTTTCCCCGGTCCGAAATACGGGATAGAAGGACTACGCAGCCGTCTTGGCGCACAAAATCGTCCGCTGCTCATGAGCATTTTCAAATCGTGCCTGGGTCTTCCTTTTGACGACCTGAAAACGCAGTTCCGGGCCCAAGCATTGGGCGGTGTGGATCTGGTCAAAGATGACGAAATCTTCTTTGCAGATGATCGCGCACCATTTTTGGATCGTATCAAAGCGTTCAAACAAATCGCATTGGAAACCGAAGCGGAAACGGGCAAGCCTGTCCTGTATGCAGCAAACCTGACCGGACCGGTACATGAGCTAGGTGAAAAGGCTAAGCGTGCAGTAGAGGCTGGTGCCGATTGCCTGCTGTTTAATGTACTGGCGTTTGGCTTTGATGCTTTGCACAGACTGGCACAAGACCCTGATGTCCATGTGCCGATCATGGCTCACCCGGCATTGGCTGGCGCTTATTATCCATCGCCTGATTACGGAATTGCAACCCCGCTCTTGCTTGGTACGTTAATGCGGGTTGCAGGCGCTGACCTGGTGTTATTCCCTTCTCCATACGGCAATGTAGCCCTGGACAAAATGGAAGCACTCCAGCTTGCCAAAAATCTCACGACGCCACTTGTGGGCATTCGCCCCTCGTTCCCGGTTCCTTCAGCAGGAATTCACCCCGGGCTCGTGCCACAGCTATTTGAGGACTTCGGTTTGGACCAGATCGTCAATGCCGGCGGAGGAATCCATGGCCATCCTGGTGGCGCAACCGCAGGAGCCAAAGCATTCGTCGCGGCGATTGAAGCAGTTACTGCCGGACGTACCTTGCAGGAGGCTGCTGCTTCCTCCTCGGAACTGGCCATCGCGCTGGAGAAATGGGGTGGCGGACGATGAGCAAAAAACTCGTCCTCTTCTGCGACTTTGACGGAACCATTACAGAAAAAGACAATATTGTAGCGATTGTTCGCAAGTTTGCTCCTCCTGAATGGGAGGCGCTGACCGAGCAAATCCTTTCCCAAAAGATTAGCGTACAGGAAGGGGTAGGCAAGCTGTTTCAGCTTCTCCCTTCTTCCCTGCGCCAGGAGATCGTGGACTATATCGTAAACGAAGCTTCCATTCGTCCCGGCTTTGGTGAGTTCGTAAGCTTTTGCCGCAGCGAAGGAATCGAGCTGTTAATCACGAGTGGCGGAATCGACTTTTTTGTACAGCCGATCCTCGCACCGTTCGATCTATCCGGTGTCCCGATCTACTGCAATGGCAGTGACTTTTCAGGTGAACGCATCACCATTACATGGCCGCATTCTTGCGACGAGCACTGCACGAACGGCTGTGGAATGTGCAAAACGACGATTATCCGCCGCTACGATCCAGCCAGTCATTACCGTATCGTCATCGGCGATTCAATCACCGATTTGGCTGGTGCCAAGATTGCGGATTTCGTGATTGCCCGCTCCTTCCTCGCGGAAAAAGCGGAAGAGCTGCAGCTGCCTCATCACACCTTTGCCACATTCCACGATGTAATTGCTATTTTGCAAGAAATCAAGCAAAAACAGTCATGACCGTTTTCCCCTCTCGCCTGGGGACAACCGTATTTGACCACAAGCAGTCAGATCTACTTATATGATAAACAGGAGGTCATCTCATTCATGACAGCAACATTAGAGCAGCGCCTCGATGCCTTTCGTCGACTGGACGATGCCAAGCTGACATTTGCCCGCCGAGACTGGTTTCCCGGCACCAGCGGCAATCTTTCGATCAAACTCGAGAGTGAGCCCCTACAGTTTGCCGTAACCGCAAGCGGCAAGGATAAAACAAAGCTTTCCCCGGAAGATTATTTGATTGTGGACCAAGACTCCCGTCCAGTTGATGCGACAACACTCAAGCCTTCGGCGGAAACACTGATCCACGCCGTGGTCTACAAAACATTCCCGAAGGCAGGTGCCTGCTTCCACGTTCATACGGTGTGGAACAATCTCATCTCTGAGCTGTACTTTGGTCAACGCGCTTTCTCCATCCAAGGACAGGAACTGATCAAGGGGCTCGGAATCTGGGAAGAGAATGCTCACATCACGATCCCGATTGTTGAGAACTTTGCTGATATTCCAACGCTTGCTGCTGAAATCGAAAAAGTGATCACTCAGGAAGTTCCTGGGGTGCTCATTCGCAACCATGGCATTTACGCCTGGGGCGGCAACGATTTCGAAGCCAAACGTCACCTGGAAGCTTTTGAATTCCTATTTGAGTACCACGCCCGCTGGCTCCAATTGCGCCAAGCTGCCGTGTCCACTACAACTACAAATTAGAGGAGGATTTCAAAGATGGCACAAGTACGTTTTCACGACACAAACGAGTACATTAGCTCCGCAGAGGAAGTTGTCACATTTCTGAATTCCCAAGAGATCATTTACGAAAATTGGGGAGTAGATCGTTTGGACCCAAAACACCGTGACAACTACAGCCCTACAGACGAAGAGAAACAGGAAATCCTGGACACCTTCAAAGCAGAAATTGATGAGATCAGCAAACGCCGTGGTTATTTGACTGCGGACATCATCGTTCTCTCTGACAAAATTCCGAACCTCGATGAATTGCTGACCAAATTTAAAGGCGAGCACCATCATACAGACGACGAGTGCCGTTTCTGCGTAGACGGTCATGGCATTTTTGCGATCAAAGGAAAGGACGGTCGTTACTTCGACGTTGAGCTCTCACCTGGCGATCTCATCTCTGTACCACCTAACTATCGTCATTACTTCACGCTGATGGATGATCGTAAAATCAAAGCGATCCGTCTGTTTGTAACCCCAGCAGGCTGGGAAGCGATCTACTAATCGATTCGAGAAGCCTAAGACCCTGGTCGCTTTCCGGCCAGGGCTTCCCTTTTTTTCAAGCAGCACAGCCCTTTATTTAATGACACCATTTCCTTTGATAGATACATCCGGCGAAATCTTGACGGTAGCTTTGGCAAACGCCTTTGTCCAATCTCCTTCTACCTTTTTCCAATCCTGATAGGCATAAGCACGCGCATACAATCCAAACCCGAACGGGTCCAGCTCTTTCTTCTGACATTTTGCAATGAGCTGTTCATAATCCTTGCGCAGTTCTTCCTCGATCATTTTCTCCAGTTTCTTATAATCCTTGTTCATATTGAAAGGAAACATTCTCTCAGAAACCCCGATCTTCATTTTTAGTTGTACATCAAAATGGAATGCTCCGTCCTTGTATTCTGTTTTCACTTTTTTCTTTACACCTTTCACGTAAAAGCTGACGTCATCCTTAATGATCGGATCGTGTGGTTCATGCTCAGGCAGAGGAAGCGTAAGAGAGATTTCCCCCTGCTTCTCGTGGAGCAGAATTTGCATCAGAATGGTCTCTCTGGCATCAATCAGTTCGCGATAGAGCCCTGCTTTTGATAGAAGCGCCGTTCCCATAATCATGACCGCTTTATCCTTTTTGATCTCAGTTATGGACGGCGTCATTCCTTTTTCATACATTTGCCGATGAAGCTCCTGTGCTCTTGTTTTTACAGTTAAATTTCGATAGTTCGCTGTATCAATGAGCTTCGTCAGATGCAAAGCTAATCGGGGCTTGTCCTTGGGCTGGAAGTTGAAAAGGTCAACTACTCGCCCATCAAAAACGACAATGCGTGCATTGACGCTAAAGCGCGCATCCCGAAAGACGACGTCCATCAGCCGGAACCAGTCTGGGTGCTGCAGCAGCTTTTTACTGAACACAAGTACCTGTATTTTGCCCGCCACCGTAAGGGCCGTTACTAATCTGTCGTATTCAATTCGCGCACCGCGCATCGTATCTGCCCTAATCCCGAATTGCTCTGATTTTTTTTTGGCCTCATGACTAAAAACCGGACTGGAGATATAAAAAAGCAGCTCGTTCTTCTCATTCAAATCCACGCCAGTCATGAGCGCCAGAGTGGCATCCTCCAAATCAATACGGTCCATACAGCCAGAAAGCAGCACGGGAATCATCACTAGCAGCATTATCCTCGCCCATGTCTTCATGCTTTTCTCCCCCTTGCTTGCCGGTTAAGCAGCCAAATCGGAACACAGGCGAGAAGCGGAAACAAATAGCCTACCGAAAAGCCAGCTACGCTCCACATTTCTGTCCACTTTTTCAAATCAGCAAAGGATGGTGTATACACCCAAAATAAAATGACCATGAGTGGCATCAGGACTTTCAAATGACCGCGATGATCTGCCTTTCCAAACAGCTGGCTTGTGGAAAATACAGTGAAATACACGTAAGGGATGGCAGTCGTTGACAAGATCATTAAATAAAAAGCCAGGAAAATAATATCAATCCGTTCCAAGAATCGGTATTCAATTACTTTCCACAGATTAAGAGTCGGCCAGGTGTACTCCGATATTTCGTCCGGGCTAAAAAATGCGTAGCTAAAAATGGTAACAGATAAAAACACACCTAAAGACAGCGTATTAGCGATCACAATCCCCAGAGAAGCATATTGTTTTTTTTGTAAAAAGGGATAGAGAAAAAACGCCAACTCAAATCCTAGAAACGATAAAATGGTTGTCTTCGTAGCCATGATGATCGGTTTCCACCCCTCTTTGAACAAAGGGAGCAAATGAAGCCAATGCGTATCTTTAAAAGAGCTCATCAGGATGATTGGCATCCAGAGCGTGAGGTAAAATACGAGCTCGGAATATCGCCCAATGATGCGCAAGCCTCCCCTCACGATATAAAAAGTTGGAATGGCAAGCAGCAATACTACGATATACCCTGGCGTTTGCGTCAGAATCCATATGTTCACAATCGCAACCGTATTCCCTGTAACGGCAAGGGAAGCTAAACCGCAATAAATTGCCACAAGCAGCACACATGCTTTCCCGAGCCATTTGCCTAAAAGAAGCGGAAACAAGTCCGTAATGCTGCAATCTGGATAACGCTTCATGATGCTAATGATGAGCAGGCTGGCTACCACTGCCAATATCCATCCCAAAAACAGAGACATCCACCCATCTGTATTCGCTACCTCCGCTAATTCTCGTGGCATTGACAAGACTCCAATTCCAACTTGTGCTCCATGAATCAGGAAAATGTACTGAAGGAGAGTTATCTCGTTGTGTGCATATTTTTTCACTCTCCTTCCTCCTTTGGACGATTGTCCCCTTGCCTTTTTGCCTGAATTGCTCTAGCGCTGACTGGCCTGTTCATCATTTTCCAGAGCGGGACTCGCAAAAATAGGTCCTTCCAATCCTTGAAACGCACAGGAGCGAGTGGACTTCCATACGGGATACCCAACGACTCTAGCGAAATCAGATGCCCGATCAAGGTCATGAGGCCAATAATAATCCCGATGAAGCCAAACATGGACGCCATAATCATCATCAGAAAACGAATCAGCCGTACAGCAGCTGCCATATCGTAATTCGGGATGATAAACGAGGATATCGCTGTAAATGCGACCACGATGACCATGATATTACTCACGATGCCAGCCTGTACAACTGCCTGACCAATGACAATACCGCCGACAATCCCTACTGTTTGCCCGATTGGAGCCGGTAGCCGAACCCCTGCCTCGCGCAGCATCTCCAAGGTCAATTCCATCATCATGGCTTCGAGAAGGGGCGGAAAGGGCACTCTCGCGCGTGACTCCCCTACGGACAAAATCAGGTCGAGTGGAATGACTTCGTAATTGTAGGAGATGACGGCAATGTAGATCGCTGGCAAAAACGTCGCGACCAGAAACGCCAGGAAACGAAGCAAACGAATAAAAGTAGCTACCAGCCAACGGGTACTATAATCATCAACATTTTGAAAAAAGGAAGCGAAAGATACTGGACCAACGAGTACGCTGGGAGATCGATCCACGACGATCACGGTTTTGCCCTGTAACAAGTGTGATGCCGCTGAATCCGGTCGTTCTGTGGTAAGTAGCTGCGGAAACGGAGAGTACGGGTTGTCCTCGATCAATTCCGCCAGCTCACCAGTATTGAGGATATTATCGATATCAAGAAGCCTGATCCGGTCCTCCAGCTCTTGCAGAATCTCTGGATTCATGACATCGGATATAAACAAAATCGATAGCTTGCAAGCCCCTCGCTTTCCAACTTTGACCTCTTTTATTTTCAGTTCACGATTAGGGATATACCGACGAATCAACGCGATATTTTGGATACCTGTCTCTACAAAGCCTTGATGAGCGCCCTTTAGTGATGCTTCCAGCTGCGGATCTTCAATCGCTCGTTGTGGCCACCCGTGTGTCTCTACTGATAGAGCTTCCTCACGCCCCTCGATGAACAAGAGACTGCTTCCTTGCAAAATCGCTTCTTCTACATCTTCGAAGTCATGTAGCGTCGTTACTTTTCCTACAGACAACAGATCCAAAATACTTGTATGGCCGCGTTCAGTCGGCGCTAACAAAGGACGAAGCACATTGTTGTTAATCGAGTTTTTATCTACCAGCCCGGTTAAATAGACTAGAGCTATTCGCCCTTCTATAAAATGGCTCTCGAAATCTCGAATCACTAGATCAGGAGTAAAAGTAAAAATGCGATGCAGCTCAGCGATATTATCTTCCAAGCTTGTGCTAATTTCGCGTGCTTTTCTGGATCGGGATAAGCCCGCAGAGTGGCTATTCCGATTTGCAGCTGCTGCTCTTTTTCGTTTTAGCCATCCTCTCGACTTCATCTGACCACGTTCCTTGCAGCTTTTGGTTTGTCTCGTTAGCGTTGGTGATCGCTTCCAACTTTATGCATGAATAGACGAACCGTTTGACTCGCGCATAGTTCAAGACAAAATGCAAATACTGACAGGAGAACTGGAACAGGTTGGAGAGAACATGAAAACTGGAATATCGTTTACTCAAATCGTTTTTATCTTGATGCTGAGTAATGGACTGATCAATCATGTCATCGTCATTCCTTTAATTCTCGATGTAGCCAAGAGAGATTCCTGGTTATCCGTCATTTTTGCGGGTGCTCTATACCTGCTCTGGACGGTTCTCATCTACTTCGTCTACAAAAAAACAAGGCAGGAGAATCTCCTGCTCTGGGTCAAAAAAACGTATGGCTCGGGAATTTACTTATTGATCGCGCTTTTGACTGCTGCCTATTGCTTTACTAATGCTACTGTTACCTTGACGGATACAGTCACCTGGATCAATTTGTCTTTTGCACCTATGACACCCCTGTTCGTACATACGATTTTGTTTGCCGTCCTTTGCTTTATGAATGCCGTTCTTGGTATCCGCTCGATTGCCATGACGTCCAGTGTCCTGTTGCCGTTTGTCGTGATTTTGGGATTTTTCGTTATGGCCACCAACTTTCAGCACAAGGATTACAGTTTGCTATTGCCTATCATGGAAAATGGCTTTGGACCGGTTGCCAAAGGAATGGCGTATGCTGGGACCGGGTTTGCTGAGCTCATTATTTTCTTGCTCCTGAAGCACCATCTTTCATCAACTGTTCCGTATATCCGGCTTCTGCTGCTCGCAATCGCTATCGTCGGGCTGACAATTGGTCCAACGATTGGTGCCGTCATAGAATTCGGACCCGTAGTAGCTGCCAATTTGCGCTACCCCGCCTATGAGGAATGGCGCCTCGCCAATATCGGAATTTATATTGAGCACTTGGATTTTTTGAGTATTTATCAATGGTTTAGCGGTGCGTTCACACGTATTTCGCTCTCTCTGTTTCTGATTACCGAGTTGTTTATGATCGATAACGGACGGAAGCGATTTTGGGTTTTATGCGGATTATTTCTTTGTGCGACGGCCATTTCCATTTGGCCAAACAGTGACATTTCCTTTTACAGCTTGCTCTCCCAGTACATCTTGCCAGCCTTGCTTTCCGTTGCTCTATTTCTGTCTATTGTGCTCATGCTGCTGACAGCCTTCGCAGAAAGGAGAGGTCGCTATGAAGAATCGTAGATTTTCGCGGGTAAAAGGTCTGATAGCTTCCCCTCTTACCTCTCCTACAGATGATACAGAAGAACTGGACACACTCCGTGTAGAAGCCTTCGAAGCTTTGTTTGACGGCTGTCATGACGTTACGATCGAGGCGCATACGCTGCGTGTTCCCCCGCAACCTTTGCGCGTTCATTTGATTTATGCGGGTGGAATCTGTGATCTGGATCGCATCAGCGAATATTTGATGCCCCAGCTTGTCCATTTGTTTCAGAACGAAGAAATTCATACTGCGTATGATCTGAGTGAAAAGCGACTGTTTTTTATGAACGAACTCGTTGAGCCGAAAAATGTGAATCTGATATGTCGAGAAGTGTTTGCCGGTCATCTTCTGCTCCTGTTTGAAAGCTTTCAAACCGTCTATTTCATCCAAACCTCCAATCCACCGCAAAGAGACCCGGAAGAATCAAATACCGACGTATCGATTCGCGGCCCCCGGGATGGATTTACGGAAGAATTGACTACGAATCTCGCTCTCATCCGTAAACGTTTAAAAACATATCAGCTCAAATATACTCCTTACATCGTCGGAACCCATACGCATACAAACATCGGACTGTTGTATCTCAAGGATCAAATTGACCCGCAGCTCGTTCAGCAAATCAGTGGGCGAATTTCCTCACTGGACAGCAAAGGAATTGTCAGCGGTCTGCAGATTGAAGAAAAGCTCGCCCGCACTCCGTTAACGCTTTTACCGGAATATCAGTACACAGGCAGACCTGATTACGTGGTCAGTGCTCTTCTGAAGGGACGTTTTGCACTGCTCATTGATGGCTCCCCGACAGCCTTGATCGGACCTGCCAACTTTTTTATGCTCTTAAACGCAGCAGAGGATACTAACACCTCTCTGTTTTCCATTGCTTTTGTACGTATGCTTCGCCTCACCTGCGTCTTCATTGCGTTGTTTTTGCCCGGTTTTTGGATTGCCTTGGTCATTTATCATCAAGAGCAGCTTCCTTATACGTTGATTGCTACCATCGTCAAATCCAGACAGGGGGTTCCATTGCCAGCGGCACTTGAGGTCCTGCTCATGGTTCTTTTATTCGAGCTGTTTAAAGAGGCAGGATTACGATTACCTCTGGCGATCGGGCAAACCCTCTCAGTCGTCGGTGGTCTGATTGTCGGTCAAGCTGCGATTGCCGCAGGCTTAACCTCTTCCGGGAGTCTGGTCATCGTGGCTCTTTCCGTCATGGCTACCTTTACCTTGACGAATCAGCATATGGTGGGGACAGTCACCCTCCTGCGAATCGGTATTTTTCTCGTTTGCTCGTTGCTCGGCATGTTCGGCTTTATGATTTCGCTGATTGCGACACTCTTATATTTCTCCAACATGCGTTCCTTTGGGTTGTACTATTTGGCGCCTGTCGCCCCAACCATGTGGTCTGATCTGCTCAAGATCTTATTCCGCACGCCATGGCGAAAAGCGGAGAATAAACCGCAGATGCTCGCGAATCCTTCTGAAAAGAAAAAGGGGACCTAACATGAAACGCTTGCGCCTGATTGCCGTGTTACTCGCGATCAGCGTACTGGTCAGTGGATGCTGGAACGCGAGGCAAATTGAAAACCTGATTTACATCAATGCTCTCGGCTTCGATTATGTCGATGATCAAATCGTTGTCTATGCACAAGTACTCAGCTTCTCCACCATTGCCAAGCAGGAAGCTGGAGGACAAAGGGAAAACACGACATCCATCGTCGCCAAGGCAACGGGAGACACTGTCGTCAATGCGTTATTCAAGCTGTATCCCACCTCTCAGCAGCAGTTGACATGGAGCCATGTACGTGCCATTTTGTTTCACGTACGCGCTCTGAATAGCAAGGTTTTCAATCAGGTTATTGATGAAATCAATCGGTTTTACGAGTTTCGCTATACACTGTGGTCTTTCGCGACACAAGAGCCCATCATGGACATTTTCAATGCAAAGCAGCTCTTTAGTCGCCCGCTCATCTATTCGCAATTGGAGGACCCGCAGGATCTCTACCCGCAAAATTCCGTGATGGAGCCGATTCAGCTTTTCCAATTCCTCGCGAGACGCTCAGAGTCAAATGGCGTGGTGTATCTTCCCATGCTGACGACCAATCAAACAGTCTGGAGCGAGGACAAAAAGATGTTGCCCAAGCTCAAAGGAAGTGGTGCCTGCATCTTCCAAAACAAGGAAATGAAGTCTTGTTGGCCACGTTCTGATTTGATTGGGCTTCGCTGGTTAAATAAAGATACCAACCGTACATTAATCAGCGTGAAAAGTGACGACAAAGGTCAAGCATTACTGATTCTGGAAAAGCCAAGGGTAAGACTGACTCCATTTTTCAAGAAGGGGCACCCCCTTTTTCGAATTGATGTGCAGGTGACTGGCTATATTACGCAAATTATTCAAAAGGGACCCGTGGAGGCATTGGAAAAGGCTGCAGCCAAAAAAATCGAAGCAGAGATCAGAGGAGTGTATGAGCGCGGATTCAAGCAGCAAATTGATACGCTTGCTCTGGGGCATAGTCTCTATCGAAAATATCCGCAGGAATGGAAGCGCCTCGCAAAAAATCGTACATTGCCACTCACATCAGACTCGCTCGATACCGTCAACATCCAAGTAAAGTTAAAGAATGGCGGCATGGCAAAAGTCAGGCAAAAACAGTAAAGAGCAGAGAGGATTCTCTGCTCTTTTCCATGCTCTCTACTTATACAGCGTACTCTCCAGCAGCGATGACACGGTCTGCGATAGAACGCTTGAGCTGAACCGTATTGATTGGCGTATGGCGCGTCAGCTTTTTCAAAATGGACAATCGCAGTCGCAGATCGTCGCCCTCTTCCATCGCAGCCAACGCTTCCTTCGCCCAGCCTTCAACACGATCGAATGCTTCCTGAACATAAACTGTCGTCATTTCCAGCTTTTGCTGTGCACTCTCTAGTCCAGTAGCCGCAATCGCCCGCTCTGTGCGCTTCACGACGCTATCCATTGCATACAGCTCGATCAGCATGTCTGCCGAAAATGCCAGGAGCTCCTGTTCCTTGGAAATCGCCTGCTGGTATTTCATCAGCGCAGAGCCTGCAACCATCAGGATGATTTTGCGGGTCATGTCAATCAAATGCTTCTCGGCTGCTAGCGGCGCATCCTCGATTTCCTGCGGATAGTAGCTCATCAGCTCTTCCTGGAGACTTGCGGCTGCCTGCATCAGCGGCAGCTCGCCTTTCATCGCTTTTTTCACGAGCGTATCAGGAATCAGCAGACGGTTGATCTCATTGGTTCCTTCGAAAATCCGATTAATGCGGGAATCCCGATACATGTTTTCGATCTCATATTCCGACATGAAGCCGTAGCCACCGTGGATTTGCACGCCTTCATCCACGCAATAATCCAATACTTCCGTCGCAAATACTTTGTTAATTGAGCACTCGATTGCGTAGTCTGCGATTGCTTTGGCTACTTCTGCTCCATCATCGGCCTTTTCTCCCAGTCGATTCAGTGCCGTATCGAACAGACCTACGGTGCGATATACCGAGCTTTCCGCCGCGTAGGTTTTGATCGCCATGTTTGCCAGCTTGCTTTTGATCAGCGTGAAATTGGCGAGTGGTGTTTTGAACTGCTTCCGCTCCTTGGCGTAATTCGTCGCAATTTCCAAAGCCCGTTTCGCAGAGCCAACTGCCCCTACTGCCAGCTTGTAGCGACCGACGTTTAAAATGTTGAAGGCGATGACATGCCCGCGTCCCGGCTCGCCCAACAAGTTTTCTACAGGCACCTGTACATCCTCCAGAATGACCGTGCGCGTAGACGAGCCCTTGATCCCCATCTTTTTCTCTTCCGGACCAAACGAAATGCCCGGGAAGGTGCGCTCTACGATAAAGGCGCTGAACTTGTCGCCATCGATCTTGGCGTAAACGATAAATACATCCGCAAAGCCAGCATTGGTGATCCATTGCTTCTCCCCGTTCAGGAGATAGTGCGTTCCATCTTCGGATAAGGTCGCGGTTGTCTTGGCACCCAAGGCATCAGAGCCTGAGCCCGGCTCAGTCAGACAATAGGCTGCCAGTCGTTTTCCTGATGCGAGATCAGGCAAATAGCGCTGTTTTTGATCGTCTGTACCGAAATACACAATCGGCAGTGAACCGATGCCCACATGTGCTCCGTAACTGAGGGCAAAACCGCGAGAGAGCGAAAATTTCTCTGTGACGAGAGCCGTACTTATTTTATCGAGGCCGAGTCCGTCGTATTTTTCTGGCACATCGCCTGCGAGCAAGCCCAGCTCACCTGCTTCTTTCAGCAAACGAACGGAAATATCAAACTGATGGTTTTCGATCTCTTCCAGGTGAGGGCGCACTTCGTTTACGATAAACTCCTCGGTTGTCTTGGCAATCATTTTATGCTCATCACTGAAGTCCTCTGGCACAAACATATCCTCAGCCGAACCAGCATCAATCAAAAAGCTACCACCACGGATCAATTCTTTCGTATCTGCCATCGCAAACCCTCTCCTTATACAAAAATGGACGTACTTGCTTAGATCAATTCAAAAACACCGGCGGCCCCCATGCCTCCACCTACACACATCGTAACGACCCCGTACTTGCCACCCCGTCTCTTCAGCTCGTTCAAGATCGAGATCGTCAGTTTAGCACCTGTGCATCCCATCGGGTGGCCCATCGCAATCGCACCACCATTGACGTTCACTTTTTCCGGGTCCAGCCCCAGCTCTCGAATAACAGCGATTGCCTGGGAAGCGAATGCTTCGTTCAGCTCGAACAAATCTACATCCTCAATCCCGATCCCTGCCAGCTTCAGTGCTTTCGGTACAGCCACAATCGGGCCAATTCCCATGACATCAGGGTCTACCCCGCCTACACTGAAAGAACGGAATATAGCGATTGGCGTGACGCCGAGCTCTGCCGCCTTTTCCGCGGACATCACGAGGACAGCCGCTGCCCCATCACTTGTTTGCGAGGAGTTTCCTGCGGTCACACTGCCTTGCACATGAAACACAGGACGGAGCTTCGCTAGAGCCTCCATAGTCGTATCAGCGCGTGCGCCCTCGTCTGTATCAAATATGCGCTCCTTCACCTGCAGCTTGCCTTCTGTGTCAAAGGAATGCTGCTTTACGGTCACAGGAACGATTTCCTCCTGGAACTTGCCTGCTGCAATCGCGGCAACCGCTCGCTGGTGGCTCGTCAAGGCAAACGCGTCCTGCGCCTCTCTCGTCACATCATAGCGCTTCGCCACTTCTTCTGCGGTATGCCCCATACCCATGTACGCTTCTGGCATCGTTTTTACGAGCGTCGGGTTGAGCGCGACCTTGTGTCCTACCATTGGAAGCAGGCTCATGCTTTCCACTCCGCCGGCCACAAGCACATCCGAGCTTCCGACCATGATTTGCTGTGCGGCGTACGCAATGGTTTGCAAGCCTGATGAACAAAAACGGTTAATCGTGATACCCGCAACACTAGAGGGCAGTCCGGCACGAAGTCCTACCAGACGTGCCATATTCATCCCTTGCTCGGCTTCTGGTACAGCCGTTCCCATGATGACATCCTCGATCTGTGCCGGGTCCAGCTGTGGAACTCGTCTTAGCAGATCACGTACAACAGCGGCTCCCATATCTACCGGATGAACGTCCTTCAGACTGCCTCGCTTTGCTCTGCCGACCGCGGTCCGTGCTCCTGCGACGATTACGGCTTCTCTCATGTTTTTTGCCTCCTTCTCACTGGCGAAACTCCGTCTACTTCCCTCTATTTAGAAAGCAGGATAACCCAGCTTCTATTTGAGTTAGTTGCGCAAAGGCTTGTTTTTGGTCAGCATATGCTGCATACGTTGCTGTGTTTTTGGCGTTTTGAGCAGCTCAAGAAATGCCTGCTTTTCCAGCCCTAAAATGTATTCCTCTGTCACTTCTGTACCCGCTGGCAGGTCTCCACCAGACATGACATAAGCGATCTTGTTTGCAATCAGCTCGTCATGATCAGAGATGTAGCCGCTCTTTTTCATCGCGTACACATTTTGAGACAGATTCGCGAAGCCGGTTTCCCCGATGACCTTGATTTTGCGCGGAGCTGGAGGCGTATAGCCTTCTTTGTCCATGGACAGCACGAGCTGCTTCGCGTCGTACAACAGATGATCCGGGTTGATACTGATCCGGTCTGTCTGTCGCAAATAGCCGAGATCGATGGCTTCCTGACCACTCGTTGATACCTTTGCCATGGCAATCGTCTCAAATGCCTTGGCAACCAATGGGAACGAATCGACAGGCACACTGCCGGTATCAGGCAGATTCTCCATGGCGCGGAACAGCATTTCCTTGGTTCCTCCCCCGCCTGGCAAAAGTCCTACGCCCACCTCGACAAGTCCGAGATAGGTTTCGACAGATGCCTGCACGCGGTCAGCCAGATAGAGGACTTCTACCCCTCCCCCAAGCGTCATGCCAAACGGTGCTGCCACGACAGGACGATGCAAGTAGCGCAGCGCTTTTGCTGCCTTGTGGAAATTGGTTACGAGAAGGTCCAGCTCCAGCCAGTTTTCGTCCTGTGCTTCCATGAGCGCCATTGCCAAATTCATACCGACGCAAAAGTTTTTGCCCTGATTGCCGATAACCAGACCCACAAAGTTTTTCTGCACTTCTTCTGCCGCTACATGGGCCATTTGCAGCAAATCCATGCCCAGCGCATTATGTGGTGAAGTAAATTCCAGACACGCTACTCCATCGCCCAGATCAATCAAGGCAGCTCCCGCGTTTTTGCGAATCAGCTTTCCTTGCTCCTTCAGTGCAGCCAGGTTGATCCGTTCCTTTTTTTCTTCTACGTTTTTATAGACACCGCCGACGGAAAAGACCGCGGTACATCCTTCCTTTTTCTCATAAAAGGAGGTTTTGCCGCTTGCGAGCAGCTCTTCCACGAGAGCAGGAATCGTCTCGCCCTCTTCGCGCATACGTGCAACGGATTTTTCTACACCGATCGCATCCCATGTCTCAAATGGCCCCAGCTCCCAGCCAAAGCCCCATTTCATCGCCTGATCGACTGCGACGAGGTCATCTGCAATCTCATGGACTTTATCTGCTGAGTACAACAGCACTTTTTTCAGGACACTCCAGACAAACTCGCTGCCTTTGTCCTTGCCGTACGCGAGTGCCTTCAGCTTCTCAGGCAGCGTCTTGGCTGTTTTGGCTGCATCGAGGGAGGCAAACTTGGCTTTGACACTCGGACGGTATTCCAGTGTTTGGGTATCCAACGCTAAAATTTCTTTGCCTTGGGCAGATTTGACTTGCTTGAAAAAGCCTTGGCCTGCCTTTTGCCCGATCATCCGTTTTTCGACCATTTGCAGTACAAACGCTGGTACTTCAAAGATGGCCTTTTCCTGTTCATCCGCGCTCTTGTTTCTGACGTTTCCAGCTACGTGTACATACGTGTCCAGACCGACTACATCCAGGGTACGGAAGGTAGCGCTTTTTGGACGACCAATCACAGGACCAGTCAATGCATCGACTTCATCAACACCCAAACCGATGCGCTGCATGACATGGATCGATACTTGAAGTCCATATGTACCGATGCGATTGGCAATAAAGTTAGGCGTATCCTTGCACAGCACAGTCCCTTTTCCGAGAACATGCTCGCCAAAATCACTCATAAATGAAACAACTGCCGGATCAGTATCACGGCTTGGAATAATCTCAAGCAGCTTTAGGTAGCGAGGAGGATTAAAGAAATGCGTACCCAGGAAGTGCTTGCGGAAATCCTCGGATCTTCCTTCGGCCATTTCATTAATCGAAACACCTGATGTGTTGGAAGTGACGATTGTTCCGGGCTTGCGATGGGCTTCAATCTGGGCAAATACCAGCTTCTTGACTTCGAGATTTTCGACAACGACTTCAATAATCCAATCCACGTCTGATAGAAGCGGGAGATGGTCATCAAAATTGCCAACGGTAATCAGGTCAATGTTCTTTTTATCGTAGAGCGGGGCTGGCTTTTCCTTTAACAACCGATCTTTTCCCGTTTGCGCAATGCGGTTTTTGACTACCGAATCTGCCAGAGTCAGACCTTTTTTGCTCTCGTCTTCTGTCAATTCACGTGGCACGATATCCAGCAATAAAGTAGGAATGCCCACGTTTGCCAGGTGTGCGGCGATCCCCGCCCCCATCACGCCAGAACCTAGAACGGCTGCTTTGCGAATTTTGCGCTCCATCTACTTATCCTCCTCAGAATGCCTGGCTTTACCGAGCTTTTGGTGAAGCCACAGCTGCACTTATACTGGATAGGAATTTCTACATCCCTATCTGTATGAGAAAGCCTGGGATTGCCAAGCCTTTTAAACAATACCCAATTTTCAGACTAGCAGAGTATTTTTATAACTTCTACTCTTCCATAGATATTCCTGTAAAACACAGCTCATGTCTTGTATTGAATGAATACTCATTCATTATCGGGATTAAAAAAGGACATCCCGCGTAAAGGCCGTTCATTACGTCGATGAGATGTTTGTTCAAACTGAATCACCGTTCAGTTTTTATTGTAATCGAATATTCTGTCACTTGCAATCACCACTTATTCCTTTCTTCTGAATTACCTTCCCAAATAAAATGATTCAGCTTGTGACGCACATGGAAAAAAGCATCTGTTTGTCAGATGCTTTTTTCCTGGAACACCCAGCTTATTTTTCAGTGTAGATGATGTTCGTAATTTTTTGACCATAGGCATTGGAATTATCCGGCTCGAACAAATACTCTAGCTGGTATTTGCCGTTCTTTGTATCCTGATATTGTCCGGTTACCCATAGCTTTAATTTGTTGTTCTCATCTATTTTTACTGTTAGGTTTCCATGATTCGTAAACGCAGGTCGATGTGGCAAGCCATTCAAGACCTTGAGTGCTTCTGGTGTAAACAAAGTTGACAGCTTGGCTTGGTCGTTGGCTTCATACGCCAGACTTGCCGCTCGCAAATACACCTTTGCAATTCTCTGTTTATTGTTTACTGTTGCCTTGAATTGACCGGATGCATCTCTTACGAAATAGTCATACAGCCTCTTCATGACAACGGCAAATTCTGCCCTCGTCATTACTCTTTGCGGTTCGAAGTTCTTTTCTGCGAGAAAGAAATTGAATTCGCGAATGGCTAGCGCGTATGGTGAATATGTATCGCGGTAAAAGCTGTCCTGCTTCCATTCGTAAAAACTGGTGAAATATGCCGGAGCATCCTGTGGCTTAATATTCGCCGTTCTGAATTTTTGCGGCATCATCAAATGGAACAACAACAAGCTGGCTTCCTCTCTGGACAGCGAGTGCTGCAGCGCCTCACTGGACATCCACCAATCATAGTTTTCTTTTTCTTGCTTCTTCATCAATTGATAGTTGTCTGCGAGGTAGAGATAGTACAGCATCCGATCCCCCGGATCAAACTTGCTCACAAGCCCCGTCTCGTTTTGCAGCATGGTGCGCATGTTGGTCAGGAGCTGCTCAGCCTCTTGGCGCAGCAAGTAGCGGGAATCCAGATTCAGTTTTCTCTCGGTCTTCTCTACTCGTCCATAGACTGTTTCAAAGACACGATTCATGAGAGCCAAAGCTTCCCCACGTGTTACCGGTTTGTTTGGATGAAAGGGTATGTAGCCTCTCCCCTTCAGAATGCCTAGCTCAGCCAATTCGTTAATTTGCTGTTCTGCCCAGTGTCCCCTAGTGTCTGTGAACATAACAGCTGCACTCGCATTGCCTGTAAAAGCGCTCTGTACAAGCAGCAGAGCCATGAGAAAACAAACGACAACACGCTTCATCATGACTTGTTCGTACTCCCTTCTTTCTATCTATTTCGCCACTACCATCTCCAATCGATTCGGTTTCTTTCTCCGAATATGAGTATATGACACGAATTCCATAGAAGATAGACTGTGAAATGGTTGGCTCTACGCAGGTCTTCCTGCTTGAGACCTAGCTACCTCTTGTATCGGGAATCTGGTCGTATTTTTTTACACTTTTTCCTCAAATGGAAAAAAGCCACTCCCAGAGCAAGAGCGGCTTGTTTTTTCAGGCTATAATCAGGCTTCGATTTTTTCAATCCAGACTGGTCCCTTGGTCACGAGTATGCGGTAAAAAATGAAATCCAGAATTACAAATAGCGCAAAGAGACCTAGACCTACAATCATCATAGAACCACTTACCACATACACGCCTACGATGGTAAGCCCACCTGCCAGGGCACTTAAAATCAGCGTGAACAACGGATTGAGATTTTGCTTTACAGCTTCCTGCTCTGAGCTCCAGCCGAGCTTTGGCATGTTCAGGTCAACCATGATCCCGAACAGATTGATGAAGATGATTCCAGGAATCCCAACCAGTATGCAGTAGAGGACAAAGAGCGGTGAAAGCTGCAAGAGCCATCCTGCTTCTGCCAGCAACAGCAGCATACTGACCATACTCAATAAGATTCCGGGCATTAATTTGGCAATCAGGATCTTCGGATAAGCAATCGGGAAGCTTTTGTTTAAGAAAAAGCCTTGGCCATCTCGGGTAATAGCGGTCACCGAGGTACTATT
Organism: Brevibacillus reuszeri; assembly: GCF_001187725.1. Taxonomy (GTDB): domain Bacteria; phylum Bacillota; class Bacilli; order Brevibacillales; family Brevibacillaceae; genus Brevibacillus; species Brevibacillus reuszeri. Next base: position 666,848 of record NZ_LGIQ01000011.1, read on the forward strand.
CGCGCCCGCCATCATCATGAATGCGGCACATGCAATCGCGATCGGAATTCCACCTATCTCGCCCCCCTGCATCTGTGCACTGAGCGAAGACAGCATTTCTCCGCTATCCTGACGGCTAAGCAGCGGGATCAATGCGATCACCGGCAATAGAATACTGGACAGCGTGCAGTTCATCAAAAAAGCAGGGGTACGCCAAAGGATCTTCCATTCCTTGAGTCCGTACGCGATGAGTGCCGAACGGGGCTGGACGAGCTTCTGAAAAGCCGATTCATCCACCTTTTTCCGCTTGGCCATTGCTTCTCCGATTCCCATGACTCCAGGAAAATAGAGGCGATTTCCTGCGTAGAAAAAGACGGCAACACTAGCGGCAGCTAAGAACGCAAAGGCTACCAAATAACCGAAGCCACTTACGCTGTCACTGCCCATTAACGCCAAAGCTGCCAGCTTGCTTGCTGGGAACAGCTGTGTGACCAGACCCAGCAGAACATTCTCTCCGCTCACGATCATTTGCTGCATTTGCTCGATATTGTCCATTTTGCCGCTCGTCTGTCGCTGAATGACGGCTTGAAAACCGATCGCTACCGCAATCGCTGCGAATCCCCCGATTAACCGGAAACGGTCCTTACTTTTCCCAACATTGGTATAACGCATAAACAGCATGACCACGAGGGCAGACAGCACGAGTGGAAAAATAGGCACGATCAAAAAAATGATCAGAGCAAAGAGATAGTAGAGGACTCCGCCTCCGCTTTTGACACCATAGGTGATAAGTAACGGTCCGAAAAACACGAGCGCCGTCAAATACTCATAGAACAGTGCGACGAGAAATTTGGCCCCGAGAATATGCCATGGTGCAAGCGGCAGGGGAAGCATATGCTCGACATCCTGTGAGTAGTAAAAGACCGAGAGCACGTATACAATCCCGAGTACAAGGATGGCGAGAGAAGCAATCGCTACTCCCAGACCAAGCAGTGCTCCTTGCTGTCCAATCATGGCCAGCCCGTCGTATAGTCCTGCGATAAACATGACGCCTACTGACATGAGCGGCAATAGTCCGATTCCGATGGCAAACAGAATAAGAAAGCTTTTCCAGCCAGCCCCTTTTTTGTTTCCCCACGTTGAACCGGCATTTTTAATCATGATTTTAGAGAGAAGCAAAATTTTATTCATGCTTCGTCAACTCCAGGAACAGGCTTTCCAGTGAAACGTTCGATTGAAAATGCTGCTGCATCTCGGCAAAGGTGCCGCAGAACAAGATTTGTCCCCTATTGATAATGGCCACCCGATCACACAGCTTTTCGGCCACTTCCAGTACATGCGTAGAAAAAAACACGGTTCTGCCGCTATCCGCATGTTCGCGCATCATCTCTTTCAACGTATACGAGGATCTCGGGTCTAATCCGGTGAGCGGCTCATCCAAAATCCAAACCTCCGGATGATGTACCAATACGCCCATGATCATAATTTTTTGGCGCATCCCATGTGAATAGCTCTGAATGGTATCTCCTAGCGCATTCGTCATATCAAAACGCTGTGCCAGCTGCAGGATTCGTGCTGAGCGAACCTCCCGCGGCACCTCGTAAATATCTGCCATGAAGCTGACATACTCCAAGCCCTTTAACCGCAGGAACATATCGGGACTATCAGGGACGTAGCCGAACTGCCGCTTGGCTTCGAGTGTGTCAGTCGCAATGTCTTTGCCGTTGATTTTGATCTGTCCTGCATTTGGACGAATAATGCCTGTAATCATTTTGATCGTAGTCGTCTTGCCAGCTCCATTCGGACCGAGAAATCCAAAAATCTCGCCTTTCGGTATGGTCAGACTGACATTATCGACCGCTTTTATCGTGTTGTTATAGCTTTTCGTTACACCCGTTAATTCAATCATCTCTGCCCCTCCTGTTGCCCATTTTCCAGCCAATTCCACACACTTCTAATACGTGCTGCTCCTACAAAAGGTTGCGTCCAGTGCAAAATGGAAATAAGTAACGCCGGTCATTCAGAGACGTTGTTCACAGAAAAAGCCGCAGGGAATCCCACGGCTTTTTGGCAATTCGGCGGCTATTTCTTTCAGCCACCATTCTGATTGATTAATTTTGTGGGACGTAGCTACCGTCACGCAGCATAGTCAGCTCGCCCATGATAAACGCCATATCTTCTGACTCTTCCATTTTCCCTGATTCCTCCAAGTGCTCAAGGCGGCGCAACAAAATATTGGCGAAATCCTCAATGTGTACAGGACGTGCTTCTAAATCCGCATCATCCAGAATATCAATATTCGTCATCGCTTCTAAATGAGTCACGATGCGGAAGCCACCGATTTCTCCCAAAAACTCCTGCTGGTTCATTTTGGATTTTTCCAATTTCTGCAGCATGGAGAGAATATCATTCGCCAGGACACTTGGAAACACGACCTGATAAAAATTGCGGTTTTTTGCTTCTACCGTCTTAATGATCAATACATCAATGCCATCCAATTTATTTGCCTTTTTTCCAAAACCAAACATATATTTTCCACCTCAATTATTCGATCTGCATAACTCTCTCCATGATAGACATAATTGAGAACGGACACAACCCCCATCCTGTTTCCTTTTTGCGAGAATCCGTGACCAGATTGCGTCAGGGAAATATTTACATGGCTATTTGCCCCCTCCCCCACACACGCTACTTGAAAACGGCTGTGTCCAAAAGAGGCGGTGCAATTATGTTCAAATGGAAAAACTGGATATTTCTCCTAACCCTATCCCTGCTCGTGACGGGCTGTAATTCGCCCTCGAACGAGGAGAAAGCGAAAGAAAAAGAAAAGGCCAAAGCGCAGAGCAAGCCCCCGAAGCAAACTGCCCTACAGAAGCTTGGCGATAACAAAATGGAGGTTGTGCTGTTTTTAAATCGAGCTGAGCATGCACTGGAGGAAGTATATTATTCGGCACTGGAAAATGCCAAAGGCAAAACCGTTCACGAGGATAGTCTGAGCTATCGCGAATTACCCAAACGCTTTGACAGCAAGGATAAAATCGTTGGCTACTTCTCCCGCTTCTGGAGCAAACCGCTCGCCGAAGCCTTATACGACAACATGTCTACCAAGCTGGTAAAAGATAAAGTATATGTTTCACTCCCACATACGGATTATCCCGCTATGATTTCGGTCCGAAACACAAATGTGCAAAAGCTGAATGGCGATTTAAACGTGACTGTTGAAAATGCTGCCGATGCTACCGTTGTTTCAGACCGCACGATCCGCTACCATCTCGTCCGCGATAAAAAAACGAAGCGCTATGAGATTAAATCGCGGAATGGGACATACGGCAGCGAAAATTTTCAATAATTCTCTTGACATTTTGTGAAGGACCAGCAAATAATATTGAATTAATAAGCACATAGTGATCGGCAATGACGGGGAACAGTAAAACTGCCCTTCAGGCTCAGAGAGCGAAATCCACCGGCTGAAAGGTTTCGCCCTTGAATCAGTTTGAACCCACCCCAGAGCATCCAGGGAAGACCTGGACAGGTTTCTTTCACCTGTTATCAAAGAAAGAGAGCCGGATGTCTTTTGTCCCTGATCATGCAATTTGCTTGCTTCAGGTCACTGACGTCAAATAAGGTGGTACCGCGGAGGTCATGATGCCCTTTCGTCCTTATCAAAGAGACGAAAGGGCTTTTTTGCGTGTTTTTGAATATGCACGATAATGGTCTGGATACAGGAGGTTCGGTCATGAAGAAGGGTAAAATGCGGTTGGTCGTAAAAGTTGGGAGCAGTTCTCTGGCAGCTCCAAGTGGTGGTGTTGACCCAGCCAAGATGTCTCTGCTCGTCAACGCTGTGAGTCAACTGCGGGAAGCAGGTCATCAGGTTGTGCTGGTTTCATCAGGAGCAGTCGCCAGCGGCTATCAAAGCCTGGGGTACAAACAGCGACCGCGTACGCTGGCTGCCAAGCAAGCTTCTGCTGCAATCGGTCAAAGCTTGCTAATGCAAACCTACACACAGCTGTTTGCCGCTCACCGCTTCGGTGTCGCCCAAATTCTTTTGACGCGCGGTGACTTTTCCAACCGGGAGCGTTACCAGCACGCCTTTCAAACCTTGTCCCTCCTGCTGGATAAAAACATTTTGCCAATCATCAATGAAAACGATACGGTTTCGGTCGCAGAGCTTACCTTTGGCGATAATGACATGCTAGGTGCATTGGTTGCAGGTTTGGTCCATGCAGACCTGTACCTGATTCTCACGGATACGAACGGACTATACGACAAGGACCCGCGCAATCACCCTGATGCCACACGCATTGCATGGCTCCCTCAGGTAACCGAGGAAATCGAAGCGCTCGCGGGGGGAGCATCCCAGCTGGGAACTGGCGGTATGCGCTCCAAACTGATCGCAGCGAAGACAGCACAGGGTCTCGGGATACCAAGCTTTATCGGAAAATTGGAGCAACCTTCTGATCTACTCGAGATAGTACAAGGCAACGGCAATGGAACCTATGTCAGCTATCAACCTGAAGCACCTGCCACAACAGGGCTACCGACCCGTAAGCAATGGATCGCTCTCCACTCCCCGATTCGTGGCTCCATCTCCATCGATAGCGGTGCGGCTGAAGCTATTCTTGAAAAACGTCGCAGCCTTCTGCTTGCTGGCGTGAGAGGCGTAGACGGTACGTTTTCCCCGGGAGATGTCGTCGAGGTATATTGTGACGGCGCCTTGATTGGACGCGGTGTGAGCAGATATGATGCAGCCGATTTGGCAGAGCTTCTCTTACCTGCAGGATCAACGCGACACAGCGGCACTGTAATCCATCGCGATCACTGGACACAGATTACGTAAGAAACAAGCTTCACCAAATAAAAAATAGACAAAAAATAAAGGAGCTGGGGAGATCATGGAAAGCTTAAAGGAAAAAGTGCTGGGACAAATTACTTTGGCAAAAAAGGCGTCACGTCAAATGGCTTTGCAGGATCGTCGCGCAAAGGATTCGGCATTGGCAGCTATCGCAGAACAGCTGCAGGTTGATGCCGATGACATTTTAACTGCAAATGAACAGGATTTGGCTCGGGCCGAAGCGGATGGTCAGCCTGCCTCCTATCTCGATCGACTGCGACTAACACCTGCCCGGATACGCGATTTGGTTGATGGTTTGCAGCAGCTTATTTCGCTCGAAGATCCGGTCGGACAAAAACTCGAGCAATGGACCCGGCCCAATGGCTTGGCAATCGAGCAAGTACGTGTCCCGCTCGGTGTCATCGGAATGGTTTACGAAGCCCGCCCCAATGTGACGATTGACGCTGCTGCCATTGCGCTGAAAACGGGCAATGCCACCGTACTTCGCGGCAGCCACAGTGCCGTTTCGAGTAATCTGGCCCTGGTCAAAAGCATTCGGGCCGGCCTCGCTAACGCTGGTATTACTCCGGAGGCAGTGCAGTATCTCCCTTTTGCTGAGCATGCTTCCGTTGATATTTTATGTACGGCAAATGGACTCATCGATGTCATTATTCCTCGAGGTGGCGCAGGCTTGATTAATCGAGTTCTGCAGCTGTCGAGTGTTCCCGTCCTGGAAACGGGCGTCGGAAACTGCCACATTTTCGTGGATCAAACAGCTCAATATGAGATGACGAAGGCAATCGTCATCAATGCCAAAACGAGCAGACCGGCTGTATGCAACGCTGCTGAGACATTGCTTTTACACCGCGACTGGCCGCTTGCACATCAAAACGATCTACTCAAGCAATTAATCGAATCAGGTGTAGAAATCAGAGCTTGCGAGCAAACGAGAGCACTGCATTCTGATCTCGCTGCCCAGCTGCAAGCAGCTTCCAAGGCTGATTGGGACGCTGAATTCTCCGATCTGATCTTGGCCGTCCGCATTGTAGATAGTTTGGCAGATGCCATCAACCATATTGCTGAGCATAGCACGGGTCATTCCGAAGCTATTCTTACAGAAGACGCAGAGTCTGCCTCGCGTTTTCTGGCAACAGTCGACTCGACTACTGTTTATCACAATGCATCCACTCGCTTCACTGACGGTGGAGAATTCGGTTTCGGTGCAGAGATCGGCATCAGTACACAAAAGCTTCATGCCCGTGGTCCAATGGGCTTGCCTGCTCTTACTTCCTATAAATATGTCGTCCGTGGAACCGGGCAAATCCGATAGTCCAAAAGGAGGGAACATCAATGAGCAATCAAGACAAACTTTGTATGGCAGGACGGATCGGATTTCTCGGCGCTGGCTCCATCGTAGAAGCCATGCTGTCAGGTATCCTCAAAAAAGGGCTACTCTCTACAGATCGGCTGCTTGTCTCCAATCGTAATAATCGGGAGCGTCTGAAGGAGCTAGCTGATTCCTACGGTGTGCAATATACACAGGATAAGCTGGAGGTGGCCCGTTCTTCAGACATTTTGATTTTGGCGATTAAGCCAAAGGATGCACAGGAAGCGCTCCGGGAGCTGCGTGGAGTTGTTCACACTGGTCAGTTGGTCATTTCCGTCGTCGCTGGCGTCTCCACCACTCTGATCGGTGAATGGCTCGGTGTAAATTGCCCGATCGTGCGGACGATGCCCAATACTTCATCGGCCGTGGGACTTTCTGCTACTGGTCTTGCCGCGAATCCTTTTGTTACAGAAGAACAGCTCCAGCAGGCTACTTGTCTCTTTGAAGCCATCGGCACCGTCTACACCGTTGCCGAAGAGGAGCTCGATATCATTACTGGATTATCTGGCAGCGGTCCTGCCTATATTTACTACCTCGTAGAAGCCATGATGGCTGCAGGTGCGACAGCTGGACTGGATCGGGAAATGGCGCGTCAGCTTACCCTCCAAACCGTTATTGGTGCCGCTCAGATGCTGCTCGAAACGCGTGCAGATCCAGCCATTTTGCGCAAGCAAGTAACCAGTCCAGGCGGAACGACACAAGCCGGGCTGGAGGTTTTGGAAGCCTATCAATTCCAGCAAGGAGTGACTGCAGCCATATTGCGTGCATCAGAGCGCTCCCGAGAAATGGGGGCACAATACCACTAGCTTTTTCCCCCTCTCCCTCTCGTGTATAATGGAGGGAAAACACAAGGGAGGTTACCATGGAAATCTACGCCTTGTACGGAACCAGTGGAACAGGGAAAAGCTCAAGTGCACTTGAGCTGGCTCATCGCATGAATATCGATGCTATCATTGACGACGGCATTCTTATATACGAAGGGCGTAAAATAGCCGGTACCTCTGCCAAGTATGAAAAAACGAAAATCCAGGCGGTCAAACGTGCCATTTTTCATTATAAGGAGCACGCTGCGGAAGTAAAACGGAGCATCGAGCAGGTTCAACCCGGCCGGCTCCTCATTTTGGGTACGTCGATGCGGATGATTGAGCGAATCGTGGAGGCACTGAAGCTGCCGAATACAGTCGAATATATTCCGATTGAGTCAATCAAGCCTCAGCAGGAAATTGAAGCTGCTCAGTATGTTCGCCAAACGATGGGAAGACACGTCATCCCGATTCCGCGCGTAGAGGTGGAAAAAGACTTTTTACAGCGTCTAATTGCTTCTGCCCAGCAAATTTTCAGCTCAAAAAAAGAAGTCATTGGTGAGTCGACGGTGGTTCACCCGCCTTTTTCTGGCGGACGAATTCAAATCCATCCACAGGTGCTGCGAAAGATCGTTCAGGCCACCTGCAGCAACTTCGTCGAGGTAGGGCAAGTGATCAAAACTGTCTTTACATTCGATGACTTGCCTCGACTCCACATCACATTAGCGCTCAAGCTTCCTTATAGAAGTGATATTCACATGTTAGTGCAGGAGATCCAGCTGGCTTTGTATAAAGAAACCAGCTATTGTCTGAACATCGCTCCAGCCAGCATCGATATTCAAATCGCTGCACTGGAGTTCACTACGGCTGCTACAGCTGATGTGACTGCCACTACCAATAACACATAAATGCACATTACCGGCTGATGGATCAGTCGGTTCTTTTTTTGCCTGTTTTCCACCAAGGATATTTCATGGTCGGTTGCCCATCCTATAAGTTGTATCCCAACTGAAAGGAGCAATACGATGCCAACCCTTATGTCTTCCGCACCTTTCTCAAAAGCACCGATTCCAGAGCCGCCACAGGTCATTACCTCTAAGGATTTGAGCTATCTCAAAGACGCATTGTCTTGGGAGCTGATCGCGTTTAAAAAGCTACATGCTTTTGCCCAGCAGGCGACTGATCCTGAGGTTAAGCAGGCTTTAGAAAAAGCCGGGCAAATGCACCAGCAGCACTACCAAAAGCTGCTCACTCACCTGCAAAACAACAACACAGCCGTTATGTCCACTCTTCCGCAGACGCAATCCCAGCAACAGCAGCAACCACAGATGCAGTAGGGGAGGAAAATCGGATGCCAAATCAAAATCAAATCGCAAACCCGCAATCAGGACAGCTGCCACAGGTAAAAGGCCCGCAGATGAACGACAGGGACTACCTCAACGATTGCCTGGCGACCTGCAAATTACTGACAGACAACTACAACGTCGCAGTGCGTGAAGCGAGTCACCAAAAGCTCCATGCCGATATGATGCAGATTTTAAATGAAACGCATCAAGGCGCACGCGATGCCTATAACCTCATGTTCCAAAAGGGCTGGTACAAGCTTGAGGCGGCGGAGCAGCAACAGCTGCAGCAAGCCTATCAGCAATTCAGTGGCTACTCGACTCAGTTTCCTTACCATTGATCAAAACGGCTGTACCTTACAAAAAAGAGGGCGTCCCGTTTGGGTTGCCCTTTCTTTTGCACACCTATTCAAATTTGGCAATATCCGCAAACTGCGCTTTTGTCGCCTGAATCAGATTCGCTGGTGTCGTTTCAATCTGTACCCCGATGCTTCCCCCGCTCACAATTATGGTGTCCAGTGATCTCGCGGTTTCATCTACACGGGTCGGAAACAATTTCTTCATGCCAATCGGCGAGCAGCCGCCCCGGATGTATCCCGTGACTGCGGTTATGTCTTTTACCGGAATCATTTCGATCTTCTTTTCACTCACCGCTTTTGCCGCTTTCTTCAGGTCAAGCTCAGCCTCCACTGGAATGACAAACACATAGTAGCCCTTGCTTGTACCTTGGGCAACCAAGGTTTTATAGACGATGCTCTCTTCTCTCCCGATCTTATGTGCGACTGAGACGCCATCGATTTTTCCGTCATCGGTGCTATAGGTCAGCATCGTGTATGCGATTTTTTCTTTTTCCAAGATGCGCATTGCATTGGTTTTTGTCTGTTTCATATTCTACTCCTTGGTGGTAGAGGTGCGTACCAATCAGTTTCTTCCTTTTATCGTAATGGAAAAAGTGGCTTGATGCCAGAGCCTTCATCAGCCCAATAGTAAAAAGCCGTTACGCCTGAGCCCTAGACGTAAACGGCCGATTCCTCACCATCTGTTTGCGATTACGTATTCGTCTCCTGTGAAGCCTCACTCAGATTTTCTAGGGCAACCTTGGGAGGTTCGTACTTTCCTGCCATGGACAGCGACGTCTGGTAGGCTGTTTTCGCCTCATCGATCTGGCCCATCCCTTCGTAACACAACCCCTTGTAATACCAGGCGTGGAAGCTACCCGATCCCTTCAAGGTCAGATGGCGAATGTTGTCATCCCCCATCTCCAGACAGTGATCGAATGTTTTCAATGCTTGTTTGTATTCCTTTTTTAAATAGTGAATGATCCCTTTATACAGATGCAAGTCAACATAGTCAGGATAGAGTGCAATTGCTTTTTCGATCCCTGGCCACGCTCCCTCTATGCTTCCCATCGAGATTAACGTGGAGTATTTCAGCTTGTATAGGAGTGAGGGGGGCAGCATGCTGTTTTCGATGAAGCCGATGATCGACAGGTTCACGAACTTGAACGTTTTCTCATGCTCCTGAATACGTGAAAATTCACTTGCGAGATGATACTCGATCCAGGGGGAGTGGCCCTCTTTATCCAGCTCTTTCATCAGCAATTGAATATTGCGTTCGAACTTCTTCTTCCTGCCGGTAAATTCATTCATATAGCCGTAATGATAAATCCGTATCGGCAAAATTTGAATGTGGCGATCCTCTGTCAGAGTAGGGAGAACTTCTTCTACGTTGAGCGTTTCATGAATGGGAAACTGGAAACGAAAACCGATCCCATTGCGAAACAAACGCGAGTGAGCGATATGAAAAGCATCGTCTTCATTTTTTTCATCTCCAACATAATTGATTAATTGAATATAAAAAAGTGACTCCTCTTTATTGCGAAGCAGCTCTTTTAATCGTACAATGTCTTCTCCATCCATTTCTTCATCTGCATCCATCCACAGAATCCATTCCCCTGTTGCTTTTTCCAATCCGAAGTTCCGCGCTTCAGCGAAATTATCCCGCCATTCATACGCATATACAGTAGCACCGAACGACTCACATATTTCTATAGTTTGGTCAGTAGAACCGGTATCTACAATAATCATTTCGTCCACTAGATTCTTCAAGCTATCCAGGCATTTGCGAATGCACTCTTCTTCGTTTTTGACGATCATGCACAAGGAAATTTTGGGTGACTCGGACATCATTTTCATCCCCTTTTCCACCAGCAATGAGATTGGTATACCAAATCCCCCTTTACTATATGAATGGCTCCTGTTTACAGAACCTTTCATTTCCACATGGCATAGGTAGTTAGTGGCGGATATTCATAAAGAAGGCAGGGATGTTCAACATGCATGAATCTTGTCCATTATGCCACAGTGTTCAGATTGAGCTTTTTCACGAGTATCCGAGCTTTTCGCTCATCTCGTGTAAAGATTGTGACCTCGTTTTTAGGCCACATCTCGATCAACTCAATGCTATTGAGATCGTTACTGACATATACGATGCGGATTGGGTTGCCATGCGGAATCAATACGCTAAGAAAACTTTTACGGAACATGCGATTTTCAACATTTTACTGCTCGAGATGTGGTGTCCGGCAAAAGGAAAGCTATTGGAGATTGGACCAGGGACAGGGGAAATGTTGTACCTGGCTCGTGAGGCAGGCTGGCAGGTGATCGGTGTAGAGCCCTCTCCTGCGTCTTGTGCATACGCCCATGATCGGTATGGATTACAACTGATTCATTCCTTATGGGACGCCTCCGTTCTCGATGAAGAACTGAAAGGGAGCTTCGATGCCATCGTCTTTTGGCATGTTCTCGAGCATATTTCTAATCCGAAACAATACCTTGAAGAATTGAAGGAGTTTTTAAAGCCCGGAGGAAAAATCCTCTTCAGTGTTCCGAACAAAAAATCTTTCACGAATGAACTACTCGGGGTTTACTCTCCGTTGTATACAGAAAGCGATCATCTCTTCCATTACTCGCGAAACAATCTACAATCTCTTCTCCAACAAGGCGCCTGGCAAGTTCTCACCATCTTTTCGCGAGAAGAAACGAATCGTCTTGAGAGCCATTTGCAAAAAATAACCGGTCTAACCGATTTACCTCTTACGGATATTATGAGGCTGTCCGTAATGCTCCAGTCAGCCTTCCAAGGCCACGAGATTTTTTGTATAGCCACACAACAATCCCAGAATACGACCATGAATGAGCAGGAGGTGAACAATGCAGATGAAGAAACCCAAGCTGACTCTTTCCATGGTTGTGAAAAATGAAGGCGATCGCTACCTCAAAAGTGCGCTGGAAGCACACAAAGACTTCATTGATGCCGCTGTCATCATCGATGATGGCAGTATCGACAACACCGTAGACATTTGTAAAGAAGTTCTCCACGGCATTCCTCTCCATCTGGTAAAAAACACGACCTCCCAATTTTCCAACGAGGTGACCTTGCGCAAGCAGCAGTGGGAAGAAACGATTCTAACTGACCCTGGATGGATTTTGAATCTGGATGCTGACGAATTTATGGATGCCTCCTTTGCCTCAAAGGCTCAGGAGATCGTGGAACAGCATACATACGAGGCGATTTATTTCCGTCTGTATGATATGTGGAGCCCCACCCATTATCGGGAAGATCAATATTGGAGTGCCCATCAAATTTATCGTCCCTTTATGGTCAGGTATCGTCCAAACTTTCCATATATATGGAAGGAAACACCCCAGCACTGTGGCAGATTTCCGCTCTCGATCAACCATTTTTCATACATGTGCCACCCAGCACGTGTCAAACACTTTGGTTGGGCACGGAAAGAAGATAGACAAAACAAATACAATCGTTATCAGTTCCTCGATCCCGATGCCAAGTATGGGTGGAGGGAACAATATGAATCTATATTGGATGAACATCCCAATCTTATTGAATGGGTGGAATGAGCATGATCATGCGTGATATTGAAAAAGCACTGCAGCAGTCCAATTGCAATCACTGGAGATTCAACTCCCTGACGTTGAGTAAACAAGCCCTCGTTCATGTATGCCGAAACATCTATGTAGAGAATGAGATGTGTAAGGTTCTTCAATTGGGTGGGGGTGACTCCGCCCTGTTCTGGAAATCACTTGGCGAGCTTGAGCTTCTGCCGGTTCATGCCACAATTTTGGAACACCACCCCATCCGGGCAAAGGAACTCAAGGAAAGTCTGGTTGATACTCCACATCTAACTCTGGTCAGCAGCTCCTTGAAGCAAATTACTGACGAGGAATGGAAAAAGGTCTTCGATCATCCCAAACAGAGCAAGGAACGGTGGTCATCCATCGGACAGCTTGTTCCCGAGAGCCAGGCTGACCTGTTTTCCATCCGGCATGCGTTTTATTCCGATCTCGACCAACTATCCATACCCGCTCACTCCATTGACGTCATGATCGTTGACGGCCCTCACGGCAACGGACGCTCACTCGCCTATCCTTTGTTCTCTGATGTACTCAAGCCGGACGCACTGATCCTTGTGGATGATTTTGATCATTATCCATTTCTTGTCGATCTGGGCCAAATCTATCGGTACGAAGAGGTTTTCAGAGAGATCTCAGGAGATCGACGGTGGGTATTAGTGAAGCTCGCCGGGACAAAAACCGACACTCACGCCAACTAGATGAACCCCATCCCCTTCTAAACAAGCACCACAATCGCCCAATCTTCATATCCTGATCCAATCTCCGACCTCCTCCTCATCAATGACAGTGTCCGCCTGACCATGCAGGACGCCATCAAAAAAGAAATGCTCTTGCAATTTAAGCTGGATAATATCGTAAATAATCTTCTCCCTCAAATCCGTTCTTCCTAATCGAATAAGTAGCAAGACAAAGGTCCGGGCGTGTATACATCCCGGACTTTTTCGAGTTTCGACAATGCTCGCGGGCATCGTACAAATAGCGGTTCAGTAGGACATAAACCTACGCATACACTTACCGTAGTGAATAAAGAGGGGAGGGAATTGTTCACGCTGACAGCCTTTCGAAGTCACCGTTTGATGCGAAGAATGCCCAAAGAACCAAATACTTCAAAGAGGTGATCTTATGTCTCAACCGACAATTCCTAACATTACACCTACGATTTCGGTTACCATCGAACAATCCATTTCCTTGCTGTTGGCTTCTATCGCACTGGAGGAACTCGCTTTGGCGCATATTTTGAATGCTGAGGCTGAAAAAATTCAGTTTGTGGTAGGGACATTAGAAGTAAGGCCAGGAGTCGTGCCAACCATTCCTGATATTCTGACCATTAACAGCAGTGTTCGTAGAACGATGCAAGATGTCATCAAAAAAGAAATGCTCTTACAGTTCAAGCTGGAAAATGTACTGAGCATTATACCTACTGTCTCTACTTTTGACGAAGATTAGTATGTAGGTGTCATATTCCGATCGCGGTTACATAACATGTACTGCGAGGACTTTTACAGTTTATATATTTCATCACAGTTACGCGATTCTATGACAATCAAATCGTTTTAAAGGACCTGGTTATGTACTTGTCCAAAGGCGTCCTATGCAAATATGGGAAACAGATCGCCTTTGGGCAAGTCTTTCTTGTACGTACGACAAATCACACAAGCAAAGGATGTAGATACCTATGTCAATGCCCACGGTCCCTAATATAACACCTGAAATCATTCTGAAGCGCAGAGAGGTATTGAATTTACTCTTGACCTCGATTGCTCTGGAGGAAATCGGACTTTCTCACATCATCAATGCCGAAGGGGAAAAGATTCAAAAAATGGTGAAGGATCACTGCCTTTCACTCTCCGATGCACTAGCCTTGAACAATAGCGTAGAACGAATGCTTCGCAATGTGATCAAGACAGAAATGCTGTTACAGTTCAAGCTGGAGGACGTCATCAAGCTGGAGCATATGCAAGACCATCATGATGAAGACTTGCCTGATTTACCTGACCTCCCCTGCTACGAGGAGTAAACCGCCCCGCTATTCGGAACTGGTTTCCGGCGAATCATTATTTTATTGAAGAGGGATGATGATGACCTTACAAGATAAAATTCATGCGCGTGATGTGCCTACTCGTGACGAAGCCTTGAATCGTTTGCTGCAGTCGATTGCTCTGGAAGAAGAGGCTATGTCCAGACTTTTACATGCAGAAGCAGATAAAGCACTTGCTTTTGTTGAAAAAAATCTGGACTTCCCCAACAACCTCACCAATGACGAGATCATCACATTTAACCGAACGGTCATTTCGATCCTGGATTCGATATTGATGGCCGAGTGGCTGTTATTAAAAAAGCTGGATACAGCCATTCACATGTATCCCACAAAGTCAAAATCAAATTTTGATAGGGAAGATTCCGATGCTGAAGACGAGATTGATGAAATCACCCTTGATTACTAACCATTTATTATTTCAGGAATTCGAGGTCATTAGCCATGAAGAACAACAAAGGAACCGGTAACTATGACCAAACAATCTCCAAGTTAACCTATTCGATCACCCAGTTGGTTAATGGGTTAGAATCCCGACTGAATCAGGCCAAGGAATACGAACTTCTGTTGTTTGGCTACCAAATATCGACATTAATGAATCTGCTAGTCAGACTGCATTTGCACATACATAAAAAGCAGATTGCTCACAGTTTTCTTTCCGAACAACCCCATCCTCTTGATAATGCGAGCGAGACATATGCGCATGTCCTTGCTTCGCTTGCCCAGTTATCAAGATTTATAAATAATTGGAATTTTCCACATGCGCACATAAAAGCTATCATTGAGGATCATCTGCGTCAATTGCAAGCTTTTTACTTGGTAGATGAGGGTACAAATCAGATGAATCCAACGCATAAAGCGGTGGTACCTGAACGGGAAAAAATTCCATTATATGAAGTGCCGATACAGCCTGATCTGGAAGAGAGCTCTGCAGACGATGCGCCTATGCCTGTACTCATCGAAGAAGTCATACAGCCACAAACCTTTCAAGCTCACTTACCTCCTCCACTGTTGGGGAACGCTACGCGTATTCATACAGACAAACATCGCAAAGCCGTATCTCCAAATCCTCCCTTACTGACTAAAGCTGCGAATATCCCAACTCCCAAGAAAAAGAAAAAGATGAGTCCACAGCCTTCATCCAAAGTGGTCAAAATACGCTCTCAGAAGAAAATGAAGGCAAAACGGGTTCCTTCATACGCACGTCCTCCTTATCAAACAAGTTCGGTCGTTGTACGCATTGGGAATGTCACCCATATCATGTAAGCCTGAATCTATTAGAGGAGCCAGTAACTATGGTGCGTTTGGAATTGGTCGAAGTAGCCGGCAACAGCTATGTGGCTTCCGGCAAATATGGAATCGGTGTTTATTTTGACAAACCGAGCAAGACTGCCGTACTCATCGACAGTGGGCCGAATGCCTCCATCATTGAAGAAGTATGCGCTAAAATCAGCGAGATGGAGTATCAAATCGTGGCTGTTCTACATACTCACGGCCACGCGGTTAATCATGGCGGTAATTCGTATTTGAAGAAAACTTTCCCCAATATCCGCATCTGTGCCACACACCTGGCTTCTTATCTAATCGAGAATCCTAGCTTTGAACTGTTCGTGTTTGACGCAGGAACTGGCTCTGACGAAAAAGCCGAGGAGAACAAGGGAAGCAAACGGGCATTGGTCACTGATTATCTCCCTTCCAAGGATAGTACTTTTCACATCCATACCATTCCATTCAAAATCGTCTCTTTACCTGGGCATTCCCCTGGATTGGTCGGTATCATTACCCCTGATCATGTCCTTTATTGTGGGGATGCTTTATTTGGTCCTAAAACCTTGAACAAGCAAGATATCCTTTTTTATCACGATCTGATGGCAGCCAGAAGAAGCTTCAAGAAGCTATTAATGATGAAAATGAACGCGTATGTTCTTTACCATGGCGGACCGTACAAAAACGTCTCCGGATTAATTCTTAAACATCTCACGATTATGCGAGATACGTCTGATCTCCTGGAAGCATTCATTAAGGAGAATCCAAGCACGCTTGAACAACTGGTTCAAAAGGTCATGAACAAGTATGAATTGGAAGACAATTTGCAACGTCACGGTTTGACTACTTCCATTATCCTTGCCTATTTAAAAGAGCTGCAGCAAGCCAAAAAAATCGTTGCCCACGTCGAACAGGGTATGCTTGTATTCAGCAAATCAACCGAAGCCTGATGAATAGATGACGATGTATGGGGGTGTACGATGGAGAAAAAGCGTATATTAATTGGCAGCCCTATCCAGCAATTTCCTAACATATTGGAAGAATTTCTTCAATCGCTCACTGAGCTCACTGTCAAAAATGAGCAGGTACATTACATGTTCATTGAAGATAACAAGGACCCCCTGTCCAGCACACTCCTGTCCAATTTTGAAAAAGAAAATCATCATACGGTCATCGTGAAGCACATCGATGATGATGTGTATATCCGAGACGAACTGACTCATTATTGGACTGAGCGAAACATTTGGAAAGTCGCGCAAATGAAAGACTCGATTATTTCGTACGCGCTCAAAAAAGGATTCGATTACCTGTTCCTGATTGATTCCGATATCGTTTTACACCCGAATACTCTACAGCAGCTTATTCAGGCTGATAAAGATATCATATCCAACATTTACTGGACGCGCTGGCAGCCCGATTCGATTGAGCTACCCCAAGTGTGGCTGATGGATCAATACTCGTTGACGCGTGAAGGGGCCACCGAATCAGCAGAAAATCAAAGCTTTTTAGAAATGCTAAGAAAACCGGGGGTTTATGAAGTAGGCGGGCTTGGTGCATGCACCTTAATCCGACGAGAAGTGCTTGAAGCAGGGGTCAGTTTTAAACGAATATCGAACTTGTCGTTCTGGGGAGAAGATCGACATTTTTGTGTTCGCGCCGTTGCCATGGGCTTCTCTCTACATGTCGATACGCATCTTCCC
Organism: Brevibacillus reuszeri; assembly: GCF_001187725.1. Classification (GTDB taxonomy): domain Bacteria; phylum Bacillota; class Bacilli; order Brevibacillales; family Brevibacillaceae; genus Brevibacillus; species Brevibacillus reuszeri. The sequence goes on from NZ_LGIQ01000011.1 coordinate 684,127, forward strand.
GGGTACCACATCTATCGACAAGCGGATCTCGCCGGGGTGAATAACTATCGTAAAAAGAATGGCATAGCCATACGAAAGTCCAATCATCCGGGCATCAGCTTATGTATGATTGTCAAAAATGAAGAGGATGCTTTGGAGCGTTGTCTCTCCACGGCTGCCGACCTCGTTGATGAGATTATTATCGTAGATACCGGATCAACCGATCGCACAAAAGAAATCGCCTCCAAGTACGGCTCAACTATTTATGATTTTGAATGGATCGATGATTTCTCTGCAGCCCGCAACTTTGCGTTCAGCAAAGCTACTTGTCCGTATATTTTATGGTTGGATGCTGACGACGTAATTCTGGAGCAAGACCGCCAGCTTTTCCGCGAGCTGAAGCATACGTTGCATCTCGGGATCGACAGTGTCACGATGAACTACAACCTCTCCGTGGACAGCAACGGGAACGTAGCTTTCAGTATTCGCCGCAATCGCCTGGTAAAACGCGACCGCGGCTTTCGTTGGATCGGGCCTGTACACGAGTATTTGGAAGTGAACGGGAATATCATCAATAGTGATATCTCCATTACCCATCACAAGCAAAAAGAACACACAGACCGTAATCTGCAAATCTATCGACGACGGGACGCTAAAGGGGAAGATTTTTCTCCACGCGATTTGTACTACTATGCCAATGAACTTCGGGACAATCAGTATTATGAAGAAGCAATCACTTTCTACACAAAGTTTTTGAACACCCAACAAGGCTGGGCGGAAGATAACATTAACGCTTGCTTAAAAATGGCTTCTTGCTATTCGCATTTATACGAGCGCCAAAATGTGTTGTCATCCTTATACCGCACTTTCAATTATGATCGTCCGCGTGCAGAGGCATGTTGTCAGATCGGCGCATTTCATGTAGATGAAAAAAATTGGCCCTTGGCTATTTTTTGGTATGATCTCGCTACAAAAGTGGAACGTCCGGCTGAAAAGCTCGCACATATTGACCATGTGTCCTGGACGTGGCTGCCGCATCTTCAGCTCTGCTTATGCTACTCACAATTAGGAGATAACGAAAAATCACGTCACCACAATGACATTGCCTACTCCTACAACCCTACCCACCCCAGCGTCCTCTTCAATAAAAGGTATTTTGAGTCTCTGGGATGAACTTCCCACTCGTGATCATGTAAAAACCGTTCGGTAATAGCAAACAGTAAAAAGGGAATGTCTAAGTGGTCTCTCAAAAAAATACAGAAGCTGGGATGAACAGTTTCTTTTTCCCAGCTTCTTTTTTCGTCTTTTATTGGTTCACAGTAAGCGGCGAGGCGGATGCCTCAAACAGCTTGTACTCATACAGTTTTCCTTTTTATTCCTACTTCATCTTCCTAAAATCAACATCGATGATTGGCCACTCTTCTTCAATGACCCTTCTCAATCGGTCCATGGTTACCCGGTCCTCTGCTTCCATCTCTTGACCTTCAAGCGTTTGTAAAAAGACTACGTAGAGGATCAAGTGACGCAGCTTTAAAAAGTCTGGCAAATAAGCGAGCCATTCAGTCGGAAAATCGTTTTCCTGACGATATCCTTTTAAAAAGCTGGCAAAGAATTCTCTAATGAACAACTGCTTGTCTTCGGCCTGCTGCAACGGGCGAAAAAAAGCATAAAACAAAACGACGGCTATATCGTAGACAAAATAGTGATAAGCACTGTCATCAAAATCAAAAAGGGTAATGGCACCAGCATGTGCATGAAAATTGTGTAAATGCAAATCACCATGAATCATCCCGTACATGTCTTTGTCTTTCGGCAGGTTCTTCAACCGATCCAATAGGTCATTCGATTTCGCAATTACTGCTTTTTGATCCGATGGAATGAAACGCTGAAGGTTTACATGCTCTTCTTCGTACCATTCTTTGCGCTTCCATGCAGGATTCGAAGCTTGATACGATTTGCTCAAGGCATGCAGCTTGCCGGTGATTCGTCCCCATTCTTCAAAAAACGATTCGTTCCACATCACTTTCGTAGGGAGCTGACCTGGTGCCTTTTCATAAGCAACGGCAGTAAAATAGGATGCACGTTCTCCGATTACCTCTACCAGATGCCCCTGATCAGAAGGAATCGATTTGGCTACAGAGACACCGTTCTTTCCTAAATAATGGAGCCAGTCCATTTCTCCGTGAATCTCGCTCTCTGATCTTCTTGTACTATGCGAGATTTTTAAGATAAACGAGGCATTGTTTTTTGTATATTCGTATACATAGCTGTCAAACCCACCGAGGAACCTGACGTCTTCTTGTGTAACTCCATAACGTCTTAATCCTTCTTTCAAAATATGATCTGTGTACAGGCGTTGAATATGTGGCAGCACGCTAGCCCCTCCGACTCGTGCAATTTTGAAGTAAACTTGATGATCTTCCAACCTAGTTCTACTCCAAAACGCCCCGAATAATGAGTATAATTTTACCATAGTCACCAGTACCTGAGGAATCTAACACAGAAAGAGTGAACGTAGGTCATGTTTTTTCAAAAGCTGAAACGAAAGCGGTACCGCATTGGCTTCATCCTATTTTGCCTGATCCTGGTCGCTTTTCTGTTTCCGTCCTGGACCCCCTCTATAAAAGGGGCGAACGGTACCGTCATCCCCAACAGTATCGCTGTTCTTGAACAAGTTGAGCTTGGCGGTCTGCAGCAGTCGATATTAATTCGAGGCAAGGACAAGAACAATCCGATCCTGCTTTTTCTGCATGGTGGACCGGGTTATCCCCAGATTGCTTATGCCAGACAGTATCAAGAAAAGCTAGAGAACGATTTTATCGTCGTCAATTGGGACCAACGTGGTTCGGGAAAATCTTATCATTGGGGCATGTCCAGCGAAGATTTGCAGGTCGATAAGCTCATATCGGACACCAAAGATTTGACCAACTATTTGAAGCAAAAATTCAATCAGCCAAAAATCTTTATAGTCGGACATTCATGGGGAAGCCTGCTTGCTACCAGGACGGTTCAAAAATACCCCGAAGATTACTACGCGTACATCGGTGTAGGACAAGTCGCGTACTCGATGCTTGGCGAGCAAATGTCCTACCAATTTGTGCTGGAAGAAGCACGTCGGCAAAACAATGAACAAGCCATCAATGAGCTCACACTCATCGGCCCTCCGCCTTATCAAAATCCGCGTAAGGATGCCACGTTAGAAAGAAAGTGGGTCACTGCTTTTGGAGGCTCGGAACGAAAAAGCGATTCTTATCAGGCACTGATGAGCGGCATCCTATTTTCTCCTGAGTATACGTGGGTGGACGGAATTCGTCTGGCACTCGGCGATTCCTTTTCCAGAAGCGCAATCCTGCCCCAGACGCAGCATACGAATCTGCTCGAAACCGTTCCCGAACTGCGCGTTCCCGTCTATTTCTGCATGGGAAGATACGATTATATGACCCCTTCTCAGGTTGCATATAGCTATTTTGAAAAGCTGAAGGCTCCTGAAAAGCAGTTTATCTGGTTTGAAGAGTCTGCCCATTTTCCCCATTTTGAAGAGATAGAGAAATTCTATCAGCTGATGATCGACGTCAAAGAAAAAACCGGGCTATCCAGATAAGTCTCCAGATAGCCCGGTTTTAGTTGAATCACGCTTGTTGCAGCAAAAACTGTTTTCCGTAATCGCCATGGTCCAGAATGGTTGGGTCTTCAATCTGGATCGTCGAATGATCAATGCCATATTCGGTTTTCAGCAGATGATTTATCGCCATAATGACACAATACGGTTGAATGTTATCCCGTATAAAGACGTGTGCCGTCAACGAATAATGCTCTGTCGTTACAGCCCATAAATGAAGCTCATGCACATCCTCTACACCCTCGACCTTGCTGATTGCTTCACGGATGGCTTCGAGGTCGAATTGCTCCGGTACAGATTCCATCAAAACAGAGTACGATTCGCGAATGATTTTCGCCCCTCCGATAAAGATGATTCCCCCGATCACCATACTGATCAACGGGTCAAAAATGTAGTAGCCTGTGAAATGAATCAGTACAGCAGATGTGATAACACCAACAGAGCTGAGCAGATCGCCGATGAAGTGCCAAAGAGCGCTTTTTACATTGAGGTTGTTTTCTTCTTTTGTACTTCTGCTCAAAACAATTGTCAGAACGATATTTACGACTAGTCCAATAGAAGCAATGATTAACATCAGCTGCAAATCAACATCCTGCGGATTTATCATCCGCTTGATGCCTTCGATGACGATACCGATGGAAATAATCGCAAGTGCTAAACCATTCAGAAAAGAAGCGATAATTTCAAATCGCAAAAATCCGAAGGTGTACTTTTGATTCGGCTTTCTCGTCGCCATGTAGATCGCTGTCATGCTCAAGCCAAGTGCAACAACGTCAGAGATCATATGGGCAGAGTCAGATAAAAGTGCCAATGAGTTGGAAAGCAGTCCACCTACTACTTCAACTATCGTAAAAAACAAGGTCAGGATTAACGTGATCCACAATGTTTTCTTAGATTTACTTTGTTCTTTCACATGATTTAAATGATGATAGTCAGCATGTTTCATATGAGAACTCCTTTCAATTAAGTAAAATGAATACTATTTAATAATTATTTTAATCATACACTTTTTGTTCCCTTTTCTCAAATGAACATTTTATGGATAATACAAGTGATAGTCATTACCAATTAAGCTTCTTAGTGCTAGAAAAACCAGCATTTCACCGGATATTCCAGAGCGATTTCAAAGTGTATTTTCACTGAGAATCATGCTCACAAAATACGAACAGTCCACGAACGAAAAAGCTCCGTGGACTGTTTGTCACATTTCATGGATTAACCTGGATAAGGTATGCAGTGCTCGCTCCATATCTTCCTCATCCGCGTAGGCATAAGACAGTCTCAAATGGTGGCTGTCCGTCTGGTCATAAATATAACCGGGATTGAGCAGGATCCCTTCTGCGATTGCTTTGGAAAATAACGTACGCATGGAGACTGCCTGTCGCAGACGCAGCCATACATAAAAGCCCCCTTGAGGAACACTCCAGTCGGCAATGTCATGGAACCACTGATCCAATGCCTTGCACATCCGCCCTCTTCTCTCTCGAAGTGCCATTCGTGTATTAGTCAAATGCTGCGCATACCGTCCACCAGACAACCATTCAGCTGCCACCCATTGGGAGAGAACACTCGAGCCGTAATCAATTTGCATTTTCACATCAGCAAGTCTCTCAATGACTGGCTCCGGCCCCACGAGCCAACCGATCCGCAGACCAGGACTTAACGTTTTGGACAAGCTCCCCAAGTAAAGAACCAATCCATTTTGATCCCGTGTCTTAAGCGGCAACGGCCCTGGTTCATCCAGCCATAGCTCCCCGTAGACATCATCCTCCAAGATCGGCAAGCGGTCCCTTTCGCACACAGCCATGACCTGCTCTCTTCTCTGTTGGCTCATCAGAATTCCCGTTGGATTGTGATAGGCGGGAATTGTGTAAAGCAGTGCGCCATTATGCAGTTTCTTTTGCCGGGCTAGCGCTTCTGACTGTATGCCGTCCTGATCCATGCCGACTCCAACTAATCGCATTCCGGACGACTGAAATAGCGGCAACGAATACAAGTACGATTGCTGCTCCAATAAAATGGTTGAGCCACGATGCAGGATTCCGAGCGAAATCAATTGCATGGCCTGAAGCGCACCCGATACGACGAGAATCGAGCCAGGGGAGACCTCTATACCCCGGGTTCGCAGATAAGCGCTGATCGCTTGACGCAGCGCCAGCAGTCCCTTTGGCTCTGAGTATCCTAGTGTCGTCATTTTTCCGCGCAGGCCACTCATCACCTCTTCCATTCCTCCTGTAGGAATGAGCATAGGCGATAGCTCCCCTGTTCCTAGACGGATGTAGCTCGGATCGGGCTCATACCGATTGATTAACTGGATGGTTGGAATATTGGGAAGCTGCATCCCTGCCTGTACATATCCCATCCAGTCTGGCGGCGGGTTTGTCGTCAAAAGCGACCACGTATTGTTGCTAACGATCGTTCCGCTTCCCATAGTCGACTCAATCAAGCCCTCGGCCTTTAACTCCTCCAAAGCAGTCACCACCGTACTGCGATTTACCTCAAAGGCTTGTGCTAATGCACGCTGCGTAGGCAACTGGCTTTTCACAGGCCAATCACCCGAGGCGATTTTTTGTCGTATGTACGAAACGATTTGCAAATAAACGGCTATATCTGATGACTTGTCGGGCTTCCAGTCCATGGTGAGCAAAGTAATTCCCCCTTCCATGTTTCATTTTACAGATTGGTTGAGCCAGAAGTAAACCAATTGGCTGGAGACAGTAGGAGGAGAAACAGGAATAATGACAGTATTCGCAATCAACTGGAAGGACATAAGGAGGAACATTTGTGATCGAAGCAATTTTACATGGGCTCGTACTTGCATTCGGACTCATTTTGCCGTTAGGTGCCCAGAATGTCTTTGTATTTAATCAAGGTGCTGCCCAACCCACTTTTTGGCGGGCTCTCCCTGTAGTAGTCACAGCATTTTTGTGTGATATGCTGCTGATTTTGTTAGCAGTACTCGGGGTTTCGCTCGTCGTACTGACGATTGCGTGGCTCAAAACGGTGCTCTATGTCGTCGGTGTGTGCTTCCTGCTGTACATGGGGTATCTCACCTGGCGGAGTCGTCCTGCGGTGGATGACAGCGAGGCCCAGCAATTTTCCGCCAAGCGCCAAATCATGTTTGCTGCGTCTGTCTCTCTTCTCAACCCACACGCGATTTTGGATACCGTCGGTGTGATCGGAACTAGCTCTCTCAGCTACACTGGTACTGAAAAATGGGGATTTACGCTTGCTTGCATCATTGTCTCTTGCCTGTGGTTTATTGGTCTCGCTGTTGCTGGACGAATGGCTGGAAAGCTCGACCGCTCCGGGCGATTGCTGCGTGGTTTAAACATCATTTCCGCTATCATCATGTGGGGACTTGCCCTGTATATGGCCAGCCAGCTATTCTTTCTTTAATTCCTGAAAGGGTGCATAAACACAGCCTCCCCCACTAAAAATACTCCTAGTCAGATATACACGAGGTTGTTCAAGATGTCGTCTTTTTGAACACGCACTACACGGGGAGGTTCGTCATGTTTTTTACCAAATCAGACGCCCTACTGGATGATCTTTATGAGATCGCAAAAAACGTTCATGAATCAGCTGTATATTTTAATGAATATAAAATCTCTTCTTTAGAAACGGTGAAAGGCTTTGCGGATACGATGAAGGAGTATGAGTCAAAGGGTGACAAGCTGATTCACGAAATCATCGTCAAAATCAACAAGACGTTTATTACCGCGATCGAGCGGGAGGATGTCATGGAGCTGGCAGTAAAATTGGATGACGTACTCGATGGACTGGAGAGCTGTGCATCCCGTCTTTATATGTACGACATTACGGAACCTGATGAAACCATGGTGAAATTCGGTCAAATCATCGAGCATGCCACCCACCAGATCTTGCTTGCAATCGAGCTCTTGCAACACCAAAAGCTGACAGCGATGAAAGAGTTTATTATTCGGATCAATGATTTGGAAAGCGAAGGCGACGAGCTTCTCCGCATCAGTATTCGACAGCTTTTTAAATTAACCACCGATCCGATTCACATCATCCAGTTCAAAGAAATTTACGAGGTTCTAGAGGACGTCATGGATCATTGCGAGGACGTCGCGAATGCGATGGAGACCGTCATCATGGGCAATACATAAAAAAACCTCTATCGAGGACTTTTCATGGAGGAGCGACCGCGTTTTAGCGGTTGGTTTTTATGCGCTCCAGAATTCATAAGCATTGCGCTTATAAATTCTTATACGTTAAAACAAGGAGACTACTTCCATGCATACGAGCCTGACCCTCATTGTCATTGTCGTCATTCTTGCCGTTTTCTTTGATTTTATCAATGGATTTCACGATACAGCCAATGCGATTGCCACAACCGTATCCACAAAAGCACTCCCCCCAAAAATTGCCGTTGGTCTTGCTGCTATCATGAATTTTATCGGAGCCCTCACTTTTACAGGTGTTGCCAAGACCATCGGAGGGAAAATCGCCGACCCCGCAAAGCTGGAATACGGGGTCCTCATTGTCATGGCAGCTTTACTCGCCTCGATTTTTTGGAACCTCATTACGTGGTGGTACGGGATACCAAGTAGTTCTTCCCATGCCCTGATCGGGTCTATCGTCGGAGCCGTGATGGCTGCGGCAGGTACTTCTCCGATCAATTGGGGAGGCTTCAGCGAAATCTTCAAGGCATTGATTATTTCTCCGATTATCGCTCTTATCGCCGGCTATCTTTTGATGATTCTGATCTACGCGATTTTTAGGCGCGTCGCGACCCCTCCCTCCAAAATCAACAGACGGTTTCGCTACTTCCAAATTCTGACCGCTGCTCTGCAGTCGTTTACACACGGTACAAACGATGCCCAAAAAGCGATGGGAATCATCGTCTTCGCTTTGGTGGCGGCTGATTTGCAGTCCGATCCTGGGCATATTCCGTTTTGGGTACAATTGATTTGCGCCATCTCCATGGGGCTTGGCACGTCTGTCGGCGGGTGGAAAATCATCAAAACTGTCGGAGGAAAAATCACCAAAATCGAACCGATCAATGGGGCGACTGCAGATCTGACTTCCTCGTCCATCATCTTTACCTTTACACAGCTAGGCTTGCCTGTCAGCTCGACGCATGTGATTTCCTCGGCAATCATGGGTGTCGGAGCCGCTAAGCGATTGAAGAGCGTCAACTGGGGGGTTGCCAAACGAATTGTTATCACCTGGTTTATCACCTTGCCGATCTCTGTACTCATTTCAGCGCTGATCTACTTCTTGCTGCATTTATTTGTTTGAAGACATCAAGCGGTACCAAAACAAAAGCGAAGCCCCTTCCAAAGCAGCTGTTTGCAGCAGCATCCGGTCTGGGGCTTCGCTTTTTTTATGGTTTAGTAAATATCCTTTTTTTGGTATAACAAGGAGTATGAATAGCAACACGTACTTGCATGATAATCATCGTTCAAGTGAAGTGGAGTTGAAAATCATGAATGTAAATCAAAATCAGCGAATTCTCTATGCGGAATTCAAGAATCAAATTCAATTACCGATACTGGATATTACTCATCCTCTTTTCAACGCAAGTATCGATGAACAGGCGTATCATTTGAACTGTCTCAAGTCAGCCCGGAGCATTGAATCATTAAAGAAAATGCCTGGCTTTATCCGGAACATCTTTGTGAAAATGTCGAATGTTGACAATTCCTATCTTAGCGGCATGCGTACTTTGCTGTACAAACTTGGCCCCTACTTAAGCCGGGGGATAAAATTAGGTTTTCGGGACAAGTGGGCGGTGAAGCAAACCTCTTTCATGGGACTTCGAATCAGGCTGAGGGATCTTTGCCGACGCCAGTCGAAAATTTTACTGCCTCAGCTCAAGCAATTCCCGGAACGGAACCTTTGTTTCTTCAATATAGCTGGAGGAGCCGCTACCGATAGTATCAATACTCTGATTCTCATTCAGGAATCGGACCCGGATTTACTCAAGGGACGGAAGATTGAAATCAACATTTTAGATATCGATCCCTACTGCCCCCATTTTGCAAAACGGTGCATCGATGTTTTGAAGCAGCCAGGGGAACGCTTCCATGGCCTGGACGTTACCCTCAATACTATTCATTATGACTGGACCGAATCGGAAGCATTACGAAAGATGAGTTTGGAACGTTCCGGCTGGATTCAGCTCTGTTCATCGGAGGGCGGTCTCTTTGAATACGGTTCGGATTCAGATATCATTGAAAACGTAAACCATTTCTTTACCAACTCTCCGGCTGATGCCCGGATCACAGGCTCATTCATTTTCGACCGGGCGCATGTAAATCCGGGATACTTGGGATTTACAGAGTTTATTGGCGTGCACATCCGCTATCTCGGCCTAGAGGGGTTGCAGCGAATTTTAACCCAAACCTCGTGGGTTTTGGAAGAATTCCATGAAATTGATACGATCTATATTCTGTTTTCATTGAAGAAAGCATGACTTAGGTCAAAGATATCTATCAATTCCATTCATTTGTGCCCCATCAGACTGGACCTTCATTGAGAAGTTTGGAGAAGGGCGGGAATAACAATCTGAGCCTGCCTGGTTACATAGCTGTCGTTTTTTAGCTGCTCCTGAATGGCTTTCCACTTTTCCTCTGTCAACAGATCAGACAACCGTTCACCAAACGCTTCTTTCGTTGCCGCACGTGTGCTGGTATAGGTTCCATCTGCAAAGTGGAACTCAATCGCCTCCAAGTTATCCACCAAGGCAAACGCCGCAAGGGAATTGTAGAGCAATGCCCGCTTCAGCTCGATTTCTTGCACACTGCTTGCAGGCTCACTGTACATTACTTTCAGCGTGAGCTTGTCAGAGTCCAACTCAAATGTTTTCGATATGCTTTGCAGAGGTAGATGCTGAAACAGATTCATGAGATTGGACGCATTTCCCATGTACTTGTTTTTATATTTCAAAATAGAACCGAGATCGTGCGTAATCGGGCTTTGCTGCTCTCGCTGATACTGCTCTTCTTTAGCCTGATTGCCGGGAATGATGTAGCCTTGAATCAATATGAAGAGAGCAATTCCTGTGATTGCCAAAACAATAATGATTCTATGCCTCGTAACCATCGTATTCACCTGCCTCGTATTTCATCATCAGCCCTGGAATGATATGAAACAGCATCGGTATGAGGAGCGAAACAAATGGCAATGCATACTGGATACCAAGCATTGCAAAATGGTACGGTCCTGCGATTTTAACCTGCGTCTGAAACCAGATGTTGCTCCCAAAGAGCATGGCAGTGTTGTAAAGAATCGATACAGTGATAAACACCACCCAGATGACCCAAACCAGCTTTCTGCGACGAAAAGCGGCCTGCACATCAAAAGTCGCCGTCCGGCGCAAGTACATATCTTGCTTTTTCAAACGCAGCACCAAGTAAACAATCCCTAAAACAATACTCCCCAGCAAAAATAGTTCGTTCAGTAAAACCCCACTCCCGACGATTCGAAAAGGCATCGTAACAATCCAGGCGATCAGGAAATACAACAAACCTTTTTGCACCAGCTCTGCTGTCATTTGATTTACGTAAACTCTCGTTTGATCATCGATCAGATCATCAATCGAGGTAATGCTTCTCTTTGCAATATCAATCGCTTCGTTATACGCCAATCCGCCTGCTGTCAAATCGGCGACCTTTGCTTCGAGGTTACTCAGTATCTCACGCTTCAGTTCTCTGACTTGTTTGCTGCTCTTGTACTTTGCAAACAGTTGGTCCACATGCTTGTGTAAACGCTCCATCAGCTTTGATCCTGCCTTTCGATTAATTGATCAATGATAACTTTGGCTATCTTCCAGGATTCCAGAGCAGCCTCGTACGCTTCCTTCCCCAACCGTGTAACCTTGTAATATTTTCGTCTGCCGCCCTGTGTTTCGTCTCCCCAATAAGAGACGATCTGCTTTTGCTTCTCCAGCCTTTTCAAGCTTGTATACAGGGATGGCTCCTTCAATTCGTATTGGCCGCCGCTATTTTTAGCGATCGCCTTCATGATTTCATAGCCGTAATTATCTCCTTCGCAAAGCACGCGCAGAATAATTGCGTCGAGATGCCCGCGAATGATATCGCTGCTAATATTGCTTTCTCCCATCAATTTCACCTCGCGAATACAACATAACACATATTACTATGTGTGACAATGTACTTCATCAAAAAAGGGTCCCCATTTAAAGGGAACCCTCTACAGAACACGGCTTTGCAAAATATATTTTCTTGGTTAGTTCAAACCGTCACAGGACAGGATAATAGTAACAACATCATGGATTTTTGCGTTCAAAGGAGCTGATATGCCTTGTCTTTTCAACGGTTCCGGCAATTTCGTTATCCACTCATCGCTCTGTTTGTAACGATCGCCCTTTTGTGGACACATCATCAGACTCGTCTGCATACCTCTTTTGCAGCCGCCTCTCGGACCCAGACCGTCACGATTTCCAGTGCCGGATTTTTGCCGAATCGGTTAGCCATACGCGAAGGCGATCTCGTCTCTTTGATGATTGTGAACACAGATACACGTCCACATAATCTGGCTATCCGCGAGCTAAACCTGGCGTCCAGTGAGTTGAAGCCTACCCAATCAACCATGCTGCAATTCTCGGCTGATCGAAAAGGCCAATTTTCTTTCGTGTCCGATTCCCCCGGTTATCCAGAAACGGGCTTTCAGGGAACGCTGGTCATTGAGTAGTCGTTACCTCTTCTTGTTGTACCTGCTGCTTCCATGGACCATACTTAATTATCAAAAGCGGGATAATCCCGATCGCCGTCATAACTCCAAAGAACAAATAAATGGCAAGCATCGAATACGAATCCTTAATCCAGCCTGCCACCAAATTGCATAGCATCGTCCCGAGCCCGCTTCCGACCGAGGAAAAAATGGCAATCGCCGTCACTTGCAAGGAAGCGGGTGTATTTTCTCTTACAAACTGCGCCGCTGTCGCCAAATAAAAGCCGACAGAAATCCCCTGGATAAAGAAAATCGCCAGGACCGCGGTCGTACTCGGTGCCGAGCTGTACCAGAACCAGCGAAATGCTGAGAACACCGCTGCAAAAAGAAGCGTCAGCTCTAGGCCGTATTTGCGGACCAAAATGCCAGCCAGCTTCATAAAGGGCGCTTCACTGCCTGCAAACAGCAAAAATGCCAGTCCAACTCCGGCAACCGTTCCCCCGATTTCCTGATAGTACAGCGAAAACCAGATGTTATTGGCATTCACGGTTCCGATAATACAAAACGAAGCCAACAAAAACAGCAAAAACCGGGGAATTCGCAGCAAATCCTTCATCCCCTTGAACATACTGACTGTAAAACGTGAAGATTCAGCCACTTCTTCTGGCACGCGCCACAGAAACAGGATGGCAATGAGCAGAGCCACGCAATACGAATAAAACAAAACAGATGGGCCCCATCGCTCTACCAAAAGTCCCGTGACAAATGCTGCCAAAGCGAAGCCAACCGCTCCCCACATGCGGATATCGCCAAATTGGAGCTGCCTTTTTTTGGCGAAGCCCAAAGCCAAGCTGTCCGAGATCGGAATGACTGCGCTTTGGAAAAGGGATAGAACAACATAGAGAAGCAACACAAAAGCAAAAGTGGAGACAGTCGTAAAAAGAAGTCCCACCAAGCCCGAAACAATCAAGGTCAGGAGAAGTATCGTCTTGCGAATTTGAAAACGGTCACAAATCATTCCCCACATCGGCTGCGCCACAATCGATACGACGGGCGCAACCGCACTGATCATGCCAATTTGCGTGCCTGATAATTGAATGGATTTGTAATATTGGGTAATTAACGGCGAAAAAGCGCCAAACCCGTAGTAAATAAAAAGAAAAAGGGCAGCAAAACTAACATATTTGCCAGTATCGCTACCCCTTTGATTACCGGATGGTATTTCCGACATATAACTCTCCTATTTCACCATTGGCAATATTTTTGCCATGTTAACGGTGCGTTTCTTTTCCCAGGTCACGGGATTGAATTCATCAAACTGCTCCAGAAAGCTGATGACTTCCTTGGTCAGTGGTGTTGGAGTAGATGCACCAGATGTTACTGCTACATTTTTCTTGCCTCGCAGCCACTCGATATCCAGCTCGGACAAATCAGCGATTCGATAAGACGGCACATTGGCAATTTCTTCAGAGACCTGTGCCAGGCGGTTAGAGTTATTGCTGCGCGGATCCCCGACAACAATACATACATCCGCCTCGCCTACCTGATCTGCAACGGCTTCCTGACGCACCTGTGTAGCTAGGCAGATTTCATTGTGCACTTCTACGCGGGGAAAACGCTTGATGATCGCATCCATCAATTCTTTGACATCCCATTGGCTCATCGTGGTCTGATTCGTCACAATCAGCTTATCCGCATGAACCGTTAGAGCATCGAGCTCTTCTACCTTTTGGACCAGATGGACGTGATCCGGCGCAATACCGATAGCCCCCTCTGGCTCTGGATGACCTTTTTTCCCGATGTAGATGACGTGATAGCCATCCGCTACCTTTTCCCGAATCAGGTCATGGGTTTTCGTTACATCCGGGCAAGTCGCATCCACGACGGTCAAGCCTTTATCACGCGCTTTTTTGCGCACCTCTGGAGATACGCCATGTGCTGTGAAAATGACCGTTCCTTCGGTCACCTGATCCAGAAGCGCGAGGCGGTCCTCTCCATCCAATGTTTTGATTCCTTGTTTTTCAAACGCCTCAACGACGTGTGCATTGTGTACAATCATGCCCAAAATGTGAATCGGGCGGGGAAGGTCAAAGTTTTGCGCTGTGCGGAGTGCCAGTACCATGGCATCCACAACACCGTAGCAATATCCGCGGGGGGAAATCTTGATGACTTCCATCTGTACCCCTCCTATTTTCTAATGACGTTCGCCCACTATTATACCTTATTTGCTAGCTTCCCGCTTCTGTTCATAAACCTTCAGATTATTGTAAACAACTTTTAGCATTGGCGTGGACAAGCCCAGTTTTTCTGCGCGCTCAAGCAAGTACCCTTGCAGATGATCTCCCTCTACCGGCAATCCTTTTTCCATGTCGCGCAGCATAGAGGATTTCATGGCAGCCCCCTGCTTTTGGAAGCCCGCCATTTGCTTTTCCACGATATCTGGAAGGATCGGCGCCTCTAATGCTCGCATAACTGATGCCACTTCTTCTGCTAGCTGTCTGGTCAGCTCCAGGCCATACGGTGTTTCGCGAATCGGTCCTGCTGCAGAATTCATCAGTGTCGTAATCCCTGAGAACGTCGTGATAAACAAATATTTGTGCCATGCTTCCTGCTGGATATGGTCGCTCGCCCTGATCGTGTTCAGAGCCCCAGAGAATACTTGCTCAATGCGATCTACACGCTCGCTTCTTCCTCCTTCCCACTCTCCGAAGACCGTATCATGAATCCCACTAGTCTGAACCACGTCACCCTCGGTATTCAGCGTGGTTTCAATAAAGCAAAGTCCTCCAAGTACTCGCTCTTTCCCAAAGCGCTCCCATAAAAGCTCCATATGGGCAATTCCGTTCAAAAGCGGAATGACCACGGTTTGCTCTCCTACATACGGCGCAATCGATTCGATGCTGTCAGCTAGCGTGTAAGCTTTGTTCGATAAAAGCACCACATCAAAAGGTCCAGCTTCTTCCCCAGACATGATGATTTGAGGAGACGGCAAGTGAATGTCGCCGTGGATACTCTGTACGCGCAATCCACGCTCCTGCAATTGCTTGTACCTGCGTTCACGAACCAAAAATGTTACATCGACTCCTTTTTCCGCCAATCTCCCACCGAAATAGCCACCGATTCCGCCAGCACCAAGCACGAGTACCTTCATCGCAATTCCGCCTTTCGTTTTTATCCAAAATAGTTTGTCTTCATTCTACAAAACCAGAAACATTTTCTAAACCCCATAATATAATGTTAGAAATCCTTACATTAAAAGTAAGAAAACCTCTTGACGAACGATATCAATCTTCCCTATAATACGAAATAGAATAACGTACGAAAAGGCGAACTTTATTAGTTTGTTCAATAAAATAATTCGTGATTGGAGTGTTCTTTTCCATGGATATGAAAACAGTCTTGTCCACCATCGACTCTGAAAAAATCGAATACGTTGATTTTCGCATCGTTGACCTGCTCGGCCGCCAGCATCATGTGACGGTTCCTGCCTACGCTGTAGATGAAGGGACGTTTCGCAACGGTGTTGCCTTTGACGGCTCTAGTTTGACCGGATACAAATCCATCGAAGAAAGTGACATGGTCGCGATGCCTGATCCTGCCAGCGCATTTATCGATCCTTTCGTAGAATCCAAAACCTTGAATATCGTTTGTAACATCGTCAATCCAGACAACTCCACCTATACACGCGATCCACGCGGCATTGCCCTGAAAGCAGAAGCCTACCTACAACAGCTTGGTGTAGCGACCGCAGCGTATTTTGGCCCGGAATCGGAGTTTTTCCTGTTCGATAGTGTCCGCTATGCTTCTGGTCCATCCGGCTCCTTCTTCCATATCGATTCTGAAGAGGCATTCTGGAACACTGGTAAAGAGGGACAAAACCTCGGCTACAAGGTACGCAACAAAGGCGGCTACTTCCCTGTTCAACCGACTGATTCGCAAATGGACATCCGCAATGAGATGTGCACACTGATGACCGGGGCAGGCCTTGCCGTTGAGCGTCATCACCATGAAGTAGCCACTGCTGGCCAAGGCGAGATCAACTTCCGCTTTGATACGCTCACTCGCACTGCTGACAACCTGCTCTTGTTCAAATACATCGTTCGCAATGTAGCTGCCAAGCATGGCAAAACCGCTACCTTCATGCCAAAGCCGATCGTTGGCGACAACGGCTCCGGGATGCACGTGCACCAAAGCTTGTTTGACGGGGATACTCCCCTGTTTTATGAGCAAGGCGGCTATGCCAATTTGAGTGAAGCTGCCCTCCACTACATCGGTGGTATTCTGCATCACGCTCCTGCCCTGATCGCCTTGACCAACCCGAGCACCAACTCGTTCAAGCGTCTCGTTCCTGGCTACGAAGCACCTGTGAATCTTGTGTTCTCCAAAGGCAATCGTTCTGCTGCCGTTCGTATCCCGATCGCGGCTGTCACCCCAAAAGCGTCCCGCATCGAATTCCGCACACCAGACTCGACTGCCAACCCATACTTGGCGTTTGCCGCTATGCTGATGGCTGGTCTCGATGGAATCAAGCGCAAGCTCGACCCGCGTGAATTAGGCTATGGTCCATTGGATAAGAACATTTACGATCTCTCCGCTGCAGAAAAGCACGAGATCAAGAGCGCTCCTGCTTCTTTGGAGGAGGCACTGCTTGCTTTGGAGCAAGATCACGACTTCCTGCTCGAAGGAGGCGTCTTTACCAAAGACGTGATCGATAGCTGGATTTCCATCAAACGCGGTGAGATCGAGCAAGTCGAGCGCACTGTGAATCCGAAAGAGTATGAGCTGTATTACGATCTATAAACGTAAAAAGAGCCTTCTCAATTGTCAATTGAGAGGGCTTTTTGTATCTGTAGCTAGTCATTCACTTTTGACCTGCATGAATTTTATAGCACAAGCTCGTCCGATTTGTGACATCAAACTTGCGATAGATGCTTTGGAGATGCTTCTTTACTGTATTGATACTGACAAACAGCTGCCTGGCGATCACTTCATTTCCATAGCCTTTTTGCACAAGGGCAAGGACTTCTCGCTCTTTGCTGGTTAGTTCCCTTTCTTCCTGAGACATAGAAACGAAGGCTTCTGGAAACTCTTCATTCCCCATGCTTCGAGATAGAAAGCGAGTGAGCAGCTCAAGACAGGCCATGTCATTTGGCTGAAACGGATTCTCTTTTTCAGAGCGCATAAATGCAATGCAGCCGAGCAGTCGCCCGTTGTCCATGAGATAGGCAACCATCTGATGATAGTATCCATGACGTGACATGAATTCATCGTAATAATCGCTTTGCTCATATTCTTGTGGCGAAAGAACGTCCTGAATTCGTAAAACATGTTGATTCCGCAAGCGATGACCGATTTTGTTCGGCATTAAAATATCATACTGATAGCACGTATCCAGGTAGCGATCCATGGCGTGATGGCTAATGTTTCGCATCTCAGGACGAATCAGATCGTTTCGTTCGTTGCATATCCAAAAGTTGGCCTGATGAAAACCAAATCGCTTTTCAAACGCAGCTAGCGCCTGATGTCGGAAATTTTGCGCAGGACCAGCCATATCATCCATAAACGCAAGCACCTTTTGGTAATCTCTATTTGAAAGCGATTTCATAATCAGTCACTCCCCATGACCAGTCATCTCTTTTATTATATCAGATTTTTCCGTCAAAACATGGTCCGAACGGGTAATTGTACAAACAGGGTCCACCCTTCAATATGAAGCTATAACGTTGTCGACAAGGAGTGAGCCTATGAGCTATTTGAATCTGGCCTTGGTCCAAATCGCATCACCCAGTGCACATCCTGATTTGCAAGCACGCAAACGGGAAAATTACGAAAAACTGGCCTACTATGTAGACACGATCGCCACCATGAATCCAGCGGTCGATCTCATTGCCTTTCCTGAATTGTATCTAAACGGACTTGATCCAGTGAATTGGTTACAGATGGCAGAGCCAATCCCTGGTCCCTTGACTGAGTTGCTTTGCGAAAAAGCGAGACAGCATCGAAAATGGCTGACACCTGGTTCCTTGTTTGAACAAGCGGAGAATGAAAACGAAGCCTACAATACGGCAATCCTGATCTCTCCCGAGGGAGAAATCGTCATGAAATACCGGAAAGTATTTATCCCTTATCCGCTTGAGCAGTCAAAGCCTGGACATGATTTTCCGGTATACGAGATCCCGAACATTGGTAAAGTAGGCTTCCTGATCTGTGCGGATGGCCACTATCCGGAAGCAGCACGCAATCTTGCTCTAAAAGGGGCGGAAGTGATTATCAAGCCGACACTCCAGGGTGACTGGATTGGTGGAACGAGAAATCACCTTCCGATCGCCATTACCCGCGCGATTGAGAATCAATGCTTTGTCGTTAGCATCAACCATCCGAATCCAATCGGAATGGGGAATTCCGTAGCTGTCGATCCAGAAGGCAGAGTTATTGAACAGCTGGGTGACTCCGAGTCCTTTACCATTGTTTATTTGAATCTGGAGGAAGTACGGCGCGTCAGGGAAAACGGCTCCATGGGGATGTTTGGATTCCTGAAAATGCTCAAAGGGTTCAAGGAATCAGGGATTCAGGTTGATGAATGCTATGCCGCTGACATCACAAAGGCACCCCTCTATCAATCACTGCAAATTCCTTTTCCGAAAACACCAGCCGATATCCAGAAATATGGCTCTTCGCGAAAAGAGCAAGCAAACGTGTAGATTGCCACAACCACCGGCCGATGACTGCCGGTGGTTTTTTGCACAAAAAAAGAGACCCTCGCAAAAGGGTCTCTTTTTTGGGCTCAAAAAGGAATTCGCTTTGAATGGATCGTGTAATCGTGTTCAGCTGCCCACGCTGCAAGCCCACTCCAAAAATCTTCGCAGGCGGCTAGTAATTCGGACGGCTCTGACAGGTTTCCTGACATCACCAGTCGAGCTACTTTATCGAAGCCAGCTGGCCGATCTGGCAGCTCCAAAGCCTCCGGCAACACCATTGCTCCGGTCGAGTATCTTTTTTGATTGTGCAATCCGATCAGCATCGCACCGTACTTTGCAAATTGCATGGTTAAATACGGCAAGTAGGTGCTCGGGCCGTTCACGCTTATATTTCGCAGCTTTCCAATAAACTCGTACATTTCTCCTACGAGCACTTCGTTGACTGCGTGCTTGAAGTCTTCCTTTGCAGGTGATTCAGCCGCTTTCTTGAGCTCCGCCAAGAACCCTTCTGGGTCGTACAGGCTAAGCGGGGAAAAGAAAGGACTGTGTGTCAGTGGCCACTCTCCCTCAACGGTAGCTGCTGTCGCTAAAATGACTTTTGCACTCATAACGTTCACTTCGGCTTTCCACGGTCCCGCTGACCATTCATAGCTAAAATCTGTCTCGTCACCAGAATCATCGAGTACACAAAACATCTCGATATCCGAAAACGGCCCGTCTGTACCTCTGGAAACAGATCCGTAGACCCCAATAGCCAAAACTTTCTCTTTGAAAACCTCATGCAATCTCGAAGCGATTTCCTGGCAGGTTTGAAATCTTTCCCTTTTTGAAATTTCTACAGGTCCATTCATGTTCATTTGCTTACATCTCCCTTAAGCTAGTTTGGCTGGGTGGATACAAGCACATAAATGGAGGACCTCGGGATTAACGGGGGACTTTTTTGGGATGCATGATGTTTATCCTCCTTCGCAGCATATAGCAAGCCAGCTTTTTCCGATATATTTACGTCTCCCCCTCTATTCGTCTACAATCAGTTTATTGGAAATAGGAGGGAATCTTCAAGTGGAGTCTTACTCGCTAAAAGAGATACAAGTTCACATCAAACAAACGGAATACCGCCCCAAGGACAAGCAAGCTTCCTTTTTAAAGCTGGTAGAAGAAGTAGGAGAACTCTCAGAAGCCATTCGAAAAGATTCCCGTATGACTGAAACAAAGTCCATCAAAGGAACCATTGAGGAAGAGCTCTACGATGTGCTCTATTACGTATTGGTATTGGCAAACCAGTATGGAATCGATATGGAAGAAGCGATGCGGCTAAAAGAAGAAATCAAACAACAAAAAATGGCGAAGCGAAAAGTAGAAGATGAGCGTAAGAAGCTTGAAGACTCATCCACATGAATTTATTTTCTGTAAGTGAAACCTTCACCAATCCCCAAACGTCCTATTAACATATTTTCCCTTGGAGGAATGGTAGCATGAATCAAGTGCTCGCAGCAGTCATCCTATTCGCCAGTTTATTATCGTTTTCTGTCAGTACTGGTACTTCAAGCAGCATGGCTCAATCAGGCACCCAGGTTCCCGCGCAGGCAAATAGCAGTCATTTGACCAGCCAAACGCCCACGATTCTAGCCGAAGCCCCGCTCGACAGCAACATGTCCGGCAACACGAAAGCAAAGTATCTCGTGCTAGTCATGACAGATGGACAATATCGAATCGAAGAAGAACCAGGTCCTTTTACTGGCCCTAACTGGACTGGCACCTTTGAGCTCCAACTGCTTGATGAAAAAAGAAGCCCCCTGTCCACACTCCGTTTGAATGACGCGTTTGATGAGCTGCTGTTCCAAAAATCATTTTCCTTCGCCTTTGCTGATTACAATCATGATGGCAATATCGATTTTGCAATCGGACAGTATGCGTCTAGTAATCTGTACACCTACAAGCTATTTACGATCCGCGATGGAAAAATGGAACGGCTGCCGATTGAATCCGATAACGAGATTGTAAGCTCAGAGCGCAGTTATTCTGTTTTGTTTGCACAGGTTAGCCCTGACTCCTTCAAAACCGTTTATTACGACAACTCGCTTGGAAAATACCTTGAACGCGTATATCAGTGGAAGAATACTACGTTTTCCCTCATTCGCGAAGCTGAGACAGACTCCCTGTAAAACTTTCCTATTCCCAAGCAAAAAGCCCTCCTGATATAGGAAGGCTTCTTTCCCTTACATTTTGAAACGGCTGAGTGAATCCTGCAAGTCGAGAGCCATTTTGCTTAATGCTCCTGCTGTAGCAGATACCTCTTCCATCGTAGCATTCTGTTCTTCAGAAGCAGCAGCGATATTTTGAATATTGCCAGACGATTGTTCGGAAATCTGGGACACCTCTTGGATCGACTCGACCATGATTTGCGACTCCGCGTGAATCGTCTCTACAATCCCTACTACCTCTTGTGATTCCTGTGAAATATTCTCGATCATTTTGACAATGTCCGTAAACAGCTCTCCCGTTTGTTCGATCATCGTGATGCCATCCTGCACGACGCCTGTTCCGTCCTGCATGCGGCTTACAGCTTGCTCGGTATCTAATTGAACCTGCTCAATGATCGCCCGGATATCCCCTGCTGCTTTCGCCGATTCCTCCGCCAGTTTGCGAACTTCATCCGCAACAACTGCAAATCCACGACCATGCTCTCCTGCGCGTGCCGCTTCGATTGCTGCATTCAATGCCAATAGATTTGTCTGGTTGGCAATTTGGGTAATGACTTCCACAATGTGCGTAATATGCTTCGATTTCTCGTTCAAGTGGATTATGTCATTCGCTGTCGTTGACGATGTTTGCTGAATGAGGCTGATCTGATTAATCGTTTGGGCGACAACCTCATTTCCGCTGAACGCTTTTTGATTGGTCTTCGTAGCCAATGCTGCTACAGCAGTCATCGAAGAACTCAATTGCTGCAAGCGTGTAGAAACCTCTGTCACGCGATCATCCGCGTCCTTCATATTGACCGTTTGCTTTTCCGCCCCGATCGATACTTCTTGGATCGCCTGGGCGATCTGCTCTGTCGCTCTCTCCGTCTGCTCGCTGCTGGCTGCTAATTGCTCGGATGACGCTGCCAGCTGTTGCGAGGTCTCGGCGACATCACCGATGATTTCTCTCCATTTCAGCGACATGCCGTTGAAGCTGTCACATAGCTGACCGATCTCATCCTTGTTTTTGACCTGCAAAGGCTCTACCGTCAAATCACCGTTATCCATACGCTTCACAAGAGCTGTCAGCTTCACGAGCGGTTTTGCGATATGGTTGGCAAACAACACAACAATCGCTGTTCCCACAAGCAAGGCACAACCCGTAATAATAAGCAGTACATAAATAATCTGATTCGCATTGCTATTGTAATCACTCATATACGAACCAACAATAATGATCCAGCCCCAATTCGGATCGACTTGCGAATAGGCAATTTTCGGTTCAAGTGCATTCGGATCGTCAGGCAAAGGCCATTTGTAGTAAGTGAAGCCCCCACCATTCAGACCTTGTTCGAAAATGTTACGCGCAAAGTAAACGCCATCCGGGTCTTGCTTATCCAAGAAATTTTGTCCTTCCGAATTCGGATGGAGAATCAGATTTCCTTGTTTATCATATGCAAACATGTAGCCATTTTTCCCAAAATCAAATTCCTTGGTAATTGTTCTTTTCCCATCGGCCGTTTTCGGTCCAAGGATATGCGTTTTCACCAGCTCTTGCGCTTCCTCTAGAGATATTTTCCCGCTTTTTACATCCTCATTGATGACATCAATCATCGAAATGACCAAGCGCACGGAATTTTTCAGACCCGTCTGCGAAAGCTCGTTGAGTCCATCCTTTGCCACAGTGTATCCGATGATCCCTGTCAACAGAGTAGGAATGGCTAGCAAAAGCAAACAAACAATGACTAATTTTTTTCGTATCGTTACTCTCATTCTGTCTTCTCCTTCATGCTAGGACATGTGATAATAACCTATACCCGGCTCGTTATTATTCAAACATGTAGTTTAGTAATCAAATAAAAATAGACCAAGAACACCTCGTCAGTGTCATTGATCTTAAAATAAAATTTTATCGAGTACAGCGTTTTGATTGATCTATAAACGAAACAATAAGCTAATTGCCGCACAGGCCATCTGCATCTGTGTTGCCCGGCTTTTGCCATTTTACAGTTTCGCCAACTATTCGTCTAGTTGATCAAAACGAGCAAGGACTAAAGTCATTCATCCTTACTCTTTACCTTTGATCAGGTAATCTTCCTTTTGCTTTTTATTTTTTTCATCCGCGGTCATGTCATGCTCCAAGACGTTAAACATCAGCTCGTCCTTTACCTTGCGGGATACGTTTCGCTCAGGTGGATTGGAGATCGGTGTACCCATAATCATATCGTCTTTCATTCGCTTGCCTCCCCTATGTCATTTGCGACTTAGGATGTCATTGGAGGGGCGGTACTATTCGTTTGGACAGAAAACATGCTATTATTTTCCTAATACAATAGCATAGGTTCCTCAAGGGTGGTCGGCTCATCTCCTGAACAAAGGGGGTGAGAATTATGACAGTGTATGAAGCGATAAGCCTGATGATTGCTTTTGGCATGCTTATTGTGGCCATACTGTCTTTCACCAAAAAGAAATAGATCACCCTTGAGCCTGCCAGCCGGGTGATCTGCGTTTAAAAACCTGTTACTTGCTGAGCCGCCCCCTGTGGGGAACGTCTATTGTAGTGACCGTAGGTGCGCCAACACCTGCGGTCTTTTTTAGTTTACGTTAGCGCTACTACCATGTATTCTGCTTTTTGTAAAACATTATTTACATATTTGTCTCCCATATTACCATAACTCGTCAAAAATAAAAACAGGTTACTTGCTTCATATGCCTTTGCGCTTCAGCGACTGCTGACCAACCTGCCAGCGAGTCTTTGCTTTAGCTCATCAACGGATGTAGGGATACTTCCCTCCATTCCCTGCTTGACGGTATCGGGCAAAGCGTCCCAGACTTCTGCAATGAGTGGCAGCCCTAGATGCAGACTCTCCAGCATTTCTCGTTTTTCCAGAGCTTCCTGTGGCTCACCAGCGAATACCAGCTGCCCCCCATCCATCACGCAAATCCACTCTGCCCACTCAAAAGCAATGTCCATATCGTGAGTCGCCATCAGTACCGTTGTCCCGCTCTGATGAATATGATCGAGCTCGCGAAGCAAATTTTTCGTCTGGTAGCGATCGAGATACGCTGTCGGTTCATCCAGGAGGAGCAGCTCTGGCTCCAGCACCATCACCCCTGCCAAAGCCAGGCGTCGCTTTTGTCCGAGGCTCAGATGATGGATAGGCGCGTCAGCCAGCTCTCGCAATCCGAATACGTTTAAAATGCTCTCTACTTTTGCCCGAATGACTTCAGGTGGCAGCTTGCGATTGCACAAGCCGTACGAAATATCCTCCGACACCGTACTTGCAATCAACTGATGCTCGGGGTCCTGGAAAACAAGCCCGACCCTTTGTGTCATCTCTTGCAGAGCCTGGCGCTTGTAGACGAACGGCACCCCTCGCCAAGAGACTTGGCCCTTTTGTGGCTGAATAATGCCGTTTCCGTGGAGAAACAAGGTGGACTTGCCACAGCCGTTACGCCCCAGGAGAACACATTTTTTTCCCTCTGGTATGCCGAAGGAAACACCTTGAAGAACTGGTCCTCGCCCACCTGGATACGAATAGTGCAGATCATCAAACTCCAATAGCATCACTGTCAAAACCACCAACCTCCTGTCCAGCTCTCCAGCAGAACCAGCATGATACAGCCGACTATGGACTCTCTTTCATAGCGAGCCGATCGGACATGTGTCTGCAGGCCCAGCACATGAAAGCTATCCGCAAAGCCTCTGGCTGACATCCCTTTATATAGTGCCTCGTATTTACGCATGGCTCGAACAAACAGCTGTGCAGCCAAGAGCCCAGCGTCTCGCAGCAGCGCTTTGAAGCCGCGATGTCCACCCCGGGAACGCTGTGCAATCCACAGCTGATAGGACGTATGCAGCAGGACAAAAATAAAGCGATACATGATCATTAGCAAATCAGTCAAAATCGAGGGTACCCCGATCCTGCGCAGCACCTGCAATATTTCTGCAAAGGGTACCGTGAACAGAATGAACGAAAAACAGCTCAAGCTCGCCATCGTCCGCCAAAATAAAATGGTTACCTTGCTAACTGCCACAGGCGAGATATATACCACATAGGAACCGAGGTTCCAAGCTATCAGCATCTCCACTTTTTGCAGACCAGCCCCTGCTTTTACCCATTCGAGCAGGAGTGCTGGCAAGCCCGCAACAAAGAAAGAGAGAGACAGCAGTAAAAACAGCAGATAACTACCGACAGGGATGCGGGCATAACCAATCACCCACACCCCTATCCACACAAATACAAGCATTTGTACGAGCGTATGACCCATGAGAACAAGAAGCAGCAGCGCAACCCCAAACAAGAGCTTGTGCTCAGGTGGAAGCTGCCTCAGTCGATTTTGATAGGAAAGGGAATCAAGCTGCTGCCAATTCATTTTTTCGACTTATCCAGCCGTCCCTTGTACAATCCCATCGCGTAACCGACGACGCCTGCACCGAGAGCGGCCTGAACAGCAAACAGCAGACTTTCCGTTTCTCCTCCTGGCGGCTCCAGAAGCGGCTGGAACCATGGCTCATAGGAAGGCGAGATTTCCTTGATCGCTTCTTCTGCTACTCCATCGGCTCCACCGAATTCCGAATCCTGAACCAATAACAGCGGCAGGACAGCCAGTACGACTACTCCTAAGAGTAACAGCCAGTTTAAGCCCTTTTTCACAGCGATTCCTCCCGTTTCAGCAAGCGTAATTGGGCCAATTCTTTTGCGTTATAAGATTGCAGCCAGTTCCAGACAAGAACGGTCAGCAAGCCTTCACTAATCGCCAAAGGAATTTGGGTAAAAGCAAAAATGCTCGCAAATTTCACGAAGGAAGCAAGCACTCCACCTGTTTCAGCTGGAAACGCCAATGCCAATTGGATCGAGGTGACGACGTATGTAGCCAAATCAGCTAAGGCAGCTGCTGAGAATACAGCGAGACGCTGACTACCATTTGCACGCATGATCAAACGATAAATACCGTATGCTACCATCGGACCTACTACTGCCATCGATACGGCGTTGGCTCCTAGGGTCGTTAAACCTCCGTGCGCCAATAAAAGCGCTTGAAACAGCAGAACCAAGCTTCCCAAAACGGACATCGCCAGAGGACCAAACATGATCGCTCCAAGACCGGTACCTGTCGGATGTGAGCTGCTGCCCGTTACCGACGGGATTTTAAGCGCTGACAGCACAAATGCAAAAGCCCCTGAGACACCCAAAAGCAATTTCATTTCAGGATGTTCTTTGACGATCTGGTTGATGGAGCGCAATCCGAGAATAAAAAATGGCAAAAAGACTACCCACCAGAACAGTGCCCAGGACATTGGCAAATATCCTTCCATGATGTGCATCGCATGTCCTGTCTGTGGCTCATTCACTAAAAAGTAAAATACAAATCCGGCAATCAATAAGCATGTTGATACAATCCGCGATCGATTCATTCGACTTCCTCCTTTTCTCCTTTTCTTTCTTTTCCACGAAACAAAAAAATCCCATCTACACGAAGACGAGATTTGTGCACACAAAACAATAGACCAACCATTCAGCCATATTGCCTCGTATTCACCGCTCCTTTCCGCGAAGGTATCTGGGTGTGGCCGATAGGTAGGTCTCCTGGCTTCCAGATCCGTGCGCTCTTTGTCCTTCCCCATATATAGATATGAGTGGATTTCTAGCAAAGAGAACTCCCTGGTTACAGTGGCGGGACCGCTCGGGACTTTCACCCGATTCCCTGTTACCCTTTATGTTTCGCAATCATAAAGGCACCTAATGCCAACAATATGAAATTTTCGGACAATATCGAATTGTCCTCTCTCATTATAACGAAAAGAGTACGAAAGAAAAAGAGCACAAAAATGAATGATGCGAGCAAAATACTACGACATTGTCGCAATATCTGCTCGCTATTCAGCCACTCTTTATGATCTTGCGTCGACTCCAATCGCTTCGCTGATGTGACTGAACCCGTCACGCTTCATCAACTGCAACAGCTTTTTATTGATTTGCTTTGGAATTCCAGGCCCTTGGTAGATCATACCCGTATATACTTGAACGAGACTCGCACCCGCACGGATTTTTTCATACGCGTCCTCACCGGTATAAATACCACCTACACCTACGACAGGTACCTTGTCGCCAATTTCCTGATAAATTTCTTTTACCCAAGCGGTAGAACGCTCGGTAAGCGGTCTTCCACTCAACCCGCCTGCTTCCTCTGCGTGGCGATGATTTTTGACAGCTTCACGCGAGAGTGTGGTATTGGTAGCTATAATTCCAGAAATCCCTTCCTCTACGGCAGCGTGAACGACATCATGCATTTGCTCGTCGGTCATGTCCGGAGCAACCTTTAACAAGATCGGCTTTTTCTTTACACCGCGCGCTTCCATCTCTGCAGCCTTTTCACGTACCGCACGGACGAGCAAGCGCATGCTCTCTGTCTCCTGCAAATCTCGAAGATTTGGCGTATTCGGTGAACTGATATTGATCACGAAATAATGGCCGTAAGAGTACAGCATGTCCATGCATTTGCTGTAGTCGCTGGCAGCCTCTTCGTTTGGTGTCACCTTGTTTTTCCCGATGTTGATCCCAATCGGAACATCGGAATAGGCATAGTCAATCAAGCGCTGTGACGCCAGGTAGGCACCCTGATTGTTAAAGCCCATCCGGTTGATAACCGCCTGATGCTCAGGAAGTCGGAACACACGCGGCTTTGGGTTGCCTGGCTGTCCCTGTGGGGTAAGCGTACCTACCTCGACAAAACCAAACCCGAGGGCACCCAGCGCATGATAAACCTCTGCATTTTTATCATATCCAGCGGCCAGACCTACCGGATTGGGAAAGGTTAGTCCCCACAGCTTGGTCTCTAAACGCTCATCGCGCAGCTGGAAAACCATTTTTAACAAGTTTTTACCCGGAGCCGAATCCTCCACCAGCTTCAGGGCATGAATCGTCTTCTCATGAATTTCTTCCGCGTCCTGCTGAAACAGATACTTTCGTATAAGCTGATACATCTGGTTGCACTCCTCGCTCCATTTTTACCTCATAGTAGAATACCACACTTTACTTGTGCGAGGTACCTCTATACGAGATACATATTTCCAAGCGGGCAGGTAAATCATAACAGCACTACCATTCTTGGAGATGACGAGGGACCGCTATGAAAGTCGACGGAAAAATCGGGATTGGCCAAGCAATCATGATGATCATGCTGACAGCAGGCATCACGAATCATGTAACCGTTATCCCTCTATTGCTCAGTAAAGCAGGACGTGATTCATGGGTAAGTGTTCTTTTGACCGCCATTCCGTTTATCCTTTGGGCCATCCTTCTAGCTTTTATCAGTCGCCGTCTCAAGCAGCAGCCATTGGCTGTATGGATTTCACGTAACTCCAACAAGTTCGTCAGCTACTTGATCCTGACACCGATCATTCTTCTCCTGTATTTGATGGCATTAGTCAGTCTGATCGATACGCAGACCTGGACGACGGTCAATTATTTGCCCCGTACACCAGAATGGATGACGGCCCTCGCCCTGATCGTGTTTTGTATGATCGCGGCCCATCGGGGGATTGTCCCGCTTGGAATCACGGCCGGTATGCTGCTCCCTGCTGTTGCCATTCTTGGCTTTTTCGTTGCTTTTGGCAATGTTCCTAAAAAAGACTACAGTTTGCTCCTCCCGCTGTTTCAACATGGCTATACGCCTATGCTGCACGGAATGCTTTATGTTGCCGGCGGATTTGTTGAATTGTTTGTCCTGCTACTGCTTCAGCATCATGTAAGAGCACCACTGCGGCTGTCTCACTTCCTGATTCTCGTATTTATCATCATCGTCCTCACCCTCAGCCCTTTGACTGGTGCAATCGCCGAATTCGGCCCGATCGAATCCTCTCGTCAGCGATTCCCCGCCTTTGAACAGTGGCGCTTGCTTACGGTTGGAAAGGATATCGAGAACATGGAGTTCTTCGCCATCTATCAATGGCTTTCCGGGTCTTTTGTACGCATCTCGCTGTGCTTAATTTTAATCTGTGAGCTTTTACAGCTGCGTTCCTATTCAAAAAGATGGATCCTGCTGTTTTTGCTTGGCGGAAGCCTGCTTGCGATAACCAGCCTACCTTACAGTGATATGCAATTTGTTTCTTTTCTATCAAAACTGTATTACCCGCTATTTTTGGCTGTCATACTAGCCCTCACACTCATCCTTGGTGGCATAGCCCTACGGCAATCAACCAGACAGGAGGACACTGGTCATGAGTCGTGAAACCGAGCTAAGTGAACTGTTTGCTGATTGCTCAGATGTCGTTTTTTTGCCATTGGTCTCGAGTGAAGATCAACAATGTCTGCTTGTCTATTGTGAGGGGCTTGCTGATATCAGACATATGCAGGAGGTTGTGCTACCCCAGCTGGATCAATTTCTAGCGAAGGGTGACCTCCGCTCGCTTCCACTTGTTCCCTTGCTTGAAGAGCAAGTTTATTGGGTGGAGCGATTATTCGCAGGCGACTTGTTGTTATTTCTACAAGACTTGCCACCTTTTACATGGGACATCTCCAATAGGCCACAGCGGTCAACAGAAGAAGCAAATACCGAAGTATCCATTAAAGGTCCACGGGACGGTTTTGTCGAGGATTTGAGTGCCAATATTGCACTCATCCGCAAGCGGATGCGGACGCTCTCGATGGCTTGCGAGACATACACACTCGGAACACGCTCCAGAACCAGGGTCTCGATGCTATACATGAAAGATGCAGCTCCTCCTGATCTCGTGAATACCATGCGCGACAGGCTGGCCGAGTGCCAAAGTAAAAAAAACATCAATAGCGCCATACTCGAGCAAAGGCTGAGTGACCATACCTACTCTCTGTTTCCGCTTTTGGATTACACAGGACGTCCTGATTTTGCGATTTACATGCTGTTTGAAGGGAAGGTAATCGTGCTGGTGGATGGTTCCCCGCTCGCCTTGATTGCACCTGTTACACTGCTGGAGCTCATCAAGTCTCCCGAGGATGATCAATATCCGATTGCCTATGTATGGTTGGAGCGTATCCTGCGTCTCGGAGGCATTTTTATCGGTGTTTTTCTTCCAGGCTTTTGGATTGCCCTCTCTGCTTACAACGTCGAAGAATTTCCTTTTCAATTGCTTGCTACCATTACCCAAGGCAGAAAAGGGCTGCCTTTCTCCGCTCCGATGGAGTTGTTCGGGATTCTCTTTATTTTTGAATTCCTGCGAGAAGCTGGTGCTCGACTGCCAAAAACAGTCGGACAAACCCTCGCGTTAGTCGGAGCGCTGATCATCGGGGATGCATCCATACGAGCAGGATTAACCTCCCCCTCCATGCTGTTCATCGGCTCTCTGACTGTCGTTGCCTCCTTTACCCTGATCAATCAGTCTTTAAGCGGCGCCGTTACCGTTGCTCGTTTTGGCGTCTTTCTGATGTCATCCATTTTGGGGATTTACGGGTTTGTGCTAAGTCTTCTGATCATCGCTTATTACTTGTCTACACTGACTTCGTTCGGGAGACCTTACGTCTTGAATCATTCCTCCAATTTCTTGAATACACTCGTCAAAGTGTTATTTCGTCCTCTGATCGACATTTTTAAACAAGGAAGTAAGACAGGGAAGCAAGAAAGGGGCATAAAATGAAGCGTCAACTGATAGCATGCTTGGTCCTGATGTTGTCTGTGAGCTTCACAAGTGGTTGTTGGGACCAAAAATCGATCCAGGATTTGAACTATCTCTCTGCATTCGGAATTGACTATCAAAACAATCAGTACGTTTTGTATGCGCAATCAACGGATTTGTCCAGTGTCGCCAAGCAAGAAACACCCCCAGGCTCCTCAGAGCCACCCGTCATCATTTCGATCGGCAGGGGGGAAACGTTGCAAAGCGCCATGGATAATATGCAAAAGAATGCACAAATTCCTCTGTTTTACGGCTTTGTTTCCACCCTGATTTACCACGAGCGCATGCTTCAAAAGGATGTCATCGCAACCTTTGACATCCTGAATCGATACGGGCTGCTTCGTTACACCAAATGGGTATTTGGAACAAGAGAGTCGATTCCAGAGGTTCTTAGCAATCACTCCGTCACGGGCTTTTCTCCGTTGACCTCCCTCTTGCACCAGCCACAGGATGTTTACAAGCAGCGTTCGTTTATTGAGCCGATCCGCTATTTCACGTTTATTTCCCGATTTTGGGAGCCCAGCAATACCGTGATTATCCCGAACATCTCTATCTATAAGCATTCCTGGAAGGAAAACAACGATTTTATCTCTCGCCTTACCGTCGATGGCATTCATGCCGTGTACCGAGGCAAATGGAACGGTTTTTTCCCCAATAATGACTTGCTTGGTCTGCGGTGGATGAATCCGCATACGGAGTTCGCTGGCTTAATCGTGAAGGAAAACAATAAACCAAAGGCCACTCTGCGCATCCAAAACGTAAAGGTTATGGTGAAGCCCATAAAGACTGGGGAGAATCCTCGCTTTCGTGTCGATATTCACATGAACGGCTTTGTTCGGGAAATCATGGCCAAGGTATCGGCAGATTACATTGAAAAGGATGCGGAAGCACAGATCGAGGAGCAAATCAGGGGCACATTTTTAAAGGGAATTGCTGCCGGGACGGATCTATACGGCTTTGAAGAAGCTTTGTACAAACAGGATGTTAACGCCTGGAAGCAGTTTGCAAAAAATCACGATAACAAAATTCGCAAGGATGCACTAGCTGAAATCAAAATTCATGTTCGTTTAAGCGATTCCGGCAAAATGAAATTAAACTGGTACCATTATCCGGATCATCTTCTCCCTTAACCACTACGAACAAAAAATAAAGCTGCCCGTCTCTTCAGCAAGAAACAGGCAGCTTTTTTCTATCGTCAATCCTTAGTTTTTCACCAAGAGAACTTCTTCAACAGGTGCATATGGGAGATTGTGTGTATCAGCAACTGCTTTATACGTTACTTTACCAGCAATCACGTTTACACCTTTTGCCAATGGCTTGTTGTCGCGAATCGCTTGCGCATAGCCTTTGTTAGCCAGTTGCAGCGCGTAAGGAATCGTTACGTTGGTCAATGCCAGAGTGGATGTACGTGCAACTGCACCTGGCATGTTCGCTACTGCATAGTGGATAACGCCATGCTTTTCATAGGTTGGGTTATCGTGAGTTGTAATGCGGTCGATGGTTTCGATAGAACCACCTTGGTCGATCGCAACGTCTACGATTACGGAGCCTGGTGACATTTGTTGCACCATTTCCTCTGTGACCAGACGTGGTGCACGTGCGCCAGGGATCAGTACTGCACCCACCAACAGGTCTGCCTTTTTCACTGCATTCGCAATGTTGAAGGAATTGGAGATCAGTGTTTGTACGCGACCTTGGAACAGGTCATCCAATTGACGCAAACGATCTGCGTTTACATCGATAATGGTAACGTTCGCACCCAAGCCCAGTGCCATTTTCGCTGCGTTTGTACCTACGATACCGCCACCGATGACAACTACCTCACCTTTTGGCACACCAGGTACGCCACCGAGCAATACGCCTTTACCGCCGTATTGTTTTTCCAGGAATTGTGCACCGATTTGTACGGACATGCGACCCGCTACTTCGGACATCGGCATCAGAAGTGGCAATGCACCACTGTCGAGCTGAATCGTTTCGTATGCGATTGCAATTACTTTTTTCTCCAGGAGCGCACGAGTCAGCTCAGGCTCTGGAGCGAGGTGAAGATAAGTGAACAAAATAAGGTCTTCACGGAAGAAGCCATACTCGGATGGAAGCGGTTCCTTAACTTTCAACACCATGTCAGCTGCCCAAGCATCAGCTGCTGTAGCCACGATTTCCGCACCTACTGTTGTATAATCTTCATTCGTAAAACCGCTGCCCATACCAGCATTGTTTTCTACACGAACAGTGTGGCCGCCCTGAACGAATGCTGCTACACCTGCAGGAGTAATCGCAACGCGATTCTCGTTATTTTTAATTTCTTTAGGAATTCCAACGATCATGATAGGTAGTCCTCCTTGGAAAGCCGTTTTTTATGAGAGTAGTATCATTGTACAGCTATTTTTACGTGCTTTTCCTTGGGGATTCCTTTAATTTTAGCAACCTACTATTTGTGAAAACCCACAAACGAACTACTGTTCCTCATTTAATTTTGCCATTTTCAGCTCTAAGTAAAGGGAGGCTCGCTGGTTCATATTCTCCAAATCGACCTGCATAATTTCCTCGATACGGCGCAGGCGATAGCTCAACGTATTGATGTGGATATGAAGACGCTGAGCAGTCACATTGACCTTTCCCGCTGCGTCCAAAAAGGTTTCCAACGTTTCCTGCATGGCTGTCTGATTGTCGCGGTCGTATTGCTTCAACAGCTCGATCCGCTCATTCTCATAGCCCTGCTCCTCGTCCCACTGCTTGCACTTGAGCAAATACCGATAGATTCCCAGCTCCTGATACCCGTGGATACCGGCAATTTCTCGCGGGAACAGCTTTTTGATCTTTACGACCTGCAGCGCTTCCTGGTAGCTTTTCACAATCTCCATATACGTTTTGTAGCCTCGTCCATATCCGGCGATGACTTGCCCTTCACTGACATGCGTCTCCAGCTTGCCCAGCGAATCGGAAAGAAATTGCTCGACCTTGCGAATCAGCACGTTGCTTTTCTCTTTTTTGGCTTCTGTAAGACCGATCAGCAAAATAATCTGCGAGCCATCCACTACCCAAAACAGCTTGTCACGCATCAAAAGTGGGTACAAATATTGATCCAGCCGTAGTCCGGCGGCTTCGATGATACAGATCAAATATGAGGGCGGCAGATGCATTTGCAGGCTTTCTGCTTTTTGCCGAATGATTGCCTCACTTTGATGATTGCCCAGCAGCAGCTCCCACAAAAACTCCTTGCGTCGCTGCTCCTCAGCCTTGCGCTTCCCTTGCCTTTGAATGAGCCGTGAGACAGCCGCTTTTGCCGCTTGGCGCAAAATTTCATCATCGTCACGGGTAATGGGCCGATTTACTTCCTGTGCCCAAATGTAGCCCAGCACATCGTTTCC
Organism: Brevibacillus reuszeri; assembly: GCF_001187725.1. Taxonomy (GTDB): domain Bacteria; phylum Bacillota; class Bacilli; order Brevibacillales; family Brevibacillaceae; genus Brevibacillus; species Brevibacillus reuszeri. The sequence goes on from NZ_LGIQ01000011.1 coordinate 718,296, forward strand.
ACGCCGAATGGCAATCGCGACCCTTTTGCCCAGACCAATCTCGTCCTTGGCGGGAATATGCACAGGGTCATCCTGCGTCAGCAGTTCCTGAAACACACCGTCCTTCCACAAACGGGTCAAGACCTTTTCCGGCACTCTGCGTCCCATAATCGTCGACCAGCGCGCCTGGTCTGTACTGTCACCATGCGAGCTGTAGGCAATCAATTTGTGGTCGGCATCCTCCACGGTTATCGGATTCTGCAGCAGGTCTCCGATCACATCTGCTAACTCATCCATATCGGCATCTTGGTATTGCTGAAAATAGTTGGGCGACACTGACAAAATCCCACCTCTTTACCGCACTAGAATACATATGGTTCTATTATACAAAAACTTTGCGTTTCATTCTTTACTTATAAGCGTTCACACAGAGAAATCGAACACGCTCACAAGTCCGGTTCAACCAATTGTGAGGGGTTGAGGACTCCATATGGATACTATCGCCAGGATGCAAATCATGCTCCTCTTCTCCCAGAAGCAGCGTGAGCACGCCCTCCAATACATAAACGAATTCTTGTCCCTTGTGCACAAACGGAACGCCTTTGTCTTCGTGCGGCAAAAGCGTCACAAGGATGGGCTCCATTCCTGGCATGGCGAGGCTCCCCGACAGATCTTCAAAAAGAAAGGGAAAGTCACTCTTTCTCAGCAAACGCTCATCTTTTCTTCTCACACTGTTTTTGACATGAGCAGAATCTTCCGAAAAAAAGTAGCTCGGACTAACCTCTAGCGCCTCTGATATTTTTTTCAATGATTCCAGCGTAATGGACGATTTGCCCCGTTCTACCTGTGACAGGAAGCTGATGGATAGTTCCGTCTTTTCAGATATCTGCTTGAGCGTTTTTTTCCTCCCCATACGGAGAGCTTTTATCATTTTACCTATTGTAGTTTCCATGTAATTATACCTCATCTGAAAAGGATTAACCCGGCTGCACCGTGCTTTCTAGCGGAATTGCGGGTTCACTTATCCAGATACTAATTAGTATAATTCTTATCTGGATTAAAATTATCATACCCTTTGTTTGACAAAGGTGCAAAGCTTCGGAGGCTCTGATTTCTTTTTTCTACAAAGGAATTTCCAGGAAGAAACCTTTTCCTATTGATACAAATTCCTATACATCTTATAATCTTTACTATTATCACCTACAGCAAGAGTTATTTTTTTCCTCAACAATTGAAGTGCCACTTCAAATACTACGTAACATAGCGAAGCTCTTCCTAGAAAGGATGAATCGAACATGCTTGTACTCAGCAGAGAGAACATTGAACAAATTTATTCAATGAAGCAATGCCTGGAGGATGTAGAACACGTTTTTCGTGAACATGTGCAGGGACGCGTCGTTACCCCTGTTCGAACAGCCATCGAGCATCCAAAATACGAGGCTACCAGTTTGTTCATGCCTGCCTATCTCGAATCAGATGACTATGTGGCAGTGAAGGTCATCAGCATTTTCCCGCACAATCATGAGCACGGAATCAAGGCGCTTCAGAGTGTGATTCTGTTGACTGAAGCCAAGACCGGGCAACATGTAGCCATGATGGACGCCAGCTTGCTGACTGTTATGCGCACGGGGGCAAGCAGCGGTGTTGCAACCAAATACATGGCAAAAGAAGATGCACGTATCTGTGCTGTTCTCGGCTGCGGTGCCCAAGCGATCGGTCAGATTCAGGCTGTCATGGAGGTCCGTGCTTTAACGGAGATTTATTTGTACAATCGCACACGAGCCAAAGCCGACGAGATGAAGGAACAATTGCACACCCTCTATCCGGACTGGAAAGGTGAAATTCACGTTGTTGAGGATGCGAATCAAGCGGTCGAAAACGCCGATATCGTGATTTGCAGTACCAAAGCAACGACGCCACTTTTTGACGGAAATCGCTTGAAGCCAGGTGCTCATATTAATGCGATTGGCGCATTCCTCCCTCATATGCAGGAGGTTGATCTGACTACCCTGCAGCGCAGTGCAAAAGTTGTTGTGGACACACTGGAGGGCGCAGAACACGAGGCTGGTGATTTGTTGATCCCGATCAGTCGCGGTGAGTGGAGCTTGAATCAGCTGCACGCCGAGCTGGGAGAAATACTCGTCGGTAGCAAAACAGGACGCGAGCATGCAGAAGAAATTACTCTCTATAAATCGGTTGGTATCGCCTATCTGGATACCGCGGTAGCCAAGACCGTCTATGAACGTTCCAAAGCCGCAGGTCTGGGAACCGAGATTCGTTTGTAAAATGAACTAGGAAGCCGCCATTCCACTAGGGAGCTGGCGGCTTTTCGTATGACTACACCAGACGCGAAACCGCATCTAATATTTGTTCCTTCTGAAATGGCTTGATGACGAAGTCACTCGCTCCCGTTTGCATCGCTTCCAGTACTTTTTGCCTGTGCCCGATCGCAGAGAGAATCAGCACCTTGGCTTCCTCATCGTAATTTAATATTTCTCGCATCGCCTCAATCCCATGCATGACGGGCATGGTGATATCCATTGTTACAATGTCAGGCTTGAGTCGTTTGTACTGTTCTATCGCTTCTAATCCATTGCTTGCCTCTCCACAGATTTCATGTTGCCCAGACAGCATGTCGGTCAACATTCGTCTCGTAAAGGCAGCGTCATCTACAATTAGCAATCGGGCCACGGTGTCCTATCCCCTCGCATCAGTCTCGCTCGCTTCTACTACCTACTTTTGCAGAAATTCATGAGCTTGTCCACGAGAGAAAATGACTTCTTTTGTCGAACGATTTACGAAATAAACCCAATTTTCTCGGTTGACGAAGAGCCTTCACCCTCCGAAACTGTCGTACTACCCTGTGAAGCCTGTGGACTCTCCGGTTTCGGATGAGGGGTTGTTTCTCCGATCTCTGGCAATTCCACTTGTCTCACTTCATCCGGAATTTGAGGCTGCTGTATTTCGATCCAGTCTTTTTCCACGTTGGTTGGCTCCCTTCTTTTCCCTGTCAGGACGTATTTTCCTCTTTATCCTGTCCTGTCTGTCCCATTCCATGCACACCCGCCAATGTTCTGTCATTCACTCTTTTTCCCAGCAGGGGAATTTCCGATATAATAGAAATGTTTCTTTTTGTCGATATTACACGTATTTCTTATATGCACCTATTTTCCGTTGGAGGATTCACCCATGCCTAAGCTACAACTATTCCCTGTCTTGTTTGCCGGTTTAGTCGTCGGGCTGCTTTTGCTTATTACCAGTCAGTTTATTACCAGCATGAAGCATATTCGGGATCTAAACGAACGAGGGACTACGCCGGAAAAATTGCGTGTTGCCCTGCTTCTCGAGGGTCCCAGCTACGATCAGGGCTGGAATAGCAGTGCGATGGAAAGTATCACTGAAATGCAAAAACGATTCGGCTTCTCTCTGGAAATCTCCAGTCACATCAAACCCGATCAGATTACGGCAGTCGCTGAAAAGTTCGCAGCCAACGATTACGATCTGATTCTCGGTCACGGTGTCATTTTTTCAGAGCCGTTTTCTTCGGTCGCTCTCAAATATCCACATTCGCACTTCGTTTCCTTTAATGGCACAGCTCCTCATAAAAACCAGACAACGATTCGCTACGATATGAAACCAGCCGGATATCTCGTCGGCATGCTGGCAGCCAAAATGTCCAAAGCGAACAAGGTGGGCTACATACTCGTGGATAAACCCCCGGAGATGGCTCAGGAAAAAGGCTTTCGTGAAGGTGTCAAAAAAGCATCTCCAAAAACAAACGTCGTTGTAAAGAGCGTCCCTGATTTTAACGACAATGCGAACGCGATTCAGGCTACACAGCAAATGATTGCCCAGGGAGTCGATGTCATTTACACCACGGGTGACAGCTTTAATCTGGATGTGATTACCGAAGCGCAGCGTGCCAAAGTGTACACGATCGGATATATAGCCGATCAGCGGTATATCGCACCGGATTACGTGCTCACATCCTTGATCCAGGATGTCCGCCAATGCTATCGCATCATAATGGAACAGTATATGGAAAACAAGCTCCCGAGCGGAGAAGTCATTTACGGGCTTGCGGAGGGAGTCAACCGTCTGAGTCCATTCGGTCCCATGGTACCTGAAAATGTTCAGGAAGAAATTACACGTGAGGTAAAACGGCTTACACAGCCTCACACTTCATTTGGAGGATAATTGGCATGTCCGTGTTTAGCAATCTGGGATTCCAGAAGAAAATGATGCTTAGCTACCTCGTCATGATGCTTTTAATCGGCTGTATTACTACCTTGTTCAGCTATCAGATGACAAAAGTCACTTCTGATGAAATGCATCTCACCCAAAAGGTGTTGCCGCAGACAAGCGCTCTTTTGGAGGTAAAGAATCAGATCTACACCAAGACATACGCCTTGAAGACGTATACGCTGACTCGCGACCAGTCCTATCTCGACCAGTATTATACGAATCTCATTGATAGCTCTCGCTTTGCTTCCGTTGAACAAACGAAAGAAAACAGTGAATTGTTCTCCATTATTGAGTCCATCTCCAAGCTGGACTTTATATTCTTAAACAAAATCAATCCGCTTTTACAAGCAAATAATGTCCCGGCCGTCAGCTATGTGTTAACCCATGAGGTACAGCCGTTGATGGATCAGCTGGAGCGCGACCTCTCCTTTTCACTCAATCAGCTCGAATACAAAACGAACAAGGAATTTCAACGCACCAATGACAGCATCGAGGTCTCTCTCATTTTGACCTACTCGGTATCCGTGGCTTCGATACTGTTTGGCTTGTTCTGCACGTTTTATTTTCGCAAGGAGCTGCTGCGCCCTATTGAATCGCTCATGCAGCAAGCGCGTGTGGTCTCCAAAGGTACATTTGGACAGCAAATCGTCTACAACAATCAGGATGAGTTTTCGGAGCTGGCACAGGAGTTCAACAAAATGTCCACCAGTATCGCCAGTCTGTTTGCACAGGACGAGGAGCAGCGTCACATTTTGACAGAAGAGAGAAACGTACGTGAGCAAATTTTAAACTCGCTTCCCATCGGTATCATTACGCGTCCCTATGCTTCTGGTGACTTTAACGTCAATCAGTTTGCCAAGCATCTCGTCAAGCTCGACAACGATGGTTATCCGGTAACGAAGGATTCGTTCGAGGCTGCATCCGGGACTGAAAATGCACCATGGTTTGTAAATCGCAAAATGACGCTGTTTAAACAGGATGATACCCCGTTCATCGCCTTGGTTTCGTACATTCCACTGCACAATCATCAGCACGGACAGGAAACCGGATGGATGGTCGTCTTTTTGGATATTACAGAGCAAGAGCAGCTCCAGGAATATTTGAATCAATCCGAAAAACTGGCGCTGGTCGGACAACTCGCCGCTGGTGCTGCTCACGAGATTCGCAATCCACTGACGGTCATCTACGGCTTTATCCAGCTGCTTGAGCAGCGCTTGTCTACGGAGGAGCGCGACCTTCACTACTTGCCACTGATTTTGCAGGAGATCGAGAGGGTCAATCGTATCGTCACAGAGCTGTTGATGCTGTCCAAGCCTTCGCAGCCAGACTATCGGGAAGTGACACTCACCAGCGTTGTTCATTCCATCCTGCCATTGATGAATGCCGAAGCAATGCTCCATGGAATTGAAATCGTGGATGGCTGCGATCCAGACATTCGGATTCATGTCGATGTAGAGCAATTAAAGCAAATCCTGCTCAATTTGATGAAAAACAGTATTGAGTCCATGAAAGAAGGCGGCATTCTTGTCATCGAAAGCCACCTGGACGAAAAAGCTGTGCATATTCATGTTCGGGATACAGGCGAAGGAATTTCACCTGAGTATCTCGTCCGGATTTTTGACCCCTTTTTCTCCTTGAAAGAGGACGGCACAGGGCTTGGGTTGCCGATCTCCCGCCGCATGGTGGAAAACCATGGCGGAGAGATGAAGGTAAACAGCAAGGTAGGAAAAGGAACAGAAATCATTATTTCACTGCCGATCAAACCGAACGATGATTAATGGCTGGCCATAGGTGCTGTCTGACTATCCAGCCATGCGAACATATTTCGTGTATAGATTTCGATATCTTCTCCCTTGAACAAGTGGCTGGCGCCTTCTGCCAGCCATATTTCATGCGGCTTTCCAGCTTGCTTCAGGGCACGCTCCAGTCTGTAGGCGTGCTCGATCCCTACATTCTCATCGGCTGTTCCGTGAATGATTAAGACGGGACAAGTAATCTCATCAACACGCAGCAACGGGGTACGATAGCGGTACCCTTCCTCCTGCTTGCGGGGATGACCGATGAGCCTGCGCAGCATCCGTCTCAAATCGACCCGTTCCTCGTACGTTAAAAACATGTCGCTGACCCCTGCCCAGACAACAGCTGACAGCAATCCTTCACACTCCATAGCTGCAAACAAAGCCATCACTCCCCCACGGGAAAAGCCGTACACACTGATTCGCTGTCTGTCGACTCCTTTGACCTCTCGCAGTGCTGCATAGGCGGCAAATACATCGTGACGATCCTCACCGCCAAATTCGTCGCGTCCTTCTCCCCCTTCATTGCCACGATAATGAGGCGCAAGAATGACATAGCCAAAAGTGGCCATCTGACTGATCCGCTCCGGTCTCACCTGGCCTACGCTCTTGATTCCTCCCCGGCAATACAACAGCGCAGGCAACGAGGCTCCCTCCTGCATGAAGACTTCCGGAACTGCCAGTGCAGCGTAAACAAGCAAGCCCTGACTATAGTAGCTGACGGTATATAAGCGAACCCCTGGTATAATCGATTCCTCTGGGGTAACCGCGACGAATGGAGAAAGATCCAGCTGCATGGTATTAGAACTCCCCTCTTTCATGACTGCTTCTGGCAATGCTTTGCACAAGTGATTCCATCGAAGAAGACAGCCATTTCTTTTTGTGATAGATCAATTGAACGAAAAACGGCGGCTTGTCTGAATGAAAAGGCACGATTGTCAGCGAGCCATCTTTTCGCTCCCTCTCCACTGCCATCGCCGGCAACAGAGCCACCCCCATGCCACACCACACGCACTGCTTGACTGCTTCGGGATTGCTGAATTGGCAAGCAATCCGCTGGGGAATCCCTGCTTCGCCTAGCGCTTCCAGCAGCATTCCACGGTACGTACAGCCCTCCTCTGTCAGCACTAATGCTTCCCCTGCCAGATCCGCGATCGTAATCCTAGCAGATGCAGCAAGACGATGCTCATGCGGCATGATGACAACGAGCTCCTCCTGACGCACGGCATGCGTCACAAGCTCCGCATCTGTATTTTGTCGATCAAAAATCAAGCCAATGTCTAAATATCCATCCTTGATCTGCCTGACCAATTCACCTTCACTCGCTGTATGCAAAAGCAACTCGATATCCGGGAACTTTTTTCGAAAGTCTTGTAAATACGGTGGCAAAAAGAACGCCGCCAGCGTGTCGATCGTTCCAATTCGAATCGGACCATGTGTATGACTGCTGACCACCTCTTTAGATTCCCCATAAAGACGTGTCAGCTCTCGTGCATACGGAAGCAATGTCCCGCCAGCCTGAGTCAATCGCAGCCCTCGTCCATATCGTTCAAAAAGCGGCGCCCCATACGACTGCTCCAGCTTTTGCATTTGCGCGGTAACCGTTGGCTGTGCATAACCGAGCTGCTCTGCTGCACGGGTAAAGCTGCCCCATCTGGCTACTTCACAAAAGGTATGTAAATAAAGAAGCTCCATTCAGCCGGTTCCTCCTATAGAAATGAATGATGCTACTTATCAAATAGTATAGATAACTGTGATGATAAATACCATGCTATGCTAACCCCATCAAACAAATGAGGAGGATGCTTCATGTCATTGGTACTTAGTACCCCTGCCGCTCCAGCTGAAAATGCTCGTTATCATTTTCTTTCCAAGCTCTCTGTAGAAACGGATGTATCCGATGTATGGAACGACCTGCAAAATGGCATCACTGATTTTCAAATCGTCGATGTCCGCGGTGAAAATGCGTATAACGACGGTCATGTACCAGGGGCGATTCATCTTTATCATCCACATATCTCCCCAGAGTCGACCGCTACTCTGGATCGATCCAAGCTAGTCGTCGTCTACTGCTGGAGTCCTGCCTGTTATGGAGCTGCCAAAGGCGCTGCTAAGCTGACTTCTCTCGGCTTTCAGGTAAAAGAGATGCTGGGCGGCATCGAATACTGGATACGAGAAGGAAATCCGATAGAACGATGCAGTGAATAGCAAAAAAACACAAAAAGGACGGGGAGAATCCCGTCCTTCTTAGTATCCCAAGGCTTAGTAGCCACGTTTTGCGTTCTTTTTATTGATAGTCGCAAGGTTTTCTTCGCTATGCTTCATCCATTTTTTCATCTTGTCCTCGAAAGAAGCTCCGCTCTCGCGTCTTGCATTTCCTCCGCGGTCGCCTCCACGATATCCACCGCCACGGCGCTCTTCACGTTCCGGACGCTCAGGCGCAGGGAGTGCGGCGCGAACCGAAAGCGAGATTTTTCCTGCATCATCAATGGAGAGTACCTTAACCTTTACTTGTGCCCCCACGGTAAAGTGATCATTGATATCCTTAACAAAACCGTTTGCTACTTGGGAAATGTGGACCAGCCCCTGCTCGGTTTCGCTGACTGCTACGAACATCCCAAACGGTTTAATCGCTGTCACCTTTCCTTCGATGATGCTTCCCACTTGTACTGCCATCCAGTTTGCACTCCTTTTATCATTTACGAAAAATGGTGAGAGACCAACCTTACCCTCATTCTCCTAGTATAACAGAGAAAATCAAATACTGAAAAGCCTATTCTTTCTAGGTCGAGCTATCGAAGTGTACGCAAGATAGCTCATACGCATCAGCAGCCATGATAATTTCTTCGTCGGTTGGTATTACCATCACCTTTACCATAGAGTATGGTGTGCTGATAAACGCCTCTCCCTTACAATTGCGATTTGTCTCTCTATCGAGAATGATCCCAGCAAATTCCAGACCTGTGCAGACCATTTCGCGCACAACAGCATTATTTTCTCCTACACCTGCTGTAAAAATAATCCCGTCTACGCCATTTAATCTCGCAAGATACAGGCCGATGTGCTTATGAATGATCGTTGTGTACAATTCCAATGCTAGCTGACTTTGATAGTGTCCTTCCTCTGCTTTGGCCATCACTTCGCGCAAATCATTGGAAACACCGGAGATGCCCATCAGTCCGCTCTTGTTGTTCAGTATTTCAATCGCACCGGTTGTATTCGTCTGCTCGATTTCTTCGATGTAAGGAATAATGCCCGGATCGATATTGCCGCTGCGCGTACCCATAACAAGCCCGGCGAGCGGTGTCATACCCATCGAGGTATCGAATGATTCCCCGTATTTGATTGCTGTGATGCTGACTCCGTTCCCGATATGGCAGCTGATCAAGCGCAGCTGTTCTTTTGGCCGGTCCAAAAGCTCTCCTGCCCGCCCCATCACATAGCGGTGCGAGGTTCCATGGAAGCCATATTTGCGAATGCCGTACTTTTCATAGTACTCATAGGGCAGGGCATACAAGAAAGAGGACGGCGGCATGCTTTGATGAAACGCCGTATCGAATACAGCCACATTCATTTTATCCGGGAAGATGCTCTGTGCAATCTCGATCCCTGTCAAATTAATAGGATTGTGAAGCGGAGCATAACGGGACAGCTCGCGAATCTTCGCTTTCACATCCTCATCTATTCTCACAGATTTGGTGAAGGTCTCTCCTCCATGAACGACACGATGCGCCACGAGATCGATAGGGAAGTCTTTTAATGAGTCGAAAATGCTCCGAATCGCATTCTCGTATTGATCACGTTCGATCTGCTGTAAATATCCTTGGGCCAAAATTTGTTTTTCAGGCATCTCGTACAGCTTGTATTTGACCGAGGAACTGCCGCAGTTTAGGACAAGTACGTTTTGTTTGGCTATCACGCTGTATCCACTCCCCTACTCTAAAAGCAACGATTCTTCTCACCCAAATGGTTAATGGTTGAGACACTCCCAGTTTATTACACTATCTCTTTCGTGGAAATATGTAAATGAGAGTAATTATCAACAACATCGTGACAGAACCAAAGGTATCTAATAATACATCTGCCACCAAACCAGCCCGATCCGGAGAAAACGTCTGGTGCCACTCGTCAAACACGGCTGTCATCACACTCGCAAATGCGCTCCAGGGCAGGGCAACCGCAAAGCTCGCATGATGGGAAATGACGCGAAACCAGCTGAAAGCCAGAAGCGCAAACACTGAAAAATGGGTTCCTTTTCGCAAAAAGAATTCGATAAAACCGGCAGTTCCCTTCTCCCCGACGCTAATTTCTTTGCCACCGTACGGAATTGCCACATCACCGATCCGATCTCCCCATTTTTCCTCATCCACCATTTTTGAAATCGTCCCCCGCAAATCCTGTTGAGAATACGGCTGGGAAGAAGAAATAAACAATCCGATCAGGATCGCCGCCAGCAGTAAATAGTCGAATACCCTCACATATCGGCGCACGCTTGATCTCCTCCATTGTTGTGTCTCTTTTCCTATTTTACATGAGGATACGAAAACTTCTACCGAGGCTTTTGGAAGCAATAGCTGTACTTGCAGGAAAAGACGCCAATCATTAGAGATTGGCGTCTTTCGTAGCGGACAAAGGCAAGAAATCTTCCTTTGCCAGCTCACTTTGTTGTTTGGTTCCGTGCCTCTCCTCATTTGAGCGCTGCTCGCTTCTGAGCTGTTTTAGCTGACGTTTCCGCATGGCTGCATCCTGGCGGCGAACCTGGTTGTTCTCCCACCAAACACGGATACGAAGGAGGAGTACAGCAAAGGAAAACTCACTCTGTGTCGCCTGTTTCACTTCGGCAGCGTACTGCATGCCTGGGATTAGTACGATCGCAGCAAATCCCGCAAACAAAGTCCCAACCAGAAGCGGACTTGCAAACGAGGCGAAAGCGTCTATGCCGCTTGACCAACCAAGCACAAGAGGCAGGCTGGCGATCGCCACCGACCCCAGCACGCTGAGCTGGCTAGCAAAAGCACGACTCGCCCCAGTCTGCACACCCGTCCAGATGCTTTCCTGCTCTGCCTTGGCCTGATACAGCTCATCGAGATGAACCAGCGCTTGCGATAACAGGACAGACAGTGCGGCAGTCATTCCGTAAAAAGCCATGACATTCATCGGGCGGTCGGTGATGAGCAGTCCCAACAGGACACTGCCAGACAAGACTGGCATCAGGATGAGGGCATACAAGCCGTCACGAATTCTGCGGTGCAGGAGCAGACTCGCCATCAGCACAGCAGCAGCAAGTCCAGCCAGCACGATCATTCTGCCGCCCCAATCCTTCTTGTCTGTTAGTTCCTCATCCAGTTTTTTCAGCTCATCTGCATTAAGAACACGATACCCATCCGGAATCTGAATTGTTTTTTGCATGTTCAGCGGAATCGTGTACGCCATCGTATCGATCCAGCCCGGGTTTGAAACTGCGCTGCTTACTTTGAACACGTACAAACCGTCTTTTCGCTCATAGACATTCGCAGCTTTGGCAATCGACCAATCTACCAGATCACTCAAGCGAACCGTTCCTTCAGGAGTACGAATCAAGATGTTCTTCACCTGATCGGGATGTTCCATCCATTTGTTCGGAAAACGTACATGAACCGCTACATTCCGATCATTCCACTGGACGGTGCCTGCGGTTTGATCGTCCAAATAGCTCTCCAGCTGACGCTTTATTTCATTTTCCGTTACGCGATAGCGAGCCAGCATATCCTGCTTCGGCCGGATGTCAAAGTGGGTTCCGGTCTGAGCGCTGCCTATTCTCTGATCCGTAATAATAGGAAGCCCTGCCTTGTCCGTGAATCTCAATTTTTGGAGATAGCCGAGAATCGAATTGGCAATGTCTCTCGTTGTCTCCAAAGAAGGTCCCTTTACAGTAAATTCGAGTCGTGACTTCGTATTCTCACTCACGACCAGCGCAAATGGGTCCGTGCTTGGAATACCGCGCAATTGCTTATCCAGCTCTTTTTCAAAATCGGTTGTGCTTCTCGTCCAGTCGTACTTATCAGCCAGTTGCAAATGAAAGGTCAACTGCTCACGTGATGCTTCCGTGTACAAATCATGCACTTCTGCCATTCCGCGCAGCCGTTCATCTGCAACCCCCGCAGCACGAATCGCATCATCTATACTGCTCTCCTGAACCATCTGCAAGGTTACCGTCTTTTTATTCGCTGCGGTCTGTCCGAAGGAGTCTACCGGGACAAAGGATTTAAACAGCCCGACAACGACCAAAGACAGCACCAGCGTAATTCCGAAAGGCAGGTAGCCCTGCCCTACGAGACGCTCCCAGCGGGAAATGAAAAAGAATTTTGCTTTTGTCGCTGATCGTTCTGTTGTTTTTCTTACTACTTCCCCTGCCAGCCAAGTCCCTGCCAGCGTCGGAATGATAAATCCATAGACAAGAAGGAGTGCGGCTGTGCCTAACAAAATCACTGGCCAAGCATCATAGAGCGCGACTCTGTCTTGTGCTTCGAGGAAATCTGTCATCATCAGGCATGCCCAGCCTGCTCCCAAGACGACGATCGTCAAGAGCAGCGGCTTCATCAGCCTCCACGCCTCTCGCAAATTGTCGGCAAGCGTATAGGCGGTTAGCCTTTGCAATCGATGAAATAATGAAGAGCCGGCACCTGTATACAACAGAGAAAAAAGAATCAACGGCCCCAGAGTTGAGAAGGTCAATGGTACGTTGCTGACCCACATTCCACCAAGTACGGTCCCCACACCAAGCACGTTCGCTAAAAGGGACAGCACGGCAACACTCGCTCGTCGATGGGACAAATAGAGAAAGAGACCGCTTAAGCAAGCTGCAAGTGCCCCAAGCAATGCTAACTGCCCAATTGCTCCTGATATCGGCTGGGCATCGTCCCAGGCGTCTGTAATGGTATACTTGCCGGCAGCATTTTTATTCAATTCCACAAGCGCTCTGGAGACCTCGGCGCGAATGGCAGGCATTTGCCCTACATCAGCCGCATATACAGAAATCCCGATTGCAGGAGAACCGTGATATACGTTAACGACATCCCCTTTGCTGCCACGTAAATCGCGAATATCGACCAACGTCTTTAGTGGAACATAGCCTTTATCAGTGGTGATGAGCTGCTTTCCTAGTCCTTGTGGCCCTTCCGACTGACTGGTCCATTGAAAAGTAGCCCGATCCTGATTTTTCCCTACACTTCCGAGCTGTTCACCAATCACGTCTCCTGGCAGCTGTCCCACGACATCTGCAGGGGTCAGCCCATATGCGAGTAGTATAGACGGTCGGAAAACAAGATCTACCTGCTGCAGGACACCGCTGTTATCTACATCAACACGTGCAATACCCGGCGTGCTGATCAGTTTTTCATAGATTGTATAGCGCGCGATATCCGAGAGTGTAACCAGATCAGCCCCATGTACAAGGAAATAGCCGATCCGACTGTCCGCCAGATTATCCTGACTGATGCTGTATTCCTTTACAGGAAGCTGCTTCGTGATTTCATCAAGCTTCTTTTCCAAGCGCTCCTTGTAATCTGAACCGATGCCCTCTGTCGTTTCGACAGTAATGGTTCCAGCACCTGTGCGAGAGGAGGTTTCAATCGTGGCTGCGCTGCCTAATGCACGTACAGCCTCCTCCACTTTTCGCGTCACCGTCTCGTCTACCTTATCCGAAGAAAGTCCCGGTGCCGTCAGGCTGATCGTATAAACCGGAACAGGTCGGTCAGGAAATGGCTTGATGTCCAAACGCAGTGCCGCCCCTATAGCCAGCAGGCAGCAAATAACCGCGAAAACTCTGGCAAGCGAAGGCAAAATGGATACGATGGTTTTGTTATTCATTCGAGACCTGCACCGCCTCGCCATCCACTACGTAGGAAAGTCCTGAGCCGACAATCTGATCACCAAGAGTAAGTCCTTCCCGTACTTCATAGAAGGTTCCGTACATTGCCCCTACCTTCACAGGCGTCTTCGTTACTATATCTTCTTTAATCTTCATCACGTAGTATTCTTCTTCCGCGACACCGACGCTACTAACGGGAACGACCATCGTGTTAGTAGCGTCAAGCTGATACTGGCACGTAACCGTCATGCCGCCCTTCCAACTTACATCGCTTCCGGTTACCGTCACTTCAACTGGATACGATCCCCGGCCCTGATCCATTACCGGGGAGACAAATGTGACCTTTCCCTCTGCCTCGCTGCCATCAGTGGCTTTCACCTTAACGGTTGCCCCTTGCTGCCAGTTGCCGATCTGCTCACTTTCTACCTGCAGCTTAACCAACCAGGAGGAGGTATCGACCAGACGAATGACTTCGCTGCCTGCAGCTGTTTGTTCAGACTCTGATTTGGTGATCGCTGCAATCACTCCGGAAAATGGCGCCTTCAAAATGGCATCTGAGGCGTCCTGCTTCGCCCGGCTTAGCTGAACGTTGGCTTGCTGCACATCTGCATTGGCTTGCTCAACATCCAGACGATCAGCTCCCTGCTTCAGCTTGCCCAAAGCAACCCGTTCCTCCTCCAGCGTAAGCTTTGCCTGCCGCTGGGCCAGAGCAAGTCGGTCCAATTCATCCTTGGCAATCGCTCCACCTTCGAACAGTATCCTAGCCTGTGCATGCTCTCGTTCTGCCTTTTGTAAGGTTTCCTGCGCCTTTTCTATTTGTAGCTGCTGTGTTTGAAGCACATGGCTTTCTGGGCCCTGAATCGCTTTGCTCCGGCGGATATTCGCACTTGCGACCTGTCCCTGTGCCGCATTTATGCCTTGTTGCAAAGCTGTTTCATCCAATGTAGCCAAGGTCTGTCCTGCCTTGACGGTTCCTCCCTTTTGCACGAGGATGCTTGCAATCTTGCCAGAAGCGCCAAAAGACAGAGCAAGCTCCTGACGCGGCGAGACAACACCTGCGACTTCCATCGTCTTCGCTTCCGCATTTTCCTCTACGGTATAGGCGTTGACTGTTTTCAGCTTGATAACGCTCTCTTCCTCTATCTTTTTCAATTGGGCTACACTCTCTTCCAGCTTTTCGCAACCTGCGAGCAGCACAGCCACGACGGCGAGACTGATCCACTTTTTCATACGTTCCACCTCAGCAACCCCACATTTTGCGCCAAAAACTCTTTCTACTAGGAAGAATAATAACTGGCAAAATATATTTTACAGAAAAAAGGAACTAGTTGTATCACTTTTCTGTCATTTTTTATATTTTTTTATTATTGAACATCGTCTAAAAAAAAGGGGCATCCAGTTGATTCGTCTCTTTTTTGTAACTCACATGATGTATGATTGAATTGTGAAAACGTTCAAGCAGCTTCGGGCTGGCTTGTTAGCGCTTTCAAGCATTTCGGTTCGTTATTTTTTCATGGTGGGAGTGATCGTCATGGCAAAAATTTACACATCCTATGCTGATATCGTGGCTGATATCCACGATAATGCTACTTTGCTGGTGGGCGGATTTGGCCTGGTAGGGATTCCAGAAAATTTGATCATCGCCCTGCGTGACAAAGGCGTTAAAAATCTTACAGTCGTCTCCAACAATTGCGGTGTCGATAATTGGGGTCTTGGTCTGTTGCTGCGGGAAAAACAAATCAAAAAAATGGTTTCTTCCTATGTGGGGGAAAACAAGGAGTTCGAGCGGCAGTTCCTCTCTGGCGAGCTGGAAGTTGAGCTGACTCCGCAAGGTACACTGGCTGAGCGTGTGCGTGCTGGCGGTGCTGGCATTCCTGCTTTTTATACTCCTGCTGGCGTCGGCACTCCAATTGCGGAAGGTCGTGAGGTACGCGATTTCAACGGCAAGGAATATTTGCTGGAGCACGCCATTACAGGTGATTTTGCACTCATCAAGGCATGGAAGGCAGATAAAATGGGCAACCTCGTGTTCCGGAAAACAGCGCAAAACTTCAATCCGATGATGGCAGCAGCCGGAAAAATCACGATCGTGGAAGTGGAAGAAATCGTAGAAATCGGCGAGCTGGATCCAGAGCATATCCATACACCGAGCGTATATGTCCAGCGTGTCATCCAGGCTCCATCGTTCGAAAAACGGATCGAGCGGCGTACGGTCCGCTCCTAAATAGACATCTAAAAAAAACCTTATCGAGAACTTTTCAAAGATGAGCGACCGCGTTTTAGCGGAAGGTTTTTATGCCCTCTGGAATTCATAAGCGTAACGCTTATAAATTCCTACACGTTAATCTTGCATTTCAAGGGAGGAAACAGATATGTCGCTGACACGTGAACAAATCGCTACTCGTGCTGCTCAGGAAGTCGAGGATGGCTTTTATGTGAACCTCGGGATCGGGATGCCCACTCTTGTAGCCAACTACATCCCGGAAGGAAAAACGGTCGTGCTGCAATCAGAGAACGGTCTTTTGGGAATTGGTCCGTATCCGACCGAGGATGCTCTGGACCCTGATCTGATCAATGCTGGTAAAGAAACGGTCACTGCGATTCCTGGCGCAGCTTACTTCTCCAGTGCTGAGTCGTTTGCCATGATCCGCGGTGGTCATATCGACCTTGCGATATTAGGCGCGATGGAAGTATCTGCCGCGGGTGATCTGGCAAACTGGATGATCCCCGGTAAAATGGTAAAAGGCATGGGCGGTGCCATGGATCTGGTACACGGTGCCAAAAAGATCGTCGTCATCATGGACCACGTCAACAAGCACGGCGAAACCAAAATCCTGAACGAATGTGCCCTTCCGCTGACAGGGAAAAAGGTCGTGAATCGCATTATCACAGACCGCGCTGTTCTGGATGTGACGCCTGAAGGTCTGGTGCTTGTAGAGGTCGCAGAAGGCTATACGGCAGAAGAAATTCAAGCGTGCACACAGCCAAAGCTGATTGTATCTCCCGATTTGAAAACAATTGGACTGTAAAACAAATAAGCGATCTCATCCCTTGTGCGGAGAGATCGCTTTTTTTTGTGACAGCATTGATGGTTAGGTATATATCACAGCTCAACCAAATTAACCCAGCATTCTCTTATAATAAAAAGATAAGACAATAAAAATCGGTAATGTACACCCTAAGTACTCTATAGCCAGGAGGGAAATCATGCAAGATCTACTAGGTAAAGCAATTTTAATAACAGGAGCAAGCTCAGGAATTGGACGGGCTACAGCCGAATTACTCGCGTCTAAAGGCGCACAGGTCATCGTTAACTATCATACCAACGAAAAAGGAGCTTTAGAAGCCGTACAATGTATTCAAGAAAATGGCGGTGAGGCGATAGCTATTCAAGCTGATGTCACCAATAAAGATCAAGTTCATGCAATGGTTGATCGTGCTCTAGCATCTTTTCGTACAATTGATGTTTTGATTAATAATGCTGCTGGAGGTATCCGTCAGAGTACATTTATGGATGCAAGTGAAGAATTGTGGGAAGAAATATACAGACTAAACATTATTAGTGTTCTTTTGTGCTCACAGGCTGTATTAAAGCATATGATCCCCAGAAAAAAAGGCAAGATAATAAATATATCTTCAACAGCTGCTCGCATCGGAGGTGCTGGTGAAAGCATTCATTACGCTTCTTCTAAGGGAGCCTTAAATACAATGACTATTGGAATGTCCAGAGAATTAATCGAGTACGGAATCATTGTGAACGGCGTAGCACCTGGGGTGGTTGAAACACCCTTCCATGAAAAATTTGCTCCCCATGACGATCGTCTCACTCGTATGTCTTCTACCATACCTATTAAGCGAATAGCCAAACCCGTTGAAATAGCTGAAAGCATAGCTTTTCTTTCGTCCGATGCATCTAATTATATATTGGGCGAAATCATCAATGTTAGTGGCGGAAGATAACCTCCTATTCTTATCATTTTGTCTAACTATCCTGAGTGTAGGCCGCCGTTTTGGTGGCTTTTTTGCTTGCCACCGCAAAAATAATGATTACTGCTTCTTCGGAGGTTCGAACGTATGCACGAGATTCCAGTGCTTACCCCCATCAGATGTCGCGTACATCATGGACGGCTTTTCATGATCAGTTACGAACCACCAGCCATGCTTTGCATCCGCAAAGGCAAGCAGCTCTTCCCCATAGCCCTCCAGAGACACTGTCCCTTTGCCGAGTGTCTTCCCGCCATCCAGTGTCCATCCGATTGTATTCGGCTTGTCGCAGGCCATGCACTGGGCCCCCATAAATGCCTCCTTGGAATTAATGACATACAGCGGTCCTGGGCTCGATCCACCTATATCCGGTCCATTTTGATAGTCCATAGGAAATCCGGGAGCTGGTCCTGCACCGGCAGTCGATTTTGCGATGACAGTCTGCCACGTCTTCCCACCATCAGGTGTATGAAACAGTGAATAAGACGTTTGGGTCATTCCAGTGTCTCCTATGCATTCGATCCACGCATCCTGGGGTCCAGCCGAGCGAATCAGAACACCATTAACTGGAGCGGCTGTCTTTTTCTTCATGACTACACTCCAGGATTTCCCTCCGTCTATTGTGCGCTGCACCTGAAAAGCGTCCTGTCCTTTTGTCACGGCCCACCCTACTGCTCGATCATGAAAATACGGCTCTCCGATCATGTTGGGTGGAACTGGCAGCTTCGTCCATGTCTTTCCGCCATTTGTCGTTCTCCATCGTCCGTTGAAAGCCTCCTGATCAGAGACGAAGTGGAGAAAATCGTGAGTAGGCATCTCGCCAACGACAGTCCAATGCTTTCCTTCATCTTCTGTACGTATCAAGGAAAGCTCATTTTGCGTTTCGGCATTCTTGGCAACCACGGCCCATGCCTGGCGGTTGCTTAATGCAAATAATTGCTTGACGGTTCCTTTTGGCTCGTATTGAAGGTTCCAACGGCTACCCCCATCCTCTGTTTTCGCAATCCATCCGTCACCCCCGATCCATCCCGACTGAAAGTCCGCGATACGCACAGCGGTTACTTTGCCGAGAGAGGTCTTTTCCGGAGCTGGATTCACTGGAGCGCTGGCGGAGGAGCTCGGTGGTGGCGGCGTGGTAGTCTGCTGCCCGTTTGTACTTTCTTCGTGACTGGCGCTTTGATTTTCATGCTCGATCGGAGCTTTCACGCTATCTCCTGCTTGCTGACATCCTGTCAAAATGCTTATGCTCAATCCAAGAACAACAGAGATTCCGCTGATCATTTTTTTCTTCATACTGCTCTCATCCCTTCTGTGTTGCGAATTTCCTAGCATTGCAGGAAGATTCATACCTAATAGACGGCAGGTGCTTCGAATTATTACAGTTTATGTTTTGGATTTTGTTTTTTGGGAGTGGTCTGGCACCTATGACTGGTAGGCCAGATTCATTGCCGCTGCGAGGGGTCTGTGTCGTGGAATTAAATTTGATATAAATATTTGTAAATCATCTATTTGTTACCATTAATATATGATAGTCTGCCTTTATTCACCCATTCTGTATGTATCCATATAGGAAGCCTCTCAAGAAAGGAGCTATTCTCTCCATGTTCGCCAAGCACACAGAAGCTCTTCGTCTCATCGCCACTAACTTGAACCGGGAAAAGATCGAATGGGCACTTGGCGGTTCTGCTATGTTGACCGCATATGACTTGTGCCCACAAGCAAACGATCTGGATATACTTGTAACTGCCCAGGATGCTGAGCGAGCTCATGAAATAATGAAGCTGCTGGGAACCCACAGCGAAAAGGCCTCCAAGGAACCCTATTGTACGGTCTACTTCACGCACTACAGGTTTGCAAGTACAACTGTCGACATGCTGGGTTTATTCGGTATTCACCATGAGGAGGGAACCTACTGGCTGGATTGGCGCCCTGAAAAGAATGACCGAATCGTTCGTTTGTCAGGTGACATTGACGTCCCCCTTGCTTCGCTTGAGGATTGGTATACGCTGTATAGTCTCATTCCCGGGAAGATGGAGAGAGCCGAAGGGATCGAAACGTATTGGAAACAATCCACCGGCTCTGATCCAGATCGACTGCGCAAGGTGCTGGAACGTCAACTGCCGGGCTTCCTGCGCACGCGTATCCACCAACTGATTGAGGAAGCGGGAAATGTAGAAGAAATGTCAGCTTTATAGGGTTTATTTTGTTAACAACAGGTAGCCTAATTTGTATAATGCAAGTAGCACCATCCCAAATCTGGTTCGGCGTTGATCGAAAAAATCAATTATACTTCCGAAGAAAAACTGGAATAATTATTGGGACCCTTTTTTGTTTTGCAAACAAATTCCCCATTATTTGAGAGGAAGATCAAGCATGTCTCGTACAGTCGGCTGTCTCCTAATCCATGGCTTTGCCGGAGACATCAATGACATTCTCCCGCTCGCCAAAGAGCTGCGCGAAGAAGGTTATCATGTAGAGTGTCCAACACTCGAGGGCCATGGAGCAACGCGGCGACTCATGGCGAAAAGCACCCGTCACGAATGGCTGAATTCCGCTATGGAAGCCTACAAACGCCTTTCCATGCGTGTAGACTCGATTGTCGTGATCGGTTTTTCCATGGGTGGACTACTCGCCTTTCATCTGGCTACATCGTTCCCGGTGAAGCTGCTCATTACGATCAATACCCCTTATAGATACTGGGATGTAAAAGAAGCCCTCCACTATCTGCGTGAGGACTTCTCCACTCATTCCCGTCGTTACATATACAGCATCGGTAGAATTCCCTTTAGCAGCATGCTGCAATTTCGCCGGCTTCTGTCCGAAACCAAGCCTCTTCTGCCGAAAATCACGACTCCTTATGTGCTTTTGCAGGCCAAGCACGACGATACGGTACATGCTGTGAGTGCCGAGATCATAGCGAATCACGTTGACAAGGCAGCTGATCCGCAAATCAGCTGGTATGAGCATTCCAACCATTATCTTCTGCACGGCCCTGAAAAGGAACAGGCAATCGCCCATGTCATGGCGACCATCAAGGAGCGCTGTTCATTTTGACCCACCTTTTTTCACGTGCCCAAGCGAATGCGATGGCTAGCAAGACGATTGCGATAATCGTGCACATTACATCCAGTCCCAGGCTGCCATCCATCCAAAAGGCAGCAAGCGGTCCAAGCGCTGCCCCGATATCGGTTACGACTGAGTAGGCAGTCATTAATGCTGTACTGTTCGTCTGCTTTGCCGCTTCATCCGCAGCGAGCGTGTCCATCACGGTGGTAATAATCGTTGCGGTCACCTGTATCCCCAGCAGAATGGCAAACCACATGCCAACCATCACCGAAGCCTGCAGCAGCCCAAACAAAATGGAGCCAATAATGAGCGTCCAAATAAACAGTTTCTTTCTGCCATAGCGATCGGACAGCTTGCCGAACAACGGTGCTGCCCAAGGCTCCCAGCTCCAGCGAAGCCCTTGGACCAGACTAGCCAGAACGGCCGCACCAAGCACGACTCCGCCTACTGCAACGAATGGATGACGAAGCTCAATCAACCTGCTCAAAGCGGATGTAAACATGCCCTGATAAACCATTGTTACAAACAGTGCTGTCATGAGCGTAGCCAGCACGCTTTTTTGTTTCCACAAGCTCCGCTCTTCTGTCCTCTGAATGGCTTGATGGAACTGCCTCGTAAAAGTCGGCCGAACGTATAAAATTAAAAGAATGAGAGCAAAAAGCGAAAGCGTGGCGAGCACTGCTGATGCTAAAAACATACCGTACATAGATGCAAGCAATGCCCCTCCAAGCATCCCGCCCAAGCTGCCCAATCTGTACAATCCGTTGTACAGGCCCATAAACTGCCCACGATTATGCTCTTCTGTAACCGTCACAATCAAGGAGTATGCCCCCAGCCGTAAAAAAGTCCAGGCCACGCCCCACAGACAACGTGCGATGAGCCATAGCCAAAAGCCTTGGAAGCCGTAAGCAAGCGTCGTTACAAATGCCAGCCCTACTGCCAGAAACAAGCCTGCACGCCCTCCAGTTCGCTCATACCATTTGCCGACCAGCGGCCCTAGCGGCACTCGAACCAAACGATTAACTGACAATAACACCCCTACTTCCCATAAGGAAGAAAGCCCCGCCTCCTTCCAATAAATCGGAAGCACTACATACAGCATCGAATCCCCTAACATACAAAGTGCTGTGACCAGCGCCACGGCGATAACCTGTGTCTTTCCGCTGATTTCTCTCATGATTTGCTCCTTTTCTCTCTCCCGCTTCTATGCTATACAGTACATAGAAGCATTCATACGATCCAATACATCTTTCTACAAAACTCATAACCAATCGTTATGAATTGGAGGTACCAGATGAACCTGCACGCATTGCGGATTTTCGTCGAAGTAGCTGCACGCGGCAGTGTCACGGCAGCTGCTGATGCCCTTGCGATCAGCCAACCAGCAGTCAGCGCACAAATTCGCAAGCTGGAGCATGAGCTGGGCATGACTCTGCTGACACCAGTAGGACGCGGGATTACACTCACCTACGAAGGTCAATTCCTGTATGAGCAGGCACGACGCATCTATGACTGGGAAAAAGAAATCGAAACCCATCTGCAAGAGATCAAGGATGGAACAAAAGGAAAGCTGCGTCTTGCCTCCACCTATCTCCCCTCTCATTACCTTGTTCCGAAATGGCTGGCTGCCTATAAACAGGTTCATGAACAAGTAGAAATTGAAATTCGCACTGGCAACTCGCAGCAATCTATCGAACGTCTGCTGCGCTGTCAAGCCGATCTGGCGGTCATTACGAATGAGTCGTGGGACAACCTGCCCATCCGGCGTTTCCATCTGACTGACGTTCTCTACTGGTTCATCGTCCCTGCTCATCATCCGTTTGCCGGACAAAAAATCTCACTGGCCGAGCTCGTAGAAGAACCGTTCCTATTGCGGGAGCAGGGAAGCTCGACACGGGAGCGCCTCTTTTCCCTTTGCAAGGAAAATGGTGTGAATCCCCCGCGGGTCGGACTGCAATACCATGGGCTCGTGGAATCGATCCAGTCTGTTCGTGCTGGTTATGGTGTTATGCTCGCCCCTGAGCTGGCTGTCCGGGAAATGGTGGCACGTGGGGAGGTCGGTCGTGTAACGGTGCCCGGAGTCGATATTAATCGTCCGGTTTATTTGTGCATGCGAGAGGATGATCAGAATCATCGGCCTGTCGTGGCGCGGTTTTTGGATATGATTTTAGGAAGAGAGCTGAATGAATGAGGTTGTCGGGCTGGTGTGGAGGGGAGAAAACGTAAGGATAATAAAAACACCAAAAGGGCCCAATCCAAGTGGACAGGCCCCTTTGCAATTCCATCTATTAAGGGAAAACAATCGTCTTATTGCCATACACCAGCACGCGGTCTTCCAAATGCCAGCGAACTGCGCGAGCGAGGACGGTGCGCTCTACCTGACGTCCCAGCTGTTTGAGCGTCTCGACGTCTTCCTGGTGCGTCACACGCTGAACGTCCTGTTCGATGATCGGACCTGCGTCCAGTTCTTCTGTCACGTAATGGGCAGTCGCGCCGATCAGCTTCACACCACGGCGGTATGCTTGCTCATACGGTTTTGCTCCGACAAACGCTGGCAAGAAGGAATGGTGAATGTTGATGATGCGCATCGCATAGTCCTCCATAAAGCGCGGGGACAAAATCTGCATGTAACGCGCAAGCACGATCAAGTCTACCCCTGCGGCAGCCGCGATCTGTGCTTCTTCGGCCTGTGGCTTGTTTTCTTTGGTCACCGGAATGCAGTGGTACGGGATTCCAAAAGACTCCACTGTTTCCTGCATATCTGGGTGATTGCTGATGACAACCGCGATGTCCGCAAACAGCTCCCCAGATTTCCAGCGCCACAATAACTCCAGCAAACAGTGGTCTTCTTTGGAGACGAACAGCGCTACCTTCTTGCGTTTCTTCGCTTCAACCAAGGACCATTCCATGCCAAAGCTCTCGGCCAGCGGTGAAAACTCCATTTTAATGGCTTCACAACGCTCTCCCAGGTTCACCAGGTCAAATTCGATCCGCATGAAAAAACGACCCGTTTCCGGATCAGTTGTATACTGGTCCGATTGAACAATATTGGCTCCCTGTTGAAACAGGAAATTAGAAACAGCCGCCACGATACCCGCACGGTCTGGGCAGGAAATCAGCATACGCGCACGATCTTTATTTTTCTCGCGGTACGCCATCCATTCTCTCTCTGATAACAAATGCATGATGTTCTCTCCTCCATGGTAAACAGCAAAAAGTTGTTTGCAATTATACCATTCCCTGTACCAATTTCTATACCCAAAAGCCGAATTAAGAAGGGTTGATCAATAAATTATTTTAGATAGAGCATACAGCTATTCACGATTTGCAATCCCATTCATCAAAATGTCCACACTCAAGGCGATTTGCTCCTCGTCGCTGTAGGTCCCAAACTCATCCGGTTCCAATACTTGCCGGAACAAGATCAGCCCGATCATCGAGGACAGCACAGCCCGAAAAACAGCCTGGGTAGGCAATGGTCGCAGCTCACCGACATCTACCTTTGCTTCAATCAGCTTTCTGGCCATTTCCTTGACATCAGCAAACACGCTGGCGATCAATGCCTCTCTGATCTCGTCATGAAAAAATGCCTCCTGCAGCATAATGCGAACGTGCTTTTCGTTTGCCATGACGAGTTCCAGACGGTTGCGATACAGCTGCGTCATGACCTCGGTGAAAGGCTTCTTGGACTCTTCCTTAAAAATTTCCCTGACGTCCTTCAAAATAAACGGCGCTGCCACCTTCAGCAGGACAGGTGCCACGACAGCCAGCAAAATATCCTTTTTGGACTTGTAGTGACGAAAGATCGTTCCTTCTGCTACTCCAGCTTCCTTGGCAATTTCCGATGTAGAGCTGGCATGGAACCCTTTTTCAGCAAAAAGCTTGATCGAGGCCCGCAAAATATTGCGTTGTTTTTCCGTCATCTCGCTCTCGTCCTTGAGCTCCTCGACATATTGCAACAGGCCCTCTTCAAATGATGGCTTGTTCATCCTCTTCTTTACGCTCCTCTATTCGATCTTTTTGCGGAATCGCAGGATGGCTACCGTCAAAATGAAGAGACAAAACACTCCCATTCCGACAACGTCTCGCCACAGAGCATCAAGCCCCGCTCCTTTTAGAAAGATTCCGCGCAGAATTTCCAAAAAATAGGTCAACGGGACAAGCCCACCAAACCATTGTATCACGACCGGCATCGAATCGCGCGGGAACATAAAGCCTGATAAAAGCACGCTAGGCAGGATCAAGGCAAACGCCATCTGCATCGCTTGCAGCTGTGTTCGCGCGATTGTTGAAATGAAAATACCGAGCAGCAAGGTTGTCACCAGAAAGAGGATCGACAGCGTCACTAACAGTGGGATGCTCCCTTTTACCGGAACACCAAACCAATTCGTTCCTACCAGAAGTACGAGGCAAAAGGAAAACAGTCCGACTCCCACATAGGGGGTAATTTTGCCAAGCATCAATTCCAGCGGACGAATCGGAGTGACGATCAGCTGCTCCATCGTTCCCCGCTCTTTTTCACGAACGAGCGAAAAGGCGGTCAGGATCATGGTGACATTTTGCATGATCAGCCCAATCAAGCCGGGGATATTGAACACGATGCTCTCCATATTGGGATTAAATAGGACTCGCGTATCCAGAGCAAGAGGGGACTCCAGCTCCCCCATTCCCTGCTTTTGCAGCCTGGTTTCCTGTAGCGTAATTGCCTGGTTTTGGACGATGAGCTGGGCATGAGATGTAGCCGTACGGGCAATATTCGGATCGGAGCCGTCAACGAGCATCTGGACGTGAGCACGCTCACCCCGATCTCTTTTTCGCGTATAGTCCGGCCCGATGACAAGAGCTACATCAGCGCTCCCTTCATCAAGCATGGCCTCGATCGCCTCATAACCGCTCACTTGCGCCTGCACCTGGAATACCCGTGTATTGACGAACTGATCGATCAGTTCACGGCTCACGGTAGAAGGACTTTGATTCCAGACCACCATCTTAATATCATTCACGTCCGTGTTGACTGCATATCCAAACAGGAACAGGAGCATCAGGGGCATGACGAGCGCAATCCCCAAGCTGGGGCGATCTCTTTTGATCTGTATGATTTCCTTTTTCACGACGGACCAGTAGCGTCCCCAGACAAACCTACGCATCATACCCCCTCCTCTCTCTGTCTGGCCTCTTCACGTCTGACGAGATCGATAAAGACGTCCTCCAGATTTCCACCACCTCGCTGATCAATCAGTTCCTGTGGCGTTCCCTCTGCCAGCAGATTCCCGAAAAAGATAAAGCCGATCCAGTCGCATGTCTGTGCCTCATCCATGTAGTGTGTGGTCACCAAAACGGTAATTCCCTCGTCCGCCAGTCGGTGAATGACTTCCCAAAAAATACGTCTGGATACCGGATCGACACCTGCTGTTGGTTCATCTAAAATCAGCAGCTCCGGTCTGTGCAAAAGAGCGCAGGACAGAGCAAGACGCTGCTTCCAGCCGCCAGACAAGGAGCCAGCAATCTGTTTTTCCCTTCCGTTTAGTCCCGCCATCTCGATCAGCTCTTTTTTGCGATGCTTGCGCTCTGCTGCCCCGAGCTGATACACCCCTGCGTAAAAATCGAGATTTTCCTCGACGGTCAAATCTTCATACAGGCTAAATTTTTGCGACATGTATCCGATTCGTTGCTTGATCTCCTCACTCTGTGTCATCACGTCAAACCCCAGTACCGTTCCACTTCCTGTAGTGGGAGTAAGAAGTCCGCACAGCATACGGATCGTGGTCGATTTACCAGAGCCATTTGGACCGAGAAAACCGTAGATGGAGCCTTTTGGTACCGTCAAGGTGAGATGATTGACCGCGACGCGATCCCCAAAGCGCTTGGTCAGCTGTTCGCACGAAATCGCAGCATTCATCGTGCTCCCCCCTGATCCGCCAGCAGCACATCAGCTGGCATTCCTGGCTTGATCTTATCAAGGCCCTCCGTAATTGAAATCGTCACGGCAAAAACGAGCTTGGTTCTCTCATTTGGTGTCTGTACATTTTTTGGCGTAAATTCTGCCTTTTCCGAGATCGTGCTGATTCGCCCCTTGAAGGTCTCATCTGGATACGCATCTACGTGTATGCTTACCTCTTGTCCTTTTTGTACGCGATTCAGCTGCGCTTCAGGGATGTACACAACGAGCTTCAGTCGATCCGCTTTCATCATTGTGAACAGCGTAGCACCGACCTTTGCCACCTCACCCTGCTCGATAGAGGACCGGAGCAGGGCTCCATCCGCTGCTGCGGTGATTTGTGCCTTTTCCAATTGGAGCTTCGCCAAATCCAGCTTTGCTTGTGCCTGCTGCTGCGTTGCAAGCAATGCCCGGATCGTGTAGTCTGTGCTGCCTTCTTTTAGCAAGTCCAAATCGGCCTTGGCTCCTGCTACCTGTGCTTGCGCTGTTCCCGTTTGCGCCATAGCAGCGGCGGCGTCCTGCTGTGCGGAGCGGACCTGTGCCTCGGCCTGTGCGACGAGTGCCTTCAGCTGATTTAGCTGTGTTTGAGCCTGACTGGCTGCCTCCTGCTGCGCCTCCAAGTCTTTTTTGGAGATTGCCCCTTTTGCAAATAGGGCAGTCACTTCCTGGACGCGTCTTTGTTGGTAGAGTAGAGTCTCCTGTGCACCTTGAAGCTGTGATTCGGACTGTGCCAGCTGTTCCTGCGCCCGTACGATACCCGCATCTGCCTGCTTCTTTCTCGCCTCAGCCAAATGAACATTCGCGTCTGCCTGCTGTACGCCAGCAATTCCTTTTTGGATAGCAGAATCACGTGAGCCCGCTCTCGCTTCCTCTACACGTATTGTCGCTTGCTCCAGCGCCGCCTTTGCCTCATCAACAGCTATCTGGTAGCTGCGCTTGTCTATTTCTGCGAGCACCTGCCCTTTGGTCACCGCGCTTCCTTCCTCTACCTTGACGCTTGTAACCAAGCCACCTACCTCTGCTACAATCGGCAGCTCCTCTGCTTCTACCGTCCCGGACAAGGACTGTTCTGTCTGTCCGAGCCACGTGCATCCTGCCAATACAAGCACAAGTCCGCCTGTAAGTATGGTGCTAAATAATCTTTTCATACGAGCCACCCCGCATTTTGATGTGAGTAATCACTAACTAAAACGGATAAAAAAAGTCCTTAACTGTTCATCCTTTCGACCTATCTCTAAAAAGCGAGTGATCACTCACTCTACTGTGATTATATGAGCGTTCCTCCCCTGATGTAAAGATCTGTTTTCACCATTCAAAAAACCTCTCCACATGGGAGAGGCTTTGCGCTGCTTCTTTGCTTATTTATATACGGCTTCTCCATGGCGATTAATGAAGGTCCCGACCTGTTCACCATTACATATTCGCGCCATAGCCCCAGGCTGGTCAAAATTAAACACGTGCAAAGGCAAGCCATGATCTCTCGCCAAAATCATCGCTGCCTGATCCATCACACGCAGATCCCGCCTGACAATCTCGTCAAAGGATACCTCTACGTATTGTTTAGCCGTTGCGTCTGTTCGTGGGTCAGCCGTAAATACGCCGTCTACCCCATGCTTGGCTACGAGCAATGCATCTGCCTCCACTTCCAGTGCGCGTTGGACAGCCGGATAATCGGTCGTAACGTATGGCTGACCATTTCCACCAGCGAAAATAACGACATAGCCCTTTTCCAGATTATGCACGGCACGCAAGCGAATATACGGTTCCGCGACGGCATTGATCGGAACAGCAGTCATGACTCGTACCTCCCGATTCACCCTCGCCTTCAGAACCCCCCGCAGCATCAAGCTGTTAATCACGGTTGCCAATGTCCCGATATTGTCCGCTTCGACCCGCTCAATTCCCCACATATCGGCCATGTTGCCGCGAAAAATATTGCCTCCCCCGATGACAATCGCTACCTCGACGCCCATGTTTACGAGTGCCAAAATTTCGTTAGCGATATTCTCCAGCTGATCCGGATTAAAGCCGAATCCATTTTCATTTGCAACCGCTCCGCCACTTAGCTTCACCAAAACGCGTTTGTACCGCACAGGCATCCCCCTTTTTCGAGCGTTCTCTTCTTTCTTACATTCGCTTCGCCTCTCCATGGGAAAAAAAAGAACGAAAGCAATTGCTGCCTTCGTTCTTTATGGGAATAGGGAATGAAACAGATCGTTCGTGAACGTTTTTTTCATCCCCTGTCCCCCCTTTTATTGATCCAGTCAAAAACTCTTCATCATTTTATGCAAAGAAATTCGGAAAGTCAAAGGCATCTCTCTTGCCTGCCATGATTTCTTTTAGCAGTATATCTGCCGTTTCACAGGCAAAGCGGTGCTCCTCGCTCGTGATCAGTCCTTTTTGGAGAGCCTCGTCCAGCTCATCCTCATCCAAAAGGTAGATCTCTCCATGCGGCAGTACCACGATGTCCAAGTAGAGATCATCATACCAGATGTGCCCATTCTCATCCTTGCCGTGGCCTTTGCAAATATCGATATACCACTGCACGGTGTTGCCCAGCTCATCCAGCATTTTCGTAACAGCATACGCCTGATCGCGTGGGAAGTATTGCAAATATACGTACCCTCTATCTCCTACACACAGTAGTTTTTCACCGACAGGCATATAGGCGGGATCGCTTACCTCATCTAGTGTCAAGCGAACGGCATAGCCGGTAAAAGATAAGGCATCTACCCACTTTTCTTGATAACCCAATCGTTTGACGCGTCTCCAACCAGGGCGGTCTGCTCTTTTTCGCTTCATGGCCTGTTCTCCTCGTCGATTTGGTACCTATTACTCTACCATGAATAGGACACGTTTGTCAGATATTACATTTCCAGATTTTTGGATTTCTCTCGATGCTTTTTTGCCAGGCCTCTGCCGATTACATTAGCTGAAATCGGCTTGCATCCCATCTCCCGCGCCCAAATGGACAATTGCCCCATGTGATGGATTTCATGAGCCAAGACATGCCTGATAATTTCTCCTTTGGTATGCTCCTCTTCACTCCATGGCACACGTACAGCTACATCATCCTGCTCACCTGACCACTCTTCCAGAAAAGCGGACAACTCCACACGCCATGC
The DNA here is from genome assembly GCF_001187725.1 of Brevibacillus reuszeri. Classification (GTDB taxonomy): domain Bacteria; phylum Bacillota; class Bacilli; order Brevibacillales; family Brevibacillaceae; genus Brevibacillus; species Brevibacillus reuszeri. The sequence continues at coordinate 748,278 of NZ_LGIQ01000011.1, forward strand.
ATCTGACAGCTCCTTTACTTGCTGAAGCGATTGATGGTCTTCGTAAGCTACGACAAGATCCGGCTTGCCTTGGACTCCACGCAGCCAGCTGTATTCCACATCTGCAATATGAAACAAGGTGTAGAGAATCGTTCCTGCACCTCCCACACGCTGTTGCAGCAATTGTTCCGTAGACAGCTGCTTGCACCATTCAAACCATTCGTCCCGCACTTGCCAGTTATATGAAAACAGCATCTTCATTTTTTTCCGCCTCCAGAGAAATCTATGACCATGTAAATATTTCCATTTCTATTATAGCACGTACGTTCGTCTTTTTTCTAATAGAAAACCTAGCTCTACCAGGAGACACGGTGAGCTAGGCTGCGCTACGACTAAAACGCCGCTCATTTCTAAACGGCGTTTTGTTTTTGTTAAAAGGAGATCGCAAAGCCTCCCGAAAGAAGATACAGATAGCTCGATACTTCCACATCCGGCTTGATGATTTGCTTGATCGCGCGAACGTAGAGCCTGATCTGTCCCTCATATCTTTTGGTCAGCTCTTCTGTCGCTTTGGCGGATGGTTCTTTTGCTAGCCAGTCTGTCTTAAAATCGATCAAAACGAGACTCCCATCTTGCTCCTCTAAAAGGCAGTCGATCACCCCTTGGACAACGACCTGCTCGCCGCTCTCTTCTCCCAGCTCTGACTCTACTTCATGCGCGGGAATGACCAAAGTAAACGGCAGCTCGCGATGCACGACACGAGCCTGCTTCATGCGCTGACCCAATGGATCAGCGAAGAAACGAGCGATTTGTCCAACTTCTACCGCTTGCACCTGCTCTTCTGTTAAAAAGCGACGTGCGGCAAGTGTTGCTACCTGCTCCCGAATGTCTGCTTCATCAAGTGAACGCTGCAAGTCGAGGTGTTGCATGACCAAGTGAGTGATGGTTCCTTTTTCCGCTCCCGTGATACGACTCGCTTTTTGTTCCGACAAAAACTTCGGCTTCTCTGTGATCGAAGGAAGCAAGACAGGCTGTCCGGCCTTGCTCGTCTTCGCATGCCGCTTCAGCTCGCTGACACTCCATTTCGCTTGGACACGAGGCGCAATGACATGCGGGTCCTTCCAGTTCAAACGCTCCTCGACGATACGCTGCAAATGCTCATCTGCCGGGCGCTCATCAATCGCTTCCCGCTTGCTCATACGTTCCCACACTGACATTTCCTCACTCTGCGGGTCCGTTTGTGCGCGCAGCTCATCTGCCTGATGAAAATGGAATGACCAGATAGACTCGTCTGGTATGGTCCGAACGCTCACCACATCACCTGTTCCTGCGTTTTGCGGATAGGCACGGAGCTGACTTGCCTCGGGATGACGCAGCATCGCTCTGCCGACCCAGTCAAGGTAGCCTTTTGCCTGGATCAGGTCCTCATCACTCAGCCGTTCTTCTGCGTCCTGTCTTCCCCAATCGGCAATGCTTTTCGTCAGATCCTTGGCAGAGCCTACGAGAATCAGCTTTTCGCGAGCGCGAGTCAATGCCACATACAGGACACGCATCTCTTCGGCAAGCATATCTCTTCTAAGCTGCTGGCGGATACCTAATGCAGCAATGCTTGGGTAGCGAACCAGCAAGGAAGGCTCCACTGCCATTGGTCCAAATCCGAGGTCTTTGTGCAGCAAGAACTGGCTTTTTAGATCCATTGTATTGAACTGCTTGCCCATACCCGCTACAAAGACAACGGGGAATTCCAGCCCTTTACTTTTATGAATTGTCATGATCCGCACGACATCCTCGTTTTCCCCGATCGTCCGTGCCTCTCCCAAGTCATTGCCTGCTTCCTGCAATCGATCGACAAAGCGCAGGAAGCGGAATAAGCCGCGATAAGAGCCAGCCTCATATTGTCGGGCCCGATCGTATAAAGCACGCAGATTCGCCTGTCTCTGCTGACCATTTTCCAATGCCGCGACATAATCAAGGTAGCCGGTCTCTCGATACAAAACGGAAAGCAGCTCCGACAATGCGCCTCGGCGCGCTTGTGTCCGCCAGTCTGTCAGGCGCCTCCAAAAATAGCGCAGTCTTTTTTCCCAGGACTCCTTCGCTTCACGTTCCTCGGCATATTGTACGACCGCCAAATGAAATGGCCCCGATGCGTACTCAATCCGAATTTTCGCCAAATCCTTCTCGGAAAGGCCCACTATCGGAGAACGCAAAACCGCAGCCAACGGAATATCCTGCAACGGATTGTCAATCACTCTCAGCAAGGATAGCATCGTTTCCACTTCCGTTGCAGCGAAATAGCCGGCTGTTTGCTCCGCGTACACAGGAATCCCTGCAGCCTTTAGCTCTTCTTGCAGGGTCTGTCCCCAGCCAGCGGTAGCTCGAAGCAAAATGACGATGTCCCGGTAGGCAAGCGGACGTAATCCCCCCGCTTTTTTATCAAAAACGAGCAGCGTTGCTTCCCCTTCGCCCGGCTCCATCCAGCGACGAATACGACTGGCGATCAACCGTGCCTCCAACTGAGCTACGCTCGCTTCCTCACTCGCTTCACCTGTTCCCTCCGGAATGGATGCCTCTGTCTCATCCGCTGCGTCAGATGCTTCCGGTTGTCCAGCCTCCCCCTGATTGTTCTTGCGGTCAATCAGGTGCATTTCCACGCGCAGCCGATCAGCATCTACGTCTGGATAAGAGGCGCGATTAATCAGCTCGGCAGACTGATCGTAATCAATCTCCCCTACGCCAGGAGACATAATCTGTCGGAACAAGTAGTTGACGGAATCGACCACCTCTCGTCTACTGCGAAAGTTCGCAGCCAAATCGATCCTCAAACCGGGAGACGCTGTATCCTCAAAGCGCAGTCGCTCATCTTGTGAGTCCTCGATAGAGGTTTTTTTATAGGTCAAATACTTATCGAGGAACAGCTTGGGCTCGGCCAAACGAAACCGATAAATACTTTGCTTGACGTCCCCTACCATAAAGCGGTTTGCCGCTGGACCAGTCGTCCCGTCCTGGGAGACCATTTGCAAGATTGTTTCTTGTACAAGGTTAATATCTTGATACTCATCAACAAGAACCTCGGCAAACTGCACACGCAATTGCTCAGATACGGAGGAAGGAACGACGCTTCCCACTTCTGTGCGCTCAGTCAATATTCGCAGGGCCAAATGCTCTAAATCACCAAAATCCACGAGACTGCGAGCGCGCTTTTCCTTTTGAAAAGCGTCAGCAAATATAGTAACGAGACTTGCCAGTGTATGCATATGCGGCGTCATCCGCTCCAAATCAGCCAGGTATTGCTCGGTTGACATGGAGAAATACTGCTCGATCTGTTCGCCTATTTCCTTTTTCACACTGTTGCGCAGCTCTTGCACCTGTTCCTTCAGATCAGGATCAGTGCCCTTCACTGGTGGCAGCTTGGCGAAGGTAATTCCACGTACTGCTTGCACAGCTGCCTCCCAGCCTGATCGGCAAGTATGGCTGGCGTGTCCCAAAGCTGCTGCTTCTGCCTCCAGCAAGGGCAGATAGGCAGCCGGTCCCTCAGGAGAGGAAGCGAGATGTACAGCCCTTCGCATCTTGCTTGCCATGCTTCCCAAGGCGAGCTCTACAGACCTGAGAATACTTTTTGTCCACATCAATCCGTCCAGTCCGCTTTTATGGCCTACTTCAAACATCTCTGCTGCTTCCTCAAGCCAGTGTGCCGGCTCCGGATGGCTTCGCGAAAACTCGTAGAGCCGCAGCAGCAAGATGGTTAGTGCCTGATCGTCCTGTCCATCAAGCATGACATCCGCCAGTGCGTGAAAGTCGGCGTCCTTTTCATACCACTCCTCCAGCTGTTCTTCAAGAACATCCTGTCGCAGCAGCTCTCCTTCCAGCTGATCCGCGATGCGAAAATCGGGATCGAGATCAATCAGATAATAATACTGACGCAGGATTCCGAGGCAAAAGGAGTGCAAGGTGGTGATTGTCGCACGTTGGAGCAGGGCGAGCTGACGGCGCAAATGCGCAGAGTGTGGATCGTCCTTTAATGCTTTTCGCAGCGCATCCCCAATCCGATGCCGCATCTCCGCCGCAGCTGCATTGGTAAAGGTCACAACCAACAGCTGATCGACGCCAACAGGGTCGCTCTCATCCATGATCCGCCTGATGATGCGCTCGACCAGTACGGAGGTTTTACCTGAACCCGCAGCGGCAGCTACGAGCAAATTATTCCCTCGCTGCGTAATAGCTTGCCACTGCTCATCTGTCCATTGCTCAGGCTTGGCCTGTTGCTCTTGTGTCATGGATACCCTCCCCTCCTGTCATCTGCTGCTCGGCTAACATTCCCCATATTTGCTTGTTGTTCCATTTGGACAGCTGACGATGCGAATTGCCACCCGTTTCCCCGTCAAATTGGCATACAGGCTTGTACGAGCAATAATCACAGGCCGTCATCGTTCCGTTTGTAAATGGATCAATCTGAATCTCACCATTTGTCATGCGCGTACTGATTTCTTTCACAGTATCACGTACATAGCTAGTTAAAGCCTGAAACTGCTCTGCTGTTGCTACGGAAGAGCGTGAGGAAAGCGTACCGTCCTTTTTGAGCTCAAAAGGCACCAGCTCTGACGCTCCCTGCTCAACCTGTGCATCCATCATTCGTGCCAGCTCCGGATCTGCCAGCATCAGACCTTTCATTCGCAAACGCTTCGCCCGCTCCTTCGCGGCTTCATCCGAGGTTAGCAGACGCTTGGCAGTCACGAACGGATCAGCCACCTGATAGTAAAAGACTCCACCCATTTCGGCCCTTTTTCCCAGCCATTGCTCGGCATTGGCTACGACGACATCGAGGTACACCAATAGCTGCAGATTCAATCCGTTCCAAACATCCGAAAGCTGGAGCTGCTTGGGGCTCGACTTGTAGTCGATCACACGTAAATACGGAACCTCGTTATCAAGTGACTGGTCCACACGGTCGATTCGCCCGATCAGCTGCAAATCTACACCGTTTTCCAAAGACAGTGCCAAACCAGGCAAATCAGAGTTCGGACCAAAGGACACCTCCAGCCCAACCGGAGCAAAGCGGCTTCTCTTGGCATGCTCGCCTAATACGTAAATGGCTCGGCCGACTGCTCGCTTCAGCTTCCCGGACAAATACCGATAGCGTGCGGTACGAGTCAGGATGCTGCTTCTGGTTGCAGGAACAAGCTCTTCGACGACGACGTTCGCCAAATCCATACTGTTGGCCTCGGTCAGCCTGCCCCATTCCAAATTCTCTGTATTCATTTTTTCAACGGCCAGCTTGAGAGAAGCGTGGAACAGCTCTCCCACATCAAAGCGTTCGAGCTTGTACTGTGTACGCTCCGAAAGCCTGAGCCCATGCGAGGAAAAATGAGAGAATGGGCAGGACTGGAATCTCTCCAGCCGTGACACGCTCATCTTGAGCTGCTTCCCATACAAGTCCGTACTCGTCTCTCTGCTCAGCTCGCCCGGCAGATTTCTGTATCGCAAACCGGACAAGAGCCATTTTTCCCGGGCGGTTTCTGGTGAAAAGCGAATAAACCAGTCGTAGACCTCCCACCAAAATGGCGAAAGCTCCCCTGTTTTCTTCATCTCTCTCATCAACGTCAGCAAATGACTGAAAACGCGTCGCTGATTGCCAAGCAAAAAGGTGTCAGCCTCAGGCTCGCCAGTCGGTTCGTTATAGAATACATGCTGCGCCACATCAGGCAGGACTTCCTTGACCCGCGAAAAAACAGATGAAGGCAAAAGCGCCTTGCCTTCCTGGTCGGCGAGAGCACAGCTCAAAAGCAAGCGCTCTGACGGTCTTGTCATCGCCTGGTACAACAGGTACGGCTCCGCCATCAGGCGCTGCTTCGCTCCCGGAGCGAGAGACAGTCCCATTTCCGCCAAACGCTCCCGCTCTGCCTCATCCAAAATTCCTTCTTCTTTTGGCCGCAGCGGGATGATCCCTTCATTCACACCTAAAACAAACAAAGCTTTTACATCAGGCTGCCGGGAACGCTCCATTGATCCGATCAATACCTGATCAAGTGCAGGAGGAACAAGCCCCAGCTCGATCGTCTCCAAGCCGCTGTCCAGCACGCGGGCAAAAGTAGCCAGCTCCATGCTTTCCTCGCCCATGACCTCTACAACTTGGTCCATCAGCTCGATCAGTCCCGTCCAGACCTGTCCGTGTACTTGAGCAGTGTCCAGATCGCCGTCTTTCTCAGCAGCTTGCTGCCATTTTTCCAATTTGTTCGGCACATCGAGCACGATCAGGAGATTGTATAATGCTGTAGTCATCTCCCTCACGTTTTTGCTCGTCGCCTGTTTCATCTCTTTTTCAAATGCAAGCAGCGGAGCCGCGTATTTGCGCCGCAGTTCATCAACAAGCGCATCGTCCTCAGCTCCATACTGCCCGCGAAAACGCCACGCGGATTCCTCTCCCCACTGATAGCCAAACACACCATGTGCCAGCACATAATTTTCCAGTCGATCGATTTCCTTGCGTGTCGTCTCTTCGTCTGCCATTTCTACTGTGAGTAGATCTGTCTTCAAACAGCGGAAAACGGCATCATAGCGCCATCTGGTCACAATGACCTCCAGCGCCGAGCGAACCAGCTCCACCAGCGGGTGATGCATCACTGTCCGCTTCTGATCGAGGAAGTGGGGGATTCCATAGTCCGTGAATATCGCAGAAATTTCATCTGCATACGTCCCGATCTCGCGAAGCAAGATCGCCATATCCCGCCAGCGGTACCCTTCCTCTCTTGAGAGAGCCAGTATCTTCAGCGCGACAGCTTCTACCTCTGCCCGTCTGTTTACCGCTGATACCAGCTCTACCTCATCCGCTCTCCCAGCACCTGGAGCCGTGCCCGTGTCCCCCCATTGAAAATACGCTTGCTCCATGTGCCCAAGCCATGGACTGCCCACAAAGCGATGCGTCTCTGTCAATAACAAAGGCTTGGCCACTGATACCCCTGCTTCACGTGCCATCAATGTAATGGCCTGATACGTGCGCAGGGTAGGGTGAAATAAGCCCAGCTCATCGACGGAAGCATCCCGCTCGTTTGGATCAAGTGTAAGAGCAATCGTTACCTGCTTGGCGTGAACCATCAATTGATCGATGAGACGCAGCTCTTGATTGGTGAATCCCGTAAAGCCATCGATAAAGATCTCTGCTTGCCTAATATAAGCTGAGTCAGGCACCATGACAGCGACACGATTCAAAATATCGTCAGCATCACAATACCCTTCTGCCAAATACCCTTCATACGCATTCATGATCAGTCGCAGATCATGTACTTTTTGATTCAGATTCGCCGTGCCCCACTCCAGAGTTTCCGAGTGAGGAAACGACACGCCATAGGACTTGCACTCACTGATCAGCCGCCCAAGCTGTGAGGCAAAGCCCGGTTGCATCGCCGTTCTCCCAAATACCTGGAGCTCCTCTTTATACCGTTCCAGCAGCATCCGTAGTACCATATGCTTGCCCAAATCATCAACGGGCACCGTCGTCAAATCTCCCAGCTCCTGCATCAGACGATGCGCCAGCCGCCCAAAACTGAGTACCTGCGTGCCCATGACACCGCCCAGCCCTGGGAGAGTAGCCAGTGCATACTCTTCCTGAAAGCTGGCCTGCTCCGGTACTAGCAGGATCATGGGTGTACCGAGAGGGCTTTGCCGCAGCCGCTCCTGAATCTGACGATGAATGGCGTCCGTTTTTCCAGCTCCCGCTCGTCCGAGTATAAATTGGACTGCCATATTTCTCTTCCTCCCTTACTCCATTTCCAGCTGGAGCATGCTTCCTTTTCCCATCGGCTCTGCAGGCGTCACGACCAAGCGACGCGGCATGCGAACGCGAATTTCCGGGACATGGCTGATCACGCCAATCGTAAAGTCGTCCATGCGCAGTCGCTCCAATGCGTCCATGACCACTTCCAGCAGCTCAGGATCGAGCGTCCCAAAGCCTTCGTCGAGGAAAAAGAACTCCAGACGACCACCACGCATCTGAATTTCCATTGACAGGGCGAGGGCAAGTGATAGAGAGGTCAGGAAGGTTTCTCCCCCGGATAGCGTGCTGACCGGCCGACGCATCCCACCAGCTCCTTCATCCCGCAAGACGAATTCCCCTTCGTCTCCAATTTCCAGTCCATAGCGATTGGCAGTCATCCGCTTGAGATGGTACGAAGCGTCTCTAGCAATTGAAACTAGCTTTTCTTCCGCAATAAATTGCACAAACGCTTTCGCCTCAAACAGCTTTTTCAGCTCTTCCAATCGACTTTGCTCATCCTGCTGTTCCTCTATCTGCTTGTTGACTTCCTGCCATTTCACATGGTTCTTCTCCATCCGATCAACATGCTCTTTGGCAATAGCCACTTGCTTTTGAGCATCCTGGAAAACTTGCTCCCATTGGTGCCACGCTTCTTTGGCAGCCACGTACTCCTCATCACTTAGCGTACGTCCTGCCACTGCCTGAACCAATCTGTCCTCCTCATAGCGCAACTGTCTTTGGATTCTCTCATAGGCTTCAACTTGTTCCTGTGCTGCTTGTAACTGCTCTCGCTCTGCATACAGCTGCTTCACCAGCTCAATGGTTGCAATCCCGCTCTCCTGCAAGCTGGTGAATAAAGTCTCGTGCGCCTCCTGCCTTTGCCGGGTCAGCACTGCCAGTGTCTCGGAATACTTCACCAGATTGCTTTGAACCGTTTCCCGAGCTTCTGCTGCTTCCTTGCGCTTCGCATCTGCTTGTGCAGCAGCTTGGCGTAGCCCAGTCAATTTTTGCTCGAGCTGATCCATTCGCTCCTGTGCAGGCTGACCTCCAGTCCGTTCCAGCCACTGCATGTGCTTTTGCTCCCACATGCGTTTTCTATCCTCCAGCTTCTCCTTGAGAGCAGCTTCTCGTGACTTGCCTTCAAAGCGATGAGTCTTCGCCGTTTCCACCTGAGTGGTTAGCGTGCTGCGCAATGCTTCCTTTTCCATGCGAAGACGCTGCAGCTCTGCCAGACGCAGGTCCAGTCGTCCAATTTCCGCGTATTTCTCTTCAATTTCCTCCGCGGGGACGTCTTTTCGTTTAGCATCGAGCTCGCTCGCTGCGCGCTTTTCCTGTTCCAAGGCCGCTCCCAGACGAGCTTTTCCTTCCTCTACCGTTTTGAAAGATTGCTCCTGCATGGTCACGCTTCGCTCCAGCAATCGCTTATGCTCTGCTTCTTCTTCGCGCAATACTTCGACCTGCTTTTGCAAACGTTCCCGCTCTTCTTTTGCCCGTTCGCGTTCTTCTTGCTTCACCGTCAGCTCTTTTTCCTCACGCTGATAGACTCCCAAAAGCTCTTCAAATGTAGCCACATCCCACGGCTTTCCATATCCGTGACACTCGGATTTGATCGCTTCCATGCGTCCTTCCAGCACGCTGCGCTCTTCTTTTAGAGCAGTGAGACGCTCATCAAAGGCAGTAAGCTCTCCTTTGGCCCCGAGCAACGCTTCTTTTGCAAGGCTCATTTGCTGTTCAGCAGTGCGCACCGTCTCTTCTGCTGTTTTGATTTGAGAGCGCAGCTCATCCCCACGAGAAGCTGCCAACGTACCTTCGTGGCTATCTGCTCGATGCTCATGGTGGGTCGAACCACACACCGGGCACTCCTTGCCATCCTCCAGTCGCTCGCGCAGGAAACGGGCCATGTTTTCTTGCTGCCACTGTTCCCAATTCTGCCGCAGCTGATCTCTGCTTGCGATCGCGGCTGCGACGGATGCTTCCACCTTATGAAAAGCATCGGACAACTCGCGATAACGAGAATCTGCCTGCTCCCGTTCCCCGGTAATCCGTTGCGATTTTTCTTGCCAGTCTGCTACCTGCTTCAAAACCTCTCGCCACTGCCGCCCCATTTGCTTCATCTCAGCCAGCACATTTCTCGCTTGCTCATAGTCCGCATCGCTCATTAGCGGCTGTTCTGTGAAAGCTGTCACCTGTTCTTTTAACTGATGGAGTCGATTCGCTCTGTCTTCCCAGCTTATTCGACGCTCTTTTGCTGCATTTTCTGCCTGCTCCAGCTGCTGTATCGCCATGGACAGCGCAGTCTCCAGCTCTACTGCCTTAGCCCGCTCACGCTCCCACTGCTGCTTGGCATCTCTGGCTGCATTGATTTGGGCACGCCACTGTGGGGTGACAGCAGCCTGCTGAAGCTGATTCTCGAGACTCTTCCATTCCTGCTCCCAGTCTCGCAGTGCTGCGTCATCGCGTACCAGCTGCTCCTCGATCCGAGCAAGCGTAATCGACACTTCGTTCCATTCCTGCTCCAAGCCTGTCCACTCTGTGCGAATTGCCTTAAGCTCCTCTTCCCATTCCTGCGCTTGCACCAGCTTTCCTTTGTGCAAAATCAAGTCTGGCTCTTGCTGCATCAGCTCAGAATGGGCGCGTTGGTACTCGACCTCTCTCGTCTCCAAAGCCAAATTGGCCTGTTCTTGCAGCTGACTGCTTTGTCCCAATGCCTGCTCGGTTGTAAGCCACTCGTTGTCCAAACGCTCATACTGCTGTACCAGCGGCCAGAGGCGGATACTGGTTTCCCAGCTTTGGATGCTCGTTTTCCACTGATTTATCTCCGCTTCTGTGGCAGTATGCTCCTGAAGCTGCTTTTGAACAGCAACTAGCTCCTGCTGCCACTGATGAAGCTGCTCCAGCTCCTTTTGCTTCCCGGTCAGCTCTTGCTTTTGCTGTGTAAATTCCTGCTCTTGGTGCGCAGCCTCTTCCCATGCTTGCCGCGCTTCCTCCAGTGCCTCAGGTCCTGCTTCACCTAATGCCGCCATCTCCAGCTGCAAGCGATGCATCTGCTCTTTGGTCTGGTCTAGCGCATAGCGAACACGCTCACTCAGCTTTTCACCGTAAATATGTAGCCGAAACATCCGCTGCAGCATCTCATTGCGCTCGCTACCCTTCAAGGTCAGGAAGCGTGAGAACTGACCCTGCGGCAAGACGACCGCACGGGTAAAATCCTGCAGGGTGAGACCGATCAATGCCTCAACCGCCGCTGTTGCAGCCGTTGCCTTTGACTCCAGAACGACATCCGGCTCTCCTGATAATTCACCAGACTGGATCAGCCTCACTTCCGGCTGTCTCTTATTTCCTTTTTTATCCAGTCCAAATTCCCGCTCCACCGTATATCGCTTGCGATCTGCCTCTTTTCCCAGTTCAAAGGTAAACGAAACGAACACGCGCTGCTCCAGCTGATTCAGCACTTCCTTTGGATGGTTTCCTCCACCCAAGCGAACGACCTGTCCATAGAGAGAAAGTGTAATGGCATCCAGGATCGTGGACTTCCCGCTGCCTGTAGGACCGAATATGCCAAACAGTCCTGCCTGGCACAGAATTTCGAAATCAACCTCTTGCATTTCCCGATAGCTGTGCATACCCGCCAGCTTCAAACGTATCGGTCTCACTCTACTTCCTCCTCTCCCCCGGTCTCAGCCAGCAGACGCTGAAACATCGCTACCAGCCGCTCATCCGGCTCGGCACCGCGTTTTCGTTCGTAAAAGCGGCGAAACAATTGATCCGAGGTCAGCTCTGTCAGCTCGACCCGCTGTTCCCCGTCCTCTTCCTGATTGTTTTCACGGACTACCACACGCTGAATCTTGAGAAAGTCGTCACTCAGCTTGCGAACACGCTGAAATTCTGCCGGGTCAATCACATCCGATACATGCAGCTCCAAATCAATCCATGAGCCTGCGTCCCTGCCTTCTGCAAGCCACTTTTCCACCTGCGCAATACCCTCTGTCGCTCTCCAGCGTGCTAGGGGTCTGCCACTCGTCAAATAAATGATTTCTTCCTGCACTTCCGCTCCCGGCTCTACTTCGACCAATACGACAGCCTTGCTCTGTCCGGCTTCGGAAAAGCTGTAGGAAAGCGGCGATCCACTATAGCGAACCAACGGCTTGTCACTCAGCTTTTGCAGGCGATGCAAATGCCCCAGCGCTACGTAATCAGCGTTTTTTGGAAAAGCCTGCGGAGAAACGGTCAAGGCTCCCCCAATTTGGATCGGACGCTCCGAATCTGTCTCCATCCCGCCCATGACGAACAGATGGCTGGTGACCAGATTGACGGTATCCTCACGAAAATGACCGGATAGCTCGTCAAACAGCTGCGTGATTCGTTCGGAGAAAGCCAGCTGCATCTGTTCTTGTGTAAAGCTCTCGCTAAGCAGCTCCTTCAAGCGTGATTCAGAAGGATAAGGGAGAGCTAAAACTACGGCATTATGCTTACAGCCCGGTACTGCCAGCTCTAGCCACGATGGTCCTCCTTGGACAATTCTAACCCGGTCAGGAGTCACTTCACCCGCGGACAGCAACGGCGCTTCCTTTGGCAAGCCCAAAAGAACAATGCCGTGCTTGGTCGCCAGTGGTGCTGCCGCTCTGACACGCTCTGGCTGGTCATGGTTTCCTGCAATAACGACGACGGCGCGTCGGCCCTCAGCGGACAGACGTTCCAGTGCCTCATAAAATAGCTCCTCCGCCCATGCTGGCGGATTGACTGAATCATAAACATCCCCGGCGATCAGCACCAAATCGACTTCTCGCTCATCGGCGATACGAGCTAGCTCGTCCACGAAGGCAGCCTGCTCTGCCCGCCGATCCTTGCCTTCCAGCTGGCGCCCGAAATGCCAGTCGGCTGTATGTAATATACGCAATGACTTTCATCCTTTCGCCACGATCATGTGTTTGCTTTTTATTGTAACAAAAGAAAGAGCTGTTCGTAGTTGAAATTTACTCCACTTTGTTGGTCGAACTGCAGTGGTGAAGAAAAAGCCTTCTTTATCAAGAATTCTATAGATAGACTTCGTTGCCTCTTTTACGTTGTGACCTACAAAAGAAACCAGTCAAGGCGCATTTTAAGTGCCAGGACTGGTTTTTCTCTGATATCGATATCTGTTAAGGATTTTTTTCGAATGCCAGCTTCATGCCAAACAACAGGAGAACAAGTCCCGAGATACCTTGGACAGCGCGCTGGGTAGACGGCTTTTTCATCCAAGCGCTCATGAGATCAATGATGTAGACGTAAAGTAAAAACCAGATCACGGTTAGAAATGTGTAGGTCATGCCCATCGTAAAAAACGGCAGGAAAGGATCGCTTCCCGCAGGCAAAAACTGCGGGAGAAAGGTAAGAAAAAAGACAGCTACCTTCGGGTTTAGGAGGTTGGTCAAAAATCCTTGGAGAAAAGCCGACTTATGACGGTATTTGCTTTCCTTTTCCACTTGGATGGCGCTTTCTTTTTTCTTGAAGACAGCATACAGCGTGGTGACGCCCAAATAGACTAAATAAATCGCTCCGACGTATTTAAATACGGAAAAAAGCATCACCGATTTTACAATAAGTGCAGATAGGCCGCATACTGCTGCCGTCGTATGAATGAGTAATCCAGCAGAAATGCCTGCCATAGTTTGCAAACCGCCTTTGCTGCCGTGTGTCACTGTATTTTTCGTGACCAAGCCAGTATCAGGCCCAGGCAAAATGATCAGCAAGATCGACATCACGACAAACAGTAAAAAATGCTCCATCTCCTCCACCCCTGTAAAACGAATTTGCTTCACTATAACACAGGGCAGGAGTGAGCTAAAGCAAAAATAATAAGCCGCTACCCTCCTGAAAAGGGCAACGGCTTTTCTACCTTCATGTGTTTGCATCGACTATTTCCTGAGCTTATTGTCCTCAGGTTTCTTGAGCGTTTGCAGACACATATAGCACATGATCCCGAACAAAATCGTAATAATCATCGAGTGCAAAAGTGTCGCGTACAGATGAAGCTTGAACAAAACGACAAATCCACCACTAAATACCTGCGCCATCACCAATACAAACGAGGCAATGCTTGCGCCATACAGATCACGACGTGTTTGTTTAAAATGACGGATGGCGTAAATCATGGTTCCCAGAAGCAGAATCGCCAGAATCAAAGCTCCCAGTCTGTGAACAACTTGAATGCCTACGTGACCGGAAAGCTCAGGTATCAGCTTGCCATCACACAATGGCCAGTCGCTACAAGCCATGCTTGAGCCTGTGTGGCGTACATAAGCTCCCAAATACACAACACCGTACGCATAAATAGTTACTCCCCACACCCATTTCCGGAAACCTGAGGAGACAGGACCTTGTACCATCAGCTCCATTTTGTCACGCTGCAAAACGAACAGGCTGAGCAAAAATACTCCTGTATAAGCAAGCAGCGAGAAGCCAAAGTGAAGTGCCAGTACGCTGGAGGATTGCGGCCAAATTACTGCAGAAGCGCCCAGAATGGATTCCAAGACAATGAAAAACAAACCGAACAGGGCGAGATTGCGTACTTCCTGATTGCCCCGATAGAAGCGCCAACAAAGCACCGAAAAGATCACAACGATAATGCCGGCAACCCCGGTAATCAAGCGGTGCATATATTCAATAATTGAAGCCAAGGTATACTCCGGGACCCATTTGCCGTTACAAAGCGGCCAGTCATTCCCACATCCAAGACCGGAATCCGTTTTGGTTACCAGCGACCCGGCGATCATGACGATAAACATGACAAGAGTAGCAAGAACGGCTAGAGGTTTCAGCCATTTTTCCATAGTGAATACACCCTGTTTCTTAAGAGGATTGAGACCATTGATTGCAGTGCGGCCTCTTGCTTACTGTCCTCTCTTACATTAATGAAACATCCCCTGATAGACAAGGGATGTTCCGTGAACATTTAGTGAGTGTTATGTGTCAATAATAATGCACCATGGTGCTAATTACTATCGCAGCACAGAAAACGGTCAAATACAAAATCGAATAGCCAAACAGCTTGCGTGCCCATGCGAGATCGTCCTTGGCATTAAAGCCCTGGAACAACAGTACCATGTACACAAGCCCCATCACTCCCATGACAATCAGGTATACATACCCTACGCTGCCATGAATAAAGAGCAGGATCGACGCCGGGAATAGCACGGATCCCCACAGCATCATTTGACGCTTGGTCTCGGCAAAGCCCTTTACTACCGGTAGCATTGGCAGATTGCCCGCACGGTATTCCTCGGTTTTCAGCATTGCCAGCGCCAGGAAATGCGGAGGCTGCCACAAGAACAAAACCAGGAAAAGCAGCCACGCAGCAGGGTCCATATTATTGGTAACCGCTACCCAGCCGATGACGGGAGGTGCCGCACCAGAAATACCACCAATGACTGTATTCAGCGTGGTTACACGCTTCAAAGGAGTATAGATCAGCACATAAAAAATGTGTCCAATCAATCCCCATACAGCAGCCAGCGGATTGGCAAATACTGCGAGGACAGCCAAGCCAGCCAGAAGCAAACCTATTCCGATCAGCAATGCGTTACGTGCTGAAATTCGCCCGGCAGGGAGTGCACGGTTTTTGGTTCGTTCCATTTTTTTATCGAGATCGCGATCATAGAAATTATTTAGGGCCGCACCTGACATAATCACCAGTGCCGTACCGAGCATCGTGAAAAACGCCAGTTTCCAATCTGGAAATCCAAAGGACGCCAACCACAAGGCAGCAAATGTTGTCATCAGGTTGGACAGTGTAATACCAGGCTTCGTCAGTTGTACATAGTCACGCCAAGTTGCCGGTTCTACAGATTGTGCCTGCAAGGAAGTATCGCCATTGAGCGATTCCTGCATAGTCACTTGCTGGTCCACGTTGTGTACCTCCTGTCATGATCGATCTGAGCATGCACGTAATTCAGTAAAGCAATTTTATCTGCCAAAAATAACATCAATGACACCAGCAGTTTCGCCACCCGGATAAATCAGGTACAACAAGGTATATACCGTTGCGCCTGTAATCGCCGTAATAAACCAGATGATCGACGTCCAAGGGCCTATTTTTCTATGCTTGGCATAATTCTTTTTGTAAGCGTGTCTGATTGTGATCAACCCCATCACACCACCAACTGTTGCCAGAGTGATGTGAAAGATCAAGAATGTTTGATAGATCGGCTTCAGACTATCAGGACCGCCAAAATGGGTGTTCCCTACAAAGGCCGTTCTAGAAACATACGTGATGAAGAAGATCGTCGCACAGATTGCAGCCCACTTCATAATCTTCATATGTCTTTCAATTTGTCTCTTCGCAATCGCATACCAGCCAAAAGCAACAAGAATGCCACTGATGACGATAAACGAAGTGCTTATCGTAGGCAACAAAATGGCCATTTCCTACACCTCATTCATGTAATCTCTCTATGTTTCTTATGCTCTGCCCTCATCCGTAGCCGGTGTCTTCATTAATAGAGCTGCAGCAGACGGTTGCATATCCATTGGCAAGTCGTCCTGCTTCTCCTGTTTGTACCACTTATAGAAGACATAAGCCAGCACACAGCCGTATACGAGTTCCTGTATCAGCTTCATAATAATCCCGCCTAAACGCTGGTCACTGAATGTGTCGAGGCTCGGGAATATTTGCGGCACAGACATATACGTGGCATACAAAGGATCTTCCGCAAAAATAATCAGCGCACAGGCTGGTGTAATCAGTACCCCGTTTGCAAAAATGTAAGCCAGCTTTTTCAAGCCTGCCAGCTGCACTTTCTGCTCGGATAGCGGACTGACAATCGGCCACCACATAGCAAACGCAGCAAGTAAAAGAATCACGTGATAGACAGTCATCCATTGATGATTGAGCGCTGCTGCATCAAAAATGAATGGAATATGGTAGAAGGAAAACAAGGTATTGAACAAAAGTGCAGCAACTAACGGATGTGTTACCACATTCAAAATGACCTTTAACGGTTTCGGTCGGAAAATGGTTAACAAGAGCCACTCTGGCAACGCCAGAAGCACAAGGGGAGGCAATGCAAAATATAAGATCGACTGTTGAAGCATGTGCAAACTAAACAGGTAATGATGTCCATAATAGCTAATGGGGCTTCCCTGTGCGAAGTAAAACAAGACTAATGCAAAAACAAACAGTAATTTTTGCTTATTCGTGGCCCCGGTTGCATTGGCAAATCGCTTATGCCACGGGCCTGTCACCAGAAAATACAGACTGGCTATAATCAGCGTAAAAAGCATCACATCAGGACTCCACAAATCCGAAAATGATGCCGTCCCTATTCCGGATGACAAATCGTGTTGATGTTGACTTCCCATGAATATCCTCCCTTCCTACTAAAAAGGGTGCCCTCTTTACATTCTCCATTATACCGTTGTTTCCAGTATTCTTAGAGGATAAAAATGAACAAAGTGTTGACAAATACGGAGGGTGGGAAATCGGAGGTTGACGGGCTATTGGGGAGGAGAGGAAACTGGAGAAAACGCTCTCCCTGCATAATCAGTTTCGAAGCTAATAAGATTTGCATTCGAACTGAGTACAGTAAAATTACGCGAGAACTGCTGTGACTGCCCACCGTTATTATCCTCTACTCAGATCTTGAGAATATGATCTCCTCTAGAAAATCCAGAGAGCGGGATCTCTTTTGTAAGCTTTGATTTGCCCCTGTTGCGTCAACTGTATAAAGAGTATTTGTAATTCCGTTATCTCGCCGAATGTTTTAGATGTACCTCCGGATGCTGCTTCTACATTTCCTCAGCCCTTTCTCTTTTAATTCTCTTTCTCACTCTCTAATTTCAGCAGCTCCACACTCCTTTGTTTCGGAAAAAAGAAAAGGTCGAAGAGCCATAATAATGGCATCTTCGACCGATATTACCGTTCGATTCTATCTAATTTTTCAGTTAACCAAATTATACCTAGTGACATCACTATCGTCAAACTCGAATCATAAGATTGATGCTAGTCTAAACATTGGACATGGAAAACCGAGAGTGCGACAATAAAAGCATTCATACTCGAGGTGTCCAACATGACGAAAAAATACGACAAGGAATTTCAAGCTTCAAACCATCCGACTCATTGAAGCAGAAGGAAAATCGATAGCCCAGGTATCCCGGGAAATGGGGTTGCATCAGAATACGATTTACCGATGGATGACCGAGTACAAACAAGATGGCCATCATGCTTTTCCCGGCAGACTTCGCAAAAGACCGGCGCTAATTTATCCATTCATTCACGATCACCGCTTCAAGCTCCGTGTCGCGAAGATGTGCAGTGTTTTTCATGTATCCAGAAGCGGTTACTATGAATGGACAAGGCGAATGGAAAGCAACTGCAGTAAGCAGCGAAAGCAATTAGAATAGCAAATTCGCCGTGTCTTTCTCGATTCCAGACGGCTCTATGGCAGCCCCAAAGTATGGCATGTGTTAAAGCAACAAGGCGTTGAAGCATCTCAAAAAACCGTTGCTCGCATGATGAAGGAGCTTGGTTTGAAATCTCGGACAGTCAAAAAGTTCAAAGCAACGACAAACTCGAAACACAACCTGCCCGTAGCCGATAATGTGCTAAATCAACAATTTACTGCTAAGAAGCCAAATCAAGTCTGGATGGCGGATATCACGTATATTGACAGATGAAGGATGGCTCTATCTGTCCAGTCTGGAAGACCTGTGCACTCGCAAGATCGTGGCTTTTCACATGGACGAGCGAATGACAAAATCACTTGTTTTGAAGGCGTTGGATCAAGCTTATCGCCTTCAGCGACCCAGGAGAAGTATCTTACACCATTCCGATCCACGGCGTAATTCTCTCGGTTTAATGTGTATAATCTATTGACAGAGATCCAGTAGTAATAGAACCCTGAGAATGCAAAAGCAACATACAAGAGCTCGTAATTGCTCTTTTGAATAAAAACAGATATCGTTTGCATAAGTCCAAGGAGACCAAGAATGACGCTCCATTTCTGTTTCGATTCATTCACTTTGAATTCACTCGTATCGATATTCATAGACTCTTTTCTCGGATTAGAAAGCCCTCGTTATCCAATCCCCAATAATCATGCCCTCTTCTGTCTTCCATAATCTGAGGTTCTTGAATACCGACACGCAAAATCGTACCGAAACTTGCCGATTGCAGTGAAGGTAATTGACTAATTCTCAAATCTACTGATTCTGATCCTTTACCCGCTCGTCTTCTTTTCATGGTGGAACACTCCTTTAATGGATTTTTAATCTAAAACAAAAAAGACGAATCCCTTTTCTCCATTGCAGAGAAAAGAAATTCGTCGGTATTTCCGCCGAGGTTTTTTTAGCTCGTTCAATTTCCACTCTATTATAGTACATTACCAACTTAGCTCGCAAGGAAATCTCTCATTCAAAAATTGTGATTCGAAAGTAGGATAAAGATTAAACCTTCATTACTACTCTCAGTTTATTTGATAATACTCTCTTCTACGTTACCATGTACGTTACTATAAAAATGAATATGCTTGTCGGTCCCAAGATAAGAGATCGTGAACAATGTTATCTTCTCATCCTTCCAACCGATAAATAGTTCAACTCCTGCTTTACCACTTAAAATACCTTCTTCATCTATCTCATGATCAGCACTTGAGGGCTTATAGTTGGCATCCCCAAGTAATCGATATTTCCAATGTTCGTCATTCCCATTCTCTAGATCGCCATTATCGTTAACTACTATATAGTTACTGCCATAAAGCTCTTTCATTTCATTCATTGTTAGTCCAATCTTCACTTCATTTTTTATTTTTTCAACTGTATTCGTCACTTCATTTATATTTGTTGATTGAGTTTCTTGTAAACGAAAGGGACTTCCAATAATGTCTGTTGCAAATAATATCACTAATACTACTACCAGCAATCCGAAAATGATTAGGTAACCATTTTTATTTCTCATATTATTCCTCCCTTACTTGATAGTGTAAACAACGACACTCCCATGTTCAAATCATGGGAGTGTATTTTTATTACTGATTGGAAGAAGCGTTCATAACCTCAGATTTCTCTTCCTGTGTCAACTTCGTGTTCATAATTTCTTCAATGTCATTGTCACTTAAATTAAATTGTTCTTTGAAATTGTCCATCGTTCTTTCCGATTCTTCGACTGAATAAAACCAATCATAGAATGAATCTGATCCGACATGAGAAATTACGAGAAAATCAAAGAAATCGTCTTCATTGGGATGTGTATGCTCATCTTCCTGTTCATCTTCCACTTGTCCTTGTAAGTCCAAAGCACTTAACGAGTTTGGTCTATTTTCTGGCCAGAATACCCAAGGGGAAAAAGTTTCTCGATCTCCCGGTTTTTCCTTACCTTCTGCATTTACATCAAAGTGTAAATGATATCCAGTCGCTCCACTGGTTCCGGACATAGCAATGGTTGTTCCTTGTTTTACTTTTTCGTTTGTTGTATAGTAAAGCTCCTTGGGTTCCAAGTGAAGGTATCTCGTAATTAGTTTATTATCGGTATCTGGGTCTCTATCGTTATGTTCAATGGTAATAGCGTATGTAACTCCATCACTGAAATGCCCACTTTGAACAACTTTACCTGCTGCCACTGCGTACACATCTTTCTTCTTAACTCCAATGTCTATTCCCTTATGCCAACGCGTTTTAACTTTCCCATAATCTTCTGTAATCCACGTACTTGTGGTCGGCCACACCCATCTCATTTTTTGATATGGATCATCTGAGCCCATTATCTTTATCTCTCCATCTGATCCATTGCTGATGCTAGAAGCCAATACACCAGGAGCGAAGATAGAACCGACTAAAAATACTGTACCCATCAAAAGATTCAATTTCTTCAAAACAAGTTTCCCCCAGTACTGAAGTTTTATAATTAGCTAACAAATAGCGAATTATCTGTTTTTTCTACAAAAGGATAAAATTAACATTTACTTACACAATATTACTGTTTGTTTATTTCCATTTCAACCCATTTTTTCATTTTATATGTTTTCTGAGCGTTTTGTCAGAGAGTTCACTTTTATCCTCAAATCTAGTACTTGAACTTTCTTGTAAACCATTGACTTTCCTTACTTTCCTTACTTTTCTCCTTACCATTCAATTTGTAAGGATATAAGTAAGGAGATGAAGATAAATGGATGATATCATCATTAAAACGGCTCCTCTCACTTCTAAAGGTCAGATCACGATTCCTCAGAAAGTAAGAGAACTTCTTGAAGTGAGTACCCGGTCTTATCTTTTATCTCTCAGTTGCAAAAGTATAATATTCAGGGCTCAATTATTTGGCAAAATTCAAGTGATTTTGCATCTCCACTCCCGTTCCCTCTAATTTAGCTACAAACATCGAATACTGCATATCCTGTTCCTATTATTGAGACTTTCCAAGATTTCTTACAGGCACGCTCTATGGTAGAGCATGCTGGAAATGTTCCTTTTCATTAATATGATTTAGATAAACTATTGGATCATCTTTTTGTGACAGAGAAGGCACTAAACACCCTGAAACAGAAACTACAACCTGAGACCAATGCAATTTTTGAAACGTTTTTCGGACAAAAAAAAGTGACCAATAATTTGGTCACTTCCAGGCTGTCGTTAAAGTCGACAGCCTGCCCAGATGTTCATGAGGACTTTTTCCTTTTCATGCTCCGTTTTTTACACCCCGAAAGAAACGAACTTGGTTTCCAAGTACTCATCCATACCGAAGTGGCCACCTTCACGGCCGATTCCGCTTTCTTTGAAGCCTCCGAATGGTGCTTGGGTCTGGGTTGGGGAGCCGTCGTTGATGCCGACGATGCCGTATTCCAGTTCTTCAGCCATGCGGAAGCAGCGTTGGTTGTCTCTTGTGTATACATAAGCAGCCAGGCCGTAACGTGTGTTGTTGGCTTGCTTCACTACCTCTGCTTCATCAGTAAAGCGTACCATTGGCACGACTGGCCCAAAGGTTTCTTCAACCGAAATCTTCATTTCTTCCGTTACACCTGTGATAAGAGTTGGCTCGCAAAAGAATCCGTTTGCGTATTCGCCTTCTGTCAAGCGATTTCCGCCAAAGACAACCTGACCGCCTTTACCTTTTGCATCCTCAATATGCTCCAGCACCTTGCTTAAGGCACGCTCGTTTACCAATGGACCGATTTCGGTTTCCTTTTGGCGACCGTCGCCTACCTTTGCCCGCTTCAGGCGCTCTACCAATTTCTCTGTGAAGGCATCTGCCACTTCCTCGTGAACGTAGAGGCGGTTGGTACAAATGCACATTTGACCGGAGTTGCGGAATTTGCTTTCAAACAGACCTTTTACAGCAGCGTCCAGATCAGCGTCTGCGAACACGATAAATGGCGCATGACCGCCGAGCTCCATGCTGACGCGTTTTACTTGCTTTGCCGCCCCCTCCATCAGAAGCTTGCCTACGCGAGTGGACCCTGTAAAGCCAATTTTGCTGAGCTTTGGATTATCAATAAACTCCTTGCCGATCGACTCTGGCTTGCCGACAACGAGGTTGACTACTCCTTTCGGGAAACCAGCCTGCTCGATCAGCTCAAACAGACGAACTGCAGTCAGTGGTGTGCTCTCTGCTGGCTTTAGAACGACGGTGCAGCCTGCTGCCAAAGCCGGGGCAATTTTGCGCGCAACCATGTTCACAGGGAAGTTCCATGGCGTAATCGCTCCGACTACACCCACTGGCTGACGCAGGACCATGATTCGCTTGTTTGGCACTGAGGATGGAATGGTTTCGCCATATACGCGCTTTGCTTCCTCCGCGTACCAGACAAAGTTGTCTGCTGCCCCAAGCACTTCACCCTTAGCTTCACCAAGCGGTTTTCCCATTTCAGCAGAAATGAGTCCTGCCAGCTCATCACGATTTTTTTTCACGAGCTCGGACAGATTATATAAGTATTTGGAGCGCTCACGAGCAGTCAGGCGCGACCAGCTGCCAAACGCCTCATGTGCAGCATCAATTGCTTTTTTCGCATCACGGCCATCACCGAAGGAGACCTCCCCGACCGTTTCGCCCGTTGCCGGGTTTACGATTCGAGTCGTTTCACCGCTTTCTGCAGCAACCCACTCTCCATTGATATACATTTGTTTGTACTCTCCCATGACACTCGCTCCTCTCATTCTCTTTAATAGATTGGTTTTAGAGCCTCAAACGGATTTTTGCAGTGTCGGCAATACAAAATGCTGCGACAGGCTGCAGGACCAAACAAGTTTTCAAGCTGTGTGTAAGGGGAATCGCAGTAAGGACAGGACACATCCCAGGAGTCACCCGGCTTAAAATCGAGAGGTGGCGGCGCGATCCCAAAGCTTTTCAATTTGTCCCGCGCATCCAGGGCAATGCGGTCCGAGGTCCAAGCCGGATCGTATACGAAGCGAACCTGTACATCTGAAATGCCTTCCACTTCGATCAGCTTTTCCGAGATGTTCTTTTTCATGATGTCGAGTGCCGGACAGCCGACAAAAGTGGGGAGTACCTCAACCTCCACGACGCCCGACTCCACTCGCACCTTGTGGATCATGCCCATTTCTACCATGCTGATCACCGGAATCTCCGGATCTTTTACATCCTGCAGCATTTCCCAGCAAATCGCTTCCTGCGATTCCTGCTGCGTGGTTTTATCGTTCGTCATAGAGAATCACCCCTTTACCATTTCGCTACTGGGTCCAAACGGTATACTTCGGACAAGGTTGCCAATGCCTGCTCGAGATCAGCAGTATGCTCACCCAAACGTCCACGCTCTGCCGGCACGCCAGGCTCTCCCGGCCAGCTAAGTCCCGCTTTTTGGAAAATGTCCTTGGTGTTTGCCAGCCATCTTTGTTTCAGCAATTCTTCGCCTGTTATCAGACCAAAGCGAACGATACTTTCTGCATTTTGACCGAGGCTGCTGAGCTCTCCCGCATCTTCCCATACCTTGGAAATGGCATTTTCCAGTTTTTGGCGGGCGTCTTTCGTACTATTCGCCAGCTGTTTTAACCATACCTGCCAGTGCATCAGGTGATAACGGTGCTCTGTCAGCATTTTGCGACTAATCAGAGCAAGCGGCGCGTAGGAGGATTGGAGCAGTGATTCCAGTCTTACTTGCTTATACAAGCCGTATACGTAGCTACGGACAATGGCATATGCCCAATCATAGTGCGGATTGTCATTGTACTCGCCTGCCCCGTTTTTACGCTCTACCAGAATCGCGTTGCGGAATGCCCCCGCTACGCGTAGCTGTGCGAGATCATCCGCTTTGCCCAGCCCCAGATCCTCCAGCATCTGATAGTGCATCACAGCGTGCCCCATCATGTCCTGTGACATGGATGAAAAAGCCACATCTTCTTCAATATGCGGAGCGAGGCCGAGCCATTCCGATCCTCGATACGCGAGAATAAAATCATCGTCAGCAATCTGGAACAACAGATCAGCCAAGGCCTGCGCGTATTCCTGGTTTTGTTTTGCTTGTTCTACGCTTTCTACACGTTCGTTTTCGCCCATGATCTTATCCCGCCTCCTTAGCTGCCGTTTCCTGCATGCTTTTGTTGTTCTTCGTATTTTTCCTTATGATGGCGCCATCTGGCTTGCAGATCGCCGTAGCCTTTTGTCTCCCGATAGCTTTTGTTATCCAGTCGCTCCAGGAAAGGACGCTCTTCTGGCGGCAAACCGTGGATGTTATCCCGCTTCACCACCCACAGGTTAAAACAAGGCTCCCGGCGAAGGAAATTCTCTCGTGCCATGGTCAGGGCTACCTCATCATTCGGTGCCAGCAGGCTGAATTGGTGGACAAATGAAGCGCTTACGCTTTTCTGACTGAACACTTCATAGATGAAAAAGGTCTCATTTGCTTTTGCTTCCATATTCATTTCACCTACCCTACTTGACGGCCGAACGACATGATGGCGTCCCGCACCCATTTGGTTTCTTCATAAGACATTTCTCTCAGATTGAGTCGATGCGCAGAACGAGGTCCGTTGCCTTTTACAATCTGCTTGAAAGCTTCCCAATCCGGTTGCTGGTACACCCATTTATCCTCAGCTTCATCAAAATGGATCGTATCGTCTGGAACCGTGAAACCGAGGTGGAAGATGCGTGGCAGGTACTTATTCAAGAACACCTGACGCAGCTCTTCATTCGTCTGGCTTCGAATCTTGTAACGCATGTTCGAGGCTTGGTTACTCGTGATGTTGCCGTTCTCAGGCGGACCGAAAAACATGAGCAGGGATGGCCACCAGCGAGTGATTGCTTCTTGGAGCATTTGACGCTGCTCGGCTGTTCCTTCTGCCAGCTCCAATACGATGCTCTCCCCGTGCTGGGCGTGGAATTTCTCTTCCGCACAAATCCGATGCAAAGCCCGAGCATATGGCGCGTACGATGTATCAAGCGACATGGATTGCGTGATGATAGCCGCTCCATCCACCAACCATCCGATGACTCCTGCGTCCGCCCAGGTCGGTGCCTCCATATGAAATACGTTGTGGAATTTAAGCCGACCCGTGAACAAATCCTGCATCAAATCTTCCCGCGTCTTACCCAAAGGAGCAATGAGGTCCTCTGCTACGCGCAGCAAAAGCTGACCGTGCCCCATTTCATCCTGAACCTTTGCCATGATCGCCAGCTTGCGGCGTAGAGTCGGCGCTTTTGGCACCCATTCCTTTTCTGGCAGTGCACCCATGATTTCGCTCATCCCGTGCATCGAAATGAGTTTGATTAACTGATTGCGGTAATCGTCTGGCATCCAGTCGTCCGCTTCTATTTTTTCACCGCGGTCGATTCGAGCTAAAAACGCTTCCATTTTTTCATTTTCTGTCATATCGAAACGCTCGATCTGTGTTTGCATGGAGCAAGCCCTCCTTGTAACCGAATTCATTACGCGTAATTTATACTACGTTTTTATAACGCAATAATAACATATCGTCATACATTATCGCAATAGGCATCATTTTCAAAACATTCATTCTGACCGATCAGTTAATACTGCCGCTTTTCTCAGCTGCTCAGACATATGACGTAGCTGCTGCATTACTGCGTCCAATTCTTGTATGCGGGTTGATTGCTGGAGGCTGTGTGCGGTCGTTTTCTCCATTTCACTCGATACGAGTCCTACCAAGTCGTTCATTTCATCCAAAATGCGAAAGATACTTTTAGCTGACGTCGAGGTGGTCTGCGACAGCTGCCGGATCTCTTCTGCCACAACAGAAAAGCCTCGACCTGCTGAGCCTGCGCGCGCCGCCTCCAGAACCGCATTTAATCCAAGCACGTTGGACCTTGTGGAAATATCGCGAATAAGCTGACTGATTTGCGAGGTCTCGGCAATTTTCAATTTCATCTGCGTCGCCGCTTCTGAGAGCGTGTAGCTCGCTCCAGCCAAATCGTCCGCCTCTTTTGCCAGGCTCTCCGTGTGCATCGCAATATTCTCAAAGGCCTCGTTCAGTTCACCGGCAAGCAGGCGCAAGCGCTCCTCCTGATCGGTAGTGACACCGGTTGCCAAACAGCCTACTACCTGCCCATGCTCGATGATGGGGAAGCCCACAGCTATGTAAGGAATACCAAACACCTCTTTGGCGATCTTTTTGACCACCCGCCGCTTCTCGGCAATCGCCATGGCGTTGATACTGCCCTCACGCAGCCTGTCTCCTACTTTGATCCCCAGGTTCAAGCCCTTCGTCGGATAATAAGCCAGAAACTTTTCCCTATCCGTGACGCCAACCATACAATCAAGTAGAAATGCTTTTTGCAAAATGGGAGCAACCATCAGTAAGCTATTTAGCATTTGAGACATGTACGTTCCCTCCTAACGTTCTGACGAAAACGGCTATTCCCCCCGCCCCATTGCGGAAAGAACAGCCATTTCGTCGTAGCATGCGTTTTTTCGTTATTTCAGGATCTGGAATTTGCCGTCCTTCACTTCAACCATGATCATGCTGTCTTCTGTCAAGCCGTTGTGGTCTTCCGCCGAGAACTTGAACTCCCCTGTTACCCCTACATAATTTACTTTTTCCAATACCTCGCCAAGCTTGGAAGCATCTCCTCCAGCCTGCTTCAAACCTTCTACCAATATGTTCAAGCCGTCGTAGCCATAGCCAGCAAAACCGTCCGGCTCAGATTTATAGGCAGCCTGGTAGCCATCTACGAACTTTTTGATAATGGCAGACTGTGGGTCGTTTGCGTCTACTTGATCAGGAACGAGCAGCTTACCTGCTACCATCAAAACGCCGTTACCTGCGTCGCCTACCAGCTCCAGGAACTTGCTGTTAGCAGAACCGTGGCTTGAGATAATCGGAATGGACAGGTTTAATTGCTTTGCTTCTTTTACAATCGTTGCAGGTCCCGGATTAGTTCCAGCTACGATCAGCGCTTGTGCATCGGTTCCCTTGATTTTGGTTAATTGGGAGCTCATCGATGGATCTTTTGTGCCGTACTTTTCCTCGGCTACGATCGTGATGCCGTATTCAGGCGCATACTTTTGCAATTGCTGTGTCCAGCCACTGCCATATGGATTGCTGTCATTGAGCGTTGCGATTTTGGTGATTCCTTTTTCTTTTAAATAGGAAAAGATGCGCTTGGTTCCATGTGCATCTGTATGTGGTGTCTTGTAAATACCAGCACGAACCGGATTGGTGATTTGGTCAGCAGCGGCCATGGAAATGAGAGGTAGCTTTTCTGCTGAGGCAAATTCCGCCATACCGAGGGATGGACCACTACCGGATGAACCTAGTACCGCTACTACCTTTTCTTTGGATACGAGCTTTTTGATTGCTTTTACGGCTTCTGTGTTGTCCGATTTGTCATCCTCAAAAATCACCTCGATCGGATGACCATCTACACCGCCAGCGCCGTTGAGCTCTTTGACCAACAATTCTACCGCTTGTTTTTCCGGAACGCCGAGTGGGCTATTCGGACCCGTCATGGAAAAGATCGCTCCCACGCGGATTGGATCTTTGCTTGCGCTCTCGGTCTGTGCTGCTTGTCCTCCAGCTGCTGGCGCCGCCTCAGAAGCAGGCTTCACGCCCCCGCCACATGCACTCAACAGAACGAAAGAAGCGAGTGCAAACGGGAATAACCATTTTGTTTTGTGGTTCTTTTTCATCGTAGGGCCCCCTTGATATCTCGTTGCTTTTTTATTTGTCAAACTGCTTCATGGGCATGACCCAAATAAGCAGATTGCACACGAGGATCGTTCATTATTTCTTCGGAAGTGCCTTCCAGCATCACTGTACCCGTGCTCAGGACGTAGGCACGATCAGATATGGCGAGTGCTGCCCGAGCATTTTGCTCGACTAAAAGGACCGTAGTGCCCCATTCAGCACGAATTTCCTGTACAATTGTCAAGATTTCCTTGGCGATCAATGGCGCCAGCCCTAGAGAGGGTTCATCCAGAAGCAACAACTGCGGACGTGATAGCAACGCTCTGCCAATCGCCAGCATTTGCTGCTGTCCACCGGAGAGTGTTCCACCCATCTGCCACTTGCGCTCCGCTAGAATCGGAAAGCGCTGATAGACAGTCTCCATTTCTTTGGCGATTTCCTTTTTGCTCGTCTTCGGCATGCGATGGGAAGCACCTAGCCACAGATTGTCCTCTACGGTCATCGTAGAAAAGATTTGCCTCCGCTCGGGTACGTGAGCCATGCCTCGGCTGACAACCAGCTCCGCAGGCACTTTCGTAATTTCCTCTCCTCGGAACCGGACCTTGCCCTCTTTGGAGCTGTGCAGACCACAAATACAGTTGAGCAGCGTCGTCTTGCCTGCACCATTGGACCCGAGCAAAGAGACGATTTCCCCTTCCTTTACGTTCAGATTGATTCCATGAAGCACCTCTACGGGACCGTAGCGTGCAACGATGTTTTCTGCCTGTAAAATCACATTCGCCACTTTTGTCACCCCACTCTTCTACGCTTCCTCAGTTCCGAGATACGCCGCAATCACTCTCGGATTCTCCTGGATTTCGCGCGGTGTTCCTTCCGCGATCTTTTCCCCTTGGTCCAAAACAACGATGCGATCAGCGATAGACATAATCATGTCCATGTCATGCTCAACCAACAGAATCGCTGTCCCGTTTTCCCTGATTTTCTGGAACATGCTGCTCATATCAGCCGTTTCCGTATGATTCAAGCCTGCTGCCGGCTCGTCCAAAAGCAGCAGCCTGGGCTCAGCTACCATCGCCCGCGCGATTTCCATCAAACGCAGCTTTCCGTATGGCAGACTGCCTGCAAGCGAGGTTCTCAGCTGCGATAGACCAACCTGCGCCAGCCATTCCTTTGCCCGCTCCTCCATCAGCCGCTCTTCCTTGCGCGCACTTCCCAGATTCATCCCGCAAGAGAAAAGGCTTGCACTCGACTTCGTATGCATGCCGACCATGACGTTTTCTAGGACAGTCATATCGTCAAAGGTCTGGAGATTTTGAAAGGTTCGCGTAATACCGAGCCCCGCATAGTCATAGCCAGCAACCTTGGTCAAAGGCTGCTTGCTGAATCGAATCTCGCCCTCCGAGGGTGGGATAACACCCGATACCATGTTGAGCACCGTGCTTTTCCCGGCACCATTCGGACCAATCAGCGCCAAAATCTCGCCTTCGTTCACCGAAAAATCAACCTTGTCGACAGCTCGCACACCGCCAAAGTCACGTGAAAGGGCTTGTACCTCCAACAGAGTCGTCATGTTGTCGCCTTCCTTTCCACGGTTTGTGTCTCGACTGTGCTCGCCTTGCGCTTCTTCGCCTGCGCCTTTTCGTAAGCAGTCCGAATGCGCGGTACCAATCCCTCTGGCATGAACATAACGATCAAGACCAGAATTCCGCCAAAGACAATCGTGTCGATGTCGCCTTGCAGGCCAGGAATGACTTCGCTCATGAGCACGAGTCCCTCACTGATCGAGCCGATCAACAGCGTGCCGACCAGTGCCCCCCAGATGCTCGTCATCCCGCCAATCACGACCATCGTCAAAAATTTGATTGACTCGTGCAAACCGAATGGCTGTGGGTCAAGAATCCCGATGTAATGCGCATACAAGCCGCCAGAGATACCCGCAAACATCCCGCTCACGACAAATGCGTTCAGCTTGAATTTACGAACATTAATCCCCATCGAGGTTGCCGCGATTTCACTTTTATGGATCGCACGGAAAGCGCGGCCGACGCGGGAATTTAATAGATTCAGGGAAAAGAGCAGTACACAGGTGACTACACCCCAAATGAGGTAGTACATCGAAAGCTCGCTATCTCCGAAGAACGTAATTTTCGGGATACTGATCATTCCGCTTGCTCCGCCTGTTACCGAATCCCACTCCGAGATTCCAATCTGTACGATATATCCAAAAGCAAGGGTCGCCATCGCCAGGTAGTAGCCCTGCAAGCCAGCAATCGCTCTACCGAGGATAAAGGCAAAGAGTGCGGGTACGATTGCTGATGCAATCAAGCCTACTCCTACCGGAAGACCGTATTTGGTAGTCAATACCGCTGACGTATAGGCACCGATTCCCCAAAAAGCAGCTTGTCCCAAGGAGATTTGTCCCGCTAGCCCCATCACAAGGCACAGCCCGATCGCTACAATCGCTTGAAGACCGATGATGATTCCAACCGAGCGATAATACTCATCTGGCATCACGAAAGGAAAGACAATCATCAGGATGAGATAAACGAAGATGCTTTTGCCCCATTTGTCGATAACGTGTTTCATCATAGCCCTCCTTTCCCTACGCTTCGTTCTCCAAAGATGCCCGATGGCTTAATCAAGAGCACGCCAATCAACACTAGAAACGCAATCGCGTCTTTCATGCCGGAGCTGATGTAGCCAGCCCCAAGTGATTCAACAATGCCGAGTAAAAATGCTGCGACTGCTGCTCCGAGCGGGTTGCCCAGCCCACCAAGAATGGCAGCGGAAAAACCTTTGATTCCAAGCAGCACACCAATGTCGTAGGAGGTTACACTCAGCGGTGCGATGACAATCCCTGCTATCGCTCCAGTAGCTCCGCTAATCCCGAATGCCAGCATGCTCATCTTTGCCGGACTAATCCCCATCAAGCGAGCAGCCATCGGATTGATCGAACAAGCGTTAATTTTCTTACCCAAAATGGTTTTGTCCATCAAGTACCAGAGCAAAAGCAAAATAATGAGGACGGCTGCCAGGATCCATACACTCTGCACTGCAATCGTCACTCCTGCAACAGTGATTGGTTCGTTGCTTGTAATCGGGGCAAGAGCAAATGCATCCTTTCCCCAAATCAAGCTTGCTAACCCACGAATTAAAGTTGAAATCCCTATTGTTAGAATTATCAGACTAATAGGACTGGCCTTTTTCACATAAGCGATTACATACTTTTGCATCAGCACGCCGATTAGTGTAACGAGCAGGATGGCCAGTAGTGCAGCTAATGCATATGGCACCTCTAGCCCGATCATGGCGACTGTAACCATACCGCCCAGCATTAAAAATTCGCCCTGTGCCAAATTAATTACTTTGCTGACGTTGTAAATAGTGATGAAGCCAACCGCGACGATGGCGTAAATCCCGCCACTAACCAGACCGTTTGCAACATATTGAAGCAACTCCGTCATGTTGTTTTGAACCCCCTTGGTAACGCGTCTCTTTCTTTTCCAAGTAAAACGCTTACATTTAAATTTTTGGAAAATACTCTCACAAAAAAGGCCCTAGGCTTTCTAGGGCGCCTCTTGTCTTGGTCGCCACCTAATGTGGTGCTCCCTCGTACACCGTTTCGAAGAATCGAACAGCCCCTGGATTCAGCATCTGATAGTAGTTTTGGAACAGCTCGTCCGCTTCTTTCCCTAACCAAAGCTCTGGCAATAACTCCAGTGGCAAATCTGGATCAATAAATAAGAATTTGCGATATTGGTGAACCAGCTTGGTCTTCTCTACAAAGCAGTGGCTGTCAGCAACTTCTTCGCGTAGGCTGAGCTTCTCACCCAGCGCCTCGTACTCGGCACGATAAGCGTCGATGAACTCTCGGTACTTCGCATTGATCTCCTCGATGTTCCAGCACTTTTGCACCAGCTGCTTCGGATCGCTCCACCCAAGGTGATCCGCAGAAAAGATTTCGACATACTCGGTGATTTCATGCGCCTCTGTCAGCTCCTTGATCCGATCAGCCAAATTGTTCGGGCTGATCCAGGTGCTGGTCGTCAACATACCGAAGCCCATCCATCCCAGCTCCTTGCGCAATTGATCTCTCAGCGCACGGCGCTCTTCAGGAATGTTGTAGCTCGCAATGCACCATTTTCCATCCCACAGATCTGACTCTACCTTGTAGATACGAGCCGCTGCCTCCTCCAAACGTTTTTTACCGCGCTCGGAAACGGAGTAATAGCTGCGATTCCCTATTTTTCTTGATTCCAGCCAGCCTTGGCGGAGCATCCGTGAGATTGCGGCACGAACCGCAGGCTCAGACAGACCAAACTCCCCCATCAGGCGGGTCAAACTACCAATCCAGATTTCATTGCCATAGTGGCGAACGTAGTCACCGTAAATGGTGAACAGCATGGATTGTGGCTTCACGTTTCTTCAACCCCCAGATCGATTCTTACCTCTATGCTGTGAAATTGTACCATAACTTTTGCTAGCGTGTAATCGACCTAGAATACATAACACAAAAACGTATTACGTATTTGTAACGTCATTATAGTAGAACGTTTCACAATAGTCAATTTTTTTGCTACAATTTATTTTTTTCAAAATTTTAAGGTCAATTAGAAATCGAACAAGGCCTACTCACTGAGGAAGGTGTACCGAAGAAATACGGGGAGCTGACGCTGAGGTACCTTGTCATGCGCTCCAGAATTTATTAGCTTCATACTTATACATTCGCATACGTTCAAAAAGGCAGGGAGCATCTGCTCCCCCCTTTTATCTGCTCATGATCGGATTATACTCGCTCAATAATTGTCGCAATGCCTTGGCCTACCCCAATGCACATCGCAGCAAGACCATAACGAGCTTCACGTCGTTCCATTTCGTACAGCAGGGTTGTCATAATACGCGCTCCGCTGCATCCGAGCGGGTGGCCCAAAGCGATGGCTCCACCGTTTACATTGACGCGGTCCGGATCGACTCCCAGCTCTCGTACGCTTGCCACGGCCTGTGCTGCAAATGCTTCATTGAACTCAAACAAATCAATCTGATCGATCGCAAGACCTGCCTGCTTCAGCACCTTACGCGTCGCTGGTACGGGCCCAATGCCCATGATGGAAGGATCAACACCTGCCACAGCAGAAGCAACGATACGCGCCCGCGGCTTCAAACCTGCTTGCAGCGCTGTCTCTTGTTCCATGATCAACAGCGCGCTTGCCCCGTCATTGAGACCGCTGGAATTACCCGCTGTTACCGAGCCGTCCTGCTTAAATGCCGGCTTCAGCTTTTGCAGCTGCTCGATCGTCGTTTCCGGACGGGCATGCTCATCGCGGTCAAAATAAGAGACCTCGCCTTTGCGTCCACGCAGCTCCACAGGAACAATTTCTGCCTCCCATTTGCCTTCTGCGAGTGCACGTGCATAGTTTTGCTGACTGCGCAAAGCAAATGCATCCTGATCCTCCCGGCTGATGAGATGCTGTTCTGCTACGTTCTCCGCAGTTTCACCCAGGCTGATTGGCGGATACATTTCCACCATCTTTTCGTTCACTAGTCTCCAGCCCAGCGTAGTGTCTACCAATTGCTGATTGCCACGCTGAAAAGCCGTACCCGGCTTCATCATGACCAGTGGCGAGCGTGTCATGCTTTCTGTCCCGCCAGCAATATAGACGTGTCCCGCACCCGCTTTAATCGCATTGGCGCTTTGATTGACCGCTTCCAGACCTGATCCGCACAAACGGTTCACCGTAACACCTGGAACATCAACAGGCACTCCAGCGAGCAGCAAAGACATGCGAGCTACGTTGCGATTATCCTCGCCCGCCTGATTCGCACAGCCAAAAATAACATCATCGATGCTCACGGGATCGATCGGATTGCGCTCCAGCAGCTTGCGAATCACAAGCGCCCCCAGATCATCCGGGCGCACGTCCTTCAATGCTCCGCCAATGCGTCCAATGGGTGTCCGCACAGCATCTACAATTACAGGTATGTTCATCTCCAACGCCTCCATCGGGGCCATTTATTTTTCTTACCGTTACAGGGCTTCCACCAGCGTAGCCAATCCTTGTCCTCCGCCAATGCACAACGAAACAATGCCATAGCGTTTTTTGCGGCGACGTAATTCGTACAGGATCGTTCCTGCCAGTCGCGCACCGCTGCACCCAAGTGGATGTCCCAGTGCAATCGCTCCACCATTTACATTGGTCTTATCAGGCGACAGCCCCAGCTCGCGCATGCACGCGAGAGCTTGAGAAGCAAAGGCTTCGTTTAGTTCAAAAAGATCAATCTCATCGATCGTCATATTTACATCAGCAAGCAGCTTTTGAATCGCTGCTACAGGCCCGATTCCCATAATGCGGGGGTCTACGCCAGCGCTTACGAAATGAACAATCCGTCCCAATGGGGCGAGACCAGATTCATTCAGCTTTTCCTCACTCATTAAAAGAAGAGCGGCTGCCCCATCATTGATTCCGGAAGAATTGCCTGCTGTGACGCTGCCGTTTTTGCGAAATGCAGGACGCAGCTTCGCAAGCGACTCTACACTGGAATCACGACGCGGGAACTCATCCGTGTCAAAGATCGTCTCTTCTCCTTTTTTACCACGCAGCGTGACAGGAATGATCTCCTCACGAAAACGGCCTTCATCGATGGCAGCAATCGCGCGTCTCTGACTTTCCGCCGCAAATTGATCCTGATCCTCGCGGCTGATGCCATATCGCTCTGCTACATTTTCTGCCGTATCGCCCATCGTCAGTTCTCCATAAATCGAAACAGGTGCCGAACGCGGACCACCGAATGATTCCATCAAGGTTTGTCCACCACGCTGAAAAGGCTGCTCGAATTTTTCCATAATATAGGGCGAGCGTGTCAGGTTCTCCACGCCACCAGCGAGCATGACGCTGCTATGCCCAGCCTGAATAGACTGTGCCGCCAGATTGATCGCCTCCAGCCCCGACGCACATACACGGTTTACAGTCAGACCAGGTACGGTTTCTGGCAGTCCGGCTTTCAAAAGTCCAACACGAGCAATGTTAATAAAAGGTCCCGCAGAAATCACGTTTCCCATGATGACTCCATCAACCGCTTCTCCTGCCTGTCCTGCCCGCTTCAGCGCACTGTCCAAAACAATTGCAGTCAAATCATCTATCGGGGTGTTTTTCAGACTCCCACCCAGCTTGCCGATTGGCGTGCGAACAGCTGCCGCCACATAAACATCCTTACGTGCCTGCATCACTTTTCACACTCCTCTGCACTGCCATACTGATAAAAGCCTTGCCCGCTTCTTACTCCTACCCGCTTGGCGAGCACTAGCTTTCGCAGAAGCGGTGCCGTACGATAGCGCTCTTCTGCAAGATCGCGCTGCAAGCCACGGGAAATCGCGTAAATTTCATCCAGTCCGATCCGATCTGCCCATTCCAGTGGACCGTATGGATAGTTCGTTCCTTTTTTCATGGCGGTGTCGATATCTTGCGGGGTTGCTGCTTTTTCCATCAAAGCAAAGGCTGCTTCGTTGATAATCAGTGACAGGATACGCGGAAATACGAGACCAACCTCGTCCTCTACGATTTCCGTCTCTTTATCCAGCGTTTGAAAGAGGGACACTGCCGCTGCAATGGCTGCCTCTTCTGTTTGGAGTGCAGGAGCAATTTCGATCAGCTCACGCTCCGCCAAAGGCACGAGTGTACCAAACCCGCACACTCTCTCAGGATGCTCCGTCCAGGAAGCAGCCTCAGTCGCAGTGATCGCCAGCGATGTAGTGATGATTGGTACATGGGCAGCAAGCAGCTGATCCAGATCACAAAGCTGTTGTTTCTTTGCTTCCAGATCGACACTGTTTACTTCTACTGCCATTGATACTGCTTGGGGTGCACTCGTCGCGTCCTCAAAGGACAACACCGAATACCCTTTATCTATTAATAATTTATGCAATTCTGCATAGAGCGGGCTGTCACCCGTAAGCAAAACCGCCTTATTTGCTGTAGTCATAGAAGCCTTCCCCCGTCTTTCTGCCCAGGCTGCCGGCCTGTACCATTCGCTGTTGAATCCGGCTAGGCTTGAATCGTCCTTCGTGGAAGAAATCGGAATATACCGATTGGGTCGTAGCGAAATTGATATCGATTCCGATCATGTCCTGCAGCTGAAAAGGACCCATTTTGAATCCACCAGCCAGCTTCATGATTCGATCAATCTGTTCGATATTCGCTACATGGTCGCCGAGAATACGCAACGCTTCATTATAATAGGGGCGAGCGATCCGGTTGACGATGAAGCCCGGTGTATCTGTTACGAGAACCGGCACCTTCCCCAGCTGCTCGGCAAAGCGGTATGCCTGCTCCACATTTTCTTCGCTGGATTTCTTCCCGCGAATGACCTCAACCAAAGGCATGACGGGTGCTGGATTGAAGAAATGAAACCCGAGAATACGCTCGGGGTGTGGCAAGCCTCCCGCAATTTCCGTTATGGAGATCGAGGAGGTATTGGTCAAAAGCAGTGCATTGCTTTTACAAATTCGTGAGAGTTCCCCAAAGATGGTCTTTTTCAGATCCAGCCGCTCCGGCACTGCTTCGATCACGATGTCACAATCAGCCAGCTGTCCCATGTCCGAGACGAGATTCATTTTCTCCAGCGTGTCTTTTTTTTGCTGTTCACTGATTTTTCCTTTTTCCACATCCTTGGTCAGGATGGATTGCAGATAGCTCTGTGCTTTGTCCAGAACGGCTTGATTTGCATCCAATAGCTTTACATGATGTCCTTTGCGGCCGCAGACGAGAGCGATACCCGCTCCCATCGTTCCAGCACCGATGACACCGACAGTTCTCGTTTCCACTCGCTGATCCCTCTCTTTTTGCCTGGTGTAGGCGCATTAATAAGCGCGGCGCGTTTTATTGACCTGTAAAGCGAGGGGCACGTTTCTCCATAAAAGCTGTAACCCCTTCTTTGTGATCTTCTGTACTGCCCGCTGCATCCTGAGCAAATGCTTCATATTCCAAGGTTTCTTCCAGTCCCATTTCGAGACCCTTGTACATAGTCCGCTTGATCAGGCCGATTCCTCGTGTAGGCAGTGACGCCAATTTTCGTGCATACGCCATCGCATCATCCTGGAAAGATTCAGCCGGATATACTTGATTGATCAGGCCAATACGCAGCGCTTCCTCTGCGGAGATTTTCTCGCCAGTCATCGCCAGCTCCAGCGCTTTCCCGATTCCAACGATGCGCGGCAGGAAATAGCATCCCCCGGAGTCAGGCACCAAACCGATGTTGACGAATGCATTGACGAGCGACGCCTTTTCCGATGCGAGACGGATATCGCAAGCCAGTGCTACGCTCAACCCTGCCCCTGCTGCTACGCCATTAATGGCAGCTACGATTGGTTTCTCGGTTTTCTGGAATTGCAGAATCATCGGATTGTAGCGTTTCCGCAAAAATCCGCCAAAGTCTACATTCCCACCCGACACATCTCCCAGGTCCTGTCCGGCATTAAACGCCCTTCCCGCACCTGTGAACAAAATGCAGCGTACTTCCGGAGACTTTTGTGCCTGCTTCAGAGCAGCCGTGATTTCTTTGTTCATCTGTTCCGTAAATGCATTGAATTTTTCTGGGCGGTTCATCGTAATGACTGCGACACCTTCGGATACTTCGTAGAGGATCGTTTCGTACATGGCTGCCTCCTAATTACCCGTAAACCGGGGTTTGCGTTTTTCCAGGAAGGCTTGCATCCCTTCCTTCCGATCTTCGCTTGCCAGCAGCAAATAAAAACTGTTTCGCTCGTAATCCATGCCTTCTTGGAGCGGCAAGTCTTCTGCCTTGTGCACGGTTTTTTTGATGACCTGGACAGCGAGCGGTGCTTGCCTGGAGATTCGTTTCGCCAGCTTGAGCGCCTCACTAAAGCAGGCTTCCACAGGTACGACACGGTTCACTAAGCCATACTGCCACGCTTCTTTTGCGGAGATGGAATCACCTGTGAGCAGCATTTCCATTGCTTTACGCAGGCCGACCGCGCGGGTCAGACGCTGTGTCCCACCTGCTCCTGGCATGACTCCGAGATTGATTTCCGGTTGTCCGATTACGGCTGTCTCAGACGCAATCACAATGTCGCAGTTCATCATCAATTCACAGCCCCCGCCAAGAACGAAGCCACTTACCGCACCAATAATCGGCTTGGATATGCGTGACATGCGATCCCATACGGCAAACTGGTCTCTTTTCATAATCTCAACAGCTGACGCATCTGCCATTTCATTGATATCTGCCCCAGCAGCAAAAGCTCGTTCATTGCCTGTGAGCAGGATCGCGCCGATGGATGGGTCGTGGTCAAACTGCTCCATCGCTTCTACCAGCTCATTAATCAACTGCAAATTTAGTGCGTTGAGAATTTTCGGACGATTGAGCGTAATCACTCCTACAGCTTCATCGCTTGCTACCGTGATGTATTCATATGACAAGAGCAGTTCACACCTTTCCCCAGACACGACGATTTGGATTGCCCTCTCGCTATCTCGTTAAATAGCTGCTTGCGATTTGTTGCGATTATCGACTACGCGAATCGCTTTGCTTTCGCTGCGGATTAGAGAGTTTGGCGGCAAAATACGCAGCACAACAGATACACCTAACGTATTTTTAATCATATGCCCGATCTCTTTGACTAATGGCGCAAGAGCAGCATTTTCATTTCCTGCAATTTCATTTGCATACTCCTGATTCAGTTCACAGTGAACCTCGAATCGATCAAGTGCCCCATCACGCTCAATCACTACCTGGTATTGTGGTGATAGCTGTTCGAATGTAAGCAAGACGGATTCAATCTCAGTCGGGAAAACATTCACGCCACGAATGATCAGCATGTCATCCACACGGCCTTTGATACGGGACATGCGCATGGTTGTACGACCGCATTTGCACGGCTCTGGGTTAAGCGATGCGATATCACCCGTGCGATAACGAACGACTGGGAAAGCTTCCTTCGTCAAGGAAGTGAAGACAAGCTCGCCTTCTTGACCATATGGCAGCACTTCTCCCGTATTTGGATCAATGATTTCCGCCAAGAAATGGTCTTCTGCAATATGCAGACCGTCCTGCACCTCATGACATTCGATAGACACGCCTGGTCCCATTACCTCCGAGAGACCGTAAATATCAACCGCTTTAATATCGAGAGCTTCCTCCAGCTGTACGCGCATTTCCTCAGACCATGGCTCTGCTCCGAAAATGCCATACTTGACGCTCGTCTCACGTGGGTTGATACCCATTTTTTTCATTTCCTCAACGATGTTTAGCACGTAAGAAGGCGTAGCTGCCAATCCGCGAGGTTTGAAATCTTCGATCAGTGTGATTTGACGAGAGGTGTTCCCACCTGACACCGGTACAGCTACAGCTCCCATGTGCTCAATCCCGTTGTGCAAGCCAAGTCCACCTGTAAACAAACCGTAGCCATAAGCGTTATGAAAAATATCGCCTGGCTCTCCGCCCGCACAGCACAGAGCCCGCGCAACGATTTCCGCCCAGTTTTCCAGGTCTTTTTTGGTGTAGCCGACAACGGTTGGTTTTCCTTTGGTGCCAGATGATCCGTGAATACGTGCGACTTCCTTCATGTCAACAGCAAACAGATTGAAGGGATAGTTCTCGCGCAAATGCGTTTTCTTCATAAAAGGAAGCTTTTGAATATCGTCGATGGATTGAATATCCTCTGGCTTTACTCCCGCTGCATCCATCGCTTCCTTGTGAAAAGGAACTCGTTCGTATACCCGCTTGACTGTCTCCTTGAGTCGTCCCAGCTGGAGTTCTGTCATCTTCTCTCTTGACAGCGCTTCCATCTCCATGTTAAAAATCATTTCGCATCCCCCGTTCTGTATCTTCGTTTTTGCTCAATAATCGTTACCTATCTATTCACCCAAAAAGACTGGCTTGCGTTTTTCGCGGAATGCCTCCAGTGCTTCCAGACGGTCTTTTGTTGGAATAATGACCTCATAGCACATCGTTTCCACATCAAGTCCCGTTTGCAAATCGACGCTGGAGCCACGATCAATTGCCGATTTTGCCTGATAGACCGCAAGCGGAGCGTTTGCCAAAATCTCATTGGCAAGCCCTATTGCCATTGCTTCCAATTGGCCGAGGTCCTCCGCTACACCATTTACAAAGCCAAGCGCCAAAGCGTCTGCAGCCGTAATTTTTCGAGCTGTCAAAATAAGTTCCTTTGCTTTGGATGGTCCAATCAGTCGAGACAGGCGCTGCGTACCGCCTGCACCCGGAATAATTCCGAGGCTCACTTCTGTCAATCCCATCTTGGCTTCTGCTACCGCGTAGCGAAAATCACAGGCAAGTGCCAGCTCGAATCCTCCACCAAAGGCAAAGCCGTTTATCATGGCTATGGTGGGCTGCGGCAATCTTTCCAGAGCGGTAAATACATCACGAATCTTACGAACATTGCGACGAACCTGCTGCTCGTTAAGCGTCCGACGTTCCTTCAGATCAGCACCTGCACAAAATGCACGGCCTTCTGCTTTAACAACGACTACTCGCACCTCTTTTGAATCCAGACGCACCTGCTCGATAAACTCACCCAAGCGCGACAACGTTTCGTAATTGAGAGCATTCAGCTCATCCGGACGGTTCAGCGTGATGATTCCTATATGTCCATTGCGTTCAAAGCGCACAGTATCCTGGCTCATCATGGTCCTCCTCGAAGACTTGCTGCTTACCTTTTATTTTGTCGCTACCCGTGCATAGGTGCCAGTAGCAAATGCAACCAGCTTGCCATCACAGGTAACGCGTGCTTCCATTATGATCAGACTTTTCCCCTGTTTCAGTACCTTGGACTCCGCCTCCAGTAGCTCACCGCGCGCTGGATACAGATATTGAATTTTGCTCTCTACAGTGACACACTGCTGTACGCCGTTGATGTGAGGCGCTGCACCATGTCCCATTGCCACATCTGCCAAAGTAGCCGTTACGCCTCCATGCACAACACCTTCGATGCTATTAAAAAGGTCCGGACGAATCTTAAGTGCTACCTTGCAGCCCTGTTCATCTCTGTGCACGATTTCTATGCCCAGGTAGTGGTTGAAACGATTACGGTTTTCCTCTGCCATGTCTAGTGTCCCCTTTATCCTGTTTCAGCTGAAAACAGTGAAAGGAGCCTTAGCACCTGGCATTCGGCTTCCTCTCTCTGTTCTCTATCTCTATCGTCTATTCTTCGTCGATCTGGACGAAATATTCACTCTTTCGATAAGCCAGCGCATCCAATGTCGCTACCAAGCCATGCTCAGACTCCACACGAATTCGGTACCACGCTGTCCGGTTATTTTTCTTCTCTTCTGTCGCTGTTGCTACCAATCGGTTACCTTTCATAGCAGCTGCTAAAAAGCCAATGTTCATGGATAAAGCAACAGATGTCTTTCCATATGAGTTACAGGCTGCTGCAAATACAAAGTCGGCCAGCGAGAAAATAATGGCACCATGAGCGGTACCGTGTGCATTGAGCATGTGATCCTCAACAATCACTTCTGCCGTTGCCGTTCCCTCTCCCAGCTCAAGCAGCTTGATCCCAAGAAACTGTGCGAATTGATCTTGCTTCAGCTTTGAGCAAATTTCATCGTAGTGCTTGCGGTGAAGCTCTCGTTCGTCAACGTATTGTTTCGTGCTCATGCTTATACCACTTCAGCGAAATGCATGGATACTAGTGGACCTGCAAATCCACGCAGATCTTTTCCTGCTGCGCGACCATCAGGAGATGACAACGCTTCCACCAGAGCTTCTTTTGATTCAAAATACATTTCTGCAATCAGATGGAGGTCCGATTCACCCATAGGTGTTCCGTATACTTTGCTCACTTCCATCTTGATCAAGCCAGGCATTTTTTCTGCCAACGGGCCATGCACTTCGAAATAATGCTTGTCAAAAGCTTCGATATCCTCAGGCTTACGATAAATTGCCACCAATTTCACCATCATGATCCCTGCTTTCTTTTGCAATATAGGTAAACATGTAACGAGCAATTAATATAACGTTATTTTAACGCACGTTTATATTTTTATTATATAAAGCCTTTTGAGCAGGTGCAAGTATTTTTAAAAAAGCATGAAAACTCTGTCCACTTATAGTCCTACTTATGCCAGAAAACAGCTAGCAGAACCAGCTTTGCCATTTTTAATCATTGACAAGGATTCTTTGAATAAATACAATGATTTCATTAGGTAACAATGTTTCCGTCATCGAATACGTAAGGAAGTGTATTGCATGATGTCTAATCACCCCCATACCTATAAAACCTATTCGGAAGTGAAGCTTCAACAACAGCAAGTGCTTCGTAAAAATGTCATTGATGCCGCGTGTCTCCTCCTTTTAGAAGAAGGTCCTGAGTCAGTGACAGTGCGCCGTGTTGCACAGAAATTAAACTGCTCAACCAAAATCATTTACAGTATGTTTGGCAACAAAGATGGTCTCGCCAATGAAATGTACTTGGATGGATGTCGGCTATTAGCTGAAACCTTTCAACAAGTTCCCGTCACAGCAAAAGCACTTCATGACCTGGAATCTCTTTGCTCTGCTTATTGGCAATTCTCACAGCTACATTCCAGCTATTACAAAATGATGTTCGGCGGGGCTTTATCAGACTTTAAACCAGATGAAAAAAGTCTTGAGGGCACTACAACTGCACTCATACGAATCCAGCAAACCGTTGTACGTGCTATGGAGCAAGACGAGCTCGAAAAGAATGATCCGCTATTGGTCGTCCAAACGCTCTGGGCTACTTTACACGGGGTCATACATCTTCAGTTTGCAGGCCATTTCTCCCAGCCAAGTGTCGCTCAAGATGTCTATCGGTTTACCCTTACTAAGATGCTCGCTGCCTTTACAACAGTTCCAGTCCAGGAATAAAACTCCCTGTATGATGAAGCCATTTTCCATGATGGCTTCCCTTCATTATTCACTAACGGAAACGATGTTACCGAAATAAAATATCGTTACTAATGGAGGTTAATTGTATGTTCACTTATTCAAACAAAACGGCTCTCATTACAGGTGCTTCATCCGGTATTGGTGAAGCGTTCGCCTATTCGCTGGCAGAGAAACAATGCA
The DNA here is from genome assembly GCF_001187725.1 of Brevibacillus reuszeri. Classification (GTDB taxonomy): domain Bacteria; phylum Bacillota; class Bacilli; order Brevibacillales; family Brevibacillaceae; genus Brevibacillus; species Brevibacillus reuszeri. The sequence goes on from NZ_LGIQ01000011.1 coordinate 791,134, forward strand.
ATCTCATTCTGGTCGCTCGCAATGAAGCAAAGTTAAAGGCACTCGCTACAAAGCTCGCTGCTACATACAAAATCAAGACAATAGTAATCGCTCTTGATCTTTCTACTCCTGGTGCTTCGCAAACCTTACTCCATGAGGTTCAAAACCATGATTTAAAAGTCGATCTCTTAATCAATAATGCCGGCTTTGCCACTTACGGATACTTTGATCAGGTTTCAGGGGAACGGCAACATGAAGAAGTGATGCTCAATGTCACTGCTTTAGTAGATATTACGCATGCATTTATGCCTGATCTGTTACGTAATCAGGGTGGCGGGATCATTAATGTCTCATCCACTGCTGCCTTTCAACCCGATCCTTATATGGCGGTTTATGGAGCAACCAAAGCATTCGTTCTGTCCTTTAGTGAAGCGCTTTGGGCCGAAAATCGAAAGCGAGGACTTAGAGTTCTTGCACTTTGTCCGGGTGCAACAGAAACCTCATTCTTTGATATTGTCGGCTCGAACGAAGCATCCGTTGGTTCTAGACAAACCCCCAGCACAGTTGTAAAAAACGCGCTAAGAGCTCTTGAGAAAGGACATAGTCATATCATTTCCGGTTGCCAAAATTATTTGGTATCCCAAGTTTCTCGATTTTTCCCTCGTCAATTTACGTTAGGAATTGTTGAACGTACTCTGCGTCCACGTTCATAAATCGGATAAGAAAACCTCTATCGAGGCTTCTTCGAGGTGGTGCGACCGCGTTTTAGCGGAAAGTTTCCACGCGCTCCAGAATTCATAATCGCCGCGCTTATAAATTCTTATACGTTCACAAAAAAAAGGACAGACGCAATGTCTGTCCTCTTCTTTATACACTGAGCGTTTAGATCCACACCCAGTAAACGAATACGATAACCGCCAGCAGGATTACGAACAGTCCCGCAAAAATGCTGATCCGTGCAAACTCATGGCCTTTTTGATCCATGTGCATCCAAACAAACAGCTGAAAGAATGCTTGAACAAAAGCCAAGAAAACGATGAATGGTACGGTAAATCCGGCCGGAATCACTTCAAATGCTACTGCGATAAACGCCAGAGCCGTCAAAACGAGAGATCCAATAAAGGCAACTAAGTGTCTCTTTGGTCCTTCGTGTCTTACTTTAGGCTTGCGTACCTCTTCATTATGAGCATGTGCTCCCATAGATTTATCCCACCTTTCCACCGATCATACCCATGAGATATACAACGGTAAAGATGAATACCCATACTACGTCAATAAAGTGCCAGTACAGGCTGGCCAGATAGAACTTTGGAGCAGTTACTACCGTCAGGCCTTTTTTTACTGCAGAAACCTGCAACAAAATGATCCAGATAATCCCGAAGGCCACGTGACCCCCGTGGAAACCAACCAATGTATAGAAGGCAGAACCGAATGCACTTGATGATATCTTATGTCCTTCGTGCACATAGTGAACGAACTCATAAATCTCCAGTGCAAGGAAGCCCAGCCCCAGCAATACAGTGATCGTCAACCAGAGTTGAATCTTTTTCAGGTCTTTCTTGTGCAGCGCAAGTGTAGCCATAACGCTTGTCATCGAGCTGGTAAGCAGGATGAGTGTTGCAGCAGCAACCAACGGCATGTCAAACAATTGTTGGGACGTAGGTCCGCCATTTGCTTGATCACGAAGTGCAATAAATGTTGCGAACAAGGAACCGAAAAGAACAGTCTCCCCACCAAGGAAGAGCCAGAAGCCAAGAACTTTATTCTTGCCTTCAAGGGTGGCTTTTTCCGGTTCGTCAGGCAATACTGCATTTGCATGATGTGTAGCCATTAAGCCTTAACCCCCTTCTCCTCGATTTCGTCCTCATGAATATGATATCCTGGATCGTCTTTAATCGAACGAGCAAACATACAAGCGAATGTAATGAGCATTCCGATTGCGACGACTACGTAAACGTGGTACATGAAACCGTAACCAGCGATGAACAGGCCGAGAGACATCAGGAATGGCAAGAACGATGGCGATGGCATGTGAATGTCACCAAGTGGTTCAGCAGGTGTCATGCCTTTGTTGCCAGCCATTTTTTCGATCCACAATGCATCCAAACCACGAACGAGCGGAGTTTGTGCAAAGTTGTACTCTGGAGGAGGAGAAGGAATCGACCATTCCAGTGTACGTCCATCCCACGGGTCAGCAGGAGCACGCTTGGAGCTCTTAGCTGCTACCACACAGTTCACGAGGAACAGGATGGTACCGATCGTCATTCCGAATGCACCGATCGTACTAATAAAGTTACCAACATCCAGGTCTTGATCCTTGAGATAAGTGAAGACGCGGCGTGGCATCCCCATCAGACCTAGGAAGTGCTGCGGGAAGAAGGTCAAATGGAAGCCGATAAAGAACGTCCAGAAATTCCATTTCCCAAGTGTTTCGTTCAGCATTTTACCGAACATTTTCGGCCACCAGTAGTACAGACCTGCGAAAAGACCGAATACAAGACCACCAACGATTACGTAGTGGAAGTGAGCAACTACGAAGTAGCTGTCATGGTATTGGTAGTCAGCTGCTGGAATCGCGAGCATAACCCCTGTCATACCACCGATAGTAAATGTAGGAATGAAGCCTACGGCAAACAGATTTGCTGTTGTGAAACGGATTTGTCCGCCCCACATGGTCAAGAGCCAGTTAAAGATTTTGATACCTGTAGGTACCGCAATCAACATGGTCGCCAGACCGAAAAGCGTGTTGGCAATAGCACCCAGACCAGTTGTGAACATATGGTGAGCCCACACCATGAAGCCGAGGAAGCCGATCAGCGCAGTAGCGAATACCATGGAGCTGTAACCGAACAGACGCTTTCTTGCAAATGTAGAAACGATTTCAGAGATAACACCGAAAGCTGGGAGAATCAGGATATATACTTCGGGGTGACCGAAGATCCAGAACAAGTGCTCCCAAATGACAACGTTACCACCTGCATCTGGGTTGAAGAAGTTACCGCCAAACAGACGGTCAAACATCAACAGAACCAGACCGACTGTGATCGCCGGGAATGCGAACAGGATCAAACCAGAAGTGATAAACGCGGACCAAGTAAACATTGGCATACGCATAAATGTCATACCTGGAGCACGCATGTTGATGATGGTAACCAGGAAGTTAATACCACCAATCAGCGTACCGATACCTGCAATTTGCAGACCCAATACGTAGAAATCTACGCCGTGGCCGCTATATTGATTCAAAGCCAAAGTCGTGTACGACGTCCAGCCAGCATCAGGCGCACCGCCCAAGAACCAGCTAGTATTCAGCAGCACTCCACCGAAGAAGAAGAGCCAGAATCCGAGTGAGTTAACAAACGGGAATGCTACGTCGCGTGCACCGATTTGGAGAGGAACAACAGCGTTCATCAGAGCAAAGATGACAGGCATCGCTGCCAAGAAAATCATTGTTGTACCGTGCATGGTGATCATTTCGTTAAACGTTTTGGCACCAATTACAGAAGACTCTGGGTACATCAATTGCAAACGAATCAGCATGGCTTCGAGGCCACCAGCTAGAAAGAAAATACCGCCGGCAATCAAGTACAGGATCGCGATCTTCTTATGGTCCACTGTCGTGAGCCAATCCCACAGCCCTGAGCGATTTGGTGCGGGTGCGTGAGAAGCATGTGCAGACACAGGTTTACCTCCTTTTAAGCGTCACTGCCTATGACGATTCTAAATCACTAACGTAGTAGTTACTTCACGCTGAGGGTAGACATGTAGTCAACCAGCGCTTTCACTTGAGCATCATCGAGGTTCAGGTTAGGCATGTTATTGCCCGGCTTCACCTTTTGAGGATCCTTCAACCACTCAGCAATATTCTCAGGAGTATGAGCAAGAATACCTGCTACACGCTCACGATCTGCAAAGTTAGTCAGGTTAGGACCCATTTTGCCGCCTTTACCAGCAATCGCATGACAGCCCAGACAGCTCTTATTGAAGATTTCTTGACCTTGTGCTGCACCTGCAGCAGTAGCGGTTACTGGATCTGCGGACTGAACGCCCTTCATGCCAGCTGTCCACTTGTCAAAATCAGCTTGCTCCATTACTTCTACCTTGAAGTCCATCAAGGCATGGGACGCTCCACAGAGCTCCGCGCATTTTCCATAGTAAATGCCTGGTTTATCTGCTTGCAGCCAAATTTTGTTTTCTTGTCCTGGGTTCGTATCGATTTTACCGCCCAGTGCAGGAATCCAGAATGCGTGCATTACGTCAGCAGAGGTCACGTTAAATTGAACCTTTTTGCCAACTGGGAGTACGAGGTCTTGTGCAGTGGAAACGCCAAGCTCTGGATACTCAAATTCCCACCAGAATTGGTGAGCAGTAACCGTAACTTGTACGGCTTCTTCTTTTGAGTACACCTTACCAAGTGCAAAACCAGTCGTAACGGTTGGAATTGCCATGATAATCAGGAGCAAGAAAGGAATTACAGTCCAAAGAATTTCAAGTGCATGATTGCCTTCTACCTGTTTTGGAATACCTTGTTGTCCTGGACGCTTACGGTAACGGATAAGGACGTACGTAAAGATCAGCATTACGACAACAAAGACACCGATCATGATTGCTGAGGACAGCATCATCAAGTCATACTGCATTGCTGCAACCGGACCCGAAGGCTTGAGCGCGGAGAGCTCATCTTTGCCACAACCGGTTAAGACAAGTGCCAGCAAACCAAAAAGAGAAAGCTGACGCCAAAGCTGTTGCCAACCCTTCATACCAATGAACCCCTCTTTCTTCGTGTTGGTAACGTTCTAGCCACGCTAGCAACTAGAAAATTGTATACCCTTTCATGATGACTAAGAATGGCTTTCTTTTACTTTCCCCCACTATAATACCCAATCAGGAAAAGTATTAGCAGTCATTCCAAAAACAAATAGAATAGGAATAGGTATACACTTCTGCCCTTGCGTGGTAACCATATTAAGTATACATAAATTTTCCTTAATCTAAAGTCTATTTGTTATCATTTTGTTAACAAATTTATGAACAAATTTGTGAACTTTACTGAGAAATGCGACCAAAATAGGGATCAATAAGGAGAAAAACATGCAAAATAGACCTGTAGCAGTAGTCACAGGTGCCTCTAGCGGCTTTGGAATGCTCACTTCGGTGGCTTTAGCCAGAGCTGGTTACACGGTAATTTCTACCATGCGCGATCCAGCGAGACGTGTCCCTCTTGACAAACTTGCAGAAGCGGGTTCTGTTACCGAGCATATTGAAGTGCTGCCGCTTGATGTCACTTCTGCCGAGCAAATCAGCGAGGCGATCTCCACCATAATCGCTACCCATCATCAAATTGATTTATTGGTCAACAATGCAGGCTATGCCTCTGGCGGCTTTGTCGAAGAGATCTCCGCTGAGCAGTGGCGCAGACAGTTTGATGTCAATGTCTTTGGCGTCATCGATGTTACTCGTGCGGTTCTTCCCCATATGCGGGAGCGAAAAAGCGGCACCATTATCAACCTGAGCAGTATCAGCGGTCGCTTTGGCTTTCCCGGGCTTGCTCCCTATGCTGCTTCCAAGCATGCGATCGAGGGCTTCAGTGAAGCTCTTCGTCTGGAAATGCTTCCGTATGATGTGCGTGTTGTACTGATTGAGCCCGGCTCTTATCGAACATCTATCTGGGAAAAAGGAATGCAGGAGACAACGCTCAACTCGCTTTCTCCCTACGCCGCACAAACGAAGCAAATGATCTCTCTCGTCCAGAGCATCATGCAGCAAGCAGCTGATCCAGCAGAGGTCGTATCTCTGATCGTCCGTGTCGCCAAAACACCAAATCCGCGCTTGCGCTATCCGGTAGGGCGCGGAGTAGGCTTTACTATCCTAGCAAAAAGCTTGCTGCCGTGGAAATGGATTGAATCTTTTGTACGTCGTGCAAAAAGAACACGCTGAAAAAGGGTGCCCACCGAAAGCCACACTTGCTTTTCGGGGGGCACCCTCTTTTTCGCGGTGATCCATTATTCTTTTACCGTTCTTCCTGTTCGCAGCAACCAGACATGCTGCAAATACTCGCTAACCCCAAAAAATATGGCCACAAAGCCTGCCCCCATCGCAGTAATTTGAGAGGTCGGCAAAACAACAATGCTTCCATATACAATCAAAAAGCCAATAATAAAATCCATAGCTGTCGTCAACCACAAGCTCCCTGGCGCAAGAATTGCCCACTCCAGAAAAGTACCTGCCAAGGCCAGAACAAAGCCAACACCGACTGACTGATACAAGTCGGCATAGTTCACTTCTTGAAACAGTGCATCTGCCACAACGACCAACACGGGACTAACAATCAGCTTTAGCAAAAGACCGTCCACGTTCCATTGTCTCCTTTTTTGGGGGCTGGTCTTAAGTATGCCCTCGTTTTACCATGCAATCCGCCAGATCAGATTCAGCTTTTTCCAAAGTAGAAAGCTTATACGCGGATGCCCTCATACGGCGGGGCGCTTAAACTCTCTTGCACGATAAAAAACCACCCGCAGGTGGTTTTGTGTGTATGCCTTTAGCCTTGTGCTGGGGCAGCTGGCACGTTCGCCGCTTTGTCTTCAAATGAAGGGTCCAGCCATTCGACTTTGTGATTGGCCTGAATTGAATTGATCCAGTTATTGTAGTTTTCTCCCCTGTTTCGATCAACGAGAGCTGCTTTAATCTGCTCCTTCACTTTGTCAAACTCAGGCGCTGGAGAACCCATACTCGCTTTATTTTCCTCGTAGTATTGTTTGATTTGCTCTTCTGTTACAGGAAAAGCCTTGTCCAACAATTTATCACGGGTTAAAAGAACACTCAGCTTCTCACGCAGCTTCTGTTCGTTCATCCCCATGTTTTTCAAGTAGTCCTGAAAGGCTTGCTCTGAGCCAATCTGTTGCTTGATCGAATCTATCTCTTTATCCAATTCCTCGGGTGCTACCGTTATATTTTGCCGTTTGGCTTCCTGTTTCACTAAAGCTTGAGCAACAAGCTCCTGGATCATCTGTTTCCCGTACATACTCTTCATTTCGTCATATAACTGATATTGAGTGATCGAGGTATCGCCTGCTTTTACTAAAGCCGGGTCATTGTCTTTCTCCCCCGCCTGGTAAACTCCCAATACCACAAGACCTGTCAACAGGATGGCGACCGAGAGTATGGAAACGTCAAACTTCTTCACTAGGTTAGCCTCTCTTTCAATGATCTGCCCCAAGTATAGACAGGAGATACGGTAGAAAAATGGAATCACTTTACACATCTTTTCCACAAATGTGACGAGATTATTCTCTAGACAAAGAATTTCGCAAAAAAGGAAGTAAGAACGGAGGCAAGAACGGGTCCCAAAACCGCCCATATTTGTAAAAACCGCTCTTGCTTTCTGCTTTTTTCTCCTTCAAGTAGCTGTGCGAAATTTTCTTGGTACGCCTTGTCATTGTTCAATAGCTGCCTAATCATATCTTTTTCACTATCTGTCTTCTCTAATTTGAACCCGATTTCCGTTTGCATTTTCGCTATCGCTTGCAATAAATCTAAACGAACTTCTTCCATACGTTCTAATCGATGCTCAATCCGTTCAAGCCACTTCGTAGCTACGGTCACTTGTCCCTCAAGCTGATCTATACGTTCCTCGAATTTGTCCAATCGTTGGTAGATACGTAGCAATTGTTTGTCTATGTCTTTTATTTTGTCATTTTGCTCAGGCGCCATGGGATTCACCTCCTCCGTTCTTCTTAATTCTTGTTTATGTAACGGAGGAAACGATTGCTTGTACTGTTATCCCTCTTTGTCCATTCCCCTGTGAAAAAAGGGCAGATTTCAGTGCGTTCTTTCTATAAATATTGAATTTTATCAAGCAGCTTCCTAAATTCAGGTTCACTCTTCCCAAAAGGGTGTCTATTTTATTTCTGTTTCAATAATGGGTACAATAGGAAGTATTGCTTGACTGCATTTCTCGTAGATCAGAAAGGAGGAAGTCATGCCAAACCTATTAGAGGTACAAGGAGTAACCGGTGGGTACTCAGCCAGTCACTCTGTGATCAAGGATGTTTCTTTTCACATCCAGCCCCAAGAGATTGTGGCGCTCATCGGTTTGAATGGGGCAGGAAAAAGTACAACCATCAAGCACATTCTAGGATTATTAGAGCCGACCAAGGGCGTTATCAGCATAGATGGAAAAACATTTCAAACCGATCCGGATACATACCGCTTTTCGTATGGATACATTCCCGAGTCCCCAATTTATTATGAAGAGCTGACTTTGTGGGAGCATATTGAGCTGGCGGCAATGAGTCACGGCCTGGAGCATGAAGTTTTTGTAGAGCGGGCAATGCCTCTGCTAAAAGAGTTCCGAATGGAAAAAATGAAGGATCGATTCCCACAGCAATTCTCAAAAGGGATGCGCCAGAAGCTAATGATCATGATGGCATTGCTTATACAACCGCGACTTTACATCGTCGATGAGCCGATTTTAGGCTTGGACCCAATCGGCATCCGCTCGCTCTTATCGTGGCTGAATCGTTGCAAGGAGCAAGGCGCTGGCATCCTGATGTCCACCCATATACTCGCTACCGCCGAAAAGTATTGTGACCGTTTTATCATCATGCACAAAGGGGAAATTCGGGCGCAGGGCACTCTGGAGGAGCTACGCCGCATTACGGGATTATCCCACCACTCTTTGGATGACATTTATTTACATATTGTAGAGGATGATAGCGAGTGAACGTCGATGTTGATGCGCTATTTCGAGAGCGACAAAAGCGTTTTTTCGAAGAAGTAGTCCGTTATTCACAATACGTCGCCAATGGCGGCTTGCTGTTTGTTGTGCTGTTTTTGATGGGGTTGCTTGGGCTCTATTATCGCGGCCTGGTCGATATGATTCCAGCATGGTTTCCCATGCAATATTTCCTGGCGTTTATCGTTGCCATTGTCGTTACCAAAAGCTCGCACCGCACATTTTTGCTTGAGGCTGATCTGCTCTTTTTGACTCCGCTGGAAACAAAAATGCATAGCTATTTTCAAAAGACACAACGTTACAACTTTTTTATTCAGAGTATCGGGTTATTTCTCGTCCTGCTTCTGTTCTCTCCGCTTTATGAGCTTGGGCTGCGCACAACAAACGGTCAGCTATGGTTTTACTGGTGCGTCCCTTTTGTCATAAAGGGTTGGAATCTATACAGCAGCTGGATTTGCCTCCGCTTACCTGATAAAAGCAGAGTGAGACAATATACGCTAGCCCGCTTCGCCTTTTCCTTTTTTGTACTGACCTGGGTATTTGGCGAAGGCAGACTCCTCACTTACCAAGGCATCCCTTTTGCAGGGCTTTTGTGCATTGTACTTGTCGTCTGGTTTCATTTGCGTCTGCAAGCAATCAAAAAGAAGCATTCCCTTCAGTGGTACCGGCTACTGGAGGTTGAAAAGGGTTTGCGCAGCAGATTTTACCGGATCGTCAATCAATTCAAGGACGTTCCCTGGCTGCAAAATGAGGTGAAGCCGCGTGCATGGCTCATACCTGTTACCAAGCTCGTCACCTATCGTCAGGCAAATGCGGCAAAGCTGCTTTTCTTGCGGACATTTATCCGCTCAAGTGGTTATGTTGGGCTGTACATTCGCCTGATCCTGATCAGCAGCTTTTTGATATTGATACTGCCCAATTTGTATGCCAAGCTGGTCATCGCCCTGCTCTTCCTCATCATGTCTGCCATTCAGTTAAAAGGGCTGTCGAGCCATCACCACAAACGAAACATGTATGCGCTGCTTCCTATTAACGAGCAGCAGCACAAGCATGCTTTTCGCTGGATACGCCGCGTTCTTTTAGCGACACAGGGTACCGTCAGCCTGCTTTTCATCCTGATCTTCTAGACAAGCAAAAGAGCCCTTCCCGCAGCTTTCTTTGTAGCAGGCGAGAAGGGCTTATTTTTGTTGATGGACTACAAGCGGAAGGTATCCACTTTCTTGCGCAATTCTTGAATGCTGTCGGTCACTTGCTCCGTTTCAGCGACAAAGTGATCGACGTTGCCGCTCACCTCGTGAATGGTTGCCGAAACTTCCTCAGTAGCAGCCGCTGTTTGCTCTGAGATCGCCGTAACGGTCAGCACAGACTCGTTTACTTTTTGCTGGCCGTTTTGCATCGCTTCGACATTGGAAATGACATTTGCCAGTGATGCTTTCAATTTATCCGTCATGTCAGAGAGAGCGGTGATTCCCTGCGTGACCGAATCAAGTCGCTCGGTACCCGCGTTGTAACGATCGAGGGTAGCCGTTGTCTTGTCTGTAGCCAGCTTGACCTGATGCTGAATATCTTGAATACTCTCTTGAATGACCAGAGTCGCAGCCCCTGTTTGTTCTGCCAATTTGCGTACCTCATCGGCAACGACAGCAAAGCCTCTGCCTGCTTCCCCTGCACGCGCACTCTCGATTGCGGCGTTTAGAGCCAGCAAATTGGTTTGCCCTGCAATTTGTTGAATCGTTTCGATCACATCATTGATACGACTCGATTTTTCCTCCAACATTCTCATCGTTTGCTGAACATCATGGAACTGCTTGTTCGTCTCTGTCCCGTCTGCCAAAAACGCTTGCAGAACCTTGTAGCTGCCTTGTCCGATATCGGAAACCTGATTCGAGATGCCATCCATTTCATCAATGGCACGGTTCAATTGTGCCAGCTCACCGAGAAATTCCTGTACGGTCACAACTGTCGTTTCCATCGCAGTAGCGGTTTGTTCATTCCCCAGTGCAATTTCCTGGCTGGCTACCACTACATTTTTATTTTGCTCACGCACGGATGTAGCACCTTCACGGATCGAGCTGGACATTTTGTCGATGCGCTCCGTCGTCTCTTTTACTCCACCGATGATATGACGCAATTGAGTCGTCATCTCTCCAAAAGCAACGACAATTCTCCCGATTTCATCGTTTTTATTCGAAACAGCAATTTGTGTAGACGTCAGGTCACCTGCGGCAATTCGTGTTGACGCGGCCTCTACGATGCTTAATGGTTTCAGCATTTTTTTGACTGTGAAATATACGGCAAGCAACGCAAGCAACGTCACTACAATCATCGCGATGATAATACGCGGCATCGTACTGCCAAGCACCCGTTCACTAATCAAGCCTACCTTGTCTGCTGACGTATCTACACCAAGGACACCGATCACTTGTCCTGATTTGTCCTTGAGGGGTGCAAAAGAGCTGAGATAGTCTCCGAATTCAGGGTCTTTCACAATAGACGTGCTGTTTGTCTCTCCCTGCAAAGCGGGGGCAATATCTGCAGAAGTGGTCGTTGTAGTAGCTTGACCGATAGAAGCTGCTCCCTCTGCTCCTTTTTCCATGCCGTCTACCATGATTTTTACTTGTCCATTGTCGTTTTGCAGGATATAGACATAGAGAGCACCTGTTTTTACCGTATAATCGAGTAAATTATTGCGAATCGCCCAGTACGCTTCTCCTTCCTGCGGATTAGCCAGAAAACGCGCATACGCCTCAGTATCCACCCCTTCAGCAATCGTTAGCGCTGTGCCAATGCTCGAACGGGAAAGCGTCTGCTCTACGGTTGTCGTACTGTTATAATTGATCATGAAAATATTGATCGCCATCATGAGTGCCACAATCAGTGCCACTAGGGCAACAACCCGCGTTGCTAAACTCTTACTCATCTGCTTCACGTCTCCTTCACTGTATACGGGTAGTTTTATCATTGGACAGGAGGCAGTGTATTCCACCATACGGAAAAAGCACCCTTTACTGGGTGCTTTTGTCTAATCCGCTCCCACACTGTCTTATCGACAATTGCAGGTTACTTTTTTACAGGATTCCGTTTCGTTTGTGCCACGATTAAAAAACGATGGGTCGGAATATCGACGTAACCGACAGCCTCCAACTCATGATGAAGCGAAGCAAGCTCGGTAGCATATCGTCCAATGGTGAAATCGGGGATTTGCCATTCGATTGCTTTCAAGTAGTAAACAATTGCACCCACATCATAAAAACGCGTGAAGGCTTCTTCCTCTTTTTGCTCCAGAATGACGAATCCGGCTTCTTCCAGCTGATTCACAGCGAACGCGACATTCCAATGCAGATAGTCCGTCGGAATAGGGGCACCCAAGAGGTGGTTCAGCTTCTGATTGTCCTTGCCGCCTACTTGTTGGGTGATAAAAATGCCCTTCGGCTTGAGCAGACGATACACTTCTGATGACGAATAGGACTCATGCCGATTGATGATCAAGTCTAGCGATTGATCTGGCAGTGGCAGCTCGTCTTCCCCATCTGCCGGAATTACGTGTACTCCCAAAGGGGCAAGCTTCGCCCTGGCTACATCTACATTGGGCAAATAGCCTTCCGTAGCAAAGGTTTGGCTGGGCAGTGGCTGCAATCTGCCGAGCATCTCTCCTCCTCCGGTCCCCATGTCCAGGAGTGAATGAACTCCTTTCATTTTTTGGCGTACGACGCTTGGATAATTCCAGCTAAGCGGCGCTTCCTGCATTCTTCCGGTTTCCGTCAAACGCGAAAAATTCCAGCCCGCAAACGGGGCGTCAATTTCCTCTTGAAATACTTTCATCCAGTCCTTTTTTTGCATCTTTTCTTTCTCCTTCCGTTTTCCCCATCTTTTTCGTTGCTTCCCCACTTCGCTTCGAAAAAGGGAAAAGCGGTGGAGCACGAGAACGTGGACGGTGTTGTTATGTTTCAACAAATAGGTAATACACGCTATTTCACTCCTTTTCCGTGACGCGAAATGACGTACTGACCAGATTATAGTAGGTGCCTCTTTTTCTCATGAGCTGCTCGTGATTCCCTTGCTCGATCAATCTGCCGTGATCGAGCACGATGATTTTGTGTACTTCGCGTATCGTGGACAGACGGTGGGCGATCACGATAGCCGTTCTTCCCTGCAGCAACCGGTTCAGTGCACGCTGTACCTTCACTTCCGTCTCTGTATCAATGCTTGCGGTGGCTTCATCTAAAACGAGGATTCGCGGATCAGCCAGAAGCGCCCGTGCAAAGGATAGCAGCTGGCGCTCCCCCTGCGACAAGACATTCCCACGTTCTTCCACTTCTGTATCATAACCGCCAGGCAGCCTGCGAATAAAGGGGTCTGCTCCAATTTCTTTTGCGGCCTGCATGACTTCTGCATCGGTTGCACCCGGACGGCCGAAGCGAATGTTTTCCATAATCGTTCCTGAAAAAATAAATGTATCCTGAAGAACAATGCTGACCTGCGATCGAAGCGAATCGAGCTGAACCTCGCGCAGATCGACCCCGTCTATGCGGATACAGCCACTGGTCGGGTCGTAAAAACGGCAGATCAGATTCACAATCGAGGTCTTGCCTGAGCCTGTGTGTCCGACAAAAGCAACCGTTTCGCCCGCACGAATCGTCAGGTTGATTTCATGCAGCACATCTCGTCTGCCATCATAGGAAAAGGATACATCGTCCAGCTCGATCTCCCCCCGGATGACACCTAATTCCACTGCCTCTTGCTTTTCCGGCACGGAGGGCTTCTCATCGAGAAATTCAAATATTCTTTCCGAGGATGCCATCGCCATCAACAGCTGATTGTACACTTGACCGAGGCGAGAGATTGGCTCCCAAAAGTTACCTAGATAATAAGCGAACGCGACAAAAACACCGACTGAAATATGATCTGCTTGAATCAAAGCTGCTCCCAGTCCAATCAAAATGGCTGTGCCAATCGCCCCTGCCATGTCTACCACCGGGCGAAAGGTTGCACTTTGCTGGGTAGCTGCTCTCCACGCCTCGTAATTATCCCGATTCATCCGTTTGAAAAAAGAGATATTTTCCTGTTCCTGAGTAAAGGACTGCGTCACTCGAATCCCCTGGATGCTCTCATTCAGATGTGAGTTAATGCTAGACTGCTTTAGCCTGACCTTTTGCCAGGAAAGACGAATTTTTTTTCGCAGCTTAATTGAAATCAAAAACATCAAGGGAAGCACAATCATGATCCCCAGTGTGAGCGTGGGACTGAGAACAAACAGCATCACGACGATCCCAATCAGAATCGTCAGATCGATAAAAATGTTCACAACGCCGTTTGTAAACAAATCCTGCAAGGAATTAATGTCGTTTGTAATTCGTACGATAATCGAACCAGCCGAGCGTCCATCAAAAAAGCGATGAGACAATCTTTGAATATGCGTAAACAGCTGTTGGCGCAAATCAAAAATGATAGAGTGTCCAAGCTGATTCGTCCAGCGAATTCGTAGCGCACTTTCAAACCATCCGAGCAAATAGAGTCCCAAAATGATTGCAGTCAAGCTCAGCAAATAGCTCCAGTCCTTTTTCTGAATCGCTTCATCGATAGCAATGCTCATCAAAAAAGGAACACCCAGCCGGACAATCGTGACGGCAATCAAGGAAAAGGCAGCAAGCGGTAGCCATTTGTTCAAATACGGCTTCATGTAGCCGGCGAGTCTCGCCATCTGTGACCAGTTATACGGCTTGTCAATGACATTGTCGATTGAATAATGAAATCGTTCCTGTCCTTGCTTGCTCGTCATGTCCTGCTCCACTCTCCCGTCCGCTCCTGCATCGCTGTCAGCTGGTCCTGATACTGAATGTGATAGATGCGCCGATAGCTGCCCTCTGTCAAAGCCAGCAGCTGCTCGTGTGTCCCACGTTCGATCACTTGGCCACGGTCCAGTACAAGGATTTCATCTGCATGCTTCAAGGAAGAGATCCGATGCGCAATAATAAAAGTCGTGCGCCCCACCATTACCTCACGCAATGCCTGCTGAATCATAAATTCCGTCTCCATATCAACCGCACTTGTCGCATCATCCAAAATCAAAATACTAGGCTTGGTTAAAAAGGCGCGAGCGATTGCAATCCGCTGCTTTTGCCCACCGGACAATCCTAGCCCTCGCTCTCCTAACAAGGTATCGTATCCATCCGGCAGCTCAGCAATAAATTCATGTGCCTGTGCGTACTTGGCGGCGCTGACTACCTCTCCCAGTGACGCATGTGGGTTTCCGTACGCGATATTGTCGTAAATGGAGCAAGAAAAAAGAAAAGACTCTTGAAAGACGACTCCGATATTTTTTCGCAGCTCTTGGTGCCCGTAATTTGCGATGTTTTTGCCATCGATGAGAATCGTACCTGTCGACGGGGCGTAAAAGCGTGAAATCAGTTGTGTAACGGACGTTTTCCCCGCTCCTGTCGCACCGATTAACCCGATGACCTTTCCAGGTGGAGCATCAAAGCTGATTGTATGTAATGCCTTTTCGTTCGCCTCATTGTAGACAAGGCTAACATCGCTAAACGTCACATGCCCGTTCAAGGCTTTGGCTTTGGGTGCATCCTGTTCTTCGCCTGCCGGGGCAAGATCCCGTTCATCCAGGACCTGGAGCAATCTCTCCCCTGCTGCTTTTGACTGGGAATACGAATTGAGAATAAAGCCGAGCTGCATCAGTGGACCGATGATAAACCAGACCAGGCTAAAAAAAGCCACCAGCTCCCCCAGCTTCATTTGCTCATGAATGACGAGCCATCCGCCATACACCAATAAAGCGACGACACATATATTGCCGATCAGCTCCATAATCGGAAAAAAGGAACTCCAGATTTTTGCCGTGGAAATGTGATTATCTTTATAGTTTTTGTTTTTACCCGTAAAGGTCGTGATTTCAAAATCCTCCTGAGACAAGGCCTTGACCGTACTCATACCGCTAATGTTTTCCTGCACTTTGGTCGTTAACGCTGAAAAAGCCTCCCGAATTTCCTTGAAGGCCACGTGGACTTGTTTATCAAAACGATAGGCAGTGATTGCCACAAACGGCATCGCAATGAAGGTTACCAAGGCTAACGAAGGGTGTAAATAAAGCATGATGGCAAAGCCAAATCCGATCAGCAGCAAAAAATTCAGGCACTGCGCCAAGCCGAACGACAGAAAAAACCGAAACACCTCGACATCACCAGCCAGGCGAGACATCAAATCCCCCGTCTTGGCACTGTCGTAATACCGGAAAGGCAGGTACTGCAGCTTGGTGTACAGCTCATTGCGCAGCTCGTAGACAGTAGAGACTCCGAACAAATCCCCGAAGTACTGATGATAGTACACAGCGACTCCCTTTACCCCCATCAGCAAAATAAATCCAATGGCCAAATAAGGAACCTGCCCGTATTGCCCCTGCCCGAAAACATCATCAATCGTGTACTTCAAAACAAGGGGATAAATGACCGTCACACTCGTCACAACAAACAAGGACAGGATGGAAATCAGAAATAATCGTTTATAGGGCCAATAGTAATCCTTTAACCGTTTAAACGTTTCCAAAAGTACGCTCCTCCCTGCTGTAGGATTGATCTTTTGATGTATACGTACTACCGTCGACATTCAGCACAAGTACACACAGGTTCAGACCTGAGACGGAGTCAAAATCCTGCGCGGGTACGTTTGGGCATCAGCCATTCCTCTATATGATAAAAACGAACTCATTTTTCGGGAGGAACTCATCATGACAGATTTTGAAACACTCGCCGGGGTCCATCAAGGACTCTTTGTGCTCTTGCTGCTAGCTACGCTCCTTCCAGCCTATAAAGCCAAGGGGCTTGTTTATGTCCAAACCACCCGCTCTTTGAAAAAAAGTGCCGGCTGGACACTGTTTTTCTTTGTATTGGCACTTCTCTTATTTTCTTTGCAAGTATTTATGACGTGGTCCCTGTTCCATTCCTTTGGCTGGCTGTACATAAAAGACAAGCTGATTGGGTTTCTGCCACTCATTCTTCTACCGCTGGCAGTTGGCCTGTTTGTATCTGTACCACGCCTGTCACGTTTAGCCATGGGGCGTATTCGCTCTGATCAGAAACAAGCGTCGCCTGCTCCATCCACAGTGGAGACAGTTCCCAAACCATGGGATGAACCTCTATTAGACACAGCTGTAGTCGATCACCTGACAACTGAGGAAACCGCCTTGCACGAGACTGCATCCGCTTTGGAAATACCACTCGTCAAAAGCACTTCACTCCAGACCGATACAGTCGATGCAGCATGGAGACATGATGCGTCTGCCCCTGAGATGATCGTACCTCTCCAGGCAACTGTACTTGGAGCCTTGATCGCACTTATTCTTCAATTCCTGTTTCCGGCTGTTACGCTGGAGATAAACATTCTGGCAATAGCATGGGGTGCTTTTGTTACGGGGACCTCCCTACTCTGGATCTGGCAGTCCTGGAAGCAGCACCGCGCCTCTCGTCCAGGAGAGCTGCGCCGGCCACATGCAATGCTCCGATTTATACGCATCGCTTCAGTTCTCGTTTTGTTTGGAGCCGGTGCCTACTTATGGGGGCACCAGGAAATATTGGCAAGCGTTTTGCCAGATCAGCTAAAAATAGCCGATCATTCTGCGTCAGCTGCCAGTCAGGGGCAGCACGCCACTTTGGCTGCAGCACCGACTACAGGACATGCAGTCAGTGTTACCGAATTAACAGGACCCCGCACAGGTGAGCCCGATCGCCAGTTTACGTTAACCGCTCAAAAGACGACGATCCAGCTGCCTTCAGGAAAAACTGCGGAGGCCTGGACCTTCAACGGGAAATATCCGGGACCAGAACTGCGAATGAAGCAAGGCGAGCTCGTCGAGATTGTGCTTGAAAATAAGGATATTGAGGATGGCGTCACGATTCACTGGCATGGGCTGGGTGTGCCAAACGCTGAGGATGGCGTTGCTGGTGCTACACAGGATGCCGTGATGCCGGGTGAAAAGCATGTCTATCGTTTTGTCGCCAAGCAAACGGGAACGTTTTGGTACCACTCTCATCAACAGCCATCAGTTCAAGTGAAAAAAGGACTTCTTGGTGCGCTCGTCGTAGAGCCGGCGGAAACTGAGCCGATTGCCGGCTATAAACGCGATCTGACACTCGTTCATCATACGCTGGGCGAAAGGGGCGTCACATTGTCCGGACGTGATACTCTCATGCTTGATACCGTTTCTCCTGGTACCTCAGTGAGGCTTCGTCTCATTAATGCAGATAACCTCCCCGTGACCTATCAATTGCTCGGCACACCTTTTCAGGTCATTGCGATTGATGGAAATGATGTCAATGAACCAAATCTGATTGCCAACCAGGCGCTGCAATTAGCTGCAGGTGGCAGGTACGATGTATCTTTTACGATGCCGAATCGTCCTGTTTTCTTTGCACAAAGCAAACAAGCCAATGGAAAAGGATTATTGCTGAGTCCAGATGGCACCGGGGAATTGCCAAGCATGAATGCTGAGCTCCCACTCTTTGATCCGGCACGCTACGGCAGCCCGCAAGCACTACCTTTTGATTTGTCGACGCACTATGATCATGAATATCAAATGCTCTTCGATCTTCAGGTTGGATTTTATGAAGGGCGCCTGGACGGACTGTGGACCATCAACGGCAAGGTGTCCCCTGATACGCCGACACAAGTTGTCAAGGAAGGCGATCTGGTGAAAATGACCTTCGTCAATCGCAGCTTCATGGATCATCCAATGCACCTGCATGGACATACAATGCTCGTTCTTAGTCGCAATGAGAAAGCAGTAACAGGCAGTCCATGGTGGACGGACACCCTCAACGTAGCTCCGGGTGAAACATATGAAGTCGCATTTCGCGCGGATAATCCTGGTCTCTGGATGGATCATTGCCACAATCAGGACCACACTGCTTCTGGCATGACGATGCAACTCATCTATGAAGGGGTTACCTCTCCATTTGAGATGGGAGCGGGGACACGCAATCATCCTGAGTGAAAAAACAAAAGACACTTGCTCTGGGCTGTAGTGGTGGGGAGGGAAAAGCGGAAAACGCTCAAGTTCTTGGGCCACTAGCGCTGGGGATTCACTGGTCGGCTTCATGGAAAAAGAGAAACCGCGTCCAAAGTAGCGGGTTCACGGTAGAATGTCAGAGGTGGACGCTTAAGGGCGTGTTTCTCTTTTTCCATTACGCCTGGGTCGGTGTCCCAAAGACTTTCGCTTTTTTCCCCTTTTCCCTCTTGCCAGCATTTGGTTTTCTTCGGGATTTCTTTTGAGTGAGCAGGAAACATGTGGGAAGCTTGTTCAAAGAAGTTTTAGGAATGGAAGCACAAACAAAAACAGCCTATTGCTATCGCAATGGCTGTTTTTGTTTGGTTATTTGGTTCGACGCTTTTTCGCTGCCAACAGGCGATTTAGTGTTTCGTCTGGTTGGGCTTGTTCTTCGACTGTCGTCTCTTTTTTTGTGTTGCTAGGTACTGGTTGATTTGGAGTAACGCGGGTTGTTGCTGCTGGCCGTGTCATTGTTGGGAATGCGCTCATCTCTTTCGCACTATTCTCATCGCTCGTTTTGGTCTGGATAGCGCTTCGCTTGCTCGCCCGTTTTTCTCCAAGACGTGTTAGCACAGCTTGCTGCGTAGTGTCTGTCGATGCTGTCTTGCGACGAGCCCAGATGCCAGAGAGTCTCGCCCACCAATGATCAGGAAGCTGCAGACGACGCACTGCGACGTCAAGCGGCAGGAGCAGTGCAGCCAGCATCAAAAGCCACGAGCTGACAGATTGGGTGTCCCACTTGTCGGGAAACACCCCGCCAAATACTTCGTTTGGTTGTGCGATTTGCTTGCCTCCACCGACTGTCAACCAGCTGCGCAGTTCTTTTTCGCCATCCACCGGCATTCCATATTCAGGAGAGTAGGAAACGGTCAATCCTGTCGTTTGACTAGCCGTTACTTTACCTTGTGCCTTCTCTACAATCTGGATCAGATACGTACCTGGATCGTTGGTATCAAAATTGCCCTCCATCACTCCGGGTGCAATCGGCTTGAGTCGAATCAGCTCGCGTTCCATATCCTGGTTGAGTACGACCGCCTCGAGTTCCTGCGGCATCGCTCCCCCAGCTGGCAAAGTAACCGTTACTTTGCCGCGGGTACCATCAAGAACGGTTTGGGTTTTCCATTTGCCCTCTGTGATTTGAGGCAATGTCCATGCCACGATCTCATTCCACAGGCGACTGTTTCCTCCCCAGTTGACCCAGTCCGGGGCCCACTTGCCTTCGAGGTCGCTCGTCCATGCGACCGAGCGTCCGAGACCGTATTGCCAACGAGTCAGAATCGGGTCCTCGTCCGTGCTCATCAAAGATGTTTCCGCTGTCTGCTTCGGAGTGGTAGCAACATACGCCCGCAGCGGTGGCAATCCTTTCTGCAAAGAGGCCCATCCCCCCGCTCCTATGAGCGAAGGAACTTGCGGCTTCTCCACGATAAAGGTTCGGCTAGCCAATGCCGTTTCTTTGCTAAAAATTTTCGGGATTGATTCGGCATCATTGGCAAAGTAATATCTGCCTTTGCCCCACTCGGCAATCAACTGCAAAAGCTGCGTATCTGCATCATCACCAACCGCTACTGTTGACACCGTAATGTTTTCGCCTGCCATTTGCTGCAGCAGTCCCTGGTAATCATCCTGCATCCCTGACTGCCCGTCTGTCAGGAGGATGACATGCTTGCGCTGTGCCTGCATCTTTTTGACACTCTCATACGCCATTTGCAGAGCCGGGAAAATGTCGGTACCGCCGTCAGCGACAATGCTGCCAATCTGCTGCTGAATCTCATTTAGCTTGGTGACAGTCTGTGGCGGTACAACCTCCCACGGGTCGCCGTCAAATGCAATGACACCGATGAAATCCTGCTGATTCATCATCGTCGTCGCGCGAATCGCGGCTTCCTTTGCCAGCTCCATTTTATCCACGCCTCTGGCATCGCCAGACATACTGCCTGACTTGTCGATCACCAGCTGCAATCCGAGAGATGGAAGCTGTTCTTTTCCTTTTAAGTCCATATGAACCGGGAGTGCTTCCTCGATAGGAGTCTGAAACCAGCCCCCCATTCCAAAGCTGTCACTGCCCCCAGTCATAATCAGCCCCATTCCTAAATCACGGACCGCTGTGCGCATGCGCTCCATATCGGCATCGCTCATCTGTGTGGCAGGTACATCCGCTAAGATTACGGTGGCATACTGCTTGTACCCATCTAGTTCTTTTGGCAAAAGCGCCAAATCACGCACTTCTACCTTAAGGCTGCTCGCTTCCAGCGCCTGGACGAGATTGCTTGCAGCACCCGGATGACCTTCGGCAACGAGGATAACAGGAGAACCGGCAACCTGTGTATAGGCTGTCGCTTGATTGTTTGCTTGCACGGTATCATGCTCGGGCTCAATTTCTACGCGAAAACGATGAAAGCCTTGCTGCATCGCCTTTTGTGAGAACACAAAGCGATTTTTTCCTTTATCGATCTGGACAACCTGCTGTCCAGCTTCACGATTTCCTTCGTATAGGCGCAACGTGGCTTGGGTAGCAAGTGTGCTCTCCACATCTACGCTGATCCCGTATTCCTCTCCCGCGTACAAATGCTGTGGCACCTGCACGGAGGAGAGCACGACCTCATCCCCCTGTGGCTGCTGCAAGGATACTGCCTCTACTGCTATCCCGCGATCACGAGCCAGCTTCGTTTGCCGGGCGGCATCACCGCTCGTCGCAATTCCGTCCGTCAGCAGGACGACCTTTCCTCTCGCATTGCTTGGAATCATCGCGGATGCAAGCCGGATTCCTTCTGACAAATTGGTGGCATGGCGATTAACCTCCACCCCCAACGGCGATAGCTCTGATCGTGTCGTCAAAGGCTGATCTACTGCTGCCTCTGCCCCGACAGAGACAATCGCATACTTGTCCTCTGCCTCCTTTTGTTCCACGGCCTCACGCAGAAAAGCCATGATCCGCGGATCATCCTTCATCGATGCCGAGCGGTCTACTACAAAGACGATCGTTTTTGCCTGAATCGGTGTTAGCAGCTGTGTCCCGGCTAGGGCCAAAATGAGTAACAGAAAAAGGAGCGACCGTATGACAGCGATTATTGCCTTTCTCCCCGTCGGCATTTGTTTTTGCAGACGCCACCAGCTGATTAGTAAATAAAAAATGGGAAGCAAGAGCAAGAGGAATAGCGGCTGTACAAAATTAATACCCACGTTGATACACCCTCCATTCCACACAAAGCACCAAGAGGGCAAGTGCTGCCAGCCAATACGTCAGCTCCATGGACCCTACGGAGCTTGCTGCTTTTTCTCCTCCCTCTGGTTGTCCAGCCGAGGCTTCCCCTCCCATACGCTGCACCTTTGGCATAATATCCGATTCCGTCTCACTGATTTGTACAGCAAAGTATCTCGTTTGCTGTCCGTTCCCCATCATTTCATCGAGGCGATACAACCCAAGCTGGTCAGGAACCTGCATCGTCCAGGTCGTTCCTTCGCTTGCAATCGGACTTTTCTGTCCATCCGGGTACGTAAGCATCCGCTGCGAAGCTCCCGGTGTGAGTGCAACAGTGAGTACCTCACCAGGATGGGCCGGACCGATGGGCGCTGATTGTGTAGGGGAAAGCCAGGTCACTATATTTTGCATCAGAATGGGAAATGCAGGGCGCAGCGGCAAATCGGAATCATGCAGATCAAATCCGATAACCACGACTCGTCGGCCATTCATGATGCCAGCCCGCACCAGATCCGTTTCACCTGCCCGCACCAATGCTTTCATCCCTGGCATCTCGCCGAGCTCGGAGCTTGCGGCTACGTGTACATCACGCCAATCTACGTATTTGAGCAGCTCGTCATCCGGCACTACAGCCTTTGGCTGCTGCTCCAGCTCCCTTTTTCCATGGAACGGCAACCAGTCAGTCTTTCGATCAGGAGCAAACAACAAGAGATTGCCATCTGGCAGCTTGTCCGGCACGACTCCGTCGAAAACCCACAAATCACGAGCCTCTGCTTGGTGCTGTGATTCTTGCTGGATGGTCTCCACTTCCATATTGCCTACCGTTTGCAGGGCTTGATGCAAAAAGCGATTCCCATCTGGTGAAAGGAGGACTGCCTTGCCCCTTCCCGCTGCAAAAGGAACACTCCACATCTCATTGTCTTCTGCCAGCCCATCCTGCTCCGGCTCAATAACAGCCCGATAGACAGGGGACACAGGTAAAGCCGGAAAGGAAGCTGTATAGGACCCGCCAGCGTCCATCGCAAAGGAATCTGTATCCAGCAGCTTGTTTTCTCCATCAAAAATCGTGATGGCTCCACGCGAAGGCTGACTGCCGTAGTGATCGATCCGCAGTAGCCCTTCTACGCCTTTTTCTGCCGGCTGGGTCACAAAAACACCAATTGCCGTATTCTCGCGTGTCCGTCCCATCTGCATAAAACGAAATGGACCGGAAAAAGAAGAAGCTGCTCCTGTTTCCAGCTTGCGTTCCCCGCTTCCGTCCCCAATCCACACAACACCGCTTCCTGGCTCATTGGCTGCGATTGCCCCTGCCAATGAATACGCCGCATTGGTATCGGCAGCTCCTGGAAAAGCAGAGAGTCCCTGCAAGGCTTGAGTCAACGCCTGTTTGTCGTCGCTTTTGGAGAGCATGACGTTTGGCTCCCGCCCTGCCTCGATCAACGTCATGGTCTTTCCGCTACCCAGCTGCTCCACCAAGCTTTGTGCTGTGGAGACTGCCCTCTCCATCCTGGTTACTTCCCCTTCTTTGGCCAGCATGCTTCCAGATGTATCGACTACAAGTACCGTATGGTCGCTGGAGATCCCGTCTGTTGGCACGGCTGGTCTAAGCAAGGCCAGGAGCAACAGACATGCTATCAGCAATTGCAGGATCAAGAGCAGATTGCGACGGAGCTTTTCCCATGGCCTCACTGCTTCCCAATTTTGCAAGGTTCGCTGCCATAACAGCGTACTCGGCACGACACGATCCTCTACTTTTCGCTTGAGCAGATAGAGGACGATAATGGCCGGGATGATCAGTGCGAACCACAAGTTGCCGAGTGCCATCCACTGCATAGTTGTCTCTCTCCTCTCTAGCGAATCATGCCTGCCTGACGAAATACCTGGAACACAATGGACTCAAGTGTTTGCTCGGCCTCGACAGCCACACAAGTAATCCCTCTACCGTAAGCAAAAGTGGTCAGCTCCTGCTGGTATTCCGCAAGACTTTTCCGATACTCTTCCATGATGAGACCCGTTACGGACACCTCTTTTGCCTGGCGAGTCTCGGAATCTATCAATCGCAGCTCCCCCTGATAGGCTGGCTGCAGCTCTTCCTGTGAAAGCACTTGAACCAGCACCACCTCTTGACGGGAAGCCTGCAAATAAGCAATTCCTGGTGAGTAGCCCGACTCGAACAAAAAGTCCGACAGCACAATTGAAATGCCTGGTTTGCCATGCACGGCACCTGGCAGACGCATCGCTGTATTCAAATCACCTGTCCCGCCCTCTTTTAGTGAAGATAAAAAGCTGAGGAGTCGGTGTGCCTGTTTTTTTCCTTGCAAGCCTTGTAGTGCTGCAGTGATTTGACTGTCAAAGGCAAACACAGAGACATGATCCAGATTGCATAAGGACAAATACCCAAGTGCCGCAGCAATTTGAATGGCCCGCTCCATTTTTCCCGGCTGTCCATAGCCCATCGAACGACTGCAGTCAATATACAGCGTGACGTGAAGCTCTGTCTCATCCAAATACTTTTTCAAAAAGAGCTTTCCTGAACGTGCGTAGGCATTCCAATCGAGCTGGCGCAGATCGTCTCCGGGAACATACGCCCGGTAATCGGCAAATTCCATCGAGCTGCCCAGCTGTCTTGCCCGCCGTCCTCCAGCATGACTGCCGCTGACGAGTCTTCTCGTAGCCATTTGCATCCGTTCCAGTTTTGCCAGCCACGACGGGTCAAGCAGGTGCTGACTCATATCTTTCTGCTCTCCAGTCCCTGCAAAATATCGCGGACAATAAGATCAGGACGGATGCCATTTGCCTCTCCTTCAAAATTGAGGAAAATTCGATGTCGCAGGGCTGGCAAGGCTACTGCCTCCACATCCTCGTACGCCAAATTGTAGCGACCCGAAAGCAAGGCGCGCACCTTTGCCAGCGCTACCATCGCTTGTACGCCACGTGGACCTGCTCCGTTACGCACATATTGATTGACGGATGGCACTGCCTGTTCTCCCGGATGGGTCGCCAAGAGCAGCCCGACAGCATAACCAAGCACCGCATCTGCTACCAGTACATCGCGCGCCGCCTGCTGAATTTCCGCAATCTGCTCAGCAGACGCAACCTTTTCCACATGTGTGGCTTGCCCGGTCGTCGTCCTTTGCACAATTGCTTTTAACTCTTCTTCGGTCGGATACGGCACGTCAATCTTTAGTAAAAAGCGGTCCATCTGCGCCTCTGGCAGTGGATAAGTACCTTCTTGCTCCAACGGGTTTTGTGTTGCCAAAACAAAAAATGGAGCAGGCAGGGACCGTGTGACGCCTCCGGCAGAAACGGTCCGCTCCTGCATCGCTTCCAAAAGCGCACTCTGTGTCTTCGGCGTCGCCCGATTTATTTCGTCAGCGAGCACGACATGAGCAAAAATCGGCCCTTTTTGAAACTGGAACGATTGCTGCCCGGACTCGTCAACGAGCAAAATATTCGTTCCCGTAATATCTGTCGGCATCAAGTCGGGTGTAAACTGGATCCGTTGAAACGACAGCTCAAACGCCTGCGAAAGCGTACGCACTAGAAGCGTTTTCCCCAAACCGGGCACACCTTCTAGCAGCGCGTGGCCACCAGCAAATACCGCCCAGAGGAGCTGTTCCACGACGTCTTTTTGTCCTACCATCACTTTCCCAATCTCTTGTCTGACGAGCTCCACTCGTTGCAGACAATCCTCCAAGGTTTGCTGCGCCATAGCCGCGTCCCCTCCTTTTTATCTATCTGATCCCATTTAAGTGCGTGTTCAAAAAGTTGGCTTTTCAGCACCGAGAAAATGACGAGAACTGTACGAAGGAGGAGCGGAATGTAGGTAAACTACATGAGCACCGGACTTCGAAGGTGAGCGTCATTTCCGATGTCGAATAAGCATTCAGGACTCCATCGTGATCAAAAGACGACTTTTTGAACAACCTCTTTAAGGCTCAATGTTGCTAAAGTACTCCTTCACAATCTCTTGATAATCACCAGGAATGCTGCTTTTCTCCATACTCTCACGGGCAAACTCCTCATACTGTCCGTACACTTCCTCGTACGGCAATGCACTTCCCGATGATACCTGCGTATTGCCGCTTTGCTGGGATTGCGACGGTCCCGCACCCAAAGGTCCGCCAACGGTTTCAGACGGTCCATTCTCACCGCCGATGCGGTTGGAAGGAATCGTCACCAGCTCATGGTTCCCTGCGCCCAATCCGGCTCCTGAGCCTCTACCAGCACCTGAACCATTACCAGAGCCGTTTCCAGAACCATTTCCTTGGCCAGCTCCATTTCCTTGACCGGAACCATTTCCTTGACCGCTGCCATTATTCCCTCCAGCAGGCTGGTTTGCAGGACCCGATCCCGGATTGGCATTGGCTGCTGTACTTGACGAAGGCTCTCCCGATGCAGGTACAGCCGAACCCGTGCCCGGAGTACCCGAAGCCGCTCCTGTTCCTGCCGTCCCGCTACTGCCTGCGGCACCTGCACTCGCCAGCGTCATCAGGGACTGCTGGAGAGAAGCTGCTGCATTGGCTGCTGCGAGCATTCCTTGCTGAGCCTGCTGCGCACCTGCCATCGCTTGCATGAGACTATCCTGCATCCCCGCCATCGCCTGTGGCGCCTGTCCCTGTGCTGTTTGCTCGGCAGCCTGCGCTAATTGATTTGCGATTTCTTTTAACTCTTCCGATTGTGCAGATTCGGCAGCTTTTTTTAATTGCTCCGCAGCCTTATCCAGCTCACTCGCCAGCTGCTCACGTTCTTTTGGCTCCATAGCTTCGAGCGCTTTCTCCATCTGCTTGAGGGCCTCCGCCATCTTTTCCCGGTCCCCGCTGCTCATCGCATCAGCCAAAGCGCGTGTCCCCTGCTGACTGCCCAAATTACGCTGAAGCTGTGCCAAAGCTGTCTGTTTTCGCTGTTCCGCTTCTCGCAACTTTTCCAACTGCTTTTCAGCAGCACGCAAAGCATTGAGCCGTTCTGCCGGATCATTCGCCTTTGCCAGCGTTTTCTTCGCTTCCTCCAGCATTTCCTCCAGCTGTTTTTTCTGCGCCTCGCTCATGGCCGGATTCGTTTTGGTTTCCTGTTTGATGGCCTCTACTTCCTTTTCAACCTGAGCCACCAGCTTTTGCTCCTCAGCGAGCTGGGCCAGTCTTATATCTTGCAGGTTGGGCCATAAAAGGAGCGCAAGAAATGCCACTCCCAATCCGCTAATGGCATATTTGTTTTTTTGCACAACAGCCCAGACGTGGATACTCTCTACAATTTGCGGGAGCTGCTTTCGCAAAAGTCGCTGTGCATCCTCTCTCTGCATCGCTGCTACAACAGACTTGTTTTCGCGGTTTTCCCAAGCCGTGGCTACGCGCTGCGCCAAGCCATTTTCATCTGCGACACGAGCGCTTTGCACTGTCGTTGGCTGCCTCCAAAATACGCTTGCTCCACCAATAACGAGCGACAACATAAACAAGCTGGATGCGATCCACGAATAATAAGGAATCGGCCATAGGCGAGCCAGGAGGAGAAGCAATACGCTCCCTCCCAGCCCCCACAAGCCGAAAACCGTCATTTGTCTAATGAAAACGCGAAGCGCCAATCTTTTGCGAATCGGCTCCAATAGCGACTGTAGCTCGTCGTTTGATTTTGTAGGAAACATGGCTTACTGCTCCACTTGAGCGGACCTGCGGAATCGTGGGCGCACTGGCTGAATGAGGTAGATAGCCAGAAGCAGGCAGACGACCGTAACCAGCACCAAAAACAGGCAGTAATACCAAAACGGATCGATATTCAACAAGGAAAACTGTGTATTGTTCATTCTCGTTAAATCCCGTACAGGACCCTCTCCAAAAATATTCAGCATCGCAAACAGTGGATTGATGCTATGCAAAAGATCGGGCCAAAGCGGGAACGGAGATTGCGTAGCGTAATTCACTCTCCGTTGATAACGGATCAGCTCGCGAATGATCTCCGCCAGTATACTGGAGCCTATCGCATATCCGAAAACAAGTGCATAGGTGATGACGGTTGCAATTCCTGTCCGCTTGATGATCGTAGATAACAGTACACCGACACTGCCAATGCCAAACATCGTGATCACATAAAATCCGAACACCTTGAATAATTGCCCCGGCGAAATTCCTCCGTACAAAAAGACAATGGCGTACAACGGAATCGTCGAAAAGACAAGAAAGGTCATAAAGCTGAGTGAAGCAAGCCATTTTCCAAGGATCAGTCTGGTCGCACTCACGTTGGTGGTGAGCAAAATGCTCAACGTCTGCCGCTCACGCTCACCCGAGATGACACCTGCCGTCAGTCCCGGAACAACAAACCCGATCATCCCAAGCTGTAAAATCGACAAAATCATAAACAGCTCACGTGTCTGGTTGGGATTATAGTAAGTCCCACCATTTGTCTGCAAAAAAATGTAGAGCAGTGTCATCCCGCCAAGTGTTAGCAAGTACAGGAAAATGATCCACGGGGAGCGGTTCGTACGCATCCGCATTTTCCATTCATTGAACAATACAGGGTTGTGCAATCGCTTCAAAACGTTCATGAGCCCACCCCCTTCGTAATTTCCAGGAAGATTTCTTCCAGATCACCGACCGTCTCATTGAACGCGGCTACCGGAAAGCCTGCTACAGCCAGCTCACGCAGCAGTTCTACCTGCTGCTCGTCATTCCCGGAGAATCCGGCAACCACCCAGTTTCCTTCCCGCGTCACATTCGTGACCACAGGCAATGTGTGCAGATGAGTCATCGCCTCCTCCACCTGATCAAGCAGGCGGATACGCAAAATACGCTGCTCCTGCATTCTCGAGTAGATTTCATCTACACGTCCAAAGGCAACCAGATTGCCTTCCTCTACGATCCCGATTACGTCACACATCTCCGCCAGCTCCGGCAAAATATGCGAGGAGATAATAATTGTCTTGCCCATATCACGCAGCTCTTTTAAAATCTCCCGCAATTCAATCCGAGCTCGCGGGTCCAACCCAGAAGCAGGTTCGTCCAAGATGAGCACCTCGGGATTGTGTACAAGCGATCTTGCCAATCCCAAGCGCTGCTTCATCCCGCGGGATAACGAATCTACATACGCATCCCGTTTATGACTGAGATTGACCAGCTCCAGCAATTGGGGGATAATCTGTTTTCTTTCGGCAGCCGGGATATCGTAGTTGGCCCCGTAAAAATCCAGATATTCCTCTGCTGTCAAATTATCATAAACGCCGAAAAAGTCGGGCATGTATCCAATTAGCTTGCGGACTTCCTTTGGATGCTTCGTTACCTCGTAGCCGCCTACGTACGCCTTCCCACTCGTCGGCTCCAGAAGCGTAGCCAAAATCGACATCGTCGTTGATTTACCCGCCCCGTTCGGACCGACGAAGCCAAATACCGTTCCTTTTTCAATCTCCAGCGAAAGCCCCTTCAATGCCTCCATTTTGCCGTAGCGCTTTCGTAAATTTTGAATCTGAATCACGGATTGCTCACCTTCCCTTCCACACTGACATTCGGAATACCAATGTGGCGATGTTCACCAAACTGGTGGGCAAACTTGAGGCGAATGATTCCATCGGCAGATACAAAGCTCGCGGCCTTGTCTCCCGTCATGACGTTGTTGGTAAACACTTTCTCAAACGGCTCATATGCCTTGGTCCGCCAGTTGTATACTTCCTTGGCGAATGGCGTATTGTCATCCGACCACGTGTACAAATACAGATTAATGATGCTCAGCTTCTTTTCATCCTGGTACAGATTGATATCAAATGTGATATCTCCAGCAGGCAATCTGTAGCCGTCTCCCTCATCCTCTACTGGCACAGAGCTGCCCGACATCGTTACATCAAACGTACCTGCCGGATAATACACATGCCCGTCCTTGGACGGTTTTACCTGCAAGGCTGCAGTGATCAATGAGATGCTTTCGGATTTTACACGTTCATTTTGCACCGTCGACTCTACGACTGGCTGATCTGTCCAGCCTGCTAGCATGACTTCCGAATTCGACCCTCGTTTTTGCCAAAACTCCACCATGTCGAGCATGAGTTCTTCCCGTGATTGCTCACGAGGAGTCTGCTGCAAGCGCTGCGGCAGCAGCTGCGTAGCAAGACGCTGTCTCATATTGTTTCTCATTTGTGCGGATGGCTGGAAAGGCAAGTTCACTTCCACACTTGCACCTGGCGCCAATTCCGGAAACTCCTGTGTCTGTACACTTGTAGCAACCTTTACTTCTTTCAGCGCATATTTGGTTTTGTTTGTGATTGTCCCGCTCAAAGCACCGTTTGCGTAAGACAAATTGGAATCAATGGTTCCCGCATCCGGTATGGTTCTCTCAGATGCGACCTTGCGCATGGACCAAAACTCTACATCACGGAACTGAATCTCAGACTGGTCGGCCTGAATCGACGCCCAAATCTTTGGAATTTGATCTGTTCGTCGGCTCTCCAAAATCGGCTGAGATAATCCCGATCCTTTAATCGTCATCTTGTAATCGCCACTGCTTGGTACGAAAAATGCCGTAACTGCGTTCGCTCTCGCTTGTCCGTCATTTGTCAGCTGCACGAAGCCTGTCTGATGAACCATGACACCAGTGCCGCGCTGCATGGCACCAAAGGAGAAAATTCCGATTCCAGTTATAATCGCAAGCCCGGGGACGATGACCCACATGTAGCTCTGCTTGCGTTTGGCACGCAAAATAAAATACAAAACAGGTCCTGCAATCAAGGCGTAAACTCCGAAAAACACCGCAAACCAGCTTACCTCCGGAATTTTCAGTGCCGGGATTCGATCTGCTGCCTCCTGGAGTGGCCACAAACGATCAAGGCTGGTCAATCGAGAGGTATCCAGTGACGATCCAAAAGCTTTGATGAGCATATCCGCCCAGAAGCGTCCATTTCCACCCCAGCTTGCTACAGGCTCTTCCGCCAAATCGTAGGCAGCGTACAACACTTTGCCCTCGCCAGTGTTATGGACCGCAAACAAAGGTACTCCATTCTCAGCGTAAAGGACCTTTCCTTTTGTAATCGTACCTTGGCTGATGGTGAAGGGCGCATTCAGCTCGATCGGCTTGCTCTTATCGGCCAGCATGCTGGACAACGCGTTTACACTCGTCACCCCAGTTACTTCTACTGGGGATAAATCCGCCAGTTTTCCTGCTGTTTTCTTGTACTGCGCTCCCCCTGCCATCACGAGCAGACCGCCTGCTTTTGTCCAATCACGAATCGCTTGGATCTGCTGCTCGTTCAACGTGTCGAGCGCAAAATTGTTCAAAATGAGCATGTTGATCATTTTGAGCTGTGCTCCAGAGGCCGGAATCTGCTCCGGCTTCATCGGAAGCACTCTCACATCATAGGAAACGACATTCTTGGGCAGCACTCCCAAGAAGTTGGCTGTATCCTGGCTTTGGGCGAGAACTCCAACCATCAACGTATCGTAGCTGTAGCGCTTTCCCCCTACAGGTGTTTGCGCGACAATCTTGTCGTTTTTCATCAATGCCACATATGTATTGCTATTCAGCTCCGAGCCGGGCACTGTAATCGTTACTTGCTTGGCGGCACCTTTTGCTATAGAAACAGGCTGATAATATCCTACAGAAAATTCATTGTTCCCCCGATCCCCCGTAGCCACCAACAGCTCACCCTCTATATCTGCCCCTCCGTTCGTCACAGTGACCTGAACAGGAACAATCCCGGTTTCCTTGTACTCTCCACCAATCCCTGCTATTACGGATAGTTGGATCGACTCCTCCGCATGGACGATGGTGGCCAGACTTCCAGGCCCTCCCGTCACGAGGAGAAGGAACGCAAACATGGCAATCAGCCATCTTTGGCACTTCGCCGTTTTCATTCGCTCTATACCTCCATGGACAGTTTCTATCAATACAGATCTGTCATTTTCATATAGTTAATGACGGAAAACAAGGAAAAAAAGCTACAGTTTATTTTGAAATGGGTATTTTGCAAGCAGGAACTCTCTTGATAAATGGAAAAGATATCCACATGATAAATCTTTCGTTGCGTAGATAAGGAGAAAAATAATGGACCCGTTTGTTTGGAGCTTGTGGGAGAATACCGAGCCTTTTGATCTGGGTGACTCGGGAGCTCGCCCTGGAGCATGGCGTGATCAAAAAGCGCTTTTTCTATCAAAAATCAATACCCCTGTCTTCCTTCGCAAGCCAGTGCCCTTTACTCATTACCGGCTGCAAGCCGAAGTCGCTATTCCTGAGCAAGTCGGTTTTGTCGGTCTTGTCTTTGGTGCCCGTGATTCGCAAAACTACGAGCTGGTTTACCTGGCGCCAGAAGAAATTCAATACGACCCGATTATGAACGGCTGTATGACCTGGCAAATTTACAACGGCCCACGCTATCAAAAGCCATATTCGTACCAAACTGGCGAGTGGCTAAAGCTGACGGTGGAGGTTCACCCAGAGGGAGCTGTTGTATATGCCGGTGAAGATGCGTGCCCACAGCTTGTCATCACAAGCCTCCAGCATGGCGGCTTACCGGGAAAAATAGGATTTTGGGGCTATTTACCCGTGTATATCCGTAACCTTTCCTTAGAAGAAATTCCATCGCACTCCTTTCCCCAGGTCGATGCGAAAGCAAGCACGCCTGGTGATTTCATAACGGACTGGATGATGTCAGAGCCTTATACGCCGAGTGATCAGCCCGCACGCATTAATAATTGGCAGCATGTCCGTGTGGAGGAAAACGGAACGTTGAACATCAATCGACTCTATAAAGCAGGACAAGGGACTGCCGTACAGGCAAAAAGCTCACTTACCTTTGATGCAGACACAGAAGCTACTCTCTCGATCGGCTTTAGCGACCATCTACGCATCTGGATCAACGAGGAGGAAATCTATCAAGGAGAATGGAGATGGAGCCCACCCGCAAGTGATGGTCGTATTCGGAGTAATCATGCCAGCTTTCCCGTTCGCTGGCAGGCTGGAGTGAACACCATCCGGGCAGAGCTTACCAATCGGGAATTTTTCGGCTGGGGTCTGTGTGTTCGGTCTGAGTCTTTCTGATCCAGCAAAAAAGCCACCTCTCATCATCGAGGTGGCTTCTGTCTTTTTCAGGCTATTTATGGAAAACGAGTTCATAGGCAGCATCATGGATTCGCGTCTGATCAAACATATCTGCAATCGCTTGGTGAACATGCGGTGGATATTCTGCCAATCGATGACATAAATACAGGAACCACTTCGTTCCATAGGTAAGATAGATACGTACCGGAATACCCTGCTCTCGCAGCGCAGCGGCTAGCTCTGGACGAACCCCGTACAACAGCTCCATTTCCACATGTGCTCTCGATACATATTCTCGCTGCGCCAGTGCTTCGACCAACCATTGGTCATGAGTGGCGAAGGAGCATGGCACTCCTGCCTGCACACAAATATCTGCGAGCTGCAAATAGCGTTCATTCAGCTCTTGTGAGCGCGGCTGCGCTATCTCTTGTGGCTCCATGAACGCGCCTTTGACCAGGCGAACCTTTCCCGGCAATTTTACTACCCTTGTTATATCCTCCAGCGAGCGGTGCAAATGCGCTTGAATCGTAATCCCTACATTTTCGTGACGCTGTGCCAACCGCTCATACATACTCACAATCGCTTCCGTCTTTACCGATTCCTCCATGCTGATCATCAAATATTGACCTGACTTCCTGGCCTCTTCAGCCATTTCGTCTACGTGTGCGTAAGCCAGCTCTGGATCAACAAGCAGTCCCAAATGAGACAGGTCAAATGAGATACCCGCTGATACCCCCAGTTTTTCGCAATCTTTTATCAAAGCGAGAAATTCCTGCTTCACCTGTTTTGTGTCATCTGCCTCCATCGTATTTTCACCAATCTGCTCGACAGACAGTCGATACCCCTTGTTCGTCATTCTATAGGCTACCGCCATCGCTTCCTCGCGGGTTTCGCCTGTCACATAGCGCTTCGCTGCTGCCAGCAGCAACGGATAGAGCTGCGGCGAATGCAATACGGCCTCCTTGATGCGCTCGTCACGCGCGATCGTTCGCAAAATGTGAGCGGTTTGCTGCTCATCAACGGTCATTTCGACTCGCTCCTTTTCTCATGGCATTGTCTTCTCTTTCTTCACCGTACCATGATAAGCTGGAGACAATTAGATCCAGTTCGGGCTCATTTGAATAGGACCAGTTTGGCTAGGAGGCTGCCACGTTTTGCTTTGGATGAATATTGATCGTGAGAAACCGATGTCGTTGATCAGACAGCTCTATACAGAAATTCGCACCAAAATATTATTTGGCGAGATTACTGCCGGATACAAGCTCCCCTCCACGCGCAGCTTGGCAAATGAACTGCAGGTTTCCCGGAACGTCGTGGTGGAAGCCTATGAACAGCTTTTAGCAGAAGGCTATATCGAAAGCATGCAGGGCTCTGGTTATTTCGTTGCCTCAGGCGTCTATTTGGAGCAGCATGCGCGAAGCTTAAGCCAAGCATACCCACAGCCAAAAAAATCAGAAGAAGAGTCGGGGCATGGATTCATTGATTTTCGTTCCGGAGTCCCCGCACTGGAGCTTTTTCCACGAACGACATGGGGAAAAATGGTGCAGCGAGTCTGTCAGGAGGCACCTGCTATCGCCTTTGGGTACGGCCGACCAGAGGGCAAGCAGGAGCTGCGTGAGGTATTAAGCCGTTATTTATATCGCATGCGCGGTGTCAAGTGTGAGCCTGAGCAGATTGTTATAACATCAGGTGCTACGCAAGCACTCTCATTAATTGCCAAAGTTCTGCTTGGTCCCGGCAGTATCGTACAGATGGAAGATCCGATAACACAGGATATTCAAACCATCTTCCGCTCGGCGGGTGCTACCATCCAGCCTATAGCTGCAGATGCATACGGCATGGTGATGGAGGATTTGCCTTCCCCTGTACACACAGCTCCCAGCTTCGTCTTTGTCACACCGTCGCATCAATTTCCTTTGGGCGGAACATTGCCGATCCAGCGCCGAATCCAGCTTATTTCACATGCTCGCGAGATGGACTGCTACATTGTAGAGGATGACTATGACAGTGAGTTCCGTTATGAAAGTGCACCGATCAGCGCGATTCAAGGATTAGCCCCGGAGCGCGTGATCTACATCGGCTCGTTCAGCAAAATCTTGTCTCCTGGTCTGCGCCTCGGTTATCTCGTTCTCCCGTCCTCCCTGGTCAAACAGTATCAGGAGGCAAAATGGTTCACCGACTTGCATACCTCTACACTCGATCAGCTCGCACTCTGTCATTTTATTGAAGAAGGTCATCTGGAAAAATACATTAGCCGCGTGAAAAAGCTGTACAAAAAGCGCCGAAAATGCCTGACAGATGCGCTTCGCGACGCGTTTGGGGAAAAGGTGTGCATATGGGGGGAGTCCGCTGGATTGCATATTGTCGCAGCTTTTGCAGGGATTGCGTTTACACCCGAGCGTTTTGCCGCTTTGGAACAGGGTGGCGTACGTCTCTATCCAGTGGAGGAGCATGCTATTATCAGAGGCAAGCATGACGATAAAGTCATCATCGGATACGGGAATGTTTCTGAAGAAAATATTGTGGAAGGCGTGCGCAAAATGAAATCGATATTGGCTGTGTAGCTTTCTTGAAATTCTGCAAATAAAAAGAACCAAATCCCTGAAACTAGCGGACTTGGTTCTTTGTTCATTTCCTTCTTTATA
This sequence comes from Brevibacillus reuszeri, assembly GCF_001187725.1. Lineage (GTDB taxonomy): Bacteria > Bacillota > Bacilli > Brevibacillales > Brevibacillaceae > Brevibacillus > Brevibacillus reuszeri. The sequence goes on from NZ_LGIQ01000011.1 coordinate 826,749, forward strand.
AGGGATAGATTAGTAGTTTCGACGACCCCGACAACATTCTGGTGGGCAATTCCGACAGTAGTCTGGACATCTGTATCTATGATCCCAACCATGACCGCTTCCTTGGCCATGGCCCCAACCTGGAGGGTGTGGATACCCTGGTCCTTGCTGAGATGGATAATAAGAAGAACGCCCGTAAGAAGATTGACCATAGGAAGACCGGCCATAGAACGAAGATTGCGATGACGGCCACTGCGCACTCGGATAATACATGCTGTCGCCCTCTTTCCTCGTATTTTTGATGACTATATGTGTATATGCAAAGGTGGCATTTACCTGCATAGACTCTTGACATCATTCAACGGAAAATAGGTATCTACCTACGTTTTCTATCAATTCCTGCCTACTTACATTTGCCCGCAATAGACCAAAATCAGGTTATCCTGCGTGTCTTTCGCCTATAAAACGCGGCAGGAAAAACAACGGATAGATCAACAAGTACAAATTGGGAATCCACCAGCCCCAATCAAAGTCAGCTTTGAACGCCCAAAATGCGATGGCCTGCAAGCCTGAGCAAAACGTAAGCACCAGCGAGAGTAATGCCAGCTGCTGCCAATTTTTCTTTCCTTTGTGATAGGCATGCAGGCTGGCAAATCCGGTAATCGATATAATAATGTCCAGCGGAAAAAACGACAGGTTCCAGGCAACCAAATTCGCATTGGTGTAATCCTGATACATGTATTCCTTTGGGAGTACTTCCAAAAAAGTGACCAGCCAGTAAATAATAAACCCGACATCCGTTAGCCAAAAAAATGGACTCAGTCGTCTCATCGTTCCGTTCATTTGGCTGCCATTCCCGTATCCTGTGGCAGCTTTGCTGCCTGCTGTCCATGCGCTCCGTCCCCGAGATTCAATAACACACAGCCTGCGATGATCAGTCCGACTGCAATGACCTTTTTAACCGTGAACGCATCCTTGAATACAATTACCCCAATAATCGCCACGATGGCTGTGCCGAGTCCCGACCAGATCGCGTAAGCAATCCCAACCTCCATCTCTTTGAGCGCCATGCTCAGTGACGAAAAGCATAACACATAGAAAATAAACATCATGATGCTCGGGACTGGCTTGCTAAGCCCCTCAGACAGCTTCATCGAGGTCGTGCCTGCTACTTCCAGCAAGATAGCCAGCAACAAATAAATCCAGCTCGTCATTTCTTGCCCTCCTCTCCTGTTTTTGTCGCCAAGACTCCGCCCAGTAAAATATCGATCATGGCATCTAAGGCTTCACTGATCGTCATTTGAGGGTTGCTTGCGGTTTGCTGATCAATCAACTGCTCGATGCCCCCTGTGTACATCTGAATCAGGACAGGCAGTTGAATTTTGCGGAAAATTCCTTGTTCTACACCTTGCTCCAGAATGATCCGAACATGCTCCCACTCTTGGCGGTTGAATTCTTCAATCAGCTTCCACTGCTCAGGATAGTACCGCTTCAGCTCAAACCATACGCGCAAATCCGTGCGGGCAAAGCTGTTTGGCACCAAGGCCAACAGCTGCCTCATTTTCTCGGCAAGATCCATTTGGCGATCGTGCAAAATCTGATCCTCGCGCTCTCGTATATCCTGAAGACTATCTTCGATGACGTTTGTGATCAGCGCTTCCTTGGACGGGAAATAGGTATACAAGGTCTTCGTACTCATCGCAGCACGACGTGCCAAATCTGACATCGTGAACCGCACGCCCCGCGCCTCTATCTCCTGAATCGCACACTGAATAATCCGCTCTTGCATGTGCGTATGACACTCCCTTTCGAAAACAAGGAAAATATTTTGTTTTCTATATTTTCCACCAACCGCTTTCGTTTGTCAACTCCCCCCAAACCACGCCTGATAAAGCACTTCGACCCCCTGTTCGATCTGTTCCAAGGGAATACCCGCAAATCCGAGAAAAAACTCCTTGGGCATCACCGCTGGAGGCAACAACCACGTAAACGAGGCAGAGGATGTCCTCACGCCAGCTTGTATCGCGAGCTGCTTTAGCTCAGCTTCACTTTTCTCTGAATTCACCCGCAGCAGTACGTGAAACCCCGCATCTTTACCAATTACGCTGGCACGATCACCAAAATGCTTTTGGATCGCATCGAGTAGAGCATCATGCTTTTTGCGATAATGACTGCGCATTTTCCGGACATGCTTTTCTAATAATCCCTTTTCCATAAATGCTTGTAAGGTTCGCTGATGCAGCCGAGACGCGGATTGCTCCAAAAGTGTCGCTCGAAGCAGATTGTAGTAGCTCTCCTGTAGCTTCTCGGGCAAAACCATATACCAGACACCAATAGCCGGAGCCAGCACTTGAGCAAACCCGCCCATGTAAATGACGTTGGCATTTGGCATCAGTCCTTGCAGCGAAGGGATTGGCCTTCCATGATAGCGAAACTCTCCGTCATAATCGTCCTCGATGATATATCCCGACACTGTTTGTGCCCACTCCAGCAGCTGCAAACGTTTGGACACGGGCATGATCATCCCGCGTGGGTATTGATGGGAAGGTGACACGACAGCCAGCCGAGCATCGGCTTCATACAGCTCGCTGATGCTTATTCCGTCTTCTTCAAGCGATATCGGAACTACCTCGTACCCATGCTGACGAAATGTATTGGCATACAGCAAATATCCCGGGTTCTCCACCGCAACCTGCTGCAGTTCATGCCCGAGCAGCAGACTAATCAGCGAGAGCAATCCAAATTGGTCTGCCCCAATCACAATTTGATCCGGCGTGCAAGCTACACCGCGATACCTCTGGAGATAGTCTGCTATTTGCTCGCGCAGACCAGGCTCCCCCTGAGGATCGCCATAAAAAAGGTCCTCCTGCTGCTCCATGCGCAGTGTTTGATGGTAGAGTCGACGCCAATCCGTGTATGGAAAAAGCGTGAAATCATTTTCGGACATGTGAAAGTCGTACTGATACTTCTTGTCATCACGCAGGAGAGGGCGTCTGCCCTGAACAACCCCGTTTACGTCGACCCCCGATCTTACCTCTGGATCAGGCAGCGCCTCGACAAAGTATCCGCTGCGTGGCTTGCTCTGGATAAATCCTTCGGCTAAAAGCTGCTGATAAGCCATTTCTACCGGAGTTGTACTCAGCCCTAGCAGATCAGCCAGCTTGCGGACCGAGGGCAGCCGAGTATGCTCCGTCAGTTTGCCTGCGACAATTTCATTTTTAATCGCGGTGTAGAGCTGTACGTACTGAGGTTCATTTCCGTCCTCATTCCATTTCGGGGTCAGGAGCATATATCTTCCACCTCATCTGTCCTTTCATTTCTTGCAAAACTGCCTATTTTCAAGTATACACAGGTTCGTTATTCTAATAAAAATCATCACAAAAACAGGAGGACATCCCCATGTCTACACATGCGCATACAAATTCCCCGGTCCGTTTTTTGGAAGGAAACAGGGTCTATCTGCGACCGGTTGGTCAGGAAGATAGCGAGTTTTACTACCGTTCCTTATACAGCAAGGAAACACGCAAGCTGACTGGAACGCAAAAGCACTACACACACGAGCAGATCCAGCAGTACATCGAGAGCAAAGGACAGGACTCTGCGAGTGTTTTGCTTTTGATTGCACTTTGCGAGAACGATCAGGTCATTGGCGATATCCAGATCGGCGACATTGATACATTCAACCGCAGTGCATTTATCCGAATCGCTATCGATCAGTCTGCCTATCAAGGAAAAGGGTACGGGAGCGAAGCCATGGTGCTGATGCTGGACTACGGCTTTGGCATTCTCAACCTGCACCGGATCGAGCTGAATGTTTTCTCCTACAATGAACGTGCAATTCACACCTATGAAAAGCTCGGCTTTGTACGGGAAGGCGTCCAGAGACAGGCGCTGTATTACGACCACGCGTACCATGACTCCATCCTCATGTCCATACTGGCTGAAGAGTATCGGGCGAAATATGGAAAATAGAGAAGGCATGGCACGCGTTGCTCCACCAGCCAGCCCATACAAAATTAGCCCTTAGGCAGATTCCTAAGGGCTTTTTCTACAGTTTATCCAGCTATTCACTTTGCTCGTCTCCCGACCAATCAAACAACCCGGACAAAAGAGCATCCTCCTCTGCACCAATGCCCTGTGCCTGTGTCTTTGCCTCCAGCCGCTCCATTCGCTTTTGATAGGCAAGCGCGTCTTCCTTGGACCTGTTGCGCAACAGGCTTCCCCGCTTCTTCCACTGCTCGTAGGCTTGCCGCGTATAATGGAGCGCTTTTTCCCAATCTCTGAACTGATGCTCGCATACCTTGGCTGCCTCGATGTATACCTCTTCCGGGACATAACTGCTCGATTCCATACAAGACTCCCAAACGTGCAGTGCCTGCTGATAGTCTTTTTGCTTTTTGTAGAGATGCCCGATGGCGAGTTTGGCCCGATTGCTCCACGAATGATTGCTGCCTGCAACAAGTCGGTAACCGTCCATGGCTGCCGCTTGATCACCCAGTGCTTCATACCATCTCGCAATCTCAAAGCGCTCCTCATGAGACACTGCTTCCCGCTCATGGTGGAGCAACAGCCGGGTCATGTGAATATAGAGCGTAATGAGAGACAGGACATCCGTCTCGTTATGGCGCAGCACACCTTCGATCACATCAGGGTCTTGTGAATGCAAAAAATCAAAATACCGCACAGGAGCCAGAAAGCCAGGCAAATCATCCTCGCGGAAAACATCCAGCTTTTCCTGCTCGATGATTCCCAGGCGGCATGACTCCAGCTCGGCCTTCCACAACCTTCTCGCTCCATGCAAAAGGTCCAAGTGTCCAAACGCAGGCAAAGCAGGGACCTGATCGCGAACGAGCGTATGCCTGGTCCGCACCTGTGGCCAGTCAAACGATTTCCCGTTAAACGTCACAAGATGCGAGGATTTCCCCGCTTGCTCCAAAAATGACTGGTATAACGTTACTTCTGCGTGCGGAGCAGGAAGGAAATGCTGCCGAACGACGACCTCTTCTCCTTCAATGCGACTGTAGCCCAAAAGAAACACCGTGTTGCCTGCCCCCCCGGATAGCCCTGTCGTTTCCGTGTCAAAAAACAGCAGGTCCTCTGGCTGTCTTCCTGCCGCAGATAGCGGATGGGCCTTTCCTGACGCTTCCCACGATGCAATCACATCATGCAGCGCGGAAAAGGCATACATCCCGTGCCGCTGCCTGATCGGATACCGGACCTCCCGGATCATGACATGCTCATCCTCCCAGAAGTACGGAGCAGCTTGCAGCTTTTCCCACCGATCTGCATACGGAATATCCGCCTCTTTCTCCTGTGCTGGGGTATCCATTTCTGTCGTTGCTGATAGCGGCTGAGTAGCCTGTTGCACCACAACTGCTTCGTGGGCAGACTCTGCTGGGGCGTGACCAACTGCTCCTGTCGCGGCCGTTTCTGCCAATTGTGAAGACGTTTTGTCCGTTTCCTTGACCAAGTGCCCCTTCATCCGTTGCAGCTTGGACTTAAGAGACATACGCGCTTCCTCCTTGCGCGACACGCAGCAAGGTCATGGCCAGCTCCTTGCTGCCGTCATCCGTTGCCCCTACACAAGACGGGCAGCCTGACTCGCATGGGCAAGAGACAATCATCCTCTCCGCCTGGGTAAGAATCATCTCCATCTCTTTGTACACCTGTTCGCTTAGCCCAATACCTCCAGGATAACGGTCATACAAGAAGATCGTCGGCTCCTGCGAATGAACGGCCTTGCGCTGCGGAATGACGTGCAAATCCATCGGGTCGCACATGACAAACAACGGAGCGACGTGCTGCAAAACATGCGCCAAGCCCACCAAGCCACGCTCTACGTCCTCTGTCCCGATTTCGGTAAGCAGCGATTCGGAAAAACCAATCCAGGCGGCATTTGTGTGCAGCTCTTCTTCTGGCAAATGAATCGGGCCAGAGCCAATGTTTTCATGCGTCTCGAATTTGATTTTTTTAAAGATCGTCGCCATTGCATGAACGGAAACCTCTCCGTAGGCAAAAGCGCTTTGGGCATGGCTGCGGTACTGATCCTGCTCCAGCACCTTGAGCTGGACAGCCAGATTGGCGTCCGTATAGTAGTCGACCTGCACTTCGCGGACATACGCTTTCTTTTCCTCGTAGTCGAGCTTTTCTACCTGAAATTGCGTGCCCTGATGCAAGTAAATGGCCTCGTCATGCAGCAGGGTCATCGAGCTGAACCGGTCCATTTCCCCGATTACTCGCTCATTGCCCCGCTCACTGATATCAATAATGACGACATTTTCCTGGGACGCTGAACGCAGGCTGATGTTATGTGCCGGAAAGGAATCGTTCATCCAGAACCATTTGCCCTTTGAAAAATGAAGCACCTGCTCCTCGGTCAAAAACTCCAGAATCTCCACGATCTCCGCCCGTCCAAAACGGTCCCCCTCGCGGAAAGGCAGCTCATAGGCGGCGCATTTGAGATGATCGACCAAAATGATCAGATTGTCCGGGTTGATCCGCGCTGTCTCCGGGCTGCGATCAAAAAAGTATTCAGGATGTGCGATGACGTATTGATCCAATGGCGTCGAGCTGCCGACCATTACGACCACTGACTCGCCCTGTCGTCTCCCCGCACGTCCTGCCTGCTGCCATGTACTTGCAACAGAACCCGGATACCCGGTAATGACACACGCTTGCAGCTGACCGATATCGACACCTAGCTCCAATGCATTCGTGCTGACGACACCCATGATATCACCGCTTCGCAGGCCACGTTCGATTTCGCGCCGTTGGCTGGGCAAATACCCGCCACGATAACCCTGAATCGTCTTGGGACCGAGCTTGCGTTTGATCAATTCCTGCAAATAGGTCAGCAATATCTCCACGCGCACGCGGCTTCTGGCAAACAAGATCGTCTGAATGCCATTGGTCAAAAACTGCTCGGTAATGTCGCGTGCCTCAAGTGTGGCGCTGCGCCGGATGTTCAGCTGCCGATTGACCACTGGCGGATTGTAGAAAACAAAATGCTTGGTTCCTGCTGGCGCCCCATTGTTGTCGACCAGCACCACTTGCTCTTCGGTCAACAGCTCCGCCAGCTCTTTTGGATTGGCGATCGTCGCCGAGGTGCAAATAAATTGCGGATGGCTGCCGTAAAAGGCACAGATGCGTTTCAAACGGCGAATCACATTGGCAACATGGCTGCCAAACACGCCTCGATACGTATGTAGCTCGTCGATGACGACATATTTCAGATGCTCAAAAAAGGAAACCCACTTGGTGTGATGCGGCAAAATAGCAGAATGGAGCATATCGGGGTTGGTAATCACGATATTTCCTGCTTTTCGGACCATCTGGCGTATATTTGCTGGGGTGTCCCCGTCGTATGTTTCCGATTTAATCGAAAGACCCATTTCGGAAATCAGTTCATGCAGCTCGGACTTTTGATCCTGTGCCAGTGCTTTGGTTGGAAACAGGTAGAGTGCGCGAGCCTGCGTATCCTCTGATAACGTCTGCAGGATCGGCAAATGATAGCACATGCTTTTTCCAGAAGCGGTAGGCGTTACTGCTACGATATGTTTTCCTTCGCGCACGTGGAGAAAGGAGGTTTCTTGGTGCGTGTATAACGAGGGTATTCCTCGTCTGACGAGTGCATCCTGTATGCGTGAATCCATTTCGAGTGGAAAAGGAACGGACTTTGCTTCGCGCGGAGGGATGACCTTCCAATGTGCAATGTTATCGCGAAAACGTTCTTCTGTTTTTAAATAATCCAGTACGGCAGACATGTCTTTTTTTCGATTCATCTTCGTCACCTTCTTGCCCTTATTGTACGAATAGGCGTTCGGGTTGTAAATGTATAAATCCGGCATCACTGAGGGTTTTAAAAAAAGCGGAGGTTGGCGTGCTGTTGTGGTGGGGAGGAAAAAGGAGAAAACGCTCCAGCTTCTTGGGTACCTTACTTGGGGGTCATTCCTGTACGGCTACATGCAAAAAGAGAAACCGCGTCCAAAGTGGCTGGTTCGGGATGTTCCTCAGGGGTGGACGCTTATGATACGCACCAAAAGCAACGTGCAGAATTACCTGAATAATGCGATGCATCTCTTAACGGAGTTAATTGAAAATGAAGAGTGGCATAATGCACGTGCTTGGGTAAACAAAATACCATTTGACTCCATTGAGAGTGATGAGTATCGTGGAACCTACCTTTGGGCCAAGGCAAAGTGTCTTGATTTTCTTGGAGAACATAGACATAACATTGAGCTGATGTATCTCCAAAGCATCAAGCTTCACCGTAATAATCCGGATCCTTTCCCGCTTATTCGCTCATTGGTATCCCTTAGCTCCTATTATTGTTACCAGGGAAAAGCAAAACGAGCGAGACCTTTATTGAATGAGTCATTGAAGCTCGTCACACAGTACGAAATAAGCGGTAACATAGACATCTCCGTTTTGTATGCTTTTGGTATCATGTACGGCCGGCTCCATCAGCATCATATCGCCTTACAATATTTCAATGACATCGAGCGACTCAGCTCAAAGGAAAATCACCATAAACTCATTTGAATTGAGAAAACGTAAGGCAGCTTCACCAAACCGTCTTAGCATTCTTTCACACCCCTCTTTTCATTTACAATTTGTTCTCCAGCTCATAACTTCTTTTTTCAGCTGACCATTTTCCTAAATTCCGAGAACGCAAAATAACCCAGATAGAGAAGACAAGACGAAATAAACCATCTCATCAACCCATCTGGGTCATAACCATGTTTCCGAAAGCTTTCGGATCGCTTATTTTCAATAAAAATAGAAGGAAAATAGTGAACACACTTTTATTCTATCATGCTCAACTTTTCGTGGCAAAAATCATTTTATGAAATAACTGAACGTCGATGATAAAGTACTACACTCCTGTTATCCATAAAATCAAAGAGATACCCAACTATTATCGGATATCTTTTTCTTATCTATTCTTTTTCCCAGGTTGCCCCTATAGAGGTAGGCATCTCATTGCTTAATATTATCAACAAAATAGATCGCATCTTTATTAGTTAGAACTAATCGATGCAGAAGTTCAAGCTTTTCCGTGTCTCTAACATAAATAACAGCATTCTTTCCATCGCTGGATCTAGTAAAAACTTCTCCAGAGGTATAGTCAACATTAAGAATATCCTCGTCAGTCCCTTTGCTTATGATTTCAAAGGAAGGTCCGGTGTTGTCAAAAGAAATCTCTGCGATCATATTTGTTTTTGAATCGGCTTTTATCTCTAGATCCACAAGGATTCGTTTCGGATCAAGCATTACATTCTTTTGATATTTCACTTCTTTGATGTTATTCGAAATTGACGTTAGATTAATTGGGTACGTATTAATCTTCAAATTACTATCTATATCAACGATATCGCCATTTTTCATAAATAAGTAGAGTTTTTGATCTTCACTTGTGTAGGTGAAGTAAGCAGGTGTGTTCTCCATCTTGATTTCTTCTAGGAATTCGAAGTCTCGATTATATTTTTTTACTATACTGCTATTCCCGTCTTTAGCCCCTAGAACAATGACAAAATTATCTAGGGTCGTTAACGTATGTGCACTATAACCGTCTCCAATGCTCATGCATTTATTCTTTTTAATGTCACAGATCTCATTATTATCGTTTTTATCCAATGTGGTGATGATGTATTCGGATTGTTCGTCCTTGTAATATTTCTCAATATATTTATTTTGGTTTGTATCGATTAAGGAGATCTTTCGTGTTTCCGGATTGTACTCCATTACCTTAAAGTCATTGGAATAAGCACCGCTTGTAAAATAGTAATTGTTCAGATTGTAAAAGACGTCCGATGGCGCAAAATGATCATCTTTAATCGTTAGCTTATGTTTGACTTCCCCTTTTGCATCTACTTCCAAGATGTACCCTTCATCCTCAAAAGGCGACATGAAATGAAATAATAAGTACTCCCCTTTATTCTAAGGAGAAAACGAGGCTACGTCATCAATTTGTTGACTCGGTGTACATCCCCAAAGAAAAACTGATACCAGCAATAAATAAGCGAGAAAAACTCTCATTTCACTTCTCCTCTCTTCCTTACCTATTCTTTTGCAGATGATTCTTTTGGAATTGCACTTTCCTCCGTAGCTTTGACGAATACACCTTCACTTTTTTCAAATGCAATATGAACACTTGGATCAACGTCCTTGATCACGAAAAGCTTTGTCCCTTTCTTCAGGTAATTAGAGACAATAGTTGCTTGCGATGTTTGTTCGTCCCCTTCAAAATCGTATTTCTCTTCTACTGTTCCAATTTGTTCTCCGATATTTTCTTTCTCTACAAGTTCGACTTTGTTTTCATCAGTCTCAATTACATAGAGACGGTTTTCGACTTTCACATAAGGGTACGGCCAGCTTGCGTTTTCATTTGTTGTTTTTGGTGTATTTATCGATGGAGAGTTGTTGACACATGATGAAAACAGTAAAACGGTAAGAATCAATGTGACTGTGAGCAGTACTCTTCTCATTCTGAATCCTCCTTGCCTGTGAAAAAATAGAATGTGGATGTTTTTATGATAACACCCACACCTGCTTGGTAAATATATCTATTTACTTTCCTTGGCTAAATCAGCAATCGTATCTAATCCCGCGTCGATGACTTTTTGATTGATTTCCCCATCTACAAACGAGGAAATGGAAAAGTTGCTTAATTCAGCGTCAGGAGCTTTCATCAGTTTTCTATCACTTCCGGCTAACTCATATAATCCCTGCAGGCCTCCAGTAACCTGAAATTTCCCATTCCGTTCCGTGTTATCGTTGATTTTGCTTAAAAACATGAGATACGTCTTCGACTTATCTAACAATGGCAGGTCATCAATTACCTCTATTTTGCCGTCCTCTCGTATCGTCCGGCTTAACAGCCTTGCCAATTTCCTCTCGCGCTGTTTTTGACACCTGATCAAGGTCCGCGATCCGCCCTGCATCACGTTTTTGCGGGAAGGCGCTAGGGGTCATTCCGACCATTTTTTTGAACATCTTTCCCAAATAGGAACCATCGGCAAAGCCCGTCTGGTAAGTAATATCCTGCAGGCTGTCTGTTGTACTGAGCAATCTTCATTTCGCCTCGTCGATTCGTATGCGATTCAAATATTCGGCGAAGCTCCAGCCTGTTTCTCTGCGAAAGAGCGAGGAAAAATAGCTTGGATTAAACCCAGTCAGTCGTGCCATAAATGAACGTGTAACAGCCGCATCAAAGTGTTGATTAATATAAGTAAGTGCTTGTAGGATCGACGGCTCTTGGGTTATGTAACTGACACCGTAATGCTTACTGACAAAAATGCTCCGCAATAGCTCATCCAGCTTAAGGTTCAACCGTGCTGCAATCTGAACCCACGATGCCTGCTGTAGCTGTTCCAGCAAGCTCTCTAGCAATCCGCGGGCAGGGCGTGGGAATTCCATAACACTTCCCTGCTTTGGCAGATGCTCTTCACGTTTGTAATAGAGCAGACTATCCGGTGTCTTCTCGGTCAATTGGTAGCTATGGTAGCTAACCACGTAAACGGGAGCAAATTCGGTATTTTCCGCTGTTTCTATGCTCATGTTCTCTTCGGCATGCCGAAAACTGATAAACTGTCCCTTTTCTACCTGATATACAGCACTCGCAGTACGCAGGATAATCGCTTCCGTCGGCACAATAATAGCCGGATAGGAAATACGTAGTGCTGCTGGACTAAGCGTTCCCTGATCCGCCAAAAGCCGTGCATCCTGTAATTCGTAGATAATCGTATTCATGACGTCCTCCGTACGGGCTCATCTACCAAACTGGTGGAAAATATCTGCTCCATTATATACGATAATCATTCTCAATAGAATGAATAGAAGCAAGAGAGCTCTGCTCTGCCTCAGACGCTCGCTATGCAAAAAAAGGCAACCGCTTTTACAAGCGCTGCCCTTTTCCCTACTCTTTCCATATTCTATGATCCTCTTTCAAATAGCTCTGTCAGATGCTGGACCAGTATGCGCTCCATCTGCTTCCCGTCTAAACGCTTTGGATCAAGCAGGGCGTGTAGCGCCAAGCCATCGACGATTGCGTAGAGCTTTTCTGTCTCCAATTCCTTGTCCATTTTTTTCGGAAGAAGACCGACCTGTTCGGCGTAGTTCATCACCTTTTGTAATCCGGCATAAATCCCATCGTGCATCGCGTCAAATACGCCCTGCTTGTGTCTGAAGTAAGCGGTAAATGCGAACCACACTTCCGCTTCTGCCATCTTCTCCTGATTCGTCGGGACTAGCTCCAGCAAGAGCCTGATGATTTGTTCCTTTGGCGTAAATGGCTCCTGTGAAGCGATTTTTGCAATTCGTGCTGTTGCTCTTTCTTTGACGAGCGTCATCGCATAAATCAGCAGCTCATCTTGTGTTGCGAAGTAATGTCGCAGAGCACCGAGTGACAATCCTGCTTCTTTTGCAATGTTTCGTACCGTTGCTCCCTCCATTCCCCGCTCTAAAATGATGCGCCATGTCGCTTCTGCAATTTGCTCTCTTCTTTTTTCGTGATCGATCAGTTTTGGCATACCTGTATTTTATCAAGATCAATAGTCCCAGGCAACGAAATAATACAATTGTATTATTTAAAAACAGATGTTAAAATGTTTTTGCAATACAGTTGTACTACAAAATTTCGTATCCTGTTAAAGGAAGAGCGATCTCAAGAGGAGACATGTCAGGTCAACTACCCACCACCTACGCTAACGCTTAGAGGTGGGGGCTTGTAACTACCCAGAAGTACAATCGGTTCCTACGAACCTCCTTCCTTGGAGTGGTGTTACTATAGGCAGGTTGACAGCTACCCAACTACACAAGTCATGCTTGTGCAGTCACTTCAGCGATGTACTCCATCCCTTTTCGCTGAAGATTCATAGCACCAATGCGGTCATCACTTGACCTATATCCGCATGTTTTACAGCAGAATGTATGTTTTTTCTTATTGCGGTTGTCTTTCTCTGTATGCCCGCATTTCGGGCATACTTGAGAAGTATAGCGTGGGTCAACAGCAATCATCTTGGAGCCAGCCATAAGCGCTTTATATTCTAACATCTGACGTAATTGGTAGAATGCCCAAGAGACCGTTTCATAGCGATCTTTGATTTTCACACGCTCAGTAGCATGGCGAACACCTGTTAAGTCCTCCACTACAAACAGGGTATTTGCGCCATATCGTGTAACGAGTGCCTTTGATACCTGATGGTTTACATCAGTCATCCAACGGTTTTCTCGTTGTCCGATTCGTTTCAACTTTCTGCGGGCAGAAGCTGTACCCACTTCTTGCAGTTGCTTACGCATGTGTTTGTAGTTGGAACGCTTATCCTTGATTGATCTTCCATTGAAAAACAAGGACTTCCCTTGAGAATCGTAACTGACCGCAACAAAGTTGATGCCCATATCAATACCTGCTACCTGATTCATCGTATATTCTGATGCTTCTGGAATTTCTTTTGTCATCGGAATATGGAGAAAGAATTTCCCATACTTGTTGACAAGTTTTGCCGTACCAAAAGACCATGTTCCATCAAAGTATTGTTCCATGCCTTTCGTTTCAAATGGCACTTTCACTCGACCACTAAGCGTATTAATCGAAAAGAGTCCTTGCGTAAGAGAGTAGTCGCGGTTCCATACAAGATCGTATTCAGTTTTCTTGAACAGCACTTTTGTCCAGTCGTGACCGTTGCTTTTCAGGGATTGATAGCGAGCAATGACCGTTTTCATAACAGACTGAGCCATTTGAGAGCGTAACAGATAGACAGAACGCAAAATACCATAGGACTGTTTGTGTAATTTCGCTTGTGCTACCTGCTTCGTTTCGAACACAAGAGAAGAAACGTAATTACAGCCAGTACGGTAAGCATCAAGCGTGTTTCTCAATAAGGCAATTTGTTCAGATGTTGGATTGATCTTGATTTTCGCTGTCATTGTCATCTGCATGTATGGTCACCTCGCTTTCACTCATTAATTTTACCAAAGTATATTGTGAGAATTTATGTAAGAAAGGAGGAGCAGGAGGGGTCTCCTGCGCTAATAAAGATGAACTTTATTGCATGGATGATCGTTGCGTGCGAAATCGCCTTTTGGGTAGTCATTGGCTTAGGATTAGTCACGCGATATCTATTCAAACAGCAGAAGGCAGGGCTTTTTTTGCTGGCACTGACTCCCGTTGTCGATGTCATTCTGCTCGTCATCACCAGTGTGGACTTATATCGTGGAGCCATCGCTACCACTGCTCATGCGCTCGCAGCTGTTTATATCGGGATATCGATCGCTTTTGGGAAGAGCATGATTCAGTGGGCAGATGAAAAATTCCAGCACTACTTCTCCCAGGCATCTGTTGCAAAAACAAAACGCTACGGAATGGAGTATGCCAGACATTACGCCAAAAGCTGGTTCAAGCACCTTTTCGCTTTTGTCATTGGAGTAGGCATGCTTCTCGCCATGATTTATTTCGTCAATGACTCCGCTCGGACGGAAGCCTTGTCAGGCATCATGCAGCTTTGGACGGTGGTGCTCGGCATTGATCTTGTCATTGCTATCAGTTATTTTCTATGGCCAAGAAAAAGTAAAAGCACAAGCTCCTAGAAGAAAGCTCCCTTATTTTGCATAAATGCCAAGCACTGTGCCATAGTCATGGGTAATGGAGCTGTACGGCTGTTTATGGACAAGGGAGGTTGATCGAATGGCCCCTCAAGACAAGGGAAATCAAGTACCACAGCCAATGAGAAGTGACGGTACCGGGTGGGTAGACCTCGGGCCGCGAAATATCATGCTCGATCGGCAAAATCCGAATATGCTTGTTCCTCCCGTAACTGATTCGGGACTATTGCCGAATCTGAAGTTTTCGTTCTCGAATACAGCAATGACCCTCAATCATGGCGGCTGGTCCCGTGAAGTCACAGAACGGGAACTGCCGATTGCGACCACCATGGCAGGCGTAAACATGAGCTTGACGCCAGGTGGCGTACGGGAGCTGCACTGGCATCAACAGGCAGAGTGGTCCTACATGCTGCTTGGTCGGGCACGGATAACTTCTGTCGATCAGCGCGGGCGCAATTTTATCGCCGATATCGGTCCGGGGGATCTGTGGTATTTCCCCCCTGGCATCCCCCACTCGATTCAGGGGCTGGAGGAAGGCTGTGAATTTTTGCTGGTCTTTGATGATGGCAGCTTTTCCGATTTGAATACATTATCGATCTCGGATTGGTTTGCGCACACGCCCAAGGATGTGCTTTCTGCTAACTTCGGTGTGCCTGAGTCGACCTTTGACTGCATTCCTTCGAAACAAGTGTATATCTATCAGAGCGAAGTCCCGGGTCCGTTGGAGTTCGATGCTGTTGAGTCGCCTTATGGAACAGTCCCGCTCAGTTTTACCCATCACTTGCTCGCCCAAAAGCCGCTCATCACACCTGGGGGCAGCGTCCGTATTGTAGATTCCCGCAATTTTCCGATCTCGCAAACGATTGCAGCAGCCCTTGTTGAGATACATCCGGGTGCGATGCGAGAGCTGCATTGGCATCCAAACAACGATGAATGGCAGTATTACATTTCGGGGCAGGCGCGCATGACTGTTTTTGACGGCAACGGAACGGCTCGTACCTTTGACTATCGGGCTGGCGATGTCGGTTACGTACCTTTTGCAACAGGTCATTACATCCAAAATACAAGCAATCAGACTGTATGGTTTCTGGAAATGTTCAAAAGCAACCGCTTTGTCGATGTGTCTTTGAATCAATGGATGGCACTCACCCCACACGAGCTCGTTGCGTCAAATCTGAATGTAGGACCGGAGCTGATCGATGCTCTGCGCAAGCAAAAATGGCCCGTGGTCAAATATCCGGGCTATGGCTACGATCCGCCCAGTGAATGAACAGCATAAGAAAACCTCTATCGAGGCTTCCTCAAGGAGGAGCGACCGCGTTTTAGCGGAAAGTTTCCATGCGCTCCAGAATTCATAAGCGTCGCGCTTATAAATTCTTATACGTTGAAAAACTGTCCGCAAGCTGACGGACAGTTTTTTGCTACGTAGTCTCATTTTTTCAGACGATAAGGCACAGTCGCAATCTTGACGTCCTGCCTGGCAAACAGGTAGGCGCGCAGGAAAAAGCTTGTTTGGTTATGCAGCAGATTATGCCACCATCGCTTCGTAATAAACTGTGGAATCATGACTGTCACATGGTCCGTTTCTGCCTTTTTCCATTCGACCGTATCAATAAATTTAAATAGCGGCTTAATAATACTGCGGTAATGGGAGCGAAGAATTATCAACCGCACGCCTGGGTTCCACTGCTCCCACTTCTCCCCCATTTTCTTCTTCTCCTCCTCACTAAAGGCCACGTAGACAGCAACGATGTCATCTGACAAGGATTGGGCATAGCTAATCGTATTTTTCACAACCTGTGAGATGCCAGCCACTGGAATGACAATCACACTTCCTTTTGGCTGTGGTTTTTCTGTTGTGACATCCAGTCGTAGCTCTTCCGCCAAGTCTTTGTAATGCCCATTGATCTTGCGGAAAATGAAAATCACGATGGGAAGGAAGATGAAAATCGTCCATACATGAGTAAACTTTGTAATCAGGAAGATGAGACAAATGGTCAAGGTCGTAAGCATGCCAATCGTATTCAAGATAAAAGGAGTCAGCCATCCTGCTGGCTTATTGGTCACCCAACGCTTCATCATCCCTCCCTGTGACAACGTAAACGGAATGAACACGCCGAGCGCATATAACGGAATTAAATTTTCCGTTTCTCCTCCAAAGGAAATTACCAGAACAGAGGACAGCACGCCTAAAAAAATGATCCCGTTGGAAAAGCCAAGACGATCTCCACGAACCATGAACATATTAGGCATGAATCTGTCCTTTGCCAGCATAAAGGCAAGCAGTGGAAAGGCAGCAAACGCCGTATTGGCAGCGAGGAACAAGATTAAAGCCGTAACGGCCTGGATGAAGTAATAAATCACTCCCCTGCCGAACACAGCGGACGCGATTTGCGATACCACCGTTTCCTTCGGGTTTGGTGCGATTCCGTATGCATAAGCCAGCAAACTGATGCCTGTGAACATCACTCCGAGAATCAGTCCCATCATGATGAGCGTCAAAGCGGCATTTCTTGGCGCAGGATTTCTGAAATTGGGAATCGCATTCGATACGGCCTCTACTCCGGTTAACGCCGAGCACCCCGAACTAAATGCCCGCAACAGCAAAAATAACGTGATCCCTGGAACAGCTACACCATAAACGGGTGTTTGCGCATGTACATTACCGGCGATCCATTGAAATCCACCACCGATAATCAATAAAAAAATGGCGGCGACAAACAAATAGACCGGATACATTAGAATCGTTGCTGATTCGGTGATCCCTCGCAAATTTAACACGGTGACTGAGACAATCATGAGCAGAGCAATCAGCACACGATGATCATGCAGCACGGGAAAAGCGGAGGTAATGGCATCTGTTGCCGCTGACGTACTCACTGCAACGGTCAAAATATAATCCACGAGTAGTGAACCACCCGCTACCAGTCCGATCGAGGTCCCGAAATTGTCTTTTGCCACGATGTACGCCCCGCCACCTGCCGGATAGGCAAAAATCGTTTGACGGTACGACAAAATAAGGATCGTTAAAAGGCCAAGAACCGCCAGCGATATCGGGAGGGAATACCATAGGGCCACCGCTCCCATGGTGACCAGCACGAGCAAAATTTGTTCCGTTCCGTAGGCTACAGAAGACAGCGCATCAGATGACAGAACCGCTAGCGCCTTGAGCTTATTTAACTTTTCTTCCCCTAGCTCATTCGATTTCATCGGTCTGCCGATGATGACTCGTTTAAAACCCGGTATCATGCTCATTCTCCTTATGAACATTTTTACGTTAGCTTCCCCTTTTCTCCCATCAAATAACAAGCAGATTCGCTTGCTTGAACATGAATAGTCTCGTCTCCTTTTGGACAGTAACTAACATAAGTGATCGCACGCTACTGTCACTTACGAAAGGTGATGAACATCATGGTTGATCTCGGATTACTACTTATTCGTCTTGTCTTGGGTTTAAGCTTTGTCGGGCATGGGAGTCAAAAATTGTTCGGGTGGTTTGGTGGACATGGGATCAAGGGGACCGGTGGCTGGATGGAGTCAGTCGGGATTAAACCAGGTGTCCTCATGGCGACCATCGCGGGGATACTCGAATTTGTGGGCGGTCTTCTCTTTGCTTCGGGCTTGTTTTTCACACTTGGTGCAGCCATGATCGTGATCGCCATGCTCGGCGCCATGAAGGTACACCTGCCGAATGGTTATTGGATCGATAAAGGCGGTATTGAATATTTGGTCGTCATCATTGCGGTAGCCGTTGGTTTGGCTCTCATCGGACCAGGCGTGTATTCGCTGTAGGTTTTGCATACTTACCCTTCCACAAAAAAGAGGCTTGGTCTCTCAAAGACCCGAGCCTCTTTTTCATGATAAGCAGATTAACTGCTTTGTGTGATTTGATTCAAATGATTTTGCGGTGCTTCCATCCGCAGAATTCTCTCTATATTTTGCACGAAGAAACGGTACCTGGTTTCGTGAAACTTGGTTCCGTCAGGCATTCCTGCCGTATGCGGGGTTAAGACAACGTTTCTCAAAGTGCGCAGTTCACTGTCCAGCGAGAGAGGCTCAACCGTAAACACATCCAGACATGCTCCGCCAATTTCCTCATTTTTAAGGGCCTCTACCAGATCAGCTTCACAGATAATCGGGCCTCTTGCAGTATTTACTAGCAACGCATCGTTTTTCATTTTACGTAAAAACTCTTTATCCACTAAATTTCGCGTCGATTCATTGAGAAAAATATTGAGCGTAATCACATCAGATTGAGCGATTAACGTATCCAAATCAACCAGCTCGACGTCATTGCTTTGCAAGTTTTTATTGGTGTCATAAGCCAGCACCTTCATCTGAAAGGCTTTTGCGAGCTCTGCCACTCTCGATCCGATCGCACCAAAGCCGATGGTGCCAATTGTTTTTCCGCGAAGCTCGCCGCCCGTGTATGCCAGCTTCGTTTCGTCCTCTCCCTGCTTCATAAATCGATCCAGAAATGCGATGTTTTTGTAATAGCCGAGGATGAGAGCCATGATATGCTCGGCTACTGCATTGGCATTGACTCCGGCTGCATTGCTTACCCAAATCCCTTTTTTTGTACATGCCTCAATGTCCACATTGTCAAAGCCTGCTCCGGTTTGAACGAATCGCAGTTGCTCAGCTTTGCTCAGGAGCTCGTCATTTACTTCAATATGCTCGGGGATCAGCACATCTGCCTCGCTGATGAATTCCTCGATCCGCTCCGGCTCAATAATCGTAATCTGCCAATCCTGTGGAAATGATTGAATCACTCGTTCTTTCGAGGAATCGTTAAAGTATCCTGTAATCAACACGTTCATATAGACAAGCTCCTCTGTGCACAGTGTTTATGCATTTGCCCACGCTTCAAAGAAATGACGCTTGATATTTGCCAGTACCAGCTTGGGCGATTCATCTTCCAGACAGCCTACTTCAAATGTAATCACTGGCTTTCTCGTTGGCTTTGGACTTTTGAAAAAGTCAATTTCTCGTAAGGTGGTAATGAACTGTGTAAGCTCGACGAC
The DNA here is from genome assembly GCF_001187725.1 of Brevibacillus reuszeri. Classification (GTDB taxonomy): domain Bacteria; phylum Bacillota; class Bacilli; order Brevibacillales; family Brevibacillaceae; genus Brevibacillus; species Brevibacillus reuszeri. The sequence continues at coordinate 846,353 of NZ_LGIQ01000011.1, forward strand.
GCCTACCTCCGAATCCTTGACCCCAAACGGAATATGCTTATCACCGAAATAGCTGACTTGTCTGTCTTTCCTATAACTGTTGCCGATATGGATGTGCGTTAAGTAATCCTTGGCGAGCCACAGTGATTTACGTGGGTCCTCTCCCATCAGGGGGAGATGGCTTTGATCAAGCAGCAAACCAAAATGGCTGTATTCACTGCGAATCATTCTGGCTACGTTAACCGCTTCGTGAGTAGGTCCGAGCAAGTATTTGCGGTCAAGATGCCGATCCCCAATTTCGAGTGAAATACACAGCTCGTACGATTCCGCCCTCTCTCGCGCATACTTGCACAGCTCCATTGTCGAATCAATAAACGCCTGTATGCTCTGCTGCTTGCTTTCTTCTCCTTCGAACTTCCCAGTGACGATATGCATGATTTTAGCGCCCATCTCATAGCAATGGTCAATCAGCATGTAACATTTTTGGATCGATTCGTTGCGAATAGCCGGGTCCAGGGAGCTTAGATTGATCTGTAGTTCTCTAAAAGCGTCTCCACCGTTGAAAAGGATTTCCACACCGCTATACTGCATATACTTTCTCGCAAGCGTTCTTGCCTCTTCATCAGCGATATAGGATACCTCTACGGCAGTAAAGAAAGGGTCCTCTAGTATCGTGAGCAGGCTGGAAATCATCTGCTCGGGTCGGCTCTGTGGAAAAGGAAACAGCTTGGGAAGCACAATGCCGATACTCGCTGTTTTTTCTAGCTGATCCATCATACTATTTTGCCGGACACGATGAGCTCAGGCAGTTCCTTCACCGTGTCGATCACATGTGTATGATAATATTTGCCCCATACCTCGATAGGAGTTGAGCCTTGCATCACGCCGATGACCGCCTTGCATCCGGCATTGTAGCCTTCCAGCATGTCCGCAGGCGTGTCGCCGAGTTTAATCACCTGTCTTACGTTTTGCACATTCAAATATTCCATCGCTTTGAAGATCATAAATGGTGCCGGGCGTCCTTTGCCTTCTGGAACCATATCGAGGTCGACAGCATAATCAATCAAGCCATTCTTCACCCAACCAAGCGATTCCATGATGACATTGTTGATGTCCCTGTGAAAGCCTGTTCCTGTCGCTACCTTGATTCCATTTGCTTTGCACCATTGCAAAGTTTCGGTAGCACCTTCGATTTCTCGGCAATTTTCTTGATAGTACGCAATCATGTATTCCGTGTAACGCTCATACAGCTTAACGGCCTCATCATGGGTCGAAGCATCGATATCTACCTCGAAATTTTTGAAATCAATCATGTTTCCTTTTGTTCTGGCGATTAAAAATTGGTAGAGATGAATTTTGTTAGTTCCCATATGTGTGCTGATTTCATCTTTTGTTACGTTCAAACCGTATTCCACCGCAGCTTGGTGAAGACAATCCCTGACTCCGTTATTATCCTCAACAAGCGTTCCCGCCAGATCAAATACAGCCAATGCGATGTCGTTTTTCATTTTTATCTCTCCTATTCTTCTATGCTAGAATACCGCTGCAGCTATTGCTTCAGGGCCTTGTCGAGCTCGATTTGCGCTTTTCTCTTTGCTTCCTTCAACGCTTCTGCTGCTGGAATGTTTTCAATCAGCACCTTGTCTTTGGCCAGCTCGATCTCCGCATAAATTTTACCGCCTGTCGGATCTACAAAAGGCGCAATTCCATTCGTTTTTGCTTGTTCCAATGGTACTGACAAATACGGATTTTCCTTCAATTTATTTTGGTAAATATCTGTTTTCACTGCGCTGTCACGAATCGGTATATAACCCGTTTCGACAGCCCAGTAAGCTGTTTTTTCGGCTTCCGAGAAGAACTTCACGAATTCCCAGGCACCTTGCTGCTGTTCTTTTGGCGACGCCTTGAACAGGTTAAACATCACAGAAGTCGCTACAGGTCTAGGTTTTTTGCCATTGAAGCCTTTTTGCATTCCCGTTGCCACTTTGGAGAAATCCAGGTCTCCTCCGTCACCAGAAGAACCTGTATAGCCTGCAGATTTTCCATTCATGACGTTATCGATGGTTTTATACCACCATTCCCAGCCATTGCCGCCGTAGACGGTATCCATGGTCTTGTCCTCATGAATCGCTTTGCGTATCTTATCCCATGCGTAAACCCATTCTTCTGAGTCGATCGTAACGGTCTTCCCGTCTGCACTGACGATATCGCCTCCAGCAGAACGCGCGTAATCAATCATGTGCTCGGCGTACCACATGATGGACCAGCCACTGATTCCTTCTTTTTCTTTGATCAGCTTGGCTGCGTCCGCTAATTGCTCAAAGCTGGTCAGAGAATTGTAGTCAATGTTGTATTTATCAAAAATATCTTTGCGGTAGTACATCATTTGGGTAGCAACGTAGGCTGGTACACCCAGAGTCGCCTCATTGTATTTGCCTTGCTCCAATAGCAGCACATCTTCTTTTTTATACTCCGGCTGATTGATATACTCATCCAATGGCAGCAGGGCATCACTCTTGGCCAGCTTCATAAACTCAGGGTAGCCGTTAATCGACAATGCGGGTGGCTTGCCTGTCGCGAGCTGTGCTTGCAATGCCTGCAAGGTTTCGCTATAGGAGCCTTGAATGACAGGGACGACCTCATACTGTTGGTTTTGGTTATTAAAATCTTGAACGATTTTTTGCATCGTCTCCCCAAGCTTGCCGCCCAGACCATAGTAGAACTCCAGTTTGACTTTTTCTTTGGAAGCTGGTGCTGTACTCGTATTTGAACTCGTATTGTTTTCCGATGAGGCTTGATTGGAGCAACCGATTACCCCGGTCATGATAAGTGCAGAACACAGAATCGAAGAAATGATGCGTTTGGCGCTTCCTTTTCGCTTCTCCACAATGATGCCCTCCCGATAAGTAGCTATTTTGATCTCCCTTGCTTGAAAATTCATGCCTTCCAGCTAGTGCACATCACCACCTCATTATTTGTTCACATAGAGATTAGCCATGGAATGAATGATTCTTTTGCTGGCAATGGCAAGCAGAATGAGCATCGGCAGCAAGGAAATTGCACATGCCGCCATCGCTAGCGGAAAGTCCATTCCGTACCCTGCCTGGCTCATAAACAGCCTCCGCAGCCCGATGGTCACGAACATGTTTTCTTCTGACTTGATTAATAAGGATGGCCACATATAGTTGTTGTAGCTATAGATGAAGGTGATCAGCACCAGAGACGCAATTGCATTTTTGCAGTATGGAATATACACGGTAAAGATCAGCCTCAGATGACCAGCCCCATCCAGCTTTGCCGCATGAATCACATCTTTAGGCACCTGCACGAAGGATTGCCGCAGGAAAAAGATCGCAAAAATGCTGATAAATTCGCTGAGAATATAGCCCTTATGCGAATCCAGCAAATTTACCTTGGACAGAAGAATAAAGGAAGGGATATAGGTCACTGCAGATGGAAGCATGTACGTAGCGAGAATAAGTACGAAACAAAATTGCACCCATTTCTTTCGCATCGTCGTAAATACATAGGCTGCAAAAATCGCGGTAATGATTTGAAAAGCAATAATAATCAGGCTGACGTAAATGCTGTTCCATAAATACAGAAGCATCTTGGTATCTGTAAATACACGCAAATAATTCTCAAAGTGAAAGGCTGACGGCAAAATGGATCCGCTATAAATCTCATTTTTAGGCTTAATCGATATCAGGAACATCCAAATAAACGGAAACACCATCAATGCGCTGATGAGAGCCAGCATTGCATAGCGAATACCCGTTTTTACCTTTGCCAAGCTCAAAGCTCCCACCTCATTTCTTAAACATGATTTTGGATACAGCGAAGTTCAACGCGCTGATCAGAAGACAAATGACGAGGAAAATCATCGCCAATGCGGAAGCCGGACCTGTTTCATAGAACTCAAATGCGAGCACGTAGAAATAGTACAAAATGGTAGAGGTTGCACCAGACGGCCCTCCTTGAGTCAAAATGTAGATCTGGTCATAGGCTTTCAGCGAGTTCAACGTAAAGAAAATAAACAAGAATACGAGGATCGGAGAAATCGCAGGCAGCGTAATTTTCATCAGCTTTCTGAGGCCTCTGCCCCCGTCCAGCTCATTGGCTTTCTCTACTTCCGGGTCAAGCTTGGCGAGTGCTGAGGTAAGCAGCAGGATTGCCAGTCCGACATACTGCCAAATCGTGACGATAATGACGACAATCATTGCCGTCGTCTGTCCTCCCAGCCATTTCACTGGCTCCAAACCGATCTCTTTCATGATCATGTTGATGATTCCTGAATCATTATCGAATATACTGACCCACACCATAGAGACGACTACGGTTGGTGTTATCCATGAGGAAAAGGCAGTAGCGACAAAAAAATTGCGAAATGCTTTGATCTTGTTTAAAAGAGTAGCCACATACAGCCCCAAAAGGATGGGCGGTACCACAGTAAAAAAGGTAAACACGAGCGTATTCTTCAATACTTTTGCGAAGAAGGAATCGGTGATTAAATTTTTATAGTTTTCGAGTTCAACAAAGTTATAATCGGGTGATATGTAGTTCCAATCCGTAAAGCTAATATGAAACGTTTTGATCATCGGATAGATCCAAAAAACAACTAACGGAATGAGCGTCGGCAACAGGAGAGCCAGCGACCAAAGATTGTCTTTTCGATTTTTACTGATTCGCGTAAGCATTTACTTGTACTCCCTGATCACATCATTGATTTTTGTGCCATCACAAGGGTGAGAGATTTGAAACAATTGCGCGATCGTAGGCACGATATGCTCCAGTCGCGATTCTTCGATGATTTTTCCGTTCTCAAGCTGGTCACCCAGGCACACCATAAATCCATTCATCTCATCGACCTGCGAAGGATGGTATCCGTGCAAGCTTTTCATTTCCGTATATTTGGGCTGTTCCGGAAAAGCGATGTCTTCGCCGCACACCCTATGGTTTAGGTCCAGGATACCGACTGGCTGATAGACAGAAGCTGTCTCTCCCGTTCTCTCATAAAACTGATTCACTTCCGGCAGCTCACGAAAATATTCCATAACCTCCTTATTTTGTTGCGAATCCAATGAACTGTAGAACAACAAGGCTCCACTACCATCTGCGACAAATCGGATTTGTTTGGCAGATGCTTGTTCTCGCCAACGACTTTGCGCCAAAATTTCATTCGGATAAAAGAACGCTTCGATATCACTCTGACCATGATCTGAGAAGAGCAGCAGATTGTATGGTTGCTTCGATTTTTTGAGCGACATTTCGACTTGATTGATATGGGCAAACAACCTGTCCAAGTATTCGGTTGCCTCGACAGATTCTTTTCCATGCTGATGCGACAGCGCATCGTAACCAATCAATCGGGTAGCGATAAAATCATAGGTTTGCGATTCAATCGCCTGTATTGTTTCCCGCAGCGCTTCTTTATCAATCTCATCCACAGACACCGATTCCTGGAGCTTTTTTTTGCTGCTCGATTCCGTAACCAGATGCTGAATATACGAATTGCCTGTCGTTAACGGCCAATGAATGCAGCAGCTTGTCAGCCCATGCTTCGCTAGCGAATAAAAGATCGTTTGTTTATGTAAAGTCTCATTACAAAGGCTGTCGTGGTCACCATACAGCTCGATTCTCTCCAGCGTCTGCGCATGTGATACCACATTATCAAAGACCGAATGCTTGTCTGGATGGTTCCCGGTGATGACCGTTGCATGCGCAGAAAATGTGACAGAGGGAAAGGTTGTTATCATTTTTTTACAGTACGAATAACCGTTCCGAACAAATTGCGATGCTCGCTGTGCAAAGAGTTTGTGGCTCAATCCATCTAACGAAATCAGAACATTCATGAGAGGCTCCTCACATTTTTTTGCGTATTTTTGTCAAACACGTTGACGTGACTTGCATCCAGTCCCACGTACAGCTTTTGACCTTTTTCATACGTCTGTGTAAAGCTTTTTTTCACAATAAAATCCGATCCCTTGTAAGTGAGATGCAACAGCACATCCGTTCCGATAATTTCCGTAAACAAGACCTCCATGGCAAATGTATTGCTGGTCTCGTCTGTGATGAAGCAATGCTCAGGCCGTATTCCTGCTACGACACGCGGATGGTTTTCAACCACGTCAATTGGCAGGCTCGTTTCTACCCGTACACCATCGATATCGACAATGGCTTTCCCTTGCTGGTTAACCAGCACAGCATCCACATAATTGATGGGCGGTGAACTGATAAAGCTGGCGACGAACATATCTACCGGGCACTCAATGATTTCCAGAGGAGTGCCAATTTGCCGAAACTTGCCCTCTGCCATGATCGCGATTCGATCACCTAACGTGACGGCCTCTACCTGATCATGCGTGACGTATATAAAGGTAGAATTTAATCGCTCATGCAGCTTTTTAATTTCAATTCTCATTTCATTTCGCAGCTTCGCATCCAGGTTGGATAATGGCTCGTCCATCAAAAAGACTTTCGGTTCCTTAACGATTGCTCTGCCGATTGCAACCCGCTGCTTTTGCCCGCCTGACAACTGACTGGGGTAACGCTTCAACAAGGAGTCGATTTGCAGCATTTCTGCTGCCGCCTTAATTCGCTTTTCCCGCTCTGGCCTTTTCACTTTTTTGATCTTCAATCCGTACGCCATATTTTCAAAAACCGTCATGTGCGGATACAGCGCATAGTTTTGAAAAACCATTGCCACCCCGCGATCCTTAGGCTCTACTTCATTGACACAAACATCGCCAATGTACACTTCCCCTTGTGTAATATCTTCAATGCCGGCAATCATTCGCAGCAATGTAGATTTTCCACAGCCAGATGGACCGAGCAGCACCAGAAACTCCTTGTCCTTGATCTCCAGACTAATATGATCTAGCGTGCGCCTATCTTCCGTGTATTGTTTTGTGAGTGACTTCAGCGTAATACTCGACATGATAAAAACCCCTTATCACATTTTCACAGCCTAATTTTTGAATGTATATTTTTCCATTTTACATTCAATTTTTCTTGTATTTCTGATAGAATCATCCTATAAAAGAGAGAGAAACATAATCTGTACAAAAAATATTGTACGTTCATCGTAAACTACTTATATTAACTTTCGATCAATTTCCTTTTGCTTTTTTGTAAATGGATGTACATATTTCGTTAATAACAAAGGAGAGTGCCTCAATGAAGCAGATGACCTCACACGATCAGGAAGGGTCGTCGCTGCGCCGTACCGAATTACGCGCCCAAGTTATCGAAGCAATTGCACAAACGATGGATCTCTACGGGGCCAATCATTCTTTCGGCAAGCTGTACGGTATTATGTTTTTCGAAGATAAACCGATGACACTCGAAGACATGAAAGAATATATGAACATGAGCAAAAGCAACATGAGCTATGCAATACGATCGTTGCTAGATTCCAAGATGGTCACCAAGCTGGAGGAAAAACAGGATCGAAAAGATCAGTATGTGGCGGAGACTGATTTCTTCCAGACATTTCGCGTCTTTTTCACAATGAAGCTACAACGGGAAATTGATGTGATGCTCGGGGCAATCAATAAGGTCATTCCCGAGCTCTCAGAAATGGCACTCGCCGAAGAGACTTCTGATGCAGAGAGAGCGGAATGTCTTCGCGACCTGCACAAGCTGCGCCACGGGGTAACCTATTACTCCTGGCTGCAAAAGTTTGTGAACCGGCTTCGCGATGGGGAATTTTTGGATCTGGAATGAGGATCGTAGAGGAAAACGAAATGATTCGATAAAAAACAGCCCGCTCCGTAGAGGGCTGTTTGCTTCATTTATATGGATACATTCGATAGCTGTCCAGCTGTGAAGCAACAGGACGTCAGTTACACCCATTTCAATGCAACTTCGCTTACACCATAAACAGCAAGCGTATGAGCAAGCAGTATCCTCATCCGCTCGGATTGGCTGGCGCTTACTTTCCCATCAGAGCGAAGCGTAACCACACCTGATTGGTTTTGAAATGAGACGGTTTCCAAGGAACTCTGTGCGGAGAAGGGATTTTCCAGTCCCTCTCGCTGCGCCCGCAGCAATTGCTGTATCGCTGTGATGCGAGGTGCTTTTATAGATGTTAAATTATGGTAGGTCATCTCAATCGGAACAATCTGCTCGGCGTCATACAAATAAACGGTGTAAACTTCCTCCGTCTGGCGGTTTTCTTCCCTATCTGCGACTGGAGGAAGTGCCCCTTCCTCGACCGGTTCGAATAGACTGAGAACCTCTGCTGTCTCCTTGAAGCCTTCGAAGCGATACAACTCTTGCCCGTCTTCCGCTAAAAAAAGCGTTGTCGGGTTCGCCTTGATTTTGTATCGATTGGTTGTTTCATGATCGGCATCGATAGAAACGATCTCATAGACGATACCCTTTTTGACTGTCAAAACCTCACCAAGCACTGTATGTATAGAACGCCCCATCGGACATGCCGATAGCGTGAATAGCATCAGCTTTGCAACCTGCTGGCTCATCTCTACACCCCTTGTTTAGTTCATGCCCCGAAGCACTTTTTCCATCACGTCGTAGTTAATCGCGCCTTGGAACTTTTCCCGGATCACTCCATCAGCATCGAGAAAATAGGTTGTAGGATAGGCGACAACCTTGTAGGCTTGCGAGACTTCTCCTTCTTGATCGAGCACAATCGGGAAAGTAAGCTGCTGCTCCTGAATAAAATCCTGGACAACACTCCGATTTTTCTCGGTGGGTGTTAAATTGACACCCACAATAACCACGTCTTTTGTTTTGTAATCCTCGTAAAACTTTTGCATGTGAGGCATTTCTACCCGACATGGAGGGCACCACGTCGCCCAAAAATTCACCAGTACCTTTTTGCCGGCGTAATCGGCAAGCGAAACCTGCTTTCCGTTCAAATCTGTCAGCGAAAAATCAGGGGCCAGCTGGCCTTTTTGTGTTCCTGTCTCCAAATTGGCTACGTCTGCTCTACTCTGACGCCCTGCTTCTTGCGACGATTTTTGAAGCAGATCATATCCGCCATAGACGACAAGTCCAAGCAGCAAAATGATCGCGATCATGCTTTTCTTCAAGCGCAATGTACCTCCACTCGTTAAAAATTGATGTCCCAGAACGTATATTGGGCGAGCCAGGCGCTCATTTTTTGCAGCTGTCCTGTAAACAATAGTAGGCCCATGCCAATTAGCAGCCAGCCGTTGATTTTGGATAGTAGCGGTATCCATCTGTTCAGTTTCTTCATAATGCCGAGAGAGTACGTCAACAGCAACGAAATAAGCAAAAACGGAACCCCCAGCCCGAGTGAATAGACAGCCAGCATCCCGACCCCGTGCCACAATGTTTCTGTAGACCCGGCTAAAAGCAAAATCGAGGACAAGGCAAGTCCGACACACGGACTCCAGTCAGCCCCGAAGGCAAGACCTGTCAGAAACGAGCGAATGGTGCCACGACTCATGTCCTGCTTCGTTTCCCACGACTTTCCGACCATCAAGATACGCAGATTTAAAAGCCCAAGCATCTGCAATCCAAACACAACGATGAGCAGCCCGCTCCCTTTTTGGACCCAATCACGTTCCTCAGCAAAAAAACGCCCGATCAGACTCGCAGAAGCACCCATAGCAATGAAAATCAGGCTAAAGCCGACAATAAAGCTGAGTGACTGGTAGAGCAGCGTTCTCTTTTGCACGACCACCCTGCCTTCGTGTATGGTCGAGCCTGTCAGATGAGACACATACGCAGGGATGAGCGGGAAAACACAGGGGGACAAAAACGACAGCATCCCCGCAGCAAATGCCAATAAAATGCTAAGGCTATCCATGAGCCTCCCCCCTTTGCCGCTTCTCTCCATACCACGTCCAGGCTGCCAAGCCCAATCCAGCTAGCAGCAGTGCATAGATCGACGGAGATTCCCCTAGCATCAGCAGCAAAGCCTGGTAGACCATCCAGCCCGCGAACGAGAACCACACGCCACTGTCCAGCCACAACAACGCAGGTAAGCTTTGCTTTCGAAATGCGTACCCGCTATAGGCGATGGCTACCAGACTAGCAATCCATTGCCCCCATTCGCCTCCATCAAAATACAAAAGCGACATCGGCGCCGCGATGACTTCCTGAGGATGAAACAGGAAATAACTCGCCTTCCATATGAGGAGCCATAGCAAAAAGGCGTTTGACGCTAGGGACACAATCATCTTTTTGTCCTGATGGCCCCGCAATCGGTAGTGCAGCATCAACCAGCCTGCGAGATAAAAGCTTGCGAACAGGATAAGCTGCCCGTTTACAACCATTGAGCCTATTTGAAAGTTGTACAATTCTCACGGCCTCCTTTTGTCCATGAGAATACCGTTCTATTTTAAAGATTTGATAAAGACGCACATATTTATGGTGCGATGCACTTATCGGCTTGGCGGGATGGTGATCCAAAATGAATGCTTGTTATCCTCGGAGATGAGTCCGACTTCTCCCCCATGCTTCTGGATGATCTCTTTTACGATTGCCAATCCAAGCCCGCTTCCTTTGCCAGATTGGCCGCGATACCTTGCCGGGTCCACCTGATAAAATCGCTCAAAAACAATCTCGCGCACCTCTTCAGGCATGGGTACGCCAACATTACTTACGGTTACGCGATAGCCGCGTGGTTCATTTACGCCGGACACCCATATGATTTGTCCCGCATTATAGGTAATCGCATTTTGCAATAAATTGTTGAGCACCTGACGTAATCCATCCTCATCAGCGTTCACGGTTCCAGGCTGCAAAGACAAATGCAGCTCCAGCTCTCGGATTTTTAACTCCCATTGAAAAGCATTGGTGCTCTTTGAAATCAGCTCATCCATCTGAATGCTCGTTTTTGTCATACCCGTCTCGCGGCGATCCTCCCATACAGAAAGCAGATGCAGCTGCTCGACCAGACGGGTAATATGCTGGGATTCTTCCAACAGGGATTGATACAGCTCACGGTCTCCCGTAAGAACCCCACTGCTGAGTGCCTCCAAATACCCGTTTAAATTGCTGAGCGGCGTTCGCAAATCATGGGAAATATTGCTCAGCATGCGTTTGCGGTTTTCTTCCGCGCGCTTCAGTGTCCGCGTCATGTCATTAAAATGCTCCGTGAGCTGCCCGATTTCATCACGGGAGGTGACCGCAATCATCTCCGGGTACGTTCCTTCCGTGAGCTGGCGCGTCGATTCTGTCAGGCGTCGCAAGGGGACCAGCATTTTCTTGATGAATACGTAATGAATGAGTGCGGCAACCACGATTGCGAGTAAGCTCGCACGCATCAGATAAAACTGCATGGTTTGGTTGAACATGAAGTTTTTCTCATCTCCGACCAGACGGTACTTCTCGACAAGCACACACGCGAAGTCCTTTACCGATACCCCGGCAAGCAAAATCACCGTCAGCATAACGATGATATTTACCCCGATCAGCTTCCAGGTCATGTGCTGCTTCCACTCACGAAGCTGGTTAATAAGCAACAAATCGATACCCCATTCCCCGAATCGTTTCAAAAAAGCATGCCCCTTCATTTGGCGTCTCGATTTTTTCTCTGAGCTTGCCGACATGAACATCCACTGTACGGTCGATCACGCTTTTCTCTTCATTCGGATAAAGCTCCCCCAAAATTTGCTCACGCGACAAGATTTGATTAGGGTGCCGCATAAAAAAGTAGAGCAGCTTGAATTCATGCTGCGTAAGCGAAATGAGCGTCCCGTTGTACTTGACCTCTCCTCGCACAGGCTTGATGGTCAAGCCCTTGAAGCTGATTTTGCTACAGCGATTGGCGGTTCGGCGAAGCACCGTATTGACCCGGGTTACGACCTCCTGTGGACTGAACGGCTTTGTTATGTAATCGTCTGCCCCCATTTGCAAGCCCTCGATTCGCTCGGCCTCCGCTACCTTTGCTGTCAGCATGATCAACGGTATATCACTTTTCTGCTCACTGCGAATCCATTTGCATAAGTCCTCGCCACTGAGCTTTGGCATCATTAAATCTGTAATCACGAAGCAGGGATCATGCTTTTGGAAAGCCTCCATGCCTTCCTCCCCGTTTTGCGCCTCGACTACGTCATATCCTTCTTTTTCCAAATACAGCTTTAACAGCCGTCTTATTTTTGCATCGTCTTCGATCACCAAAATGTTTTTCCCCTGCATGGCTTCGCCTCCCTACATCTCTTCTATATAACCTCCCCATTGTAAAGAAACGATAAAGTTCATGCCATTGGCAGCATTTGCATCGCCTGAAAAAGCAAAGAAAAGCGAACACGATCAGTACGTGCTCGCTTCAAATATGCTTGAGCAATGGCAGGTTTGCTACAGTTATTATCTAAATACAGTAGCAGCGAATTATTTGAAGCACAGTTGCTAACTTTCCGCAGGATGATAGTTATGGAAGAGGGGACTTATTTCCCCTCCCCTCGTCATTTCCCAAAATGCCGTTTATTTATCATGAACCGCACAGCGATTAGGACCTATCTCCATCTCCTGCTGCTCTTCTGGACTCGGCTTTATTTTACCCATGTTGGTTTGGCGAATTTCTTGGTAGGCATTCGGCTGTGGCGGCAAGTTTTCTGTTACCGCTCTGCGGAAATCTCCCTCATCAGTGATGTTCAATCCTGGGTTATTCTCAAATAGATCTTGTAAACGGGCAGAAACGACACCGCCTTCGCCCAGTTCTGTTATTTTGCCAAAGTGGGCAGGCAGAACAATCAGCTCATTGGAAAGCTCTCTGTAGCGACTGTACAGCGTGTGGCGCAAATCACTGACCCAATCCTCTGCTTTTCCAGCCAAATCGGGACGACCGATGGACTCCACGAACAAAATATCCCCAGTCAGGAAGTATTGGTCATCGATAATCAAGGAAGTGCTGCCAATGGTATGGCCCGGTGAGTAGATTGGTTGGATCGCAATCTTCGTATTCCCTACCGTAATTTCCTTGCCCTCCTCCAGCTTTTTATAGGCGAAGGTCACCTCTTCTGCGTCTTTGGCAGGGAGCCAGTAGGTTGCTCCGACTTGGTCCGCCAGCTTTTTCCCGCCAGAAATATGGTCAGCGTGCAGGTGCGTATCGATTGTATGCGTAATTTGAACCTGATGGCTGCTGGCAAAGTCCGTGTACACGTCCGTCATTCGCAGCGTGTCGATTATAGCCGCTTCCCCATTGGATACCACCATATAGGACAGGCAGCCTTTGCCGATCCGTACAAATTGATAGAGCGCCCCACCATCTCGCAAGTCTCCTACCTTCACCGGTTCGAGATGCTCACTCCATGCTTTCATTCCACCAGCGAGATAATACACATCGCTCCTGCCTGCCTCTACGAGTTGTTCCGCTACGAAAATGGACGAGCCTTCCTTTGCGCAAACAACGAGCACCTTTTTTCCTTCCGGGATGTGTGTGAGTGCAGGCTCCACCCCGTCAATCAAGTCAAAATAAGGAATGTTGATGCTTTCGATCCCTTTCCCTTCGATTTTCCAATCGTGATAATCGCTTTGATTGCGCACGTCGAGGATAAACAGCTTCTCGTGCTGAAAGATGATTTGTGTCAGGTCATGCGGTGTCATTGGCTGCAAGGCTGTTTGTTGTTGTGTCATGCTTTCCCCCACCTTTTCTATTTGTGTATATGGCGTCCTAGTTCGAGTCGGTTGGTCCTGTCCACCCATTCATTCCGTCACTCACGTTTTTCACGTGAGCAAAGCCTTTTCCGGCCAGCAGCTGGCAAGCCAGATCACTGCGATTACCAGAGCGACAAATGACGTAAATTTCTTCGGCTTGATTCAACTCGTGCAGATGCCCTTCCAATACCCCCATAGGTATTGATTTGGACCCAGGAATTCGCTGAAACGCGTACTCGGCTGGTTCGCGCACATCCACAACCGTGATCGATTCGTTCAGCTTTTGGGCAAGCTCTGCTGCTGTAATCGTGTATGGGTGCTTGGTCTCTTCCTTCGCTTCAGCGGGATTGGCTTTGCGCAAATAATGTTTCAGAACGTCTCCTTCGTGAATGGTGCCCAAATATTGATGCCCTGTATTTTTTGCCCAGCCCTGCATATCTGCCAAGGAGCCTTTGTCTGTTGCCTGAACCTCGATGACTTGTCCGGGCTGCAGCTCATCCATCGCTTTCTTCGTTCTCACGATTGGCATCGGACAAGCAAGTCCTTTGCAATCCACTGTTTTATCGGTAGTAATCGCTGCACTCATGTGTATCCCTCCGGCTCTATTCTTTTATTTGGATTCCTTGCCAGTTCAGCATGCCGCCCGCCATATTCGCTACTTTCTTAAATCCTTGGCTGACTGCTAACTCACAAGCCTGTGCACTTCTGGCACCACTTCTGCAAATGAAGATCACTTCTTTTTCAGGGTCAAGCTCATGAAGTCTGACTGGCAATACAGGAAGGGGAATCAGGACTGCTTCCTCCATACGTCCAGCGCTGAACTCATCCGGATTTCTGACATCGATGAATTGAGCCTCCCGCTTTTCCTGCACCATTTTTTCAACCTCTTGCGGTGTGATGTCTTGCCATGCTTTGCTCATGTGAAATGCCTCCCTATATGGAAAGATGAATGTTTTGATATTCGTTATACATATACCCCTATGGGTATTATAATATGAGTTTGCGTTTCCGTTGTCAATACCCTTGATCTAGCAAAATGAGGCTGCACCCTTGTTTATGTCTCGTCTCGTCGGACAACAAAAAATCCCCGTCATGATGACGAGGAGTTGATTTGCTTGCTCTTTCCTTGAATAGCTATGATGCCATGCCGCCTTGCTCTTGTGCCTTTTGTCTCCTGTGCAAATAGAAGCCAATGCCCACGGAAAGTACAATAATCACCATGGATGTCCACTGCGCAGTAGTCCAATTGAACAAGAAGCGATGCGAATCTCCGCGCAGCATTTCCAAAAAGAATCGCGCGAGGTTGTAAAGTATATTGTAGGCCAGGAACAAATAGCCTCTCGTTAAACGTTTTTGCATGAGAAGGAGAAGAATCGCAAAAATGATGATATCGATTTGTCCCTCCCACACTTCGGCAGGATAGAGCGGCTGATCGCCAAATGTTGCTCTGGCATTCGTTCCTTCTGGATAGAGAATGCCCCAATTGCCGCCTGTCGGATCGCCAAAAGCATCTCCATTCATCAGATTGGCATCACGCCCGATGCTTTGTCCGAGAATCAGGCCCGGCGCACACAGATCTGCCAGCTCCCAAAACGAAATCTTATGCTTCCGCACATACCAGATTCCGACCAGAATGGCGCCAACGACACCACCTTGAATCGACAGTCCGCCATGCCACACCGCAATGATTTCCCCAGGATTCTTGGAGTAATAATCCCAGTCAAAGAAAAAGACTGTCCAGAATCGGGACCCAATGATGGCCCCAATGATCATCGGGACAGATAAATTCAAGAGATGCTCTGCCAGATGCTCTTTTTTCTGAAGCTTGGCTAAAGTAACCGTCACCCCAATTCCTAAAACAATAGCAAGAACGAATATCAAACTATAGGAACGAATCGGAAAGGAACCTATGTACCCCAGGTATTGGTGCAAGAAAATCACATCCTTATCTAGGTCATTATTATTCCGTGTTTAAAAAGTCGGCTTTTCAGCACCGAGAAAATGGTGAGAACCGTACGAAGGAGGAACGGAATGTAGGCAATCTACATGAGCACCGGACTTCGAAGGTGAACGCCATTTTCGATGTCGGATTAGCTTTCAGGACTCCTGCGTGATCAAAAGACGACTTTTTAAACAACCTCTATTATTGGGATAACGGTTATACTATCAGAAAAAAAGGTTGTTGTCTGTACAAAAGAGGAGACAACCGTGTAAAAGTTGTCTCCCCATTGTTTCTTTTCCTCAGGTTTCTTTGAAGAACGTCCCGTCCAGAATCCCCATGGATTGAATATGATTTTTCGTCTCATCCGTCCCACATTGATGCAGAGCCGCATAAATCTGCTGCAAGCATTGGTCGTACTCATCGTTTTCTGCGTCAAAGTGATACGGGAGTGCTACGACATGCCCTCGCAAATATGTATTAAATTCATACGCGGTCCGATCCTCAAACAAGCTTCGGATGTAGGCTACTTCCTCTTCTGTGGCCTCAATTTCAAACTCGTATGCAGAATCACCTTGGTTTTCCATGATTGTTCCAGCCTGAACTGAGACATAGTATCGTCTTTTCTCCATGGTCTACGCCTCCTTTTTACCTATAAACAACGACGCCAATGAGTAAGACTGCCAGCAAGACAGCAAAGGCTCCTACGTAAAAAAGCATCCCGACATTGCCGAGCACTTTATTTTTCACAGTTGTTTGGCTCACATTGTGGTCTAATTCCTTTGATTCTTGTCTTTTCATAAAATGAATGCTTAATAACAGACCCGCAATAAAAATAAGAGCAAAGATCGCATAATAAATGCCAGGAAACGGAACCATGCTCTTCCCTCACTTTCGCGTGATAGTTGGTTATAGTTTGCGGCAAGCGATTGTTTTTATTCACAGAAAAAGCACCGTGAATAACGGTGCTCCAGAGACATCCTCTATTTGCTTGCAAAGCGTACCTTTTGTCTATGCCCGATAGGCCTCTTCCAAAATGCGCAAATAATCTTCTGCGGAAATCGTCCGCACATTGCTTGGCGTAGAGCCGTTTTTCATGGACAGCTCCACGATACGCGGAAAATCCTCTTCTTTCACACCTGGCAAGTCACTGAGCTTGGGAATTTGCAGTCCTGCTGTCCATTCAGCGATACCTGCAATCAGCTTGTCCACCGCTTGCTCGTTTGTATCGGCGTCCACAGCAAAACCCATGTACCGGGCGAGATCGGCGTGCATCGTTACATTTTCCTTGGCATTGAAGCGGAGTACGTGTGGCAAAAAGACGGAGTTCGCAATACCATGTGGGGTATCGTACATGCCCCCCAATGCTTCCGCCAAGCAATGAACAGCCGCTACATCCGCAGAGCCAAAGCAAAGCCCCGCAAGCAAGCTCCCTTCCAGCATTGCGTGGCGCGCCGCTTCATTTTGACCATCTGCATAAGCGAGCGGAAGTGCAGAAACAATCGTCTTCATCGCCTTTGCACCAAGTGCCTGTGAGATCGGATTCGTCACCTTGCAGGTGTAACCCTCGATGGCGTGTACGAGCGCGTCCACTCCTGTAGCAGCTGTGACCGAAGCAGGCACACTGTAGGTCAGAGCAGGATCGAGAACAGCCAGAGTCGGTCGCAGAGCAGCATGCTTGAGCGTCATTTTGCGATGGGTTGTTGATTCCGTAATGACCGATGAACGGGTCACCTCAGATCCAGTCCCAGCAGTAGTCGGTACACAAATGATAGGCGCGATGTTTTCGTAGGCAAGCCGTCCATCTGCGTAATCAGCGGGAGTACCGCCATTCGGTCCGCAAAGGGCAATGGCTTTGCCCGTATCCATCGCACTACCTCCACCGATTGCTACGACCATATCAGCGGAAGCATCACGGAATCGGGTTGCCCCTTCCAGGCATTCCGTATCTCTCGGGTTTTGACTCAGCTGGTCAAACAAGGATACTCGGTAGCCCGCACCCTCAAGCGCAGCCTGTATCGGAGCGACCAGTCCCGCCCGAATCACACCCGGATCACTTACCAGCAAAATGGAGGAGCCTCCTCCTAGCGATTGGAGCAGCGCAGGCAATTCCTTTGATTTCCCCACGCCCATTTCGATTCGTGTCGAACAAAAATAGCTATATGCTTTCATAAATACGCCTCCCCCTGTTCTCTTTTCATCATACAAGTGCAGAGGAAGGCATGCCAGCATGATTGCGATAAAATTCGCACAATGGGACAGCCCTTATCTGAAGCAATTATGTGCGCGATGAGGATTTTCGCACTGAACGCTTCGGGGGCGTCAATTAGAGCTGCACTTCTCCGGTCATTCCTGAGCGAAAATGACCTTTTGCATTGTCGAGTAAAATTTTCACCGTAAATGTATTCGTGCCTGCATCTGCTTTGGGGCTTATTCGCGCTACTTTCCCCTGCAGCTTGTCATGGGTCGCTTCTACGGATACATCGACTTGCTTATCCACGGTAAACCGGGCGATATCTGCCTCCAATACACCGATTACTACATACATTTGATCTGTATTCACCACAGTCATCGCAGGCAGGCTCGCGTTTACCATTTCACCTGCATGAATATTATTGGCGCTTACGTAGCCTTTAAGCGGACAGATGACCGCTGCGTTTTTCAATTGGTACTCCGCATTGCTTACGGCTGCCTCTGCCTTTTGTACATTAGCTTCGAACTGTGCGAGCTGTTCTGGTGTAAAACCGTTTTTGGCTTTGTCATACAACGACTTCATCTGTTCAACATTGGCCTCTAGTGCCTGCAGAGCCGGATCGGTTACACCTGCTTTTGCCAAAGTCAGCTCTTCGGCGCTTCGTTTATACTGCGCTTCTGCCTGCGCTACGACTGCTTGTGCATCCTCCAATGCTTGCTCGGAGACTGCTCCCTGGGAAAAGAGTGTTTGGGTCCGTTCCTTTTTTGCTGTAGACAGCTCATACGCTGTTTTTGCCGATTGCAAGGCAGCCTGCAGCTGTACAAGCTCTTCTGGTCGCTTGCCGTTTTTTACATCCTTATACTTGTTTATCGCCTGCTGCCAGCCAGCCTCTGCGTATTTAATCTCTTCTGGGCGAGTTCCTTTTTTAGCTTCCTCCCACTTGGCCTTTGCTTGCGCCAAATCAGCCTTTGCCATTTGCAGACTGGATTCCAGCTCTGTTTTCTCCAGGTCAAACAACACTGCGTTTCCTTCTACCCGATCACCGATATCGTAGTGTACCGAAGCGACCCTTCCTGCCGCTTTGGCATAAATCGTGACCTCTTCAATCCCGACCATTTTCCCTGCGAACACGTGGGTAGTCTTCTCACTCGTTGCCGACGAGCTTCCTTGGGCCGATGCCATTGGCAATTCTACTGGCTGAGCACTCCCGCAGCCTGACAAGAGCAACGCGGCAATGCCCACGCCCACGATGATTTTCATGCGATGTGTTTTCATCATGCTATCCCCTTCCTTTTTCCATCAATCCAGCATCACTGGCTGAGAGGCTTCTTCGGTAGTTTGTTGCAGTGCTTTGTTTTCTTTCACCACAAGCATCACGATGAGGGCTGCAACCAGCACCAGCTCTGCGACAAGCAAGCTATCCTGCAAAGCCGAAACCGCAGCATATTTTTTTACGAGCTGACTCCCTAGTTGCAGAGCTGACTCGTATGCTTCCTGTAGGGAAAGTCCTTTCGCCATATACATCTGCTGCCATTGTCCGAGCGTATCGATTACGGTTGGCTGCGTCGCCGTCATCTGTTCTCTCATTTGTGCTGCATGCTCTACACCACGCCTGGAGAATAAGCTGATTAACCCGGCAATCCCCATCGAGGTAGCGACTTGACGAGATATGTTGGTAATGACCGAAGCCGCAGGTACACGCGCTGGATCATTGGTTGCCAGAAGCGGGATTTGCATCGAGGTCATGAGACACAGACCCAGGCCAAAGCCGCGAAGCGCCAGCAGCCAATGAAGCGTGCTCAAGTCTGTATTCAGATCAATGTGGGAGAGAAAAAAGCCGGGTACAATGCAGCACAACAGACCTGCAACAATTAGAGGCTTCAATCCGATTCTCGAAGCAAACATTCCGCAGATGGGTGTCACGATCCCCGAAGTAATCGCTTGTGGAAGCATCATCAAGCCCGTATCCATAGCCGTGTGTCCCAGCATGTTTTCCGAGTAGATCGGCAGCAAGTAAATCACCCCGAAGTTGCCCACCATAATCAGGCTGTTCACCAAAAGCCCCAATGTAAAATCCCTATTTGCGAACAGGCGGACATCGACCAGTGGATGCTCAGTGTCCAGCTCGCGAGTGATAAACAAATAACCGCTAATCAAAGAGAGAAGCAAAAGCGATACGATTGGAAACGAGTCCCAGCCCTTTTCTTCTCCTTTGGTGACCGCAAGCAGCAGTGACACTAGCGCTGTCGTTGACCAAATAAACCCGGCAAGGTCAAACGGATGCTCTTTTTTCGTTTCTCCCTCCTGTAAAAAGCGCCAAACGAGCAGCATAGCCAAGAGCCCGAACGGAATATTCACCGTAAAAATAAAGCGCCAATCCAGATGCTGCACAAAATAACCGCTCAAGGTTGGGCCGACAGCCGGCGCGACAAAAACCGATATCCCGAAAACACCCATAGCTGGCCCCATTTTTTCACGTGGCACGACATACTGAATCATCGATTGACCAATTGTCATCATCAAGCCGCCACCTGCCGCTTGAATAATCCGGGCAACAATCATACTGCCATTGCTCCAGGCCAGCCCGCATAGCAGGGAGCCTGCGGTAAAGAGAAACAGACTGGCGAGATAGCTTTTTTTCACGCCAAACCGAATTCCCAAATAGCCAGCTAATGGAATGACTGCTGCCATCGTTAACGTGTAGCTGGTGACGACCCATTGGATTTCTTCCGTGGAAGCCCCAAAGACGTTCATCATTTCCGGAATTGCGACATTGACGATACTTGTATCAAGCACAGCCATAAAGGTCCCCAGTACGATCGCAAATACCCCGGGCCAAAAGTTTTTTTGCGGATTCATTCATCCTCACCCTTATCTCACGTGTATGGTAACCTTGGCATTCAAACCTGGCTGAAAATCATACGGACCTTCCGTAAACGAAATTTTGACGGGAATTCGCTGTGTCACCTTGGTGAAATTGCCGCCTGCATTCACGGGTGGCAGCAAAGAAAACGTAGACTGCGTAGCCTCTCCGATTCGGCTTACCGTCCCATGAAAAACATGCCCTGGATATTTATCCAGCTGAATATCTACGACTTGCCCGACCTGAATATAGCCCGCTTCGGTTTCCTCAATGTTTGCCTGCACGTATAGCTTTCTTTTGTCGATCACAAGTGCAATTGTATTGCCGGCCCCAACAACTTCTCCCTCTTTTGCCGCTCGCTGCAGGATCACACCACTAATGGGCGTGCGTATCATCAAATTTTCCACTTGCGCCGGACTAGTGGCATTCATCTGCTCCTGCTCCGCCACAATCTGGTCCTGCTCTACCTGGCTCCCCTCCTCTATCGTCACATGCGTCAGCTTCCCGGACAGCTTGGGGGCAATCTTGTAAATGTCTCCCGTCACGATCGCATCCTCTGTCTTTACATAAAAGTACCCCTGATAGGCGTAATAACCGACTACAGCACAGACGAGCAGGAGAATCGCGGGTAAAATCAACTTTTTATGTGGCTTTTTGTTCTCCATCGTGGAATCATTCCTTTTTGTCTTTTTCACAAACCGACTGTCGGTTTGTTTTCGTCCAAAAAACAAGGTGCTCTTGATTTCGAGCCCCTCCCCTTACCCTTGTTTGTTCAGGAAATAACGTCGTGCAATCGGACGAACCAAAATGGTTGCTGCAAGCCCAACCAAATTCCATACGTGAACCAGTGTAACTCCCACTTCCCCGGAAACGAGTGCCATTGCATACAATGTCGAGCAAATCAAGGATAAACCAAACGCAACGGCCCAAATCAGTGTCAGCCAAAAGTTGGAGGCTAAAAAGAGAGAATGCTCTGTGAACTCAGGCGCCACTACTTTACGCGCATATTGCAGTGTAAATGGCTTCTTGATCGCCAGCGACCAGACTGCCGCAAACGTAAGAATCCCATACATGAACAGCTGTGTGAAATCGAACAGATGAAAGGACGGGAAAAGCAACGCGACCCAAAAGCCGCAAAAGAAGTAAAAAACCTTGATGGCAATGATCGTGGTTACTTCCCCAAACTTCTTTTTCTGAAACAAATAAATCAGCACGGCAAGCACAAAACCGATCCCAAAGCCAAGCGCCTGTGGTTCTACCTGAAAAGCGACAATAAAAGGAATGAGGTCAACAAAGATCCAAAACAAAGTGGCTAACATAAGGCAGCTCTCCTTTACATTTTTCAAAATGGATGAAGTAGGAAATAACGTTATGATTTTTTATTTTACGTACCGACCGTCGGTTTGTAAAGTGTTTTTTTCAACTTCTTGTCTCCACCACGATTTTCAATCCTAAAAGACACATAACGAGCCATACTCCCCCAGCTACAAACCCAGCCAGGACGTCACTTGGATAATGCACGCCGAGATAAATTCTACTGATCCCAACGAGCAAAATCAGGACAACCGCTACAAGTATAATGACGGCTTTCGCTGCTCGGGAAACAACAAATAGCGTAAGCAGCATAGCCATCATCCCGAAAAAAAGAAAAGCAGCCATCGAATGTCCACTTGGAAAGCTGTATCCACTTTCTTCTATCAGCCGCTGTATAGTGGGTCTTTCACGTCGATATAGCCATTTTAGCAGTAGATTGAACACCATTCCGCCACCTAGTGCGAGCAGCAAAAAGAGTGCCTCCCATCTTTTGTGCTGCCAAAGCATAAGACCAATCGCGATCAATGTTAACGTAAGTAACGATTTTGTTGAGGCAAGAAAAGTGAAAAATAGCATCACAGATGTGAGCTTTGGCGTAATGAGTGACTGAACCTTTGTGATTACAAAGGAATCAAATGCGTACAGCTCTTGCTCCAGCATTTCCTGCCCCAGCTTGCCAAATACAAACAGGCTGACAGCAATAATCAGGAGGCAGATGAGCGCATACTGCTTCGTTTTCGGAGAGAGCCTCAACTGTTTTATCAACTGGATGCCTTCCCTTCGTCATGTCCTGGTGCTTAGTTTGTACCTTCTGTAGAGATAGATGACGATAATAATGGACGCCAGAATCAGCACAGTCACCAGCCCGTAATGGCGAATAAAAATAATGACCTTGTACCATTCCTTACCAAGCGCTCGTCCCAGCATGAGAAACGTCAAGCTCCACAGCATCGCACCTGCATAGGCAAAGCCTGCAAATCGCCGAAAGTCCATGGAGGCCACACCTGCCAAATAAGCTGTTATGTGACGAACACCGGGCAAAAAATAGCCAAAAAATAAAAGATAGGGACCATATTTGGCAAACATCTTCTGTGTCGATTCAATTTTTTTCGGTGTGACATGCAGGTAAGGTCCTACTTTTAAAAGCAGCGGCAGTCCCCACTTAGCGGCGATCGCATAGCTGACCGATATTCCCACGGATGCTCCTAAAAACGCGCTAAGCAGAGTAAAGGGCAGATTTAAAATTCCACGCGAAACCGCATACCCTGCATAGGTCATCAATACCTCATCGGGTATCGGCAATCCGATAACACCTAATGCCAGCGAAAAAAAGATCCCCACATATCCGTATTTCATCAAAAATAAATCCAAATGCTGTTCCAAGGTTTACCTCCGTAAATACGTTGTCCTACTTCATTCTATTCTCCCCCTCTTCTCTGACATTCTGGCTTTTTTCCGGTAATTTAAATCATGTCGTCTCTTTAACCTGCAGCAGAGGAGGAGTTAACTGGTTGTAAAAAAAGCCCTCCCCCGATTTTGTACGGAGAAGAGCTTGTCTTACGCCTTGCCTATGCTTCGTTTAAGCGGACGGTCTATCCTCATTTGAATCACTTGGACCTGCTTTGTCCTTTTTGCCCAGCAGCTTTTTCACTAAGCCGCCAATGGCCCCTATTGCTACCACAATCAAAATCCAGCCTTTTTTCGCAAAAGCAAGAATCAGCGCCAGGAAGCCTAATTTCTTCGCAGCAGCCAGTCCAAGCCCGCCCAAAATCAATCCAGTCAGGCCGTATTCCGCTACTTTATCAGTCTTTGCATCAAAGTCGGAATAGCGATTTCCTTCTTTCACGATAAAGTTTTTGAGAATAGAAGCTCGAAGCGTCTGCTTGTCCTTCTCCAAATTCGCCTGATCGGTTACAAGGATGAAAGAAACATGACCTGTACGCGTCAAAATCTGTAGCTTATAGTTCAGAAATTTTTCTTTGCTTTCTGTTTCCAGCAGCATCGAATATTCCAGCTCATGGGTAGCAGCATTGTAGGCAGGCTTCACATTCCAGCCGACCACGTGAAACTGCTCCTCCGGCTTTCTTTGTTTGTTTGCCTCTTCTGTACCATCTTTATAGCTTTGCAGCAGAGCGTCTGCATCAATTTCGTTTTGCTCGTCATCACTGATGTGACCGGAATCCACATATTCCATGAACAAAACCCAATCCTGGTTTTCTTCGATAGGCAAAACGCTACCGATTTCATCGTTCGTCGGAATATCACCCGTCTGTTGTTCCATTTTGATCGTATCCTCTTTGTTGAGGTAAACCATGTTTTCTGGAACGGTGAACGAAAATTTGCGTTCCATCTCTACTTTTGTACCAGGCTCTACATAGTTTAATTTTTGTTCTGCGCTTACCGGCAGTAGCATTCCAAAACTTAAAAGAAAGACCATAAAAAATGATAGCCAAGCTTGTTTCCGCATTTGTTACCCCTCAATCCCTTTTTTTTCAAGAACCACCTCATCTTACAAGGAATATTTTCCTAATTCAAAATAAAAATAGAAAATTAAGGATAAATCATTCAATATTACTTAATATAATCAAATGCTTATTTATTTTTTCGTTACTTTTCTCCTTGTTAATCTAGGTACATTTTCTTACCCTATGAATCAGGAAGTTATGGTATCCTACTGGAAAACTATTTCTAACGCAGAGGAACCCATGAATTATTTGGAGAGTATGGCGGATGCCCTGTCTTTTATCGAAAACCATCTCACGGAAGCGTTGACGGTAGAGAGGATCGCGACGTCGGTCGGTTATTCCAAATACCATTTTCAACGCCTGTTTCATCACGTTACGGGAGAAACCGTTGGACAGTACATCACAAAAAGGCGACTTACGGAAGCAGCCAAATATTTATCACTGCAGCAAAAAAGTGTAACAGAAGCGGCCTTTACATATGGCTTTGAATCGCATGAAGCCTTTACAAGAGCTTTTGCCAAACGCTTTGGGATTCCCCCCTCCGCCTTGCGGAAAACAGGAAGGATGCCGCGCTTCGCGATGAAGGAACGTCTGCAAGTGCCTTACCTGCGCCATATCCAAACTCATCTGATTGAACCGGTTCCAGCAACGATTCACCATGCTCGGGAGATTGTAGGATACGCGTGTGACACCATCAGCCAGAAAGATATTCTGTCCAACTGGCAGCGCCTAAGTAGGACTGTTTCCGAAGCTGAATCAGCAAAAATGCCCCGATACGGCGTACTGCGCTACCCTGATGCCTTTGGGCTTGATTTATCTTTTACGTATTTGGCTGGCGTAGAGTCATCAGCGTCTTTTGCCATATCAACAGAGGGATCGGAGCGCTGGAGGCTGCCGGCAGCCAACTATCTCGTCTTTCCACATAAAGGGCCGACGAAAAACCTTCCGCTTACTTATCAATATATTTACGGCAGCTGGTTCTCCCAGTCAGCCCATCTGCTGTTTGCACCGTATGATTTCGAGTATTATGACGACCATTTTTTAGGCGTAGATCACCCAGATTCGCTTCTCTACATCTATGTCCCCGTCCTATCCGAAGCATAGGCAGTTATCGCATTTTCGATCAAGTTTTCGGGTAGATAAATTTCGTATGCTAAATGGCGAAGGGAGCGATCCATATGCATGAACTCGCCTATTTATCAGCAGTGAAGGTAGGGACACTCATACGAGAGAGAAAAGTGAGCGCAGAGGAAATCACCAGACTCGCGATCCAAAGAATCAGTAAGTTTAACCCACAATTAAACGCAGTCGTTGCCAAAAATGAAGAGGCTGCACTCCACGCAGCAAAGGAGGCGGACAAGGAGATACACGCTGGACAGCTTCGAGGTCCACTCCATGGGGTACCGATCACTATCAAGGATTCCTTTTCTACGATCGGGCTTGCAACCACCTCGGGGTTTCCTGCACTACAGGGCTTCGTGCCTGACAGAGATGCTGCCGTAGTCAGCAGATTAAAGCAGGCCGGTGTAGTCCTGCTCGGAAAGACAAACGTATCTCCTCTATTAATAGACATTCAAACGGACAACGACATTTACGGTCGAACGAACAATCCGTGGAACCAGGAACGAACAGCGGGAGGCAGTAGCGGCGGATCAGCAGCTTCTGTTGCCGCTGGACTCTCCTATCTGGATATTGGCAGTGACATTGGCGGATCACTTCGACTTCCCGCCCATTACTGCGGTGTCTTCAGTCTAAAGCCAACGGAAGGAGCCGTACCTCCTACGGGTCACATGCCTGGTTTTGAAGGGACGGCCGACTATGCTTCCTCCCGCCACTTGGCTTGCTACGGTCCTTTGGCACGTTCGATTGAGGATTTGCAGACAGCTTTTTCGATCATTGCAGGTGGAAGCGGTTTTGCAGGAGGCCTACCAAATGGACCACAGGTGCCTCCCCCCACAGAGTCCGCCACTCCCCTGCGTGTAGCTTGGCTAGACGAGCTGCCTGGGTATCCTGTCAGCCATGAGATTCAAGAAGCTTTGCATCGTTTTGTCACACAGCTGGCAGGTCAGGGTATTCACGTCGACCAAATCACTGCTCCTCCAATCGACGTCCGTACAGCGTGGGAGACATGGGGAAAAATGATTGACGCAGAGCTAAATTCCACCACACCCATGCTTCAAAGAGGCTTGGCCTATCTTACAACAAGGAAAGTAAGCCAAAAGGTCCCCACTGCGAGCATGCTTGTTCCACTGACGTTTAAAAATTACATGCGCGTTTTAACCGTACGCGAGCAATTGATTCGCCGCTTTGAGCTTTTCATGTCAGATTATGATGTACTTCTCTGTCCAGTTAGCAGCACGACCGCCTTTCCTCATCACCAAAAAACAAAAATGGTTGGCTATCTGCCGATCTACGAGGAGCCGTTGTACATTGACGGCAAACCGCAAAATTACTGGATCGCCACCACTTATTACGCGAATCTGTTTAACGTGACCGGCAGTCCCGTCGTAACGATGCCGATCGGCTTTGACAAAGCTGGGCTCCCCATAGGCATCCAGTGTGTGGGAAAACGCTGGCGCGATCACGATCTGCTTAGTACGGCTGCGAGAATGTCCCAGACAAGTCAGGAATGGAAGCCTCCTACGTTATAACACAAGATTCGAGAAGGAGATTTGTATGTCATTCTTTTGGATCACCGCCCAAGAAATCATCGCACCGATCATCGTCTTGATCGCGATTGGTGCCATCCTCCACAGGGCGTTTCGTTTTGACATGAACACCTTGTCCAAGCTGATCCTTTATTTTTTTGTGCCATCCATCGCCTTCGTCAAAATTTACGAAGCATCACTCTCGCCCATGCTGCTTGTTCAGGTTGTCGGCTTTTTGCTGCTTCAGTTTGTGCTCCTGTTGTTGCTCACGGAAACCATCGGCAAGCTGTTTTCTTTTTCTCGCGGCTTTCGGGCCAGCTTCACCAACAGTGTCGTACTCACGAACAATGGCAATATCGGGATACCAGTAAATGATCTCGCTTTTCGTCATGATCCGCTCGCCATGTCTATCCAAATTGTCGTGGTCGTTTTCGAAATATTGGTTACTTTTACATTTGGATTATTAAAAGCGAGCGCTGCGACAAAAGGCCTGAGCGCTTCGATCCGCCATTTTTTCCGACTTCCTGTCCTGTACGCGATTCTGCTCGGCTTGCTTCTCAATCTCGCCCAACTGGATATCCCGGCTATGATCTGGACACCTGCAAAGCATGCAGCAGACGGAATGCTTGCCATCGCTCTCGTCAGTATCGGCGCTCAAATCGCCTCTGTTTCATTGAAAAAACAGACGTGGCTCGTATTGGTCAGCGGCATGCTGCGACTTGCAGTATCTCCGTTGATCGCTTTTGGAGTGATTTCAATTCTCGGACTTGAGGGAATAACGGCGCAGGCTCTGTTTATCGCAAGCGCGATTCCAACCTCACGCAATAGTGCATCGCTGGCTTTGGAATATGGCAATGAGCCTGAATTTGCAGCTCAGGCTGTGCTCGTCTCTACCTTACTCAGCACCGTGACACTCACGCTGTGTATCACTCTCTCCTCACAGCTGTTTCCGTCATAATTTTTGTCCGCCATCTGTATTTCGGATGGCTTTTTCTTTTGCATAAAATAGCCATGCTCCCGTGAAGACTACCATTGCAGCTTCTATGAGTTTTGATACGGGAGGGTCATCATGCTTCGCTTTTCGAAAAAGATCATCATTTCTCTCTTTGTCACTGTGGTCTGGCTATCTTTTTTCTTTTCAAGCTTTCATACTGTACACGCCGCGTCAGAAGGATCTCCTAGCCCAAATCCTTTTCCCTTCACGCAGCGCCTGAAGCAGCTTGCCAAATCTCAGGAAGACCTGGCCTACTCATTGGGGATTCAAGCCTATATTTATGGCTACCCGCTTGTTATGACAGCTAAAACGATGGCAGAAATGACGAGAACCCGCGCACCATTGAACCAATTTTATTATTCGGATACACTAGCCTCGCCCTCTTTTCACGATATCGTGACGCCTAACTCTGACACCTTGTATATGAGCGCATGGCTGAATTTGTCTGAGACGCCTATGATTCTCTCAGTGCCGGAAAACCCGCTAAACCGCTACTACACGGTGCAAATGCTGGACGCCTACACAAACACGTTTCGCAATGTATCCAATCGTTCCACGCAAGGGCACGCTGGACGCTATGCCATCGTGGGGCCTAAGTGGAGCGGAATTGTCCCAGCCAATACACATCTTATCAAAGCGCCAACCAACACTGTATGGCTCATCGGACGCGTGGAGGTAAAAGGAGAAGGCGATTTATCAAAAGCGGTTTCCTTTGAAAAGCAAATCACATTGGCTCCTATGCTCTCTTCCAAGCAGGTACCCCCTGCAGCTGCACAAGTCTCACCGGCTGTTCCAGACGATGTGTTGACGTCTCTCTCCTTTTATCAAGTCATGACCGAGATGATTCAGAGTAATCCTCCCCCGGCGTGTGACCGTGTCCTGCTCGACCAATTTGCCCTTGCCGGCATTGGCATTTCACCTGATGAGACGCAAGCCAAGCTGCGCCCAAGGGCAATCGCCGGATTAAAACGTGCCCTTGCAGATGCGCCTGGGATCATCCAAAATGGCTTCCTCCCCTACACAAAGGTTACAAATGGCTGGGGGTCATTCTCACCTGTTGGTACGTATGGTAATCAGTTTCTTGCCCGAGCCTTCGTCGCTTATTCTGGACTCGCGGCAAATGTACCTGAAGAGGAGATGTACTTCCGCGCCTATACAGATGAAAAAGGAGCACCTCTGACAGGCACAAAACGCTATACGCTGCATTTTTCAAAGGAGCAATTGCCGCAGACTACGGCTTTTTGGTCGATCAACGTCTATAATAACCAGCTTTATCTGGCTACCATAGCAGCAAATCGTTCATCGGTACGAAGCAATACGGGTACGCTTGCATACAACCCCGATGGCTCGTTGGATTTGTACATTCAAAAAGAACCGCCGCCAGGCAAAGAGGCGAACTGGCTCCCTACTCCTGCGGGTGATTTTAATCTGGTACTCCGGGTTTTTGCCCCAGCTCCAGATACGTGGAAAAATCCTCAGAAGTGGCCTCCTGTACGTGAGTTCAAGAATACACCGTGAGTTTACAAAGTACCCCATCAAAAAAGGCTGCCGATCACAAGATCGACAGCCTCGCTTTTATTCTTATCGTAGAGCTTTGATTTTAGCGCAATCACGGCATGAGTAGCCAGCTCTTGCCGCCGCTCGCCCATTTTTGCAAATCGTTCATAAAAAGACTCGCATGATATCCATCACAAACAGCATGATGAACCTGCAAAGAAACGGGCAACAGTGTCTTGCCCTCTTGCTCGAAGTATTTTCCGCTTGTAATGATCGGCAGCAAATATTGCCCATCACCAAAAATGTTCAGATTAAATCCAGTGAAGCTGACCCACGGGATGCATGAGACAGGAAAAGTATACGGCGGCTCCATTGCTTTTGCCACGATACCTTTATTATCGCCGTACATTTTCATATCGGCGGTATAGTTTTCATAAAACAGGTAGAAATCATCTATGAAATCTGTCCATATGGAAGAAAATGTTTGATCATCCTGGTGAAAGAAAGTATAGCTCGGGATCATTTTCTCCCAATATCCCAAATGCCCTTCTGCATCGTACGTCGTCCTGAATTCACGGTGTGCATTGACCGCTTGTGTCACCATATAAAGAAAGGCTGGATACAGCTTGACTTTCTTTTCTCGGAGAAGCGGAAGCAGTTCCGTCAGATCGATGTTTGCCGTCATACTGAAGGTACATCTCACCTGGTTCAAATAATGATCGAAGTAAGGCTTTCTGTTCCAGCTGTCCAGATCGATTCGATGAAATTTCACTTTGTTTCAACCTCCTAAAATGATCACATCTTTTGATTTTAGGAGGTTACTTTGCGTGCAATTTTCATGGCACTCATTCCTTTTCAGATTGTGAACTGCCGTATTTCATTTTCCATTTTACCATATCTGTACCCTCGACTCTGCCGCGATTATACCAATGATAGAAAAGGCACCGCCCTCATCGTAATGGGCAATGCCTTTCTTTACTGTTTGTTTTACTTCTTCAAGTCCTCGATCGAGTTGATATCCATATAGCTTGGAACTGCCAATCCGAGCTTGGTTCCAGTCAGGTTTGGTCCCAAATCCTCTACATCCTTGCCCAGCTTTTTAAAGTAGTCCTCGTGCGTGGTTGGCAGCCATGCCGCTACCATACCGTCCACGTCGCCACCCGCTACACCTACCCACATCGGGCCGGCTTCGACCTGGCTCATCTCTACTTTATACTTTAGCTTTTGCTCCAGAACCGTCTTTACAACGTTCGTGCTGGCAATCTCGGAATCCCATGCCACATACGCGAGGGTCAGTTTTTTGCCCTCTGCCGGCTGGATGCCCTCTACCCATTTATTTACAGTAGCCTCATTGTTTTTTACCCACTCGGCAGCCGCATCCTCCGGTTTTTTACCTTCTTGAATGGCGAGCATCACTTTTTCCATATCCTCTGGTGTCCAGGAGAAGTTGTCGAGGAATGCATACGCGCTCGGCTGATCTTCCTTCAAGCCTTTGCGAACGATGGTATGAATTTGTTCATCTTTCCCAAACACACCTTTTGGGTCCTCCAAATATTTCATCTCAAACTTGGAGAACATCCAGTGCGGAGTCCAGCCAGTAACGATGATCGGCTTTTTATCCTTGTAAGCTTGTGTCAGTGCTGCGGTCATCGCTGCGCTGGAGCCTTCTACCAGTTCCCAATCCTTGAGATCGTATTCTTTCATCGCTTTTTCTGTTGCTTTCATCAAACCGGCACCGGGATCAATCCCGATAATTTTGTGGTCGACCAGAGCCCCTACACTATTGGGTGCAGCAGTACCCGTGTTGTCGCCTGCCGGCTTGTTTTCCTGCGGTGCTCCTCCGCTTGCGCAACCCGCCATTAGCATGGAAAGCCCAAGTGCAACTGCCATCCCTTTCAAGGTACCTTTTTTCATGAAAACCCCTCCTACGCTTTTTTTCTCTTTCCGACACTTTGCGTGATGCGATCAAGCAAAATTGCCATGATCACGATGGCAAGACCAGCCTCGAAGCCTTCCCCGATTTTAATCTGCGTCACGGCACGATAGACGTCCGCTCCCAATCCTTTCGCTCCGATCATGGACGCGATGACGACCATGGACAACGCCAGCATAATGCTTTGGTTGATCCCTGCCATCATTGTCGTCTTGGCAATCGGCAGCTGTACTTTCATCAGCTTTTGCCAGTAGGTCGAACCGAAAGCATCGGATGCCTCGATCAAGTCTCCTGGCACCTGACGAATCCCCAGATTCGTCAATCGGATGGTCGGCGGCATCGCGAAGATCACGGAGGCAATCACGCCCGGAACTTTACCCAGCCCGAAGAAGAAGATTGCTGGAATCAGATAAACGAACGCCGGCATTGTCTGCATGAAGTCAAGCAGCGGCGTCACAACCTTTTGCACCGAGTCATTCTTGGCGCACCAGATCCCAACCGGAATGCCGATGATTACCGAGATCAGTCCTGCGGTCAGCACCAGCGCAAGTGTTTCCATTGAATGCTCCCAATAACCCAGATTCTGAATCAAAAGAAGTCCAATGAATGTAAAAAGAGCAATCGTCCACTTCCCAGCCCGATAGGCTAAAAAGGTAAACAAAATGATAATCAGCCAGAATGGAAGACCCGTCAAAACCCAGTTAAACAGATCGACCGTTCCGCCAATCGCTGTTGAAATCGCGTCAAACAAAAATCCCAAATTCGCATCGAGTCCATCTACGATGGTTTCTATCCACTCATCTAGCGGCAGCTTCGGAAATAGCCCACTCATTCCTTATTCACCTGCCCTTCCCCATCCACTGGTGCTGGATTTTCATGATTTACTTTTCCTGCCAGACCACCGAGGACGGCACCTTTTACGATGACACCAAGCAAGCGGTTCTGTTCACCAACGACTGCGACAGGAATATCGGAAAACGCGACCAGATCGAACAATTCATTGAGCAACGTCTGCGGGCCAACGGTTGGCACTTCTGTTCGCAGTGCTTCCTCCAATGTTTTGCCTTCTTGCTTGGCTCCATTCACAGCATCTGCGGTCAGGACACCGAGCAAAGTCTTTTTCCGATCCACGACATACAGACTGGACACGCCGCGATCTCTCATCAATTGCAAGGCGACACGAGGTCCTTTGTCTAACGTAATAGTTTCTGCACGCTTCATCACATTTTCGGCAGACAATACCTTGGATCGGTCTACGTCTTCTACGAATCGTTCCACGTACTCGTTTGCCGGATTGGTCATGATTTCTTCTGGAGACCCGATTTGCACAATCGCGCCATCCTTCATTAAAGCAATCCGGTCCCCGATCTTCAGGGCTTCGTCCAGGTCATGCGTAATAAAAATGATCGTTTTTTGCATGGTGCTTTGCAGCTCCAACAGCTCATCCTGCATATCCTTGCGAATCAATGGATCGAGCGCACTGAACGCTTCGTCCATGAGCAACACGTCAGGATCATTCGCTAGTGCGCGGGCCAATCCGACACGCTGCTGCATTCCTCCGCTCAGCTGATCCGGATAGCTGTTTTCCCAGCCGCCGAGACCTACCAGCGCAAGCGATTCTCGCGCTTTTGCCTCACGCTGTGCCTTAGGAATATTTTGCACCTCTAGTCCATACTCGGCATTCTCCAATACCGTCCTATGCGGAAACAAGGCGAACTTTTGAAACACCATGCTCAGCTTTTTCCGTCGAGCTTCTTGCAGCTGCTCGGAATTCATGCTGACGATATCCGTACCGTCAATCAGGATTTTGCCCTCTGTAGGCTCGATTAACCGATTCAACAAACGAACCAGCGTCGATTTCCCACTGCCTGAAAGCCCCATAATGACGAAAATTTCGCCTGCATGCACCTCAAAAGTCGCTTGGTTAACCCCTAACGTAAGACCCGTTTCCTTTAGGATCTCTTGCTTGGTCTTTCCCTCTTTTACTAGGGGCAGTACGCGCCCTGGCTGTCGTCCAAAGATTTTTGTCAAATTCTCTACTTTGATTTTGGGCATATGGTCACCTCCAACTTTTACGCCCGTATCCGGTCTTATCTGCTCCACCCTTACAATTGTAGCGAAGCCCTTTTTTTCCCTCAAACTGGGTGAGCCGTGATTATCGGGCATTTTCAGCGTTCAGAAAAAACTTTACGTACTTTTCTTTCTGTATTCGCAGTTTTACTCGTACATACTGTACAATATCTCCATTTACTTTTTGCTTTAGGGAACGTACAATTCTACTTACGGTAATATGACTAGAGGAGCTGCTCTTTTCAAATGGATACGAACCAGGAAAAAATCCTAGAAAAAGCTCAAGCACGCGTGATCGAGACCCTTGCCCGCAACATGGATTTGTACGGCATCACGATGTCTACAGGGCTTTTGTACGGTACGCTTTTGTTTCAGGACAAGTCAATGACGCTCGATGAAATGGGAGAAGCGCTGGGGATGAGCAAGACCAGCATGAGTACCGGTGTTCGCACGTTAATGGACTTAAATATGGTAGAAAAAATATGGAAAAAAGGGACACGAAAGGATCACTATGAAGTGAATCTGGATTGGTACCAGAACTTCATTGATCTGTTTTCTGTGAAATGGAGACACGCTTGTGAGCAAAATGTACAAGGCTTGAAAAAGTCGCTCCAGGAGCTTCGCGCCCTCAAGGAAATGGAAGACCTCACGGACGAAAACAAAGATCGTGTGAACCTGAGCATCCAGCGCATCGAAAATGGCTTGGAATATTATCTGTGGTTGTCTCGGTTGATCGACTCCTTTGAATCACATGATATCTTTCAGTTTGTACCGAAAAAGGAAAACGAATCATAAGACATGGGGAAAGAAAAAAGACTCACCTCTTTACTGGCGGATCAGTAGAGAGTGAGTCTTTTTTTTGCAGGAAAATCGTATAAATTTACCAATCGGCCATGGTACAATTCACATAGAGAAACCGGGGTTTTTCGCAGTATTTCCTGGTTCGCTGAGATGAAAGGGGCTGGCGATTATGAACAAACATACAAATCGGATTACTCATACATGCAATCGTACACGACACAACAATAAGGGGGCATCTAGCCTATAGTGCCCCGCTTCCAAGGAGGAGCTTATGATTCGAACAACTGCCCTACTGGTGATTGATGCACAGGTCGGAATTGTTGAAGGGCCAGGGATCGGTCCGGTCTACGAGCATGCGCAATTTGTTCAGACGATGAAGAGCTTGATTGAAAAGGCACGCAGCCAATCCGTCCCTGTATTCTACGTGCAGGATGTAGATGTTGCCGAGCACGGAGCGGAAGCTTATGCGATTCATCCTGCGATTGCTCCGCTTCCTGGAGAACCGGTTATTCAAAAGAAAGCAACCGATTCGTTTTATGGAACAGACCTACATGAGCAGCTACAGTCTCACGGCATCAATCATCTGGTTATCATGGGCTGCAAAACAGAATACTGCGTTGACAGTGCCTGCCGAAAAGCGACTACGCTGGGTTACGATGTTACGCTCGTAAAGGATGCCCACTCCACCACTGATAATGAAGTATTGCAGGCAGAGCAAATCATCGCTCATCACAATACGGTCTTGCATGGACTGGGGAATTTGGAGCCGTTTGTTATCGTGCGGGGATCTGATGAAGACGTACTCGTGCCTAGCCATGATTCGTATCGGTAATTCGTATCGTTATCACACCACATAAGCAAAAACGGGCAAGCTGTCATCGCAGCTGCCCGTTTTTTCATTCTCCTCTTTTCACGATCTCCTGGACTCTTCCTACCTGACCATCTGTCAGAAGTACCTTGATCCCGTGCGGGTGTGTGCTCGATTTGGTCAATATATCCTTCACGATCCCCCGCGTTCTTTTGTCCGTCCGTTGATCCTGCTTCAAAACGATATCCACTTCAAGCCCAGCTACAATGTCTTTTCGGTTTTTGCCATTCATGCTACTCCTCTTTTCTTCTATAATATTGATCCCTTTTCATTCTTTCTGTCCTCCTATGATATAATCGACGGAGAAATCCATCAAATGACGGAGGAATCCATGCTTACTTTTGAAGAAAAACTGGCGATTATTGAATCATTCCCACAGCTGACTCGCAACAACGTCTCTCTCAAACGCGTCAACTTCCATTATGAAGAGAGTCTTCATGATAAAAAAACAGTCGTTTATCATCTACATCCAAACGGGAACGGCTTTATCTTTGGTGCCTTTTTGAAGGGCTACCCAAAGGATGACAAGGGCTATGTAAACATCCGCGATTTCTCAGCGGATCAACTACACAAAATTATCGAGGACTCGATTCAATCGCTTTCTGTAAAGCGTGAGGTCGCTCCACAAAACACTGCACAGCCTGATCAGGTAGAAGAAACCTGGGTTGATAAAAAAGGAAACACACTCGTCCTCCAACAAGAAGATGCGCTGTTTAATGTCTACCATGGCATGAATCTGGAGGCTTCCTTTGAATCGTACGTCGAGGCCGAGCAGTATCTTCTGGAAGAAGAATTTACCCGTCAGTAACAAGTTTCAACGATTTGATGAAGTGCTGCCTACTTTCCTGCCAACCGCCCTTACCGCGATCAGATCATCCATTGGAGAAACCCTCCTGATATGGTACACTTCCTCCTAGTTGCACGTACATGATATATGATTGACCTTTGAACAATGTGGCCAAGCAGTCGATGGACTGCTTGCCGCCACTTTTGAAAACAGGGGGAACGCACAAACATGAGGAAGTATAGAGAGACGCTTCTCTTTCATATTCACAAACAATTGGAGACGTGGTTCAGTCAGGAGGAGCCTATCTCCCACGATGATCTGTATCGCTTTCTCCACTCCTTAAAAGGAACATCAGGCACAATTGGTCTGTCTGATTTATCCGATCTCTCAGAAGCCTTGTTGAATCATATGGATCAAATACCCGCAAAAGAGTGGACATCGCCTGAGTGGCGCTCGTTTTTACTTGAATTGATTACTCTTTGCTATGAGCATCATCCTGAACAAGAAGTGCTGTTAGAAGATCCTACCCTCAAACGGGAAAAGAACTACGAAACCCAACCGCTTATCCTCATTTTAGACGATGATGTAACGCTTTTAATGTATTTGAAAGAAAATTTAGAGAAGCTTAATTGGTCTGTGATTGCGACTGTGCATCCACACAAGGCTCTCGACTATTTTCATGACATGAAACCAGACTGCTTGATCCTGGACTTGAACATCCCGGAAACAGGTGGTTTTCAAGTCATGCAAACGCTTAGCGAAAAAATCAAAAAACAATATATACCAACTACAGTCATCAGCATCGATTGTGACCGACAAACGCGATTCCGTGCCTATCGCTTGGGTGCCGACGATGTCATGTGCAAGCCACTCGACATTGAAGAGCTGGTTGTTCGGTTGGAACGTCAGCTGGGGCGCAAGCGTTGGATGGACCGCATTTTGTTTATCGATGAATTGACGGGTGCCTATAATCGCAATTCCTTGGCCGATACATACAAACGGCTTCTTTCTGATGCAGTGCGTACTTCCACCCCACTGTCCTTAGGCTTTCTGGACATTGATCATTTTAAAGGCGTAAATGATACGCACGGTCATTTAATCGGGGATAAGGTTCTGAGTCAGTTCGCCGTCTTTATTCAAGCGCGTGCAGAAAAGCATGATATTTTATTCCGTTACGGTGGAGAAGAGTTTCTGCTACTGATGCCACAAACGACTGTACAAGAAGCGAAGCAGCGGCTGGATCAGCTTTTGGACGCCTTTTGCGGGGAGGTTTTTGATTCTCCCGAAGGTGCTTTTTCCTTGAGCTTTTCAGCAGGCGTCGTGCAAATACAAGACGCGGAAAAGCCGCTTCCTTTCTGGGTAGAGGCAGCAGATACAGCTCTGTATTCAGCTAAAAACCTCGGCCGCCGCAGAGTGGAAGTAGCGGCTTCAACTGATGCAGCAAAAGCACCGAATGTAAAGCTGAAGGTCGCCATCATCGATGACGATTCCATGATTCGCACGATGCTGGCCGATTCGGTCAAAACCAGCTTTGATGAATGGATGTACGCCGATATTCAGCAGTTTCAGGATGGCGAAGCTTTTTTCAGCATCGATTGGCATTTGGGGCCGGAATCGTATCTCGTCATTCTCGACGGCATTATGCCAAAGATGGACGGTCTGGAAGTGTTGCAAAGAATCAGGAATTTGCCAAATGCGAAGCGTTATACGGTCATCATGCTGACTGGACGTACAGAGGAACAGGACATTGTCCGTGCCCTGCAGCTTGGCGCTGATGATTATATGACCAAGCCTTTTAGTATGCGAGAGCTGGAAGCGAGAATCAAGCGCTTGGTAAAACGAGTCGTATAACGGAGCGGTGTAAACGAAATTTGGAGGAAAAGTAAGAATGGCAACCATACTGTTAGCAGAAGATGAAGCTGTGCTGCGCATGCTGATTGGCGATACGCTCGAGGATGAAGGCTATGAGCTGGATATCGCGTGTGACGGTGAGGAAGCTTTGCAAAAAATTGGTCAAAACGATTACGACCTGATCATTCTGGACTACATGATGCCCAAGCTGACTGGATACGACGTCTTGACTCAGGTGAAGCAAATGCCAGAGAAGCAGGCTGCGAAAATATTAATCCTCTCCGCCAAGAGCCAGCATACCGAGCAGGAAAAGATGCGGGCTGCCGGAGCTGATGATTTCATGCCGAAGCCATTTAGTCCGAGCGATCTGGTGCGCAAAGTGGAGGAAATGCTTGCATGAATGATCTTCGCCAGATCTTGAGAAAAAGCATTACGCGGCGTTTTACGGCAATGATGCTCCTATTCCTTTCCTTGATCATCGCTGGAGCGGCTATCGTGCTAACCTTGAATTACAAAGCGTTTGCCGAATATCAGGCGACCCTAAAAGCATCCAAGCAAAAGCAAGATTTGGTCGTTCAAATTAAAGAGCATACGAACCAGATCATTTTTCGGGCAAGAGGCTATTATGCATTTTTAAGTCCATTTGAATACAATGAACTTTTTAATGAAAAGCAAAAGCTAGAGCAATCGTTGGATTTATTCAAAAAGCTGCCCTTGAGCAGAGAAGAGCAAAATCTGGTTA
Organism: Brevibacillus reuszeri; assembly: GCF_001187725.1. Lineage (GTDB taxonomy): Bacteria > Bacillota > Bacilli > Brevibacillales > Brevibacillaceae > Brevibacillus > Brevibacillus reuszeri. The sequence continues at coordinate 884,891 of NZ_LGIQ01000011.1, forward strand.
CTTCGATTGAAGGCTTTTTTCACAACTTTTTTACCAATGTGTTCCCTACTGCTTCCAACTATGCAAAAACGGGAGATTACGAGGCACTTCGCAAGTTCTCTGCCAGTGGCCTCAACCAAGAGGTAAACAATCTAATTTCTTACGCTACGAAGTATTCCAAAGAGAGCGAAGAGATGCTGATGCAAGAAAATCGCCTCTTGTTTGAAGATTTGACCAGACAAAGCTCGTGGTTCATCCTGTACATCGTCATGGTCCTTGGTATCTCGCTTTGGGTAAGCATCCGCATGACCAGAGATATCGGCAGTCCATTGGTACGCCTCGCAACAGAAGCGGATCGCTTCGCCCAGGGTCAAACTGCACAGCTGCCTGACTTGGAGAGGCTGGATGAAATCGGCAAGCTCACCCGCTCGCTCGACTTTTTAATGAAGCAAATTCAGTCCAAGGAAGAGATCCTCATGGCACAAAATGAGGAGCTACTTGCCCAGCAGGATGAGCTCATGGTACAGCAGGAGGACCTGCAGGAAGCTCTCGCAAAAATGGAAGTGAATGAACGCTTTCTCGAAAAACGAAACCTCCTCGTCCAGTCCCTCTCCAATACATTGGACAAGCGAGAGCTTTTATCGAGCATCATTCACAACACGACAGAGGTTATGGATGCAGACAAGGGCGTAATTGTTTTGTTGAATATGGAACAGGATGTCGCCAGCTTTGGCGTTTCTCCTTCGGGTGTAACACAGCTTTTACGCGGGCTTGAGGATGGCCCCCTCGTTCGGATTCAGGAGACCAAGCTTCCTTACGTCCTTACACGTGAAAGCACCGAGGGTGAAAAAGGCTATCTGGAAGAAGCAACTCATACCTCGGTGCTCTACCTGCCTGTATTGAATGCAGGGCAGGAAGTGGTTGCGTGCATGATTCTCTCGCGTGTCGGACGTAAATTGGTAGAACAAGATCAACATCTCGCTATCGGTCTTGCCAAACAAATTTCGTTGGCATTAGACAAGCTCGCCATGTACGAGGAAACAGAAAAGCAGCGCCAGATGACCCAAGACATGCTCGATACCGTACAGGAAGGTGTCCAGCTCGTCCATTTGAACGGGGCAACGCTGCAAGTAAATCGGACATTCTGTGAGTTGCTGGGCTACGATGGTCTGTTTGAACTGCAAGGATATGAGCTCGAGCAGTTCTTCTCTCATTTAAAAGAACGGACGAAGGATTCTGAGCGCTTGGTTCAGTATGTCCATGCTGTTGTCATGAATGAAGGTGAAGTACCGTCTGGCAGCCTTGTATTTGAATTGACTCAACCGCAAACCCGTTACATTCAGCTGTATGCAGAGCCTTTATACCGTCATCAGGAAAAATGGAGCACGCTGCTTGTCTATCGGGATATCACGAAGGAATACGAGATTGACCAGATGAAATCAGAGTTTGTCAGCACGGTCAGCCATGAGCTGCGCACTCCGCTTGCCAGCGTTCTCGGTTTTGCCGAGCTTTTGCTTAATAAGGAGCTGAAGCCGGAACGCCAGCACCGCTATATGACAGCCATTTATCAAGAAGCCAAGCGACTCACCTCTCTGATCAACGACTTTCTCGACTTGCAACGCATGGAGTCTGGACGACAAACCTATGAACATGAAAAGGTAGCCATTGACCAGCTGATTCGCGAGGTATTTGGTTCATACCGCATTCAGTCGCCTACTCACTCGTTCCAGCTTGACCTGCAGACGGAACGCACCATGGTTATGGGAGACCGGGACAAATTACGCCAAGTGCTTGTGAATTTGATCAGCAATGCCGTGAAATATTCTCCAAATGGCGGCTGTATCCGCGTTATCTGTCATGAGGATGGCAAACACTTACTCGTCGACATTCAGGATGAAGGCTTGGGTATTCCAGCAGAAGCTATCCCGCATTTGTTTACTAAATTTTATCGAGTCGATAATTCAGATCGCCGCGAAATCGGTGGAACTGGTCTTGGCCTTGCCATTGTACAAGAGATTGTTCAGATTCACCATGGAGAAATTGCTGTCACTTCTGAAGCCGGACAAGGCAGTACATTCACAGTTTCCTTGCCCTTGCCCGAAGAGCCTCTCGTTGTAAACCATGCAGACCATTCGGAAAAACAGCAACCCTCTCCAGGACAATCCAATGGTCAAGTCGTCATTATTGAGGATGACGTAAATTTGTCAGAGCTTTTACGTGATGAGCTGACTGGCTCAGGCTTTCATGTCTACTCTTTTTCCAAAACAAATGATGCCATGGAGGCCATCGAAAAGCTGCGCCCTGACGCTGTTGTTCTCGACCTCGTTTTGCAGGATGGAGATGATGGCTGGAAGGTCATCCAAGCGATGCAGGAGAATTCCGAGCTGCGAACGATTCCGATCGTCATTTCAAGCGCATTCGAGGAGAAGAAAAAGGCATTCGATCTCGGTGCCAAAGGGTATTTGATCAAGCCCTACCATCCGGATACGCTGTCAAAGGCCATTTTGCTGGCGATCAGCAGTATTGAATCTACCGGACAAATCCTCATCCCTGATCAGTTGTAAGCATTCAAATACGACAAAAGGCAACGGTGATAGGCTTCCGTTGCCTTTTCTTTTTAACGTCTCTTGCTATTATTATGCGATTTTTGGTAGGCAAGAAAATACTTGGTATAAATATGCCACTTTCCTCATACATTAATAGAGGTTACTACGTGCACGATGCCCCGCAAAGGAGGAGTTTCTATGTATTTCTCTAAAAAAGCAATCGTTCCAATCGAAGAAGAGGAAACAGATGTGTGGATGTGCAGCAATGACGGCTGTACATGCTGGATGAGAGATAACTTTTCCTTTGACGCAAGTCCGAACTGCCCCTTTTGCCAGTCCCAAATGATTAAGGACACGCGCATGCTCCCCGTTCTTACGAATCACAACAACCAGAAAAAAACGCCGTGATCGCTATCTTCTTTTTTCTTGCGGGTATTCGCCCTCTTGCCTACAATTAGCTCATGGCAGATGATAGGTAGAGGAGCGTAGTTATGAATCGAAAAGAAATGGAAGAACAAGTGATTCAGGCTTATCAGCGGGATGAGGGCATGATGATCCTCGTGTTCGCTCAGTGGTGCGTCAATCACGATCTGGATGCACAAGCCTTGTATCGACAGGCCTATCCCGCTCAACACGACAACCCCTTGCTCGCTCAAATGCTTGAAAACACCGTTCCCAAACAAGAAGCTGAAGAGATTCCAGACGCCACCTTGCTTGGCGTATTGTCCCTTTTTGGTAACGATGATCTGGCTTTTGTCGTACATGAAGTCATCGAGCAACGAAAACAAAATAAAGAGTAGTCCAGAAAAGTCACACCGAGTTGTGTGGCTTTTCTTCTGTAAAAAACGGCTCGACGTTTTTCATAAAATGGATGTGGCCGCTTTCGGTCAAACACTTTTGTCCCCCGACGTGAGGGGAAAACCGTCATGACCGTTTCATCATTTACTAGTCATGATCATAGTAGAAATTCCATCGAAAACACCGTTCGCTCCTCCGTAGACTCGCAAGTAATCGTCCCACCATGCTTCTCAATGATCTCCTTGCAGACGTACAAGCCAATTCCCGTCCCCAGCTCCTTGGTTGTGAAAAAAGGCTCGAAGATAACCGGCAGTAAATCTACGGGAATCGGAGCGCCATTATTCGCGATTCTAATGACCGCTACATCTGCTTTTTGGAAGGCTTCAATGACTACTTCCTTGTCCCCTACTTTTTTCTGTAGAGCGTCCAGTGCATTTGAAATGATATTAATAAAGACTTGCTTGATCTCGTCCTTATACCCGTCAAGTATAAACGCTGGATCGATATTGCATGTCATGTTCGCATTTACGTCAACGATATTGGGATAGAGGAAGGCAAGAATCTCCTCAAAAAGCCCTTGCATCTGGAAGCGCTCTTTTGTTTTGTATACCTCTCCCTTTTTGGAGACCAGCAAGAATTGAGATACTCGGTAGTTTAATTGATACAGCTCATTTTCAATAATATCCACATACGGTAATGACGGATAATCCTCTTTAAGTAATCTGGAAAATCCAATGATGGAGGTCAGGGGATTACGAAATTCATGGACAAAGCTGGCTGCCATTTGTCCCAAAATGGTGAGTCTGTCCTTATGAGACCGCTCAATGAACAGCTTTTTTTCTTCTAAATCGCTTTCCCTCAGTGAGGTGTACCTGGAGACAGCATGGACCAAAAAATGATCAAAGCACTCGTTAATCTTAATCATGGCAGGTACCAGCGTGGAAGGTGAAAACGGACCTTTTTGGAGCAAATCACATAACAGTTGCCTTCCCAAGCAAACGTTGTAAACAAAATCGCCGATGTTGATCTCTGCCTGGTTTCGCTCATGCGCCACCTTATAAGCCAAATGTTTAATATCCTCTCGGGAAATCCGTTCATCCAAATATCCAACTACCAATCGATACATGGCTTGTCCATTTAGATGAATCATTCCCCGGAACTGGTCATGATTGGATACGACGACCTGTTTCCTGAACTCTTCAACGACTTCTGCCTCGTGCTTTTCCAAAAAAAACGTCAACTCATCCAATGGCATCTATCCCCATTTCGAGTAATTAGGCATAGGCTTATCCTACATATTATACTATTATCCATTCATTATTGAGCAAATATTTTTACTATTACTTACAGGTGAATTTCGTGCTTCATGTTGTCCTCACCACTGAATAAGCAAAGAGGCCTGCCAATGGCGAGCCTCTTTGTCAGTTATTTAGTTAACCCCCACAATCGTTAGTGTTGCCCCGGCTCCAGTCAAAAGAGTTGCTGATCCTAGCAATCCAAACAATTGCAGAGTGATCGTTGAACCCGCAGTGAGTGGCGCTATTATTGTGTTATTGAATGAAGACAAGGAAATGGCAGGGGCTATGATTGATGGCGTATATGGGTTGGAGTTAATGAGGAGACGAGAGCTGACCAGTAAAGCAGCTGTTGTATTGAGCGAGTAAGAAATTAAATAGTTGCCTGTGGAAGGAACAGTAAAGGTTGTGTTTCCTCCACTGACTGTTATCCCGTTCAACACCTGATTGTTGGGTAAGGCGATATTGGTTCCACCTAATATTACAGCGATAACAGCTCCACTTGTATTGGCTCCGAAGGCATTGATGTTTGTGAAGACAGTACCGGTTGGACCAGTGGCTCCCGTTACTCCGGTTGCCCCCGTTACTCCTGTTGATCCAGTTGCTCCGGTTGTGCCCGTAGCTCCAGTGGTTCCAGTGCCACCCGTTGCTCCTGTTAATCCGGTTGTGCCCGTAGGTCCAGTCGCTCCCGTTACACCTGTTACTCCTGTGGCTCCGGTTAATCCTGTGGCTCCGGTGGCTCCCGTTAACCCTGTTGGTCCGGTTACTCCCGTTGGTCCTGTCGTTCCTGTGACGCCCGTTGATCCAGTTGCTCCGGTTGTTCCAGTGGTTCCAGTGGTTCCAGTGCCACCCGTTGCTCCTGTTAATCCGGTTGTGCCCGTAGGTCCACTTGCTCCCGATGGTCCGGTGCCCCCAGTCGCTCCTGTTTGCCCCGTTAATCCTGTCTCTCCCGTGGCTCCCGTTAACCCTGTTGCACCCGTTGATCCAGTAATTCCCGTTACTCCTGTCGCCCCGGTTAATCCTGTTGATCCTGTTGGTCCTGTTGGTCCTGTTTCTCCGGTTGATCCTGTGGCTCCCGTAACTCCAGTTAATCCAGTCACTCCTGTTGAACCGGTTGTTCCAGTTGTTCCAGACAATCCCGTGGCTCCGGTTAACCCTGTTACACCTGTTGCACCCGTTGATCCAGTGGCTCCTGTATTTCCCGTTACTCCGGTTAGCCCCGTGACTCCTGTTGCCCCAGTCTCTCCTGTTGGTCCGGTTATTCCCGAAGCTCCTGTCGCCCCTGTCACTCCAGTTACTCCAGTGGTTCCGGTGGCTCCAGTTGCTCCAGTTGGACCGGTCGATCCTGTCGAACCGGTTAAACCTGTTACCCCAGTTACTCCAGTAGTTCCGGTAGTTCCGGTTGTTCCAGTCAATCCCGTGGCTCCTGTTAACCCTGTTGCCCCCGTTACTCCGGTTGGTCCTGTGGCTCCAGTCTCTCCTGTAGCGCCGGTTACTCCCGAAGCTCCTGTTAAGCCAGTTGCTCCTATTGGTCCTGTGACACCAGTCTCTCCGGTTACTCCGGTTGTTCCCGTGGTTCCTGTTGGTCCTGTGACGCCCGTTGGTCCCGTTGGTCCCGTTAATCCTGTTGCTCCAGTTGCTCCTGTCTCTCCTGTCTCTCCTGTCTCTCCTGTTGCCCCCGTTGGTCCGGTTAATCCCGAAGCTCCTGTTAAACCTGTTGCTCCCATTAACCCTGTTGATCCAGTCGTTCCTGTTGAACCGGTGGTTCCAGTTACTCCAGTTGATCCAGTGACTCCCGTTACCCCAGCTACTCCTGTTTCTCCAGTTGACCCTGTCACACCAGTTACTCCCGTCGATCCTGTCTCTCCGGTTGTTCCAGTCAATCCCGTGGCCCCGGTTAACCCGGTTGATCCTGTGACTCCCGTGACTCCCGTGGCTCCGGTTTCCCCAGTCGCTCCGGTTAATCCTATCGTTCCCGTTGGTCCAGTCTCTCCCGTTACACCTGTTACTCCCGTTGGTCCGGTAACTCCAGTTAATCCTGTGGTTCCGGTGGCTCCCGTTGACCCGATCACTCCGGTTATTCCAGTCGCTCCTGTTGATCCAGTGATTCCCGTTACTCCTGTTGGTCCTGTTTCTCCAATTGATCCAGTCGCTCCGGTGACTCCGGTTGGTCCGATATTTCCAGTGGCTCCTGTATTTCCAGTGGCTCCTGTATTTCCCGTTACTCCTGTTACTCCGGTTGTGCCGGTTGATCCAGTTAGCCCCGTGACTCCTGTTGGTCCGATTACTCCCGTGGGTCCTGTGGCTCCTGTCGCTCCAGTTGATCCAGTGCCCCCAACTGCTCCTGTTCCTCCTGTGACTCCCGTGGCTCCGGTTAACCCAGTCGTTCCCGTTACACCTGTTGAACCGGTGGTTCCGGTGGTTCCGGTGGTTCCGGTGGTTCCGGTGGTTCCGGTGGTTCCGGTCAATCCAGTTGATCCCGTTGGTCCGGTGGCTCCAGATTCCCCAGTAACTCCCGTTGGTCCGGTTAAACCTGTTGCACCCGTTGATCCAGTAATTCCCGTTACTCCTGTCGCCCCGGTTACTCCGGTCGATCCTGTTGAACCAGTTGTTCCAGTCAATCCCGTGGCTCCGGTTAACCCTGTTACACCTGTTCCTCCCGTTGATCCAGTGGCTCCTGTATTTCCCGTTACTCCTGTTACTCCGGTTAGCCCCGTGACTCCTGTTGCCCCAGTCGATCCTGTTGGTCCTGTTGGTCCTGTTACTCCCGAAGCTCCTGTTAAGCCTGTTGCTCCCGTCGATCCGGTAGCCCCAGTTAGACCGGTCGATCCAGTTACTCCTGTCACTCCAGTTACTCCAGTTACTCCAGTGGCTCCGGTTGTTCCAGTGACCCCTGTGGCTCCAGACTCTCCTGTCGGCCCGGTTACTCCGGTTACTCCAGTTGCTCCCGTTGCACCCGTTAATCCTGTTGGTCCCGTCGTTCCTGTTGAACCGGTGGTTCCAGTTACTCCAGTTGACCCTGTCACACCAGTTACTCCAATTACTCCAGTAGCTCCGGTTGTTCCGGTCGTTCCAGTTGTTCCCGTGGCTCCAGTGAGACCCGTTACCCCAGTGGCTCCAGTTGCTCCGGTTAGCCCTGTGACTCCTGTTGCCCCAGTCTCTCCTGTTGGTCCTGTGACGCCCGTTGCTCCAGTTGTTCCTGTGGCTCCTATCGCTCCAGTTGATCCCGTTACCCCTGTTGATCCAGTCGATCCTGTTGATCCTGTTGTCCCCGTTAACCCTGTTGATCCGGTCGCTCCTGCGGGGCCGGTGACTCCTGTTAACCCTGTTGGTCCGGTTTCTCCAGTTGCTCCAGACTCCCCGGTAACTCCCGTTGGTCCGGTGCTTCCCGTGGTTCCTGTAGCCCCAGTTGGACCGGTCGATCCGGTTAAACCTGTTACCCCAGTTACTCCCGTCGCTCCTGTCTCTCCGGTTGTTCCAGTCAATCCCGTGGCTCCGGTTGGTCCGGTGGCTCCTGTCTCTCCTGTAGCGCCGGTTACTCCCGAAGCTCCTGTTAAGCCAGTTGCTCCTATTGGTCCTGCGACACCAGTCTCTCCGGTTACTCCGGTTGTTCCCGTGGTTCCTGTTGTTCCTGTTGTTCCTGTTGTTCCTGTTGTTCCTGTTGTTCCTGTTGTTCCTGTTGTTCCTGTTGTTCCAGTTGCTCCTGTCTCTCCTGTTGCCCCCGTTGCTCCTGCTATTCCAGGATCTCCAGTAGCTCCAGTGACCCCGGTGGCTCCCGTGGGCCCTGTTGGTCCGGTCGCTCCGGTAGCTCCGGTTGTTCCAGTTGGTCCCGCGGCTCCAGTGAGACCCGTTACCCCAGTCGCTCCTGTCCCACCCGTTGCACCCGCTAATCCTGTTGATCCAGTTACTCCTGTATTTCCGGTGGCTCCTGTTGTTCCAGTCAATCCCGTGGCTCCTGTAGCCCCAGTTAGACCAGTCGATCCAGTTATTCCCGAAACTCCTGTCGCCCCGGTTAAACCTGTTACCCCAGTTACTCCCGTCGCTCCTGTCTCTCCGGTTGTTCCAGTCAATCCCGTGGCTCCGGTTAATCCTGTCGTTCCCGTTGGTCCAGTCTCTCCCGTTACACCTGTTACTCCCGATGGTCCGGTAGCTCCCGATGGTCCGGTGCCCCCAATCGCTCCAGTAACACCCGTTTCACCTGTTGATCCCGTCACTCCTGTTGAACCGGTAGTTCCGGTTGGCCCAGTGGCTCCAGTTGCTCCGGTTAGCCCCGTGACTCCTGTTGCCCCAGTCTCTCCTGTTGGTCCGGTTACTCCCGAAGCTCCTGTTAAGCCAGTTGATCCCGTTGTTCCTGTGGCTCCTGTTTCTCCAACTGCTCCTGTCGCTCCAGTGACACCCGTTTCACCAGTTGATCCTGTTGGCCCCGTCGATCCTATTGAACCGGTGGTTCCAGTTACTCCCGTTGGTCCGATGCTTCCAGTGGTTCCTGTAGCCCCAGTTGGACCGATCGAACCGGTTAAACCTGTTACCCCAGTTGCTCCGGTTGTGCCCGTAGCGCCAGTCTGTCCAGTTATTCCAGGATCTCCAGGATCTCCAGTAGCTCCCGATGGTCCCGTGGCTCCGGTTGTTCCGGTTGCTCCTGTTGGTCCAGCCGTTCCAGCGATGCCCGTTGCACCCGTTAATCCTGTTGATCCCGTGGCCCCGACTGCTCCTGTTTCTCCTGTTGAACCGGTGGTTCCGGTGGTTCCGGTGGTTCCGGTGGTTCCAGTCAATCCCGTGGCTCCGGTTAACCCCGCTGGACCCGTTGATCCAGTCAATCCTGTTGGTCCGGTTGCCCCAGTCTCTCCAGTCGTTCCTGTAACCCCCGTTGCTCCTGTTCGTCCTGTGACGCCCGTTGCACCCGTTAATCCTGTTGCTCCAGTGGCTCCCATTGCTCCTGTTGATCCCGTCACTCCAGTAGCTCCTGTTGCCCCCGTTGCACCTGCTATTCCAGAATCACCAGTAGCTCCAGTGACCCCGATTGCTCCTGTTTCTCCTGTCTCTCCTTTGACTCCTGTGACCCCAGTGGCTCCAGTCGTTCCGGTTGGTCCGGTGACCCCAGTCACAGTCACTCCAGTTGCTCCAGTGTCCCCGGTGGCTCCGGTCATTCCGATTTCTCCCGTTGGCCCGGTCACTCCCGTTTCTCCTGTTGCTCCAGTCATTCCAGTTGGTCCGGTGGCTCCTGTATTTCCCGTAACTCCGGTGCTTCCAGTGATTCCTGTAGCCCCAGTTGGACCAATCGATCCTGTCGAACCGGTTAAACCTGTTACCCCAGTTACTCCTGTCTCTCCGGTTGGTCCCGTAGCTCCAGTTATTCCAGGATCTCCGGTAGCTCCCGTTGCTCCTTTTGCCCCTGTCCACCCAGTAGGTCCAGTAGGTCCGGGCGCTCCAGTTGGACCAGTCGAAGCGGTTAGGCCAGTGGGCCCGTGTATCGCGGCGGATAATACCGTTTGCAGTTTCGATTCCAGGAGCATGTCTTGCTTTATCGTTGCATTAACCATTTCTCTCACGCTTTGATCAATGGCCAATAGATTGTCGATCGTTGCACCCGGACCGGTTACGCCCGGCAAAGTGCCTAAAAGGTATTGGATTTTCTCTCCTTCCGCATTCAAAATATGACTTAGCCCTAATTCCTCCATGGCAAAGGAAGACAACAACAGGTTAATAGCTTCCTCGCGTGTAATCGAAATCGTCGGTGTTACATTTGGTATGTTAGGTGACGACATAACTCCCCTCCTTCCCCTCGAAAAAGGTGTCCTCCCCTCTTCATCAATTACATGAAATTATTTACTCCATTTTTTGGGGATTCAGCTTGAATTTTTAGACTTTTTTCGAAACCAGAAAGACCCTCGCTATTGAGATAAGGTGTATGTAACAGAATCTTCGATATAAATAATCATTGTGGCTATAATTTCAACCTGGTTCTATTTCTTCAATGGCAGAAGTCCAATTTTTTAATGGTTGTTGAACGTAGTGGACAGGTTTACTGAAGGAGAAGTGAAGCACAAGGAGGTGTAGAACGTTGGCCGCATTTGCTGCAAGGTGTTTCCGCCGAAGTAGGCTGATCATTTACAAGCATGGTTGATCCCGCCTCGCATTTATACTGACTTGATCCACAAGCTCTGCGGCAGCTTCAAGAACTCAAAAAAAGGAATGACAAACTAATTTTCTTGACTACCCTACTCGAAGGGGAATTTCGTTTCTCGAATACAGATTTTACCGAAATTCTATAAAGATAAACAATCCTGCTGATTCGGGTCAGGGCATCGCGTCAAGCCATACACTGGTTGTCTTCAATTCATCTTTAAGTAATGCTCCCCCTCCTTAGATGAATCATTTTAAAACGTAAGTAATACCTGATTTTGAAGGGTCTTACTTCTTGTCAATACGGCAAGCGATTTTTCCGTAGCGAAAGACGCATCCATGAGATGTTCCAAGCCCCCCGCCTGCAGCTCAACTCCCATACTATGCGCCCATGTCACCGTATTCTCATAATGCCCACTCGAGAGGCTACTCCTCACGACAATCATCGCTTGAATCACCAGACTTACCTTCTAGCTCCAAAGTATTATTGAATTAACATTGTACGACTTCTCCCGGCTTATTGAGCCGAAGAATGTTGTTCGTTCCTTCCTGCAAAGTACGCTTCATTGTAAAGAACACTCGGATGGTTGGGATTATACATTTTTGCCATTTCATGATGAATTTTAGCTTTTATGATGTCGCCAATCCGATCATAACAGTAGCAAAGCTGGAGATGGGGAAGCCACGTCCAGGCTGATTCATCCGTCATACCCATTGCCTCTTGTGGGCGCTCCAACATTGTTGCCTGTCTGTACCAGTAAATCGCCTGTTGAAAATTCAGTTTATCCGCAAAAAATGCGCCTAGCCTGCAGCAGAGCTCTGCGCGAGGAGTATCATATGCTAGAGAGCGCACAAGTGATTGAATTTGTTTGTCCGGTTGATTCAGTCGCCCATAGCAGGTAGCCTGCTTATAGCACGCTGCAATCCGATCCTCTACCCATCCCATCCCGCTATCCAAGAATACTTGATATTGTTCCGCTGCCTTTTCATTTCGTTCATGGTCGTACAATTCATTTGCAAAATAATACTGATCCCGTGGCTCAAATACCTCACCACGCTCCTTACGGTTGAGGTATATTTGCAGATTTCGGTCCGAGTACGGCTTCATTTTCCGATGAGTGATCGAAATGTCACTATGTAGACCATTCCCACTAACCTCCAGATATTCATGAACAGCTCCGTGCCACACAAATTGACATTGACGCCTCACTAGTCGGTTTCGCCGTTGATAATGAATGGGCTGCCCTTTCTCATCCAAAGTCAAGTGATACGGCATCGAGACGTAAGCGAAGGCAAAATCCTGCCTCTCCTTCAACTTTTGAAAACGGAGGCGATCCACTTCTTCGAGTACATCATCTGCATCTAGCCAGAAGATATAGTCCATTCTAGCTTTCTCAAACGCATAATTACGCGCGGCGGCAAAATGATTGATCCATTGAAAATCAAAGATGCGTGCATCAAAGGACGCACATATTTCTTTGGTACGGTCGACAGAGCCCGTGTCCACGATAATGATCTCATCCACTAAATCGCGCACAGTCGACAAGCATCGACCGATTGTCTCCTCTTCATCTCGAACGATCATGCACAAGCTGACCGTGATCATACGGGCTTCTCCCTTCCCCTGATTGATTTTTTACCATCCTATTTCGCCTCGTCTTGCTTTATGTATCTTGGATTCTCATAAGCATGGGTTTCTCAGAATAGGGTGTATAGTATGCATGAAACCAAAGCAAGGCAGGTGGTAAAGGACATGACGCCCCCCTTGATTTCTTTGTGCCTCATTGTAAAAGACGAAGCGCATCAGATCGAAAAATGTCTGCAAAGCGTACTTTCTGTCATCGATGAGATCATTGTAGTAGATACGGGATCAACGGATGGGACTCAAGAGATTTGTCGCCAATACGGCGCCAAAGTGATCGAGGTTCCTTGGGAGAATAGCTTTGCCAAAGCGCGCAATATCGGCTTGCAGCATGCGGTCGGAGAATGGATTTTGTGGATGGATGCGGATGAAGAATTATCTGGTGATGACCAGGACGTACTTCGACAGGCCGTGATTTCCAGTAAAAGCAATGCTCTTTTTCTGAAGGTCATTCATTACCTTGGGGCAAAAAAAGAAGAAGCTTCCCCTCAACACTCGTTTCGCTTGGCGCAAATTCGTTTATTCCGTAACAAAAAAGGCTTCCGCTTCGAAAAAGATATTCACGAGACAATTATCTGGCCAGACGGAGCTGACCTTACACAACTGGTCCCACTGCTTCCTGTAGAAATTCATCATTTCGGTTTTATGGATGATTCAATTTCCTACAAACAAAAAGTCCAGCGAAATATCGAGCTGTTGCTCCGTGAACAGGAAAAACCGGATCACGAGCCTTGGTGTGAGTATCACCTAGCCAATGAGCTGTATCGCGCTGGCAAGTGGGAGCAAGCCTTTGCACTGGTCAATATCGCCATCGAAGGCTTTCTGACAAAAAAACAACTTCCTCCTTCTCTCCTGTATCAATTGAAATACGAGATCCTTTTTCGACATGGCAGTATGCGGGGAGCGTGGCCCGGAATCGAGCGTGCCATTCAGCTCTATCCCAATTATGTCGACCTGCATTTTTACAAAGGTGTATTTCTAATGGAGCATGAGATGTATGAGGAAGCGATAAATGTATTCGAGCATTGTCTGACATTGGGAGAGGAGCACTGGGAGCATTTAAGCCTGCGCGGAATGGGCAGCTTTTACGCGTTTTCTTATTTGGGGAGTTGTATGGAGCGGCTGGGGAAAAAACCGGAAGCAGAGGTTTACCACCAGTTTTCTGCTGGTCTTGTCCAAGAAAACTGGCCAAAGCCTGCTCTATCCATAGCAAACGAGGAGTGATTCCATGAGTGAAAAACTACGGATTTTGATTGGGAGCCCGATCTGCCAAAAGCCAGATGTGCTTCGCATGTTTTTCTTCTCACTCGAGAGATTGGTCTCCAAAACGACAGCCATTGATTACTACTTTATCGACGACAACACTGATCCTGCTTCAAGTCGAATGCTTCAGAGCTTTGCACGACGCCATGCGGGGCACGTCGAAATTGTTTCCGCGCAAAAATCTAATCTGGAATACGTATGCGACGAAACGACACATTTTTGGACAGATGACTTGGTTTGGAAGGTGGCTGGTTTCAAGGACCAAATCATGAATCATGCTCGTCAATCTGGCTACGACGGACTTTTTCTCGTAGATTCTGATCTGCTCCTTCAACCACAAACGCTAGAAGTCCTTTTGGCATCCGAAAAGGATATTATATCTGAAATCTTTTGGACGAGTTGGACGCCAAACAGCTTGCCTGCCCCGCAAGTTTGGCTCATAGACGAGTACACTCAGTACGAAAGCTCACGAACCGAACTTTTGACTCCCGAGGAGCAATACCTGCGCAAATATTCGTTTTTTGGAAAGCTGCGAGTTCCTGGTGTCCATGAAGTAGGTGGTCTGGGTGCATGCACGCTTATTCGCAAAAAAGCACTGAAGGCTGGAGTCAGCTTTGAGCGGATTAAAAACCTCAGCTTTTGGGGCGAGGATCGGCATTTTTGCATACGCGCACAAGCATTGGGATTTTCCTTGTTCGTCGATACCCATCACCCTGCCTTTCACCTCTATCGGGAAGCAGATTTTTCCGAAGCAACCACATGGATGAGACAAATTCATCGTGCTACCCCTATTCGAAATGGCACACCTGCCGTGTCCGCTGCCAAAAGTACCCCTCGTCCCAAAATTACGCTATCCATGGTCATCCATAATGAAGCGGATAAGCACCTTGCCTACGTCCTCTCCAAGCGTCGCGAATACATAGATGAAGCTGTCATTATAGACGACGGCAGTACCGACAACAGCTTGGAAATTTGCCATGAAGTTCTCAAGGGAATTCCGCTCCATCTCGTCAAAAATACAACCTCTCAGTTCGCACATAATGAAGTCGACCTGCGCAAACAGCAATGGCAAGAGACAATCAAATCTGATCCAAATGGATCTTGAACATGGACGCAGATGAAGTATTTGAAGATGGCTTCCCACCAAATGCTCGGGCACTCCTTGCCAGTGAAACAAGAGATGTCTGCTGCTTCCGTCTTTACGATATGTGGTCAGACTCTCATTACCGAGAAGATCCATATTGGCATGCTCACGGCATTTACCGTCCATTTATCCTTCGCTACAGACCCAATCATCGCTACACCTGGAAAGAGCACCCTCTTCATTGTGGGCGTTTTCCATCTAATATTTTTGAGCTTCCCTCTTTTTTAAGCTACTTCCGTGTCAAGCATCTAGGTTGGGCCACCGATTCCATTCGTCAGGAAAAGTACGCGGGGTACAAACGACTGGACCCGTCAGCAGCTTATGGCTGGAAAGAACAATATGAATCGATTCTCGATCCCGAACCCCACTTGGTTGCATGGAGAGAATAGCCCCTGAGAAAGAGCTGCAAGCTTTTTTGATCCAGTATATTGGAAATAAATGAGATATATGGTAAAGTTGGTGTACGTCTATTTGGATGGAAAGGTACGGTACCAAACGTATGCCAACTATAACTTTGTAATGGCCTAAAAAACTGGATAGCCTTGCCCTGGAAAAACCACATCGTTTTTCATACAGGTGCAGTCTGCCCTTTTTTCCCATTACAAAGGAACGTAACGAAATCTGTAGTTGTAGATTCGTACGGAGATTCCTCTTTGGGGACTCTCCTTTTTTGTTGCCAAAAAACCGCTCTACTTCTGCAGGACATCCAAATAGCAGGTGCGTTCCTTTCACTTTCCAAAGAGGTGAAGGACCTTGCTGACGAACGAGCATACGTGGGTATTAATCGAAAATAAACAGGAACAAGAAGTGCTGCGCTATTGCAGCAATTGCGGAAGAACAGTTCCGTTTTTGGACACTATGATTCGCCGCCATAACTCCAACGGTAAAAATGTTTATCGTTTTGCCATTTATAAATGTGTGAAAAACCATACGTGGAATGAAAAGCTAGCCACCTATAAAGCTTACACAGATCATCGGGAGGTGCTGGATGCGGAGACGTTTGAGCAACCATTCGAGCTCCCCCGCCTCCACCTTTCACAATATCTAGAAAATGGGGTACAGGAAGTAACGATCCTCATCGAGCATGTAGAGGGACGTTTCCGTATCGACAAACTCCTCGCCGAACAGATCGAAGGCTGGAGTCGCAATCAAGTTATCCACAGAATAAAAGCTGGGCAAATTCTGGTGAATCACCAGATAGTGAAGCCTGGGTTCACCCTGAGTGCTCGAGATACCATCAAGATCCGCGTTCTGTAAATCCATATCAGATGCTGGCCACCCGAAAAGTCGCAGAGATGATCTGCGGCTTTTTTTGGGTTCGTTTCTATTCGTTTATTCTTTCCGCAAGATGACCAACTTCCGCTGACCATCCCACTCGACGCCAAGTCCCAACAGAGATGCCAGCTCTCTCGTCGCCGCGTATGAGATTCCTTTTTCATTTGTGCAAGCAATCACCTTTCCATTTACTGTTACTGTCTGCGTTTCAGGCTCCCATCCTACTACTCCACCTACTGCCTCTGCAATGGCTCTCACAGGCACATACGATACGCCATTGATGACAAATCCATGGGTAGCAAGCGCGATCTGAACCTCACATTTATCCACATCACCCTGTGGTTTTTGTGGATAAGCTGTGAGCAACCTGTGGACATCCTGTTGAAACTTCTCCCACGCTTCTGTTGCTTTGGATCCTGTATATTTTCGGGCGTAGTCATCCTCAACAAAAAATGCAGGACAAATCTTTCCCGTAATGTCGTAGTGGCGCCACAGCTGTTCCACGCCCCAACCATATTTTTTTAAAATGGAGGCAGTCAGCTCCACCGTTCGCTGATACATCACTGGAAAATGTCCGTCGGCATTGACGCACATCTCGATTCCAATCGTACAGTTATTGGGATAGGAGCTGAGCTTTGCCAGTGCCATAGGCTTGTAGGCTTTTGCTCCAACATGGTAGCCCATCTCATCCTCTGGGAGACAGCGTATGATCTGCGCGTCATCCACAATATAATGGGCACTCGCTTCCGTAGTCGGATTGTTAAAAAAGTTGCGGTTTGCCACTGCATTCGCCCCACTGCGCTCATTGGCAGTCCAATGAATGACGACTCCCTTTGGCACGATTTTGGTACGTGGACGTGCTTTAGGATTTGTTAACAACATGTCGCTGATTTGCATTTATGAGCGCGGCTCCTTTCTCTCGGCACGTTCTGCTTTCGCCTTGATCTCTGCACTCACCAGGCGCTCAACCGATTTTGGCATCGGCCAGCCCGCCCGGTGCGCATTAGCTGTCAGACTCGTCCACGTGTGGTAAATCAGCGCGAAGGTGACGCCATAAAAGAGAAAGCCCGGCGTACCCATCACCCGGTCCAGCAAGTTCCCGACTGCCGGCAATGCAACGATAAATAATGTTCGTGGAATCCGTGCGAGACCGTACTCGGACGAATAAGATAAATCCTTTTTTGCGGCCGAGACTCCTGTAATCCAGTCAAGTGCAATCATAAAAAAGAGCACGACCAGAATGTCCTGCCGGTTCGTGCCGTAAAAATAGTGAAAGACGGATGACAATAGTGCACCCGTTGTGGCCGCCCATCCGTTTGCCGGAGTCGCGATGCTATCCAAGCTGTGTAAAAACTTCATGCACGTATCTCCTCCTCACCCCCTTGGGGGAAAAAATAAGAGGGAGAGCCTTTTAGACCCCCCCTCTGTTTGATGGTACAAAAAATTCCCTAGAATGAGCTCCAGGGAATTTAAAATGGGTGTACAGCCGTGATGGATTACAACGTGAGATTAAAGTAATAGACCCATGCATGAGCAGGATACTCTGCGTCAGAGCTGTCTACCGCATACACGGCCAGCTTCTCGGAGTGTCCGGGTACGGCTAATTCGTTGAACGTATACTCGTACGTGGAGCCTTTAGGAATCGATTTCATGAGCGTTCTCACATTCGATTGGCTCACAAAGTACACGTTGTACGCTTTGACCTCTGCTTCATCAGCAGCCCCGTCCCAAGTCAGGACTCCATTCACTTTGCTATCATCGTTGTCCAGGTCATTGTAGAACAAGTTTTGAGCTGTTGGTATGCTATTCTCGACTTTGTCCCCTTCTCTCTATTGGAGGGCTTCGTTCGAGCCTACACCGTGCGGGCGATTTTCATCGCACACGGCGTTCCATCAACGGGAATGATCGGAATTTTACAATGGGCATAAGTAGTATACGCCCTAGGCTTTGGATTCGTAAGCTATCAAAAGTTAGGGTTTGGAGATTTTTTGTTATCCTCCCACAGTTGTTTCCAGCCCTAGCAAATCCAGTTGATTTTTGACTGCCGTTTGCAGGTTTTCTGGAACCTGCTCGAACGTACGGCGACCGTTCATGATTAGTTTCACGTAGATTTCAACCACGAGTTCCTAACCTTTCTTTCTCTATTTTATATTGTAGGAATTATGGTCCTGATGGAGCGTTATTCATCTGCACCTTAAGAGCCTGCAGCTCCTCGTAAACCTGTGCTGTAGCCTCCATGATAAGCAAATTTTCTGCTTTCGCTTCTGCTAGAGCGTTTTCTAATTCCGCGAATTTTGCAGCGTCTGTTCCTTTTTGTTGTGATCGGATTTGCGAAATTGGAGCTGTGTTGGTTATTGTAATCAATCGAAAGCACCCCCATATCCGTTCAGCTTGACGCGCTCGGCAGCTGTTCCCTTAGCGATTGTTACCCAGAAGTTTATGGCCCAATTCTCTGCTGTCTTTGTCTTATTTGTGAAAAGGTAGCCGCGCCCTCCTTTTACAGCACCCGTTGCATCTTCCCATGTTGGGGACGCATCCAGGGCATTATTGCATACCTTTACACTTTCGATCATCGCCCCTGTTGGTAAATACTTATCCAACGTAAGCAGTACACGCTCAGGCTTACCATCAAGGCTGAATTGCGCGCGTACACTTGGATTGGCTAAATCAAGCATAAATTCGATGTGCGTTTCAATACGGGTGAATGTATAGATACGTTCAGAGAAAAGTCCAGTGCTGTCTGTTGCTCTCACTTTCAATTGATGAGCGACGTCTAAGTCTAGTCGAATCCATGTATCGTGATCAATGGTAAATGGGTACTTCTGTCCAGCAGTGCCTGGAAAAGAACGAAGCTGTTTTCCGTTAAGATATTCGGTAATGGTAAACGTCTGATTTTCTGGATCTGTCGCAGAATACTCAAGTGCTGGCGGTATCTTGATCGAACCCAGATTCGTATTTGTTCCGTCAATGACAGGTGGGCGGTTCCAAATGACTCTGAATTTACGCGTGAGCTCCGCGCTTTTGCCTCCCTGGTCGTCTTCTGCCCAGACGGTAAGGGTATGGTCTGTATTCTCTGCAAGGTCTGCACCGGTTACATCTGCAGTTCCATCGTAAATACGCTTGGTCCGGTAGGTTAGCGTTCGGTCAAAAGAAATAGGCGCGCTTCCGTTTGATACTCCGGATTGCAACGCCTTGATTGGGCCAGAATTGATTTTGTATTTGACTGTGATGACATTACCGTTGTCGCTATCGGATGCGGAGCCCTGTAGCTGAAATGAGTTTCCTTCTGTCAGTGTTTGGTTATCAGTAGGCTTTGAAATTGCAACAGTTGGATTTGCATTAGTAGTGTAATCGACAGTAACTGTGTATTGATAATAATTATCGTATGTCCGAGTATCTACAGCTGGTTTTGTCACATAACCTTCATATCTATAAACTCGGGTATCAGATTCAGGGCGAGTCACTGATCCTGTATATAGATACGTAGGTTCCGTTACCTCATAAATATATCTTTGATTTAATGTGGGGTTTGTTGGTGCGGGGTAAGTTGCAATTGTAGAAGTTGAGCTTAAACCACTCCAACTGAGTTTTCCTGTATACCCGCCACTATTATAAATAATAGGATCATAAACACTAGTACCGCTTTGTTCTAAGGAATTTCCATCATTTGCCCATGTAGTCCCATTCCACTTTTTATAATAATTCATACGAAAACCCTTATACTGAGAAACTGTTTTCGTATCAGCAGGCGTATAACTACCAGATGCAACATACTGCGTCAATGTCCCAACATATCCGCCAGAGTTATAGCTCGCAGAGGTTTGACCAGTCACGAATTTTGTATCAGCATCAGTATAACTTCCTCCAGTCTGCACTCTTCTCGTTATTGTCCCATTCGTTAGAGTGAAACTGATTGTATTCCCGCTGACTGAGTATGATACGTTACCCGAGCTGACTTTCACACTTAGCACAGATTTCAAGTTTGGTATCGTCCAGGTATGGGTTTGACTTCGTGAGGTACTCTCTGGAAAAGTATTATTCGGCACCTCTGTCACCTCCTGTAATGGCTATATTCAAATTGCTCGCCAACAACATCATTCATTAAACCTCCAACCGGCTCTGTGCCTGATTGTAATACCCGCGAATGACCCGAATAGAATCAATCGTGGACAAATCATCATTGAAATTGTTATGAATGAAGTTATCTGGCAACGTGGCTTCGAGTGTATTCAAGCGGTTCTTCAAATTAGAAACATCGGCTTGCAGCAGTGCAATCAGCAGGTGAGCATCCAAAATCCCTTGCTCCCAGCGGTTAATATCTTGCTCAGTTACCGGCGAATCTGGCTGCCAATCAATCTTTGCCTGATAGACCATTAATGTCCCTCCTTCACTTGGACGACAAACGATACCGTTAAAAATTGCGCATCGTTTCTCACGGTGTAAGTATCCTTTTCAGCTACGATTATCCCTTCGGCCGTCTTCAGCTTCAGGTTTGTAATAACAGGAACGGCATCTATCTGCATAGTCTGAATCTGAAGTGCGACCGACTGCTGCAATTCAATAACAGGATGTGAGGTAATAACAACAGCTCGAACTGGTACACTTACACGATCATTGATTAGCACACTGCCTTCCTTCACCCGATTGAGCAGATCATTTCTGACTAAAGTCAAATACTCCTGGTGCATCAGATAACTACCTCCTCCATTTGCTTGATCGGTGTCATACCTACTCGAAATTCTTTAACCATGTGGTATCTTTTCAGTCCTATTAACACCTGATCAATCAATTCTATGATAGTATCGGTTGTTGGCTCCACCCCTACGCCATTGCAATGCACAGGGCGAATTTTTTCCACAGCTGTAACGGCATGGCGTATATCAAACCGATCATGGATGGGGTAAACGTAGCGAATAAGCTTAGTAGGATAATCCTCGATCATCTCTACTCTTTTTCCTTCTGAAGAGGCGATCCCAATTGCCCGCAATACCTCAGGTGCAAAACCGAGATAGGCCCAATGCTGCTGCTGAATGTTTTTTCGTCGTTGCTCCAAGCTGGATGACTGCTTTTTTCCAAAATATGTCCAGTCCCAGTAATCAAGCCCCCAAGTAGCAGATAGTGGAAACAGCTGTTGCCTGAGATCATTTCTCTTCTCCGCATAGTACTCAACAGGTGTAGCAGCACCTTCAAAATGGTACTCGGCCACTCGATTTTCATACCAGTAGGGCGGAAGCATCTTTCTGTATTTCTCCGGGATCATGTCGTCACCACCAGGTTGAGCATGGCTACTGCATCCCCATCTATCGTTATGTTGGCTGTCCCACTATTTAATGTGTAGCTCGTAAAGTCTAGTACACCGTCTACGAAAAAAAGTGATCCCATCTGCTGATAGACGATCCTGGATCGCCCTTGCAAATAGGCGTTGATTTGACCCCTAATCGCATCCTTCACCCGATCAATGACCACACCTTCCCGCAGGACAAGCTTCACTTCAATGGCAATCTCAAAAATCTTGGCAGGCAATACCTTTAAATCATGCAAGGCCCGCCGTTTTTCCTTCAGCTTCAACTCTACTTGTTGCGCCAGCTCGACACTCGCTGGTTGCCGCTGTGAGTCCGTAATATATACGTCGATAGACAAGTCATGACGGGCCTTTTCGATTGCAGTGGCATCTCCAACACCGTCAATATCTCTCGCCCACCGCTCATAGTCACCTCGACGCCCATCCCCTTCTTCTGTCCGCGCCCGCTCGATCAGCCGTTTTCGATAATCCTCGTCTGCTTCTTCTCTCTTTCGAGGAAGACCCAGAAAGACACCGTGAGCATCGAGAAACTCCATATCTGCCCAAGGTAAGAAGCCCTGTAAAAAGGCGTATTCCAAAAGCTGCTGTTGCTCACTAATTTCTTCAGCCAAAGGATAGAGCAAATCGTAAAAAATCTCTCCTTCCTCTGTAGCTGGCGGGGTATCTCCTTTTTGCTCGGCTAAAAGCCTCATCCGATTCGCCATTCGCTGATAGATCTGATCCGGCGTCTCTCGCAAAATCGGCATTTTCGGTTTCTCTAGCGTTGCCATACGTCCACCTCCATTCTCGTTATGCCTCGTGCTCCTGTAATCCCCACGTGAAAAATGACCCGGTTTCCCTCAAACCGAATATCGCTGACCTCTGCTCTTTCAATTTCACTGTGCGCTTCCAACGCTTCCTCCGCTTGAGCTTTGACCACTGCCAAGGAAATCCCTGACCGCATTCGTCCTCTGTCTGTCAAAAAATCAACGCCATAGCGTTCGGAATAAATCGAGTAACGGAATCGCCGTGTATTAAGGATTTTTTTAGCTGTTTCCTCCAAATATTGCGCATAATTTTGAGTACGCAAATATCTGCCATCTGGACCCTGTCTCAATTGTTTGGTATCCCAATCAAACTGATACGTCCATGGAATCGACGCGTCTGTTTGGGTAGCCATAATTTCCTCTGAACCTTGTAGCTCGGGAAACATTATTCCACCACCCCGAGCAGAAGATATTGGTCATTCGTGCACCGAAGCAGAGCTACTTTTTTGCCTACATCCTCCTGCCTCAAAGAAGCGGAACGCAGGGTTGCCAGCTCATATGGCTCCAAGGGAGTAGGGTCTTCATCCAATTTCACGGATAACGGGGTCAAAGACAGAAGCTGCCCGAATTCTCCACGAGTGTTTTGCAAGCCGTCCTGCGCATATCCTCTGAGTTTTGCAATGACTGAATGCATCTTACGCCTTCCTTTCCAATTGGAGATCCATCGTGTACAAACCACCCTTGTAGCGGGCTTGACAATTGGTCACAATCCAATCGGTTATTGTTTGGTTGTCCTTTTCCATGATCTTGATCAGCCAACCAGCTCGAAGCCTGGCAGCATTTTCATCCTCGTGTCTGGTCGTAATGGAGCGTGTCTTCGGGATTTTGGACAGCTCAGCCAACTGCTTAGCAGCCAATGCAGACACATTTTTGTCCTCCCCCGCGTCAATCACCTTTTGCATTCGCCCAATTTCCTTGACCAACGTATCATTCGATTTGGTTGCGCTGCTCGCGATTTGCTCCTCTTTATACCGCTCTGCTGTGACTACTGTGTATACTTCCTCGATGCTCTCTCCGGTTGAGCTGCTGGTAAGCATGCTGGCCTTGAACATCGGGATCATACGATTTCCACCTTCTGGGAGTACCGTCAGCTTGTCACGCTCGTACTGGACGAAATAACGAATCCCCGTTTTCTCATATGCCTGGTCTGTCAGGGAAGTAAAAAGAGAAGTATACGATTGTGGTGAAACCCGTTCCTTTGTCAAAAATCCAAAGGCGGGACAAGTAAAACTAATTCCAGCTGCCTTGATAATACGCGCAAGCTCGGAACCGGCATCACCATCCAGCTTGGTTCTGGAGATTTCGTTCTTTTGCAAATACCAGCCGAGCTCATAGGCTGTCGCAGAAAGGTCTCTCGTTTGATCATCGCGATCAAAACGTACGAGAGGTCCATGAAAGAACTGCTGTGCTACCTTTAGCTCTGAGCCAGTAAAGAGCATCAAAAAGCCCGCCGACTTCAGTGGCGGGCCATCCTTTATTTTCACATCACAATTCTGCGCGATTTGTCCCCGCGCTGAGGACCAGGACAGCTCCGTAACGGCTGGAGTCAGGTCATAGCGGGTTTGTTCTTTTCCGTAAATGACTTTCATTCCATCAACTCCGTTACATTTAGTATGCGTGTTCCAGTTTAATCTCGATAATTCTCTTTTGTCCTGTAGATTCCACTTGAGTAGGAGGAGTTTTAGAATTCGAATTTTGCTTTTGAGTTTTCTTGGCTACTTTGCCGCTTGTATTCGGCCTTGCAGGCTGCTGCTTTGTAATAATCGTACTTGGACTGAGCAGCTGTGTCTGATTGCTCCATGTGATGAACTCATTCTTTTCAAACAGTGGAAACTCGATAGAACCGTGGAAATCAACATTTTTTCCCTGAAACTTGCCGTCGCATGGACCGATGAGTACAACCCATGCCAAATCCAGCTCATCTATTGTCAAAAGTACCTCTGTACCTGTTAAACGCTCCAGTCCCGCAAGCCATGATCCTGGTCCTTGATAACCCTCTACCTCAATAAAGGGAGCACTGTTATCTCCCGGGAGAAAGAAGTCAAAAGAGATCGACTTGGGACGTCTTGCAGAAATGTGATTTTCTGTCGATAGCGTAATAGATGTGATGCTCTCCGTGTCATTACCATAGCCTCGAAACTGGATTTCAGCAGGTGTGACAGGAAATGTCAACCTATATTTGCCTTGCAAGCGAATCAAACAGTCACACCTCCTCTGGTTTCTAATGCATCTAGCAATGATTTTTCGATGATATCTTTAATTCTTTGTCCTACTGAAGGGTCACTCAGCATTCTCAGCATCGTAGGGATATCCTGCAAAACACCTTCTGCATGAAGCGGGATGGTGATTTGCGGAATCGTGAGTGAAATGGGTTGTGACTTTGCTTGATGACCACTGACAGGTGACTGATCGGGTACAGGCGGGCCAGCTGGCATGCTTTGGAGAAGGTTTTGTCTCACTTCCTTGGAAAGAGGACGCCTCGGCATTGCAACTGTTGGTGGTGGTTCATCTTGCCACAGCGATTTGATTCCATCAAAAGCTGCACTCCCAGCCATCGAACCACCAAATCCACCGATCAGCCCACCAATTACGCCTCCAAGCGCGGTACCAAGCACAGGAACAACAGATCCAATCGCTGCACCTGCTGCCGCTCCAGCTGCTGCTCCTCCCCAGCCTCCAAGTGCCTCTGTCCCTAATTGGGCTGCCGTTTCTAGCTTGTTGTCCGATTGGGCAAAATCGACGAGACTGAGCGCGTGTCCCAGAAGAGGAACTCTTCGTAGTAGTCCTTTTGCTCCACCCTTGAAACCAGCGATGCCACTATCTGTGTGGGAAAATCCGCTTATCAAAGAGGATGTACCTCCACCGTGTGCGAAGCCATTTTTCGGAGAAGAGGAACTTCCTCCTTGTAATCCAGGTTGGTTGCTATTTCTCCCACTACTATTTTTTTTCTGATTTTTGTTCGTTTTGTTCTTACTCTTCGACTTGATTTTACGAGAAGATGATTGTGATGTTGATCCTGCTCCACCCGTATCAATACTTGGTGTCTCTTTTCCCCCGTTTGTCCACTTCGTTTTTAATTTCGAGGGTAATTCTAGTATCGCCTTGTATATGTTTTGGAATATGGGGGCAGGCTTTCTATCTGTTGAATTCCGGGGCTGTTGTTTTCCAGAAGGTGAAGTAGGACCTCCTGTATTAACATCAGTCCCTTTTGTTCTCCAATTAGAAACTTTCGTCTTTACACTAGAAGGAATTTCTCGTATTGCTTGGTAGATTAGTTTGAGTGACGATACAAATGCTCTTGCTGTAAAAATTGTACTGCTAATTAGGCTAGTTGCTCCCATTACACCTATGGTGATCAAAAGTGCATATCTTCCCCAATCTGGCCAACCATTAAAACCACCAGCCAGGGAAGCAGCAAATCTTGATAATCCAGTTAAGACCCCGGATAGATCATTAGTAACCTTTGAAAGAGTTTCCAATGCTACCTGTTTTGCCAAAACCTGCTCCTTCATTAACGCAAAGTATTCGTTCTCTTTGGTGGCTGCCTCGTAAGCCTTCTGCGTCTCATTTCCAACCTGCGGGCGGATTTCCCCAGTAGCTATTTTACCTGCTGCATCCAGTAGCTTTGCAAATTCCTCAGAAATCTCCTTGCCTGGTATTCCCCCCAAATTGTAGAGAATCTTCTGTTGCGTACCCTGATCTTCAATCGAAGCGATGGCCATCATTACTTTACCTAGCGCAACTCGTTGTTCATCCTTATCTCCTGAAGTTAGAGCAGTATTAAGTCGCTTAGCCTCCTCTTCGGCCTTGAGCTGTGCTTCCTCCGGTTTTCGAGAACCCTGTCCTTCAAATTGAGCTTTGAGGATCGTAGTCAATTCTTCCTGATTTGTAAGCCTAGTGACACTCTCTCGCAGAGCACCAAATGCCTTGTCATCGTTCAGAATCCCCAAGTTCTTAATCTCAGACACCATAGCCGCCATTTTTTCCGGCGTATTAAGAAGTTTTCCATTCACTTCGCTGAACTCAACAATCGAACTAACAAACTTACCGTTCATATCGCCAACCGTGTTGCTCATTTCTTGAATAGAGTTGGCTAAACGCGTAGGATCATCAATGCCAGTCCCCTCACGCATAGAAGCCATCATCCGTAAATGTTCTTCCGGTGAATATACCGTAGTAACGCTGAGCATCGCTGCTCGTTCTGCATATTTATCAGCATGGTCGGGATTGAGCTGTTCACTTCTTGAGATCATTGCCATCGCTTGCGGCTTGTTCAGATATGGATTGATATCCATGATTTTATTTGTAAGCTGATCAAAGTCCTGCATTTGCTTTTCTGTCTTCCCGCTGGCAGCGTACAAACCTCGCTCTCTAGCTGCTGCCTTCGCCTCATCTATCATTCCTCCAATAGAAGAGCCGATTGCAATCCCAGCAGCAGTAGTACTTAAACTTAAAAGCTGCTGCTTGAGAGCACCAAGCTTGCTAAAGCCCTTTTCAATTAATTCGATACGCGGCGTTGCGCTCAGGTTGTTCAGGCCATTGATTTCGGATCGTAAGCCTTTCATACTACGCTTAAGCCGCTCCGTCTTTGATGAAAACTCACCAGTCATACTACTCAGCTTTTTTTCCATATGAGCAAGGGCTTTAGTTGTATTACTAATTTCTTTACCTATGGCTTTAATTTCACTACTAGCCGCTTTTAAATTTCCTACATCCGTAGACACATGATTCACCTCCTGTCTTTCACTGAGGTCACTAAAAATTTGCTTGAAGTTAAAAGCAAGAAAAGCCCGAGGATCATCCCCCGGCCTTTTCCTCCTCTGACTCAATGATCTGACAAGCAAACAAAAATAGTTTTTGCTTGTACAGATCAACCTCGTATTCTAGTAGATCCGACGGTCTGCCTCTGCCTCTTAGAAAGGCGCGGCAAACATGCCAGGCTTCTCCGTCAGATCGGATCAGTTTTTTGCTTCTTCGATGGCTTCTTCCTCAGATTGGCCTGCGTTTACTTCGCGAACAGCATTGAGCAGCTTCGTATAGCCTTCTGGATTATCGCAGAAAACCTTTTCCACCAGCTCATACTTCGTGCCTACTTTGTACGCTTTTTTCAACTCTTCCTGATTCCAAGGGAAATCGTGTTCCGTTGCCTTCACCAGACGGGCATCGTTGTAGAGGAACCAGTTTGTTTTCTCCCCTTTGTCAGCCATTCGCTCGCAATCGCGCAGCTCAGAGAGATTTAATTGGCGGACTTTCCACTCATCACCATCAATGTTCACCACGATTTCTTTTCGCGGCGTTTGTTCATTGGCTTTTGCCAAATATTTTTGCAGCTTGCTCATGTTCATTCCCCCTATTCGATGTACGCTGGCAATTCGTCGAGATAATCAGGCTTTTCGATGGACATACCTTTGAGATCATAGGTCGCGTGGTCGTTGCCATCTGCCTTTGCTTCCCACAATGTAATCTCATCTGGATTTAATACGATATTGGAAATACGGACACGCTCGGAATTTCCAGCTTCCTTGTCCAGCGTTTCACCGATCAGGAATGGCAGCACAGGAGTTTTCCCTTTGGTCAATTGCTCTACGCAGTAGTATTTCAGAGCTGCGTTCGTTGCAGTAATTTTCAGCGTTACTTCTACGTGCCAGTCATTGACCGTCTGGATTTTCCCTTTTTGCAGACGATTCGTATCGCCATACTCTACCTTGAGAACCATCTTCCCTTCGAGAGTTCCGTAGATCGGGTCCCCATTTTCATCGTAAATTTGGCAGTTCTTCAGTTTAATATCGCGTGCAATAGCCAATTACAGCACCTCCCAGTCAATGTCAAAGTATTCGATTGCATCTAGTGGTTTTGCAGACAAAAGGAAGCCTCGGCGGTCCCCGTCGCCATTCTTTTGATCGACAAATGTCCAGCCTGCATCGATTGCTCCTTGCTGTTCACGCACGGTCATATAGGTATTGACCGCAGATACAAATACAGCGCCGCCCAAATCGCTGTTGCTCAGTTTGCCTTTGTATTTTTTGCCTACCTGGCTGATGTCGTTGACAATCTGATCGAGAGTCATGCTCACACGAATTTTTCCGTAGTCCTCGCGCTCATTGGTACCGATGACGGCTAATGTATTTACCGCGCTTTCGATGATATAAACATCTCCGTCACGAGTGGCGATCAATGTACCTGTACCCAGCGCATTCAAAATCTCGGTATGGCCCCAATCCTTCAGTGCTTTTTTCAGTGGAACGACAATTGCCGTAAGTGATTCATGTGCTGGAGTCGCTGCAATCATTCCCGCTACCCATGCAGCCCACTCCAGGCTTCCATAGACCTTGCCGTTGTTGTGTTGACCTGCAATCGCTGTATTCACAACATAACGGGCATTTTGCGCAACAGAGCGCTCGATGTGCTTGGTCATACTGTCGTCGTCCATGGCTTTGCCACCAATGACGAGCGTACTCAGCTTTTTATTCTGTTTACGACGATCACCCATAAACTGCTTGGCTGCTGCTTGTACTGCTGCATCGTCAAAAGGAAGATACATCGTATCGAAATCGGCGCCAGAAACAGCCATGAACAGCTTGGTAGAATCAGCCGCAGCCAGCTCCACTGTCCCACTCGTTCCTCCGTTCAAAAGTGTCTCGGCAACAGTAGTAATCACAGTTTCACCGAGCTGCTTGACACGGATGTAAATAGATTGGCTCGTTTTGGCAACCAATTCTCCTGCATCTGCAAATGAGAATTTTTCTGTCTTGAGTGGACCCGCTACTTGCAGCTCTCTTTTTCCTGGCTCCGAAGTGGACGCGACAATCGCAAGCTTCAGATCGTTACCAAGTAATCCAGGATAAAGTGCCTCTACCTTGATCGCATCTGCTTGCTCATACGCTGCCGCTTTTGCGTTACCATTTGTCATACGATAAGCCAGGATTGTGGCGCCACCTTCTGCTGCCAGCTCAATCGTATCTACCTGACCGAATGTTTCTGCCATACGCTCGTCAAAGCTACCCAGCTTTACCAGTTCATCTGGCGCGCCCCACTCAGCCTGATATGGCACCAGCACAACACCACTTTTTGGTACCACACGTTCTTTTGCTTTTGCGATCAATTCGACCGTTACACCTGGTCGCTCACGTTGAATTGTCATGGTTACACCCCGCCTTTGTATTTGTTCAATCGACTTTTTACTTGGCTTTCTGCCAATGGCTGCTGCTCTGTCTCAGAAAAAAGAGCCCCGGCTACTTCGAACCGTTCGGCTCCAAAGTATGCGGCGCTCTCAATCCACTCTCGTTTGGTTTGCACAAGCTCTGGGGATTGTGCTTGCTGTTCTTTCTTTGCCACTATATTTTGACCTCCTTGATATCAAAGATATTGATTTTGTCCACTGCGTTCTTTGGTACAGTAGCCTTGTACGTGAACCGAAACGTGATTTCCGCTCGATCCCGTTTATCTCTCCAGATTCGCAAGGAAGTGCTATCGAGCTCGATGGTCAGATCATCGTTTTTTCCGCGGTAGCTGAATTGTAGCCTTCGCAAAAGCTGACGCAGAGGTTCAGTGGAAATCGGCTGATACACACCTTCTACTTTTGGATAGTGAAGCACAATGGCGCCTTCTGAAACTACCTGATAGGACGTTAGACTATTCCCCGTCTCCATCACGCCATGTGTCAAAAGGAACGCGCTTGGGGCTTGAAAACGCTGTGCCATCCAGTCATCCACATTTACCACGATCGGTAGCTGTGGATAGGCCTCATTAATGAGATCGCTCAGTACAGAAAGCTCATGATCCATGATAACCCCACCTTCCGCTCTGTCGGCACGCATATTTTCGTTGTGTCACATATGCTCTCCTCCTTCATCTAGCGTAGCGAGCGAAGCCCGCCGAGCAAGGAGCGAGTGGACATAAACCTTTAACTCGCATAAAAGTATGGCATTTTTGCCTGGTTCCTTGCGCACCGAGCACAAAAAACCATCCGGCTATATACCGGACGGCTTTTGTGCAGCTCTTATTTGTTTCGCTTGACTCAAGTATAAACGAAATCAGGTAAAGAAGAGGAAATTGAACGTCAGTGTCAGGGTGTGTAAACCTTTGTCAGGCAATAAAAAAAGACCCCTAGGGAATCTTGGTCACTTGGTTTTCGTATTAATAGCTGACACGGATGTTGTCTACATAAGCGCAGTCTTGCCCTTTTGATGTGGAACCGTCCTTTACGTAATTAAACGTTACGGTTTGGTTTCCAGTTCCAAGTGTCACCGAATAGTCTTTTACCCAGCCCGTTTCTCCTGAGGCTTTTAGTTTACTTACTCCGTTAACCAACACTTCCAAGTAGTCGTAGTTAGCTTCAGAGCTGACGAAGTAGTCAAACTTCAGCGTTGGGGTTTGAGTATAGTTGGTCGGAATGCTTTCTGTAAATTGCATGGTAGATGTTTCTTTATGGTTAATTGTCTTGCTCCTGCGGCTCCATGTACCGGTGGATGCTTCCACTTTGGAATCAGCCCAATCTCCAGTGAAATTGAATGCATATTTGCTGCCTTCGAATCCTTCGGAAATGTTCGCAGAACTTGCTTTGGGCAGTGTGATGTTAAGCGTTACTGGGCCATATTTCCCTGCTGAATGGCTATATCCGTATACTTTTGCATAAACAATATCGCCAGCGCTTAGAGGAACAACCACTTTTGGTTGGCCGTCACCAGCTCCATCATCATCCTTACCTAGTACAGTGGACTTATTAGAGGAGATGATTTCCATATATGCATCAAAACCTGAAGAGGTGGTAAATGTATAGCTACCCTTATGCGGTGCGGTATACATGAAAAACAGGTCTTTGGTGTCTTTCAGTGTACCATTGGCGCTCGTTCCGTTCACAGCAATCGGATAATCAATAGACTCTCCACTTTTACTGAATGGGGAATAGAAAACAACTGCTAAATTGTCGATGTAAGCTTGATTTGAACCTGTTATGGCGCTACCTAGCATATTGTAAACGAACTCAATGGTGTTATCTCCAGTGACTAACTCAATTTGTTTTGGTTGGTCGGACCAAATTGTTGTACTAGAGCCAAATGTACCTGTGCGCAAGAATTTACGTTCTCCGTTTATAATGACCTCCATCGTGTTGCGAGAATCTGCATTCATCTTATGATGGAAGATTAGCAATGGTGTATTTGCATCTGATGGTATTTTTACTGTGAACTTAGTTGAAGACTTCGTTCGTGTATCACTTTTGCTTCCCCAGCAATACGTACCAGATTGAGCTTCTTTTTCTTGTCTCCAATCCCCCTCATAATCGAAGTGAGGAGCACCCGGTTCAAAGGTATCCTCAAGTATCGTCAATTGATCTGGCGTGAGCACCTTCAAAGAATATACTCCGGTCGATGTTCCATAGCTTGCAACTTTCACATAGTACATCTGACCTGCAGTCAAATTGACAACCATCGCTGGATTTGTTCCACTTCCATTGTCATCATCGTAGTTGATCATGTTGTAGTTGTCATCATAAACATTCATTACGGTATCAACCGTTGCTGAGTCCACAAAGAAAAGATGTTTTCCAGTTACCTGAGGTGTGTATTTATGATGTACAATATATTTATCACTTGCAATTGATCCATTATAGCCAGTGTTAGTAAGGATTACGGCATTAGAAGTAAGTCTTCCTGGATAGTTCGTTATTGTTGTCCAAGGAGAAATAACCATCCCCTTACCAAATGATTTATCAAAACCATCTTTTCCAATGTCATATACGTTGGTCTCGATGAGATTTCTAATTTGTGACGCTGTATAATTTGGATACTGTTGCCAGAACAACGCTGCTAAACCAGCTACAAACGGTGCTGCACAAGATGTTCCATTGAAAGATTGGTAGCCTGTAAAAGAAGTCCCTGATGGTGCGCGAACCCCATCTCCAGGGGCAACTACATTGATTTCTCCACCTCTAGCAGAGTATTTTGCTAGATCCCGATTTCTTTTTACTGCTCCTACGGCAATAACATTAGATAATTTAGCAGGATACATAACCTGATTATTAATATCCCTTGCTTCTTCACCAGAGTTACCTGCAGAAGCAATGACAAGTATACCTTTATTAACAGCAATATTAATCGCCGCTTCTACACCTGAGTCATTAATCTCCTTTGCAAGGCTAATACTAATAACTTTTACTTGCTTGCCTATCAAATGATCGATCGCTCTTGCAATATCTGCCCCACTGTATCCATTGCCAAAACCAATTTCCTGATCCATTGCAATGCAGTACAGTTCTGCATCGGGTGCAACACCAAGGTACCCAAGCGTGTTATTCCTCATCCCAATAATTCCAGCACAAGACGTACCGTGATTAGCCCAGTCATTTGTCACATCTCCACCGGTAACACTATAACGATATGCGTAGGTCATATCCTCGTGGTCACGAAATCCTGAATCAATTACCCCTACCCGAACGCCTAATCCTGTATATCCTCGATTATGAAATTCTGGTATACCAGAAAGCGGCAATGACCATTCTACTGATTGCGCCATAGCAGGACTAAATCCTTGAGACTTTTGAACTTTTACTACATCAGGATGTAACTCAAGTTGCTCTAGCTGTTGTTCTGATAGATCTTCCACGATGATCAGATTTGGGGTGTTCGGCATTTCGTCTATGATCTTCGCGTTTAACTCCTCAACAATTTTTTTATTTGCACTATGGTCGAAACCATGAAACACGATGCTAAATTTAGCCACTCTTATCTCTCCTTTTTCGATAGATCTTGATAAATAATCATTGGTATCGTATTTGTCGTGCTTGCTCCAAATTTCACCAGTCACATGTCCTAAAACTCCGTCACCTCCTATGATTGAATAACAAGCGAAACCCTATCTTTCAAATAGACCGGCACAAAAAAACCACCCGGCTATATACCGGATGGCTTTGTCTGTTCGCTTCGCTTGACTCAATTATAAACAATAAATGGAAACTAATGGGATTTTATAAACAAGTGTCAGCTTGTGTAAAGCAATGTCACCGTATCCCCCTCAAAAACCCCACCATTCACCCATCTCAATAACTCACCCGAATATTATCCACATACGCACAATCCTGTCCTTTTGATGTGGAGTTATCCTTCACGTAATTAAACGTCACGGTCTGTTCCCCTGTACCAAGCGTGATCGTAAAGTCCTTCACCCAGCCCGTTTCCCCTGACGCTTTCAGCTTGCTTACTCCATCAAGCAGCACCTCCAAATAATCGTAAGTAGCTTCGGAGCTGACGAAGTAATCGAACTTCAACGTTGGTGTTTGTGCATACTTGCTCGGGATGTACGGTTTAAACTGCATGGTCGATGTTTCCTTGTGCGTGATGGCTTTACTCTTGCGACTCCATGTCCCAGTAGATGCTTCCGCTTTGGAATCAGCCCAATCTCCGGTAAAGGTAAATGCATAGGTGCTTCCTTCAAACCCTTCGAAGATCGTTACCGGATCTGGACCCGTTTTGGCTGTGGTCGTACCCGCTCTGCTTAGACTTGTAGCCGACCCATATGAATTACGAGCTAATACATAGTAGGTGTATGTCGAAAGCGGTGATAGATTTGGATCGGTAAACGTAGTTGCTGTGCGTCCTGTGGCAATTATTGCACCGTTGCGGTAAATATCGTAGGATGTCGCACCCGTTGCAGAGTAGGTCAGTGTCAGCGAATTTGTCGTTGGAGAAGCGACAGCCATGGAGACAGTGCCTGGAGCAGTACCAGCGGAAGCCTCGGCAATATTCAATGTTACTGGTCCGAATTTACCTGCCAAATGGTTGTACCCAAAAACTTTCAAAAAGACTACTTTCCCCGCTGTTAACGGGACAATCACTTTCGGCTGATTTCCACCTGCACTGTCGTCATCTGCGCCAAGAACCGTTACCTGATTTGTGTCGATAACTTGCAAATAAGCATCGAAGCCAGATGCAGTAGTAAAAAAGTAGCTGGCAGTGCGAGGAGCCGTATACTTGAAAAACAAGTCCTTCGTGTCGCTTAACGTTCCGCTTGCTGAGGTGCCGGACACGACAATTGCATTTGTAAATGAATCACCCGGTGTAGATGCGTTGACCATAATTCCCATCCTTTATTATTTCTCCTTTCCATTCGTAGATTACGAGCTTCTGATCAAGACTCTGTGATGGAACGATGTTCTGAGCCTATTAGCCCAACCAGCGTCCATTTTTCATCTCCAAACCATCACCCTCTCGACCGAATTAGCGAGCCATGCCCGCCGAGCAAGGAGCGAGTGGACATACGCCTTAAACTCGCAAAATATGCGGCCTATCGCCTGTTTCCTTGCTCGCCAGGCACTTCCGCTCTGCACAAAAAAACCACCCGAAAAACTCCCGGATGGCTTTGTGCTACTCTTCTATTCACTTCGCTTGACTCAAGTATAACTCAATAATGGTAAATAAAGGCAAAAGTCACGCATGTGTCAGGTTGTGTAAACCACTGTCAGTCCATCTCCGCTTCAACTAATGAAGGGCATTACACGACTACCAGGAAAAATGCTGCTCGGGTTTCTCAGCCCTACCTCTTTGGTAGCGCGAAGCTTGGTCGACCCAAAAAAGCTTGTTGCCAATCACCATTTTAACCATCGCCCGATGCTCTCGATTGAATTCCCCTCTGGTAATGGGATCGGACAAGTGCGTTCGATGGCCAAAATCTACGCCGCATTTGCGAGTCGAGCTGAAGTACTAGGATTGAAGGAATGCACCTTGAAGGAATTGCACAACCCGGCTATATCTCCGCAGGAAGGCTACTATGACCATGTCAATTGCATGAATATCGCCTATTCTCTAGGATTCTGGAAGCCCTTTTCCGGTCTGAAATTTGGCAGGAGTGAAAGCGCATTTGGTCATCCGGGCGCAGGAGGCTCGTTTTGCTTTGCCGACCCAGATGAGAAGCTGGGCTATGCATATGCCATGAATAAACATGGCTTCGGAATGGCAAACGAGCCGAGAGAGCTTGCCTTGCGAAAGGCTGTGTACGACTGCCTCTAATCTAGCAAGCCTAGCCTTTCCGTCCATCACCCGATCTGTTGAAATCTGTTTCCGTACATGGCCCGTGCCATTTTCAGTACCGCGCTTCGCTTGATCTCGTAGTAACGCTGCCGGGAAACGCCGATCTCTTTGGCAATCAGGTTGTTTTTGTCTCCGTCCAAAAGCGCTTCGACGATCAAACGCTCCTGCTCACCCGGAATTGTTTCCACAGCCTTGTTGATCCGCTCGATTTTCTCCTGGAGATTTTGCAGCCTTTTCCACTTGCGTTCCCGGCGCACTACTTCTGCATGAGTCTTGTCTCCATTG
Source organism: Brevibacillus reuszeri (assembly GCF_001187725.1). Taxonomy (GTDB): domain Bacteria; phylum Bacillota; class Bacilli; order Brevibacillales; family Brevibacillaceae; genus Brevibacillus; species Brevibacillus reuszeri. The sequence goes on from NZ_LGIQ01000011.1 coordinate 920,371, forward strand.
CTCCCTTTTCCCTTTGGCAATGCTGCTTCCAGACCGTACTGTCCGACCATCCCCTCACCTGCTTCACGCAAATAGCGCTGGATGCGAACAACCTCGATCAGCATGTAATGATAGTCGCGAATTTCATCCTCGGTTTTCTGGACAATCTCCAGAGTTGGCTCTTCTTCGTTCACACGACTAAAGCTATCTGTTTTCATGTATGGGACTCGCTGTTTCTCCGGCGCGCTCTCTGTTCGCTTTTGATCCTGCATGTACTTGTCCCACTCCGGGCAAGCTTCTATTTTTCCAACATGCTTATCATGGACCTGGCAATGGGATTTTTTCCCCCAGCACGTAGCCGGACATCCTTCACATACCGCTTCCATTAGTACATCCTTACTGAGCAGTGTCGCTTGTGCCATTGCAATTCCTCCTTATTAAAGCATCTATCGGGTATTCCATGTATCGTATGAAAGGAACGTTTGTTCGTATTATTAGTACAAGTATCTCATACTAACGATCAATGTTCAAGATATTTCTACCATTTCTTTGCAAAAATACAAGGAGGTGCAACAAATACCCAAAAGACACAAAAAAGAGCCAGTACCCCTGTCTTTCAACAGAAGCTCTGACTCTGTTCTTCTTTTTATGAGTGCGCTAATTAGTCCCAGATATTCGGACATTCGATTCTCATCGTGCGCATATAATCCAACAGCTGCCCGGTATGGACGGATTCATGATAAGCGATACGCAGAAGCATGTCCCCCAAAGTACGAACATACCCCACCTCGGAACGATCAATCCGAATGCTTTCCAGATCGCTTTTCGTCAATGTTTTCACGTATTTCAAAAACTCTTCACGAAATGGCGCGGCAAACCGCAAATCCTCGTCCACTGTCGTAAATTCCTTTGTTTCAAAAGGATTGGGAATGGCTGATAATGCTGCACTGCCTCGATGGATCAGAATCTGATGATAAAGAAATTCTCCCTCGATTACATGACGAATCATTTCTGCACACGTAAATGCTTTATCATCCGGTTTCCAGTTCAACAGGTCGCTCGGAATGCTTCTCCACACCTTGATGCTTCTACGTCTGACTTCCTCAAAGTTCAAAATAAGCAGGTCATTCTCATTCATGCCATTCCCTCCTCTCTATTCTCGCACTTCCTATTGTTGATAGCAGTCGCATGTTGCGACATGATCGTTCACCATGCCGACTGCCTGCATAAAGGCATAGCATATCGTTGTACCCACAAAGGTAAAGCCACGCTTTTTCAAATCCTTGCTGAGCTTGTCACTGGTCTCGGTGGAGGCCGGTACGTCCTTCATTTCCTGAAAATGATTGTGAATTGGTTTGCCGCCTACGAATGACCAGATGTAGCTGCTAAAAGAGCCAAATTCCTCGACGACCTTAAAATAAGCTTTGGCATTCGTGACGACCGCTCGAACCTTTAAACGATTGCGCACAATCCCCTCATCCTGTAGCAATTCCTCAATTTTTTGCTCATCGTAGTGAATAATCCTTTCCGGATCAAATTGATCAAACGCCCGTCGGTAGTTCTCTCTTTTTTTCAAAATGGTATACCAGCTCAATCCAGCTTGTGCACCTTCTAAATTCAAAAATTCAAAGAGGAGACGATCGTCGTAAATGGGCACGCCCCATTCATTGTCATGATAATCCATATATAAAGGGTCTTGATTTACCCAGCCGCAGCGATTCATTCGAAACATCCCTCCCGTCAATTACGAACATATATTCTTATTTAGATCATATACAAACTTTGTCTATTCTGCAAGTTTTTCTAGTAAGTCTTTTGGCTAACAAAAAAAGACCCCAGACGTCTGAGGTCCCTTCCTATTTCATGCGATCATCAAGCTGTTAAAATGATCGGTTTGTCTTTTGTTATGACAATCGTATGCTCATATTGCGCGACGTAGCTCTTGTCCGGTGTTACCAGCGCCCAGCCGTCCCGTCCATCATCGACGTACTCGGTTCCGGTGGAAATGAACGTTTCTACTGCCAGAACTAGCCCCTCTGTTAACAAGCGCTTATCCATCTTGTCGTAGTAATTCAGGATATGATCAGGCTCCTCATGAAGACTTTTTCCAATGCCATGACCTGTCAAATTCTTCACTACCGTAAAGCCATTTTTCCGCGCTTCATTATGAACAATACGTCCGATCTGACTCATTTTTGAGCCTGCCTTGGCTGATTCAAGCGCTTTGTGCAGCGAGTCTTCAGCGCATTTGCACAACGATTGCTTCCTTTCATCGGCTGCCCCCACGACAATTGAAGCTCCCGTATCCGCATAGTATCCGTCCAGCTCAGCAGATACATCTACATTGATGACATCGCCTTCCTTGAGCACAGTACCATCCGGAATCCCGTGTGCGACTACATGATTCACACTGATGCAGGTGTAGCCAGGAAAATTGTACTCTTTACGCGGTGCTGATTTGGCACCATGCTGCTCCAATATTTGCTGACCGATCTGATCCAATTCTTTCGTCGTCATACCGACTCGCACTGCCTTGATCATGGTTTCCCGCGCTTCAGCCACAATTCTCCCAATGCGTTGCAAGCTAATTAAATCCTGTTCATTTTGAATGGACATTTACATACCTCCTCGACAAATGAATATATACCCTCTTATATACAAAAACGACTATGATTGCAACTCCATTGTTACCTCGGATCGCTGTTCTCAAGGATTATCATCGCGTTTCGAATGTGCTTCATTGTTTTATCTACCGCTTCCTCTGGGTCCATCTCTCTGCGTTTATTTAATATTGTAGTCAGCATGCCTTCCCACATGAGGACAGTCATTTCATTCACATCGGCAATCGTCTGATCATCGAGCTCCCGTTCCTTTTTCGCGAGCTTCAAAAGCGCCAAGCTGCGAGAGGTCAGATCAGGATTGTACAGCAGCGGCTTGATCTCCTCGGTCAATCCAATCAAATCGCTGGAGTAAATGGAGAAATAGTGCGCCAAAATATCCTCTGGCTTCTTTCCCAAATCCGCGATGAACAGGGCGTGATAGATCTGAGGCTGGGCAAAAGAATGCTTGCAAAAGCACTCCCAGCTCAAAACGTATTTCTCCAAATACGTCTGTCCCCGCTCCAAATAGTCAGGAAGCTCTTGCAAGTATCCCGTTGCAAATCGCATCGAAGCGAAAAAAATCAGGTGAGACAGCTCTTCAAAATAGTTATAAATCGTAGAGCCTGTATATCCCGCCTTTTGTCCAATTTTTCTGGCACTGACCTGCTCGATTCCTTCCTCTTCGATAATCTCGACGGTTGCATCCACAAAATACTGGAGCATGCGCTTGATTTGCAGCTGACTTCTCGCCATCCCATTCCCGTCCTTTTCGTAGTCTTGTCCATCATTATACCTTTTTACAATTGGGATTGTTTAGGGGTACAAAAAAGAACCCCAGCCTTTGTACTGCGGTTCTTGTGCATCATTGTTCCATGATTATCCCATCAAGCCATCAGGCTAAATTCATCGTGTATACGTGCTGCTTACGCTTAGCCTGCTTTTGAATAAACCCAATCGAAATACGATTAAACTCGTCAGGCTGGTCCACATTGACGACATGACCGGAATTCGCCACCAGACTCAGCTCTGCGTACTTGCGCTGACTTACCCGCGTCTGCACAGAAGGCAAAAACATGTAGTCCTCGTCGCCCATGATGAAGATCGTTGGTATCGGAGGCTCTTTTGCCAGCAGTACATTCAGGAAGGAATTGACGCCTCTCGTCAGCTTAAACCATCTTTTAAATTCCTTTTGGCATAGCTTTTTCGCTTCTCTGACAAATAGCGAGCGAGATTCACGATGTCTTTCGCTCGGCATGATCACCCAAGCAAACAAGCGGTAAAGCCACATGTACGGAACGATATGTTTGACCAGATTCCCCAGCGTAATCAACATTTGCGAACGGAAATTAAGTCTGGTCACAGCTCCTGCCAAAACCATGGAGCGGATCTTTTCCGGCTCCTTTTCAGCAATCATCTGAACAATGATCGTACCAAGCGATATGCCTACAAAATGAGTCGATGTAATACGCAGATGATTCAGAACATCAATGACATCTCTGCTTACATCCGCAAAGGTATAGTCCTTGAACAGCTTGCGCTTGATGTTTTTTGATTTGCCATGCCCGCGCAGATCGACGAGGAGAATATTGAAATTCTCTTTGTAGGATTTGATCTGTTTATACCAAATGGATGAGCTTCCCCCTGCCCCATGAACAAAGGTGACCCATTCATTATTTTCACCACGTATGTATGTCTTATAATGAATCACTTATATTCCCCCTCACCGTATTATATCGGAGGGATGTCAAGAGTGAAAGTGTTACCATATTATTGAAAAAACGACGAAGAAAAAGACCGCCAAAGCTCTCATTGACGGCCCATCTCTCTTTCACTATAAGAAGCCTGCTACGCCTTTCTTTTCCGACGCAGCTGGTAATACGTGACGGCCAATGCCAGCGCAAGCACGGTCCCTTTGATAATATCGTACGCATAATAAGGTAGATTCAGCATCGTCATACCATTGAGCAGGACCCCGATGAGAATCGCTCCAACGAAGGTACCAAAAACGTTTGGCTTACCTGCACCAAAGACGGAGAATCCGACGAACGCCGCAGCTACCGCATCCATCAGCATCGAACCGCCACTGCTTACTTGTCCGGTACCGATCCGTGCTGCGAGTAGCATTCCACCCAGCCCCGCGAATAAGGCAGACAGTACATACGCCAGTGTCCGATAGCGATTCACTGGAATACCGGACAAGCGCGCGGCTTCCAGATTGCCCCCTGTCATGTACAGCATCCGTCCCTGTCTCGTATACGTTAAATATACATGGGTAATCACAACAAGCAAAAACGTTAATATAACAGGAACGGGCAGCGAAAGGATTTTCCCCTGACCCAGCCAGAGGAACCATTCGTCGAATTTTCCAGGCGCTGTTGTTCCATCAGTCATCGGCATGTTTGCGTAAATCGAATACCCTTTGGAATACGTCATATGAATACCGTTTACAATGTACAGCATCGCCAGGGTGGCAAGCAGATCAGGAATCCGAATCTTTACAACCAGGAAAGCATTGATCAAGCCAACCAGCAGGCTGAGGGCAATCGGAATGACCAATGTTGCAAACACGCCCTGCTCATACCACACCATCATGGACGCGGATACGACAGTCGTCAGAGAAACTGTCGAGCCTACGGAAAGGTCGAAGCCCCCAACGATAAGCGAGAAAGTAACCCCAATCGCTACAAACGTCACAATCGAAATCGAACGAAGGATATCAGTGATGTTGTCATACGTAAAGAAGTACGGGTTGGTGAGGCTGAATAGCAGCATGACGATGACGATAACTGAGACCGTACCGTATTTATAAACAAAATCAAACAAGCTAAATTTCTTTCCTTCCACGCTACTCACCTCCGCTTGCATAATACATAATCAGCTCTTGGGTCACCTCGTCACGACTCAGCTCTTTGACGATTTTCCCCTCAAACATGACGAGAATCCGGTCAGCAATCCCGATCACTTCCTGAAACTCGCAAGAAAAGTACAAAACTCCCTTTCCTTGCTCCGCCAGTTTCCCGATCAAACGATAAATGTCGCTCTTGGCGCCAATATCTACCCCTTTGGTCGGCTCATCGAACATAAAAATGCTTGAATCCGTGTTCAGCCATTTCCCGATTGCGACCTTTTGCTGATTTCCACCGCTGAGATGACCGACTAATTGGGCAATATCTGCTGTTTTCACACCCAGCTTCTGCACCAAATCCTTCGCCTGTCTGGATTCGATTCCTTTACGGATAAAGCCAAGTGGTGAAAAGCTGGCCAAAGTGGCTACCGACAGGTTGTGGTTGACGGATTCCTCTACAAAAATCCCTTCCTTCCGTCTTTCCTCCGGCACAAGTACGATCCCTGCATCAACAGCATCCTTGGGAGAGGCCAATCTTACTTGCTTTCCCTTTAAGCTGATCTCCCCTGCCTCCATACTATCTGCCCCGAACAACAAGCGGGCAAGCTCTGTCTTCCCCGCTCCCACAAGTCCGACCACACCCACAATTTCGCCTTGCTTCACATGCAAATCGGCCCTGCGAACCTTGCCCCCTGCTACAGCCTTGGCCTCGAAAACGGTTTCCCCTATCGGCACCTCAACTTTGGGGAACTCCTCAGAAAAGCTTTTGCCCAGCATGTGCGAGATCACTTCATCCATGTTCGTCGCTGCTGTTTCTGTCGTAATGACGCCCTGACCGTCCCGCATGATGGTGATCCGATCACAGATTTCAAAAATCTCCGGCAATCGATGGGAAATATAAATGATTCCTACTCCGGCGCTTTTTAGCTGTGCGATGATTTGAAACAGCCGTTCACTTTCCTTGGTGCTTAAAGGCGCTGTCGGCTCGTCGAAAATGACGTATTTCGCTTTTTGGACTGTAGCGCGAGCAATCAAAATCAGCTGTTTTTCTGACAGGGTACATTGCTCCACCAGCATTTTTACAGGGATCGAAAACCCGAAGCCCTGCAAAATCCTTTCCGACTCCGCGTACAAGCTCTGCCAGTTGATGAGTCCCTTTTTCTTGGACGATACAAGCTGATCCAGTAAGATATTTTCCGCCACGCTTAAATAGGGAACGAGTGCCGTATCGACCTCCTGGTATACACACTGGATTCCCAGCGCCTTGGCATCCTGTGGTGATTGAATCGTCACCTCTTGGCCATCTATGGAAATCGTTCCTCCATCTGCCTGATAAGCGCCTGTGAGAATTTTCATCAGCGTGCTTTTCCCCGCTCCATTCGCTCCGAGCAGCGCGTGAACCTCGCCAGCCTTTACTTCAAACTGAACCGATCGAAGTGCCGGAACACCGGAGAATTGCTTTACGATCCCTTTCATATGCAAGGTAGACATGTTTTACACCTCCCCCGGAATTTATGTTAAAAAAAACCTCTATCGCGGCCGGCTCACCAGGGAGCGACCGCGTTTTAGAGGATCCTTGCTTTACTTGCCCCACTCGTTTACGTATTGGGACAGATCACCCATCGTTACTTTTTTATCCTTTGGCAAGTCAGCTTGCTTTACGAGAACTGGGTTCAGCTTCACGCTGTCTGATACTTGCTCGCCTTTGATTTTTTGGAAAACGGTTTGTGCATGGATGCGTCCGATGTTGGATGGATCAACCGCTGCGGTCGCTGCCCATGGAGAGTTTTCCTCTTGAATCAATTGCAAATCTTCATCGCTCAAATCGATTGCATATACTTTGATTTCGTTGCGTCCTGCTTGTTGAATGGCGCGTGTTGCACCTTTGGCGAATTCATCCCATGCTGCCCAAACTGCTGTGATATCACCCTTGTTTGGATACTTTTTCAGAATCGCTTCCATCTGTGTTTGAGTGTCTAGCGCTGTATTGTTGGTTGCTGAACCGAACGCTGCAATTTCCTTGATATCCGGGTACTTTTTCTGGAATGCATCATACGTTACTTGACGTTTTTCCATTGGGGCAAAGCCAGCTACCCAAATTTTTACGATGTTTCCTTTGCCGTTCGTATCTGCTGCCAGCTGCTCCAGGCTCAGCTCAGCCAGCTTGTTGTCGTCCTGCTCGACTACCGGTACACCTGGCAATTTGATATCCGTGTCAAAGAGAACAACCGGAATTTTCTTATCAATGGCTTTTTGCGTCCCTTGTTGCAGCGCTTCTGCTGTACCGTGGTCGATCAGAATGCCATCAAAATGCTGGTTAACAGCTGCATCAAGGTTGGAAGCCATTTTCGCCAGGTCAGTATCCGCGTTGAATACAGTCAATTGTCCGCCATTTTTCTCTACTTCAGTTTTTACACCGTTGATGTATTGCGCTGAGAATGTACCTACGTTTTGACGCATGATCAGTGCGATTTTCTTTCCATTGTCACCAGACGCTCCACCTGCACCGCCACTTCCGCACGCCGTCAACACCACCGACAGTGCCAACACTACTGAGCTTACCAATCCGAGTTTCTTTTTCATCTCCATAATCCCCCTTTTTTTCTTCCTTTTCCGCCTAAAGCTATGTGCGAAAGCAACCAAAAAAGCCTCTTTCAACAGATGAAAGAGGCTTCAATCAACAAGATTCCCGCCTCTTATCTGTCAGGTATCATCTACCTGTTGGAGTTAGCACCTTGGCTTGCAAGAGTTGAGAAACGTCTCACATGCTAGGTTGCCGGGCTTCATAGGGCCATTCCCTCAGCCTTCTCTGGATAAGAGTTGTACTTATATTCAAAACGTTTGTATTAGTATATACAGACTATAATCCTTCCATTACCCATCTGTCAACTGGGTGTTTTTAAACCAATTTTTGGTTCTTTCTGCCCAAGAAGCACTCCCAAAGAACGAGAGGAATTGTGTTGTGTCTTGTCGAAATATTTTGACACGATACATAACCAAAACAGTCTGGTATGGGGATGTCCAATGAGCCTACTAAAAGAAGTGATTCTGCAGCTCTTCTTTGCTCTTACTCCGTTTGTTTTATACAACATATATTACCGCGACAAGCTCCAAAATTACAGCCGAACTTTTATTCTCATTACCAGCTCGATCAGTCTTTTTCTAGCGATGACGTTTGCGTCCAGTGTGGTTGACGGCATTATTTTTGATATTCGCTATGTCATCCTATTTTTTGGGCTCGTCTATGGCGGGATGCAGACTGCACTGATTTTGGTTCTTGAGTTTGTCCTTTATCGATGTTATTTGGGCGGCGAAGGAATGGGAGTTGCTCTTCTCATGCTCGTGTGCACCTTTCTTCTCTCCGTCGTGATTTACAAGCTGTACCAGAAAACTCACCGGAAAACTCTTTATACGTTCCTGGCGGGTATTCTCTTTTCCCTTGTCGCCCTTGGTCTGACCTACCTCTTTTTTCCTGCCTATGTGAAGCAGCATCTCGCTTATCATGTGTTTGTCATTCCTTTTCAAAATTCAGTAGGAATTTGGCTTCTGATGTCGTTATTTAGCAAAGCGATTGCTGATAAGGAGCTATTTATCATTCACGCGCAAAATGAAAAAATCCAGGCGATGAGCCATGTAGCCGCGTCTCTCGCACATGAAGTACGAAACCCGCTGACTGCTGTGAAAGGCTTTTTGCGCTTGATGCAGGAGGGTCCTAATGAGCCATACAAAACCGAACAGTACATCAAGATCAGTCTGGATGAAATCCAGCGAACCGAATCGATTTTGACCGAGTACTTATCGATCTCGAAACCACTTCAGGAGCGCCACGAGCCGATCAATGTATCCGAGCAGCTCCATGTCATTCAGGAAGTCATGCTGCCTTTTGCCAACATGCATAATGTGGAGCTGGATGTACAAATTTTTGATACGCCCGTGACCATCATCGCCAATCCTGATGAGATCAAGCAGGTATTGGTCAACTTCGTGAAAAACTCGATTGAGGCTTGCGCTGACGTACCAAACGGACGCGTCATGCTGTCAATTCTGATAGAAAAAGGAAATGCCATTCTCCTGATCGGAGACAACGGAATCGGCATGGATGAGGGACAAATCCAGCGCCTCGGCTCTATTTATTTCTCTACCAAATCTAGCGGCACGGGACTTGGCCTCACCTATTCCTATCATGTCATCCATTCGATCGGCGGCACAATTCAAGTGACGAGCGAACCATTTATTGGTACGAAATTTACGATTACTTTTCCATGCCTGGCACAGGAAAAAGTCGAAGCGAATCTTACTGCTTGAGCACCTTTGTCATAAATACTTGCTCTGCCATTCGCGCAAAGCCTGCATCCTGCAAGGCCGTAACTACCGGAAGATTGCTTCCTGGCAGATTCACCGTCAAACGATGACAGTCAACATCCAGCGGCGCAAAGACATGTGCGAGAGCGTAGCGGATCGTTTCAGCCTGATCCTGACATTTTGGATCAGCCTCGCAGTGAAACAACAGAATCGTCGCCAAGGATTGGTCATCCGCAAAAATACGGCGGTACAATGCATATCCAATTACCTGCTCCTCGTTATCTATGACGAGGAGTGCTTCTTTATTTTCAATCGTTTGCCACTGAATATCCCAGACAGGGTTCTTCCAAAAAGGCAGCTGGTAGACATCATGAGGAATTCCGTGCACGATGCGATAGCGTGAGTGCCGATCATCATCTAGTGAGCGAAGCTTCCCTTTCTTCTCCAGAAAAATCGACTGATCAACAAGCTGAAATCCCATCTTTTTATACAACGAGATCGCTTTCTCATTTTCGCGGATGGCTACAAGTGTCGCAAGCTCTACCTCTTGCTCCTCGTAAATCCGAAGTGTCTCCTCCATTAATGCCCGACCAATCCCTTGATTGCGATAGGCTGGGGCCACTCCGGTTCCTCCATTCCAGGCCACCTTTTTGCCCCTGCGTTGCCAAATTCCGTTTAGGACAATGCCCACAGGTTCATCATTCATGAATGCAAGGACTGAATAGAGAGGGGACAGCTCCTCCTTCCCCATTTTCAAAGCTAGCGTATCTGCCGTTTTGGATTGGTCAAAATAATAGCCTTCAAAGCCTCGGTTGTACGCTTGTACTGCCTCGTCTAGCGTGCATTCATGAAATCTTTTGAACGTGAGCATCAGATCGCCTCCTGAAAGGTATCGTGTATCTATGATCATTTTACTAAAAATTTCTAATTAACAAAATATATTTGATCAAAAAATACACTCCTTTTTCCCTGCAAAAATCCCCCTCATTTAAAATCATGTAGGAGCAAATCCTTATAAAAGCCCTTATGAAAATACATCGTTTGGCCGATATGAATATAGTGAATGCTATCTCTATCCATACGAGGACATCACGATTACTCGACATCTTGGGGGAAACGTAAAGTGCAGTACACATCCCGTTCTTTTTCGATCCTGGCTCTTGTTACTTTATTCTTATTTTTGACTGGCTTTTCTACCGAAAGCAAACCAATCAAAGCAACCTGGATCTGGCATACAAACCTGATAACTTCTGAACCAGACCAGATTCTCTCCTTCAGCAAGGAGCAAGGTGTAAATCTCCTCTACCTGCAAATGGATCTCTCGCAAAAGCCTGAGTCCTATCGCACGTTTATTCGAAAAGCGAGCGAGGCAGGAATCAAGGTTCACGCATTGGGAGGAAGCCCGCAGTGGGGATTGGAAGCACATCGCTCCAGAATCATTGCGCTCATAGATTGGGTTCTCGCCTACAATCAAACTGCTGCAGACGAGGAAAAATTCAGCGGCATTCATCTTGATATCGAGCCCTATCTTTTACCACAATGGAAGACAGATCAAGCGTCCGTCGTATCACAGTGGAAGGCAAACGTAGAGGCTTACACATCACGTGCCCAAACAGACCCTGCACTGGAAATCGGCTGTGACATCCCTTTTTGGCTGGACAAGGTATTTTTGCCGGACGATTCTACCACCGCCTTGAGCAAATGGCTGATCGACAAGCACGATCATGTCACAATCATGTCTTACCGTGATCGTGTAGAAGGCTCGAACAGTATCACTGCTTTAGTTACTGAGGAAATAGCCTGGGCTGATGAGCTGGGCAAAAGCATACTGCTTGCAGTAGAAACGAAAGAAAGCCACGAAGGCAACCATCTGTCTTTTTATGAAGAAGGAAAAACGTACATGAACCACATGCTCGCAAGGCTTACAGAGCTGATGTCCGTTCATCCATCCTTTAAAGGAATCGCGATCCATTCCTATGAGCATTGGGTTGCATTAAAAAACGAATAATTCCCCTGGCCACCTGAAAGCAGGCGGCAAAAAGAAAAAGAGCGGAGAACATTTCCGCTCTTTTTTCACATACCAAAACAAATTCCAACATATGAACAAAAGAAGAAAGACTAGTAACTGCCTAATCTTTGTGACGTTTTACAGGCGACTTCCTTTACTTTTTCGATTAAAAATTGCAAACGCTCTTCTTTTAAATCGTACGTCAAAATCCCGATGCTCAAGGCGCCGATTACTTTTTGATTGTAGTCAAAAACAGGAGCCGCTACGGATGCGGTATTTTCTGTTCTCTCTCCAAAACTCACGGCATAGCCCTGTTGCTTAATCTCCTTCAGCTTTTCAAAAAATGGCTGCATGTGCTCCTGCTCGATTAACTGCAGCAGAATTTGCTCCGCCTCATTTGTGGTCATATTCGCCAGAATCGTTTTATTGGCCGCACCGATATTCAGCGGAATTCGCAAACCAAGCTGATCATAGACACGAATGTTGTGCTGGCTGTCGATACGATCTACGATGATGGATTCGACTCCACTCGGCTGACTGAAGTAAACGCTTTCCTCTACCTCTCTGGCAAGCTCCTCAATCATCGGCTTTATCACTTTCCGATAATCAATCCGGTCTAGTACACGAAGGCCAAATTCCATCCATTTGACACCCAGAGCATACTGCTTTCCTACTGCATCCTGCTCCACAAGCCCATGCTTCATCAACGTGTACAGAAGCCGATAGATGGTGCTTACCGGAAGATGACACTCTTTCGATAAATCGTTTATCGTCCACCATTTTCTTTGCTCGTCCGACGAAAGTGCCGTCGCGATCGCCATCGCTCGATCAAACGATTGGATCACGCTCATCTCCCCTTTATCTGTCTGTATCCGTTATAACCCATATCTTAAACTATTTTCTGCAATTTTGTGAATCGCAAAAAAATAATGCTCCGCAATTGACAGTAAGAAACAACAGTGTGTAAACTAAGTATAAAAATATTTCGAAATATGAATATTATTCTACAATGTGGAATTAAAGGAGGTAACTATGTTCTCAGGCAGCCAATCCATGGTCAAAAAGATGAAAACGGTCATCATCAAACACCCTAATCAAGCCTTCATCAGTCAGGAGCATTTGGATCAATCCTGGAAAACGTTCAACTATACAGATCATGTCGACTGGAATAAAGCACAGGAAGAATATGCAAAATTCGAGGCAATTCTACGAGATCACGTGGAAAATGTGCTGCACCTTCCGCAATCCGATAAAACGGGACTCGACTCGATCTATGCACATGACCCGGTAAAGTTCACTTCCAAAGGGGCCATTCTTTTAAAGTCCGGAAAGCAGCTTCGTCAGGGTGAGGCTGAAGCGTACAAAGCTTTTTTGCAAGAAAACAACATCCCGATCTTGGGTCAGCTGTCAGGAGATGCTCTCGCAGATGGCGGCGACTTGGTCTGGCTCGATGAGAAAACGCTTGCAATCGGTCTTGGCTTCCGCACTAATCAGGCGGCCATCGCGCAAATCACCGAAATGGTGAAGGACTTCACAGATGAAGTCATCGTCGTTCCCCTTCCGTATGATCGTGGCGCAGAAGAGTGCCTGCATCTGATGTCCGTCATCAGTATGGTCGATCATGATCTCGCAGTCGTCTATTCCAAGCTGATGCCGGTCTTCTTCCGCCAACTGCTCATTGATAGAGGTATCCAGCTGGTCGAGGTATCCGATCACGAATACGAAAATCTCGGCAGCAACGTACTGGCTTTGGCACCTCGCGTATGCATGGTCGTTGCAGGCAACCCGGAAACCAAGCAGCTGCTCCTCGATGCCGGTGCAACCGTGTATGAATATGAGGGTCAGGAAATTTCCTACAAGGGTACAGGCGGTCCTACTTGCCTCACTTGCCCTGTAGAGCGCGTTTAATTGCTAGAATCCGTCTCTGCTTTTTTCCAAACAAAAAGCCACTTTCGCAGTGGCTTTTTTTAGTCCCTCTACTTTTTGGGCGTGATCGGAATGACACCCTCGAAAGTCGACTCCTCCCGCTCAAAACCGCTCAGCCACAACTCATAGCTATCTTTTTTCTTTACTGGAAAGCTAAAAGTGACCGTCTCCAATGAATCAGCTATGATGAAATCCTTGTAGATTTGATTATCGATTCTGAGCGTAATCTCTTCAGGCTCCTTGTTCGGGATCACAATAAAGAGATGATCATCCTTGTAGTACACCTGTTGGATACGCAAGGTTTGTTTGCCAAATGGGATATCCTGCGGGTACTTGGCATTCCTATCAAGTACAAGGCTCTCTCCCATTTCCCGATTCGCTACGATTCCAGAAAAACGCAGCTCCAGCCCCTCTGGAAGGTCAGCAAAGTAAAGAGACGGGATAAACTTGAGCGTGTATTTGTCCGTGCCCAATATCCGCTCCACATTTGGATTGATCGTATCATCTACCGCGCTGTACTCCTTTCCTTTTTCATCTACAAGCCTAGCATTTTGCAATCGTTTCAGCTCGAATCCGTTGTTGAGCTTTGCCTCCAGCTCTACCAGCATGATAGTGGGAGCTGCTACAATTTGATTCACCGAAAGATTGTCCACCAGCTTATCGGCACCCATTTCTGCATGACTGCCCTGTATCGGCTCAATTACCTTTTCGGCGGCCAGGACTGCTTTTGGCAATGGCACTCGTATTTCCGCGAGCACCTCATTACTATCCTTGTTTTGCCTTTCAATCACTACAGGAAGTACAGGATTTGGCTGGTTCATCAGTTCCCGCATTTTCTGTGACTCCAGCAAATAGTTGGCCTTTATGACAAAATAGTTGGTGCCTTTGATAGGCTGAAGATCCGTCGAAGCCCCTCCCCTCAAACTCATCTCCCCCAGATTTACTATTAGTCCACCGTACAGTAACGCAAACTTTTTGTCTTCGTCGTTATCCCTTACGATCTCCTCCAGCTTTTCACCCGAGACCAAAAGCGTATAGGTAATACGTCGTTGATCGACCATGAGGTCTTTGAGCTGAAACGTGAAGCCGTCCTTTTCCACCTTGATCTCAGGCAAGATTGGATAACCGTGATCTCGTGCTTGAGAAAAGCCTTGATCCGGTGTCGACCATTCAAATTGTGCTGGATACTGTTGCGCCCCTGTCAAGCCAAATAGATCCTCTACTCTATGAAGAGGCTGAACAACCTGTAAAAAGAACGTAGCAGAAACAGCCACACCTGCGGTCCACGCCGCAATCCTCCAGGGCCTGCGCCGATTTTGCAACTGGATTTTTTTCAACACCTCTGTTTCCAGCGGCTGCAATTGAAACGGATATTGCTCTTTTACTGCTTGCTTTGCAGATTGGCTCCACTCTTTCCATACACGATCCTCGCTCATCCTTCTACCCCCTTAGACATGCTTTCTCTTAATTGCTTTCTGGCGCGGTGCAATCTCGTACGGACGACCTCCTGTGAAACGGAAAGAATCTCTGCTACCTCCTGAATGGACAAGTCCTCGTAGTAGTGCAGCAGGATCACTTGCCTGTATTTCGGTGCAAGCGAATGAATATACGCCACGATCTCATCCCGCTTCACTCGGCTAAGGATCTCTTCTTCTACCTGATTCGTCGCCTTACCGTCCAGAAGATTGCCCAGATGGTCATCTACTGTAGGGAAAATGTTGCGAAAGGACCATGAGCGAAAATGCTTTTTGCATTCATTCATGGCAATTTTGTAGAGCCAGTGCTTGATCTGACCCTCCCCGCGAAACTGGTCCAAATGACGATATGCCTTGATAAATACGTTTTGCGTGATATCCTCTGCCAAGGAATGGCTTTTTACCGTGAGGCAGACGAGATGGAAGACATTTTCCCCGTATTCCTGCATCAGCCATTTTAGCCGCGCCTCCCTGGTTGTCGCTAAGCTGGCCGGGATTGTTTCTACTCCGTTCAACCTGTTCACCTCATTGATTGGTTTCTACTAGGTATGATCCTTCTGCGTCCAGGTTTGTGACAAATTGAGCGATACTGGCGGAAAAACGAAAAAAACCGTTGTTTCCACAGCGGTTTTTCTTGTTCTCACCTGCAATTGGAAGTTCCTAACCAACGATTGTCATTTCCCGATGATTCATATCCAGCACTTCAATCCTTACAGTCCCCCCAAGATGATGGGACACGAGATCAGCCAACTCTTTCAGTGCCAAATCAAACTCTTCACTTCTTGTTTCATCGACTAATTCTATACAGAGAAATGCATGCTTCGTATGCTCGGTAAGCATCGTCCTGAGGGCTTCACGCCAATTCCAGCATCGGCATATTGCCCCTTCATCGTCTTTATAAACAATTTCCCCTTCGTAGGGCGACGCATTTTCATCGCTGCCCAATGGGATAAACGGTTCGTTACCATTTGCCTGCGTTAGCCGAAGATCGCCTGCAAAAGTATCGATATCCTCTCCACCAACTGGAAATCCATAGCGCAAGGAAATGGAATTATAGATGTCAACGAGCGGGTTTATTGTCCCGATGTGATTACCGTTTTTCACTCTTTTTAATAGAGCTTCAATGGAACATCTTGCGCCCTTCTTTGTCTTGAATTTCTGAAAGGCTTCCCGCCAAACGGATATGACTGGGTTCGCACTGAATTCCTCCTGACTGAAGAATTTTTGCGCTTCCTTCTCTGCCTCCTGCAGCAGCTTCTCGTAAATTTCAACGTCCCTGATTGAATTATCAATCCCCTGGCAAATCACTGTGCCTATTTTCGCCTGTGGGAATAACGACCAAAAATCATCTTCAATGATGAAGCTCGTCATAAAATCGCTCTCCTTATGGTGTCACTGCCCTTATGTTTTGGAGGGGCTCGCAAACGCGGAGAATACCCCCAGCGCAATATAGAAATAGCCCGTTATCCGATTGAGTACCTTTGAACTCACGCTGCTGCCGCTGCTACCCACAATCCGCTTTCGAATACTTGCTGCAAGAACGGCATACAGACCATCACTAATAAAAGCTAGGATAATAAATATTGTTCCTAAAAGCAAAAATTGTACAGAGACCGATCCATCAGTAGGTGAAATGAATTGCGGAAGTCGTCGATTCAGATTTAGACAATAACGTCTTGCACCCCAGATAGATAAGATACGCAGCCCCCAAGTATTTTACGATGTGAAAGGCTGTTGCTGAGGTCATAAGGATTGCAGATACCCCAATAGCTCCAGCCAAGACATGAATGGAACCGCCAAGCGCCACACCGAGAACGGATACCAGACCTGCTTTTTTCCCCTGATCGATGCTTCTTGCCATAATATAAAACACAGCCGGACCTGGTATGATTAATAAAGTAGTAGCAGCAACTATAAAAAGCCAAATCGTAGAAAACTCCATCGAACCCAACTCCTTGTTGTATTTTTGCTCATGATGATAGCTGAAAGCACCATTACGCTCTCGTTTTCAGATTCGCTTTCATCAAGGAGGCAATTTGCTGCTCGTTTTGAAATGGACTCTGTTCCAGCTGTTTTATCACGAGCTCTTGTCTATGTAAGGAATGGTTTTGACTTGCCTTTACTTTCCCTTCCATCCGATCGATCTTGATTTTGAAGCCTTGAATACCTTTGTTCATACCACCGAGATATTCAGCATCTACATCCTCCAATTTGTAAGGACTGTCAGGAGCTTCGTACTTCACTACCAAATCATTCAAGGAGCTCATTAACTCATGCTCATCCCGGATCAGCTCAACTTCCCCATAAACATGAACGGTCACATAATTCCACGTCGGCACTGCTTTATTCGTCTCATACCAAGAGGGCGAGATATAGCAATGAGGACCATGGAAAACCGTTAGGACTGTCTGATTTTGAATATCCTTCCACTGTGGATTAGGACGGGCAAAATGACCGTACAAATACGTTTTCTCCATATTCAATATAAGAGGTAAATGAGTAGCGACGGGCATTCCTTCATGAACGGAAAACAAGGTGGCGAAACTGTTCTCCTGTATGACCTGGTAGGCAGCAGCTACATCTTTGATCGCATAATGCTCTGGGATATACATTTGACCTTCCTCCATTCACATTTTGATACTCAACAAAATCTGTTACACGATATGATAGTATTCAGGCTGACATTTATAAAGGTACAATACAGAAAAAACTCACATGTCAGGGAGATGAAAAAGTGATAAACACCATTTTTGCTTTTACAGACAGCTCCCCGAAATACAAACAAATCTATGAGCATTTCAAGTACTTGATTGAGCAGGGCGACATCAAGGCGGACGAGCCACTGCCCTCTATTCGTCAGCTTGCAGATTCCTTACAGGTAAGCCGTAATACTACATTGATGGCGTATGAACAGCTGGTTGCCGAAGGCTATATTCGCGGCGAAGGGCGAAAAGGTTATGTGGTCAACGAAGTAGAACCCCTATTATTTCAAGAGGCTCACAGCACTCCGACTATCAAGCAAACAGAGTCAGTCCCACCTGCTCGTATTGATTTTCGCGCGGACGTCGTTGATCAATCGCACTTCCCTTTAAAAACATGGAGGAGAATCTCGAATCAAGTATTAACGGAAAAGGACAGCTTTCGATACGGGGAGCCTTTTGGCGAATGGTGCCTGCGTGAACAGATCGCAGCATATCTACTCCAGTCTCGCGGGGTGAGAACAGATCCAGATGCGATCATTATCGGAAGCAGTACCGGGCAAATGCTTGTGTATCTCGGCCTGGTCCTGAAGCATGACTTTTCTAGCATCATTGTAGAAGACCCTGGTTATGATGGAGCCAGGGAAGCTTTTCAATTAAATCAATTTTCGCTTGAAACACTGCCCGTCTATGAGACAGGCGCCGATTTTTCACATCTAGAGCAGATGACATCACGATTCATTTATGTGGCCCCGTCCCATCACAGTCCGTATGGGGTCAGCATGCCCATTCAACAAAGACATGCGCTTATCCATTGGGCAAACAAGAGGCAGGGCTATATTATCGAAGACGATTATGACAGTGAATTTCGCTATACCCAGCAGCCATTTCCCGCTCTCGCTTCCATCGATTCAACGCGAGTGATCTATCTCGGAAATTTCTCAAAGTGCTTTCTTCCAGGAATTCGCTTGAGCTATATGGTATTGCCACAGCCCCTTTTAGAGCGTTACAAAAATCAATTCACCCATTTCGAGAGCACCACTTCCCTACTCAGCCAATTCGCCATGGCGAAATTTATGGCTGAAGGCGAATGGAATCGCCATATTAAACGCATGCGGCTTGTTTATAAACGAAAAATGCAGCACTTCGTTTCTGTATTAAGGGATCATTTCAAGCAGAGCATTTCTATCATTGGTGAGCAATCTGGCCTGTATGTATTAGTCAAAGTACATGTGGAGCGTTCAGAGGAATGGCTCGTCCAACAAGCTTCCATTCAGGGCGTGAAGGTCTATCCTACCTCACCCTTCTTCCTCAAAAGCAAAACCGATAAACCAATCATAAAATTAGGTTTCAGTAACCTATCATTTGATGAAATCCAGCTTGGTGTGAAGCTCCTAAAAAAGGCTTGGTTATAGAAAAACGGAGCACGAAGACTTTATTCATCAAGTCCGAGTGCTCCGCTACTTCTTTGGACGATATTTCTTTACCCCTGGCACAGCGCTTCCGCAATCTCAATCACCCGCGCTCTTGTTATCCCATTTCTTTGCTCGATAGAAAGCGGATGGTCTGTCTGTTCCAGCTCAATCAATGGTCGAACGCCGACAGGTCTGGTATGAACGTGAGTTTTCAGATGCAGGGTCGTTCCCGGATAGCATGACAGCGACGTGGACAGCCAGCCAAACATCGGCTCCAATTCGTTTTCTCTTCCTTCCTCTTCCCAGTATAAAAAGGTTCGCTTAAAATTTTCCTTGCTTAGCGACACCCACACATTCCAAATAAATGTCTCATCGCTCTCTAGCACGGGAATTTCAATACACCCGCGGACAAAAAAATGCTCGTCGTCGATTACGCACAGCTCGTCATTCATCAAGCAGCGCTCGTCTCTTTCCTCGGGTGGTAAAGAAAACCACAGAGCAGGAGCTGGACTTCCGTAGCTTAGCGGAAGCTCATGATGCACATTGCCACAGCAGGCACATGTATACTCTGTTTGATAGGTCATGTTAGATCCCCACTTCGTGAATTCATTGCCATAACTATTTTCCAATTTTATCAAATTGTAACTATTTTCACAACGAACCAATACTGCTATCCTTGTTGTCACAAACTCCCCCCATCCCTCGTTATATGGAAAACTACAGCGAGGAGCTGATTGGCATGAAAGAAATCACTTGTGTCGTCGTTGGTGGAGGCTATGCTGGCATTCATGCTGTCAAAGCGATTCGAGATAAATTGTCCGGGCGGAGCATTCGCCTTATTTTACTGGATAAAGAGCCCCATCATCTGCGTAAAGTTTTGCTGTTTAAGCCTGCCGTAAGTAAAGAAGCCGCAATTGAGCTCCCCTTGAAAAGTATTTTTCCTGATGAGGTCGAATTCGTCCAGGGCACGGCAACCAAGATCGAGAAAAACGAAAAGACCTTGTTCTACCAAGACCAACAAGGCAGCACGCAAGCAATTCATTATGACATTCTCGTACTGGCGATAGGCAGCGTGATTCGTCAAGCAGAGCCGGAGCAAGGAGGAATTGCTCTATCAAGCGTAGAAGCAGCCGAGGCCATCCGTGAGACATGGCTCGCTAATATGCAAAAAGCTGTTCGAGAAACGATCCCTGAGGAGCGGCAGCGTTTGCTCACCGTAACAATAGCTGGTGCGGGGATAAGCGGCATCGAAACCGCTGCTGAGCTGGCTTACGCTATGCACGAGGAAGCGGCACGACTCGGTATCCCTCCTGCTGAGACCAAAGTCTACCTGATCAACACCCACAATCGCCTGTTCCCGGAAGGATCGGCCAAGCTCGGGCGAAAGCTGGAGCAGACCTTAACAGCCGATGGTGTAACGATCCTGCATCGACAAAAAGTAGTAGCGGAGCGCGACGGAATCGTAACACTGTCCAGCGGTCATACATTCTCCACCGGATTGTGCATCTGGTCGCTCGGGCTGATCGCGAATCCCCTTCTTCGTACCATCGGCATACCGATTTCAGCACAAGGGCAGGTCATCGTAGATGCATCGTATCGGGTGAGTGGTGCACCTGGTGTATACAGCATCGGAGATTGCGCGCGAATCATCGATCCAGTCAGCGGTCAGGCAGATCGGATGACATGCAAGGAAGGTACTGCACAGGCAGCCAGGCTCGGAAGTGTGCTCGCAGCTGATCTGGACGGAACCTCCTCTCCAACGCACAAAAGCTTTATGGAATTCTTCTGCATTGGCCTTGGACCGGAGAAAGGAATAGTCTGGACGCGAAAATGGGGACTGGATATCATTTTGACAGGAAAGCTCGGCTGGAAAATACGTCAGTACACCTGGAATATAGCCAGCATGCTACACTGAAAAAAGATCAAGTCTGATTTACGCTGATAAAAGGAAGTGAATCAGGGATGGAATGGCTATACCAGAAATATAAGGGGCTGCTCTTCTCTCTCGCCTATCAGATGATTGGCTCAGCCACGGACGCAGAGGATATTGTGCAGGATGTATTTGTGAAAGCACACCAGATCCAGCTAGAGCAAATGGCAGACCCCAAAGCTTATTTATGCAAGATGACAACCAATCGCTGTCTGGATCTTTTAAAGTCGGCACGTAAAAAGCGGGAGCTGTACACAGGACCGTGGCTGCCTGAGCCAATCCATACACCTGTTCATGATTCGGCTGAATCCGTGGTACAAAAAGATCTGCTCTCCTATGCCATGCTCGTGCTGCTCGAGCAGTTATCGGAAACGGAACGAGCCGTGTTTGTTCTTCGGGAGGCACTTGGCTTTGACTATCATGAAATCGCCCACCTGATAGGAAAAAGTGAAGCGAACTGTCGCAAAATCAGCAGCCGCGCCAAGAACAAAGTCGGGATCACTGCTACGGAGGAGCACGCCCTTTTCGCGCCGGAAAAATCAATCGAGGAGCAATGGATAAGCCGTTTTATTGACGCACTAGAGCATGGAAAAATGGATACACTGCTCGGCATGCTCGCCAAAGACGCCGTCCTTCTCTCTGATGGCGGCGGCAAAGTATCGGCGGCGATCCACCCAATTGTTTCTGCGGAACGCATCGCCCACTTTCTGCTTGGTATCATGCGCAAGACGGTTCTGCCACTCGGACTTCAAGTGGAGCCTTTGCCTTTGAACAATCAAATCGGGCTTCTCCTTCGTCTGGGAGAGCAAATCAATACGGTTGTGCTCTTGCATGTTGAGGAAAATGCGATTTCTCGCCTCTTTTTCATCAGAAACCCGGATAAATTACAGGCTCTTTATGAGCACCGTAAGCATGAATAGAAAAGGGAGACCGACAGCCGCTTGCTGTTTGGTCTCCCTTTTGCATACTGGTTATCGTCTTATAGCTTAAACCGCTTCACGATACCCTCCAATGTCTCGGTATAGCCGACATTGTTCTCTGAAATCGCAGCCATATGGCTGTTATTGTCCGCAATGATCCGTGCTTGCTCCGTGATCGCCTCTACACTGTGTCCGCTTTGGTTCATCGAATCGGTCACCTGCTCGACAACCATGATCACACTGCTGATCGTTGCGTTCAGCTCTTCAAAGGATGCGCTGAATTCAGACAGAAGTGTATTGAAGTAACGGGCATCTTGATTGTATTGCTCAGAGGTGTCAATCAGTTTCACGTAATCAGGTCGAACTTGGCTATCGATATACTCTAGCACGCTAGATGAGCTGACAGCCAAATGATTGACTGCTTCTCGCGTACCTTCGATAATCCGTTGAATATCTGTAACCACCTCTGCCGACTGTGTAGCCAGCTTGCGAATCTCATCTGCAACGACAGAGAAGCCTTTTCCGCTCTCCCCTGCACGTGCCGCCTCGATGGCCGCATTCAAGGCCAGCAGATTCGTTTGCTGAGAAATATGCAGGATTGCATCGACAAGCTGATTGATTTGTTCCATGGACTCCGTCGTTTGTGTAATCGCCGTCTCCGTTTTCTGCTTAACCTCTGTATAAATTTGCGTGGAGGTCTGTTGTGCCTGAACAGAGCTTGCTTTCAGCTGATCTGCTCGCAAGCTGATATCCTGTGAAGTAGTCGCTGCCTCGACTGTGTTTAACGAGATGGAATGAATGACAGCTTGAATATCGTTTAAGGTAGCATTCATTTCCTCCGTTGCAGCCATCGTCTCCTGCATGTGCGAAAGCAGCACGGTCGTTGCTTCCGCTGTGCCTCTGGATTGCTCGCTGACCTCTTCTGTGGATTGCTTCACTTGCTGGGCATTGTCTGCTACTGCATGAGAGACAGATACGAGCTTGTGAACCACCTCGTTTAATTGCTCACGCATAAGCAGGATCGATCTTTCCATCAAGCCGATTTCATCTGTGTTGGAGGAAGAATTGCTCTGAATTTGTTCACTTAAATCAAAATTAGCCGTTTTTCCAATCACACTGCGCATCTTGTCAATCGGCCCGGTAATCCAGCGACTGAGGACGTATGACAAAGCAACCGCCAAAGCAACCGCGATGACCATCCTTATGAGGGCAGACGCTAGGCTATCTGCAAGCATTTGCTCCAGCTCGGTATTGTTGTACTGAATTTCAATCACACGTGAGCGACTGAGGTCATTGGACTGCTCGTCCAGCTTGTACGGGATAAATCGATACGTTTGATTTTGACCGTCGACCTTGTCATCCGCCTTTTTCATCTGCTGGGTTTGAAACGCTTCTGTTAAAGTCGACAGCAGATGCTCAGGGACACGCAATGCTTTGCCATCGTCGCCCTGCTTTCCGAGTGCGTAGCCGTCATGCGAATAGATGGTGATATCTTTGACGATGCTGTATTTTTTCGAGATTTCCTCGGATACCTCGAGAAAATTGAATGCTTGGAAGAGCTCGCTATCCTGTAAATTAGTGCTTACTTCCAGCAAATATTTGTGGTCATGTGTTGGCAAATATGCAAACTTTTTGATCTGACCCGTGTTCACCGATACTTCCATTCCATCAGCAGAAAATCCCGTGCCATCAATGCGCTTTTTTAACAGATCAGTAAATTCTCCCGCATTGCTGAAATCAAGACCAATATCTGTCTGAACACTGGAATGAACGACCTTGATAGACCGATCGATAACGAAAATATCCATCCCAAATTGCTTTTGTAGGGCCGTGTAGTCCCACGATTGAATCTCCGGATTTGTTTCATATATTTTGGCGAGCGTAGCTAATGACTGCTGCATCCGCTTTTCCATATCTTTTTCAAAAACGCCATATACCAGATCTACGTTCTTGATCGAATTTGTGACATGGTCTTCAACTAACTGATATTGCATGGACTTCTCGGAAATGATGTTTGCCTTCAGCTGGACATAGTCAATAATGGACAAGACCATTGCCACGAGCATGGTAAACAAGGAGAGCGTGATCATTAGCTTCGTACGGAATGAGATCATTTTTTGCGTCATTGTTTTCTCCACTGGATCGTTATTTTTTGCCAAACTTCAACATAATTTACCAGCGAGTTTACTGTCAATGCCATTCACAATAGACGATATTGTAAATTTATTGTAAATACACACATAATTCTCCCGCCACCTACAGCCACCTATATTTTCCAAAACACCTATTAACAATGTGCCAATAGTGTCAATGAACTCCTGATGAACTTATGCATAAGGACGGTCCAAACGACCTATTCATGTGTTAGAATTTCTTGGAACAATTATCCTTTATAGGAGATATTTATTGCAGAATGAAGGAGGAGTAAAAATGGATTTGCGAAGTCAAGCAAGTAAAGAAATCATTATTCCTGAAAATCCTGTTTCCCGATTCTTATTCACAAGCACCAGATCCGCAACAATTTGGCTCATCGTCAGGCTCTACGTCGGTTACATCTGGATTACCTCCGGCTGGAAGAAAATCAATTCCGACGCGTGGACGGGCGAAAATGCCGGTAGTGCCATCGAAGGCTTTATCAAAGGAGCCTTGGCCAAAGCAGCAGACGGCAAGGATGTAACGTCCTGGTACGCCTGGTTCCTCGAAAACACCGTATTGCCAAATGCCAAGGTATTTGGCTTCATGGTTGCCTACGGAGAATTGCTCGTCGGTCTGGGCCTCGTGGTAGGTCTGTTGACAGGAATCGCTGCGTTTTTCGGCGGTCTGATGAACGTCAGCTTTCTCTTTGCTGGTACAGTCAGTACGAATCCTCTCTTGTTTGTTTTTGCTACCTGGCTCGTTATGGCGTGGAAGGTAGCTGGCTGGTACGGAGTAGATCGTTGGGCCCTGTCTTATTTGGGAACCCCTTGGACGAGATCCAAATCGCGTGATTCAGGAACTTATCTCGATTAATAATAGGCATGTAAAAAAGGGAAGCAGCCGCATAGGCTGACTTCCCTTCGTTGTTTGCTGATCATTTCTCCCGTCTTGTTGCTAAATAACGGCCTGGTGAGTCCCCAAATGCGCGTCGGAACATCGCAATGAAACTGCTCGGCGAAGAATAGCCCAGTGCGTCGGCGATGATTGCGACAGAATCCCCTCGTGCCAGCATTTCCAGCGCATGCGTCAACCGTGCCTGTTGACGCCACTGGGCAAACGTCAAGCCGGTTTCCGCCAGAATCAGCCGCCGCAAGGTCCGTGGAGAAAGAGCGGCCCACGCAGCCCAGTCATCCAGCGTTCGGCTATCCTCGGGACACTGCAGGATTTCATTCGCAATGCGCAGAAGACGGGGCTCGGAAGGCATGGGCAAGTGCAAAGGCTCCAACGGTGCTTGCACGATTTCATCGAGCAATACGGCGGCGATTCGCTCCTGCTCTGGCTCCAGGAAGTCCTGATCGTACCAAGAGGCTGCCCGCCGGACCAAAGCGTACATAAGCTCAGAAATGCCGATCACGCAAGGGTGTGGTGGCAAATCACGACCTATCTCGGGAAGGACAAGCACACACCATCCGTTCATCGCGCCGCTCACGCTGACCTTATGCCGTACGTCTGGAGGTATCCAGCCAGCACGATGCGGGGGAAGCAGCCACGAGCCACGAGCGGTGCGAACATGAATAAGACCGCTCTCCACACAAAAAATTTGTCCACGCTTGTGACTATGCCAATCGTATTCGCGCGTTCCAAGCCGGAAATCGTGATCGGAATTTTCCGTGCCCCAAAACGCGATCAAAGAAGGACCGTCCAGCTGGTCGCTATAGTCAATTGCCTCATCTTTCATATCAATCAATCCTCTGTGGCCATTTCTCGATATATTTTGTCCGAATAGCGTTATCATGCCTCTTTCTTTCCAGTGTATGATAATAATCGAAAAACGTCTATCGAGACGTAAACCGTTACAAGAGGTGAAGCTTATGAATTCTGCATCTCCTGCGGCCGCATCAGTCGGCTCGATATCATTGCTCCGACCTGGCGTTCCTGCATGGGTTGCCTCAACTATCGCATGTGTTTGCGCGTTTATGGTCGTCATGGACAGTTCCATCGTAAACGTCGCGTTATCGGCGATGAGCGCCGACCTTGGACTCTCCGCCACAGGGCAACAATGGGTTGTAGACGCATACTTGTTAATGCTCGGCGGCTTCATGCTGCTCGCTTCCCGGGCAAGCGACATCTATGGGCGAAAAGTCATTTTGCAAACCGCACTGATCCTGTTCACAGGTGCGAGCCTTGTCGGTGGCCTCGCCACAAACAGTGCCATGCTCATCGCTGCACGGGCTGTTCAGGGCTTCGGAGGCTCGGTGCTGGCGACATCCACGCTGGCGGTCATCGTGTCCGCTTATCCGAAAGGTCCCAAGCAGAAACGGGCGATCTCGCTGTGGGCAGCATCTTCGTCGCTCGCTTCCGCTTTCGGCGTTATCATCGGCGGTATGTTAACCAGCTTCGCCAGTTGGCGCTGGGTTATGTTCGTCAATGTGCCCATCGGCGTTGCACTTATCATCATCGTTGCGCTCAGTCTCCAGCGCCAGCCGAAAAACGCCAAACGGGAGAAGCTGGATATTCCCGGTGCGGCTGCGATTACTCTTTCCGTTGCAGCCTTTATCTACGGGATCACGCAGACGGTCGATCAAGGCTGGGACTCACCGGTCGTTCTCTGGACACTCGGATTATCGCTGATTCTCTTGACTGTATTCGTATGGGTAGAGCTCCGTGCGACCCAGCCGCTGATTCGACTTGAAATCTTCCGTCACCGAAACGTGCCTGTCGGTATGATTATGGTTCTTGGACTCGGCGCGGCCTTGACGGCCAATATGTACTTTCTCTCGCTTGTTCTGCAAAACATTGAAGGCTACAGTCCATTTGAAACAGGTCTCGCGCTGTTGCCGATGGCAGGTACGTTGGCCGTCACCGCTATTGTCTCTCGCCGTCTCGAGGATGCGGGATTCCACAGGCTTCCTTTCTTCGGCGGTCTTCTGGCCGCAGCAGGATTCGTCTGGCTGAATTGGCTGCCGTTGCATCCGGATTACGTCACCTGGGTGCTGCTACCCAGCTTGCTCATTGGCGCAGGGCTGGGACTGATGCTAATGACAGCCATTCATGCTGTGCTCGCTGGCATTCCATCCAAAGATTCAGGCATCGCAGCAGGACTGCAAAATACTGCCCGCCAGCTCGGAGGCGCACTCGGCATAGCGGTTCTCGTAACCGTGGTTCACTCAGCAGCAGGTGGGCAGACGTCTGCTGACGGAATAGCAGGTGTCTCCCAACTGTCCGGATACCATGCTGCTTTCCTGGTCAGTGGGGCAATCAGCGGGATTTCGGCCCTGGCCTCCTTGCTGCTGCGCCGTCATGCGAACTGAAACACCTCATTTGCGCAGCAACAAGCTTCACGAAAATATGGAGTGAAGCCAAGCGAGACGTTCGGAATCGAAACACCACCGGTAATAAAGAAGGACCTCGGTTCCGATATCAGGCAGAATAGAGGTCACGACTCGCAACCAAAACCCAAGTGAAGCAAACACTTCAGTGGCTTCACTTGGGTTTTCTTTGTAATACAGAAATTTCACCCAATTCTCCCCTATTTGAGGGACAAGTTGTATGAATTTATTCGTTTTTTTTGCCCTTTTTTTGCCAATACCTTTGTACACATTGTTGAATGACTTCATTTTTTTCCTGCATTACCCTGTAATCACATTTTCATTTTTTAAAATTTTTAGATAAATACAGGGGGTCAGTATGAAAAAATGGCTATTAGGTTTGTTTAGCACAGCGCTTCTCTTTAGTATTGTAACGGGATGTTCGACGACACCATCAGAGAAGGCACAGCCTGCTACAACTACTCCCCAACCGACAAAATCAACGGACACGCCATCGACAGAACCGATGGTCTTACATTGGAGTGTCACAGGTGAGCCACCGACGATGGACCCAGGTATTGCCACAGATGCCTCCTCCATGGACATGATCAACCTCGTATTCGAAGGGCTTACCACTGTTGATCGACAAGGGCAAATGATCAACGCCGTAGCGGACAGCTTCACCAATTCTCCTGATTTCACCCAGTTTCATTTTACAATTCGTAAGGACGCCAAATGGAGCAACGGCGATCCTGTTACCGCGCACGATTTTGAATACGCAATCAAACGCAATCTCGATCCGAAAACAGCATCCGGATACGCGTACCAGTTGTTTTACATCAAAGGCGGCGAGGAGTTTTTCAACGGGACGGGAAAAGCAGAGGATGTCGCTGTCAAAGCAACGGATGACTACACGCTCGATTTTACTTTGCGCTCCCCTACACCATGGTTCCGCGAGCTGACATCCTTCACTACCTACTACCCTCTCCATAAAAAATCAGTGGACGGCAATCCAAAATGGGCTGGAGAAGCTGCGTCAATCGTTGGGAACGGTCCCTTCCTGATCGACAGCTGGGAGCATAAAGCCAAGCTGGCCTTTAGCAAAAGCCCAACGTACTGGGACAAAGCAAACGTCAAGCTGGACAAAATCGAGATTGCCGTAATTGAAGATAACAATACTGCCCTGTCTATGTTTGAAAACGGTGATCTGGACTGGGGAGGCTACCCTTCCTTTGGCTTGTCTCCTGATGCGATTGGGCAAATCAAGGATGAAGGCAAGCTGGTCGTCGCCGATAACCCGGGAACCAAGGCTGTCATCTTCAATACACAGAAACCGCCGTTTACCAATAAAAAGATTCGTCAGGCATTCTCCTATTCCATTGATCGCAAACTGCTGATCGACAATATCCTGCAAACAGGAGTGCCTGCCGCATACGGATGGGTTCCTACCTCCATGGGATTAAACCCGGACGGATACTTCAAGGAAGACATGGAAAAAGCGAAGCAGCTTTTAGCAGAAGGAATGGCGGAGCTGGGTTTAAAAGAGTTTCCGAAGGTCACCTACTACTATGACACTGGCGAAACCGACAAAAAAATCGCCCAAGCACTCCAGGACGAATGGAAAAAAACATTAGGGATTACTATCGATATTCGCACGTCCGAGTGGAAAGTATTTAATACAGATGTTCAGAGCGGAAAATATGACTTCGGCATTTGGCTGTGGGGAGCTGACTTTAACGATCCGATCAACTTCCTGGAGATGTACAAGGACAAGGATGGCGGCAACAACGTAATTCGCTTTGACAACAAAGAATATCGCGATCTTTTGAATAAAAGCTACTATGAAACCGATCCTGCCAAACGCAAACAGCTGATGTTTGATGCAGAGAAAATTTTGATGGAAGAAATGCCACTGGCTCCTCTGCACTTCCGCGGAAATGCGTACGTGAAAAATGATAAGGTGAAGGACTTCGTCATTTTCCCACTGGGCGGATCATACTTCAAATACGCGTATATCGAGAAATAAGCAGCTTTACATTGTTAGCGTAAAAAAAGCGGGCATCCCCTTCCATGTGGGGAGGCCCGCTTCGCTTGTTTGAAGTCTTTTCTGATCAATATTTTCGCAACGAAACATGCTCCAGATCAAACCACTGCTTGCGTACAAAACGAGTGCACTGTTCAAACAGCTGCTCGATTTCCTGGGTGGACGAGGCGAGCATGCGCGGGCACCCTCCATGATTTCATACGAGATCAACGCCACCGCTTCCGGATAATTGAGCTTCAAGCCCCGCTCCTTGCGACGTCTGGCCAAATCTGCTGCGACGACCATCAAGAGCTTTTCCTGTTCACGATACGTCAGTTTCATCTCATTTCACCTTAGCTTTCTATGTTGATTGTTTGAGCATTTTTTATGAATACGCACAACAAAGAGACAAACCATGAGTTTGCTTGCTTTCGTTTGGCATTAAGAAAACCACTATCGCAGCCCTCTCTATCACACGCTTTCATCCTCGTTTATGTTTTTTCATGCGTTATCGTTAAATCAACAACTCTTGTGCACAGCCGATGAATCAGGTGCTTCTCATGGCTAATCACAAGCACACCCATGTTCTCTTTGCGGGCAACCTCTAGCACAACCTGCCAGATTTGCGCTTGTGTAATCGCATCGAGCATAGCTGTCATTTCATCTGCGAGTAAAAATCGTGTCCCCCGTCCAAGAGCACGTGCCACGCAAAAACGTTGCAACTCGCCACCTGAAAGCTCATTGGGGAAACGCTCTAGCCACTCCTTTTGCACACCAAGCCGCTCAAGCAAGGACGCATCCAGATCACCAGCTTCTGCAAGCGTACGACTCATCCTCCAGCGAGGATTTACCGCCTTTTCTGGATGCTGAAAGACGAGCTGTACCGGGTGAAAACCGGATGCTGGAAGCGGTGCTCCATCCAAAAGCACCTGCCCTTCATGCGGCTGCTCATAGCCAGCAAGAATCCGGCTGAGCGTCGATTTTCCGAATCCGCTTGGGCCAACCAGTCCTACAATCTCACCGGATTGAATCGAAATGTCCACCCCGCGCAGTACCGGGCGGTCACGCTCATAACGAAACCCGATCTGTTTTGCTTCAAGTAGCATGAATACACCTCACCATCCCTTCTCGCACGGCCCGCATATCGGGTTTTTGCATGGAACAATCCGACGTTGCCAGCTTGCAACGAGGCTGGAATACACAACCGACAGGCAGCTCATGCGGAAGCGGCTGAAAGCCTGGTATCGGTTCAAAGCCATTTTGCGGGAGCGCCCGCCAGAGTGCTTTCGTGTATGGATGACGAAGCGCTTCACCCTCGCCAGCAAAGTCCTGGACGGGTGCAATCTCAACGGTTGAGCCTGCATAAAATACGGCAATCCGATCCGCGATTTCAAGCGCTGTTTCGATATCGTGCGTAATCAGCATGACACCGCACCCCTGGTCTGCCAAATCGCGAAAGTAATCAAGCGTCTCTGCAACAGCAGCAGCATCCAGCCCTGGCGTTGGCTCGTCCGCGATCACAAGTCTTGCCCCGCTGACCAAAGCAGTCGAGACAAGTACACGCCTCGCCATACCCCCGGAGAGCTGAAAGGGATAAAGCTGATCGACTTCACGTCCGAGATTGTATCGCTCGAAAACTTCCCTCTGCCTTTGTATGGCATCCCCACTGCGGACAGACTTGCGAACCTGCTTGCCCACACGCATTAACGGGTCCAGGTAATTGACTGATTGCGGGATGAGCGCGATCTCTTTGCCACGCAGTTCAGCTTGCCGCCTGGAGTTGAGTGGCTGACCGTCATAAGAGATTGCGCCTGAAACCTTGGCATTGCCCGGTAAAATCCCTAGTACAGCATGTGCCAGCAAGCTTTTTCCCGATCCGCTCGATCCGACGACAGCAACGATTTCCCCCGGATAGATCGCGACACTCAAATTGTTGATGACCTGCAAGGTGCTTTGTCGAAGACCACTCGTATACTGGACAAACGAGACGCAGAGGTCTTGAACCTCAAGAAGTGGTGTCGCCCCTGATTGTGTAGACAATTGTCCTTCCTCCTCTCACGCTGCTCGCGCATTTTCCCTTATTGGTGCGCACTATGCGGGTCGGTCAGCTTCCGCAGGTTTTCTCCTAAAATATCAAATGCCCGTACAATCATGAGCAGAGAAATTCCCGGAAAAAACGCCAGCCACCACATACCAGAAGTCAAGTAGCGCATGGATTCAGAAAGAATTATGCCAATAGCAGGCTGATGCGGCGACAGTCCCAAGCCGAGAAAGCTGATCGAGGCTTCATGCAAAATCGCATGCGGAAAAAGCAGGACAAACCCCACCAGTAGCTGTGGAAGCATATGCGGTAAAATATGTCGGCTAGCAATCCACCATTGCGATTTTCCGAGCTTGCGCGAGATGAGAACGTATTCGGCTGTGCGCAGCTGCATGACCTCTGCCCGAATGACACGTGCCAAGCTAGGCCAATGCGTGAGCGCAATTCCGACTACGACCCCTTTTAGTCCACCCCCGAGTGTAAATGAAATCAGGATGAGAGCGACAAGATGGGGCACTCCGAGCAGTAAATCAATCAGCCACGTGATTGCGCTGTCGACCATTTTCCCCATCGTAGCTGCCAGCATACCCAGTACGAGAGCAATTACCGCACTTGCTGTTGCTGCGATGACGCCCACCCCGATACTGACAGTCAAGCCTTTTAATGTTCTCGCCAGCATGTCCCGTCCGAGCCAATCCGTTCCAAATGGGTGCTCCAGCGAAGGGGGTGCATTTCTGATCTCAAAGTTGGTAGCAATTCGTTCCTCGCCAATCAAAAGGGCTCCAGCGACTACTGCTATCAGCAACAAGGCCGCACATAGAGTCGTCATCAACGTTTTCTGTCTGCGATTCATGCCGACTCCCCCTTTCGAATCCTCGGGTCAACCAAGCGGTAAATCAGATCCGCCACCAGATTCCCTACAAATACAAAGAGGGCGCTGCAAATGACAATTCCGAGCAAGAGCGGCAAATCACTGCGCAAACCTGCCTGCACTGTGGCTTGTCCCAACCCTGGATACGAGAAAACCTGCTCGGCTAAAACCGTTCCCCCTATCAGCTCGCTAAAGGAGGCAAATTGAATCGTAATAGCAGGTAAAGCCACATTGCGCAGGCCATGTCGCCAAAAAAGCAGAAAACCTTTTTCTCCCCTCGCTCTGGCAAATAAAACGTAGTCACTCGCCAGTATATCTATGAGCTTTTGTCTAGTATGCAATGCCACATTGGCTACGCCAAGTATGCTCAGCGTAAGAGCTGGCAGTACGAGATGATAGAGTCGGTCTGCAAGCGTCACGTTTTCTGCCAGCACCCCTGCCGGAACTCCAAGTCCGACTGGAAACCAGCCTAACCATACGGCAAAAACAATGACCATCAGCATTCCCAGCCAAAATGTCGGCGTAGACGCGAGCGTAAAGCAATACCATTTAATCAAGCGATCCACCCATGTGCCCTGCTTCATACCCGCGATCGCACCGAGGACGAACCCCAGGATTCCGGAAAACAGCCAAGCCATACTCATCAAAGCAAGCGAAGCCATAAACCGTTCCCCGATCACATCTGCTACTGGTCGTCGAAATAACATCGACGTACCCATATCTCCTTGTACCAATGCAGACCCCCAGTGAAGAAATCTCTCCACCGGGGGCTTGTCTAGACCCCAATACTCCGCAATCGCTTCTCTTTGTTCTGGGCTTACTCTCGTCATATCAGCACCGACATACGCTTGTATCGGATCGAGTGGAGAGTAGCTCACGAGCCAAAAGGAGAGAACACATAGGGCGATGAGCAGCGTAGTAAAACGAAGCAGCTTTTTACCTAGAAACGTAATCATGCCCCTGGCTCCTTCATTTGATCGCTAATTCTTCCAATGCCATTCAACGATATTGTCTGTAATCGGCCAGCCGTGTCCGTGAGGCTGGATTTTTGGTTGTCCGATTTCCAGCCCGTCGCGCACCAAATACAAATGCTGACGGTTTACGAGCCAAGCCCAAGGCGCATCTCCCTTGGCACTAAAACCTGTGGTTCCATCCCACTGCGCTTTTTTCCAATAGCCAAGTGCTTCTTCCTCGCTCGTTGCTTGCAGAGCCTTTTCCATATATTCATCCACGACAGGATTCGAATAAAAGCTGGTATTATACCAACCGAGTCCTGCCGTCTTGCTGCTGTACAGATTGTACATTTCCAATGGATCATAACTGCCCCAGCCAAACAGGACGGCATTCGAATGCATCATTTTCGCAATATCATCCCAGCTCTTGCCTTCAACTTTTACATGGATCCCTAGTGGCCGGATCATGTCTGACACAGCGATGGCAAGTGATTGACGTGAAGCATCATCCGCCTGGTAGATCAGCGTAAATTGAGCCTTCAGCGAGCCCTTTTCCCGTATTCCATCTCCATTGACATCTTCCCATCCCGCATCTGACAGTATTTGCTTCGCTTGCTTTAGATCACCGTCTTGCACTACGGTTTCTGGATTGTACCAAGGCATACCGTCTGCTACTGAATAAGCAGGCGTACCAAACCCTTCGAATATTCCGTCAACCAGCTTTTTTCGATCAATGGCGATATTAATCGCTTTGCGAATGGCGATATCTGCTGTGACATCGTTGCCGATAGGAATACCATCCTTCGTTTTCTCACCCGCTTTTACGAATGGGAACAGAATGCCACGGTTGTCAACGCTATTGGCAATGACCAGATGCATCCCCGGGATTTGCTGCTTCGCTACATTCGGCAGAACAAAAGCCATGTCGACCTCCCCTGCTTTTGCAGCGGCGTATGCAGCATCCTCCTGCAAGAAGAGAAAGGTCAGCTTTTTAAATGCGGATTTCGGTCCGTAGTACTCTGAATTCGCCTCAACAATCATCTGCTGACCAACATCCCATTGTACGAGCTTGAATGGACCTGATCCGATCGGATTTTTGCTATAGTCTGCGCCATGAGCATGCTTTGGCACAATACCTGTAGAGACTAAAATGCTAACAAAGGTTGATTGCGGATGGTTCAGCGTAAACTTGACGGTATAATCATCAAGCGCTTCAACGCTCTTCATCACTGTTACATCGAGAACCGACCCGCTCTTGGCGGCCGTTTCATACGTATAAACAACATCCTCGGCAGTCAGCGGATGACCATCTGAGAACTTCACATCATCGCGAAGGTGTACAGTCCAGGTCAATCCATCCTGGCTTACCTCGTAGCCTGTAGCGAGGTCATTGACGATTTTCAACTCTTTATCGCGTTTTAAGATCGTGCTCTGAAACAACGGAGAACCGTAACGTCCCCAACCTGTCGTCGGGTCCAGCCCCTCTTCCGGCTCATAACCGATTGCCAGGATCAACTCGTTCTTCTTTTTGCTTGTATCCGCACTTGCATTCATCAGTTGTTCTTTTTTCGCAGCTCCACAGCCAGTGACCAGCAGCATAATAAGGATCAGCGCCCACACGATTGGCTGTTTCAAGCTCTTTTTAAACATAGTACCGAATCTCCCATCCACAAAAATTGTACGGAAGCGTCATATATGGCGCCAGCGCATAACGAATAAGCCAGCTTCTTCTGCTTTTGTCCAAGCGAAGAAATTCTCACCTCATATCTCTTTATCGATCTTTTTCATACAAAAGAGCGCTTGCAAAAACGGTTTACTTCTTTTCTAGACGGATATGGTTGTACCGGGGGGAACAACAACCATGCATGGCGATCGCCATAAGAACGGGAGGGCGGGTTTGAGAACCAACTAGCCTACTATAATACATGTTGGTAGAACAGTATAGTTAAATAATACCTGAATAATAGAAAGGAAGTCTCGCTTTCACATGCTTTCATAAGCAAGGTCCGTCTATGATGGATTTTCTCCATTACAAAAAACCCTCATCTTTTTGAGATGAGAGCTTGATAGATACCGAAAGCTCCGAATTATTTAGCCATGGAAAGAATATCCCACTCCCCAAACGGTTTTGATCAGCTTGTTCTTCGCCTTTTCTTCGCCGAGCTTTTTTCGCAAGGTTCGAATATGCACCATGACGGTATTATTGCAGCCATCATAATACGCTTCGCCCCACACTCTTTGGAAAATGTTTTTGGCACTAAATACCTTTTTGGGATAGCTGGCCAACAGGTATAAAATATCAAACTCCTTTGGTGTAAGCTCGATCGTTTCCCCGTAAAGGCTAACTGTGCGTTGATCGGGAAAAATGACCAGCGCTCCCGCTTCAATTGCTTTTTTGTCAGCTTCATTCGGCTGATTCAAATGCTTGTATCGTCGCAGCTGTGCATTAACACGAGCCATCATTTCCATCGGATTGAATGGCTTCGTCACATAATCATCTGCCCCTATAACAAGTCCAGAGATTTTATCCAGATCAGAGGTTTTGGCACTCAAAAAGATAATCGGCATGTTATGCTGTTCACGAATCAACCGGGTTACGTCATACCCATTCATTTCGGGCATCATAATATCCAGAATCGCTAAATCAATCGAATGCGTCTGCACAGCCTGGAGCGCGGCCTTTCCATCAGATGCAAGGATATAGTTGTAGCCCTCTTTTTTTACATGTAAGGCAATCAACTCAGCAATCTCCGCCTCGTCATCCGCTATCAATATCGTTGTGCACTTCATCGTTTCCTCCCATGCATGTTATCAGTCAACTATTTTCACCTTTTGAGCAACTCACCCTGTGTATGCAGACGAGCTGCTTTTCTATTTTTTATCTTTTTTACAGCTCTCATCGCGATTACAGAGACAACAAATGAGAGCACCGTTACCAGCAAAAAATGAATCAGGCTATTTTCAACGATCAACGGTGTCAGCCCTGTTGCTTTTCCCACAAGCCTGATGATGACAATGCACATCGGATGTAGAACATAGACATACATCCCTAAATTTCTCAGATACTTCTTGCTTCTGCTTCTAAAGCTAAGCAAGAGGCGAAACAGAAAATACATGCACGGAATCAACAACAGATACATGCTGTCATGCCGGAAAAGATGAAATTCATGTACAAGCAAGCCTTCTGTGACCATCAAGCCAAAGAACAAGATAAATCCAACAACGTATGGCATACACTTTCCCTGATCAGGTTTGCCTCGTGCCGCAATGAGGCCTCCCAACATAACAAACACAGGGGCAAAAAATATACCGTTCCTCGTGAAATCGAACAAGGAAAACATCGCTTGATAGATGCTGTCCAGATACGGATTCATCTGTACAAAAGCATAATAGCTGTCCCCCAATAACCCTCCCCCGTACAGAAGCAGCGAGATCAAGAAAGCTCCTTTCGTAGAAAACCTCGTATAGAGAAAATAACAAATACAAACTCCCAGCATGACACCAGGGAAATACCACAGATGATACAGTGTCCCGTTAAACAAGATGTCTTTCACCAGTGCCGAAGCTGAAAATTGGTTTGTAAAATATCCGGCGTACACATTGATCGGAATGTATAAAAGGATTGAAAACGCGTATAGCTTTGCAAGTTTCTGTAAAAACTTCATCAGACTATCAACATTCTTGCGTTTATCTGTGCCGATCTTTTGGAAGAAGAAATATCCCGTACACATAAAGAAAAATGGAACAGTCACCCTGGAGATGATTCGTGTGAGGGTCATATCAGCAAACACATCATAGGACAGTAGTGGCGACGTATGGTTCGCGATCACAAGGATTGCGGCAATCATTCTGAAGCCGTCAAGACCGCCGTAGTTCTTTTCAATTCCTTTACTCATCGCCATTTCCCTGATGAAGCACGGTCACAATAACTCCCCCCATATTGTCGCCTGAAATCTGATAATTTGCATGGGTTGGCACTTCAATCGTTGTCTCTCCCATCATCGGGAAATAGCTGATTTCATAGGTTTCGCCAGAGACAGGAACCGTAATCTGTTTTTGCTCTCTCAAGTAAGCCAAATATTCTTCCAGTGAAAAGTTGTTCATCTTGATAATCGCACTATGTGGCAGGCCCAGGTAACGGTAATGCCAAGGTTCAGACATGGTGCCCGTAATTTCTGTCTTGTCCTCTGGGTAGCGCAAAATAAATCCGTATTTCCAGGAATGGTCCTCCAGCCATTTTCCTTCGGGCGCACGCTCCATTTTCATTTTGGTAGACCCAATATCGAGGGCCAGCCCCAGATTGTGTTCGCTGAAGCCCGCCGGCATAGCAACTCCTGGAGCCATTTCATTATGAAGCTGCTCCTGTTCTTCCATACTTCGAAATCCACTATTGATGATAAAGTTGCTCACGTTATCTTTTTTAGCAGCCTGAACCATCTCCATAAATACCCGCACCAAGCTCTCAGACAGCTGAATCGAATCATCCTGCAACCGATATCCCTGTATCAAGTCCTTATTCTTGGAGAGCTGGATCACATCGGATTTGATAGCTTCCTGCTGAACGGGGTGTTCTTTGTTTACCAGTAATAGATCACCCTGATAGACCTGCTCTTTTGCAATTTTTATGGTTTGGTAGTCCTTATTGGACACATTTTTCTTTGATGGATCAAGCCCACCCTGCAAGAACTCTTGAACAACGATATAACCGCAGAGCAAAAGAATGACAAGCAGATAAGACCTCTTTTTCATGTACAGCTTCCTCCTATCCCTTCATACGCTCAGGATAGAGAAAACTATTTAAATAAAAAGGAGGACAAAAATAAAACTTTTCTAAAGGAAATGAGTTATGTCGGCGCGTCGTGAAAAAGATAGCTCATGCCAAAAAGTCGTTACGCAACGTACGCGCAACGACCATCGAGCTTACTATACATCTATTTTGTCATTCTCAGAGACTACTTAGATAACCGCGTTCTTTGCAGAAAAGCGATACGTCTCATAGGTGTTTTGGCAAGGCTGGCCCTTCGTCAATTCCAATGTACCTGCAGTCAAATTCATGATGATGGAAAACAGGGTGCAATCTAGCAGCTCCTCCGCTTCAGTCGCAACGGCTTCCCCATGCCTGCATATGGCATCTGGATAGCTGGTGTGATTGCGAAAGATTTCCTTCATGTATTCCGCGTCAATGCTGCCTCTTTGTGTAGTCAGTAATTTCGTCGCTCGTCCCATCCTCAAATACGTATCCGAGGCTCCCATCCGAACGGAATCATCTATCTGTATCCGTGGACTGATAAAATGATTCGTATGAGCGATATGTCCTTCCAGTGGATAGAAGACGTCGTAATTTACTGGTGCTGCCTCCACCCCTACTGCCTCTCCCTCCAGATGGGCAAGCAAATAATTTGCGGCCGTTCCTCTTTGCAGTCTTGTAATTTGGCGGATGGCCTGGGACAGCGTGCTGCTATTCAATATTCCTCGCAAAACGATGTGGATTGGCACGCCAATCGTTTTCTCTGACGTTCTGAGGAAATTCAGGCATACCGCCAGTCCATTGGCATTCATTCCAATTTTCCCAACAATGCCTGCTTCCGTAACCATCAGAATGGTTGGGCGCGGCGACTGCTCAATTTCGACCACGACCAGCCCTTTTTCAACAAGATTGATCCAATCCCAGTTTTGTCCGATGAGCGTCTCCTGCTTTTCTGTGGCAGGCGGGACAGCCGCAATGCATGTGCACCCGTCTGCTTTTGATGTGGAGCTGCCCAGATTCGTAATGATTTCGCTACGGGCATTCAAAGCAACGATGTCCAGTAGGTCAATACCTGCCCCTTCACTAATGCCTTTGATTTCTTCCATGATTTCCTGATCATACTGCTCAATCCAGGGGATAAATTGGGCAGCATACGCCGTTGCCTCTTCCCACGAGATCGCTGCTCCCTCACGAAAGGCTCGTTCATAGGCTCGCAGATTCGTCAGGATTTGCTCCTTGGCAAGCTGCCCGAACTGCCTACCCCTCTCGTGCGCTGTACCACTGATCCGAAAGACAGGAAATGCTTTCATCCTCAGAGGCTCCTCCTTTTACAAGGTCTTTTCCATATAATAACGGTCATACCCGCTGCCATATTCCGCAAATCGTGTCTCCGCAATTTCAAAGCCCGCTTTTTGATACAGCGCAACCGCTCCTACATTGTCGGGACCTACTGTCAAACAAACCTTTCTAAACCCATCATTCTGCAATTGCTCCAGCAATCGGTTCAAAAAAGCAAAGCCGTACCCCAAGCCTTTTTTATCCGCTCGAATATAATACCCGTACACATAGGCTTTATCGGGATGACGAAAATCTCTCATCAGCTCGCAAACGCCAACGGGCTTAGCGTCTCCCTCTTCATGGTAAAGGACAATGCAGCCATGTCGCGCAAGCGGTACGAGTACCCATTCATCGATTCCTCCATTTGCGCCAAAGGCTTCCTGCTCCAGCTCCTTCAGCATAATCAGCTGTTCTTCCGTTAGCGTCTCCACGACTGTAAGTGTTGTCGCCTTTGTCTTGTTCATGGCTGTTCATCTCCTCGTTCTCGTTTGCCTGTAGCTCCACGTTAGTGAATTTTCTCCGACATGACTGTTAGTTCGGCGAGTACCGCTTCATCAACCTCGATACCCAGGCCCGGTTTGTCACTCAGGATAATTTGATTTCCCCGACACGTCAGATTCCCCACATCTTTTGCAAAAATAAAGGGACCTGCCAGTTCATTCGATATAATGTTTTTCTTCGCGATCGACAAGTGCGCTCCTGCTGCACTGCCAATCGATGATTCCGGCATGGAGCCGATTTGGCACTCCATCCCGGCCATTTCAGCCTGATGAACCAGCTTGCTTGCAGGGTAGATTCCCCCGCACTTCATCAGTTTAATATTCACTTTATCAGCTGCCTTTTTCGTGATGACCTCACGCATCTCGCGTGGGCCAAGCAGTCCCTCGTCTACCATGATGGGGATCGTCGTTTGCCTGCGGATATCCGCCAAGGCTTCCAAATCATCTGCCACGACTGGCTGCTCCATCCAATCGATTTGACAATCCTCGATTTGGCTGAGAGCCAGCAAGGAATTGGTACGATTGACCCAGCCCTGATTGGCATCTACCCGCAGCTTGATAGCAGGACCGACCGCATCCCGAACAGCACGAATGCGCTGGATATCTGTCACAAGGTCGGCGCCTACTT
Organism: Brevibacillus reuszeri; assembly: GCF_001187725.1. Lineage (GTDB taxonomy): Bacteria > Bacillota > Bacilli > Brevibacillales > Brevibacillaceae > Brevibacillus > Brevibacillus reuszeri. The sequence continues at coordinate 961,015 of NZ_LGIQ01000011.1, forward strand.
TTATTTTGATAGAGTCAAATCCCGAAGCCACAGCCTGTTTTGCTTCCTCTGCCATAATCTCAGGCGCAAGAATACTGAGCACATATGGCAGGGACAGAGTCGGATGATATTTTCCACCTAGTAAATGATAGACAGGCTGCCCTGCGACCTTTCCCATTAAATCGTAGCACGCGATATCAATAGCCGCTTTTGCTGCCGGTGCTTGGTATACGCACTGATTCATCAAGTCGTGAATACGCTCAATCGCAAACGGATGTTCGCCAATGATGGCTGGAATCAGATTATGGATGAGCAAAGCATACGTACTCTCCCAAGTCTCCCCAGTGACATGCTGATCGGGAACGGATTCTCCATAGCCAATCAGCCCGTTATCTGTCTCTATTTTTACAATAATCGAAGGCATCTCATAGTACGAAGCGTACGCAACAATAAACGGGCGCAAAAGTGGCAATCTGATTGCATGGATCTGGACAGACTTTATTTTCATGTTCGACTAAACCTCCGTATAGGAAACCTTGGGAATTTGGCGATATCCGAATGCAACGGCTTTTACTTTCCCGTCTTCACCGCTCGTAAAGCCGATCGTCAGCTCGCTTCCATCCATGCGGGCCAAAAAGTAGTCTTCGGCGATCTGTACGAGTGGATACTTCGCTCCTTGGTCGCTTGTGAAAATAGCCGTATTGTTGACAAGTGTCAGTACACTGTCCTCTATCGTTATGCTGATATCCATGCCTTCGCCAGAAACAAATCTGCCGACGTACTCCGTAAATCGGTTTGTCGCTGCCCGATATTCTTCATAGGTGACCAGAGGCACGTCTGCTTCTCGTCCCGCAAGCAGATTCAAGGCTGCGAAAGACAGCTTTTCTACCGGAGTACCGACTAAATTGGCGAGTGCCACTGCGGTAATCCCTCTTTCTGGAACAATAGTCAAATGAGCCGCAACTCCTTTGATTGCCCCCCCATGCTTCAAGAGCGTTGCCCCATAGTAGTTCGGCTCCACCATCAGACCATACCCGTAATACTTTTTGTAGTTGCACTGAATATGAGGTCTTGTCATCTGCTTGACGCTTTCTTCGGAGAGAATCCGTTCCTTACCTACCATTCCCCCTGTGCGGAAAATTTCAGCGTAGTTCAGCATGTCACGCACTGTCGAATTCAAATGCCCGGATGCAGCTACGGCTGGCCCATCCTCCCAATGTGGATCAGGATACACCTCGGATACCCCTTGATTGTCCCTGATGTGATAAATCGTGGTTACATCTGGAAAGTGGGGCAGATCACTCAAAAGAAAGGTGCTGCTCGGCATATTTGCCGGCTCAAGAATGTGCTCTTTCACGTAGACGTCATACGGTTTTCCGCTGACTTCGGCAATAATCGCTCCGAGCAGGGAATAGCCGTCATTGGAGTAGCTGAAATGCTGTCCGGGCGAACCCAGCAATTCATAGTCCACACGCGAAAGCACCTCGATAAACTCCTGATACGTATGAATCGGCTTCTGATCTTCACGCTTCAAAAATCGGTGAATCGGATTTGCTTCTGCTGGAAGTGTATCGAGCAAGGAATTTTTGATAGCGAGCAAATCAACAGGAAGCGGCGGAAGTCCTGCTGAATGCGTCATAAAATGATGAATCGTCATTTGCTCTGTCTTTTGACGGTCCGGGGTTCGAAACCCAGGTAAATAAGCGAGGACAGGATCATGTATGGACAGCTTGCCTGCTTCCTGTAGCTGCATGATCGCCATGCACGTAAAGGACTTTGTGACGGATGCCAGCCCCATAACGGTATCAGGTGTAATCTCCAGCTTTTGCTCTGCATCCCGATACCCGAACCCTTTTCGATACAGACTCTTACCGTCTTGATTCACCCCGATGACGATTCCAGGTGCACGGCTCTCCTTTATCACCTTCTCCGCGAGTTCTTCAAACGTGCTTTCCCACCCTTGTCTGTTCATCCTTCACACCTCTTTCCCATCGTTTACGCTTTCATCTGTGAGCTTCACCAAGTAGAGAACACCTGCAGAGAAGCCAGATACGTTACCGCTCTCGTCTCTTTGAAACCGGATCGCTTGCTCCTCTTCATCAAGCTTCATCACGAAATAATCATCTCCGATCGGGCGTAACGGAACCATATTACCGCCCAGAGCAAGCATTAGAGCTCCTTGCTCCATCATCACTTGCCTATCGTGGTTGGCCCCTGCTCGATACGTCCCTGTGTACTGCCGCAGCTGCGCTTCATTGACACTACACTCCGCAGGAAATGGCACGGAGGGAGAAGCTGCCGGACGGTTCTCCAGCGAATGAACGGCGTAGTTCAGCAGCTCGATAATAGGCGTCTCTGCCAAATTCGCCATTGCGATACCCGTTATTCCTCGCTCGGGGATCATCACCAGTTGGGATGCCACCCCTTTAAGCCCTCCGCTATGTTCCAGTTTTGTAGCTCCGTAGTAATTCGGTGTAATGATTAATCCATAGCCATAATACTGGCCATATCCCATTTGGACATGTGGATGCGTCATCTGCGCCACGCTCTCTTTGGAAAGAATGCGTTCCTTGCCAACCAGCCCGCCAGTACGGTATAACTCTGCATAACGCAGCATGTCATTGACGGTAGAATTCAAATGACCGGAGGCGAGCACGACCGGGCCTTCCTCCCACTTAGGATCAGGGTATACCTCCATGCCTCCAGCCTCGTTTTTAAGTCGATAAATTGTCGTTACTTCTTGGTAATGCTGCAAATCCTGCAAGTCGAACGAGCTATTTTGCATCCCCGCCGGTTGAAGAATATGCTCTTTGACGTACGTCTCGTAGGTCTTCCCGCTGACTCGCTCAATGATGGCGCCAAGCAGCGAATAAGCGTCATTGGAGTAGTTGAATCGGGCTCCAGGCTGACCTACTAGCTGGAAGTCAGTCCTCTTGATGACCTCCATAAAATCCTCGTACGTATGCACCCATTTCTGATCCTCTTTTTTGATTTGCTTGTGAATCGGGTGGTCCCCGTCTTCGATATTCCCATCAGGCAAGCCTTTGATTGCCAGATAATCGGTCGGCAATAGCGGCAATCCCGACGTATGGGTCATAAAGTGATGAAGCGTCATTTTCTCGGTGCAGGCTTGATCAGGCGTACGAAACTCCGGCAAATAGGTGAGCACGGGATCGTGGACCCGTAGCTTCCCTGCTTCTTGCAGCTGCATAATCGCAGCACACGTAAACGACTTGGTGATCGATGCTACGCCCATAACCGTATCAGGCGTGATTTCCCATTGCTTCTCTTTATCCCGATAGCCAAATCCGTGACGATAGATGCTTTGACCGTCCTTATTCAAGCCCACATACACGCCCGGTACGCCACACTTGTCAATATGCGGTTGCGCTGCCTCTGCAAACTGCTTTTGCCATCGCTTGTTTTCCATTCTCCATCCCCCATCCATCAGCTGATCCCTTACTGATTCATCCAGCTCTCTCCCAGCATGATGCCATACATCGCATCGAGCTTGACTCCGTGTACACGCTTATTCACGGCCAGGAAGGTTTTCTCTTCGGAATACGGAATCCAGTAGGCTTGCTCTACCGCAATTTTTTGGATCTCCATAAAAATTTGCTGTCTCTGAACTGGATCGACTACCGTACGGCTTTTCTCCAATAAAGCGTCCAGCTGCGGATTCTGGATGTGGGAGTGATTCAGGCCGCCGATTTGACTGGAGTGCATGAACAAATACAAAATATCAGGGTCCAGATCGGTGTAGCCCAGTACATTCAGATCAAACTGTCCCTTTGCTGACAAATCCAGCACACTGCCCAGCTCGGCGTTTTGCACCTTGATCTCCACCCCGATATCCTTCAGCATGCTTTGAATCAAAGGAATTCCTTGTGAATTCATAGCAGTTAACAGCTGCAGGCTGAGCGGCTTCCCGTCCTTTTCGCGTATGCCCCCAGCTCCTGTCTTCCAGCCAGCGTCCTCCAGGAGCTTTTTGGCTTCCTCGACATTGAATGGGTAGCCGTATGTTTCAACAGCAGGATCGTAGCCGAACATCTTCCGCGGCAGTGGACCGAAAGCACTCTCTCCTTCTCCTTGCTGGTCTGCCTGAATGATTGCTTTTTTGTTGAGTGCCATGTTTAGCGCCTGACGTACACGAAGATCTTGCAAAATCTCATTTTCCAGATTCATCTGAATGAAATTCACACCCAGCTTCGTTGCTTCCAAAACCTCGAATTTGCCGTTACTCCTGTATTCCTTCGCTTCTTTTGCCGATATCGAAGCGATGTCGATCGATCCGCTTTCCAAGGCAGCAATCGTTGTTTGCGCATCCTTGATGAATTTGATGACGAGCTTGTCGGGCATAGGTGGTCCTTGCACTTTGGCAAAAGGCTCCGCCCATTTGTACGCTTCATTACGGACCAGCGTGATCGATTCCCCCGTCTTCCAGCTTTCGAATTTCCACGGGCCGACCCCCACTGGATTTCGCCCATATTCCTTGCCGTACTGCTCGATTGCAGCCATGGACAAAGGCTGCGTCACATTCGGCTGAATCAGGTACGACAAGAGTGGAGCAGAAGGCTCCTTCAATTGAAGAATGAGTGTCTTCTCGTCCGGGGCAGAGATCGATTCAATCACGCCGAGCAAGGGACCGGCTCCTGGAGAAGCCGTTTCCGGTGCCATCGCCCGTTCGTAGGTCGCTTTAAAGGAAGCAGCTGTCAGTGATGTGCCATCGTGAAAGGTGATTCCCGAGCGGATTTTAAATGTCCAGGTCTTTTGGTCATCGGAAATGCTGTACGACTCCGCCAAATACGGTTTGACCTCTTTCGTTTCAGGGTCCATGGACAAGAGCGCTCCCCCAATCAGCCTCGTCACGACCTCGCTCGCCGACATATTCGTTTTGTGTATATCAAGAGTATCCGGCTCTGCCGATAGCCCGATCGTGATCGTACCACCCAGCTTTGGTTCTCCCCCGCTCTCCGGCTGGGTGCCTCCTTGAGCCACAGGACTTGCTGACTGGCTGCAGCCGATCACCGCTAGTACAAGCAAGCAAACGAGTGCAACATACCAGATGCGCGCTCGAAATTTTTTTCTTTTCACAATGACTCCCCCCTATAAATGGCAGTGAAATCCTTTGACTTCATGCTTCACAAACGTCATTCGTTCACCCACATATCCTGAATGGTAAGTATCGCAAGCGGGTTCGCCTTGACTCCTTGGATCCGATTGTTGATGACCTGGAATGTTTTCGCCGAATACAGGGGAACCCAGTAAGCTTCCTCCACGACGAGCTTCTGGATAGCCGCGTATATTTTTTGCCTTTCCTGACTGTCTGTTGTGATAGAGCCTTTTTCCAGCAGAGCGTCTAGTTCTTTATTGTTCACACGGAAAAAGTTCAAGCCGCCGATTTGGTTGGAGTGTAACAATAGCCCCAAAATATTCGGGTCTATGTCTCCGTGAGAGGTTGCCATCAAATCGAATTCACCTTTTACAGCCTGCGCATGAGCGGTGGCCATTTCGTAGCTTTGAATTTTCAGATCGATGCCAATTTCCTTCAGCATGCTTTGCACAAGCTGATCTCCTGGCTTCGGATCTTCGATGATCATGGTGAGGCTGAGCACTTTGCCATCCTTTTCTCTGATTCCTTGCCCACCCAGCTTCCAACCAGACTCCTCCAACAAGCGAATCGCTTCTTCCTTGTTGTATTTGTAGCCATACTCCGCTACTGCTTTGTCGTAGCCAAACATGGTAGGCGGGATCGGTCCGTAGACAGGTACTCCTTCCCCCTGTAAATCAGCGATGATCAGTGCTTCCTTGTTAATCGCCAGATTGATCGCTTTGCGTACATGGACATCTCGCAAAATCTCATTTTCCAAATTCATGCCGATAAAGCTCTCCACCGGCTGCATCCCCTCCAAAACGGTGAATTCCTTGTCATCCTTGTACTTTTTCACGTCTTTGGCAGATACACCCGCGATGTCGATGGTTCCACTGTCCAGAGCAGCCATCAAGGTCTGATTGTCTTTGATGAACTTGATAACGAGCTTATCCGGGCGTACAGGTCCCTGATTTTCCAAAAACGGTGCGCTCCATTTATAATCATCGTTTCGGCTCAGTGTAATGGATTCCCCGGTCTTCCAGCTCTCGAGCTTCCACGGTCCGACACCTACCGGATTTCGTCCAAAATCACTGCCGTATTTCTTCAACGCATCCATCAAAATCGGCTGTTGATACCCTCCATAAGACAAGGCACTAAGCAGAGATGCTGACGGCTCCTTTAATCGAAGAACCAGTGTAGCGTCATCAGGTGCGCCAACGGATTCGATTGCGGCCAGATCTTGTCCCGCAACTGGTGATGCCGTCTTTGGATCGATTGCTCGCTCTATACTCTGCTTGAAGACAGATGCAGTCAACGGTGTTCCATCATGAAACTTCACTCCCTGACGAAGCTTGAAAGTCACAGTCTTCCCATCCGCAGAGACCGTGTACGATTCAGCTAGATGAGGCTTCAGCTCAAAGGTGTACGGGTCGAGGATCATCAATGCTCCTCCCAGTAAGCCACCTACGAAGTTACCCGCTGACATCGTTGTTTTCTGCGGGTCTAACGTATCTGGCTCCGCTGGAAGTCCAAGTGTGATGGTTCCCCCCGTTTTTGGTGTCAGATTGGCAGTCGCTTTTGGCTGTTGCTCCACGTTCTTGGCGGATGGAGGAGTAGATGTACACCCCGCTGCAGAAAAGGCGAGTAAGCAAGCGAACAGAACGTATTTGATGCGGCGATCCAGCTGTTTTCGTAACATTGCGTGCCTCCTTTTTGGCATTGTGATAGTGGGTAAAGCATTTGTATAAACGACAATAAGTCGTCATATAGTCGCTAATTTCATTTCTGCTTTTTGGCAAGTTAACAGGTAATGGAGAAAGAGTCGATTCGTAGATGACTACAAGTAAAATGACATGGAGCTGGTCCGAGACTGCTCCCCACTGGGAACAGCCGGGACGTTTTCATGCTCACTTTCATTAACGAGAGAGTAAATGATGGTTGAAGCGATACACAGCGCGAGGACGACCTTGTTGATACGGCTGCTCCTCGCCGACCACTTCAATCACCTGATGGTCGATCAGTTTTTTTACGGTTCGCTCTGAGCTTCGTCTGCTGATCTGAAGGTATTCGGCCAAGTCAGTCGCTGTAAACCGATTGTCCCGCCTCAGCTTTACATACTGGATCAACTTGTTAATCGTAGCGACACTCGAGCCTGACTTTTCGGCAATCTCCAGGACGGCCTTGTTTTCGCTTTTTAATTGAAAGATTTTCGCCTCGGTGTTCACTGGACCGATGACTTCTTTTTCATCGGTTACGAGGTAAGCATTGCTTTCTTGCGTTTTTCGCGCATGATAGATCGCGATTCGCGCGTTTGCTTCCGCTTCTTTCGCTGTAAGACCGAACCCGAAGCCCATCGATACCGTGACCTTGCACAGCCGACTGACATTTTCCAATACATGGGCGATCTTGCCGTATTCCATCATCTGCTCAATACTGCCTCTCGTCCCGTAAATAATAAATTGATCCATCCCGAGCTTTTGGATAGAGGCATCGGTCTCTTTGACCAGCTCCAGCAGCTCTTGGAGCAGGATGATCGTGGCGTCCTGCATTTGACTTTCTGCCTGATAGCCAGCCTCCACCTGATTGATCGCAGCGATGCCCACCGCTATCTGTGAATTTTTGCTAATCTTCAGTTGACCGTACGCCACCGCTTGCTGGATGGCATCCCGAATATTTTTATCAGGAACGATGAGCGGAGCACAGGGGATATTCAGCTCACGCAGGCGCGCATACACATAATCAACACCGGTCAGGGCAAATTTACTCTCCCCTGTTTCCCAATGCTCCCTGTGAAAACGGATGACTTGCTCGACATCAAAACTTGTTCCACCTTCTTCGACAATCTCGCTGTAGTCGGTTACGAACCATGGTGTAGACGGAATGTCCAATTCTTCTGCTACCTTCTCGATATACGCAGCCTTTGGCATATCAATGGAAATCCGGTCCAATCCCCCCTGGACATGCAGCATCGTATGAAACAGCGAAAGTGAAATCGTGTACTCATCAGATGGAATGTACACCGCTGGCCACTTTTTTTGTTCCGTTTTTTCTTTGGCAAAAAAGTACGGCAATGGTCCAGCAAACAGCAGTACGTCACAATCATCAATGAGGTCAAGCAAAGCCGCACTCTCTTTTGGATTTTGGTAGGTGTACGCTGTCAGATGAATATTTGCGTCTGCATGGATATTCTTTCTAATCCTTGGTACGAATTCTTCCGAAGAGATTGCCGCTATTCTTATGATCATCGTTCATTCCCTTTTCCTGCTTATTTCCAGACTTCCTTATATACCCGAATGAAATTTTTACCCATAATCAGCTGGGTGGCTTCATCTGTATACCCTCTCTTGGCAAGAGCACTGACAATCTCGGGAACCTGGATGTGTCCCTTTACGACATCAAAATCTTTGCGTGCTGCCTCTGTTATGGCAACTGGCGATTCATACTTCATGAATGGCTCGATAATATCCAGACCGATTCCGATGTGCTCTACCCCAACGAGAGCAGCGATGTGGTCCACATGGTTCAGCAGATGCTCCAGATCAGATTCGTCGTCACGATCAGCAACAAAAATATTGACGCCATTGATCCCGATCACACCATTGATAGAGGCAATTGCCTTGATCTGCTCATCCGTCAGATTGCGCATCGAGCTGGCTAGTGAACGGCAGTTGGAATGGGAAGCGATGATCGGTTTTTTAGCAATCTCCATAACATCCCAGAAGCCTTCATCATTTAGATGGCTGACATCGATGATCATCCCCATCGCTTCCGCCGCTTCGACCAGCTGCACGCCAAACTCGGTAATGCCTCCCTTTTTCCCTTCACGCACCGGAGAAAAGTGGCTGCCGTCTCCCACGAAGTTGCGCCTGCTCCAAACGAGTCCCATAAAACGCACGCCCAGCTCATAAAAAATACGGAGCATACTCAGATCGTTGTACAGCGGATCGGCCCCTTCCAGAGAGAGGACAAAGCCGACTTTCCCTGCCTTCCTGGCGGTTTCGATATCGTCCACGCTTTTACATACCATGATTTTGTCCGGTGCCTCTTCTGCCTCAGCGTGCAGTGCGCTGATTTGCTGGAGCGCCTTGCGCAGCCCCATCTCCGGCAAAAATTTGCTGTCGATATACACAGCTGCGACAATGGTTTGCACCCCGCCTGCCAAAAAGCCAGGCAAATACTCCGATACAATGACGTTTTTTCTCCCGTATTCCCGCTGGATAGCCACATCCATCAGCAAATCAAAATGAGCGTCAATGATATTTGTCATACGCCGTGTCCCTCTCCTTTTCCATGATTGGTTTCTCTATTTATAAAACCCGCTTTCACTTCCGTAGTTCTACCGCAAATTCTCAGGATTGAGTGGTTCCAGCTCTGGCAGCACGAAACGCCCATCTTTGCGAACCAGCCGATCATCGAACCAGAGTTCTCCACCCCCGTACTCCGGTCGTTGGATCATGACCATATCCCAGTGAATGTTGGAATTGTTCCCGTTCGAAGCATCGTCATAGCATTGTCCTGGTGTGAAATGAAAGCTGCCATCAATTTTTTCGTCAAACAAAATGTCCTTCATCGGTTCTCGAATGAAAGGATTTACGCCAATCGCAAACTCGCCAATATACCGTGCCCCTTCATCCGTGTCCAAGATGCCTGTAATTCTCTGCGAATCATTGGCTGTCGCATTCACGATCTTCCCATCGGCAAACTCCAGACGAACATTCTCAAACGTAAAGCCCTGATAAGGAGATGGCGTGTTAAACGTAATGACACCGTTTACTGACTCACGAACCGGACACGTGAACACTTCTCCATCGGGAATGTTGTTTTCGCCCGCACACAAAACTGCTGGGATTCCTTTGATCGAAAAGGTCAGCTCCGTACCAGGTCCAACAATTTTCACACGGTCTGTCCTTTCCATCAGCTCCTTGAGCGGCAGCATGGCTTTGGCCATTTTCACATAATCCATCGTACAAACATCAAAGAAGAATTGTTCAAAAGCCTCTGTACTCTTGTTCGCGAGCTGTGCCACAGCGGGATTGGGATAGCGGAGATACACCCATTTTTTCTGGAGACGAACCTGACGAACCGTATTGGAAAAGGAAGTGAACAGCTTCATCTGTTCATCAGGCACATCAGACAGCTCGCTGATATTGTGACCGCCCTCTACGAGGATAAAGGCTTGCATTTTCTCCATCCGTAACCGTTCCATCTCTGCCCAGCTCTGAAACTGCTCGGTCGTCCCCTCAAGCAAAAGCTGGCGATGTACGGAGTAATCCCGTAGATTTACATGAGGGTGTCCGCCTGCCTGATGGACAGCTTTCACCAGCTCCTTAATCAATGGCGGGTCTATTTCAATCGCTTCAATCAGGACATGATCCCCAGGCTGTACGTGAGTTGAATGGTTCACCAGCACATCTGCCAGTTTGGTAAGACGTGAGTCCAACATCGATCCATGCCACCTCCATCTACTGTTTTTTATTTCTCGCTACCCGCCGCTAATAGAGGTGGCAGGCAACCATTCTGCCCTCTACTTCCTGTAAGACAGGCGCTTCCTTTTTGCAGACGTCCATGCAAGCCCAGCAGCGCGGATGGAACTTGCAGCCTGTCGGAGGATTGGATGGCGAGGGCAAATCTCCCGTCAAAATAATTCGCTCCCTCTTTTCATCCGGATCAGAGACAGGTACGGCAGAGAGAAGCGATTGTGCGTACGGGTGCAGCGGCCTCTGAAACAGATCTTCCTTTTTCGCCAGCTCAATGACTTCCCCCAGGTACATCACAGCCACTCTGTCAGCAATGTGTTCAACGACGCTTAAATCATGGGAAATAAATAGATAAGTCAGCGAAAATTGCTCCTGCAAATCCTGCAATAAATTAAGAATCTGGGATTGAATCGACACATCCAGCGCAGACACAGGCTCGTCGGCAATAATCAGCTTGGGTCTGAGCATCAAGGCCCGGGCAATTCCGATCCGCTGTCTTTGCCCCCCTGAAAATTCATGGGCATATCGCGTGAGATGCCTTTTGCTCAAGCCGACAATTTCAATCGTTTCTTCAATCAGTGCTTGTCTTTGCTGCCTTGGTATGTGATGGGCAATTAGCGGCTCGGTTAAAATGTGCTGGATGGTCAGCTTGGGATTGAGCGTGTCAAAAGGGTTTTGAAAGACCATCTGCATGTTCCGCCGTGCCTCATGCATGCCCGCTTTGCTAAAGGTGCGGATGTCACTGCCTTCAAACCTGATTTCACCATCTGTCGGCTCCACCAAGCGTAGAATGCATCTGCCCAGCGTCGATTTGCCGCAGCCGGACTCTCCGACTATTCCCAGCGTTTCTCCTTTGTTTACGACCAGATTCACGCCGTTCACTGCATGGACGTAAGACGGCTGTTGAAACCACCCTTTCCCCAGGAGAAAACGCTTTTGCAAATTTTTCACTTCCAACAGTGGTGTCGTCATACATTCACCGCCGATCTCTCGCTATTTTCCTGATACAGCCAGCACCGGCATTGGGACTTCTGGTCCACCTCTATCAGCTGAGGGTTGTGTTCAAGACAGACTGGCATTACTTTGTCACAGCGCGGGGCAAACCGACAGCCTTTGGGATATTCGTCTGGGGATGGCACACTGCCAGCGATGCTGTTCAGGCGCTTCTGCCCTTTGGCTTTATGCGGGCTCGACTGGATCAATCCGATAGTGTACGGATGCTTCGGATTACGCAGCAGGGAGCGTACGTCTGCCGTTTCAATCACTTGCCCGGCATACATCACCATGACCCGGTCACAGGTCTCGGCAACCACTCCCAAATCATGCGTAATCATGATTAGCGACATGCCCATCTCCCTGCGGACTTTTTGAATCAAATCGAGAATTTGCGCCTGAATTGTTACATCGAGAGCCGTCGTCGGTTCATCTGCTATGAGCAGCTTTGGACTGCAGGCAATCGCCATGGCGATCATGACACGCTGCCTCATCCCCCCTGACAAACGATGCGGGTACTCGTGGTAGATTTCACTTGCCCGCGAGATCCCTACCTGCGTAAGCAGCTCAATTACGGTATCCTTTGCCTGGACCCGCTTCATGCCTTCATGCTTTTCCAGTCCCTCGCTCATTTGCTTGCCGACGGTCAAAACTGGATTGAGAGAGGTCATTGGCTCCTGAAAAATCATCGCCATTTCTTTTCCTCTGAGCTTCTGCATCTCTTTTTCGCTGTACGCCAAGATTTCCTTGCCGTTTAGCTGAATGCTTCCTTCGATTTTTCCGTTCTTTCCAAGCAAGCGCATCATCGAGAGAGAGGCGACGCTTTTTCCGCACCCGGACTCGCCTACGATGCCCAAGGCTTCCCCCTTTGCCACGTACAGAGAAAGGTCGTCCACTACCTTGAAAGCCTTTTCATTTTTTGCAAACGTGGTTGTCAAACCGGACACTTCCAGCACGTTTGTCATGTTGTCTCCTCCTTGCAAATGAATGAACCACGCTGTTACGATTTCGGATCAAAAATATCGCGCAGGGCATCGCCTAGCATGTATACAGTAAAAACGACAATCGTAATCGCCAATCCTGGAAACGTCGCCAGCCACCATGCTTCCCGCAAGTAATCCTTGCCCTCACTCAGCATCGTTCCCCATTCTGGAGTCGGAGGCTGGGCACCAAGTCCAATAAACCCGAGCGCAGACGTCCCTAAAATTGCACCTCCAATGAACATTGTCGTATAAACGATTAGTATATTTGAAATATTCGGAATGAGTTGGTTAATGATGATCCACCAGTTGGAGCTTCCGATTGATCGGCTCGCCTCCACATATCCTGAGCCTTTGACCGTTAAAGCTGCCCCGCGAACCAGGATAGAAAATCCAGGTATTGACGCTATGCCAATCGCGATCATCGCATTTTCCTGACTGGGTCCGAGTGCCGCCACAATCGCCAAGGCCAGAACAATCCCTGGCAGTGCAAGCAAAACATCCATGATCCTCATCATTACGTTGTCAAAAATTCCTCCCAGGTACGCACTGGTTACACCGATGAGCGTTCCGGCGACAAACGTCATCGCAGATGCCATGACCGCTACCGTCAACGTCACTCTGGTTCCATACAACAGGCGAGATAAAATATCACGGCCGATCGCATCCGTCCCGAGCCAAAACTCCGCCGAGGGTCCTTGCATGAATGCCTCGTAATACGTTTTGGTTGGATCATGCGGAGCAATCCACGGACCAATGATCCCGATGAGTATAATCCCCAGCATCATGAAGAAGCTGTATTTTGCTTTTCTTTTTTGCATGATCTTGTCCAGCAGCTCAAAGCGGGGAAGCGATCTTTCCTTCCGCCATATCGAGCGCACAGGAATCGTTTTGTTCAGCTCGCTCACGCTACGCTCCCTCCCTTTTTGCCGTGTAGTCGATGCGCGGATCAAGAATGGCGTACAGTACGTCAATCAAAATCACGACGAGGACGTAAATCGCACCGATGAACAAGGTCGTTCCCTGGATCATGGGAAAATCCCGCGAGCTGATAGCTTGAATCGCCAAGGTTCCAATCCCGGGCCAGTTGAATACCTGCTCGACAATGACGGCACCACCCAATAGTCCCGCAAATTCCAGCCCGATGACCGCCACAATCGGGATCATCACATTGCGAAACGCGTGGCGCAGCAGTACGATTCGCTCTCCCATTCCTTTTGCCCGAGCGGTTCGGATGTAGTCATTAGACAAGACCTCGACCATGCCCGCACGAGTCAATCGACTGAGTGCCGTCGCCGTCAACGTACCGAGCGTAACCGCAGGCAGGACGATATCCATAAACCCAGTGCCTCCCGCAATTGGAAACCAGCCCAGATGCACGGAAAACACGAGAATCACCAGCAGCCCCAGCCAAAAACCCGGCAATGCCATGCCAAAGGTTGAAAACGTCATGATAAGGCTATCTAGAAACGTATCTTTAAACCGCGCCGCGAGCACTCCCAGCCCAATTCCGACAACCACCGCTACTCCCAGGCTTGCCACAGCCATTTTTGCCGTCGCCGGAAAACGCTCGGCAATTTCTGTGCTCACGGGTCTGCCTGTTTTGAGCGAGGTGCCCAAATCTCCCTTGATCACACCGGAAGCGTAGTTTACATACTGGAGAACGAGAGGCTTGTTAAGTCCGAGTTCTTCTCGTAGCACCTCGATTTGTTCCACTGTAGCCCGCTGTCCAAGCATAATCCGCACAGGATCGCCAGGGATGAAATGAATGAGCATAAACGTAAAAACGGAGAGTCCAAAGAGCACAATGACACCCGACAGCAGCCTTTTTAAAATATATTGCTTCATGAGGCCCTCACCCGACTGTAAGCAACAAATTGATAACTCCCCTTGTCTCTGTCACGAAAATATTTGCTTCTGACTTCCCTGCGATCCATTCTGTCGTTTGACACCTTTCGCCCCTCCCTGTTCGGTACTACTTCTAACGACACATGTCGTTATCGTGTCGTTATTTGTTTAAAAATAGTCTATTTGAAATTTAAAGAAAATTCAACACGTATTTTTCATCTTTTTTCCATGGGTGGAAGCCAGTTCCGCGCGAACTCCCCCTATATTCATCGTTTTATTCCCGGTTATCATCCACCACAAAAATATTTTTTGAATAGGCAGAAATGTTATAATAATAGAATAACAACAGGAGGACTCGCTATGTCAAAATCCATTCGTACCTGTACCGGCGATCAATGTTCCTTTTGTCCCAATCCGCTCCTTGACAGCGACAAACAACCGGTCTTTTTCTACGGCAGACAATGTCGGCGATTCTCCTGTCGTTCCCCAAAGTACCAATCCATCCGAGCCATGCTGCAACAAATGCTCTGCCAATTCTGCTGCCTTCTGTTCGTCTACCTCACCAGCCTGATCGTACGGTGTGATCATAGCCGTAAAGAGACGCCCCCAATTTACACTCATCTGTTCTCCTCCTACATGCTGCTTTTTTGTCCACTATCCAAGCCCACTCCTGCTTTTTTGTCTGGAATACCGGGAATGGAATGTGCACTCGCTCCAGTCTATAAAGCAACATCCATGCCATGGCAGCTAACCAGCACTCCAAACGCAACCTACATCGTGTATGGCTCGCATTGTTTGCGGAAAAACACTGCTTTCTCCGCTCGTTTACCGACAAGAATTACAAACGGATAAATACTGGCTGGAAAAAATTTGATCGTAATTTTTAGAACATTCTATTTCTTAGAACTCAAGTCTCACGTGCCGCTTCCCCCTCTCCATTCAAGCTCAGAAGCATTGGCTTCTAAAAATTAGAAATGGACTCTGAACACGCTTTTTGCAAAAAGAAAAGCCGACGTCGCTTTTCACGACATCAGCTTCTTTTTCATCAATTATCCAGCGTCCTTACGTATCTGTCCGCACATCGTCCCACTTGTCTTCCATGTAGTTGACGAGCCAGTTCAGCGCTCTGTGACGTTCCAATACGACCTCATCGTTCAGCCCGCCCTCTACAGTCCTGCCGTTTATTCTCGCATTGACGCAAGCCCAGTCGTAGCGGTAGATCAAATCGGCCTGATCCAAAATCTCTGCCTTGCTGCGAACCACTGCATGCTGATAGAAGGTATCGTAGTCGCCAGCACTGCGAAGAGCGTCAACCGCCATTCCCACATCGCAAATTTGTCCAGGAAACTCGAGCTCTTCCTTATACCCAAGCGCCCACAACAGCACCCAGTAGCACTCGTACATCCATACCATCTGGACCGCATCTGTCTGGTTGGGGGCGGGATCAGCCAACAGCATTTTTTCTTTTTCCGTAAAGAAACTGGCGGCCCCGTACTGCTCAATAATTTCCTCGATAAACTCCCGCTCTTCCTGAACGTTTCCGTTTTCGGCGATTCCGCCAGCGTATACGGCAATCAAGCATAAAGCGATTGCACGCTGAACAATCTCCTCTTTGGTCCTGATGACCGCCTCCTCGTCCCCGACGATGACCGGCAGATGTGCAATGGCAGGTATTCCCTGCTCCTGCAATTGATTGATGCTTCGCGCTTTGCGCCCTTCTCCCGACTCCGAAGTCCGAACGTGTCTGTCGATCAAATCCACACTCACGTTTAACATAAAATCATCGAGCTCCGATTCACCTGAGGTATTCAGGATCAAGCTGCCCTGCTTGTCCAGCATATCTCCTGAGGGTAGAAAAACGATGCCGAGTACTTCCCCAGCAACCGTAATAATTCTACGAAACAATTCCTCGTCGATCTCTTTGCTTGCTGCGATTCCTACTGCCACATTGAGCGCTGTTATTTGCAGTAGCAGCTTTTGTTTTACTTTTTCGTGTCTCGTCTCGATTTGTGCGAAGAAGCCGTACATCCCTTGCTTCATTTGCAGAAATGCTTCCGAATCGTTCTCCTCGCGCATGAAAGTAAACGTGACAGTACTTTTACTAAACCATTTTTTATCTATTACCGTTACGGTCCGCCCATCTGCAGACACCTCAACCGATTTGTCACGAAAAGCCTCGCTGATCGCATCGATTACTTTTTGGTGCTGCTGTATGGAGACGTATAACGTGCAGTGCTTCATCCTTCTCCCTCGTTTCCCAGCCAATTTTTTACTAGACCGAATTTTGTAACCAAAAGTCAACTATGGTATTCTATCCCTGTTCTACGCAAGACGAAATCTCCCTACATAAGTATCGGATAAACGATTTCAATGATTGAAGGTGATTCGATGAAAAACGTTCTATTGGAGGAATTTTCACCCATTTGTCAGATTCAAGCCTTTGTAGAAGAGGATGAACATTGTGTCTACTTTTACTTGTGGAATGATCCCGGAGAGGAGTTCGCCAGCATCCGGGCCGGTTGGGTGAGAAACTACGGGAAGGCTCCTGAGAGCATAGATGTTGAAGCGATGGAGGATGGTCAAGCTCCGATGCTGCCACGTGACTGCTGTGCTCATCCGGACGGCGCTCCCAGACTGGACCCGGATCAGCTATCCATCGTCTGGTTTGAGGAAGGTGACGCGGCTGCTCTGCTTTATCAAGGTGAGGTGCTCTCCGTCATTCCCGGGTGGGCGGGCTCTGCGCCAGATGGCTCCAGTTATCCTCCTTATGCCAAAGATTGCATCGGGGAATCCTCCAATACCCCACAAAGTGACGAGTATGCTCTGAAGCATATTCCGAATACTTTGCGGGGGCCCCAACAACTTATCTGCTTTCCGCTAGGAACACCAGACACAAACGAGTTGTTTGCCCGCATCGAGTCGGCACAAAAATTTTGGGCGAGCTGGGACGAAGATCCATGGCCAGCTATACAGGATCAATTTCTCTCTGCCATCACCACAAGCCTTGGTCCTGTGAAAAAGTATTACTCCATCGACGGAGGTCACTTTCCGCCTAAAGCCATGGTGACCATTGAGAAGGGCAACGTCACTTATGTTGTCACACTAGGCGTGTCCCTTTTGCCTCAGCCAAAGGTCGAGCAGTATACAGGGACACCAGAGCTGTTGCGCAGATTTGAATTCGCTTTTGCTTGCGAAACCGAGTGGCTCGCCAAAAACGAACAGCACCTTTTGGCTTACATCAGTGGACAAACCTCTCTGCCCTGGTCGTACCTGACCTTCCTTGCAAAAGGGCACACGATTCCGTGCCGAGAAATCAGTGAGGTAGACGAGCGGTTTACTTCGATGCTGCTCGCAAAACCAGAAGGAGCTCCTGATATTTCGTTTCCTGTAATCGGCGGTGATCCTGTCAATCTGTTATGGATGATTCCGATCACAGAGGATGAATTGCATTTTGCACAGACCCACAGCTCCGTGAACTTGGTTCAAAAGGCTGCGGAGGATCCTGAGTATTGGATTTTCGATGGGGGAAGCAAGTTTTCTGCTCGTCGGTAAACAGGTCTGCTCGAAGTATTTTTTCATATAGGCTTCAAAAAAAGGAGTATCTCGGCTTGGTGTAACCATCACACCTCGCCAGATGCTCCTTTTCTACGTATGCAACTCGCTTTCCCCGGATTTACAAGCTCAATCGTGCCGCTTTAGGAAACACCTGCTCTGGTCGGCGCAAAAAGCATACGAGAAAACTAAAAATAAATAGACAAAAACATTAAACGTCTATTAATATAAAAACAAACATCACAATCGTTTGTTTATTAATTTATCCAAGGAGGATGTCATGAATAACTTTTCAAACAAGGTAGCCGTCATTACGGGAGCTGCAAGTGGGATCGGTCGCGCAATCGCAACGCGCTGTGCGCAGGAAGGAATGAAGATCGTGCTTGCAGACGTGGAAGAAGCGGCACTCCAGGCAGCAGAGCAGGAATTGAAGTCTGCTGGTGTAACCGTCCTTGCTGTCGTCACGGATGTTGGCAAAGAAAGCGACATCTCGGCTTTGGCTCAAAAAACAATGGAGACGTTCGGTGCAGTCCACCTCCTGTTTAACAATGCCGGGGTTGGCGGAGGCTCCACCATTTGGAACAGCACCTCCGCCGATTGGCAATGGATCATGAACGTCAACCTGTGGGGAACCATTCACGCGACACGAATATTTGTCCCAATCATGCTGCAGCAGGAGACAGAGTGTCATATTGTGAATACAGCCTCTTTGGCGGGACTTGAATCAGGTCCAGGCAATAGCATTTACCGGGTAAGCAAGCATGCACTCGTCAGTCTGACGGAAACACTCTACCACGAGCTGAAGCTGATGCGCTCTAACATCGGTGTTTCCGTCCTGTGCCCCGGCTTTGTACGTACGCAAATCTGCGATGCCGATCGCAATCGTCCTGTGGAGCTGAGCAAGCCTGGTGACATAGCAACCCCTACTCCGATGACTACCATGATTGACCAGTTCATCCGTGCAGGTGTCGAACAAGGCATCTCTCCAGATGAGATTGCGGAGCAGACGTTTATTGCGATCAAGAGCAATCGCTTTTACATTTTGCCTGATCCAGCCTATAAGCAGAGTGTGAAACAGCGAATGGAAGATATACTGAATCAGCAAAATCCGACGTTCGTCGTTCCCTCTACAATTTAGGACCATAGTAAGCATAGAGAAAGAAGCCCTCTCCAAAGGTAGGGCTTCTTTCTCTTCTACATCTATAGATTCTCTTGTTTCAACGCATCAATGATGTTTGCTTTCTTCACTTTGATGCTCGCGTAATACATGGACAAGCTCACGATTACAAACACGGCAGCAATCACATACAAAATGCTAGTCCAAGGCAAGACGAATTCATACGAAAAACTATACCTGAAGGAACGGTAGATCAACACCATAATCACTGCACTGATTGGAAGGCCGTAAGCGAGCGACTTGATTCCATAAAAAATACTTTCATAGTTGATCATTATATGAAAGCTTTTCGGCGTCATTCCAACCGACCTCAGCATCGCGAATTCCCGCTTGCGAAGAGCCACGCTCGTCGAAATCGTGTTGAATATGTTCGCCATTGAAACCGCCGTAATCAGCGCCACGAAGCCATAGACAAAGACAGACATAAACAATATCTTTCGTTCAGAGCGCTGTCTTTCTTGAAATAAGTTCATGACAGATACATCCTTCTGCATTTCTTCAATATCTTGTTGGGTTTTCAAAGGCTCCTTGCTTTTCAGGTAGAGTCCTGGATAAGAGCTAACAAAGACGCTTTTTTTCAAGAGCTGCTCGTAGACAGGTTCGGACACGACAAGATTCACTTGAAGGATGCTATCGGTTTGTACAATTCCCATAGGGAATTTGTCAGTGACTGCTGCCAGCTCCATTTTGTTGACCACTTGCTGTTTAGCATCTTCGGAGACGAGATCCAGCATTTCCCCTACTTTCCCATTGACTTTCGTTTCGATAAATTTACCCTTTTCATCGAGGAACGTCATGGTATCAATCAATATGGCGTTCGGCTGATCCGGATTCGTTAGCTTCGCATACTCTACACCAACCTGTTTGGCATACGCTTTCAGCTTTTCTTCTTGCATGCTATTTACACCTATATTGTATTTATACAAGTTACGTTCCTGGTACAAGTACGGTTTTATATTTTCTGGAACAACCTCTTCAGCAAGCCACACGAAATTGCCATTCATTTGTTTCATCAGATTTGATTCAGTGACATTTTCCAACGATGTGATCGTTTTTACCAATTGTTCATCCTCTAGCGTTGCCCCTTCGCCGTCTGTGTATATAGCGATGTCATAGTTGTAGCCTTTTTGTGAAATCTCAAGTGATTTCTGCAGATTGGAGGTGAAAAAGGATACGGCCAGAAATAGCACGATACTAATCACAAGGGAAAAAACAGTGGCGTAATATCGGCGTTTGTTTCTTTTCAAGTTTTTCAAGCCGATCTCCGCTTCTACGCCGAATAACCGTTTGACCAGCTTAGAGGTTTTTAGTGCCTTACTTGTGAGCTTAATATCCGCCGTTTGCCGAATGGCATCGATAGCAGAAATTTTTGAGGCCCTTTGAGCTGGAACATACGTAGATATGAAGATCGTGATGATCGAGACCAGGCAAGCGAGGGCAATCGATAAAGGTGTGACGACCAACGTCAGTTTTTCAGTAACACCCATCGCATCCTCAAGGATCGGATTGATAAAGCCAAAAGTAATGCCGATACCGAGCATGCCAAAGATGACGCCCAGGGGTATGCTAATGGAGCCAATCACCGCCCCCTCAAAAAATACCGAATTTCGCTTCTGTCTTCTCGTCGCCCCAACACTTGAGAGCATCCCAAGATGACGTGAACGCTCCGAGACGGAAATCGCAAACGCATTGTAGATTAACGAAACAGAGCCGACGACAATCACAAGCACAACAATGAGGAATAACGAATTGTAGGTTTTGCCCAGTCCGCCACCCATCACACCATAATAGCGGAGTAGCGAATCATTCGTTTTAAACGAGCTAATGCTGTTTTTCTCCGCCAGGTCATTGGCATGATCAAATACAGTGCTATCGATATTCTCCACAACAACGCTCACGTCAACTGACTGGTTTGCATCTACCATGGTCTCATCTATATAGGTAAGGGCTGTATACCCTGGCGCCCACGTCTGCTCCCACGTAGGACGTTTGATAAACCCGACAACGGTATACGCCTCAGTTTTTGTATCAACTAAGGTTTCCATGCTCGCACCAGCGCTAGTTCGCAATTGGTTATTTTGCGACAGATTCGTATCGCTTGGGTTCGTTGGAATATGGCGCTGTCCAACCTCAAGGGTTACATGATCCCCTATTCGATAAACGACTTTGGCATTTGTGGCGATCGCTTCCGAGAGAACAATCTCATCTGCTCGCTCTGGAAGTCTCCCTTCGCTCAATACGATCGGGAAGTTCGTAAAGCCTTGGGCATTATACGCTTTTATAAACAAATAGGGCTTGCGTGCATTTTGGCTCCCTGGCAGCAAGGCATAGCCGCGCTCCTTTGAAGTCATGAGTTGTTTGGTCTGCGTATCCTGCTTGATCGCATCGAGCTGCTCTTTGTTTACGCCTCTGTACAGGACATGCCATTCTCCATTGTCTTTTATCGTTTCCTTTTGCATCAGCGTCAAAAAAGACGAGCCAAGCGTGATCACAGCCGTTACCATAGCCACGGAAATAATGACTCCCATAATGGTCACAAGCGTCTGTTTCTTATTTTTCATTAAATGCCTGAGCGTTAGCTTATTGATGATATTCATGGCCTGATGACCTCATCTCTCGCAATCCGTCCATCTTCAATTGCGATAATGCGATCAGCCTGCAAAGCAATTCGCTCATCATGGGTAATCATAATCAATGTCTGATGAAAGGTCTTATTGAACATTTTCAATAAGTCAATGATTTCGCTGCTGTTTTTGCTGTCCAAATTACCAGTTGGCTCATCTGCCAGTATGATCGCGGGCTGATTCATCAATGCTCTTCCAATCGAGACCCGCTGCTGCTGTCCGCCAGAAAGCTGGTTGGGCAGATGATTTAAGCGATTTTGTAAATTCAAGGTCTTCACCAGATCATCAAAAAGTGTTTGATCCACCTTGTGCTCATCAAGCAAGAGCGGCAGCTGCATGTTCTCTTCCACTGTTAAAATCGGAAGAAGATTGTAGAATTGATAAATCAAACCGATTTGTCTCCGCCTGAAAATTGCCAGCTGCGTTTCATTCAGGCTATACATGTCCGTATTATCCACAAATACTTTTCCACTTGTTGGCCGATCTACACCGCCTAGCAAATGTAATAGCGTTGATTTCCCCGAACCGGATGGACCGACGATGGCGACGAACTCCCCTTTGTTCACCGAGAAGGATACGTCGTCGAGCGCTTTTACTGCCGTGTCACCTTTTCCAAATACTTTAGACAGATGTTCGATCTTCAGAATTTCCATACTGAAACCTCCATACGTTTGCTGATGGATGTAGTATATCTGTCCGAAGTGACACTGCAGTGACTGGAAAGTGACAATCTCGTCACTTAGCCCGATTAGAAGACTTGCTTGTAAAAGCGAATCCGAAACTCAGTCCCCTTATGTACATCACTTTGAACATCGATAACTCCATTCTGCTTCGTGATGATGCTGTGAGCCATCGAGAGACCAATCCCGCTGCTCCCCTCGCCTGCGCCCTTTCCTTTATAAAAACGCTTGAAAATAAAAGGGAGCTCTTCTTTGGGGATGCCTTTCCCGTTATCAGTGATCATTATCTCCGTAAATAATGGATTCTCTGAAAAGGAAATCTCGATGGTTCCACCTTCCTGCGTATGTTCTACAGCGTTTTTTAAAATATTGATCAGCGCTTCCGTTGTCCAGTTCAGATCGCCTAAAAACGAGACGCTGTCCTCGCCCATGATCGAAACCGTTTGCTCTTTGATGTCGATTGGAATGAGAACAGGCTGTAGCGCTTTTTCAATGAGCCCTGCCACCATGACTTGATCCTTCTTGAACGGTACAGCATCTGCATCAATTTTCGATAGCTTTAATAACGTTGAAACAAGCCAATCCAGCCGTTCGAGCTGAATCCGAATATTGCGCGTAAATTCCTTTCTTTTCGCTTCCGGCAGATTGGTGTCTTCTACTAAATCCGCCATGACCATCATCGAGGTTAGAGGTGCTTTCAGCTGATGGGAGATATCTGAAATCGCTTCTGTCAGATGGATTTTGTCTTTGTGCAAAAGGGCGCTTTGCTCGGATAGCATGACCGTTACTTTATAAATCGTATTTTTCAAAATGCTGAGTTCCCCTTCGCGATTGTCGCGTACGTCAAAGGTATAATCCCCACTGCTAATTCGCCGTACATAGCCCGATAGCTTTTCAATCTCTTGATATCTTAGTCTCGTAAAAAGGAGGCTGCATCCGATGAGTAACATAGAAGTAAGGAGAACGAGGATGACGGCAGCCAGTGAAAAAAACGTCGCGACTACAAGCAAGGCCAAACTAATCGTACACATCACCAAAAAGACGAGACGGATTTCGCGATTACGCAGCATGCTACTCACCGACCTTATACCCTAAACCGCGCACGGTTTTAATAATAGTTGGAGCCTTTGGATCATCCTCCAGTTTTTCCCTCAGCCTTTTCATATAAACGGTTAATGTATTGTCATTGACGAAGTCCCCGGCCACATCCCAAATTTGTTCCAAAAGCTGATTTCTGGAGAGAATCTGCCCGAGATGGTTGGCGAAGATCAGCAGTAAGCGGTACTCCAGCGCAGTCAATGGAACTTCAACGCCATGCTTGTATACTTTTCCTTCCAGCGTGTGAATGCGGATCGGATCGAAGTCGATGACTGTCTTGGGCTGCGGCTGCTTCTGATACCTGCGCAAAACCGATTTGATCCGTGAAAGCAGCTCGCGAATGCGAAAAGGCTTTGTAATGTAGTCGTCCGCTCCCATATCCAGTCCCATCACGACATTAACCTCATCATCAACAGCCGTCAAAAAAATTACGGGGATGTCGCTGTGCTGCTTCACCATTTTGCACAATTCATACCCGCTTCCATCTGGCAGGGATAAATCAAATAGGCATAGAGAAAATTGATCCAGCTGTTCGGTTATAACCTTTTTCGCAGATGCAACGTCATGGCACAAAACCGTAGAAAACTGGTCCTGCTGCAATGAATACTCAAGTCCAGACGCGATCGTTTTATCATCTTCCACAAGTAAAATGTTCATTGAATCATCATCCTAATAGGGATTTTTTCAAAAGTGAAGAGAGCCATATGATTGTATCTGTATCATAGTAAAAAGGGGGAAGATTAGCAAAGGTGCAGCATTTTCAAACGAGGACGCTACTTACATCTTCGGATGCATATGGAAGATGCTGTAATAAAAAAGAAAGATTATCCGTCTAATCTGTGCATGAATAAGATTGGAGTGAAAAATGTGCAGAATAAGCAAGAAATTGAACGCTTATTTGTTCAATACAAGGACGACATTTATAACTACCTTGTCTATTACACAGGAAATATGGACGTAGAAGATATCGTTCAGGATGTATTCATCAAGGTCATCACCCATTTTGATCGTTTCGAGAACAAATCCAATCGCAAGACATGGCTTATCAGCATTGCTCGTCACGCAGCAATCGACCATTACAGAAAGCAAAAGCTAAAAAAGCTGTTTAGCGGAAAGCTACTGACTTCCTTTTTATCCACCGAAAAGACACCTACCGAAGCACTTGAAGCCAGTGAGGATGCTCGCGAGCTATATGAAGCCATCAGCAAGCTAAAGCAGTCCTATCGCGAAGTATTGATATTGAGGGGAATCCAGCGATTATCAGGAGCAGAAACGGCAGAAATCCTTGGCTGGAGTCTAACAAAAGTAAATGTCACGATGCATCGTGCACTAAAACAACTAGAAATCGAGCTAAATCCTGTAGCAAAAGGAGGAATACAGCATGAAACTTTCTCAT
The DNA here is from genome assembly GCF_001187725.1 of Brevibacillus reuszeri. GTDB lineage: Bacteria > Bacillota > Bacilli > Brevibacillales > Brevibacillaceae > Brevibacillus > Brevibacillus reuszeri. Next base: position 985,911 of record NZ_LGIQ01000011.1, read on the forward strand.
GATCATGAAAGATTGTTTCAAAAATTGAGAAGCATGCCCCATTACACCTTAACCGGACAGAAAACAGAAGAAATTCAGAAGGTCCTGTTAAAAAAAGTAGAGCAATCCAAGAGCAAGTTACAATGGTACTATCACTTGAAATGGACTGTGATAGGCGCAGCGGTCTTCTTTTTTGGCTTTCTATTCTATAAAAATTACGAGAGTCTTTTGCCTGTCCAGCAGTCGGCCCATCCCTCCCCCTACATAACGACAGGAGCGACCGCAAAAAACGTCACGCTGAACAATATGCCAGACTCGGCTAAAGCTACCTTTGAAAAGGTGCTGACGGCATTCCCGGAATTGAAGCTCCCTTACATAATTGAAAGCGACTATGACAGGCCCACCAATCGTCAAGGCTATAAGATGACATTGAAAAAAGCAGGAGACGTTGCTACTATTACCGTCGACGAAAAAACCGGCCAGCTGATTTCATTCACCCGCTACGGACTGGAAAATGACGAGCAAACACCTCTGTCTATCGAACAAGCCAAAGAAAAAGCTACTGATTGGCTCACATACATCGACAAACAGCTTGCGCAAGACTATATCGCTTCCACTGTCACACCATCGGCAACCATCAGTGGAGAAGAAGGAAAGGAAAAGCCTACTGGGGTTCGGCTCAAATCAATCGTCGAATTTCAGCCTAGAAGCATGCCTGCTCCCCCCAACTCTTTTTCTTACTTTGTTACACTTGACGCCCAAGGCGAGCTGATGAGCATTCAATTCAGTCGGAGCACTGGTGAGGAAAACAAAGAGTTGGAACAGAAGCTACAGGCAGTTTGGGAGGAAGCGATTGACGCTTTCCAGTTGACAAATATCGCTTGGGTAAAAATTGACTATTTCGAGATGGAAGAACTGCTCCATCATCCCCCAAAAAGCCTGGGCACCCCCATCGAGGCCGCTTATTTACAGGAGATAGCCAAAACGGAGCTGCGAAAATATCGGATCAAAGGGGATACGATGCCACTACTTCTTGTCCATCCGACCGAGAAGCAAGCATATATGCTTTGGAAACGGGAAAATGGTGTCTACGCTGCTCTTGAACTACACCAAGAGAAGGAAAAATGGGTTGGTCAGCTAATCGAAAAAATACCAGACAAGTAAAACACGCAAAAACCCGAGAAACTTGGAAAAGTCCTCGGGTTTTGCCCATTCCATTCTTTTCACTTATTTCAGCAAGCCTACTTTAATCCCTTTGTTCAAGATGTTGCGATACTCTATGAATTCATAGATGTCATCCTCGATGAACGGGCTTTGCTGCTTCAATTCCGCAAGCGACAGCTCCTCAATCGCTTTTTGATGATCCTCGCAATAAATCACGATAGAGCCAACGATGCTATGCGCATCCCGGAAGGCAACACCTTTGCTAACCAAATAGTCAGCAACCTCTGTCGCATTGAGGAAGCCCTCTTTCACCGCTTTTTTCATATTTTCACTGTTAACCTTCATGGTCGCAATCATTTTAGACATGATTTGCAGAGACGACTGTACCGTATCCAGCGCCTCAAAGAAAGGCTCCTTGTCTTCCTGCATGTCTTTATTGTAGGCAAGCGGCAGTCCCTTCATCGTTGTCAAAAGTGATGTCAGCGATCCGTACACACGGCCTGTTTTTCCACGAATCAACTCGGCTGCATCCGGGTTTTTCTTTTGTGGCATGATGCTGCTGCCTGTTGAGTACGCATCATCGATCGTAACGAAACGGAACTCCTGGCTGCTCCACAAAATCAATTCTTCGCTCAATCTGCTCAAATGCATCATCAGAATCGAGAAGCTGGACATCAGCTCCAGCAAATAATCGCGGTCACTGACTCCATCCAGGAAATTGTCGACTGGCTTTTTGAAGCCCAGCTCTTTGGCAGTCATTTCTCTGTTGATCTGATGCGTAGTCCCTGCCAGTGCACCGCAGCCGAGTGGGCTTTCATCCATGATATCAATCGCATTCAGAACTCTTTGTCTGTCACGCTTCAGCATGTTGTAGTACGCCAGCAAATGATGCTGGAAAGTCACTACCTGTGCACGCTGCAGGTGGGTATAGCCTGGCATGATGACGTTGTTTTCTCTTGCCTTTTTCTCCAGGCTGCTTTGCAGCTCCTCAATGTATTCAACCACTTCGAGAGCCTTGTTTTTCGCGTATAGCCTGATATCTACTGCAACCTGGTCATTTCTGCTTCGAGCAGTATGCAGCTTTTTCGCTGTATCCCCGATTCGATGGGTCAAATTGGATTCCACAAAGCTATGAATATCCTCGTAGTTCCCTTCAATCGGCAAAGTTCCATTTTCAATATCTTCCCGAATGGAAATCAGCGATTGTACGATATCCTCCCCCTCTTTTGGAGTGAGCAGACTACATTGCACAAGCATGTTTACATGTGCGATGCTGCCTGTAATATCTTCTGCATACAATCTCTTATCTACGTGCAGCGAGCTATTAAAATCCTCCATCAGTTTGTTTTCTTCTTTTCTAAAACGGCCTCCCCAAAGCTTCATATCCAAGTTCTCCTTTTTCTATGTGAGTGTTTACGATTACTGGGTTACGCTTTCCTCAAGCTCAGCAATGTTGCCCTTTTTGCGCATATACCAGACACCGTTGTAGACCGCGAAGTTGTAAAAGATGAACCCTAATACAGCTGCAATGATAGACATAAATGGCTCTGGAAGAACACCAAGTCCACCGAAATTGCCCAAGTAAGACAACAGGATAAGCATCAGGATATAGACAATCAAATACAGACCACCGAGGATCTCCACCGACTTTTCCTTTTTGAGAAAGTGAGTGATCAAATACGCTGCTACTCCAATAGCCAAGCCCGCGATCCCCAGCTGTACCTTGCCCCATTTTGTCCAGTAAATGAGCAGGGTTGCAAAGACAAACGCGAGTGGCGCAATCACAGCCATACCTGGCAGACCATTGTCTTTTGTCAAACCAACCTTGCGGAAAACCATGACGGTTACGCATGCAGAGGCATATTTATAAATTCCGATCGCCCCAACGATGGCAACAATCGCTGTCCAGCTCTTGAGGGGGAACAAGAAAAGCAAGCCGATGACGAAATTGAAAGCAAGTGCACGAGTTGGAACACCAAATCGCTTGTTGATGACCCCGAAGTAGGATGGCAGGAAACCGCTTTTCGCCATTCCAAAAACGTGTCTGGAGGTTCCCGCTGTATAAGCGAGGGCAGAGCCTGTTGGCGACACCATCGCATCTGCTGTAATAATCCAGGACAGCCAAACCATGTTGGCAATCATCGCCAGGTTTGCAAACGGCGAATCAAACTTGATTCCGCTCCAGCCATTTGCCAGCATTTCTGGCGGAACCGCTCCGATAAAGACGACCTGCAGCAGCACGTACATAATTGCTGCAACAACCAGCGAGGCAATCAAGGCAAGCGGAATGTTCTTCCGCGGATTGACGACTTCCCCACTCATCATGATGACGTTTCCAAAACCGGTGTAAGCGAAGAAAATCCCACTTGTTAAAATGGCACTCAGCCCTGCTCCATACCCGTTTGGTGCAAAGCCTTGACTCGTGAAATTCTCTGTATGAAAGCCTGTCATAAAGAAGGCAAGGATCGTGAGTACTGGTACTACGAATTTGATGACGGTAATCACTGTATTTGTGACGGCGAACAGCTTTACTCCGAAGTAGTTAAAGACAACGAAGAAGATCATCAGGAAGCATGCTGCCAAAATACCTGCTGTTGTCAGCTGTTCCTTGGCTACATCATAAAGCCCTGGCCAAAACTGATTGGCATATTGGATCACACCCGCAGATTCCACTGGCGCCGTGGCACAATAGCCGAGCCAAATCGAATAGCTCGTTACGGTTGCCAGCATTTTTCCGTGGGAATAGAGTGGATAGCGGCCTAAACCGCCTGACTCAGGCTTGACCCTTCCCAATTCCGCATATACAAGTGCGATAAAAGTAATGACGATTGCACCGATCAACCAAGACATAATCGCAGCAGGGCCAGCTAATTTTGCTGTCGCCCAAGGACCAAAGAGCCAGCTCGACCCGATAATCCCCCCGAGAGAAAGTGCTGTGAGAGACCAAAAGCCCATTTTCTTTTTCAGGTATTGTTCTTGATCCATGAGTGTACCTCTCTCTTCACGTAGTAGTATCTATAGATGCATACCTTTTACAAACCAGGAAACACGATCCCCCTTCCTCTATTTTTTGACACGTTGAGCATCATTCAACCCAAATCGCCCCCTTGCTTTGGATCAGCTCTTTGGATTAGCCAAATCTATTTAAGGGTAATAAAAGGGTAATTTACTTAAAAGGATTATATTTTAATCATTTCTATTTTTCAATCTGAAATTCTGAAGATTTATAAAAAAAAATCTCTCCTGAACTGTTCCAATTGAGGATCAACCGCGATACAACGCCAATTTCTTACGCGCAAAAAAAATAACCGCCCATATATTGGACAGTTATTTCAATCGATATCGTTTGCTTGGTCTTCCACGTGTTGAGCATGCTTCTTCCCCTGCATATTCTGCCAAATCTACCTCGCACAGACTGACCATAAAACGTCTGGCGTTTCGCTCATCCCAGTAGAGATGGGCAGCCAAATCCTTAATAGTAAAGTCGTTCCAATTCATTCTCCGGATCAGAGCAGCTACCTTATGATAGTTTTTCACGCTAATTTTGACATCCTTGAGCTTGTCGATCAGCTCCTTATCGTCAAAACGGTAGGAATAGCGCAGCTCCTCCTCTTCCCCTGCCGATTGAATCATCGTCCCGTCCTCTTGAATAATGACAATCCCATGCTCCGCTCTTTCTTTTGACAGCTGGATCGCACGCTGGGCATTGATTTCGGCAGAATGCACTGTGACCCCGTAGCCAATTCCGACTGCGACCGAGTGATCGGATTCTTCTGCCAGCTGTGCAATCGTTTCCTGTAAAACCTTTATTTCCCGCTCGATGGCACCGCGTGAGCTGAAAATGACATAACGCCCGTTTCCTTTTTCCATCAAAGAGCCGTCCAGGTTCTCACAATAGCGCAGAAGGGTTTCTTTCACCTTCATTTCAAAATACTGTAAATGATAGGAGCTCTTCGCCTTCTCGGTAATCTTATCAAAATGCTCCATCTCAATGATCTGAACGCTAATCTGCGTGTCTTTGTAGTAAAAGGTCCGTGTACGTTCGGCCAGAATTCGCAGTGCCTGACGAATTTCCATGTCGGTCGTAGAAATACGATACGTCGGAACACCTGCTTCCTTTAAGCCGAGATAGACCGCTTCAAAACAGGTGATGGCTCCCTTCGTTTTGCCACTTTTCCACAGCTCGAGATGGAAATCTATTAATTCTTGTGTACTTGAGTTGATGTCAAACGTCTTTATATACATTTCCTTGGGCTCGATGTCAATTTGCTGAAGTGCCTGCTCCAGATGAGAGGTGGTAATTTCATCAATACTCACCCGATTTAAAAATTCATTCTGGTAGTACCCCATGTGCAGTAGGCTTTTATAAATATCAGACTCTGTATGCTGAATGTAAACTAATTTTTCTTCCGAGTTTAACGCCTTCATCGCCGTCATATAGGAAATTTGGCCAGAAAAGAGCCAAACATCAACATTCTGATTGTGCTTGCGAACAATGCTTTCCGTTTCATGAAAGTCACGATATGGATACGCAACAAACTCCATTGTATGCTCATATTCCTTGCCAATATGAATAATGCGTTCTACGGATGAATGAGGACCGATTACCCCAACCTTGTACATAATGACCTCCCAATCCAAAACCCGATAACGATCATTTTGCGATTCATTCCCACTTTTAATATAGGTATAATTCCACAATAGCTATAACTGCTACCTAATGTCCAGTTATTTTGTGTTTTTTCCGAAAAATCATACATGAAAACGAATAAATATACAAAAAGGATCCAATCTTACCTAGGTCGAATCCATGCTATAGCACAATTTTTTCGCAATCGGCGTGATACTCCCCCTATTACAAGCACAGACAGATAAGGAGAATGGACATGCTCGTTACGACAATAGGCTTCTCTAAAAAATCTCTGCGTACCTTTGCCTCCACTCTACAGCACCACAAGGTTGGGCGTGTGATCGATACTCGTCTGCAAAATACATCGCAGCTCGCCGGCTTTGCCAAAAAAGATGACCTGGAATACGTTTTGGAATTGCTGAACATAGAATATATTCATGATCTCTCGTTAGCGCCGACAGAGCCCCTGTTAAAAGCAATCAAGCAAAAGGAGCTTTCTTGGGGAGAATTTGAACGAACTTTTACAGATTTACTGCAGGAGAGGAAAATCGAAACAAGGATGGACGAGCTTCTCGGCGATCGTGTTCCTTGCTTTTTATGCAGTGAAGAAAAGCCACATCATTGCCATCGGAAATTGGTTGTGGAGTATTTGCGGGAGTTTGATAAGCGGATTGAAATTGTTCATTTGTAGGGGTTTGCCATACTTACCGCGATGCTCCTCGACTCCAGAACGTTTCGAGGAGCATACGCGGGCAAGTGAAATTGCGTGCTACAGCCATTGACCAAACAGATTTTGCACCTCAGGCTCACTATAGCCATCTTCACCGCGCCAATTGACGACTGCCATAAAATCGTTTTTCCCTCCGCGTCCAGGTCTGTCCTTGGCCGGAACCAGAATGCCAGTCGTTCCGAGAATTTCCATGAACATATCCCGCTCCGCCTTGCTGGAAGGAAACACTCCGTGAAGCCTCTTCTCCAGCTGACGGGCTGCATCTGTCGGCTCACACTCCGAAATCGTCTTGAGTACCTGGCGCAATATAGCTACATCCTCTTCTTGCACCTCGATATTCTCTTCCCTGCCGAGCAGCTCCAAATCAAGCGTCATATACAATATATGATTCAGACGCACACCGCCCCACTTGATTCTCTCAAAATTGAGTACGTTCAGATCTTCATTCTGATAGTTCGCAAGGCTTGCAATATGGTAGCCGTCACAAATATGGCAATCTCCATACATCGCATAATGAACACCGTTTTCTATCAGAAAATCCTTGCCTTTGTTGCTTTCAAACTCGTGTGCTGTAAATAACTTGGACAAAGCCCAGCTGGAAAGCGCACTGCGCAGATACACCTTTCTCGTAGACAGACTATGCAAAAAGGCTGCCGCAACTTGCTCCTTTGTTACCTTTTCGCGTATCTCAACCAGCCTTTGTGCGCACTCGTCATGACTGATCGTCAGCGGATCAAACATCAATCCCTTGTTTTTCGCATATTCAAAATCCGCTCCCGTATATTCGGTCGGACGGCTTTTCCAGCCCTGGCTGCTCCAAAATGTTTTCATCAGGATCTGCTTTGCTTTTTTATCCACGAAGTATTTTCTCCCCTTGCCTATTCTTCACCGTTTTGTCCTTATTTACCATTTCCACAACAAGTACCGACTGTCTGCACCATACCTTGTCATTTTGATGAACAAAATTCAGGTTGATACTACCAGTCCAAAAAAAAGAAACCAGTGTGCTCTGGCTTCCCGTCAGTCTCCCTGCTATTTTTCTATTCCCCTAATCAATCCAGAAGAAATACGAAATGACCCCCAGAATCAACGCGGCTGCTAAAATAACGAGAAAGTACCATTTCGTAAATGTTCGCGAAATCTCAAAGCTGCTTAACCAAGTACCAATATAAGAAACAATTCCAACTATGATTGTTGCACCAAAGGCAATGAGGGCATTTTCCATGTTTTCCTCCCGAATAGGTGAATGAATCCAGAAACAGGATTATGATACCAACATCTTTTTGGAAAGAAACCTAACTTTAGTTATGATTTTTGCTAGTTTCCGTTGCTTTTTGTAAAAAACGCCAACAAAAAACCTGCCAATAAGGCAGGGGCGCAAAAAGGAATGCATCGATTCCATAACCGTATCACTCGTTTTTCTTGCTTTCTTTTAGCCTCATGATCGCTTGTGCCCGATTTCGCACTTGAAGCTTATTAAAAATATGATACACATACCCTTTCACAGTACCATGAGAGAGATGCAGCTTCCCGGCAATCTGGGAATTGGATAAGCCTTCTCCGATCAAGGCCAGAACTTCTGATTCTCTTTCCGTCAGTTTGTCCAGCTTCGTGGAAACACGAATTTGAATATCGAGCGCAGGGAATTCTTTTTTCATGTTCTCAAGAAGCATCGCGACATACGACAGTTCTTCCTTAGATGCTGTTTTATTTTTGTAGAGCCCGTAGAGCATTTTGGCAACCTCAGGACCTTCATCCAAAAAAATGCGGACATATCCCTCTGTTGCTGCTAATCCTACAGCCTTACGAAAACAATCTGTTGCCTCATGCTGCTTCTTTTGATTTTGATAGGCTTGGCTGAGCAAAATAAAGGCTTCAATTCGACTTCCCAGCCTTGCTTTCATCTCCGTCTCATGCAGGATGCTGGTTAGCAGCTTGATGGCTGCCTCATCGTTTTTCAGATAGACAAATGCTCTTGCCAGCATCATGCGCTCAAATTCATGTCTCGACGCGATCACATCGCTGCTCATTTTGGCAAAGGACTCCACCCATTTTTCTACCTTCTCGCGAGCCTCTTCATCGATCCAGAGTCGGACACGGTATACATCCACGAACGCACTCCAATGACTGGGGGCATTGTGCTCACGACACAGCGCGCTGATTTCATCCATGGCCAACCACATCTCATTGTAGCGTTTCTCTGCTTTTCTCCATCTTGCCAAAACAAAGTAAACGGGGACGAGTACACCGAAATTTAAAGTATTTGTTCCTAGCTCAATCGCTCTTGGAACGAAATAAGTCAATTGCTCAAACTCACTTCGCTCATAATACAGCTCAGCAAGCACGATCGATCCGTATGCCAAAATGCCAAGCCCACTGTGCTTCAAGACCGTCCGAAGCTTAAGAAAATACTCACTGACCTTGGTTAAATATCCGTTCATCGCCACGCGACTGCGAAGAACATGAGGCTCATCTGCATTCAGCTCAATACCTATGGTGAAATACCGGCTGAATTTGGGCTTCATTTGAACAGATTGTTCCATATACGCTAAAGAAAGCTCTATATTTCGCCGTATGACCTCGATATAACCCCGTAGCACACACATTTCAATCTGACATTCTTCAAAAATTTCACTACCTGGAAACACTCTTTGATCAGCAAATCGAAGCAGCATTTCGGCCTGCTCAATTTCGTCTGACAGCACATGCATCCAGGCAAAGGCTATACAAAGCTCAGGATCCTTTTCGAGCCAGGATCTCTCAAAGCCATGCATCCAATTGCGCAGTGTCCTGTTCTCGTATCGCTTCAACATCCACGGAGCATTCGCAATGATCAGTCGAGAAGCGCGAGCCCAGTCCCCTCCTGCAAGTGCATGCTCAATCGCTTCCGTCATCCATCCGTTTTTCTCAAACCACTCGCTCGCCAACATATGAAAGACGGGAAGCTGTTCCTTATATTTTTTTCGCAAATGAGTCTCCAGGATTTCTGCAAACAAATGATGATAGCGATACCATTCATTGACACTATCCAGTGCGATCACAAACGAATTCGATCTCTCAAGCATTTGCAGAATGTCATGAGCTTCTGGCTCATTGGTAACTGCTGCACACAGATCACCCGAAAGACGTTGCAGGATGGACGTTTTGAGCAAAAATGCCTGAACAGTTTCCGGCAATCTCTTCAATACTTCCTCGGTCAAATATTCAGCGATATATTTGTCATTGCCGGAAAACCGTTGAATGACCTGATCCCTATTCCCCTGCATGGAGAGCGCTGCTAACTGCAGACCAGCAATCCAGCCCTCGGTTCTTTGGCTTAGCAAGCCTATATCTTGCTGTGACAAATTCAATTCCATTACTTCGTTAAAAAGACGGCGACATTCTTCTTCATTAAAACGAAGGTTATCAAGCCCTAGCTGCTCGACCTGCTTGCGCGCCCGAAAACGGTGTAGGGATAAGGGGGGTTCCTCGCGGGTAATCAGGATGATGTGCATACATGTGGAGGCGTGCGAAATCAGCATTTGCAAGCCTTCGTGAATAGTAGGCTCCTTTATGACATGATAGTCATCCAAAACCAGATAAAAATCGCTATGCAGCTCAGCTATTTCTTGCAGTAATACAGAGATTACCGTCTCCGATGACGCTAAATAATGCGGTTGTTGAAAAAAAGGGGATGTCTCCCTGCTAAGCTCTCCCTGAACCATGTAGATCGCCTGTACGAAATAGCGCCAAAAACGGGTGGGGTCATTATCGGATTCATCAAGGGAAACCCAGCCTGTCGGATAAGCAACGCTTTGTATCCATTGGCTGACTGCCGTTGTTTTGCCAAATCCAGCGGGGGCGCAAATGAGGATCAATCTGGAAGCACCAGCCTCATCGATTTGCTCTACTAATTGTTGTCTGCATAATAAATCAGAACCGTACTTGGGAACGTTAAGTTTGGTCGAGATAAGTGGATTGTTGTTTGGCTGATCCATGCGCATATCCCTGCTTGCTCCTTACCTAAAAGAATATCCTCACCATGAGCAACTCCTATCATTAAGAATAATCCATGAGACAAAAAATTTTCAACAGTAGATGAGTTGCGATTCATACAAAATGCCCTTGTTCAAGCATTTTCCAAGTAAAAAAGCCACCCCGTGAGGTGACCTCGCTTCGAGAAATCAAGCTTGGATAAAACGCTCTACAATCTGATTAAACTTCTCGTCATGCTCCCAAAACATCAAATGTCCCCCGAGAACCTCTATAGCTGATTTGGGCGCATGCTTCTGGACAAATCCTTTTGCTTGATCTGCCCAATGCTCCGCAATGATCGTAAGAGTCGGTACCTCATCACTTGCCAGCTTGGCCTCTTCCCGATAATCCGCGAACATCCCGGCCGCAAACAGATTGGCTGCAACGTAATGCGGTGTTTTTAAAGATTGCTCGACAATCCAGTTTAACTCCTGTTCCTCCAGCTCTCTTTGCACCATAACATCTGTCGCATAAGCTGTCACAAACTCCCGTTGCTTTTCTGAATCTCGCAAGTAGGTACTATAAACCGCTGCGATCTCATCCAAAGGCCCTTCCACCCAGTCCTGCTCATGGTTGGTCGAAAGCGGCTTCGGTGACAGGTCGACAAAGACCAGTGATTTTATGTTTTGCGTTCCGTTCTGCCTGATATATTCCCACGAGGTCAAGCACCCGAATGACCAGCCAACCAGCGTTACATTTTTCAATTCCAAAGCCTCGATAACTTTTGCCAAATCCAAGCCTTGTGTCACATAATCATTGCCGTGCATCGTAACGGACGATCTGCCATGACTTCTTGGGTCGATGACTACGACTCTGTTCGTCTTTTGAAAATGCTCTACCTGCTTGTGAAAAACCTCCGTGGTAAATGTCCAGCCTGGAATGAATACAATCGGATCGCCACTTCCTACGTCCTGAACAAAGATTTCAACACCTGGTTCCACCTTGATATACTTTCCACCCTGATACATCACTGCCGCCTCCTTTATTTCCGATTATTTGCACTTGTTTAGTCATTATTCCATTTATTCTGCAAAAATCCTTTTCTGTAAGTCGGCAAAATGTGTCATCTCATGGTGAATTTTGAAGCCTCATTGGATATCTAGCCCATCGAACAAAAAAACATCGTTCCTTGATCGAACGATGCTTTAGGCATTTTTGCTTATGTTTGATTACATACTCATATTTTCGGACTTCGCTACTTTCTGATCGCTCCGATACCATATACCGACAGGAATCAATAAGAGCGCAAGAAATCCTCCCGCCAGTGAAAGTGTGGCGTAGCTTGAACTCGCTACAACCATCCCAGATAGCGCTCCACCTGATGCACCAGCCAGCGCAATCGTGACGTCGACGGTTCCTTGTGTTTTTGCCCGTGTGGTAGGGTGCGTTGCATCCACAATCAGAGCCGTGCCACTGATTAGACCAAAGTTCCACCCAAGCCCCAGCAAGGCAAGAGCTGCGATAAGCATTGGCATCGAGTCCGCAGGAGCAAAGGCTGCAAGCAAACCGGCACTAAGCAAAATGACGCCCGATGCAAACGCCATGGCAATTCGTCCGATCTTGTCAACCAGCACACCAGTAATGAGAGAAGGAAGATACATTGCACCAATATGTATGCCAATGACGAGTCCGACTTCACTCAGCCCATGCCCGTGATGCTTCATGTGTACCGGAGTCATTGTCATAATCGCGACCATCACGATCTGGGTTAAAACCATGACGGAGGCTCCCACAATAATACCACGATTGTTTCCTGCGCCTGTACTTGGGTCTGTGCTTGCATGCTGCGTTTCAGCACGTTTTGCTTCAGCGATCGCCTGAGCAACGATGAGTGGGTCAGGGCGGAGGAAAATCAAAAAGACAAGACCTGCCAAAGTAAAGGCAGCCGCTCCTAAAATAAATGGACCTGCCAAAGCCGGGACACCGATGGAGGTAGCGAATGTGCCCATCACTTCAACGAGGTTCGGACCTGCCACTGCTCCAAATGTAGTTGACACCATCGCAATACTGACAGCTGTCGCCCGTTGCGTCGACCCTGCCAAATCTGTACCTGCATATCGCGCTTGCAGATTTGTAGCAGTTCCTGCCCCATAGATCAGCAAGGACAGGAAGAGAAGTGGAACACTTTGCGTGACCGCTGCAAGAACGACGCCGATCGCGCCAATTCCTCCACTTAAAAAGCCCGTTGCGAGTCCAAGACGTCGTCCGAATCGCTGTGACAGCCGCCCAACCAGTAGTGCAGCAAAGGCAGAACCAAGCGTGAGCAACGCGGCTGGAATTCCGGCAAAGCTGTCCGTCCCCAGCATTTCCTGTGCGAGCAGTGCCCCGACTGTTACACCCGCCGCAAGCCCGGCACCACCAAAAATTTGAGAGATAACGACGATCAGCAAGGTACGCTTGTAGAGCTTTCTTTGACTATCTGGAGAACGAATGTAATGCTGAATACAGTGCTTCTGATCTTCTTTTCTCCCAATTGCAGGTTCACTCGGCATCGCTTTTGAACCACCTTTCTTCGTGTTAGCTTCATACATGTAGTCGGTAAAACGGTTCCATTTTAACTCAATATTCGCAAAATGAAACCCCCTCTCTACACTTTCCGCCCCTCAACGTTGTAAAATCCTGTATCTTTTATAGTATAGCACCTATACTAAAAAGTACGATATTCACTTCAGCTTGTCACATCGGAAAATAGTCCTAGTTAGCCATTAAAAATGATGCCAGAAAGTGCTAAAATGAAGCGTCTTGCTTCCTTTTGAAAAAAAGCTACACTGGAGCTGATCTCGTGAAACGCATCACATTTTGGGTTATCCTTTTTGTCCTTATCGTAGTTGGATTATTTACCGTCAAGCTGGAAGCAGCGCCCTCTCCCGCTACCCGAGTCATTTTAGAGCATACATACCAAACGTATATCACGCCTCCCTGCTATGAAGCAGCGCAAAAGACCAATAACATTGCCGAGGCAACTCTGCAAAAGGCGGAGGAAGCAAACTACAAGCCAGAGTCAAGCTGTACGGAAAGCTCGCTTCAACCAGCCAAACAGCCGATTGCCTATGTGATCGCGGAAAAGCTCGGGCTCGGAAATAGTCAGTGGGATTGGTAGACCACAGTCACTCACAAAGAAAAGAAGGAGCGACAACAATTGCGCTCCTTCTTCCCTGTATCCATTCCTTTTTAGCGTACTGTCAACCAGACAATCCCCCGCCCTATCCTCTACACAAACGGTGGGTCCCACGCTTTTTTTCTCCAGCCCAATTGATGATTCACGACATTCAGATCCCTGTCCAGCTGGACCTCTACACCAAAGGGCAGCTTGCGATTGTACCAGAAACGAACATCGCTCCAAATGACCTCGTAGCCATCCTGTCTCTCGTTCCAGGTAACGTGGATACGCTGCGCAAAGCCGAGAAACGCACGTACGCCATCCACGCCGACTGTCGCCTTGATAATGTCATCATGCTGCTGCTTCGGATAAACCTCTTCCAGTATCACATGCGCATATTCGAGCTTTCCGGTATAAAAGAGCTTATCGGTCTCCACGACAAACCGCCAATGAAATGGGTGAAAGCTGGGGATGACGTGACACACGCCGTTCGTTTCCAGAGCAGCTGCCACGCGCTTGACCAATCGCCGATGCTGCCAGGTGCGCACACCAATGTACAGCAAGGTAAGCCCGTACGCAGCCGGAAAGAGTACACTTGCTTCTCCCCCAAAAGCTAGCCACCAGATGGCAGCCGCCGAATGGATGACAAACAGGAACGGTTCAAAAATCGCAAGCACGTCCATATGGACCCAGCGCCGGTTAATCGGGCGTGCACATTGGACACCATACGCATTCAGCATATCGAGAAAGACATGGAATACCACGGCAATCCACGTCCAGAAATATAGCATTCCGAGCTGGTCCATCACGTCAAATGACCACGCTAGAGGCAAGCTGATGACCAGTGGCCAAAGGAATAAAGCGGGGATGGAATGAGTAACCCCCCGATGAAAACGAATATAAGCAGAAAAACCGCGCAATCTGGCTACTGTATCAAAATCGGGTGCATGCGAGCCTACAACAGTAGCAATCATCAATGCCTGACTCACTGCTGGATCATTCCCGGCAAGTGTAGTCGCGTGTGCCAATCCAGCCAACGTCACGCCAAACAACAGATGGCTCCCCGTATCCATTATGATACCTCCTCCACGCTGTGCTCTTCGGTCGTCCATCTTTCACCCACATTAAACCAATACAGCCACTCCTGTGGCACTGCCTTCACGCTACAACCAGGTAGTCATACCCATGCTCGTTTACGTAGTCAGCGATCCCTTCCCACAGAAGCTAAATGACCCTGCCATTGCGATAAGCTGGGTCCACACAGCTGCGCCCAAGCTCGAGCATCCGTGTGCGAGGTAGCGGAGACTGGCCGAGATCGAACAATGTTTCCGAGAAAAAACCGCCATTCATCACTGCCTTCTTCCCCGGCATGAGTCGATAAGTGCCAACGACACGACCCGTTTCTTCTTCTTTGAGAATCAAGTGATCGCACCAGTCGTCAAAGTGATCCTGATCCAGCTTCCTGTCATTTTCCCCGTTGGCAAGCCCAGCCTCCTCGATAAAAGCTGCATAGCGAAGCTTCCATACCTGCTGGCGTTCGTCATCGTGATCAGCCAGCTTGACCGCAAGAGGTACTTGCCCCTGTTCTAGCCGCATCCCTTCATTTCGCATTCGATCTCCCCCTCTGCTTTGTCACAAGGTGATCCTTTCACTTTCACTCTACTCGCGAATCACTTTCAATTAATAAATCGCAGGTAAAGGTTTTTCAAAGATTATCGGTAAGATCTTTACGATATTTACATGAATGCAGAAAATTTTGTAAAAAACAGTTATCGAAATGGAAATGAAAAAACCTCCGGAACTAGTCCTAGGAGGCACTTACGATTTCCTCTTTTTTTGTATGCCTGATTACGCCAATCAATAGCAGAATACTAGCAACTAGGTACAGATACATACCCGTTGAAGCTACATTAATCGTTGTACCAAAGATCTCTACCGTTTTGGACATGATAAAAATAAGAATACTGATGATAGAAAGAATAGAACAAACAAGACCAATAACCTTATTTACTGGCTTGAGTTTAATCACTTGCATGAAGGGATAGATAAATAGGATAAGCAGAAGATAACCTTGTTGTTGAAATCCACTTAATGCAACAATTCCCGCATCAATCCAATTAAAAAATAAAGATACGATTGCCAAAATAGTAGCGATAAAGATCATCTTGCTACCGCCATCTAGCCGTTTGAATTCCACGCACATTCTCCTCTCGTAGTAATTTTTTCCTATTCATCAATTATACTGTATCTAATTACAAAATGTTACATTTACTTGTCGAGCCTCTGGTAAACAAGTCATGCTTTTAACGAACAATGTCTGCTTTTGGAGTGTACAGCATCACTCATCCAGCTGATCACTAAAATTAAAAAACACCACTCTATATCAGAGTAGTGTCGGGTCGCAAAATCCATTTTCTAATTGACCAAACCGTTTTCCGGCGTAACGGTGAAATCATAGAAGACACCTTTTTTGTTAATAGATGCCGTTACAGTCGGTTTTCCCTTTTTCGTAAACGTATACTCATTATATTTAGACGAGACATTGTATCCGCTTAAATCAAGGTTGAATACTTTTTTCATCATGGGGTTCAAAGCAACAATCGCCTTTTCTTTTGTATAGAAAGGTTTAGCAAACACCTTCGGAATATCTTCGTCCGAGACATAGTTGTCATTTCTAAACTCGTTGAAAATGGTTGCTGAAACGACCTTTCCTGTTTTTGCCCCTATGATGATGCTATATGTCCGACTACTATCCATAAAGCTCCATACTTGATCCCAATGTCTTTGCGTATCTTTTACAAGCGTTACGTCCGGGAGTAACCCTGATGTATTTCCGTTAGAAAGCGACTTCAGTGTCTTTTGCGCTGTCTCGACCACTTTGGCGTTCATTTGTTGGTTTGTATACCCCAGAGACGCCGTGTTGACTTTCCCAGTCTCGACGTCAATGCTTACCGATATATTTTCCCCATTAAATTGCCAAACATTTCCTTTTTCCCGGTTGATTCGCTCGACTGAATCAATCACATAGGTACGTTTTGCATCCATCCCTTTCAACGTACTCGTAACTGTGTTTTGCAGATTGGCTTCTACTTCGTTGAACTTGAGAGTTACTTTTACAAATACGACTTTTCCCTCTTTCTTGGTAACCAGGACCTCTCCCCTGTTGTCTTTTGCGGAAATTACCCAGCAATCGGCATTCTCCCCGCTGATTTTATCCAGTTCGATGGGGACGCTGCCCGCGTGCTTTTGCATCGCGTGCTTGGCCGCTTCTACGACGTTTTTATCCAACTGAGCGAGAGTCTTCATTTCTGCTTTTACAGCTTCACCCTGAACAGCTGCGTACACAGGTGTCTCCATGTTGGTAAACGGGGATGCTGCGGACAACAGCAATGCCACCATGCTTACAGCTACTATCGTTTGTTTCTTCATATGTCATTCTCCCTTTCTGCTTCCAGATCACTTATTTGATCCAGCTGAACAGATTTTGTGACACAAAAAAACAGTCGCCGCAGATAAATCCACAACAACTGTTTGAAAGTAAACAGCTCCGAGCGCATCGGGTAGCGCCTCAACCTTCCGCTATTTCCGTTCGATTTCTCCCGGATCTCTTCGCATTATATAATGCCTCGTCAGCCAAATGTAGCAGGTCTTCTGCCGAATCCGTATGCGAAGGATAGTGCGCGATTCCTTGAGACACAGTTATCGGCTGCCCGATTGGATTGGGACTTGTCTCTAGCGTATGACGAATTCGCTCTGCCACCTGATAGGCCTCTTTAGCATCTGCGTGTGAAATCAATGCAACGAATTCCTCCCCTCCGAAACGACAGCATACATCACCTGACCGCAGAGAGGCAGAAACAATCTGGGCAAAATGCTTCAGCACCTCGTCCCCAGATTGATGACCATAGGTATCATTAATTGATTTAAAATGATCAAGGTCCATCATAATCACAGAAAAAGAGATTGGCTCCTCCATCCATTGCTGCAAGGTTTCTTCGAGCGTTCTTCGGTTGGTTAGCCCTGTCAAAGGGTCTGTCCTGGCATCATGTGCCAATTGATCGGTCTGTTTTTTCATATCGCTGAATGCATAGCGAATGGCGCGAGTTAACAGCTCAGCCTCTCGATTCCAATGCTGTTTTCCTTCGGCGAGCTCAACCTCTTCTCGTCCAGCCTTGCTCACAAGATCAGCCAGGGAGACAAAAGGTCTTGCAACTCTGCGCGCCAGCCAAATAACGACAAGCATTAATAGTAGAAAGGGTGGCAGCATATAAAGCAAAATAGAGGCAAGATGCCGATTTAATTGTTCATAGACGGCACTAATCGGCGACACAGCTACGACGCCCCAGCCATTCTCTGGAACCTTCACATACGCAGATAATACCGTCTCTCCCCGCAGGTTGACCATCTGTTCATATCCACTTTTTCCTTGAATCAGCTTGCGTACGGCTTGATTCTCACTGATATCCTCACCGATCCGATTTGTATCACGATGATACAACAAATGGCCGTCTGACCCTACAATGTAAAATGAGGAGTCCAGCTCATCTGTCGGATTGCTTCCAAAGATCGTATTCAAAATATTGTTTTCATGCAGATAGATTGTTCCTGCGATAAATCCCCGATAGTTTCCGTTCTCCTCAAAAATGGGCTCGCTAATAAATACGATGAGGCGATTGGTGCTTGCCGTTACATATGGCTTGGAAATGTACGGTTTTTTTAATGCCAGTGCTGTTTTCGCCGTCTCCGTTGTAATATGTTGACCTACTGTTCCAATCGATTCGGGCGACACATATCGTACCAGCCCCGTTTCATCCACTACCGTAATCGAATTAAAATAGTTGTTTGTATGACGGATCAGCTCGAGTTTCGAATATCCTTCCGCTGCGGACAACGGCTTTGAAAAGAGGTTTGAAGAGTACCGCAAGCTGCTCCGCATCGATTTGATCAAAGAGTCGATGGTGTGACTCATTTTGAGTGCACTTGTGTGATTTAAGGTCAATGTTGTGTTGATCAGGGCTTGCTTTTTGGATTGATAGGAGGAGATGAGAAGAATCGTAACAGTTAAAGCAACAGACATAGAAACCAGCCCAGTTAACAGCGTGACCAGGCTAATTTTGTTCCAGTGGTTTGTCTTTCTTTGTAAGACAGGCATCGGATGTCCCCTCGTAGTCAGAATGGAGCTTCTAACTATACTTCCTAGCAATATTGGCAAACGTGAAAATATTCGTCATTCTCTTGTTATAAACAAAAATCAGTCTAACACTCGCTGATATTGCTTTCAAGCATATAGAAAAGAGTAAGCGCTTTCTGTTGACTTTTTAAAATTTTTATCGATAAAAAGAAAGAACCACCTTCATCAGGTGGTCGTGTTTGGGTTACTACTGGATTCACGCTGATTATCACTAATTTGCGTGTGATTAACCCGTAATCCTCCAATGATGCTCAAGGCAAAGGTTAATGGGCAATCTTTTATATTTTTATATCCCGTTTCTTCCTGGTTCATTTGAAGCGCTCCTTTACTCAGTTTTTCCTTACTTAGTAAGAAAAAACTGCATACTTGTTATCGCTTCCCTATGTTCTATACTAAATCCATGATGATTAAAGCGATGAAATAGAGGGGGTAATTTTCTATGAACATAAAATATGAATGGATACCCGATGAAAACATAGAATGCTGTAGAGAGCTGTGCAATGAATTGATGGCATTCCAGAAATCCAAAACACAGGTCAGCCCTGAGCGGTTTGACAGCATGAATTTTGACACCCGAATGGTTCCCTCTGTCCAAAAAGCACTTTACAACCATATTATCGTAGCAAAACACGACGACGACATTGTAGGCTATGTCTATTCCAACATCTCTCCCAAAGAAGCCTATAACAATGAATTTGCCACTTTTTTTGATCTTTCTACTGTTGACGGAAAGAATGTGGGATGCTTATCTCAATTTTATATAAAAGAAGCGTACAGACAATATGGAATTGGATCAACTCTCTTTGACAAGTCGATGGAATGGCTAAAGCAATTTGAGGATATTCATGATTATTTTATCTTTGTCTCCAATGGAAATGAGAACGCCTTGGAGTTTTATAAACGGAAGGGCTTTGCTGTGAGTCATGAGATATTGGATGGGTTTATCACGGTTTTGCGGGGTTCGAGATGAGGTACACCGCTGATCACCAGTTTAATAATAAAATTTCATTTTGAGTACGATGATTGGTGGGCTCATTGAGTATGTAATCACTGTGGGATTTGTCTTTTTGATTAAACTCATTCTTTTTGCTGTTACTGCCGTTTTATCACGCTGGGCATAAAAAATACCCCACATCTAGTGGAGTATTTGATAGAGAAACTTGTTATTACTTCGCTGTTGCTTCAGATTTATATTCAATCACTTGCAATACTTTCGGTTCAATCGCTTTTAACATTTGTGCATTTGAAGCATTGCTTTTAGGAACTTCGCCATTCTTTTCACCTTGCATCTGTATATCAACCTGTGATTTGGCAATGACATCAATCACTTGTTGCCTCGAGACATTTTTAGAGGCAGCAACCTCCACAACAGATTTTCCTTTTGCCAATTCCTGTTTCAATTCTGTTCCACTCATGTTTAGTAGAGAAAACAGTTTTTCATCATTTAAAAAGGCATCACCAAAATAATCAGGCTTACCATTTGTAGTAAAGAAACCTTCTACCTTCGTGTTTGAAGGTGTAGTCTCCCCTCCGATCAGAGAGGCACTGATGGAATCGCCCTGAACAAATACTTGGTAGAACGGTGCTGTCGATCCCTTTTTGGTGTAGTTCAGCATAAACGTTTTTTGATCCGGGTTCTCCATTTGCTCTATTGCAACCTCGTACGCATTGCTGTTGCCGTACATTTTTTCAATGAGATGATCTACCTTTGCCTTGATCTCCTGATCAGTTAAAGCTGTGAGCGGCTTATCCTTCGGTTCCCAATTCTCTTGAATTACATGTTCAATCGCACCCGTAGTACCATTTGTATGAAGCGTAATCTTTTTGCCAGTGCCGCCATTTTCCTGCAGGGTGATGCTTGTTTGAACGCCTTGGACATTGCTTGCATCAATAATCTCAAACGATTTTGTTTCGGGAAATGCGCTATACAGCTTCTCAAGTGTTGCGTTGCCAATCTCATCCACAGTGACTTGTTCAGCAGTCATTGGTGTTCTCGTAAGCAATTCAATCACGGCAGGGGCTGCAAATGCTGCAGTTGGAATCAAAAACGCAGCAGCAACAATTCCACCAATTAATCGTTTTTTCATGGTTTTTTCGCTCCTTTTTTGTTGCAAATAGTGAGAATAGGATTGTTTGATTCGTTTGGAAATAGCCGGCGGGCACTCTATCGTTTCTGCTGTTTCGTGTAGATGTTCACGAACTTTGCGTTCAATACTCATTGATCTCTTCCATCCTTTCTGGGGGGAGATTCCATATGTTTTTTCGAAGCGCCTGGATGCCTGCATGATATCTGGACTTCACTGTGCCCAGTGGAATAGCAAGCAATGTCGCGATTTCCTCAAGCGTATAGTCGTGAAAAAAACGGAGGATAATCACCATTCGCTGCTTGTCAGTCAGCTTCTGGATAGCCTTCGCTATCATTTGGTTTGTCCCATCCATCAACACGCCTGGTTGATCCCAATGAGACTCTTCCCTGGAAAAGGCACGAATGCGCTCAAAAATTCGGAACCTCCGCCAGCTCTTTACCCGAAATCTCTGCACTTGACGGATGACCAAGCCGTGTAGCCAGAAGTGGAAAGGTCGATTCGTATCGTAGTTTGCAAGTGAGGTCCACATTTGCATATAGATCTCGTTCATGACATCTTCCCGATCCTGCTGATGATCCACCAGAAAGGAGACCGTCCGGTAAACGTCCTGAAAGGTAGCATCATATAGCTCATGAAACGCCTGTTGATTGCCATCCTTCATTTCCATAAGTAATTGGTACATGTATTCACTTTGCATTCAGAGGGCCCTCCTGAGTAAGCAGCTTACACCCTATATTGTCGCTCTGCCCGGAAAAGGTTCGGTGTTTTTGATTTTTTTAAATTGCCCCTTGATCATATGAATAACTCTATCGAGGCAAGACTTCCTTAAAGAGGACGACTCCGTTTAGCGGAAGGTTTCACCGAAGCAATGCACGGAGCGCTGAGGTACTTTGTCATCCGATCCAGAATTCCACGTAAAAAAACACCGCTCTCTGGCGGTGCGAAATGAGTTTCGATACATTCAAGGTTTCTTCTAGATGAAACCTTATGGACAGCCCGTAGTCTGATCCTTATTCATAGAGTACCACCGACTCACCTATAGCTATTCCCCCCGTTTTCCCTCTCTCCTCTTTATAAAAAAGCATGGAGCAAAAAAAGAAAGGCAAAAGCGAGTCCTGTACGCAAATGCCACTTCTTGTCCAGCTTCCGATACCGCAGTAATCCGGAGATTGGCACAGGGAGCAATACGAGGAGAGCCAGAAGACCGCTCACGTTTGAAAAGTCCAGCTCAATCCCATATAGAAACGCTCCTATGACGTGGATAAAGATGAGTGCAAGTGCCACTAAGGCAGCAGGTGTATGCCATTTACGCGCCAGACGAGAAGCTACGATCATCCATTTCTTCACGTCGTTCCATCGATCAACCAGACCTTTTTGAAACACGAACAGGATGGCATAGTGGGCGAGAACCACGAATAGAGCCAATCTGGCCAGAGAACCTTCATCTTTAAACGTAGCTTTGAACGCTTTAGTATGAAAAGTGGGCGATGGGTACTGATAGAGCTGCCAGAACTTCCACGCTACAATGCCAATGGCAAGCGCCAAGGTGTAATGCTCCCCATTGTCAAGACACGGGTCGAGAGGAAATAAGTTAGTTCCTCCTTCTCGTG
>NZ_LGIQ01000011.1:1008879-1069988 GCF_001187725.1 Brevibacillus reuszeri
TATCCATTGTCGCTTCTTATTATGTGTCATAGTCGAGTATCACCTCTTGGTTGAATCACGGGAAGTAGAACAATGAATCGAGTTCCTTGTTCCTTAGAGCTTTTGACACTGATCTGCCCTTTGTGCATTTTCACAATTTGCTTGGCAATCGCAAGTCCCAGACCTGTCCCTTCGACATCACGAGATCGTGCCTTGTCAGCACGATAGAACCGCTCGAACACGTAGGGCAAATCTTCTTCAGGGATTCCGTTTCCGTAATTTTGGACAGAGCAAACCACTTTGTTCGTCCCTTCCAATAGCGCTTCTATTTCGACCTTGCCCCCCTGTTCACTGTACTTCACTGCGTTGTCGAGCAAAATGTAGAACAGCTGTCGGATAGAATCGCTGTGTCCCATCAGTATGATTGAATCGAGCTCTGTACGGTTTATTACCGTTACTTCTTTTGCTCCTGCTTTGATCTGCATCCGATCGGCTACTTCCCCAATCAGACTTTGAAGAGCGATAGGCTGAAAAGAAAGCTTTTGATTTGTCTCGACATCGCTTCGGGCCAATGTGAGCAGATCATCAATCAGCCTGCGCATCCGGTGTATTTCATCTACCATGCTCTGCAGTACAGACTGGTGAAAAGCAGGCAGAGATTCTTTCTTATCCTGCAGAATTTCTGCTGAAGACAAAATGACACTGAGCGGTGTACGCAATTCGTGTGAAGCGTCTGTAGTAAAGTCTTTTTGTCTTTTATAGGACTGATTGATAGGTATCATCGCCCGCCCTGAAAACCAGTATCCGATTAGAGCAGTCAACGCAAGCAAAAGGATGCCAATCACGAAGAACGCCCATCTCATTTGGTACAGCAGCTGCTCCATCCGGGATACATCCTCCGCGAGGTATACATGCACATCCTCATTTGGGAAAACAGGACGATAAACCACAAAAATTTTCTTCTCCCCATCTACATCCAGAGGAATGCGCAATGTTTCCCCTGCTTCTGGTGCCTGTTGCATGATCGCCTGTTGAAATACAGACGAAAGGGAACTGTGATGGGCAGGATTTTGCTTTAGCATCTGTTGCCCTTTCGAGACGATCAGGCATAGCTGATTTGGTTGCAGAAAGTCAAAGTCCATTCTTCCTCTGGCAGGGCTGCCTCCCTCTTCAGATGGTCTAGGCAGCAGCATTCTCATCTGCGACTCCTTCCATTCGTGAATGGTTTTTTCCGCGATTGATTCCAGCTGTGCCTGCTCATTGCGATGAATGATAGCAGAGACTATCCAATACGATCCGACGAACACTACCAACAGAATCAGCGCAAGCATGCCGCTGTACATGAGCGTCAGTTTCTTCCTCGTATGCTCAAACACATTCATTCTCCCCCGCTACATACAGGCGATAACCGACACCCCTGACGTTGTGAATCAGCTTGTGAGGAAACCCGTCGTCCACTTTCTTGCGTAGTAGCTTGATCGCAGCATCCACAGCATTGGGGGTAATCGTCGCATCCACCCCCCAGACGTAGTTAACAATTTGATCGCGATTGAGCACCTTTTCAGCATGTCTGAGGAAAAAATCCAACAGCTGGAACTCCTTTTTGGTCAAAGGGAGTAATTGACCCTCCCGATAAACCTCGTGAGTCAGCCGATTCAGCGTAATCCCCGCATATTCGCAGGTCTGTTCCTGGTTCATAAAAACCGGAATCCGCCTAGTTAATGCATGAATTCTAGCGAACAGCTCTTCAAAGGCAAACGGCTTGACTAAGTAATCATCTGCCCCTCTGTTTAATCCAGTCACTCGATCATCGATTGCATCTCGTGCCGTCAGCATCAGGATAGGGGTCTGATCGTTGCTTGTACGTATTTCCTCACACAGCTGCAACCCGCTTTTTTTCGGCATCATCCAGTCCAGAATGTACAGATCATAGTGGGTCTGCTGTACATACTCCATCGCAAGCTCCGGGTCCGAAACCCATTCGACCGTATGATATTCCTGACTTAATTTGTATTGAATCAATGGTCCCAGCTTGGGGTCATCTTCTACCAGCAGAATGTGCAAGGCCGCGTTTCCCTCCTAAAAAGGCTCTGATGATCAAGAGCATCGTCACTATTGCAAATGTGAGAACATAAGAAAGAAAGACCCATCCTACATTCGTATCGGAACCAACGCCCATCCCATGAATGAGAGCCATCACAAAAGTGGGATAGGAACACAGATGGATCGCTCTCCATGCTTTCTTGTTCAGTTTATGCCGCAGATCAGTAGTCAAAATAATAGCAATCATGCCATACGCAGTGATTGTACCAAGCCCATTCATGAGCGATGAATGCTCCGCCGAAAACGGCAACAGCAGCTCCGTCCAGTAAAAAGGCATAAACGTATCAATGACAAGCAGCATCGCATGAAAAATTCCCAGAAACATCCCCGAAACAGAGGCTGTTGAATGCAGCTTGTAAAGTTTTCCCTTTGTTTTCGGAGTCCATCCCGGCATACTATAGCAGATTCCCAGACTTACTCCGGTAAAAAGCATGAAATAGGACAGCAGTCCGAAAAACCGGATCAGCTCCCAAGTAGGCATTTGTAAAATCCATTCGGTCATAACCTTCGCTTTCCTTTCTTCTATATCGCTCTATCATGAAAAAAATCGATTTGCTCGATCTCCCATCTCTCATTTCGAAGATGTGAATGGCTGACTAGATGGAGGTCCCCTGTCTCAGACACGATCAGTGCTTCCATGCGCGGGCAATGTTTTCGCAGTAGGACTATCCCGCACTCCAATCCCACTATGCAGACTACCTTTGCCCAGATTTCGCATGAGATCACACTGTCCCCTGCAACGCTGCACTGGATGACATCACTATTCCCAGGCTTCATGGTCCGGGGATCAATGAGATGATGCTGTTCTTCGTGCAGCCCGTTCTTCCATCTTCGGCCCAACACGCTGGAAGTCGCTACTGCACCTTCTCTCCTGGAGACGATCGTCAACTCCTCATCCTGATTCCACGGGCTTGCGATGCCAATATGCCATGGCTCATTCACGCTGCTGCCTCCCCATAGCTGCACGTCTCCCCCAGCATTGACTAAACCTCTCTTGATCCTATACTTACGACGCAGGCGTCCAGCAAGCTTCTCAGCCGACCACCCTTTTGCGATTCCTCCCAGATCGAGATGTGAGCCTGCTCGCAGCTGTACAGCTTTCATTTGAGGATGAAGCATCATGGCTGCTGTGCGGAAAGAAAACTCCTCGGTGGAAGTCGGCTTCTCCTTATCCAGTTTTTCAAAGGATTGGCTGTATCCAGCAGCATGGAGCGCATCGTAGACAAAAGGTGTAAAGATGCCTCCTGTCTGTATGCGAAAAGCCTCTGCTAGCTCAAGCACCTCTGCCATTAACTCCGATACCAGTGTGAGTCGACCACTATGGTTATTGAGATAGGACAACTCGCTGTCCGGCAAAAACCGGCTAAAACGATGCTCGACTTGGTAGAACCATCTGTCCACGATTTTCGATAGCTCTTGACTCATTTGCTCGGATGAACTAAGCAAAATGGTTTCCATCTCGGTATTCATGGCGCGGCAGCGATAGTAATGCATTTGCACTTCTTGTTGCATCTCCTTTCCTACTGTACCGTCCTACGATTCAGTTAGGAGTGGCGGCTTCTGGTTTGTGATTTTTTCTTTTCACTCGGTTTTACTTCCTCTGTTGTGGTATTACTCTCTTCTGTTTGAACCTCCTTTTGGCTGTTGTTTTCAACGGGTGTTACGGCTGCGCTTTCAACAGGTCGTGCAACCGGAATATCCGCTGGTGGCTGCTGTACTGCCGGCAAGTCTACGGATGCTGGCGGCTTTTGTATCGGGCTTGGAGTTGTCTCCGTTTTCGCTGAAACTGACTGCTTGCCTTCCTTTTTCGCTGGCTTCGAGTTGCTTGCAGCTTTGGGTACAGAATTTTTGCTCGGCTGCTTTTGCGCGGTGACTGACTTCTTCGCCGGAGTAGTCTCGACTGATCGAGATGCCTCGGCGTGAGTTTGGGCTGTCTTCTGTGTAGGCGTAACGACTGGGGCGAGGACTGTTTCGACCGGTGCTTGTGACATCTCATTTTCAGGTTCCTCGTTTTCAGGTTCCTCGTCTTTATGCTCCTTCGCAGCCTCTGCCTCGTCTGTCAGCTGAGGCAGATATCCCTGCGAATCCCCGTCGTTATCAAACGAATCATCCGTTTTCTGTGCAGCTTGTACCGCCTGCCCGAATGCTGGGTCTGTTTTTGCTATCTGAAATACAGCTGCCAATGAAACAATGAGGCTGCCTCCAATTTTCCATTTAAGCCATTTCGACTTCTTCCCCATGCTTTTGCTACCGTCCTTTCTCCGTTTCTTCCCCCTCATTATAATGAGCCTATCCTGAAAAAATCCTGAAATTCAAAAACGGAGATAGACATTTTAAACGTAAAAAACACCGCTCTCTGGCGGTGCGAAATGAGTCTTTAACGTTGCTCCTCCATTAAATTAATAGCTTGTACAGCGCTCGTGGTCTGCCTTTGTGGTAAGGCTGCTCCTCACCGGAAATTTCGGCAAATTGACTGTCCACCAGCTTTTTCAGAAGTCGCTCTGAAGTTCGTTTGCTTACTTGAAGATAGTTTGCCAGGTCGTTTGCAGAGAAGATTTGATTTTGCCTCAGATCAATAAAATTCATCATTTTCGTAATGGCTGATACACTCACACCTGTTTTTTTCGCGATCATCAGCGTTTGATCATCTTGACTCTGCAATTGAAAGGTTTTCGTTACGGACTTGTTCAACGGACCGATCACTTGCTTGTCCTCTGTCACGATAAACGCCGCATGCTCCCCCATTTTCTTCGCATGGTAGAGTCCGATATGGGCATGCTCCTCCGCCTCTACTGCTGTCAGCCCAAATCCAAATCCAAAATGAATCGGCGTATGATGCAATCTCACTAATTGATCGATCAAAGGAAAAACTCGATAATCCTCAGTAATTTGCTGAATTCCACCCTTGGTTCCATACATAATGAAGGTATGTCGATCAATCATCTTGAGCGAGGCATTCATTTTTTGGGAAAAGTCCATCAGGAGGCCCTGCATTTGATTCCATACCTGCTCATCCAAAACTTCTTTTCCTTGTTGATCCGCATTAATCTCGATGATTCCGGTCGCGATCTGCGATTTTTTACTTAGCAATAGCTCCCCTTCTGTCACTGCTCTTTGCAGCGTATCGAGAATATTTTTGTGTGGGATGATCACCCGAAAGCTCGGAATATTTTTCTTTTGCAGCTCATCGAAAACAGACTGCACGCTGGTCAGCACGAAATCCACGTTTCCTGACTCCCAATTATGCTGATGAAACGCGACCATTTCCTTTGTAATAAAGTGATGGTCCGTGTAGATGAACTCTTTTATAAAAATGTTCTCCGGCTCAATCGACAGTTCACTTAGAATGTTCGTCACGATTTCGCGTCGGGGAATATCGATGGACAAGCGGGTCGGGGGAATTTTTCGATGGTGCGTCACGTAATTAAGCGACACGCTAAAAGCAAGCTCGTCTGTGGGAATATACATAGCCAGCAAGCCGCGTTCTTCTATTTTTTGCTTCCCCAAAAAGAAGGGGATGGGTCCTGTGAACAAGAAAACATCGTTGTTGATGGCTTCATCGATCAATTGTTCACTGTATTCCGGACGATCATACACGTAGGGACGAATTTGTACCTGCTCATGCGTATTTGAACTGATTACTTTTTGAACCATATTTTTGGTCCCTATCACTGCAACGCGTATTTCCATTTCTGTCCTCCTGAACCCAACACAATGATAATGGTACTTTCATATTTACCAATGAAAAACAACTTTTGCAAGAAATATTCAGATCCATCCAGTGGAAAGACAGAAAAAGCCAGTGATACATGTGCATAGCGTACCACTGGCTCACCTATAGCTATTCGTAGTTACAGCAATACCTGTCCATTTTCATTGATGCTGGTACCGAACTCTTTGGAGAGCTCACGGAACTTGTGCAAAATCTCTTCAGCCCGCTGCCCTTTTGCCATGCACGGTCTGCCCCGCTTGTGTGGCTTTTGGGAGTAGGTTATTTCCACAGGTGCGATTTCAAGCTGGACGAGCTTTCCGTCTTGAAAGCGGCACACCGGAACAACTGTCTGCCAGTACAGCGGATCACCAGGGAAGCCTTTTTTCCCGTCCTGACTGCGAATGCGGAATACTTCACTTGGTGCCAAGTTTTTGTCGATTCCGAAGCGTTTATACGAATCCGCTGGCAGCTTGTAAATCAGTTCGTTTTGTCCGATGAAGTTGCCGATGCTGTAAAAAATCGGTTTCCCCTCGTACAACTCCATCCCTCTCAAGAGATGCGGTCCATGTCCAACGACAATATCGGCTCCTGCATCGATGACACTTCGAGCAAACATCTGAATGAACTCGGCTGGCTGCTCTCTTGTATCCCCTTGCTCATGAGCATGCAGACTGACAATAACGATGTCTGAGCGGGATTTCGCTTCTTTTACCCATTTTACAATTTCTTCTAAATCCTGTGCATTTGGCACTGTGCGCACCGCCGCTTTTTCAGCAGCACGGAAGTTGGCATTCAATGTCCCCGCTACACGCAAATTGGAATCTACCAATGGAAGCAAGCTGGCATCCTTAGGATCGGCAGCAAAGCCAAGTCTGACCCACTCCTTGCGCTGTGTTTCCAGGCCCAGGTCATCAGAGACCTGACGCAGAACAGACAGCTGCTCTTCCGTTACTTCATAGACCACATCAAAATGGAGTGGATTTACACCTGGTCGTCCATTTGCCTCCGGGCTTTGGTCTCCGGCTGACTGTTCCTCAAAGAAGGTGGACGTGCAAGAAATCATCGCTACGCTGCCAGCATCGGTATCGTAGTAGACCGGCATCCGGGAATCCGCGAGATTTCGCCCTGCCCCTGCATAGGACATTTTTCTGTCTTCCAGCTCTTTAAAAGTAGCGAGCAAACCTTCCACACCGTAATCTAGCGCGTGGTTATTGGCGACGGAGAACAGGTTAAATCCCATATCAACCAGTTCATCCAGTACCCAAGAGTGAGCTGCGAAGTGCGCTCCGTCGCTTCTTGCTGCCGGATGACCCTGAAAATCGTTTGGCAGTACTTCCAGATTGGTAAAGGAGACATCTGCATCCTTGATTAGCTTCACCAGCTCTTTCGTCGGTTCGTCTTCATAGACACCGATGCGTCGTGCGATAATGCTGTCTCCTGTCAGTACAATTTTCAATCCTTCTTCATTGTGTTTCATCTTGGTTTCCTCCTACACCCTGTTAATCTCTCTGGCAAAACGTATCAAACACGGCTTTTCCCACTTTGGCGATAAACTCTCGCCCGGCTGCTTCATCTGCCAGATCTCTTGTGAGAACCGCCATCGTAATGTATTGTTTTCCGATTTTCAGGATGCCAGCATCATGCTCAATTCCTGCCAGCTCCCCTGTTTTATGGGCAAAGCATGCGTCTAGAGGCAGCTCACCAAGGAAATATGCGGGCAGCTTTGTATGGAATTGCTGTTGTCGCATCATTTGAAAGGCTGCCTCTTTTCTGGATGAATCCAGCGCATTTCCTACTATGATCTCTTTCAGGAACAAACCGATATCCTGCGCAGAGGTGTAATTGTCCCTTCCCTGCCGCACGGCCTCGGTGTCCATCATTTTTCTCGCCAGTACGGTTTGCTGACATCCGAGACGCGCTGCCAATTGATTGACCGCTTCCATCGTTACTTTTTGAATGACCAGATTGGTAGCCGTATTATCGGAAATCGCAATCATCAGCGAGACCAGATCCCGCAGGGGAAGCTGAATATCCGACGAGAGGTTGGCGAGTACGCCCATCCCCCCAACTCGTTCTTCAGCAGGAATTGCCAGGCTAGTGTTTAAATCTGTTTGCCCCACCTGTTCCTGTCTCAGTGCCTCAAGCATGATCGGTATTTTAATGAGACTTGCAGAAGGAAAAGCTTCCTGCTCATTCAGGCCGATACGTCCCTCATCCCACTCGATGTATACGGCCACTCGTCCGTCAACAGAAGCTGCCAGCTCCTGAATCGTCTTTTCCAGCTTGCTCTTCTTCATGTCTTTACACCTGCCTTATTTATAGAAGAAACGCGTACACAATCACCAGAAGCATCACTGCCACTGTCGCCACGACACCGAAGATGATGACGTTTTTCAAGTCATTGGATCTGGCAAGACCCATGGCCCCGATTGCGTCTCCCGTTGGGTACAGGAAGGATGGCATTTGCGAGCCTACCAAGAGCGCCAGCGCCCAAATCGACATCGGTACATGCAGATTGGTTACGGTCGGCAGGAACATCTTGTGCATCAGGATCGAGTGCGCTACCGCAGCGCCCGGAATACCGGCGACGTTGACCAGCGTACTGATGATGATCATTCCTGTTTGACCGCTGCTTTCTACCAAAGGAAGCAGCAGGTTCTTCAGCGCTTCGAATCCGCCCATTTTTTCGATGAAGTAGATAAATGGCGTAAAGAGTACAAATTGCAGGAAAATCCACAAAAGCGGCTTCGCGCCTTCTACGAAGGTTTCGGAAATCTGGTTGGGATTCATGCGACCAGCAAGACCTGTAACGATCGCTGTAAGCAAGATCACCACGATAGTAAAGTTCGCTCCGCCCTTCACCGTGATTCCGTAAATAATCGCACCGATCAGCGTAATCAGAAATGCTGCTGTGGCTTGCTTGGAAATCATCGCTTGTCGAGGGTCGTGGTTTGGTTCCTCTACATGCACGTTGGCATCTTCACTCGGATACGCATAATCCTTGATGGTTTTTTTCAAAATGACCTTGCTGTAGACAAAAGTAACGATGAGTAGCACAATCGCATAAGGCAGTCCTGCGTTCAACAGCACTTGTGGATAGCTCAGGCCCGTTAGCTCCATCAACGTCACCATCGGAGGAGTGAAAGGTCCTAGCAGCAATCCTGCGGCTGCCGCACCGTGAAACAAAATGGCAACGACACTGGAGGAAAGACCTGCTGCGGCAACGACCGGGATCAGCACAGGCGCGATAATCGCATTAGCGCCTGCGAGTGTCCCCAGCAAAGCAGACAATACACAAGATGCAATCATGGTACTGATCATTGCTTTATTCGGGGAGTTAATCCCTACCCGCTTTAAAATAAAGCTCACAATATTTCGGGCTACCCCGGTCTTCTCAGCGATTTTCCCTAAACCGCCGCCTGCGAGAATGACCAGCCCGATATAGGCGACAAAGTCCGTCATCCCATTTTTCGCGATGACCGTAGCGACATCCATCAAGCTCGCCCCGCTCATCACAGCCCCGACAATAATGGCGCCGCCAATCGCAGCGATCGGATTCCACTTCAGAAAGATCAGAACAATGAACAGAAACAACGGAATGAGTCCCCAAAGCGATGGAGCAGTTACCATGGCAATACCTCCTTAGATGACTTGTTTTTATGGATTAACGTGAGCGTAAAAAGCGCAGTGCTGTTTCTGCCAGCATCTCGGAACCAGTGGTCAGCATGCCCTCATCAAGCATGAACCTCGGATGATGCAGTGGTGCATTGAGCGAAGTATCCTCAAAGCCGCACCCCAACCAGAAGAATGCTCCGGGGAAATGCTGCAAATAAACAGCAAAGTCTTCGGCCACCATAGCAGGCTCTACCTGAGGAAGCGCTCGTTCTCCTAGCATTGCAGTGCTTGCCTCACGCACGATATCGACCATCTCCGGTGTATTGGAGAGAACCGGATAACCGAGCTGATAATCGATTTCTACGGTAGCGCCCATACTCTCAACCACACTTTGCACAATCGAATAAAAACGTTCTTTTATCATTTCCCGTGTCTTGGGCGCGAAGGTTCGGACGGTTCCCTCCAGCAAAGCTTCGCTCGCAATCACATTGTGGCCAGTACCCGCCTGGATTTTCCCCAGGGTGATCACTCCCGCATCGAGTGGATTGACATTGCGGCTGACAATCGTTTGTAGAACCTGTGCCACCTGTACAGCCACGATAGCGGCATCAATCGTTTCATGCGGCATGCTTGCATGTCCGCCTTTTCCAATGATCCGTACCCGGAATCGGTCGGAAGCGCCCATGAAGTTTCCTTCTCGTACCCCAACCTGTCCCGCAGGCAACGACGGCCATACATGCAGTCCGAAGATCGCATCTGGCTTCGGATCGAGAAAGGCCCCTGCTTCGATGAGCGGTTTTGCGCCCCCAACCGGACTGTTCTCCTCCGCCGGCTGAAATACCAGGAGAACTCGGCCTGGCAGCTCCTGCTCCGTACTCTTGAGAATTTTGGCTGCGCCGAGCAGCATGGCGGTATGTGCATCGTGTCCACATGCATGCATGACACCTTCATTCTGGGAAGCAAAGGGTACACCCGATTGTTCGAAAATGGGCAGTGCATCCATGTCGGCACGAAGCGCTACGGTTGGCCCGTCTTTCTTTTGACCGATGACAGCCAGCACCCCATAGCCTGCCATATTGGGGCGGATCTCATGAATCGAGAGCTTCTTCAGTTCTTCTATTACACGCTGGGAAGTGCGCTGTTCTTGCCCGCTTAACTCAGGATTGCGATGAAATTCTCGGCGAAGCTCCTTGATGTAGCTTTCATCTGCTTTCCCTTTTACGGTTGCGTTCATTCGTGTCATGCTGATCCTCCTCGCTCAAGAAAACGCTTGCATTGTTGAAAACAAAAATTGACGTTTAGTAGTCGTTAAATGGTGATAAAATATGAGGCTCTTTGTTTGCCCCCCTCTTGTACTATTAATTTGTCGTTTAGTCGTCGTTATATAACTTGTAAATTTACTATACTCATATTTTTATAGTCTGTCAATTTAATATTCGATATTTTTAGTTTAGTTTGGTTATTGATATGTTGAGGAGGAATATGGGGAATGGGGTGTTTCAGCACTTCTTGAAAGTTCTACATACTAATAAAAAACCACCCTCATCAGGTGGCTTACTTTCTTTTAAAACGACCTAGGAAACCCGAAAGTTTTGTCTTCTCATCCACATCGTTGCAACCCACTTTTCTCCGTGGATCACTTGTGTCCCTGCATGCAAAGTGGACTTATTCAACTCATGATTTTGGTAAAAATATTCAAAGTAGACAGCCATGCCCTTGGCAGGAAAAACAGATAAATTAAGCAAAGGAAACACCGTTTCTCCGCCTTGCTCCACATCATTCAAATACATGACGAGCGTACTAATTCGATTGTTCATACTTGCTCGACTCGTTTCTGCAAAGAAGTCATAATGAGGTTTATATTCTTGCCCCGGGGTATAACGCAAAACTTGCAAGCCATCACCGTGCTCGATAGGAATATTCATGATTTGTGAGATTCGCTTCTCGATCCTTGTTATCGTCTCTGTCTGCTCGCAGAACACCCCGCTGCTCGTTCGAATGGAATTGAGCGATCGATCTTCGCCTATTTTTGAGCGTTGTAATCGTTCCCTAGAATGTTCGATTAGCTCATCACATTCGTCATCGCTTAGCACATTTCCTAATACTACAACCAGCGGTTCCTCATACCTGGCAAGAATTCGAATTTCTCGATTGTCTGTCTTGATCCGATTTCCAGCGTGATCAAAAATGGTCTGTTCCTTTTCTGTCGTATGCATTTTCATGTAATGCACCCCATGTATATGACTTCCGTTGCAAAAAATAGAATACCATAAAATGGGTAATTGGATGTAAGAAAATTCACGCAAAAACAAACTTTTTTTTATGGCCCGTTTATGGTGGAACTGATGAGATTATGGATGTGTTTTTAGATATCCTGTCAGACTGGACTTACTCTCCATCACTGTCTTACAAAATATCTTGAGACACCCTTAACCAAGTTGAAAAATGGGCCGTTCATAACGCGATCAACTCAAAAGCCAAGAATGAAAATCATGGAGAGGGACTGTCTCGATCGTTAAATCGGGACAGTCCCTCTTGGAGTAAAAGACGCCACGAAATAGAACTAAAAATATGAGTTCCGATTCGGGTTGCGCTTGTTTTTTTCAAGGGTCTTGATCATCAAATATCTTTGTACACCCTTGGATTCGGCGATGGCTTGTTGACCGAATCGTTCTGCCTCTACCGTATTTCCTTGTTGATATGCCATTTCAGCATCAAGTGACAACTGGTAGATACGATTTTTGACCCCGGATCGGTGTTCGTTGTATACATCTTGGTTATTTTTTAGCAGTGCTAAATGTGCGGAGTAATAGTCTCGATGCTCTTTTGAATGAATCTTATCGAGATTTTTTTCTACCAAATCGTAGTTACCGCGACCCAGTTCTACCAATATGGTGATGTATGCGCGGAGTTTATCTGACGTAATTTTTGCTAGTTCTTTTTCAGCGTCGGCATCGTTGTCATGCAGATACGCATACAAAAAGCGATAGTAAGGATGTTTTGAATTTTTTACATAGCGTTCAACTGTGTTCATGTTGGTGCTTAATTTTAAGATGTATACGTTTTTTCCGACGAGAATGGCAAAAACGATTATGAAAAAGGTGACCCATACGATAGGGGTAGGCTTTATGTCTAGGAGGGAGATTGTCAAGCCACCTACAACTCCGAGAAGGATTATGATTAGTAAGTTACGAAGAGAGAAAGACATGGTGGTGGTGCTCCTTTGCTTTGGAAGTGTTTCTATATTTTAGCATAGGAGGATGGGGCTTCGTCCTAGAATATGGAACAAGGTTATTTTCGCTTCTAAGCCACTGAACCCGCTTCCTTGCCTAGTTCATTTTTGAACGATCAATATGACCGAATCAACATAAGCGAAGTACTCAATTTTCATTCATTCCATATCTATTACTCATCAACTTCTTCTTATACAGGTTCTCGATTTCTATTACTTCTTCAGCCGTAATGTTTTTTGGTAAAATCTGCAGTATGCTAAACTGAAAGTTCTCATATCGATCTGGGGAAATCTCTAATACTGCTTTTATACCTTTGTTGTCACCATGTTGTGTACGGACATAATATTTCCATCTGCTTAATAAACCACCAGTCCCATAAGCAGAACCGACATACAATTTGCCATTAGTTTGATCAGTAATCAGGTAGATGGCATAAATGGAAGACAATGCCGTATGCCAGTTTTCATATAACGTTGGGTCAGTAACGATATCTTTTAACTCGTCATAATTTATAACGACATTCTCAAAGCCGTTGAAGGCCAACCTTGGACTTGCTTGAATGGAGACGATTGCTTTATCATTCGTAGCCCATTGTTGCCAAGAAATCGCTGCTCTTCCCCAATCAATAATAAGTCTGCCATCTAGGTCGCTCATCATATCGACTTTTTGCAAATCATAGTAGTATAAAGGACCGTTAAACATTTCAACGGCCGGGAAGTTCAGTGGCATCATACTTGGTTTGACTGCTTCCCCTGAACCAACTTTATAACACCCCATGAACTTCGCACTCGTTCCCGACTCGCTTATAAACGATAAGATGTAATCGCATCCCTGAAAGAAATTATGTTTTTGAATTTTTTGGTATTCATTTATATAGCCCTTCTGAAAGCATTTCAAAATAACTTTGTCCCTTAATGAATGCCTTATCAGCTTAACTCTCTTAGGTTCCAGACCATTCCGTCTCAGTATGTCAGATAAGTATAATGAAGCCATGTTATCCCACCTGTTAAGTTCGAATATGAATCAATCCTGCCATCTTTTATACAAACAATCAAGATGTCTACAAAACTGAACATAACAAAACCCTGACCTAATGCGGTCAGGGTTTTGTTGGTGGAGGTGATTCGCCCCCCGTTCGACGCCTACCCCAGGGTAAAACAGCGATACATAAGCATCCCCGGGCGTAGTTTAGATTTCGTTTCTTTTCCTACTCTAACGTAGGAATGTGGTCAATCCAGTTCATAAATTGCTGCAAATAACGCTGAAGATACCTTTTGGTTTTTTCATCCGTAAGCACCTGCTGTTCGGAATCAATCTTTTCATGTACTTGTGAAATGAGTACTTTTTGAAACGGAAGCACATGGGCTTGCATAGCTTCGAGTATTTGTCTGGTTTGTATTTGAGCAAAGGCGGTGCCCATTCCCCCCGGGGTTGCTCCGATTATGCCAACTGGCTTTTTGCTGAGAACCGAAGATTTCGCTGGTCTTGAAGCCCAATCCAATGCGTTCTTTAGAACTCCCGGAATTCCGGAATTGTATTCGGGGCTTACGATCATAATACCGTCGACATCGCGAATCGCCGATTTAAACGAGGATACCGTTTCTGGGTCACCGCTAATTTCGAGGTCTTCGTTAAATAAAGGAAGATCGTTAATCTCGATCCAACGAAACTCAACCGAATCATCCATCTCAGTCAATGCTTGAGCAATGATGCGATTATAAGAATTCTTTCGTAAACTGCCACAAATGATGCCAATGGTTTTGGTCATTCAGCTACCTCCTCGTTCCTTTGTTTTTCCATAATAACATCCCCTCACAAGTAGAAGAGTGAGTATTTTTTCACTATTTTGCATCAGGTCATTCACGAAAAGGAATGGTAAACTTAGGATTATTTCCTTGAAAGAAAGGATGATAGCATGTCGATTCGTATTTATTCCATTGATCAACAAATATATGGCCAATTTGACGAAGGCAGGCTTGTAGAGCAAAAGCCTATCGGATTTCCGGGTGAGGGGTCTGCAGTAGAAAGAGTGGGAACCTTATTTTATTGGGCGTGGTTCCAAGCGAAAGAAGATGCCTTTCTCCCTCCGCATCCTCATCGTGGTTTTGAGATCATTTCTTATCTCTTGAACGGGCACATAAACCATCAGGATACCCTCGGTAATGAACGCTCCCTCAGTACCGGTAGTTTACAGGTCATGCAAACCGGCAGCGGGGTTCAGCACTCCGAAAAATATGAAAAAGGTACTTCCGGCTTTCAAATTTGGTTTGAGCCCTTTCTGGGTGAGGCCAACTACGCTACTCCAACCTACTCTGACTATCAGGTACAGGACTTTCCTGTTGAAACAAAAGATGGCTGCACCATCAAATCGATAGTGGGTGGCACATCTCCCGTGCAATTGGTAGCAGACGCAAAGATGTGGGATGTTACAATATCTGCCGGAGAATCCTTCGAAATGATGGTACCCGATGGATATTCCATCGCTGGGCTCGGGATCGAGGGCCAATCCAATTGGCAAATTCATAACGAAACAAGATTGGTGGAGCCACAAGAGTTTGTGGTTTGCGAGGGAGATGAAATTGGTTTATTAAGAGTTGGAGCAGGTGTCCTTGGAGATTCTCGGCTTATCCTTATTCAAGTCCCTAGTGTACTCCCCTACCCATCCTATAAAGAGGTGAAGATTCGCTTAAAAGTGAATAAAGAGAAGTAGGCCAAGCTGCTGATAAATGTAAAAGCACCCATAAAGGGTGCATTTTTTTTATGTATGGTGAAAGCGGGGGATTCGAACCCACGTCCGACCTGTACGCGCAGGGTGAAACTGCGATACATGAGCATTTCCGAGCGCAGTCACTCATTTAGATTCGGCACCGGATTCACGGAATGACACGCTGACCCGTTACCTAGCGTGATTGATCTTCTTCCTTCGGCTCCAAGTGGAAACGTTCGGCGTTGGTTGACTATTCATCGTAAATAAAAAATAACTCCAAAATCAAAGAAAAGGAGAGCCAGTAATATAAGCCCTCCTTTTCTTGTTTTCATGTAACTATTTACTTAATCTTGCAACCGCACAGTCAAACATTATACGGGCTGCAAAGGTAGTAGTAATATCTTGATGATCGTAAAGTGGATTAACTTCAGCAATATCAAAAGCGTCTACTTTAGAATAAAGCATATCTAGCATCTCCATACATTGTACAGGAGTTAATCCACCTGGTTCATTTGCCCCGGAGCCTGGTGCATAAGCTGGATCTAATACATCAATATCAAATGTTAAATATATCTTCTCAACATCTTTCATTGCCGCCATTGTTTTAGCAACGACTTCCTCTGGTGTAGACTTGTGTACCTCTCTAGCTGTAATTTGAACAATTCCACTTTCCTTTAAATAATTTTCATACCAAGGATAATTAATACTGCGCACCCCAATTTGAACAATATTCTCTGGATTAATTCTTGGAAGTTCAAGTGCTCTACGCATTTGACTACTTTGGGAAAATTTCCCCTGAATTGGAGATTCATCAACTAAATCTAAATGAGCATCAAATTGAATGATACCAATTTTCCCCTCTGTTTTATCATGAAGAGCTTTAATTACAGGGTATGAAATAGAATGGTCTCCCCCTAATACAAATGGAAATACATTATCATCTAATAGTCCACGTATTTTCTCTTCAGCATTTCTAAAAGTAACATCAGTGCTATACGCTGCAATATCTATATCCCCAAAATCTTTAATACCATTATCAGCTAGCTGATAAGTTTGTCGCTTTTCAACATTGTAAACTTGATTATTTTCAATGCGATTAACAAACCATACAAACGCCTCACGTATTTTACTAGGAGCATAACGAGAACCTGGTCGTCCTAAAGAAGCTCCTCCGTCCCATGGAAATCCGACAACACCAAATTTTTGATTACTCAACATACTCACCCTCATTTTTTAATGTATGATCTTCGATTGCTATGTCACCTTTTGAGAAGAATGCGTATACGACAAACCCAATAACTAGCCAGCAGGTAAATAAAATATATTCAACTTTTCCCATTGAAATAGGAGTACCAGGAATTATCATCAAGACAAGAAAGAGTCCTGAGAAAAAGGTCGCTATATATGCCATTGAAAGTCCACCTGGAATTTTATATGGTCTGTGCAGATTCGGACGATCCTTACGAATTTTCACACTGCTTATTGCCATACAAAACCATGCAATAAGGAAGGAAATTCCCCCCATGATAATAAACGGAAGAAGGACACCACTTCCTAATAAAATACCGATGACCGAAATAATTGTCATAACTATCAAGGTAACAGTTGGGGATTTATATTTAGGATGGGTTTTAGAAAATGCTTCAGGTAAAAAACCAGCTTTAGAAAATGAAACAATTAAACGGCTTCCTGCTAATAAAAACCCATTAAATGTTGTAATAACTCCCATAAGTGCACCAAAAGCAACGATATACGGAAGAAATTTTGAACCCGTAGTTGTTTCAAGTGCATTGATTAACGGCAACGATCCCATATTTCCGATTTTATCTGCAGGCATTATAAAAGAGGATGAAATGATAATTAGAATATAGAGTAGACCACCTAAAGTGATAGTTCCAACTATAACTTTTCCTAGATTAGAATAATTTATTTTGCTATCTGCCTCTTCGACCGTCTTTGGAATGGTGTCAAACCCGTTCATAAAAAACAGAATAGCTGCCATCGCTAAAACAATACTATTTACTTTTCCCTCGGAAGAGAATAATGGTTTAAAATTTTCCGAATCTCCTACGAACATCCCCCCGATAATAAAGAGAATAAAAGTAACTATCATCATAAAGGTGGCTGTATTTTGAAAAATCGTTGATTGCTTCGTACCTTTCCAGTTCATATAAACAATTATCCCGACCACTAATAAACTTACTAGCAATTGTGGCAGATACACTTGATAGTTAAACACTGAATAAATTGGTATTGAGTTTAACCATGGGAAAACATAACTTGCCAGTAATGAAACAGATATAGCAACCCATGGTAAAATGATTAAATAACCTAGAATAAGAAACCATCCACATATAAATGCTGGCACTTTCCCTATAGCTACGAATGTATAAGCAAACTCTCCTCCTCTGACTTTTAAACTTGATGTAAGTTCACCATAAACAAAGCCAATTGGGATGATCATGAGCATTGTTAGTGCGACAGCGATGATAGCACCAACACTGCCTGCAGTTCCCATCCAAGCAGGAACGGAAATAACCCAGCCAATCCCAATCATACTTCCGAATGCCAGACCAAAGTAATCTTTTGTAGACATTCCCTTGCTGTTACTGTTCAAGTATTTTCCTCCTTTCGTTTCATCTCTTCATTTTCTAGCCAATTGATAAAAAATTCAGAGATCGCAAACTATCAAAGCAACAATTATGCCAACGTAGTTTTCACTGGATTTTAAGGTAGTATATTAAGCCATTCACATATAAATTTATTATTAATGGGCTAATCATTTTTAACTCCATGTTTAGAAGTGTAAAATTCTTTGACATATGTTCTACGTCTGAAGCTTGTACTTTTTCATTTTGTTATAAAAGGATTGCCGGGGTATTGCTAATAGTCTGGCAGCCTTTGCAATATTAAAATGAGTTTTAACTAAAGCATCCTTCAAAATTTCCTTTTCATACTGCTCTACTAAATCCATTAATGAATTTCCGTCAGATAACTTTTTTATTGGTGCATCTTCCTCTGATGCTAAAATATATGTGGGCAATTCTTTTGGGGTTATTATACTTCCATCCACTAAATTAAAAGCACCTTCAATACAATTCCGTAACTCTCTAACATTACCTGGCCATCCATAATTATTTAGTATTTTCCTTGCCTCTGAGTCTAAACCAGTTATGTTTTCACCAAAAGCTTGATTATAATAATTAATAAAATAGGAGCATAAATAATCAATATCTTCTTTTCGCTTCCTCAATGGAGGAATTTCTACACTAACAACATTTAAACGATAAAATAAATCTTCTCTAAACCTTTTTTCCTTTAACAAATTCATTGGATTTTCGTTTGTTGAAGCAATAACTCTTACGTTTATTGGGATATCTCTATGATCTCCTATTCTTCTAACTGTTCTTTCCTCAATAACCCTTAATAGCTTAACCTGCATTTCTATAGGCATAGAGTTAATCTCATCTAGAAAAAGGGTCCCACCATCAGCAATTTCAAATATTCCCTGCTTGTCTTCAGCACCTGTAAAACTTCCTTTTGTTGTTCCAAACAAAATACTTTCAATTAAAGTACTAGGAATGGCAGCACAATTTTGTGCAACCAATGGGAAATTTCTCCTACTACTATCATTGTGGATCGAATGCGCAAACAACTCTTTTCCCGTTCCTGTTTCACCATAAATAAGTATATTAGAATCCTTAAGAGCTGCTTTTTTTAGTTGAATTTTCGTTAAATTCAGCCCCTCGCTAACTGTTACAATATCGTTAAATGTATACTTTGCATGCAACGTTGCAAGAGCCTCTTTATGTATCCTGCTATTTTTCTTCATTTTATGAGGTTTTTCATCTAGGTTTGTCGAGACTATAACAGCTCCCAATAAATCACTTTTATTTTTTAACGGGAATGCGGAGTTAATAGCGTTAACAGTAAAGCTTTTATTAACCTCATAGCATTGCAGTTCATTCACAATTGGTTCTCCCTTTTCAATAACTTTTAACACTGTACTTGTTTCATTTGAAAGCCACGGATAAACCTCCAATAATGGCATGCCAATAACATCATTGCTCCCCAATTTATTACAAACGTCGTTATAGTTGTTGTAATATAATATATTTCCCTTTTTATCAACAATACAAATTAAATCTGTTTGTTTAAAATTCTCTTTCATCTGGTTTAGTTGTTCATAATACAAGCGACATCCCTCCTAGTTGTGTAAAAATATTGTACATTTTTTATTATTATTTTTACACTTTGGAATTGATTGATAATTCAGATCCCATTTTTCTTTGAATATGTGTTCAACCTGCGGGATGACAATGAGAGCGCTTCCAGAATAAATAGCAAACAGCAACAAAAAAACCACCTTCATCAGGTGGTTTTGGTTTTATGTATTTGGTGGAGGCGGGGGGATTCGAACCCCCGTCCGAAAACAGCGATACATGAGCATCTCCGAGCGCAGTCACTCATTTAGATTTCGGCACCGGATTCGCGGAGTGACGCGCTGACCCGTTACCTAGCCTGATTGATCTTCTTCCTTCGGCTCCAGGCGGAAGCCTCCGGCGTATCCCACTAAAGTTGAGCGCTAGTCATGCCACATGGGCGATGGAATGGTAGCGCCTCACTGGTTATTAAGCAGCGAGAGAAAGTTGTTTGTTGCCAGTTAATGGCGTTCCGCGTTGTTGACGAGGTCCGCAGCCCCCCGGCTCGCTTCTCATGCTCTACCATCCCCGTCGAATCCAGAACGCCCCCATGGTATAAGAGGAGTGTTTAAAAAGTCCGGTTTGGCCTTTTCAAACTGGCTCTATAAGGAAAGGTGACAAAAAGTCTAGGTGAAGAAAAGGACTAACCGTTCAACACCTAGACTGTAGTAGTTGTTAACAGTGTGTACTGCTTGCTGCCTATTTAATATAGCACATTTGTCATGCAAAACTCAACGTTGATTGCTGCCAAGCCTGCCAGCGTGCACCAGTAGCGCAAAGCCACTGATAAATCGCGGCTAACGCTCCTATACCTTCTGCCGCTCGCGCAGGGCACGTTCCACTTCTCGCGCTGCGTCCTTTTTCTTGAGGTCTTCGCGCTTGTCGTAGTTCTTTTTCCCTTTGACGAGTGCCAGCTCGACCTTGGCCCATCCGCCCTTCAAATAAATGCTGAGCGGAACCAGCGAGTATCCTCGTTCGCGAATCAAGCCATTGAGCTTGAGGATTTCGAGACGTCCCATCAAAAGCTTGCGAGTCCGCTCCGGTTCATGATTAAAGCGATTCCCCTGCTCGTACGGGCTGATGTGTACTTTGTGCAACAGCAGCTCGCCGTCCTGAACACTGGCAAAGCTGTCCTTGAGCTGCACACGTGCGGCACGCACGGATTTGATCTCCGTACCGGTCAGAGCAATCCCTGCTTCGAATACTTGCTCGATATGGTAATCATGGCGTGCTTTTCGATTTTGGGCGACTGTCTTGGTTCCGGCTTTATCTTTTGACATGGAGATCACCTCACTTGCGTTTTTCTTACATTTGGTAACAGTTAGTCTAGCAAATTTTGCCCTCTGTGGCAAGCCATTTACCGGGTAAAGTCGCCAAAATTGCTCTTACACAAATGTTTAACGACGCTTCCGCTTCGCTTGGCTGGTGACGTTTTTACGATTCTTTTTCTTGGACTTTACAAGATCCTCCCAGAACCCTTTTTCACGTTTTGTCGCCGTTTCTGCTGCTTCCCCATTCCCAAGCGGTACAACGGCCTCACTGCCAGGAGCAGCCTTGGCACCGGCCCGACGAGGCGGCTTGTTGCCTTCACTCTTGCGACGATCCTTATATTTTTGCCGGATTTCTGCCGGATGCTTCTTGTCTTTTTGTCGATCTGGACGTTCTGGACGTCCGGTACGAGAGCGATCCTGCTTGCCTCGTGTAGGCTTACGATCTCCGCTGCGTCCATCGATGACACGAGGTGTACGTTCGCGGCTGCCACGGAAGCCTGCTGCTTTCGTCATGCCAACGATTTCGAAGTCGATGGTCCGCTCATCCACGTTGACATTCGCGACACGAACCTGCACGACGTCCCCAATCCGATACTGCTTGCCTGTCCGCTCACCAACGAGTGCAAACATCTTCTCGTGATAATGGTAGTAGTCATCTGTCAAATAGCTGACGTGTACCAAGCCCTCGATCGTGTTTGGCAGCTCGACGAAAATCCCGAACGAAGTTACGCTGGAGATGACGCCTTCGAATTCTTCTCCGACTCTCTCCTTCATGAACTCGGCCTTTTTCAGATCATCGGTCTCACGCTCTGCATCTACAGCGAGCCTTTCACGCTGGGAAGCATGCTCGGCAATGACAGGCATTTGTTCTGCCCAATAGCCCAGACGTTTTTCCGACAATTGCTCACCTTGCTCGATCCAGTCGCGAATACGACGGTGAACGATGAGGTCCGGATAACGGCGGATGGGAGAAGTAAAATGCGTGTAAAACTCTGTAGACAAGCCGTAGTGACCGAGACTTTCCGCGTCATAACGCGCTTGCTTCATCGAACGCAGCATCACTGTGCTGATAATGATCTCCTCTGGCGTTCCTTTTACCTCTTCCAGCAATTGCTGCAAGGCACGTGGGTGAACCGAATTGCCTTTTCCACGAATCGAGTAGCCGAAGTTCGTAATAAACTCCATAAACGCCATGAGCTTTTCGCTGTTTGGATCTTCGTGAATTCGATACATAAACGGCTGCTTCATCCAGTGGAAATGCTCAGCCACTGTTTCATTTGCCGCCAGCATGAATTCCTCGATCATTTGCTCAGCAATAGAGCGCGTACGGAAACCAATATCTGTCGGAGTTCCCTCTTCGTCCACAAAAATTTTCGCTTCGCGGAAGTCGAAGTCGATTGCCCCGCGCTGCATCCGGTTTGCCCGTCGTTTTAGTGCCAGCTGCTCCATCTCCTGGAACATCGGGACCAGCTCGCTGTACTTTTCGATCAGCGCTTCGTCCTTGTCTACCAAAATGCTGCGTACGTCTGCATACGTCATTCGCTCATTTGTCCGAATCACACTGAGGAACAGATCGTATTTCACAACGTTCGCGCTTTGGTCCATCTCCATATCGCACGAGATCGTCAGACGGTCTACCT
This sequence comes from Brevibacillus reuszeri, assembly GCF_001187725.1. Classification (GTDB taxonomy): domain Bacteria; phylum Bacillota; class Bacilli; order Brevibacillales; family Brevibacillaceae; genus Brevibacillus; species Brevibacillus reuszeri. The sequence continues at coordinate 1,031,342 of NZ_LGIQ01000011.1, forward strand.
GCGGATTGAGACTGCAAATCCCGTTGGACAAACGATGTGGCAGCATTGGGATCACGCGGTCAACCAAGTAAACGCTCGTACCGCGACGATATGCTTCATTATCCAGCTGAGATTTCTCGCGAACATAGTAGCTTACGTCCGCAATATGCACGCCGAGACGCACATTTCCGTTAGGCAGCTTTTCTAAAGAAACCGCATCATCCAGGTCCTTGGCATCTGCTCCGTCAATCGTAACCATCATACGCTCGCGCAAATCGCGACGACCGCTCAATTCATCCTCAGAAATCTCATCTGGTGCTGCATCTGCTTCAGCCAATACATCCTCGGGAAACGCTTCTGGCAGGTTAAACTTGCGGATAATCGATAAAATGTCGACTCCCGGATCGTTTTTGTGCCCCAGAATCTCGACGACCTCTCCCTCAGGATTCACTCGACCTTCAGGATAACGAACGATGTTGACGACTACCTTGTGACCATCTACCGCGCCATTATAAGCTTCCTTCGGGATAAAAATGTCCTTGCCGATTCGTTTTTCATCCGGAATGACAAAGGCATAATGCTTTTCGTCCTGGAATGTTCCGACCACTTGCTTGATGCCGCGTTCCACAATGCGAACAATACGTCCCTCCAGGCGATCTCCGCCTGCTTCCTTCTCTACCCGTACATATACCGTATCACCGTGAATAGCCCCGTTCATGTCATTGGCATGGACATAAATGTCTTCCAGGCCAGGCGTTTCTTGTATGATGAAGCCAAAGCCTTTTGGATGGCTTTGCAATCTTCCGCGTACCAGATTCATTTTTTCAGGTACACCGTAGCGATTCGCTCTCGTACGAATAACCTCTCCGCTTGCTTCCAGTGCATTGAGCGTCTTCACCAATTCTTTAAATGCTGCCGAATCGGCAATCTCAAAAGCTGCTTCCAATTCTTTCACCGTCATTGGGTGGTATGCTTGCTCTCTCATAAAAGCAAGAATATCTTGATCTTTCATTCACAAACCTCCTTTGTGCGCGGCCATGCCACGCTATTCCATTTATCCTTTACTATGTAGTATTCACCGCTTGCACCCGTCGCAATCGGAATAGAGAAAAAGACAGCAAGTCGCACTCGCTGTCTTTCGGCCATACGTCTATTACGCTCCGGTTTTCAAGAAATAACCGAGCAAAATCGCAAATACCATGAATCCAATTGCGAATCCTACTGTCAGTTTTCCTAAAAGCGCATCGATCCCGCGGGCTTTTTGTTTGCCCATCAGTTGCTCAGCACCGCCACCAATCGCACCCGAGAGGCCGGCACTTTTTCCAGATTGCAGCAATACGACGATAATTAAGCCAATACTTGCGATCACAAGTAAAATTTTTGCAGCTAATGCCATCTTCATTCACCTCAAAACATATTTCCAAGGCATACACGGTAAAAACCAATATAAACACTTTATCATACTTGGTGGACGACAGCAACCTGCTATCCCTTCCATAATATAAGAGAATATCTGTTAAATAATATTCGCCTAGATTAGGGAGAATATAGGAAAGTTAGGACTGTATAAAAAGGAAAATTGTGTACTTTCTTTGTCGGTTTGGCAGTCTCCTTGCAACTGTCAAGATTTTGCCGTAAAATTGCAGTTGAACCTTTATAATTATCTGCTTTGGGAGGTCTTTGTCAGATGGCTGGGTCCAACAAAAAAGACATGAATCAAAACGACGTAATTGATTCCGCGAAGGCCTTTTTCACTTCGTTTGGTATCTTGTTTCTAGTTTTTCTCATTGCACTTGTAGGATCGATTATTTTTCCACCACAACACGGCGGTGAAGCACAAGGCGAAGGTGGAGCACCTACTGCAAACATTGACGCTGCTGCTATTTTCAAACAAAACTGTGCATCCTGTCACGGTCAAAACCTGGAAGGAATCGCAGGTCCTAACTTGACAAAAGTTGGGGCGAGTCTCAGCGCCGAAGATATCGCCAAGATCATTAAAGATGGTAGAGGCGGCATGCCACCAGGAATGCTGAAGAAGCAACCAGAAATTCAAGCGGTTGCACAATGGCTGTCTGAACACAAATAAGTACATAGATAGCTATAGTGAAACACCGAAGACTCGTCCTCTTCGGTGTTTTCCACGTTATAAGGGGTGATTTTATGCACACGACAATTGAGATTGAATCACTCGGCAAACAATTTGATTCTCCCTCGGGCCAATGGCTATTTCGCAATGTAGACGCCCAAATCACTGAGCCCACCACCATCGGGGTACTCGGCAAGTCAGGACAAGGAAAAAGCACCCTGCTGCGGATTTTAGGTCGCCTCATCCCACCTGACAGTGGTATCGTTCGCCTGAACCAGAAAGATATCTCACAATGGGACCCAGCAGAATGGCGGATGAAAATGAGCTACGTCGCGCAGCATGCCGTCATGCTCCCAGGTAGTGTCGAAGATAATTTACGCACGGTCAGTACCCTGCACCAGCGCCCTTTTGACCAAAAGCATGCGCGTGACCTGCTCGAACAGCTTTACCTCGAAAACCTGGATTGGAGCAAGCCTGCTCAGCAGCTCTCCGGTGGTGAGAAGCAGCGACTCGCTCTCGCTCGAACCCTTTTGCTCCAGCCCGAGATTTTACTATTAGATGAAGTAACTGCTTCTCTCGATGCTCTGAGCAAGCAAGCGGCAGAGCGGCTTCTGATCGATTTGCATACACAAACGGGCACGACTTTGATCTGGATCACACATGATCTCGAAGAAGCACGTATCGCCTGCAAACGCATCTGGTTCATGGCCAACCACGAGCTTCATGAAGATGCACCGAGTGAAGCTTTTTTCCATGCGCCGCAAACGGTAGCAGCCAAAGACTTCCTGCACAATCAGAAGACGATGGTGGTGGCTGCTGAGGAGGGACACTGATGACCTATACATCGATGTGGTTTGCATTTGGTTTCGTACTGATCGCACTTCTGCTCTCCCTCTGGCAAAAGCTCGGTTTAGAAAAGGAAATTGCCATCGGCACCATTCGCTCGACCATCCAACTGCTTTTGATCGGATATGTCTTGAATTTTGTGTTTCATTCAGACAATGTCTTTTTCATTGTTATTCTGATTATCATGATGATTTCGGTAGCTTCCTGGAATGCCGCCAGCAGAGGCAAGAACCTACCGGGGATTTTTTGGCGGATCGCGTTCTCCCTAGCCATCACTGAGCTAGTTACAATGGGACTCATGGTTATACTGGGACTGGTTACCCCTACCCCACAGTACCTCATTCCCATGAGCGGGATGATTATCGGCAGCTCAATGATCGTCTCCAGCCTTTTTCTGACGCATATGAATCGTGAAGTAGACACGGCAAAAGGCGAGATTGAAACACTCCTCAGCCTAGGAGCATCCACGCGACAGGCCGTCCAGGGTGTTCTGAAGCGCGCGGTAAAGGCTAGCATGATTCCTACCTTTGACACAATGAAAACCATCGGACTCGTACAGCTTCCTGGCATGATGACAGGCATGATTGTCGCCGGTGCCAGCCCAATCGAGGCAGTCCGATATCAGATTCTCATCATGCTCAGCTTTTCTTCATCTGCGGCGATCTCTGCTGTTCTGATCAGTCTGCTTAGCTATCGGCTCTGGTTTACCAAAGACTCCATACTTCGCCTATAATCCTTTTCCAAAAACTGTCGTTCGTTCTCTGGCAGTTTTTTTTGCATTTTTGTAATGAAACGATATGTGAGTCGTCAAATTACAAGTAGAAAGAGCAAAGGTGGTTCAGCTATGGACAAAAACGAAATGATTGAACAATGGTTTATGCGCTATAGCGACGACATTTACAAGTTTCTCGTCTACTACACCGGAAACAAAGATGTAGATGATCTCGTACAGGATGTCTTTCTCAAGGCGCTACGCTCATTGGATTCGTTCGAAGGTAGATCCCAGCCGAAAACATGGCTGTTAACGATTGCCCGTCATACCGCGATTGATTATGCGCGAAAACAACGCTTGCGAAATTGGCTACCCGACAAATGGCTCACCCACCTGAAATCGGATGAGCGCACACCTGAGGAAGTCATGAATCTTCGGGAAGAGCAGCAAGCACTTTACCAAGCGATTCAGCACGTCAAGCCTGCTTATAGAGAAGTCTTGATTTTACGCGGAATCAAGGGCTTGTCTTCCAAAGAAACAGCTGAAATCTTGGACTGGTCAGAGAACAAGGTGAATGTTACTCTCCATCGTGCTATGAAGGCCGTCAGAGAAAAGCTGGAGCAGGATAAGAAGGAGATGATTGGGAATGCCATTTAAAAATGACGATCAGCTTCTAAATGAACTGAAAGGATTGCCTGACATGAAAATGAAGTCGGATAACAAACAAAAGATCGTAAATGCGATTCGCCAAGATGATAGTCGCAGAAGGGTAAATGCCAGCTCCCGATTTTCTGCGTTTGGAAAAGGCGTCGCGATCTGCTCCGTTCTTGTTGCTGCTTTTTGGATGGGGGCTACGCTCGTCAGCAATAATCAACCGAGTGCCATGCCGCCAACTCCCCCACAAACAACAGCACCAGGGGCCTCTGGAACATTGGAAACAGGAGCAAGCAACGGGGGCACAAGTAATCCAGCACCGATCGTGACACAATCGGAGGAGCTCCTCGCAAACATCCGCAAGCAAGCGGAAAAAGGCTTGATCATCAACTCACCTTATCCAATTGAAAAAACCGTGTTTGACCAAGTGGAAAAGGATTTGGGGAATCCTGATACGAAGGATAATGCGAATGGCCTCTCCTACGCCACTTATAAAGGAAAGCAAGTTGCATTTGGCTACAACAAAGGGATGCAAATCGTAGACATCCGCTCCACTGATCCACAGCTGCAAAAAATTACGCTGTCTGAGGTCGTAAAAAGATGGGGACAACCAAATCGCGTAAGTGAGTATGCGAACCAGACCATCTATACGTATGATGTAACCTCTAAATATCAAGTGAAAATGATCTTTCAAGGTACCGAGAACACGAGCAATAACGCGCTGACTCTCGTTCGTTATAACCTCTATTACCCGGAAGGCAACAAAAATCTGATGCTCTATGGCAGCAATACAGATATGTTGAAGGACCTGCGTGAGCTCGCTAAAAACGGGCAAACATTCGGCAGCTCCTATCGTGTAGAAAAAGATGTTTTCGATGAAATGGAGAAGGTATTGGGTAAGCCGAACAACATCTCCACCATCAAAGGAATCACCTACAACACTTATCGCGATCTCGGTCTCGTCTTCGCCTTTAACAAAGGCATGCAGGTTGTCGATATTCGCTCCTACGATCCAAGACTGCAAGCCATCTCACTCGCAGAAGTCAACCAAGCACTTGGTGAACCACAAAGCAAAACAACGTTGAACGGCGAAACGATCTACACTTATAAAGTAAATGACAAATACGAGCTGAAGATCATCTTCACAGGTGTGATCGACAAAAAGAAAAGTACACTCTACATCGACCACGTCAATATTTACTACCCACGCGGTACGATCAACAATATGGCTGGCTAAAAATACGAAGAACAAAAGCCCGAGTGTAATGACTCGGGCTTTTGTCTGGTTCGGGACGAATAAAAAGAAGACGGGATTTGCGGCTCCGTCTTCTTTTTCATGTATATTATTTACCGATGATGTAGCCTTCCAGCTCATCCAATACTTTGTTTGCTGCGACTACGCCACCGGATGTGTTCCAGATGGTGTCATCCACTTTGAATGCTTTGTTGTTTTTCACTACATTCAGGTTTTTCCAGAGAGAATCATTGGTCCATTCTTGCTCCAGCTTGGACGCTTCTCCTTTTCCTGTCTCGTAAGTAAAGTAGAACATGATGTCGCCATCCATTTCTGGAATGCGCTCTTTCGTTACTTCTGCTGCGAAATCATCTTTATCCTGAGCAGCTGGACGTGCCAGTCCGAGTTCCTGGAAGATTGCGCCAGTGAACGTGTTTTTATAGTAGATACGAACTTTACCAGGCATGAAGCGTACTACCGATACTTGCGTTTTCAGCTTGTCACCAGCTTTTGCTTTGAAGTCTTCAATACGTTTGGTCCAATCAGCAACGACCTTGTCGCCTTCCGCCTTCTTATTGATCGCTTCCGCGTACAATTGGAAGTTCGCTTTCCAGTCACCGCGTGGCTCTTCTACGAAAACAGTTGGTGCGATTGCAGTCAGCTGTTGATAGATTTTTTCATGACGGAATTTCATACCGAGAATCAGGTCTGGCTTCAAAGCAGCGATTGCTTCGAGGTTTGGTTGACCTTCTGTACCAACAGACTTGGTACCTTCCAAAAACGATTTTGTGAAATCGTAAAATTGTGTCGGATCATTGGCAGCGCCTACAGCACCTACCGGCTTCACACCCAGAGCCATCAATGTTTCAGTACCTTGGTTGGTCAGCATAACGATACGCTGTGGCGTACCTTTAATAGTTGTTTCACCCATCGCGTGTTTAACAGTGTAAGATTGATCAGAACCACCTGTATTGCCAGTAGCTTGGTCAGCAGGCTTTTGTTCTGCGGGCTTTTGTTCGCTTGCTTGTTGATTGCCGCCACAACCAGTGACAACCAGCAAAAGCGCCATCAAGACAGCAAAAAACGCTTTACCGCCTGCGGTCCGATATATACGAGAAAACATGGTGAAAGGACCCCTTTCAATATCTTTCTGATAGTGAGAATCTAAATCAATGACAAAGAATATCCTACATTCAAGCCTGTCAGAAGTCAACAATTAAATGATAATGACTCTCAAGATCATTGACACATCTCGCTCCTACCTCTAAACTTAATAAATGAAATAACATAAAATCCACTCAAAGCTAAAAGATAGATAAGGATGTAGGCCTCATGAGCGCTTTGTTGTCGAGCAACTTTCGTAAAATTCTGGGAGTCATCATTGCTATTTTGCTTCTTACTTATCTCAGCTACGCCAGCCTGATTTTCGGTGTAATCGATACCAGCTGGCAAACCGCCATTGATGCCTATACGAATTTTAACGGTACCAATGAGCACATCGTCATTAAGGAAGTGCGGGTACCCCGCGTTTTAAACGCACTTACCGTTGGCTTTTGCCTCGGACTTGCTGGCACACTGCTTCAATCGTTGACGAGAAACCCGGTTGCTGATGTCGAGCTATTTGGACTGAATGCAGGTGCTTCTCTCTTTGTCGTGTTTGCCGTCACTTTCGTAGGCATCAGCAGTTTAACCCAGTTTACCTGGATTTCCTTTCTCGGCGCGGCTGTCGCCGGATTTATCGTCTACCTGCTCGGTTCTCTGGGCCGAGACGGGTTAACTCCCGTCAAACTCGTCCTTGCAGGTGCAGCAATTACGGCTCTTGCCGCATCGATCAGACACGGAATGATGGTCTTAAATGAAAAGGCAGCAGACGAAGTCCTCTTTTGGCTCGCTGGCTCGGTCGGAGGCAGAAAACTCGAATATTTAGCCTCTGTCTTTCCTTATATGGTAATCGCATGGCTTGCAGCATTCGTTCTGGCCCGTCCCATTCAAACCCTGCTCATGGGTGACGATGTCGCAAAAGGCTTGGGGCAGCGTACACTTCTCGTAAAGCTGGCTACCGGAATCGTCATTGTACTTTTGTCCGGGTGTTCTGTAGCTGTCGCAGGACCTATCGGCTTCGTCGGCTTGGTTACACCGCATCTCGCTCGCTTTTTAGTCGGCATCGATACACGCTGGGTGATGCTGTACAGCGGGTTGCTTGGATCGATTATCCTGCTCATCGCAGATATCGGCGCACGTTATATTGCCATGCCTGCTGAAGTACCTATTGGTGTCATGACCGCCCTGATCGGCATTCCATTCTTCATCTATGTCGCGCGAAAGGGGCTGGATAAATAATGAAGGATTTTGTATCTGTTCGACTTGGCCGCTTTGCATCTTTTCAGTTACATAAGAAAACACTGTTGTTTTCTGCGCTCGGTCTTCTTTTAACGATCCTTGTGGCTATTGTCAGCCTCGGGATGGGGGAAATGAAAATTGCTCCGCTCGACGTACTCAAGGTCGTACTCGGAATCGGAGCCGAGGATCATGCACTGATCGTTGAGCAATTTCGCATGCCGCGCATCATTATCGCGATTTTAGTGGGAGCGGCTCTGGCTGTAGCAGGTGCCATCATGCAAGGCATTGTCCGCAATCCGCTCGCTTCTCCCGATATTCTTGGCGTCGCGGGAGGTGCTTCCGTGGCAGCTGTAAGCTTTTTGCTCCTGTTCACATCGGTTAGCATCAAATGGCTACCACCTGTCGCATTTCTCGGCGCAACCTTGACTACCCTTTTGTTGTATGCTCTTGCCTGGAAAAAAGGCGTAACACCGCTGCGACTCGTCATGATTGGGGTCGGCATTAAAATTGCCGCTGGTGCAGTCGTGACGATCCTGATTATTTTCAGCCCGTTTCTTCTGCAAAACAAAGCACTGCTTTGGCTGTCTGGAAGCATCTACGGTGTGGAATGGAACGATGTCTGGATGATTATGCCGTGGGTCATCATTTTGATCCTGGCAGCGGCTGTTTTGACCAGACGAGTGAACATCCAGCAGCTCGGAGATGATGTTGCAACCAGCCTCGGCAGCATCCTTCAATGGGATCGCTTTTTCCTGCTCATGATTTGTGCAGCCTTGACCGGTACCGCTGTTTCTGTAGGAGGCGATATCAGCTTTGTCGCTTTGCTGGCACCACACATCGCAAAGCAATTGATCGGTCCGTCGTTTGGTGGTGCTCTGCCCGTCTCGGCTTTCATTGGTGCCTTGATCGTTCTGCTTGCTGACCTGGTCGCGCGAATGACCTTTTCTCCGATCGAGGTTCCCGTTGGCGTCTTCACATCTGCTGTCGGCGCTCCGTTTTTCATCTTTCTGTTGTATAAAAACCGAAATCGGTAGTGAAAGGAGACCTGCCCACCATGTCAGCTCTGGAAACACGTCAGTTAACGTTGTCCTATGGAGATCGCAATATCATCGAGGCCCTGGACTTGCACATTCCTCGTGGAAAAATTACGGTCTTCATCGGAAGTAATGGAAGCGGCAAGTCCACCTTGCTACGTTCTCTTGCTCGCCTGCTCAAGCCAAAGGATGGCTCCATCCTGCTCGATGGTCAATCAATCGCCAAGCATTCCACAAAGGAAGTGGCAAAACGGCTGGCTATCCTGCCGCAAGGTCCTACGGCACCAGAAGGACTCACTGTCCTGCAGCTAGCCAAGCAAGGACGTTACCCGTACCAAAACTGGCTCCAGCAATGGTCCGAGGAAGACGAGGAAATGGTGAAAAAAGCTCTGGAAGCTACCCAGCTCATGCCGCTTGCAGACCGGCCCGTTGATTCCCTCTCTGGTGGACAGCGACAGCGCGCCTGGATCGCCATGACACTGGCTCAGGGAACCGAAACAATTCTGCTGGATGAACCAACAACCTACCTCGATATGTCGCATCAGATTGAGATTCTGGATTTGTTGTTCGAGCTAAATGAAACTGAGCAACGCACAATCGTCATGGTCCTCCATGACCTGAATCTGGCTTGCCGCTACGCCCATCATATTGTGGCTGTTCACGGTCAAAGTGTTGTTGCGGAAGGTACTCCAGACGAGGTCCTGACCACCGATCTGGTACGCACTGTTTTTCATATGGACTGTCAAATCACACAAGATCCGCTATATGGTACACCGATGTGTATCCCGTACAGCAAAAGCCGTATTGCCCCCCAACCCATAGAACAAAAAACAGTCGTTATGTCATAAGCGAACAGAAAGAGGACTGCCCGAAATTCGGCTGCAGTCCTTTTTGTATGCTGGCAATTCGAAGCTGTGCACCGCCACATTAGAAAATTTCCCTAGACAGATGCCCATCTATTGTTTTGCTCATAGGATAAAGCGACAGGTATTTTTCTCTGAAAGGACGTGAATCCCACTTGAATAGCCAGCTTCGCGAAACGTATATACGCGTGCCCAAGCTGTACGATTGGGTACTCACGACCAGCTATGCTCGCATTCCTGTCGCTGTACCGCTGCATTACCGCGCCATGGTCCACGAGGCTAGAGAAGCAGGGCTGCGTATTTCTGTCCAATGTATTCAGGGTTATGAGCCGTATTCTCCAAAGGAGATCACATGCCGGACTTGTCGTCCAATCCGTCGCACCACCATTTATCATGCAGGAAATCCAGTGCCCATGGGTATTGTCCAGCGATTGTTCCAGACCACTCTTACACTTCTCTTTTTTGCAGATTGTGAGCTATTATTCGAATTTGAGCTGCCGCTTGAGCTAGAGGATGAAATCGTTCTATGCATACCAGAGCCGCTAGACCAGGACAATCTCGTTTGCCGAATCGTAGACTTTGAGTGCACTGCCCAAACAGGCCTTTTATATGATGATAAAGTCGTATTGCATGTATTCGTCTGTCATGAAATCCGGGTTGAGGCTGTGGCTGTGATTGAAATCATGGCGCAAGCATGCAAGCCTCGTCCTAACTTTCTCCCCGCTCCTCCGCGATTGTTGCCTCTCCATTGCATGCCCACTTCGCCACCATGAAACTGTCCTCGACTGCAGTTCCTAACATAACGCCATACGTTTTCGCACAAAAAAGGCGGTGCTCTATGTACAGCATTCGCACATAGGCACCACCCGGTTATTTGTTAATCAGCTCGCATTCGCTTACTTTTTGAGGTTGTAAAAAGCAGCACGTCCGCCAAAACGAGCGGTATCACCCAGTTCATCCTCAATACGCAGCAATTGGTTGTACTTCGCTACGCGGTCTGTACGGGATGGAGCACCTGTTTTGATTTGGCCAGCATTCGTTGCCACAGCGATATCAGAGATCGTGGAATCCTCAGTCTCACCGGAACGGTGGGAGATAACTGCTGTATATCCAGCGAGCTTCGCCATTTCGATTGCTTCGAAAGTCTCTGTCAGGGTACCAATTTGGTTTACTTTCACCAGAATGGAGTTAGCTGTAGAGCTTTCGATACCACGTGACAGACGCTCTGTGTTGGTTACAAACAAGTCATCGCCAACGAGCTGAACTTTGCTGCCCAGTTTGTCAGTCAGTGCTTTCCAGCCATCCCAATCGTCCTCGGACAAGCCGTCTTCAATGGAGATGATCGGATATTTGCTTACCAAGTCTTCGTAGAAAGCGATCATTTCTTCTGTTGTTTTCACAACGCCTTCGCCTTCGAAGTGGTATTTGCCGTCTTTGAACATTTCGGTTGCTGCTACGTCCAGAGCGAGGAATACGTCTTTGCCTGGCTCATAGCCAGCTGCCTTGATCGCATCCAGGATGGTAGTGATTGCCTCTTCGTTGGATTTCAGGTTTGGTGCGAATCCGCCTTCATCACCTACGGCTGTGCTCAAACCTTTTTCGCCCAACACTTTTTTCAAGGAGTGGAAGATTTCAGCACCTGTGCGCAGCGCTTCCTTGAAGGACTCAGCGCCTACTGGCATAACCATGAATTCCTGAATGTCTACTGTGTTGTCTGCATGCTTTCCGCCGTTCAGGATGTTCATCATCGGTACAGGCAATGTTCTCGCATTGAAGCCACCGAGGTAGTTATACAGTGGTACTCCCAAGGAATCTGCTGCTGCACGCGCTACTGCCATGGATACACCCAGAATCGCGTTTGCACCGAGCTTGCCTTTGTTATCTGTGCCATCGAGCTGAATCATCGCCATGTCAATGCCTACTTGATCCAAGGCATCCATGCCAATGAGCTCAGGAGCGATGATTTCATTTACGTTTTCTACCGCTTTGAGCACACCTTTTCCAAGGTAACGGGATTTATCGCCATCACGCAATTCAACCGCTTCATACGCCCCTGTAGATGCACCAGATGGAACGTCTGCGCGACCCATAGAGCCATCTTCCAGGTACACTTCAACTTCCACAGTCGGATTACCGCGAGAGTCCATAATTTCACGTGCGTAAATGTCAGTAATCATTGCCATTCTCTTCCATCTCCTTTTAATCTATGTAGGCAACCCCACACGTATTTTTATTGTTTGTCCTCGCAATTAGACAGCCTCTATTTAGTGTGTGCTAGAGAGGACTATTTTGCAAGTAACGATTTACCTGTCATTTCAACTGGCTGTTCTGCGCCCAAAAGATCAAGCAGCGTCGGCGAAAGGTCCGCCAAAACACCGTCTTCCCGGAGCTGAACACCTGCTTTGGTCACAATCACTGGCACCGGATACGTGCTGTGTGAAGTAATCGGACGGCCCGCTTCATCCAGCATGAGATCGGCATTGCCATGGTCTGCCGTAATGACCGCTACTCCGCCTTTAGCGAGAATCGCTTCGACCACGCGTCCCAGGCAGGCATCTACTGTTTCTACTGCTTTGATCGTAGGCTCCATCATTCCGGAGTGACCGACCATGTCGCAGTTGGCGAAATTGAGAATGATTGCGTCAAAGTTTTCCGCTTCGATTTCTTTGACCACTGCATCTGTGAGCTCTGGAGCACTCATTTCCGGCTGCAAATCATACGTCGCTACTTTGGGAGATGGAATCAGGATACGGGTTTCGCCCGGAAACTCCTGTTCACGCCCTCCACTGAAGAAGAAGGTAACATGCGGATATTTCTCTGTTTCAGCTATTCGAAGCTGCTTCAAGCCTTGTTGGGACAAAACCTCTCCCAGCGTATTATCCAGGTTGGAAGGCTTGTAGGCTACATAGCCATTGACCGTCTCCGAAAAATGCGTCAAGCAAACGAAATGCAAATCACGCGGATGATTCTCTCCACGGTCGAAGCCACGGAAATCCTCGTTCGTAAACGCCTGTGAGATTTGGATCGCACGGTCAGGACGGAAGTTGTAGAAAATGATGGAGTCCCCGCTATGAATTGTGGAGACTGGCTCTCCCGCTTCATCGACGATCACTGTTGGCATAACGAATTCGTCCATGACTGACTTCTCATACGATTCTTTGATCGCCTGGATCGGATCCTGATAGCGAGGGGCATCGCCGTACACCATTGCCCGGTACGCCTTTTCGATACGCTCCCAACGCTTGTCACGGTCCATCGCATAATAGCGTCCCTGTACGGTGGCAATACGCCCTATACCGATTTCAGCGATCTTTGTTTGGAGCTGCTCCACGTACCCCACTGCGCTGTCTGGCGAGACGTCACGACCGTCCAAAAAGCCGTGAATGAAGACCTGCTCAAAATCCTGCTGCTTCGCAAGCTCCAGCATCGCAAACAAGTGATCGATATGGCTGTGTACTCCTCCATCGGACAAAAGCCCGAAAAGATGCAGCTGCTTGCCGTTTTTCTTGGCATGCTGGAACGCTTCGATCAAGGTCTCGTTTTCAAAAAACGCGCCTTCCCTGATCGATTTGGTGATTCGAGTCAAATCCTGATACACAACGCGCCCTGCGCCAATATTGAGATGCCCTACCTCAGAGTTGCCCATCTGTCCCTCTGGCAAACCTACGGCAAGTCCACTCGCCTCCAGTGTGGCATGTGGATATTGGTTCCAGTAGCGATCATAATTCGGCTTGCTCGCCTGCGCAACAGCATTCCCGTACGTTTCACTACGCAGGCCAAAGCCGTCCAAAATGAGCAGGGCAACCGGTTTTGGTCTTTGTGCCATCTCTCTTCTCCTCCTATCGCTGCGATGCTCCGTTTACAAGCTGCAGATAACTATCCGCGACAAGGCTGGCTCCACCAACCAAAGCTCCATCGATATCTGGCTGAGCCATATAACTTGCGATATTTTCCGGCTTCACACTGCCGCCGTACTGAATACGTACCTGCTGTGCTGTTTCCTGACCGAATTTCTCAGCAATCACGCTGCGAATAATGGCAATCGTCTCGTTTGCATCCTCGGCTGTAGAGGATCTGCCTGTGCCAATCGCCCAAATCGGTTCGTAGGCGATGATGGAACCAGCCACCTGTGCAGGCGTAAGTCCGGAAAAAGCAGCCTCTGTCTGAGTGCGAACGATATCAGACGTCTCCCCTGCTTCTCTTTGCTCCAGGCTCTCCCCTACACAAACAATCGGAACCAAGTCAGCTTTCAGCGCAGCTACGACTTTTTTATTGACGGTTTCATCTGTTTCATTGAAATACTGACGGCGCTCGGAGTGTCCGATAATGACATACGAAACACCGATTTCTTTCAGCATGGACGGACTGATTTCACCAGTAAACGCACCTTGCTCCTCGAAGTGCATGTTTTGTGCTCCGAGCGCGATATCCGTGCCAGCCAGCTCAGCACTAAGTGCAGGCAGGGCAGTAAACGGTGCACAAATCACTTTTTGTACTCCAGTAGATGTATTGCCTGCCTTGGCATTTTGCGCAAATTCCTTTGCCTCCACAATCGTCTTGAACATCTTCCAATTTCCCGCGATAATTGGTGTTCTCACGATATCTCCCCCTATTCGCTATCTGATAGCACTGCCACACCTGGCAGCTCTTTGCCTTCCATAAACTCGAGTGAAGCTCCGCCACCCGTGGAGATATGCGTCATTTGCTCCGCTACGCCAGCTTTTTCAACTGCCGCTACAGAGTCGCCGCCACCAATGATGGTCGTACCAGCACATTCTGCCATTGCCTTGGCTACACCAATCGTTCCTTGGGCAAAAGCGTCCATTTCAAAAACACCCATCGGTCCGTTCCAGACAACCGTTTTGGATGCTACGATGACACGCTGGAATTCTTCCACCGATTTTGGTCCAATATCAAGTGCCATCCAACCATCCGGAATCGCATCGATGGCAACCGTTTTGTTTTCTGCGTCAGCCACAAATCGGTCTGCTACGACAACGTCGACTGGCATCAGCAATTGAACACCGCGCTCTTTGGCTTGCTCCATCAAGCTGCGTGCGAGGTCGAGCTTGTCATCCTCACACAAAGAGGCACCAATACCGAAGCCTTGTGCCTTGAGGAACGTATTCGCCATTCCGCCGCCAATGATCAAATGATCGACCTTGGTCAACAAATTTTCAATGACTGCAATTTTATCTTTTACCTTTGCTCCGCCGACAATCGCCGTAAACGGACGCTCTGGACTTGTGAGCGCTCCACCCATGAAGCGAATTTCCTTTTCCATCAAAAGTCCTGCAACAGCAGGTATGTACTGGGCAATCCCCGCTGTAGACGCATGCGCGCGATGAGCAGCACCGAAAGCATCGTTTACAAACAGATCAGCCAAGGACGCAAAGCTTTTTGCCAATTCTGGATCGTTCTTTTCTTCTCCGGCATGGAAGCGCACGTTTTCCAACAGGATTACGTCACCATTTTCCATCCGTTCCACTACCGCTTCCACTTCTGCCCCCATGGAATCATCTAGCTTGCGCACTTGTTTATCCAATAGCGTCGATAGATGACTAGCGACAGGTGTCAGCCGCATCTCTTCCACCACTTGTCCTTTTGGACGGCCAAAGTGGCTCGCCAGGATAACCTTAGCTCCTGCATCCATCAGAAAACGGATGGTCGGAACAGCAGCACGAATGCGCGTATCATCGGTGATTACCCCGTCCTGCATCGGTACGTTAAAGTCGACACGGCAGAAAACACGTTTGCCTGCCAGCTCAACATCGCGGATAGATTTCTTGTTCATGAACGATCCTCCAAGTCATTAGGCTTAGTATTCCGAAAAAAACATATGGGAAAAGGGAGATTGCTCTCCCTTTTTATCCACAACAGTTCTATTTTACGTGTTACAAGCCGCGCTGTGCAACATAATGACACAAGTCTACCACTCGATTTGAATAACCCCACTCATTATCGTACCAGGAAACGACCTTCGCCATGTTGCCTTCGAGTACCATCGTAGACAAAGCATCAATCGTCGAGGATGCTGGGTTACCGTTATAGTCGGAGGATACCAACGGCTCTTCCGAATAGCCGAGAATTCCTTTGAGCGGACCTTCTGCTGCTTCTTTCAATGCGTTGTTGATTTCTTCCACAGTCGCATCTGTTTTTAATTCAACAACCAAATCAACCACCGATACGTTCGGGGTAGGGACGCGCATCGCGAATCCGTTCAGCTTGCCTTTCAGCTCAGGTAGTACCAGCGCTACCGCTTTAGCTGCACCAGTAGAGGTCGGGATAATATTTTCCGCTGCTGCACGGGCACGGCGCAAGTCTTTATGCGGCAAATCCAGGATTTGCTGATCGTTTGTGTAAGAGTGAACAGTCGTCATCAAGCCGCGAACGATACCGAATTTTTCATTCAAGACCTTGGCGTATGGAGCCAGGCAGTTCGTTGTGCAGGATGCATTGGAAATGACGGTATGCTGAGCTGGATCATATTTGTCTTCGTTCACGCCAAGTACAATCGTAATATCCTCGTTTGTAGCTGGTGCAGAGATGATGACTTTTTTCGCTCCGCCTTCCAGGTGCTTCGCAGCATCTTCACGCTTGGTGAAACGTCCAGTAGATTCTACGACGATTTCTACACCGTACTCTGCCCATTTGAGCTGCGCAGGATCACGCTCAGCGAGAACGCGGATTTCTTTACCGCCAACGATCAGCGTATTTTCACCTGCTTCTACAGGCAGATCGAGAACGCCGTGAACAGTATCGTATTTTAAAAGGTGAGCCAGTGTATGTGCGTCGGTTAAATCATTCACGGCTACGATTTCTACATTTGGATTGGAGAGTGCTGCGCGAAAAACGTTACGACCAATGCGACCAAAACCGTTAATCCCTACTTTTACCATAGAAAAACCCTCCTGCTCGTTAGCTTGCATTTTTATTAGTAGCGATCACCCTACCTTCAGGAGCCTTCCATCGGGTAGAGAGAATCGTGACAATCGGCAATAGTAATGAAAAGAACAAGAACGGCAGCGAATCGATTGTGGATACACCCAGAGTGACTGCCATCATCATAGCCAAGCCGTTCCACGGTATGAGCACCGGCATTACCAAAGTCGTGTCCATCATAGTCTTGCCCAATAGCTCACGTCCGCCTTCTCTTTTCGCAAAACGTCCGAGTAGCGTAGAGCCAAGTACTAGAATGGGGATCGTTTGGTTGCAGCTGATGATCACAACCAGAAGCGACAGGATAGCCAGCTTTATGACTAGGATAGTAGGACTTTTTGTATCCCCCATCATTTTGTCAACAATAGGCGTCAATAGATTAGCTTTGTTCAAAATTCCATTTAAAAATCCAGCCAGGATGATCAACAAGAGAACGTTGAACATAGAAGCAAACCCACCTCCATGTAAAAGCTCATCCAACGGCGTTCCTGATTGAAGCGCGTAGCCATACAGCATCGATTTGGCAAACGTCAGAATATCCTGCTGGCCATTCATGATAACCAGAATCGCACTGACGATGATGCCGTACAGCAAAGCAGTAACCGCTTTTACTCGTAGGGCGAAGGATATAAGCAACGTAATCAGCGGAAGCATGACCCACCAGCTAATGGAAAAATAATGGCTCAAAAGGTCCTGATACATCGGAATGGTATCGCTTGATCCCGCTGATCCGCGCATCAGGTCAAACAACAGAAACAGAACCGCGCAAATCCCAACCGTTATCATGGCTGGACGTCTCATCTGAATGTCCTGTGCCTCGGTCATTCCTACATTAGATAACACGAGCAATCGAGAACTGGAGATGGGGGAAAAACGTTCTCCTACCATCGCACCAGAGATAAGTGCTCCTGCCACCATTGCAGGTGATATTCCTGCAGCATGAGCAATTCCCATCAACGAAAGTCCGATCGTACTCAAGGTTCCGATGGACGTGCCGAGCAAATAGCTGACCACTGCCGTCAGAAGAAAGGAAAGGACCAGCAAGTAACTGACATTCACAATCGACAAGCCATAGTAGATAATTGCCGGAATCGTTCCTGCCATCATTAACAGCGGAATCAGAAGTCCTACAAAAAACAGGATGAGCAGCACAGGCTTTGCCTGCTTGACGCCTTCCCAACCAAATGCGAATTGTTCTTTCCAGGCAAAGCCTACTCTTTTCACACTAACCATTGTGACCAGGATTGCAAAAACAATTCCCAAATAGAGTGGAAAGCCTATCACCAGGCTCAGGACAATCCCGGTGATGAGCGACAGGATGGGTAGCACCGCTGCCATAGACATAAAACCAGCTTCCTTCCGTTACAATCGTGTTGACAGCAGGGACTTTGCGGCCCCTTCGTCTGTAATGAGTACATTTTGACACGATTGCTTAGCAAAGGAAAGAATCGCTTTTGCCTTACTTTTGCCCCCGGCAATAGAGAGCACGGCCTCAGCTTTGTGTACCTCTTCCAGCTGTAAACCGATCGTAGGCATTCGCTGTACGGTTTCGCCTGCTTCATTAAAGTAATACCCAAATGCTTCCGAAACAGCCCCACTGTTTACTAGTTCGCTGAGCTCTTCGTCTGAGTAATTCCTTCTTTTAGCCATCGTAATGGCGTCGCCAATTCCATGCAGAACGATTCGCGATTGGCCGAGGAGCGAGAGAACATCCTGCACCTGCGGCTCTTTCAGTAATGTCTGCAAGGCTTCCGGGTGCAAGCGATCAGGTACATGAAGCAGTCTGTACGTTGCGCCTGTGCGCGCCGCCATCGTGGATGCCAGTGTATTGGCTTGCAGCTCCACACGCTCGCCGAGTCCACCTCTGGCAGGGACAAACTGGACCGTTTTAAAGGTTGCTGACGGCGTCAGGTGACTCGCAATGCTGGCGATGGAGGAACCTCCTGTGACAGCGACGATATCTCCCTCCTGTACAACCTGCTTCAGTACCCTCGCACCTACGCGTCCCAGCTCTTCCTTGACCCATGGTGATTCATCCGCATCGCCTTGAACGACAATGACTTCTGGAATCCCCAGTCTTCGCTGCAGCTGTTCAGCCAGGTCCGTCAACCCGAATAGCTCGCCAACCAACGATTCCATTTCGTCCAATACTTGCTGCCCGTCTTCACTGAGAGTCATGCCCGCGGCATTCACGTGAAGCAGCCCTGTATCCTTGAGCAAATCTACCTCTGCTCGCAGGATACGCTCGGTCGTGTTCATCGTCTGAGCAAGAGCTCTACGCCCGATTGGTTGCAGATGATATATGGAGCGCAGCAGCATGTATCGATCCCGCAAAAGCGGAATCAGGTCTGGCACAAGCTTTTGTTGAAGCTCCAGTAAATGTCGCATGTGACAACTTCCTTAGTTGTATCTGTTTTTATTGGGACTTTTTTTGTCCCTATACATACATTTTTTGTCCCAATTGATGCAAAAAAAAGGAACAAACCTTACACCTCGAATGTAGCATAACTGTGGAAAACTTGCAAGATCCCCCGAGCCTAAACTTGCCCGGGGGATCTCTCTACTCAGCCATGCGCTTCAAAAATTCTTCTCTCAGCTCTGCCATCGTTACGACATGGGTAATCGAGCGAAACACAACCTCACCATCAATCGCTACTACCGGGATGACCAGCATCATTTCCTCATGTAATTGCTGGTCGCTCTCTATATCCACCACCTGCAGGCGGAGAGGGATTTCTTCAGCCAGTGCTTGTATCGCAAATTCAACCTGATCACACAGGTGACATTTTTTTCGTCCGTACAATACGATCTCGAGTCCGTTCTTGGCCATACTCATGAACGATTAATACCTCTTTCTTTTTGCAGAGGAAGGAATCAGCATTTCTTCCCGGTATTTGGCAACCGTGCGGCGGGAAATTTCGATCCCTTCCTCAAGCAGCATTTCTCCGAGCTTTTGATCGGACAAGGGACTTTTCCGATCCTCCTGCTCAATGAGCGCCTTGATCCGTCGCTTGACGCTCTCCGAAGAAGTTGCAGCCCCGCTTGATGTAGAGAGCGCCGAAGTGAAGAAGTATTTCAGCTCAAAAATTCCCCGTGGCGTCTGCACATACTTGTTGCTCGTAGCACGGCTAATCGTTGATTCATGCAAGCTGACCTGCTCAGCGATTTCCTTTTGCGTCATCGGCTTCAAATAATGTACTCCGCGGTCAAAGAAATCTTGCTGCATCTCTACGATTGCCTGTGTTACGCGCATCAGGGTCATGCGGCGTTGCTCCAGGCTTTTGGCTAGCCACATCGCCGCATTCAGCTTTTCGTGGATAAACTGCTTTGCCTCTTCCTGGCTTTTTTGCTGGTTCAACATTTTTTCGTAAAAATGGTTAATTTTCAGTCGAGGAGTTGCAACATCATTAACGAGAACTACATATTCAGTTCCCACTTTTTCAACCGTCACATCAGGGATGACATATCGAGTCTCAGACTGGGAAAACGCTGCGCCGGGACGTGGATTAAGCGTGCGAACCAAATCAGCCATCGTTTGCACATCCTGTGGCGTGCAACCGACCTTATCGGCAATCCGCTGGTAGCGTTTGTCAGCGAGGTCCTGCAAATGGTATCGAACGACCTGGGTAATCTTTTCATCATCGAGGGCAAGATGCTCCAATTGCAAAAGCAGACATTCCTCCAGACTGCGCGCAGCCACACCTACTGGATCAAAATGCTGCAAAACGGAGAGCACATCCTCAATCTCAAGAAATTCAGCTCCCAGCGTTGTACTCGCTTCCTCCAGCGTAATTTCCAGATATCCCTTTTCATCCAGATTCCCGATCAGAAAGAGGGCGATTTGCTTTTGCAAGGGTGTAAAGCCTTTGACGTACCCTAGCTGGCGCTCCAGGTGTTCATACAAGGAATCAGAACCTTGCTGCACATAATCCAGTGGATTGTAAGTGCTTTCATTTTTTGCCACAGAATATTCACCTGAAGCACGATTTCCGACGATTTCTTTCCAATCAATTTCTGGTGCCGGCTTTTCTGTTTTGGTCGATGCTACCTCTCCCGCAGCTTCCAGATCAAAAACAGGATTTTCATTTGCCTGCTCCTGCAAGTAAGAGATCAGGTCTACTGCAGAGTACTGCAATATGGTAATTGCTTGACGTAACTCTGGCGTCATCACTAACTTCAGCGTCTGTTCTTGATATAATCCCAGTCCCATGTTCATGAAGCTCGCCCCCTCTTCTCCCTAAATACCTCTGGTTGAATTCGCTCTACTTTCTATATTCTCATTATATTCGTTCTTGCTTGCAATTTTCCTGCCAATTATTGAATCAGGTACAAAAAAAGTGATCTCGTCTCATGCAAGATCACTTCGATAGGTGAACCCCTAAGCGCTACGACTTCTGTACAAGAGCAACATAAAGAATGGAGCTCCCACTGCTGCAGTAAAAACCCCTGCCGGAATATCCAAAGGAACAAATAGCGTGCGCGCTGCCAAATCAGCCAGCAGGACAAAAAATGCCCCCAGGATCGCTGACGCAGGTAACAAGCTGCCATAACTGGAACCGACCAGCTTGCGGGCCATATGAGGGGCCATCAACCCGACAAAACCGATTCCACCTGCAATACCTACGGCCGCTGCTGCCAATGCTACGCTGATCGCGATCAGCATGAGCCGCTTTCTTTCTACCGGGACCCCTACTCCTTTTGCCACATCATCTCCAAGCTCCTGAGCATTCAAGGTCCTCGCTTGAACCATGGTCATCACCAAAAAGATGAGGGTCCACGGAAGTAAACTAAGCACATGATTCCAGGAGCTCCCGTAAACGGTCCCGGACATCCAGCCCAAAGCCTGCGATGCGAGATACATCGGCCCTGAAATCATGAAATAGATCGTTAACGCTCCCATAGCCGTCGAGATGGATACACCGATCAGTGCAAAACGAAATGGTGACAGCCCATGCTTCCAAGCCGTGACATAGGTTAAGGAAGCAGCAAAGAAACCACCTACCAATGCTACAAGCGGAAGCCAGTGAATACTGTATGTCCCATTTGAAAAAGCAATAAAAGCGACCGCCGCAGCCGTTGCCCCGCTTGTTGTACCTATCAAGTCAGGCGAAGCCAGCGGATTGCGAACAAGTGCCTGAAGGATCGAACCTGATACAGCCAAGGAAGCTCCGACCAAAACAGCGACAACAATTCGCGGCAAGCGCAGTTGCAGGATGACTAGCTGATCCGAGCCTTCTCCTAAACCAACGAGTGATTTTAATACTTGCGACACGGGAATCCGAATGCTTCCCATACCGATGCTCACGACAATCGCCACTATCAAAAGGAGCGCCAAAATACAGATCACCGTTACAGAACGTTTATCTACCCGAAACGAAAAGCGTGGTTTTTGACTGCGAATTACGGTATATCTATCCATTCGTCTTCCTCCTCACAATCGCAATGACGAACGGCACCCCGATCACAGCCGTAGCCACCCCTACGGGTACTTCCTTGGGCATCAGCAAAAAGCGTGAAATCAAATCAGCAACTACTAAAAAGATTGCCCCAAACACAATGCTGTAAGGAATAATCCAGCGGTGATCGAAGCCCACAAAATACCTGACGATATGAGGAATAATGATGCCAACAAAACTGATCGGTCCTGCCAAAGCGACTGAACCACCAGCAAGAAGCACCACTACTGCCACTATCGCTGCCTTTACCCAGACAATTCTCTGGCCCAGGCTTTTGGCGACATCTTCACCCAATGCCATCAAATTGAGCGTTCCTGCCATAAAGCCTGCGCAAATCCATCCACACAGCAAATATGGAACGATCATGACAGCATACTTTAAATCCCTGCCCGATACTGAGCCGATCAGCCAATAAAGAGCTTCCTCCAGAGTCTTATTGTCTACCAGCATCAAAAGAGATGTTAAAGATGAAGCAAAAGCCGCAACTGCTGCCCCTGACAGTGTTACTTTTATCGGAGACATCCCGCCTCGACCAGCAGAGCCCAAAGCGTATACCAGCATCGCGGTAACGCCAGCACCAACAAAGCCCACCCACATCAGGTCAGCAAACGTAAAATTCGCTCCAAAGAAAAAAAGAGCAAGAATAATAAACAGCGCTGCCCCTGCATTGATCCCGAAAACAGAGGGAGAAGCTAGTGGATTGCGTGTAAGCGCTTGAAGAAGCACCCCGGCAACGGCTAGGCTTGCACCCACGATGGCAGCTGTGATAGCCCGAGGTACGCGTGTATTTTGAATGATGAGATGCTCAGTGCTGCCATTAAAGCTGACATACGCCTCAATAGCAGTCTTTAGATTGAAATTTTGAAGGCCGTACAAAACACTCGCAATCATGGCGAGTCCGAGTATACAGACTCCAACGACCAGCACCACCAGTTTTTGATTCCGGCTGAGCAAGAAAGCTTCCACGCCAATTCCCTACTTTCCGTGATCGCATTGGTCTTCTCGCAGACATCGTCTAGTTCGTCTTGCCCATGACCCAGACACAGGTAAAAGGAGACGGTCAGCAGCTTGCAACCGCCTCCTTTTTTAGAGAAGGATTTCACATACAACATAAAAAACTTATAAACTCTACACTTTTTTCATTTGCATATGCTTCTGTCCTGTCATATAATAAATTGGTATCCCATCATACGCCTGTAGCTCAGTGGATAGAGCAATGGTCTCCGGAACCATGTGCGGGGGTTCGATTCCCTTCAGGCGTACCATATAACAGACACGTGAGAACTGGTTGATGCCAGTTCTTTTTTGTTGCCCTGTTTACAAAGAAATGTCCGCGAATCGCTTCTCGATATCCTTCACCATCAATTTAGCCGCTTCAATACCGCCCGCCGTGTTCCAAATGGCTTCATCTACTTGATAGGTATGTCCTTTTTGCGTCACCTTCAGATTTTTAGCAAGCGGGTCACTCAACCATTCCGTGGCTGTCTTCGTTGCTCCGGTATCACCATCACGATCTGAAGCGAAGTAGAAAAATACATCTCCATCCAACACGTTCATTTGTTCTTTCGCGATGTCCTCAGAGAATTTTTCCTGATCCTGTGCTTTCGGGCGAGCAAATCCGAGCTTGTCCAAAATCACACCTGCGAAATTTTGCTTGTAGTATACACGAACCTTATTTGGCTGAATGCGTGCCAGGGAAATCTCCATTTTTGTCTTATCGCCCAATTTCGCTTTTGTATCCTCAATCAGCTTGTTAAAATCGGCGATAACCTTGGCTCCCTCTTCCTCCTTGTTCACTGCGCGTGCATACAATTCGAAGTTCTCAATCATGCTGTCACCCAGATTTTCCGTGAAAACGGTCGGTGCGATGGATGAGAGCTGCGCATAAATCTTCTCTTGACGTACTTTGGTGCCAAGAATTAAATCGGGCTTCAGACTGGCAATCAGCTCGATGTTTGGCTGCACTTCATCACCGACGACCTCGACACCACTCATT
The DNA here is from genome assembly GCF_001187725.1 of Brevibacillus reuszeri. Taxonomy (GTDB): domain Bacteria; phylum Bacillota; class Bacilli; order Brevibacillales; family Brevibacillaceae; genus Brevibacillus; species Brevibacillus reuszeri. The sequence goes on from NZ_LGIQ01000011.1 coordinate 1,055,481, forward strand.
TGATCCTTGATATGATCAAACCACGGCTCGCCAATCCATGACTTCACTGCACCTACTGGCTTTATTCCCAGAGCTAGCAAGCTCTCTGTTCCTTGATTGGTCAACACAACGATTCTTTGCGGCGTACCTTTTATGATCGTCTCTCCCATTGCGTGGGTAACCGTCATTGTCTGCTCTGCTTGCGGTTGATTCGCCTCTGGCTTTGAGGCAGCTCCATCATTGCCGCATGCTGACACCAGAAGTGATACCACCATCAACAAAAGCAAAGACAAAGACATTTTTCCTTTTTTCAACAAACGATTTTCTCCCCTTTTCGGAACTTTTTATCGATAACGAATATCATTATCAATGAATGAGGGATGAAAAGACACTCGTCTATACATCTGCCTCTCCTTACACTTATTCTCCCGATGCGCATCTGGCAGATCAAATGTTACAATTGTAACACTAATATAGATTTCTTTGTTTTTCAAATGAATTCAGGAAAACTACGCCCAAAATAGACAAATGCGAGGATGTGTCACGTTTGCAACATACTCTAGCCCCTCGTTCGCTACAGTCACGGGAATGGATCATTCTTGCCTTGATCCAGCTCATGGAAAAGAAAGCGTACTCGCTAATTTCTATCACCGAAATTACACGAAAAGCCGGACTCGCCCGCCAAACCTTTTATCGCAACTACCAAGATAAAGACGATGTTTTGTTTGAGTATTTATGTAATCAGTATGAAACGTACTGGTATGTATCTCCTGAGCAAAGTGCTTTAGGCAAAGAGATGCTGATTTCGCTTTTTCACATGTGGAAGGAACAAGCTCCCCCGTCTTTGCTTGAAAATATATGGAATGGCGATCGTAAAATCAGACAAATCATTTTTAGAAGCGTAGAGCACTACATTCAAAAGCTTTACCATGGGGGATCTGACGAGGAAGAGAGAGCAGAGCAGGCAAGACTTCGCTATTATGCTCTGAGATCATTGGCGTCCACTCTGCACGTTCTACTGATCGAATGGACAATCCGTTTTTTTCAAGAATCACCAGAAGAAATGGGCACGATTTCTTACGAATTGACAAGCTCCATGAGAGAATTTCTTCGTGGATGAGCTTTTCACTCGAAAAGTACAAAGCCTGCGAAGCCATTTCTTCTTCGCAGGCGGTTATCGCGCTATCGTTTCAAAGCTTATTGATCGGTTTCTTTTTTGTTTGGATCAGGTAGTGGCTTTATCGGATCAATAACATCTGGTTTTCGGCCATATGCTTTGTTCGTCACTACAATCGTAATCCCGATAATTAAGACGAACATGATAACCACCGCGATAATAAAGCCTGTTGTCATGATTTGTACCTCCGTCTTCCTTTACTCTCCCCATTATAGCGTATTCTCCCAATCATTTTAAACCTTGTTTCCACTTCCATTCTTCCGAACAATACCCAATAATTTACTTTTTTAGGCTAACTGATAGGAATTTGCCTTCTTTTGGCGAATAAGTACGAATTGCGTCACACTACTTTGTTTACACAAAACTATCAAGGCAGGGGACACACGATGGCCAAACCCAAAACCCCTTACTCATGGAAAAAGAAGCGTTCAAAAAAGAAAAGCATGAATCGCATCATCACAGATCAAATCCTGAAAGCTTTTTTCCATTACACGACAGATACCATCTCCATTAGTGATATGGATGGCGATATCATTCTCGTCAATCAGGCATTCGAAAATTATTATGGCTGGTCTATGGAAGAGGTGCACCAATCACCCTCCTGCTTTATTCCCGATGATCTCATCATCGAGACCAGGCAGCTTTTCGAGGCAGTCAGGAGTATGGGGGTTCACATCACCAATTATGAAACCATTCGTAAGCGAAAAGACGGTACTCTGATCGATGTGACATTATCAGCAACGCCGATCGTGAACGAAGAAGGTACGATTATAGGAGCATCCTGCATCACCCGCGATATTACGGACCGCAAGAAAACAGAAGAAGCACTCAAAGCAACAGAAGCCAAATATCGGCTTTTGATTGACCATACCCAAGACATCGTTTCCATTTACGATGAAACCTTAAAGCTGATATATGTCTCCCCTTCTATTGAGCAGCAACTCGGCTATTTGCCTGAAGAGTACACTTCGCTGACAGGATTGGATATTTTGCACCCAGAAGACCAGCCCCTACTTCTCGCCAAACAACAAGAAATTCTTGATACCAAGCAGCCCCTTCAGTTTGAAGCAAGAGTCCAGGACAAGGACGGCAGGTGGATTTCATTTGAAATCCGTGGCATTCCTTTTGTGAACGACTCCGGTACCGTACAGAATATTATGCTCGTCTCACGAAATGTCATGGAACGGAAGCATTCGGAAGCAGCCTTATTGAAAAGTGAAGAAAAGCACCGTATCATCGCGGAGCATACCGATGACTTCATCATGATTACCGATATCAATGGGGATGTCGTGTATCTCTCTCCTTCCCATGAGCGGATTCACGGGAATCGAAAGCAATCTGGCATCGTTACTCTTATCGATGTTCATACTGATGATCGTCCTCTTGTTGTTGAGCATTTCAAAAAGCTTCTCGCTACCAAAGAGCCTCAGACATGTGAGTTCCGCTACCACTGTGTCGATGGAAGCATGATTGTTCTTGAATCAAAAGGTGTCCCGATTTTCTCCCCAACTGGCGAATGTGATGGATTTATTATTGTTTCTCGCGATATTACGGAAAGACGCAATAACGAGGATTTGCTGCGCAAAACGGAAAAGCTGTCCATGATTGGTGAGCTTGCTGCCGGTATCGCCCATGAAATCCGCAACCCGCTCACTGCTTTAAAAGGCTTTGTCCAGCTGCTATACCCGACTTTGAATGATAAAAAGATGTATGCCGATATCATGCTATCCGAGCTGGAGCGCATCAATTTTATCGTAAGCGAGCTTCTCGTACTGGCTAAGCCACAGAACGTGCAAATCAGGCATCTTTCTTTGGTAGGCTTGCTGGAAAATGTCCTCGCACTCTTGGCTTCCGAGGCAAATTTGAAAAATATACATTTTCATACCTCTTTCCCCGAGGCACCGATAATCGCCGGGGAAGAGATTCAGCTCAAGCAGGTTTTTCTGAACATCATCAAAAACTCCATCGAAGCAATTGCTGGGCAGGGTGAGATTCACGTTTCCACACGCTTGCTGGCCTCCAATCAGGTGATCGTCCGACTAGCCGACAACGGCTGTGGTATCTCCGAAGACATTATGCCAAGGCTAGGCGAGCCATTCTTTACAACCAAGGAGAATGGAACAGGGTTAGGACTCATGATCAGCTCCAAAATCATTAAAGACCACCATGGAAGCCTTCATATTTCCAGCCATAAAGAAGAAGGCACTGTCATTGAAATTACCTTGCCGATTGTCAGGCGGTAAAATGGGCCATCCTAAAAGGGCGAGATGACAAAATGCTAATGGAGGTATCAGATGGATTTTACGAAAATGAGTACGAGCGAGTTCGTCGCCAAGATCCACGAAGCCCAAGCCAAGGACCTCAAAAACAAGCAGCATCAAGGCTTAGGACATCCTGAGAAAAACTTGCCTACCAAGCACGGCATTCGCTAATGCATGTAAGCCCATCCGCGAGCCTCTCTCTCTGGTGGGCTTTTTTACTGGCTGCTTAAAAGGAATGCCCTGGAGAATCATTCCCCAGGGCTTTACGTCGTTATTGTGGATCTTGCTTGTTCAAATTGCGGTCGCGCTCTGATTTTTGCTTTTGGCTCCCTTGTGTCTTGCTACTGTGACCCTTGTTTCCGCCGTTTTTTGTATTTTGATTGTTTGACATGCGAATCCCTTCCTTTGTTTGCTGGTCTTCACGCCAAACGTAGTATGTCCCAAACGGCCATCAGGAAACCTGATTACTTCGCTTCCCCGATGTATACTTTTTGACCATTTTCATACTTGTACACATACACGGATGCGAACTCGTTATCACCTTTGTCGTTGAACGTTACATTCACGAATTTACCCTTGAAATCTTTTGTTTTATGAACAGCGTCCAGAACTTGCTCGCGGGATGGCTTTTTGCCGCCGTTTGCTTTGATGGCTTCTTCCAGACCGTTCAGCATAACGCCCATGGAGTCATAACCGAAGGATGTGAATATCCCTACTTTATTGCCCGTGGACGATTCAAAGTCAGTGATCCACTTCTTGCCTTCTTCTGTAGCGCCTACATCACCAACAGTGGAAGTAAATACGACGTTATTGGCATTGTCAGCACCTGCAATTTTCACGAGGTCAGCGGAGTCATAACCGTCTCCACCCATGAATACGCCCTTGAAGCCTTTTTCACGCGCTTGCTTTACAATGATCCCCGCGTCGGAATAGTATCCACCGAAATAAATCATCTCCGGCTTCGTAGCGAGAATTTGGTTAATGATCGCGCTATAATCTTTTTCCCCAGCTGTTACCCCTTCATAGCCGAGAATTTGTACGCCGTCTTTTTCAAATTGCTTTTTCACCTCATCCGCCAAGCCTTGGCCATATGCAGCCTTGTCATGCATGATGAATGCTGTTTTGATGCCTAATTGGTTTTTCGCGTAAACAGCGGCCTTGGAGCCTTGTTGGTCGTCACGCGCACAAATACGGTGAACAATTTTTTTACCTTGCTCTGTCAGATCAGAACCCGTTGCGGAAGGCGAGACCATCACGAGCTTTTCCTGATCGTATTGCGCTGCTGCCGTAATGGAGGCTCCAGTCGTAGCGTGGCCAACAACCCCTACTACATCAGCGTTGGAGATCAACATTTGTGCGACAGCAACCCCTTGTTTCGGGTCAGCCTGGTCATCCTGGGCCAAGAGCTGTATATCGAAGCCGAGCTGCTTGAATGCTTCCTGTTTTTCTTTCAGGGCGTACTCTGCACCCGCTTTTGCCGTACTACCATAATCGGAGTATTGACCAGACATCGGTCCTACTACCGCAATTACCAGCTTTTCAGTTGCTCCGCCGGCTCCACCGCTGTTTTGTTGAGGAGCTGGGGCTGCACTTCCGCCGCCGTTATTTTGCTGTGGAGCAGAGCTCTGGCCTCCGCCACAACCTGCAAGCACGGTTCCCAGTGCTACCGTAGCAGCCAGAATAGACAGTGTTTTCTGTTTTTTCATAGTGATATAACCCCCTCTTTATTTACGAGCAAACTATGATTTACTATCTTATTGTAAAATATTTTTGAAAATTTGCAATAGAAATAACGGTATTCAATATTAATATTATTTTATGCCATATGAATGATTAGAAAAACTCTAGCGCTGCTTGTTCCAGAAGAGATCAACCATGTTTTAAGGGAAAACTATTCTTGCTGAATCCGGATGCGGAATGGGTGAAAAAGCAGCTACCTTATCGAATCGGGTAACTGCTTTTGGAAATTTTTCTCTATTTTCTGTATTTTTGGGAATACACTTTGCATATAACGTATATCGCTACCACTACAAAGCCAACCAGCATGACTACATTGGCAAATGTACTTCCTTGCATCTTTTGGTTTCCCCTCTCCATCGCTGCTGCTCCCTATTATACGAAATAATCAGAAACAGCCACAATGGATGAAGCCTCCCAAACTTTTATGAATTGATTGGAATGGTAAGGCTGTAGGTGAGAGTTTTTTCATCGTAGCTCACTTTTGCTCCCAGCTCTTGAGCGATAAACACGAGTGGAACGAGAACGGCACCGGTAATGGGGCGTGGAGCATTTGGCACTTGGACCTCTTTGCCGTTTTTATAGGCGAACGTCGTATTTTCATACATACGCATTCTGTAGTCCGTACCTTTGGAAACGAGCAACGATTTCGTCATGGAATCCCACGCAGCAGATCCACCTAAAGCGATGGCCAAGGTGCTCGCATTGACGTAGGCTACGCCCTCATCTACCACGATCTCTTGTGGGAATTGAAACTCCTTGCCATTCAGTTGTACCTTGACTTGCTTTTGTTGTTGCACTGGTGCTGTTTGAGCAAAAGCAGCAGTAGCTGCTACACTCCCTGTTAATAGTGCTGTCGTCAGCACCATTGCAGAAACCTTGCGAAGCATAACTAACACCCCTCAATAAAATGTAATGAATTCCAATTTTGTCATTTTCGACAGGAATTCCCTATATCCTGCTTTCCTTATCCCATTCTTTTCCTATGTAAGAGATGAGCCAATCATGCCAAACTATGTAAAAAAGATTCGCTGGCGATAAAAATATCCTGCGAACAAATGTTTTTGTGCACAAGCTGTGGATAAAACTGTGGATAACTCTACGAGGGAAGGTATATACATGGCGGAACCAGCCTTTTACTTGATTTATCAGGAAGCAAGTGACGAGGAATGCCTTTTGACCATCCAGCCGTACAAGGATGAACAAGCCCTCGCCGAAGCCATCAACCAGCTGCAAGCGAAGGAAATCGAGGAATATACGATCATTCACGGCAAAAAGATGAAGGCATCCTTGCGTTTAGCCGTTGAATTGAGCGACTGGGATGAAGAATAAATCATTTCTTTGGGAAATAGGTTTATAGAGTGGCAATTTGGCAAACATGGTAGGGAGGACGTGCACTTAAGTGTTTGACCTTCATTGACCTTTTGTGTATGATTAATCTTACAAAGAGAGGAGGAAGACTAGATGCACATGAACTTGATTCCAACCGTCATTGAACAGACGAACCGTGGTGAACGTGCGTACGATATTTATTCCCGTCTGCTCAAGGACCGCATCATCTTTCTGGGAACCCCAATCAACGACACCGTAGCCAATATTGTTGTGGCACAGTTGTTGTTCCTTCAGGCGGAAGATCCGGAGAAAGACATTCATCTGTACATTAATAGCCCAGGTGGTTCGATTACTGCCGGTATGGCGATTTACGATACAATGCATTTCATTAAGCCAGACGTCTCCACGATTTGTATCGGAATGGCTGCTTCCATGGGTGCTTTCTTGCTCGCTGCTGGAGCAAAAGGCAAGCGTTTCGCACTGCCTAACAGCGAAGTCATGATCCACCAGCCACTCGGCGGTGCTCAAGGCCAAGCAAGCGATATTGAAATCGCAGCAAAACGTATTTTGAAGATGCGTGATCACTTGAATACGATCCTGTCAGAACGCACTGGGCAGCCATTGGAGCGCATTCAAAAGGATACAGACCGCGACAACTTCCTCTCCGCAGCTGACGCCGTAGAGTACGGACTGATTGACAAAGTCATTACTTCCGAGCCTTCTTCGAAAAAGTAACCAGGATGCTTGAATAGGAGGAAACACCCGACTGATACTTAGCCGGGTGTTTCTTTTTACGCTTCTTCCAACTGACTGATGGCGACAAATTCACTCTGAGCGGGATTTCTTTCTGTATGAACACGCGCAGTCGCTGTGTTTTCGTCGACATCATCAATCCATACAGACTTCCCTTGGTACGTCACCTGAATCTTTTCTTTTGAACGGACAATCTCTTGTACTCTAGCCACATCCACTTGCTGTCCCTCCTAGTCGTCCAGAGCTTGCTTGGCAGCAGTGGCTCCCGACATCGTATCCACGCTTGTTTCTTCAATCAGTCCATTCTGGTCAGAGACAATGCCTCCGCCCAAGCCTTCATTGATCATGCGGTCGATGTCCATATCATAAGCATCACGACCTTCATGTCTGGTATCACGATTGCTCACTTCATTCCCCTCCTTTTCGTATGCACTACAATCATTAGCAATGCCCTGACGACAGGAAAAAAATGTGTATAACCAAAAAAAGACACTTTCGGTAAGAGAAAGTGTCCTGCGAATCCTTATTCCCTATTCTTCTTTGCTTACCAAATTTACGAGGCTCGTAACTGCCTGGGAGGCATCCGGCCCTTCTGCTGCAATGGTAATTTCCGTTCCCGAACTGATTGCGAGGCTCATGATCCCCATGATACTCTTCGCATTTACCTTTTTGTTTTCTTTTTCTACGAATACTTCCGATGCAAAACGGTTGGCCTCTTGTACAAAAAATGCTGCCGGACGCGCTTGCAAACCGGTTTTTAATGCCACCACAACTTGCTGTTGAACCATGAATGGACCTCCCTACGCCATAGACTATTATCCATTAGTATATCATGCATCTAGATCGAAATATTTTGTTTTTCTCGTAATTTGTCAGCGATTTCGTTTATTTTTCGCAAGCGGTGGTTAATCCCAGATTTGCTAACTACCCCACTCGGCACCATTTCTCCCAATTCTTTCAAATTGATATCGGGATGAGCTAGTCGTAATTCGGCTACTTCACGCAGACGCTTCGGTAAATTCTCAAGTCCTACCTCGTTGTCGATCAGCTGGATATTTTCCATTTGCCGCGTGGCAGCGTTTACCGTTTTATTAATGTTAGCGATCTCACAATTGTGTAAACGGTTTACGGAGTTACGCATATCCTTGACGATTCGTACATCCTCAAAATACAGGAGTGCCTGGTGCGCCCCAATCAGGCTCAAAAACTCTGTAATTTTCTCGCCTTCTTTAATATAGAGAACATACCCTTTTTTCCGCTCGATGCACTTGGCATTTAGTTTATACCGATTAGCGATCTTGGTCAATGCTTCGCAAAAATCTTGATAGGAAGTGAATATTTCCAGATGATAGCTGGAAGCCTCCGGGTGATTGACCGAGCCCCCCGCCAAAAAGGCACCACGTAAATAAGCAGCTCTGCAGCAAGACTTTTTCACGATTTCAGGTGCGATTCCTGGAATAAAGGACAAGCTGTTATCCATGATGCCCAGCTCTTGCAAAATTTCATTTGCCTTATGTGGAATTCGCACAATGTATACATTGTTTTTCTTCAGACGCATTTTTTTACGAACAAGCAGTTCTGCGTGGATTTGGAACATTCTTTTGATCAATGTGTAAATGCGTCTGGCAATCGCCGCGTTCTCCGTTGTTACATCCAACACCAGTCGTCCGGCTCCAAACTGCAGACTGCCATTCATGCGGATCAAAGATGACAGCTCCGCCATGCTACAGCAATCCCCGCCCTCCTGCATGGTCAATTCTTTTTTGGTATGCGCGGCGAATGACATCGACTTTCACTCCTTCTCCAACTTCAGCACCTTCCGCCTGCGCTTGACAAGTGAAACCACCTGCTTGCTTACAGCATGCGCATCGTGCCTCAGGTAACCATCCTCAAATGTGACCAGCGGCTTCGCGACAACATGTAGTCCTAATTGGCGCAGCTTTTTCAGGTCACACGGGACAGGAGCCGCGCCCTTCTCTGCGTACTTCTCAAGTACGTGATTCGGCAGCTCTGCTGAATTGACAATGATCGTATCCAAGAATGGTTCATTCACATGTTCATACATGACATTCACATGCCGGGAAGCAGTAAAGCCATCCGTTTCTCCTGGCTGTGTCATGACATTGCAAATGTAGATCTTTGGTGCTGCTGAGCGTTTGATTGCAGCAAACAAGCCACGCACTAACAGATTAGGCAGGATACTCGTATACAAGCTGCCCGGTCCAATCAGTATGGCGTCTGCATCTGCAATCGCCAGCAATGCTTCGCTCAGTGGTACGGCATCCTCAGGATCGAGGAATACACGCTTGATTTCCTTACCTGTGAGCGGTATTTGGGATTCTCCGAAAACGAAAGATCCGTCTGTCATTTCCGCTTTCAAACGAATGGATTGTGTCGATGCGGGCAGTACATCCCCCCGGACAGCTAACACCCCACTCAACGTTTTGACTGCGGTGACAAAATCTCCTGTAATTTCATTCATTGCTGCAAGTAGTAGATTTCCCAAATTATGCCCGGCTAATCCCGTGCCCGTGGAAAAACGATACTGCATCACTTTTTCCATCATCGGCTCCGTATCGGCCAAAGCAGTCAACACATTTCGTATGTCGCCTGGCGGGAGCATATCCATCTCTTCACGCAAACGGCCGGAGCTTCCCCCGTCATCCGCGACAGTCACAATGGCGGTTATGTGCACCGGCTCATGCTTGAGTCCACGGAGCAGGACAGACAGACCTGTTCCTCCCCCAATTACGACAATACGTAATTGCCTTGGCTGCAGCCTCCCCATTCCCTTAGTCGGCATATGTCACCTCATTATCCCCTCATACACATAATAGGTGGCCCGATCTGATGTGAGTACGTACGTTTTCTTCCTGCCATCCTATGCTTACTTGGTCTTTTCCATGTCTCTATGACTGACACGTACCGAAAAATCTTTTCCAAACGTTTGTCCCAGGTGTTCTGCGATTGCAACTGAACGGTGTTTTCCCCCTGTACAGCCAATTCCAATCACAAGCTGGCTTTTTCCCTCACGTTGATAATGAGGCAAGGTATACGCCAAAAAGTCAGTCAGCTTTTCTATGAACTCTTTGGTCTCTGTATGTTCCATCACGTATTCCGCCACTTCCGGGTCACACCCTGTTCTTGGGCGCAGCTCCTCTATATAGTGCGGGTTTGGTAAGAAGCGGACATCAAACATCAGATCAGCATCAATCGGCGCCCCGTACTTGAAACCAAAGGACAATACATTAATCGTAAGTGGAGATCCATGTTGTCCGTATTGGCTGATGATTTTTTCACGGAGCTGTATTGGCTTCATTTGACTTGTATCGATAATTTGGTGCGCCCAACCCTTCATTTCCTGCAACAGGCGGCGCTCTGCATGAATCCCTTCAAGCGGTGAACCATTTGGTGAGAGCGGATGGCGACGACGCGTTTCTTTGTATCGGGAAACCAGGGTTTGATCACTCGCATCCAGATACAAGATGTGAAAGGAAAGTCCATTCATCTGGTTCAGGCTTTCGATTGTTACGGATAGACTTTCAAAAAACTCTCGCCCCCGCAAATCTATTACCAATGCGACTCGTTCAATACTCCCACCAGATTGTTGTACCAGCTCTGCAAATTTAGGTATGAGCACTGGCGGCAAGTTATCCACACAAAAATAACCTAAGTCCTCCAAGCTTTGTACAGCAACTGTTTTACCCGCACCTGACATTCCGGTAATAATCAGGAGATTAATGGCCTTGTCGTTTCCCAATTCCGTCACGCAACTCGCCTCCTACGATTCTGTCAATAGCATACCATATTGGCTGCCATATTCGCACCCTCCAGCTCTTTTGGGCAAAAAAAGATGCGCGACTGAGATCCCAGTCACGCAACAATGTTTATATAGATAAGGGGGTCAATTCATTGTCTTTATCTTACCCCTGAAATGTTTCAACCATGTTACAAGCAAATTAAGAGATTGTGACATTTTGTTCTTTTAGCTTTTCATCCAGTGCTTCTACGAAGTGCTGCGCGGATTGAGCCGCAATCGAACCGTCTCCTGTAGCTGTTACAACCTGACGCAGCATTTTCTCACGAACGTCACCTGCTGCAAATACGCCTTTTACTTTGGTGTACATTTTTTCATCTGTCAAAACATACCCTGCATCATTCGTAATTCCCAGTGGGCGTACGCTCTCAGTCAATGGGTCCATCCCTACGTAAATGAAGACACCGTCAGTTGCAAGCTCGCTTTGCTCACCTGTTTTTGTGTTTTCCAGCAAAACAGATTGAACTTTGCCTTCTCCACGAATTTCTTTTACAGCGGAATCCCAGATCACTTCGATTTTTTCGTTTTCAAAAGCGCGCTTTTGCAAGATTTTTTGGGCGCGGAATTGATCACGACGGTGAACAATTGTTACTTTGGAAGCGAAACGAGTCAAGAATACGGCTTCTTCTACTGCAGAGTCACCGCCGCCAACAACAACCAGCTCTTTATTGCGGAAAAAGGCTCCGTCACACACTGCGCAATAAGAAACGCCGCGGCCGGACAATTCTTTTTCTCCTGGAGCGCCAAGCAGACGATGTTCTGCCCCTGTCGCTACGATTACAGACTTAGCCAGGTATTCCTTGTCACCTGCAACAACGCGTTTGTACGGCTCCTCGTCACGGATTTCTTTGATTTCGCCGTATGCGTATTCTGCACCAAATTGCTGTGCGTGCTCAAACATTTTTGTAGACAAGTCGGGTCCAAGAATAGAACTGAAGCCTGGGTAGTTCTCGATCTCTTCTGTATTGGCCATTTGACCACCAGGGATCCCTCTCTCAAGCATCAGCGTACTCATGTTTGCTCGAGATGTATATACAGCAGCCGTCATTCCCGCAGGACCCGCACCGGCGATAATTACATCATAGATTTTTTGATCGCTCATATCTATTGCCTCCTCGTCTAACACGGTTTCTCTTTCTTGTTTAAACTAATTATAATGTAATAATCTATTTAAAATCAAGTGTCGACAATACTTTGACGCACTTTGCCACAGTTGTGACAGAGACTCCGTATTTTTTTGCCAGATATGCTTGCGATTTCTTTTCTTGCTTTACAGTTCCGTATACATATTCTAATGCAGCGACCCACGCTACTGCTTTCCGCACTTGCACCTGATTTTGAGCCTGTTCATGGTACTGGCTCCAAAAGCGGAGACACCATTCTCCCGCTTCCTTTTGTCCATCCTCCATCAGGAAATGACGAATTGCTTCTTCTACATTATCCTCCAGATGCACTTCCGCGATTGGGTAATCCTTGTGATCAGGAGCTTCTGCAGGCATGGCTGCTCCCATATCCGCAAGCGCCAGCAGTGCCAGCTTTTGCAGCTGCTGATTATCTGTCTGGTAATAAAATTGGCGGACGGCTGTTTCCGCCTCGTCGTCACCAATGAGGGACAACGTTTGCAAAACCGCAAATTTCACTTCATCGCGTCCGTGCTGCAATGCCCAGAGCAGTGACGCCCGGATCATGGGATCGCTTTTAAAATCTTCGACACCAGTGAATGAAGCTTGATCCCAGGACACATCGTTTTGCGGTGGATTGTATTGATAGGGGATCGGTTTTATAGTCTCCCCTTCTTGTTCGTTTCTTACCATTTGAATGTACTGATCGGCTATCCCTGCTTCAGGATCCATTTGCTTGGCTTTTTGCCACCAGCGGAGAGCCTGATCCTTGCGCCCACTCAAATAGGCAGAGATGGCTGCATAATGGTACGTACAAGCCTCCTGTGGCTGTCCAGAGCGCAGCATACGCTGGTAATGGAAGTATGCCTCGTCGTGCTGTCCGAGCACGCCCATCGTTGTCGCTAGCTTGTAGGTATTTTCCGGATGAAACGGAACCACCTTTTTTAACATGTCCATCAGGGTAAGCAGCTCTCCTGCTTCATTGTGATGCGACAGCAGGACGGCCAAATTGCACAATGCGTGCAGATTTCCGTTTTCCATGTCCAGTGTCTTCTCAATGGTGTCCATGGCTTTTTGAAAATCTCCTACATAATAGTAGGCGAGGGACAGGTTGTTCCAAGCTGGCAGAAAATCCGGGTCAGCCTCCACAATTTCCTTCAAGATGTCTAGCGCTTCTAGAAATCTACCTTCTTCCAGGCTCCGTCTCGCGCGTTCATGCTTGCTGTAGACATCTTCCTTGTCGCTAGGGAGGAAATGCCGCGGTGGCATGTCCAGCTCAAAATAAATGTAGTCAAGCAGCTCTTCCGCTTCTTCACGGTACGGACCAGTGCTGTCCTCCTGTAAATAACGAATCGCCAGCTCCTCTGCCATTTGAAAGTCTTCCAGATTCGCATAATTATTTGCCATATAGAAGTAGACTTCCGTCATGGTTGTATCCCATTTTTCGATAACCTCATAGAGAACATCGTTTGAGGCTTCAAATTGTCCAGTTTCCGCAAGAGCGCTCGCTAAATGACAATGACATTCAGCGCTAGTCGGGGCAAGCTCCACTGCTCTGCGAAATGATCGCAATGCTTTTTCATAATCATATCGATTTAAATAACGCATTCCACGATCTATAAAAAATGCGGCATCTTGCTTAAAGTCAACGACAGTCGTTTTTTTCAAAATACTTTTGTTATGTTTCATAAAACCTCCAACATCGTAGGAGCAGCACTCCCAAGTATCGTACCAGAAGTGCTGCTACCCTACAAGCTGACTCGCCTTTTAAATGTACTTTGCGAAAAAGCAGGAAAACACCACTGGCACATAGCAAGTGGTGTTTGCGAACTAAAAATGGAGCGGACGAAGGGTCTCGAACCCTCGACCTTCGCCTTGGCAAGGCGACGCTCTACCAATTGAGCTACGTCCGCATATCTTATCATATTTTTACGTTTAACTTGCTTGTAAAAACTGGTGAGCCATGAAGGACTCGAACCTTCGACCCTCTGATTAAAAGTCAGATGCTCTACCAACTGAGCTAATGGCTCGTACATGGTGGCTCGGGACGGAATCGAACCGCCGACACGAGGATTTTCAGTCCTCTGCTCTACCGACTGAGCTACCGAGCCAAAGACGTACTTTTCCCCACCAATTAAATGGCGGAGCTGACGGGACTCGAACCCGCGACCTCCGGTGTGACAGACCGGCGTGAACTCCAACTTCACCACAGCTCCGTGAAAAAGGAAGCGACAANGTGAAAAAGGAAGCGACAAATGCGCTTGGCATTCGTTCCTTCAAAACTGAATCTGCATGATTGCTAAGAGTGTGGATAAGTCCTCGACCGATTAG
>NZ_LGIQ01000002.1 GCF_001187725.1 Brevibacillus reuszeri
GTCGGTAGAGCAGAGGACTGAAAATCCTCGTGTCGGCGGTTCGATTCCGTCCCGAGCCACCATTCATACTTTACAAACGTGCCGGTATAGCTCAATTGGTAGAGCACCTGACTTGTAATCAGGGGGTTGTGGGTTCAAGTCCTATTGCCGGCACCATTACTATTGGGGTATAGCCAAGCGGTAAGGCAACGGACTTTGACTCCGTCATTCCTAGGTTCAAATCCTAGTACCCCAGCCATTTTCACGAGCCATTAGCTCAGTTGGTAGAGCATCTGACTTTTAATCAGAGGGTCGAAGGTTCGAGTCCTTCATGGCTCACCAGTTTTTACAATTAAAAAGGCAATGATGATATTGCTTCTGTTTCTTATATGCGGGTGTGGCGGAATGGCAGACGCACCAGATTTAGGTTCTGGCGGGCAACCGTGGGGGTTCAAGTCCCTTCACCCGCACCATTTTTAAACAGAAGACATAACAATTATTGCAAGAATGCTAACATCTAGCATGCGGACGTAGCTCAATTGGTAGAGCGTCGCCTTGCCAAGGCGAAGGTCGAGGGTTCGAGACCCTTCGTCCGCTCCATCTGTGCCCTTAGCTCAGCTGGATAGAGCGTTTGACTACGAATCAAAAGGTCGGGAGTTCGAATCTCTCAGGGCACGCCACTATAGCATATGGAATCGAAGAGTAGGAATCTGTCCTACTCTTTTTTGTATAATTCCTTTCATAATTTTACAAATTTTAAGTATTTTTCCCTTGTATCTCCTAGTCTCATCTATTACTTTAGAATGAGGATGCACATTTTGCCTATGTAGTTGCTGTTATACACCTGACTGAAGAATACAATGGAACAGGAGTTGTATCTACATGAATCCAATAAAAATGGAACATACGCATCCCGCCGTATTGAAATTAATAGACAATATAGAAAAAGTATTAATCGGCAAAAGATCGGTCATCGAAATGATGGTAGCAGCGGTATTGGCTAATGGACATGTTCTGCTGGAGGATGTCCCTGGTGTCGGGAAAACCATGCTGGTGCGCGCTTTAGCGAAATCAGTGAGTGGAGAATTCAAGCGGATTCAGTTTACGCCCGATTTGCTGCCTACTGATGTTACGGGGGTCGCTATCTTTAATCAAAAGAGTCTCGAATTCGAATTTCGCCAAGGTCCGATCTTTGCCAATGTGGTTCTGGCAGATGAAATCAACCGGACTTCACCAAAAACGCAATCATCCCTTCTTGAGGCAATGGAGGAGCGCTCGGTCACTGTGGATGGTGTCACATATCGTTTGCCAGAGCCTTTTTTTGTCATGGCCACGCAAAACCCGTTGGAGTATGAGGGTACCTTTCCGTTGCCTGAAGCACAGCTAGACCGTTTCCTCATGCAATTAAGCCTGGGGTATCCAAGTGTCGAAGAGGAGATGCGCATGCTCTCCAGATTCTCCGACGCCAATCCATTAGAACAGCTGGAACCAGTGATGACGGCTAAGGAGCTAACACAGCTCCAGCAGCAAGTATCGGCAGTGAAGATATCAGAGGGCGTAAAAGAGTATATCGTTCGCTTGTGTCATCGTACGAGGGACCACCATCACGTTTATTTAGGGGTAAGTCCTCGTGGCTCACTGGCGCTTTATCGGGCTTCACAGGCATTGGCATTTGTTCGTGGACGGGAGTATGTGATTCCCGATGATGTGAAGGAGCTTGTGCCACTCATTTTTGCTCACCGGATGTTGGTTAAGCCGGAATCTCGTCTGGAAGGATCGACTGTGGAACGGATTTTGACGGCGATCTTGTCTGAAACCCGCGTTCCAGTAAGTTGAGGCGGTGACTATGAATGAGACAGCAAAGGTGGGGCAAAGCCAAAATTATTGGACTCGTAATTGTCACATATATCTTCGCGAAGTTTCAAGGCGGTTTTTCTAGCTGGTTTTTATTTTACGCTAGCTTAGGCTTTTTGGTATACGAAATGCTGGCATACTATTTGATGTTTGCAACTCTGGAGGTAGTGCGAGAAGTAGATCGGAACCGATTGCAGGACGGGGATAGCGTAATCGTCACCATTCGCTTGCGACGACGGATCAGGTTTCCATTAGGCTGGAATATGATTGTGGAGCCGTTGCCCGACCGGCTTGCGGGCGTTTACGAGCCACATCGGCAGCTCCTCTTTCCTTGGTTTAAGCGGGAAGTAGAATTTCGCTACGTCATTCCGAATTTACCGCGTGGTCATTATCGTCTGACGAATTGTACGGTGAGTGGCGGAGATTTTTTTGGCTTTTTTGAAAGAAGACAAGTCTTTCCGCTTTCCGATGAGTTTCTCGTCTACCCGAGATACAAAGAGCTGACACATTGGGCACTAGGGGATGGGAGCTTTAGTGGAAATGTGCACGTGTCTCATCGGAGATCAGATGATGTGGCTGCCGTTCGCGGAGTTCGGGAATATCATCGTGGAGACCGGCTCAGTCAGATTCACTGGCGAGCATCTGCACGTGGAACTGGTTTAAAAACAAAAGAGTTTGAGCATCAGGCGATGAATCAGGCTGTCTTTTTCCTCGACGTGGAAAGAGAGAGCTATCGTGATAAGCCTGCACAATTGTTCGAGACGGCCGTAAAGCTGACAGCGAGTCTGATAGCCTATGCAAACCGCAATCAGTATCACTACGGGCTGGTCTATAAGCAAATAGAGCGGACCTCGCTGGCACCTTCTCTCTCCCATGCCCATCTAGTACGAGTGTTTGATCAATTGGCGAGAGTAATGCCTGAGGGAGGCGACCCGTTTGCAAAAATTATCGGGCGCGAAGCATTAGAGCAATCACAGGGTGTGACCCTTGTCATCGTGACTCCGCGTGTGGAGAAAGGGCTCATTAGCAGATTGATTGCCCTGACTCAAAAGGGGCGGCGGGTTCAGTTGTTTTATGTACATGCTGAACAATCGCTCTCTGATGAGCAAAAGCATGTGCTGCAGCTGCTTATGGCTAACAAGGTCACATGTACATCGATCCACATGGAAAACCACGAGTGGAAGCGTATTGGAGGTGCCTAGACTCATGAACGTATGGAAACGACCAGCGCTCTTGGAATGGGTCTCTGCCCTTTTACTGTTCCTGCTGCTGCGTGAATGGTTATTCCCGATGCAAGAGCTGACAGATACGGGTATTTTGTGGCCGTTCTTTATTATTTCTGCTGGTGTTTTGATCATTGACGTACTTGTACCGTTTCGCTGGATGACATTCCCGATCAAGCTGCTGGGCTTGTTATGGCTGCTGCATGCAACCTTGTTTGATACCCCTTTGTTTGAGACGGAATGGCTTGCTGAGCTATATGGAAATATCGTCCGGGATTTCCCGCTTGTCATGCATCAGAACTGGGCAGATATGTCGCTCGTTTCGCGCAATGCCATGTTTGATCTGGCTCTGCTCATTTTGATCTCGATGCTGACGTATCTGGTTTTGGAGCAACGCCAAGGACTCTGGTTTGTCTTTTTAACAGAGCTCTATTTATGTGTGCTGGATACGTTCCTTCCTTATGATGCAAGTGCGGGGATTGTTCGTGCCTTCATCTATGGATTTCTGCTCTTAATGGTCAGTCATTTTACAAAAATGACCAGCATGGCTTCCTTATCTGGTAAGAGGGCACGAATATTGGGGAACTCGCTGTTGGCATCTATGTTAGTCATAGGAGTGAGTGTAGGGATTGGTTATGCTGCTCCGAAAAAGGATGCCAGCTGGCCGGACCCAGTCGCCTTTTTGACGGGGAGCGATAACAATGCACCTGTCGGTGTCATGAAGAAGGTTGGCTATGACAACAATGACGAGCGACTTGGCGGACCGTTTTTACAGGATAATACGCTGGTGTTTATAGCTACCACCAATGAGCGGAGCTACTGGCGTGGCGATTCCAAGGATGTGTATACGGGTGTCGGCTGGGAAAAGGAAAAGGCTCAGTATGAGTCCATCCTGGACCCTCAGAAGCACGAGTGGAAGGATACGTTATTCCACGGGTTTGAAACTAAAAAGGTGAATGCTTCGCTTGAATTCAAGGGACCTCAACAGTTCGCAACCGTCTTTTATCCGGGACAGCTGCAAAAGGTCAGCAACTACGCGCCGCCAAATGCTACGGTGGTCTATGACATGATGAACCAGCAGTTGGAAGTGCATGCAGGAAAGACAACCTTGATTCAGATCGAAGGCGAACATGAGAAGTCCGTGACCAGGCCAAACGGAACGCTTCTGAAGCTGAATCAGTATAACTTAGAAGCAGAAGTGCCGATTGTCAGTGAAAAAGCAGTCACACAAGCAGGGACAGACTATCCTCAGGACATTAGGGAGCGCTACTTGCAGCTGCCAGCTACTTTGCCTCCACGTGTCAAGGAACTGGCTCAGACTGTGACCAAGGATGCGAAGACTCCTTATGAAAAAGTAAGAGCAATCGAGAATTACTTGCGCTCGAGTGGAAAATATAAGTATGAAACGAAGGATGTTCCTGTCCCGCAAGAAGGCCAGGACTTTGTTGACCACTTTCTGTTTGACAGCATGAGAGGCTATTGTGACCATTTCTCTACCTCAATGGCGGTTATGCTGCGGACGCTCGATATCCCGACACGTTGGGTAAAAGGCTTTGCTCCAGGTGAGCGCGTAGGCACGGATAGCCAAAACAACGAGATTATGGAGATACGCAACAAGGATGCCCACTCCTGGGTAGAGGTGTACTTCCCGGGACATGGTTGGATTCCGTTTGAAGCAACAAGTACCTTTATGTCTCCTGTTCGTTTTCATTACGATCTCCAAACCTCGCAGCCACAAATTCCGATTCCGTTACCCGATTTGGGGAATACAGCAACGCCAGATCGTGGCGACGGTCGCCTCGACAATTTGGAAGAGGGAGATCAGGTATCTGGCAAACGCTTTTCGATCCCGTGGCAGGTAAATGCTGGAGTGGTTGCATTGCTTGCAGTGGCGGGCGTGGTAGCCTATCGTCGCAAAAAGGATATTCAGGTTTGGTGGCTTCGCAGGCAAATTCATAATGAGCGGAGTACGCAATATAAAGACCGATTCAACCTGTTAATGCGGATGGTAGAGAGCGTGTACGCACGCAGGCAAGCAGGGGAAACCTTGCGCGAGTATGTAAATAGGCTCACGATTCCGGGCGACAAAAGACAGGATCTGCGTTATCTAACTGAGATGTACGAACGAGCGATTTACGGCTTCAAGGAGATGGAACAAAAGGCACGTACAGTGGCAGAGCAAGTAATAGAAAGATTGATCCGTCAACTGAAGCCTTGAACAATGACGTTTCATCTGCTAGAATGACGATCAATGAGACTCGTATAATGTTCAGGAATATGGCCTGAAAGTTTCTACCGCCCAACCGTAAATTGAGCGACTACGAGGATAGCACTTCGGATTTTTGTACATGCAACCGCACATGTGTACACAAGCTGGGACGCTGCCTCCGTATGATTTTTCGGAGGTAACAGTCCCGGTTTTTTTGCAAATATGCGACAACTTGTATCTACATCCGGGGGAAGCGGAAACTTGCACGTCCTGTGCATTACAGGAGAAGGGGGAAGTCATGGACAAGTCAGTGGAAATGGTTGTCGTACTTGATTTCGGAGGCCAATACAATCAGTTGATCGCACGCCGTGTACGCGATCTGGGTGTTTACAGCGAATTGGTACCATTCAATACGCCCGTGGAGAAAATCAAGGAAATGAAGCCAAAGGGGATTATTTTCTCCGGTGGTCCAGCGAGTGTCTACGAAGAAGGAGCGCCAAAAGTAGACCCTGCTATTTTTGAACTGGGCTTGCCAATCCTGGGTATTTGCTACGGTATGCAATTGATGAGCCACATGCTCGAAGGAAAGGTTGAGCGCGCTGGTAAACGCGAGTACGGTAAAGCAGAGCTTCGTTTGCAAGACGCACACAGCCTGTACGAAAAATGGGATGCAAATGAAATCGTATGGATGAGCCACTCTGATAAAGTAGTAGAGCTCCCAACCGGTTTCCGCGTAGATGCAGTGAGCGACAGCTGCCCGGTAGCTGCGATCAGCCACCCAGAACGCAAGCTGTACGGTGTTCAATTCCACCCGGAAGTTCGCCATACGGCAAAAGGGACGGAGTTTATTGGCAACTTCCTGTTTAACGTTTGTAGATGTGAAGCAAACTGGAGCATGACTACGTTCATCGAGGATGAAATTGCTCATATCCGTGAAACAGTTGGCAGCAAGCAAGTACTGTGTGCACTGAGCGGAGGAGTAGACTCCTCTGTAGTAGCGGCACTGATCCACAAAGCCATTGGCGATCAACTGACTTGCATGTTCGTTGACCATGGACTGCTTCGCCAGGGAGAAGCTGAAGGCGTAATGGAAACATTCTCTGAAAAGTTTTCCATGAAGGTAATCAAGATTGATGCTCGCGAACGCTTCATGAGTAAGTTGAAAGGCGTTTCCGACCCAGAGCAAAAACGTAAAATCATCGGTAACGAGTTTATTTACGTATTTGATGAAGAGGCTGGAAAGCTCACAGACATGGACTTCCTCGCACAAGGCACACTCTATACAGATATCGTTGAGAGCGGTACGGCAACAGCTCAAACGATTAAATCGCACCATAACGTAGGCGGTTTGCCTGAAGACATGAAATTCACTTTGATTGAACCATTGAAAACACTGTTCAAGGATGAGGTTCGCAAGCTGGGTACAGAGCTGGGCTTGCCAGATGAGATCGTATGGCGCCAACCGTTCCCAGGTCCAGGACTTGGTATTCGTGTTTTGGGTGAAGTAACTGAAGAAAAGCTGAAAATTGTTCGTGAATCCGATGCGATTCTTCGTGAAGAGATTGCCAAAGCGGGTCTTGATCGAGAAATCTGGCAATACTTCACAGCCCTGCCGAACATGACAACGGTCGGTGTAATGGGTGATGTGCGTACGTACTCTTACACGGTTGGTATTCGTGCCGTTACTTCCATTGATGGTATGACTGCTGACTGGGCACGCATTCCTTGGGATGTATTGGAGAAAATCTCCACTCGTATCGTAAACGAAGTAGATAACGTAAACCGTATCGTCTATGATGTTACGTCCAAACCACCAGCAACAATTGAGTGGGAATAGTAAAAACACGGATGTTTGTTGGTAAGTAAAAATTAACGTTCGTATTTTCGTTGACATATGTATGCGCACCTGTTACACTTCTCAATGTGTAAGAGGTAACATAGGAAGGTTCGTATATTCTCGGGAATATGGCTCGAGAGTTTCTACGGGGTCGCCATTAACGACCTGGCTACGAACAAAATGTCAACGGGATGCGTTATTGTTATTATTTTTGAAATTGTTCCCGATGTGTTTTGTGAAAAGGCCAGGCGCATACTATGAGCGTCTCGGCCTTTTTTTACCACAACCATAACATGGGGGGACTAGAGGTGCGGAAGTATTTTGAGTTCGACAAACTAGGCACCAATTACCGCCGCGAGATTATCGCGGGTATCACAACGTTCTTGGCAATGGCATACATCTTGGCAGTAAATCCTTTCATACTTAGTGGTGCTGATCTACCGCCTGAACTGAAAGCAAACTATCCAGAATTCCATTCCGTCTTTACCGCAACAGCTCTAGCAGCAGCAATTGGCTCTTTGTTGATGGGATTCCTCGGACGTTTGCCAATTGGACAGGCACCAGGTATGGGCTTGAATGCTTTTTTCACCTATACAGTTGTTTTGACGATGCAAATTCCTTGGCAACAGGCTCTCGCCGGCGTTTTCCTGTCTTGTACCATCTTTTTGATTTTGTCACTTACAGGTGTTCGTGAAGCGATTATTCGGGCGATTCCACAAGGCTTGAAATATGCTGTATCTGCAGGGATTGGACTTTTTATTGCTTTTATCGGTTTGAAAAATGCAGGGATCGTGGTTGCAAATGACGCAACGTTTGTAGCGCTGGGGCACCTGACCTTCTTCCATGAAGGAATGAAGCCAGAAGACATTCTAGCTGCGAAAAATGCGCTCCTTGCTGTTTTTGGTTTGATTGTTACCGTTGTTCTGCTTTCACGTAAAATCAATGCAGGTATTTTTATTGGTATGGTCGTAACTGCAGTGGTTGGGATGATCTTTGGATTGGTAAGTCTACCAGGCAGTATCGTTGCGCCAGTTCCAAGTATTGCGCCTACATTTGGTGCAGCGTTCCAATACCTCGGTGACCCGTCTGCTTTGTTCACTGTGAACATGCTGATTGTTGTCCTGACGTTCTTGTTTGTTGATTTCTTCGATGCGACAGGTACTCTCTTGGGTGTTGCCAGTCAAGCTGGCCTACTAAAAGAGGATGGCAATCTGCCACGTCCAGGAAAAGCGCTTGCTTCTGATGCGGTTGCCGGTATGGCAGGTGCAGTTTTGGGTACATCAACAACTACCGCTTATGTTGAATCGACAGCGGGTGTAGCTGCAGGTGGTCGCTCTGGCTTTACTGCGATTGTTGTAGGGGTAATGTTCCTTTTGGCATTGTTCTTCTCACCGATTCTTGCGATTGTGACACCAGCTGTTACAGCGCCAGCATTGATCATCGTTGGCGTACTGATGGCTTCCCACGTTGCGCATATTGCTTGGAAGGATTTGGACGAGGCGTTCCCGGCATTCCTGACCATACTTTTGATGCCGCTGACTTACAGTATCGCAACAGGTATTGCTACTGGTTTCATCGTTTATCCAGTGATGAAGGTATTGAAAGGCAAAGCGCGTGAAGTACATCCAGCCATGTACGTATTGTTCTTCGTCTTCCTGGCCTACTTTATCTGGCTGCGCGAATAGGAGAATAGAATAGCGGCTTCCTGTCTATGGACGGGAGCCGTTTTTTTCTGTGAAAAATGGTTATGACCGTTTTATTTCCCTGAACTCCGGTGCTTGCATATTTGCCTCTATCTGATGTATGATGGGAAAAATCTTTTTGAAGAGGGATCCACGATGAGATGTAATAACGTATTCCTTCAACAGCATCACCACGGCTAGAGCGTTTGTATCTTCGGAAATTTTTCCGCAGGTGCAAGCGCTTATTGTGCTTTGTGCCTGCGGTGGTGACTTTTTAAGCCATGCGGGCATGTAGCTGCCTTGCATGGCTTTTTGCATTTTCACAAATGAAAACAAAAGAAGAGAAGGAGCAATCGACCATGGAAAACGGAATATTGAGAAGCGTAAAAGGAACCAAGGATTTCATGCCACAGGAGCAAATGATACGAAACCGGATTCGGCGCACACTGGAGGGTGTGTTTGAAGCGTACGGATGCAAGCCATTGGAGACACCCATGATTCAGTACTACGACCTGCTCGCATCGAAGTACGGGGGCGGAGAGGAAATTTTGAAGGAAGTGTACCGCTTGAGCGATCAGGGGGAGCGGGAACTGGCACTACGCTATGATTTGACCGTGCCACTGGCTAAAGTGGTTGGTATGAATCCAGAAATGCGTCTGCCTTTCAAACGCTATGAAATCGGGAAGGTTTTTCGCGATGGCCCCGTCAAGCCAGGCAGATTCCGCGAATTTATCCAGTGTGATGTCGATATTGTCGGGACGTCCTCGATGCTAGCGGAAGCAGAATTAATCAGCATGGCTTTTGCTTCCTTTCAAAAGCTGGACCTCGAGGTTTACGTTGAGGTCAATAATCGAAAATTGCTCTCTGGTGTCCTGCAAGAGCTGGGTGTTCCCGAAGAACTGTCGGGCGATGTGATGCTGTCGCTCGATAAACTGGAAAAGATCGGTGTCGATGGTGTGCAGGAGGATCTGCGTGAAAGAAAAGTGGAGGAGTCCATCGTTGCCGCGATCACTTCCTTTTTGAAAAGTGGTGCTCTGTCCCTGGAGCAGCTGACCGAACAATTTTCTTCGTCACTTGTGCAGGAAGGCGCTGCTGAGCTCAAGCAGCTTTTCGCCTATGTACAAGAAGCCGGGGTGAATGGCGATGTTCGGTTTACACCCTTTTTGGCGCGGGGATTGGGTATCTACACAGGAACGGTATACGAAATCTTTTTACAGGATCGCAGCATCTCCTCAAGTATTGGGAGCGGCGGACGATATGATGAAATCATTGGGCGGTTTCTCGGGGATGGCAGAGAGTATCCGGCAGTAGGAATATCATTTGGACTCGATGTGATTCTGACGGCGCTTGCGATGCTCCCAGCGGCTTTGGAAGAGCGTGCGGCTGATGTGCTGGTTGTGCCGCTCGGGACAGAAGCGGCAAGTCTCGCATTAGCCAACCAGCTGCGGGCCAGCGGAATGAAGGTAGAGCTGGAGCTAACGGGCAAACGCCTGAAAAAAGCACTGGATTATGCCAATAAAGAACAAATTCCTTTTGTCGCGATTTATGGAGAAAACGAAGCTAGTAGCGGGAATATCGTAATAAGGGATATGCGCCGTGGGGCCGAGCAGGTCATGCCTTTGGATGAGATGCAGCAGTGGCTTTATTCAGCTCAATAAGGTGGTATTCATTTTTTCCACATTCAGGTAGGATAGGGGAAAAGGGAGGCGATGGCGTGAGGAAATCGGTCTTTGTGCTAGGCTGTATGGCGTTATTTTGGGGGCTGGTGGTTCCCGTACAAGCGGAGGACCATGCAGGTTCTGACAAAGCAATTTATCAGGCAAAAGTGAATATCGACCCTCAGAGGAAACACATCACAGGCAGTGTAGACATTACATTTTGGCCAAAGGATACCAAGCACGCCTATCTCCACCTCTACCCATACGCCTTTGCGAGCGAACATTCTGGTGCGCAATGGGACCAACTTTTAGGCAATCATCCAACACTTGCGACGTATGCTAGTACAAAGCTCTCTGTAGATGGAAAGCCGGTAGAAGGAAAGCGTACGGGAACGATACTCGAAGTGCCATTGGCTGAGGCGGATAACGAGAAGGCTGGATCAACGCCAACGAAAATTGCGCTAGACTTCGATTTGACGCTCCCCCATAACGATGGCAGGATGTCCTATGATGATCACTCCATATGGTTAGGCAATTGGCTGCCAATCCTGGCCGTAGAGGATCAGCATGGCTGGCATCTCGACCCGTACGAGCCAACCGGCGATCCCTTTTACAGCAAGAACGCAGACTATGAAGTAGATGTAACTATGCCTGAGAGCTATCAGCTTGCTAGCTCGGCAACAGATTCTACTGCTGAAGTAAAGACATCTTCGTCGGGAGACAGGACTTATCTTTTGCGAGCAGCTGACGTACGGGATTTTGCCCTTGTCATCATGGACGGAACTTATAAACGACTGGAGGGAAAAGTTGGGGATACTGTTATCAGAACGTGGTGGCGAAATACAGATGACGCAGATGGAGCAAAGCATGTTCATGATGCAGCAGCCGCGTCACTGGAATATTTCAATAGCCAGTTCGGGACCTATCCCTATAAGGAATACGATGTGGTACGTGTCGGAGGAGAGATTAATGGCATGGAATACCCTGCCCTAGTCTTTTTGGATGGCAGCCATTTCACATTCGGTGGGACAAATGCCACAGCAACTGTCGTGCATGAAACCGCACATCAGTGGTTTTACGGTTTGATCGGAAATGATCAAATTCACGAAGCCTGGTTAGATGAAGGGTTCACAGAATATGCCTCCCTCGCTTTTCTATCTAACAAATATCCAGAGGTCGGGGGCGAGCGCGTCCGAAAACGGTTGATGTATGGAATGATTGTACCGTTCTATGTGCAGGAAGAGCTGCGTCCCTGGCAAGAGCTCGCTGCCTTTCCTGACAATCAGAGCTACAGCGATTTGGTCTACTCGCGTACGTCGTCCATGCTCTGGATGCTGCGAGGAGCATGGGGAGAGAAGCGATTACATGATGTGCTCCACCAGTACGTCGACAAATACAGGCTAGGAATTGCCGATGGAGAAGCATGGAAGACAGTGCTTTCTGATGCGGCAGGAGAAGACGCTAGTAGCTTCCTCGATTACTGGCTGAAGCTTGATATGAGTCAACAGGAAAAAGCAGCAGCTTGGCTAGAGCGGCAACGAAAATAACTGAAGCGGTAAGGATAGAGTACATGGAGACATGTAAAGGCAGGGGATCGCCATGTGGCGGAAAAGGTGGGTGCTCAGTGTAATAGTCGGAGTGGTGCTGGCCGGATTTCTATGGGGAAAGCCATGGTCCGGACTTGCAGGTGCGGGTGAAAAGAACCCCAAGCTACCAGATCCGCCGCCAGCCCCAGTAACATACCGGGCGGATATATGGATGGATATGAAGGAAAAGGTTGTAACCGGTACGCTTTCCGTTCGGTTTGCTCCACAGGATGACCAGGCCTTTTTTCACTTGTACCCAAATGCCTTTCAACCAAATGCCGACTTGAGCGGCCAAAACTGGGAGCAGGTACTCGGGAAGCAGCGTGAGCCAGGTGGAATATCTGTCACAGATGTTCGGGTAGACGGTCAGGTAGTTGGTGTGGACTATGAAGGGAAGACAAATACTCTGCTTCGAGTCCCACTCGCAGCCACCTGGCAGTCGTTGAAGCAGACAGAGGTAGAGATGAGCTTTCGGTTGCAGGTGCCGTATAACAACGGGCGTCTGTCATTCAACGATCACGCCATGTGGCTGGGCAACTGGCTGCCGATTCTCTCCATCAAGGACGGGGATGGATGGCGTCTTGACCCCTATTCCTCTATTGGCGATCCCTTTTACAGTGACATGGCTAATTATCATCTGCGTGTGCATCTTCCGGCAGGCTATCAACTCGCTACAAGCGGAATTGAGAGTATAGCAGTCGTCACAGAGACACGTCCCGAGCGCCGAAGTACCTATGAGCTGGACGCGTGGAACGTTCGTGATTTTGCCAT
Source organism: Brevibacillus reuszeri (assembly GCF_001187725.1). Classification (GTDB taxonomy): domain Bacteria; phylum Bacillota; class Bacilli; order Brevibacillales; family Brevibacillaceae; genus Brevibacillus; species Brevibacillus reuszeri. Next base: position 12,800 of record NZ_LGIQ01000002.1, read on the forward strand.
GGTGATTATGGATGATACGTATCGCCAGACGAGCAGCAAAGTAGGGGATACAACTGTAAACACATGGTGGCAGCTGGGAGATGATCCTGCTGTTGTCGACAGGCTCCATCAAGTAGCTACGCAATCACTGGCTTATTACAGTAAGCAGTTTAGCCTCTATCCTTACAAAGAGTATGATGTTGTCAAAACGGGCGGTTTTTTTGGAGGGATGGAGTATCCTTGCATCGTTTTTATCCAAGATGACCTGTTTAATCGAAGCGATCCGATCGGAGAAGCTGTTGTGGCGCATGAAACTGCACATCAATGGTTTTACGGGCTGATTGGCAGTGACGAGGTGCGAGAAGCCTGGCTGGATGAGGGATTGACCGACTATGCAACGATGGCATTTTTGGAGCAGTTGGATGAAACTCGCGCACAGAGCTATATTCATCTGAGGCGCAGTCAATCACGTGCGGCCGAGGCCTATGCTTCTCGTGGCTTGAATGCGTGGAACAGTGTCGATCAATACCCCGACTGGAAAAGCTACAACGATCTCGTTTATGGGCGTGCGGGCATCATGTGGTTGACTTTGAAGGAAGCGTGGGGCGCTGAGCGATTGCATCAGATTTTGCGAAATTACGTAGTAGAGAATCAATATCGCCAAGCGAGCGGGAAACGGCTTGTACAGATGTTCTCGGAGGCTTCAGGTGCGGATGCTACCTCATTTTTTGATTACTGGCTTGGATTGAAGCTGGATAAGGCAGCACAAGCGGAAGAATGGATGAAAAGAGTTAAACACGAATGATGGATTGAAACTCTTTTTGCAATGTTCGGAAGCGAGGTTGACAGGCAAACTTTCTCCCTGCTAAACTGAATATGTTGAAAGCAAACGAGTACGAATAGCCCAGGCGATGAGTACGGCGGACAAAGCCGTTAGTCGGTTGGGTTTTCTTTTGAGGATACAAAACGGAATGACCGTTTTGTTTGATCACAAGCGGTCATCCACTTTTATGAAAAAAGTAGGGGGCGAAGGGTGCATGGTCAAACCGTTGGTTGGGGTTATTATGGGCAGCACGTCGGACTGGGAAACGATGAAGGAAGCTTGCGCGATTCTGGATGAGCTGCAAGTACCCTATGAAAAGAAGGTAGTGTCGGCTCACCGTACACCGGACCTGATGTTTACGTACGCGGAAAGCGCCAAAGACCGCGGTTTAGAGGTCATCATCGCGGGAGCAGGTGGCGCAGCACATTTGCCTGGGATGGTAGCTGCCAAAACGGAACTGCCTGTCATCGGTGTACCCGTTAAATCTTCAAACCTGAATGGCTTGGATTCGCTTCTGTCTATCGTGCAGATGCCTGGCGGAGTACCGGTGGCGACTGTAGCAATCGGAAAAGCGGGAGCGATCAATGCCGGACTGTTGGCAGCGCAAATTTTGGGAATTAAATATCCGGACATTCAGGAGCGCTTTGTCGTCAGACGGGACGAGGTTCGGAATAAAGTGCTGGAGGCTAGTGAACTGGTATGACAAACAGGGATAGCAAGCTGATAAAACCAGGATCGACCATTGGTATACTTGGCGGTGGACAGCTCGGACGCATGATTGCTTTGGCTGGACGAGCTATGGGCTACCGTTTTGTCACGATGGACCCAACAGAGGATGCACCATGCGCACAGGCAGCCGACCGGCAAATTGTCGCCAGCTACGATGATGTAAATGCAGCTATGCAGCTCGCTGCTGTCAGTGATGTGATATCATATGAGTTTGAGAATGTGGATGCACAGGTGGCAGAGGTTTTGGAAAGTCAGGCTTACGTACCACAGGGAAGCCGACTTTTGCGCATCACCCAAAACCGAATTCGGGAAAAAACAGCAATCCGTGAGATCGGGATTCCGGTTGCTCCTTTTTGCGTAGTGAACAGCCTGGAGGACTTGCAGGAAGCCGTTCGCGAGCTGGGCTTGCCAGCCGTCATGAAGACCGCCACAGGTGGCTATGACGGAAAAGGACAATGGGTGCTGAGAAGCGAAGCCGAGCTTGCGGAAGCGTACGAAACATTGGCGAAGGCGGGAACAGAGCTGATCGTTGAACAGTTTATTCCGTTTCAGATGGAGCTTTCCGTCATTGCCGCACGTAATCCTGCAGGAGAGCTGGCTGTTTTTCCAACCGCCGAAAACATTCACGAGGAAAACATTTTGCACTTGAGTATTGTACCTGCGCGCGTCTCGGACGAAGTAAAGAAGCGTGCCGAGGAAATCGCCCGTACAATCGTGGAGAAGCTCGATGTGGTCGGCTTGATTGCGGTTGAGCTGTTTTTGACCGAGGATAATCAGCTGTACGTCAATGAACTGGCTCCGCGCCCGCATAATTCCGGACATTACACCATGGATGCGTGCGTGACCTCGCAGTTCGAACAACATGTCCGTGCGGTGTGCAATCTGCCTTTGGGATCAACAGAGTTGCTCTCGCCCGTCGTCATGGTTAATATTTTGGGAGAGCATCTACAGCCTGTCATCGATTGTATCGACAAGCTGCCACGCTCTGCCAAGCTTCATCTGTACGGAAAGGCAGAGAGCAAGGTGAAGCGGAAAATGGGACATATCAACGTGCTGGCCCCTACTGTAGAGGAAGCGCTTGCCCGTATTGAAGAACTCGAAATCTGGACCAATAAAACGGAGGTATCATCATGATTGAACGTTATTCCCGACCAGAAATGCGTGCTATCTGGACCGAAGAAAACAAATTCAAGGCTTGGCTGGAAGTAGAAATCCTCGCATGTGAAGCATGGTCCAAGCTCGGAGTGATTCCAGCAGAAGACGTGAAGAAGCTGTGGGAAGGCGCTAGCTTTGACATTAATCGGATTTATGAAATCGAGGAAGAGACTCGCCATGACGTAGTGGCATTTACTCGTGCGGTTTCTGAAACATTGGGCGAAGAAAAGAAATGGGTGCACTACGGACTGACATCCACAGACGTGGTAGATACGGCTCTGTCTTACCTGCTGCGCCAGGCAAACGAGATTTTGGAAAAAGACATCGAAGACTTCATCACGATCTTGGCGGACAAGGCTCGTGAGCACAAGGATACAGTGTGCATGGGCAGAACCCACGGCGTACATGCTGAGCCAACTACTTTTGGCTTGAAGCTCGCCCTGTGGCATGAAGAAATGAAGCGCAATCTGGCTCGTTTCCAGGCAGCGAAAAAAGAAGTAGCTTTCGGTAAAATTTCTGGTGCAGTAGGTACGTATGCCAACATCGATCCATTCGTAGAGGCTTATGTATGCGAAAAGCTGGGATTGTCTGCGGCTCCGATCTCTACTCAAACCTTGCAGCGTGACCGTCATGCGGAATACATGGCAACATTGGCACTGATCGCGACATCCCTGGAGAAGTTTGCGACTGAAATTCGCGGTCTGCAAAAGAGCGAAATGCGTGAGGTTGAAGAAGCGTTCGCTAAAGGACAAAAAGGCTCTTCGGCAATGCCTCACAAGCGCAACCCGATCGGCAGCGAAAACATCTGTGGTCTGGCTCGTGTCATCCGTGGGCATATGCTTACTTCCTATGAAAATGTATCGCTCTGGCATGAGCGGGATATTTCCCACTCTTCTGCTGAGCGCGTGATTTTGCCAGATGCAACACAAGCGCTGAATTACATGCTGCGCCGCTTTATGAACATCGTGAAAAACCTGACTGTCTTCCCTGAAAATATGAAGCGCAACATGGATCGTACCTTTGGCCTGATTTACTCTCAGCAAGTTATGCTGAAGCTAATCGAAAAAGGCATGAGCCGCGAGCAGGCATACGATACTGTACAGCCGCGCGCGATGCAGGCTTGGGAAGAACAGCGCTCCTTCCGTGCGATTGTGGACGAGGATGCGACTGTCAGCTCGACGCTGTCCAAAGAAGAGCTGGATGAGTGCTTTGATTATCGCTACCATTTGAAGCATGTGGATACGATTTTCCAGCGTCTTGGTTTGTTGTAAGCTTACGTTCATGTAATCGATCATTCAAGACGTCCCTGACAGTGTTTGGGGGCGTCTTTATTTAGCTTGTAAAAGATTATTTTTCTGATTGGCTCAAACTGTAACGAAATGAAGGGCTCTCCCGTACCTATACATGCGAGAGCTTACAAGCGCTCTATAAGTACCTTACAAAAGTGTAAGCTTCTTGAAAGTTAACTCGATGGTTCCCTTTCTGCATCCGTTTTAGAATGAAATCAACTCATACGGATCATGAAATGGGAGATCGATTATGAAGACTGCACTTATATATCCAATACTAAATCATCAGCAAATCTACGAAGAGTACTCTGCCAAAATATATCGCTATTTCCGTTATCGCGTGAAAAATGTTTGGGATGTGGAGGATTTGACCACGACCGTATTTATTAAGGTATACTCCAAGCTGGAGCAGTACGATGGACGTCATCCGTTCGGAGCCTGGATTTTCCGAATTGCGCACAATTCATTGATCGATTACATGCGCAAAAAGAAAGAGTGCCCGGTGGACCAGGATACATTCGCTACGATGAAGGCGACCGATCAGCTGCCGGAAGAGTGCCTGCTGACGCAGGAGTCGACTGAGGTACTGTGGCAAAAGGTACATACCTTGACCAAAGACCAGCGCAACGTCATTTCGCTTCGTTACCTCGCTGACCTGAGAATGAATGAAATCGCGGAGATACTGGGGAAAACAGAAGCTTCGGTAAAAATTTTGCACTTCCGTGGAATTAAAAAGCTGCAACAAATGATGGTGGCTCATGCGTAGGGTGGACAATAGTCCTCCCTTTTTTTGAGCGAACTGCTCGAATCACATAGCTTGAAAAATGCTTCTCTGTCCTGCCTAGTTAGAACCTTCCACTCGCGATTGACAAGCTATGTTCTTTCCCCTCGAATATCTGTACAACAGTTCAGGAGAAGGAAGTAAGTAAAGAATACTTGATCGTGGCTTTTGGTGGAGGAGAGGAAAGTGGAGAAAACGCTCAAGCTTCTTGGGATACTAGCTGGAAGTGTCCGAGCCCAGCTCCAAGGAAAAAACGAAACCGCGTCCAAAGTGGTTGTTTCGTGAAGCTTCTCAAAGGTGGACGCTTAAAGGCGTGTTTCGTTTTTTCCTCTGCACCTCGGTTGGTATCCCAAAGAGCTCACGCTTTTTTCTCCTCTTTCCTCATCAGCAACTTTGCTTTTTGGGACAAAGCTAGCTTGCAAAGAGATCTAGGTATGTAATTCAAGTTTCAACTGTCTCTACAGCTTGCAAAGGAAACAGGGGAAAAAAGCGAAGGTCTTTGGGACTCCTACCGAGCTGAAGGGGAAAAAGGGAAACACGCCCTTAAGCGTCCACCACTGAGCAATCATCTTTGTGAGGACCACTTTGGACGCGGTTTCTCTTTTTTCTCGTAAGCGGACAGTGCACGCTCCCTGCTAGAGGCCCAAGTACCTGGAGCGTTTTCCCCTGTTTCCTCCCCACCACTAAAACTACGAATAACAGCAAACAAAGACGCCTTTGTTCATCGGCTAAACCGCGGTCGATTAGCCTCGATTAGCCTCGATAGAAGTTTTCTTACTGAATCAGAAAGCAAAGCTTCCCGGTACCTACATCCTGATTCAGCAAGAATAACTTACCGCTAAATCGCGGTCGCTCATCTCGATTAGCCTCGATAGAAGTTTTCTTACTGAATCAGAAAGCAAACGCTTCCCGGTACCTGTATAACTGATTCAGCAAGAATAACTTACCGCTAAATCGCGGTCGCTCATCCTCGATTAGCCTCGATCAAGGTTTTCTTACTGAATCAGAAAGCAAACGCTTCCCGGTACCTGCATACCTGATTCAGCAAGAATAACTTACCGCTAAATCGCGGTCGCTCATCCTCGATTAGCCTCGATCAAGGTTTTCTTATATAGTAGAGAGTAATAAACAAATGGAGACTCAAAGTGGGAGGAACGATTGATGTCAACCATTATGATAGTGGAAGATGATCCGAAAATTAACCAACTTCTGCAAAGTCAGTTGGAGAAATACGGCTTTCGTACAGTAAATGTTGAGCATTTTGATCGTGTCATGGACGTGTTTGTAAGCGCGCGCCCGGATCTTGTCTTGCTGGACGTAAACCTGCCCAAGTTTGACGGGTTCTATTGGTGCAGGCAGATGCGGCAGGAATCCAAGTGCCCGATCCTGTTTATCTCTGCTCGTGAAAGCAAGATGGATCAGGTGATGGCGCTCGAAAACGGGGCGGACGACTACATCACAAAGCCGTTTGATTATGATGTTGTGCTCGCCAAAATCCGCAGCCAACTGCGTCGTGCCTATGGCTTGTACGCGCCCCAGGAGGGAGAGCGGACGGTAGAGGTGTCTGGTCTCAAGCTGTTTTTAGAGCGGATGGAGCTGAGCATGCAGGATCAGAAGGTGGAGCTGAGCAAAAAAGAAGCGCTTCTGCTGGAGGCGCTGATGAATCAGTATCCGCGTGTCGTCAGTCGGGAGCGGTTGCTGGAAAAGCTGTGGGATGAGCAGTTTGTCGATGAAAATACGTTGAATGTCTACATCACGCGTGTGCGCGGAAAATTAAAGGATTTGGGTCTGGAGGGAGCCGTCGAAACGGTTCGTGGTTCTGGCTACCGCTTGCGGACGGTTTGGGAGGATGGGCAATGAGTTTGTTCCTTCGGGATCAATGGGCTTTCGCTGCCTTTTTTCTCGTCCAGCTGATTCTTTTAATCTTGATTTTTGCTATGGATGGCTATTGGAATGAATCGTTAATCATTTACGTAGTTTTTTTGTCTCTGTTTTTTGCAGGAGCTTTTCTCGTTGTTCGGTACTTGACCCACCGAACGATCTATCAGCGTCTAAGCAAACCGGTGGAATCACTGGAAGAGCTGACACAAACACATGGCAACGCCGCCCTGTGCCGCGCGCTGGATGAAAACTGCCTGGAGCATTACCGCTTGTACAAAGAACAGCTGCATGCCTATGAGAACAAGCAGCGCGATTACACGACGTTTATCCAGCAATGGGTGCACCAGATGAAAACGCCGATCTCGGTTATTCATCTTTTGCTCCAGGATGAGGATGACTCGACTGCCGAGAGCATTCGGGAAGAGGTTGATCGAATTAAACGCGGGCTTGAAACCGTACTGTACATAGCGCGTCTGGATCGCTTCGAGCAGGACTTCCTGATTGAGCCCGTATCTCTGCGGTGTCTGGTGCAAAACGTACTCGCTGAAAACAAACGCCTGTTTATTCGCAACCAGGTTTATCCTGAGGTAAAAATCGACGAGCAGTGGAGAGTGGAATCAGACGATAAGTGGCTGTCTTTTGTGCTCAATCAGCTCTTGACGAATGCGGTGAGATATTCAGCTGGCAAAAGCAATAAGGTGACGATCCGTGCTTATGAACGAGGAGCTAGCGTGTTGCTGGAGGTTCAGGATTACGGAATCGGGATTCCACCTGAAGATATTCGGCGCGTATTTCAACCGTATTTTACGGGAGAAAATGGACGTAAGTACCCGGAATCGACGGGGATGGGCCTGTATTTGGTCAAAGAAATTTGCGGTCGCTTGCAGCACGGCGTAGAGATGGAATCAGAGGTAGGTGTAGGTACGACGATTCGGATTGTCTTATCTGCGGTTGTTCCAATCTTACAAGATCGTAAGCTTCCTGAAAGTTAATTCGATAGCTAGGTAACACACGATTTACGTATAGTTGGAGCATGAAGAAAGAAAAAAGGTGAATCGCATGGAAATGCTTGCAGTAAAAAGCCTAAGCAAAATATACGGGGGCAAGGTAACTTACCGCGCGTTGACTGATATCGACTTTACGATCCGCAAAGGAGAGTTTGTGGGCATCATGGGTCCGTCAGGGAGTGGAAAGACCACGCTTTTGAATATGATTTCCACGATTGATAGCCCTACTTCTGGCGCTGTCTTACTGAACGGAACGAACCCTCATCAACTGAAAAAGAAAAAGCTGGCGTTATTTCGCAGGCGTGAATTAGGTTTTGTTTTTCAAGACTTCAATCTCTTGGATACACTGACGATTGGGGAAAATATTGTTTTGCCGCTCACCCTCGATGGTGTGGATGTCACGACGATTGAAGAAAAGCTGCAAGCACTGGCGGCCAAGCTGGGGATTGCGGAAATTTTGGAGAAGCGCACCTACGAGGTTTCTGGCGGTCAACGTCAGCGAGCCGCGATTGCGCGCGCCATTATTCATACACCATCGCTCTTGCTGGCGGATGAACCGACAGGCAATCTCGATTCCAAGTCTTCTCGTAATGTGATGGAGACGCTGGAGGCTATAAATAAGTCGGAAAATACCACGATGATGATGGTAACACATGATGCGCTGGCAGCAAGCTACTGTCATCGTGTCATTTTTATCAAAGACGGTCAGCTGCATAATGAAATGTATCGTGGCGAGAGCCGTCAGGTTTTTTTCCAGAAAATCATTGACGCATTGTCGTTCCTAGGGGGCAATACGTATGACCTTTCGACAATTCGCGTGTAATAACGTCTTGCGGAATAAGCGCACGTACGCAGCTTTTTTCTTGAGTAGTGTCTTTTCCGTTATGATCTTTTTCGTTTACGCGATGTTTATCTACCATCCTGCCATTGCGGATGAGGAAATCCATGAATCGGTTGCTACAGGAATGATGGTTGCAGAATACATCATTTTTCTGTTTTCGTTTTTCTTTTTGTTTTATTGTGTGGGTGCTTTTTTGAAGAAGCGAGAAAAAGAATTCGGCATATTGTTCATACATGGGATGACCCCGATGCAGCGAAACTGGCTCGTCATTCTGGAAAACATGCTGATTGGGATTGTGTCGATCATCTGCGGGATTGGACTTGGGCTAGTATTGGCCAAGCTGTTTTTCCAATTTGCGGGCTTTTTGCTTGACGTAAAGGCCCTGCCCTTTTACCTTCCGTGGCAGGCGATTGGCTTGACGTTCGTTGCTTTTATGATCCTGTATGCGGCAATCTCGATATTCACGGTGCTGCTCTTGCGCAAACGAAGTCTATTGGACCTGTTGCAAGGGAGCCAGCGCCCGAAGCGGGAGCCTAAGGCATCTGTGTTCCTGTCCATTTTGGCTATTGGCTTGATGGGTACGGCGTACACGCTAGCCCTAACTGCTGACGGGATGTATGTAGCGGTATTGCTTTTTCCAGTGACCTTTATTACAATTGCGGGCACCTATTTGCTCTTTACGCAATTGAGTGTGTTTTTGATTGGAATTTTGAAAAAGAAAAGATCTATTTATTGGAAGAAGACGAACCTGATTACGTTGTCGGATCTGGGCTACCGCATGAAGGACAATGCCCGGATGTTTTTCCTGGTGTGTATCGTTTCAACGGTAGCATTTTGTGCAATTGGAACTCTGGCTGCATTGGCAGGGTCGATACAGGAAACGGTCTTGAAAACGAATCCGTTTGCTTTTGAATATCAAACCAAACAAGGAAATCCTGAAGCGGCAAAGGATCTTTCCTTGATTGAAACAAGCCTTCAGCAGGGCGGTTTTTCTTTTGAAAAATATGAGGTCTCGATAAAGGTATTACCGAAAACAGAAAAGGAAGAAAGCATAGGCGTGGTCAAGCTGGCGGACTACAACAAGATTGCGGTTGCAGCCAATGCAGGGCAGCTGCAGGTTGCCGACAATGAAGTGTTTATGCTCGTCAGATGGTTTGGAGATGACATCGAAACGAAAACATTGAATGTAGGAAATACGACTTTGATGGTTAAAACGGATGCGAAGTTAAACCCGCTTTTGGGTGGACTTGATTTCGACCGTCTGGCGGTAGTGCCGAACCATGTATACGATTACCTGACAGGATTGAAGGAAGAAACAAGGTATAACTATGCTGTACCGAGATGGAAGGAAACACAGGAGTTAAGTGTAAAGCTACAAGAGCAGATCGCACATTTAAATGAGAATCACTTCTATACTGCGCGTGCTCCGATCTATCGGGAAATGAAGCAAATGGCAAATACGATGCTGTTTATCGGATTGTTTGTCGGAGTTTTGTTCTTTGTAGCAGCAGCCAGCTTTCTTTACTTCCGTCTATATACGGATCTGGAGAATGACAAGCGACAGTATGGAGCGATATCGAAAATCGGATTATCTGATCGGGAGCTATCCCGGATTGTGACGACACAGATTGCGTTGTTATTTTTCGTTCCGATTGTAGTGGCGATTGTTCACAGCATCGTAGCGTTTGTCTCGCTGCAAAGCTTGCTAAAGATCATCATGATCACATCAGTTGTAAAGCCGACGGCTATCGTGCTGATTAGCTTCGTGGTAGTACAGGGCATCTACTTCTGGATCATCCGCAACCGCTATTTGTTCCATCTGAAACGTTCCATGTAAAAAAGATGAAAAACGGAAGCCTCTTCGAAAAGAAGAGGCTTTTTTACGTGTTTTTTTCAGTGATATTTTTATTTATCTACATAATATCGTTAATGAAAATAAATAAATGAAAATGCTTTCAACAATAAATTTTCTGAATACATGTTGCATATTGTCGAAATTCGTATTATAGTAACAACAATAATTACGTAATTCGACTGTATTTAATATATATTTACTGCTTGAAGGTTTTATTTTTGAAAAACAAGACGAATAAAGGTGTGATTATATGGAAGAGATGTTCCGGCGTTCGCTTTATCCCGAATTGGACGATACGGATTACGGCATTATTCGAGCTTTGCAGGAAAATGCCAGACTGCCATTTACCCAGATCGCAAAAGACCTCGGCGTCACGGAAAAGACCATACGCATGCGTGTTCAGCAAATGCAAGACGAAGGGATTCTGAGTCTTGTTGGCATCGTCAATCCAGTCAAAGCTGGTTTACACGTACAAGCCATTATTCATATCGCGACCGAAGCAGATAAATTAGATGAAGTCGTTGCGGCACTGAACGCGATCATAGAAGTTCGCTTGATTGTACTAACCTCAGGCGAATATCAGTTGTTCACACAGGTGCTGGTCAGAAGCTACGATGAATTGTCGCAATTTTTGATGAAAAAGCTAAACAAGATTCCTGGGATCACTCGCATGAATGTTATTAACGAACTCAAAATATTGAAATCGAAGTACAACTTCGTCCGCTAATGAGAGGAACTACCTTGGAAGGGGGAATGCCATCGGAGAGTTAGATTCCGCTGGGATTGCAATTTTCAAAACTATTTATCACAAAAGAAAGCACAGAAAAAAGAAAAGGGGTCATTTACATGTTTTCTAACAAGATGAGCAAAGCAATGCTCAGTGCCGTTCTGGGGACTATGCTTTTGGTAACTGGATGTGGAGGCGGAGGCACTAATGCTGGTACGAGCACAGAAGGCGGCAATGCAGCTGCTCCAGCACCAGCTACAGGCAAGAAAGTAATCAACATCGGGTTGAAAGCAGATCCTCCATCTATGGACCCGAACAGCTCTACTTCTCTCTACGATCGTCAAGTATACGCAAGTCTTTACGACAAGCTGTTTGACATCGATGCAGATGGCAAAGTAGTACCAATGCTGGCTGAGTCTTACGAAGTAACACCAGATGGTAAAACCTACACACTCAAGCTGAAGCAAGGCGTAAAATTCCACGATGGAACTGATTTTGACGCTGAGGCAGTCAAATTCAACTTCGAGCGCAATATGACTAGTGAAAAATCCCGTCGGAAAGGCGAATTGAAATTCGTAGATTCCGTATCCGTTGTAGATGCTCAAACAGTGAAAATCCAGATGAAAGAACCGTTCGCTCCATTCCTGTCTGTATTGACAGACCGCGCGGGTATCATCGTTTCTCCGAAAGCGGTTCAGGAGCATGGCGACCAATATCTCAACCACCCAGTAGGTACTGGCCCGTTCACTTTTGTTGAACAAGTGAAAGGCGATCATGTAACACTGAAGAAGAATGAAAACTACTGGAATGGTAGCGTAAAAGTTGATGAAGTGAACTACAAAGTATTCACAAACGGTACTGCAAAGGTACAAAACCTGCGCTCCGGTATGCTCGATATCATCGACGATACTCCTGTAAAAGAAATTCCAGTAGTGAAGGGCGATGCGAATCTGCAGCTTATCGCAGAATCCGGACTCGGATTTCAAGGTATCTATCTGAACAACTCCCGTGCGCCGTTTGATAACAAATTCCTGCGTCAGGCTGTTGACCACGCGATTGACCGCGAAGCGATCGTAAAAGTACTGTATAACGGCTACGCTGCACCAGCACATACTGCATTCTCAAAAGGCAGCTTGGCATACAATGAACAACTGAACACACCTGTTGCTCCTAACGCGGATGAGATCAAGAATCTGTTGGCACAAGGTGGCAAGCCGGATGGATTTGGCTTCAAGCTCTACATCTCGACTTCTCCTGAGAACGAACAGCTGGGTGCTGTACTGCAAAACATGCTGAAGCAATACAACATCAACGTAACTCTGGAAAAATTGGAATACGGTCAATTGATTGAAACAGGCGACAAAGGCGAATTCGATGCTCTGCAGCTTGGTTGGTCCGGCCGTTTGGACCCAGACCTGAACATCCATGACTTCGTTGTAACTGGCGCTCCCAATAATAATGGACGTATCGCGAATCCACAACTGGATGAGCTTATTTTGAAAGCTCGCGGAGAGCTGGATGAGGCAAAACGTAAGGCACTGTATGATGAAGCAGCAAAGCTTCTCCAAGATGAAGCTGGATATGCATACATGTACCATCAATACGTGCTTCTTGGTATGAACAAAAAGGTAACCGGATTTACATTTGTACCAGATGGTATCATCCGTACAGCAACAATGGACAAGCAATAAAGCCGTTACACTATAACAGCAAGAGCTAGGAGGAATTGTCATGATGTTCGTGTTCAGACGCCTACTGCTGACAATCCCGATTCTCCTGCTGGTGTCGATCATGACATTTTCTTTGATCCATATGATCCCGGGCGATCCTGCCCGGGTCATTTTAGGACAAGAAGCGACACCGGAAGCATATCAGGCACTGCGAAGCGAGCTGGGATTAGATCAGCCGATCGTAGTGCAATATTTTTCCTGGCTGGGAAAAGTGATACAGGGTGATTTGGGAATTTCCATTACAGACCGTGTGCCGGTCTCACAATTAATTATGCAGAGGTTACCCGCAACGGTGGAGCTTACGATTGGAACGTTTCTCGTAGCGATTCTGATCGCTTTTCCGGCGGGAATTCTGGCGGCTGTTCGCCGCGGCACCTGGATTGACTACACAAGCACCTTTACTGCCCTGGGCGGTATGAGTATCCCGAGCTTTTGGCTGGCAATGATGCTGATTATCTTTTTTGCAGTAAATAATCAATGGCTTCCTTCTTCGGGATATGTACCTTTCATGGAAAATCCGACGCAAAACCTGCTGGCGATGGTACTGCCTTGTTTGGCGACAGGCCTTAGGGAGTCGGCGGTATTGATGAGAATGCTGCGTTCTTCTTTGCTTGATGTAGTGAGCATGGACTTTATTCGGACAGCGAAAGCGAAGGGATTGAACGAAGCAAGAACGATCCTGGGACACGCATTGCGTAATGCGATGGTTCCTGTGGTGACGACTTCCGGCTTGATGATTGCAGGCTTACTTGGTGGTTTGGTCATTACAGAATCTATCTTTTCGATTCCTGGCTTTGGCCGTTTGATCGTTGAGTCCGTGTTTAAACGCGACTATGTAACTGTGCAAGGTGCCATTCTGGTATCTGCGGTTCTCGTAGTAGTCGTGAACCTGGCTGTTGACATTTTGTACGCTGTAATTGATCCGCGCATCAAGGCTGGGAAAGGAGCAGGTGAGTGATGAAAACCGTACGCAAGTTTCTCCGAAATGGGTTGGGCGTCATCGGAGCGGTGATTATCCTCGGATTGATTATTGTGGCTATCTTTGCACCACAAATCGCTCCATTTGACCCAAATGCACAAGACTATAACAAAATCCTGATTGCTCCAGATGGTGAGCATTACTTTGGCACAGATGATCTGGGGCGCGATATATTTTCCCGCGTCGTTTATGGCGCACGCATCTCGATTGAAGCCGCACTCATTTCTGTCGGGATTGCCATGCTGATTGGCGTACCGATTGGTCTATTGTCTGGGTATTACCGCGGTTTCTGGGATGAGTGGGTCGTCATGCGCAGTGTGGATGCCATGCAAGCCTTTCCGTTTTTGATTCTGGCACTCGCAATCTCGGCGGTGCTTGGCTCCGGATTCGGCAATGCCATGCTGGCGATCGGAATCGGGTTTGCACCAGCTTTTGTCCGTATCACACGTGGTCAGGTGCTCTCTTTGCGAAATATGGAGTACATTCATGCGGCACGTTCTGTTGGGGTGAAGGATGCGCGAATTATTTTCCGCCATATCCTGCCGAATGCGCTGAATCCGATCGTAATTCAAGCTACGCTGGCAATGGCGTCCGGTATTATTGCCGAAGCGTCACTGTCTTATCTTGGATTAGGTGTTCAACCGCCGACTCCATCGTGGGGAAGCATGTTGAACCAAGCGCAAACACTCATGTCTGTCGCACCGTATGCAACGTTTTATCCAGGTATTGCAATCTTTTTAGTCGTGCTCGGCTTTAACTTGTTAGGGGATGGCCTGCAGCAGGTTCTAGATCCACGCGCACGCAAATAATAAATGTCCTAACACGGGATAAAAGGAGTGGAGCAGATGACGACCATCTTGGAAGTAGAACAACTGAGAACCCGGTTTCGTACGGACAGCGGTGTCGTCAGTGTTGTTGACGGTGTCGACTTCTCCATCCGTGCCGGCGAAACGCTTGGCGTCGTGGGTGAATCAGGCTGTGGCAAAAGCGTAACCAGCCTGTCGATCATGCGCCTTTTGCCGCCGAACGGAAGCACAGGCGGAACCATTCGTTTCAACGGAAAAAACGTATTGGAGCTGTCGGAAAAGGAAATGCAGGGCGTTCGGGGCAACGAAATCGCCATGATTTTTCAGGAGCCAATGACTTCCCTCAATCCACTGCATACGGTAGGCAAGCAGATTGAAGAAGCAGTCATGCTGCATATGAAGGTAAGCAAAGCACAGGCAAAAGAGCGGGCAATTGCCATGCTCAAAGCGGTTGGAATGCCGCGAGCGGAAGATATTTACGGAGAGTTTCCTCATCAACTATCCGGCGGGATGCGCCAGCGTGTCATGATTGCTATGGCTATGTCTTGTGATCCAAAGCTGATTATCGCCGATGAACCGACAACAGCGCTGGACGTGACGATCCAGGCGCAGATTCTTGATCTCATGCGTGATTTGAAAGAAAAGACTGGAACTTCGATCATGCTGATTACGCACGACTTGGGCGTTGTTGCCGAAATGTGCGACCGTGTCATCGTCATGTACGCGGGGCAGGTGGTGGAAGAAACAGATGTCGATACATTGTTTGAAAGTCCAAAGCATCCATATACAATCGGGCTCATAAACTCGATCCCTGAGCTGGATGAGGAACGAGAGTATCTGGAAACCATTCCAGGAGCGGTTCCATTGCCGCATCAAATGCCGGTCGGCTGCCGTTTTGCCCCGCGCTGCACGAAGGTGCTGCCTATCTGTCACGAACAGCCGCCTGAACTCTTGCAACTGGACGGGCAAAAATGCCGCTGCTGGTTGTACGCGGATAAGGGGGAAGAGGCATGACAACACCTCTGCTAGAAGTAAAAGGATTGCAACAGCATTTTCCGATCAAAGCCGGATTTTTAAAGCGGACGACAGGACATGTGAAGGCAGTCGATGGCATTGATCTGACCGTTTACCCTGGTGAGACGCTCGGCATCGTAGGAGAATCAGGCTGCGGAAAGTCGACGACAGGTCGGACGATTCTAAGGCTATTGGAGCCGACTGCAGGTGAAGTATGGTTTGATGGCAAGGATCTGGCCAAGCTGCCAAAAGAAGAAATGCGACAGATGCGCAAAGACCTGCAAATGATTTTCCAGGATCCGTACGCTTCCTTGAATCCACGCATGACGATTAAACAAATTTTGATGGAGTCTCTGATGGTGCACAATATCGGCACCAAGGAGGAGCGGGAGCGCACGATTGAAGAAATCATTCAGGTAGTGGGCTTGCGTAAAGAGCATTTGAACCGCCATCCACATGACTTCTCTGGTGGACAACGTCAGCGGATTGGAATCGCACGCGCACTGGTTGTGAAGCCAAAGCTGATTATTGCCGACGAACCGGTATCAGCACTGGACGTATCGATTCAGTCGCAGGTGCTCAATCTCCTGAAGGATTTGAAAAAAGAGTTCAATCTTACCCTGATGTTCATCTCGCATGATTTGTCGGTAGTCAAACATTTGTGCGACCGAATTGCGGTCATGTACTTGGGCCGTGTAGTAGAAATTGCTGATAAGCGGACGTTATTTGAAAATCCGAGTCACCCGTATACACGCGCTTTGCTTTCGGCGGTACCCCTCGCCAAGCCACGCCAAAAGCGGGAACGAATTCTGTTGACAGGAGATTTGCCAAGTCCGGCGAATCCACCAAGTGGCTGTACATTCCACCCTCGCTGTCCTTATGCGACGGATATGTGCAAGTCTCAGGTGCCGAGCCTGTCAGACATCGGTGACGGACAACTGGTCTCCTGCCATCTTGTGCAATCAGGTGAGATCTTCCGCTAGGCAAGGACGGAGGTACAAATATGGTTTACTGGCATTTGTTTATCGCTTTTTTCCGTATCGGCATCTTTGGTTTCGGGGGAGGGCCAACTATGGTCCCCCTGTTTTACACCGAGTGCGTGAAAAAGTATAAATGGGTTACCGACGAGGATTTTTCGGATAACCTGGCGCTTGGAAATGCGCTTCCTGGGCCGATTGCGACCAAGCTGGCAGCATTTATCGGCTATCGGGTGAAAGGCTGGACAGGTGCACTCGTGGCGAATATCGCCGTAGTGATGCCTGTCGTTCTCGTGATGATTGGTTTGTTGCAGGTGATCTATCAATGGAAGGACGCTCCGGGTGTATATGGCATGATACAGGCGATCGGGCCAGTTATTGCTGTCATGACGGGTGTTCTGACGTGGGAGTTTCTTTCCAAAGGGTGGAAGGGTGCATCCAGCAAAACAGGCGTGGGTATTTCACTCGGCTTGTCTTTGATCGCGCTGCTCTTCCTCGATTGGCATCCTGGCATCGTGGTAGGGATAGCCCTCATTCTTTCGTTTGGCTACTCTACCTGGTCTGTCCGCAAGCGTAAGAAGAAGGACGGCAAGGAGGGAGCAGCATGATTTACTTGCAACTGTTTTGGGCCTTTTTTATCTCTAACATCTTGGGGTACGGAGGCGGCCCTCCAAGCATTCCGTTGATTCAGAACGAAGTGGTCGATCATTATGGATGGATGACGATCAAGGAATTCGGTGAAGTACTCGCAGTAGGAAATGCACTACCAAGTCCGATCGCAACGAAATTAGCGGGCTACATTGGTTATCAAGTAGCGGGAGTTCCGGGTGCAACTGTGGCCCTGTTTGCTACGGTAGCGCCAACGGCGATTGCGATGATTCTGCTGCTTCAATTTATTAATCTGTTCCGCAATGCACCACAGGTAAAAGCGATGACCCAATCAGTTCGGCCGATCGTGACCGTATTGCTGGGAACGATGACCTATCAATTTCTCATGGGCGCAGTCGAAGGAATTGGCTGGATGCAAACAGGTATTTTGACTGTTGCTTCCTATCTTCTGCTCGAAACATGGAAGGTGCATCCTGCTATTGTGATGGTAGCAGCGATGGTATACGGGTTCATTTTCATCGGATAGAATCTACTAACTGAGAATGTTCAAAAAGAAGCAGGTTTCCCGGACTTTTTGAATTTCCTCTTTGGAAAAGGGAGCAATGAACGATGGTTAACTACGACGCAATGGATTATCCCTACGCATCTAAGCGTGTGACCACCTATGCAAAAAATGGCATGGTAGCTACTTCGCAGCCATTGGCAGCACAGGCTGGCCTCGATATTTTGAAAAAAGGCGGAAATGCGGTTGACGCAGCAATTGCTACGGCTGCGTGCTTGACTGTAGTTGAGCCGACCTCGAATGGCATTGGCGGAGACGCATTCGCTCTTGTATGGATCAAGGATGAATTACACGGGCTGAACGCGAGCGGTCCGGCTCCACAGGGCATCTCGATTGAAGCGCTCAAAGCAAAAGGTCTCGAGGAAATGCCAACATACGGCTGGACTCCTGTAACTGTACCGGGTGCACCGGCAGCGTGGGCTGAGCTGTCCAAACGTTTTGGCCGTCTGCCTCTGACAGAAGTATTGCAACCAGCGATCGACTATGCGGAAAATGGATACCCGCTATCCCCGACCTTGGCTCACTACTGGAAGGTAGCGCATAAAAAGTTCTCGCAGCTGTGCACAGGCGAGGAGTACGCTCACTGGTTCAAAACATTCACGCCTGACGGCAAAGTACCGAAGGCAGGGGACATCTGGAAATCACCAGGTCATGCCCAGACGCTGCGCCAAATCGCACAGACTAACGCAGAAAGCTTTTATCGTGGAGAGCTGGCGGATAAGATTGATGCCTTCTCTCGTGAGTGCGGTGGCTATTTGCGCAAGGAAGACCTGGCAGCGTACCAGCCTGAATGGGTGAAGCCAGTAGGTGTTCATTACCGTGGCTACGATGTATGGGAGATCCCACCGAATGGTCAAGGCATGATCGGTTTGATGGCACTGAACATTCTGAAGGGCTATGATTTTGCCGCAAAAGAAACAGTAGATACGTACCATAAACAGATCGAAGCGATGAAGCTGGCATTTGCAGATGGACTGAAATACATCACAGAAGAAAGTAAGATGAAAGTATCGGTAGCGGATTTGCTCTCCGAAGAATACGCGAATACTCGCCGTGCCCTGATTGGCGACGAAGCACTGACACCAGAGCCAGGACAGCCGAAATCAAGCGGTACCATCTACTTGGCGACTGCTGATGGCGAGGGTAACATGGTCTCCTTTATCCAGAGCAACTACATGGGCTTTGGTTCTGGAGTTGTGATTCCAGGGACAGGTATTGCTATGCAAAACCGCGGTCACAATTTCTCGCTGGATCCTGAGCACGACAACTGCCTGGAGCCTGGCAAAAAAACATTCCACACTATTATTCCAGGCTTCTTGACCAAGGATGGAAAAGCAGTAGGACCATTCGGGGTAATGGGCGGCTTTATGCAGCCACAAGGACATGTGCAGGTAGTAATGAATACAATCGATTTCCACCTCAATCCACAAGCCTCGCTGGATGCACCGCGCTGGCAATGGACAGAAGGAAAGACAGTGGAGCTGGAGCGTCATTTCCCAGAGCATCTGGCGTTGGCATTGGAGCGCAAGGGTCACACTATCAAGTGGGCACAGCTTGGAAACTACTTTGGCCGTGGACAGATTATTTGGCGCGATGAAAATGGCGTGCTGAGCGGCGGAACCGATATGCGGACTGACAGCGCTATTGCGGCGTGGTAGGGTAGAACAAAGCTTTATTTGCAAGAGAAAGATCGTACACCAATTGGGGGTGTACGATCTTTTTTTGTGCGGCTGGATCATAGCCAGCTAGACGGTCTCGTAGATGCTTCAACAGCCTGCTTCACTACTTTCTCAAATGGCTGGAATGCGACAATCCGGGATTGGCGGAACACTTCCTTTCCTTCTATAAATAGGAGAACGGTTGGCGCTGTAAATACGAGGAACTCGCCAGATATACTCGGAATCTTCTCGATAGATGCAGCAGCCCCGACTACTTGCGGATAGCTTTCCAACAGCTTCGTTGTTTTTTCATAGGTCGCATCACATACACCGCAGTTTGCCATTTTAATAAACAGCAGACAGATCGCGTGACGCTCGATTTCTTCTTTTAGCTCAGCTAGCCTCGTGTATTCTCTCATGGTGACACCTCTTTCCTGGATGGTTTTCAGAGCCAAGTCTTACTTGTTCAGAAATGGTTGAGATGGGGGGAGTAGAATAAAGAAAGGAGCTTATTTTCCTTTAAGGATGATTACCGACAAGTATTACGATAACCTAAATGCCAGAGGAGAAGCTATTCCATGAGGAGTATTATGATTGTAGATGATACAGCGTTTACACGTCTTGTGCTGCGAAACATATTTGAGTCTTTGGGGTTTGTTGTGATTGCCGAAGCCGATACAGGCGAGGATGCGGTCAAAAACTATTGCTTGTTTAAGCCCGAGCTCGTATTTATGGATATCTCCATGCCAGGAATGAACGGCTTGAATGCCTCGCGCAAAATTATGGAGATAGACAGTGAAGCGAAGATTATTATCTGTTCTGCACTCGTGCACCGCGAAACGGTCATTAAGGCCATTCAGGCTGGCGCAAGAGATTTTATCGCAAAGCCACTTCAGACGGAGCGGATTGAATGGGCGATCCAAAATGTCTTCGGGACGGATATGTACCTGCAATAGGCCAGGACAGAAAAACGACAATAAAGGTCAAATAGCACAGTAACAAATGAAGATATTGTCGCTAGAGGCTATGATTTCATAGGCTTATTTGTAGTTGGAAGATTTTGTGCTTTGAGAAAGTAGAAAAAACCCTTCTTTGACGTGATGTCGAGAGAAGGGTTTTTGGGTTGGTCGGCTGCGATATTACTTTGCATCAAGATCGCTTCCAAGCGACGTACCAGGCAGTGATATCGGGGTGAACAGGAGAGTCCAGCTCCTGTTCCCATCTGGAGGCGAGCAGATCGTATTGTTCCTCTACAGCAGCATGATTACCTGTCATTGCATACAGCCGCATTAGCTGGAAGTAGCTGTCATCCATGAGCGGATGGAGAGATTGCATGAGCAGATTTACTTTTACAGCCGCATGTATCATCTCTTGCTCAAAGTAAAAATTACTTAAATTTTTCGCCAGCTGCAGCCATAATCTACGCAGCCGCTCACGCTCGTACTCAGCCCATAAGTACTCATGCTCTCCCAAGTAGTCACCATGATACATCTCCAAAATGCGCTCATACACTTGGGCATTATGTAGCGAGGGGGGACTTAACTGGGAAGCGTGATTTTCCCATTCCTCTACATCGATTTGAACGGAGTCTACACT
This sequence comes from Brevibacillus reuszeri, assembly GCF_001187725.1. Lineage (GTDB taxonomy): Bacteria > Bacillota > Bacilli > Brevibacillales > Brevibacillaceae > Brevibacillus > Brevibacillus reuszeri. The sequence continues at coordinate 33,798 of NZ_LGIQ01000002.1, forward strand.
GAGCTTGTACCCGTTCTCCAAGTTTCCTTTGGTGATCGTAATACCTTCGAGTCCGTGCTGCTTCAGCGTTTGACGGATGAGATAGATCGTTGTATAAAGCTGTGTTACGCCTTTGGACAGATCGCATTCCGGCCACAACAGCTCAATCAGTGTGTCTTTGTCTATCATCCGATTGCGGTGATGCAAGAGGTAAATAAATAGTTCTCGTGCTTTAGCCGTACGCCATTTTATGACGCGCGGTTCTTGATCCTGGTATTGAAACTGAAGATGATTAAAGCATTTTATCGTAATCAAAGGCTTCGGTTCGACATTTACCTCGTGATCACTTTTCAGACGCTTTCTCAGGCGCTCTATCGTTTTTTGCAGGCGATTGAGCTGCACAGGCTTCATGATGTAGTCCAGTGCGCAAAGCTCAAATGCTTCAACTGCATATTTATCATAGCCCGTCACGAAGACAATCTCAGGGGGAGAATCATAAGCCTGAAGCTGCTCTCCGATTTCAAGGCCGCTGATGCCAGGCATGTTAATATCGAGGAACACGACGTTTGGTTTGAGGTTTTTCACCATTTCGAGAGCCATAAGAGGATCTGAATACGTTCCGATCACCTCAATGCCAGCTATGTCGCGTTCCAGCACTTTTTGCAGATGCAGTAAAGGTAGCTGTTCATCATCAACCAATATTGCTTTCATCGAGTGATCCCTCCCTCCTATCTACTCTATCATTATTTTTCCAGTTGTCCAAACGTTGATTATTGGAAGAATTGTGAATCGGGTACTCGTTATATGATGATGACACTTGAGATTCCATAGGTTTCAACCATAAAAAAGTGGCTGAACAGAGTCAACATTTCTGCTCAACCACTTTTTCTTACTCCTAACAGTTGTCACAAACAGGTCTATCCCGAGTAAGTCATTTTCACTACGCGCGTACCGTACTTTCAAACTTGCCTTTGTGGGCGCCGTTACAGAAAGGCTTATTGGTGGATAGACCGCATCTACAGAGATACATCTGGTTTTTTGACTCCATCGGATTCCCTTCACCATCCAGCAGTGTAACTTCGCCAGTGACAAGCAGAGGGCCGTTATCCAGCACTTTAATATCTGCCATTTTCTCACCTCCATTTCATCATTACTTTTCCCTTGCAGGAAAATGATTACTCAGGAGGAAGCTTGATTTAATCGTAGCTGAAAGTAACGACCTGCTGGAGGTCTGTATCGACACCGATGGCTACAGCATTTTGGCCATCAGAATAGTAGAAGTAGCGCTTGGAATTGTGTGTACTCGTATCAGATGTTTTGACGAGTTCAAAAGAAGTAGGGGCGAGGAGCTTTTGCGTTCGGATAAAATCGGCAGCAGCTTTCTCCAAATCTGCTTCTGCGATCGCTTGTGTCGCTTTTTCACCATTTGATCCGATGACATCAACAGAAAGTGATAAAACCTGTTTTGTCTGTGGCTCGATGATCGCGTGGAAGCCGTAAATATCTCCTTCGACTGGCTTGTTCTTCAATATGGCATGTACGGGAATGCCTTTGTAAATGGGCTTCCCTGTAGCGGAATCTACTAATTTGGATGGGTCCTCGAGCGTGATTTCACGGTCCTGAGTATCTACCTGCAGATGATAGTACTTTCTGACAGCGGCAGCGGCAATTTGTGCAGCTTCTTCTCTGCCAAGACCTTGGACTTGTTCCAATGGTTTTTGTGTGGTGCATCCCACCAGTAGACAGCAGAATACGAACAAGCTGACATACACGAGCTTTTTCATTTCGATCCTCCAAGCCGTTCCTGTAGTTATATATATCCTAGCAAGGAATGGATCAAGTCGAAATGGATTTACCTTTCCCGAACCTTACGTTTTTGTAAGCTGGGCTAACAAAAAAAGTTGAGTGAGCAGGGATTCACTCTGGAGAAGACGAAAAATTCGGAGTACAGCCATTTGGGGGAGGTAAGAACATGAATGCAAAAGAGCTGAATCAGGCGATTCAATCGTATGTGCGAACAGAGACTTTTCCAGTTGGGGTTAAAATTATAAAAGAAGAAGCAGCGCTGCCAGCCAGAGCAAAACGGCCGCAGCGAGACCTGGGCTATCAGATTACGATTTGCCAGTCCGTCAGTTTTTCGCGCCGCTATGGCTGGAGTATTGCGATGAATGGGGCTGATTTGTCCTGTCCGATCGCGCAGGTTGCCTTTGGGTATGAAGAGCAGCCGGCATTTTATGCAGAAGGCAATCTCGCCTGTGGAATGTATACGGATACGCTTGAGGCAGGTGCGAAAAGTGAACTGGACGTACCGAAATTCTCCGCAGAGGAAAGCGGCTTCTATGTATCGTATCCGCTGGAGCGAGCAGAGGTCGATCCAGACGTGGTTGTGATTTACGGGAATGCAGCGCAGGTTATGCGTCTGGTAGCAGGGATGCTCTACAAGCGGGGCGGCTCCATTCCATCGACGTTTTCTGCCCGGGCTGATTGTGCCGATATCGCTATCAAGCCGTTGCAAACAGGCGAGCCGCAGGTCATTGTTCCGTGTTATGGAGATCGATTGTTTGCCCAGACGCAAGACCATGAGATGGCATTCAGTTTTCATTTCCGCGATGCGACTGAGTTGGTAGAAGGCCTGGCTGGGACACAAAAAGGGGGAGTGCGCTACCCGATCCCGTCCTTTTTGCGCTATCAGGCAGAATTTCCTCCGACGTATCAAAAGCTCGCGGGATTGTTTGGGGAAGGGAAGTAGTGGTTCAGCATTTTTTCTGCTTCCTCACGAATGCGTGTACGTAGTGAATCTGGTTCCAGAACGGCGACTTGTGCTCCCCAGCCGAGTACCCAGGGAATGATTTCCTCGATTTGCCGCACACGCAGTGTGACGATTACTGCTTCCTGATGCTCCGCGATTTCTTCGATAAAAAATTGATTGGATTCTTTTACCTTGTCGACGATTGCGCTGCTTATTTGTATTCGTACGAGCAGTTTCCGATCATCCTTTGGCCTATACGACTCCAAATCAAAATCCGCGGGGCACGTAAAATGTTCGTTCAAAACGATAAGCCCGCTCATTCGTGACAGCCGAAAGTTACGGATGTCCTGACGCAAATCACATTGAGCGAGGAGTATCCATGAGCCACGCATGAGGACGAGTCCATAAGGAGCAACGTCCCGTACGCTATCCCGGTTGCCATCTGCCTCCGGGATGTTTTTTTTGTAGCGGAAGCGTACCTTTTGGCGGTTTAAGATCGCTTGCCTGAGCGTTTCCATATAATCATGCGTTTGCCCTTTTGCCATGTATCCGCAGTTGCCCAGCAGGCGAAAGGTGGAGCGGACACGAGCGGTCTCTTGACGTACCGGATCTGACAGGAGCGACTCCAGCTTGCGTTGAGAGGATTTGGCATGCTCCCCGTATGAAGGATCAAATGCTTGCTCCACAAGTCCTGTGCCGATCAAGAGGGTGACGGCTTCTTCAATCGAAAAACTCACAGGAGGCAAAAAGTAGCCCTCCATCAGGGAATAGCCGAGGCCAGGGGAGCCGACGATGGGGACGCCAGCCTCGCTCAGCGCCTGCATATCACGATAAATGGTTCGGACACTGGTCTCAAAGGTTTCGGCCAGATCTTCTGCCCGAAGCAATTGCTTGCATTGGAGCTCGAGTACGATGGCCAGCAGCCGGTCCGTTTTATTCACGAGAGGATACCTCCTTTTGCCGGGGTGATATAATCCAAGTTTATCCGATTCTGAACACATGACCAGATCAAATTGTTTACATGTCTGCAAATGCTACTGACATGATGCTGTCAGTAGCGCTGCGATATGATAGCCCTATAGACGGATGAGCTGAAATGAGAAAGGGTGTTCCTAGATGAATACAGTGGAAATGTTGAGCCAGTTTGAAGAGGTTGCCGAGCAATATGTAAAAGCTTTGGAAGGATATTCTGCTGAGCAGTTCACGAAAAAGCCTGCAGCAGATGAATGGTCGCTCGGGCAGCTGTACAATCACCTGATACAATCGGCTGTTCATATGCAAATCCGAGCAATTGAGCAATGTGCATCCGGGAATGGTGTAGTGGGAGAAGGCAAAACAGAGAATGGTGAAAAGATTATCGAGGCTGGGAAATTTCCGCCAATCGCGATTAAGGTTCCTGATTCACCGGAGTACACGCCAGCTAACGCTGAATCAACAGAAGAAGTAAAACATAATTTGCTTCAACTGATCAATCAGGTGCGTGAGCTTGAACCGACTCTGGCAACGATTTCGCCTGATCAAAGAATGCCACATCCCGCATTGGGGTATTTGAATGCTGCCGAATGGTACCAGCTGATTTTTATGCATTTTGTCCATCATTTGCGTCAAAAGGAAAAGCTGGATGCATTTATTCAAGCCTAAATGCTACTATATGCAAAAAGCTACCCACATCAATCAAGTGGGTAGCTTTTGCTTGTAGTTAAGGATAATTTACACGAGATTTTCTGGGTTCAAGCCTTCTAGCTCTGGCAGTACAAAGCGTCCGTCTTTGCGGATCAGTACATCGTCAAACCAGATTTCGCCGCCGCCGTATTCAGGGCGTTGGATTTGCACCAGATCCCAGTGAACAGAGGAACGGTTACCGTTATCGGCTACTGTATACGCATTACCAGGCGTGAAGTGGAAGCTGCCTGCGATTTTTTCATCGAACAGGATATCCAGCATTGGGTGCAGGATGTGCGGATTAAAGCCAATCGCAAATTCACCGATGTAGCGCGCTCCGTCATCTGTATCGAGAATCTCGTTCAGTGCTTTTGTATTCGAGCTTGTTGCCTCCACGATTTTTCCTTCTTTGAATGTGAACTGAACATCCGTGAAGGAGATGCCGTGATAGTTCGTTGCTGCGTTGTAAAAGATCGTTCCTTCTACAGAGTCACGCACAGGAGCGGTGTATACCTCACCGTCTGGAATGTTGCGTTTCCCATCACATTTTACAGCGTTGATGCCTTTAATGGAGAAGCGCAGGTCTGTGTTTGGACCGACGATACGCACACGGTCGGTGCGATCCATCAATTCTTTTAATGGTGTCATCGCCTTGGACATTTTTTCATAGTCCAGATTGCAGACAGAGAAGTAGAAGTCTTCGAAGTTCTCCAGACTCATGCCAGACAGCTGAGCCATGGATTTGTTCGGATAGCGAAGCACTACCCAGCGTTTGTTCGGCACGCGCTCATTCGTATGTACTGGCTGGTAGAGGATGCGCGAGTAAATGCCCATTTTGTCTTCTGGAACATCTGCAAGCTCATTGATGTTGTCGTAGGCGCGAATTGCAATGTATGCGTCCATGTCCTTCATCCGGTCATACTCGTATTTAGCCATGAGAGTCATATGCTCTTCGCTTGTTCCTTGGTAGAGCGCGCGAAGAATTTCCTGATCTTTCAGAGTGACCAACGGGAGAGCGCCAACCGCAAACGACTCGCGGACGAGTGCGCGTACTAATTCAGGCTGCAGACCTGTATTTTCAATCAGCACTTTTTCTCCTTTTTGCAAATGGAGTGAATAACGGACAAGACGACTGGCTAATTCATTAATGCGTGGATCTGCCATTTTTTACGCAACCTCCATAATTAGAAAATATGTAGCGAGTAAGATAGTTCTATAACTCCATCGTGTGAAGCAGTGTCGTCGATAGAAGTTTTTTTCACGTGCAAGAAAGTTTAAGTTCTTCACCGTATGAAAGCAATCATGTTTAAACTTTCTGGAACGCATACAAACTTTCCACTAAACGCGGTCGCTCCACCTAGAGTATACATCGATAGAAGTTTTTTTACTGCTATTATGGCATATCTGCCTACAGGCTCGCCAGTGAATAATGCAAGGGCTTACAAGCAAGCTTCGTAGATCGCGATGATGTCTTCTGCATTCAGCTTTCGTGAGCTTGGCAAGTGGCCGACGCCTCTTCCACCGATGTGGACTGCTTCGGCAGCCATATGCGGCATGACCTCACGTGTCACCCCAAAGTCTGAGAGCTTCTCGGTAATGCCCATATTCTCATACCAGTGACGAACAGCATCGATAGTAGCACGAGCAGCAGCTCGCGTGTCTTCTTCCATGACACCAAAGCAGCTTCGTCCCATGCGTGCCAGTCGTTCCGGGCGATCAGGCAAAATGACCTGCTCGAAATACGGGAGGGACAGGATGGCTAGTCCACGACCATGCGCCATGTCAAAAATTCCGCTCAGCGGGTGCTCAATCCCGTGCAGAGGCATGCCAGCACCGCGACCTCCTGCTGCGAACGGACTGATCCCAAGCGTGCTTGCCCATAAAAGGGTCGATCTCGCTTCTTCATGGTTCGGCTGCTCGATAGCAGTAAGCGAATGCTCCACTACGAGGCGAATCAATGTTTCGGAAATGCCATCCTGCACATTCGTTTTGTCAGCGCTGATCAAATAGCTTTCAAATAGATGGGAAAAAATATCTGCACATGATTCAGCGGTGACACGAGCCGGAACCGTGAAAGTGATAGAAGGATCGAGAATTGCGATTTTCGGATAAAGAGCTGGTCCGTTGATCGAAGATTTTTCATGCGTATCCCAGTGAGTCAGAACACTGATGTTGTTTGCTTCAGAGCCTGTAGCAGCGACGGTAGGTACTGTCAGTAGTGGCAGTGCATCCTGTACAGGTACGAGCATTTGGTTTGATCCAGTAGGGTTTCCGCGCATGTAGTCATAGATTGGGCGACCGGACTTGGCAGCAGCTGCAATCGCTTTGGACGCATCCAATACAGATCCGCCTCCAACTGCCAGCACGAAGTCACATCTGTGCTCACGTGCCAGTGCTGCACCAGCATCTACGGTAGCAGTCCGCGGATTAGGCTCGATTTTGTCAAACAAGACAAATTCTACTTGTGCTTCTTCTAGTAGAATCTGCACGCGGTCCAGAAGACCGGTACGCTTAGCAGCACTTCCGCCCGTGACAAGCAGGGCTTTTTGACCCAGCGTTTTGGCTTCCTGCCCCAAACGTTGAATTTCGCCCATGCCAAAGTAGATAAGGGTAGGAAAAGATACCTCAAACGGAAACATCTTTTATTCCTTCTTTCGCGTAAAGGTTTACACCGAACCTTAGTGTATCACAAATAAAAGGGTACGAGCTCACGAGCTTACGTCAGTCATGCTACCCGAAACTTTTCGCTAATCTCATGAAGACGCTTTGATAATACCTGCAAATCATCAGCTAGCTGACGCGATCTTTCTATAGAAGAAAGCTGCTCGCACGATGCCTGCCACATCTCCTCTGTGCTGCTTTTTGTCTCCTGGGAGATGGCGACGAAGGTTTCCAGCGATTGATCCACTTCTTTCAGGCCAATCGAGATCAATTCAAGTTCTGCATGGGCAGCGTGAAGCTCGCCAGTTGTCTGATCTACAGCTTCTCTCATTTGCCGGAAAGACTGCTCTGCTTCGGAAAGCTTCCTTTTACTTTTCTGAAGCTGGGTACTAGCCAGAATACTTTCACTAGAGATTGTATCGGTCTCGGTTTGCACCTGCGTCATGATACTAGTAATCCGAATGGTCGCCTTTTCCGATTCGTTAGCCAGCTTGGCTACTTCATCAGCCACCACAGCAAAGCCTCTTCCATACTCTCCTGCACGTGCCGCTTCGATCGCTGCGTTCATCGCAAGCAGCTTGGTCTGTTTGGCAATCGCTTGTATTAATAAAATGATCTGACCGATTGATTCTGATTGCAGGCGAAGATGTGTCATCCGATTATCCAACTGGGCATAGGTCTCGGCAAAGACTGCGATCGTTGAGGTTAGGTTGGAAATTCGCTCATGCCCGGTTTTCGTTGCCTGCTCCATCTGTACACCTGCTTGCAAAATGGAGTTAATTCGAAAGAAAAGCTCATCCAAGCCCTTTTTCATTTCATGAAAGGTGTTGTTAGCTATTTCTGTGGAGACAGCCGTTTGCTCGACACCCTTATTTACGGATTCAAGTCGAACTGCCAGAAGAGAGGACAGCTGGCTCGTATCGTCGGCATTTTGCTGGATTTGTACCCCGCCTTGCCCTAGCTCAACCATCATCTTCTGCATTTCCCGAATCATCTGAGCCATCTGCGTGATCATATGATTGAAGCTGTCTGAGATAGCGCGGATTTCTGGTCCCTCATGCTGCATGTCCAATCGCTGCGACAAATCTCCAAAGCTTACCTGCTGCATGCTTTTGATCATGACGGAAAAGGGAGCGGTGATTCCTTTGGTGATAAACCAGCAAATGACGGCAGAGACGAGGAGACTGCCAGCTACCGTCAGCAGGATGAGTCGGGTTGTTTGATGCAGTGGTCCCAAGTATTGATCCTGCAAGACATCCAGTACATAAACCATATTTTCTTCAGGCGAATGGGTAAAAGCCAATGTATGTATGACGCCGTCAACAGGCAAGTGAAGGACACCAAAGCGCTCAGCTTCCAGTTGAGGGGCTACTTCCTTGGGTATTGTGATCGGTCCGATCGTTACGTTATCAATGGGGTGAAACGCGCCACCATGTACCATAAACTGCTGAACGGAAAGACCTTCTTGAGCGAGACTTTGCCGCTGCTGCCCTAGCTCGAATTCCAGACGCTTTTGATAGGTTTCTTCATCTGCAGAAAACATGAATTTCATGAGGGAAATCTTTTCGATGATTTTATCGGTTTCTGAATCGAGCCTTCCTTCCATTTGGGTGATGATCATCTGCTTCACTTGAAAGTAAAAGGTTCCTCCGATAATACCGGAAGCAGTAAGGAGAATGGCAAGGAGTGGGAGAATCATTTTCGTGCGGAGCCTGGTACGTCTATTGAGCTGGAAAAAAGGTGAAAGAAGAGTAGAAAATAATGTCTGAGTCTTCAAGAAAAATCCCCCTAATCAAAATAACAATGCTACTAGGGACTATTGTAAGGAGAAAGTGTAGAGCTAGTGTGGAGGGTATGTAAACGAATGTTTACAAATAAAACACAATATAATTTACGTCAAAAACCGAACGTTTGTCGAAGTGTGTTTCCTCTTTTTTCGTTGATAAATGCGTATGATTGTGTTTTAATGTATTTGAAACGTTCGTGTATTTACCGTAACTTAACCTTTTTACCTAGGAAGGTGACTCCTACAGTGGAAAAACAAGAACAACTCTACGAAGGCAAGGCGAAACGTATTTATCGGACATCAGTGCCTGATCAATACTGGGTGGAGTATAAAGACGACGCAACGGCATTCAATGGAGAGAAACGGGCGCAAATCACCGGAAAAGGTGAGCTGAACAATCGCATCACCGCTATTTTCTTCACGATGCTGAAAGAGAGTGGCATCGACAACCATTTTGTTCGCCTGTTGTCTGCAAACGAGCAGGTCGTACGAAAAGTGGAGATTATTCCTTTGGAGGTAGTCGTGCGCAATATCGCGGCTGGCTCACTCGCCAAACGCCTGGGAATGGAAGAAGGGACTGCTCTTCCACAGCCGGTTGTTGAGTTTTACTACAAGGATGACGCACTAGGTGATCCGCTGGTGAATGCTTCTCACATCAAGGTGCTCGGCATCGCTAGCGAAAGCGACCAAGCGACTCTTGAGCGCATGGGACTTGAAGTCAATGAAGTCCTTCGTCCTTATTTACGTGAGCGAGGCATTACACTGGTCGACTTTAAGCTTGAATTTGGCAAAACTGCGGATGGGGAAATTCTCCTCGCCGATGAAATATCGCCGGACACATGCCGGTTCTGGGATTCAGAAACGAACGAGAAGCTGGATAAAGACCGCTTCCGTCGGGATTTGGGCAACGTAGAAGATGCGTATCAAGAAATGCTTAAGAGACTGGGAGGAGACGTACATGTTTAAAGCTGTTGTTTATGTAACTTTGCGCGAGAGCGTGCTTGATCCACAAGGCCATGCGGTAAAAGGTGCTTTGCACACACTCGGATTTGATGAAGTAAACAATGCTCGCATCGGTAAATATATGGAGCTCACGCTGGATACAGCTGACCGTGCTCAGGCAGAAGAACGTGTACGTGAAATGTGCGAAAAGCTGCTGGCCAACACGGTGGTTGAAGACTATCGCTTTGAGATCGTGGAGGGCTAATAGATGCGAGTAGCGGTTATCGTTTTTCCAGGTTCCAATGCTGACATCGACTTGTACAACGCAGTTGAAGATGTAATGGGTGTGCCGGTTGATTATGTGTGGCACTCTGATACCGATCTTTCCCAGTATGATGCGATTCTGTTGCCAGGTGGCTTCTCGTATGGCGACTACCTGCGCTGTGGTGCAGTCGCTCGCTTTTCTCCAGTGATGGAGCAAGTGGTGAAGGCTGCAGAAGAAGGCAAACTGGTTATGGGAATCTGTAACGGATTCCAAATCCTGACCGAAGTAGGCCTATTGCCAGGCGTTCTCTTGCGCAACACTTCACTCAAGTTCCGTTGCAAGCTGTCGGGACTGCGTGTAGAAAATAACCAAACCGCGTTTACTCGTGATTACGCGGCAGGGGAAGAAATTCATATTCCGATCGCGCATGGCGAAGGAAACTACTACTGTGACGAAGAGACACTGGAAAAGCTCAAAGCGGGCAATCAGATTGTATTCCGCTACCATGGCGAAAATCCGAATGGCTCTCTTGAAGATATTGCAGGAATTTGCAACGAAGAGGGCAATGTGCTGGGCATGATGCCTCACCCAGAGCGCGCTGTGCATACATGGATGACTTCTGATGACGGCCGCCGCATGTTCACCTCGATCCTGAAGACGTGGAGGGAAAAAAGCAGTGTCACAACTCACGCATAAAGAACCGACAGCCGAACAAATTGAGCAGCAAAAGATCTACCGTGAAATTGGTCTGACAGAGGAAGAATATAAGCGTGTAGTCGATATCCTCGGCCGCAAACCGAACTGGACGGAGACAGGTCTTTACAGCGTCATGTGGTCTGAGCACTGCTCCTATAAAAACTCCAAGCCTGTTCTGCGCCGCTTCCCGACTAAGGGACCTCGCGTTTTGCAAGGACCGGGCGAAGGTGCTGGTATTGTAGACATCGGCGATAACCAAGCCGTTGTTTTCAAAATCGAAAGCCATAACCACCCATCTGCAATTGAGCCGTACCAAGGTGCTGCTACAGGTGTAGGCGGAATCATCCGTGACGTTTTCTCCATGGGTGCTCGTCCGATTGCTGTACTGAACTCGCTTCGCTTCGGGGAGCTGACTACTCCTCGCGTAAAATATTTGTTTGAGCATGTAGTTGCCGGTATCGCTGGCTATGGAAACTGCATCGGGATTCCTACCGTAGGCGGCGAAGTCAACTTTGACCCTACTTATGAAGGAAATCCTCTCGTCAACGCGATGTGTGTGGGTCTGATTGACCACGAAAAGATTCAAAAAGGCGTAGCCTCCGGTATTGGCAACCCAGTGATTTACGTTGGTTCCAGCACTGGACGCGATGGTATTCACGGAGCGACCTTTGCTTCTGAAGAGCTGACTGAAGAATCCGAGAAAAAACGTCCTGCTGTACAAGTAGGCGATCCATTTATGGAAAAGCTGCTTCTTGAAGCATGCCTGGAGCTGATCGACACCGGTATTGTCGTAGGAATTCAGGACATGGGAGCTGCCGGCTTGACTAGCTCCAGCTCCGAAATGGCTTCCAAAGCAGGCAACGGTATCGAAATGAATCTGGATTTGGTGCCACAGCGTGAAGCTGGTATGTCTGCCTACGAAATGATGCTCTCCGAATCCCAAGAGCGTATGCTCGTGGTCGTGGAAAAAGGCAAGGAAGCAGAAGCCATTGCGATTTTTGACAAATGGGGCTTGGCGTCTGCTGTCGTGGGTAAAGTAACAGAAGACAGCAAGCTGCGTCTGCTGCATAAAGGCGAGGTCGTAGCGGAAGTACCCGTAGACAGCTTGGCTGATGATGCTCCTGTATACCATCGTCCATCTGCGGTACCTGCTTACTATGAAGCAAACGCAAACGTAGATGTTATTGCAGGAATCACTGAGCCAGCAGACTTGAACGGAGCCTTGAAAAGCTTGCTCGCTCAACCGACTGTAGCAAACAAAGCATGGGTCTATGAGCAGTATGACCATATCGTTCGTGCCAATACAGCCGTAAAACCAGGCTCTGATGCTGCTGTCGTGATGGTGCGTGGTACACGCAAAGCACTCGCGATGTCCACCGATTGCAACGGACGCTACGTATACCTGGATCCAAAAGTAGGCGGAGCTATCGCTGTAGCAGAATCTGCGCGCAACGTTGTTTGCTCAGGTGCAGAACCGCTTGCGATTACAGACTGCCTCAACTTCGGAAGCCCGGAAAAGCCGGAGGTATTCTGGCAGTTCGAGAAATCGTGCGAGGGCATGAGCGAAGCGTGCGTAGCACTGGACGCACCAGTTATTGGCGGAAACGTTTCTTTCTATAATGAACGCAGCGGTGACGCCATCTATCCGACTCCAACTGTCGGCATGGTTGGTTTGATCACAGATGTTGACCATATTACAACGCAAGATTTCAAAAACGAAGGCGATGTCATCATCTTGCTCGGCGAAACATTCGCAGAGCTGGGTGGCTCTGAGTATCAAAAGCTGGCTACAGGCTCGATCTCCGGTCGTCCGCCACAAATTGATCTGAACAAGGAAGCGGCTGTTCAAAAGCTCGTTTTGGCTGCTATCCGCAAAGGTCTGGTCAGCTCGGCTCACGATCTGTCCGAGGGCGGTTTGGGTGTTGCTTTGGCAGAGTCTTGCTTTGGCAAAAACGTAGGTGCGCAAGTATCGCTGGACTCCGAGCTGCGTCATGATGTTCTCTTGTTCAGTGAATCACAGTCTCGCATTTTGCTCAGTGCATCCAAAGAGCAGGTAGCAGCGATTCTCGCATTGGCAGGTGAGCATGGCGTACCGGCAAAAGAGATCGGAACAATCGGTGGCGAGCGTCTGGTAGTGAATGTGAACGGAAGTGAAGCGATCAATGCTTCTATTCAAGAGGTGAAAGCAGCCTGGAAGGATGCGATTCCATGTTTGATCGGTTAATCTGGGATAAACTGAACGAAGAATGTGGCGTCTTTGGCATTTACAACCATCAGGAAGCTTCCCAATTAACATATCTGGGGCTTCATGCCCTTCAGCATCGCGGTCAGGAGAGCGCAGGTATCTGCGCCTCCGACGGCGAGAAGTGGTATAAGCATCGCGGAATGGGACTCGTATCTGAAGCTTTTGGTAAGGGTGATCTGGAGAAATTTCGTGGTCATATCGCCATTGGTCATACTCGGTACACAACGGCCGGGTCCAGCAAGATCGAAAATGCACAACCTTTATTTTTCCGTTATGCGCAAGGCAGCATGGCTGTCGCTCACAACGGTAACCTGGTGAACGCTGCTGTTCTCAGAAAAGAGCTGGAAGCAAAAGGCTCCATTTTCCAAACGACCAGCGACACCGAAGTAATTGCCCACCTGATCGCGCGCTCCGAAAGCCGTGACTTGCCTGGGGCTGTAAAAGATGCCCTGCAGCACATTAAAGGTGCGTATGCGCTTCTCGTTATGAACGAAAATCAACTCGTTATCGCCCTTGATCCGAATGGATTGCGTCCGCTGTCTTTGGGACGATTGGGAGACGCAATTACCGTTGCTTCCGAGACCTGTGCTTTTGACATTATCGGAGCGCAGTACTGGCGTGATGTTCAGCCAGGCGAGTTGATTGTCATTGATAAAAACGGCGTGAGCGAATCAAAGTTCACCGAGACTACACAACGCTCGATCTGTACCTTTGAATACATTTACTTTGCACGTCCTGACAGCGATATTGATGGAATCAACGTACACATGGCACGCAAGCGTCTCGGCAAACAGCTGGCTTTGGAATCGGCGATTGAGGCAGATGTTGTGACGGGTGTACCTGACTCCAGTATTTCCGCGGCGATTGGCTTTGCGGAAGCGACAGGGATTCCGTATGAGATCGGCTTGATCAAGAATCGCTATGTCGGTCGCACGTTTATCCAACCGAGCCAGGAGCTGCGTGAGCGTGCTGTTTACCTCAAGCTCTCGGCTGTACGCAAGGTCGTAGAAGGCAAACGCGTGGTCATGATTGACGACTCGATCGTTCGCGGCACGACCAGCAATCGGATTGTGCGCATGCTGCGAGAGGCGGGAGCCAAGGAAGTTCACGTACGCATCAGCTCTCCACCAGTCATGAACTCCTGCTTCTATGGCATTGACACCTCGACCCGTGATGAACTGATCGCGGCAACCAAATCCATTGAGGAAATCCGCCAAATCATTGAAGCAGATTCTTTGACCTTCTTGTCTGTGGAAGGCATGATCGAAGCAATCGGGCGTCAGGATTCGGCTCCGAATAAAGGACACTGCCTCGCATGCTTTACCGGGGAATATCCGACTGAAATTGAATTTGAAGAGGCGCTACCTGCGCTCAAATGCTAATACAAGGAACCTCTGGTAGGGGGAGAAACGATGAGTGAAGCATATAAACAAGCAGGCGTCGACATCGATGCGGGGAACGAAGCAGTCGAACGCATGAAAAAACACGTGAAGCGCACGTTCCGTCCAGAGGTAATGACGGATTTGGGCGGCTTCGGTGCCTTGTTCCGTCTGGATACAACCAAGTATGAAAAGCCGATCCTCGTCTCTGGTACAGATGGGGTAGGTACCAAGCTGAAGCTTGCCTTTGCGATGGATAAGCACGATACGATCGGGATTGATGCCGTAGCGATGTGCGTCAATGATGTGGTTGTACAAGGGGCAGAGCCGCTCTTTTTCCTCGATTACTTGGCAGTCGACAAGGTCATTCCTGGCAAAATTGAAGCCATTGTCAAAGGAATTGCAGAAGGCTGCTCGCAGGCAGGCTGCTCCCTGATTGGTGGAGAAACAGCTGAGATGCCAGGGATGTACGCAGAGGGTGAATACGACATTGCTGGCTTTACCGTAGGTGTCGTCGATGAGAGTAAAATGATCACGGGTGCCTCTGTAGCGGCTGGCGATGTATTGATCGGGCTTGTTTCCAGCGGTGTACACAGCAATGGCTTTTCACTCGTACGCAAAGTGCTTTTGGCTGACAAAGGCATGTCGCTGCACGATCATGTAGATGTGCTTGGCAAAAAGCTCGGAGAGGAGCTCTTGACTCCGACTCGCATCTATGTAAAACAAGTGCTGTCTGTACTGGAATCTCATGAGATCAAAGCGCTGGCGCATATTACAGGCGGCGGATTCACAGAAAACATCCCGCGTGTGCTGCCTGAAGGTACACAAGCGATTATTGAAGTAGGTTCTTGGCCTGTTCTTCCGATTTTCCAACTAGTTCAGGAAGCTGGCAACATTTCTTATCCTGACATGTACAAAACGTTTAACATGGGAATTGGTATGATGCTGGTTGTTAAAGCAGATGATGCTGATGCAGTTGTAGCAAAGCTGAAAGACCTTGGCGAAGAGCCGTATGTGATCGGAAGCATTGCGGCTGGCGAGCGCAAAGTCGTATACAACGGGGTGGAATGGTGAGAAGGCTAGCCATTTTCGCTTCGGGTAGCGGTTCGAACTTCGAAGCCATCGTGCAAGCCGTACAGGCTGGTCGACTTGATGGTGTCGAGGTCGCGCTTCTCGTTTGCGATAAGCCGGGTGCCAAGGTACTGAAGCGGGCAGAACGTTTAGGGATTCCTGCTTTTGTTTTTCAGCCAAAGGAGTATGCCGACAAGGCTGCCTTTGAATCAGAGATTGTGGCAGAGCTGCAAAAACTCGAAATATCCTTGGTTGTGCTGGCGGGGTACATGCGATTGGTTGGCGAGACGCTATTGTCTGCCTACGAAGGAAAAATAATCAATCTACACCCGTCCCTTTTGCCAGCGTTTCCCGGGAAAGATGCCATTGGTCAGGCACTGGACTACGGGGTAAAGATTACGGGGGTAACGGTGCATGTGGTTGATGCTGGTCTCGATACGGGTCCAATCATCGCCCAGCTCCCTGTAGCCGTGCAAGAGACAGATACAAAAGAAACATTGGCAGCGCGCATTCATGAAGTAGAGCACGGGCTTCTGGTAGAGGTCATTGGCATGCTGGTGAATGATCGCGTAAAGCTGGAAGGACGGCTTGTCCAGCTGACATAGAGAACAGAGAGAACAGAGAAACCGACGCGAAAAATCGTGTCGGTTTTTCCTTTTTCTGGTATGTTAATCTAACGGAAGAATGGTGATATGAGAGACATGAAAAACGTTTGGATGTTTTGCTTATGCGTCGTTTTGCTAATAGGGTCATGGATGATCTCTGATGTAACAAAGAGCATAGCCGCATATGGTGATTCAGCAACGCACAATACGGCACAGATTGCCAGCATCCTCGTGACGATAAGCAATGAATTAAATGGTTTGAACGACAAGAAAGCCTCAGAAGACAAACAAATATTTGATGCAGCAGAGGCGGCTGAATACTTAGGCATTGCTGAGCAGATTCTCGCCAAACTTTTGGATAGTAAGGATATTCCTGCTCTGCAGATCAACAGCATATATCGGTTTTCCAAACGAGCTCTAGATGAGTGGGTATACGAGCAATCGAAGAAGCACACGATCTATCAAAAATGATAATGTCTTTTTAATAACAAGAACTCGCAGACATACGCATACGAAAGCTGGTGAATATATAAACAGCAAAACCGACACAGCGAATGTGTCGGCTTTCATCTGTCTTGCTGCTTTTATCTGGTAACGAATTTTTTCAGATCACTGAGAGGAAGGGCACCGATTACTTTGTCGATTGGTTGGCCATCTTTAAACAGGATGCTAGTGGGCAGGCTCATGACTCCAAATTGATTGGCAACCTCGGTTTCTTCATCTACATTGAGCTTGAGGATTTTGACATCATGGTTTCCTTCGGCTACGTATGCTTCAAGGACGGTCGCAAACATCCGGCACGGTCCGCACCAAGGCGCCCAAAAATTGACTAAAGTGAGTCCTTTCGCTTGCATTTGGTTCTTAAATGCAGCATCTGTTACATGGAAAATCGCCATTTTGAATCTCTCCTTTATTAATATCTTTCAGAATGAAACTACGTATTTACTTCTCCAATGAACAACCCGGCGTCATACCGGTAGCAATTGTGAGTCGATTCCAGCAGTTGCTCACATTGATCGCCATCACCAGGTCGATATACTGTTGCTCATTGAAGTGTTCGCGGACTTGCTTGTATACTTGCTCTGGTACTCCGAGCTTGGAAACCTTAGTAAGATGCTCTGCGAGCTCAAGTGCTGCTTTTTCCTTCTTGCTGAAGTTCGGTACATCACGCCATACGTTCAGGAGTAAAATACGCTCAAATTGATCTCCTTTGTCGTACAGGGCTTTTCCGTTTACATTCATATGAAAGGAACAACCATTTATTTGAGACACTCTTAGCTGGATTAGATCAAGGATAGCCTCATCCAAACTGGATTGAAGTACAAAAGATTCAAGGCTCTTCATGGCCTCGTAAGCAGCAGGGTTTACTTCGTTGTGAATCATTCTTAATTCCATTTCAAATCCCTCCCGAATTCAGTTCGATTCAATTTCACTCATAAAAGCAAGTGGGGATAAATAACTTCGACTGTTTGTCGATTTCTCAGCCACAACCGGAGATCTCCTGAACAGTACGATTGTGATTACCGCCGCCACCACAAAAAACACGCCAGCCGTTCCGAATGCCGAGGCGTAGCCTCTTACAACTTCGGCCTGTATGGATTCCACGGACATCAGGATTGCCAGCCCCACGGTCGGACCGAGTTCCATAGCCGTGTTCATGACGCCGCCGGCAAGCCCCGTTTGGTGCTCTGGTACATTTACTGTCGAGAGCACGGCGGCTCCAGAGAAAATCAGCGATATACTGGCACCCAGAATAATCTGTCCAGGCAAAAGACCTGAAGCATAGGCAGTGTCGTGATCAATCCCAGCAAAGAGGCCCCACCCCCTCCGATACCCTGTAAGAAGCGCATGCTGACCAGAATCTCGAAGCTGGGGGAGAATGCTGCGAAAAGAGAAGAGGCTCCGAAAACAATCAGCCCGATTACGAACATCCGCAGGCCACGGTATCTATCCGCCAGTCGACCGCCAAACAGCAGCAGACCGCTAAAGGGCAGGCCGTAAGCAACTTGAAGCAGTAGTAGCTGTGACGAGCTCAAGGCGAAATCGTTTGCAATCTTTGGCATTGGAATCATAATCAGCGCGATCGTGAAGATTAAAGTCGATTGGACTAACGCCAAGATCGTGAATGAGACTCGACTTTTATCATTTGTCATGGAAATCTTCTTCCGTTAATTCCTTGACTACACTCATAGCTGCTTTACTTCCGGTGGCAGCAGCATAAATCAGTTGAGAAGGCGCGACATACGATGTGTCCCCTGCGGCGAACAAACCAGGGATGGAGGTTTTACCTAGTTGATCTGTCTTGATTCCGCCCAATGGAGTTTTTTCGCAGTCCAAGCTCTCGATAAATGGCGCGCTGTGAATAAATTTAGGAGCTACGAATCCGCCTGTCCTGGCGATCGTTGTTCCATCCGCAAAACGTACATGCGATAGTTGCCCGTTTTCTCCGAGGAAGGCGGCGACAGGCTGCTCGATCACCACGATTCCTTTGGAAAGAAGCTGTTCTTTTTGTTCATCTGAAAGTGGATGTTGACCATTGGTGCAGACGACTAAATCGCGGGTCCAATTCAAAAGCAGCTTGGTAGTATGGAAAACGGACGGATCTTCGGAAACCACGACAAGAGGTTGATCTTGCAGCTCCCAGCCATCACAAAACGGGCAATTAAACAGACTTTTTCCATATAAAGAGTGGAGGCCATCGATCTCAGGAAAGATTTCCTTTAAGCCTGTAGCCAGGATCAGCTTTCGTGCTTGAATCCGAGCGCCCGATGAATCATGCACCTCAAATCCTGAGTCGAGCCTTGTAATGGAAACGACTTCTGTATGGAGATGATGAACAGATGGATAGCGGAGCACTTCTTCATAGGCGATGCGGCGAAACTCGGCAGGCGTCACTCCGTCTCTCGTCAGATAACCGTGGGAGGCATGGGTGACGGCATTTCGGGGCTGATTGGTGTCGAGCAAGGCGACATTTCTCCGTGTTCTGCCGAGTACCAGAGCGGCATTCAACCCGGCTGACCCTCCACCAACAATCGCGCAATCGTAAATCATAACAGTAACTCCCTTCCGAGATATTAAAGACGTTTTATATCCGTGATTAAAATGAAAGAAAAGCTTCATCTTAATGAAGATCAAGCAGAATCAACTATCACTAATCGTAAGAGCGCTCTTCTATTAAAGATTTATAGTATCTATAATATCCGTTATTTTATCGGTGTCAAGGCATACCTTGCACTTGCTATCTGCTTGAATGAACCTTATTATGGATTTGTAAAGTCTATAATCGAGGTGTCTTATGAAGTTCACACAGGCAACCGACTATGCGCTTCATGTGATGCTTTATTTGGTAGCTGAGGCTCCAGACAAACCCGTGAGTGTGCAGATTTTAGCAGAAAAGCTGGGCGTTTCGCAGACCTATCTTTCCAAAATGCTGACCAAGCTGGTCAAGGCTGGATTGATTCACTCCGTATCAGGCGCAAATGGCGGATACCGACTCAAGCGCAACTATGAGGAAATTTCTTTTCTGGACGTCATTCATGCGATCGAGGGAACGACCTCTCTTTTTGAATGTAGTTTTAATCATGGCAGCGAGTGCCTGATTCAACAGATTGTGATGGACGCAGAGAGACAAATGGAGCAGTCGCTAGGGAGCAAAACCATCTTTGAGCTGGCCAAGCAGATGAAAGGCGTGTAAAGAAAGCAGTGGTTGTTTGGGACCTTTTGATCTGGTCCAACGCAACCACTGCCTTTTTGTTGAATAGGAATTGCTATAATTGTTCGATCTCAACGGAGAGCACATGATCAATTTTTTTGATGTAGTAATAAATCTCCGTTGTGTAGCGGTTTTCAGGTGAAGACAGGATTAGGTTGATTTGTTGATTGTTATTTTCTAAATCTTTTATCCTCATATGACGAATTTTATGTTCGCCCTTTTTGTTTTCCGCTTGATCTTGACCTTTTCGTTCGATCATTTTGATCAAATCCGTCATGCGGTTATTCGACTCTACAATTATTTTTAATCCAATGTCTCGTTTCTTTAGCGTGTTTGGTGCAAGCAGCTTCATTAATTGAGGAATCACGTTCACTGCGAGCATCAGCAGAACTACCGCACAGACTGCTTCTGCGTAGAAGCCTCCTCCGATTGCGATTCCCAGACCGGATGCTGCCCAAATGAGTGCGGCGGAGGTTAAACCGGAGATGACTTCGTTATTTCTGCGCAAAATGACCCCTGCTCCGAGAAAACCGACCCCGCTTACAATCTGTGCAGCAAGTCTCATCGGGTCCATATTCGGATGGGATGGGCCGGAAAATTTGGCGAAAGCTTCGATGGAAACAATCGTCACCAAACAACTAGCGACACAGATGACCATACTGGTCTCTAAGCCTAATTTTTTATTTTTTAACTGACGATCAATTCCAATCAATAACCCGAACAATAGGGCAAGACTCAATTTCAGAACCATTTCCAGGATCATCTGTGTCACCTCCGAAAAAATGAATAAAGATTACAGCCACTCGTTAAATTTGCGAATGTACCATTTTTTAACCAAATGAGTCAACAGGGCATACGCGAGCAGGATAGCTACTAACCATGGGAAGTACTCCAGTGGCAATGGCTGTAAGCCTATGCTTGAGCCAAACGCCGAGAATGGAATGTAAATACCGACTAGCATAATGGCACCCGTTAGGAGCATGACTGGCAAGCTCGCTCTGCTCTGAATAAAAGGAATTTTTTCTGTGCGAATCATGTGTACAATTAGCGTTTGCGACAGAAGTCCTTCAATGAACCATCCAGATTGGAACAGGGATTGCTCAGCTACCGTGTTGGCTGCAAATACGAAATACATGAGCAGGTAGGTAGCGTAGTCAAAAATGGAGCTGATGGGTCCAATAAAAAGCATAAACCGACCAACAGATTTGGCATCCCATTTTTGCGGGGTGCTCAGAAATTTTCGATCCATGTTGTCCCATGGAATGGAAAGCTGTGAAATATCGTAGAATAGATTTTGAATCAAAAGATGAATCGGAAGCATAGGCAAAAAGGGAAGAAATGCGCTTGCACCCAATACACTGAATGTGTTGCCAAAGTTCGAGCTGGCTGTCATTTTAATGTACTTAATGATATTGCCGAAGGTTTTTCTGCCCTCAATGACGCCTTTTTCCAATACCATCAGGCTTTTTTCCAAAAGAATAATATCAGCGGATTCCTTTGCGATATCAACGGCTGTATCAACGGATATTCCCACATCTGCCTGGCGCAGGGAGGCAGCGTCATTGATTCCGTCACCCATGAATCCGACGGTGTGTCCTTTGCTTTGCAGCGCCTGAACGATTCTTGATTTTTGCAGTGGATTCAATTTGGCAAAGACAGTAGTTTTTTCAGCCAGATAAGCGAGTTCGCTATCTGTCAGTTTGTCTATTTCACTGCCAAGCACGATTTCATTTACTTCCAGGCCGACATCTCTACAAACCTTGCGGGTTACTGCGGCATTATCACCGGTCAATACCTTAACGTTAATCCCGTTTTCCCTTAAAGCTTTAATCGCAGTAGCAGCGCTATCCTTCGGCGGATCGAGGAAACCGATGTAGCCAACCAGTATCATGTCGCTTTCGTCTTTCACGCTATAGGCTTTGTCCAGCGCTTCTGATTTTTTAACCGCTACAGCGACGACGCGGAGTCCATCCTTATTAAGCTCATTTACGATTTGTTGAATCTTTTCTGTCATTTGCGATGTGAGTGGAACGATTTGGCCGTTTTCAGACAAATGGGTGGAGATGCTCAAAAGCTCTTCCATTGCCCCTTTGCAAATGAGAAGATGCTCGCCGCCTTTTTCCTCCAAGACGACCGACATCCGCCGCCGATCAAAATCGAAAGGAATCTCATCGATTTTTTTGAAGTTTTTTTCCGCACCTAGTACACCAGTCAGCTCGGCATGAGTCAATACTGCAATATCCATGAGGTTTTTCAAGCCGGTTTGATGATAGCTGTTCAAGTATGCGTACTTCAAAACGGATTCATCCTGATTTCCGTGAATGTCCAGGTATTTTTCCAAAATGATTTTATCTTGTGTCAGCGTTCCTGTTTTGTCTGTACATAAGATGTCCATTGCCCCAAAGTTCTGGATGGCATTCAGTTTTTTTACGACAACCTTGTTACGGGCCATGGTGATGGCGCCTTTCGCCAGGTTTGCAGTTACAATCACAGGGAGCATCTCAGGTGTTAACCCGACAGCCACAGACAGACCAAAGAAGAATGCTTCAATCCAATCACCCTTGGTAAACCCGTTGATAAAGAAAATGACGGGAACCATGATCATCATAAAGCGGATGAGCACAAAAGTGACGCTGTTTACTCCCCGATCAAAGCTGGTTAGTGGACGCTTCCCTGTTAAAGTTTTAGCCATGGAACCGAAATAAGTGGAAGCACCAGTGGAGATGACTACTGCAGTTGCTGTTCCGCTGATTACGTTTGTTCCCATGTAGCAAATGTTCTCCAGTTCAAGGACATTGGTCGATGTTTGATCTGTTGAGTCCTGCTTTTCTACAGGAAGAGCTTCTCCGGTCAATGCCGATTCACTGACAAACAAATCTTTGGACGAGATAATTCGCACGTCTGCTGGCACCAGGTCTCCTGCTGATAGGTGAATAACATCTCCTGGAACTAATTGCTCCATGTCTATTTCCTTTGCGGGGGACTGTCGAATGACAGATACAGTCGTTTTCACCATTTCTTTTAGCTTTTCAGCCGTTTTCATGGAGCGGAATTCCTGTGTAAAGGTAATCAGTACACTGATCGACACCATGGTAGTGATGATGATGGAGGCCTCGATATCATCCGTAAAATAAGAAAATACATCAAGACCAAGCAAAATCAGAATAAAAGGATTTTTGAAGCAGAGAAGCAATTGCATGTACCAAGCTGGCGGTTTTTCTTGGGCGACTTGATTTTTTCCGCATGTTTCGAGCCTTTTGGCAGCCTCTGCTTCAGAGAGTCCTTGGTGTGAAGTATCGTAATCCTTCAACACGTAATCCAATTGGGACGTTGAGGCTCCGATCAGTCGAGTCGCATTGTTGCTGTTCAAAATCGTAGTGTTTGGTTTCATTGTTTTTTTCATTTTCATGGTGGGTACCTCCCGAGTGAGAAAAATAGAAAAGCTCCCCCTGTAATCGGGAGAGCTTTATGCTCGAACCTATTTTTCTCCATGACTCGAAACGTCAATTACGCATACTTAAATACACCCACGTTTTTAGAGGTGATGGGCGGAAAAAAGAGCATAAATAACAAATGAGAGCATAGAGAACATGGTTCTCCCGATTTACAGTTCGTTTTTGCTTGCTGTACATTCGACTACTACCTGGACTGCCTTCCATGTGGGTGTCCCCCCTTTTTTTGCAAATGAAAAAACCCTCCAGAGAACACTAGAGGGTTTCATGAATGCATACAAAAATAAACATTCGGGCTCCCCCTAGTCGAGTTTTGGCACTATACAACGTAAAGAGATTCAGAGCTCTTAGCCACCTTATGAAAAGCCTTAATCCGGCAATCCCTGTTCTACCCATGGGCATCTTTCGATATTTCTGGGCAGTGGCCTATGTTTGTATAGGAGCCTCACCTAACGAGGACTATTCAGTACATGTTGAATACTAAAACGGTGGAGCAATATTGTCAATAGACGATGAATAAATTAATTTGAATGTCATCATAGCCTGATTTAAAAACCTTTTCCGTGCATTAGACATACATTGGATAGAACCCGAAGAAGAGGGAGGGGCTGGATCTGAGCGGAGATATTGTTTCGGACTTGCTGGGCAAACTAAGTAAGAAAACAGGGCGAGAATGGACGCTAAACGATATTATGAAGCTGGCCGAAAAAATGCCAAAGGGCGGGGGAAGTCTTGACTCCGTACTCAATGAGCTGTCCGAGATGGGGCTAGACGTGCCAGAAGAAACCAAGGAAAAAGTCAAAGACCATGTGCAAAGCGGGAAGTCTCTGACCATGGATGATTTGGGTAAATTGATGCCCAAAGACGTAAAGGCGAAAAGCATCAAGAGCAAAGCCAGGAAGCCTACAAGGGCTGTTGGAAAAAGCAAGCATCTGTCACTGGCAGAGCGGGTGAAAAAATTATCCGGAAAAGGCAAGAAAAAGCGCTAGTATCCTATAGAGGAATTGGATGAATGCAGTCGCGAGTGCCAAACAGGCATAGGCGGCTGCGTTTGTTTTGAATAAGCTTGTGCTAGAAACACTGCTTACACAGCTCACGAATAGACCATAATAGAGGTTTCTTTCTAGGATGAAAACCTTGATAGAAGCGTACAATTATGTTTTAATAAGAAAGGAATGTTCGTGTTTAATAAAAGTCAGGAGGTTCTATCCGTGAGTGTGAAAAAAGCGTTGATCAGCGTTTCTGACAAGACTGGATTGATTCCATTTGCCCGTCGACTGGCTGCTGCCGGAGTAGAAATCATTTCAACCGGAGGTACGGCTTCTCTGTTAAAAGCAGAAGGTGTTCCTGTCATTGGCATTTCTGAGGTAACTGGATTTCCGGAAATTTTGGACGGACGCGTCAAAACGCTGCATCCGAATATCCACAGCGGCCTCTTGGCTGTACGCGATAACGAAGCACATCAACAGCAATTAAAAGACTTAAACATTGAAACCATTGATTTGGTTGTCGTAAATTTGTATCCTTTCAAAGAAACGATTGCAAAATCAGATGTGACATATGAAGATGCAATTGAGAATATTGATATCGGTGGGCCGACAATGCTGCGTTCTGCCGCAAAAAACCATGCGTTTGTCAGCGTTGTCGTAGATGCTGGCGACTATGAAAAGGTTGCGGAAGAAATCGAAGCAAACGGCGATACTACATTGGAAACGCGCCGCAAGCTGGCTGCAAAAGTATTCCGCCACACAGCGGCCTATGATGCGCTGATTTCCCGTTACTTGAGCGAGCAGGTAGGCGAGCTGCTGCCAGAGAGCTACACCGTGACCTATGAAAAGGCTCAAGACTTGCGTTATGGTGAAAATCCACATCAGCGTGCTGCTTTTTATCGTGAGCCATTGGCTAGCAGCCTAAGCATCGGTTATGCACAGCAGCTGCATGGAAAAGAACTGTCCTACAATAACATTAACGACGCAGACGCGGCTTTGGCGATTGTTCGTGAATTCGACCAGCCTGCTGTCGTGGCGATCAAGCACTCCAATCCGTGTGGGGTAGGCATTGGCAGTGATATTCGCCAGGCTTATCAAAAGGCGTATGAAGCTGACTCCGTTTCGATTTTCGGAGGAATTGTTGCTGCCAATCGTCCGATTGATGGTGAAACAGCTATGGCAATGAAGGAAATTTTCCTGGAGATCATCATTGCTCCTGATTTTACTGAAGAAGCGCTCGCTGTGCTCACTGAGAAAAAGAACCTGCGTCTATTGCGCATCCCGGCTCTGAGCGAGCTTGGCAAAAAAGAGGACAATCGTTTCCGTGTTGCTCCTGTAGCAGGTGGCGCTTTGGTTCAGGACTTTGACTACAAGCAATTGGAAGAGAACGAAATCCAAGTAGTTACTGATCGCAAGCCAACGGAAGAAGAGCTGGCTCAGCTTCAATTTACGTGGAAAGTAGTCAAGCACGTCAAGTCCAATGCCATTTTGCTGGCAAAGGACGATATGACCATTGGTGTTGGCGCTGGTCAAATGAATCGTGTAGGGGCAGCCAAAATTGCCATCGAGCAGGCAGGTGCCGCAGCAGTCGGCTCCGTCCTGGCTTCTGATGCCTTTTTCCCGATGGGAGATACAGTGGAAGCAGCGGCACAAGCAGGAATCACTGCGATTATTCAACCAGGAGGCTCCATCCGCGATCAAGAGTCCATCGACGCTTGCAATCGCGCTGGAATAGCGATGGTCTTTACGGGTACTCGTCACTTTAAACACTAATCCCTCTACTACAGGAGGATCATACACGATGAAAATACTAGTAATTGGCGGCGGCGGTCGTGAGCATACAATTGCCTGGAAACTGTTGCAAAGCCCAAAGGTAAAAAAGGTATACTGTGCACCTGGCAATGGCGGTATCGCTGGCTTGGCACAAAACGTACCGATTGGCGTCCACGATTTTGCTGCACTCGCTCAATTTGCCAAGGATGAAGGAATTGACCTGACGGTGGTTGGTCCCGAAGATCCGCTCTTGGCCGGCATTGTAGACTTTTTCCAGGAGCGCAATCTGCCAATCTATGGACCGAACGCCAAAGCTGCGTTGATCGAAGGAAGCAAGTGCTTTGCGAAAAGCTTGATGAAACGCTACAATATCCCGACCTCGGAGTACGAATCGTTCCTTGATTATGAATCTGCGATTGCCTATGTGCGCGAAAAAGGGGCACCGATTGTCGTGAAAGCAGACGGACTCGCTGCGGGCAAAGGTGTTGTTGTAGCCGAAACGCTTCAGGAAGCAGAGGAAGCACTTCGCCAGATCATGCAGGATCATGTGTTTGGTGAGGCAGGAGCACGTGTGGTCATTGAGGAGTGCATGCGCGGGGAAGAGCTGTCGCTGCTCGCATTTGTCGATGGGGAAACCGTGAAGCCGATGATTACCTCGCAAGACCATAAACGGATTTTTAACGATGATCTTGGACCGAATACGGGCGGGATGGGGACGTACGCACCAGTTCCCCAAATGTCCGACAAGCTGGTAGAAGAGGTCGTGGAAACGATTGTAAAGCCGATGGCCAAAGGTATGGCTCAGGATGGGATTCCGTTCAAAGGCATTCTGTACACAGGCTTGATGATAACCGAGCAAGGCCCGAAGGTAGTAGAATTCAATGCTCGCTTTGGTGACCCGGAGACACAGGTTCTCCTGCCGCTTTTGGAAACCGATTTGCTGGATATTTTCGTTGCGACGATAAAAGGCGAGTTGGACGCAGTAGATGTGACCTGGAAAAAAAGCAGTGCGGTGTGCGTTGTTATGGCGGCGCCAGGTTATCCGGGTGAGTATCCAAAAGGCGAAGTCATTCAAGGCTTGGACAAGGTAAGAGATGGGGTCACTGTGTTTCATGCAGGGACAAAGGAGACTGACGAAGGCATCGTGACGAATGGAGGCCGTGTGCTTGGCGTTGTAGCCATTGGTGAAAATCTGGCGAAAGCGCGCGAAGCAGCGTATGCATCCGTACAGGAGATATCCTTCGAAGGTGCTCAATACCGAACAGATATCGCGGCGAAAGCCATGAAGCATCAAGAACAATAATAAAAAACCCAGGCTGCGAGTTTTGCTAGCCTGGGTTTCTTGCGTTTAGATGCTCGCTTTTTCCGTAGCCACTGCTGTCTTTTTCCCTTTTGCTGCAATCATTTGCGAAAGGAAGTAAACGATGAGGAACAAGAGCATGCTGATAGCTGACCAACGATACATGACCGAGTAGTTCGAGTGGGTAGCCAGAACACCAAGAAGCATAGAGCCGACCGCGATCCCCAAATCGATGGAGTTGAAAAATACGCCGTTAGCCATCCCGCGCTGCTCTGGAGTAACCTGCTTAACCATCCACGCTTGGATAGAGGGTTGAATCGTGCCATACCCTAAGCCGTAGAAAAAGGCGGATACGAGCAAAATAGCCTGTGTATCGGCAAGCGACAGGATCAGCAGGCTGATGCCGACGAAAATCGCTCCTGGTGGCAATACCGCCATATGTCCTTTGCGATCAAACAGCTTTCCGGAAAACGGGCGGATCAAAACCATCGCAATGGCGTTGCACAAAAAGAAGGCACCGACATTTTCGATGTGTGCTTCTTTTCCATACAGGGCCAAAAAGCTGAGCACACCACCATACGTAATTGACAGACAAAAATTCAAGGTAGCAGGCAGCAGCAGTTTACGATCAAAAAAGCGTCCGAGTCCTTTCGGAGCAGGCGCTGCCGTTTTTTGCGAAGGCACGATTGGTTTGTTATAAGCACGTATAAGCTGCATCAAAGGAAAAATAAGAGCGATTAACACAACGACAGTGAAGAGCATGGAGCCGAAGCCGAATGTATTTAAAATGGCAAGACCAATCATCGGACCGAGTGCCATAGCCAGACTCGTGGACAAGCCAAAGTAGCCCATTCCTTCGCCAATTCGTTTCGTCGGAATTACGTTGGAAACAATCGTGGGAAAAGTGGTGCTGCCCATGCCGAAGCCGACTCCGACAAGCATGCGCATCATTAAGAAAAAGGCGATACCGCCCGCCAAATAATACCCTGCTGTTGCAAGCCCGACAAAGCATAAAGCAATAATCGCAAGCAGCTTGCTGCTTCTCGTTTTCAATGCTTCCCCGGTAAAAACCCTGGCAATGACTGCTGCGAAGCAAAATAGGCTGATGACGAGACTGACGATAAAATCATCTGCCTGAAACGCCTGTTTGACGTACGCCGGGAAGGTCGGGGTCTGCATCTGGATCGTACTGAACAAAATCAAATTACAAACAGTTAAAAGGACGAAATCCTTCGTCCACAGTTTCTCTCTAGCCTCTCCCAATGATGTCACTCCTACTCTTTTGTATGACTGTTTATGTTTGCGTTAATTCGTAGCAAAATGTCCTTCAAAAAATCCAATTGCTCCGCTGGGATGTCCCCTAATATCTCTGCAACGGCAGTCGCCTCAACAGGAATCGCCTTTTCTACCCATTCCCGACCAGCTGGAGAAAGAGTAATCAAAAAAGCGCGCCGATCTTGTGGGCAGGGCTTTTTTTCTATCCATCCTTTCTTCGCCAGATTATCGAGCAACCGTGTCATGGTAGGCTGATCTTTGGCTGAGCGAAGAGCCAGCTCTTTTTGGTTGATCCCATCCTGCTCACGAAGCCTGAACAACACAGCAAATTGCTCGGTAGTCAGGTCAAACTCCCGCAGATAAGTAGAGACGTGGTGAATCATTCGCCGATAAGTATTGCCGATCAGAAATCCAATCGGTTCATCCTTCCATTGTTCAATCAAGGTGCGATCCTTCTTTCATCCGAAATACTTGCTTTGACAATTATAAGCTAAGCAACTAAATGTGTAAATAAAAAAACCTCCATCGAGGCTTACTCAAGGAGGAGCGAGATAAAAAAGAAAAATACCGCTTTAGCTGTATTTTTAAAAAAGAAAATACCGCTTTACTGGCGGTATCTCCCTTTTTTTCTGGTGAGGTTGTAGGCGTAGTAGCCCATGACAGCAATGACGCCAATGATGGCGGCGATGACAAAAAAATTGTGGGACAGCCATTCGTATAAGGGAGGTCCAACTGTAAGCATAGGTGTAGCCTCCTTAAGAGTAAGTAGGATACGTGTTGGATTTTTGTTCGTCCTTGTCTTGGGATCGGTAGGAGATGAATTCACGCGCGGCATTTTCTAATTGCTCGTCTTCTGCTGTCAGCTCCGGCTTGCGGGAGGCTTCATTTTCCCGGGAAGTGCTGGCGCTTTTTGTGTGATTGGTATTTGCACTGGCGTGTGCGGTTTCCGCATGATTGGTTTTGTCCTTGCTCATCGCTTGGCCTTTGATTTCCTGATCCTTGTCTGTGCCGCCAGTCATGTTAATGGAGCGGGTGACCTGGTTCATCACAGCCTGAATGCCTTTTTGCTTAGCCTTGTCCACGATGTTTTGCATGCCATTCGAATGAATCGTATTTACTCCCATTGCCTTGTACATCGGACAAACGCGAGTGACACCCTCTGCTACCTTCATTGCCGAAAACGATAGCAACAACCACGGCGTGTTATACGGACGACGACTCATTCTGCCAATTCCGTAGGCCAAGCCGAGCAAACCGCCTGTAATCCGGATCATCGCATCAGTGGTTCCTACATTTTTTTGCATAATCATAAGCCTCCTGTCGCTTCTTCTTAAGGCTAGTCTGTGGCTCTTTCTGCAATCACACCCGTGGAAATTGTTGCTACGGTGTACGAAACAAGCAGGGGAAGTGACAAGGAGTGACGAAGCAGTAAGGACATAAATGAATGAGCATTCAGTTGGTCAAACGACGAAATCAGGACGGCGAGGAGAGAGAAAAATGCGCGTAAGGCCTTTATCAAGCGAAGCCCATGTGAAACTGATGCGGGTAAGTAGACGATTAGCACCAGCTGACCTGTGGATTCAGGGTGCGAATGTGTTCAATGTATATACGAAGGAATGGATGCAGGTACATGTTGTCACGTCTGGCGAACGAATTGCCTATGTAGGAGAAAAAGAACCGCTTGTGGATGAACACACCCAGATTATCGATGCAACTGAAAAGTATGTGGTTCCCGGCTATATCGAGCCGCATGCTCATCCTTTTCAATGGTACAATCCGTACACATTAGCCGATTTCGCTCTCAAGCATGGGACGACTACACTTGTCTCTGATTCGTTGATGTTGATGAATCTCCCGTTTGGGCAAGTAAAGGAAATCATGGAATCGTTAGCTGAGCATCCTGTCAAACAATTTTTTTGGGCGAGGCTCGACCCACAAACAGGCAAGGACCATCCGCAATTTACCAAAGAAGGCTTGGCACGTATGCTGGAGCATCCGCTTGTGGTACAGGGCGGCGAGCTTACCAGCTGGTCGGGCGTGCTGTCCGAAGATGAGAAGATACTGTTCGGCTTAAAGCATGCGCTTGATCTGGGAAAACGAATGGAGGGTCATCATCCGGGTGCGTCCGTTGAAACGCTAAATATTGCGTCGGCTGCGGGCATTACTGCGTGTCATGAAGGAATTACCGCAGAGGATTTACTCTATCGACTCAGACTAGGCATGTACGCTACGCTGCGTCACTCCTCGATTCGTCCTGACTTGCCTGATTTGGTCAAAGGATGGCTGGAGCTGGAGCAGCCTTGGTCGCCGCGGATGATGCTGACCTCGGATGGCAGTACGCCGCCGATGCATCGGAACGGATTGATGGATGGGACGATTCGAGTGGCGATTGAAGCGGGAATGCCGCCTGAGGAAGCCTACGTGATGGCGTCACTTAATCCGGCTGTCTATTACGGAATGGATGGGGAAGTCGGGGGAATTGCTCCTGGTCGTTTGGCAGATTTACTCGTTTTACCAGATAAATACGAGCCTACCCCTGAACTTGTAATCGCAAATGGAAAGTGCGCAGCGAGAAATGATACTCTGCTTGCTCCGACCGTTCAGGCACAATGGGAGAAGGTACAGTTTCCGCCGGTTGATGGATTAGAGCAACAAACATCAGCTGACTGGTTCCAGCTGCGTCCCGAAGCTGAACAAACACCTGTCCTGTACATGCTGAATGCAGTCATAACTCGACTGGAAATGACGGAGCTGCCGATCGATGAGAATGGTTATGTCTCGATCGAGCACGACCCGCAATTGGCATACATCGCAAGTATCGATCCGACAGGCGGAAGACGAACGTTGGCAGTATTGCACGGCTACGGCTCTGACTTGGAAGGCTTGGCGAGCTCCTATACGGCTTCAGAGGATTGGATCGTTATCGGACGTGATCCCGACGCGATGAAGCAAGCACTGGATCGGATGAGAGCAATTGGCGGAGGTGTAGTACTCGTTGATGGGGGGACAATCACAGTTGAATGTCCACTGCCTCTGGCTGGACGATTCTCAGATGCTCCCATGGAGGAAGTAATCGAGATGGCGGAGGAGTTGACCCAGAAGCTTCGACAAAAAGGACATACTCACCTCGATCCGCTATATTCGATTCTGTTCTTTACGGCTACTCATTTGCCGTACGCGAGGCTTACTTCAGAAGGAATTATTGACGTGAAAAGTGGAAAATTATTGGTTCCATCGCTTCCTCTAGGATAAAAGATTCAGTTCAAAAGATAAGTTTACGAGTAATCGAAGCACTATTTTCATGTGCATGTTGGATATGTATCTGAAGAGAATATTTTTTTCTCTTGTAAATTTTCCGATTTATTTTACAATAATGATTAAACAAAGATAAAGGGGGATTCCATTCCGCATGACAAAAAGCTCTCACGAAAGCATTCAATCTGCGGTATTGGTAGAAAGGGTTGCAAACAGAAGAACGATAGAATCGTACGAACTAGATAACAGCAAGACCCCTGATCTAAGGTGGTTCCGGAGGTCTACATCCAGCAGGCAGCTTGCACATAAGAGGGTGGAAAGTCCTATTTTATGTGTGGCGACGGCTTAGGTTCTTCTGATATGATTGAAATATCCAGTTTATCCTATTTGTGGTTTTTTTTGAGCATAAGTCCGCAAAAGTCGACAAGAGGGACAAACTGGGCAGAAGAGTACGACGAAACTGCCGCGAACAAAGCCTCTGGAAGTCTATTTCCGAAAATGCATGAATACGTAAACATCACCCTCAAAACTGTACAACCACCAAAGCATTCTTTTTGCAAGAATAGGATAACCAGCACAACCAAGTAGAAGCATCCGACATCATAGTACGATTGATCATGCCTCATATAGCAAGGGGCGGCACATAGGTGTACGTCCCTTTTTCTACGTATACGGAAGAGGCCCATGTTCAGTCGTTACATTAAATGCAGAAAATTTAAACAAGTATACAAAGGAAATGAGGGATGAGATAAGCATGATGCTAAACATTTTGCCTCAGGTGTTGGTGGACGGATTGATTCTCGGCTTCATGTACGCTGTCGTAGCACTTGGTTATACGATGGTTTACGGGATTTTGGAATTTATTAACTTCGCTCATGGAGAAATTTTTATGGTGGGTGCTTTTGTGGGAACAGAGGTGTTGTTGATCTCTGACGCCTTGGGAGCACTGGAAGGCATGAATCCATTTGTCGCACTATTCATAACACTTGTTATTGCGATGGTAATCACCGGAGCACTCGGGGTAGGAATTGAACGTGTGGCGTATCGTCCGCTGCGTGGCGCACCTCGTTTGGTTCCATTGATCTCTGCCATTGGTGTATCCTTTCTGCTGCAGGACCTGGTCCGTTTTACAGAAGCGCTTGCTCGCAACGAATTTTATTTGAACACACCTGCATTATTCACAGGGACCATTCCACTGGGAAGCTGGGCGTCGATCCCGACAAAGGGCTTGGTGGTGATCGTTCTTGCGATTATCATGATGATTGCTCTTACCTTGTTCGTGGGCAAAACCAAGTGGGGGATTGCGATGCGTGCAGTTGCCCAGGATCAAAGCACGGCTTCGCTCATGACAATCAACGTAGACAAAGTGATTATGCTGACCTTTTTGATCGGTTCCAGTCTGGGTGGAGCAACAGGGGTACTGTTTTCACAAAACTACGGTACGATTGACCCGTATATTGGTTTTATTCTCGGGCTGAAAGCATTTACTGCTGCCGTATTGGGTGGGATCGGTAATCTGCGAGGCGCCATGGTTGGCGGTATTCTTCTCGGAATGCTGGAATCGCTCTCCGGTGCGTTCATGGGACCATTGACGAACGGAGCGTTTGGTGCCGAGTACAAAGACGTGTTTGCATTCAGTATTCTAATCCTCGTGCTTCTCTTCAAGCCGGAAGGGCTATTTGGCGAAGCTGTGAAAGAGAAAGTGTAGGTGAATCCAATGGCAAACATGGCATGGAAATCGTTCAAAGGCATTCCACTCGTCGTCACGTTGGTTTGGATCGTTGCTTTTGCAGCAGCGCTGCATTTTATGGACAAATCCGTTATCGCGTTTCTCGGGATTCTCTCATCTATTGTTCTCGTCTATTACACCAATGCTTCCAAAACGGTAAGAATGATTATCGGGGCAGCGGTTCTGCTCATTATTATTCCGCTGGTAGCCGGGGAAAACCGCTACTACATGGAGGTAGCTTCACAGGTAGGCATTTACGTAGCCATGGCACTTGGCCTGAATATCGTCGTTGGTTTTGCGGGGCTTCTGGACCTTGGCTATGTAGCTTTCTTCGCAGCTGGTGCCTACGCTTATGCGATCTTTTCCACTTCGCAGGCGAATCAATTTATTGCAGGAAATCTGTTTCCGCTATCGGGTGAGTGGTTCTGGCCGTTCCTGATTGTAGGCTTGATCGTAGCAGCGATATTCGGGGTATTGCTCGGCTTGCCTGTTTTGCGGGTAAAAGGTGACTATCTTGCTATCGTTACCTTGGGCTTCGGCGAGATTATTCGCATCATTTTCAATAACCTGGACAAACCGATCAATATCACGAACGGTCCACAAGGAATTACACCGATTCCATCACCAGAGATATTCGGGATCAAAATGGGGACACCGTTTTACTTCTATTTCATCGTGCTGTTCGTCATTGCGTTTATCGTCGTAGCGAACATCCGCTTTGAACACTCTCGTTTGGGCAGAGCCTGGGTAGCTGTTCGCGAGGATGAGCTGGCTGCACAATCGATGGGAATCTCGTTATTGAATACAAAGCTTGCTGCTTTTGCAACC
Source organism: Brevibacillus reuszeri (assembly GCF_001187725.1). Taxonomy (GTDB): domain Bacteria; phylum Bacillota; class Bacilli; order Brevibacillales; family Brevibacillaceae; genus Brevibacillus; species Brevibacillus reuszeri. The sequence continues at coordinate 68,151 of NZ_LGIQ01000002.1, forward strand.
GGAGCATCATTTGCAGGCGTGGTTGGCGTTATCTTTGCAGCCAAGCAAACCTTTATTGACCCTACATCGTTTACGCTGATGGAATCAATCGGAATTTTGGTCATGGTTATTTTGGGGGGCAGTGGAAGTATTCCTGGCGTTGTTCTCGGTGCCGCCTTCGTAACGATTCTGCAAGTGCAGCTGCTCAAGGAATTCTCCAATTTCCTGCACAGCTTGCAGCAGTCCGGCATCATTAATTTGCCTAACCAGTTGGACCCGTCCAAGTTCCAGCGACTCGTCTTCGGGATCATGCTGATTCTCGTAGCGCTTTATCGACCGAATGGATTGATACCGGCCAAGCGCAAGAAAAATGATCTTGATTCGATTAAAAACAGCCAGTTTACCAAAGACAAGCTCGGCATTTTGGCCAAGCTCACGCAGGCGTCTTCTGGCAAACAGTCGTAACGGACAGGGAGGGGTAGAGCATGGCATTGTTGGAAGCGAAAAATTTGACGAAGCGATTTGGTGGACTGGTAGCCAATCAAGACGTTTCAATTGCCATTGAAAAAGGAAGCATTACGGCCGTTATCGGTCCGAACGGGGCTGGCAAGACGACATTTTTCAATATGATTACCGGCTTCTATGAGCCAGATGAGGGCGAAATCCTGCTGAACGGCAAGAGTATTAAAAAGCTGCGTCCCGATCAGATCGCCAGTCGCGGCATTACCCGTACGTTTCAAAATATTCGTCTGTTCAAGCAGATGACGGCTTTGGAAAACGTCATGGTCGGTGTTCACAGCCGTCTATCTGCCGGACTTCTCGGAATTTTGTTCAACACCAAGCGCGTCCGTCATGAGGAAGAAAAGGCGAAAGTAGAAGCTTATCAGCTTTTGGAGTATGTGGGGATTGCGCATATTGCCAACGAAGCGGCCGGGAGCTTGCCATACGGCTTGCAGCGACGGCTAGAAATTGCCCGGGCGATGGCGACGAATCCGCATATCATTTTGCTGGATGAGCCGGCAGCGGGGATGAATCCGCGTGAAACGGTCGAGATGACGGACTTTATCCGCCGTCTGAAAAGAGAGCTGGATTTGACGATTATTTTGATCGAGCATGACATGAAGCTGGTCATGGGCCTTAGCGAATATATTCACGTATTGGACTATGGACGCAAGATCGCAGAGGGCACACCGGAGCAAATCCGCAACAACCCGAACGTAATTGAGGCGTATCTCGGAAAAAGCGCGTCGGAAGTGTCGTAGGAGGGGGAAGAGATATGGCATTGTTGGAACTGCAAGAGGTTCATACCTATTACGGCGGCATCCACGCGTTGAAGGGATTAAGCATCACGGTAAATCAGGGTGAAGTGGTAACACTGATTGGCTCCAACGGCGCAGGGAAATCAACCACGCTCAAAACGATCTGTGGACAGACGCGTGCGAAGCAAGGTAAGGTCCTGTTTAACGGGAAGGATATCACGCAGTTGCGTACGCATGATATTGCCAAAGCAGGCATTGCCCATGTGCCGGAGGGACGCAGAATTTTTCCAAAGCTGACGGTGCGTGAAAATTTGGAGATGGGTGCATTCGGTGTCTCCGACAAAAAGGTAATCGAGGAAGGGATTGAGCGTGCCTTTGCCTACTTTCCTCGTCTGAAGGAACGGATTGATCAAAAGGGTGGGACGATGTCTGGTGGTGAGCAGCAAATGCTTGCTATCGCTCGTGGACTCATGATGAAGCCGCAAATTTTGATGCTGGATGAGCCGTCGATGGGTCTGGCGCCGATTTTGGTGGAGCAAATTTTTGACATCGTTACGGAGCTGAATAAAGAAGGCATGACGATCCTCTTGGTTGAGCAAAACGCAAATCAGGCGCTATCAGTAGCGCATCGTGGATATGTGATTCAAACCGGAGAGATTATTATGAAAGACGATGCGGACATCCTGCTTGCGAATCCTCAAGTACGTGAAGCATATCTCGCATAAGTGCTGCAAGACCGATGGAGGGAGAAACTCTATCGGTTTTTCTTTTCTAATGCAAGTCTTCTGCTATAGTAAAGAGTAGAGAATATTTGCTCTTTGTGGGAGAAACAAATCCATGTTGAACAAACAGGTCAGATGGCAGAGGAGGTCCGACATGCTAGACATCAGTCCACGATTTGAAGAGAGCAATGATGCGCTCTATTTGCAGTTATACCGCTATTTTTGTACGGAAATTCAAAGCAGACGTATTCTTTCAGGAACAAGACTGCCTTCTGTGCGAGCCTTGAGCAAGTTTTTGCATGTAAGCAAAACGACTGTAGAAACCGCTTATCATCAGCTGTTGGCAGAAGGATATATCGAGAGTAGAGAGCGAAGCGGATTTTATGTGGTGGATATGGAGTGGGATGGTCCGATTAAGCTGAAGCAACGGCAAACAGAAGAGGATGCGCAGCAGCAGATTCCATACAAAGCAGAAACAAGCACGGAAGAAAATGCGCTATCGATCCAGTATGATTTTCATCAGGCTCGGGTTGATTCGGATTATTTTCCATATGAATTATGGCGTAAATACAGCAACCAGGTGATGCAGCGTGAAAACAAAAGCGTGCTTTATTATGGACACTACCAAGGCGAGCCAGAGCTGAGGGAGGAGATTGCCCGCTATCTCAGGAGAGCTCGCGGTGTTCAGGTGACAGCAGAGCAAATTGTAATCGGATCGGGGACACAGGTGCTGATTTGTATCTTGGGCTTTTTGCTCGGGAATCGGGAGAGGGTCGTCGCGATTGAAGAGCCCTGCTATCAGGGGGTGCGCACTGTTTTTTTACAGCTAGGCTATGAAATCCTGCCGATAAAGCTAGAGGAGGACGGAATCAGTGTAGCAGCACTTACTGAAAGTGGAGCACGCATGGTCTACGTGACGCCTTCGCATCAGGACCCATCAGGAATCGTGATGCCTTATGCCAAAAGGGTCAAGCTGCTGAATTGGGCGAATCAATCCCAGAGCTTTATCATGGAGGATGATTACGACGGGGAATTCCGCTACAACGGAAAGCCGATTCCTTCCTTGCAAGGCTTGGATACGGAAGGGCGTGTCATTTATTTAGGCACCTTTTCCAAGGCGTTGTTGCCCACTATTCGGATGAGCTACATGGTGCTGCCCCATGAGCTGCTTTCTAGCTATCATGAAAAGCTGGCATCATTTGACCAAACAGCCTCACGCATCCATCAGGAAACCATGGCTTTATTCATGAAAAACGGAGATTGGGAGCGCCATATTCGTAAAATGAGGACGCTGTATCGGAAAAAGCATGAAGCGATGCTGCAGCTTTTGCAGGAAGAGCTGGGAACCTGTGTCCGCGTGAAAGGGCAGGATGCGGGACTTTCGGTTACGGTCGAGGTGAATAGTGCCTGTATGTCGCGCGAGCTGGAGAAAATCGCGGCTTCTGTAGGCGTGCAGGTTTATCCAACCGCGCACAAATGGGTTGATCCGACGAAAAAAGGGTTGCCTACCTTTCAATTTGGCTTTGGCGGCCAATCCATCCAAGAGATGACAGAGGGGATACGCCTTCTTAAGGGGGCATGGGGACCTTATTTGCAAGCGGAATTTGCAGGGAAATAAAAGCTCTTATAGATCGGGTATGGGGGAAGAGAAGGGAGAGCATCACGGGTGTCACAGATGTTATTTCGAAAAGGAGCAAGACAAATTCTCCCGGTAGCTGCTGCCGGGATTGTAGATGGGCTGGTCTTCGGGATTTTGGCAAGACAAGCCGGCTTGGGAGTGACGGAGGCGATGCTGTTCTCGCTGTTAGTAAATGCGGGCTCATCCCAGTTTGCAGCAGTTGGGCTGATTTCTCAGGGGATCGTCGGCTGGCCGATTCTGGTTTCTACCTTGCTGCTCAATGCCAGACATTTGTTATACGGACTCGGACTTGGACCGAAATTTAGTGGAACTGCGCCGTGGAAGCTTTCGCTGATGGCGGGTACGTTAAATGATGAGACCTATGCGCTGAAAGCGACTTATCTGGCATCGGGGGAAAAACCGAGTCTTTCCTTTTTTGCGGGAGCCAGTGTGGTCGATTATGTCATTTGGAATGTGAGTACGTTTGCGGGTGCCTGGTTTGGGAATGTGTTTACCCAGACAGAAACGTATGGGCTCGATTTTGCGTTTATCGCTACGTTTCTCGGGTTTCTTGCCGTCAATCTCATCTCATCTTTTCACATCAAGGTTGCCCTCGGTGCTGTGGCAGTGGCTTGTCTCGGGTATGCCCTTGGCGGAGCAACAGTTGCGGTCATTGCAGGAACATTGATGGCAGTGGGGATAGGAGCGGTGAGCGGTGAACGATAAAATTCTGTTGTATATCGGATTGATGGCCATCATAACCTATTTGACGAGATTTCCGATGCTAGTAATCAGTTCCCGCTGGGAGATTCCTGCTTGGCTGAAAAGAGGACTGGCGATGGTTCCAGTGGGAGTATTCAGCTCGATGACAATACCGCCAATTCTGTTCCACACGCCAAATGGGACGTGGAGCCCGGAGTATATCGTGGCGGGAGTAGCTGCCCTCGCTGTTGGACTGTGGAAGAAGCAAATCGTTTGGGCATTGCTTGCAGGTGTCGTGATGATTGCACTCTGGCGACAATTGGTCGCATTTTTTTAAGCATAAGCAATCTTATCTGACAGGAGGATGCGAAGATGGATGGAACCGTTCAGCAGATTGCAGGTGGGAGTACGATACGCTTCGAAAGGCATCTGCCGTATACCGTAGAGGCCGTCTGGGATTCGCTCACAGAGCCACAAAAGCTGGTAGATTGGCTGGCGGCAGCGGAGGTAGAGCTGACAGAAGGCGGGCGATTTCAGCTTACTTTTGCCAATACGGGTGATGTGATGAATGGCAAAGTGATTCAGGTACAATCGCCGAGCGTTCTGGCGTATACGTGGAACAGCGAGGATCCGAATGAATCGGTAGTGCAGTGGGAATTGACGCCGGAAGCGGATGGCTGTCTGCTTGTGCTGAAGCATACGATTCGTGTCCCAGAGCGTCTTTCTTACATGCTGGCGGGCTGGCATGTGCATCTCGACCTTCTGGCAGAAACCTTGGCTGGTGAGGTGAAGGGCTGGCCGTGGTCTCACTGGGAGTCCATGCGTGAAAAGTATGCAAAGCAGCTAGGTGAGTAAAAAATGAACCTCCCATGCATCGTAGTTCAAACGATGTGTGGGAGGTTTTTTTGCGTTGTTTGCCATGTGGCATGTCGTAGCAAAGGATCTCTAACGGCCGATGATTACGATAAGCGATAGCCCAGCTGGACGGACATTTCTCTGACAGTATCGAGTGTTTCTTGTAAAATCTCTTCCTTTTTCGGCAGCACGCGATCAGTTGGACCGATGACGCTGATGGACGCTGTGACGTGTCCCGTAGAATCAAAAATCGGAGCCGCGATTCCTGTTACTCCATTGTTGCGGCGATTGGAGCTAATTTCGTACCCACGTTCTTTGATCGCCACAAGATCTCCTTTAATATCCTCTATCGAAGTGTATGAATGAGGCGTATAGCTTTTCAGCGGTTCCTCCAAAATCTCGTCTTGGAACGATTCAGGCTGAAAGGCGAGCAGCACCCGCGCCGCCGTTGTTGAATAGAGCGGGAAACGCCGGAAGGACTCGACTGTGAATCGAATCGGGTGAAGCGAGTCTTCTTTTGCGACATAAATCGCGTCCTTGGAGTCTTGCACACACAAGACAGCCAGCTCATTTGTGCGGGAGACAAGCCTGCTTAGAAACGGCTTGGAGAAATCGACAATATCGTGATTAGTCAGCACTTTGGTGCCGAGCTCAAGCAGTGTATAACCTAGCGTATACTGCTTGTTTTTTTCATTTTGCCGAATAAAACCCTCTGATTCCAAGGTGGAGAGCAGCTTGTGAACAGCACCTTTGGACAGCTGAAGCTTTTTGCTGAGCTCCGTTACGCCAAGCTCTTTTGGAGAATCGAGAAATATTTTTAACAGCCGACAGCTATTTCGAACAGAAGACAACACTTGATCCATGGAAACGTCTCCTTTTGCGTGCATTAGTCCTATTGAAACGGGTAGAAAATGGTCGTTTCTAGCTTCTCTATAAGCAGGCATCGATCGTGGTGATTTTATCATAAGCCTGTTCTTCGAATTGAGGCAATGGTTCTTTTAATATGATTACCTTGAATAGTCAGTTTCTTTGTGATAGTATAGCACTATCGTTCTCGAATAGCAAACAGCGTTCTCTATTCGTGAACAACTTAGACAAATCGGGGGTCGACTTACGTGAAGAAAAAGGCATTATCCGTACTGTCCATTTTCGCTTTAACTGGTTCTCTGCTTGCGGGATGTGGTTCGTCCACCACGCAAACATCAACTCCAGCGCCAACTCCAGCACCTGCAGCTGGCAGCACCACGGAGAGCAGCGGTACACAGGTTCAGCTAGAAGACGCGCTCGTCGTTGCAGGAAACGGTGCAACTGTTGAAAAGCTGATGAAGGACGAGGTCTTCAAAAAATTTAACGAAAAGTACCCGAATGTAAAGCTTACATACGTATCTGGAGTATCGACTGAGATCGTAGCAAAGGTAAAAGCACAGAAAAACTCTCCACAAATCGACCTGACCATCGTTGAGGGCGGCGAACAGGAGAAGGGACGCCAAGAAGGCTTGTGGGAAGCGGTTTCCGCAGCGGATATCCCGAATATGAAAAATGTTCCGGATGATTTGAAGGTAACAGAGGATAGTGGGGTCGTCGTTAACTTCACGCCGATGGGCATCTCTTACAATAGCGAACTGGTAAAAGAAAAAGGCTTGCCTGTTCCACAGTCCTGGAATGATCTGACCAAGCCTGAAGTGAAGGGCAACATCACCATGACAGATGTAGCAAGTAACTTCGGACGCTCGACCATGATCATGCTTGCGTACTCCAATGGCGGTTCCGAGCGAGTGATTGAACCAGGCTTCGAAAAAATGGCAACGATTGCAGGATACATGCCTACCTTTGCGAAAAGCGCAGCGCAGCTTCAACAAAACCTGCAAAGCAAAACAGCTGCCTACACAACCTGGACAATGGCACGCAGCTTGACTCAAAAAGAAGCAGGTCTGCCACTTGAGTTTGTTTTCCCGTCTGAGGGCGGCAATATCGTACCGAACGTAGCTACGCTGGTGAAGGATGCCAAGCATCCACAGGCTGCAAAAGCGTTCGTCGACTTCCTTTTGACAGACGAGGTTCAAACAATGTACGCAACCAAGCTGTACTACAACCCAGCTACTTCTGTGAAGCTGCCGGATGACGTAGCCAAAACGCTAGAATTTGACCGCAGTAAAGTCGTGAATTTTGACTACGATGTAATCAGCAAAGAAACATCTGCTTGGCTGGATCGCTTTAATAAAGAAATTGCACCTAAAACAGGAAAGTAGGTATGCACGTGACCAAGGTGATTGACGTCGAACTACGCGGCATCATGAAAAAATTTCAAAACAATGTCGTGGTTCAAGACTTCAACCTGCAGGTGGAGCAAGGGGAGTTTATCGCTTTTCTCGGTCCATCTGGTTGCGGGAAGACCACGACACTGAACATGATTGCCGGATTTTTGGACCCGGATGGCGGCGATTTGCTGATCAAGGGCCAGCGCATGAATGGAGTACCTCCTTATAAACGCGAGCTGGGAATGGTGTTCCAGACGTACTCGCTGTTTCCGCACATGACGGTCGCAGAAAATATTGCCTACGGTCTGAAGCTGCGAAAAATAGGTAAACAAGAGATGCAGGAGCGTGTGAAGCGCGTACTGGAGCTGGTCAAGCTGCCGAATGTCGCCGACCGTTATCCGAAGCAGCTCTCTGGTGGACAACGCCAGCGTATCGCCATAGCGCGTGCGCTGGTGATCGAGCCCTCGCTCTTATTGCTGGACGAGCCGCTCAGTAACCTGGATGCGAAATTGCGTGAGGAGCTGCGCGATGAGCTGAAGCGACTGCATCAGGAAATCGGTGTTACTACGATCTTCGTCACACACGATCAAGAGGAAGCGCTCGCTCTCTCGGATCGAATCGTGGTTTTGAATCACGGCTTTGTCGAGCAGATTGGTACACCACTCGAAATTTACAATCAGCCTGCTTCTGAATTCGTCCATACCTTTATTGGCAAAACGAATCGGATGGAGGGCGAAGTCATCGGCATCGACGCAGATGGCGTCAAGGTGAGAACGACAGGCGGTCTGTTGATCCAGGCAGCCAAGCAGCAGCGAGAAGTCTCCCTTCAGCAAAAAGTGGTTGTGTTTGTACGACCTGAGAAGATTACACTGTCGGACACGGGGATGCATACAGGTGCAAATCTGGTAGAAGGACACTTACAGCTGGCTTCGTTTTTAGGCTCGTACACCGAGTGCGAAGTTGTGGCAGGCAAGCACACGCTTTCTGTCAAAGTCCAGATGACCGACAAATCAGCAGAACGGGAAGCAGGTACTACGGTTTACTGCAAGTGGAATGCAGAAGACGTGCTGATCATGCCTGCTGAGAGGGGATGACGGATGAACAAACGTCTCTCGATCACACTATTGACTGCACCTGCGATGATTGTACTTCTAGGTGTTTTTATCCTGCCGATGCTGCTTATGCTTATGCTCAGCTTCCAGGATGACAATCAAGGATTTACGCTGAAAAACTATGCGCTTTTTGTTCAGGATTCGTTCTATTTGGAAATTTTGTGGCGGACGATTCGGGTCAGCCTTTGGACGGTGCTGGCTACCTTGCTGCTCGGGTTCCCGGTGGCGATGTACATGGCACAGGCGACTGGAAAAATGCGCGGAATTGTCACGATGTTTATTCTTGCGCCCCATCTGATCAGTGTAGTTATTCGCAACTTTGGCTGGGTGGTTGTGCTTGGAGAAAAGGGCTGGATCAATGAGACGCTGATGAAGCTTGGTCTCATCGAGCAACCGCTGCGGCTTTTGTACAACGAGCTGGGGGTTGTCATTGGTCTGACCGATTCATTCATTGCCTACATGGTTTTGGCACTGGCTACGAGCATGTACGCGATTGATCCGTCGCTTTCCAAAGCGGCTTCGATTCTCGGCGCATCACGTGCCCGCACCTTTTTTACAGTGACGCTGCCACTGACCTTGCCAGGCATTATCGCTGGAACGACACTTGTCTTTAGCTTGTCGATGAGTGCGTTTGTCACGCCGGCTCTCATGGGTGGAACATCGGTAAAGGTTATGCCAGTAATCGCCTATGAACAAATTATGGCTACACTAAACTGGCCACTTGGTGCTGCACTTGCCTTCCTGCTTTTGGGTAGCACGATATTCCTGGTGACACTCTATACGAGACTGATTGAAACGAAGCGGTATAAAGAGGTGTTTGCGTCATGAAAAAGATCAACGTACTCGGACTCATCACATTCTTTGTGCTCATTTTGGTCAATCTGCCGTTTTTGGTCATCGTCCCGAGCTCGTTTACAGCGGCTGGGTATCTCGCATTTCCACCTGAGGGCTTTTCCTTGCAGTGGTATTCGATGATTTTGGATCGACCAGAGTTTATCGAATCACTTTGGACGAGTCTCAAGCTGGCTGCGATCACTGCCATTTTGGCGACATTCCTTGGAACGCTGGCTGCTTTTGCCCTATCCAAGTACAAGTTTCGCGGTAGTGGAGTCATCAATGCACTGATGCTCTCGCCGCTTACGGTGCCATCTCTGATCATCGGGATTTCAGCGCTGCTGTTTTTTACCCGGATTGGCATCGCAGGAACATTTACCGGACTGTTGCTGGCCCATATTTTGATCTCCATTCCGTACGTTGTGCGGTTGGTACTGACGGGACTGAGCACGTTCGATTATACGCTGGAAAAAGCGGGTTACATGCTGGGCGCCCATCCGCTTCGGGTGTTCTGGGACATCACGCTCCCGCTGCTGCGCCCAGCGATTGTGTCAGGAATGATCTTTTCGTTTTTGACCTCGTTTGATAATGTAACGGTTTCCCTCTTTTTGGTAGCGCCGGATACTACCACGCTGCCGCTCGCGATCTTTACCTATATGCAGGAGACGTTGGACCCGTTGGTGGCCTCCATCTCTGCGGTCGTGATCCTGCTGAGCCTGGTGTTTATCGTGCTGCTCGAAAAAGTGTACGGACTAGAGCGCCTGTTCGGACTCAATTCACAATCTCATTAAGGAAGAGGCACTATGTCAATTCACACTTATTTGCAAGACAACATGACTCACTTTCTTCAGTTGCTGGAAGAAGCGGTCAACATGGACTCGCCTTCGCGAGACAAAGCGCTGGGCGACCGGATGGCGGGCTGGTTCGCACTTCAGTTTCAACGGCTGACAGGTGGAAGGGCAGAGCTGATCCCGAATGCCACATATGGCGATCAGGTGCGTTGTACGCTTGGTGAAGGCGAAAAGCAAATTCTGATCATCGGCCACTACGATACCGTATGGCTGGAGGGAGAAGCGGCTCGCAGACCATTTACCATCCGTGACGGAAAAGCTTTTGGACCAGGTGTCTATGATATGAAAGCAGGCATACTGCAAGCGATGTTTGCGCTGCGGGCTTTGGTTAAGCAAGGTCGTATGCCTGCTGATAAAAAGATTGTATTGCTATTAAGCAGCGACGAGGAGATCGGCAGTCCAACTTCCAGACAGCTGGTAGAGGAGGAAGCGGAACGTTCCGTGGCCAGCTTTGTTCTGGAGCCACCGACGGAGCCGATTGGCGCATTGAAGACGTGGCGCAAGGGCAGTGCGCATTTTACACTCGCTGTTCAGGGAATTTCTGCTCATGCTGGTGTGGACCATCAAAAGGGAGTCTCAGCGATTGAAGAGCTGGCTCGGCAGATTCAATTTCTGCACAGCTTGACCGACTACAACAAAGGAACGACCGTGAATGTCGGGGTAATCAAGGGCGGGATCGGATCAAATGTTGTGGCGGATTATGCCGAGGCAGGCATTGATGTACGCATCGTTTCCATGGATGAAGCAGAACGGATCGAAAAAGTGATTCGGGAGCTCACACCGACGCTTAACGGCACGACCATTAGCGTTACGGGGGGCATTCGCCGTCCACCGATGGAACGAACAGAAGAGACTGGAGCTTTATTTTCGCTGGCCCAATCCATCAGCAAGAGCGAGCTGGGAATGGACTTGCAGGAATCGGGTACGGGGGGCGTCAGTGACGGGAATTTTGCCGCTGCATGCGGGATTCCGACGCTGGATGGACTCGGTACCAAGGGTGGCTACGCGCACTCGCCGGAAGAATGGATCGAACTGGGTGAAATACCGATCCGCGCTGCGTTACTGGCGCGATTGATCGAAGAAGTATAAAGAGAAAAAAAGAGAGCACCTGCTTCGATGCATATCGTACGGCATCGAATGCGGGTGCTTTTTACATGGAGAAGCGAATTATTTTACCGCAGCCAAATGGCGACGTCCCGTGGATAAGGCGAGAATGCTGATCACGACGACGATAGCCCCGACATAAAACGGCACGGTTGAGCCGTACATTTCTGCCAGCTTTCCTGCGAGCCAGGGAGCGATAGCGCCGCCTACGAAGCGGACAAAGCTGTAGGCAGAAGAAGCAACCGCCCGTTCGACAGGAGCCACGTCCATGACAACAGTCGTCAAAATTGTATTGATGATCCCCAAAATCGCCCCGGCAACTGCAATGGCGACAACCAGAGCTGTTTGAGATGAAACGGAAAATCCCATGTACGCCAAATCGACGGCAAGTAGGAGTAGCATGACATACAAAGTCGGAACCGAACCAAATCGGTCAGTCAGCTTTGGTGCAACAATGACGGATGTAATGGCAAGCAGGACGCCCCAGAAAAAGAAGACGAGGCCCAGACTGTGCTCATCCATGTGCAGAACGAATGGAGAGTAAGCTAGCAGCGTAAAGAAACCAAAGTTATAAAGCAGGGCGGTAATCGCCATCGTAAACAGCCCAGGATAGCGCAGCGCACGGAATGGATCGAGCAGAGATGTGCGCTTTTTCGGTTTCGGAACATCATTGAGTAAAACAAAAACAGCAAGAAAGGCAATCGCCATCAGCACGGAAACCCCAAAGAAGGGACCGCGCCAGCTAATTCCCCCGAGCAAGCCTCCCAAAAGCGGACCTACAGACATCCCCAGTCCAATAGCCGCTTCGTACAAAACAATCGCAGATGCGGTACCACCGCTTGCGACACTCACGATCACAGCCAGTGCGGTCGAGATAAAGAAAGCATTCCCGATCCCCCAGCCGGCACGAAACCAGACGATTCCATTAATCGAATTCGCCATACCACCTAAAAATGCAAAGAGAATAATAGCAAGCAAGCCGAACAGCATGGTTCTTTTTGGACCGATGCGACTGGACAGCCAGCCGGTAATAAGCATCGTTACGCCAGTCATCAGCATGTAGCTGGTGAACAGCAGCGATACCTGACTTGGTGTGGCATCCAGCTTGGCAGCAATCGCTGGCAAGATCGGGTCTACCAGCCCAATCCCCATAAAAGCCACGACACAGGCAAAAGCAACCGCGTAAGCCGATTTGGGTTGCTTCAAAATCGTCCGTAATGAATGAGAATCCGCAGACATTTAGTTGTTCCCTCCCTGATGTTTTGCTTCCAATTCATTTTTCTTGTTCACGATTCGATCGAGCTTTTCATCGTAGCTTTTCAAGAGCTCAGCCATCCGAGACATTTTGTTTTGCAAAAAAGTGCGTTGGCTCGTCAATGTTTCTTCCAATGTTTTTAAAGTCTCGATTCGCTTGAGCAGCTCCACGCCATGGGGCTCCCGGTCTTTGTAGTGCAGATTGTAATAATCGCGCTGTTCATCGTAAAAGCGACTAAGCTCCATCATGTCTTTGATCTCTGCAAGCGAAGCTCCGAGTAAATCGCGAATATCTTTCACGTGCAAAATCTGCTCGACATCCGCGTCTGTATACATCCGGTAGCCACTATCCGTTCTGCCAGAGGGAGAAACGAGTCCCAGCTCTTCGTAATAACGCAGCGCGCGCTTGGTCATATGCGTTTTTTGTGCGACTTCCTCAATGCGATACATGGATTTTCCTCCTTTCCTTTTGTAAGTTCATCACGAATCGTTTTAATTACAACTATAACCTTAACGTAAACGTTATGGTTTTTCAATGGGAATTTTTCTTATAGGGTTTGTTTGGTTCGTGTGGCTATACGTGTGGGGAAATCATTCATGAAACAAAACGGCCACATCCACTGTTATGAAAAAAGTCTCGATGTTTTTCACAGAAAAAAAGCCTGCAGGGGGCAGGCGTTGTAGAAGAAGATGACATGGGGAGGAGTGTTATTGCGAGGCTGTTTTTAGCTTTTTTACGACCCCATTCAGGTAATTAGCCCCGCGACTGCTTAGGATACCAGCCACAATGACAGAAACATAATAGCCGTTACCCTCTAAGGCAAGAGGATTTGCATCGAGGGCAAAAGAGAGAGAAATTCCGATGAGAATGGAGAGGACGTACGAGGATCGATCCTTGATATGATCAGGGAGAGCAGTCTTAAAAATTTCGGTTACGGCTTCAACCAGAATGGCCATGCATGTAAGTAAGCTAAGATTGTTAATGAGGTGGTCTACCAATGGAATGTGCCTCCTTTATTTTTATTAGAGGGGGGAAGGGGGAGTTGATCGCGGTTATGGCTTGTAGACAAACATCCATCCGCCACTTATTTGAAAAGGGGTAATGTCTGGAGGGGAAATCTGCCCCCAAGGGAGGTAGGTATCGCCCTCGTAAACGACACCTTGAACAAGGCGGTCATGAATCAGGAATAATCCGTTTCCCTTATACTCATGCTTGATATTAAGCAATGGCAGACATGTCCAAATAATGTGTGTAGCCTGATCAACGATGATTGCTGGCAGATCTCTTCCTACGACTGCTTTTATTTTCGGGTAGGAAGGCTTTGCTTTTGCGGATAACTGCCCTTCGACCGCTTTTTTAAATCGCTCAAACTCATTCGGATTCTGAACCCAAGGTAGAGGGCAGTCCTTCCATCCCACAACCCCTTTGTGCGTCCAAATATCCAAAGAAGTTAAGTGAAATTGCTTGCAGAGCATGCTAACCAGATTAACGGCTTGCTGAAAAGTTTTCTCTGTAATCTCGCCCTTCTTGTCGATGCACATTTCAATACCGATGGTAGAATCATTCGGATAGCTCCCGAGGCGGGTCAAAGCCTCTTTTGTGTAGGTCGTTGAGCCGCAATGATAGGCCAGTTCATCTGTTGGGACGTTTTGATAAATAGACAGATCGTCAACAGAGTAATGAGCACTTGCATAACGATCTTCTACACCATCATTTGGATTTTGATTGGCTAAACTGGCAAAGTAACGGGAGATATTAAGAGCAGGTGCCCCAGGACTTGCTGTGTAGTGCATCACAATTCCTTTGACAGCACGCAGCTTTTTGCCTGGTCGACTGAATGGATTGATTGGCAGGAGGTATGGTTGAATAGGAACCATCTACACCACCCTCCCTTGCATATATGTCTTCAGCTCTGTTTCAAGCTCCTTTACGCGATACTCCAGCTGTTGCCGCTCTACAACGAGTGTCGTGTATTTATCTCGCCACTCTTGCACGATTGTTTCCAGCTCCATACAGCGATTGCGCCAGACGTGGAGCTCTTCGCGCAGCTTGTCCATTTCCAGGCGTAGCTCTTGGCGAATCTGTTGATTCTCTTGAGAGATTTGCTGCCTGTCTGTGATCATCAACTCTTTCTTGTTGTTGTGGCGAGCGATGAGATAGGTGACAACTGCGGTCAGCACACTCGATGCTACCGTTGGAAGTGTAGAAGAGTTGATCCATGTTTGTAACATCCGTGTTCACCTGCCTTCTCAGTGGGTCTATCTATAGAGTAGACAGATTGAAAGAAATGCTCACAGCTAGATTCGTTTGTTTAAGAAAAAGAGTGAGGCCTGTAGTCAGCCCCACTCCCTTTATCCAATTTTGCTGATTGTGAAGTAATGATCCGTACTGGCTGAAGAATTTCTGTACAATGTGCTGATTGATTGCAGGCTATAGAGCTGGATTTCTACCGTTTCACCAGCTTTTAAATGTAAGATGGTTGAACCTGAAGCTGATACGGAATTGCCTCCCATTGAGTTGTAAAGGGTTGCGGCAGGTGCTCCATTTCTACATACATAAAGAATTTGTCTGTTCGAGGAAGTATTTTGGCTATTTGTTAAAATGGAGGAGGAAATCATATACAGACCGGATTGCTTCACAACATACGTTGAAGTAGTTGGATTATATTCGTCTCGTAAATCATATTCCTCCACATTGAAATTCACTTTGGTGTTTACTTGGGTATCGAATGACTGTGCTCCTGCAACAGTTGCCCGGAATGCATAGGGTCTAGGCTTTGTTGTTACATTAAAGCTGAGGGCAGTATACTCAACAATCTCTGGGGAGTACATAGCGTCCGAAGGCATTGTTAGCACAGCTTTTACGCGCAGATCTGCATGGAATGTGTTTTCAAAGGAAACGGGCTGACCTAATGAAACAGGTAGCCAGGTGGCGCCACCATCATTCGTCATATACCAATCAATCGTTCCACCGTTCAAGGTTTCTACGGCAGTTAATGTAGCTTTTTGAATAGGCGTAACGGAAGGGATTCGCGTACTGATGAATTCTTGGACGATCTCTCCAGTAAGAGTTCCTGTTGTTAGGGAATAGCCACTTAATTCTGGAGAGATGATTTCTGTTGGGGAGTCGAATATAGCTCGGATATTTAGGAGAGTTCCAGCGTTTTGAAAGACAATCTCATCACCGGATGTTACCGTATGCCAGTTTACGCCGTAATCATTGGAAATCTCTAGCGTAACGGATGTTTTTGTACCCTCGTAGACATACTCCTTATATTGCTTGTTAGTACCACCGTATTCCAAGGTAGACGCTAATGAACGAACAGTGCCGTTACTATCTCTGAAAATGAGATGGTCTCCAGCTTGATTGGTTACAACAGTAGTGGAATCGATGATCGATAAATCAGAGACCTTAAAGCTGATGAGCTTGTAGGCCGTTTCCTTAGCGGATTTATAAATGAAGTTCGCCACTCCATTATCGACAAATCCTGTGGCGGATACGTAATCTGCTGTAATGCCTGGGACTTTGATGGGGGATGTTGAGGCTAGGGTGTCTGGGTCAAAGGAGAGAATTTCGAGTTCGAAAGGAGAAGAATTAGTGATCTGGCCTGCATGTACAATGGCAAATCGATCGGCTAAAACATCATACTCAAATCCAAATACAGAAGTATTGGAATAATATTGACTGCCTAATGTAACTTGTTTCATAACCGTACCCAACTCATTGAATTGAGTTACGTAAAGTGAATATCCACCAAACCACATGACATACATATTTTTACGTACGGAATCGTATCTAGACCATACAGTAGATACTGAGGACGTGGTAAACATGAAATCTGGAATTGCTACTGAACAATCAGAGTTAATAACTACGCATCTTCCCTGGGAGTTCTGAGCTCTCCACACCCAGATTCGACCCTGACTGTCCATAGTCATATGGCTGTGCATGATACCTGCTGTGGAGCCCATTGGAATATACGTCCAGTTTATATACGTACTGCCATCGCTGTTAACTGAGCCAATCATGAGGCGGGCAGCACCTGCTGTACCATGATAAGTGAAGTAGACCCTGTTGTTCGCATCGACAATACAATCTATGCTGGTAATATTTGGAACACTGGTTAGTACTTCATTTGTTGACAAAATAGTTTTATCAAAGGCAATCGTTCCATCGGGATTAGTCACTTTTGCGTGAATACCGCTATTGTACCAAGCGACTCTCCATGTGCGATTGGTTCTGTCAACGAACCCTTTTGCCCATGCATAATTTTTTGTATTGTCCGTAGTAAAGCGTTCGGAAGAAAAGAATCCATATGTGCTTGGTTCATTTGCTGTATAGTCAATTGTCACTCGGTTCATCTCAGGGACATGGAGTGGCCTTGCATAAAACACGCCATTTCGAGTACCAGACATGTTCTTTACTACTCTAGCTTTCGAATCAACTACAACGCCAATGGAGTTTATGCTGTCAAAGTTAGCGGTAGAGGAAAAATCTTCTGAAAAGTTAGGGGTTGGTCCGATTTTAATACGTCCGCCTGAAACAATTGCAGAAGTATTCCCGGTGTCTACATAAGTAAGAGTGTTAAATCTCTCGGAATATGACTCCACCTCCGTGCTATTTGCGGTTCCATGCAGGATGTCAGAGCTGACGATGGTATATTTCCTGATCTCAGGCCCCGTCTTAGAACTATCAGGGGAAGTGAGCACTGCCCGGACTCGCAGATCACTGTTAATGGAATTGGCAAAGCCTATTTGTTCCCCCAATGAAACAGGTATCCAATCCGCACCTCCGTTGTTGGTTACAAACCAATCAATAGTTCCCCCGTCTAACGTCTGATCTGCTGTCAAAATTGCATGGAGTATCGGTGAAACTGATGGCAATTGCGTGCTTACCAGCTCTTGAATTAATTCTCCTGAGGGTGATCCAATAACTAAATTGTAGCGAGTAAGCTCAGGTGACATCGTACCAATAGGGGAGGTAAAGATGATCCGAACATGTAGGAGATTGCTTGGGGAAGGGAAGGTAATTTTTTGATCTAGAGCTGCAGGTAGCCATGTTCCGCCATTATCATTGGATACTTCAAACCGAATTTCAGTAGGAGTAGGGACAAAACTGGCTAAATGAACAGAAGAATTTTTGCCGCTGACCCAATTCGGATGGTAAAGCGTTTGAAGCGTGCCCGAGCTATCTCTGAACAAATACGGGAAACGTCCGTCTCTTGAGATCAATGTATCCTCGTCCGCGATACTCAAATCAGAGGCATTAACTGCCATGGAGCGCAAAATGCCCGGCGTCGTTGAGAATTCAAAATTAAATCGGTACGTATTGCCGTCTTTGACGATGGTAGATACTCGATCGGCTGGCTTTGTTTCGAACGTAACCGTGTGAAGGACATTTAGTGTGGCTGTGTCTATTTTATAGAGCCGCATGGCATTGGCGGGTTTAGCAGTGCTAACTAGTGAACCGATTACTACTATTGTATTTGTATCGGTGTCGTGTATTGCACTCCAGCCTTCTTTAATTGTAGTAGAATCAAGCGTTCTTTGAGTAAGGAGAGTACTTCCATCTACTGCCGAGACCTTGGATATAAATGATGAACCACTTGTTGAATACACAATTATGATAGCGTGTGTAGGAACATCGTAGAATAATCTAGCTGCCCAAAATGAACTCACGGTACCACGCCCAGGGGTCTCAAATGGAGCGAGTAACTGATTACAATTCGAATCGAATTTTTGAAGTGTAAATTTACTACTTGAAAAACTGTATAAAACCCAAATATTATTATCCTTGTCTACACACAAGGATGTTGATTTAAAAAAACCGGAGGAATGTACTGCAGAATCTAATTCCAACCAATCTAAGAAAGTTGTACCATCACCGTTCACAACCCCGATCAAAACTTTCCTAGTTTGAGTTGGAGATGTAAGGCTTACACCAGTCAAAAACCATACTCTGTTATTGTAATCCACTATGAAAGAACTTTGTTGAGTACCTAATGATGTTGAAGTCCACGGATTGTAATCTGCTGTAGGAAAGGGGAGGAGAAACTTTTCAAAGGCTAGTGATCCATCCGGATTTGTTACTTTCGCGTAAATCCCACTGCCTTTGACGAAAGAAACAATCCAAGTCCGATTGGTTCTGTCCGTAAACCCCATAGGGTGCACATATGATATTGTATCGTCAGTGGTTACTTTTATCTCCGAGGAGAACGCCATTGTGGAGGGAGTTGTGGTAGCTGCATGGATGGTAACCTCATTACTATACATGGTGGATATAGGGCTGACGGCAAGAATACCGTTTGTTTTACCAGGAGTTAAACTAGCTTTTCCACTCGCAGTATCATAGTTTATGTTGACAGAGTTTGCAGCATCAAAGTATTTAGTAGTTGAGAAATCCTCAGTAAAATCGGCAGTTTTGGCATTTCGAGCACGATTGGCTGAAATCACAGCAGTCGTTTTTTCCAAATCTACATAACCGGTTCCGTCAAAGGTCTCGGTGTACATTTCCGTTACTGTACTTCTACTTTGCTCAAGCTCGTCTACCCGCTTGGCCAGCTCCGGATCAGTAGCAGCGATTGGAACAACGCTATCTCCTGTCCCCATGAAAAGCTCGTGTGTATCGGTTGTAAAAAGAGGCTCCCCTGCCAAAGCGTCAGTGGGAAGGTTCTCTTTTAGTCCCCGTCTGAATTTGATTGGCAGCGTCACGCATAATCCTCCGTTTCTTTATTCCATTGATGGTTAAAGAGTTTTTACTCATAGTAATAACCCCAGGCATTGAGTTCAGCATTTCCATGAATCGTAGCTTTGACGACAAGCTCCGTCCCAACAGGCTGGCTGGAAATATCGGTTAATGTTTCTGCAGGTACGACAGTCCATGTGTTTCCACCATCTCGAGAGGCATGGTATTCAATTTTTCCCCCTGCAACCACCTCATCGCCAACGATGACAATTTTGCTTGGGGGTGTTTTAGTGATTTCGGGTTTAGATTGAAGAAAATTTTGGTCTACTGCCCTCTGGAGTCTTAATTCAGAAATTTGGGTTACTCCAAGGCCATATTGAGAGGCAGTAATATAGATTCGATAGTATTTGTAAGGCTTTATGTTTGAGATGGGAATGGTAAATTCATTATTTTCGTAATTGGTCCATACATAGCCTGAAACAGAATGAAGAGTCTCCCATGCAGAACCATTATTTGAGCCTTGCAAGAGCCAACTGGTAGGGGCATATTTAGACATGCCTGACAGGAGATATCTATCGATGGTTTGTTCCGCGCCGCCTAAATCGATGCTAATCCAGTGAGGATCATTGGAGGTTGAGCCCCAATAGGTTGCAGTGCTTCTATCAAACAACACAAAAGCAGCCCCGTAGGTCACACGATCTGCAGCTGCTACAAAAGGAGCTGGGGCATTATTAGCAGTCATTAGCGGTACGATGTCCACGATCCCCGTTGTGAATTTTTTTTGTTCATGGTCATACACGGCTTGGCTTTTTGCGATGTCTACGGCAGAAAGATCAGTGAACGTATCCACGATCACGTTCTTCAACCCGTATTTCGGGGCATTCATGTAGGTTATTAACTTGAAGTTCGTCTTCAACAGATTTATCTCAAGGTCTACTACCCTCTGTGGAAGCATTGGGTCTGCTATGTCAGGATTAAGTAGCATGTTAGAGCTCACAACAATATATGAGGTTACTACAGGAGAACCCTTCGTCTCGAATGGGGCTGTAAGTACTGCCTTAACACGAAGGTCGGCATTTATAGGGTTAGGGAAAGATAATTGCTCACCTAGCGTTACTGGAATCCAGTCCCAGCCGCCATTGTTTGTGACGAACCAATCGACAGAGCCGCCGTTAAGTGTCTGCTCGGCTGTAAGAGTCACGTCAGATATGGGAGAGACGGAAGGGAGTACTGAGCTAACAAACTCTTGAGTTAAGCTAATCCCGCTACTTCCTGTAGCGAAACCGTACCCTATTAACTCGGAAGATACGCTCCCATTCGGTGCTGTGAACTCCACGCATAAGGTCACGCTGTCTCCCTTAGTCGGGAACGATACCTCCACACCGTCAGGTACCTCAATCCAGCTTATCCCTCTGTCATTTGAAGCCGTAAATGAGACTGTAGTATTGACGGAATCAAATACAACCTTCTTTACTTGATAGAAATTATTGTCATATTCGGTTGTATCGAATAGAACCTGTAACTTACCCGATGAATCTCTGCCTATGGACGGTCTCAATCCCTCCTGCATGACGGTCTCAGGTTCTATTAGAGTAAATCTTGAAACGTCAAATGCTAGATGGCTTAGTCTGGTCGTTGTGGGGTGTACATACACTACGCGTACTACACCATTGTCGTTGTACACATCAGCGCTTCCTCTAAGGGCTGTAAAAGAGCCAGAGTAAGCTGTAGGCGATGAGGATGCTGGTTTGTCTATGTTAGTCTTGTAGAAGTATAGCCCCGTTGATGTACTACAAAAAGTAACAAGACTTCCAGAGTCCATGTCTATAAAAGCATCCATGTTTTGGTGTGATAGTCCACTTATGTTTAATTGCTGACCACTGGCGGCTCCTATTACTACTCCATCTAGCCCTATCTTTGTCAGGTATACGTTACCGCCAGAACTTGTAACCACCAGTATTATATTTCTTTCCCTGTCCATTAAAGCTGTAAGGAAAGACAGGGCACCCGAGAATTTTAATGTAGTTAACGGTATATACGTAGTGCCGTCTGGATTAAATACAATGAACCTAGTGGCTGTTGAAGTGCTTCCACAAATCATAGACCATATTCTTCCATTTGTATCCACTACAGTGGCATTAGAGGGGAAGGTACTTGTACCGCTTAGTGTCGTTGTCAAAGGCATGAACACGGTACCATCTGGATTTACGACTCCAATGTAAACGCTCCTCGTACTGCTATTGCTGTCAACAGCAGTTATCCAAACCCTATTGTTGTAATCAACTGCTATGCTGTGTGACATATTCCCACTACTAGGCATAGTAGCAGTTAGGTTAAATACTACCTTAGAGAATACGAGAGTGCCGTCTGCGTTTCTAACAGATACATGGTATCCCTTGGATACAATAAATGACACCACCCAGTCTCTACCTGCACGATCAACTAGCCCAAGTGGTTGGTAGTAAGAGCCTGTCATGTCATCCACAACTCGAACCTTACTCTGTACCCCTAGCACAGACTGTGTTATAGCCTGATGTTTCATTGTTATTTTCTCTACACCTGCGGCTGGTATGGCAGTACTACGAAAAGAACCTAACGTAAAGCCATCTTTTAGCTTTACCTTATTTTTAGCCGTATCTAACGCGACCCCAAAAGAATTATCTGAATCAAAGTAATCAGAAGTACTAAAATCCTCATCAAATGATGTCGACTTGCCTGTGCGTAATTTACCTACACCTACTACAGCAGTAGTCTTCTCAGCATCTACTCTCTTAGTCGTCAGGAAGTCTTCGATGTAGGTCTTGGTGACAGTACTTCTGCTCTGTTCCAACTTATCTACCCTCCTCTTGAGGGCTGGATCAGACACTGGAACGATTCCGTCCCCAGTACCTATGAACATCTCGTGTGTATCTTCCGTGAAGAGAGGCTCTCCTGCATCAGCCGATACAGGGAGATTCTCTTTCATGCCTCGTTTAAATCGAATAGGGATTACCGTCATTAGAAAGTACCTCCATCTACTTCGGTAATGGTAGAACCACCGCCACCGCCGAAGTTGATCTTGAAGTCTCCATTGGACATCAGTAACACACGCAGGTTCGTATTACTATTATATCCGTATTTGTAGTCAACTCCCTGAGTAGCTACGTCCCACGAGCCTTTTAAATCTAACTGCATAGATAAGGTGTCAACAAAAGCTGTATCGGCAGACGTTTGTTGTTCTAGGTAGAAAGCCAGTCTTAGGATGTTTCTAGAACCTACCTTGGCTAACCAATCCTTGACTAAATTAAACTCCTCGATAGTCATCCCTCTAGACTTGAAGTCCGTAAGACTGGTTGTATCTACTGTCTCCCAGCCTGTACCTCTATTCGTCTCCCATACCTCTCCACCGTCAGTGCTTATAGCTACTTTAACGACACCGCTGCCTGACCTAGAACCCACTAACATTATAGAATCTATGTTGGAGGAATGTAGCAGACTTATGTCATTTTTCATCTTCACAACTTTTGGCTTCGGCACCCCTTCCATAGAAGCTGACGTCTTTCCTTGAATCTCCTTTATGACAATGATCCTAATGTTCGATCTATTTTCTAGCTTCTTCAAGTGAGGGAGGAACGAAGCTACGTCAGTCATACCGAAGGAAGACGCAATAACATCCGTAATTGGTTCTGTGCCTACAGACTCCCAACTTCCTCGTTGGAATGTTTTTACCTCAGTCCCATCTACGACCAAGAAACGAATACGTTTAGACTCTGACACAATGAAAAATGGCCTGAATCCACTGTTAGCTAGGGTTGCAGAAGAGGATGCATAGGAGGCATAGCCACTAGCTGACGTATGACCCCTAACTGACCTATTACCAGCTGCAGATAATGCAACAGTGCTTGTCCATGAGTATATACCGCTCCAATTCCATACCGAATTATCCCCAGCGTCGATCAGGGCACCGCCCATAGTCGAATTAAGAATGTACTTATCCCACTCGCTATCGGCAGTCTCTGTTGCTGATACGCCACCCGTAGGGAGACGCATTGCTATGTCATACAGGGAAAGCTGTGCCAGTCTACCGTATCCTGTAGGGATATCGTATCTAAAATTCTCTGCCCCAAAGTTAATTTTAGCCTTTAGGGTCACAGAACTGCTTCCGTTAAAGATGATTGGATATACTGTGCCGAAAGTCTTCAAGTCCGTAAAGGCTACGCCTTGTGCTATGCCATTTTTATAAAACTCAATAGTACCTGCATTCATATCCAGAGCGACACCTATGACGTCACCGTCATTATACGCTTCTCCGTAGGGAGTATTAGCCCCGTCATACTTAGTAGCATTCATGCCTACAGATCGCACATAAGAACTGACTGGATTTGACATAGGTACCCCTGCACTTGCTATGCCAGTAAGCATTAGTCCTTTTGAAATGACTGACACTTCCCAGTAGTACTTACCTGACGATATACCTAGTTCAGTCCTTGCTCCTCCTGCATTAACTACAGTAACTGTATTCTGTGTACAGTAGCCTCCTCCTCCTACAGAGACCATGCTGTCTAATGCGGTGCCAATTGTAATAGGTAACCCGTTACCACTGGCGATACCGTAGCTGTTGAGGGTATCGTGAGTAATACTAGTCTGAACGTTGCGATCACTGGCTAGAATTAATTCTCCTTCTCTTGCATTGCCTACCATGTATGCGTAGAAACACCCGCTCGTAGTGACGGCAGACGCTGGTGGTATAACAGAAGGGGGTATTAAATCGGCTACCGTAGTGATCGTACCTACATATCCTGAGACACCTGAGTATTTTAAGAGCACAGCGTCTCCTATTGCCATGTTCTTAAAGTCTGTCTTTAATCCTACGATTGTCTTTTTCGCCTCGTCTGCCTCGTCTCTTATATCAGCTATACTGTAAGGAGCAGTACCATCTAACAACTTGAAGTACGCATATGACATAGGTGCCGTAGCGTAGTATCCTCTGCCTATGTAGCTATCAGCGAATGCGCTTAGAGACCAGCTTGTTGATAAGTCTGTGGTCACATCCTGACCGTTAATATAAATCTTACGAGCCGCCTGATCAATGAACAAGTGAACCCATATTCCAACAGGTATGGATTTGGTAGACTTCTTCTTAGTTGTGTTGTCACTAAACAGTACATTAATCTCTCCTGTACCAAGTAAGTTAACTGTCATCCTACCGCTATCGAATATTCCTAAGTTATTGCTAGAAGTAGCTACATCGTATTTAACCAAGGCGCTAATGGAGCAGTCCATAGATCCTGTCCTTGCAATCTTTACGTTAGCGTAAGTGGCATTAGGCATAGTAAGTACATCTGTCTTAAATGACTTCTTGAACGGAACAGGGAGGTAAGTGACAGAAATCTCACCGTCCCTGTTGTTACCACTTTGGTCTTTCCATGTGGTGTTTGTGCCTGCTCCCTTGTAGAAAGCAACAACCTTATTAGTTGTGATAGCCAACCTACTCACCTTCCCTGTACTCAAGTACTGGACGAAATCCTTGCTTTGTACCGTTCCATTCAGAGCCCCAGTTAGATGTGGCCCACGCAAATATCGAATTTCTATGGATTCTTGCCAAGTTAGTGGAAGGGTTTGGTAAACCCCCGTCTGGGTGCGCCATTCCAATACTAGGCGTATCTTGACACCATGTAACAACATTCAAGTCAAGATTGAATACGTCTGTGTATGTCTTCCCTGCTTGTATCAACTGTGAGGGGAAGTTAATGATGTATCTATCCCATTCGTTATTGGGAGGCCATGCTCCCAATCCTTTATTGGTAGCTGACAAGTTACCGTTAGCGTCAGCGAACCCAACCCCGCCCGTCAAGGATCGAATCACACCTTGCTCATAGAGTAGTTCCATTTCAGTAATTTCAATCCCGTAATTTCCTTGGTACCCATTGTTTTCAGTGATTAGTATTCTGTAATACCGATAAGGGGTGCGATTCTCAAATCGGTAAATCCGCTTAGTAGCGTCCCACCCGATCTGGCCTCTTACTGTATCCAACACATCCCATTTAGTACTGTCATTCGATCCTTCGAATGTCCACGCTTTCGGACTTGCCGCTAGGTATTGACTTGCAATTATAGTATAAGTAGTAGTGACTTTTGCTGTACCTAAGTCTACTTGCAACCATTGAGGGAACCCTATCTTCGACAGCCACCTAGAGGTGTCACCTTGTAAGACTCTATCGAAAGCCTTATATGCGTCCTGCGTTGGCTGGTATATGGAAGAAGCAGATATGACAACGGAACCATTTGTGTTAGATGTCAAAACAGGAACTAAGTTACCAGTGTTGGCATACTTTCCTTGTATGAGATTGCCTATATTCAACGAATCCCATGACACGCCAGTTACACCTACCCTGTCCGCGACGAGAATACCCTTACTTACCCTTATTAGAAAGAGAAATCCTTTCTGTCCTGCGGTATTAGATAGTCCAGTTAATGGAACCTCTGGGACAGAAGTGTCATTTAATGTGTAAGTCCATACTGTATCTACATCTATCCGAAAGGGGATGAAGTCCCCGTCCTCCATAGTCTCTATAGATGAACGGAGACGACCAACCGTCTTAGGGAAGTAAGTAGCAAGCGTACTTACCGTATCAACATCAATAGCATCGAACAGGAACATGCCTGAGCCAACTACCGTTATCTCACATAAATGGCCTTCTCTAGATAGACCTGTCTTTTCAAATACCAGCGCACGAGAAACTCCATTCGTTGAGTTATTATTTTCGTTGATCGTTCCTTGCAAGATGCCATCTATACGAACAGTAGTAGCTGTAGTTCTGCCAGTGTACATCCCTCCTATGATCCTTAGCTTATCGCCATAGAATCGGAAAGACAGCTTACTTCCAGCGGTGGAACTGTAGGCGGCAGAGCCTCCGTAGTTCCAGTCCCCACTTTCAGTATTCCAAGTACCTGTGTAGGTTATGGCTCTATGAGTGTTATCTATTCTTTTCCACCCAGCCTCTGGGTTGTTTAATGCCTGGCCTATATTTGCCACTTTTAGGTCACCTCTATCCTCTCGATGTCAATAAAGTCCTCTGCATTCACCGTGAACGAGTACACGGTATTGCCAGACGGGAGAGAGAACTCTTCCACCACGTCCAAATCGAATGCAGTTTTTAGGTGCATGATACCGTCTAGCACAACATACTTGTCATGATCATAATTCCATGCTTCCGTACTAGAGAATGTAGCCACTGTGCTGACCTGATCATTCGCAGATGGAGTGAACCTCAGTACTTCTATAGGCGGGAGCTTAAAGTCTGTTGTCTCAGGTATGGTTATATTAACTTCCGAAGGGAATTGAGGTGACGCTACTACGCCTACCTTATCCACCTGTATCATGGCTATACCGCCGCCATCGCCTCCTGTAGCAGGAGTTATCTTGATTAACTCCACAGAGTCATCGAACCACGCATATCCTAGCGAGTTTACCTTGCTTCCTTCTGCGATGTTCATTCTGATTCGGATACTTTTACCTGAGCCTGTTATGTCGACAAGGGAATCAAGTTTTATATCTTTCAGCCAAGTGAGGCCGTCATCAATTGTCAAGTCAAACGTAACGAGTCCGTCAAACTCAGCCACTACAACTATCTTAGAAATGGTGTTTGTTATTTTCTCCGCTATTGTTACAGGGGAGGAGGCTTCGCTTACCATCATCCCTAATTCCTGCACAAGCAATAGAGAGTGACCATTATTTGCAGTAATGTTTATTCTGTACTTTGTGTACTCCTTCGTGTTGAAGAAAACATACTGCCTAATCTGACTTGGCGTCCATCCAGTTTCATTTGTACGAGTATCCAGCGCTATCCACTTGGAACTTGCATCATCGTACGCCTCGAATGTCCAGTTCTTTGGAGACCCTTGGAGGTTAACATCTGTCGCATTAGGGGCCTGTACTGTATACTTTGATACAATTTTAGGAGAAGGAAACTCATACTGTAGCCAGCCCGTGGAGGTATTCTGAGGTGCCCATACTGAATTTGTTCCAGTTGTATTTTTATCAAAGGCATACCAAGGATAGGTGTTATAAGCAGTACTGTACGAACTAGCAGATGCCTTACCGCTTGGAGTCGTATCACCTGTCATCGTAGGGATAATATTGCCACTAAATCCTGAGAAGAGAGACCCGCCTGAAACAAATACATTAGAGTTGACAGCAGGATCCATCCCAGCCGCATCCTTGAAGGAATCAATAACCATATTGGTTAGCGAGTACCTAGATACGTTTCTTACTTCTGACTGTCGGAAATTTGTCCTCATGAGGTTTACAGTATCGTACAGTAGCATAGAGCCGATAACTGGGTCAGCCTCTATCTTACTTCCTCCACCTCCACCAGCGCTCGGCACAGTCATAAGGGTGTCATCGGTAAACCATGTCACTCCCAGAGACTCTACGTAATCTTCTTTCCTGATCGTTGCGCGAAGTCTCATCTTAGAACCTGACAGACCCGACAGGTCGAGTAACTTATTCAGATCGACAGAGTTCCAAATAGCTCCGTCATTAAGAGAGATGTCGAACGTTGGTAACCCTGCAAACTCTGATGTAACAATCGTCTTAGTTACACCTGTAGGTACAGATATTTCTTTCGTTATAATGGTACAGTCGTCAACGTTTTCGTAAAGTTTAAATCGCTTCACCAGTGCATAAGTATAGTGGCTCGTTAGCACGTTGATACGATAGTACCTGTATGCTTTTGGTGCAGGTACTTGGTACTCTTTAATGCTGGTATCGTTCGGGTGCAACCCTTTTACTACAGGTTCAAAATTGGTTCCATCGTTTGATCCAACGATTTCCCAATCCTTTAATCCGCAATTAGATCCACTAACTAGCCCTGACTGCAAGTCTACCTTAGATACGGACTTGGGCTCACCGAGGTCTATCTGCAACCATGTACCTTTACCTGCCTCTTTAGAGTAGGAGTACCAATAACCATCCTTCGTACCAACATCAAATGCCTTCCACGCATAGTAGATATCATATGCGTTCGAAGCAGTTGCGACATAAGGTGAAGGTGAGTTAGGACCCGTCATAACGGGCGTGATATCAACAATTCCACCTGATACCTTACCACCCACTGTCAGGAATCCTGTAGACCTCGTTGGGTCAATCCCTGTTCCATCCTTGAAGACGTCCACATACACGCTACCGGTCTGTATTACAGAGACGTTTTGCCCCTCTGCATCACGGAAGAAGTTCTTCATGACGTTGATAGGGGTCTGGATATCCAGATAACCGCCACCGCCGCCACCATTCCCACCCGTACCAATCTTGCTTTGCATATCATCGAGCCTAGACTTCAAGCTAGGAAAAATTTTGCCGTTTCTGTCTTTACGAGCTGCCACTACCTCTGCGTTTGGATTCGAGGAAGCATCTCCCTGTAGCTTTAAGATCGCTTGATCCTGCTGCAGGTTTTTTTGTTCAATTTGTGAGAGACGGCTGTCTTGAACCTGATTTGTAGCTTCAACAGCATTTAGCTTATTTGTGACAGAAGTAAGAGCCCCATGAATAGAAGTAACTCCGTCAGTTATCCCATTCAGACGACGATCTTGCTCGTCATCTTTTTTGATCAGATCATCAAATCGAGCCTTCAAGCTGGGCTTATTCTCTCTGGCGTCGTCCATTTCCTGAAGGTATGAATCGATCTCAGCGTGGGGACGCATCCCCTTGTTGGCTAATTCATGGTGATCCTTGACCACCCCAGTCCCTGTCCGGACTATCCTAACCGACATATGTTTCACTCCTTCTCATTTGGTAACGTTAATTAGGGCAAATTATCCTGTGGTCAGTATACGAGGAGAGTTAAATAGAATAGAAGGAAGACAAATTAAGACCAAAATGAACATGTGTCGTCTTTTCGATGAGCAAAGGATCAGTTTCGCGCGAGATACGGGCCCAGAATACATGCTCCTGTCCTGGAACTGTATCGGGCAGCGTGAAGGTATCACTCCATTTACCGGGAGTGCCTTGATTATCAGGAGCGACCTCGACTAGTCTCTTATACTGATCTGTGCCAGCGTAAGCCGTAAGAACCGCTTTTATGTTGGTAAAGGTTCCACTTTTCATTGTATTGCGAGCAAGCATTTTGATTTCCCGATATTGTCCTTGCAGCATGTGCCCAAGAAATTCCTCTGTGTTGTCTTGCAGCTGGACTTCGTTGTTCTCCACATCAATAAAGAAGAGGGTAAGGGAAGGAGAAAAGCTATATTCATCTCCACCCCACATCTCGAACGTCTCGCTGGAGCTAATGGCTGTTTTGCCATCAGCTTCAATAAATCGGAGGGAGCCAGTAAATGGAATTGGATGCTTGGTCATGTCAAAGCGAATAGAGGTGTTGCCAGTCCGACATGTTTTTGCATCAACGACGTTGCCTTGTGAATCAAGCAGCTCGACAAAGGTATTCGGAGATAGATTGGATACGGTGATTTCTGGGAGGGAAAACACCCGTACTTGCTGGGCGTCCAAATAATCGTTGGAAGAGCTGGCGAGGTAGATGCCGATCTTAGGGGCTAATCGATTAAATTCTTCTGAACCAATGATGTTCCAGATAACCCCATCATCTGACCAATAAGCGGAATAGGTATTAAGACTGCGAACTAGGCGGAGCCATGGATAGCTTTTGGCGGTACCAAGTGAACTATCATAATACTCTTCGATATGGAAAAAATCTTTGCTGTCCGCAAAGACGGCAATGCCCCCAGTATTTCCAGGTTCTGTTGGGTTGTATGAATTTTTCACATCAAATACAAATTGCTTGATAGAAGAAAGCACGTCCAAAAACAGATAGAGAGGCTGCGCTCCGCTTTTGAGACGGAGCGAGCCAGAGCTTTCAGATAGAGACCATCTTGTTGAATCATTCGGAGTCATGTTCCATTGGGAATCGAGAGAAGGGGAGTCGAAATGATCCTCGTAGATGAACCCCGACCTTCGAAGAGAAACTACACTCATAGAGTTACCCCCTTAGGTAAATAGCCATATTCGTTTACCGATCACACATGCCTCAGGACGTTCTTTCCAAAGGGCTAGCAAGCATTTAATGAGTGCTTCTACACATTTATCACCATTGCCAGGATCGCAGTAGGGTGTAACCAATACCTTGTCACAGATCCAGTTGGTTAGTTTGATGAAATCGATGTTGCAATAATCCCAAACCTCTCCTTTGCCATGAGCTGTAAATACCCAAGTGAAAACATGCCTCCCCTTATCAACCAAGAAAGTAGGGGTACCACCGGCATTTGTATAGCTGCCTTTTTTTACTCCATCAATGAAAAAGTCTAATTGGCTATGAAAAGGGGAGGGAGTGATTGTCCAATTCTCAATGGCTCTCGCACTTCTGAGTTTAAAGGTGGTCAAATATTCTTTGCCTGTCCACTCACTTACCTCACCACGTTGCTCAGTCAGGATTTCAACGCGAACTTTGGATATATTCGGCTTGGAGAGCCCTTCAATAGCAAATTCGTGGATGTCAGAAGTCTCGAAAGAGTTTGTTTGGATCTTTAAACCTGATTGGTCATAAACATTTACATGGATTTTGCTACCGTTACAACCGCCCATCCAGATCGGTACGTTGGCTGTGGTTTTCAAATCATAGACAAACGCCACTGATTTTGGGAGCGGAAGCTTGTCATAAAACGTGTATTCTCCATTGGTTAACCGTGCTTCTGCATCAGAATTACCAAAAAATTTAACTCTTATCGAATAATTCTTTCCTTTTTTAGTTTCATTTTTAATGTTTGCTTTGATAAGTTGAACATCATCGAAGTCGGCGTATTTTTTATCGGAGAGAAGAGTTCCATTATCGTCATCGTAGACGCGTACACGGACATAGGATTTTGAAGCAGCTTTTAAACTACTTTTTGAAGTAGAAGCAGGGGTAAATGTATTACTGCGAAGTGATCTTGATCTTTTTTCTTGGTTTACCTCTATGGTATCAATCCAACACCACGAGTCTTCTGGTATGATGACACGAGTTGGAGGTTGGGTAGAAGGCTCATAAGGGGAGTTATGGCTTGGATACATGGTTCCTTTTTTATCTATACAGTAATCGATCCATGTCTCTTCAACTGTTCCACGACTTAAAGTAAAGAGGCCACCGTTGTCTTCAAGACCACCTTTATAGCTTTTACCTTTAAGAAGCTTATAATCTATGCCATACCATCTACCTTGAGGGATATCAATATTAATAAAGTATTCTGAAACGCCGGTGTTCCCTGCTGAATATATCTCTTTTCGGACAACACCGCTACTATTTCTTACTGTAAATTCAACTTTGGTTTCGTCGAAATCGTTACTGAATTTACGTGGTCTGGTAGACGTTAGCTTTAGATTACGGATAGCTAGGTAATATGGTTTTTTACCTATTCCATGTATAGGTAAATTTTTGGCTAGGGCATAAAAGTCAAAAATAACGCAATAGGTACCAACACTATGTGGAGAATAATAATTATTAAGCCTTTTCGGTCCGTAGACTAGTCTCTTATCCCAATTATTAATTTCAGTAGGGAGTTGTATTTTACCAATGCTTCCAGCAGTATTTTGATTGTATGTGAGTGAAAAAACAGAATCGGTAGATGTTATTTCATTAGAGTTATTAAGGCGGCCTCGTAAAACTCTGCCTAAATATCTTTGTGATGTGTATTTTTGATAATTAGAATTGGATTGACCATTATTTAGATCGTGAGTGTAAAATAGATATTCAAACTCAACAAATATATCTTCGTTGCCAATACTATCATAGGCTGCATACCACATGGCCTTGCTCATTCTTTTATTAGGCTGAACCTGTTCTGAAGTTAGCACGTAGGTATTATCATAATGAATTGGCCTTGGATCTGTGGTGTTTTTATCAGGCTTGAAATACCAACCCTTAATTGGTACATCAAAAGAATTAGGAACATCGTAGCCTTTGCCAGCATATACTTTTAATCGTTCTGAATATTTTGCTTTAGTAATTGAGGACCCACTATTATAAATGTTCCTACTAATCGTTCTTCCATTTGTTTCAGTACCAATCCCAATAGGTTTT
Source organism: Brevibacillus reuszeri (assembly GCF_001187725.1). GTDB lineage: Bacteria > Bacillota > Bacilli > Brevibacillales > Brevibacillaceae > Brevibacillus > Brevibacillus reuszeri. The sequence continues at coordinate 100,427 of NZ_LGIQ01000002.1, forward strand.
GATCCGTCATAGTAAAGAATTGTAGGACCCTTACGACTATTGCTGGTAGTATAATTCAGCGAAAATCTTCTAGCATTAAATGAACCATGTCCAGGTATATTAGGATAGTCATTATAATGGATTAAATGCTTTTCTGTCCCAGCTGAATAGCATACTTCCCCTCCCGTTATAGGGTCTGGCTTTTTGGGGGGGACATAATTTGTTGTATCTGGAACTCTAATCTCATCATAATCTTCGAATACCCATTTTAACGAATGCTTTCCAGAGCCAAGAGGTACTTTTACTGTAATGCCAAGAGGATCACTCGTTCCTTCATTTCCAGTCCAAATTAACCGACCATTGTCATATAGCTGTAGATTCTCGTATTCTGAAAAAGAGCCACCATACTCAAATTTGACATAGCCTGGTTCATCGAGATAAACATCATCCAGATAAAGCCGATTGCGAGTACCATTCTTGTTCTCTACCTTAAGGACACCGTCTCCTCCATGACCAGGACCTTGGTAACGTGTAACAATATCTTCCCATTCCCAGTTATCCGCAACGCTTATTCCAGGTGCATAATTTCCCTGTTTATTAAAGTCTTCCGAAAACACGGTTTCGTATAGATCTGGCTCTGAGTCGTCAATGATTTTTTTCAGTTCTAGTTCTTCGGAGAATTCAAATGTTGTACCGGGATTAAGAAATATTTCATAAACATTTTCAGACCCATCCTCGTCTGTTGAGCTGGAGTATCGATCAGTATCCCACTCACGTTCCACATCAATGTAGCTGCCCATAGGAGTAGTGTGCTTACCACGTGATGAGCCATACGAAAAAGTGCCAGGGTACTCTTCTTCAATAGGTTTTTCTGTCAAAGAATCTAAAATTCTAAAAATAATGGTGTTTGTGCCCTTTTCTAATGGAATACGTACATTTTCCTCCCATTCATCTCCAGATACTACGAGATGTTCTACATCATTAATGATAATGCGGAGTGACTCAGTATCACGTAAACCAGTAAAATAGCTAAAATCCATCCAACCGTCTGCCTCGAGGTTAACAATATAGATCGCATCACCTCTACCAGAAACAATCGGGTCTTCTATATAAATTCCATCTCCAAGGCCATCAATCGTTTTCCACGTCCATTGATTTTCTCCAGAAAAGGAGAAGTGAATTGGTGTGGATATTTGTGTTGTACGCTCCTCATAATGGTCAATTTCTCGTGGGGGACAAATCATCTCAATAATTCCTGTAAAATCAACCGTACAGTCGTCACCGATAGCAACATTGTACACTATTGATGCGAAGTCTTCTTGGGTCGATGAAGATTTTCCATCCAAAGACCACTGACTCTGGTGTTGTGAGACGGCAGTACTCCCATGCTCAGTACTCCCAGATTGGCTACGAGAAGTAAATTCGTCATTGAAAAATAGAGAGGACTGTTCAGGGGAGGGGGGAGGCTCAACTCCCATCTCATATTGAAAACTGAATACTCCCGAGCATTCTGCATCCATGATACGCTGAACCTTTCTAGGATGATTATCGTTAATCCCCGTAAAAAAGGTGCTAATGATGCTACTGTCCGATAAAGTAATCCATTCCCATCCAGGGATGTCATAAGCATCAGGACCGATTGTATCTAAATCCGGCGGCGTCTGCTCATCCAAGCTTTGCACAACCTCTACGCACTCCACATCCTTGATATAAACCGCATTCTTTCCAAAGCGTCGATCACTCATCCGACGTACAAACCAGTCAAACTTATAGGTCTGTCCTGGCTTTACCGAGAATTTCGCTTCCTGCCAATTGCTACTCTGGTTCCATTCCCCGCCAACCTGGTTATTGTTGATAAAAAAGAGCAGCCCGTCACCGGGAGCAGTGCTCGCAAGGTATTTAAAGCGAATGAAGCCTTGCTTTTTAAAGCGCCATTGAAACGTGACCTTACTGGAATTGCCATGTTTGAGGCTCGTAACATCCAGCTTCATGATATTCTCGTTTCCGGCCATTTCATTTGTCCCGACAGAATGAACTACTTGCCATTCTTGATCTTCAGTGGATGAGACGTAGCGGAATAGTCCGTTAAATGTATCTGAGAGAGGTAGATCTCGCATGTCAAAGGTAGGGACTTCCTTATCGATGGCGTCATAATGATTGAGATAGTATCCGCTGAAGTGATGATAGTAAGGGGCGGGACAGACAGGAAGTGAAACGTCGTGATGCGTGCCACCTTCCTGCTCGGTGTTCTTCAGTATTTTGTAAATGCAGTCACGCACCATCAAGAGTGCTCGTTGGTAGTCGTTTTTTTGTGGATCAATTTGTTGGTTGACCCACCATTCCAGTCTCCGATACATATTCCACAAAGCTTCGCGGCAACGGACCTTCGCGTACCACTTCTTATCTCTTAGAAACTGCTCAATCATTTGATCGATGACAATTTCGAGAGAATCTACTTTTACGCTTTGCCATCGACTGATTTGTCCTTTGCCAGGGTCACCAAGCAACGGATTTTGATAGCCCGCATAGCGGTCCTGAGCACGTGGTCGATTGGGACTCTCAGGATGTTTCGGATGATTTGGATGAAAGGCACCCTCAACCAAGGAGGAGCGCATTTTACCAAATGTTACGTTTCCTACAGATTTGGAGAAAACGCCAAAGGTATGACCCATTATTGTCACCTCTAATCGGTAAAGTCGTATTGCAGGTTGTAATCTACCCAGACACGTATGCGATTGCCCGTAACGATCACTCGCAGCGTGTACCACTTTCCTTTTTCCCAAGCGAATGGATTCATTGGGGTAGCGTATAAGGTGGATATACCGTTTTCTACTTTGAAAAGCTGCATAGGGCGAGCCATGCCTCTAGCGGTACCACCACTCACGACAAACATCCAGTAGTTTCGATCGTTGAGATATTTGAAGATAATACCGGCAGTGTCATCCTCCAAAGGATTGTCCACTTTAAAATTGACCTCAAACTGATAGTCGGTATACGTAAAGTCATTTCGATAGTATCCACCCATCCCGCTCGAACCGGATGTGCTGATGAATTTTCCTTGGAGTGGATCAAGCTCCCACTTTCCGGAGCCAAACCGTTTCCAATCGTCCTGTCCGAGTGCAAGGGCATTCAGATCCGTAGTCCATGGATAATATTCATTGAAAGGATCATGCGGATCATATGCTTCCGGGACAGCAAAACCGCCTGACCAATGCTCAGGATCATGTTCTGCCTCGAGAATGTCATTGGAGTAGTCAAATATAAATCCTTGTCCTACTTCTTCTATACGATCCATCCACGCTTTTTTGAAATCGTGAACTGAAAAAATTGGCTGCTCCAGATGCCCTTTTTGTCGCTCCTTCTGTCCTAGTAAATACTCCATGAGAATGGCGTCCGCCAGCTCTTTTTTTCCTACAATCTCGGTAATTAGCGATGCAGCACGCTTTTGGTCCGAGGCGATCCAATCAATGTTCACTACAGCCGGATCAGGTTGTTTAAAGCCGAGAATGGATTCAAAAAGAACGGATGCGGCTTCAGGGTTATACGCAAACATTTGCTCATGTACAATGGCTTGTTCAAGAGCGAGCAAGGCATATTTGGTCCATTCGTCATCGAGAATTTCTCCTGTTCGGGAACAGCTTTCTGCCAATTCGTAAAGCTCAAGGATATAGCTTGTACGCTCATGCGGTGATGTACCGAACAAGTACCCACTGCACAGTTCTGTAAGTCTGCTGCGCAGCAAGCCTGTGACGGGTTCATCGAGCTCGCTAGGATGTTGAGATTTGTCTGCATCCTGATCTTCAAACAAATACGATGGGTCAGGGTCCATATATCCAAATGGATGTTTAATCGAAAGAACAGCAGGGCGGAATTCATCTTCACCAACAATATCTTCTTCCAAATAGGATGGCGAAGCTTCCTGATCGCCTGTAAGTCCATCATCGATATGTGAGGTAACCTCTGAGGGGCGTGTAGACTGAAGCGTGTCAAAAGAGAGAATGCCAGGGTGTTCTTTTGAAGTCGTAGCAATCATTACATCAGAATCGATCAGGGCTTGAATCCGCGTACGGACTCCACTAATGAATTCTTCATCGATTTGTGCAGCAAACGATTTCTGAGTCAGAGCCCATTCTATCAGCACTTCCACAATGCTCTGTCCATCGGAGAAACGAGAGGCAAATATCATTTCATCCATTAAATAGGACGGAAACTCTTTCGATGCGAGAATATCCTCCAAAATATGAGCAGGCATTTCGCGAAGAATAGTGGCGAGTATGATTTCCTCAGCGATGATGCTATCACGCTCTCTCGTTACCAAGGCAAGCATGATCTCTTCCAGCGAAGCATCACGTGAATTCTGAATATGTGCGATCAGCTCGTCATCCAAAATACCCTGACGAATTGAATCTAGGGAGCTGTATATTTCCTCATCACTGGAGAGAAAAGAGGGCTTCGGTGCCTTGGAGCCACTGTAATCGATTTCCCGATTTCGCTCCCACAAATGAGTGACACGGAATGGATTGCGATCCCCCCGCATGTCGTCAAATCGGATAGAGGAGGGGCGAGAAAGCTGTTTTTGCCCATACTGAAATGGCTGGGGAGTCCATAGACGACTAATTTTTTCTCTTTGTGAGGAATAGAGGGTTCTTGGGATAAACAATGGTTCATTTTGAATGCGAAGGCTCTGCTCAAAATATGTGAGGAGAGAGGCATCTGTCTGGATGGTCCGTTGACCACTAAGTCTGGAAGATAGAATCGCCAAGTCTGTAATGTAATGGCGTTGACCTTTGGCAAAATCAATGAGCAAGGAAGCGATTGCTTGAATAGGGCGATTTGCACGCAGCTGAGAGCTGTTCACAACCAAATCCTGTTTGTAAGCACGAGATCCTTGCTTTGTATCTGCATTTATAGAAAGAGCGTTCAGGAAGTGGCGATACCCTGAAAAACGATCATGGAAAACAGAGCCGATCTGATTATCCGTGCGGTGAGCGTTCATTACATGCTGAATCATCAGGTCCTGTTTTTCAAACCTGCTAGCATCGTCGAGAAAGTGCAGCATGGATTCGTACTGACGCGCTTTTAGATACGCCCAATCCATGTCACGGAGCACGGTGGTAGTTTTTGCACGAAGTCGTTCAAATAATTGGATGAGATGGGAAGTCAGCCGGAAGTGAACATGGCGTTTTGCAACGTGATTGTTCTGATCAACAAAGAGAGGATGGTCTGTGATCCGAATGGCTTGACCAGTACTTATATCGATGAACAAGTCACGAGATGAGAATCGTGTACCGGCTCCTCGCTCGTGGTGCACAGTCATAGGAGCCAAGAACACTCGCTTGCCCTCGCTTCTTTTATCCATAACCAATAGATCCAAAATAGACGGACGCTCCCCGGTAAGTAACTGATTTATTGGATTGGCCCGAAAGAGATCAGTCCGATTGCCTTGCCCCTGTTTTTTCATGATAGAGGCTTTAGCAGAGCTCGTACGTACTGCATTGTCTTTTGGCAGATCGATGTAAAGCTGATCTTTATCGAGACGGACAGACATCGTAGCAGGATTGAATTTATCCAATTTTACTGACTTCAGCCGATCTGAAAAATGAATTTGCCGAGCGACCTGAAGAGGCGATCTGATGATACGGTCGGCGTCTGGAGCCTCTTCAAACAGGCTACTTTCTTTTATGCTAGGACGATCGGATACGACTACAAGCTCCATGGGATTTGCTGGACGTGTGTCGTATCGGATCATTTCCTCTAGCGACTCTTGAACGTCTGCTGGCATGCTTTTTCGGTTAGCTATTAAATAATCCAGCATGAGAATGCTCGAGTTTCTCCCGTATGGAATATAAACGAAGGAATAGCTGCGGGAGGGTGGTGCTGTAAAGGTAACTTTTCCTATATATTTACGAAGCGAAGCATAGTGATCAGCCAATCTGAATTGGTAGGCTGCAAGAGTAGAAATCATAGTCAAAGGGTTCACCTCCCCAAAAGAAGGGGGGAATACCAGAGCTGTATTCTAGTTTCCCCCCTTGTCTCTCTATACGGTTTTAAAGTGATTTTCTTTAGTAACGAACTTCCTTCAAGAACGCGATACCCATTTTCACATTGGCGGAATAGTTCATGAAGTTTTGCTCCGTATTATGATCGAAGTAACGATATACTTCTTGCTTGTATTTTTTGGTAGTATCGTTAGGGTCTACGTCTACGATCAACTCATCGAGATGCAGGATGTTGTTTTTAGATACAGCAATACACTGATCAAAACTGCCACGGTATCCATCGTAACCGTGTACAACGTAGACAGGGCTCAGATGGTAGCGACGTGTCCAGGCAGAAGCATTAAAGCCTTGTGGCTCCAGAAGCAATCCCGTATCTCCCAGCTTACTGTCTACATATGCCTTTCCAGGCTGTGGTGCTTGGGTAATAAAGGCAGGGTAGTGCTTCTGGAAGCGAATGCCCGATTTGGTTGCAAGCATTTGCAAGGAGTTGTTTCCAAACGAAGTGTATTGACCATAATCATGAGAGGAAATAGGAAGCGTTGGCTCGGGAGCAACGGCTCCTGCAGTTAGCATGATATTACCGCCGACATCATCCATATTGTATTTAAAAGGCTTCAATGCCCCAACATACAAAAAGCTTTTGCGATAATCTTCAAAGTGGACAGCTGGATCGCCCACTGCTACCAAGGCGATTCGATTATTCATAACATTCATGTACAAGTAAACAGGTTTGTTGATGTCGCGGTCGGTAGGCTTGCCATTGACGACAAATTTTTCATCTGCCCACTCGAAATTTACAGGGTGTCCTTCTGTAGCAAAGGTTTTAGCAGTAGGGCTGTATTCTTCAAGTACTTGCACAGTCAAAGAGCTGTGCTCTTTTAGGTTGGTAAATCCAGGATTTACAAATTTTACATAGAAATCTTTCTTCACGTTATTGATGTTGGTGCTTCCTTTGAGCACAAGCTCAGAGGTTTTACCACTTGTAGAATCTTTTTTGGTAAGTTCAGTCATGACCGTCCATGTGGATTTCTCTTGGGTCTCACCTGCTGCTGCGTTATGAGTGTAGGCAGTAATCTGTTCAATTTCAGTTTTGATGGTGTCGAGCAATTCCTTTGAAGTCGTGATTTTTTCAATATATTTAAAATTGGCCATGAGAGAGTTCCTCCTTTAATATACTTCTTTCAGGATAGCGATGGTTGAATCAGTGGGATTAGGGGAGTACTTGAAGAAGTTGACGGGGGTATTGGTTTTGAAGAATTTATAAACCTCTGTCCAGTTTCCAGCTTCCGGATTTTGTGGATCCTTTGGCTCTTCGGTATCTACTACAAGCTCGTCCTTGTTAATCAGGTTATGATCTTCGATAGCGACGACACTGTCGAGGTATCCACGATAGCCTTCGAACTGATGCACAAGATAAATGGGAGAGGCGTGGTAGCGCTTTGTCCATTTAGACATTTGGAATCCATTTTTCTCTAGAACCATCTTGGACAGTTCAGGTGGGATAGTACCTACACCACTGTAATTAGGGAGCTGTGTAATAAAGGCGGGATAATAAGCTTGGAAATAGACGGAGCTTCGGGTTTGCAGCATGGAGAAGGAATACATGCCGTTAGAGGTATAGCGGCCCCAGCCAGAATAGGTTTGATTGCTGTCTTGCTTGATGTCGGAAGGGAGGAATCCTGATTTTTCTTTTGTTAGGTCACCCATGCCAACCGTAATACCGAAATTGCCCTTTTGATCATAATCAGCGAATGGAATTGTCTTTCCGATATAGGCAAAGCTGTTGTAGTAGGCATCCATATCAGGGGAGGGATCTCCGACAATGACAATCGCTACACGATCATTGCTGACAGAGATGTTGTACTCGACCCAGTAATCGGGACGGCGCTTTTTATTCGGGACCCAGGAAACTACAGAATCTGCTCCATAAAAGAAGTGAGAAGGGGGACTTTTGATTTCTACCTTTTCATCGTAATCGAGTGCCCATGCCTCTTGAGGGGGATTGTATTTATTCTCTTCATCCGGATTGTTCCACTTTCGATATTGGAGCTCTGCTTCCTTTTGGTTGATAATATTGGGTACTTTACCGTGGATGACGGTACGAATGTCGCAAGCTCGTGAATACGTATCAGCTGAGGAGCCGGAGGGGTTTTTTCCGGTAAATTCTTTGCCATAGTACACATCTACGTAGTTGTATTGACCTGTAGGGTGCTTTAGCATGACGTAATATACATTAGAAGCTTCGCCTGTTGGGACATCCGGAACCGTTTTTAGCACGACAGTTCGGTCGTAGAAGTGGACGGGATTGGCGGTGTATTTGACCATTCCAAATGTGTAAGGGGAAGCATTTACGTAAGTCCAGTAGCTACTCGCTGACCCATAGTAATAAACGGTCCATTGCTTTTTTTCTATGAGGTCATTCCAGTCTGAGGGCAGTTGGGTGATGAGCCGATACTCATTCCACTCTGAACTGGGAGTGAAGGTTACCCCATCCAGTTCATATTTACCTTGCTGCAATACATAGCACTTCTTCCCAACTGTATTGGTAGGATCATCTTCGTTTACGTTTACTACCAGAAGCCCAGGTACGGAGAGTGTAATCTCATTGCCTTCCTCATCGGTATAAACAAATTCGTTCACTTGAATTTTCTTCCCGGTTTTTGTATTGCCGTATCCATTCGTTTCATAAATGTATCCGTCTTTATCAACAAGGGGGGTTCCAGCACTAACAGCCTTCAAATCTCGCAAATCAGGTAGCTTGTACACCTGATAGGTCTTCCCATCTGTATGCTTGTAGGTACCTTGCGTATTTGCCACGGAGTTTTTTGTATAAGTAACCCACTTGTCTTCATTGACTTCAAATACTTTTTCCCAGCGGTTCGTGGTATCCGGGATTTTGGCGTTTGCGATTTCATCTGCCAGCTTATTGATGAGCACATCAGCTGTAACCTCGCCCTCAATCCAGGCTACTTTTTTACTTGGCATCCGTACGCCTCCTTTACAGTTTTTTGCGTAAAAATTTTACATTGTACCAAACCTTTTTTTCGGTACCAGTAATGTTGTGGAAGTCAAAGCGTACCTGCGCATTGGGCTTTAACGGATACACAATCCCAAAGCTGTTACCCATCGAGACCGATTCAGGGAGCTCTTTTGTATAAATCGTCTCGCAAACCTTCACACCATCCAGGCTAAGCTCCCAGTAATCACCGATGCAGTAGTTACTGGATGCAAAGGCAACCGATAAAAATTCTGTAGGGTAGGGAAGGGTGTAGGTATCGGAAAAAACCTGTTTGGATGCGGTAACGTCCAGCATTCTTCCGCGAATGAATGGTTCTGTGAACTTTGAAAAATGGGGGTAGGGGAGCTCTCGGACTTTATCAATCACACCGCCCCCCGAATAGACAACGGAGAATCCCACGTTCACTTACCTCGCTTTCTCTATCAGATGAACATCTGTTCCAGTTAAGAGCCCCTTCGTATCATAGAGTAGACGGATTAGGTAAGATCCTACCGTTTTTCCATCAGAAGAATATCCAGCTGCAGCAATGGAGGTTAATCGCCAGAGTGAGTAATACTCCCAGTCGGGGTGATCGGTATCTACATCCAAAGGAAACGTGGAGATGTCTGTAGAGCCGAAGGTGAGGGAAATATCTAGCATGTATCCCGATTCGTAAAATAATTTAATGCCTGTCACCTTTTCTGAATCAAGGGGGTGGTCACGAATCAAGCGTATAGATGGCTCCTCGGCAAACGGATTACCTACCGTAAAACTGGTACGCTGTACTTCATCGCGAATTAAATCGAGGATGGGATAGATCAAGTAATCATTTGCTATTCCTGCCACTACAGGATCGCCCCCTCATTATTGCCCCAGAAGAGGTCCAGAATTTGCATATAGCCATTTCTCGCATCGAACATCGTACGAATCCCTTTGATCGTATAGGCTTCACGGGTGGTTGTATTCGAGTCGATAATGTAGATTCGATCGAGGACGTCAAGTGCAGGATTCCCAGGGATAGATATTTGCATGGTGCGACAAAGACGCTTGATATCAAAGAATAGGCGTTGAGCAGCTAAGCGCTTCAGTTCTTTTGTTTTTGCAAATGGAACCTTCATTACGCCTGTTCGCAATTCTCCTTTTAGCTCCATCAAAATCTCTGTGTCCACAAAATGCCCCGCGTTTTCTTCCTCATCCAGGATGACGAGATGACTGCGCCCTCTGGTAAAGTCGATGGTTTTATGGATGGTGACTAATTGATCGTGCTCGGTATAAGTAGCCACTATCGGACGCTTCATATCAATCTCTTCCAAACGATAAGTGCCGTAGCGATCACAGTAGGAACGGAAAGAGGTATCCTTCATAACCTCTGCTATGGCTTCGCTGACTCTGTATTTGTAAGCTTCAAAGGTACGACCTGGAGGTTCAGTGAAAGGGTTTTTCCAGCCAAGTGGGGTCAGCATGGATTCCGCTTCGACCTCCACAAATTCACCATCTTTATCTGGTACGGCTTTAATCACCTTGCCGGTTGCCTGAGTCGCATGTGTATAGCTTGTCTCTTGAACGATTGCATATGGGTAGAAGATGTCTTGGGGATTGCTGCGCCATCCATACATACCAGCGTGAGCGATCAAGTCCTGGACGATGGAGGATTTAAGAAATGGGGACGGGGGAACAGGCTCTGTCAAAACCGGTGCGGTATCCTCCCATTCTGGGATGGAGTCGAACTCGGTACTTGCTCGGTATTGCTGATAGATGCTCCATACACTGTTATACCAATTTGTATCCGATGCCCACTGATACGCTCCTTTATCACCGCCTTGCCAAAAATAACGGACATCGTTTACAGATGAGAAGCGCCAGCCTCTGCTTGCCATGGCCTCTCGATAGCGGACGGCTCCTCGATAGAGCTGTCGTTCGATCCCTTGATACTGAGGATCGCATTTTTGTTTGTCATAGCAGCCGTAGCCTAGAATAAAGTCGCCGGGGGGAAGACCTTGACCGAGCGTTCCCATTTTAGTTTCATGCTGGGCGATGGCCAACAAGAATTTGTAATCGAGCTCTGGTCCTTGCAGCTTGCACTGCTTTTTCGCCATTGCAACGATCTTGTCACGCCTGGACAATGCAGGGAAAGCACTCGTATCATGGGGCTCACGATGACCAACGTTTTTCGGGTACTGCTTGTTTTCCGTCAAGGTTTTGTTCAAGATCTTTTTATACATATCTCGGCAGTAAATGGTCATTGTCGATTCTTCACCATTTAAATCCAGTCGATCTATGAGTCCGGTAAATACCCGCATTAAATTAAGGCCATAGCCCATGAAAATCCGAACGGGTGTATTTTCTGAGAGAACGCCGACATGGAAGCCATTCACGAAGTATGACCAGGGGGTCTCTTTGTAGGTCTCAGGAAAATAAAACGGATTATAATCTGGGCTATAGTAGCCGCCAGGGTTTGAAATCGTAATTCGTGCTTCGCAGGAGTCCATTTCAAACTGGTCGTTTAGTTCGATGTAGGTAATGTTATCCAGTGTGAGGGTGTCCATATAAACGAATTTTCCGACCTGCAGGGATACTTTATGAGGCTGACCAGCCATAAAGGTACTGGTGATGTCTCTTTCCTCAAAAAATTGACGTTGCTCGGTTGGGTCCATTTTATCTTTATTTCCGTACAAATCAGGTCGACCTTGTAATTCTTTTATTTCGATATATTGGAGAGAGAAATGCTTGACTTGCTTTCCATTCCAAAATAATTCAATTCTAATCTCTGTTTCGCCATTTGGAAAAGGGATATTGCGGACTTCTACCTTATCCGTACTAGTGAATTTGTTTAGCTTCACTTGCAGGCTGCCATTGAATAAGACGCGAAGCTCTCCTGCTCCCTCACCAAAATCGGTTGAAAAGCCCATGCTGAATATTCCTGGATGGACCGAGGTTAATTTCAGGTTAAAGCCGGTAGTGACAGTAGGGGAGGGGAACAAGCCAGTCTTGTACCCATTTGGATCAAAGGTAAAGGCTAGATTGCTATTCTCTGTCGAGCTTCTCTCAATCATTGACAGCTTCTTGGTCAACTCATCTACTTTGTAAACCGATTTGTTGTACCATGTTCGATCGGTAAACTCTTCGCGAAAAAGTGTTGCGCCTGGTGTTCCAACAAAGGTAGAGTCAGTCACAACCCCCGAACCAGTATTGGTAGAGGCGGCGAACATTTGCTTTGTCCCATTCATGTAGGGGTATGGATTGAGAACAGCGTTTCCCTTCCAAACCTCAAAATGTAAGTGAGCTCCTTTTCCTTTCGAGCGGGGAGAATTGGGATCATCATACGTACCCATGATAGAAACGCCAGCAGATTGGACATCACCTGTATTTCCGCTTTTTCCAATAATGGTACCTTGCGAAATATTATCGCCTGTATTGACGTAGATTTCACTCATATGGGCATATCTCGTCCATACGCCATCGTCATGTTGAATTTCTACGTAGTAGCCATAGCTTGTGTACTTTTCAGTCATCCTCACTTTTCTTACTTTTCCTGCCCAAGAAGCTTTAATGGCAGTCCCTACCGGGCACCCAATATCAATTCCCTTGTGGTTGCGATTGTCTCCCATATAGGCAGTAATATCTTTCATGCTTTTGCCTTCTACGGGAAAGACAAAAGGGATAGTGCTCATAGCTGTCTCGCCATTTGCAGGTGTTTGAATGATCGTGCGTGTCAGTGTCGTTTCTTGTACAGGATCATTTTTGATAAAATCGAGCTCTTCTGTTCGGCCAGGTACGAAGACGAGACGATCTATTTCCACGCGACATGCAGGCTTGGATAATTCCCCTAGCTTAAGCCTTTCAGAAAGAATTCTTCGTAATTCGTTGGATATCATCTGCTAACACCCTCCTACTTAAATCGTTCCAAAGACCATTGACGAAAGCGATTCAAAAAGGAGACAGCCTGTGCGCGTGTGAGGAGTGAATAGGGCATGAACCATCTCTCACTGTCATCAGAGTTGGAGGGAGACACTTCATACATATTGTTCACGACAGCTGCTCCATCGACGAGGTTTTTGATCTCAATTCCTTCCACCAAATAGTCTTCGTTATTGCCAAAACGCTCGTCTTCCAGTGAGAGAACAGAAGGAGCCCACCATGATGGAGTACTTCCTGTAAGTCCCCCATTCAGGGCAATTTTTTCCCCGGTGTTGCTGTTGTACATGTACTTATCACGTCCGACATCCTGAAAACGCAAGCTTGCTTCCTTGTTATAAAAGAACGTTACTTCTTTCCCTGCTGCTACAGGTATGTTGAACAATACAGTATGGTCATCAAATTCTTGATAATCTGCTTTTTTCAAGGTTTTTCCGTCCACTTTTACTACTAACAGCTGCTTACCCGCTGGATACGTTCCATTCAATCGAAACACCCGTTGACCTTCATAGGTTGTGTGGGATTCTTCTAAAAGATTCGTAGGTGATTTGGAATCGGTAAAACGTTGATAAAAGGAACGGCGAAGCCTGTCTATGAGTACACAAGCTTCTGCCCGATTAATGTAAGCATTGGGAAAGAAGCGGTCGTTTCTCCAAACTCCTTGACTTTTTACTGAAAAATATCCTCCTCTCATGAACAATGCGCCATTTTCATAGCTGTTGTAAATGAATCGAACCTGTACACCGTTCAAATTATATGGGAGATAGATGGTTGCACTTGGAGCAGGGCTTACGATATACACATCTTGTTTAAGACCGATGTATTTGCGCGCCAGCTCTTGACCGGAGGCAGACTTCCATTCTTCCTCGGGAATATCAATTCGATTCAAAGAACGTCCATAGGCGTATAAATACTCGTTGTACTGACGGCTGAAGGGATTGTAATAATAAGTTCTTCCATTATCCAGAGCCTTGCTTGGATAGGCGAAGGAAGAAGAGTTGGAGGGAATAGGCTTTCCAAAGCGGTCAACAGCAGGCTTTCCATAGCTTGAAAAGGCAACTACTGAATTGGGGGAAGGAGCATGGTACAGTTCAATGTCTGTCTTGGTTGAATCTGTTTTATTTGGACGGAGCTCTCTATAAAGTGTTTGCGTTCCGTCTATAAAAACAAAGAGAGGGTTCTCTGCACTTGGTGCAAGTTTGGTCTGAAGTGTAAAAACTTTTTGTCCATTAGAAGCCTTTTGTTCTTCAAACAAATAAGGAGCATTACTTTCAAAAGTACCGTAAGCGATCCCTTGAATAAAAGGCTCACCGTCTGCCATCAAATAATTGCTTGCTTCATGTACTTCATTAAAAAACCAATCTTTTTCACTGACATCAACCCAACTAATCATTTTCATCACCTCATCATATAGAGTAGACAGAAAAAAGGAATAGCCATAGCTATTCCCGGATCATTCGCTCTACTAACCGCCTGGTACGATTCAAGAAGGTAACAAATTCGGCACGTGTTACAAAATCGTTTGGGCGGAAATAAATGACGGGTTTCCCATCGCGTGTGATGATTGTAATGAGTCCGAGGTGGGCCATCTCCTCAATATTCTTTTGTGCCCAATGCCCTTCTATATCTTGAAAGTGAAAGCGAGATTCGCGCTCAATGGAATCCTTTTTTACAAGAATCAGATTGACGGTGACGCTGTAGCGGCGGCCTGCTTCTTGTACAGTGGGTTTTATTGCTTCTGCACTCCCTAAATAAATACTTCCTTTTTCATCGTAAAACTTATGAGTCCAGCCAGCGTAGCTCAAATAGTCATTATACGAATGCTTGTCTGGGAAAAGCAGTGTCAATGTGCATTTGTAGCTACTAAATCCGGAGTGGTGAATGTGTGCGGGAGCATTAATCATTTTGATCTCGCGCAAGGAGGGCTGTGGGCTGGGGGGAGTATAGGGGTTAATGATTCGAGCTTTTACTTCAGTAAAATTAAAACCGGTATCAATGAATAGCTTCTTTGGGTAACGCTGATTAGCTGTTCCAAAGGCGTACTGTTGAGACATGAGGTACCTCCTTATAATCTGTTATAGCTTGTGGCAATACCGGAACGGACCTGTTGACTTAGCTCTGTGGAAAGTCTTGATTGTGTATGGCGAATGGCTTCACTTACCGTTGCCCCAAGCATTTGTAAATCAGCATCGTTTCCGCTCATTTTGTCAATCGTAATATTGACGTTGGCACCTCCATACGTGAAGTCATAGGTACCCTGAGTGGCTTGGGCAGGTAGCATATCCCAATACGTAAGCGGTCGTATTCCCTCAGGCATGTTAAATGTTCCTTTGGAAGACTGCATAGCCATTTTTATGGCAACCAAGTTGTCATACTGGGCCTTTTCAATGAGCGATTTATTTGTGGTGATTTTATCTAGTAAGTCTGTATTCATTTGATTGTTATTGATCAAAGAGTTTATTTCCGATTCGGTAGAAGCAAGTAATTTGTTTTTCTCGCGTAGCAATGCTTCGTCAATATTTCTGATTGTCTGAGAGGTTGGGCTGTGACCAGCTAAAATCGCTTTGCTTCTCTCAATCGAATAATTGACTTCTGTGTTTTGCAGATCAGCATTCAGTCTGTTCATGGCTCGGTCAACTATATTGGTACTATTTTGTTGCTGGTTTTTACCTTTCGCAGCTTCAGCATCGTTAATCGCAGCTTGTACGACTTTATTGGCATCTGTGTCTTTATAAACAAGCTTGCTCTGTTGCTCTTTTACTAGAGAGATAAATTCATCCAATGCACTGATGTTTTTTGCAAAGTACTTCTCCATCAATTCACGCATTGCTTCAGAGTCTTCCCGTTCACCTTGAAGTAATAAATCGGATTTTTCCTTTTCAAAACTGGAGGACAAGCTAGATTGTTCGAGAGCAAGCTTCTTTTGGGCATAGGAGATCATTTCCTTCCCATGCTCCATTGTTTTGACTTCGCTCCAGTCTGTGATCGGAGTGTTGTTTGAACTGTTGCCATCTCCGTCAAGATCAATAAATTTCGAGTAACTTGCCATTTCCGCTGCTTTTTTCTTTTTTTCTATTTCTTTTTCGATTTCTAGCTCACTTTTCGTTTCATAAATCTTTAAGCTCTTGTTTATATGTGATTCGAGTTCTGGTCCGTCATAGTTGATCGTATCCTTAAAAGCATTTAAATAGTCTGACCATGAAGGCGTTGTGCCGCCCAGAGCGTGAATAAGCCCGTCTGATACGCCATTCATTGCGAGGCCCAAAAACGACAAGTGTTTCACCCCTATGGGGAGTTTATCCGAGGCCACCATCTCTTTTGCGAGAGAAGCCTGATTGTCTGCCAATCTGCTTTTTCGCTCTAAATCAGTCATATACATAGGCTGCAGCAATTCGGAGGACACGTCATAAGCAAGCATCAGGGCACCTACGTAGGGAACACGCTTTGCTACTTTTGCAGCTTGACGGCCAAACCTTTTTAGTTTTTTTTTCCAAGGAGGCAGTGGATTGTTCGGATCATCAGGTTCATCTGGAACGGTCGTATCAAACTTGGTATCCTTTACTGCTTGCAATAAATTCTCTATCATATTGCTGGACTTCGGCAGATCTTGCTTACTACTGTCAGTAGCAGCTGATCCTTTTGGGTACTGATCAAATGTGCCGCGAGTGAGGGCAGGCAAGATATCTGTGGGAACTACGGGAGAGCTGGATGCTGACGTACTTGTATAGTTGCCAAGTGAAGTCCCAATAGCTGGGGAAAGTCCCGGTGAAGGAGAGCTAATAGCAGATAGACTTTGAAGATGCTGGGGAAGCACAGAGAGAGTATCTGTGAGATGCTGTAAAGCTTCTTGGGTACGCTGTAATTGGCGCTCATGATTTTGGAAATCATTCGTTAAATTATTGAGTCGGAAACTCGTAATATCGTAGGTTTGAGAAAGCTCATGTAATTGGGAAAGATTCGTGAGCAGGGGAGAATCGTCTTCCAGTAGTCGAGATACACGTTCCTTCCTGCGTTTTTCTATTCCTCTGAGCAAATGCTCCCTAGTTTTGGAATAAGTAGCTTTTCCGCCAAAAATAGAAGTTGCATTTGATAGCAAACGGACAGCAAGTGCAGTCTGCTTCGTATTTTCACGTAGACGTTGAAGGAGCACAGTCAGTATGGCAGTGAAATTGCCTGGCTGGTTTTTAAAAACGTCAAACGCTTCGATGGATGCAGCCTGCCACATGCTTTGAAGGCGTTGGTTTCTTGAAGGAGTATGGTTAGTTGAGGTTCTAATATAAAGATCCTTGAACTGCTCCAAGCTTAATTTTTGTTGAAGAATGAGTGAAGTTAATTTTGTTGCTGTTTTTGAAATGCCTACTTTTTCTGAGTTGTTCATTTTAGCAGATGCTTCGGCAACTGCGATAGACATGTGAGGATTCGCTAAACGCCTGGAAGAAACATAGTAAGCCCTGGTTATCTCTTCGGTATTTACAGCATGGGCCAGAGCTATGTTCTGTAAGTCTTTTTTTACTTCATTCTTCAAATATTCCCGTTGTTTAGCCGCTTCTTTTTCGATGAGCTGTGAATATCTAGAATCGCTTTTTTCAAAGCTGCCGGAAGCTTGCTTCGTAACGTTTTTTTCAGCAAGCTGTTCCATACGTGGGTCTCTAATTAAAAAATTTCGTTCCGCTTTTTTAAGAAGGGAGTCAAAGGATTTTGCCGAATTCCATTCTTCCTGAACCATTGCAGTGATGAAGGTGTCTAAGGAGCTTTTCATTGTTCTTTGTAATACAGCTATCACTGTGTCTTCCCATTTTTGAAGATCGGGTTGTGTTTTGCTGTATGTCTTTTCTGTGCGGAGAACCGCTGAATACTGTTGAGGAACAACGAATTGGAAAGGCTGGGCAGAGGATCCCATGCTGGGTTGTGGAGAGATAGGCAGTAAAGTTGTCGACTGAGTGTAGGACTTTCGGGTAGAAAGAGCATGGGAACGGTTCGAAATACTTGCTGGTATGGACTGAATATCACGAATCACTTGACGCAAATGAAGCATTTGTTGGTTATACAAGCGAAGGATGCTTTGGAAGCTCTCTCTATCTGGATCGTCAATTGGTTGCTTCGGAGAGCTGTGAAGCAGAGCAAGCAGTTCGTTTGTTAGACGATGCTTATCATTAGGCATTCATAATCACCTTCCTAAAAAAAATCCCGTTCTGGTCTTAGAATAGACCGAAACGGGTTACAGACCACCAAGTAGCCTGCCAAGCATAGCTACGTCCTCCTCTGACATCTCTTGGTAATCAGGCGCAGCATTACGAAGTGGAATTTGACTGGCTGAAATGGTTGTCCCCTCACTTAAGAAAAGCAGACCCATTCGTGTCTCCACTTCAAATTGAATATATTTGTTAATGCGCTTCATTAGTTCAGCAACTTGGGGAAGGGTGTAATCCCAAATGCTCCACTTATTTAATCCACAATGCTTGTGTAGATGAAAAAAGATATCGCCCCAATCAAGTGGCTCCCCCGTTTCCGTATCCCGAATGTCGGAACCGTCACCCTGGCCACCCTCTACTTTTTTAAGCCATTTAAACCGATAAGGATATTAATCAGTTTTCTGGCGGTCTCCAGATCGCAATATTCATCTAAATAATCACGAGTGATGGAAGGATAGTTGCGGAAGCCAAGCAGCAAAATATCAAATAAATCATTTTCGGCATTATCACTTGGAAGAAAGTTGAGAATTATGGCATCAAGATGAACAGTCCCCAGCTTTTTCATCAAAATGCGAGCATCCTTTAGACTAGCTGGTGGAATACAATAAGTTTTGCCGTCTCGAAGTGTGATCTTGGCATCGTCTTCAAAGAAAATTCCTTCGACTTCTTCTGCTTCACTTTGTTTTTTGATTCGATTTACAGCTTCGGTATTCATTTGCTCAGCATGCTTTTTTGCTAGATCATCTTTATAAGTAGTCATAGTTTGACCTCCTGACGATTCTTTTGAGAGAGTTAACAGTAGGATGAACTTAAGGTCAAGGGAAAAGGAGTGAAGAGCATGCGCTCTCCACTCAGCCTTGTAATAGTCGGAACAGTTAGCCTACTTCTCTTACACTTTCTTTTGAGAAACAAAACGTTTTACACTACCTAATTTGCCATCAGCCCGTTCTGGATCAATAACGGATAGGGAAATGGCGGATGTACTCGCGGTAGAACGAGCGGCATCAATGGTAAAGCTTCCTTTTGCAATGCAAGAGAACAGCTCTGTTTCAATGCCTGCATAGGTTCCATCCTTTTGAAGGAAGGAGCCGTGGTGAACAACATGCACAGGGAATGGTACTTCGTCGATTAAGATGTCAACCACGTCGACAGTTTCAATACGCTGATAGTTGAATACGACATCTTCGTTCAATGCGGAGGAGGCGAGGATGAGTCGCGTAGCGGTCTTGCTGCCTTCGGTGTACGTTTCGACCATAAACTCGTCTGCCTTAGGAGCTGTAGAATTGCTCAAAGCTACTTGTTTCAGGAGTCGATTTGAATCTTTTAGACGAACTGCAAAATTGCCACCATTGTATAGGGTGTCGCCATAGTCGACGTCACACACAGCAACATCAGTACCAGGTGTTTTTCGGTCCAGGCTTCCAGATGCGAGCAGTTTTTGCTCACCCAATACGTATACGTAGTCTTGTTTCTGTTCCTGAAGAGAAGCTCCCATCATCAGCTGGAGAGCTGACAGATCAAATTTTGCATCCGTTGCAGTGATCTCAATACTCTTGGATTTTACCAGCGTATCGATGGCAAACAACCCGTCGCCGCCAAAAATGTCTTCCATTTCAACATTCAGGTTAATTTTCAGATCCTGCATGTTTCCGAGGGTAATGACTTCAAGACCGTTTCCATCTTTGGAAGCACGTTTAGCGAGGAATTGACCGACACCTTTAATGATCATTTTTTTAGACAATGAAAATCACTCCTTGTGTGTGGTAAGAGAATGTGTGTAGATACTGGTAAGGCCTTTAGGAAAACCTTGACCAGCTTGACATAGGATAGACGAGATTTTGTAAAGTCTAACAAGTAGAGTTGTCGATTACATAACGAAACCTTACAACAAGAGTGAAGCAATAAGCAGAAGCCAGGTCCGTGTCTGTTTCTTGCTGGGAGTGGACAACACTGTCCAGACTCTCTAAGCCATTAGTAGTAAAGCTACACCCTTCAAATTTTCGATAGAGATAGCTCCCGATTTTATGTGCTAGCTCAACATCATCTAACGTAATTACGTCAAAACGAAAGAAACTGTCGTGGAGCGAGGAGGGAGCTGCGTGACGCTTACCAGAAGTAGCGTAAAAAGAGAGGAGTGGTTTGGAGAGACTGGATAAATCATTCGTCGTTCTTCGTTTTATAATTTGCTGTGTTTTAGAAACTTCATCATCTTGGGGAATGCTAAGGAATGCTAATAGCTGATCATCATTGGTTAATAATTTGTAAAGCTCGTTGTACAAATCTACCACCATAATTATTTGCCCACCCTTGGCTCTTGTTATTTTTTTGTTTTTGAAACAAATGGGGATTATCCATCGTTTCATAGGGTAGACAGAGTGAAGGAAACTGTCTCTGAATAACGCCATCTCCATTCGACACAAGCTAGGAGGAACATGAATGCCAAATGATATGGTGCAGATCATCATTAACCAATCGAAGGAAAAACTCGCGACAAAGCAACTCCTAGGTCATGAGGTCATCGTAGGAATTATCTCCATCTCTAAAAACTATTCTCTAAATGAGGAAACGGTTAGTCATATTCTTCATGAGGTTTATAGTGGAGATAAAATACGGCTGCTAAGCGATTTAGAGATTGCGAGTCTCATTATTGATGAAGGTCTCATTCAAAGAATCATAAAAGGAGTTACCTGATCGCTCCATAAAAATTCAATCCTGTATTGTATAAGAAACATCGAATTTAGGAAAGCTCGATTTGCTTTACAGTCAAGTACACAAATTTACACTACAGGGAATTTCAGCGAGTCTGATGAATGTTTTGATAAAATGAGAGCAAGCCAATAAAAACCAAGCCATTCGGATAACCGAGTGGCTTTTTTGCGCGAATAAAACTCGATCTGCCTGAGGAAGTTTTCTTGGTGTTGTCTATTCTAGTGAAGACCGTATAGAGGAGGGGACGTATGACTGAATCCATGAAAGTAATTATGTATGTCGCTGTTATTTCTATCCTTTCTGAAATTCTTTTAGGAGAGGAATTAGATAAGGAGGATTGGGATGAGCTTGGAGATTCGCTTGGTTTCCTTGGGATAGAGATAAGTGAATTCATGTCAGAAGGAGATTCAATGTTAGTCGTACTTCAGAAGATTTGTCAGGAGTTTGGTGCGATTTCAATTACTCAGGACATATTGGATGAAATTAGGAAGCAAGACCAGCTAGTTTGACTGCTGGTCTTTTTTTATGGAAAAGAGCGAATTTATTTGTTTGAAAAAAGAATAGATTTTTTTTACAACAATCCCTTAATGCGGTAATACATTCGTCGTATAGATTGGCAAGAGGCTAAAGAAGGAGGAAAAAGGTTGTTATTTCAAATTAGTTTTTCTGTGGATGGGGAGCAAGTACAAGTAATGAAATACAGTTCAAATCAGGAGAATCTCTTTTTGGTTTTGGAAGAATTTTTTAAAGAGCATGTGAAAATTGATCCCGGTTCGCTGAAAGGAATTGGAATCGTTGGGATTGGTGGGTAGTGAAAAATCTGAATTGCTTTCGCTGTGATTATAAAACTACTTGTCAAAAAAAAATAACAGTTGGGGACGTAACGCTATTAGCGAAAGATCAACAAGAGGTTCCTATGCCTTGTCACTGTGTCGTACATGATATTTGCCGTGATTGTAAATGGTACCTGAAGCGACAGTGTGCTTCTTGGAAGATATTAAACGGCAAAGCTTTTATGACGGGATGCCTCCACATATGTCCGAAAAAAAGTAGCAGCAACGAGTAAATAACCCCTCCTAAGTTCACCTATTGGAAATATACCACCTGTTAGAAAACCATCAGGCAGCGGAATAGAAGCAGGAGGAGGGGAACCGACATGACAAATCAGCTGCACCAACTCGACGAATTATACTTCGCGGGAAAGGTAGACGATTTCTTACAAAAGGCAAAGGAAAATTGTGAAGCAAAACTGCTGGGGATGACGTTTGCAGGCATGACTCATGATGATGTAGTTCAGGAAGTTCTCTTAAAGGTTTATCGCACAATGAGAGATTATGACCAGGAAAAAGCCAGAGTGACTACTTTTGTAGATCACGTGATTACAAATAAAATCAGGGATTGCTTAAGGAAAGCTGGCACTCAAAAAAACCTGACGAATAGCAATGCGGTATGGGTTTCTACGGGAGAGCATTCGGATGATGAAAGTGCGATGGGAAGCTTTATGGCATCCGTTGAGGATTATCGATACGAGGAAGTTGAAATGATGATCGACATCATGGAATATATGCAGCTTTCAACAAGAGACAAACAGATTCTCATGATGAGAAGTGAAGGCTACTACCATGAGGAAATCGGCCAGAAATTCAATATTAGCAAGGAACGGGTTTGTCAAATTATTAAGGCAATTTTAAAGCAATATGGGGAATTGTAGTTGATCTCCGCCTTTCTCTTACAAAAAATCTAGCAAAAGGACTGATCACTGATGGCAGAATTGTTGAAAAAAATGGGAGAAGAACTAACGGAAGAGCTCTCTCTGCAATTGATTGGGAAATATATTCACGTTCCGACAAATATGCATATGTCCCATGAAGAAGGTGGGGAGGAAGAGGTAAATATTTGGTTTGGGGGATGTGTCGCTGGAATTGAAAAAGCCGTCATCGCATTTGATTACGAGAACCAGGAATTTAGAGAAGAGGCGTTGACCTACACCAATTTTTTATTGACAGATGGCATGGGCTATACCCTTAACAGTCTGAAATCAGAAGTATTCGAAATTACAAAGGAAGAGTTTGAGGTTTTACTAGCTGATCATTTGGCAACTCAGACGGCTGAGATCGAAGCTGAAAAGAAACTCCGTGAGGCTGCTGAAGAGATTGGTAGAACAGAGGAGAGCGAATAACCATATGGGGAAGACAAAAATTATCACCTTTGAGGGAATTCATGCAAGCGCTAAAGAAGCACACGCAGCAATGCTATCAGAGAGCTTAAAGCAATTAGGGTATAAAGTACGCAGATTGTCGTTTCCGAGACTGCAAACACCCATTGGTGCCGTAATCGGAATGTGGCTACGATGTGAAATTGAATTGGATGAGCGAGCCGTAGGTAAATTATTTGAAGCCGACTTGCTTGATTTCCAAAGAGAAGCAAAAGAGCTGGCTAAGGGAAACGCTGACTTTGTCATTATCGATCATTATCAGATGTCAAACTATTCTTTTTTCTATAGCAAAGACCTGCCTCTGTCATGGCTGCTGACAATAAAGGAGCTGGGAATCAAGCCGCATGTTACATTTTTTCTCAGTGCTCCAGGAGACGATAATAACTCCCGTTTACGAGGTGTTCAGGAGGCGTATCTAGCAAATGCTCCTGGCATATCTGAGGCAGTTCACGTGTTTGATTGTGAGGGAAGTGTAGAGGAAGTGCATAGAAGTATTTTGCTAATCGCACAAGATTCTCTTTTGAATCGTTGACGATGGTAATGAGTTTGATAGGAATGCTAGGTGTTGCGATGATGGCGTCAAGTGGTCTTTTCTTGGAAAAGGGTACTGCCGAGATGTCATTGGCAATAGAGCGTGTATGGGAAATAGAGGAGACTCTCCTCCAAACACAAGCTGTAGAGACCATCATTCGAAGCTACGCACCTAATCTAAGCTCGGAAACAGTTCAAGCCTATGCAAATTCTATTGTTACCAATTCGAGTAAATACGATGTTGATCCTGTTTTGGTTACGGCGATGATATGGCAGGAAAGTAGATTTCGACACAATGCTATTTCGAATAAAGGCGCGAGGGGTTTATTACAGATTATGCCACGGACAGCGAGAGGAATGGGAGTAGACCCCGATAAACTATTTGATCCGAGCACGAACCTTAAGGCTGGAATCGAATATCTAAGTAAGCTGCGAAATAAGTATGGAAACCTCCGCTTAGGTATCATCGCTTATAACCAGGGGGAAGGAAATGTCTCAAAAAATCAGTACACCCCCCATTACTATACACGTGTAATGGCACATTACGACCAGATGAACAGGCTACTGAGAAGCAAGCAAAATGATTTTGAACAGGCCGGGAGGAGGTAATATGAGTGAGCAGTCTACGTGCATGAAAAGCGATAAAAATCGGAAAGAAAACTATTCCCTATATCGTATGAAGAATATTATGCGATGCAAAGAAGATAGCGAATATATGGGTGAAGTCATTCTCGCCAACGAAGATTTAATCTGGCATTCGGTACACAAATATATAGGAAAGCCTGATTATTTGGTAAAACAATATTGCTTGGATAAAAATGATATTTTACAGTTAGGGCGTTTAGGGATTATAAAGGCAATTAAGGCATTTGATACGGACCGTGGAGTAAAGTTCTCATCCTTTGCTGTAATTACAATCGTGAGAGAAATAAACTGTTTTTTAAGAGATACTGGTACTATCATTCGGCCAACTAGGAGCGCGACTACTATCATCACTCACATAAGCAGAATTGAGACAGAATTTGGCTATTTACCCCCGGTTGAGGAGCTCTCTATTCTGTTGGGTGAGGATGTAAATAAGATAAAAAAAGCATTGGACGTAGGAAGACCTGTGAAGTATTTACATGAGCCTTTCAAACCAGCTTCATCTTCCTTTGATGCTCCGACATCCACCGTGTTGGACATTCTTGAGGATGAAGAGAAGGATGTTGAAGAATTCGTCATTGATAAAATTTATGTCGAAACTTTGTTAGAGAGGTTAAAAATCCATCTCACTTCAAAAGAGTGGCGGGTCCTGCAATTAAGAATGCAAGGCTTTAATCAGACGCAAACAGCAGAGAAATTAAAAATATCACAAATGAGTGTCTCTAGGATTATGAATAAAATTCAGAATATTAAGATAATTAATTCTTACCTTACCTAGCTTCCGGTTTTACGAGATAATGGAAAGGTCTGTATACGCCATTTCTCATAGAAAAGAGGTCGAATACGTATGAAGTATTATCGATTAGGAAGCAGTGGGTTAAAGGTCTCCGCTTTGGGCTTGGGCACCAATTCCTTTGGGGGGCGTGCCGACGAACAAACATCTACCGCGATTATTCACACAGCCATTGAGAATGGAATTACGTTTATTGATACAGCGAATATTTACACCCATACAGAATCAGAGCGAATCATCGGACAAGCATTGGAGGGCAAGCGCCACGAGGT
Source organism: Brevibacillus reuszeri (assembly GCF_001187725.1). Lineage (GTDB taxonomy): Bacteria > Bacillota > Bacilli > Brevibacillales > Brevibacillaceae > Brevibacillus > Brevibacillus reuszeri. The sequence continues at coordinate 125,675 of NZ_LGIQ01000002.1, forward strand.
TGTGCTCGCGACGAAGGCTGGCTTGGTAAGAGGAGAAGGGCCGAATCAAAAAGGCTCGTCCCGCTATCATCTGATGCAGGAGCTGGAGAACAGTCTGAAGCGACTGCGTACAGATTATGTGGACTTGTACCAGATCCACACCATTGATCCAGAGACGCCTTTGGAAGAAACCTTGCGTGCCCTGGATGATATGGTTCGCTCTGGCAAGGTACGTTATATTGGAGCGTCCAACTATGCGGCGTGGGAATTGATGAAAGCGATTGGGATAAGTAGGAGGGAGGGTCTCAATCGCTATGTGTCTACACAGGTCAGCTATTCGCTGGCAGATCGTACACCAGAGCGTGAGCTGGTTCCGCTGTGCCTTGATCAGGGGGTAGGCATCATTCCTTACTTCCCACTTGCAGGTGGAATTTTGACGGGCAAGTACACATCGACGGAGCAGGCTCCAGCAGGCTCCAGAGCGGACAAAGAACCTCGCTTTGTCAAAATGCTCAGCCCCGACAAGCTGGAGCTGAGCGAGCAGGTAGGCAAACTGGCTGGAGAGCTGGGAGTAACGTCTAGTGTGCTCTCGCTTACATGGCTGATGCACAAGCCGACAGTATCCTCGGTCATCGTAGGGGCGACCAGTGCCAAGCAGCTGACGGACAATTTGCAAAGCGCTACGCTGGACTTGGATGAAGCAAGCTTCGCAGCGCTGGAGAATATCAGCGACAAGTATCGAAATGGAGAGCCGTTTGCCGTCTATCGTTTGTCGTAGTCGAATTCAGTTACCCGCAAAAGACGAAAAAACCCAGCCTATTTGAGTTAGGCTGGGTTTTTTCTGCTTATTATTCTGCAGCCATGCTGCTTTCTTTCAAGATAACGTCGTGTGCGCCACCTTCTACCAGGCTGGTAGCAGAAACGACGGTAATGCGAGCTTTTTGTTGCAGCTCAGCAATAGAAAGAGAGCCGATGTTGCACATGGTTGATTTGATTTTGCTCAGCGTGCGATCCATATTCTCGCGTAGGCTTCCCGCGTATGGTACATACGAGTCAACACCTTCCTCGAACACGAGGCCGCTTTTTCCGCCGGTGTCATAACGCTGCCAGTTGCGTGCGCGATTGGAGCCCTCACCCCAATATTCTTTTACAAAGTTGTTTCCGATTTTTACTTTTTTGGTTGGGCTCTCATCGAAGCGGGCGAAGTAGCGACCCAGCATGACGAAATCTGCGCCCATAGCCAAAGCGAGGGTTACGTGGTAGTCGTGCACGATACCGCCGTCGGAGCAAAGCGGAACGTAGATGCCTGTTTCCTTGAAGTATTCGTCACGTGCTTCAGCGACCTCGATCAGAGCAGAGGCTTGTCCGCGTCCGATCCCTTTTTGTTCGCGGGTAATGCAGATAGAACCGCCGCCGATTCCGACTTTAATGAAGTCAGCGCCTGACTCCACGAGATAGCGGAAGCCTTCCTTGTCGACTACGTTTCCAGCACCGATGTATACATCGAAGTTTTCTTTTACATACTGAACCGTCTCACGCTGCCATTCGCTGAAGCCGTCGGAGGAGTCAATCACCAGGATATCTACGCCTGCTTCTACCAAAGCAGGTACCCGTTCCTTGTAGTCCTTGGTATTGATACCAGCGCCAACGATGTAGCTCTTGTTTGCATCCAAGAGGGACAGCGGATTGTTTTTGCGAGAGTCGTAGTCCTTGCGGAAAACGAGGAAGTCCAGGTTTTGCTTTTCATCGACGATTGGGAGACAATTGAGCTTATGCTCCCAGATCAGGTCGTTTGCTTCGGAGAGGGTAATCCCCGATTTTCCGTAGATAAGGGAGGAGAAAGGTGTCATGATCTCATTCACAGGCTTGTCCAGAGAATCGCGGCTGATACGGTAGTCGCGGCCTGTGACGATTCCGAGCAGTTTGCCTTTCGCGGAACCATCTTCTGTAATCGCTACGGTAGAGTGACCGGTCTGTTCTTTCAAATCGAGGATATCTTTGAGCGTATGGCCCGGTGTCAGATTGGAACGGCTGACTACGAAGCCTGCTTTGTATCCTTTTGCTTTGCGCACCATTGTGGCCTGACTTTCAATCGATTGGGAGCCAAAAATAAAGGAAATACCGCCACATCTAGCCAATGCTACCGCCATATGATGGTCGGATACTGCTTGCATGACTGCGGATGAGAACGGTATGTTTAGAGAAAGCGCTGGCTTTTCACCCTTCTTAAACTTGGTAAGCGGGGTGGATAAGTCCACATTATTCGGTGTACATTCTTTTGTGGTCAGGTTTGGAAGCAGCAAAAACTCGTTGAACGTCCGGGATGGTTCTGTGTAATAGAAAGCCACAATTTTCTCCTCCTGTGAGATTTTTATTAGAGAAATTTTTATCATGTTAACCGCCAAGGGCAGGAACGTCAATAGGGAAATGAAAGATGAGGTGTTTTCTTTGCGAAGTTTGCGAACAAGTCATGAACACTTGAAATGGAGAGAACAGATTTCTTTGGAAGAATCATACATGCTTTCATGTAATTTACTGCGTTCTGACAGATGCTTGTGTGTAACCGACAGCGTGAATGGAGAAGCAATCGCCGTCGGTACCTATCTGAAAGGAATGCCCTTCCATGCCTTTTCTGTGCATCTGTTTGACGGTGCAGGTACATACTCGATGGAATACATGCTGGCTATTTTTCGAGAAGAGCTGGGTGAAAAGCTGCCTGTCGGGTCAACTGGTGTGCTAGCGGTAAATGAAGACTTCCTCGATCGCCTGATGATCCCGAATATTCTCTCACACAAAACGATGCTGCTCATGAAGCTGACTCAGCCAGAGCGCCTTGCACCAGCGGGGATTTCTCGCTTGCTGGAGCTGAGTGAAGCGAAAATGGCCGAGGAAATGGCGGAGCAGCTCGGGATGATTGCGTTTCGTGCGGAAGAGGTAGTAGAGATGCCGCATCTCGCTCTGTTTTCAGAGACAGGAGAACCGATGGCGATTGGCGGGTTTCATATGTACACGGAAGAATTCGTCGAGCTCGGAAACATCGGGACGTCGGTTCATCATCGGAAAAAAGGTCTCGGAACGCAGATCACTTCTGATGTGAGCCGGCTGGGGCTGCAAAAATCGTCTCTAGTATACTTGGTCGTCTTTGCTGATAATCCGGCTGCTATCCACCTGTATGAACAGCTTGGCTACGAAACGGTAGCAAAATTTGCGTTTGTGGAATTTTCGCTGTAAGTGCATGTTCAAAAAGTTGGCTTTTCAGCACCGAGAAAATGGCGAGAACCGTACGAAGGAGGAGCGGAGTGTAGGCAAACTACATGAGCACCGGACTTCGAAGGTGAGCGCCATTTTCGATGTCGAATGAGCTTTCAGGACTCCTTCGTGATCAAAAGACGGCATTTTGAACAACCTCTGTAAAAAAAGAGTGCCTCGTTCCTAAAGGTTTAGGAGTGAGGCACTCTGTTGGGGCTTGGGACAGCCTATCCCTTGAATTCCACAGGAATCGTCATGGTAAAGCAAGGTCCGTCCGGATCGTTGCGGGCGACGATCGTTCCTTTATGCGCTTCGAATACTGCCCTGGCAATGGCAAGTCCGAGTCCATGCTTGCCCGATTTTCCTTTGCGGAAGCGCTGGAACAGGTGGGGCAGAAGTGCTTCCTCGATCGGTGGACCGTCATTGGCAATGCTTACGACCATGTTTCGTCCCACCTGTCTTCCTGTAATGGAAAGACGGCTTTTCGCGTAGCGCAGCTGGTTTTCCATAATGTTGACAAACGCTGTGCTCAGCTGTTCACCGTCTCCTTCCAAAATCATGGCAGGGGGCAAATTCAGATCCCATTCAACATGCGGGCTAAGCACAGAGAGACGTTGTTTCAATAAATGCATCATTTCCGACAGATCGACTCGTCCCATTTGCATCATTTGGGAAACCGATTCGATCTTGGTCAAATAGAGAAGCTGCCCGACGACCTTTTCCAGGCGCTTGCTCTCCTCCATAATAATGGACAATCCTTTTTCCGCCTGCGGTCCCTGAAACACCCCTTCGATCAGTCCCTGGGTATAACCCTGGATCGCCATGATGGGCGTTTTCAGCTCGTGGGAGATGTTTTGGACAAAATGACGCTGAGACTCATCGTATTCCTTCAGCTGGTTTTTCATCGTATCGAACGATCTGGCCAATTGACCAATCTCGTCTCCTCTGTCCATGGTTAACGGGATGTCGAACTGACGGCGTGCAATTTTCTTGCACAGCTCGTCCAGACTGCGCAGCGGCTTACTCAAATAACCACTGAACCAAACTGCCAAAAGCCAGCTAGCCAAGAGCAGCAAGCTAAAGATATACAAGAACTGGCGGGTCAAAATGGAGTTGATCTGATTGAGCTCCTGCTCCTTGGAGAAGAGCACCATATAGTAAGGAAAGCCGTGATAATCCATTTTTTTGCTGACAAACAAGTAGTTCACATTCTCACGTTCCAACGAGCCATGCTGGAGCTGCTCAGAAGGATGCGAGGCCGCTTGCACATAGAGATCTCGGATGTCCGTAGGAGGAATCCGTTCGGAGCTGCGACTGCCTAGCTCTCGTCCGTTTTCCGCGTACACGATCATGTCAAACGAATATTCGTAGCGAGAGAGCAGCAGCTGTAAAAAGTACGGTGCCGTTGCCGGAACAGTAAGCAGCTCGTTATGCTCATTAAAGGAAATATGCTCTGATAAGGTGTAGAACTCTTCCTCCAGAAGTGAATACGTGTTGGAGACCAGATACTGCTTCACGGCGAGTGGATACCCGATTCCCAAGCCGACGCCCAGCACCATGGTCAAAATCATGAACAAGATGAGAATCTGCCGGGAGAGCGGCAGGTTTTTCAAGCGAAATTTGCTCATATGCGGGTCATCCGATAGCCGAAGCCGTAGACGGTTTCCAGCGGGAATTTCGCCATTTTCTTACGAATGCGCTTCACCAGATCATCGACAGCACGGTCCGAGCCGATATAGTCCTCTCCCCAGATGGAGGTCAGGATTTGCTCACGATTGAGAGCAAGTCCCTGATTGTGCAGCAGGTAGACGATGAGCTCGAATTCCTTGGTCGTCAAATCGATCAGCTCGTCGCCCTCTTTTACTTGTCTGCCTTTTTCTGAGATCATATAAGGGCCCACACTCACCCAGTCCTGGAAGGTTTGTGCAGGTGCAGCAGCGACACCAGGCTTTTCGTATGTGCGTTGCAGCAATTTTTTTGCGCGGATGACCAGTTCACGCGGGAGGAAGGGCTTGGCCAAATAATCATCACTCCCAAGCTCTAGACCAATGATTTTATCGACATCCTGATCGCGAGCAGAGATAAAGATGATCGGCACATTGGATTTTTCTCGAATCAGTCGCAGCAGCTCATAGCCGTCGATGTCTGGCATCATGATGTCCAGTATCCACAGATGAGGCTGATTTTGTTCATCTAAAAGCGACAGCACGTCGATGCCGCTGGAGAATGCTTTTACTTGCAGCCCTGCGCTTTGCAAGTACGATTGCAGTAACTCTAAAAGGTTGGTTTCATCGTCCACCAGATAGACGAGGTAGGGGGTATTCATGATTAGAACCCTCGCTTTGCATCTGTTTTTCTACATTGTAGCACAGGCAAAAAAGGGATGTGTGGCACGGACGTAAGAGAATCGTGGAAAAGATGTGAAAGCAGGAATCCCTTTTACCCTAGCGAAAAAGAAGTATGGGAAAAAAGCCAACAAGTACCAAAATGCAACAAGAAAAAACATAGAAAGGAGCGATTCTATGCAACGTTTTGTCAAATCGTCTCTCATGTTCTTGTCCATGCTGCTTTTTGTGACTGCGTGCAGTACGCAGCCAGTTGAAACCCAGCCAGAGCCCACACCGGAGCCGCCTGCTCCAACTGTGGAAACACCTGAGCCAAATCAACCGATCCAGTATCCGTATCGGGCTCCTTTGACTGGTCTTGGCAGCCAGGAAAATTTGGATAACAAGCGCCCGATTATGGTCATGATCAACAATGCACCACCAGCCAGGCCACAGACAGGCCTGAACAAAGCCGACATGATTTATGAAGTGATGGCAGAAGGGGAAATGACCCGTTTTCTCACCATCTATCAAAGCCAAAGACCCGAGGTGATCGGACCTGTACGCAGCATCCGACCTTATTTTATCCAATTGGGCCTCGGCTTTGATGCCGTGCTTGTCCATGCAGGCGGTAGTCCGGAGGCATTGGCGACTTTGGCTCGCTCGGATTACAATTTAAACGAATTGTCGAATGGTCGCTATTTCTGGCGGGAGAATTTCCGCAAAATGCCGCACAACCTGTACACGAAGCCAGAGCTGTTAGAACAGGCGATGCAGGATAAAGGAATGCGTACGACGGCAGAGGTTCCCCATTTTAGTTTCTTGCCAGAAGATACGGTTATCCAGCAAGGGGAGCCTGCGACACAGGTAGATATTACCTTCCACTCTTTGAACAAAGCAGCCTTTACGTACGATGCCGAGCAGAAGAAATACATGCGTTTTACGGCCGGCAAGCCACATGTGGATCTGAGTGATAACAAGCAGCTAACTGCGACGAATCTGCTTGTCATTTCGTCCAAGCATCGGGTGCTGGACAAAGAGGGACGCCTGCAGGTAGATGTGGTTGGTCCAGGTGAAGGTTATATTTTCCAACAGGGAAAGGCTCGTAAAATTAAATGGAAGCGCAGCAATGGCGTGATCCGTGCGTATGAAGACGAAACCTTGACCAAGGAAGTGCAATGGCTGCCAGGAAATACTTGGGTAGAAATCCTGCCCAACACCCCCGGATTGTCTCAATCTCTGAAGTTCCAATAGGGAATAGGACTTGCAGATGAAGGCGGTTTCTTCTAAGATAATTAGTAGGGCTTTAACGCTTAAAAATTTCACAGTGGGAAACCGGAGACGGATTAGATAACGGGGTGACGAATATGCAACTTGAAAAGTTGAAGGGTAAAGGGCTTGAACAGTTATTTGAAGCGGTTTTATCCTTGGAAACGATGGAAGAATGCTATCAATTTTTTGACGATCTTTGCACCGTAAATGAAATGCAATCGCTCGCACAACGTCTGGAAGTGGCACGGATGCTCCGCAAGGGCTTCACCTACAACCAGATCGAAGCGGAAACAGGTGCGAGTACAGCGACTATTTCTCGTGTCAAACGCTGCCTGAATTACGGTAACGACGGATACCAAATGGCGCTGGAGCGGATCGGTAAATAGGTAGGGGGCAGGCAACGTTGATTGACTATCGTGGCTGGCGCCATGTGTTTAAGCTGGACCCTGACAAAGCCATTGATGAAGACGCGCTGGAAGCGATTTGTGAATCGGGTACAGACGGCATCATCGTTGGCGGTACATATGGCGTGACATACGACAATACGCTGGAATTGATGTCCCGTATCAGACGCTATGCTGTCCCAGCCGTACTGGAAATATCCTCGCTTGAGGCAGTGGTGCCAGGGTTTGATTCGTATTTGATTCCGCTTGTGCTCAACGCGGGTGATCCGGACTGGATGTTTGCGCCTCATGTGTCTGGACTCAAAACATACGGAGCCTATATTCATTGGGACGACATCATCACAGAAGGCTATCTGATCGCAAATCCTGAAGCGGGGGTAGCTGAGCTGACCCGTGCACGTCCTATCGCCGATGCACAGGAAGCCAAGGCATACGCGCAGGTTGCGACTAAGATTTGCCGATTGCCGATCGTCTACCTGGAATACAGTGGAACCTATGGCGATCCGGCTGTCGTCCGTGCTTGCAAAGCAGGTGCCGACGAAGCACACCTCTTTTACGGAGGCGGGATCAGGACCCCAGAGCAAGCGAGCGAGATGGCAGCTATTGCGGATACAGTCGTTGTCGGCAACGTCATCTATGATGACCTAGAGGCAGCGCTCGCGACAGTGGCAGCGGTAAAAAGGGAGTAGACCAAAACAAATAGAGAAGTTCATGTGAGAATGAGAAATGCAGAAAGGAAATCCCCTCTGCATTCCTCATTCTTTTGTTTTATTCGAGAGCAGTGGCCAGTTACATATGCATAAACTGCTGGGTATGTCGATTCGTGTGTAGAAAATCATGAAGCAAACGACAAAACGTGGTGACAGCTTGTTCAAGCAGATGAATATCCAGATAGGAAAAACAGATGCGCAAATGATGGAATTGCTGTTGTGCAGCGAAACAAACATGACCTGGTAAAAAGGAGATCCCCTCTTTAAGCGTGTTTGCGTGCAAGTCTTCTGCATGAAACGCAGGGGGCAAGGTCAGCCAAATATTTAACCCTCCATCGGGCTTGGTCCAATGAACATTCTTTGGAGCTGTGTGATTCAAAATTTGCAGGACTAAATTGCGCCGCTCTTTCAGTTTTTCTCGAAGTACGGGTAGGTGCTTGTTTAACTGGTTGGAGGAAAAAAAGGGTAAAATGGCCTTTTGTGTAATCAACGGAGTTCCCAGATCACTAATTCCTTTGGAACCAACGAGACGAGTGATAAAGGTTCCATCTGCAATCAAAAATCCAATGCGACAGCCAGGGGAAATGAATTTGCTAATGCCCTTCAGATAGATGACATGTCCACGCGTATCCATGCTTTTGATAGAGGGAGGAGGCTCCGTTCCAAAATAAATGTCACTGGTTGCGTCATCCTCAAGAATAATGGAATTGTAGCTTTGGGCGAGCTCCAGCAGCTGTACTCTGCGCCGCATACTCATAACCGTGCCCGTAGGGTTTTGAAAAGTCGGATTGGTGTAGATCAGCTTGGGTGGGCGAGAATCGCAAAGCTTTGCCAAATGGTCAACCTGCATCCCCTCCTCGTCAATGGGAACGGTATAGATCGTGGCTCCACGCTTTCTGAAAACATCAATTGTACACGGATAGACAGGTTCCTCGAGCACAACGCAATCACCAGGACCGACAAAGGTAGAGGCAACGAGATCAATACCTTGCTGGGAGCCGTTTAAAATCAGGATTTCATTTGGGCTGGTCACAATATTTTTGCTTCGAAAGTAAGGGAGAACTGCCTCGCGTAGCTTGCTATCACCTTGGACAGGTCCATATTCAGTCAGGGCCGTGTTGTCGACCTGCGAATATTGATAGAATTGCTTGGAAAGCCATTCGGTTGGGATGAGTGATGTGTGTAGGGCTGCCATGGATAATTTGGCGACATCTACAAGAGGCGTCTGCATCATCCGCCAATATTGGGCGCGAGGAAGATAGTCGGCTACCGAGTTTTGCCAATCCAAAGTAGGCTTCCCTAATTGATTCTGTGTCTTCCATTCATTGAATCGGAGTGACTTTTCTTGAACAAATGTACCCTTCCCCTGAATCCGCAGAACAAGCTTCTCATGCTCCAGCATTTCATAGGCATGAAAGACCGTCATCAGGCTGACATTCAGGAGACGAGACAGATTTCGCACAGAGGGAAGCTTTTCCCCTTCCTGCAGTAAGCCAGACTGAATCCGATCAGCAATGGATGATCTAATCTGTTCTGTAAGTGTTATACCTGAGTGTCTGTCTAGATCGATATGCATGGTAGACTCCTTCCTTCCTGATTCCCTGGGACTTTCCTTCAGAACGCACAAAATAATTACTGACAGTGTACCGTATACGACTGCAAAAAGGTACGGTAAATTTAGAATGTTTGTAAAAGTGTTATAATGCACGGTTTACTGTTATGGTGTCTGCTCCGTATGCTTGCTCTAAAATAATTGAGTTGGCAAGGAGTGGTTACCATGGGATATCCATTTGCGACGCGTGTTCAGTCAATTACCTCATCAGCAGTTCGAGATTTGCTCAGCATCATTCAATCAGGAGACGTCATTTCTTTTGCTGGGGGTCTTCCCGATGAAGGATTGTTTCCCGTGCAGGAATTGGAGTTAGCCTATCAAAAAGCTTTTCGCTCAGGTGGGAAAGGTCTACAATACGGCCCAACAGAAGGGGACGGAGAGCTGCGACTGCTCATCCAGGAGAGGATGCATGCAAAAGGAATTTCGGTTGCTCATGAAAATATTTTGATCACGACGGGTTCGCAGCAAGCCATCGATTTGTTAGCAAAGGTGTTTCTCTCGACGGGAGATGCTGTATTAGTAGAAAATCCATCCTACTTGGCAGCGTTGCAAGCTTTCAACATGTACGAGGCCAACATCATCCCGGTCCAAAGCGATGATGACGGAATGATTCCCGAAGAGCTCGAAGAAAAAATCATCACCCACCGCCCCAAATTCATCTACGCTGTCCCGACATTCTCAAACCCGCAGGGGAAAGTATGGAGCAAAGAGAGGCGGGAGGCTGTAGTGAATTTGGCGGAAAAATATCATGTACTGATCGTAGAAGATGACCCGTACTCAGAGCTGCGATTTACTGATGAGCAGCCAATGCCGTTGGCTGTAATCGACAGATTCGGAGAGCGCGTGATCTACACCAGCACCTTCTCCAAAACGGTAGCTCCCGGTATTCGCATCGGCTGGTTGTCTGGGCCAAAAGAAATTGTCCGTATGATTGCTCTTGCGAAGCAATCGAGTGATTTGCATTCCAGCGCCATTGATCAGCGGGCCCTCTGCTATTTTCTTCAAGATTTCTCTATGCAGCAGCATTTGCACAAATTGAGAAGAGAATACAAAGAGCGCTTGGACGTCATGCAGGACTATTTGAAAGGAAGCAGTCCAAACCTGTTTCACTGGGTGGAGCCAAAGGGTGGCATGTTCCTCTGGGTGTCGATCAACAAAGCAATTGATACAGCTGAATTATTGAAGGTCGCTGTGGATGAGGGTGTAGCTTTCGTGCCGGGCGTTTCCTTTTTCGCAGGCAACTCTAAAACGAATACGCTCAGGCTCAACTATACTCATTCTTCGCCTGAGATTATCAGTACGGGGATGAGTCGCTTGATGACTGCGCTCGACAAGCTGCTGGCGAGTAGCGTACGTGACCAATGATCACACTCATTGCCGATGGAAGATGGGGGAAACGGGTGGTCCATCATCTACGTGATCAATTTTTATTCGAGGCGATAACCTGGGGGGTTCGCTCGATTGCCTTTGCCAAAGAACTGCTTGTAGAGGAGAAGGGCTTGCGTATTTCTAGCTATTCTGAAGCGATTGAAGCCAATGAGTTGGTCATAGTCGCTATGCCTTATGTAGACCTGCTGCCATGGACAGATGTCTTTGCACCAAAGCTAAATGGGAAAATCGTGATTGACTTGTCTGTGCCGCAAACAAGTGAAGACCGGCAGTTATTTGGCTGGCAAACTTCCTGCTCAGAGCAATTGCAGAAAAAACTGCCAAGGAGCCGAATCGTTGGGGCGAAAAGCACCGGTATTCATAGATTGTCAGGAGGGGAGCTGGATGAATCATCAATGGTTTACATAACCAGTGATGATGAGGCTGCAAAGCAACGAGTGATCGAGCTTTTTAGAAGCACTGCCTATTCAATCGTCGATGCAGGGGGATTGGAAGAGAATCGTGCGATTGACCGGATGATTAGTTTGATGGCTACTTGACTGGATCAGAGGCTGAGCCTAGCACAAACCAAGCACTATGGGAATGGATGGTATGTATAATAATGATATATGATGATTGGACATGTTGTCAGGTCAATAATTTCCAATTCTTTCATATCATATTATTTATAGAATTATCAAAATTATCAGAAGTGCAAGGGGGAAAACGTGTGAGTCTATTTAAAAAGAAAGCCATTATCTTCTCCGCGTTGTTGGCAACTCTGTCTCTATCTGCATGTAACTCGCAGTCTGTCGAACAGAAAAATGCGACAGGCTCAGACGCAGCAGCTGGTGGGACCAAAATTTTGATTGCTACCCAAAGTCCGCTTTCCGGTTCTCAGTCTGCCATTGGTGACTCTATCAAAACGGGGGCAGAATATGCTCTGAATTTGCAAAAAGAGGAATTCAAGCAACTCGGGTTTGATCTGCAGCTTACCCCACAGGATGACCAAGCTGACCCCAAAATCGGTGTATCCAATGCCGAGATGCTCGCAGCCAATCCGGATGTGCTTGGCGTAGTTGGTCACTTTAATACGGGTGTGGCTATTCCGTCCTCCGTGAAGTACGAGACAGCCAAGCTTGTCATGGTTTCTCCGGCAAACAGCGGCGTGAAGCTGACGGAAGAGGGCAAGAAGTCTGTTCACCGTATCTGTGCACGTGATGACGCCCAAGGTCCAAAAGGAGCCAAGTATGCCAAAGACAAGCTCGGGGTCAAAACGGTATTTCTGATCCACGATAAAACAGCGTACGGGCAAGGTCTGGTTGACGAGGTAAAGGCTCAGTTTGAAAGAGATGGCGTGCAGGTTCTGGGCTATGAAGGTGTTACCCAGGGGGAAAAGGATTACAATTTTGTAGTCAATAACGTTGTTTCCAAAAACCCTGACATGCTCTACTTTGGTGGTATTTATCCGGAGGCAGGCATCATCGTGAAGCAGGCGAGAGAAAAAGGCTTCAAAGGCTTGTTCATGGGTGGAGACGGCATTGACTCCTCCGACTTGATTAAAATCGCGGGTCCTGCTGCGGAAGGCATTTATTTTACCTCTCTCGCAGGTGATGTCAAGCAAAACGATGACGGCAAAAAATGGGCTGAGGAATATGAAAAGGCGATGGGCAAAAAAGCAGAGACGTATTCGGTGTACGCATTTGACTCCATGAACATCATCCTGAACGGAGTCAAGGAAGCGATCAAGGCGAATGGCGGCAAGAAGCCTACTCGCGAGCAGGTGCTTGACCTCGTGCACCAAACAAAAGATTTCAAAGGAAGGTTCGTTAACGTGACGTTCGATGACAAAGGTGACAACGTATTCGCGGACGTATTCGTCTATCAGTACACGACAGATTCTACGAAATTCCTAGGGAAAATTGAATAACACGTAAATGTCCTGAAAAAAGCTGGTGTCCCAACAGACGCCAGCTTTTTATTGAATAATCCCAGTTATAGTGCAGCTGCCTATCTGGCTCCTGATCTTTCCCTGCGCATGGGAGAAAAAGACATGTACGTAAAGGCACGCCATACCCACTCTAACGGCCCCATTTTGTAAACAGAGAGCCAGATCGAGCTAAACGCAATTTGAACTACATAAATCACCAAGCAAATGAGCGTTGTTTGCACATAGCCAACCTTTCCGTACAGGTCAAACAAATACCCTGCCCCTAGGATGAGGACCGTTTGTCCCACGTAGTTGGTCAACGCCATCCGTCCATAAGCAGCAAGTGGCGAAAGCAATGCTTGTGCGGTGCGGTTTTGAAGCAATCGCATCAAGGTTGTTGTATAAAAAGTGGCCATCACCAAACCTACGGAGGTAATGGCGATCGTATAATAGGTCAGTTGTTGCAGGGCTGACTCCGAGATGCCTTCGTCCACAATGATCGCATATGACAAATCCATATTGGCAGGAATCAGCAAATATTGCACGTACAGCCCGATGAGCGAGAGAAGCAGGGTGACGCCCTGTATTTTTTTGATTACAGGCATAAAGCCCTCGATGTTTTGAAAAACACCATATTGCCCCACAGCCAGACCCATGATGAACAGAGGCAGAACCAGCAGGGGCTTAAAGCCGGTAGCGCATACGAGTAAGGCCAAGATCAGGCCAACAAGCAGATTGGTCCTCGCTTGTAAACGGTAAAAGGGCATGAGCAAGAATCCGAAAATCGCATAGATAAACAACGCTTCTCCAGGATGAAACTGCTTGTGGACGAAACCAAGGATCAGCAGAACGATTAGACGGCGAATGAACAACGCTGTGCTGTTCGCGCCTTTTGCTTTTGCCCTGCTGATAAAGAGGTGAAAGCCGACCCCAAACAAAAACGAGAAAATCACGAAAAAGCGCGACTCTACCGCGAAGTTGAGAAAGTAGTACATCCAGGCATCCGGGCTTCCTGGAAGGGGATTTTGTGTTTGTAACAGCGGGAGTATGTTAACCAGAACGATTCCCATCAAAGCGAACCCTCGCACAGCATCCAGAGTATGAATGCGTTGATTGGTAGCAGCCAAAGTAGTATTCATAGGTGTCTACATCCCTCCAAGATTGTTGCTCCATTTTTGACTTGTTCTCTATCTTACACAGGGCACAAACATTGTGAAATTCGTTTTTCTTTCGGTCAGCTTACATTTTTGTAAGTAAAAAAATACAAATTTGCGCAACTCGAAGATCACTAGGCGCGTTTATATGATAGCAGGAAAAAAATAGAAAACGAGGGAGCCTAATGAAACCAATCACTCGAGGAAAATGGCGGCTTGCGGCTGGCATCTGCTATTTTCGCTTGAAAAGGTACGGTGAGTGGTTGTGGGGACGCAAAAAGTTTGCCAGCGAAAGAGAGAAGCAGCTACTGCCCCATGTGCATTTCGGACATCAGACCATCCTTTTGCGCAAATTAAAAGATGTGGAGATGTGGATGCAGCACAACAAGGTGACAAACCTGCGACTCGCGACAAAGCAGTTAGATGGTCTTATTATTCATCCAGGTGAAACGATGTCATACTGGAGACTGATCGGCAAGCCAACGCGAAGCAAAGGGTACGTGGAGGGTATGCTGCTTTCGCGTGGTCGCGTCACAGCCGCTGTAGGTGGAGGGCTTTGTCAGCTATCCAATCTGCTGTACTGGATGACCCTACATACACCGCTTACGGTCACCGAGCGGCATCGGCACGGCTACGATGTATTTCCTGATGCGAATCGCACACAGCCTTTTGGAAGTGGGGCGACCTGCTTTTACAATTATTTGGATTTACAGATTACCAATCAGACAAAGCAAAGCTTTCAACTGCATGTATGCCTGACAGACACTCATTTGGTAGGAGAATGGCGTTCGGACATGCCGCGGACACGAACGTATGAAATAATAGAGAAAGAACATGAGATAGCCCCTTCGATATGGGGAGGCTATGAGCGGACCAATCAGCTCTACCGCAACGTGTTTGCACTGGACGGAGAATGGCTCTACGACGAGTGGATCACGCAAAATCGCGCTACGATGATGTATGAGCCGCTATTGCCAAAAGGATGATGTTTCCTATTTCGTTTACGAACTGGAACTAGGCAGCGATCTGTGCGAAAATAAGAACATATGCGCTCGTTTAGGGAACGTGGAAAGGTGGATTTTTACATATGTCTTTTGCAGATCGAATTACAGCCGGTTTGAATCCTGAGCAAAAGGAAGCGGTCCTTACAACTGAAGGACCCGTTTTGATTCTCGCAGGAGCAGGAAGTGGCAAGACAAAGGTACTGACGCAGCGGATTGCCTATCTTATCAGTGCCAAGCAAGTAGCGCCATGGAGCATTCTTGCCATCACGTTTACAAATAAGGCAGCACGGGAGATGCAAAACCGTGTCGCAGCCATTATTGGAGGGGCAGCCGCACAGGATGCGTGGCTTTCGACCTTCCACTCTTTATGCGTACGTATTTTGCGCAGAGACATCGACCGTTTGGGAATTAACCGAAGCTTCTCCATTTTGGATGCAGGCGACCAGCTGTCGGTTGTGAAGCAATGTCTAAAGGAGCTGAATATCGATCCGAAGCAGTATGAGCCACGGTCGATCCTGTCGGCGATCAGCACAGCGAAGAACGAGCTGACTGATCCGGAAACATTCACTCGCCTCGCTGGTGACCCGTTTTCTCAAGTGGCTGCCAAAGTATATGAGGCGTACCAGAAAAAGCTGAGAAGCAACCAGTCTCTTGATTTTGACGATTTGATCATGACGACGGTTCGTCTGTTTAAAGAAGTGCCAGAGGTGTTGGAGTTTTATCAGAAAAAATTCCGCTATATTCACGTAGATGAGTATCAGGATACGAACCGCGCCCAATACTTGCTCATTTCCATGCTGGCGGACAAATCCCGCAACGTTTGCTGCGTGGGTGACGCCGACCAAAGTATTTATAAATGGCGCGGTGCAGATATTTCCATCATTTTAAACTTTGAAAAAGACTATCCCGAAGCGAAAATGATTAAGCTGGAGCAAAACTATCGCTCCACTAAAACGATTCTTCAAGCAGCAAACGAGGTTATTGCCAACAACAAGCTGCGCAAGGAAAAAAAGCTGTGGACGGATAATGACGGTGGAGAAAAAATCAACTGCTTCCAGGGCGACTCCGAGCACGACGAAGCGTATTTTATCGTGGACACGATTCGCAAGCAAATGCAGGATTACAAGCGCTATGACAAGTTTGCCGTTCTCTATCGGACGAACGCACAATCCCGTGTGGTGGAGGAAGTGTTCATCAAGTCGAACATTCCGTATACCATCGTCGGCGGAACCAAGTTCTACGATCGCAAAGAGATCAAGGACATCCTGGCTTATTTGCGTCTCATCTCCAATCCGGACGACGATATTAGCTTACAGCGTATTATCAATGTGCCGAAGCGCAACATCGGGGACACGACGGTAGACAAATTGCAGGCGTATGCAAACTCGCAGGGTCAGTCTCTTTATGCAGCGATACAGGACACCGCTTATATGGGGCTGCCATCGCGCACGACAAATGCGATTTTATCCTTTAACGACCTGATTACGAATTTGATGCAGATGACCGATTACTTGAGTGTAACGGAGCTGGTAGAAGAAGTATTGAAGCGCTCTGGCTATCGCGAATTGCTCAAAGAAGAGAAAACGTTGGAAGCACAGGCCAGACTTGAGAATATCGAGGAGTTTCTGTCCGTTACGCAGGAATTCGAGCGCAAAAACGAAGACAAGAGCCTGCTTGCTTTCCTGACCGATTTGGCGCTTGTGGCTGACATCGATTCACTTGGTGACGACAAAACACAGGAAGAAGTATCGGCTGAGGGTCAGGTCGTTCTCATGACCCTGCACAGTGCCAAAGGTTTGGAATTTCCGGTCGTATTCCTCGTTGGACTTGAGGAAGGAGTATTCCCGCACAGCCGCTCACTGTTTGACGATGCCGAAATGGAAGAAGAGCGTCGCCTCGCTTACGTAGGCATCACGCGCGCTGAGGAACGTCTGTACATGACGTGTGCACGGATGCGGACCTTGTTCGGACGGACAAACGTGAATGCCCCATCCCGCTTTCTGCAGGAGATTCCGGCTGATCTTCTCGAAGGAAGTCCGACAGCAGATCGGGGTGGATTTGGTGGTGGACGCACCTCCGCATTTGGACAACGAGACATGGGCAGACCGTTTGGTGCCCCATCCTCCCAAGCAGGTGCAGCTCCCAAAATGGGTCTCGCTCAGCGAACGGCAGGAGCAGCCACATCCTCATTCTCACGTCCAGGTGTTCAACAAGCTGGAGATAAATTGCCAGGGCATGGTGGTGGCGCAGGTGTTGACTGGAAGGTTGGCGATCGCGTACAGCATGGCAAGTGGGGTACAGGAACCGTCGTCAAGGTGAAGGGAATGGGTGACGATATGGAGCTCGATATCGCTTTCCCAAGTCCTACCGGTATTAAAAAGCTGTTGGCGAAATTTGCTCCTATCCAACGGGGATAATGAAAGAAAAAGTACCATAAATCCGGTAATCCAATCGCTTGAGTAAAGGATGAATGACATGGATCATTTGACGGCGGAAATAAAAATAAAAGAATTAGCGAAACGAATTGAGCACCATAACCGTCTTTATCATGAAGAGGATCGACCTGAAATTACGGACCAGGAATACGATCAATTGATGCGGGAATTAAAAGAACTGGAAAGTCTCTTTCCGGAATTGGCTTCGCCTGACTCCCCAAGCCTGCGCGTAGGTGGGGAGCCATTGCCTTTCTTTGAAAAAGTCGTACATAGAACTCCGATGCTGAGTCTGGGCAACGCTTTTAACGAAGAGGAAATACGGGATTTTGATCGCCGTGTCCGTCAGGCAGTCGGCAGTCAGGCGGTGCGCTATGTCGTGGAGCTGAAAATCGACGGATTGGCTGTTTCTCTCCATTACGAAGATGGCTTGTTTGTCAGAGGAGCGACTCGTGGCGATGGTACAACAGGAGAAGATATTACCCAAAACCTGAAGACAATCCGCTCGATTCCATTGCGACTCACACGACCGCTGACGCTGGAGGTACGCGGCGAGGCCTACATGCCAAAAGGCGCCTTCGAGAAATTGAATAAAGAGCGGGAAGAGCGGGGCGAAGCCTTGTTTGCGAATCCTCGCAACTCGGCTGCAGGCTCGCTCAGACAGCTTGATCCTAAAATTGCCGCTGCCCGTCAGTTGGATACGTTTATTTACGCGATTGGTGATTTGCAGGGCGAGGTAGTCGAGTCACACAGCGAAGGGCTAGCTCTGCTGGAAACGCTGGGCTTTAAGGTTAACCAGGAGCGCCGTGTCTTTGACGATATCGACGAGCTGCTGGCTTTTGTGGAAAGCTGGACAGAAAAGCGTCCGCACTTGCCGTATGAAATCGATGGTCTGGTCATTAAAGTAGACAGCTACGCTCAGCAGCAGGAGCTGGGCTTCACCGCAAAAAGTCCACGCTGGGCCGTTGCTTACAAATTCCCTGCCGAGGAAGCTATCACGATTTTGGAAGGAATCGAGGTCTCAGTAGGCAGAACGGGCAACGTGACCCCAACGGCGCTGCTGAAGCCAGTCAGTCTGGCAGGAACGACAGTCAAGCGTGCGTCCCTGCACAACGAAGATATCATTCGTGAAAAAGGCTTGTTGATTGGCGACCATGTCGTCGTGAAAAAAGCGGGCGATATCATCCCGGAAATCATTGCGGTTCTCCCGGAGAGACGTACTGGCTCCGAGACGCCGTTTGCCATGCCTACGCATTGCCCGGAATGTGGCAGTGAGCTGGTACGCCTGGAGGAAGAGGTAGCACTCCGATGTATCAACCCGATGTGTCCAGCGCTGATTCGCGAGGGCATGATCCATTTCGTTTCCCGTACAGCGATGAATATCGATGGTCTCGGGGAAAAGGTAGTGGCTCAGCTGTATCATGATGGCATCATCCATAGCGTGGCAGACCTTTATTACCTGCATCAGCAGCGCGATGCCCTCCTCGGGATGGAGCGCATGGGAGAAAAGTCTGTTGATAATTTATTGGCTGCCATCGAAGCGAGCAAGGAAAACTCGCTGGAGCGGGTACTGTTTGGCCTCGGCATCCGTTTGGTCGGAGCAAAGGCAGCGCGCGTTCTTGCCGAGCATTTTGGAAGCATGGATGCCATCATGCAGGCAGATGAAGAAGCGTTGACGCAAATCGACGAAATCGGACCGAAAATGGCGGCAAGCCTGATTAACTACTTTAGTCAGCCACAGGCAGCAGCAGTTATCGAGCGTCTGAAGGCTGCTGGCGTCAATATGGAATACAAAGGAATTCGTATCGAAAGCGGAGCGGAGCTGCCGTTTTCAGGAAAGACGATTGTTCTGACAGGTACACTGACACAGATGTCGCGCCAGGAGGCTGAGGAAGCCATTGCTCGCATGGGCGGCAAGGTAACGGGAAGTGTCAGCAAAAAGACGGATCTGGTTATTGCCGGAGACAAAGCTGGCTCCAAGCTGGAGAAGGCAGAAAAGCTTGGTGTAGAAGTAATGGACGAAGCAGGCTTCCTGCAGGTTCTCGAAGCAAACCAATAAAGAAACCAGACGATAGCGACAGAGACGGATGAGCAAGGGAAGGGACGTGAAGGGCATGAAAGGCTTCCTACGATGGGGAATAGGCGCGGTAGTACTTACCCTCTTGGTTGGCTGTACGGATGACAGCGAAAAGAGCAAGCCACATCCTTCTTCGGTTACGGCAGCTGCTCTACAGGGAGACTTGACCTATAAGGACGTACTGGAAAAGGGAGAAATGGTTCACAACCTCAAGATGACGGCGGATTCAGAAAGAGTTTGGGTCGGTACGCACGCGGGTTTGTACAGCTCAGCGGATGGAGGCTTATGGGGCCTCCTCTCTCCGCAGCTGGAACAGCAAGCGATTGTGGGCTGGTTTGTTGACCCCGAGGACACGCATCAAATCATCGTCGCGGGCAATGAAGGCGTCCATCTTTCTACAGATGGCGGGAAGGAATGGACATCCATCGGTAAAGGGTTGCCCGTTCCAGCTGAGATTCGCAGCTTCACTGGCATACGTCAGGGGGAGAAAATCCGCCTGTTTGCCTTTATTTCCGGCGAAGGAATTTATCAGTCCGTTGATAAGGGAGAGAATTGGAGTTTGTGGCAGCCGATGGATCAGGAAGTATATGCCATGGATTTTAACCCCGAAGAAAACCGACTCTATGTAGCCGCGCAGTTCAGCTTGCTCTATAATGAAGACGGGCAGTGGAAGACAGAGGTATTGCCAGAGGCACAACAAATCTATTCTCTTTCCATCGAACGACGTACCGGAGTTCTGGCTGTCGCTACCGAACGTGGTGTTTTTGAAAAAGTAAAAGGGGAGTGGCGTCTATTAGATGCACGGGCCCCTGAAAAACTGATTTTGATTGCTTCCGGCGAAGGGAAAACAAAGTGGATCGGAATCGGTGAATCGGCTCTGATTTACAAGCTCGTCGACAATCGCTGGACTAAGTGGAACTAAAAGGAGTAGCGTATGAAAGCGAAGTTTTTGACAGGATGCAGGTTAGTGACGGCTCTACTTCTCGTGATTGTAACATCTGGTTGTTCGTTGCTACCCATTGGCAAGGAAAAGACGCCGGCTCCCGAGCCTACGACTCCATCCTTGTCAGAGGTTGTAGAAGTATCCGAAGATTACTACGGAAGCGTTACGCCGTATAAAACGAATCAGACTCGTGGCATGCTCAGCAGCACCAAGTACCGCATTGACTTTAGTCATCTGGAGCTCGGTCTGATGGAGTTTGCCAGAGACACGTTCTCGACGTCAGACTATTTCTTCCAAGAAGGTCAGCAGGTGACACGGGAACAGGTGACAGAATGGATCGCGCAAGAAAAAAGCGGCACAGCAAATGGACAGAAGAAAACAGGAATTCTGGTACATGTGCTGGAGCATGATTATCTGAGCAAAAAGACCAAGCAATTGTCTGGCATGGTCTTGGGATTGTCACTGTCACCCAACTATGTCGATGCGACCGGTCAGGAAAAAGTCTATACGCCGCAGGAATTGCAGGCAAAAGGGCAACAGCTCGCTGCAAAGATTGTCCAGTCTGTACGTGTGAACACCCCGCAGGTACCGATACTGATTATGATGTACCAAGTACCGGAAGCGAATTCGTCGTTGGTTCCGGGACACTTTATCATGTCGGGAACGGTCAGCGCAGGTGAGGCGGTAGTTTCCAAGTGGCAACCGATCGAAGAAGAATATTTTCTCTTCCCGAGCAAGGACGTAGAGAGAAAGTACGCGCAGCAGTCCCTTCAATTTGATAAGCTGATGCGCCAGACGAAAGAGTATTTCCCAGAGTACATCGGCCTGACTGGTGTCGGACGATTTATGGATGGTAGATTGACAGAGCTGACGATTACGGCTACTGCTGAATACGATTCGCGTTCTGAAGTGCTGCAATTTACCCAGTTTGCAGCAGGGAGCATTAATCAGCTGATAGACAAGAGTGTTCACGTCAACCTGTATGTGCAGACGATGAGCAAGCCGTTGTCGATCTATATTCGACCGACATCAGGTGAGCCGTATATGCATCTCTATCGGAGCTAATCATGCAAGAGGATTGATCCATACCCGATTTTTCATTGCTTAGGTGGTGAAGAATCGGGTTTTTTGTACGCTGGTTTCCATCATAACTGCGGCACCGATCACGAGGGAATACGCGTAGCTATTTACGAAGCTGTTGACGGTTGTGTTCAAACATAAGTGTGTAATGATGTGTAGAGATTGAACAGAAGTGTTTTGGTGGGTTCCCTGATACAGGAAGATGTTTTTCGAGAAAAATGCAAATAATAGTGGAGTCGAGGAAGTTCAGTTTTAATTGGTATGATCCTTGCATAAGATTATAAGCGATCCGGACATGGAAGAAATTTATAAGGAGGCGTCACAGATGCAAGTGGAATTCAAAAACGAGGCGTTTACTAATTTTAGTCTGCCAGAAAATAAAAAGGCATTTGAAGAAGCACTCGCGAAAGTAGAAAGCGAGTTGGGCCGTGAGTATGAACTCATCATTGGCGGCGAGCGCATCACAACTGAGAAGAAATCCAAATCCATCAACCCTTCTAATAAAGAGCAAGTAGTGGGTGTGGTTTCCCAGGCTGACCAAGCACTGGCTGAAAAAGCAATCCAAACAGCTGCAAGCACATTCGAAACGTGGAAAAAGGTGCCTGCACAGGCTCGTTCCCGCTATCTGTATAAAGCATCCGCAATCATGCGTCGCCGTAAGCATGAGTTTTCTGCTTGGCTGGTAAAAGAAGCAGGTAAAAGCTGGGCAGAGGCAGATGCTGATACAGCAGAAGCTATCGATTTCATGGAATACTATGGCCGTCAAATGGATAAGCTGTCCCAGCGCCATGACCTTCCTCGCATCCCGGATGAGGACAATGAATTGTACTACGTTCCACTTGGTGTTGGTGTTGTAATCCCACCATGGAACTTCCCTCTCGCCATTATGGTAGGGATGACTACAGCTGCTCTCGTAGCTGGTAACACAGTTGTACTGAAACCAGCTTCTACCACTCCAGTAATCGCTGCGAAATTCATGGAAATCCTTGAAGACGCTGGCGTTCCAGCTGGTGTTGTTAACTTCGTACCAGGTTCCGGTGGAGAAATCGGGGACTACCTCGTAGAACATACACTGACTCGTTTCATCAGCTTCACTGGCTCCCGCGACGTAGGTCTGCGCATCAACGAGCTGGCTGCAAAACATCGTCCAGGTCAAAAATGGATGAAGCGTCTCGTTGCAGAAATGGGCGGTAAAGACTCTATCGTTGTTGACAGCGATTGCGATATCGAATTGGCTGCACAATCTATCGTTGCTTCTGCATTCGGTTTCTCTGGTCAAAAATGTTCTGCATGCTCCCGTGCAATTGTTCACCAAGATGTGTACGATCAAGTACTGGGTCGCGTAGCAGAAATGACGAAAAACCTGACTGTAGGCGACATCAGAACAAACGATTTCTACACAGGTCCTGTTGTTGACGAGAAAGCGTACAACAAGATCCTGGAGTACATCGAAATCGGTAAACAAGAGGGCAAACTGGTTGCAGGTGGCGAAAAAGGACCAGATTCCGGCTACTTCATCCAGCCAACAGTATTCGCTGACCTCGATCCAAATGCTCGCATCATGCAAGAAGAAATATTTGGCCCAGTAGTAGCATTCTGCAAAGCGAACGATTTCGACCATGCTATGGAAATTGCGAACAACACAGAGTACGGCTTGACTGGCGCTGTAATCAGCCGCAACCGTGCAAACCTGGAGCGCGCACGCGAAGAGTTCCACGTGGGTAACCTGTACTTCAACCGTAAGTGCACAGGCGCTTTGGTAGGCGTACATCCATTCGGCGGATTCAATATGTCCGGTACAGACTCCAAAGCGGGTGGACCAGACTATCTGCTCCTCTTCACGCAAGCGAAAATGGTTTCTGAAAAAATGTAAGAAAACCTCTATCGAGGTAGATACAGTGCGGTGTGTGAGCCGCATGTTACAAGAGCCGTCTCTTAAATAGAGGCGGCTTTTTCGGTTTGCTCGTCCTCATTTTGTCCACACTAAGAAAAATTGTTGTGCGGGGCAGGTGTGGGGAACTGTTTACGTATATTGTGTCAGGGCTCACCACGTTTTTTATCGTGTATTTGTTAATGCCAGTAGCAGATTGGCTGGCGTGGAAAACGAAGCTGCTGGATATGCCTAAAGGCAGGAAGGGGCATAGCAGACCAATGCCATTATCTGGTGGACTGGCAATGTTCGTCGGTCTGCTGATAGTGACAACTTTTTTTGCAGGGGCGCAAAAAACCGTTGCAGTTTTGGCAGTTGGAGGCGCTATGCTGGTAGCTATCGGTTGGGTCGATGATACCTACAAATCCAGGCAAAAGGATTTTCCTGCATTGCCCAAGCTGCTTGTTCAATTGCTAGTTGCTGTCTTTGCTTTTGTGCTGGACATCCGGTTTCGCGGAATCAGCTTGTCGTGGATTGGAGAAGACGGAACCTATATTTCTTTTCCGCTCCTCGTTTCCCTTCTGGCAACGGTTCTATGGATTGTCGGGCTGATCAACATGGTCAATTTTTTGGATGGGGTGGACGGGTTGGCAGCGGGGGCAACTGTTTTTTCGGCTGTAACGCTTTTTTTCCTGTCGATGGTCAGGGAACAAGATCTGACAGCATTACTGGCGGTGGCGCTAGCGGGTGCTGCCTTGGCATTTTTACGCTTTAATTTTCATCCGGCAAAAATCTTCATGGGGGACGCAGGCTCCATGTTCTTGGGTTTTTCCCTGGGGGTTATTTCACTTGAGGGGACGATGAAGGGGGCAACGCTCATTTCGCTCGTTGTGACTGTGCTTGCGCTAGGTCTTCCTGTCATCGATACGATTCAGGTCATGGTCAGCAGGCTTTTGGCGGGCTCTCCAATGCATCAGGCAGACCGGCGGCATGTTCATCATCGGTTAATGTCACGTGGCTTGTCAGCAAAGCAGACGGTCGTCGTCTTGTATTTCGTCAGCTTTCTGCTCTCGGCATTGTCTGTGTTTTTGTTTTTATTGTAGAGGGAAGCACTTCAATAAAAAAGGCCACACCAAACTTCCTTGGCGTAGCCTGCATCATTTCATGATGGGATGGGGTCCTCGAAAAATAAAAACTGGTTGCGACCGGTCGCCTTGGCCCGATACAGTGCTTTGTCGGCATAGGCCAGGAGCTGGTCAGCGTCAGTGGCAGAGGTCGGGTAAAGAGCGACGCCGATACTCGTGGTAAAAGAAAACTCTTGCCCATCGATTACCCATGGATGCTGAAGGGATTGTAAAATGCGTGTCGCTACCTTTTCGACTTGCAGCTTTGTGTGAACGCCTGTGAGCAGTACAACAAACTCATCTCCGCCCAGGCGGGCAACGGTGTCACCATCACGTACACAGGACTTGAGTCGCTCGGCCAGCATTTTTAGAAACGTATCCCCAGTATTGTGTCCCCATGTGTCGTTAATCTCTTTAAAATGATCACAATCGAGAAAAAGAACAGCGACCAACTCGTCGTTTACTCTGGCTGCTGTCAGAGCATCATGCAGATTGATATGAAGCAGACGCCTGTTTGGTAATCCCGTTAGCACATCATGATACGCCATGTATTCCAGACGTGTCTCCAGCTTTTTGCGCTCGGTAATATCCCGCGTCACGGAAAATACATGTGTACATACGCCATCTTTGTTGTAGACGGGCGACAGAATCGACTCGCCAATCACTTCACCGTTCGTCGTATAGTGGATGGGTTCCCCATTTTGCACCGCTTTTTGATACATTCTGTTCAACAAGGCTGCTTTTTCTTCCGGATATACATCCTCGATTCGCTTTCCGTATGCTTCCTCGGATAGATCTGCAACTTGCATAGCGGCTGGATTCATCAGGACATAGCGAAAATGGTAATGCTTCTCCGCCGATTCTTCCACAGACATGAGAAAGAACATGTCTGACATATGATGAAATAAGCTGGTCAGGATATCCCCGTGTTCACTAATCAGTGTTGCGATGTCGAGCTTTTTCATATCTGTCTTCTCCTGAATGTAGGCTTGTCCCCATTATTATAGTATAGCAATATGGCCTAAGAAAATGATGAGTCATTGGTAATAGTGTAGGGTTTACTGCATGTTAGTGGAGTGGTAAAGTAAGGATATTCGAGTACAGGTTGTCTAATCGAAAGTGAACAAGGAGTTTGTTTTATGCGCAAAAAGCTGCTTCCAGGTCTCATCCATCGTCTTCCACAGAATGCGATGTCTCGGACTATGGGAAAAATTACCGCTTCCGGTTTTAGTCGATTAGCCATTCAACGATACATACGGCACTATCAGATTGATACTTCGATCATAGAAAAACCGGTAAAGGAATACCGTACGCTCAAAGAGTTTTTTACACGTCGTCTGAAGCCAGAGGCAAGGCCAATTGCTCCGGGAGCAGATACGATTGTCAGCCCGGTGGACGGAACTGTTTCACAGCTTGGGGATATTTGTGAGGGTACCTTAATCCAGGCAAAAGGAAAAGAGTACGATGTGTCGCAGCTCTTGGGTGGTTCTGAAGAAGCGAAGCGCTACTATGGCGGAAAGTTCATCACCATTTATTTGAGCCCTCGCGATTACCATCGAATTCATATGCCAGTTGCAGGGGATCTTACCTGCTATTGCTACTTGCCAGGGCGTTTGTATCCGGTGAACCAACTGGGGATAGAAAACGTAGACTCCCTGTTTGCCAGAAATGAACGATTGGTTACCCATTTCCAAACGGATGGCTTGGGAGACATGGCACTGGTCAAGGTCGGCGCTCTGTTCGTTGGCAGCGTCAAGGTCTGCTACAATACGGCAACAACCAATATCAAGAATGGCCAGCAAACGCATGAGAAAATTGCAGGCACCCCTCATTATGAAAAAGGGGCAGAGCTCGGCTGGTTTGAATTTGGTTCCACTGTGATTCTGTTACTTGAATCCAACCAACTGGAGTGGGCAGCAGGAATTGAAAAAGGCCAGAGCTTACTCATGGGTCAAGCATTGGCAAAAAAGAAGTCACAGCCCCAATAGAATCGATGAAACCGATAGAAGAAAAGGTCCAGGGCATTTTGCCTTGGACTTGTTTTTTAACGTCTCGTCTAAATCTGTGCTTTCTTAGTCAATCTTTTTTTGTCGAAATAGTTTTGTTTACAGTGTGTATATCCCCGCGAAAATTGACTGAACCCGCTGTTTTCAAGTAAGATCAAAGTTATGTGATACGATTCGGAGGTGGAAAAAATGAGTGCCATTACTCGCAAGGAAGTAGAACATGTAGCTAATCTGGCCCGCCTGCAGCTAACAGAAGAAGAAGCTGAGCGATACACAAAGGACCTCAATGCGATTCTGGAATTTGCAGCCAAGCTAAACGAGCTGGATACATCGAATATCGAGCCGACCAGTCATGCAACTGATGTAAAAAACGTCATGCGTGAAGACGTTAACCGACCATCCCTGCCGCGTGAGGAAGTGCTGAAGAACGCACCGGATCACGAAGAAGGACAATTCAAGGTACCAGCTGTATTCGAATAGGAAAAAGGATAACGAGAAGGGAGGAACCCACTGTGTCGCTGTTTGACAAGCGATTGTCGGAGATACATAGCGCCCTGCGCGCAAAAGAACTGTCTGTGACTGATCTGGTGCAGGCTTCCATCACCAGCATCAAGGAGCATGATGGAGAAATCAAGTCTGTACTGCACGTAGATGAAGAAGGAGCACTTGCCAATGCCCGTCAATTGGACGAGCGTCTGGTCAAGGAAAACGAGGAGCTGGGGCTTCTCTTCGGCTTGCCTGCTGGACTCAAGGACAACCTGATTACAAAGGATGTACGCACAACCTGCGCCAGCAAATTTTTGGCTAACTACGATCCTGTTCACGATGGAACGGTTTCGAAAAAAGTAAAAGAAGCAGATGCGGTCATGGTAGCGAAGCTGAACATGGACGAGTTTGCTATGGGCGGCTCCAATGAAAATTCGGGCTTCTATCCAGCCAAAAACCCATGGAACACCGATTATGTTCCGGGCGGCTCCAGTGGTGGATCAGCGGCAGCGATGGCTGCGCGTCATTTTTATTTTACACTTGGCTCTGACACGGGCGGATCGATCCGTCAGCCAGCAGCTTTTTGTGGTGTCGTAGGCTTGAAGCCAACGTATGGCCGTGTCTCCCGTTTTGGACTGGTGGCATTTGCCTCCTCACTGGATCAGATCGGACCTGTGACCAAAAACGTCGAGGATTCCGCCTATGTCCTGCAAGCCATCGCGGGACATGATGAGTATGATTCGACTTCTGCCAACGTAGCAGTCCCAGACTACCTCTCCGCACTGACGGGAGATGTTAAAGGGCTGCGCATCGGTGTACCAAAAGAATTGATCGGCGAAGGCATTGACGCTGAGGTTCGCGATGCGGTTCTGGCAGCATTGAAGCAACTGGAGAGCATGGGCGCGACATGGAGCGAGGTTTCCATGCCACATACGGAATATGCCGTTCCAGCGTATTATTTGCTGTCCTCTTCGGAGGCTTCCTCCAACCTGGCTCGCTTTGACGGCGTTCGCTACGGTGTGCGTGCAGACAATGCAACAAACCTAATCGAGCTGTACAAAGAATCCCGCAGCCAAGGCTTTGGGCCAGAGGTAAAACGCCGCATTATGCTGGGAACGTATGCCTTGTCTTCCGGCTATTACGATGCGTATTACAAAAAGGCACAACAAGTGCGCACCTTGATTATTCAAGACTTCAACAGCATTTTTGCTGATTACGATGTGATCCTGCATCCGACTACGCCGTCTACGGCATTCAAAATCGGAGAAAATACAGACGATCCAGTCAAAATGTATCTGGAAGACATCTGCACCGTACCTGTCAATCTGGCTGGCTTGCCAGCAATCAGTGTGCCATGCGGCTTCGCTAAAAGCGGTTTGCCGATCGGTTTGCAGATTGTGGGACGAGCGTTTGATGAATCCACTGTGCTGCGCGTAGCACATGCCTATGAGCAATCCGTGGGCTTTCACCAGCGCAAGCCGGAATGGGTAAGGGGGTAAGGCGTCATGAGCAAGTACGAAACCGTCATCGGCTTGGAGGTCCACGCCGAGCTATCGACGAACAGCAAAATTTTCTGCGGCTGCAAGACAGAGTTTGGTGCGCCACCAAATACGCATACCTGCCCGATTTGCTTGGGACATCCAGGTGTGCTTCCGGTCACCAACAAGCAAGCTGTGGAATTTGCTATGAAGGCAGCACTCGCGCTCAACTGCGAGATTTCCCGCGAGACCAAGTTTGACCGCAAAAACTACTTCTATCCGGATTCGCCAAAAGCGTACCAAATCTCGCAGTTTGACCAGCCGATCGGCTACAATGGCTGGATCGATATCGAGGTAAACGGTGAGACAAAACGCATCGGGATTACGCGCCTGCATCTGGAAGAAGACGCTGGTAAGCTGACCCACAGCGATTTTGGCGGAGAGTCCCTGGTAGACTTCAACCGTGTCGGCGTACCTCTGGTAGAGATCGTTTCCGAGCCAGACATTCGCACACCGGAAGAAGCCAGAGCCTATCTGGAAAAGCTCAAAGCGATTATCCAGTACACCGAAGTATCCGACGTACGCATGGAGCAGGGCTCCCTTCGTTGCGATGCCAACGTATCCATCCGTCCATATGGTCAAGAAGAGTTCGGAACCAAGGCAGAGCTGAAAAACATGAACTCCTTCCGCAACGTCCAAATGGGCTTGGAGTACGAGGTGCTCCGTCAAGCGGAAGTGCTGAACTCGGGTGGCAAGGTCGTACAGGAAACGCGCCGCTGGGATGAAGCCAACAAGAAAACATTGACGATGCGTTCCAAAGAGGAAGCGCACGACTATCGTTACTTCCCAGACCCTGACCTGGTGCGTATGCAGATTTCCGAAGAGTGGATTGAAGCTGTTCGTGCTTCAATTCCTGAGCTGCCGGATGCGCGTCAGGCTCGCTATGTAAACGAGTTTGGACTGTCAGCGGCAGATGCCGGAGTGATTACGATCTCCAAAGAAACAGCGGATTTCTTTGATGAGACAGTGAAGACTGGTGCAGATCCGAAATCGGTTGCCAACTGGCTGATGGTAGACCTTCTAGCTCACCTCAATGCCAACAACCTGGAATTTTCTGATGTGAAAATGACACCACGAGGCTTAGGCGAAATGATCAAGCTGATCGGAGATGGCACGATTTCCTCCAAAATTGCCAAAACCGTCTTCAAGGAGATGGTGGAGACTGGCAAAGAGCCGAAGAAGATCGTCGAGGAAAAAGGACTGGTGCAAATCAGTGACGAAGGCGCACTCCGCCAGATCGTCATCGATGCGGTCAATTCCAATCCACAAGCCGTAGCAGACTTCAAATCCGGAAACGAGAAGGCAGCAGCTTTCTTTGTCGGGCAGGTGATGAAGCAGACCAAAGGCAAAGCGAACCCGCCAATGGTTAATAAATTGATTCAGGAAGTATTGAACAGCCTGTAGGCAATAAGACCAAACAGCACTTTCCAAAAGGAGGGTGCTGTTTCTTTTGTCATGCATCATTGGTCATGTGCTAAATCCTACCATTAGAGGTAATATAGACAGTAAGAAAGCAATGCTAAGCGAGAAGGAGAAACTCGAATGAAACGTAATGTTCAAAATGCCGCAATGGTTCTATCAGTAGCAACCATTCTATCAGGTCTGCCTGTTGCAGCTTTAGCAGCAAGTCCGCAAGCACTCGCTCAAAGCAGTGCAGCAACAGCAGCAACGGAAAGCATCAAGCTTCCAGCAGCAACACAGAAAATGGTGGCAGCGCTGGAGAAGCTGGAGCCGGGACTAAAGGCGCTAACGGATCGGCAAGTAGAAAGTAGTGAGACCTACATCTATTTGGATTGGCTAGATCCCAAGCGTAATGGGGACTATGCCTTTTTCACCTTTGATCTGAAAACGGGCAATTTAGTAAGTTATGAGGCTTATTTAACCAGTTGGAGAACGGCACAAAAGGCGACAGACGATACTATCTTGAAAAAGGTAGAGCAGGCTGTTGTGGAGGTATGGGGGGCAGATAAGCGCAAAACGATGGGGAATCCGAGCCTGTCTGCTTACGAGGAAGAAGAAGCGGGAGATGAGATGCGCGAGCTGTTGATCGGTTCGCGGACAGTTTTTTATCCCGTCTTGCTGAATGGTCTGGAAATAGATGGAGGTAATTTCGGCATTGGGTTTAGCACCGACCTGGCTGGACATATCGAGGAGATCAACGTCCGTGAAGCCAATTTAAAAGATGTAAAGGTACCTGATGTGAAAACAGCGCTGACTCCAGAAGCCGTCAAAAAGCAATACTTTAACACGGCAGCTTTTGACCTCGGCTATGTACAGGATGGAAAAGATGGCAAACCCGGCATGCACTATGTCCTCCGTTATGCCCCGATATTTGATGCAACCTCAGGCAAGCTGGTTGATGAATGGCTCGGCACAGAAATCGCGGATGATACCAAGCGCAAAGAGGCCAATTTCAAAAATATAACGCTGAAGCCGCAGGCGAAATCCCTTGCTGTGAAAGGGGAAGCGGATGCGAGAAAGCTTGCTGCCAGCATGTTCGGAATGGATATGAAGGAAGACGATTGGTATTTATCGCAAGAGCAAGATGACCAGTCTGTTACCTACTCTTTCTCCAATGACGATTCGGATTCCGTTTCGTTAACTGTAGATGCTGCGACGGGGTTGGTAACGGACGCTAATCATTGGGAGCAGGAAGTGGAGAGCAAGACTGTTCTATCGAAAGAAGAGACTTTGAAAAAGGCGATTTCTTTTATCGAGCCATACGCAGTGTCTACTTCTAGCAATGTGCAGGTAGAAATCTATGATCCGGTCAAGTCTGCGCCATTGGCAGATTGGATGAAGAAAATCGATAAGGAAATGGGCGTCGAGGAAGAAGAAGAGCCTGGCCATATTTACGGATTCAGCTTTAATGAATTGCACAAAAATACTCCTATTCTGGATCGCTATTACTGGGTGCTCGTGGACAGCAAAAACGGCAAGATTGTACAGTTCTCTACAACCTTGCCGATGAAGGACGCTACTTTCCCAGAACCAAAGGTGGCAGTGACAGAACCGCAAGCAGTAGAAAGCTTCGTGAAAAACTTGCCGCTGAAACAATCGTACATCTGGCCAACGTACTATGGAACAAAAGGACCTGAGCTGAAGCTGATCTATACCATTGATACCAGCAAGGGCTGGCCTTATGTCGATGCGGTAGATGGGACATTGAACTGGGATGAATAGGACATAAGACTTCCCGCATGTTTGCTACTATGCTAAATTATACCAATATAGGTATTGAAATAGCTGTAGCAATCTTTATGTGAGAAGGAGAAACGTCCTATGAAACAAATGATGCGAAGTACCGCCATGCTTCTGGCTGCTGCCACGATATTGTCTGGTGTACAAGGCCGGTCTATAGCAGCCAGCCCTGAAACACTTGCGCAAGTCACAGGGACTTTTGAGTCATATGCTAGCTATGATCTCCCTACGAGTGCGGTGAAGGTAGTAGCTACACTAGAAAAGTTCATTCCAAGATTAAAAGCATTAACCGTGCGTACAGTTGATCAAAGCGATGACGGAAAATCTGTATATCTAACTATGGAAGATCCGAAGAATCCAGAATCCTATGCCTCGCTTGAGTTTGATCTGGGAACGGGTCTATTAATGGGCTATCAGGTTCCTATTCAAGAGGCGGCATCAGGGAAAAGGGAAACATATGAATTTATCCAACAACGTGTAGATCAGTTGGTTATGGAGATTTATGGGTCAGAAAAAAGAAAAATGATTGGTGAGCCGCATTATTATAGCGATGAGCAAGATGAGCAAGATGAGCAAGACGATCCCATTGATTCTGAATTTACGTTTCATGTATCTACAGAAGTTTTCTATCCGTATCTAGTGAATGGCTTGGACTTAGAGGGAACGGATTACGGTCTGTTAATCCAAACAGAAGCAGACGGGGATATCATCTCAATTTCTTTAAATATACCGAACCTGCAAGGAACAAACGTTCCTGATCCAAAAGGGGTACTCAAGCAAGATGTTATAAAAAAACAGTATTTTACCCCTAGTTCGTTCGACCTTGGGTACTTTCGGGAAGGCTATGCAGGCACACCCGAGCTTCTCTATGTCTTGAGGTCTCTGCCCGTTTTCGATGCGACAACAGGTAAAGCAATCGACTCAATGAATGGTGCAGTAATCGAGGATAACAGACGAAATTCTGTGAACAACAAAAAAATTACACTAACGCCTCAAGCAAGGCCACTCATAGTAAACAATGAGTTGGATGCTAGCAAAATTTTATTCACGATGTTTGGGGTGGATACAAAGGAAGACTATGCTCGCTATTATAAACATGAGTATAGAGATGAATTGGAATATCACTGGTCTAATGAATTCCCTAATTTTGGGAGTTCTGGCGTTTCTGTAAATCCAACAACTGGTCAATTAATAAGTGCAGGGGTTGTGACACAGAGTCCAGAAATACCTGTCAATTTGACGAGAGACGAGGCATTGAAAAAGGCCATTTCCTTTCTAGAACCATATGCCTTAACAACATCGGCTACGATGCGGGTAGAAATTGATGAACGTGTGAGACCTATACAATTGACCAACTGGATGAAAGAAGTTGAAAAAAAAGAAAAAGGTGATGATAAAGACTTAGAACAGATCTATAACTTCACCTTTTATGAATTGCATAATAATGTACCTGTATTCAATCACTACTATAACGTCAATGTAAACGGAGCAAGTGGTAAGGTCGAACACTTCCGGACAAGCTTGCCAATGAAGGAAATTGCTCTTCCAGATGTAAAGCTCGCTGCGACAGAACAGCAAGCTTCGGAGTTTTTTATTAAAAATGTGCCACTTCGCCTGTCTTACCGCTGGCCAACGTACTATGGAGTAAAAGGACCTGAATTAAAACTAGTCTATACCCTCGACGATAGTAAGGGCTGGCCTTATGTCGATGCGTTGAGCGGGACATTGAAATGGGATGAATAGGACCCAGGCAGGATCATGCGGACAGCTTCTCTAGCATAAGCTCCAATAATGCAACAGCCTTGCGTTCCTGATTCTCGATTCCTTGCAGAATAGCAGTAGCCTGCTTGCTTGGCTCAGGAGCATTCGGCTCTCCGCCAGCCGGGAACGGAAAGAGCTTGCTCAGCTTGGTGAATTCATCTGCGATTTGCCCGTACAAAGCTGAGGCTTCCAAAACCATCGGACGAATCTGATCAAATGCAGGATCATTCCACGTCGCAGCGATCTCACTCCAAAACAGGGAGGCGTTGCGACGTGCATTTTCTGCAACCGCTATTGTATAGGCGTTGCCGTTTGGCTCGATGCTGCCTTGCTGGAAAGCCTCCAGCCATGCTGTGTAGGCCATCAGCCCGTTAGCGCATGCTTTATCCGATCCTGCACCAGCGTAATGACGAAGAGCAGTGTCAATTGCTTTTGTCAGCATGGTTCTTTGATCGATCTCAACTGTTTTTTCGATAGCCAAGACGAACAATTCCTCTACCAAGCCGCGCCCCAGATGTTCAAAAGCGACCGTTTTATCGTGACCGCAATTATCCCCTGCATACAGCTGCTTGCTTTCGTCATCATACCCGTAAATCAAACCAAACTCAGGGATAAACAAATCCCAGGCAAGAACCGGATACCCACGATTAATCGAGCGGTGTACCAGCTCCAGCGCTTGTGGAAGTAGTGTCGGTAATGGGCGCTTCTCGCGGGCTTCAGCACTCAGCAGAGAGGGAGCTACCTGATTCGCATTCTGACCAGACGCACAATCTGCTGCTTCGCCGCCAACCACTTTCGACTCAAAGCCCATATTGCTGAGACCCTCCTGCAAAACATCTGCAAAAGGAAACATCGTAGGACCTGCAATATGAATTTCCTTTGGAACGACAGTCAAGCGGAAAGCATGCCCGCTGAGACCAAGCACCATGGGAAGCGACAATTTGCGATCTGTATACTCGATTAATCCATGTAAGGCCGCAGCGCATGTAATCCAAGTTGGCAGTGTAAATGCTTCCGGTTTTCTCAGTACGGTTTGATTCATCATTCCCGCATCCTTTCGCGTCTTCATGTATTGGTCAACTACGATACGAGTCTTTTCTTGAATCAGTTTTTTGCGGGAACGGGACAGAACCTGGTAGACATTTGCCTGAGACATCTCGAACAGCCGTCCAATCTCTGTCGGGGACAGATGGTCAAAAAAGTGGGACTCCACAATCCGACGCTCCCGAGGATTCAGGCAATGCAGCATGCCCGTGATCGTCTGCAGCAGCTCACGGCGCACGATTACCTCAGAGGGATCACCAGTATGCTCCATTGCAGGTGACCATGTGCGGCCGAGACGATGCAAAATACTGTCGAGGTCTTCCCAATCGGTTGGCTCCAGATCGTGGGACGGGTTGATCAGTCCAGTGAAAAGCTGCTCCCGTTTGTGCGGTCCTTTTTGCAGGCGAGTGTATGCCTGATTACGCACGATACGGTGAAGCCAAGGAAGAAACCGGCGACTGTCCACGAGCGTACCCAAGTGCAAAAAGGCACGGATAAGGGCATCCTGCACAATATCCTCCGCCAGAAAGGCTTCACGTGTATACGAGCGTGCATAGCCGTATACTTTGGAGCGGTGACGTCGAACCAGCTCTCCGAAGGCTTCCTGATCACCTGATTTTGCCCGTTCTACCAGCGTTTCGTCTTCCTCATGCGTTTCTTCCTGTTGTAGCAGATCTGACTGATAACCCATACGTTCCATCGCAAAAAACCCCTCGTTGTTAATTGACATATAGCATAGACTCCGGATGCGTTGATTTTCTGACAGTCATCTTACCTTTCTTTGAAAAAAAGATACAACTGGCAGATTTGTAAGAAATTCCGCTCTCCCCTATAATGAACATACACGATGAAAAAGGGGGAAGGAAGTATGATGAAGCTGATTTCGGTTACGGGAGAAAGCGTGCCACCGGGAAAAGGTGGATCACCATCCGATACATTTGATCGTTCCATCGCCATATGGGAAGAAAACGGCAGTCAAAAAACGGTAACGGTAACGTATGTACGCTATTTTGGCAAAGTACTAGCAGAGCGCGGAATTTACGACCAAGAAACAGAAAGCATTCCTGTGAGCCACCTGGTTGCCGTGTTATTTGAGGAAAAGCATCCCGGAATAAAGGAAAATCGTCATTATATTAATAATACCGATGATTTTGTTGAGCTGTTTGCCGACTTTTCGCTGTCCAAATGGAAAGAGCGCTATCCTGGCGTGACAGGAGTACCCCAAGCCTAAGTTTGACATGCTCGGCTGGGGAGATTCATTTGTTTAACTGTCGAAAAATTCTGATCAGTAGATGTGAATAGATGCTGGGTCTACTGGTTGGGCATGCTATGATCAACCAATTATTGGAGGTCATGTGCATGTTCGCGTTTTGGCTATCTACTTTTCTTACGCTCTCTGTCCTGCAACCTGGTGCATTCTTCTACCAGCAGGGGAAAGCTACCACGCAATTGTTGACTGTGCAAGAGTTCGATGCCTTTGTGCAGGACTGGAAACAGGGACAGGAGCTGGCGCTTCGGCATCCGTTATTTGATTTGACGCGAGTATCCGCTGGGTCTGGTGGAGTTGAGGCCATCTCTTTTGCAGGAGTGGCGCATGGTCAGCGAGGGGATATTTCCCTTGTCTTTTATACAATGGATGGGGATCAGGTGTATACGCCGCCCGGTACGGTCGCGAATGCACATGTGGATGAAAAACAAAAAGAGTTTCACATTGCCGCAGTAATTCCACGGCTTCTCCAGGGGCGCACAGGAGTTGTACAAGTGACATTCCAAGGAGAAAAACGAGCAGCATATTTGCTCAAAGTACAGTTTTAACGAGTAGAAATAGAGCTTCGGACAGGAGGACTGCTGTTGATTGAGGTAAAACAGGTCAGCAAGCGATTCGGGACAATCACAGCGGTGGAGGATGTTTCGTTTCGTGTGGAAGCTGGTGAGGTATATGGACTTCTGGGGGAAAACGGCGCGGGTAAAACGACGACGATGCGCATGATGGCGACGATTTTGCAACCGACAGAAGGAGATATCGAAATTAGCGGTTTTTCTGTCCAAAAGGAGCCAGTAGAAGTACGGCGTCGTATCGGGATTTTGTTTGGGGGCGATGTGGGCTTATACAATCGGTTGACAGCGCGAGAGAATATTGCCTATTTTGGCAGTCTGTACGGGCTGGAGCAGAGAAGGTTGCAGGAGCGGATCGACAGCTTGAGCCAGATGCTTGAAATGGATTCGTTCATAGATCGACGCGTCGGCGCTTTTTCGAGAGGAATGAAGCAAAAAGTCGCCATCGCCCGCACATTGGTTCACGACCCGGACGTTATTTTACTCGATGAACCGACGACAGGGCTGGATGTTACGGCAGCCAATATTTTTCGGCGGATGGTTGGAAAGCTTCAGGACGAAGGAAAGACGATCCTGTTTTCCAGTCACAACATGGGGGAAATCAACAAGCTGTGCAAGCGCATAGCGCTCATTCACAAGGGACGGCTTCAATTTGCAGGCGGGCTGGATACTTTGCGAGAGCGATTTGGCATCGCAGACCTGGATGATATCTTCATGGCGGTGGTGGAAGGGAGCGAAGCCTGATGGGGAGACGTGTCATTTGGACGGTTTTCCAAAAAGAAATGCTCGATCTGTTTCGCGATCGAAAAACATTGCTGGGGACCTTTTTAGTTCCACTCGTCATTATTCCGTTCGTATTCTTTTTACTCGGTATGTCTTATAGCCATGTGGAAAAGGAAGCGCGCGCCTATATCCCGATTGCCGTCAATGGATCATCAGGGCTTGTTGCCTCACTTCAAAAAGTCCCTGGCGTGAGCATCCTGCAGCCGCCAAATCAGGAGGAGGCTTTGCAAGAAGGTCAGCTGCGGGCAATTATTACAATTCCGCCTGCACTCGAGGGGCAGATCAAGGCGGGAGGCACCGCAGAGCTTCATGTCGCTTATGATTCCACCAATCAAAAATCGGTCTATGCCCGTAGTGTGATTGAGGACACGGTAGAGGCGTACAGCAAAGAAATCGTCCTCCAGCGCTTGAAGCAGGCGGGGATGTCCGAGCAGGCGATCAAGCCCATTGCGCCTACGTACGAAAACGTAGCTTCAGAGGAAAGGCTGTCCGGTGGGATGCTGGCCGGAATTATTCCGCTGATGCTTGTCGTATCGCTTGCGTCTGGTGGGATAGCAGCTGCCAATGATCTGGTGGCAGGAGAAAAAGAGCGAGGGACGTTGGAATCGCTGATGACTGCCCCGATAGCGGCGAATCATATTTTGACGGCCAAGCTCATGGCTGTGATGGTAATGAGCTGTATGAGCGCTTTGGCTTCACTCGTATCGCTCTCGCTTGTACTTCGTCTGGGGCCTTTGGAGATGGAAAATGGTTTTTCGCTCGGCTTTTTTTCGCCCATGACCTTGCTTGTTCTCGTGCTGACAATTTTGGTTCTGGCGGCCACCTTTGCTGCATTGGAGCTGGTTTTGAGCACGATCGCGAAGTCATTTAAAGAGGGACAGACGTATATGAGCGGTGTTATTTTTCTGGCGATGGTTCCTTCCTACATGATGATGCCGCTCAATCCGGTAGACATCCCGGGCTATTACTATGTGATTCCTGTCTTTAATGGGGTAGCGCTTTGCAAGGAAGTGTTTTACGGAAGAGTAGAGCCGCTGCATGCGTTGGTTGGACTAGGGAGCTCGCTGGTGTATGTGGCGATTATTACGGTAATGTCCTCGCGTCTGTTTCGCAGAGAAGGTGCCGTTGTGAAAAATTGAAAGCCTCTAGATCACACATCGTTGTGTTGCCAATATTGGAAAGCTGGTGAGTTGTCGTGAAGCCGCTCTATTTGGGTGTCTTGTATGTATTCATATCTGCAGCTTGCTTTGGCGTTATGTCTATTTTTGCCGTGTACGCGTACGGAGCGGGTGTGAGCGTATCCACCTTGTTATTTTTACGGTTCCTTTTCGCGGCGATCCTGTTTTTCGGTTTTCTAGTATTGCGCAAGGAAGGCTTGCGACTGGTGAAAAAGCAGATCGTGGCATTATTTGTACTGGGCGGTGTCTTGTATACGTTGCAGTCGCTCAGTTTTTTCTCTGCTGTTCAGTATATTCCGACATCTATGGCTGCCCTTTTGCTGTATACGTTTCCTGTGTTTGTGGCTGTGCTCACCTATTTTGTAGAAAAGGAACCACTGCGGCGAAAAACGATTTTGGCCATGCTGATTTCTCTCGTTGGTCTTGGTCTTGTACTCGGGCTGTCATTTGGGGGGATTCAACCGGTCGGGGTCGTGCTTGCACTTGCAGCTGCCTTGTTTTACTCGGTCTATATCGTTGTGGGTAACCGGGTGGTGAAAGGGCTATCACCGTTTGTGACTGCCGGATATATATCCGTGTTCGCGGCTATTTCCACATTCTTCGTAGCGCAAAAGGATGGCGGGCTGGACCTATCGTTCGGCGCTGCTGGCTGGTGGGCGTTGGCAGGGATCGTTATCTTTTCTACTGTAATGGCGATTGGCTTTTTCTTTCAAGGGCTACAGCTTATTGGCTCCACAAAGGCATCTGTTTTGAGTACGCTTGAGCCTGTCGTAACGATTGTTTTCTCCGCCTTGTTATTTGGGGAATCATTTACTTTGCTGCAGCTACTAGGCGGGTTTGCGGTGCTTGCCGGTGCCGTTTTGATCGTTTCTGGTAAGGAGAAGGCTGCATCTGCCGAGGTGGACAAAGCAGTGCCGAAACGTACCAAGGCTTTGTAGGTACTGATTCGTATGTTGCATTAGAAAAAACGCTCCTGTCGATGTCGTGGATTCACGATCGCAGGAGCGTTTTCTTAGGGGAAAAGTCGGCTAGGTTACAAAACGCGAACGAATAAGCCAGCCAGCTCCGTATACGCCAGCATCATTGCCCAGGGTAGCAGGGAGAATCTCGGTGGATTCCACGACATAGGAAAAAGGGATAAAGCGAGCGAAAGAAGCGTGGATGCGGGAAAACAAAATTTCGCCAGCAGCTGCGACCCCGCCGCCGATGATGAATTTGGCTGGATTCAGTACGATGGCGAGATGAGAGAGGGCGAGCCCCAAGTAGAAACCAACCTGATCGACGATGGCAACGGCTGCCTTGTCTCCAGCATTGGCGGCGGTTAAAACATCTTTTGCTCGAATATTGCCTGTAACCGCAAGCACCTTGGCTAACATCGGGCTTGTTCCGTTGGCAGCGGCCTGACGTCCTCCACGGATGATGGCTGTAGCGGAGGTATAGGTTTCGAGACAACCCGTTTTGCCGCAATTACAGTTCGGTCCTTCTCCAGGTGTCATCGTGATATGACCGATCTCTCCACCGACACCATTGATTCCGGAGATGACATTGCCGTTCAGAATGACCCCACCGCCGACGCCTGTTCCTACCGTGATCAATACCAGGTCCTGCGCACCCTGACCAGCTCCGCGCCACATTTCTCCGAGTGCTGCTATATTGGCATCATTGTCGACAGCGACAGGTAGGTCTGCCAGTGCCTGGAGCTTTTCTTTTAAGAGGACGGGTTGTTTCCAATGCAGATTGACTGCTTGCAGCACGATTCCGTTTTTGGTATCGATTGGACCCGGGATACCGACACCGATACCCAAGACCTGATCGCGGGTGTAGCCGTGCTTTTCGAGCAGTGTGTTCATCATAGCGGTGATCTTTTGCAAAATGCCGTCTTCTCCCAAGGCGACAGGTGTAGGTTCCTGTGTTTTCGTCACCATCTCGCCACCTGGGGTAATCAGAGCCATTTTGATCGCGGTTCCCCCAACGTCAACACCAACGATGATTTGATCCACAACCGTCCCTCCGATCATTTGGATTTCCATCTTTTTCTATATTAACACGCCCAAGTCAGCATAGCGATTCCCAAAAATGGCTATAAAGGATATGATGGAAGAGAGTACACCCGTGAGCGAGGGAAGGAAGAAGGGATCTGCCTTGAAACGAGCCAGATTAATCTACAATCCAAGCTCCGGCCGGGAAATTGTGCGTCGGAGATTGCCAGATATTCTTGAGTTAATGGAGTCGGCCGGATATGAAACGTCGTGCCATGCGACCAGAGGGGAACATGATGCTACCGAGGAGGCCGCGCGTGCGGTTGCCCGCGGCTTTGATGTCATCGTAGCGGCTGGTGGTGACGGAACGATTTATGAAGTCGTAAACGGGATGGCGGAGCTAAAGGCCCGACCATCACTTGGAATCATCCCCTGCGGAACTAGCAATGATTTTGCCCGAGCAGTTGGTATTCCCAAATCGATCAATCAGGCTACCGAGATTATTACCAAGGGGAAAAAACGCAAGATCGACCTGGGGCGGATCAACAACCGCTATTTTATTAATATCGCCGGGGGCGGCTCATTGACCGACCTGACCTACGAAGTGCCGAGCAAGCTGAAAACGCTAATCGGACAAATGGCGTATTACGTCAAAGGATTGGAAAAGTTGCCGTCGCTGCACCCGATCCGCGTCCGCCTGGAAAATCGCAAAGAAGTACTTCTGGACGAGGAAATCATGATTTTTCTCATCGCAAATAGCAACTCCGTAGGCGGCTTCGACAAGCTCGCGCCGGATGCAAAGCTGTCAGATGGAAAGCTGGATGTCATCGTGGTGAAAAAGATCAATATCGCCGAGTTTATTCGCCTGGCGACGCTGGCAGTGCGCGGCGAGCATCTAAAAGACCCGAACATTTTATATTTCCAAGCAGATTACATCAAGGCCACCTCACCGGGAGGCGAAAAGGTTCAGCTCAATCTGGACGGCGAGCACGGCGGACAGCTGCCTTGCGTGGTAGAGGCGCTGCCGGGACATATCGAGTTGTTCGTCCCGTAGGAAGATAGTAAAATGAATAGAACTAGTCGTGGGGATGCTGCTGAGCATCCCTCGTGTTCATCCTAGAGCGAAAAATAGCCTGGAAGATAGATAGAAGACAAAAGGAGCAATAAATAGTGGCGAAGACAACAAAGAAGCGGCGCGGACCGCAAACGACAGCGAAAGTGGAGCTGGACCTCCCTGTTCGTGTCGGACAAACCGTGGAAGTGGAGATAACCGGACTGAACCACGAGGGAGCCGGGGTAGGTCGTGTTGAGGGATACACCCTTTTTGTAGATGGTGCACTTGCAGGAGAGCGTGTTCGTGCCCGCGTCGACCATGTGAAAAAGAACTTTGGCTTTGCCAAGCTGTCTGAGGTCGTGGAGGCGAGCGAGCATCGTTTCATGCCCCCCTGTCCGCTGTACGACCGGTGTGGCGGTTGTTCCTTGCAGCATCTCGCCTACGAGGAACAGCTGCGCCACAAGCAGCAGATCGTTCGGGACAATCTGCGACGCATCGGCGGCTTTTCGGTGGAGGGAGAAGGTGCGATTACGGTTCACCTGACACTTGGCATGAGCGATCCGTGGCGCTATCGCAACAAGGCACAAGTACCAATCGGCGAGGAAAACGGTGCGTTGGTCGGCGGATTTTACGCGGAGAAATCTCACTCCATCATCGACATGAACGAGTGCCTGATCCAGCATCAGGTCAATGACGAGGCTGTAGCTGTAGTGAAGAAAGCAGCGACCAAGCTGAATATTGCCGCATATGACGAGGTGCGCGGGACAGGCTTGCTGCGCCATGTCGTAGTCAAGGTAGGCGTGAAAACAGGCGAGGTCATGGTCGTGCTTGTGACGACAGAAGAGCCGATTCCGCAGCGCGAGAAGCTGGTGGAAGCAATTCGCTCAGAAGTTACGGGTGTATCGAGCGTTGTTCAGAATATCAACCCGGATAAAACCAATGTCATTTTTGGCAAAAAGACCGTCACGCTTTGGGGCAGTGATGTCATTTATGATTACATCGGACCGATTAAGTTTGCGATCTCGGCGCGTTCATTTTATCAGGTGAATCCGGCGCAGACGGAAGTGCTGTATAACAAAACACTGGAGTATGCAGGGGCGACGGGTACGGAAACCGTCATTGATGCATACTGCGGTATCGGGACGATCTCGCTCTTTTTGGCACAGAAGTCAAAGCATGTGTATGGGGTAGAGATTGTGCCGGAAGCCATCGCAGATGCGAAGCGCAATGCCGAGCTGAATGGGCTGGGGAATGCTACGTTTGAGGCGGGGCCTGCAGAGGTCGTGATTCCGGCGTGGAAAGAGAAAGGGGTACGTGCGGATGTGATTGTGGTTGACCCGCCGCGTAAAGGCTGTGATGAGGCGTTGTTGACGACGATTTTGGAGATGCAGCCTGAGCGGGTTGTTTATGTGTCCTGTAATCCTTCTACATTGGCTAGGGATTTGAAGGTGCTGGCGGAGCGGTATGAGGTGAAGGAAGTGCAGCCGGTGGATATGTTTCCGCATACGGGGCACGTGGAGTGCGTAGTATGGATGTCTAGAGCAAAAGAGTAAGGCTGTGAAAGCCTTGTATATAAGGGATTTTGGGGTTTGCGGATTGGGATCCGGGGACTCTGAAATCCCTTTTTTTGTTACTTGTGGGATCATGTCCATCCAGTGGGGAAATCGGCGTACAGAGCGGATTAGATGTCATTGCTTGTTGAAAAAGTAGATTAGATGTAGGGATCTCATAAGAGAGCAGATTGGATGCTAGTTAGAGATTTGCTGTAAGAGTACAGGTTGGATGTTGTAAAAAGATGAGTGCTTTATAATGATTGGAAATGGCTTGTTGTTAAGGGACTTTGGGGCTTGGGTGTATAACCGATGCTTAAGAAAATCCTTTTTATCGTTCCGTGGGGCCATATCCGGGAATGTGTAGTTTTATATTGAGCGAGCAGGTTAGATTTGTTACTCTGGTGACAGAACAGAATATATGTTTTTATAGGTGAGAGGGCAAAATGTTGGCAACGGTACAACTATATATTCTTGTTAAACTCTGAGGGGAGATTGTTCTATGGAAATCCCAAAAAAATACAGAGGTAGGTACTTTTATCATTTTACACACATTAAAAACATCGAGTCTATTGTTAAAAATGGTCTTTTATCAACGAATGAAAAGTGCGCTAAAGGTATCGACCATATGAACTTGGCTAATGAGAGCATTCAATTAAGAAGAAGCCAAATGGAAGTTCCATGTGAACCTTTTGGAACAATTCATGATTATGTACCATTCTATTTCGCGGCTAGAAACCCTATGTTATTAGGAGTGCTAAACAGAAAGAATATCGATCAGCCTTTAGTCGTATTCATTGCAGTATCTATAGACAAATTATTAGAAAGTAACGTAGTCTTTACTGATGCCTCAGCCAATACAGTAATACCTCCTAACTTTTATCAAGATCCTGAAGATTTGGATGAATTAAATTGGGGGTTAATTGACAGCAATAAATGGCAAAGAGGTACTGATGATGAATTACATTCACGCATGGCTGAGGTACTTGTTTGCAGAAAAGTTCCAATCGATTGGATTGAAAGTTATATTGTTTTTAATAAAATATGTAGAGATGAAATTTTTAAAATATATAAAGAAAACGGTTTAGAAAAACCAAAAGTTTCGTATGAACCATTTAATGGGAAACACTTTTATTATACGAAATATTTCATGAAAAATAGAGAAAATGAAACATTGATTACCGGGCCACTCTTTCTTGAAAATTCGTATAGAGAAGCTATTAAAACTATAATGGATCAAAGGTCAGAAGAAGAATATGAGAACTGTGCTTTCGAAGATATTGATGATGCATTACATAAAATTCAAGATGATTTCTGTGTAATAAAAGAGCTGGAAGGTATATTTAAATTAGAAACTGATAATAAAGTACATAAGCAAACTGTTAGTGATCATACACTGCAGGTTGTAGAAAATCTTGATGAGAACGAATATTATAATAACCTTTCTGATAAAGATAAAAAAATTGTCAAGTTATCTGCATATTTGCACGATATCGGTAAGGGTCCCAAGTCTAAGTGGAAAGATGGGATTCAAGCTGCATATCCTGATCATCCTGCGGATTCTGTTCCAATGATAACAAGAATCTTGTCCGAGGAATTCACGTCACTCTCAAAATATGAAATTAAAACAATTTGTTTACTAGTCATCTATCACGATTTGATAGGAGATATCCTTGGAAATGGTAGAAGTGAAAAGGAACTTCTA
The DNA here is from genome assembly GCF_001187725.1 of Brevibacillus reuszeri. Taxonomy (GTDB): domain Bacteria; phylum Bacillota; class Bacilli; order Brevibacillales; family Brevibacillaceae; genus Brevibacillus; species Brevibacillus reuszeri. The sequence continues at coordinate 170,328 of NZ_LGIQ01000002.1, forward strand.
AATCTAAAATTAAAAGATAATAAGTTGGATATGTTAATAGCGTTATCTTTGGCTGATATTTCAGCTATTAATCCTTTTTGGGCTTTTAGTGTTGGAAATAAACTTGATAGTTGGGTAAAACGAATAAGGAAGGAGATTTCCTTATAATGATAGAATTTGTATCAGGTGATATGTTCGATTATAATGCGGACATTCGAGTAAATACCGTGAATTGCGTTGGTGTTATGGGAGCTGGAGTTGCTTTAATGTTTAAAACTAGGTATCCAGATATGTTTATTGATTATTCTGATGCGTGTAAACGACATGAGGTTAAACCAGGCAAGCCTCATGTGTGGGAAGTTCCTGACTTAATCTCCCAATTTACAATTATAAATTTTCCAACGAAAGTGCATTGGAAAAATCCGTCTGAGTATGATTATATTGAAAAAGGCTTAGTGTGGTTAAGACAATTCCTTTTAAACAAAGGGAGCTCTACGGTTACATTACCAGCTCTTGGTTGTGGCCATGGAGGTCTTGATTGGGAAAAAGTAAAAGAAATGATTGTAAAATACTTAGGGGAGCTAAATACAAAAATATTAGTTTTTGAACCCAGTAGTTCAACAAAATCATCACATCAGACAGGCTATGATACAGAGCTTAAAAAGCAAGGCATTCATAAACTATTGCCCAATGAAAAACTTTACCCATCAAAATTAGTCGGGCGATCGGCGCTTGAGATATATTATAAAGGTAATATTGAGCTCTTAAAAAGTAAGAGTGTTGCTATTGTTGGAAATCTCAAATCAACAGATAGAGAAAAAAACGCTTTAACTATGGTTATAAATCAATTACCTATTAGTGACTTTGTTTTTATTCTTGGATTAAGTAATAGCTATGAAACAGAACTGGCTAAAGTAATACTTTCAAAAGGTTTTAAAGCCGTATTTTCAATCCCTTATGGAATTTTACAATTGAAAGTTCGTAAAGATTTAGAATCGTATTGGGATTATGAAAATATTGCTGTGTTATCAACAACAAGCCCAACACAAACGTGGAAAAGCTATGAAAGCGTTAATTCTTTGCGATTGCGTCTCAAACTTTCTGATGTTACGCTAATTAACAATTTAGAAGTTGATAGTCTTATTCGTTATGAGAATGATATTAAAGAGGCAGATAGCAAAGTATTCTATGTAAATTATTGGAACTCCGAAATTGACTTTTTCAACAGGTTAACAGCACAAAGAATTGGAATAAATTCAAATACAGGAAAGCCTAATGTTTTACCATTGATAAATTCGCTATCTTAAACCGTATCTACAGGGTTAGGATTTTATTCTTAAACATAAAGACAAGGACCCTACGCCAAAATTCGTAGAGTGCCTTGTTCTTTTCCTATGTTATCCTTATGCATTCACCGTCACGCCAGATTTGAATTCGACTGCGAACTTGTCCTCGTAGACGGTGACCTTCTCAATCAGCCGCCTGATCAGCTGCTCGTTGTATTCGGTGATGGTGGTGGACTGTTCCTGCAGGAATGTGCTCATATCGGCGATTCGTTTGCGATGTTCATCCCGGCTTGCGTTTTCGACTTGCGCCTTTTGCTTCTGGTCTCGTAGTCGGTAAATCTCATCGGCAACATCCTCGTAGTCGACTTTGGCGTTGGCCAGCTTCAGAAGCTGTGTTTGCAGCTCTGCAAGGCGGTTGTCAATGTCGCTTAAGGTTTTATTGTCTTCGATGCTTAGGACGGTGGCGATGTTGTTCTGCAGGGTGGTGAGAAATGTATCCTTCCTGCTCAGTGTATTGTTGATGGCGGTGATTACTACCTTCTCGATGTCGCTTTCCAGCACCGTCCGGGCGTCGCAGAATAATCCGGTGTTCTCCAAGCGGCTGATGCATCGCCAGACGATGGATCTCTTCCCCCGGTTATTCCAGTGGACCCTGCGGAATACCTCACCGCAGCCCCCGCAGATGATCATCTGAGCGAAGCAATGGTTGCTGCTGAAAGTTCTATTCTTCCCATTCGGGCTGGTGTGGACAACTCGCCGCCGCACCAGCTCTTCTTGCACCTGCATGAAAATTTCTCGCGGGATAATGGCCTCATGGCTGTTTTCCACGTAGTATTGCGGGACAAGGCCTTTGTTCTTGACTCGCGTTTTCGTAAGGAAGTCAGTGGTGTAAGTTTTCTGCAAAAGCGCATCCCCGATGTACTTCTCATTTCGCAGGATGTTGTTAATGTTACTGGTATGCCATTTCTCCCTACCTGCACCGTTTCGCATTCCGTCTGCCTCTAATCCACGCGCAATCTTCAGCATGCTGGCTCCCTCAAGGTATTCCCTATAGATACGCTTCACAATTTCGGCTTCCTCCGGAACAATCACTAGATGCTTGTTTTCATCCTTGGTGTAACCCAGGAACCATTTGCAGTTCACTTGAATCTCGCCTTGCTGGTAACGGTATTGTAGACCCAGCTTCACGTTTTGACTTAAAGATTGGCTTTCTTGTTGTGCAAGGGAAGCCATGATGGTGAGCATGACCTCGCCTTTGGAATCCATTGTGTTGATGTTTTCTTTCTCAAAATAGACCGGGATGTTCTTGTCCTTCAGCTGCCGGATGTACTTCAGGCAATCCAGTGTGTTTCGAGCAAATCGGCTGATAGATTTGGTTATCACTATGTCGATTTGGCCTGCCATGCACGCTTCAATCATGCGATTGAATTCTTCGCGCTTCTTAGTGTTGGTGCCGGAGATCCCATCGTCGGCGTAGATCCCGGCTAGTTTCCAATCAGGATGGCCGTTTATGTGGGCGGTGTAGTGCTCAATTTGGGCTTCGTAACTGGTAGCTTGCTCGTCGCTGTCAGTAGAAACGCGGCAGTAGGCGGCTACCCGAAGCTTTGATTTTTCTGCATCTTCCTTGGCTATCCCGGCATGCTTTCTTGCCGGAAGCAGAGTGACGTTTTTCTTTTCTGCCATCTTAACTCACCTCGCTTTCGATCAAGCTGTAGACGTATTCCGCCTGTTGGAATGGGCTGGTCGGTAAGTCCGCCTGCTCGTCTACGCATTCCGGATTTTCTAAGAAGCGGAATGCGGTGGGGAAAATGATCTCCGCTTTTTCTTCTGGTTCACGGATACGACCGAGCCTTGTGGCCCGTTTGATCCGTTCTGCTTCGGCTGCCGCAAGTGTATCCGAGTCGATGATCGCCGGGTAATACGCATCACCGAGATATCGAGCATTCTGTAGTATCTTGCAGACCCCGCCATGGAAAGATCCGATTCCGGCTTTTCGAGCGGCAGTCCTCAGGGAGTCGCCGGAGAGATAAGACTGGAAAAGGGTTTTTATCTGTTCGGCGGATTTCTCATCGATTATGGCCTTTCCGTTTTCGATCCGATAGCCAAGTGGTACATGGCTCATTTAGTTCACCATCCTTTCTTTCAGCGTAAGGCCGCATCTTAACTCAAATCCGATTTCTGTTCGGGAAATCACTCTAATCCGCTCAACAAATCGACTGTAGAGTTCACCGTCGAAGCTGGTGAGCATTGCTGCTTTTGATGTAAAGTGCAAGAGTTCGCTGACTTCGTTTAGGTACCTGCTGTCGCTGCTGAGGAAGCGGACGAAGGATTCCTTCTGGCGTTGCAGGCGTTCAGCCTCCTGCAGCAGTTCATTATTGCTTTTATTGTATACAGCAGGGTCCAGGTAGCCTTTGGTCATCAGCCCGACAAGGACTTTCCGTTGATCCGCGTTTTCATTGAGCTTCTTCTCTAGTTCTTTAATGCTTGTCCGGCTGTCGCGATTATTCATGCCGCGCAAGCTTGCAAGCAGGGGCTTCAGGACCAGTTTGTGTCCGAAGATCAGCTTGTTCATCATGGCAATAAAAGCGTATTCCAGATCGGAATCTAGGATGTATTTCATGGCACATTTCTCGATGTTGGCGATATGAGTGGAACAGCACCATGCGATATACTTTTTGCCGCTGGAATGGATTCTTCGTTTGAAGGTGCCGCCGCATTGCCCGCAAATGATGTTTCCCGAAAATGGGTAGCGGTTCTGGTATTTTTTGCTGCGTTTTTCTACGTTCTTCTCCTTACCGCGCTGTTCGATGGCGATCTGGGCGGCTTCAAAATCTTCACGGCTAATAATCGGCTCATGATGTTCTTTAATTAAGTATTGATCTTTCTCACCATTATTGTGGTGACGGTTGAAGTGCTCATCCGTATAGGTCTTCTGAAAAATGGCATCGCCAGTGTATTTTTCGTTTCTGATCATCCCGCGAATGGTTGATGATTTCCACCGGCCACCATGCTTGCCGGTCAATCCACTCCGGTTTAGTTCACTTGCAATTGAACAAGTGCCTTTGCCGGATAAAATTGCTGCAGAAATGAATCGCACGATTTCCGCTTGTGCCTGATTGACGATTAACTCACCATCCACGGCATCGTAGCCGTAGGGTGAACTCCCAATTTTGTAGGTACCGTTTTGAAATCGTTTTTGAATGGCCCACTTATTATTCTGGGCGATAGAGACTGACTCGCTTTCAGCCAGTCCACTTAGGATCGACAGCATGAGTTCACTATCCATAGATCCGGTGTTGATGTTCTCTTTCTCAAAATAAATGAAGGTGCCAAGTCTGATTAGCTTCCGGACCAGTTCCAGACAGTCGGTGGTGTTACGTGCAAACCGACTGATGGACTTCGTTACGATGAAGTCGATCTTCTTCTGTTCGCAGTCGGCGATCATCCGAAGCAACTCAGGTCGTTTTTCCTTTTTCGTACCCGTGATGCCTTCATCATAGTAAAGCCCAGCAAACTCCCATTCCGGATTGGCCCCAATGTAGGATTCATAGTGCTTTATCTGCGTTTCAAGACTGACTCGCTGTTCATCACTGTCTGTCGAGACCCGGCAGTATGCCGCAACACGAAGTTTGGGCCGTTCAGTTATTTCCGCTGTATTTTGGGCGATTTTCGTGACCTTTTTCAAGTTCTCACCTCCTTGTTAGTGTCACATATTACCTCTGAAGCGGGGTATTATCAACGGTTTCTTGGCATGATTTGCGCTAATGCTGGAGAGAATTTTTTTCGGTTTAATGCGGTGATCTTGTTCCATTCATCTTCAGTTATCAAGCCGTTACTCAACATAGATTTTACGATTTGCTGGGCCAGAAGATAATCGTACTCGCGCTGCAATTGCTCAATGCCGCCCATCTTTTTTACAGCAATGACGAGTTTGTGTTCGATCGTTGTTTCTTTCATCCATTAGCAATCCTTTCATCCGAGTCTACAAGGCCAACCATGGCTGTTCTCAATTCCCAAAAATCCCTTACGCGCGCATATATGCGTATTTTGCGTCCTACTGTCTATTCTTTTTATATATTTCATTTTGATAGATACAGTAGGAACATAGGAACATAACCGTATTTCATGCCTAGCGGCGAGCCCGATGGACTGTTTCTGGAGATGTTCGTTACTCTCAAAGTGGGAACCATTATTTCTCCCAGGTACTGTTCTTAGGGAAGATCGATTCCTGGAAATACGCTAGGAACAGCCTCTAGGAACGAACACATATTGCGGGCCGTATAGTGTTGTTCTGACCTTGTTGGGCAGGCGATCCCAGCCGAGTTTTATCAAAATGGCGGTTAGCTCATTCGAATCGGTGCGTTTCAGATTGGCTCGTTCTTTTCCGAAACATTCACACCAGATCTCCATGTTGCAGACGTTAGGACGTGTCACGACACCTTGACGTCCGATGCCGGACAGCTCTGTACCGCTTAAGAAGCTTCTGCGTTCAAATAAGTCCATCTTCTCCCAATCGTCTGGTAAAAGGGTGTCGAGGAACTCACGAATAAGACCTTCACTTTCATCCGACTCTAAAGCTTCACGTTGCTCCGCTTTTGCAAGTAGCCCTATGGATGCATCGAGATATAGCATTTCACCGGCATTGATGTATACAAGGGCCTCCGCCCATATCTGCTGGATATCTTCAAAAGTAAGATCCCATGAATGTTTGCTGCCGCCGCCGGGTGTTTTCACCGGCCAGAAGCGGCGGTTGCCCGTCGTATCGCGCAAATAGCCGGATTCCGCTTTTGTTGTGCCGAAGAAGATGCACTGACGCAGGTGCGGTGTTGCCCGTTTGCCAAATGCCGCGCGGTAAATGTCATTTTGTCGTGAGAGGAAGGACCGCAACGTTTCTACTTCGGCTTTGCGCAGCCCGGCAAGCTCGCCAATCTCCAGAATCCAGTATCCTTGCAGTTTTTCTGCCGCGGTCTTATCCTTCGTATCGCCCAGGTTCAAGCTGTCCGAGAACCATTCCCCCGCAAGCTTGGAGATGAGGGTGCTTTTACCTACACCTTGGGGGCCGTTCAGCACGAGCATGGAGTCGAACTTGCATCCAGGGTAGAGCACGCGGCAGATAGCGGCACAGATTGTCTTTCTTGTAACTGCACGGACATATGCGTTATCCTCCGCACCGAGATAATCGATCAAAAGCGTGTCTAGCCTCGATACGTTGTCCCATTCCGGTAGATCCGCCAGAAATTCACGGATGGGATGGTAGGAACGATCATCGGTCACCTTAGCCACGGCAATCTGGTAGTTTCGCTGAGAGAAGGTACCGTAATGGGAATCAACATAGCTGATGAGCTGGGCATCGTCGGCATCTCGCCAATATTTTGAAGGGTGACTCCAAGGGACATGGCCTTTAATCTCCATGCCGTCGAGCTGCTGATTGTACACCAGCGCTTTTAAGTTGGGATCATGCTGCAAGATGAGCGTGATATTGTGCAGGTTGTTTTTCAGTACGGTTGACCGTGATTCGTACTCGAGCTTCTTTTGCCAATCCGTATCGCTAGCTTCCTCGGTAAAATCATCCGATGCTCGTGACTGTCGCTCCTGCACCAGAAGGAGTTTGACCTGCTCATCACTTGAAGCGAATTCCGTCATCGCCTTGCAAGATGGAAGTTTGGTAATCGGAGTATCTTCCGGAAACTTGTCGTCCAGTTCCCGATATCTGTGCAACCGCACCAAATCAAAAGCATTTAACAATCTCCCGCATACAGGATCGGTGGCCTGATGGGAGTATATGAACTTTTCATCGTAAACTACGACCCCGGCCGCGCTATCGGCAGGGATATAATCGAAACGTCCTGCCATAGTCGAAGGCTCATACACGTTAGATAAGAAAGTAGAAATGGCATCGGAGATGGTGTAGGTGCGGCAGAAGGCCCCGACAATCCCAGGCTTGGAAAGCGGATCAGTCTGCTCTGCTAAGGAGTGTTGCACGACTTCCGACTGCCGGGATGACACTGGCCAAGTGGATTCATCCTGCCAATCATCGTATTTGGCAAGATAATCGTCTGGGTTGAGCTCAGCTCCATCCTTGTCCTTATATAGAAATTCGCCGTTCCTGGAAGTAGAAGGCCAGTACATTAAGCGGTGGGCTTCGTAGGTACTGTCGTCAAATAGATCGATGCCAATTTCCTTCGCGACCATTCTCGAGACTGCAGCGTATTCGGCTTCGCTAACCTCGCGAGATAGGGGGATGATAAGCCGGATTCGGGGTTGTTCCGGTGTGTGCTTGTGCGTCGAATATGCACAACAGCGATAGGGAAGATCCATGAGAGTATCTTCCCAAATGCCAGGCGTACCGTAGTCCAAATCAAGCAGAATCATGGAGCGGCAGAGTACATATCCTTTTTTGCGGCGGCCGCCGCGGAGATGCCCCGCAACGTAGCCGCCCACATCCTTAACAGATGCTTGTTGATCTTTGGACATTTTGCGATATTCCTCAACCGTTTCAGTGGTGCGCATCGTGACGCTGACCCGATTGCAGAAGTCTTTCCAGGATATATCGCCATTTTTCCACTTCTTATCCATCCGGCTATTGCCGTAAGCGATCTTCATTCTGTGCGCCCCTTACATTTGGTATTTAAGCGTTCAGCAGGATAGCCCTTGCGGTTTGATCTATCGATTCCCGAAAGCTTGCAGCTAAATGGCGTAAATTTGAAGGCTTTTGTGGCCTTTTCCTCTCTCGCCACGTTGATCAGTGCTTCGGCGGCTGTTGGGTCGGGGTAACCCTTGCTGTTATATTTGTCCATGGTCGCGACGCTCCCCAAGGAACTGGTTAATAAAATATTGCTGGCCTTTTCCCGTGACTTTGGTCGTTTTGCTGATAGTCACATGACCGTCCCAGTGGGTGATGGCGGTTTCCTTTACTTTGAATAAACCGAGTTCCATGGCTCTTTGCGTTGGCGCGTTATAATCCGTACCTTTGCGCTTAATGAGGTAACCATCTTGACGCAGCCGCTCGAAAAGGCGATTCTGACCGATATCAATGCCGTTTCCTTTAAGGATTTTTGCCAATTCCCCAATTAGAATGGTGCCTTCCGATACCGAAACCGCATCGGCAAACACAACCTTCGGTTTGTTCTGGGTAGCTTCCAACTCGAGGCGTTCTTTGGCGGTGCGTTCTTCCTTGAGAGTAGTCAGCATCTTGATCCAAGCATCGGGGTCGTTTATGATTTCTTCCAGTTTGCTATAAGTGATGTATGCGCCGTGTTTGCGAATGGTCGGCAGCACCTCGTGAGTTACCCAACGCTTGAATTTCTTCGCTTCGGGTTTTTCGGAACGGAGGATGACGTTATAAAGACCAGATTCGCTGACAATATACATTTCGCGGGCCTGACCACCTGACACGAGTTTGGATCGTGTCAGCTCATCGGAATCCAAACGCTCCGCTACCTTGTTTGTGTCGGTTAATTCCAGAGCCGCACATACATCCTTCAGCACCCACCATGGCTCACCGTTTTTCTGTACCGTCCTGATTTCGTTTCCTTCATAAGAGAATGCTTGCAATTCGTTGTTCATATTGAACCTCCTGAAAAATGGATGGTAGGGAGTTATCCCTTCACCATCCACAGGACAGGCAGTATGATTTTGAGTACCAAGAGATTAATCTTTTCGATAAAAATCTGTTTCATATCCATCGGCTCTGAGTAGAAGCCCTTTTGCCCAGGGCGGAGATTGCTCCATTTGCTTGCATAAAGCCTCGATGGACATTTGGCGATCAGCCTCAATCACAATTTCATCATGGATGTGCATCACTATGGAGCAGTCCCGGAGATTTTGCATGGCATAGCAGAGAATGTCGCGACTCATAGCCTGCACGATGTTCTCTACAAACTTGGGTCCGTAGCTTTCGATTCGCTCCCATTTTTTCGTGCTGCTAATGCCTTCGTAGGTAATACAGTCCAAGCCAAATCGATTCTCGCCGACACGCGGCTTCACATAGGCGAGCCGTCTGCCGGAGGGGAGTGAAATGAAGAGCATTCCGCTCTGATAAGAAAAGCGGATGCCGTGTGTTTCTGCAGTGGTTCGCTCTTTGACTGCTGTCATTGCAGCGCGGTCAACATCCCACCATAATCTGACGATATTTGGGTTGGATGCACGCCAGGCAGTGACAAGAGGTTGGAGTTCGTGTCATCAACAAGGCCCATTTCCAGTGCGCCCATTGCTTTCAACGCTCCGACCGACCCGCCGTACCCGAGAGCTAGTTCGGCGATTTTGCCTTTTTGCCGCAGGGGAGAGCCTTTCGTTATTTCCTCGATTGGAACGTCGAACATCTGGCTTGCTGATGCCTCATAGATTTTGCCGTGTGTGGCGAACACATCATTACGCCAGTGTTCGCCTGAAAGCCATGCGATGACCCGCGCTTCAATCGCCGAGAAGTCCGCTACAATAAACTTGCAGCCATCCTTAGGGACGAAAGCTGTACGGATTAGTTCTGATAGTACCTCCGGCACACGGTTGTAGAGCATTTCTAATGCTGCGTAGTTGCCGGAGCGTACCAGGCTTCGCGCTTGTTCCAGATCGGGTATGTGGTTTTGGGGGAGGTTTTGTAATTGAATTAATCTGCCGGCCCATCTGCCTGTTCGATTTGCGCCGTAAAACTGGAACATCCCACGAGCGCGTCCATCGGCACAAATTACGTTTTCCATAGCGGTATACTTCTTGACCGATGATTTTGCTAATGATTGTCGGAGTTCTAGTACCTTGCAGAGCGGTTCTGAAGCGGTCTTTAGGAGTTCTACTACAGTTTTCTTGCCAAGCGTGTCGGTTTCGAGGCCGTTGTCGGACAGCCACTGTTTCATCTGAACTACAGAGTTGGGGTTCTCCAATTCTGTAAGCAGGCGCAACTGGACGGTTAATTCAGATCGTGAGCGCTCATCCGCTTCAATAGCGTGGTGCACGAGATCCATATCCAACGCCACACCACGGTCGTTTATCTCCTGATCCATGCAATATTCCGTCCAAACGCTATCCGGCATTGGAAACTTTTCCAGTTTTGCTTGAATGGAGATTTCAGTTTCAACATCACGGCAGTTGTATGCTTTGAATTCCGACCATTTGTCCGGGGCGTGAATTGGCAGGTTGCGCGTTCGCTGGTCGTTGACGGCCGTTGACTTGCATGGCATACAAAAATAGCGGATGAGGTGTTTACCTTCTGTTAGCTTCTGCTTTTCTAAACCAAGGACAGCACCTGTCCCTTCAAGGGAGAGGGGCAGACCCATATATGCCGACCAGATCATGGTGCAGCGCCATGACTGTGGGTCAAGGTATTGTCCTGAGGGGAATCTCAACCACTTCGATAAGCAGATTCGTTCAAACTGGGCATTGAATGCCCACTTCATCACAGCAGGGTCAGTAAGGGCTAAGCGTATTTCGTCCGGCAGCTCGTCACCACCGGCGAGGTCGACCACCTGAACCTCTTTGCCATCAACGGAATAACCGAAGAGAAGGATTTCAAAATCTGGAGACTCGACATAGCGATAGACCCCGCTTTTGGCGAGGTCTACACTGCTGTATGTTTCAATGTCGATGCTGACCGTCCTCACGCGAGGAAGTCCTCGTCGATTTCGGTAGCAAAATCGTCTTCCGCTCTGGCCTTACCGCCAAGTGGTTCGCCGTCACGGATCTTCTGCAGATTGTTCAGTCCGCAGGCGATACCCTTGTTTCCGTTGCTGTTGAAGGCGTAGAAGTTGATGCTGGCGCGTCCATAGACCCCACTATATATCTCGGAGCGATTAAGGACGGGTTGCCGATCAGCGTCCACAATGCCCGGCGCGGTCGCAGAGTTGGCGTTGATGAAGTAAGCACCTGCATAAGCCGGATCGTCGGGGCGTTCGGTATCACCGTCACGGAGCGGTGTCTTGATGACGGATAGAGGCGGAGTCGTTTTGCCATTGCCTTTCAGTTTCGCTTCTCCTTCGCGATAGGCGGCTTCAATGGCATTCTTGATTTTTGCCACGGTAAGGGCATCCGACTTGGGGATGATGAGCGATACCGAGAATTTTGGAGCGCCACCGTTGATGGATTTCGCTTCCCAGACATTGGCATAAGACCAACGAGTATCAGGGCCGGTGATGACTTTCAAAGGATTGCTACTAACTTTGTTTGCGTTATTGGACATGGGATGTTCCTCCTTAATTTTCATAGAAATCTTGTTGTGCAGTTTGAATGGCAGGCCGTTTATCGCTATCCAACACTAACGTCGGTTTGCCTTGTGGTTTTTCAATGAAGCCACCAAGGACTTCTTCAAAGCGTTTTTTACCAAGCAGATTACTCATGGCGGTGATGCCGAGAAGCTTACGTTCGTACGGGTCAAATCCCGCATCGGTGACTGCTTCAACCACTGTTGCTTCATCTATATACCTGCGATTGGAGCGGCCTTCGACCAGTTTCCACCCGTCCCACTGCTTACCGCCGATGGCAGCCTGCAGGGCATATTCTTTGATGTCCGATGCCCAAGAGATCAGGCTATCGATTTTGCCGAGGATGCTTTCAATCTCATCGTGTTCCAGCAGTGGGGGAAGCTTGAAGTCATGTCGGGCGAGTTCTAGGTTGTGTTCGGCTCTGGCCCGGCACTCGTGCTTTGCTTTACAGAACCGGCACCAGTCACTGCTCTTGAAATTCCCATCCCCTGCATAAGCGAGTTCGGCTGCGGGCCTCAGCACTTCCTCCGCCCATTGATATAGGGATTCTTTGAACACCGTATGGGTGGATACATTTTCGCGCCGGGGTTGGTAGATTGTCATAGAAACCGTATCGATGTCGTAGATGCCGTCGAAGATTTCCAAGGCTCCCAGCGCATACAGCATCATTTGCGGGTTATCTTCGGCTTCCACAAGAACGCCCTGGCCGTGCTTGTAATCCACGATATGGAGCGTTCCATCTGCGATAAGTACACAGTCTCCGGTACCGAAGCCGCCTTCAGCATATTTGGAAAAGTCGAGCCGCTGCTCGATTAGGACGATAGGGTCGCCGCAGCTTTGTCTTGCAGTTTCTACCAGTTCGAGGATGTAGTCGGCATAACCGTTGGTACAGTCCTCCATCTCCGCGTTGTAGTGTGTGAGATCGGAGATCGGGTCATTGGCACAGATACCGAGCGCAACCTTCAGCTTGTATTCGCAGAGCGTATGAGCATCTGTTCCTTCTGCGGCGAATCCGCTGCCTTTATCCTCATATCTCTCGCAGAGCCTTGCGGAAGGCGGGCAATTCAACCACCTGTGGGATGAAGAGGCTGAAAGTAGTGCGTGCTTACTCATTTCCCAGCACCTCGGCTTCAGCAAGCAGTGCCGGATATTCCGAAGGATCAATCTCCGACAGCTTCGGGGTACCATGTTTCTCAAGTAGTTCCCTGACCTTGTCTGTATGACCAGCGCGGCTCTTTTCTGCAAGAACGGCCCTGACGGTCTCAAGGGTGACGGGCTTGTCCTCCGGCAAGTGGTTATCAGTGTTTGGCTGCTCTGCAACCTCGGGATCATCGTGACTGCTGAACAAACTGCTCAAAGACTCCGATATGCCGATCAACGCCTCCCCACAACGCTTCAGTTCCGTTATGGCATAGGATAGTTCACTCATCTTGCTCATCCGTTTTTCCTTCTTCCGCATTTTGTTCGTCCTGCCGTGAAAGCAACGTTAGCTTCCGAGGGAGCCGTTTTGATACCACGCTGATCGCTGTGAGGACATCCGCTAGTTCTGCATCCATCTCGCGGTCACGGCATTCAGCTTCAATTTGCTTTGTCTGTGTTTGCATGTTTGGGCCTCCGTTCTGAGGGATGTTTCTTTCCCCTCACCATCCACAGGACAGAAGGTGGGGGATTGAGTACCTGTGTTTTGAAATTTATTATTTCGTTGCCCTCTGATATCCACAGGACATCAGAGGGCTATTTGAGTACCGAATTTATATAAAATCTTTCAGACGCTCTCTCAGCTGGGCGAACAACTTCGTTTTCCTCTTATTAATCGCTTTCTGTGAAAGCCCAATATCAGGGGCGATGTCTCGCTCGGATTTGCCAATACTGAAGAGGTACATGATTCTGCGGTTATCCGGGTCCAATTCCTCCAGGGCCGCGAACAGTTCTTCGAGTAGTAGCTTGTCCGCTACGAGCTCAGCTATATTGACTGCGTCGGATACTTCGAAGCCATCTTCAGTGAATTTGTCCAATGAAAGGACACTGCTTGTCCGCTCTAGTGGCGGGAGTCCTTTTTCCGCACGTTCAAAGTCGCATTCACGACAGCTTTTGATGCAACGATTGCCTTTTTCATCTATACAGCGCATTTCTCGTTCTTTGCGCTTACGTTCCGCCCACGCCGGGCGTTTGTAGGCGCGATATTCTTCTTTGGTGACTTCTATTACCTGTTCATCGATTGTTAAGTGCCATGTACCATTGTAAAAATCCTTGTTTTTTGGTTGACTCTGATTTTCTTTGATTGACATTAAAGAAGCCCTCCTTCGGTTTGAGCCGAAATGGAGAGCTTTTTTGATATTACAAACCAGACCACAGATGGTTGGTAGCAATTCAATAGGATTTCTCCATTTCGAATTGCAACCTCACTTCCGGTGGTCGATTGCAAATATTTGATTTTAGTTCACACAACACCGGATTGCCCTGCAGGTGGCTGTCGTGTGAAGGTTTCAATCTATGAATTAATAGTAATTCAGTCATAATTGTCCCAACAGGAAGTCGGACTTCATGATGTTTGGACAAAAAAGAGCCTTTGCAAATAAACAAAATGCTGTTTATTTGTAAAGGCTTTGATAATGCTCGAAAAGAAACGCGAAGTCGCACTTCATGCTTTCCCAAAATTTATTTGATTGTGGCGCATAAAGTAATACAACGTCGTTTTTAGTTTTGGTATCAACATACCAAAACTAAATATCGATTGACACGACTTGTGTGCGGTGCTATATTTTATGTAAGATAATAACGGTGAATTGATTTGAAAGGGGGTTAAAAAGGTGCGTAACGATAAGCATATGAACCATATTTGGAGTCGTTATAATGCGTTGAGGGGATACACCGCTCAGTCAGAGCTGCCCGGTGCTTTGTTTCTTTTGAAAAAGACAAAAGATGAGTTTGCATCAAATTCAAAAAAACCTTCTGAGCAGAAAGCTTTCGAGGTAATGCTTTCAATAGCCAATAGTTATGGAATGGAAAATCCATACCCGGATTCAAAGGTGTTTTTTGGTGCTTTTATGGCTATAGATGATGAATATATTGATTGGGAAATGGCTCTTGCATCTGCAGATCATAAAGAGATGTTTTATATACCGAAAGTGCTGATTACTGAATTTGAAAAACACTTTAATCCAAAAACTAAGACAGTATTGATTCCTGAAGCTGAAAAATTTGCACCTTACCTTACTGAAATAGTAAGCCGACATTCTGAATGTGAATTCTTCCTAACTACCATGAATAGCGTGAGTAAAGCTCTTCTCGACGAAATATTTAAGGAGTATGTCAATGTAATTGTCGAGCAGACAAGTATTTATGATTACGAGTTCTCAGCAAGGAAGTTTGATTTAATTCTAGCGGTACCTATATTTGGGGCAAGAGAACGCGGAGAAGATAACGGAGATTTCATTTGTAGGGAATATGAAATGATAGCTGTAGAAAATTTACTCTTACACTTGAATAGCTCGGGTGTATTGGTAATTGTCCTTCCAGCTCGAATAACTTTTGCAGCGGGCTCGATTAAAGACTTAAGGGAATTTATACAAGGTATGTATAAATTGGAGGAGATAGCCGAGCTGCCAACTGGCATATTTGCATCTACCGCTATTAGGACGTATATGTTTACGATCACAACTGGTCGAACAGAAGATGTAATGATTAAGAGGTATGATGCTGCTACTAGCAACATCAAAAGAAATGGAATTAATGAACTGGTTCTCATTGATGATACATTTGTCATGCTGGAAGAGTTGATCGAAATGGGGTACTGGAATGTTGATCATATCTTTGGGATGGTGGATGAAGATTGGCAGCGTTATCTGCACTCAAGTATTAAAAAAGAAGAATTAGGTAATGTTGCTGAAGTATTTCGCGGAAAGACGATCAACAAAAAAGATGCTAATGGTAGCATTGGAGTCGTAAATATATCGAACCTTAATGATTATGACATTGATTATGCGGGTCTTGATCACATCGAAGAAGAAGAGCGTAAAGTTGCAAATTACTTACTTAGAGATGGGGATTTATTAATACCAGCACGTGGAACAGCGATCAGAATAGCGATTTTTAAAGAGCAGAAGTATCCTTGTATCGCGTCATCAAACATTATTGTAATAAGACCGAATGAAAAACTGCTTTTAGGGACTTACCTAAAAGTTTTCTTGGATAGCCCGATGGGGAACAAAGTATTAGCAGGAAAGCAGCAAGGAACAGTCGTCATTAATATTAGTTATAAAGACTTGAAAACGCTTGAAATCCCGTTGCTCAGGATTGAAGAACAAAAGTTGATCGCAGAAGAATATGAGCAAGAACGTTCCAAATATGTAGACAGCATTCGTCTTGCTGAGGATAGATGGAATGAAGTTATGGAGCGTCTTCAAAAAACTATTATGAATGTGAAACAATAAAGTGTTGACAAATAACCGTGTTGTATCGGAAGAGCTATTTATAAGTCTGTATGTATGCTGAGGCTTCACTAAAAGTATCGGCCCGGCACCAGGGAGGGGATTTGCATGATCGGGGCTATCATTGGCGATATTGTCGGTTCCAGATTTGAATGGGATAATCATCGCTCGAAAGATTTTGAATTTTTAACATACAAGTGTTTTTTCTCTGATGACTCGGTGATGTCATTAGCGATATGTGAAGCACTTATGATCTGTAAACGAGATTTTAGTGACTTAAGTGATCAAGCCATTAAATCTATGCAAGTTATTGGAAGATCCTACCAGAGTAGCGGGTATGGAGGTATGTTCTATAAATGGATATACAGTGATTCGCCAGAGCCTTATTTCAGTTTCGGAAACGGTGCAGCGATGAGAGTTAGCGCCTGTGGCTATGTAGCTACTTCCATTGAAGAAGCTAAATTACTATCGCACAAGGTGACAGCTGTAACACATAACCATCCTGAGGGGATAAAAGGTGCGGAGGCTATTGCTGTTGCAGTCTTTCTGGCTCGTAGCGGGAAAAATATCTTAGAAATACGCGATTACATTGATAAGCACTACTACCCCATGAATTTCACGCTTGATGGAATTCGGGAAACATACCAGCTTAATGAGACATGCCAAGAAACAGTGCCGCAAGCTCTTGTTGCATTCTTTGAGTCATTCAATTTTGAAGACGCAATCCGGAACGCTGTCTCTATTGGTGGCGATAGTGATACGTTGGCTGCTATTACGGGAAGTATGGCAGAAGCCTACTACGGGGTGCCCACACATATTAGAAAGCACGCACTGACATTTCTTGATGAGCGGCTCCTGAAGATACTGCTTGAGTTTGAAAACATATATCCCGCAAAGATGGAAAAAATACAGTCTTCAGGGAGCGTCAGCATAAAAGAAGAGTTCGCCGGAGCCAAAATAAAAATGGGAGGAAGAGAAGAAATGATTCATACAGCAATGGATGCTGCTGATGAAGCACTAAAAAACAGTACTTCAGAGCCTGAAGAAACAACAAGTCAAAAGCTATTTTCTCACCTTTTTGAAGCCTGCAATATTTTGCGCGGTCCAATTAATCAGGATGAGTATAAAAGCTATGTAACCCCAATTCTATTTTTCAAACGACTATCTGATGTGTATGACGAGGAAACACAAGCCGCGTTAGAAGAATCTGGTGGTGATGAAGAATTTGCCAGTTTTCCTGAAAACCACCGTTTCATCATTCCCGATGGCTGCCATTGGCAGGACGTTCGTGAAGTAAGCGAAAATGTTGGAGTTGCAATAATTAATGCTATGAACGGCATTGAACGTGCCAATCCGGACACACTCTATGGCGTTTTTTCTAGCTTCGACGATGCAAACTGGACTGATAAAAACAAACTGTCAGATGAACGCTTAAAGGATCTCATTGAACACATGTCAGAAATCAAAGTAGGCAATGAAAACTACTCATCTGATGTGATGGGAGATAGTTATGAATATTTAATTAAAAAATTTGCTGATCTTTCAAAGAAAAATGCAGGTGAATTCTATACCCCTAGATCAGTTGTAGAATTAATGGTCAAAATCCTAGATCCGAAGCCAGGCGAGACAGTTTATGATCCTGCTTGTGGTACAGGTGGTATGTTGATCGAAGCAATTCGGAATGTACATGATGATAAGAGTACGTATGGTAGGATTTATGGTCAAGAAAAGAACTTAGCAACTTCCTCCATTGCAAGAATGAACCTCTTCTTACACGGAGCAAGGGACTTTAAGGTTAAACAAGGGGATACATTAAAATCACCTCTTTTCCTACATCGAGGAAAATTACAAACATTTGATTGTGTAATCGCGAATCCACCGTTCTCGTTAAAAGCTTGGGGGGCAGATCAATTTGCCTCAGATATTTACGGTCGAAATTTATGGGGGACCCCTTCTGATTCCAGTGCGGATTTTGCTTGGTTACAGCATATGGTGAAATCTATGGATAAAAAAAATGGACGTTGTGCGGTTGTTCTTCCACAGGGAGTCCTTTTCCACGGAGGCAGAGAGGGAGAAATACGTAAGCAACTAATAGAATCTGACAAGTTAGAATGCGTCATTACTTTGGTAAGTGGCTTGTTTTACAGTACAGGGGTATCGGCATGTATTTTAATATTAAACAACAATAAAGTGCAGGAACATAAAGGGAAAGTCTGCCTGATAGATGCATCAAAGATATATACTGCACAAAGAGCTCAAAATATAATGACTGAAGAAGATGTTGAAGAAGTCTACAATCTATTCAAAAACTACGAGTCAGTTATTGAAAAATCTAAAATAGTGTCAATTGAAGATATAAAATTAAAAGAGTGTACTCTCTCTGTGAATAGTTATATTGAAAAAGCACCTATAGAAACGATTTGTCCTCAGAAAGTTAAGAAGGCATTTTTGTCAGCATTAGATGAAGCTGTTGAAGCAGAAGGAAACTTGAAATCCTTATTGATTGAAGGAGGATACATTAGTGAGCAGTAGTAGAATCACACTTGATGATTTGAAATCATACTTATGGAATTCAGCAGTACTCTTAAGGACTCATATAGATGCAGGTTCGTATAAGCAATACATTTTCCCACTTATGTTTTTCAAAAGAATATGCGATGTATATGATGAAGAATGTGCAGAAATCCTTGAGGAATATGACGGGGATGAGGATGCACTCGAGTGGGAAGAAAATCATAGATTCATTGTTCCGAAAGGTTTTCACTGGAATGATGTCAGATCAGTATCAGAAAATGTGGGCGTTGCAATTGTAAATGCATTTCGAGCTATCGAAAAAGGAAATCCTGAAAAATTGCAAGGTGTTTTTGGAGATGGTGCTTGGACTAATAAAAACAGATTACCTGATAAATTACTAAAAGACCTTATTGAACATTTCTCTTCAAAAACGCTCAGTATGAAAAATTGTCCTGAGGACGAACTCGGACAAGGCTATGAATATTTGATTAAGAAATTTGCTGATGATAGTGGACACACTGCACAGGAGTTTTATACAAATCGTACCGTCGTTCATCTTATGACAGAGATGCTAAAACCCCAATCTGGCGAAAGTATTTACGATCCTACCTGTGGTAGCGCAGGAATGCTTATTTCAGCCATTGCTTATTTGAAGCAACAAGGACTTGAATGGAGAAATGTAAGAGCATACGGGCAAGAGATCAATGCTCTTACATCCGCGATTGGAAGGATGAATTTGTTTTTACATGGTGTAAAGGACTTTCAAATAGTAAATGACGATACTTTAAAAAAACCTGCTTTTGTGGAGCATGGTGAGTTAATGCAGTTTGATTTAGTGTTAGCTAATCCACCATATTCGATTAAACAATGGGATAGAGAAGCATTTTCAGCTGATAAGTATGGCCGGAATTTTCTCGGCACACCACCGCAAGGTAGGGCTGACTACGCGTTTTTCCAACATATTTTGAAGAGCCTTAATCCGAATACGGGTAGATGTGCAATTTTATTCCCACATGGTGTTTTGTTTAGGGATGAAGAAAGAGAAATGCGTGAAAAGCTTGTAAGAAGTGATTTGGTCGAATGTGTAATTGGGATCGGTAAAAATCTATTTTTCAATTCTCCAATGGAGGCATGTATTATTATATGCCGAACGAGAAAGGCACATTCTCGTAAAGGACAGGTATTATTTATTGATGCAAGACATGAAGTAACTCGAAGAAATGCAGAGAGTTATTTGGAAGAAGACCATATACAGAAGATAGCACAAGCTTACACCGAATTTAAAGTTCAAGATGGTTTTTCAGCAATCGCCACAGTAGAACAGATTATCGGATATGACAGTAAATTGAGTATCCCGCTGTATGTTAGTGGATCTAACAGCGTTGAAGATGAGGAGACGTTATATTCTGCGGAAGAGGCACTAGATGGATGGCTTGCTAGTAGTGATGCTTTTAGAAAATCTTATGAAACTTTGAAATACATGCTTTTTGAGAATGGTGGTGATGAAAATGCCTAAATATCGATTTGAAGATATTGCATTTAATATAACTCAAAAAAGAAAGCCAACATCAGATGATATGAAAACATATATCGGACTAGAACATTTAGATAGCGGCAGTCTCTCTGTTACTAGATGGGGAAGCAACGTGCCAATAAAAGGCGATAAACTCCTAATGCAAAAGGGGGATATTCTTTTTGGGAAAAGGAATGCCTATCTAAGAAGAGCGGCTATTGCACCCCATGATGGACTATTTTCTGCTCATGGTATGATTCTACGACCCAATGAGAAAGTAATCTCACGAAAGTTGTTTCCTTTTTTCATTTGCTCGGATTATTTCTTTGATGCAGCTATTAGGATTTCAGTTGGATCATTGTCACCTACTATTAATTGGAGTGCACTTAAAGAACTTGAATTTATACTTCCTAATATGTATGAGCAAGAAAAACTTGCTGAGCTATTATGGGCTGCCAATGACACAAAAGAAGCTTACAAGAAATTGCTTTATCTCACTGATGAGCTTGTCAAATCGCAATTTATCGAGATGTTTGGTGATCCCAATAAAAATCCGTTTAATTGGGAGATTTCGCCAGTTGAAGAGTGGGTAAAACGAGACTTTATTGAACGTCCGATGGACGGTAACCATGGCGGAAAACATCCTAGAGCAACAGATTATGTTTCATCGGGTGTGCCCTTTATTATGGCAAATAATTTGATCGATGGAAGAGTTGACTACCATTCATGCAATTATTTAACAGAACCACAAGCGAATTCTCTTGATAAAGGCTTTGCCAAGGCAGGTGATGTGCTAATTACACACAAAGGGACTATTGGAAGAACGGCAATTGTAGACAACAAATTTGATTTTATTATGCTGACACCGCAGGTTACCTACTACCGTATTTTGAAAGGTTTAAATAACATATATCTTAAAGCATATTTCGACTCCGACTATTTTCAGACAGAAATGTTTAAGATTGCCGGAAGTGGAACAACAAGAGCATACATTGGTATTACTGCACAAAAGAAATTACCTTTAATTGTTCCACCTATTGAACTACAAAAACAGTTTGCTGACTTTGTCCTACAGACTGATAAATCAAAATTGGTATTAGAACAAAATCTTGATAACCTCGAAACAACCATTAGAGCTCTAATGTCGCAGAACTTTGGCTAATTAAATTTAGGTTTATCTAAGATTGGAGGGCTACTTAATGTTTAATGAAGACAACACTATGGAGCAAATGGTTCTTACATCGCTCAAAAACAATGGTTGGAAGTTTATCCCCGCCGAAGAATTACAACGTGAATATTCTGACGTAATGGTTGAGACTATGGTTAAAGAGGCGCTCATTCGTCTTAATCCTGAAATTGCTGAAGAACCATCCCGCGCAGATGAAGTTATCTATAAACTGCGTACATTAATATTAACGGTTCAGCCGCACAACCTAGTAACACAGAATGAAATGTTTAAGAAGATGGTTTTTGAAGAGAATTCATACCCATTCGGTAAAGATGGACGCATGATTCCTATTCGATTCTTTGGGACGATGACTAAAGAAGACCTAGTGTTGAACGAATATGTTGTCACCAATCAATGGGTATATCCACAAAAAGAGAACGGTAAGAGGCTAGATATTGTTCTATTGATTAATGGATTTCCTGTAGCGATTGGTGAGTTAAAAACGCCTGTTCGTAATTCTATTACATGGTTGGATGCTGCTAGAGATATAGCTGCATATGAAAAAAGCATACCAGGCATGTTTGTAACTAACATATTCAATTTCGCTACAGAAGGCAAAAGTTACAGATATGGTTCAGTTTGTATGCCGGTTGGAATGTGGGGGCCATGGCATACTCCGGACCATAAAAGTGAAGGAAGTCTTGCCGATGTGAAAATCAGTGTTGAAGATATGATTACACCTGAAAAGATCATGGACATTTTTCAGTTCTTTACATTATTTGCAACTGATAAAAAGTATCGCAAATATAAAGTCATATGTCGTTATCAACAATATGAAGGTGCGAATCTTATTGTGGAACGTGTAAAGGCTGGATACCCGAAACAAGGTCTTATCTGGCATTTTCAGGGTTCGGGTAAATCATTGCTGATGGTTTTTGCAGCACAAAAACTTAGAATGATGCCTGAATTAAACAATCCAACCATAGTTATCGTTGATGACCGAATTGACCTAGAGACACAGATAACTGCAACATTTAATGCGTCTGATATTCCTAATCTTGTCAGTCTTGGCTCAAAGGACGACTTAGAATCCTTTTTCTTAGGGGACCAGAGAAAGATCGCAATAACAACAATCTTTAAGTTTGGTGATGTTAAAAAGGAACTTAACCCTAGAGACAATATCATACTTATGGTGGATGAAGCTCATAGAACTCAGGAAGGGGATCTAGGTAGTAAGATGCGTCTTGCTCTTCCGAATGCGTTTTTCTTTGGCCTTACAGGTACACCGATTAACCGTATTGATAAGAATACTTTCAATACATTTGGTGCAGTTGAGGATAAGAGTGGATATATGAGCAAGTATTCCTTCTCGGATTCAATCCGTGACAATGCGACGCTACCATTGAATTTCGAACCAGTACCAGTTGACCTACATGTGGATAGAGAAAAGCTCGATGCTGAATTTGAAGCATTAACAGAGAATTTATCTAACGAAGATAAAGCAGAGCTGTCTCGGAGAGTCAACATGAAAGCTATTATGTATGACCGCAAGCGTATCAGAAAGATATGTGAGCATATAGCGAAGCACTACCGAGAGAAAATTGAACCGAATGGATACAAAGGTCAGGTTGTTTGTTATGACAGAGCGTGCTGTCTTATGTATAAAGAAGAACTTGATAAATTGCTAGGTCCGGAAGCAACTACCATCGTGATGGACACAAATAATGACAAAGAGGATAAATATAAAGCGTATAAACGTGATAGGGATGCAGAAGGAAAGGTTTTAGACAGGTTTAGAGAACCTAACGACCCTTTAAAGCTTGTTATTGTAACGTCAAAGCTTCTTACTGGTTTTGATGCACCTATATTGCAGGCTATGTACCTTGATAAGCCAATGAAAGATCATAATTTGCTGCAGGCCATCTGTCGTACTAACAGAACCTATGATGAAGGTAAGACTCATGGTTTGATTGTTGACTATATAGGTATTTTTGATAATGTAGCAACAGCTTTGGACTTTGATGAATCGAGTATGAAAAAAGTCATCTCGAACATTGAAGAAGTCAAAAAGCAGATCCCTGCACTAATGCGTAAATGTTTGAGTTATTTTATGGGAGTAGACCGTACTATAGATGGTTGGGAAGGTTTAATTGCTGCACAAGAATGTTTGCCAAACAATAAAATCAAGGACGAATTTGGAGCCGATTATAAAGTGCTCAATCGAGCGTGGGATGCGCTATCGCCAGATCCGTTTCTGAATTCAATGAAATTCGATTATCAATGGCTGACAAGAGTATTCGAATCCGTGAAACCTACAGATGGCAGAGGCGGGTTGATCTGGGCTTCTCTTGGGGCGAAAACATTGGAACTAGTTCACGAGAATCTGCAAGTTGGAGAAGTACATGATGATATGGAAATTCTTACGATGGATGCAGATTTAATCGATGAATTTATTGAAAAACAAAAAGATCTGAGAAAGACAACGATCAAAGTTGAAATTGATTTGGTCGCAAGAATTCAAAAACATAGTAATGAGATTAAATTCGTTAAATTAGGAGAAAAACTTGAGAATCTCCGCGAGAAACACGAACAAGGACTAATAACCAGTATTGAGTTTCTTAAACTGCTATTAGAGCTTGCTCGCGAAGCTGCGGAAGCTGAACAAGAAGTAGTGCCTGAGGAAGAAATAGATAAAGGCAAGGCCGCGTTAACGGAGCTTTTTGATGGTTTGAGGAATTCAAAGACACCGATTATCGTCGAACGAATTGTTGGCGATATAGATGATATCGTTAAAATTGTACGATTCGATGGTTGGCAGGGTACAACAGCAGGAAAACAGGAAGTGAAGAAAGCTCTTCGGAGTGTTGTCTGGGTCAAATACAAAATTAAAGACAAAGAAGTCTTTGATAAAGCCTATCAGTATATTGAGCAGTATTATTAATTCGGAGACCAGATGTGATGAGAATCAGGCGGGGGTGATAAGGTGCATAAGAACTATAGATCATTCGAAGCTTATCTCGAAGATATTTATTATGATGAAATGCATCAAGCCATAAAAAACTCCATCCTTCAAAAAGGAAGAAGATCGCTTGATTCTTATGATGTATTAGATCCCTCATACATTGAGGTAGAGAATATCCGTGTAAGAAGTATAACATTCTATGGTATCGAACACCGTCAAATTTTTTTCAATGCTACTATCCAGGCTGAAATTGTTTTAAAAGGGATGGGTAAACGTGACTATGAAGCAGATAGGCAGTCTAAATGGTTTATTTTATCCTTCTATGGACATCTAATATCGGGCCTTCGAAAAGTCATGATAATTGATGTTAGGGATTACAGCAAAGAGAGATTTAGCAAAGAAAACGCATTATCAAGGTACCTAGTCCCTTATTTATATTCAGAAGACCTAGATAATGAAGCTGAGAGATTCTTGCAAAAATACTATCCAGAAGCACTGGAGAATCCAATGCCATTAGACATGGCCGAGCTGCTGGACAATATGTGTCTAACTATGTATTATGCACCTTTGCCGGATAACATTTTCGGTAGGTCATACTTTGGTGAGGCTCAGGTGGAAGTATTCGAGGAGGATATGATACACACGCGAACAGAAAATATTGATGTTGGAACCATATTGGTAAATCCCAATGTATTTTTTATGAGAAATATTGGTTCTGAAAATAATACAATTGTTCATGAGTGTGTTCACCATGATCTCCATGCAAACTTTTTCGAATTACAGAAGCTGCTGAATAACGACGTGATTTCAATAAGTTGCGATGTAGTTGAGGAATATGGAAAAGATACGGTAGGGATTGATAATGCCTTACACTGGATGGAATGGCAGGCAAACGTTCTAACACCAAGAATCTTAATGCCTTTAAAAACCACAAAACAGAAATTGAATGAAATATTGATACGGTTACAGGGTGAAAAGCAAGATCTACGAAATGCTGAATTTTTGCAACTTGCAATTGAGGAACTCGCTAGTTTTTTTGGCGTATCCAAATTATCAGCAAAACTACGAGCGATTGACATTGGGTTTGAGCAGGCAGCAGGGACTTTTGTATATGTCGATGGTAGATACTATCCGCCATATTCCTTCCGAAGAGGCACATTAGGAAAGAATCAAACGTTTGTAATTGATGAGATGAATGCTTTTAATGTAGTAAAAATGTCGCAGGGTCTTTCTGATATGGTGTACTCAGGTAAAGTTGTTTATGTAAATGCCATGTTCTGTATTAACGATCCCCAATATGTGCTACGTTGCGAAGATGGCTCAATAGAGTTGACTGAGTATGCATTAGAGAATGTTGATGAGTGCTGTTTGATCTTTGATAGAACAAATCGAATCAGCAAACTGTATGATGATTCCTTTTATAGAAGGTGCTTTCTCTGTAGGGATGTTAATGCTGTCAATTTTGTAGAGGCAGAGTACAATCCCAACTATATCGATAATCAAAATGCACAAGAGCGTGCAAAGGAGACAGCAAAAATAATCGCTTTCTCCAAAGAAATTTCAGAAGAACTAATGAATATGCCAGGGAGCTTTTCAAGAACATTGGAGTGTCATATAAAAAGAAGAGGCATAACCAATGAGGTTCTAGCTGAACGGTCTGGATTAAGTTCTAGAATAATTAGTGATTACAGGAATAAGGAAGCGTTAACTAAGGAGTTACCAGCGGTCATGGCATTATGTATTGGATTAAATCTACATCAGTTTTATGCTGAGGATTTAATTTTGAAGGCTGGACACCAATGGAAAATGACGCATGAGCACATGGTATATAGATGGTTGTTAGTTGAACATTCGGATGAAACCTTATATCAATGGAATAAGAGACTGGAAGATGCAGGTCTATCTCAACGTCTTCCAAGTAATAAACATTAACCATCATTGATGATAATCAAATCATTAGAGGTAATTAAAATATGCCATTTACCATAGTCCGACAGGACATCACTAAAATAAAAGTTGATGTTATAGTCAATGCGGCGAATACTATGCTCTAGATGGGAGGCGGCGTCTGCGAAGCCATATTCAAAGCCGCGGGAGCATCCGAACTTCAAGTTGCTTGTGATAAACTCGCTCCGATTCAGACTGGTGAAGCTGTTATTACACCTGGGTTCCGGCTTCCGGCGAAGTACATTATTCATGCCGCGGGACCGGTCTACAGTGACGGTAAGCATGGCGAACACGGACTACTCCGTTCTTGCTATACCAATTCCCTGAAACGTGCCGTGGAAAACAGTTGTGAAAGCATTGCTTTCCCGCTGATATCAAGCGGTATCTATGGTTACCCGAAAGCAGAAGCTCTCCGTGTTGCCACCTCTGCGATTCAGGATTTTCTTGTCGACCACGATATTGAAGTATTTCTTGTGATGTTCGACAAGGCTGCGTTTGATGTGAGCAAGAAGTTACTCGGTGAGGTCAAGGCATTCATAGACGAAAACTACGTAGATGACTATGTTGATTACCGTCGCCAAAATCAGTTTTTACAGGTCGAGCTGGACGCTATAAAGGCGGCCGATGCTGATGCTCCTAAATCTATAATCTTCGAAGAGATGAAGACCGGCGGGCTTGAGGATTTGGTAGGTGATCTTGACGAGCCGTTCGCTGAGACACTATTTCGACTGATTGACGCCAAGGGCAAGACGGATGTTGAGGTTTATAAACGTGCGAACCTCGACCGTAAGCTGTTCTCAAAAATCCGAAGGAACAAGGGTTATATGCCGAGCAAGTGTACCGCCATAGCCCTTGCTGTGGCTATGGAGTTGTCGCTGGATGAAACAGACGACCTCTTGGAGCGAGCGGGGTATGTCCTCTCGAGAAGCCAGAAGTTTGACGTGATCATCCAATATTTTATTACGAGTTGCAATTACAACATATACGAGATTAATGAAGTGCTGTTCAGCTATGATCAGCCACTGTTAGGAGGGTGATGAGTTGTTTGAACATCCTGAAATTGTGTCAGTCGATACGGTTCTTCAGCTGAAAAATCTTAATTTGCCTAACTATCAGCGTCCATATAAGTGGAGTGTTAAAAATGTGTCTGCTCTTATGGAAGACCTTGAATTTGCCATAGATCAGACTAACAAATATCCTGATTTCAAGTATCGCGTTGGGACGATTATTCTGCACAACGATGAAACTAACGGAGCATTAAATATCGTTGATGGGCAACAGCGAATTATTACACTAGCCCTTATTTGCAAGGCTCTGGATGCATCAGGTAGTGTGCCAATATTAGAGACGAAACTCTCTTCCAAGGTATCGGAAGAGAATATCAGACGTAATTTCCTGGCAATTAGGTCATATTTTGCTGAGAAAAGTTCAATTGAAAAAAAACGTTTTATTGAAGCGGTGTCGAGTGACTTAGAGTTTGTAGTTGTCGCCACGAAAAGTCTCCCCGAAGCATTCCAACTATTTGACTCTCAGAACACGCGTGGTAGGGCTCTGGATCCCCATGATTTATTGAAAGCGTTTCATTTGCGAGAAATGCGCGACCATCCAAACGAAATGAAACACACGGTAGACAAATGGGAGAGAACGGATCCAAAGGAAATTCATATTCTCTTTCAATATTACCTGTTCCCCATAAAACATTGGATTGAAAAAGATAAAGGTCATAGGTTCACATCCGCTGATATTGACGAATTCAAAGGCGTCAGCTTTGATTTACAATACTACTATGCTATGCGAACGGTTAAGGGGATGCCAGTATTTCAAATTGACCAGACCTTTGTATCAGGCAAAAACTTTTTTGAATACGTAGAGCATTACCTGAATCTGCTTTCGGATGTGAAGGCGGCTGTTTCGAAGGCGGAACTTGACCTGTTCCTGAGTGGGACAGGCGTTGGATTCTCTTATGCCAAACAATTGTTTTATTGTGTTGTGTTGTACTACTGCGACAGATTCAGGAATTTTGACGACCGCGTTATCAAACGGCTGTACGCTTGGGCTTTTATGGTCCGTTTGCAAATGCAGAAGTTAGGCTTTGATACAGTGCGAAATTACGCCATTGGCGAAAAAGTTGGTGACAAAGAAACAATTCCAATGTTCTATTTGTTGCAAAAGTGTATGAAGGAGTCGGATGTATTAAGAATAATGATTCCTATGTTGTCTTCGGAAGAGATAAGGTATTCTCCCAGTAGCGACGATAAAATCCTACTTTTAAGTAAAGTGCAGAGAATAATGGGTTTGTCGGGAGGTGTTGAATGATGGTGAAAAACGTCCGCAACATTAAAATCGTTTTCTCGGGAGGAAATATTTTCAGCAAGACCAAGTACATAATTCCACTTTATCAGAGGGCGTTTGCATGGGAGGATAAAGAAATTGAGCAGTTAATTGATGATATACTAAACTTCGAGACGGATAACTACTATCTTGGTAACCTAATTGTGTTCGAGCGCAATGATGGAAAGTTTGAGGTTATCGATGGTCAGCAGCGGTTGACCGCTCTATACTTGTTGCTGACCGCTCTGGACATTCCGTTTGAGAGAGACGCTATCTCTTTCGAATACCGCCCGAAGTCTGATTACACGCTGGAGAGGTTGAGAAACAACGATGAGGTCAGCTGGCGTCAAGATGCCGATAGCTGTATATTGTCAGGTTTCGACGTCGTATCAAAGAAGATTCTCGGTAAAGTTGAGGCTTCCTCAAGAACTCTTAAATCTGCCGAATTAAAGTGGAAACTGGAAAAGGTTAGCCTTGTGAGAGTAATCGTCCCGCCAAACACCGACCTGAACAAATATTTTGAAATCATGAACAATCGTGGCGAGCAACTGGAGCAGCAAGATATCGTAAAGTCCAGATTGATAGAGATGATAACCGATGGAATGAAAAGGGATGCTTTTGCTCGGATTTGGGACGCTTGCAGTGATATGGCCGGCTATGTGCAGATGCACTTTGTCGTAGCCGAGAGAAATCACTACTTTGGATATGACTGGGATTGTTATCCTGATGATTCTGACGGATATTACTTAGCAAGCGACAAAACCGACAGCACGGCATTGCGTTCAATAAGCGAGATTGCCGATAGTGTAGACGTTACATCACTGAGTACATCTCGCCTCGATAAATCAGATGAGGACAATATACGTTTTGAGAGTTTTTTAACATTCCGACATTTTCTCTTGCACGTATTAAAGATTTTTGAAGTAGAGGAAAATGTGGCTGAAGTGGTTGCTAAAAAAACGTGGAGCGGGGAACTGATTGACGACAAAAAACTCATACAGCGTTTCGAAGCAGTATTTCCTCGCAATAAGCACGTAGGCAAAACGGTAGAGCGTTTCGGGCTATGCTTGTTAAGATGTAGATTCTTGTTCGATAATTATATGCTCAAAAGGGAGTTCAGCGGCGACGATACGGAAGGAAGATGGAGTCTTAAAACACTCAAGGTTTCATGGAGCAATAGTAAAAAATATGCTAAGAGGCAGCCAAAAGCGTATTATGTGGATGTTACTAATTCAATCGCAAGTCGAATGTTGCAATCCATGTTAAGGGTAACGTATACATCCCCACTGGTTATGCATTGGACTACAGAGTTTCTTGCGTGGCTCTATTTTGATATGGATGGGTATGACTCGTATGAGCATTCAGAAAAGCTGGAAAACATCGCAAAAGCAGCAGTGCGTGAATATATGAACGATGGTGAGTTTTCTACTGGGCTGATCACTCCGCACATAGTGTTCAATTACTTGGATTACTTGTTGTGGCAAAAAACGAAGCAGGATTTCCAATTTGAATTCCGTAATTCGGTGGAACATTGGTATCCGCAGCATCCCATCGACAGCAATGTCAGATGGGACGAGCAAGAACTGAATCATTTCGGTAACCTCTGCCTTGTTTCAAGTGGATTAAACTCTAAGTTTTCGAATAACTTGCCACTTGCTAAAAAGGCAAATTTTCGTAATGGGATTGATGGACAAAGCCTGAAACTAAGAAGAATGGCCGACTCAACTACCGATGCCAACGCATGGACGGAAGAAGTGGCAATCGCTCATGGGGAAGAAATGTTAAACTTAATAAGATCAGCACTTGAATTGGATTGAATGTCGCTCCTCAAGCGACCTGATACCAATTTAGAAATGTTATCCTTAAGTCACAATAAAACTTGAGGAGGACATTTCAATGAAAAAAGGATTAACTGAGTTAGTATTTATATTGGACAAGAGCGGTTCTATGGGAGGTTTGGAGAAAGACACCATCGGTGGCTATAACTCCATGCTTGCCAAACAACAGGCTGTTGAGGGTGAGTGCCATATTACTACTGTGTTATTTGATAACAACTACGAGATGCTGCACGACCGTACGCCAAAAAAGGTGATACTATTCCTGTAATTTTATTAGATGAAGAATATACAGAAGGTTCTTTCTCTTTTTACAGAGATAACGGGGACTTTATGTCTTTTAATATTAAGTATGACGAGAATAATGGGAAATGGACTTACGAAAAGTCAGAATAAATCGGAGTACACATAAGTAGTTGATTAGATACCTAGTCTAGCTTATTATTATTTAATAATGTGATACCAACGCCCAGATGTAGATTCTGGGCGTTGGTATATTTAATTTTAAAGCATTGGAGGAATTTGGAGGGGTTTTAAAACCCTCTACTGTCTTAAGTTTCACAAACAAATGTATTTAAATGATTTTAAAATCCCTTAATATCTTTTTAATCAGTGAGATAAAATCAAACGTAGCAAGGGCAAGTTACGGTTTGAGGCGCAGAAGAAGATCAACGAAATAACTAAGCAAATGATGGAGGAAAATAAAGATGCCCCACCTTCAAAGAAGTAGGGGACGATTGGGGACGAAATGGGGACTAACTTCACTCGGAATCCCAAAAATACACTCAGATACGAACGGAAGTGAACGGGAAAAACCCTTGAAAATCAAGGGTTTCAAAGAAAAAGCGCGAAGTCGCTCCCGCATACGGGGCATGTGGAGTGTTGTGTATTGCTTGTAAGGAAATAATAAAGTATGTTCATTCTTACAAAGCGTACTAGTTTTTATCAAAAGAAAGAGAGTACCGCTTTTAAAGTACTCTCTTTCTTCAAACATAAAATCACTATTTCTAGTTTATATTTTAAAAAGATTCTATTTTGCGTTCACATCTGGCTGATGAATACCAAAAACATTGCCTTCGGTATCCATATAATATCCTTGCCACGCCATTCCAGGCAGAGCATACTTTGGAAGAGCGACCTTGCCTCCATTTTCTAGAATTTTTGCTTCAGTTGAATCGTAATCTTCCACTCCCATTGTACAGGCATAGCCATTCACAGCCTGGCCAGGTTCTGGGGAAGGGCCTTGACGTTGCATTAAAGCTCCGTTTATTCCAGGCTCGTTTGCACCGCCAGTCACAGCTCCAAAATAAGGCATTCCAGCATATTCACTCCAATCTTCAAATGCCCACCCAAATACCTCGCCATAAAACTGTTTAGCACGCCCCATGTCATCTACATGAATTTCGAAATGAACTAATCTGCCCATGATTCCCTCCTGATTTTTTTTATTCCTTAATTTGTTATTGTGTATTCTATTTATCGTTTTGATACTCCTTCATGTCCATTTTACTTATTCTACACATGTGGAGTCGGTCTGTTAGTTGAGTAATAAGAGATTTGGGTGAGTGATTAGGAGGGTTGAGGACAAAGGGGACGCGAGCGATTCGTGTTCCCTTTACATCTTTATCAAAAGCCATTACTCAAGAGCCTTTGGATTCTGAAGGGGGTTATGTTTGGATTCCGTTGAATATGAATGAAATACTTCATCTAGCTCTGAACCATTCTCATTGAGTAGGTGAATGGTTATTTTTGCTTTATGGAAATGATCACACATGCTTTGTGGTAAATATTTGAAACGACAGGTACTATCGTATCGTAGTAACACAAAAGGGTGAAAAAGCTCCGAAATAGTTCTGGGTATATTTTGCACCGTGAAAGCGAGGAGTGATGCGTATGTTTTGTAGAAAACGAAACAAAAAGGAACAGGAGCCTGTACCCGACCTCTCGTCGAACATCTATACGGTATCTGAAGAGGACTTATCGTCAGGCTTCGAAGAGGTTTATGTTCCTTTCCTTACGATTACGCTTGATGGAGAAGATGTACTTGTCTTTGCCAGGTTTATTGACGGAACAACAATGCTCTCACTTGAGGAGGCATCCGATGAAGTAATCCAGTATGTGGAGAAGAGGTATGCTCAGGGGCGATTAGCTTACCGTCGTATATTATGTGGCAGTCTATCATCAGATGAAGAGCAAGCACTGGATCGCATTGAGCAGCAGCTGCGGCGGTGGATTCTGAAGAAGGATTCACTGGCAGGAGGAGCAGGATGAAGAAGAAAAGGAGAAATGGGCCGCCGGAGGCATGGATGGTAGATCAAGTATTTCTGCGTGATCCGTTCTCTAAACGCTTGCTAGAGGCATGCAAAGCAAGCATGGTGTTTGCGATTTTCCTTTATGTTGTGTTGCTGGTGATTGAACTGCTGGGTTTTATAGGATCGTGGAATTTGAACGCTTTTTTGGAGATCCAGTTCGCTACATTATTGATTTGCCTTGGTGTTTTCAGTTTGAGTGTTATTCTCGGTTTTCGGCGTTGTAAAAATCGTGCCTTGGAACCAGAACAAATGCGTTTTGAGGGTGGGGTACTGAGATTTCGACTCGGGGGAAAAGACGTAGAGCTTACGAGCAGTAGTATTTTGGGAGTGAACCAGCACTATTTCCGAAACCGCCACGGTAATATCCTTAGGTGGTTAGCAGTATACGATATTCGAACTCCTGAGGGAGCCTACCGAATCGATTTGACATGCTATGAGAGAGACAACGGTGCTGGAAATTGGTTGGTGCATTGTAATGGGAAGCGCAATATGGAAAAGGTTCGCAAGTGGGAGACAGCGAAGCAAGCGTTTCTTGCCTCGGATAGGGTGGCCTTCGGTACGAAGCTGGAGCGCATTGATTTTGAGCAGCAGCCGCCTGCGATTACGCTGCGAAAAAAGCAGCTTGATTTATCGGCAGTCAGCCGTATTGTTGTTGATCCAACAGTTAGCGGGCAAGGGTCAACCAATATGTATATTTCATTTATGCAGCATAACGATAAAGAAAAGACAATCGCATCCTTGCCCTGTCGCGTAGTTGCAGACGAATGGGAATCGTTTCTACAGCATTTGTTTGCGATAGCGAAACAAGTCCATATACCGGTGGAGTTGAGAACAGAGGAACGGCGGGATGTGTCTCAGGTTCCATCCTGGTGGTGATAGGGAGAGATCGAATGAAGAGGAAAAAGAGAAGCGGTCAGCAGGACGTTTTTCGTTCGACTTATATGATGATTTAGAACAAAAAGAGGATGCAGCGAATGATTTGTGAAAATAAGTGTCGAGAATTATCTATAGGTTAAAGGGGGCTCAGAGCCAATGGAACAAAGAAAATACAAGTTAAACGATGAAGCCATTTCGGAGTTTCTGAAATCGTTTTTTGATAAAAAGAGTGTATGGGAAAAGCTGAGGACAGAAGCGCGTACGCAAGTTGTTACATGGCGCTGGGCGACCGAATCGATGGCTTTTGAAATGCCCTTCGCCCGCGAGCTGTATGGCGGCTCCAGTCCACGATGGGTGGCCGATGACCGAGCCAATCCGACATCGCACATCCGCCATGGCTTGGATGCACAAGACCGCATCGTGATTGAGTGCGGCCCTGGCATACAAGAAACGGTCTGGTTGTACGAGGTGGATCGGCGCACAGGTGTGCAGTGGTACGTTCACAACGATGACGTGAGAATCGGATCGGTAACGCAATATGGCTATCAGGATGGGCAACTGGCTACCAATCACTTGCATATGGGCTATCGCGGTGCGGACACACGCATGGAGTACGAGGATGGCCGCTTGCTACGCAGTTTCAGCCGCCATTGGCAGGAAGAGGATGAGTCGTGGTACAGCCAATACGTCTTCAGCTACGATGCACAGGACCATCTGGAACGGATTGTTTTGCAGTACACGGACGAGCAGGGTCAACCGACGGGTCAGGAAAGGCTCACCTATTTGCGTCTGCCCAAGGGAGAATCGCTTGCCACAGTCGAGGCCAGGGTGAAATCACTGTTGCTTCAGGCCATTGAAACTACACTAGATAACATTCCACAGGAGGAGAAGTTATACTGCCTGCTCCTGTGCTATACCCATGAGGATCTGGGCGCCGCATGGCCGCCGTTCCTGGTTTGGGGCCGGGAATCTTATCGACAATCAGTTGTCGAGCGCGGTGAGGATGTGTCCTACTACTTGTGGGCGCCGGATGAAATCCGAGACGTGCAGGGCGAAGACCACGAATACTGGTTCGATGGCCAGGAACTTCGGGAAGCTTGCCTTCTTCATGCCCAACTGATGGACATGAAGCAAAGCAACACATCGGCGATGCGTGTTCTGAAACAACTTGTGCCAGAGGTTCTCCGAATGGCAAAGCACGCCGGACTGCCGCTGACTGACGATTTCGTCGTGGCCTTCGCCGACAATACTGGTGAGGTCGACCCGCTGAAGGCGATGAAGTCAGGACTCGATGCTGAACACTGGACGTTGTTGAAGCAGCGCGGCTACGTTTGATGTGGATGCGTGGTGCAAGAGGGGAATAAATATGGCAATTAAATATGCGGACTTATTCGATTAGCTTTTCATGAGCTCCCGAAAAGTCATCCTTAGTTGCATAAAGATAAAGTTGAATGATTATCATAATAATGATAAAATCATGTCAGGAGGTGGGGGCATTGCCGCAAATCAGACCTATATCCGACCTGCGTAATCACTTCGCTGAAATATCAAAGATCGTTCACGAGAATCGTGAACCGGTGTTTCTTACAAAAAATGGACACGGCGACATGGTGGTCATGAGTATTGAGCATTATGAGGATATGCAGTACAACAACGAGATTCTTGCAAAGCTTCAAGAGGCTGAAATCGAAGCGAAGAACTCAGATGTTCGTTATAGCCACGATGAAGTGTTTAAGCAATTAAGACAACGTCTTCGTAAGGGATAAAAATCATAAATGATTACATGAAACTGGGGGATGGTTGCCCCCAGTTTATTGCTTTTTTGACAACCAATTTGTTCCATGATATAGAACAACTTGAAATCCCGTCCTATCCTATTGACTTCATGAATGAAGTAGGAGAGATTGCTTGAACGGCTGGGCATTAACACTAAAGATTAAAGGGGGACAGATGGTGGAGAAAAGGTACGACATACGTTATCTTGCAGTGGCACAATCAGATTTGGTAGACATTGTTCAGTATATTAGTGAACAGCTCCATGCACCTGAAGCTGCCATACATCTTGTTGATAAGCTAGATAAGGCTATTTCTTATTTACAATATTTCCCTTTTTCCGGACATCATTATAAAAGTAATAGAGGGCTCAAGGATCAGTACCGAATACTTGTTGTTGAGAATTACCTTGTATTCTACGCTGTAATGGACAATCTCGTAGAAATCTGACGTATTATTTATAGTAAACGCGATTACCAAAAACTGCTTTGACAGGATCGTAGTAAAGAGGGGCGAGGTTGCCCCTCTTATTTTTTTGTTTACGTAAATGTCGTTTCATATGGCTATCTCCCAGAAGCTGATCAAGAATCACCAAAATATCCGTCGCAAAATGAAAAGCTATATGTCGCAAACTTTCATTGAAAAGAGAACGAATCCATATAAAATAGAGAATGAAAATCATTATCATTAAAAAGAAGAGGGGATATATAAGTGAAGAGAAACTACATAACTGCTCAATTAACAACAGGACTCATTTGTTTCATGCTCCTGCTGACGGCATGCAGCTCGGGAGGAAACAGCGTCAATACGTCAAGTGGGACTGCTGCGTCACCACCACCGACGACTGAGGCCGAGGCCACTCCGAAGCCCGCAGGAGATACTGCCTTTCCCGTGACCATTCCCCACATGAAGGGTGAATATACACTAGAGAAAAAGCCAGAGGTCATTGCCGTCCTAGACACTAAATTCGTCGATCAATTGGTTGCGCTAAAGGAGCAGCCGGCTGGAAGTGTGACTACCGCTGGCTCTGATAAGGATTTTCCAGCGTATTTGAGCGATCGGCTAGGTGACGTGAAGGTACTGGGCACGCGAGATGAGCCGAACCTGGAAGCGCTCGTGCAATTAAATCCGGATTTGATCCTCATGACGGACTTTCAAGAAAAAGTGTATGACAATGTAAGCAAAATCGCACCGACGCTTGTGCTTGAATTTAATGAAGATTGGCGTGTGACGTTGAACACCATGGGAAAAATCATGGGCAAGCAAAAAGAGGCACAGGCTGTCCAGCAAGCCTATGAAAATAAAGTTTCCAAGCTCAAGGAGCAGATTGCTGCCAAGCTGGGTACTGAGACAGTCGCGCTTATTCGCCCAAGAAAAGAAGGGATACGTCTACACACCCCCAAGCATCGTACAGGGGCCATTCTTTATAACGATTTGGGCTTGAACACTCCCCCATCTGTTGCAAAGGTTGATGACACAGCGTACGAAATTTCCTTGGAAGCTATTGGCGAGGTTGGAGCCGATCATTATTTCTTGTTGTCCGATAAGATGTTTGCAGCAGATGTCGAAAATCTGGAAAGTTCGAAAACGTGGAAATCCTTGGAGGCGGTAAAGAACAATCGGGTTTATAAGGTGGACTCGACATTATGGATTGCCTATTATGGACCAATTGCCATCGACATGATTACCAGCCAAATTGCAGAATCCTTATTGGGACAGCAATAGGGGATGAATTCATTTCTATTGTCAGATGACTGGAAAAAGCTTATGGATGATTACCATTTGACTATGGGAGAGGTTTCGCAGCAAAGCATACAGGTGCTGGCTTTGGGCGAGCTGCTGAATGAGGAAAAATGCAGGGCGTACGTGGAATGGCTTGCGGAGCATATCGGGTCTGGAACCGTTAGAGTAGCATCCTCCATGCTAGTAAAAAGGGTGGCTAATCTGCTCGTGACTCCAGTACTCAGCGCTGCGACCTATTACAATAAAGGAATCGGGATTCGTCCCGAGCATTGTCATCTCTTTCATTTGGCTGCTTCGTCTGCTGGCTCCGCTTTTCCGTACATGGTATTGTCTGATGCACGAGTTACAGTACCTGACGCCAATCATAGAGAATCGTGGCAAGCAGGTATCATAAAAGAATTGTTCGCGGATTGCCTGACGCCATTCATAAAAACCGTAGCTGTGGTGGGCTCGGTATCGAAAGCGACACTGTGGGAGAATGTGATGGTGCGCGTCGCTCCCGTATATAGCTATGACGAAGAGCAGGATGAATCAAGACGTCAGCTGTTGCGAGACGATTTCTCTTTTCTTGCAATGAACGCTCCGGGAGAGCTGTTTGGCATGAGTAAAAATCCGTTTGCCTCGTTTGTAAATAAAGACCAAGGGGGCTGTATCGTCGGGCGTAGTAGGCGTTTGACTTGCTGCCTCTACTATCAAATGGCGCCCGAGTATTGCTTGAAATGTCCCAAACAATAAATGCTCATTTCACGTAGCAAGAGGTGATGTCAATCTGATAGACTAGCAGTATTGACTATGAGAATGATTATCATCTAAAATGATAAATACGTACATAAAGCCTCACAAGCATATAGCTCCAAGAACGAATCTGTCTACTTGGAGATGAGATCAATGTCAATAAAGGAACACGTATTGCTGAGTAACGATACGGCAATCAAGCTGCTCGATGTGAAGCGAGGAAGCATGCTTTCTGGCAACGCCCTTCCTAATTATTGTTTGCCAGCAAACGTGCTGCTCTTTGTAAGCAGAGGGCATGGAAGGCTGTTCATAGACGGAACCCCTTATACGATTTCCCCGTTTTTTGTTTGCCATGCTGGCAGGAGTGCGGTTATTGATTTTGGTGCGATTACACAGCCAATCGAATATATCGCCATCTATTACAGGGCCGAGCTTATGCACCTGAATAGGGGAGAGGTGGCCCAGCATATTGACGGGTCTAATCTTTTACAGGTGCAGTTTGGCGTGAGTCTTGCCGAGCGGATGACGCTCTACCAGATTGTGGAGCAAATCGAGCAAAAATGGAGTATGAGGCAAGGCCTTGAAGGCTTCCATGCTAATGCGCTTCTGCAAGGGCTGCTCTATGAACTGTTGAAGCAGTTGCAGACTGACGGCTACCAAAATCCATCAGAAGCAGTAAGTACTGTTATCAGGCACATTGATGCGCATTACAACCAGGATCTGAGACTGAATCAGATGGCGGAGCTTGTGCATTGCAGCTCGAGACAACTGCAAAGATGGTTTAAACAACAGGAACAGATCGGACCGATGGAATATGTAATAAAAATCAGGATGAATCATGCGGCACAGCTGCTGCAGCACACTGCGGCAACTGTTCGTGAAATTGCCGAAAGCATCGGTTATCGCAATATGTTTTATTTTAGTAGAGCTTTTAAGAAATACTATGGGATTAGTCCGCTTTCCTATCGGAGGGCCGCTGTTGCCGACAAAAACCTGGTTATCAAGCATGTCAAAGGCGAGCTTTCATTACGACAGTCGCCGAAACGGATTGTCGTGCTTGATGTGCAATATGCGGATCAACTGATCACGCTGAATGAACGGCCTGTTGGCAGCGTAGGTATTGGAGGCACTGTCATTGGCTTTCCGGATTATTTGCAGGATAAGCTTGGGCAAACGGAAGTGCTCGGAACGTATGAACAGCCCAATATGGGTTCGATTTCCATGCTACAGCCTGACCTGATTGTATGCACGGAGGCTCATGAGCAGCATTATGGGCATTTAAGCCGATTGGCACCGACCGTTATGTTTCAACGGAACGAGGATTGGCGGTTCATATTGGGGATTTTCGGGATGATTACAGATAAAACGGAGGAAGCAAACCAAATTTTACTGGAATATTGCGAGAAGGCAGCCAGATTGTCTGCAGAGCTTGCCAATACGCTAAGAGGTCAGCGGGTGGCTCTCATTCGCCCGCGTGATGCATCTATTCGTGTGCATACTGCAGCTCATCGTACGGGAGCGGTATTGTACGAGGACTTGGGATTGTCTGCGCCATTTTTTATAGAGGAAGCTTCCGATACTGCCTACCAAATTTCTCTTGACGTGCTGCCGGAAGTAAATGCCGATCATTATTTTCTACTGTGCAATGACATGTTCAAGGATTGGACAACCACCGTGCAGCACAGTACAGAGTGGCGTTCACTCTCCGCCGTGAAGCAGCAGTGCGTGTATACAGTGGATTCGTCCGTGTGGATTGGTTCTTATGGTCCTACAGGCATTAATCGTATTTTGGATGAGGTAGCTCAATATTTGCTTTATTCGTAAAAGAAGAGCCTGAGTGATTGCCAGTTCAATCATTCGGGCTCTTACGCGCTTGCCCGCCCTATTCCCACGCCCACCTCTTATGTTTTAATAAAGGAAGAAATTTTAGTTCGAGCATGACGGAAGAGGGATTTACATGAAGCGTCTAACAATCGGCTTGTTTGCTCATGTGGATGCGGGCAAGACGACTTTCGCAGAACAGCTGCTATACCATACGAACAGCATCCGGTCGCGGGGCCGGGTGGATCATCAAGATGCCTTTCTGGACAGCCACGACATTGAGCGGGCAAGAGGGATTACCGTATTCGCCGATCAGGCGGTTATGCACGTTAAAGGTGACGTTTATTATTTGATCGACACGCCTGGACACGTCGATTTTTCCTCCGAGATGGAGCGGGCGATGGGGGTAATGGATTATGCGATCGTGATTGTCAGTGCAGTAGAAGGTGTACAGGGCCATACCGAAACAGTCTGGCAGCTGCTGCGCAAGCATCGGATTCCCACGTTCTTTTTCATCAACAAAACGGATCGAACTGGCGCGGATGCAGACAAAACGATGGAGGAGATTCGTCGTCAGTTGACCGGGGATGTCTGTTCTATCACGGAAGGCTTCGCGGGCAGTATCGTCGGTGAGGGGCTGCGGGAGATGCTGGCGGAGCGAGATGAGTCTTTGCTGGAATCCTTTCTGGAGGGGATGGATGACCCTATTTTTTGGTTGGGTGCCTTGCAGGATAATATACGAGAGGGACGTCTTTTCCCTTGCGCCTATGGCTCGGCACTGCAGGACGTGGGCGTTGCTGAATTCCTGGATCAGCTGCACTTGTTGACGACGGCGTCTTATGACGAAACAGCTCCGTTCGGGGGCCGTATTTATAAAATTCGATACGCTGCAAACGGTTTGAGGCAAACGTTCATCAAAGCGATGAGCGGCATGCTAAAGGTACGGGATCAGCTCAGCTATGAGAGCGGCGGAAATCAATACGAAGAGAAAATTACACAAATCTTATCGGTTAACGGCAGCAAAACGCAGTCGGTTGATCAAGTTACAGCTGGCGATCTGTTTGCAGTCGTCGGTTTGTCTGAGGCAGAGGCTGGACAAGGTGTGGGGCAATACGCAGACAAGTTTGCTTACGAGACCGAGCCGACGCTACAGTCGAAGGTACAATTCGACAGTTCGCTTCACGTGCAGCAGGTGCTCGGTGTATTTCGCATTTTGAACGCAGAGGACCCGTCTCTGAACCTGGTTTGGGAAGAGAATCTGCAGGAGATTCACATCCGCGTCATGGGTCTGATCCAGTTAGAAGTGCTGGAGCAGATCGTGCAGGAGCGCTTCGGTTTCGCTGTCTCTTTTGGCCAACCGGAAATCTTGTATAAAGAAACGATACGATCTGCAGTGACGGGATATGGACATTTCGAACCGCTCAGGCATTATGCGGAGGTGCACCTTCTGCTAGAACCGGGAGAACGAGGCAGTGGGATTCACTTCGCCAGCGTTTGTCATCCTGATGACCTGAGCTTTAACTATCAGAATCTGGTCGGGTCTCATCTCTACGAGCGGGAGCATCATGGACTGCTAACTGGCATGCCGATTACTGATATGAAGATCACGCTGGTAAAAGGTGCTGCGCATAAAGAACATACTCATGGGGGCGACTTCCGTGAGGCAGCCTTCCGCGCACTGCGGCAGGGACTGGAGAAAGCAGACAACATCTTGTTGGAACCGTACTATGACTTCAAAATCAAGGTGGGAATCGAGCAGATCGGGAGGGTGCTGTCTGATATTCAGCGTTTCTCAGGTACGTTTGAGCCACCGCAGACATCGGATACCCATGCGATCATTACGGGGAGAGTGCCCGTGTCGACATTTATGAACTACAGCACCGAGTTTGCTTCCTTCACGCATGGACGAGGCAGTATCCGCTGTGTGTTTGGCGGCTACGACCTTTGCCATAATACGGAGGAAGTGATTGAGAGGAAAGGCTACAACAAGGATGCCGATCCGCTCTATACCTCCTCCTCGATCTTCTGTGCCAAAGGGGCAGGCTACTCGGTGCCGTGGGACGAGGCGGAAGCCAAGATGCATTTGTTGTAAACGGAACCGGATTTAATCTTTTCAGAGCATCTCCCTACCGATTCCTGGCTCTCATCTTATAAGTAAATTTTCGAAAAAAAGAAGGGAGTATGAAACAATGAACGTAGAAACGGTTATGCAGGAGCTTGAAGCGCTGGGCAAAGAACGAACAAAGAAAATATACGTATCCAATGGGGCGCACGAACCGCTTTTTGGGGTGGCGACTGGCCAGATGAAGCCTATGTTCAAAAAAATTAAAATCAATCAACCGTTGGCAGAGCAGCTTTACGCCACAGGAAACTATGATGCCATGTACTTTGCTGGCATCATTGCAGACCCAAAAGCGATGTCGGAGGCGGATTTTGAGCGTTGGATGGACACAGCGTATTTTTACATGCTGTCCGATTATGTAGTTGCTGTAACCTTGGCAGAAGCAGATATTGCTCAAGAGGTTGCCGATAAATGGATCGCAAGCGACGAAGAGCTGAGAAGGTCAGCGGGCTGGAGCTGTTACTGCTGGCTTTTGGGCAATCGACAGGACAGTGAATTTTCGGAGAGCAAGCTTGCCACTATGCTTGAGACGGTAAAAAATACGATTCACGAAACTCCAGAGCGAGCGAAATACGCGATGAATAACTTCATTTACACTGTAGCGGTATCCTATATGCCACTCCATGATAAGGCGGTCGAGACCGCGAAGGAAGTAGGTCTAGTAGAAGTCAAGCAAAGCAATGGAAAAAGCAAATTTCTGAGCGCTTCAGAAAATATTCAGAAGGCAGTAGATAAAAACCAGCTTGGCTTCAAACGCAAGCATGTAAGATGCTAAAAGACGATTGATAAATGCGAATACGTAAGCTGCTAAGAAAATGGAGTGCTCGAACCCGTTTGGGTCAGCGCTCCCTTTTTTATGGGAAAAAGGACAACAGCAGGTTTCTATTTACCGGCCAGAATGTGTAGTGTATACTTCATAAATGATAATGATTATCACTATTGATTAAATTCAACAAGATCGCTTTAGTTATGTCGAGAGAAGCTGGCAAGAAATAATGGCATAGCTAATGACAAATAGTGAAAGTGTGCAGGAGGTGAGGATGTATGACCAGCAAAGAACAGAGCCAAAACGAAGCAAGCAGTACCGCTACACCTATGTCATTGGATGAGGTTCGTGCGTATATGGGAGAGCGTTTCGCTGAATCCATGTCGATCCATGACCTGGCGCAGTTGACTGGGCACAGTCCAAACTATTTTGGAGAAGCTTTCAAGAAAGCTTACGGACACAGCGTCAACGATTATTTGACAGAGCTGCGCATCCGTCACGCCAAAAAGCTGCTTCGCGATTCGGATCTGTATATGCACGAGGTCGCACGCAAGGTCGGTTACTCCGATGAGTTTTATTTCAGTAGAAAGTTCAAGAAAGTAGTGGGCATCTCTCCTTCTGCATACAGCAGGGACGCTCACAAGCGGGTAGCGGTCACATCATCGGCAGCCATCGGAAATCTGCTCGCGCTTGGCGTCATCCCTGTTGCGGCTCCGCTTGATCCCAAATGGAGCCCCTATTATCACTATTACTACCAGGACCTGATCAAGGTGCGCATAGGCTCTTCTGGACCTGACATGTCCATGGAGGAAGAGAGCTTCAGAAAACTGCTTGCGGCAAGACCTGACGTCCTGATTGTAGAGCATGATCATGATGACGATGTTCGCAAGCGGCTCATGATCTCGGGGATCGAATGCGTCAGGATGGGAGCGACGAAGTGGCAAGAGCAATTGCGACAAATAGCAGAGGTACTGGACAAGCAGGAGCTTTGTGAGCAATGGATTCACACCTATGAGTCCAGAGCAGCACACGCTAGGGAAAGTATAAGCCATAGTGCCTGGGATGATCTGTTTGTCACGCTGCGCATATCGGGGGCGCAAATCTATCTCTACAGCAACAGAGGAATTCGCGACGTACTGTTTCAGGATTTGTTACTGCAGACAATTCCCGAGCTCAAGGAACAATGCAATGTACCAATCACACTCGAACAGTTGCTGCACATGAATCCTGATCGCATGCTGTTGTTGATTTGGCCAGATGCAGATACCCGAAAGTTTTGGCTTTCTTTGCAGCATCACACGAAGTGGAAAGGGCTGAATGCGGTAAAGAACGGGCATATGTATGTCATCCCCTCCAATCCATGGTTCGAATATTCCGCGATCGCGGTCAATCGGATACTGGAAGAGACGTCCTTGATGTTAACAGGGAAAAAT
Source organism: Brevibacillus reuszeri (assembly GCF_001187725.1). Classification (GTDB taxonomy): domain Bacteria; phylum Bacillota; class Bacilli; order Brevibacillales; family Brevibacillaceae; genus Brevibacillus; species Brevibacillus reuszeri. Next base: position 214,064 of record NZ_LGIQ01000002.1, read on the forward strand.
CCAGCCCCCTCTCCTATTCCTGTCCATGGAGTTACGTGGGAGATACCCTTATAATTCCTTCTTGTGAGAATGATTATCGCTTAGAGGGGGCTTTTTATGATGAACATGGTGAACCAGCGAAATCGGCATGCCCGCAGGTCGATTGTCTTGTCTTTGGTCTTGGTAGTTGGACTGCTTGCCGCGTGCGGAACGGATACGGGCAACGTGCAAAGCGCCAAACAGGAGGCAGCAGTACCGAGCAATTCGACGGAAGTGGTAAAGAATGCGACGGAAAAAGTAAATATCTACCCGCTGACGATAAAGGACGAGCTTGGTCATGAGCTTAAGATTCCGTCCAAGCCGACTAAAATCTTTGCTCCGATCATGGAGGATTCTCTGGTTACACTGGGGATCAAGCCGACGATGCAATGGTCAAACGGCGTCAATCCGCAAGTGTATTTGCAGGATCAGCTCGGCAGTGTTCCGCAGATCAGCTTTGCCGGCGGGCTGCCGTCTTTTGAGGCGGTTCTGGATTCGCAGCCAGAGCTGATTATTTTGCACAATTCATATGCATCCGAGAGTGGCGCGTATGAAAAGTATGCGAAGATCGCTCCGACGTATGTGTTCAAGAACGCAACAACCGATTTAAACAGCTCACTTCGCGCTCTCGGAAAATTGCTGGATGAGTCGGACAAGGCTGAGCAGGCGATAAAAAGCTACGCCGACAAAGCTGCAAATGCAAGGACCAAGCTGGAAGGGAAGATTAAAGGGAAAAAAGCAGCGATTATTCGATTTAATGCAAAAGGCATGTTTTTCATGAACAGCAATTATTTCAGCGGGTATGTGCTGAAGCATGATTTGGGCTTCGAGCAAAGCGACCTGGTGAAAGACGGTGCTCTTGAAGTTTCCCTGGAAATTTTGCCTGAGCTGGATGCTGATTATATTTTTCTTATCAACGATGGCAATCAGGGAGATCGCTATTTCAATGAGCTGCGTGAAAGTGAAGTGTGGAAGAACGTTCCCGCAGTGAAGAACGGTCACGTATTCGAAACGTCAAATGACTATTGGCTGAGCGGCGGGTTTATCGCCAACGGCAAAGTGATTGACGATGTAGCGAGGTTCCTTCAGCCATGAGCAAAATGACAGAAACACCTCACATTCCACAGCATTGCTTTGAATACCGGATGACATCGAGCAGGAATCTGGACTACCGGATTTTGCTTGCCACGCCAACAGAAGAACCGCCGTTAAAAGGATACGCGGTTATCTATGCATTGGATGGTGATGCGTCATTTCAGACCCTTGCCGAGGCGGTTAAGCTGCAAACACGAAAGCCAAAGGGCTATGACCCCATTCTGGTGATTGGAATTGGTTATCCATCAAAGGAGCCATTCGATATGGAACGTCGTTGCCGCGACTTTACGATGCAGGTCGACGGAGCAGACCTTCCCGAACGACCAGATGGTAAGCCGTGGCCTCCAAATGGAGGGGCTGACCAGTTTCTCGATTTTCTCGAGTTTGAATTGATGCCCGTCATCGCCAAGGAATGGCCGATTGATCCAGCCCGGCAAGCGATAGTTGGACATTCCCTCGGGGGACTGCTTACGCTGCATGCCTTGTTCACAAGACCGCGTCTGTTCACGCATTATGCTTCTGGAAGTCCATCCGTCTGGTGGGGCAATAACGAGGTGCTAAAGGAACTGGAACAATTTAAAGCATGCTGGCAAAGCGAGGATCAGCGACATCTTTTGCTGACCATTGGCGCAGAGGAGCTTGAGGATATGCTGAAAGGTGCGGAAGAGGTCGCCCAGAGCCTGAGTCCGCTCCTAGACAAAGGGCTGCATCTGGAGTGGTTAAAGTTCACTGGAGAAGATCATGTGAGCGTTCTTCCCGCCACACTCAGCCGCACTCCCCGATTTATATGGTCAGAGTAAGATATCCCCTACCTATAGCGAAAGGATCGGCCGTCATTTTTTCTAGACCGCCGATCCTTTTGGTATTTTTGATGAAACTCCACCTTGAGACCGATGCGAAAATCCATCGTCTGCACGATTCAAAGGCTCATGTTTGGCATATAATGGAATTTAGGGACGAGTATGACGATTACTAGCGCAGTTCTGGCTTAGATGCCCGTTAGAACCATAAAATACGATTCAAGGGGACGGAATCATTGAAAAAGTTAATCGAATTCAAAGATGTAACCAAGGAATACAAAATAGGGGAAGTGCCAATCAAGGCCCTGGACGGTGTTGATTTTTCCATCTCGGAGGGAGAATTCGTCGTGATTTTGGGGGCAAGTGGTGCTGGGAAAAGTACGATATTGAACATACTTGGCGGGATGGATACGGCTACCTCAGGCCAAGTGCTTGTGGGGGATCAAGAGGTAACCAGATTGAGCGAAAAAAAATTAACCCAATATCGCGGTGAGAAAGTTGGCTTTGTCTTTCAATTCTATAACTTAATTCCGAATTTAAACGCTCTGGAAAATGTGGAATTTGCCACTGAGGTATGCAAAAACCATCTGGATGCGAAAGAGATTTTACATAAAGTGGGGCTCGCGGATCGGGTCAAAAACTTCCCTTCCCAGCTCTCTGGAGGAGAACAGCAAAGAGTTGCGATCGCTAGGGCGGTTGCCAAAAATCCTTTACTTTTACTCTGCGACGAACCAACCGGGGCTTTGGATTATGTGACAGGTAAGTCAGTCCTAAAGCTGTTGCAAGATTTAAACAGGGAAACAAAGAAATGCGTCGTTTTGGTCACACATAATTCTGCGATTGCTCCAATGGCTGATAAAGTGATTAAGGTGAAAAGCGGAAGGATTGATAGTATCACGATAAATACGGATAAACAAAGTGTCGAAGGGATCGAGTGGTGAGAATGAAATTATTTTTAAAATTAGGAAGAGATATCAAACAATCGATCGGGCAATTTATCGCCTTTGTTTTGGTTATCGCAGTAGGAGCTTTTTTCTATGCGGGGCTGGTCACTTATAGTGATAATCTTAGTGCGTATACGGAGGCTTACTTTAAAGAACATCATATAAGCGACCTCAATGTGTATTACAGTCAAATTCCCCAAAATGATGTGGCGGCTTTGAGCAAAGTAGAGGGCATCCAAAAAATCGAGGGACGCTATACCTTTGACGCCACACAATCCTTTGATGGCTTTAAGGCTTCCATCAAAATTCATTCCATTCCGCTCGAAAATGAAATCAATACGCCTACGATGATCGAGGGCAGGATTCCATCCAAAAAAGAGGAGATCTTACTCGATTCCCATTATGCAAAAGAACATGATTATCGTGTCGGTGACCAGGTCACTCTAAGAGCAAATGAAAAAGATTTTACGTTTACCATTAGCGGCATGGGAGAGAATGTTGAGCATGCCAAAAAGAACGAAATACAGGATCATAAAGCGTACGGAATCGCTTATATTTCCGAGGCGGCCATTCCTGAAATCGTCGGTGTATTTACCTACAATGAAATCATGATTGAAGCAAAGGAAGGCTACGATATTGACTTGTTGGGTAAATCCATTGAAGCACAATCCAAACAACTTCCTTATGTAGGCCAAATAAGCAAAGAACGGACTTTCAGTTATTCGAAAATAAGTGAAACGATACATAATAATAAACTGATGAGCAAGGTTATCCCATTCGTTCTCTTTTTGATTGTAGCTATTATTCTCTTTCTTACGATGTCGAGGATGATCGATTCTCAACGAAATCAAGTCGGTATCATGAAGGCTTTGGGTGTAAAAAACAGGAGCATCATGCTTCATTACATGGGATACCCAGTGCTTGCAGGTATAATAGGCTCCGTAATCGGTTGTGTCGCTGCTGTTCTTGTATTTATTCCGCTCGTAACGGCGTCGAGTGCAAGAGCATACTCTTTGCCTGGCATTACTTACTCTCTATCTATTTATTCTTTCCTTCCTCCAATGATTTTCTCCAGTGCTTTTGGGATTCTGGCGTGTTACCTCAGTGGTAGAAGCGTCTTAAAGGAACGTGCAGCTCAGGCTATGCGTCCGAAACCGCCAAAGCAGATGAAAAAGCTATGGATCGAAAGAGTTCCGGGTATATGGAATCGTATTTCTTACAGCTACAAGCTCATTTTGAGAAATATATTTTTAAACAAGCAAAAGGCAATCGCGAGCTCAATTGGTATTGTTGTTAGCACGGTTTTATTGATAACGGCTTTTGGCACACAAACGGCTTTGCTAAAAGTAGCCAACCAAATTGAAGATGTTTACACCTACGATTTACGAGTAGATTATGCGGTGGGAACAGCTACGGATGCGGTTAAAGCACCCTTTGGTATAAAAAATAGCTTTCCTTTAGCGACCTATCCTGTTGAATTCATAAAAGATGCTGAAAAAGAAAAGGCCACTCTCATTGTTACCGAAAAAGAAAACAATCTCATCCATTTCTTTGACGAAAATGAAAGCCGGATATCTTTGGAAGATAGTGGCGTGCTGATACCCAAATCCTATGCCGACAAATATCAGATTGTAGCAGGAGATAGCATCAAAATAAAATTTGTTGCACCCGAGCTAAAAAATCAATCAGTAGATATGAAGGTTTTACATATCTCTACCCAGTATTCCAATCCGTCGTTTTATAGCACACCAGCCTATTTAAAGAGCTTTGACATAGATTACAGACCGACCTCACTACTGGTTGAAGCAGACAGCTTTGTAGATCGGATCAGCGTTCGCAGCTTCTATGAACAAGCTCTGCATGTAGAGACCATTACAGATAAGAATGACCTAAAGAAATCAGCTGAATACATTTTGAAGCAAAACAGTTTTGTCTTTATCATGTTTATCATTAGTGCCGTCATCCTCTCCTTTGGCGCCATCTATACGATCTCCTCCATAAACATTTATGAAAGAACTCGGGAGCTCGCAACACTTAAGGTGTTAGGCTATCAAAAAAATAAAATAAACAGACTGATCTTTTTTGAAAATATCATCTTGACCACATTTGCGGTCATTGTAGCTCTGCCGATCAGTGGCTATGTCTATTCAATTGTTGTAAAGGCACTTTCTAGCAGCCATCAACAAATACCAGATCAAATCAATGTTTTTGTCATGCTAGTCTCCGTTATTCTTGCCTACGTGCTTACGATTCTATCTAACCTGCTGCTCAGGAGAAAGGTAACCAATATTAATATGATTGAGTCGTTGAAAAGCGTAGAATAAAGCTTTTAAGCTGATGGGAATGAGTTTGACTCGCACGAGAGATTGTTTTAGACTGACTCCACAAAATGAAACAGCGGCCAACTAAGAGCTGAAAAAAAATCTTAGATTGACCGCTGTTTTTATATTGAACGATTGACCCCATTTTAGTGGAAGTGCTGGCAGGTGGAAGAGGTGCTAGCTAAAGATTAACTCTTTTGCGAAATACCCAGGACTCTTTCTAATAGGATAGCCACTCCATCATTATCGTTCGTTTCCGTTATTTCCGTTGCCGTTTCTTTTAATTCTTGAATGGCATTTCCCATCGCTATTGATATACCACAGGCCTGAAACAACCCCAAATCATTGAAGTCATCACCAAAGCACATGACGTCACTCATTTTATAGCCCTGAGATTCAATCAAATAGGTAACGGCATTTTCTTTTGATGCTTTTAGAGACATGATTTGAATCAACTTTCCATCATCTGTGCTTATAATAGTAACCTGGTCCCCAAACTTAGTAACGAGATGTTCAAAATGATTCCAATCGGTTAGAAGAATTTTTGTGCAATCATAGCCTTTTAATTTTTCTTTGCTAGTAATGATTGGGTTTGTTGTAGTCTTCATCATTTCTCTATAATCCAACGATTTATAGGTGATCCATTTATCTTTGACTTCAACACTAATATTGGCTTCAGGGTCTACCGATAGGCAATAATCAAAGATAGAAGCAACCAATTCTTTTGCTATTGAATGATGGATTTCGCGATTTGTAACATCGCACCGAAATAATCCACCATTATAGAATACGACCGTTCCAAATGAAAATAAATGGATATCTCCATAGTTCACAGCCCTTGGCGGACGAGCTGTTGCAAAAATAACAGGAATCCCCTCAGCTTTCACCTTCTGCAGAGCAAGCATATTTCTTTTCGATATTTGTTTTTTGGAATTGAGAAGAGTTCCATCCAAATCCAATACGATCACTTTAGGCTTCATAGCTTTTCCCCATTCAACTCAGTCTATTTTGGATATCGACTCAAAATACTTCACAACGACCTCCCGAAATTCCAGAGCAGCCCGCGAGATGTACCGACTTTTGTGCCAAAGCAAAGCGATCTCCCGTACCAATTCTTGATCTTCTATCTGGAGATAGCTGATTTTTTCATGTGCAGAGGCTGCCGTACTTGGGATGAAGGATATGCCAATCTCAGCTTCTACGAGACTGATCAGCCTGGCAGGTTCATCTCCCTCATACACAAAATTCGGTGCAAACCCAACCGATTTGCACATCGACTCGACCAAATCGCGTGTACCATAGCCTCTTTTTACACCGACAAACGATTCATCTGCCAACTCTGCCAAGGATACGCTGCTTCGGTCTGTGAGCCGATGCGACTTAGGAACAGCTACAAGAATAGGGTCAAGAAACACGATTTGACACACGATGTCATCCTCGTGAATGGGCGGTGAGGACAAGCAAAAGTCGACCTCGCCTCTTTGAAGCAGCGTAACCATTTCCTGTGTGCTCAGCATCTGCACATGAAATTGGATATGGGGCCGTTTTTTCCGAAATTCTCGCAGGATATGTGGCAATGTGCTTGCAGTTGTGACCGCCAATTCAAGCGTACCGTGCTCCGGACTGGATAAATCACGTATTTCTTGTTTCCCTTGTTCCAATTCAAACAATGCTTTTTCCGCACGGCGAAGGAATCTGCTCCCGTACTCATTCAATCGCAGCTTTCTTCCGATCCGATCGAATAAAGGGACTCCGAGATCTTCCTCCAGGCGGTGAATCGTTTTACTGAGCGACGATTGTGTCACATGCAGACTTCTGGCGGCTTCGGTCACATGCTCGGATCGAGCTACAGCAAGAAAATATTTTAATTGAAGAAGCTCCATGGAGTTCCCCTCCGTTCATTCCTTTGAGTCAATGAAATCATAGCATAAAATGCGTTGGAGTAAATGTGAGATATCCTATACGCTATCCTCAACAAGCTTTAGGGGGGCTAAAAAATGAATGCTCGCAGCAGGTGGTTGTTAATTTCTGTTGGACTGGGGGTACTACTAAACCCTTTAAATTCTTCCATGATTGCGGTGGCGATTGCAAGACTGCAGCATGTGTACAGCCTTGATTTTACCCAGGTTTCCTGGATTATTTTTACCTTCTATATTGCAAGCAGCATTGCTCAACCCGTGATGGGGAAGGCCAGCGATTTATTTGGCCGCAAAAAGATATTCCTTACGGGGCTAGCTGTTGTCTCTGTGGCATCATTATTAGCTCCATTCTCACCCAGTTTCGGTTGGCTCATTGTGTTCCGTATTTTGCAAGCCATTGGAACAAGCATGATGGTTGCGGTAGGGATGGCGATTGTTCGCGTTCATGTCACAGAAAAACAGGCAACTGCATTGTCCGTTTTGTCCATGTTTCTATCAGGAGCGGCAGCGATTGGGCCTTTTATCGGCGGTGTATTGCTACATTGGTGGGATTGGCAAGCCATCTTTTTCGTTAATATTCCGTTTGTGGTGGCGAGCTTTCTATTTGCGTGGAGGAATATTCCTGATGATGCACCGCCAAAATCTACTACACAGGGCATGTCCCTACGAGAATGGGGAGAGCTTATCGATGTGCAAGGGCTGTTGTTTTTTACGGTGGGGCTGGTCGGTTTACTCATTGGATTGTTGTCAGCAACATCATCTGGCCATGTCTCATTTGGTATTGTCATCGTCGGGCTGCTCGGTCTCGTTGCGCTAGGCTTTTTCGTACGACATGAGTTAAAAGCGACATCACCCTTTATTCCTGTACGTTCATTTGCGAAATATCCCGCGATGACTTGGGTGAATGTCGAATTCATACTCGTGAACCTGCTTTATTACTCGCTCTTTTTTGGGTTTCCATCCTACCTGCAAATGGTGCGTCATAACAGCGAGGTCGATACAGGGATGCTTATGTTAAGCTTGGGCTTTTGCTCGCTTGTTGTGTCACCACTAACAGGGAGATGGATCGATAAAGCAGGACCAAGGCCAGCCTTGCTGGTTTCTGCAATATTGATGACAATAGGATCAGTGTGGATTGTGACACTGGAAGAGAGTTCACCAGTTATCAGTGTGTGTTTGGTGCTAGCTGCATTTGGCATTAGCAACGGGTTGAACAATGTTGGCATGCAAGCTGCCTTGTTTAAGAGCTCTCCGAAAGAAATGATTGGAGTAGCATCCGGATTATTTATGACATCGAGATATTTGGGCACCGTTCTCTCTTCACTGCTACTCGGCATTGTAATGGGAGATAGGCTTAGCGCTGAGGGATTTCGCCTGCTCGGGATGATCCTCGCCATCGTTGCCTTGACATTGGTATTCACGAGCTGGCGACGGCGAGAACCTGAGCAAGTGGAACAATCATAGAATTTATACTTGGAAGCCAACTATCCGTTGCGAACAGCAAATCTCATTACCGAGGTTTGCTGTTTTTATTTTTTAAGGTTTAGTTAAGGTTCGGATTAAAACGCTGTAAGGTGCAGGCGGCTATAATCAGCTTTGTACGAATCAAATACGAAAAAACGGGAGAGAGCCATGAAAAATAACATCATCACTTGTGTATGGATCGTAGCCGTCTTCCTTGGAGGCCTGCTCATTATCCAAAATGTAAACCTAAACCGGATTGGTGCAGACGTATTTTATACGCAGATCCAAGGGCCAGGAAAGGAACTGACAAACAGAATCGGCAATGGAGAGACGCTGGTCAGATATGAATATGAATTGCCAGCTGTTGATAAAAACGGAACGCAAACTACCCTGAAGTTTACTGCGGACAAGCAGCTTCGGGAAAAAGCGTATCTGAGCTTGTACGTGAAAGAAGGAAAGGGAGTGACCTCTTATCAGGAAGTGGCAAAAGAAAAGCTCCCAGAGAAAGTCGCAGAAAAGCTGCAAGAAAGAAAGGAGTAGAAGCAAATGAACCCATCCATCCCGCAAAAAGAGCGAATCGTTTCATTAGATATCATTCGCGGTCTCGCACTGTTCGGGATCCTGTTTATTAATGTGAAAGGCTATATCCTGCTTACAGAAGGTATGGACATCCCTGTTAATAATGGGATCAATGCAGTGATCGACACTTTGATCAACATTTTCGTGGAAAAGAAGTTCTTCTCTATTTTCTCATTCCTGTTTGGTGTTGGATTTTATATTTTCGCCTCCCGGGCAGAAAAGCGGGGAGATAAGCCGTTAAGACGATTCTCTCGGCGTCTTTTGACACTCTTTGTCATCGGGGTCGTTCATGTATTTTTATTTTGGGGAACGATTTTGCCTGCTTATGCACTAATTGGTTTTCTCCTGCTGCCCTTTTATCGAGCAAAAGTCGCGACAGGTAGTAAATGGCTTGTGGCGATCACTGGCGTTTATCTGCTCGCATTAATCTGGAAGCTTACAGGGGCACCTAGCTCCTTAGCCAGTGTACTAGACGCAATTGTTGCCGACTCGACGTTGATCTTTCTTATGTTTTTGGCAGGTTTTCTAGCTGCAAAATCTGATTTGATCAAACGAGTGGGGGAATGGAAAAATCAGATCAGGCTAGTCGCGATTGGATCATTGCCGGTAGTTGCAGGTTTTTCAATTTGGACCTGGTTTGCAGCGCAGAGTGGAGCAGATGAACTGAATCTGATCGTTTCACTTGGCACCGTTCCTGCGGTCTTGTTTTATCTAAGCTCCTTATTTTTGCTATTGGAGCATGAGCAGATTCGTTCCTTGTTTACTCCTGTATCGCGAGTAGGCCAGATGGCTCTTACGAATTATGTTGCACAAAGCTTGATTGGGTCGCTGATCATTTCCATCATGGGGCTAGAAACCGTCTCACCGGTAAACGTAGTCATCATTGCCTGCCTGATTTTTATCGTACAAATCATCTTCAGCACTTTGTGGTTCAAATTTTTTACCATGGGACCTTTGGAAAAGATGTGGCGCTTTATGACCTATGGCAAACAAAAAATAAAGTAGTGGAATGGAATGCGCAGGAAGGCTTGAAAAACGGCCTTTTTGCGCATTCTTCTATCAAGGGAGCATGAATCCAGCTTGATCTGCGGCCAAGTCTCAGGCATACTCTCACAGTAAAAGGATTGGGCAGTTGAGGAGGCGGTATGGAATGTCTAGCAAAAAGGTATTAATTATCGACGATGAAGAAGATATATTGAAGCTTATAAAAACGGTGCTCATCAAGGAAGGAATCGAGCAAGTCATAACGGCGACGACAGCACAGGAAGGATGGCTTCAATTTCAAACGAGGAAGCCAGACCTGGTCTTATTAGACATTATGCTGCCGGATGGAGAAGGCTATGAGATTTGCAAGCAGATGAGGAATGTCTCCAAAGTACCGATCCTGTTCGTATCCGCCAAAACAGAAGAAATCGATAAAATACTGGGCTTTGCCATAGGGGGAGACGACTTCATCACCAAGCCGTTCAGCCCCAAGGAGCTTGCTTATCGGGTGAAGGCACAGTTGCGCAGAGCCGATTATGCGGTAGCCGAGATGATAGAAGATCCGATTATAAAAGCGGGTCCTTTTGAGTTGAACCCGCAAAAAGCAGAGTTGTTAAAGAACGGCAAGCCTATCGATTTAAAGCCGAAAGAGCTTGGGCTAATGAAGTTTTTCCTGCAAAACGTCAATAAAGTGATCAGTAAGGAAAAGCTGTACGATACAGTCTGGGGCGAGGATTTTACGGGCATTGATAATACAGTCATGGTGCACATTCGGAGGTTAAGGGAAAAGATTGAAGAACAGCCTTCCCAGCCAAAGTATTTGATCACGATAAAAGGCTTAGGATACAAACTAACTGTAGAGGATCATTAATCCATGAAATGGAAAGTAACCGGAAGATATTTAGTGTCGGTTGTTTTGGTCGTAGTACTCGTTATTTTCATGAATCTATTTCTCACTTTCGCTTTGTTAATCGCTCAGTCCGGATTCGACATACCGATATTCTTCAAAAAGGAAACACCACCTGAGCAGTTCACCCGGGAGTTCCAGAATCAGATCAAAATTGAAAATAGCGGAGTAACGGTTACGGAGGAAGGAAAAAACGAGCTTCTGAAAAAGAAGGCGTGGATTCAAATCTTAGACGAAAATGGCAAGGAGATCATGGGTTACCTTGTGCCTGAAGGGGTAAAGAAAAAATATACGCCAACCGATATGATTCAAATGTACAAGTATCAAGAGGTGAATGGAGATACGACTGTTTTTATCGGGGAAAAGGAAGGAAAAGACCACCGATACAGCTATTTCATCGGGATAGAAGATCCTGATTTAAATCGCTACGTGATCTCTTACGATAACCAGGTTTTTTTCCAAATCTCCAAGGTTGGGGCATATATTTTTCTCATCGATATTCTGATTGCGTTGTGGATCGGATATATGTTTAGCAAGCGTCTTACACAGCCGCTGCATTCCCTCATTGACGGGATCAAACACTTGGCAAACAACCAATACCATGTCCATTACGAGCCACAAGGAATTTATCGGCAAGTATTCGATCATGTCAATCAGTTATCCCAGCAGTTGAAAACGAACGAGAATGAACGCAAGAAATTGGATCAGTTAAAAGAGGAATGGATCGCAAATATTTCCCATGATATAAAAACACCGCTTGCCTCCATCCAGGGCTACTCGGAAATGATCAAAGACCCAGATTACGATTTTACCTTGGATGAAATTCGGGAATATGCAGGGATCATTGAACAAAAATCACTCTATATAAAAGAGGTCATGGAAGACCTACATTTGACGACACGCTTGAAAAATAAAGAACTATCCATTCATAAGAGAACCATTAATATGGTGACGCTGTTGAGAAGCATCGTGATCGATATAGTGAATGACCCAAAGTACGCCCATCGGCAAATAGAATTTCAGCCAACGGCAGAGCACATATCCGTAGAGGTTGATGAAATTTTGATGAGGAGAGCGATCACCAATTTGATATACAATGCGATCGTTCACAATGAACCCGACGTAAAAATCGTTGTGCGTGTGGAAAAGAGGGAACGAACGCATATCGTGATACAGGATAATGGAAAAGGGATTAAGAAGGAAGAACTGAACAGTATTTTTGATCGTTATTATCGGGGAACCAATACGGGTGAGGCGCATAAAGGCTCTGGACTCGGAATGGCTATAGCGAATGATATTATTCAGGCGCATGATGGTGAAATTACGATTCATAGTGAGGAGGGGCATGGGACAAGGATTGAGATTGAGTTGTAGTTTGTGAAGGCAGGGGGGCAGGAGGGGAGCAATGGGACAAAGAGCAAATCTGATTGTCGTTAGAGGTAATACCTACGATTTGTACTATAGTCACTGGTGTGCGAACACGTTGCCAAAAGATTTATTTTGGGGAGAGCAGTATGCCATCCAGTTTATCGAAATGCAGACAAGGGTTGATGAGTCTGGATGGTTGGATGATGTTTGGGCGGAAGGCGGAGCAGTTCTTGATGTAGATAAAAAGAAGATAGTTTTCTACGGAGGAGAGGATATTCTGTACAACATTCCTCTAAGGATCTCTATTTAAAACTGATGAGGAAAATTTGGCATGGGTGGGAAATTGATTGGGCTTATGAAGGAATAGTAGATGTAGCAGCCTATGTTGGTTACCCAAAGGAAAGAGTTTTAAAGAGCCGTGAAGACGATGTGAATGATACAAGTTTAACTCCTCCAGAGGAAAGGGATTGGGTGGATACTGTAGCAAGTGTAGCGTACTCGCAAGACGAGATTCTCATATTCCCCTTGTGTGGAGGTGTTGAAGCTTTTTTATCAGACGGTCCTGGTATGATCAACAAGATAAACAAATCCTATGGCTATAAAAATTTATCTTTGGGTGAATGGTCTTATAGTTTCCCTGTAGGTGGTTTTCATCTTGATTTAAAAATGAGGAGATTAGAATTTTGGCATGCCTATGATCTCCCAAATATATCAGAACAACTTAGTGAGAAGTGGTCTGATTGGGAAGTCTTTGATCACTATAGCCATTATGAAATACAGTGTAAGCAAACGGATGGACGGCTACAATTCCAGAGCGTTTATCAACATCAATTGTTGGCAAAATTAAGGGGAATACTGCTGAAGGAATCATCGAATCCATTGGATGCGTTAGCCTTTTTGGTAAAAAAAGAAGCAGATGCAGGTAGAACAGTAGAAATAAATCCGAATGCTCTGCGGTATGATAGATTTGAATTGCCGAGGATTGTGAAAGAAGAATTACTAGATTACGCTTTGAATCAATTATCGCATCCGGGGCAGCCGTCCTGAACGAATCATAAAGGGCGACCTCTATATCCCGGAAGAGTAATGAATGGGGAAGGAAAGGTAACTTTGATCAAATGTAAGGGAGAAGGACAATCAAAATAGGCTACAACCTGCCACCAAGGCTAGCGGATAAACAAAGCAGAAGATGAAAAATGACGCTGGACAAACGATGCCAGCGTCATTTTCATGTCATTGGATTTCTCTGTTCAATCGGAAAACAGCTTCCTCACCTACAAAGCAAAGACCAATTCCTCAATCGAGCGGGGGCACTCAGTCAGCATCTCATATCCGTCTTTTGTAACGAGTACGGTGTCCGAATGACGGAAGCCTCCTATTCCAGGTACATAAATCCCAGGCTCGACTGTAAATGCCATTCCTTCCTGTAAAATCGTGCTGTCATCAAACCGGAAGAATGGGGACTCATGGAGAGTGAGACCGATGCTGTGTCCCGTGCGGTGAACGGCATATTCGCCGTAGCCAGCTTCTTGGATAACGGAGCGCGCAGCGAAATCGACATCACTTGCCAGCACTCCTGCTTTAATGGTAGCAAAGGCTGCTTTTTGGGCATTTACCATGACCTCGAACAGCTCTCTCTGTTTAGCGGATGGCTCCCCAACAAAGCAAGTTCGCTCACACTCACCTTTATAGCCGTCAAGTGAAGTAATTCTCGTAATAATGAGTCCGTCGCAACGCTCGACTTTTTTCAAGCTGGAAAACACATGTGGGAGTATCGTGCGCTCGCTTCCGGTCGGATTCATTCCTCCGGTGAAAAAGCTTGAGCCCGGATAGAGGGTCGAGGCTTCCTGATAAATGGCGCTGGCAGCTGCATTTTCAAGCTCCCGTTCTGTCATTCCTACAGCAAGGGCGCGAAACGCAGCTTGTACAGAGCCAACGGCGAGTGAGCATACTTGGCGCATTTTGTCCTGTTCTTGTGCATCCTTAATCGCCCGGCTATGATTCATTTCCGCAGAAACATCTGCCAGTTCCCAATTCTTGCTTTGGAGGATGCTAGCGAGTGCAAAAGGCAACGAGCGCGACTCCATTCCGAGTCTCCCTTTGCCTGCAAGAGGCTGCAAGCATTGTAATATCAAAGCAATAGGGTCCGTTCCTTGAGAGGCTTTTTCAGGATGCTCATAATAGACGACTAACTGATCAAATCTGGCATGTAATTTAGCGTGTTCTTCCTCCAAACCTGGAACGATTAAGATACATTCCTGCTTGGTTACGATGGTGAAAATCGGTCGGGAATACGTAATAATCTCAAATCCGGTGATGTAGCACTGGCTTATTGGATCGGTCAGTAATACGGCAGCCAAATTTTCCTTTTCCATGAATACTCGTAATTTCTCTACGCGGTTTTGAAAATTCATAAGATCAGCTCCTCAAAAGTGAATGGTTCATGACATCCTGGAAGGTGTCTCCTTCCCGACCGATTATTTGAAATGAGCGTTGCAAGAGTAGGATTTATAGATACTATATAGAGAAACGGGAAATTGTAGAAATACCCAATTAATCCGTAATGATACTTACAGGGTATTATTCAAAAGAGGGGAGTGGGAAACATGGAGCTGAGGCATATTCGATATTTCGTGGCATTGGCAGAAGAGCTCAACTTCAGTCGAGCATCTGAGCGCTTGCATATTGCCCAACCCCCGTTAAGCAGACAAATTCAGCAGCTGGAAGCAGAGGTTGGCGTACCGCTGTTTTATCGGACGAATCGGCGTGTGGAATTGACCAATGCAGGAAAAGCCTTTTTGGAAAAGGCGTATCAAATGCTTGATTTGGTAGAGGATGCATGTGATACCGCCAGAATGATGGCAAGAGCGGAGCATGGGAAGCTCGTAATCGGGTTTACGGGAACGGGCCAAAACATTTTTCCTATCGTCGAAAAGTATCGGGAAAAGTATCCGACTGTCAGTCTAAGCCTGCAATTGATGGGAACTACTGCGCAAATACGTGCCTTGCATGGGAAAAAAATTGATGTGGGTCTACTAACACCGCCTGTTAATAGTGAAGAGCTCATCGTGAAGAATTATAGGCAGGTGCTGCTTCAAGCCTTGCTGCCTGAGAATCATCCATTGGCTATAAAAGGGGGGCCGATCTCTATCACCGAATTAGCAGAGGAATCGTTTGTCATAACTCCCCGGGCGATTGGGCCAGGCTTTTACGATACCGTGACAAAAATCTGCCATCAAGCCGGATTTTCACCAAAAATCACGGTTGAAACACATGACATTCAAACCGTAATCTCTCTTGTAGGTATGGGGATGGGAGTCTCTCTTTCCGCCGCAGTGGATACACAAAATACGGGGGCTGTCTTTCGAGAACTGAAGGATACGAGTGTCATGATGGATATAGCCATTGCTTACCGACAAGATGAGAAATCTGAGGTCCTGCACTCGTTTCTCGATATGTTTTTTGACTATTATTCCATGACATGAGTGTGTAAACCACCAGAATGCACCGTTACCTATAAAAGCTCTCCTATGGTACTATGTGGGGTATGATTAAGAAAACGACATCCTATCATAGATATTCAGAATGGGGAAAACATCTTGAAAACATTTAAGAAAGTTTATATAGAAATCACCAGCATTTGCAATCTCGCCTGTTCCTTTTGCCCGCCAACCGAGCGCAAAGCCAATTTTATCAAGGTCGATGACTTTGCTAAAAGATTGGACGAGATCAAGCCGCACACCAAGTACATTTACTTACATGTAAAAGGAGAGCCGCTACTGCATCCCAAAATCGATGAGCTGCTCGATATCAGCCACGAAAAAGGCTTTAAGGTCAATATCACGACCAACGGCACCTTGATCGCAAAAAATCGGCACAAGTTACTCGGGAAGCCTGCACTGAGACAGATGAATTTTTCGCTCCACAGCTTTGACGGACATGAGGGCTCTACCAACCGGGAAGGCTATTTGCGGGAAATCCTGTCCTTCGTCCGGGAAGCGAAGGAGCATAAGGTCCTTTTTTCATTCCGTCTCTGGAATTTGACGCAGGATAATGCGACGAACATTCAAAAGAGTAGAAACCGCCAGACACTCGAAATTGTAGAAAAGGAATTTGGCCTCGATTACAAGATCGAAGAGAAAGTAGAGCCAGGCAGTGGCGTGAAAATCGGTGACCGCGTTTATTTGAACCAAGACCATGAATTCCAGTGGCCGAGCCTCACAGCGCCAGAGGATGACGGCAAGGGCTTTTGCCACGGACTGCGCAGCCAGGCGGCTATTTTGGTGGACGGAACGGTCGTGCCATGCTGTCTGGACGGGGAAGGCGTCATTAATTTGGGGAATATTAACCAGACTTCTTTTTCGGACATCGTCGACGGTGAGCGTGCGAACAACCTCGTCGAAGGCTTTTCACGCAGAGAGGCTGTCGAGGAGCTATGCAGGAGATGCGGGTATCGTCAGCGGTTTGGAGCGTAGGAAATGTGAAAGGCTTATATTAAAGAAACAAAAATAGTGCCATAATAGATTGGACAAGAATAAAAGGAGTTTGATCTTTTTGAATCATAACGGAGCAAATAATGAGTTACCCTCAAATTACGAGGAGCTAAAAAAATCTGCCAATCGAACATCGAACTGGAGAGAACGTTTTGATGCTGTTGAAGAGTTAGGTCAGTGGAAACACAGCCAAACCATCGATATATTAAAGCGAATCATGACTAGTGATGCTGTGTACAAGGTTCAAAAGGCTGCGTATACGAAGCTTAAGGAATTTGGCGAAGAAGTCCAATTACCAGCACAGAAAAAAGGCGACTTGATTAAAGGAACAACAAAAGCCTTGGTAAGAATTAAGAAGAGTTTGCCAAAAGATCATACGTTTGAACAGTTCAAAGAGAAGCTACAGAAG
Source organism: Brevibacillus reuszeri (assembly GCF_001187725.1). GTDB lineage: Bacteria > Bacillota > Bacilli > Brevibacillales > Brevibacillaceae > Brevibacillus > Brevibacillus reuszeri. The sequence continues at coordinate 231,365 of NZ_LGIQ01000002.1, forward strand.
ATGAGAACAGATGTATATGATGCGTACGAGGGTGAAAAAGGGGCTGAGTTTGAGCAGTGGCTTGAAAACACCTGGGCCGCGTTATAGAACATTGAAAGAGCAGTACATGTACCTAAGTGAATGACCAGCAGAGCTCAAGTGGAGACAATCACTTGGGCTTTTTTCATTCCTTTTGCTAGTGAGAGTAATCAAATCAATAGGAAAGAATGGTTGCTTTTACAACTCGATAACAACACCGTGCTATGCTAATAGAGAGGTGATCCGTGTGGCAACCATTTTAATTGTCGAGGATGAAATCCCGATCCATGAACTGATCAGAAGAAATCTGCAAGCAGTAGGACATATATGCCTTTCCGCGTTCGATGGAAAAGAGGCCATTCAAATACAAGCACAAAAAGAAGTCGATCTTATTTTGCTGGACGTCATGCTTCCCGAGGTGGATGGGTATGATGTTTTTCAGCAGGTTCGAGGCACTCCAACGATTTTTTTGACCGCTCGCAGCAGTTTATCCGATAAGGTGAAGGGCTTGACGCTTGGCGCAGATGATTATTTGGTCAAGCCTTTTGAAATGTTGGAGCTGCTGGCCCGAATAGACGCGGTTCTGCGGCGCACGAAGAAAGAAAGCAAAAGCTTTGAATTGGATGCGCTGAGAATCGATTTTGAGAGAAGGCAAGTATTTCTAAATGAAAGTCCAGTTGAATGTACCCCTAAAGAATTCGATTTGCTAGAGGTGCTGGTAACAAACCGAAATATTGCGCTATCGCGTGAAAAATTAATCGAGCTTGCTTGGGACTTTGACTACGCAGGAGATACAAGAACCGTAGATGTTCATATTCAAAAATTAAGAAAGAAGCTCGATATGGAAAATCGAATCAAGACCGTCTATAAAATGGGATACCGTTTGGAGGTGTAGAGATGAAATCGCGGACTTTTTTGCTTACGCTCACTCTATTCCTTCTGTTTTTTTATAGTGGCATTTTGCTCGCTTCAGTAGTGACGCTGAAGAGCAATTTGGATAGTTCAAAAGATCGCAGTCTCAGAGAACACTACTTCATTGCGTCGTCGTATGCAAAAGATTTGAATGCCTTGGAAAAAAGAGGAGAATCGCCCGAAAGTGGAGTCGTTTCTCTCTATCGCTCCTATTTTGATTTTTATAGCAAGCAAAAAGTAATCCTGACCATTGCCAAGGATGGCCGAAGTATTGCGAACAATTTTATGGAAGAGTCTCAAGTCTTCCCCTTGCCGCCAGTTATTTCGAAGAAAGCTGAGCGCCTGATTTCGCTGGAAAAGGTGGAGAACAAGGAATATATCAGCGTAGCAGGCACTTTGCCCGCGCCATATGATATGTATACGCTTGTCTATTACTACGATGTGTCTGCAGTCATTTCTGCGTGGTCCCAAATGACGGTGACGTTGTTCGGGATGGGAATGTTATTTAGCGCATTGCTGGCAATCTGTCTCATGCTCGTATTGAATCGCGTATTCAAGCCTCTGCAGCAAATCAGGACTGCATCGAAGAGTATTGCGCAGGGGCAGTATGGGAACCGGATCGAGGTGAAGGGACATGACGAGCTCGCTGAGATGGCGGAAAGCTTCAATCATATGGCGGAGGAAATCCAGAGTCAGATACAGCAGCTCGCTACGGCAGCGCAACAGAAGCAGCAATTTGCCGATAATTTGGCTCATGAGCTCAGGACTCCTCTGACTGCGATTTACGGCTATGCGGAATACATTCAAAAGGTCGTTCGCACAGAAGAGGACAAGCTATTTGCGACCAATTACATTATGTCAGAGAGTCGCAGACTCCAGAATATCGCCTACCGTTTACTGGATATGGCAACCCTGCGTGAGAATAAGCTCGAGCTGAGCAGTGTTCGGATGGATGAGCTGCTTCGCGAGGTTGAGCAATCTCTGACCATGAGGGCTGCAGAGCAGAACATTTCGATTACCTATGAATATTGCTTTGACACGCTGGTGTGTGATGCCGACTTGTTGCATATTTTGCTTGTTAATTTGCTTGATAATGCGATGAAAGCATGTGGACAGGAGGGAGCCATCCGATTGGTAGCTGACTTGGAGAATGGGCATAAGGTCATCTCTGTCCAAGATAATGGCAAAGGCATGGGAGAGGATCATCTGGCCCATATAACCGAGGCATTTTATCGAGTAGATGCCTCGCGCAGTCGTTCTGGAGGGGGAGCGGGATTAGGTCTGACGCTCTGTCAGCAAATTGCAGCCAATCACGGGGCGAAGCTGAGTTTTTCCTCTGAGCTAGGTAGAGGTACAACAGCCAAATTAACTTTTACAAGTTGCTAATAAGTTCGTGATTGTTTCATGATATTGCTTTTCTATTATGACAATTGTAATCACATTCCACAATGCAAGATCAAAGGAGGAAAAATGAGTTGAGTATGGCTAAAGGAAATGAAATGAGAAAAATGATTCTTGGTTCTGTTGCAGCCATTGCAGTTGCTACACTGGCTTTCGGCGGTGTTTGTCAAATGGTAAAAGCATCGGAAATCGGGAAAAAGCAAGTGGTGCCTACGAGCTACAGCATACCTTATGCGGCAATGGCCAGCACCAATGTACCTGCGGGCTATGTGAAAAAGGATTACAAAGTGAAGATGGTCGGAGTGGATCAGCCGACGATAAATGATATGAAAATGGAAGAGGCAGCTGAGCTGGCCAGCCAAAATTTGTGGAGGGTCTTCCAGATCGATTTGAACGGGAAAACACTGGAAATGACGTACAGTCCCGTCAGTACCTCGCACCTGCGGGCTATATGGGAAGTGAATGTAACGATTACAGATACGCTGTCCTATGAATTTGCTCTGGATGCCGTGACGGGTGAAAAGCATTCGATAGCAAAAAGAATTTATCACAAGGCGAATATTCCTGAGGGAATGGACTTTAACCTGTTGAAAAACAATCAAGACTATCAAGAGCTAGCGAAAGCAGCAGCAGAAAAATATCAATTCGTTTCTGGTAAAGTGACTTCCGTAGAGTATGCATCCCAAGGATATCAGGAAAATAAGGCAGGAGCCAAAAATTCGGATATTAGCTTCCGGGTAAATTCGGATAAAGGGGATCAGGCCCAAATCTCTTTCTCCAGATATAACAAAGAATTGCTTACCGTGGAATATAGCAGCTGGCTAAAGGAAGCTGAGCGCGTGGAGCAGCAAATCGAGCAAGAACTGAAAGATCGAGCTGCAAATGTAACGCTTACCGATGAGGTTGTAAAGAAGATCCAGGAAAATGGTGTGCCTCTATTGCTAGAAATGAAAAAGTAGACAAGTCTGGAGAAGCCCTGCCACACTAAAACTGGCGGGGCTTTCATCAACTAGACAGGTATGAATAGGGCCCTACTCATTGATGAATCACTTTGATTTTGCATCTAATGCCGTCCAGCTTTCATAGTTATGGATCGCGTACCCTGCATAGCTTGGATACTGAGACAGCTGTTCCTCTGCTTTTTTTAATTCGGCTTTCATAGCCCCTGTACTTAACGAATAAAACGTCGTGAAGGCACCTTCCGAAGTGGGTGCAGTTTCCACCGCAACGATCACGTTCTTTTTAAGCGTACTTGCTTCCTTTAAGATTGTCTTTGCATTGGCAACGATCCCATCATTGCCTAAAGCAGCATTTCGATAATCCATGATGACAACAGAATCTACCTTCTCTAATAGCCACGCACTGAAGCTATAGTTGGAGCTGGGGACCTTGACGAGATGAAGCCAAAAAGGAATATCCAACGTAATTTTCAAACCACTTCCTTTTGTTTCTCTCTCAATAAACCGCATATTGTTCATCCAATTTTCAATAACCAGCTGATTTTTTGTTTTCCATTCCGCTAAAATATAGGGCTCAATATCAAAGTGCAGTCCTTCAAACCTTTCATCTGCTCCAGCTGCTGCATTGTATGATTTTACCCATGAAATAAACTGCCTGATTTGGTTTTGATTATGAGTAAAAGCCCAATTGGGACGGCCTTCAAGTGCTTCCACTTTGATTTGTTTTTCCTTTGCTCCGCGAACAAAACTTTGATAAGCCGCTGCAGGTATGTCTTTATCAATCTGAAGGTATATCGTAGTTAATTTGTTGTCACTAGCAAACTTTAGGATGCTTTCTTGTTCCGTTTTGATGAGGCTGGCATTCCAAATCCATGTACCTCGTTGAATCTGCGAAGTGCGATCGATAGTGGACGGTGGCGAGGGCGGAGGCACCACTTTCGCATGCCCTGGGGTTGTCACGACAACCAGATTACGCTCGGCAATCCAATCGATTTGTGCATGAAAGGCTTCACTGATGAAGCGAAGCGGAACCATTGTGCGCTTGTTTTTAATCACCGCTGGTGCAACAAGGGTTACATCCTTCCCATTCACCTGCGCCTGGTTTTGCCCAATGGTTAAATGGATGGTTTCGTCTTTTTTCTTCAGCGTCACCTGATTGGTTTCCCCATTCCATTGCACACTGAGACCAAGCCTTTCTGCTACAAATCTTACTGGAACCATTGTGCGCTTGGACTTTACATCTACATACGGTGCCCCATCAGGAAAGGACACATATTGCCCATCCACGGCTACATGGACCTGTGGTGCGGCAAGAGCCGGTAAGCAGTTAGCTGTACTTAGCAGTATCACTAACATGATCAACATACCTGCTCGTTGTATTCTCTTCATAGGTAATTTCCTCGAATCTTCCAATGTGCTTGCATATCGTCTTCATTTGGAGCAGTTACTACATTTTACTATAATCATATACTTATTTACCTGATTAAAAGGTTGCAGGGAAGCAGATGAAAAAACTCCTGAATAAAAAAAACGTAGAGGGGTAAGCATGATAGATTGTTACCATATGAGAGTCCCCTCTTTTTTTGTGTACCTCTATTTGGGCAGATTATTAACTAACCATGTATTCTCATCCACTTTACTCACTTCAATGGTGTAAGGCTCAGGACGTTTCTCTGGTTCCGGTGTATCGCCAGAATAATACTCATATAACCAAACATGAAACGTCACCGTATTTTCACCTGCATTTTCATGTCCAATGATCTCGAATCCTTGATGGTGAGGATTTGATAACCCTGAAAAAAACATGGTTAAATCTTCTGGGCTAACTGATTTTTTAGCGTGATCAGTAAGCAATTCACTACCTTTCGAAGCGTCTCTGTTCAACCACGCAATCAGGAAGTTGTTGGCTGTATGTAGTGCGAGTAAATAATTTTTATCCACCTGTACTTGCTTTGGTTGTTGAGCAGTTGAAGAAACAGCAGTATTACAACCACTTAGTAGCGATGGAAAAGTAAATAGAAAGCAGACAAGCCAAATCATTTTTCTCAAGATTATTCCCTCGCAAAATTTGTATTTTTGATTATAGTAGACAGGACAATCGGATGAAAAGTCCCCAGTTCAACCTAAACAGTGATTTGTTCAAGCAAAGACGACATACCTGTGCGCCAGTGTGTCTCGAGGAGCTGGCTGGCTAGCTCGATGTCCTTTTGTTCCAAAGCAGCAATGATTTCTTGATGCTGTAAAAATGATCTGTGGATGAGCTCTGCGTCCCACATAAAGGAATATTCGTAGCGCCGAATCATTTTTTTTACATCCGCAATCATTTCATGCAACCGTTGATTGAGACAGCCGGCAATCAAGAGTTCATGCCAATGAAAATCGATCTCCAATGCAGACGCGGGTTTTCCTTTTGCCTGCAGAAGCTGTGCATTGCAATCATCCAGCTCGCTTAGAGCGGGGATATCTGCTGCCATTCGCAGAGCCAGACATTCCAGGGTCCAGAGGATCGGGTACATCTCCCGCACCTCGCGAGCAGTAAATGGTCGAACGGTAAACCCTCTGGACAAGTCGGAACGTAAAAGACCTTCTTTTGTCAAATCAAGCAGCGCTTCTCGTAGAGGTGTCCGGCTTACACCCAATTCGGTTGACAGTGCTGACTCGACGATTCGGGTGCCTGCTGGAAAATCACCCTTCAGTACACGCTCCAACACGATTTTTCTCAATTGCTCACGCAGAGGTTGTTTTGGACTCATTGGCGATACGGGCTTTCTGCACGATAACGTTTTTCAAACTCTTCGCGGGTGCAAAGTGTACGGATATCTGTCATGTGATCCAATGCCAGAATGCCGTCCAGATGATCGATTTCGTGCTGGAGAAGTTCGGATAAGAGTCCTTCTGCTTTTATTTCATGCCATGTGCCAGTAGTGTCTTGATAGCGTACTTTTACCCAGCTATTGCGGGTGACTTGCGCGAATATACAAAGAAAGCTCAGACAAGCGTCCCAAACAATCATTGTCTCGGGTGAGCGCTCCGTAATCGTTGGATTGATGAGCGGCCAGGGGTGATTGATGTTTAGTAGTACAATCCGTTTCATTACTCCGATTTGTGGAGCCGCAATTCCACGACCATAAGTGGTTGTTTCCCGCCAATGTGTTAATGTGTCTTGCATGTCTGCCAAAACAGCCGCAATTTCGCTAGAGCAAGGATCTTTGACGGTAGAACAAGCCTCTCGTAATAGCGGATTGCCTAATTGCAAAACTTCACGAACCGCCAATGTTTTCACTCCTCCATTAAAAATCAGAATCAAGTCTTCCTCCAGTGATCACCAGGACTGCGGTTTTGCCTGCTAAAGACTCTGCTTCCGCCTGTTTCATCAACCCGGCAAGTGTAGCTGAGCTGGTGAACTCGGCTATTATTCCAGCTTCTACTGCCAACAGCTTTTGCGCTGCCGCAATCTGACTGTCGGAAACGGCAAGCATCGTCCCCTCGCTTGCTCGAAGCTCCTTCAGCAATCGCAGGGCATTGCGCGGGCGACGGACTGCCATGGAAGCCGCGGCTGTCGTTCTCTGGTCTTGCGTGATGCTCTGTTCGTGATAACGATGCACCAAAGGCTGTATGACTTCCGACTGGATTCCAAGGAGTCTGGGCAGTCGATCGGTCAATCCCAGGAAGGAAAGCTCACGAAACCCTTTGCCGATGGCACCAAGTGTACAGCCATCGCCGACAGGGGATACGACTAAATCTGGTGCCTGCCAACCAAGCTGCTCGCCGATTTCAAGTGCGACCGTTTTCTTTCCTTCAACCAGAAAAGGATTGTAGGCGCAGTTGCGGCTGTACCAACCGTACTTGGCTCCAGCCGTTTCTGCTTCGTCAAAGGCTTGATCATAGTTTCCTGTGGACACCTGGATATTTGCGCCAAATCGCCGAAGCCAGTTGAGTCTAGTTTGGGATGCCTCCTGTGGGACAAACACGTGGCAGTTCAATCCCTGATGCCCGCAATAGCTGGCAAGCGAGATTGCAGCGTTCCCAGCGGAAGCACAATAAAAATCAGTGACACCGATCTCTTGTGCCATCGTCATCGCAATCACTGTAGCGCGATCTTTTAGACAACGAGTTGGATTTCGAGTTTCGTCCTTGATATAGAGAGACTTGAGGCCGAGACGGGAAGCCAGTCGCGGTGCATTCAGCAAAGGAGTACCGCCTGCATGAGGAACATCGGCAGGCTGCTTAACCGGCAATAGCGGAATGTAACGAAAGATATCGGACCGAGAGCTGTTGTTGTCCTTTCCTCGCAAAAGAGCCTCTTGTGCCGCCAGATAATCATACTGTACATCGAGAATGCCAATATCTGTATCCATATCAGTCGAACCATGCTCGCAAGTGGGACAAATGTATGAGGTAGGAGTCATCGGGTGGGTAGTACCGCACTTCAGGCATGTGAGATTGATCACGAACATACATATCACCTCACTGTTGAAATTATCTTTATCGATAATTATCGTATACAATACTCATAATTCAGTCAATTGATTTTTGTTTTGGGAACGTGCGATTTCATCTAATATCCGTCATCAAAAAGATCAGGAGGCTATACATGCTCCCCTGATCTCGTTTGGACCTGCTACGCGTTGCTCTCCTTTGCCATTTTTCCTTCCAGCTCTTTTATCTTCCGAACACGCCCGATGACAATCGCCAAAATCGCCACCATCACTCCAGAAACAACAAATAAAAATCCGATTCCCCTACCAGGTCCCGTCCCCATTACTTGCCCAACCGTCTGCCCCAACAGCCGATCCGGCGCAAGCAGAGGCGAAAAAAGATGATCAGCCAAAAAACCTGCTGAACCATATGCCAGAACCATTCCGATCTGGGATATAGCTGAAACGAGGGACCATACCCTGCCTTGCCGTTCGTTATCGATATTCGTCCGGATCAGAACCTCCAGACTTGTGTTCACAAACGGAAGGGTAAGGAAAAAGAGGAACCCAAAGACGACAATCAGGGTGACAGTCGTGTATACTCCCATCAAGGCATAAAAGAGACCAGCGATTGTCAGAGACAGGGAGAGGATGAAAACCTTGTTCTTTCCTGTCCCGAAAATTCCGATAAAAATACTGCTTATGAGCATACCGGATGCAGCGATAGAAAGGGCGATGCCGAGAACCTTGGAATCGGTCAATGTCAGCATCATCGGGCCAAACAAGGATTGCATCAGTCCGATATAAAAGCAAACGACGGACATTAACAGAACAAGCCAGAGGACGCCACGCTGGGAAAGAAGGTAGCGAAAGGCTTCGGCCATTTCACGAAAAAAGCTTTGCTGTTCAACCTGTTTGGGGGTGTGAACCTGCTTCATGATGACAAAAACAGCGGCGGCAGCAAGCAGGAAGGACAGGATGTCGATGACTAAAACCGTTTTGATGTCAAAGAAGCTGAGCAGAAAACCGGCAATCATCGGGGAGATCAGGTATTGGGCAGAGCCGGCCAACTGAATGAGCCCACTTGCCTGGGCATACTTCTCTTCGGAAACAAGATCGGAGACGGCTGCCTTGTACGCGGGGGTGAGAATCGACGCAGATATCGCACTCATCACTACACCTGTGTAGATATGCCACAATTCTATAGTACCCGACAGTAGGAAAAACAGAATAAACAACAAGCCAGCAATCGAGCCGGAATCTCCGATGATCATCATCTTTTTGCGATCAAATCGGTCTGCAAGCACGCCGCTAAACGGCAGCAGCAAAAAGGAAGGTAAAAAGGAGCAAAGGATGACCAGGGAAAAGCTCGTGGTCGATTGTGTCTTTTGAAAGACATACACTCCCAAGGCGAAGGCTGTCAGTCCACTGCCGATTGCCGAAAGCATTTGCCCCGACCAAATTATTAAAAAGCTGCGAAAGGTTTTATCCTGACTGCTCATCATACTCTCTCCCATCTGTCATGAGAATAGCAATGGCTCGAAAAATTACAGAAACGAAAATGATCCAGGCTTCGCTCCCAACGATCGTTCAATGATGACCTGCATCGCATGCATCCGTTTTTGCTGTTCATCCCGATCCCAGTCGAAGAGGCCAGATTCCAAAAGAAATTGGGACCCCGCCAGGAGAAATTGGACTGTCTCCAACGCATTTTCCACCTGAAACACGGATTCTTGATTCCCTTGCTCAATGACTTGTGCGAGCACAGGGGCAATTTTTAAAACGATGGCGATATTTACACGCTCATGCAGCTCCCTGTTTTCGGGGCGGTGCAGACTGTCCAGCCATTCACTTTCCTGTTCGGCGATACGGCTTTGTCCGCGCAGCATGTGCCGTACTTTGTCCATCACTCCAAGCGCAGGGTTATCGGCAATCCTTTGATATTCTTCGCAGAGCTGATCGACCATCGAGTGGACAAAAGCGTCCAGTATCTCTTCCTTTGATTTGAAGTAGTAATAAAAGGTTCCCTTGGCGACACCGACCTTTTGGATAATTGACTCTACTGAGGTATGGACGTATCCTTGATTGCGAAAAAGCTCTCCCGCAGCTGAGATTATTTCTGCACGCCGTGTATGCGGGTCTTTGACAATTCGTTTCATGAGGACCTCCTTCATTTGACTAACTGCCAGATTCGAGTTAAATATTACCATATGACTGACCGTCAGTCTATAATTGATTACCAAATGCTTCAAAAGCTTGCGAAGCGCATACTTGTTGGAGCCTGAGAATTTTGTGGCTCTATTGATGGCAATCAGAGGATTTCCTTTCCCTTTTTCTGCTATAATTGGTTTGCTCAAAAGGGGGATGCTTTCATCCGCCAAGCGTGCGGCAAAAGGCTCAGGCGACAGGAGGCAAGCCACAGTGAAAATAAAAGTGTTGATCGCTGACGACAATTCGTTTATTCGGGAAGGCATGAAAATCATCCTGACTACCTTCGCTGAATTTGAAGTAGTGGGGACCGTTGCGGATGGCGCAGAAGCGATAGCTTTTTGCAAAATGAATGAAGTAGACATCGCGCTCCTGGACGTACGGATGCCGAATATGAACGGCGTGGAGACGGCACGTATTCTGACCGAGCAGACGACAGTCAAGCCGATGATCCTGACGACGTTCGATGATGATGAGTTCATCCTGGAAGCCGTCAAGGCTGGAGCACGTGGATATTTGCTGAAAAATAATGAGCCAGAGCGTATTCGTGACGCCCTCAAGAGTGTATACAACAACCATCATGTCTTGCAGGATGTCGTTCTGGATAAAATCAAATTAAATCTCGCTATGGGGCGTGCAGAAGCGCAAACTCCATCAAGTGCTTCAGATAATCCAACAGCTGAGCCAGCATCCCCAGCTCCGTCTGGCTGCAAAATCAACCGCAGCTTGTTCACAGAGCGCGAGCTTGATGTCATGGAGCACATCGCGAAAGGATTATCCAACAAGGAGATCGCCAAGAAGCTGTTTATTTCCGAAGGCACTGTTGCCAACTACATCACGGCGATTTTTAACAAGACCGGACTGGAGCATCGTACCCAGATTGCCATCTACTATTTAACAGGTGAAGCGAGAATGGCGGACAAATGAAATCAGTTGCAATGGAATATTGGACGATTGGAAATAAAGCGACAGTACTTGGCTATATCATCACGGCATCATTTCTGGCCAATCTGGCATCTGAGCTGAGCCCTTGGCTGATCCTGTGCTATTTGCTTTATCTGGCTGTGAACATCACGATTTCCATCATGAAAAAGCCCAAACCTAAGCTGTTCTTTGCCGGGGTATCGGCCCTGCTGGTCATCGCATGCGCGGTCAGTCTGGAGCCATTGTTTCTCTTATTGCTCCCCATCAGCATCTACGAGCTCATTTTTCTTTCTGGAAAAAGCTCACTGCTCGCATTACTCGTGATGCTGCTCCCGCTTCTTCTCGCTCCGCTCGAATTGATTCCGCAATATTTGCTGAGCGCCTTTCTTAGTTTTTTGCTGTATTCATGCAGCAGTGTGCTGAGTGAAAGGCTGGGGAGGCTGGAGGAGGAGCGGGAGAGGATGCGAGCCGATTTGCAAAAGCTGGCTCGAACCTTGAGCGAAAACACCGAATACATCCGGCAGTCTGAATATACGATCAAGCTGGAAGAGCGGAGCCGACTCTCCCAGCAAATCCATGATGATGTCGGACATGCCGTTGCTGGTGCGCTGATTCAGATGGAAGCGGCGCGGATGCTGCTTTCGATGGATCGGGAAAAGGCAGCCGAGCTATTGGGTAACGCCATCGCCATTTCCAAGGAAGGGATGGAGCGGATCAGGATAACGCTGAAGGAAGTAAAGCCAAAGCCCGAGGAGATGGGAATCAACCGGCTTCGGCTTTTTGTGGATGAACTGTCGGCAAAAGGAACAGTTACTGCCACGCTGACTTTTGGAGGCGATATTGACGTCATAACGCCGTTTCAGTGGCAAATCATCCAGCAAAATGCGACCGAGGCTGCAACGAACGCCCTCAAGTATAGCAAGGCGACGGCCATTAATCTCGAAGTCCGGGTACTGAACAAATTCATACAAGCCATCGTTTCGGATAATGGTGTAGGTGCGGAGAAAGTGGTAAAAGGGCTTGGTATTCTGGGAATGGAGGAGCGCGCGGCTTCGGCTAACGGTACCGTCATCGTCGACGGGACAAGGGGCTTTCGTGTGACGACACTCATTCCCTACATGAACGAGTGAAACCATTCACGAAGAACAAAGTGAAGATTCTCATGCACAGAGGATGAACTTATGCACTGACATAAGGGCATCCTCTTTTATTAGAATACAGACATAACGAGTGAGGGAGTGACTCCAGATGAGCTATGTACTGGAAATCAACAGCTTGACCAAGAAATTCGGTGATTTCATTGCCGTTGATCATATGTCGCTGAACGTGCGAGAAGGTGAAATATTCGGGTTCCTCGGTGCGAATGGAGCGGGCAAGAGCACCACGATCAATATGATTGCCTCTCTCTTGCGCAGTACAAAGGGAGAAATCCGCCTGCTGGGAAAAAACATAGCCAAGGACGCCAAATTCGCCAAAATGAATACGGGCATCGTCCCGCAGGAGCTCGCCATTTACGAGGACATGACGGCGTATGAAAATGTGAGTTTTTTTGCCGGATTGTACGGCTTAAGAGGAGATTTGCTTCGGGAACGTACGGAGGAAGCGCTGGCATTCGTAGGTCTTGCTGACAAGCACAAGAGCTTTCCCAAAAATTTTTCGGGTGGAATGAAGCGCCGCTTGAATATCGCTTGTGCAATCGCACATCGCCCGAAGCTGATCATCATGGATGAGCCGACTGTCGGGATTGACCCGCACTCTCGAAATTATATTTTGAACTCCGTTCGCAAGCTGAACGAGATGGGCTGCACGATCATCTACACAAGCCACTATATGGAGGAAGTCGAAGAAATCTGCAGTCGCATCGGCATCATCGACCATGGAAAAATCATCGCGGAGGGCACCAAGGAGCAGCTCAAATCAATCATTACCGACTCGAAAGAAATCTGGATCGGGATCAAAGTCGACGAGATGTATTCGTTGGACTCGCTCAAATCGATTCCAGGCGTGACGGCTGTGCTGCAGGAGGAAAATACACTTAAAATCGTGTCCAAAGCAGAGATCAACAACTTGAATCGGATCATTCAGCAACTGATCAAGGATCAGGTAGAGATTCGTTCAGTCGAGGAGCAAGCGCCTAATCTGGAGTCGGTGTTTCTGACCTTAACCGGCCGAAACCTGCGAGACTGAGGAGGACGTTGCCATGAACATCTGGAACATCGCGGTAAAAGAAATAAAATCAAATCTTCGTAATAGGCGAACCTTCATTTTTATGCTTGCTATGCCGATCGTGCTCATCCTCATTTTGGGAGCGGCGCTGTCCAATGCATTTGCCCCCGGTTATACGATGAGGGACTTGCATTTGTTGTACAAAAGCAATGCGATCGACCCGCAACTGACCACGTATTGGCACGGATTTATAGAGGAGATCAGTAAAGAAGGAGTCAAAGCTGTTGAAGCGGAGCAAGGCATGAATGGTCAGGACGAGGTTCAAAACGATCGATATACGGCGTACGCCGAAATTACGAGCAGTGGCATCAAGTTTTATGGAAGCAGTAAGGATACAATCGAGAGCAATATCCTGCAAGGCATGTTAACCGTGTTCGCGGATCGTTATGCACTCGCATCAGCGGCCTACCAGGTGGAGCCAGCTATTGCCCAAGAAATTGTCAAAAGCGCCGGGCAAAGCTCCGATTTTATCCGCGAGTCTTCCCTTGATCCAACGAAAAGACCGGGCTCGATCGATTATTACGCCATTGCGATGACAACGATGATCGCACTCTATTCGATCATTTCCGCCAGCTATTTATTCAGAGGGGAACGTACCCGCAATACCGCTATTCGCCTGATGGCAGCACCTGTGAGCAAAGGCGCGATTTTCGCAGGGAAAGTGATTGGCTGTACGGTTATCAATCTGATTTGTGTCCTGCTGGTCGTTCTGTTTAGCAAATACGCGCTCCACGCTGATTGGGGTGACCACTATGGCATGGTCGTGCTTGTTTTGCTGACAGAAGTGCTGGTTGCAGTCAGCTTGGGTCTTGGCGTCAGCTTCCTGGCTAAAGCAGAAGGCTCTCGGTTAATTGTCATGATCTTCACGCAAGTAGCTTCGTTTGTCGGCGGTGCTTACTTTCCGGTTGATGATGCGACAGGCGTATTGGGTTTCTTGACATATCTGTCGCCGATCCGCTGGGCGAACACAGCCTTGATGCAACTTATTTATGCCGATAATAGCTCAGCAGCTTGGTCAACCATTGGGCTGAATGTAGGGATTGCAGCGCTAGTGCTGATCGCAGCTGTCATCTCTATCCGTAAACGGGAGGCGTTTTAATTATGAGTGAAATGATGTGGCTCATTCGAAAAACCTTGAAGGATACCTTTCGTAGCAAAAGAAACTGGTTCGTATACATCGGATTGCCGATCGTCGGTGTTTTGATCTCCATGCTGATTTACAGTAGTGTCAGCACGAGCACGATTCGTGTAGGTGTCATCAATCAGGACGGAAGCCAACCGATTACACTGGACACCATCCGGTTTATGGAGGGGTTGAGTCATGTCAAGGTGACCGTCACGGATGAACAAACGCTTCAGTCGGATATTGTGAAAGGCAATCTGGACACAGGGATAATTTTTGAAGAAGGCTTCGCAGACAGTATTCGAAGAGGTCAGCCGGACCATTTGAATATGGTTTCCGTGAAAGGAATACAAGTGACCGCCTACGTCAAAACGATGCTCCAAAGCTACCTCGGCAATATCGCTGCCATCGGTAAAGAAGCGAAAGGAGATGAAGCAGCGTTTTCGAGCATTTATGCGGCGTACAGCCAGAGAAATTTTACTCTGGCGGCGCAAGCGATGCCTAACACGTCAATCACAAAGGAAATGACGTATCGATCGCTTGGCTTTCTCATCTCGTTCATGATGTTCTCTGCCGTCAATATGTCAGAGATCATTCTCAAGGAAAAAGAAAACCGCACATTTTTGCGTTTGCTATCTTCACCGATGTCAGCACGAATGTATGTGATTTCAAACGTAGTGGTTAACATGCTTCTCATGCTTGTGCAAATTGTGGTGACTCTCTTTGTGATGAAAAACGTCTTCCATATCGATTCGGGAATCACCTACGGTCAAATGATACCGGCGCTGCTTTTGTTTGCACTGGCAGCTGTGGCACTTTCGCTTTTGATCGTTGCCTTTGCAAAAAGCACGTCAGGCGCAGGGGCATTGCAAAATTTGATTATTACGCCAAGCTGTCTGCTGGCGGGCTGCTATTTCCCAATGGAGATCATGCCAGACACGGTCAGAAAAATATCGAACTTCCTGCCACAGCACTGGCTGCTTGACATGATCAACAAGCTCCAGCAAGGGCAAGCACTCAGCAGCTTGACCATGAACATGGCGATATTGCTCGGATTTGCAGTCGTTTTTGCACTGATTGCGATCTATCGGTTTGGGCGAAATAATGACAGCAGGCAGTTTGTCTAGGTGACCCAGGTGATTGATAGTTATTGAAAAATGGATGGAGTCCTTGTTTATCGAGGATTTCATCCATTTGTGTTATTTGAGTTTAGAGTTTCTAATAATTACTTACAATGACGGGTTTATCTTTCTGCTAGTATAATAAATAGAAAAGATGAAAAAGAGGAAGATATTGGATATGACTGATTCCTTACTTATAACCTATATTAATAAAAATATACTAAAGAAATTAGAGTATCTTGATCTAAAGTTTACTCCAGCTCTCGATTCTCCATTTATTGATGTAAATATTATGAAGAAAACAGAAAGAACGTATCGGATTGTAGGGATGCTCACATTAGCAATGTATGATCCTGACAGTGAAGAAGAAAGCCCTGATAATGAGTTGAAAAAAATAAATTTTACGACTAAAAAGAAAGTGCAACTAGATGACCACGATCCAATTACGTTGGGGTGGTTGGAAAAAGGCTGGATCATTAAAGAATTACGATTTAAAAAAGACGAAAAGACGGTAGACTCCATGCATTATCGCCAAGGATACCGATTGTACAAATATGAGGAAGAACAGATTCAGAAAAAGAAGCACGCCATTGATCAGCAGATTCAAAATTGGAATGAGAGTGCAGCTTCGTTTGAGTATAAACTCGATCAGCACCTTTTAGCCAATAGTAAAAAAGGTGTGTTAACTTTAATAAACATGATAAATGAGGGAGATATCCAGGGGTATGAGGAGCTAGTTAACTCACCCCTTTTTCCATTCAATTGGTCTATAGAAAAACGACTGAAATTTCTCCATTTTGTTATGGCTTTTGTGCAATTAGCTGGTAATAAAACGAATTTTGACTGGAAAGAAATTGGAGCAAATTATTATCAAGCCAT
Source organism: Brevibacillus reuszeri (assembly GCF_001187725.1). Classification (GTDB taxonomy): domain Bacteria; phylum Bacillota; class Bacilli; order Brevibacillales; family Brevibacillaceae; genus Brevibacillus; species Brevibacillus reuszeri. The sequence continues at coordinate 247,554 of NZ_LGIQ01000002.1, forward strand.
TGGAGGATCCAAGGAATTCGATTTGTACAAAGAGGAATTCATTGCACAGTTGGAAGACTGGGCACAATGCCCAGCGGACACGCTTGGCCTCACTAGTTTAGGAAAAATTACACCGCTCTATTTTTCAGGGCACATCGCTGGGCGGTTTTCAACCTATCAATTTGGACCTGTTCACGCTTTGACAGATTTAGCGATTGTTGAAGACGAGTACTGCACAAATACATCCATACTGTGGCTGGTTGAAAATCGATCAATACTTACAAGAATGGCTGCTGAAAAGAATTTTTTGAAGGAGGCAAATTCTCTTATATTATGTGCAGATGGACATTTAAGAACATCACATCGAAAGTGCATTCAGCAATTAGTAAAAAATAGTTCTTTGAGTCAAGTTATCATTTGGAGTGATTATGACCCTGATGGGCTAATAATTGCGAGGGAATTGTACGAAGCTGTGACACAAGTTAGGAGTCCACATATTAAATGGATTACTCCTCAACTCGATGTCATCACAAACTGGCAACAATACGAGGAGCACATGGTAGCATTTTTAAAGCAGCAAATGGTGGAACAGGAACAAGTCTTAGGGGGTGTGAGCGAGTGGAAAAAGTGGATCGCCCACTAATATCCATTTTTCAATTTGATGATTCTGCTCCCGAGGTCATACAGTCGATGAAGGATATCGCATCTTTATCGGGTGTATTGAGTGATTTAGGGTCACAATATTCTTTTGAAGCGCCTACTCAAATCCTGCGCTTTTTACGTTTGATCCAACTGTTTAATGAAGAAGCACTTGGTCTTGATGAGCCGATTGAAAACGCCGAGACTGTTTACTATCGTTATCAAAATCGATACAAAGATCCAGAACCGCCTTCGAAAAAGAGTGTTGAACAAACTGTTAATGTTCTTGTCAAATATAACTGGCTTTCAAAGCAGTCACGTCAGTTAAAGCTACGAGATGTTGGAAAGCGAATGATGGATGCTATTATACGGCTTGCGAACGATTCTTTAGCCTACTATATGGAAGATGATATAGGTCGCTCGCTTTTCCAAGCTAGACGTGATGCTGAATTAAGTGAAGCATACGACGACCATGGGATATCTGGAGGTAATAAGATTGCCAGTATGATTCGTAATGTTGAAAATGCGATTCAGTTAATGCAAGAACGCGAATTGGAAATGCTGGCAGATCGCAACGCACTGCCGCAACTAGAGCTTATTCATCAGTTAATGGGAGAACTTGAAGTGAAATTGCAAGAACGGCTTCGTCAATTCCAGACATTGGAGGACAGCTTAATTCTTGCTAATTTAATGCAAAAAGGAACCGCAGTTCTAGCAGAGGGAACCAATTTAAGTCTAGGAATGATTAATAAGTATTTGAAGTTTACCCATATGCAAAAAACTCCCTTAACCTCGTCTATTCAGCCGGAAAAGGTACGAGAGTTCATCAGTCAGATGTTTGATCCACCGCTTGATTCAGATATTCCTAACGTGTATCAGTTGTTAAGTTTTATGGAACAGGACCAATATGAGGGTGAGGCAGTGGACGGGCTGTGGATCCCGTTTAAATTTGCTTCCCCGCTTTCCGCTGTAGCTATAGAAGAGGCTGTACACTATTTGGAAACTTACGAACCATTAGTTGAATCGGACGAAATGGTCGAAGAGCTTGTTTTTGTTTCAGAAGAGATTTCAATGGATCAAATGGAAGAATTAATGGGGCAATCAAACTGGCTATTGACGAAATCGATGATAGAAACGCAAGATATTGAATTATTTTTAGACAAACACGAAGAAGCATCTATTGAACAAGTCGTCATTGAAGCCACCACTGATCAATGGAGTGACGCAGTTAATGCACTTACAGCCATTTCCGCGTTGGTTGGGAATAAAAAAATTACGATACACAAAACGGGACAAACAAATTTGCCGGAATATGAACGAAAATGGGAGTGGATGAATCGTGAAGATCGAGCTAATATCATCCGAAAACGAAATAAGTGAAGAGACGAATGCCAATCCATTAAATGTGATGCAATCATTGAAGGGAATTTTGACGGAGAATGAAGAGATCGCATTTATGAACATTCTTTTTTCGTCCTCTGCTTCCATACGATCAGGGAACTTTGGTCTTTCAAGAAAAGAAGTGGAGAAGCAGCTTCAGATTCAGGGGGATGACGAAGGGCTAACATCGTTTATTAAACGCGTCAATCAAGCTGTAAGTCGCTATTTCCGAGTAATTTATGATGAACGGCGTGATCAAGTAGTTGCACTAATGAGGGTGCCCGCTCGAGCAGCCCGTAACACTTTGACAAAGGAAAGCTTGGCGATTCTCTTATATATGTTTTATCAGCAGGAAGTACTACAGCATGAGTTTACTCTTTTTGATCAACTGCTTAACGCATTTGGACACGAAACAACAAAGGCAAACCAGCGCATTCTATTGAATATTGATCCGTTAAAAAAGATCGGTGCAATTGAGGAATACGAGACAAACTCACATGAAAAAGCTTATCAACTTACGGCTATCGGTATTCACATGTTCTCTGATTCTTTTTTACGCCGAACAGTTGAATTTAGTCAATCTCATCAACTAAACAAAGAAGAGGTTTTGAAATTTTTCAGACGGTATAACCTTTACCAGAAAGGAGAAAATGAATGATTCCGTGGAGACTTACTTTTTCAGGAATTCGCGACTATTCTCCAACTTTAGTTGATTTATCTGATGCTGATCAACATGTGCTGATTACTGGGCCAAATGGAGCGGGAAAATCGACCATTACGTTTTGTATGGGGGCGGTATTGTATTCCTCGAAGGTAGATATTGAGGGACTCAAATCTCGTAACTTACTGGCTGATCAAACATGGAGAGCAAAAATCTCTTTTTTATTTAAGAATGATGGATTCATGAAAATTGATGCGCCTTCGTTCATTGAATTTACGCTAAGTATGTCTCAAGACCCCGGACAGCCTCTGAAAAAAGTGTTTTCGATTTCAAAGGGGGAACAAATTGATTCATGGGAAGAGACAATTACGTACACATCAGGTGATCGTTATTACAATTTTTCTGCTTACAAGAAAGATCTACAGTATAAATACAAAATCGATCCTGATCTTTTCTATCTAATTTGGTACCAGCAAGAAGTTAATCAATTTGCGATTATGCACCCAGAGGAGCGTTTCCGCATTTTTAGTGAGATACATGGGATAGACAAAGTCCAGCGAGATTGGGAAGAAAGCATTGAAAAAATGAAGGAGACCGAGGAAACACTCCGGTCTTCGGAATTGAACGTAAAATTAATGAAAGCAGACTTAGCGATGAAAAAGTCGGCACTCGACCGTTTTCTGGATAATCAAAAAAGACTTCGAGAAGGGGCGGAGATGTATATTGAATCTTTGCTCGGGTTAGAGAAGCATTTACACAGGGAGAAAGAGAGCATCCAGGCTATTATTCAGCAGTTGGAAGAGGAACTTTATGAAGTGCAAGACGCGATAGCATTAAAAAAGGAGGAAAAGGAAAAAGCAACGGAAGGCCTGGAAACAGAAAAAGGTGAATTTGAAATACTGAATGCACGGATTGAGACCGTGGGGAACAAAATGGATGAAGCGGCTGTGCAACTTCAGGAAATCAACACAAAGATCGAACAACTTGAGAAAGAATTAGAATCGATTACATCACGGAAAGGTCAAATTACTCGAACCGAAGACGAGGTTAAAGGTAGGCTGCATACGTTGTCAGAAGAACAACGGCAAACAGACGAGCAGCACCATTACACGGAGTCATTACTGGCTGAGCAAAATACAGCTTGGCAAAAAAAAGTGGGGAAAATAGCTGGAATCAAAGAGAAAATAGCGCGTGATGACGAGTTGGAAACTGTTCATCGTGAAAGACTTCGACAATATAAGAGCAGTTACGCTGTACAAGAAAAGATTGTGGCTTTGGAAGCTGGAATTGAAGAATATAAAGACAGAAAAAGAAACGATATAAGGGATTTGCAAGGGTTAAGAGAAGAACTTGTTTTACTGGAAGAGGAACGTGACTTATCAGCTCGTCAAATCGAGTCAATGAAATGGTTTCGTTCTAAGCAAATAAAAGCGTATCCTTTACGTGAACTCATTGAAATGGATGAGACTGCCCGGCTTAAAGATGAGCTGTTGTTTCAAACAATCAAATACACGATGTTTTTTAACGGTACGCATACGAATCCGCCAAACGATTTGTATCACGTCCCCCTGATGAAAATCGTTCCTGATCGGTCTATTACTCATTTAACCAACCTTCATATTAAGGTAAAGGAAGGGCTCAGTGAAGACGAAATTCCCCATGCGATCAAAGCACTTTGGTGGGTGGAGCAATTTTTCCGGGAAAACATATTCTCCATCCAAAATGGTGTGTTAATCGATCCGATCGGGATTAGAGGTCCGCAAGAAAAGGACAAGTATATATTGAGTGTGAAGGCGCTGCGAGCTCGTAAGCATGAAGTGCAGGTGCAGATAGATGAGCTCTACCAGAGGATTTCCCTATATGATAAGAAAATACAGGAAGACACCAAGACAGTTCAGGAGTTAAATAGCATTATTCATCAGGTTCGGGAAGCGGAAGCATTTATGACGCATGAACATGAGCGAGTCATACTGAAAAATAAATTGAATGAAGAACTCGAAACCGAAGAAAGAATTAAGCAGGACAGGGTACGGCTCGAATCAGACAGGACTCGTTTCGTTCGTCTACAGCTGGAGCAAGCTGCATTGGAAAAGGTATTGCGTGATGAGGAAGCTTTTTACGAAGAACTCGGCAAGATGAAAGACAAATATGAGGAATTAAATGTGCTACAAAAGCAAGGGTTGATACAGAAAGACTTGGTAAGAGAACAGAAGAAGACATTTTCTCGGTTGGAGAACGAACGAGATCAGCTCGATCGAAAGATCAACCAGACACAGCGAGAGATAAGAAGGTTGTCCGATGAGCTGGATCATGTGGAGGACGATCTTCGCATGAGAAGGAACCAAAAGGAAAGTAACTTGAATCAAATCGAGATTACAAAAGAAGAGCTGGTTAAGACCATACAAGAATTGAATGAGCTGCAGCATCTGATCCCTGGGATTTATTCTGAAGTCATTGCCAATGCCGCGCTGGAAAAACCGACTTCTATTCCACAATTGAAAATAGATCGTGAAAGCGGACAGGTAAAGTTTAATCAGGCCCGGACCGAAGACGGAATAGATCCGACTGCACCGGAAAATTATGAGACTGCGAAATATGAATATGAGCGATTAGACGATGAATTCAAAAGGACAAATATTTTGCTTGAACAAGATAAGGAACGTGCCGAGCAATTAAGAGACAAAATGGAAACGACGATTAACATGCGGGTCCTCGAACTGCAGCAGCGGTTTAAGATTTATATGAGTCACTTTCAATTTGAAGGGGATATTGGTTGGGAATCATATGAAGGTCAGCGTAAGCGAATCCATTTCAAGTTGTATATTAAAGCGCGAAAAGAAGGTCATCGTGGATCATTGGAAGATGTAAGCATAAAGGCACGTGGCGGAAAAGTGGGGAAAGGTGTATCAGGTGGCGAAGAATCGCTGAGCTCTCTCCTCTTTGCCTTGGCACTTCTGCAAAATTTACAAACGACTCCGGGATTTATCGTTCTTGACGAATTCGATAGTGCTCTTGACGAAAATCGAAAATCGAAAGTGTTTGATTTATATGTTCAGGAATTAAAAAGGAAATTGATTATATTAACGCCCAAATCGCACGAAGAAACGTATTTGAATCGTTTTTCGAAAGCATTTATCGTTCAACATGATCCGACTGTACCGAAAAGCAAAGTAATCGGGATAGTAAAAGTAGGATAATAAGAAAACAATCTAGTCGAGTAGTTTATCTGGATTTTAATTAAAGACGTGGACGAAGCCAAATTTCCAGTTTGGGCTTTTCGTGCATGTCTTTTTTACTTCAAACAAATTTAATAATCGCTTGTGAGCAGATAAACAAGGGATAATCAGAATGGTGTCGAAAAGAGGCTTACTATGAGAATGTTACGAAATCAAATCACGCGACATGTGACTATATCCATAGCTAAGCAAGCGGTCATTATTCTTTTGTTCCTAGCCTTTCTGCTTGGTTTGCGCTGGCTTTGGTATACGGCAAATATGAATCCTGAGCATCAGGGAGTAAGTCAAGGCATTCTCGACCTGCGAGGATGGGACTTTGAAAAATCGCCGGCCATCGCATTGGATGGGAAATGGGAGTTTTTCCCTGAAGAGTTTGTCGCGCATGATGACTTACAGCAGCCATCACGTCCTGAAAGCAGCTTTGTTCAAGTGCCCGGTGACTGGAGAAGTGGTTTTTCGGAAAACGCTACCTCATCATATGGGTACGGTACGTATCGGCTACGAATCTTGTTAGACCATCCGATTAATCAGCCGTACATGTTTTGGATTCCGCAAATACAGGCAGCTTCCTCCATAGAAGTGAACGGAGAGGTAATAGGCGGCTCAGGGGTTCTCGGGGCCACAGCAGAAGAGTATAAACCGGTAGACGAATCTTATACTCCTGGCTACAATGCGGGCGACGCCAACGAAATTGAAGTGCTCATCCGCAGTGCTAACTTTGATAGTCCGCGAAAAGGGGGAATCGTCAGGTCGATATACTTCGGGTCACAGGCAGCCATCGATAATGCCAGGTGGTACTCGATCGGTTTTCAGCTCGCTACATTCCTGATTCTCCTGCTCCATGGCCTGTATGCGACGATCCTGTTTTTATTTAACACCCGACGAAAAGAGTTCTTGGTATTTTTCCTGTTGCTTTCTTGTGTGGGCATAAAGACTGTGTGCAGTTATGATAACCTGCTGCTGCTTTGGCTGCCGATCAATTATTCATGGGCGATCAAGGTAGAGATGCTTGTCTACATATGGCAGCCGCTGCTGTTAATTTTAATGGTAAGAAACCTTTCCGAGCCGGAAGGAAAGCAATCTCAAAGGCTGTTTCGAACATATTTTTTCTTGCTTGGTCTTTATTCGTTCCTTCTTATGCTATCGACAGCCGAGTGGGCGCACTATTTAACGACTCCTCCCTATTTTAATTTGCTCTATTTTGGTCCATTGGTCTGGTTCGTTTTTTTAATTAGCAGAATGGTGATTCAAAACCAGGATGACGCTGTGTTTTTGCTCATTTCGGCGACGAGTATCTTTTCCAATGTAGTCTGGGGCGTCCTTATGGATTATCAGCTTGTGGATACCAAGTACGTCTTTTATCCACTTGATCTTCTCGCAGCTCTTGTCAGCTTTTCTGCATATTGGTTCAAGCGCTATTTCCGCAATTCAGAGGAAAAGGCAAAGCTCACCGAGCAACTGAAAAAGTCCGACAAGCTCAAGGATCAGTTTCTCGCTCACACGTCTCACGAGCTGCGAACTCCTTTGCACGGCATCATGAATATCGCCCAGACGATCGTTACCAATGAAAAGCATGTCATGGCGGGTCGAAGTACAGAAGACATGCAGCTGCTCATCACGATCAGCCGCAGAATGTCGCACTTGCTAGATGATCTGCTAGACGCTGTTCGCTTGCAGGATAAGCATATTGTGCTGCATAAAAAGCCCTTGCACATCCAATCTGTTGTTTCAGGGGTTATCAGCATGCTCACGCATATGGCCACGGGCAAGCCTGTCCAGTTTCAAATGGACATTCCAGAAACGATCCCACCCATTCTGGCAGACGAAAAGCGCTTGGTACAAATTTTGTTCAATCTCATGCACAATGCACTGAAATTCACAGATCAGGGATCAGTAACGATATCAGCTAAGCTTGTGAACGGTCAAGTAACGATCTATGTAGAGGATACCGGGATTGGGATGGACGAGGAAACCAAGGCGCGTATCTTTTTGCCGTATGAGCAGGGAGCACAGGGGATAAGCGATGGTGGAGGAATCGGTCTTGGGCTTGCGATCAGTACGCAGCTGGTTGAGTTGCATGGAAGCAAGCTGCGTGTCCAGTCTGAACCGGGCAAAGGGTCTGTATTTAGCTTCCAGCTTCCTTTAGCGGCAACAGACGCTGTGCCAGAAGAGGAATTCTCTTCTGACCAGCAGAGTGACAAGCGTGAGCAAGAGGTGACAGTAAACCAGCTCACACGAAATGATACAGCAAGCGGATGGTCCGCATTGCAGACAGCAGCCCATTCCTCTTCCGTTGTGGAAAAGAAAGCGAACATACTGGCTATCGATGACGACCCGGTCAATCTGAAGGTACTTGATCGCATGCTCTCGTCAGCTCACTACAACATCAAGACATGCACATCAGCCAAGAAAGCATTGGATTTGCTCTTTACCGAGCAGTGGGATTTGCTCATCGTGGATGTCATGATGCCGCATATGTCCGGTTACGAGCTGACGCGAAAGGTGAGGGAGCATTTCTCCATTTCTGAGCTTCCCATTTTACTTTTGACAGCGCGTAGCCAAGCCGAAGACATTTACACCGGATATTTGTCCGGGGCAAATGATTATGTGTGCAAGCCGGTAGATGGACTGGAGCTGAAATACCGTGTCTGGTCATTGACCACGCTAAAGCAGACAGTAGACGAGCGTTTGCGAATGGAGGCAGCGTATTTGCAGGCGCAGATACACCCTCATTTTCTGTTCAACACCCTCAGCTCCATTATGGCGCTCAGTGAGATTGATACGGAAAAAATGCGCAGGCTCGGAGACGCGTTTACATCCTTCTTGCATATCAGCTTTGACTTTTTGAATACAGGGGAGCAGGTACCACTCTCCCATGAGCTGGAGCTAGTCCAAGCCTATCTTTATATTGAAAAAGAACGATTCGGGGACAGGTTATCCGTCGTATGGGACGTGGACCCGGATATCGAGCTTCTCATTCCTCCACTGACGATACAGCCGCTGGTTGAAAATGCGATCAACCACGGCCTCATGACGAAACAAGAAGGAGGAACCGTCCAAGTCCGTATTGTCCGACAAAAGGACTCCACCCTTTTCGAGGTCAAGGATGACGGGTGTGGAATGGAAGAGACGATTGTGAGACAAAACCTGGATCTGTCCATGAAGGATAAAGGAGGGATCGGGGTGTCCAACACGAATCGCAGGCTGACGCAAATGTACGGGAAAGGCTTGTCGATCGAGAGTAGGCCAGGTGAGGGGACTGCGGTATCATTTGTGATCCCGCATCGAATGTAGAGTTCATAAGGAAGAGAGAAGAGGGCGTTAACGTTAAAGCGTTAACGCTCTTTTTGCATGAGTTCACGAGTAGCAAGCAGCAGAAAATATTTGATCTGCAAGTTATTTTATATAAATAAGATATATGCATTTTTTAACTATTTCTTNGATATATGCATTTTTTAACTATTTCTTTAATTAATATAATTGTTATTATCAGAAAAACGTACTACAATAAACGAGTGCATCAGGCTTGAATCTGATTGCTGGAAGGAAAGAATAGTCTTACGAACGATCAGGAATACTTACTAAGAAGTGCAGAAGATAGGTAGCTGAACGTTTTTTTTGTAAATAAAATTAGGTATTGGCTTTAATGCGTTATTGGGATGAAGCTTACTTTGACAGCTTTCTAAAAAATACCGCCAGTAGCTAGTAGAGAGGAAGAGAAGACAACGGTGGCAAACAAGGAATTGAAGAGAGGCCTGGAAGCGCGTCATATTCAGATGATTGCTTTGGGCGGGACCATTGGTGTTGGGTTATTTATGGGTTCAGCAAGTACGATTAAATGGACAGGTCCTTCCGTCATGCTAGCCTATGCAATTGTAGGAATTTTTATATTTTTTATCATGAGAGCCATGGGAGAAATGCTGTACGTCGAACCGAGCACAGGCTCATTTGCGACCTTTGGTCACAAGTACATTCATCCTTTGGCGGGTTATCTGACTGCTTGGAGCAACTGGTTCCAGTGGGTCATTGTCGGGATGTCTGAAATTATCGCCGTCGGGACGTACATGAAGTATTGGTTTCCTGATTTGCCTGCCTGGATTCCCGGGATCATTGCCATGGTGATTCTCGGAGCGGCGAACCTGTTCTCGGTAAAATCCTTTGGTGAATTTGAGTTTTGGTTTGCCATGATCAAAATCGTGACAATCGTACTGATGATTATTGCGGGCTTGGGCATCATTTTCTTTGGTTTTGGCAATGGAGGAAACGCAATCGGATTGTCTAATCTGTGGGCGCATGGAGGCTTTTTCGCTGGCGGCTGGACGGGCTTTTTCTTTGCTTTATCGTTGGTGATTGGAGCTTATCAAGGCGTTGAGCTGATCGGGATTACAGCCGGTGAGGCAAAGGACCCGAAGAAGACGCTCACGAGTGCGATCCAAAACATTATTTGGCGCATTTTGATCTTTTATATTGGTGCTATTTTCGTCATTGTAACCGTATATCCATGGAATCAATTACAAGCAATCGGTAGTCCCTTCGTTGCCACTTTTGCGAAAATTGGTATTACGGCAGCAGCGGGACTTATTAACTTTGTCATCATTACAGCTGCGATGTCTGGCTGTAATAGCGGAATTTACAGTGCGGGACGTATGTTGTACACATTAGGCGTAAACGGGCAGGCGCCAAAAGTCTTTACGAAGCTGTCCCATAATGGTGTACCGCTGCTGGGGACGATTGGCGTGCTGGTCGGGTTAGGTGTTGGGGTTATTTTAAGCTACATCGCTCCGGAAAATCTGTTTGTGTACGTTTATAGTGCCAGTGTGCTTCCAGGAATGGTTCCGTGGTTTGTCATTTTGATTAGCCAAATCAATTTTAGAAAAGCGAAAGGGGCTGAATTGGACAAGCATCCATTCAAAATGCCTTTTGCACCAGTGACCAACTACGTCACGATTGCCTTTTTACTGATGGTGTTAGTTGGTATGTGGATCAATGATGAGACGCGCATATCGCTAGTGGCAGGGATTGTTTTCCTTGCGATCATAGTGATCAGCTTTTTCGCTTTTGGTGTGAACAAGGCTGTTCCCTTGGACGCAGCTCATCCAGGTGAAGGTAAGAAGTAAGGGAAATACAGTCTGGATCGTGTAAATGTAAGCATTGTGTGACCGATAGGCTAATAGGGTTGCTGGTTTGCTGGAACCACGGGTATACTCATTAAGAGCTGAGAGAAAGGGAGTAGCCCGTATGAAACAACGTAACTATACGCCTGCTATCGTGATTCTGAGTATAGCGATTAACACGATTATCGCGATCATGTACTTTATGCCGAAGAATAACGATTTCGGTCATCTCGATCTAACGTTTCTACCGTTTCTGAACGCTGTGATGAACAGTTTTACATTTGTATTTTTGATTGCTGCGCTGGTCTCGATCATTAAGTACAAAAATATTCAGCTTCATCGCAGATACATTTTTGCCGCCTTTTGCACAACGGCTGTCTTCTTGATTTCCTACCTGGTCTATCATGGGATGGCACCGAGCACATCCTACGGCGGAGAGGGCATATTGCGTCCGATCTATTACTTTATTTTGCTTTCGCATATTTTGTTGTCTGCGGTTATCGTTCCATTTGCCCTGATTACGACCGCACGAGGTTTAAACATGCAAGTGGACAGACACAAAAAAATTGCTCGCTGGACGATGCCGATGTGGCTCTATGTCAGTGCGACTGGTGTAATTGTATATCTCATGATCTCACCGTATTATTGATAGGCTTGTATGAATCAAAAAGGAAACCATCATCTCTAATCACGCAGCAATCGATTGGGGATGGTGGTTTTTTCATGTTCATAAATGCCTCGAGACCTGGCTTACGGGCGAAAGACGTGGTCCATCGCCAAATATGATATGATTTTACATAGGAACGAATGGTGATGAGGAGACTTGCGAAAATGAAGATGATTTCATGGAATGTAAATGGACTCCGCTCTTGCGTGAATAAAGGATTTTACGATTATTTTCGGGAAGAAGACGCAGATATTTTTTGTATGCAGGAAACCAAGCTGCAAGAAGGGCAGATTGAAGTAGAGATCGGTGACGGGTATCACCAATATTGGAATTACGCTGAGAAAAAGGGCTATTCGGGAACCGCGATCTTTACCAAAATGAAACCTCTATCCGTACGCTATGGGCTGGAAGAAGACCATGAGCCAGAGGGACGAGTCATTACACTGGAGTTTGAAGATTTTTATTTCGTAACCGTGTACACCCCAAATGCAAAGCGTGATCTATCGCGCCTTGATTATCGCCTCGAATGGGAAGAGAGGTTTCGCAAGTATTTGGTAGAGCTGGACGCCCAGAAGCCAGTAATTGTTTGCGGGGACATGAATGTCGCGCATCAAGAGATTGATTTGAAAAACGCCAAGTCCAACCGCAACAACTCCGGTTTTACACCCGAAGAGCGTGAAAAGATGACACGACTATTGGCAGCGGGATTTGTGGACACTTATCGGCATTTTTACCCGGATCAGACGGACGCGTATACATGGTGGTCCTTTATGCCAAAAGTCAGAGAGCGAAATATCGGGTGGCGGATTGATTATTTTCTTGCCTCAGCAAGACTTGCTCCATCGCTGGTGAATGCGGGGATTGACGCGCATGTGATGGGGAGTGATCATTGTCCGGTTGTGTTGGAGGTTGGTGAGCTTCGGAAGTAATTCCGGGGCTTTTTTTTATAATGCAATGCTCAACCTGTTTTGAATATAAGTTGAAAAACGACAACGATGTCGTTTATAATATAAAAACGACATTCGTGTCTATTTTGATCGGAAGGAGGTTCTAAACCCGTGTCACCGAAAGTAAGCGACAAATACAAAAACGAAAAGAAGAAAGCGCTTCTGCAAGCGGCAAAGCGTGTCTTTCTAACAAAAGGATATACAAAAGCGACGATGCAGGACGTTATGGATGAGGCGGGCATCTCAAGAGGCGCGTTGTATTCCTACTTTGACAATGTGGAGCACCTGTACAGGGAGCTGCTTCAGTTCGAGGATCAGCAGGATGTGCTGTTTTTCAGCCCAAACGATGATGAAACGAGCTGGCAAAAAATAACGAATTGGGTACACAAGCAGCAAAAAGAAATGGAGCAAATCGAACAGACGCTGACTCAAGCGAACTCCGAGTACTTTTTGTCAATCCGTGATGTGAAAAAGCAAGAGAGCAATTCATACAGTACGACTCGTTATGACCGGATCGTGGATGCTTTGACGGTGCTTTTTCAGAGCGGAACCAAAAAGGGAGAGCTTCAACCGCGACTTCCCGCGGAAATGATTTCCCGTTACCTGGTAACGTTTATTGATGGGCTCATGCTGGATACAGCACATCTGGGCGCAGAAAAAACGAAGGTAGCTGAGCAGGTGGAGGCCCTTGTGTTTTCACTGAGAGAAATGCTTGGTCCCGCATCAGAGAAATGAGTATAGAATGGAGAAGGAGGAGCTAAGATGCTTTTTCAATCGGAGAGAGTCTCTCTTAGAAAAATGACGGTGGAGGATGTAGACATCTATCACGCATGGCGAAATGACGTGGAGGTCATGCAGACGACCAGTCCATTCCTCGATAACCATACACGGGAGAGCACGCAGGAATTTGTCAGTCAGGTGATTTTAGGTTCTAGCACCTCGAAGAGCTACATCATCGTAGACAAACAAACAGAGACACCTATTGGCGTTACCGCACTCATCCAGATCGATCTCAAAAACCGCAATGCCGAGTGCATTATTGATATCGGGTCAAAGGACTACTGGGGCAAGGGATATGGAAGCGAGGCATTAAAGCTTTTGCTCGATTATGCTTTCCTGGAAATGAATTTGCACCGTGTCTCACTTCGTGTATTTTCCTTTAATGAAAAAGCAATAAAGCTGTATGAAAGAATCGGATTCCAGCATGAGGGCATCTCGCGGCAGTTTATGTTTCGGGCGGGGAAATGGCATGATCTCGTGCATATGGGTATTCTTCAGGAGGAGTATGTATCCGGTTTGAGCAAAGTGCACAGTTAACTTGTAGCAAAATTGCGCTTATGATTACGCAGGGAACAGGTTGGCGGAGCGAGGGCTTGTTTCCCGATAGGAACAAGCCCCAACATGTTGCATGAGGGCACCGCCAACCGCCAACTACCTGCACATCGTGACACAAATCAATCTATCTCTTCTTATTTTTCCGGGAGAATCGGAATCTCCCAGTCTACATGGCGATGCTCAACCATTCTTTTCGAAGCGGTGATGATCAATTGCTTTGGAAGCGGTTCGATATTTTGTACGAATAACGATCCTTCGAATGTGGCCCGACCATTTTGATAATCGGTCCGATCAATATAGTATTGAATATCGTCGTATTTCTTGCCATTTTCGTCGGTGACCGACCAGTAGTAGGAAACCATGGACATAGGAGCCGTGTTTTCACCAAGCTCTCCTTTAAAGGCAAGATGATATCCTTTCAGCTTAATCGGAGTTCCATCGGGTTTGAAGCTGTAGACACCGTCCTCAAAGCCTGGGACGTCGACTACTCTGTTAGGGTCCTTTACGAACTTTTTGAAGGTAAACAGGTCCCCCTGGTCCTCTTCTATAATTGTGTCTTTCTCTAATCGGGCAAGGTCTAGCACTGCGCGAAAAGCAGCAGCTTCTTCAGTGTAAACAGAACCGAGCTTAAAAGTAATCGGGTTACTCTGGTCGATAGGCTGGAAGTAATGATAATCTCTGTCCCCGTTCGACATCTGCAATGTATTGCGCCACTTCAAGCGATTGATCACATTGTTTTGTTTGCTGGCTCTTCCTAGCATATTTTTGGAATCCCATGCCCCAAGAATCGCACCTTTATCGTCTATAAGCTCGTAGCTGTAGTCCTTTTTCGCGTTGCCTTCCGTGTTGCTTCGATCAATGATCACCTCCACTGCGCTAGGTGCAAACGTTACTTGCTTGACATCCAGCTTAAGCCCTTGCGGAGTGGTAAAGGATTTGTTGATGTCATAAGTTTTCGTCGCGTTCTTTGCCTTTCTCATATCGACAGGTACGGACAGCTTCCAGCTTCCTTTTTTCTCCCCCATTTTTTTGACATCGAATTCTACAACCAGCTCGTCTGGAATCTTGGTTAGATCATCAAAATAGCTGCGGAGCTCGCGATTCAAGAACAGGAAGCCGTCTGCGTTTCTTATACTGTCCCAGTCTTCATTAGGATTATGTGCCGTTTCTTCCTTTCCAGAGTCAATAGGACGAGCAGGCTGGAGAATGTTGCCTTGTTTGTCCTTGATCGTAAAAATCGGGTCCTGATCTGTGCTGTCAAACATGTTCTGCCAAAAGATATCGAGAGGTTTTCCGTTTTGATCGGTCAGGGAAGCAACCATGCTGATCCGCAGAGGGTCAGCCATTACTTCTTCGATTGTGAAAGTGATTCCTTGATCGGTTGCGCTTGCTTGAACGTTTTTGGCAAATCCATTCTGGGCAGCTTGCTGAATACCGGGGTCTATATGCTTTTTCAGAATAGGATGGTTTACAGATGCTGCGGGATCAGCTTTCTTATCGATTGGTTCGCTTGTGAAAGCGGCATTTACATAGCTGGCAAAGGTCGGAGAAATGAGCATTCCCGACGAAACTACGACTGTTAAGGCGGCGGCTGCAAATGTCATTCTTTTCATGAAAGTGATACTCCTTTTCTTCCATATGGATGTGTTTGGTATAGTCGTGACACGATTCAAAACTCTCACAGGATGTAGGGAGAGTGCGCCAATAATTTTTCGGTCCAGATCCTCTGAGAGGTAATTTTCCCAAGAGGCATCAGCTGTTTCTTCCATAAAATCAACCCATTGCTCAAGCTGCTTTTGGCAAAAGGTACAGTGGTCGAGGTGACTTTCTAGCTTCTGTGTATTCACTGCTGATAAACGATCTTCCGTGTAAGCGATCAGTTGATCTTGCGTAAGGCACTTCAAAGCGGATGCCCTCCTTTTTTCTCCGTTTTGACAAGCTGCTCTCGTAGCTTTTTTCTGGCGTGAGATAGACGCATTCGCACAGTATCTACAGACAAAGACAGCTTGTTGCTGATCTCTCTGTAGCTCAACTGCTGAAGATAATGAAGCGCCAGAATTGTTCGATGCTCCTTATCGAGGACCATCATCTGCCGCTTGAGACCATTACGCTGTTCCTTCACCAGATAGGCATCCTCTGGGGCAGGTCCATCGTCTTTTAGCTCTATATCCATCTCTGTCACAAAAGGAGCACGTTTTCGCTTGCGCCACTCATCAATCCCGCGATTAATAGCAATTCGATACAGCCAGGCAGGAAAGGAGTGGTTTGGATTATAGTCTGGCAGGCTGTAGTATGCTTTAATAAACACTTCCTGCACGATGTCCTCCACGTCATGAGAATGCTGTAAGCTTTTTTGAAGAATTGAAGTGATTTTGCCTTTGTATTTGTTGACGATCAGAGCATAAGCCTCTTTATTTCCTTGAAGGACCTTCGCAATGATCTCCCGATCGTCTTGCATGCTGTTACCTCCTTGCAAAAAGGTTGCTGCGCAGCCGTTCCTTTTTGTTCGTTCACTACTATAGACGATGGGGGAAAGCTACCCCTCTCAAACTTTTTACAAAAATGATAAAAAAAGATGCTCTTCTATTTGTAAGAGAAGAGCATACTCTGTCAGCTGAGATATTCGAAGTAAGCATTTAGTAAGACTCTACCAGAGAATTACCGCATAATCCTGTAAACCTCACCATTCAATTGCCCCTTCACCTTGTACACATCCCCGACAGAAACCGTGAGCTCGCTTGGCGCTTTGATCAAGATTTCCTGCGCCAGCCCCTCCACATACAGCGGGAAGCAATTCTCGCCTGTCGAATGCTCGAACAAACGATTCACACGTCCGATAACCGTATGAACAGAGCGATCTCCAATAATCGCAAGGGACTGCGCTCCATCCAGCTCAAAGCTTCCGTCCAGCTTTTCCAGCACCAATGGACTGTACGATTTATGCTCCATGGATAGGGAAACGACGAGTTCATCATCCACTTTTGTATATTCCGTATGACCACCCTCCCGCACGAAATCACCTGGACAAAAGAATTCAAATTGAAAGGAAAAATCGTTTTGCATGTTGCGGACATGCAAGTCCCTGACATTCCCCCCGAGCTTTACACGGGTAATAACGCATTCAAATTTGTCATGCTGTTCTAAAGAAGCCTGACGTTCTTTGATTTTTCGATTTAACCATTTGAGATAATACTCGCTAAAGGAATTGCTGACCAGATGAGCTCCCTGCCCATGGCATGTATCGATGTAATAAAGCTTTCCTTTCAACTCGCCTGCGACAACGAGAACGATATAGTAGCCGCAGCCATCATTATGGACGGTCAGGATGCCTTGCGATGCCTCGATCCGGATCTCGTCCAGCTCTTCGTCGGATATGTCGTCATCAATCTCGTCAAACTCTTCCCCGTAATAACGATTGCAGCTCTCTACAGAAAAAGGAAGGCTCATATATCCAAAGCCTCCAGAATTCCGTATACTAGTTTCCAAGCAATCTCTGGCATGCGAGAGGGAGAGAGGGAATTGCCTGTCACGTACAACGCCGTCACCTATGTGCAGCAGGAAGTCTTTATAGTCGGCAGGCAGTGAGATGTTTGCCATCGCTTCAAATTCCTCGACCTGTGCCTGGGTCAGTCTGTTATGTAAAACGTACGGGGAGCCATCCTCAAACAAACGCTCGTACTGATCCAGCATTTGTTCTACCTGCACAATAAACGCGCTTTTGGGAGCAGCTGCCGTTTCTTGTTTGAATAATCCTTCAATTGCTTTCACCATTTTTTTCATAACATACACCTCTACCAAATTCGTTAGGAGTGAACGAACTCATGAAAATGAAAGGACAGCAGCCATTTGCCGTCATCTCAGACATACACAGCAATATTTATGCGTTGGAAGCAGTACTGCGGGATATTGATTCGCGCGGAATTCAAACGATCGTGAATTTAGGAGATACACTGTTCGGTCCAATTGATCCGATTGCAACAGCAGAAAAACTGATGAAACGATCTGAAATGATTCATATAATGGGCAATTGTGACAGATATTTACTGCAAGAGCAAATGGATTCCATCACCTTTCAGCATGTGAAGCCATTGCTCACGCAAGAGATGCTGGACTGGATTCTATCTTTTCACAAACAGTGGGCACAGGATGATTTCCTGTTTTGCCACGGAACGCCTTTTGCCGATGATGTATACATGCTTGAGGAAGTGTCTCCGTTTGGCAGTGCAGACAAAAGTGTGGGAACATTGACGGTCGAGCTGTCCTCGCTTGAGCAAAATATCATCTTCTGTGGGCATACCCATGTTCCAAAATCTGTTTCGTTGCCGGATGGCAAGCTGATCGTGAATCCAGGGAGTGTCGGTCTTCCTGCTTATTTTGAGGAAACACCCCACCCTCATACGATGGAATCAAAGAGCCCTCATGCCAAATACGTAATTGTTGCTCCGTTCGATAATAGCTGGAGAGTGGAGCATGTGAACCTTCCCTATGATTTTGAGCTGGCAGCCAAAAGAGCAGAGGAAAACAATAGAAGTGACTATGCTTATGCCATTCGTTATGGAAGGGCAGAGCTGTGAAGGGAATCGACGGGCACTCTTGAAAAAGGATTCATGAGTACAATGTCGAAACCTTCCTTATTATGACATCGACATGGAATAAATCGGTTATGAGATCTATTTTGAAGCACATAGGAATGGTTATCCTGTTTCTCGCGTTTCTCCTGGCGATTAGATGGCTGTGGTATTCGGTTCATGCGACACCAGAGCATCCATTTGTATCACAAGGGGTTATTGACTTGCGAGGATGGGATTTTGAGCATTCACGCACGATTCCGCTGGATGGAGAGTGGGAGTTTTATCCAGATGAGCTCATAACGCATGATGATATAACCAAGAAATCGAAGCACACCGCGAAATATGTAAAGGTGCCAGGCAATTGGAAAAGTGCCTTTTCAGAAGAAAATGGCGCCTCATACGGGTACGGAACATACCGGCTGCGCATTTTGGTCGATCAGCCACTAAAACAGCCATACACGCTTTGGATTCAGCAGATTGAGGCATCCTCGCTTATTGAAATTAATGAGCAAAGAGAAGCGGAATTCGGGGTTGTAGCGGCGGACGCGTCAGAGTACAAGCCAAGGGTCCTCTCTTATACAGCCTCCTACAAGTCAAAAGGGGAAACCGAACTGGACGTGCTTATTCAGGTAGCGAATTTTCATCATCCGACGAAAGGTGGAATCATGAAATCGATCCGCTTTGGATCACAGGCTGCCATAGACAATGAACGCATGTACTCCATCGGCTTTCAACTCACAACATTCCTGATTTTGCTGCTACATGGCTTGTATGCAGGAATATTGTACTCGTTTAATCCGAAAAATAAGGGCTTTTTGGTATTTTTCCTGCTGCTTTTGTCGGTCAGTATTTCGATCGTAGCGGATCATGACAGTATTTTGTTGCTTTGGCTACCGCTGGATTACTCGTGGGCGCTCAAGGTCAAGCTGCTTTCTTATTTATGGCTGTCCTTTTTGATTTTGTGGATGGCTAGATATTTATCTGAAAAACCACCAGGCAGGAAGCAGTTTCGGATATTTTATTTTTTGCTGTGTCTGTATACGTTGTTCGTGCTAGTAGCGCCAGTGCAGCTTGTCTATTGGGTAAGCGCTGCCAAAGTATTTCTCATTTTCTATCTGCTCCCGGTGTTTTGGTTTATGTATCTGGTTGGCAGAATGGTGGTCAAAAATCAGCATGATGCTGTCTTTTTGCTGTTTGTAGCCACAAGCATTTTATCCAGTGTTCTCTGGGGAGTGTTTACGACTTCACTGGAAAAAGAGGGCGTCTATTACCCGATTGACGTCATCGCCGCGATCGTCGGGTTTTCAGCCTATTGGTTTAAACGCTATTTCAGAAATACAGAGGAAAATGCAAAGCTCAACGAGCATCTGAAAAAGTCCGACAAGCTGAAGGATCAATTTTTGGCTCATACCTCTCATGAATTAAGAACGCCGCTGCATGGCATTATGAACATTGCGCAAAGCGTTGTGACGAGTGAAGGCCATGTTATGAACAAGCGAAGTACAGAGGACATGGAGCTTTTGATCACAATCAGCCGCCGCATGTCGCATTTACTGGACGATCTGCTTGATGTGGTTCGGCTTCAGGACAAGCATATTAAATTGAAGAAAGAACCACTCAGCCTGCAAACCGTTGCGTCCGGCGTCATCAGCATGCTCAAGTATATCGTGGATGGAAAGGCGATTGAAGTGAAGATGGACATCCCAGATTCACTACCTCCCGTGCTCGCTGACGAAAAACGACTCATCCAAATCTTATTTAACTTATTGCATAATGCGCTGAAATACACGGAGGAAGGAACTGTCGTGATTTCAGCCAAAGCGAAGAAGGGCTATGCGGTTATTCAGGTATCCGATACAGGGATAGGAATGGATGTGGAAACGCAGAAGCGTATTTTTTTGCCATACGAGCAAGGCTCTCATGGGATGAGCGAGGGGGGAGGCATCGGGCTTGGGCTGAGCATTTGCAAACAATTGGTGGAGCTGCACAACGGGGAACTGACTGTTCAATCTGAGCGTGGAAAAGGCTCTATTTTCAGCTTCCAGCTTGCATTTGCCGCTTTAGAGAGCATCGGAGCCGTACAGAGTCCCGTTTACGAGCAGCAGGTCGGTGCAGAGCAAATTTCGCCAGACAATCTGCTGCGTATGGATGGCGCGGGCAGTATGTGGTCCGCGTTGCACGAAGCGGCACCAGCTATTGCAGATGGGAAAGGGAAGTCGAACATCCTTGCCATCGACGATGACCCAGTGAATTTAAAGGTGATCGAAAGTGTTCTTTCGTCATCTGCCTACAATATTTGCACGTCTACATCTGCCAAGGAAGCTTTGGAGCTTTTGGGCAAACAGCAATGGGACCTGCTTATCATTGATGTCATGATGCCGCATATGTCCGGCTACGAGCTGACACAAAAAGTGCGAGAGCATTTCAACATTTCGGAGCTGCCGATTTTACTCTTAACCGCTCGTAGCCAACCCGAGGATGTGTACACCGGATTTTTATCGGGTGCAAACGATTATGTCACCAAGCCCGTTGATGCGATGGAGTTGAAATACCGTGTCTGGTCGTTGACCACATTGAAGCAAACGATCAATGATCGTCTGCGAATGGAAGCCGCTTATTTACAGGCACAAATCCACCCGCACTTCCTGTTCAACACACTTAGCTCGATTATGGCTCTCAGTGATCTTGATACGGAAAAAATGAGAAGGCTCGGGGATGCTTTTACATCGTATTTGCACATCAGCTTTGACTTCCTCAACTCAGGGGAGCATGTGTCGCTCGCGCATGAGCTTGAGCTTGTCCAAGCGTACCTGTATATCGAAACAGAACGTTTCCCAGATCGGCTAGCCGTCGAGTGGGATGTCGATCCCGAAATCAATTTGCGCATTCCACCGCTAACGATTCAGCCGCTCGTCGAAAATGCGGTCAAGCACGGTCTGCTCAGCCAGGCACAGGGTGGCACCATTTTGATTCGCATCGCACGTCAGGAAAGTACGACGCTTTTTGAAGTAAAGGATAACGGCAAAGGAATGTCGGCGGATACCGTGCAGCTTCTTCTAGGACATGAGATGAGGGCCAAGGGCGGGATTGGCGTGTCCAATACGAACCGACGCTTAATCCAGATGTACGGGAAAGGATTGTCGATCCAAAGCAAGCTGGGGGAAGGAACGACCGTATCGTTCGTGATTCCGGATCGGGAATAGTCCCTCGGTTAAAATCACTTGAGAAAAGGGGAACCCACACGAATGACGATCTCATTATCGCCTGTCACACGAGACAACTGGCTAGAGGTGCTTGAGCTAAAAGTAAAGCCGGAGCAAGCTGGATTTGTACCATCCGTGGCCATTTCGCTGGCAAAGGTGCACATCAAGCCCGATGGCGACAGCGTAGAATACTTGCCCTTTGCTATCTACCATGAAGAGACCATGGTTGGCTTCATGATGCATGCGTTTGTGGAAGAAACGACCGATATGTACTGGATCAACGGATTTTTAATCGATGCCAACTACCAGGGAAAAGGCTACGGGAAGGCAGCATTGCAACAGATGATCGCCTACATTACCAATCGTTTTTCTGGGTGCCAGGAAATACGTCTTACTGTCTATCCAGACAACCATTCCGCTTACAAGCTGTACCAAAATCTCGGCTTTGAAGAGATAGGCGAGTGGCACGGAGAGGAAGTAGTACTCCGGCTTCCATGCAAAACAGCTTGATTTTTGCTGGACGATCTACTATTGTTAAGGCTATTAAGTATTACTCTCATTTTGGGAAAGGAGGCTAAAGTGATGTTCATTGTTTTCGAGAACGTACCAAAATTGGTAAAAGCACCTATTTTGCGCGGAGATTTGCTTGCAACGGGACCAGTCTGCCCATTTTTAGGCAAGCAAACTTCATATCGAAAACAGGTGCCGGTACTTTTAGCCTACTTTTAGTAAAGCTGCAACCATGACCCTACCATGATTGCCATGTAGTGAAAACTAATGAAATGCAACAGACGCCGGTATTATTAGGCGTCTTTTTTGTGTTCTCAAAAAAGGAGGAAAACGGGATGAATAAGACGTTTTTATGGATTCCAGGCTGGCAAAAGGGTGATGAAAGGACGGGCTTTTACTTTATCAGAAATGAGTGAGGAAGATGTTACTGCAACTAAATGGGATTAGCAAGAGCTATGGCGGCACACCTATACTCTCTGGCGTGTCCATGAAAATAGAGCGCGGGGAGCGCATAGGTCTAATTGGAGTAAATGGGGCAGGTAAATCTACGCTACTGCAGATAATTGCAGGCGATCTGTCCTATGACCAGGGAGATATCTATCTGGCAAAAGGCGCAAAGATGGGCTACTTACGCCAAAATAGTGGGCTTTGCCTGGAGAAGTCGATGAAAGATGAACTGCTGAGCGTGTTCAAGGATATGCTCCAGACAGAAAAAGAGCTGAGAGAGCTGGAAGAACAAATGGGCGACCCTGCGCTGATGGAAGACAAACGCATCTATGAAGCGTTGCTGAGCCGTTACGCGACGAAAGCGGATTGGTTTTTGGAGCATGGGGGTTATGAGATAGAGTCCAAAATCCGGGGTGTTCTCCATGGCATGGGGCTTGGAAATATCTCGCAGGATACTCGGATCGATAGGCTAAGCGGAGGCCAAAAAACGCGATTGGCACTTGCGAAGCTGCTTCTTGCTGAATCGGATTTACTCGTTCTGGATGAGCCGACCAATCATTTGGATTTTACCGCCCTAGCTTGGCTGGAAGAGTATTTGCGTGCGTACGCGGGAGCGATTCTGGTCGTATCGCACGATCGGTACTTCCTGGATGGACTCGTGACTTCTCTTTACGAGGTAGAGAGAGCCCAAGTCCAACGTTACAAGGGGAATTACTCCAGCTATTTGCGCGAGAAGGAGCGGAATCGCGAGCTTCATGTCAAAAAGTATGCAATGCAACAAGAACAGATCGCCAAAATGGAGGAGTATGTTGAACGCCATATTGTACGCGCCACTTCTGCGAAAAGCGCGAAAAACAAGCGCAAGCAGCTGGAGAGATTGGAGCGATTCGACAAGCCGCTTGGTGACTTGCAACGAACCAAGCTATCGCTTGGTGTCGGAAAAGCCTCTCACAAGGATGTGCTGCAGGTTCGCAATGCTGCGATAGGCTACGAAAATGGTTCCGAGTATAAATCGCTGCTGGAGAACATCAGCTTTCAATTGAGCCGCGGGGAAAAGGTTGCGCTGATCGGTCCAAATGGAATCGGAAAATCAACTTTGCTAAAGTCGATTATTGGTGAAGTGATACCGGGCAGTGGAGAGATCATCTGGGGAAAGGAGGTGAAGATCGGGTATTACGACCAAGAGCAGGCTTCTCTCCAGCCACACACAACGATTCTGAACGAAGTGTGGAGTCAATTCCCTCTGTTAGAAGAGTCAAAAATTCGGAGAGTGCTTGGAAATTTTCTGTTTTCCGGAGAAGACGTATTCAAAAAGATAGCTTCGCTCAGTGGAGGCGAAAAAGCACGTGTAGCCTTGGCCAAGCTGGTGCTGGCAGAAGCGAATGTCATGGTGCTGGATGAGCCGACGAACCATTTGGATTTGTCTAGCAAGGAAGGATTGGAGTCAGCACTGAGCCATTACGAAGGCACTCTGTTGTTTATTTCCCATGACAGGTACTTCCTTAACAAGCTGGCAGACAAGATCGTGGAGCTTCATGCGAACTGTGCCAAGGTCTATGAGGGCAATTACGAAGACTACATGGAGGCTAAAAAACAGGAGCAGCTTTTCCGACAGTAAACAAAAATAAGGATGAATAAGGAGAGAAATGATGATGTCAAACACAAAACAAGTAGCGATCATTACGGGAGCAGCAAGCGGAATCGGGCGAGCCACAAGCATCAAGCTGGCTGAAAACGGGTATCAGGTTGTCCTGGTCGATTTCAATCAGGCTTTAGGAGAAGAAACACTGACTCTCGTGCAAAATAATGGCGGCGAGGGAATCTTTGTAAAAGCCGATGTTTCCAAAGAAGCGGATGTTGAAAATTACGTGAAAATGGCAGTTGAAGCGTACGGACGCATTGATGTCCTGTTTAACAATGCAGGAGTCATCCAAATGTTCGCTCCGTTCACAACAGTCAATGCTGAGGAGTACGAGCGAATTATGTCTGTGAATGTGAAAAGTGTGTTTCTCGGAATGAAATACGCTCTGCCGATCATGGAAAAGCAAGGAAAAGGGGCAATCATCAATACAGCATCATCTGCCGGTATCCGACCTGAACACAGCATCGCCGTTTATTCGGCAAGCAAGCATGCCGTCATTGGTTTGACAAAAGGGGCAGCGATTGAATATGCGAAAAAAGGAATTCGGATTAATGCGATATGCCCAGGCGGTATCGAAACAGCCATCTTTAAAACCGTAGCGGATGCGTTTGCTGGTGGCGGTTATGTGCCAGAGGAAATTTCTCCGATGCGGATGGGCCGTCACGGTCAACCAGATGAAATCGCTGAGGTTGTTCTGTTTTTAGCTTCCGATAAAGCGAGCTTTATGGCTGGGGCAGTGGTCAGTGTAGATGGCAGCTTGACCGTCTAACATCTCTTTTACGTGGGGCTTGGGGCGACCGGTGATTATAACAGGAGGCTGATTCAATCCATTCGATTGGACAGCCTCTTTTCCTCGATTCAGCGCAAAGCATCTATTGAATCGATCAAAAGTAAGCACATTGCGATGCAGCATACGGGAAGGAAATGAACAAGGCTGTATGGAATACAGTACTGACTTTTTCATCCAGCTATCTGTATTTCGTACAGAAAGGAGCAGTTTTATGAATTTTCGCTTAGATGAAGCTATCGAGATACTTGAGCGTACCCCTCAGTCATTGGAGCTTTTTTTATCCGGCCTATCAGCAGGATGGGTGCAATGCAACGAGGGCGAAGGAACGTGGAATGCCACTGAAGTGATTGAGCACCTGATTGAGGGTGAGAGAACCAACTGGATTCCGAGACTGGAAATGATTTTGCAGGATGGGGAAAGCAAACCTTTTCCTCCGTTTGATCGTTATTCACATTTGAATGAAAAAACAGAAAAGACCCTCGAAGAAAAGCTGCTCGAATTTAAAAGCGTTCGAACAGAAAATATTTCCAAGCTGAAGCAGCTGATTGATCCTGACCAGCATCTGGAATTGACCGGGATTCACCCTGCATTTGGCGCCGTGAAAGTAAGAGAACTGATCTCCACGTGGGCTGTGCATGACCTGACGCATATGGCGCAAATCGTTCGTGTTATGGCTAAGCGCTATCAAACAGACGTGGGACCGTGGGAAGAATATTTAGGGATATTGAAAAAGTAATCAGAGCATGCGTTGACGTGCTCGAATCTCTTCTCTGGCGCGGTCATTCATTCGGGCAGGACTCCATTTTGGCTCCCAAACGAGCGAGACGTTTACATCCTTGACCCCGGAAATGGCCGCTGCCGCCTCTTTTACATTGCTTACTATTTCATCTGCCAATGGACACTCCGGAATCGTTAGTGTCATCTCAATGTCTGCATGTCCCTTTTCATCGACCTCAATCTCATACACAAGCCCCAAATCCACGATATTCACACCTACCTCCGGATCGAGAACTTCCTCTAAAGCCGACCAGATCGCATCTGTTGTATTCAAGCACGAACACCTCTTTCCCATGATTCGCTACGTTTTACCTTAACCCAATCGATCCGTGCTTATGTAACGCATCTTCTATGCCCACATCGCTTTTTATGCTTTAATCGAAAGAAAGCTGTAAGCAATATGGAGGAGGAGACGTTGCGAAAAACCAACGTCATACAAAAAGATGCGAGTAGATCGATTACTCTCTATGCTGCTCATCCTTTCCAAAAAAGAGATGGTTACAGGAAAAGAGCTGGCGGAGCATTTTGAAGTATCCCTGCGAACCATCTATAGAGACATCGAAAAAATCGGGGAAGCAGGTATTCCGATTGCCTCGATAGGTGGAAAAGGCGGGGGATACTACCTGATGGAAAATTATCAAGTAGACAATCTGTTTTTCAATAAATCCGAAGCCCATACGTTCATGGCGGTTTTGCATAATCTCGACGTTCTCTTTGGAAAAAACGAGAAGTTCAATGATATCGTGTTAAAGCTCGAAAATACGTATAAGCGAGAGAAAAGGGACAGCGATAAGTGGAGCATCCAGATGTCCCATTTCAGCATGGAAAAGGAATTGAAGGAATACTTGTTTCTGATGAATCAAGCTATAGAAGAGAGCAAGCTGCTCGTCTTTGATTATATAAACAGAGAGATGGAGTACTCCGAAAGAGAAGTAGAGCCGGTGCAAATCTCTTTTGTTTCCGGTCAGTGGTATTTGGTGGGCTTCTGCAGAAAAAGAAATGACTACCGAAGATTCAAGCTCGTTCGAATCAGAAAGCTGAGGGTGGGCAAAGGCTTTCGCAAAAGAGAGGCATCTTGGGAAGAAATCGAAAAGATCATCGAGGAAAGCTACAGCAAACGAGGCATTGAGGTCACATTAAAGTTTTCCAATCGAATCGGTGAGCAGCTCACGGAGTATTTTTCCAAAGAAGCCATCAGAAAAACGGAAGACAACCAATATATCGTGGTGGCCCAGTTTCCGTATGAGGAGGGCTTGCTCAAATATATTTTAAGCTTTGGCAAAGAATGCGAGGTTGTCGAGCCGCTTTTTTTACGAGAAGAACTAAAAGAATATGTAAAAGAACTCATGCACTTCTACAATGGCTGACAATATGATGTCAGTCATTTTGCTTTATAGTGAGGTGTATGCAGACGGGATCCCCAAAAGTGATGCTTTCGAAAGCACAAGAAAGAAGGAGAGTATGGACGACTCGGAGTTTAGTAGGGACTTTGAAGAGGCTTTCTATACCTGTGCGGGCAGCAGAATGTTTACGAAATACTCGCGAAAAGGAGCGCCAACAGTTCTATTCCTGGCGGGAATGGGAGATAGCTGCGAAACGTGGAAAGGGGTACAGAATCGGATCGCGCAAATAACCAGCACCTTTTCTTACGATAGAGCGGGTACGGGTAGAAGTGATGCTGTTTCTGGCCCGCGGACATGTCATGATCTCGCGCAGGAGCTTGCTGAGCTTGTGTGGCACATATCTGTTGAGCCGCCTTTTATTATAGTTGGACATTCCTTTGGTGGATTGGTCGCCAGACTGTTTGCCAGCTATTATCCGAGCCTAGTGGAAGGACTCGTCCTTGTGGATGCGGCAGTGGAATATAAAGAGCTCGCTTATGAAGAGGTACTTCCGAAAAAGCTGCAGGCAACAAACAGGGCGTATCTCGAAGATCCGATGTTGAACCATGAGAAAATCGATAAGCTGCAAAGCTATAAGCAAGTCGCAGAGCATCCACAGCTAGGAAATATTCCGCTAGCGATCCTGACAAGAGGGCTGCCGGATCACCATCCAGATGGCTGGCCTCAGCAAGAAATATTGCAAATGGAGCAAGAATTACAAATCAAAATGCAACGTCTCTCTACCATAAGCAGATGTAAAATTGCTCAGCGCAGCAGACATTATATTCACCATGATGAGCCGGAATGCGTGATAGAGGAGATCGAGATAATGATAAAGGGGATAGCAAAATGAAAGATATTCGAACAAAATTGATGCAGGATCTGGAACGAATTGAAGCGGAGGATTACCAGCTTCGTGAAGGCGAGCAGCTGCAAGAGTTTGTCGCACTCATGCTACAATACATCGGTGATCCACAGCCAGAGCTTAGGGATAATCTGATCTATCCGACGTTTCACCACTGGATCGCGATAGAAAACAAGTTTACAGATGATGAGCTGCGCAGCCTTTTGGCGACTTTACTCGATGAGCAGCATTTGTTCCATGACATCGGCAGTGACGGTGAGCCATCAGTATTTACTCGGACGTTTTCTGTTTTACCTGTCGCGTTGATTTTGCGGAGACATTGTAAGCAGCCTTTTTTAGAGCAAGCTGATTTCTTGCATGTAAAAGAGTCCCTGCTTCGTTACTACAAGGAAGAAAAAGATTTGCGTGGCTTTTTGACCGAAGGAGGGTGGGCGCATAGTGCCGCACACGGAGCAGATGCTCTGGATGAGCTGGTGCAGTGTTCGGAGAGTGACGAAGCGCTGCAACTTGAGGTGCTTGCTGCGATAAGTGGCATGCTGCATAACGGGAAGCATATTTTTAACGACCAAGAGGATGAACGGATCGCCACCATCGTATTTACCATGATGACCAATCATTTACTCCTACAGCAGAAACTGGTGGATTGGATACATGCACTTGCCGAGTGTCAGGAATGGCCGAGAAGCCGGGGGAAAACAATCGCGGTAGTGAATACCAAAAATTTTTTGCGCAGCCTTTATTTTAGACAGAGAGAGGGTTGCCAAGAGAAGGAGAACGATTTTGCCGCAGCTATCCTTGCTGCCGAACGAAAGGTAAATCATTTTGTGAGCAATCATTCTTGAGCGTTGTCTCACAAATGAATGACGAGAGGACCCGGAAAAATTGGACAGGCGTATCTACAAACGGGAAGCCTGGAGCATTTCTTCGGGTCCTTCAACTCTACTTCAGTTCCCCTCACGAATCCCCCGAATAATGATCGAGGATATTTGAATGTATCGCTGAAAATCCTCCGTAGTAAACTCATCCAGCTGGTTCAAAAACCGCGCGTATTCCACTTTATCCAGCTCCTTGTGAAACTCATAGACGGTCTTTCCTTTTTCGGTCAGCTCGATGATGACTTCACGATTATCGTCAGGGTTTTTGTATTTGACGACAAGCTCCTTCTTGATGAGCTTGTCTACCATTTGCGAGATGGCACCTTTTGTCTTGTTGGTAAGCTTGGAAAGCTCTGACGTGTTGGTTTGCACCAAATTGCCGATCAGGTTAATCGTATGAGCTTCCACCATGTACAGCTCGTCTTCTGTCCCGTACTTTCTCGGTACGCTCTCATACGAACTCGTTTTCCGTGAGAGCTCGTAAATCGTTTCCATCAACTCAAAAAATACGTCTTCTCTGGTCATTTTTTCTCCTTTTATCGATACTTTTTGTTTATCTGTGAAGCAGAAATCATTCCGAATAGTTGCTACAAACAGTATACCATAGCGTGTGAGGGCCCATCATTTTCCTCAGAAAGAGAGAAGGAAACTTGAGTTTTTATAAAATTCAAAAATTATTGACGGTACATTGTTTAGGTGCTAAACTGATTTCAACTTCCAAATATGCAAGCGTTAACATTACACGCGTTGAACGACAAAACATCAGAAAGGGAGAGGCTTTCGTGAAGTACAACTTTGACGAAGTGGTCAATCGAAGAAACACCTATTCACTGAAATGGGATGGCGAGTCACTCATAAAGGAGCTGGGTTTTACCAATCGCTACGACGAAGACACGATCCCCCTTTTTACGGCCGATATGGATTTGCCCGTACCGCAGCCGTTGATAGACGCCTTGCACAAAACGGTTGATCACCGCATCTACGGCTATTCGGTCATACCAGACGAGTACTATGAAGCGATTCGCCATTGGTTCCAAAAGAGGCATGACTGGGAGATTAAAAAAGAAGAGATCGTCTATAGCCCGGGAACCGTTCATGCCTTGCATGTTGCCGTAAAAGCTTTTACAGAACCGGGGGATGGGATTATCATTCAGCGTCCTGTCTATCCACCTTTTACGTCGGCAATCGAGGGGAATGGGAGAAGGGTCGTCAACAATCCTCTTATTTGCGATGAAGAAGGGTATTATTCTATCGACTTCGAGGATTTCGAAGCAAAGGCAAAAGAGGACGGCACCACCATGTATATACTCTGTCATCCGCACAATCCGACTGGACGCATTTTTACGAGCGAGGAGCTGCAAAAGTTAGCGGATATTTGTGCAAGAAACGACGTCCTGATCATTGCCGATGAAATTCATGGCGACCTGATCAGAAGGAATCAGCGCTTTATTCCCTTAGTAAAAGCTGCTGCCAATCATTCCGAGCACATCATCACCTGCACTGCTATCAATAAAACCTTTAATACAGCAGGGCTTCACTGTACGAATGTTATCATTCCAAATGAGGAGCTGCGAAGTCGATTTAAACAGGAGCAAGGCATGAGCTTGCCATCGCCATTCACCATCGCAGCATTGATTGCCGTGTATAATGAAGGAGAGGAGTGGCTGGAGCAGGTAAAAGCGTATATCGACGAAACGATGGACGATGTCCAGACCTTTTTGGCTGAGCGCATGCCGCAAGTAAAAGTGAGAATTCCAGAGGGAACGTATGTGATGTGGATGGACTTTAGCGGCTACGGGCTATCACCCGAGGAGGTTCATGAGAGGATTTACCACAAAGCAAACGTCATATTGGAAGACGGAAGCATGTTTGGGCAAGAAGGACTGCCATTTCAGCGGATTTGCGTTCCCTCTCCCAGATCGCTCATAAAAGAAGCGCTGGAAAGAATCGCGCGAGAATTTTGAATCCCCTAACAGAGGAGTGTAGCGAATGACAACAACAGGCTCTGCGCTAAATGCCTTTGAGGCTGCGAAGGAAATAGAGGAATACGTAATCGGAATCCGGCGTGATCTTCATTTACACCCTGAAATCGGTATGCAGGAAGTACGAACGATGAAAGTCGTTACCGATGAATTGGAGAAGCTGGGAATCGTGTACGAAATCGTTCCAAACGGAGGCATCATCGGGACGATCTGCGGTGAGCAGGAGGGCAAAGCGTTAATTTTGCGCGCTGATCTGGATGCGCTGCCGATGCAGGAAGCAGAAACGAACTTGAAAGGAAAGAAAACGGTTGTTTCCCTCACTGAGGACGCAGCCCATACATGCGGTCATGACGGTCATACAGCGATGCTACTCGGGGCGGCAAAAATATTGTCCGAAAACAAAGACAAACTAAAAGGAAAAGTCATCCTCGTTTTCGAGCAAGGAGAAGAGATCGGAAAAGGCATCTTCGCTCTAGTAAGCAGGCTGGTTGAAATCGGTGCGGATGGTGTATGGGGTATCCATCTCAAATCAGATATTCTAGCCGGAAAGATATCGGTAGAAGCTGGACCGAGGATGTCGAGCGCATTCGGCTTTCAGGCGCAAATCAAAGGTAAGGGTGGACATGGTTCCAGACCGGATTTGTCAGTATCCCCGTTGGATTGTTTTACCGACTTTTACACGCAGCTAAAAGCGATGCGGTTAACCTCACTGGACCCGTTCAAAACGACGACCTATTCCATTGGCAGCATTAGCGCTGGTTCGGCCTGGAATGTGATTCCGGATACCCTGCAGTTTAGCGGGACTGTTCGCTATTTGCATTATGACCAAGGAGTGCTCGCCGAGCAGGAGCTCAGACGGATTTTAGAAAAAACATGCGAGCTGCACCGCTGCTCCTACCAATTTTTGCACGAGCCAAAAGCAGTTGATTTATTGGTGTATAACGAACCGGATTGTGCAGCGATAGCCATGAATGCCGTCACCAAATCAATCGGTGCCCACGCGTTGTACGCATATCCGGCGTGGATGGCGTCAGAATCGTTTGCCTTTTACCAAAAGTATTTCCCGGGAGTGTTTACTTTTGTGGGGATTGAAAATGAAGAGAAGGGAACGGGTGCCGAGCATCATAACGCGCATTTTGATATCGATGAAGAGGTGCTAAAGCTGGGTGTTGCCGCAACGGTTCAATACACGATTGATTTTCTTGGCAGTGATCAGGAGCTTGCGTTTGCTCCCGAGCAAAGGAGTGTGAAGGATTTATTCCAAGCAATGGGCTACTAAGCCCAAAGCAAAAACAAAAGACAGAATGTTCTGTTTATAATCATCATCCAAAAAGAATGAGGAGAGATTATATGACACGCAAAAAACTGTGCTACATCCTGTCACTCATTGCTTATTTTGGGATGCCAATCGGGGTGCTATTTATTAAAAGCTCCGAGCCGTATATTCTCGGTCTCCCGTTTTTACTGTTCTGGATGGTTTTATGGATTTTAATAGGAAGCTCATTGATGATGGTTGTTCATCGCTTGAATCCGGATGCACGTGAGGAGGTAGAGTAATGGTCTTTTCTATTGGAATTATTATCTTTTTTCTGATCCTCTCTCTCGTTCTCGGCATCATGGCGCGCAGGGGAAAAGATATGAACCTGGAGCAGTGGAGTGTTGGGGGACGTGGCTTCGGAACGCTTTTTATCTTCTTACTGATGGCGGGTGAGATCTATACAACCAATGCTTTTCTCGGAACGAGCGGCTGGATGTATGGAAAAGGGGGAGCAGCCTTTTATAACATCACGATGCTCAATTTTATTATTGCCTACTGGCTTACTCCGAAAATTTGGCGCTACGGAAAAAAGCATCAGCTCTTATCACAATCTGATTTTTTTACAAAAGCGTACAACAGCAAAGGTCTGGGGATATTAGTGGCGGTGGTTGGTTTAATTGCTCTCATTCCGTACTTGGTTATTCAATTAAAGGGTCTTGGTATTATTGTGTCGGAAGCTTCTTATGGAGCAATTGATCCCAAGCTGACAATTTGGCTGGGGACGATCGCGATGATTGTATACGTCATGATATCGGGTATTCATGGCTCGGCTTGGACTGCAGTGATAAAAGACTTTTTGATTCTGGGTGTTGTCCTGTTTCTGGGCATCTATTTACCGATTCATTACTACGGCGGTATTCAGCCGATGTGGGAAGCGATTGAAGCGGCCAAGCCAGGATTTTTATCCTTGCCGGAGAAAGGCTTCAGTGCTTCATGGTACATTTCGACGATTATGTTGACCTCGCTTGGCTTTTATATGTGGCCGCATACTTTTGTCGCTGTCTATGCAGCGAAAAGCGGCAATGCGCTGCGAAAAAACGCGATTATGCTGCCGATCTACGCCCTGTTTATTTTGTTCGTCCTGTTTTCTGGAGCAGCAGCCATTTTACAGACTCCTGGCCTGACTGGCGGAAATGTAGACCTGGCTCTGTTTAAAATCTCGACGCAGACATTCAATCCCGTCATCGTCGGCTTTATTGGGGCAGCAGGGCTGCTTACGGCAATCGTTCCGGGCTCATTGATCTTGATGTCTGCGGCGACGCTATTTGCCAAAAATATTTACAAGGTGGTAAAACCTGATGCAACCGATAAACAAATCGGCATGATTGCACGCTACATGGTCCCCGTTTTTGCGCTTATCGCGCTATACAATACATTCAGCGGCGGTGCGGCCATTACTTTGCTATTTTTGATGGGGTACGGTCTCGTCACACAGTTCGCTCCAGCGATTGTCTGCCACTTTATGAAAAAGAATCCGTTGACGAAGCAAGGCGTTTTCGCAGGCATCACTGCCGGAGTCATCATAGTGGGCTGGCAGGCTGTGACTGGAGCGACGATGAGCTCGCTATTCCCGAGCTTTCCACCCGCGATCCAAGATATTAATATCGGCTTCATCGCACTTGGGGTCAACGTTATTGTGAGCCTGGTCGTGAGTATCGTTACACAAAAAGGTGTAACGGTGATAACCAATCCTGTAGAAAAAGTATCGTA
This sequence comes from Brevibacillus reuszeri, assembly GCF_001187725.1. GTDB lineage: Bacteria > Bacillota > Bacilli > Brevibacillales > Brevibacillaceae > Brevibacillus > Brevibacillus reuszeri. Next base: position 281,584 of record NZ_LGIQ01000002.1, read on the forward strand.
ATCGAGGTAGGAGGAATCGTATATGGCAAATGATAGCTTGTACCAAAAATCGTATATTCGCAGATTACCGGAGCTGGGGAAGCTTGCTCCCGATACCTTCAAAGCCTTTCTGGCGTTTGACAAGCTGGCACTCGGAGATGGAGTCATTCCGAAGAAAACAAAAGAGCTGATCGCGGTCGCTGTTGCGCATGTCACCGGATGTCCGTATTGTATCGATGCCCACGTCTCAAATGCAAAAAGACTGGAAGCCACAAAGGAAGAAATCATGGAAGCGGTCATGATAGCTACCGCTCTAAAAGCCGGGTCCGCCCTCGCGCATGGACTGAATGCCCTCAATGCGTATGACGAAATGGACGATGAGGAGCTGTATAAGCGCTCGAATTTAACACGATTCAAGGAATTTCAAGAAGTGGGTCCCAACACCTTCCAAGCCTTCAATGCGTTTGACCGGGAGGCGTTGAAAGCAGGCTTGATCAGCAGAAAAGACAAGGAGATGATTGCGGTAGCTGTCGCTCACGTAACAGGCTGCGCCTATTGTATCGAGGTGCACACGAAGAAGGCAAAGCAGCTGGGCACGAGTCGGGAGGAGCTGGCAGAAGCGATTTTTGTAGCGACTGCACTAAAGGCTGGCTCAGCTCTGGCCCATAGTGTAAATGCGCTGAATGCGTATGATTCATAGGAAAAGACAGGCGAAATCATTTTTATAACTGTATGCAAAAAAAAGAGGGCTGCGTAAAAGTAGCCCTCTTTCTCCTGTTTCGCTTCGTTATGCTCTTGCTCCTTCTGTGCCTGCCGCATCCGAATGCTGTTCTGCTTTTGCTTCGTTTTTTTTCTCTGCTTTTCCACTTCCCGAACGAAGCGGAATTTCTTTGAGGAACAGAGCAAGCACAACAGCAAAGCCTGCGACGATAGCACCTGTCAAAAACGTAGTCGTGATAGCATAGCTCATGGCTTCACGAATCAAATCAAGCATGTGCGTAAACATGGCTTGGGATTCCGGCGGAAGGCTATGCAGTGCTGCCTCGATTTTCGGCTGATCCAGCAGGTTTTGCGGATTGGCGAACAGAGCCAGTTTTTCAGCCAGGGCTGGATCGGTAGGTGCGGATGCAGCTCCTTGACCCATTGTACCCGACAGTTTGCTCATTTTCGAAGCGATTCCTGCGCTCATGACACTACCCATAACCGCAATCCCAATTGTTCCCCCGAGGTTACGGAAAAGCTGCGACGTTGCTGTAGCCACCCCTAATTGTTGAGGGGCAACCGCATTTTGTACGGTCAAGGAGAAGACTGGCATCGCGATACCCATTCCGAGACCGAGAATGATCATGTACAGCACGAGCAAATAAATCGGTGTAGATGGAACCATGAAATACATCAGAACCATTCCGAGTGTCATCACCAAAAGACCGCTGATCGCCATTTTTTTATATTTGCCAGTCTTGGTAATGATTTGCCCGGATAGAGCTGAAGTAACCAGCATCGCAATCGACATCGGCATGGTGACATAGCCAGCCATTGTTGGAGAAATTCCTTTTACCCCTTGAACAAAGAACGGGACGTAGATGATCGCGCCCATCATTCCTGCATTGAGGAAGAAACCGATCAGATTGGACACCGTAAAAATACTGTTTTTAAACAAGCCGAGTGGGAGCATTGGCGTTTTTACTTTGGTCTCTACCCAAATAAAGATGAGCAGAGAAACGGCTGTGATGGCAAGCAGACTGAGAATTTGCCATGAGCCCCATGCGTATTTGTTCGCTCCTTCTCCTGCCCACGAGAAAGCGAGCAGCATCGGTACAATCGTTGTTGTCAAAAAGATAGAACCCCAGTAGTCGACGCTTTCTCCTTTTCGTTTTTCAACCTGTGGGAAATTGAACAGAATCAACAAGAATGCTACTACACCGATCGGCAGGAAGATCCAGAACACCCAATGCCAATCCAGGTGATCGACGATGTATCCACCAAGCAGAGGCCCTGCCACGCTGGATACGCCGAAGACAGCACTCATGACACCAGTCCATTTGGCGCGTTCGCGAGGCTCATACAAATCGCCCATTGCGGTAAAGGCTGTGGACATGATGATACCAGCACCGGCACCTTGGATGGCGCGAAATGTAATCAATTGAAAAATATCGCCCGAGAAGCCCGATAACAAAGCGCCGATACTAAACAATCCGATACCTGCAAGGATAAAAGGCTTTCTTCCATATATATCGGAGAGCTTACCGACGAGCACCGAGGCGACGGTGGAGGTCAGCAAGTAAATGGTGATCGCCCATGAATAATAATCCATGCCCCCTAATTTTGCGATAATGCGCGGCATGGCAACCCCGATGATGGTTTGGTTGATCGCGGAGAAGAACATAGCCGTAATAATCGCGATCATGATCGTAATTTTCCGCTTTTCTGTTAGATTCGTCATAATATGTTCTCCTCTCTTGGTTGTTCGATATTCGCAAGCACTTGCTGATAAATGCGGGTCAAATGTGCGATATCGTCGTCAGACAAACCGACGAAAATACTTTCCACGGTGCTTTTGAGCACCTCTCGATACTTCTCTAAAATCTCTCTTCCTTGATCCGTGATTTCCAAATGAACGACTCTGCGATCAGCTGTATCACGATTTCGGTTTGCGTAGCCACAAGCAATCAATTTATCGGAGAGATTGGTAACTGCTCCTGGTGTAATATCCAAGCGCTCCGCTATGGTCGATACCTTTTGTGGTCCGTTGCGATCGAGGATACGCAAGATCAAGGCTTGCGACCCTGAAACGAGTGAGTCCAAGCGTTTATGCCACTGTGTTGAAACTTTTCGCTGTACTTGAATGTACAACTCTTCAAGCTCGGTAAGGCCTTGTTTATTGGGCATCGTGTCGTACCCTCCTTTTCTTTTGTAGGTGAATAATATATGTAGTGAATAATTCACTACGTGAAACAATATCGAGTATACAGCTAATTAGTTTTACAGTCAAACTATTTTACAGTTGTATGATTGGTAATCAAGACATTTCGTGGAATTTTCAGAGTTGCAATGCTACAATCTAATCTGTTGTATATTTTTTCAGCTTAGAGCATAGATAGGTGGGGATTTGGTTGGTAGGGAAGAAGTTAACGAGTTTTTTGCTTACCGCTGCATTGATGAGTCCGTTGTCTGCATTTGCACAAGGGACCACACCAGCTGCGGGACAAGCATCAGACAAAGCAGTAACACAAGCAGCAGATATCATCTTGTCCAATGGTACCGTGTACACTGTGGATCGAAACAGAAACTGGGCACAGGCTGTAGCGATTCGTGGCGGAGAGATTGTCTATGTCGGCAGTGACGAAGGCGCCAAAAAGTACATAGGCACAAACACCAAGGTTACTGATTTAAAAGGTGAAATGGTGCTGCCAGGCTTTATCGATAGCCACACGCACGCAAGCAAAACGACAGGGTTGATCTTTTCGATCGATTTGTTTGATGCTAAATCGATGGATGAGTATGTAGAGGTCATCCAAGCTTTTGTAAAAGAGCATCCAGCTGAGAAAAACTTCCAAGGTCGCGGCTGGAGCAACCCGGTAGCGCCAGGCATCGGTCCGTTGAAGGAAGTGCTGGACAAGATTTCAGCTGACAAGCCTATTGCACTCACTTCCGATGACGGCCATTCCTTGTGGGTCAACTCGGCAGCATTGAAGCTGGCGGGCATCACCAAAGACACGAAAAACCCAGAGGGCGGAATCATCGAGCACGATAAAACAGGAGAACCGTCCGGTACGCTTCGTGAAAAGGCAATGGATCTGGTGCTGTCCAAAATTGGCGGCTACACCGCCCAGCAATACAAAGCGGGCATCGAAGAGTATCAGCACAAGGCAGTTGAACGCGGCGTAACAACCGTGCGTGACCCAGATATGCTGCGCTACCCGAATGTGCTGGAAGCATACGAGGGACTGGCAAAAGAAAACAAGCTGACCATCCGTTTCCGCAATGCGATTACTGCCGATCCAGACAAAGGCCCTGAGCAAATCGCAGAGTTCGTGAAAATCAGAGAGCGCAATCAAAATCCTTTATTCCAAGTGAACGCTGTGAAAATTTTTATGGATGGTGTCGTTGAAGGCGCGACTGCTTATTTGGAAAAACCGTATGAGCATAAGCACACCAACGGCGAATTGATCTGGAAGCCGGAAGTATACAAAAAGACTGCTGCCGCTGCTGATAAAGCAGGCTTCCAGCTGCATGTGCACTCCATCGGAGATGCTTCTACACGCATCGTTTTGGATGGAATGGAGTACGCCGAGCAGCAAAATGGCAAGCATGACGCTCGCCACTCACTCGTTCATTTACAGCTCGTAAACAAGACAGATATCGAACGCTTCAAAAAGCTGGGTGCTGTTGGAATCGTACAGCCATTCTGGTTTATGCAGGAAGAAGGGTACTACGACGAGATCGAGGTACCATACCTCGGCCAGGAACGCGCCGAGACAGAATATCCAATGAAGAGCTTCTTGAATCAGGGAGTACACATCGCATCCTCTTCTGACTACATCGTGACACCGGAATTCAATCCGCTGCATGGCATTCAACAAGGAATTACCCGGATCGAGGAAGGTCAAACCGATGCAGCCAAAATCGCCAACCCAGAAGAACGTGCGACGCTGGCTGACATGATTGCGAGCTTTACGATCGATGGTGCTTACGCTAACCATGTAGACGATATTACCGGCTCGATCGAGGTAGGCAAAAAGGCAGATATCATCGTGCTGGACAAAAACCTTTTTGACATCCCGGCTACCCAAATCAAGGACGCTGCTGTAGTCCTGACCTTGGTAGAAGGTAAAGAAGTTTATCGCCTGAAGGAAGCAAAATAAAAACGAACAAGGTCGTCGCACTTTTGCGGCGGCCTTTTTGCAGGATTCTTCTCTTTTTTGCGGAATTAGGTGGATGGTAAAAAACTTTTGAATAAATCGCAGGAGGTGTCTGATTTGGCCCAATCGGAAGGAATCAAAGTGCTCAAACTAGAGATGAATGCTGGCGGCAATCCGTTTGTTGTTCATACCGCATTGTTCTGGGATGAGAATGAGGCGATTCTGGTGGATACAGGTATCTCCGGGCAGCTGGAGCTGATCCAATCCGTACTCGCCCAGGAGTCCATCCCATTTGAAAAGCTGACAAAAATCATCATTACGCATCAAGACAGGGACCATATCGGCAGCTTGCCTGATCTGGTTTCCGCTGCGGATGGTTGCATAGAGGTGCTTGCTCATGAGGTAGCGATCCCGTATCTTGCAGGTCAGACGCCCTTGGTCAAAAGTGGAGCTTTGGCACCACCAGTAAAGGTAGACCGTGCTCTGCAGGATGGCGATCTGTTGCCGTATGCCGGCGGTATCCAGGTTATTTATACACCTGGACATTCTCCTGATCATATTTCGTTGTATCACATTCCGAGCAAGACATTGGTTTCAGGTGATGCTCTCACCGCAGAAGACGGAGTGCTTATGTCGTTCAATCCTGACTTTACTCCGGACAAGGAGTTGGCTACGCAATCCATCGCAAAGCTGCTTGACTTCGATATCGAGACCGTGATCGCGTATCACGGAGGCGTTTGTACGGGAAATAGTAAAGAGCGTCTCAGTGAGATCGTCGAAAGCTTAAAGAAATAAGGCACACGTTGCTAACCAGTCAACCCACCTCTCTAGCGTGCTTGACTGGTTTTTTGTTTCCTTTAAAGATCGAAGCAAATTGAGGAGGAGTCTATTTTGAAAATTCGTAAAGCCACGATACATGAGGCAGATCTAGTAAGCGATCTCTGCTTTCGTTCCAAAGCACATTGGGGGTACAGCGAGGAGTTTATGGAAGCCTGTCGCGATGATTTGACCATAACCGCCAATTACATCGAAACATCACTGGTATACGTAATAGAAGAAGATGGCGGAATAAAAGGTTTTATGGGGCTAGAGCGTAGAGAGGATCATATTTTACTGGGATATTTATTTATCGACCCGAATGCAATTGGCAAAGGCTACGGAAAAGCAATGTGGGAGCATATGACACAGGTCGTGAAATCATTGAACATGCGAACGGTCCTGATCCACAGTGACCCTTATGCAGAAGAGTTTTATTTGGCCAGGGGAGCTGTACGAATTGGCGAAATCGAATCCACGGTAATCCCAGACAGAAAATTGCCTCTGCTTCGCTTTGAACGAAGGGGCTAATGTTTTGAGATTCATCAATATTTGACTGATTGTTACAAAACATCTATAATGATACCCATTCTGAGTAACTTATGTGAAAAGGGAACTTAACCGGTCTTCTAAAGGAGTTGATTGCATGAGTGCCAGACCTCGGGAATTTAAAGATACAACAGTGATTGACGCTGCTATGGAGGTATTCTGGGAACATGGCTTCGAGGGAAGTTCAACAGAGAAGCTATGCGAGCGAACAGGGCTTGGACGGGGAAGTCTGTACAATGCGTTCGGTAGCAAACACGCACTTTACGAGAAGGCCTTGGGGCGTTATCAGGAACTGGGCATTCAGGGGCAAATAGAAATATTGGAACAACCCGGACTGGTCAAAGACAGGCTGCGCGCACTGATGGAGTGGGCAATCGATCAAGATTTTAATGGGGAAGTAAGTCGTGGTTGTTTAGCCATCAATGCCGCTATTGAACGCGGTGGAAAGGATACGGCGGTTGCTCGCTTGGTCGGTGGTCATGTTGGAAGGCTGGAACAGGCATTGTGCCATGTTATTGCACTTGGACAACGCTCAGGCGAAATCACGTCAAAGCGTCCTGCTCTCGAGCTGGCTCGATCCTTTCTGAGTAGCTACTACGGACTGCGCGTGCTAGGCAAGGTCATAGAAGACCGTAATATGCTGGAGGATGTAGTGGAAGGCACGCTGGCAGCTCTGTAAAACGCGCGTTCAGATTGAAACGCGTGTTTTTTCAGTGGCTGTTTGATTCGCAAGTTGCACATATGGGCAATTTGTGCCCAATTTTGTACAGATCATTACAAAATATGAATACAGAAGCAGGAGAGATGTTTTCATGCCATTTGCAATCTATGTGTTAGGTCTCATGATTTTTTCCATGACTACCTCCGAGTTTATGGTAGCCGGTATGATGACTTCGCTTTCTGAAGAGTTCGGGGTATCGGTCTCAGCCATTGGATACCTGATTTCTGCCTATGCGGCGGGGATGATTGTTGGCGGTCCATTACTGACAATTGGAATGTTGAAAGTGCCTAGAAAACAAGCTTTCCTGACACTTACTAGCGTATTTCTAGTCGGGCAAACCATTGGCGCCTTAGCCTCCTGCTATGAGATGATGATGGTGGCGCGGGTGATTACCGGTATTTCCTCGGCAGCTTCTTTTGGTGTGTCCCTGGCGATCGCCTTTACGCTTGTACGTCCTGAGTCAATCGGCCGCGCAGCTTCCGTCGTCCTTGGTGGGTTGATGGTCGCAACCGCTATCGGGCTACCAGCGGCAATGTTGTTTGACCAGTATTTCGGATGGCGAGCCAGCTTCTGGGCGGTGGTCGTTTTAGTTCTTCTGTCAGGTGTGCTGGGGCAATTGTCCATCCCTTCTTCTCCAAAGCCGGAATCAGCCAGTATTCGAGGTGAACTGGCAGCCTTCAGAAATCGCAATCTTTGGGCGGCGTACGCGACAAGCATGTTGATTATCGGTGCCACATTTGCTGCATTCAGTTACTTTTCGCCGATCCTGACTGGCGTCACTGGCTTTGCGACGACGATGGTTCCCTTTCTCTTGGGTATATACGGTTTGGCAACGGTCATCGGAAATATCGTTACAGGCAAGCTCGCCGATCATTATATGATGTCAATTCTAACTGTCGGGCTTATCACACTGACAGCTGCATTCGTTGTCTTCGGGCTGTATCCGCACAACACAACCATAGTCATGATCGCTGTAATCGTAATTGGCCTGGTAGGGGTCCCTATGAATCCGGCCATGGCAACCCGCATAACCCGTGTCGCTGGTACTGGATTGCTGGTTACGACGGTTCATACCTCTATCATTAACTTAGGTATCGTTTTCGGTTCAGCGATCGGTGGATTAACCATCGACGCAGGATACGGACTTGTGTCACCTGTGTGGGTTGGTGCTTTCCTTGCAATTCTTGGCTTTCTTTCCTTGCTGCCTTTTATGCGTGTAAAAGGAAAAAAGCAAGAGAAAAGCCAGGAAATATTTGCACGCTAACCCAAAATTATTATTCATGCTATAGTTAAGAATAGATAAAAAAGGTAATAAAGAAGAACTATTCCAGACAAACTTACTCCTTAGCCAAAGAATCAGCCATGCAAGGAGGTTTTTTGTTGAACGATTCCGTTATAAGCTTCAATCAGTTCCAAAAAGCAATAAGCAAGGAAAAAATCAATGCCTGTCTCGTACAGCAGGGAGAAAAAGTCGTAATCTCCTATTTCCGCAATCCGAAAATGAACAGCAAGCTGTTTCAACTACACTCCGTTACGAAAAGCGTACTGTCACTTCTCATAGGAATCGCAATAGAGCGTGGACAGATTGCGAGCATACATAAGACGATCTCGACCTACCTGCCGAACGTACCTCTGGAAAAAAACACAATCACGATTGAGCATTTACTCACCATGACACCTGGCTATGAGTGGCCTGAGTTGACGAGCTGGGGTGGTACTCCGTTTCCGATGATGTATAGCAAGGACTGGGTCAAGTTTATTTTGGAAAAGGACATGGAGCGCGCACCTGGAGAAGCCATGAACTACGATTCAGGGGCGTCTCATCTCTTGAGTGCTATTTTGCAAAAGGCAACTGGGGAACAGGCGTCTGCCTATGCAAAGAGAGAACTGTTTGCCCCGCTAGGCATCACAGAATATCGCTGGCCTGAGGACGCCAAAGGGATAACGATCGGGGGCTTCGGGCTTTGTCTGCGTGCTGCGGATATGTTGAAATTGGGATTACTCGTTATGAACAAGGGAGTCTGTGGCAAACAACGTCTGCTTTCAGAGGAATGGCTCTCTGCTTCCACACGCGCCTACTATCATACATATGATCACGTCGGTTCCTATGGCTACCACTGGTGGATTTTGACGGATGAAAACAATAAGGCATACGAACCTGCTGTTTTTTTCGCCATGGGCTATCGGGGGCAATACATTCTCGTGGCTCCAGAGCGGCAACTCGTCATCGCCATGACAAGTGAGTTGTTTGGTGATACCTTTTTGCCGCTTCGGATGGTCAAAAGCCTGCTGCTGCCGTTTCTTTGCGATTCGTAGCTTGTTCAGAACTTGTTGAGATGCTTTTTTTATACTAGTAGATAAGAGAATTGTTTCAAACGGAATAGAACGGCGCAACTAGCATAGAGTGATGTTTTGGAAAAAAGGAGCAAACCGATGAGAGCAAGTAAAGGTGTAGGAAAAAGGAACCTCATCTTCAAAAGCGTCGTTGTCATGATGGCCTTCGGGCTACTATCTGGCTGCTCGATGTTTGGTGGGAAGGAAGAGGCATCCCAGACGGTGGAGCCGCCAGTTGAAAAGATTGCGCGTTTTACAGGTGAAAAGAGCAAGGTGATCCCGTACGTCTATACAGCACGAAAAGAACTGAGCCTGACCTTCAATGGCATGGGTGACGAAAAGATGATGACGCAGATTTTGAATGAACTGGACGCGAATCATATCAAGGCGACGTTTTTTCTCCCCGGGATGAGAGTAGCAGAAGAGCCGAATATCGCCAGGGATATTTTGGCTAGAGGTCATGATATCCAAAACAATACGTTAAATCAGCTGGACATGAAAAAGCTTAGCTACGATCAGATCTATAAGGAAATCGAATTGAGCAATGAGGTCATCAAAAAGGAAACGGGCGCGGAGCCGCACTTTATCCGTACCAGATCAGGGGATTATACCGATGATGTCCGTTTGGCAGCAGCACATCTCGGCATGGATGGAGTTGTTACGTACAACATCAATCCCAAGGATCGAGATATGAAGGATGCCAAAGCGATTGGCGATTACGTGAAGAGATATATTTCACGAGGCGGGATCGTATCGTTAAATACCGATATTAACCCTGAAGTAATTCCGTCCATCAAGCTGATCGCTAAAGCTGCCGAGGATATCGGCTACAAATTTGTCCCGCTCAGTGAGCTGGTGAAAAACGGCGGAGAGAGAAAGCCATTGGAACAAATTCCTGGCTATGATGCAGTCAAGGTCAATCCGAATTACCAAAATGCGAAGTACAAGCTGGTTTATAAAGCGGATACGAATAAAAAGCAGGTTGCGCTTACATTCGATGACTGGGGCAGCGACAAAACAGTGACCAAAATCCTCGATATTTTAGCTGAGCATGATGTGAAGGCGACGTTTTTCTTGCGTGCTGCCGGCGTAGAAAACAACCCCAACCTGGCGAGAGCGATGGTGGAGGGCGGACACGATGTAGCCAATCACTCCTATAGTCACCCGGTCGTAACGACTTTGACCCCCGAGGAATTACAGGAAGACTTGGTCAAAGCACACCAGGTCATTACGGAAGCCATTCAACAACAACCCGTGATGCTGTTCAGACCGCCAACGGGTGTTGTGGATGACCAGACAGGGAAGGTCATTGCAGCGGTAGGGTATCACAACATTGCGATGTATGACGTGACAACCCTTGACTGGGACAACAAAAATAAAGCAAGTGATATTGTCAACGGCATCATGACCAAAACCGAGAATGGCAGCGTCATTCTTTTGCATATGCTCGATGATATCCACACCATTGAGGCGTTGCCAGTCGCACTCGAAGGCTTGAAGAAAAAGGGCTATACGTTTGTGAAAATGGCAGATCTCATCAAGGAATGACCCCCAAAAACCAGTTCAACACTTCCTTCGTGTTGACTGGATTTTTTGGCGAAAGGCATGCAAGGGGAGCATAAAAAATAGATAAGGGAGTAGAAGCAATGACAGTGGATAAAATTAGTTTCAAGAAGCGCTGGCTGACCAAAGTAATCGGAGTGACTACTGCTTTTGTCATGCTGCTTGGCGGTATTGGGGTAGAAGGTGCTGTATATGCAGCCGATACGAAAACGGGGAAAGGGGCACCTGCACCAAGTACGCCACCAGCCCCAAAGATCGTTCGTTATACAGGTGAGATGAGCAAAGCCGTATCGATGGTGTATACAGCAAAACCGGAGCTGGCGCTGACCTTTAACGGCTGGGGTGACGAGAAAAAGCTGAATCAGCTTTTGACGGATTTGGATACGTACAAAATCAAGGCGACATTCTTTTTACCAGGCGATAAGGTGGCCAAGCAGCCGCAGCTGGCAAAGCTGATTGTAGCGAAAGGGCATGAAATTGAAAACAACGCCGTGACCGGTAAAGATCTGGCGAATTTAAGCTACGAGCAGATTTATCAACAGATCAAAGAGAGCAAGGAACAGATCGTGAAGCATATGGGGATCACCCCGAAATATGTTAGGACCTGGGTCGGCACCTACACGGACGACATTCGTCTGGCAGCAGCTCACAATGGACAGGAAGCAGTCATCGGGTACAGCTTTTTCCTGCATAACTGGCAAGATGAGACAGATGAGCAAAAGAGCAAATACGTACGTCGATATATCAACCGCGGAGGCATCATCACGCTCGATCTCGATGAAAATATTCATCTTCCCATCTCGATCCCGTTGATTGCAAAGGGAGCTGCCAATGCTGGATATCAGTTCGTTCCCCTGCAGACGCTGATTGCACATGGGGCAGAGAAGAAGCCGCTGACAGCGATCGAGGGATACGATGCAGCGAAAATCAACCCGGATTTCAGCGGTGCGAAGTATAAAGCATTCAAGCGTGTTGAAAATGCTGAGAAAAAGGTTGCCATTACACTTGACGATTGGGGCAGCGACGAAACGGTTACGAAGATTCTCAATATCCTGGACAAGTATCATGTGAAGTCTACCTTCTTCCTACGCGCTGACGGAACAGTTAAAAACCCGAATTTGGCGCGTGCGATTCTGGAAGCTGGACATGATGTGGCGAACCACTCGTATTCCCATCCAATCAACACCCAGATTACGACGGAGCAGCTGCAGCTGGAAATTGTAAAAGCCCATCAGATTATTACAGAAGCCATTCAACAAAAGCCTACGATGTATTACAGACCACCGGCAGGAGCGGTCAACGAGCAAGTGCTCAAGGCGATTGCGGCGACAGGCTATGAAACCGTGGCCCTGTTTGACGTCATTCCTTCCGATCATGATAAGAGTAAAACGGCAGACGATATTGTGAAGACCGTACTGGGACAAACGAAAAGCGGAAGCATCATTTTGCTGCATATGCTCGATGATATTAGTACTGTAGAAGCATTGCCGCGTATTATAGAAGGACTGCAGGAGCAAGGGTATACCCTTGTCAAAATGACAGAGCTTGTAGAGCAGTCGGAATAGCGGTGGAGAGCGAATCCCTTTCTTGCAAAGGGATTTTTTCTTTTGGGCTTTGGAGCACGGCAATTGCATGATTGACAGAAAAAAGGCTCTCTGGTATATTTTTTGACGATAATGATAATCAGTGTCATTTGTATGGTTACATATTAGGGAGGCTATCATGCTAAAGAACAAACCACTCTTGGCTGTACTTGCTCTTGTTTTTATGTTCTCACTGTTCTTAACTGCTTGTGGTGGAACAAACAGCTCGAATGGCAACACCGCACAGACGACAACACCAGCAGAAGGTTCAACGGCGAAGCCTGCTGAGAAAGCGACTGAAGCGCCAGCCGAGAAAAAAATGCGCAGCTTTGAAACGAAAAAGGGAACCGTTCAAATTCCCGAGAAGCCTGAGCGAATCGTGACGGACTATTACGCGGGAGAACTGGTGGCTGTTGGAGGAAATGTCGTCGGGGCAGAAACCATGGCTTTCCAAAACCCATTCATTACGGAGCAATTGAAATCAGCACAAGATGTAGGGAATCGCGTGAATCTGGAAAAGGCGTTGGAACTCGCTCCTGACCTGATTGTTGTCATGTATGAAGACAACTACGAAGCCTTGTCCAAAATTGCACCAACCGTCTTTATCCCATACGGAACAACGACGAACATCTATGATACCGTTACATTGTTTGGTGATATCGTGGGGGATAAGGCAAAGGCAGATGAGTTTATCGCAGACTTTGATAAAAAGGCTGCTGAAGGCCGTGAAAAGCTGAAAGGCATCGTAGACGAAAATACAACTGTCGGGCTGTACGAGCTGGCAAACAAGGGTGATCTGTGGATTTTTGGAGATAATGCTGGTCGCGGTGGTCAAACGGTGTACAATGCGTTGAAACTGAAAATGCCGCACAAAGACTTGCCAGAACAGACTGTTCAGCTGTCTATGGAGACATTGCCAGAATACGCGGCTGACTACATGTTCCTGACCTTCTATAACCCGGATAACAACAGTGATGCCCTGAAAAACCTGAAGGAATCAGCAGTTTGGAAAGGGCTTCCTGCATCCAAAAACAATCAAATTTTCTTCAACGACTTTGATACGTACTACCGCTACGACCCAATCGCTGTCAGAGAGCAGATTGGCCTGTTCGTAGATATGATCATCAAAAGACATGAGGAAAACAAGGCCAAGAAATAATAGCGTGTAGATGTAGACAATCCCCTTTTTGCAGTTGATGTGAACCCTTTTCAAATGGGGGCGCATCGTGCAAGAAAGGGGATTTGTTTTCGTGTAAAGATAGTTGTGTGCGGGAGAGCTAGGGAATTTTTAACGATAATATTGCCGATTCTCCTTTTCTTTTACAGATACTCTTAGCTTCCAAAGCTCTTTCGCCAACTGAAAAGCTTCTTCATCATTTCCCGATTCCATTGCTATTTTCCTAGCTTTCAAGAGAGCATTCGCAGCGGGGGATAGGTCAGGAGAATCTACAACCCATATTTTAAAATCATTTTGAAATGGGTCCGAATCACTCCAAGCATAACGATGCTTTACAAATGCAGCACCGACTGTGCGTTTAGGGAGCTCCTGCTTACAACGAAATAGCTCTTTCTCATCATTGCCGATAAACACTATTTGATTTTTTTCCAGAAAGACAAGTGAGATATCCTTCTTTTGCAGGACCGTTTCTTCATCTCTCAGCTTTAAAAACACGTTGTCATCGTATAAAGAGACTTCTAAGCTTTCATGAAAGGATAGGAAAGTAAAGGCAACTCCTGCAATCAACCCGAGGATCATAGTAATAATGCCTACCCATGCCCCATGATAGGAGGCAATTAGCTTTAAAGGTCCCTCGAAAAAAGGTATCCACGGCAAAGAACTCCCCCATTTCGCAATCCCGGGAAGAAACCACCCAAGCACCAAACCAATCAGCGGAAAGCCAAGCCACAAAATAACCTTATCTGCTTTTGAAAAGTTCAACAATGTATGATTATCACTCAACTGAATCCACCCTTTTTAGATAATCCACTCGTAATGGAATGTCACAATCATACAGGTTAGGTCAGACCTAAGGTCAAGGGTTAAGATGAATTTTAATCTTTTCCTCCCACCCAAATCTTACAAAACCGAAAGTAAACTGTAAGGTAGATCAATAGCACCTCCATCCGAAACTCGGTACATTTAATAGCGAGGAGAAACAACGATGGCAGTCGGATGTTACTAACGAATGGAGGACGTAAGATGAGTGCAGCTGTACTGGAAGTCAAAGACGTACAGAAAGTATACGGAAAAAAGGGAGAAAGCCAATCGCATGCTTTAAAAGGGGTCTCCCTGACGATTGAGAAAGGGGAGTTCGTCGGGATCATGGGTCCGTCAGGTTCCGGTAAAACGACGCTGCTCAATGTCATTTCCACACTGGATCGCCCAACAGGGGGCTTTATCCAGATTGCAGGTACAAACATTACACAAATGAAACAAAACCAGCTGGCCGATTTCCGGTCGCAAAAGCTCGGTTTCATTTTTCAGGATTTCAATCTGCTAGAAAACTTGTCCATCTACGAAAACATTGCCTTGCCTCTATCACTGCAAGGTGTAGCTTCCAAAGAGATTGCAGCCAAAGTGAAAAAGGTAGCACAAACCCTTTCTATCGAAGAGATATTGTCCAAATACCCGGTTCAGGTTTCAGGCGGGCAAAAGCAACGGGCGGCGGCTGCGCGCGCACTGGTGCACGATCCGGCTATTCTTTTGGCGGATGAGCCGACAGGAGCGCTTGATTCCAAAAATGCCAAAAGCTTGCTAGAAACCATGACAGATTTGAACGAGAATCATCAGGTTTCGATCATGATGGTTACGCACGATGCATTCAGTGCCAGCTATTGCAAGCGAATCTTGTTCATTCAGGATGGCAATCTGTACACGGAAATACATCGCACTGGGGATCGTCAGCAATTTTTCAAACAAATTCTGGATGTCCTTGCCGAGCTTGGTGCATCTCATGATGTGCGCTAGGAGGAGCAGAAGATGTTGGTAAAGCTATCACTATCTAGTATGAAAAAGATGATGAAAGACTATCTGGTGCTTCTGATAGGCTTGGTCATCTCGATCTCGATTTTTTACATGTTTCAGACGCTGGCGTTGAATTCGGACTTTACCAAAGGAAATTCGGTTATCAAGTCCATTCAGATCGTTTTTAACGTTGGAGCGTTTTTGCTTGCGATGATTACGATTTTCTATATCTTTTTCGCCAATTCGTTCCTGCTCTCGCTGCGGCGCAAGGAGCTGGGGATGTACATGGTGCTCGGTGCAAAGAAGGGGAAGATCAGTCAGATACTCTTTTGGGAAACATTGATGATGGGGATTGTTTCGTTGGTAATCGGAACCATCGTCGGCATCGGGCTGTCGAGTGGTATCGGCAATCTGTTGATGAACCTGCTGGAGATTTCGGCAGATGGCTACTATCCGTTCTACCTACCGTCGGTGTGGATGACATGGGGCTTTTTCCTGGTGCTGTTTCTGCTCACATCCATCATCAATGCGGTTCGTTTGGCACGTGCAACGGAGCTTGATCTTATCCGTGCGGAGCAGCAAAACGACAATGTGAAAGCAAAAGGAATCGGAACAGTTCTGGTTGCAATCATAGGGCTGGTGCTCGTAGCAGTCGGCTACTACTCGCTAATTGAAATCAAAATGCTGCAGGTGCTCGGATTTTTTGTAGGGGCATTCGCTACTACGATCGGGACGTATCTGTTGTTTATCTCGCTCTTGCCTGTACTGGTGCAGGCTTTGAAGCGAAATCGCAAGCTGAATGATCGCAATCTGAATGCTTTTACGCTGGCACAGCTGCGTTTTCGGGTGAATAATCTGACCAAAATTCTCGGTACAGTTGCGATGCTGATCGCTCTTGGTGTAGGGGCGATGGCAGGCGGACTTGCTTTCCAGAAAAACGTAGACTTGTTTGCAAACGCCGGGTATGTGTACGATATCACGCTTCACGATCCAGTCGAAGCGGATCAAGAAGCACTGAAAAAAATGACGGTACTGGAACAAAATACGTATCGCTACAAAGTAAATGAGGATGCGATGTATTACCTCAAGGATGATCTCTTAGCACATCCGCCGTTGATTTCTACCAACACCTTGCAGCAGTACGATCCAGATAAGGAACCAAAGCGAATCACGGAACCACTCCCTGCCAATCTGTATGGAATGAATGATGAAACAGACGAGAAAACGGGGCAGAAGCTGGAACAACTGCCGGAAGAATGGTACCAAGCCATCTCCCAGGGATTTACGATAAGCTATGATATGTATGATGGCAAGCCGGTGCGTATCGTAGATCAGGCAACCTTTGCTAGTTTAAAAGGGAATGAACACAGCGTTTTTATAGCCAAAGTCGATGACTTTTTGAAATATAAGCAAGACATAAAAGCAATGAACCAGCGACAGAAGGAACGGATCAAGCCAGTCTCAGAGGATAATGAGGTATATCTCTCGACAAAATACGGAACCTACGAATCGGTTTATGCCTTTACCAGCGGGACGATGTTTATGGGTTTTTTCTTGGGTGTAGCGTTTTTGGCGATGATGGCGAGCTGCCTGATGTTTAAAATCCTTTCAGGAGCTAGCCGTGACCGTGATCGCTATAGCATGCTGAGAAAGATTGGCGTGCGCAAATCATTGCTTGTGGGCTCCATTTATAAAGAGCTGCTATTTGTTTTCTTGTTCCCGGCATTGATGGGACTGACTCACGTGCTAGTGGGTATGCAAATGTTTTCGGTTATTTTGTTAGACCCGTACGTAAACATTTGGGTTCCAACCGTGATTTTCGTGGCGATCTACGCCCTGTACTATCTCATAACGGTAAGACTGTATCGCGGAATTGTTTTGCCAAAAGATGCGTAAATCAAGAATCCCCCACACGATGGGGGATTTTTTGCATTTTCAGCGTTGACAAGGATAATGATAATCATTATCATATGTTCTTGAAAGACACGTACATATTTCCGTGTGAGCAGCGATGTTCACTCTACTTAGAACAAGAAAAAAGGGGGATCATTCCATGCGTTTTGCTAAGCTGCCATTTTTTCTAGTATGCTTGTCTGCATTTTTGTTGCTTGCTGCATGCGGAAATTCAAATACGAGCACGCAAGCAGGCTCGTCCTCACAAACAGCTCCACAAACTCAGCCGGAAGCAGGCAAGGCTGGAGAAGAGCAGGTCCGTACGATTAAGCACGTAAAGGGTGAAAGCACTATTAAAGGGGTTCCCAAGCGTGTCGTCGCATTGGAATGGAGCAGTGCTGAGCATTTGCTTGCACTTGGTGTACAGCCTGTAGGAATTGCGGATATTCCCAACATGAAAAAATGGGTGAAGCTTCCTGTGGAAATTGCCCCCGATGCCGTTGATGTCGGCAGTCGTACTGCACCAAACCTGGAATCGATCATGCTCTTGAAGCCAGATTTGATCATTGGCTTGAATCGGAATGTGGAAGCAAACTACGACGAACTGAGCAAGATCGCACCTACAATCGCCTTTGATTCCAACCCGACGGAGGGTGAGGGTGACCAATATTCCCGAATGATTGATACTTTTAAAGAAATTGCGGATATTGTGGGGAAAAAGGAAGAGGCAGACAAGGTTTTGCAAAACCTCGACAAGACGTATGCCGAAGCTAAAGAAAAAATCGTTGCTGCAGGCAAAGACAAGGTTCCATTTATTCTCGCCATGGGCTACAGCAACCAGAATGCAGTTGAATTCCGTTTGTCTACCGACAACTCCACTGCTGTGAAAATCCTGGAGCATATCGGTCTGACGAATGCGTATAAACCGAAGAAATTCGAGCAAAACGGGATGACGACTACGGACGTAGAAGCACTCCCTGCCTTACAGGATGCCAACTTCCTGCATATCATCCAGGATGATGATAACGTGATTGATAATCAGCTGAAGAACAATCCGGTTTGGAACGGTCTTACTTTTGTAAAAGAAAATCGCATCTATGCATTGGGTGGCGACATGTGGCCTTACGGCGGTCCCTTGTCTGCAGAAATTATGGCGAAAAAAGCGGCTGATCTGCTGACGAAATGAGTCTTGTCAAACGTGAAACAATAGCCCGAGCCGTTATTCATCCAGCCCCTTCTGTTTCAAGAGGAGGCTGGAGGCCGTTATGGATGTTGTTGGGCGGGCTAGTGGTTCTGTCTATTCTGACGTTTGTGAGCTTAACACAGGGCATGGCTGATATCTCGCTGCGCTCGGTTGTTCAGGCGATTATCGCTCCGCAAGACATTGCAGATCATCAGCTCATACGCGGTGTCAGGCTGCCGAGGACGGTCATGGGCCTTTTGGCTGGGGCAGCGCTGGCAGTATCGGGGGCATTGATGCAAACGGTCACCCGCAACCCGCTGGCCTCTGAGACAACACTCGGCGTAAATGCAGGAGCGTATTTGTTTGTCGTCTTTGGGATGGTCTTTTGGCCGGCGATTTTGCATCAATTTCCGCTTCCTTTTGCCATGGCGGGAGGAATTCTTGCTGCAGTCGCCGTTTACTCTATGGCAGGCGGACGAAAGGGAAGTCCTGTGCGCGTGGCGCTGTCAGGAATGATCGTCACGCTCGTTTTCTCCTCGCTGACGAGTGCAATCATTTTATTTAACGAGGAAACGACACAAGGAATATTTTTATGGGGCTCAGGCTCCCTCAAACAAAATGACTGGTCTGGTGTGGCATTTAGCTGGCCACTGATTATTGGCGGAATTGTAGTCGGATGCCTCATGGCACGGCAACTGGACGTGCTTTCGTTTAATGAAGAAACGGCACGCTCCTTGGGTCAAAAGGTAGGAAAAACACGACTCTTGGCTATGCTCATTGCCATTCTCATTACTTGCGTGTGCGTCAGTGTCGTTGGCCCTATCGGTTTTATTGGGCTTGTTGCACCACATCTGGTACGCTTGTCCGGGATGACGAGACATAGCTGGCTGCTGCCAGTCAGTGCGATTTGGGGTGCAGCCCTGCTCGTCGCTTCTGACACGATTGCTCGGTCGTTTGTCAACGCATATGGCGAGCTTCCGGCTGGCGCGATTACCGCAGCAATCGGCGGACCTTGGCTGATCTGGCTTGCGATGCGGGTTTCTCGCAAAATAAGTGCAAGCACTGGCGCTAGTACCTCCATGAGTGTAGGCGGCTGGCGTTCACGGATTCCTTATCCGGTCTGGATTGTCCTGTTCAGCGGCCTTTTAGTTATCGTATGGCTGATCAGCCTGGCGAGCGGAAACATGTACATTTCGCTGTCAGAGGTTTGGGCTATTGTTATGGGACAAGGAAATGACCTGTATCGTCAATTGATGTTTGAGCTGCGGATGCCACGTGTTTTGACGGCTGTATTGGCTGGCGTTGCGCTGGCGGTGAGCGGCAGCATGATGCAAAGCGCTGTTCGCAACCCACTTGCCGATCCGCAAATTGTCGGTGTGACAAGCGGGGCTGGCGTTGGAGCGATTTTGCTCTTGCTTGTCTTTCCGCACTTGTCGGACTGGATGCCACTGGGGGCATTGCTCGGTGGGGTGGCTTCCGCTGCAATTGTCTATGCCGTATCGTGGAGACGTGGACTGAACCCAATCATTTTGACCCTTGTAGGGATTGCCGTTGCCGCAGCGGGTGCAGCCTTCATCAATATTTTGATTGTACAGTCGCAGCTTTTGGCAGCGCCAGCCCTCGCTTGGATGGCGGGAAGCACGTATGGTCGCGGCTATTTAGAAGCAAGCCGCTTGCTGCCAGCTCTCCTCGTGCTGTTGCCGTTGGCATGGTGGCTGGGACGTCGTGTTGACTTGCTATCCTTTCATGACGAGAGCTCAATGGGGCTCGGCTTACGGGTTCGACGCACAAGACTGTACGTAGCGATGATTGCGGTACTCCTTGCTTCTCTGGCTGTCGCGAGCGTAGGGGCAGTCGGTTTTATCGGTTTGCTTGCACCACATGCTGCGCGCATTCTCGTTGGCTCGCATCATCGCAAGGCAGTGATAATATCAGCCCTGCTGGGTGGTTTACTATTGGCAGCGGCAGATTTGATTGGAAGAACAATTCTGATTCCAAAAGATATCCCGTCAGGCATTGTCGTAGCACTTTTGGGGGCGCCCTATTTATTTCTCCTGATGTTCCGCTCGACTCGTTCTGGCTCCTAAATACAAATACGTAGCTTCTTTTGCAGAAGAGTAGACCAGCCAGGAATCCTATATCCGCTTGTCTACTCTTCTGCTTGCTTGAGTAAACAAGGCGTATATGAAATGCAAGGGGGTGTGGCAATGTCAAACCAACACAAAAGAATGTCGCATTTTCTGGTCTCATTAAAAAAGCACAGCTGGAGAGCAGGCTTTGGCTTGCGAGTACCGCAAGTACCGACTCATGCGCTGTGCTACGTGGCAGAGGGATGCGCAGCGATTACGATTAGCGGAAAAATAAACGAGATCAACTCAGGGACAGCGGTGCTGCTTACCCCTGGAATGAGAATAGAAGCACTCGCAGGAAATACCGGGTCGCTAGTTTTTTATGTGCTTCAGTATGTGGAAGCAGCCTTGCAGCCATCCAATCAGGTCGTGGAGATTATGAAAAACACGCTGCTTGCTGCCGATTTGCAGACGGATTCAACTGCGTTTGCGATCAGTCTGCCAGCGACTCTTCTGTCCAAGCTGGAGGAACTGGCGGCGACTGTTTCCAAGCAGGACTACGCTTCTATTTTACGTGGACAGCTTTTGTTTTATGAACTGCTCTCTTTCATCCATACCGAGCAATTGCAGCATGCGGAAAAAGGAATCGGACCCGTAGAAGCGACGCTTGCCTACATGCAAAAAAACTATCGGGAGCCGCTGGATGTCGGTATTTTGCCTCGTGTTGCCCAGATGACACCAAGCTCGTATTGTCGCGCTTTTAAACGAGCAACAGGGATGACACCGAGCGAATATTTGACGCATCTGCGGATGAAGGAGGCCAAGGAATTGTTGGTCTCGTCCCAATATAGCGTCAAGGATGTGGCACGTAGCGTTGGTTTTTCCGATGAGCTCTATTTCAGTCGGCTGTTTAAAAAGCGGGAGGGTCTGCCTCCATATATATACATGAAGCAAGCAGGCCAGCGTGTTGCTGTGGTGAGCAAGCTGTTTTTACAGGATCATTTGCTAGCGATGGGGATTCAACCGATTGTTGCACCGTCTTTTCCCAGCTATTACACGACGAAATCAGGGTTTCCCCAGTATCTGCATCACCGATTGCGAGGTACAAAAGCGCTGAATGCCGAGCAGCCAGTCGATCCGCAGGAGATCCTATGCCTGTCTCCAGATGTAATCGTCAGAATGAATGTGCAGGGAAGAGAGGATGCGCTCGAATGGAAGCAGACGCCGCAAACCTTGCTGTTCAACGATTATTTGCATTGGGACGAGTATCAAATGAACATAGCAACCATGTTCCAAAAAGAGAGCGTTGCTGAGGAGATCATCCGACATATCGATACAGTGGAAAAGCAGGCAAAAGACGCATTGAAGTTCGTTACACGTAAGGGACGATGGACGATTCTGCGTGTGCTCGGAGATGAGGTACGGATGTACGGAGTTTATGGTCATGCCTTGACCGACCTGTTTTATCACAAGCTCGGTTTCCAGCCTGACCCGCGCGTGACACATGCCAGCTACAGGGCAGATGCGTTTTCCGAGCTGCTTGCGCTCGACCCGGAGCGAATCATTTTGATCTGGAGCGAAAAGAGTCATGTGGCAGCCCTGGAGCAGAACCCGCTATGGAGAGAGCTGCGCGCGGTACGGGAAAATCAGGTCTACTACCCGGACAGCCGCGACTGGGACCCGTGGGGACCGCTCGGGAGGGAGTACATGATCCAAAAGAGCACGTCATTTTTTCTTCGAGCAGCTGGTCACGGATAATTCGCTCCATATAAACGGGGCAACCACGTCCATGGAAAAGCAGGGCGAGTCTCTATATACTATCAATTGATAATGGTTATCACTAACAGGATTATTGATAGAAGTGGGGGCAATATCGAGATGAAAAGAAACACTGGAGTTCAGCACATTCGCCACATACTGCTTAGTCTCTTTCTGGTAAGTATGCTCGCCGTTTTGGCAGGCTGCGGGGGGACAGCGAATCAGGCGCAACAGACGCAAGCGCCAGCATCAACAGCACCGGCTGCAACCGAAGCACCAAAAGACGCAAGCACCCCGGCACCAGCGGATACAGGCGAGGTACGCGAAATCAAGCATGCTATGGGCACGACAGCAATCAAAGGGGAACCGAAGCGCGTAGTCATTTTGACCAATGAAGGAACAGAGGCTTTGCTCGCACTCAGCGTCAAGCCAGTCGGAGCCGTACAGTCATGGGAAGGAGAGCCGTGGCACGACCATATCAAGGCTGAGATGGATGGCGTGGAAGCACTCGGTTACGAAGATCAACCGAATCTGGAGGCGATCGTCAGTCTGAATCCGGATTTGATTATTGGCAACAAAGTACGTCATGAGAAAATATACGATCAGCTGTCAAAGGTTGCGCCAACTGTATTTTCCGAAGAGCTGTCTGGCAGATGGAAAACCAACTTTGCTCTGTATGCTGAAACCTTAAACAAAAAGGCAGAGGGCGAAAAGGTAATGAAGGAGTTCGACGATCGCGTAGCGGCTGCAAAGGAAAAGCTCGGTCCAAAGGCGGCCATGAAGGTTTCCGTAGCCAAGTTCTCCAAAAAAGGCGTTCAGATTTATCAAAAGGATACGTTCAGTGGTGTGCTGTTTGAACAGTTGGGCGTAGCACGTCCAGCTTCGCAGGATGTCAATAATTTTGC
Source organism: Brevibacillus reuszeri (assembly GCF_001187725.1). Classification (GTDB taxonomy): domain Bacteria; phylum Bacillota; class Bacilli; order Brevibacillales; family Brevibacillaceae; genus Brevibacillus; species Brevibacillus reuszeri. The sequence continues at coordinate 304,764 of NZ_LGIQ01000002.1, forward strand.
GGAGCTGCTGTCAGAGGAAGGCATGTCTGCCATGGACGGCGACATCTTGTTCTATTGGGTTTCCGAGGCAAAAGGCTCCACGGAGATTACCGACATGGCGAAAAAATGGATGGATAGCCCGATTTTCAAGTCTTTGAATGTAACGAAAAACAATCAAGTATTCCGGGTAAACGAAACGATCTGGAATACAGCTGGTGGAATTAAAGCGGCAAACCTGCTGTTAGACGATTTCATGCAGCGTATTGATGGAAAATAAAGATAGCAAGGCAAAAAGGATCTCACCTGCTCGCTGGATGAGGTCTTTTCCTTTTTTCTATGATTCTATCGTTTGGTTCCTGTACGATGGAGAAGTAGATAATCATGACGGAGGAAGAATGGAAATGAACATCGAACAAGCTTTATTCGAAGCGGCAGTGGAGCTGATTCAGAAACGATACCCAACCGGTTGGGGCGGGGCAGCAGCGATGTATACGGAAGACGGGACGATTTTGACGAGTGTAGCGCCAGAGGTTTTGAATGCTTCGACGGAGCTTTGCATGGAGACGGGTGCAATCTGTGAGGCGCACAAGCTGCAAAAGGTCGTAACGCATACGATCTGCGTTGTTCGTGATGACGAGCGTGCAGCGTATAAAATATTGACGCCATGTGGTGTCTGTCAGGAAAGACTCTTCTACTGGGGGTCAAAAGTAAAGGCAGCCGTCTATATGCCAGAGGGTGGACTCGTGTATAAAACGCTGGACGAGCTGCAGCCATTTTATTGGTATCGTGCGTACAACCAAAATCAATAGAAATGAACCAAGAAATCGCGTACAATAAAAGTAATTTTCTACCAAAGGAGAATGCCCTATGAGCAGTAGCTATCTGATTGTGCCAACAGTGATAGAGGTGAATAGCAACTAACAAAGGAGCGTTTCCATGACAACAAGCAATGAAAGCTTATTTCGCGGTGAATTCCTTCGCTTTACAGCGGCGTATCCAGGTGATGCCGAACAGATGGCGCGTTTTAGTGAGGACTTCGACTATTTGCGCAGGCTGGATTCAGACTTTGCAGTTCCTCAGCAGCCCTCTGCCTTTGCAGCCTCAAACACACGCGGTACTAACAATGTCGAGTTCATGCTGCGTCCGTTAGAGGATGATCGACTGATTGGTTTTGTCGCTTTATTCAAAATCGAGTGGAATAACCGCGCTGCTCATATGGCAATGGGAATCGGCCACCCGAATGACCGGGGAAAAGGCTACGGAGTCGATGCATTGAAAATGCTCCTCCGCTACGCTTTCCATGAATTAAACCTAAACCGCGTCGGACTCGACGTCATCTCATACAACGAGCCAGCCATCCGCGCCTACACCAAAGCAGGCTTCACGGAAGAAGGCAGAATGCGCTCCTCCGTCCTGCGCGAAGGCAAAAGCTACGACCGAATCATGATGAGCATCCTGGCAGCAGAGTGGGAAGCCATGCAAAATAACTAATACGAATCTGTATCGAAATCCCTGACGAACGAAGATAGGTCAGGGATTTTTGTTTTTATTGTCACCCACTCATTAAAAATGTCGGCGTACATAAACAGCTGGCAGAGGAAAATGGAGAAAATACGAAGCTCTTTGGAACACCGACCAAGGCGTAGTGAAAAAAGAGAAACACGCCTTTAAGCGTCCACCCCTGAGACACCTCCCGAACCCTTCCACTTTGGACGCGGTTTCGCTTTTTTCATGAAGCCGTCCAGTGAATCCTCTAAGCTAGTGTTCCAAGAAGCTGGAGCATTTTCTCCATTTTCCTCCCCCCACCAAAGCCACGCAGAAATTTTTATCCCCCCTAAATACTTGTTCAACCATGACATTTGTCATGTCATCGACTTGACGTTTATGACTACAGGGATCTGACTGAATTTTCTACAATATAGATAGAAAATTGCGTCTGGCAAATCCGCCACCCGCGCGCATCATATCGAGGAGGATACATGCAATGCACCAATCCAACATCGCTCATTTGAAAAAGAATGTTGCCCCCTTTGAAAAAACAGATACCAAATCAAGTATCAGACAGTTAATCAATACGATAGGTCCGCTGCTTTTGCTTTGGTATGGTGCGTATTTGAGCTTGTCTGTGTCCTACTGGCTGACACTCCCGCTTACAATCATCGCAGCCGGATTCATGATTCGAACCTTCATTATTTTTCATGATTGCTGCCATCAGTCGTTTTTTGCAAGCCGTACGGCAAACGATATACTCGGAATTATCACAGGTGTCCTCACGCTATGTCCTTATGAACAGTGGAAAAACGCCCATTCCATCCATCATGCAACGAGCGGCAACCTCGATAAGCGCGGTGTGGGCGATATTTGGATTATGACGGTAGATGAATATTTGGCTGCTCCATGGTGGCAGAAGATCGCATATCGGATTTATCGCAATCCATTTGTTATGTTTGGGATTGGCCCAATTTTTGTCTTTGTATTTCAATATCGCTTTAATCGCAAAGGGGCTCGTCGCCGCGAACGATTGAACAACTATTTGATGAATGTGCTGATTGTCGGCACATATGGGCTCATGATTTGGGCGATTGGCTGGAAGGCGGTTCTTTTGATACAAGGCCCGATCTTTTACATTTCTGGTGTAATGGGCATCTGGTTGTTTTACGTCCAGCATCAGTTCGAGGATTCTTACTTTGAAAACGAAGATCAGTGGAGCTATGTGAAAGCAGCTGTAGAAGGCAGCTCCTATTACAAGCTACCGAAAGTACTCCAGTGGCTGACAGGCAATATCGGCTTCCACCACGTACATCATCTGAGTCCAAAAGTACCGAACTACAACCTGGAAAAAGCACATAATGAAACGCCTCCCTTGCAGATGGCAACAACGATTACGTTTGCGAATAGCCTGGTTGCACTACGCTTTCGCCTATGGGATGAGCAGGGCAAACGCTTTGTCAGCTTCAAGGAGTTAAAGCAGATGCTTACTGACAAAGAGTCCATCATGAATGCACTTCATAGCCCAAAACCAAGCTTGGAAGGAAAATAACTCTGCCATATACCCTTCGATTCGGATACACTTAAATAACAGGGTGTAGAAAAAAGGTGGGCAGCCATGCAAAAGTGGTATCACATTCTCCATAAAAATACGGGCCTGAGCCCTTACGTCTGGGTAGTTTTTTACATACTACCCTTCTATTTTATTTTCCGGTCTTCCTCGACGTATGAGGTCGTGATCGGGATTGTCATGATTCTCGTGTTTTTTATTTGTTACGTGCTCTCCTTTCTATCCAAAGGATGGCTGATTTACTTTTGGACGAGCTTGCAAATAATCATTTCTATTGCTATGACCGTGCTGTTCGGCTATGTGTATTTCTCGCTCTTCCTCGCATTTTTTATCGGAAACATCCAGAACAAGATTGGCTTTATTACGCTTTACACGATTCATCTGATCAGTACCGTCGTCACGATCAATATGGGCTTTGTCGCTAAAAATGCGGAGTTTATCAACCAGTTGCCGTTTGTTCTCGTGAGCCTGATTGCCGTCATCTTATTACCAGTGACTACTTACAACTGGAACAAAGGGGAGAAGCTGCAAGGTCAGCTAGAGCACGCGAACAAGCGGATATCGGAGCTGGTCAAGCTGGAGGAGAGGCAGAGGATTGCCCGTGATCTCCATGATACGCTGGGACAAAAGCTCTCCTTGATCGGTCTCAAAACCGATTTAGCGAGCAAATTGATCACGAAAAACCCGACCCTGGCTCAGACAGAGCTGCAGGAGATCAGGCAAACAGCGCGAATCGCCTTAAAAGAAGTGAGGGAAATGGTCACACAGATGCGCGGCACGAGGCTGGAGGACGAGATGTTCCGGATCACGCAGATTTTCAAAGCGGCCGAAATTGACTTTGTCCTAGAGGGCAATCCGAATCTGACCAATACCTCGTTGATGACAGAAAATGTGCTCAGTATGTGTCTGAAGGAAGCAGTCACCAACGTCGTCAAGCACAGCAATGCCACCAGCTGCTCGATCTTGATCGAACCCTCGCGAACCGATCTGATCGTGCAGGTGAAAGACAACGGAATCGGGATGATCGAGGAAACGGTCTGTACGAAAGGGAACGGACTGCGCGGAATGAAAGAGCGCCTGGAGTTCGTAAATGGGAGCATGGAAATTTGTTCGACCGAAAAGGGTACCACTATCGTCATTCGCGTACCAAATGTCTTCAAACAACCAGAAAAGGAGGCGGGGGCATGATTCGTATTGTCATTGCAGAGGATCAGAGGATGCTGCTCGGTGCTCTGGCTTCCCTGCTCGATTTGGAAGAGGATATGAAGGTCGTCGGCAAAGCAAGCAATGGGGAAGACGCGGTAAAGCTGGTTCATTTGCACAAGCCGGACATTTGCATTATGGATATTGAGATGCCTGTAAAAAGTGGATTGGATGCAGCTGAGGAGCTGAAGGGCTGTGGCTGTAAGGTAATGATCCTGACGACCTTTGCCCGCCCAGGTTATTTTGAGCGTGCGTTAAAAGCGGGGGCCAACGGATATTTGCTCAAGGATAGTCCGAGTGAAGAGCTGGCGTCTTCTATTCGCAGCATCATGGCGGGGCGACGTATTTACGCTCCAGAGCTGGTAGACGAGGCGTACGGGCAGGAAAATCCGCTGACTGAGCGCGAAAAGGAAGTCCTTCTGCTGATCGCCGATGGCAAAAACACAAAAGAAATTGCCAGTCAGCTGTACATTACGACAGGGACGGTGCGCAATTATATCTCCGTGATTCTCGACAAGCTCGGAGTGAGCAACCGAATCGAGGCCATCATGCATTTCAAGGAAAAAGGCTGGTTTAAGTAAGCAACCGAATAGAAATCCAAAGAACCCACTTCTGCTTTACAGCAGAATAGGGGTTCTTTTTTTCGGCTTAGGAGCGATTTTTTTCAGAATAATCTGGACGAAAAGAGAATCCTGTGCTTAAAATAAACATACATGAGTTTATAAAACCATTGGAGAAAGTAACTCACCTAACAGCAATAGACAAAGAATGACCGGAAGGAGAGGTCGGCGATGGAAATGGACGAGTATGCGATTGGGCTAGACTTGGGTGGTACGAAAATCCTTGCGGGATTGGTAAATAGTGAAGGGCAAATGATCAGTCAGGCACAGCTCCCTACTACTTCGGAGGATGGAGAAAAAGCAGTAATCGAGCGGGTGTTGGCGGCGATTGAGTCTGTTATGTCCGATAAAAAGGTAAACCGCAGACGCGTGCGAGGTGTTGGAATCGCCTCTGCTGGAGTGATTGACAGCAAAACGAACGAGATCATTTTTGCCAGCAATTTGGGCTGGAGCAACGTCCCGATTGGCAAGCTAATTGAGGACAAATTCAATCTTCCTGTTCGCTTGATGAACGATGCCAATGCTTCTGCGGTTGCCGAGTGGATGTGGGGAGCCGGCAAGGGTACGGCAAACATGATTTATGTCACCGTCAGCACGGGCGTGGGAGCTGGTATTATTAGCGATGGCCGCTTGTTGTCTGGTATTGACGGGAGCGCGGGTGAATTCGGGCATATTTCGATTGATTGGAATGGACCGCTCTGCCTGTGCGGGAACCGGGGCTGTCTGGAAATTTACTCGTCTGGTACCGCTATTGAAAATGCAGCGAGGACGGCACTTGCCAATGGAGATACCGCAATTTCGGCCAGCCTGCTACATGGCAGTAAAGAGCTGACCGCAAAGCAAATCGGGGAAGCGGCCTTGCGTGGAGACCGTTTTTCGATTGATATTTTAAAACGGGCCGGGTTTTATTTGGGCGTTGGGGCGACGAGTCTGATCCATTTGTTTAATCCGGAAGTGATAGTTTTTGGTGGGGGCGTCATGAATACAGCTCCTATCATTTTGCAGGAGATAGAAAAGAGTGTCCGCGAGCGTTGCATTCCAGGAATGGCGAGCCAGGTGCGCATTGAACTGAACAGGCTGGGCGTAGAATCGGGCGTCGTAGGAGCAGCAGGCCTCTTATTTTCAGAATGGGAGCACGAGAGAAAACTTCAAATTTTCTAAGTGAAACTGTATTGCAAAGATTAAGATTATTTTGTATCATTCAATTAATAACTCCACTGAAAAAACTAACTAACCAAGAAATTAGACAAGTAGGAGGCAAAGCATGAGTAAAGTAAAGGTTGCGGTAATCGGCGCTGGATCTATTTCGGACATGCACTTGCAGTCGTATCAGCACAACGAACGAGTAGAGCTTCATGCCGTTGTTGATTTCAACGAAGAGCGAGCGAAAGAAAAGGCGCAAAAGTTCAACGCCAAAACGTATTACAGCAATTTGGAAGATGTGTTTGCAGACAAAGAGGTAGAGGCCGTAAGCATTTGCACCTGGAACAACACGCATGCCGAAATCTCCATTGCAGCACTGAAGGCGGGCAAGCACGTACTGGTCGAAAAGCCTTTGTGCACCTCAATTGAAAGCGCTCTCCAAATCGAACAAGCGGTAAAGGAAAGCGGCAAGATTCTACAAGTAGGATTTGTCCGCCGCTATGATACGAATGCTCAATTGCTCAAGCAATTCATCGATGCTGGCGAGCTCGGAGAAATTTATTACGCCAAAGCATCCTGCTTGCGTCGGTTAGGAAATCCGGGAGGCTGGTTTGCGGATAAGGAAAGATCCGGCGGAGGACCACTGATCGATCTGGGCGTGCACGTCATCGATCTTTGCTGGTACTTGATGGGTTGCCCAAAGGTCAAAACGGTCAGCGGCAATACGTACAACAAGCTGGGGAATCGCGCCAACGTCAAGAACCTTTCCTTTTACAAAGCGGCTGATTACGATCCATCCAAAAATACGGTGGAAGACATGGCAAACGCGCTCATTCGCTTTGAAAACGGAGCATCGCTGATGATAGATGTCAGCTTTACACTTCACGCCAAAAAAGAAGAGCTGTCAGTCAAGCTGTATGGCGACAAGGGCGGTGCAGAGGTAGAGCCGGAGCTGTCGATCATATCTGAAAAACACGATACGATCCTGAACATCAGCCCACAGCTCGATAAGCTCTCCTTTGATTTTAAACAAGGCTTCCAAAACGAAATCGATCACTTCGTTGCATGTGTTCTCGGCGAGAAGGAAACAATCAGTCCGGTGCAGCACGGGGTAGAGATGATGAAAATCCTCTGCGGAATCTACGAATCAGCGCAAACCGGCAAAGAAGTCACGTTTTCGTAAATAGCCGGGGAAAATGAGTCCAGGGACATCCAGATTGCATCTATCAGATAAAAATTGTAAGGGGGATTGGGTCATGAAAAAAGTGTCTTATTTGCGAGCAGCATCTGTATTCCTTTTTTCAGTAGCTTTACTATTTGGGTGTTCCAGTGGCAACAGTGGCACAGGCGGCAATACAGGAGGTACTTCTGCTCCGCCAGCTGCCAACTCAGGTGAGACGCCAGCAAAACAAAAAGAGCAGCTGGTGGTGGCCGTCAACGAAAACTTCATTACGATGGACCCGCAAAATACAGGGGATGCCCTGTCAAGTGGGGTACAGACCTCCATGTTTGAGGGACTATTGATTTACGACAAAGATTTGAAGCTGATGCCAGGACTTTCGACTGAATATTCGGCAAATGCGGATGCGACTGAATACACATTCAAGCTGCGTCAAAACGTCAAGTTCCATGATGGTACACCGTTCAATGCGCAAGCGGTCAAAATCAACTTCGATCGTATGAGCAACAAAGATAACAATCTGCGTGCGTACCGCAACTACAAGTACATCAAAAGCACAGACGTCGTTGACGATTACACGGTGAAGGTGACGCTGAACCAGCCGTTCAGTGCCATGATCAACAAATTCACGACGGGAATCATTAGCCCGCAAGCACTTGAAAAATACGGTAAAGACATCGCGAAAAATCCTGTCGGTACTGGACCTTACAAATTCGTGGAGTGGGTTCAAGGCGATCATTTGACCGTCGAGCTGAATGCGGATCACTGGGATAAGGGTGCTGCCAAGGTTCAAAAAATCACCTACAAGCCAGTACCGGAAAATGGCTCCCGCGTAGCGATGCTCAAAACGGGAGAGGCTGACGTCATCTATCCACTGCCAGAGCAACAAGTAGAAACATTGAATGGAGCGGACGGAGTAAAGGTAGAGCGCACGCCTTCTACGATCACCCGTTATGTTTCCATCAATATGCTGAAAAAGCCGTTTGACGATCCACGCGTGAGACAAGCCATCAACTATGCGGTAGACAAGGATGCCTTCATCAAGGTTGTAAAAGCAGGATACGGATCGAAGCTGGAATCAGTGATGTCTCCTACGATTGCTCATTACGCCAAGCAGGGTGTCTATGAATACAACATTGAAAAAGCAAAAGAATTGCTCAAGGAAGCTGGCTACGAAAATGGCTTCACGACCGACATCTGGGGCAATACCAACTCCGATACGATGAAGGGCATGCAGTTCATCCAGCAGCAATTGCAAAAGGTCGGCATCACCGTTGAAGTGAAGTCGATGGAAGAAGCGACACTGTCTGATGAGATTTACGGTATCAAATCGCCTGAAGAAGCAAAAATGAACATGTGGTATGTAAGCTGGTCGTCCGCAGACCCGGATAATGCGATGCGCTCCCTGTTCAGCAGCGAGAACTTCCCACCGGCTGGTGCAAACACGGCTTTCTACAAAAACGATCTGGTAGACAAGAGCATCAAAGAAGCGACTCAGTCCTCTGACCAAGCGAAGCAAAAAGAGCTGTATGGAATCGTACAGGAAAATGTCTTCAAAGAAGCACCATGGATTTTCCTCGCTGTCGATGAAATCTTGTATGGAAAACGCAGCAACGTAGAAGGTGTTTACATCACGCCAAGCGGCGGCATCTACGTAAGAGAAGCGGAATTTAAATAATACCAGAAAAGCAGCGTTGGGTCGTTGTCTGCTGCCCAGCGCTGCTTTACTTTTCTTATTTAGGAGGAACACAAAATATGTTCCGTTATATCGTGAAGAGGCTTATCGAGATCATTCCGATCATTTTCGTCGTGTCGCTGCTCATTTTCTTTTTTATTCACCTGGTCCCGGGTGACCCTGTTCGCCTGGCAGCGGGGAAGGATGCAACGCTGGAAGAGATTACACGTGTTCGCGCGGAATTGGGACTGGATAAACCGTTGTTGGTTCAATACGCCACGTATATGCAAAACTTGTTCACAGGTAATTTGGGACATTCCTTAAAGACAGGACTTCCGATTAGCGATATGTTTGCGAATCGCTACATGATTACGATGAATTTGACATTTATGAGTTTAGGCTGGGCACTTGTTCTAGGCCTGTTGATCGGTACCATTTCTGCTGTATTCCGTAATAAATGGCCCGATTACGTAGGGATGCTGACAGCAATATCAGGCATTTCCTTACCTGGATTCTGGCTGGGACTCATTCTTATACAGATTTTCTCGGTGCAGCTTGGATGGTTTCCGACCGGCGGAGCCGAAAGCTGGAAAAGCTACGTTCTTCCATCGCTTACGCTAGGAGCGGGAATTATGTCGATGCTCGCCCGCTTTACGAGATCCTCACTGCTCGAAACGTTAAAAGAGGATTTCATTCGAACCGGTCGGGCAAAAGGCTTGAAAGAATCAGTGGTTGTGCGTAAGCATGCACTGAAAAACTCCATGATCCCAGTCGTCACCATCGCTGGCTTGCAGTTCGGATTTTTGCTTGGTGGGTCAGTCGTGGTAGAAACGGTTTTCAGTATCCCGGGCATGGGGCGCCTGTTGATCGATTCGATTGCTTTCCGCGATTATCCGGTTGTACAAGCGGTCATTCTGTTGTTCTCGCTGGAATTCATTCTGGTGAATCTCCTGGTTGATATTTTGTACAAAGCTCTAAATCCTAAGATTCGCTATGAAAGCTAAGTAGAGGAGGAGACTGGAATGGAAGCAGTAAAAGAAGTGAGTCATAGCTCGCAGGTCTCCATGGAAAAGAAAAACTCCAGGATGAGTGAGTTTTGGAAGAAGTGGAAGAAACAAAAAACGGCGTTTTGGGCTGGTTTTTTTATCCTCTTTCTACTTTTCATCGCGATATTTGGACCTTTGATAGCTCCGTACGACCCATATGAGCCTGACTATGATGCCATCCTGCAAACCCCTTCCAAAGCACATTGGGCGGGAACGGATGAGTACGGTCGGGACATTCTGAGTCGAATTATTGTCGGAACCGGAATCTCGCTTAGTGTCAGCTTTACCTCGGTATTGGTCGGGGCGGTGATCGGGACGATTTTGGGCTTGTGCAGCGGCTACTATGGCGGCTGGATGGATCGGCTCATTATGAGATCAAGTGACGTCATGTTTGCTTTCCCGGATTTGCTGTTGGCGATTGCTATTGTCGCGATTTTGGGACCAGGCTTAACGAATGTAGTGGTAGCTGTAGCCGTATTCAGTATTCCGTCCTTTGCTCGTCTGATTCGGGGGAATACACTGGCAGCCAAGGAAGCTGTATTTGTTGAGGCGGCGAGATCGATGGGGGCCAAAAGCAGCCGGATCATTTTCCGCCACATTTTTCCTGAAACAGTATCGAGCATGATTGTCTTCTTTTCCCTTCGGATTGGTACGTCAATTCTGGCTGCATCCAGCTTGAGCTTTCTCGGACTGGGAGCCAAGCCCGAAAGTCCTGACTGGGGAGCAATGCTAAGCATGGGGCGTGATTATCTGGCTACCTCGCCTCACGTCGTCATGATTCCTGGTTTGGCGATCTTCCTGTCCGTGCTTGCATTCAATCTGGTTGGCGATGGCCTCAGAGATATCCTGGACCCGAAAACAAAGAACTAATCGAGGGAGATGGGGCAGATGAGTGAAAACATCATCGAAGTGAAGCATCTGCAAACGCAGTTTACGAGAGATAACAAAAAGACAGTCGTTTTGGACAAGGTCAGCTTTCACATAAAAAAAGGGGAAGTGCTCGGGCTTGTTGGTGAATCGGGCTGTGGAAAGAGCGTGACCTCGCTATCAATCATGCGCTTGTTCAAGGATACGACAGGCGAGATTACGAACGGTGAAATTACGTACAAAGGAACCAATCTCTTAAACATTTCGGAAAGTGAAATGCGCGGGATTCGCGGCAAAGAGATCGCAATGATTTTTCAGGAGCCGATGACATCGCTTAATCCGGTCATGAAGATCGGTGAGCAGCTCATGGAGTCGATTCGGTTGCATCTGGGCTATTCCGATAAGCAGGCGAGAGAGCATGCGATCAGTATGCTGACCAAGGTAGGGATTCCGAGACCACAAGAGATCATTAATGAATACCCGCATCAGCTGTCTGGCGGAATGAGGCAGCGGATCATGATCGCGATGGCGATGTCGTGCAGGCCGAATCTACTGATTGCGGATGAGCCGACGACTGCACTGGACGTGACGATCCAGGCGCAAATTCTCGATGTCATGAAGCAGCTCCAGGCCAATGAGCATATGTCGATGCTTTTGATCACACACGATTTGGGCGTCGTAGCCGAGATGTGCAATCGCGTGGTCGTCATGTACGCAGGGCGAGTCGTGGAAGAGGCATCCGTCTTTGATTTGTTCGATGACCCGAAGCATCCATATACAAAAGGCTTGATCGGCTCTGTTCCCAAGCTGGGTCAAAAGCGTTCCCGACTCGATTCGGTTCCGGGAAATGTGCCAAATCCGAATCAGATGCCAAAAGGCTGCAAGTTTGCTCCACGCTGCAAAGATGTAATGCCCGTCTGCTGGGAGGAAGAGCCTGCGATCACCACTACAGGTCCAGAACGTTTTTGTCGCTGCTGGCTGTATAGCGAGGAAAGTAGGGATGCGCATGTCTAAGTCACTGGTAGTCGTAGATGGTATCAAAAAAACGTTTCCGATCGATAGTGGTTTTCTGGGGAACAAGAAAAGCGTAAAAGCCGTGAACAGCGTTTCCTTTGAGATCAAGGAAGGCGAAACGTTTAGCTTGGTTGGCGAGAGCGGCTGCGGAAAGTCTACCACGGGGCGTCTGGTTACGCGTCTGTTGACACCGGATGAGGGGAAAATCTGGATCAACAATGAGGAAATCTCGAAAATGAATGAAAATCGGCTGCGCGAGGTGCGCAAGCAGGTACAGATGGTTTTTCAGGACCCGTATGCCTCGCTCAATCCCCGCATGAAAATTCGGGATGTGGTGGGGGAGCCGCTGATTATTCATACCAAGCTTTCCACGGCGGAAAGAGAAAAGCTCGTTGCTGAAATGCTGGAGGTCGTCGGATTAAACAGCTACCATGCCGAAAAATTTGCTCATGAGTTTAGCGGTGGTCAGCGCCAGCGGATCGGGATTGCACGTGCGCTCATTTTAAAGCCAAAGCTGATCGTCGCAGATGAGCCGGTATCGGCATTGGACGTTTCGATTCAATCGCAAATATTGAATCTGCTCAAGGACTTGCAGGAAGAATTTCATTTGACGTACCTGTTTATCTCTCACGACCTCAGCGTGGTTGAGCATATTAGCGATAAAATCGGAGTCATGTATCTGGGCTCCCTCGTGGAATCAGGACCAAAGGAATCGCTTTTTGCCAATCCCCAGCATCCGTACACCAAGGCGTTGCTCTCGTCGGTTCCGATACCCGATCCACGCGCAAAAAGAGAGCGGATTATTTTGCAGGGGGATGTGCCAAGTCCGGTCAATCCACCGTCGGGATGCGCGTTCCATACCCGTTGTCCGTTCAAAATGGATATTTGTACGACGACAGCACCAGCGCTGAGGGAAAGCGCTGAAAGTGATCATTTCGTCGCATGTCACCTGTAATCAACCAAAGACTGCAAGAGAGGTTTACCTAATCTATTAAATAAAAGGAAGGGTTCCATGCGTAGGACGGGTGATTTAAAGCTAATTCAAGAGTTAAATCGGTCCATCATACTAGATACGATCCGTCATTATGGCCCCATCTCCCGCAGTGAAATAGCCAAGCGGCACAAGCTGAGTCCTACAACCGTTACGTCTGCTGTCAGCGAATTGATTCGCGATTCGCTCGTCAGTGAAGTTGGAACAGGCACGTCGAATGGGGGACGGAAACCGATTTTGCTGCAATTCTCCCCCGATAGTCGTTTTTTGATCGGAATCTCGATTAGTGGTTCTAAAATTACTATCGCGGAAATGAACCTGGAAGCAAAGGTCCGTAAAAAGGAAGCTTATTCGATCAAGTCATATCAGGGCGACAGCGTTATCGCGTATTTGCTGCAAATTATTGAGCAATTCGTTCAGCCCTATGAGAATCTGGACAATTGTGTGGGCATTTCGATCGTCACACAAGGGATCGTGGATTCAGACAACGGAATGATTCGCTACAATCCGAAGCTGAAGCTAAAGGACACTCCTGTAAAAGAAATCGTGGAAAGTCGCTTCCAAATCAAAACCTGGCTCGACAATGACACGAATGCCTATTTGCTAGCAGAAAAAAACATCGGTGATTTCAATCATTATCAAAACATGCTCTACGTTACGATTGGAGACGGACTTGGCTCAAGCATACTGGTCAACGGCTCCATCTATCGCGGATATGCAGGAGGCGCAGGAGAATTCGGGCACACCACGATTGACCGTGCTGGTGTCCGATGCGATTGCGGGAATGTTGGCTGCCTGGAAAACTATGTGAGCTGGCCGGCTATTTACTCCAAGCTGTTGTCAGGGCTGGCAAAAGGCAAGGAAAGCTGCATCATGGAGCTGGCCGAGCAGGATATCAATCGCATCTCCTCCAAAACGTTTCGCCAGGCACTGGACCGACGTGATCCGCTTGCCGAGAGCATTCTGGAAGAAACGGCTTCGTATTTGGCAACGGGCCTGGTCACTCTCGTTCATTTGTTTAACCCAGAGGTCATCATTCTTGGGGGAGACATCGCTTTTGAAAATTCATTGCTGATTTCCAAGGTCACCGAATATGTTACCGAATATGCCCACGGTATCTTGACGGAAGGACTTTCGATTCGCCTCAATTCGCTTGGAGAAGACGTGGAAGTGGTTGGAGCAGCGGCTGTCTTATTGCAGGATACGTTTCAATTTTCGCTATAAGAGGTTGTAGTTAAAAAAGGATCAAAAGGTTTGTGATAAACGGAGGTGGATAGCTCATGGTGAAAGTAGTTGTGGCAAGGCCACGGGAGACTGGGGACAGATACCAAGAGGCATGGTCAAAGGTCAGGGCTGCTGAGGTAGTAGGCTATGCAGACAGCTTGGCAATACTTCGTGAGCTTTTGCATGAAAAAGAAGTCGATGTCGTGGACATTCTTTCATCCGCAGAGGAATCTACCGAATGGATTGCGCTTGCCGCCAAAGAAAGAAAGCATGTTATTTGCGGAGCGGGTGGACAGCTCGGGCATATTGCCCTTCGCAAAGCCAAAGAGCTGTGTGAGGTGCGAGAGGTACAGCTGGTGCTTGGAAGCAGCTTGCGATTTTCACCGGAATACGTGCAGGCGCGCGAGCAGGTCCGACAAGGTGCGATCGGAAAGCCCGGCGTCATTCGCGTCCGTAGAAGTGCTCCTGCTCCCGAAGCGGGAATCGCAAAGGGGTGTATTTTTCACGAACTGGGCGTAGCGGAATTTGATTGGCTGCGCTGGACATTTGGTGAAGTGGTGCGGGTTATGGCCAGACGAGTCAAGCATACCGACGAGTTCGGGCTGGAGAGAGAGTATGCGCTTGTCATGCTGAGAATGGTTGATGGCACGATTGCACATGTTGAGCTTTCGTGGGCAGAAGCTTCTGAGCGAGCGGCTTTTGAAATAACCGGTGATGCCGGCATGATCCAGCATGACAGTCATGATAGTCAGCCAATCCTATGGCAAACGAATAAGCGTCTGGATCAAAAAGTACCCTGCTGGGAGCGCTTTGCTCACCTGGCTCAAATAGAGCGCGAGCGAAGCTTTAGAGAGCAGGTTGTTTCTTGCCTGTCCACGCATGAAGCACTGGCTATTACGCCAGAAGATATCCTCCAAGCGCAAAAAATCGCACAGGCAACAAGGCAATCGGCTGAATCGGGACAACCGGTCCAGCTCATAGACGGAGGTGACTCCATATGAAGGTAGGCATCATCAGCTTTGCACATATGCATGCACACAGCTACGCCACTTATTTGCAAAAGCACCCGGATGTCCGCTTTACCGCTATTTGGGATGGAGACGTAGAGCGAGGACAGAAAATGGCTGCTACTTATCAGGTCGATTACTATCAGGACCTGCAAGCTTTTTTTGAAACCGATATTGAAGCGGTTATCGTTTGCTCGGAAAATGCGAAGCACAAGGAGCACGTGATTGCGAGTGCGCAGGCAAAGAAGCATATTTTATGCGAAAAGCCGATTGCGACAGAAGTCAAGGATGCTGAAGAAATGATCCGTACGTGCAAAAAGGAAGGGGTCATTTTGCAAATCGCTTATCCTGTCCGATTCGCACCAGTGATGGAACAAGTGAAGCAAATGATTGACGCCAAGGCGATTGGCGAGGTAATGGCCATCAATGGTACGAATCACGGGCAGATGCCGGGTGGATGGTTTATCGACAAAGAGCTGTCCGGAGGCGGGGCAGCTACTGATCATATCGTGCATCTGATGGATCTTGTCCGGTGGATGCTTCAGGACGAAGTAAAGAGTGTATACGCCGAGCTGGATACCCGTTTTTATGATATCGACGTAGAAGATTGCGGAATGGTCTCACTGGAATTGGAGTCGGGAGTCATCGTGGCAATTGATCCTAGCTGGTCCAGGCCCAAAACCTTCCCTACGTGGGGCGATGTGACCATCCATATTATCGGGACCACGGGCTCGCTGTGGGTGGATGTATTCAAGCAGCATGCCCTTTATTACAATGACCGCGGCAACAAATGGCAGCATCTGCCTTGGGCGGTAGACATGGATGAGCGGCTGATTGCAGATTTTGTTCAGTGCGTTTTGGACGGACGTGCTCCTTCGATTACCGGGGAGGATGGACTACGCACACTAGAAGTGGTCAAAGCCGCCTATGAGTCCAATGAACGCAAGCAGGCTGTCACCGTCACCAGGCTCCCTCTCTCCTAATGCTTCTCTCCAAGGGAAGGGAGGGATGGAGTCGAATCAGGCGCAGAAGATAGCACGACCGATCACAACAATCCCAATAATGAGGTGGATCAAATGAAAATTGGACTGAGCACGTATAGCTTGCTGACTGCAATCAGAGCAGGGGAAATGGACGTACTGGATGTCGTGCAATGGATTGCTGACAATGGCGGAGAGCATATGGAAATCGTGCCGTATGGCTTCACACTTGTCGATAACTACGAGCTGGCTGATGCTGTTCGCGATAAGGCAAAAGCAGTAGGGATCGAGCTGTCGAACTACTCGATGCCGACAAACTTCATTCAGGAGAGCGAGGAAGCATTCGAGGCAGAGGTAGCGCGGGTGAAGACGCATGTGGACCTTTTGAACCGGATGGGCATCAAGCATATGCGCCACGATGTTTCTACGTTTACTGTTCCTGTAGAGCAAACCACGATTGAGTACTTTGAAAACAATCTGGATGTCATGGTCGAAGGAAGCCGTCAAATCGCCGATTACGCTGCGCAGTTCGGAATTACGACGACGATAGAAAATCATGGCTGGCTTGTTCAGGCGAGCGACCGCGTACAGCGTGTACTCCAGGCAGTTAACCGTCCGAATTTCAAGACAACTGTAGATATTGGAAACTTTATGTGCGTGGACGAAGATTCGCTGGTCGGCGTGAAGAAAAATCTGCCGTATGCTTCCCTTGTTCACTTTAAGGATTTTTATTTCCGTCCTTATTACAATGAACCAGGTGGCGGAAAATGGTTTAAAACCGTCAACGGCAATTTCTTGCGTGGGGCGATTGTCGGCCAAGGCGATATCAATATTCGGGAAGTCGTCAAGCTGGTTAAAGGGTCCGGCTATGATGGCTATATCACCGTGGAATTCGAAGGAATGGAAGACTGCCGGGAAGGCTCTAAAATCGGTATGGACAATCTGCGACGCTTCTGGGAAGAAGCGTAACGCAAATGATAGGGAGAAGCATTGCGATCACAGATCGTGGTGCTTCCTTTTCTATTTGAATGGATAAAAAATGCCTGTTTTGCAGGAAAGAAGGTTAGGTAGCTGTCATGTCGTTCTCCTGGAAAAGAAATCTCGTAGTGCTGTGGATCGGTGTATTTTTCTGTAGTACCGCGTATTCCCTGTCGATCCCTTTTTTGCCGTTGTTCATGTACAACACATTGGGGGTTCACGAGCATTTGGAAGCCTGGTCGGGAATTTCCTTTGGCATCACTTTTTTGACGGGGGCATTCATCGCTCCGTATTGGGGCTCGCTTGCGGATCGGTACGGGCGAAAGCTGATGATGGTTCGGGCCGGGTTTTGTCTTGTGCTGATTTATTCTCTCTATTATTTGGTTACTGATCCGTACGTCTTCTTGGGTGTTCGCATGCTGGAAGGGTTACTGGCTGGCTTCGTTCCCTCTGCCATCGCATTGGTCGCAACCAACACGCCGGAAGAACATGCGGGCTATGCTTTAGGCATTATGGCGACAAGCGGAGCGACTGGAGGCATTGTTGGTCCATTGGTTGGCGGGATTGTCAGTCATCTGTGGGGGAATCGGGAGGCTTTTCTATTTTCCGCGCTGTTGGTTTTGATTGCAGCTCTGATTGCAACCTTTTTCGTCCGAGAAGTTCATGTCCGCCTGAAAAAGCGTTCCTCTGTTCGGGAAGACTTGCGAGTGGCGCGTATGAATCGTCCGTTTATGATCGTGCTCGGACTCAGTATGATGGTCACAGTGTCGGTGATGCTGCTTGAACCGCTATTGACGGTGTACGTTCTCCAATTGGGAGCTTCTGAGCAGGATGCTTCGCTTAGCTCGGGCATTATTTTTTCTGCGATCGGGATTGCGACAGTTCTGGCTGCCCCGCGCTGGGGGCGCATAGGAAGCAAGATCGGCTATTCCAAGATTTTGTTTTTCGGATTGCTGGGTGGAGGGATCGGCAGCCTGCTGCAATTCTTTTTTACAAATTTGTACGGCTTTGGGATTTTGCGCTTTGTTTACGGCTTGTTTTTCGCTGCTGTTTATCCTGCAATCAACGCGTTGATCGTCAAGGTCATCGAGCCCGATTTTCGCGGAAGAGCTTTTGGTTTGAATCAGTCTGCTATGCAGTTTGCCAACATGATTGGTCCGATTTTGGGTGGATTTCTTGGCGGCATGATCCCGATTCGATTCATTTTCATTATGAATGGTGCGGCGCTTTTGTTTACGGCTCTCTTCATAAAATACAAAAGGCTGGATGAGACTGCTTTTCGCAAAAAAAGCCTGGAGGGATAAGCGGGAACTCGCAAATTTGGACATTTGCCTACGGGACTCCTATCTATGGGTACATATACTATAGGGTACTAGTGGAGAATACCTCAAACCAAATAAGAAGGAGAGGTTACCCGTGGCAATTGGACAAATGACGAGGGTGAGCTTGCCTTATCCCTCGACATGGGAAGTACAGGCCAGCTTTGGTGGCAGACCTATGTCACTCGGAACATTGGTAATTAACAGCGTCAACGGCAACGTTGTAAATGGCGCAATCAGCTTTCGCAGAGAGTTTATGCAGATCCAGGGCTTTTGGGATGAAAGAACAAGACAAATGTGGTTCCAATCTCCGTATGCTTCTTTTGTCGGGACCCTCGCCTTCCGTGATGATCCACAAATTAATCTGAGGCACTATGTTCTTCGGGGCAATGTAACCATGAAGTCGCCCTCGATACGGGCAGGAGAAACAGGCACGTGGACAGCGACTACCAACACCCGACTGCGTTAGCGCAAAAGGTCTCATCCGCGAGAGGATGGGGCTTTTTTTACTGATTCACTAGCGATAACCTTCCCACTCAGGCTGGTCCACGGTTCGTTATCGTGTAGCTTTCTACTCACTAGCCATGATTGGTATGTCAGGGAATGGGAAATGCTGAAACAGAGCTTTGTCACCATGACTATCATCGTAACAGGGGGAAACTCGCTTGGAATCGACACCGAATCAGCATATCACGCTTCATGGCTTTAATAACCTGACCAAATCACTGAGCTTTAACATGTACGATATTTGCTATACCAAAACCAAAAAGGAACGGGAAGCGTATCTCGAATACATAGATGAACAGTACAATGCGGAGCGCCTGACCCACATTTTAAAAAATGTGTCCGATATTATTGGCGCACACGTCCTCAATGTTGCCCAGCAGGATTATGTACCGCAGGGCGCCAGTGTGACCTTTCTTGTGTCTGAGGGTCCAGTGGTTGAGGTACCGACAGAGTCATATGAGGAATCCCCGGGACCTTTGCCAGATAATGTGATAATGCAGCTCGACAAGAGCCATATTACGGTGCACACCTACCCGGAATACCATCCTGACGAGGAAATCAGTACCTTTCGTGCAGATATCGATGTATCGACCTGTGGTGAGATTTCGCCACTCAAGGCGCTTAATTATTTGATTCGCTCCTTTGATACAGACATGATGACGATTGATTATCGCGTGCGAGGCTTTACTCGAGACATACATGGGTATAAGCTGTTTATCGATCATGACATCAGCTCGATCCAAAACTACATACCAGATGAAATAAAGGACCTGTTCCATATGATCGATGTAAACGTCTATCAGGAAAACATTTTTCATACGAAATGCAAGCTGAGGCAGTTTGATTTGAACAACTATTTGTTTGGCTATACAAAGGATAAGCTCTCTGTAGAGGAGCAGCATGAAATCACGGAGCGGTTGCACATGGAGATGGACGAGATTTATTACGGTAAAAATATGGATCGGAATTAAGAGGCTTCTTTTTTGGGAAAAATCTGGCCTGCAAAAAGGGCAAGGACTTCCTGAGAGGGAGTCTTTTTTGTCATTGCAACTTGAAATTGAGTTGTTTATTATGGATATTATAGGTCTGTAATCGCTAGTTATTTTGAGAAGGGGGAGAGGGAATAATGGGAAATACGGATAAGTTTGAAATGATAGCAAATAGATACGACACTTCTGAAAGAATTCATATTGCAAAGGTATCATCTGATGCCATTCGTGAATATGTAGTTGATGCTACTAGTAAGCATGCAATTGATTTTGGGTGTGGAACTGGGCTTGTTGGAATGAACTTGGTTAACGATTTTCATTCAATGCTTTTTCTGGATACCTCCCAAAGCATGATTCATCAAGTACAGCAAAAAATTGCTGATTGTCATATTCAGAATGCAGATACATTTTGCTTTGATTTTGAAAAGGAAGGTCTATCGGATTTACATGCTGACTATATTTTTATGGCACAGGTCCTGCTTCATATAGATGATGTTGAATTTGTATTATCCAGATTATTTGATGTGCTAAACGATGGGGGACATTTACTAATCGTAGATTTTAATAAAAATGAAAAAGTAGTCTCAGATATCGTTCATAACGGATTTGATCAAGAAAAGCTAACTGATAGGATGACGAAAATAGGGTACAGGAAGATTCAATCCAAAACTTTTTATAATGGAAGGAAAATATTCATGGGACAAGATGCATCGATGTTTATTCTTGATGCTCAAAAATAAGCGTTTGGGTGGAAAGTTTCCCAAATACAGGTGTTAGGTGTTTTAAACGAATGTGTGTACGATTAACCCGAACCTAATGGAGCAAAGCTGCATATATTAAGAAAACAAGTCCCGCTCACTGTTGTGAGTGGGATTTTTCGTTTGCTAGAAAATGAGAGGATGTGGTGGGGAGAAACAGGATTCCGATCTGTGCTCCGGTCTTCACCCTGCGAGGAAGTGGGTACTGTCCGCTCCGCAGTGATTTACGGGGAAACGTCAAAGTGGTAGCCGCTTCGTAGCTTGAGCAGAGGTGACGTTTCTATTGCCCGTAAATCCCTGCGGAGCTAAGCGGGGTTGCGCGAGTCGCTCCGCCTGGAATCCAGTTTCTCTGGCGAGCCTAAGTGCATTTTAGAAGCTGATTTTTGCAGAGCATTCAGAGCAGACAAGTATTGTATGCGTCGGAGCATGCTAGTGAAAGACTTTCTAGCAATAGTGCTTTGTAGAACATCTAGATGAACATCCAAAGTAAAGCTAGTAAGCCACCAAAGCTGTCCAAGGAAAAAGGAGAAATAAGCGTAAGATCTTTGGAACACAGACCGAGGCGCAGTGAAAAAAGAGAAACACGCCATTAAGCGTCCACCTCTGAGAAGCTTCATAGAAATGACTACTTTGGACGCGGTTTCGCTTTTTTCATGGAGCCGTCCAGTGAATCCTCCGAGCTAGTGTTCCAAGAATCTGAAGCGATTTCTCCTTTTTCCTCCCCACCACGACAGCACGAACTACCGATCCTTTCCTTACCCGTCTAAGCAAAAAAGGATAGAGCCTCAGAGATGATCTGAGAACTCTATCCTTTTTCATTCATTATTTCCCGCCAGCACTCGTCAAAGCATCAATCATTTCGCGATAGCCGCGTTTTTTGGCGTGCTGCAGAGGGGTGACTCCGTCGTTATCCGCCAGGTTTACGTCGGCTCCATGCTCGATCAAAAGCTTGACGATAGCCTGATGGTTTTTACCGCCGTCGCCCAAAATGACGGCTTCAAGCAATGCGGTCCAGCCGAGGTTGTTTACATGATTTACATTTACATCTGAGGTGGTCAGCAGCTCTCTGACAATCTCCACGTGCCCGCGATCAGCGGCAGGGATGAGGGCGGTTCCGCCAAAACGGTTCGTAACGGTCGTGTCCGCTCCTGCGGCAATCGCTGCTTTTACAAAGTCCAGCTTGCCTTCTGCCCCGGAATAGAGCAACGGATTGTCCAAACGGTTGTCTCTGATGTTGATATTCGCACCGTGCTCTACTAAAAGGGTAAACAGCTCCAGTTGGTTCGTGTGTACGGCGATCATCGCAGAGGTGCGGCCTGTTTCATCTGTCGCATCAATATCAGCGCCATCTGCCAAAAGCTTTGTGACCTCTTCTTTGTTTCCTTGGGTTACAGCTGTTAACAAAGCGTGATTCAGCTCGTTCATTTCCTTGTTCACCGCTTGGGTTGCTTGCTGCTCCGAGTTTGATAGATACGAATCCAAATTCACCTCACACCCAGCCAAAGCGATAGCGAAGGTCAAAAGGCCAACGCGCAGCAAAGCGAACCAACACCTTTCTCGTAGATTGAAATGCCGCATCTACTTACGCGGTTATTCCACAGTCAGCTCGGCTTGGGACTTGCCAGCCCAATCGCCAACTGGAGTGACCGTATAAGTAGTACCTTCTGCCAGTTTACCATCTTGCGCCAGATCAAACACCCCTACAGCGCCCTTGCGGCTGGAGTATTTATACGTAGCGAGCAGCTTTTGACCGTCTGCACTTGTGAGCTCTACGCTGCGTCCAGAGAACAGCTCATCGCCTGGATCTTCGGACACGGTCACACTGATCGAGTTTTCGCTGAGTGCTTCCGCTTCTGTTATTTCCAGTGGAGCGATTTCTTTGGCGACGAATGTTGAATTGG
Organism: Brevibacillus reuszeri; assembly: GCF_001187725.1. Classification (GTDB taxonomy): domain Bacteria; phylum Bacillota; class Bacilli; order Brevibacillales; family Brevibacillaceae; genus Brevibacillus; species Brevibacillus reuszeri. Next base: position 327,203 of record NZ_LGIQ01000002.1, read on the forward strand.
CAATGGCTGCCCAATCGGATGTCACGGTGTACGTTACACCAGGAGTGAGCACCTGACCCTCAGGGAGACGGAATTTTGGTTCTTGCTTGCCGTCTGTCGATTGGGTAAATGGAACGTATTTTGCCACGATTGGCTGTCCGCCAGCAGGGGTAATCGTTACTTGACGTGCTTGGCCAGACGAGATGATTTGATAGGTCTGTCCATCTGCTTGGTTGTTGTCGTCCAGAACGAATGCGCTAGCTCCACGTCCAGCACTGTATGCGGAGATCACATATCCATAATCGACTACGCCGTTTTCCTGGAGAGATTCCACTTCGAATGTGTCATAGGAGACTTGTCTAGCTTCTGTCATGTCGAGCTTGGTTGCATTGCCTACGAATGTGCCAGCTTTTTGACCACGATAAGTCAATGTGTAGGTCGTACCTGGCTTTTGAACCGATGTTGGCACGATGTACGTATTCGTCGAACCTGTTTTCAGGCGAGGCAGGTTGGTCAAGGTCAGCCCGTCGTTAAATACGAAGTCTTCTTTTGCTTTGGCAAATACTTCGTTCTCCGCTGTCAGAGGAGCGTCGACTGTCACGATCAGCGTAATCGCGTTCAATGCGTGAACGCTTGTAATTTTGGCGTCAGGCGAAGGAATGGCTTTGTGCGCTGTTTTCAACAGGAATGCGACTTCACCGCGAGTGGCATTGTTATTTGCCGAGTAAAAGCGCTCCATCCAGTAATTCACTGATTTCGCATCGCGCTTCAACGCTTTGGATACGACCTGCACCAGCTCCGCGTCTGTTACGGTTCCACGAGGGTCGAAGTTGCCGCCCGGAGCCTCCATGATGTCTTGTCCGACCAGCTCTGCTGCATATTTGTAATACCATGCGTTCTGGTTGGCATCTGCGAAGCTAGGCAATTTCTCTGCTTTCCCTTGCAAGCCGAATGTCAGTGCAACCATTTTGGCCAGCTCAGCACGGGTGATTTGATTGTGAATGCCCATCGAGTGATCCTGATAGCCTTGCATGATGCGCAGCTGGGACAGCTCATTTACTGCCTGTTGAATTTCCTGGGCAGAGAGTGGTACCGCTGCAGCCGATGCATGTTGAGCGGCAAAAGGAAGAGAGGTGGCACCAAGTACAGTTGCGAGCATGAGAGTAGCGAGTTTATTCGAAACCTTATTCATCAGAAAAGCCTCCTTGTGATCAACAGGTATGGTAGTTGCTTGCCTTACCTGTATGATAAAGGAGACTGCTAAACTCCCAAGAAACCTGGGCTTAAAAGATTCTAAAATAGTTCTTAACAAATTATTAAATACGTCTATACCGTAAATCGGTACCCCGCGCCCCAGACCGTTTCAATGTATTGAGGATTGGACGGATCGATCTCTACCTTTTCCCGCAGCTTGCGAACATGAACGGTTACGGTTGCGATATCCCCGCTGGAATCCATCCCCCAGATTCGCTCAAACAGCTCGTTTTTGCTGAAGACGCGATTCGGATGACTAGCCAAAAATTCAAGTAGACTAAACTCACGTGTCGTGAAAATGACTTCCTGATTACGGACATAGACTCGGTGGGCGACTTTATCGATGACCAGACCACGAATGGAAATCTCTGATTTTTGAACCGGCTCCTTTTTTCCAAGAAGCCGCTCGTATCTGGTCAGGTGCGCCTTGGCCCTCGCTACCAATTCGCTAGGGCTGAAAGGCTTGGTAATATAATCATCGGCACCGAGGTTAAAGGCGCGGATTTTATCAATCTCTTCTTTTTTTGCGGAGACGATCAGGATCGGAACTTCCTTGTTCTGTCTGATTTGACTGCATAATTCAAACCCGTCCATGCCAGGGAGCTGCAAATCGACAATAATCAGGCTGTAGTCCTCATTCAGGGCAAGCTGCAGGCCTTCGTTGCCCGTATGACATAAATCTACGAGAAACCCGTTCAGCTCAAAATAGTCACGCTCCAGCTGAGCGATAGTGGTTTCGTCCTCAATGATGAGGATGCGCGTCGCCATGGGAATCTGTCCCTCCTTGGTTTGTCGTCCGTTTTAACGTAAAGAACAGGCTTGTTCCGAGACCCTGCTTGCTCTCTACCCAAATCGAGCCGCCGTGTTCTTCGATGATTTGTCTAGCAATGGCAAGGCCCAATCCGCTGCCGCCTGTAGAAGAATTGCGGGACTGCTCGGCACGATAAAAACGCTCGAATATATGCGGGATCGCTTCCGGGGCGATGCCCATGCCATTGTCTCTGATTTCTACCGTGACCCATTGCGGTGATTCTTGTACGGAGACGTGAATCATTTTCTCTTCTTTATCCATAAAGTTCTGGGCATTTCCGATGATATTCAGTAGCGTCCGTTTACATTTTTCCAGATCGGCAACGACCTCAATACTATGGCTCTTCCGCTGATCCCATTCCAGGGTTATACCCTTTTCCTCCATGACGTAGTGCAGCTCATCAATACAATCGTCGAGGAAACGCACGATATCTACATGCTCAAATTGGAACGGAACCTGCTTCAAGTCGAGCTTGGAGTAGAGGAACAGCTCGTCTACCAGTTTATCCAGATCGACTGCTTTGGAATAAATGATATTGACGTACTTGTCCATTTTCTCAGGTGTATCAGCGACCCCGTCGCGAATTCCTTCGATGTAGCCTTTGATATTTGTGATTGGGGTACGCAAATCATGCGAGATATTCGAGATGAGTTCTTTACGATTTTCCTCGTCCTGCAAGCGAAGCTGTACGGATTCCTGCAATCTCCTGCGCATGTTCTCGAACGCTTCGTTCAATTGACCGATTTCATCCTTGGAGTGCAGATCAAGCGAAAACTGCAGATTGCCTTCCTTGATGTGCTCTGCGGAGTTGCGCAATAAATCGAGCGGCTTGACGACGCTGCGGGTAATCCAGCGGTATAACAGCACATTCGCGATCACAATGACTCCGACGAGAATCAGGATGAGGATGGGGAGAAGCCTGCGTGTCACTTCACCAAAAGGACTGCGCTCGCGGATAACAAAGACACTGCCCTTTGCTCCGTCTGAGAACCGGAAGTCGAATTTGGCATAGGCGTAAAAGCGTTCACCGATGTTAAAGGTATTGCGTATCTGATTGTTGTTCAGGTCATAAGGAGGCAGATTCTCCTCCAATTCGGGCTGGTTAAATGTGCGGGATTCAAAAACCTGATTGCTTTCACGGCGGATGTAAAGACCAGCCCGCTCTGTTTTCAGCTTGAAGTCATAGTCGAGCAAAAGCTGCTGGTTTTGCAGCTCATCGGGTTCGTTTTTGGCGAGATATTTTAACTCGAGAAAGATCGATTCCTCCTGCTCAGTTAGTGGGTTGAGCTGGTAATGAACCTTGTAAAAATCGCGAAAGCTGTGAATGTCGCCGGTTGCCGCAATCGTAAACAAGCTGGCAGTCAGGACAAATACCAATAAGCTGATGACAAGCATGCCCGTGTAGGACAGAAGTAGTTTAATTCGGATAGACATACGCTCACCTCACTTGGGCAGGGGGATTGATGACAAGGATACCATAGTATGACATGTCCATGATATACAAGCAAAATCTTCTACGACAAAGAAAATCAGTTATACTGTGTGGTAAGGATAACCGAAGAAACAGAAGAGACTGGAAGGGTGGAGGAGTCATGAAAGTAGCAATCGCACAGCTTACGGCTACGATGGATAAAGCAGTGAATCTGCAAAAAGCAGTAGAATATATCGCCAAGGCAAAAGCTGCAGGAGCGGATTTTGTCATTTTGCCAGAAATGTACAGTGCACCGGCCACACCAAAGTCGGGAGTAACGCCTGCCGAAGTAGCGGAGCCAATGGACGGTCCATTTGTTTCCGGCCTCGCCAAGGCAGCAAAGGTGCATGGTGTATACGTTGTATGCGGTGTGTTCGAAAGTATCGCGGGTGACGAAAACCGCGCCTACAATACAACCGTCTTCCTCAATCGAGCTGGCGAGCTGATTCATGCCTACCGCAAGACGCATCTGTATGACGCCTTTTCTTACAAGGAGTCGGATTATATCGCACAGGGAGATAACCCGTACCAGGTGGTAGAAACCGAGTTTGGCAAAATCGGACTAATGGTATGCTATGAAGTCAGATTCCCGGAAATAGCCAGACAGTTTGCACTGCAAGGAGCGGATATTTTATTTGTGCCCGCAGGCTGGGTAGCAGGTGCGATGAAGGAAGACCACTGGGAGACACTGGTCCGTGCTCGCGCGATTGAAAACACGATGTTTATTTGTGCGGCAGATCAAGTGGGCAACATTTTTGCCGGTCGCAGCATGATCGTCGACCCGATGGGCGTGGTTATGGCAAGCGCAGGAGAGGAAGAAGCGCTGATTGTAGCCGAGCTGGACCCGGAGCGTATCTTGCGTGTACGCGGTAAATTGCCAAGTGTAGCGAATCGCCGCCCGGAAATGTATACGAATTAAAAGGGAAATAGAAGCGTCTGTACCTCGCAGTAGCAGTGGGGAGCAGGCGCTTTTTTCCGGCTTTAAACAGGCTGTGGCCCAGCACACATTCACCCGATTTCTATATGATAATAGCAGATAAATATAATTCATTAAGGTCCTTATGAGAGCGTTACCATCATGCGAAAGGAAGTGTGTCCTTATGTTTTGGGTTGTGTGGGCAATCGTAGGTGTTGTCGTTTGGTGGGCCATGAATATGTTGATGACAGGCAAAGCAAGTGGAACTGGCTGGTGGGCTTCGCTTATCGTTGCGCTGTTGGGTAGCTGGCTTGGCGACCTCGTTTTGGGCAATTGGCTGTGGATGTGGGCAGGCTTCAACGTCATTGCCGGAGTGATCGGCGCCGTCGTGCTGACCTGGCTGTGGAATTTGATTACCAAGAAAGCGAAGTAAGCATAAGATATAGTGGTGGGATACCAGGGAGCGTCTAAGTGACGTGCCCTGGTTTTTTAACGTATAAGAATTTATAAGCGCGACGCTTATGAATTCTGGAGCGCATGGAAACTTTCCGCTAAAACGCGGTCGCTCCTCCTTGAGGAAGCCTCGATAGAGGTTTTCTTATTGATTTTTATTCGCACCAATTTACTTGGTTTTGATTACGATGGAAAAACGAGAGGTTCGCCTACGGCTGGACAAACGTTTTTATTCCGAAGTGTAATGATAACAAAATCGCACTTGACCAGTAGGGATTGTAGGTAATATAGTATGCTTATTCTCATTCTCAATTTCTAAGTTACTTCTCAGTGAAACGGAGGGAAATCAAGTGTCAACATTATTGACGGTCGTTAACATTGTTGTATTACTTGCTATCATTATTGGATTGTACGCAATGCAAAAGAAACACATTTCGTTTTCGAAACGGGTGTTTGTCGGTCTAGGCGTCGGGATCTTGTTTGGTCTAGTCCTGCAATACATCTATGGAACAAAATCCGACGTCTTAAAAGCGACTATCGACTGGTACAATATCGTCGGAAAAGGGTACGTGAAGCTGCTTCAAATGATTGTAATGCCATTGGTCTTCATTTCGATTGTCTCTGCATTTACCAAAATGAAACTAACCAATAACATTGGAAAAATCAGCACGCTGATTATCGGCTTGCTGGTGGGAACAACCGCAGTAGCTGCGGCGATTGGAATTGCGTCTACATTGGCCTTTAATCTCGATGGAGCACAGTTCCAGCAAGGAGAGGCTGAAACAGCGCGAATCGGTCAGGTGGAGCAGCGTCTGGGTGATATCCAGAGCATGACACTGCCACAAAAAGTGCTGGAGCTGTTGCCAGCGAATCCGTTCCTCGATTTAACAGGGGATCGTCCTACTTCTACTATTGCAGTCGTAATTTTTGCAGCCTTTATCGGAATTGCTTATTTAGGGGTTAGAAAGAAAAATCCTGAGCAAGCTGAGCTATTCTCCAAAATCGTAGATACCTTCCATGCTGTCATCATGCGCGTCGTTACGATCATTCTGCGTCTGACTCCGTACGGGGTACTCGCGATCATGACGAGAGTGGCAGCAACCAGTGATTACAATGCCATTTGGCAGCTGGGCAAATTCGTAGTGGCATCGTATGTGGCACTTGCGATTATGTTTATCATTCATTTGCTGCTCCTGGCTTTCGCAGGACTGAATCCGATTACGTATGTGAAAAAGGCGTTCCCTGTCCTTACCTTTGCGTTTACATCTCGTACGAGTGCGGGTGCATTGCCGCTGAATGTTAAAACACAAACACAGGATTTGGGTGTTCCAGAGGGAATCGCCAACTTTGCCGGCTCATTTGGTCTTTCGATTGGTCAAAATGGTTGCGCAGGTACCTACCCAGCTATGCTCGCGGTGATGGTAGCGCCATTGGCTGGTATTGATCCGTTGTCTCCTTCCTTTATCCTGACACTGATCGCAGTTGTGGCACTCAGCTCGTTTGGGGTAGCAGGTGTAGGTGGAGGAGCGACCTTTGCAGCTCTGCTCGTACTGTCTACCATGAATCTGCCGATTGCGATCGTGGGCTTGCTGATTTCCGTAGAGCCATTGATCGATATGGGACGTACTGCGCTCAACGTGAGCGGCAGCATGACGGCTGGTGTCCTGACAAGCAAAGCGACGAAGGAACTGGATACGAATACGTTTAATGATACGAAGTCTCAATCCGTAACCGTTTAAACAAACGACCATTCATCGTAAAAAGAACCCGGCTACACCGTCGAGATGACAAGTGCAGCCGGGTTTTTCAACGTGTAAGAAAGTTTAAGCGCTTCACTGTATGAAAGCAAACTTGCTTAAACTTTCTGGAGCGCATAAAAACCTTCCGCTAAAACGCGGTCGCTCCTCCTTGAGAAGGCATCGATAGAGGTTTTTTTATTTCGTTTATTTCGTTACAGACGTAAATTTGAAGTAGGCACCACCGAGTGGGAAGATGATGAAGTCCTTCACTTTATCATTTTTTACATAAGGGCTTCCGCGGAAGTTGATTGGAGCCAGCGGCATTTCATCCATCAGGATGGTTTCTGCATCCAGCAGGATTTGCTTGCGCTTGTCCAAATCTGGCTCGTGGTAGCTCTGATCAATCAGCTCCTTGAATTTTGGATTCTCCCAGTCAGGGTGGTTGTTTCCACCTGTTTTGTCGCGGAACATTTCCAGGAAGTTGATTGGGTCATTGAAGTCTGCGCCCCATTGGAAACGGATCATGTCAAAATTCGCTTGCGATCTCATGTCACGGTATACCTTCAGCTCAGCTGTATATAGCTTTACGTCAACGCCAAGAGCCTTTTTCCACTGGTCTTGGAGAGCCTCGGCTACTTTTTTATTCGTATCCGTTGTATCAAATGTGTACGTAACGTTTGGGAAGGTAGTCAGACCGAGCTCCTTCATACCCTCTGCCAGCAGTTGCTTCGCTTTTTCCTTGTCTTCTTTGAAGTAGCCGTCTTTGTTCAGCCCCATCGAGGTTGGTACCCATCCGTATGCAGCTGGAACGCCAGTCTGCAAAATGTTGTCGATGATTTCTTGACGATCGATGGCATAGGCAAAGGCTTGTCTGATCTTCTTGTTATTAAATGGTGGTTTATTCGTATTAAATACGACGGATTGTGTACCAGGGTTGTCAGCTACCATCAGCTTGCCAGCGTCTTTGAGCGACTGGATCGCATCGGTTGGCAGCGTGGAGGCCGGATATCCGCCCCAGTCGATATCACCATTTTCAAACATGGAGAACGCCGTGTTGTTGTCTTCAATCATGACGATTTCGAGACGATCCAGCTTGACGTTGTCTTTATCCCAATAATTCGGGTTTTTCGTGAAGACGATTTTGCTTTTGTGCTCCCATGTATCCATGATGAATGGACCGTTTCCGACGATTGTTTTTGCTTCGTTTGCCCATTTCGGGTTGCCTTCAACCGTTTTCTCATGCAATGGGAAAAGAGTCGGGAAGAAGGTCAGCTCACGGAAAAACGGAGTTGGAGACTTCAGGTTGAATTCAACCGTATAGTCATCGAGCGCTTTCACGCCTACATCTTCAGGCTTTCCTTTGCCTGTATTGTATTCCTCTCCACCTTTAATGTAATAAAGCTGATAGGCGTACTCGGAAGCTGTTTTTGGATCGAGATTGCGTTTGATCGCATAGACGAAATCGTGTGCGGTAACAGGATCGCCATTGCTCCACTTTGCGTCCTTGCGAATTTTGAACGTATAGTTGGTGTAGTCAGGCGAGTTGGTAAAGCTCTCGGCGGTCGCATTGGTCAGCTGGCCGTTCAAATCGTAGTTGGTCAAGCCTTCAAATGCAGCGTAGATCATGTCGAATGAGTCAGCGTCGACTGCGATACCCGGGTCCATGGAAGGTGGCTCGCTATTGATACTCCAATGCAACACCATTGGCTCTGTCTTTGTACCTTCTGCTGGTGTTGTAGCGGGCTGTGTAGTTTGTCCCGCTGGTTGTGCAGGTGCTGGTTGAGAGCTGGAACAGCCAGTTATTACCCCAAAAAGCAAGGTAAAACAGGTCGCCAGTGCAAGACCCTTTTTCATTAAAATCCCCCTAGAAAATAGTAAACATGCATATATGTATTCAGAATATTCGTTTATGTTTTTAAAGGCAATGGAATTTTTTAATTTCTCGACAAAAATTTTCTTTATAGGCGAAATATGACGATCATTGTAGAAGAAAAGTTGACAAAAGCTGGAGAGGTATTTACCATGAAAAGTAATTAAGTGTTTAACTACTTTTACAGGTGATTGCATGACAGACAAGATAAAAGCATACGTAAACCAGCCTCCTTTGCCGACACAGACTTTTTTTGCCTTAGTGGATGCTACAGCAGAGCTGGTGGGTAAATCTGAAAAATATTGGCAGTCAAAGGGGATCAATGGCGCACGCATTCGCGTTTTGGTGGAAATCGCCAAAAAAGGCGGACGAATTCTTCCGTCTCTGCTGGCCCAAAACATTGGCGTGACAAAGGCAAACATCAGTATTTTATTAACACCTCTGGAGCAGGATGGCTTGATTGATCGAACCAGTCATCCCGAAGACGGCAGAAAGACCGTCATATCACTTACGGCCGAGGGACAAAAGCTGTTACTTCAGCATCTTCCCGATAATCGCCAGGTGGTTGCTGATGCCCTAGCGAGCCTGAATGAGCAGGAGCTGCATCAATTGCTGTTTTTGCTTGGGAAAATAAAACGAAGAGAGGACTGATTTTTTTGTCAAAATAGTTAAGTGTTTAACTAAGATTTGATTCAGGGAGAAAGGGTGCAAGCATATGACCATCACGGTTACAGGTGCTAGCGGTAAATTAGGAAGTCTTATCGTTCGACAGCTTTTGCAAAAGGTTGGAGCAAACGATATCACTCTTTGCGTGCGTGATCCAAAAAAAGCTCTGCTCTATCAAGAACTGGATGTGGGTATCCGGCAGATCGATTACGATAGTCCCGAATCGTTGCAACAGGCTTTCACCCATACATCCAGGCTACTGTTCATCTCCAGTCCACACATGGACGATACGGTTCGGATTCGCCAGCACAGTCACGTCGTTGAGGCAGCAAAAAAGGCGAATGTGGAGCACATCATTTATACGAGCTTTGCCTTTCCCGAAAAAAGCGATATCTCACTGACGCATCTTCATTTGGCGACAGAGCATGCAATCCGAACAACCGGGATTCCTTATACGTTTCTTAGAAATGCGCTCTATGCTGATTTTATCGCTCAGCTTGGTTTAGGAGTGGCTACTCGGACGGGGGAATTGATCACGTATCCGGGAATTGATGGCTTCAACAGTGTGACACGCGAAGATTTGGCCTTGGCAGCGGCAAATATCCTAACGAATAATGCTCACAAAAATCAAACGTATGAGCTGACGGCTTCGCGCCCATGGCATTTTGCCGATCTGGTTCAGGCACTGACCGAAATAACAGGCGCACCGATTACCCATCGTGAGGATTCACGTGCAGATAACTGGCTATACCGCTTTCTTTCCCGAATCGATACAACCAGCACGACGAATGATTTAGAAACCCTCATCGAAAAGCCGACCGTGTCTTTGTATGAGGCGGTAAGGCAAATCCTGACTGACAAAAGAGAAGACAACACGCGTACCAAATGATCTGGATTAGGTTCTGGATTCCATATAAAATAAGGATAGCAAGTGAGTCTATCAAAACAGGTAGGAGTTATTATACGCATGTATAGAATTGGTGTTGTGGGACCGCCCCCTTCTGTTGAGCGGATATTGGCGATTGCCAATGAGTTTGAGCATGAAATCGAATTTGTCCCATTCACGTATGAGGATGCGAGAGAAGTGAGCAGAATCGTCCAGGAGCATAATGCAGAGTGCAATGGCTGGTTTTGTTCCGGACCTATCCCTTATACGATTGCCAAAAATGCTGTGGGTCCAGATGCCAATATTGTGTACTGTCCGCCTACAGGTTCGAATTTGTACCGCTGCTTTATCCAGATGTCGATTGATCATAATGAAGTTGTGAAGAGTGTCTCCGTAGATATGATTGATACTGAGGGACCCAATTTGCGGGAAGCCATGAGTGAGCTGGATCTCAACGACGAAACGATGTTTTTGCATACGTATGACGAGCACTACAACCCGGAGGCCATTACGAGCTATCATGTTTCGCTTTGGAAGCAAGGAAAGACCCAAGGCGCATTTACGACGCTGTCTTCTGTCGAGCGTGCGCTGCGGGAGGAAGGAATTCCTGTTTACCGGGTCTTGATTACCAAAATGGAAATCAGGCAAGCCATGAAAATCGTCATCGAAAGAGCGAGAAGCACATATTTCAAGGACACGCAAATCGGAGTGGAATTTATTGAGCTGGAGCAGTTCGACAAAATTCCGGAGCGCTCGCAAACCCGCTACCATCTACAGCAGCTAGAGCTGAAAATCAGGCAAATACTGCTGCTCCTCTGTGAAAGAATGGACGGCTCCCTCATGGCAAACGGAAATGGCCGCTATCAGATTTTCAGTACGCGCGGAGCGATCCAACGCGAAATTGATAGGCTGCGTCATACTGTTACACAGCTGTCACTGGAGGCAGATGTTCCCGTCGCGGTAGGGGTCGGATTTGGCGAGACCGCCTTTTCTGCTGAAAACAATGCGAGAAAAGCGATCCAGCACGCAAAGGAAAGACCGGAATTTGGAATCGTCATCGTGCAGGATGACGGGGTCATGATCGAGTCGGTAGGCGAGAGCGAGCAGCTGACGTATTCGTACCGTTCGAGTGATCGCGAGCTTTTGGACCTGTTAAACAAGGCCAATATTAGCGTGAAAACCTACAACAAGATCAAGGCGCTCGTACAGCGCATGGGCTGGAGTACATTTACCACAACAGATATCGCCTCGTACCTGTCGATGACTGTGCGCAACGCCCAGCGAATCCTCGGGAGCCTGTGCGAATACGGCCTCGCCGAGCTAAAAGGAGAAGAACAGCAAGCCGTTCGCGGAAGGCCCAAAAAAATGTACGCGTTAAAAATGTGAGGAAGGAATCAGTACGCAAACACCCGATGATGTCGGGTGTTTTTTGTGCGGTAGAAAAAGCAGGAGAGAGGAAGCCGGAAAAAAGGGGGAAGCTATAACCAATTTTCGTCAGGCATAAGTTTAATAAAAATGCAGGAGTATCAAGGTTTCATGCGTGCTGGATTAAAAATGGAAGCTTTTCTATTTTGCAAGAAGTCAAACAACTCTATTGAAAAAAAGTTAAAATGGCTATATAATTCATTTAAACGAAAATGTCTCTTTGTATTCGCTAAATTAAGAGCTTGGACCGAATATAACGAAAGGAGTATTCATTTCATCACGAAGCAACATCTCGGTTTTGAATGATTGGTGAACGTTGAAGTTAAATTGAAAGGGCTTTCACTTTAATGCCAACACCCAGACTGATCACTCATTCAGAACGCCTTTGTTTCGATTCTGAAACAGTCGGAATGATGATTCTAACGTAAAAAGATACGGCCTAAGGGGGATGCCATGTGAGTGCACGTCAAGCAAACACAGACCATTATGAGCAAGCGTCACAAGGAATGGGCTTGGTAAAGTGGGTCGAGCGGGTTGGGAACAAGCTGCCGAATCCATTCATGCTTTTCCTTTATCTGATAGCAGCTCTGATGATTATCACTGCCATTTTGTCTATTTTTCATGTAACGGCAATCGATCCGATTAAAAACGAAGAGATCCAAGTGAAGAACCTGCTTAGCCAGGAAGGTCTGCAATGGCTTTTGCCCAACATCATCAAGAACTTCTCAGGATTTTTGCCTTTGGGCTCAATCTTGACGCTGATGCTTGGTGTCGGGCTGGCTGAAAAGGTTGGACTTTTGGAAGCGGTTATTCGCAAAATGTCTCTGCGTGTAAGTGCACGCTACGCCAGCTACCTGGTAGCATTTATCGCGTTTTTCAGCCACGTGTCCTCTGATGCGGCTTTCGTAATCATGCCGCCACTCGGAGCCTTGATCTTTTTGGCAGTCGGACGTCACCCGGTTGCTGGTTTGCTGGCTGCGATCGCTGGTGTTGGTTCCGGTTTTTCCGCCAACATCCTGATTGTAACGACAGATGTACTGCTTTCCGGTATCAGCTCGGAAATCTCCAAGTCGGTTGACCCGAATGTTACTGTAAGCGTTCTCGATAACTGGTTCTTTATGTCCGTATCTGTTTTGCTTTTGTCCGCTGTCATTGGTTTTATTACGGACAAGTTTGTAGAACCGAAGCTGGGTGTCTACAAGGGTGATAACGGCAAAAAGCTCGAAGATTTATCCGATCTGCAAAAGAAAGGCCTGCGTGCAGCAGGTATTGCAGCACTTGTTTTCATCGCGGTTCTGGCTGTTCTGGTAGTACCTGCGAACGGAATCCTGCGTGATCCTAAGCTTGGTACCATCGTTCCGTCGCCATTCATTTCGGGTATCGTCCCTGTCATCCTGATCTTCTTCTTTACCGTAGCGATTACGTACGGGATCAAGGTAGGGGTAATCAAAAAGCAAAATGACATTCCAGCGCTGTTGACTGATCCGATTAAAGGCATGGCTGGCTTTATCGTGATGATCTTCCCGCTTTCTCAATTTGTAGCGATGTTTAACTGGAGTAACATGGGAAGCTTCCTCGCGTTGTCCATTACAGATGTGCTGGAACAAATGAACATGACTGGCGCACCAGTCTTTATCGGCTTGATGTTCCTGTCTGCGTTCCTCTGTATGTTTATTGCGAGCGGTTCCGCAATCTGGTCGCTCCTGGCACCTGTATTTGTTCCGATGTTCATGGCACTTGGCTTCCATCCGGCATTCGCGCAAGTCGCATTCCGTGTCGCTGACTCGTCCGTGATTCCATTTGCGATTGTCTCGCCGTTTATCCCGTTGTTCCTGAACTTTTTGCAGGAATATAAAAAGGATGCCAAGCTGGGTACGTACTATTCCTTGATTTTGCCGTATCCGATTGCGATCTTCGTGCTTTGGACACTGTTACTTGTGGTATGGTATTTCTTGGGCTTGCCAATTGGTCCTGGAGTATATCCAGTTTTGAAATAGTGATTGCTCCAGAGATAACAGGAGGAATTAATGATGTTGGATCTGGTTACGTTGCGAAGAGATTTTCATATGCATCCGGAAGTGGGCTTTACAGAATTCCGTACAGCTACCAAGGTAGTCGAGATATTGACTTCACTCGGATTTGAAGTCATTTATGGACAAGATGCTATGGATGGCGACTCCCGTCGGGGGTTGCCTTCCGAGGCTGTATTGGAAAAAGCGTATGAACGAGCGCTGCGTGATGGCGCAAACCCGGCGATTGTAGAAAAAATGCGCGGCGGATACACAGCCGTAATCGGTGTGAAAAAAGGAAAGTCTGCGGGACCTACTGTCGCTTTCCGTTTTGACATGGATGCCTTGCCGGTCCTAGAAAGCAAGGATGGAGACCATTTTCCACAAGCGAATGGCTTCCGCTCGCACTACGAGGGAAACATGCACGCATGTGCGCATGACGGTCATACCACGATTGGTTTGGGACTGGCAGAAAAACTGGCAGATGGAGATTTTTCCGGTACGATTAAGCTAATTTTTCAACCAGCTGAAGAGGGTGTGCGCGGGGCGTATTCCATCGTGCAAAAAGGGATCGTCGATGATGTGGACTACATTTTCTGTCACCATCTAGGTGTCGGTGTACCACTCGGTGAAATACATGGCGGCTCACACGGCTTTTTGGCAACAACCAAAATGCTGGCACATTTTCACGGGGTTTCCTCCCATGCCGGTGCATCGCCTGAGCAAGGAAAAAACGCATTACTCGGAGCAGCAACTGCTTTATTGAACATTCATGCGATTCCACGTTTTAGCACTGGTTCTACCCGTATCAATGTAGGGGTTCTGGAGGGCGGTACTGCAGCCAACATCATTCCGGCATACGCTAAAATGGTGGTGGAAACCCGCTCCGTATCAGAAGAGGTCAATGCAGAGCTGGAGCAGCGTGTACGCAATATTATCGCGCATAGTGCCGCGATGCATGAGCTGGAGCATGAGATCGAGGTAGTCGGCGGAGCTATTCCGATCAACTACGACGTCGATATGGCTGAGCTTGCTCTCGAAGAAGCAAAACAGGTGGAGGGCTTTCACTCGTTTGTGAATGGTGCATACAACGCGATGGGAAGCGAAGACGCGAGCTTTTTGATCAAGCGCGTACAGGATCGCGGCGGAAAAGGAACCTATATGTCTATCGGTACTGATATTCCGGCGCCTCACCATCATCAGAAATTCGATATTCAAGAGGAAATTCTTCCGCGCAGCGTAGAGCTGTTGAATCGCATTGCGAGACGGCTTCTGACTTAGGGAAACCCCTTCTATTGGTCAAACTCCAATCTGCCAAACAACGACTTAGAGAGGATGTTTCTTCATGCATACCAAACAGATTGCAGAAATGATTGAGAACAAACGAGATTCGTTTATCAAAGTGAGCGACCGTATCTGGGAATTCGCGGAGACGCGTTTCGAAGAGTACCAATCGGCTGAATTGCTCGCTCATACATTGGAGAGCGAAGGCTTCCAGGTTGAGAGAGGTGTAGGCGGTATCCAAACTGCCTTCATCGGGAGCTTTGGTAGTGGAAGTCCGGTAGTGGCGATTCTGGGTGAGTTCGACGCTCTCTCGGGAATGAGCCAGAAAAAAGGACAAGCAAAAGAAGAACCATTGGTGCCGGGGGCAAATGGACATGGATGTGGCCACAACCTGCTCGGTACCGCTTCTCTGGCGGCAGCAGTTGCAGTGAAGCAATATATGGAAGAGAATAACATGTCCGGTACGGTTCGCTATTACGGATGCCCGGGTGAAGAAGGCGGCTCCGGTAAAACGTTTATGGCAAGAGCAGGTTTGTTTGAAGACGTAGATTTCGCTCTCTGCTGGCATCCAATGGGCTACAACAGCATCATGGCGATCGAATCGCTCGCGAACTACCAAGTATACTTCAAGTTCAGAGGTAAAAGTGCCCATGCCGCAGCAAGTCCGCACCTGGGACGCAGCGCACTGGATGCAGTCGAGCTAATGAATGTCGGAGTCAACTACCTGCGTGAGCATATCATTACGGATGCCCGTGTGCACTATGCCATAACAAACTCCGGCGGCTTGTCTCCAAACGTGGTTCAGCCGTATGCAGAAGTACTTTACCTGGTACGTGCGCCGAAGGTCGCTCAAGTACAGGAAATCTACGAGCGTGTGTGCAAAATTGCCAAAGGTGCAGCGCTTATGACCGAAACCGAAGTAGAGATCGTATTCGACAAGGCTTGCTCCAATGTGGTGCAAAATGAAACGATCGAACAAGTGATGTATAAAAACTTCCAGGAGCTGGGCGTTCCTGTCCATGACGAGGAAGAGCTGAAGCTCGCTAAATCGGTACGTGCGACATTGACCGAGCAGGAGAGACAAACAGCAGAAAGACTGTCGGCGGATACACCTGATCCGGACATGGTTTCCTGGATCAATCCGTACACAGGTGCTACCATTCCGCTCAACGGCTCTACTGACGTAGGGGATGTCAGCTGGATTACACCGACAGCTCAATGTACGACTGCTTGCTTCATCAATGGATCTACTCTGCACTCCTGGCAGTGGGTTACACTTGGTGCTACTTCCATGGCGCACAAAGGAATGCTCCATGCAGGTAAAGTCATGGCTTCCACAGCAATTGACATGCTCAAAAACCCTGAGCTGATCGAAAAGGCGAAAGCCGAGCTGAAACAACGCCTGGGCAAAACCACCTATGTAAACCCCATTCCTGAGGGTGTCATGCCTTCTGTGAAAAAATAAACAAAAAACAAAAAAAGCCGACAGTTCCGATTCATGGAATTGTCGGCTTTTTGATGAAATTCATAAACTAACAACCAAGCTCAGCTAGCATGCGATTCCATTGCTGAAATGGAAAGTGACTGTTGTTAGCGTTTCGTAAGGAATAGGCGTCATTTCCTTCGAACCCCCATCCAGTAGGCTCTTGATAGCTCCATTTTCGATCACAGTCATTCCAAAAATTCTCATGATCCTGTTTACTTTTTTCAAACCAGGCATGCAGTTCGTCTTCGGTAAACAGACCTGATGTTTTTCGCATTTCCAATTCCCATGCTGAAATCGTTTGGAGCTCTGCAAAACTCTCAATGCCTACAAATCTTCTTAGAAGCAGGGCAGGAACCCATTTTTCCACGTTATGCACGGCAGCTATTTTATCCACGATTGCTTGAAATTCAGTAAATCTCAAAACAAATGGATGGAAATGTGCTTCATCATCCCATGCGATTTCTAGCTCATTTTCAGTTTTATATTGATAAGCGAGCGAAATGTAGGCTAAATCTTCACCTGGATCAAGCAGTAGAGTATCGTTCTCAGTCAAATGAAAGCGAATGGGGTTATCTTCAAGAATTTCATAGGAGAATTCATCATGAAGATTCCAAAAGTACCGATCCCAAAACTTTTTGGAGGAAAAGAGCTTCTTTTGTATCAAAACAATCACATCCTTTTACGATGCTTTGTTAGTCGAACGGTACCCACTCCCTACGAACGTCCTGCCAGCTCTTTCGCCAAAGCAACCATCTGCTTCTGAACATTCTCATCAGGCTTGTTGCCGTTGATATGATAGCCAATGTGATAAAGGATACCGTCTTCATAAAAATCGATTTCATTGGCGACGGTCGTTACCAGATGAGAGACACGATTTTCTTCGTTATAGTCGTAGTAGCTGTACGTATAGGAGCTGTTTGTCTGGACGATATGATGAATCATAGGCACGTCCTCGCGTAGTTGCTCGACTTTGGCAATATTGCCGAATGTATCTAACGACTCCAAAGACGGAGCAAGCGGTGGCAGTGGGTTTTCTTCCGTTTGCGTCATGCGGATCACGAAAAAGTTATTGTCATCCTGGTCCTGTTTGTACAACAATTGCAATTGATGGTGTGGTTCTTGATCAGAGCCATAGTCAAAAGCAACCAGATTTGCTGCTTCCCTGTCTACAGCAAAGGGGAGCTTGCTCTTGTCAATCGTGTGAAAGCGCTCCGCCAATGTTTCCGGCAATAGCGGCTTGATATCCTGAAAAGCCATGGGACGATAATGAACCACTTCCTTTACTTCGCGAGAAAGCTGATGATATTCACTTTGGGCAAAGCCAGATCCACTGGTTTTTACAAGCGCTGGCGCCGAGGAGCAGCCCCAGAGCGATATGACAATCCCGATCGCTAGCAGCATCGGGAATGCGGTTTTATGTAATTTCACTGTTATTTCCCCTCCTAATCTAGGACATTTTCCCATTGTATAGCACGAATGATCAAAAAAACAATCTCAATCTACTACATAATGAAGAAAAATAGTTTCAGGAAAAGGAAGCGATCATGGACCATTACATGCGGATTCAAGCGGCGATTGACTATGTGGAGGAGCATTTGACCGAAGAATTGCCAATCACGGACATTGCAGCACAGGCACATTTTTCTGCTTTTCATTTTCAGCGCTTGTTTCAAGCGATCTGCGGATTTGGTGTACAGGAATACGTTCGCAAGCGCAGACTGTCAGAAGCCGCCGTCTTATTACAAGACTCAAGCAAGAACATACTCGAGATCGCGGTCCTGTATCAATATCAATCCCAGGAGGCTTTTACACGCGCTTTTGAAAAGCGTTTTGGCATGACGCCGGGAAAATTTCGCAAGTCGGATGTACCGCTTGTCTACCAGCCCAAAATGGACTTTTTGACGTTTCGCCTGAAGGACAAGGGAGAGATGAAGATGAACAAACCGACGATCATGATGCTAGACGAAATTCTGATCATGGGTCGCTCATTTCGGACGAGCTTGCAGGACGAAATCTATTTTGAGGAAATACCGGAATTTTATCATGAGTTTGGCCGCAATCATGATTTTATGCGAATTCCAGATAAAGCAGCTCCAGACATGTCATACGGAATATCCTGCAATTTTGACGATGACGGGAGCTTTTCCTTTGTCGTTGGCGAAGCTGTAAATAAGATCACTGATCAAGTCCCGGAAGGCTTCGTGACGATGACACTGCCAGCAGGCAAATATGCAGAATTCAAAGTGCACGGGTCAGCAGATCAAAGTCAAAATATACGCCGGTACATTTATGGTACGTGGCTGCCGAGCTCCAATTATGAGCGGAGAGAAGGACCAGATTTTGAAGTCACGGATGTGTGCAATTCCAGGTACCCTGAGCAAATGAAAATGAACATCTACATCCCGCTGAAATCATAATTTTACAATCCGTTCATATGCCATCCATCTTCTCTTTAAACCTGTTTGCTAAAGTAAGGGAGTAGGGAATTTGAATTTGGAGGCGAAAATATGATGGACGTGCAAATTGAACGTGCCAAGCGAGATGACTTTGCCGAAATGATAACGCTTGCGGATATGACGCTTCCGGATCGAATGAACCTGCATGAGTTGAAAAAGTATATGGAGCTGTTTCCCGAATTGATATTCAAGGCGACGTGTAACAATCTGCTCATCGGGTTCAGCTGCGCCGGGATTGATATGTACCAATCCACAGGATGGCTGTTATTCAGCAACGTACGCAAAGAGTTTCAGGGCCAAGGCATCGGCAAGCGATTTATCGAGGCAAGACTGCAAGCACTGCGCCAGTTTCCGACCCTTCGCACGATTCGGGTCACAGTGAGTGAAACGAACATGCCGTCCATTCGCGCCTTGGAGGCGTTCGGATTCCGTCTCGCACAGGCGGAACAAGACTACTACGGACCAGGAAAGCATCGGAACGTAATGGAATTGCCTATCCTGAGTGTGGCGACTACTGTTAGCCCTCAGATTGACGTTTCTGTCGAGCCCGTTTTGTAGACAAATATCAAAAGAAATGAAACGAACAAGCTATTGGCTCCTTCACGGGGAGACATTAGCTTTTTTTTACGATTCAAAGTATGGAAGGACAAGAACCTTGCCCGGCGGGAGGGCATCCATAAAGCGGTAAGCATCGGCGGCTTCGCGTAGCGGAAAGCGACCTGAAATTCTTGGCTGGATGTCGTATTTCTGAGCTAGTTCCAAGGCTTGCGAGATGATTTCTCTGATTTCCCCAGCTCCCTTTATACCACCAGGACCGTATTTCGTCACAAAAACGGAGCCAGCCAGCATCAGTTGCCTAAGATCAATCGTAGGCAGCTCCCCTACCCGCTTTTTGCAAAAGTATACGGAAGAGGAGCTGCGCCTCATGATTTGTGTGCTGAGTGATTCCTTGACTGCATCCTGGATCAACCCGGATGGGGAGCAGCGATGATCGACACAAAAAATCCTGTGCAGACGCGATGTCAGTTGCACAGGATTTTTCCATTATTGTCCAATAATAACCCGTTCCTTCGGATGACGGTAGCGCATCATCCGATCCTTGCGTTTCAAGAAGAGCAGCAGATTGATGATTCCGATCCGCCCAATGACCATAGTTACAATCAGAATAACTTTGCCCGCCGCGCTCAGATTGGAGGTAATCCCCGTTGATAAGCCCGTAGTACCAAACGCAGAGCAAACCTCGAACAGGATGTGCTGGAAGGGCAAATCCTCCAGCCAGACGAGTAGAATCACCGCGGTAAACACCATGATGATTGCGATAAAAAATACGACAAATGAGCGCATGATGTCATCTTCCACTAATTCGCGACCAAATACCTTTACATTTTTAAAGCCGCGCATGTTGGCAAATACGGTGGCAACGAGAACGAAGAAGGTAGTCGTCCGGATACCACCTCCGACGCTGCTGGGAGACGCACCGATAAACATCATGGCTGAAAGCATGAGCAGCGATGGCGTAGAGAGTAGGCTGATATCCATTGTCGCCAGTCCACCGCTTCGCGAAGAGACAGAATGGAACAAGGAAAAAAATAAAGTTTCGACCCACGTTTTACCGGCAAACGATTTGCTGTGTTCAAACAAAAACAACAGAACAGCTCCGATGATAATCAGGGAGAAGAAGGTCAGAGTCGTAATTTTCGTAAACAAGGAAAAGGTAAAGCGCATCTTTGCCCGTTTATACGACAAGTACGTGCGCAGCTCCACAAGTACCGGAAAACCGATGGCCCCGCAAATGATCAAGAGCATGACGAGCGACTGAAACACGTAGTCATGGGTAAAGTCCATCATAGAGTTGCCATACAGGTCGAATCCGGCATTCGTAAAGGAGCTGACGGCTGCAAAATACCCGTGATAATAAGCGGAATACCAGTCTGTATAATACCCTGCAAGCATGAAGTGAGTTCCCAATAGAATCGTCCCTACCAGCTCAATCATGATGGCGATCACAAGAATATTGCGCATCAAATCAACAAGACCCGACAGCGTAGGACGATTGTGATCCGTAGCAATCCACATGCGATGCTCCAGCCCAATTTTTTGTCCCATCAGGAGCCAGAAAAAGGTTCCCAGCGTCATAATACCGATCCCGCCCACCTGGAAGAGCAGGGTCAAAAAAAGAATGCCCCACTCGTTGAACACTTCATGGATGGTAATGACAGTCAGTCCTGTTACGCTGATGGCACTCGCAGCGGTAAACAAGGAGTCGATGAACGTGAGATGTGCACCCGGGTTATGAAAAAATGGCAATAGCAATAGAAACGATGAGCTCAGAATGAGTCCCACGTAAAAAAAGACAATGATTTGGACAGAAGTCAAACGGCGTTTCTGGTTGGACGATAACAAAATAAATAGCCTCCTGAGTAAACTTCATAAAGGTTATCATACCAAAAAAAGTTAGCTAGCAAAATGCAGAGTCGTAATTCCATGAGAAAATCTGATGACGATATCCACTCCAAAGGAGACAAAAAAATAACCTTGGGTGGCCTTATGACCAATTTCCAAGGTTATCAGGTATTCCATTACTGTCTGCGGGAATCTGTACACCTGATTTGTCCACGTATTTCACCATTCGGATGTTGCGTCGTATGTGCGTCTACGTAAGTCATTCCGTCATTCATCAATCGCAGCAATTCGGCGAAAGTTCTCCCCTGAAGCGGACCAACCAGATCATTTTGCGTTATGGCTCCTGTTACTACCCCGCGATTCACACTAATTCCGCGCGAGATTGGTCCGAACAAGGTTACCACGACAAGACCATTCGCACCTTTGGCTCCCATAAGAATATGGGCTTGGGTAAGTTTTCGCAATTGGTTGACGACCAGACGATATTCCAGAAGCTGACCATCCTCACTTAATCGAAAGTGGATATTTCCTGTTGCATTTGTGGTTACTGGAGGCGCCTCCTCAGAACCTCGCAGTAAAATCGCTTTGCCATCGTAACACCTCCCTCGTTACTACATTCTTATTGGCGAGGGTCTTCGATGGCTTGTATGATTGTCCACGCTGGCCATCCAAGTAGGAGAGAAATAGGTAGAACAAACAGAAAGGTCACATCCATTTTTATGAGAAACGTCAAGACGTTTTTCACAGAAAAGACTGCCCCAGGAAACAAGAAGGGCAGTCTTTGGCGAAGCCATGTGATAGTAGGAACGCCGGCATATCTCTTACATCATGAAGAAGTAAATGATAGCTGCCAGTGCGATCCGATACAGAGCAAACGGAACCAGCTTGATTTTGTTAATCAGCTTCAGGAAAAAGCGAATCGACAAGAGGGCAAAGACGAATGCGCTGATAAAGCCGACGATAAAGAAGGGCAAGGACTCGATGGTGATGTACTGCCAGTGCTTCAATAAGGACAGGAAGCTGGCACCCGCCATGACAGGAACCGCCATGATAAACGTAAAGTCTGAAGCAGCTCTGTGGCTCAAGCCTAGCAATACCCCACCTGAGATGGTTGAGCCAGAACGGGAGAAGCCAGGCCATAAGGCGATACATTGAAATAATCCAATAACAAGTGCTTGCTTGTACGAAATTTGGTCAACGGTGGACACTTTGGGGCGTCCAGGCCGGAACCAGTCTGCTGCGATCATGAGCAGGGCACCAGCAACAAGCCCAATCAGCACCGTATTGATGGAAAAGAGATACTCATCAATGTAGTTGTTAAACAGCAGTCCTAATACAGCAGCAGGCACAAGACCGACAATTACCTGAGTCAGGCGCAGCTTGTGTCCGGGACCATTGCCATCTGGTGAAAGCTTTTTAAGTCCCAGCAAACTGAGGAAGCGGTCCTTAAAAACGATCACAGCGGCCAAAATCGATCCAAGCTGAATCACTACCTTGAAGGTATTGGCGAATTCTTTCGTAAACATTTCTTTTGAGTGCAACCACATATCATCGACGATAATCATGTGCCCGGTAGAAGAGACAGGAGCGAATTCTGTAAGTCCTTCAACTAAACCTAGCACGAATGCAACGAAAATTTCCCAAAGGTTCATGCGTACTCACCTTTCCAAATAACGTGCTATAATGGCCATTTACATAGAGTTTGTTCCTCATTCACTTTAATACAAAAAGCGGGAAATAGTAAGCACTTCATGGAAGATTTACATCTTTGTAACCAGTTTGTAATCAGCGATTTTGACCTATCCAGAATACCCGCATGAAAGGTATGATGGTAGCAACCGAAATTTTTCCCAAAAAGGAGATAAGATTATGCCACATCTCATCGTTCGAGGTATTCAAGCCGAGCAAATGGCAGCCATCAGCGAGCCGCTTGCTGTAGAATTGGCAGCGCTTTGCGGCTGCGGTACCGATAACTTTACAATCGAATGCTTGCAGACAACAGGTGTTTTTGCAGGGAAGGTTGTGGAGTCTTTTCCATTTATCGAGGTAGCCTGGTTTGAGCGGGGGCAGGAGGTTCGTGACCAGTTTGCCCAGATTGTGACCAAGTATGTTCTATCCCTCGGCATTCCTGAGGTGGAAATGGCGTTCGTAGCCTATCAAAAAGAAAGCTATTATGCCAATGGAGAACATTTCTAAAGGGAGATGACAGCCGCTGTCGATTTCCCGGGAAAAGATAAATGAGATTCGACAAGGGCTTTCCCTCCGTCTTTTTCGAGATGGAGTGGAAAAGTCCTCTTTTTATTTTGGAAAAAAGTGTCACATTGAGTGAGGGTGGATTGTTATTCATAGTGAGAGGGGGAACATCGTGAATAAGAGAGAAATCGAGCAGCTGCTGGACGAAATCAAAGCAGGCGCTATGGAACAATACGAAGTCATTATTGACCACTATCAGCAACCGATCTTTACATACTGCTATCACATGCTCGGTCATCGCCAGGATGCTGAGGACGCTGTTCAAGAAGTGTTGTTCCGTGCTTATGAGCGTCTTGACCAATATTCATACTCCCTGTCATTTTCCGCCTGGATTTATCGGATTGCTTTCAATCACTGTGCCAACGTTTTGAAGCGCAGGAAATTAAGCCGCTTTCTCCCCTTTTTGTTCAATCGTGATGAGGATGGTCGTAATTACGTAGAAGAGCAGATTGACCGCAATTATTTGGGAGAACCGTTTGACCGGATATGGAAGAGGCTGACTGCAGAGGAACGCACGCTGATGATATTGCGTGTGCTGGAGGAAAAGGAATACGAGGAGATCGCTGCCTTGCTGGACAAGAAGCCTGCGGCATTGCGGAAGCAATTTGAACGAGCCTTGAAAAAGTGCAAACGCTATTTGCCAGCGATGGGAGGGATGGCTAATGATGGATCAAAATCCGTTTAAGCCAATACAAGAGATGCTCATAGCAAAGCCAGTCCCGAAAGTCGATGTGAAAGAAAAAGTCATGGTAGCAATCATGGCTAAAAAAATGGAGGGGAAAAAAATCATGAAAAAGAAAATCGGATTGCTACTCATTGCAAGCATGTTGGTTGGCGCTTCATCAGTCTGGGCTGGGATGAAAATGATTGAATTAAAGAATGAAAAGGGCGAAGTGGTACTAACGATGTCCCAGTATACGGATGAGGAGCAGCAAAAAGTCGTCCAGGAGCTGCCACAGGAAGATCAGACGAGACTGGCTGAAGAAGAAAAGGAGCTTGAGCGCAAAAGTGAAATCATGACAAACATTATGAATGATCTGAAGCCAGGAACGACTGCAGCGGTCTACTGGGTGCCCAAAAACGAAGAGGAAGACAAAAATATCGTCTGGTCCAAGCATGCTCCGAATATTACGGTCGTTTCCAATCCGGTTACCTATACCTCGTGGAAAGATATGCAGCCGGTTGTAGGGAAGATGTTTACCCTCCCAACTGAGCTGGGTGGAACCTTCAAGTTCAATGAAGGAGATGTGCTCTACGAGGATAGCGATAAGTACGATGCAGAAGCGATGAAGGCGGAAGCAAAAAGAGACAAAAAGGAATACGTTGTAAAGGAAATCCCGTCCAGCGACAAGTTCGATTACGCTACCGTCTCCTATCGTTCTGAAAAAGGTGGCATCAGAGCGGAAGTAAGAATGGCCGAAGAGGGCAATGCGCATACAGGAACAAATGCGCAAGTGATGGAAAAAGTCATGGTGGGCAACAATGAAGCGGTGCTGACCACACATAAGTCTGGAAACGGCGATGCTTTCAATTGGGTGATCTGGATCAAAAACGGTACGAAGCTGGAATACTCTTTGCGTGCATCGGAGAAGGTCGTTTCTAAAGAGGAGCTGCTTAAGCTGGCGAAACAGCTCAACGAAGTGAAGTAATAAGGAAGAATATGATCAGAAAAGACCAGAACAAAGTGTCTGGTCCTTTTGCTTTTTTCATAAAAATAGATCGGTAAAAGAAAGAACAGTGATCATAGTATGCTTTGGATGCTATCCAGCGTCAATTCTGCTGGTCGGATGGCGTTTTTATAGCTAGTCGTTGACGATTCGCCCAAATGGTACTCATGCAGGGCATCCGTGTCCTTCAGCATATTTCCGGTTAAAATGCACACTGCCGTCTCATCCTTGTCGATCACCTGCTGGGCAATCAGCTTGCGCAACCCGGCGACGGTTGCCGCAGAGGCAGGCTCACAACCAATTCCGCTCTTGTCTACCCAAGCTTTGGCGTCCAAAATCTCCTGGTCAGTCACAGAGCAAGTGACACCGTTTGTTTCCTCCAAAGTACGAAGCGCTTTTTTCCAGCTTGGCGGATTACCGATATTAAGAGCGGAGGCACGGGTATAAGGAGTCGGCTCTGGAACCAGCTCAGTACGTCCCTCTGCTACCATGCGGTGAAACGGACTGGCTCCCTCAGCCTGTACGAGTGCAACCCGAGGCAGCTTGTCGATGAAGCCAAGTTTTTTCAAATCCTGCAAGCCTTTCCCCAAAGCAGTCACATTGCTTAGTGCGCCGCCAGGAATCACGACCCAGTCAGGCAAATTCCAGTTTAGGTATTGAGCAATTTCATAGACGATGCTTTTTTGTCCCTCGATACGGAACGGGTTGATGGAATTGCAAATATAAAGACCGAGCTCTTTGCTGTGCTGCTCATAGAAGCGTATGCCATCATCGTAGGTGCCGTCAAAGCTGATCACATTTGCGCCGTAGGCAAGGGTTTGCAGCACTTTATTTAGAGAAATATTTTTATTTGGTACAAATACGTACGATTCCTGGTTTGCCAAAGAGGCGTACATGGCAAGAGACGAGGAAGTATTCCCGGTAGATGTGCAGGTGAAGCGCTGGTAACCGAGAGAGCGACCATGTGATACTGCTACAGTCATTCCGTTGTCTTTAAACGAGCCGCTCGGATTCTCGCTTTGTGCTTTCAGCAAGACCTTGCGATTGCTGCCGGTATACGACTGAATTTGTTCGGAAGCATAGAGGCCTGTATTGCCCTCGTATTTGGTCGTGATGTACTCGTCTGCAAGCTCAGGGAAAATGAGCTCCTTGTAGCGCCAAACTCCGCTGGCATAAGGCGTCATGCGTTCCGAAAGACGGTCATGAAAGACGCGCTTTAAAAACTCGGCGTCTAGCTGCGCGGTGTCGTGAACGATGTCAAATAAGCCGCCACATGTACACTGATAGTCAAACAAGTCTGCCGATACTTCCTTGTTGCAATCAACACAAACCAGTTTCATTGCCATGAGATCCACCCGAAAAAGAGCATGGGAGAATCTCTCCACCTCTTTTCTCTCTATTTGTTTTTTCGTCAAAGACTCGACGTATGCCATCTATAGTAATGGGAGTTGAGAGGGATGTAAATCAAACTTTGCCATAAATGCGAAATATTCATAAAACATAGAAACGAACCCCCCCTCTCTCGTTTTCTGCCCTCATTCAGTTGGAGGCGGCTAAGGAAGGCGATTTGAAGGCTGCGATCGAAGCCATGGAAACCCATTTGGAAAACAGCAAAAAGATCGAGCTCAGCTGCGTTTGATCTGTGATCATGAAAAAGGTACTCCAGCTGCTCATGACTGTGGAGTACCTTTTGTTCAGTGGGCAATAAACGGTTTAAAAATTCTTTTCCAAATCTCTCAGCTCTTTACTTGTGAGATTGCGCCATTGACCAATTTTCAGATTGCCCAGCGAAATATTCATGATCCGTACGCGTTGGAGCTGCCGTACCTGATAGCCGAACGCCTGACACATGCGTCTGATTTGTCGATTGAGGCCTTGCGTCAAAATGATCGTGAAGACACGGTCGCTAACTTTTGTCACTTTGCATTGCTTGGTGACTGTCCCGAGAATCCGTACGCCATTTGCCATCCCGTGCAAAAAGTTTGCGGTGATCGGCTTGTCCACTGTGACGATGTACTCTTTTTCATGGTTGTTTTCCGCCCGCAAAATCTTGTTCACAATATCCCCGTTATTCGTAAGCAAAATAAGCCCTTGGGAATCCTTGTCCAGGCGTCCAATCGGGAAGATGCGCTCAGGGTGGTTCACGAAGTCAACAATGTTTCCTTTAATATGCAATTCGGTTGTGCACGTAATGCCAACCGGCTTGTTCAAAGCGATGTACACGTCCTTTTTCTTCGTACCAAGTGGCTTCCCGTCTATCCGTACATCGTCTCCGGGCTCCGCTGTGCTGCCCAGCTCCGCTTTCATTCCATTAATCGTGACGCGACCTGCGTCGACGAGCTTGTCCGCTTCCCGGCGTGAACAAATGCCGGTTTCACTAATAAATTTATTGATTCGCATAGCTGGTTCCTTTCATGCTCGCTGCTGTTTTTCCAAAAGCTTTTTGCGCCAAGGCAAGGCGAGCTCTTCTACCGAAAGCATCCGCTCGAGTGTTTTGGGATCTGGTGAATTGTCATGGAAATACAGGTGATGGATCTCGGCGACCGTTATTTGCTGGGGATGAGCTGACAGCTGTGTAATGGTCGAATCGCTGGAAATGGTTCCTTCCTGAAGGACACGGAGAAAATAGCCTGTATAGCCCATTTCGACAACGCCTTTAAGCAACCGATTGTTGTTGTTTCGTTTGTTAATGGTCGCACAGGGATAACGTCCTTGGCTCACTTGGAGAATCGTTTCTCCGATTTGATAAACATCCCCGATGCATACTTGGTCTTCTCGCATATTCAGAACGGTCAAATTTTCTCCAAAAGCCGCCCCAGCTAATGCTTGACCAAATTGCTTTTCCCAATGGGCATAATGTTCATATGGATACACACAGACGACGCGATCAGGTCCACCATGGTATGCTGGGTTTGCTACGTCGTCTTCATCAATTTTCACGGGGCGAACAACCAATGTATCGACTTGTTCTTTCCAGATTCCGGAGACAAATTCTTGTCCGTTAAAAAGACTGCTTTTCGGCAATCCCTTGCTGATGTATGCAATTTTTCTATCCAGCACTTTATTCACTCCCAAGCTGTGAGCTTCATTCCCATTTACTACATACTATAGCATATCCCTTTTATTCCGACACCGCTGATGGGACAGAAACGAATGGTTCTGGTATGATGATGGAAAGGAAGACACAGGAGGCCTATGTGACATGCAATCATCAGGTGTGGTTTTACACACAGATAAATATCAAATCAATATGATGTACGCCCATTGGGTAAACGGGACACACAATCGGAAGGTCGTTTTTGAGGCCTATTTCCGCAAGCTCCCTTTTGGCAATGGGTATGCTGTTTCAGCCGGCTTGGAGCGTATCATTGCGTATATTAACAATCTTCGCTTCGAAGAGAGTGATTTGGAATACTTGCGGCAGCAGGAAGAAAATTATGATCCTGCTTTCCTGGAGGAGCTGCGCACGCTGCGATTTACAGGCTCGCTCTTTTCGGTAAAGGAAGGTACCCTGGTATTCCCGAACGAACCGTTGATTCGTGTAGAGGGGCGTGTCATTGAAGCCCAGCTGGTGGAGACGGCGCTATTGAACTACATGAACTATCAGACGTTGATTGCGACAAAAGCCTCGCGCATTAAAAATGTGGCGGGGAACGATATACTGATGGAATTTGGAACAAGACGTGCACAGGAGGCAGACGCTGCCTTGTGGGGAACACGTGCAGCGTATTTGGCTGGTTTTGACGCGACGTCCAACATGCTCGCAGGAAAAATGTTTGGAATTCCGACCAAGGGCACACATGCACACTCATGGGTACAGAGCTTTGAGAGCGAGGAAGAGGCGTTCGAACGCTTTGCCGAGGCGTTGCCAGGTCAGGTAACGCTGCTGGTAGACACATACGATACGCTGAAAAGCGGTGTACCTCATGCGATCTCGGTGGGAAAACGCTTGGAAGAACACGGAATCAAGCTCTCGGCAGTACGCCTGGACAGTGGTGACTTGGCGTATTTGTCCAGCAAAACACGTGAGATGCTGGATCAGGCTGGCATGCACGACGTGAAAATCGTTGCGTCCAATGATCTGGATGAACATACCATCATGAACCTGAAAGTACAGGGAGCGCGTGTAGATAGCTGGGGAGTAGGTACACAGCTGATCACGGCAGCTGACCAGCCGACGCTTGGAGGTGTCTACAAGCTAGTGGCGCGTGAAGGTGAGGATGGTACGTATCAACCAACCATCAAGATTTCTGCCAACCCGGAAAAAGTGACGACACCCGGAATCAAGGATATGTACAGACTGATTGATCCGAAAACGGGCAAAGCCATTGCGGACTATCTCTGCTTCCCAGAGGAACAGCAGGTGATAGAAGGCTCACCTGTTCACTTGGTTAATCCCAGCCATCCGTATTTGAACAAGCAGTTGGAAGCCTACAAGGCTGAATCCCTGTTGATTCCTGTGTTTGTAGACGGGGAGCAAGTTTATGAGCTGCCTACGCTGGAGCAAATCCGCGACTACCACAAAGAACAACTGAAGCTGTTCTGGCCGGAATATTTGCGTATGCTCAATCCCGAGCACTATCGCTTGTATATTAGCGAGGATTTGTGGGAGACCAAAGCGCAATTGATGAAAGCGTATATGAAGAAGTAAGGCATGAAGTTTGACCCGGTGCGTCTGCGAGATGCATCGGGTTTTGTAATTTTTTTCACTTACATATATTGTTAAAAGTGGTAATCTGGTTGTGGGGGATGGGTTCAGCAAGTGGCCGGAAGGAGAGATAACATGCGAAAGATGAAGCTATGGGAGTACATCGTCATAGCAATTACAGTCCTGATCGTCCTAATGGGGAATACTGTTCCGAGCGATGAAGAATATCACAAATGGCTGGAAGCCCAATATAAGATCAAAAAAAATTGCGATTCAATTAGATGTATCAATTACTCTTCAGAAGGAATTACGACAACACCCTTTTTCATGATAGCAGAAACCAATACTTCTAAACGTTCGAAACGATCAATAAAAGTGCTGGGAGTTTATAAAACGTTTTTTGTCTTGGAAAATAATTTGAATGGTGAATCATGATCGAAAACTTCATAAAAAACATTTCCAACCAAGAAAAAGACATGCTGCTTCTCGCAAAATAAGAGTATAATAGGTTGAAAATTAAGAGGCAGAATATTGAAACAGATCGGTGCTGAATAGCCAACTTTTTGAAATAGATTTACTGGTATTTTATCAATCAAATGAAATTCCTAGCAGGAAGGTAAGAATTTTTGTCGAATTTGTCCGATTATTGTTTTTCTGCCTGTCTTGCAAAGGATGGAAAGGGGGATACACACATGCCAATTAAACTGCCAGACGAGTTGCCAGCAACGGAAATATTAGCCCAGGAGAACATCTTTGTTATGAAGGATAGCAGAGCCTTCACACAGGATATCCGGCCGATGCGCATCGTCATACTCAACCTCATGCCCGTAAAAGAAACGACGGAAACACAGCTGCTTCGCCTTCTGGGGAATACGCCCCTGCAGGTAGAGATCGTGCTGTTGCATATGTCTAGCCACACGTCCAAGAATACGTCAGAAGAGCACTTATCCATGTTTTATAAGACGTTTGACGAAATCAAGGATCAACGGTTCGACGGCATGATTATCACAGGAGCACCTGTGGAGCAGCTTGATTTTACCGAGGTCAATTACTGGCCTGAGCTTAAGGAAATACTCGATTGGAAAATGGAGAATGTGACCTCAACGCTGCATATTTGTTGGGGAGCGCAGGCTGCTCTCTACCATCATTACGGGGTTCCTAAGCATCCATTACCAGAGAAGATGTTCGGAATCTTCCCACACACCTTGAACAAGCAAAATGTAAAACTGCTGCGTGGATTCGACAACTACTTCTGTATCCCGCATTCTCGTCATACGGAAAATCGCCGGGAGGACATCGAGATGGTGCCGGAGCTGGAGATTTTGTCCGAATCTGAGGAGGCAGGCGTTTATCTTGTAGCTACGCGGGATGGTAGCCAAATTTTTGTGACGGGACATTCGGAATATGATCCGACGACGTTGCAGGATGAGTATCAACGGGACGTGAACAAGGGCTTGGATATCGCCGTTCCAAGGAATTACTATCCTAAGGACGATCCTTCCCGTCAGCCAATCGTCACATGGCGTGCCCATGCTAATCTGATGTTTTCCAACTGGCTGAACTATTACGTTTACCAGGAGACACCGTACGATTTGAACCACAAAAAATGACGTCAAGTTGGCAACCATCCGAGCTGATCGGGTGGTTTTTTCTTTAAAAAAGCTTTGGAAGCATCCAAGCTGGTATGGTTACCGTTGACGAAAAGGGAGCTGACAGGTAGTGTGAGGATAAAATAGAGAGTGACCGTACGTAGAAAGATAAATGTAAGAGGGGTTATTTGCATGAAAAAAATTGTGAAGCATGATCAGGATGTCATCAAGCAGCACAACAAGCTGATGATTCTCGACATTATTAAAAAGCAGCGGCCAATTTCCCGCGCTGAAATTACAAAAATAACAGGTATGAGTGCGACTTCCATCGGCAGGTTTGTCAGCGAGCTATGTGAGGAAGGCGTCATTCGCGAGACGGAGCTTACCTC
Organism: Brevibacillus reuszeri; assembly: GCF_001187725.1. Classification (GTDB taxonomy): domain Bacteria; phylum Bacillota; class Bacilli; order Brevibacillales; family Brevibacillaceae; genus Brevibacillus; species Brevibacillus reuszeri. The sequence continues at coordinate 358,857 of NZ_LGIQ01000002.1, forward strand.
TTCAGGTGTGGGCAGAAAAGCGATTATGCTGGATATCGAGCCAGGTGCGATCTATACGATCGGAGTGGATATTGAGAAAAAGCGGATCAATTTTGGCATTATGGATTTTAGCGAAACGGTAATTGTGTACCATCGGATCGATTATCAGTCGCAAAAGGCAAATCCGGAGGAAACGGCTGAGCTGATATGCCGGGAGATTCGCGGGCTGATTGATAGAGAAGGAATTCCGTACGAGAAAGTGATTGGTGTCGGCGTTGGAGTGCCAGGCGTCATTGATTATGAAAACGGGATCGTCCAGCTTTCTACCACCTTCGGCTGGAAGGGCGTTGCGTTTGCTGACCTGATCGAAAGAGAGCTGCGGATCAAAACCGTAATCGACAACGATCTGAAAGTAAAGATTCTCTCGGAGTATTTGTACGGCTCTGCCAAAGGCTCGAACAAGACCGCTCTGATCGGGATCGGTACGGGAATCGGTTCCGCCCTGATCATCAATGGAGAGGTGTTCCGGGGTGGCTCCAACAGTGCTGGAGAGCTGGGACATACTACACTCGATCCAAACGGCAATCTGTGCGAGTGTGGAAAGCGTGGTTGTCTGCAAACATACGTAGATGAAAACTCACTGATTTTGGAAGCGCGTCGTGTGGCGGATATTTCCGATGTGCGACAAGTGTTCGCAGCCGCCCGCAACAATGAGCGCTGGGCAAAAGAAATCGTCTCTCGTACGGCACTCTACATCGGTATCACGATTAATAACATCGTCTGCATGTATAACCCGGATACAGTTATTCTGAGTGGTGAGTTGGTGGAAAATTACCGCGAGATCGTTGATTTGGTGGAGCAGCATAGCGAGCAAGTCATCTGGGAGCCTTTTAAGGGCAAGTTCAAGGTCATTCCTTCCGAGCTGAGGGGAGATGCGATTGTGATGGGAGCAGGGGCTTTGGCGATGCAGCATTTTGCTCCATTGGCAGGAAGCTGGGCGTAAGAATAAGCAACGGAGGAAATCACCATGGACATCCGGCAACTGCATTATTTCGTAGAAGTGGCAAGGCAAAAGAGCTTTACCAAGGCCGCGCAAGCCTTGCACGTTTCACAGCCATCGATCAGCAAAATGCTCAAGGCACTGGAAGAGGAGCTGGGTGTGATTCTGCTGGATCGGACGGAACGGAAAATGGAGCTGACGGACGCAGGCGAGCTGGTATACGACCATGCGACAAAAGTGCTGCAGCTGATGGATAGCATGTCATCGTCGATTGCCGAGATGAGAAATGTGCAGCGTGGACGTGTCAAAATGGGGATGATGCCTACTGTCGGCTCCTTTTTGCTGCCAAATGCTATTGCTTTGTTTAAAAAGCAGTATCCGGGTATTGAAATTGAAATGAAGGAATACAGTGCCAAACCACTGGAATACCAGGTCGAGCAAGGGAAAATTGATGTAGGGCTGACGGTTCTTCCAGTCGATACGAGCAAATTTACTGCCGTTCCGCTTGTCTCAGAGGATCTGGTTGCCATCGTTTATCAAGAGCACTGGCTTGCGAGCAAAGACGAGGTCAGATTAGACGCACTAAAGGAAGAAGCGTTTATTTTGTTTACGGAGGAGTACGCGATTCACGATGTGGTCAAGCAAGCCTGCATGCGCTCCGGATTTGAGCCACGTGTGGCATACATGAGCTCCTTGTGGGATTTTGTTGGGGAGATGGTGGCGACCCAGCAAGGGATATCGCTTGTCCCACGCTCGATTGTTCGCCGATTGAACAACAGTAATCTGCATACAGTCAACATCTCTTCCCCTGTCATCGACTGGCAGTACGCCTTGATCTATCGCAAAGAAGGGTATCTGTCCCATGCCGTGCGAGCCTTTATTGCGTTTATCGATAAGCAGCTTTCTCCATAACCAAATGGAATAGACTTTATGATGATTATGTATTTTACGAATGAAAACGAGACCGATTAGAATGAAGGTACCAACTAGAAGGAACCGGAGTGGTCTCGATGAAAAAATGGTTGTCTGCTCTTTTGCAGATTGGATTGTTGCTTGGGTTTACCTGGCTGGGAAAAGGCGTAGCCTATGGTTTGCACCTCCCGATCCCCGGCAGCTTGATAGGTCTACTATTGCTGTTTTTATGCTTGCATTTGGGCTGGGTCCGCTTGCAGTGGGTAGAGGCGGGAGCAACGCTTCTATTTTCCCAGATGATCTTATTTTTCGTACCGTCGCTTGTTGGCATCATGCAGTATCCATGGTTGTTCGGGATCAAGGGCTTGCTGGTTCTCATCGTCGTCGTGAGCGGTTCTGCGCTTGTGATGGTTTCGACAGGCGCTGTTGCTGAGCGTGTGTTCAATTCCAAGCGTGGCGAGGTGAAGCAGCGTGATCCTGTTGAAAATATGTAGCCTCCTGTTGACCATTGTCTTTTTCTATGCGGCCAAAAGGCTGAACAAAAAGAAGCCAGGAATGCTTTTTTCGCCAGCGCTTGTGGCACCTGCAGGATTGATTCTACTACTGCTTCTCACAGATATCCCTTATCAGGCGTACAGCGAGGGAACCTCCATGCTGAGCGAAATGATGGGAGTTGTCACCGTAGCTTTCGCCGTGCCATTGTACCGAAATTGGTCGGTTTTGATGAACCACCGGCGTATGATTATTTATAGCCTCGCGACAGGCTCCTTGATCGCCATTGTCGCTGGCGTGTCCACCACCATGCTTCTTGGCTTGGGAAAAGAAGCAGCGATCAGCGTCATTCCGCGCTCGATTACACTTCCCGTCGCGGTTAGCGTGTCTGAGGCGATCGGGGGTATGCCAACCATGACAGCCGTGTTCGGCATGCTTACCAGCTTTGCTGGTGTTTTTTTGGCCCCAACCATTATCAAACGCTTGAGATTGCGCCACTCCGTTTCAATCGGCTTAATGTACGGAATGGGTGCACATGCCTTGGGGATGGTCAAATCCTTTGAAAGAGGCGAGCTGGAGGGCAGCAGTTCAACACTCGCTGTCATCGCAGGCGCCATCATCACCGTGATATGGGCGTTTACCTTAATGCCGGTCATAACGACGTGGCTTGCGGCTGTTTAAAAAGCGTTGCAGATTTGCAAAGGGGCTTCTAGAAATACTAGAAGGCCTCTTTTTGTTTGAATGAGAGAATGGACGGAGAAGAATCTGCATAAGGCTCAGTTTTTTCATACTTGCAAATGAATAAATATACATTAATATAAATAAAAATACCAAATCGGAGTGGGAAACTTATGCAAATCCATTCATTCGCCTTGCATCAATACGAGGAAGTAGTTGATCTCTGGCAGCGAGCAGGTCTGCAATTGTCGCGCTCTGATACTGTGGAGGGACTCCAGCAAAAGCTGGAGCGCGACCCGGATCTGTTCTTGGTAGCCAAGTCTGAATCCGGTAAAATAGTGGGTGTTGTCATGGGCAGCTACGATGGCAGGCGCGGCTGGGTGAACCATTTGGCAGTCGATCCAGACTATCAGGGACAAGACCTGGGAAGTCGCCTGATGCAAGAGCTGGAGACCAGGCTGTCTACACTCGGCTGCGAAAAAATCAACCTGCTGATCGAACCGTCCAATAGCCGTGTACAAGCGTTTTACGGGCGGTTGGGCTTTACAGCGGATGAGCTTATTTTTATGGAAAAATGGATTGAGCCCGCCAAATCTGCAAAGAAAGGTGTATGATAGAGGACGGACTAGCATGACGTTCATACTTACATCTTGGCAGGAGGCATCATGAAACCGCTCTATATGGTTCTATTGTTGTGTACGAGCTTCCTCTGGGGAGGAAACTTTGTTGTCGGTAAATTTCTTGTTGGACACGCATCATCCTTGACACTTACCAATTTGCGCTGGCTCATCGCGATTGTCTGTTTGGTGCCGATGGTCTGGTTTTACGAAAAAAAGCTGCTGCCTACCCGTCAGGCGCTCATTCCCCTGATTTTGATGGGGGTAACGGGTGTGGCCTTGTTCAATCTCTTCATGTTTTGGGCATTGGAGCGAACCGATGCAACGAATGTAGGGCTATTGTCCACTCTCAATCCCGTTTCGATTGCGATCTTTTCCTTTTTGCTCATCGGAGAAAAAATTCGACCCCTGCAAATACTCGCCATGCTCATATCCTTTTCGGGTGTGCTCGTAGTCCTCAGCAAAGGTGATTTCGGCCACCTGGCGCAGCTGCACTTTAATACGGGAGATTTGTGGATGCTCGCAGCAGTTGCGATGTGGGGCATTTACTCTGTATGCGGGCGCTGGGCGATGAAGACAGTTTCTCCCTTAATGTCTACCTTGTACTCGGGCATTTTTGGCGTTGCTGTCATGCTGCCTTTTAATGTGACGACCTTTACGATAAGCAACACAAACTGGTCTTTTTGGCTGGCTCTGTTTTACGTAGGTGTACTGGCGACGGTTGTCAGTATGGTCTTGTGGAACATTGGTGTGCAAAAAGTAGGGGCTACCTCAGCGGGAATGTTTCTGAATTTCAATCCTGTCTTTACAGCCATTCTTGCTTTTCTCTTGCTTGGTGAGCGCATGAGTCTGCTTCAACTGCTTGGCAGCGTCATCGTCATCATTGGCTGCTACTTGTTCTCTCGTTTGAAATCTGTTTCCTTAAAGAAAAGGCCTGTGGTGAACCACGTCGAAGGCTAAGGCATACAGAGTCCTCCGCTAGTAATTTGAGCGGGGGATTTTTTTAAAATGGTTTTCTTCACACATGGACATGGGCTCATGCATACACATAACATGGATGGCGTGCGTAAAGGAGGTTACCCATCCGATGATTTTGATAGCCGGAAGACAGGTTGACCCTTTTGCCTTGACGGCGGGCTGGGGATTGAACGCCGTGCAGCGTGAAACCGTGCGAATCATGGCAGGCAGTCAGGAGGTTTTCGAATACCCGTCTGCCGAGTTGCTGCAATTTGAATTGAAGATGAGGGACCATCTGGTACGATCAGCACTTGCTTTGAATGCGAGTGGAATGGCTTTTTCCACGTTTGAGAATTCCAGGTGCAACGAGCGCTATTGGATTCGGACAGAGCTGGGCGGGTTTCGATTAAGGCCAGGAGTCCCGCCTTCACAGGGGATCATCAATATTTTTCAAGAGGGCAGGAAATACGCGACCGAGTGTGCCACTGCGATGGTCATTATTTTATACCATGCTGTTCTTCAATCGATTCGTTTACCTGATTTTGAACGAATGTTTGCAGATATTCTTCTTTATGACTGGCGATACGACCAGGACCTTGATTTGCAGACAGTTCGAACCAATACATTTTTGCCTGGGGACATTCTGTATTTCGCCAATCCGGATTACGATCCCGACTCGCCCCAGTGGCAAGGAGAGAATGTAGTCGATCTCGGCAGAGGGCTGTACTACGGACACGGTGCAGGAATACGCACAGCTGATTCGCTCATCAATTTTTTAAATGAAGAACGTAGAATGGGCGCGATGCGCTCCGCCTACCTGGTACATCAGGCGACGCGTCCTGGCTTTGCCTATTTATTCAATTACAATAACGGTCAGCCGGGTGTTGGTATCTCGCAGCAGTCGCTGAACCCTGGAGAACCCATTACGGTACAAATCGGGTCTCGATCATGGGAATGGTGAAGATCAATTATCAATAAAAAGCCTCTGGCCATCTGGCGAGAGGCTTGCGTCATGTCCGCGCATGAACTGTCGCTGCGCTTTTTTACGCAAATCGGGAGAGCGAAAACATCGAAAGATCAAGGGTAGAGGCGCCATCTATAAGCCATTGACTGGCGGCTTCTCCTATTCCACTGGCAAACTTGAATCCATGACCGGAAAATCCGGCAGCAATCATGATCTGAGAGTGGGCAGGGTGACGGTCAATGACGAAATGCTCGTCAGGTGTCATCGTGTAGATGCAAACTCTGCCAGCGCAAAGCGGGCCAGCTGCTTGTGGCATATACGTCTCGAGGAAGGAACGGACATCTCCCTCATCCGACAAATAAGTGCCAAAGGTCCGCTCCAGGCGGTCGGGATCAATCAACTGACCACCGTCATGTCGGCCGATTTTTACCCCAGTCTGGTCAAAGCTTGGAAAACCATAATACGATGAGTCTCCCAAATTAAAAATAAACGCCGGAAAGCGGTCAGAGCTGTAGCGCTCCTCATCAGCACCGAACCAGGCCACTGTTTTACGTGTAGGTGCCAGTGGAATGGACAGGCCGAGAGAGGCGAGCAGGGAAGGATTCCATGCGCCAGCAGATAGCAGCACCTTTTGGGCGCGATAGTGTTCATCTGCTGTTTGGACGATGACGCCTTCCCCATCCAGTTCTATGGAAGTTACTCTTGTATCCGTAAGCAAGGTTGCTCCAGTGGAGATGGCCAAATCGCGATAGGCGGCTACGCATTTTTCCGAATAAAGAACGCCAGAGGTCGGTTCGAAACAAGCGTAAAAATTTTCAGGTAATTTTATGCCGCTCCAGCGAGCATGTACTTCTGTGGCACTGAGCACTTCAAGTGGCAACGAGTACCGCTCTGCACTTTCCCTTACTTCTTGTAAAAACGGCTGATCCTTGGGGCCAGCTGTCAAAACCCCTGTCTGGGCAAAAAGCTCGACCCCGGAGGCATCCTCGAGCTGACGCCACAATTCCTGTGAACGCAAAGCGAGCGGGACATACTGCTTACCCTCGCCGTACGCATGTCGGATGATGCGGGTGTCTCCGTGATGGCTTCCCATTGTGTGCGGCGGGTTATGGGAATCAATTAAAAGAGTGCGGACTCCTTGCTTGGCTGTATAGTAGCCGGCTGCCATCCCCATCGAGCCTGCTCCGACAATAATGACGTCAAAATGCTGCATAACCAATCCTCCCCGTTAACTCGGATGTGGTCGATTGTACACGTTCTTCTATGAGTTTCTACTATTATCTTACAGGTACTTGCAAAAATCGAGATGCCTTTTCACAAATCTGAAAACATGGAAAATAAAAACATGTTTATACCAGAAAACGCCGGGGAAAAGGTGAGTACACGGTTTGCTAAGTGTAGAAAAACGGGGGATTTCTATGAAATGGACGATTGGTAAAAAGCTGGGCAGTGCGTTTGCTCTTATTTTGATTTTCATGGTTTTGATGGGAACGACGAGTATGTACAAAATGCATACGATGAACCAAAAAGTAGATGAGCTCACGACAGTTTGGCGCCCCGGTCTCGAAGAAATTCTGCAAATCAATACGGCACTGGAAAGTATCTTTGGCTATGGGCAAAAAATGCTCGTCGCCGTCAGCGCGGAAGAAAAACAAAAATTAGCAAGCCAGATTGATGAGCGCTTTGCATATATTGGTAAAAGGCTGTCCGATTACGAAGCAACGATCGTAGATGAGGAAGACCGGAAAAATTTCGAAGGACTTGTGAAAGGAATGGAGAGCTACCAAAACTTTATTCCCGAGTTTGTGGCATTCGCAAAAAAGCTTGATATCAAGCGGCAAGCGGCACCAGAAGAGTTGGCTGAGCTCGAGCGGCTTCAACAAAAATCCTCGGATCTGTTTACGGAGCGCTGGAGATACGTCGATGCAATCATTACATACAACAGCGAGCATGCGGAGCGAACTGGAGTAGAAAGCGCCAGCTTGTATGAAACAGGCAAGCTGACGAACATCACCCTAGGAATCCTTTCTATGATCACATGCCTCTTGCTTGCATTTTGGCTGACGATTAACATCCGTCAACCGATTCAAAGACTAGTTGTCAACATGAAGGAAGTGTCCGAAGGGAATTTGCGCGTTGATCCGATTGTCGTGAAAAGTCGTGATGAAATCCATGACTTAGCCCATTCGTTTAACGAGATGACGAGCAGCCTGCAAAATCTGATTCGCCAGGTAGGAACGACATCAGAGCAGGTTGCCGCATCAGCTGAACAGCTGAATGCAAGTGCTGAACAGACAAGTCAGGCGACAGAGCAGATTGCTGTAACTGTGCAAGAGGTTGCCACTGCTACAGATCGTCAGCAGGATAGCGTGGAGCGTGGAACGAAATCGATTGACGATATCTCGCATGGCATATCGCATATCGCAATCAAGTCCCAGCAGGCTTCAACTCTGGCTGTACAGGTAGCGAACATAGCGGGAGAAGGAAATCAAGCCATTCAGGCGGCTGTCCTGCAAATGAACGCCATTCATGATTCCATACGTGAATTGTCTGGTGTAGTAGAGGGATTGGGGAATCACTCTCAGGCGATCGGCCAAATTATCGAGGTGATTACCGGAATTGCCAATCAGACAAATCTGTTGGCGCTAAATGCGGCGATTGAAGCGGCTAGAGCAGGAGAACATGGCAGAGGCTTTGCGGTGGTTGCAGATGAAGTGCGGAAGCTCGCAGAGCAATCCTCTCGTTCAGCCGAGCAAATCAGTCAATTAATCAATACGATCCAAAGCGATACAAAGCATGCGATGAACTCGATGGAGGCAGGTACGCGTGAGGTTCAGCAAGGGATTCTGGTCGTTCATGAGGCAGGAGAAACATTTGGACAAATTCAGATGTCTATCGGCACTGTATCCGATCAGGTTCACGACGTATCTGCGGCGGCACAGGAAGCAGCGGCTCACTCTGAGCAGGTAGTAGATGCGATCAGGCAAGTGTCCGAGGTGTCGGCAGTCACAGCGGATGGCACGCAGAACGTTTCTGCAGCTACAGAAGAGCAGCTCGCTGCGATGGAGGAAATCTCGTCCTCAGCAACCGCCTTGTCCAAGATGGCTGAAGAATTGCAAAATATGATTGGACGCTTCAAAGTATAAGAAATAGCATTCATACTTCGACCGGCATGGAAACAACCCTCGGCTAGAATGGTTCATGAAAGCTTTATTCTAGCTAAAGGAGGCTGCGTTTATGACGAGCCATGTTACCATTCACCCCAAAATCCTGTACTACGGAACGCCGGTTGTCTTGCTCTGTACCGAAAACCAAGATGGTACGACCAATATCAGCCCCATTTCTTCATCGTGGGCACTGGGCAACTACGTTATTTTAGGATTGGGTCTCGGATCGCAGGGACTCGAGAATCTGCGGGAGCGTCCCGAATGTGTGTTGAACTTGCCGAACGCTAGCTTGTGGCAGCAGGTAGAGGCACTTGCTCCCTTAACCGGGAGGAACCCTATGCCTGCCTATAAAAAAGAGCTGGGCTTCCGTTATGAGCCAGACAAGTTTACGGCGGCAAAATTGACGCAGGTTCCATCTGAGACGGTTCGTCCAGGTCGAATCGGGGAATGCCCCCTCCAACTGGAAGCGATCGTTCGCAGCATCCGTATTCCTGAATATGCGCAGATGTTCGCGATTGTCGAGACGGAAGTGACACGAGTTCATGCAGACAAACAGATTGTCAGGGGAGAGCATCACATCAATCCGGCAGCATGGAATCCCTTACTCTATAATTTCCGTCATTATTACGGACTGGGAAGCGAGCTGGGCAAGACCTACCGCTCCGAAACTTAAAACGCCAGGCCATGGCGTTTTTTTCGTACAGGTGAACAGCTCCTTCGCTCATTGTTATCACCTTCAAATTTGGCTTGGTGGTAACATCTTAGCAGCGTAATCTAGTTGTGGAGGTAGTCAAATGGAGCAGCTTTTGATGGGGAGCTTCCTGTCCGCCATTGCAACGGGAGCGGGTGCCCTGCCCATCCTTTTTTTCAAAACGGTTACGCATCGCTGGCGTGATATTTTGCTTGCCTTTACAGCAGGTATCATGGTGGCAGCGGCAACCTTCAGCTTGATTCCTCAGGCGATGAATAATGCTCCTTTTCAGATTGTTTGTCTGGGAGTTCTCACTGGTACGGTGACACTGACCCTTCTGGAGAGCATCATTCCGCATATAGACCTGGAGCATACCCGAGTGAATATTTCCATGGATTCGCAGGCCTTATTAATTTTATCCGCCATCACTCTGCACAACATCCCGGAGGGGCTATCCGTCGGAGTCAGCTATTCGAGTGAGCAGCCTAGTCTTGGGGGATTGATTGCTTTTGCGATTGGCCTCCAGAATGTTCCGGAAGGCTTTCTGGTCGCTCTTTTTCTTATCAATCAAAAGGTGAGCAAACACAAGGCTTTCCTATTGGCGACACTGACGGGCTCTGTTGAGATCGTGTCTGCCATCATCGGGTATTCTCTTACGGGAGTTGTTGAAGGGCTGGTGCCATACGGATTGTCTTTTGCGGCGGGGGCCATGCTGTTTATTGTGTATAAAGAGTTAATACCGGAAAGCCATGGGGACGGCCATGCACGTTCAGCTACCTTTTCGTTCATAATAGGACTTTTGGTCATGATCGGGATGATTCAGTGGTTCTGATAAGCTCGTTTTCGAAAAGAGTCAGGTTTTTATGTAACTTTCCCTCACAAAACAAGCCAAAAATACCGAAACCATAAATAGATAGATTTCGATTATGGAAGTAGGGAGTGTCACGATGGAAAAGTCTACCTTAATAGGTATAGTACTTGGTATTGTCGCAGTAGTTGTCGGGATGATTTTGAAGCACGCAAGCCCTAGCGCACTACTGAACCCAGCAGCGTTCATGATTATCATCGTAGGTACGGTTGCCGCTATTTTAAATGCATTTCCTATGTCTGAACTCAAAAAAGTTCCTTCCCTTTTCAAGGTTCTTTTTAAAGAGGAAAAACTCCCTGCCAAAAAAGAACTGATCGGTCAATTTATGAACTGGGCCTCAATTGCCCGCCGTGAAGGTTTGCTGGCTTTGGAAAACACGTCTGATGAGATCGAAGACCCATTCCTGCGAAACGGGATGAAGATGATCATCGATGGTGGAGAACCAGATTTCGTTCGCGATGTTTTGAATGAAGAAATTCACGCAATTGAAGAGCGTCATCAGGCAGGAGCACTTATTTTTAGCCAAGCAGGTAGTTATGCACCGACACTCGGGGTATTGGGTGCGGTAGTTGGTCTGATTGCTGCTCTGGGGAACCTGAGCGACATTGATGCCCTCGGAATATCGATTGCTGCGGCATTCGTTGCGACCTTGCTCGGTATTTTTACGGGATATGTTTTGTGGCATCCATTTGCTACCAAGCTGAAGCGCAAGTCCAAACAGGAAATCGAAATCAAAAAAATTATGGTGGAAGGCCTTTTGTCTATTCAGGCAGGGGTATCGCCAGCAGCTATTGAGCAGAAGCTCGTTGTTTACATTCCGTTCCAAGAGCGTGGTGATCTGAAGGAGGAGAAGAAGGAGGAAGGAGCGGCGGTAAATGGCTAAGCGACCAAAAAAACATGCTCAACACGAAGAGCATATGGACGAGTCCTGGCTGATTCCCTACGCTGACTTACTCACTCTCCTGCTCGCTTTGTTCATCGTTTTATTTGCATCCAGTGAGATGGATGCGAAAAAGTTCGATCAAATGGTCCGTTCCTTTAACGTTGCATTAAACGGTGGGGTTGGAGTGCTCAACCAACCAAGCCCAGTACCACTTGACCCGCTCATGGCGCAGCAAACGATACATAAAGGTGGACAAGAAGCGGATCGTGCGAAGACCGAGGAAGAGAAAAAGCTGGAAGAGGCTGTCCGCAAAGAAACGGAAGACCTGAAAAAGCTACAGACTCAGCTAGAAGGATACATCCAGCAAAACAATCTGCAGGACAAGCTCCAGACGAAGCTGACAGAAGAGGGGCTGCTCATCACGATTTTGGACAATGCGTTGTTCGACTCGGGTAGCGCAGTTCTCAAACCGGAAGCGAGAACACTAGCTGCAGAAATGGCGTCCATGCTTGTACCGCATCCAAAAAAGGTAACGGTGACCGGACATACGGATAATGTTCCGATCCATCGACCTGAATTTCCGTCTAACTGGGATTTAAGTGCGAAGCGTTCCGTGAATTTCCTGAAGGTCCTGCTTGAAAATCCAAACTTGAATCCGACGAAGTTCAGTGCGACAGGAATGGGAGAATACCATCCGGTAGCGCAAAATACGTCGGCAGAGGGAAGAGCGAAAAATAGACGGGTAGAGGTTGCGATTTTACGTGACCTGGCTTCTCCCCCGAAAAATAGTATCGCTCCAGCTCAGGCCCAATAACAAAAAAAGAGGGATAGCACATCGGGTGCTGTCCCTCTTTTTTTAAAAGTCCGGAGCCTTCTTTTTATTTAGTGGTGTCCTCGCCTGGTTGTTTTTTCGCTTCGAGCAGCTCGCGTCTTTTACTCCGGCGTTTCTTTATCCATAATCCAACCAGCAAGATTGGAATCATAATCAGGAAGACGTAGAGAGAAGCATTGCCTACCATATTTTCTGCCATGCGACCGTAGAAGTAAAACAGAAATCCGACCAGATAAAATTTTACGGCCCGTCCGATGGCGGCATATCCAATCAGTTTCCATAATGGAAAGTTCAGGCAGCCAGACATGATGGTAAACACTTTAAAAGGAATAGGGGTAAAGGCACCAATGAAAATCGCCATTTCGCCTCGTTTTTGGAACATCGCAGTTGCTGAATCAATCCATTCTTTCTTGAGGATCTTGTACAGTACGGAGTGTCCTAGCCCTTTTCCGAGGAAATAGCCGACAGGAGTACCTAGCAAACACGCGATATATCCGGCAGTAGCAATCCACAAAGCTTGGGACGGGTCAATCATACTTAGTGAAACCTGAAGAAAGAAAACCGGAATGGGGAAGATGACCGCATCAGCAAATGAATGGATGACGACTCCCCAAATGCCATACTCCATTAAAAAATCCAAAGTGTTCTGAACCATCTATTTCTCCTTTTTCAATCCATCAATTCCAGCTCACCCGACTGCTCCAAATCGGCTGGCGTGGTGAGAGCGGCGCATTTATGCACCAGCCTGGCACCCGCTTGCTCAAAAACGGAGGCTACAAATTGCGAACAGAAAAAAGCATAACGGCGCTTCACTGGAATATTCAGCACAATACCTAGTACACCAGGGAGATTATACTTGTATAGATGCGCTTCTTCTTCAAACCGAGCGATGATCGTTCGGATTTTTTTGTATTGGCACTCACTAACGGAACAGCGATATACCACAAGAGTTGCATCCTTGGACAATGCGTCATGCAAATTTTCTTTTACAAAGCCACCGCTGAACGGATTTCGCGGATTTTTCCTGCCAAAGCTGTATACTTCCTTCAGCTCCAGATCAAAAGCGATAGAAGCGTGATTGCGTGGAGCCTTTGTATAGAATCGGATTAGCCTCGTAAATATTGTACCAGTATCTGAAAGAACAATGTAAACATGTTTCTTATTCTTTAACATATCTTTCACATCCGCACACTTTTGGGGAAACCTCCCTGTTCCATTATGAAAAAAGACGGGCTTTCCCAAAACGAACTATCGGCGGATTTTATATTAGACCTGAGACGGAGACGCTCCGATTTCCAGCTTTAACTCCTCCATGCGCTTTTCGCCCCATTCGTACATCATCTCGATGATGGGCAGCAGACCCATACCTAGAGAATCACAACCTTCCATTTTCCGCTGAATATAGACAGGGTCAATTCCTTGGAACAAAGCAAAATAATCAGCCAGTAATCCAATAGTACCTTTTTGGTAACCTCCGCACAAAAAGGTCCATTCTTATATTGCTCCCTGCTGCCTCCTATAATGAAACATGACGAGAGAATTCTTTTATTGTAAAGGCGTGTCGCTGCAATGTCTAAACAAGTACGGATTGTAACAGGCGATGCCGTAGAAGCTCTAGAAGCCTACTATCCTTATTATCGGTGTCTGGAGGAAGGATTTGAGGCTGGAATCTCGTTTGCAGCCAGTTTTTTCATACAGAAAAGCATTTGCTATAATAGAAGATATTTTCAAAATATTCTTGGAGGTTACTGATGACAACCAAAAAATATACCATTACCAATCTGCTCGATGTTGCCAGAAAAGGGGATACTCCTCCGCCCTGTGATTCCACACTTCAGGTATACGCTGATTATGCCGAAAATGGCGTAGCCATAGGGCGATGGGAGGTTGCCCCTTTGTTTATCAACGGAAACGGAGTAGCCATGGGCGGTTTTTTATCCGCAGCAGCCGATATTATGATGGCCTATGCGATCGCTTCTTCGTTGAACGATCAACAAAGCTTTGCCTCCATCAATTTGCAGACGACTTTTCACAGACCCGTTTTCCAAGGTGTCGTGGAGATCGAGGCAAGAGTGGAGCGATTGGGCAAATCCGTGGCGTACCTGGTCGCAGAGCTCACTCAGGACGGCAAGAAGGTCGCTTCGGCCGTATCTTCTGTCATGATCATGAACGCATAAGCTACTTGTGAAAAAGGAAGCACCTTTTCTTGACATTCAAACAGAAACAAGAGATAATCAATTTAATAACTCAGTAAACTACTCGGAATACTAAAAATAAAGAGGTGAGCTTTTTGGAACGGACCATTCATATTCCAAGCGGTGATATTTCGTTAGCAGCAACGTGGCACGAGCCTGAAAATGTAACAGGAAACAAGAATGTGAAGTCACCTCTGGTGATCATCTGCCACGGCTTCATTGGCAGTCGGATCGGAGTGAACCGTTTGTTTGTGAAATCCGCCCGAGAGCTCGCTTCTCATGGAATCGCCGTCCTGCGCTTTGATTATGGCGGATGCGGCGAAAGTGATGGTGATTATGGAGCTGGCGGATTTGATGTGTTGCTGAAACAAACCCGTGATGTTCTTGATTTCGCTTTTGCCAAGGAGCAAATCGATCTCGAGAGGGTAAGCCTCTTGGGTCACAGTCTCGGGGGAGCCGTTGCCGCATTGACAGCAAGTCAAGACAAACGGATTCATTCTCTCGTGACGTGGGCTGCAGTTGCACGTCCCTATGACGATATCGTGCGGATTGTGGGTGCACAGGAATATGAGGATGCGCTCTCGATTGGTTATACGGATCATTGCGGCTATTTGTTACAGGATCGCTTTTTTGGCTCGTTAAAAGGGGCTCATCCGCTGCGCCAAGTGAAGCAATTTGAAGGCGATGCCTTGCTGCTGCACGGAAATCGGGATGAGGTCATAGCGGTAGACTCCCTGTTCCATTATGAGCATGAATTGCGCTTGCGCAGGAGAGGACGTTGCGAGACGGAGGTTGTGGTTGGGGGAGATCATACGTTTTCCTCGGCTGAGAGCTACAATCGTTTGATTGCAAGCACGGTGAGCTGGCTTGGCAGGCAGATGGAAGTAGAGAAGTTCGCTGTTTAATGAAGATTGGGCATAGTAAAGAACGCGGAATTTGCATCCGCGTTCTTTTGGTGTGGACAGACAAAATGGCGAAGCACTTGGGTCACTAGACTAGGGGATCTCGTCAGTTTCCCTATCCTTTTTGCGCTTTGATTTCTTCCAGCAGCCCTTGGCAGCCAGCTTGGACAAGCTCATAGACATACTCAAATCGTCCGGTGTAATACGGGTCCTCTACATTTTGTTCCTGTGCATCCGTGGCGAAATCGAGCAGGCGATACACCTTTTTATCGGATGGAGCGATGCGGTTCAGCTCGCTCAGGTTTTCTTCGTCCATGCAGACGATGTAATCGTAGTCAGAAAAGTCCTGGCGAGAAATTTGACGGGCTCTTAGCGAGTCATGGGCAATGCCTTTTTGCGTCAATACTTTTTGGGTGCCGTTGTGCGGGCGCTCTCCGGCATGCCAGCCCCCAATCCCGCAGGAATCAATCGAGATCTGCTGCTGAAGGCCTTCCTTTTTAACAAGATGGCGAAAGACGGCCTCGGCCATCGGAGAACGGCAAATGTTGCCCAGGCAAACGAATAGTACGTGTGTCATGCGATATTCCTCTCTTTTCTTGCCGTTTTATCAAGCTCTGTTATGTAAGAATACCACAACTCCGATATGGGGAATGAGGTCTGTTCATTGCCAAGATGCTCGCCTTTTGCTATAATAGGCGTCAGTTACCCCAACAATTAATTGCATATTCTTGAGTTTTCTAGGGTTCCGCGGACGAGTGAATTGCCGGTCTGGACCGAGAGAAAACCCACGACTGCGGTCGTGTACACGGAGGGATAAAAGCCCGGGAGAATATCTGTGATGGTATTCCACCCGAGGCTTTTTTTGCATGTGAAAAAGTCTCAGCCATCATCAGCTGTGCTTATCTTTTGGGGAACCATACAACTACAAAGGAAGGGAGCTTTGCATCATGGGGAAAAACTGGTTGCTGGTTGTGGTTGCTGCCGTTTTTGAGGTGATGTGGGTCGCCGGGCTGAAGCACGCTGACAGTATTTTGACATGGACGGTAACCGCTATCGCCATCATCATTAGCTTTGGAGTATTGGTCTATTCAGGGAAAAAGCTGCCCACAAGCACGGTCTATGCGGTGTTTGTCGGCTTGGGTACAGCCGGTACTGTAATCAGTGAGATGGTGGTGTTTGGCGAACCATTTAGCTGGGCAAAGGTCGGATTGATTGCTTTGCTATTGGTAGGCATCCTCGGCTTGAAGCTGGTCACGCACGAAAATGCAGAACCGCATAGAAAAGAAGGTGATGTCGCATGACATGGGTATCCTTGATAGTTGCCGGGTTGTTTGAGGTTGTGGGAGTCATGGGGATTACACAGGTGAATCGCAAGGTTTCTGTGCGATCTCTCTGTGTTCTGATTGGCGGATTCACCCTCAGCTTTATCCTGCTCTCATATGCCATGACAGAGATTGCGATGGGGACCGCTTATGCGGTTTGGACAGGAATCGGAACAGTTGGCAGCGCACTGGTAGGGATGCTGTTTTACGGTGAGCCAAAAGATAAGCTGCGCATTCTTTGCATTGCACTGGTCATCATTTCCGTGGCAGGTCTTAAATTAATTGCTTAACCGTATTTGTGTCATTACAGACAGACATTCTCAGATGTCTGTCTTTTTTCTCTCATTTTCCTATTCTGCAAAAATCGACATCGAACTTTTCGAGGGCATAGTATAATAAAACGGCTTGGGGTTGCTTCCATTTTTTTCATGTGAGGAGGATCGTTGACTGCATGAGCTCTTTTTGGGCAGCATTGAAAAAAGGCAATATGTCATCGGCTACGGCAGCATTGGGAAATACGGGCTTGGCGATCGTCAAAGGCTTGGCTGCCGCCTATAGCGGGAGCGGAGCGATGTTTGCATCTGCCATGCACTCGATTGCTGATGCAGTGAATCAAGGCTTTGTCTTTTTCGGCAGTGTGCTTGCTGAAAAAAAGCCAACGTCCCGATTTCCAACGGGCTTTGGGCGGGTTATTAATCTGTTTTGCATGGTCGCGGTCATCGTAGTGACCATCATGGCGTACGAGACCATAAAAGAAGGCATTCATCTGATTAAGCAGCCTACTGCATCCAGCCACTTCTGGATCAATTTTATTATTTTGTTCCTGGCGATTGTGGTGGATGGCTACGTGCTAGTCAAAGCAATGAATGAGATTGTTCACGAAACCCGCGTAGAGGCGAAAGGCTTGGGAATCATATCTGCTGCCTTCCGCAATGTAGGACGGGCTGCACCGCCGACAAGACTCGTTTTCTATGAAGATATTGTGGCAACGACGGGAGCTCTCCTCGCCCTCATCGCTGTAATCGTGACGCAGTTTAGCTCCTTTGCCCTTTTGGATGGGATTGCAACCATTCTGATCGGCATCTTGATGATCGGGGTAGCATTCAAAGTGGGCTACGATAACATGGTCGGATTGATAGGAGTAGCTGCACCAAAGGAAATCGAGGATCGGGTAGCACGAATTATTTTTGCGGACTCGGATGTGACAGATATCAATCGTTTGCGAATCGTTCAGGAAGGCCGCTTTTACCATGTGGAATGCTACATCGAGCTGCGCGAGGGACTGACTTTGGCAGTTGCGGATGATATCAAGTATCGTGTGCGGGATAGTCTGCTCATGGACCCGGATATCAGCGATGTGACGATGGGAATTCTCGAGGACAACGGTGTCAGTGACTGGAGACGACCCGAGAATCTCGAAGCGAACTGAAATGAAAGACGCCCCACACCTACATGAGAGAGGTGTGGGGCGTCTGTATGCATGGTTACGTTTAGGAAACAGAAACCAGCTGATCAGTTGGTTCGGCTTCTTCTTCGGCGAGTGGTGTAATCAAAACTCGTGTAACTCGGTGATTATCCATCATTTTGACGGTGAACAAGTAATGTTCCCATTCAACGGAAGCACCAACCGCAATTTCTTCTTCCAATTGACTGTACAGCCAGCCACCGATTGTATCCACATCCTCGGACTCCAAATCAAACGGGATATGGTCATTCAGATCAGCCAGCGTGAGCATACCGGATACAGACAAGCCATTTTCGACTTTTTCGATCTCCGGTCTTTCCTCGTCAAACTCATCCTGAATATCCCCGACGATCTCCTCGAGAATGTCTTCCATGGTGACCAGACCAGCAGTTCCGCCATACTCGTCAATGACGATAGCGAGCTGCGAGCGTTTTTTCTGCATCAAACGCAGAACTGTACTAATTTCCATTGTTTCTGGAACAGTCAGAACCGGGCGAAGCAATTGGTCCAGCTCGACATGTCCATCCTGGAGAGCGGAAAGGTAAAAGTCGGTTGCATGGACAAAGCCGATGATGTTGTCTTTGTCCTCATCCGCAACAGGGAATCGCGTGTGGCGCTGGGTACGGATGATCTCCAGATTTTCGTCAAACGTATTCGTGGTATATAAGCAAACCATGTCAATGCGCGGGATCATGGTTTCCCGTGCCAAGGTTTCGGAAAAGTCAAAGACATGTTCCACCAGCGACAACTCGGTTTGGTCGATATGGCCGCTTTGGTGGCTTTGATTCACCAGAATGCGAATTTCTTCTTCGGTATGTGCCGCTTCATGCTCCGACACAGGCTCGAGGCCGATGCGTTTCAGAAGAGCGTTGGCTGTTCCGTTCAGGAACCAGATAGCCGGGTAAAGCACTTTATAGAAAAACATCAATGGCGCAGCAACCCACAGCGAGGTAATTTCTGCTTTCTGAATGGCCAAAGATTTTGGTGCCAGTTCACCCAATACGATGTGCAGGAAGGTGATGATCGCGAATGCTACACCAAAGGAGATAGCGGAGATCAAATATCCGGGCATTCCTGTGGAGCCGAGTAGAGGTTCTACGATCATGTGGGCGATAGCCGGTTCCCCGACCCATCCAAGTCCCAGTGACGCGAGCGTGATCCCGACCTGGCAGGCAGATAAGTAGCCGTCCAGCTTTTGGGTTACCTTTTGGGCATATACAGCTCGTTTGTTTCCTTCATTGACCATCTGTGTCAGGCGTGTTTGCCGTACCTTAACGAGAGCAAACTCTGCGGCAACGAAAAAGCCGTTGAGAAAGACAAGAAATATGACAAGCAGTAGGTTGAGCACTATCGGAACGCTATCCAAGTAAATAGTCATCCTCTCTAGAATGTTGTGAAAGTACACCTTCTATTTTATCTGGTTTTGTAGTATCGCACAAAAGCGATAAACAACCGTAGAGGGCGTTTCTGACCTGTTGCTCATGAAGAGAGTCTCTCAGATATCCGTAGCGCTCGTTTTTGCGCCCGGAGAAGGTCATAGATAGTCAAACCTTTGGGTCCGACAGTCGAAACGCTTGAAACGCCCATGGTTTTAGCGATGGAGAATTTGCTGTCCATAAACAAAAAACGCGGATAGGACTGCTGCAAGGCCGAGATAGGCGGCTAGCACCTTCCACTTCGTACTGGCTGGTGCCTCGTAGTAAGTGGTCAGGCGATGCATTTGCTCATCTACTTCCTTCAAGCGTGTGCGTGCGACGCGCTCACCCTCGCTGAGTACCTCGGAGGGTGCCGGGCGGAATGGATCAGAGTCGATAAATTGAACCGGCTCACGCTCCCACTGCTTGAACAGCTCCCATTTTTTATGCATGAACACCTTATCCAGCTTTAATTTGTCTCGTTCAAGACGCTTTTCATCCTGGAGAAAAGGCATCAGGAAGCCCTTGTGCGGTTCTTTGCTATTGAGCACTGTGATTTCTTCATTTAGCTGCAAGCGTTTGTCCCATGTCGATTCCAATTGGGGCAGCTGTGCCGAAAACTGAAGAAAGTCCTCCAGCTTCGTGCGTTCATAATGGAGCACCTGATGCTGGTAGCCTTCCCGCAGTCGACTCCACCACGTAATCAGTCCGACGATGAAAATAATCACCATGATCGGTCCAGGCGAAGCAAACAGCATGATCCCCATTCCCACCAAGCCGACGAACCAGATTTTCGTGGATAATACAGAAACAATACGTCCCCCATCCAGAGGAGAAACGGGCAGCAAGTTAAACAGATTCAATAAAGCGCCGAGATAGATGACCAAGGCCCAAAACGGGTCCTGCGTCCACCAGTAGAGCGGGAGGGCAGGCAGGAAGGCAATCATCCCGGCAAGCGGCCCCCCGTAGGCGAGATAAGCCTCCGTACTGGCATCGCGGGGCAGATCCTTTAAGGATATCAACGCCCCTGCAAAAGGGATGAAAACAGCAGGCGAGGTAGCGATCCCTTTGCGCTTTGCCGCTATAACGTGTCCCATCTCATGGACAAAAATCAGATAGACGAGAGCTACAGCGAATTTCCATCCATAAAACATGGCATACGCCCATAAGCTGATACCCATCGACACCAGCGTTGTGCCGAATTTGGAAAACTTTAAAATTCCCAATAACCATTTGAGATTCGCCAGTAAAAAGGCACCAATGGCTAAGAGGACCGAACGGCTTTTTTTCATGCAGGTTCCTCCCAAACATCATGGCAGTTATTGATTGTATACGATATACGCCCAGGAAAGTTTCTTGGGCTGACAGTTTGCAGGCTTGGCTCAGCTCTCCAGTCGAGGATTGGAAAACGTAAAGCCGTACTCTCCATATGTAGGATTGTACGCAAGCGATCCCCCGTCAAAATACCAAAAGTCGGTGGGTCGAATGACAAAGGTAAGTCCTTCTACTTCAAAAACAGCATCACCGGTCATCGCTTCATCTTTTTCAATGGCGTAAAACAAACCGCCTGTTCCTGGACCACTTGTTCGTACATATAAGCGCAGCGTATCCCCCGGCAGAAATCCGGCATAACGTTGATAGGCCTTAGAAAACGCAGACTCGATTACCAGCTTGATGCTCATGGGCAAAACTCCCCCTCTATTCATTACTGTCCATTGTAACATAATAAAATGAGCATATAAGCCAGGGGCACAGCTTCCGCAAATGTTCACATCACCCTTTAATAAGAAAACCTCTATCGAGGCTTCCTCAAAGGAGGGCGACCGCGTTTAGCGGAAAGTTGTCATGCGCTCCAGAATGTATAAGCCTCGTGCTAATACATTCTTTTACGTTGAAAAAAGTCGAGACGTTTTTCACGCAAAAATACCCATCCGGCCAGAATGGCTCTGCCGAATGGGTTGTGTGTGGATCGCCACAAGCTAGTCCTTGCCTTTGCTTACGTCAAAGGTAGGATGCATGAAGCGTGCCCCTTTTATTTCTTTGTCTTCCAACAGCTCTCGATTTTCGTAGGAGTTCCATCCGATGTCATTGGTAGGGTGGACCCACTTGTCACCTGCCATGATTTCCGGGTCTGTATCTGTCGACCAGTTGTTGAGCGGTGATTGCTCCGATTCATACAGGCTGTCCCCGATCACAACTCCGAATTCATTGACAAACGGCTTCTGAATCGAGCGTGAGGAATTTTTGAAGTCAGGTGCGCTGATTTGATGAGGCAACGTACCATCAAGGGAAATATCTTTCGTTTCTTCGTTTTCCTGGTTGGTCTTGTCCATCACTTGGACCTCCTTCATACGAAGATGTCTCTTGACTAAGATGCATCAACGACAGGCCTCTTATACGAAGGAAGCCAGACTTTCCCCTGAAAATGGATGCGCCCAGCCCACATGTGTAGGTGGTGCATATGCTACAAAAAGGGGGAGATCCGATGCTTACCAGTGTCGTCATTCCAGTTAGAGACGCAGTCGATCAGCTCCTGTATACCTTGTTCAGCTTTAATTTGCAGTTTGCCTCTTTCGAAAAATTTGAAGTGATTGTGCTCGATAACGCCTCTTCGGATGGAGTGGCCGAAAAAATGGCGGGATTTGGCGCCCATTATCCCCTGCAATGCTTGCGATTTCGGAGGGCGCTGCCATATGCAGAGCTGTTGAATCGAGGAGTCAAGCAGGCGCGCGGGGAAGTGATTATTTTCTTGTCACCAACAATGATCGTTCCGCGCGATTTCATCAGCGTCCATCTGCATGCCCATGAGAAGCAGCAAAAACTCGTACTTCTCGGACTTTGTGCGAGGCGTATTTATTCGGTATATGATCCGGGCTTCAGCCCGATCCAGCATGCTGAATGCAAGGAATGGCTGGAAAATTATCCGTATATCAAGCGGCCGCATTCCCATACACAAACGATCCGCTTGCTTGAGGAGGGGCATATTGTAAATGGTCAGGCATTCCCGATCGGTCTGCCCTGTCCGGAAGCAGAGAAGCGTCTTACGATCAGGCAAAAATACGGATCGAGCTTATCCGGTTATCGCTGGCCGTGGACCCTGTTTTCAACCAGGCATGCTTCCCTCTCACGCGCCAGTCTGGATACGGCCGGGGCCTTCAAGGCCTTGCCACTTATAGAAATGGAGCGTGATCTGGCGAAGCGCCTGATCAAAAAAGGAGCGGTGTTTCAGTTTGACGAAAAGCTGACACTGCTGGGGCAGGAATGGGTAAAACGAAAACTACCGGACCGCCCACCGCTTTCCAAGAAAAACCGCCGAGCGTGAACAGCCCGGCGGTTTTTGCCTGCTAACGGTTTTCTTTTAACCGCTCTTGTGGTTCACTATTAATGGAGCCATCAGATCGAACGGCTTCTGATTGGGATTTTGGCCCTCTGATTTCTGCGGTTTTCCCGAAGTCTTTTGCTTTGTTGCGTACCATGTCTTGTCCTCCTCCTCATGCCAGATGGACATAGTATGACCAGGTTTGAGCCAGAGAATGAGGACAGAAATGAGATAGAGAAAGGATGGAAGTTAAAATGGCGAAGAAACAGCGCAAGCATGAGCGTCCAGCTATGCAAGCGGAAGAAACAAAAAACGGACTAAACAGTCTGAAGGATATGCTGAATGCTGATGCCCTTGGAAAGCTCAAGCTGCTGGAAAAGGAAATGAAGGCGGACAGCGAACGAAAAGCACAAGAATTGGCTGAGCAAAAGCGTCGTGAGCAGGAAGAACGCGAGCGAAACAAAAGCTTTGGCGAGCTCTTGGCTGATTATGAGAAAAAGGGCGGAGGCAAGTTTAGCTAATGCGTGATGAGCAGCAGAAGGCTCGCCCTGACACCTCGAAAAATGGCATGATGAAAAAGCGTCAATTGGCTGTAAAAGATGAGTCCATCAAGGAACGAGGCCGTCAGGTTCTCAATCGTTTGGGTAAAAAGGAGCCAAAGGAGTGATTTTTTTCCGTCCCATCCCATATAGCTAGGGAAGGGAAAGGAGGGAGATCATGGGGACAATCCTGCTCCTGATCAGTCTCCTCTGCGTTGCTGTTGGCACCTGGAAGCTGAGCGGGATTTACAAGTCTGACAAGGCAGACAACAAAACGATTTGGTGGGCCGTGGCGAGCGTCGGGATAGCGCTTTTTTTTCTTTTGAAGCTGATGACGGATACTTTTCCAACGTAAAGCATGCACCGAAAGCGCAAGCAACGCCCGGTGCATGTTTTTTGTTTCCCGTTTTATTCGTAACGCAATGCTTCGATTGGATCAAGCTTGGCTGCTTTGTTCGCAGGGTAGAGGCCAAAGAAGATACCGATCGCGCTGGAAAAGCCAAAGGCAATAAACACACTGTTCCAGGAAAGCGTCGGCGGCAAATTGGCAAAGTGCGCAATCAGAGCGGCAATTCCGAGACCGAACAAGACGCCGATCAGACCGCCAATCAAGCATACGATCACCGACTCGATCAGGAATTGAACCAGAATATCCCGGCGTCTGGCGCCAAGCGCTTTGCGAATCCCGATCTCTCGCGTACGCTCTGTGACAGAAACGAGCATGATATTCATAACCCCGACACCACCCACCACGAGCGAAATACCGGCAATCACACTAAAGATCAAAGTCAGCGTGCCAGTCAGCTGATTGAACTGGTCGACTGATTCTTGCATGCTGCGAGCCATATAATGGTCTTTCTTTTGATGCTTGCGGCTGAGGTATTGCTTTACTTGCTGCATGGCAGGATTCACAGACGCTTTATCGATGGCTTTTCCCATAAACGTCTGGACGGAGGGCTCTTCCTGCAAGGTTTGGTGGAAGCGAATCGGGACAAAGGCACCAAAGGTTTGCGCACCCATGTCAAACTTGAATTTCTCCTCCGTGTATGTCCCGATAACAACGAGCGAGTTGTTTCCCCAGCGTACACGCTGTCCGATCGGATTCATTTGTCCAAACAGCTTTTCCCCGAGTGCTTCCTCCAGCACGACTACAGCACGTTGTTCCTTGTCGTCTGTACTGTTGAAAAGACGCCCTTTTGCTACCTTCATTGTCTTTTGCATGGCAAAGTAATCAGATGTAGTAGCTGAGAGGTTAACCCGTTCTTCCTTCTTTGGACCCTTCATTTCGATGGTTGTGGAGTTGTAGGGAACGATGTATTCGATTGCGGGACTGATCTTGCTGAGTACCTCCGCATCCTCTACCGTCAAATCATCATTAGACATGGTTTCTTTGGTTTCCCAGTTAATGTAGACATTGAAGGTGTTTTGCCCAAACTTCTCCATCTCCTGATTGATGGCATTTTGACCACCCTCACCAAGAGTCGTCACCGTAATGACAGAGGTAATCCCGATAATAATCCCGAGCATCGTCAGACTGGAGCGCATTTTGTTCGCCCAAATTCCTTCTACTGCGGTAGTGAAGCTCTCCAAAAAATTCATGTGACGATCACCTCGTCTGA
Source organism: Brevibacillus reuszeri (assembly GCF_001187725.1). Lineage (GTDB taxonomy): Bacteria > Bacillota > Bacilli > Brevibacillales > Brevibacillaceae > Brevibacillus > Brevibacillus reuszeri. The sequence continues at coordinate 383,673 of NZ_LGIQ01000002.1, forward strand.
CGGGGTGGCAAAGAGTCGCTCAGTGACCCGTTCATCCCGAATAATCACTCCGTCTTTAAAAGTGACGATCCGCTCAGCATGCTGGGCGATGTCCAACTCGTGCGTAACCAGGATGATCGTGACACCCTGTGCATGCAGCTCCTGAAACATAGCCATGATTTCAATGCCAGACCGGCTGTCGAGATTCCCGGTTGGTTCGTCGGCCAGCAAAATGGCAGGGCGGTTAACCAATGAACGAGCGATTGCTACCCGCTGCTTTTGTCCACCGGAGAGCTGTGTCGGCTTGTGGTGTATGCGCTCAGCAAGTCCTACACGTTTGAGTGCTTCGGTCGCACGCTTCCTGCGTTCAGAACGGCTAATATTGGCGTACATCATTGGCAGCTCTACATTGTGCAGAGAGGTAGAGCGAGCCAAAAGATTAAACGATTGAAAGACGAAGCCGATTTTTTGATTGCGAACATGGGCAAGCTGCTGGTCCTTCAGACTGCTTACCTCAATCCCATCCAGCATATATGTACCCGTATCCGGGCGATCTAGACAACCTAGCATGTTCATAAATGTTGATTTCCCTGATCCCGATGGTCCCATGATGGCGACGAATTCGCCTTGTTCCACCAAGAGAGAGACGCCTTTTAAAATAGGAAGTGTAGAGTCGCCCGTTTTATATGATTTCGTCAAGCCTTCTACGTGAAGCATTGTCGGCTGACCTCCTTTCCTGCTTAAGTGGGCTACATACCCATTCCTGCTCCGCCCGGCATCGGCATGATTGGTACTCCATCGGTCAAGGAATCAACAGGGCTCAAAATAATTTGTTCATCACCATTCAAACCGGATTTCACATGAGAGAACAGCTCGTTTTCCGTGCCTGTTTCGATTTTTTGCTTTTTCGCTACTCCATCAGCTGCGATCCAGACAAACGTGCTGCCGTCCGCATCCTGTTGTACGGCTTCAATCGGTACTTGCAGCGCTTGATCAATTTTTTGGACGGAAATATTGATGTCGACATGGAAGCCAGGCTTGAGCGCAGACAAATCACCTTCAGGCGTTAACGTCACTTTGACACGGGTTTTTTCGCCTTGGCCCGAGCTGCTTTGTGTGGTGGTTGCTGTTGGTGCAATCCGCGTGACCTTTGCATTCAGCTGTTGTTTACCGAGTGTCGTGCCTTCGATGACTGCAGTTTGTCCCGCCTTCATTTTGTTTACATCTGATTCATTAATATCTGCCTGAATCAACAGGTTGTCGAGATTTGCGAGTGTGAGGATCTCTGTTCCTTTGTTCACGTATTGTCCGTTGTCGGCTGCAACCGCAATGATGGTTCCATCTGCTGGAGCGACGAGAACGCTTTGGACGCGGTCCTTTTCCAACTGCCCGCGTTCCACTTGCAGCTTATTGATTTGTGCTTGCTGAGAAGCGATTTCTTCTTTGCGAGGCCCCTTTTTCTTGAGGGAGAGCTGCTGCTTGGCTACATTCAGAGTAGAAAGAGTAGAGTCTACCTGAGATTTGGCTTTATCCAGCTCCTGCTGGGTAGAAGCACCCGATGTAAAAAGCTGATGCATCCGGTCGTATTCTTTTTTAGCTGTATCGTACTCGCGCTGCGCTTGCAAGACGCGTTCGTTCTCCTGCGCCACTTCCTCTGGCTCACTCCCTACCTGCGCTTTTGCCAGATTGGCTCTCGCCAGCTCCATTTGAGCGTCGATATCGAGAATTTTGCTATCGACGTCAGATGTATCGATTTTCGCGATGACCTGTCCCTTTTTGACTTTGTCTCCTTCCTTGACTACGAATTCTCGCAAGGTTCCGGTTACATTCGCGTACTGCTTTTGCTTGTCCTCAACAATAACGACCCCTGAAGTGAGAATTTTGCTTTCAAGTGTCGACTTCGTTGCCGTTCCGATGTTTACGGGCATACCCATGGCTTGCCCAGATCCCATCATGTTGAGTCCGACATAACCTACGCCCAGGAGGACTACTACGGAACCGATGATCCACCAGCGTTTTTTCATGATCGATTTCCCCTTATTTTTCTTGAAGTGGTAAAAGAAAGCGTAATGTCAAAATGTTTCGTTGCTCGAAAGGTTATACGAAAAGATTGGAAAAGGGTTACAGTTGTGGCGAAATATTTATGATTTCATCGCTTTTTGATAGGTTTTGACGTAAAGTACTTTACGGGCAAATCCCGTGATAAGATAAGGAATAGATGACGTTCCTTTGGAGGGGAGCCATGAACCAAGCGATTCGTTTTGATTACTCCAACGCTCGTACTTTTGTCAAACCACATGAATGGGAGCAGCTTGCTCCGGCGATTGGTCAGGCGCATGAAATGCTGCACAAAAGAACGGGACCAGGCAGAGATTATCTCGGGTGGGTGGATTGGCCCGAGAGGTATGACCGTGCTGAGTATGAACGAATCCGGCAGGCAGCGGCACGAATTTCCTCAGACTCTGATGTGCTTCTGGTCATTGGAATCGGGGGTTCTTATTTAGGGGCAAAGGCTGTGCTGGATATTCTGGGCCACAGCTTCTACAATTTGCTGCCAAAGTCGAAACGGCGTTCCCCGGAGATTTATTTTGTAGGCAACAACATCAGTCCCGTCTACATTTCTCATCTGATGGACGTGCTGGAAGGTAAAGACGCGTCGATCAACGTCATTTCCAAATCAGGTACGACGACGGAGCCTGCGATTGCATTCCGGCTTTTTCGCAACTGGCTAGAAAAAAAGTACGGGCGAGAAAAAGCAAAAGAACGAATCTACATCACGACTGACAAATCGCGAGGAGCCTTGAAAAAGCTCGCGGATGAAGAGGGCTACGAGACATTCGTCATTCCTGATGATATCGGAGGCCGGTATTCTGTCCTGACAGCTGTCGGGCTATTGCCGATCGCGGTGAGTGGAGCCGATATGGATGCACTGATGCAAGGGGCAGCAGATGCCAGAGAACAGTACATGGTCATGGACCTGCATGAAAATCCGTGCTATCAGTATGCGGCGATCCGCAATGCGCTGTATCGGAAAGGCAAGATGGTAGAATTGTTAGTCAGCTATGAGCCGCAATTTCGTTTTTTTGCCGAATGGTGGAAGCAGCTATTCGGTGAATCCGAGGGCAAGGACGGAAAAGGAATTTTTCCAGCCTCAGCCGAGTTTTCGGCGGACTTGCATTCCTTGGGACAATACATACAGGATGGGATGCGGCATTTGTTTGAAACAACGGTGTCGGTAACAAAGCCAGCCATCGATATGACTGTGCAGGGGGACCCGGACGATGTAGATGGTCTGAATTTCCTGACAGGCAAGCACATGGGGTTTGTCAATAAAAAAGCTTTCGAAGGAACAGTCCTGGCCCACGTAGCAGGCGGAGTCCCCAATCTGTTGATTGAGATTCCGGAAGCAACAGCGTATCATGTGGGGGGCCTGATCTACTTTTTTGAAAAGGCGTGCGGGATAAGCGGTTATTTGTTAGGCGTAAACCCGTTTGATCAGCCAGGAGTAGAGGCGTACAAAGCCAACATGTTTGCACTTCTGGGCAAACCCGGCTACGAAGAGCAGAAAGCGGAACTGGAGGCTAGATTGCGAGACAATAAGACATATTTGACCGTAGCGGAGACAGCAGCCTATCTGGAGCTCCCTGAAACTTTTATTTTGGAGAAAATTAGCCAAGGGCGGATTCGTGCCGTTCACGATGGCAATGAATACTTGATCAACAAGGATCAGTTCAAGCACCATCTGGAGGAAATGCGCAAGCTGCGCGAGTACGAGGAAGCAGCCAGGCATGAGACGATTCCCGAAAGCTATGATGTAAAAGATGAAGACTAAGTCATTGTAAGACTTGTCAGATGGTTGCCAAGAGGACTATACTGGTCAATGAAAAGATCGAAAACGACATAACGAAGTAGCAACTCGGGGAGTCCTTCATGCGGGGCTGAGAGGATGGAAGCAAAAGACCATCGACCCATTGCACCTGATCCGGATCATGCCGGCGCAGGGATATGGTTGCCGGCAAAAACTGCGCCTTGTTTCCATGTATGCGTATGAGCCCACCTTTTCCTGCTTGGGAGATGGTGGGCTTTTTGATTTGCGTCAAGACGCTGCCTCTCCCCGTAGAAGATGACCTTGGTATGACCCGGACAAACACAGTGAGGAGAGAGAGCATGAGTGACTGTCTGGTAGTGGGTGGAGGAATTATTGGTCTTAGTCTGGCGTATGAGCTGTCACGACGCGGTATGGCTGTCACATTGGTTGAACAAGGCGAATGGGGCGGGCAGGCGTCTTCTGCGGCAGCAGGGATGCTGGCTCCTTTGAAAGAATTTACGGCTCCGGGACCGATGCTCGATATGGGGGTAGCTTCCCTGCGATTGTATCCGCAGTGGGCACAGACACTGGAGGAATTCACTGCAGGAGATGTGCAGGTAAGTCTGGAAGGTCTGCTTACCGTCGCATTGAATGAGGAAGAACAAGAGCAGCTGCAAACCAAATACCATTGGCAAAAGGAAAAAGGATACGCTGTACATTGGCTCACGGGAAAAGAGCTGACCGAGGTCGAGCCGATGCTGACCGACAACGCTCAGGCTGCCATCTATTCGCCTAGAGAAGGGCACATCAACAATCGCTTGCTGCTCCGGGCGTTGGTGACAGCGTGCCGACTGCAAGGCGTTAAGCTGCTCTCGGGATGTGTAGTGAGTGGAATTGCCGTCAAAGCCGGAAAGGTCATCGGGGTAGAAAGCTCCATGGGGCCGCTTCGTGCGGAGCAAACCGTGATTACTTCCGGTGCATGGGCCGGGATCATGCTAGAGATGCTGAACGTTTCCGTGCCTGTACGGCCTGTGCGCGGACAGATTGCAGCTGTCTCCTCCGTGGGGATACCACTTCGGACAGTCATTTTCGGGACGTCAGGCTATATTACGCCTAAAAAGGATGGAAAAATCGTGATTGGGGCCACAGAGGATGAAAGCGGCTTCCAACGTGAAGTAACAATGGCTGGCTTGGCCAGTATTTTAAATGGTGTCATGCCTTACGTTCCGGCATTGCACACAGCTGCGTTCCTGGAAGCATGGGGAGGTCTTCGCCCGGCGACGGCAGACGGTAAGCCGCTACTCGGCCCAATCCCAGGCTGGAGTGGACTCTCTATCGCAGGGGGGCATTTCCGCAACGGTATTTTGCTATCGCCGATCACGGCAAAGTGGATGGCAGATTATCTGGAGCAGGGCAGCACAGAGCATCTGGAGCCATTCTTGCCATCGCGTTTTATCAGCGAATAGCATCTGTTTTATGTTTTTCCAGGGTTTATGTAAATATCTTGTGTGGAAATTGGGCTAGTCCAGCCTATAATACGGTACACCTCCCCATAGGCACCTGTATATGGTAGTAGAGAACCATCAGAAGGGGAGGAGTTTCCATGCAGTCTGATGAAAAAAACCTATACCAGGCTGACATACAGACCGTCAGTCTGCTAAAGGATATGCGTGAAAATGTGCACAACATTTGCAAAGATTACGTGGAGCAAAAAGTGCGCATCGAAGCCATCGACGGGCAAGTCATTGAAGGTGTCATTGTCGATTATGACGATCAAAACGTATATGTTGAAGTAGAGGACCCAGATGCGGAAGAAGAAGTAGATGAATATGAGGACGATTACTATCAGGTGGAGCAAGTCGCCAGTCATCAAACCTATGCGGACTGGGGCGATCCTTATTTTTCACCGTATGATGTTTACTATCCATACCCTTACGGAGGTTACGATCCATACGGTGATATAAGTCCTTTTCCTGGAGGAAACGTAAGCCCGTATAGCAGCAGCAATAACCCGTTTCCGCAGGTAAGCCCGTACAGCAGCAGCAGCAACAATCCATTTCCGCGTGTAAGCCCGTACAGCAGCAGCAACAACCCGTTTCCACAAGTAAGCCCGTACAGTAGTGGCAAAAGACCATCACAAGTAAGTCCGTTTAGCACTGGGAAAAGACCATCGCCACAGGTAAGTCCGTTTAGCAGCAGCAGCAATCCATGCGTTCCGATCAGCCCATATGGAGAAAATCCGTACAGCCAGGTGAGTCCTTATAGTGGAATGAATACATTTCCACCACAAGTAAGTCCTTATATGGGCTTCAATCCATTCCCACCGTTTCCGCCTGTATCGTCATTCCCACCACCATTCCCTCCTCCATTTCCGCCACCGTTTCCACCACCGTTTCCACCACCACCGCAGCCGTGCCCGCCAATGGGGATATCGCCGCAACCATTGCCGCCTGTCATTGTTCCGAAAAAACGTCGACGTCGCTGCGGCGGTAGCAAAATCATCCCGCTGGCGTTGTTTACCCTGCTTACCATCGCCTTGCTCTAAAAAGAAAACGAGCAGCAAGTCTTTTGCCAAGCTTGGGCAGAGGGCTTGTTGTTCTTTTTCTTTTTAGGGGAGTACAACCAGCTATTTTGTCGCACATTAATAGAAGAACGGTTTCAAAGACAAAGGCAGGGATAGATAATGAAAACGATCAAAAGCAGCTTGCAGGGTACCAAAGGAACATACGGTTATCTTCAAGAAACGCTACCAAACTTCACCTTGGCCAATTGGGATTATGAGCATGGTTTTTTTGACCGAGTGCTGGATGACCAGAATATGGTTTATCTACGCTTGCCTGTAAAGGTAGTGTCTGGAGAACTGGACAGTGCAGATGCGTGGCTGGAGATTGGAGAACCGTTTGTTTTGCATCATGTCTATCAGATGGGCGTAGAAGAAGATATCGGGTACATGGAGCCCATGGTTTCGGGTGTGATGAATCAATTTCAGGAGCCAGTAGACAAGGACGCGCGGATTGATCCGAGATGGATCCGCAAGGCAGAGGCTATCGTAAGGGAATTGGAGAATCGTCTTGCATGAAGAACGGGCCTGAACGATAGGCCTGTTTTTTGTATACAAAGGAACGAATGAAATGCCGATCCAGTATATATACAGCTGCAGCTTCACAAAAGGCATTGGAGCCAGGCTTTCTCATTGTGGATTGGCAAGCAGGCCCTGGTTGCGGTTATGATAAAAGGGAAAAGCAGGAAAACTATTACAAACAGAGAATGTAGCCCATAGCCAAAAAATGGTTCAGGGAGAGTTGGAAGCATGAGGTGGTTCCATTCGCTTACAAGATGGTATTGGAAAATTCGCCGGCCGCTCACCTTGGGCACGAGAGTAATCGTTACCGATGAGCAAAAAGGCGTCCTGTTGATTCGTCACACCTATACGGTTGGCTGGTATTTGCCTGGTGGAGGAGTCGAGAAGGGCGAAACTTTCTTTGAAGCTGCCCGGCGGGAGCTTCGGGAGGAATGTGGGATTACCGCCCAGGTGCTTTCTTTGTGCCATCTTTTTTATAGTGAAAGAGAAGGGAAAAGGGACCACATTGCCCTTTTTCACGCACCATTGACGGGAGCGCAGGAGCCGAAGCGAGATCCGGTAGAGGTTGCGGAAATGCGTTTCTTTCCCTGGGACAAATTGCCAGGGGATTTGTCTCCAGCGACACGAAGGCGTTTGCATGAATTTCGGGAGCAAGTTTTTCAGGAAGAGAGATGGTAAGGAGAGGGGAATACATGCATCGTCCTTTTTCCTATGGTATAGTGAAAAAAACGAAGAGAGCTTACTTTAGCGCTTGGAAAGATAAAAGTGAGGGCAGATCAGCATGAAGATTGCGACTGTACTGCGAAATGATGATTACACGCGAGAAGTAGAAAGTGAATTGAAACAAAAAGTAAGGGCAGCTGACAGTCCGCATTGCTTCGTGTCTGGCCCTGACGATCATCCCGATATGGTCATTTCGATCGGGGGAGACGGGACGCTATTGGAAGCCGTCCATCAATATGGCGCTGAGCCTGCTTATGTGGGCATCCATACGGGACATCTCGGCTTCTACGCAGATTGGAGACCGGATGAGCTGGATGAATTCGTAGAGCGATTGGTCGAGCAAGAAGAACCAGCGATTGCTGAATACCCGACCGTCCAATGCCGAATAGAGACACGAGATGGTCAACAATACGATAAATGGGCCCTTAATGAGCTGGTGCTGCGCAATGCATCGTTATCGACGCTGGTGACGTGCGTTTATATTAACGGAGATGAGCTCGAAACGTTTCGTGGCGACGGTCTGATTGTTTCCTCGCCGTCTGGCAGTACGGCCTATAACAAAGCGGTAGACGGAGCCATCGTCCATCCATCGATCGAGGCTATTCAGCTGTCTGAGATTGCATCGATTAACAACCAGGCTTATCGTACGGTCAACAGCTCCCTTGTTTTGCCGAAGCATCATGAGGTAGAGCTGATTGTGATGAATCCCGAGATCATGATTGGATTGGATCGTGAGCAGGCTGTCTGGAAGGATGTCCGTTCCATTATGTGTCGGGTAGGCCAGGAAAAAATCAAGTTTGCCCGCTACAAGAGACTGACATTTTGGAGCAGGGTACGCAAGTCGTTTATCAAAGGATAAGAAATTTGGCCGGATAAAAGAGCGGTGTGGTTCCGAAGCCAGTGGAGCCATACTGCTTTCTTGTATTTGTTGAAAGGAAATAGAGCAGGTCAGGAGGCAAGAAAAATGAGTAGTCGTCCATTGGAAAAGGTTCGCGCCTATGTTCAGCGTTATCAACCAGAGCTGGAGCCGATTATTTTTGAGGAGCCTTTGCCCACATCAGAAATTGCTGCCCAGGCACTGGGGGTGGAGGTAGGTCAGATTGCCAAATCGATCCTGTTTCGTGCGGGTGAGAAATACGCGATGTTTGTCGCTGCTGGCGATGTGCGCATTCATTCAAAACGGGTCAAAGCAGCACTAGGCTCTGGAAAAACAAAAATGGCTTCACCGGAAGAAGTAGTAGAGGTGACCGGCTATCAGGTAGGCGCGGTGTGCCCGTTTGCCCTCGAAGTAGACGTTCCGATTTTTGTGGATCGGTCCTTGCAGCGTTTTTCTCATGTGTACACAGCAGCGGGAGTACCTGAATCGCTTCTGCCTGTGACGTACGAGGTATTGCTGCAAATGACGGGAGCAGAGGAGATCGATGCCGCATCTGCGGAGTAGAAAGTGTGTTAGAGAGAAGTGGTTGGAGCTTGCGAATGGACCACGAAAAAAGTCAAAAGCCCATGAATGACAATGGCGCTTTTGACTTTTTTATTGGGACTACTGATTCTCCAGCAGAAGCTGATAAAAATGAACATCCTGCCATTCACCGAATTTAAACCCAACCTCGCGAAACTGTCCGATGAAATGAAACCCGAATTTTTGATGAAGCGCGATACTCGCTTCGTTGCCTCCTACAATCCCGCTTATGACGGTATGGTAGCCTAGCTGTGCGGCACGTTGAAGGATGACAGCCATCAGTGCTGTTCCCACCCCTTTTCCGCGCACATCATCTGCCACGTAAACCGATAGCTCGGTTGATTGGGCATATGCGGGCTTCTCCCGAAAAGTAGACAGGCAGCTATAGCCAACAATCTTCCCTTCGGATTCAGCGACGAGCAGCGGGTAGTTTTCCCCGTGCTTGTAAAACCAGATTTCTCGCTGCTCCAGGCTCTGCTCCTCCAAATCAAACGTGGCGACCAGATTTCGAATCGCATGGTTGTAGATGTGAAGCATGGCTGGCAAATCATCAATAACGGCATCTCGAATGCGTATCATGTGCTAGGAACTCCTTTTTATGAAAAATATACGTTGTCAATCAACATATCTAGCGGAGAGCTTCGTATATCTGTCGTAAATTCGTAAATCCGACTGCTTGCGCTTTGGTTACATACTTTCCCCACAAAGTCCCGGCGGCTACGGCATCGCAATACGCATGATGGCGGCGAGATATCGGGATGTCATGCATGGCGCAAAGGGCGTCCAGTGAACCGTTGCCGACAGGGCTGCTGAGTAACCGGATGAACAGCATCGTGTCGAGCATACGATGGGTAAGCGGACGGCGGCTGGTCTTCCATAATCCGGCGCGAAAAAATTCTCTTTCATGTCGGGAGTGGTGGGCAACCAGTGGACGGTCTCCGACGTAGCGGAAAAATCGCGCCAGAACCTGCACCAGCTCAGGGGCATCCTGCACCATTTCATCGGTTATCCCGGTCAGAGAACGGATATGAGGAGGGATAGATCGCCCTGGTTTCACCAGTGTGTAAAAAGAATCGCCAAGCAATAACCGATCTCCCTTCATCGCTACCGCCCCGATGGAAATCATTTCGTCGCCATGATCGGGATAAAAGCCCGTTGTCTCCAGATCGACAACGACAACCTCCATCTCCGCAAGCAGAATATCGACACTGGAATCTGCCTCCTTACGTTCTTTGCTTAACGAGCGCAAATAAGCCAGATGGTGCTTATCTCCTTCGATATGGCCTGTTTCCCAGCCTTTTACGCCTCTCGCTGATTCGCGGTTCAGGTGCCAAATGCGTCTCAAAAGCTCCCATTGTGCCATGGTTGTACCCTCCTATCCATGATGGACGGACGGAAGCTTAGCTGTCATTCGTTGCAGGCGTATCGCTAGCTTCATCGCAGTCTTTGCCATTACGCTGGTATCAGCAGACAGTTCTTTGAGCTTTACATAGCTGTTGTTCACGTATTGACGGTCTTCCCAGTGCAGGGGCGGAACCAGACGTAATCCAAGTAGTTGGCGAAAATGGTCTTCTACCTCGTCGCAAAAGCTTCTACTCCATAGGCCGCGCTCTCGCAAGGCTGCGATCCGCTCCAAGGTCGTACTGGCAAAAATCCCATGGGAGAGGGCGAAGTGCCTGACACAGTTAACGATAGGTAGGTAGATGCCGTATTTTACGTTAACTGCCCCTCGAAAGCGGCCTGTCACCTCCGGCAAAATTCTGCCAAACAAGCCAAGCGGTACACGGTAGTGCAGCGTATTGCTGGCCAGACGACTGAGCAGGTAAGGGTTATTGGCGAGCAATTGGCGCAGGTGCAAGAAAACAGGTGCAAAGACCGATGATTCCCCCCATAGAACTCGGACATCACACGTAAGCAGTAAATAGCGCGCATGCTCCCACGTGGGGTGCGACGCCCAGCGATCCAACTGGTCCAGCCAATGCTCGACGCTTCCACGCCATTTTGCCGAGACGCAGGTGACGTTTCCCTGGCAAGGGGGATAGCCGAGTTCTTCCAGCCCAGTAACGATGGTGGCTCCTAACTGATGGAAATAGGCATGCACCTTTTCAATTTCGGGCGCATCCAAGTGTGGTGGAATGGAATAGACCAAGCCGTTATCCTGGTCACTCACGATGGCTTGCTCAGACCGTCCCCCACTGCCAAACTGCAAAAAGGCAAATGGAACGGGGGGAGTGCCGGCCCCTCTTTTTACCAGCTCGTTGACAGCGAGTAGCACCCCTTGTCTGATCATGCAGTCATGAATCAAATTGACCACAATTGAGAAAGGAGCGAGCTCCTTGGAACGGGTGACCAGCCGAAGCGGTTCCGAATCCAGCAGTTGCTCGCGAATGCCGGACAGCTCGCGAAAGGAGGACGTCCTTTGAATCCTCTCAATTTGCTCAGGAGAGAGTGTGAGAGGCATTGCTTCTGACCGCGGCGTGGGGCTGTATGCGCTCAGGCTGGAGTAGTTCGGGATAGCCGTATCCCCCATGTTCGCTAAGATCAAGACCAACCACCTCTTCTTCCTCAGTGACTCGAAGACCAATCGTTACTTTCAGGATCGATAAAATAAGAAATGCGACAATAAAAACATAGGCCATTGACCCGATCAAACCGAGAGCTTGTATCCCTAATTGATGAAAGCCGCCGCCGTAAAATAGCCCTGCACCACCAACACCTACTTTTTCAGCCAGCTCAGGTGTTGCAAACAGGCCGGTTGACAATGTCCCCCAAATACCAGCTACGCCGTGAACGGAGAAAGCAAACACCGGATCATCAATTCCCATGCGATCAAACCAGATGGAAGTGAAGAATGTCAAAATACCTGACACGAAACCGATCAAGACAGCAGCCCACGGATCGACGAAGGCGCAAGAAGCCGTGATTGCTACCAGAGCCGCCAGTACCCCGTTTAACATGCTCGGGATGTCTGCTTTGCCCATTACAATCCAGGAGATTGCGAGTGCAGCAACAGCTCCGGCCGCCGTGGCCAGATTTGTTGTAACAGCTACATAGCCGAAGAAGCCGGAAGTGCTGCCAAGAGTGGAGCCGGCATTAAAGCCAAACCAGCCAATCCATAGAAAGAGTACACCCAAAACCGAATAGACCTGATTGTGCCCCGGTATCAGATTGGAGCTGCCGTCACGATTGTATTTGCCGATCCGTGGCTTCAACAAAATCGTAGCGACCAGTGCGACAATAGCCCCCTGCAGGTGGACAACAGTCGAGCCAGCAAAATCCTGCATACCGAGCCGGGCTAACCAACCGCCACCCCAAACCCAGTGACCGACAACGGGATAAATGAGAACGGTAAACAAGACGCTGAACAGAAAGTAAATCGATAGCTTGGCACGCTCGGCGAAGCCGCCCCAAGAGATGGCGAGAGATACAGCAGCAAAGGCTAGCTGAAATAAAAAGAGGATCGAGATAGGCATGGAAGACGCAGAAAAAGCGGAGAAAGAGTCAGTTTGTGTCCCATCGAAGAAGAAGCCGGAGAGCCCGATAAATGAGTTTCCATCGCCAAAGGTAAGACCAAAGCCCAGGGCCCAAAATGCAATCGAGCATATGCCGAACGTCAGAATCGTCTTCCCTGCGACGTGTCCGGCATTTTTCATACGAGTCGACCCAGCCTCTAAAAGGGCAAAGCCAACTTGCATGAGGATCACCAAAATTGCGGATACCATGACCCATGTGGCATCAATGGCAGCAGAGAGTTGCGCAAGAGTCGGTTCCATTCCATCCACTCCTTTTTTGTGTTAGAAAATCTAACATCATTTTATTTATGTCAGATTATATGACGCGAAATTATGAATTGCAATGCTTTTTTCACAAAAGAAAAAACACCAATCACTGCTGTTACGCAGAATGTGATTGGTGTTCTTGATCTATAAGGTGATGGGTGCGTCGCTCCATGACAAATCCGATGAAGCAGATCAAGGCGAGGAACAATCCGCTTATAAGGAATAGCTGTTCAACCGGTAATTTGCCAAGCCAGATTGCCCCAAGAATGCTGGAGAGCATCCCGAAAAACGTGAACAACAGCATGTTGATAGCAAATACCTTGCCTGTATTCTCGTTCGTTGCTTTCAACTGAATAGCGGTAACGGTAGGGATTCCGGAAAAGGGCCCGCCAACGCCGGCAATTGCCGCTGCGAGGAAGGCGATCCAATGGCTCGTACTACCGATAGTCAGGAGCAAAAATCCGGCTGCTTGGAACGACCACCCGATCAAAATGACGAACAAGTGCCTGGTGTAGTAGGCGCGCGCCATGTAGAGACTGCCGAGCAAGTTCCCGATGCCGTAAAATCCGATCAGGATCGCCAATGTACTTCCGTTGCCTTGCTCGATTCGCTCCGCGAGGAATGGGAAGCCCACGTTGTAGCAGATGACCCAGACGATGAAGCCCAGATTGCTGAATAACAAAACCAGAAAAAGGAGCTTGTTACGCTTTATTTCGCCGAGTCCAAGGGCAATGTCGTTTACATATTGCTTTGGCGTCATTTTACTCGCGGCTGATTCGGAACGATTATGTAGGGAGCTGCGAATTGCATAAAGAAAAAAGACCGATACGAGATAGCTTGCTGCATTGACAAAAAACAGGGTCGATAGCGGCACCGAAGCTGCGAGCAAACCGATCGTCATGGGTGCCAAAATTCGCACGGTTCGAAAGGTTGTGTCTGATATCGCGTTGGCTTTGCCGAGCTGCTCTAGCGGGACAATTGCTTTCAGCGCAACAGTCCGAGATGGCTGAAACAGGCTTGAAAACAATCCAAGTAAAAACTGTGCGGCCAAAAAGAAGGAAAATTGTTCAATGCCAAGCAGTGCCATAATGCCTACAGTAATGACTACGATGATCCGCGCAAGGTCTGCCCCTACCATTAACAGTTTAGGGTTGTACCGGTCTGCCAGCACACCACCGATCAAATAAAATAGCAGGCCGGCGACCATTTCTGGAATAGCGAGGAGGCTTAAGGCAGTTCCTGATTTGGTAGCTTGAAGCAGGTACCAAAGCAAGGCAAAGCTGTAGCATTGATCCCCGATGTTGGCAGTCAGCTGAGCTAGCCAAAGCTTCAGGAACGATGCGTTTTTCCATAAAGATGTGGATGCTTCCACAAGAAATCTCTCCGTCCTGTAACGATTGATGTAGAGTTTTAACTTCGCGTATCTGCTTCTCCATGAGAAGGCTTCGATAGATTTTTTTCTTAGCGTAGCAAGGCTTAGAAGGAAAGTAAAGAAGAAGTGAAAAACAGCAAAAAAAGCCGATTTCTCGGCTTTTCCGCCCCCCTTTTATTGTTGCTCGATCTGATTGTCAGCGGTATTGTGGTCTACGCGCTGCTTGGAGGCGCCTTGATTTTCTTCTGTGTGGGTGTCATCAGCAACGGTACTGCTCGTCAAGCCAGCAACAGCCAGTCCTTTTTGATTCAAGTTTTTTGCACTTTTCCATTTCGCCATAACAAGAAGCACCCCTTTTAAAAATTTATCTGCTATCCACAAGCTTACGATGCCATACAGATGGATCATGTACTCAGGCACATTTTCCCGAAAGCTGTTTTCTAAGCACAGATAGCAGGTATACTTACTACAGTAGAGGCTTTTGTGAAAAGGAGGATGGCGACATGGATGAATGTGTCATCATCGTCGAAGGCAAGACAGACAAGGAGCGGTTGCTGCGTGTGCTGGCAGAGCCCATTACCATTATTTGCACGTACGGCTCGTATAGCATAGAAAAAGGGGAGCAGCTTGCCGAGAAAACACAGTCAGCGAGTGAAATATACCTATTTACAGATGAGGATTACAGCGGAAAAAAGCTGCGCTCACATTTAATGGAGGACTTTCCTGATGCGATCCATCTCCATACGCAAAAAATGTATGGGGAAGTGGCGAATACTCCACTTGAGGTTTTGGCAGAGATATTGGAGCGTGCAGGGTTTGCGGTGAACGTACCTACCCAGGAGCTGGAATGACGCTCGGGGGATAAAACACCTTTTCATCGGCTATAACAGTAGTAGAGGAAGTTCAAAAAGTCTCGAAGACATTGCTGCTGTTTCTTGCAATGGAACTGATTTCTTGAACAGGTCCAGCAGATGGATTGGTGGAGGTGCAAGGCATTTTGCGTAGCCTGATGACATTTTTTAATCGAATGAACATCCTGGTGTGGCTACTGGGGATTTTTATTGGTCACGCCGCTCTTTATCTTATTTTGGGAACTGCTACCTGGCTTGCCACATCGCTTTTGGCGACCGCATTTTATGGAATTATTTTGTTGGTTGGCAAACTGATTGCGAGCCGATACCCTGACAAGGAAGAGAGCAGATAAGAAGCCGGCTGGGGTGACAGCCGGCTTTTTTGCACAGATAGTAGTGCCTGCGACTACAGTCCATAAAATTGCAGGGCGAGAATAACAATTCCCAGGATCCAGACGTAAATGGCAAAGCCTTTCATGGAGCCTGAGCTAATGATTTTCATCATCCAGCGAATGGCGAAATAACCGGCAATTCCCGAGCAGATCGTTCCGACAAGCATGGGTGCGAGCAGAGAGGTTTCGAGCGGAGCTTTTACCAGCTTGACGGTTTGTAACAAACAAGCGCCGAGGATGGCAGGCAAGGAAAGCAAAAATGAAAAACGAGCAGCCTCCGCTCGTTCGATTCCTCGCATGAGTGCACCAGCAATCGTCAGCCCTGAGCGCGAGATGGCGGGAAGAATCGCTGCTCCCTGCAAAGTGCCAATGATGAGGGCATCCGTATAGCTGATATCATCAAATGTGCGATGCCCGCGGCGCATAGACTCGACACCCCATAGAATGGCACCCGTCACGAGAAACTCCCAGCCGATGGTAACACCGGTTTGCGATATTTCCTCGAAGTAGTCTTCAAAGGCAAGACCGATGACGGCGGTTGGAATGGTTCCGACGAATAACAGCTTTGTCAGCTTGCTAAAAGGGTTTGTCAAAATAAACCGAATCTGTGGCCAAAAGACGATCACCACAGCAATCAACGTCCCGAAGTGGAGCATCGTATCGAAGAGAAGACCGACCTCCTGCAAGCCGAATAGCTTGCGAAACAAGACGAGATGGCCTGTACTGGAGATCGGTAAAAACTCAGTCAAGCCTTGGACAATTCCCAAAAAGATATGCTCGAGCAAAAGCAGCATCGCCAAAGGTCACTCCTATCTGCGTCAGGGTAGAGGGGATCATGGTGGGAGAAGTGTAAGCCAAGCCCTTATTGCTATATGTATGAATGGCAGGATCAGACTTGCCAACTTTGCAAAAAGAGGTAAAAAAAGTTGTGGTATTTTCATCTGTTTGACGGGTATAGTTAGGGTGCATAGAGGAAGAGAGCGAGGATAAGAACGAATGTACAATGGAAGAAGACCAGAACGACAAAAAGTCGCACCAAAAGTCGCGTCCCCAAGCAATTTGATGGCGGGAATGACTCTGGAAATGACAGTATCCCGTCAAACTGACATCGGATATTTTTTGCGTTCAGGCAAGGATGAAGTGTTTCTTCACGTAAATGAAGCGCGTGGACATTTGCATATGGACGAAGAGGTTGAGGTATTTTTATACCACGATCATGAAAATCGACTGGCTGCGACGATGGCTCTGCCATATGTCGCCATGGGCGAGTACGGATGGCTCGAGGTAGTCGATATTTCTCCGCGGATGGGTGTCTTTTTGGACAACGGAATCAACAAGGACCTGCTTTTGTTCATCGATGACCTGCCAAAGCTCAGCGATGAATGGCCGCGTCCTCAAGATCGTTTGCTTGTTGCTTTGAAGCGCGATAAGCTCGGCAGACTGCTCGCAAAGCCTGTGACGGAAAATGAGATTACACAATTCTCTGTACCTGCGGATGCCCGGATGAAAAACAAACAGGTCGAAGCTACTGTGTACAAGGTCATTCAGGCAGGGGCCTTTTTGCTGACAGAGGACGATCACATTTTGTTTATTCATCGAGACGAGATGGATGGGCGCATGAGAATGGGGCAAACGGTGAGCTGCCGAGTCAGCTATGTGCGCGAGGATGGGCGTCTGAATGGCTCGATGAAGGAGCGGAAAGAAGTCAAATATGGCGAAGATGCAGACAAGCTGCTCGAGTATTTGAATAGCCGCAACGGTGCCATGCCGTATACGGACAATACAGAGGCTGATATCATTCGTGAAAAGTTTCAAATGAGCAAGTCCAGCTTCAAGCGAGCGCTCGGCAAGCTGATGAAAGAGCGCCGTGTGGAGCAAGTGGATGGCTGGACGAAAGTCATCGATAATCAACCATTGTAAAAAGCAAACCCTCCCTGGTGTTTGGGTTCCTGTGAATGGAACGAATGCCAGGGAGTTTTTTTGAGTCTGTGGCCTCTGAAGCTGTTGCTAAAAACTCTATCTGCCAATTGTATTTTAATGGTCTACCTCTAGGAAAATATAGTAAAATAGGAATATTACTGATAGAGAGAGCGGGCATATGTCTTGATGAGAGAAAGTATAGCCATTCTTTTGCTTATGCTGCTTGCCGTCCCGATTGCGGGGGAGCTGAAGTTTCACCCGTTTCAGGATGAGTTTCGCATCAGCTTTGGTACCACTGCGTTTTTCTTTTTTTTGCTGTGGCTGCGCCCTTCTTTACTAGCAGGTGTATTAACGGGAATAATTGTCGTTTTATTTCGAATTCTCCTTGATTTTTCGTATCTCGATACCTTTTCCTTCCTGCAATCCTTTCGCATGCATATGCCGGCCTTCTTTTTTTATGCCACGTTTGCTTGTCTTTTTTCGTTTTTCCGTGTGAATACGCTGCATCATCGGCCATTGCTGGTAGGTATTTTAGGAACGGTAGCAGAAATCGCTGCCAATTTAGTCGAGCTTTCCTTTCGCTCTCCATCGTGGGAGGGGGTTTGGCAATTATCCGTTGTGAGTCAGATTGCTGTCATCGCCCTCATTCGCAGTTTTTTTGTGCTCAGCTTTTTCAGCATGATTCAGCTTCGACACGCCAAATGGATGGAGCGAGAGCAGCGAATTCGTAACGAACGCGTCCTGATGCTTGTTTCCAATATGTACGAGGAATCGATTCTTTTGAAAAAAACATTGTACCAGGTGGAGGACATCACGCGGGATTGCTATGAGCTGTATCGTGAAATGAAGGAACAGTCCGTGATTGCGGGTGGTGAAAAATATGCTAAAAAGCTACTGCTCATCGCAGGGCAGGTCCATGAGGTGAAAAAGGATAATCAGCGGATTTATGCAGGCCTCTCGAAGCTGATTTCCGATGAGAATGCTCGCGATTATATGCCACTTGGAGAACTTGTGTCCATTGTGGTGCGTGCGCAGGAAAAATATGCACGTCTGCTGGGCAAACCCATTCATTTCACGTCCAATGTGGCGAATCCTTATGTATCATGTCATATTTATACGACCCTGTCACTCGTCAACAATTTGGTTGCCAATAGCGTGGAAGCCATCGAGGAACGGGGCATGGTATCCATTGTTGTGACGATGAATGAAACAGAAGAGTGGATTCGATTCTGTATTGCAGATGACGGCCCGGGAATAGCTGTACAAGACGTGGAGCTGGTGTTCCTTCCGGGATTTACTACAAAATATGATGAACAGGGCAACCCTTCAACGGGAATTGGCTTGTCCTATGTCAAGGAAATGGTTATGAATCTGCAAGGGAACATTGATATCTCTGATACCTCAGAAGGATACAATACTTTATTTGACATTCGCTTGCCAGTCGCAAGCTTAGTACAGAAAGGGTGAGCGCATTGGCTTTTGGAGCAAGCCTCTAAATGTGGTAAGATATCTCTATTGTTGTTGGGAGGGAAGCTAGTGAGCGAACTACGTAATCCGTGGCAGTTACTATACCGAGTTTATCGCCATGTTCAACCTGTGCTGGAGCGGGAGTTTGCAGCCTGGTATAAAAAGGCACAGGCGATTCCCAACCCGGAGCTACGGAAGCAAGCACAAGACAGCATGGATTCCAAAAAGTTTCATTGCCAAGGCGGATGTGTGTACGCAGCGCAGGTCGTTGGGCACGTAGAAACAATCGTGCCTTTGATCGTTGCTTATCAAACTATTAGCGATTACCTGGACAACTTGTGTGATCGCAGTACATCGCTTGATCCAAAAGATTTCCGACAGCTGCACATATCCATGCAGGATGCGTTGACACCTGGTGCTCCACTGCGGGATTACTACCTGTATCGGGAGGACAAGGATGATGGTGGATTCCTCGCTAATCTCGTCCAAACCTGTCAAAAGTATGCAGCCCGACTGCCTGCCTACGATAAGGTGATGACTCAGGTGCTGGAGTTTTCCTGTTTGTATAGCGATCTGCAGGTGTATAAGCATATCGATCCAAAGCTGCGCGAGCAAGAGCTTTTCGCATGGTGGGATATACATAAGGAAAGGTATAGCTATCTGCAATGGCAGGAATTCGCCGCTGTGACAGGCTCTACGATCGGGATTTTTGCCCTGTTTTGTATGGCGACGGATTTGACAGTGAAGGAAGAGCAGATTGAAGTTGTGAGTGAGGCTTATTTTCCGTGGATGTGTGGTTTACACATTTTACTCGACTATTTGATTGATCTTGAGGAAGACAGGCTAGGTGGAGATTTAAACTTTGTCAGCTACTATTCGTCCGAGGATGAAGCGACTGAACGCTTGCAATTTTTCATTCAGCAAGCAAAGGCAAGCGTTAGACGCTTGCCAAATCCTGCATTTCACCGTATGATCGTTGACGGGCTAGTTGCATTTTATCTGGCGGATCGCAAGGTAAATCGCAGCCAGCCACGCATTTATACCATAGCCAAACAACTGTTAAAACAGGCAAAGGGCTTGCCTTCCGTCCTGTTTTATGTGAACAGCTTACTTGTAAGGCGATAACGGAGAAGAGGTTAGCGCATATGCTTGCGCTTGTACGAAAAGCCAAATCCCATCAATGAGAAGGCAACTACGATACAACCAAGGATACCGAGGGGACTTTTCTCCCCGATGGCAATGCCAACTCCGATGAGACAGGCGGTTACGCAAAATGCCAAAGCCAGTGTTACCATTTGATAACGATTCATCGGTCTGTAACCTCCTATCTGTCAATGTTCCCATTATACCTTATTTTCCGCGAAAAATATCAAGGGAAAGATTCCGGAAAACCCGGTAAAATATTGTGCGAAGTGGTGGATACCGCAGATGGAAAGCATTTTACAATTCAAAAAGAATAATCGGATGTTTGAAGGGAAAGTAACCTACGAAGAAGGAGACCTGATAGAAGTAGTCTTTTCTTCTCCGATGGATGTGACGGTGGGAGACCAGCTCCCCTGTTTACTGACTGCTGATTATGAGACGATTAGTAATTTTGATGCGGTCGTAGTGGCAAAAGACCAGAATCGGCTATTTTTGTTTCATTCGCCGACCGCTACGGAGTTTCGTGAGCAACGCAGACGCTATCCCCGGTTTGATATGGAGGTAAAGGGCTGGATTCAATATCCGACCCAGGAGCCTGATTCGCTATTTTCTGTCTACAGCAATATGGTTGATCTCGTAAACCTGAGCTTGGGTGGACTCGCTTTTCGGACGGACAAACCGATTCCTTGTGAACAAGGGCTTGTTTTTTCTGTAGAATTGTATGGACGCAATCGCCCGGATGGAGTGGTCAAGGCAGAGCTGAAAATCATTCATGAGCGTATCGAAGGCCCTCATTATTTATTTGGTGGTACAATCAAAGGAATTAATGCACGACACTTCCACAATCTGCGCAAATATATCTTGCATCGGCAAATCGAAGAACGCAGGCAAGTCAAAATTGATAAGCCGCTTTGATCGTAGGATCACCATGAGAAAGCATCCTTGAGAAGGCCTCAGCTGAGGTTTTCTTTTCGTTTTTTTATAAAGTTACCTAGGTAATTAATTGACGGATGAGCTGTCGACAATAGAAAAAGGGAGCAGAAAAGCGAAGTTCCCCTCACTAATGTCAGAGGGGAAGACAATATGCTTTCCTTTTGCGATCATGTTCAGGCGAGCCAAGGAGCAGGCTGTGTTGCCCGATTCGTCACTTCTATTATTCCCGACTCCTTTTGTCAGTGAGGGAGAGGGAAGGGCTGCTCGGTCTAGTGCTCGACCCTCCATTTGCACAAGATCATCCGGCTTGTTCCGAAACAACAGCAGCAGTAGCCCTCGGCTTGCCCCAGATGAGTCGTTGCAGAATAATTGCGCCAGACCCAACGCAGGTAATCAAAAGACCGACCCACAAAAATGCGGCACTTGGCCCCAGGAGCGTCATCAATAAGCCTCCCAGGAGTGGGGCGATAATAAAGGTAGCACTCGTAAGCGAACCGATAATGCCTCTGACCCTTCCCAGCGCTTCTGGCGGGGTTTCTTTTTGGACCAGGTAATTACTTCCCACTGTGGTAAGCCCAGTACCGATTCCGGCAATCAAGGAAGCGGGCAGTATCCAGTACATGCCATGACTTGGCTGGTAAATTCCGATTGCACAGAAGCCGATGCCGATCAAGAAGACACCACCGCCGAGCACCCAGCCGTATGAGCGGATTTCCTTGAAGCGCTGCAACCAGGTGACAGTGAAAAGCGCCCCCAGTCCGATCGCACTCACAGAGTATCCGACCATTTCCGGATTGTCAGGTACTTTATCGCGGAACACAACGGGAAACTGCGCGTCTGCCAACTGGATTGCCATCATGGCAGCTATGCTAAAAAGAGTACTGTAGAGCAAAATACGGTTTTGTAAAAAGACGCTCCAGCCTTCCTGCCACGCTTGGCGAATGGGAAGCGCCTTCGCTTTATCCCGCGACTGGGTTCGGGGGAGGTTATCCTCAACGCGCCGGATGGTCAAAAGAAAAGCCGTAGAGAGCAGATAGCTTCCTGCGTTCACGATCAGGCAAACAGCTGGTGCAAAAAATGCTGCTACCATTCCACCAAGCAGTGGACCGATCAATTTCCCCATTTGAAAAACGGCACCATTTAATGAAGTTGCTTTGAGCAGCTGCTCAGGCGTCACAATTTGACGAGTCAGCGTCTGCTGGGCAGGATCGTTGAAGACAGAAGCGCATGACCGCAGTGCGATGACCACAAGAAACCAAGCTGGATTTGGCATCGCGAGCAATAGCAGTGTCAGGCTCGCCTGGATCAAGTCCATCAGGATCATCATGCGCACCTTGTGGACGCGGTCAGCCATCACCCCGGCGAACTGACTGAGCACAATTCCAGGAGCAGCATAAGCAATTGGCAACATCGCCATTGTCATCGGATCCGCCTGCCATACGTAGCCTAAGAGAATGGAAACGGCAATGAAATCAAACCAGTCCCCGAGGGTAGAGAGGCCATAGGCGATAAAGAGCTTGCGAAATGTTTTGTTTTCCTTTAACAAAAAAATCCCTCCATCGGATCTGTTACTACCGATCATAAGAGGGAATTGTCAGAGGTATATCAGATGGATGAGGGCAAGATGTTCAGAATTGACCTTTTTAAATAGTCGTATTGGTACTCTCCTGAAAAGGCGTCCCACATTTTCTGGTATTTGTTCTTCCATTCTTGATCACAATCAAAAAACCGGAAAAATAACAAAATGTTATGTACCGCATAAATCAAGTGCGGGACAAAGTGGGTCGCACGAATGACTTCGATGCCCTCATCCAAAAGCCTCCGGGCTTTGGCGAATTCGTTGCGCCGATACAAGCATATTCCTTGCATGACGGTAAAGCTGCCTAGCTCACGCTGCATCGGGATCGTCTGCAATATTTCACTAGATCGGCGAATTAACTCTTCTGCTTCTTCCACTTGATCAGAGAGGATAGCGAGGACTGTTTGTTCGGCTTGCAGAAATAAAGTGAAGCTATCTGAATTCAATCTGTCTACGATCTGCTTGGCCTTGGTTATTTGTTGACGTGCGAGCTCCCATTCGCCAGCCTGAGCGTACAGGGCAATCGCATTGATTTGCAGCTCATCCTGAAAGGAAGCGGGTATCTGGTCCTGATGCTTGACCACTACGTTAAATACGTCAATGGTTTTGCGAGAGTCCATTTCTGTCATGTGGTACAGGTGAAAAAGATAAAACAGCTTATCCCCAATGGGAGCCGTTTTGTCCTCGACAAACCAAGCAAAATTGCCGGTGATAAAGCGCATATACATCGCATAAAACGGGTCCATTTGAAACCCTAGCACTTCCTGGTTCGCGGAGAGAGTCTGCATGGCAGCACCCATTCCCATTCCGTGGTAGGTGGTCAGCATTTTTTGGATGCTTTCCGAGAAGCCGCGGCCTAGAACATCGGGCTGAAGCGCTTGCTGTGGCTGCTGTTTCCAGGTGAGACGATAGCCTACCCCGCGAACGGTATCAATCGTCAGCAGATGCGACCATTTTTGCAGCTTTTTACGCAGTCGATAGATGTGGTCGTCGACGGTACGGTCTGTCGGTTCTTCTAATGCCCAGACACGATCCAGCAGATTTTCGCGTGAAAACGTCCGATTTTTCCACGTATATAAAAAATGAAGCAGTGCGTATTCCTTCGGCAACAGCACGAGGGTTTCCCCAGCGTATTGGACTTCATATTTATCATCTGACCAAGTAATCAAGCCCATCCGAATGCTCCTTCATTTATATTGTATTTGCGCATTTTATTGTAAAGGGTTCCTCGCGACATGCCGAGCAGCTCGGCTGCTGCCTTTTTATTTCCGTATGTGCGTTCTAATGCTGCAACGATCCGCTCGCGCTCTGAGGAGGCAGGTTCAGGTGCGTATGAGTTGTGCGGCAATGGAGAGGCAGCGAAGGCAGGTGAAAAAGCAGTGTTCTTTGAGACAGGTGCGGATAATCGTGGCTCGTTGGAGTGGGAACGAATCACCGAAGGCAAATGCTCAGGCATGATGACGCCATTTTCCTGAAGAATGGACAGGCGCTCGATGACATTGCGCAATTGCCGGATGTTGCCGGGCCAGGTGTAATCAAACAGGGCTTGCATCACCTCGGGGGCGATCCGCGGAACCGACTGCTCATGTGCTACGGAGTATTCATGGATAAATATTTGTACCAGCTCAGGCAAATCCTCGCGACGTTCACGTAGCGGCGGAACCTCCAGTGAAAATACGTTGAGCCTGTAATAGAGGTCTTCACGGAACCGCCCTTCAAACACCATCTGCTCAAGCTGACGGTTGGTTGCAGCTACGATGCGCGTATTGACAGATATCGGCTCAGTTCCACCAACGCGGTAAAATTGTCGCTCCTGCAAGGCGCGCAGCAGCTTTACTTGCAACTCCAGTGGCAATTCTCCGATTTCGTCGAGAAACAATGTACCTCCGTGTGCCAGCTCGAGTTTTCCTGGCTTGCCTTTTTTCTCAGCACCAGTAAATGCCCCTCCCTGATAGCCGAATAGCTCACTCTCAAACAATGCAGCAGGTATCGCCCCGCAGTTAATGGCAATGAACGGCTTTTCGCGACGGCGGCTTGCCTGATGGATCGCTTTGGCGAATAGCTCCTTTCCTACTCCACTTTCTCCGTAAATCAGCACGGTAGCATCGGTTTGTGCCACTTTTTTGGCTGAGCTGATCGCAGACTGAATCGAGGCGGAGTGCCCTTTGATCGCATAAAAAGGATCATCTGCTGCTTGAAAACGGCTCATTTCCTGTTGCAGGTTATGAAGGTGCGCAGTCGTATGTGCCAGCTCTTCATTGAGCCGGACCAGCTCGGTAATGTCTTGTTCAATAGAAATGGCGCCGATAATCCGTCCATCCAAGCGTATCGGAGCAGCATTAATCAAAACATGACTGTCCGGGCGTGGAATATGATAAACGCGCTGAACAGAGGTTCCTTGCCGCAGTGCATCGAGCAGGCGAATCGATTCACTGGCAAAATGCTCATCCAGCGATGTCCCGATGACTTGGGTACGATCAATTTCATATATGGTCTGGGCAGCTCTATTCCAATGCTGTACGACATTGCGGGAGTCGACGATTGTAACGGCCTCGCTCATGGTGTCCATCAAAGTGCCGAGCAGCACAGACTGATTTTGAACCAGAGTGAGAAAGGAGGCGAATAGGTCGTGAGAGGAAATGATGCCTGTCGGGACGCCATCTTCATTCATCGTGACCAAGGCGGGCATCGCATCGTCATTCAGAAAGGAACGAATCTGTCTGGTGGATTCCTCCAGGGTCGCAGTTTCAGGAACAGCGATTACCCTCACCGTCCGCTCTCCATCTATCCACACACCTTCTTTTTCTCCAGTGCGTATCCTGATCTTGGCAGGATTGACAGGGGTCGCAATCGAAGAGACTATGCTATCTAATGAAAATAACGGTTTCAAACCATCACGTCCTATGCAAACTAACAAGAAAGAGACGAAGCATCCTTTCTTGTCGCGAATAAACAATTCTTAATCAAAAGTGTACAAGAATAGACACGGAATGTACACATGTGTTGAAGTGGAAATGTTGTCTTTTGAAACAGCAAAAAGCTGAAAACGATGCTATTGCGAATATAGGTGTGTTGGCACGATTTGTGCTAGGTATAAAGGAGTAGAGTACGTTGAGGAGGAGACAGTCAACGATGGAACAAGCTATGAAGGACTTTTTTCTATTTTTATCCAAAAACCAAACCATGAACGCAGCAGCGAAAAAATGGGGTCTGCGTTTTGGCGCTAGTCGTTTTGTATCCGGAGCAACCATCCAAGAAGCAATCAGTGCCGTACGCAAGCTGAATGAGCAAGGACTCGTTTGCACACTCGACCACCTGGGAGAGTTCGTATTTAGTGTAGAGGAAGCAAATGAATCTGCTGATTACTGCATCAAAACATTGGAAGCGATTCATGCGTCTGGTGTAAACTGCAACCTGTCGTTGAAAATGACATCTATGGGTCTGGATATTAGCCGTGATCTGTGCATGACTAACATGAGACGTACATTGGATGTTGCGAAAAACTTGGGCAACATTTTTGTACGGATTGACATGGAAGACTATGCGCATAACCATGTGACTATGGAAATTCTCAACGAGCTGTTGGAAGAGTACGATAACGTGGGAACCGTTATTCAGGCATACCTGTACAAGGCTTCCGATGATATCGACAGTCTCAAAGACAAAAAGGTAAATTTCCGTCTGGTAAAAGGCGCTTACAAAGAGTCGCCTGAAGTAGCTTATCCAAACAAGCCGGACGTAGATGAAAACTACAAAAAAATCATCAAGCAGCATTTGCTGAACGGCGGCTATGCAGCTGTTGCGACACATGATGACAACATTATCAACTTTGTGAAGCAGCTGGAAAAGGAACACAACATACCTCGTACCCAGTTTGAATTCCAAATGCTGTACGGAATTCGTACCCAATCTCAAATTGACCTGGCACGCGAAGGCTACAAAATGCGCGTCTATGTTCCATACGGTAATGACTGGTACGGATACTTCATGCGTCGTCTGGCAGAAAGTCCGGCGAACGTGAAGTTTGTACTGAAAGGTATGTTTACAAAGTAAAGTGCGATGCCAGCTTGGCCAAACACCTTCGGATGGATAAAATCCGGGGGTGTTTTTTTTTCGGGGAAACGTGCTATAACAAATATAACTGATTCTGATTCAGGAGTTGATCGGCATGATAATCGTGCTAGTACGCAGAGCTGATGATGGCTCTCGGCAAAGAGTTCCAGCTGTGCTTTGCCCAGAGCCTATTTCCAACTGCTAAAGCTGGTGCTCTTTGCTTCTCTATATACGCAAGCGATGCTATATAGTTGGGAGCAAATGAGGATGAAATATCAAAATGCACAAATGCTGCTGCCAGAAGAGCTGGTACGTGACATTCAAAGATATGTACAAGGAAGCTATTTATATATCCCTGTTCAAGAAGAATTAAAAAAGCAATGGGGAGATTCCACGGGTTCAAAAAAGCTGATTGAGGAGCGCAACCAGCAAATTGCAAGAGCATACCACAGTGGAGTCTTGGTCAAGGAGCTTGCACAGCAATTTTATTTGACTGAGCACAGTATCCGCAGAATTATTCGCAAGCAGAAGCGCGGACCACTTTGATACCGAATGATGTTTGTCCTGTATCCTTCTCGTTTGATGGACTAAGCTGAACATGACGAAAGAAAGTTCCGAGGATAGGAGCTGTATGCTGGATGAAACAAAATAAATACGATGATTTGAATTTCTTTTCTGCCTATAAACAAATGCAGCGCTCTGTCAGAGGATTGGAAGCGGCAGGTGAGTGGCATGTACTGCGAGGCCTGCTGCCAGAGCTCACGGATAAAGATGTTCTCGATTTAGGCTGCGGGTTCGGATGGCATTGCTTGTATGCGCGCCAGCAGCAGGCACGAACAGTCATTGGCGTCGATATTTCTGAAAAGATGCTGCAAAAAGCTCGTGAGCAGACAGACGATTCAGCGATTTCCTATGTGCGCATGTCCATTGAGGATATCTCGTTTGAGAGGGCGCAATTTGATCTGGTGATCAGCTCGCTTGCCCTCCATTACGTCGAATCGTTTGCAGAAGTCTGCCAAAAAGTGTACGAATATCTAAAGCCAGGCGGTGCCTTTATTTTTTCAGTGGAGCACCCTCTCTTTACAGCAAGAGCCGAGCAGGATTGGCATTACGATGACAAGGGAAACCGGTTGCATTGGCCTGTCGATCATTATCAGGAAGAGGGAGTGCGTGATACGACCTTTTTGACTGACCGTGTGATCAAGTATCATCGAACCATTTCCACGTATATGAACGACGTGATTGGGGCTGGCTTTGCTTTGAAGGCTGTCAAAGAGCCGGTTCCTTCCGATGAAATGTTGAAACAGGATGCGAGCATGAAGGATGAATGGCGAAGACCCATGTTTTTACTCATCGCTGCGGAAAAAGAATGAACGAAATGCTTTTGAAACGATGGCAATGGCGAGGTTTGGTACCGTTGGCAATAGAAGATCCATAATTTTAACGCGGGGAGACCTTCCCGCGTTTTTCCTGTCCTATCCGTTTTAAAAAAAGCTGATAAGAGCCCCACTGTGTTACCAATAATTAATCCAGTTTGAAATAAAATAAGGTTGATACCAGCTGAAAATTTAAGTTATACTTATGAAAATTTTATTTAAATAAATAATATTAAGGGGAGACACATGAGAGGTCTAACAACTAGAGAAACCATTACTGTGGGACTCATGCTATTCGCCTTGTTCTTTGGTGCGGGCAATATGATTTTTCCACCTGCTTTAGGACAAGCAGCAGGTTCGAACGTATGGCTAGCAATGCTCGGATTTATTACTACAGGGGTAGGCTTGCCTTTGCTAGGGGTTATCGCTGTTAGCTTGAGCGGTGGCAATTTGCAAACGTTGGCAAGTCGTGTACATCCTGTTTTTGCTGTTATTTTTACGTTTATCGTTTATTTGGCAATTGGACCGTTTCTGGCGATTCCCCGTACAGGGACCGTTACGTTTGAAATGGGGGTTTTGCCCTTTTTACCAGAAGCGATGAAAGGGAGCTGGGTACCACTCTTTCTCACTACAGTTGTCTATTTTGTCTTAACATTCTGGCTCTGTCTGAATCCTACCAAGCTGGTCGATCGGATCGGGAAAGTATTGACGCCTGCTTTGCTCATTATTATTGGACTCATGTTCGTGCAGTCGCTGTTCCAGCCAATGGGTGGCATGGGAGAACCGACTGGCGTTTATAAGGAATCAGCGTTTTTCAAAGGCTTTTTGGAAGGCTACCTGACCTTGGATGCTCTGGCTGCGATGATATTCGGGATTGTTGTGACAGCAGCGATTCAAAACCAAGGGGTAACGGAACGTAAAAAAGTGACCTGGTCGACGATCAAAGCGGCTGTTATTGCTGCTTGCGGCTTGGGACTTGTCTATTTGGCTCTTGGTTACATGGGAGCTAACAGCTTTGCACTCGGTCAATCCGAAAACGGAGGACAAATTTTGACTGCGATTGTTCAGCATTTGTTCGGTCCGTTTGGTTCAATGCTGCTCGGTGTTGCGGTAACACTAGCCTGCCTAACAACGTCTGTGGGACTTGTCACTGCGTGCAGTCGTTTCTTTTCAGACCGTATTCCTGGGATTTCGTATAAAACGATGGCTGCAATTTTATGTATATTCAGCGCAGGTGTAGCGAATATTGGACTCACACAGCTGATTGCGATTTCCGTTCCAGTGCTGATGGCCATTTATCCGCTGGCGATTGTCCTGATGCTGCTAGCGTTTTTCCACAAATTGTTCCGGGGATACAGAGCTGTTTACGTGGGTGCAATCGTGGCAACAGCATTGATCAGCTTGGTGGACGGTCTTTCTTCTATGGGACTTTCTATCGAGGCGATCACCTCGATTTACAAGCATTTGCCGCTGCAAAAAGAGGGGATTGGCTGGCTGCTTCCTGCGATTGCTGGTGCTTTGCTGGGCTTCCTTTGGGGAAGTCTGTGGCCTAGCAAGCAGACGAAGCAAGAGCTTTATCAGGAAAAGGCAGGCAATCTGTAAGGCATCATTTTCGGGAAAACAAACAAAGTGGGCGTGCGAACTCGAGCAGGGTTCAGGCACGCCTTTTTCCATCTAGTCCCAGCCGGATAGGACTTCTATCCGTCCACAAGCTGGGCGATCTATGTTACCATAGGAAAAAGTTTAGCGTATGGGACTGCACATAGGATAGAGAGATGCTGTTCCATCATGAAGGGAGGTTATTGGCTATGGCCCAAACAAAGGTCCTGGTAGCTGATGACGATCCAAACGTGCGCGAAATTATTCGCCTTTATTTCGAAAAGCAAATGATCGACCTTGTTGTCGCTACAGATGGACGGGAAGCTCTCGAGGTGATGGAAAAGGAAATGCCGGATGTAGTGATTTTAGATGTCATGATGCCCCAAATGGATGGTTTTGAGGTATGTCGCGAAATTCGCAAAAAATGGGATACACCAATTATTATGCTGACTGCAAAGGATGAGGAGTTTGACCGTGTGCTCGGTCTGGAGCTGGGGGCAGATGATTATGTGACTAAGCCGTTCAGTCCGCGCGAGCTGGTAGCGAGAATACGAGCGATCCTGCGTCGAATGCAGCCAAAGGTAAAAGTCGAGGAAGAAGTGCTCCGTCCGCTAGTGTTTGACCAGTTAACGATAGATTTGGATAAGCGCGAGATCATGGCTGCCGGAGAAAAGGTCAGCTTTCGTCCCAAAGAGTTTGATTTGCTTGTTCAGTTGGCAAAATCTCCGGGCAGTGTTTTGTCACGGGAGCAATTGCTGGAACAGGTGTGGGGTTTTGATTATTTTGGCGACGCTCGTACAATTGATGTGCATATTAAAAAAATCAGACAGCGCCTGGATAAGCTTCCGTATGAATGCATTCACACGGTATGGGGGATTGGCTACAAATTTGGGGTGGATGACTGATGCTCGGGATGTCGAAAAGCATCTTTCGTCGCCTGTTATTTAGCTTCCTCGCTACCGTATTGGTCGGCCTCGGGATCTCGGGAATTTTACTGTCCTTTTTTGCCAAGGAGTACATCTACAATACGAAGCAGGAAGAGCTGCTTCGCCTCGCAAAAAAAGTGAATACCGCCATCTATGACAGCAACAAGATCAACAAGCAGCTGCTGGACAAGCTCGCGATGCTGGATGAATCATTTGATACGCGCATCTGGCTGTTCAATGAGAACGGAAAAATTGTCGCAACCTCGATGAAGGACGAAGTGTTTACTGGAAAGTCTGTTGCTGTTTCGATTGCCGATAGTGTGTTAAAAGGAAAAAGCGCCGTGACCGAGCTGCAAATCGAAGGCTTGGAAGACCCGATGCTCTCTGTCTCTGTGCCATGGGGCAAAGGGGAGAATGTGTACGGCGGGATCATTTTGCACGCCCCAATTGAAGGAATCGAGCGAACCTTTGGTCACATGCGTGAATCGATTTTGTGGGCGACGTTATTCGGTGTCGTGTTGTCGACCGCGATGGTTTCGTATTTGTCCTGGTCGATTTCCAGACCGCTCAGAACCATTGAGCGAACGGCCGCCGAGATTGGCAGAGGAAATTACGTCGAACGCGTCAAGGTCGACACCTCTGACGAGATCGGAGACCTGGCTCATACCATTAATACGATGGCAGAAAAGCTGGAGAAGGTGGAGCAAGAGCGGCATCATCTCGAGCAGGTGCGTAATGATTTTCTCGCCAATGTGTCCCATGAATTGCGTACGCCATTGACGGCGATCCAGGGCTTCCTGGAGGCATTGCAGGATGGGCTCGTGGAAGAGGAGGAGGCTCGGCAAAAGTATTACGCGGTGATGTACTCGGAGACGATGCAGGTAAACCGCCTGGTTGATGACCTGATGGACCTGATGAAGCTGGAGAATAACGAGGTTAACCTCGCCAAGTTCCCTGTTAATGTGGGGGAAGTCATAAACAAGGTAGCTTTTTCTTTTCGGGCAGAGGCAGAAGAAAAGGGCTTGCAGATTGCGGTTGAGCTGGCAGACGAGCTGCCGAAAATTTATGCTGATAAAGATCGGGTCGCACAAATTCTGAAAAACTTCGTGAAAAATGCTGTGAAGTTTACGGAAAAGGGAGAGATTCGCCTGATCGCCGAGAGCGAGGATAATTGGGTGCGAATCCAGGTGGTTGATACCGGGATCGGAATAGCCGCTGATGATTTAAATCGGATTTGGGAGCGTTTCTTCAAGGTGGATCGCGGACGTTCCAAAAATAATAAAGGGACAGGCTTGGGACTTGCAATCGTCAAAGAGCTCGTAGAATTGCACGATGGCAAATGGAGTGTGGAAAGTTCGCCGGGACACGGAAGCACGTTTACCGTATGGCTACCGACCATAACAGCTATTCGCCAAACGAGCTAAGTGTTCGAATCGTTGATAGCGATGCGATGGTCATACTTTTTTCATATTTTGATCATGTTTTTTTCCCACTTTCCACACAGAATGGTTATTTTTCGCCGTTACGATATACATGTGACAGCGAGAAGGTCACGATGCCAAGGAACGAAAGGGGAATGAACATGAATAAAAAATGGATATCCATTGCAGCTGTCGCATTGCTCCTGTCTGGAAGCTTGGTTGCCTGCTCGAGCACAACAGGCACACCTGAACCAGCGACACAACAAGAAGAAGGAAGCGCAACCACTCCGGGGACCTCCTCTTCTGACAGCACGGCTACTCAGGATCAATCTACTGATGACTCCAAAGCGAATGCAGAGGCACCAGCAGGTTCATCTGACAGCACAGGCTCTTCAACAGATTCATCAACGGAGGCTGGCAGCACAGACAGCAAGTCTGATGCAGGCTCGGCTGGAACTTCCGGAACTGAAAACAGCAGTTCAACTGACACAAGCAAGCAGTAAGGTTTAAAAGATTCAACTGTAACGACAGGTAACGCGTTTGTTCGTTTGAACTCCTCTACTTCCCTCCCGGTTAATATATAGGGCGGCTTGATGTCGCCTATTTTCTTTTGCTTAGCTTTGTCCCTGTTTGGTTAAAACCAAGAAAATCCGTCATCTCTTTTGCTGATATCCCATGTGGATGTCAGTTTTTTTTGTCGATTAAAAAATTACAATAAGACTGGTATTTGCTCTCACTCACCTGATATGATGTTTCTTAATTTACGATGAACGAGAAAAAGCGCATCGGGAGAATGAGGGAGGCTCGAGATGATTACCTATCCGTTTTTAGACAAGGGAGCAACTATAGGAGTAACGGCACCATCTTCAGGGGTGAGCGTCGGCTTGCACAACCTGTTGAAGCAGGCGTGTGATCGTTTGGAGCAACGGGGCTATGGTGTTGCAGTCGGAGAAACCGCTTGGACTCAGGAAAAGGCGAAGTCTGCTCCGGCCATAAAAAGAGCAAAAGAACTGCAGGATATGATGGAGAACGACCAGATTTCATTGATTTTCCCGCCGTGGGGTGGAGAGCTGTTCATCGAGCTGCTTGCTAACCTCGACTTTTCGAAGTTTGAGAACAAATGGATTCTTGGCTATTCGGATACGAGTCTGTTATTGTTCGTGGTGACTTTGAAGCGTGGGATTGCGACTGCACATGGAACCAATCTCATTGACCTGCGCGGCGAGTTCTCTGATGATACGACTGCCATGTGGGAAAAGGTGCTTTCTACCAAAGCGGGTTCCTCGATCGTTCAGTATTCATCCGCAGCGTATCAAAAAGAGTGGCAGCATGATAAACCGTCGCCCTGTGTCTTTCATTTGAATGAACAGACGGAGTGGAAGAGCATTGCGGCAGGGCAAGCACCAGTAAAGGTGGAGGGACGTTTACTGGGTGGATGCATAGATGTCATTCGTCATGTCATCGGAACACCGTACGGGGATGTACGTCATTTTCAGGAAAACGTTATTCAAAATGAGCCCATTTTGTGGTACTTGGAAAACTGTGAGCTAAGCACAGCAGATTTGCGCCGCTCATTAGTCCAAATGAAGCTGGCGGGCTGGTTTGCAAATTGTTCCGGCATCCTGTTCGGGAGAAGCCCTGCCAATACACCAGTAGATGGTTATACTGCCGAAGATGTTTACCAGGAGTTGTCCGAGGAACTGCAGGTGCCAATCATTTATGATGTGGATTGTGGACATGTCCCGCCGCAAATAACCTTTATTAACGGAACCTACGCCGAAGTGGAAGTAGCAGACGGAAAAGGCGTAGTCACCCAGCATTTTAAGCCGTAGGAACAACACTGTCATATAAGAGAACCGAAAAGGACAGCCAAAGTGCTGCCCTTTTCTTTTTTGCAGACATCACGGTATGTGTCCACTCTGCTCTGCCCTTACGTTTTTGGCACTTCCTGTACTGCTGAACTGGATGAATCCTGCTTTTGCAGGTTGGACAAAGCGACCCCGAGGAAGATAAAGGCAGCACCTGCGAAAAAGCCCATGCCGAGATGCTCGTGGAGAAGCAGCCAGCCCAAAAAGGCACCGACGATTGGCTGCACGAAGAAAAATCCTGCGCCACTTCCTGCTTGCATCAGCTCAAACCCTTTGTTCCACAGATAAAATGCCCCGGCAGTAGAGATGATCCCGATGTAGAGGATGCCTGCCCAAATGTCCATTCCAAATTGCCAGGAGACAGGTGTGACCGACAGCTCCCAAGCCATGATGGGACTTGTAAACAGGAGACCAAACAAGGCAACATAGGTGGTAACGGCGAGCGAGGAATAACGCTGTGTCGCTTTTTTGCTCAGCACCGTGTACAGACCCCAGCTTACTGCTGCTACCAGCAGAATCAGATTTCCCGTGAAAGAAGACTGAGCGTCTGCCCCATCAGGAACTCCGATCACGATGATCACCCCGCATGTAGCAAGCAAAATTCCGACCAGCTGCTTCCAGTGAAGACGTTCCTTGAGCAGCCATACGGCAAAAAGCGCGATGAATGCGGGAGAGGCAGCAGTAATCAAGGATCCCATATGCGCAGTCGAAAGCTTGGTACCAAGAAACTGGGCAGCGATCGAAATCGTCACCCCGACAAACGCAATCCCCATGAGCATGGGATAATCATTTTTAGCGATGTACTCTTTTCGTGCTATGACAAACGCTCCTAATACGAGAAGCGCAATGCCAAACCGCAAGATTAAAAGGGTAAAAGGAGGGATGACCTCCAGAACGACCTTGCTGACCACATAGACTCCGCCCCAGATGGCGGCAGCCAGTGACAGGCAGAGTGCACCAAACAATTGTTTTTTCCAGTGTGAATGGCTCATGACTACATGCCCCTCTCGGAATAGTTGATCACAACGAAATTCCGCAGTCGAGGGACGGCTGCTGCGTCGTTCCCTCGATTGTTAGGAGAGAACAGGTACATCACATTCAAACAGATGGCGTGCCATAGGTCTCACCTCCTTAGCTAGCTTCATCCAGCCATTTTGCGACTAAAAGCACAGGCTGCGTCAAACGACCGACTGGCGCTTGAACCTGTCGATACTGCTCATAGCCGAGCATTCCCCAGAAGAGAAGAGCTTGCGCGTTATGGGCAATGACACCGTGGTGAATGTTGCGACTACCAGCTTTCAGGCAGTGCTGCTCTACCAAGGACACGGCCTCTTTTCCAAAGCCTTGTCTTTGATAGTCAGAGTGGAGCAGCAGCATACTGATCCAGCTCTTTTGATCGGAAGGATTGGAGACGATCAGATGCAAGACTCCGATCAGCCGATCAGCAACGCAAATCGCCAGCCAGTATCCGGTTGGGATGGTGAGGGTGGCGTCATATTCTGCTTCCACTTCCGCAAGAGTTACGTTGTCATCGCCATTTCGCAGGAAATTGTAGTCAGGATTACTGTTGTATATTTCGAGGGTGAGAGTCAGGTCTTCACGCGTCATGCTACGCAAAACGAGCCGCTCTCCTGCAAGGTACAGACTCATTGCTTGCCTCCGTATTTGCGGATCAGGCCAATTTGTCCTCCATGATAGCCCATATGGTAGAGGAGTCGGCCTAATGCTTGTCTGGGGGTAAGTGTGGCGATAGGAGCTTCGCAAGGGACGTCCCACGCCTCTGGGGGCAATGAGGAGAGGGCTTGCAGTAAATGAGTATAAGAGGCTTCACGTATGGCATGCAGGGCTGCCAAATCTGTATAGATACCCTCGTCCTTTACTGGGCCGATGGTTGCCAGTGTGATT
This sequence comes from Brevibacillus reuszeri, assembly GCF_001187725.1. Classification (GTDB taxonomy): domain Bacteria; phylum Bacillota; class Bacilli; order Brevibacillales; family Brevibacillaceae; genus Brevibacillus; species Brevibacillus reuszeri. Next base: position 419,308 of record NZ_LGIQ01000002.1, read on the forward strand.
TCGGGCGGGAGCGGCTGCTGAAAAAACATCGCACAGAAGCGATATTCCACTTCAGCAATATGCTGAATTAGAAAACCGACAGAGTTGGAGCCAGGAGCCAGCTTCCACGAGAGCTGGTCTGCTTCCAGCTTATCCAGCGCATCCATATATCGGGAACGAGCTGTTTGGAGCGCAGGGAGCAGTGCTTGTTCAAACATGGAATCATCCTTTCCAAATGACCAGTCGATCAAAGTTTATACCTTTATTATAGGAGAAATATAGATAATGAACAGATGGATCATTCGGAATATTTTGAATGAATATTCACTCAGTTACTTACATTCGTTATACTAAAGAAAAAAGGGAGTGAGAGCATTGGCACATCGCTTTGATTTTACCGTCAGGTCTACCGATATTGACGTTATTGGACATGTGAATAACGCAAAGTATTTGGAGTATATGGAGTGGGCGAGATTTGACTGGATCTGGCAGAAGGGCTTTACACTGGACGAATTAAAGCGTCGACAGATTATGCCGGTAGTAGTCAATATCAATATCAACTACCGCAAGGAGCTGCAAATGCGCGAAGAGGTACACGCGATCACGACTGTGGTCAAAGTGGGTGAAAAAAGCTTTGTCATCAAGCATGAGCTGTATAACGAAAAGGAGCAGCTGGTGGCGGATGGGGATGTAACGATGGTGATGATTGATGCAAATACACGCCGCTCCATTCTTTTGCCAGAAGAGCTGAAAGAGGCATTGTACGCTGATCTTGCAGAAAATGGAACGAACAGCTCGTCTTAAACGGACCGGCGGGAATGGTCGAGACGGTATGCATTCCATTCCAATGCGCGCAAAGCCAGTGTCTCCAAAACTCGCTCATGCCGATTCTGGCCATCTTTCAATTCAGCAAAATCTATCTTAAGCTGGGCAACACCTTCTTTTAATTCAGTAACATCTATCTTAAGCTGGGCAACATCTTCTTTCAATTCGGCGACATCTACCTTAAGCTGGGCAACATCTTCTTTCAATTCGGCAACATCTACCTTAAGCTGAGCAACATCGCCTTTTAGTACATGTACCTCCATAGTCAATGCATCCAGCTTTGCATCATTCTCATCCTGTCGATCCAAAATGGCACGGGTGACTTGACGCAGCTCATTCATCCCTTCCAAAAGAAGATCTAGCTTATCAACAGACATAATGTCCCTCCTTTTCTCCTTTTTCCGTTACAATGATCATAGCAAAAGAAAGAGGCACATGCAGGAATAATTTGCAGGAGTCAGAGAAAAGGGAGTGAACACCAACATGCCTGCTTTCACAACGATTTTGTTTGATCTGGACGATACCTTGTTTGATTTTTCAGCATGCTGGGAGAAAGGGATGCATCAAACGATCGCGACTCACCCGTTGACGGCTGATTTGGATGGAAAAGAAATGCAGGAAGCACTGCGACGTCATGGAGACGCGCTCTGGATTGATGTGATTGCCCAGCTCTACGACTTTACGCAATACCGTCAGCTTCGTTTGCAGCGCTCACTGGCTGACTTTGGGAGGCACATTGAGCCTCATCAGGTCGATGATTTTCAGCGAGCTTATGCCGCGGCATGCATGGATGCTGTCCAGCCAGACCAGACTGTGCAAGCCACAATCGCGAAGCTGGCTGAACAGCATACGCTCGGAATCGTTACGAATGGTCCGGAAGATATGGCTTTTATCAAGCTGGAGAGGCTGGGGCTGTCCAGCTATTTCCCGAAGGAGCGGGTGTTTATATCCGAATTGATCGGCTTCCACAAGCCTGATCCGCGCATTTACGCAACAGCGGTGCAGGAATTACAGGTACAATGCGAGCGGGTTTTGTTCGTAGGGGATACATGGGACGCAGATGTTGCTGGTGCAATCGATGCAGGCTTCTCTGCCGTCTGGATCAACCCGCGGGGAAAAGAACCAAAATCTTCACATAAGCCTTTGGCGGTCATTGAAAGGCTCGAACAGCTCTTGCCACTGGTATAGGCAAAAAGCAGCTCTTTGTAACCCGAATCGTTCGGAGCTCAAACAGCTGCTTTTTTTTATGCCTTCTTCTGCTTCTGACGCCAATTTTTCGCGAAAATGACGAGATTCAGGACAATCAGTCCAATCATGATAGACATGGACATATTGGATACTACGTCTCCCCGATAGATTCGATACAGGATGAGGATCGTCAGGATGAGAGCGAAGTATAAATTAAACATGGCTTTCTTCCTCCAAGAAGATCTTTTCCAGTGAAGGCTCCTCAACATGGACTCCGTAGATGTCGATACGAGCCTGTACGAGCGCGCGGATTAAGGTTGCTACCTTTTGTTCATCGTCGACCTGCAGGGAAAAACGCCCGTCTCCCCACGTGAGATTTCGCCCCAACGATTCCACAAATGTACAAAGAGTAGTCTGCTCCCCAGCAGAAAAGGCAGAGTGTCGAACAGATACATGACGCCACTTCTGGTGGGCAGACTGTAATTCATCCAGACTTCCAAGCGACCCGATTTTTCCGTTTTTCATGATCGCGATACGGGTACAAATCTTTTCTACCTCATTCAGGTTGTGCGAGGTCATGAAGATCGTTTTGCCCTGTGCGTGCAAGCTTCTAAGCAGCTCTTGAATATGCAGCGCCGACTCCACGTCGACTCCTGATGTTGGCTCATCCAGAAACAATAGCTCCGGATCTCCGACGAGTGCCTGAGCGATTCCCAGCTTCTTTTTCATCCCGAAGGAAAACGTTTTGGCCTTGCGCGTTGCGTGTTCCTTAAGCTCCACAGCCGCTAAAATCCGGTTGCATTCCTGCTGAGTCAGCGAAACGCCTTTGACACGGGCAAAATAATGCAGATGAGCAGCAGCTGTCAGCGAATCATAAAAGGTGGAGTAATCAGGCAAGACACCGATTCTTCGCTTCCATTCCTCTGACCCGCTATCGTCACCAAACATTCGGATTGTGCCTGAGGTTGGACGAATGATGCCTGTGAGCATATTGATGAAGGTAGACTTGCCAGCTCCGTTTCGCCCGAGAAAGCCAAAGATTTCACCGCTTTGGACTTCTAGACTGACGTTATTTACAACCGTTCTATTTCCAAAGCGTTTGCTCAGTTGGACAGTTTCAATCACCTGCATTAGCAATCCCTCCTTTGAAACAAGTAGATGGAAACGGACAGGAATACTACTGCATACAGCCAGATAAAGCCGATCCAAGCTCCACCTTTTTGAATAAAGGTGTACGGTGTCAAATAGGCGGTAAATTGTGCAGCGGGATGTCCCGAAAGCGCGCTCCACATGCCCAGGCCAGGGAGCACCATGGCCAGAACAATTCCGAGAAACATGGTATAGCTAGGACGAGGCACGGCCAAGGAAAGCAGCACGGCCAGCGTGATGCAGTATACAAGCAAGGACAAGCACTGCCAAAATGTCTTGGCATCGAATGTATGAACAGTAGCCAAAACGACGCCAAAGGTAATCACAAGGCATGCGAGCCAAAAGAGAACGACTCCCAAAAACTTGCCGAAAATAATTTTTGTCCGGGAGGTTCGTGTGACGAGAAAGCGAATCGTTCTGCCAGCCAGCTCCCGGTTCATTACGTCATGGGACAAGCTGAATACAAACAATGGTCCGAGCAGCATGATGAGAACAAGGATGCCAAGTGCATGTCCTTTCGCCAGCTCATGCGCCGGGAAAAAGCTTGCTGCCTGATTCACCAGATCAGAGACCAGATACGAAATGCCGACAATAAAGGCTACGGTAATCAACGATTTAATGCTTTTGAACAATCTAATAAATTCGTGTTGGCAAATGGCCCACATCGGTTTGTTCACTTCCTTTCTTCTCTTTTATTGTAAAAGGTCTTCCTTTCCGGTAGCGAAACACTACCTTACCATTACCTTAACGTTTTCGTTCGTCCGAGCAGCACATGATATGATGAATACAAGAAGGAGGGTGCGTTGTGGAAACAGAAGCGAGAATATTGCTTGTCGACGATGAAGAAGCGATCCTGCACATGGTGAAGACCGTCCTGAAAAAGGAAGGCTTTTTATACATCGATACGTGTACAAGGGCACAGCAGGCATTGCGTCTGATAGAAGAGAGGACGTATGATCTGTTGATTCTGGATGTCATGCTGCCCGATAAAAGTGGATTTGAGCTGTGTGCAGCGGTGCGCCAACGAACGCAGGCTCCGATTTTCTTCCTTTCCGCAAAAGGCTCCGACTTTGATAAGCTTAGTGGCTTTGCTTATGGAGCTGACGATTATATCACCAAGCCCTTTCACCCATTGGAGGTCGTAGCACGAGTAAAGGCGCATTTGCGACGAACGCTGGGAACGTCTACAGCAGCGGCACAAGAGGAAAAGCGATATGCGTTTGACCGAATCCTCGTTAATGTGGATGCGGCAGAGCTGATTGTTGATGGAAAACAGGTGGACTGCCCGGCGCAAGTGTTTCAGCTTCTTGTTTTCTTTTGTCAAAATCCGAATCGGGTCTTTACGAAGGAACAAATATACGATCATGTCTGGAAGGATGAGTATGGCTTGTTTGATGAAAATACCGTGATGGTGCACATTCATAAGCTGCGGCAGCGGATTGAGGAAAATCCGAGTCAGCCGAAGCATCTTGTCACGATCAGGGGACTGGGCTATAAGCTGGTGACGAACGGGAAGTCATCATGAATCTGCGGAAAAAGCTGATCATCCAGTATGTCCGCCAGTTTTTCGGGTTTGTCGTCGTGCTTTTTGTTTGTATGAGTATTTCGCTGATGGTGCTTGGAGTACGCGTCACCAATGAAGAGATTGCTGCTGATCCATCCCGCCTGAGTGCTTCTGATCTGGCGATGCAGCTAAGTGCAGAGGGCGAGACCATCCGGGTAGAGAACAAGGTGGAGAAAAGCGTCGCAGCGCATAATGGCTGGATGCAAATTATGGATGAGCAGGGGAAGGCTATCTACACATTTCATACACCTGCCGATATTCCGACCACCTACACGCCGGGTGAGTGGATTGCATGGATACAGAATGAACGTGCTGCTCCGTACCATTTTACTTATTGGATCGTGACGGTGGCGGAAAAGAAAATGATCGTCCTGTATGCAACCCCTGCGCCAGAATTTGAGTTGATGAGACAATTACTCGTTTCGCAGCCTTTGGGAAGCAAGCAGGCTACAGAGGGATTACAGCAAAACTTTTCCCGGGAAAATGCCTGGTATGTCATCTATGACCGGGATGGGCAGCTTCTTGAGCAGTGGAATCATGCAAACGCATCCTTGCGCCTTGATTTGACAGAGGTTTTACAAAACGGGCAGGGACAAAAAAACACGCCGCAGCGCATTATTAGCCGTTATGACCAAGAAAGCGGAAAGACATACGTGGTCGGGCTGCACAATCCAGGCTTCCAGGCAGATGCCGCGGGTGATTCGGTGGACAATGTGCTGGAGGATGTGCTCAGGCAGCTTCTAGTCATTATGATTTTGTGTATTGTTTTCATCGGAAGCTGGTATGCGCTGCGAGTAGGAAAACCGCTTCTGCACATGGTGAGCTGGATCGAGCGCTTGTCGAAAGGTCAGTACATAGAGCCCGTCGCACGAAACGGTCGCAGGGCGGGAATGACGAGAAAAGGGAAATGGAAGAGCCCATTCGCAGTCTATAAAGACATGTTTGATGCACTCGCGCATTTAAGTGAGACGCTGCGGATGAATGAACAACGGCAAAAAGATATGGAACGAACGAGGGAAGAATGGATATCCGGCTTGTCTCACGATTTGAAGACACCGCTCAGCTCTATTTTTGGCTACGCGGCTATTCTGGAGACAGAAGCATACGAATGGGCCGAGGGCGAGGTTGGGCAGTTCGGGAGGACAATACGGGAAAAAGCGGATTACATGAATGGCTTGATCGAGGATTTGAACCTGACCTACCGTTTGAAAAACAACGCCCTGCCGCTCGTAAAGGAATCGATCGAGGTTGTCGAAGCAATCAGGAGGATCACGGTAGACATGGTGAATGACCCAGGAGCAGATGAACACGTGATCGAGTTTCGCACCTCTGTACCTGTTGTTTATGCAGAAGTGGATCCGAGCTATTTTCGTCGGATCATCGTTAATATTTTGGCAAATGCCATCAAGCATACGCCAGCAGGGACACAGGTGCTCGTCAGTGTGAATGCTTTGGAGGAGCATGACGGATTTGCCGTTGCAATCAGCGATAATGGACCTGGTATGGATGAGCAGACGCAGGCAAATCTGTTTGAAAGGTATTACCGTGGAGGACATACAGAAGAGGATGTCAGCGGAACTGGCCTCGGAATGGCGATCGCCAAGCAGCTTGTACTGGCGCATGGCGGTGAAATAAGAGCCTGGAGCGCGCAGGGAAAGGGAACTACCGTCACGATGACTTTTCCGCGCGTAACGCCAGTTATAAGAAAAGACTAGAGACTGTTTGATTCCTGTCTCTAGTCTGTATGCTTACAAGCCGGGTGCAGATACAAAGGTTTGATATACCCTCTCCTCTTCTTTACGCTCTTGAAAATCATTTCGGGTGTATTCCGCAATGCTTTTTCTCCAGAAGGCTATGGCAGGGAGATTGCTTCTGATCTGAAAGACCTCCCATTTTCCGGGAAATTTTCGGAAGATCTCATGCGCGACGGTTTTTCCCAAACCATGTCTTCGGAAGCGTTTCATCATAAAAAACTCCGCTATCGAATAAACTTGCTCGTTATTATGGTCAGGAAAGCTGCGAACGAGTACAAAACCAGCCAGCTTGCCCTCTACCTTCACAAAAAAAGGATGGCGGACTGGATCACTCCAATACTCATCAACATAGGGATAACCAAAACAGCCGTCCTCATTGACATCGATTGGTAAAAACTCGCTGAAATCATATAAGTACAGCTCCAATAAGCGCTTGAGGACCTCTTTTTCTTCAATCGGAATCGATGTAAGTGTAAAATGGTTGGCAGCCATGGGAAAGCCTCCTTATGAGCAGGTATCTCTATCGTATACGATGGACCAAATTGTGGAAATAAAAACGGAAAAGAAAAGTGCCACCCGAATAATAGGCGACACTTTTGATAACGTATTAGATTCAGCATGATGCTAATTGTTAGTGAATAGCGTTCTTTTTGAATTGTCCGCCACGTACGTCGTGAATGTTCCCCACGGCCAAAAAGGAAGTAGGGTCTACTTCTTCCACAATCAGCTTGAGCTTGGCTTCCTCCAGACGCGTAATGATGCAGAAAATGACTTTCTTATCGTCGCCTGTATAGCCGCCCTCACCTTTCAGATAAGTAACACCACGACCCAGACGAGCAACGATTGCGTCACCGAGCTCTTTGTGATTGTCGCTAATAATCCAAACCGATTTGGATTCCTGGAATCCTTCGATGGTCAGATCGATCATTTTGAAAGCAATGTAATAGGCAATCAGCGAGTACATCGCGCGATCCCAACCGAATACAAATCCGGCGCTACTCAAAATGAATAGGTTGATAAACATCACGATCTCACCAACGGAGAAGGGAGACTTCTTATTGAACAAGACAGCGATAATTTCCGTACCGTCCAATGAACCCCCATAGCGCAGGACAAGTCCAACACCAATACCTAAAATGATTCCACCGAATACAGCAGCGAGCAGAGGGTCACCGGTTAAACCAGGAACGGGATGGAGAAGGGATGTTCCAATCGACATAATGGTTACCCCAAACAAGGTTGAGATAGCAAATGTTTTCCCAATTTGCTTGTACCCAATTAAGAGGAAAGGTAAGTTCAAGAGGAACAGGAAGATACCAAGCTTCATTCCTGTCAGGTGCGAGGCAATAATGGAGACACCTACAATTCCACCGTCAATGATGTTGTTTGGAACCAGAAAGATTTCCAAAGCAACAGAGACGAGAGAGGCACCAATCAGAATGAAGAGGATCCTCTTGAGCAGTTTTCCAATCGGTAATTTTTGGTGAGCTGATTTTGCGACTGTTTGTTCCATCGTTCCTCTCCCCAATTTGGATTTTATTCCATTCTATTATAACATTCATTATTGCTTGACAAAGGCGTGAATGTGCATTACCCGAAAAAATAGTACATTCGCATCTGACTTCACGAGAATCATTAGAGGAATAGGTATTGACTGCCAATGTTTTCGTTGTTATTTTCAAACTGTTAGGACAATTACGAGGGGGAAAATGACGATGAGTGCCTTGCAGGTAGAGACGGAGATAGAGTCTCCTCTGGAGCTGGTATGGTTAGCCTTTACGCAAACAGACCGCGTGATTCAGTGGTTTGCTCCTGACGCCAATATTGAGCCGCGTTTGGGTGGCGCGTATGAATTGTTCTTTGATCCGAGTAATCGGGAGCAAATGGGAACCAAAGGATGCTTCCTGACTCTATTCGAACCAAAGGAGAGGCTGGGCTTTACTTGGAAGGGCCCGGATGATTTTGCGGCTATCATGAACCAGGACAATGCGTTAACATACGTCCTTGTCACGTTATCGGAGCTGTCGGGGAAAACCAAAGTGGTCATCGAGCATTTTGGCTGGAAAGAATCCGAGGAGTGGGACAAAGCCAGGGCTTGGCACAAAATGGCCTGGTCACAAGTAGTGTCAAGCCTGAAATCTGCACTGGAAACTGGCAAAGGCGATTTGTGCTGCGTCCCTGAATAGGAAGAATTCACAATACAAATTATGTACAACCATTCGTTTTCAGACGTTCTTTTTACATGAAAAAAGGAGCCGTCCTTTCAGGGGGACAGCTCCTTTTTGATTTATTCTTTTGTAGCGGCTACTTCTGCAGCAGCAGTTTTTGGCGCATCTTCCAGGTATTCATTTGGTCCAATAATGCCAGCAGCGCGGTCTTGCTTTTCCAGCTCCAAAGCTTTTGGTACAGACAGCCAGTAGGAAAGTGCGATCGCGATTACACCAGCACCCAATTTACCGAGCAGTACCGGCAGGATGATGTTTGGCTGGAAGTTTGCCGAGAAGCTCAGGTGGTCACCGAGCAAGAAGGCAGCACAGACACCGAATGCGATGTTGATTACTTTGTCTTTTGGCGGCATGGAACGAACGAGACGGAACATCGCCAAAATGTTTGCGATCGTAGCGAGCAAGCCAGCACTACCTGTAGAGCTCAAGCCTAATTTCATACCGAGAGATTCCAGTGGCTTCGCACAGTATTTGCGCAGCAAGTATACCATCGGGAACGCACCAGCGAGCATGATACCGATATAACCGGCAGTTTCCAAAGCACGGTATTGGTCAGCAGGATCGGCGATGATCGGGTCAAAGCCCCAAGCACCAAAGATCGTAGAGAAGATTCCTGTAAAGTGTTGAACGATGGAGAAAACGAGTACCAGCTTGATACCAGCATCCATGGTTTTACCGAAAATCATAAATCCGCGAATCATCAGGTCCGGCAAGAAGCGCAGACCGGCAGCAATTACCAATACAAAAATCAGGATCGGGGATAGATTCAACAGAACTTGTCCGATTCCGATAGCAAAAGCATAAGTAGAATCACCATTCGAAGCGATTTCAGCGCGTACTTGAGCGTTGGTCAAAGAAAGAATTGCACTTGTAATGAAAGCACCGATGGGAACAGTCAAAATACCGGACATGACACCCAGCGCCATATATTTATGGTCGCGTTTATCGAGCATCGCAAGCCCCATCGGAATGGAGAATACGATCGTAGCACCAGCCATGAAACCAACGACCATCGCCATAACCCAACCCTCGGTGCTGGTCTTCAGGATGTTAGCCAATTGATATCCGCCCATGTCAGTGGCAAGGATTGCAGTAGCGGCAAGAGCTGGATCTGCACCGATCTTATGGAAGATAGGAGAAACCGCTTTTTCTACAAACCAGGAAATATAGGGCAGGGACGCCATGATACCGGCAGCAGGTACAAAGATATAACCGGTAGAGTGAATCCCTTCCATGAACTCTTTTCCGAGTCCTTCATCGCTATTGCGGATCGCAGCAATAGCCCCAATGACTGCACATAACATGATAATGTAAATAATGACACTTCCAATGTGTTCCATACACAACCCCACCTTTTTCAGGATGTAAACAAAACGGTCATAGCTACCTTTTCAGAAAACCTCTTATCGAGGCTGTTATGGGGGAGCGACCGCATTTTTAGCGGAATGCTATGACTTGAATCAATCAGGAAGCAGATAAGGGAAGTATCTACTTTCTGGCTCAGTTAAAAACGTCGAGTTGCGCATTTAACTGAAAAAAGGCGCTTAGGATCTCGTAACCGAGAAATACCTAAGCGCCTTTGCTTATTCGTGTGAACTTGTTTACAGTGCTTGCTTGACAAACAAACTGGAACCGCTTTCAAACGACCTTAAAAATAAAGCCATAATTGCAACATCTACAAATCATACGTATTGTCAAAAAATTCATGCCCTCTAAAGCGCCATTGCTTTAATCTGCATTATAACGTGATTATATGGTTAGGTGTACGTATTGTCAACAGCCTCTTAGGAAGAAAGTATGAATTTTTTACATATCAAAAAACTCTCGCAAGGCAACAAAAAAGCTACCCCTCCATAAGTAGGGGCAGCTTTGTAAGTGCTGTTTACAGTTTTACAACGTTCTCAGCTTGTGGTCCACGGTTGCCTTCAACTACGTTGAACTCAACGCGTTGGCCTTCTTCAAGGGATTTGAAACCGTCGCCTTGGATTGCGCTGAAGTGAACGAATACATCGTTTCCGCCTTCAACTGCGATGAAGCCATAGCCTTTTTCAGCGTTGAACCATTTTACTGTACCTGTTTGCATGGGTGTTACCTCCAAAAAAATTAAAATGAATATGCAACTTTTATTTGTGGATAAAATAAAAATTCACACATTGTAAAAGGTTCAAACATAAATGTAAACCCTTTACAATATGTGAACACTTATAAAAATCTTTTGTTTAATTGCATTCTACCATAGTCATTAGCGGAAAGCAATCGTATAAAACGGTACTTTCACCGTGCAAATAAAATACGGCGACAAAATGGATTTGAACCATCGTGTCGCTGTAAGCAGCTTTCGAAAAAGGTGAGATTAAGAGTAGAATTTTACCCGATCTTCTAGTGGCTGGAATTGTTTTTCACCTGGCTCGAAGGTCGGCTTGCCAAAAGGCAATTGGGCAATCAGCTTCCAGCTGCTTGGTACATTCCAGGTCTGTTGTACTTCTTCGTCAATCAGAGGATTGTAGTGCTGCAGGGATGCGCCAAAGCCTTCGTTTTCCAAAGAGGTCCAAACTACAAATTGAAGCATACCGGAAGAGTGCTGAGACCAGATCGGGAAGTTGTCCTTGTACAGCTCAAATTGTTTTTGCAGGCCATCCACGACACTTTGATCTTCAAAGAACAGCACAGTACCGTAGCCGTTGCCAAAAGCATTCATTTTTTCTTCAGTCGAAGCAAAATTGTCAGCAGGTACGATTTTGCGCAGGGTCTCTTTTGTGATATTCCACAATTTGTCATGCTGTTCACCGAGCAGAACCACTACCCGAGCACTTTGGGAGTTAAAAGCGGAAGGCGTATGTTTAACAGCTTCGTTGATGACTTCTTGAATTCGGCTGTCAGATACCACTGATTCTTTGCTAATTCCATAGTAGCTTCTTCTGTCTTTTAAGGCTGCCAAGAAATCTTTTCCCATGATACATACCTCCAAAGAATTTTTTCTTTAACATGATGCTTTGGAACAGCGATTCTTATGCGATATTGTTTAGTTTACTTTTCGTAACCAAGTGTAAGAAATAAACTGTAGATTGTCAAGTAACTATATTTATTAAAGTTGCATTAACAATTTTTTTAATAACTCTTTACATATAAGTTAAAAAATCAGAAAAACAAAGAAAACCGATCTGTTTTGAAGACAAAATCGGTTGCTGCTCTTATTGCCTATAAGGAATGCTATACAGTCACACGAACAAAATAGTGGGCAAAAGTAACGGGTAAGCCGTTTCCTGTCGCATGCTGATCAAAAATGTGCTGAACTGAATGCAAGTGCTGCACGATCGTCTGCTCCGTCACGGATGGCAGCTGGCCAAAGCAGCGCAGCTTGATCACATCAAGCGGTGAGAGGATATACTCTGTACTCGTTACCGATGCAATATCTACGTGGGAAAAGGAAGCTTCATACAGTTTGGCTTGTAGCTTGTCGAGAACAGGGGTTCCACTCGAAGGTGGTTCAAATAAGTGCGGAAACCATTCGGATAATTCGGCAAAAAGCAAGTCTCCGGGATGAAGTCCAAGTATTTGACCACCGGCTTTAACAATTCGTTTGCAATCGGGATATGCAGAGGTTGGACCTTTACGGTTATAGGCACAATCAAATTCTCCTTTTGCAAACGGGAGACGCTCCTTGGTGTTGCTGATGACAAAGGAAACGTTTGGATGCGTCCCTTCCATGGCGGTTTTCACAAAGCTGTCGGTGGCATCGAGTCCAACAATCTCACTGGCTTCTGTAGCCCAAAGAAGAGCGAAGGCACCATGTCCGCAGCCGATGTCGAGGACTTTTTTGTTTTTGACCATGCGAGCGACCTCTTGGGTAAAAAGCGACTCGCCATTTGGCTCGACAATGGTAGAGCGCCACGGATATACATATTCTCCTGTCTGGTTTGCCAGCTGCGCATACCAGCGGAGCGAATGCGGCGCGATCCAGTCAGGGTGGTTTTGGGGATTAGACAAAGGTGGGTTCATTGGTCACCTCTATTGAAATAGTAGTTTCGAAGCTCTATTGTAATTATTTTCCTATCTTTTGACAAACTCTCTAAACAACTTTACATGGCGCGAAAGTAGCGATAACGTTGGAGGTGGAAGCATGACAGGATAAAAGGAGAAAAAGAGAAGGGAGTGGGACATATGGAAGTAGATCAACAGCCAATTCGCATACTTGTGGTCACATCTGTGGAAGCAGAGCGTGATGCCGTTTTGCGTGGGCTGCAGGACGATAACAGATTTACTCTCCTGGTTGGGGGAGTAGGACCAGCGTCTGCTGCAGCGAGTACGGCAGCTGTGCTGGCAACAAATTCGTACGATCTGGTCATTTGCGCCGGTATTTGCGGGGGCTTTATTGGACAAGCTGGAGTCGGTTCAGTAGTGGTGGCAAGCGAAATCATCTGTGCGGATCTGGGCGCAGAGACAGCAGACGGTTTTTCTGACGTCGACCAGCTCGGCTTTGGTTCATCTCGTGTTGCGATTGATAAAGAATTGGCGACAAAAGTGACCGAAGCGATACAGTCCAAAGGCTTGCCCGTCAAAATGGGGCAGGTGCTTACGTTGTCGACTGTCACAGGGACAGCTGAAACGGCAGCTGCACTGGCCAAGCGTATGCCCGATGCAGCGGCAGAAGCGATGGAGGGCTACGGGGTAGCAATTGCTGCGCAGCAGCGCGGCGTGCCAGTTCTGGAAATCAGGACAGTATCCAATGCGATTGGCCCACGAGATAAATCAGCGTGGCGTATCAAAGACGCGCTGGTAGCCTTGGAGCAAGCAAGTGCAGGATTACGGGAGGTACTCTAGATGAAAATTGCGTTTTCGCCATGTCCAAATGACACGTTTGTTTTTCATGCCTGGGCTCACGGATTGATTCCGGGAGCACCGAAGCTCGACATTATGTACGCTGACATCGATATTACCAACACGCTGGCCACAAAGTCAGAGGGGCCAGAGGTCATGAAAATCTCTTATGCAGCACTGCCGTGGGTTTTGAAGGACTATGCACTCCTGCCGTGTGGCGGTGCCTTGGGCAGAGGCTGCGGCCCCCTTGTTTTGACCCAAGGAAATGGCTCGGGGCTTGATCAGAATGATCCAGCCCGTTTGTCTGGAAAGCGAGTGGCCGTACCCAGCGAGCGTTCGACTGCGTACTTATTGTTTCGACTGTGGGCAGCCCAAAATGTCCCAGGCGGGGTAGGCGAAATTGTCGTTATGCCTTTCCATGAGATTATGCCGGCTGTTCGCGATGGCAAAATCGATGCTGGACTCGTGATTCATGAGGCGCGGTTTACGTATCAAAATTACGGCCTGGCACTCATGACCGATCTCGGAAACTGGTGGGAAGGCGATACAGGGCTGCCGATTCCACTGGGGGCTATCATCGCACGTCGCTCCATGGATTTACAGGCTTTGACTGACTGGACGCGTGCTTCTGTCGAGTATGCGTGGGCCCACCCAGAGGCATCGCAGGAGTATGTGATGTGCCACGCCCAGGAGCTGTCCCTAGAGGTTGCCAAGGCCCATATTGATCTGTATGTAAATGAATTTACCAGCAATCTGGGTGAGGATGGCTATGGGGCAATCACAGCTTTACTCGGCAGAGCCGGAGAGCAAGGTCTCGTTCCACAAGTGGATTTGTCTCTATTGCGTTGGTAATGGATAAATCAGGAATAGAAAAGCAAAAAAGCGCGGACGTCCGCGCTTTCTTTTTTTTTCAATCAGCAGGAGGCAGTTTTATCTGCTGATAATGACCGAATTGGAATAGTTGTCCCAGCTGACGGTAGCACCAAGCGCTTCACTGACAAAACGAATGGGAACCATTGTCGTTTGGTTATTATACAGGATGGCAGGTACGTCCATCGTAATCGGTTGCCCATTTTTATAGGCGATCTTGGAGCCAATTGTCAGCTTGATTACATCACCATTTGTGGTTGCCGTGACGCTTTCCGTCGCTTCATCCCAGTCTACCTTTGCGCCGAATGCTTCAAATACAGCGCGCATCGGCACCAGCACTCTGGAATTGATTTTGACAGGCGGCTTGTTGTAGGTTTGCAGCTGTCCATCGATAAACACAATGATTTGACCAGACTGGTTCGCGGTGTAGTAGATGGATTCCGAGTTGATGGTTTGCTGACTTCTCGGGTCGTAAATCTTGAGAGTTAATGAATAAAGGCCTGTAGGCAGGCTCAATTCTTTGGCTGCGAGAGATGGATTTTTGGGATCGATCAGCAGGTGACGTACATCTTTTCCATCTGCATTCCGCACGATAAAGTAAAAGTCGTACTGACTCAGAGTATCTTGTTTTCCCTGTAGAGTAATCGTGATCGCACCAGAAGGAGTGATCGTGATTTTGCCAGGGAAAGACTGTCCCACTCCTAAGCCGAGGTCGATGAATTCTCTTTGAATGACCCAGGTTACGGCATTGGACAAGGTTGTTTTACCGGACAGGATCATCTCCAGTTGTACCTTGTAAGTACCTGGTTCAAGTGAAATGCTGCGCGATGAAAATTGCTGCTTCTTTGTTCCCAGAGCATTACGCTTCACGACCTTGCCATTCTCATCGATAATGAGCAGCGAAAACTTTCCTTTTGCATACTCGGCTGTGAGGTTGAGGTTAATCAAAAGGTACTCGTCTTTGATGTCAATGAAACCTGGAAAATCGGAGTTTGGAATCGCATCGATGGTGATTTCGTACGCGTCTGATTGCAGAGTAGCACGACCGCACTGCGTATCTGTTGCGATACCTGTTATTTTGCTTCCAGATGCTGTCTCCGGGCGAGAATCGAAGTTACTGACCTCCAAATAGAAATCATAATCTCCAGGTGACAGCTTTAAGCTTTTTTGCGGTACATGGATCCACCCGGATTTTACTTTTACTTCTATTTCTTGTCCTTCCCTGTCGGTAACAGGAGCCATAAACATTTCTGATTCATCCATAGAAGTAATGCGGATACGCGCTCTTTCATTTCCACGTGAATCAGTGGCAATCAGATACATAAACTCGGTAAATGCTGGCTCTACCTCGATATAAGCAGATAGTCCATCGTACTCGTCGTAATCAACCTCACCGAATAATGGTGGCAAATAATTGCGTGTTCCGTAGCAGAATGCGTCTGCACGACTGAGGCCAAATGTCGAGAACAAAAGCAAACAGGCCATAAGTACGCCAAACACTTTTGTGAAAGAATTCATGCTGCTTATCTCCTTTTTAAATAAGTGGCTACCTTTTTTTCGGTAGAACGATCAATGTCGCTTAGGTCTATATACCCACTTATTAAAAGGGTGAAACATAGAGTTCTGGATTGTCCTGAATATTATTGTAGAAATTAGAAAATGGGTATGATAATATGGATGTAATTTAATGAATGGAGCTGAATGGGATAATGTAATTTTTTCTTGCTTATAAAATAAAACAACAAAAGCGATACGTTTCGCCTGTTTTATTTCTTATATGCAAGAGGGTTACTTTATCTTTCACTCAATATATCCTTATCTAACGCCAGTAGTGGGTTGGATTTGCTGTATTTATTTGAGCTACAAGAAAGTAACTTTCTTGTAGCTTTTCTATTTTTTTACAGGGGGATACCTTTATGTCATTAATCAATGTTACCAACCTGACGTTTGCCTACGAGGGCAGCTTCGATAACATTTTTGAAAATGTGAGCTTTCAAATCGATACAGACTGGAAGCTCGGGTTTACGGGGAGAAACGGCAGAGGGAAGACGACTTTCTTAAATCTGCTACTGGGCAAGTATGAATACAGTGGTACGATTTCTGCCCATGTTCAATTTGAATACTTTCCTTTCCCTGTTGCAAACAAGGAGAACAATACTTTGGATGTCATCAGCGACATTCATCCTGATTACGTTCACTGGGAGCTTATGCGCGAGCTTTCCTTGCTCAAGGTTTCTGAGGATGCTCTCTACCGCCCCTTTGACACCTTGTCCAACGGGGAGCAAACCAAAGTGCTACTGGCCACGTTGTTTCTAAAGGAAAACAGCTTCTTGCTCATTGATGAACCGACGAATCATCTGGATATGCATGCACGGAAACTGGTCAGTGACTATCTCAAAATGAAAAGCGGTTTTATTCTGGTGTCCCACGACAGGTCCTTTCTGGATAACTGCGTCGACCACATCCTTTCCATCAATAAAACCAATATCGAAATTCAACGGGGGAACTTCTCCGATTGGTGGGAAAATAAACAGAGACAGGATAATCTTGAGCTCGCTGAGAACGATAAACTGCGAAAAGATATCAAACGCCTATCTGATGCATCCAAACGAACGAGCAACTGGTCACACGAAGTAGAAAAAACGAAAAACGGCACACTAAACTCAGGCTCCAAGGTGGACAAAGGATATGTTGGTCACAAGGCAGCCAAAATGATGAAACGCTCCAAATCCATCGAGCAGAGACAGCATTCCGCGGCGGAGGAAAAGTCGAAGCTCCTGAAAAACATTGAAAACCAGGAAAGTCTCAAGATTTCACAGCTTGCTTATCATAAAAATCAGTTGGCTGAGCTTGATCATGTGTCGATTTATTATGGAGAGAAAAAGGTTTGCTCAGATGTCAGCTTTTCGATCCAGCAGGGGGAGCGAATCGCTCTTTCCGGTAAAAATGGCTCTGGTAAATCAAGCATCATCAAGCTCATTTGTGGGGAGGAGCTCGAATATACGGGTACGTTTCGAAAAGGAAGTCAGCTGAAAATTTCCTACGTCTCCCAGGATACCTCGCATTTGAAGGGGAATTTGACGGACTTCGCGAGAGCAAACGGAATTGATGAGAGTCTGTTTAAAGCGATTTTACGTAAGCTCGATTTTTCCAGAGTGCAATTTGAAAAAGATATTTCTGCCTACAGCGGTGGGCAAAAGAAAAAAGTGCTGATTGCCAAAAGCCTTTGTGAGAAGGTCCATTTGCATATTTGGGATGAACCGCTTAATTTTATTGATGTCATTTCGCGCATGCAAATCGAGGAATTACTGCTTGAGCACGCGCCAACCATCGTCTTTGTGGAGCATGACAGCGAGTTTTGCAAAAACATCGCAACAAAGGTGATTGAGCTGTAACTGGACTAGTACCATGTAAAAGAGAAGCAGCGGCAGTCTCGGGCGCAGGTTCACGTCCGTAGCTGCCGCTGCTTTGGTTGATTGTCTCATCCGGCTTGGATAAGACCACACGCGAGCCGCTTCCCGCTATTGCCAGCGGGTTGTGTGTGAAAATCATCCGGGCTTTGATGAATAATGACTGATTTTCCGATGACATCTGCTGCTCTGAATTTGTTGGTGAAAAAATTCATGCGGGCATACCCATCATTGGAAAAAAGCACTGGAAAATCTCCGGCGTGATTGCCATGTGGCTGATGGGTTGGATTCCAGTGCCCTTCTGCTGCAAGAAAAGGATTATCTGGATTTCCTACGGTGCAAACCCCTTTATCGTGCACATGAAAGCCAAACGGTCCAATCTGTGGTTGGTCGCCGGACGCAGGCTGAAATGCGGGAAGACCGCCAACTTCAACAAACACATCCGTCCCGTACGGCACGTCGGTAAAGACGACATATCCGTACAGATTTGGAGCGAGAGGACCACCGTGGATTTCGGCATATGACTGAGTCGGCTCCTGTGCATGTTGAGAGGATACGGTTTGGGGATAGAAGTCATAGTCGTATCCGTATGGTTGATATCCGTACATGACACACTCCACCTCGTGTTTAGGATCGTACTAATTGCCATCTTATGTGCAGAGTGGGCGGTGGGTTCCTGACCTACCTATTTGTTATTTCTGTGGGTGAAAAAATGGTATATTATAGTTAGTTTTTTGCTAAAGGAGGCGTTCATTATGACAAATGAGATGAATGTTTTGCTGAATAACGACATGGGGATAACGGCCAGGTAAAACGAGCAGCGTTTCCCCGCACAGCTGAAAGGGGAAAGAAAATGAGGACAGTTCAGGTAGAACTCGTAGAAGTAGATGCAGAAAATTGGTATGCTTGCTGCTTACTAGAAGTATCGGAAGAACAGAAGTCATACATGGTGTCCAATGCGGTATCCATTGCACAGACAAAATTCGAGCCGACCTTACAGGCGTTGTCGATCATCGCAGACGGACAGCAGGTTGGCTTTTGCATGTACAATACAAGAAAAGAAGAGCTGGACGGGTACTGGATCTACCGAATCATGGTGGATAAAAAATACCAGGGCAAAGGCATCGGCAAAGCAGCTACCCAATTGCTGCTTGCGAAAATGGCTGAGCTGCCTGATGCGAGGAAAATCGTCGTCGGTTACCATCCCGAGAACCGGGGAGCGCATCAATTATATGCCAGCGTAGGATTTAGTGATGAAGGACATAAGTTCGGGCAGGAAATGGCAGTGATCAAATATATCGCGCAGTAAAAGGAGAGGGGCCGATGTCGGTCCCTTTTTTCGTGCAATCCAATTGACGGTGAAAATGATTATCAAATACAATCAGATGGACTCGGAAGAGGAGTAAACAAAAGGCGGGACAAGAATGAAAAAAATTCTGCTGATTGAAGATGAGAAAAATATGGCTCGCTTTATTGAGCTGGAGCTGCGTCATGAGGCTTTTCACATCACGGTCGCCTATGATGGAAGAGTAGGATTGGAGCTTGCGCTAAAAGAAGAGTGGGATGTCATCTTATTAGACTTGATGCTCCCTGGTGTAGATGGCTTGGAAGTATGCCAAAAAATAAGAACTGTGAAAAAGACACCGATCATTATGCTGACCGCCAGAGACAGTATCACCGATCGCGTATCCGGACTGGATAGTGGTGCCGACGATTATATTCCTAAACCATTTGCGATTGAGGAGCTATTGGCGCGAATGAGAGTTGTATTTCGCAGACAGGAAGAACAGGAGGTCATCCAACGATCAGTGCTCGTGTATAAAGAGCTGCAGGTAAATTTGGATGCCAGACTGGTGAAAAAAGGCGATCAGGTGATCGATTTGACCAAGAGAGAGTATGATCTGCTAATCACCTTCATGAAAAATATGAACCGTGTATTGGCGAGAGATATGTTGCTGGACAATGTGTGGGGCTTCGAGGCGGCTGTTGAGACCAATGTAGTCGATGTGTACGTGCGTTATTTGCGCAATAAAATCGATACGCCAAAAGAGCCTAGCTACATTCAAACGGTCCGCGGCATTGGCTATGTGATGCGAAAATGAAAAGAAAAGTGATTTCACTAGCTCAGATTCCAATCAAGTGGCGGTTGACGATCTGGTCTGCCGTGCTTTTGTTTCTTGTGTTTGTCGCCTACAACACATTTCAATACTTTTTTATCGAAAAGTGGATGATGAGGCAGGAAGAGCAGATGATTCAACAGACGATGCGGGATATCGTCAACTATTCGTTAGAAAAAGAGCTTTCGTTCAAAGAGACGGAGCTAGCCGACATTCGTGGTTTTCTGGAGAGAATCAATCAGAAAGACCAGCTCATACGCATTTTGGATGAAGATGGTTATCCATTATTGGTCGTTTATGACGATTACCAAAATGAAAGGCTACAATCAGTACCTGTCACCCACTATGATCACGCAGTCACCGAGTACGCAAACGGGAATCTCGTGATGGTGAGCGGCCCGATTACAATCTTTCAATTTACAGGTACAGTTGAAATCATCAAAAATATGCAGTCATACGAACAGCTCAGTGACGCATTGTTTCAGGTCATGGCAATTGGCTGTTTGGCCGCAGTAGTCATCAGTGGATTGGGTGGCCGATTGCTGGCTCGACAGCTGCTCAAGCCGCTCCAAGCGATGAATGAGACGATCCGAAATATTAAGCAAAAAGGGCTTCAGGAGCGCGTCCAGTTTTTTGACAACCAGGATGAAATCTCCAGTTTGATGAAAATGTTTAATAAAATGATGGATCAAGTAGAGCGGTCCTTTAAACAGCAAAGTCAGTTCGTCGAGGATGCCTCACATGAGCTGCGAACACCGCTCGCGATCATCGAAGGACATTTATCATTGCTACGAAGGTGGGGAAAAAACGATCCGGCAGTTTTGGAGGAGTCCCTGCAGGCGTCTATTCAGGAGCTAACCCGTCTCAAGGGGCTGGTTCAGGAAATGCTGGTCTTGGCCCGCGCCGAGCAGGAAAGACAGGAGCATGATGCCAGTTTGTCCGACCCGGATCGAGTAATAGGCCAGATGGTAAGCAATATTGCCTTGCTGCATCCAGCCTTTCAGCTCGCACTGGACGTAGATGCACTGGAGGGGAGGAGTCTGATAGTCTCCGAGGAGCATTTGGAGCAGATTTTGCTCATACTGCTAGATAATGCCGTGAAGTATTCGGGTGAGAGCAAACGGGTGGAGATCAGCGCAGTTGTTTCGGAAGAGTCAGCCCGGATTTCAGTCAGTGACCGTGGTGTAGGCATCCCTGAACAGGATTTGCCTTATGTGATGGACCGACTTTATCGTGTCGACAAGTCGAGAAGCCGTGAACAGAGTGGGCATGGACTAGGCCTTTCCATTGCCAAGCGCCTTGTAGAAAAATACGGTGGAACCATTATGATTCATAGCAGCAAAGGCAAAGGGACGACGGTTTCGTTTGTACTGCCGCTCGAACAAGAATCAAAAATGCTCAAGGAGGAAAAGTTTTTTTGATTTTCACAGCGTTTTCTCATTTTCGTCAGATACAATAGTCAACGTCGAACTAATTGACAATGATTTTCATTATTAAAAATGTACGAGAATGGAGAGATAGGCGAAATGAGAAAAAAATACATGCTTGGGCTCATGCTATTCACCATGATGACCTTGCCATTCATGGCTGGTTGCGGGGCAAATCAAGCAGGCACTAACAATACAAGCACGGCGCAGCCACAAGCAGAAACCAATTCAGCAGGAGCAAAGGCAACAGAGCCGGCTAAAAAAGACGGCGAGCAAGTCGTCAATGTATTTACCGCAAGACATTACGATGTAGATAGCAAGCTGTTTGGTGAATTTACGAAACAAACAGGTATCAAGGTAAATGAAGTGAAAGGAACAGCGGAGGAGCTGGTAGAACGCCTCAAGCGGGAAGGTGAGAGCTCCGAGGCAGATTTGTTTATTACTGTAGACGGTGGTGTATTGAACTACGCAAAGCAAAATGGCGTACTTCAACCGATTCAATCTGCTGAAGTAGACAAACACGTACCGCAAGAGCTGCGGGATAAAGATAACGAATGGATCGGGATGGCGACGCGTGCACGTGTTATCGTGTATGCCAAGGATCGCGTGAAGCCAGAACAATTGTCTACATACGAAGATTTGGCTAATGATAAATGGAAAGGAAAAGTGCTGGTGCGTTCCTCCTCCAATTTGTATAACCAGTCACTGGTTGCTTCTTTTATTGAGCTGAACGGAGAACAGGAAGCAGAAGCGTGGGCAAAAGGTCTGGTGAACAACTTTGCGCGCAAGCCGGAGGGCGGAGATCGTGATCAGGCAAAAGCAATTGCTGCCAAGGCAGGCGACGTTGCCATCATGAACACGTACTATGTTGGACAAATGCTGCATTCCAAAGACGCAGAAGAAGTGAAGGTCGCTGAGAACATCGGGGTCTTTTTCCCGAACCAAAATACAACGGGCACTCATCTCAATATTAGTGGCATCGGTCTCGCAAAGCATGCCAAGCATAAAGAAAATGCAATCAAGCTGATCGAATTTATCACGGGCAAAGAAGGACAAACCTTGCTGACACAAGGCAGCTTTGAATTCCCTGTGAATAAAGAGGCAGACAAGCCAGCATTGCTAACAGAGTGGGGAGAGTTCAAGACACAGCAGCTCGATTTTGCAAAGCTGGGCGAGCATAACAAAAAGGCGGTTGAGCTGCTGAATAAAGTAGGCTGGAAATAAGCATGATCGGATCAGCGCTTTTGCGAAATCTGAGACGGAACATGAATGGGTGGGTAACACTGAGCGTAATCGGGGCCTTTTTGGCCCTTCTTCCGTCTCTTTATATTTTGTTCGGACTTTTTCAAAAAGAAAATGAAAACTGGCAGCATATCCAAGAATACATGCTGGTGGATTACGCTCTGGAATCGCTGTGGCTTGTACTTGGAACAGGTGCCTGTACAATCATCGTCGGCGTGACTTTGGCTTGGTTAGTAGCAGCATATGAGTTTCCGCTGCGCCGCTTTTTTGACTGGGCTTTTGTCTTACCGCTGGCGATTCCGCCTTATATTGCTGCCTATACGTATGGCTCCATGCTCAGCTATACAGGAAGTATTCAGACCTTCCTGCGCAACACATTGGGCTGGACCCCTGATCAGCGCTACTTTGACATCATGTCGATGAAGGGTGCTATTTTCATTTTTACCCTGTTTCTGTTTCCATACGTGTATCTCATCACCAAAGCCTTTTTAGAGAAACAGAGTGCTGCTTTTATTGAAAATGCGAGATTGCTCGGGAAGAATTCGTTCCATACCTTTTTCGTGATTGTTTTGCCACTCTCACAAGGTGCGATTGTCGGAGGGGCGAGTCTCGTCGCTTTTGAAGTGCTCAACGATTTTGGGGTTACGAAGCATTTTGGGATTTCGTCATTTACGACGGCAATTTTCAAGACGTGGTTCGGGATGTATGACGTGGATTCAGCGATTCGTCTGGCGGCCTGGCTGATGAGCTTTATCATCGGATTGTTCGTCATAGAAAGACTGCTTCGCAAACGTAAAAAATTCAGCTCGCCAACAAATAAGCAAAACCCGCTTAAACGGCGCAAGCTAAAGGGAGTCTGGAAATGGGCGGCAATGGCTTTTGGACTGCTGGTTGTTTCCTTGTCTTTTTTCATTCCCGTTACGCAATTGCTCGTCTGGGCGACATGGACGTATGAAGACGTATGGAATTCTGGCTTTACAGAACTCCTTTTCAATACACTCTCTGTCTCCCTTGTCTCCATTTTTATTCTGATGCTGCTGGCGGTTATTGTAGCCAACGTCATTCGCTCGGCTCGGGGTTCTACCTTTTCTCTCATGCTCACCAGATTTATTTCCATGGGCTATTCGATTCCTGGAGCCGTCTTGTCCATTGGCGTGCTCGCTGTCGTCATTTCTGTCGATCAAAAGCTAAGTGGGGTATATGAATGGCTTGGCTTTGGCGGAGGCAAGCTGGTGCTCAGCATGTCGCTCTTCATGCTGATTTTTGCATACATCATCCGCTTTCTGGCCGTCGGCTATAACGCTGTGGAAGCGGGCTTTGAAAAGATTGGTAATCGCTATACCGAAGCCTCTCGATTACTCGGGCTGGGTATGACACGTACTTTTTTTAAAGTCGATTTTCCTTTGATAAAAGGGGCGGTATTCACCGGCTTTGTTCTAGTATTCATGGAGATTATCAAGGAACTGCCGCTTACACTTCTGCTGCGACCATACAACTTCGAGACATTGGCGACCAAAGCGTACCAGTATGCCAGCGATGAACAAATTCATCAGGCCTCGATTCCCTCTCTCTGTATTATTGCGGTTGGGATCGTCTCTGTTTTTTTCTATCATTGGTTAGGAGAGAAACAAACAAAATGACTTACTTTCAAATGGATGAAATCTCGTTTGGATATGGGACAGGGAATCGTAATGTCATACATGAGTTTTCAC
Source organism: Brevibacillus reuszeri (assembly GCF_001187725.1). Taxonomy (GTDB): domain Bacteria; phylum Bacillota; class Bacilli; order Brevibacillales; family Brevibacillaceae; genus Brevibacillus; species Brevibacillus reuszeri. The sequence continues at coordinate 443,588 of NZ_LGIQ01000002.1, forward strand.
TGCGAATCCAGCAGGGCGAGATCATAGGGATATTAGGACAGAGTGGCTGTGGAAAAAGTACCTTGCTCCGACTGATTGCAGGTCTGGAGGAGCCAAAGGCTGGACGCATCCTGATTGGTGGGCGCACGCTGGTGGATGAGCGGCATTTTGTGGAGCCAGAGCAGCGTGGTGTCGGCATGATTTTTCAAGACTATGCGTTATTTCCACATTTAACCGTAGCGCAAAATATTTTGTTCGGACTACATGGAATATCTAAAAAAGAGCGTGGGCTGCGCCTTGAGGAGATGCTGGAGCTCGTGCAAATGAGTGAGTATAGCAAGCGTTATCCGCATGAATTAAGTGGTGGACAACAGCAGCGTGTTGCATTTGCTCGTGCTCTGGCACCGCGTCCAGCGATTCTTTTGATGGATGAGCCCTTCAGCAATCTGGATGCAGAGCTAAAGAAAAAAATCCGCGAAGACTTAAAGCAGCTGCTCAGGGCAGCCACGATTACCTCTATATTGGTCACGCATGATAAAGAAGACGCTGAGACAATCTGTGATCGCATCATTCGGATGACACGGTGATCCCGGTAAAGCATAACTCCCTTTCCAAAGTGCAAGGCTGGTGGGGGAGTTGTTGTATAATGTACTGGTAGAGATTACAGTTTCCGGGCATCTTGTGGGTATAGGTGGCCATTGTATAGGAGGAGAAGAACGTATGAAAGTAGAAATCTGGTCTGATTTTGCCTGCCCGTTTTGTTATATTGGGAAAAGACGTTTTGAAGCAGCGCTGAGCCAATTTCCGCATAAAGAAAAGGTAGAGACGATTTTCCGCAGCTTCGAGCTGGACCCACACGCTAAACGGGATACGGATGAGACGATCTACGATGTTTTGGCAGCCAAGTACGGCATGCCTGTCGAGAAGGCTAAAGACATGACCGCCCAGGTAGCCCAGCAGGCAAAAGAAGTCAGGCTGGAATATCATTTTGACACCATGATCCATACCAATACAGCGGATGCCCATCGACTCGCCCATTATGCCAACGCGCATGGTAAAATGAAAGAAATGATCGAGCGCTTGTTGAAGGCTTATTTTACCGAATCATTGCATTTGGGCGATCATCAGGTACTGGCGAGGCTTGCAGCTGAGATCGGCCTGGATCAGGAAAAGACACTCGCCATGCTGGCGGGAGACGACTACAGCGAGAACGTGCAGGCAGACAAGCAAAAAGCTGCTGCTTTGGGTATCAACGCCGTTCCATTCTTTGTTTTTAATGAAAAATATGCCGTATCTGGCGCACAGCCCGGCGAAGTCTTTTTCAACGTATTAAACAAAGTTTGGGAGGAAGAAAGCGCTGCTCCTACCCTGCAATTTGTGCAAACGGATGAAAAGAAAGAGACAGCTGGCGAAAATGACAATTGCTCAGATGGCTCCTGCAAACTATAAGCAACCGAGATAAGAAGAGAGTCGATTTCCTTTTGGGGAGATTGACTCTTTTTTGTTGCCAAATTGGTTATGTAGGTACCTATCTATACCGCTTAGAGAACAGCGGCATAATATGGCAAGACGTGGTAATGAATTCGGGGGTGGAGGCATGAAATACAACAAATTAATGGTTGTTGCTCACCCTGATGATGAAAGCATCTTTGGTGGAGCACAACTGTTAAAAAAGCCGGGATGGACAGTTATTTGTGTGACCAACGGTGATAATCCCAAAAGAAAAGAAGAATTCATTCGGGCAATGAAATTTGCCGGAGCCCAATATAAAATCTGGAGCTTTAAAGATAAATGGAAAGGGACCTTTAAGAAAAAGGCATTAAAGAAAAAGCTGAAAAAAGCGCTGAAATCAAACAAGTATAAAAAAATCGTTACCCACAATAAAAAAGGGGAGTATGGTCACACCCAGCATATTGCCTTGTCCAAGATCATGCACTCTCTGGTGAAGAAAAATTTGTACGTATTTAAAAAAGGCAAAGAAAAACTGCCATCCAAGCTGTTAAAAAAGAAGCGAGAGATGCTGAAGTTTTATCGAAGTCAAAAATGGATCGCAAAAGCTTATAGAAAAGAAATCAAATATGAGGCTTTAAAAAAGGTGAAATGAAGAGCAATGGGGAGGAGAGTCCATGAAGGTTCTAATTGCATACTGCTATAGCCTCCCCCATGTTGGAGGAATTTGGACATATGTGGAGGAATTGAAGCGATCCCTGGAGAAAAAAGGGCATTCTGTTTCGATTCTTGCTGCTGATCAGAATGAAAAAAATTATTATTTGCTTGATTCCGATCAATCTGTAAGGATCGCAACCATTTCGGACATGGTGAAAAAAGTTGTTCACAATTATTACGAGAAGCATTGGAACGAGCCTAAATCATGGTTACTCTCCAAGGAGACGTTTCGTTATAATTTTGAATTGGCTGCAGCTTATTTCGGTCTGGAGCAATATGATCTGATCCATACCCATGATTCAGAATCGACACGAGCCATTAGCAGGGTGAAGCCCAAGCATATCCCGTTAATCAGTACGTTTCATTGCTCGAATACAAGAGAGACCTTTGTTTTACAGGAGCGTGCTCCGCGTACGTTCAAGTGGAAGTATGTAGCCGCCGAGGAATCTCTCGCGGTAAAAGCAGCTGATCGTCTCATTGTCCCATCCAACTGGTTGAAATCGACGCTGGTCGATGATTATCATCCGACTAAAGAGCGTATCCATGTGATTCCCCATGGCATTGATATTGAGCTTTTTAAGCAGCGGATGAAGCAGCCGCCACCGCTGGAGCGACGCGACGGGTTATTTCATATCGTCTGTGTTGCGCGTCTTGCTCGAGAAAAGGGACATGAGCTTCTGCTCAAAGCTTTGGCGAAACTGGCCAAGGAACGAAAAGATTGGGTTTGCTGGCTGGTCGGTGACGGATATATGCGAAAAAAATTGATAGAACAAAGGAATCGCTTGCAATTGCAGCAGCAAGTTATGTTCGTCGGCGCGCAGGAGAATGTACCGAGTATCCTCAAGCAAGCAGACATGTTTGTATTGCCGAGCTTTTTGGAAACACTCGGATTTGCAGTGATGGAAGCGCAGCTCGCGGGCTTGCCTATCGCAGTAACGAATGCAGGCGGTATGCCAGAGGTCGTTACTCATATGGAAACAGGACTGCTGTCGCCAGTCGCAGCGAGTGGACCTCTCTATCGAAACATCAAGCAGATCATGGACGATCATGATCTGGCTAATCGACTGTCTGGAAAAGCACAACGCTGGGGGAGAGAACAATGGCCGATCGAGCTGATGGTTAGACGGACGCTGGAGCTTTACCAGCAAACATTGGAAGCAGGAGCCAACCAGCAAACTGAAAGCTACACTGCTCCGAAAGCAAAGCGATCTGTTTCACAAGCAAAGCCTTTTGTGAGTGTTTATAAACGATATGCCAAAAAAGCGAAGCAACCGGAAGTGTGGAAGGCAATCCTCGCTTCCTTGCCACGTGACTATACGATTCCAGATATGCAGCTGGTTCGCGAAATTTCGAGGCATGCACGCTAATATATGAGTGTCCGACATCTACGAATTCATCATTTCCTGAGACAGGGGGATGATGTTTTTTTTTGAAGATTTTTTCCAAATTGAAACAAAAAAGGGTTTCGTTCGAATAATAGGCAGAACCAAATCGACACAGGTTATGAGCACCATAAGCATTTGAATGGAGGGAGAGAGAAAATGAAAAAAAGAACAAAAAGTATGTATGTGCTTTTGGCAACTTGTCTGGCAGCATCCGCAACTTTTTCTGTTGTGTCGGGAAAGGAAGCGTCTGCACAAGAACAGAGGAATGAAACAGGGGCTGTTGATGCGCAAACGGTTCGAAAGATCGAACAATCAATCGAAAGACTCAGTGAGCTTGTTCCTTACATGAAGGAATATCCACGCAGCGAATTCGTGCTATTCAAAAATAGATCTCTTATTATCGTGAACAAGCGTAAGGGTACAGATCAGGAATTTCCATATGTGACACTCTTTGCCGATGCAAAGACAGGTGAGATCAAGCGGTTTATGCTGCTGACAGGAACCGGGTTTACTTCTACCTATCCGTATGAAAAGGCAAAGGAGGTAGCAATCACTTTCATGAAGAAGTGGTTCGGTGAAGATATGGGTGGCTACCAATTCGATCCGGATACGCCCAAGCGCAACTCGTCCTTCCTGTTTCGGAAAATAGTAAATGGAATTCCATTTCGAAATGACACGCTGGGTATCTCTGTGGATAGCGAGGGACAGATTAAAAATTTGGCAAAAGGAGATGGACATACAGAGTCCATTGACGAAGAGCAGGATGTCAGCCAAATTCATTTTGCTGATCCGAAGCAAGCTCTGCCCAAAGAAAAAATCGAGCAAATGCTGGTTTCTTATATGAAGCCCTATATCGCTCTTAGTACGGACGGGAAAAAATACAGGCTGCTCTATCAACCGGCTTTCTCAGGGGAAATTCTAGCGGCTACCGGAAAGGACAAAGTCGAGCCAACACTTCACCGCCTCATCCAATTCCAACCGCAAGCAAAAGAGGTAATCGTCAAGTCAAAGGAAGAGGCTGCTGCATTTCTCGGCCGTCAGTCCGGATACGATTTTACCAAGGGGCGTTCTGCGTTTCAACAAACGAAAAATCCAGACAATGGACTGACGAACTATGTTTGGATGACAGAAGATGAAGTGCTGGGGAGCTTGTTTTTCGAGGAGCAAACGGGAAAAGTCACAAGCTATCAGGTATTGGATACGAAGAAGAAAAGCAAAGCCAAAAAAGCACTGAGCATGGAGCAAGCGTTGCAACATGCGATAGAGGGCCTATCTGAATTCTTGCCGCTTACCGATAAGGGAATGACATTGACAGCCTATCGCTATGTCGATTACTACGATTCATACGAATTTGATTTTTCGCAGCTCTACCAGGGGTATGTGATTGATGATTCAATCAAGCAGGCACATGTAGATGCTGCTACAGGAAAAGTCACTTTGCTTGATTGGGGAGGCGGAAACAAAAAGAAGCTGCCGTTTCCGGATACAAAGAAGGCTATTACACCAGAAGAAGCGACAAAGAAATTTCTCCAAAAATACCCTCTCAAGCTTTATTACTCCATGAACGAAGCGAAAAATGCAGCTGAGCTTGTCTATATATTGCCAGGGGATCCAAGTGAAGAGATCGATGCGATGACTGGCGAATTCTATCACCTTGGGATCGACCCATAGATGCTTGTAATTATGAGACGGGAGGGGAGGGGAAACGTTGTCTGAGGATTTATGCGAACGGATTGGTGCCATTTACGAAGCTTATTATGATGATATTTACTACTTCTTGCTTTATTTCACTGGTAGTCAGGATGATGCCGAGGATATGGTTCACGAGGTTTTTTCCAGACTATTACGAGTACTGCCACAGTATGACGGACGGGTGACCATGAAAACGTGGCTGTTTTCGATCGCCAAGTACATCGCGATCGACCATTATCGCAAGCAAAAATGGCAAAGACTGTTCTCGGACAGCTGGCTTTCTCTCATGAAATCAAAAGAGGGCCTGCCGGAGAGTGAATTCGAGACAAAGGAAGAGAGGCAGAGGATAAAGACTGCTTTGCAAAAATTAAAGCCGCACCTGCGCATCATTGTCATTTTACGATACATCAAGGAGTACAGCGTAAAAGAAACAGCGGAAGTATTGGCGATATCGGAGACAAAGGTGAGAGTGGATTGTCATCGGGGGTTAAAAGCTTTGCAAAAAATTTTGGGAGAATCGGAGGAAGGGGGGATTGCAAATGGGTTGGCCAGATGAAGAGCACATCATCCAGATGCTGCGGCAAATTAAGCAGGAAGTTCCCCCACCTCGACAGGAATGGAAGCAGATCGGGAAGGAGAAGCTTTTACGTCAGACAAGACGTGTATTATGGACGCAAAAAGCTGTACGTACGGTTAGTGTGGCAAGTACGTTTACGATAGCTATGCTTGTCGGGGTGTGGATTAGCCTTGGGTCATCTACTCAGACCCCTAATGACTCACAATGGGGGCAATCTCCGTCTCAAGGAGAGCAAGTCGAGACATTACCGCAGTCTGCACTCCCGGCTGGGCAGGATGAAGTTGATAAGGAAGCTGTGCCATTGCCAAAAGGAGAAAAGCAGCATACCAACCAGCCATCTGTCCCCAATATTCGACAGCAGCCGAATCAGTCCCGAAATCAAGCGACACTGGATAAACCAAGCAGCACAACAGCAGTGATGAGCGGAAGCAGTGGCAGGGAGAACTCAATTGCCAGGAATAAGACAAGAGTAGAAGAGCAGGCCGTGCGTTTTTTACGCGAAAAGCTGGGAGAAAAAAGTACACAGTATGAGGTGGATATCGTCCATTCAAGACCTGACGATGGACAAATAGCATTTCGCAAAGTGATCGCGGGTATTCCTCAACAGGAAAGCAGCTTGCTAGTGAAAGTAGATGAGGAAAATGGTGAGATGAGCATGCTTTTCTACCCAGGCCAAGAGCAAGACGCTACGAAGAATGCACAAGCACCAGCAGCTGATCGGATCGAAGAAAACGTCGCTGCCAAAGAGCTGGCTGCTACTTTGCGACTCGTCTATGTAGCAAACGCATCCCGCAAGCTTCAATACATGTCTGATCCTTATACTTTTATCGATGCAAAGTCGGGCAAACAAGTAAGAAGCAAACAGGGAGAAAAAGTCGTGCTCGCAGCCACAGGTAAAGGGAAGCAAGTAACCATCAAGGATGGGGAGCAGGGGGCTCAGCTGCTTGCAAACGAGTTCGGATTTACTGTTTCAGGAAATGGGTTTATGAGAGCTGAAAAGAAAGGCTTCTCCTTTACATGGTCGCCCGGAGAGGGAGGCTCGATCCAACTGTTTACAGATGAAGATGGTATTTTTACAGGGTATGAGTGGAGAGGGGCGGCGGAAAAACAAAATAGGGACAGACTCACTACTGATCAGGCACAGGAAGTGGCACTGAATCAATTGAAAAATTATCTTCCTTCGCAAATTCATGAAGTATCCGTGGAAGAAGCTCGTCATAACGGAGGGGAGACCCGGTTCACTTTTGTTCCGCTTATCCAAGGCATTCCGGTTATCGACGTACCTTATAGGGTGACGGTCGAGCTTGCCAGCGGGAAGGTTATCAGCATGACGGGAGAATTTGCACAGGAATTTGCGCTTCCTCATAAAACAGATGCATTATCTGAGCAAGAAATTTCCACACATTTCGTGAAAACTGTCCCGCTCGAGCTTGTTTATTGGGCACCAGATTCCGAGTCAGACCCCATCCTGGTGTACCAGATTCCAAGGAGTGCCAAGCAGCCATGGTCACAGGATGCAAAAACGGGTGAGGTCATTAAATAGATGCAGGCACATAGCAAGTATCTACATAAAAAAAGAGACAGCCGACACTGTCTCTTTTTTTATGTACGGCTTTATCGCTTCCTACCGTTTTATTTGCAGGCGTGTTTTCAGCTCAAGTGCTGTTTTCAATGACAAAACTGCATTTTGCAGGGAGAGCATCGATTCTTGATCGTTTTGGATACACCAGATCGCATGCTCCAGACTCTTTTGGTACGGGTCGGCAGCCATAAGTGCAATCTCTTCTCTTCCTGACTGTGTGTATGCATGCAAGTAGGCATGAGTTTCCCCATTTTCGTCGCTTTCGTGATAGACGAGCTTTGCCCGTTCAAAGTAGGCTTCATAACCAATGGTAAACGGATAGGAACGTGGCATTTGAGAGGAAGCGATGACTTCAGCATAGGCATGTGAATAGTCAAATGCTGCTTTAACGAGTGCTTGCTGCTTGTCCGCGGTTTCCTGCCCCCACACGTCTAGGTTGTTCGTAGTCCCCATTATCCAGGTGACAAAATCCAGTTCATGAATCATGAGGTTCAGTGTAATCGAGTCCAGACCTAGATTGCCCCACAGGGGAGCCGTTTCTCTTTTCAGGGAAAGGGAGAGGAGTCGACCGTATTTTTGCTGTTGGTTTACGGTGTGGAGATAGGCGTAGGCTGGATCGAACTTGATAAACTGATTGACCAAAATCGTTTTGGAAAAGCGTTCTTGTGCTTGGATCATCACTTCAGCATCCTCTAGAGATAAGCATACCGGAGTTTCGCAAAAAACGTTCTTGCCTCTCTCCAGTGCTTCTACTGCGTATTGTCTATGGAGCGTAGATGGCAAGCAAATATCGATCAGGTCAATTTCCGGGTCCGACATGATGGTATCAATCTGGTTGGTTGTTTCGACTCCTACTTTTTCTTTCAGCTCGTGCAGCTTCTCTTGGTTTCGGCCAAAGACTACGACCCGATCGATTTTTTTCATCTTTTTGAATAGCTGCGCATGATATGAGCCGAATCCTGTTCCTAAAATACCGATATTCATTCCTATCAACTCCTTTTTTCCCTATCGTAGCGTACAATTGTTGACAACTGATTGTCAGGAATAGAAAGATAAGGAGGAGCAGTAGAGAGGAATCGGAGGTGTGAGATGAGGTTACATCGTTTGATCGCGATTTTACTTCTGATCGAGTCAAGAGGGCAGATGAAAGCAAAGGATCTCGCAGATGCTTTGGAAACTTCTGTCCGTTCCATTTATCGAGATGTGGATGTACTGGCTGAAGCAGGAATTCCGATTGTATCCAGATCAGGCCCAAATGGAGGCATTAAGCTGATGGAGGGATACACGGTCAATCTGAAGCAGCTGCATGGCGAGGAAGTGATTCATCTCTATCTGACCGGAATGGGCATATATGCAGGAGGGCAGACAGAGACCGGATTGAAGCTAAAAAATGCACTGTTAAAACTGGAAAAAACGATGCCAGATGTATATCTTTCCGATATCGAGAAAGCAAAAACACGCTTTTATTTTGATGATACGCCCTGGTGGTCAGAGCGTGCGAGCATGCCGTGCTTTGAAACATTGCGAGCAGCTGTATGGCGTTCGTGGAAGCTGCGTATTAGTTATCAAAAGGTAGGTGGTGATCGTTCCACACGCCTTGTGCAACCGTATGGACTTGTCGTGAAAAAAGCAGACTGGTATCTCGTAGCTTTTTGTGAGGACATAGGGGAACTACGAACGTTTAAGTGTGAGAGAATCATGACAGTGGAGCAGGTGGAGGAAGCATATACGATTCCGGAGACTTTTTCACTAGAAAGGCATTGGAATGAACAAGGGCAGCTCTTCAAGCAAGAGTGCCAGGCGAAGGAACTGTATCCTGTCACGATCAAGCTTCCTGTGACGAAGCGGGCGCTAATGGACAAGCTGGACGTAATGAAATCCCAGCAGGTGGAGGAGTTCTTTTTACTAACGATCAACCTGTACAGTTACGAAAGAGCCTGCCAGGATATTGTCGATTGGCTCGGACAGATCGAGGTAATTGAGCCGGCTCAGCTACGAGATTTTGCCAAAGAAAAGGTCAAGGAATTGCTACGCCTGTACACGTAAAAAGGGCGGGTCCGATGGCACCTGCCCTTGTGGTACTGTATAAAAATCGCGTAAATCCCGAACCTGTTATGATTTTAGGTGTACTCAAAACAAATGACGGCTTTCTTTAGCTCCTGATCGTAAAATAAATGGACAGAGCCTGCGCCATATGCCTGGAATAAGTATCCTGTCAGAGAACCTATGTAAGTAAATACTTCTCCGTTTTCCTTGAGAGGACGATGTATGAGGTTGGTGTTTTCAAACTTGCGCATCTCCTCGATGGATACGTCGTATTTCTCCATGAAATCCCGGGTCTCATCGGACTGAAACGCAACATCGTCCAGAATGCCATTGATCTCGGGATACGAAAAACCCCAACCATCTGTTCGCTTCTTTTCGATGTCTGCGATTAGGCCATCAACAGAGTCAAAGGTATCTCCAATGCTGGAAAAGGGATAAATGCCTTTCGTGAGTTCGTAAAACTGCTTGCGACTGTTATAGTCATTTTCGTTTTGAATATAGGCTTGCGCAAGTTCGCTTAATTGACCAAGCTCTCTTTTAAGCCGTAAATATTGCTTGTCTTCTGCTGCTTTTAATTGTGCATACTCTGCTTCCTTTTGTTCTTGTTGATTCAAGAGGAAGTAGTTCCAATCTGCCTCGAATGTATATTTTCCATTGCTGACATCAAAGCCCAGCATATCCTCTTTGGTGTAGGTGGTATGGTACTCCTGTGTGTCTTCACCTACACAGCCTTCATAAATCTCCTTTACGGATACGATATGTAACCATTCATCCTGCTCGGGAAATACACACTGCAAGTTGATGGAGCATATGGGCAGGAAGTGCTTTTTGCAGTTTTCGAGATCATCGGCAAAAACGTCTTCATAAGCGGGAAATGCTTTGATACACGATTCAGGAATATTCATCTTTTCTGAATCCTCCTTCTAGGCGTTAAAAAACGACTCTGATACGATAGAGGCGATCAGAGCCGTTGATTTGAAATTACTGGTTGCCCTCTGTGAAAATTTGGAACGTGATGCCGAACTTGTCCTTCAGATTACCATATGCAGGGCTAAAATGAGTTTCTTGCAACGGCATAAGTACTTGACCGCCATCTTGCAAGGCATCAAAAATTCGTTTGGATTTCTCAACATCATCAGATACGATACAGATGGTTACATGATCACCTTTTGGAATCGATTGACCAGGGAATGAATCAGAGAACATCAAGTCGGAATCGCCTACTTTTAACGAAGCGTGTGCCACACGGCCTTTTGCTTCGTCTGGAAGAGGGAAATCAGGGTTTGCAGGCATGTCAGCGAAGGTTTGAACAAAAACGACTTTGGCATCCAATGCTTTTTCGTAGAATGCAATCGCTTCTTTCGTTTCTCCATCCAGCACAACATAAGGGGTCAGGCGCAATGACATGAGTAAATCCTCCTTGGTCACTCTGATTTAGGGTATGTTAGCAGTTTCATATACCAATATTACCCACAAGTTTATTTTAATACACGGAACGTATGTTTGCAATTGTTTTGTAGTGCTAGAACAGCGAGAAATCAGTCAGTAGAGGTGATAGACGCAGTGCAGGACTTTTATCGATTGAATTACGCAGAAGAAATACATGTTGGAGATATGCCAGGTTGCAATGAGTATCAGCAGTGGCTCTCTTCGTAGGGCTTGTTTGTAGTCGCACATGGCAAGGCTGAAGTGACGATCGGCCTCTATACATATCAGGTAAAGCCAGGAACCATTCTGTTTATCAATCCCGAGCAGCCAATAAAAGTTACAGCAGCGTCAAACGAATCACTTCACTCCTACCTCATCACGTTTGATATTTTAACGAAAAGAGAGCAAACAGACACTCCGATCATATACGATGCACGTAAAACAGAGTGGCTGGTGGATGGCAAGCTAACAACGGACTACTCGCAAACCACCGAGCTGATCGGTGGTTCTCTCTGTTCATGGATAGACGGAAGAAACGGATTTTATTGCGTGTCTGCGTTTGCTTCCGTCGTGGCCGAAGCTTCTGTATTTTCCATGGCTTCCTTGTCGATGATGATCACTGTACCTGTTTCCGGTTCCCACTGAACGTCAGCATTCAACGCCTCGCTTACAAAACGGCTTGGCACCACTGTTGTTCCGTCGATCAGTGTAGCAGGAATATCGAGCACTTTTTCTTTTCCGTTAACGTAAGCGATCTTGTTGTCAATGATGAGCTTCACGACAACACCGCCACGGGTGACGGTAACGGATTTATCTGCCGGATTCCAGTTAACCTCGGCCTTCAAAGCCTCAGAAATGGAACGGAACGGCACGAGCGTTCGACCATTGTGCAAAATAGGGGCGGCTTCCAGCTCCTCGCCGTTCACATACAGTCCCAGGTTTTGCTTGCCCAGCTTTTTATACAACAGCCCAAGCTTCTTGTAGGCTGCAATGTCCTTGTAGTTCGCACGCAAAGCTTCCTTGCCGATTGATGCTGCATCTGTCAGATTCCCGTCCTTTTCCAGGATTCCGGCAGCCGCCCACAGTGCAGCATCCTTCTCAGTGACGTCTCCAAGCTGTTTCTGCTGGTCCAGCGAGAGGAGCATTTCGTATTTGGCTTTGAGCATTTCAGCAACCGCTGATCCGGCAGGCTTGTCCTGCACAAGCTCGATTGCTTTCAGCAGACCTTCGTATTTTTTATAATTGCCGTATGTATCGGACTTCAAGGACGCTTTTTTAGCAGCTTTCTCTTCTTCCTTCGCTTTTTTGGCGGCTTGCTTGTCTAACTCTTCTTGCGCTTTATTCGCTTCCTTCGCGGCTTTTTCAGCTTGCTTTTCTTGCTCTTCCTGAGCTTTTTTCACTTCTTTGGCAGCCTTTTCGGCTTGCTTTTCTTGCTCTTCCTGAGCTTTCTTTGCTTCTTTCGCCGCTTTTTCAGCTTGCTTTTCCTGCTCTTCTTTGGCTTTTTTTACTTCTTTCTCAGCCTTTTCAGCTTGCTTCTCTTGCTCTTCCTTGGCCTTTTTTGCCTCTTTCTCGGCTTTTTCCTTCTGCTTCTCTTGCTCTTTCTTCTCGTACTTATCGGATGCTTCCGAGTTTTTGCCAGACTCTTTATATTTGTCTGACTGGGCTGCTGCTGTGCCTGTTACTAGACTGGTTGCCAATAAACAGGAGACAGCAATCATGTGACTTTTTTTCATATGATTCCCCTCCTTATGATGACTCCCATATATAATCGGACAGTTGCAGATAATTGTTTAGGTAATTAATTCGAATTTTACAAAATAATCATCGAGATCGTGAACAGTAGACTAAAAAAGAGAAAGGCTTCGTACCTTTGAGGTGTTCGAAGCCTTTTATGTGCATTCATCAGTCTTTTGCGCCGTTTTGACGCAGAAGCTCGGCGACAGCATGGTTTCCTTTCTTGCTGGCGAGAGATAAGGCGGTTTCGCTTTCCACTACACAAGCATTCACGTCTGCCCCGTGTGCGAGCAATAGATGAATCAGCTCGACATTGTCGTCGTGAAAGGCAGCTGAATGCAAACACGTATGACCGTTACTATCGAATATCGTCGTCTTGGCATTGCGGCTCAAAAGCAGTTGAATGACGTCGGGGTCACGCTCTCCGGCGATAGCTGCATGCAGGGCGGTATTGGATGGGATAAAAGAGATTTTGGAATGGGAAACGGCATTTATGTCAGCGCCATGATCAAGCAACAGCTGCACAGCATCCTTGTTTCCAAAATGCGCTGCATAGCCTAGAAGAGTTAGTCCATCGCTGTTTTCGATATTGGCCAGGTCAGGATGAGCTTCCAATATTGCAGATAAGCGCTCCGTATCACCCGATTGTGCTGCTTGAAACAACTCCTCAATCAGTGGGGTCAGTTCCATTTTCTTGTATCCTCCTTTTGGGCTTGGGAATGAGTTGGCACTTTGAAAGCCGACCTTTAGGCAAATGGCGGTTACCGACATATCTATCTGGAGGAACAGCGGCTTTGGTTCCTGTAGCCGAAACGCTGCTTGTCTACTACATGCCTTTCTTTTTCAAACTATCGATAGCTGGCAACATAAAGCATGCCAGATTCTCAGGCAAATGATTGAGGGGGAACCATTTCAAATCCCCGATGGCTCCTTCAGGCTCCATATTGCGAGCTTCTCCGCTTTTCACTGTAACGGCATAGATCGCAGACACCCAATGCTCGTTATTTTCAGGACGTATCGTTTCCGATGTACAGAGTAGCTCTTTAATTTCTACCTCAAGATCTACTTCTTCTTTTATTTCGCGAATCACGCAATCCTCCAGTTTTTCATAAGGATCAACCTTGCCGCCTGGAATACACCAGGTGTCTTTTTCGGGATTTCGATTGCGCCATACGAGCAAAATCTCATTTTGTTCATTCAGGATTACTGCCCCGACTCCCAGTCGAGGGAGGGTAGTTGTCGTAGTCATTTGTTATCACCTATCTTTTTCGTGTCTTGGTAGCTGATCTGTCTTGTGAAGCTGATGCTCTTTGCCATAGCAGTCTGTATATACAAGACCTGCTAGCTCACCTGCTTTTGAATAAGAAAAAACAAGCTGTTCATTGATCATTTCGGTAACCAAAATCGTGCGCAAAGAATCATGATGAATGGGGACGAGCTTGAACTTATATAATACACCGTACATTTTGGGAGTAGTCAAATAGAGCGCGTTGCTTTTTACAGAAATGTCCAGTATTGTCCGCGGCTCCTTTTCAATAAAATAGGAACCCGTCAAGGCAGCTTGCTCGGAAAAATCGATAGGACGCGCAGGAAGTGGTAAGCTCACATTTTCCTGAAAAATGATGTTGGCTATCTCTCGGCTTAGATGAGATACAGGGGTGACATTCATATTACTTAGAAAAATAACTGTAGCCTGATCATCCACAAAACGGAGAAAATCGCTACAATAGCCACTAATATCGCCAAAATGATGCGTGCATTTTTTCCCAGTAATCGTAGATACCAGCCAACCACATGCATAGGAACCAAGATAAGGGGTGAACAATTGCTCCAACAGCTCCCTAGGGAGCAGCTGTGGTGAGCGCAAGGCCTTGTCCCAAATAAACAGATCCTCCGTTGTCGAATACAAGCCATATGCTCCTAAAGGAAAAGACATGTCTGCATACGCAGAATGAATCGGTTCTTCCCAAAAGGAGTACCCGGAAGCCAGATTCGGGATGATTTTTTGGCCATCATCGCAACCCGTATGATTCATTCCGAGTGGATGACAAATGTTTTCCTGAATGTAATCTGCATAGGACATGCCTGATACCGCTTCGATAATCGCCGTTAGAATGGCATAGCCGGAGTTTGAGTAGTCAAATCTGCTTCCCGGTTCAAAATGCAGAGGATGTTCTTTCAAGGAAGAGATCAGTTGATGCAAAGAGGAAGGCAGCCTCATGGTGTGCGACCAAAAGTCAGGAAAACTAGTGTAGTTTGGAAGCCCTGATGTATTCGTCAAGCAATGATAAAGAGTGATTCGCTCACCGTTTGGAAACGCAGGCAGATACTTATCGATGGAGTCGAGAAGCTTCAATTTTTGTTTTTCATGCAATTGCAAAATGGCAACCGCAGTGAACGCTTTTGTCAAGGAGCCGATGCGGAATTTGGTTGTCAATGTATTGGGGACATGATGCTCCCAATTTGCCAAACCGAAGCCGCGATTAACGATTATCTCATTGTTTGCTGCGATCAATAGAGACCCGTTCAGATAACCATTGCGATCGTAAGCTTCGATCCAATCAGTGATGCGATCCTCAAGCAGCATGCGAGTGATCCTCCCGAATATTACCAATTCTTTTACCTTCTCTATCATAACAAATTGTTTTGGGTAAGACTTACATTCGGCGAATGTGTTAAAATTCTTCTAATTCGCATCGATGAAAGGTGATCATATGGAAGGCTCAGTAACGATTTTAGGAGTACCTTTTTCCAAGCTAACCCTCCATGAAACCACACAGCAACTGACAGAGCATATTCAACAAGAATCGTCCAAGCTGTTTCATCTCATCACGGTGAACCCCGAGATTACCATTACGTATCAAACGGACCAGCTGCTGCAAACGATTGTCAAAGAGGCAGACTTGATTACTCCGGACGGGATCGGGATTGTGATGGCTTCCAGACGAAAAGGCGAGCCGATTACGGAAAGAGTGACTGGCTATGATTTGCTGCTTCGCCTCTTGGAAGAAGGCAATGAGCGTGGGTGGAGCTTCTTTTTTCTGGGGACAGATGAAGACACGAACCAAAAAGCAGCCGAGGAGGTTAGCAAGCAGTATCCGAATGTTGTGATTGCGGGTCGTCATAACGGTTTTTTCAATGAAAAAGAAGAGAGTAATCTACTTCAAACGATCCAGGAAACCAAGCCAGATGTGCTGATCGTGGCGATGGGAGCTCCCTACTCTGACAAGTGGATTTATAAGCATAAACATCTGTTAAATGGGGTCAAGGTTGTTTTTGGTGTAGGAGGAAGCCTGGACGTCCTCGCAGGTAAAGTAAAGGCTACGCCAGAGATGTGGAAAAAACTGAATCTGGAATGGCTTCATCGGCTGATTACGGTTCCTGTTGCCAAGGGACAGAAATCACGCTGGCGCCGACAAACTGCCATACCGAAGTTTGTTTACCGTGCAATTATTAAGAATGAAAGCTTATAGTGAGGAAGAACGCAAAAAGAGGGGAGCAGTTCCCCTCTTTTTGCTATCGAGTCTCTAACCGCACAATGCGTCTTGCACTGACATCACAATCAAAATCTCCGTCGCTACTCATCAGCTCTTGAATGACCTCGTCCCGGTAATGCGGGGAAATGGGCAGGACTCCAAGGATATGATAGCCTCCATGTGCAGCAGTTCCACCGTCGCCGCCTTTGGAAATGACAGGGGAGTTCACCAGCTCAAACAGATAAGGCTCGTAAGCCATGTACAGTCCAAAACGATTCGGCTTTTCGAGGTCGGAGTAATACCGTTTTTCACGACAAATGTTTACGATCAAGTCTTCATTTATATGCTCACTAAAAATCCGCTGAGTTCCGCCTCCACACAGATACTCCCATTCATCCTCTGTCGGCAATGAGAAGCCGTGCAGATCAATGTCTTGTGAGATAGCGTAGTAGTTAGCCAAATGCCCAGGCTTTGAGACAATCGGTTGCACATTTCTTTCTACCAGCATCGGAGCGATCACAGCATCTCTTCGCGGTGAAAAGACGCTTTGCAAGTAGTCAGTAGCGCTTTGGGAAATGCCTGCTATTTCAAGCTCTTTTTCGATAGCAGACAAGATGATTTCATCGCGCATGTCTGCCTCGCTCCAACCTAAAGTGACTTTGCTGCCTGGAATAAAAATGTATTCTTTCCCATCCAGTTCAAACAGCCCGGTAGTGAAATTTCCGCTAACCGAAGGAAAGGTTTCGATTGTTTTGAACGAAAAAGCATGACCGTTAGATCCCTCTAATGACTTCAACGCTTCTGTTTGACTAGCGGTATCCATGGTTGTCCAGTACTCCAAGTGAAAAATGCTCATGATAACTCTTTTCCCGCCTGTCTTTAATACGTTTCATATGCAAGTTCGCTGTTTATTTCAAGATTCTGCGAAAAAGCAACGTAAATGATTAGCTGCCCAGCTGGTGTATCTCCAGCATCGAAGCCTATTTGAAATGTGCTGTCCTTATCAAAAGCAAGCTCGGACATAACTAACTCGTTCACATCCTCGTCAGGGTGCATATTGGCAATCAGGTCCAGCGCTTGATCACTCAGCTCGTCAAATTGCTCCCAGACTTTCTGGATAATCGGTGACAGCCGTTCCATATCCGCTTTTGTGGAGGCATCTGTTGTAACATGAACCTCTTTCCCCTTATAGAGAAGCATGGAGCTATAAGTAGAAATCGAGACATCGTATCGAAAAGTGCTGATCCCGTTGACCATATAGTCTGGCTCGACGATGAGATTATTGGTGTAATTCATTTTCGTGAGCTGTGGATTACGACTCGTATCCAGCTTTGAGATTTTGTTTTCCGAGCAATAGAGCTCTTCTAAGCGGGCATTTTGGCTGAGGTCCAAATGTGTGATGTGATTATTGAAGCAGCGCAAGCTTCGCAATGCCGTATTGGCAGTCACGTCCAGGCTGGTAAGATGATTGTGATTGCAGCGGATTTCCACCAAATCAAAGCAGCGCTTCGTGTTCAAGCTGATCAAATAATTGTTGCCGCAATCAAGGTGTGTAAGCTGTGTGTGTTGATCCAGTTTCAATTCAAACAAGGAGTTGTAGCTGCAGTTCAGTTCTTTGAGATTCGTATTTTGAGCGAGCTGCAATTCTGAGAGAATGTTCCAATAACAGACTAGCTTGGTGAGCATGATGTTTTGACTGACATCCAGATGCCGAATCCGGTTAAAACCGCAATCCAGTGTTTCCAGCTTGACATTGCTCGTCAAATCCAAGGAATGAATTTCGTTTTGGTTACAGTTCAGCTCTCTCAATTGTAGATTGTGACGGATATCCAGAGAGGTCAATTCGTTGTACGAGCAATCCAGCTCTTCAAGAGAGGTAAAATGCTCAATTCCCCGCAGACTTGAATAGCTGTGGGTTGCCAGAGACAATGAGACAATTCGCTCTACATCGCGCTTCTCAATCCAGTCCCGATTTTCGCAATAGGTTTCCAAAATGTATGCTTTAAAACGCTCGTCAATAAAATCCGCGGTAATATTCATTGCCATCCTCCTTGGGCAAATAAAGCCATGTGCTTGGCGATTTTTCCAGCCCTGATAACGCTCTGTAATAATTGGCTCGATCCGATGATAGTTTTCCAGCGAATCCTCTACATGGTAGATCGTCGGCAAGCCGGCAGCCAATACTTTTGCAAAATCAACCGCTGTATAGTCATCGGTGCCCTATTTTAATTATAGGTTGCTGTACTGAAAAGGGCAGGGGCTTTTTACCTGCTTTCTTGTGAAATTGGGAATTTGTGGGGTGGAAGGGAGCCTGCTAAATAGAAGAGAGGGAACAGTCCCCTTTTTTCATTTCACTGTGAAAATATGCTTAACGTAAGATGCAAGACTCCCAAAATACCCATTGGATAGATGATTAATCTGGAGTACATATTCGTAAAATTGTTATTCGGATGCTTCTCAAAGAAAAAATGGAGTATGGAGTGAATAATGAAAAACACATCGATAATAATGAAGGCTATCATTTGGTGGCTTATAAATGAAAATAGCAAGATCGCGTACAGAGGAAGATGGAGGATCGTAAATGTTTTAAAGGCGCGGTCATCATCCATATCTTTGAGAATGACAAACAGTTTCCATTCTTTCGCTCTTATAGCATCCATTTCGTGCAAACAGAAAAGAGCAAAATTAATAGAAAAAATAACGAGTAAGATCGATGACAAAATTGCTCACCTCTTCCATATTATTTTACTTAAATTAAAGCACGGTGAAATCGTCGAAACAAATGAAAATATGGTGAATATTTCCATGGTGATTTCTATGGCAAAACCAGTATTTACAATTAAATGAAAAAGGCTAAACTCCCGTTACATCAAGGGATTTTAGCCTTTTCTTTTTCAACTATTTTAACGTCAACAGCGTAACTACTTCCACATATGACGAGTAGACATTGTTAACACAACATTTTAATGGGCCCGAAGTAATGATTTCACGTCTATCCAATCAGAAAGTGTCGACCTGCAGTCAGGGAGCAAAGACTTCCGGATTATCGTCTCGCCAGGCGCCTATACAGCCGATTAAACAGGCCGTGTAGCTTCTCATCACGCTATCAATCTCACTGTTCGCATATTCAATTGCGATATTTATACCCGGCTTGCGCCATGCCAAAATTCGACCGGAAAATGCAGGCCAGTCACATTCTTCATCCAGTTCAGGTTGACCATATGCCTTTATAGACTCATCTGGTGTTGAGCTCATCGTGATTCCCTTGGGAAGGTATCCTGGAAACGGAGCTTTAATTCTATCATCCGACCCGGGCGCAAGAAAATGTATGGCTCCAATGATCCATTCATCTTGATTTGTATATGTAAGACCAGTTATATCATTTATTTTTGGTGCGCGATAAATATCGATGCGTATCGATGATTTCACAGACCAAATGATATCGTCGTTGAAATAGCTATTCGGAGTTGGCATTCGCTTGACACCGAATGATTGCAGCAAAGCTTGAACATTCCTGGGATTATACGGATGACCAAGCATTTCAATGAGCTGTTCAGATGGTTCTTTCATGTTTATATCCATTCCTTTCGCTTCGCTCAAGACACACCACGTGATGAAATGGTTATGCGTTGAGCGAAAATTTTATCTGAAAATAACTGTCCCCTTTGTCTCCTCCAAAAAAACTCTTTGTATCTAATAAGCTTGAATTCCAAATTTCAGTAACTTCTTAGGAAATACATCATCTAAGTTTTGAATGTCTATATCCGTTAACTCAATTAGATTAAATCCATACTTTCGGTATATTTCTAGTTTCGTTTTTTTTCTTTCAATATACTTTGCATCATTTTCAAGCCCCCAATACTCAATGTAGACTTTTCCAACAGGAAGATAGAAATCACAATATACATCTTCTTCAATGGGGAGTTTTCGCTCATATGCATGGACTATTTCTGACATATAGAGCCAATTATCAATTAACATTTCTGCCTTTGACCTAACGAAGTGTCCATCAGCAGATCTATGTTTTGCCTGAAATTTATCCCGAAAACTTGTATCGATTTCATCGATCGATTCTGCCTTCTCTTCAAAAAATTCTCCATGTATTTGCTTAAAGGTCTCGTTTAGGCTTTTATTGCTTAAAATGCTTTCCGGCCAAGTTACATAAGGAATGCCGGTTTTTTCATACTCTAATTGTTTTCCACCAATACTTTCACCTAATTTAGTTAATACCCATCCTTTTCTATCCTTCTCTAACCAGCCAAGTTCTGAGAGAATTGGATTAATTCGCAACTTTGATACCTTAAGGATTTGGCTCAATAAAGTAGCATTTAAATATTTTGTGTCTGTAGCATTAGCATTAGTTCCTTTCATAGACTCAAGCTCGTAAATTATAGTGTCAGGCCAAACCACCCAAGTTCCTCGTAATGAATCTGATCTAAATTGTCCACCTTTGTCTTTACCGGTATTTGTTAGTGTCCAAGCGTCATTAACTCTTTCCATCCATCCAATTTCGATTAAGTACGCAAAAAGTTCGCTTGTGGAAACGCCCATCAGCTTAGAGAGAGCTGTTGTAGAGATATATTTCTGGTTACCCATTTTTTCCTCCTGCGAAATATATGTAAATTATTTTATAAATCGTGTAATTAAGTAGATAGTTCAAATTACCTTATTTCGCCAAAAATATTCCAGAACCTCCGAAAAGCGACAAAAAAAGAAACCTGACTACGTCAGATTTCAAGAAACTTTCTTTGGTTTGTCATTTTAAAAAAATTTCTTCGAACGAATATTTTGGTTTACGTTAGCTCCTAAACAAAAAATGTTCATTTCGCGTATTGATGTGGTCAAATATTTCCATCTAGAAGCATAACGAGCAACAGCTGCTATGCTTCCCATACCTGTGGTTTCGTAACTTCGTTAAGAAAAATAGCCTTCGCTGTATCAGCTTCCACGACCTAGGCTCTGCCGACCAAGCCTCGGACAAGTTTGAAAATCTGTTTTCGCTTGCTGCTAAAAGGGAAGAGACAAAGATGTTGGGTTAAAGAGGCCCAACGTCTTTTCATAATGCACATGCATGCAAACATTGACCCTATAATTGACTTCGCGTTATATTTTGATTGGGGGTGATACAGTGAACATAGAAAACTATATTGAAGCTCAGTATAGAGAACTGCTTTCTAACAGCACAATAAACGCAGAGTTTTCAGAATTATATATTGGTCTAGAACATGCAAGATTACGCGAAATATTGGCAACACTTCACTTTGATTTTATTTCTTTATTTAGAACTATGAATGAGCGACTTCCTACTAATGATTTTAGTGCTCATTTCTGGGCAGACCCAAGCCGGAAGCTATTAAAAACTATCGAAATAACATTAGGCTTGTATACTGCTCTCAAAAACACAAAACTCGCTTTCGAGATAACTGAATATTATTTTGTGCTAATGAAGAAATGTCGAGATTTTTTAAGTTCAAGCGGCGGAAGCTCTCTCCCCCCGCATATGGAGAAAATAGATTTATATTATACAATCCCACTTTTTACTCCGAACAGCATTGTAACAATAGACCATCCTCAAACAACAAGATCATTCTCACTAAAACAAATTGGGAATGGTTCATATGCCAATGTTTACAAGTATCGGGATGCGTTTTATGATAAAAATTTCGTATTAAAACGGGCAAAAAAGGAATTAACACAAAAAGAACTCGAAAGATTTAGACGTGAATTTTACGAGATGAAAGAATTTTCGTCACCCTATATTCTTGAAGTCTATCAGTACGATGAAGCCAAAAACGAATATATAATGGAATACATGGACTATACTCTTGACAGTTTCATTCAAAAAAATAATTCATCTTTGTCAATAGGGTTACGTAAGGGTATTGTAAATCAAATTTTGCGGGCTTTTGAATATATCCATTCAAAGGATAGGTTACATAGGGATATTAGTCCTAAAAATATTTTACTGAAAGAGTATCACGATATACATGTTGTGAAAATCGCTGATTTCGGTTTAGTCAAAGTCCCAGATAGTTCACTTACGACTTCTAACACTGAATTTAAGGGTTACTTCAATGACCCTTCTCTTGTGGTTGATGGATTTGATACTTATAGCATTCTACATGAAACATATGCCTTAACAAGGATAGTGTATTTTGTGATGACAGGAAGAACCAATACAGACTCAATACCTGAGTTGAAGTTACGAGAGTTTGTAAATAAAGGGCTACATCCAGATAAATCAATGCGTTTTAAAGCGACAACTGAAATGGTACAGGCTTTTCGGACTATTTCTTCATAAAATCAACATGGGCGCGATAGCCATTAAAAGCCGTCGCGCCCCGCCGGATATTGACACCAAGACCCTATATTTATTTTGATTTTTCCTTACGCCAACGGTCGATCATGTCATGTACTTGAGCGCCATTTATTAGCTTGATATTGAGAGGTTCTGCTATTTGTATAGCAGCCTTTGTAAAATGGCTAGTCGTGACGATCCAAGCGTCATAACACCCGTAAACCTGTTTGCCAGCCTTCAAACGAAGGACGATGTCATTCCCTACATTTTTCTTCCAACGTTTACACTGGACAGCTATCTTATAACCTTTCTTGTCTTGAAGAATTAAATCTACCTCATGATCTCCTGATCCGCCTACTCTTTCGACCTTGTATCCTTTGTCGCGATAATAGCTTTCCATTAATCTTTCAAAATCAGTACCGGAAAGCGTATCAATATCAGAGGTTAGAAGTGCATCATCCGAAACGGATTCATTAAGTTTTCCAGTTTTCCCGTTGTTTTGTTTTTTATTTGGTGGCTTCGCTTTTCTTGTCTTGTCCCCAAGGAAATTTCCGATGATTGTCGATATAAGGACACTTCCAAACAGTGAGCCGAAAAAGTAATACATCCCCAGATTAAAGTAAAAACCTATACTAAACGAACCAATGATAAGAATTGCATTAATCAAGGATACAAGATTGTTTACGTCTTTCTTTGACCATTTTGCCATGTTTTCTACAGACCTTTCGGTTGATACAAATAGCTGTTTAAGTTGTCACCTTGCTACGCGATCTTTTAGGATGAATTTGCATTTGGGATAGTTGGAACAGCCTATGAACCTGCCAAGTTTTCCACTTCGTTCAACCAACTTTCCATTGCAAGAAGGACACACGTTATTGCGTATTTTTTGATTTCGATTATGGTTTTCATTTTGCAGTGTCATTACATGTTCTTTTCGCGTTGCTTTGTCCAGGAGATTGTTATTAGAAAGCTTTTTGATAATGCTGATTACGTCTGAATGTGTAAGAACAGGTTGTTTGTACTTTCTAATAGTCTTGTTAAGACTACTTAGATAAATTACCTGAGAATTAACGTTTACTTTAAGTGTGGCCCTTCCGCTAAATGCTACGATGGGAATATAACAAGCATTTTCAAATTCGGGTAGAAGGGTTTTAAGAGAATTTACATGCCCTTTATTTTGTCATAGAGGATTATATAGCTTTTCTTTTCGCTTATAGATTGTTTGTGTCCAATGCGGGCTATTTTCAGTGCCTGTAATCCAGCATTTCGCGTATTGATGTGGTCAAAGACTTATTTCAAGTAAGAACAATCTTCATGAAATGAGTAATAAAGGTGGTTAAACCCCAGAAGTATCAAGAGGTTTAGCCACCTTTCTGTTTTCTATTTTTTCACCAGCAAACTGACCGACTCCACATGCGCCGTTTCGGGACAGTTGTAACTTTGAGTGCACATATGTAATAAAAGTGCTATATAGTGCAGTTGATTCTATCAGCAGTTCATCCACGCTTATCAGCGATCACATAGAATGATGCTAATGTGTGGTCAAAAATGTGGTCAATGTCATTCTGTGACACATCTAATGTAAAGAATGGATTTGAGATGAAAGTGAATCGGAGCAGGCTAATTTTAGGGATGCCTTGCGAATTGAAATGGAGTAACGCACAAGAAGGGCGCGGGGGCTTTGCCACGCGCCTCTTACGTATCTTGTTGTATGTTGTATTTGTATTATTATACTACACTACAAGTTTATAACTTATTTAATACGTAACCAACCTTCCCTAAAATTTCCATGTCACTCGTTATTTCCACTGGTGGGTAATCTAAGTTTTCACTTAAGAGAATTTTATTGCTTCCCACCTCTATATATCTCCTGATTATAAATTTTTCATCTTCAATTTTTACAACCACTATATCTCCATTTCCAATTGACTGAGAGCTATCAAATTGAATTGTTGAGCCTTTTGGAATTTTTGGTTCCATAGAGTCATCTAGTATTGTCATATTAAAATTAACGCCACTTAGAAAACCTACCTCGTTATTCTCAGCGTCTTGAAAAGTGAATTTATCATTATTAAAGCTAGGTAAGTCTTGATTTAAAAATTGTTTTATAAAGAGTACATTTGGTTGTTGATTCAAGTTTTCACTGATAACTTGATACATTTCAGGAGGGAGTTTAGATTTTAATGCTTGATCGCTGGTTCTTTTAAAATAGTCGAGCATCTTTGTAATAAATGCTGCAATGTAATAAGGTGCTTTATCCATATATTTTTCGTAATTTAATGTATCTTCATCAACATTGCATACTAATGCTAGTGCTGTATTTACTTCATCGGATGCGGGAGGTTGCTTTCCAGTCTGTAATTTACTGATGTAAGAAGAGTCAATTTTAACTCCGTGTTCCTTACATTTTTCGGATATTTCTTTTAGTGTCAGACCACTTTCCTTAATAATTTTTACGAGCATTTCACTATATGTCATTAGTGTTCACCTTTCGTTCGTTGTAATAACATAACAATATTATTGACAAAACACTCACTGGAATATACTATAGCTCTAGTGAGTGTTTTGTCACTTTTGTTGTGATAAATAATCAATTAAAAGGAGGTTCTAATGAGCAAGTATACACTTTCTTTATCATGTTTTGAAGAAGTAGAAAAATATCTACAAATGTTAGCGAAATCAAGAGCGATTCAAATTAGTCTTGAAAGAAAAATACAAGAAAAGATAAAAGAAGCCCGGCAAGCCATGAAATGAGCGCAGCCGATACCAGCATGGAGCGAAGCGGAATGGTGGCTTCGGTCTTGATATGGAGATGCGAGATGTGCCAGGCTGGTTTAGCGGACAAGCCCGCATTTGGCTTGACCGATAAGCCTTGTCCTGCACACTCGTAGAGGCTCCATGTCAAGACTGAGGCGTTAGCCTCTCGCATATGGCGCACCCCCTATAACATGCGCCCCTCAAATTACAACCCAAAGGTGGTAAAAGGCTTGATCTTAAAAGGTTTTGACACTCTTGAATTTGGTTTAAACATTGAAAATTATGAATCTAGTCTCAGACCGCATTTAGACATCTTTAAAAACTTTAAGGAAGAGGCACAAGAGACAGGAGTAGAAAGAACTATAATTTTGAACAACGTCTCATTAACCGTTCATCGTACTGGTAAACGATTCTATCCTTACAGATTGTCATGTGATGACTTTATCATTTTTTTCGCTGATAAGGAATTGAAAACGAACTCTCCGGTTTTTGTACACTTTTTATCAGGATACATTTGGTCATTTGGCTTGGCCGGTGCTTATCAAAACTTTACTGAATGGTTCAAATGTTTTACGGATTCCTACTATCGAAATCAAGTCTCACGTGCAGATATATGCGCGGATAGTGATTCGGTAACGTTTAAACAAATCGACACCAAGGGCGTGATAACAAGAGCGAGAAAAAAGGAAGATTGCTTTGTTAGTGGGGAATACACAAATGGGCGAAAGTTCAGTGGCTTCCGAGTTGGTATAGGGGGTCCATTATTAGCACGAATCTATAATAAAACGATGGAGATTCAAAAATCTGGGAAGGACTGGTTTAAACAAATCTGGCGAGAGCATGGATGGAACGAGGACAAAGACGTTTGGAGGGTAGAGTTTCAACTACGAAGGGAGGTGTTAAAAGAGTTTGCGATACACACTATAGAAGATTTATTGGAAAAGGAGAGTGGTTTGTGGGCTTATCTGACACGTGAATGGTTTACGATAAGGCAGCCGTCACGAGACAATGTTTCTCGATGGAAAATAAAACGGAAGTGGGTTGTTATTCAAAAAGCAGGAATGGAATATGAAGCATCACCTTTAACTAGAGAGATGGTAAAACAAGTCAACTTTCAGCAGTTACTGGATCAAGGACGAGGGATTTTACTATCAGTAGCTGCTATAGGAAACCACGAGTCTATTGAGGAGACTACAAAGCTGTTCCAGTCATGGACTGAGATCGGTTTAGACAAAAAAAATACGTCTTTCCAAGAAGAGAAAGAACGTAGAAGAAAAAAATTCTTATTCAATGATTAGCTTATACAGATTTGGAGGAAAAATCAATGAGAAATAAAGTGACAAACATTGAAGATTATCCCTTGGTATTAACGGCAACTCATATTGCTGAGATTATCGGTGTTTCTAAAAGAGTTTCTTATGAAATTATGGAAAAGTCGGGCTTTCCGTTGATTCGTATAGGAAGATGCAAGCGCGTAACAAGGGAAGCATTGTTCAAGTGGTTAAACGAGCAGTACATCTAGAGGGAGAAGACTATGAAAGGATACTTTCGTAAGCGTGGCAGTTACTGGTCGTTCACAGTGGATATTGGAAGGAAGACGGATGGTTCTAGGAACCAAAAGACAAAAGGCGGTTTTAGAACGAAGAGAGAGGCTGAACAGGCGTGTGCTGAATTAATCACGCAATTAACTAAAGGCGATTATCTGGAACCAAGTAAAAAGACGGTACAGGAGGCTATGGAAGCATGGTTAAACACTATATTACAGTCAACCTTACGTATATCAACATATGACAACTACTCAAAGGCAATTGTGAAACGAATTATTCCTGCCTTGGGAAAATTGAAACTAAAAGACGTTCATTCAGACCATATTCAATCGTTCTATTTGGCTTTGGTGAAAGAAGGACTGTCATCTGAATATATTCGATATCTACATTCCATCCTAAAAAGTTTTTTTACGTATCAAATGAGATTGCAGAACATTACAAAAAATGTAGTCGAACTTGCTATTCCACCTAGAATCGGGCGTAAAGAACAAAGGACGTGGTCAATTAACGAAGCAGTTCGCTTTTTAGAAGTAGCTAAAGAAGATACTCAATCTTACTACATCGTTTATCTATTAGCATTGTACACAGGACTAAGAAGAGGGGAAATTTTATCGCTACGCTGGAAGGATTGTGATCTCAATCAGGGGAAAATTAGCGTCTGCCAAACACTTTATTACTCCAACCAGCAATTTCATTTCTTAGAGCCTAAAACAAGCCGTTCAAACCGATTGGTGTCCATACCTGATACTGTGGTCGAAATATTAAAGACCTATCGTCTTAAACAGGAGAAACACAAAAGAGAAATGGGAAGTGCATACGAAGATTACGACTTGATAGCTGCAAATGAAATTGGTCAACCGATTAATCCGAGAAGTTTGACAGGGCATTTCCGCCGAATGATACAAAAGGCGAGTGTACCAAAAATTCGTTTCCATGATACCAGGCATACTCACGCAACAATTCTTTTGAAACTCGGGGAGCATGTCAAAATCGTTTCAGAACGTCTAGGACACTCAAATGCAGCAATGACAATGAACGTCTATAGCCACGTAACTAGCGATATGCAGAAAGAAGCAGCAAAGAAATTTGAAATTGCTTTAAGAGCAGAGGGGAAATGATTTAATGACAAGAGAGCAGGCAATTTTCTTTGAACTGATTGAAGACTTAGATTTTTGCGGAACATTAGAACCCATGTTTTTTGCTTACCACGATTTTGTAATAGGATTTGATTTTACTGCTGCCACTGATTTAGAAATACATCGTAGGGCAAAAGAGTGCTTTCTACGATACAAAGCATTATTGGAGTCGACAATTTGTTTTTATGATGAGAGATGGAATATTCTCGAAAAATTAGATTTAGATAGTGCTGAATGGGAGTATTTGGACTATATACGTGACGGGAAGGAAATCCCCGTATGAATTATGGCAGAAGGAGAGCTCAATAAAGGTTAATGTTGGTGTGGGAAGTAAATCTGATACTTTAAGTTCTGATATTCGAGCAGGATAGATTAAGGGTTCCTTGTATTTGCTCTTGGGGAATACAGGGCCAAGCCCATGGCGGCGTTAGGCGACGTCGTGGGCTGTGACTAATCAATAAATGTGTTCCTTAAATTTAGGAGGTTAAACAATGAAAAATAAATCAAATTTTGTTTCTATGATAACTGAAATGGGTTTTGACATTAATAAACCATTTGATATAACAGGATCGGGTAATGAGAATGGTTTGACGCTTTCTTTAATTATCCAGGGAGAAAGAGAGAACTATTGGAGATCGGATCTTAGGTTAGCTGCTATAAAGCATTTGATAAACTCTATAGATCTAAAACATGATGCAAATGGAGACCACGAACTATTCGATAAATTTATGCTAACTATTTTGGATACAATCGGAAGAGTAATAGCTTTGGACACACCAATTGATGAAAAAAGAAACATCGAGGTTGTCCAAAAATTTATTCAATACTCACTGAATTCCAGAATAGTGCTTGAGGCTGAAAAGGAAGGTCTTATTGACCAAGAATAGTTTTAGAAGGAGAGGGTGTGAAATTTTTGAAGCTGGATCGCAAAGCAATATATGAACAGAAAGTACAGGAAACAGTTATAAAGCTTGCTGATTTGATGATTGATAATTCGGTTAATGGTATCTTGACAATGAGAGCAGCAGAGCTAAGGCACGCTCTTAACGTTACTGCACATGCGTTTAACGAAGCGTCAGGAAGGTTACAAGCAACTGGATTCCATAGCGGTGTAAAAAGGTTCAAGGTACAAGAGCTTAAAGAACGTAGAGATCAATGCTTGTATTATTACCAGATAAACGCTGAAAAGCATCCACATATGTTAAATCCTGATGATATAGAAACAGCTTTGAAAAAAAGGCGAAAAGTATTAGAACGTAAGAAAAGCCTTTGGTTTTTTTGATCGGTACGAAGGGAAAAGAAGTGCCCAAATGAAAGGGGAGTAAGGTAATGCAAGAAAAAGTATTTGAAACAGTTCAAGGCTATAGAATAATCGGAATTGAAACAGAACCAAATGAGCAATTCTATATGGAGCGCTTTGGACTACCCATGTCTTTGGCCAGGCAAGCATTGAGTGGTATCTGGATTCGTCGTACTAGAATCGGTAAGGTAACATTTCTAGGACATGACGAAATAGCCAGAATTCGCCCCGTCACGATCTTTGATACGGAGTTTGATCCACCACAAGGGATCGGTACTGAAAATCAATAGGCAATAAAGATGTAGCGCAATAAATTCCACAAAAGGTAATGGATTGCGCTACTTTTATTTTTAGAGTTCCTCATTCCATTCAGCTATTTCATAGATGCTTTCTTCAAGGAATTTACTGATCTTTAAAGCAACTCTTACTGTAGGAGTGCTAAGCCCTTTTTCAATATTGTAGTATTGCTTGGTCGAAATATTTGCAGCCCTAGATACCTCTTCCTGCGATTTTCCTTTTAACATTCTTACTTCTTTCAGAGTCATCATATAATCAAATTCTCCTTGATTCAGAAATATATTTCTGGTAATATATTTCTAGTAACATAATACTTGGCGGACGAAAGTCATTATTCAGTTTACCACTGGATAGTGGCTTTTTGTATTATGAC
Organism: Brevibacillus reuszeri; assembly: GCF_001187725.1. GTDB lineage: Bacteria > Bacillota > Bacilli > Brevibacillales > Brevibacillaceae > Brevibacillus > Brevibacillus reuszeri. The sequence continues at coordinate 473,361 of NZ_LGIQ01000002.1, forward strand.
AAGTGCTAATTAAGATTAATTCGAGACTCAATGTGGTCAATATGTGGTCATGATTATTTTATCGACTTTATTACGAGCTTAGAAAAAGTGAAAAACCCTTGATATGACAAGGGTTTGCGATACTCATTTAAGTTTAAGTAGTGAAACACACTCCACATGCGCCGTATGCGGAAACATATCCACCGGCTGAACATGCTTCAATTCATACTTCGCAAGCAGCTTCCCGATATCCTTGGCAAGCGTAGACGGATTACAGGACACATACACGATTTTCTTCGGCATGACTTCCAGCAGGGAACGAATCAGTGCATCATCAAGTCCGGTACGCGGTGGATCGACAACAACGACATCGGGCTTCACGCCCTGCTTGGCCCACTTGGGCATCAATACCTCAGCACGCCCCACATGAAACTGGGCATTTGCCGCCTGATTCCGCTCAGCGTTTTTCCGAGCATCCTCTACAGCCTCTGGAATCAACTCAATTCCGCGTACTTCCCGGGCAAAAGGAGCGAGCCAGAGCGAGATCGTTCCTGTGCCGCAATACAAATCAAGCAATAACTCGCTGCCGGTCAATCCGGCGGCTTTTTTTACTTCATCATATAGCTTGTGAGTCTGTTCTGGATTCAGCTGAAAAAAGGCGCGAGCAGACAAATCAAAGGAAAGCTCGCCCAGCTTCTCTGCGATGTACGGTCTTCCCCACAATTCGCGGGTAGTATCGCCAAAGATGACCGATGTTTTCTGAGCATTGACGTTTTGCACGATGCTGACAAGCTCCGGAAGTCGCGAACGCAGCTCCATGACCAATTCCTTGACGCGCGGTATCTCGTTAGTAGCGGTTACGAGGGTAAGCTGTGTTTCACCTGTGGCAAAAGCGACACGGGCCACCACTGTACGAATGACTCCAGTTCGCTTGCGCTCTTCGTATACAGGAATACCTAGCTCCTGAATAACCTGTTTGGCCGTGCGAACGATGGCTGTCGTTGCTTCATGCTGCACCTGACAGGTTTCCAAATCGACAAGCTGATGCGTACCTGTCTGATACAGTCCGGCGACGAGCTTGCCATCCCGTTTGCCAACCTGAAACTGAGCCTTGTTGCGATATCCCCAAGGGTTGTCCATCCCAATGGTAGGTGCTACTGGAGGGGTTTCCAAACGGGCGTATTTGCGCAAGGATTCGAGTACCAGCTCTTGCTTCGAGGCAAGCTGCGCCTTGTAGTCCATATGCTGAAGACTGCAGCCGCCGCATTCTTCGTACACTGGACAAGGAGCTTTGGTGCGTGCTGGCGATTTTTCCACGACCTTCAATAATCGGGCAGTGGCGTACTTTTCTTTTACTTCCGTAACCTGTGCATGAATCACTTCGCCGGGAAGTGCTTTATCTACGAACACAATCTTCCGTTTAAAATAGCCGATTCCTTCGCCGTTGATTCCTAGGCTTTTTATTGTTAGGGTCATTTGCTGACCGACAGTGAGCTTCGTCTCTGGTTGCTTTCCATCTCGGGGACGGAAGTCTTTTTGCTGCTTGGCTGATGACTTCATGGGGCGTGGCTCTCCTTACTTCATGATGGTTTCTATTATACATGGATTTCCCCTGCAGACCCAAGAGGAGCACGAGAGGATATGAGAGTCATTTAAAGAAAAACTTGTTCAAAGATACAGAGTAACGTCAACTGGGAGGTTCCCATTGATCTAAGCCTACAAAAGTAATTCTAGCCGTCCTGCTTCACAGATAATGGCAACTTCCTCCGCTGAGCTGTTTTTGTTATAATAGTGCGGAGAATAACGAGGGAGTTGTGACGCTAGATGCAAGAGCTATTTGACAAAATGAAAGAATATCTCAACATGGATTCCGAGATTTCCTTCGCTGAATTTGATGGTTACTATAAAAACGTGGTTGCGTTCCTGAACGACAACTGGACAGGTTTGAACGAAGAGGACACCATGAAAATGCTGTTTATCCTCGATAACCTCAAATCCAACGGGGAAGACCGTGCGAAGCGCAAAGAAAAGGAATCCAAAAAATACGCAAAGATGGCACAGCGTACTGAAATCTGGGCAAATGCTCTGATTGGCCGTCTGCGTGAAGCTGGCTTGACCGACGAAGAAATCGGCAAGCGCTATGAAGAAATCTACGAAGCAGTATAATAGCAAAGCAATGAGGATGAGGTCCGCTGATGGGCCTCATTTTTTTTGCCAAAAAAAGCGCATAGCTCTCCTTTTTCTTCCCACCACAACAGCCCGACTGACCACAATAAGGCAAAGGGTATGGAGGATTTTCATGCTTTTATGTCGTAAGAACCATTTTTTGTAAAAAGAGTGTTAACGGGACAAGTTTTTAGGATGAATATGGTAATGTAAAGAGGATTTCCCTATTCTATCAAAAAGGAGTTGGACTATTTGAGCAAGCAAAAAAAGCACCGGCTATCATTCTTCCTTCTCTCCCTCGCGCTCTTCACAGGAATCTTTACGTTACCGCTAACGAATGCTACTGTCGTAAAGGCAGAGGGACCACTCGATCCAGCGCCTGTTTTGACACCGAAAGTCGTCAATAATAACAACAGCAAAAAAATCCTTTTTGACAACACACATGGACAGACATCAGGAGCAGCTGATTGGGTTATTGACGGAGGATTTTCCGATTTTGGCGATGCGTTGGCCGATGAAGGGTATTACGTTACCGAGCTGCGCAAAACGACTCCGATCACACTGAGCGATTTGGAGGATTACACAGTATTTGTCATTGGAGAAGCAAATATCCCTTATAAAACCTCTGAGCAGCAAGCGATGCTGGACTACGTTGAAAATGGCGGCAGCATTTTCTTCATCGGGGATCATTATAATGCAGATCGTAACAAAAACCGTTGGGATGCCAACGAAGTTTTTAACGGATATCGCCGTGGGGCGTGGGATAATCCGGCGAAAGGTATGGGAACGGAGGAGCGCAACTCAACTGCCATGCAAAATGTGGACAGCTCCGATTGGCTGGGAACCAACTTTGGCATTCGTTTCCGCTACAATGCGCTTGGAGATATTACGGCAAATAACGTGGTACCTTCGAGTGAATCGTTTGGGATTACAAGTGGAGTGAGCACAATAGCGATGCACGCTGGTTCGACCCTGGCTATCCTTGATCCAAATAAAGCAAAAGGAATCGTATATTTGCCAACCACGAATGTAAAGTGGGCAAGCGCTGTAGACCAAGGCGTATACAATGGTGGTGGCATAAACGAAGGACCTTATGTAGCGATTTCCAAAGCAGGGAGCGGAAAAGCAGCCTTCATCGGGGATTCCTCTCCGGTTGAGGATGCTACACCAAAATACAAGCGTGAAGAAAATGGCGCCACGAAAAAGACATATGACGGCTTCAAAGAGCAGGATGATGCCCAGCTCCTCGTCAATCTGATCAATTGGTTGGCAGAGCAGGAGTCATATACCAGCTTTGATCAGCTGAGCGGCTTCACGCCAAGTCCTGTCACACAGCTGTTGGCGATGGAAGATCCACAGACGTCCACAGAGCCTGTACCAGAGCCTTGGGCGGCACCTGCTGCTGGCTACAAGTGGTGGGATTCTTCGACCTTTAAGCCAGGTTCATATGGTTACTCCAGCTCGACACCGAATCCAGGGACTGGTCAGGCATCTGAAGATTTTGAAACAGGAACAAAAGCAGCCTATGCGGCAGGGGACGTTACCCTGTCAAGCGGATCATGGAACTTGAATAATGCTCTGTTAGGAGATACATCAGCCGATAAAAAGCTGGGGAATCAATCAGTACGGGCGCGAGCAGCAGGCTCGATCACGATGAATTTTGATGTGAGCAACGTAACCACCGTCACGATTTCCCATGCCAACTACGGGACTGATACAGGTGCTACGTGGAAGCTGCAAAAGTCGGTGAACGCAGGACAGACGTGGCAGGATGTGAGCGGCTTGCAGAGCAGCACGGGCACGCTACAGGAGCAGAGCTTTACGGTTAACGAAGCTGGCAACGTGCGTTTCAAGATTGTGGTTGCCGGTACATCTGGGAAACGCCTTAACTTTGATAACATAACGTTTGACAACTAGGACGAGTACATTTATAATTTGTAACTAATTTGAATAGTTCGTTAGTAGTTGCGTAGATAAGGAAGAGTAGAAGCAGAGAGCAGCGTTGCAGAGAGTCGTCCCTTGTGCTGAAAGGATGATCGCCAGCCTGTTTTGAAAATCACCTTGGAGCAGTGTCCTTGAAAAGAGAAAGGTAAGTTCTGTTAGTAAAGGACAACGGATTCGTCTCCGTTACCAGACGGGAGTTCCTCTGTCGAACTTCTTAAGTCTGTTTTCCGTGAGGGAAATAGAGTAGCTGAGTGGTACCGCGATGCCTTCGCCTCAGCCAGCCATGCGCTTACAAGCGCTGCTGGCGGGGCGGGGCTTTTCTTTTTTGATGAAACGATAGAGACATGAGACACCTTTGGGAGGAGCATTCAATATATGAGTACAGTATCAGTGGAAGAGATCGTGGTGGCAAATCATGCGTTGAAAGACGTCGTAGAAAAAACACCGCTGCAAAAAAACAAGGTTTTGTCAGAACGATATGGCTGCAATGTGTATTTGAAACGAGAGGACTTGCAAGTCGTGCGTTCGTTTAAAATCCGAGGTGCTTATCATTTTATTCGCAATCTTTCGTCAGTCCAGCGGGAAAATGGCGTCGTGTGTGCCAGTGCGGGCAATCATGCACAAGGTGTAGCGTATTCGTGCCATCAGCTGAAAATTCAGGGAACCATTTTTATGCCGACAACAACTCCACGCCAAAAGGTTACGCAGGTGAAATTGTTCGGCGGACCTTATGTGGAAGTGGTCCTGATTGGTGATACCTTTGACGACTCTTTTGCAGAAGCAATGAAATATTGCATACAGGAAGAGCGGACCTTTGTTCATCCATTTGACGATCCATTGGTAGTAGCTGGCCAAGGAACGGTAGGTCTGGAGATCATGAACGATATGGAGGAGCCTGCTGATTTTGTTTTCATGAGCATTGGTGGAGGCGGACTCGCAGCAGGAGTCGGGACTTATGTAAAAGGAATCAGTCCTGCGACGAAAATCATTGGAGTGGAGCCAGCCGGAGCAGCATCGATGAAAGCCGCGCTTGAGCTTGGCGATGTGGTGACTCTGGACGAGATTGACAAGTTTGTTGATGGAGCGGCTGTTAAACAGGTAGGTCAATTGACCATGACGCTATGCCGCGATGTGCTTGATGACATCGTGATCGTGCCAGAAGGAAAAGTATGCTCAACCATCCTTGATCTGTATAACAGCAACGCGATTGTCGTGGAGCCAGCAGGTGCCTTGTCCATCGCGGCGCTCGATTTGTACCGGGAGAGAATCGCGGGCAAAAACGTAGTGTGTGTCATCAGCGGAGGCAATAATGATATTGACCGCATGCAGGAAATCAAGGAGCGTTCGCTGTTACATGAAGGATTGAAACATTATTTTGTCATTCACTTCCCGCAGCGTGCAGGTGCTTTGCGTGAATTCATGGAAAAAGTGCTTGGACCGCATGACGATATTACACGTTTTGAGTACACCAAGAAAAACAATAAAGAAAATGGCCCAGCGCTAGTCGGAATCGAAATGAAATGTCAGGCAGATTATCAGCCGCTCGTGGGGCGTATGAAGCAGCATGGGATCAGCTATGTCGAGATTACCAATGATCCGTATCTGTTCAATTTGCTGATTTAAGAAGGCGTATGAACAGTCCTGGAAACAGAGCTGTGATCATTGTGTTACAACAGTTTGTGAATTTGCAAAAATGTATGAATACAGCGAAAAAGAGAGCAATCGAGAGAGAATGAGCGCGAGGGAAAGATAATGAGGTGTAATGTATTATAACAAACTTTTATAAAACAGCTCCTGTTGTAATACAATACAGATAACAACACACAGGGGGTTAAAATCATGACGCCAATCACAACTTTCTTTCGCAATCTGGAAGCAAAATGCTGCGCTGCTTGCGGCCAAACTATCAACGAGCAGGCAGAATCCTATGCTACTGAATGCTTCACTTGCCAGGAGCAGGCATCCTTCGACGCCTACAAGCATTACCACCAAAAGCGCTAATGAATCGATTCGAGAGTTAAGGTGTACCGCTTGGCAGCAGCCAAAAGCAGGTGCGCCTTTTTTGTTTGTTAAACGAAAGGGGAATAGGAAAAAGCCGCTGACTTGTTTTGCGACAGCGGCTTTTGTCTTACGTATAGGAATTTATAAGCGTGACGCTTATGAATTCCCAAGCGCATGGCAAGGTAACTCAGTCGCTCCTCTTTGAGGTGGCCTCGATAGAGGTTTTCTTATCCTTTAGCGATGAGTAGGTGATGCCTTGGAAGCCTGCTGCTTGACGTAGTCGATCAAGCCCAGCTGAAAGCCTTTTTGGGTAAGCAAGCGCTGCGCTTCGTAAGTACCTGCATAGTAGGCATGGACATGTGAATCATGCTCGAGGACGTATCGACAAGCCTCATCCTCGTATAACTCCCGATACCAATCTGCTGCTTTGATCTGTGCGACTAGATCTTCATAAGCGGGCTCCGGTTTTTTCCACGGATTCAAGCGATGAAACAGTTCACCAAAAATCGCAACAACAACTAAAATTCCAATTAAAAACATGGCTGTCACCTCAAAGGTTGGTTCCCTCTCATGTTACCACTCTATTGCTCCTGTTTTCCACGGGTAAGTCTGGCTTGCTTGCAAAACAACAGGAAAGGAGGCATTCTAAGAAGAAAGGTGATTCGAAAAAATACATGAGAGAGGAGGAAAACAGATGTTTCATCCACTAGTATTTGATAACATCAGAGTGGTGCTGGAAGGTGCTGTTTACGACCGTGATTTCGAAGGGGCCATCACGATTACACAGCGCTCGGATGTGATGGATATGGCTACATTTCACCGGATGTTCCAAATCGAGTTTACACTGGTAGATCGGGATAAAAATGAGCAAGCAGTAACAGCACAAATGCAGCTGCGCACAAGCTTGGCTGATATTGCGGCCGAACAGCTGGAGCAGCCTTTGACAGAGCATGTTGGCTGTACCATCTGTATTCATTTTCATTTACCGATGCCATATGCTGGGGATGTCCCACAAAAAATCAAAGCCATCACCACGATTCTAGACGATATATGGGGAAGTCGTCCGTACATAACGCAAACCTTGAAAGCACAGGTGGAGGAAAATCGGGTAGAATGGCCGCCACAGCAGTTGAGAAATCAGATAACGCTTGATTTCCATCGGAAAATTGATGAGGGGAATATTGAGGACTTGCGCTTTTTACTGGATCATACGGTGCAGTCACTTACCCGGCTGCAAGCCTTTGCTGACAGCAAGCCCAGCTAAATTTTACAAAGGCCATTTACAATTTTGAGGATGCGTATTATCATTTTGTTAACTTCGCAATTATTTTAGTTAACAATTGGAGGCTATACGCATGAGAAACGAACGTTTGAGGTGGCTGCTCTTATCTGCTATTTTTGCTGCGGTCACAGCCGTTTTGTCGCAGTTAACGATTCCATTGCCATTGATTCCGATTACAGCGCAGACGCTCGCAATAGGCTTGACGGCTACGATTTTGGGCAGTCGTTACGGAACCGTCGCCCTTGTCATTTACGTTTTGCTGGGTGCAATCGGCTTGCCAGTCTTTACAGAAGCGAGCGGCGGCATACAAGTCTTGTTTGGAAAAACAGGCGGATATATTTTCGGATTTATCGCGGCGGCCTATATAACCGGGCTGTATTTGGAAAAAACGAGTTTTACCTTCGTAAATGCCGTGATCGCCAATATTATTGGCATGATCGTGACACTGGTTTTTGGTTCTATCCAATTGAAATTCGTTCTGGATGTTCCGTGGGACAAAGCGTTTGCGTTTGGCGCAACGCCATTTTTGATGGTAGGCGTGATCAAGGCAGTACTTGCAGCCCTCATCGGCATCAAGGTACGGGAGCGTTTGATTGCGACACGCTTGCTGCGTACCGGATCTTCTGTAACGAATTGATCAAGAAATTTATACGCACAGCCATCCGATTACCGGGTGGCTTTTTTTCGCATAATCTCCTTTTGGTGCTGGATACTAATCCGTAACATGCCGTATTTACCACAAGGAGGACATCATGAATGTAACGATTTCTGGACCAAAGGGTCTGCCGCTTTCGGGTAACCTGCTATCCTTTCGCCGTGATCCCCTGCAATTTATCCGTTCCGCTTCAGAGGAGCACGGCGATGTTATTCACTTCCGATTCGGGCCCAAGCGCCATGTTTACATGCTCATGAATCCAGATCAAATCAAAGAGGTCCTGGTATCCAAGCAAGCGCATTTCCGCAAAGGAAAAGGGCTTCAGGTAGCAAAAGCGGTTGTCGGAGATGGCATTCTTACGAGCGAAGGGAAAAAGCATTTGCGGCAAAGACGACTGATGCAGCCTGCTTTTCATCGTGATCGAATCGCTACATATGGACAAGTCATGGTTCGCCAGGGAGTTGACCTGATGAGCGAATGGAAGGATGGAGAGGTTCGCGATATCCACCACGACATGATGAAGGTCACGCTGGCAATCATTACAGAAACGATGTTTGGCAAAAGCATTAAAGAAGGTGCCGATCAGATTGGAAAGGCAATTGATATCGGCTTGAAATACGTTGCCAACAAGGCGTCTTCTTTTATCGATATTCCACTGTCCGTGCCGACGAAAAGCAATCGCGAATTTGTGGAATCGAACGAGACATTGGACAAGACGATTTTTGCACTGATTGAAGAACGACGCAAAAATGGCGAACAGGGTCAGAATGATTTGCTATCGATGCTCTTGGCTGCACGAGACGAGGATGACGGAGAAGGAATGACGGACGAGCAAGTGCGTGACGAGGTCATGACCATTTTTGTTGCGGGGCATGAGACGACTGCCAATACGATGTCCTGGATTTTTTATTTACTTGCCACGCATCCGGAAATCGAGAAAAAGCTGCACGATGAGCTGACGGCAGTTTTGTGTGACCGGCTTCCTACCGTCGAAGATTTGCCGCACCTGACGTACACCAATTTGATCGTGCAGGAAACATTGAGACTGTATCCAGCAGCGTGGACGATTAATCGTGAGGTAGTAGAAGAGGTAGAGATCGGCGGACATACGTATCAACCGGGGGATACCTTGATGATGAGTCAGTATGTTATGCATCGTAATCACCGTTACTACGATAAGCCTGACGAGTTTATTCCTGAACGCTTTGAGGGGGATTTGCTGAAGCGGATTCCGACCTTTGCGTATTTCCCGTTTGGTGGAGGTCCGCGTGTATGTATCGGGAACAACTTTGCCTTGATGGAAGCTGCCTTGCTCCTGGCGACGATCACACAGCGCTATAAACTGAGGCTGGAAACTCCTGATCAAAAGGTAGAGCCAGAGCCGTTGGTTACTCTGCGACCAAAAAATGGCTTGCCGTTGAGAATAGAAAAGCGAGGATAACAAAAGGATTTTTGGACAAAAAAAAGGCATCTTTTCACCTACGGTTACGCCGTGTTGTGTCAGATACCGAACTGGGGGTTATTTATCACTGAAAGCAACATGCTTACAAGTAATAATGTAACAGAGAAAAATAAAAAATATATTAACTGGTTATAAATCTAAATAAACTCAACTGTGAAAGAATGGAATCGAAAACGAAAAGCTGCTGCCCTCGCCTATCTCACTGTTTACCATCAGTTCCCCGCCATGGCGTCTGACGATGCTTTGGGAGATGGTTAATCCAAGTCCCGTACCACCGTTGTTCCGGTTGCGGGACTTTTCTGCGCGATAAAACTTGGTAAAGATTTTAGGCAGGTCTTCAGCAGAGATTCCCTCGCCTTTATCAATCACAGAGAACAGCACATGACCTTCGCGCTGATCGCACGTAATCAAAATCGAGCCGTTCGGCTTATTGTAGTAGATTGCATTGTTGATCAGGTTTTCCATGACCCGACGCAGCTTTGTTTCGTCAGCCTCAATATACAGCTCGTTGGAAACGCGCAGCTTCCATTGAAACGCGAGGCCAGCATCCTTAATTCGGGTCAAATAGTCTTCAATGATCCCTTTTAAAAATCCTTTTACATGGATGCGGCTAATATTGAGTCGTACTTCTGTACTTTGCTGGCTAAAGTCCTGTAATTCATCGAGCAGCTTTTCCAGATCGGATGTTTTCAGTTCAATTTTACTCATCTGCTTTTGAATCCGTTCAAGCTCAGTGACTCGACCAGACCCGATATAGGAAGCGTACCCTTTGATCGTTGTCAGGGGGGTACGGAAATCGTGAGCGATCGAGGCGATCATCTCAGACTGACGCTCCTCGGAAAAACGCAGCTCATCCACCATGTCCCCGAAGTAGCGAAACAATTGCCCGAATTCGTCATCGGATTTGTACGTAAACGAGATAAGTCGCTTTCCACTGCGAATCTCCTGGGTAACCCGAGACAGCTCGTTAACCGGACGCAGAATCCAGCGGACAAAGAGAGTTAATAGTACCAGACCGACCAACACTAGACTTCCGTATATAAACCAAAGCATCATGGATACTCCGGTTGTAGACATGATGTCATAGTCGTCTGTGTAAAAATAAATGACGATTTCTCCTTCGCGTGGCGGCTCCTGTTGAAAGTGGTATTCAGCAACCGTCTTGAGAGCACCCTTTTGGGAAAAATTCGGTTTTGAACTGGACGGTGGGACCTTTAAATCATACGCCTGTGAAGTTTTGTTATAGATCGTATTGCCATTTGCGTCCTTGATCACCATGCGGTACATGACGTCCTCAGGAAGCTGCTTCTCGAGCTCCAAACGCTCCGTTGGGTCCTTGAAATTGCTGTTGCGCAACAACTGGTTGACGCGAACCTTTTCTGCTGCTTCCTTTTCATACTGATATTGATTATGTCTGTCATTTTTCAGCTGGTCGACAATAATGTCCTGAAAGACGAATTTGAACAAAAGAATATTGAGCGTAATCAAAGCGATAAACGAAAGAAACAGTTTATTGCGCAAGCTCATTTATTGCTTCTCCCCAATAAATACGTAGCCTGTCCCCCATTGTGTCTTGATGAATTGGCGGTTGGTCTCCAGCTTTTCCCGCAAGTTTTTGATGTGGACGGTCACGGTATTGAGAGAGCCGTAGCCGTATCCCCAGACACGGTCGTAAATTTGCTCCCGTGTAAATACGATTCCGGCATTTTCGGCCAGGAATGTGAGCAATTGAAACTCCTTGGTAGAGAGCTCGATCTTTTCATTGCTGACATAAACGGAGTAGGTTTCTTTGTGAATCTCCAGGTCTTTAAATTTGAGGACCGTAATCGAAGAGGTAGATGCTTCTTTATCTGGCTGTTCTTCTGTATGCTTGCGAATCCGCTCGTAGCGCCGCAGGTGAGCACGAATACGAGCGAGCAGCTCTTCAGTATCGAAAGGCTTGGTAATGTAATCATCGGCACCGATCTCGAAGCCTACTACCTTGTCGACTGCCTTTCCTTTCGCGCTCAGAAACAGGATTGGCAAATCCCATTCACGGCGAATTTGGGAACAGAGCTCATATCCGCTCATATTCGGCATCATGATATCGAGGAGAATCAAATTTGGACGATGTCCCTGGCTGAGCATTTGGAGGGCATCTTCACCATTTTCAGCTGAAGACACCTGGAATCCTTCGTTTTCTAATATGTCTTCTAAGAGTTCAATAATCTCGAGGTTGTCATCGACAATCAATATGTGATCCTTCACCGGTTATACCCCCAGTTACTTCTATATAATATGGAAACGGATATTCAGAAAAAAATTATTTACCATGTCTATCTATCATAACATGCTTTGACCAGGGAAAGGCAAGTCTGCCTCTAACTATAACCAAATGCTTATAAGTGAGGTCACCTCTTGACACCAGGTACTAAATTTCGTCAGAAAAAGCCAGAGACGCGAAGTCCCTGGCTCTTATTTTTTTGCCGAACTACTTATTGGTTGCTTGATTTTCCGGCAACGATGCAGCTTGCACCGCGTTTTCCTTTTTCGGAGTTTCAGCCTTTGCTTCCAGAACAGGCGAGTTGATGCGTTTCGCACCTACATAACGCTTGCTCCAGTAGTAGGGATCGCTCAACTTGGTGTTGACGACTCCACGGCCGGTTTCCGAATGCACGAATGTGCCGTTTCCGATGTAGATGCCTACGTGCGAGATGCTGCGTCCATTTGTATTGAAGAAAACGAGGTCGCCGGGTTGAAGGTCTTTCTTCTCGACGGATTCTCCTACTTCATATTGAGCCGCAGAATTGTGAGGCAGGTCTACACCTAACGCATCAAATACGTAGCGTGTGAAACCGGAGCAGTCAAAGCCCTTGGTGGATGTACCGGACGATTTGTAAGGAACGCCGTACAGATCGCTTACCACATCATTCAGAGATGTGCTTTCAGCAGCCTGTGCAGCACCGGCTCCCATCGCCAGCAACCCAGCCATCATAAAAGATACTACCAACTTGCGCAAAAGAAACTGCTCCTTCCATGAGCCTACGAGGTTAGCTGAAGGGTTCGGTCGAAAGGACGCCCTAGACTGCGAAGAAACACAGCCATTCACCCCAAAAACTTGGTTCCCCCGTTTCCGCCAGGCGGAACTCGGCTATTTTCGATGTTTTTTTACACGCGTACCTAACACAAATTCTACGCTTGTCCAACATTTCCTCTTTTTCGATGGTTTGTTCACATTTTTGCCACAATATTTTGTCTGATGGCGTAACGTTTTGTCCGGGCAGTGCAAGCTTTGATTCGGCAAGTCCCTGCAATGCTCGTCCGATTGGAGCAGGAAGCAGTATCCGTCCAAGGACGGAGGGAAAAACCAACCGCTCGCCCGTTATGGGAAGCCTATGCTCAGGGCTACAATAAGTGCATAAGGTCGACCTGCACCACATCAACAACGAAGGAGGCAAGCAAAGGATGAGCGAACGGTCTGGAAAGATACTCCTCGGGCTGGTTCTGCTGCTAATTGGCGGGTTGGTTCTCCTGGACCAACTGGGAATCGACAGTGGCGATTTGATTGGCGTGTTGATTCCTTCAGTAATCATGCTGTACGGGGCTCGCAAGGTAATGAGTAGTTCGGGCTCACGCTTTTGGGGAGTCATTGTCTTCTTGTTCGGGCTGTTGATGCTGTTTGGGAAACTGCACCTCTTGTTCCACAGCATCTTGGCCATTGGGGTTATCTACTTAGGATATCGCCTGTTGCGTCCGCGGCCAGAACAAAAAGAAGCACCACCAGCTTGGGAACGTCAGTGGGCACAAGGAATTTTAAAAGAAGATAAGCTGGATGACTGGGAAAGAAACGTGAACAGACGCCAGCCGTAGGCAACGATGTCAAATGTAGCTTTTGGATGAAACTATATGATGTGATATGATGAGGAGGAATTTTAAAATGAGTATCTTTAGACGTTTGCGTGACCTGACAGTAGCTTCTGTGAATGATGCATTGGATTCGATGGAAGATCCAGTAGTGATGCTGAATCAATACATGCGTGACATGGAAGTAGAAATTGGACAGGTTGAAGTAGCGGTAGCCCGTCAGGTTGCCCTGGAGAAGAAATTCCGTCAGCAACTGGATGAAGCCAACGCACTGATTGAAAAACGCGATCGCCAGGTGAAACTGGCACTCACAGAGGGCGAGGAAGAGCTAGCTCGTCGTGCTCTGGCAGACAAAAAACAGTATGAAGGACGCGCAGCAGAATACGAAACCCTCTACTTGTCAGCTTCAGAAGCTGCCGCTCAAATGCGTGAGAAGCTGGCTGAGCTGAAAGAGGAGTTCTATAAAATGCGTGCAAAGAAATTCACGCTGATGGCTCGGGCGCAAGTTGCTCGTACACAAAAGCAAGTAAATCATGCGGTTGTGGGTATTGGCAACCAAACAGCAGGCCGCGGCTTTGCTAGAATGGAAGAAAAGGTTATGCGCATGGAAGCTGAGGCACAAATGAGTGGACAATGGCGCGGTTCCAATGTAGGTTATGGATGGGAGAATGCTTTGTCTCAGTTGGAGAAAGATGATCTCGATTCTGAGCTCGCAAGCATCAAAGCTTCTTTACAAGAGAAAAAGGTACCGGTCCAAAAACCAGAGCAGTCCTAATTGGACAGGAACTAGGGGACCGGGTATAGAATAAAGTGTGGCAACTAGGCAGCCTGGATTTCAGGCTGCTTTTCCCCCTAGGAGGTACAATTCTTGGTAGACTTTTTGGTCTTTTTGCGACGGTTTATCGCAGAGCCTGGTCGTGTCGGTAGTGTGATTCCCAGCTCTCGGTTTTTAAGCGAACGGATGCTGGAGCATGTAGATTGGGCTTCAACCGACGTCATATTTGAGTTGGGGCCAGGAACCGGTGCTTTTACTCATGTGATTAATCAAAAAATACGTCCCGATACCCACTATGTGCTTGTAGAGCGCGATTCCCAGTTTCGGTCGATGCTGCATTCCCGATTCCCAGAAATTCCGATCATGGAAGAAGCAACGAGGCTGAGGGATTACTTGGAGGAATTAAAACTGGAGCAGGCAGATGTGATTGTTTCCGGACTGCCTTTTGCCAACTTTCCGCAGGAATTGCGGGCAGACATTTTGAATGAGGTACAATCCGTGCTAAAACCAGGCGGGCTGTTCATTACATTCCAATATTCGCTACAACTCCAAGCTGAGCTGCAGGCACGTTTTTCCAGGGTAGAGACCAGCTTTACCTTGCTGAATATACCACCTGCATTCATTTATACATGTCGTAACGGTCAGAAGTAAAAACGATCGGCATGGGGCGTAAGAGAGGAGACTTCTGTGAAATTGTCCCGCTTGCACAAAATGTTGGCTGGTGTCCTGATCATTTTGACCGGGATTGGCCTTTTATTAAATGGCTTGCATATCATTACGTTCGGTCTGTTTGATCTTTGGCCGATGCTATTGGTATACTTTGGCGCACGATTGTGGAAACAGAATAATAGGGTCGGCGGCGGCATTTTGGTCAGCCTGGGTACGATCATCGCTCTCGAAATGTGGTTCGGCATTGGTATAGATGACTTGTTTCGACTGGCTGTACCTTTTGTCATTATCTACTTTGGCTTTCGTCTGGTGCGAGGCAGGGCTCGGCAAAAGGGGCCGCTTCCGGGAAAGGATTCCGTGCTCAAGCAGGATGATCTCGACTTTCAATCTGGCTGGATGTCAGGCAACGAAGGTGAAGGCACGGAGCCTAAAAAGCAAAGTGAGAGCTGGACAAAATGGAGACCACCAGGTGCGAAAACAGCTGAAAAGGATGGCTCTACCGTTTTTCGGGACCGTATGTTGCCAAAAGATTCCCGCAGCTCGTTGATTGGCGATTTTCATCTGACCTCGGGCAGATTCGAACTCAGTCAGTTGCATGTCTGGCATGGAATTGGTGATGTCGTGATCGACTTGTCCCGGGCAATGCTGATGAAGGACGAAGCACTTCTCGTAGTGGAGGGGTGGATTGGTGACGTAACCATTTATGTCCCGGTAGATCTTCCTGTGTTAGTATCCGCAGAGTTGACAGTCGGTGATCTGGAGGTGTTTAGTCACCGCCAGGGAGGGGTTAATCGTAGCTTGATGATTCGGTCTGATCATTATGACCAGGCGGTGCATAAAGTAAATTTGCATATCTCGCTGCTAGTCGGCGATATAAAAGTCAAGTACATCTAGGAGGTACTGGCGGATGCGTCGACAGCGGTTGGCAAGTATACAATGGCAGTATGTGCGCTACGGTGTAACAATGGCCGTCAGTGCGATCGTAGTAGCATTTATTTGTTTCTTTTCGCTCTACTTTCAGTGGAGAAACGATACCGGTATCCATCAGTGGTATTTCAAGATCATCCATGATCCCCAAATCGTTTTATGGCTAGGTGATAAGAGGCTCTCGTTGTTATCGCCAGACCCGGATTGGCTCATTCAGCTCGTTGCGTTTATTATATCGTTGCCAGCCGGATTGATTGTCGCTCTGATTATTTCTTATATCGGCGGGAACTTGCTGAAGAAGAGATTGTTTGTTTTGGGCGAAGCAGCAATGAAGCTGGGACGGGGGATGCTATCGTACCGTGTGCCGGAGCTAGGAGTCGACGAGGTAGGGGAGCTGGGCTGGCAATTAAACAGGCTCGCTTCTCAATGGGAAGAGCAGGTCGCATCCTTGCAGCGTCTCTCCAATTCGAATGCAGCGCTTGCCGAACAGTTGAAGCACGCGGCTGTAACAGAGGAAAGGCAGCGGCTTGCGCGTGAGTTGCATGATGCAGTCAGTCAGCAGCTGTTTGCCATCGCGATGACGACAGCAGCCATGAAGCGACTCGTGGAGAAAAATCCGCAGCGTGCCAGCCAGCAGATTGAATTAGTGGAAGAAATGGCAGCCGCAGCACAAGCGGAAATGAGGGCGCTGTTGTTGCATCTTCGCCCGGCGACTTTGCAAAACAAATCCTTGAAGGAAGCCATTTTGGAACTTTTAGATGAGCTCACACGTAAAAATACGATGGAGCTGACGTGGGAAATCGAAGCCGTCGAAGGCTTGCCGAGTGGAATTGAGGATCATCTGTTCCGGATTCTGCAGGAATCGCTTTCCAATACGCTGAGGCATGCCAGAGCCAATTTGATTACCGTAAAACTGTTTACGCTGCAAGAGCAGGTACGGTTGCGGGTATCAGATGACGGGGTAGGCTTTGATCCAGATGGAGATAAACTGACATCCTATGGCTTGCGCAGCATGCAGGAACGTGTTGCCGAGGTTGGCGGATCGATGGAGATTTATTCAGCGATAGGCAAGGGAACGCAAATCGAAGTGCGGATTCCTCTGATGTCACAGGCAGAACGGGAAGGGTGAGATCTTTTGTGATTCGGGTACTACTGGTTGATGATCATGAAATGGTACGGATGGGACTGGCTGCCTACCTCTCGACAGAGGATGATATTGAAGTCGTAGCGGAAGCGGGCAGTGGTGAAGAAGGTGTACGGATGACGATTGAATTGCGTCCGGACGTAGTTTTGATGGACCTGGTTATGGAAGGAATCGGTGGTGTAGAAGCGACAAGGAGGATTCGCGAGGCTTGTCCAGCGAGCAAGGTAATTGTCCTCACCAGCTTTATCGATGACGAAAAGGTATATCCGGTCATTGAGGCAGGTGCCTTTAGTTATTTGCTCAAAACCTCGCGGGCGGCTGAGATTGTCAAAGCAATCCGTTCTGCGGTAGCAGGCGAGCCTGTACTGGAATCGCGTGTAGCCGGCAAAATTATGGCTCGCTTTCGCCATGGGCAGGAAGCACACCCGCATGAGCAGCTGACGCCACGAGAGCTGGAAGTGCTCAAGCTGATTGGCCAGGGCAAATCGAATCAGGAAATTGCGGATGAATTGATCATCGGGATCAAAACAGTGAAAACGCATGTAAGTAATATTTTGGCCAAGCTAAACGTGGAGGATCGGACGCAAGCAGCGATCTATGTACACACACATCATTTGGGTTAAAAACGAACACACTCTAAAAGGAAATGAAGACGAGGCTCACTCTTTTGAATAGAGAGTGAGTTTTTTTTGTATATGTGGTAAAGATAGTAAGTAATAGCTTTTGGAAAGGAGGGAACGGAAGATGAGGCATAAACCTCAGACACGATCCAAGGTGCTTTTGGCGGACAAGGGCGTAGATATCGTCGGAGATGTGCATGGCTGTTATGACGAATTTATCGAATTGCTGCAGCGCTTGGGGTATCAGCGAGGCCACGACGGCATCTATCGCCATCCCCAGGGCCGAAAGCTCCTTTCCCTCGGAGATATTACAAGTCGTGGGCCTTATTCGATTAAGATGCTGCAATTTTTTTTACTGCATCTTGCGACGGGTGTTGCCGAAATGGTCGATAGCAATCATGGTTGGAAAGTGGCACGATGGCTGGATGGCAGACCAGTGACCCTCTCGCATGGAGATGAGAAGGTAGAAGAAGAATTGCGCTTGTACCAGCAGGAATTCGGGCCGAAAAAGGCATCCCTCCTGCGGGAGCAGAGCCGGCGTTTGCTTTTCTCTTCCCCCTCACACATGATGATCAGGCGAAATGACAAGCTGGTCGCAGTTGCCGTCCATGCCGGAATCAAGGACGATTTTATCGGAATGGAAACATCAGCCGTGCAAACCTTTTGCAGATACGGGGATGTAGCCGGAACAGGGCCAGATGGTCGTCCTCTTCGCAGAGAGTGGGCAAAGGAACGTAAGGCTACGGAGCCGTTAATTGTATGGGGGCACGATCCCAGACCAGAGCCTGAACGCAAAAACGGCACACTCAATATCGACCAGGGATGCGTGTTTGGTGGCAAGCTGACCGCTTATCGCTATCCAGAGGACGAATTGATATGTGTACCGGCAAAGAAAAATTATTCGGGTTTGGCTGACACTCCGTTAACACGCTACACGGCGGATTGAGAGTCGTTGTGCTTGCTTTCGATTTGTTTTTGCTTCTGATTTGTTTTGTTCACGCTAAATTGCTCCAGTGTGTTTTTAGTTGAAGAGTGAATACCGACACTGGCAAGACCGGCAGTCAAGCCCTCTAGCAAGGCCGTCCTCCAGTCAAATCCAGGTGAATACAACCACTGATTCACCATGTACAGCCCGAGAATCAACATGACCGCTACCCAACTACGCAGCTTTTTGGGGATGCGAAGTACATCCGATAGGGTAGCAGTGCCTGCCAGGGCAAAGGCAATGATCAAGCCCAGATCAAATCCCACGGCACACTACCTCCAGTAAATGAACTTAGGTTTTCAGCTTTTCATACAGACGCTTAAGAATGACTGCTTCAGCCCAGAGGGGTAATGGTTTGTCAGCTTGACTGCGCCAATCTTCATTCGTGAGCAGCCCTTGGTCAAACATCCAGTCAATCGCTTCTTGCTTCCAATCAGGCAAAGTGCCACCTCCTCCGTTTCCAGGATTGCCGTTTCCGTTGCCATTACCTGGTGAGCTTGTTGGAGTGGGTGTAGGAGTTGGCGTCAACGTCGGTATAGGTGTTTTCGGCGGCTGATACGACAGCTTGGCGTACTCGCAAAAGGCTCGAACGACTGCTTCTGCAAGACTCTTCCAATCCTTGGCGAGCTTTTCCGCATCCAAAGGGTTGTCAGCAAAGCCGTATTCCACGATCACGGTTTCTACGCTTCCCGTTTCCCGATGCATGTAATAGTAGTCCAGACCAGAGTTGGTTGGGAGTGTTCGAGTGAATATTCTTCGATTTGGCATGCCTTCTGCTTCTAGCTCCTCTTGAATCAAGCGAGGAAAAGCAGCTGAGCCATAAATGGAGTAAATCACTTCAGAACCTCTGCCGCCGCCAGCATTAATATGGTTGCAAATACAATAGCGAGCACCACTGTTGCGGACGATTGCTGTTCGAGCATCACTTGAGAGGGTGGTATCTGTTGTTCGCGTCATGGCGACGGCGATGTTCAATTCTTGGAGCCGTTGGTACTGGTAGGTTGAGATCTTTAGAGTCATGTCCTTTTCTGAAAATTGGGAATTATTGCCTCCGCCAGGATCAACACCACCATGTCCAGCATCAAGAATAACGATAGGAATCATTGTTACATCACCTCTTGCAATTAGGATATGCTAGAAATAGCAAACCTGCTTGAGGCAGTCTCACCATTTTCAGTTGGTGCAATGTACAGAAGGTCCAACTATGGTACAATAAACATGTACATAATTACGTAAAGAGGATGGTAATGTATTGATGGCTTGGTACAACTGGGTAATTCCGATTGTTACACTCTTACTTGGCCTCGTAGGCGGATTTGCCGGAGGAACTTATTATTTGAAAAAACAGGTCTCCAATATGCAAATGGACGACAAGCAGCTGCAAGCCATGGCCCGTTCTATGGGGATGAACCTTAACCAGAAGCAATTGAAACAGATGAGCCGCACGATGAAAAACATGAAAATGCCAAATAAATTCGGAAAATAAAGCGGAGGGATGTCGTTATGGGGCCGACTCGCCTGCGCTACACGATGATTGGCTTTATTATCGGTGTTTTTATCGTGTACATGAAAGATCTGCCGATCGGTGAAGGAACCCGATTTGCAGCCCCTTTTTACTTGGCGGGCGTCGGCCTGCTGATCGATGGCATCATTTTGCGCTTGAAACAGAGAAAAGGAAACGAAGAGTAGGGGGAGCTTGGCTTTTGTGCCAGGCTTTTTTTGTGCTTGAAAAATGTTGACAGAGTCTACTAAATCGCATACATTATTTGTTGACAAAGTCCACTAAAAAGGAGCGCCGTCATGAAGCAGGATATTATTGCAGATATACGCAAATTTAACCGGTTTTACACGATTCTGCTTGGCGTTTTGGAAAAGCATGTATTGGATACTGGGTACTCGTTAACAGAGGCAAGGGTAATTTTAGAGATCGGCTTTATGAAGCAGTGTATCGCGAACGATCTGGTCGAAAGGCTCAAAATTGATCGCAGCTATATGAGTAGAATCATCGCCAAGCTCAGTAAGGATGAACTGCTCAGCAAGGAAGGCTCGCCCTCAGATAGCAGAATCAGCCTCATCCGTTTAACCCCAAAAGGGATCGCGCTGTTTCATCAACTAAACGAGAAATCGGATGAGCAAATCGAGCGTTTATTTCACGGACTATCACAAAAAGAAATCAATGAAATACATGCTTCGATGCTGGTGATTCAGAAGAAATTAGATCGGTAGGAGAGGATACGAAAATGATTCGATTTGAAAATGACTATACAGAAGGCGCACACGAACGCATTTTAAAACGGTTATGGGAAACGAATGAAGAGCAGGCACCTGGATATGGAGTGGATTCATACTGTGAAAAGGCCAAGGCATACATTCGCAAGGCATGTGATCTCGAGCATGCAGACATTCACTTTTTAGTTGGCGGAACACAGACGAATACAACGATTATTGCCTCTATTTTGCGCCCGCATCAAGGTGCCGTTGCCGCCATTACAGGTCATATCGCGGTACATGAAACAGGGGCAATCGAGACAACCGGACATAAAGTGCTGACATTACCGAGTGATGATGGGAAGATTCGGGCCGATCAGGTAAAGGAAATGTATGACGCTCACTGGGATGATGTAACTCATGAGCATATGGTACAGCCAGGCTTGGTGTATATTTCGCATCCTACCGAGAATGGTACGACTTATAGCAAGGCCGAGCTGGAAGCGTTAAGTAAGACTTGCCGGGAATGCGGGCTGCCATTGGTCTTGGATGGCGCTAGATTAGGCTATGGTCTGGTTTCAAAAGGCAGCGATCTATCCTTGGCAGACATTGCAAGTCTATGTGATGTGTTTTATATCGGGGGAACGAAAATCGGAGCATTGTGCGGAGAAGCCGTCGTCATCACGAATGATGCTCTGAAAAAAGACTTCCGCTACTTCATTAAGCAAAGGGGCGGGCTACTGGCTAAGGGGAGATTGTTGGGCATACAATTTGAAACCTTATTTGAAAATGGCCTCTACTTTGAGATTTCGAGTCACGCAGTGGAAATGGCAATGATGATTCGCGAAGCATTTCGTGAAAAAGGCTTTTCCTTCCGCTACGATTCGCCTACCAACCAGCAGTTTCCGATTTTGCCGAATGCTATGCTCAGTGAATTGGGCAAAAAGTACTCCTTTTCCTTCTGGGAAAAATTCGATTCGGAGCACAGTGTTGTGAGATTTTGTACCAGCTGGGCTACCAAAAAAGAAAATGTTGAAATGTTGATAGAGGATATCAAGGCATTGGCATAGGGACGGGTGACCAGAATGACAACGAAAGAGTTATATGCAGATGATAGCTATCGGAAAGAATGTATGGCTATGATCGATTCCGTACAGGAGCGCTTTGTTGTTTTTGACTAAACTATTTATTATCCAGGTGGCGGTGGACAACCTCGGGGGAACACATGTGAGCAACACATCTGAAATTGGTTGTTTTTCGATTGAAAGCACAAAATAAAGGTCCAACGAAAAAACGGTTGAAAATTCAACTGATGGTTAATTCCTGATTAGCTAGCATTTCTGGACGAATCAGGGGCAGGAGTGGAACTAGGATCCACTCCTGTTTTGTTTGCCTGCAACCATTACTGGAAGCTATGGCCCGCATTTTCCAGTACGAGCTTTGCTTTTTCTAGGGAATGAGCCTTAACCAGTAAATAATCGGTATTGAAAGTGGAAATCGCAAAAATGCTGATCCCGTTATCAGCGAGCGGATTGGCTAAAGAAGATAAAATTCCGGTCAGTGCGAAATCAAGTACACCCTCGACCTTCAGGCACTTCCACTCGTGCTCTGCGTCCTCTGAAATGTCAGCTGGCACATTGGCAGATTCACAAACAACGGAAAGTTCTTCCTTGGTCCGAGTAATAGAGAAAAACTCACTCTTGGTCGCCCATGACGGTATATCATGCGCTTGAGGGAATTTTACAACAGAGAACGGTGTGTCCAGTATCGTTAGATTCATGGTTACCCCCTAAATATGATGAAGTCGGAAGCGATGTGCCACCTCTTCTATCTATTTTGTGCAATGATACACCTTTAAGAAAACTACCAATTGGTTGTTAAATTACTCAACCAATTTTTTCGGGTAAATAAAAAAAGGAAACACGCCTCTAAGCGTCCACCTCTGCAAGGTCAGGTGGAATTCGCTAGTTTGGACGCAGTTTCCCTTTTTTCGTGTAGCTGTACAGAAATGCCACTCTCGCCTACATAAAAATCAATTCATAAATCATTTTTGTAATGAGTGTGATGGAGACGATCAAAAACAGCGGTCGAACATAACGCACACCCGTTTTGATTGCCACACGCGCACCGATCGTCGCACCGAGAAGCATAGCTACACCCATGACCAGACCAGTCAATAAAATGACCTTGCCTTCCATAGCGAAAACGAACAGGGCAGAGATGTTGCTCGCCAGATTGAGAATTCGCCCATTGCCAGCAGCGATTACAAAATCATAACCGAATAAAAGCACCATCAAGAAAACGAAAAACGAACCGGTTCCCGGTCCGAAGAAGCCATCGTAAAATCCAATTAAAAAGGTAAAGGGAATTCCCACACCGAGTGTGAATTTGGTGAGACCTTTAAAGTTGGAATCCTGACCGAACCGTTTGTTAAACAAGGTGTAAACGAAAATCAGTGCCATCATGACGATGACCAGTACCTTTAACAGCTCCTGAGGAACAAACAGTACCGTTTTGGCCCCCAGAAAGGCCCCTATTAGCGAAATGGGGAAGAGGATGAACATGAGCTTCTTGTCAAACTTGCCACTGCGAATAAAGGTAAAAGAGCTGGTAGCGGACGAAATGGTGCCTGCCAGCTTGTTTGTACCGAGTGCAAGGTAAGGAGGGATTCCTAAGCCGAGCAGCGCAGGAAGGGAGATCAACCCGCCTCCACCTACGGTACTATCAATAAAGGCGGCGACAAATCCAAAGAACGCGAGAAAGATAATGGTTGATAAGTCCATTTCCACAAAAGATCACCTGATTCTCTAGTTTGTAAACGTATAGGAATTTATAAGGGTGTGACGCTTATGAATTCCGGAGCGAATGTAAACATTCCGCTAAACGCGGTCGCTCCTCATTAGGGAAGCCTCGATAGAGGTTTTCATATAATCCAAGTCTAGCACGCTCCATCCTGTTTGCAAGATGGAAAATCTACTGAAATATTTTAATAGATTAATATACTTTGCAAACCGATTTGTTGTAAAAGTACGTTCTTTGAAGTATAATAAAGGCGAAGCTTGACCCATACATATTTTGAGGAGGAATGTTAAAATGGCACATCAACTTCCTGCATTGCCTTATGCACATGATGCACTGGTTCCACACATCGACGCTCAAACCATGGAGATCCACCACGGACGTCACCATGCTACGTATGTAAACAACCTGAATGCAGCTCTCGAAGGTCACGCTGACCTGCAAGAGAAAAGCGTTGAAGAATTGATCAGCAACCTGGATGCTTTGCCAGAAGGTATCCGTACAGCAGTTCGCAACAACGGTGGCGGACATGCTAACCACACTCTGTTCTGGGAAATCCTGAGCCCGAACGGCGGCGGCGCACCAGCTGGTGAGCTGGCTGACGCAATCAACGCGGCTTTCGGAAGCTTTGACAACTTCAAAGCTGAATTCGCAAAAGCAGCTACAACTCGCTTCGGCTCCGGCTGGGCTTGGCTGACTGCTGAAGGCGGAAAAGTAGCTATCTCTTCTACTCCTAACCAAGACAGCCCTGTAATGGAAGGCAAAATGCCTATCCTCGGTCTGGATGTATGGGAGCATGCTTACTACCTGAACTATCAAAACAAACGCCCTGACTACATCGCGGCGTTCTGGAACGTAGTAAACTGGGATGAAGTAAGCAAACGTTTCGCAGCTGCGAAATAATTGTGGGCTCACCCAACAAAAGCTTGTCGCGTCATGCGGCAAGCTTTTTTGCATTACATAAGAGTAATTTTTTAATACTACATTGAGATAACCCACAAAAATGCCAGGAGGAAATCAAAAGCTGGACCACCCCAGCCCGACAAAAAGGGGATAGTAAACCAAGCAAAGATGCGTTATAATACTTACAAAAAGTAACTAAGTTTAAAAAGTTAAGCTATAAAGCATTCAAAGGAGAGTGTTTCACCATGATGCCATCATTTTTTATCGCGCACGGTGCTCCGTTGCTCGCGATTGAAAACAACGTATATACACAAGCGATGAATCAATTACCAAGTCTTTTGCCGCATCGTCCCCGGGCGATCGTCATGTTCTCGGCACACTGGGAGGCTTTTGAGCAAAACGTGGGGTTCGTAGATACCTTCCCGACGATTCATGACTTTGGCGGTTTCCCGCGCGAATTGTATGAAATTCAATACCCAGCCAAAGGCGACAGCGATATTGCCAAAGAAACACTGGAGCTTTTGCAAAAAGCGGGTGTACCCGTCAACTTCGACACTACAAGAGGTCTTGATCACGGTCACTGGGTAGTGCTGAGACATGTATACCCGGATGCAGATGTTCCAGTCGTGGCACTGTCCGTCAATCCGAACCTCACGATTGAACAGCAGTACGCGATTGGCAAGGCACTGAGTCCGCTTCGAGAAAAAGATGTGCTGATTATCGGAAGTGGCGGCACCGTGCATAATTTTTCTTATATCGATATGCGCGAAACAACAGGTGGCGCATCTGAGTGGGCACTTGAGTTTGAGCAATGGCTGGAACAAACCCTGACGGAATGGAAGGTCGACGATCTGGCCAAATACCGCGAACTTGCACCTCATGCGGAAAAGGCGGTTCCTGTCTACGGCAGCGAGCATTTTGTACCTTTGGTTTATGTAATGGGGGCAGCAGATGATGCCCGCACTGCGAAGCGGCTGCACATGAGCTTCCGTTATGGCAGCCTAAGTCATACGATCTGGCAATTTGGTGAGGCCAAGTAATGCCGATTCGCATGGAGGATGTTTATCAAGAGTACAAGGCGCTTCTGTTTTCTCTTGCCTACCGTATGCTTGGTTCCGTAACGGAGGCAGAAGATATCGTGCAGGAGACATTCCTGGCTTTTGCGCAAAATGACTTCAACGACATTCACCATGTGAAAAGCTATTTGTGCAAGGCTGTGACCAACCGATGCCTCGATACGCTAAAATCCGCACGCTGGAAACGCGAGCAGTATGTAGGAGAATGGTTACCTGAACCGTACATGGCTGATAGAAGTGAGCATGATCCCCTGCATGTCGTGATGGAAAAAGAGGCAGTATCCTACGGCTTGCTGGTTTTGCTTGATACCCTTACCCCGCAAGAACGGGCTGTCTACATCCTGCGTACCGCGCTCGATTACGATTATCGTGCCATTGCAGAGATGCTGGACAAAACGGAAGACAGCTGCCGCAAGCTGTTCAGTCGTGCTGGACAAAAGCTTAAGGGTGCCGGCTTGCAGACAGAGACGCAGCCGGAGCGCTCCACTCGTTTGGTGACACAGCTTATCCAAGCGATCTCCCAAGCTGACGCCAAAACGTTAATAAGCTTACTCACGAACGATGCTGTACTGGTTAGCGACGGCGGGGGAAAAGCGAGATCGGCATTGCGGCCAATTTTCTCCGATCAACGTATCGTTGCGTTCTTGCTCGGGATTTGGCCACGCTGGGCTGCCAGTTCGACGATGCAGGTCCGTACCATGAATGGTCAGGACGGCATCGTGGTCATGTCAGATGGCGAATTAAAAATCACCTTTCAATTCGTGTTGCATCCTTTGGAGTATCGGATCGAACGGATTTACATGATGGTCAATCCAGAAAAATTATCCCATCTTGTCGCAAAAGCGTAAATGTTTGTCACAGGATCGGATGGTTAGTCGTCTTTGAGGGTGTAAACCAATTTAAAGGCGAGAGGAACGATAATCATGGAAGCAAGAATGAACTATCGCAAAGCAAATCCACAGGCGTTTCAAGCAATGCTCCAACTGGAAAAGTATGTGCATGAAACTGGTCTGGATAAAAAATTGATTGAACTGATTAAAATCCGTGCCTCCCAAATCAATGGCTGCGCTTTTTGCCTGGATATGCACACGAAGGATGCGCGCAAGCTAGGTGAGACAGAGCAGCGCATATACTTGCTGAGCGCATGGAGAGAATCGGCTGTATACACGGAAGCGGAGCGCGCAGGGCTTGCCTTGACCGAGGCTGTGACTGTCATTACGAATGGTGGCGTATCCGATGAGGTGTATAAACAGGTGAGAGAGCATTTCGATGAGAACCAATACGTGTCACTGATTATGGCAATCAATACAATCAACTGCTGGAACCGGCTTGCCATTTCTACAGGCATGAGTGCCCCAGCTATTCTGTAAGAAAAAAGAAGAAGACACGCTTGCTGTTTGGCGAGCGTGTCTTTTTTCGTTACACATCCATTTCTACTTTTCGACCAGGATAATACTTCATTTCATCTGAATGCGGATTGCCTTTTGCCGAAATAGAGGTTGGCGTGATTCTGAAAATGGCAGTGGTGCTTCCCATGGAGGAGCGATATTTAAGTACATGCTGCAGTGACAATGGCACCTGATAGTAGCCTGGTACGTATTTATCGATCATCGCTTGCATCGCATCGCGCATCTCGTCAGGCTCCTGTACGCGATCAATTGTGCCAGCAATAAATACACTCATGTACATGGTATCCAGATTGGCAGGGACGGGATCAGCTACCGTGCCGTACTCTTCACAGACACTAAAGCAGACACGATTATTGGCGTTGATCATCTCGATTTTTCGCCCGGAATCAGCCCCGTGAAAATAAATACAGCCATTCCACCAGGCAAAATTGAGGGGGAGAATGTATGGCTCGAATTCATTGGTTAAACCGAGATTGCCGACCTTGGCTTGCAGTAAAAAGGCGTCAATTTGCTCCTGGTCTGTAATCGTACGTTTAGAATAACGAATGGGAATCATGGCAAGTCCTCCAGTCTGACTACTAGTAATGTTGCTTGTAAGATGATCGTAGTCGGTTTCTGACTCGGTATGAAGGGGCAATTTTCCGTAAATGAAGCGGGTCAGATAGGAAGGACAAAAACCGTCCAGATGCCTTGGACGGTTTTATTTATGACGCTTTAGCTTAGCTGTCGATTTGAATCCAGCTTTTTGGCAAGCTGATCCTCACCGCGGTGAATCCAGCCGACAAACGAGTCGCGGATAGTCAAATCAAAGTCCAGATATACCACTGCGACGAACATGTAGTGACTTTTCCCTTGGAATCGGGAGCGATAGCGAAGATCGATCCATTTGACCTCATAGCCAAAAGGGCGTTCCTTGGTCTCAACATGGACGTGATGGGTGAAGGCGAGAAATGATTGTACCTTGAAGCTTTTTTTCGCAGCGGCAATGCGCTCATTTTCGGGTTTGATTGTAAAGGTGTCGAGAATAATCACTTCCCCGGAAATTAACTCGCCAACGTACCAGTGGTGCTCGGTCTTGGCGACAAACGTCCAGTTCGTCCACGAAAGCGTAGGGATGATCGTATAGGTCCCGGTTTTTCCAATGCGCTGTCGCACCAGCTCTGTCATTCGTTTTTGGACCTGAACGCGCCAGTAGTAATAGCCGGCGATAATGATGTAAATCAGAAGAAACGACCTGCCCGGATCGACGCCCGAAGCCCAAAGCAGGAAGCCGACGAGGTGAGCGGCGAAAATGAACGGGTCAAAAATGAAGATGGCGTTGAGAGCAACCCATTTATCGCGAAACGGGTACAAGCCCTTCGTGCCATACGAATTGAACAAGTCAACGAATACGTGCAGGCAAACCGCTAAAAAGATCCAGCTCAGCAGGTGGAACCAGTGTGCTTGCGGCATGATTGCCTGTATGAGGACAAAGATTGCTCCTGTCCAGAGAAACAGTGCCGGAACGGAGTGCGAAACACCCCGATGGTTGCGTACATAGGCTGCGGTGCCACGGAGGCGGACCAAGCCATCTAGATCAGGTGCTTGCGAGCCAATGACCGTACCAATCATGACTGCTCCCGCGAGTGCCGGAGTGGAAGCTACAACAGGATCGAGATAGGCGAGACCAGCTAATCCAAAGCCCATGGCAAAGTGCGTGGCGGTATCCATGGAATCGTTGTCTTCCTCCTTTCCTTCCAGGCTGATCTTTATTGTTTATTATAGCGCGAGGTGCGATATATTTCCCTCATTCTGCTGAAAAAAATTGTGAGCTTGTTCCCATAGGGCCTTGAAAGGTATGATGTAGGGGACAAACCTCGAAGGGGAGGGCGCATATTGTGATCACGGTTTTTATCGAATATAAATTAGAGCATGAAAAGCGCGCCCAAGGGCTGCTGCTGCTCGCAGATATGGCTGCCCGTATGGAAGGCATGGGCGCCAAACAGTATCGCAGCTGGGAAGGTGTGGATCAGCCAGGATTGTTCGTCGAAGCTTTTGATGTAGACACGATGGAGCAGTACGAACAAATCAAGTCCGTCCGTTTGGCTGATCGCGACTTTTGCAACTGTGTCGCGGGAGCGGGCAAGCTGCATGTGTGGGCTTTTCGCGCCGCCGAGCTATAGCTTTTCATAAAAAGGAGCAGACAAAACAGAAATGGCAAGGAAAAAAGAAACGAGCCTCAAGTATACATTACCGGAAGAATTTCATGTGTTTGGATTCGCACAGGATTTGCTTGGCTGGTATGACTCGCAAAAACGTGATTTGCCTTGGCGGATCAACCGTGATCCGTACCGGGTCTGGGTATCTGAAATCATGCTACAGCAGACGCGTGTAGAGACGGTTAAACCTTTTTATGCGAATTTCATGGAAAAATTTCCGACCGTTACAGCTTTGGCCCAGGCACCGGAGGAAGATGTGCTAAAGGCGTGGGAGGGACTTGGCTATTACTCTCGCGCTCGCAATTTGCAAGCGGCCGCGCGCGAAGTAACCGTGCGCTATGGTGGTGTGGTTCCGGATACGCCCGAAGAGATCGCGACACTAAAAGGTGTAGGCCCGTATACAGCCGGAGCGATTCTCAGCATCGCGTATGAAAAGGCGGAGCCAGCAGTCGATGGCAATGTCATGCGTGTCTTTTCCCGTTTGCTGTATTTGACTGACGATATTGCCAAGCCTGCTACAAGAATCAAAATTGAGCATCTCGTGCGACAAGTGATTCCAGTCGGAAGAGCAGGGGATTTTAACCAGGCATTGATGGAGCTAGGTGCGATGGTCTGTGTTCCGCGTACACCGCAATGCTTGACCTGTCCAGTGTTTGATTACTGCATGGCGCGTCAGGAAGGTGTGCAGGAAGAGCTGCCGGTCAAAGGAAAGGCAAAACCGCCTCGGCCAGTTAGTCTTCAGGTGGGAGTCATTGTGCGTGACGGCAAGGTTTTGATTAACAAGCGGCCGGCGCAGGGGCTTCTGGCTGGCATGTGGGAATTCCCGATGGTGGAGTCCGATGCCGACACGGAAACGACCAAACGCGAAGCACTTGCCAATGGACTACGCGAGCGATTCGGTATTGATGTCGAGGTACTGGAGCCGATTGGAGAGGTTCAGCATATTTTCTCCCACTTGCAATGGAACATGCAGGTTTGGTCCTGTGACTGGATTGAAGGGGACGAATTGCCGACGCATGCTCGTTATGAAGCGTGGGAAGAGCTTGACGCGTATACCTTTCCGATGGCCCATCACAAGATCAGGCAGTTGCTGCAAAAATAATTAGCCGACCTATTCGCCAGTATCTTCGCTGGGCTGCTACGTGAAGGAGGCTAAAAAAGAAGAAGATCAAGTCCCTATGAGACCTGATCTTCTTTTTTTGCTTTACTTTGACGCATTTATATTAGCGATACAAATACTCAGGAAATTGCATCGCGATTTGATGCTTTTGCTCTTCCCACTGAGCAATTGCTTGTTTTTGCAAATAGTGTGCCTCCTGTTGCTCTGGAGTCACTTTTTTCTTTTCAATAATGATCGTGAAAAAAATCATCGGAATGTACATGAGCGTATCCCTCCCATCCCTTTTATTTGGTGCAGTCAGCTGCCATCTATCGCTTTGACTCCTGTAAATCTCATCATCTGACGTCTTTGTTTGGTTTTCATAAAAAATCCCTCCTCAAAATGATTGTTTGTGAAAAATTAGATGCGGCTGATGTGTTGGGCTGCTTGAAAGGCGTGGGCTTCCGCACGTTCTTCCAGGTAACGTGTGCGAGCGTATGTCGCGATACGTTGTTCAGCATTTACGTGATTGCGCTCAATCTTGATTGTGAAAAACAAAAAGTTCAGTACCATAATCGATCACCTCCCTTCAAAGGTTAAATATTGAATCATATCCATTTTTTGATTGCTGGAGAAAGAAAAAGACCACGGGCAATACGCCAGCGGTCTTTTGGGAATCACAAAGAAAATGAAAGACCACAAGCAACAACGCCTGTGGTCGGATATTTGACGAAATGGGAATGTTTAAAACACGAATAAAACTAGGATTCGTCAGTCCAGGAGGCGTTGCCATATTCAATTGTAACAACGATAAGACGATCATAAGCAGCAGCAACAGGTTGGAGTACATTCATCATCATCATTTGTCACAGCCTCCTTTTCTTTCGTAGTGTTTTAAAACGTACTTTTAGAATATGGGAATATCTTCTTGATGTAAAGCACTTTTTTACCTAATTTTAAAAAGAAATTATTTTCTGACAATTATTCATCTCTGTGAACAGATGACAAAAAGTGGCGAAGCATTTTCGAACGCCACTTTTTGTTGGGTGGGGCAGGATCACTTTTGCTGGTACACGAGCTGTGGAGCATCCGTAGTGTTTTTGTCATCTGAAGTTTTTTTCGGCCATATATAGACCAGCTCGAGCTTGTGCTGGGTCAAGTATTCGGAGATGGCAGCTTCTCTGGAGGTGGCTTCAAAGGACAGCGGCGGATTTTTGGAGGCAGTCTTGGCTACTTCCATTCCGGTGACTTTCCCGTTCTGATCAAGCGTTACGCTATAGGTACGGCCCTTAATTGGAATTCCGTCTACGAAAGCGCCAAAGCCGTAATGAATTTCTTCTTCATCCCAGCTTGATCCAAGGTAGCCGATTGCCGTTATCTTTTTGTCGAGATAACGCTGTAGATACGTGACTGCCTTTTTTTGATCATCCTCTCGTGTAGCACGCTTTGATCCGGTGGAGGTTTCATCCTTGGATTCCTGAACGTGGTAGGCGGTCAGCGTGCCACTTGGGCTGATGGTGGCCGAAATGGTTTTATCAGATCCTGTCCACATATATTCCGTTCCCCAACCGTTTCCATA
Organism: Brevibacillus reuszeri; assembly: GCF_001187725.1. Lineage (GTDB taxonomy): Bacteria > Bacillota > Bacilli > Brevibacillales > Brevibacillaceae > Brevibacillus > Brevibacillus reuszeri. Next base: position 505,084 of record NZ_LGIQ01000002.1, read on the forward strand.
TGAGATGGAGCTGGGCGATGTTCCTTGCTCGCCATCAAAGGTGACACCAAATTCCTCTTGGAGCAAATGAATGACTGCATTCAATGAGCTTGCTTCCAGCTTTTTGCCTTCCGCTTTCACAGGAATGTTCGTTTCTGGTGTAGGAATCTGAGTAGATTGATCTGATGTTATGAGGGCACTTCCTGTTTTTGCATCCAGATATCCTGGGAAGTTCAGCTCAAAGCGTTTGGAGAGTACGCCATTTTTGTCATAGCGATAAACAGACTGCATGGTATCAGCGATGATCTCCATAGCCTTTTTCTCCGAGAGAATATGGTCTGGAGGAGGGAATTTAGATAAATTGCGCTGCTTCTCCGGTAATCGGTTGAATTTGAAATAGCTTACTGCATCATGCTCGATGCCTACGGAATAGCTGTCGTTATAGAAAGGTACGCCGTGAATGATGCGGCTGAAGACAATTTGACCTTTCTTTATATCCGTCTGCTGGGTGTTTATTATGTAGTCCTTGCTTTCGTCCCCAAGCATCTGGTTTAAATACGCTTGCGCAATTTGGAGTGGAGGAGTCTCAGCCGCCTCTGTGCTTACTTGAGCGGGTGGCTGCTGCACAGTAATCGACTGCTCTGTGTCTGTCTCTGGCTCATCTGGCTTGGAAGGAGATGCTGGTACTTCTGGTTTCGTTTGAGCTCGTTCAGGGGCCAGTGGTGTTTTTTCTGACACAGCTGGAGCTTCTGGCTGTAATCCGGACATCGACGGAGAGGCTATATTCGTATTTGCTGGATTCGTAGATGCCTGTGGCGAAGGCTGCTGCCACTGCATTGTTGAAACCCAGCTTCCCAATAAAATTACGGCTGCAGCTGTTGCTGCATGAGTTAAAATGCGGCGGTTGCGTAACCGACGTTTGACCATAGACGCTTCTTTTTGCAGCTTTTCGTCCAAATAAGAAATATATTCTGGCCGAGGGGACTGCTCCAGCTCCGATAGTTGTTTTAGTTGTTTTTCCAGCTCATCAAACGAATTCATTTTGCCACCCTCCTTCCGTCGATTCGGTCATATAGCGCTGTAGCTGTTTTAAGCCTCGGTGATAATCTACCTTTACTTTTGCTTCTGAAATCGCTAAAAGCTCTGCTGTTTCCTTGATGCTGCAGCCGCGGATGCTACGCAAGATAATGACCATGCGAAAGCCGGGCTTTAGCTTTTGCAAAGCTTTTTTCAATGCTACCAGATCTTCCTTATGGGACAGCTCTGCTTCAGGTACACCTTCTGTTGTTACCGTATTGCGCAGGAGCTTTTCGGAAAAGAACAGCTTGAGCTTTTGCTTGCGGTAATAGTCGATCGCAACATATTTGGCGATGGAGAACAGCCAGGTCTTAATCACGACGCGCCCATCGTAATTGGGGAGGGAGCGCAATACACTCGTAAACACCTCTTGGGTCAAATCCTCTGTTTCATTCTGATTGTTGGTAAAATAGAGTAAAAAGGAGTAGACATCCTTGTAGTAGGTCTGATAAATATGGCGGATTCTCTCGTTGAGCTCGTCATGCAAAACATTTCCTCCTTATTCGTTCTTCGGCTCTATGATTTTTCCGGTTACGGCATTGATTTTGGTCAAAGAATAGCCCTGTTTAGCCTGATAGGTGAGCACAGCCTGTTTCCCGTTATCCTTCGGGTAGAAGTAAATGAGTTGCAGAGGATTTTCCTTCAAGAATGCTTTTGCTGCTTGTTCTGCAGAAACAACCTTTGCAACCTCTGTTGGTTTAGCTGCTAGCTTGGCCTTGGTAGCTCCAAAAAAATCTGTAACCTGGTCGCCATGTATATTGACGGTAAATGCGTGAGACAGATTTGGAATTCCTTGATGGAGAGGAGCAAAGGTAAACATATTTCCGCGCCAGTTTTCACTGCGGTGATTCACAATTTCCATCAATTCAGTTGTACCGCTTGGCAAATACTTTTCTACCTCTTTAATTGCCAATAGTCTGGCTTGCTCGCGTGTCACGCTTTTTGTTTCATTCTGTTCTGTATCGATGGTAAAGTAAGCGACGACTTCTCCAGTAGCTGCATCTGCTTGGACAAGTGCTTCCTGCTCTGTTCCTTCCTTCCACCAAAAACGTTTCTTGGTTTCATCCCGTGCTGCTTCTTCGCGTATATCAGCTGCTGTTGCTTGGATGCCGCGTTCTTTTTTCAAATAGGAGGCAGCGTCTTCCTTTGTTTTTACAGAAAAGGTCGCTCCGCTTGGTTTTACATGAACGATTGGACCTGGGGTTTCGTAATTCGCTTGTCGAATCTCTAGTCCCTTGCCTGTCTTCGCATCGATATACCCAGAGAACATCGGCTGATAGATGAAGGTATCGCCGTCATGAGAGAGAGTCATCATGCTTGCGACCAGTGTTTCCATCTCTTCAACCGGAATTGCATCTTTCGGATCGTCAAACCTGGTTTCTTCGATTTCCGGTACAGGATAGTTGAAGTTGGAATCAGGCACAGGAGCTTGTCCTCCTTCGGTGATGCGTCCAGCTGAGTCTACTGTTATTCGCAGGCTTTGGCTAGGGTAAAAAAGACCATTCACGACTTTGGAGAACGGAACGCCAATCGTATGAGAGAGGTATGGATTATAACGATATCCTCGCATGTCTTCCCCATACCATTGCTTGAGAAAGGCAGTAGCCTGTTCAACAGCCGTTTCTCCCTTTGCCAGGCTCTCATCCGTGTTTGCATCATTTAACAAGCGGAATCGCTTTAATTCACCGGTTTTTTTATCGAGCCAAAGTACAACATTTGGTAAAATCTTTTCTTCGTCCTCGTTTTTCTTAAGCAAAACGCGAACGGTTTTATCGCCGCCCTCATCAATCGTCACGGTTTTATGCGGAAAGTCGTCCAAGTAAGGCAAAAGCTTTTTGGTCTTGGCTATGGAGTCGTCAACCATTTTTGTAATATCTGCTACAGTCACAGCTTGCGTCTTCTCCGCCGATTTATTGCTCTTCTGTGTTGCGTAAATAGGTGTTGCCGCGAGTAAGCTGGTGGTTGCCAGAAGGCAGACGATTTTGATCATTTTCTTCATAATGGTTATCCCTCTCTTTCCTTCTGCCTACTTATCCGTAAAAAAGAGAAAAAGGTTACAAGATTGCCAAAAGAAATTTTTCGATTTACCAAAAAAGCAAAAAGAGCAGGCCTCTCTCATCAAACGAGCCTGCTCTTTTCCGTTTTCTTTTATTAATCATAAATCGGCGTGGACGAGTGGTCCCAGCCTCCGCTATCACCATGGGTCGGTCCTCGCGATTCAAGCTCACGGATGATTTTAACATGCAGGGAGGCGCCTTCTGTGCTGAGATAAAGAGCTAATTGGGAAAAAATATGCTGGTGATACAAAAGCTCGTTTAGCTCCCAGCGTTCCATCGGTTCCAATGTTAATTCAGATAAGTCTCGTCCTATGTACATTCGTCGTCCTCCTCCAAAGGCAATTTAGCCAGTATCTCTGCGTACCTAGTAGCAGCGGCTTATGGATGATGCTCGTATAGTATGGCTTGCCTTCTGCAGTTCCAATCACTGGTACAAAAACGGCTCTTGTAGAAAAAGCGGAACGGGAGTTGTATAATAAATGAGTGGTTTTAAGTATTAGTACCTGCTGTTAATAGTTGGTCTGATTAGGAGGCAATACTTTTATGAATACAAAAAAAGTAGCATTAGTAACCGGGGGAACGAGAGGAATCGGTAAAGCAATTGCTTTGCAATTGGCTGAACAGGGCTATGATCTCGTACTGAATTATCTCCGTAACCGTACAGCTGCCAGAGAAGCAGCAGCTGAGCTGGAAGCAAAAGGTGCACGTGTTCACTTGATTAAAGCAAACGTTGGCGATGTAGCAAAAATCAAGGAGCTGTTCGCTGAAATCGACCAGGAATTCGGTCGCCTGGATGTCTTCGTGAATAACGCAGCATCTGGTGTTCTCCGCCCATTAATGGAGCTGGAAGAGAGTCACTGGGATTGGACAATGGAAATTAATAGTAAAGCGCTGTTGTTTTGTGCGCAAGAAGCGGCAAAACTAATGATCAAGAGCGGCAACGGCGGAAAAATCGTCAGCCTGTCGAGCCTTGGCTCAATTCGCGTATTGGACAACTACACAGCAGTGGGTGTTTCCAAAGCTGCAGTAGAAGCAATTACTCGTTATCTGGCTGTTGAGCTGGCTCCACATAACATTGTCGTGAATGCCGTTTCGGGTGGCGCGGTAGATACAGATGCACTCAAGCATTTCCCGAATCGTGAGGAATTGCTCGGTAGCTCTGCTGAACGTACTCCAGCTGGTCGCATCGTGGAACCGGAAGATCTGGCGAATGCTGTGATGTTCCTACTCTCTGACAAAGCATGGATGGTTCGTGGACAAACCTTGATTGTAGACGGTGGAATTTCTCTTTTGACCTAAAAAAAATCACTTGAATAAATGCGCGGAGTTGGAGACTTTGACGTGTTACCACACAAGACAAAGTTGTCCAATTGTTGTACAATAGATCAAGAAGGCTACGAAGGAGGCAACGTATGCTGATTCGTCCGTTTCGACTCGGTGACTATTCGGCTATCACAAGGATTTGGCAGGAAACGGGTTTGGACCAATCGGAGACGGAGTCGTTGAACGACTTGGCCCAACAGCTGGCATGGGACAGCGATCTGGTAATGGTTGCAGAGATGGAAGGAAGAGTTGTAGGAGTGGTAGTGGGCACCATTGATGGGGCGCGTGCTTACTTTTACCGGCTCGCCGTTCTTCCAGAGATGCAAGGCAGTGGCATAGGACGCGAACTCGTTGCCGCGATTGAAAAACGGTTCAAGCAGAGAGGCGTCAATAACGTTCTGATTATGGTCAACCAGGCTAATCCCGAAATCCTTCCGTTTTACCTTTCGCTTGGCTATGAAGTACAAAAATTTGTTACACTTTCCAAAAAGCTCTCTTCTTAAGGAGGCTTGTCCCCATTCAGATAGAGAAGAGAAGAAAGGGGAGAGTCATGTCACCAACTCCGGGCTCCAATATCCGCATTGAAAGCTATAAACACGACCATTCGTTGCACCGCATATGGGACAAATCTACGCTGATTCATACCAGTGATGCGGTGGTGATTGGGGGAAATGATCGGGTCAAGGTGACAGAAGCAGACGGACGGGAGTGGCGTACGCGTGAACCGGCCATTTGTACATTTGGACGAGGCCAGTGGTTCAATACCATTGCCATGATTCGCGACGACGGCATTTACTATTATTGCAACCTTGGTTCGCCCTTTAGCATGAAGGGGCAGTTGCTCAGCTACATAGACTACGATCTCGACGTAAAAGTGTTTCCTGACATGACGTATTCGATTCTCGATGAAGAGGAGTTTCTGCTGCATTCCAGACAGATGAACTACCCTCCGTTTGTCGTGGAAAGAGTACAGACAGCGCTGCAAGAAGTATTGGCTTGGGTAAGCGCACGTCGTGGTCCCTTTCAAAGCGGCTTCGTTCAGCGCTGGTACGAACGCTATCTTTTAGTACGAGACGATGAGGAATAATCCCTTTCCCGTAATTCGGGGGAGGGATTTCCTTGTTTGCAAAGGAGGTATGATGGTTGAGCATACGCCGTTATCTGGCATATGTGCTGCCGTATTGGAAACAGATTTTAGGTACCGTTTTCATTGGTATTATTAAATTTTCGATTCCGCTTGCCCTGCCGCTTCTCATTAAGTATGTGATTGACGATCTTTTACCGAGCCCACTTCCCCAGGATGAAAAGCTAACGCAGCTTTTCTGGCTGATGATTGGTGTATTTTTGCTGTTTACCGTTGTTCGTGCACCTGTTGAATACATTCGGCAATATTACGCGCAGTGGGTATCCAGCCGCATTTTGTTTGACATTCGCAATCAGCTGTTTTCGCATTTGCAACGGCTCTCCATGCGGTACTACAACAACACCAAAACGGGTGAAGTCATTTCTCGTGTGATCAACGATGTAGAATCAACCAAAAGCTTTGTAGAAACGGGCTTGATGAATCTATGGCTCGACACATTCACGATCGTGATGACATTGGGAATCATGTTTTACATGGATGTCGAGCTCACGTTTGTCGCCATCGTTGTATTTCCGCTGTACAGCATTTCCGTCAAATTCTTTTATAAGCGCTTACGTCAGCTAACAAAGGATCGTTCAGCGGCGCTGGCACATTTACAGGGACATTTGTATGAGCGAGTCAACGGCATGTCGCTGATTCGCAGCTTTGCCTTGGAGGATCATGAGAGCAAGGAATTTGCCAAAGAAAACAATCATTTTTTACATAAAGCACTGACGCATACACGCTGGAATGCCCGTACCTTCTCCGTGATCAATACTGTTACGGATATCGCACCATTGCTCGTTATCGCCTATGCAGGATACCAGGTGATCGGGGGCAGCATGAGTGTGGGGACACTGGTTGCGTTCTATGCGTATCTGGACCGGTTGTATACGCCATTGCGGAGGCTGGTCAATTCGAGCACAGTCCTGACCCAGGCGATTGCATCGATGGACAGGATGTTTGAGTTTATAGATGAGTCCTATGACATCGTCGACAAGCCAAATGCAGGGGAGCTGCCGGTCGATCCTGCAACCAAACGAATCCGAGGAAAAATCCGTTTTGAGAATGTCTCCTTTCGCTATCGGGAGGAAGGACCACTCGTCCTGCAAAACGTCGATTTGACGATCGAGCCAGGAGAAACCGTAGCGATTGTCGGTATGTCTGGTGGCGGGAAGTCGTCACTGATCAGCCTGTTACCGCGCTTTTGGGACGTGACCGAAGGAAGAACTACAATTGATGACGTAGACGTTCGCGATATCAAGCAGCGGAATCTGCGCAATCACATTGGTATGGTTCAACAGGACAATATTTTGTTCAGTGAGTCTGCAAAGGTAAACATTTTAATGGGCAATCCAGATGCAAAGGATGAGGCTGTCTATGACGCAGCCAAAGCAGCACATGCCCATGAGTTTATTTCGGCGCTGCCAAATGGCTACGATACAGAGCTGGGCGAACGGGGGGTAAAGCTCTCGGGAGGACAAAAGCAACGGATCGCCATTGCCCGCGTGTTTTTGCGTGATCCAGGTATTCTGATTTTGGATGAAGCGACCTCTGCCCTCGATTTGGAATCCGAGCATACCATTCAGGAATCGCTGGCGAGATTGACCAAAGGACGCACGACCATCATTGTCGCCCATCGACTATCGACCATTACCCATGCAGATAAAATTGTTGTCATGAAAGAAGGACAAATCGTAGAACAGGGCAAGCATGAAGATTTACTGGAACAAAGGGGCATTTATCATGCCTTGTGGAGTGTACAAGATTTAGGGAGTACAACTGGCGAAGAATCGTAAATGATAAGACGAGGGAACGGGGGAATCCGATGGAGATATGGCGCCGCAATTTATATGTTTTATGTGGGTCTTTGTTCGTCGTGATGGTTGCGATGAGCATGATCATGCCCTTTTTACCTCTGTATATTCAACAAGATTTCGGGATAGAAGATCCACATGAAGTAACAGCTTGGGCAGGTATTATATTTGGAGCCAACTTTTTGACGGCAGGTCTCGTATCACCGATCTGGGGGAATTTGGCGGATAAGCACGGGCGCAAGATCATGATTTTGCGCTCTGGTTATTTTATGTCGATTACAGTGGCACTGACGGGATTTGCCGGGAGCGTATGGCAGCTGTTGGCCCTGCGTTTAATTAATGGCTTGGTTGGAGGGATTATTCCCGCGAGTACAGCACTCGTCGCATCCTCTGTGCCAAAAGAACAAATTGGCTGGGCACAAGGCATGCTGCAATCGTTTATTACGGCGGGAACCATTATGGGTCCGCTGTTTGGTGGGCTTTTGGCAGAGCGTATTGGCTTTCGGATGATCTTTTTCATCACGGGAAGCCTGCTTTTGCTCGCTACACTGGTGATTACGTTTACGGTAAAAGAAAATTTTGTGCCTCCGGAGAAAAAGGATCGTTCGAGTCTGCGTGACGATTTTCACATGATCTTTTCGTCCAAGGAGCTGCCGGCACTCTTTTTTGTAACGGTCATGATCCAGTTTGCTTTGTTTAGCATTATCCCTGTCCTTCCGATTTATATCGCACAGCTTCTCGGATCAGAAGGCGCCAAGGTAGCTTTATGGGCAGGACTTGTGCAAGCAGCGATGGGGATTGCCAATGTATTCGCCTCTCCACGCTTGGGTAGATTGGGAGACCGCTACGGCTCGCAAAAGGTACTCCTGGGTGCACTGCTGATGGCGGCAATTCTGTTTATTCCACAAGGCTTTGTAGCAACTGTGTGGCAGCTCATATTGCTGAGATTCCTGCTCGGATTGTCACTTGGTGGGCTTTTGCCATCAGTCAATTCGCTCTTGCGGCGAGCGACGCCCGTGCATATGGTGAGTCGCGTGTACGGCTACAATAACAGCTTTGTCAGCATTGGAAGTATGCTCGGACCGATGATTGGCGGTTTTCTGGCTGGCTATGTAAGCATCAGCGGGGTCTTTTTTATGACCAGCGCCTTTTTGTTTATCAACGCGGGCTGGGTGTATTACAGCTTTTTTAGAAACAAATCTATGCAACAGACAGATTCCGGCATATAATGAGAGAAATTTGAAGAAAACGAGGTGCACCTCCATTGTGATGAGTTGTCGGTGGAACTAATTTTTCATTCCAACAGGACAATTAAATAAAGTCCTGAACCGACAGGAGGCGTCGCACCGTGTGGAATAGACGGTTTATTTGCCTCTGGGCGGGTCAGACTCTGGCCAATCTGGGGGACGTTTTTTATATTGTTGCGTTTATCTCGGTCATGTACGCGATGACTGGCTCCGTGATGTACACGGCATTGATTCCAGTGGTCAACGTGACGTCACAGTCACTCAGCAGCTTCCTTGCTCCATTGGTGTTTCAGCATCTTTCCCTGCAGAGAATGCTTGTGCTATCTCAAGGGATCAAGACGATTTTGCTCGGCATTGCCTCTCTTGTCGTGGCGATGGGGGTAGGGGAGCAAAAGCTAGTGATTTGGCTGCTCTTTGTGCTTGCCTCTCTGATTTCCTTTATGGACGGCTGGGCAAATCCAGCACGTAACGCCCTTGTGCCACGATTGGTTGATCGATCTGAGCTGATGCGGGCGAATGGACTTTTGGCAACCTCTGATCAAACCGTTCATTTTGCTGGTTGGGCGGCAGGAGGGCTGCTTGTCGCATGGCTGGGGGCAAGCGCGGTTCTTTTAGGAACGGTAGGAGCCTATGTGGTGGCGACAGTGGCGATGCTGGGTGTTGCTCCTGCAAAGGATGGCAAAAGACAAGAAGACAACCAGTCCGAACCCCGGCAGGCTAAAACAAGTTGGCTCACAGGCTGGAGAATCATCCGGGATACCCCGTCCCTGCATCTCTTGGTTGCCATGGATATCGTAGTTGGGATGTCAGGAGCAGCCTGGATTGCAGCGATCTTACTGCCATTTGTTCTTGAGGTTTTGGGAAGCAGCGAGGCATGGTGGGGATATATCAATGCTGCTTACATGCTCGGAGCGATTGCAGGTGGTAGTGTGCTGCTGATGCTTGCTCATCGGCTCAAGCGTCATCTGTATAAGGCAATCGCAATCGGTACGATTTGTGCAAGCTTGATTACGTTTGCCTTTGGCAGCAGCTCGCATCCAATTGTAGCCCTGTTGTTTTCCTTTTTGCTCGGACCGTTTCTGGAGTTGTTCTTCGTCAGTAAACAGACGATACTTCAACAGCAAACAGAGGAGTCGGCATTGCCATATGTGCTGTCTGCAAAAGGAACGATTGACATGATGGTATTCGGGGTCTCGTCTCTGATCATGGGAGCCTTTGCAGAATGGATGGGAACGAGAGCGGTGTATTCCCTTTCCGCTGGGCTTTTGCTCGTCGGCTTCTTACTGGCCTGGAAGCTGTATCAGCATGCGAACAGGCAAGCTAGTACTTCTATATCGTAAAATGTGTAGCCCTCTGGCAGATTGCTGGAGGGTTTTTCTGTATGACTGCACCCAAGGCTTGCCAAAAGATGACGCAGCCCATTTTTTTCACTACAATATAGGTAAGAAAAGAGATGGGAAAAATGGAAATGGAGTGATAGGAAATGAAGATTCTCGTTTTGCACGGCAGCTCAAGAGAGGAAGGGAATACTGAGCAGTTGACCAATTTGGCATTGCAGGGGATTCCTCACACCAGTATTCGTTTGCGAGAAAAGGAGATTCGCCCGATTCACGATCAAAGGCATGATGCAGACGGCTTCGCCCCCGTGGCGGACGATTATGATGAGGTAATCGAAGCCGTGATGGCACATGACTTTATCATTTTTTCCACTCCGATTTACTGGTATGGCATGTCTGGCTACATGAAAAACTTTGTGGATCGCTGGTCACAAAGCTTGCGGGATAAACGATATTCATTCAAAGAATCGATGGGGCAAAAACGTGCGTATGTCATCACGACGGGCGGAGATCAGCCCCGTTTGAAAGGACTTCCGTTGATCCAGCAATTCCAATACGTCTTGTCCTTTGTGGGAACAACCTACGACGGCTATCTCATCGGCGAAGGTAACAAGCCAGGAGATATTTTAGGGGATAAACGCGCGATTGAGGATGCAAAGCTGTTGAATGAATGGCTGAAGTCTCAGCAGTAAGAACGGTTGAACAAGGCTAGGTAGAGACAAAAAGAAGACCGGAATTCGCTTCCGGTCTTTTCTCGTGTTTTCGGCTGACTGCTATTTAGCAGCTACAGCTTCCTTCTTCTGCTCCAAATGCCGGAGAATCGCCATCAAATCCATTTCACCCAGTCCGCCCTCCAAGGCTTGGCGGTAGCTGGCATTTGCCGTATCTGCCATTGGTGTGGATACGCCGGCTTCCTTCGCGAGTCTGAGATCCTTTGCCATGTGCTTCAAAGCAAAGGCAGCAGGGAAATCATCGGCGAGAATCGAAGCAGCTTTTCCGCGAATGAGAGGGGTTCCTACTGCACTCTCGGAAATGATATTCAGCATTTGCTCCGTGCTAATCCCGAGAGAACGGGCGAAGAGCAATGTTTCCGAAACACCCTGCACTGTAATGCCAAGCAGCAGATTGATCGCAAGCTTGGCAGATGTACCCGAGCTGTTTGGTCCCAGATGCAGCGCTACTTTGCCGAGCTTGTCCAGCATCGGCTTTGCTTCTTCGTAATCAGCTTGCTCGCCGCCAACCATGATGACGAGCGTGCCTTCCTTGGCAGGACCTACGCTTCCCGAAACAGGAGCGTCGAGAAATCGTAAACCGACCTTCTTCGCTTGTTCAGCCAAAAAGCGCGATGTTTCTGGAGCAATTGTGCTCATGTCTACGGCCAGCTTTCCTTTTACAGCAGCAGAAAGCAGTCCGTTTGCCCCGGTATAAATCACTTTGACAGCGTCATCATCACTGACCATAGTAAACAAGATATCACATTCATCGACTAACTGTGCAAGTGAAGCTGACTGTTTAGCTCCAAGAGCCAGTAGCGGTGCTGCTTTATTTGGTGTCCGATTCCATACATGCAGGTCAAAGCCCGCTGCCAGCAGATTACTTGCCATAGGAATCCCCATGTTGCCGAGTCCAATCCAACCGATTTTCACTGTCACTTTCTCCTTTGTCTTGTTGTCGATATGCTACTTTGCAATCTGTTTTTGTACGAGCTCCTTGAGCATGGCATGCTTGGACTCTGTCATCGCAAACAGCTCGTCAAACCCGCCAGGAAGAGTTTTATCCAAGACGCGCAGCCCTTCCTCTGTAATCCCGCCTTTGGTTGCTACTTGCGTGATCAGCTGATCGAAGCCTAGCTGTTCATTTTTCAGAAGCAAAGCGGTACCGAGCATGGTTTCCACCAAAATACTGCGAGCTGTGTCTATGTCTAGCTGTGGTGACTTGCGTACAGCCGCCTCCGCAAAGGATTCGAGTATGCCTGCAATCAAGCCTGGGGCACTGCTGCTGATGATGGTAGCAGTCTCGATGACATCCTCCGTTACTTCTTGTGCGGTGCCGATTGCAGAAAGCAGGTTTACAAATTCGCTGCGCTGCTCGGCACTCACTTGTGTGCTGCATGTAAACAAAGAAACACCATGTAATTCCTGAGAGGTCACAGTAGGGATGACTTTACTTACAGGACCAGTGTGGCTTTTTTCCAAATCAGAAATGCTCACACCTGCCGCAACGGAGATAACATGCTTTTCCGCAGATACAGTAAGCTCGCCTAAGAGTGGCAAAATATCCAGCGGCTTCGTGCAGAGAAAAATATGGTCCGCTTGCTCGCAAATCTCCTGAGCACTCGAAGCGACGCCAATGCCATACGCAGCATGTAGGATATCCGCTTTTTCCTGTGTGCGATTATACACAATCACATTTTCAGGTGAAAGGATGTTACTTTTGCAAAAAGCCTTCACCAGCATTTGTCCAATACTGCCTAATCCAATAATTCCGATGCGCATCGCAACAACCTCCCCCGTAATTGTAACGCAGTGAATCTAAAAAAGGTACAATCTCCCGTGAAAGAGAGACTGTACCTTGGGCTTCAAAAGGTTCGATTCAGATGTTTAGTCGTCAGATCTGTTGAAGATCATGATGTACTTCGCCAGCTCCAGAACAGAGATCAGAGCAGCCGCAACATAAGTCAGGGCAGCAGCGCCGAGAACCTTGCTCGCGCCAGCTTCCTCGCTATTGCGGATAAAGCCCATGCTCACCATCAGTTCCTTTGCACGGCTACTTGCGTTGAACTCAACTGGCAGTGTAATCAACTGGAAGGCAACGGCTGCGGAGAAGAAGATAATCCCGAACAGCAGAAGACCCGACATTTGAAACAGAAGACCACCAATCAAAAGCAATGGAGCGACACCAGAAACGAGATTTACGAGTGGAAAAATACGGTGACGTGCAACCAGCATCGGGTAGGAAACCTTGTGCTGGATCGCGTGACCGACCTCGTGACATGCTACCGACAAAGAAGCGATAGAGTTGCCGAAATATACGGGATCAGACAAGCGCACGACACGCGACATTGGATCGTAGTGGTCCGTTAGTGTACCAGGGATGTGCTCTACTGGAACGCTGGTCAAGCCATTGGCATCAAGCATACGTCTGGCAGCTTCTGCACCGGTGAGCCCGGAGGAAGTAGGGACCTCAGCGAACTTGTTGAAGGTTCCCTTGACACGAAATTGCGCCCAGAGCGACAGTCCGAATGCGATGAAAATCAGAATATCCATGGGGTGGAAGAACATTGAACATTCACTCCTCTTTTTTATCTATACAAAAGTGCAAGCCATACTCATTCAGTGTGTCCCATATCCATTTATACGAATAAGTATCATGGTGGTTTCATTTTTTATTGTACAATCTCTGACCTTCCTTGACAATATTAACGTATGTTTATATGTACACAAAAGCACATGGATGTGCAATTTCAAAAAGACACTCCGCCCATTAAAGGGAAGGAGTGCCTTTATTTCTTCTATGAAATATCACTCTGTAGACACAGATGGGTCAGCCTGCTCTTTCTTCGGCGAAATCATGATAAATTGCGATTCAGCCTCATCGATCCATTTTTGTACACGGCCAGCCGTTTCGTATTGCTCGGTGGCAAGCAGCTCTTCCTTATAGTGACCAAGCAGCTCCTGCACATCGCTGACCCCTTGCTGATCCAGCTTGTAGAGGAAGACCTTTGCCCCTTTGGCAATGCGTCGCTCCAATGCTGCCTGGTCAAAGCCCATCTCCGGGCTCTGCTTGACGTAGATGACACCGCCGGTCATTCCTGCGCAAATCCAAGGACCCGGATCGCCCAGTACAACAGCGCGCCCGTTTGTCATGTACTCAAAAGCAAAGCCCTTCAGATTGGCGCGCGAGCCAATACCGCCAAGCTCATCTTGAATTGGCTTCGTAATCTCTCCGCCAAAGACAACATCGGCACCAGAGAAACGGATGCAGGCACGGGAATCCGCATTTCCTTGAACAACGAACAGTCCTTTTTGTGCCCCATAGCAAAAGCTCTTTCCGACAGAGCCATTCACATAGGCACCTTCGAGCCCTTTTGCCTTGAGGACAGAGACGCGACCCCCAAAGCTCGTTTTGCCAACGCCATCCTGTGCGCCACCCTCGACACGGATGTTGACGCCTTGGACGTTGTACGCAGCCAAACCATTACCTGGTACACTGCCTGCGACAAAATTCAAGGATACCTCTGGCAACGACGTGTAGCTGCCATCGAGATGGTTTTCTACCCGCGCTCCTGCCCAGCGACTCCCCAGAACCCGCTCTCCTGAAAGAATGCTGGTGAACGTCTCCTGAATAGGGCGATCTGCACTGAAATAACGGCTCTCAGCAGCACTCACTAAGGCACCCGCGGCTACGAGGACACGCTCCTCGGCTTCTTCCGTCTGGGCAATATCCGCAGCTTTATAGAGAGGGTGTACCATCAGCAGAGCAGTCAGATCAATTTTCTCCAGCAGACGCTTCTGTACCAATAGATCAGAGCGTCCGACGAGGTCTTGTGTACGCGTAAAACCGAGAGTAGCGGTAATGCGTCGTACTTCCTCGCCAAATAAGGTAAAGAACGTTTTTAGCCCGGATACGGCGAGATCAGCCTGACGTGGTACGAAGCGGCGCAATCCTTTTTCGTGAGCTTCCTCTACGTTGTCGATTTGTGTAGCGATTCCGACGTGGCATGTATCCAGGTGGCAGCCACGACAAGTCGTACAACCTACGGCAATCATGGCGAGCGTAGCAAAGCCGATCCGATTGGCACCAAGCAGCATCAGCTTGACGACATCTGCGGCACTTTTTACGCCGCCATCCGCCCACAGCTCCACCTGATCGCGCAGTCCAGCTTCCAAGAGTGCATTGTGAGCTGCTTTTACCCCGATCTCTGCCGGCAAGCCTACGTGCTGGAGTGCATGGACACGGGCCGCACCTGTTCCGCCATCGAAGCCGGAGAGGGTGATATAATCGGCACCTGCCTTGGCTACGCCGACGGCAATCGTTCCGATGTTTGGAACAATCGGCACCTTCACACAAATTTTTGCCTTGTCATTGGCGGTTTTCAGCTCGGTAATCATCTGCGCCAAATCCTCGATCGAGTAAATATCGTGGTTGTTGGATGGCGAAATCAAATCCGAACCGATCGTCGCATTACGGGCAGCGGCGATCTTTGCCGTTACTTTGGAGCCGGGCAAATGACCGCCCTCACCGGGTTTTGCGCCTTGGCCAATTTTGATTTCCAAGAGGTATGCGGCGTTTGCCAGCTCTATATTGATACCAAAGCGACCAGACGCGACCTGGATGCCGCGTGTATGGCGATAGTGACCGAGCATATCCTTGATCTCGCCACCTTCGCCGTTCATGCAAATCATATTGAGTTGATGGGCTGCTTCCGGATAAGCACGGAAGGCCGTTTCATTTTGCGAGCCAAAAGACATAGACGAAATCAGGAATGGCAGGGAATGTTCTCCGACGCTAATATCTACCTGCTCAGGATCGACGTGCTGCCTCGCCTGCTCCAAGTTGAAGTCAGCAACGTGGCGGATGGCAATCGGATTGTCCCGTTCGTTTTCATCCAGCTTCAAGGCATAATCGGAGTAAGGGATGTCACCTGCTGCCATTTGACCGATCAGCTTCCACAGACGCGGGAAGATATGGAAGGTTTTCGACTCGCGTGCTGTTTCACTCGAAAAATCATGATAGCGGCGGAGACTGTCCTCTTGCAGATCGGCAAACGAGAGACCTGCTTGCTCGGAGCCGCAGAAGTTCACAATGCCGAGTGATTCAGCTACTTCCTGGCGCAAACCGATGGAAGAGAAGAGACGCCCGTAGCCGCGCAGCTCATGAATGCCGATGGTAGAAATGACCTTTTCCAGTCCTTTGTTCAGCGCCCCGTACAAATTGCTTGCAGACACATAGCCGTTTTTGGCAGCTGCCGTTGCAAACATCAGATAAGGGGAGACAGCATCCGCTCCAGAACCGATGGAAAGCGCTAGATCATGTAGCGAGCGGATCGCTCCGGATCGCAGAACCAGGCTGGCTTTGCGCCGCAGACTGATGCCTTCTTGGTCAAAGGAAGCTTTGAGGGCCTGATCGACAGCAGCGATCACGAGCAGTGGGTCCATCCAGTATTTTTCTTCCTGATGGGCGTCGGTATCGTCGAGAATGAGCAGAGCCGCGCCGTTTTTGACTGCTTGAACCGCAGTCTGCGTAAGCTTGGTCAGTCCTTCCGCATAACCATCGTCAATGGTAAAGTGCGTGGATAATATCGCGATGCTTGCTGGATGGTTGTTAAAGTGATGGATTACCTGCTCTAAAGAAAGCGAATTTTGCTCCGTAGCCGTTTTTTGCAAGGCTTGCCCTTCCACAAGTAGAGGAGAAGGCAGCTCGATACGCTGATACGTGCCTGATTTGTGCGAAAGAGGGACGCGTGAGCCAATCACGACGCGGGTAGAGAAATGCTCCATCTCCCGGTCGCGGTCAATGGCCGGGTTTGTTACGACCGCAACGCTTTCCTTGATGAAATCAGCCAAGTTTTGACGTTCTTTTGAAAGAGCACCGAGTGGACCATCGTGACCAAGTGAACGAATCGGTTCTACTCCGTTTGTTGCCATTTGCTCAATCAACTGCACCTGCTCGCGATCCCAGCCGAATGCACTGTAAACGGAAGAGGTGGGAGCAGCGGTTTCCGGCTCTGTAGTAAGCACATCTGATTCATACAGGTAGTGGAGATGCTGGCGTGCACCAGTGCTCTCGATTTTTTGCGAGAAGCGCTCATAGACCGTTTGCTGGAGCTGGTGATGTGGAATCACCTCAATTGGTTTGCCGGGATGCAGGACGACACCCACTTTTTCTCCAGGAGCAAGCGATTTTGGCTCACTTGCCATTTGATGCACGGGAATCACCCCCTGCTCAGATGAGAAGTACAGAGAGGTAGGGCCTTCAACCATCCAGAGCGGACGCAGCCCGAGAGCATCTACGCTAAATACGCATTCGTTGGAATAGCGGGAAACGATGCCGGCAGGACCTTGGGCAAAATGTCCCCATGCCTGGCGAAGGTATACATAGAGATCCTGGAGATGAGCGGGGAGCAGCTTTATTTCATGATGAATCGGAGGAAAGACGACTTCCATCGCTTCAAAAAGGGTAAGTCCATAACGATGAATAAACGTCTCGATGGTCCGATTTACATTTTGCGAGTCACTGCCGCCATCGACTAGAGGAACCCCGAGCATCTGGGCTTCCTCTTCCAGCTTGCTGATCGTATTGATTTCTCCATTGTGTCCGAGTAGCGAAAATGGCTGGACCCGAAAAAAGTTGGACAACGTATTGGTGGAATAGCGATTATGACCGACTGTGACGGAGGAGAGGAATTGCTCGTTCGCCAGATCATCAAAATAAGTAGGTAAAATATTGGCCGCTCCCATAACCTTGTAGGCGCTGCTTACAGGACTGAGGGAAGCGACGTGAACATAGTGCGTGGACTCAATGGCTGTATGGATTTCAAACAGCTGCTTGCTGTATTCTGCTTCGGTCAAGCCTTCAGGAGCGGAAATGCCTATTTGCCAGAATATTGGCTCATCTTTCCTCCCGTTTTTCCCAAGCACGTCCGAGTTAACCGCATTTTCACGCTCAAGTAGAATAGCAAGCTGATTGCTTGTAAAAAGCGCGCGAATTTCGTCCTGAACAAGCGGTGCATCATGTCCTGTTCGTGGAACAAATAGATGAGCGACGGCAAAGCGAGGATTATGCGCAAAATCCCCATCTAAACCTGCCTGATACAAATATCTCGACCATAGTGTGCGGGGAATATCGGTCAAGATTCCACAGCCGTCTCCTTCTCCATCGATAAAGCCGGAGCGGTGCTCCATTTGAATCAAGGAGCGAATGGTCTCGTCTACATTTTTTCGCGTAGGGATGCCTTGTTTTTCGATGATACAGATGATGCCACAGCTGTCGTGCTCGATACGATGATAATCGTGGAATTGTTCAATGGTTTCTTTCTGGTCTCTGTTTAGCATGATTTCTCGGTCAGTTCTGACTGACCATCCACCTCCTATAAACAATTCTGAAACTTCTAAAAATATTGTGGTGTTAAGAATAGCATGAACATTCGCTCAGTGCAATAAAACGAAAAGAGCAAATCGTAATGTAAGCGTTTTAAATTCAGAAAAAGTTTTTTTACTGATCAAAACGCCCGTGTATCAACGACAAAAAATAGACACATTCCCCTGGCAATTGGTGGAATGTGCCTGTTTTTCTGGTGTTTAACGATCGTGATTTTGTGTTTTGTGATGCTCCGTTTTACGAGGGGTTTGAAATCCGGTTACTTCAAGCATTTTGCTGCTCATCTTGGAATCCAATGTTTTTTCAGGAGCTTGCGGGTAGGTCTTTTCGCCTTTTGACACCAGGATCTCCTCCTCAAATGAATGCTGAATACTTTACGTAACATTTGTTAGTATGACCGAAAAAAGAAGCCCATGACGGTGGCAATGGTTGGCTGCCAGTCATGGGCGCGGCTCTGAGGTCACCTACCATAAGGACCTCGGCCTGAGTTTTTCAAGTATTTATGCCTGCAATTTTGCAAAAGAACGGTCTACCGAAGCAATTGTCTTTTGAATGTCTTCCTCGGTATGAGCGGTTGTGATAAACCATGCTTCGTATTTGGACGGAGCAAGACAGATGCCCTCATCAAGCATGAGACGGAAGAAATGGGCAAAAAGCTCGCCATCGGCTTTTTGTGCGGCATCATAGTTGTGTACAGGCTCGTCTGTGAAGTAAACAGCCATAGCGCCTTTCACCCGATTGAGCTGAATAGTTACGCTGTGCTTGTTTGCTGCTTCACGAATGCCATTCTCCAGGATTGCGCCCAGTCGCTCGAACTCATCATAGACGCCAGGCTGCTTCAGTACCTCCAGGCACGCGATTCCAGCGCGGATAGAGGCAGGGTTTCCGGCCATTGTTCCCGCTTGATAAGCAGGACCGAGCGGAGCTACCTGCTCCATAATTTCACGACGTCCACCATAAGCACCGATTGGCAGACCGCCACCGATGATTTTGCCGAGTGCAGTCAGGTCCGGCTCCACTCCGAGCAGGTTTTGTGCACCGCCGTAGCAGAAACGGAATGCCGTAATGACTTCATCATATACGACGAGAGCACCTGCTTCGTGAGTCAGGCGGTTCACTTCCTCGAGAAAGCCAGGCTCAGGTGTCACGATTCCAAAGTTCCCGACAATCGGTTCTACCAGTACGCACGCGGTTTCACTGCCCCATTTTTCGATTGCTTCAGCAAAAGCTGCTTTATCGTTAAAAGGTACAGTAATGACTTCACTTGCGATGCTTTGCGGAATGCCTGCGCTGTCTGGAATACCCAAAGTGGAAGGTCCAGAGCCTGCAGCCACCAGTACCAGATCAGAGTGTCCGTGGTAGCAGCCAGCGAATTTGATAATTTTTACACGACCAGTATAAGCACGAGCTACACGGATGCAGGTCATGACAGCTTCCGTACCGGAGTTGTTAAAACGGATGCGTTCCATGGAAGGAATCGCCTCGCGAATCATGCCTGCAAAGGTAACCTCCCACGGAGTAGGCGTACCGTACAAAGTCCCGTTTGACGCCGCCTCGCAAATTGCTTTGGTTACGTGCGGGTGAGCGTGACCAGTGATGATCGGCCCGTACGCTGCCAGATAGTCGATATATTGATTTCCGTCTACGTCCCAGAAGTATGCTCCCTCAGCACGTTCCATTGTGACTGGGGCTCCTCCGCCTACGGCCTTGAAAGATCTGGATGGGCTGTTTACGCCACCAAGAATCACATCCAAAGCCTGGTTGTGCAGCTCTGCGGATCGTTCACGTTTCATGCTTAATCCCTCTTTTCTTGTCCCAAAAGTCCTTCATTATCTTACCACAGCAAAAGACTGGGTGGGTATGGACCAACGGCTCTGGATGTGAAAAAGGAAAAATGATACAATTTTTGGGCAAATCACAACATACAAAAAGGCGGTTGTCCACTATGAAAGTCGAGTGTATGTCGATCAAGGGTAGCGGCAAAAGCAACGAGGATGCCTATGTTCTTTTGCAGGCAAAGCATGTATTTGCAGTGGTAGACGGTGTCTCTGCTCTCGTTCCTTATGAAAACGAAGCGGGGCAAACCGGGGGAGCTATAGCTGCCGAGCTTGTAAAGCGTCAGCTGGAGGAATTGCCAGAGGAGGTATCGCTGCAGGATGCATTGGCTATAGCAAACGAGGCGTTGCGTGATGCCATGAGCGCAAGTCAGATCGATGTGACGAAAAAGGAAGCTCTTTGGGGTGCGGCGTGTGCGGTGGTTCGTGTGGGAGGGGCGCATATTGAATACGCTCAAACCGGCGATTGCATGATTTTTGCGGTTTATGCAGACGATACAGTACGCCCCTTGACGCATTTACAGGTCAACCATTTGGAGCGCAGGGCTTTTACAAAGTGGGAGGATGGCATCCGCGAAGGCTTGCAAACGCGCCCCGAGCTTCTTGAGCGATGTATGGACACCCTGAAGCAGAACCGGTATCAGGCAAATGCTCCGGGTGGTTATGGGGTATTGAACGGGGATGCTGTTGCCAAGGACTTTATTGAATATGGGCGCATGAACAAAATTGATGTAAAGGCATTGGTGCTGCTGACAGATGGGCTTTTTATGCCGCGCCCATACGAAGGTGTCGAGCCAAATTGGGAGCAAACCGTCCTGCCAATCGTTCATAAGGGACTGCAACGCTATACTGATGATCTGCTCACACTCGAAAACAGCGATCCTGAATGCTTGCGTTACGTTCGTTTCAAAAAGTCGGATGACAAAACAGGAATCGTGCTGTATCTGGAGTAACAGTTCTTTGCAGTTTGCCTTTTGCACAAATCGAAACACTCATATACACTAACAGGTGTTGTGCAACCGAAGTATAAGAAAACTTCTATCAAGGCGTTCTTATACGTTAAAAAAGGACGGTTTTTCATGATTCAAGTTAATCATTTACAAAAGGAGTTCCGCATTCATCAAGCCAGATCAGGACTTGGTGGTGCTTTTCGTGATTTGTTCAGCCGCGAATACAAAACGGTACAAGCGGTGAACGATCTTTCCTTCACGGTAGAGGAAGGCGAGATGTTTGCGCTGATCGGGGAAAACGGTGCCGGTAAATCGACGACGATCAAGATGCTGACGGGGATTCTGACCCCCAGTGATGGCGAAATCGTGATTAATGGCTACGTCCCTTTCAAGCAGCGCGAGGAGTACGTTCGCTCGATTGGCGTTGTGTTCGGGCAGCGTTCACAGCTTTGGTGGGACTTGTCCCCACTGGAGTCGTTCCGTCTGTTAAAAAGCGTCTACAAGGTCGATGAGGTAGAAGGAGAAAAGTGGCTGGACCGCTTGATTGAGGAGCTGGAGATTTCACCCTTTGTCAGCCAGCCGGTTCGCAAGCTGAGTCTGGGCCAAAGAATGCGATGTGAGGTAGCCGCCTCTCTGATTCACAAGCCGCGCCTGTTGTTCCTGGATGAGCCGACAGTCGGACTCGATGTCTTGGTCAAGCAAAAGATTCGCGAGTTTCTGCGCAATTTGAACGAGACGGAAAACATGACGATTTTGCTGACTACCCACGATGTATCAGATATTGAGGCACTGTGTAAGCGCGTGCTCGTCATGGACAAAGGAAAGCTGATTTTCGACGGACTGCTGAATGACCTGAAGGAAAAATGGGGCAATGGCACCGAGGTATCGTTCCAAATGAAAAAGCGCACGTCGGCAGACGATTTGCGCCGTGCTTTGGGAGATATGCCCTGTGCAATCGAGCAGGTCAACGAGTATGCACTACGTGTAAAAGTGGCGCGTAGTCAGGAAATGCTGCCGTTCGTTCTATCTACGGTCATGTCTGCGTTTGAGGTCAGTGATGTCAAAATCCTGGAGACGAGCACGGAAGATATTGTACGCAATATTTATTCGACAGACAGCGAGGTAGTAAGTCATGCGTAAGCTTTACATGGAATTGATTCGCATGCGTTTTTTGACCATGCTTGCCTATCGGGTGAACTACTACAGCGGCATCATCATTTACGCCATCAATATCGGGGCGTACTACTTCTTATGGGGAGCCATCTACGGCGGACAACAGCAATTAGGCGGTCTTTCTGTTGAGCAAATGACGTCGTATGTGGCGATTGCCTGGATGTCTCGGGCGTTTTATTTCAATAACATCGACACGGAAATAGCCCAGGATGTACGAGAGGGCAAGGTCGCGATCGAGATGATCCGGCCGTATAACTATTTGTCAGTCAAAACGGCGCAGGCATTTGGCGAAGGAATATTCCGGTTCCTGTTTTTTGCAGGACCAGGGATTTTCCTCATTAGCCTGATTATCCCGTTCAGCTTTCCGGCAACTGCGGCAGGATGGGGCTTGTATCTCATCAGCTTGATGTTCGCCTTTTTGATTAACACGCAGGTCAACTTACTGACAGGCTTGTTCACTTTTTTCCTGTTCCGCAACGACGGAATGATGCGGGCAAAGCGGGTAGTCGTCGATCTGATGTCTGGCCTTGTCCTGCCTATCAGCTTTTTCCCGGGTTGGGCGCAGACGGCTATGGACTTTTTGCCGTTTCAGGCAATTAACTACTATCCGAGCTTGATCTTTACAGGAGCAATCACTTCGACCCGGTCGTGGGAGCTGATTGGCTTTCAGGTCATCTGGATGTTTGTGATTCTGGTCCCCATCTTGCTTCTCTGGCGCAGAGCCAAAAGCAAGCTGGTTGTGCAAGGAGGGTAGATCATGCAAAACATCAAGCATATCATCGGTATTTTCGCAGACTACCTGAGTCAGTATTTTAAGACGAGACTTGCTTATCGGGCGGATTTTCTCGGTGATCTCGCGTCCAACCTGATCTCTGAGCTGATCAACCTGGTGTTCATTATTGTCGTGTTCACACATGTTCCGATGATGAAGGAATGGACGCGTGATGAAATCATCTTCATCTACGGGTTCTTTTTGGTTCCGTATGCTCTGTTCTCCATGTTTTTCGGCTTCTGGGATTTCAACGAGCGCTATATCATCCGAGGAGAAATGGACCGCATTTTGACCAGACCGATACACAATCTGGCTCAGGTCTGTCTGGAGTCGATCGCGCCGGACCGAATTTTTGGTGTCATTACCGGTCTGATCATCATGGGCTATGCAGCAATCCAGCTGAAACTGTCGTTTTATTGGTACGATCCGCTGATTTTTATCGGACTCGTCGTGAGTGGCGCGCTCATCTACGGCGGCGTGTACACAGCGATTGCAGCTGTCAGCTTCTTTTCCGATTCGCGGACAGGGATTGCTCCGATGATTTACAACATCCAGCAGTACGGGCGCTATCCGGTAGATGTGTACAACAAGGTCATCCGTTTCGTGCTCACTTACGTCCTGCCATTTGCCTTTGTCGGTGTCTATCCGGCAGCTTACTTTTTGCGTAAAGAGGTTTGGTATACGTATGCGGCACTCACGCCATTGATGGCTGTGATCTTTTTCGGGGTAGGTTTGCTTGTTTGGAACTGGGGTGTCACCAAGTACAGGGGAGCGGGGTCGTAAACCCGTTTAGGCTGCCGAGGAAAGTCGGCAGCCTTTTTTTGAACGTATAGGAATTTATAAGCGAATGACGCTTATAAATTTCGGAGCGGATGAAAACATTCTGCTAAACGCGGTCGCTCTTCCTTGAGAGCGAGGAGGTGATGCTGATGGAGGTTTTTCAAGCGTTGACGCTCATGTTTATGTTTTGCATGTTCATCCTCGCTTTGCTGACTTACCTCAAAAAGAAATAGACCGCCCTTGAGCTTACGAGTCTAGGCGGTCTTTTCGCTATATGCAAGTGTGAGCCGATCCCTTGTGGGAACGTCTATTGATGTAGCCGTAGGTGCGCCAACACCTACGGTTTTATTTATATCCGATTCAGAAAAGAAAAATTCATTATGCAAACCAGTAATTGTACATCAACTATAACATGGCGAACGGGAGTCGTTCAATATTTGAGTGTGGAAAATAGATAAGAAATGGGTGAATGACGGATAAATTGAGATAATTCCAACTAAATAGATGGGAAAAATGATAGAAAGTGTCGTTTTACCACTTTCCACTATTGTCAAATCAAAAAACAGCAGTATAATATGCTTTATACAACTTCACATTCCTTCGGGGCAGGGTGAAATTCCCGACCGGCGGTGATCATGCTTATGTAGCGTGTTAAGCCCGCGAGCCTCCCTAGCTGTCAAAAGCGACGGAGTGCAGGATCTGGTGAGATTCCAGAGCCGACAGTACAGTCTGGATGGGAGAAGGATGACGACAGTACGTTTACCACACGTGCTTGTTTGCCTGTGCAAACGGGATGAGGGGGCAGGGGGATTTATGAAAAATCCGCTCGCTTGTTTCTTGTACCCATTTTTGCGCGAGCTATTTGTCATGCGCTTGTACCAGCCCTGAGGAGATTTCGTCCTCAGGGTTTTTTCGTATAAGTGCAGCCTTGGCTCTGCCAAAGCCATGGCGTAGCAAGGATTTCGCATACATGTTACGACGACAGGCATTCAAAAACGTGTGGATTCACGACCACTGTTGCCATTCTCAAGAAGGAAAAAAATACTTGGGAGATGGTACACATGAAAGAAACAGCGCTGCATACTTCACGCGCGCGCTCAACTCAAAAGCTGGTGACGATTCCGATGCTGGCTGCAGTGGCGTTTATTTTGCAATACCTGGAGGTTCCGATTCCGCTGATGCCCAGCTTTTTGAAGCTGGATTTCAGTACACTACCAGCTTTGATTGGGGGACTCATGTTCGGTCCCGTAGCAGGTGTCATCATCGAGGTCTTAAAAAACACGCTGCATATGCTGTTTAAAAATACAGATGGACTGTTAATCGGCGAGCTTGCTAATGTCATTGCAGGGGTCAGCTTCATCCTGCCAGCGATCTATTTGCAACGCTTGGGCCAAGGGAAAAAAGGCTTCTTGACAGGTCTCGCTTTGGGGACACTGCTGATGACGATCGTCATGGCGATTGCCAATGCGTACGCGCTCTTGCCTGCTTACGCTGTGCTGTATCAAATGCCGATTGAGCAACTGCTTCAGATGTTTAACGCGACAAGCATCTGGTCGCTTGTCTTGGTGGGTATTGTGCCGTTTAACCTTTTCAAGGGAGTAGTCATCTCGTTGGTTGCGTATCCGGTGTTCGCCAAACTGGCGCCGAGATTGCAAATGAGAACAGAAAAATAACGATAAGCATAATGGATTTGAGGCCTTTGTCCCGATGTGGGGCCAAGGTCTTTTTTGTTTGATGCATGACCTGACATGAAAAGCCCGCAGAATTTACACGAGAACAAGCTTCCCGTTATAATGAGCCATTTCCTGAAGAATTGTGCCATCGTCCTGATTCGTGATCATGGTTGTAATAGCATCCAATTCGCAGACTGTCACCAACGAGGATTTGCCGAACTTGGTTTTATCCACCAGCGCGATGACTTCCCTGGACTTGGAGATAAAACAGCGTTTGACCTCGGCGTCCTCCAGACTGTAATCGGTTGGCCCCGAGTTGAGGCTGATCCCCGCAAGGCCCATGTAAAAGCGATCGTAGTTGAATTTCAGAACGGTGTCTTTGGCAATGGAGCCCACCATCGACATTTCCGATTTTCGCAGCATGCCGCCTATAAAGTAAACCTGGTGCTGGCTTTTCGCCAAGATGGAAGCAGCTTGAAAGGAATTGGTAAATACCGTTAAATTATTCTTTTTCAATAGCTCTTTGGCAAATTCGGCTGCTGTCGTGCCAACGTCGATGGCAATTACTTCGCCTTCATTGACTTGTTCCGCAGCGTATTTGGCGATTTGCTTCTTCAGCTCCAGATGCTGCTTGTGCCGCTGATGAAACATCGGCTCAATCGAGTTGCTAGGAAGGGCTGCACCGCCCCTTTGCCGGATGATCAAGCCGTCATTTTCCATTTCGGACAGGTCGCGGCGCACTGTAACGGTGGATACTGCCAGCAGAGAGGCGAGCTCATCTATCGATAGGGGGGATCGGCGGTTCAAATGCTCCAGTATTTCTTTGGCACGTGGATTTTCCATCTTCGTATAACCTCTCTCATTTTAAATGATTAAATAAGATAATAAATGAAAAATTTAGATTTATATGATTAATTTGATCATGAAATGATAATATCATGATTCAAATTATAAATAAATGAAGACTTTTTGAATGATAATCCGAATCGATAAATTTCAACAAATTTATCTGTCATTCACGAAAAACAGCGAAAAGACAAGGTTTAGAAGCAAAATATTTCACAAGAAGTAGGCAAAATATCTAGTTGACATGGATTGAAGAAGAGAATATTCTGAAAAATATAGATCGAAAAGTAGCAATATTTAAACTTATTGATCGTGATTTTATCATGAAAGCAGTTTTTCTGCCTAACATTCGATCACGATAGGAAGGGAGTGCTCACGTGCATTGCAAAATCAAGAAAGGCATTAACATATGGTCATTTCCCGAACAAATGAACATCGTGGACTGTATGAGATTGGCGAAGGAAGGCGGATTCGAAGGAATTGAGCTGGCGCTGAGCATGAAAGGCGAGCTAGGTCTGACAAGCAGCGTCGAAGAAATTCTTCGCTTGAAACAGAAGGCAGATGAAATCGGGATCGTGATCAACAGTTTGGCTACCGGACTGTACTGGCAGTTTTCCTTGACCAGCAATCGTGAAGATATTCGCCAGAAGGCAAAGGAGACGGTGAGACGCCAGTTGGACATCGGAGCTTTACTCGGTGTCGATTGTATATTGGTCTGTCCGGGAACCGTCGGAGTGGATTTCACCCCCGATGAAGTGGTGCCGGATGCCAGTGAGATCGAGTTTTTTGCCGGCTCAGAGGTAATTGATTACGATGTCGCCTATGACCGTGCGCTGTCAGCCTTCATCGAGCTTGCGCCATACGCAGAAGAGAAGAAGGTCATGATCGGGGTAGAGAACATTTGGAACAAGTTTTTGCTCTCACCACTGGAGATGCGGGACTTCATCGACAAGATTGGATCACCGTGGGTACGCGTCTTTTTCGATGTCGGCAATGTAGTCGCGTTCGGCTATCCGGAGCAGTGGATTCGCATCTTGGGCAAGAGGATCGCGAAGGTGCATTTCAAAGATTATCGACGGGATGCAAAAGGCCTGGCTGGTTTTGTTGATTTGCTCGCTGGTGACGTGGACTATGTGCGGGTGGTGGATGAACTTGTCGCTTTGGACTACGACGGATGGGCAAATGCCGAGATGTGTCCGGTGTACAAATGTTATTCTGACCAGATCGTCTACAACACTTCGGCTGCAATGGACAGAATATTGCGAATTAAGTGAAGGGTGGAGGTGCGGAGCGTGTCAAAGGTGATCATGCGTGTGAATGCGCTTGCAAAGTCATTTTCGCAAAAAGGCGCGGAGCTGCGTGTTCTAAATAAGATTAGCATGGACATCCACGAGTCGGAATTCATTTGTGTGATTGGTCCCAGTGGTTGCGGCAAATCAACTCTTTTGAAATGCATAGGGGGTATTCAGCCTCCTTCGACCGGAACGATTGTGCTGGATGGGATGACGTATGAACAGGGCATTCCATCTCAAGTCCTCAGGAAGTTCGGCTTTGTCTTTCAAAGCAATAACCTGCTCCCCTGGCGCACCGCGGAGAAAAACCTCAGACTCATGCTGGAAGTGCTGAAGGTCAAGGAATTTGACTGGGAGCAAAGAATGGACGAGATGCTCCAGATCGTAGGCTTGGCCCAATACAAGGATGTATTCCCGCATGAACTGTCTGGGGGAATGAGGCAGCGGGTCGGAATCGCCAGGGCTCTGGTCCATAACCCGGAGATTCTGCTGATGGATCAGCCGTTTGGCGCCTTGGACGCGATCACAAGAAAGATGCTGTCCTATGAAATGCTGAACATTTGGAAGCAAACCAAAAAGACGATCATCATGGTGACCAACAACGTGGAGGAAGCGCTCTTGCTGGCCAATCGCATCTTTGTCTTCTCACCCTTGCCCGGAGAAATCGTCTCCGAGATCGAGGTAGATATCCCTCTGGAGGAACGGGGACAGGACATCGCAAGCAACAAGCGCTATATCGAGCTTCGTACCTTGATCAACCAGGTGATTCGCCAGGGGCATGCTGCCGAAGCAAAGCGTCTGGCAACCTAGCTGAGGGGGATTGACATTGGAACTTATTCGCACGAAAAGCAAGCGAGTCCAGAGAGACCGTGCATCGATCATGCACTCGTTGTCTCCCATTCTCTTGTTTGTAGGCTTGTATTTGCTGCTCGAAATCATTATCCGAACTGCTGGCATTTCCAGAACGGTATTGCCCACGCCTACGGGAATCCTGGTGGAGACGATCCGGAATTTCGGTTCTGATATCTGGCCCCATTTTGTCTTTACCTTAAAAGTGGTCGTGATCGGCTTCATCGTAGCGACGATTCTCGGGATGACGCTGGCAGGCCTCTTTTCCCAGTACGATCTGATTGTCAAAGCCGTCTCGCCGTTTATTATCCTGCTGGTCGTAACGCCGATGATCACGATTGTTCCGCTCTTCATGCTATGGCTGGGGTTTGACCCGAACATTCGCATCCTGGTAGTGATTTTGCAGGCGGCTCCGATCATCATGCTAAATACACTGTCCGGGTTCACTTCGGTGGAAACGGAGAAGCTGGAGCTGATGAGATCGATGGGCGCAGGCAGGCTGCAGACTTTTTTTAAGCTGATTCTGCCCAATGCGATGCCTCAGGTGTTTACCGGCATCAAGCTTGGCTGCATCTTTTCCACAATTGGCGCGATCAGTGCGGATTTCGTGGGAGGGTCAGTCGGACTCGGATTTCGCATTCTCCAGTATTCCGGCCTGGTGATGACCGAGATGACGTACGGAACCATTCTCATCGTCGCGCTCATCGGGATCGTACTCTATCAATTGGTCAGTTTTGCGGAAAGCAAGTTCATCGTGTGGCGTAAAAAATGAGGCAGCTTATCGGAGATCGGGGGAGATCACGTGCAAAATCCCAAAATCAAATTAGTCGATGTCACGAAGGTCTTCAAAACACGCAGTAAAGACATCGTGGCCGTGCGAGATGTGAATATGGAAGTATATCCTGGAGATTTTGTCGCGATTCTTGGTCCCAGTGGCTGCGGCAAATCGACGATCATTCGGATGCTCAACGATATCATCCAGCCCTCATCGGGAGAGATGTACATCGACGGGCGGGAGATCACAGGGAGGAAGATGAGCAGGGACCTGATGAAAAAAATGGGCTTCATCTTTCAACAGCCCAACCTGTTCCCGTGGCTGACCGTACGCCAAAATGTCGCTCTGCCGCTCAAGGTATTCGGCCTGCAAGGGAAGGAGTGGGAGCAGAACGTTGATAAGCTGATCGAAATGGCCGGCTTGAAGAAGTACGAGCATGCCTATCCCGCTGAGATTTCCGGCGGAATGATGCAGAAGGCCGGGGTGATCCGGGCGATGGTACACGAACCGGAAATTCTGCTCATGGATGAGCCGTTCGGGGCGTTGGACGAACTTACGAGAGAGCAATTGGATCTGGAGCTGTTGACGATTTGGGAGCAAACCGGAAAAACGATCATTTTTATCACGCATGAGGTGGAAGAGGCGGTACTGCTCGCTTCCAGGGTGTATGTAATGTCGACCAATCCGGGACGGATTGTGGCGGAAGTAGAGATTGATCTTCCGAGACCGCGAACGTTGGAAATGATCGAGTATGAGAGGTTCATTACATATGAGATGGAACTGACGAGCATGATTGGAAAAGTGGAACTACGGCATATCAAGTAATTTGGAAGGGAGGAACGTGCGTTGCAGAAACAAGTGGCCTCATCGAATGCAACTAGCGTGCTCGCGCCTGTCATCATGTTTTTCATCCTGTTTGGAACCTGGCAAATTGCCGCCGTGGGCTTTGATATTCCGCGCTGGATCTTGCCAAATCCCGTGTCGATCATAGAGACGATGTTTGTTTCATTCGGCGAATTTGCACCGCATATCGGGATCAGCGTTGTGACGATTGTCTGCGGTTTTTTGGTCGCAGTGCCTATCGGGATTTTGCTGGCTGCACTCATCACCAATTTCAAGATGATCGATACGACGCTCTCGCCATTCGTTATTTTCCTTGTGATCACCCCGTTGATTACGCTTGTCCCGCTTTTGATGATCTGGTTTGGCTTTGGTATCGAGGTGAAGATGCTGGCGGTCGTTATTCAAAGCTTCCCGATCGTCATGATGAATTCGGCGACTGGCTTCAACAATGTAGAAAACATCCGCCTGGAGTTGATGAAATCACTGTGTGCGAGTCGTTGGCAGACGTTTACCATGGCAATTTTGCCCTCTGCTCTTCCCAATGTTTTTACGGGCATTAAACTGGCCAGCATCTTCGCCACCATCGCAGCAGTCACCTCCGAATTGATCGGCGGCAATATCGGAATCGGCAGCCAAATCATCAAGTATTCCCAGTACATGCAGACTGAGAAAGCATTTGCCTGCATTTTCTTCACGGCGATCATCGGTACGACCTTTTACGGCTTGATTAATCTCGTGGAGCGAAAAATCGTCCGTTGGAAAATCTGACGGCTGCGATGGAAATGAGGTGAGTAGTGCGTGAGCAGCAAACGGATATTGTTTGAATATTTGGATAACAACAAGGATGAGCTTGTCGAATACGTGAAATCGCTCGTACAGATTCCTTCGATCAACCACACGTTTGGCGGCGATGAGAAAACCGTTCAAGACTGGCTGGCTGATAGTCTGCGCTCTCTTAATTTTGCAGAAGTCGAACAATTCGCTGTAGACGATGAGCAGGTCCGGCCCAACGTCGTGGCGGTGATGAAGGGGACGGGCGGCGGCAAAAGTCTGCTGTTCAACGGTCATATGGACGTCGTTCCCATCGCGGAGCCGCATAAATGGCGTAGTGATCCATTCGAGCCACTCCAACAGGGGAACAAAATCTACGGGCGCGGCACGAGTGATATGAAAGGCGGTGTTTCTGCCGCAATCTGGGCGATGAAAGCGCTCAAGGAATGCGGAATTCTCCTGCGCGGAGATGTTCTGCTGCAAGCCGTTACGGGCGAAGAGTCGAACGAGGCAGAGGAAATCGGGACAGTACAGTGCTTGAAGCGAGGCTATACCGCAGATTTTGCAGTCGTCTGCGAGCCTACTGATCTGGAGCTGCATACAGCCTCTGTCGGACTGTTTTTCTTTGAATTGATCGTCGAAGGCAAGGCCGTACATATTTCAGCCAGAAACCAGGTCTTGTTTCCACAGCCGGCAGGCGTTCCAAGCGGGCCCACAGTAGGAGCGGATGCTTTCAAGAAATCGCTCCCGTTCGTGAACTACTTTTATTCCCTTGAGGAACAGTGGAATCATCGCTGGCGGGACGCGGTGCTGGGTGCTGGCGGCAGTCCCGGACACGATGTGCAGGGTGTAGGCTTGTTTACGATCAATCCTTCGTTTATCGAGGGCGGCGAATACCTCGGCTCTGTCCCTGCCAAAGTAAAGCTCATGTACGGCGTCTGGTACCCGGATCAGTTGGTGAAAAAAGAGGAGCTGTGGGAGGAGATCAGAAGGGGCGTGGAAGCGCTCGCCTCGACGGATGATTTTCTGCGCAGCCATCCTCCGAAGCTGACGGTGCCTGTGCTACAGGAATGGCAAGGCTTTCATGTTCCAGCGGATCATGCAGGTGTGCGCGCGATGATGACGGCGATCACGGACGTGGAGGGATGTAAAGCCGTTCTGTCCGGCTTCCGAGCCGTTTGCGATGCTGCCTATTTGAACAAACACGGCGTACCTGCTGTTGTCTTCGGCCCGGGCTCGCTGAGCTGGTCGGTTCACGGAGAGAACGAGTACATCACGGTAGACAGTCTTGTGGCGGCGGCCAAAGTATACGCCAGCATGATGATGGATTGGTGTCAATGATTCAAGACATAAATGATCTAGGGAGGGGTACAAAGATGAGAAAGGTGCAAATCACGCTGTTGATCGCTGTGCTTTGGTTAGTGGCAGTGCTTGCTGGATGTGCGCAGAACAGCACGCAGTCAGGGGGAAGCAATTCTGCGGGAGGAAACGCATCCGGGGGTCAAGGCACTGGCACGGCGCCAGGGACCAATACCGCTGCTCCTGCTGCTGGCAATTTGCAGAAGGTGACGGTCGTTGTGCCACGCACGGTTGAGGTGTTGGATGATGCGCATATCTGGTCAGCGATCAAGATGGGCTATTTTGCCGAAGAAGGCTTGGACGTGAAAATCGAACAGTCCTTTGGTACGACAGATACGAAAATGGTAGCGCTCAAAAATGCGCAGTTTGCTTTGCCTTCTCCGAATTTCCTGTTTATGGGAATCGAAAATGGATTGCCGCTCAAGGCCGTATTCCAGAATGACTCCATAAATATTTTTGGTATGGCTGTCCGATCAGATAGCGGCATTAAAACCTGGAAAGACATGAAAGGTAAAAAGGTAGCGCTCGGGGATGCGGCATGGGCCAATATCATCAATCCGACGCTGATCGCTGCCGGGCTTGATCCAGAAAAGGATGTCGAGTATGTAGTTGCTGGGGAAAATCGCTTCCAGATGGTGCAGGAAGGCAAGCTGGACATCTTGTTCACATGGGTGGCGGAGTATTCGCAATTGAAAGGCCAGGGATTTGATTTTGAGTATATCGATGGGAACGAGATTCTTCCGTATACCTCGAATCCGCTCGTAACCAATGCCGAGTACCTCACCGAAGATCCTGAAATGGTGCGCAAATTCGTGCGCGCGCTGGCAAAAGGGATGTACTTCGTGAAAATGAACCCTGAAGCGGCAGCCGATCTCACGTTGGAACAATTCCCATCGATCAAAATTCCTTGGGACGGAGCTGTCGGTGCGATGATGGGCCGCGTATATCAAGGCTTCGGGCTAAGTGAAGCCGACCAGCAGAAGATCGTGGATGGAGGCATCGGCATCGCGGATATGGACAAATGGAAGCTCAACATGGATTGGGCTGTGAAAACCGGTATCATCAAAAAAGAAATTCCGCTGGATCAGGTAGTGACCAATGACTTTGTCGATAAGACCTGGGATAAGTCCAAGGTGGAGGCCGATGCGAAAAATTACGTGTTCAAGGTAAAAGACAAGTATCAGTAAGCCCGTCTCGCCTTTAACGCTTACAGGGAGGGGAGAACAAAGATGCACAAGATCGGAATTATAGGAGCCGGATTGATTTCCAGAAGTCACGCCGAATCGATTCGTACGCAAAATGGCGCGGTGTTGACAGCGGTGGCTGATATTCGCGAAGAGGTTGGGCAGCGCTTTGCCGAGGAATACGGCTGCGCCTACTTTCAGGATGCCGAAGAGATGCTGAAGCACGCAGACGTGGAGGTAGTGATCATCGCCTTGCCAACCTTTTTGCATGGCAAGTATGTGGAATTGTGTGCCCGATACGGCAAGCATGTGCTGTGCGAAAAGCCGGTCGAAATGACGGTAGAAGCCACAGAGCGCATGCTGGAGCAAGTGAAGGACGCCGGGATCATCTTCATGGTCGGGCAGGTTGTCCGCTTTTGGAGCGGATACACAGAGATCAAGGAGCTTTACGAAAGCGGCGAGCTGGGGCAAGTTCACATGGCTTTTGCCAGCAGATGCTCCACCTTGCCAGACTGGGGAAATGAATGGCTGCTACATCCGGAAAAAGGAGCAGGAGCGATCTGCGACATGCATGTCCATGATGTCGACTTCCTGCGCGATCTGTTCGGCGAGATTGATTCCGTGTATTGCCTCGCGAGCAAAGACCATACCGGATGCTGGAATCACGCCATGTCCTCGATTTCCTTCAAGAGCGGCGAAAAAGCGGTTGCCGAAGCGGCGTTTACGATGTCCGACGGGTATCCATTCACGATGTTCTTCAAAGCGGCAGGGACAAAAGGGACTGTAGAGTTTACCTACAAGGCAGGCTACAACATCGGGGAACGGGATGCTTCCACCTCCGAGCTGCGTCTCTACCGGCAAAACCGACAGCCCGTCATCCGCAAGCTCGAGCAGCATGATCCTTACGCGAGACAGCTTCAATATTTTTTGTCTTGTGTGGAAGCAGGAGAACAGCCAGCGCGCGTGCCGCATCATGAGAACCTGGAAGTGATCAAGGCCATCGCTGCCATTCGCGAGTCAGCCGATACAGGTAAAATTCTCTCGCTTACCAGTTAAACCTTGTGGATACGGCAGGTGGTCAAAATGTCTTATGTAATGGGAATTGATATTGGAACCTATGAGTCCAAAGGCGTTCTGGTCGACAGGGAAGGTCGCAGGGTCGCTTACCAGTCTTTGCCCCACTCTCTGGAGATTCCGCAGCATGGCTGGGCAGAACACGACGCTGAAAAGACATGGTGGCACGCAGTGAAAACCTTGTCCAAAGCGTTGATTGCCGAGGGACAAAAGACAGCCGGATTCCAGGCTTCTCTGATCGAAGCTGTCGGAATCAGCACAATCGGCCCTGCTGTGGTACCGATTGACCATAACGGTAACGCTCTGCGTAAAGCGATTCTCTACGGGATCGATACGCGGGCAAGCAAAGAGATTGATGAGCTGAATCAAAAAATCGGCCCGGCCGAGATATTGCGAAAAGGGGGCCACTATTTGTCCTCGCAGTCCGCCGGAGCCAAAATCCTCTGGATTCGCAATCAGGAGCCCAGAGTGTACGACCAAACCGCCTGCTTCCTCTCTGGCAATGGCTATCTGGTGTATAAGCTGACCAAAGAACGCGTGATCGATGCCTACACGGCATGCGCCTTCTCGCCTTTGTTCGACTTGCAAAAGCTTGACTGGGATGATGAGCGCTGCGTCTATGTAACCGAGCGGGAAAAGCTGCCGCGAATTGCGTGGAGTCACGAAATAGTCGGCTGCGTAACGCCGGAGGCCGCTGAAGCGACAGGACTGTCAGCGGGAACCAAGGTGATCGCCGGGACTGCGGACGCAATGTCGGAATCAATCAGCGTGGGTGCGGTAAACGAGGGCGACATGATGATCATGTACGGTAGCTCGACATTTTTCATCCAGGTGATTGCGTCGCAGACCCAGACCGAAAAATTCTGGCCTTCTGTACACGCAGTACCGAATCTTCATACGCTCACGGGTGGGACATCGACTGCGGGCTCTATCACCAGATGGTTCGTCGATCAATGGCTCCAGCCGGGAGAATCCAGGGATGAAGGGTATACTCGCTTGACGCGTTTGGCGGAACAAAGCAAACCAGGTGCAAACGGACTGATCATGCTGCCGTATTTCAGCGGCGAGCGCACACCGATTCATCATCTGCAAGCCCGGGGCACGTGGTTCGGCCTGACCCTGAAGCATACGACTGGAGATTTGTACCGGGCGATTCTGGAAGGGATCGGCTACTCGATACGCCACAACATTGAAGAAATGAGACTTGCCGGATTTCCGCCGCGCAAGCTGGTGGCGATCGGAGGCGGTACGAAAAACCGGCTCTGGTTGCAGGCGGTCAGCAGCATTTGCTGTGAGGGGCAGTACATCCCCAAAGTGACCTATGGAGCGGCGTACGGAGATGCTTTTCTGGCAGCGCTTGGACTGGGCTGGTACGACAGGCTAGAAGAGATTGAATCGTGGGTGGAATATACAGAAGTGCTCCTGCCGCAGTCCAAAGAAGCGGAAATCTATGAAAAGTACTATCGCTTATACCGTGAAATTTACGAACAGACCAAAGGCAGTATGGATGCGTTGTCATCCATATCAAAGGACTAGGAGGGTCAAAAAATGACTTGGTTAAAAGAAGTGATCGGGACAGAGAAAGCAATTATTGCCATGTGCCACTTTTTACCGCTGCCGGGTGATCCTTATTTTGATCAGGAAAAAGGGATGGAGTACGTCATTGAAATGGCTCGCAAGGATTTCCTCGCGTTGCAATCCGGCGGCGTAGACGCTGTGTTGTTTTCCAATGAATTCAGTCTGCCTTACCTGACAGATGTCAAAACGGAGACAGTCGCCGCCATGGCCCGGATTATCGGGGAGCTGATGTCGGATATCCAGCTACCGTTTGGTGTGAACGTCCTGTGGGATGCCAAAAAATCGCTCGATCTGGCTGCCGCGACAGATGCCAAATTCGTCAGGGAAATTTTTACAGGCGTGTATGCGAGTGATTTCGGCATGTGGAATACAAATGTCGGAGAGACGATCCGCCACCAGCATCGCATCGGTGCCAAGGATGTCAAGCTGCTGTTCAACATTGTGCCGGAAGCGGCAACATACATGGCTGACCGCGAGATCGAAAGCATCGCCAAGTCAACGGTCTTCAACAATCGGCCGGATGCTTTGTGCGTTTCGGGACTGACAGCGGGAGCGGAGA
The DNA here is from genome assembly GCF_001187725.1 of Brevibacillus reuszeri. Classification (GTDB taxonomy): domain Bacteria; phylum Bacillota; class Bacilli; order Brevibacillales; family Brevibacillaceae; genus Brevibacillus; species Brevibacillus reuszeri. The sequence continues at coordinate 541,457 of NZ_LGIQ01000002.1, forward strand.
CAGACTCGGCTATCCTGAAGCGTGTCAAGGATACAGTTCCTGACACAGTCGTCTTGGCCAATACCGGGATGAGGATGGAGAATCTGGAGCAGCAGCTGTCGATCGCGGATGGGGCAGTGGTGGGAACGACGTTCAAGCATGACGGAAAATTTGAAAATCACGTCGATCCGGAGCGGGTCAAATCCTTTATGGATAAGGTAAAAGCGTTCAGAAGCCAGATTGTGTATTCGTAAGAAACGACGCAGAGTGAAAGCGGGAAGTTTTGCCGTTTTCGCTCTGTGTTCGATTTTCAAAAGTGGGAGCGGTGACAGATGACATCAGACTATTTGACGCACATAGCCCAGCGGCTGCAAGGATTGACACAGGTGGTTTCGCCAGCCGGTTACGAGGATGCGATGATTCGCAAGGTGCAAAGCGAATTGCCGAAAGGTTTGCATGAGGTCAGCGTGGACAATCTTGGGAATGTCATTGTTCAGGTCAACAAAATAGATGAGCCGAACCCCTTCAAGGTGATGGTATTTGCCCATATGGATGAAGTCGGATTCATCATCAAAAAAATCGAAGAGGACGGATTTATCCGCGTAGAGCGTCTCGGAGGCATTCCGGAGAAAAGCATGCTGGGACAAAGCGTGATCGCAGAGACTCCAGAAGGAAAAATAATGGGCATCATCGGTACGAAATCGCATCATCTGACGAAGCCGGAGGAGAAATTCAAGCTGCCCCAGGTGCAGGAAGCCTATCTTGATTTTGGCTTTCGCAGCAAGAGTGAAGCGCTGGAAGCCGGTGTGTTTGTCGGAATGCCAATTGTCTACGCCAGACAATTTTTCCGCTGCAACTCTCTTGCCTTCAGTAATGCGATCGATAATAGAGCAGGGTGCCTGATTCTGCTCGAGCTGATCGACCGGCTTGTTGGGAAGTCGCTCCCATGCGAAGTGGTCATTGTCTTTTCCGTTCAGGAGGAGTTTAATTTGCGCGGCGTGATTCCGGCGGTTAGGGCGGTCAATCCTGATGTTTCAATCACATTGGACCTGGTCGTAGCCGCCGATACACCTGATCTGAAGGGAAGCGCTGATATCAGTCTGGGAGAAGGGCCGTGCCTGAATCTGTACAGCTTCCATGGCCGAGGAACGCTCGGGGGGCTGATTCCTAATCCGAAGCTCGTCAACTTCGTAAAGAAAGTGGCGGACGCGGAGGATGTATCCCTCCAATACTCGACATTCATGGGCGGACTGACGGATGCGTCGTTCAGCCAGTTGGAGAACGCCGGGATTCCGATGATCGACCTCGCTTTTCCTACCCGCTATACACATGCGCCTGTAGAAGCGGTTGATCTCAATGACTTGACCGCGCTGATCAAATTGCTGGAAAAGCTGGTTCCCGCCTTTCATGCCGGAGTGGATTTGAAGAGGGGCTAAGCGGGATGGGAGGGCCTTGGATGAGTGAAGAGGGACGCGTTGTTTTGATTACTGGTGCGAACAGAGGGATCGGCATGGCGATCGCCCGCAGATTTCGGCAGACGGGGGACCGTATCGTCATCCTGGATATGGCAAAAGAGCCGAGCCAGGAAGCGGCGGAGGTGACCGCAGGCGGCAGCTATTTTGCATGCGACGTAACGGACAAAGCAGCGGTAGACGATGTGATGGAACGTGTTTTTGCGGAGTACGGGTTTGTGGATGTGCTGGTGAACAATGCCGGGGTACAACGAAGAAAACTTTTTCTGGAGACGACAGAAGAAGATTTTGATTTGATTTTCAACGTAAACGTCAAGTCCATTTACCTGGTATCGCAGCCCATCGTCCGGCGCATGATCGAAAGGGAGCGCGGATGCATTTTGAATATGGCCTCGATGGGCGGAAAATGGGGAGGAGCGGATGAGTCCGCCTACTGCGCGAGCAAGGCAGCTGTCATCGAATTGACCAAGACGATGGCGATGGCGCTCGGTCCCCACAACATTCACGTCAACAGCGTTTGTCCAGGAATCATCATGACTGAAATGGCGAAGACGCTTTCTGCCGAATCTCTAGAAGCCTGGCGGGAAAAATCGCCATTGGGTCGTCTCGGTTCTCCCGAGGAAGTAGCGGAAGTCTTTTATTTCCTGAGCTCACCTGCTGCCCGTTATATGACTGGACAGGCGATTAACGTGACAGGCGGCATGATCATGCACTGATCGCTGCTGCCGAAATGGGGAGGAAAACAGATGGGACAGCCGTATGATATGCCTTTGGACCAATTGCGGGAGTACAGACCAGCGCTGACCAGGCGTGACGACTTTCTTGCCTTTTGGGAGGAAAGCAAGCAGATGCTGGCACAGGTGCCGAGCGATCCGCAGCTCACAGCCATGGAGTATCCGACAGATGGGGTACGGCTGTACGAGCTAAGCTTTGCCGGTTTTGGGCATGCGCGAATTCGCGGGTACTACGCAGTGCCTGACCGGGCGGGACAGCATCCGGGGCTGGTTATGTTCCACGGCTACAACTGGAGTCATGACGGACAGATTCATGACGTGGTCAACTGGGCCTTGCACGGCTATGCCACATTTGGGATGCTGGTACGCGGTCAGCAGTTGAGCGAGGACAATAGTGTCGCCCCACACGGGAACTCGGCTGGTTGGATGACCAAGGGTATATTATCCAAAGAGACGTATTATTATCGCGGGGTATACATGGACGCGGTGCGAGCTCTCGATGTGCTGGCAGAGCGCGAAGAAGTGGATGCTTCCCGCATTGGAGTGACAGGGGGAAGCCAGGGAGGGGCCCTGAGTCTGGTTGCTGCTGCCTTTTCCGCTATTCCGCGCATCGTGGTGGCGGAATACCCGTATTTGAGCCATTTCCGGCGATCGATCGACATGGCGCTTGCCGGGCCGTATCTGGAGCTCAACGAGTTTTTTCGCCGCAACAGTGCACCCGGGATCGAGGATAAAGCAATGGATACGCTCTCTTACTATGATGTGATAAACCTGGCTCCCCTGGTTACATGCCCGGTGCTGGTCTCGATTGGCTTGATCGATGAGATCACACCTCCTTCCACGGTGTTTGCCACTTACAATCATTTGCAGACAACAGAGAAGCAGATCCGCGTCTACCGTTATTTCGGCCACGAACCGAATGCTGCCTTTCATTGGGAAAAGCTGAAATGCTTGCGGGAGCATTTGACTCATCAGGGACAGTAGCAAAAGCCATTCATTTCTTTGTTCGTGAGTGCTCATGCCACAAATTGACAAGAGCAGCGGAACTTGTTAACATATTGTGTTAAAGAAAGCTTGCGAACACACAAAGGCAATGAAAGGACCCGCAGCTATCCCCTGGTCACAGAGAGTCAGCCCTAGTCTGGAAGGCTGATACACAGGCATACCTGCACCCCATCCTCAAGCCGCTGGCGAAGAGCCATGCCGGATGCCCCGCCGTTATCGGGACTTTTGAGCGGATTGAGCGCTAGTCGCTTCAATCAATCAGGGTGGTACCGCGGATGTTTGATCCTCCGTCCCTTTTTTGGGATGGGGGATTTTTGCATTTCAATGGAAGTTCAAAAAGGAGCGTAGACGATGAAAGAGGAAAAAGCGTTTGTAAAAGAAATTACGCCACAAGCAGAAGACTTCTCGCGTTGGTACATCGATGCGATCAAAAAAGCTGATTTGATGGATTATACCCCAGTGCGCGGCTGTATCGTTTTCAAGCCGGATGGGTTTGAGCTGTGGGAGAGAATCCAGGAGGCGATGAACAAGCGCTTCAAGGAGACGGGCCACCGAAACGCCTATTTCCCGATGCTGATTCCAGAGTCCTTTTTCCAGAAAGAAAAAGAGCACATCGAGGGCTTCAACCCAGAGCTGCCGTGGGTGACGGAAGCCGGCGGGGAGCCGCTCGAGGAAAAGCTCGCCCTGCGTCCTACCTCGGAGACGATTATCGGTCATATGTACAGCCAGTGGATTCAAAGCTATCGTGATTTGCCTGTGCTTATCAATCAGTGGGCAAACGTGTTTCGTTGGGAAAAGCGGACGATGCCGTTCCTCCGTACATCCGAGTTCCTTTGGCAAGAAGGTCATACTGCACACGCTACGGAAGAAGAAGCTCGCCAGGAAACGATGCAAATGCTGGAGATTTACCGTGAGGTCGTTGAGCAGGAGCTGGCGATTCCGGTTTGGAAGGGACAAAAAACGCCGAGTGAACGCTTCGCGGGAGCCGTAGATACGTATTCCATTGAAGCGATGATGAAGGATGGAAAAGCGGTGCAAGCGGGCACCTCACATTATTTGGGCGATAAATTTGCACGCGGCTTTGAAATCAAATTTCTGGATCGCGACAACCAATTTAAATATGTTCATACAACCTCATGGGGGACATCGACACGTCTGATTGGTTCCATGATCATGGTGCACGGGGATGATCGTGGTCTGGCTTTGCCTCCGCGCATGGCTCCTACGCAAGTCATTATGATTCCGGTTGGGCCGATGAAGCTGCGTGAAAAGGTGATGGAGGCATTCGATCCACTCTTTGACGAAATCAAAGCGGAAGGTGTGCGTGTTCGTGCTGATCTGCGAGAAGAGACGCCAGGCTGGAAATTCAACGAATGGGAAATGCGCGGAGTACCTTTGCGTCTGGAGCTTGGACCACGTGATGTAGACAACGGTCAGGTCATTCTCGCTCGCCGAGATACAGGAGAAAAAGTAACGGTACCACTCGAAGGGATCGCTCAAACTGTGGCGGAGCTTTTGGAAGAGATTCAACAAAATATGTTCCAAAAAGCACTGGCGTTTCGCGAGCAGAACTCTCATCTGGGAATCGATACGCTGGAGCAATTGTCAGCTCACATTGCCAAGAGCGAAAGTGAAAATACAACGAGCGGCTGGGTATTGGCAGGCTGGTGCGGGGATGATCAATGCGAGTCTAAAGTGAAGGAAGAAACTAAATTTACTACTCGCAACATACCATTTGAACCACCAGTATCGAAACAGAGATGCATTTGCTGTGGCAAAGAGTCGCAGCATACTGTCTGGTTTGGTCGTGCTTATTAATAGAAGGAGGGAAAAGGTGCGTCTGACGTGGATTCGTGCGGACGCACCCTTCTTTTTTCTAAACCCACAGTCTTCAATCCGGCAGCACGGCCAGCAATCGTATCAGCATCACTGTCACCGACAAAAATGGTTTCCTCGGGAGTTGCATGAAGCTGCTTCATCGCTGCCAAAAAAGCATCAAGCATGCGGATGATTCCAGCAGGGTTTTGCAGCTGTTGATGTTCGTTTGTGTACACATCAAAAAAATGAGTCAATGCAGCTTCGTGCTCATGTATGGGAAGCTGTTTTCTTATCATTTCCGTTTCAGTAGGCCCAAACAGAGCGACGATTTGCTCATCGGAGAAGTGCTGGTTCAGATGGCGCTGGAAGGTAGAACGAAAGGCATTATAGATAAGCGGAAGCGTATCGGCAACGGTACCGTCGAAATCAAATAGAATAGTTCGCATGAAGAAGACCTCCAGATCATAATAAAAAGAAAACCATCATTCATAGATGGTTTTCTCAGGCGACATTACTTATCTGAATCGTCAAACGGTTCTTCCGGATCATCTGTCGGATCTGCAGGAGTCAATGGAAACAGGACATCGAAAAATTTGAATTTGCGACGTCCATCTTCATTTTTAAAGCCTTTGTACTTGTGAAGCAGTTCACTAATTTCGTCAACCAATTGATTGCGTTCTTCTTGACTTAAGTAAAATTCAGTCAAATTGAACGCGAAGGTATGCTTGTACTCTTTACGAACATCCCGATCACTGGCAACGAAACGGTTGAGTGTGCGCACGAGATCCTTTTCCGTTGTGCGGAATGGAGTAAACATCACGTCACTCAATTGCTGTGCATTTTCTTCAATCATGAGTTGAAGCTTTACCTGAATCACCTTTGCAACCGGCTCGTAGTACTTCTCAACAATGGAACCTTTTACACGAGTATCCACCTGTTCCAACAGCCCAACGCGCACGAGCTCTTTCACATGGTAATGAAGACGTGCAGCGTTTTCGCCCAATTCCGTAGCGATTTGTTTGGCTGTCCGTGGCTCCAGATCCTCGAAAAGTTCCAAAATTTTAACTCGTTCGGCTATAGCAAGGGATTTTAAGGCTTCCGGGTCCGTTACTTCAAAAAACTCTTTCATGCATTTCTCACCATCCAACTGACTAGGCCAAATTTTTTGTGTAGGAATATTTAAGTACTTCACAGTGTGAGTGCTACATAGCTTAAACGTTCCGAAACGTACAACAACCCGACTGAATCGAGGTCATTCCTTTATAGGGTTGACTGAACACGCATCCTGATTTAGCAAGAATAACCTTCCCCTAAAACGCGGTCGCTCCCCACGAGAAGCCTCGATACAGGTTTTCTTAATTTTTCTTAATTAATTCTAGCGTTTTCTGCTCAAAAGCGCAACGTGTATACAGATGAAGTGACTGTCAGCTTGTGGTAAAATGGGACAAGTAAATTCCAGGTCAAAAGTAGAAAGAAGGGATAGCATGACCGCGATCGGACAGGCCGCGCCTCCGTTTACGCTGCAGGCAAGCGACAATCAAACGATCTCACTTTCCCAGTTTCACGGAAAAAATGTTGTTCTTTATTTTTATCCAAAGGATATGACGCCGGGTTGCACGACGGAAGCATGCGATTTTCGTGATTTCCATCCGAAGTTTTCGGAGCTGGATACCGTTGTACTAGGAATCAGTCCCGATACGGTGAAGTCGCATGACAAGTTCATTGCCAAGCATGAGCTGCCATTTACGCTTTTGGCAGACCCTGATCATGAAGTGGCTGAGGCGTACGGGGTATGGGTGCTGAAAAAAATGTACGGACGGGAGTATATGGGAGTCGAGCGCTCTACGTTTGTTATCGATAAAGAAGGCAATATTGCAAAGGTATGGCCGAAAGTAAAGGTAAAGGGACACGTGCAGGAAGTGCTCCAATTTGTAGAAGAAGAACTGCAAAAATAAGAAAGACCAATTGTCGCAGACGCGAATGGAGGAACCGAAGATGAGTGTGTCAACAGAGTTTGTAGTCGAATCCTTTTGCCAACTAGCCAACATCGCAAGTCCATCCGGTCATACCGGAAAAGTAATGGCGTGGGTCGCGCAGGAGCTGGAAAAGCTCGGTGTTGAATTCAAGCGTACCAACAAAGGAGCGATTATCGCCACCGTACCGGGTGCAAATGAAGAAAAAGCACGATTGCTCACTGCGCACGTCGATACATTGGGTGCAATGGTAAAAGAAATCAAGAGCAATGGTCGATTGAAGCTGGCCCTGATCGGTGGCTTTGAATTCAATGCGGTAGAGGGCGAGCATTGTGTTATTGAAACGGGAAGCGGTCGACTGGTGACAGGAACGATCTTGTCCACAAAAGCCTCTGTTCACGTATATGGTCGGGAAGCTGGAAAAGTCGAACGGACAGAAGCAAACATGGAAGTGCGTCTGGATGAGAAAGTAACCAACAAGCAGGAAGTACAGGCTTTGGGAATTTCGGTTGGCGATTTTGTTTCGTTCGATCCACGCGTGACCGTAACCGAAAGCGGATTCATCAAATCCCGCCACATCGATGACAAAGCGAGTGTTGCTATATTATTAGGAGTGCTCAAAGCATTGCAGGAAACAGGTGAGAAGCTCCCGTATACGACCTATTTCTTTATCAGCAATAACGAAGAAATCGGCTACGGAGGCAATTCCAGCATCCCGGCTAACGTCATCGAGTATTTGGCAGTAGACATGGGAGCGATAGGAGATGGGCAGACGACTGATGAATATTGCGTCTCGATTTGCGCAAAAGATTCCTCTGGTCCATACCATTATGGGCTGCGTACTCATCTGACTAAGCTGGCGGAAGCAAACGGCTTGAATTATGAGGTAGATATTTATCCGTTCTACGGATCAGATGCGAGTGCGGCGCTGCGTGCTGGATATGACATCGTACACGGATTAATCGGTCCGGGTGTAGACGCTTCCCATTCTCATGAGCGGACACATAAGGAAGCGCTCGACAATACTGCAAAGCTCGTGATGGCGTACATCCATTCCAAAGAACTGCAAGCATAGGAGGAACCTATGGGCAATATGTATCAATGGGCTGATTACTATGATTTGACACAGCGGGGCGTACCCGGTGACGTCGAGTTTTACTTGGAGCAGGCCAGACAAGCGGGAGGAAAGGTGCTGGAGCTGGGCTGTGGAACAGGGCGAATTACCATCCCGATGGCGCAGGAAGGAATCGAGGCCACTGGCATCGACCTTTCAACAGAAATGCTTGCCAAGGCAGAGCAAAAGGCAAAAGAGCAAGGAATTACGTCGGGGTTAAAACTCTTGCAAGGAGATATGCGCAGCTTTGATCTCGGTGAGACCTTTTCACTCATCATGATTCCATTTCGCTCGTTTCTCCACCTGCTGCATATAGCGGAGCAGATGAAGGCCCTGACCTGCATTCGCAAGCATTTGGCACCGGGCGGCAACTTCGTGATGAATGTGTTTGTACCAAAGATCAATCATTTTTATGAAGAAAATGAAAAAATGTCGCTGCGGGGAACCCACAGGCTGCCATCAGGAGAGGAAGTAGCGATGTGGGATTACACACGCTATGACCACTTTCAGCAGCTGTCTGAAGTGACAAGAACCTATGAGCGCTCTGACGCACAGGGACTTGTTACGGAGCGAGTGACGGGACGGTTTAATTTGCGCTACATTTTTCCAGCAGAGCTGCATCATTTGCTGCGGCTAAATGGCTTCAAGATTACACAGCGGTATGGCTCGTTTGCCAAAGCTCCGTTCGATGCGAGCAGCTCCGAGTTGATCATCATTGCGGAAGCTTTGTAGTCTAGCTGGTGTAGAGGAAAAGGGAATAAAGGAGGGGTATGAATGAAGATATACACAAAGTCAGGGGACAAAGGGGAAACGTCACTGGTCGCAGGTGTCCGTGTACCCAAGTTTGCAGATCGTGTAGAAGCATATGGAACGTGTGATGAAGCGAATTCGCAAATCGGGCTTGCCTTATCCCTGTTGCCACAATCAGACGAGTGGAACGAGCTGCATGCTGTTATTCATATCATACAGACCAAGCTGTTCCATGTAGGTGCAGAGCTGGCTACGCCTGAAGGCAAAAAAGTAGGCTGGCCGATCGGAGAAGAGGATGTTACCTTCCTGGAAGAACAGATTGATCAGCTGGATGCTAATCTGCCGCCATTGACCAACTTTATTCTGCCTGGCGGACACCCTGCGGCTGCTGCTTTTCACATTGCGCGAACTGTCGTGAGAAGAGCGGAGCGAAAAGCCGTACATGTTGCTACACAGGAACAAGTAAACAAGGCCGTAGTGAAATACTTGAACCGTTTATCCGATTACTTGTTTGTCGTCGCGCGTCACGTGAACAAGCAGGTGGGTGCTGTAGAAAAAACACTGCATGAATCGTAAATAGCAACGAAGAGCCCCTGGACTTATCTCAGGGGCTTTTTCTCACATGAGCAGGTGTCATTTATGACGATCAAGCAGCGCATTTGCCAAATGAGATCCTAGCGTAAGTAGGTAGCAATCCCCTCGTGAAAAGGGATTTTCTTGGTAGAAAACGTTTGATATAGCAGGCCCCCATCATTGCAAGCGTTCCCTTCCAGCAGCATGGTCAGCTGCGTATTTGTGATGGGGAAAAAGGAGAAGCCTTCCATCATGTTAACGACTGGCTTCATCAGCTCGAGAGGTATATGTATTTTGCGAACACTCTTTTTGCCGATCGCAGTGCCGATGGCATCCAGAATTTGTACATAGGTGAGAGGTGCTGGTCCGCCAGTCTCGTAGACTTGATTAAGGGAAGCATCCTGGGTCAGCGCTTGAACGAAGACATCAGCTACTGTTTCACGAGCGACAGGCTGTAAAGGATACGAACCATTGCCAATAACAGGTGTTACAGGAAGACGAACTAAATCAGCCAGCATATTTACAAACTCATCCCCTGGTCCGAAAATGACAGATGGACGGAAAATGACGTATGGTATTCCGCTAGCTTGGACGAGCTGTTCTGCTTCGTATTTGGTACGATGATAGGCACTCGTAGCATTTTCGCGGGCGCCTAGCGCACTCATATGGATGAAACGGGTAACCCCGACTTTTTTGGCTGCTGCTAGAACGTTTTTGGTACCCTCGACATGAATTCGTTGAAAGGTAACGCCTTTCCCTGTCTGTTCACGAATGATTCCAACCAGATGAATAACAGCATCACAGCCCTGCATCGCCTGCTCAAGTGAAGCTGTATCAAACAGATCACCAGTTGCTTCTGCGATGAATGGGCTATTTTTATCGAATCCGAGCTTTCCCTCCGAGCCCGACCTTGTCAAGCAAACCGTATGGTACCCACCTGCTTGTAGCCGAGCTACCATGCCTTTTCCCACAAATCCACTGGCACCAGTCAGGAACACCTTCATTCGAATCCCCTCCCGTAAAATTCTTCCAAGCACATTGTATCTCATGCAAGGTTCGCTATGCCAAGCCAACTTCCTGCTAATTGCCGAGTTGACGCAGATCGGTATAATGTAGGGAAAAGGGGGACATTTCTATGGCACAACGCAAAGTACCCGTCGCGGAAATTTTGGATGAGCTGCAAGGGTTGTATCCAGACGCGCATTGTGAATTAAACTATACCACCCCGTTCGAGCTCTTGATCGCCACGATTCTTTCCGCGCAGTGTACAGATAAACGGGTGAATGAAATAACCGAGCCGATGTTTAAGCATTTGAATCAGCCGGAGCATTACCTTCATTTGACACAGGAAGAAATGGAAGAGCATATAAAAGGGCTCGGATTGTATAAGAATAAGAGCAAGAACATCTTGGAGACCTGTAGAATTTTGTACGAAAAGTACAACGGAGAGGTTCCGCAAACGCATAAAGAGCTGGAGGCGTTGCCTGGGGTTGGCCGGAAAACAGCCAATGTCGTGCTGTCCAATGCATTTGGAGTACCGGCGATTGCAGTCGATACGCATGTGTTTCGCGTAGGCAATCGCCTTGGACTCGCTAAGAGCGACAATGTAGACGAAGTAGAGCGTCAGCTGATGAAACGGATTCCGCGTGAAAAATGGTCCGATGCGCATCATTGGCTGATCTGGCACGGAAGAAGGGTATGTGCGTCACGCAATCCGCAATGTGGACAATGCACTCTGCAATCCATGTGCAAATTTGCGGCAGCCGAGGCAAAAAAGACGAAAGCAAAGCCTGCAGCTAAGAAAACAGTCAAGGCGAAATCCTGATTTCCATCTTCTTCATCCTCAAATTACGTGTAATGCATATTGACAGTTTTCGCTGACTAGACGTACACTTATTTAAAGTAATTCTAATCAATGACAAAGAAGTGAACTATTCTTTTGTCTTGCGAAGGACTGTGGGGTGTAACAATATGGCACAGCGTGTAGAAAAGGCTGTTGAAATCCTCAAGAATACCGGGGTTCGGATGACACCTCAGCGCCATGCAATTTTAACTTATTTGCTGGAGACGATGACTCACCCGACGGCTGACGAAATATACAAAGCTCTCGAAGGCAAATTCCCCAATATGAGTGTTGCTACGATCTATAATAATCTGCGGGTTTTTAAGGATGCAGGATTGGTTACGGAGCTCACCTACGGGGATGCGTCCAGTCGATTTGATGCCAACGTAGAAGAAGATCATTACCACGCGATCTGTTCAAGCTGTGGTGCGATTCGAGATTTCCACTTCCCGTATTTGCGGGATGCGGAGGAATCGGCAGCAAAAGATATCGGCTTTCGCGTAACGGGTCATCGCATGGAAGTGTACGGCATCTGTGAGTCCTGTCAAAAGAATCCCCACTAAGAAATGGCTTTTTGAGGAAAACACCTTCTGCAACAACCGGATAACCAGTTGCTGCGGGAGGTGTTTTTATGTCGCAATGTGTAACGTTTTGGCTTTTCGTACGTCTTCCTCTACGTATAGGAATGTTTGTTAGAATGTAAAAGGTTGTGAATTCATTGAACATAAGATATGATCGGAAACTATTGTGGAGAGGAGGTCGCGACCATGAGCTTGGCAGTTGGAATGGCTCCTCGTCCTAGGCGAAGAAGAAGACGAGCGGCGCGGCTTCTCTTTTTACTCCTTTTCTTTTTCGTCGCAATTTTTGGCGGAATCTACTGGTTTTTTGTGTTGCGGGCATCTACGGAGCATGTTCTACCGTATGATGGCGATCATCATGTAATCGTATATGAGGGCTCTAAAACCAAATCAACGTATTTGCTGGAATCTGATCAGGTTCTCGTGCCCTTCGAGTTTTTGAAGGAGCGGATTGACCCGGCCATTTTTTGGGATGAGCCTACGAAATCGGTCATTGTAACGACAAAGGACAAGGTGCTGCGTATGCAAAGCGGTGAAGTCGTTGCACATCTGAACAAGCAGCCAGTAAATTTGCAGGTTCCTGTCAAGGAAGTGAATGGGACACGCTATGTGCCGATTGATCCGTTGGAAAAGCTGTATGCCTATACGTTTGAGCGCAAAGAAGCTACCGATGTCTTGCTCGTCGAAAAGGAAGGCTACGAAATTCAGCAGGCAAATGTGATTGCCAAGGATGAGAAGCAAATGGTTCGCGTTGGGGCTTCGCATCGAACCCCGATTGTTGCTGAAGTAGGAACAGGAGAGAGCGTCGATATTCTCGGAAAAGAAGAGGATTATTATCGTGTTCTGACCGCTTCTGGGATCGCAGGCTTTTTACCAGTTAAGAGTGTTGAATTTACAAGTGTGCGAAAGGTTGCTCTGGACCATCCTATAGACTCTCAGCCTTATACAGTCTGGAAGCCTGACGGAAAGAAAATAAACCTCACATGGGAGCATGTAGTAAACCGAAATCCGAACATTGCAGAAATTGAGGCAATGCCGGGTGTGAATGTCGTTTCTCCTACGTGGTTTGAAATGAAGGATGAAGAAGGGACTCTCCTGAATAAAGCAGACCCTGCCTATGTGAAATGGGCTCACCAACGCGGCTACAAGGTATGGGGCTTGGTCACAAACGGTTTTAACCCGGATTGGACAAAGTCGGTTCTTGGCAGCTACGACAAGCGGGATAAACTGATCGCGCAGATTATCCACTACGCCCATATGTACGATCTCGATGGCATCAACATTGACTTCGAGAATGTGTACCTGGAGGAAAAGGAGAAGCTCGTTCAGTTTGTTCGGGAAATGACTCCATACTTGCATCAACAGGGGCTAACCGTTTCGATTGATGTTACGATCAAGTCGAATGCCAAAACGTGGTCGTTGTTCCTCGATCGCAAGGCGCTTGCACAGGTGGTAGACTACATGGCGGTTATGACGTATGACGAGCATTGGGCGGCGAGTCCGGTAGCGGGCTCTGTGGCATCGTTGCCGTGGGTGGAAAGCGGTTTGCAGGGTGTGCTGGAAGAAGTGCCGCATGAAAAGCTTTTGCTCGGTGTGCCGTTCTATACGCGACTGTGGACAGAAGCGAAGCAGGCTGACGGAAAAATCAAGGTCAGCTCCAAGGCATTGTCCATGACGAGAGCCGAGGAATGGATCAAGGAGCGAAAGCTGACTCCGAAGCTGGATGAAGCGTCAGGCCAAAACTACGTGGAATACAAAGATCCGAAAGATGGCAACGTCTATAAAATGTGGCTTGAGGACGTCAGTTCTATGAAAAAGCGGATTGATATCGTGAACAAGTACGATCTGGCTGGGGTTGCATCCTGGCGCCGTGGGTTTGAAGTGCCAGAAATTTGGCAGGCTATCGAGGAAGGCTTGTCTTCTGAAAAGTCCACTCAGAAATCACCTTAACGAGCTGTCATAGATAGAAGAAGCCACCTGCGCGCCCTGTTAGAGGGAGTGTGCAGGTGGCTTTTTGCGTATGGATTGTGATTGCAGAGGGTTCATCATTATGTCTGGTTTTGCTGAGGTTGTCCATCCTCTAAGCGGAGCGGTTGTCCACAAAACATACAGGCGTCTTCTTTTCCGAGCATCTTCGTTACTTTTTGGCACGAAGGGCACTGTACCTGTGGAGCTGATGTGGAAACCATCCCCGAAATCATGAACAACACTGTGCTTCCCATTGTAAGGATGAAGCCGATAATCAAGAGCAGGGTCATAAAGATGTAAGAACCTTTTAACAGGCTGCCGAGAAAAGGAATAAAGTCCAGATATCCTGCAAAAAAAGCGTAACCTGTATACATCAGCAAAATGCCGATTACCATGCTCCAGTTGCCCCAAGTTCGCATGCGTTTAATCTTGCTCAGGCGCTCAGTATTTTTCATCATCATTCCTCCTATCCTACAGTATATCACACAAAAGGAATTGTCTGTTGACAAGCAGGAAACGGACAAGGCGTGTAGAATCCTTAAGTTCAACCCAGGGGCAGGGAGGAAATAAGGCATGAATAGAAGGCCAGATGACAATCAGCAAACCTATCTTGAATTGCTCCAAAAGCGCATGGATGTGCAAGCGGTGCTGATTTTGCCTGATTCGGATATGCTTGTCCCATTCCGTGAGGGAACCTTCTATATAGTAGTGGTCAATCATTCGCATGTCGATACCACAATTAGACGCATGCGGATAAATAAGCAAGTAATTCTCGAACAACAGATCGGCAGCTGGCAATTGGAAAAGGGGGCTGTAAACGGCTTGGATGAGCGGCTTGCAGTCATGCTGGGCAAAGCTGAGATTTTGTGGGATAAAGACGGATATATGAAGCAAATGAAACAGAGAATCAGTCGATTGCCCGAGTTCCTCCAGAAAAAGTACATCTGCAAAGAGTATTCGCGTTTGCTGCGCTTTGTCCATGAGACAAAAGAACGGCTCCAGCAAGGGATGGCTCTGGATGCTTATCATTCGTCTATTCAATCGCTTGACTCATGGGCGCGTCTGATTGTTTACGAGGCAGGAGAGCACCCGCAGGCTGGACTATGGTCCCAGGTCAAGCAGCTGGATTACTCGGTATACAAGCTGTACGAGGAGCTTTCGTTTAATGCGGAGGCATTGGAGAAGCGGATTGAGCTTCTGTTACTTGCCATGGAATTCTGGATTACTTCTCGCATGAAGAGCTCGGTCAGATTTTTGATCGAAGTGATGGAGAAGAAGAATGGGCCATGGAGCTTGCAAGAACTAATGAATCATCCCCTCGTTCAGGATGCGGAAATCGATATACCGCTGATTATAGATAAAATGGTGCAGCGGTCCTTGGTCCAGGAGGTAGATTGTTCAGATCGTCAAAACGAGGTTGAAGAGATTTGTTTTATATTGTTGGGGTAAAAATTTTTAAATACTGTTGACTTCTTGTTTTGATCCATGCTATATTAACAAACGTCGCTGCTGCACAAACGAAAAATATGGCAGTGAAAAAGTTAAAAAAACTACTTGATTTTCTAGGTAGAGATGTGGTAAATTAAAAAAGTCGTCTCTGGGCGACAGAGTAACAAAAAATGCTCTTTGAAAACTGAACAGCGAAAGCGTTAATGAGTCTATCATTAAATGATTT
>NZ_LGIQ01000016.1 GCF_001187725.1 Brevibacillus reuszeri
GGCAAATCATTTAATGATAGACTCATTAACGCTTTCGCTGTTCAGTTTTCAAAGAGCATTTTCTTCGTTGGCGCTCGTGGCGCCGACCTTTTAAACTATATCAGGTCTTTCTCGCAAAATCAAGGGTTATTTTTTAGAAGTTCAAGTTTTTTTCATTCTCTTTAAAAATTCCCTTCAAAAGCGACAAGGTCTATCTTAACAACTTGCAAACAAAAATGCAAGAAGAAAAACAAATAAATCTTATCCCCCCTTTTCCTCGTTTAAAATCAGCATTAACTCATCCATAGAATAGATCACCACAGTGGGTAAAAATTCGCTCGGAAGCGTGCTTGCAGCAGAATTCCTACTCTCTTTCTTCCACTTCTCCAAGCATCGGGCGATCATTCTCTGATCACCCGAGCGAAGCTGAGCTTCAAGAGCTCTTAATTCATCCGGTAGTTTTCTATCAATAAATACAGAAGTAACATTTCGAAGATTAGCCATTCGTACATCATGATCCAGTCTATCCCCAACATGCGCGACTACATCTCCTGGGAGCATATCCAGTATCTTCGGATCAGGTTTTCCCGTTCCAGCTCTTTCGGGCGTCAATACTTCATCGAAGAAATCGAGCAATCCCAGCGCTTCCATGACAGGCGCCTGGAACTTGTAAAATCCATTAGTTACAACTGCCAGCGCAAAACCGCTGTCCTTTATCGCGCGCAGCACCTTCAAAATCCCGGGCTCAAGCAAATGAATCTTGGGGGAAACCGCATGCTTGCGTAGTAGCGGCTCAATCTCAAACGACTCCGTCACTCCCAGCTGCTTGCACTGCATGCCCAAAATATCGTCCCAATCATACGCTTCTACGTACCTTCCTTGCTCCATGCGACGCTCGTGCTCAGCGACCATCTCGGCAATTACATCACAGGTCCATCCCAGCTTCCCGGAGACCACAGCTGCGATCTCCGGAAATACCCAGACTCCAAACGGATTTTGCATGAGCGTGCCATCCAAATCAAAAGTTACCCAACGCTTGCTCATTTAATCGCCCCCGACGTCAGTCCTTCAATAAACTGTTTCGATGCAAACAAAAAAGCAATGATCATCGGCAAAGATGAGATGGTTAAGCTAGCAAACAACATATTCCACTCTGTATCGTATTCACCAAACAGAGTAAGCACCCCTAAAGGAATTGTACTCAGCTCCTCGCTTTTTAAAAAAATCAGTGGGTAAAAGAAATCGTTCCATACTCCAATCAGATGAACAATCCCCACAGTTGCAAGGGCGGGCTTCATGAGAGGCAGGATGATTTTGTAATACACTTGAAATCCGTTGCAGCCATCTAGCCTCGCCGATTGATCAAGCTCCGTCGGCAACGTTCGAAAAAATCCGTAAAACACAAATACAGCAAAAGGAATACCACCAGCCACATACAAAATCACGAGCGACGTGAGTGTATCTAAAAGCTGAAGATTCAACATCATCATATACAGCGGCAAAATAGCGAGCTTCATCGGCAGCATCAGACCAACCATAAAAAAGAACAAAACGTACGAATTCCATCGAAACTTATAGCGAGAGAGATAGAAGGCAGCGAGCGATGAAATAAACAGGATGAAAAAGACAGAGAGTCCGCTCACATAGATACTATTCCATATATAAGCGCCAAAGTTGACCTTCTCCCATACGGACACGTAATTTTCGATCGAAAAAGTATGCGGCAATCCTAGCGGTTCAGTGAGAATCTCCATATTGCTTTTAAAAGAAGAAGCGATCATCAGGAAAATTGGGTACAGGGCCAAAAAAGCAAAGAATGACAGAAACAGGTACTTTGCATACTGTCCGAGACGTACCGTCATGTTCTCCCTCCTACTGTTCATATTCTTTTCTTTTAAAGAAAAAGAGCAGGACGGCTGTTGCACTCGAAATCATTAGGAAAAGCACTACCGCCAGTGCCGATCCAAGTCCTATCGATTCGCCACCCGCTACAGAGCCAAATGCCAGCCTGTAAAAATAGGTAGCCAACACATCCGTTGAAAAGTAAGGTCCTGCCTGTGAGCCCTGCATCGCAAAAATGAGCTCAAACGTCTCAAACGCGCCAATAAAGCTAAGAATCGTCATTACCATAATCGAAGGCATAGCGAGTGGAACGGTTATCTTCCAAAGCATAGTAAAGCCAGAGGCTCCATCAATTTTGGCGGCATCGTATATTTCCGTCGGGATTGCCTGCAAGCCTGCAAGGAAAATAAGCACAGCAAACCCCAAGCCATACCAGCTATTGACCAAAATGATTGTGTACAAGGCCGTATCCGGGCTCCCAAGCCATGGTCTAGCCCATTCCTCCAATCCAATAAAAGTAAGAAACGTATTCAAGGCACCATAAGTAGGATTCAGAATCAAACTAAACAAGAAACCAACCACAATCACCGACAGCAGCTTCGGCAGAAAAATCACCATCTTGAAAAACTCTTTGCCACGGATTTTGCTGTTAATAACGAGCGCAATCAGAAAGGCCACAATCAGCTTGCTAACCACAATTCCGATAAAAAAGATAACGTTATGGCCGAGTCCACGGAAAAACGTCTCCTTGAAAGGGGACTCTGTAAACAGCCTCACGAAGTTTTCTAAACCGATAAATGCACCGCGCTTCAGACCATCCCAGGCAAAGAAGCTGTTTAGAAATGCTGAAAAGATCGGAAATACCTGAAACCAAATGTAGAAAAGCAGAGCAGGTAACAAAAACAAATGGACCATGTGCTTTTTCCAATTTACGCTCCGCGCGCTAGCCGTCTTTGTTTTGATCGCAGTCTTTTTTTCCAGTACAGGCATGGTAGTGAAGCTCCTCTCTAAAAAAGGTACAGCCAAGCAGCCAGCTCTGACTGTACCTTCATTTTCCTCGTTCCGGCCTTACTTTTTCGGTTTGAACCATTTATCAGCAGAAGCTTGCGTATCGCCCGCTACCTTTTCAACATCGATCTGATTGATATACAGCCCTTGCAGGGAATCTTCAAACGTGGTCTTCGTTGTAGGCGTTCCTTCTCCAAAGTGAACGAGCATCAAAAAGGGCGCCATGCTCTTTTCGCTTAGCTGTGTCATTTTCTGCACCAGTGGATGCTTCGGAGTTACTCCAGAAATCGCGCTTAGTCGATTCAGATCATCACTAAACATTTGTCCAAATTCCTTAGACGCAATCCACTCGACAAAAATCTTGGACTCTTCCGGATGCTTAGTTGACTTGGCAATGCCATAAGAGCCATCCACCCAATTGATCATGGGAGTCTCTCCGCCCTTTTCCTTCGCTAAAGCCGGCAGAATATCGATAGGTAAGTCAGGGCTTTGCTTTTCAAACGTCTCCAGTCGATAGCTGCCGTTGATATACATGGCAGCCTTGCCCGTATAGAAAAGCGCTTGCGCATCTTTGTCATCAATTCCTATAAAGTCAGGTGGGAAAAAGGGAGCTAATTCCTGCATCCGCTTGATAGACTCTGTAAAAGCCGGATCGGTAAATTTGGCTTGACCGGACAAGAGCTGTTCCACGTACTCGTTTCCGCCATAGGAGCTTGTTCCAATCACGCTATGGGCGATAGACAGCAGATAGGATGCCTTGCCCGCTTGTGCGATTGGTATGATTCCTTTTTTCTGAAGCTCAGAGGATACCTGTAACAGCTCGTCCCATGTTTGCGGTGGTACTAGACCATTCTCCTCAAATAGCTTTTTGTTATAAAAAATGACTGCGGAGTTGATCGAGAGTGGTATTCCGTACACCTTTTGATCGCTGCCGCGTGCTGCATCCAAGTACGATTGCTCTATTTCTGCGACTCCCTTCACATCATCGAGCGGAAGCAAATAACCTGCGTCTGCAATCGAGGTCGCACCTGAGTACGGTCGGAGCTGCACAATATCTACACCCGTCCCTGATGTGAGAGAATTACTTAGAATCGTGTTGTATTCCGTTGATTTAAACGATTTGAATTTCACCTTGATGTTGGTATGCTGCTTTTCAAACTCAGTAAGAAACTTGGCGTAGGCATCCTTATCCTCTGTGCGCCAGCTGTACATGACAAGCTCTACCGGCTCCCCTTTTGCCGGTTCTGCGGCTGGTGCGGACGTTCCCTCGGTTTGTCCCCCTGACACTGGCGCCGATGTCCCACCATTACACGCAGCCAAGACTAACATTAGCACTACACAAAACAACCAAACCCCTACACGTCTCATTAAAAAATCTCCTCCATGCAAGATTTATGGTGCTTGTCTTCTGTGCAAAATTCTCTTTGTAGTAATATTTTACAATCTATTATAAATTCAGGAAATATTTTTTCAACAAAATATTCGTATTTTTCAGATAATAGTTCAAAAGAATTACGCCCTTGTCATTAAGAAAACCTCTATCGAGACCTCAAGGAGCGATCGCGTTTAGTGGAAAGTTATCATGCGCTAGCCTTATGCTTATAAATTCTTATACGTACAAAAAAAAGAGAGGCAGACGTTTGTCTGCCTCTCTCGAAACGGTAGTCCGTTTCTTACATCATGCCCATACCGCCCATGCCACCCATATCTGGCATGCCCATAGGAGCTTTGTTTTCTTCTGGTTTGTCAGCAATTACTGCTTCTGTAGTCAGGAACATAGCTGCTACAGATGCTGCATTGGACAGTGCGGAACGAGTAACTTTCGCCGCGTCTACGATACCAGCTTCGAGCATGTTCACATACTCTTCGGTAGCAGCGTTGAAGCCGATACCTACAGCTTCTTTTTTCAGACGCTCTACGATTACAGATCCTTCCAGACCTGCGTTCGCTGCGATTTGACGAACTGGCTCTTCCAGGGAGCGGAGTACGATTTGTACACCAACAGCCTCTTCGCCGTCTACTTTGATTGCTTCAACTGCTTTAATTGCATTGATCAGAGCAGTACCACCACCAGGTACGATACCCTCTTCTACTGCAGCACGAGTAGAGTTGAGAGCGTCCTCGATGCGGAGTTTCTTCTCTTTCAATTCGGTTTCAGTAGCTGCGCCAACTTTAACTACTGCTACGCCACCAGCCAGTTTAGCCAGACGCTCTTGCAGTTTTTCACGATCGAAATCGGAAGTCGTATCTTCGATTTGTTGACGGATTTGAGCTACGCGGCCTTCGATTGCAGCTTTGTCGCCAGCACCTTCAACAACAGTTGTGTTTTCTTTGGTAACCACGATTTTGCCAGCGCGGCCCAATTGGTCCAGCTTGGTGGATTTCAGATCCAGACCCAGCTCCTCTGTGATCACTTCGCCACCAGTCAGAGCAGCGATGTCTTGCAGCATAGCTTTGCGGCGATCGCCGAAGCCAGGTGCTTTAACCGCTACAGCTGTGAAGGTACCACGCAGTTTGTTTACTACGAGAGTAGCCAAAGCTTCGCCTTCTACATCTTCAGCGATGATCAAGAGAGGTTTGCCGCTTTGTACTACTTGCTCCAGTACAGGCAGAACTTCTTGGATGTTGGAGATTTTTTTGTCAGTGATCAAGATGTAAGGGTTGGAGAGAACTGCTTCCATCTTGTCAGTGTCAGTGATCATGTAAGGGGAAGCGTAGCCGCGGTCAAATTGCATACCTTCTACTACTTCCAGCTCTGTTACGAATCCTTTGGATTCTTCAACAGTGATTACGCCATCTTTGCCCACTTTTTCCATAGCTTCAGCGATCAGGTTTCCTACTTCAGGATCGTCAGCGGAAATAGCAGCTACTTGCGCGATAGAAGATTTGTTCTCAACCGGCTTCGCGATGGATTTGATTTCTTCAACAGCAGCGCGAACTGCTTTTTCCATACCGCGACGGATAACCATTGGGTTAGCGCCAGCAGTTACGTTTTTCAGACCTTCACGGATCATAGCTGCAGCCAGAACAGTTGCAGTAGTAGTACCGTCACCCGCGATGTCGTTCGTTTTGGTAGCAACTTCTTTAACCAGTTGCGCACCCATGTTTTCGTAAGCATCTTCCAGCTCGATTTCTTTCGCGATGGTTACACCGTCGTTTGTGATCAATGGGGAGCCGAATTTTTTCTCCAGTACCACGTTACGGCCTTTTGGACCGAGTGTAACTTTTACTGCGTTTGCCAGTGTTTCAACACCGCGGAGCATCGAGCGGCGAGCGTCTTCAGAGAATTTCACTTGTTTTGCCATCTTATCTCTACCTCCTGTTATGTGTTTTTCGTTCGACTTCCTATGTCAAGAGCCTTAACCGATGATCGCGAGGATATCGGATTCGCGCAGCACGAGGTATTCTTTATTGTCTACCTTTACTTCAGTACCAGCGTATTTGGAGAAGATTACTTTATCGCCGTCTTTTACTTCCAACGCGATGCGCTCGCCGTTGTCAGCAACACGACCAGAACCTACTGCGATTACGCGGCCTTCTTGCGGTTTTTCCTTTGCAGAATCAGGCAAAACGATACCGCTTGCAGTCGTTTCGTCTTTGGAGATAGCTTCGATTACCACACGGTCACCCAATGGCTTAAGCACTAAAAACACCCTCCTCAAAAAATGTAGGTAAACAAATTTACTGTTGTTAGCACTCGACTTGTATGAGTGCTAACACCCAATTCCTATAATAATTGAATCACTATGTACTTTGCAAGTAGTTTCCCTCACTTTTTTCCATTTGAAATCTCTGAATCCACTTTTTCTAGCAGAGCGCCCTAGTAAAGAGTTCTAGTAATCAGACTCGCTCATATAAATCAATCATAGAATCAGATTAGAGCTACCTCAAGGAGGGAACCCTCACATGCACAAATGGCTTTGGATCGGAATCATCGTGCTCTGTGTCCTGGTGATTGGTCGCTTCTTCTCATCCGATAACACTTCCTTTATCCGTGTCAGCATTTACCCTGCCTCGATTTACTGGGACGGGAGGGAAATCATCACGGGGGACAAGCCCGGCTTTTATAAAGAAGGAAGCTCAGAGCTGCCCGCAACCATTGAATATCGCGGTACTGTCTACGTTCCATTGTCCATCGTAGGCCGTCATCTGAACAAACCAGTAGGCTGGGATCATACGACTCATTTTGCCTGGGTAGGTCAGCCTCCCGCTTTGGGTGAGTCTGCCGCTAGTGCAAGCTCCCCTACAGAAGCTGTGCCAGCTGATCTGCCACCAGCCGTACCCGCAAGTGCAGCTGTTCAGCCCACTGGCGACAACACCCCCCCCGCAGCCTCGGAAAAAAAGCAGCCGAACACCCTTTTCGGCGTGACTCTTGGCATGTCCGCACAGGAAGTAACAAAGCAGCTCGGTGAACCAGCCCGAAAAGAGCCGAGCAGCCTGGGCTATCAATGGTGGATTTATAACAGCGATCCGTCCCGGTACGTGCAAATAGGGATAGCTGACGACAAGGTTGTGGATGTATACTCCCTCGCCCCACAAGCCACTCTCGGCAATGTCGGGGTTGGAACGAACCAGCAGTCGCTTGAACGTCAATACGATCTGCAAAGCATCGTCTCCTTTTCCTATATGGGCGCCCAAATCCAAATGACAAACCAGAAGCAGCAGCGCCCTCTCGTCATGTCTAATGGCACACCCTATATCTATTATTTGGATAAGGAAAACGGCAATAAAGTGACTGCCGTGCGCATGATCGACACTCTGATGCTGCTGCGCGGCGGTTTTTACGAAACCAAATGGACGTATCGAGGAAAGTCCCCTGATTTCAATCCCCCAGCACTCAGTGTTGGCGAGCGTGAATTAGTCAACGCGGCCTATGAGCGTCAGATTCTGGATCTCGTCAACGTGTCACGCTATCGCTACAAGCTGCCTGCGCTTCAGTGGAATGAAAAGGCGGCACAAGTAGCACGAACCCATAGCCATGACATGGAGGCAAATAATTTCTTCGATCATATCTCCGCAACGACAGGGGCCAGTCCTTTTGATCGTTTAAAGCAAGCCTCCATCTCTTACAGCATGGCAGGCGAAAATATCGCAGCAGGTTACCCCGATGCGATTGAAGCCCATGAAAGCTGGATGAACAGCCCAGGTCACCGCAAAAACGTTTTGGAAAAGGACTTTACTCAGTTGGGAGTAGGTGTAATCGCTGACTACTACACACAAGCCTTTCTGACACCAAGCAATTAAAACTACTACATGAATCGGATAAAACCGGCACGTCTTTTTATACAGACGACCGGTTTTTCCATGCTTGGAATCAGGGAAGCTGGACCTGCTTTCGCAGCTGGTCCACTTTTGCTCCAAACTCCATAACGACTGTCTCATATTCCTTCGTATGCAAAATCAGCCATGGCCTGCGACTTCCCTTTTTGGGCATAATGACAAACATCTCTGCAATATCTGTATCGATTCCGGAAGAAGCATGGCTCAAGTGCTGCACCGGCGCCAGCGGAATTTTCACAATCATCGCGTTTTCAAGCGACGGGTTAAGCTCCAGCACACGCCCACTTACACTATGCAACAGCTTCTGCGCCTCCACCTGAAACGCTTCTGCATTTGCAAATGTCGCGATGACCTTTTGTTGATCGGAGTCAAATAACTCCACCTGCTCTGCCGCATTTGCTGTCCCACCGGAAAAAAACAAGGCTAAGCAAAGAATCAGCCACATCTCGTTGAACTGCACCTCCCCTCGAATAACTTTCCTAGTATTTCCTATCTCGTTTCATACATCCATGCGCAAAGCAATCGCATCCCCTTTTCCGAAAAGCATCGAGCTCTTTTGCTCAGAAAAAAAGCCTTCTGCTATAAATAACAGAAGACTTCCCGACCCCGTTAGCGAACTACCTCGTCCGCTTCCAGGTTGTATTCACTTTCCCATTCCTCTTGTTCCTTCAACTGCTTGCGGTACACAATTCGCGATAGCCAAATGCTGAGTTCATACAGAAGCAGCAATGGAATGATCACGAGAATATCACTCACAATATCTGGCGGCGTCAACGTAACACCTATAACCGTCAAACCGAAATAGGCAAACCTGCGGACCTTTGCAAGTCGCATCGGGTTGAGAATACGTAAACGCGTGAGGAACATAACAATGATCGGCAGCTGAAACAACACGCCAAACGGTATCACCATATTGAACATAAATCCGTAATACTCGCCGATACCGTAGTTAGGATTTACGCCAATGCTGGCAGATGTCGAGGTCATAAACTGCATGATCATCGGAAAAACGACATAGTACCCAAACAAAATGCCAGTCACAAACAGAAAACTTGCGGCAGGGATAAAATAAAGCGATCCTCTCCGCTCGTTTTCCTGCAAACCAGGTGAAACAAACCGCCATACATGAAAGAGCGCCACAGGAAGAGTGGCAACAACTCCAATGAGAAAAGCAAACTGCATGTACACGCGAAGTGCGTCCGAGGGATGCAAGGAGATGATCGGCACTCCATCTGCAATCGGCTCTTGCTTCAAATACTCAATGAGCGGACCGGCACAGAAGAAGCCGGCAATCAACGCGACAATAAATACGGCCAACACCCAAATAATGCGCCTACGCAATTCTGTCAGGTGTTCGACCACTGTCATTTCCTGATCCGTCATGGCAACCACCTTACCCAATTACGCCTTTTGCTGTTCTTTTTCTAGCTGCATGCGCTCCATTTCCAGCTTTTCGCGGACTTCCTTTTCAATGCGCTCGCGTTCGATTCTCTCGCGAATCTCTCGCTCAATCTTTTCGCGGTCAAACGCATCCTTTTCCGTCACTACTGCAGCTTTTGCTGCCGTGTCCTTGCCAGCTGCAGATGTGTCTTTCGCGGCCAGCTCCTTGCGCTTTGCTTCATCGTCGTCTTCCTCATCACTTGTCAGACTGCGGGTGGCATTCTTGAATTCTTTCAAGGTATGGCCAACGGCACGCCCCAGCTCTGGGAGCTTTTTCGGACCAAACAGAACGAGCGCTAAAATCAAAATTAAAATTAATCCAGGAATCCCAATACTGCTCATTTGTCTCCACTCCTTTTTCCTGTTATTTGTCAGTCTAACCAGCTAGAACTTTCGTAAACCACCATATCCCAACCTCGTCATGTCAGAAGCCCCAATTTTTTCTCCCGCCAAAATCCGAGGTAGAAAAACGTCAAACGAGGTAAATGGCTCGTGCATGACAGCTCCAGGCAGACCCAAGATCGGGACATCGCCTTTGTAGGCAACCATCAGCATGGAGCCAGGCAGCATCGGTGTGCCATATCTTACCACTTCTGCCCCTACACCTGCAATTGCTCCTGGCGTGCGGTCATCAGGGTCAACAGACATACCACCTGTAACCAGTACCAAATCGACACCTTTATCGAGAAAATAGTGAATCTCCTGCTCAATGGCTGCTTTGTCATCAGGAGCAAAGCGCTGCTCGACAACCGTTGAACCAAGTGCCTCCACCTTGGATTGAATCACTGGACCGAATTTGTCTGGAATACGCCCGGAAAAAACTTCACCGCCCGTAGTGACAAGACCAACCGATTTATCCAAGAAAGACTTCACTTGCACGATCGGCTCACCAAACTGCTTCGCCAGCTGCTCCAATTCAACGATGCGCGCCTCTTCCATAATCAACGGGATAATCCGGGTAGCCGCCAGCGTGTGACCTGGATGAACGACCTGATCCCCGTACATGGTTGAAAATGCGATTCCTTCCAGTGCATTCAGCGCATGCACAGCTTCCTCGTTGATTTTGGCTAGTCCGGAACGGGATGCCTTCATCGAGACTTTTCCCTCGTAAGGCTGCGTTAATGTCAAGCCTTCGCCGGAAACAGCCTTGGCGATCCGAATCCCTGCTTCTTCCTCATGAATAAAGCCTTCTGGCATTTCCAGAACGTAAATATGTTCTTTTCCGATCGACAAGAGAGGCTCGATATCCGCTTCTGTAACCACATGACCCTTTTTAAACAGACGGCCCTTGAATTCTCCGGGCAGAATTTGTGTCATGTCGTGTGGCAGCATCATGCCAATCGCTTCACGTACAGGCACTTCACGCATTTGCGGTTTTTCTACCAACCCAATCCTCCCCAATCTTCATTGGCCTCTCCTGTTCCCTGCAAAATGTGCAAGGCATCCGCAAGCATATCGCCAATGGCGTTAAAACAGATTTCTACGCCTTTCGGATTGCCAGGAAGGTTGATAATCAATGAATTTCCACGCGTACCCGCAACGGCTCGCGTCAACATCGCCCGACGAGATTGCTGCAGGCCGGCACGGCGCATTTCTTCTGCCAGCCCAGGTACAGGTCTGTCCATTACCCATGCCGTTACTTCCGGGGTCACATCGCGCGGGCTCAGACCGGTCCCGCCTGTTACGATCAATAGGTCACACTTTTCTCGATCCACAAACTCGATCATGTTTTCCTTCAAGTCTTCCATATCATCGGTAACGGCACGGTATACAGCGACATCTACGTGCAGCCATTCCCTTGTCAGATGACGAATGATCGGAATACGATCATCTGTCCGCTCTCCTCTGGCAATCGAATCACTTGCCGAAATTACGCCTACCTTCCATTTGCCCACAGCTCATTCCTCCGTTTTTTCATTCGATAGTATTGTACACTTTTTTGTCCATGCTGTAGAGAGTGCTGGCAGAAAAGAGAGTTCCTGACACAAAACGTTCACGAATGAAAAAGGCCTTCCTCCGTCACCACAGCATCCAGAGGAATATCGTGTGGCTCAAGCGGAACATGGTCAACTACCTGCATGGAGAATCCGACTCCGAGTAAATAAGGCCGCGCCATCAGTCCTGCCAAAAAGCGATCATAAAATCCGCCTCCATAGCCCATCCGTCCACCAGACCGATCAAAGGCAACACCTGGAACAAGCACTACATCGAGCTTTGCTATATCTGCTTCTACTGCTTTTTCGGGATCAGGCTCCCAGATTCCATATACTCCCTGCTTTAACATCTCCGGTCCGCTAAATACGTACGGAACCAGTCTTCTCTCAGCCAAAAGCGTCAGCGGCAGCCAGATTTCCTGTCCCCGTCCTCTCGCCTGCTCCACAAACGGAAGAATATCCAATTCTGCGCCAAATGGATGAAAAGCCGTAATTGCTTTGGCTCCAGCCACTCGCTCACATGCTAGCAAATGTCGACACGCCTGCTCAGAGCGAAGCTTGCGTTCTTCCGGCGGCATTGCTTTACGCGCCTCCATAATATGGGTTCGGAGCTGTTTTTTATCCGCTTTTTTGTCCATGACAACCGCTCTCCTTTTGCACGAGTCCAAACAACGCCCCCTGCAGGCTTGTCCCGTACACTCTCTCTAGGCTACACTTGCATTAGTATATAAAGAGGTGAACCACATGATCTTGCTACAAGCTGAACATATAGAAAAAACGTATGGCGTCGAGACCATTCTACAGGACATTTCCCTGCAAATACAAACGGGCGAACGCGTTGGCCTTGTCGGTGTCAATGGCGCCGGAAAATCAACCTTGATGAAGATTCTCGCTGGCGAGCTTAGCTATGACGGCGGAATTGTACGGATTCCCAAAGAGGTTTCGATCGGCTACTTGGCCCAAAACAGCGGACTGGAATCGGACAGAAGCATTTGGGACGAGCTGCTTTCTGTCTTTGAACATCTACAGGTCGAGGAAAAGGAGCTGCGCGAGCTCGAGGCAAAGATGGGTGATCCCGCCATTCTCGCCGATGAAAAACGGTACCAACAGCTGCTGGAGAATTATTCCCGCCGCTCGGAAGCGTTCAAGGAACGAGGGGGCTACAGCTATGAAGGCGCGATCCGCGGTGTACTGCACGGGCTGCGCTTTGCCGATATGGACTACCAGACTCTCATTCGCACTCTGAGTGGCGGTCAAAAAACGCGGCTGGCTCTAGCCAAGCTGCTGCTGCAATCACCAACCATCCTGCTACTCGACGAGCCGACCAACTACCTGGATATTGAAACACTCACCTGGCTCGAAGCGTATCTGCAAAACTATCAGGGTGCCATCCTCGTAGTCTCCCATGACCGTTACTTCCTGGACAAGCTGGTGACGGTGGTGTATGAAATCGAGCGGACACGCGCCACACGCTATGTTGGCAACTACAGTCAATTCCTCGATCAAAAGGCTGCGCGACTCGAACAGGATTTGAAGCGATTTGAAAAGCAGCAGGATGAAATCGCCAAGCTGGAAGATTTTATCGCTCGAAACATCGCTCGTGCTACGACAACCAAACGTGCACAAAGCAGAAGGAAAACATTGGAAAAAATTGACCGCATGGACAAGCCGATCATGAAAAACAAGTCCGTCCATTTTTCCTTCGATGTCTCAAAAATGAGCGGAACCATCGTGATGAAGGCGTCACATGTTGCGATTGGCTACCCGGATGCTGTCCTTTCCTCTGGCATTACGTTTGAGCTTGAACGCGAAGAAAGGGTTGCACTAGTTGGGCCTAACGGAATCGGAAAGTCCACCTTGCTCAAAACAATCGTGGAGCAGCTGAGCGCTCTTCGTGGCAGTATTCAATTTGGCAGCAACGTCACGATCGGCTACTACGATCAGGAGCATCGCAATCTGAACGAGCGAAATACGGTGCTCGGTGAAATTTGGGATGAATATCCGCAAATGCTGGAAAAGGACGTGCGTACTTTGCTGGGCAACTTCCTGTTCAGTGGGGACGATGTACAAAAGCGCATTTCCGACCTGTCTGGTGGAGAACGCGCACGTGTATCCCTGGCAAAGCTGATGCTAAGGCAAGCGAACTTCCTGATTTTTGACGAGCCTACCAACCATCTGGACATTTTCAGCAAGGAAGTATTGGAGAATGCGCTCTATGATTATCCCGGAACCATTCTGTTCGTCTCCCATGACCGCTACTTCCTGAATAAGATCTCCACGCGGGTGCTTGAGCTGACAGGCGATGGCGTAACCAGTTATTTGGGCAACTACGATTACTTTGTGGAAAAAAAGCAAGAACTGGCGGAGCTTGCAGCCGAGCAAGCAGCACTCTCAGTAAAAAAGCAGGGTACGGCGGCCGTCGCTCAACCGGAAAAATCGTCCTACGAGCTGGATAAGGAAGCGAAGAAGCGCGAGCGTCAACGCCAGCGACGTTTGGAAGAGATCGAGGCGACAATCCAAAAGAGAGAAGCGGATATTGCCAAATGGGAAGAGGAGCTGTGTCTTCCCGAAATCTATAGCGACCATGTTCAGGCAAAAGAAAGAAACGATCAGATTCATGCTGCCAAAAACGAGCTGGAGCAGCTTTATGAAGAATGGAGCGAGCTGTCCGAGGCTTAGGCTCAAGTCGAGCAGCGCTCGTGTGCCGGCTCCTCCAGCGCAGCATAAAGTGCCAGAACGACGAGAAAAACGATGCAGGTGGCTGCGGTCACGATACCAGAGTCATTCAGCACGAGTCCTGCCAAGGAACCAGCAATGACTCCCGCAAAGCCTTTTACCAGATAAGGCGTATCCAGCGCCAAATGACGCAAGAACCGATCGTTTCTAAGCGCCAATAGGCCCAGCACGACGAGAGAGACGACAAATACTTTACTCCACATCGAAACTCGGATTAACCGCACGTTCATAGCCAGCTTGCGCTCGAGCATTTTGCTGACCTCTGCCCATTCTCCCGACACGATTTGTTGGGAAACACGACCGACATGCGTCAATGGTTGGTCGGTCAACAGGCTTCCGGCAATCAGCGTAATGATACCGATCATGAGGCCGCCTGCCAACAGCAGGAGGCCTTTTTTGCCCAACCGCCAGTCCTGCAGCCTCGCAAAGGCCACGAAAAAACCGACTAAACCGGCGAGGAAGCCACCTGCATCTGTACCCAAGCCTGGTGCCACCATATAGTACAGGATTGTCCCGAACAAAAGGGTGGCACCAATCGGCACCAGATTGCTTTTCCGAGTCAATTCCTTACTGCCAGATAACCTGCTAACCTGATAAAGTGAAGCGACAAAGAGAATGGCACTGCCGATCAATACACCCTCATATTCGTTTCCCAATCCATAAAAGCGAGCTCCAATAACCGGATCATATCCCAGATACGAATGGCGCATCATCGTTGCTCCAGTCCATCCATCAATCAATATGGAAAACATCGTTACACCACTAATAGTCAGCGTCGTATGGGCAAGTGAGCGATGCTCCTGCAAAAAGGCAGCCAATAGTGCGACCGTAATAAGAAGGCCCAGTACTATCTGACCTGAAGCCTTCCACCCGAGCAGTCCTTCTACAAGCAGGAGAAAGGGAAACCAGAGTAGAGCAAGCAGAGCGAGGCGAACCCCTCGACGCAGTCCGGTGTAGATTGCTCCTTCCCTTCTTTTTCCCCACAGCCACATAAGTGCAGCGCAGGCAAGTGTAATGATTTGCAGCATGACATAGGTGTAGATTACAGCCGGCCGGGTCGCATAGGTGTGATGAATTTGCTTTACCTGATCCAGCAGTTCACTTATCGTCGTCCTCTCTCTATCGACCCGCAGCACATGCCCAGTCAACCCGCTCGGCTGCGGAACGTTCAACCACGCTAAAATTGTAGGCAAAATATCTACGCCGCTGATCAGACCTGATTGACGCGTCGTTGCTGACGTGAGGAGACCGTTGTCTTTGTTGCCCCAGACTAAAATCGGTGACAGCAGTGCTTTCTCCTTTGTCGCCCTCGCATGAACTGCCGGTGACAGGAGCATGATGAGCTGGTTCTCTCTGCGCTCCTGCAAAACTTGATCCAAAAACAAAGACAAATCCGTCAGCACCTGCTGATAGTGACGGGCAAACTGGCTCGGCTCCATATCATCAGCGAGCTGGTAGAGACGGGACAAGTCTGCTAGTTGAACAGAGATGAGTCCTGACTTTTGATCAGCTTGTATTTGTTTGCTGATATATTCGTAGTTCGTTTTTACCCCATACGGATACCCTGTTGCAGGCAACAAGCTGCTTTCTGTTATATCACCGTACGGCACACGACCGGCCTCATCCATTGCAAACAAAACACCGTGACGCTGACGAACCTCTTCATAATCGCCATTGCCATAGGACGTGACCCTCATTCCATTTGCAGCAAGTGTCTCTCCCAAAAGCCCAATCCGTGCAGAAAACGGCTTGTTTTCATTTTCTGTGAGCAAACGATAAATACCAGGATACACAATAGATGTGCTCTCCCGTCCGAAACCAGCGACTCCACCTAGCTCCCGCACCCGATCTCCCGCTGTTTCTCTGCCAGATAACAGCTCGTCGGCATGATAAGCCGTTCCACTTTTCACACTGTACTGGGCCTGTCCTCCGCTTCCCAAAAGCAAATAGCCATTTGGGGCTGTTCGCGCTCCAGGTGTGCGCATGGAAACCGCGCCTGCAGAGGATTCCTTTATCCATTTATCCACAGCCGGATTGCCTATGAATGCCTCCATATCCAAAAAAGACATTCCCTCCACAAACAGCATGACAACTTGTTGCCCTTCCTTCGCCTTCACCACACCATTTCCGATATTGGTAGACGCAAGCAATATCAGGAATGACAATGCACTAAGCAGAATCTTTGTCTTCACGAGATGCCTCCTGTTGATAACTTCGGTCGTCTTATCCACATTTTCCACAAGATAATCCACAGGCTGTGCTTGTCTCATCCAGCGGTCTTTCCGGGCTTTTTCTACGTTATCACCAGTATTCACAGGTAGGGGTGTGATCAACCTACAAAGTTATCCTGCTTTGTGGATAATTATTGTTCTGCTCGAGAATCAGGGCACTGACAAATAAAAAACAGGGGTTTATCCTCCGTGGATAGACCCCTGTAGCTTGATTGAGAAAGTGTGTATTACTGTTCAGTAAGCGACAAGCCAGGTACGCCGTTCAGATCCAGCTTGGCAAACTGCCCTTTTTCATACTTGATATATCCTGCCGCTGCGATCATGGCAGCATTGTCCGTACAAAGCGAAAATGGCGGGATAACAAGCGGAACTCCTTCTGCCTTGCACCGCTCCTGCAGCCGATCACGCAATCCCCGATTGGCAGCTACACCGCCCGCCAGAAGCACCTGCTTCGCTCCGTATTCGCGCACGGCCCGCAGCGTTTTTTCTACAAGCACCTCTGTCACGGAGTTTTGGAAGCTGGCCGCCAGATTCACTGGCTCAATGGATTCTCCCCGCTGAGCAGCATTGTGCAGCGTGTTGAGCACAGCTGATTTCAAACCACTAAAGCTGAAGTCGTACGAGCCTGGCTCCAGCCACGAGCGAGGAAGTGGTACATTTGCCACGCCTTCGTGTGCAAGCCGGTCAATATGTGGTCCGCCCGGGTACGGTAAATTCAGTGCTCGAGCTACCTTGTCGTACGCTTCACCTGCAGCGTCATCACGCGTTTCACCCAAAATTTCAAACTGCCCATGCCCCTTCATCCAGACCAGCTCGGTGTGTCCGCCAGAGACGACCAGCGCAATCAATGGAAAGTCCATTTCCTCAACCAAGCGGTTCGCATAGATGTGACCCGCAATATGATGTACGCCAATCAGCGGAATCCCTCTCGCCAAAGAAACGGCTTTGGCTGCTGCAACTCCGACCAAAAGTGCACCGACGAGACCGGGACCATACGTAACCGCAATCGCCTGGATATCAGCCAGCGTCTTGCCTGCATCCGCCAATGCTTCTTCGATCGTTAACGTAATGTTCTCTACGTGTCTGCGAGAAGCAACCTCTGGCACGACACCCCCAAAGCGCTTGTGAATGTCGGCTTGGGAGGCAATCACATTGGAGA
The DNA here is from genome assembly GCF_001187725.1 of Brevibacillus reuszeri. GTDB lineage: Bacteria > Bacillota > Bacilli > Brevibacillales > Brevibacillaceae > Brevibacillus > Brevibacillus reuszeri. Next base: position 17,610 of record NZ_LGIQ01000016.1, read on the forward strand.
GCACCTCACGCCCGTCACGGACAACAGATGCAGAGGTTTCATCACAGCTGGTCTCAATCCCCAAAATATAGGTTGGAGCGCCTGACTCCTTATGTGCCTGATAAGCTTCTTGTACGCGCTTCTCGTAGCGCGAGGTATATGTCTTGTTCATTACAATGTCACCCACATAATTATTGCGTCCTCGTTATTGTCCGAATAATACCTTTTACGTACGCCATGCTCTTTGAATCCGAGCTTGATGTACATATTTCTCGCCACGACGTTGGATGGTCGTACTTCTAATGTCATGCTGTGTGCTCCAAACGATCTTGCTACGCTCATCATTTTGATCATAAGTCCCAGCCCGATTTTCTTTCCGCGAAACAGCGGATGGACTGCAACATTCGTGATATGCGCTTCATCAATCACAATCCACATGCCGCAGTAAGCGACGATCCGATTCTGATGAACGACAACGACATAACGCGCATTCGGATTCATCGTCAGCTCGTTGACGAAAGCATCGTGCGGCCATGGTGTTGAAAAGGACAACCGCTCCAGCTCGGCGACTGCCCCGACATCTTGCATTGTCATAAAGCGGTATTCCAAGCCTGATTGTTGACTCATATGATTACTCCTTTACCAAACCCTCCTGCTTTTGTGCCAGCCATTTCGCTTCCGCTTCCGCCAATTGAAGATATTCCGGAACGAGCTCATGCACATTGCTTTCATTCTGCAGCTTTTTCATCGCCAAATAGCCGATGTGTGCTGCTCGCGGATGATTCGAAGCGGGGGAGGCAAATCTCGCCTGCTCACCCAGCGCCTGTACAATCGCTTCTTTGTGTATCCGAACATCTTCGCCAAGAAACAGGATTGCCTCTCCCTGTGCCTGATCCCGAAGCTGTGGAAGCCATTCCTGGAGCAGAATGATTTTTTCATTTTCACAAGCCCGTACACTCTCCATGCCTTCAGTGCGATAGCATCCTGTGTAAACCTGTCCCCTGCGTGCATCAAACAGCGGCACAATCATACCTGGAAATCCAAGAGCATTCATCGCCACTGCCTGCAGACTGGAAATTCCGATAACAGGAATGTCGAGGGACCATGCCATCGTTTTTGCCGAGGCTACCCCAATCCTTACACCCGTGTAGGAACCAGGGCCATTGGCTACACCCAGACCGCTCAGCTGCTCTGGTAACGTTCCTGTTGTATCCAGCAATTCATTCACACAATCCATGAGGCGAATCGAATGGTTTTTTTGCTGGTTGGTTGTCATCTCCGCGAGGACCCGTTCTTCCTCAACGATAGCTACACTTAATACCAGGTTGGATGTATCAATCGCCAATACACGCATCAAAATCAAACTCCTCACACAATTTCACATATCGCGCGCCCTGTGGTACGAGCTTGATCGTCCGCTCGTCTGCCCCGTCCGTGCGCAGGTAAACGGTCAGTCGCTCCTGTGGAAGCACCTCTTCAATCAAGGAAGCCCACTCTACCACACAGACACCTTCACCAAAAAAATAATCATCAAGCCCAAGCGAGTCCACATCATCGCCTACCCGATACACATCCATATGGTATAACGGTAAACGCCCCTGATATTCTTTTATGATTGTAAACGTCGGACTGTTCACTACTTGGGAAACGTCAAGTCCTCGTCCCAAGCCTTGGGTAAACGTAGTCTTGCCGGCGCCAAGATCCCCTTCAAGCGCCATGAGATCGCCAGGCTGCAGCAGCTCTGCCAGACATGCAGCAAAACGCTGCGTTTGAGCTGCACCGGTAAGCCTCCATGTATATGTCATGTTCGTCATCACTCCTCATCCACGCCGCCCAAAATGATTAAATCCGGCTTTGGACAGCGGACTCTGCGTACCGTCACGTATCAATAAGAGGGCCGACTCTCCGTCCTCTCTGTTTGCCTCTACCCGGCCGATTACGGTAAACGGAATGTCAGCAGCCGCGAACTTTTGTGTGAGCTCCTCAATCCTGCCTGGTTCCACCGTGCCAACGAGCTGGTAATCCTCGCCCCCATAAAATGCCCACTCCAATGGGTCCTTGTTTACCTGAACAGCATACGCGCGGACATCTTCTCGAATCGGAATTTTCGTGGAATCGACCGTTATTGCTACCTGACTCGCTTCAGCAATCTCCCATAATTCTGATGCCAAGCCATCACTCACATCATTTAAGGCACTGCAAGCGCCAGAAGCCAGAAGCAATCTCCCTGCCGCGACCTGTGCAAGTGGACGCTGATGCGCTCTCTCCAGCTCCCTCCACTCACCATTCCCACGGTCCTTTTGCAAAAGCAGATGCAGCCCAGCAGCGGAGGATCCTACATGCCCTGTAACAAACACGGCATGCCCAGCTACTGCCTGCGAGCGGCGAATCGCCCTTCCTTTTTCCACCTCGCCAAGTACCGTTACGGACAAATGCAGGGCGTCTGGCGCAGAAACCGTATCTCCGCCAATCACACGTACTCCGTACAGCTCACAGGCCTGATAGATCCCATCGTAAATTTGACTGCATTCCTCTGGCGTCCACTTGGGTGATACCGCAATACTTACCAGAGCATACCTCGCGTATCCGCCCATGGCTGCTACGTCACTGATGTTGCTCATCACTGCCTTGTAGCCAATATCGCTTGGACTCATGGTGGATTTTAAAAAATGGACGGTTTCCACCATGGCATCGCAACAAGCGACTACTTCCATCGCGTGACCTGGCGCAAAAACGGCGGCATCATCCCCGAGCCCGACGGTCAAGCCGTCCCCTTCCTGTCCGTCCGACCGACTCGTCCATTGCCGGATCAGGGAAAATTCATCGTGTGCCACCTCAAACGCTCCTTTACTGCATAGTCAGTTCATTATACCTCTGCTGTCAAAAGACCTGCAAGAAAGCCCCGGCACTGCGTACCTTAGGGCTGGGATTTCTCTTTTATTTCTCTGAGCACAAGCTTGCCACTGCAGCGCCCGCACCTGTATTTGGCCGGGTTCATTTTTCGCTTGCGCTTGTAGCTCATCCCACACGCCAGGCAAACAAGCACATAGCGATAGGGCAAGACGGTACGACCATTGCCTACTTGCTGACAGTATCGGCTTCCTCCTACCTGTTTAAGCAAAACCTGAAAATCTCGATCGGCATGACGGTAACCCCGCTTGGCAATATGCAGATGATAGTGGCAGAGCTCATGCTTGATGATCGCTGTAAGCTCCTCTCGTCCATGCTCCTCCAGATGCCGTGGATTGAGTTCAATATCGTGCGAGCGCAGCAAGTATCGCCCGCCTGTGGTACGCAATCTGCTGTTGAAGCGGGCCTGATGGCGAAAGGGCGTGGCAAAAAACTCGCTGGATATTTCCTCCACCAGCATTTGCAATTCCTGATCGGTCATCTCATCTCCTCCGCTTCTCTTCTTCTTTCACGATAGCAGTTAATGTTGAAAAGTGCTAGACAGATAGGCTACACTGGGTGGAAGAAAAGTAGAATGGTGGAGGAGCTCATGCGCTATTTGATGTTGCAGGAGAACTCAGGGCTGCAATTTGTTGCACTCCCTGAATCGCATATGTATCAGCTGGTCGCGCTTTTCAAGCGACTGCATAAGGAAATCGACAAATTGACGATTTCGGATCGGCCTGTGCTGCCAACGGTTCTGGCAGAGTGTGCTGATCTCGAGCTTTTGGGAAGCGAGCTATCGATCACAGATGGGCTTGATTATGTAAGCGGGCTGGAGCGGCGTTTTGCCTCTCTACAGGAGAGCGAGTATCCACTGATCTCCTTGCTGACGGAGATTCGTGCACTGCAAGCACAGCTGGAGTTTTTAAACGAAGAAGAATAAGTTTTACGAAAAAAGGTACCTCCTGCTCGTCTTTTGCATACATTGCCAATAGACGAATAATTCCAGGAGGTACCTTCATGCCACAATGGATGCGTAGGCAATTGCAGCGTGCCTTCATTGGGAAGGACGTTCGGCAAATTCGTTTGTTGAACAGTTGTTGGTTCCTATATTGGGAAAAACATGGCGGTCGTCCTGAGTAAGGAGACCGCCTTTTTGCTGTATCCAAAAAGCTGTTACGCTTCTGCGGGCGCAATCATCGTCATTCCGACGCGCTGACGCTTCTCGTCAATTTCAACTACCCACACATCCACAATATCCCCGACTGTGACCACATCGAGTGGATGTTTGACAAACCCTTTTTTCAAGCGGGAAATGTGCACCAGACCATCATTTTTCAAGCCGATATCCACAAATGCACCGAAGTCAACTACATTGCGTACCGTTCCTTGTAGCTTCATACCTACAGCAAGGTCGGACAATTGGAGAACATCGCTGCGCAATAGCGGTTTAGGCAATTCATCACGCGGATCGCGCCCCGGGCGTAGCAAGCTCTCTACGATGTCTTGCAGCGTTGGCTCGCCAATCCCCAGCTGCCCTGCTGTTGCAGCTACATCAAGCGCTTGCAGCCGCTCCTTGCACAAATCACTACCGATTTGCTCAGGCGAGATGCCGATCATATCCAAAAGCTTGTAAGTAGCCGAGTAGGACTCTGGGTGAATCGGAGTCTTGTCCAACGGATCGGAGCCTTCGATAATCCGTAGAAAGCCAATACATTGCTCATAGGTTTTAGCCCCTAGACGAGGAACATTCTTCAGCTGGGAGCGGGTCGTGAATTTCCCGATCTCTTCGCGCTTTTTCACGATATTGCCCGCCACCTGACGACTGATCCCTGACACATATTGAAGCAGGGAGGGCGATGCCGTGTTAACGTCGACGCCGACATGGTTAACTGCCGATTCGACGACAAACTGGAGGCTGTCCGCCAGACGCGACTGGGATACGTCGTGCTGGTATTGTCCTACTCCTACTGACTTCGGATCAATCTTGACCAGTTCGGCGAGCGGGTCCTGCAAGCGACGAGCGATGGAAGCCGCACTGCGCTCTGCCACATCCAGGTCAGGGAATTCTTCCTTGGCAACGGCAGAAGCCGAATAGACAGATGCTCCTGCTTCGTTGACGATGATATACATCACGTCTTGCTTCAGTTCTTTTAGCAGGGTAGCAATGAACTGCTCCGTCTCCCTTGACGCCGTACCATTACCGATGGCGACGACGGTAACACGATAAGCTGCAATCATCTGCTTAACCTTTGCCGATGCCTCTGCCACTTTGTTCACGGGTGGTGTCGGGTAAACGACCGCTACCTCCAGCAGCTTGCCTGTTTCATCGACGACTGCCAGTTTGCAGCCCGTGCGAAATGCCGGGTCCACACCGAGTACGACTTTCCCCTTTATGGGCGGCTGCAGCAGCAAATTCCGAAGGTTCTCCGAAAAAATATGAATTGCCCGTTCTTCGGCGACCTCGGTCAGTTCAGTGCGTACCTCGCGCTCGATGGATGGTGAGATCAAGCGTTTATACGCATCCTCCACCGTCATCTCCAATATAGCGCGCGCGACCGTTTCTCTCGGGATGACGCGCCGCTGTATCCAGGCGAGAATTTCCGGCACAGGAGCCTCCACTGCTACCTTGAGAATCCCCTCATTCTCCCCGCGATTAATTGCCAAAACTCTGTGAGGAACTACCTTTTTCAAAGGTTCACTGTATGCATAATACATTTGATACACATTTTTTTCGTCAGCTTCATCCGCTTTTTGCTCGGACACCAGCAAACCTTTTTGCATGGTACGTTCCCGAACCCATTGGCGAATATCCGGGTCATCTGAGTATTGCTCGGCAATGATATCCATAGCACCTTGCAACGCTTGCTCCGCCGTTTCTACTCCTTTTTCCGGGTTGACATACTTGGCAGCCTCTTCTTCAGGCGCCCCTGTTTTCGGCAGACTGAGCAGGTAAGCAGCGAGTGGCTCCAGGCCTTTTTCCTTTGCCATGGTCGCTCTTGTACGCCGTTTTTGACGATACGGACGGTACAGGTCCTCTACTTCCTGTAGTTTCGTTGAACGCTCGATTGCTGCCTTCAGTTCTTCCGTCAGCTTCCCTTGTTCTTCAATGAGACGCACGACTTCCTCTTTGCGTACAGACAAATTACGCAAATAGCGAACGCGTTCTTCAATAGCTCGAATCTGCGTCTCATCCAGCTGCCCGGTCATCTCTTTTCGATAACGGGCGATGAATGGAACCGTATTTCCCTCATCGAGAAGAGCAATTGTGCGTTCTGCTTGATGAGGCTTAACGCCCGTATCCTGGGCAACGGTCTGGATCATCAACGTAAGCTCCATACATATCCTCCTGCGCTCGTACTTCGCCGTTTATTGTACCATATTTGCTTGCAGAGACTGGAAACGGGAAAAGAAAAAAGGTGCCCGCCGACACCTTTTTACACCCTCTTCAGGTTACCGTTTCCAAATGCTCCACTCTCAATGCTTCCCGCAGCTTTCCCAATGCTCTGCGCTGTAATCGGGAGATATGCATCTGGGACATTCCCATGACATCCCCCGCCTGCTTCTGGCTCAAATTTTGATAAAAAGTTAAGTGAATGATTTCTTTTTCCCGTTTGTCCAGTACATGCAGGGCTCGATCCAGCATCATGTGCTGCTCGACCTGGTCATATCCCGGATCCGCCGAGCCTACGAGGTCTAACAGCGTAATGGTATGCCCATCGTTATCTGCTTCCAGCTCGCTGTCCATGGAGAGGGAATGGTAGCTGCGCCCCATTTCCAATGTCTCCAGCACGGCCTCTTCGGTCACACCCAGATGCTGCGCGATATCCGATATTTGGGGAGATCTTTGGAGCTGCGTGGTCAACTCGTCAACGACACGCTTAATTTTTGGACTCAGTTCCTTTACTCTTCGCGGAACGTGGACACTCCAGGTCTTGTCCCGAATATAACGCTTGATTTCACCCACGATGGTGGGAATGGCAAAGCTTTCGAAACTTCTCTCAAAAGACGGATCAAATCGGCGCAGGGAAGCAAGCAAACCAATCATTCCGACCTGAATCAAGTCTTCGTGCATGATTTGCCCACGAACAAATTTTTTGGCCAGTGTCTCTACGAGAGGAGTATAGGCACTCACCAACTGTTCCTGCTGGTGTGGATGCCCGGTTTGCCAATATTGGTGGATAAGCTCCTTTAACTCCTCGGCGTTATACTTCTGCTTTCGAGATTGTCCAGTCATCATCACCAGCCACCTCATCTCGCCGAACATACTTGGTCATGGAAATTGCCACTCCTGAGTCCGAACGAATCACTACTTCATCCATTAGTGTGTGAATCAGATAGAGCCCCAGTCCGCCCTCCTCCAGATCATCAATCTCCCTGCCCGAATAAATCGGAGTCAGCTGATCCGCTTTAAACTCTCCTGCGAATCCCATTCCTTCATCCGTTATGACAATTACCAAACGATCAGGATAAACGTGGCACGACATCTGAATCGAGCCAGCCTCTCCGTCTTCTCCATAGGCATGTTCAACCGCGTTCGTGCAGGCTTCTCCCACCGCTAGCTTGATGTCTTCTATGTCCTCATAGGAAAATCCCATGCGATTGGCTACACCAGATACAGTCAGACGAGCCACACCCAGATACTCTGCCTGGCTAGGGAAGGTCAACTGAATCTTGTCTGCCTTAGGTCCTGTTTGACCCATTACTCGCTCTCTCCTTTGCGGGTGGCAATATGCTCGTACAACCCGGTAATGCGAAACAGCCTTTCCACGCGAGAAGACAGTTTGTTGACCTGAAAGATACAATCCGTCTGCTTGCAAGCTTTCATGACCGCGATGAAAATTCCTATTCCCGTGCTATCCATATACTCTACTTCTTCCAAATTGACGCTAAGTACAGTCGCATCCGGCTGCTTGGCCAGCATCATCAGCGTTTCCTTTACCTTTGTGCCTGTATAGGCGTCGATATCGCCCCTCAAGGTCACATAATGCTCTGTTCCTTGGGTCATTGTTTCGATTGTAAGATCCATCCTCAGGCTCCCTCCCGAGCTTTGCTCAGTTTCTTCGTAGCACGATCATGGTGTAATCATCTGGCAGTTCAAACTGGGAAAGCAGAAGCAGCCTGCTGTAGAGTGCATCGGCCATATGCTGTGCGGATGTGCCTACCTCTGCCTGCAAATAGGATACAAGCTCATCCCTTTGCAAGTAGTATCGGTTTATTTTGCGTTCTGTTACACCATCAGTCAGAAGAATCAGAACATCTTCTTTCTCCAATTGGATTTCATTTTCCTCGTACTCCGTGTCCGGGAAAAGACCGAGTGCAGCGCCCTGTCCCTCGAGATCGTAAAAGCGGCCTGTTTTTGCTCGGTAAAGAAAGCCCGGTTCGTGTCCTGCCACAGCATATCGAAAGCGATGGTTTCTCGTATCGTAGCTCCCCAATACCATCGTGACAAACATACTGGTATCGATGTTGCGCTCCACCACTCGATTCAGATGGTGCAGCATATCACTTGGCCCCATCTGAATTTCACCCAGACTATCCATGGCGTATTTCAACATGGACATGCACATTGCAGCGGGTATTCCTTTTCCCGTAATATCAGCAATGGTAAGACAAAATCGCTGATCGTCCTGTGCGATCATATTATAGAAATCACCTGAAATCTGATGGGCAGCAACACTTACCACCCCAATTTCCATGTCCGGGTAGACTGGAATTTCCTTTGGCAGCAGAGTCTGTTGCATAGCAGATGCTACCGCGATCTCTGACTCTATCTGTTGGTGACGGTTTCTCCAGCTATTCACAGATCTGTGCTCGATTCCGTATTCAATCATTACTTCGGTCAGAATGGAAAAGGAGGCCCGCACAAACTCTGGTACCTCCCCCAGCATCTCCAGTGCTCTTCCGTGCAGGTCAGTTAGCTCTTCTGGCGAAATATCCCGGGAAAGAAGCCATTTTCCCAACTGCTGCGCATCATACAACTGGTCTTCTGAGAGGCCACTCAGGTAATCCCGAAGAATTTTTACGTACTCTTCTTCCAAGCTCCGGGCTACCATTCCCGTCCACCTTCCTCTGGTTGGTTGTGCCACTTCACGACGACGACACGGGTTCCTTCTTCTGGCGAGCTTTGGATATCAAACTCATCCATCATGCGCCTGACTCCTGGCAACCCTGCTCCGAGTGCCCCAGAAGTAGAAAATCCGTCTTCCAACGCCTTGCGAATATCACGAATTCCAGGTCCCTGATCAACGGCTGTCAGCTGTAATCCGATCGTTCCTTTACGTTCTACTGGTGATATGGTGATCGTTCCTTTGCCTGCGTACAAATAAATATTGCGAGCCAATTCTGAAATGGAGGTGGCAATTCGGGACTGCATGATTGTGCCAAAGCCAAGCTGTCTCGACATATTTCGCCCTACTTGTCTAGCTGCCACAATATCCGTCTCTTTTTCAATGTTGATTGTCTCAGGGTAACAGCACTGCCACAATCAAAAAACCCCTTCCGCCCTCACTTGATAGGTAGAAATAAAATGAATGCGAAGCGAAGTTTTTCTCTACCTCGGAATATAAAGCAAATCGTGTCACATTTTGTCTACAATTCTCCTCGAACTACATTCGCTACTCGCGCAAGGATTCCCTGCCCCCAAACTTCTGAACATACAAAAAAACCACTTGTTTACCCAAGTGGCTTTTCCTCTCCAAGGTCTGATCCATTCTTAAAAAACCTTAGCCGTTGAATACGCTGATCAAAGGTTTAAAAATCAATAAGTCCCAAACTGATTTGCAAGGATTCGTTTACTCGATCCATCATCTCATCATCAAGGTGGGTTATCTTATCGGTCAGCCGTTGCTTGTCAATGGTTCGAATTTGTTCCAACAAAATGACGGAGTCACGATCAAATCCATATGTTTTTGCGTCAATCTCAACATGCGTAGGCAATTTTGCCTTTTGTATCTGCGCCGTAATGGCTGCGACGATGACCGTCGGACTAAATCGATTTCCAATGTCGTTTTGAATGACTAAAACAGGCCGCACGCCTCCTTGCTCAGAACCAACGACCGGTGACAGGTCCGCGAAAAACACATCGCCGCGTTTGACAATCATTGGTTACACCCCGCTAACTAAGCGGACAAGAGTATGGTCAGCCTCTTCCTCAGCGCCAAAAGCCTCCGATGCCATTTTCAGATTGATCTTAGCCATTTCCATGTAACCTTTTTGCATCGTCTCACGGATCGTGCGTTTCTTACGCTCCTTCAAATACAAATGCATCGCCTGGCGAATAAATTCGCTGCGATTGGATTTTTCCTTTTGAATGACGCCATCAACTTCTTGAAGCAAGTGTTGTGGCAAACTGATCATGATGCGTTTCGTGTTTGACTTCGACAAGACAAATCCACCTCCAACCATGACCGTAACTTCCATCCGCTACGTGTGTTCTACTGATAAAATGTGTCAGTATGAACAATACCATTATGTCGAAACCATTGCAAAAATATACCTATCCGTACGCTCTTAATAAAACCTCTATCGAAGCTTCCTCAAGCAGGAGCGACCGCGTTCTAGCGGAAGGTTATCATGCGCTCCAGAATTTATAAGCCTAGGCCTATAAATTCTTATACGTTAAACAAAACGTTCACAGCGTTTTGCAGACCGCAAGCGGCCACATCTAGCTTTCGTGAAAAACATCGAGATTGCTTTCCACAGGAATAGCCTGTTTTTGCGCTTAACTAGTATTCGCGGTTCGCATTCAAATTCCTGCTCGGTTTTCCCTGCTAGTTATTTACAGTCTTTTGCGGTGTCTGTTTCATCGTCAGTGGATGAAACACACCGACCTCTGTCTGGTTGCGGAAATAGACGCGAGGAATCCGGTAGTTCAGCATGCAGGGAACCTCATAATTGATGGTGCCAATTTGTGCCGCTACCTCATCCAACGAGATTTCCTCGTCACCCTGCTTTCCATAGAGGACGACCTCGTCCCCGACCTGACCCGTTCCTTGTTCCAGTCTCACCATAAACTGATCCATACAAACCTTGCCAATAATAGGAGCCCGAGAGCCGTTGTACAGAACATCTCCCCGGTTTGACAGCAGGCGAGAGAAGCCATCTGCATAGCCGATTGGCAGTGTCGCTACCTGTTCGCCAGGCTGAGCGCAATACGTTGCCCCGTAACTGATCGTCATAGGCTCTGTTGCTGTTTTCACATGAGCAATTCTGGTTTTGAGCGTAAGGGCTGGAACAAGCGATACATCCTTGCGTTCTTTCATGTAGGGCGAAGGATACAATCCGTATAAACCTATGCCCAATCGGATGCTATCATACCCCCATTCGGGAAAAGCAATCGCTGCAGCCGTATTGCAGCAGTGAATCTTGGGCAGTTTTTTACCAGCGTCGCGCAAAGATTGCAGCAATGATTGAAACGTTTCGTGTTGTCGTCGCACATGGGTAGTATTCTTCTCGTCTGCACAAGCAAAGTGGGTGAAGACGCCACTCCAGACCAGCTTGGGTGACTGCTCAAGTGCAGACACGACCTGCAGCAGCTCCTCCTGCGTCCGAACTCCCAGTCGTCCCATGCCTGTGTCTACCTTGATCTGCAATCCAATCGGCTTCAGATTAGCCTGTTGTAAAAGCGTATTGGCTTGTATAATCCAATCGCTGTTGTAAGCGGTCAGTTCCACGTTCATCCGGCTGGCAAGCTCTACGGACTCAACAGGAGTGAAGCCAAGCACCAGAATCGGCGCTTCAATCCCCGCCTCACGCAGGACGATCGCTTCATCCAGCATAGCAACAGCCAGCGATTCAGCTCCACTCGCAAGTGCTTCTTCTCCTACTCGGACAGACCCATGTCCGTAGCCATCCGCCTTCACAACAGCGATAATGCTTGTGCTCGCAGGAATATGGCTTCTGAACGTCTCGACATTGGCCCGGATAGCGTCCAGATTAACCTCAACCCAAGTGTCACGACAAAACGGTTTCATTTTTATCTCCTCTTGTTCCCTTTTTTATAGTAAAACAAGCGTTCATTCAAATGACTGAGAAACTGCCTGGAAACCATCAACGATTCTTTTTTGCCTGAGAGTCTGTAAAAATGACGTCCTTCGATGACCTGCTCCACCTCTGACAACGGATAGCTGGTTTCCTTGCCAGACATCGAGATGATCAGATGCGTCTTCGTCAGCTTGTACATCGGACGAAGCATCGACTTGTACAAAAAGGGCGACAGACCTACAACTGCGATTGCAATAGCAAAGGCAAGCACCTTGAAGGTAGTGTTGTTGGTTGGAAGAATCTGTGCAAGAATCATCATCCCTAATACAAACAAGACGGTCTCGCTGATACGCATGCGCCATGTTTTTCGCAAGAGCATATCCTTGTAGCTAGATTCCTCCTGGTACAGAACATCGGTAGTCGGTTTTTTCATGTAAAGCATGCCACCTCAATCGATATAAGTTACTCTGAATGTATCCTTTTTTGCGGTCATGTGTCAATTGAAGGAATGCAAAAGAAACCCCGACTTATGCGGGGTTTCTTCTCTCAATGCAGGACATGCTGCAAATTACTCTTCGCTTGTCTGTGCTTTTGCTTCTTTTTCGTCTTTGTCTTTGCGTGGGAAGACTACTTTTTCAAAGCTTCCATCCACCATTTTTTGGACCATTTCAGTCAATTTCTCGTTGCGCTCGTCAGCTTGCTCCTGTGTCAGCTTGCCTGCTGCTACCGCTTCTTTTACTTGTGCTTCATGCTGCTTGACCAAGGTCGCTACGACATCCTCTACATCTACACCTTGTTCTTTAGCAATCGTCGCCAGAGATTTACCCGATTTCAGGGCTTCCTGCAGCTTGGCAGCGTCCACGTTCAGCAGGGAGAGCAGCTCTTCATTTTTGTCGATGCCAAAGCCGAAGCCCATACCTTTGCCCGGTCCTCTGCCCTGATGTGTGCCCTCTACCATCGCTTTTACGCGGTCAGTTGCGTTTTCATTCATCTTGTCAGCCTGCTCCTGTGTCAGCTTGCCGGCTTTTACCGCCTCTGCCAGTTTAGCTTCCTGCTCTTTTACCAGGAGAGCTACCACATCATCGGTAGAAACGCCCTGAGCCTGTGCCACCGCAGCGAGTGATTTGTCTGCTTTCAATGCTTCTTTAAGTCCGTCAGCATCCAGCTTCAAGAGGGAGAGCAGCTCTTCATTCTTTTCAAATCCTCCACCAAAAGCCTTGCCGAAGCCTCTACCCTGGTGTGTATTTTCTACTTGAGCTTTGGCGTGCTCACTCGACTTTTCCGCCATCTTGTCAGCTTGCTCCTGTGTCAGCTTGCCCGCTTTTACCGCTTCTGCCAGCTTGGCTTCCTGCTCCTTCACCAGAAGGGCTACCACATCATCGGTATCCACTCCTTGTGCTTTTGCTACCTCTGCCAAGGATTTTCCTGCCTTGAGCTCTTCTTGGAGTTTGTCAGCATCCAGCTTCAGCAGGGAGAGCAGCTCTTCGTTTTTCTCGAAGCCACCACCGAAGCCTCTTCCTTTGTCAAAGCCTTTGCCGGTATGTGTGTTTTCTACCTGCTCTTTGAGACGCTCGCTAGCATTTTCCGTCATTTTGTCAGCCTGCTCCTGCGTCAGCTTGCCTGCTTTTACCGCTTCCGCCAGCTTGGCTTCCTGCTCCTTCACCAGAAGAGCTACCACATCATCGGTATCCACTCCTTGTGCTTTTGCTATCTCAGCCAAAGACTTGCCTGCCTGGAGCTCTTCTTGCAGCTGATCCGCATCCAGCTTCAAGAGGGAGAGCAGCTCTGTGTTTTCTTTGAAGGAAACCTTCATGCCGAATCCACCACGGTGATCCATTTTGTCTCCTGCGAATTTTACATGTGCTGGTTTATTCCATTGTTGGTCTTGTGCTTGTGTTTGTGCTGTATCTGCCGCCAGGGCGCTGCCCAGGCTACCCAGACTCAGAACTGCTGCCATCGTTCCCAAAAGCATTCCCAATTTTGCTTTGCTAAACATATACACTCAATCCTTTCATCTGCTGTTGTGATGTACCGTACCTCCTGGGTACATGACTAAGTGTACAAGGGGTTTATTAGATTCCCCTTTGATAAAAGTGGAAAACTTGAGGGAAAGTCGTGGAGATATGTTTGGAAAATGGTACAAAAAAAGGGACGGATAGTCCGTCCCCTCTCCCAAGAGTTATTTGCCACCGACACCATACGTAGACTGTGCGACGGTGATCATTTCTTCTTCTGGCAAATCGCCTGCGAGCATAAATTCTACGCCATCCAGCTCCCACGTAAGAATGCGTCGATTGTCGTCTGTCTGGGCGAGCACACCAACTGTAAATCCGAGGTTGACTGGCATGCCTTGCTCATAGGTGACGGAGACCTCTGTAGGACGTGCCTCAACCAGCTTGTAATTGTAGTTGCCTTTGTAATTCAAAACGACAGTCCGTACACCATTCTTAGTCACTGGCTCAATATCGCCTTGCTTCACACCTTCTGGAACATAAGTCGGCACAATCACTCCAAACTGACTATTTGGCTGCTCCATGACCTGTCCGTTTGTACCCATGGTTGGAACTGCGTTCAGTGAACTGGTCGTCATGTTGCGGTCCTTGTCAAACGCATCCTTTTCAAAGGATGGGTTGAACATAAATTCAGTAAAGTTGATTTTTACCAGTGGCTGCATACTAGAATCCATGATTTCTGCGTGAGTAGGTTTGAAATCTTCTGTCATCCAAATCTTTTGCTTCGTAAGCGATCGATTGCCACTGTAGTTGGCTTTGACCTCGAAAACATATTGCTTTTCTTCCATCTTCATTTGTCGCTCTGCATCGTCAATAATACTGCGCGCGAGTGTTTCATAAAGATAGAGTGGTCCGTTGTTTTCTGGCCAGCCACTTTGGAAGCGGAAGCTCTTGTTCAAATGAGGCGTGAGGACGAAAACCCCTTCTCCATTTCTCAGGATGATTTGCGTGATGCCACGCTGCTTGGAGGTAAGAGCCACCCGATAGTTATTCGGTTTCTCATACCATACCTGAACATCGTACTCCATCGGCGTAGAGCCCGTCTGCATGGTCAAAACTGCTTGAGACTTGTACCCCGACATTTTTCCCAGCGTACCGCTCAAGTCGCTCACCACATCTTCTGGTGTTTTCTGACCAAAGCAGCCGCCGAGCAGCAGAGAGAAGACCAACATGAACACCAGTGGTAAAGCTGCCCGTTTCATTCAATGAATTCCTCCTTGTCAAAATTTTCGACAAAGAAGGGCATCCCTGTCTATTTCCTGGGAAATCTGTCAGTCTATCGCCTCATGCAGCGTTCATCGTGTCACTTGTCGGTTTATGCCTATGGGGACGCGATATCGCTTGATCGGCTAAAGACTTACTCTTCCTGTCAGAGCAGGTAGTCCCTCCTGATCTACGCGATATAAATGTATGTCCATCCTCGTCCCAATATGCAGACAAGTTTATAGTTGTTCCACAACAACTTGCGCAATGGCATATGCCCTGCTATGTGAAATACTCAGATGCACCCGTATGCGAGCAGGGTCCAACCCAAGTCGTTCGAATACCTCGTCTTTTATTTTCATTTCTGGCTTTCCAAGTGCCGTTGGAACAATCTCCATGTCAAGAAAGCCTATCGTTACTCCAATCCCCGTCCCAAGCGCTTTTGCTCCCGCCTCTTTTGCTGCAAAACGTCCGGTAATAATCTCAGCCTGTCTCGCTTCTGCCTTGTCTTGCAGGTACCGCTGCTCCTCTATGGTTAAAAATCGACTGATCGCACTTTTTTGCCTTTTGACCAGCTTCGAAATCCTTTCAATCTCCACGATATCTACCCCAATGCCAACAATCATTGACTACGCTCTCTCCCGTCATCTGGCTTTATGCCTCACAGTATCACTCGCCTATAGTGTTGGCAAGCTGCCACACAAAAAAACCCTCGCAAGATGCGAGGGTTCGTTTCCACTGGCTACTCAGTAGCTTGGCCAGAAGATTGTTGAGAAGCAGACTTCGTAGCGGATTGTTGGTTTTGACGACGAACTTCCGATACGTTAGTCTCGCTTGCGAATTCAGTTGCAGTGTTTTGCGCTTGATTCGCTTGATTCGCTTGGTTTGCTTGCATACCAGCTTGACCAGCTTGTTTGTTTTGCTTAGGCATTGTTCCATTCACCTCCTCGACGTCACTGAGGTTAATTTGTGCGTTGCTCCTCAATCGTATCCATCCTCATTTTTCCAGAATACTGGTAGAAAAAATGGATTTGTCTTTTGGGCATCCTAGAAGTGTTGACGCGAGCAGGATTTTCTTTGCGATACGCGAATTGATTTGTTTTCACTCGAGTTTTCCCATGCGAAAGGAGCATTTAAAATGGCCCATACTGTGATTATTTACACACAAACTACTTGCGGTCCTTGCCAGGAAGAGAAAATGTGGCTGACCCAGCAGCAAATTCCGTTTGAAGACAGGGATATCCGCAAAAATGATACCTACTTCCAGGAGGCTATCACCCTCGGTGCAAGCATGACACCCGTCACGCATATCAAAAAAGAAAATGGCGAGGAAATCGTCGTTCATGGCTTCGACAAGGAAGAATTAACAAAGCATTTATTGTAAAATGAATTAATTCTTAAACGATAAAAAAGCGCTGGATCTAATCTGATCCAACGCTCCTAAGATGCATCAGCCGAAGGATAGTTCATTCTCGGCTGATTTTTGTTTGATGACTGGTGACATATCCGGCAAGTTTGAAAGAATCTGCTTGACCGCAGGGGTACACTCCGTATTGACTGAATAAAATACCCATGGCCCTTTCCTGCGCTCTTTTACCAAACCATGTGTCTTTAGCTTAGCTAAGTGCTGGGAAACCGAGGGTTGGGACGTTTGCAGAATCTCCACAAGATCACGAACACATAAGGACTGCACTTGCAGGAGGGCCATGATCGTCAAGCGCGTCTTGTCACCAAGCAGCTTGTAAACCTCTGACAAAAACAGTACCTGCATCAAATCCATTTCCATACGAACCCACCTTTGCCTTGCATATCTGTATCCCAGTATACTATATGCTTCATCAGGTCGGGAAGAGATGAACGTAAAAGTTCCGTGAAAGATCGCTAAACATCTCTACGGGACATTGCCTCAATCAGCTTGTCAGCAGTACGTGCAGCCAGCGCCATTACTGTATTTGTTGGATTACCTCCGCCCGATGTGACAAACGTAGAGGCGCCTGCTATGAAAAGATTGGGAATGTCGTGAGTCTGACCAAAATCGTTGACGACGGAGGTCTCCGGATCATCCCCCATACGACAGCCCCCCATCAAATGAGCAGTATCAGAGACGACATGCTCGGGAGTTCCTCCAACCGCCTCAATAATTCGCTTCATTTGTCCGATCGCATGCTGATAAAGCTTGCGATCATTTTCGCCATAGCTAAATGTCACCTGCGGGATCGGCATGCCGTACTCATCCTTTTTCCTAGTTAAGGTCACAGCATTTTCCGGATTTGGCAGAACCTCACCTACCAATGTGATTCTAGCAAACTGATTGTAGTCGAGCATCGTCTCTCGCAGCTTTTTCCCCCATAAAAACGAGCCATCTTCCCGCTCCGCTGAGATAGCCCCTGCCATAGCGACTGGTCTTGACCCGTGCGCGCTCAAGGTATAACCGCGGGCAAAACCACGTTTCTGATCCGTTTCGTAAAAATGCTGCGTGAGGGCAAGTACAGGAGTTCCTTTGTACAAGCGAACCTCATCTGGCAAACGTCCATAAACGTCATGGCTGGAATGAGGCATAATCGCCTTGCCCACCCACCCGCTCGAATTGGCTAGTCCATTTGGAAAATGAGAGGTGGCTGAATGAAGCAATAGTCGCGGTGTCTCCACAACAAAGCCGGCAAGAATGACCACTCGCGCCATTTGCCGATGCGTCAAGCCTTCATGCTGAAAAAGAACGCCACTTACCCGGCCGCCTGCCATCAAGATTTCCGTGACCATACAGTCGGAAAGCACCTCAGCCCCATGGGCAATGGCTTTGGGAATATGGTGAACCAGCCCGCTATATTTGGCATTCGGCATGCAGCCTTGGTTACAGAAGCCACGATTGATACACGGCGGACGCCCCTCAAAGGGAGCAGACAGGATCGCTAATGGTGCAACGACACTTTCGAAGCCCAGCTTGTCACAGCCTTCCCGGAACAATTGGGCGTTGGCGCTGATCGGCTCTCGGACAGGATAAGGATAGGGGCCATTGAATTCACCCCAGGGAAAATGATTCGGGCCTGACACGGCAATCTCTCGCTCGATTTTGTCATAATACGGGGCAAGATCCTTGTAACGGATCGGCCAGTCTTCTCCGACTCCGTCCATCGACCTCGTCTGAAAATCGCTTTCGTGAAGCCGCAGGAAGACACCGGTAAAATGTACGGTTCCCCCGCCTACACCTCGCCCCGAATTGTTATGACCGAGCTTGAGCGGGTCATTCCCCGCCACCAGCCGCGTCTCCTGCCACGCCAGTCTGCGCATCGCTAATTCATCGCTGGCAAAATCACTTTGCGGGTCCCAAAATGGTCCTGCTTCAATCACAACGACCTTGAGGCCCGCTTTTGCCAATTCGTAAGCAAGCACCCCTCCTGCCGCTCCAGCCCCAACGATACAAACATCTGCCTCGTCGGCGTACTTTCGCTGCTCCATCCCCCTTGAGCGGTACCCTTCGTAATGATCACTGTTATGCGTAACCCGGTCATCCGTTGCCATTCGCTTTCGCCTCCCATGGGTCCGTCAAACCTTTTTCTACCCGAACATACCCGCGTGGATAAGCAGGACCACCATACCCGATATCCGACCAAACCAACGGATGGGAATAGTAGGCACCTACCGTATCATGCAAAAGCTTCTTGAAAAAATCAGCAGGAGCAACTTCTGACCAGGCTTGGCCGTTCTGCGTGTTCCCGCTTTCTACAGCCTGCAGCACCCGTTCCTGTTCCTCTGGCTTTAACGCAACAAAGCTGACTTTGTACATACTGTGACTCTCTGCTTCTACCCCTGCCAGCCCTAAACGGTACAGCTCCTTTTTAGGCGGTACCCCGACCTTTCTCTGAGACTCTCCAATCGGGCTTGCAGCCGAATCATCCAGATGCTGTGTAACAAACGTCAACACCTCCAATCGGTGATCATCGACCAGTACACTCACTACGGTTTGCAGAAGCAGTGCTTCTGTTTCCGTAAAAAATTGATGAGTAACGTGAGGCGTCCGCCTTTTGCCAACGATTTTTTGCGTGTGATCATCCCATTCCTGGTGCTGCTCCCAGACATCATAGGCAGGATAGCGACTATGCTTGGACATCTCGCTCACCCCCAAAACAGGGCGAGAAGCCCCAATGCCGACATGGCGGTGATGAGTAAGGGAAGGATAATGGGTGGACCTACGAGGAAATTCTGACTTTGCGAGTAGCCACCTACCCGCTGCCTAACGCCTGCCGCATGCAGATAAGCTCCATACACTCCGCCAGCAAATCCGATGACCATCATCAAGGCAAACACCCAGCGAAGCCACCCTGCATTCATGAATGATAAAACAATAGCCGTCACGGCAAACACCGGGAGCTCAAGCACAGGTACCCACATTGCCCAATGGCGAAAATTTTGCCTTGCATGAAAAAGCGTGACCTGAACAGCAATCAGCGCAAATGCAAGTCCTGCAAACAAAATCAGCACGCGTTCAATCGGCCAACCTTGCCACATGGAAACATCCTCCTTTTACGGTACGATGCGCCTATTTTCTCCGAGCACCTGCTCTCCTATTCGCTGACCTAACCTATGAAACGAAGCGTGAGATACAACCCGACCAACGTAATGAGCAAGGTCGGCACGGTCAGCACGATCCCTGTCCGAAAATATTGTCCCCACGTGATCTTCACATCCTTACGTCCCAGCACGTGCAGCCATAGCAAGGTTGCCAGTGAGCCAATCGGCGTAATTTTAGGTCCCAAGTCACTGCCGATGACGTTGGCATAAATCATCGCTTCTCTAAGCACTCCTTCTGCATGCGTTCCCGTAATGGCGAGAGCATTGAACATGACAGTAGGGAGGTTGTTCATTAGCGAGGACAGCACGGCCGCAATAAAGCCTGTTCCAATCGTAGTAGCCAGTAGCCCCATCTCACTCAATCCATCGAGCATCATTCTGACCAGATCAGTGATCCCTGCATTGTGTACGCCCCACACAATGACATACATCCCAATCGAGAAAATGACAACGACCCATGGCGCTTCTTTCATAATTCGCCGCATCTGTATAGCTTTGCTGTTACGGGCAGCAAGGCAAAAAATCGCTGCTGCACCCGTAATAATGAACGACACAGGTGTATGGATAGACTCACTGATAAAAAATCCAAGCAAAAGGACTCCAAGAATCAGCCAGGACAGACGGAACAAGCCATGATCACGTATCGCTTCGTGCGGCTGTTTCAGCTGTGTCAGATCCACCTGCAGCGGAATGTCTTTGCGGAAATACAAAAACAATACCAGCAGGCTGCCGCCAACGGAAAAGATGTTAGGCAGCACCATACGAGCCGCATACTCAGCAAAGCCGATGTCAAAATAGTCGGCGGATACGATATTCACCAAATTGCTGACCACAAAGGGCAAGGAGCTCGTATCCGCGATAAAGCCGCTAGCCATCACAAAAGCCAAGACCATTCTCGTATCAAGCTTCAGCGCGCGTACCTGCGCCAGAACGATCGGTGTTAGGATCAATGCCGTCCCATCGTTGGTAAACAAGGCAGATACGAGTGTCCCGAGCAAAATGACATAAACAAACATCAGCCGGCCCTTCCCTTTGGACAGCCGCGCCATATGCAGTGCCGACCATTCAAAAAAGCCGATTTCATCCAAAATAAGAGAAATAATGATAATACCGATCAAGGCAAAGGTCGCATTCCAGACGATGGAGGTTACCTCCGCCACATCCACCATGGTCACGACGCCCGTTGCCAGCGCCAAGAGCGCTCCCCCTACCGCCGGGTAGCCAATCGACATTCCGCGTGGCTGCCAAATGACAAGCGTCAACGTGACTACAAAAATACTCAAGGAAATCCAAACCACTGTATGATTCACCTCACAAGTAGAAAACCTAGCTGCGTCTTGCATTTTGGCGTTTGGCAAAGCCGCGGCTGCACTTCTATTGGACAAAAAGAAAAAGAGCTGACCAGGAAAGTGGTCGCTCTTTCTACGATACTACAAGAGAGAATTATCCGAAACGTCCGGTAATGTAATCCTCTGTTCTTTTATCACAAGGATTTTGGAAAATGGTAGGTGTTTGATCAAACTCGACAAGCTCGCCGTTCAAGAAAAAGGCTGTTTTGTCTGAGATTCGCGCTGCCTGCTGCATGTTATGCGTCACAATTACGATCGTGTAGACACCCTTCAGCTCCTCCAGCAATTCCTCGATTTTCGCAGTTGAGATCGGGTCCAATGCGGAGGTTGGCTCATCCATGAGCAAAATCTGCGGCTGAACTGCTAAGGCACGGGCGATACACAGACGCTGCTGCTGTCCACCAGACAAGCCAGTTGCAGGCTTTTTCAGCACATCCTTGACCTCATCCCAGAGGGCAGCCGCCTTGAGGCTTGTCTCTACGATCTCGTCCAGCTTATGTCGATCCATCAAGCCATGCAGCTTGGGTCCGTATGTCACGTTGTCATAAATACTCTTCGGAAACGGATTCGGGTGCTGAAAAACCATCCCGATATTTTTACGCAGTCTTTCTACTTCTACGTTGTAGCTATAAATATCTTCATCAAATACTTTCACAGAGCCTGTAATTTTTGTATTGGGAACGGAATCATTCATGCGATTCAGCGTTCGTAAAAAGGTGGACTTCCCACAGCCTGATGGCCCGATCAAAGCGGTAATGGAATGGGAATCTACATCTAAATTTATATCATAGAGGGCTTGCTTATTTCCGTAAAAGAGGTTTAACTCTCGCACCGAAATAACGCTCATACGGTCCTCGCTCCTTTTCCTGTTGCAGCATTACTTCATCTCCATCACTATAGCGCCATAATGTTATGCTTCTATGTGATGTTTATTAAGTTTCCATAAAGATTTCACCCAAGGTAAAGTTATGGTAAATGTTGCCGGTAAACCATATACGCCCCTTCTGGCAAAACCTACAATAAAGCTGAACGTTTTGTCGAATAAGGGGAGAGCATATTTGATGCTAAGAAAAAAAAGTACATTAGGCAACTCGTCGTTTCATTATCGTTCTATTTTTACCCGGCTGTTCTTCGGAATGATGGCAATGGTTATCGGAATGATGGCGATTACGGCCTTTTTCATCAGTTCTCAATCAGAGGCCATGCTTAACGAAAAAACAAAGCAACAATTGCAGGATGCATCCGGTGCTGCTTTGCAGGAGGTCGACAGCAAGGTACAGACAATCGTCACAGCCTTACAGTCATACGCATCGACTTACAAGAATGGCAAAGTATCAAATGGTCAGACGTTTGGAATTTTTTCCGAGATCGTATCAAGCAATCCTACTATTTCTGAATTACAGGTAGCCACCAATGATGGACGCTTCCTCACTTTTCCCGGTTCTCCGCTCGATAGCGAATATGATCCTAGAAAAACAGACTGGTTCAAAGGTGCTTTCGACAAAGAGAAAACCTATGTGTCGGATGTTTTCCAGTTTTCTAAAACCGAGTTTCCAAAAATAGCAATCTCCATTGCCTTGCGAAATGAAGAGGAAGAGCCTATCGGAGTCGTAGTTGCCTTTGTCTCTGTACCCAAGCTGAGTGAATCCATCAGTAAAATCAAGCTAGGGGAAACCGGATACGCCATGATTGTCGATCAAACCGGCAAGCTCGTTGCTCATCCTGATCAAAACTACGCTTTGCAGCGCCCTGGATTGTATCAACTGCCTGTCGTACAGTACGTCCTGTCCGGTCAGACGGGTGTGAACGAAATGACGATGAATGGGACGAGCTATTTCGCAGCCTATCGCTTTGACGACTCACTCCGCTGGGGAATCATCGTCGTCCAATCCATTATCGAGGTCAAGCAAGTGGTGAATCGTCTGCAGCTGACGATATTGGCCGTCTCCCTGATCGGTCTTTGTGCACTGGGCCTACTCTTATATTTGTTTGTTCGTAAAATTACGCAGCCGATCAAGGAAGTTCAACAAAAAATGACTGCGTTTAGCGAAGGCGATCTCTTTTTAAACATGCAAGTTAAAAGCAATGATGAAATACGACAGCTCGCAGACAGCTTCAATCGTATGAGCGGGCAAATCCGCACCATCATCGGAAAAATTCAATACGTCATCTCGGACGTCAGGCAAGTCGCCGATCACGTCGGAAAAAGCTCCCGTCACTCCCATGCCATGCAGACCGAGGTTGTCGCTGTGACAGAAAAACTATCCCTGGAGATGGATGAGCAACAAGTACAAATCGACACGATCCACTCCATCATGGAGAGTATTACTACGGAAATGTCCGAGATTAACAGCTCCATGCAAACAGCTGTCATGCAAAATCAGGAGTCGCGCGAGCAAAGCGCCAAAGCCGCCCTATCCATCGATCACTTAAAAGAAAACATGCAAAAGATTTCAGAAGACATGCGAGCATCTCTTCACGCTATGTCCTCGATGAAAGAAAGCATGAACGACATCAGGGATATTCTCGCTTTGATCTCCTCCATCTCCAAAAGAACAAAGCTCCTGTCCTTTAACGCTCGCATTGAAGCTTCGAGAGCCGGACAAGCTGGACTCGGCTTCGGTGTTGTCGCAGACGAAATCCGCCAGCTGTCCGAGCAAACGGAAGAAGCCACGACGCGCATCCAGCAAGTCCTCCAATCAGGTGAAAACCGAATGGCTCACGTCTCAGAATGCTTGGAAACAACGGACCACGCGACTGTAGATGGCATCAATACCTTGCACCAAGCTACCGATATTTTTACAAAAACCGTGCAGATCAGTGAAGTCCTCACGAGCCAGTTTGAATCGATTGAGAAGCTCTCGGAATGGATTTACAGCCAGAGCCAGGTGATTCAGGACCGAGTAGACAGCCTCGCCTTATCCGCTACAGAGGTCGTCTCTGGCACACAGCAAGCCGTCGCAGCCAACCAGGAAAGCCTCTCCCTCTCGGAGCAGTTCTTACACGATTCGGAGCGTCTGACAGGCATCGTAGAAGATCTGGAACAAGAAATACGCTTCTTCCGCACAATCGAAAGGCCCTCCGCATAGAGGGCCTTTTCTTTTTCTTGGTATACAAAAACCCTCCCCGCAGCAAGAAGCTGAAACGGAGGGCATATACATCAACCAAATCGACCGCTAATATATGCCTCGGTCTTTTCATTTTCCGGAGAAGTAAAGATTTTGGATGTGTGATCCATCTCCACCAGCTCACCTAACAGGAAGAAAGCCGTTTTTTCAGAGATACGTGCTGCTTGATGCAAATTATGCGTCACAATCACGATTGTGTATTCTTCTTTTAGCTGCATGACCAGCTCTTCGATTTTCATTGTAGAGATTGGATCGAGCGCGGAAGCCGGCTCATCCAGCAGCAAAATAGTTGGCTGCATGGCGATGGCGCGAGCGATGCAAAGGCGCTGCTGCTGTCCACCAGAGAGTGACAAGGCTGAGTCACGCAAGCGGTCTTTGACCTCATCCCAAAGTGCAGCCTTGCGCAAGCTGTTCTCTACCAATTCATCGAGTGCGCGTCTATCGGTCAAGCCATGAAATCTAGGGGCAAACGCGATGTTTTCGTAAATTGATTTAAAGAATGGATTCGCCCGTTGAAATACCATCCCAACAACTTGACGCAAGCCTTCGATGTTTACTTGCTCACTCGTAATATCAATCCCATCAACAATGATCGAGCCTGTTACACGGCAAGAGGGAACCAGATCGTTCATACGGTTCAAGCTTCTGAGCAGCGTAGACTTGCCGCAGCCAGACGGCCCGATGAAGGCCGTGACAGAATTCCGCTCGATCTCCATGCTAATACTGTTCACTGCACGTTTTTCCCCGTAGAAGACAGAGACACCCTGGGTCTGAATAATCGTATCTTTGACAGCGTCTTGCACTGTGTCTTGCATCGTGAGTACGGACATACTTACCACTCCTCTTAGTTTGATCCTGACGTCATCTTTTTGTATACCCATGTACCAAACCAACGGGCCGAGACGTTAAAGAGCAACACGGCAATGATGAGTACGGCAGCGGCTCCATCTGCAACATCGCGTGCATCCGGCGTCAACCCTTCGCTGTTTACTTTCCAGATGTGTACAGCAAGAGTTTCAGCTGGACGGAACGGATTCAGTGGTGAAGTCGGACTGTTTAATGTGAAATCGGTGAAATTCAGGTTTGGAGAAGACATACCCGCAGTAAACAGCAAAGCTGCGGCCTCCCCAAACACACGTCCCGATGCGAGGATTGCTCCTGTAAGAATCCCTGGCAAAGCTGCCGGCAAAATGACTGAGACAATCGTCCGCCATTTGGTGATGCCAAGCGCCAAGCTCGCTTCTTTTTGACTGCGCGGTACGTTGCGCAGCGCATCTTCTGTAACACGAACCAGTAATGGCAGATTAAACACTGTCAGGGCCAAGGCACCGGAAAACAGGGTATATCCCCAACCAGTCATATTTACAAACACTAGCAAACCAAACAAACCGACAACAATCGAAGGAAGAGAAGACAATACTTCTATACTCATCCGGATAAACTGCGTAAACTTGTTATCCGGCGCATATTCAGCCATATAAATACCTGCGCCAATACCGAGCGGCAATGCAATCAGCATCGTTAAAACAAGCAGGTACAAAGAGTTAAACAGCTGCGGTCCGATCCCGCCGCCTGCATTGACGATGTCAGGTGGTGACGTCAGGAAGTCCAGATTGAGCTTATGCCACCCCTGCGACAAAATGAAGCCGAGAAGTCCTACCAGCGTGCCGATAATCAAAACGGCGATCAGTGTCAATATAATCGTTGCAGCGCGGTCCATTATTCTTGCTTTCATCTATTTCACCATCCTTTTTCTGCCCAAGATACGCAAAATCATGATGAAGATGAAAGACATGAGCAAGAGCAACAATGCCATCGACCAAAGCGCATTATTGTATGGGGTACCTTGAATCGTATTC
The DNA here is from genome assembly GCF_001187725.1 of Brevibacillus reuszeri. GTDB lineage: Bacteria > Bacillota > Bacilli > Brevibacillales > Brevibacillaceae > Brevibacillus > Brevibacillus reuszeri. The sequence continues at coordinate 43,586 of NZ_LGIQ01000016.1, forward strand.
CCCATGTTGAGCGTAATTCCGCTCGTCAGCGTACTGATTGGGTCCAAGAGGCTGCCTGGCAGCTTTGTCGTATTCCCGATAACCATCTGAACCGCCAAAGCCTCTCCAAACGCGCGCGCCATACCCAAAACAATTGCCGTTAAACAACCTGGAAGCGAGGAGTGCAAAACGACATTCCAAATCGTTTGCCAGCGTGTGGCTCCCAATGCCAGTGAGGCATTGCGCAAATCCTGTGGCACTGCCTGAATCGCATCAGTAGCCACACTTGTGATCGTTGGCAAGATCATCAGAGCAAGTACAAGACCCCCTGCCAGCAAGCTAAAGCCCAATACATCAAATTGTTCACGAATAAAAGGAACAAGCAAGGTAAGACCCACATAGCCGTAAACAACGGATGGAATCCCCACCAACAGCTCAATAACCGGCTTCAACACTTTTTTACCGAAGTTCGGGAAGATCTCTGTCATGAAAATCGCAGCACCAATGCCAAGCGGAGCAGCAATCAGCGCAGCCAAAGCCGTTACTAAAAACGAACCAAGAATAAAGGGAAACACACCGTATACCGAAGGCTCGCCCTCTGGGTCCCATTTAAGCTGTGTTAAAAATTCCGTGATGCTAATTCCGTTCACAAAGAACGTGGACAATCCTTTGGAAGCAATGAAATACGTGATGGACAAAACGACAACGACTAGCAAGGCCGCACAAACCATTGCGATCGTTCTGCCTGTTATATTCTCTGTAAACTGGCGTTTATTGTACGTCAGCATTTTTCGCGCAATCATGGATTGCCTTTCTGTCTTTGACCCGTAGGTACGATGGTTCATGTTCTCCCTCCTGGAAAGAAAACGACTTAACATCAGAAAGCTTCTTCTGAGACCTCCTCATGGAGGTACGAGCGTGTTATTTATCTCGAAAAAGGTATAGGTTTTTACATCTTTACAAGCAAAATGAGGGGTAAGTGCCCCCACCCACCCCTCTATCTTGCTTTAACTGCTTGACTATTTATTTTTGCGTTACTTTTCCTTCTGCATCGCGCTCTACCTTCATGTCAGTAATAGGCAGGAAGCCGAGCTCTGTGATTGTTTTCTTTTGTACTTCGTCTGTCAGGATGAAGTCCAGGAATGCTTTTGCGTTGCCAGAAGCCTCACCTTTCGTGTACATATGCTCATATGCCCAAACTGGGTATTTATTTGACGTGATGTTTTCTGCATTTGCTTCTACTCCATCCAACTTCACTGCTTTAACAGTATCGTTGAAATAGGACAGAGCGAGGTAACCGATTGCGCCTGGTGTTTCAGCAATGATTTTGCGAACAGTACCCGAGGAATCCTCTGTGATACCTTCTGCTTCTTCTTTTCCATCCAATGCGAATTTGCTGAATGTTGCACGAGTACCGGAAGATTTCGGACGGTTTACAAGCGTGATTTTCATATCATCGCCGCCAACCTCTTTCCAGTTTGTGATTTTACCTGTAAAGATGTCGATCAGCTGTTGCTTCGTCAAGTCGTCTACTTTTACTTTAGGGCTTACTGCTGCTGCCATACCTACGACAGCTACTTTATGGTCGACCAGCTCATTCGCTGGAATTCCTTTTTTCTCTTCTGCAAAAATGTCGGAGTTACCGATTGTTGCCGCTCCGCTCGCTACTTGGCTAAGGCCAGTACCGCTTCCTCCACCTTGTACTTGAATTTGAACGCCCTCATTTTTTGCCATGAAGTCTTTAGCTGTTTGCTCTACGAGAGGTTGCAATGCTGTAGAACCCACTGCCGTAACTGGCTCACTGGAAGCTGCTGGCTTGCTAGCTTCTGGTGCTGGAGCAGGAGTCGTTGGTGCTGGTGTTGATGTTGCTGGTTGTTGCGCTGGTGCTGGTGCGGCATTATTGCTTCCGCAACCTGCGAGCAAAGCTCCTACAAAAGTCAGCGCCATAAACATTTTGCTGAGTTTTTTCATTTGATGAAAATCCTCCTTAAAAGGGTCGGGTATTTTTTCTCTCTTACAAGTACAAACTATACAGCTCGAATGTTGTTGTATTGTGTTGCCATTGTTAAGCTTTCTTAAAGATGAGGACCAAATTGTATAAATGAGCCGTTCAATTGCAGGGAAAGAACCTGATCATCGAAACAAAAAAACGGCGCATCCGAAGTCTTCAGGACGTGCCGTTTTCTATACGAGCTATTTTAAACTATCGCGTGTGAATGGATCGGTAATCTCTACGTGCCCCATCAACGATTCTGTCTTTTTCCCATCTTCCAAAATCACGATCTTTTGTACTTCCGCGTATTGGAAAAAGGTTTTCAGCAATGCAGTCAGTGCCATTCCTTCGCCGCCAGCTCCAAGATTGTACTGGTTTTTACTGTCTGCATCGATTGTCAACGTTCCTTTGTCAAATGTCACGGAATGATAGTGGAAGTCTTTCCAAAGTGGAAAATGCTCCTCTGTCTTCTGCGGCTTCTCTAGCATCGTGAGCGTTTTTTTGTACTTTTCGATGTCTTCGGCAAAAGAAACTTCCTGCTCCTCCTTTTGCAGATCCATCAGATCACTATCCGAATAGTATACCGTAATATTTTGCTTCGTCAGCTTCGGCTCAGGTGTCGATGGAGTCGAGCCAGACGGCTGTTCGACCGGAGTCGTCGGCTGCGGGGCGGGAGCCGCTTTTTGCCCACAACCAGCCATGAGCACCATAGCGAGAGCTGCCATCCAGATCAAACGACTTTTTTTCATCGGAATAAACCTCCCTTACTGATACGACTGATAGTATTCGCGGATCGCTGCTACAAGCGCTTTCGCGATTTTGTCCTGGAACGCCGGATTCATCAGCTGCGCGTTCTCTGTCGGATTGGACAGGAAGCCCGTTTCCGTCAGAACGGCTGGCATATTCGTGTTTTTAATGACGTAAAAACCGCTTGCCTTGACTCCACGGTCCTGGAATTTCGTTGCGCCCTGCAGATGTTTATGTACAACTTCCGCAAATGTCTTACTGTTTGCATTATAGTAGAAGGTTTCCGTACCACCAGCCGTCGCGCTTGGAGCCGCGTTTGCATGGATCGACAGGAATAAATCAGCCTCTCGATCGTTCGCGATAGCCGCACGCTCTGACAGCTCATAAAACACATCTGTTGTGCGAACAGGCACGACTTGAAACTCCGGGTACTGTTTCAAGAGCTCAACAACCTTGTTGGCTACAGCCAAATTATAATCCTTTTCATGGTTGCCTGCAGTCCCTAGTGTACCTGGGTCTTTTCCACCGTGACCCGCATCAATGACAATCAAATATCCTGTTTTCTTTGGCTTCGGCGTCAGCTGCACCTCAATGCCATCATCTGTATTCACCAAATTGTATTGGCTCTTTTGGTTTAATTCAATCACCACACGGACAGTATCAGGCGAAGCACTGTATTGGCTAAAGCGCAGTGCTGAAATCAAAGGTTCTTCTTTTGGCTCTGCAGCTTTGGCTGCCTGATCGTCGGAAGAGAAGGACTGTTCTGTATCCTCATCCATGTCCTCATCCTCATCGGCTTGCGAAGCTCGCTGCTTTTCTTCACTCTCTCCGATACTGCCAATGTTGCTGTTCTGCTCTTCCAACAGCTCCTTGAGGTTGTCGTCCAAGGAGGTTTGCGGCAGGTCGAGTACGATGCGATGTGGTCCGGTCAGTACAAACGCCTGTGCCTGAACGGGCATCGAGGTTTTAATGTGAACGCGTTCTTTATCCATCGTTAAATCCTTCAGATGATTCAATCGATCGATTTCAACCACGTTCTTTTTCTTATTCCATGTGAACGAACCGCCAAGCTCATTCTCGATTTGCTCTAGTGGAAGAACCAGCTGATCATCAATCGTCATTCCACGCTCGGGTCTTTTCCAGGCAAATCCTTTTTGTCCAACTTGCTCTGCTACTGTCTGTGCCGACACATACATCGTATCAGACACCTGGTACGTCTTGATCGCTTGTGAAGGGGCATGTCCATTTAAAAGGACCTGCGGTGTTTCGTTGGCGATCACTGTACGGCTGCTGTTATCCCAGCCCACCGTAACACCAAGTGATTCTCCGACAAAACGCAGTGGCAATAACATGCGCTGCTTTGCGATGACAGGTGCCGTGTCGAGGCTTACCTGCTTGCCGTTCACCACTGCTTTTTTTGAATCCAGTGTGAGAGATAGCTGCTGGGCTCCTCGTGTAATGACGGCTGTTCGGGATTTTTCATTCCATTCTACCTCAGCCCCGAGACCTTCCGCGATTACACGAACAGGAACCAATGTCCGCCCATTCTTGATGACTGGCGGCACATCAGGTACGGTAGCTTGTCCACCAATGATCAGCTTGACGGCTTCCTCGCTCGCTGCCTTTGCCGCTGTTGCCCAACCGGGGATTAGCAGCAGGACTAGCATCGCAAGAAGTAACGGGTACAATCGTCTTTTCATCCTGTCCTCCTCCGTGATGTCTGTTTTGTTTTGTGGCATGACGCCATTGTGCAACGTTCACCATTTTATTAGACGCATCACTCTCTGTAAAGTTTGTAGTCTTTTGGTACCAAAATCGTCATAAACTGAGCGATTTTTTGGGCAAATAGAAAAAGACTGTCTCTTTTTTTGTTGAAAGACAGTCTCCCTCTAGGTGTGTTTGGCAACCCATTTGCCGCTATTCTATTATAAGCGAAACAATCCACGTCGCTCTCTCTTGCTCACCTGCTCAACAGGTCCCTTCAGCATGTTTAATCCTCCATTTGCGACAAACTGCTGGATCATCGACAAAACGGCTGGATTGGAAAGAACCTTGATTGAATCGGCCACTTTCGAATTCTTTAATTGAGGGAAAGCACCACTCAAATGAGGCAAAAGGGGCAACAGGTCTTCTATAGAAAACGCAGGCTTTGTTTTTTCTGGAATGGGTTGTACAGGAATCGTTTGCCGCCTACCTCCGAATAAAAGGCTTCTCCGCTGGTCTGGCAATGGCCTGGCTTTGAGACGGCCCAAAGTATCCTTCATATCTTGCAGCTCCTGACGAACCTGGTTCATCTCGCGAAGCATCTGTGCACTGTTCGAATTCTGAGCATCCGCGAGCTTATTCACCGACTCGAGCAGTCGATCTTGGGAAACCAATAGCTTTTGCTTCTTCTTCGTCTTGGTAGCGATAATCCCACCTCCCTCCTTTTGACGCTTTCTCTTATTTGAAGCGTTTCTTGAGGTTGTTTAAATCTTTCGTATTGATTCCCTTTTTGGATAGCTTATTCATCAGACTGCCGACGCTCTCCGTTTTGGACATTTGCCTGAACTGCGCTACATAGCTGTTCAATTCCTTATCCGAGAAATTCTTTCCTACCTTTTTGCCCATGTCGCGGATAACTTCCTTTAAACCTGCATCCGTCTTCAACTTATCCTTAGGAATCGAGCCCACAATACTCAGCAATTTGCCGATATCCACAGTTATCCCCCCTGATCACAGTTTGTTCCCTTCAATCTATGTCAGGAGGCGTACGATGGTTTGGTCATTTGTCCATAAGTCAGCAAAAAAAGAAGAGAGGCACGCTAGGCGCCTCTCTTCTCATCCTTCTATTACTGAGCGATGTCAGCATTTTTGTAGTCAACTTGGCCGAGACCGTCGATAACTACGCCAGTAACTTTATCGTTTTGTACCCAAGATTGCGTGTAGAAGTAGATTGGCATGATCGGCATGTCATCCATCAGGATTTGCTCAGCCTGTGCCAGGATTGCTTTACGCTTCTCTGGATCTTGCTCCAGAGCGGATTGGTTCAAGAGCTCTTTGTACTTCGGATTTTCCCAGTTGGTGTCGTTGTTGCCACCTTTTTTGTCCTTGTACAGCTCCAGGAAGTTGATTGGATCGTTGAAGTCACCCAACCAGCCCATACGACCGATTTGGAAGCTGCCTTGATGCAAATCTTCGATGTATACTTTCCACTCTTTGTTTTCGAGCTTCACGTCTACGCCGAGTTGCTTTTTCCATTGGTCTTGGATTGCTTCTGCAATCTTTTTGTGACCTTCGGAAGTGTTGTAAGAAAGAGTGACGGTTGGCAGCTTGGTGATGCCTTCTTCTTTCATACCCTCTTCCAACAGCTTTTTCGCTGTTTCCAGGTCTTTGTCTTTGTAATAGCCATCTTTGTTCAGAGCCATGGACGGTGGTACTGCACCTGTAGCAGGGAGTTGACCTGCTTGCAGTACGTTGTCGATCAGAGCTTGACGATCGATGGAGTATGCGAATGCTTTACGGATTTTCACGTTGTTAAACGGTGCTTTTTCCGTATTGAATTTGTACCAGTAAGTACCCGCGATTGGCTGGGTTTTCATTTTTCCAGCATCTTTCAAAGCTGGGATAGCGTCTGTTGGCAGTGCGCTTGTAGGTGCACCAGCCCAGTCAAGTTCGCCGTTATCGAACATGGACAGCTCTGTATTCTCATCCTCTACCATGGAGAATTCGATCTTGTCCAATTTTACGTTGTCTTTATCCCAGTAGTTATCGTTTTTCACCAGGTTCAGCTTGTTTTTGTGCTCCCACAGGTCAAGCTTGAACGGTCCGTTACCTACGTGAGTTTTTGCATCAGCAGCCCACTTGTCGTTAGCTTCTACTACTTTTTGGTTTACAGGGAAGTATGTGTAGAAAGCTGTCAACTCAGGGAAGAAAGGAGTTGGGTTTTCCAGAACAACTTCCAGTGTTTTATCGTCAAGCGCTTTTACGCCTACGTCTTCTACTTTTGCAGTTCCTTTGTTGAATGCTTCACCGTTCTTTACATAGTACAGCTGGTAAGCATAGTTGGAAGCTGTTTTTGGATCCAAAGCGCGTTTCCATGCATATTCGAAGTCTTTAGCAGTTACAGCATCGCCATTGCTCCATTTTGCATCGCGGATTTTGAATGTATATGTTTTACCATCTTCGGAAACAGTGTAGCTTTCTGCTGCTGCCTCGTGTACTTTACCGTCGCCGGCGTTACGAGTCAGACCTTCGAAAGTTGCACGAATGATTGTACCGGAAGTGGAATCTTCTGCAATACCTGGGTCAGCTGTTGGTGGCTCAGAGTGCAGGTTCAGTCTCAATACTTTTGGTCCAGCAGCTGGTTTTTCAGCTGTAGCTCCTTGAGATGCGTTGTTGTCTGCGGGTTTAGCTGCTTCATTACCTGCGCCGCCACAACCTGCGAGGGCTGCACCAAGGACGAGGATGGAACTCATTGCTACGAAAACATTCTTTTTCATACAAGTAATCCCCCTTTTCTAAATCTTTTCTCAATATACATCCTTTTATATTATTTTTAAACATGTTTTAGATTGATTTAANTTATAAAAATAAATTTATCGATAAAATAAAACGGAAAAAGATTCCTCCCTTCTATAAAAGCCAATAAAACCTTATAAAATAGGGATTTATGAACCTTCTCCATTTTTTACTTTTCGCTATTCACCCATCTGAACTGCCTGCAGAGTCAACTTTATTTTATTTTAGTTATAAAATTTTGAATAAATAGAAAGTTTATTGTTCAAGTATGTAAACAAAAAAAGAAGGGCGTAATTGCCCTTCTTCTTGTATCGCATATGGTTGTTCGATTATTGAATGTCTGCCCATTTCCAGTCTACGAAGCCCAGACCGTCGAGAACAACACCTTTTACTTTGTCGCTCTTCACGTAGGAATGAGTGTAGTAGTAGATTGGCGCTGCAGGCATTTCATCCATGAAGATTGCTTCTGCTTCAGCCAGGATTTGTTTACGTTTTTCTGGGTCCTTTTCAAGAGCAGATTTGTTCAGCAGCTCCTGATATTTAGGATTTTCCCAGTTGGTATCGTTGTTGCTGCCTTTTTTGTTCTTGAACAGATCCAGGAAAGTGTATGGATCGTTGTAGTCGCCAGTCCAGCTGGAACGAGCGATTTGGAATTTACCTTGGTGCATGTCATCCAAGAATACTTTCCACTCTTTGTTTTCCAGCTTCACGTCTACACCCAATACTTTTTTCCATTGGTCTTGGATCGCTTCTGCAATCTTTTTGTGACCCTCGGAAGTATTGAAGGACAGAGTCAGAGTAGGCATTTTGGTGATGCCTTCTTCTTTCATACCTTCTTCCAGCAATTTTTTCGCTGTTTCTGCATCATTGTCCTTGAAGTAAGGGCTTGTTGCCACAGCCATTGTTGGAGGTACGAGGCCCATTGCTGGCTCTTGGTTCGTTTGCGTTACGTTGTCGATGATGGATTTACGATCAATTGCATACGCAAACGCTTTACGGATTTTCGCGTTGTTGAAAGGTGCTTTCTCCGTATTGAATTTGTACATGTAAGTTCCCGCAATTGCACGAGTTTCCATTTTGCCGGAATCTTTCAATGCTGGAACAGCGTCAGTAGGGAGTGCGCTCATAGGAGCTCCTGCCCAGTCCAGATCGCCATTGTCAAACATGGACAGCTCTGTGTTTTCATCCTCAACCATGGAGAAATCAATCTTGTCCAGTTTTACAGCATCTTTATCCCAGTAGTTGTCGTTTTTCGCGAGAACGAGTTTGCTCTTGTGCTCCCAAGTGTCGATCTTGAATGGACCGTTACCTACGTGGGATTTTGCTTCTCCTGCCCATTTTGCATCGGACTCAACTACTTTTTGGTTAACAGGGAAGTACGTGTAGAAAGCAGTCAGCTCCAGGAAGAATGGAGTTGGGTTTTTCAATGTCACTACAAGAGTTTTATCATCTTGTGCTTTTACGCCAACCTCGTCTGCTTTCGCTTTACCCATGTTGTACTCTTCAGCATTTTTCAGGTAGTACAACTGATATGCGTAAGTGGAGCCAAGCTTCGGATCGAGCGCTCGCTTCCATGCATATTCAAAGTCTTTTGCAGTAACAGCGTCGCCGTTGCTCCATTTGCTGTCACGCAGGTGGAACGTGTATGTCAAGCCATCTTCAGATACATCAACTTTTTCAGCTACGGACTCGTGAGGTTTACCATCTTCATTAATACGAGTAAGTCCATCAAATGTTGCACGGAGAAGCGCACCGGATGTTGAATCCTCAGCCAACGCAGGGTCAGCTGTTGGTGGCTCGCTGTGCATGTTCATGCGCAATACTTTTGGACCGCTAGTTTGCTCCTTACCAGTAGAAGCTCCTTGTTCACCGGTTTTTTCACCGCCGCCGCCACAGCCTGCCAGCGCCGCACTCAAAACCAGAATAGAACTCATAGCTGCAAATACGCTTTTTTTCATTGGTGTTGACCCCCTTTATATCGGTAAAACTCCATTGAAAGCTACTCCAACAATATACTTCATTTTTAGTAATATTGAAGACATTTTAAGCAAGTTTAATTATGTTTTATTCGAATATCAAAGTATATTAAGGGAAATAAATTCGAAACCTTCATCAAAGGAAGTATGCCTCGGGCAAGAAAAACTATGCAAAATAGGAGAATTCCTCTACACTGGAAGTAATTGGTTTGGTAAGGAATGGGTTGCCAGAAGGAGTGTGGCAGCATGCACAATAAGCAAAAGCCGGAAATTTTTATCGGATCATCCGTGGAAGGCCTCCCTGTTGCCTACGAAATTCAGTCTGCTCTTGAGCATGATGCTGACTGCATCGTTTGGCCCCAGGGTGTTTTTGATCCAAGCAGTGTCACGCTGCACGATCTGATCGAAATGAGCAAACAGGTGGATTTTGCCGTTTTTGTTTTTACACCAGACGATCTGACTACCTATCGGAAACAGGAAGTCAAAACGGTCCGTGACAATGTGCTATTTGAATTTGGTCTCTTTACCGGACGGCTCGGGATCGAACGGGTCTTCTTTCTAACGCCACGCCATGTTCCCGGATTGCATCTGCCAACAGATTTGCTCGGGATTGCGCCCATCACGTATGAACACACGGCTGACCCCACCCTTTTTCCAGCAAAAATCGGTTCTGCCTGTCATCAAATCAGGCGACAGCTGCAGAAGCTTGGACCGCTGGCGCAGGGCGTATCGGAAAAAGAAAGCCAGAGCTACATCCACAGACTAGAGTCTCATGCGCGGTTTCTCCTCTCCGCCATCGAGTCCAGCGACCAGATGATTCCCCGTATTCATGCTGTGCTCGGCGCTTTACACAACGAGTTTTACCCGATGGCCGATTTTCGAGTAAAAGGCACAACGCTGTTTCAATTGACAGAAGATGGCAAAGCATTGGTTCAAATCGGCGTGTCAGGCGCGATAAAAGATCATGCAAAAACGTACTTTTTGGAATACAATGTAAGTAGCAGCCATCCCAGAAGCTACGTAGTCGATTCCTTTCTAACAAACAAAAAGGTTATTTCGTATACGGGCAAGAAATACGGGAATGAAAAAGAGCTCATCCTCAGTTTTACTGTGGCGAAAATATTTGTCTTTACTATTCATCTGTTAGCCAAAGAAGTGCCGATGGAGCTGAACGAAATCGCAGAAGAGCTGATCCGTCTGAATGAAGATCTCTTCTATTACTTTGAAACCATATTAGAAAGGGGAACGATGCCATGCCATCTCGAAAATCGAATGCCCACATGACTGTATCGGGTCACGTCAGACCTGTATCCAGACATGTTGCTCGCCAAGTTTGGCGCTCTTTGTTGGCACAACGAGCGAGAAAGGTTCATGGCTCCATACCCTCTCTTCAGGGCGTCATTTATCACGATGGGCCGTCTGTACTGGATTCAGATGAAGGCATCGTTGTGATAGCGACCAAAGAGGCAGGCTTTAAAAGACCGCGATACATCGGCTAATATAATAGAAAAAAGAGCTGATACATCCGTTCAATAGCGGAGGTCAGCTCTTTTTTTACTTGTATTGGCGATATTCTTCTGGTGAAACCCCTACGATCGAACGGAAATCGCGAATAAAATGCGAGTGATCGTAATAACCAAGCGCGATGGACAGATCCAGCCAATCCCCTGCGGTTCCCTGATCCATACGCTCAGCCGCCTCATGCAGGCGATAGCGCTGAATGACCGACTTCGGACTGACGCCTACATACCGGTCAAACATTCGCTGCATGGTACGCTTATTCATGCCAGTAAGATGTACTACATCCTCTACTCTCAGGATCGTCCGGTCTTGCTGAATCATCTGGACGATATCGGCAACCAGCGCGGTGTTTGGATCTTGCTCTGGCATATGGGCAGTTAACAATTGTTCGGCCAGTCTCAACATCGCTGCGTCATCAGGCTGGCTTAGGATCTCAGCCTCCAGCTGATTTGTATCGATGCCGAATACTTCCTCAAGACCGATCACACCGCCAGTTAATGTAGAGACAGGCGCCTGCAAAAACGGATAAAAGCCCCCTGGCTTGAACTTTATTCCGAAGACCCAGCCCTGTTCTTTCAGCAAGTGGGAGGAGGTCGTTTTCGCTACCCCGAAGATCCCGCTCGCCCCTTTTTCAAAAACGAGGTTTACATTTGGATGCGCAATGACGACTTGGGAATAGGGGGCTTGTCCTCGTAAATCCCATCTGACAATCCAATAATGCTGCACAAAATAACCAATTTCTGCTGACGGCTGCAATCTGCTGAGCGAGAATTTTTTCTCTCCGATCAATGCGTGCAGAACGCCCTTCGGAAACTTTTCTGCTATTTTATCCATGCCCGGCCTCCTGTCGCGTTTTTACAATACGACCTATCCATTCCTGTTTATACTAAGAGTAGTGGTTGAAAGGAATGTTTTCAATTCCAAACTTTAGAAATCACAGGAGGCACGAATATGGATCTTCATTACGATTTTTATATCGGAGCTACCCCCGAGCAAGTATGGCATGTTCTTGTTTCTGATGAAGGTGTATCTGCAATTTTCTGGGGGTGCACGATTCGCTCTTCTTTTCAAGTAGGTGACGAGTTAGCTTATGTGGGTCCTGGAAACGATGGTGACCAAACCGTACATGTATATGGCAAGTTGCTGGAGTTCGAACCAAACCGAATCATCAGCTACCTCGAGCATCCTGGTCCTTCTTACTATGAAAACCATGCTGAACTAGAGACACGTGTCACTATTACTCTAGAGCCGGTCGGCCAATGCACAAAGTTAACCCTAATGAACGACCAATGGACAAAGGATCATCCCTCTTACGCCAATACAAGCAATCACTGGCCAATGATTCTCTCCAACATCAAAACCTACGCAGAAACAGGCAAAACGCTCGATTTGGGATTTTAATTCCGTGATATAGGCATTCTCTCTGACTAAAAAAACGCGGACAAGAAGTTTTTCTGGCAGCCTCACTCAATGGCTACGGGATTCCTCTTCTTGCCCGCTTTTTTCTGTGAAAAGCGATCTCGACGTTTTTCATAAAACGGTCATGACCCTTTTGTTACGGACCGTTCAATCGTTTACTCTGTTTTGCTTGCCCACTTCAAATCAATGAAGCCGAGTCCATCTACTTGTACATCTTTTACCTTGTCACTTTGTACCCATACGTCTACATCCGTAAAGAGCGGGATCACAGGCATAGCATCCATGAAAATCTGTTCAGCTTGAGCAAACAGCTCTTTACGCTTCTCCGGATTTCCTTCCAAGGCAGATTGCTTCAACAGCTCTTGGTAGCGTGGGTCCTCCCAGCCTGTATCGTTGTTTCCCGTATTGGCGTCACGGAACATTTCCAGGTAGTTGATCGGGTCATTAAAGTCTGCGTTCCAGCCGAGGCGTCCCAGCTCGTATTTCAGCTCATGCATGTCTTGCAAATGCACCTTGAATTCTTTGTTGGAAAGCTTCACATCAATGCCGAGGCCCTTTTTCCATTGGTCTTGCAGCGCTTCAGCGATCTTGGTGTGGCGATCTGTCGTATTATACGAGAGTGAGATTGGAGGCAGCTTGGTCAAGCCTAGCTCTGCCATTCCTTCTGCAAGCAGCTTTTTGGCTGTCTCGACATCATTATCCTTGAAGTAGCCCTCTGGCTTCACAATCATGGACTGCGGCAAGAGGCCCATCGTTGGCACCTGTCCTACCTGTGTGATGTTGTCCACGATCGTTTGACGGTTTACCGCATAGGCCAATGCTTTGCGAATTTTCGCATTGCTAAGCGGTCCTTTGGTCGTGTTGATCTTGTACCAGTACATGGTCGCTTTTGGATGAATGACCAGCTTTCCGGATTCCTTCAGGGATGGAATCGCATCTACCGGCAATCCCCCCAATGGTTGACCTGCCCAGTCCAGCTCATTGTTTTCAAACATGGACAAGGCCGTACTATCATCCTCAATCATCACAAACTCAATCTTATCGAGCTTGACTGCGTCTTTATCCCAGTAATTTTCGTTCTTTTCCAGAACGATCTTGCTCTTGTGCTTCCATTCCGTCATTTTGAACGGACCGTTGGCCACATGTGTCGCTGCTTCGAATGCCCACTTCGGATTCGCTTCCACCACTTTTTTCGGTACAGGATAATACGTATAAAAAGCAGTCAGCTCCAGGAAAAATGGCGTAGGATTCTCCAGTGTCACCTCTAATGTATTGTCGTCGATGACCTTCACGCCGAGCTCATCGGCTTTTGCCTGCCCTTTGTGTACCTTTTCAGCATTCTTGATGTAATAGAGCTGATAAGCATACTCCGCTCCCAAGCTAGGATCAAGCACACGCTTCCAGGCAAACTCAAAATCCTGGGCAGTCACCGGATCGCCATTACTCCATTTGGCATCGCGGAGCGTGAACGTATAGATCCGGTTATCCTCCGAGACCTTTACGTCCGAAGCTATCGAATTCATCGGTTTGGAGGCAGCATCCAGACGGGTCAGGCCGTCAAAGGTAGCACGCACGACCGTTCCCGAGGTAGCGTCCTTGGCTAGCCCAGGATCAGCCGTCGAAGGCTCACTCGTCAAGTTTGCGCGGAAGATTTGCGGAGCTTTTGATTCAGCCACCTGTGTCGCCCCACCGGGGCTTGGTGAATTCGGCTGAGGCTGCTGCTGCGTCTGTCCCCCTCCTGCACACCCTGTCAAAATCATTCCGACAATCATAATCATACCGGTAATGATAGAAATTTTCTGTCTCATTCAAATATTCCCCCTTATCAATTTTTTTCTATCGACACCAATATACTCGACAGAAATGGGCTTGAGAATGGGGTTTGAAGATATTTAATTTAATTTTATGAATATTTATTCTATTATAAAGGAAAATAAACCCAATCAGCTGTGGTAACCAGATTGGGTTTATGTGATCGTTCAAATAACTTGTTACTTAGAACGCTGGGAGAATCGCGCCTTGGTATGTGTCTTCGATGAATTTTTTCACTTCAGGCGAGTTCAGTTCTTTTGCCAGCTTTTGCATGGCTTCGGAATCTTTGTTGTCAGCACGAGCTACCAGGAAGTTTGCATATGGAGACTCTTTGTCTTCGATGAACAGAGCATCTTTGGCAGGTACGAGCTTCGCTTCCAACGCATAGTTCGTGTTGATCAGAGCCAGATCTACTTCATCCAGAACGCGCGGCAGCATAGCAGCCTCAACTTCTTTGAATTTCAGGTTTTTCTTGTTCTCTACGACGTCTTTTACCGTACCGCTGATGCCTACGCCGTCTTTCAGCTTGATTACGCCGTTTTTGTCGAGGAGAGCCAGTGCGCGACCGTTGTTGGTTACGTCGTTTGGCAGTGCGATTGTTGCGCCATCAACTAGCTCATCAACGCTTTTGATTTTTTTGGAGTAAGCACCGAATGGCTCGATGTGCACCGCAGTCACAGGCTCCAAAGTCATGTTCTGGTCTTTATTGAATTGCTCAAGGTATGGTTTATGTTGGAAAAAGTTTCCGTCCAGTTGTTTTTCGTTTACTTGTACGTTTGGTTGTACATAGTCAGTGAATTCTTTGATCTCCAGGTTTACACCTTGTTCCTTCAGCTTAGGCTGAACAAACTTCAGGATTTCTGCGTGTGGTACAGCAGTAGCACCAATTTTCAAAGTAACTTCTTGTTGTCCACCCTGAGCGCCACCTGTAGATGGAGCAGGTGCGGTTTCTGTTTTGCTTCCGCAAGCTGCCAAAGAAAATGCTAATACAGTAGAAAGTACAGATACAACCAGTTTCTTCACAGTAGATTTCCCCCTTTTATTTGTAAACCACTTCTAAAACGTTTTATGGAAAGACCTTACTTGCGGCTGTATTTCAGAACCAGTCGGTCCCCCAGCGATTGTAAGATCTGAACCAACACCAACAAAATAACAACCGTCACAATCATGACATCCGTCTGGAAACGCTGATATCCATAACGGATCGCCAGGTCACCCAAGCCACCGCCACCGATAACCCCAGACATCGCCGTATAGGAAACGAGAGCGACTGTCGTAATCGTAATCCCTGCAATCAGGCCCGAACGAGCCTCGGGCAAAAGTACGTTCAAGACGATTTGCCAGTTCGAAGCACCCATGGATTGCGCTGCCTCAGTCACACCACGATCCACTTCCCGCAAAGAGGTTTCAACCAAGCGGGCAAAAAACGGTGCAGCCCCGATAACCAGCGGTGGAATGGAGCCGAGCACGCCGAGTGATGTACCTACAATTGCTTTGGTAACAGGAATCAATAAGATCATCAAAATGATAAACGGAACGGAACGCAGGACGTTCACCACAAAAGAGGCGACGAGATAAAATCCACGGTTGGCCAAAAGCTGTCCTCTTGAGGTGAGGAAGAGGATCACACCTAGCGGCAATCCGATTAAGATGGTAAACAGGGTTGAAAAGCCAAGCATGGAAAGAGTATCAACGGTTCCAATGCCAATCTCGGACCAATCCACATTTTTAAGTTCCAACCACTCCATCTAAATCACCTCCACTTCCAGGCCACGCTGACGCAGCTTCTCGATCGTCTGCGAGTTTTGTTCTGCACTGCCTTCGAGCTCGACCACCAGTTGGCCGTACGGAGTGTCCTTCATCCGTGAGATCGTGCCTTGCAGGATACTGAACACAGTGCCCGTCTCTTGCATCGTTTGGAAAAGAATCGGCTTGTACGTCTGCTCACCCAGGAAAGTGACGCGTGCGATTGTACGATTACCAGAAGCCTTCTCATATGCTACTGCTTCGCGCAGCTCATGGGAATCAGCCACCTGCTCCACAAATTCCTGTGTAGTCGGATGCTTCGGCTTGAGGAATACTTCGACCACATCGCCTGCCTCGACAATGAGTCCACCGTCAATGACACCTACGCGATCACAAATTTGACGGATGACCTGCATCTCATGCGTAATCAGCACAATGGTCAATCCCAGCTTGCGATTAATGTCCAGAAGCAATGCCAAAATGGAGTTGGTCGTCTGCGGGTCGAGTGCCGAAGTAGCTTCGTCACACAGGAGTACCTTCGGGTCGTTCGCCAATGCACGTGCAATCCCCACTCGCTGCTTCTGTCCGCCTGACAGCTGTGCTGGATATTTGTCCCGATGATCCTCGAGGCCTACCAGCTTTAACAGTTCGTCGACTTTTTTCTTAATCTCGGCCTTTGGGCGCTTTGCTAGCTTCAACGGAAAAGCGATGTTTTCTCCGACTGTAGCCGAGGACAGCAAATTAAAGTGTTGAAAAATCATACCGATATGACGTCGCTGCTCCTGCAGCTTCCGATCGTCCAGCTTGGTCAAATCAACACCGTCTATCATGACCTCGCCTGTAGTTGGGCGTTCCAGCAGGTTCATACAACGAATCAATGTACTTTTCCCCGCGCCGGAATGACCAATAATGCCGTATATCTCTCCCTTTTTAATAGAGAGGTTAATTCCCATTAATGCCGGGATATTATTACCTTGTACCAGATAGCTCTTATGCAGCTCTCGCAGTTGAATCAACCATTTCCACCTCCCGTAAAAAACAAACGAGCCCCTTTTTCATCAAACGAAAAAGGGGCTGCAACGCAATTTATACGTTCGCATCCACCCTTCTCATCTATCAAGATCCAATTAATCTTGTAGGAATTGGCACCGCGACGTCTATTCGAAAATAGACCGGTTGCCGGGCTTCATAGGGCCTGTCCCTCCGCCTCTCTTGATAAGAAAGATTTCCACGTATATTATGTTCGTTTTGCATATTTTCATGATACAAGTCGGATTATATCTCTTTTGAAAATAGTAAGTCAATAGTAATAGTAGGTAAAATTGTAGGCAAAAAAAAGCAGCACGCTCAATTTGGCGTGCTGCTCTGTTTTTCTTCCACCGGCTGCATGGCTTCGGTAGTAGGTGGTTGAAGCTTTTCCTGAATAAAGGTTTGGACCTGATCTACATCTGGAACCAAAACGGCTCCTGCTTTGTTTGATTCACGGAACATTCCCATCGGAGGCAGCTGATAGTTTCCTGGCGACTGCGTATTCAAGCTGAGTCCGAGTGCGGATAGCTTCAGCATATCCATCGAGCCGATATTCGTTTGGACATATGGCGTAACTTCTTTCAAAATGCTTGGCAATTGAATCAAGGTCGTACCATTTTTCATCTGATTTGCTATTGCGGCCAATAATTTACGCTGCCGCTCGGTGCGCGTATAATCTGAGGTAGCATCATGACGAAAACGCACGTATTGCAAGGCTTTGTTTCCGTCCAACTGCTGCAAGCCCTTTTTCAAATGAATATCGTAAACGCCCTTGTCAGTCGGATCGTGGTAGTACATGTTTTTCTCTACATCCAGCTCCACGCCGCCTACAGCATCAATCAGTGCCTTGAAGCCCTCGAAATCGGTAATGACGTAGCGATCCACTGGCAATCCCGTAAATTGACTCACGGTCTTCATTGCGAGCTCCGGTCCACCGTCAACAATCGCGGAATTAATCCGGGAGCTTCCGTTGCCCGGTATATCGACATACGTATCCCGCAAAATCGAGAATAAATCATATCGCTTCGTCAGCGGGTCTACACTGACAAGCATCATCGAATCCGAACGCGGAAGTCCGTTATTTTTCACACCCCTGCGGTCTACACCCATCAGCAGGATGTTGACTCGCTCCTTGCCGTCCCACTGCGGGATCTCGGCTGCCTTTGTCGCTGCCCCACCATCTGGTGGCGCCGGCGTTATCACATTCGGCTCTTGAATATTTTGTGCAAACTCATAGAAGGAATATCCGTAGTACCCTGCTGTTGCAGCGATAACTACAAGCATCAGGAGCAACACTCGTTTCCATATTCGCATAAAAAACTACTCCACCTTTAGTCTTCGTATCCATGTAACTCAACTCTCCACTTTGTTTAGTATAACTCGAAACCGAAAAAAGTGGAGCAGCCTTTATTTGGGTTATATATACTTATTATACTTTTTAGTTTACAAAGTATTTGATGATCGCTATACTACTTGTAAATCCATTTTTAAGGGGTGAGTCACCGTGTTTTCCCCAGCGTCCCTGCTTAATCGTTATCCACGCGAAGCGCTATTTTTCCTGGTTGCCAGCTTCATCAACTCTTCTGGCAGCGCCTTCATGTGGCCCCTCACTACGCTATACGTACATACGATTTTACAACGCTCCATGACTGAAGCCGGCTTTGTTTTAATGATTCAATCCTTGGCCGGAATCGTGGGACAATTCGTCGGTGGTTCACTATTCCATCGACTTGGAGCCAAGCGCCTAATTGTAGGAGCTCTGTTCGTTCAAGGTCTCATTCAGCTGTCGATTCCTTTTGTGCATAGCTGGCCCCTTTATTTGGCACTTATGACTGGACTTGGCTTCACGTTCAACCTGTCCTTTCCAGCCATTCAGGCATTTATCGGTTTTCGTTGGAAAGAACAGCGCAGAGAATTGTTTAACATTGTCTATGTTGGAAATAACTTAGGGATGGCAATCGGCACCTCCTTGGCTGGTGTGATCGCAACATTTTCCTTTCAGCTTACTTTTTTGTTCAACAGTGTGAGCACATTGCTGTTTGCCTTGTTTTTCTTCCTATTTATGAAAAACATGTCACATCAAGAACTCATTGGAGACGCTGCCAAAGCACACAAGGAAAAGAAGCGCACAAATCCGTTTACCCTGCTTTTTCGCTATCAGCTCTATTTGTTCATGGCGCTTGGTGCTGGCTTCATCTTCTTTTCCAATACCGTTTGGAACACAGGCGTGGCTCCTTACATTACTGAAAAAGGGATGCCGCTATCCTCTTATAGCTGGCTCTGGACGGTCAATGGCATTATCATTTTTGCGGGTCAACCGATTACGTCCTGGCTCAAGCGCATCATGCGACAAAATCTGTCTGCCCAACTCATTGCCAGTGCAGTTCTGTATGCAGTAGGCTTCGGATTTATGTTCTTGTACCACGACAGCTACTCCGCGTTTATCGCTGGAATGATCATTACAACTTTTGGTGAAATGCTGATCTCCCCTACCATCCCTACATTTATTACAGAAAGAACCGGGGAGTTCGCACCGTTTTATTTAGGCGTAGTGGGAGCAATTACGACAGGAGGGCGACTGCTCGGTCCACTTGCGATTGGCTACATGTATGATCAGGGTGGAGTTGAACCTACTTTGTTGCTAGCAACGCTTGTCGCGACGGCTTCCGTCCTGCTCTGTCTGCTGCACTCCTTTTTCCAGCGTGAAAAGCCCAGTCAATCAGCCAGCTCGTCGCTTTAGACATATTTTTTGCACAAAAAGCCGCCCGAGTCCTTTTCAGGAACGAGCGGCTTTTTGGTGATTCATGGATCGACACGTACGATTACTTTTCTCGTTGAAGTGGAATTTCCCAATCCACCTTGTGCTCTTTGATCATCTGGTCAAACGAAAGCGTAACCTCTTTCAAATCTTCCTTTTCGCTAATTATAGCGAGTTGGCCACTGAACTCTACCCTGCCATCTTTCTGTACTGCTTTTTTGGACATGGCCCCCAGCGCTCTCACAGCTGCTTTCCCTTCCTCATCTGTTGCTTTCCAAGTTCGAGTAACAATAGCAGCAATGTCTTTGGCAAGCGTACCTTCTACTTTCATTTCGTAGACGATACGCCCGCTATCAATTTGCTTCTGAACCAATTGGAACGTAAATTGATTTCCATCACTCTCCGCTTTTATTGGTTTTTTCTCAAGTTCAGCCAAGTTCAGTTTTGTACGGAAAGAAGACTTCTCCTCTGTATAGACAGCATCCAGCTTCATCGTTGCTTTCTGTGTACTTTCAATTGGGGTAAACGTGTGAATCCATTTCTTCGTTTCAAACCAGTCTACAGCTTCGACACGACTAGGACCATTCCAGATCACGTTTGTATCAGGGTAGTCGTCACCTTCATAAAATCTCACTCTTATTTCTTCCCAGCTGCCAAGATTTGTACCCTTTTCATCAATTAATTGATAATGAAGAAAGCTTTTTCCTTTCCCTGCTTTATTCTCTGAAAACACGAATTGTGTACCGCTTGGCGCATACCGCACCTCCTGTAGAGCAACGAACGTTTCTTGTGGACCAGAAAACTGCTTGTTGATCGCTACTGTTTTCGAAGCAGCCTTGGCTGGTCGCATATCAATCGGAATATCCAGATTCCAGGTTCCTTTTGTTTCGCCCAAGCGCTTCACTCGCAGCTCTACAATGAGTTCGTCTGGTAGCGGATTTTTTTCATCAAAGAAATTGGTCAGGTCTCGTTGAATCAAAAAATTTTCACCGTTTTGCAGTAGTCTCCACTCAAATGCCTCCAAATTCTTTTTGTAGAAGGGAGTCAATACTTTCCCGTTTTTGTCCTTTAATCGAATCTCACGGAATTCATTTACATTTGAACTGTCAATGATCGTATATTGGTCCTCCACGAGTGAATTCATTTTTGTTCCATCCTTCTTCGTCACAGATCCCAAAATCGCCAAGCGCAATGGATCAGCCAAAACTGCCTTTACTTCCACGGTTAACCCCTGATCTGTCGCTTTCAAATCGAGTGGTTTTACAAACCCTTTGGTGGCTGCCGCAAGTACTCCCCGATCCGTCTCTTTCTCATCGAACAAGCTGACGACTTGATTACTAACATTTGCATAAGGCCCCTTGATCTGGCTTACAGGGCTCGAGATGCCTACGGCTTGATACAATCCACTTACATAAGAAGCAAATGTAGGGGAAACAGCCGTTCCGAGTGTTACGATTACTGCCAATCCAGCAACTGCTATTGTCGTTTTCTTCACTATATCCACACTCCGTTTTTTCCAGTTTTTTTGAACGGATGATTGAGGGTCAATCGTTTTAAGCACCTTCAACGGATAGGCGGGGAGTTTTTCCATGACATTTTGGACAATTGCCTCTGTATCCCATTGTTCTTCTTCGCCATCAGTCATGTCCAATCCATCCATATATTGTTCAAACCTGTTTAGGCATGAGCCGCATGTCATCAAATGATGCTGTAGCTCTTGCTTTTCCTCGAAAGAGAGCTGGTCTTCCAAAAAAGCGTCCAGCATAACTTTATCCAAGCATGTCATAGATAAAAGTCACCCCCTTTTCCTGTTCTCGTTATGGAATCTCTTAGCTTCGATTTTCCTCTGGAGATGCGTGTTCGAACGGTACTAAGCGGAACACCCAGCTTTTCACTAATTTCTTCATAGCTCATAAATTGGAGGTAGCGAAGTTCCAGGACGATACGATATTTGGGCTCGAGGGTCATCATCCGGTTTTGCAAAAAGGCTCTTTGCTCTTTCGCCAGATACTCCAGCTCGGGTGTCTCGGTTGTGAACAGCTCCACTTCATCGTTTGTCATCTGGAAGGACCTTTTGCGTCTTCGCAGCTCATCGAAGCAATAATTCGTCGCGATCCTGTACAACCACGCTCCAAACGCAAAGTTTTTGTTGTATTCGCCCAAGTGATAATACACCTTGATAAAGATTTCCTGAGCCATATCCTGCTCATGCACGGATTGCCCGATCATTTTGCGAATGAGCAAGCGAATTCGTTTGTTATATTTTTGTATGATCTGAGTGTAAGCTTCTTTGTTCCCCTGAAGGACCTCCTCAACAATCACCCTATCGTCCTGCATCTGTCTAATCCTCCTATAAAAAACCTCTTGTCGAGTCCAGTTCATGGATAACGCTACCGGATGCTAGAGTAGGTTGTGCCCGCTGAACCAGGATGCGAGTGCGAGGAGAGCTACTTTCTGATTCAGTAAAAAGGCTCGCTGCGCAGCTATCCGCCTTTTTGCTCCTACATTTATAAGAGACGGAAAATGGTGGGAAAAGATCGCAACTATTTTTGCTGATAAGACAAAACCTGGCAAGACATAGCTTTTTTATAAATAAAAAAAGCTGCCGAGATTCCCTCGGACAGCTCTTCCATTCACGATTCTTTAGTTTACCGGCGGACATGTAAGCGACTTTCCGTTCGCTGCTGAACCAAGCCCCATTATGTAAGGAACTGCAACATGGCTCCACGCATCTGGATTCGGTGCAGATGCCACTTCATCCGGCGAGCATGAACGAAGCATAGAAGTATCGATGCTTCCCCCGGGGTCGAGGGCAACCGCTGCCATTCCTGCAGGTAATTCTGCAGCAAGTGACTGGGTCAAGCCTTCGATGGCAAACTTAGAAGCACTATAAGGGGCTAGCATCGCTTCACCATATCTGCCCCAATAAGAGCTGATATTGACGATGACTCCCCCCAGCCCGCGCTGAATCATCTCAGGTAAAAAAGCCCGCGTAATATGGAAAACACCGTTTACATTCACATTCATGACTGTGGAAAACTCACTCGCTGTGAGATTCATGACAGGACTGTTGCGATTCACAATAGAAGCATTGTTAATCAGTAAATCAGGAGCACCAGCTTCAGCAAAGACATGCTCTGCCCATTTTTCTACCTGTCCCCAATTCGCTACATCGACTACCGTAAAATCATGCTTATCTCCGAATTGGCTGCGTAGTCGCATCACTTCCTCCTCCGAACGTCCGCAGCCTGCTACTGTCCAGCCGGCTTCATGGAAGCGATCTACCATCGCCCTGCCCAATCCCTTGGTTACGCCTGTAATAACCACAAGCTTGCTCATATGTATCCCCTTACTTTTTTCTATATATTAAATATTTTAGTATAATAACAAGCGAAATAAAAGCCCTCTTTCCCACATTAATGGAAAAAGGACTTATCCACTCACTTGTCCTGCTGCTTCAGAAAAGGCAACTCGGGTAGCTGATACCACTCACCAGACATCCATTCACGTGCTTTCCAGCGCAGAACGTCCGGACGAACCAGCGGCATGATCTCGCGGAACAGCTCCACTCGTTCAATATCTGTCATCGGCACGAATGTATTTGCAGCAGCAAGATCAGCCTCCAGCTCCTCCATTTTGCTGACGCCAAGGATTGAGGTTGCAACAGGCAGGCTCCAGGTATAACGAAGCGCTTGCTCTGTCCACGGAGCCAGCTTTCCAAGCCCCATTACCTTCATCCCGATTACGGCAACACCATTTTCTACGGCTTGCGGCACGAAATCGTGGGCGAAGCTGTAAATAAAGTGATCAAGCGCAGAAAGAGCTACCAACGCACTGTCAAATGGATAACGGCGAATCGCTTCTGCCAAAAGACGAGGGTCTGTATGGCCACTGATGCTAATTTTTTTGATCAGTCCTTGTTCCTTTGCTTCCAGCAATGCTTCGAGCGCTCCGCCCTTGGCAAAAATCGCTTCCAGGTCATGTGGCTGCATGATATTGTGCATGCGCCATTCATTGACATAATCCGTCTGGAGCCGCTTCAGGCTGCCCTCCAAATCCTTGAGTGCCAAATCACGTGTCCTGCCCCCGGTTTTGGTTGCAATCCATACTTTGTCACGCAAGCCCTTGAGCCCTAGTCCGACACGTGTCTCTGATTGACCATCACTGTAGCTAGGCGCTGTATCAAAATAGTTAACCCCGGCTTCCACAGCACGGCGAATAATCGCGACTGCCTCTTCCTCTGTACAATCATGCTCATCTACAATCCGCTGGGCACCAAACCCAAGCAAAGAAACTTGATGAGGGTCTCGTCCAAATGAACGGGTTTTCATCCTGTTCTCGCCTCCTTTTCTGGTAGTAGAAACCTTTTCCATCCTCTTATTGTATGTAAGCTTCATGCGTACAAACAAGACGCCCGTTATCCGAGCGTCTTGATGTACGTTCTATTCTTTTACTCGCTGAACTTCTCGTAAGCACTGGTCAAAAGATTGGAGATCGTTTGCAGATCGTTGTTCTCAATCTGGTGACGCTCGATCATTGTCATGATCTTGCCATCCTTCATGATCGCAAAGGACGGGGAGGAAGGTGCATAGCCTTCAAAATACTCACGAGCTTTTGCAGTCGCTTCTTTGTCTTGTCCAGCAAATACCGTGTAGATATGGTCTGGCTTCGTGGAATGGTTCAAGGAATGAACAACAGCTGGACGTGCAAGACCAGCAGCACAGCCACAAACGGAGTTCACTACAACCAGAGACAAGCCTGTTTGGTTAGGCAGTGTTTGCTCTACTTCTTCCGCAGTGCGAAGCTCTTGGAATCCGTTGCGAGTCAATTCATCACGCATTGGTTGAATCACTTGGCTCATATATGCTTCATATGACATCATTGGGCAACCTCTCCTTTGTCTAACACATTTCCATTACGTATATTATACCCCGTTTATGTCCATTGGAGAATCAGCAAGTGCGTTCAAACTACACTTCCATCAAAATCGTCAGGATCATCGGGTTGCGTCCTGTCTTCTCGTAAATAAACGGCTTGATAACCTCGTTGATTTGCGATTTCAGCTCGGACCACTCTTTGATCTTTTTCTCCAGTGCTTCCTGCAGTCGTTGACGGACGAGCATTGTCGCTTCCTGGATGAGAGACTCGGACCCGCGAACATACACGAAGCCACGGCTCACGATATCTGGGCCAGTCAGGATTTTGAAGTTTTTCATATCCAGGCTGACGACTACTACCATCAGTCCATCCTCAGCCAAATGCTTGCGGTCGCGCAGCACGATGTTTCCAACATCCCCTACACCGCTTCCGTCAATCAGAACGATACCTGCTTGTACTTTACTGAGCCATGCCTTTTCGCGATTGCAATTCAGTACATCGCCGTTATCCATGATAAAGATGTTGCTCTCCTCAATTCCCACCTGCTGCGCCAGCTTGGAGTGCGTCTTGAGCATCCGGTATTCCCCATGAATCGGAATGAAATACTTCGGACGGATAAAGTTAAGCATCAGCTTTAGCTCTTCACTGCTACCGTGACCTGATGCATGGATGTCAAATACATGACTGAGCACCACATTCGCACCAGCACGATACAGCTTGTCAATCGTCCGACTGACATTGATCGTGTTGCCAGGGATCGGAGAAGCCGAGATGATCACGGTATCTTCCGGATAGATCGAAACGGTACGGTGCGAACCGGAGGCGATACGCGTCAGCGCAGCCATTGGCTCACCCTGGCTGCCTGTGCAAATAATCAGCACCTGGTTATCCGTATAGTTGTCGATGTGCTTGATGTCAATCAGCATGCCCTCAGGCATCTGGATATAGCCCAATTCTTGTCCAATCAAAAATACCTTTTCCATACTGCGACCGATTACCGCTACTTTGCGATTGCACTGTTCAGCCGCATCCACGACTTGCTGCAGACGGTGAACGTTGGATGCAAAGGTAGCGAGAATGATGCGGCCACGCGCTTTGCGGACAACATCGAGGATACCTTCGCCTACGGTTCGCTCTGACATGGTAAAGCCGGGACGCTCACTGTTTGTACTATCGGAGAGCAGCGCCAATACATCACCGCTCGCACCAATCTTGGCAATTTTACCGTACTCCGTTGTTTGTCCCACTGGTGTCATATCAAATTTGAAGTCACCTGTATGAATGACCATTCCCTCAGGCGTTTGCAGAACGACTCCCAGGGAATCCGGAATACTGTGGTTCGTGCGGAAGAAGGTCGCCTTCATCCGGTTGAACGGAATTTCCGTGTCTTCCGAAACCGGGATCATCTTTACATCATTTTGCATTTTGTGTTCTTCCAGCTTCGCCTTGACCAAGCCCAGGGTCAGACGACCACCGTAAATCGGCACTTTGATTTGGCGCATAATATAAGGAATCGCCCCAATATGATCCTCATGTCCATGCGTCAGCAAGAGTGCCTTGATTTTATGCTGGTTATCTACCAAATAGGAAACATCCGGGATAACCAAATCAATGCCGAACATTTCATTCTCGGGGAATTTTACCCCGCAATCAATGATGATGATCTCATCTTCATACTCGACGCAATACATATTTTTTCCGATCTCGCCGAGGCCGCCCATCGCGAAAATCTTAACGTCGCCCAATCTCTTTCCTCCTAACTTCATCGTGCATGATTTTTTTGGGGAACCCGAACCAAGCATGCCATTCTTATTGTAACACAACGCGAGGCGTTCGTTTCATCTTGTCTCAGCAATCTACACATAGTAACGAGCCATTATTTGTTAGTGACTGGAAAATTGTACCTAAAGAGACAGGGTAAAAGCAAGCTGCGACACTTACAGAACCGACCAACCGGATCTTTCCCTTTTTTGTGCACACTAGGCATACACCAAACGAAATTTTTTTGTGGGAGGTGCCTACGCTGCTTGTCTTCGCCAATTTTCCGCGGATCAGCGCACGTATCACTGTTTTGCTCACGTTTCTCATAGCCTTGACCTTTGTCTCTCCAGCTTATGCCGAGCCTCCGTATGCCAAGTGGGGAAGAATGGCCATGCAGCAAACCAAGCAGCATTATCCACAAGCTCAAATTGTCGATTACTTGCACGTAGGACGCATAAAGAAAACGCCCACCACGTCTGAGGAGACGTTCAAGCTTTTGCTCCAGGAGGGCAATCGCAAGCGGGCGTTGTTCGTTCATATTGAATTCGATAACAACACGGAAAAAGTCGTACGTATCACGTTTGATGAACGAGCATGAGCAGCTAGTCGGCTAGCTGTACCATCTCTTTCATCATCTGATCCATGTCCATATCGGCTGCCATCCCGTACGCGCGACGCATGTTTCCGTCCCCATCGACGAGGAACATGCGGGCTGTATGGGCGATAGTGCCATCCGGCTGCTTCAGTACCGCGATGCCGAAATCCTTGGTCACCTTTTCTATAGCCTGTTCATCACCGCGCAAGAACTTCCAGCCGTTTTGGTCCGCTTTAAATTTATCCGCATATTGCTGCAAGACCTCCGCTGTATCAAAATCAGGATCAAACGTAATGGAGATGAACTCTACCTTGTCTCCAAACAGCTTCTTTTCCTTCAGCTGATCCTGCAGCTTAGACATGTTGTAGGTAGTCGCCGGACAAATATCGGGACAATTGGTAAACATAAATTCAACCAGGCGAACCTTCCCTTTTCCTTCTGAAAAAGTAAAGGCAGACCCGTTGCTGTTATCCAAGGAAAAATCCTGAAGCGGCTTCATGACAGGTATTTGCTCTCTCGCCATGTACTTGTAGCCCAACACCCCAACGATTGCCAGAATAATGATTCCTGCCAACACAGGAAACCAGTGCTTTTGCAGCCCTGATGCCTGTTGTTGCTGTGCGCCTTCACTCACGAGTACTTCCTCCCCTGCTTTTCCAAGCTTTTTCTCTATGTAGGTCTATTCCTTCTCACCAGGCCACGCCAGCATTCCGCCGACCATGTTCGCCACGTCATAGCCTTGTGCACTCAAATATTCTGTAGCTGAATGACTGCGTGCGCCACTGCGGCATACCATCACAATCGGAGTGTCTTTATCCAGTTCCTCGAGGCGATGGGGCAAGAAGCCGAGCGGAATGAGCTTTGCCTGTTTGATGTGACCAGAATTCCACTCTTCCAGCTCCCGTACATCGATCACTTGCACATTTTCATTTGCCTCCAGCTTTTCCAGAAGCTCCTGTGGTGTCATTTCTTTCACGCCGTATTCCATCGTCATTTATCCTCCTAAATATGTACATTGCATGCATCATGATCAACTCTCATCATATCATACGGAATTACTCATTTCTAACGGGTCACCCCAGCGGAAAGTGAACGTCCAAAGGCGAAATTGTGACGTTTCTATATTTTTCCTTCGCGAATCCATGTCACGATGCGAAAGGAGCCATAGAGGGAGGCGAGCAACAGGCAGAAGAGCATGAATACCCACTTGCCAAACTCATTGATTTCTCTCAGACCACTTCCATTTTCAATGACATACTTCCCAAAGTAGATCACAAGCCCATAACAAAACAAATTTACAATGATCAACGCGATTCTTTTCGTTATTTTCTGCTGGTTTGTTGAAGGTTCATCCTGCAATCTTTATTCCTCCTCATACTTTTGCAAAAAATATCCTCAATATCCACCCTGATAACTTTACATTTATGGATTGACAGCAAAGCATTGTTTTTCATACAATTGTGACAACATGAATGACACACTTTTTTCATCAAGAGCGGTGGAGGGACAGGCCCTATGAAACCCGGCAACCAGCATAAGCCTATGCGCGGTGCCAATTCCTGCAGAATCCATAGATTCTGAGAGATGAGCGCAAGTCCGCGTATGACCGGAGCCTTCTTCTTCTCAGGAGAATGGCTCCGTTTTTTATTGCATTCATTCTACCATAGAAAAAGGAGAGATGATGATGTCGGATCAACAACAATGGAAACCAGAAACACTTGCAGTCCATGGGGGACAAGAGGTTGACCCTGTTACAGGCTCACGCGCTGTTCCTATTTACCAAACAACCTCCTATGTATTCCGTGATACAGAGCATGCAGCGAATTTGTTCGCTTTGAAGGAATTGGGCAATATTTACACACGGATCATGAATCCTACACAAGACGTTTTCGAAAAGCGCGTCGCTCTCCTCGAAGGCGGCGTAGGCGCTCTGGCGACATCGTCTGGTCAGGCAGCCATTACATTTGCCATTCTCAATATCGCACATGCAGGAGATGAGATCGTAGCGTCCAGCAGCCTGTACGGCGGTACGTATAATCTGTTTGCCCATACACTTCCGCGCCTCGGAATCAAGGTTCACTTTGTAGACCAGTCCAACCCTGAGAACTTCCGTGCAGCTATCAACGAGAACACGAAGGCACTCTTTTGCGAAACCATCGGCAACCCACGCATCAACGTAGCCGATCTGCAAGCGATTGCCGATATCGCTCATGAAAACGGTGTTCCGCTGATTGTAGACAACACTTTTGCCAGCCCAATCCTGTGCCGTCCATTTGAGCATGGCGCTGATATCATCGTCCATTCCACCACCAAATTCATCGGGGGTCATGGTACAGCAATCGGCGGTATCATCGTTGACTCTGGCAAATTCGACTGGAACAACGGCAAATTCCCTGGCCTGACGACTCCAGACCCTAGCTATCATGGCGTCGTTTATACTGACGCAGTCGGCCCGCTGGCTTATATCATTAAAGCTCGCGTACAGCTTCAGCGTGATATTGGTGCTGCCGTAGCACCTATCAACTCCTTCTTGTTCCTGCAAGGACTTGAAACATTGCACCTGCGCATGGAGCGCCATAGCCAAAACACTCTCGCAGTGGCGAAGTTCCTCCAGAACCATCCAGCAGTGGACTGGGTCAGCTATCCGGGGCTTGAGGGCGATGCCAATCATGCTCTTGCCCAAAAGTATTTGCCAAAAGGGGCTGGCGCAATCCTTACCTTTGGCATTCGCGGCGGCGTAAAAGAAGGCAAAACGCTAATCGAATCTGTGAAGCTGTTCTCCCATCTGGCAAACGTTGGTGATTCCAAGTCGCTTGTCATTCACCCGGCAAGCACAACGCATCAGCAAATGAATGAGGAAGAGCAAGCTGCAGCAGGTGTAACACCAGGCCTGATCCGTCTCTCGATCGGTACAGAGGCAATTGAGGATATTATTGGCGATTTGGAGCAGGCATTGAAGAAAGCAACTGAGCTCTCCGCTATCAGCTAACCTCATTCCAAACAAAACATGACCTTGTCGGCCCTCAGGCTGGCAGGGCCATTGCAAAAACAAAAAGCACGCAACTCACTTGGCGAGTTACGTGCTTTTTAATGTGCGCTTCCCCTCCCCTGCAAGGCTTCGAATCTCCAGCTCAGCGTAAGCTTGTCACCCTGGAACACATTCTGGTCTTGGCCATTGTCATGAAAGGTTGCCCCACCTTCGTCATCTCATCATGATTTACGGATTGATATGTGTACCAGCTGTTTGCGTAGCGTCAAAAGTCCATTTCACTTTCAAGCCATCGCCTTGGAAAATGTTTTGATCTTGTCCGTTGTCTACGAAGATGATGCGAGCGACGATATTGTTGTCAACACCGCTAGCAAGAGATTGGCCGGTTGCTTCATTATAAGCTTTGAGCAGGTCAGGACGATTGGTTCCTTGCTTTTGGCTGAGGTTGTACACGCTCTCGCGCAGAATCACACGCTTGCCTTGCTCATAGTTGTCCATCAGCTCAACCACCATGTGCTTTGCGAGGTCATCGCTTCCGTTGTCATTTTTTGCATCTGTCACAGAGTACTCTGTCGTCAGGTATACATTTTTGATATCGAGCGAGCCGCTGTTTGTAATTTTGTACCATCTGTCTGCCCAATCACCTGGCTTCATGTTATCTACGTTAAAGACTACTTCTGGTGTCACGGACAAATCCAGTGTACCTGCTGCGAACGTATTGTTAACCTCTTCCCGGTCGCTAAAGTATGCAAATGTTCCTCCACCGATCAATGCTGCACCCAAGCCTACGGAAGCCAAAGCCAATGCGAATTGCTTTTTCAAATTCATTTTTCAATTCCTCCTATACCTTATTTTTTCATTTATGGCACCTATGGTTGGTGTGCCTTACACTTTTCATAGTACGGATTTTGAAAGATTCTATCTTCCTGCGTCAGGGTGAAAATAGGAGGATGAGATGGATGAACTCTCTCTACAACTCATCCGCTACCCTCCCTCCTACTTGAGTATGAGTTCTTATAAATCCAACAAAAAAAGATCCCGATCGATTCGATCGAGATCTCCTACCCTTGCTAGTTTGCCGGTGCCTCTGCCTCTTTTACCAGCTTAAACAGCTTCCAAATCTGGCTGACGATCAAATAAACACCAGGTATTCCGAGGAAGACGAGCATGCCTATTTTTGACTGGATAAAATCGATCAGATATCCAATCAGCGGTACTGAATACTGGACTTTTCCGATCAGGCGATCTGAGGTTACTGGGACAGAATCAATCCCGTTATTGGCATCCCCTTTCGTGACTAGCGCACCGTCCTTCCATTCCATGACCCGGTGCGTTACCGTCAGATTGTCTTCATTTTTAAACGTGACGATGTCTCCTACTTTGATATCCGCAAACGGTGTATGCCCAACCGCCACAATACTTCCCGTATTAAACGTCGGGGACATGGAGCCGCTGAGTACAACCATAATCTCATTTCCAAGCAAGGTTGTTTTTCCGCCATTCATTTTTCCTATGAACAGAAATGCCGTTAGCGCAATCACAAGTACAAGTAGGATGGTAGTGAAAAGAGATAGCGTTCTTTTTACCATAGCCATTTTAGGATTTCCCTCCTATTCGTTTTCCTTTGCCAAGCCTTGATCATCGTTTCCTTCTACTGAGACTGGTTCTTCTACAACAGGTTCTTGCCTACGATCTGAATCCGTTTCAGGCTGTACCGTTGCTGAGGAATCTGTCTGAGGCTCCTCCGATGAGCCAGGCACTGGGCCACTCGCATTATCCGTTGAATCAACAGGTGTACCCGCATCGGTAGGCGGTACGGGGGTTTCCGCGGTAGGCAGAGGATCTGACGGTGCAGGAGAACCAGACGGCGTGCCCCCTGATGGCGCTGGCGTCCCAGGTGCCGCCTCCTCGCTCACCTCTGTCGAACTGCTGTACGCGGTATGTACAGTCAACGGAATCTTCAAGGAGTAAAACCCTCCGAGCGCTGTAATGAGCAGTTCTCCTTTTTCCGTTTTATTTGCTGTATCAACTTTATTGCGGTTATGGGCAATCCGAAATACGATTCCCTCTTCTCCCTTTATCGCCTCCACCTTTTCAACTGTTACCTCGTCATCCGCCATCCCGGTTACTTGTATGTTTTCCACGTCCAGTTCGAGATGATCGCGCTGGGGAATGAACGAAATGCGTTGAACCCCTTCTTGTACGGAGGTTCTGCTCTCTGTCGACTCCGTTGAGCTACCGTCTGCATTGTGGGTGCGCTTCACCTTCACTCGATTGGTTACTTGCGTTCTCAGCTCCAGCTGCTCTGTTTCCGTCACGAATACATCCTCATTTGTTCCAGTCGAAACCGAATAGGCTTGTTTCTTTTCACTGGTCAAAAAAGAAAGCGTTCCATGAAAAGGAAAGATATTCAGTCCAAGCGTGACTGCCATCAACCCAATCGCCACTCTTTTCAATTCCCTCCCCCCTTACTCAGCATAAACCGCGTCTGCTGTTGCTTGCTTCGCCAAAAAACGCAGCTCCAGCTCCCCACTCACAGACTGAAAGCTATGATCGATGCCTTCTTCTGGCAGATAGACCGTGATGGCAAACGCTTTGTCGCCGCCTTCCTCAGTATGAAATGTATTCTCTGTGCCATTCACGTGTACTAGGCCAGGTGTTTCCTGATGCAGCTCGCGCACCAGACCCTCGTAGATTTTGTCCTTGCCTTCCTCAATTCGTATGTGAAGGACTTCCTCCAGCTTTTGCGCACCGCCCGGCTTTTCGGAATCTTTGACCCTGGCTACGATTTTGTAGGAAAAGTCCAGATCACTTCCTCCTTTGGAAAGCGTCGCTTTCAGTTGACGAGCATCCCCCGGGATCATCCGGGATAGATCGATAGACTGATTACCGCCTTGTACGACCTGCCACTCACTCCCCAGACTGCTTTTGGATATGTCCAGCAAACCAATGCGAAAAGGATTTCCGGAATCCTTGACCTCCTGCCACATCCAGCTGTACGTATTCGCAGGCTGCCCCCACAGTGTGCTGGCTACGCCAACCACAAAGAAACATCCGATTATCTGATCACGAACCAATCCCCAACCCACTCTGGATCGACGGCGTGATCGAGAGAGCCTGTCCGGCTTATTCCCCATAGTTGTTGTTTTCCAGGTACACATCTGCTTTGTGCAGATGGAGAGCCAGCTTTGTCGCCTCGCCTTCGCCCTCTTTGATCTCCTTAAATCCGTCAATGCCATCACCTACCCGGACTCCGTCGCTATCTACTGCATGCTTGCTTACTTTGGTAAAGTCGTTATCGATGATTTGGATTTGCGATTGGTTGTCGTTTGCGATGACAACCGCATGTTCTACTCCACTAAAAATGTTATTGTCCACCATAACCGCTTTGATCGTATCCGCGAGGACAATCGCTTGATTCCCTCCGTCAAATGTACTTTCTTTTACAGTCAAGCCTTCGAGGTAGCTGCCAGAATTGGTATCCTCATCACTTTTACTGTCAGTATGACTGCCTGAACCGGTTTGAATCGCGATATCGTAGCCAGCAAAGATGCAATTGCGGAAGCTGACATTGGACCCGACTAAAAGTCCCGTCCCACTGCCCTCAAATCGGATTCCTTCGAAAGCGGTTTGGCTGACCTCCAGCTCATCCGCACTGACGATAACCTTGCCCTCCTGACCAGGGGCTGCTTTCCATGTAATGTTTTTGGGCAGATCCAATCCACTCAGGTCATACCTGCCTTCAGCCAGAATAAAGGTCATCCCTTTCTTGGCTTCGCCAGATGCAAGCTTGGCGTCTTCTTCCTTTTCGATCCGGTTTGCCAGCTTCCTCGTTTCCAAAAGAGACGTTCCGCTCAGATCATTTGGCGTAAAGGTCATGACAGGACCGCTCTGGGCAAAGTAATCGCCGTTTTCCTGCTGGGTGGCGAGAAAACCAAAGTTGATCTCTGCCATTTTTTCCTGGACTTCATTCCCCGTGCTCTCCGGTAAATAGACCGTAAAATACAGCTGATCACTCGTGCCTTTTTCCAGCTCGGGAATAACCACGTTAGCCTGCGTCAACGACTGGACACGGCCATGGTAGAGCAGGTGATCATCGCTGCCTCTTCTGATCTCTGCAACCAACTGATTGTATACGATATCGTCACCAACGCCTTTTTCAGCGAGCAAGGCGTACTTTACTGGCACATCGCTATTATTTTGAATACTCAGTGATTTTTGGACGCGTACTCCTGGCAAAAACGGCTGATCCTCTTTTGACTGAAAAGCAGCTAGACTTTGTCCCAGACTGATCTCGAGCTTGCCGACAGCAAAGGTATTTCCCGCTTCTGTTTGGCTTGTAAAGTATGCGTAAGTGCCAAAGCTGGTGCTCGCGGCAATCGAACTAATCAAAGCCGTACCAACCAAAATCCGTCTCCACGGCCAATTTTTCATTTGCTCCCACTGCATGATAGCTCCCCCTCAATCATCTCGGTCTGAATCGGCTTCTGACTGCGTCTTTGCCTATACTGCAAGTAAAAGACATACACGAAAAAACTTGTTACAGACATGATCATCGTAATGGGTTCCTTTAACCCCTTTTGAATGCTTGCCGCATATGGAATCGTAAATACGACCTTTCCCACTAAACGGTTCGGGTCTGTCCATCCCCCATCAGACTCCAGGTTGGCATCTCCTTTTGTTTGGAGATAGCCATTATCCAGCCGCTGCACGACACGGTGCGTAATTAACGAACGCGACTGGTCATCCTTCCAATACGTCACTACATCACCCGGTTGCGGCACATCGCTTCTATACCGCGTGACGATGACCATATCCCCTGTGTGAATGGCAGGTGCCATACTTCCTGTCAAAACAGATAGCACCCTCCAGTCTCCTGCCCCTGGCATACCATCAGAATTGAACCGGCTACTCGCGTAAAGAAACAGATTCAGCAAGATAAAAATAGCGAGCAATATGATAACACCCTGCTTCACTAAGCGAATTCCCACTCCGACCACCTCTTTGTTTCATTGTACGTGACAGGTCATCCCTTATCTTCCACCACTGGAAGGACTGCCGTCCCTCAAAAGGAGGAAGATTTTTACCATCCAGAATGAGCTCGTCTCATACTGAAGGATGAGGAGGAACGAAAAAAAACTGCCTCGGGGGCAGTCTCGTTTTTATGCGGTATCTTCTTCAGCAGGTTGTACCAGCTGTAATCGCTTCGGTATGGTTGGACGAACAACGATGATCCTTTGGGTGACTGGAGAGGCTGTAAGCAGCGTGATATCTTTGCCGCAATACGGACAAATCCATTGGTACCAATCGCCGCTACTATAGGAATTTCGATCGCAATTCTTACATTTTTTCTGCATCAAACTCATCCCCTCCCCATACCTCTACTCTATCCATCCCGTCCCTTTACGTACATCGGGAGCCGGAACCATTGTATCTAGCCATCAGGATGAGATTCATCCCACCATGGAAGGAGCTTTGGATACAAGAGTTGGTGACTGAATCTGCACTGCAACAGCAAACGCGCGCACTACCTTTTCATCGTAAGAAGTACCAGCCATCGCGCAAATTTCGTCAAACGCCTCTTCCAATGTCACGATTTCACGATAAGAGCGCGCAGTCGTCATCGCCAAATAGCACTCCACCAGTCCCAAAATTTGCGGTAGCAGGGAAACCTCCTCGCCTTTTCGCTTATGCGGATATCCTGTGCCGTCAAATCGCTCATGGTGATTCTCCAGCGCTTGAATCACACGCGCAAATGCCGGGTCATCTCCAAACATTTCCCGCCCAAAATGACAGTGCTCCTGAATAATCTGGAATTCGAAAGCCGTCAGCTTCTCATGCGTCTCAAAAACATAATCAGGCCATTTGATCCTGCTCACATAATGCAGCAGCGAGAGCAGCTTGATTTCCCAATCCGTAACCTCTTCGTTCGGAAATTCTCGGAGTATCCGCTTCATCAGGCGGCTCATCTGATCGATTTCCCTGCTGCTGGTCTGCGTCTTCCTCTCTACGATGGGGACAAGCGTATTGAGCAAAGTGATGGCGTATTCCCGGTTGTACGCCTCTTGGGAGCGTTTTGTATCGTGCATGATTTTATTTACTGTACCGTATCCCAGCCATGCACAAATGGCGCTGGCTGCCGCCAGAATCAGATAAAAGACCGTAGCAAGACTGAAGGCCTGACTATATCCTGTACCCAGCGACAACACGTAAAGGATATAACTGACAGTTCCCCATACCCACAACAAGACCTTATCGTGAAAAAAGCTGAGAAAGATCGGATAGAGCAAAAATACGAACCAGGCGTTTGCAATCTGGTGCGGGTTGTATAAGCATAAAAATAATATCAGGGAAACACCTAGAAAGGATGACACGTGATACGAGCTAGTCTCTGTCATGACATAGCGCTTATGCAAGGCATAAACGGTCCAGGCAACCGCTGCACAAACGATGAGGCCTGCCCTTACTGTCCAGTTGGACATGACAAGACCCAAAGCGTGCAAAGCTACAGCAAACAATGCATCGATACTGACTAAAATAGATACCCAGTAAAACATGGAATCCGCCAGATACTCCGCGTGATTTCTGTTTTTCCTTCGCAGTTTCATCGGCACTCCCTCTTCACCATTTTTCCACGTAATGAAACGAAAGATTATTTACGTGGTACTTTGACCAGACCTTTCTTAAGCGCATACAGAACAGCCTGTGATCGGTTGGGTTGTCCCGTTTTTCGTAGGATGCTGCTGACATGTGTTTTCACGGTAGCTTCTGAGATGTACAGCTGCTGTGCAATCTCTGCGTTACTCAGGTTCTCGACAATCAACTCGAAGATCTCCTGCTCGCGATCCGTAAAAGAAATTTCGAGCCTATCTTTCTTTTTTTGCTGGAGCTTGGATTGGAAGCAAGAGTAACCCATCATCACCATATCCATCGTACTCAAAATTTGCTCTGGCGCTGTGTCCTTCATGATGTAGCCATCTACATTCGCTTCCAGAGCGCGAAAGACATCCTCGCTTTCATCAAAGGCTGTCAGAATCAACAGCTTGATATCGGGTAGCTGCTCTTTTAACACTTTGCAGCTGTCTATAACCGAAGCCCCGGGCATTTTCAAATCAGATACGATCAAATCAGGCTTTAGGGCAAGCGCCTTGGTCACCAGCTCGTCTCCATCGCTCGCCTCATCAACCACGACGTAGCGAGGTGAGCTTTCCAGAATCATTTTCAAACCTTCACGCACAATCCAATGATCATCAACCAATAAAAGCCTTACATTATCCATATCTCTCCACTCCCCTCCTCGGGATTATCGCCAGCACCTCTGTTCCTGCATCAGGCTGAGATCGGATCTGGAAGGTCCCTCCCACCTGCATGATCCGCTCTTTCATCCCGATAACGCCAAACGTCTTTTCTCCCGACGCCTCTTCTGGCAAAAACCCGATACCGTCATCCTTGATCCGTACCTTTACCTGCAGCGATGATGCTTCCATCGAAACAGACAAGCTTTGCGCCTGTGCATGCTTGACTACATTTGCCGCAGCCTCTTCTACCAAGCGATAAATCGCATCCTGGACCTGCAAATCCTCGTCGATTGCGTGTCCTTTGGCACTAAACCGAATTTGCAAATTAGAGCCAGCCCCCATGCGCTCTAGCAGTTGCTCGATTGCCTCTGCGATTTGCTCCGATTCCCGAAACTCTCGTAAATGTGTGATCGTTTGACGTACTTCTTGATGACACCACTTGACATGCTCCTCAATCAGTTCCAAACGTTCTGTCAGTTGCTTCGTGACCTCTGCTGGCATGGAACGCTTTAATTGAAAAAGCTGTGCGGATAAAAAGAACAATTGCTGCGCAAGTCCGTCATGCATATCCTGCGCCAGCTTTTTTCGCATTTCCTTGTGCAGAGACTGGGCAAGCTCGTAGCGCGCACGGCTTTGTTTTCTCTGCTGGCAAACGATCGCCGCTACTCCCTTTAGCAATAGCCGATCAACTCGATTCAAATCGTTTTTCGACGATAGCGAAAATATCAGCCACCCCCATGTTTCACCATCCAGTCGAAGCGGCATGCATGCGTATGTATCCTCCTGCCCCGCATAGTCAACGAATTGCCGAATGGACAATCGTTTCCACTCCTGGGCACCGGCATCTAGCAACGTATTGAGAAAATATTCTCTCTTCCAATCCCCGTCCACGTCATTTTCTTGGTAGAGGCATAAATACGCTTGCTCACACCGATAGACGCGTCGAATCATTTGCTCGGTATAGGCGCACAGATTCAGCTCGGGGACAGATGCAACCTTTCTCATAAACAGGTAAAGGTGAAAGCATTTTGCATAAAGCAGCTTCATCATTCTCAACAGCGTGAGTGAGACAAAAATAACACTGATCCAGATCGTAATATCAAGAAGCAAGCGAAGTTGGTCGAGTTTGGTTGGGGGAAGGATCATACCAAAGGAATGATATTCAGGGAGGAGCGAGGCGGCAAGGAAGAACGAACCAAGAATAAATAGCACCTGCTCTATCCGTAAAACGATCATCAGCCACAGCATCGTTGTGTACACATAGAGCATAAACGGACTGCTCCACTTGCCCGTCTGGACAATAAAGAACAGGGCTATTGCCATATCTACCAGCCCTAGCAAAAACCACGATCGTTCTGGAATCGCATAGCACAGAATCACAATGTATAGAGAACAAACGATCACGAAAATCATCAACAAACCGTAGTTCCAGGTAGGCTCGTCCAGATAAAAAAAGAAAAAAGCCAATAGAAGCACCCATTGGAAAAAGTACATCACCAGTCTTATTTCTTTCAGCAGTCGAATCATAGAGCTTTGCTCCATTCCTCTTTGTCAAAATAAATCAAAAAATATAAAGTAATCGTACTTCACCTGCGTACACAAAGACAATGTGTGAAAAATGTCGAATAATAAGACTCCACACCTCCTGTTGAATAAAAACCCTCTTGTTTAGAGCATTCGATGCTTTCCTCCCAAAGCTGCAAATCTACAAATTCGAAAATAATTGAATACATCATTCGAATATTTTATAATTCTCTTATATCGATTTGGAAAGGAAATCCAATCATGAATATCCTGAACATTGGTAGTGAACGTACCACCTATCATGTCGAGCTGGCTTTTTCCCCACTCTTTGAAGCCGCTCTCGGCATTGCAGCCGTTACATACGATGATATTCGACCAACTCTGGAACAACCGGCAGAATACTGGGAGCAGCTGGTAAAAGAGCTTGATCCCGCCGTACAGCGCGAATTGGACTACGCTAAGCAATACAATACGTGGAAAACGTTGCTGCAATTACTCCACCAGCGTTCGTTTGCTGATTTGTCATCCTTTCTTTCCTACATCACAGAATTATCCCCCGCGGAGCTGCGCTACCAAGCACTTCCCTACCTGGGTGATGAGCTGCAAATCGTCCGTCATCAGGCTGCAAGCGGAAAGAAATCCGCGATACTTGCCTTGCAGAACGCCTGCTCTTCCCACCTCTTTTTCCCGGCCTATATTGCTCATATCGCCTACGTGGAGCAGGAGACCTTACGCAATCATTTGCTACTCCTGATGAAAGGCTGGTATGACGCACACATCAAGCCGCGACAAACTGACATCAACCGCATCCTGGAGCGTGACTTCACGTATAAAAAAGCCATGCGGGACAAGCTCTCTGCCGAAGCCTTCGTCGAATGGGCGACGCATGGCAGCTATCCGCCAGAGCCAGCCATCACCCGTGTATTGCTGATCCCGCACGTCATTTACCGCCCCTGGACCATTCACGCAAACGACGTGGGGACCAAAATTTTCTACTATCCGGTAGCAGACGACAGCCTGCATGACAGCACAGATCCATACCGTCCTCCACAGACTCTGGTGCAGACATTAAAAGTGTTGGGAGATGAGCACCGCCTGCGTCTGGTCAAAATGCTGTCAGAAAAAGAATTGAGCCTGCAAGAACTGACAGAACGACTAGGTGGAGCCAAATCGACAGTGCACCACCACCTGTCCTTGCTGCGCTCCGCATACTTAGTCGAGAGCAAAGAAAATAAATACAGATTAAAGCGCGAAGCATTGGATAAAATGCCTGCTCTGCTGCAACAATTTTTGGGGGACCGAGCTGATGAAGGGCACTGAGCAATCCGTTTCTGTTTGGCGCTTGCGCTCGTATCGCCTGATTTTGTTCGGTCAACTCATCTCGGAGCTAGGGGCTTCACTTGGCACATTAGCCTCTAGCTGGCTGATCTACCAAGCAACAGGCTCCGAGGCTGCTGTCGGCGGAATGTGGCTCCTTTACTTCCTGCCTTCCCTCGCCTTACAGCTCATCATCGGTCCTTATCTCGATCGTTTCGACAAAAAGCGAGTCATGGTCTTTTCACAATGGGTGAGAAGCGGCGCTTTTGGGCTGGCCGTTGGGGCCATTCTTATCCAGCCGGATGCGTTATGGCCGTTGTATCTCATCTCCTTGATCAATGGCTTGATCCAACCGCTCTACGTTCCTGCCAGTCAGTCACTGTTGCCCTCCCTTGTTCATAGTGATAGCCTGGTGAAGGCAAATGCCTATTTAGACAGCGCCTTGCGAATCGCCATGATCACTGGTCCACCTCTGGGCGGGCTGCTTGTAGCATGGATCGGGGGTACAGCTGTCATCGCCTTGGTGGCGTTCAGCTACGCTCTGAGTGGCGGACTTTTACTCATGTGTCAAAGCAATCCGGTAGCGGCTCGTCCCACACAGTCATGGCTTGCCATGTTTCGCGAGGGACTGGCTGTATTTTCCGAAAAGCCGCTTCTGCTCTGGCTCAGTATTTATGCCGCCCTCGTTCAATTCGCTGTCGGCATTACACTCGTTCTCAACCTACCGTATATAACGGCTGAGCTGCATGGGTCGTCCTTTCACGTTGGACTGTTTCTCGCCGGGTACCCTTTTGGCTATTTGTTTGGCTCTCTCGTTGTTCCCCGAATGAGTGGACGATTCGAGCAGCACATCATCATGTTAGGCTCGCTTGCGATTGGAGGCGCTACGTTTATTGCGCTGGGCTTTACGCACAATTTGTGGCTGGCGATTGGGATCGAAATCCTGTCCGGTCTGTTTGCTCCCTTTTTTCATGTGCATAGTACCAGCCTGTATCAACGTTTTGTACCTGCTCATCTGATGGGACGCGTGTTTTCTGTCAGACTGTTGATCCTACGTGCAACCATGCCACTCGGAATATGGACAGGTGGGCAGCTCGGTGATTCGCTAGGGCCTCGTCCGCTCTTTATGTGGATGGGCGCCCTGATCGTAGGAGCTTCCTTATTCGGACTTCTTTTTCAAAAATTTGCAAAAAAATCTGCATTGCAGAAAATAGATGAAGGAACGGGCGCTTTTTAATAGAAGATTTTTAGACGGTACAGAAGTTTTTCACAGCCTTTCATCTCAATTATCTAAAGGAGAATTATGATGGCTCATCCTTCCCTGGATTCACTGCTTGCTACAATCAACCAAGTCATTGTCGGAAAAGAAAAACAAATCCGTTTGCTCGTAACCGCACTTTTGGCTCGTGGTCATGTCCTTCTCGAGGATTTGCCCGGCATGGGGAAAACCGTACTCGCCAAAACGTTGGCTCAAGCGATTGGTGGCAGCTATAATCGTCTGCAATTCACTGCTGATTTATTGCCCTCCGATGTCGTAGGGCTGCATGTTTTCAACCAGCGCACAAGCGAGTTCGAGCTGCGCAAAGGACCCGTATTTGCTGATGTTCTGCTCGCAGACGAAATCAATCGGGCTACTCCTCGTACCCAATCCGGACTTCTGGAGTGCATGGAGGAGCGCCAGGTGACGATTGAAGGAATCACCTTGCCCCTGCCAGAGGCCATGCTGGTGATCGCTACCCAAAATCCGATTGAATCGGAAGGAACTTATCCGCTGCCAGAAGCGCAGCTGGACCGTTTCTTGTTCAGGCTCTCACTCGGCTATGGTACACGCGCGGATTCCAAAGAGATCTTGAAGAGGTTCCGCAGCGAGTCTCCTCTCGAACAAGTCTCGCCTGTCATCACCGTGGAACAAATTGCTGCCCTGCAAAAGGAAGTCGCGGCTGTCCATGTTAGTCAGGCCGTGGAAGAATATGTGATCGATCTGACAGAAGCTACACGCAACCATCGCTCTGTAGAGGTTGGCATCAGTCCTCGCGCTATGCTCGCCCTCGTGCGTTCTGCTCAAGCCTTTGCTTTTGTATCGGGGCGTTCTTACGTGTTGCCAGACGATGTCAAAGCGGTGTTCCCGAGTCTCGCCACCCATCGCATCCACCTATCCATTGAGGCAGAGCTGCATGTAACCGAGCAGGAAGTGGTCGAGCAAATTTTGACGAGTGTGCCAGCCCCGGTGGAAGAAAGCGTGTAGCACATGAACACGAAGCAAACGTTTCATGTCATCGGTTTTCTCCTGTTGCTTTTCGCCCTGTTTTCCGGCAGCTGGTTTCTTTGGCTGTTTGGCGGCATCTTCTTTTTCATGCCTGCACTGCAAGGCTGGTGGCTGTCCTCTATGTCCAAATGGGTGAAGCTGGACTGGACATACGATCAACATCGGGTCATGCCAGGAACAGCCGTCCATGTAACTGTACGCCTGCACAACCATTCGTGGCTGCCTCTACCGGCAACCTGGATTCGTTTTTCACTGCCTGAGCATGTCTCAGTAGAAGGAGCGGACGAGGTAAAAATCAGCAATCAAAGGACGGTCGTTCGGCTTCGCTTTGATCTCCCCATGCGACAGAGCGCGGCGCGCAATCTCACGCTGATTCCGCATAAGCGCGGCACCGTATGGTTGAATGAGGCAGCTTCCGAATCCCTGCCGCTGTTTGGAGATGAACGCAGCGATCTGACTCTCCCGCTTTCCTTTTCCCTGCTCGTCTATCCGTTGCCGCTCCCCCTTCCTGCATTTGTGCTGGACGAGACGGAGCCGGACGGAGCCAGACTCTCACGGCAACGGCAGCAGGACGATGTTACGTTTCAGCGTGGTGTGAGGCCGTATCTTCCCGGCGACCGCATGAAGCACGTTCACTGGAAAGCGACAGCAAAGACAGGTTCACTGGAGACACGATTGTTCGAGCATACAGCTCAACCAAACTGGCGAATTGTCGGCCATATTCTGCCTTCATATGAACCGATGCAACAACGGCACAATGACGTGGTCAATGAACGCACGATCTCCTGTCTCGCCGCGCTCTCTGTCCTATGCAGAAAAAAATCGTACGGCTACGAGCTGTTCCTTACACTAAGACAGCGGGGACGCGAGCACTACCATTTGCCCGCAGGCGGTGGCAAAAACCATCACTTGCATGTGATGACACAGCTTGCCCAGATGCACCACTACGTCACTTCGCCACTAGCTCATCTGCTGCGCCGTCTCGAGGACAGCCCGGCCCGTGAAGCGATCCTGCTCGTCACACCTCGGTTGGATGATGAAACACACGCCTCCATCGAACGCTTGCTTCGACGTGGTCATCATGTAGCGCTGCTCGACGTATCCGAAGAACAAGCAGTGCTTCGCCGTTTTGAAGCAATGCGACCGACCCGGCAAAGGAGGGTGATGTCATGATGACACTCTCAACCGTAGGCCGCTGGACGCTCGCTTTTTGGCTGGAAGCCCTGCTCATTGGCAGTTGCTTAACACTGCTCGGCTGGTTGTCAGCCGGCCTTTCTCCCTTGCTTGCTTTTACCGTCATCTCCCTGCTGCTTCTAGTAGCTGGCAGCTGGCTCTATCAGGGGGGCGGG
Source organism: Brevibacillus reuszeri (assembly GCF_001187725.1). Lineage (GTDB taxonomy): Bacteria > Bacillota > Bacilli > Brevibacillales > Brevibacillaceae > Brevibacillus > Brevibacillus reuszeri. The sequence goes on from NZ_LGIQ01000016.1 coordinate 87,043, forward strand.
CGCAGTCTGCTTCTGCATCTGCTGCTCTACCCGACCGTCTTGGGAGTCGGACTGTTCAGCTATTACATGTTCGGCTCCTGGCTGATCGCTTTGCTATTGGCAGGTCTCTATTATTGGCGAATTCACTCTGTTTCGGCTGACGGCATCGGACACGCGAATTTACAGCGACGATTTGTACTCGCTCTGATGGTTTGCCTGATGCAGCTGGTCGTAGCTGGAGTGTATGGTTCCGTTGCCCATCCTGACACCTTTGATCCCGGCGTCTATTACGAGATGCTGACGCTCATCCTTGGCAGCTTTCTCCTCGTCTCCATGGGAGCGTATGTGTTGCGGGAGGAATCTTTACCCGTCCGCTTGTCTGCGAAAATAAGGATGACACTTGGTGGTCAGGTGCTCGGCTCACGTCTACTTTTGATCGCCCTCTATCTAGCAGGTGGTTCTGCCCTGCTCGGTCTGCTGCAGCTGCTCTGGTCATGGCTAAAAGGCCCCATCGGCTCCGCCCTTTATTTCTTGCTGGTGCCTTTGCTCAAGGTGTTGACGGAATGGATGGAAGGCTTGTCTGAGAAAATGGGAAAAGACCGGCGCGTGACGGATTTACTCAACAATCAAGGGCAAGGGGAAGAAATGCCACATGAACAAGTCAACGCTGGCGAACCCCTAATCTCCATGTTGGAGCCTTATTTAATCGCGGCTGTCATTCTCGTTTTTCTGATCCTGCTTGGCAGATACATGTGGAAGCGGCGTTATCAGGCAATACAAGAGAGCAAAAAGGAAGCCGTAACGGCCTCTCCTACCGTCTATACCCCTGTCTCCTCTGTTCCCGATCAGGACGATACCTCATGGGATGTTGCCAAATGGTTTAAAAAACCGATAGGACCAGCCGAGGAGCCTGCTCGCTATGCCTATTTTCAGTTTTTGCAGGAAATGGCCAAGCAAGGCTTTACTATCCATCGTCATGAGACCAGTCAGGAATTTTTGCGTCGCATTCAGAGACATCCGTTGCCGAATCCGAATCGACTGGAGCTTGCTTCCCGAATTACTGGCTACTACGAGCAGTATCGTTATCAGGAGCAATCGCTTCGTGACACTGATCTGGAAGCCATGCAGGAGGCTGTGCAAGCATTACGTTCCATTTCGCCGCCACCAACAGAGACATAGCCTGATCACTCCACAACCGTGCGCTTTTTATAGCCGCGGTTGTTTTTCTTTCCTTGACATCCTGAACAGCATCCTGCATAATCTCTTCACTTTTGCCTACTCCGAAAATGAATTCACCAAATGGTTAATCAAGAAAATCACACTGTGAAACGAAAGGAGGAAATCATTGTGCAAGATTTGTCACTCTGGCTCCAAAAGCATCTCTCGATCACCTACGTACCCGGTCATGAATTTTTTCTCAGCCTGCACGTACTCGAAAATCCTGAGCACCATGTCACACGACTGGAATGGGCAAAGAAAATGCTAGCTGCCCTTCCGCGTCCACTCATCGAAGGGCTGCATTACTTCTCCGCCATGTCATCCAAATTTCTCGACATTATGGATGTCCTGGTGCCATCGGAAGAGATGTACCAGCACTCCGTCGAAGCAGGTCTGGAACGAATACAGGCATTGGACGCCAGTGAGTTTGCCGAAGCGATGATCGGTCCCGTCTATCATCCGCAGCAAATCAACCATTGGCTGCAAGGAAGAGTCGATGATGGCTTTGAACAGCTCAAGCCAGAGCATCGGGAGCTTTTGCGCCACCCTCTGTCGACCAAGCGGGCATTCCTGGAATTTTGCTACGATTACCTCCCTTACTTCCAGGCCGAGGAGCGTAGAATCGAGCCATGGCTTGTCAGTGCGGTACTTGAAGCACAAGAGAAGATCGCTACAGATCCAATTCGCTTCTTATCCCAGGTGCACCCTCGTTTGCATGTCTATGAAGATGCCCTTCATTTTCACAAGGCCAAAACGTATACCTTTGCCTATCAGCAGCTCGCCCATATTCAACTGCGTGTCTCTACCTTTGTCTCGCCCCATCTCTTGCTTGGCATTTACGGTGATCACATCAGTGTAGGATTCCCCGTCGATGTCCCGGGGACGACAGCCAAGTCAGCCATTCCCGCTGATTTTATTACCAAGATGAAAGTATTCGGCGATCCCACCCGAACCGCGATCCTCAAGACACTGCTTGACCACCCTTACTGTACACAGCAACTCGCAGACTTGCATGGGATTAGTGAGCCGGCTGTGAACAAGCATCTGAAGCTTTTGGTTGATGCCGGATTCGTCTGGAGTGAACGCCGGGGACGCTATGTATTTTACCGCGGGATTACAGCCCGTTTGGAGCAGCTGGCAGTCGATCTGCACGAGTTCATTGATATGCCTGCACCTGGAATTGATCTATCCGATTGGAGGAACTGACATGCTGCAAGTTGCCAAGGCCACCTTTATCCGCAATACGCTGGTGATGCTGCGCGCCTACCCGTGGTCATTTGTCATCGGTCACATTTTATCTGGCGTGTATACAGTGCTGTTTGCCTTTTTTGCCTATCACTATGTCTTTGCCGGGCAACTGGATGAGCGTTTCGTTCAGCTATCCGGCTCATCCGACTATCTGTCCTATGCCATTTTGGGAGGCGCCTTCTATGCTTTTGCCGTATCGACCCTGATGAATGTCAGCCGTTCGCTGATTACCGAGCTGCGCGAAGGAACGCTAGAGGCGCTCCTCCTCACTCCCTCCCCTCGGCGGGGGTACTTTTTGGGTAATGTCTGTCAGCAGATCATGCGCACCGTGTTTGAATTTTCGGTCATCCTCGTTGTCGGGGCTGTTTTTGGCCTGACACTGGCGAACACCAACATATGGAGCGCCGTACTGGTTTGGGTCCTGTCTACCGTCGCCTTTTTCTGTCAGGCACTGGTGCTCGGCAGTCTGATGCTTCGTTTTCGGGATACGTATATCACGCAAAATACGCTGTTTGTCATCATGGCATTCGTCTCGGGTGTGACGTTTCCCATTCCTTATCTGCCGGAATGGCTTCATCCGCTCGGACAAATCATGCCACTCGCGCCAGCGCTCGATGCGTTCCGCCAGTGCGTGATTCAAGGGAAGCCGCTTCTCTCTGTTTCACCACAGCTCTTTCATATGGCGGGACTGTCAGGGATCTATCTCCTTATCGGGACATGGGGCATCCGCCGAATGGAAAAACGCGTCGTAGAATCTATTTTTGGCTAAAAGGAGGCCGACATCATGCTCATCGTGGAAAACGTACGAAAAGTGTATCGGGTGAAGGAGAGAAAGGGATGGCTTTTGCAAAAATGGACGGAAGTGGAGGCCGTCTCTGACCTTTCCTTTCGAATGGAGCCAGGAAAAATCATCGGACTTCTGGGAATAAACGGTGCGGGGAAAACAACGACGATCAAGATGTGCTCTACTCTGCTTACCCCAACGAGTGGTTCTATTACGGTGGACGGCTATGACGCTGTGCGAGATGACCGATTTGTGAAGTCCAAGGTAAACATGATCGCCGGGGGTGAGCGGATGTTGTATTGGCGTCTGACCGGAAGGGAAAATTTGCAGTACTTTGGTAGTCTCTACGGTCTTCGTGGCAAAAGCTTGCAGCACAGAATCGACACCCTGCTGCTACAGGTCGGACTCATGGAAGCCGCCGATACCCCTGTCGAGCGCTATTCCAAAGGCATGAAGCAGCGCCTGCAAATCGCACGCGGCCTGATCAATGACCCCCGCTATTTGTTTCTCGATGAGCCTACGCTCGGACTCGATGCCCCGATTGCCCGGCAATTGCGCAAGCATGTAAAAGAGCTGGCTTTAGAACAAGGAAAAGCGATTCTGTTAACCAGCCACTATATTCACGAGGTCGAGGAGCTTTGCGACGAGGTGTACATCATTGACAAAGGAAAGCTGGTCGCACATGATACCCCGGCGAATCTGACCCAATCGCTGAATCTCGAAACAACCTTGCATGTCATCATTCCTGCGCTTTCTGACTCGCTCGATTACGATTTGCGCCAGCTTGCCCTGCGGTATGGAGGTCAACGCCAAATTGCAGAAACAGACGAACAGACATGGGAAATCACCCTTCGCGGGGAAAATGACATGACAACACCTTTGCTTTCCCTGTTAGCTACTCACGACTCCCCTGTACTGCGTCTACATACCGAGCAGCCATCACTCGAGGATGTCATCCTGCACATGGCAGATCGGAGGGGAGCATGAAACAGCTGTCGAGCTACCTTTGGGCGGAAATCAAAAAAGAACACCGCCATTCGTTTCACAGCAAAATGATCTATTTCAGTCTATTGGTGTGGCCTGTAATCATGTTCGTGACGGCTTACTATTCCTTTGCCCCGTTTCGCATGGGGCCTGACTCGCCGCTTGCCCGGTTCGTTGCCGCCGATCAGCTGCCGCTGTTTTTACTGACGGGTTACCTCGGGTATATCTTTTATTGGTGTCTGGTTCAGTCTGCGTGGCAAATGAGCTTTGAGCGGCAAGCAGGCACAATGGAAATGATTTTTATCAGCCCGGTCAACCGACTCGCTTTTTTATATGGGCGCTCACTTTCCTCGCTTGTAGAAGGTGTTTGGCTGTTCTTCTGCTTCGTCCTCTTGGCGCTCATCTTCGTTGGCGGGATTCATCCAAGCGGCTGGTGGGCACCTCTGTTGGCCTTTGTCATCCTGATCGTCTCGGCTGTCATCTGGGGTGGATTTCTCTCCGTTCTGTTTCTGTTTTCCCGTGACGCAAGCTTTCTTTATACGGTGCTGGATGAACCGATGCTGATTTTTTCAGGAGTTCGCCTGCCACCGTTGGCGTTTCCTCTGTGGGCCAAGGTCATTTCCTTTTGCTTCCCCCTGACCTACGCCTTGCAGCTTGTTCGGGGCCTATTGATGGAGGGGGAAACGCTGCTGGCACTTACTCCGAAAATCGGACTCTTGGCGACTGTCTTGCTGGTGCTTGTCATTGCTACGATCCTTTTGTTAAAGCAAGCCGAAAAGCATATGAAAGAAACGGGCAATATGGTGATGTATTAAAAGCCTTGGTTTGAACGGAATTTTCCCGCTGTCGAGGTTCGATTGCTGCCACAGGAAACGTGGTGGCTATAAGACTAGTCAACAGTCAACAGCTTTTCCACAAACCCGCCGATTTCCCGCTCACGATCAACAAAATGTACCTCCAGGATCCAATCTCGCGGATTCCCTTTCTGATCCGGGTCTCTCATCGGCTTATGGTTATCGGGATGAATATAGTTAATGATATCCTCCCCCTGAATTTTCTCATGAGGGAATTCACCGATGAGATGACCTGCATGAGGGCCGCCGAACTCCCAACCATGCTCCTTGGCAACCTCGCACATGTAGTTGAAAGGCTCGCTGCTCGTAATATCCGGCTTGGACTCAAAATATGCCTTGCCCAGGTCCCACGCCTTTTCGATATCATCGCGCAGCTTGATTTTTACCGGATCATTCCCCAGCACGTACGTCCACCCCAGGTCAGCTTCCCAATCCTCAAAAATCGGCCCAAAGTCAAGAAACACAATGTCTTCAGAAGATACAGTCAGATCAGGCGGGTTTTCCCTGTATGGATACAGCGTGTTTCGTCCCGCTCGTACAATGCGCTTGTGCCAATACTTTTTGATGCCAAATAATTGGAAAGCCAAATCGTAAATTCAGTGCTTGATGTCTTTTGGCTAAAGATTGGTTCATCTGTGATCCCCTCCTGGAAAGTATTACGTGTGGGCCAGCTTGTACGCTACCTCCAATTCCTGCAATTTGGAAATAATGGATTCTTCTACCTGATTATCTACTACAATCTGTTCCTTTGCCCACGGCAACAGCGGCTCGTAGCCACCGATCAAAACGGAGTGCTGCGCTTCTTTAAACATCGGCAGATCATTCATGTCGTTTCCAAAACAAATGAAAGACTCCTTGGAGATGCCAAATCGGTGCAGGGCAGCCATTTTGTTTACTCCTTTATACGTCAAATCGAGAATGCCCTCAGCGGAATGATAATGCACGGTGACATCCAGTTCTTTGACTCTCGCAGACAGATCATCAAAGCAATCGCTCGACAAAATGACGATTTTCAGGATTTGATCCAGTTGATCAAAATCTACGCGACTGGCTGAGCGCTTCTGATCGATATTTTGCAAAAAAGGATGCACAGTGTCGCAGTTATGGGCGTAATCCCACTTATCATCAATCAAATAGATCGCGCGATGCTCCTCAAGGATGTTGATAATTTCCTGAGCCAACTGATTCGGGATCGGAACATGGCTCTGCAGGCTTCCCCGATGATGTGTCATCGCCCCATTCGCACCAATCAAAAGGTGGTTCCTGAATCTCTCGTCCAGAACAGGCAGCATATCCCGGCACGGTCTTGCTGACGCAAACCCCACCGTATGACCAGCCTGTTCCAAATCAAGCAAGCAATCGAGTATGCGCGTTGAAATCGGCTGACCTTTAAAACAAATTGTCCCATCCAAATCAAAAATAAATGCATCGCTTTCTCCACCATTTCTTTGTCGGTTTCCTGTTCATCGTAATGGAAACTCCACTCCTCTATGAAGGGACAGATTGTACAGAATGAATGGGACAGACTAGCCATTCGTTACCCGAACCAAGCTTCCGCCAGCAACCGGACCCCTTCCTGAATGTCCTGCTGACTCAGCGCACCATACCCTAATAAAACGGTCGGATACTCATGTACTCCACGAAACCAGTATCTGGCGGTTCCATATACTTTCACGCCACGCTTGTAGGCAAGCTCCATCAGCTCTGCTTCTGCGCATTTTCTTTTCACGGTCAAAAAGGCGTGCAGTCCTGTGTCCTTCCCCTCCATCTCGACTTGCCCCGGCATGTAGGACGAGATAGCTTGGAGAAACGCCTTTCGCTTTTCCGCATAATTTTTTCGCATATACTGTACATGCTTATGCCAGTATCCTTCAGACAAATATGCAGACAGCGTCAGTTGATCGAGCCTTGAGACAGGCTGATCGTACTCGGACACCCGCTGGTGAAAGCAGGCTAGCAGCTCATAGGGCAAAACCATGTAGCTTACGTTTACAAGTGGAAGCAATGCCTTGGAGAGTCGCCCGATATAGATGACTTTTTGTGGAGCCATGCTCTGTATGGAAGGGATGTAGCTCTCCTGATATTTAAATTCCCACTCATAGTCATCCTCCATGAGGTATGCATGGGAGTCGAGCCACTTGACCAATTCGGTTCTTTTTTCAAGCGACATCGTCATTTTATGGATGAATTGCTGGGATGGGCTTACATACATCGCATTTGCCCCGCTTTTTTCCAGATCCTTGATAGAAACTCCGTCTACATCAAGAGAAATTCCCTGTACGCGGTAGCCACCATGTAAAAATGTATTTCTCGCACCGTCATAGCCCGGATTTTCTACGCCAATGAAATGCCGGTCTCTGTCCAAAATTTGAGTGAGAAGAGAGACAAGCTGCTGCGGAGTGGCTCCGACAATGATCTGTTCCGGTGTGCAGATGATTCCCCTCGCTTCGTGCAATAGCTTCGCCAGCTCTTTTCGCAGGATGTACTCGCCCTGGGACAGTCCCTCTACCATGTAATGCTGCTGATGATAGGCGATCACTTTGTTTCGCAGCTTATTCCACTGATGAAAAGGAAAGGTGCCCAGCTCAATATTCCCGTACCGAAAGTCGAAGCGCACATCTGGCAGACGTGGTTCTGCTCCCCTCTTGTCATGCTGCTTGGAGGGTGCTTCTGCGAGATAAACAACCTGGTAGCCTTTCTTTGGAATACTTTTGACATACCCCTCTGACACCAAAAGCTGATACGCCACTTCTACCGTATTTTTGCTTACTCCAAGCGACCTGGCGCAGCTTCGGATGGAAGGAAGAAACTCCTCGTACGGCAGTTGATTAGACAAGATTTCATCCTTTAAAAAATGATAGATTTGGGTAAAGAGTGGTTCTTGGTCAGTAAAACGAATGGCAGACAGCTCTTTCAATGAACTGGGACCTCCTTCCAGTGAGTTTTTGTTTTAGTCTACCACATAACGAAGGGGCCACTGTTCAGTCCTTTGCAGACCAAACAGTGCCCCTCCGATCACCAACGCTATTGATTCTAATTAAAATGCGCGCGAATACTGCTTAGGCGGCTCTAGCTCATCCGCAGAAAGTGCTTTGATCGCATGCAGCGCCCAATAAGGATCACGCAGCATTCCACGACCTACCGCGACCAAATCTGTATCCCCGTTTCCGAGCGAGGCTTCTGCCAGATTCGGATCATCGAGGTTTCCTACTGCGATTACCGGAACATCCAGCGCCTGCTTGATCGCGCGAGCCAGCGGCACCTGATAGCCAGGATGAACACCCGGACGTCCTGCTGATCCAATCGGACCCTCTCCACCGCTGGACAGATGGAAAATGTCGATGCCTGCCTCTTTATATCGACGGCAGAGCTCTGTACTATACTGCAGACCATAACCGCCATCGACATACTCCAAGGCAGATACACGCATGATCAACGGCATGTCTGCTGGGATGACCTTTTTGATCGCCTGAATGATTTCGACGCCAAACAACGCCTTGTCCTGTCCGTACTCATCCTCTCTTTGATTCGTGAGCGGGGAGTGGAACTGATGAATCAAGTATCCATGCGCACCGTGAATCTCAATCGTATCCACACCTGCTTCTACTGCACGACGTGCCGACTCGGCAAACTTGACCACCATCTGCTTGACTTCTTCTGTCGTCAAAGCACGCGGCGTTTTGTAACGAGATCCTGGAAAAGCAATCGCAGATGAAGATACCGGAACCTCTGCGTCCTCTGCTTTTCGTCCGGCGTGGGCAATTTGAATCCCGATTTTCGTACCGTATTTATGTACCTCGGAGATGATGCGAGCATAGGCTGGAATCTGTTCGTCCGACCACAAGCCCAAATCACCATTGGAAATGCGTCCATCTGGCTCGACATCCGTCATCTCCATGATAATCAGTCCGGTTCCCCCCACAGCACGGGAAACATAGTGAACAAAATGCCAATCCGTTGGCGTGCCATCGTGTGCCTCTACCGAATATTGGCACATAGGCGGCATGACGATACGATTTTTCAAAGTCAATCCTTTGAATTGAAACGGGGTAGCCAACAAAGCCATTTGCTCCACTCCTTACTTTTTTTCACTATCATCCCAAAAGTTAGCTCGTTCTGCAATGCCTAGTTGCACTTTCTTCCCCAAACAAAACAAAAAGCTATCCATGGGAACGGATAGCCTTTGTTCAATCGCTCGTATCTATTATTCCGGCATGGTGCCGATGTAATTCGACTGTGGACGGATGATGCGGTTTTTGGCTGCTTGCTCCAGTACGTGAGCGCTCCAGCCTACAACCCGGCTGACTGCAAACGTCGGGGTAAACAGATTGTCGTCCAGCCCTACCGCACGCATAACGGCTGCGGCAAAAAACTCTACGTTTGTATTCAGCTTGCGACCTGGCTTGTATTCCTCCAGGAGCTGCAGCCCTACCTTTTCTACATGTGTGGCCAGATCGAACCACGGATCGTTTGCAGACAGCTCGGATGCTACAACACGCAGTGCAGTAGCGCGTGGATCGATTGTTTTATAGACGCGATGTCCGAAGCCCATCAGACGTCCGCCGCTCTCCAGCTTGTTGCGCAGCCACGGTTCTGCATTCTCCTTTGTGCCGATGGCTTCGATCATCTCGGTCACTTCGGACGGAGCGCCACCGTGCAGCGGCCCTTTCAACGTGCCAATTGCCGCAGAGATAGCGGAAATCAGGTCTGACTCAGTCGAGGTTACGACACGTCCAGCAAACGTGGAAGCATTCATGCCGTGCTCCTGCGTCAAAATCAGGTACGCATCCAGTGCGCGAACATGTGCAGGATTTGGCTGCTCACCTTTTAGCATGTACAAGTAGTTGGCGGTATGATCCAGCTCGGCATTTGGTGCCACTGGTTCATGTCCCTCCAAACAGGCAAAACGATAGGCAACAATCGTCGGCATTTTCGCAGCCAATGAAATAACCTCGTCGATGCTCGGTGGCCAGCTTTGCGCAGAGCTGCCCAGCGCTGAAACACCTGTACGCAATACACTCATCATATCTACATCAGCCGGGATTAGCTTGAGAATGCCTTTTACATGCTCAGGAAGCTCCCGGTTTGCTTTCAGCTTGTCCTTCAGTGTCGCTAGCTCCTGATCGCTTGGCAGATGTCCAAACCAGAGCAGGTGCGCAACCTCTTCAAACGTATGGTGAATCGCCAGATCGCGCGCCCAATGCCCGCGGTACACAAGCAATCCATTAATGCCATCCACGAGGCTCAAATCAGTTTCTGCTACGGCGATACCATCCAGTCCAATTGCTAATGTATGTTGTTTTGTCATGATCGCCACTCCTTTTCCGTCTCTTTTTCTTTCAGTATAGTAATTTGCAAATACAAAAGGAAATAAAATAAAACCAGTCAATCGATTATGTTTTATAATTAATTATCAGGAACGCCCGCTGTTCTGTACAGGATGCATAGGTGGGTACAATACTTGCAAAACTTCAACAAAACGCTGGGCCGGTTCGCTTATTCCGCCCTTCGGTACGAGCAGATAGGAAGCCACACTCGGCAATTGCAAGCCGGGTGTCGGTAATTCGATAAAGCGATTTTCAAACAGCTCTCGCGTCACCGCCGAACGGGGCAAAAAGGACACACCTAATCCGTCCTCAATGAATCGCTTCGTAATATCCACCTGTGAAACAGCCATCGTTCGCAAAAACAGTCCTCGTTGACGCAACAGCAGCAGCAGCTCATCCCAATACCCCGGGTGGTTATGGGTCAAAAGCCGATTGGACTGTACCTCCGCCTCCCAATCGGGCAATGGCGCTTCCATATCTCCACCACTGTGAGGAACCGCAAATACGATGGGATCTTCATACAGCATGAAGGTCGTCAGCTGAAACTCTCCCGGTACAATCCGCGTCAAGCCCAGGTCTGCCTGTCCACTCTGAACAAGCGGCCCGATGTCTACGGAGTCCACAATCTTAATGGAAATATCGACGTCAGGATACAGCTTGGTATAACGATGCAGCAAATGCGAAAACTTGGCGCGCGCAATGATTGGCGACACAGCCAGCTGCAGCTTCTCCCGATAGCCCTGCCTCCACGCCTGCAAATCCTCTATCCCGTTATGCCATTGCTCCAGCAGCCCTTTTGCATGAGGCAAGTATCGCTTCCCTGCGGCTGTCAGACGCACACGCTTGCCCACCCGCTCGAACAGGTCAATTCCCAATTCTTTTTCCAGTTGCCGGATATGCTGACTGACAGTAGGTTGAGCAATATATAATGCCTCTGCTGTCTGATGGAAATTCTCCGTTTGAGCCGCCATCATAAACGTTTGCAGCACACGAAAGTCCACAAAGATTCCCCCTTTTCTTATTGCTCATGATGATGATGAAACTTCTCTTTTTGGGTCTTTCTTCCTCATTTTTGAAAATTTTTACTGGAAACCCCTTTCATGACTCTTCCATGTGGTACAATACGAAATCGAGTGCAAAAACCTTTTGGAATCGCACTTCACACAGAGAGAGATTAGGGGAGGAAAACATGGAAACCACACCGAGCTTGAACACGCCGCGTAAAAGCATGAAGAAAACGCTTCTGATTGCCGGGGCGGCAGTTGTTGTTGTGCTAGGAGGATTAGGGACCGCCTACGCCAAATTCGATTTGTTTAAAAGCGCAAAATCTGTTTACCTGCAATCTGAAGCAGAAAGCATGATGAAATTTTCTGCGGATGCATCCAAGGCATATGGAGAATATGAGGCTTATATGAAGCCTTATTTAGAAAAGCCTGTTCATTCTACGACTGAGCTGAGCGAAATCACTGTAGATGCGACCATCCCTGACCCGCAAGCTCAAAAAATTCTTGATATGCTCAAAAGCGCCAAGCTCGTCATGCAAAGCAACATCGATGAGCAAAAGAATCAACAATCCGGAAATTTTGAGGTTCATCTCCAGGATAAAAAACTCGCAACAATCGAGTATTTCCTTAACGATACGCTGATGGGCTTCCGTCTGCCAGAGTTTTATTCTAAGTATGGCTATATCGACTTGAAAGATCGTGATGCTGTCAAAGAAAAATTGGGTGAAGAGCTGCCGAAGCGATTCCTCACTTATCGCGACCTGTATACAGCTGTTGCCATTAAGGAAGATGAAGTAAAAAGCATCGTGACCCCTTATGCCATGCTGTACGCAAGCAATATTAAGGACAGCCAGGTAACGATGAACAAAGAAGCTTCTTTCTCTGAAGAGGGTTTGCAAGCCAATGTTCGTGAGCTTACCGTTACGTTTAACCAAGAAGAAGCGACAACTCTCGTGAAGCAATTGGCTGAAAAGGCAAAAGCAGACGAAAAGCTGTTCGATCTGATCTACTCCCGCTATCACAACGTATCGACATTGATGAAAGACAGCGGTTATCCAGTCGAGGAAATTTCCAAAGACGAGTTCAAGAAAAACTACGATAAAAGCTTCGACGACCTGCTCGCTGACATCACCCAGACCGACAAAAACAGCAAGGATCAAATCAAAATGGTAGTACTGGTAGACGGTGATCACCAGATCCTGTCCCGTAAGCTGATTGTGAACGAAGACAACAAGGACGACACAATCTGGACCAGTGTTGCCTACAGCAAGGGAGCGGATACGTACTATCGTTATACGTTAAACGCCCCTGAAGAAGGGAAAGAAGGAGAACTGTCCTTCACCTACAAAGCAACCGAGCAAAATGGTAAAAAAGCAGGGAAAGTCGATATTCTCATAAAAGAAACGAAAGACCCTGTGCTCGACTTCTCCACCACTTTCGAAGTAACGAAACAAGACAAGAAAGAAACGGGCGTTTACGACTTTAAACTCGTTGCAGAAGATGAGTATTCTGCACAGCCGATTACGCTCTCCGGTAATGTGACTCTGTCCGAGACAGCAACCGAAAATGGCCGTGATTCAGAGGGCAGTATCAAGTTCAACTTTGATAATCCTACACCTGATATGCCAAAAGGCGTAAGCATGAAGCTGAAATCCAAGCAGGAATTCGGCAAAGCACTGGAGATTCCAGCTATGTCCGAAGCAAATGCAATCAATCTGGCAACCATCACTGACCAGCAGATGATGGAGATCCAGCAGGAAGCAGGAATGGCTTTGGAAAAATTCATGGCGGAAAACGAAGCGTTGGTTCAACAATTCATGATGCCATAATAGCACGTCTACAGCAAAGAGCCCCGTCCACCAAGACGGGGTTCTTTCATTTTCTGCCTATCATATCGAACTTTTTGTTATTGGTAGCCTGTGTACACAATGTAGCCAAGCGCCGCATAAAAAACGATTTGGTCTATTGCACTGTACATTCTTTTGGAAAGCGGGATACCAATCCAGCCAAACCTAAGTGGCCAAAATAACTGAATACGTCCCACCAGCATGTCACTGATCAGATGAGACAATATTCCCCATAATGCAGCCATAGCCGCAGGTGAATTCCCAAACAGGAGCGAGGGAACCAGCAAAATGACCCATGAATGTGTGATCGTGCGATGACCAAATCCTTTTTGGACAGCACGTGATACAGGTTTGGCCAGATTCCCAAGCTTGCTTCTTGCTTGATCAATGTCAGGCAGCAATGCCATTGTAGCTCCAATCACGCTCCCCTTCCAGGAGGGATAAGCGTAGTAGCCGGCGATTGCGCCCAGCACCAGATGCGTTTTCCACAACATTTGCCTTTCACACCGACTTTCTTCTGTTTATTCTGAGGAGCTTGTACACGTTGGTGGAATGGCGTAGAATGACCAGACTAGCCGGACAGTTCCGAATCGCTTTGCGGCATGAAGCTGGCCGGGTCCAGTCCCTCGCCTTCGATTATGATCGCAGTCATACCAGTCTCACTGCCTGACTCATGCCCTTCCCCTGTTATCCAAAAAGCAGCCTGGCCAGGACCGACCGCAATCCGCTTACGATCCTCGCCGCAGACCCAGCCCTTCCCGTTCACCACGAGGAACAGCTGTGGACACACTGCCGGATGATAACCAACTACCCCTGCTTCTCCTACATGAATGCACCCGATCTGCACCGAGCCAGGTGTGCGCATGACGCGAGAAATCGTAGAATTGACTGATTCAAAACGGTCAATCGATTTGCCTGCCAGTTGATCAAAACGGAATAGCTGCATATTCTCCCCTCCGCTACGAAACGCTGAACTACCATCTTAACGTAATCTACATACCAATTAACAGACTCTCTCCTCTGAAACTTTACTGCTTGAACCAAATATTTTTGTATTCTACCAGCCCCAGCGCATTGAGTGACACGCCTGCCAGTGCAGAATGATACGCAGATTGCTGCAAGGAATGGAATACAAACAGTACAGCATGCTGCTCGCGAAGCAATTCTTCTATATGACGAAGACGCTCTCGCCGCCCCTCTTTCTCCTGTTCCTGCATGAATAAATCCAGCTCTGCATCCATCCGCGTCCGTGTAGCTGCGTCCCACATGATTCGCACAAAGCTGGCGTCAGATTTGTACAATTCCAGCAATCCCAGCTCCCACTGCTCATCGAATACTTCGCCAGAGAAAACCATGTCTGCCTGGAGCAATACCTCCGGCTTTCTCAGTTCTTCAATCGGAAGCACAGTGACGTCGAACAGTAATCCGTATTGCGCAAAATGCTGCTGCAGCCACCCCGCATTATTTTCGTTTCCCGCTCCCTCGTATGTAAAAAGACGGATTCGTTCATCCTTGTTGATACTTTTTTGCAGAACTTTCAGCGCTTCTTGCAGCTCCATAGGAGCGTCTATAGGCGAGACCGCTTTTTCATCGGGCAAAAAACCATAGGCAGGGACGTGCCGATTCCCTCCCAAGTCTGCTATCATTTTCTCCCGATCCAGCAGGCGATGGATCGCATGTCGAACCTCTTTTTTTTGAAGCGGTCCCGTGCGATTTAAATTAACGGCTAGATAGGTAGAGCCTCTCTCGATCCGTTCTAGCCCTGTCCATTTTTCCATCGGCTCCAGTGTCTTCCAAAACGTCTGGAAGTGCACCTCTCCCTCACTAGAGAAATAATTCTCCCGCAGGCTGTTCTGAGGCACTACCCAGATTTCTACCCGATCCAAGTGTGCTCTGCCGAGAAAATAGGTAGGAACAGCCTCCAGAATAAACATTTGCTCATCGTTTCTGACTAATCGAAAGGGACCGCTACCTACTGGCAGCCTGGTGAACTCTGCGCCTTTCTGGGCGACGATCTCGCTGGGAAGGATCGACATACGATCCGATGCCAAAAAGGAGAGCAGCATATGGTTCGGGCGTTTGAGCGTAATTACTACTGTTGTATCTTTAACAGCCATGATTCGCTCCACTTCCGCAAGCATATAGAGATAGGGCGATCCTGTCTTCGGATCAGCTATCCGTTGAAACGTCCAAACGACATCATGCGCAGTCAGCTCACGGCCGTGATGAAACAGGACCCCTTTTCGCAAATAAAACGTCCATTCCGTTCCGCTCTCGTCAGCTTCCCAGTGATGAGCCAGATGCGGTAAAAAAGCTTCTTGCAGCTCGTCATAACGAATGAGTGTATCAAATATTTGATTGACCATGTGTGATTCTGTCCGTCTGCCTACAAAAGGAGGGTCCAGAGCGGGAATCGTTCTGTAAAAGGACATCCGCAGCGTATCACGCGTACGCTTCTCTATCTCCTCCGTGCGAAATCCGAACTGCCCTGACAGCCAATCCAGAAAGCGTTCTTTGGCCCGAAGCGGAGTCATGGGTTCACCTAAAAGGCGCATCGCCTTATCCAGATCACCCTGTGCGACATGTGCTTTGGCGATAGACACAACCACTTGCTCCACACTTCGTAAAAATACGATTCGGGATACGTTTCCTCTGCCCCTGCCGGGCATCCATTCGATCCACTCCTGTTCTGCCAGCTGCTTTATAATCATCTTGGCATTACGGATCGTACAGAAAAAAACAGCTGCCAATTCAGCCAATGTAACCTCTTGTTGCTCATTTTCTTGCCTGCCTACAAAATGCTGGCGTAGGTGCAAGTAATGCTGGGCAATCAGCATGTAGGGGTTCACCTCTTTTTAAAAGGGGAAGTCATTTACAATATACTCTACCCTTTTTCTTCCCCTTTTCCTAGCTACAATAAAGACGAAGAAGGAGGTTTCTTACATGTCCCTAGCAAAAACACCCCCTGCGATGAAACCGGGTATATCCACTAACCAATCCATTTGGCGTAACCGACCGTTTCTCGTCCTCTTTTTCACCTCTACCTTTCTTGCTTGTGGAGCAAAGGTGTATGAATTGGCATTGCCGCTCCTCTTGTACGATATGACACAATCTCCAGTCACGATGACGACGATGAAAAGCATTGAGTTTTTGCCGAATTTGCTTTTGGCCATGTTCATTGGCGTGCTGGTGGATCGCTTCTCCAAAAAACGGTGGTCCCAGTGGATGGTATTTGGTCAAATGGTGCTTTTGTTTTCGCTCTACGGGCTGACAGAAACGGGTCATGCTCAAGTCATCCATTACTACATTGCGGGCTTTCTGCTCATGGCTTTCAACTATGGCTTCAACAATGCACGCGTCAGCATGATCAAGCAAGTGGTTCCAACCCCTTTACTCACCTCAGCCAATGCCCGTTTTTCTTTCATGAGCACCTTTATTGAAATTATGGGCCCTGCAATCACCGGATTTATCCTGCTGTTGTCCAGCCTGCACTCCGGACTGCTCATCACCGGAATTGCCTATTTGCTCGCTTGGATCGCTATTTCTCTTTTGGAACGCACTGATGTTTCTGTGCAGGCAACGGGCGGTTTTTGGCAGGAATTCAAAGCTGGCTGGAAAGAGCTGCTTGGCAACCGTCCTCTCTGGCTGATTACACTGCTCGTGATTTTTCTCAATGCCACATCCGGGATGTACGATGCGATGATTATTTTCTTTGCGAAGGATCATTTGAAGCTGGAAAACTCCGAGCTGGGACTCGTGCTATCCGTTGCGGGAGTGGGCGGGCTGCTCGGCAGCTCTGTGGTAGCAAAGCTGCGCCGACGCTTTCCGATCGGTAAAATCATGGGGATGACGATCCTGCTGCTCGGTCTTTCCTATTTTCTCATGGTGTTTGCTTCGAGTGCGTGGGTGCTTTGCCTTTCTCTGTTTCTTACAGGACTCATCAGCACGATTGAAAGCATCTGTATCTGGACGTTTCGCCAGGAGACTACGCCCGCTCATATGATTGGCAGGATTAGCGGAATCACCGGGTCTATTTTCAAGCTCGGGATTGTTTTCTCCATTTATGGGTCTGGGTGGATGACAGTCTGGCTTGGTCCTTGGGTCGTGTTTCTGACTGCCGCAGTGGGGAATGTGGTGATTTTTTTCGTGTATCGAAGGCTTTCGTTGTGGAGACTCGGGTAAAAAGACAAGCAAGCCTCAAGCAGCAATGTTGTTCACGCTGCTCGAGGCTTTTGGCATTTGTTTATGCTTTGAAGCGGCCAATTGATTTTTCCAGATCCTCCGCCAGCTTGGCAAGTGAAGCCGCAGAGGTGTGAATTTCTTGCATGGACGCAAGCTGTTCTTCTGTTGCTGCCGACACATCCAATGTACGTGAGACTGCTGACTGCGTCACAGACGATATAACCTGCATGGAGTGGGCTACTTTCTGCGTACTGTCTGTCAGTGTGCGGGATGCTGCCGATACATCCTCTACGTCTTTGGCCACCCCGGAAACCGCTTCGCGAATGTGAGAGAATACCTCTCCTGCCTGGACGACGCCTCCCATCCCGACAGTCACCTCTTGTGCCCCTTTTTCCATGGACAAAACGGCTTCGAGCGTTTCCTTTTGAATGACTTCGACCAGTTGCGTGATTTCTTGGGCAGATGAGGAAGCCTGTTCAGCCAGCTTTCTTACTTCATCGGCTACAACAGCGAAGCCTCTGCCCTGTTCTCCGGCCCGCGCCGCTTCGATCGCGGCATTGAGTGCGAGCAAATTGGTCTGTCCCGCGATTTGGGTAATGACCTCCACGATTTGCACAATCTGTCCGGAGCGTTCCCCTAATCCACTCATCAAATGGGTCAGACGCTTCATTGTGTCCTCGACATGATTGATCTGGACGACAGCTTGCTGGATTGTCTGATTGCCCTCACCAGCCAGCCTCGAAGTACGATTCGCTGTGTCCGTAACGGTTTGTGCACGAGTCGATATTTGCCCGATACGTTCTGCCATCTCTTCTACTTCCTGATGACTTTCCTCTACATTTTGCGCTTGTCGCTCTGTACCCGCAGCCATTTCTTGTATCGTTTGCGCGATCTGCTCCGTTGCCTTACTTGTTTGCTCCGAGCCCGCTGTCAATTGCTCCGCAGAGGCTGCCACTTGTTCTGCATGTCCTCTGATTTGCAGGATGAGCTGACGCAAATTGTCCAGCATCCGGTTGAATGACTGGGCCAGCATCCCGATCTCGTCCTTGGATGAAACGTTCAGCTCCTGGGTCAAATCTCCGTTGCCGTCTGCAATCGCCTGTAATTGTTTGTTTACACGCTGCAGCGGCAATACAATGGTACGTACCAAATAAAAGCCAAAGACAATGGCAAGCAAAATGCCCACAACGCTAAAGGAGATTTGAATCATCGTGGAGACCGCTTGCTGATCGGCTAGATCTGCCTCAGCTGCTTTCTTTTCCGCGCCTACATCTTCTACCAAACGACCGACGACCGCGTCCATCTCTTTTCTCGACTGACGTTCCTTGCCAAAGTGCTGAGCAATTGCCTGATCATGATTTTGCCTATGGTAAGCATCCACTGCAAGATTGCTTGCTTCCAAATACGCGGTATACAACTGTTCGGCTTGTCCTAAAAGCTCACGCTGCTGCTCGGACAGCTTTTGATAGCTTTCTAGGTTTTGAAACAGGGCCTGAAGCTTCTCCGCCTTTTCTTTCATCTCTAGGGTGTATTCTTCCTTGCCCGTAAGCAAATAAGCGCGTGTATCATTACTTCTGCCAGCCAATATGAACTGCATCTCTCGCAGGCTGATCAAAAGCTCCTCGTCCTCGATCATCTCTGAGTATGAGCTGGTAAGTGATTTTGTTTGCAAATACATATACGTGCCTGAGCTGAACATGGCAGCGAGAATTACACTGAAGGCTAAGATAAATTTTGCTCTGATTTTCAATTCGCAACCCCCTAGTTGTCGAAAGATATGTATTCATCGCGAATATTGTCGAAACGATACACTTTCTCTTTCCCTGTCCCCCTTTGATTCAAACCAAATTGCGACGCAGAAAAACCTCGCACGATGTACGAGGCTTACTGTTCATTTGCATATCCTACGTGAAATCACACAGCCAGTCAATAACGGATGGTTACGGTATTTCTCAAAAGTGAGATCAGATTTTTATTCTCCAAACCGTGGTCCAATGCCTAGCTTTGTTATAAGCTCATCTTCTTCGGTATAATTGATCATCTTTTGAACCCCTTCCGGAGGATGCGCGATTTCCCACTCGATGGTTCTACGTATGGCTTCGTTGGCAGTGAGCGTTTCCTGATAACCCAGCTCTCGCCTGATTTTTCCTGTATCCAGGCAGATGTGCTGACGGTTATTGATCTGTGGTACGAGATGAACAGGCAAGTCTGTAGCAGGGACACTGATTACTTCTCCCTGCCAGTCGATTTGTGCCGCGATTCTCTCGATCCATTGCTTCATCGTCAGGCAATCAGGCTCCGCCACATGATAAATCTGACCTTTGGCCACATCAAGCGTAGCTGCCAGAAGTATGGCCTCTGCTATATCTTCTACGTAGCCGCGTGCCCAGCTCCATGAGGCAAAGCCCTCTTCTATGAGAATCATTTTTCTGCCATCACGCATTTGCTGTAAATAAGGGTATAAACGATGCTGGTAATCACCTGGACCGTACACCATCGGCAGACGTACAATCGTACCTGGCAAATGCTTGTGACCCATCACGACCTCTTCAACCAACACTTTGTCATAATCACTTCGGTCTTCACGTCCGCCACGGAATGGGTACCGATTTTGGCAGAGAGGGGATTTTTCTGTGAGCGGTCCTGCTTCTACGGGGCCTGTTTCTATTCCATTTACTCGTCCAAAGGCGCGATATACATCACAGCTGCTTATCGCTACCACTCGTCCGGCCAAATCTTGAAATGTCTCCATTAGTAAGTGAGCATCTGCTTCTGTGTAAGGAAACAAATCAATGACTACGTCAGGAGAAAATGAATGGAATGCTTCTCGATACTCCCCCAGCCTGGAGCGATTGCCTTGGATCGTGACCATTCCTTCTGGCAGAGAGGCTTCACCTGATGAAAGCCTCCGATTAAAAATCGCTAGCTCATGCCCGTCTTGTGCTAGTCTTTTTACCACATGCGGCCCAATAAATCGTGTCCCGCCCAACAAGAGGATTCTCATCTCTGCCCCTCCCTTTTCTCTACAGCTTCTCTATCACTTTATCAATCAGCCCGTATTCAAGCGCTTCTGCTGCCGTCAGGAAGTAATCCCGATCTGCGTCTTTTTCAATTTGCTCGACAGTCTTGCCCGTACGCTCAGAAATGATTGTATACAGCATGTTGCGGTGTCTAATGATCCGATCGGCTGCAATCTTGATGTCACTCGCCTGTCCCTGGCTTCCGCCCCAAGGCTGGTGCAGCATGACCTCTGCATTGGGGAGGGCAAATCTTTTGCCTGGTGCTCCCGCTACCAGCAGCATCGCTCCCATGGAAGCCGCCATGCCTGTGCAAATCGTAGATACATCTGGCGCAACGAATTTCATCGTATCGATGATCGCCATCCCGGCTGTGACGGAGCCACCCGGGGAATTGATGTACAGGTGAATGTCCTTTTTCGGGTCCTCTGCGGCTAAAAAGAGCAGCTGAGCTACAACAGCATTTGCCACCTGATCGTCTATGGCACTGCCCAGAAAAATGATGCGATCCTTGAGCAATCGAGAGTATATATCATAAGAACGCTCCCCATAGCTCGTTTGTTCGACTACCACCGGAATCAAATTCATGAAAAACCTCCTTGTTTGTGCCAAGATTTGACTGATTGTATTACGCTGCCATGCTCATGCGACTTGCTTGCGGAGAGGAGACACTGCTGCTCACTCGGTTAAAGCCAGAGGAAACCTGCGTAACCACAGCAGGATTGTCGGCAGGGCCAACCGACCAGGTCTGGACGACAGACTCCCTGTCACCGGCTGCTTCCTGCGTGTTGCGATTCGGGAGAGCAATCACATTCCCGCGCTGCGGCTCTGACTTTCTTTCCCATACGACTACGGATCTTGGCTTGCTAGTTGCTGTTGCCTCTGCCTTCATGCCTCTTCTCCTCCTTCTTTTGGATACACAGCGAGAATGACTTGATACGTTTCCTGTCCTTTTGCTTTTGACTGATACTTTTCGACGAGCTGGTTTACAAGTGAAACGTACTCCTCCACAAAAGCACTTCGCTGTTCGGCACTGGCGAGACGGATGCTCGTGTCGAGCGTGGCACTCGGGATCTCTTGTTCCTGATCGGAGCGCTCCATCAACAGCAGGGCATCACGCTTGATCCGCTCTGCTGTATTCACCAAGTGGGACAGAGCTCCCTGATCCTTCATCTGCTGCACAGTTTCATTCGCCCAGTTCAAGCCTTCTGAAAGCACATACGTCCGCGCAATGGCAAGGTACAGCACCTCGACCAGATTGCGTACCTGACGACTCCCCACCCGACGAACCAGCCCCACCTTTTCCAAAGCTTTCAGATGGTAATTCACGCGCTGGGGAATTTCATTGATCCCACGCGCCACCTCGGCAGCTGATGCCGGCTCAACCAGACGGCTCAATATCTCCGCACGAAGCGGGTTCAAAAGCGCCATCGCTTGCTCCGGCGTCTCGACTACATACGATTCCAGTTGTTCATGTGCCACAAAAACACCTCATGACATTATTCATTTACGTAAAAACATTTTATTACGTGAGAGTTTGTTTGTCAAATGGTGGATGAGCCTGAAAAATGCATGACTCTCAAACTGTAGGTGAGAAGAGAAAAAGGGAGAGAACGCTCCAGGTTCGTAGGGCCACTTCTACGCGATTCATTCCTGTCCGGCTGCGTTCCAAAAGCGGAACCGACTCCAAAAGCAGCTGGGTCAGGGAGCTTCTCAGAGTTGGAGTCTGAGACCGTGCTCCGCTTTTTCCACTCCTCCTCGGTTGGTGTCCCTAAGACCTTCGCTTATTTCTCCCTTTTTCTCTGTCCAGCTTTTGGGATTGTGTCAGGCATTTTTTTGTGGGGGTGGGCGGGAAGCTTAAAGAGCGTCGAAAACGTTTAAAAACGTTGAAAACCCCGTTGATTTAACGGGGTTTTCTCGTTTTCCTCTTATACATTTTTACTGAAAATCTATTCCCTCGCCATCCTCTGGTACGTGCACTTGAGCAGAGAGATTTTTCTCCGCTACATACTCACGCAGCTCCTTGCGGCTAAGCAGGCAGTGATTCCACGTCTCCATATGAGCGACGACGATTTGGCTGTCAGAAGCTGCTTGGGCCACTTTGGCAATGTCTTCTTTGGTCATCGTGATTGGATCTCCTACTAAAAAGCGGGCAGCTCCACCGAACAAGGTAATCACATCAGGCTGATAAGTCCCGATCGCCTGCTCCACCTCTTCACACCAGATGGTATCTCCGGCCAAATAAAGCGTCGGTTCCCCTTCACCAGTCATAACGAATCCGGAAACAGGTCCCATCTGCACGCCAATCTCTCCTGTACCGTGCTGTCCGCCTGTTCGCTGAAATCGGATGCCTTGCCAATCCATTTCATCCGCCACAACAATGACTTGCTCGAAGCCAAGCTGAATCAATTTTTCTTCATCCGGTGGCTGGCAAAACAGCGGCAAATGCTTCGGCAGCTTGTTTACCGCTTCCGCATCCAAATGGTCGGGATGTGTATGCGTCACGACGATGGCATCCACTCCGTTCAGCACCTCTTCCACGGAAAAAGGCAGCTCAACCAGCGGATTTTCCACCGGGTTTGGTGTATTTGGTGTCGTCGGCAGCGTGTGCGCGGCACTCAGCATCGGGTCAACCAAGAAAGTCTGTCCCCCGAACGTAATCTTCAGTGTTGCATGTCGGATCAGTTGAATATGCATGTTTTTCCTCTCCTTCGTCAGTATAATGAAGATTGGGTTACCTCTATTGTACGAGGCTCGACGCTGATGCCGCGAAACAATGCGGGCATCTGTACTTTCATCGTGAAAGGAGATTCGCATGCTCGATCAAACCGATCTTTCTATTCTCGCCCTGCTGCGTGAAAATAGCCGGCTCTTGTGGAAGGATATAGGCGAACAAGTCCATTTGAGCGGTCAAGCTGTTGGCAACCGGATCAGACGAATGGAGGAACAAGGGATCATCACCGGCTACACGACACTCATCGACGACACCAAAGTCGGGCCGCTCCTCACCGCCATGATTACGATGTTCATGATGTCTACAGAGCATCAGCCCTTCATTCGTTTTATCAAAAGTCGCAGCGAGGTAGCCGATGCCCATCGCGTAAGTGGCGAGGGCTGTTATTTGCTGGTTGTCCGCGTGCCCGACCAAGCGGCGTTGAATGCGTTTTTGGAAGAATTACTCGCCTTTGGCAACTACCGAGTCAATCTGTCACTTGGAAAACTCAAATAGAATCACCCAGCAATAAGCCATCGCTTATTTTTATGCTCTCCGTATTATTCACTATTGCCGGATTATGTGAACAGGAGTAGAATGATGGATACTAAGAACGGGGTACCTTGTTCTTAGGCAAAGAAAGGGGGGAAATCGCCATGGAAGACTTGCTACTCATGCTTTCGCTGGAGGATTTCTTCGCCTTGCTCGCCCTGTTTGCGGGATGCTTTACGTCGCTTTACTACTTGAGACGACGTATTCCCACAACCAATCTGGCTTTGGATTGGCAACAGAGTGATACTTATCAACCTCCCATCAATCCGTGCATGATTGAAACGTACCCGATGGCGGCAAGGCAACCGATGCGCTCGCGATTATTCCGGCGCATGCAGCATCTCGACGGCGAGGCCGATACATACGATTACCGATTTTTGGAAGTTTCCGCATAATGGATGAAACCAAAAGGAGGTAGATCTTATGATCGCCAAATACATCGGAGAAGCATTATTGTTTGTTGTAGGTTTGCCTATTTTCGCTTATCAAACAGCGGAAAGCTTGCATGCTTTGACAGACGCCTTCGCGGCAATGACCGATTATATGAACTGGAAATAACTCCATGAATATTCAAAACCCTGACCCGAAGCTGCGGTCAGGGTTTTCTTTTTATGTTAATCAACCTGTACACGGTCGCCTCTTGTCGTCGGCTGGGAAATGACTAGGAATTCCACATCGCTCGTCCCTTCATTTTTCATCTGATGCGCTACACCTGGAGGTACTTCTACCCCTTCCTGTTGCCCTACCTCATGCCGTACACCTGCAACCTCCAAAATGGCGACTCCCGACAGTACAAAGAAAAACTGTCGTGATTTTTCATGATAGTGACGAACCTCTGCTGTATTTCCCGGCATCCGCTCGTGAATGACACTCAGCTCCTGACCTTTTACCAAATGCCAACCGTCGCATCTCTCTCCCCATATGTAGTGCTCGGCATTTTCCTTGCTAATTTTCTCTGGTTTCTCCGCACCTTGATTATGAGTCAAAATCATTCGCCTCCTATTGGCTTACAATCATTATTTCATTCTCTAACACTTCTTTTATCATGACATGGCGTGCAGCAGGTTGTCAGTTTGTATTTACTTTTTTTGTATCACATGTTAAAATGTTTTCGTAAAGCAACCGAATAGTTTATGTCTTACTGGAGGAGCCTGTCATCATAGGGTTCTTTTTGTCTTTTTTCAGCGGACATTTAGGAGCCTGTGATTACAGGCTCCTTTTTTATTTTGACTAAAGGGGGAACCTACATGCTCATTTTTCAACTAGCCGTCATCTTGATTGCCTCCAAAATTGCCGGTGATATCAGCGTTCGGCTTGGTCAGCCGTCTGTGCTTGGCAAGCTGTTGATCGGAATTGTTCTCGGTCCTACCGTTCTGGGTCTGGTGACTGATACAGAGATCATCAAGGAAATTAGCCAGATTGGCGTCATTTTGCTCATGTTTATCGCTGGTTTAGAAACAGATATCGATGAATTCAAGCGTACAGCCAAAGCCTCTACCAATGTAGGCGTTGCTGGAATTATTGCTCCACTGGCATTAGGTTATGGTGCAGGGATTGTCATGGGCCTGTCCTCTATCGAGGCGATCTTTTTAGGACTGCTGCTCTCCGCGACAAGCGTGAGCATTTCCGTACAAACCTTGAAGGAGCTCGGCAAGCTCAAATCGAGAGAAGGCGCTACGATCATGGGAGCCGCAGTCATCGATGACATCCTTGTCATTTTGGCCCTCGCCTTCCTTATGAGCTTTGCTGGCGGAGATGTAAACCTGGGAATGGTTGTTTTGAAAAAGGTGGCATTCTTTGCCGTCATTATTCTGCTCTCCTGGAAGGTTGTTCCGTGGGTACTGAAAAAATTCGCTCCCTTGCAAGTAACAGAATCTGTGATTTCAGCTGGTCTGATTATTTGCTTCCTGTTCGCCTATTTCGCAGAGTATACAGGTGTCGCCGCGATCATCGGCTCGTACATCGCCGGGGTTGCCATTAGCCTGACCAATTACAGACATGAGATCGCAAGCAAGGTAGAAACGATCAGCTACTCCATCTTTGTTCCGGTATTTTTCACTTCGATTGGGGTGACCGCACAGTTTTCCGGGATTCTGCAAAACCTGTGGCTGATTGTTATTCTGAGTATTTTGGCGATTATTTCCAAACTCGTCGGCGGAGCGATTGGGGCAAAGCTGTCCGGCTTCCCATGGAGAAATTCGATGGCGATCGGAGCCGCCATGGTATCTCGTGGCGAGGTAGCGTTAATCATTGCTGCTATCGGCTTGGAAAATAATCTCCTATCCGAAGACATGTTTGCTGTATTGATCGTCGTTGTCCTCATCACTACGATTGTGACACCGCCGATGATGAAATGGCTATTCTCCGACAAGCCTCAAGATGCGGAGTCGCTGGCTTAAAAAAAGAACGCATAAGCAAGCCTCTGCTTACACGAAAAAACAGGCAGTTCCTCGTCTACGGACAAAAAGGAACTGCCTGCTTTTATTTCTACTTCGTCTCCCGATGCAAAGTGTAGCGTTTGAGTCGCGGAGAATACTTCTTTAACTCCAGTCGCTCGGGATGATTTCGTTTATTTTTGGTCGTAATGTAATTGCGATCTCCCGTTTCGGTGCACTGCAGCGTAATATTGACTCGCATTTATATCCCTCCTGCTTTCGTCGTTATACAGCGGTTTCTACAACCGTATCTGCTGTCGGCAACGGATCGGGCAGCTGGCTCCAGTCAGATGCATACTCTTCATCCGACAACAGACAAGCATCCAGCTGCTCCTCCACCTTGGCCTGATCAAGCTCAATTCCGATGAATACCAGCTCTGTGATCCGATCCCCATGCTCATCGTCCCACGTAGATTTCCAGTCAGGGTCTTCTGCCAGAATCTCCTGCCGTTCCTCTTCTGGCAGCGCTGCCGTCCAATAGCCTGCTGTCCCGATTTCGATGGAAGGACCGGCCTGGCTCAAGGTCATCGCCAGATCATTGCGGGTCGCCAGCCAGAAAAATCCTTTAGCACGAACAACTTCCTCCGGCCATGCGGACAGCCATTCGCTAAAACGCTCGGGATGAAATGGTTTGCGTCCACGATAGACGAAGGAGGAGATACCATATTCGTCCGTCTCAGGCGTATGCTCTTCCTTTTGCAGCTCCATTACCCAGCCTGCCGATTGACTCGCCTTTTCAAAATCAAATAACCCTGTGTTCAAAATCTCTTGCGGCTCGACCTGTCCCCGCTTCGAACGAATCAGGCGCGCATTTGGCTGGAGCTTGCGCAAAACACCTTCCAGCTGCAGCAAGTCTTCTGGGGCAACCAGATCGCATTTGTTGAGAATCAAAACATCACAAAACTCGATCTGACTAATCAACAGGTCTACCACTTCACGGGTATCCTCTTCCCCCACCGCTTGATCCCGGTCTAACAGGCTGTCACCAGAGGAAAAATCATGCCAAAAGCGATACGCATCAACCACCGTGACCATCGTATCGAGCCTGCACATCGACGATAAATTAATCCCGTTTTCCTCATCCACATACGTAAATGTCTGGGCAACAGGCACTGGCTCTCCAATTCCTGTAGACTCGATCAGTATGTAGTCATACACACCGGCAAGCGCAAGTCGCTCTACCTCTGTCAGCAAATCCTCCCGCAGTGTGCAGCAAATGCAGCCATTTGACATTTCCACAACCTTTTCCTCGACACGAGAGAGCCCACCGCCTTGAGAAATCAGGGCACCATCCACGTTCACCTCGCTCAGGTCATTGACGATGACCGCAACGCGCAGCCCTTCCCGATTGTTCAGTACGTGATTTAACAGCGTCGTTTTTCCTGCACCCAAATATCCGCTCAACACCGTAACCGGAATTCGTGTATCGTTCATTCAAGTAATCTCCTTTTCGTAATTAAAACGTAATTGTTACGATTTATACGTTATACTACCGCATAAAAGAAGCCGATGTCAATATAAAACGTAACGTTTCCGATTTATTCTGGATGAAGTCAAAACAAAACCCTCTTTCCTTTTGAAAAGAGGGCGCTTTCCTATTTTTGTCTTCTATTTGATCGCCTTCATGGAAATCGTTTCTCCATTTCCATCGTTCACTGGCTGGAACAAACTTCGATCATTCAGCCTTTGCTGCTCCACAACCACTGCTGGATGATTGTCTTTCCAGGTAAACTGGCTGTATACTCTCCCTGTCGACGTCGGCATCGTCACCAGAATGTCCGGGATTTGATCGAGATTGGCATCACTGATCGACAACTTAGGGAGCACACCACTATCCCGCTCACCAACAGAAATAAAGCTCTGTTGATTGTTTTTTCCTTCGCGCACAACAATCCGCAGATTTTCGGCAGGAATATTCATAGCACTTCCCATTTTATCTCCGACCAGTAAAATCTGATCCTTCACACCGTCTCCCGTCACATCTGCATATTTGGTATCGAGAACAAACGTAATGTCACGCCCCATACTAAATCCACTGTTGATCTCGATATCAGATGATGGCAGGTTATCAAAGTTTCCTGGCTGGACAGTAACTCCCAGAAGCTGTGGCTGATTATTCACGATGTTCCACACACTCGTTGCCACCGCAATTCGATCTTCGCCATTGACACCCCAGAGCGTTTGTTGACCCTTCCAACGCAGGTTGCCATTCGCATCCGTAAAAGGCACTAGTTGAACCAGCTTTTGCGCAAAGCCTGTTGTGGCATTTTGCAGCTTGCCATTTCCTTGATAAACGCCCAATCTGAAATACTCTGATTGATTGGCAGAAACATCAAATGTATTTACTGCATCTGTCCGATTATTCGTTACCTTCACTTTGAAGCCATCGAGAAATTGTATGGAAAATGGGATGTTATGCTGGGATTGCAATAAGACCATCGAGGCATATGTTTGTGTTTTTCCGGTATTTGCGTAAACTGGATCAGCACCCAGGCCAGAAGCAATCAGAAGCCCGCTACTACATAGGATGGCTGCCAAGGTTTTTAACCCTTTTTTCATAATATCGTCCTCCTTTTTTCCTTCCCTCTCCCCCTTCTTAAACGAAATAATTTGAACAAATGTTGCTAGTAAATATTCCTAAGTTTCCATAGCACTTTTTTACCGGTTTGCAACAACTTTCAAAGATAGTCAGGCTACAATAGAGTCAAATGGATACACCTATAGAAAGGAACAGATCGAATGAAAAAGGCCTGGCTCTACACTGCCGTGCTCTGCGCCGTGCTTCTTGGCGGATGCGGATTTACTGATACACCCAATGAATTGATGCGTGCACCATCAGCAGATGGCGATCAAAAATCGATTAATCAAGCCGTCATGCAGTTCTTGCCTCCCGGTTCTCAACTAACTGTCCCGCTCCATCCAAGTGAAGCGAGCGCAGTTACTCTCCAGGACTTGACCGGAGATGGTATCCCGGAGGTCGTTGCTTTTTTCAAAACAGAAAAAACCGATTACGAGATCGGTGTGCTTGTACTC
This sequence comes from Brevibacillus reuszeri, assembly GCF_001187725.1. Taxonomy (GTDB): domain Bacteria; phylum Bacillota; class Bacilli; order Brevibacillales; family Brevibacillaceae; genus Brevibacillus; species Brevibacillus reuszeri. Next base: position 116,220 of record NZ_LGIQ01000016.1, read on the forward strand.
ACCCAGAAACAAGGCAATTGGGCAAAGCTCGCCTCTTTTTCGGGAATTGGCAGCGAGCTGGACTACATCGCGTTTGAAGACCTCAACGGAGATAAAGTTCCAGAAATGCTGATTGGCTTGGGCGGAGGCGAAAACCTGAACAAGGAGCTGTCGGTCTACTCCATTCAAGAGGGACAAGTTCAAGAACTGATCAAACAGCCGTACTCTGTGATGGCTGTAGGTGTTCTCACAGGAACCGGCCTCTCTGATTTGGCCCTTGTTCTGCACGACCATAATAACTTTACATCCAAAGTAGATATCTACGGAGCAAAGGACGGAAAGCTCGCCAAGCTGACAGAGCTGCCGCTAGATGGTGGCATCAACGGGTATGAACAAGCCATTATCGGAAAGGCCTCCCCTACGAAAAACGGTTTATTCATCGAAGCCGGCCTTGGGGCGCATTCTGCTTCCACAGAATTGATAGTATGGGAAGATGGCAAGCTGCATAATCCTCTAGCCAAAGTTGACGGGGAAATGGACCTGACCTTCAAGCCTTATTCCCTGTACAGCGAGGATATTAACGGCGATGGCATCATAGAGATTGGGGTAACGACACAACCGCCGGGAACTGATGATTTGTCAATGGCGGAGATTCCTTGGGTCTCCTCGTATTTTCAATGGGACGAAATGTCTGGTCTGAAGCCGATTGAAGAGCACTACCAAAACTACTTGATGGGCTACGATTTCCACATTCCTGCCAAGTGGGAAGGGAAGTATACAATCACTTCTTCAGCCCAAGACCCAAATTCAATGCTTACACGATTCTTTTACTATGCCGATAACGGAAAGACAAAGGCTGAGCTGCTTACCTTGCAAACAGTCTCTGCACAAGAATGGGTCAAATTCGAATCCATGCTGAAACAAAAGCAAGTGCCCTATATCGTTCTGAAAGAAGGAACCAAACAAGTTCTGGTAGCGATTCAACCGCAGGTGACCCCGAATTTGGGTAGGTCTGCCAAGCAGGAGTATAAAGCTATGCTGCTCACACCCGAAGAAATTCGCAACCAGTACAAGCAGCTATCCATGCCGCTGTAAGTGCTGCGATGCTCTTACGAAATGGCATCTAATCAATCGCAAGGGGAATTGCTGATGAAAGTATTACTGCTGGAAGATGAAAAATCGATTCGTGACTTTGTCCGCATCAATCTGAAAAGGGAAGGCTACACAGTCGTCGAAGCCGCTTCGGGCGAAGAGGCATTGCAGATTGCGGAGAGTCAATCGGATATCGAAATCGCCATATTAGATGTGATGCTGCCTGGCATCGACGGCTTCGAGGTCTGCGGACGGTTGCGTAAAAAATATCCTCGACTCGGGATTATTATGCTGACGGCCAAGAGTCAGGAGCTGGATAAAGTGATGGGACTGGAATTCGGTGCGGATGATTATGTCGGAAAGCCATTTAGCCCTGCCGAGCTGCTCGCGAGAATCAAGGCACTGCACCGCCGCCTTGCTCCCGTGACGATCATTGCGGAGCATCGAAATGAGATCGACATCTCCCCCTTCACCTTGCTTTTGGATGAACGGAAGCTGATTCGAGGCGATCAGGAAATCGTCCTGACGCCAAAGGAATTTTCGATTATTAAGCTGCTCGCTGAAAATGCGAATAAAGCCATTAGCCGAGATGAAATATTGACGGCAGTCTGGGGTCAATTCTTTGTAGGTGATCTGAAAATTGTCGATGTGAATATACGTCGAATTCGCCAAAAAATCGAGCAAGACCCAGCACACCCTGCTTTCCTGGAAACCGTTTGGGGGTACGGATATTTATGGCGAAAGGAAACCCATGATGAAAGGAATTAGGACCAGGCTCGTAGTCTACTTCGGCCTGATCCTCCTCTTGATCGTGCTCTTGCTCGAAGGCTTATTCTATTGGGCCGTTCACTCCTACTATTTCGGAACTGCTACCGAGGCGTTAGTGACTCGCACGACAACCTTCACCAACTTTATTAATAAGTACACGACGAGCTATTCACTGAAGGACAAAGCGCGGTATATTCTCGAAAATGTTTCGAATCAGGAGTACGCCAAGGTAGAAGTATTGGACATCGATGGAAAAGTCATCCTCAACTCGTACGGTTTTCAAACAGGGGAAATCATCAACACCCCTGATGTCGCCGAGGCCATGAAGGGAGAAACCGGACTTCACATCGGGAGAAATCCGAAAACAAAGGAACGAATTATCGCTGTATCCAACCCTCTGCTTTATTCCACGGAGTACATCGGGGTGTTGCGTTACACCATCTCGGCTGAGCCGCTCTACAACGCCGTGAATCGGATCGCCCTTTACGGGGCTGGCGTGGGAACAGGTGTGGTCATTCTTGCCTTTGCCCTCAGTTTACTGATCGCCAAGCGCATCGTAGATCCAATCAAGGATTTAACCAAAGCTGCGACGCAAATGGCAAAAGGGAATTTTACCACACGGGCACCCAAGCGCTTCGACGATGAAGTCGGAACACTGGCAGATGCTTTCAACTACATGGCGACCGAGATCGGCAAAAATGAAAAGCTGAAAAATGACTTCATCTCCACTGTTTCACATGAGCTGCGTACTCCGCTCACCTCCATTAAAGGCTGGGGCGAAACGCTTATCTCCGGAGGACTGGAGGAGCCGGAAGAAACTATGCTCGGGCTGGAGGTTATCTCCAAAGAAACAGATCGACTCATCGGTCTGGTCGAGGAGCTATTGGACTTCTCCAAGTTTCAATCAGGGGAAATGAAGCTGTCGCAGGAGAGAATGGACATACGAGAGGTTCTCGACGATTTGCATCTGCAATTTGCCATTCGCTCGCAAGAAAAGCAGGTGGAGCTGCATCTGGTGCTTCCCTCCTCGCCGGTACTTGTGATGGGTGACCCCAACCGGATGAAGCAGGTTTTTGTCAATCTTTTGGATAATGCTTTTAAATTCACTCCACAGGGCGGCTCCATCACCGTTTCTGCCGAGGCCTCCGGGGACAGAGTCACCATTACCGTCACCGATACGGGAGAGGGCATCAATGCAGAGGATTTGCCACATGTCACCGGGAAGTTTTACAAAGGTCGTTCGAAGCTGTCAGGAAGCGGACTTGGGCTTGCTATCTGCAAGGAAATCATTCAGCTGCATGCAGGCAAATTTCAAGTCAACAGCTCAGTAGGTCAAGGGACGAGCATAACGGTCGACCTGCCGCTTGATCAGGACATAAAATAAAAAGGGTAGGATGAGCCATAGCAGCTCCCTACCTTTTTATTATTTTATCGTTTACACAGACCCTACCAAGCCTGGCTTCTTCCCTTTCAACGGATTCGTCTTTTCCACTGCATACCCGGCATTCAATACGATCCCTTCCTCCAAGGCAGGCCCAAAAATTTGCAAGCCGACTGGCATCCCGTCATGCAATCCGCACGGAACTGTAAGCGCAGGAAGTCCAGACAGGTTGCCTGGTCCTGTAAATCGAATGATATGGTCGATCAAATCAACCTTTTCACCATTAATCACGGCTTCATTGTCCCCGATGTTTGGAACGATGAGTGGCAAGGTTGGCGCCATCAGCACGTTGACTTTTTCAAATATTTTTTGGAAGTCCTGCTTGATTTGTCTTCTAAGCTGTTGTGCCTGCAAATAGTCTACAGCCGAAGGAATTTCACCCAGCTCAAACAAGAGGCGAATATCTGATCCGAAATCGTCTGGACGCTTGAGCAAATCCCGATGATGGATGGCGGCCGCTTCCGACAAAATCGTGATCATCTCGGCATACTCCGCATATTTCAGTGACGGAATGCTGACCTCCTCTACTCTCGCTCCCTGATCGACGAGTGATTGGATCGCATCTCTCACCAGCTTTTCTACGCCGGCATCTACATTTTTGAAGAAATATTCTTCATTGACCCCGATAACGAGATTGCTTACATCCCCCGTGAGTGCAGCCGTATATTGGCTCACAGGAGCATTGACGGATGTCGGATCATTTGGATCATAGCCAGCGATAATCTCCAGCAATCCTGCTGCATCCCTCACCGTTTTTGTCATCGGACCGATATGATCCAGTGACCAGGCAAGCGGGAAGCAGCCGTATTTGCTGACACGTCCATGTGTCGGCTTCAAGCCTACAATTCCGCAAGCAGAAGACGGGATACGGATCGACCCTGCTGTATCTGTGCCCAGTGTAGCTACGCTCATATCAGCAGCAATGGCAGCACCTGATCCTCCGCTGGAGCCGCCTGGAATTCTTTCGAGATTCCATGGATTGCGGCACGCGCCGAAGTGAGGGTTGTTGTTTGTGATCCCCCACGCATATTCGTGCATGTTCAATTTTCCGGTGAAAACGATGCCCGCTTCTCGCATTTTTGCGATGATCGTCGCATCGTAGTCGGACACAAAATTCCGATGAATTTTGGATGCCATCGTCGTTACTTCATTTTTAAAGTACAGATTATCCTTGATACCCATCGGGATGCCGTGATACATCCCGCGATAATGGCCAGCAGCTATTTCTTTATCTACCTTTTCCGCCGTTTCTTCTGCCTGCTGCCGCGTAAAGCTGATATAGGCATTTACTGTATGATTAAGCGTCTCGGCATGATCCAATACCGCCTGCGTCAATTCCAGAGAGGATACTTCTCTTTTTTCAATCAGAGGTGCTAATTCTTCAACTGATTTGCCTACCAGCTCTTTACTCAATGTGATCACCTCCTGGAATGTTCCGCAGCGCAATATCGTAATCATCCAAAAGCGCTTGCTCCGTTTCGCGCTTCATGCTCTCAATCGCTTGCCAGCGTGTAGCCAGCTCATCCAGGTGCTCCCTTGGTACAGACACACCTTTACTTTCCAAGACATCAAGAATAAATGATTTCAAAGCAAGTCCTCCTCCTTTTTGTGCGGTCGAACACTTTTGAAAAAATTATTCGCTGTCTTCTCTACTAACCCGCGACCCCCCTTTCTCTTTGGAGCTTTGATAATCGCAACTATCATGCCAATGGCCATCTTTGATGGGACAAGCACGAAAAATGAAACGTTGTTGCAGGTTAGAACACAAATTACAAATATTCTGATTTTTGTTATATGATAGAGATAGCTTGACCGCTCGTCCTATTCTGAGACGGCGTTCTCAAATCGCGACATGATGAAACGGAGGGATCACGTGCATATTAAGGTGGGGTTATTGTTTTCGTTAACAGGCACAACAGCGCTCACTGAAAAAGGACAATGTGATGCAGCGAGGTTGGCCATCGAAGAAGGTAGCCATGGACCGTACAAAATAGAAGCAATCATTCGTGATATTTGTTCCGATCCGAGAAAAAGTGCACGAGAAGCAGAAGCGATGGCACAAGAAGGCGTTCGAATCTTCATCGGATGCTACACATCTGCCTGCAGAAAAGCGATTCTACCGGTACTGGAAAAATTCAATTGTCTTCTAGTCTATCCCACTTTATATGAGGGACAGGAATGTCATCCAAACGTGATCTATACGGGAGAATTACCGAATCAGCAGGTGTATACGCTGCTGGATTATTTGACGCGCCACTATGGCAAACGCGTTTATTGTATCGGCACAGACTATGTCTATCCGCGCGAAACCAATCAGCAGGTGCAATCATTTTTACGTGATCGGGAAGGTGCTGTCATCAAGGAGCAGTACGTTCCATTCGGACACCAGCATTTTCAAGAGGTATGGAGCGATATTTTGTCCCAAGAGCCGGATGCTATTTTCTCCACGCTCGTTGGAAAAAGTATCATTCCTTTTTACAGAGATCAGCAGCGCCTGGGAACCAAACTCAAAAAGGTTCCTATCTTCAGCCCGATCACGAAAGAAACGGAGCTGGAAGCAATCGGCGCGGAATATGGAGCTGGCCATTACAGCTCTGCCAGCTACTTTCAATCCTTACCTACACCGGAAAATCTGGCTTTTATCCGCCGTTTTCAACAATTCACTGGCGAGAAGCGCGCGATTTCCTCCGTCATGTACAACACGTATCTTGGAACGAAGATGGTTTTGGACACGATCGTAGAGGCAAGGAGCACCAATCATCGGAAAATATATGAGCATATGAGCAAAAAAACGTTTGAGACGGCATGTGGAACGATGCTTGTTGATACAACGCACCGCCATTTGTCACGGCCTGTCAAAATCGGCAAATCCCTTTCCAACGGTCAATTTGAGATCGTCTGGGACTCTGAGCGAAATATTGTGCCACGGCCGTTTCACACAAGCAGCAGGACCTATACTCCTCTGAGTGATGTCGTGCTAAAAGCCTGGGGGAACATGAGCGAAGAAGCTGTAGTCGCCATATCGGAGCAAGGAACCGTCATCTATGTCAGCAGCAAGGCAGAACAGCTCACATCGTTTGCTCACGGACAATCCGTTACGCCTGCTATGCTGCAAGCGATGCATCAAACCTTTCTCGTTACTCCCTATGCCGAAGAGCGCTGCCAGATTTATTTAGTGAAGCCAAGAATGGCCCCTGCTGCCCCCTCACCCACTGCTTCTCGGTTTGGTGGAATCCAGACAGTCCATCCCGGCTATCAGCGAGAGCTGGAAATCGCCCGAATAGCCGCACAATCCACTGCCAACGTGCTGATTCTGGGGGAAACAGGGACAGGGAAAGAAGTAATGGCCGAATCGATCCACCGGGAAAGTGATCGCAAAAATGGTCCGTTCATTGCAGTAAACACGGCCTTATTGCCAAAAGATTTAATTGCGAGCGAGCTATTTGGATTTGTGGATGGGGCTTTTACAGGGGCGAAAAAAGGCGGGGCCATCGGAAAATTTGAGGCGGCGCACAATGGCACGATCTTTTTGGATGAAATTGGGGATATGCCACTGGAGCTTCAGGTGGTGCTACTGCGTGTGATTGAATCGAAGAAAATTGTGAGACTGGGCGAATCCAGAGAGCGAGCGATCAACGTACGGATAATCGCTGCCACGAACCGGAATCTCGCAGCAGAAATGGTCGCCAATCAATCGTTTCGTCCTGACCTGTTTTACCGGTTGAACGTCTTATCGATCACGATCCCGTCTTTAATGGATCGACCTGAAGACATCGAGCACCTCTGTCAGGAATTGATACACGAATGCTTCCTGACCTACGGAGATGGTCCTCAATCCTTTCAGAAGGAGGCGCTGCACGCTCTCGTGCATCATCCATGGCCAGGAAATATTCGCGAGCTGCGCAATGTGATTGAACGAGCTTTTCTTTTAGCCAGACAAGAAAAATCGGACATCACACCAGAGCATTTACCACCTAACATAAGAAATACCGATTCCTATCTGCAGCAGCCTGCACGCTCCAGCTCGTTGAAAAGCTTGGAGCGGCAAGTCATTGAGCAAGCTCTGCAAAAAACGAAATCGGTAACCGAAGCATCACAGTTTCTCGGTATTGCTCGAAGTACGTTATATCGAAAAATTAAAAGCTATTATTGATCACCAATTGATCCAGGCCAAAGCGAGCAGTCGGATGTGCCTGCACGCTTGCTTTTCCTACTGTCAGCATCAATGTAGGCAAATAACGGGACGGAATATTCAATTCCTTGATCAAGGCATCGCGATTGTATCCACCCATCGGGCATGTGTCATAGCCTTTTGCCTTGGCTGCAAGCATTAGCTGCATCGCTGCATATGAAGAATTGCGGATAGCTTCGTCACGAGCAATCTCCGGGTTAGACTTGTAAGCTCCCTCGATCTGCGCAATCAGCGTGTCGCGTACAGATTCATTCATATGACCATTGGCAACAGCTTCGTCATACACAAGATGTGCCGACTTGTCTGCTTCCAAATCGCCTAATATAATGATGGTGGCGTATGCGTCCACTACTTGCTGCTGATTGAATGCAATCGGGAGCAATTTTTCTTTTATCGCCGGATCAGTCACTACGAGAAAGCGCCAATGCTGCAGATTCCAGGAAGAAGGAGCACTTGCTGCCAGGCGCAGGATTTCATTCAGCTCTCCTTGTGGAATGGTTGCGGTAGGATCGTATTTGCGCACGCTATGACGTGCTTCCATCACTTGCTCGGTTGTCCATTTGAGTTCAGTTTGCATGTGTATTTATACCTCCTGCGAGTAATTGCATGTGAAATTGATGAAACTTACTTTAATATAGTTAGGAACGATTTGCAACTATATTTTTTGTGCATATGGCCCATTCTTATTGTTTGAAGGAGGATTCCATGAGATACACGGATAACATTGTCATCGTCACGGGTGCAGGTCACGGTATTGGTCGAGCTGTAGCCAGTATGTATGCCTCTAGCGGTGCTCATGTCATCATCGCCGAGCACAATCGCGAAGCTGGAGAAGCTGTTGCAAGCGAGATTAACAAGCGTGAGACTGCAGGCGGAAGTGCTGCTTTTTATCCAATCGATGTCAGTCAGCCAGTGGAAATTGAACAGCTCATGCAAACGGTATTTGATCGCCATGGCAGGCTCGACGTATTGATAAATAATGCGGGTGTGACCAAGTGGGAATCGCCTTATGATCTGACGGTAGACGCTTGGGATTCTATCATGAATACCAATCTGCGCAGTGTGTTCCTGGCATCCAGAGAGGCGGCCAAAATCATGCGCCAGCAAAAACGCGGCTTTATCGTTAATCTGACCTCAACACGTGCCCATATGTCTGAGCCACATACCGAGGCATACGCAGCCTCCAAAGGCGGGATTCTCGCTCTGACACATGCGCTTGCTGTATCCCTCGGTCCTGATGGGATTCGGGTAAATGCGATTTCACCTGGCTGGATTGAGACGGGCGTTTACTCGCTCTTACGTCCTGAAGATCATGAACAGCATCCGGCTGGTCGTGTAGGCACACCTGATGATATCTCTCGCGCTTGTCTGTTCCTGACGCAAAAGGACAATGATTTTATTACGGGAACCGAGCTTGTCATTGACGGCGGGATGACGCGCAAAATGATTTACCTCCCATAAGAAAACCTTGATCGAAGCTGCTCAAGGAGGAGCGACCGCGTTTTAGCGGAAGGTTTCACGGAAGTAATGCCGGGAGCCGCCGCTGAGGTACCTTGTCATGCACTCCGGAATTCATAAGCGTCTCGCTTATAAATTCCTAAACGTTAAAAACTAAACCAATACCCCTCCAGGTGAATATCTTGGTTATACCAAGAGATAAAGGAGGAGTAGTAGTTGCCTTTTGAAGAAGAAGATCTAAGGCTCATTGCACTCTGGTTGCTTGCTATCGGGTATCTGATTCTCGCCTTTACCGAATTGGCTGCCCTGAGTTATTGACCAAAAAGAAAGCCACTCGCTTTATTACACGAGTGGCTTTCTGCTATTTCATCCCCCAATGGATTACCACGTTTTAAATGGAGGCGAGCCCGGTGCCTGATGCTGGATTTGCTCCATAATCGGATAACCGTATGCCAGAATGATCAGGAATGCGACCAATCCGACCCATACAGGCCAACGCTCCAAAATACGCGGTACTTCTTGTTTGGTTTCTGTCTCTCCAATCGGATACTCGGTATTCCCTTTTGGAGCGTAAAAAGTCAGGTACAGCAAGATCAGAATCATGAGAATCGCTGATACAAACAACAGTCCGCCACCAAAAGCCATTACGCGTTGGTAGTCCATCCAGCCAAGTGCCAGTGGATGATCCATGTACGTTGTGTAATCTGTACGGCGCGGTGCCCCTTGCAAGCCCATGGTGTGCATCGCCAGGGACATCAGGAACATCCCTACTGCCCAAAATACGGTTTGCACCATCGCCATACGATTTGCCGTTTTGGTCAAAGTACGTCCTGTCAGTGCTGGAACCAGCCAGAAGCTGACCCCGAAGAACGTCATGGCAACTGCGGCGCCTACGGTGATATGGAAGTGACCCGTTACCCAGATCGTATTATGAACCACTGCGTTGATCTGGTTACTTGCGTTAATAATTCCCCCTGCTCCACCAGGGATAAAGAACAGCATACCGACGAATGGAGCGAAGAAGCGAACATCAGTCCAAGGCAGCTTTTTGAGCCAGCCAAACAGCCCTACTCCGCCTTTTTTACGTCCGGATGTTTCAAAAATCGCAAAGATCGAGAAGGCTGTCATCAGCGATGGAATCACAACGATCAGTGTGAGTGTTACGTGAATCATTTTCCAGCCTGCCGAGATACCTGGCTCCATCAGCTGATGGTGGAACCCAACAGGGATCGAGAACAGCAGCAGCAAAATAAAGGCGAGACGGCTGAGCGAGTCACTGAATACGTGTCCGCCGATAATTCGTGGAATACAGACATACCAAGCCATGTAAGCAGGCATCAACCAGAAGTATACGAGCGGATGTCCAAAGAACCAGAACAAGGTACGGCTAAGCATGACGTTAATCGTTGGTGTGAGTCCCAGCGACCACGGAATGAGCTGAAACAATACTTCTGCAGCTACAGGAAGCGTAGCGATAATCCACATGATATAGGTTGTCACAGCCATGAAAACAAACAATGGGGACATTTGCCCTTTGTTTTCGCGTCTCCATTTGCGATAGCTCGTAAAGACGCTGATCCCAGCAATCCAGCTACCAACTACCAGCAGCGCAGCACCGATGTAGAAGTAAGGAGAAGCTTTTAACGGTGCGTAAAACGTGTACAAAACAGATGCTTCATTTCTTAAAATGGTGACAACAGCCATCGCTGTACCGACCACCATCAAAATCCATCCAATCCAGCCCAGCTTCAGAGCTGTACCGTGCAGGGCACCACCTGTCGTACGAGCAACACCCGAGAAGATAAATCCAACGATGAAAAACGTGGTAAAAATAAGTGCCATCAATACGCCGTGCGCAGTCAAAATTTGATAGTAGTTCGTCCAGCTAGGCAGCTCTATAATGCCGCCGCGCACCATCCCTTGCAGCATTCCCGCCAATGCTGCGAGTCCAAATGCTACATACGCTACCCAGACATAAGCTAGACTCAGCTTTGCCGTCGCTGGTGCGATTGGCGCATGGGAGATCTGTGTCTCTTCTTTTCGTGCGATTACCATCCAATATCACCTACCTTTATTTCACAATAATTGTCGTCGACATCACCTGATGACCTGCCCCACAATACTCGTTGCATAGAATCAGGTACTCGCCTGGCTTATCGAATGTATACGTAGCTGAGCTGATATGCCCTGGCAATACCATGAAATTGATGTTCGTCTCAGGGATTTGGAAGCCGTGGATGACATCAGGACTGGTTACGTGGAAATTCACAGTGGAGCCAACCGCTACTTCCATTTTCGTGGGAGAGAAACCAAAAGCGAAGGCTGTCATGTAGGCGTCAAATTCCTTTTCCCCTACCTGCTTTAAGCCTGGTTTATCAAAAGGAGGTGTCTCCATTACTTTTTCCGGATCAATCATTTCCATGTTACTTGGTGGAGCCATCCCCATCGCGAATGCATTGACGCACAATAAAACGATAAACAAGGCCAATCCGCCTGCGCCAAGCATCAACCAAATTTTTTCAAATCGATGCAAATGCATAAGTACCCTCCTTCTCTATCCTCTTATGCCCGTTCCAGGAAAAGACCGAATACACCAAACCAACTGAGGAGAATAATACCTCCGACGATTAGCACGGCAGCAAACGTCCCTGTCAGGTTCTCCTCCGGCTGGGTCTTTTCTTTTTTGGATTTCTTTGTTTGACCCGAAGTGTTTGTTTGCGTCTCCATCGCGCTCTCCTCCTTTCCGAGTGCCCTTGTGGGGCGTGGTTACTTTACGCCTTCATTCTACCGCTGGGACTAGTTGGAAGTAATTCGGGGAAATCCCCTAAAATGGTCGGGGAAACTCCTGATATTCGTCGGTTTCGGACACAAGTTGGACATAAAACCCCGGGGGCGCCGAACAATAGTGGTGGGGAGGAAACGGGAGAAAACACTCCAGCTTCTTGGGACACTAGCTTGGAGGATTCACTGTACGGCTCCATTGCAAAAGCGAAACCGCGTCCAAAGTGGCGAGTTCATGAGGTCATCCCAAAGGTGGACGCTTAAGAGCGTGTTTCGCTTTTTCCATTGCGCCTCGGTTGGTGTCCCAAAGAGCTTCGTTTTTTTCTCCCGTTTCCTCTGCGAGCCGTCACTTCTGTTCGTGACTTAAAACATAAAAAAACGTCTGAAAGCATTTGCTCAGACGTTTTTAAAATATTTATTCAAAATCCAGCCAGCCTTTTTTGATCGCATATCGCACGAGATCAGGGCGTGTTCGCAGGTGAAGCTTTTCCATGATATGTGCCTTGTGTGACTCGACTGTTTTTACCGAGACGGTTAGCTGCTCGGCAATTTCTTTGTTGCTGAAGCCTTTGGCGATGAGGACGAGTACTTCCTTTTCCCGGTCGGTCAGAATTTCGTATTTCGCCTGCTCTTCACCGTTTTTCACCATCTGCAAAAATTCCTCGATTAAGGACTTCGTTGCTGACGGGTATAAATAAGCCATACCGTTGTTTACCGAACGGATGGCAGCGATCAGGTCGAGATCAGGTGCGCTTTTTAAAATATAGCCTGCTGCTCCTGCCTGGAGGACGCGAAACAAGTATTCCTCGTCATCGTGCATGGTCAAGACAAGCACTTGAATTTCCGGTGCCGTTTCCTTCAATCTAGCTGTTGCCGTCAATCCGTTTTCGCCCGGCGGCATGCTCAGGTCCATCAAAACGACATCAGGTCGGATCTCCCACGCTTTTTCACATGCTTCTTTGCCGTCAGCGGCATACGCGACAACTTCCATATCTGCTTGAGCATTGATCAACATGCCCAAACCGGATCGCACGATCGCATGGTCATCAGCGATTAACACGCGAATGGTCATCTTCTATCCCCTCCTTTGGCAACGGAATCCGTACAATTACAGTCGTACCCTCATTCGGGGCAGAACGAATATCTACCGTCCCACCGAGCAGCTGGGCACGCTCCTTCATTCCGAATACCCCCAGGCCTTTGCCTGTATGGAGTGCCTTGTCTACCTCAAAGCCGATTCCGTCATCTACGACCGTAACCAAAATTTCCTTTTCCCGGTCTTCAAATACGATTCCAAGCTGGCTCGCCTGAGCGTACTTCGCCGTATTCGTCATCGCTTCCTGAACAATCCGGTACAACGCTGTCTCCATGGCTGCCGGATATCTGCGGCGCGTCCCTTGCGTATGCAGCTCTACCTGAATGTTAAAGCTCTTCTCTACCCGTTTCATCAGAGAGCGTAGTGCCGGCAACAAGCCCAAATCATCCAGTGCAGACGGACGCAGCTCCAGCGCCATCCGCTTTACCTCTTCCATTGCTTTGGACGTCATGTGCAGCAAATCTGTTACGTGCTGCCTGATCGGATCGCTCAAATTCCCTTGCCCGACGACATTCAGGCCGACCAAAATACTGTATAGCGCCTGCCCCACCCCATCGTGAAGCTCGCGGGAGATACGCTTGCGCTCTTCTTCCTGTGCCTGAATCGCAAAATGGGTCAGCTTGCTTTGGTAGCGTTCCTTTTCTGCCCGTTGCTGTGCTGACATATCACGCAGAATCATCACCATTTTGCCGTTAGACTCCTTAGGTAGCTGCGCAGAGCTGGCTGCTACCGGGAATTCCTTGCCTTCTTTTGTGCGCAATCGCATTTCGAAAGACGGCATTTGTACCTGCTTGAAAAAGCAGTCCGTACACGTAGACTCTTCCATGCACGTTGCCATCCCGCGACATATCTCACATATGTGTCTCGTTCCAACCAGCTCTTCTTCCGTCCAGCCTGTCATCCGCTCCAACGCAGCATTGACTTTTATAATCAATCCATCACGGTCGATCACCAGGATCGCGTCACTCACGTTGGTAAAGATGGACTGAATCAGAGAAATCGCTTCATTTGACGTACCCAGCTCTTCTTTCCACGTCCCCATGGCGCTCCTCCTTGCAGACAATCATCTTAACGCTATTGTAGAGTTTACGCGCAGGAAAGTGTATCAGGGAATTCCCTTAACCTATCAGGATTCTGCCAGGCAAGAGTTGACAAAGTGGAGATTGAAATTTAGGATATTATCTAATTAGATATTTGTATAATTGCGTTTTCATCAAAAAGGAGCGACTACCCATGCCCACTTTGACGCCATTCCCTGCATCCAGCGAGCGTTTGCTCTATACTCCGGTTACCCAAGAAAATTTCGCTGAGCTTTTGACTGTCTATAATTCCAATCCTGATTACATGGAATATGCCTACGGACAACGGGCAGTCACAATCAAAGAAGTAGAAGCTGATCATGAGGAAAACCTCGGCTACGCAGATTCTTTCAGTTATTGCTTGCGGGAAGCCAGCGAAGGCTTGATTGTCGGAATCGCACAGTTTATTCTTTGCAATCCACGAGACGGACACCCTTGGCTCGGTCTGATTATGCTGCACAGCGAACACCAGAAAAAAGGATATGCCAAAGAATTTTTGGACCAGTTGATCCATTGGTACCGGGAAAACGGCTACTCTTCGCTGCACCTTGGTGTCTTGGAGAAAAATGCAGGCGTGATTCCGTTCTATGAAAAGTACGGCTTTCATGTCTATGGAGAACGCGTAACGGAAAGGCTTGGTCGGGTCATCTGTTTGTCTTATGCCCTCACCCAGGTGTAAAACGACACTGCGCACAAAAAAACGGGACAGCCTGCGCCGTCCCGTTCTCTTTCTTATTCTTCTACAATCTCTACTACGATTTTCTCAGCAACACCGATTGGCGGCAAGCTGCGAGTGAGCTTAGGACCATAGAAGGCATATACTTGCATGTCAGCTTTCAGCTCTTCCGGCTTCATTACCTTATTGTCTCTTGCACTTACGATCACGGTGTCCTTGTTAATGATCAGTGCTACTTTTTCAGGGGATGTCGCTGTCAAGCCACGACCTTCTACCAGCATTTTGTAATTACCTTCCTGGTCTTTCTCCATGCTAGCTACTTTGCCTGCTGTTCCTACTACATCTTGGGACTCCAGGCTTCCTTTTACTACAATCGTGATTGCGCCTGTTTGCGGTGGCATGCTCATCGCCATGTATTTTTGGTGAGTCGCATCAATTTCCATACCCAGCTTCAGGTCTTCTGGCTTCAGCTCTTTACCCGCAGCATCTGCGATTTTCGTATTTTCATCCAGGTGCAGAATGATTCCGGTCTGGTAACCATCGATCAGAATTGACATTCTGCCATCCTCGGTTTTATTGATGTTTGTAATTGTACCCGTACGCACTGGCACTTTTAGTTCATCCTCGTCCACGACTGTCACCGCACTATCGGATACATTTACTTCTGCTTGTAAAATCTCATCAACGAAAGCAACGGGTACATAGGTAGTGCCATTCAACAGACGCGGTTCGGCTCCCAATGTTTTGTACATTTTCGCGAACGGGTACCGATCCTCTCCTGCTTTTGCATAGCTGGAAATCGCACCTTTTTGAACCTCAGCTGCTTTTACCTGCTCATTCCAAGCTACTTTAAAGCCAAGTGACTCTGCTACCGGGCGAAGAGGAACCAGAACGGTTTGTTGCTGCTTATCAAAAATCGCAGCTTGTGCGATAGAAACTCCGTTGACGTTTACGGAAAGCTCTTTTACTGGTTCGGAGGTCGCCGATACTACGTTGGTTCCCAAAACGGCGAGTGCCGCCAATGTCATCATACCTGTACGTAATTTTTTCATGCTGTTTCATCCTCCAATATTTGTGTGTGTTTTAGTGTGTCTACTCCTTGGACGACAGCATTTCAAAAAACGTTTCAAAAAAATTTTATGGCTGTGTTTGTATCGTTGGATTCCGTGGCATCGGAACATCTGGCTTCCCGGTCGGATTGTTGTACAGATAGTTGGGAACCTTGCCGACAATTAACGCTTCGGTGATGGGAATTTCCGTGGTAACCGTCTGCTGCTTGGTGGCGAACGGAATAATAACCCGCAAATCGACCTCGACATAAATGTAGACTGTCACCAGCACCATATTGATTCCCGCCTGCTTAAGACGAGTCTCCAGTCGCGTCTTGACTGCTCCAATTGGAACAAAAGAAACAGGGATATCGGGTCCGAGATGTTCTAGGAAAACGTTCTTGGTTGCCAAGCCAAGGGGGATTGTTGTTTTGACATTCTCCTCCTCGAACTCCTTGAGACGGTTTTGAATCCGCGCTGTCGTTTCCCCGATAATTCGTGAATATTCCTTGAAATTGAAATTGACCGCCTTGATGCTGCCTTCCTCGTCTTTTTCCATGATGACGATTTCGTTGAAATCTACTCCTTGCTGGGTCAAACGTTTGGTGACAGCATCCGTAATCGCGAGCTTTGCTACCTGATCGGCCTTGGACTGCGCAATCAGCATAAGCGTTGGCTCCACTCGCTTTTCCGCAACAATGAACAGGATGAACAGCCCGATGATGACAAACAACGTGATCGCAATGATTCGTCTGCCCCTTCTATGTCTCCCCGTTCTTTTAAAGCGCACGTCTGACTTCCTTTCCCCCGTGTCTCGCTACGGCATCCTGACATGGTTTAGTCAGGACGAACCGTACGCATAGACGAGCGTTTTTGCTTGTTGGCGCGTGGACGACCGCTTGTTAGCACTCCACCAATTCCAGCCACAAACGTAGGGATACCGGATGTAACCAAAATCAATGCCCAGTCTCGGAAATTCAGATCCGTTGTCTTAAAGATCGGTTGCAGAACGTCAATATAAACAACACCAAGCACCAGGACCAGCGACGAAATAACTGCCCAGACGAGGTACTTGTTTTCAAATACATTGCGATGGAAGACGCTGTATTGGCTGCGGCAATCAAAGACGTGGATGAGCTGTGCCATGACCAATGTAACGAAGGCAACCGTCTGCGCGTGCACGAGGTCATTTGGGTTCTCGCGCAAGGTTAACCAGAAGGCGAGTAGCGTCATTGCGCCAATCAAAAATCCGCGACTAACAATTTTCCACCCTAATCCACGGCTGAAAATATTTTCGGACTTGTTGCGCGGGTGCTGGTACATCGTGTCCTTTTCCGCCTGATCCACACCCAACGCCATAGCTGGTAAACCGTCGGTCACCAGATTGACCCACAAAATCTGAATCGGCACCAAGGGTAGTGGCATACCGAGAATCATGGCAAAGAACATGACGAGAATTTCTCCGACGTTGGAGGCAAGCAGGTAGCGGATAAATTTACGGATGTTGTCGTAAATGTTGCGGCCTTCCTCCACTGCTGCCACGATTGTGGCAAAGTTATCGTCACGTAGCACGAGATCCGCCGCTTCCTTGGTTACATCTGTACCTGTGATTCCCATCGCAATCCCGATGTCGGATGTTTTGATCGCTGGCGCGTCATTGACGCCATCCCCAGTCATCGCAACCACATGGCCTCTGCTTTGCAAGGCACGGACAATACGCAGCTTGTGCTCAGGGGAGACTCGCGCGTAAACCGTTACTCGCTCTGCGTGTTCTGCCAGCTCTGATTCTGACATGCTGTCGAGCTCGCGGCCTTCCAGCACTTCGCCATAGCCACGCATGAGTCCGATCTGACGGGCGATTGCTTCCGCTGTTACCTTGTGGTCGCCGGTGATCATCACAGTCTTGATGCCCGCTTGATGGCACAAGCTGATAGCGGGGCGGACTTCTTCCCGCGGTGGGTCAATCATGCCTGCCAGACCGACAAATACGAGATTGCTCTCGACCGTATTGATCGGTTGTCCGGCGCGGTAACCTTGCAGCGTTTTATAGGCAAAGGCCAATACGCGCAGTGCCTTTCCCGCCATCCTCTCCGTCTGTTCAAGCACCTGATGGCGAAGCGTAGCGGATAACGGCTGCAGCTCCCCTTTCCAGAGAATATGAGTGGACCTGGCCAACACCGCTTCCGCTGCCCCCTTGGTCAAAAGCGAATAAATCCCATCTGTCCCTTTCTCGACAACCGACATCATCTTGCGCTCGGAGTCAAAAGGCAGCTCTTCTACACGCATGGACTGCTGGTTATTGTTTTTATTGCCGTTCTGCCCTTTTGCCGCCAAAACCTTGAGTGCTCCCTCTGTCGGATCACCAATGACCTGCCAAAAGCGCGTTGTTTTTCCTAGACCTAGCATATTTCGGGTACTTGATTCCTCGCAGGTCAGACGTGCATTGTTGCAGCGTTCCGCGATCCGCAATATTTGGCTGAGCGCCCCATCCCGCCCCACAGATACTGCCTTGCCCTGATGATGGAAAGCTCCTTCTGGATCATAGCCGCTTCCACTCACCTCGTACATGGTATCGCTATGCCAAACGTGAGTGGCCGTCATCTTGTTCTGCGTGAGTGTACCTGTCTTGTCTGAGCAAATCACAGACGCGCAGCCAAGTGTCTCTACGGACGGCAGCTTGCGTACAATCGCATTTCGCCGGATCATCCGCTGCACGCCCAATGCCAATGCGACCGTAACAATCGCAGGCAGACCCTCTGGAATAGCAGCCACCGCCAAGCTTACTCCGGCGAGGAACATCGTAAACAGATCATGTCCATGCCATACGCCTGCCGCAATGACCACTACCGTCAGCAGTACCGCGACCACGACGAGAATTTTGCCCATTTGCTCCAAACGCATCTGAAGCGGTGTCTCCGCTTCCTCCGCTGTATTCATCAGATGCGCAATCTTCCCAATCTCCGTGCCCATTCCTGTAGCCACCACGATGCCGTTGCCCGTTCCTCCTGTCACCATCGTTCCCATAAAGCCGAGATTCTTTTGGTCGCCGAGAGGAACCTGTACATCCATTGCCTGCTCGATTGTTTTCACTGTTTTGCCGACAGGTACAGACTCGCCTGTCAGCGCAGACTCTTCAATCTCAAGCCGGTTAGCAGCGATAAGCCGCATATCAGCCGGAACCCGGTCTCCCGACTCTAAAAGCACGAGATCGCCCGGCACTAAACGGGAAGCCGGAATCATCGCGAGGTGTCCATCTCTCATGACGCGGGCCATCGGCGAAGCAAGCTCTTTCAATGCTTGCAGGGATCGCTCTGCCTTTGCCTCCTGAATAAAACCGAGAATCCCGTTGATGATAATGATCGCGATAATCGTAATCGCATCGAGGTATTCTCCGAGGAAGTAAGAAATCAACGTGGCGATGAACAAGATGAGAACCATGAAATCCTTGAACTGGTCTACGAAGACCGCGTAGAGAGGCTTTCGCTTGGTCTCAGCCAACTGGTTGGCACCGTGTTTAGCCAGTCGCCGCTCCGCCTCCTGCTGAGTCAATCCCTGCGCCGCATCGCTATGAAGGGCATCGGTCACGTCGGCCGCTGCCAGCGTGTACCATTTTCGAATTGGCTGTGTATCCACCTACATCTCCTCCATCCACTTCTCACTCCTTCTCATGTGTATGCAGACGAGCCAGAAAATAAAACAACCCGTCCCTCTACTGCGGGACGGATTCATGTTAAGGCAATATTACAGGCTTTTTACCAGCCCGATAAAAATTAACAGAATGGGCGGCAGCCACGTCAGGCGTGTCAGCCATCTCATTTTTCCTGCGCGGCGTCCCAATGCAAGACCAAGCGCCAAAAGCAAAGCGCCCATCACCGCTATACAAATCGCAACAAGAAATGGTGTATAGCCGAGAAACGTAAGACTGATACCCGCTCCGAATGCATCCAGCGACAGGGCAAGGCCGAGCATGACTGCCTCCCAGCCCATGATATGTCCGGAACGGTCTGCATCGGCTTTTGCCGGATCACGCAAAATTTGAATCATGATGCCAAAAATACGAAATTGGGACAGGACGGTTTGTTCTGCTTCTCCCGGCTTTTCTTCGCCCACTCTGTGGGAATCCTGTCCGGTTACAGCAAGCATATCCTCCGCTGCGACGCCCAGTGGTATCTGTCCTGTTTCCTCTGATGATGCCTTTTCAGCCTCCGCTCTGGCACGCGGAGAAATGAGTCGCCACAGCGTGAACAAGCCCATGATAATCAAGACGGCAGCACCGACGTGTTTTCCAATCTCAGGCGTCAACCAGGACGTGAGCGATGAGCCCACAAGCATGACGCCATACACAACGGCAAACGAACAACCCGACACGACAATGAGAGACAACAGTGGCATCCTCATGTTGCGCAAACCATACGTCAATCCTACGCTGACACTGTCCATGCTGATGGCCAGGGAAACGAGCAGGAGTGAGAGCCATCCGCTCAAATGTGGTCACCTCTTTCTCAGGCGTGAAGAAAGCTTAAGGGCATTGCCGTTTGCTGCAAACCAGCTTAAACTTTCCGGAACGCATAACAAGCCTTTCCCAATAAAGCTGTCCCGCTACCGCGTGAGTCCGCGACAGAAGTTTCTTTATTGCCTATTAGGTATACGCCAAAAGTCCGGAATTTGTGCCTACTAAAAAACGCCAAAGCTCTGTCTCGCAGAGCCTTGGCGTTTTCACGATTTCTGAAGTAGCTTATTGTTGCACAGGGGCTGCTTTCAAAGCTTCCTCTGGAACTTTGATTTCGCTGACCTCGTTATGCTTGGAGAACGTGGTTGTCATTTCCATATCGAGAGCAATCTTTTGACCTTCCTGCTCCATCTCCATGGACATGTTCACAACAGAACGTGTTGGCAAATACGTGTCTTTGTTTACCGCGTTCTCGATTTTAAGACTCTTGATGTTCATCGAGTCCAGCATAGCCGTTGCCTGCTCGCCAGCACCGCCTGCTTGGCTCATCAGTTCTTTTGCCAGTTCCTTCACATTGTCACCAGACAGATCCGCCGACAGGACGTAATCGCTGCCTTCTACAGCAACTTTCGTATCCTTGACGATTTTTTTGAACTGCTCCATCTGTTTTCCTGGCTCGAGTGAAGTCTTCATGCTTGCCATGATTTGATCCTTCATCTCGTTAGGCAGCTTCATCCATTTGCCATTTGCCTCAGTGAAGACACCATCATTTGTGATGTACTGCTTGATCGCTTGCTCTCCTTGCGGCATTTTCATATGAATCTCTTGGTACATTTGCACAGGCTCTTTGACAAAGTCGGATTTCATCGCCATCTCAACGTTTTGCTCTTGCTTCTGCTCGCCTTGTGCCATCACCATATGCTGATTCACTTTCGAATCCATGGAGAAGCTTTTCAAGTCAGCGCTCGCTTTTGTTGTTTTTTCAATCATCTCTTCCACAGTCGGAACTACAGCAGCTTCGCTAGCCCCGTTTGTTTGAGCATTGGTATTGCTCGGTTTCTCTGCAGGGCTACAAGCTGTCAAGCTGATCGCAGTCGTAACTGCAAAAAATAGTACGGTCCACTTCTTCACTCCATTTATCCTCCTAAAAATTGAACTAATAACAAGGATATCCAACTCTAAATAGGTACCAAAGAGCATTTAGTCCCGAATAGATGGGTACATTTTCCTGTTTCCATACAAAAAATACCTTTTTCATGAGATGAAAAAAATTTTAACCGTAGCAATTGAATTTTAACTTATTGCCTGCTATTATCAAATTAAACAATGTTTAAAACAATGTTTAAAACGATGTTTAACACCTTATTTTACTTCCATCCAAAGGAGGGCTATATGTCTCAGGTCGATAAGAATAGCGGAGAAACAAAAGCAAAAATTTTGCAGGCAACACTGGATTTGATCAAGTCGGAGGGCTTTGAAAGTGTGACGGTACGCAAAATCGCAGCAGATTCAGGGACCAATGTTGCTTTGGTCAATTACTACTTTGGCTCCAAAGACAGGCTCATTAATGAAGCGTTGAGCCTGTTTCTCAGCAGCTTCCAGGGTACGTTTGATGTGCTCGATGATAGGGCTACTGCTCCCAAGCAGCGCCTCAAGCAGTTTTTGACCAGCTATGTAGAAGTCATTCAGCAATACCCCGAGCTGGTTTCGCGTATTTTTGCTCTTGGTGGAGCAGTCTTTACCTCGCAATATGAATACGGACAATTTTTGAGGAACATTGGCTTCACGAAGGTTCAAACCATCTTGCAGGAAATTACCGGCGAGGAAAATGTCGAAGTCCTGATGATGATGATCATGCAGCTATTCGGAGCCGTGTTTTTGCCTGCACTGCTAAGATCCATCTTGGCCACAGGCTCCGGCATCGAGGTTGGCTCGATTGACAAGCAGATCGACTTGTTATTTGCACGCTATTTTCACGAAATGTAGGAAATAGGGGGAGAGACACATGGACTTTTTGCGAAAATATTGGCAGGATCTAGGTCTGATCGTCGCTGTAGGCGTTGGGATTTATCTCCTGAACGGGTGGGGGACCATCCCGACAACAGAGGGGCTGCTATGGCTGAGTTTCATCGCGATTCTGGTCCATCAATTCGAGGAATACCGGTGGCCGGGTTATTTTCCTGGACTATTTAACGGACTGATTTTCAAAAGTGACCATCCTGAGCTGTACCCGCTGAATCCGCAATCCGCGATGATCATCAACCTCGTCATTGCATACGTGTTTTACCTCGTTCCCGTGTTTTTCCCCAGCGTCGTCTGGCTCGGTCTGGCACCGGTTTTCATGGGTTTTTTCCAGTTCATCTGGCACGGCATTTTCGCCAATCGCTTAGCCAAAACGATCTACAATCCAGGATTGTTCGCTGTTGTCTTCCTCCATATTCCTATTGGCGTATGGTATATCCAGCACATTGTCACAAACAACATGGCAACAGCAGTGGACTGGATTGTCGGGACTCTCTATTTTATCGTCGCAGTGTACATCCTGATCGTGAAGGGCAATATGTGGTTAAAGAATGAAAACACTCGCCATGCCTTCTCCCCCCAGCAGCTCGGGATGTTTGGGCGAACATCATTTTTGAAAAAGTAGCGGAGTAACAAAAAAGCCACTGCCTGCCGAAATTCCAGCAAGCGATGGCTTTTCCTTATACCAATGAATTTGTATTCTTACAGATCCTCGTCAAATCCTCCAAAGTCGAAATCCATGTCTTCGCCTTCTCCATCTCCGGTGTCCTCCGAAGCCATTTCCTCATCACCTGACATCAGGTCGCTGAGCAGCATTCCGCCGAGTACACCTGCTGCCATTCCACCAAGCATACCGCCCATGCCGCCACCACGCTGTCCGTGCTGACCGTATTGTTCTTGCTGATAAGCGGCAAGCGACACGTACGGGATCGATTGTGGATCATTGACATAGCCGGTAATCGTCTCGATCAGATAACGAGACAGCTCCTCTTCTTTTCCTGCTGCAAGCAAGTCTTGCGGAACAATGATTTCTGCCTTGTACTCTTTGTCACGACGCAGTATCCCCGAAGCCAGGTCCAGCTCTACGAGCAAACGCAATTCTTCTGGTGCCGTGAAGAAGATAACATCCAGTTCCTTGAGTGGAATCCCCAAATCCGCACCTGAGAAAAAGGAGAATTCCTGACCGTATTGCGTCAATTTGCCTGAGTCAGATTTTTGTCGCAGATTCAGGCGGTCCAAAGCTCTCAAGACACGCTCGACAGGCTGTGACGGCAATACCTCAACTCGATCAAAATCGGTCGGATCAAGCGCCATTTCAACATCCAGCTTGGTATGAAGCGCATATTGAACGGCTGGAGTCGAAATCGGCAAGCCCTCTGGCATGACGAATGAAAAAGGAATCTCTTGCACGAATGGCTTCGGCTGTACAGTGAAATTGCGGCTGATCGGGAAAGCCTGTACCTGCCTGGTCACTTCCTGTCCTCTGAGTGTCACGCGCATCAGCATTTGGGCGCTTAAATCAGAAATACGCTGCTCTACATTTCCACCCTCTATTCGAACCACACCTGTCATCGTCTCACCCAAACGATAGCCTTGTCGATCCAGCTGCAAGTCAACCTTTGCTGCTCCTACTCCAAACTTAGCCATTAACTTTTTAAACACAGGCCTCTCTCCTCACCACATAAGCATATACTTATATATAGTGTACCAGAAAAGAAAGAAAAACGAGGGAACTTTCTTCTCGGAAATGTGCAACGAAAAAGGCAGCATGCAGATTCATGCCACCTTGATAATCGTCTATATTTTCAAACACTGGCTGCACGCGTCGCTAACGCTTCGGTAAGCAGCTGCACAAGCCGCTCTGCCTGCTTTCCGTCCGTATCCCGAAGTCCGGAGAACTCTGTCACTTCCATACCAACTACACGCGGATCACACAAAACAGTATCGAGTACAGATTGAGCTTGATGCAGGGACAAGCCTGTTTCACTCGGAGAATAAGCCGCAGCCATCGCCCCTTTGTGCATCACATCCACATCGAAGTGAACCAATATTTTGGCATCTGCTGGGATGGATTTCATGACAGCTGTGACCCGCTCAACCAAATGACCACCTGCCAGCTCATCCAAGGTCAGTACATCCACACCATATGTCTCTTCCGGCATCCGCTGGCACCCGATCACCCTCATCCGATCCGGGGTCCACCCGCTCGGCATAATCCACGTGCCCTCACCCTTCAGTAAAAACCAGAGTCCCATCCCCGCTGCCCCAATCGAACGCGAGGCAACAGGCATAACAGCATCGAAATGACCATCGATAATTACGAGATATGCCTGTTCCCCATGGCGCGCCTTGTGTGCTTGTGCCGTTCCAACGATAAGACCGCAATCCCCGCCCAGCATCAAGACAAAATCGTCTGAATCAAACCAATCATACGCTTCTTTTTGCAGCAAATCCCACAGCATGCGTGGAGCAGGCCAATTGCGAACCGGGGGAATATTGTGACGAGGCAAATAATCAGGGAGCTGCAAATTGCCAGCATCCTTGACTTCCCTACCAGACTGCTGCAGCTGCAATATGAGCCCCGCCTTGCGTAGCGCCTCTGGAGCAAGCTCTGTTCCTGATACCAATGCTCCTGTATAGTGCGGTATACCAACGACTTTCACTGGAATAGCCAGTCCCTCCTGTTACTTCGGTTTGTACATGCCGCTAGTATATCACAGCTTTTGTTCCAAAAAATGGATGACTTCACAAACCGAGGGCCGTAGCCAACGATCTGGCATACTCGCCGTCTCTCCCTGGATCAGCTGTGTCGCCAAAGCGTTAGGATGTACATCTGCGCTTAAAAAGTAGAGCTGCTCCCATGGCTTCGGAATTGCATTCATCGCTTCCACACATTTTCCCACATAGGCTTGCAGCGCCTCCCGATAAGCAGGAGTGGTCAGCGCAGTTCCACACCACACGTCAACTCCTGTCAATGCCTTGGCATGGGCAGCATCCAGACTTTTTGCTAGCGAGCAGACAACAAACAACAGCTGATCAGGCGCAAGCTTGTAGCGTTTTTGATACTGCTTGGCAAAACGTCCGATCGTCGCATTCCACGATGGCGTATCATAACTGCCCAAATCAGGAATGCATTTGAGCACACCGAGTAGCTGTTCCTCCCTTTTGACAAAAAGCAAACCATCGATCACTAGAAAAGATAGTCCTGGCAATCGCTCTGCCAAAAACTCTCCCACTCTCTCATGCATGACACGAGAAATTCGCTGGGAGGATTTTCGCTTTAGCTTTTGCCGCACCCGCATGTCTTCTTCCTCCAGGTAAACCCGGGTCAACTGCGAAAACAACAGTGCCTCCATGCAAGGCTCATCCTGCTCATCACGGCTGACGCTTTCTTTCGTCAGGCACTCTAAACGGCTATAGGCGTCTGCCAAGCTTTGATCCCATTGCCCTTTTTTTGCTGTGCCCATGGCTAGTCTCCCCTTCATTTCATATCGGGTACATGATCTGCCACAACCAGTACATCCATATGTCGCACTTCCCGCAGCAGCCTTTGTATAACGGAGCCGTCGCGAATTTCTTTCCATCTCGTTCTTGCTGACTGCCCGATAACTACTTGTGTCGCTTGCTTTTCGTTCATATGGTGAACAAGCTTGGAGAACACCTTGCGCTTGGAGACTGCCTCGTACTGCTCAAACCTGCCTCCCAGCCTCTCGGTCAACCTCTTCAGCTTCTCCAGCTGTACTCGTTCCTCGTCCGTCAATGGCTGATGATCCTGAACATAGGCAACATGCCAGGATGCCTTTAGCCGGTAAGCAATCCGAAACCCGCGCCGTATCAAGCGCTCACTGTCTGCACGCAAATTCACACAGACAAAAATCACTTCCTGCTGCCGCCAAGGCCCCCGCAGCGTTCGCCGCTCCCATGCTTCCAAGCGTTCATCGACATCATCTGCTACCTCGCGCAGCGCCAATTCCCGCAAAGCGATGAGATTCCCTGTTTTAAAAAAGTTAGCGAGCGACTGCTCCACCTTTTCCATGGCATAAATGTTGCCCTCCCGCATACGCTGTCGCAATGCTTTCGGTGAGATGTCAATCAGCTCAACCTCATCTGCCTGATGCAAAATATGGTCAGGGACCGTCTCCCGTACACGAATTCCCGTAATTTGTTCGACACTGTCGTTCAAGCTCTCAAGGTGCTGAATATTCATCGTGGATATGACCGAAATACCGGCAGACAGTATGCGCGCTACATCCTGATAGCGCTTCTCCAAGGGGCTTCCCGGCACATTGGTATGCGCCAGTTCATCGACCAGCACCACATCAGGATTGCGCCGGATGATTTCGTCCGTATCCATTTCCCCCAGCGTGACATTTTTATAGGGAATCTGCTTGCGAGGAACAATGAAAAGCTCACCCACCTGCTCGGTCGTTTCCTTTCGTCCATGTGTTTCTAAGAGACCAATGACGACATCAATGCCGTTTTGAGCAAGCTCGTTGCCTTCACGCAGCATCGTATACGTTTTGCCCACCCCCGGTGCTGCACCCACGTACACCTTCAAGCTGCCTCGCTTGATCTTGCCGATCTCCTCCTCCATTTCCGCCTCACTAAGACGGCGATACGGATTAATTGGTGCTGCTCTGCGTTTGGTTGGCAGCACTCGCTCTCCGTCTCGTTCAGACCGATCCGCCACGATTAAAATGTCGATATTCTTCGTCTGACGCAAAATTTTATGCACGATGGAGCCGTACCAAATTTCTTCCCAGCGTGTTCGTTTGGACTGTCCCATGACGATTCTCGTCACATTGTTGTCCATCGCATAAGCGACAAGATCGCCCGCGACCGCTTGTGTCCTGTGAATCGTTTGTTCTTCGAATACGCCACCCACCTTATCTACAAGCTTCATGATTGCCCGTCGAAAAGTGGATTCTTCCTTGGTCAGCTTCTTGCCCGTGAGACGAAAGCAGACAACCAGCAGCTCTCCGCCGAGCCTTTTGGCAACCTGCTGTCCGCGTCTGACCAAAATCGATCCGTTCCAATGATACTGAGCTGACACCAAAATCCGTTCGGTCGCACCAGACGCGCCCACCATACCGTGCCTTTCCCGGTAGTCCTCCAGATCGTCATTCACTCCGTTCGCTACAAAGCGAAGCGCCAGCTCGCGCAGCATATGCAGATTGTCTCTGCGGAACAAGGGGTGCTTTGTCCGTGACAGATTGCCCTCATCCTCCTGCAAGCGTTTGAGAATGGCTTCCGGAGTCACGTCCAAAAGCTTTACCTCATCCGCCTCAGCCAGCGTATCCTCGGGGACACATTGCTCGATCTGTACCTCGAGCTTGGTTAGCCGCTCCGCCAGCTCCTTCATGCCGGAGAGCTCATATATATTGACGGTCGTAATCACGCTGATATTGTGTTGCAGCAGCAATTGAACATCCTCAAAGCGAGTGGCTCGCGGCGCATCGGGTCGATTGCGATGCGCCAGCCCATCCACCAGCACTACCTCCGGATCGCGAGCAATCAATGCAGAGACATCCAGGTCATGCCTCGATTGACCATGACAGTTCCATGCCATCGACGGAATTTGCTCCAAGCCTTCCCGCTTTTGTTCAAGCTTCGGATGCCAGGCTTCATCTGCATTTGCCAGTACGACATCGATCCCTTTTTTCTTCAGACTCTGCCCTTCCATCAGCAGATGATACGTTTTGCCAGAACCACTCACTGCCCCCAAAATGATTTTTAGCCTGCCCCGGTGCATTTTGGAGATAGACTGCAAGATTTCCTCCGGGGACTTTTTGCGAAACTGTTCAACCATCCTGCAGCCCTCCTTTTTGCTCTCCTATTTCAATTGATCCAGAGCCAAATTCAGCTTCAACACGTTTACCCGTCGTTCCCCGAATACGCCCATGCTTCTTCCCTCTGTACTTTCCTCAATCAAAGTGCGCAGCTTCCCTGGATCGAGATTTCTCGCCTTGGCCACTCGCTCCACCTGGATGAGAGCAGCCTCTGGGGAGATATGCGGGTCGAGTCCAGAGCCTGAGTTGGTCAGTAAATCCGCAGGGATGTCTTCCTTCTTCACATCGGGGTTCGCTTTTAAAAAGGCAGCGATATCCGCTTGTGTGCGCTCGATCAGTGCCGGATTGGACGGGGCATAGTTGTTGGAGCCTGACCCCGCCGCATTGTTATCAATCGAAGACACGCGTCCCGAAAAATATTTTGGATCAGAGAAGGTTTGCCCGATCAGCTCAGAGCCAACTACCTTTCCACTCGCATCCGTGATCAAGCTGCCACTCGCTTTTGCTGGCATGACGACTTGCGCAATTCCCGTCATCGCAAGCGGGTAAACAAGACCACAGATCAATAACAAGACCAGACTGAGACGAAGATTGGTAAGCAGCATATGTCTTCACCCTTGCTTTCCTTATACATAAGTTGGTTACACCAGATTCAATCCGACTAGCACCAGATCGATCAGCTTGATTGCTACAAAAGGAACCGCGATTCCTCCCAAGCCGTAGATGACCAGGTTGCGGCTAAGCAGCTTCGTCGCACTCATTGGCGAGTACTTCACGCCCTTCATTGCCAGCGGAATCAGGATCGGAATGATAATCGCGTTAAAAATCAGCGCAGACAAAATCGCACTTTGCGGCGTAGCAAGACCCATGATATTCAAGGCACTCATTTGCGGAATGGCGAGCATAAACATCGCGGGAATGATCGCAAAGTATTTCGCCACATCGTTTGCGATACTAAAGGTCGTCAAGGCTCCGCGCGTCATCAACAGCTGCTTGCCGATCGCCACCACTTCAATAATTTTGGTCGGATCGGAATCGAGATCGACCATGTTCGCAGCTTCCTTCGCAGCGATCGTGCCGCTGTTCATCGCGAGGCCAACATCGGCTTGCGCAAGAGCAGGCGCGTCATTCGTTCCATCTCCAGTCATGGCAACCAGCTTGCCTTCTGCCTGTTCATTGCGAATCAGTGCAATTTTGTCTTCCGGCTTCGCCTCTGCGACGAAGTCATCGACCCCTGCTTCGCGAGCAATCGTTGCAGCCGTCAGCGGGTTATCCCCCGTACACATGACCGTCCGAATTCCCATGCGGCGCAATTCCTCAAATCGCTCACGCATACCAGGCTTCACTGTGTCTTTTAAATAAATCAGCCCGAAAATATTGGCTCCAGCTGCGACAGCTAGTGGCGTTCCTCCGGCTGTCGCAATTTTCGCGGCCTTTTCCTCCAGATCAGTCGGAATGCTTCCGCCTTGCGAAGCAACATATTGCTTGATCGCGTCCACCGCGCCTTTACGGATCGTGGTTCCATCAGCTAAATCCGTACCACTCATCCGCGTCTCTGCCTTAAATTCCACGCCCTCCGAGCCGGGCAGCTCAAATTCTTTGGCATCTACACCAAGCTTTTTCGCCAGCTCAATAATTGAGCGTCCTTCTGGAGTCTCATCGTAAATCGAGCTTTTTGCAGCCATTTTGTTCAACACTTCCTGTGTCGCCTGACCCACTGGCATAAACTCAGCTGCCATCCGGTTTCCAAATGTAATCGTCCCGGTCTTATCGAGAATGATCGTATTGATATCGCCCGAAGCTTCCACTGCTTTCCCGGACATCGCAATCACGTTAAACTGTGTGACCCGGTCCATTCCGGCAATTCCGATCGCAGACAGCAAGCCGCCAATTGTCGTCGGAATCAGGCAAACAAGCAGGGCAACCAGTGTTGCAATCGGGATCGCCGCATGGACATAGGCTGCAATTGGCGACAGAGTCGTGCAAACAATCACAAAGATCAGAGTGAGACTGACGAGCAGCGTACCTAGCGCAATCTCATTCGGTGTTTTTTGACGTTTCGCTCCTTCTACCAGTGAAATCATTCGATCCAGGAATGATTCGCCAGGATCAGTCGTCACACGTACGCGGATACTGTCACTGACGACACGTGTTCCTCCTGTGACGGAGCTGAAATCACCTCCAGCCTCCTTAATGACTGGTGCAGACTCACCGGTAATGGCCGACTCGTCAACGGAAGCGACACCCTGGGTGATTTCACCATCGCTTGGGATCAGTTCGCCCGCATCAACGACAACTATATCCCCTTTTCGCAGTTCAGTTGAGCTGACTACCTGGATGGAGCCGTCTTTTGCGACTTTGCGTGCTTTTGTATCCTGCTTTGTTTTTTTCAGACTCGCAGCCTGTGCCTTGCCGCGTCCCTCTGCGAGTGCCTCGGCGAAGTTGGCGAACAAAATTGTCACGAACAAAATCAGGGTAACGACACCGTTATACAGAGCGTCTGATGCTCCCCCAAAAAGTCCTGGGAAAATCGTGAGCAGCAGGGTAATCACAAACCCTACCTCGACCACGAACATGACCGGATTTTTCATCATCACACGCGGGTCGAGCTTCTTGAAAGCACTGACTAACGCCTGGCGATATATATCTTTGGGAAGCGCAACCGTGCGCGTTCTACTCATCGAAAAAATCTCCTTTGCCTCTAGTTTCATTGGATAAGCAGCTTCTAACGCAAGGTCAGCCACTCCGCGATCGGCCCCAGCGCAAGTACGGGCAAGAAGGTCAGAGCACCTACAATCACTACCGTCGCAATCAAGATCACGAGAAATACGTTATTGTCGGTTCGCAGCGTACCCATTGTTTCCGGCACCGGCTTTTTCGCAAGCATAGACCCTGCTACAGCCAGCATCGCGATAATGGAGACATACCGCCCAAACAGCATGACCAGTCCGGTCGAAATATTCCAGAACGGTGTGTTGTCACCCAAGCCTTCGAAACCGGAGCCATTGTTTGCTGCCGATGACGTGAATTCGTACAGAACTTGAGAAATGCCGTGAAAGCCTGGGTTGCTGATTCCTGCTGTCCCCATCTCGGTTGCCAGTGCGATCGCCGTTGGCGCCAAAATGATCAGCGGATGGGCAAGGATCGTAATCGCAATCAGCTTCATCTCTTTGCCCTCAATTTTGCGTCCCAAAAATTCAGGTGTGCGTCCCACCATCAAGCCAGCTATGAAGACCGCCAATATCGCGTACATCAGGATATTGACGGTCCCCACTCCGTCGCCGCCAAACACACAGTTCAGCATCATTTCACCAAGCGGTACCAAGCCGCCGAGTGGTGTCAGTGTATCGTGCATGTTATTGACCGTCCCGGTCGTCGCTGCTGTCGTGATCGCTGTAAACAGAGCACTTTGCGCGATGCCAAAGCGCACTTCCTTGCCCTCCATACTGCCCATCGTCTGTGACAAGCCCACTCGTTCCAGGGCTGGATTTCCATGCATTTCATTGATATAGGCCGTAGCCAAAAAGACAAGAAACATCGCACCCATCGCTCCAAAAATGATCCAGCCCTGCTTGCGGCTTTTTGCCATATGCCCAAAAGCAATCGGAAGCGAAGCGGGGATCAAAAACATCGCAAGCATCTCCAGCACATTGGTCCAGGGGGTTGGATTTTCAAACGGATGCGATGAGTTCACTCCAAAGAATCCTCCGCCGTTAGTACCCAAATGCTTGATCGAAACAAGTGATGCCACTGGTCCACGAGCAATTTGCTGCTCGGCGCTGCTAAGCGTTGTCGCTGTTGCAGTCGGCTCCAATGTCTGCGGAACGCCCTGAGCTACGAGCAAAAGCGTCACAACGACAGCTAAAGGAAGAAGGACCCGTGTATGCGCCCGAACCAGGTCAACAAAGAAGTTGCCGATGCTGCGCTGCCCAGTCAGCCCACGCATAAATGCCAGCACTACCGCAATTCCGGTAGCCGGAGTCGTAAACATCAGGTAAATAATGACCATCATTTGCGAGAGATACGATAATCCACTCTCGCCGCTATAATGCTGAAGATTCGTATTTGTTAAAAAGCTGACAGCCGTATTGAACGACAGTAGCGGGTCCATCGCAGCAATTCCACTTGGATTGCCGGGCAGCACACCCTGCAGACGTAACAGGATATATGCGATCGCCACCATGGCGATGTTGCTCAGCAAGACAGCTGCCGCATACTGCTTCCAGGTCATATCTGTCTGGCGAATGCCAGCAAGCTTGTAAATTCCTTTTTCCACTCCGCCAAAAATCCGGTCTACCCTTGTTGCATTCAATGAAAAGGCATTAGCCAGATATCGCCCCATCGGTATTGCCAGAATGAGCAGCATCACCAAAACCAACGAGATTTGTAAAAAGTCCACAACTGCTCCTCCTAACCTGCTTTCAAAATCAGTTCCATTCGTCCTTTTAGCCACCCACTACTGCATTCGTTCAGTATTTTTCCGGGTAGATCAATGCATGGCATAAATACAAGGAAAGTCCAGCTACGATCACGAGCAGAACGATCATTTTTCTTTCCCTCCCTGTTCTCTGACCACAGCATCACAAAATTGAATGAGTGCAAAAAATACTCCGAATGATAGTGCCAAAAGCAGTATGGAAACCACGTCCATCCTCGTTCCTCCTTTTTCAAATTCACCTATAAATTCAGTCAAGCGACCATCGCAGCCAGGCTCTCTCTCGCTTACCCTTGTGCTTGTTTTCCCTATCGAAACAACCAGCCTTCGGGTAATAAAAATAGACCAATGCTTACCCTTTCCCCCTAGATCGGCAAAGCTCTCCGGCTAAGATGCACAGACGAATACACTCGCCCACATCCAGCGGAAAAACGATCTTTTCTCGGAGAAAAAGTACTCATTGGTCTACCTAACGCCCAGCTGACAACGGTATTGCCATCTCTGCGTTTTGTCTCCCGTTTCCTTTTTCGTCGTACGATGTATTCTGTTTTTGGGCAAAACGAAAAGACCTGCAAATTGGTTTGATTCGCGCCCTCTGCTATCCAAAAGGATAACAAAAAGGCCTCCTCAAATAGGCGGTCTTTAGACCTCCCTCGCTTTAGCCGACGAAGTTAGCTGACGGGTAGGATGGCGAAAGAGCTTCTCATCCCTTCCACAAACGAATCGTGGAATTAACCCCTACTGATTGGGTCCTCCGTTCCCGAGTGCCTCGGGATTTGGCCAGATTTGCAATTGTTGGTTACGAGTCTCATTATACGTCCGGCATAATCGGATGTTAATGTCCTGTTTCTGTCTTTTTAGCACGATTTGTTCATTCTTTATCGATGTAAGCGATTTAATCCCGGCAAGCCTCAGCCGCGCACGATATTTCTTGGTTTCTCTTCTCTTTTCACAAGAAGAGTAGGTTCCTGACCCGAGCCTGCTATCACTCGTCTGTAACCTTGTTGACAGTCTTACGGGTAGATCGTTAAGATAAAGCCATCTGAGCGCGTGGCAAGCCTGATGAAGCTGGATAAGGCCTTCGAAGTCCCCGATCAGACAAGGGAATGACGCATGGGAGGAATATGGATTGGCCATTTCGAACAAAAAAAAGCTTGAAGCAGAAATTAGCGAAGCTTTTATCAAATTCCAACGTGAACTGATAGGCCGTGGACCTCAGGAGGCCAAAACGTATATAGTCGGAGATATGGTGATTGCCCGTTTCAAAGGCGTCCTCACCGTGGAGGAAAAGCATCTGTCCAGTCATGAAAAAGGACGTCGCATCGTAAAAGAGATGCGTGAGCTGCTGCGCGAAATGTACAGCGAAGAATCCGAACAAATCGTAGAGCGACTTACCGGGTGCAAGGTGTTGTCCAGCCACAGCGACATCAGCACGAAAATGGGAGAACGAATCGAGGTTTTTGTGCTGGACAAGGATTTGGAAAAGCAGCTCGGTGTTTCATAAAACCAAACAACAAGCTCCGTCCGCGTGTACAGACGGAGCTTTGCTTATTGGTCGCCATTTACTCACACATTTACTTCTACAAGCACCTGATCGTCATAGGAAAACCGCTCGCTTACGTCGGAGATAACCTCCCACTCTTCCTCCCCTACCTGAATCGAGTACAACAGCTCCCGACCCTGGAACTGGACGTGTGTGACTCTTCCTACAACCCCATTCATTCCTTGCTGCCAAGCTTTGAGCTTTAGCTGATCCGGTCGCACAGGCAATACGTGATGCGCATGAAAAAAACTGTAATCGCGTGACACTGGAATCGGCTGTACCTGCTCACCGGCGCTCTCCAGCAAAAAGGTATGCGGGTTTGACCAGCTTCCTTTCAGAAAATTCGACCGTCCCACGAATTTCGCGACAAACATAGACTCGGGTTCATAATAAATCTCCTGCGGCGTACCCGCCTGCTCTACCCTTCCGCCTTTCATGACCACGATCCGATCTGCCATTCCCAGCGCTTCCGACTGATCATGCGTGACATAGACAATCGATGTACCCAGCTCACGGTGAATATATTGAATTTCCTTTCTCATCTGCATCCGCAGCTCCGCATCGAGACTGCTCAATGGCTCATCCATTAACAGCAGCGTCGGATTAAAGACGATGGCACGCGCCAAAGCTACACGCTGCTTTTGCCCGCCGGACAGTTGGCTCGGATAACGCTCCTCCATCCCGCCCAGGCCGACCATTTCGAGGATTTGCGCTACACGTGCACGCGGGTTTTGTTTATACGCTTCCAGCACATTCTTTTGATGCTGCAGGGGAAAGGCTACATTCTCATAAATATTCAGATGCGGCCATAACGCAAATGACTGAAACACCATGCCAATCCGTCGTTCCTCCGGTGGCTTGCGTCCTTTTGCATCCGCGACGCGCTCCTGGTTGATCCAGATTTCACCGCTCGTCGGAGATTCAAAGCCTGCGATCAGGCGAAGCAGCGTCGTTTTCCCGCAGCCACTCGGCCCTAGCAGAGCAACAAACTCGCCCTGCCCAATTTGCAAATCCAGATTATGAAGGGCAGTCACGCTGCCAAATGTTTTGGAAACTCCAACTACTCTCGCATTATTCATTGCGCTACCCTCCGCTGCCAGTATCGCTTCCATAAGCCTCCTGCTGCTAAAAGGAGCAGGATTGCCACTACAATCAGCGTGGAAAGCGCCGTGCTATAGGTCGTAGACCCCGCCTGTTCAAAGCCGAAAATCACGACGCCAATCGTTTCCGCGCCTGATGTCCATAAGAGCGAGGACAACGTCAGCTCTGTGAAAGCCGTCAGGAAGACGAGGAACAAGCCTGTCAGCATTCCCGGTGCATACAGCGGAACCAGGATTTTGCGCCATCTCGTCCAAAAGCCCCCACCGTTGATGCGTGCCGCTTCCTCTACCTCTTTGCCTACTTGCATAATCGAAACCGTACTGCTTTTGACTTGAAGTATCAAGAATCGCGTCACATACGCAATCAAAATGAGCCAAACGGTCCCATACAAGCCAGGCTGCCAGCCGGGAATCGGCTCCATCCAGGTAAGAATCATCGCAAGTCCAAGCACCATGCCGGGCAAGGCGTATGGCAAAGCCACCGCTCCTTCCATGAGCTTGCCTGTAAACGAGGGACGATTGATGCGCCAATAGGCAAACAAGGTCCCGGCGATCACACACACGATGCCTGTCAAGCTTGCCAGCAGCAAGCTATTGCGGATCGCTTCTCTTGTACCTGTATGATCAAACAGCACAAAGGCAAAATGCTTCCACGTCAAGTTTTCTGTGACAAATGGCAGCCCATACGCTTTTACAAAGGCGGTAGAAGCCATCGACAGCAGTGGCAAAATACCGGTCACCAGCATAAAGCCCCAGACGCCCAGCTCAATCCAGCCCCGTTTTTTGCCAAGATAACGTCGCAGCGACTTGTCTTCCGCACTCGTCTGATCTACCCGGCTCTTTCGCAGCAACAGCCATTGCACGCCGGTCCCGGCAAGCGCGATGACTCCGAGCACAATAGACAATACGGCTGCCTTGGCAAAGGCGCTTGGTCCAAATCCGATTACCTCTTCATAGATAAGTGTACTGAGGACAGAAATATTCTCCGGTATTCCCAAAAACGCAGGGATGCCGAAATTATCGAGTCCTGAAATAAACGCAAGCAGTCCGCCACCCGCGATTCCAGGCAGGGCAAGCGGCAGTGTCACCTTGCGAAAAACCGCCGCATCACTTGCTCCAGACGCATGCGCTGCCCACTCCAGATCCTTGGGAATCCGGTACAGGACAGACAGCGTCAGCATGTAAACCAATGGATAATGGGTTAACCCCATCACGACAATGATTCCATCCAGACCATACACATTCCATATTTCTACAGGGGCTCCAGCCACCCAGCTCGCTACTCGATTGATGACTCCCTGCGGTCCCGCCAGCTGTGTCCATGCCAGCGTCATGACATAGGAAGGAATGAGCAATGGCAATAGCGCGAGTACATGTAGCGCGGGTTTAAGGCGAATGTCGGTATAGGCACACAGCCAAGCCAAGGATACGCCGATCACGAGCGAAAGAATGGTCGACGCGCCTGCAGCAGTAATCGTGTGTCCAACAGCATCCCATGTACGTGCATTTGTCAGCACTTCAGCAAAATGAGCAAATCCGAGGCCCGTGTCTGTCTTTACACTGAGCGCAATCAGCTTCCACAACGGATAGACAAAGAAGAAGGCGACAGGAACCAGCACCATCCACGTAGCCGCCTGTTCCATCGACAGAGAAGCGGCGAATTTACGCCGCTCTCCCATCTGCCGTTCGGTCACTACTGTTTGCCAGTTACTTGCCACCCATCATCTCTCCAAATTTCTTTTTGTCCGCTTCGCGAGATGCTTCCAGTTCATCAGTATTTGCTGAAAGTGCCTTGATCTGATCTTGGGCAAGCAGTCCTTCTGGTGCCGCAATTCCTTTGCGAATAGGCGTGTAGCCCAGGCTTGATGCCAGCTTTTGGCCATCTTCCGAGAGTACATAGTCAACGAATGCTTTTGCCGCGTCCTGGTTTTTCGAAGCTTTCAAAATACCGATCGGCTCCGTAATGACGGGTACGCCTTCGTTTGGATAGATCAGCTCTACGGGAGAACCCTCTTTTTTCGCTCTCGCTACCAAATAATCGACAACCATTCCGTATTCTTTTTCGCCGCCTGCTACGCTTTTCAGCACCGCTCCGTTTCCTTTGGTTACGGTCATCTGATTGGTTTTTAGTCCGGTAATGAAATCCCAGCCAAAATCGCCTTGTCGTGTCAGTACACCGACATTGTAAGCAGCTGCTCCGGAATAGAGCGGGCTTGGCATGATGGCTTTTCCAGTAGTCTCAGGGCTCGTCAGTACCTTCCAGCTGTCTGGCTTTGTGGTTACCTTCGCTGTATTGATCGCGAGTACGGTCGCCATGACCTTCGTTCCTGTGTACGCACCATCTGCATCCTTCCAGTCGGCAGGGATGTCAGCAGCTTCAGGAGAGTTATAGCCCATGAGCAAATCCTGCTTTTTCAAGCTGGCAAAGGTCGGTGCGTCAGCAACCAAGAGCACGTCTGCCTTGACTTGTCCAGCCTGTGCCTCAGCCTGCAAGCGGCTGATGACCTCCTCCGTACCGGAGCGGAACAGCTCTACCTTTACTTCCGGATATTTTTTCGTAAAGCTCTCGATTAAAGCCGCTGCATCAGCATCCGGCTGCGATGTGTAAAAGCTCAGAGTCCCCGCAATTTTCGCTGAAGCTGTCTCGGTTGTGGACGCGGTAGTTGTTGCAGCTGGTGTAGATGGCGCGGGCTTGGTCTCAGGTTGCGGCGAAGTGGAAGTAGACTGTGTGCCACATGCTGTCAATCCCAATACTGATAGTGCTGTGAATAGAGAAAGAGTCCATTTATGCAAAGGAACACGCTTCATTTTCTATTTCCTCCTAATCATGAGTGGGCATGGCTATGAGCTTTGTTTCGTACTTTGAAACCACTTTCCAATCTTTGCTTTCATCGCTGTATTCGTCATATTCAGTTGAAGTGGTGTGATTGTGATGTAACCATCGCGCAGCTTGTAGTAATCGGATTCCTCGTCTTCAAAATGCAGCTCGCTCAGATGATCAGAGAGCCAGTAGCAGAGGTATCCCTGTGGATCGTTCAAGCCGACATATTGATAGCGCAGGACATCCATCGCAAGCGGCGTTACAGCCACTCCTTTTATCATTTCTTTTGACAGATAGGGAAGATTGATATTTAGCACCGTCTCTGGAGAAAGCTTGTGCCTCAAGAGTGTCTCAAACACTTCATAAGCGAGCGGCTCCACGAGGGAGAACGAAGGATTCGGCTTCAGTGTCGCCAGCGAAATCGCAATCGAAGGGATTTGATACATCGCGCCCTCGATGGCCGCTGAAATCGTACCGGAGTAAAATACATCTCGTCCCAAATTCGGACCGCGATTAATTCCGGATACAATGACATCAGGCTTTTCCTTGAGAATCACTTCGATTGCCATTTTGACGCAATCTGCCGGGGTGCCATTGACCGCCCATGCTTCTAATGAAGTATCAAAAAAATTCACTTTATTTGCCTTTACAGGCGACTTCAACGTAATCGCATGACTGATTGCGCTACGTTCTTGATCGGGACAGACAATGGATACGTTGCCAAACGGCTGTAATGCTTGTGCTAAACAAAGTACTCCGTTGGAAAAAATTCCATCGTCATTCGTAACGAGAATATTCAAAGTGGGAAGAACCTCCTATCCAAATGAGACACAGTCACCGTGCTGTAGATACAACAGATTTTTCTTGAGTACACCCAAATCTCTGGCGTCATCGAAGCCTTCTACAACAACGGGTCTTTCTTTTTCAAATAAAAGCGGCCAAATCGCCTCAAGATCAATTTCACCTGTTCCAAGCGGTACATGCAGCTTGGATGCAGTGGCATCACTCACGTGGATTTTATCAACTCCTTCCAGCTCCCGATAAAATTGCGTCAGGGAACAGGAGAGAGGAACATGAGCAATATCAAAGGTAGCCGTGGTTGGGTACGCTAGTGCCGCCCGCAAACGATTGAGGTCCTGTGGGGTTACAATCATCTCCTTGGGGAGCGGTTCAATATGCTCAATCGACAAAATGCAATCCTGCCGCTGGGCTTCGTGCGCCAGTTCATTTACGCTTTCAATCAATAGCGACTCATGCATTCCTCTGTTTTTAGAGGTCAGCGTGAAGCGGCCGGGATGGATTGTCACACTCTTGGCACCAATCTCCGCAGCCAGAGCGATTGACCTCTTTACTTCTGTAATGGATTGCTGGCGTATTCCGTGATTTAACGAGCACAGATTCAAATCCCAGCTCGCTGCGTGCAGAGTCAGCTTCATTCCTACACGCTTCGCCGCCTGTTGAATCTCCCGCGCATTGCTCTGATGAAACCAGACATGCTCTGCCCACACTTCCATGCCGCTAAATCCATACTGCCTCGCAATCAGAATGGCGGCCTCTACCGGGTACGCCCACATTAGTGTTGATGAAACATACAGCATGTCCACCACTCCTTTACATCACGTGGCAATGGCACGCTTCCAACAGGAGTCGAGTTGCGTGAGCCATGTCCGTGAAAGTCGCTGCCGCCAGAGCGAATCAGCTGATGCTTTTTTGCCTGACGCTCCCAAAAGGCCATTTGTGCTGATGAATGCTTCGGGTAATAGACCTCGATCCCGTCAATCCCGTATTCAAGCAAGGCATCAAGCTTCACTTCGAACGGATAAATCCCGGGATGAGCGAGGATCGCTATCCCCCCTATCTCGTGCGTTAACTCGATTGCTTCCTGGGCGGAAAAGACTGGCCTTGGCACATACGCGGAAGCACCTTTTCGCAAATACGCATCAAATGCTGCCTGTGGCGTCGAGCTGTAGCCACGCGCGACTAATACTTCTGCGATATGTGTTCGAACGATGACGCCGCCTTTTGCACGGACCAGACAGTCCTCGATCGTAATCGCCATCCCCAGCCTGTTGCAGCGCTCGACCATCTCAGAGGCCCAATCAATCCGCTCCTGCTGTCTGCGATCCATCAGATGCAGCAGACGTGGGTCGGAAATATCAAAGCCATAGCCCAATATGTGCAGCTCGTCTTCCGGCCCTTCTGTATTCCATTCGATTCCGGGTATCAGTCCGACGCCGAGTCGTTGAGCTTCCTCTCGCGCCAGTAAATAACCATCCACGGTGTCATGGTCGGTAATCGCTAGATGACTCACGCCCCGCTCTTTTGCCTCCTGCAGCAGCTCCTTCGGCGTGAGCTTGCCGTCAGAAGCAGTGGTGTGCATATGCAAATCCACAATGACCACCTCTTTCACTTGCTTTCATTGTAGAGGTGAATTTTTAATCCCATATAAAGCAAAGAGCAAGGTTTGATAAAAAGAAAATGCTGCCATGGAGCGTTTTTGTATGGCCGGGCTCATGCATTGTTTACGTTTCGTTAACGATTTACAGAATCTTTACAAAACAGATGAGGGGGGAGGGAAGTGATGCGATTAGTTCGGGCTGTAGTGGAGGAGAGGAAAAAGGAGAAAACGCTCTAGATTCTTGGACCACCTGCTGGGGGGGCATTCCTGCACAGCTACATGAAAAAAGGCGAAACCGCGTCCAAAGTTGCAGGTTCAGGATGTATTTCAGAGGTGGACGCTTAAAGGCGTGTTTCGCTTTTTTCATTCCGCTTCGGCTGTGTTCCAAAGATCTTCGCTTTTCTCCTTTTTCCTCTCGGCAGCTGTTGGCTGTCCTCGCAGCACTTATTGGTGGGCGACAAAATAAAAAAAGCTCTTACCCGTGATTTCCGGGCAAGAGCTTCAAAATATATTCTACCTTTTAGACTACGTCGTAGCCTTGTTCTTCGATGGCTTCTTTAATAGCTTCGAGGGTTGTGCCATTTTCGTCGTAGGACACTTCTACTGTTTTGGCTGCGAGGTTTACTTTGCCTTCTGCTCCCAGCTCTTTCAATGTTTTTTCAACGGTGTTTACGCAATGGTTGCAGGACATGCCTTCTACGTTCAATGTGATGTTTTTCATTTTCTCAATCTCTCCTTTTGTGTTTCCTGTTTATAAAGTATGCGGACATGCCGCGTGTTACTTCTTTTATTGGCTGCAGGCGATTACAGCTTTACCCGTTGGAGTCGCAGTGCATTGAGGACAACGGATACGGAGCTGAAGGCCATCGCTGCTCCTGCGAGCCAAGGCGCCAGGAATCCAAGTGCCGCGAACGGAATACCCAATGTGTTGTAGGCAAAGGCCCAGAACAGGTTTTGCTTGATGTTGCGAATAGTGCGCTTGCTCATTTCGATTGCGTCAGCGACACTTGTGAGCTCACCGCGCATGAGTGTAATATCTGCTGCCTCCATCGCCACATCTGTTCCCGTTCCAATTGCCATCCCAATATCCGCAGTAGCAAGCGCTGGGGCGTCATTGATTCCGTCGCCTACCATAGCTACCTTTTTGCCCTCTGCCTGGAGTTTTTTCACTTCGGCTGCCTTGCCTTCGGGCAGGACTTCGGCAATGACGTGATCGATACCTGCCTCACGTGCAATCGCTTCGGCCGTTTGACGATTGTCACCCGTCATCATGATGACCGTGAGTCCCATTGCTTTCATCCGTGCCACGGCTTGCTTCGAGGTCGGCTTGATGGTATCCGCTACAGCGATCAGCCCTGCCAGCTTACCGTCGACGACAGCCAGCATCGCTGTTTTCCCGGATCGCTCCAACTGTAGCATCTTGTCAGATACAGCTTCGTACGAGATTTGATTTTGCTCCAGAAGGCGGCGGGTACCTACCAGCACTTCCTTGCCCGCTACAACTGCCCGAATCCCAAAGCCGGGAATCGCTTCAAAGGAAGAAGTGTCGGCTAGCGCAATGCCTTTTTCCGCAATCCCGCGAACAATCGCTTGTGCCAACGGGTGCTCGGAATTTTTCTCGGCAGCTCCGACAAGCGCGAGCAATTCCTGCTCCTCGCTATCAAAGGTGAGGACATCGGTCAGCTCTGG
Organism: Brevibacillus reuszeri; assembly: GCF_001187725.1. Classification (GTDB taxonomy): domain Bacteria; phylum Bacillota; class Bacilli; order Brevibacillales; family Brevibacillaceae; genus Brevibacillus; species Brevibacillus reuszeri. Next base: position 158,078 of record NZ_LGIQ01000016.1, read on the forward strand.
CTCCCCTTTTGTCACCGTACCCGTTTTATCGAGAACAATCGTATCCAGGTGATGGGCTGTCTCCAGATGCTCCCCACCTTTGAACAGAATGCCCAGCTCTGCCGCGCGGCCCGACCCTGCCATGATGGAGGTCGGTGTCGCCAGACCAAGTGCACACGGGCAAGCGATAACCAGTACCGCAATCGCTTTTTCCAATGCCTCAGCAAAATTGCCAGGCATGACTGCGAAATACCAGACCAGGAAGGTAATCACCGCAATCCCGACAACAATCGGAACGAATATCCCGGAAATGCTGTCTGCCAGACGCTGAATAGGTGCCTTCGTACCCTGCGCTTCTTCAACAACCTTGATGATTTGTGCAAGCGCTGTTTCCTTTCCTACCTTTGTTGCTTGAACCTTTAAAAAGCCGTTTTTATTGAGGGTTGCACCGATAACCGTATCTCCAGCTGCTTTGTCTACCGGAAGGCTTTCTCCGGTCAGCATCGATTCATCGACAGCTGATTGGCCTTCCAATACGAGACCATCTACAGGGACCTTGTCACCGGGCTTCACGTAGACGATATCACCCAAGCGTACTTCTTCTACAGGGATCGTTATTTCTGCGCCATCCCGAACCACCACAGCTGTTTTTGCTTGCAGCCCCATCAGCTTGCGAATTGCTTCTGACGAGCGACCTTTTGCTTTTACCTCGAATAGTTTACCCAACAGGATCAGCGTGATCAAAACGGCGCTGGTCTCAAAGTATAACTCCAGCATGTGAGCGTGAGTACCGATCGAAGAGATGGCTACATACAGGCTGTAAAAGTAAGCTGCTGATGTGCCAAGGGCGACAAGCACATCCATGTTCGCGCTCTTGTTACGTAATGCTTTGAACGCTCCCACGTAAAACTGTGCCCCAATAATGAATTGCACAGGTGTTGCCAATGCCAGCTGCACCCACGGATTCATCAGGAAGTCTGGCAACCAGATAAAGGAGGTAAAGGAGAAGTGGCTGACCATTGACCACAAAAGTGGCAGGGAGAGCACCAGGGAAATCCAAAATTTCCTTGTTTGCCGCTTAATCTCGGCTGCACGACGATCTATCTTTTCCTCGTCGTTTTCTTCTTCCTTGCGAGATGCCTGATAGCCAAGCTTTTCAACCTTTTGTATCAGATCGGATACACCGACATGAGAAGAATCATACTCTACTGTGGCTGTTTCCAATGCCAGGTTGACGTTCGCTTTTAGGACGCCAGGCATTTTATTCAGCCCTTTCTCAATTCGGGTCGAGCAAGCGGCACAAGTCATGCCCGTTATGTTTAGCTCTACCTTGTCAGCTGCAACCCCGTAACCGAGTGCTTCAATTTTTGTGCGTATATCATCGAGGTTCGTTTTTGCCGGATCATAGATCACTGTCGACTTTTCCAATGCCAGGTTGACGTTGGCAGTCTCTACGCCATCCAGCTTTTTCAAGCCCTTTTCAATCCGAAGTGCACATGCGGCACACGTCATTCCTGAAATCGGAACAGTGGCCTCTGCTGTTTTGGCACTCATCGTAATTCCCCCGTCACAGATACCCTCATGGGGTATATTTTATCGTATTGTTCCCCTGCAGGTCAATTCTTATCACACCCTCATCATACAATACCCCCCAAGGGTATATCAAGTGGTTTTTTGCCCAAAAACAAAAAAATCTCTCCAGAAGCGGAGAGACAGGCCATTCCTACTCTGCGAACTCATCCAGCCACGCAGATAATTTCCCTAGAGGTTCTGTATTCAGCTCGTAAAATATTCGTTTTCCTTCGCGATGCTCCACGATTAACCCCGCCTGCTTCATTTCCTTTAAATGATAGGACAGCTTGGAATCAGATAAATCTTCCATTTTTCGAAGAATGTCTTTTGGGCACAACGCTTGCGGATTTTGTAAGGAGGCAGGAGACTGGCATTCTTCATCTCTTCCCTTTTTTAAAAGATGCATGATTTTCAGGCGAATCGGGTCACTCAGTGCTTTGATAACAGAAATGATCAACAGATCGTCATTTGTATTCATGCTTTTATTATAACGAGAGAGCATTGACATTTCAAATTATATTGAAATATAATCATTTCAACTTATTTTGAAATATAAAAGAAAGAGATGGTCACATGCCGTTTATCCTTCTTCTACTTGCTGGAATGATGATGCCGGTGCAATCTGCTGCCAACGTTCAGTTGCGCAGTGCCGTTGCCTCTCCTTATCTTGCTTTGGCAATAGCTTATTTTATCGGATTTGTTCTGCTGACCATCCTGTGCATCACACAAAAAAATACCCTCCCCACCCTATTCCATGCTGTAAAAACGAAGCCATCCTGGGCATGGTTTGGAGGGGCAATCGGCGTCATTACGGTTCTGGCAAATTTGGAGGCAGTTCCTGTTTTAGGCGCTGCTCTTACATTTGCTCTCATATTGACAGGACAAATGGTGATGTCTATCGTTATCGATCACTTTGGTTTCTTTCACATGCCCAAAAGAAAGGTAAGCGCTGCGCGTCTAATCGGAATTGCTTCCGTTCTCAGCGGTATTTTGCTCATTCGATTTTTTTAGCCGTGAAAAGGAGGCTCACTTCCCATGCTATTTATTGCTTTCGTCATTCTTGCTGGAGCTGCTTTACCCATCCAGGCAGCGGTTAACGTCCGTTTGCGCCAGCTTACCTCTTCCAACTATTCGGCGGCAATGATCTCGTTTCTCGTCGGCACGTTGACTCTGGTTTTGCTAACACTCTCTTCTGAACCAATCGAACCGTCAAATTGGCATCTTTTGACGTCTTATCCTTGGTGGATGTGGATTGGCGGTTTTATTGGCGTCATCATGATTTTAAGCACTACCTACTGCTTACCCAAGCTGGGCTCAGCCCTTACCTTTTCTCTCACCTTAATTGGTCAGATGCTCATGGCGGTGATCATTGATCATTTCGGTTTGCTTCACATGCCTGTTCACGAAGCTTTTTTGCCGAAAATAGCAGGGATTTTCCTGATTATTACTGGTGTCTTTTGCATCCAGTACAAAAAGAGTGCTGCCAGCAAACAAAAAGCCCTCGGTTGATTCCCGAGGGCTGTGTCTATCATTGATTACTTGCTTTCGTTTGCTTTTTGCTGATAAGCAACCGCTACCTTCGCAGCTACTTCCGCATTGTGCTTCACCAGTGCGATGTTGGTTTGCAAGCTTTTGCCTGCTGTCAGCTCTTTCACTTTTGCAAGCAGGAACGGTGTCACCTTTTTACCAGCGATGTTGTTCTCTTTTGCTTCAGTGAGAGCCTGCAGGATTACTGCTTCGATTTCTTTGTGATTCAGAGCGTCAGACTCAGGCACTGGGTTTGCGATGATCATACCGCCCTTGAGGCCCAGATCCCATTTGGTATTCATCAAAGCTCCCACTTCTTCAGGAGTATCCAGGCGGAAGTCTACACCATATCCGCTTTCGCGAGCGAAGAAGGATGGGAATTCAGCTGTACGGTAGCCTACTACCGGAACCCCTTGTGTTTCCAGGTATTCCAGGGTGCGGCCGATATCGAGGATGGATTTCGCGCCTGCACATACTACCGCTACGTTTGTTTGCGCCAGCTCAGTCAGGTCAGCAGATACGTCCCATGTGATCTCACCATCGCGGTGAACCCCGCCGATACCGCCAGTTGCAAACATGTGGATGCCTGCCAGCTCAGCAGCAATCATGGTAGCCGCTACTGTTGTCGCACCGATTTTACCGCTGGACAGGATATAAGGGAAGTCACGACGGCTTACTTTTTCTACCGATTGGTTGGTCGCAAACTCTTCCAGCTCAGCCTCAGTCAAACCGATTTTGATTTTACCGTTCATGATTCCGATTGTTGCTGGTACCGCTCCGTTGTCGCGAATGATTTGTTCTACTTCTTTTGCCATCTCAATGTTTTGCGGATATGGCATACCGTGCGAGATAATGGTTGTCTCCAGGGCAACAACCGGCAAATTGTTTTCCAGTGCATGGCGTACTTCTTCAGTAAAGGTCAAGTATTGTTTCATATCTTATCGCTCCTTTTCGTATTGTTCAACTGTCAGCTCCAGTTGATCTGCTTTGAGTAATGGGGATACCGATTGCTCCGTTTGCAGGGTCAGGGCAGAGGCTGCCAGTCCGAGGCGGCAAGCTCTCTCGAATGATTCTCCATTCACAATCCCGTACAACAGTCCGGAAACGAAAGCATCTCCTGCTCCCGTCACATCCACTACTTCAGTTGGATACGGGGTCAAATGCTCCGATACGTTTTCCGATTGATAATAAATTCCTAGCTCACCCATGGTAACGATGACGTGTTTGACGCCGCGTTCCCTGATTTTGGCGCAAGCCTCGGCACATTCCTCGATCGAGCCGATCGTCATGCCAGATAACAGCTCTGCCTCCTCGCGATTGGGCAATATTGCTTCTACTCCGTCCAAGCGCTGTGGCAGCTTTTTCGCTTTTGCAGAAGAGACCGGGTCAATGAAGAGAGCAATGCCTTCTTCTCGGCAACGCTCGATGATGTAAGCGAGACAATCTTCAGGTACATTCGTATCGAGGAAAATGGCGCTTGCGGCGGCTATATGTGACCATTTGTCCGCAAACATTTCCGGTGTAAGCGCATCGTAAATATCCATATTCGCCAGAGATACAACCATTTCTCCGTCGATATCCAAAAGCGCCGTGTAGGTGCCTGTCCGCTGGCTTGGCAATCGCCATACCTGACTAATGTCCACACCGTGCTTTCTCGTCTCCTGTACGATCCATTCGCCTTCCTTGTCCTCACCAATGCTGGTAAACAAGGAAGTATTGCATCCGAGTCGGCCCAGGTTTTCAGCGATGTTACGCGCCACCCCTCCGCACGACTCCATGATCGTTACCGGATTTGATGAGTGCAGACGCACCTGTTGCTTTCCTCGCGCTTTACGGTCCAGATTCGCTCCACCGATACAAGCGATCAGGCCTTCGTCGCGCAAAATATAGGCACGCCCTTTGATTTCGCCACGCTTTGTCAGCTGGGCAATATAGCCCGCAACAGCCGAACGGGAGATTCCGATCAGATCCGCCAGCTCTTGTTGGCTAATAAAAGGATTGTGCCGAATGTGATGCAAAATCTGCATTTCTTTGTCCACAGTCATCCTCCTTTCTTCGTTGTTGGCATTCACAGCTTTCGTTTACAAACAAAAGTTTATCACAAAAACATTTGTTTGTAAAGAAAAAAACCACTATCGAGGCCTTCTCATGGAAGAGCGACCGCGTTTTATCTGGTTTCCTATGGATGTTATCCAGTTCATTCGCAAACACTATCCATTGAAATAAAGCCCAAGGGGGATGAAGATGTCTGAAAAGCCTACTTCCATGAAGGAAAATAGACCGAAGGAATACTTCTATTTTGACCTGTCAGATGAAGGACATGAAAAACTTTTGCAAAAAGAACTTGCCGAAGCAAACGAGAATCCCCTGGGTCCTTTAAATGAAGTAACAAAAATTGAGTATTAGCGAGCACACCTCTCCACTCTTACTTCCTGATGGCCAACACCGCCTCAGGTTTTTCTTTTTTATCGAGTCCAATTTGACAAGTTCACGCACATCATGTACGATTATCTTAAATTAGAGATATTGAAATTTCCTTCGATCTGAAAGGAGGGCATACATGTCGGAGCAATCGGTTCGAAATGACTCCCTTGATCTTTTTGTCGTACTCTCACGTTCCTATAACTGGGTGATGGCACATTCTAACCGTAACATTCGCCAATACGGGCTGAACCCTACTGAGTTTGGCGTTCTCGAGGTCCTTTTCCATAAAGGGCCACAGCCCTTGCAGCAAATTGGCGAAAAGATCCTGATCTCCAGTGGAAACATCACTTATGTAGTGGACAAACTAGAGAAGAAGCAGCTGTTGATTCGCAAGCCCTGTTCTGCGGATCGCCGCGTCATCTATGCAGAGCTGACGGAAAAAGGAAATCAGTTTTTAACTACTATTTTCCCTTCTCACCAAGAAGTGATTGAAAGAGCAGTCAGTGGCCTGACACTTGAGGAGCAGAGGCAAGCGACTGAGCTGTTAAAAAAGCTGGGAAGAGCGGCGCAGGATAGCTTTTAGCTAAGAAGAAGTTGAGGGCTCAAAAAAAGGTATTGACAAAATACCTTGCAAATAATAATCTTAAAATCAAGATTTACATCTTTGAGGTTAGCAACTTACGATTCGAAAGGGGAATATTTTTTCATGAGTAACGTACTTTTTATTAAAGCAAATGATCGCCCAGTTGAACAGGCTACGAGTGTAAAGCTGTACGAAGCTTTCGTAAAATCCTATAAGGAAACTCATCCAAACGATACCGTTACTGAGTTGGACCTGTTCGCAGAAAACCTGCCATACTACGGCAACGATTTGATCACTGCTATGTTCAAAGCAGGTCGTGGCATGGACCTGACTGCTGAAGAACAAAAAGGTGCAGATTACGTTAACAAATATCTGAACCAATTTGCTGCAGCTGACAAAGTAGTGATCGCGTACCCAATGTGGAACTTCACTGTTCCTGCTGTTCTGCACACGTACATGGACTACCTGTCTCAAGCAGGCAAAACTTTCAAATACACTGCTGAAGGTCCAGTAGGTCTGATGGGCGACAAAAAAGTAGCTCTTCTGACTGCTCGTGGTGGCGTATACTCCGAAGGCCCAATGGCAGCAATCGAGCTGGCTAGCAAATACGTGAAAACAATCCTCGGCTTCTGGGGTATCAGCAACGTAAGTGAAGTGGTTGTAGAAGGTCACAATCAATTCGCAGACAAAGCAGAAGAAATCATTCATGCTGGTGTAGTAAAAGCAGCTCAACTGGCGGAAACTTTCTAAAGGCCCGCCAGCCTTTTTTTCAAGAAATATCTCAAATTTAAAATACTATAATTTAAAACATTTAAGGAGAGATGAAAAATGATGGATCTTGGTTTGCTTATCATTCGTTTGGTGATTGGACTTCTGTTCGTAGGTCATGGCGCACAAAAACTGTTTGGCTGGTTTGGTGGCTACGGATTAAAAGGAACGGGCGGCTGGTTAGATTCAATTGGAGTGAAACCGGGTGTGGCTATGGCACTCATCGCCGGGCTGGGTGAGCTGGTTGGTGGTTTGTTGTTCGCAACCGGTGTTGGTTTCTGGGCTGGAGCAATCCTGATTGCCGCAACGATGCTCGTCGCGATTGTCAAAGTACATGGTCAAAATGGTCTGTGGGCGACTCAAAACGGCTATGAATATAATCTGACCCTGATCGCTGTTGCTATCGGTGTAGCATTGATCGGCCCTGGCGCATACGTCCTGTTTTAATCAATAAGAGAAGCATTATCCCGTAAACGATGTGAAACCCCAAGGGAGGAATTGACCAATGGATATTCAAGTCTACACAACAGCAGAGCAAGCACAAGGACATTTTGGAAACGGAGAAATCGTAGAGTACAAACCCATTGGTTTTCCTCGCGAAGACTCCGTCGTCAAACGGGTAGGACCGCTGTTTTACTGGGCATGGGCTACATCTTTAAAAACCTTTGAAATCCCGCTGCACCCGCACTCCGGTTTTGAAATTCTTTCGTATGTACTGAGTGGAACAGTAGGTCACCGCGATACACTGGGCAATCTGCAAGAGGTAACCACTGGCGGTGTGCAAATTATGCAAACAGGCTCCGGGGCTCAGCACGCTGAAGAGCTTGGCAAAGATACAGAGATGTTCCAAATCTGGTTTGAACCGCATCTGGCAAAGAGTACAAAGCTCCCACCGACCTACAATCAGTACAATCATGATGACTTTCCTACTGACGAGGCAAACGGCGTCATTGTGAAAAAAATCATCGGCCCGAATGCTCCCATTCAACTGATTACCGATTCTTTGATGAACGATATCACGATCCCGGCAGGACAATCGTTTGAGGTTGATTTGTCAGCAGATTATGCACACTCGGTTGTTGTTGTATCAGGCACTGGTACGGTCACAGATGAAAAGGCCCCAGCAGCAAACCCGATTGCCATGAAAAAAAGTGATTTTGTCGTCGCAGCGGCCGAGAAAAACAGTACCGCTGTGTATCAGGCCTCCGCAGATGCTCCGCTGCGACTCGTACTGATTCAAATACCGACTGAAGTCGATTATCCGCTCTACCGTAAATAACCTTGCTACTTTGCAATCCTTCCTCTATCTTCTGCAAGACCGCTCCTTTTTGGGGGCGGTCTTTTTTGCATAAATCCCCTTTTCCTATGGGACATTATGGTAAGGAAATCGAAACAGTGAGGAACGATTCGGAAAGGAAGCGAACCGTGGAAGATATCGTAATGACCAGAGCCGCTTTTGGGACAACCATGGCTTTTCACATCATCTTTGCCACCCTTGGTGTAGGACTCCCATTGATGATCCTGCTCGCAGAAATTTTGTTTTGGCGAACCAAGGACCGCGATTACGAAACCATGGCCAAACGCTGGACAAAAGCGCAAGCCATCCTCCTGGGCGTAGCGATCCCCTCGGGCACAATCGCAGGCGTACAGCTTTCTCTTTTGTGGCCCGGCTTCATGGAGGTAGTAGGAAAGGTGATTTCGCTCCCCTTTCAAATCGAGATTTTTGCTTTTTTTCTCGAAGCCTTGTTCATGTCGATTTACGTTTACGCGGCGCATCGCCTCTCCCCTGCCATGCGCTTCCTTAGCGTATTTATGGTGCTGATTGGCGCAACAGCCTCAGCGATATTGATTACCAACGTTCATGCCTTTGAGGGCACCCCTACCGGATTTCGAATCACAAACGGAGAGATTGTCGACGTGAATCCGTGGGCTGCCTTTTTTAATCCGAGCTTTTTTGTGACAGCCGGTCATGTTACGGTATCTGCTTATATGACAGGCGCCTTTGCCATCGCAGGTGTGGCAGCGTGGAAAATGCTGCGCGTCGAAAAAGGGGGGCGCGTCTATACCTATCATCAAAAGGCATTGCTGGCAGGCCTGATCGTAGGAGGCACCTTCTCCCTTTTGACAGCGCTCAACGGGCATGAATCCGCACAGCTTTTGCACCGCTATCAGCCGGAAAAGCTGGCTGCCGCAGAAGGCCTGTTTGAGACGCAAGCGTACGCTCCCTTAGCGATCGGCGGTTTTACGGACCCGCAGACAAAAGAAGTTAAATATGCGGTGGAGATTCCGTGGGCACTCAGCTTTTTGGCTGCTAATCGGTTTGACGAGGTGGTGGTTGGTCTGGATGATTTCCCCCAGGAACTATGGCCCCCGCTCTACATCCATACGCTGTTCAACGGCATGGTTGGTATCGGCAGTCTGCTGATTGTCGTAGGGTTTTTGGGATTTGCCTGGAAAAAGCTGCTGCGCCGCTCCCAGTTCCCGCGCTGGGTGTTATGGGTGTTCGTCGCAAGCGGTCCGCTCGCCCTGCTCGGAATTGAGTTCGGATGGATTTTTGCCTGTACCGGCCGCCAGCCATGGGTGATTTATCGCGTCATGAAAACCGCGGATGCCGCTACTCATGCAGCAGGCGTCTCCCCTTTTTTCTGGATATTCCTCGCCATTTACCTGTTCCTCGGAATTGTCACGCTGCTCGTTTTTCGTAGTTATTTCGGTCGCCATCCACTGGAGCTTGAGCCTGGGACACACCCAACGGACCAGCCTGCCGAATAACGACTACAGACAATGACGGAGGACAGTGATGACTGATACGATTATTGCAATTACGCTGCTTTGGATTTTTGTTGTGATTTATTCTGTTGCCGCCTCATTTGATTTTGGCGCAGGCTTTTGGTCGATGATTTACTTGAATCGCGAAAAAACCAGAGCGACCTCCATCGCTAACCGCTACCTTTCCCCTTCATGGGAAGTAGTTAATGTGTTCATCGTTTTGATCGTGGTCGCTCTTGTTACCTTCTTTCCAGGTGCTACCTATACATTGGGAAGTGTTTTACTCATTCCTGGCAGCCTCGTGCTGTTATTGATGTTGATTCGCAGTGCCTTTATGGTTTTTAGCCATCTGATCCATCGATACGACAAGACCTTGAGTATCGTGTCGGGAATGACAGGCATTTTTGTGCCTGCCTTGTTGATTAGCGTCCTCCCGGTGACCCAAGGGGGCTTCATTCGCTCAACCGATGGTGTAGAAAACCTGGACTGGGGCTTGTTTTTCACCAGTCCGCACGTCTATGCCTACATCTGTCTGGCCGTTAGCAGCACGCTGTTTCTCTCTTCCCTTCTCTTGGCAGACTACTCCTTTATCGCCGGAGAAAAGCAGGCATTTTCCGTGTATCGCCGAGATGCTACTCTACTGGGGCCAATTACTCTTTTGATGGCCATTTTGACCGTGCTAACGATGCAGGTGGAAGCGGAGTGGCTCTACAGCAGAATCATGGCCGATTTACCGTGGCTGCTCGCCTCTGTCGGCTGCTTTTTCGTCGGTTACATCGCACTGCTGCTTCCCCAGAATCGGCGATATGGGCTTCATCTGCCACGGATAGCCGTAATTGCGGTGACGGTGCAATACCTGGTCGCCAGCTACGTATACGGTGCTGCAAGATTGCCGTATATCGTTTATCCTCATGTAACGATTGAATCCAGCTTTACACATCCAGATACGTTTCATGCACTGTTCATTTGCTATCTGGTCGGCTTCGCTATCTTGATTCCCGGCTTCATTTACTTCTGGCGTCTGTTTATGAAAGACGAGCAATACGTCAGGCAAAAATAGTATAGGTGTATTTCATTCCTGAACAGAAATGAGGCTGCGTCCAGTATCGGCGCAGCCTTGTTTGTAATGGATGCCGTTATTTAGATGATCTTTTCTTCGCCCATCATCATTTTTTGCTCGAATGGCGCAGTCAACACAATCAATGTATACGAATTGCCGAAGTCCCCTGTACGCTCTGAAAACTGGACCAGCTCCTCCGTAGATCTCGTGACTACCTTGAGCATGTAATTGTACTCTCCGCTTATCCGATACATATCCGTTACTTCTGGAGCTTGCTTGCAAAAATCAATAAACGCTGAGCACTGCTTCGTTCGAAACATGACAAAGGCAGTTGTCGTCTTACCAAGCTTCGCCTGCGATATGGAGGCACGATATCCCGTAATGACTCCCTGCTCCTCCAGTCTGCGAACCCGCTCCTTCACCGCGGGCTGCGTCATCCCGATAATTCTGCCCATTTCAGCGAGGGGAATCCGGGAATTTTCGTGCAGCAGACCAATAATTTGATAATCAATTTGATCCATCTTCAGTCCCCTTTCGATTTCATAAGTAAAAACACAAAAATATCTTGCTTCTATAAACAATCGACCCATAAACAACTTTATTCATGTATGTAAATTATAAAAATTGTTTCGTAAAATGTCACTACGCTACTTTTTGGTGCATCCGCGCGCAGGTCTAACCGAAAACGACTTCCTCACGAGGAGTGATAAAAAACCTTGTCTACCACCATTCTGATTTTATTATTAGCAATCGGCGAATTTATGATCGGTACATCTGAATCCATCGTCACAGGCATTATCGGTATGGTCGCAGAAGATACAGGGGTATCCGTCTCTCTCGCCGGTCAGCTGGTCTCCGGCTTTTCATTGGCCTTTGCCTTTGGATCCCCTCTTTTAATCGCATTCACGGCAAAAATGGAACGCAAAAAGCTGCTGCTTTTCGCCTTGCTATTATTTATCGCAGGAAATTTTCTAGCCTTCCTGAGTCCCGGCTTTTCCACGCTGATGGTTTCACGCATTTTGCTAGGGTTAATTGGCGGAGTATATACCGTCGTAGCTTTAGCACAGGCAGCAAACATGGCTCCCCCTGAGAAAAAAGGAAGAGCCATCGCCGTGATTCTCATGGGCTTCAGCGTTTCTTTGGTACTCGGTGTCCCCGCTGGCACCTTGCTTGGAGACGCTTGGGGCTGGCGACCGATTTTTGCCATCATTGCAGCAGCGACCGTCATTCCGTTCGTTGCGATCTGGCTGTTCATGCCCAAGCAACAAGCGCAAAAATCAGTGCCGCTGCGCACACAGCTCAGCATTCTCAAAAATCGTCGCGTTCTTTTGGCCCTGTGCATCTCCTTTTTCTTCGTCACAGGCTACTCGACCGCTTATACGTATATCACTCCCCTGCTACAGACGGCAACCGGAATGACAACCGCCTGGGTCAGCACGACCCTGCTTCTGGCAGGCGTGGCAAGTGTGGCAGGTTCACGTATCGGGGGAATGTCCACAGATAAATGGGGAGTAAAGCCAACCCTGTATGTATGCTTGCTGGCTCAGGCGGTGATGCTGTTCATCCTGCCCCTTTCCGCACAATGGTTCGTGGGTGCCATTATCAGCATCATGATTTGGATCGGTGCCGTCCAATCTACCGTGCCTGCCCAGCAGTATTATCTCATCACACTGTCTCCTCATTCGTCCGAGATCGCCCTCAGCATCAACACCTCGATCTTTCAATTAGGCTTGGCAATAGGTGCGGGATTAGGCGGACTCATCGTCGAGCACTCAACAGTCCTTAATTTGGGCTGGGTAAGCGGTGTTCTCGTGCTCATAGGACTTTGCTTTGCTTGGATGACATTTTCTCAAAAGGAAAAATCCGTACCGCTACAAGCTTGCAGTAATGATTGAAAAGGAAAAACCCGTCAAGGCAACGTCCTGCCTGACGGGTTTTTGCTCTTTCTTATTACACGAGAGCCGGCGCTTGCTCCAGCATCGTTCCTTCCTGCGCATAACGCACATGCCAGGAAAAAGCCTTTTCCAGTACATGTGGAGTATGTCCACCACGTGTGAGTGCTTCCTCGTAATAGGCACGCAGCTGGTCGCGATACAGCGGATGCGCACAGTTGTCGATGATTTTCAATGCTCGTTCGCGCGGAGCCAGTCCACGCAGATCAGCCAGTCCCTGCTCGGTTACGATGATATCCACATCATGCTCTGTATGATCCACATGGGAAGCAAACGGTACGATGCTGGATACTTTTCCACCCTTGGCAATCGACTTGGTGACGAAGATACCCAAGCGTGAATTGCGAGCAAAATCACCCGAGCCTCCGATTCCATTCATCATTTTCGTTCCGGAAACATTGGTGGAATTCACGTTGCCATAAATATCGGCTTCAATCGCGGTATTAATCGAGATCAAGCCCATGCGACGAATCAGCTCCGGATGGTTGGTAATCTCCTGCGGACGAAGCATCAGCTTGTCGCGGTAGGAAGAAAAGTTGTCCATCACCTGCTTCATCTTGTCTGCAGTAAGCGTGATCGAACAGCCCGACGCAAAAGAAATTTTACCCGCATCCAGCAAGTCGAACACAGCATCCTGCAGTACCTCGGAGAAAACGGTCAGATCGGTAAATTCTGATTCCAAAAATCCGTTGAATACAGCATTGGCTACCGAGCCGATCCCGGATTGCAGAGGAGCGAGGCTATTTGTCAAACGCCCCTGCTTCACTTCCTGGCGCAAAAACTCGATCAGGTGAGCTGCGATTTGTGCCGTTTCCTCATCTGGCTCCACAATGGTCGATGGAGAATCCAGTTGATTAGTTACCACGATGCCTCTGATTTTTTCTACGTCTACCGGAATCCCGACAGTTCCAATTCGTTGATCCACAGTCGTGAGCGGAATCGGTCCACGCTCCCCTTGTCTTGCTGGCGTGTAAATATCGTGAACGCCTTCCAGCTCCGGCGATTGCGCCAGATTCAATTCGATAATGACATGCTTGGCATACTCGACGAAAATATTTGAATTCCCCACAGAAGTCGAGGGAATAATCATTCCATCCTCTGTGATTGCAACCGCTTCCACAATCGCGTAATCGATCGGTGCCATGAAACCTTCGCGAATGAGCTCTGCTGTATGGGACAAATGCTGATCCACAAACATGAGGCTGCCATCGTTAATTTTTTTGCGCATCACCGGATCTGCCTGGAAAGGAAGACGTTTCATGATGATACCCGCTTCTGCCATCACGGCATCCACATCTGATCCAAGTGAAGCACCTGTATATACATTCACCCCAAAAGGCTTGTGCTCTTTTTTGGCTAACTCCGCTAATGCGAGTGTAACGACTTTGGCATCACCAGCACGCGTGAAGCCACTTAACCCGATCGTCATGCCATCCTCGATCCAACCTGCCGCTACCTCAGCTGTCACGATTTTATCTGCCATTCGTTTATCGCGTAAGCGCTCCCACATCATTGTGACCCCCCTGCCCATTCTTTGTTGTCCCTTACACTATCACATGGATTCTGAGCGGGCACTCGATTTGCGGTAAAGCAGAATATTTATGCGATAAAGTAGCATTTTTGACAGCGAATCATTCTCATTATCTAACTCATTAAAAGCCGAGCAATTGCCGAAATGAGCTGGAGTAGGTTTGGCTGACAGGCACACGGGTTTTCTGTTTATCCTTCATCTCCAGCATGAATGTCGAGTGAAAATGTGGGTGAATAAAGCTAATGGATTCCATATTGACGAAATAAGAGCGATGACAACGCACAAACCGCTCGATAGGAAGCAAGTAATCCAGCTCGGCCATGCTGTACTTATTGGCGAACGTCCCGTTTGCTGTATGCAAAAGCGTTTTTCCATCGTTCGAGCTAATGTACACAATCTCACTTAGCGGAATCGGCAGCCAGCCATCCTCCCCTTTTCCGATCAGAAACGAAAGGCGTGGCGCTGAACTTACGTGCGGCATCGGTTGTACAGGATAAATCGCGGTAATACAGCCCATTACCTGTCCATGGCGGACGAGTGGCAAGGACAATCCGTAATAGGGCACACCAAATACGCGACTCTCGACTTGATGACCCACTTTTCCGAGTTCATTCAACGCTCTGTGTGTAGCAGAACCAATCGGCACCTGATCACCCGGAGCAATTTTCAAATCTACGGTAGAGCTTGGTTGATAGTAGAGATATTTTGAGCCATCTGAGATGGCAACGGATACTCCTTCAGGAACCACTTCCCCAATCATTTGCAACACTTCTGGAACCAATGTGTCTTCCATGAAGACTCCCCCTGCTCCTTTTTCTCTCTTTTCTTCTATTAAACCATAGATAGGTACCCTCTGATCAATCCTTGTCTTTCCATCCATATACAAGGGAAATGACCCGTCGAGGCTTGTCGGTTGTGCTATCATGTAAGCAACTGTTTCTAGCAAAGGGCGGTGCCTCATGAACAACACCATCGTGGTGATAGCGAATGCAACAGACACACTCGATTTTTTGCTAAAAGAGCTGCGAGCTTATTTGGAGCCGTATTGTCGTGTTATCGGTTATGCCAGCTATGAGCATATTCCTGACCTGCGGGGCGCGGCACACGTCTTTATCACCTCTAAATCACCACTGCTCTATACCATCGCACGTCAGGCAACCGCAGGCGAGGTTCCGATTACGGTATTGAACCGTTTTTTTGAGCTGCGCAAAATTAAAGCTTTGATGCAAATCCCTCTGGGAACAACTGTATCGGTGATGAACAATTCGCCAGTCAGTGCCCAAGAGGTCATCGACAATCTTTTGGAAGCCAATATTGATCACTTGAACTACATTCCTTTTCATCCAGGTTGTACGTTTGATGATACAACCAAGTACGCCATCATCATGAGCGTCCCTGATGTACCGTTGCCTCCAGACGTTGAGGTCATTGATCTCGGATTTCGTAAAATCAGCATTCACGATTTGATCGATACGGGACGTAAAGTAGGCGTGCCCATCGAATGGGAGCGCGAATACTTGTCCAAGTTCATCGTAGAAATGTCGGAGCTCGCCAAAATGCTTGGCACCTCCTACGCCGAGGTCCAAAAGCTGAACAGCCAGCTTCAGTCTACCTTTCAGGCAGTCAAAGACCCCGTTATTGCCTGCAATGAGGATGGGCTGATTACCTTCATTAATGATGTCGCGATTGAGCTGTTTTGTCCGCAGGAGACTTCCGTGATTGGACGCCCGTACACGGTGCTCAAGGAGCATGACCTGCTGCTCCCCTTTTTCGAGCATGAAGGGCTAGAGGATACACTCGTTACCATCGACCATCGCCAATTTATTGTGAGCAGCCAGAGCATTCGCAGAAGCTACGAGCATCTGGGCTTTGTCTGCACCCTTAAAGACGTCACGGAAATACAGCGCTTGCGTACTCAGCTCACCTTGCGAGGTCACACAGCTACCTATACCTTCTCCAACATCATCGGGGAAAGCGAGCGGTTGATGCATGCCATTGAGCTGAGCAAGAAAATGGCGAAAAACAACCAAACGATCCTGCTTCTCGGCGAAAACGGAACAGGGAAAGAGCTGTTTGCCCACGCTATCCATCAGCACTCCCTGCGAAAAAACGGCCCGTTTGTCGCGATCAACTGCGCCTCTCTGCCCGAAAACCTGCTGGAAAGCGAGCTGTTCGGATATGAGGACGGGGCCTTTACCGGCGCACGAAAAGGCGGTAAGCCAGGAGTGTTTGAGCAAGCGGACGGCGGAACGATTTTCCTCGATGAGGTCGGAGATATATCGCCATCGATTCAAGTAAAGCTGCTGCGTGTGCTACAGGAAAAGCAAGTCATTCGTGTGGGTGGAACCGGAGTCCTCTCTGTCGATTGCCGCGTCGTTGCTGCGACCAACCGAGATCTGGAGGACGCTGTCTCGCAAGGGCAATTTCGCGAGGACCTGTTTTATCGCCTGGCTGTTCTGCCGATTGAAATTCCGTCTTTGCGCGAACGAATCAGCGATCTCCCCTTGCTCATAAAAGACCATCTCGATAAGCAGGGCATACGCAAAACATGGGCACCCGAAGTAATGGAGCTTTTGCTTAGCCATGACTGGCGGGGAAACATCCGTGAGCTGAAAAATGTCGTTGATTATGCCATCACGGTTTCGGAGCAGCCTGTGCTCACCATCCACGATTTGCCCAAGCGGCTCATTGATCGCGTTTCTCGTAAATCTGTGCACGAAGCGCCCATCGAGATCGCGGATGATCGTGACCTGGATATTCTCACCTGTCTGTATCAATACTACACAGCAAACAAACCCGTCGGGCGCTATCAGCTCGCTCATTCACCGGCTCTAAAAGCTACAGGCTGGACAGAAAGTGCGCTGCGCAACAAGCTGAAGCATTTGGAACAGCAAAGACTGGTGCAATCCGGTACAACTCGCCAGGGAACCTCGATTACAAGAGAAGGAATAGAGGTGTTGAGGCAGCACGGGCGGATATGAAGGCACAAAAAAACGAATATTAGGCTGTATTAGGTTGAATAAAACCTAATAAACATTCCTAAAGAGTACATGGGCGTATCCGCTTACATCTGCAATCCCAAGAAAAACGCCTTTTTTCGATGCATTTCGACAGTTGGCACGCCCCTTGCTTATATATTCCGAAAAAAAGCGAGGTGACCTCATGGCTACACAACATTCATCTGAGCAGACAACACCTGCTAAGAAACGTTTTTCTGTGCCACATACTTATGCCATTCTCTTTATCATCATCATTTTGGCAGCGTTAGCATCCTATGTTTTGCCGACGGGAGAGTTTGAACGTGTCAAAGACGCAGCTTCCGGTAAAACGATCGTAGTAAATGGTAGTTATCATGAAGTAGAAAGCAGCCCTGTCGGATTCTTTGATATTTTCAAAGCGATTCCTGACGGGATGCAAAAAGGCTCACAGATCATCTTTTACATTTTTATCGTTAGTGGTGTTTTTGGCATCATCCGTCAAACCGGAGCAATCGAGGCCGGGATTAACAAAGGGGTACGACATCTAGAGGGCAGGGAAAAGCTATTGATCCCGGCTTCCATGTTCCTCTTCTCTATCGGTGGCTTTACGATGGGGATGGCGGAAGAAAGTATCATTTTCGTGCCAATCGGGATTGCCTTGGCACGCGCTATGGGCTTCGATGCCGTAACCGGTACCGCGATGATCACCATGGGGGCAGCGAGCGGCTTTATGGGAGGGATGCTCAATCCGTTTACGGTGGGTGTCGCCCAGTCTCTTGCTCAATTGCCGTTATTCTCTGGCCTCGCCTTCCGTACGGTTGTCTATGTATTCGTTCTCGGTTTCGCGATCTGGTATGTGATGCGTTATGCCTACCGCGTAAAAGCTGATCCAACCAAGAGCGTAATTTACGCCATCGAAAAACAAACGAGTACTGAAAATGTTGCGGTAGATATCCCGGATCTGAATGCTCGTCACAAGCTTGTCTTTTTGGTTATGGTTTGTGGACTCGCGATGAACGTCTACGGTGTATTCAAATACGAATGGTTCCTGACTGAACTGACCGCTTCATTCTTGATCATGGGTCTGGTTGCAGGAATCGTTGGCGGTCTCTCTATCAACAGCCTGTTTGATTCCTTCGTCGCTGGCGCAAAAGCAGTTACGTTTGGTGCACTGATCGTTGGTTTTGCCCGTGCGATTACTGTAGTTTTGGAAGACGGAAAAATCATTGATACGATGATTAACGGCTTGACTTCCGCTATTGGGCATCTGCCTGACGCAGTAAACGTCATCGCCATGTTCCTGATTCAAGCAGTACTCAATCTCTTTATTTCGTCTGGTAGCGGACAAGCTGCTACAACTATGCCGATTATGGTGCCTATTTCTGACCTCTTGGGTATCCAGCGTCAAATCGCTGTACTTGCGTTCCAATACGGAGATGCCGTAACCAACTCCATCATCCCTACGTCTTCTGCACTGATGGGATATTTGGCTGTAGCAGGCATTCCGTACGAGAAATGGGTTAAATTTATTTGGAAAATGCTCGTGGGATGGGCAGTCATCGCCTGCGTCGCTCTGATCGTTGCCGTCATCATCGGCGTTTCCTAAATTACAGAAGCATTCTTATCGGTAAACAAGATTTGGAGGAACCATGCGCACAACTATCGAACAATTGCAGCCCACTATATTTTCACTGTACGAATACTTGCACCAGCATCCAGAAATAAGCTGGCAAGAGGTGCAAACGACCGCGTATGTGGCCGAGCTTTTGGAGAAATACAACTGCCGTGTCACAACGTTTGAGGATGTACCTGGGGTTGTTGCTGAATGGGGAAATGACACTCCAGGCTCGTTGACAGTCGGAGTCCGCGCCGACATGGATGCATTATGGCAGGAAGTAAACGGCGTTTTTCAAGCGAATCATTCCTGTGGACATGACGCCCACATGACGATGGTTCTCGGCGTTCTCATGGCTCTCCAAGCGCAAAACATTGAGCTGCCCGGCCGACTGAAGCTCATCTTCCAGCCTGCGGAGGAAAGCGGGAATGGTGCTTTGACCATGGTGAACAAAAAAGTCGTGGACGATGTAGACTTTTTGTACGGTGTTCATCTTCGTCCCATTCAGGAAATCCCTAACGGAACAGCTGCCTCTGCCATTTTGCATGGTGCGGCTGGTACGATTTCCGGTCAAATCAAGGGAGACGATGCACATGGGGCGCGTCCTCATCTCGGCGTAAATGCCATTGAGGTCGTGTCTACCATCGTCGAGCAGCTCAAAGGAATTCATCTGGATCCACTCGTCCCTTATTCCGTTAAAATGACACAGATGAGTGCCGGTGGGAAAAACTCCAACATTATTCCAGGCTCGGCGCAGTTCCTGCTCGATCTGCGTGCGCAAACCAATGAGATTATGCACGCTCTTTTTGCCAAGGTAGAGCACATTCTGAAGCAAGTATCGCAGCTCTATGGAGTCAATTTGACTTATGATATTACAGAGCGTGTGTATGCTGCAGAGGTGAATGAAGAGGCAAGGCTGATCATGGCGGAGGCGATTACCAATACATTGGGTGCTGACAAGCTCGAGCCTCCCATTCCTACACCTGGTGCAGAAGATTTTCATTACTACACCAAGGAGCGCCCGCAATTACGGGCAACGATGCTGGGACTTGGCTGTGATCTCGCTCCGGGTCTTCATCATCCACAGATGACTTTTGAAAAATCGGCATTGCTCGACGGAATTGAAATTTTGACGAGAGCGGTACTTACTACTTTCGAGCGTCACAGTACTAGGTAGGCTTCCCTTTACGACTCTACACCTGTCATTTCTGAACGATTGATTCCGTAAAAAAGAGGAGAGTCTATATTGGCCTCCTCTTTCTTTTGCTTGCTCCCTGACTTAATCCATAATGGTCAACAGCTTGCACAAATTCCGCTCTGCTGCTGCCCTTTTTTCAACCGGCAAACGTTTGAGCAAATCAAGTGCCGCATAAGGAAGCTTCAACGCATGAGGATCACTGTACGTTTTCTCCCAAAATACCGGGGAAAAAATTTGTTCAAAGGCTGGTTCCCTGACTTCATCCTCACGCACAAAATCAGGCATCTGGCGATCCAGATACAGCTGCACATGATGATTGCGCATACCACTCTCCACTAGCTCTCCATATCCAAATCGCTCCAAGTCGGATAACGCCTGTGCATGGGTGACGCTATGCACGACCTCGCCTGCAAAATGATAACGCTGCCCATCAATGACGCGCCCAGGTATGACCGTGTGCAGCTCGTCAAATGTCCGCGCAGCCATTTCAACAGTCGTCTGATAGGGCTCAATTCCCTGCACATCTGCATCGGTGATTTCAAAATAGTTGGCAATTCCCCAATAACGAGTTTGTCTGTCCTCGGTTGTAGCTTTTAGGAGCTTGACTAATCCTTCTACGATACTCGGTCTGATCAAATCAGGTCGCTCTCGCAGCGCCTTTAGTGCCAGCACACCCAATGCCAAGCCATGACCAGAGGTCCGAAGCTGCGCTACGTTGTCTGCAAGACCCGCAATCACTCGCTCCAAAAGGGAAGTATCAGCCGCCTCCTCTTGATCAAGGGGGAAAAACCACACCGGTTGTTGGGCGCGATACGCTTCACAGGTCCGTTCGATTCCAGCTTTGACATGCTCAGGTAAATCATGCTCACGGTTCATGTAATAGCCCGCAAGCAGTGCCGCACCATAATGTCCTCCGAACCATCCAGCCGCAGCAGCTCGTGTCATGGCCACCACACCAAGCTCTAAATACGAATCCAATAAGCGCATTGCCCATCCTCCTTTTTCCATTTGCTTATTATTATCATATAATAAACTTTTTAGTTTGTTAAGTATAAAATTAAACAAAAACAAACCTTTGTCGAGGCTTGCCCAAGGAGGAGCGACTGGGTTTTAGCGGAAAGCTTCACCGAAGGAATGCCGGGGTGCGGACGCTGAGGTACCTTGTTATGCGCTCCAGAAATTATAAGCTTCTTGCTTTTAACTGCTTATGCGTAAAAAAACTCCGATTTGCTTCGGAGTTTTTCGTTCTTGCATTCTATTTTTTAATCCAGCTTAAAAACGACTTCATCTGTGGCAGGCAGGTAATCTACCAACAGTCCTTTTCCATTCATGTACCACAGCTCGTCCTGCTCCATATAAAACGTAATTCCGTCCTCTACTGTGGAGAGCCCTGCTTCATTGGGCTGTTCTTTTGCGATACCCATGGAAAATGAATCTTGTACGGTGCTGGCCCCTCCGTAACGGACAAAAAAGCGGATGCTGTCACCCTCCTGACATCCCCACTCCTCCCGAAACCAAGCGAGAGCTGCTGAAGTTACTGTAAGTTTCATCAGAGCGACACTCCTTTCTCTCTACATTTGTAGTTTACATCACTTTCTAAATATGTAAAGTAAAAAAGTATAATATTCCTGGTGCAATGGTAGAAAAAATAACCGATCTCCTTTTGTCGGAAATCGGTTACCTTTTATTCATTCTTATTGCTTCATCGGAAGTGTAACCAAAAAGCTGGTTCCTATACCTTCCTCGCTGCTTACCTGGATTTTCCCATGGTGGGCATCAACAATCCACTTGGCAATGGACAGTCCCAAGCCCGTTCCTTCTGCTGATCGGGAGCGCATCTTGTCCACACGATAAAAACGGTCAAATAGATAAGGAGTATCCTCCTTTGGAATTCCAATACCGGTATCCCTCACGAGCACTACGACGCGCTGTCCCTCACGTTTGCAGGAAACATAGATACTGCCATATTCATTGGTGTACTTCAGCGCATTATCCAATAAAATCACGAGTAGCTGATGTAATCGTTCTTCATCCCCCTCCATTTCCAGGGGCTGCTCAATCTCGGTCTCCAGATTGACTTGTTTCACGATAGCGAGCTGCGTAAATACTTGGGTACATTTTTGCACAATCTCGTCCAGCCTGAGCTTTTGGGGCATGATTTGCAGCTCATTCGAATCACTTCGGGCCAAAGTCAATAAATCGGAAACCAGCTTGCTCAATCGCCGCGCTTCCTGTATCCCGACCATGATCTTTTCGCTTTCCTGCTCGATCGTCCTGTCAGGAAAACGGAATAAGCGTTCCAAATTGACGAGAATCGCAGCCAGAGGAGTTCGCAGCTCATGCGAGGCATCAGCAATGAATTGCTGCTGCTTTTCCCATGAAACCTGAATCGGCACAAGCGCCCTTCTCGCGAGGAAAAGGCCCACAACCATCGCAATAACGATACTGACTGCCCCGCCGATTATGACTACATACAACAGGCTGCTCAGCATGTTTTGCTCTTGCTCCAAATTGTAGATCAATTGAAATTGAGAGGATACTTGCGGCCTGTTTCCCACGATGACCCTTTTGGGAATAGTAATCGTCTGTACGCGATAGACTTGACCGTTTACAGAAAGCGTCTCGATCCCATCAGACTGCCCCTTATGACGAAATCCGGGGAAATCCTCGGGCTCCAGTCGCTCTCCGAAAGCCGTGCCCATTACCTCCCCTGATCCATCCCAAACAAGCAGGACATATCTGCGTTCCAGCTCCCCGAATTTTTTTCGCTCCTGACGATTGTAGGGAAAAGCATCCTCGTCTACTCGTTGAAGGCGCGGCAGCGGATCTACGATGAGCCGTTGCGTGACTTTTTCCAGCTCGCGATCCACCTGCGAGTACAAGCGATATTTCATCGTATAGTAGACAGCACTCCCTAAAATATTCAATAGCAGGAAGACTACGATGACATTCAGGGCCACCAGGCGAATTCGGGTTTTTTGAAACATTACCGCTCATCCTTTTTCAAAATATAACCCACGTTGCGAATCGTCCGGATGTAGCTTTCGTATGGCCCCAGTTTTTTGCGCAAATAGTGCACATACAGGTCTACCACACCGTAATTGGCATCTGAATCAATGCCCCACACCCGATCAAATATTTGCTGTCGCGTCAGGATTTGCTCACGATTTTGCAAGAAGTACTTTAACAGCTCGTACTCTTTAGTCGTCAGCTTCATTGGCTCATCGTCAATAAAACCATCGTATTCATTTACTTTCAGAGCGATGGGTCCGTACGTCATTTCCCCTTCAGCTGCTGTCTTTCCATGACGTCGCATGAGCGCCCGTGCCCGCGCCGTCAATTCTTCTGTGGCAAAGGGCTTTACCAAATAATCATCCGCGCCAGCATCCAAGCCCTCTACTCTAGCCTGCACACTATCTTTTGCTGTCAAAAATAGCACAGGTGTCATGATGCCCTTGGCACGCAGTGTTTTAACAAGCGTCAGGCCATCCATCCCTGGCATCATAATATCAAGCACCAACAGATCATAAATTCCCCGCTGCGCCAGCAAAAGTCCATCATCGCCTCGATCAGCTGTATCTACTTGATAGCCCTCGTCAGTCAGCACTCCAGAAATCGCCTGAAGCAGGGCTTGTTCATCCTCGACTGCAAGAATTAGCATTTAGATCCCTCTTTCATTTGACAAAGCTACCTGTCGTTTCTATAATTTTTTCTCTATACTCACCATTTGCTTTTTAAAAGCGGCAAGTACAGATGGATTGTCCTTGTCACGAAAACTTTCTGTCATTCAGCATAGCATAAACAAGTGGAATAACAATGGAAGAAAGCCAAGTGGAAAAAAGTAGATAGACATAGCTGCCGATTCTCTCATTAGAACATTATTTTTTTGGATTTAGATTTGAGCACCATGAAGAAAACAACAAAATTCACAGAAAAAAAAGCTGCATTCGCCATTACTTTTTCAAGTAATCGTGAATACAGCTTTTCGTCTCGTTCCTTCAAAACTGAATCTGCATGATTGCTAAGAGTGTGGATAAGTCCTCGACCGATTAG
>NZ_LGIQ01000004.1:0-3429 GCF_001187725.1 Brevibacillus reuszeri
ATTAATAATATTAATTATTATCAAGATCAAATAAAAGTGGAATATAAGTGAATTATTTTAAAGTATAGGAGTATCTGAACTCCTATACTTTATATTCGATTAAATAATCGTCATTTTAATGTTAATCTTGAACCTCGTTTATTTCCGTAGCCCCAATTCAATCATAGTATTTCTCCAAACACTGTAACTATTGGGCGTCCAAAACATTTTTGGATTTACATCCCTAACTGTTCTAAAATGAGGGTATATCCCTTTTTCGTGTAACTCTATGGTAATATGCCTCACTTGTTTCAGGTTATTCTCATCATTCTCTTTCTTTTGACGATGAAGTTCTTTCATGTAGTTCTCTGATATCTGCTTACACAGATTAGGGAACCTATATCTTAGTCTTTTAGCACTGATCCCAATATTTTGACTCACCTCAACCATCGAAGGAAACGGGGGCGTATCAATTGACAGGACTTGCTCTAAATAAGATATTATTTTTTCTTCCTCAATTTCTTTAAACACCCATTTTTGGCTATATGGTGTTATTTTGGTATTTATATGTTTTTTGGATATATATTTCAAAGTTACATTTTGATTAAAAATTTCAAGAAGTGGTACCTCATAAACGAATCCAATTTTTAACAATGCATCGAGTGACGGGGTAACTCTTCCATAATACCAATTCGAAATACTTTTGGATTCCACTCCATGTAGGTAAGAAAATTCATTCATACTCCCTTTTAATCGTTCATCAACAACCTGTTTAATGAATTTCGCTGCATACCCTTCTTGTCCGACTATATGTGGCGGTGGGAGTTGCTTAAAGAGTGACCCCACATTATCAGTCACCCATTTATGCCACAACATTTCTTCTTCTGTTATTGGATCGGCTTCGTAAAAATCATTATCCTGGCCCAACCATGCTCCACATTTTGAACAATACCCAACACGAGATTTAGTAGAAATGACTGCTTGTGAGCTAGACTTACAAAAATGGCACTCAGACACTAATCTTGTCTGATGAATTGAACACAATTCAATAGATTTGAATTTCCAAATTAATTGCTCGTAAATTGTCTGGCCATTATCCGATAATTCTTGAAAACATAATGGGCACCATACACGATAATCACGTAATAATCCATTCCATGGAATAAAGTTGTTCCAATTTATTAATGTAAGATTACTAAGGTCATCTCTTTTCGTTAGCATACTTAAAGCATAAACGAGATCTGTCGCAGCAACTCCTAATCCGTTTGCCGTTCTACATTTTTCAAAAAATACAGTAGCATTCAGAATCAAGTACTTTTTATTGATATATGGATATATCACCTTACGATAAAGCTTGGTAAGGGGTACACAATGTGCCTCAGCCAAGCGAATCATATACCCGGTTAAACTCTCAACATGGCTCGTATTCATCCCCATCGGCTCTAAGTGGAACAGTATACTCCTATTTGGTAGTTGCGGGATATTTAAGTCCCAGGAATCATATATTTCTCGTTCTCGTATATCACTCACACACCTTCCCCTACTTTATCTCGCTTAGGGTTACGTTGTCCCACTATAGACGCGGCTCTCTTATTTTTGTATTTTCTTTCCGACTCAGAGTTGTCTGAGTTGTCTACCTGTCCAATACCTAATATTCGATCCAAATCACTTATTTTTTCTTGGTTCTCCTCTAATTGTGCCTCACCCTCTCTTGCCTCCCTAGCCATTTTTAAGCATTGTTCAATCGAATGAGCATATTTTTGAAAATCGTCCATTGTAATTGTTTTTGCCCCTTCTTCTAACCTAATCTGTAAAGTTAGAGATAACCAATCTTTTAATATCCCAATGCACCCAATGCTCCTTTTATAAAAGAACTCCCAGTTATTTATTAAATCTGGTTGATTTTCTATAGGCATTTGTCTTTGAAATGTCCATAGAACATTAATAAAAGATTGTACCTCATGTGATTCCTCTGCACGATAACGTGGAAAGTGGATGTCACTTCCTCTTCTAGTTAACTGTCCACTTAAATTACGAAAAGGCAGCAGCTCATAAGTTCCTATTAGAACATGAGGCACTTTAGACTTAGACGCGAGTGATTTTATCGTATCCATTTGATTTCTTAGTTTTCTTGAACTGGTCATTTTTGTAAGATGTTGAGCTTCATCAATGAGAAATGCAGAAGGTTTACGATAGAGCAGAGTCTTTTCCAGTGCATTTCTCATCGTTCTTGTCTTATCTTCTTTGACGTGTGGAGAACGTCTGAACTCAACTTTATGATCTATCAAAGGTTCCATTAGTAATTCTAGAGTACGTACAAAAAAATCTTTCCAGTCAAAATTTCCACTATCAGGTGATATTGCCTCATGACCTACTACTGGAATCATTCCGGGATCTTTCTCTATTAAAGGCAAAGCGTCTTCCGTAAGTTTCTTTAACATCCGAGTGTACAATGTTGATTTTCCAACTCCAGATGGGCCATAGACAAGGATTATTGAACGTTGCGAGTTCCGAATCGCCTTCAATAACTGGTCAAAAACTTCCCTCAAGATGGGATGACTAACTGTATATTTGTTAAAGTAATCAACTCTTTCCTCGATTGATTTACTTAGTAAACCTTCCGGAAAACCTTTGTTCATCGTCATCATTTAAAACTCCTCATATAATTCAAGATGACTTAGAATGTTTTTAATGGAATCTTTATTAGAATCTTTATTAGAATCTTTATTGAGTGATATCTCCACAATTTTATCTTTTTTCTTTTTTATCGTATTTTCAGACATTCCACCCTCAATTACGTGAAATGCTTGCTTTACCTCCCCATCACGTAAACGTTGAAGAAGTAATAGTTCTTCGGCTTCTGTTGATCTTAAAAATTGGGCAAGTTGGCTACTGGTAACATCAGATTGTTTTCCACTTAGCTTAATTCTTCTACGCAATTCATCGGATGCAATTTTTACTTCTCGTTCTGTACAATTAACAAATACAGAAAAGTACTCTGAAATAAGTTCAACCCAATTATTTTTTATATATGCATATCCAACTCCCATGTTATAAGGGTCATACCTTACGGGAATTTGTGTTCCCTCAAGAAATGGATTACGTAATGATTCTGACCAATAATATCTTCCGTTAATTTTTACTCCACGTGTTGAGTCGACCCTAGCCGTTCCCTTTTTTGTAGAGGGCAGTGTCATCATGTGAAAGGTATCATCGTAACCAATATAGGTAAATCGTCGATTTCCCGTGCTTGCAATTCCATTCAGGTAGGCATCACGCGGACTTTCTCCGAGAGTTGAATGAATGATCGTATCATAAATTTCGTACGCCCATTCGCATAAACGCTTGCTGAAACTTGAAAGCGTCCATGTTGCATGATGGATGGGGTGTAACCGTCAAGTAAAATTGAACACCTTTTGCTAATTAATTTTGAACACTTTCGTGTTCAAA
>NZ_LGIQ01000004.1:5037-63023 GCF_001187725.1 Brevibacillus reuszeri
ATTGGGAATTAAGTGTCCAATTTTATCTAGTGGATACTGTCCACTTTAGTTTAGCAGTCACATGGGGTTTACTTCCTTCGTTACTTGCCTAACATTTTTCATGATTTGAGTGTTACCTAACAGATTATAAATAAACATAGTATTAGCCGTACCGAACAATCTCTCACAAACAGTGCCAAAACGTGGTTTTGCCCCCGGTCGCTTCTTTTTATGACATCGATTCAGCGCCAAGAGAGATTCAAAATATATACTTTCAAACTCCTTCCCCCCGTCCACTACTAGAAACTTTGGTAAACGAGAATGCCGCTTTACACACTCCCTTAATGTCATCATACAGGCACGATAGCTTGGTTTTTCAAATGTGACATGAATAGCTAAAATTCTTCGAGTGAATGCATCGACCATAAAAGTTGCCCAAGGCTTGCCTAAGTTTCTTTTTGTTTTTGAACAGACCAACTCAATATCAAGCTCCGTATGATCGATGTGACAGATTTCAAAAGGGCGATCTCCATGTCTTGGGGTCTTATAATCTATTTCCCAGTACCATTCTTCTTTGTCGTAGGCTGCTTTTTTTCCTTTTCTGTTTCTTTTTTGCTCGTATTTTGGTCTTAAATGAACATATTTACAAAATGTTGTGTAACTACACGCCTTTATGTTCCGATCTTTGCATTCTTCTTGATAAAGATTGAATACGGATAGCACATTTTTCTGCTTTATAGTCTCATATTGGTTTAAAATAAAATCCAAGGCTAATTCTTTTGACTCGACTGGCAGCTTATCTAGATGATTTCCCCTTCGCTTCTTTTCAGGTATTAGCCCCAAGAATCCATTACCAAATTTTCTTTCAGCATTATGGTATTTCGATATCCACCGCCTTACAGTCCGTGAAGGATGCTCTATTGGTGTAATGTAATCCTCTTGTAAACGCGGAGATATTATTTTATACCTCCTATTCGCCTCTTCAAGATCCTCTTTACTGGCCTGCCTCAAAATATTATGTGCATCTTGATCGTTCTCCGTATGAAATTGCCTATTTATCCCTTTTATCTTCCCTTGATTGGCTAAGGTCTTAAATGCTTCATAGGTTATGTCTGTGGTTAAATCATCATTGTCCTTTAGGAAAATGGAGTTTGTACCCACATTTGAAATGATCCATCTCTGTCCATCCCATTGAATTTCAGTACCTACTTGTACCTCTATAGACGAGGCTTGAACCTGTGTTTCGACTGTCGGAGTTCTTTCCATGAATTTGAATGCCTGTGCAGTCTGACTATCAATAAAAACAGGTGTACTAACCACGTCAACCATGCGATGAGTATGTAAATCTACATAAAGCTCCCCTAATACAATAAGAGAATAAATATCATCAGAAGTAAAAGCGGTTTCTCTTTGAGACAAGAGTTTTTCAACGGTTATTCCTGGATTGCCCTTAACTACATCCAAAATTGTCTGCATTGTTTTTTTTGATACAGCTAGCTCATCGTCCAATAGATAGTCCTCTAGAAGTCGAATGTTACTTTGGTATATCCAATTAATTTCCTTTGAAGATCTTACTCTAAAGGATAGATCAAACTGCTCTGCATACCTTTCACTCGGTGGGCAACGCCACTTTCCACTTTTATCTCTACAATAACGGGTGGGGGATCTCTCAGATAAGGATATGAGCTCCTCCTCTGTTTTCCATTCTTCCCATCCTATCCAGTCTGACGTGATTACAAAGAAATCGGGAGTATAATTATGTCCTCTATTTCGCCCATTCACTTCATACGTAATACAAAACAGGGATGGTTGATCGTAATACTCTAGTACATTTTCATCGTGTTCTTTTTCGTATATTGCAGCCAATTCTAAAGTATGACTTTCAAATTGGATGGCCATTCCCATTTTATTACTTGAGTAAAATCCCGAGACATTTTTCGCGTTGCTTTGTACACGACGAACAGGTTCAGAAGCCCTAATTTGTTGGATTACGTTTTGTGCTGTAGCTGATAAGTTATGTTTTAGACAAAGTAATTTGAACTCGTCTTCGCTTAACATTCATTCACCTACTTTACAAAATTGGACCTTTCTTATTGAAATGAAACAATTACTCCAATGAGTTGGTTGAATTAGTGTAGGAAAGTTGATTAAAGAATTGAAATTTGGGAGGTTTGAGAGAAGTGTTGAGTCTTTACCAGTAATCTACTTATTACACCATTATTCTACATTAAAATTGTTTTCCCTACTTCTTATACCAAGATCTTTTAAAGTTTGATACCATGCTTGTCGAACCGCCCTCTCTTTTAATATAGCTGGTTTGAAAATGACTCTCTCCACATTACGACTACTTGGATTGATCCCCAGTTGTAAACACAAAACAGTAGCTTGTCGAATCTGACCTTTAACTAATCTAAATCTAAGGTGTTTTCGCTGCTTGATCAAAACCTTATATTTTGCTGAAATCTTTCGACATAACTCAGGAAAATGTTTGTAAAGCTGCCTTCGGTCATATTTTATTTTTCTAGATACTGATAACATTGAATACGTATTACTACTACTGAGAATCTCCTCCAACTGAATTCTAACCGTGTCTTGATCAAACGGCCTGCTTAGTCGCCGATTCATTTTAAATGTATATAACTGCTTTGGTTTATCGATAAAAACCTCCATGTGTTCTTCTTTTATTAGTTGAATCAATGTAATGCCCAAAGTAAGACATATCTTTAATAATCCATCTAATGATGCCTTATTCTTTCCTCGATACCAATCCCAGACTGTTACTTTAGGCAATCCAGCCAAACGTGCAAACGTAGATACGCTTCCATGGCTAATGTTATTTATAAGTCCATTAATCCCTGAATTAAAATCGTACTTACCTGTTCGTGCCAAAAAATACGGACCATAGGAAATTAATTCCCCTAATAGCTTTGTCTTTTGAAGATGCTCATCATTTATAACTACATGTTTGTGATACTTACTACGAGTGTGGGAGGATGTTCCCAACCACTGGTGACAAAACGAACAGTATCCAGGCCTTGTATATCTATTTAGTATAGGTAACCTCTTTCCACAACTTGGGTTATTGCATGTAGTTTGTAAAGGTGTGTGATGACGCAAACACACAGTTGACCCTGAAATCATCCATATTAACGGATCATAAATGGGGTGGTCCTTTGATTTCCATTCTTCGTAACATTCTTGGCACCATGCCCTGTTCAAACGTAACACTCCTCTGTCGGGGAGTAACGTTGACCAGGGCAGCATCGTTAACGGCGCTAAATCTCCACGTTTAGTTAACATCTGAATCGCTTCTACGCATTCTTTTGCAATTTTCCCAAAACCGTTCATACTTACAGCGCAATCAGAATACCCTTTACCACCTCGATTTACGATTCGTGAAAAATAATCCTTCCCCATAACTGGTACAAGTTCTTTGATAACAAAGGTTCCGGTTTCGATACAATGGGCTTCAGCTAGCCTACAAATAAATCCAGTAAGGCTCTCAGTTAATTCAGTACCTAAACCCATTGGGCATAAGTGAAATAAACGACTCCGATTTGGAGTTTCTGGTATTGATATATCCCAACATTCAAATATTTCATAACTCATTTTTGTACCCCTTAGATTATTAATGGTATATAGGTTTTTACTGATAAGTAATAACACTATCCGAAGGTGTTCTATGGAAAATGTTTGATTGTTTGATTGTTTGATTCGTATAATATCTTAAATCTTGTTGTATCTATCTCGTTCTTTGTATGTAATATACGGCTTATAAAAACTTGTAACCCTTGTTCTACAAAATCATTGATGAGACTCTCGTATAGAGGCGTTCCTTTTTTTATCTCTTGAGGGATAGGATAAAAACCTATCCCTGGAGAAAATGTTTATCTCCTATACCAGCGCTCTTCATCCACTTGCTTTGAATAAGTCCCCCCCTTGATTTATAAAAAGTACGTATTGTAAACAAAGACAATTTTACCGATTAAATTTAACCTTACTTTGCAAAATTCTCTGCTATCATCTAATGTAGTATTCTCTAATAAGCAGTGTTTCTCACCCCATACTGAATGATGGTAGATATCATCATACATAATCGTGTAATCGCCTACCTTTTCAATGACGACAGGCGTAAGTATTCTCGCCAATATATAATGCATAATATCGCTCCTAATTTATATCCTCTTAATCATCCTTTCCAATCGCAGCACATATTAATATTTCATTAATAATTTAGATTGATTAAATATAAAGAAACAGCAAAAACTATGGCCTCGACACTAAATTTAGGAGTTATATATTACACAACTTTTTATTCAATGATTTGCTTAATGTCGTGAAATGCCCAATTAATGTTCAGAGAAAATAAAGTATTTCTGTAGTTCTTTATACCAATCTTAAAAGAACTACATGTTAATCGCATATGTACTTAGAAATCTAATTGGAAAATAAAAGAGGTATTCAGGAGCAAAAAAATACATTCCTGAATACCTCTTTTTATTCAACTAACGATACCCTATAGTTTTCTTGCTTTGACTACAAAAGTTACAGGCAGCATCTTTGCTTTTTTTGCAAAATCGCTGTTATCGTCCCGCAATTGCATGATTTCATCATCAGATTGCTCAATCATTTGCTCAATTACAAATCCCGCTTTTGCCAACGCATTCACATAGGTTGATAGTTTGCGGTCCGATAATGTTAGAGTGCCATCATCAAGAGATACCGAATACCAAGATTCATCGAAATAACATTTTTTAAAAGCAAGCCTATTATTTTCTGCAACAACACATTTGTGTATAGGGTGAGACCAACTGAAAATAAATACACCGTCTTTTTTAAGGTAAGATGCGATCCGGCAAAAAGTACCCTCAAGGTCGCTGGTCCAGCCTATGGCATAAATCGAATAAACAAAGTCAAAATAATCCACTGGTACGCCACATTCTTCTTCCATGGGAGAACAGATCAATTTTGTTGAAAGACCGCATGACTTCAAATGTTGCGCTGCCTTTTCGATTTGTTTTTCTGATATATCCATACCCCATAGTTCAGATGCTTTGCGTTCTCCATGATATTGCAAGGATTGACCGTTTCCACAGCCGATCTCCAGCATCTTTTTCCCCGAAACGTCGCCAAAAAGCTGGCATTTTTCTTCTGAGACAAATGCTCCATAGAAAGGAAGCACAATTGCTCCTAAGAAGTCATTTCCTTTTGTATCCCAATAGAAACTGTTTGTTTTATAAACAGAATTCTTATCCATACCGGCCCTCCCCAAATATTGTTCGATGGCTTGACCACTTATAACCATATTTTAACATAGGCATTTGAAGATAACTGCCCATTCGTATTATGTGATCAACCAGTTCTTTCTGGTTGATCCTTTTTGCATTTGCTCTGAGGATTAAGGTAGCCGGGTCGAACGCAACTGCCCGTGGGACTTGATCCCGAGCGCTATAATGTTCACCTCTACTTGTCATGACCATGATTGAGGCTGGTTGGGACAACGATCCCGTATCACATGCGATGCTGTGGAGCGACAAGAAGATTCATAGAGGCTACCGGTAAATTTACATCAAGGAGAGATTGGATGAATCCAGTTATCGGGTTAGATATCTCTAAAGAAGAAAGTCATGGTCAAGCTTTTTTAGACCGAGGAAAACCGTACAAAAAGACTTTTCACTTTGCACATACGCAGGAAGGTCTCGAGAAACTGCTTCAAGCGATTCGTGACGTTGAGGTTGTATCTGGAAAGCGCCCTACACTGATTCTTGAAGCGACTGGGCATTACCAAAGCCCAGTGGTTCAGTTCTTAGAAGAGCATCACTTTTTATTCATTGTTATCAATCCGCTCATTTCAAACCGCCTTAGAAAATCTAATCTTCGTAAGGTGAAAACGGATGCTGCTGATGCTTATCTTTTGGGCGAATTATACTATAGGGAAGAATTCGAACCTTTCAAAAAAAGGGGCGTTCAGTTGCTTAATCTGCGCTATCTAACGCGGCAATACGAGGCCTTTTCTAAGATGTGTGTGCAAACAAAGTTGCAATTCCAAGCCGTTTTGGATCAAGTTTTCCCTGCTTATAAAGGCGTCTTCGGTGCTATGTATTCTAGTGTTTCACTACGGTTTTTATACGAGTTTCCAACATCATATTCAGTGATTCAAACCGATTCAACAATGCTAAAATCCAAGATCAGTCTTCTACTTTCTTCAAAACGTGGTCGATCAGAAGATTGGATGAACGAGCGAGTTCAAAGGTTGCTGGATGCAGCAAAACAAAATCCATTCCAGCAAACAATGTACGCAAGCCACTTCATTAATCTAAAAATCCTAATCACCCTTATTCTTCAATACCAGGAGCATCTTGCTGAATTGGATCAGAACATAGATGCCCTGGCTAAAGAGATTGAAGAGTATGATTTAATCCAGTCGATTCCCGGTATTGGCCATAAAATTGCGGCAACAATTTTATCGGAAATTGGTGAAATCGACCGATTTGATCACCCAAAGAAGCTGGTCGCCTTCGCTGG
Source organism: Brevibacillus reuszeri (assembly GCF_001187725.1). Classification (GTDB taxonomy): domain Bacteria; phylum Bacillota; class Bacilli; order Brevibacillales; family Brevibacillaceae; genus Brevibacillus; species Brevibacillus reuszeri. Next base: position 11,542 of record NZ_LGIQ01000004.1, read on the forward strand.
CATAGACCCGAGTGTTTTTGCTTCAGGAAAGTTCACCGCAACTCGAAATCGAATCACAAAACGTGGTTCTCGGCAGCTTCGGTACGCGCTAGTAATGGCCGTCCAATGTGGGCTTATCCGCTCTCGCAATACACGGATAAAGGAGTTTTACGACCACAAAAGAGCTGAAGGAAAGCCTCATAAAGTGGCACTAGTAGCATGCGCGAATAAGCTAGTTCATTGGCTTTATGCCATTTTAAAAAGTAAGAAGTCATTCCGTCCTGATTAACAAAAAGTTAATGGTATAACCTTCCAACAGATCTCAAATTGGGAGGTTATTTGGCATGCTTATTTTTCACTATACCACATGATTTATAATTACTAAGCTGGGAATGTTGACAAGCTATTAGCTGGTATAGCTCAGCCGGTTGCACCGATGAGTTAAACAGAGCTTTAATTTTTTCTAGATAATCTGTTTCATGATTTAGATGAGGTGACATTCTTAGAACCTTCACTAAACCGACTTGAATGGGCGACCCCAGCCGCAAACGTATAGACATAAATGTAGGAACCCTCTACGTTGAATACGTTGTTTTAAGAGTCAAGATATCACGTAAACGAAGTAACATTTTCGGTAAAATGCGTTACTTTGTTTACTATGAATAGCATGAACTAAACGAGTTAAGATAACCGCGTTTGATTGGCGGTACCTCATATAGGGCGATTTAGATGAATTTATCAACGCCGCTGGTAAATTTTTTGGTAACGGAGTATCTTCTGGTATATGCTTTTGTCTTTAAGCGATTTGAAACCGTATATGGCAGGACGGGTATTCACTTCAATAACCCACTCTTTTAGGTAGCGGTCAACACCAACGTCAAGACCGATCTCTTTAAGGTTCTTGTAGGCACTGTTCAACTGACGAGCGGTACGCGTCCCCAGACTTCTGAGCCTCTGTTTACACTGACTGAGGTTGTTTACGTTTTTCCCTAAAAGTAACTCAACAGGCTTTGAACTACCGCCCTTGCAAACGTTCGTTATGATCTTCTTGGGATGCCCCAAACGTCCGATCACGCCTGTCGTTTCCCACTTGCCTTTCGGGTTTTTCTGCACCATCACTCTTAGATCAAAGGAGCGTCCGTTGTACTGTAATAAGTTAACCCCACGTTGGATGATATAGGAACGGTTTTTCTTTTTCTTGTCTATGAAACTAGCCAAACTGTCAAAGGATTTGAAAGTCCTAGCGGTCGTCTTTAGCTGGTATTTATAATGTCCCCCCGACTTCTCTACACGCATGACGCCACTACCGCCCGTTCCCGTGTTCGGTTTAACGTAGACCATCTTGTACCTTTCAAGCATTGCTTTTAAAGTTGATTTGCTGTACCACTTCGTCGAAGGAACATTCTGGCTAAGTTCCTTATTACGTAATAACACTAAAGTCTTATTCCACTTACTCGCTACGCTTCCCATACGGTCCCCCCTACATACGATAATCAGTAACAGTATAAGTTATGTATCAAGGGGACTTGTTGACTGTGCTAATATCGTAAGCCATCCTGCTCGTTAACGCAGCAAGCTTCGGGGAATTGAACCCGTAGCCATTAAAGAAACTTTTGATCACACATCATCCTAGTCCAAATATCAATACAAGCTTTCAACAAATCGTTGAGTAGAAAGACATAAAAACGGCATTACCAGTAAAACCCATACGTTTGCGGGTGGTGACAGTACGCTGGTACTACCCCTTTTAATGAGGCAATAAGTAATAATTTGGATGACTACTTTGGTACAATCAATGGAGAGGGTGATAGGGATACAGAAATCCCTTCTCCACAACTGGCTTAATTTTGACTGGTAGCAGTTAAACGGAATGGCAAGGGAATTACTACACTGTTTTTTAAATTAGAAAAATTCCTATTGTATTAAATGCCGCATCAATTAGCACAATTCTTTAGTCTACAGGCTCGTATCAGTTGCCAATCTTCTCTCAATTGCATTCTCTATTCCATACAGAGAGAAGCGAGGTGATTGAAATGGCTCGAATTAGAACAGACATTGTAGTGATAGAGTTTACCCGTAGAACTGTGAATGGTCGACGGGTACGAATTATCCAAGCAGTTCGGATCATCGGTACTGCGTCACCGTGTAATGTAGTAGTCGGTCGACGTGTGGGTCCAGTTCGACGTTGTTTGTTGAATAACAGATTCCGTATTGTGTCAACGCATCGAAATACGCTGGTCTTTGAACGGAGGACCTAACTCAAGTAACAACTCATTACAACGGTAGCTCCAACGGGGTTACCGTTGTTAGCGGTTTTTTTATTGTTTCAGGAGACTATGCATTTACACACATTTATGTGGAGCTGCATAAGATGATCCAGAAGTTAACTAATACTTCCCCCTTGTTCGGACGCCATCCAATCTGGCGTCCTATTTAATTTGTATTTACTCGTCCATTAACTACCTAACTATTAATTAGACTATGAAAAACTGCATGCACAACGATTACGACGATAGAGAAACACGTTGATTGTATATGCACAACGTTTCGACGATTAATCTGTGTGTTTTTATCATTTTTTAGTACAGATAAGCTCAACTTTGTTAAAAAAATCAGACTAACTCCGCCTTGTGGTACCAAACAAAGTTGGTACTTTTTTGTTTATATGCGCGTTCAGCAAGGCATTAATTGCTAGTTGGTGAAAGTCCAACCGAGGTAAGAGCCAAGTCGCCTTGTAGCTGACAGGCAACTAGCGGAGAGATCCTACGGTTGAAGCTCTGTGACAAAGTAACTCCAAGAAGAGTGCGAGCAAATCAACAGACCGTAACATAAAGTGAATCCTGCCGCTTCGTGAAAAGAGACCATCGTAAGATGGACAAGGAGGTTTGGGGTTGATGCCATGCAACACGAAAAATACGCTTGTAACAGCTCTTCATATCTTTCTCCACCTATAAAGGCCACCAGCAAAGTGGCCGCTTCCATGATTCGATCCCTTTCCTTTTACAAAATCAACAACAATGTGAAAACCATGAAAGAGATGAGTACCTTGGAAGAAATCATGGAGCCGAATACTGCGAGAAACGGTAGACAGGTAAGAATTATTCAAAAAGCGAGAATTATTAGAAGTGCCTTCCCATGCAGGGTATAATACACGGAGTGGAAGGCGTGCGTTTCGCGCTCAGCGTTGCTGATTGAATCACGGGTTCCGGCTGGTGTCCTTCAGTCGTAACGTATTGATCTTTGAACGCAGAACCTAATGAAACTAAAGAAAAAGACGGTACCCTCTGAAAGAGCTAGGGGTCGCCGTCTTTTTTTCACTAAACGAATGAATCTCCCTCCCACAGGTAAAAACCTGAAGAGAGGGATTTGAAATGAATATTACTTCTGTTCTTTACTGGTTTCCGTATCGGTATCAACGGCTCCTTGGTCGTCGCTGGTTTCCGTGTCGGTATCAACGGCTCCTTGGTCGTCGCTGGTTTCTGTGTCGGTATCAATGGCCCCTTGGTCATCGTTGGTTTCCGTGTCGGTATCAACGGCCCCTTGGTCGTCGTTGGTTTCCGTGTCGGTATCAACGNTCGGTATCAACGGCCCCTTGGTCGTCGTTGGTTTCCGTGTCGGTATCAACGGTTCCTTGGTCATCGTTGGTCTCCGTGTCGGTATCAACGGTTCCTTGGTCATCGTTGGTCTCCGTGTCGGTATCAACGGCCCCTTGGTCGTCGTTGGTCTCCGTGTCGGTATCAACGGCCCCTTGGTCGTCGTTGGTTTCCGTGTCGGTATCAACGTTACCATGATCATCGATAGTTACATTCTGTTCAATGAGATCATTTACCTTTTGACCATCCGGTGTTTGTGTGTTATCGATTGCAACTTGAGTTGCAATGTTATTTTCTGGAGTAAGCTCTGCTGCATGTGCAGGTGAATTGGAAATACTAGCCACTCCTCCTCCAATAAGTGTGATAACCAATGCTGATTTCATTAGATTCTTTTTCATGATGTTCCTCCTGAATGCTAGTTTTAATTGTTTTCAGACCCTTGTCCTTCGGCCTAATCTTCATTTTTACTTCAAAACAAATTTTGGTGGTTACTGCTACACTCGGCCAGCACCAACATAATGGTTCTCCACCAGCCCACTTACCATGTTGCTATAGGTAACGCCACCTTTACCATGGTATGAAGAATCTTTTTATTTCCAGCGTAAATACCTAAATGTCCAATTCGGTTAATTGAATTAGCGCTATATTTCATCGTAGCATTTGTTGAAAAGAAGACGAGAACGTCCACTTCTAGATTGTTTCGCGAAACTTTGGTTGCTTTTTTGTATTGCGAACTTGCTCCACCTCTTCTCAAATCTTTCCATGTCCCTTCACGGTATGCCCACATGGTAAACTCTGAGCAGTCCATGGTGCTTTTATTCGATCGACTTGAAGCATTTTTATATGGTGTACCCAAGTACTTTTCTCCAGCTTTAATAACGGCACTGTTGCCCCACTTGAGGCAAACTGGTTGGGCTGTTGTTAATAGATTTAATCCTGCGTCGATAGAACCGTTGTCAGTGTTTCTTTTTCTTTAGACCTCTTATGGGTAGAACCTTTCTTAGAGATCTTTTACCAGAAGATCGATTTTCGTCAGTTACATACTCAAATTTTTTTTGCTAGAAGATCGTTTCTCGACAGATTCCTTGTGCGTTGATCGCTTGCCAAAATCTTTCTCCCCAAGAGTTTGATGTTTCTGATGACTTTGATGGTGATCCTTTTGTAGCAGCGTGTGCTTGTCCGCTGACTAATAGCGATTTACACATAAGTACAACTGCTGCTGAGTTCATTTCCCATCCTCGGTTGATCATATTTCTCACCCTCCTTGGCGTGTTTATGTTGTTACAGCCTTAATGATACATATTAAATCTGAGAATATATCTAAAGCTAAATTAAAATTAGCTTATAATTTCCTGATAGAAATCTAAGAGAAATGATTCAATTTACACAGGATTCTCAAATATTGATGAGAATCGCCAGATACAACTTCTCGGCTCTGAATAACATTGTTTGGAATCATCTTCAAATCCAATGTGTTTGGCAAAATAAAAGTACACACTTTGGCAACCGAAAGGTGCAGACCATTTCCGAAAATTAAAAAAGCCTTGCTAAACAACCCTCTACTCTTCTATTTGGCGAACAGATAGGAGAGGGATGAAAGGAATGCTGGCAATTGCTCAACAACACTATATGGGGTACCGCCAGCAAAACGCGGTTTGTTGGCGGTACCCCCTATTAATCTATGGCGCTACAAAAGTCGAAAATGCAAAATGAAAGTTGGTTTCCATGCCGGTGAAAATAAAAACCGTTGCCCCCACTATGGTGACAACGGTTACTTTATGTTTACGTCATGTTCGTTTCTTTAGAGACTTTTCTTTTATATACGAGAAAGCCTCAAGGTAATCCCCTAAGCTAGTCAAGCTTTGCTTCCTTTTTTTCAATCCCGCCCTGCTCTTTCCTACGTGAATCTCATCTATAATGCTATATGAGTTAGCAATTCGCAATTCCTGTTCAAGAGCGATCGCATGCGCTAATGGAGGGATGTGTAAATGGTGGACACCGATCGTGGTAGCCGCTTCCTGCTTGATCGCGAAAGGAAGATCGTTCATCGATGAGACTCCCAGCTCATGGCGGTCAAATAAGCTATTGAGATACCTCCTGGCCAGTACTAAAGTAGAGATCTCACTGGTTTCAGATAGGGGGATTTTGTTGGTCTTTCGCAATGCAACATCAACATCGCGATAACAAGCACTGGCAAAAGGCTGCAGCTCCTCCGCGCGTATCACCTTGTCCCCACATAGAAACAGCCAGACGTCTCCGGTAGCCTCCTGTGCTCCGATCGCTCTCCACATATCTTGCCCTAATGGAAAGGGGTAAACGTAGGTCGTCATCGAATAAAAAGAATGGTTTAAGATGAACTCTAGGGAACGGTCGTGACAGCCATTGACTACAACCAAAATTTCTTTCGGATATAGTCGCTTCGCCTGTTGGAGAACTCTTTTGATGGTGGCTTCATCCTGTTGAACAGAAATGATGACGCTAAGCCTGGTGCGATTTTCGATTTTTTGGGAGGATGTGATTCGCTTCTTGTTATTTCTTTTTGCGGGTTCGTGTCCGTTTCGCTTGGTATTTGCTCCCCCCTCGCCCTCCCAGTCATTCGGTTCCTGAAGGTAAACCGACCGTAAATGAAGTGACCCGGGGACTTGCAATATATTTCTGTAGCGTTCACCATCCAGCAATCCGCCTCGGGAGCCCTTGCCTTGCGTCAGAAGGGTGATCGCCTCCATGTGATCATCTAAGATTTTACTGGTGTTTTTTATCATGGTCTGGACAGGAGCTTGATTCCAAACCAAGGGGCAGCTTGGCTGGATCCATTTGACGGAAAGGTTATGAACGATTGCCTTCACTTGCGCAAGAGGTGGAACGGCCAACGATTCATACCCAACCTGCTCGAATGCCTTCCTATTTAGTGCGTAGGGAATCTTGTACATCGATCCGGTTCTCATATCCGCATTTCCTGTCAAGTGGTTTAACAGCTGGAACGCCAGTTTCTCCGGCGTACTTTTCTCTTGAGAAGAAGGACCGGAATCCGAGGTTATGACCACGTCCCAGCCCTGTTTGATTGCCTTTACATATTTTCTCAAGTCTTGCAACGGTACGGACAGCCTCTCGTCCAGAAAGAGCAGTTCGTCTCCTCTGGCGTGATACCCACCGATGGCTCTCCCTTCGTCATAGGTGAAGTGTGAACCTACATGGATGACCCGTGCTCCAGAGCCATGTGCCAACAAAGACGTAATGGGTGCATCACCCGTGCAAACCACGATCACTTCGATCGAAGGAGATAGTTTTTTTACCAAATTGATCATATGTGGTATCTTAACTGCCTCGTCACTCGCTGGGATGATAACGGACAGTTCAGGTCTTTCGTTTTCAACGTTTTCCATCTCGTCTCCCCCGGCAATGAATTGGATTTCTCCTCCTACTGTACGCGCATGGCACCTTGTTGGACACGGCACCTATCCTCTTATAGACGTGACGTGTGTAGGGGAAAAAAACCGTCATGGCACCCTGTTGTAAACGGTATATAATGCTACTACTCTGGCAGATGTATCCGGGAGACGAATCACATCATCCTTCGGTGTGAATTCTACAGATGTTACTCTGGAAGCTGATTTTACAGTAAGTTCTGACTGCTCCTTTAGATATATCAAGGATGTAGATGTAGATATAACCGCAAAAGGTTGGTTACGGTAATGATTTTTATTAATTTTGACACTGACTAGATTTAAATACTGGTAAAACTAAAGCCTGGGTATATGGTACAGGTGACCTTCACCAACGGACAACACCACTTGGTAATATTGTTTACAACTACGATTCAGTAGAAATGGAACACGCAAGGTGAAAACTGATGCGATCGATGCTTATCACTTATGTGAGCTGTATTACAAGGAGGAACTACAACATCATAAGAAAAGATGGTTACAGCTCTGTTAAATCTCCGTAATCTTACAAGACAGCACATCAGAAATTGAAGAATATAAGATTATCCAATCTATCGCTTCCCTGGTATCGGAGAAAAAATCGTGGCAACGATTATCTCTGAAATTGGTGAGATAGAGCGGTTTAATCACCCTAAAAAACTTGTTGCCTTTGCCGGAATCGATCCTAGTGTGCATTCTTCTGGTATACTGCAACCAAAGAGGTTCCAGCAGGCTACTTTGCCGCCGGCTTCCTCCAGATTCCACCTCACGGTGGACACCCTTGCCTTGAGCTAACGGTTGGTACAGCAAACCCCCGTTCGGGACTTACACCCTAGAGCTATCGCCCATGCTGGGCGCACCCAAAACAAAAAACCCTTGATTTCAAGGGTTTTTACTTTTTTTACGCTCTTCTTCAGTTGGATAGGACATCCCTATCTTTCCCTATCCATGGATGATCCTTTTCGAGGCAGGATGCACACAATGAAACATATGGGCAGTTTCCATTGTTTCCACTATTCTGCCTCGCTCGATGATTGCAACCTCGTCAGACAAGACGTTCACCGCTAAAACATCATGAGAAATAAACAAGTAGGAGAGACCGATCTTTTCCTTAAGCTCTCTGAGATGATACAAGATCTGTTTCTGTACAATCATATCCAGACTGCTTACCGGCTCATCGAGCACAATCATCTTTGGTTTCAAGGCAATCGCTCTTGCAATATTCACGCGCTGAAGCTGCCCACCGCTCATCTGATCAGGCATTTTTTCCATATCTGTTGTAGCAAGACCTACAGTCTCCAGCAATTCGGCTATGACGAGCTTCTCTTCTTTCGCAGATAACCGTTCATAATTGCGGAGAGGTTCTCCGATAATCTGTTTGACCGTCATTCTCGGATTCACCGCAGAATAGCAATCTTGAAAAACGACCTGTAAATCTCGGCGTAACCTTTTTCTTGTGTGACGATCCGAACGGTACAAATCCATTCCTTGGAACCCTACACTGCCACTGTCAGGAGGGAGAAGGCCAAGCACAATTTTCCCTAATGTACTTTTGCCCGCTCCACTCTCTCCTAAAATCCCTAAGCACATTCCCGGCTCTACTTGAAAAGTAACATCTGTCACTCCTGACCCCGCCTGCTTCCCTGTTCGAGACCATCCAGAAGACCCATAGGTTTTAGTTACTTGATTCACCACCAAAAGACTCATTTTACCACCGCCTTTTGCGAACGATACAGAAGGGCAAGTATGAATGTAGCCATACCTACGATCACCGCTGCTCCCAGCATCGCCTGATAGGAAAGTGCGTCAGCTATCCATCCCATGAAGAAAGCTCCAGACGATGTGCCGAAATCAGCAGCTGCAATGAACCATCCGATGGAATAACCCCGATTCTCTTCTGGGACGACAAACGATATGTACGTCATCAGCGTAGGGTACAGAAGGGATAAGGCCAGTCCGTTGCAAATCGCCGACAAAATTAACACTGGGGTAGATAGCGACCATGATAGCAATAACGGAGAAAGAGTAAAACAAACGATAAGAGCGGCGATTAACCATTTTGGAAAAGTTCCCGTGGAGGGGATGTATTTACGACCAAAAAAACGGATGACGATCAAAACCGCTGTCTCCGTCAAGAAATAGAGCGGAGCAGAACCTAGGCCGCGACTTTCTAGATACAGTGGCAAGAATGTTGGCGCCACACTGAACACGATAGATGCCAGTAACATAATCATCGACGGAACGAACAGCGCCTTGGCAAACCTCTTTTCTTTAACGTCTTGTGATCCGTCTCCGGTGTCTTCAGATTTTTTCGCCAAGTTAACATCCATATCCCGATAAAGGCGTGTCCCCATCAGAATGTTGCAAAAGCCCAATCCAGCAAAGATCAGTAGCATGCTCGTCATGGAGACTTCATCTTTCATGTACAACACAAGAGCAGGCACAAACGTATACGGTACCATTGATGACAATGACAACAAGGACAACCCCTGGCCCCGCATTTTATCGGTCAACAGATCCATAATGATCAAATGGATGGTCATGGAGAAGAAAGCCAATATCGCCCCTTGCAACGCGCGCATGAATGCAAATGCCCACAGATTTTCCAAGGTGTAAGAAGTAAGAACAAGCGCATTCAAAATAAGTGCAACCATAAAAATCTTTTTCGAACCGTATCGATCCACGACCGCTCCTGCCAATGGACGAAGGAACATCGATACAAACATATAAGCTCCCATGATCATCCCAATTTCCGATCGCCCTGCACCCAAGCTTTGCGAAAAAAATGGCAATGCAATAATTAGCATATGATTCGTTGCATAAAAAACAAAAGCAACGGCATAAAGCCAAACGGCACGGTTTGAGAAAGGACTTTCCTTAGCTATAGCATTCAATTCCGTTCGACTCCTATCCAATTCTGCTCTCAGCAACCATTCTAGCATCTAGAAGCAGCTTCGTATATTCGTGCTTTGGGTTGGTAAAAAGCTGTGTTGCTGGAGCGATTTCCACAATCTCTCCCTGCTTCATAACAGCTACTTCGTCAGCCAACTCGTTAATCACTTCCAAATCGTGAGAAACCAGCAAAATCGCAGTCTCCCCTTCTTTCTTGATCTTACGAAATGCCTCAACGACCGTCCTTCTATTTACATTGTCCAGCGCAGTAGTTGGCTCGTCAGCAATCAAGAGTGCAGGTCGCATCGCTATGGATAACGCAATCATTACACGTTGCAACATGCCTCCACTCAATTCAAATGGATATCGTTCCAATACTTTTTCTGGGTCAGGTAAATTCATTTCCTTCAAGCATTCAAGCGCAACATTTTTAGCCTGGATTTTCGACATAGCGGTATGGGTTCTGATGGTCTCCACAAATTGTTTTTCAATGCTCAGTACAGGATTAAAGGCATTCATTGGGTTTTGCATAATCAAGCACATATCCTTCCCTCTCAAATTGCGCATTTGCTTGGAAGTCATACCCGTCAACTCTCTACCTTGCAGACGAATGCTGCCCTGCATGATGGCATGCTTTTGCAATAACTGTAGAATCGCCAGACAAGTCAGTGATTTGCCACACCCACTCTCTCCCACAATCCCTAGGACTTTACCTGCCATGATCTGAAAAGATACATCTCGAACAGTAGATACCTGCCCATGATTCGTATGAATTTGTATATTCAATCCGTTCACATCAAGCAAAATGTCTCTTTTGTTCATTGCCTTTAACCTACCTTTCGCTGACCGCAGCTTTGGCTAGCTTTCGGATAGATTTTGTGTATCCCTTTTTCTCACTCAAAGCTTCCCCCAAGACATTAAGTAGAGATACCATAGCGAAAATCATCAACCCTGGTACAATCATTAATCGTGGCTCACTACGCAAGAACGATTTGCCTTCATTTATCATGGCCCCCCATTCCGGAGTAGGAGATTGAACGCCTAATCCGATAAAAGATAAGGCTGAAATATCCATGATCACCCAACCAATTTCGAGCGTAACAACTACAATCAGGGAAGGCATCAAATTCGGGATAATATGACGGATTAAAATTTGAAACGTCGATGTCCCACATATTTTGGCTGCGACAATATAATTTTGCTTTTTCAAATCCCGTACCAATCCGCGAATAAATCGACCGTAGTAAACCGACTGAACAATAATCAGAGCAATCGCCATCTGCTTCCACCCTGCTCCCCACATTGCAATCAGGCTGATCGCAAGGATCAAGGAAGGAAATGCGAGAATAGCATCACATGCACGCATGATTACGCTATCGATTTTGCCGCCTATAAAACCTGCACAACAACCGATACATAGACCAATTACCAAGCAAGATGACACAATCAATAAAGCAAGGCTCAAAGAAACTTGAGTACCGTAAAGTAGCCTTGAGAATACACATCTTCCTAATTGATCTGTACCAAGTGGGTATTCTGCTGATGGACTCTCCAGTTTATGTTTTAAATCAACAAAATTCGGATCATGCGGAGCAAGTAATGGGGCAAAAAGTCCGGCGAGAACAATGAATGCCAACAGTAAACCGCAAAACCAAATGATCATTTTGCGAACAGAGACTCTTCCTACCATTTCCTTGTTGCCACCCATTTTCACTCCTCCTCCCCATTCACTTGAGTCAAACGGGGGTCTAAGAAAGCTTGAATCACATCGGCAGCCAGACTACCTATCACAAAGACTATCGCCATTACCAAGACATAGCTTTGAATGACCGGATAATCCCGATGGTATACTGATTCCAAAAAAAACCCGCCCATCCCCGGCATAGAAAAAACTTGCTCCACAATTACGGTGCCCGCAAACAATTTTCCAAGATTCATCCCTGCAGCAGTCACAACTGGTCGTATCGCATGGCGAAGAACATGTCTTCCTACCACAGCAAATGTCCCAAGTCCCCTAGCCTGTGCATATAAAACATAAGGTTCTTCCAATCCCTCCAGTAAGCCAGTCCTCAATAATCGAGAATAGGTAGAAATGAGAGCAAATGCCAGGGTTAGGGCAGGAAGCACATAATGTTGCCAAGTATCTGCCCCTTGTAATGGGAACCAATCCCATTTTACTGACAAGAAGTAAATCAATAGGTAGGCAAGCCAAAACTGCGGAACCGATGCCCCTAAAAAAGCGAGTATGCGACAAACATGATCAATCAGTTGATTTTTGCGGAGAGCGGAAGCAATGCCAAGAGGAATACTTACGAGTATCGCAAGTACCAAACTTATTAAAGCCAACGAAGCAGTGATCGGCAATCTCGCCGCTAACTCCTGAGAAACTGGCAATTTACTGAAAAAGGAAGTCCCGAATTCCCATTGACATAGATGCCACAACCAGCTCCCGTATTGGGTCCAAAAAGGCTGGTCCAGACCTAATTGAGCACGGACTGCTAGCACCGCTTCTTCTGTAGGGACAATATTGGATACCGACAAATAGGCTCTTGCAGGATCTACAGGCGAGAGATGCAAAAGCAAAAAAGAAACAAACGTAGCCCCCAATAAAATGGGGACTATGGCTGCAAATCTTTTCAGGATAAAAAGGGATATGTTCATAGTAGGAACACCTTATCTTATTTTTGGATATCCAGCGTGTCAAACGGTGTTTCGTCACGGTGAGCCGGGAATTTCAAATCTTTTACATAACTTGGGTACACAGCAATGTTGGTCAAATAAGAAACAGGTAAGTAAGTCGCTTGTTCATGCAAAGTCGTAAAGATGGAGGTATAAAGCTGTTGGCGTTCTTTCTCATCAACGGTCAACAATACATCTCTCATCTGTTTGTGAAGCTCATCTTTCATTGGCAAGCCCTGTTGCGACTCAAAAATTCCATATCCTTGCTCATAGTTCGTAGAGACGAACGAATGCGGATCATAAGGAGCTCCATACGTATTCCAGAACAGTAAATCAAAATCAGCACTTACCATCCGTTTATTGCGCAGTTCTCTCTCAAGTCCAGTTGTTTTTAGGGCAACACCTATTTGCTGCAAATCTGATTGAATCGCTGCGCTCATCGGTTTCTCAATTTCGTCTGGCCCCATATACACGAGCTCAATCTCTAGAGGTTTTCCGTCTTTTTCACGGATGGTTTTCCCAGCCGGGAGTGTCCATCCTGCTTTATCCAGCAACGCCTTAGCCTCTTCTACATTGTAATCGTAAGACTTCAAACCAATATTCGCATAAGGGAAGTTACTGGAGATGATTGTATCTGCCACTTTTTCAACACCATTTGTTACTCCATCCACCATGGCCGTTTTGTTTACCGCATGCTGCAAGGCCAAACGTACATTCAGATCAGCAAAAGGGCCCTTAGAAGTATTTACAATCAGGGCGCGGCTGGCTACAGGGTCAGAGATGGTTGTTTCAAATTTTCCAGATTTCTTCAAGCTTACAAATGAGTCAAGGCTGATAACACCTTCTCCATATATGAGGTCGATATCACCTTTCTCCAATGCAAGAACACGTGCCTCACCATCTGGAATAACCTTTACAACAAGTTTGTTAAGCTTTGGTTTCGTACCCCAATAATTTTCGTTTCGAGTAAATACAGCCACTTCGTCTTTTTTATATTCTGTGAGCTCCCATGGTCCCGTTGTGACTGGCTTTTTTATTCCATTTGCGGTGTTACCGTCATCTGGGAACCCTTCATCCCCCAAGAAGCGCAAAGGACGTACAACAGCAAACTCTTGTAGCGCCGGATAGTAGCGATTCTTTAATGTAATTTTAAATGTATTGGCATCGACTACTTCTGTTTTGTCAATTTGGCTGATGAGACCCAACCAGCTGTGCATATCACGGTTCTTCAAAATCGTGTCGAAGTTTTTCTGAACCACTTTTGCGTCAAATTCTGATCCGTCAGTGAACTTTACGTTTTTTCGCAAGTGGAATGTGTACTCTTTCCCATCCTCAGAAATATCCCATGACTCTGCCAGCTTCGGCACAAGCTTTCCGCCTTCTCCATAATCGATTAGCGGTTCGTAATACATCCCTTGGGCAAAAAATTCATTCGGTGTATACTCGTGCGGATTCAACGGCCCGATATCTTTTGGCCATGAAATAGTCAATGTCTTATCCGCTGTTTGCGAAGCTGACTCTGGCTGCTTCACAGAAGATTCGGATGGTTGACTTGATTGCGTATTACATCCAGCAAGCATGATTGAAAAAATCAGGACTAGAAGGAATGGTACATATAGCCCTTTAAACTTACATAACATATTCTTTCATCTCCTTAAATACTCCTTGCGATTAATAATGATTATCATAATTACTTGGACAGTTTATTATATATTGAGATGAATCACAACTAATTTTTATTCTATAAATCCTCTCCTCACAGCAACCTCCGCGTGAGCTGTTAATCTTTTGAACATTACGTCACAGCATATGAATGATTCGTGCTTACTAGACGACGGCCGCTAACAAACACAATGATAAACGCCACTACCGTTAAGCAAGCACAAACGAAGTACATGGACGTGTAAGACAGCTGGTCGGCGACATATCCCATCACCATATTGCCAATCAATACACCAAAGTCAGACACAGCAATAAACAAGCCAATTAATGTATTTCGTGATGAAGTCGGCAAAACGAAAGTCAAATATGTCATTAAGGTTGGATACAGCAACGCCATACCCACGCCGAGCATCATTGACGCTGCATACATAAACACCGCTCCAAAATTACTCGCTAACCCCAATAGCAGCGTACCTGTAGCCACGAATAGGAGCAGTACAGCAACCAGTTTATCCGGCCACTTTCCGTCAGATGGAACCCTTTTGCGGAGAGTATACCTGGATAACACGATTACCCCAGCTTGGAGCATTAAATACAGACCTGGATTTCCGACTCCACTTGCTTTCGTATAGAGTACGATGAATGTAACTACAGCCCCGAAGCTGATTGAAGGAATGAGCATAGCGACACTGCATACGAAAAATGCATGATTCCTCCACAGTTGTCGCAAATGTGCTAACATATTCCCTTCTTGCTTCTCTGCTTGAATCTTTGTTACACCAGGGGAAAGCCGCACATTGTAGCCAATTAGCCCCGTTGCTATACCGATGAAGATCATCGTCATTGTGAATGCGCTCATTCCGCCCCAGTTCCATATGGACAATGCTGCCAAAGGGCCAACTACCGCAGGAAGCATACCTGCCAACAAATAGAGCGAGATACCGTGTGAGCGTTCATTTTCAGGGAGCGTATCCACGAGACCCATTTGCAGTGCCAAAGAAAAGAGGGCTGTCATCACGCCTTGCATAGCTCGAACGGCAAAATACCATTCAAGTCCAACGATTGTATAGAGCAGTAGAATTACACCATTCGCGATTAATAATGCTCGCAAAACGAATAGCGGACCGAATCGACTCACAACGCCCCCTGCCCATGGTCGGCAGAGCATGCTGGTCACCATATAGGCACCCATCATCATACCAATCTCAGCGTTACTTGCTCCCTCAGCTTCGCTACGTAAAGGGACCACTATATTGATAATTGGATTCGCGCTAAAAAAGAGAAAGGTGATGACATAGAGCCTAAGAAAAGGCTGGGATAATGATATACTTTTACTCATTTTGTCAGAATGGCTCCCTTACTCGTTTGCGGATGCATCTAGCCTCTTATAGAAAGAACCCAGTGTTCCTCCGTCACTCATGAGCTCATCCCTTCTCTCAAACGTACATGCTGTCTATCCGAACGAATGACACCAAGTCCGGGGTGTCCTGCCAGCTACGCTTCCAGCAGCTTTTGGACCGCAGGCTCGTCCGATTGCTGCAGCTCCGTTCTCTCGGAATAGCAGCCCCGGATTTATCCCTTATCCAAAACGATAAATTGATCCCCCAATGCGAACGCCGCCTTCAGATTATGAGTAATAAACAGGTAAGACATGCCGAAACGATCTTTTAAAAAGCGCAGTAACCGGATGATATTGACCTGATTTACCGCATCGAGGCTGCTCACGGATTCATCAAGCACGATCAAACGAGGTTTGACTGCAATGGCCCTGGCAATGCAGATACGCTGCAATTGACCACCGCTGAATTCGCGCGGAAATTTGTTGATATCCGATGCGGACAATCCGATCATTTCCAACAGTTCTTCTATCGTCGCCTGTTTTTCTTTGCGGCCCATCTTCTGAAAATTATCAATCGGCTCCCCGATGATTTGACCAGCCGTCATTTTGAAATTAAACGAAGAAAAACAGTCTTGAAATACTGCCTGCACCTGGCTGCGTAGTTCTTTCATCGCCCGTCTGCCGCCATACACGTCAACGCCGTTGATTCGCACTGTCCCTGCATGAGGCGCAAGTAGACCCAATACAATCTTGCCAATCGTGCTTTTACCGGCGCCACTGCTCCCGAGCAAAGCGACACATTGCCCCTCCTCCAGAGAAAACGGCACATCCTGAAGTACGGGGCGCTCTCCTCCCGCCTTTTATAGAATGATGAGTATCTGTACGTAACATGAGAAAGCTCCAACAAGGCCACTACATTTCCTCCAATTCCTGTTCAAATCGGCTGCACAGCAATTCCCGAGTATAGGGATGGCGCGGACTGTCAAACAAAGAAAAGACATCGGTGTGATCCACCGTTTCTCCACGGTTCATTACAAGCACTTCATCAGCCATCTCCGCCATTACATCCAGATCGTGCGTAATCAGTAAAATGGCTGCATCTTGCTCGGAACGGAGCCTTTCTAGCTCCTGGAGCACTCGGTACTGGTTTTCTGTATCCAACGCCGTAGTCGGTTCATCCGCAATGATAATAGAGGGTGACAAACAGATTTTTCCCCACAGCTATTACGAAGTAGCCCCGGCAAGGTAATCAGCAATAGCCTTCATGGACATCTTATATGATCTGTTCATTCTCAACACGGGCTGCCAACTAGGTATTTGTGACTCACCTTGTCTATTCGCCCCGAAAAGCGTTAAGACTTGTTTCATATGATTTTTCACATAGTCACACCACAAAATGAATTCAAAATATTCCCAAACCGTCTAATCAGGAAACGGTTATTCGTGGTAGAATGCTGTCAGACAGCGCCTTGGCCACCGTAATGCACCAGAACGGTCGCCCGATTGCTTTGGATCCCCAAATCTCCTCCCAAAAGACACGGCGGCCTATAAAAGCAGTGACTGGACATTTTAGCAGGAGCTGTGCCATCTCCAGATAAAAACGGATGCCAAATATAGATTGCGGCTCCGAAATGCTCATTTCCTCATATCGGGTCATCAGGCCTTCGATGAAAGCGACCTTCCGGGCAGAGGGGGAGTATCGATCGATAATAATGTCCACATAACCGTCCGGTATGACTCGATTCATTGCGGATGCATGGGAATCTATTGTCCAATAACAGGCAATATACGAAGCCAGTTTCTCGCCGGGTGCATATTCCCGATAGCTAAAGTCTGAATAGGACTTACCACGCTGAAGGCTGGGTGGTTGCAATGGGCGCTATCGTTGCAGCATTTTTTATATGGCACCTCCAACTTCAATTCTAAGCTATCCATGTAATTTGAATTTTACGAAACTCTGTTTCAGCAGCTATTCGAACTCTTGAAAAGAGCGAAATCACGGAAAAAACAATTGCATAATGGAGAATAATCTGTCAATCATGCTCCTTTAATCCTTGTTGTTTGACCATATACTTGTCCCACTCCGGGCAGAATTCAATTTCACCGATGTGGAGGTTATGGACACTGCAGATTGCTTTTTGACCCCAACGTGTTGCAGGGCATTTCTCTCACACCTTTTAATTAACATGGTTTTCTCTATAACTATGCTCATCCTCCGTTCCCCCTGTCCGATTGTCCGTGGTATATTATGGTTGCCAAACACACATTCGGGCTCCCGGTTGGGGGCTCTTCTTTTTTACACCTGGATGATTATGGTAAATTCCTATTCTTGTTCATCTGCTTCACGTTAGATCAATTTTCGAGAAGCGAGTTTACGCAAACGAATCGACCTCGCCAGAACCCGACTTCCCGACTTTAAATAGCTGTCTCCGGCTTTCCATGTGTGACTCTTTTTGTTAGTTCTACGAACCGCAATGTAATTACGAGGTGCAGAAGCGTAAATTTTATAGCCTCTTGCTCGGCTGGCTCTTATAAATCTTCCATCTTCCCCAAGCGAAATGTTAGCAAAACGTACGCGGTTGAATAAACGTTTTCTAAATAATATGGTTCCCCCTGCAAGCGCCCCTACGAACTTATTGTACTGTTTAGGGTAACGTAAAATTAAAAGCTTTCTTGATTGGAGATAAACCATGAATGCCCGCTTCCCAACAATGTCAGCTCCTGTACGATGAAGATCATTCATTTGCTGTTTTAAATAATATGGTGAGTAGTAATCGTCATCATCGAACTTTGCGATAAATTGGTATTTCGTTTTGCTGACCGCATAATTCAAGCATTTGCCCAAAGAGACCCTTTCTGGAACTTTGTAGATAGATATATTCTTATATCCTCGCACTTTTTTGCGGTATTTTGCCAAGCTCATGCTATCTTTATTAATCACAATTACCAACTCTTTTATCTGATACAACTGGGTCTTATAATTAGCGATGATATTATTAAAAAAATGTGGTCGGTTCGTGCACGTAATAATGGAAACTCCGCCCCGAATGCTGTTTTTATTTTTCCTCATCGCTCATCCCCCCTTTTTCGAAAGTTTGTATACTTTATGCAAACTTCTATACGAGGGAAAGGTACAACTTTACATGGAAAACATACAATTTTCTCTTTTGTTAAGAACCTTATAGGAGCTCAGGATTTTCGTATATGTTACCGATCTTCTTTGTCTTGATTGTCTCGCCCCCAGTGAAATGTCCAACCGTTTCGAGCTTAACTTCATAATTTTTCAATAGCGCTATTCAGCATTAGGTCTTTTTTGCATTTCAAAAATATTGTGGAGGTCGATTCATGATAAACCAAGATGTATCTGTATACCCATTCCTCTATATGAATCCTATTTCCGCGAAACTAATCTCACGTTCACGTTTACCATAAATAGTCAGTTACCCTAACACCAAATCATCTGGGAAAAGTATAATATTCTATGCTAATGAAAATACCCCATTAGCCTCCTACCTTTGGACGCCACCTACCCTGGCGTCCTTAATTATTGACTACTACTGATATTTAACTAACTTATCGTTTTGTCTATTTATCAAAAAAATGGACGAAACGAGAGGTTCCGCAAGTCAATTCATTCATATAATGATTTTGGAAAGTGGCCTGATCTCCCACTGTTCCAAACCATTCCCTTTTGTTAAGTCCCATCTGTTACGAAAGGGACTTTTAATTTATGCCCTTACAGCCATTTTCTAACTTGGACATATTTTGGAGATGCCAATCCAATTACGCTAGAGGAAGCCAACCATTCATGAGTCCTCCCCATAAATAGACTTTTGCCCTAACACCAAATCATCTGGGAAAAATATAATATTCTATGCTAATGCAAATTCTCCATTAGCCTCCTACTTCTTGGACGCCACCCACCCTGGCGTCCTTAATTATTGATTACTTCTGCTATTTAACTAACTACGTCAAATGTATAACGATGAGATGGAACATTATCCGCGCTATTTGCTCACAAAGCTTTGTGCTTATCTGGAATGAAATATTGGTGATATTTTGGATTTGGATAATGTGTCTGTAGAAGTTCAGTGAAAATATAGTAGTAGACCGGAACCCCTAATGGTAAAAGGAATTCCGGTCTTCTACAACACTAGATATTTGAAAAGATGAACTAGAGTTAGCTCTTCGTGGATATGTGAACCCCCACCAACGTCTTATGATTAAGACCATTCTAGCTCATATCGAATTTCTAAATGAACAAGTCGAAAAACTAGACCGTGAGGTCGCTCAAAGACTAACCTCTTTTCAAGAAGCTATTGAACGGTTAGACTCCATCCCAGGAATTGCGACTCGAATGGCAAAACAGATATTATCTGAGATTGGAACAAATATCGAAAAACAATTTCCGAGTGCCGCGCATTTATGTTCGTGGGCAGGACTAGTACCCGGACACAATGAAAGTGCTGGTAAAAAGAAGTCATCTAAAAGCAAAAAAGGGAACAAGTATTTAAAATCTGCATTAACCGAAGCAGCTCATTCAGTAAGAGGTTCGAGAAATCACCTTGGTGCATTGTATAGGCGTACAGCTGCACGAAAAGGTAAGAAACGAGCAGCAATTTCTGTCGCACATGCCATGTTAAAAATCGCGTACCATTTGCTAACTCGTAAAGAAATGTACGTTGATTTAGGGGAAGATTATTTCGAAAAACAGAAGCAACATTTCATCGTAAGGCATTCCGTTCGACGATTAGAAAAGTTGGGCTACACCGTTACCATTACCAAAGCCTCTTGATCCAAAGCAAAAACCCACATAGCAAGAACCCAGGTGTTGCCACTTTTTCAAAAACTGAATGAGCTACGTCTTCTTTAGTAATGCCATTTTTAACTTTATTGCAGAATCGAATTTTCATAGGAGTTCGACAGAAATAATTGCTTCACTGTGGTCTGCAAATCCTGAAGATTATTCATGTGAAGATACGCCGAAAATATCGAGCTAGACTGGGGAAAAGAACAGGAACAGCAAAACTATTCAAAAACTAGTTTCTTGTCCTCGCTAAATACGGATAAATCGGATCTCTTAATTCGAAGTCATACGTTTTTCCATCCACAATCCCAACAATTTTCTCCCCATCATAAAGGTCTAACATAAATCCAGCCATTTCTTTTGCAGTATGGAATTTTGGAACGAATCCTTCATAATTAAACTCATTTAAATCGAAAGCACTTTTAATAAATTCAGTTTCAGTTGAAGCAGGAGCCAAGACTTTTACTTGCATGGCAGCTCCTTTTTCTTTCAACTCTTGTGCGAGACCTTCTGTAAAGGCACTTACATAGAACTTTGTCGCGCAGTAAGTCACGGAATTGCCAACAATTTGGTATCCTCCTCCAGAAGAAACATTAATGAGTTGCGTTCCTTCAACATCTGCATAGTCACGTACATAAAGAGAGGATAGAATGGTTGAAGCTTCAATATGCAAGTGAAGCATCGTCATAATTCTATTTAAATTTTGTTCCCCAACGGAAGCAAAATTTCCACACCCCGCATTGTTGATCCAAGTCTCGATCTGATAGTCCTGGAGACTTTCGTAGAATTCATAAACATTAGCAGTAACAGATAAGTCAACAGTTCGAATGACAACATCCAGGTCTGGGTTTATGTTAGCCACTTTTAATTTTAACTCTTCCAATTCCGCCGTTCTGCGTGCTGCTATGATTATGTTTTTTCCACGAGCCGCAAAAGCAAGAGCCGTTTCATACCCAATTCCTGAACTTGCTCCCGTAATAACCGTATATTTCATATAAACCCTCCTGTTTCTAATAAGCCTTTAATCTTTCATACCAAGAGCTGGCTGAAGATAGTGTTGACTACCTCTTTCTTGCCTTCGCTTACTCATTTCTCAAACTCCGGAGATAAAATTCCTGTTGTTCGAGCATATAATCCGAAGCTTTTCTCATCATCTCGGCAAATAGCAGACTTTCTTCCTCACCAAGATGATTAACGAGACCAACGAACATATTAAGGCGAGCATCATTAATGCGTTGTATATACTTTTTACCATTATCTGAAAGCTGGATTCTGACAACTCGTCGATCGGCAGGATCGGCATGACGCTCGACAAGTTCCTGTGCTTCCAGACTGTTAATATGCTGCGTTACCGTTGGTGAAGTAACATTCAGTTTTCCACTTATTTCCGAAACCATCAATCCCGGACTATCATCCGTGACATTCACGCTGATGAAATAGAGAACCATGATCTCGCCTGGTTTTTGATTGTATATCGAGCGATTCTGCATCATATTTCCACCAACCTGTGATTGGAAGTACGATTCCATTAGCTGCTTTGCTATTTTCTTTTGTTGATCCGACAATTTATTCACTCCTTGAATATGGAACCTACATAGTTTTTAGATCGTTTTGGTTGTAATGTTTGCTATTGTTCAAGACTCCATTACGTCTGCATATCGCGCTGCAATGGTGTAAAATACTTCCTTTGGCTCCCAAGGCATGTCGGAGTAAGTCGTCCCGTGGTTCTCTTGAAGCACCCGCACGATCCCGTAAGACGCTCGATCAAAATCGTAATTGGGGTCTTCGTCGTACGGAAGGTTGTGGGAAGCAAAAGTACACCAGAATGCTGTGTCGACTCCAGCTTCTTCGAAAATGTTGAAGCTATCGTTGAAGTACTGGCTCTGTTCTGATTCATCACGCTCGTAGCTCCCTGTCAGCCGAACTGCACGCGCACCGTCCCACTCGACGATGAACATTCCGTGTGCGCCCAGATCGATCGCACCCTTAAAGGTCGTACATCCGAACTCGGAGATCACCAGTGGCTTATTTGAGCTGGCCAGCTTCTTGATTGAATCAGCATAGAGATGAGAAACTTCAGCAGAGTTGTAGGCGTCGACGGCGATGAAGTCGAAAGGTTCCCAGTTCACAGGTTCGGAAGGCAGGGCCGCGTAGGTAACACGACCTCCGAATCGGGCTCGCACGACGTCTACAGCGCGCGCTAGGAAACCGTTAAGCAGAGTCGGGAGTTTCGCGAACGCAGCACGACTAATCGTCGGATCGGACAGCGCAGCGAGGCGTTCCGGCAGAGTCTCACCAGGAAAGAAGCCGCTGGTAAAGAGCATGAGCTCTGCACCCGTTACCATGACTACCTCTGTCCCTGAAACTCGGAGGCGTTCGGCGCGTTCTGCACAGTCCCCCAGCAAGGCTAGCAACTCTTCTTGATTAAGATTGTTTGTAAACGGTGAGAACCATACCTCGAGGCCTGCTGCTGCCGCTGCTTGTGCAGCGATCTCTAGGCGAACGGGCTCGCCGCCTGTCACTCGTACTGCAGTGCAATGCAGGTCACGCCGTATAATTTCCATCTCCCTGTGCACTCTCGTCGCTTCGAAGTTGGGGTGAGTGCTGGCTCCTTCACTTAGGAATCCTGTGTCGTAGGTCACTCCACGCATGCGCATAATGAGCAAGACTCCTTTCGTTTTCAATCTACATAGATTACCTAATATTTTGGTTACGAATTAAATAAGTAACCTAATTATATGCGAATTAAAATAGGTATTCCACTAAATTGTTACTTGATACACTGCCTTAACCTGCCCGTTCGTAATATGAGGTCAGCCAGTTTTTACTGGTTGACCATTTTTTATTTGGTTCTACGATTACGGTAGCCGAGGTAGAACGTCCCTGCCCGTGGGGCATTGACCCCGTCAGCTAAACTGTTCACCCCCTACTTGTAGAAACATGTTTGAGGCTGGTTGGGACAAGATCCCGTATAACAAGCGAAGCTATGATACTACAAGCAGGACTAGGGGTTACCGGCAAATTATCTTGGAAAAGGAGCGATACAATGAATCCAGTTGTTGGTTTGGATGTATCTAAAGGGGAAAGTCTTAGTATTTCGCATACTCGTGAGGGACTAGATACTTTTCTTCACTTTCTCAAGAATGTAGAAAGTATAACTGGTAAACAACCTCCGGTTGTTTTGGAGTCAACTGGACCTTATCAGACTCCAATTACTCAGTTTCTAGAAGAACAAAACTACTTATATATTGTGATAAACCCACTCATCTCTTATCAAGCGAAAAAATCAAGCTTACGTAAGGTCAAAACTGATGCGATCGATGCTTATCATTTATGTGAGCTGTATTACAAGGAGGAACTACAACCTCATAAGAAAAGAGGGTTACAACTATTAAACCTCCGTATTCTTACAAGACAGCACGAGTCTCTAACTGATCTTTGCATGCAAGCAAAATTACAGTTCCATGCCATTTTAAACCAAGTATTCCCTGAGTTCAGAAGTGTATTTGGGGACTTATTTTCAAAAGTATCCTTGCACATTTTACTGGAGTACCCTACCTCGGAAGAGGTCTTAAAAGCTAGGGAATCTGAATTAACGGAACTAATCGCAGCTATATGTATCAGTCGTTCCAACGCTTGGGCCAAAGAAAAGGCGAAAAAAAATGGATGCAGCAAGCCGCAATCCATTTCAAAAAGTTGTGTACGAAAGTCATTTGATTAGTCTTGAGATGCATATTCGTATGATTCTTCAATATCAAGAGCATCTGTCCAATTTAGAGCACCGAATTGATGCTCTCGCATCAGAAATTGAAGAATATAAGATTATCCAATCTATCCCTGGCATCGGAGAAAAAATCGCGGCAACGATTATCTCTGAAATTGGTGAAATAGAGCGGTTTAATCACCCTAAAAAACTTGTTGCCTTTGCTGGAATCGATCCCAGCGTGCATTCTTCTGGCAAGTTCACTGCAACCATTAATCGAATCACGAAAAGAGGTTCCAGCAGGCTACGACATGCCTTATATATGGCTGTCCTATGCGGTATCAGGAGTTCACGCAATAAGAAACTAAAGAGTTTTATGATAGAAAACGCGATGAAGGAAAGCCGTTTAAAGTCGCGGTCGTTGCTTGTGCGAACAAGCTGATCCACTGGATTTTTATCTTATTAAAGCGTAAAGAAACTTTCCTTGATCTTGCTTAATACCAATAAGCAACAATAGAGATAAAGCCTTCCATCACTACGATGGATGGTTATTTGCCATGTTCAATTTCAGTATAACAATTAAACATAAACATGTTTAATGAAAAATGTTGACATCCTATTAGCTGGTTTAGAGTGTAATGACACTAGTTGTTCAGAGAAAATAAAGTAGTAGACTGATGGTGTTGATTTGACGCTAATTCTGTATAAGAAAAGCTCTTTACCTTAGTAAAGAAGGTATTAGACTATTCAATCCCTCCATACAAAAAGGCCAGTCAAAACACGAAAATAAAGTGTTAGACTGGCCTGGTTTATTGAGCTACCGTTTCCCGTTAGTGTAAGAGTGTATCTGCTTATTATACAGAAAAGCACCCCGAATATTAAAAAATACTTGCTATTAACTTACATATGTAATAAATTTATTACATATGATACATTTTAATAACGGTTATGAATTACTTTTGTTTTTGGAAGCTTTATCGAATCCTCACAGATTAAAAATTATTGCGGTTTTATCAGAAGGACGACAGTATGTAAGTGAACTGGCACGTGAGTTAGGTATGAGCAGGCCTTTACTTTATCTCCACTTACAAAAGCTAGAGGAGGCGAAATTAGTTTCAAGTAGCATGGAAATCTTAGAAAGTGGAAAAACAGCGAAGTACTATATGCTTAATTCATTTTATTTAGAAATCAGCGAGGTAATGATTTCCGATTTAGCATCAACACTAATAGTGAAAAAGAAAAACACATAAGTTCAGAGGAGAAGAGAAAATGGAATTATCAGCATTAACAGGTATCTTGGGATTACTGGGATTAATAGTTCCCATCGCATTGGTTGTTTTAGTTATTTATTTTATCTTAAAAACAATTAAAGGTTTTGAAAAAAGGGCGAATGAAAAGCTAATGCTTGAACGTGAAAATACTTTAACACTTCAAAAGAGAGTAGATGAATTGAACGAGCGATTAGTAAGTGTCGAAAAAATACTAAAAGAAGTCGAATGAAAAGAAAGACGAACTCTAAATGAGTTCGTCTTTTGCATTCCTGCCGGTTAGCTCAATAATTCTTCCTCAGTCTAATACTTTATTTTCCCAGTCTATAACTTTATTTTCCGAGTCTAATACTATATTTTTCAGTCTAATGGTTTATTTTCTTTTAACACTAGTTAGTCTATTGCTATATTTCCCTAGACTACAAGTTTATTTTCCAGTCTAGTACTTTATTTTCTGTGAACAACAATTAACAAAAAGTGATTATTGTGAGCGTTGAGATTAATTAAGCATAATGTGGCCAATAAGTAAATAAAGCATAAAGTGACCAACATGGCCATTTTATGCTTTAAATTACACTTCCATTCTTATTTCGTTCTACTAGATAAGCGGAGAGAGTGGGATTCGAACCCACGCACGCCTCACGACGCCTAACGCATTTCGAGTGCGTCCCCTTATGACCACTTGGGTATCTCTCCATATTGGTTGATCAGAAACATTATTTACTATAGCAAATCGTCATCAAAATTGCAAGACTTAGGTCCACTGTGTTCCACTTGATTTGCACGTTACATTAGGCCAAACTAGTATCAATGTACAAAAATGGTCATGACCGTTTTGGCTTATCAGATGAAAAGTGAGGAACATACATGAAACGTGAACGTTTGGACAAGGTACTGGCCAATATGGGACTCGGTACTCGCAAGGAAGTGAAAGTACTCGTAAAGCAGGGCTTGGTCGTAGTGGAGGGCGTCGTCGCTACTGATCCGGGCATGCATGTAGTTGCAGAGGAACAAGAGATTATCGTGGACGGTGAGCCGCTTAACTTCAAGCGCTGGGTATATGTCCTGCTGAACAAGCCGCCTGGAGTGGTTTCTGCAACAGAAGACAATGTACACGAAACTGTCGTTGATTTACTCCCTTATGAATGGGCGATCAAGGTACATCCTGTCGGTCGTTTGGACATTGATACAGAAGGACTGTTGCTGCTCACCAATGATGGTCAGCTATCGCACAGTCTGCTCTCTCCGAAAAAGAAAGTGGACAAGGAATACTTCGCGCGGATTGATGGCCGGGTAACGGAGCAGCATGTCCAAGAGTTTGCCAAAGGGGTTGAGCTGGAGGACTTTACGACACTTCCGGCCAAGCTGGAGGTCCTGTCCTCGGGCGAAACATCAGAAATTCGCGTGACGATTATGGAAGGAAAGTTCCATCAGGTAAAGCGGATGTTTGCCGCTTTTGAACTGCATGTTACTTACTTGCAGCGCGTTCGCATGGGTCCTCTCCATCTCGACCCATCCTTGAAGCCGGGTGAATACCGGGAACTGACTGAAGAAGAGCTGAACCTGCTGCAAAATGTAAATAAATAAGCGTTAAAAGAAGCCGCCGGGTACGTCTTGCTTGTCCCGAGCGGCTTTCCTTTTGTGCAGATTATTCCTGTGCCTGCTGACGTTTTTTTCGTAAACCGCGAAAGAAATCCTTGAGCATCTGCGCACATTCCTCTGCAAGTACCCCTTCGATTACAGGAACCTGATGATTGAAGCGCGGCTCTTCTAACAGGTTCATCAATGTCCCGGCACAACCAGCCTTTGGATCGCGCGCTCCGTATACAACCTGCTCAACTCGGCTCTGTACGATTGCGCCTGCGCACATCGGACACGGCTCTAGCGTGACGTATAAGGTACACCCGATTAGTCGCCAGCCGCCGAGCTTCTCACTGGCTTCACGGATCGCGATCATTTCTGCGTGCAGCGTAGGATCTTTTTGGGTTTCCCGCAAATTGTACCCTCTGCCAACAATTTCTCCGTCGCGCACAATGACTGCTCCGATCGGAACCTCACCGATGGCTGCTGCTTTCCCGGCCTCTTCCATAGCGGCCTGCATATACATCTCGTGCTCGCTCGCTGCTATCACTTTTTTGCGAATACCCCTTCAAATACGGTTTCAGACAGCTCGCGGCGGCTCGATGGCTTTTCCCGCTCCTGCATCGCCTCAGACAATGCTTCCTTTTCCCCTTGATAGCCAATCGCAATTACGGCATGCGCCTCGATATCTTCAGGAATTCCCAATACCTCGCGCGCTTTTTCCGGGTCAAATCCCCCCATCGCATGTGTACTCAGACCTTTTCTGGTCGCTTCCAGTGCCAAATAGCCCCAAGCTGTACCAGCATCAAAGGCATGTGCACGATTGTGCGATCCACGGGAGCCAATTGTTTGGGAAGCAATCAAAACCAGAACAGGCGCTTTTTCGCACCAAATGCGATTTCCATCCGCAATAAAAGGATAGAAGCGTTCCTTGTCTTCCTGCGTACGGGCAACAATAAACCGCCATGGCTGTTCATTGCTTGCAGACGGTGCCCAGCGTGCTGCTTCAAAAAGGCTGAAAAGCACTTCATCCGGAATCGGATCGGATTTATAAGAACGCGGTGACCAACGATTTAGAAACACAGGATCAATATCATGATCTGCGTGACGATGCTCTTTTACTTGTGGAAGATACTCAATCATCATGGTGAAAAACCTCCTGCAAATTTTTTCAAGTAATGCTGGATAAATCAAGATACTTATGTGTATAATAGAGAACAAATGTTCTTATTACCTATTGGGAGGGTTTTGTATGTACACGTCCATTGATTCATTCGTAAAGCTGTGGGAGTCCGAAGCGAGAAGCACCCAACGAATTTTGGAAGCCTGTACTGATGCATCTTTGCAGCAAAGCGTGACGAGTGATCACCGAACCCTGGGCAGACTAGCCTGGCATATGGTTACGTCAGTCCACGAGATGCTCTCTCGTACTGGTCTGAAGTTTGACGGAGCTGATCCCGAGGCACCAATCCCGGCCACCGCACAGGAAATCAGTGCTGCTTGGACAAAAACAAGCGATGCAATGGTTCAAGCGTTGCACGATCAATGGAATGACAGCACCCTGCAAGAGGAAACGGATATGTACGGTGAGCAATGGCCAAATGGGTTGACCTTGCAAATTTTGATTCATCACATGATTCATCACCGCGGACAAATGACTGTCCTCATGCGTCAAGCAGGCATAAAGGTACCCGGCATTTACGGTCCAGCCCTAGAAGACTGGGCTACGTTTGGCATGGAAGCACCGACCCTCTAGTTTGCGCCTTCCATAGCTGCGCCCTTTTTTCAGCAAAAATCGTTGATTCAAGAAGTTTTTGTCCTAACCTGCTCACATACTCTCTGCGAGATTACATACATTAATGATGTACGGAAGTTCTATGTAATCGATAGATAGCCTCTATTTGGAGGGATGTGAGTGGGCTTAACCTCAGCAAGCACCTTGTTTGATTGCTTTCACAGTCCGACTAGAGGGCTACTGGCAAAGGAGGACGTATTCTCCCACATTGAGCAAACCATATCGACACTGTCGGGTCCATTCGAGATTATCGTGGGAGCTGATTCACAGCTAAAAAGTCGTGGGACGTTTTTTGCCCTTGTCATTACGGTGATTCGCGCTGGACATGGAGGTACATTTTTTTATCACAAATTCCAGGAGCGACGATACGCATCCTTGCAGCAGCGTATTTTCCAAGAAGCGATGTACGCAGTTGGGCTGGCAAGTGAGGTTCGCGAATATCTTCGTGAACGCAATCATGATACCCCAATCCAGCTTCATTTTGACATCGGTAAAAACGGCCCTACCCGTAAGTTTATCCAATCTCTCCTGAGCTTAGCTGAAACCAACCATTTTCGGGCAGAGATTAAACCAAACTCGTTCTGTGCATCGACGATTGCCGACAAATTCACGAAGTAACCAAATGATAATTACTCAAGTAAGAAAGGCACAAGGCGGATCGCTCTCCAGCATCCGCCCGCTTTTTTGACGTAGTGCGGACATGCTCGATCACGTATTCGGGACTCGCCGCTTTAACTCCTGCTCATGCCTACACTTCAACAGAAACACCTGTGAAGTAGGCTGAGCAAAGCTTTTGTATCATCCTAAAAAATTCCAAACAAATGAACGCCTTGGTGATTGACATTATCCAAGACGTCAGCTATGATAAGCAGTAATTGAAGCGTTTTCACACGGTGTGTTACTGGTGATGCAGGCATGAGCCGAGAAGATCTTTTTATTGATAAAAAGGTTTTTTCGGCTCTTTTTTGTCTAAAGGTGGTGAAATTGGTTGTCCCGTGAACAGGAGAAAACATATACGATCACGCGCGTGTTAAACCACAACGTCGTACTCGTGGAGGAGCCTGGCTCCAGACAGGAGATTGTGCTATTCGGCAAAGGAATCGGATTTAGCACAAAACCCGGGAACATCATTCCTGCCCATGACCACCGTGTGGAGAAGCGTTTCAGATTGGAAAATGAAAGTCATCAGAAGCAGTATCAAACGTTGCTCAGTCAAGTTGACCCAGCCGTTGTGGGGATTGCAGAAGAAATTATTGCCTTGATTGCCACCGAGATTACGCCACAACTAAACGAACACGTCCACGTAGCCTTGCCGGACCATATCCAGTTTGCCATCTATCGGCTCAACAACGGAATGGAGATCGTGAATCCTTTCTTGTTTGAGATCCAGACGTTATACGCTAAAGAGTACGCACTGGCAAAACGGGCAGCAGATATGATTAAAAAGGCATTTGCTCTGGACATTCCTGACAGTGAAATCGGCTTTCTAGCCTTGCATATTCATTCTGCAATCAGCTATGTCCCTGTTAAAAAGGCAGTCCAGTTCACCAACATTATCAGTGAGCTGGTGAATATAATTGAGCAACGGACAGGAAAAACCATCGAAAGAAGTACTGTCGACTACGTCCGGCTCATTACGCATCTGCGGTTTGCCGTAGAACGCATTCGGCAACAAAAGTCGATCATCAATCCACTTTTGGACCGAGTCAAAACAACGATTCCCGAAGCCTACGAGCTGGCCTCTGAGCTAGCCTCCTATATCTCCTCTCGTCTCGAGGTGACTGTACCGGAGGACGAGGTTGGGTACATGGCTTTGCATGTGTATCGCTTATCACAACAATCCTAACTACAACATAATCCTGCGTGTTACTAGTTCGACTAGGCATGAGCGGTGAGATCATACGGACATAGTAAGTATGTCGTATGAATTAGCCGTCTCATGCCTATTTTCGTTCAGACGCAAAAGGAGGAACTTATGCTACGCAGCTTGTTTTCCCGTAAAAAACAACAACAGGAAGTATCCTTTTTAGCTCCATTGACCGGTGCGATTGTGCCGCTTTCCGAAGTTCCAGACCCTGTATTCGCTCAACAGGTCGTAGGTGACGGTGTTGCGATTTTGCCAACCGAGGGACTGCTGCTGTCTCCCATCGATGGGAAAGTAACGCATCTCTTCCCTACTCATCACGCGATTGGCCTAACGACGGATAGTGGACTGGAGATTTTGATGCACATCGGGATCGATACCGTAAAGCTGAAAGGTCAGGGCTTTACTCCCTTTGTCGCAGTTGGTGACCAGATCAAGGCTGGCGATAAATTGATCCAGTTTGACACGAATATCCTTCAGGAAGCGGGTTGTCCGATCGTAACCCCTATCGTCATTACAAACGGCGATTTGGTAGCAGAGAAAAACATTGTCGACAAAACTACCGTGCTGGCAGGTCAAGAACCGCTGATGACCGTCGTATTGAAATAAATGCTCGTAATGCCACAGGTCAGAAAGGAGGGATCGCATGATTCAATTTCAAGTAACGGTGATGGTTGAGGGTGGGCTTCACGCTCGCCCAGCCGCACTTCTGGTTAATCGGGCTGCCCAATCCCAGTCCAAAATCACCTTAAACAAAGGAGATAAGCAAGCGGATGGCCGCAGTATTCTTGGGATCATGACGCTCGGCGTCTCTCAGGGTGACAGTCTTACTGTTCGGGTCGAAGGCTCTGATGAAGAACATGTCGCAGAGGTTATCCAGCAAATGTTTTCCCACTCGCTCTGACAATCGCCTACAGGCTTTGCAGCGTAGATGCTTCGAATCGTTCATGCAAGCACCTGATAGAGGAAGGTGACCTACTCATGTTAACTGGAATTCCCGTTTCGTCAGGGATATCGATTGCACCCGCAGTACACCTGACACATGCACAGCCCATCGCGCAACCACTCATCGTTACTCCCGTAAACACTGCGCGAGAGCTCGAGCTCTTTCACCAAAGCGTCGAGCGAACACGAGAACAACTGGAACAGCTGCGCGAACAGACGAATCAACAGTTGGGACCAGAAAAGGCAGCCATTCTATCGGCCCACCTCGCCTTTTTGGAAGACCCGGCATTTGTCGGTGAAATGCAGACGCAAATGGAGAGTCAGT
This sequence comes from Brevibacillus reuszeri, assembly GCF_001187725.1. GTDB lineage: Bacteria > Bacillota > Bacilli > Brevibacillales > Brevibacillaceae > Brevibacillus > Brevibacillus reuszeri. The sequence continues at coordinate 43,396 of NZ_LGIQ01000004.1, forward strand.
CTGCGAGTGCAGCTGCTGCCGTTCAGCAAGTTGCGGACCAGTTTATCAGTTTGTTTGAGAGTATGGACGATGATTATATGCGCGAGCGCGCTGATGATATACGCGATGTAAGCCGTCGCCTCGTTCGCAATCTGTCTGGGGAAGATGCTTCCGTTTCCTTTCCGGAAGAACCGTTTATTTTGGTTGCTGGAGATATCACGCCATCCGAAACCTTACAGCTTCCGATTCAAAACGTCCGTGGAATTGTCACGGCAAAAGGTGGCTCCACCTCCCATGCCGCTATTCTGGCTCGCTCGCTAGGTATTCCAGCAATCATGGGCGTAGGTGAACAGCTTTTAGTAGAAGTGGAATCTGGCCGTCTGCTAATACTCGATGGCACAACAGGTAAGCTCTACGTCGAACCTGATAGCGACACACTCTCCCGCTACCAGGAGAAGGCTGCGCTCGAAACAGCAGAGCGTCAAGCGTACGCAGCTATGAAGGACCTGCCCGCAGAAACACTCGATGGTCATCGCGTTCACTTATTGGCGAACATGGCTGTCCCGGAAGAAACAGACGCTCTCGTGGAATCGGGTATCGAAGGAATCGGATTGTTCCGCTCAGAGTTTTTGTTTATGGATCGTAGCAGCCTTCCAGACGAGGAGGAGCAATTCCAGGCATACAAACGTGTCGCAGCTGCTTTTGGTGACAAGCCCGTCATTATCCGCACACTAGACGCCGGTGGCGACAAACATTTGCCTGCACTTGCGCTCGCACAAGAGGAAAATCCGTTTCTCGGTTTCCGGGCGATTCGCATCTCTCTTGCTCGCCCTGCCTTATTCCGGGTACAGCTGCGCGCTCTCTTGCGTGCCAGTGCATTTGGACGGTTGCTCATCATGTTCCCGATGATTTCCCACCTGGAGCAGCTGCGCGGGGCAAAGGCGATGCTGGAGCAGGCCAAAGCCGAGCTGCGCTCAGAAGGTATTTCCTTTGACGAGGACATTGCAGTCGGCATGATGATGGAGATTCCCGGCGCCTGCTTACAGGCAGATGCCTTTGCAAAAGAAGTACAATTTTTCAGCATCGGCACCAATGATCTTGTCCAATATACTCTTGCCGTTGATCGAATGAACGCAGAAATCGCCGATTTGTACAGCTATTATCACCCTGCCGTATTGCGACTGATTTCTAGTGTCATTGATGCTTCACATCGCGCAGGCATCTGGACTGGACTTTGCGGGGAAATGGCTGGCGATCCGTTAGCAACCCAGCTGCTGTTAGGATTGGGGCTGGATGAATTCAGTGGTGCGGCATCGGTCATGCCAAAAGTGAAGGAGCGCATTCGCCAGGCGACTTTGGAACAGGCGAAGCAGCTGGCAGAGCACGCGCTAACCCTTTCGACCGTAGAAGACGTTGTTCAATTTTTGAAAGACAAAACCGAATAATCGGTTTTGTTCCGGCCCTTTGTAAGCGATTTCAATCCATTTGATCAGAATGGTCCTCTCCGGCTCCGATATCCTTTTTCTCCTACGTTTCTTCTGGAGAGCGGCTTTTTGATAAACATCTCATTCTAAGGAGGTTTTTCCTATGCTCGCCTTTCTGCAAAAGATCGGGAAAGCTCTTATGCTCCCGGTCGCTACGTTGCCAGCTGCAGCACTCTTGCTCCGCTTTGGCGCCATCAACTACGAAACCGAGTTTCAGCTTGGCTCGTCTGTAGGTGGATTTTTGAACCAGTACATTGCCCCATTCCTGCTCGCCGGTGGATCTGCTATTTTCGATAACTTATCCCTAATCTTCGCCGTCGGTGTTGCCATTGGTTTGGCGGGGGATGCCGTAGCTGCTCTCGCCGCGGTCATTGCATACATGGTTCTGACTGCTGTACTGTCCAAAGTACCTGCTGCCATGCCTTTCATCGCAGATGATGCCAAGCTGAACATGGGCGTTCTTGGTGGGATTCTTGCCGGTGGAGTAGCTGCATATTGCTACAACAGATACCACAACATCAAATTGCCGGAGTGGCTGGGCTTCTTTGGGGGCAAACGCTTCGTTCCGATTATTACATCGCTCAGTATGGTCGTCATCGGTTTGATTTTCGGGATCATTTGGGGACCGATTCAAGAGGCCCTCACCAACATGGGGAACTGGATTGTTGGACTCGGCGCTATAGGCTCAGGCCTTTTCGGGTTCTTTAACCGACTGCTCATTCCTTTTGGTCTGCATCATGTGCTTAACGCGATTGCCTGGTTCCAAATCGGTGACTTTACGGATGCAGCTGGAAAAGTCGTTCACGGCGACTTGAATCGTTTCTTTGCTGGTGACAAATCAGCTGGTATGTTTATGACAGGCTTCTTCCCGATCATGATGTTTGCACTGCCTGCAGCTGCTTTCGCCATTATTCATACGGCGAAACCGGAAAAGCGCAAGGCAATTGCCTCTGTTTTCATCGGTACTGCTCTTGCTTCGTTCCTGACCGGTATTACTGAGCCGTTGGAATTCGCATTCATGTTTGCCGCACCGCTGCTCTATGTCATTCACGCTGTATTGACTGGTATTTCCGGCTACATCGTCACATCGCTGGGAATCAAGCACGGCTTTGGCTTCTCTGCCGGGCTCATCGACTACGGGCTTAATTTCCCGCTTTCGACCAATGCGTGGCTCATTATCCCGATTGGTCTGGCGTTCGCTGTTGTTTACTACTTCCTGTTTCGTATCCTGATTGTGAAACTGAACATCAAAACACCTGGACGTGAAGACGATGATGTCGCCGTATCCAGCACAGGTAGTGTAGGCACCATGCAGGATAAAGCGCAAAAGGTGCTCACTCTCATCGGTGGAAAAGAAAACATCGTGAGTGTAGATGCATGCATTACGCGCTTGCGTCTTGTTCTAAAAGATGACAAGGTCGTCAATGAAAAAGGGCTCAAAGACTTAGGTGCTGCCGGAGTGATGCGACTTGGCCAAGGTAGCGTGCAGGTAGTCTTTGGCACACAATCAGAGCTGTTAAAGGACGAAATTACAAAACTGTAGATACACTCTACTGAAGACCAGCTTGGTCGCGGTGAATGCCGTGCCAGCTGGTTTTTTATTTTGTCATCTATGCAATGTGGCAATCACAGACTCCCTTGTCCCACATTATGAATGGCTGGTTCGGGTCCTCTGGGAGCCAAGCAGCAGCATGGACGTATGCTGAGTGCGCTGCTCCAGCTCTTTTTCAAACTGCATCAGGCGATCAAGAAAATCATCGCAAGCTGGTCTGCTTTGCGGCGCCATCATTGCAATCTCATACTCTAACGTTTTCTTCCAAATCTCCAATTGCCGCTTATTTGCATCCAGCGCATTCAATCCATTCACTCCTTATCTGATTATTCATTTTGCCATTTCAGCAAACAGAGAAAATAAACAGATCGTGCAGTTCGCATTTTAACTTTTTCGCCAGTACAGGCAGGTGGTTTGCTTTGAAATCGTAGTTACCCTTCTCATATTTTAAATATGTCGAGGCATTTTTGAAGCCGAGTGATTCCGCCATTTCCTGTAGGGTGAGTCCCTGTTCCATTCTTCGTTTCGCTATATATGATAGATTAATTCGTTCCATTTGCTACTCTCTCCTTTTTGTAGAAATAGCAAATATTTATGTTATTATGATATCTTTTCCATTTCAACAAAGTCAATACAGTATTTGTCATTTCAACAAATGTATTTTTTCCGTTTTGGAAAATTGTTAGAATGGAATTGCCAAAACGAAAAAGGTGGGTCTTACGATGTCCATAGTTGGTCAACGCATAAAGTGGCTGCGAGAGAAAAAAGAGTGGTCCCAAATCCAATTGGCCGAAAAGCTGGGCATACATAATACCGTCCTGTCGCGCATTGAATCCGGTGAAAAGAAGGGCGTAGATTTTCATTTGATTTCGAAAGCGGCCGATTTGTTTGAAGTATCCACTGATTTTATTCATGGAAAGACAGATAACCCCCTCCCATTCTGGCAGCAAGCCTCCGTCCGGGAAGAGCCAGCCCCATTTCTGGACGTCAACGGATTGTCTCCACATGAGCTTGAGGAACTGAAAAATCATATTGAATTTCTGCGATGGAAAGCACTGCAAAATAAGAAAAAAGAAAACCCCTGAATTCAAGGGTTTTCATCTTGGCAAGCGTCAGGCATACTCCTGATGCTTTTTTTAATGTTCATCTGCCTTGCTGTCGTCTGCCATTTCTTCTGCATCCAGCTCGATCCAAGACTGTGACCAGCTTTCAATACCTTTAATCACTGGTTCCAGAGCGTGTCCCATCTCGGTCAGTGAATACTCTACCCGGACTGGAGCAGAGTCCGTAAACACCTGTCGATGTACAAGACCTTCCTTCTCCAAATCCTTCAACCGTTCAGATAGTAGCCTTCCACTTACCGGTAGGGCACCCTCCAACGCACAGAAACGCTGCGGACCCGATAACAACTGGTATAAGATGAGCCCTGTCCAGCGTTTTCCGAGCAATTGCATGCCCTTTTCAAACTTTGGACAGAGGGAAGACTGTTTCATAGGTATCACCTCATTCTACTTTCCAGTATACCGCTCTTTCCCGATTCCTTCAAAACGAATGATGACTTCCTACCTAATTTCTTGCACTTTCCATCTCTTGTTAATTTCGGGAAGTGGCTTGACATATAATCTTATTATTGTATACTTACTAACGAAAAGTAACTTTGTTACTGATATTTATTCTATCGGAGGTAACGATATATGTCTACTCGTTTTGAATGGAGTGCTCTTATTTTACGATTGGTAGCAGGTATTACATTTGTTATTCACGGTATTGCCAAGTTCCAAATGGGGCTGGACAACGTGGCGGGCTTCTTTGGCTCCTTAGGTCTTCCTGCATTTATCGCTTATCTTGTTGCCTTTTTGGAGGTAGTTGGTGGCTTTGCTTTGATTCTCGGCTTGGGTACACGTATTTTTGCTGGTGCGTTGGCGATTGTCATGGTAGGGGCGATTACCAAAGCAAAACTGGCTGCCGGATTCATGGGCGGCGAGAGTGGTGCCGGATATGAGCTGGAGCTGGCATTGCTGGCCATTTTGCTTTCCCTTGCTGTGAGCGGAAGCACGATGCTTGGCCTGGATAAAGTTCTGTTTGGCAAAAGCTCCGTTGAATAATTACGATTACACATACAGGAAAAAGCCAGTGAGTAGGCGCTAGACTTGCCTAATCGCTGGCTTTCCTTTTTCGTAACCATTATTTGAAACGACTAGATACAACCAAACAGATGACTCCCAGAGCTGGTATGAACAAAAAATACAACGGAAAGGCAGGGTCCAGTATTTCAATCCGCATGATTCCATAGACAACGATGAAATATAGCCCCAAAATTCTCCAAAACATGGCTCTTTTCCAAAATGGCATGATTACTTCCTCGCATGATCCTATACTCTATAGATGAACGTAACATTTTACCATTTCTTGCGTCAAACCTGAGGAATAAGGAAAATCCCCTATTGTAAGCCTCTCGTCCATTTTGTTGACGTGAAAAAGAAAAAGCACCACGGCGGGTGCTTTACTTTTCAATGACAATTCCATTTAGTTTGAGATTGACTGGATTTGCGATCGTATCTCCGACTGGGCATGTCTTTTCCAAAAAGGCGATGAATTCCTCGACTCGTTCTCTGGGAGCGTCTGTCTTGATATGAAAGGTGTAACGAATGTCAGAATAACCGCGTCGAACATCCGACTTGTTCATGAAGCCATCTGTATCGAGTTCACCTTCTACTTCTACCCAAAAATCATCCAGCTGGACATCAAACTTGCCCGCATACGCTCTTGCAACAATCGATTGGCATGCTCCCAATGCAGACAGGACCACTTCAACAGGGTTCATTCCCGTATTGGTTCCTCCCAAGCTTTTTGGCTCATCGATCGTCAGCTCAAAATCTCTGGACCTGGCTTTGACGACCATGCCTTTTTGCAAATGTGCGGTGGCTCTAAAGGTTTCGACAGGCATTCTCTACACTCCCTTACATGAATGTTCAGACTACGGCTAGTATATCACATAATTCCAAGTGATTTAATAAGATTTATACTTTTCTTATGTAAAAAGGATTCTATAATAACGGACTATGTCGATACATCCCAAACCCATTCACTCGTCGTTTTTTCTATTTCGATTTTCGGGCGGTTCCCTGAATTCACCATAGGCGCTCCCTCCTATCGTCTCAAACTATTTTACCATTTTTTCCTTGTTCAAATCGAATGATAATAGCCCCCGAAGATTACGTGGGGGCCTTTCAAGGTTAGTGAATTTTGCAAGAATGGATACCAAGCAGACGATATATCACACATTTTTGAGTAAATGCGGTAAATAACAAAGGAAGAGAGAACAGCGCTGTCAGCTTCCAATAGCCCGTCAAAAAGTAAATGAGCGATAAAGCAGCCAGTCCAAGCAGTACCCGTAAAGCACGATCCCAGGAACCTACATTTTTCATTGTTTCGACCTCCAGTTTTCATCGTGATCACTTGAGATCGATCGTATCAAAGCGGCGAAGACTGTTCCGTGACTTGATCACATACGAAAAACTGACGCCAGTTGGATTGTTGTTGCCATTGTTTTTGCAAAGCGTTGAGAAATCTTCAACACTTTTCGCAATGGAAAAGCACCTTTTCTCAACACATTCAATATCATGCTGATAAATAAGCAATGAAATAGGAGCGATGAGAAAAATGAGAATGTTCGCTGTCGGTATTTTACTAGGTCTGCTGGTTGTTCCTGCGCTGCCTTTTCTGATTCTAAACAAGATCATGCTACCCAGTACTTTGTAGATAGTTCGCTCGCAACACAGAGCTTTGATCATACCAAGTTATGCGTTCCTAGCCTTTTGCCAAGCCCGTTCAATTTGGCACAAAAGAGGAAACCACCCAGCTGCGGGGAATCGGACAGCTAGGTGGTTTGCTTAATTGAGAGGGATCAGATCCTACATCCCTTTGCTTTTTCTTTCCTTCCATCTGTACCAGATAAAATTAATCAAAAACGCCACAGCTAAATGGATATAAACAAGCTCGTTTTCATTCTGCTCATTGTAAAAAAACTGGAAAAACAAAACACCTGTCAGAAAAAAGGTACCGAGAAGTACAATGGCGATCCGTACGATTGTAAAAACAGAGATGAGTAATGTTTTCATTCACATCATCCTTTTTATTACCGCAAAATTGTCTTTATTTTACATCAATCAACCATAATTAACCATCTGCAAAATACGAACGCCAATTTCCAATAACCCTTAGTCAAAAAACAGCTCCTTGCTTCTATGCTTCATAGACAGGACCATTCCTACGATCACAAAGTTCGTTAAAAGCGAAGTGCCACCGTACGAAACAAAAGGCAAAGTGATTCCGGTAACAGGCATCATGGCCAAGTTCATTCCGACATTTTCCACGATTTGAAATGTAAACATACCGATTACTCCGGTAATGAAAGATGTGGAGAAAAAGTCATTTGTTTGACCTGCGATCACCGTTAATCGATACAAGAAAACAAAGAAAAGAGTCAATAAGACACTACCACCTAAAAACCCTAACTCTTCACCAATCGCAGAGAAAATAAAATCAGTCCACTGCTCTGGTACCCAGTTCCCTTGTGTCGCTGTTCCATTAATGATTCCCCTTCCCACTAATTGCCCCGAACCAATCGCTAGCTTTGCCTGCGTTACTTGATAGCTAGCCCCCATCTTTTCAATTTCCGGATCTAAAAATGTAACAATTCGTTCCTTTTGATGATTAAGAAAAGGGAGCTTGTCTACAAATTCAATCGACTGCTCAGTGAAAACGGTCTTGGCAAGAATGATCACCGTTAAGCCGGCGGCAACAATCAGTGTATAATAGACCAGCTGTTTTCGACTTAAGAATAAAACCATCATAGCCCCGGTAATCCCCACCAGCGTGAGAGCTTGTCCTAAGTGTGGTTGCTTTAATATGAGGAGAAAGGGAACGATATTAATCATGAAAATAACAAAAAAATGCTTGAAGCCAAACGATTCGTTTTTTTGCTTTGCTTTTGTCATATAACGAGAGATGGTTAGAATGACAAAAATCTTTGTCAGCTCCGAGGGCTGAAATTGCATACCTCCAGGCAAGGTAATCCAGCACTGAGCGCCATTTTTGGCCGGGTAGAAAAATACACAGACCAGCAAAATGAGACAAATGCCGTATCCAATCCATGATAGAAATCCTCTAAGAATCCTGTAGTCCAAAATCGCAAATGCAATCATACAAACAAAAGAAATGATCTCCCAGATTAATTGCTTTTGATACCAATCTTCCATGCCACTTCGATTTATCGTCGTAGAATAAATAGCAACTGTAGAAAGGACTGAAATTGCCAGGACAGTGAACAGTAATATGTAGTCAAACTCCCTGAAAAATCTTCTCGTCAACAATTGAATCACCAACTTTTAACTGAATTACAGTAAGTACGTTTATTCTGTTTCATACGATACTCTATTGATTTTGAGGCTTTGAATCATAGCATGGGTAGCGATGGCAGAATGCTTTAGCAAAATAAAAAAACCGCGTAATAACGCGGCTTTTCGATGGCGTCCCCGAGAGGATTCGAACCTCCGACCTACAGTTTAGGAAACTGACGCTCTATCCTGCTGAGCTACGGAGACATTGTTGTCTACATCCTCCATTATAAAAACAATCCCGCCGTTTGGCAAATGAAGGACTAGGGTATCAACAGCCCTAGTCCTCGTTTTTCATCGATTTGGATTTAGTTATGCGCGAACTGTTCTTCTTCAGTCGATCCAGTCAGTGCGGTCGTGGAGGATTTTCCACCTGAAATTACTTGTGCTACCTCGTCAAAATAACCGGTTCCTACCTCACGCTGGTGACGAGTAGCCGTGTAGCCATGAACCTCGCTACCAAACTCAGCTTGCTGCAATTCAGAGTAGGCAGCCATTCCACGATCGCGATAGCCACGCGCCAGCTCGAACATGCTGTAGTTGAGGGAATGGAATCCTGCGAGAGTAACAAATTGGAATTTGTAGCCCATTTCGCCCAGCTCCTCCTGGAAACGAGCGATCGATTCTTCATCCAGCTTCTTCTTCCAGTTGAAGGATGGAGAGCAGTTGTAAGCAAGCAGCTTACCAGGGAATTTCTCATGAATGGCCTCTGCAAAACGACGTGCTTCTTCCATGTTAGGCTCAGACGTTTCGCACCAGATCAGATCTGCGTACGGCGCATATGCCAGACCGCGTGCGATTGCTGCATCCAGTCCACCCTTCAGGCGGAAGAAGCCTTCTGCTGTACGCTCACCAGTGAGGAATGGTTTATCCTGCTCATCGATATCGCTCGTGATGAGGAAAGCACCATTCGCATCTGTACGTGCCACGATGATAGTTGGAACTCCCATCACATCTGCTGCAAAACGAGCAGAGACCAGGTTGCGAACAGCTGCTTGGGTAGGAATCAATACTTTTCCACCCATATGACCGCATTTTTTCTCGGAAGCCAGCTGGTCTTCAAAGTGAACGCCCGCTGCACCCGCTTCGATCATGCCTTTCATCAGCTCGAATACGTTCAAAGGTCCACCAAAGCCGGCCTCCGCGTCAGCCACAATAGGTGCGAACCAGTGCGTATCTGTACCACCCTCAGACTGATCGATCTGATCTGCACGTTGGAAAGCCTGGTTAATGCGTTTGACTACCTGTGGAACGCTGTTTGCTGGATAGAGACTTTGGTCTGGATACATTTGACCAGATAGGTTCGCATCCGCTGCGACTTGCCAGCCACTCAAATAAATAGCCTTTAATCCTGCTTTTACTTGCTGAATCGCCTGATTCCCGGTCAAAGCACCCAACGCTTTAATATGGTGCTCGGTATGCAACAGATTCCACAAGCGTTCTGCACCAAGGCGAGCCAATGTATGTTCGATCTGAACCGATCCACGCAGACGTACAACATCCTCTGCGGTATAAGTACGAGTGATTCCTTTAAAACGCTCACCCTGCCAGATTTGTTCCAATTGTTGAATCGCTTCCTGCTTGTTTTGTTTGGTCATTTTCGTTTCCCCCACCCTATTTTTATTTTATAGATAGTGATAGCCTGGTACGGTCAAGAAATCCTCAAACTCATCTTCTGTAACCAGCTGCAAGAATAGCTCTCCCGCTGCTTGGAGCTTGCTTGTTTCATACCGCTCCTGACCCATCGCTTGTTTCAAAGCCTGCAATTCCTCGCTTAACCACTGCTTTACCAACGCCTCGGTAATCTTGCGTCCATCCTGCAAAACGCCCTGACGATGTCGAATCCACTGCCATACCTGTGCACGGGAAATCTCTGCAGTTGCTGCATCCTCCATCAAATTATGAATTGGAACAGCACCCATCCCACGCATCCATGCCTCGATATATTGCAAGCCTACGCTGATGTTGGTGCGTACGCCTTCTTCTGTAATGACACCTTCAGGTACTGCTAGCAAGTCCTTGTCTTCTACCTGTACATCCTCGCGTTTGTACCAGATTTGGTTCGGTTCCCGCATCAAACGATTGAATACTTCCATCGCGACAGGTACCAAGCCAGGGTGAGCGACCCAGGTGCCATCATGCCCATCGTAGGCTTCACGTTCTTTGTCTGCACGTACTTTAGCGATGGCTTCCTCGTTTTTCACCGGGTCATTTTTGACAGGAATTTGGGCTGCCATACCGCCGATGCATGGTGCTTGTCGTCTGTGACATGTCTTCACTGCCAGTGTCGTATATGCCCGCATGAACGGAACAGTCATCGTCACCTGTGCACGATCAGGAGTGATAACATCAGGCTGATTCCGCAGCTTTTTGATGTAGCTGAAAATATAATCCCAGCGACCACAATTAAGTCCGGCACTATGCTCGCGCAGCTCATACAAGATCTCATCCATTTCAAACGCAGCCAAAATGGTTTCGATGAGTACAGTTGCCCGAATCGTACCGCGCGGAACATTCAATTCATCCTGTGCGAAAAGGAATACATCATTCCAAAGACGTGCTTCCAGATGACTCTCCAGCTTCGGCAAATAAAAGTACGGCGCTGTCTGATTTGCGAGGAGTGCCTGCACGTTGTGGTAAAAATAGAGTCCGAAGTCAACCAGGCTGCCAGATATCGGCTTCTGGTCGAGCAGAATATGTTTTTCATCCAGATGCCAGCCACGCGGGCGGACGATTAGAACAGCTGTCTTTTCATTGAGCGCGTACTGTTTACCCTCTGGGCTCGTAAAAGAAATATTGCGTCGTACAGCGTCCTTCATATTGATCTGCCCTTGGATGGTGTTATCCCAAGTCGGCGAGTTCGCATCCTCGAAGTCCGCCATAAAGAGACGTGCTCCCGAGTTCAATGCATTGATGACCATTTTCCGATCGCCAGAAGGTCCTGTAATCTCGACGCGTCTGTCTTGCAGGTCAGTAGGCAACGGAGCGACTGTCCAATCACCACTTCGAATCTCTGCTGTTTCAGGCAAAAAATCAGGCAGTATTCCTGCATCGATTTGCAGCTGTCGTTCTTGACGCTTGGCGAGCAATTCCTGTCTCTTGTCACCAAAACGTTGCTCCAGCTTGATTACAAACTGTATCGCTTCCGGCGTAAGTATTTCACTGTATCCGGAGCGCATCTCGCCAGCGATGTGGATCTCTAATGGATGTGAATTAGTTGGCATGGTAGTCAAAGCAGCTCATCCTCCCTGAGCACGTACGTATTATTATGGTACAGATATAAAAAATATAAATTATTATAGTACAGTAGGTGCAAAAAAAATGGTCTTACTCTTGATACCCGCTGCCACTGCAATGGCTGCAGCTGACATGTCCATCCCCCAAGCAATTATGGCAAGCCGACCCGCTGTCATCGTGACCAACGCCTCCACATCTTGGGCAATTTTGTTCGCCGTTTCCTTCACACCGGTAGCAGTCCATTTTCCATTCCCTCCATGTCTGTATTAAAACAATTTTCTTAAGATTTGTTTTTATTATATAACAGCGATTGGTACAGCGCAACACAATTTTTAAAAAATCCATTCTGTATTACAACACAAAAAAACAGCCCCTGTTCCTTTTAAGGAGCAAGAGCTGTCTACACGATCTCTGATTATTGTTTTGGAGCGATTTTTTCCACTCCACCCATGTATGGACGAAGCACTTCTGGAATGACAATGCTTCCATCAGCTTCTTGGTAGTTTTCCAAAATCGCTGCTACTGTGCGACCAATCGCAAGTCCCGAACCGTTCAAAGTATGCACGAATTCCGGCTTCGATTTCGTATCACGACGGAAGCGGATATTGGCACGACGCGCTTGGAAATCCTCAAAGTTCGAGCACGACGAAATTTCCCGATACGTATTGTTGCTTGGAATCCAAACTTCCAGGTCAAATTTCTTCGCTGCCGTAAAACCGAGGTCACCTGTACACATGCTCAGGACGCGGTACGGCAAACCGAGGAGTTGAAGCACCTTCTCCGCGTTTTTCACCAGTTTATCCAGCTCATCATACGATTCTTCCGGTTTCACAAATTTCACCAGCTCAACCTTGTTGAATTGGTGCTGACGGATCAACCCACGAGTATCGCGGCCAGCCGATCCCGCTTCCGAACGGAAACATGCACTATATGCAGCATAGTAGCGTGGCAAATCTGTCCCATCCATAATTTCGTCACGATGCATATTCGTAACAGGAACCTCTGCCGTTGGAATCAGGAAATAGTCTGGTCCTTCCAGTTTAAAAGCATCCTCTTCGAACTTTGGCAGTTGGCCCGTACCTGTCATGCTTGTACGGTTGACGATATACGGCGGGATAACTTCCTCGTAGCCATGTTCATTCGCATGCAAATCCATCATGAAGTTCATGAGTGCACGCTCAAGACGCGCGCCCATTCCTTTATAAAATACAAATCGGCTTCCAGTTACTTTCGATGCTGTTTCAAAATCAAGAATTCCTGCCTGGCTAGCCAAATCCCAGTGAGGCTTGGTCTCGAAATCAAAGCTGCGTGGCTCTCCCCATGTCCAGGCCACCACATTATCGTCTTCCGACGTACCGACTGGTGTGCTCTCATGTGGGAGGTTAGGCAGGCTAAGCAAAATGAATTCCTGCTGCTCATCCAGTTGGCGCAGTTCTTCATCGAGTGTCTTGATTCGCTCGTTTACTTCCTTCATTTCAGCGATCAGGTGGTCAGCGTTTTCCTTGTTGCGTTTCATCACTGCTACCTGTTCAGATACAGTATTGCGTTTATTTTTCAGAGCTTCTGCTTCTTGAATCACCTGGCGTCTTTTTTCATCTACTTCTGCAAATTGATCCAGCGCAGAAATATCTTCATTGCGGTGCTCTAAACGACGTCTTACTTCCTCCAGATCTTGGCGTAACACTTTTACGTCCAACATAGTGAATCCCTCCGAATCCAAAATAAAATAAAAAACACCCGTCCCCTGGTAAGGGACGAGTGCTATATACCCGCGTTGCCACCCTCGTTGATACATGCTCATCAATCCCGAGCATCTATCCACTCTTCCGTCATAACGGGACGGGACCGGACAAAGTTATTTCCTTTGTCACTCCGAGATGGATTCCTCCGCACACCGGATCGGTTTGCACCTACCACCGACTCTCTAGACCAGGCTCTTGCGAAGTACTTGTTCTCATCAGCGCATTCTAACATGGATGATTACTTCTATTGTTAACTGTACTACAGGTTCTATACCTGTGTAAAGGGCAGCTACCCATAATCTTCCTAATGGAAAAAATCGGCACCTTATTGATGCCGATCCTCCTTGCTGTATCCTTATTGTTAACTTCGGTACTCCTTCACCATATCGAGGAAAAACTTATGAAGTCTCGTATCTTCCGTCAATTCAGGGTGAAAGGCTGCCGCAAGATAATGACCGTTTCTCGCTACGACGATCTTGTCTTCGTATTTTGCCAGCACCTGTCCATTTTCTCCTACTTCCATAATATATGGTGCACGGATAAAAACGGCTAGGTAATCCGCTGCAACACCCGCAACCGGCATGGTGACCTCAAAGCTTTCCTTTTGCCGTCCAAATGCATTACGCTCCACTTTGATATCCATCAAGCCAAGGTGGAAATCATCCTGTCCATTGATCTGGTTCGCCAGAAGAATAGCTCCTGCACATGTGCCAAAGATCGGCTTTTTCTGTTCGCCAAATTGACGAATGGCTTCGATAAAACCGTACTTGTGCATCAGTTTGCTAATCGTTGTGCTTTCGCCGCCCGGGATCACCAAACCGTCCAGATCATCGAGTTCTTCCACTTTTTTAACGGCAACTGCAACCGCTCCTGCCTCTTCCAGCATTCGGAGATGTTCTGCTACAGCTCCTTGCAGAGCAAGTACACCGATTTTCATGTGGTTCACCTTACCAGCCGCGCTCTTGCATGCGATCTGCTTCGCGTATTTTTGAGATTTCGAGACCTGGCATTGCGGTACCCAAGCCTTTGGATACGCGTGCAATCAGTTCGTAATCAGTATAGTGAGCAGTCGCTTCTACGATTGCGCGAGCGAATTTCTCTGGATTTTCCGATTTGAAAATACCGGAGCCTACGAATACGCCATCGGAACCGAGCTGCATCATCAGGGCCGCATCCGCAGGTGTTGCTACACCGCCTGCTGCAAAGTTAACGACTGGCAGCTTGCCTGTTTTATGAACTTCTTCCAGAAGCTCGTAAGGAGCACCCAGATTTTTTGCTTCTGCCATCAACTCATCGTAGGACATTGCCTGTACCTTACGGATTTGGCTCATCATGGTGCGCATATGACGAACTGCCTCTACAATGTTTCCTGTACCTGGTTCTCCTTTTGTACGGATCATGGATGCTCCTTCACCGATACGGCGCAGTGCCTCTCCCAGATCACGGGCCCCACATACAAACGGTACAGTGAACTCTTTTTTATTGATATGGTACAAATCATCTGCTGGGGTCAAAACTTCGCTCTCATCGAGGTAGTCCACACCCAGAGATTCCAGAACACGCGCTTCTACAAAGTGACCTATACGAGCTTTTGCCATAACAGGGATGGAAACTGCTTTTAATACGTCTTCCACAATACCCAGATCAGCCATACGAGCTACTCCACCTGCTGCACGAATGTCAGAAGGGACACGCTCGAGTGCCATTACAGCCACAGCACCTGCTGCTTCGGCAATTTTCGCCTGCTCCGCATTCACGACATCCATGATGACGCCGCCCTTTTGCATTTCAGCCATACCTTTTTTTACGCGAGACGTTCCTACTTGTACCATGAGATTTCCCCCTACCTCGTTGAAGTCGGAACCGGAACTGTTATGTGGTGTTATGGTTCCTTGTTACCGACATTGTAAACCAAAGAGAAGGGGGAAAACAACAGTTATTTATTTTCCGGTTCCGCTACTGAACAGATTGCTGAAAAATTGGATGATGCTACGGAAGAACAGTCGAATCCAGCTAGCCTCTTCAACGTCTTGGCTCGCTACTACATCTACGCCTGCTTTTTCCGCGTCCTGAGGCTGCAGGAATTCTGCTTCCTTGCCGCCTTCTTCTTTGAGCACAAGCTTACCGATCACTTGTCCTTGCTTGATTGGCGCACTTAGATCTTGGAAGGTCACGCTTGGAGTAAACTTTACCTCGCTGCCGATTTTGGTCAGCATGCTTACTTCGCTACCAGTAACTACTGGAACGCTCAGCTCCACGCCATTTTTTACAGCAGCTGTCTCAAATCCCTTGATCGGTGCATTTTTGTCCATTTGCTTGGTCATTTTGAAATTGCTGAAACCGTAGTCGAACAACTTTCTCGTCTCAGAAAAACGTTGCGTGTCGCTTTCTGTATTCATGACTACACTGATCAAGCGCATATTGTCACGGACTGCTGTACCGGTAAAGCAATAGCCTGCTGCTTTTGTATATCCTGTTTTCAATCCATCAACGCCCTGATAATAGCTGATCAGACCTGGCAACATCCAGTTGTAGCTTTTCTTGCTCCACTCTTTTGGAGTACCTGTGCGGAACGTAAAGCTTGGTTTTTTAGATACTTCCAACGCTTCTGGGAAATCACGGATCAAAGCACGTGCCAGAATAGCTGAATCACGGGCAGACATGAGGTTTTCTAGTTGGTCGGTCTTAATCGAGTATGGTCCCAGCTCATTCGCCGGCAGACCTGTGGACGTAACAAACGAGGTGCTTTTCATTCCGAATTCTGCTGCTTTTTTGTTCATCATCTGAACAAAGTTGGCTTCACTTCCTGCTACCTTTTCTGCAAGAAGTACCGTAGCGTCATTGGCTGAAACGACTGCCATCGCTTCGTACAATTGTTTAACCGTAAACGATTCACCTGCATTCAAGTAAACACCGGATGCATCCGAAATTTTTGCGATATAGAATGCATAATCACTAACCGGTACGACATCATCCCAACTGATCTTCTTTTGCTTGACGGCTTCCTGAACCAGATATTCAGACATCATCTTACTCATGCTGGCAGGAGGTAGTGCTACATCAGGATTGTTGCTATAAATCACCTTACCAGTAGATGCCTCCACAAGAATGGCAGATTTCGCTACAAGCTGTAAATTGGCTGCAGGTGCGGTTTCTGCATTGGCTACAGTGCCTCCCATTGCTGTCGTAAACACAGCGACAGAAAGGAACAGACCTGTCAATCTCTGTGTCCATGTCTTTCGTTTCATGTATTCTCTCACTCTCCCATTTCTGTCGAATTTGTCTTAGTGAAACGTGCACACCGCTTTAAGTTTACCATAGGTAGCAGGCTCGCTTGAAGCTTGTTTCCTCCCATTTCCATGTGGAAAACCCTAGTAAAAAACCCCTTTCTGCGTAACCGAAAGGGGTTTTGGGACTATATGACTAATCGAATTTCTAGGAAATGGAGTAATTCGGGGACTCCTTGGTAATTTGTACATCATGCGGATGGCTTTCACGCAAGCCTGCACCTGTGATTCGAACGAACTGCGAGTTGTTAATCAAATCCTCGATCGTTTTCGCTCCGCAATACCCCATACCTGCGCGTAGACCGCCAATCAGTTGATAGGTAACGTCAGCTAGTGGCCCTTTGTAAGGCACTCGGCCTTCAATTCCTTCTGGTACCAGCTTTTGTTCGTTTTCCTGGAAATAGCGATCCTTACTTCCCGCTTTCATCGCGCCAATGGAGCCCATTCCGCGATATACCTTGAAGCGTCGACCTTGGAAGATTTCAAATTCGCCTGGGCTTTCTTCCGTTCCAGCGAACAAGCTGCCGATCATGATAGCAGATGCGCCTGCGCCTACAGCTTTTGGCAAATCTCCTGAGTATTTAATGCCGCCATCGGCAATAATTGGAATATTGTACTCTCGTGCTGCCTGTGCGCAATCGTGGATGGCCGTAATTTGTGGAACGCCAATACCTGCGACTACACGAGTGGTACAAATCGAGCCTGGGCCAATCCCTACTTTTACAACGGATGCTCCAGCTTCGATCAGATCGCGGGTTGCTTGTCCAGTCGCCACGTTTCCAGCCACGATTGTAAGCGTTGGATACTGCTGTCTGATTTCTTTTACTGTATCAATAACCCCTTTGGAGTGACCATGCGCTGTATCGACAACAAGCACGTCTACGCCTGCCTGGACTAGCGCTGCAGCACGCTCAAATGTATCAGCAGAGACACCTACGGCTGCACCACACAAGAGACGACCTTGTGGGTCTTTAGCCGCATTTGGATATTGAATCGCTTTTTCAATATCTTTGATGGTAATGAGTCCACGCAAAACGTTTTGTTCATCAACCAGCGGAAGCTTTTCGATCTTATGCTTTTGGAGAATGGCTTCTGCCTGCTGGAGTGTTGTACCAACGGGAGCCGTCACCAAGTTTTCCTTAGTCATTACATCTTTAATCGGTGTAGAGAAATCATGCACAAAGCGAAGGTCACGGTTAGTAAGAATCCCGATTAAATGCGTTTCTTCATCTACGATCGGAACACCGGAGATTCGGTATTTCCCCATAAGACCATCTGCGTCTTCTACTGTATGGTCTTGTGACAATGAAAATGGATTTGTGATAACACCGCTTTCGGAACGTTTCACACGATCTACTTCACTTGCTTGCTGCTCAACCGTCATGTTTTTATGGATAATCCCGATACCACCCTGGCGAGCCATGGCAATCGCTAGTGCAGATTCCGTCACGGTATCCATACCCGCACTGATCAAAGGAATGTTCAGGACAACTGTTTCACTTAATTTCGTTCTAAGATCAACATCCCTTGGCAAAACCTCGGATTTTGCTGGAATGAGCAATACGTCGTCAAACGTCAAACCCTCTTTAATAAATTTGTCTTCCCGCACAGTAGCAAGCTCCTCTCGGCAAATAGTTTAAGACAGTTTAACAAACGGCATAATTTACTGTCAAGGAACGTGTAAAATGTTCGGTTATGAAGTTGATTTTACAGATAAATCAAAAAATAACAGATGATAGTAAAGAGAAAACGAAAATTCCCAAAGGTGGTTACTATGGATAAGGCTTGGAAAACACTTCGTTTTTTGGAGACAGAACCAACAGCTCGCAAGTTTTTGGCCACCTGCTATCATGGCATGGGTTTAGAGCATTTCGATCGATTGGCTTTTCAGCAAAGCTCCCGATTTCTGTATTTATGGAAGCAGGCAAGACAATTTTATCAAACGGCAGCGGTGGCCGACCTTTCTATCCAGCCTTTGCTGCTGTTTTATGGCTGTTCACATCTGTTAAAAGGCATGCTGTTAACGCGTGACTCTTCCTATCCACAGAATAGTCGTGTCCTGCAGCATGGGGTTACGACAAGAAAGCTAAAGCGCAGTGCCTACCTTTTAACCGAGGATGAGATTCGCCCACAAAAGGAGGGTTTTTTTGCTCATCTCGCTCAAGTTTTCTCTCTTACTCCCTTACAAGATCGTTACTTTGCTCATGACTTGTTTGCTTCCATACCAGGTGTAAGTCATGCATACACCTTAACCACTAACAAGGAACAATTTTGGATTCGCATGGAGATGACCAAAATCGCACCTCCAAAAGAATTAGAGTCGATGTATAGCGACACCTGGATAAAGGTTTCTTTTCCAGAAGGAAAGGACGGGCCATTATCCTATTCGACAGAGACCTTTATGCAATACATCCGCCGATTAACTCCTGCTGCTTGTAACCTGGATCATGTTCGCTGGAGAGAAGGAACCATCAAAGAAATGCTACTTCCCCAGTTTGCCCTTTCTCAAATGGAACAACACCCACTATTTCGGGTACAAGAGCATACGCTCTTTTTTTGGAATGGGCCTTCGACCTCTCATCCTCTTCCGGAATGGGCTAGCCACTATCTGCTGTTGTACCTCTTAAGCATGCTTTGTCGTTATGAAACGGAATGGTGGGGCGAATTGACTCTTTCTCATGGCTTTGCTGAACGGTTTTTAGTTGAGCTTTTTCTCGAGCATCACGCTGCTACATTTCCCACGGTTATTATGAAACAGATTCAGCAAAATAACCGTCTGGTCTTGCCTTCATCATGAAGCAGGGCATTTCCTCCGCTTTACATGCGTAAAAAATGGACCCATACAACAAAAAACCTTCTAGCCTTTAAGAGCTAGAAGGTTTTATCTTCATTCCTTGAAAACTGGATCTGCATGATTGCTAAGAGTGTGGATAAGTCCTCGACCGATT
>NZ_LGIQ01000005.1 GCF_001187725.1 Brevibacillus reuszeri
TACTTTACCCCAAAAAGTGAAGTGAAGCTTTGTAGCAACACCGAGTACTTTTCGGGGGCCCCACAACGGTTTGGGAACAGCCAAATTTAGGGAATAATGGAGGCTTAGCTCAGCTGGGAGAGCATCTGCCTTACAAGCAGAGGGTCGGCGGTTCGATCCCGTCAGCCTCCACCACTTATTACTAATAAGTTGATAATAACGTCGCGGGATGGAGCAGCTCGGTAGCTCGTCGGGCTCATAACCCGAAGGTCGCAGGTTCAAATCCTGCTCCCGCAACCAAATATGGAGCTGTGGTGAAGTTGGAGTTCACGCCGGTCTGTCACACCGGAGGTCGCGGGTTCGAGTCCCGTCAGCTCCGCCATTTCTTATCTATTAAGAATGGCATGTATTCATTACATATGGCTCGGTAGCTCAGTCGGTAGAGCAGAGGACTGAAAATCCTCGTGTCGGCGGTTCGATTCCGTCCCGAGCCACTTTTATAGGGGCATAGTTTAAAGGTAGAACGAAGGTCTCCAAAACCTTTGGTGTGGGTTCGATTCCTACTGCCCCTGCCATTATTTAAAAAGCAATGTAACGTAACATGGCGGTCGTGGCGAAGGGGTTAACGCACCGGATTGTGGCTCCGGCACTCGTGGGTTCAAGTCCCATCGATCGCCCCATGAAATTTATAGTTGGGGATTACTTATTGGGGTATAGCCAAGCGGTAAGGCAACGGACTTTGACTCCGTCATTCCTAGGTTCAAATCCTAGTACCCCAGCCATATAGATGCGGACGTAGCTCAATTGGTAGAGCGTCGCCTTGCCAAGGCGAAGGTCGAGGGTTCGAGACCCTTCGTCCGCTCCATTGATTCACCTGTAGTAATTGTTTTACGGAGGCATAGCCAAGTGGTAAGGCACGGGTCTGCAAAACCCTTACCCCCGGTTCAAATCCGGGTGCCTCCTCCAATTATATTTGCCGGTGTGGCGGAATGGCAGACGCGCGCGACTCAAAATCGTGAGGGAAACCGTGGGGGTTCAAGTCCCTTCACCGGCACCATATAAGAAACCAAGCTCTAAGGATATCGCTCCTTAGGGTTTTTTTATTTCTTCTAGCAAAACAGTTAATTGAAAATGATTATCATTATCTATTACAATAAACGAAAAGTAGTAGTTTCGCAAGAGATAAAATTGTTCAATTTAAAAAACGGATAGGTTACAGGAGAAGTAAGAGTTGCTTAGACCTGTTTAGCAAAGTGGTTCAGGTGAATGTGATCGGTATTGATTATCATTATCAATCAAGCTATCATGAGTTACGGGGGTGAATGAAATGAACATAGACATCAATAAGCTCGCAGAGCATCTTGCAAGAATCTCTTTTCAGGTGGAACAAGTATGTCGCTATATGCGTGACCCGGGAAAGAGCTGTGACGACTATACGGAGCCTTTTCCAGGTTTTGTTTTTCCACTAAGGGGCAAGGCAGAATTTGATTTCAGCGG
This sequence comes from Brevibacillus reuszeri, assembly GCF_001187725.1. Taxonomy (GTDB): domain Bacteria; phylum Bacillota; class Bacilli; order Brevibacillales; family Brevibacillaceae; genus Brevibacillus; species Brevibacillus reuszeri. The sequence goes on from NZ_LGIQ01000005.1 coordinate 1,477, forward strand.
AACATCCTATACGCTTGCTCAAGGAAATGTGCTGCACGGCGGTGCCAATATGCCATTAAATAGGAAGGTCGTGGGGAACAGCAGGTGGGAATATCTGCTGGTTCTATACCGTGTGGACCAGAACCTCCAGGCTATTGTCCTTCCAAAGCACATTTTCAGCTCACTCCGGGACAAAGTCCTCGCCTGACAGAGCTGCTTGAGCTTTTGTGGCGTTCTTCGGGTGAGCCGGGCGGAATTTCGGCTTTTTAGACAGAAACGCTATTTCGCTGTGTACTGGAGGAATTATTTGTTTGTGTCCGCAATCAGAGCAGCGATGGTGAGCAAATATTATTCGAGCAAGTATCGAAATACATACATGAGCACTATATGGATGGTCTTAGTGTGCGAGCTTTGGCAGAACAAAATGAGATAAATGAAAACAGGCTGTTCTATGTCTTTAAAAAATACACGGGTATGGGGCCAGGAAAGTATTTGATGGCTTACCGTCTCAACCGGGCAAAGGAATGTCTGCTGGCAGGTGACGCGCCGATCTGTGAGGTAGCGAATAGCGTAGGATATGCAGATGCTTTGTATTTCAGCCGTATTTTTAAAAAACAGGTAGGTGTCTCCCCAGTCGAATTCCGAGGGAAATTCAGGAATAATCCATATGGATTTCAGGATGGCTCCATTCCTATCTAAAATACGTTTTGCTAAACTGACCGTAGTTTAGTCAGTCAAGCAAAATCCACATGGAGGAGTCAGAATGAAAACAATCATGAGGCTGTTCGTCTCGCTCGCACTTTTGGCTGGTTGCGCTACAGCTCCAGCACCTACTAATAGTACCACATCAAGCAGTACAGTCCCTGCAACAGGGAAAAGCACACCTGAAAAAGTCGATTCAGATGCAGGAAAATGGCCGAGAACATATGTAGATGCTCTGGGACGCGAGATCGTATTGAAAAAGAAGCCTGAGAAGGTCGCTCTCCTATTTTTCCGTAATTTTGAGCATATGTTTTTACTAAATGAATTTCCTGTAGCAGCGACAGACTTGAATGTTCTTGCAGAATGGGAATCGCTTGCTCCATACAAGGACAAGGAGATTGGAGATATTGGGTCAATGACGAGCCCAAATTTAGAAAAATTACTGGAAATCGATCCGGATCTGATCATTATGGTCTCGGGACGATATGAGAGCTACGGCGATAAGCTGGAGAAAATCGCTCCGGTTATTACCGTGGGCAGCAATGAAAACAACTGGCAGGGTGCACTGCGAGGATACGGAAAAATCTTCGGAAAAGAGCAAAAGGCAGAAGATGAAATTACACGGATTGAAGCATTGATTGCCGATTCCAAAGAGCAATTGAAGAAATTTAGCAACAAAACCTTTGGCGTCATAATGCTGGGAGACAAGCAATTCTGGGGCTTTACCACACAATTTGTATTCAACAAGGAAAGCGGTCTCGCCCTGAATCCACCAAGCAAGTATGTTGATATGTCGACAAAAGGGGAGCAGATCTCCATGGAAGGTCTCGCAGCGATGAATCCTGACTATATGTTTGTTGCTGATATCGGAGGGTCCTCCCAAAATTTGCAAGGCTACCTGAAAAAATTAGAAAGCGATTCTGCATGGAATTCGCTTCATGCCATAAAGAGTGGCCATATGTACGCACTAGACAGCTCCATTGCGGCTGGAGGGCCGCTCGGAATTGAGCTCGGGGTAAAAACCATCATGAAAAATATGAGCACCGAGTAGGGCGCACAGCCAAATCATAAGAGGGTGAGAAATTCTCGCAGAGAGTTTCTTGCCCTCTTGCATGTTTGCCTGAAAACCAGATGATGATATTCTTAACTGAAGACTTTTGTTCCACGCATCTCTCACGTATATGGTGAAAACGGCTCAGCTATTTTAAAAGCGACCATGCATGGCACATGGATCTTTACAAGCAGGCGATTGGTCAGCGATTGAAACCGAGTAGCCTGGATTTTTTAGCAAAAAGGATAGATATGACGAGCAGCAGTAGAACATTACTGGTATTTCAGGCGAAGTGAATACGTAGGCTGCGATTATCGGTAAGAAAACGAGGTGGATTCATTTGAAGTACGGATTGTATGACAGGCCTCCAGCTGGCACGAGCATTTTGGCGGCTCTGCAATGGATGATTGTAGCGGTCTCCAGCAGTGTCGCCGTCCCTTTGATGATCGGGGATATATACGGCTTGCAGGTGGATGAGATCGGCAATCTGATGCAGCAGACGATGTTCTTCATTGGGTTGGCATCCTTTCTACAAGTATGGATTGGACACCGTTACCCGATGCTAGAGGGACCGGCTGGACTGTGGTGGGGAATTTTTATCATTCTGGCACAGCTAGGCAGTAGTGCAGGACTTCATCCTCGTGAGATCGGGCAATCCTTTCAAGTTGGGATGGCGATGGCGGGCGTATTATTCCTTTTGTTCGGGATGATGGGGTGGATTGGCAAGCTTCAAAGGTGGTTTACACCATTAGTATCCGGCACATACATGATTCTGCTGGCAATCTCTTTATGCAGTAACATTTTGACAGGAATGCTGGGGATCGGGTTTCAGCATTCCAAAGAAGTTCAGCCTGGCGTAGCACTCGTATCAATTGGAATTGTTGCCCTTGTGATTTTGATTATGCGAACCAAACGTTTTTCGAGCTTTGCTGTTCTGTTTGGAATGGTCGGTGGCTGGGTGTTGTATGCGATATTTGGCTGGACGGAACCAGTTCGCCCCGCTGAACATCTGATTACTTGGCCTTCCTTGTTTTTCTGGGGTGCACCGCGTTGGGATTGGGGCGTTGTGCTGACGAGCATGCTAACGGGCTTTGTTCTGCTCACGAATCTCGTTACGAGCACGGTGGTCATGGGAAAAGCGACAGAAACCGTACCAACCGAAAAGCAGTATAATCGGGGTGGTATTTTTACGGGCGTGTCTCACCTTCTGTCCGGCTTGAGCGGGGTTGTTGGAATGATCCCCCTCTCACTGGCTGCCGCGGTCATTCAGACGACACGGATGGCGTCACGACTGCCTTTTATGCTTGCAATGATCGGGATGATGCTGATTGGCCTGTTTCCACTGGTGGCCCATTTTCTGGCGGCATTGCCTACGCCAGTCGCGTATGCAGCGATGTTCATCTCGTATACACAGCTACTTGGCTTTGGACTGAAGGATTATGTGACCGTAAAAATGGACGAACGGACCATTACGGTTGGAGGAGGCTCTCTGCTGATCGGGATCGGAGTGATGTTCGTTCCTGCGGCAGCATGGCAGCATCTGCCACCACTCGCCAGCTTCCTGTTTGGGAACGGCTTGCTGCTTGGTGTCCTTGTATGCTTGCTGCTGGAGCATGTGATTTTCCGCAAACAAGATGACGAAACAAAAAAGAAAGACGGCCATGCTGCATAAGCGGTCGTCTTTCTTTCTCTTAAGGGAAAACGATGGAAGTATTTGTGACCTCGCCGCCGTTAATTTCGGTGAACATGCGTGCGACTGATCCGAGGATCTCATCCTTTTTATGGGCTTCAACCGCTTCGTGAAAAAAGATCACCTGTAAAAGATCACGGCTTTGATCCGTTACACAGGTGCGCTTGGAATCCACGATAGGGCTGCCAAAAGCGCCTGTTTCGTCAGCCAGCAACAGCTTCCCTTCCATATGTACCTCACGCTCGTTTAAACCCTCGTAACGGTCATCAGCGAGCCCAATGCGGCAAATAACATCGCCTACCAAATGATTTTGATCGTAAATCCCAAAGGGAAGTGCGTGCAGGACGGAGAAGAAATTATTAACGTCTACTGCGGTGTTGATCCAGAAAAACGGATTTCCCTGAAGGAGCCTCCGTAGCAGAGCCTCTGAGGATGGACGGTATCTGGAAGGATCCGTTCCAACTTGTTTAAAGGCAGCACGCCATTCCCGAATTCCTTCGATGTCAGCAAGACGCGAGAGATCATGCTCTAGGCGCATGCTTTCTACGAAATAATTGATTCGGCCTTGCAGCATCTTGGGAGAGTCGCTGACGGAAGCACCACTGTATTGAAGGACGCCAAGGGAGAGACGCGGAAGACGATCGGAAACTGCTGGGTCTAGCTGTACTTTCATCAAGATCACTCCTTTGTAAACGAATAAGGAACTAAAAGTGCGAACGCCTTTACATGTTAGCGTCTATGAGAGCCGTCTGATAAAATATGGATAGTCCTTGAAAGAACGGCTTCGAAACAGGTTTGTTACCCTATTTTTGGTAGTATAACAAAATATTTTTGTGGAAGCGACTAAGCTTCGTTACAATAGAAGAGAACAGAGGAGGTATCCTTGAAAGATGACAATGCGTGAAGTGCAGATTTATACAGATGGAGCATGTTCCGGCAATCCTGGACCAGGTGGTTGGGGGGCCGTCATGATGTACGGCCAGCATATCAAGGAAATGTCCGGTGCCGAACCAAATACAACGAATAACAGGATGGAGCTGCAAGCGGCAATCTCGGCGCTCACTTCGCTAAAAGAAGCCTGCAAGGTTACTTTGTACAGCGATAGTGCCTATTTGGTCAATTGCTTTAAGCAGGGCTGGTTCAAGGGCTGGCTGAAAAACGGCTGGAAGAACAGCAAGGGACAGCCAGTAGAAAACCAGGACCTTTGGAAGGAGCTGCTTCGCTTGATGGACATTCACCAGGTGGAGTATGTAAAAGTAAAAGGACATGCCGACAACAAGTGGAACAATCGCTGTGATGAGTTGGCGACAGGAGCGATCAAACAGCTGTGAATGACCAGCAGTACTGGGAGCAGACCAAGCAGTCCATCATTGACTATGCCATGGAAATAGGTATCGACAAAATTGGCTTCGCCAGTGCCGATCCTTTTACAACCCTCAAAGAACGACTCATCGAGCATAGAGAACAGGGCTATGAGTCTGGTTTTGAAGAACCGGATTTGGACAAGCGGACAGATCCAGGCTTGCTTGTGGAGGGAGCTCGTTCCCTCATTTCCATCGCGCTGGCCTATCCATCCAAGCTGGAGAACCCGTTGAAGTCCGAGCCTGGCGCTTATCGGGGCATCCTGTGCCGTGCGGCGTGGGGAACGGATTATCACCACGTTCTGCGCGAAAAGCTGGATAAACTGGCTCAGTTCATTAAGGAGCTGGAGCCGGGTGCCCTAATCGAATCGATGGTTGATACAGGAGCACTTTCGGACCGTGCAGTGGCGGAGCGGGCGGGAGTTGGCTTTACCGGAAAAAATTGTGCCATTATCACGCCCGAATTTGGTTCCTGGGTCTATCTAGGAGAGCTAGTGACCACCTTGCCGTTGCCTAGTGACCAGCCTATTGAAGAAGGCTGCGGCGACTGTAATATTTGTGTGGATGCATGTCCGACAGGTGCTCTCGTACAAGGGGGACAGTTGAATGCACAGCGCTGTATTGCCTTTTTGACTCAGGTAAAGGATTTCATCCCAGATGAATTCAGAGGAAAAATCGGAAACAGGCTTTACGGCTGTGACACCTGTCAAACTGTTTGTCCGAAAAATCGTCGGATCCATACGAATCATCATCCTGAGTTTCAGCCTGACCCGGAGACGGCCAAGCCACTATTAATTCCGCTGTTAGAGATGAGCAACAAGGAATTTAAACAGAAATTCGGACTGTCCTCTTCATCCTGGCGCGGGAAGAAGCCTATTCAGCGAAATGCTATTTTGGCACTCGCTCACTTTAAGGACAAGTCGGCTGTCCCTCATCTAATCCGTCTGTTAACCAACGACCCTCGGCCTGTTATTCGTGGTACGGCTGCATGGGCATTGGGGAAGATTGGCGGAGAGGATGCGAAGGCAGCATTGGAGCAGTCACGGGAAAAAGAAGACTCCCCGGAAGTATTGCTTGAGATTGAAAAGGGCATGGACTTTATCACGTAACAGATTCACTAGCTATCTGCGGGGTAAGGTGGACAGCTGATGATAGAGGAAAAGTCGTTTTGAAGTGAATACAGGATTACGGGTTGGGAGGAGCGTTAGATGGCAAAAGAACTGGGATATACTACGATGGAATCACCGATTGGTCCATTGGTGCTGGCCTCTACTGAAGAGGGCCTATGCTACATCGAGTTTGCCGACGAAGAGTATGGCCTGGAAACACTGCATCGCTGGTGCAAAAAGACGTTTCTCGGCATCTCTCCAGAGCGGGATGATGCCATAAATGAAACGGCAAAAATGCAAATCAACGAATATTTTGCAGGTGAACGCCAGAAGTTCGATCTTCCCATTGTCCTGTACGGAACGCCTTTTCAAAAGACAGTGTGGAACGAGTTGAAGAATATTCCTTACGGGGAGACGCGTTCCTATAAGGATATTGCTCTAGCGATTGGTGCATCCAAGGCTGTTCGTGCAATCGGTGGGGCAAACAATCGCAATCCGATTCCAATCATTATCCCTTGTCATCGAGTGATCGGCTCCAATGGGGCTATGGTCGGCTATGGTGGCGGATTATCCATTAAAGAGCATTTGTTAACATTGGAGGATGCACAGGTGTCTATGCAGCTCTCTTCTAATTCAGCTGTCCGTTAGCACGGATGGCTTTTCTTTTTCTTCTGAATGAATGGCGATTGACATATTCTTCTTCGTGTAGGGACTTTGAGTGGATTCAGCGGAGAAGCGGGTTGAAGTCAAGCAGGCAGGAGGGACAGAAAATGAGCTGGCGCGTATTTGTTCGAAGCTATTTCGATGCTGTGCATCAATCGTGGATGGATGGGGAATATCAACGATTGCTCCCTTTTTTTATAGACGATAGGCAGGTATACGCAAGGGAGTGGGAGCGGTTAAACCGTGAGCACAGGCAAGCGATGGGGCGGGGAGCCATGCTGCGATCGGTTACAGGACGAGTTGCTCCTATGTACTGGATGGAGACGGATTCCGCAATAGAGGTTACGCTATCCTGGTACGGAAGGCGGCATTACGGGCTGATTCAGCATGAATATGTAGAAGCGAGCCAGCGTCTGCTCCAGCTGCGTCTAAGCAAGGAAAGCGAGCAATGGATGATCATCGCAACAAGGGAGTCGGAGGGAGATTTGAAAGAGGATTTCAGTCATGAGCAGGAGGAGCCGCTGTTGCTTGCTACCGCTATTGAGGATGCCATCACGCAGCCTCTATTGGTCGTGCATGGCGCGGGTGGATATAATCCTGAAAAAGCGGTGGCGTATGCTCAGCAGTACTGGAATACAACCAATTCTGCTTATCCTCGCTTTACTGATGATTGTACCAACTTTATTTCCCAATGCTTGCATGCTGGGGGGATTCCGATGCTTTTCTCCAAAGAGAAAGTCAAAGGATGGTGGATGCGAACCGGAAAAGGTGGGGACTGGAGCTACAGCTGGACGGTTGCGCACAGCTTGTATTTGCTGTTCAAATCAGGTGGGGCACCTATGCGTGCCGTACCGAAAAGCTCTGCGTCTGAACTGATCCCCGGCGATATCATTTGCTATGATTTCGATGGAGATGGTCGTTTTCAGCATAATACAATTGTGGTCGCCAAGGACGCAAATCAGATGCCTTTGGTAAATGCCCATACAACCGACAGCAGCATGCGATACTGGGCGTATGAAGATTCTACTGCGTATACGCCCAACATGCGCTATGCGTTTTTTCATATTAGAGGGATGTAGTCTATCCGCGTTTTCTCTTGACTGCGGTTGTGATAAAACCGACCAGACGTATGAGTAGGACGACTGCAGCCAGCCAGAGAAAGTCTGCTGCGCTGTGGGGCTCGCCTTTGATCGAGTGGATATAAATGAGGGCATGAAAAAGAACCAATAGAAACAGGGCGAAATTGGCGAGATGCAGTCGTTTCCAGCTAGAGCCGCCTAACCATTTTTCTGCACGGCGCGAAGAGGTGAGCCAAAGCGCAAGGAGAATGCAAAAAGCTGTAAGTCCCATGTAATTCGCTATTCCTGTCATTGACCAGTTTGGAATCAGCGGAGTATTCCCATTGTGATCAGAGACAAAAAACAGCTTCAGCCAGCCACCTGCTTTTGGAGCATTTGTGTCGTTCAGGATCATGAGTCGCGGTGTTCCTTGAAACAGGACAAGCACCAGCAGTACATGCAAAAAGCCAGTCAGTCCAGCCCAGATGCCAATATCCCGCCGAAGCGATAGGGAGACTGGCTGCCAGGAAGCAGGGAGCCAAGATTTGATCGGACCGATGACAAGTGTTGCACCGATCAAGACAAGCGACAGGTATCCAAGTATCATGCTCCACGTCTCCATTGGAGGAAAAGCGCCAAAATCGGGCCAGAGCCACCTTGCAGTTGCAGCGAGCAGTAATAGACACAATACATGGTTGCAAAAACGAGACCAAAACAAGCGCATGTCAATCAGCGCTCCTTTCATGTTTTTGGTTAGATGCAGCAGCGGCTGTTTTTGTTACACCAGAAGCGGTGGTCAGCGCTATGTTTGTTTATGTATAATAAATAGGGAGATCATACGTTTAAGTTCGGTACACAAGGAGATTTGACGTTATGCCGTTACATATTGTTTTGCACGAGCCTTTAATTCCAGCCAACACAGGGAATATTGCGCGTTCCTGTGCTGCTACGGGGGCTCATCTGCATTTGATTCATCCGTTAGGCTTTTCTACTGATGACCGTTATCTGAAGCGAGCAGGGCTAGACTACTGGCACGCTGTAAATGTCCATCATCATGAGAGCTTCGATCATTTTGTGATGGCCCAGGGAGAAAACGCAGGGACATTTTACTTCGTGGAAACATGGGGGGAAACCCTCTATTCAGAAGTCTCCTTTAAAGATGGGGACTACATCATTTTGGGCAAAGAGACGACGGGCTTGCCGGAAGAACTAACGGACAAGTATCGAGAGCAGACGATTCGCATACCGATGAGCGGTGCCACTCGCTCTGTGAATTTGTCTAACTGTGCGGCAATCGTCCTGTTCGAAGGCTTGCGGCAGCTCGGCTTTCCAGGATTGAAGTAAGCAGGATCATAGAGGATGCCTGACGGCAATGATCATAGGGTAACTCGCAAAAAAGGGAGAGAACGTAAATGACCGTGAACACCATCCTGTTTGACCTGGACGGTACCTTATTGGAGATGCAGACAGAACCCTTTGTGAAAAGCTACTTGGTAGAAGTTGGACGCCACGTGGGTGATCAGTATGATACGCAAAAGCTGCTTTCCCTCATCTGGGATGCGACGAAGGCCATGATCATGAGCGATGAGCCTGACAAAACCAATGAGCAGGTCTTTATCGAGTACTTCAAAGCACACAGCGATTGGCCTCGCGAGGAAGTTTGGCCGCTGTTTGATTCCTTTTATCGGGATGTATTTCCGACACTCTCCCACCTAACCTATCCATCACCATGGGCAAAGCAAATCGTGGAGGCTGCCAAACAGCAGGGCTTTCGTGTAGCAGTTGCGACGAATCCGGTATTTCCACGTGAAGCGATTCACCACCGGTTGGCTTGGATTGGAATGAGTGCAAATGAATTTGAGCTGGTGACGGTTTATGAAGAATCGCATTTTACCAAGCCGAATCCTGGTTACTTCGCAGAGATTTGCCAAAAGCTTGGAGTCGAACCGACTGATTGTGTCATGGTAGGGAATCACATGCAAGAAGATATGGTCGCGTCCAAGCTGGGCATGAAAACCTTCCTGGTTACGAACTGGATGGAGGATCGCGGTGAACCACAGTACCAGGTAGATCAACGCGGTACGATAGAAGAGCTGCACAAAGCGATTACGGAAAAGAGCGGTGTATTTGCAGGCTAAGTGGCCTGCTTTTTTTACTGACACCTGGTTTTCACATACTTTTCCCAAACCTGTCAGGTAGGCTAGTCTGTGTATCGTATGTCGTTTTTACTGCAAAGGAGGAGCGCTTCGTGAAGAAAATTGTTTCATCATTAGTAGTGATTGGACTGTTGTTCGGTGTGATTTCGGTCGTGAGTGCAGAAGGAAATCAGGCAGTAGCCGTCAAGCAAACGAAGGAAGAGAAGACAGCGCACCAGCTGGAGAAATGGCAAAACAGAGCAGCCAAGCTGGGAATTATGCAAACCGGACAAACGCTTGAGCAGTTGAAGGAAGCTGTCCATGCGGCCAAAGTAGAGCAACGTGCAAAAGCAGAAACCAAGCGCAGCGAAAAAGCAGCGAAGTGGGGAATTGAAACCACTGGGAAAACGAACAAGGAAGTAAAGACAGCGATTCGGGAAGCTAAAGCGGCTCATCAAGCGGCGAAGAAGGAAGAAAAGACCGCCAAAAAAGAGGCAAGAACAGCAAAGCAAGCGGAGCAGTCTGCAAAGCGTGCGGAAAAGGCAGCAAATTGGGGGATGGATCCTGCGGATAAATCGGCAAAGCAGCTAAAGGAAGAAATTCAAAGCAAAAAAGCTGCCAAGCAGGCTGAAAAGAAAGCGCAAAAGAAGCAGGATAAAAAGAAACAAGACAAAAAATAAGCGTGAGCGTACGAAAAAAGCAGGTTGCCCATCACAGGCAGCCTGCTTTTTTGCTGAGAGAAGTGCTTATTATCAAAAAGCAACTAGCTCTAGCATGTCCTTACAGATTCCAGGTTTTGTCCTCGTTGTAGCCAGCTGTAAGAATGAACAACAGAAAAGCTGCGAAGACAAATCCTACGATGAACGTACCCATGTTGGACAGCTCCTTTCGAAACAAACTACTCCCATTATAGCGTAGCCTGCCCACTTTGCAAACGGATTACAGGCCTTGCAAACGTCAAGTCAATGACAATTTACGGTATTTTTTCACCAAGCTCAGAAAGGCACCGAGGGCGATCGGAACGCTCAGTATTTCACCAGTATCCAGCTGCATCCCGGTTATCCATTGGTAAATAAATACAGACAAAATGATGACGGAAGCGATTCCGGTAAGATACAGTCCTTTTATCATTTGAATCCGATCTGAGTGGTTTGACATAGTATGATTCCTCCAGTTGTTTTCTAGTCAATGATTGAAGCATCCGAGGTTGTTTCTCATGTATGTAGTTTATACCTGTCAGGGATATGTAAACCATCGATTTAGCTTACGAAACAAAGAATGAACCTTACATTTCTGTAATTCATGTGTGGTGAGAGAAAGCTGCTACAATTTCCCCATCATTTTTGTGGGAAGATTGCTGAAACTTGTGCGGATGTCTCGCATACACATATGTAAAGGCTTAACGAGCCTGTTGGCAACCGAAGTAAACGGGTTTACGCGCGAATGCGTGACCGCAGGCGGACATATACATGAGAGTACATTGTCGTTGGGGAAGAGAGAGGGGCTTTATGAGGGAGGAGTGTCGAACATGGACATTTTAAAACGGATCGCTGAGCACCGGGCCCGAGAAGAAAACCTGATGTGGAGAGGGACGTTTGCCGAATATTTGCAACTGGTTCGAAAAAATCCACAAATTGCACAGACTGCTCATTCACGCGTCTACAACATGATCAAAGGCGCTGGTGTAGAAGAAAACGAGGATGGTACCCGCTCGTATCAATTCTTTAGCAGGGAAATCTTCGGTCTTGATCGTTCCGTAGAGCGCCTGGTTGAGGAATATTTCCACTCCTCAGCACGACGGTTGGATGTTCGCAAGCGGATTTTGCTCCTGATGGGGCCTGTCAGCGGAGGAAAATCGACGTTGGTGACCATGCTCAAGCGTGGTTTGGAGGAGTATTCCCGTACAGAGGATGGCGCCATCTATGCATTGGAAGGTTGTCCGATGCAGGAGGAGCCATTGCATCTGGTTCCGCATGAGCTGCGAGCAGAAGTTGAAGAAGAGCTGGGAATCAAGATCGAAGGGGAGCTGACTCCGTACAACCGGATGCGTTTGGAAAACGAGTACGGCGGGCGGATTGAGGATTTCCCTGTTTGCCGGATTCTCTTTTCGGAGGCAAATCGCGTGGGGATTGGTACATTTAGCCCTTCTGATCCGAAATCACAGGATATCGCCGATCTGACAGGAAGCATCGACTTTTCTACGATTACCAAGTATGGCTCCGAATCCGATCCGCGCGCTTATCGCTTTGATGGCGAACTGAACAAAGCGAACCGTGGTCTGATGGAGTTCCAGGAAATGCTCAAATGCGACGAGAAATTCCTCTGGCATTTGCTGTCTCTGACTCAGGAAGGTAACTTTAAGGCTGGACGTTTTGCACTTATTTCAGCTGATGAGCTGATTGTTGCCCATACGAACGAATCGGAGTACAAAGCTTTTATTGCAAATAAGAAAAACGAGGCCCTCCAATCCCGGATCATCGTCATGCCAATGCCGTATAATTTGCGCGTCAGTGATGAAGAAAAAATTTATTCGAAGCTGATTAAGCAATCTGACCTGGGCCATGTGCATATCGCTCCACATGCCCTGCGTTCAGCAGCCATTTTCTCGATTTTGACCAGATTGAAGGATTCGAAAAAGCAGGGTGCGGATTTGCTGAAGAAAATGCGCCTGTATGATGGTGAATCCGTCGAAGGCTTCAAGGGAGCTGATCTGGAAGAGCTGCGAAATGAGCATGCTGACGAAGGAATGGCAGGGATCGACCCACGTTATGTCATCAATCGGATTTCGAGCGCACTGATCAGACGCGACACCGAGTGCATCAATGCCTTGGATATTTTGCGGGCACTGAAGGAAGGCTTCGACCAGCATCCATCGATTACAAAAGAACAGCGTGAGCGGTACATGAACTTCATTTCCAGTGCACGCAAGGAATACGATGAGCTGGCGAAAAAAGAAGTACAAAAAGCGTTTGTCTACAGCTACGAAGAGTCTGCGAAAACGCTCATGGATAACTATTTGGATAATGTCGAAGCTTACTGCAATATGAATAAGCTTCGGGATCCTGTAACAGGCGAGGAGATGGACCCAGATGAGCGCCTGATGCGTTCCATCGAGGAGCAAATCGGCATCTCGGAAAATGCCAAACGGGCTTTCCGCGAAGAAATCCTCATTCGAATCTCTGCCTATGCGCGTAAAGGCAAGCGTTTTGACTACAGCACACACGACCGACTGCGCGAAGCCATCGAGAAAAAGCTGTTTGCTGATCTGAAGGATGTTGTAAAAATCACGACTTCGAACAAAACGCCAGATGAGCATCAGCTTAAAAAGATCAATGAAGTGACAAAGCGCCTCATGGAAGAGCATCATTACTGCCCGGTATGCGCCAATGAGCTGCTCCGTTACGTCGGCAGTCTGTTGAACCGATAACCTACATGGCTAGGGTAAGTGGCTGATCGAGCATTTCATAATCGGCGCAGATTGCGCCAGTTACTAGGAGGAGACGGCATGGAAGATTCTTCATCGTTCATTGTCTCCCGGGAAGACTGGTCGCTGCACCGCAAAGGGTACCAGGACCAAAATCGACACCAGGAAAAAGTGAAAGAAGCGATCAAGAAAAATTTGCCCGATCTCGTCAGCGAAGAAAATATCATCATGTCGAACGGTCGGGAAGTAATCAAGATCCCTATTCGCTCCCTGGATGAGTACCGGTTGCGTTTTAACTTCCAAAAAGGGAAGCATGGCGGTCAAGGGAAGGGAAACAGCAAGGTTGGAGACGTAGTAGCCAAGGACGGAGATCAGGCTCAAGGTCCGGGAAAAGGGCAAGGAGCGGGTGACCAGCCTGGTGTGGATTACTATGAGGCAGAGATCAGTGTAGAAGAATTGCAGGAGATGCTATTCGCTGAGCTAGAGCTGCCGAATCTGCAACGAAAAGACGAAGATCAAATCGTCATTGAAGAGACGCGCTTCAACGATGTACGGAAAAAAGGCTTGATGGGCAATATCGACAAAAAGCGGACCTTGATCGCGGCGATCAGGCGCAATGCGCTGGCAGGCTACAGCGATCTGGAGCTCGGCATCACAGATGAGGACCTTCGCTTTAAAACGTGGGAGGAAATCATCAAGCCGCACTCCAATGCGGTCATCATCGCCATGATGGATACCTCAGGGTCCATGGGTGTGTTTGAGAAGTACATTGCCCGCAGCTTCTTTTTCTGGATGGTTCGTTTCTTGCGCACCAAGTATGAAAAAGTGGAGATCGTCTTTATCGCCCACCATACCGACGCCAAGGAAGTCACAGAGGATACCTTTTTCTCCAAAGGCGAAAGCGGAGGAACCATCTGCTCCTCTGCCTACAAAAAAGCGTTGGAGATCATCGATAGCCGCTACCCGACTTCCCAGTACAATATTTACCCGTTCCACTTCTCAGATGGCGACAACCTCACCTCTGACAATGAGCGCTGCGTCAAGCTGGTGAAGGAGCTCATGGACCGGTGCAATATGTTCGGGTATGGCGAGGTTAATCAGTATAATAGACATTCGACTCTGATGTCAGCGTACCGGCATATCAAGGAACCCAAATTCATGCATTGTGTGATTCGGGAAAAAGGCGAGGTTTACAAGGCGCTGAGGACGTTCTTCGGGAAGAAGGAAGTGCAGGTGTAGAAAAGCAAAGAGCAGCGAGCTTACGAGCTTGCTGCTCTTTTTGTTAATGAACGTCTTCTACACTGACCTGGAATTGCTGAGCGATTTTGACGGCTAGTTTGAGAGACGGATTGTACTCTCCTTTTTCCAAAAAACTGATCGTTTCTCTTCTTGCTCCGACCTTTTGCGCAAGCTCTGCCTGGGTGAGATTGAATATTGCTCGAAATTCTTTCATGCGTGTTTTCACTAATACGTAGGCGTACATTCAAGAAATAGAAGACCCGCCTCTGTTTTCATTAGAGATGGGTTTTCTTCTTGACTATTCGTTTATGTCTACGAATGGGTTAGTGTGTATGTGCCACAGCACTTATTTCAATCAGCTGCTCAGGGGAAGCAAGATATGTTACGCCAATGAGACTGCCGGCTGGCCGATGGTCTCCCACGTATTCCTTGAACTGCCGGAGAACCGGTTCGAAATGGGCTTGTGGGTTTGTTAGATAGATCTCTACATAAGCCAGGTTCGATCTTGTAACATCAAATCCCGCGAGCACGCGATCAAGATTTTCCAGTGTCTGTCGGGTCTGTGCCTCGATATCATCTTCGCCAACGAATGCACCCTCTGTATCGTGGGAAAATTGTCCCGAAATGTAGATGGTTCCGTTTACGCAGTAACCCTGGCTGATGCCGTGATCCCAAAGATCGTGATTGTAGCTTTTGACAGTATTCATTTTTTCTCTCTCCTTCACTTCAAAGTAAAGTTAGTATAATTTGAGCAAAAATAAAAATATAGTACGCACTATTATGATAGGTAATACCCAAAAGGATAGTGTAAAAAAAGGGTTTGGCAGGCAAAGTAAATGGGTGGACATCATGATGAATAGAGGGGAGACATCAGCACAAAACCCGCCTGGCAGGATGCTTGGGCGGGCTTCTTCGTAACATATTGATTCAGATCGATTCCCATGCCAGTCAATTCGGCTGAACGAGTCCATTTTTACTATATTTATTGATCCAGTCTGTTCGCCAATCTTGAAAAGACTTAGCTTGAAGCTCCTCAATCGTTTCACCATCCAAAGACCAAAAACCACCATATAATCTCTCTCCATGCGGAAAAGAAGTTCCTCCTATTGGTTGTCCATCTACTTCATAGACGTAAACATCAACTTCCCCTTTGCTTAAGGGATGATTTTTTACGAGAAACTTTTCGACGTTGATTGTCTTACCAAAATACAGTGCAGGCTCAACAGATTGCAAACCCCAATACATGATGTAAGGCAACTCCGTAATTTTTTCTTTTGTCAGTTCGTACGTTTCTGCTAATCCTTCATAAGAAATGACTTGGTACCCTCTATTTTCAAGATAGTCTTTTAAATCTGATTGTTCTTTGGGTATATCGCTGCTATCGGTGCAACCCATTAAGAAAAGGAGCGAAAGAATGGAAAGCAAATACTTCACCGCAGTTCCCCCAATCGAGTTGAAGAAATTTTTTATCTTTTTACACTTTATGTTAAATACTGGTATATTTCAAGTTATCGATTTGGGGTGTTAGAGGTCATAGGTACAAATGCTGTTTAGTTGCCTGACAATGTGCCGAGTCAGCGGACTACTTTTTATAACGGCTTGTTTATTCGTTGTTTATTGTCGAATGCTACAATCGTTTTGCCCATTGTAAAAAATCGAGATGAAAGGATGCCTTCTACTTCGTTGACGGAACGCCGTATGCGATGAAAGTCGCCTGTACGGTGTAGGCTCGTTATAAGCCGAGAGGTATAAGACGAGAAAAGCGTAGTCATTTTAGATGCTGATTCCCTAGGAACTGCAGAAAATTCAAAGATCACGGGACTGACAACTGATAAGGTCTACAAGGTAACAGTGGATCCTGAAGGAACGGCAACCGTTATGTATACGAAAGCAAATGGTACCCTGACTTCTGAGGCTTCTTCAAGAACAAGAATAGCCGGTACAGAAATCACAGGGTTAACGAATGGAACGACCTACAAGGTAGAAGAAGCGTCACCAGCCTATGCAATTAAGGTAAAGGCTGGATCTGAATCAGTAGTTACAAATGTGCACAACATATTCTTCACAGTGAATACGGAAGGTACAATGCTTGTAAGTGAATTACGTGGCGCTGTGGAATCCTTGGAAGGCTCGGTACACTCTTACAAAATTAAAACCGCAGGATACATGGATAAAAACGATACAGATACAGTAAATCAAGACGATCTATTGATCGTATACGTGAACGGAAGCAATACGATGGACGCTGTTTATCGAATTTATGTAGACTAACTGTCACGATGACCCTCAGGAGAAATCCTGAGGGTTTTTTCGTTCAAGCGTTGAGGGGAGCAGCTGAAGCGGTTCCTTAATATCTGGTTAAGTGGATTTCGGGATTATTTTTCTGAATTTGATCCATTTTATTTATGTTGATTCCCTTTAAATTCTTATCAAAGAAGCCAAGCGCCATGTCGTTAATCAATCGATAAATCGCATCTACATCCGCTCCTGCTTCATTGATCAGAGGAGAAACGGCTGCCAAGTCGGTAAAACTGCCATGATTCGTTTTGGGAATAACGGCTGTATATACGCCTGTTTTTTCAATAGTTTTATTTCTCAAATAGCTTTCCACAAACAATTCATCCCTATTGCCAGGCTCCTGGCTATAAGCCTCCTTCATGAATCGGATGGAGGCTTCGGCATTCATCAGCATAAACGGCTTTCCGGGACCGTCCTTCGGCATAGGTGCACCATACAATCCGCCATCCATATCGATTGCTGCTTTAATCCGATCATCCTTCACCAACATTTGAGCGGAAGTGGCACCGCCAAAGGAGTGACCTAACATGCCAATATGATCATAGTCGATTAGCTTGGCAATGGGCTTGAATTTATCATCGAAATCAGCTCGGATGACTTCATCGAGAACGAACGAAGCATCCTGCTCCCAAAGCAAAATCAGGTTGTTTAAAAAAGTGATGGTGTTCTCAATAGGCGTAAAATCAACCTGATCTCCATCCGGAAAAACCGTTATTGCTGCGCTTCCCGTAAAGTTAATCGCAACGATGACATAACCGTGACTCGCCAGCTCCTCTAGCTGGAAGGTGTTTTGCTGGCTATACAGGCTCATTCCATGTGCAAATAAAAGAAGCGGGAATTTTGCTGATGTTTGCAACGGAACCGCGTTTGTATACGAATGCGTTTTGATCAATCCCAAATGAGTGGTTGCGATATAAGGAAATTCCTGGGTAGCAGAGAATTGTTTTGTAAAGGCATCGATGTTTTCGTGATATGGGGCAGGGGTGCCGGTCCCCTTTTCCGCGGGATAATAAACCTGAACCATTAATTCACGGTTAACCCGACTGTTGGGAACAACAAGCTCTTTACGAGTTGGATCAACTAGATGAAAGGCTTGAGTTCCCACCGCATACTCTCCCGTAGGCTTTGGAAATGAGAAAAGGGGGAACAGCGTCGGCACTGCAATCATGGCAACTACTGCCACAACCAAGCCAGCTCCTTTCGCAAGCTTTGCTCCCCAATGCTTGGATACATTGGTGCTGCCGAATTTGATCAAGACCTGCAGTGTCAAAAGAAGTATGACGATATAAGCAGGTATCATTCGCCAGTTTGCTCCGATTGCAATAACAGTTGCCAATAAAAACACATAATCCGCCAAAAGAATGGCCGCATTAAACTTTGTGAAACCGCGCTGAATGAAAAACAACGGAATGCTTGACAATAACAACAGGATGACAAAAATAATCTCTAGGTTGGTCATAGTAAGTGCCTCCATTTCTTTTACATTCATTTGAATGTATGGGAGTAAATTTTTTTACATTCATATGAATGTAATTGAATAAAATAATAAACTACATCGCGTAGTCTATTTTTTAGCTGTAACGCCTACTCCAATTCTTGTGCATGATCAAACAACTCCAGAAATACCCCTTTCAGCTGTTCATTGACGAAAGGAATGCCAATTGCTTCAAACATGAAAGTGATATGTTCGATCTTCTGAACATATTCCTCTCGGCTGACTTGAAAGATGCCTGGATTCATCCAAATGTCAAACAGCATCGTAAAGACTTCTGCAGCTTGCTTGGGATAAGCAACCTGGAACGAGCCGTCTTGATTGCCTTCTTCAATCACTTTTTGAATACCTGGTGCAACCACTCTAGCGCCTTCGATGATTCGAGTATAAATAAATTCAGCTGAATTTATTTTACGAGAAACCGTGGAAAGGTCTCCGTTTTTAATACTTCGCAGAATCGAGAACGAAATTCCAAGCCGTAAGCGATCCAACGCATTTAAGCTTCCCAAGTCCGGTATATCTTGGAACACAACCTGTTCCAGTAACATCTCTTTGGTGATGGTCGAAATGATATCCGAGATGGATTTGAAATGATGATAGAAGGCACCTCGAGTAATGTCTCCTACATCATCTACGATATCCTGAATCGTTACGTTATTCCAGCCCTTCAACGTAAACAGCTTGAACGCCGATTCCATAATTCTTCTTCGTGTGATTTCCGGATATTTGTTTCTGGCCATTTTTACTCTCCTATAGATACATTTAAATGTATCTATAGGATAAGTGAGCCCATGAAAGATGTCAAACAGGGGCTTGCAAATGTGTAAGGACATGAGATGGAGTGCCAAAAGCGAAAGAGGCGATTGCTTGTTTATTCGTTGTTTATCGTCGAATGATAAGATCGAATAGCCCATTGTAAAAAATCGAGATGAAAGGATGCCTTCTACTTCGTTGACGGAACGCCGTATGCGATGAAAGTCGCCTGTACGGTGTAGGCTCGTTATAAGCCGAGAGGTATAAGACGAGAATAGCGAAACTAGTGGAATATTTACCTTAAGGGATAACGTAGTTGATAAATATCCGTATCATTTAATAGCTGGGTCTGTTCAAACAATCCAACCAATGCTTATTGCCAACGAGAAGCTGACGAATGCAACGATTACGATTGATCTTAATGGCGTAATTCCTCCAAGCGTGACCGATTATTTCCAAATTAATGGTACAGGATGGCTCAATATTGGAGCAGACAAAATTGATGGCGATGTCATTACTTTCACTGGGATTAATTTAGATGAGGAGCAATGGTTCATGGTTCAATTAGATAACAAGACAATGCCTGCCGCAGGAAACTATACGATTCTGATCAGTGTTGATTCAGGACCGAATCAAGTAATGACATTAATAACTACCGCCAATTAAGAATCAGGAGATGACCCTCGGGATAACCCCGGGGGTCATTTTTTCGCCAAAATAGGAGCCAGCCTCGAACCGATCGGTGCTATTTTTATTTGCATGTTCGTGAATTGTTCGCATATAATAGGAACAAGCGTTCTTGTTTGAAGGAGACTGATTTTCAAAAGGGAATGAATCATGAACGAACCAGACACGGTATCATGATCGAGGCGAAGGTCTAGCTAAAAAGGCATTCATTGATGGTCAGTGATCAGAGCTAGACACAAAGGTCGTTTAGGAAGCATGGGAAAGGAAGGGGTACAGCATATGACTAGCAGAATAGAAAACCCATTTTCGATGCGATTTGTATTGCCGGAGCAACGGGAATTGTATTTACAGATGAAGGAAGACGATAAACTTGTACCAATGCCAAGCCTTGAACAAGACGAATTAGACTCCTTTCACTATATAATCCGTGATTCAGCTCGGGAGGACTACGCAATCGCCGTTTCCTGGTGGGAGCCTGCAAAAGAAGAATGGGGGAGCATCTGCACCATATGGGGTGTAGTGAAATGGATTGACCAGAATAGAAGGCGGATCAAAATAGTGAACGATGAGGAAAGTCAATGGATCTGTATGGACCAGATAACAAACATCAAAACATAAGAGCTGTAGCTGAAAAATGCTCGTTATAAGTCGAAACCCTCTCCCCGATAACAAATAATCCCTTCAGAGAATTCCTCAGGGACTGTTCTTTTGCGAGGAGTCCTTCGATTACCGACCATGACTGATTTTTCCCGCTATATCTCCTTGGATGATGATGTTTTTATCGTTGAGGGTTTGTGCATCCTCGGTGCTTACCAAAGATAGCGATAGTAGGCAAAAAACTCTCTAAACAATGAAAAAATATCTCTTATTTCAAAAAACTCGGCATGGGCGGAAGCGGTACTACTGATCCCTTCTTTCCAAAAGGCGAGCTTGGTTCTGCTGATGTGATAAATCTGCGTAATGACCATTGCGGACTCCCAGTCCATTTGATCCATCATTTCTTTTGTATTTTTGGCGGTCATCCGCGTATTGATGCCATTGCTGTCTGCGATGATTTTCTCTTCTTCGATTCCATGTTCGATCAGGTACTTTTTCATGACCTGCGCCTCGTCGAAGCCTTCAACACCTACGCCCCCACTGACGATGATGTGCTGAAAATATCCCTTTTTGTATAATTGAATGGCTTTATCCAATCTACCTTTCAGTCGCGCTGACGGTTCCCCGTTCATCTCTACTTTATTTCCGAGAACAACACCGACGTCCACTTTGGCAAGCTCGTCTGACATGCCGTCAACCGTGATCAGAACCGTATGCGCCAGAAACCAGATCACCAAGATCAATGCGGCTATTTTCCCTTTTCTTTTCAACATGCTGCACGTCCTCTATCCGTTGAAATAGTTATCATCGTTGTCACAATCAAAGCGATTCTAGCATTAGTCTATTACCTATTCAAGGCAATTATGAAAGAAAATGATAGTTTGATAGAGAAAATAAAAAAACCGCCCCGGTGTTAGAGGCGGTTCATGCAACTAGCTTAGTGCAGCGTTCTCAACTGATGTTCAATCTTTTCAAAGCCGCTCGAAACTTTCACGACTTCATCCTTTTGTTCTGAAACGAGGACGAGGACATCTTCAAGACTATCCTTGTTCTTGTCGGTAATGTCTGCATTAAGCTCAACTTTGGCACTGACTTCCTGAATCATGCTGTGTACGTTTACGATGAATTCTTGCAAGTATCTGGTCTTATCAGAGAAGTCTCTCATGTAGGTGTCGACGTTGGTGAACATCTCTTGTACTTCATGGATGCCCTCGCTGTTTTTCTCGAAGGAAGCTTGTGATTCAGAGATCATGTCAGATACACGCTTCATTTTTTCGCGAATCGTCATCAACAGAGTAGAGATAGACTCGGTGGACACTTTGGAAGATTCGGCAAGCTTGCGAACCTCATCTGCAACGACTGCAAATCCGCGCCCGTGCTCGCCTGCTCGGGAGGCCTCGATGGTT
Organism: Brevibacillus reuszeri; assembly: GCF_001187725.1. Lineage (GTDB taxonomy): Bacteria > Bacillota > Bacilli > Brevibacillales > Brevibacillaceae > Brevibacillus > Brevibacillus reuszeri. The sequence continues at coordinate 23,121 of NZ_LGIQ01000005.1, forward strand.
GCGTTGAGTGCCAACAGATTGGTTTGTGCAGAAATATCTGAGATGGTTTGAATGATTTTTCCAATCGATGCCGTTTCTTCATACAGCTCTTGAATCAAGCGGTTTGTCCCCTGGATATCGGTAATGAAACGCTCGAAATCACTGCCGATATTACCGATCCGTTTTCCGCTTTCATGTGTTGCCTCTTTTGTCGATTCTACGAATTCATGCATTTCGGTAACCGAACGAGTCATATCCTCGACGCGCACATTGGTCGAATTCATTTCGCTGCGTAGTTCATTCGTATTGCCTGTTTGCACCCCGAATGATTCCATAATTTCTTTGAGGGAAGATACGGTTTCAACTGCGCGAATCGTTACACCATCTGTAACCTTGTTCAAATTCTCCTGGTATTCTTGCACGGAATTCAGTGATTGATTGATCTGGTCAAGTACGCGCTGCAAGGATTCTTTTGATTCAATGGCTTCCTGCTTTTGCAGCTCGCTTTCCTTCTGCAGCTTGTTATTGAACAGTGCGTGCATCATGCTCGTCAAGGAAACATAGCAGAAGGTCAGAAGATAGTACAGCAAATCGATTGGCGAAGAAGAATGGAAAATCGTATCTCCTTGTGTAAAGAAATAGTAGGAGACAATTCCGAGGGTAGACAAAATGGTTAAAATGTTAATGATTTTATCCTGGTAAATCCCCATTACAGCGACGAAGAACATCCCTAGCAAAACGTTAACCATATGGGGATCAAGCTGTAACACGACGAATATGAAGGTGCCAATGACAGCAAAATTGAAATACTTCATAAATGAAGCCATTTTGTCTTTTAGACCCGGTCGATTGGAGATGTACGTAAAGGGTGCCAGAACGCCGTACAAGATTCCAAGAACAGTCAGTACAAAGGGAATAGGAGCGCCGCCAATAAATATATTAATGATTTGTACGACAGTGATAATACTGGCAAAAACGACAACGACCCAATTATTTCTTCTTCTCAATAGATCCATATTCATGTTAGCCCACGACCTCAACTTTTATTTGTGAAAACATTGGAGTGTACCACGAATAGTCAGGATGATTTTTATTGACGTAAGCTTCTTTGAGGTGAAACAGCGTAGGTATGGTGTCTGCCCCTTTGTAAAAGATCTTCTCTTTTACCTGGGTCGCCCTGACATGATATTTATTGTTAATTAACTGGAAGAAGGTTGGATCCGCAATACCGACTGCATGTGTATAACCATGCTTTTCAGCGTAATCAAGCATCAGGGAAATGCCCTTTCGTCCCAGTCCGCGATATTTGGGAAGAACAGCGAGGCTATCAAGCTCCATCACTTTCATCTCGTCCGTTATAACATCTTCAAACAACGCGCGAATAAACGGAGTTGATTTGGAATGAGGTGTGAACTCATACGTTCCACCTGCTTCGCCATCATCCGCAATCAGTAGGTACAAATCTGAACCATCTTTTGCATATTCCATATCGAAGCCCATCGAATCCCAAACGGCTTTCTTAATCTGATGGAATAATGCTAAAGACTCGGCTGAATCTACTTGTTTGTACATTTCGTTTCCACTCCATCATAGTAGTCGTTCTCATATTTGCTTTGCTTGGTATTAAAGCAGACACGGTTGACTTTTTATTTACTGCTTTTCTCTCTTTTTCTATATCGGCATTTCAAAAGAACCAGGAAATCGGAAGTTGCTGCAAAATGCATGGCATTCTCCTTTCCAACGATGCAATTTATGGGAAATAAAAAAAGTCATTCCAGAAAATGGAACAACCACTCCAAGCTACCAACATCTGAAAGATAGGTACTGCGATGTATGGCAACCCGGCTATCATGGTCAAAGACTTTAGACCCGTGGTTTTGCGTCCCCACCTTTCGATGGATTTGCCCTTTTCATTTCGTTGATGAAAATTGTAAATGGATGTCGAAATATGAAAAATCGTATCCAAAATAAAGAACTTTGTCAAGTTTTGGTAGGTATCGTTTACCAATTCTTTATAAGTTTGAGAGGGTCAAATGAACTTTTTATCAATAAATGTCGAGTCTGGAGAACTAGATTCCGAGACTCGACTGATTTTACGAGGATGTTTCTTTATTAATATCGTATTTGGCTAGCTTGCGCATGAGCATGGAGTGTGTAATGCCCAGTGCCGCAGCGGTTTTTCGTGTTGTTTTGTGCTCTTTATAGGCATGTTCTATGATCTTTTTCTCCATGTCATGCACGATTGACGTTAAGGAGCTGCCAGAGGGGATTGAGAAAGGCTGATCGTCGCGATGGTCTGCCTCCAAAATACGCTTAGGTAAATCGGCCAAGGAGATGATATCGTCGGCCGCTAAAATGATGAGCTGCTCGACTACATTTTCAAGCTCTCTGATGTTTCCTGGCCACTGATAATTTTGCAACACCTCGACCACCTTGGTGGACATCGTGCGATTCTTTTGATGCCGCAGATTGCATTTTTCCAAATTAAAATAGAGCAGTGGAAAAATATCTTCCTTTCGCTCACGCAGCGACGGGATATTTACTGGCAAAATATTGAGGCGATAAAACAAATCGGAGCGGAATTTTCCGCTTTTGACCAGCTCTTCCAGATTGCAATTGGTGGCAGCAATGATTCGTACGTCCGCTTTTTTCGTTTGAACGGAGCCGATTGGCATGTACGTTTTATTTTGAAGCAGCTGCAGCAGCTTCGACTGGAGAACGAGGGGGAGCTCACTGATTTCATCGAGGAAAAGGGTTCCTTTTTCAGCCTGATGCACAAGTCCGGGCTTTCCATTCGCGCTGGCTCCCGTAAAAGCCCCTTTTTCATAGCCAAACAGCTCAGACTCGATCAGTGTGGCAGGAATCGCGGCGCAGTTGATATGGACAAAAGGCTTGTCGTACCGTTCGCTCGCATGATGAATTTGCTGCGCGTATATATTTTTTCCGACCCCCGTTTCACCAGTGATGAGGACAGTTGTATCGACTGTAGCAATTTTGCTGATCAAATTCGAGAGCTTGGTAAATGACTCACTTCGACCGACGAAGGACCGCTCATGCTCACCTGTGAACATGTTAAGGGCATTCATTTTACGGAGCTCATGAATATAGCGCTGAAGTAAAGACTCGATCTCTTTTAAATCGGAGCCAGGGGCATTCCGAATCTCATCGTTGATCATATCAATTCCAAGTGTGACGAGATATTCGACTTCATTTTTCTCGTTATAAACCAAATTCGCAGTCACCAACACTTTTTTTTCCTTGATTTGCTGGATTGTGGTAACTGTCTCTTTTTTCTCGCGCAGTGCAATGTTCATAGCGGAGGGGGAATATACGCCTTCTTTTTCGAGATCCGCAATATGCTTCCCAATCAATTCCTCCAGCGGTTTACCCAACCCTTTTTGACTGACCCTGTTTACCCAAAGTGTTTTCCCGTGTTTGTCAGCGATGTAGATACCTACTCCAAGCGAGTCGAGAATTTTTAGGAAAAATTCCTGGTTGATCGTGAAGGAATCCGTTGTCATTTCTCATGTCTCCTTTTGATGCGTAGTCGAAAAAAGGGGAGGGCGGTTCATACGATTCCAATCGTGGTTCGAAATCGGAGCAAATGTGTTGTAATCGAAACAATAATATCACAATTCAGATAAAAGGAGGTGGATGTGTATGACATGTATATTGACTGCTTTTGGTCCAGGTTCTATGATTTGGGGGAGTATGGCACGCTTCGCATATTGATCAAAAAGAGAAGGGCGGAGTAACGATGACAAGAACCATTTATACCAATGGCGTAATTCATACGCTAGATGCGGAAAACCCGCTAGTAGAAACAGTGGTAGTGGAAAATGGCAAAATTGCCGATCTTGGTACACATGACGAGATGATCCTGCAATGGGGACGAGCTGGTACGCCCGTTATTGATTTGCAAGGAAAGATGGCCTCTCCTGGTCTGATAGACAGTCACCTGCATTTGTCGGGTGTTGCTTTCCACTTTTTAGATTTGAATGTAACCGGTGTCAAATCAAAGAATGAAATGCTAGATAAAATAAAGGAAAGAGCGGATGCGACTCCTCCCGGAAAATGGCTGATCGGGATGGGATGGGACGAGAATCTGTTTGAGACAGGGACGATCCCGACGATTGAAGAGCTGGATCAGGTAGCGCCCCATTGTCCAGTCTACTTAAAAAGAGTTTGTCATCATGCGTTTCTCGTAAACAGCAAGGCGCTGGAAATCAGCCAATATCATCCTGCTATCGAGGTTCCGACAGGGGGAAGCGTCGTTCTTGATCCGCAGACCCAAAAGCCAACAGGACTATTGCTCGAATCTGCCTCCCAGCTGATCACAAGACACATCCCCGAAAAAACGTACGAGGAAATGAAATTTGCGCTTGGACAAGCGATGAAATATTCCGTTAGCTTGGGGCTGACAGGGGCGCATACGAATGATCCTGCCTATTTGGGTGGGCTCGATCAAACCTATCGGATGTATCACGAACTGCTAAATGAAGGGGAGCATCGACTGCGCTGCAATCTGTTGATCGATTATCCGTACCTCAAACGCCTCCAAGAAAAAGGCATGTACGCAGGCTATGGGAATGAGAGATTGCAAATCGGTTCGATCAAAATTTTTGCTGACGGAGCGTTTGGCAGAAGAACTGCTCTGCTGTCCGAGGCTTATCAGGATGCGCCGGGGCATTTTGGCGATGCGATGCACGAGCCGGAAACATTATTCTCCATGATTAAAGAGGCGAGAGAACATCGGATGCCGATTGCTGTACACACGATTGGCGACAAAGCTCTGGCAGATGTTCTGGACATTCTCGACCAAATGCCAAAAGTGGATTACCGTGATCGCCTGATCCATGTTTCCTTGCTGCGCGAAGATTTGGTGAAGCGTTTGGCTGACCCTAGCCGGATTGCCGATATCCAGCCGAGATTTGTAGTGGGAGATTTCCCATGGGTTAAGGAGCGGGTAGGGGAGCAAAGAGGCGAATATTTGTATGCATGGAAAACGCTGCTATCAGCAGGGGTTTTATGTGCGGGTGGCTCGGACGCTCCTGTCGAGCCTGTTGATCCACTGCTCGGCATCCATGCGGCACTGACACGCCGAGCGCCTTCTGAAACGCATAACGGCTGGTACGAAAAAGAGAAGCTGTCCATGTACGAAGCCCTGAATGTATTTACGATCGGCGGAGCATATGCGACCAACGAAGAGCATCTCAAAGGTACAATCTCAAGAGGCAAACTGGCGGATATGACCGTGTATTCGAAAGACCTCTTTTCCCTCGAAAATCCAGATGAGCTGCTGGAAACCAAAATCGCGATGACCATCATTGATGGTGAAATTCAAAACGGATAAATAAACAATGCACAGACGGAAAAATCCTTGAGCAATCAGGGATTTTTTTGTATGCCAAAAAACGATAAATCCCATTAAGAAATCGGGGCAGACGGGATGATGGAAAGGGCTTCTTTGCAAATCTGTACCGATAGCGATACAGATTCTGCTTCAAGAAAGCAATTGCGGGGGAAAGAATTGAACCGAATCTAGATCGTCTGTATCGGTTTCGAAACAATGTTACATCAAAACACTTAATATTAAGATAATTCAGATTGAAAAACCTGCTCTTTTGCCTCTTGATTCGCTTTTTTCTCTCTTGGTCTTTGGCATGAAACATGGATAAGGAATTTGGGGAACTAAGCATCGATAGATTCAAAGGGGGCTCATCAATTGAACAAGGTTTTTGTAAATGGACAAATCTTTACCTCTCATTCAGATCGGCCGTACGCATCAGCCATGGTCATAAGGGAAGGCAGGATTGCCTGGATTGGAGAGGAAGCCGATCTGCCTGAGTGCGAAGGAGAAAAAATCGACCTTCATGGCAGCAGGGTACTTCCGGGTTTGATTGATACACATATGCACCCGCTTATGCTTGCTCATACGTTCAAGCAGATCGCCTGCACACCTCCTGCGCTGCATTCCATTGAACAATTGTTGGGCGAAATACGTGCCTACCGAGAAACACATCAGGATGCTTCTGTTATCCAGTGCTGGGGCTACGACGAAGGCAAGCTGACTGAAGGCAGAGCGCCAAGTCGCTGGGATCTGGATCAGGCAGCTTCCGATGTACCTGTGATTGTTACCCGCTCTTGTGGTCACATCTGTGCTGTAAATAGCTTTGTTTTGCATAAGCTCGGGATCACCAGAGACACGCCAAACCCACAAGGCGGACAAATTGATAAGGATGAGAATGGAGAACCAACAGGCATCTTGCGAGAAAATGCCCGAAAGCTGGTAGCTGGCCTTTTACCGTCTACTTCGATTGAACAAGATGCAGCTTCATTGGCAGAGCTTGGTCCGCACCTGTTTTCACATGGGATTACAACGATCGCTGAGCTCATGGCCCGCTCCGAGCCTACCGACTATTTTGAAACGTACCAGCGTGCAAAGGAGGTCGGGTTTCAGCACCGCACCGTTATGTACTATTTGTGGGATGATCTGAAAAAAGATCCGTCCTTGGTTACTGAAAAAACGGACCCGCGTGCCCACATTCACATTGGAGGGGTCAAGCTCTTTGCAGATGGCAGCGTTTCCGGTCAGACGGCATGGGTAGACCCTCCCTTTTTGGAAACGGAAATTGACGGCATCGCGATGACCTCTAATGAAGAATTACTGGAAGCGGGAGCGTTTGCCGAAAAGCACGGAATTCAACTGCTGATTCACGCCATGGGCGAAAAAGCGATTCAGCTGATCCTAGACACTTTCAGCGGTAAAAAAGGATGGATTCCAGATGCACCGTCGATTCGTATCGAGCATGCGGCTCTTCTGACCGAAGAAATGATCAGGCAAGCGAGTGAAGCGGGGATTGCCTTGATTCCACAGCCGATCTTTTTGTATGCAGAGATTGAAAGCTATTTGAATAATCTTGGTGCGGAGAGAACGAAGAAGGCTTATCCGATCCGTTCTTTTCTGGAAGCGGGAGTAAAAGTGTCCATATCCTCTGATGCACCGGCAACTGCCTGGGCAGACCCTGCGAACCCGTTTGTGGGACTGAAGTCAGCCGTTACACGGATCGCCTACGATGGAACGGATACGGGACAGGAAGAAAGAATCGATGTGCCTACAGCCGTTATGCTGTACACAAAAGGCGCGCAGCAGGTCACGCGCATTCCTGATATTGGACAGCTTGCCCCAGGCTATTGGGCAGATTTTATCGTCTTGGACCGCGATATTTTTGCGATTGCTCCGGAAGAGATTGATCAGGTTCGCGTCACAAAAACCTATCGAAATGGCGAATTAGTTTATCAGAGAGGATAGGGGATCGAGTATGATTCAAGTAAAAAGCTTGGTGAAAACGTTTGGCCCACTGACCGTCTTGAATGGAGTCGATCTATCGGTCAGTCAAAAGGAAGTAGTCGTGTTGCTGGGGGCAAGCGGATCGGGCAAAAGCACACTCTTGCGCTGCCTCAATTTTTTAGAGCTGTACGACTCGGGTGAAATTCGATTGATGGGCAGTCAGATTGTTCCGCAAAAGACAGATCTGAATCAAGTGCGAGCAGAGGTAGGGATGGTCTTTCAGCATTTCAATCTGTTCCCGCACAAAACCGTTTTGGAAAACGTAATGGAAGCGCCTGTTCACGTAAAAAAGAAAAAGAAAGAGGAAGCAAGAGCATTGGCGCTGAAGCTGCTCGAAAAAGTAGGGCTGAAGGACAAGGCAGACGTCTACCCGGATATGCTCTCAGGCGGACAAAAGCAGCGGGTTGCGATCGCACGAGCACTCGCGATGGAGCCGCGGATTATGCTGTTTGACGAGCCTACCTCTGCACTGGACCCGGAATTGGTAGGGGAGGTATTGCAAGTCATGAAGCAGCTAGCAAGTGATGGGATGACAATGGTGGTTGTTACGCATGAAATGGGCTTTGCCCGTGAGGTAGCTGATCGTGTCGCTTTCATGCACAATGGTCAAATATTGGAGCAGGGGCATCCGAATACCTTTTTTGAAAGCCCACAAAATGAACGAACCAAACAATTTTTACAACGAATTTTATAGAACACTTTTATCAGAAGGATACGAATTCTTGGGGGTATCAGCATGAAAAAGAAGATGTTGGCTGGTTTGATGAGTATCGTTTTGCTAGGTTCGGTTTTGCTTGCTGGCTGTGGTGACCAAAAGGATGGTGCACAAGCCGGCGGGCAAAAAGAGTTTGTTTATGCGATGAGCGGCATTTATAAGCCTTTTAATTATAAGGAAAATGGCGAGCTGGTCGGCTTTGACGTAGAGATTGGAGAGGCGCTGGCAGCCAAGATGGGGATGACTCCAAAAGCGATTACATTCCCGTACGAAACGATTATCCAGGGCTTGATTGACAAAAAGTTTGACGCGATCCTCGGGAGCATGACGATTACGGAGGAACGATTAAAGGCCGTCAATTTTTCTACGCCTTACTATCGTTCCGGCTCGCAAATCTTCGTCGACAAGGACAACGAGGATATCAAGTCAGCGGCGGATTTGAAAGGCAAGAAAATCGGAACGACGCCCGCAACAAACTACGAAAAGGTAGCATTGACGCTGACCGATAAGGAGAACGTCATGAAATACTCCTCCGGGGATGTTCCGGCGATGATGGACTTAAAGACCAAGCGAATAGATGCCGTGATTGCAGACCAGATTTTCGGCTTGCTTGCGATCAAGGATGGCGGGTTGGAAATCAAGCCTGTCGGTGATCCACTTGTCTACGATGAGCAGGGGATCGCTGTGAATAAAGACAACAAAGAGCTGCTGGACAAAATGAACAAAGCCTTCGAAGAGATTGTAGCGGATGGTACGTACGACAAGATCAGTCAAAAATGGTTTGGCACCAATATCCTGGGTGATCCGAAAAAATGAGACAAGCATCGAATAACCTGATGGTGGAAGTGATCCTATGGTAGATATTTTTCTTGCAAACTATGACGCTTTGCTAGAGGCTTTGTTCCTGACGATTCGAGTAACGCTTGGCTCGCTTGTACTGGGATGCGCGATTGGACTTTTATTTGCTTTCTTTCGACTTTCTCATCTTAAAATATGGAACTATATTGCCAATGTGTATCTGGCATTGATTCGTGGCATGCCGATGATTGTACAAATTGCGATTCTTTATTTCGGTATCTCCTCGATTGTGTCCCTCCCCCAGTATTGGGCAGGGGTATTGGCACTCGCCATCCATAACGGTGCTTATATTTCGGAGATTTTCCGTGGCGCCATTGTTTCAATAGATAAAGGGCAGATGGAAGCATCGCGTTCGCTCGGAATGACCTACGCACTAGCGATGCGCCGCATCATTTTGCCACAAGCAATCAAGCGGGCCCTTCCCTCGCTCGGCAACCAATTTATTATTTGCTTGAAGGAGTCTTCCCTCGTCGCTTATATCGGCATGTCAGACCTTTGGGGAACAACCATTGCAATCGCAGGGACGAACTATCAGCCGTTGAAAACGTACGTGGTGACGGGTGTGTACTATTTGGTGCTCGTGCTGATTTTCTCCTATGTGTTCAACAAGCTGGAGGCGAAGTATCGGTTGAAACAGTCCTGAAGTGTAAAGTTAATCGAAAGCGTCGGCATATTGCCGGCGTTTTCTTATTGGAATATGTAACGTGGCTGCGGAGGAGAGAAGCCTGTTTCCATTCTTCGCTCCGGTCTACGTCCTGCAAAGGAGTGGAGACTGTCCGCTCCAAGCCGATTCGCGGGGGATCGGATCGTAAAAGTGGTAGCCGCTACGCAGATTATTCAGGGTTACGCTCCTGTTTCCCGCGAATCGACTCTCCGCTAAGCGGGACTTCGCGAGTCGCTCCGCCTGGAAACATGCTTCTCTGGCGAAGCTTTACAAGCTCCATCGAGATGTACTCAAAAGAAAAGTTCTCAATCACCTCGAAAGCTCGCAGAGAAAAAGGAAGAAACAAGCGAAGCTCTTTGGAACACCTACCAAGGCGCAATGGAAAAAGCGGAACATGCTTTTAGCGTCCACCTCTGAGATGCCCCCAGAACCGACCACTTTGGACGCGGGTTTCGCTTTTGGAATGGAGCCGGCCAGGAATGACCCGAGAGAGTGTTCCAAGAAGCTGGAGCGTTTTCTTCTTTTTTCTCCTCACCACTACAGTCCGAATGAACGTATCATTTGATCGTCTCCCGATTGACATCAAAATCCCAGCACTTTATAGTGAGATTAGTAAGTATAACAATAACTACTACGAGGTCCTTTATGGAAGATATCTATAAAGAGCTGCAAAAGCTCGGCTTTTCCCAATATGAATGCAAGGCCTATATCAGCTTGTTGAAGCATTCCCCAATCACAGGCTACGAAATCAGCAAACGCTCTGGCGTACCGCGTTCCATGATTTACGAAGTTATTGGCAAGTTGCTTGATAAAGGGGCGGTTCATACCGTACCTTCCGAGCCAGTCACGTATGCGCCGTTGCCAGCCAAGGACTTGATCGGGAGGCTGCGCAACAACTTTGAACAATCCTTTGATTACTTGGAAAAAAAGCTCACTGCACTGGAAAGCGAGCAGGAAGTAGACGTCATCAGGCGCATCAGCAGCGATGAGCATGTCCTCATGGAAATCAACGAGATGATTGAGGGAGCCAAGGAAGAGCTCTGGCTATCCGTTTGGGAGCCACAGGTCGAGTTTATCCAGGAGCGGATTGATCGACGCGTAAAAGAGGGAATTCCTGTCTTTTCCGTCCTGTTTGGAAAAGCAGAAACACAGGTAGGAATCACCTACCATCACGACTATATGGCGCCAGAAGTGGCGGAAGAGCGAATGGGCGGTCATCTGACCATCGTGGCACGAGACAAAGAAGAGGTCTTGATCGCAAACTTCGGACCGAATCGGGTAGCATGGGCAGTCAAAACCCAAGACCCGGCACTCGTCCTCGTCGCCATCGAATACATTCGCCATGACATCATGTTTGCAGAAGTAACCAAGGTGCTCGGCCCAGAAAAAGTAGAAGCTCTTTGGAGAAACAAACCGGATCTTTATCAGGTGGTAACAGGAAAACGGTTCATGTAGAGGTGAACCGTATTTTCTTCCTTGTTTTTATAGTCGTTATCTATCTAACATCTAAAGAGAAAATAGGAGAAGAGGGAGACGAGTGAGTCAAGAAGAGCTTCGAGTCAAATCATATGCGACTCCAAGAGATGAAGGCAGCTTTATGCAGGGTGTGAAGGATTGTATTCCAACTCTGCTGGGGTATTTAAGTATTGGATTTGCAGCGGGGGTTTTGGAAAAGACAGCGGGTCTGAGCATTCTGGAGATCATACTTCTGAGCGTCTTGTTGTATGCAGGCTCCGCTCAGTTTATTGCAGCGGGAATGATTGCCGCAGGGAGTTCAGCAACAGCCATTATGATTACGATTTTTTTTGTGAATTTGCGGCATATCCTGCTCAGTGCGGCGCTATCTCCTTATTTTCGGCATCTTACTCCGTTTAAAAATATGCTGGTAGGCTCGCTTTTGACGGATGAAACCTTTGGTGTTGCCATTAACGAAGCAGCGAAAAGAAAACAGCTCCATGAAAAATGGATGCACGGCTTAAATCTGACCGCGTATCTCAACTGGATTTTCGCCAATATTGCGGGTGCCTATTTTGGACAGTGGATTTCCGACCCGGAAAAGTTTGGACTGGACTTTGCACTGCCTGCCATGTTTATCGGCTTGTTGATCCTGGCGATTGTCAGCCGTAAAAAAGTAAAGCTCGATGTCATTGTGGCTATTTGCGCAGTAGTCATTGCGGTAGGTGTCGCGATTGTTTACCCGGGAAATGTGGGGGTAATTGTAGCTACGGTAGTGGCTTCTACGATTGGGATGGTGATAGATAAATGGAAGTAAGATGGGATGTCTTTTTGATTATTATCGGGTCTGCCCTGGTGACATTCCTGCCTCGGGTATTGCCGCTCATGGTTTTAAGCCGGATGGAGCTCCCGGAGTGGGGAATTCGCTGGCTGAACTACGTTCCGATATCTGTCATGGCAGCATTGGTTGGACAGGAGCTATTTGTAAAGGAGGGACAGCTGTCTCTAGTAAACAATGTCGAGCTGCTGGCAGCGATTCCTACGGTTCTCATCGCTATGAAAACAAAAAGCTTGCTAGGAACGGTAGTTGCGGGGATGGTTTCGATCATGGCTTTACGTTACTTCTTGTAGAGGCATGGAAGTGAAAAAGTGCCGATAGATGGTTATGATAGAGGGAGAGAGCGAAACAGGGAAGGTGACGGGATGACTGTAGAGGAAGTCATGCAAAAGCTGAAGGCACTGGGCACGGAGCAAACGAAAAAGACTTTTCTTCGTCACGGAGCCAAAGAGCCATTGTTTGGTGTAAAGGTCGGGGATTTGAAAAAGCTGGTGAAAGAAGTGAAGCGGGATCAAAGCCTCGCAATCGCTTTATATGAAACGGGCAATTCGGATGCGATGTATTTGGCGGGCCTGACGGTCGATCCCAAGACCATGACTAAGGAGCGCTTGAACAATTGGGTCAAAAAGGCTTACTGGTACATGCTCTCAGAGTACACCGTAGCAAGCATGGCGGCGGAAAGTGAGTATGCAATAGAGCTGGCGAGAGAATGGATCGACGCGGAGGAAGAAATGATCGCGGCGTGCGGCTGGAATACGTATTCCAACTACGTTTCCATCACAGACGATGAAAAGCTCGACCTGGCAGAAATCAAGCACCTGCTAAGCCGTGTCAAAGAAACGATCCACAAGGAAAGAAACCGCGTACGTTACACGATGAACCAATTCGTCATCTCCATCGGCGCCTACGTCCCGGCCCTGCACGACGAAGCACTCGAAGTCGCAAAAGCAATCGGCAAAGTCCAAGTCGATGTCGGACAAACCGCCTGCAAAGTTCCACTAGCTACCGAATACATCCAAAAGATCGAAGACCGAGGCAAAATCGGCCAAAAACGCAAAACATGTATCTGCTAATACAAAGCGATAGAAAACGTGGGAGAAGAATCCCACGTTTTTTTGTTCTAAAAACAATCTTCAATGGATATGCTTTCAAAGTGTTATTAAATCCCTAAAAATGGAAGTTGGATATACTACGAGTCTCGAGAGGAAAAGGGGCCCAAGAACCTGGAGCCTTTTCTCCTCCCTACAACCGGCAAAGTGTTTATTCAGCTGGAATTTATTATAAACTCTCTATTTTTTAGCAGATCATCGACTCTTTCTGATTGATATGTTATCATGATAACTTGTTAACGTATTACCACTTTATCAGACTAAAAGATAGAAAAAGGTCTAGGGGGATCACGATGAAAAAATTTGCATTGGTGTCATTACTCATGGGAGCCATGCTCTCGCTCGTTGTAGGCTGTTCCAGCGCGAATACTGGAGCAGGCGCCAATAAAATTGTTGTAGGAATCGATGACAAGTTTGCGCCAATGGGTTTCCGGGATGAAAAAAACGAGTTGGTCGGCTTTGATATTGACTACGCTCGTGCAGCCGGAGAGAAAATGGGAAAAGAAATGGTCTTTCAACCGATCGACTGGAGCTCCAAGGAGTCTGAATTAAACAGCGGTCGTATCGATCTGATCTGGAACGGTTACACCATCACAGATGAACGCAAAGGAAAGGTTCTTTTCACTAAGCCTTACTTGAAAAATGCACAGGTGGTTGTAACACTAGCAAAATCGGATATGAGCAAGCTCGCTGATTTGTCCGGCAAGGTTGTTGGTCTGCAAAAGCTCTCCTCTGCGGCTGATGCCCTGGATGCAAATGAGATCAAAAACCAGATCAAAACGATTACGGAGTTCCCTGACAACGTCCTCGCGCTGAGTGATTTGAAAATCGGACGCATTGATGCGGTCGTTATTGACCAGGTAGTAGCTGACTATTATATGTCTAAAGATAAAGGAACCTTCAAATTTTTGGATGAGTCACTCGCTCCGGAAGAGTACGGAATCGGCGTGAAAAAAGGCAATGAAGCGTTGCTGAATGATTTGCAAAAAGCGCTGGATACCATGAATCAGGATGGAACAGCTGCAAAACTATCGGAAAAATGGTTTGGCGAGGATCGTGTATTGAAATAGGAGGAAGGGATGGCTTCGCCAACAACTTTGGCGGAGCCTCGCTTTTATCGCACAGGTTCAACCAGGAATCGCCAGCGTCATCGGATTTGATGGGGCAAAAACCAAGAAATAGGAGCAAATGCATATGAGTGTAGATTATATCATCTCGATTACAAAGCCTATGCTGGAAGGGGCTCAGATGACAGTATTGCTGTTTCTGATTGCCATTCTGGTGTCCATTCCGTTAGGCTTTCTCATTACGTTGATGGCAGGTAGTGGCAATAAAGGACTTGCCGGGTTCGCAAATACGTATATTTATATCATGCGTGGAACACCACTCCTTTTGCAGCTCTTGTTTATTTGCTTTGGACTGCCCCTTTTGCCAGTGGTTGGCGAATATTTGGTGATGGACCGTTTCGTTGCTGCTTGTGTCGGCTTTGTCCTGAATTATGCAGCTTACTTTGCGGAGATTTTCAGAGGGGGGCTACTTGCGATCGACAAGGGCCAATATGAGGCGGCACAGGTTTTGGGCTTTACCAAATGGCAGGCGACCACCAAAATCATTTTGCCGCAAATGTTTCGTGTCGCACTCCCTGCTGTTGCGAACGAATCCATCACCTTGGTGAAGGATACGGCACTGCTCTACGCTGTTGCGGTTCCCGAGCTGCTGCACTTTGCTCAGACAGCGGTGAATCGAGACTTCACCATTGTTCCGTTTTTTATTGCCGGTGTGATTTATTTGCTCATGACCCTCTTGTTGACTCTGTTTTTTAAGTGGCTGGAAAAAAGGTTCAAATTCGAATAAAGGACTGGCGAGAAATGGCGATGATTCAAGTATCCAATCTTAAAAAATCGTTTGGCAATCTGGAAGTCTTAAAGGATGTCTCCTTTGAAGTAAACAAAAACGATGTCGTTGCGGTAATCGGACCATCTGGATCGGGGAAAAGCACGATGCTGCGAAGTCTCGTTTACTTGGAACAGGTGAGCGGTGGGAGTATCCGAATTCAGGATGAGTATTTGGTCAAGGAAGGCGTCTATGGCGACAGTCAAAAGATCAAGCAGATTACGGGAAAAATGGGCATGGTCTTTCAGCATTTTAATCTGTTCCCTCATCTGACGGTGAAGGAAAATCTGGAGATTGCTCCACGTGTGGTAAAAGGCGAGTCAACAGAGGCGATCAGCCAAAGAAGTACAGAACTGCTAGAGAAGGTAGGACTGGCTGATAAAGCGAATGTCTACCCGGCCAAGCTCTCGGGCGGTCAGAAGCAGCGGGTGGCTATTGCACGGGCGCTGATGATGAACCCGGATATTCTGTTGTTCGATGAGCCTACATCGGCTCTTGACCCAGAGCTGACAGGCGAGGTGCTTCAGGTGATCAAGCAGCTAGCTCAAGAGCACATGACGATGATGGTAGTGACGCATGAAATGGGCTTTGCGAGAGAAGTGGCGAACCAAATCATGTTTATGGATAACGGGGAGTTTGTAGAGGCAGGTACACCAGAGCAATTGTTTACCAATGCCCAATTCGAACGGACAAGGACCTTCTTGCAACGAGCGTTAAAATGATAAGCTGCAGCCAAAAAAGCCCTCTAGCAATCTAGAGGGCTTTTCACATGGGAAAAAAGTGTAAGGCTACATCACTTGATAGTTCAAGTAGCGCAGGTTAATAAAGGAGTGAAAATGCGCACTGAACGATTCCGCATTCAAAAAGGCATTGTAGGCGTAAGGAGTAACACGACAGTACACAAACTCGCGGCCATCCTGAAAACGAATGTATAAATGATTGGCTTCGAGGTCATAGCGTGCCGACTTGATTAAGCTGGAATTCAGCTCCTTGTACGTGAACTCCTCTTTCTCCGGCGCTTTCTTTTGCAAAAATGGGCGAAAAAATGATCTCACTTCGATGTGAACTCCTTTTGCGTAATCTAATGAAGTATTCTATTTCTTCGAGTCTTTTATTTTACTCAAAAATTTGTATTCAGAATACAAAAACAGCACACCGATCATAAAATAGGCCAAGAGAACTGTGTTAAGGGCAATGCTCGAAAAGTTTGCTAGCATGTTAGTTCCTCCTGTTTGAGAGCACGAAGTCACGATATAGAAGTGATTTGCTCGAAATAGGTGAAAGTCTCCCTTTCTATACGTTCCAAAGACCTAGATTCTCGCTGCTTTAGAAAAGAGAAATCATCCGAATGTACTTGTCGATCTATGTTTTACATTGTCGAATTAAGTCTATATACCTATTTTATAATTGTCAATAATTACATAGATTCAAAGTCTATTTATCGCATATTCCCAATGATAAAATACCTTGTATTACGATGTATGCTGTGGTACTCTCAATCCAAGTCAGAAAAGGAGTTGTTTTTGTGAACAAGGAGTTGCTGAAAGGAAGCATCGATCTCTTGCTGCTCTCTCTGATCGCTCAAAAAGATCGATACGGCTATGAGTTGGCCAAAATGATTCGAGAGAAAAGCAACGAGGCTTACGAGATCGGTGAGGGAACCTTATACCCGGCATTGAAACGACTCGAAACACAAAAGGCTGTAGAATCATATTGGGGAGAAGCGAACGAAGGCGGACGTCGAAAATATTACCGCATCACCAAGGCGGGGCGGGAGCTACTGGAAGACAAAATGAAGGATTGGCAGAGACTGAGCCAGCTCGTCACGCTCTGCAATGAGGGAAGTGAGTAACGATGCAGCTACAGGAATATGTGGAGCAGGTGGTTAAAGATTTGCCATGCTCGAAAAGAGAAAAACAGGATATCAAGGATGAGCTGCTAGATCATTTGGGGAGCATGAAGTGGGAATTGATCGAGGAAGGCTATGAGGAAGCAGCAGCATCCGCCATGGCTATCCAGCGCTTTGGTTCGCATGCGACTATCAGTCAACAGCTCAAAGAGTCGATGCCGCTGCTTGATAAATATGTCCGAAAATGGGTCATGTCACTGTTTGGACTCTATCTGGCAATAACTAGCTATCTCGTGCTGCTGTCACCTGATCGATGGCAACGTCGTGCTTTTACGATTGATTGGAAGCAGCGGATGATTGAATACGGGGTACCAGAGTACACCCATCTCTTTCAAAATACGAAGCCGCTGTCTACACTGATCGACTATGTGATTCACTCTAATCGATACAGTGCTTATACGCTCGTCTACAATTTGTTTGGGAATATTGCCCTGTTCATGCCACTGGGGATGCTATTGCCCTTGTTATTCCCAACGTTTCAAAGCATCCATCGCATCTTTTTTACAGCACTGCTTGCGAGCCTGGGCATTGAGTTTTTACAGTTCCTCTTTGCTTTAGGAAGCTTTGATGTCGATGATCTGCTGCTTAATGTGGTGGGAGCCTTGCTTGGTTATGGCGTGTTCAAAACAGGAGCTGCTATCATGAAAAGGAAAAAGTAAAATGACGAAACAGCTTTTATAAGCTGTTCAAACAAAACAAGATGAAGTCACAGGGAATAGGGGCCTCGTATTCTCGCAGACTTCTTGCATTTATGTACATCGTATTACGTTGTATATCGTTATACGTTATTGGGAGGTAACTATGAAAAAGAAAAGTATGGTATTCATCATGTTGACGCTCATGCTCCAGATGGTGACGGGGTGCGAAAGCGAGCAGCCCATCCAACAATCGGCTGGAGATAACGATTCAAATCGTGTCCAGGCAATAGCCAACAAGCAGCCTGTCTTCTCCTTCGATGTCAATCCGGAGACATTTGAGCTGTTTATTGAAAAGGATGGCGTTAAGGAGAGCGCATCTGTCCCCATGTCCAAGCGTACGGTGACGAACCTACATAAAGATGCGAAGGAAATTTCCTGGAGCTACCCCGATGATCAAATGAACATTTCGGTCAAACAGGAAGGAGATCATTTGCAGATCAACCTGACTTCGACTGGCGCAGATGCCTTTACTTGGCCTCATGTATCAGGCAACAGCTACATGCTACCGCTGGGCGAAGGAAAGTGGATTCCCGCCGCGGACAAGGATTGGCAAGCGTTTTTAAACGAGGAGAGCCTGAGCTTTAGTGAATCGTTCTCGATGCGTTTTTTTGCCATCAATAAAAACAAATACGCATTGCTTTACATCGTGGACAACATGTTCAATAACACAGTAGATTTTAAGTCGGATTCCGCGCTTTCTTTTAGCTTTTCGCATGAGTTTCCTTCGATTAACCCAGACAAGACGTACGGGTTTCGCTTGTATGTGACAGACAATGATCCGGTCAGTGTGGCTGGGGTGTACAAGCGCATGATTCAGGAGCAGGGCGGCTTGACGACACTCATGCAGAAAGCGGCTGCTAATCAAGAGGTGGAAAAGCTCTATGGAGCCCCGCATTTTTATTTGTGGAACAAGACTTTTTTGACGGATGCCGATGTGAAATGGGGCATGCTGAAAAACAAGCTGAATGACCGTTTCGTAAACTGGCTGGAGCAGTTGCTGGTGCAAAATGGAGAAGATGGCGCTGAGAGTATGAAACAGTTCAGGGAAATTAAAAAACAGGATTACGTCGCTCCTTTTCAAAAGAAAGCGATCTTGAGCGGCTTCAACTATGCATTGCGCTCTCGGGATTTTTACAATCCGGCAGTCTTTACAGGAATGGATGAGCAGACAACTGCTCTGCTGCAAAAAGGGATCAATGAGCTAACAGAGGTCGAGCTGTACGACCTGAACAAAAGGCTTTTGAAAAGTGTATTGCAGGATGCGGTTCCTGCTGTTGAACGCTGGGGAGATGCTGATTCGACAGAGCTGCTGAAGCAAATGAAAATGGCCGGAGTTGAGCATGCCTGGATTGGTCTGCCGGACTGGACAGCAGCATTTATGAAGCCGGAATTCATCAAGCAGGCAAATGACGCAGGCTATTTGATCGCATCCTACGATTCCTATCACTCCATCCACAAGGAGGAGAATCAGGATTGGAATACCGCTATTTTCAAGGATAAAAGCTTGTATGAGAATGCGACGATCACCAAGAAAAATGGTGAAAAGAAAGGCGGCTTCCTGGGGCAGGGCAGACTGCTCAATCCGACCTTGTCTTTGCCAAGCGTCAAGCAGCGCATGGATGAGCTTCTCACTGGTGGCGTGGCTTTCAACTCATGGTTCATCGATGTGGACGCTGCGGGTGAGTTTCATGACGATTATTCGGCAGCACACCAGACGACAGAAAAAGAGGATATGCAGGCAAAGCTGGAGCGCATGAACTACATTCGTGATGAGAAGAACATGGTGATCGGGTCAGAAACGGGAAATGACTACGCCAGCAGCAGCATCGCTTTCGCTCATGGGATTGAGACGCCGGTCATTAAATGGGCTGACGAGGACATGAGAAAAAATAAAACGAGCCCGTATTACATTGGCGGCTACTGGTCACCAGCGGGTGAGATTCCGGAGCGTTACGCAAAAGAGGTTCCGATCAAGCCCTTGTACAGACATGTGTATATAGACCCGGCCTACTCATTGCCGCTTTTCAAGCTTGTATACAACAATTCCGTCATCACGAGCCATCACTGGGAGTGGGATAGTCTTAAAATCAAAGGAGAAGTCGGCACGCGCATGCTCAGCGAGCTTTTGTACAATGTGCCCCCGCTCTATCACCTGGACAGTAAAAGATGGGAAGAAAATCAGCAAACCATCATGAACCATCTCAAGGTCTGGTCTCCTTTTCATCAAAAAGCGGTACAGCGCGAAATGACTGGTTTTACCGTGCTGACCAAAGACAGATTGGTGCAGCGTACGAGCTATGGAGATGATTTGCAGGTTATCGCCAATTTTTCTACTGAGGACTACAACTATGAAAATCAAGTGGTGAAGGCGAGGTCAGCGATGATCATCGAGGGAAAAGCGACGCAGACGTTTGTGGCGCCAGCAGAATAACAGGAAGAGAAGAGGCTGCGGGGACAAACCAGAGTGCAGCCTCTCTTTTTTGCCTAGGGCTGGAGAGCGGAGCTTTTTTGCTTCAAATCGTATTGCAGCCGGTTCGTAAAGCTCATGGAAATACTTGAATAATGACGCTCCTCTGATCGGACGCAGCCAAGATAAATCGGCTGTTGATCAGGGATAGCGAGATCGAGTGTGACAAGATCCGTATATTGTAAATAAGGCTCATGGATAAAGGAATAGTCCAATCCGATTGTGACGGCCATATTTTCGCGGACAGCATTACGGATGGCGTCCGTATTGTTTGTTGTAAATAAAATATCGACTGGGCCGTATTTGGCGGCGAAATCGTTCGCAAACCATTTTACATAATCATCGTTGTAGAGCACAAAGGAGTACTGACACAACTCGTCCGGTGTAACGGAGTCTTGATAGGCGAGCGGCGAGTTTTTACTGACACCCACCACCATTTTTCCCTTGAGGAGCCGCTCGAATACGAAACCGAGACCAGCGCTTTTTTGAATCAGGCTTTCATACATGATGATCAGGCCAATATCAATTTTGTTTTGACGAATGTCCTCCAAAATTTCCTGTGTGCCTTTTTCAGCGATTTCCGTTCGGATTTGCGGATAATCCTTTTTGAAGCTGGTAATTGCATTCACCAGCAGATTCATGGGACCAGGGATCGTCGCCAGCCTGAGCTCGCCACTAAGCGTGTTTGTATAATTTTGCGCCTCTTCCTGGATTTCTTGAATCTTCATTAAGGCCTCTAATGCTTTTTTAATAATGATGCGTCCTTCTGGAGTAGGGACTGCGCCCATTCGGGAACGGGTAAACAAAGAAACGCCAAGCTCGGCTTCCAGGCTGGACAGGGACTGGCTGATAGCAGAAAGCGTGACATGCTTGTTCTGGGAGGCCTTGGTCAGAGAGCCGGTTTTCGCTATTTCCACGATATATTCGAGCTGCTCTAAATGCATGAGGAGCGACTCACTTCCTTTAGTCATAGTTAAGTAATGATAAGTATGTTTACATATAATTAAATATACGGAAGGTCTATAATGGAAGCAAGGGCAGAGAGAAACAGCCTGCCGTGAATTTTGTAAATGGAGGCGTTTGCAATGGCGAGATTGGAAGGAAAAGTAGCGATTATCACCGGTGGTGGAACAGGCATCGGAAAAACCACAGCTCTTCGTTTTGCGAAAGAAGGGGCAAAGGTAATCGTTACCGATATAAATCTGGACAGCGCCAGTCAGACAGTAGCCGAAATAAAGGAAGCGGGTGGAGATGCACACGCCATTGCCCACGATGTCAGTCGTGAGGAACAGTGGGAGCAAGTGGTCGCCGCGACCGTAAAACAATATGGAAAACTGGACATTCTGTTTAATAATGCAGGAATTTATATCATCAAGCCGTTAGCAGAAATCACGCTGGAGGATTGGAATCGACTGATGGCGATTAACGTCACGGGCGTATTCTTGGGTATGAAGCATGCGATGCCAGTCATGGCGAAGCAGCAAAGCGGATCAGTCATCAATGCATCATCGATCGCAGGCTTGATCGGTGCCCCAGGGCATGTCCTGTATGGAGCGAGCAAAGGCGCAGTCCGCATCATGACCAAGGATGCAGCCATTGAATATGCAGGCCAAGGTGTACGTGTCAACTCGATTCACCCGGGCTATATCGATACCGGCATGGTAACGTATGCATCCGAAGCAACCAAGCATTCCAAAGCGGAGCTGGCACAGGGAGTACCAAGCGGACGTTTGGGCACCGTAGATGATGTTTCCAATATGGTGTTGTTCCTGGCCGCCGATGAGTCGGGACATGTGACAGGAGCAGAATTCGTCATTGATGGCGGCGGAACCGCACGCTAAAGATCGGCATTTGAGTCTTGCAAAAGGAGAGATGACCAATGAGATTCGTGGATAAAGTAGCGATTGTAACAGGAGGAGCCAGCGGAATTGGGGAGACTACTGTTCGTCAGTTTGCAAGTGAAGGAGCCAAAGTAGTCATTGCCGACTTTTCCCCGCGTGGACAGGAGTTAGCAGATCAACTGAACGCAGAAGGTCATGAGGCTCTGTATGTAAAAACGGATGTGACCAAGGAAGACGAGGTCAAACAAATGGTCAGTGCTACTGTCGAGAGATTCGGCAAAGTGGACGTCCTGTTTGCCAATGCAGGGATTGCCAAAGACAATGCCGCTCACAAGCTCTCACTCGATGACTGGCAACGAACCATCGATATTAACCTGACAGGTGTATTTCTGTGCGATAAATACGTGATTGAGCAAATGCTGGCCCAAGGCACCGGGGGCGCAATCGTAAACTGCGGGTCGATCCACAGCCATGCGGGAAAAGCAGGGGTTACCGCTTATTCCTCGGCAAAAGGTGGCGTGAAGCTTTTGAGTCAAACACTCGGCATTACGTATGCAAAAGAGGGCATTCGCGTTAACGCAGTCTGCCCGGGCTATATCGATACACCGTTGATTGCAGGTCGTACCGAAGAGATGAATCAGCATCTGATCAGTCTGCATCCGATGGGCCGACTCGGCAAACCAGAGGAAGTAGCCAAAGCAGTGTTGTTCCTAGCTAGCGACGATGCTTCTTTCGTGACAGGGACAAGCCTGTTGGTCGATGGTGGCTATACCGCACAATAAGCATGAAACAAGCAAGAAGCCGGGCGATTTCGTCCGGTTTTTTTGCTTTATCCAGTACTTGTCAGCCATCGTCCAATCATCATAAATCTGTTATTCATACTGTATAAGTAGTCCCAATGGAAGGGGAAGGAGGAGGGAGCATGCCAGCGAGTATTGGTAGTGTGCAAATTCAAAATAACTTTGGCACGATCCAATTCGGTGACACCGCCAACAATTCTCCGAAAAGCGTTACCAAATCTATTTCGGGTGCAGGCGGGGGCAATAGCGGGAATACAGTGAACGTCACGGTTGAGAACAGCTCCACCAATTCGAACGTTCTTGGAACGAGGGAACGAAAGAAAAAATGCCCGGGAAGGCGCCCTACCAAAAAGCTTAGGAAATGAGTGCGAAAGTGTCTGAAAAAGCGCGTCTGCTTTCCAAAAAAATGAAAAAGAGGATAGACGGATGTCTAAAAAATGGGAGAAATTACAGCAGACAAGCTGTGTAAAGGGACTGCTGGGCTCCTCCGATAAAATAAATATTTTTAAAGTCGAGTAATTGACTTGGTTATTAGCGATATAGTATATTGGTCTATGTAATAATTTTCACATAATTGTATCTTTGTTTTTTGTTCGATCAACACGCAAGAGCGAGACGGCTTGCGTGGGGTAGACTTATGATTGTTATTCATACTAATCCTAGTTGTATACAAGGGAATTTTGGAGGGAACGTACATCATGAAAAAAGCTCTTGGTTTACTTGCTTCAGGCTTCTTGGCATTGGCTCTGACAGCATGCGGAGGATCACAGACATCAAGCACAGCCATTAACGAGAAGAAAATTGTCGTGGGGGTTACTTCGGGCCTGCATGAACAAATCTTGGAGAAAGTAAAGGAAGTAGCGGCAAAAGACGGACTTGAAGTTGAGCTGAAAGTATTCTCTGACTTTCAGATGCCTAATATCGCGCTAGTCGAAAAAGAAATCGATGCCAACAGCTATCAAAGCATCCCGTTTTTGGAGACCTACAAAAAAGAACATAAGGCCGATCTGGTAGGGGTAGGACAAACTGTACTGAATCCGATGGGCATGTACTCGAAAAAGATCAAGAGCCTCGATGAGCTAAAAGAAGGGGACAAGCTGGGTCTGCCAAGCGATCCAACAAACAGTGTTCGCGCGCTGATGCTGTTCCAAAGTGCCGGTCTGATCAAGCTTAAAGATGGCGTAGGCGACGAGGCGACTGTTCTCGATATCGCCGAGAATCCACGCAAGCTGCAATTCGTGGAGCTGGATGCAGCACAAATCGCCAAGCAGCTGGATGATTTGACTGCTGCAGCGATTAACACAAGCTACGCAATCAAAAACAACCTGAAGCCAGGCAAGGACTCGCTCTTCCTGGAGCAAAAGGAATCCAAGCATCATAACATCATCGTGGTTCGTTCGGAAAACAAGGATGATGTCGCGGTACAAAAGCTGGTAAAGGCGTACCAGAACGATGAAGTAAAAAAATTCGTGGAAGATACCTTTGAAGGCTCGGTTATCCCGGTCTGGTAATCCCCACGGCTCCGTCAAATCCTTGGCGGGGCCACTTTTGCGTGAGAAGACCATAATTGGCCTGATGAAGAGGGAGGTTCTGTAGCAGCGTGATCAAGCTAACCAACGTGTCCAAGAGCTTTCAGACAAAAAAAGGGACGATTCCTGCTATTGACGACGTATCGCTAGAAGTCCAGCCAGGTGAGATTTTCGGGGTTATCGGCTATAGTGGTGCAGGAAAAAGTACACTGATTCGCTGCGTCAATCTGCTGGAGTCGCCGACAACAGGCTCGGTAATCATCAACGGCCGGGATGTGACAAACGTATCGGCAGAGGAGCTGCTCAAGGTACGGCGCAAGATCGGAATGATCTTTCAAGGCTTCAATCTTTTAAAAACGGCGACCGTCTATGACAATATTGCTATCCCGCTCAAGCTGACGGATGTAGACAAAAAAGAAATCGATAAGCGTGTTCAAAAATACTTGCAAATTGTAGGACTCGAAGACAAGCATGACGCGTACCCAGGCCAGCTATCCGGTGGTCAGAAGCAGCGGGTCGCAATTGCGCGGGCACTTGCCCAGGAACCAGAAATTTTGCTTAGTGACGAAGCGACAAGCGCTTTAGACCCTGAGACGACAGAATCCATCCTGGAGCTGCTGCTCAAAATCAATGAAGAGCTCGGCATTACCATCATGCTGATTACGCATGAAATGAACGTGATTCAGAAGATTTGTGATCGTGTGGCAGTTATGGAAAAAGGGAAAATCATCGAGCAAGGCAAAACGGTCGATATTTACGCCAGACCGTCACATCCGACCACGAAGCGCTTTGTCAACAGCACGTATCACAAGGAGCTGCCGCCACATGTATTACAGGATTTGATCCAGACTGGCCCAGTGGTTCGGCTGACCTTTGTCGGGGAGAGCTCAAGTAAGCCAGTGCTGGCATCGGTTAGTGCCAAATTTCCGGTTTCTCCGAATATCCTCGCAGGAGGAATTATTGCACTCAAGCAGGAGACGATAGGAACTCTAGTCGTCCATTTGCACGGCGACAAGGAAGAAACCATAAAGGCGATTTCGTATCTGGAGGAACAAGGAGTAAAGGTAGAGGGAGTGGAGGTTACACATGTCTGAGATTCAGCAATTTATTGAGGGACGCCTCCCGATTATTGGAGAATCGGTTGTTCAAACATTTCAAATGGTCTCTATATCGCTTTTGTTCTCCGTCCTGATCGGTCTGCCACTGGGAATTCTCTTGATTTTGACCAGACCCGGCAATGCTTGGGAGAATCGAGCGGTTTATACGGTATTGAATGTGTTGGTCAATATTCTCCGGTCCATTCCTTTTATCATCCTGCTCTTTTTCATTTTGCCGTTTACCAAGCTGATCGTCGGTACATCCATCGGTATCAAGGGAGCGATAGTGCCCTTGATTGTCCACGCTGCGCCGAATATTGCGCGATTGATGGAAAATGCCCTGCTGGAGGTAGACAGCGGTGTGATCGAGGCTTATAAGTCTATGGGGATTCGGACGAGACATATCATTTGGCATGTGCTCTTGCGAGAGGCACGGCCATCGATCATTTTGGGCTTAACCATCGCACTCATTACGCTGATTGGTGGGACAGCCATGGCAGGACTGGTCGGGGCAGGCGGTTTAGGAGATTTGGCTTATCGATTTGGACATCTGCGCTATGAGGTCGATGTCATGTATGTAACTGTCTTTATTTTGATCGTGTTGGTTCAGTGCTTGCAATCGATTGGAAACCGCTTGGCGGCAAAATATAAAAAAGATTAATGCTAGGAAACGGAAGGTGAAGACAAAAAATGGGAGAAAAAGCTTTATATATCGAAAAGGCCGATGCCATTGCAACGATTGTGATTGATCGTCCTGACAAACGAAATGCTTTTACGCTGGACATGTGGAAGACGCTCACGAGCCTTTTGGAGGAGCTGGAAGCTGATGAAGCGACCAAGGTAGTGGTGATCAGGGGAGTTGATGATACAGCATTTGCAGCAGGAGCCGATATTAGCGAGTTTATTTCCAATCGTTCTTCTGCCGAAAAGGCAAAGGCGTACAATGACAAGTCTATGGAAGCGGTAGACCGTTTGCATACCTTTTCCAAGCCGACGATTGCCATGATTCGCAAATACGCGGTTGGCGGAGGATTAGACATCGCGCTCTCGTGTGATTTTCGCTTCAGTGCAGAGGATGGCATCTTTGCCATTACGCCTGCCAAGCTGGGAATCGTATACAACTTAACAAGTACGAAGCGCCTGGTAGATTTGATTGGACCATCCCGAACCAAAGAGATCTTATATACAGCCAGTGCTTTGGATGTGCACGAAGCATATCGCTTTGGCTTGATTGATCGCATTTATACGAGCGAAGAGCTCATAGAAAAAACGTACGAGTTTGCCAGATTGCTCACCCAGCGCTCTCAGGTCTCCATACGAGGCGCAAAGCAAATGATCAGCGCCATTTTGAATGGACATACCGAAGAAGATGAGCAGATTGCACAGCTTGTGCTGCAATCATTTAATTCCGATGACTACAAAGAAGGCGTACAAGCATTTCTGGAAAAGAGAAAGCCGAATTTTCGCTAAACACCAGGAAGTAAAATGAAAGCCAAATGGAAGGAAGAGAGAGCATGGCAGAAACAAACAAGGAGTCCCTCCTTTTTACGAGAGTGAACAAAGATACCCAATCGCTTCCTGTTTCAGTAGAGGATTGGGAACGACAAGCGCGAGAAATCTTGCCGGATGGACCTTTTGACTATATCGCAGGCGGATCGGGGGCAGAGGAAACACTGGCTTCCAACCGGACAGCCTTTTCCAAGTGGGCGATCGTGCCACGGATGATGCGGGATGTGACGAACCGCACCATGGGCATCACTTTGTTCAACCAGTCTCTGCGCACGCCGATTATGCTGGCGCCAGTAGGGATGCAAGCCATCGCTCATCCAGAGGGAGAGCTGGCAACTGCCAGGGCGGCCAAGGAAGCAGGGGTTCCGCTTGTGGTCAGCACGGTTTCAGCTCACCCGATGGAGAGAATTGCTGAAGTAATGGGCGATGCGCCACGCTGGTTCCAGCTGTATTGGTCCAATGACCGCGAAGTTTCAGCGAGCATGGTAAAACGGGCGGAGGCAGCAGGCTATTCTGCAATTGTGCTGACCGTGGACACAATCATGCTGGGCTGGAAGCGCCGTGATTTCCGCAATGGTTATTCACCGCTGCGCGAAGGAAAAGGCATGGCAAACTACATTACCGATCCTGTTCTTTGCTCGCGTCTGACAGAGGTTACTGCTGAAAATGTCGTGGAGGAAATCTTGAAAAATATTTATCATCCAGCACTGAACTGGAATGATATTGCATTCCTGCGTGAACAGACAAGTCTGCCTATTCTGGTAAAAGGAATTCTTCATCCAGATGATGCGCGGCTTGCAGTGGAGTACGGGGTAGACGGCATTATTGTCTCTAATCATGGAGGGCGGCAGATGGATGGGGCGATATCTACACTGGAAGCATTGCCCGCAATCGCAAAGGTAGTAGCAGGTAAAATCCCTGTTTTGCTGGACAGCGGTGTTCGCACAGGTGCAGATGTCGTGAAGGCCATCGCTTTGGGGGCGAATGCTGTGATGATCGGACGTCCGTTCCTGTTCGGCCTTGCCGTCGCTGGTGAAAAAGGAGTGGCTAGCGTACTCGATACACTGATCCACGAGCTGGATGTAGCCATGGCTCTATCCGGAAGCAATTCCGTTGCTGATCTGAACGAAAGCATTCTCGTTCGCGTGTAAAACATCTCTGGGAGGCAAACATTCATGCAACAAGCGCTGCAAAACATGAAGGTAATCGACCTGACGCAAGTATTGGCAGGTCCTTACTGCACGATGGTACTCGGAGATCTGGGGGCAGATGTGATCAAGGTGGAAAAATATCCGCATGGTGATGACAGCCGGATCATGGGCCCATATGTAGAAGAGGAAAGCTATAGCTATATGATGGCGAACCGCAACAAGCGGGGAATTCGCTTAAATATAAAGGAAGAAGCGGGACTAGGAATCCTGCTCGATTTGGTAAAAACAGCGGATGTATTCATTGAGAATTTCCGACCGGGTGTGACCAAAAAGCTGGGGATCGATTACGAGACCCTGCGCCAGCTCAATCCAGGCTTGATCTATTGCTCAATCTCCGGCTATGGGCAGACAGGGCCATACAGTCAAAAGGGCGGCTACGATATTATGGCACAAGGCTTGTCCGGCTTGATGAGCATGACAGGAGAAAAGAACGGACGCCCGGTGAAAAACGGGATTGCCATTCACGATATTGCAGCAGGGATGACGGCGATTTATTCCATACTGGCTGCATATATCCACAAGCTGTCAACGGGAGAGGGGCAGTATATTGATTTGTCGCTTGTCGATTCGGGCTTGGCGTGGACCGTTTGGGAATCGGCTGCGTATTTCGGGGCAGGAGAGGTTTCCAGGGCGAATGGCTCCGCGCATCGTGTGACAGCTCCTTACCAAGGCTTTCCGACCAAAAACGGACACATCCTCGTCGGTGCGGGCAATCAGAAGCTGTGGGAAAAATTTTGCCGGGATGTCATCGAAAGAGAAGAGCTGATCCATGACCCGCGTTTTTTGACAAACAGCGAACGGCAGGCAAATTTGGAGGAACTGGAGCAAGTCATCCAGGATGTTCTCATTCAGGAGGATTCGCAGCACTGGCTCACCAAGCTGGATGAAGCAGGCGTCCCGTCCAGTCCGATTTACAGCTATGATGAAGCTTTGAATGATCCGCATATCCGCTCGCGGGACATGGTCATCGAGTACGACCATCCGCTGGGAGGACGAATCGAAAGCCTTGGGTTTCCAGCCAAAATGTCCAAGACTCCGGGACAAGTCAAACGCCCCGCTCCGTTATTGGGACAGCATACAAAAGAGGTTTTGGCTGAGCTGCAATACTCGGAGGAAAAAATACGGGCATTGGAAGAAAATAAAATCATCTAAGAAAAAATTTGATTGAAATAAAATTTTCTTTCGAGCCGATGATTTCGAAATATTGTTGCATGACTCTCGCTTTCTCTCATTGATCTTTGGAAAATACATGGTAAAATGAAGCGAACTTACCATTGTGAATAACTGGATCCTTCAGAAAAGGGTCCTTTTTTTGCGGCATCCAAAAAGTAGTTCTACTTCCATAGATAGGTGATAGAGATGAGAAACGAGTTAATAGCCATGCTGACGCCCCAAGAGTGGGAAGAGCTTTTGCACGAGAAAGACGAAAAATTGAAAGATGCCCTGCGCGAGCTGGCAGATGTCAGGACCGCGCTGGACCAATCGACGATTGTAGCCATGACCGATCATCGCGGGATTATTTTGCGAGCTAATGACCAATTTTGCCACATCTCCAAATATCCACGGCATGAATTGATCGGACAGGATCACCGTTTACTAAACTCAGGCTATCACCCCAAGACGTTTTTCAAGCAAATGTGGGCATGCATTGGCTCGGGACGAATCTGGCGAGGAGAAATTCGCAACCGTGCAAAGGACGGCAGCTATTACTGGGTAGACACTACGATTGTACCGTTTCGAAATCAAGAGGGGAAAATCTATCAATACGTTTCGATCCGAAGCGACATCACAGCGCGTAAACAAATGGAAGAGGAAGTGCGACAAAGCGAAGAGAAATATCGCATCATCGCCGAAAATACTTCTGATATTATCAGTATGATTGATCGAAGTGGGGAATTTCTGTATCTTTCCCCTGCTCATAAATCGGTCTGGGCGCATGACGTTCCAGATGAAGAGATTCGAAACATGCTTGATTGGATCGCCGATGAGGATAGAGACAATTTTCTGTATGCAATCGAGCACACTTTTTCTACACGAAAAGAATATTTGGTGGAATGCAGGCTAAAAACCAAAAGAGACAAGCCGATCTGGACGGAAACAAAGCTGAACCCGATCATTGATGAGCATGACAATGTCACCTGTTTGATCCAGGTTACGCGTGATACGACCGAACGGAAGCAATCAGAAGAGCTGATTCACTATCTCGCCTATCACGATGCATTGACAGAGCTGCCTAATCGGCGCATGTATGTGCAGCATTTGGGCAAGGAAATCATGCAAGCCAAACGCTTTCAGTCGAATATGGCAGTGCTCTTTCTCGATCTAGACCGTTTTAAAGACGTGAATGATTCGTTCGGGCATGACGTCGGGGATTTGCTGCTGAAAGAGGCCGCCACACGCTTGAAGGCAAGTGTCAAGCCAGGAGACATGGTCGCGCGCCTAGGCGGAGATGAATTTACAGTCCTGATCTCAAATCTGACTGAGCGAGAGGAAGCCGCAGCTGTAGCCGAGCAGATCATGCAGGTGATGCAAGAGCCGTTTTATATGAACGGGCAAGCATTCAACATTTCCAGCAGCATCGGTATCTCCCTGTTTCCAGATGACGGGGACAATGCAGAGGATTTGCTAAAGCGTGCAGATACTGCGCTCTACACAGTGAAGTCACGGGGCAGGAATGGCTTTGACTTTTTTGATCCGTCCATGGAAGCCAAATCTTTGGAGCGCATCCTGATGGAGAATGAACTGCGCAAAGCGATCGAGCAAGAGCATTTCCAAATTTATTATCAGCCAAAAATGGACATCAAAACCGGGACGCTTACCGGAATGGAAGCGTTGGTTCGGTGGATGCATCCTGAGCTGGGAATCATCCCTCCCAACCGCTTTATCCCGATTGCAGAAGAAAGCGGCATGATCATCCCATTGGGCGAGTGGATTTTAAAAGAAGCATGTAAGCAAAACAAAAGATGGCACGATCAGGGCTACGAATTAAAAGTGTCCGTCAATTTATCTGTGAGACAAATTTATCAAAAGGATTTACTGGATATGATCAAGGCGACACTCGAAGAAACGCAATTGGAGCCGAAGTGGCTGGAGCTGGAGATCACAGAAAGTATTTTTGTCAAAATGGATGAGGCGACGATCGTGCTTCAGCAAATTCGGGATATCGGAATTCAGATCTCTATTGACGACTTTGGGACAGGCTACAGCTCCTTTAGCTACATCAAGAGCTTGCCTGTCGATACGATCAAAATCGATGCTTCGTTTATTCGTGATGTTCACCATAATCAGGAGAGCCAAGCGATTGTAAAAGCGATTGTGACGATCGCGGAGAGCTTGAATATGAAGGTTGTCGCCGAAGGCATCGAGCTAAATGACCAAGTAGCGGCACTTCAGGAAAACGGCTGTGGACAAGGACAAGGCTATCTCTTCAGTCGACCGTTGGCAACTGCTGATTTTGAACAGTTTCTGCGCAAAGAACAACTAGGGATATAAACGTCTATGACGGCACGCATTGATTCTGAGCATGGAAAAGCCGGGGGCTAAGCTCCCCGGCTTTTTGTTTTCTCTTATCATGCTGAAGCGATGCAGATTAGCCTAATTCATGACCAGTTACGATGATGTAAGCCACTAAAAACACATTTAAAGCCAGAATGACAATCGTGGAAAGCCAAGACAGAACTTTCACCCATGTTCGATTCGCAAATTCGCCCATTTTCTTTTTATCGCTTGTGAATAAGACGAGTGGGATAACAGCAAATGGCAATTGTAAGCTCAGTACAACTTGACTCCATAAGAGTAATTCTCCTGTCCCCTTTGCCCCCGCAATCCAGGTAACAATAAATGCGGGTACTACGGCTATCAAACGAGTAATGAGACGACGAAGCCAAGGTGCCACCCGTAAGCGTACAAATCCTTCCATGACGATTTGTCCTGTTAATGTTCCCGTAATTGTCGAGTTTTGACCGGAGGCGAGCAAAGCGACCGCGAACAATGTGCTCGCAATGCCTACACCAACCGTTGGACTTAATAATTCATAGGCTGCTTCAATTTCAGAAACATCCAAGCCGGTTCCGTGAAAAGCAGCTGCACCCAGAATCAGAATGGCAGAATTAATCAAGAAGGCGAGCGTGAGTGAAAGGTTTGAATCCAAAACAGAAAATTTGATTGCTTCCTTACGACCTTCTTTGGTTCGTGCGTATTGTCTGGTTTGCACAATGGAAGAGTGCAAATACAGATTGTGCGGCATTACGGTTGCACCCAGGATCCCTAGAGAAATGAAAAGCATCTCGGGATTGGTCACAATCTCCATCTTTGGAACATAGCCACCAAATAATGCTGATAATTCTGGCTTTGAAACGATGACCTCAAAGGCAAATACGACGAATATCGTTGCCATTAATACGATAATGATGGACTCGATGATACGGAATCCTTTCTTTTGTAAGAGCAATAACAGCAGCACATCAAGAGTAGTGATTAAAATCCCCAGCAATAACGGAATCCCAAATAATAGGTTTAAAGCGATGGCAGATCCGATAACCTCGGCCAAATCGGTCGCTACAATGGCAAGCTCAGTTAAAATCCAAAGAGTAATGGCGGTCTTTTTACCAACTGCGTCCCGTGTAGCCTGGGCTAAATCCCGGCCGGTAACAATTCCCAGCCTTGCAGCTAATGATTGGAGAAGCATGGCAATTAAATTGGAAATTAAAATAACGGATAGTAACGTATAACCAAAACGTGCGCCTCCGGCAATGGATGTCGCCCAGTTGCCAGGATCAACATAGCCTACTGCCACTAACGAACCAGGTCCGGCAAAAGCAAAGAATTTTCTCCAAAACTTACCCTTGCTTGGAATGGAGATGGAATTGTTAACCTCCTCTAAGCTCACATTGGAACTGGGGCGTAGCCATCCTGTATTCTCCTCTACTTTGGTCGCTTGACTATTCATAGTTCTCATCGTCCTTCTTTAGAATATAAGCATTTGTTAATAATGTTTCCCTAGGTAAACATTATTTGCGATAGACAAATTTTATTCCCCTGGGCAATTTATTGCAACCCTTTTTTTTTCACTTCTTGGCCCAGTTCAAACAGAAAGTGGATAATAGAAAGCAGTTTGATGCGGATTTTCGGAGGAAAACAAAAATGCCCCATAAGAGATAGGCGCATTTTAAAAGCGTCCATCTTATGGGGCACAGTTCACAGTTCAGGCAGTGAGCGCCGTTTTTTCGATGACTAGACAAGCCTATCTTCCTTTCGTTAGCCCGACAGGAGTTAGCTCGTAAATGACTGTAGCGACCTCATGAAGGTAACGGCGATCGTGTGAAATGCTGATGATAACACCTTCAAAGGCTGTTAAGGCACGACACAAAACAGGAGTGGTTAATGGGCTGAAATTTCGTGTGGGCTCGTCTAAAATCAGCACCTCACACTGATCGAGAATCATTTTTAGCAGGAGCAGCTTGGCTTTTTGGCCACCACTAAGGTTTACCATGGGATGATGCATTTCGTCAGAAGTGAATCTCATGCTGCCCAAATGAGTGAAAGCTCTTGTGATCGCTTCTTTGTTCCCGATCGTTTCCAAAAACTCAATAGGCGTTTTGGATACATCCAGGAGGTCTTCATAGTTTTGCGGCATGTAGCCTATTTTTAGTGAGGAATGCTGCAGCAGCTCATCCTTCACCATTTTTAATAACGTCGTTTTTCCAACCCCATTTTCTCCGATAATCGCGACCCTTTCCGGCCCCGTAATGGATAAATGAATATGCTTCGCCAGCACTTTGTCTGCTATCTGCAAGACATCCAGCGAGAAGTCGAGTATTTTTTTGCTGTTGTGCACATGAATCGTCGAAGCAAATTGAAAGTCACTTGCTTCTTCGACACTCGGCACCTCTTGGAATGCTTCTGCTTCTTTTTCGATGCGTTTCTTTTGGCTTTTTAAAGACTTGATTTTCTTTTGCAGCCTTGGATCTGCCCGAGCAACATTTTGATGCTGATGCTCTGCCTTTTGCCAGACGTCATTCCATTTTGTCATTTGTTTTTTATGATCAGAAGCCTGTTTTTTTGCGATCTGCTCTTGTTTGTTCAACTGGTTCATCCGGGTGGAGAGGTATTCTTCGTATGGTTCCCTCGAAATCGTATATCTGGGTACTTGCTTGCGCTGGGTTTGTTCCAGGTGAATGATACCGTTTGCTGTGTTGGCAATAAAGGTTTCATCATGTGATACATATAAGACGGGGATCGTCGTTTGATTTATAAATTGTTCTAGCCATTCCATCGTTTGCAGATCCAAATCATTCGTAGGTTCATCTAACAAGAGGACGTCAGGATCAGAGGCCAGCAGCTGTAAAAAACGGTATTTAAATCGTTCACCGCCAGAAAGAAAGCCAACCTGTTTCTCAGAAACCAATGATAAAATGCCGAAATCATCCATCGCCTGTAAGAGATGCTTGTTCCAATTGTTTTCCCGGAAGAGGTCGGTAATGGTCATTTGCTTCTCTGCATCTGTCAGTTCCTGAGAAAGAAACCCGAATGAATAATCATTTCGATTGATTTTCCCTTCCCAGGTGCAGTAATTTGCGAGGAGCTGTTCATTGTAAATGAATGTTAATAGCGTACTTTTTCCATTGCCCTCTTCGCCAATAATGGCGAGTTTATCTCCGGGCTGAATCGTTACATGAAAGTCTTTGATGATTGTCCGGTCATCCTTTGTGGAGTAGATCGTTACGTTTTTGATTTCTATCATGCCGACTACCTCGTTTCGTCTTGAATTTGTGAAAAGGTTTAGTTGTTCATTTCATCACCCCATTTTTTCCATAAAAAAAGATGCCTCTGTTTATAAACAGAAGCACCCTGATGAAACGCTATGCCAAAAGAAAGAGAAAGATCTTTGGCATATGAGAATCTATGTCGTATATCCAATTTATTCCATATCGAGATGGGTGAACGCTGCTTCATGTTTATTTATTATGAAATTTGCTTTTCTAATAAATAAACAATTGTTCAAATGATTCACCCTCCATCCATTAAATGTTAGCTGCTCTCATTATACTGCTCACGCTGCTGAATGACAACTAGTTTTCTAGGTAAGCTTTTTAAACTGTAGGAATATGACCGCAGGGTGAAAATCTGTGATACTATGAACTGTATTTTAACTTTTATCGAAAAAAAAAGGAGGTCCCCTGTGGGAAGGTTTTCAATTAAAACAACCATAGCGATTGCAAGTTTAGTATTCATCTGGGGGATCAGCTGGTCGATCTACAAGATGGCACTGGCATATACCCCGCCTATATTATTTGCAGGAATGCGTTCTCTGATTGGAGGCGTACTGCTCGCACTCTGTTTGATGCCAAAGTGGAAAAAGATCAAATGGCGTGAAAATTGGCCGAAATACAGTATTTCAGCCGTATTAAACACCTTGTTGTTCTACGGTATTCAGACAGTAGGCTTGAACTATTTGCCTGGTGGCTTATTCTCTGTGCTTGTCTACTTCCAACCGATTCTCATCGGACTGCTTGCCTGGATGTGGCTGGGGGAGAGAATGACCTGGATAAAAATCACAGGATTGACTCTGGGCTTCCTCGGAATCGTGTCGGTGAGCGCAGACGGCTTCACAGGACAAGTATCTACCATTGGAGTCATTTTAGGATTATTGACAGCATTGGCATGGGCGCTTGGCGTCATTTACGTAAAAAAAGAGAGTGGCAAGGTAGATTCTCTCTGGATGGTTGCCATACAAAATATTTTGGGTGGGGCTGTGCTTACCGTAATGGGAGCTGGCCTGGAGAACTGGTCGGATATCGTCTGGAATACGCAGTATCTCATCGGGCTTGGATATGGCTCTACGTTCGGGGTGCCGATTGCCATTGCGATTTACTTTGGCTTGGTCAATGCGGGGGAAGCCAGCAAGGTTGCCGCTTTTACCTTCCTCGTGCCGTTGATTGCCGTCATCACCGGAACGATTTTTATGGACGAGCCGATTACGTATACGCTTCTTGCCGGGTTAGTGCTGATTGTCGTGAGCATTTATCTCGTAAACTACCAAAGCAAGTCGAAAAGGATCGGACAGAAGGCATACGAAAGCTAAACCAAAGCAGAAAAAACAGCCGACAAAAATGCTCGGCTGTTTTTTTATTTTCTTGCGCAATCTTATCCGCGATAAATACCTTGCTCATAAATATATTTCAAGCATTCATCCGGCAGTAAAAAGCTGGGGTCTCCGCCCTTGCGGATTTCATCGCGAATGTACGTCGAGCTGATTCCCATATTGATGCCTTTGCTCATGATATGGAAATGCTCATCGTTGTTGCGTAGCAGCGCATCCTCCGCAATCAGATCGGCAGTCGGATAGCCTTCGCGAGACATGACGATGAAATGAAACTCACTCAGGAGCTTCTCCGCATTCCCCCAATTCGACATACCCGTAAGCAGGTCTGAGCCCATAATAAAGAATAGCTCATCGGTCGGATATTTTTTGCGCATATGGATCATGGTGTCATACGTATATGTTTCGCCTGGAAGAGCAGTCATCTCAACTGTCGAAATTTCAAACAGGGGATTGCCCATGCTGTTTGTCTTGTTTTGGCAAGTTGCCAGCGCCAATTCCAGCATGCGCAAGCGATGAACGTCATCTGTCTGCATCTTTTTGTCATGGCGCTTGGAGGAGCAAGGGACGAAGATTACTTTATCAAGACGTCTTCGATGAGCCACTGTGGCTGCTGTGAATAGGTGACTATACGTGATCGGGTCGAAGCTACTGCCATAAATGCCGATTCGCATGAGAAATCCCTGCCTTTACGAATAGTGGGCGATGCGAGTTATGACTTTTTGGAATGATTCAAGACAGACATGCCGAGCTGGTTTTTAAAATGGCCGAGTGCCCACGCATGGCCCGCAGCATTGAAGCTGGCCACAGCATCTTCGTGGATGACGACGCGAAAACCGTGATAAAAGCCTTCGATTGCCGTGTGCAGCACACAAATGTCGGTGCAGACGCCAACGAGGTGAATCTCCGTAATTCCGCGTGTACGCAATAAAAGAGCAAGGTCTGTTCCTTGAAAGGCGCTGTAGCGCGTTTTATCCATCCAATGAATCGTATCTTCGAATTCCTCGTACGTGTTCTGGATGCTGCCGTACAGATTTCGGCCAGGAGTGCCGAGGATGTTGTGCGGGGGATACAGGCCCGTTTCCGGGTGATACGGGTCTTGCTCCTTGTGTGCATCAACTGCCATGACCACGAAATCGCCTTCAGCCAAAAAATCGCGAATCAGCTCTTGAATCCGTCCTTCAATCACTTGACCTGGCTCCCCACATGTCAGGGCGCCATCTGTTGCGACAAAGTCGTTCGTGTAGTCAATGACGATCAGGGCTTTCATACGTAAAACCTCCTCGGTCCCTTTCAGGGAATATCTTCAATAAATCATGGCGACGGGCATGTAATCGGTAAATCGGTACAGCTTGGCAGGGGAGTTGGAATACTCCGTTGAGTAGAGTGGAGTACCATCTGCTGCGAGTACCGGCTCTAAAATCCCTTGTCTTCTGGTTGTCGAAAGCAGGCGGCGCTCAAAATTACCGCGGTCGCTTACCTTGAACGCAGGAACGACTGTCTCGATGACTTGTAAAAGCTCGCTGAGAGTGAACTCGTCAGGCAAAAAAGCTTTGGCGATATTCGTCTGAAGCATTTTTTCGCGAATCCGTGCAAGAGCGTCGGTCAATATCTCCCGATGGTCAAAAGCAAGCTGGAGCTCAAAAGCCTCCTCGACTGAAAAAAGACGTGCTTCTGATGCATCATCGTCCGCTTTTGCATGCGCTAGCAAATCCTCGTGAACAAGTGATACATAAGCTACACTCGGAATCCAGCCACGCGGATCTCTGCCAGGCTTGTAGTACGTCCCGAGCTGCTCGATATGAACATTCCGATCGATATTCGTCTCTTCCTTCAGCTCCCGATACGCACATTCATCCAAAGTTTCGCTTTCCTTAGAAAAGCCTCCGGGCAGTGCCCATTGCTCGCCAAAGGTTGTGCTGATCCTTTTGATCAAGAGGACAGAAAGCTGCTTGGTCGGTAGAGATTTCGTCTTTGTATATCTCGCTTTGGAGGTGATGGTAAAAATACAAATATCAGTAGGCAGTCCGTCCGGTGATCGATACTTCTTCGTGCGATAGCGCAGGCGCCTTCTTGGCAACGGTTTGATGGACATAAAACCAATCCTTTCGTGTAGATCCCTCATTGTTGTCTTACTCGTATATTATATTTTCATTTTAACAATGTCAATATAACAATGTTAAAATGTGTGCTTTTCACAAAAGTCATTAGGAGTAGCTAATAAACCTTTCGAAACCAAAAAGACGTCCGCAAAAAGGCAGACGTCAGTGGCGTGTATTCGTTGTTTCATTCCTATTCCAGCAGCGCAGTAATCGGCTTCAGGCGTTGAGCAGAGAAAGCTTTTTCTCGCGATTGATTGAGGCGGAATGCTTCCTCCCAAAAAAAGAGCTGACTGTTCTGGGGAAATGGACTCTCGGGTTGTACACGAATGTATGTACCGTCGGGCAAAAGCATGGATGCTTTGGCATCATCCTTTAGCATGATCTCCAGATAATGAATGACTCTGGCTTTCAAATCGTCCTGGACAACAGGGAATAAAATCTCGACACGTGCGATCATGTTACGTGTCATCCAGTCCGCGCTGGAGAGATAGACCTGAGGATTTCCACCGTTGCAGAACACATAGATGCGGCTATGCTCCAGGTAACGGCCGACGATACTAATGACACGTATATTGGCGCTGACCTCGGGTAAGCCCGGGCGCAGGCAGCAGACCCCACGAACGATCAAATCAATTTTGACTCCGGCACATGAGGCCCGATACAAGGCCTCGATGATTTGTTTGTCGGTCAACGAGTTCATCTTGGCGATGATAAAAGCAGGCTTTCCTGCCAGGCTGTTTTCGATTTCTTTTTCAATGAGTGCCAAAAAGCTCTCCCGCATACCGATTGGCGCTGTGGAAATCTCTCGCCAGGCTGGAGGATGCGAATAACCGGATAAATGATTGAAAAAGTTTGAAGCATCAATCCCGAATTCCTCACGCGAGGTAAGCATCCCGATATCTGTGTAGGTGCCTGCCGTTTTGTCATTGTAGTTGCCCGTGCTCAGATGCACGTATCTTCTCAGCTGGTTGTCTTCTACCCGCACGACCAGCGTGATTTTGCTGTGGGTTTTCAGTCCGGCCACTCCGTAAATAACATGGCAGCCGGCATTTTCCAGCTTTTTCGCCCAAACGATGTTGTTCTCCTCATCAAAGCGAGCCTTCAGCTCAAGCAAGACCGTGACCTGCTTTCCGTTATCTGCGGCTTTAAGCAACGCATTGACGATGGGAGAATCTCCGCTTACCCGATACAGCGTTTGCTTGATGGCCAAAACATTCGGATCGACTGCAGCCTCCTGAACGAATTGGATGATCGGGTCGAACGATTCATACGGGTGATGCAGCAAAACATCCTTTTTTTGAATCGCTGCAAAAATATCCTCCTCGTCCAGCAAATCAAGCGGATGCTGGGAAGTAAGCGGCTCAAACCGCAGATGGTCATATCCTGCGAGCGCATGAAAGCGGAAATAGAAGCTGGGGTCGAGTGGACCGTCCAGTCGGAAAATTTCGAAAGCGGAAAGCTCCAGCCAATCCTGCAGCGTTTCTTTCAAAAAGTCGCTCATGGATGCTGCGACAGCCAAGCGGGAGGGCTCACCCATTTTTCGCTTTTTCAGCTCTTGCTCGATCGCTTCTAACAGGTCTTCCGTCTCGTCTTCGTCAAT
Organism: Brevibacillus reuszeri; assembly: GCF_001187725.1. GTDB lineage: Bacteria > Bacillota > Bacilli > Brevibacillales > Brevibacillaceae > Brevibacillus > Brevibacillus reuszeri. The sequence goes on from NZ_LGIQ01000005.1 coordinate 62,847, forward strand.
GGTCAAATCAGCATTGCGTGTGATGCGAAACGGGCTTGCCTCCAGGATGTTGTAGCCCCGAAACAACGTATCCATATACAGGGCAATGACATCCTCGAGCAAGATAAAATGGGCTTCTCCATCAGGGGAGGGCAGCTCCAGAAAGCGCGGTACAACAGCGGGTACTTGTACTACAGCAAACAGCGGCCCCTCGCTTTCTGGATCGTCATCCTCCAATAGCACTGCGAGATTCAAGCTCTTGTTGAGCAGCATCGGAAACGGATGGCTGGCGTCTACAGCCATTGGTGTGAGCACAGGATACAGATGATGGTGGAAAAATTGATGGACAAACTGTTCCTGCTCACAGCTTAATTGCTCTGCTTTCACGAAGCGAATGCCTGCCTGCTGGAGGTCAGGCGTAATTTCGTTTTTCAGGATAGCGTACATGGAGCCCAAAACATGATGCGTCCGCTCCCAAATGGCCTGGAGCTGTTCCCCTGGAGTCATCCCCGATTTGTTGTCTGGCTTGGTGAATCCAGCTTTCACTTGGTCCTTTAGACCTGCTACCCTTACCATGAAAAATTCGTCAAAGTTGCTGCTTGCGATGGCGACAAATTTTAACCGTTCAAATAATGGATTATCCGGATTGGCGGCCTCTGCAAGCACTCGCTCGTTAAAGGCAATCCAGCTTAACTCTCGATTGATATAATAATCTGGAATACTAAAGTCCTTCATCCATGTCCAACCCTTTTATATTTATAGAGGTTATTCAAAAAGTGAAAAGCCAACTTTTTGATCACGCATTGATAGGTAGATGATCCCAACTCTTTAGGACAAGTATAGCAGGCTACTATTAAGGGATTGTTAAGTTTTGGGGCTGTCTGCTACCGCAGTATAGGCAATCGGAATTTTCCATGCCTTGGAGAACTTGATCAATGGTTCGTCCAATAACGAATACTCCAGGTGATCGGTGCGTTTTCCCATGCAACGGAGAAGATACGACCCGTTCGTCTTGATAAGCTGGACGGCATGAATGGATTGGGTCATCGAGCGATCAAGCATCCGGGAAACGAGCAAAAGGGTGCCCAGCTTTTCTATGAGATTTTTGTCCTGCTTGGATACGATATCGGCATGACGGCTGATTTGACCAAGCAGCAGCTTATTGCTTTTGTAGGACGCAAGCATGGCAATGAGCAGCCGCTCCCGGTGCGTGAAGCCTGCCATCAGCACCTGTGAGAGCAAATAAAAGGTATGCTCGGACGATTCGTAGACATTGATGCTGCGACCTGCATCATGTAAGAGGGAAGCGGACGCCAAAAGCTCTCGTTCCTCTTGCCCGAAAGCATGGAGTCGTTGTGCGCCCAGCTGGTCAAACAGCGATAGGGACAAGCTTTTCACGTGCTGGGCATGTATGGTGTCAATGTGGTAACGATTCATGAATTGGGCAGCGGTTTTTGCATGAAGCTCGCTGCCGGTAGCAGGTGGCTCAGCTCCCCAAACAGATTCGTACAGCACACCCTCCCGAAGCCCTTTGTTGCTTATGAGAAGGACATCGCTGCCCGTATAGGAGAGCAAGGATTCAAACGCTGCGATTCCGGAAAGAACGACATCGGCCCTGTCCTTGGACATTCCCGGGACTTGACGTCTTTCTTCGAGCGAGAGGATACGGATATGCTCCAAAATACTGGTCACATTTTCTTTACTGATCGGGTAGTGATGCAGACTGTCCATGCTGTAGTGAACGGAGCGCTGATGAATTTTTCCCAGATTGCGTGCTGTTCCACCAATGGCGATCACGGGACATTGTTTATTTTTGAGCCATGGCTTGGACGCGAACGAATCAGCGAGAAAAGAGCGCAGCTGCGTAAATTCGGCTTCCGTCGGAATATCGCTATGCAGAAACCTTTTGGTCAATGTGACAATCCCAAATGGAAAACTATGACTTTCCTTCAGCTTGCGATTCTGAAAATAAGTGACCTCGGTGCTTCCGCCGCCGATATCAATCGTGATTCCCTCATCCACATTCATGCTATCCATCACAGCGAGATAACCGTAACGGGCCTCTTCCTCGCCGGTTAAAATTTGTATGGTGATTCCTGCTTCGGCTTTGATTCGTTCAAGCAGCTCCACGCCATTCTCTGCTTGGCGAACGGCTGCGGTGGCAACGCCGATTGTTTGCTGTACTTGTCTTGCATCGAGCAGTTCCTTGAATTGACGCAAGCAGGTCAGCGTAATCGCCATCCCATCATCGTCGAGACGGTTGTTTTGCAGGTGATTGCTGAGTCTGAGGCTTCGCTTGATATTGTCTACTTCGGTCAGATTTCCTTGCTCGTCTTGCTGATAAATAACCAGTCTGGCTGTATTTGAACCAAGGTCGATAACACCAATACTTTTTGTCATGTGATTCCCCTGCCATTTTTTTGGTCTTTCCATTATGCCACATAATTTATGAATTCCACCCATTAACTTGTTAGTTGACAACAGCCGAAAACCTTTTTATAATCGGAGACATTCCATCAAGCATGGAACACGCATAGCTAGGAAATGCCGTGAAAAGGAAAGTAGAAAAGGGATTTGACGTCCAGAGAGCTGCCTGATTGCTGGGAGGGTAGCCGCGAACTCTTTTTGAAAGCCACCTTGGAGCTCTGCTTTTGAACGATTGAGTAGAAAGCAGCGACTGGCCCACGTTATCGGGCGCATGTCGATGATGACTGCATAAGATTGTCTTTTGTGAAAAAGGCAAAAAAGCTGAGTGGTACCGCGATACCTTCGCCTCAGCAATCGGATTTATGGGAAACCATGGGTCTGGTTGCTGGGGCTTTTTGCTTTTCAAAAAAGAGAGAAATGGAGTGGTGGGGTATGGATCGAGTGAAGCAACGTGAACTGCTACATCTTTTGGAAGAGGACAGCCGGATGAGTGCCGAGCAAATCGGCAAGATGCTGGGAGAGACGACGGAGGCGGTTGAAGCGGCAATTGCCGCACTGGAAGCTGACAAAGTCATCGTGAAGTACCCAGCGCTCGTCAATTGGGAGCGGGTTGAGGATCATCCGTATGTCAACGCGATGATTGATGTAAAAGTAACGCCGAAGCGTGATGTTGGCTTCGACGAGGTGGCAGAGCGCATTTGTCGCTTCCCTGAAGTAAAGGCAGTCTACTTGATGTCAGGTGCGAGCTATGACTTGTCTATCGTACTGGAAGGAAAAACGATGAGAGAAGTAGCCAACTTTGTTTCGCAAAAGCTGGCGACACTCGATTCCGTGGTTTCTACCGCTACACATTTTATTTTAAAACGCTACAAGCACGATGGGATTGAGCTGGAAGATCGTGACGAAGATCGCAGGATGGTGGTTACGCCGTGAGTACACAAATGACAGTCAACAAAAGCCGTTTATCATCCACAGTCGCTTCGCTGAAGCCATCGGGAATCCGCCGCTTTTTCGATTTGGCCGCTTCGATGGAGGGCGTCATCTCACTTGGTGTTGGTGAGCCTGATTTCGTTACACCATGGCGCATGCGGGAAGCATCGATTTCGTCATTGGAGCGCGGACATACAGCGTACACCTCCAATGCTGGCCTGCTCGAGCTGCGGGTTGAAATCCAGAAGTACTTGGAGGAGCGTTTTTCAGTAAGCTACCATCCTGAGTCCGAGATTCTGATTACGGTTGGAGCGAGTGAAGCGATTGACATCGCGCTGCGCGCCATTTTGGACCCGGGCGATGAGGTGCTGGTTGTCGAGCCGTGCTACGTATCGTACGAGCCCGTCATTCGTTTGGCTGGCGGTGTCCCGGTCTTTTTGAAAACGACGATGGAAAACAATTTCAAGCTGACGCCAGAAGAGCTGGAGAAGCATATTTCTCCTCGAACCAAAGCGATCATTTTCTGCTATCCGAATAACCCGACAGGGGGCACGATGACGGCAGATGAGTGGCAGACGCTGCTGCCAATTATCGAGAAGCATGACCTGTTGGTGATTTCCGATGAGATTTACGCAGAGCTGACGTACGGTCGGATGCATGACAGTATCGCAGCACTCCCAGGAATGAAGGACAGAACAATTCTGATTTCCGGTTTCTCCAAAGCTTTTGCGATGACAGGCTGGCGTCTCGGGTACGTATGTGCCACCCCTGATCTTTTGGCAGGCATGCTGAAAATTCATCAATACACGATGCTGTGTGCCCCAACCATGGCGCAAATGGCTGCGCTGGAGGCACTTCGCCACGGACGCTCAGATATGGAACGAATGATCGAGAGCTACCGCCAGCGCCGGAATTACATCGTAGATGGCTTCAGACAAATCGGGCTGGCTTGCCACGAGCCGGACGGTGCTTTTTACGCCTTCCCGTCTGTTGCTTCAACGGGACTGTCTTCTGCGGCATTTGCAGAGAAGCTGCTGATGGAGGAAAAGGTAGCCGTTGTTCCTGGTGATGTATTTGGAGAAAGCGGTCACGGGCATATTCGCTGCTCGTACGCTACTTCGATGGATCAATTGAAAAAGGCGCTGGAGCGTATGGATAGCTTGATGAGCCGGATGAAGGCTTAAGCTGATTTGCAGAAGCGGTGTATCAACGAAGCGAGAATCATAGAGGAAGCATGTGATGAGGGATGGTCATAAGACCGTCCCTTTTTTTCACGTTGTAAGGGAGGGGAATCAAAAAAAGAGTGCTGGCCCTACGATTGCCAGAGCACTCTCTTATTAATAGAAGAAAAATGATGTGGTCAGGACGACATGATGATCGTAGCAACCAGCTGTGTAACGAGGGCAGCTAGGATCATCGAGATACTGGAGACAGTGCCTGATATCGGGCTCAGCTCGAATGCTTTTGATGTTCCCGCTCCGTGCGCACTTGTACCGAGCAACACTCCTCTGGCGATATCATCGGAGATACGCAGATACGAGATGATATACGGTCCGATGACAGAGCCGAGCAATCCCGTTAGTAATACAAGCACAGCAGTAATAGAAGGAACGCCTCCGATCATCTCCGATACGTTCATGGCGATCGGCGTAGTGATCGAACGCGGCAGCAGGCTGAACAGCACCTGGTGATCGACGTGCAGTAAAAGGGCAAGCAGGGCAGAGGAAACAACGGCCACAACCGAGCCAGCTACGACGCTGATCGTGATTTGCGCAGCGTGTTTCTTCAATAAAGGATAGTATTTGTAAAGCGGAACGGCAAAAGCGATCGTCGCAGGCTGGAGCATGTAAGCCAGCCATTTGCCGCCAGCATTGTACGTATCATAAGAAGTATGAGTACAGAGCAAGACAATAACCAAAACAATAGGTGTAAACAGTAACGGTGAAAAAAGTAAAATTCGTTTGTAACGATATAACCGTTTAGCGATGAGATAAATGAAAATCGTAAACAAAAATCCGAATAAGCCGGCGATCATGAACGGGTATGCTCCTTTCGTTTGGAGATGCTTTGGGCTACCAGTCCACTACAGATCATGACAAATGCAGTGCCAAAGGCAATCACGAGAAAAATTTGGATTCCCTCATGCAGCATCAGGCTTTGATACGAGACGATTCCGACGGATGGCGGAATGAAAAAAAGCAGCAGCTCGGCGAGTAGCCAGCTTGCTCCCGTTTCAATCCATTCCAGACGCAGTACCTTACATTGAAGCAATAAAAACACCACAAACATGCCGAGAAGGCTGCCGGGTATTTTCCAATCGAGGATCGAGACAAGTGCGTTCATTATTATCGAAATAACGATAAAAAAAGCAACCTGCCCCAAGAGGATAAGTAGTCTTTTCATGAAGTTCTCTCCCTTTATGAAAAGTGTACATCACCTCTTTTCATAGGTAAAATGCATATATAGAATCACTGGGATTCATTCTATCTATAGGTGACGCAAAGGAGATGTCTGATGGATATCCGGCATTTGCAATATTTTTTGGAGGTCGCTCGCCACAACAGCTTTACCAAAGCAGCGGAATCCCTCTACATTACACAGCCCACGATCAGCAAAATGGTACGCAATCTGGAGGAAGAGCTGGGCGTTGAGCTTTTTGAGCGATTGGGCAAGCGAGTGGTGCTGACCGACGCAGGCTGGGTTCTGTATTCCCAAGCAGAGGTTATGGTGAAATCGTTTGAAAGCATGACGATTCATATTCATGAAGTCATGGAACTGAAAAAAGGCAGGATACGAATCGGATTGCCGCCTATGGTCGGAGCGAATTTTTTTCCTCGGGTGATTGGGAAGTTTTGCGAGCAGTACCCAGGAATTGTCCTGGAGCTTTTAGAGGTAGGCTCGAAGAAGGTGGAGGCAGATGTGGCTTCCGGCATGCTGGACAGCGGTGTCGTACTACTGCCGATCGATGAGGACATTTTTGAGTCATATTCGTTTGTAAAGGAAGATATTAAGGTCGTTGTGCATCCGACGCACGCATTGGCCGATAGGCAGGAGGTATCGTTGGCCGAGCTAGCAGAAGAACGGTTCCTTTTATTTCACGAGGATTTTGCTTTGCACAATCGGATCATTGACGCATGTGTACGGGTCGGCTTTCATCCCAAAGTCATTTACAAAAGCTCGCAGTGGGATTTTCTCAGTGAAATGGTGGCGGCAAATATCGGAATCACCTTGTTGCCTCAAACGATTTGCAGTGAGCTGGACCCGGCGCGATTTCGCATTCTGTCTTTGGTGAATCCTGAAATCAAGTGGCATCTGGGGATGATTTGGAGGAAGAACGGGTATCTCTCGTACGCGACAAGGGAATGGATTCGTTTTACGCAAGGCATGCTCTCCAAGTGAAGCAGAATCTTACACGCGAAGCAGCTATGCACCAACGTATAGGAAACCCCCAGGAGGTAAAACCATGAATGCTCCCTCTTGGGGGTGTATTTTCAAATTTATATAGGCTGATCGTCAAAAAAGTAGGAAGAAGGAATAGTAGGCCATTTCCATGATAAAACGACTAATCTCCGATGGATTGCTTTAAGGTGACAACTGCTACATGGTACTGATAATTAGAATCAATTGCTTTTATTTCGCTATCTAACAGCTTTGTTTCTCTATCAATCAACTCATCCAGAGATACTTTTCGTATGGAATAATCCGCCTTTGTCTCATCGTATTGCTTCTGTGCGGCATCTCTTGCTGCTATGCTCTCTTCCATTACTTTTTTCGCTGAGATGACTTTATCATAGTTATCTTTTAGTTCTTTTTCTACCGTAGCTTTCGCCTTTTCCAACAAAATCTCCGCTTTATTCAAATTATTTCTTGCGATTTTACCATCGTAGCTACTCTTGAGAGAATACCTCGCAACGATGTTTACCTTTACTTCAGCAAGCTTTCTTTCCTCTTCAACTTTTATCATATCCGGGCGTTTTTCGTAAGCGTTAGCTTGTACTTCTTCCAGCGTAGGCAGATGATAGTGTGTCAGGTCGTAAGTGGACAATCTCCAATTTTTTCCTGGTGCTTCTAGCAGTAAAACATTCAGCTTGGCCAACGCCTGCTCGTGACTGGTTTGAAGCTTAGCAAGCCCTTCTTTGGCTTCTTCATTTGGAGATGGATACCAATAGTGGCGGTTGATGCTTTCCTTGTGCGATTTTATTTTTTCTTCGAGAAAGAAAACCTCCAGATAAGCTTTTTTAACCTGAAACTGCAATGAGCTTTTTAACGCATCCATAGTGGCCTTGCTAGTGGCAATATCTCTTTGGGCTTCTGCTGCCTTCTTGTATTTTGTCTGTGCATCTTTGAAGGTATAAATGGAATTTTCCTTTATTGCCTGACTATCTTGAAGGGTTATGAGTGAATCGTAGTAAGTTGTATCGGCGGCTAATCGGAGCAGCTCCAGATCGGCATTGTTTTTCAGAGTCTTTTCGATAGCCTGGTCCATCGTAATGACATCTATCGTCTTCAGTTCTGCAGCGAATGCGTGGGCAGTGGGAAAAACGAGGGGTGAGCTTGCCAATAATGCAGTAACCAAGGTAGTGCTGTAAATGGTCGAGAAAAGCCTGGACTTCATTAAAGAAACCTCCTGATTTTTATTATGATAACGATTATCATTATCAATTTAATCAACAGTATATATTTCCACTTTTATTTCGTCAACGGAAATAGTTATGACAAGCAGAAAAATATTTGCATAGATTTAGAAAATCTGGTTTCGCCATTCCTTAAGATAGGCAGTGTTTGTACTCATACGGGATAGAAATGAATAATTGCCAACTTGAATAAAAAGAAAAAGAATCTCCTGTGGTGAAAAGGAGATCCTCTGTATCGAATGGTGGAGCAGCAAACTGTGTTTAATGAGAGTTTTCATCCATGCTGAAATCCACTCGCTCAAGCGGTACCAGCTTTGTTTTTTTCGTAAATTTATACACCAACCAGACGATCAGGAACAGGGGAAGACCGACATACGAAACCATCAGACCGTTCCAATCGATCCCTTCGGCAGAAAACGCAGAGTAATTTTGACCGAGAATGACGATACAGCAAATGATGAATGCGAAAATAGGTCCAAACGGGAACCACTTCGCTCGATAAGGAAGCTCCTTCAGATCGCGTCCTTGCGCTAGAAAAGCTTTGCGAAAGCGATAATGGCTGACAGCGATGCCGAGCCATGCAATAAAGCCAGACATCCCGGATGCATTTAATAGCCAAATGTACACTTCTCCATCGCCAAACAGCGAGGACAAAAAGGCGAGCGCCCCGATCAAAGCAGTCAAGATCAAGGAATTGATCGGTACACCGTTACGTGTAACCTTGGCAAACCATTTTGGTGCTTTGCCTTCCTTGGCCAGCACCCAGAGCATACGGGTAGAAGCGTACATGCCAGAGTTACCTGCGGATAGAACCGAGGTGAGAATAACAGCGTTCATCACGGAAGCAGCGAAGGCAAACCCGGCTTTTTCGAACACGATCGTGAACGGGCTGATTGCAATATCCGCAATATCTCCGCTAATCAGATTAGGGTTATCATAGGGCACGAGGAGACCGATGATGAAAATCGCAAAAATATAGAACAACAGGATACGCCAAAAAATCTGGCGAATGGCCTTCGGAATATTTTTAGCAGGGTTTTCACTTTCACCCGCAGCGACACCGACCAGCTCTGTCCCTTGAAAAGAGAACCCGGCGATCATAAAGACACCCAGCAAGGCCATGAAGCCGCCACTAAATGGAGCGTCGCCTTTGGTGAAGTTTTGAAATCCAACGGCTTCTCCACCCATAATGCCGAAAATCATCAGGACACCAATCACGATAAAGACAATAACGGTTACGACTTTAATAAGTGCAAACCAATACTCAGATTCCCCATAGCTTTTAACTGACAACAAATTCAGACCAAACATGAGGACGAGGAACAAGGCACTCCACAGGATAGAAGGAGTATTCGGGAACCAAAATTTCATGATCAGAGCAGCAGCTGATAGCTCGACCGCAATGGTAATAGCCCAGTTGTACCAGTAATTCCAACCGAGGGCAAAGCCCAAGGATGGATCGACGAAGCGAGTGGCATATGTGGAGAACGAACCGGAAACGGGCATGAATGCAGCCATTTCTCCCAGACTGGTCATCAGGAAGTAAACCATGATACTGATAGCGACGTAGGCAACCAAGGCTCCACCAGGTCCGGCAGAGTGGATGGAGCCGCCGCTCGCGAGGAACAATCCTGTACCAATCGAACCGCCAATGGCGATCATGGTCAGGTGACGGGCTTTTAGACCACGTTGCAATTGATTTTCTGACATAACCTACTTGACACGACCTTTCTAAAAAAGAATGTTCGGAAGGAAGGTCGGAAACGAAAAAACCACTTCTAGCCATAAAAAGGGCATGAAGCGGTATCATCAAATCCCCACCAAGCCTTCACTGAAGATAGCACAACACGTCTGCCGGCAAGCAAGACGTGACAGTTCTGTCCCTTTCGGGTACAGCCCCAGCCCATGCGCACAGCGATACGCGATGGACTTCGGCGGATTTTCCTTTTCCTGCAGTCATGAATTTCTGCTGAATCTCGTACAGGATGATATAAAAGCCGCGACCTCTATCCTCACCGTGAAAGATGAGGATACATGTATGAAATTGATTTATTCATCAACTATATAGGATTGCTCAGCATTTATCAATGTAAAATCTAGTCATTGAACGAGCCTACAAATATGGGCGTCGTTCAGGCCATGTGCCTTGCAGCTTGCGAATTTGCACGATTTGTCCGGTGTGGAAAGCATCGTGCCGGACAATGCTCATCACGCTCAGCCCTAAAGGAGTAGTAGGCAATAGCTGATCAAATGCATCTTCGGGGAGCGAGGTGAGCGTTTCACGAATCTGGCGATGGACGCTCTCCATTCGAGCGATCGTTGCTTGCCAGGCTTCGTCATCGTCAGGGCCGCCAGCAGGAGTAAAGGTGTCATCGTTGGTCTCTGCAGATAGAGGGAAATCGGTATTCAGCAAGCGATGCAAGAGCCGTTCTTTGAAATAAAGAAGATGGCTGACGTTTTCCCAGATCGTATTCGCTGCGATGCCTTCAGGACGCCAGCTTGCTTCGGCTGCGGAAAGGCCGGTGAGAGCATCCTTTAAGGGCGGGTACGAATCTTCCCTGTCATAGGTACATTCCCATTCGTGCAATAGTAATTCCATCCTGTTCATGACACATCCTCCTCATCTGTGAAACGGAATAAGTAGACGGTATAATGACTCTAGGAACGAATGATGTAACGATCTAAATTTGTTTTGGTAGTTACTAAAAAGATACCATATCCTGGATGAACATACAAGAGGGATCATGAGTGGGCGGATATGAATGGAGGAGCAGGAGTGGAGTGGCTGTGCATCGATTTTTTAAATAGCGATTGGCGAGATTGGCGTGGATCAGGGAAAAGAGAAAATCGTTTGGACAAAAAGGGATGGCTGGAATCCTTTTTACAGCAATGGAATTTGCCAGTGCCAGCACCAGCAGATGAAAAAGTCAGACTCTCGCTGCTCCAGCTTCGTGAACAGATGCGTAGAATCGTTATGGCAGTGGTCAGAGGCGAAGCTGCGCAGCCAGAGGATGTGGATGCGTTGAATCGAGCACTGGTTTTAGCCCCCTCGTATATGCACGTGACAGCAGATAGCGACGGACTTGGCTATATGCTGGAGCAGGTGAACCCCGCGCAGGGGTGGGAGCTCATTCACGGGCGGATTGCTGAATCCTTTGCACAGCTGTTGACGAGTCAGGATGTGCGTAGAATCAAAATCTGCGATAACGATGATTGCCAGTGGGTCTTTTTTGATGAAAGCCGTAATCGGGTCCGGCGCTGGTGCGACGATAAAATGTGCGGAAACCTGATGAAGGTCCGCCGCTTTCGCGAGAGGCAAAAGGAGAAGGGGTGAGACGTGAGCAGCGTTTCGCCTCTTTGTTTTTTCGTGCCACCATAAATAAAAAAGGGATTTCCGGCAAAACACGCACATGCAACAGAAAAAGGAGACATAATAAGAAGCAGATAGCTGGGAACGGATGGTGGTGAAGGGATGAGTCAGTATCGGAAACGATGGTATCAGATTATTGTCTTGGTCGTATTGTTTGCTGCCTGTACAGTGATTTGGTATTTACGTCCGTACCAGCCTGATCCTGCGGCCACTGCGGCGATGCAAGGCGGAGAAGGAATTACCGTCATGAATACTGGGGACTGGATTGTCTTCGAAGGGGGAGAATCACATGATCCGGGCGTGATTTTTTATCCTGGAGGGCTCATCAAGTCGGAAAGCTACGCTCCCCTGGCCAAATTGTTGGCAGGCTCAGGATACCGCGTATTCATCGCCAGAATGCCGCTTAATTTGGCTATAAGTGATATGGAACGTGCCAATCAAGTGTTAAAAGCCTATCCGAATCGGACTTTTGTTATTGGGGGGCATTCTCTGGGAGGAGCCATGGCTGCCCGCTATGCGAAAATGCACACGGATCGGATTCGTGGCGTGTTTTTACTGGGAGCCTATCCTGACAAGCAAGGCAGCTTACTCGATGCTGGGATTCCTGTTCTTTCGCTGCTGGGCTCACGTGACGGGATCGTTAATCGGGAAAAATTTGAGCTGGGAAAAACGTACTTGCCAGAGAGTACGACGTATATGTCCATCGAAGGGGGAAACCATTCCCAGTTCGGTAGCTACGGGAAACAGGACGGGGATCAGCCGGCTGCCATCACCCCACAGGAGCAATGGCAGCAAGCAGCCGCAGCGTTGAAGGAATGGGTCAGAAAAGAAGTTATGGTTCCAGGTGAGGAATGATTCCACTGACCACGCCTGCGATTCGAATATTTTCCGAAGGAAGTATGAGGGGCGTATCTGCGTCACTTGTGGTTGTAAATACACATTCTACCGGGTTGACGTCAGCAGCAATGCGAACGATAAATTGGCCTTCCTGACGAATCAGAACGGGTCTGTCCTTAATCGGTTCCAGTGAAAAATTGGAGATTAATAAAGCATCACCCGCAGAAATGCCGAGTCCCAAGAGACCTGTATCACGCAGCATCAGCGCAAAATTGGCGACGTGATAGCTGGCAACCTGAATCGAAGGAAAGAGCGAGAGCTCCTCGTCGTTTTCCAGTGGCAAATCAAAAAAATGGGTGGTGTATGCATCTCCTGCGACGAAGACATGCTTCATGGCGTTAGAAGCCCCCTTTCAAGTGGTCGGATTAATTTGACCTTACCAAAATACTGGCACGCCTCGCGCATGCAAGCGAGCGAGGACGCGGTCAAAGCGTCTGGCTGCCAAAGAAAGCGGGACAGTGAAGCGCTGTGCCAAAAGGGCAGGAGCATCATAGCGAGAGCAATCTGTCAGCAGCGGGCTCATCATGAAAAACGGCAGCAGCAAATGTTCGGCAAAGTGATTCGCCTGCGACTCCTGCCAATCGATCATCCATGTCGTGCTCTGTGGCTGCACGCCTTCATGCAAAAGCAAATGCCCAAGCTCATGAGCAATTTTGACCCTTTGGTAGGCAGGCTCCAGGCGGTCGTCTACAGCGATGACGTAATGATTATGCATGGTAGGATGCTCATGAGCCCTGCTGCGGCCGCTGATTTCGATAATTTCGATCCCGTATGTCTCGCATAAACGATGAAGATCGATTTGCTCAGGCTGCTCCATGCCTAGATGGCGAAGGAGTATGTACACACGATCCTCCAGCCATGTTTGCGGCTCGCAGATTTCTTGCAAAAAAGGTAGAAACATCCAGTGTTCCGCCTCCCATACCAATAAAAATGGAACGTACGTTCTGTTTTGTGCGAGAAAGAAAACCCCGCAGTGGGGTTATTTTTTTTTCAATTCTTCCGTTATGTCGAACAGAGAAGGCGGGCGTGTTTCCCTTACTTGACGTACTTTCAGCTGCTTCTTCAAGTCGTACCAGTAACGACGAATCTCTTTTTTCTCTTCCTCAGTGGCATCCAAATAACCATCCAAAAAGTAATAGTCATCCGGGTCGTCGATTTTCTCTTGTAAAAGCTCGTCCAAAGAACGCTGTTCCTTGGCCAAAGGGGCAGAAGCAGCGGTATTTGCTGTTACATCGTTGGTTCGACCAAGCAGCCAATCCGTCGTGACCTCAAGTATATCTGCCAATTGCCGCAGCATATCGTTAGGCGGCGTGCTGTGATTGTTTTCATAGTTGCTGATCGTCCCTTTTGTTGTGCAGACATGCTCTGCCAACTCTTCCTGGGTTAGACCTTTTGCCTTACGGGCTATGCGCAAGCGCTGGGATAGCATGAGCGAGCCAGTCCTTCCATTGAGGATGTACAAATATATTGTACTAAAAAAGAAGAAAAAAGACAAGATTGTATAACTATTTTATTTTTATTGGTTGACGAACAAGAATCTTGTACATTATGATATTTGTACAATTGAATAGGAACGCTTGTTCTGTTTGTGGTGTGGCGAGCGTTTGGAAGCAAGCGCGACGATCCAGCCAATCCGAGAGAAAAGGAGGGACGATGAAAAAGAAGTGACAAGCATGGCAAGTGTGACGAAATAGAAATTGCAAAAAATACAAAAAGAAAGTGGTGAAGAGTACATGAGAAACCGAATCTCCATTTTGGTGTTGATCCTGATGATCCTGTCTGTCATCTCGGTTCCGGCAGGTGAGACGACTGCGGCGCAGGACCCGCTGGAGGAAATCGCTCAGATGGACCAGGAAATTTTGGGGCTGCACCAAACGCTTGCGTTTTTCCAATTCGTTGCTTCCCGAAAAGGGAACGACAAGCTGGCGGATCAAATCTTGCAGCAAACCTCCACGTATTTTGAAAGAGCCAAAGAGCTGCATTTGCAACAGCCAACGACAGATGAACAGTTTCTGGCACAAAAAGAACAAATCAAACAATTACAGGACCAATATGAGCAAGCGGTAGAAGGCTACTGGTCCGGGCTGCTGCCTGAGCTTGGTCCAAAATCTGCTGTGCCAAATCAACAGGCAAAAGGAAAAGCGAGCGTACTCGCAATCGACCCTGCCATCGATCCATTTGAACCAAATGATGACTTTGCAACAAGCTATCCAATTACGAGCGGGAATTACTACGAGTCCAAGCTCTCCACTAGCACAGACAAGGATATTTATCGCTTTGACTCGGGATCGTTAACCGGATTGTTGACAGTGACTTTGACAGTTCCCAAAACCAAGGATTACGACCTTTTGGTGACGGAGGGCCCCAATAATATCGTTGATTTCAGCATGACGGATCAATTAGGGGGAGAAGAAACAGTCAGCTTTCAGGTCAAGGCAAATACCACCTATTACATTACGGTTTTCAGCTTTAACAAGCATTTCAGCACGACTGATTCATACTGGCTCCGGCTTGACAAGGTGACGAACATAATGAATGCAGCTTCGCCTATCGATGTCAGCTTGCCTCTAGGTGAATCACCCGCGTACAAATTTACAGCGCCTGTGACCGGAACGTACCGCTTTTATACAGGACCTTACGGCGGATTTGGCGCAACGACGGATACCGCGCTGTTTCTATTTTCGGACGAGAAGCTGTCAGCACTGCTCGATTTTAATGATGATGCGGTAGATGGCTCCCTGTTCTCCGAGATGAAAGTGAACTTGACGGCTGGAGTATCGTATTACGTCTACCTCACCTCCGCTGACAAGACAAAAGGCGTGCACGCGAGACTGACAGCCGCTTTGGACACAAAGGCAACAGTCACTTCTGCTACGATTCGTGAGTCGACTGCAAACGATGGCACGATTACCGACAAGCAGATTGTCACGCTTGGGGCTGGCACATTTTCTACAGATGTTGCCGCTAGTGTAACGGTAAACAATTTGCCTGCGGGACTACAGCCAAGCGTAACGCGCACTGGCAACCAGCAGCTTACGGTCCAGTTTGGGGGCAAAGCACTCGCCCATGAGAGCAAGCATAGTGTCCAAAACGTAACGATCACGATTCCAAAGGCAAAAGTAGCAGGAGTCGATGCGGATCTCGTGACCAATCCGTTTGCCATTTCTTTTACAGACACAGAAAGCTTGTATGTAACGACGCCACAAGACATCAATCTTGCTGCCGGAGCGAAAAAAATCGTGAAGCTGACAGCGCCAGCTTCCGGAAGCTTTGACATTTTGACGGGCTACTATGGCGGAAATTCAGCCGAGGGAACAAGCGATACATGGCTCGGTGTATATGAGGACTATGCACAGACGAATTTGCTTGCTGCAAACGATGACGGAGGTCAGCCGCCCTTTTCCAAGATCACCCTGCCCCTGCAAAAAGGCAAGGATTACTATGTCGTTTTGGCTGGCGGCAGCAACAACGCTGTACATGCCCGCCTGAGCGCCCGCTATCTCGGAGTGGAGTACGTGTACAACGCCAAAGGACAGCTCGTGCAAATCAAGCAAAACGGTACTATTTTGACGGAATTCACCTACGATGGCAACGGCAATCTCATCAAAAGACAGGTTCATCAATAAAAATGAGGAGGGAAATCAATGCGACTGAAGCGTTGGACTCATAACACGATTAGCATGCTGCTGGTCAGCTCGCTTCTGCTGCCTACGCTCGTTCATGCAGAGGCGGGGAGTGTCTCGTCAGCAGGGACAAACCCAGATCAAGCGAATAAAAGTGCAGTAACAACGAAAGACTGGCTTGCCGCCTATCAGAAGGCAGTTCAGGCAAATGGTGGACAGCAGAATAAACAGCCTGACGAAAAAACGAAATATACAAAAAAGGAAATCATGCAGCTGGAATGGGATACGCTGCTGCCTGAACAGGCATGGAATCTGTATCAGACCTCTGACCCCGCCTTGATTCAATTCGCCGCGTATTTTTATCCTTCTGTGGATCGCTTTTTGTCTCATAACGAGCAGGTAACGAAATATCAGTGGAGCGACGATGACATCACGAAGCGCATCCAGGCGCTTTCGCAAGCGCAGAAAGAAGAGCTGACTACGTTGCTGCCGCAGTTGACCACCATTTTACAAGCATTAACAGCAAAGCCTGTTCCGTCCAAGCAGCCAGAACAGTCGGCAAAAGCGTCAGCACTTGCGAGTATTCCGGACGCCATGTATGATCCCGAGGGCTTGACGTACCAATACAAACGCTCGAATACGGACAACCCCGTGGATGAGCTGTATCGGACAGCCAATGTGAGAGAGCTTGATATTCAGCTGGAAGGAAAGCACGGGCTGGATTTTTCCCTTGAGCGCAGCTACTCTTCCTTGGAAGCACTGACTGAGGAGTTTTACTATTCGAACAGCGGTAAAAATGTAAATATCCCCTCCAGGCATCTGGAGAAGAATTTCTTGCCGATTGGCTGGAAGCTCAATTTGCCCCGGTTTGAAGAAATCTATAAATCAAATGCGTGGTGCAGTTATTATGATGACACCTCCAAGTACAATTGCGGTTATGAAGGAGAGGGCAAACGATATGTCTTCACCTTGGATGACGGAACGGTGCTGGAATCTTCCTCTACAGTTGGGGACTGGGTGAATACACCGTACCAGGGTATTTCCATGAGCAAGTATAAAAAGGGGTACGGAGAATTCGGGTCCAATCATGTGGTGACATTGGAGAAAAACGGCATCACTTATGATTTTGGCGAAGAGTCCCACTATTATAAAGACGATCTGTATCATACGTTTTTGGTGAAAAAGACGAATGCGTATGGAGACTCGATCAGCTACCGAATTAACGAAGATACGAGATGGCCGACCGAGATCACAGATAGTGTCGGGCGTCTGATTACAATTGATAACAGTACAGTGAATACCGTAGTGAAAGTCTATCAGGACAGCTCCCAAAAAACATTGCTGAAGCATCTTGTCTATGAGTGGACTGTAAATACAAACAAGGATCAGGTAAGAGAATACAGCGTGACGGGGACAGATAGCAAAATCATTGCCGAGTATGCGTATCACAGTCCATCTGTTTACGGAGTGAGTGAGTACAACCTGCAGCCGACCTATTCCTTTGCTGCTCCGAACAAACTAATCAATTTCGATGACAATGGGCTGGAGTCGACGGAATATACGAATGTCGATAAAACCAAGAAGGGAAAAGTGAACTACAAGCTTTTGAAGCAGGTTGACTATCCAGTGGAAGGCTTGTCCATGAGCTATACGTACAGCTTGTATCAGCCAGATGTCCCTGGATTTTTGAATCAAGGGCTGGTACGTCTCTATTTGGATAAAGAAGCATTGACGTACATGAGCTATCATCCTGTGACCGCGGTCAATTTCCGTTTTGCCAAAACACCGCATCCGGATCAGGCAACGACAGGATGGTACTCGTACACCAAGTATTATCCGCAGACTAATAAAGAAGTATGGAAATCACCGAAATCAGCCTCTGTGCGCTTTGCCAATCAGCCGATCAACCGAGATGGCTCTAGGGTCGTTACGAGAAGCGTTCAGGACGGATTGCCGAGTGTAGAGAAAACCTTTATCGTCAACCCGGATCGCAACTTTTTGCTGCAATCGGTGAAGACCTTTGTAGGAAATGGTGCTGATTCAGATACGATCCAAGGTGCGCTTACCCTGACAGAAGACGGGAAAACGTATCGTTATTCTCCTGCCTCTTATACGAGCTATATGTACACTCAGCGAGAGACACAGCCGACCCATGTGTACTCTTTTATGGGGCGTCCAAGCTCCATGACTGTGGACTCGGATGTGTATCAATACTTGCTCGCTCCGACAGATAGCCGCCTGTCTAAAGTCAAGGCAAGACTGGCACGTTATGCACAAATTGCAGAGTACAGCTACAACGTGTATGGAGATGTCACCAAGGAAATCGATCCAAAAGGAAACCAGACCACAACCGAATACGTAACTCCGGACAGTCTCACGTCGCTGCGCGTGCCTTCCAAGGTGAAGAAAACAGCGGCCAGCAATTTGAATCATTATCATGAAGAAACATACACATACGGAAGCAACAGGCTGGTAGCAACAGAAAAGGTTGTGGATTCCTATCCAGATGGCACCGCTACCAAACAGGAGCAAGTAAACCGGACCTACAGCTATCAAGACAAGCTGCTTAAATCGATTACAGAAACGAGCACAGGTCCAGATGCCAAAACCATTACGCAAAACATCGACTCCTACGACGCTTTTTCCTTGTATCCAAAAGAAGTGACCATGCATGTGGAAACCTCCACGGGTGTCAACGAACAGCTTTATCACTACTTCCACTACGATGGAATGGGCCGCTTGGTATACCGCATGTACCCGGATGAAATCTATGTCCAGTACCAATACGACCTGCTCGGACGTCGGACAAAGGAGCTCGTGACCAACCGAGATCAGACAAGGACGACGACGTATGACTATGATGATGCGACGAGAAAAGTAACGATGACGCTGCCAGACGGCACGAAGCAATTCTCTCATTTCACGCCATACGGAGAAGTTGAGTACAAAGGCCAGATTGGCAAAGACGGCACCATTCGTCCACTTTTGTACAATACGTATTCACTGGATGGAAACCATCTGTTGTCCAGTGCACCGTATGCCTTAAACGAACGGGCGACCAGCTACGTCTATAATACAGACGGAACGGTGTGGAAAAAAACAGACCCAATCGGCACCACGGTGTTCCTGGCAGCCAATACGCAAAACGATGGGGTAAACTACGTTCCTGGTCGGACTGGCGTAAGCATCGAGCCAAACGGACTGCAAAACACACAATACTACGACCGCCACAGCCAGCTGGAAAAAGAAGTACTACGGACAGGCGATGGCAGCCAGAGCAGAACGACACAGCTCGTTCGCAACGATTTTGACCAAGTAATCGGCAAGACAGAAAAAGATCAGACAGGCAAAAGTCGTGTATGGGAATACCGCTCGAACAACGACGGCAAGCTCGTCTATCTGCTCGATCCCGAGCAAAACAAGTACCAATACGAGTACGATGCTCTCGGCAATCTCGTGACGGTGACGGAGAATCAGCTGTTGACTACCCGCAATCACTACAATGCCCTCTCCTGGAAAATCAGTGAAAAGGATGTTCCATCGGGAGCGATTGAGTCGTATCGTTACAACCGGAATGGTACACCGCATACGTTTACAGACAAAGCAGGGATTCGTCACCTCTATGCCTACACGCCGTTCAACGAGCTATCCAGCCTGACATCTACAAATACTGCGGGCAAAATCATGAATTTGGAGACAAAAGAATACGTCCCGAACACCTCCCTGATTCAAAAAGAGACGAACAGCAACGGAACAGATTTGGGCACAGGCATGAGCAACTACCGCGAAGTATCGTACACCTACGACCCGTTTCTGCGGCTCAAGACTCAGACCGCTTTTGGACGAGTGTACCAGATGGGATACACAGACCGGGATGACCTCATGGATTCCTTGACGTACCCGGACAATGCTGTCGTGACCTATTTGTACGATGCAGCTGGACGTTTAAAAGAAGTAAACAGTGCTGTGACGGGCAAAATCGAATACAGCTATCAGGTAGACACTACGGGCGACAGCTATCAAGCGAAGTACCCGAACGGCCGCATCAACAAGCGAAAAGCCGATTCGTTTGGGCAGGTAGCGACAGTCACCCATGAAAAAAACCAAGCGCCGATCTGGTCAGAGTCCAATCAATACTCGTTTGGCAATGTCGTTTCCATCCAGCGCAATGGGAAAACACATCAATATACCTACGATAAAATTGATCGCCTGACCAAGGAAGTCATTCCAGGAACGACGAATGATTATTCCTATGACGGACGTGGAAACCGCTCGGCATTCGCCGGCACCCTGCCGACAGAGACAGGAAGCGCCACGTATACCTTTGACGAGCGAAATCGTCTGCGCAGCGTGGTAAATGAAACAACAGGCGACACCTCGACGTATACCTATTATGGAGACGGCCTTCGCGCGAGCAAAACCGAGAATGGCATCCAAACCAAGTATGTCTACTTGAGTGGCAAAGTCATCGAGGAGCTCGACGCTGCCAATGCCTCCAAGGCCCGAAACATCTGGGGCAATGAGCTCGTGCTGCGCAAAGATATGAGCACAGGCAAGAGCGGATACTACCACTACAACAGCCACGGCGATGTCGTCGCTATCTCGGACGGCACTGGCCAAGAGCTGAACAGCTATGCATACGACACCTGGGGCAACGTCATCTCGAAAATGGAGGGGATGTCCAACCCGTATCAGTACAGTGGCGAGCCGTATGATGAGAAGACAGGATTCTACTATCTGCGGGCACGGTATTATGATCCGAAGGTAGGGCGGTTTATATCGGAGGATACGTATAAGGGGCAAGTGGATAATCCGTTGACGTTGAATCGGTATACGTATGTAAGTAATAATCCGCTAAAATATGTTGATCCTACTGGTAATGTCCAGCAAATTCATGCAGATTGGGCGCCAGGGAAGAAAAAAATTGATCCGTGGGTGAACGGGTTAATGCTTGGATATCCTGAACAAGTTCAAAAGGTAATGGATACGGAGCCTTTCACTTTAGAAAACTTAGCAGCTAATGCTGAATTATTTATTTCAATAATTCCAGCAGTAAAAATTGAAGGTGAAGTTAGTCAGTTAACTGCAAGTGGATTAAACAAAGCGGTTGGCTCATTCCAATCGATGTTTAAGATGGATCTGCAATTTTTTGCATCTAGTGGTGATAATGCAGTTTTCAAAGCAGGTGAACTGTTTGAATCTAGTATAACAACTGCAAAAGGTATGAACATTGGCGCTTTAGCAGAGGTCCAAGTAAATGGAAAGACTTTAGTTTTAAAGGATCTTAGTATTTACGCAGATGGTTCAAACGTAGCCAATGTTGTTGGACCAAGGGAAATAATCCAATGGAAAAATCAAATTGTTCAAATGGCTAAGGAACAAGGTTTTACACAGCTTGAATTGCATGGAATTCGAGTAACAAATTCTACTTCTGCAAATCCAGGAAAAGAGATTATTCAAGTGATCGATCTAACAAAATAGGAAATAGGATGGTGAGGGGAATGGAATTACTTAGGCAGTATTTCTCGGAAGAAGAAATTGAAGAAATATCGTTATTAAAAGAATTGTGCGATGGGATGCTAGTAGATGGCAAACAAGTAGTATGTTTTGAGGTTTTAGACGATATTCTTAATTCACGAAGTGAAATTAACAATTTGCCAAAAGTAGATTTATTGGTAATGCTTGAGCAGTTAAAGGGATTTAATGCTTTCTGGAAAGATGCAGAGTGGTACGATAATCAGAAAATGGAAACTTTATTACCAAAGTTAAAAAAAATCATAAAACAAGAATTAATAGAAAGAGAAATATAAAACATATTGTCATTTAGAAATACCCCATTCGAGTAACACCTACTCGTCTGGGGTTTCTTTTTTCATAAAAGAAGTAAAAAACTCTTGTTTTAAAATGCAAATTTATAGTAATATCAATTCAAGGAAGTCGAACTATAAATTTATAGTATTTCTGTTTCATCAAGAAAGGTGTGTAACCATGTTTAACCCCGAAACAAAAACAGCCTTTCTTCAAGGATATAAAGAAAATACCCAAAAAGCTTATTCAAGAGTGTTCAACCTGACAATGAAGTTCGAAGTGGAAAAGGATAAGGATTTGCTCCACTTTACACTAGATGAGATTGAAACTGCCCTGTACAGCTTCCATGCTTCTACAGGAGACTCTCTTAATACGGCTGGGAGAACGATTTCTGCTTACTTGAATTGGGCAAGGGCAGAGGGGCTTAGAGAGGACACCAATCCACTGGAGTCCGTTTCAAAAGAATGGTTTAAGAACATGGTAGGTAACACCCACCAACAATTTATTACGAAGCAAGAAATCGATGCAATCATTGACCAATGTAATAACGATCAGGATTCTGTGATTCTCTCTCTGTTATTTGAAGGTGCGGGTGGAAGAGAGGTAAGTGAACTACGCAATCTAAAACGTGAACAAGTCAATGATGAGAAACGAACATTGATATTGATTAACGATAAAGAAGAAACAAGAGAAATTCAAATATCCGAGCAGTGTCTGAAATTAATAAATGGCGCAATTAAGCAAAAGGAATATCTCAAAGGTAATGGGGAGATGAGACGAGATCATCTCAAAGAAACAAGTGAATTAATTGAAACAGGCTATGTAATCAGACCAGCCAAGACAAGAAATGTTCATATGGAACAAGTCAGTCCTCATCTGATTTATGGGAGATTACATGCATTAGAAGAATACTTTGGTTTGGACAATCTACGAGTAAAAACGATTCAACGCAGCGGGATGATCTGGATGGGAAAACAACTGCTAGAACGTGATGGTGAACTCGGAAAAGAGCAGTATTATGAGATATGTGAACGGTTCGGCGTAAGCAAGGTAATGAATGGCAACAAGCTAGAGTATTTGTGGTGGGGATTAAAAGACTTCGTTAATCCAGACATGATTGCTGCATTGTACGAGTAACGCACCTAGAGGATGTAATTCCTCTGGGAAAACAAGATAAAACTAAAAATTTATTGTAAATCGATGAAGGAGGTGATCAAACACATGAGTTGCTATCTTTTGTTATAACAGTCCAAATCATATCTAATATATTAAAATTTATAGTAAAAAGGAGAGTATATTAATGTTTGATTCCATCAAAATGAAAGTAAGTTCCGTATTTATTCAACCTGAAATATTACGACAATATAACTTTGCATCTTTTACATACCGTAATCAGAAAACAGGAATTATGACCACATTCCAAATGCAAGACGAGATTATTCCATACATCAAATATCAGGATGGGAGCAGAACCTTAACGATTCAAGTTTCCATTCCTAAACTGCTTTATGGAAATAATGTCAAAGCAATCGAACAATCAGATATTCCTATCTTCTTTCAACGAGTACAAGAACGATTACAGCAATTATTCGGTATCCATATTGCCCATGAAGATTGGAGAATTACCCGTTTAGATGTATGCTGCAATTTCCATGTTGGGAATCGAACAGGGGAGTATGTTCGTCAGTTGAGCAAAGGGAAAATGCCCTATAAAGATACGCGGAATTTTAATCATGACGAAACAGTAGAATTTTATAACAAGAGTAGCAGAGTCATTCTGTACGATAAATACAAGCAATGTAAGCGAGCGAAGGAACCGAAGGAGATCATTGAGCAATCCAAGGGAATTTTACGATTAGAAATTAGACCGAGCGACAATGACATGAAGAAATATACCAAAGAAAAGAGAGCCATTCATCTCGTCACTCATTCCTTTTTTACCTACATAGTCAAAAAGACACTGGAGGGATTGCCATACACAGAAAATGTGGAAACCATCGATTATGAATGGCTTTTGGAAAATAAGAAGGATATATCAAAAATTGAGACCTATCTAGCCTATAGCATGATCAAAAACTTGTTCCAAGAAAGTGGAATAAGAGCAATTTATACAACATCCACTCTTCCTAATCGTAGGAGTTTGGCAAAGCAAATAACCATCCCGAAAAAGGAAGGTTTAAAAAGATTGGAGATTGTTGATTCAGTTCAGGGCTGAAGACATCCACCCAATTGAATCTGTTACGTTTACGATAGCGATAATAATTACAGAATATTGTATTTGATTTAAGGTGCCAAAGCGTGAAAAGCCGGAGAAATAAGGACAAATTGGTACAACCTATGGAAAAACGAGGGGAAAACGATGCATTGACGATTGGCACGGTGGGGGCAAATTACATCTAAAGCCGAATCTAGCACCGAAGATAAGCGCCTTGCACATCGAGTTCCACGGTGAAGTTGTAGAAATTACAATAAGTAGCTATTCAATTTCAATAAGCTGCTCAATAGGAATGTTTAAAGTCTTGCAGATGAGTTCTAATGTTTCCAAGTAAACCCGATCAACCTTTTCAGAACAAAGATGATTCACTGTGCTGGCTCGCAAACCAGTCAATCTAGCCAACTCACGCTGAGTTATCCCTTTTTGTTCAAGAATTTCTCTTAATTTTATACGAATTGCCATGTAGTTTCTCTCCTGAAAAATGACTCCTAAGAGACGGAATTTGTTTTCATTATAGCATCGAAGAAGGAGGAAGTCATTGAATGTTACGGTTAAGAGTTATATAATAAAACCATAATGTTTCGGTTAAACGTTACATTAATTTCAATTCCTGTAACGGTAGGGGTGAAACGCATGGAGAAAGTAGTCGGTTATGTGAGAGTATCCACCAAAGGACAAGTAAAAGATGGGTACAGCCTATCCTATCAAGTAGAAGAGATCGAGCGCTATTGCAAGGAGAATAACCTAGAATTACTCGGAATCTACAAAGATGAAGGAATCAGCGGAGCAAAGGTGGACGAGGATGGATTAACGATTGAACGTGCAGGTCTACAGGAATTACTTGCTAATCTTCATTGGCAAAAAGTAAGCCATATTATCGTTCTCAACACTTCCCGATTATGGAGAGCGGATATGGTGAAAGTCCTTATCCAAAGAGAGTTAAAACGGCACGCGGTAGATGTAAAAGCAATTGAACAGCCCAACTATAGTATTTACGCCCATGACCCGAATGATTTTCTGATTAATGGCATGATGGAATTACTCGATCAATACCAACGTTTGGAGATCGCACTAAAACTAGGGAGGGGAAGAAAAAAGAAAGCGCAACAAGGAGGATATGCAGGAGGTGGCGTTGCTTTCGGATATACGGCAACGAAAGGGCAGAAGGCTATTCAGATCGATGAGAGACAGGCGGAGACGGTACGTAGATTGTTCTCCTTACGTGAAACAAATCCCACTTGGTCACTTTCCCAATTGGCTGTCCAACTGAATACAGAGGGGTATACTACAACACACGATAAATCCTTTACCAAGGTACAGGTCAAACGAATCATTGATCGTGAAGCCTTCTACAGGGGCACCTATCGCTACGGTCAGATTGAAGCAAATGGTCTTCACCAAGCCATTATGTAGCGGGAGGAACGAACGTGGAAGCTCAATTCACTCATTATAAACAGGAAGAAATACGTTCTCTTGACAAGATTCAGACATGCGAAATAGGTACACAATTAATTTTTGACTATGTTCAACAAGAGAACGCTGTATTTAACATCGCTACGATAGAGGAAATAATAAAAGCCATCTTTCAGGTGGAATTACATCAACGAGAATACTTGCTGCAAATCCGTTTAGCGAAGGCATTGTCTAGCACCAAATTACAACCGTAATGATAGAACGATAATGACATGAAAAGAATGTACGAGCTAACGTATCCGTGCGTGTTCATCTTTGAATAATGCTTGTTCGGAGGGTGCTGGCATTCTTTTCTCTACATCATTACTCATCAAAGATAGGGGTGAAGTCTTTTTGCATCATAAACTGAAGTACCTATATATCGGAGTAGACTTACATAAACGACATCATACAGCGGTGATGATGACCTGTTTCCATGAAAAGAGAGACGAAATCCAATTCGAGAACAAGCCGTCAGCGTTTCCTAAGTTTCTGCAACAAGTAGAAAAAATGGCAAAGAGGGAAGGCTTGACCCCTGTGTTTGGCTTGGAGGATGTGGGGGGCTACGGAAGAGGATTGGCTATGTTCCTTAACGAAAACAAATATGAAGTAAAATCGGTTAACCCTGCCCTTACGATATCTATTCGGAGAAGCAGTCCAAATAACAAGAAAACAGATGCGTGGGATGCAGAGTGTGTGGCTCGCATTCTGATTTCCAACTTGGATACACTGCCAACTGCGAATCCACATGATCTTTATTATGCAATCTCACAGCTTGTCACAAGAAGAGAGAACATTGTGAGTGTTGTAACAGGAATCAAGTTACAGCTTCATCAATTGCTAGGCTACCACTATCCAAGTTACAAGAAATTTTTCTCACAAGTAGATGGGAAAACAGCTTTAGCTTTCTGGCTGAGGTATCCTTCTCCAAGTTGTTTGAGCGGGGTGAATGTGGATGAATTGGCTAACTTCTTATACAAGAAGAGCAATCGCTACATGTCTACCAAGAAGGCAGAAGAAATTCTATCTTTTGTACAGCAAGACGGTGACACATCGAAAGACTATCAAGGAGTCAATGATTTTCTTGTTAAAAATGTGGTTCGGGACTTGATCGCCAGAGACCATCAGCTATCACAAATTGACACAGAGTTGGTGAAGCATCTTGCATTACTGGATTACAAACTAGAGACCATGCACGGAATTAGTACGGTCACGGCAGCGGAACTAATCGCGGAGATTGGCGATATTTCACGTTTTTCCAGTGCTGACAAGTTAGCTAATTTCGCTGGAATTGCACCCGTTCAGCATAGTTCAGGGAACAAGCAGAAGAGTAAAAAGAGCAAGTTAGGCAACCGTAGCCTGTATGATATCTTCTATAACCTTGCCATTCGTCAACTGGGTGTATCAAGGGCGAAGAAACCCAATCATCCTGTTTACCATGCATACTACGAAAGAAAGCTGGCGGAAGGGAAAACCAAGTGGCAAGCGATTATTTGCGTGATGCGTAAATTGGTCAATGTCATATACAGCATGATGAAGAACAAGACGGAATATAAAATGCCAGTCCTTAAAGAACAGGCGGCGTAGTAGCAGGGTGGTAGCGGAAATGTTGCCACCTAACCTTTATCTATTGAGCGCTTTATCATGGAGGATACGTATAAGGGTGTTGTGGATAATCCGTTGAGTTTGAATCGGTATACGTATACGCATAACAATCCGTTGAGGTTTGTGGATCCGAGTGGTCATATTAATGAAAATGCAGGTAGTGATTCAAAACCTGACCCTTTTAAGTTAATTCCTACGGGGAGAGAGCTTGAAGCTCTTATCCATATTTCGGAGGTATACGGCATAGAAGCAGTACCTGCAGAACATAGAGACCTTGTTCGAATAGCAACAGGTTCTATGTTACCGGGTTACGGTGGAGTAAAGAGTGTGGGTGCTGCTGGGAAAATTGGTAAATCAATAGTCAATTCCTTTAAGGGTTCAAAAGCATTACCTCAAGGTATTCGTGATATGATGAAGTCTCAGAAAATTGCACCTGATATCTTGGATAAAGGAGTCCACTTTAATGTAGGAAAAATCGAAATAACAGTTGTTCCTACCAATGCTGGTGGTATTGCTTTTAAACCTACTCATCCAGGTATGGCAGCCAAGAATATAAGCCAATATAATTCTGCTCTTAAACAAGCAGAAGAAGCTATTAAATATCCAGAGTTCAGAGAATGGTTATTGAAACATGCTAATAGGGGATTGGAGTTATCTAAATCTGGAAAACCAGAAAAAGGAGCAGAGTTTAATTTTCTAATAAAAGCATTGGAGAGTATGAAATGAAAATGACAATTGATTTTTTGGAACTAATAACAACAGGAGTCGTAGGAAACTTTCAGGGAGGTGAATCAAAAGAGGAAGTAGTGAATCGTATAGGCGAACCAGAAGTTTATACGCCTGAAAGAAAGTCATACCCGACATATATAATCTATGGAGATTTAGAATTTCGACTTCGTAAAAACAGAGTAGAGACCATAATAATTACTCTTAATGATGAAACGTTGAATATTCCTAGTAGTATAAAAATGAGAAATTTCCCTGAAAGGAACCTAATCAAAGTTGATTTCATCAAGGGGCTATTAACCGAAAATGATGTTTCGTGGGAGCAGGATAGTATAATGTCTGATCAATTTCAGGAAAACTATATTTCAGAAAAAGGTGTTCACTTTGTGTTTGACTTAGAAGAGTCAGGAGTTTTAACAAAGATAGGAATAAATTATAAGTGATTGCCAAAGTTTAACTTTTTAGAACCCCAAACGAGTAATCAACGCTCGTCTGGGGTTTCTTTTTGTAACTTCCCACCGTATCACAAGAAATTAAGAAGATTTGAGTATAGATAAGAACGAGAAAACTCCCCACAAAAAAATCATCTAAAATACAAGAAAAAACCTCCGATTTGGGTCTTTGTACCTCCTCTTACGTTTTCGTATGATCAGGAAATCAAGTGAACCGCAAAAGGAGAGAGGATTAAATGTTGAAATGGGAAGAAGTTCAAGAACAAGTTGATGAGCTGATCGAGCTGTATTCTATAAAAAATGCGAATAAGAGCCTTACTATAAAATTCGATGGAAGGCTAGAGGATGTGTATCAAATTTGCTTGCTAAAAGCATACGACTGCTGGAACCAATTTAAAGACTTACCAATGGAAGAAAGTAGACAAAAAGTACAACAGACTTTAGCGATAGCTCTCGATATGTAGCGCTAACATCCAGAATCGACGGTAGGAGAGTGGTTCCTGCGCATAGATAATCATTTCTTTGGAGCAGAATGAAAATGGATAATTGCTCCATTTAAATCGTCTGTAATCACTTTTGAGCAAAGAGAAGCTAAAAGTAGCGTGTGAACCGTTTAAAACTACAAGTGTCTCTGTGATTGAATGAGCACTCCGTAACCACTCGTTTAAAACGTTTGAGATATCGCCCTATATTTCTTAAAAATATGAGAACGTATACGGGGTGATTAACAATGGCTGTAAAACTCGAAGAGCTTCTGAACTGGAAAAAGCGTCCGATCTTGGACGGGATGTTGGACGAGGGAATAAGTCCGAATAAGTGTGCAGAATGGCTACGGGGTCAAGGTTTCTCCATATCGACTCCTACTGTCTACACCTACGATAAAAAGCGTAAAAAGACAATCTACCAGTCGATCACTCGAGAAGGTACGGGTTCTGTTCGTGAGATTGACCCTGAAACGAAGAAGTTTAAAAAACAGAGTGACGATACGTTCCCTGTGAAGGAAGTCGTTACAAAACGTTCCAAAGCAAAGGTACGAGCCGACCTGGAGATGCTTGATGTGATTATCCAAAAGGGTATGGATACGCTTATGGAGATGCCTGTGATATCTCCACAGACTGCTATCAAGGCTATCGAGATGAAACACAAACTCACAGGTGGACAACATGGTGGGCTCACGATGTACGGTGTGGAAGAGATTAAGCACCGTGAGGCAGGAAGGGAAGCTGCTATCACAGCCGTCTTATTGAAGTTCATACCGGAAGAGAAGCACGAGGAAGTCTTCGCAGAGATGGAAAGAGCCACACGCGAGTATTACGCATCTGTAGGCTTGGGTGAGATATATGATCAAATTGAGGAAGAAGAGTCACTATGCGAAAACAGCCCCTAAAACGTCCGTATTGGTCGTAGGGGCTGTTTCGTTTACCTTGTCTGAGTATTCGTATAGGTCGAGAGGAAGGCGCGAATTTACCCTGTTTAAAACGCCCGTAACCATTTCAATCTAGTCTAAAGGCTCGAATTATTTCCCTGTTTATTTTAGTAACAATGTCGATTTGGTCGGTAGACAGATCACTTGTATTAGCAATAAACTCATCCAATGCCCTACGGTGTGCTTGTTTCTCATCATCTAGATCGTTAGTTGAGCGGAATAACTCTACTGGCGAGATTTCAAGAGCTTTCAATACCTTCTCAAGGGTATCTATTGAAAAGTTTCGTTCTCCTCTTTCTACAGCCCCGATATATGCATCGTCTAAATTTGATCGTTCTGCGAGATTTTGCTGAGTTAGTCCTTTTGCCTTTCTAATAGCCCTGATTCGGCTTCCGACTAAATGACGAAATTCTGGCATAATACCACCTCTCCTAAAGATTAGGAGAGAAGCTCAATAAAGTGCAGGATATTAAGGGCGTTATTTAAAGTTGAAAATACTTCTTTTAAGAAGTATATTAACAATAAATTGGATACTTTGAGCAATTCTTTGTCTTGGCTACAAAAGCCCCAGCTATAGTCTCCTCTATTCATTTCTAGCCCTACGGATGAGGGGTACAAGGTGAGCATAGTTGTCTTAAGCTGAAAAGAAAGGGGAGGAAAGATGATGAGCGATTATCTTGACGATCTTGAGAGAGAACGAGATGGCTATGAGATGCGGAACGAGAAAGAGGGCGTGACAATTAAGTGTGAGGAGAAATTCGTAGAATACTGGAGGAAAAGAGGCTTTGTAATTGTAGACAAAGGCAAAATTAGATTGGTGAAAGAATAATAGAGCGTATTAACGCTTCGGATGATTTGGAGATGAAGTGAATGGGCTTCTTGTACGTAGTTATCTGTTTCATCGGTATATCACTTGTCACTTGGATGCTTCAAAGTCTTATAGGATTTCCTATGGTGCTGTCGGTAGAGATTCTCATACTAATAGCCTTGTCATACCTTTGTAAACTTGGTACGGAGTTCATAAAAGAATACTTTGCAAGGAATCAAAATACAAATTCAAAAGAGATGTGAGGAAGACTGATGGAAAATTATGATCTCAATTTCACCAGCGAGTCGATAAAGCTAATGGAAGTGGTCGAAGATCGGAGGATTTCCAATACCCAATCTATCAAGACGCTCTTGATCGAAAAGGATGGGAAGGAATATATTGCGCTCAATAAATGGTGGAGGAAATCTGTACGTGATCGTGGATTGAAGGAAAAGGATTTCACATGGAGCAAGCTGAAGCGGAGGATTTATTAAAAGCTATGAAGAAGGCAATATTGATGCTGAAATAACTTGTGAAGAATCATTGAAGAAAGTGATGGGAAAATGTTGTGTATTTTACAGCTTTTTGTCTAAGGGTATGGGAGAAAAATTGTCACTCTCGATCACTTTAAAGTAATAGAGTCCAATGCTTGGTGGATGACTTTTTTGCTTTAAAGCTTTAGTTAAAATATAGACGGATATTGAGAAGTAGAATCAATCCACTCCTCAATATCCCCCTTCCTTCAGAAACCCGTGAAGAACCTGAATGATCAAGGAAGGAATTGGAACATAAAAAGGAATGAAAGGTAGGAAAGCCTGAAAGGAATCAAGTGAATGGATGTGAAGAAACAAGCCCTTCAGCGAAGCTGAAGGATTCTGCTTCTCAATTTATGGGCAAGTTATGCCCTCGTTGAGAAAGCGGCTTTCATATGAGAAACACAAGGACTTTAACTGACTAACTCCTCGCTACGCTCGGAGGACTACGCTTCGCTCCGTCCTTGTTTCTTTTTAAATATCTCGTAATTGATGTGCTTGATATGTAATGTAATCGAAAGAATGAGTTGTGATTGAAACCGCTTGTTTTAATTAATACATACTCAGTTCTCTCGGCTCCATAATAGCCCGATTATAGGCATCCACCTTCCAACCTGAGAAATAAACAGGGTAGCTCCTAGGCGAAAAGGACGTTTTAAACGTCTCGAATCGCTGAGGAGCTATTTTTTATTCTTACGATGATTCATTCCTCACGAGAAAACGAGAAACGATTCGTGATGTGTTTCTGTCTCCTGTATCCAGCTCGAAATAGTAAAAACGATTGAAATATCCGATCAAGAAAATTTTATAGGAGAAGCCCATGGACAGCATGGTGCAAAGATACGCTCCCCCGCTTTATTTAAGTATCACAGCGGGGGGAGTGGTAACCTTTATGGTAAATATTTACAGATCGATGAATGACTGAAGAATCAGGTTGTAGCTATCGATGGAGGGGAAGTCCAAAAGGGCATTTGGTCCAAAAGAATATTCAATAGTTTTGTGTAAACCAAGGAAAATGGAGGAGAAGAATTATGTTGTATACATTTGCAAACATCCCTGTGTCTCTACGTGAATTTAAGCAATGGGTACTTTGGGGATATCGAATGAGGGATTCAATAAAGACGAAGGTTCCACTTAATATCGCTGGAATTCCTTCTGATGCACAGGATAGTGATAATCAGTTCACATTTGAGGAAGTTGTGCATATGTACACTGATGAAGAGTTTAATCCTGAAGGAAAACGATTCAACGGAATCGGCTTCGTGTTCAAAAAGGACGGAGGAATCACTGGGATAGACCTTGATAAGTGCGTAGATAAGGAGACGGGGAAGATCGAGGAGTGGGCACAGAAAATCATTGACCGTTTCCAGTCCTATACTGAATTGAGTGTATCGGGAACGGGTGTTCACATCTTGATTGAAGGGAAGATACCTGGGGCTAAGAATCGTACTGGCCAAATTGAGATGTACGACTCTAAGCGCTTCTTTACCGTTTCGGGTAACCGAATTGGAGAGGTTGAGGGGGTTATGGAGCGTCAGGATGTATTGAACTCTTTTTACAAAGAGGTGTTTCCAGAGAACGAGAAGCTGGCAACGATAAAAAACGAGTCTGAAACTGCACTCTCGTTATCGGATAGCGATATTATAAGTCTTTTGATTAAAGAAAAGAATGGGGGAAAGTGGGCGAAACTTTACCAAGAGGGTTGGAAAAATGGCGAGTCTTATTGTCAAAAGTACCCTAGTCAAAGTGAAGCTGATGCCGCTTTTTGTAGTAAACTCGCTTTCTATACCGATGATCCCGAACAAATCGAGCGTATTATGAGCAAAAGTAAGCTAGGCCAACGGGAGAAATGGGAAAATCGCCATGATTACCGAGACAGTGTGATTCAAAAAGCTTTAGCCCAACAAACTGAGCGATATTCAGGAACGAAAAATTCTCCTTCGAAATCTGATAGTGAAGGTCAAGCGGATAAGGTATCCGAAACAAGTGAAGAATGGCCTGATATTGTAGAATTTGAAGAATATGAGTTGCCTGAATTCCCGACGGACATTTTCCCCGATTGGGTACGGGATTATGTGGAGGCGATAGCGGAATCGAGTCAAACGCCCGTGGATATGGCGGGAATGTTGGTTCTAGCTGCGCTAGCTACATGCATACAGCGGAGGTATGTGATCGAAATCGTCCCAGAGTTTGTTGAACCGTTGTGTTTGTATGTGCTTGTGGCTATGCCACCGTCCAATCGGAAGACAAAGGTATTTAGCGAGATCATTCGTCCGATTCGTCGGTACGAAAAATATTTGCGCAGTGAATTTGAGGTGATGTCGGACGAGCGTAAGGTGGAAATTGACATTTTAAAAGCCAAAGAGGACGAATTGAAGAAACGAATGAAAAAAGGTGAGGTAGATGTCAAACATGAGCTGAGCACAATAAAGTCGAAAATAAAAACCTTGCAAGAATTGTATCCACCATCGCTTATTAAGCAGGATATCACAGCAGAAGGCCTTATCCAGGCATTGCGACAAAACCAAAATCGCCTCGGAATACTAAGTGATGAATCCGGTGTCCTTGATATTGCTTCTGGTCTGTATACTGGAGGAAAGACGAACATCGATATTTTTCTAAAGGGACATACAGGTTCTGATTATGTATACGACCGAAAAGGGAGCGAACCAGCCTATTTAGATCGGGCTACGATAACGCTAGGTTTGGCAGTCCAGAATGAAGTGCTACAAGAATTCGTGTCGAAAAAAGTGATGAGAGGAAGAGGATTTATTGCCAGATTCTTGTATTCCGTACCGAAAAGTATGGTGGGGTACAGAAAGGCAGATGGGCTCCCTGTCCCACAACACGTAAAAACGAATTATGACAATAACATTTCCAAAATTCTCGAATGGAAGACAGGGGGAACCGTATCAGATGAAGTGCGAAATGAAAGCCTTGTAGAATTCGTGAAGAATGAAATCGAAAAAGATACGATAGATTACGATGAGGATGCCCCGCCACAATATCTCTGCTTAACCGAAGAAGCGCAAGCGGTGTATAAACAATTCTACGAGGATCATGAGCCAAGGCTTCACCCTGACAAAGGTGATCTCGGTGGTGTAAATATTTTGGAATGGTCTGGAAAACTAGTAGGACATTTGATGCGGATAGCTGGCTTACTACATGTGGCAGAAAATATTGATAAGCCGCGCTTACCTTTGGCAGTCGAAGCTTTTACTGTTAAAAGAGCGATCCGGTTGGGCGACTATCTGATATCCCATGCCCGAAAAGCGTTTGGAGAAGCATCCTTGGGTAATAATTTCGAGAAGCAAAAGAAACTTCTTCTTGCTTTGCTTGGAAAGATTCCGAAGGAGGAGTGTGAAAATAAGCGTACGAAAACGGATATCTGGCGTCTTGTTAAGGGGAAAGGTTTTCCGAACTCTGCTGATATTTCGAAGAATTTACTTGATGGTTTAGTTGAACGAGGATATCTCAGAAATGAATATGTGAAAAGAGGAGGCAAAGGAGCAGACAGCATTGTATACATGATCAATCCGAAAGTCTATGAAATGACGAAGGAAAGCGGAGATTAAGCTCCTGTAGTAGAAAGGTTGGTTGGAGAAGGGGAACGCTGAAGAAGGCGTCCCCTTTGCTTTAGCCAAAATATCTTAGATAATCACTAAAATCCCCTGACGAACGGTATTTATTCAAAGCAATGGAGAAGAGAGCTGAACTATTGTAAGCTACGCAAAATTCCAAAATACCGAAAATATCGGCAAACGAGCCTGATAACAGAAAGGACTTGATCGTAACCTAAATACGTAAAAAGATAAATACTATTCTATTTAATTTTCCTAATATTCTATTTTTATAAACCTACTTGTAGGTTTTAACCTATCCCGACCGTATCCCACTCGTATTTAGGCGTCCTACTTGTATTCTCTATATATTGGGTAATAAATCGCTTCACCTGTAATCGTATACCCCTCCCCTATAGGTATGCTCGGTATTTTGGTATTTTGGCAAGATAATATCCCTTCGTGATACCTCGGAGTTGTAATGAGTAAATACCGAGCTTTTCGGTATCCCACCCGTATTTTGGAAACCCTCTGTATCTTCCCTAAGAGTAGCCATCCTTGATACGAGCACACCTACATTTGAAAATGTTTATGTTCTTCTATGAAGAACCGAAGAGTAAAGATGGTAGTTCCTCCCTTTATTTAGACCAATCAAACACAAGGAGGAACACTGCCGATGAGCAGATGCATGAATGGATCTATGAACGAGGCTATATGGACTGCCCCTTCAATGGGTAGAAAGAGTAGAAGTAAAAGAGCAAATCAAAGAACAGCCAAAAGCTTCTCCCCTCCAATCCACGACCTTTCAGGTGATTTCTGATGAGGAGTCTTAAGAAGAACACTGTAAAGTGAACTGAAAAGTTAACTTATATTGAAAAAAGCTTGGATTTTAGAAACGCCCGAACTATGCTTGCCTACGAGAGTTAATTTCCTAAAATTACCAAAACGGTGTTAACACACCATTATGGGCATATCGTAACGAAAACTTTAATTTTGGAAACTAGGTGGGCGAATGAAGGAACGAGTCGTAGGCTACGTACGGGTTTCTACCCAAGGGCAAGTGAAAGACGGTTATTCTCTGGCTTATCAGGTTGAGGAAATCGAGCGGTTCTGCGCAAAACACAACCTTGACCTGATCGACATCTATAAAGACGAAGGAATCAGCGGAGCGAAGGTAGACGAGGACGGTCTAACCGTAGATCGGGAAGGACTACAGGAGATGTTGCTCGATCTGAAATGGAGGGATGTGAAGGCTGTCGTTGTACTGAACACTTCCCGCTTATGGAGGGCGGATATGGTGAAAGCACTGATCCATCGTGAATTAAAGCGGTATGAGGT
This sequence comes from Brevibacillus reuszeri, assembly GCF_001187725.1. GTDB lineage: Bacteria > Bacillota > Bacilli > Brevibacillales > Brevibacillaceae > Brevibacillus > Brevibacillus reuszeri. Next base: position 98,630 of record NZ_LGIQ01000005.1, read on the forward strand.
AGACGTACGAGCGATAGAGCAGCCGAACTATAGTATCTACGTGAACGACCCAAATGACTTCCTGATCAATGGCATGATGGAATTACTGGATCAATATCAACGCCTAGAGATCACTCTAAAGCTAGGGAGAGGGAGAAGGAAAAAAGCCCAGCAAGGAGGATATGCTGGTGGGCGTGTCGCTTTCGGCTACTCTGCAAAGAAAGGACAGAAAACGCTCGAAGTGAATGAAAAGCAAGCGGAAGTAGTAAAACGTGTGTTTTTCCTACGGGAAGAACATCCGAAGTGGTCGCTGTCGGAGATAGCTACTGCCTTGAATCGAGAGGGATACACCACCACGAAAGGTAAGTCCTTCACGAAGATACAGGTGAAACGAATCTTAGACCGTGAGAGCTTTTACCGAGGAGAATATCAGTATGGGAACGTGAAAGCGAAGGGAATTCACCCACCGATTTTATAAGGCGTTTTACTGAAGAAATATGACGGACGGAACGTAGGAGTTTGCTGACGTGTCTTTGCGGTTCTTCCGCTCGAACTGAGGATGCAACCTTACGAAGCCCCTGTATACCAAGCGAAACGAACTTGTATGGAGTGGTTCTTCATAGGCTGGATTTTTGCTTACGTGTCTTTGTAGCTTGTCTACTTGATCGGAGGATGCAAGCTCTAGCCTGTGAGAAACCATTCCATACGAAGAAAGGGAGACGGAGAATGGAACAACGAGAGAAAATGATCTATGTGGGCGTTGATCTACATAAACAGCATCATACGGCAGTGATTGTTGACTGCTGGAATAATAAGCTGGGAGAAATACAGTTCGATAATAAACCGACCTCCTTTCCAGCGCTTCTGAAAGAAGTAAAGAAGCACCTGAAAAAGGGAATGACGGCGGTGTATGGCTTAGAGGATGTGGGAGGATACGGTAGGGCGTTAGCGGTGTACCTGAATGAATGTGCTTGTTGGGTGAAGGAAGTGAACCCCATCTTATCGAACGCTAGAAGAAAAAGTCACGTTACTGTCCAGAAATCGGATAGCTGGGATGCTGAATGTGTAGCGCGAGTACTGCGAGATGAACCGAATAACCTCCCCGATGCCAAGCCGATAGACTTGTACTGGGCGTTGAGTCAACTCGTTACTCAGCGGAAGTGGATTGTGAAAAATCAGACGGGACTTAACCAGAAGCTTCATCAACAATTGAGTTACCACTACCCGAGTTACAAGAAGTTCTTTTCACAAGTAGACGGAAAGACGGCGCTAGCTTTCTGGGAACGCTATCCATCCCCATGCCATTTGGACGGTGTAGCAGAGAGCACCCTCGCTTCCTTTCTGAGAGAACTAAGTAATTTCTGCTTATCTACTGGGAAGGCTGCTCAGATTTTATCACTTGTGAAAGAAGATGGGGATACGAGACGGGATTTTCAGGAGAAGCGGGATTTTATCGTCCAAAGCATCGTCCGAAACATCCGGTTCAACCAAGAAGAGCTGACGAGGATTGAGGAGGAGATAAGAAGCTTGATAAAAGGGCTAGGTTTCCAGCTAGAGACAATGACGGGTATAGACGTGATAACGGCGGCAGAGCTAGTAGCGGAGATCGGGGATATTCACCGTTTTGCTACGCCCGATAAGCTTGCTCGATTTGCTGGAATCGCTCCGATCTTTGTTGGTTCGGGTGGAAAGGGCAGGAACTATAAGAGTAAGCAGGGAAATCGTGTTTTACACGAGCTTTTCAAGAGCCTCGCCATCCGCCAACTAGCTGTAACGAGAGGAAAGAGAGAGCCACGTAATCCTTACTTCTATTCGTACTATGAGCAGAAAGTAGCTGTAGGGAAGACAAAGAAACAGGCTGTCGTCTGTATCATGAGGAAGCTGGTTAACGTCATTCACTACCTAATGAGAACGAAGGCAGCGTACGTTATTCCACCCGTTCCTGAGAAGGAAGCTGGATGATCGGAGAGGTAGAAGGAACTGGCGGTAAAAGAGGGGAAATTACCGCCTTCTCTCTCCGAAAATAACGGTTTATAAACTAGGATACGTATAAGGGTGCGGTGGATAATCCGTTGTCGTTGAACAGGTATACGTATGTGAGTAATAATCCGTTGCGGTTTGTGGATCCTACTGGACATGTTCAAGTGATTGCTGGTGATGGGGCGACTGGCACCTATTATTACTATGATGAGTACGGTGTTCGATTAATTCATGGAAGTAAAGAGATTGACTGGGATTACTATATAGAATGGTATAGTCGTGATGCTGCCGGGATGGATAAAGCAATGCGCGGCACCAATTTTGGGCAGACAGCGGTTGCTTCGGCGATCTATTTTAAATGGTCTGAAAGAATCGGACTACCCCCTGTTTCCGCTTCTCAGTATACAGGTTCTAAATTTCTAAAACCAAAAAATCAGATAAAGGCGAATGCAAATGTAAAAGATTGCAATTGCTTTACTGCTGGAACTAAGGTGTTGACAGACGAAGGGGAGAAACCTATTGAAGACATTGAGGTCGGAGATAAGGTTTTAGCCAAGGACGATGAAACGGGTGAGATGGCTTATAAGGAAGTCGAATGGCTCTTCCAACGTGAAGTTGAGGAAACGTATAATATTACTGTTGGTGGAGAGGTCATATCGACAACCGATGAGCATCCGTTTTGGGTTGTTGGAAAAGGTTGGGTGGAAGCAAAATACCTTATTGTTGGCGATGTTCTGACAACCTCGAATGAAAAAGAATTAGCCATTGAGAAAATTGAGGTCAAAAATGAACATAAGATCGTATACAACTTTAAGGTAAAAGACTTCCATACGTACTTTGTTTCAAATCTAGGAGTTTGGACGCATAATAGTTGTGGTTATAAAACCAATGATAAAACTAAAGGTGGATTAGTTTTCACTGAACATGGTGCAGAGAGAGCAAATGAGAGAGGTTTTACAGCAGATGTTATTGATAGTATTGTTCAACACAATAAAAAGAATAGATTTAGCAAAGTGGATGCTCAGGGAAGAAAAACATGGGAGTATGTTGATTCTCGAGGGAATAAAGTAGTATTGAATGAACAAGGTGGAATTGTTTCTGTTCATTCTCCTGCTGAGGGTGGAGTATACATTCCAAAACCGAAAAAGAAGTAAATTAGGAGTTGAATAGAAACGAGATGGATAAGCAACTACTTTTAGAAATTGCTAAATCAATTAACTGCGAATATGAAATTGGCATCTGGTCAGAAACAACTGATTTTTTAGAACGTCAAAAAAATATATCATTCTTTGAGATTAAGTATAATGAGGGACACTTTCAATTGAATATCAAGTTGAGTAATTTTAACTTGAATGAAGTGAAGTCAATATTTACATCTTTAGTTAGGTTTCTTGAGTATAATTCAACATTATACGTAAGAGAGGATAAAGATTCTTCTATTGAGTATTATTTCCTATCTTCAATGCTAAATAAAAAGGGTTTCTTGTTTCACGTTATTTTTCAATAACTATTATGAGGCTTCGAAGGACTACCCTCCTTCAAGCCTTTTTTATTCTTTTACCTCCTGTGAATGTTAATCTAATTCTTGACCACCTAGAAGCATAACGCTCACAAAAAAATTGACCACCTGAACACCACTTTCCTGTATCTTGGAGTTGCTACTGGGGTAGTTAGCAAAGCTGCGCATGAATCAGTCATAGACCCCGCCATGAATGATATAAATACGTAAATTGATGACGAATTGACCTGGGATGAAGCTGGTGTGGCAGTAAATACTACCCTGACACTAATTATTTTGGGCGTTCTAAGCAAGCTGCAAGTTTGATAAAAACTACTTGTAAAGAAGTTAAGGTTGTAAAAAATACCTCAGTAAATATATCAGGTTGTAATTGTTTTAGCGCTGGAACTAAAGTGAAAACAGATGAAGGGGAGAAAAATATCGAAGACATTGAAGTCGGAGATAAGGTTCTCGCCAAGGATGAGAATAACCCTGATGGTGAACTTGCCTACAAGGAAGTAACGGCTTTATACCGCAACAAACGTGATGATATTATTAAGTTGCACGTTGGGGAGCAAATCATCGAGACGACAAACAACCATCCTTTCTGGGTTGAAGGCAATGGGTGGGTCTTCGCCGATGAACTTCAAGTAGGCGACAAACTCCAGAAGGCTGATGGAAGCAACCTTACCATTGACAAGGTAGAATTCCTTAAGTTGGATGAGTCTGTTACAGTTTATAACTTTACGGTTGCTGACTTCCATACGTATTACGTAACGGATATTGGTATTTGGGTTCATAATACAAATTGTACTGTAAAATATAAGGTACTGATGTAAGTGTATATCGTGGTGGAAAAAGCTTTAACGTGAAACCAAATGAAATCAAGATTGATCCTAAGACTGGAATGGTGAAAACAACACACGGTGTCTCATTAGATGTTAATCCTGATACAGTTTCTAAGTTTGGTGGGGCCTGTCGAATTGATTCGCTACCCGATGGATTAAGGATAATTCAAAGGGGAAGTAGGGCTGAACATTACGAAATTGTGCCTGCTTACAATATGCCTTTAGATCAGTTCCAAAAGCTACTAAATCAAATTATTGTTTCACCAGGAAAATAAGGAGGAATAAACGTGAGTGATTTTACAGTAATATTTACTGATGATACAGAGTTAGCTGAACACGAAGCAGTAAATAAAGGGTATCGGAATGATGTTTTCGTAAAGATTCAAGAAGATTACTACAACTTGAAAGTGTATGATATTGTAAGATTGAAACAGGATTTTGAGAGTGAGGTTGAAGCATACGGATACTATTCAGTTGAGCCAAACTTAGTATTAGTCACAGAAGTAAGTACAGATAACGTGATGAAAATTATTGCTCAACTTTATGAAGATGGTTATTTTCATCATCTCAAGCCAGTAGACAAGAAAATATTTGATTTAGTGTAACTAAACTTACTTAGACCTTGAGATATTCGCTTCTCAAGGTCTTTTTTACCCCTCCACTGGCAGAATTAATTGAACGTAAAATGATGTGCAAAATCACATTCGAGACATCGTGCAGAAGTTAGACTTCAAACTGAATACCTTTACGGAATTGATGAAGTAACCGCTTCGGTTAAACAATTCCCCTATAACGATGCCATCATGCTTTGCTCTATATCTACTCTTTGGTTTTCTCACGCTTTTCCAAACTGAATGAATTTGAAATAATCGCAACAGATCTCATACTCAAGCCTTTAGGGAGGGGAGCAGGGAACTTTGCAACGGAACGGATGTTTAGCAGACTACTAGGGTGTAAGGAAGAATAAACCGAGTATGAATTTACTTCTCAATATCAGACGCATATGAAACGATGGTTTTAAAGCGTCCTGACGGGAACTGGATATGTAATAGATCATGACCATACTAAGGCCTAGATTCGATGGTATCCAGATGGTGGAAAGAAATAAACTGCAAGTTATGGAGGCTAAATGATACAAAAATATTCTTTAATAGATGCTGAAAGTGATATGGTCATTGGAATTGGCTCTGATCTTACAGGGTTAATGGGGAATAGCACTGTGGAAATAGCTGAAGAAACCTTTCATAAAATTACTCTACTAGATTTTCAATTTAGAGATGACTTTAAGCAGTATTGCCAGACAACAAAAGCATATATAAATAATATATATGTAACAATACTAAATTATGAAGGGTGTTCAATTGGTTCATACTATTTTTATTTAAGGGAGCCGATCTTTTTTCATAAGACTGGGTTTGGAAAAGGATTAATTGAGCTTGAATTGATAGGAACATTATTACAAGTGGCATCAAAAGAAAGTTTGGAAATCTGGGAGATGCGAAGATCACCACTAATTGAGCGAAACTTATGGACACAATTATCAACAGTACAAAGGAGTGGGTGGTTAGAGGTTGCACGACTATATAACAACAAAAATACAAGTTCAAGTACCCAAGACCAGCAAAATGGAGAATATGATATAGATGCAGGAAGCATAACAGATTCTTCTTCATTCTTTTGCGCCCTAGGAGAGGCTACTAATGGTCCTGGTGGTTATTATGGGTTTGATTTAAAGAGCCTTGAGGATTGTCTTTGCGGAGGTTTTGGTGCAACACCACCGTATGTTCTTCATTTGCATAACGCAAATAGTATGTTGAATGAGAGGAACGCTTTTTTCCAACAATTGATGGAAGTATTCCTTAGTAGGAATGTAAAATTGGTTTATCATTAAATTTCCAGACTTATATGGGGATATAAAGGAATTTAAATGAAGATCTAAAGTTTGCCTTTATGGATAAATTAAATCTCATCAAGTTTTTTGTACAATTTGTTAAGTAATGCAACAAAAGAAAGGATAATAGTAAAAATCATTTCACTGCGGTTGGTATTAATCATGGGGATGCTCCTGATCTAGGATTGGCAGCTCCTGCCCCTGGTGCTTTAGCGGGAACGTTGAAAAATACGTCTCAGGGGATGGGGAAAACAGGAGCATATGATGTTATGCCTGGAGAAATTAATTTTCGTGGTTTAAGTTTTGGGGGTTAACAAAGTGGAAGTTTTTTTCGATTTGGGCAAATATAGAAAGGCTGTATTATGGAAAAATGAATTACCTTCGCTTCCGAGGGATATAGATCAAGAGACAAAATTTTCATTGCAGTTAAATGAACCTGTAGTTTCAGAAAACAAAAAACTAGCACTGGAGTTGAAGTTACCAAGGAATAGTTCATATTATGCATTGCTGGGCGTTGAATTTGTACCAAATCAAACCTCAGAATTGTTAGTAAACATAAAATTAAATGATAGTAATGGACCTTCATACAATTCGGAGATAGAACTACACGAAGAGATTTTTTCGGGTATCCCCTCCGAATATGCCAATTCAATTATTAAATCTGCAAAAGAAAAGCTCCTCGAATCAAATTGGCAGTATGCGGGTAACTTAACATTTGTTATTGGGGCTCATAGTTTGGTCGGTTCTAGTGATGCGATTTTTTCGAAAGTGACTAAGACTTTGCTTGCATTATTGTCAATGGATTTATCGCTGACCTCGTCCCTAAGTGATGAATCAGTAATTTGCTCAGAGCTTGATAAGTGAAATAGCCGCGATAAAGTATTGAAATGCAAACCTTGATTGGAGAAATGCCTTTCAAGGTTTCTTTTTCGACCCAAGATTATACCCACTCATCTCGCACCATGTACCTTAATTTTGGCGGGCGGGAGATAATTGTCCAGGAATAGTCCTTTAAAGATACTTTGACTACAGAAAGGGTGAGTAAAATTAAAAAAGTACTCGATGTCACTGGTAAACTATTTGATCTAGTAGACTTTACAGAAGCGACTTTATTCTTCCACGGACATCGACAACTACCCGAGACAATAACTATCGAAACATGGGGCCTTTCATTCATAGAGACACAAAACACCAAAGATTACTATGTATCTGGAATTGCTACTATCAGCTTCGAAGGTGTGACTTCCGGTCTATTAGAGGTTTCGTTATATCAACCAAACGGAAAAGATTTTATTAAGATCGACTATGAGAATTGTTTAAAGTTAACAAAAAGCTGGGGGAAGCCTCTAAATTTTGAAGAATATCAATATCATCTTGGCGGAGTACTAGACTGGCCTAAAGGTTATTGTCAATTAGGTATTCATGCAACTGGAAAAGTAACGGTGTCATTTGATACAGATGATTGTGTTCTTACACGTGACTATGTATTGAATCCAGAAAAATATACTTATATGGATTCTTATTTTCATCACTTTCCACTTTGATCACGCTTAACGAGGTTGCATTGGAGGAATAACATGAAAGTAGTAAACCCACATTTTTTAAATGAATTTTTAGGACCAATAACAGGGCTGGCTGATGACAACGAGTCTATTAAACACTACAAAGATGTAGAATTACGAACAGAGGAACAATATAAAGCAGTCATTAGAGAAACACTTGTCGAACATTTTCATAGCCTTGAGGAAGTGGTAAAGAAAAAATCAAAATTAGCACTTAGCTACTATTTAACGAAACCTGCAGTTGATTTTGAAGGAGTATTTTATTCTTTACTACCGCCATTTGACGCGCCATCAGATCCTCGAGATTTCTTTGTATGGCTTTGGGAAGAATTGTTTATTGGTGAAAGTTATGAGCTAGGAGATGTAGATTCTTACAAAGTTGTTGCTGATATGTATGAGCCACTTCGTTCAACTAGAAAACAGTAAAAACGAAGAAATGCCCCGGATGAGTACTCAAAACTCATCTGGGGTTCTTTTTGCTCCATATATAATTATGTAACAAAAGGCTACTAACTCGAGTTTCTCAACCTAGCCAATTCCAAACATGCAAAACCGTAACCTTTCACAAAGGTTTGACGTCATACTGTCAGGCGTTCCTGAAGTTAATCTTTTTCTTTGCATGGGATTCTCCAAAAACCCACTTATACTTTTCGTGTCTAATATTGGATTTTCTGGAAGGAAAAATAAAAATAGTGTCGAATCTTCTCTACCTATTGTTTTTCTAGCTTATCTACAAATAAAATGCTAAGAGACTCATGAAAGCTTCTCAGTCTACTTTCATGAGTTTTTCCATGTTTGTTAGCGTATATAGTTGAATTGCCGACACCAGGAGGAAATTACTTTGGTCTTCAGTTCCATCAGCTTTTTGTTTTTCTTTTTGCCGCTTGTCTTTGCCTTCTATTTTGCTGTTCCGTTTCGATATAAAAATGCAGTCCTGCTAACCTTCAGCCTACTCTTCTACGCCTGGGGGGAACCGCGATACATCGTTCTCATGATGGTATCCATTATCATGAACTATGGCTTCGGGATATGGATCGATCGGGCGGATGAACAGCCAAAAAAGAAAAAGACGGTCTTAACGCTCGCGATTATTGCCAATATCGGGCTTCTGGGCTTTTTCAAGTATGCGAATTTCTTCGTAGATGTAGTGAACCAGACGCTGCAAACGAATATTCATGTGACATCTGTGCCGTTGCCGCTCGGTATTTCCTTTTATACGTTCCACGCACTCAGCTATCTAATCGATGTCTACCGGAGAGTAGAAAAAGCGCAACGTAATCTGTTCAATTTGTCGCTCTATATCACGTTTTTCCCGCAGCTTGTAGCAGGTCCGATTATTCGCTACAACTCGATCGCCGAGCAGCTCAGCAAACGCGTCTTTTCGTCCATCCAATTCGCAGAGGGGATCAAGCGATTTATATTGGGTCTGGCGAAAAAAGTGCTGTTGGCCAACCCTCTGGGCTACGTAGCAGACACCGTGTTCGCTACTTCAGCGGGGGATCTTTCAACCGGTGCGGCCTGGATTGGGATTATCGCCTATACATTGCAGATCTATTATGATTTTTCGGGCTACAGTGATATGGCGATTGGACTGGCCAAAATGTTTGGCTTCGAATTCGCGGAGAATTTCAACTATCCGTATATTTCCAAAAGTGTCTCGGAGTTTTGGAGACGCTGGCACATTTCGCTTGGTAGCTGGTTCCGGGACTATGTTTACTTCCCGCTCGGTGGTAGCAAGGTGGCGCCGTGGAAAATCTACCGGAACCTAATGATTGTGTGGGCACTGACAGGGTTCTGGCACGGGGCCAGCTGGACGTTTATTGCCTGGGGAGTCTACTACGGTGTCTTGATCGCTTTGGAAAAAGCCGGTCTGGAAAAGCTGTTGTACAGGATTTATCCGTTAAACCATGTTGTCGTGCTGCTTTTAGTCATGATCGGGTGGGTGTTCTTCCGTGCCGACAACTTTGGATATGCAGCGGATTTCATAGGGGCTATGTTCCATACTCGTGGAAACGAGTTCTTTGATTCCCAGGCGCTTGCGCTGTTATCGCTGAACTGGATTCAGTTTGCCATCGCGATACTCATTGCTGCTCCGGTATTTCCCAAGCTGCAAAAATGGCAATGGGGGAAGCCGTTCGCAGGGGTACAAACTGCTTTTGCACTCGTGTTCCACTGCTTCCTTTTTGCAGAAGTAATCTTGTATTTGATTAATTCAACGTATAACCCATTCTTGTATTTCCGATTCTAGTTCAGCCAGAGGAGTAGCGTAATGAGTAAATCGGCTTCAATCGCTTATATGGTTGCTTTCTTGACGATTATTTTTGGGTTTGCCATTGCGAGCAGCTTTTCACCGCATAAAGAAGTTTCAGCGATCGAAAACAGAAAGCTGAGCGGGCTGCCCGATGTCAGCTTGGAGGCTGTGACCACACCCCGTTTTTTCGAAAATATGAATCAGTATTTTAATGACCAGGTTGTCCTGCGAAATGAAATGGTAAGTGTTTATCAGAAGCAGCAAAATTCGAAGCTGTTTAACGCCATGCTGTTTGAGAACATGCTTCGCGACCCGACGCAGCACAAGTCAGAGGATGGCACAGTTGTAACAGATTCACGCGTCGTATCCAATCTGGTTCTGATCAATAGCAAGTGGATTTTGCCAGTTCCCGATAAGGTCGTTCATACAAGTGAAATAGACGCAGCAGCGGCGAAATTAAAGGATGCAGTAGCGTTCGCCAAAGCACAAAAGACAGAAGCGTTTTTCGTCTTTAACCCGTCGCGTACGATATCGCTGATGCATTTGTATCCTCCTTATTTGCAAACGGATGCGTATGCCAGATCGAGAGACTATTTCTTATCCAGGCTGGGCAAACAGGTAAACGTCGTGGATATCAGGAGCAAGTTCGGCTCCTTTACTGACGCGCAGCTGGAAGAGCTGTATTTGGAAACGGACCATCATTGGAATATCAAAGGGGCGTTTTTGGCTTATCAAGAAATGATACGCGAGCTCTCCAAAAGATCGGCGCATTTTAAAGGGGAGCCAATGGCCCTCAGTGATATGGATGTGTCTGCTTTTGAAAAAGGAAGCTTCGATGGGAGCTATAACAGGCAAAGCAACTTCGCAGTCGATACGCAAACAGCTGATCGAACGATGATTTATGAACCGAAAGTGCCGTTCGCTTTTCAGAAGTTCGAAGTGATCAATGGGGATGGAAGCCAAACGATTCGAGATTTCAGTGATTTTTATGGCTACAAAAAAGGACAGAATCCGGTTACGTATGGCACCTTCTTCGGAGGAGACAGACGGAAAATCACCTATGAAAATCCGAAAGCAGGCAATCAATTGAATGTTCTGTTGCTGAAAGATTCCTTCATGAATCCGATTACGCCGTATTTGGCGCAGAATTTTAACAAGCTTACGGTATACGACAATCGCTACTATCCTGAATTCAGCCTGAAAAAAATCCTGTCCAGCGAGCAGTATGACATTCTGATTATTGCGCTGCATGACGATAATCTTTACAGTCAAAATTACCAATTTGAAAAAAAGAAAAGCAAGTAGGAATATAAGGCTCAGTTAGCATTCGTTGCCTCAAACAAGTAACCATCACTTGTTTGGGGTTTTTTGTATTTTAAATTTGACTTTCGTTTCTACAATATGTAGAATGAAAAACAACATGTAGAAACGAAGGGGTGAATGTATCTGAAATGAACATTACAAAAGCAGAAATGGAGATTATGCAGGTCATTTGGGATAGTGGTAAGAGAATGACAACGAAGGAAATTGGTGAAAAGCTGCCGGATAAAAAAACGACGACCATTATTACATTGGCTGGCAGGCTAATCGACAAGGGCGCCCTGCATTCTGTCAAGCTGGGACGCTCCCATGCGTACGAGTATTGGGCAGCAATCACTGAAAAGGAATATCTGAACAGACAAACAGAGAGCTTTTTGGAAACCATACATAACGGCTCTGCCAAAAGTCTGATCAGTTCGCTTTTTCAGGCGGAGAATTTAACGAAAAAAGACATCGAGGAGCTGCGGGCATTTATTAATAGCGAGGCTGACGAAAATGATTAAATGGGTGTTGATGACATCGTTGGCAGGCAGTGTATCAACCCTTTTTCTCATTTTGCTTAAGGCCAGGCTGGCGGGAAAATACGGGGGACGATGGTATTATGGCGCCTGCTTATCGTCACTGCTGCTATTTATTTTACCTCTCCAATTCCCTGTGCCAGCTCTGCCTTCCCATTCCATGACTTTTGAAAAGAACGTCGTCGAAGACAGTGCTAAAGGAGCGGTAGTCCAGATAGACGAGATGATCCCCGGGCAACCAGCGAATCCACTGGCCAAAGTGAATGAAGGGTACGGCAGTCTAAGTCTTGGCATAGATCAATGGCTACTGAGCCTATGGGCGTGCGGGTTTATCGTTACGTTGTGTCGATACCTGCTTGGGTATTTCCTGTATAAACGAAAAGTATTGCGGGAGCACAAATGGATTGGCAAAGTGGAAAAGCTGGATGTAGTGGTTTGCGGCAAAGTGTCTTCGCCTATGCTGATCGGATTCTGGAAGCCGAAAATCGTCATGCCAAACGTAAAAATAGACCGAACCGATTACAAAATGGCGGTACGGCATGAATGGATTCACTACAGACAAAAGGATGCTTGGTTTAAGCTTTTGGCTGTATGCATCAATAGCGTGCATTGGTTTAATCCATTTTCTTATATGGCTTTGGCGAATGTGGGAGAAGCCTGCGAATATGCTGTAGATGAAAAAATGACGCAACATATGAAGGCAGTCGAGAAAAAACGCTACAGTGAGATGATTTTACAATTTGCTGCCAATACTTCACCTGCGCTAAACAATCATTTGGTTGACCATAAAAAGCTGCTGATCAGGAGGTTTCGGCTCATTATGAAGAAAAATTCAGGAAGTGACAAAGCGTTCTCAGGTATCCTGCTAGCCGTCATGATAGGGACTGCTTCTGTCTTCACCTCTTCTGTTGTGTTTGCAGAAGCACCAAAACCGCTTACAGAATATAGCGGTGGAATCACAACCTACTACAATACAGCGCAGACACTTGAACAAAATGTGCAAAGCACGCTAGGCATTCCCTCTCCGACAGAGAAGACGCGAGTTGTAGTCAAATGGAAGGATTTATATATCGATAAGGAAGGGCGAAAAATAGATTATTTCAATCGCACAGAGCCTGCGTATAAGGTAGAGATCAAATGGCAGGACAAAGGATCGGCTGTTGCCAGCATGACAAACAAAACGATGTCCATCGGGGGGCAGGCTGTGACGGTTGCTTTCGGGGATAAAGCAGTCGCCTACAAGGATGATCCTGTCATCGAAAAAATGATCGGGAGCCAGATCTTGTTTGAGATGAACTACCAAACCACTGATCGTCGTTTCATGTATGACCATAAGGCTTTCATGAATGAGCTGGTCAAGCGAGGAGCCTATGTAATTGAAGAGGTTGTGGCACCGCAGCAATTTGCGTATGAGTTCAGGCAAACAAAAGGTGGAGGACAGGCAGGTGCAAAACCGCTAACAGCTTATGACAAGGTGGAAGGGCAAGCTCCTATTTTCAAAGGGAACGTGTTGCTCCCTAAACAGCTAGATGACAACGACGGAAGCAAGGGACTGCAGATCGGCCATTCCTTTGTCTTGAAGCCAGGAGAAACAGTAGCGATTGATCTAAAAGAAACCACAGATAAGACCCCAACAATCAGCCTGGCTATTCTGGATGAAACAACAGGTGAGATGACGTACTGGTATCCGGCGGCAGCAAGTGGTTACCGCTTCATTTTTACACCGGGTCAAAATGGCGTGAACCATACTTATCAAATCATCGCTAGTGGAGAACAGCAGGATACTGTCAAAATGGAGGTTTTTACGTATCAGCTGAAAACCGAAACAGCGAAGTAACGAGTGAGCAATCGAATGAGGTATGAATGACAGGCGAAGCGAAGTCCCAGACGAGTATGAAAGTACTTGTTTGGGATTTTTTTGTGCAATACCACTGTGGTGAGGGAGAAGGCAGTCCCCATGCGTTTTACAAGAGGCTCGGCTTTACACCCAACGGAGATACGTTCTGAGATCAAATATTACTAGCGAGGAAAGAACCCCTAAGTGAAGTAAGCAGTTACCATTACATCATTGTCTCAGGCAGAAGAATTGGCTGAATGGTTAGGGGGACAGCCGAGGCGCAGATAAATTTCCATCATTATAAACAAAAAAGCAGGAGCCCACCCGACTCAATCTGAAGCGGATGAGGTATCCTACTCTTTTCCTGTTCAAATCTGAATAATCTTGATGCCGCTAATAATAATGACAACAGAAATGACGCATTTGAGCCAGATTGTCGGTACTTTGCAGGAGAGCATGCTACCCGCCAGTACACCAGGAACTGAACCGAGCAAGAGCTGGATGACGGTGAAAAAATCAACACTCCCAAAGCTCATATGGGTAAGTCCTGCTGCACTGGTGAGAAAGAAGGCGTGGGCAATGTCGGTTCCGACGACTTCTTTTCCAGAAAGCGTGAAAAAATGCATCAGTGCAATGGCAAATAGTGAGCCGCTGCCAATCGAAGTTAATCCGACGAGAAACCCGAGTATGGCTCCAATGATAATCAGCACAGAACGCTTTTGGATGATCGGCATTTGCTGCCAGTGATTTAGCTGCGGATGCTTTCGGTCTAAAAGGCTTTTGACCAGCATGGCGATCGGAATCAAGATCAAGGCAAAGCCAAGAATCTGTTTAAAAATCTGATCGGCGCCGGCTACGTGCAGATGAATCCAGTTCATGACATGGACAGCGGCGATAGCGCTTGGAATACTGCCAAGAGCCAGATAAATAACGATGGGAAAATGAACGGTTTTTTGGCGCCAGTGCTGCAAGGTGCCAAATATTTTGGTGATGGAATTATATACGAGATCGGTCCCTACAGCTACGGTAGGTGAAATGCCCAAGAAAATCAGAATAGGGGTTAAAAGCGCCGCTCCGCCTACTCCGGTAAGGCCGACGAGAAAGCCTACCAAGAGACCAACAATCGTTAAATGAAAGTCCATCCAGCAACATCCTCTGTCACTCAAGAATGAAAAGCCTACTGATAAAAAAACCTCAACCGAGGCCTGCTCAAGGATGAGCGACCGCGTTTTAGCGGAAAGTTTTTATGCGCTCCAGAATTCATAAGCGTTCGCGCTTATAAATTCTTATACGTTAAGATAAGCGATTGCCCATTGTTCGTGCGCCTAATTTTCCTCATTTTCAAGTTGATGGAATTATATTATCATTAGTGATAATTCCACGAATTCTACTTTTATCGCAAAGGGGAAAACATAAGGCGATGTTTAACGAGCGGAAAGCATTGCAAATGACATTACAGGCCTTACTGGAGCAGCGAATGGTGCTGCGCCGACAATATGTGGACCAGGACAAGCAGCTTGGCGCTGACATCAAGCAGATTTTAAGTCGAATTCGGGAGATGGACGCCCAGGAAGGAATTGAGGAAGACGAGTACACGCAAGAGGTAGCTACTACAACTGAGGAAGCACCTGATGAATTGACGAAGCGAATGAAAGTAAGAAAAGCACATGTTCGTCATGACTATTTGGAGGTAGCCAAGCAGATTAATAGCTTACTACGGGAAACGATGTCCCCCATGTCTCTTGTGGAGCTCTGTGATGAGTTGAAACGCAGGCATGCTGTGGAGTTTGCGAGCCCGTATATCGGTGTACAAAAATCACTTAAATACTTACCGCAGGTCAAAGTGGAAAAGGACGGAAGAAAGCTGATTTTCTCACTGCCTGCGGAATAAAAAAAGGCGATCGTGCTTAAGCACGTCGCCTTTTTTACAGAATCAGAAGCATCTCTGTGTCAAAGTCGTTGCCACGATGTTATTGCAAAAAGGCTTGCAGCATCCAGACGTGTTTTTCCAGACCACTGCGAATGGCAAGGAGCATGTCCGCCGTAGCTTCATCGCCAGTTTGATCAGCAGCTTCCATGGCAAGCTTTGTTTCCTCCAAAAGGATGGCAAAGTCACGGACAACTGTTTCGACCATCTGTTCGGCACTTTCATTTCCCTGTGCCTCGGCAATACTTGCGGTTTGCAGACAAGCGCCAAGTGTCGCGACAGGCTTGCCACCGATGCTGAGGACTCGTTCTGCCAGTGTGTCGATATGACCTGCTGCTTCTGTGTACAGCTCCTCGAATTTTTGATGCAGGGTGAAAAAGTGAGGACCTTTTACATTCCAGTGGAAATTGTGCAGCTTTGTATAAAGGACAGTCCAGTTTGCTACTTGTTTATTTAAGAGGTTAGTTACAGTTGCCATAATAGAATCTCTCCTTTTTAATAACTATTATTTATTTATANTTATAAACTAATACTGCGATTTGTCAACCTGTAAGCACCTGAATTCCCTATGGAAATTCACCCTCATTTATTCGCTCAACATTATATTGGGCTACCATTTTTCTTGAAACAGGCAAGCGAGAGAGGACAGCCATCCAAACCATTTATCGAGCTTCATCGTATGTATAGTATTAACGATTGAGCAGAGGGGGTGTACTGATGGAATTTCAAGAATTAAACGATGAAGTAATGGACGATGAAGAAGAATACGAAGCTGACGATGAAGAAGACAACGAAGAAGAAGACGGCGACGACGAGGACGAAGAAGACGGCGACGACGAGGACGAAGAAGACGGCGACGACGAGGACGAAGAAGACGGCGACGAAGAAGACGGCGACGACGAGGACGAAGAAGACGGCGACGAAGAAGACGGCGACGACGAGGACGAAGAAGACGGCGACGACGAAGACGAAGAAGACGGCGACGAAGAAGACGGCGACGACGAAGACGGCGACGACGAGGACGAAGAAGACGGCGACGACGAAGATGAAGAAGACGGCGACGACGAAGATGAAGAAGACGGTGACGAAGAAGACGAAGAAGACGAAGACTGATGAGAAATTGCTGTTGGGTCTGAAGGAAAATCTGATGCTAGCGCCTGCGCTGAATTCAGAACTGATGATGGCTTTTGTGAGGCGGCGCAGACTCATCGGACAACAATTGCAATATGGTAAATACAGAGCCCGGGCATTGGTCCGGGCTTTTCGCTTGACAACAACGAACCAGACGGGAAAAGTAAGGAATAGGAGTATTATATGAATTCGGTCGCAAAGGAGGGTGGATTGCGTATGCAAAAAATGAGCGCAGTCATCTTGGCTGGTGGTAACAGCAGTCGAATGGGTACCCCGAAGGAATTGCTCACATGGAGAGAGGGGACATTTCTCACGGAGCTGGTACGGGAGGTAAGGCGAGGAGGGATGGATTGTCTCGTTATTTCCAATTATCCTGAGCGTTTGCCAGCAGAAGTAAAACAGCAGCCTGGTGTGAGAATCACGACAGATCTCGTTCCTTCAGCAGGCCCAGTGAGTGGTATCGTCACTGCCTTTCGTGTTTGTCAGGACGAAATGCTGTTGGTGCTATCCTGTGATCTTCCGTTTATGGACCATAAGCAAATGGAAAAATTGATTGCGCATGCGTTAGAACAGACAGAATGGGACGTCGTAGCTGCTCAGGTGGATGGCCGGCTGCATCCGTTGTGCGCTGTCTATCATCGCAGCTCGCAAATGTACTGGGAGCAAGCCTTGCAAAATAACGAGCTGCGGCTTATGGCTACGCTGGACAAGCTGAGACTGTGCAAAACTCCTGATGGTCTCTTGGACAGCTGGGCCGTTTTTAATGCAAATACGCCCGAAGAGTATGAGCTGGCGCAAAATGAGGAAAAGAAGAGAAAAACGGGAGAGCGCTAGGCATGTCCCGTTTTTGCTGTAGTCAGGTAAGGATGATTCGTTGCGCTTGCGTATACACATTCATCTTATCGTTGCGGACAAATCCGACTGCTGTGATGCCTAATTCATCTGCCAGCTGGAGTGCCAAATCTGTTGGTGCAGACTTGGACAAGATGATGCCGGCCCCAATCTTTGCGGCTTTTAATAGTACCTCAGAAGATATGCGTCCGCTAAACACGAGAATCTTGTCAGAGGTAGGAATGTTTTCGCGCAGACAGTGTCCGTAAATTTTATCCAGTGCATTGTGGCGACCGATATCCGAGTACTGCAAAAGCACGCTATCAGATGTGCAGAGGGCAGCATTATGTACGCCACCAGTCTGTTTGTGAATGGAAGAGGAAGCCTGCAAATCTCTCATGAGCTGCATGCACTCGGCTGGTGTGGCAGTAGTCGTTCCTTCTACAGGCTTTGCCGTTCGGGCATCGCTGAAAAAGTAAAAGGACTGCCTGCTCTTTCCACAGCACGAGGTAATCCGTCGCTTGGAATAAAAGCTTTGGGACAGGATCGTTTCCTTGTGCAGATCAACATAGGCAAAGCCCTGCGCCTCATCAATAGTAAGCTGCTTGATCTCCGTATACGATTGTATGGCCCCTTCTGCGGCAAGAAAACCGATCACCATTTCTTCCAGATCAGCGGGGGTACAGACGATTGTGGCAAATTCCTCATCATTTAAAAAAATGGTGAGGGGGTATTCCGTTACGATTTCATCGTCTTCCCAGTCATGTTGATCCGCATTTATTTTTAGTACACTGCGACGGACGGTTTTTGTCAGTTCTGACATGAGGACCTCCTTGTTTCACAGGAAATGATTGTCGAGTGAGCGCTTACATGATAGTATAATATGCGAGGTAAGATCAATCAGAAAATTTTTTCTTTAGGGTCACTCTTTTATAGAACAAGCCTTATCAACTCCAAATCAATATGGTGGGATCAAATCTGCACGGAACAGCGACCCTGTCACCGGTTCATTTGCGTCCCTGCCTGTACATGATAATGAATCACAAGCTCGTTGATGCTGAGGTAGCGAACCTGCCTGACTGATTAACTGCTGTGCTTCATCCATTCCCTTTTTCCGTATGACCGGCAAAGAGGGAATGGATGGGCCCAGCAGTTTTTCTTTATTAAAGAACAAACGGAAGGCACTCTTATTTTAATTGAAGGAGATGTATGTATGGAGCAAAAGGTGAAGAACCGCTGGCTGATTGCGCTGGCGGCTGTAGGTATCCACATCTCGATCGGTTCGGTTTACGCATGGAGCGTATTTACGAAGCCGATTACGACACAGTTTGGCTGGGAATTGAAAGATGTCACATTTACTTTTAGTATTGCCATCCTTTTTCTGGGTTTGTCGGCTGCCTTTTTGGGTCACTATGTGGAGAAACATGGACCGCGTAAAGCAGGTATTCTAGCTTCGATTTTCTTTGGCTTAGGAATCGTTGGCTCTGGATTTGCCATTCAGATGAGCAGCCTGCCGCTATTGTATCTGTGCTACGGTGTGTTAGGTGGAATTGGTCTTGGAGTAGGCTACATTACACCGGTGTCTACTTTGGTAAAATGGTTCCCGGACCGCCGGGGTCTCGCAACAGGCCTTGCTATTATGGGTTTTGGCTTTGCATCGATGATCGCTAGTCCGATCATGAACGCGTTAATTACAAGCGTAGGAATTGCCAATACGTTTTACATCATGGGCATTATTTATTTTGTAGTGATGATCTCAGCCGCACAATACCTTGCTCCTCCTCCAAAAGGATGGCTACCAGAGGGCTTTTCAGTTGAAGGGGCGGGTACCAAAAAAATGAAACAGGATCTGTCCCAATTAACGGCTAACGAAGCCATCAAGACGCGCCGCTTTTACTTGCTGTGGCTCATGCTTTTTATCAACGTAACCTGTGGAATTGCAGTAATCTCCGTCGCTTCTCCAATGGCACAGGAAATGGTGGGAATGTCTGTTGCAACGGCGGCTCTCATGGTCGGTCTAAACGGTCTATTTAATGGCGGAGGACGTATCGGTTGGGCATCGTTGTCTGACTATGTCGGACGCCCCAATACGTATACAGCATTCTTTGCGATTCAAATGGTGCTATTCTTCTTATTGCCAAACTTGACTAATCCTGTGCTGTTCATGATCGCGATGTTCATCATCATGACCTGCTATGGCGGTGGATTTTCTTCAATCCCAGCCTACATCGGCGATTTGTTTGGAACAAAGCAGCTAGGAGCCATTCATGGTTATATTTTGACAGCTTGGGCAGCAGCAGGGCTCGCAGGACCGATTTTTGCGACGTGGGTACGCGATACAACGCAAAGCTATACGGGAACGATGAGTGTGTTCTCAGGTATGTTCGTCATTGCCTTTATCATTTCACTTCTGATTCGTGTAGATATTAAAAAACTGAAAGAACAAGCCAAACAAAAGGAAAAGTCAGTTGAATTGGCTGGTTGACTAATGGTAAAGTTTAAAGTAATGAATGATTGAAGTAAAGGTGAGTATTCTCGATGAATAAGTTCGAAGCAGAATTCAGTAATTTAGTCAGAGCTTTCCGTAAGCGGCATATGGGAAAAGGACCCAGCAAGATCAATACCACGTTCTGCAAGAACTGGGCGATCTGTGAGATGGAGGGGAACCTTTCGCCGGTGGAAAAGTTTATTGCCACTTCGGAAGACGGAAAGCAGACACTACGAGCTGCCCGAACCGAAATGGTCAAAGACATGTATCGTAAATATCAACCAGTCGACATGGAAACGTTTTTGGGTGCAAAACTCATCGATTTGTTCGTCGATATTGACATCGAACGTGATTTTGGTATGTCCATATTTGTTTTTGATCAGGACATCGAGAAAAAATGGAAGGTCGAACCGTAAGTCCTGGGCGAAGCAGCGTTCCTGTTCACCGGATTAGACCATACGGACCTCGCGAGACAAACACGAAGCTTGGACTAGGTAGCGAACCTGCCGTAGACAACCACCGTGAACATGCTCCTTTTCTTTTGGATAAGGGCGGTTTATGGTGGTTTTTTTGTCCCGGTTAACGATTTGTGAAGGCAAGCGAAGAGAGGGGATGCGAGATATGGGCAAGACGAAGCACAGCGGTCCGATCAAACTGGATACCTCCCTGCAGCCCGCTTTGTGGGCATCAATGATGCCGATGGGCTTAGGGAAAATCAAGCCCCATCACATTCGCGATACCATGAAGGTCATGTATGAAAACAGGGACAATCTTGGATACGCTTACAGAATATTGACACAGGGCGTGTGTGATGGATGCGCGCTTGGCGTGTCCGGATTATATGATCAGACCTTGACAGGACCGCATTTGTGCACGACCCGCCTAAATGTTCTCCGCTTGAATACGATGCCCGCGATTGAGTCAAAATGGCTCGAAGACGTCCAGGCCCTGAAGCGGCTATCAAGTGTTGAGCTGCGCAAATTAGGGAGGATTCCGTATCCGCTGTCACGAAAGCCAGGTGACAATAAATTTACTCGCATGAGCTGGGATGAGGCTTTGAATCGGGTAGCTAATAAGATCAAGGATATCAGTCCCAAGCAGCTCGCTTTTTTCCTGACGGCCCGCGGGATTACGAACGAGGTCTATTATACCGCAGGGAAGATGGCGCGCTTTTTGGGAACGAACAATATCGATAATGCCTCACGGATTTGTCACTCGCCGAGTAAAACAGCCTTGAAGCGCTCCGTAGGCATCGGGGCGTCGAGCTGCAACTACCAGGATTGGATTGGCACAGACGTTCTCGTATTTTGGGGGTCCGTGCCCGCGAACAATCAGCCTGTTTCCACGAAGTACATGTATGCAGCCAAAAAGGCAGGGACCAAGATCATCCTGATCAATCCGTACAGAGAGCCAGCTATGGAAAAGTACTGGATTCCGTCTGTAGCAGAAAGCGCTTTGTTCGGAACCAAGCTCGCAGACGATTTTTATCAGGTCAATATTGGCGGAGATATCGCGTTTATGAACGGTGTGATGAAGCATTGGTTCGAGATGGAACAAGAAGCCCCGAGCTCTGCGATCAATCATGCTTTTGTAAAAGAGCATGTGAACGGCCTCGAACAGCTTCGCAAGCATGTGCTGAGCGAGCCATGGGAAAAGCTGGAGAAATCGGCTGGACTTTCGCGGGAGCGCATGAAGGAGTTCGCCTTGCTGCTCGCTCATGCCAAATCTGGCGTGTTTATTTGGAGCATGGGCTTGACGCAGCACCGCTTCGGTACGGATAATATCTCGCAGGTTGCCAATCTGGCTGTACTGCGTGGGTTCCTGGGAAGGAAAAACTGCGGGGTGATGCCAATTCGTGGTCACTCAGGCGTGCAGGGCTCGGGGGAAATGGGCGCTGATCCGTTCAGTCTGCCAGGTGGAGACTTTGATGAAAAAGCATGGACGCGTATCGAAAAGCTGTGGAACTTCACCGTTCCGAAGTGGCAAGGAGATATAGTCGGCATATCGCTGGAGAATGCCATTCTGCCAGACGGTCATGAGCGGAAAACGCGGCTGTTCTATACGAGTGGAGGCAATTTCCTGGAGACGATGCCGGACCCTGATTTTATGCAAAAATGTCTGGAAAGCGTAGAGCTGCGTGTACATCAGGATATTATTTTTAATACGTCGACACTTGTTGATGCAAAGGAAGAAGTCATCGTCCTGCCAGCAATGACGCGCTATGAGCAGCCGGGCGGTGGCACGTCTACGAGTACCGAGCGCATGGTTTATTTCAGTGCGGAAATCGAGGGACCACGCATAGAGGAGGCGCGTGCGGAGTGGGAAATCTACGTTGATTTGGCTGCACGTGTGCATCCGGAGAAGAAGCATCTCATGCATTTCTCAAGCGCAGAAGAGATTCGGGCAGAGATCGCTTTGGCGAATCCTAACTATGACGGCATTCAGCATTTGAACAAGCGGGGCGATGTATTTCAATGGGGAGGTGCGTGGCTGTGCGAAGACGGTGTATGTCCGACAGCAGATGGCCGTGCCAACCTGCTCCCGATTGAGGTCCCTGACTTGAATAAGCCCGAAGGACATTTCTATGTGACGACTCGGCGTGGCAAGCAATTCAACTCGATGATTTACAGCAAGATCGATCCGTTTAACAACGCAGACCGCTATGATGTTTTAATGAATGCCGATGATGCCCGTGATTTGCGAATAAAAGAAGGGGACAACATTGTTGTGTATAATAGCTATGGAACCTTCCAAGGTCGCGCCAAGTTTGAGCAGACGACCAGAGGCAATGTACAGGTGTACTGGCCAGAAGGCAACGCGTTGATTCCCAAGGGTGTTTATGAAACGTATGCGGGTATTCCGGAGTACAATACAGCGGTCAAAATAGAGCGAGCAGATACGTTTTATGCCAATAAAGATTTGCAATACAAAGAGAAACCAATAGAAGATTTGGAAGTAAACATCAGCTAATCAAGAGACACCAGGAGCGGATGTTCAAATCCGGGGAGGTACTGAAGATGCGTTTTTCACGGCAAATGGTTACGGTAGAGGAAGCGGTGGACAGACTCTTGAAACGTCTGACGCACCTGGGGGAAGAGACGGTACAGATCGAGGAGGCATATGGACGGATATTGGCTTCAGATGTTTATGCCACATACGAGCTGCCGCATTTCGACCGCTCACCGCTTGATGGATTTGCCGTGAGGGCTGCCGATACGATCAGTGCCTCCGTAGACCAGCCTGTTTATTTACGTGTACTGGAGACGGTTGCGGCAGGACAGGTTCCGCAGCATGAGGTGACAGCAGGCTGCGCGACGAGGATCATGACTGGTGCGATGATGCCAGCTGGTGCCGATGCTGTGATTATGTTTGAGCAAACGGAAAATCCGGCAGAGCACGCCGCGACCGTAGGCGTCAAACGAGTGCTAAAGCCTGGAGAAAATGTTTCCAGGCGCGGCGAAGAGATCGCGAGTGGCACGGTGATAGCGGAGGCAGGGGAGAGGATCAACGCGGGGACGCTTGCCATTCTCGCTACGTTTGGATATAAGCAACTCTCTGTGATTCGCAAGCCGCGTGTTGGTCTTTTTTCCACAGGAAGCGAGCTGCTCAGGATTGATCAGCCGCTTGTTGCGGGGAAAATTCGTAACAGCAATTCATGGATGCTTTCTGCTCTGATTCAGGAGGCAGGCGGGATTCCTGTATGGCTGCCGGATTTGCCGGATGATCTCGTCAAGGCCAAAACAATCATTGGTGAGCACTTGCAGGAGGTCGATCTGCTCGTTTCCAGTGGAGGTGTATCTGTAGGTGACTTCGATGTGATTGCTTCGCTCGTGGATGAACCAGAGGTCGATCTGTTGTTTAACAAGGTTGCGATGCGGCCAGGCAAGCCGACTACCGGATTGATTCTGCATGGTAAGCCATACATCGCGCTTTCCGGAAATCCGGGAGCGTGCTTTCTCGGTTACGAGCTTTTTGTCCATTTGGCTATCCAGAAAATGTCCGGCATGAGACAGGTAGGCCTTCGTCTGATCAAGGCGAAGCTGGATGTTGCCTATACAAAGCCATGTCCGTATCCGCGGTATTTGCGGGGAAGGCTTTTGGATAGAGAGGGCGAGCTTTTTGCCCGTCCTGACTTCAACGAAAAAGCGGGCAATCTGGGAACGTTAAAAGACAGTGAGTGCTTCATGATCATCCCTGCTGGCGGTAGCGGGAAACAGGCAGGCGAGCTGGTCCATGTGCTGACCCACGCCATGCCGAGCTGGAGAAATGAGGGGTAGGCAATGGCAGCAAAACCATGCGTCGTGCAGCTCGTAGGTTACTCAAACAGTGGGAAAACGACGCTTTTGACCAAGCTGATTCCGCTGTTGGAGCAGGCAGGCGTACGAGTGGGCGTCATCAAGCATGATGGCGGGCATGATTTTGAGTGGGACCAGCCTGGAAAAGATACGTGGCGGTATCGGGAAGCAGGAGCTTCACTCGTGGCGATTACCTCGCAAACAAAAACGGCGATCATCGAGCAACGACCCACATCGCTATCTGTCCTTGTCGAGCGGTTGGCACAGGCAGGAGCCGATCTCATTCTCGTGGAGGGCTTCAAACGAGAAAGCTACCCAAAGCTGGTCCTGCTGCGCAAGCCCGAGGATCAGGAGCTGCTGGACTTCGTTACCCATGTGCGTGGAATCGTAAGCTGGGGGGAAGTGGTCGAGAAAGACTTGCCTCAATTTGACGTCAACGATATCGACGCGATTGTCTCGTTTATTCGAGCAAGCATAAGTAAATAAATTCATCCCATCCTTTTCTTCCGAAGCACGAAAGAGCCGGTTCTCTTGCTTCTTGATAGAAAAGGATTTTTCTTTGAAAAACGTCTCGATGTTTTGAAGAACTGCCATATTCACAACTGCCGTAAGCTGTGATAGGATCATTTTACCAGTCAGGCGAAATCTGCTTGAGGAACGAAGCGATGAGTAGGAAGGGAGACGTCATGATTGTAGACAAGCAAGAATTTGAAGTGAACGGGATGAGCTATACGATTCGTTCTGCGAACCTAGCAGATGCCGAGGAATTGTCTGCATTGCGCGTCCAAATCGATGGTGAAACGGAGAATATGGATAGGGAACCAGGTGAGGCGTTCATCGATGTGCCTGGATTCGAACGGATCATCCAGACGGATGCAGAAAGTCCAAGAAACCTGTTTCTCGTTGCTGTCGTTCATAATCGAATCGTCGGCTTTTCCAGATGTGAGGGCGTCCATTTAAAAAGGTTCGCGCACAAGGTAGAGTTCGGAGTATGTGTTTGCAAGGAATTCTGGGGATACGGGATCGGCAAAAATCTATTAAAGCAATCGATAGAATGGGCAGACGCAAACGGGATCAAAAAAATGACGCTGAGTGTGGTCGAGACCAATGAGAAAGCAATCGAGTTGTATAAAAGACTCGGCTTTGAAATCGAAGGTATGTTGAAAAACGACCGAATCCTTGCTGATGGCAACTACTACAGCGCCATTATTATGGGAAGATTCCATCTATAAAACAGCGCAGATGCGCAAGGAGTGTGACGATTGACATGGCTCATGCAAAAGATGTAGTAGCGGATCAATTGTTAGCCAATGCGAACGATCCAAGCTGGTATCTTCCTTTTTCTGATGCCGTAAAAGATGTAACTGAGGAAGCTGCATTTTGGAAGCCAAGCGAGGACAGCAACAGTATTGCTGAGCTTACACAGCATCTCATCTATTGGAATGAAACGTGGCAAACCAGATACATAGAAAACAACGTTCAGGCAGTGCCTTCCATCGGCGATAATAACAAGAGCTTTGTCATTTCTGACAAGCATACCTTTGCGATGTTAAAGGAAGGGCTGCTAGAGGTGCTGCTAAAGTGGCAGCCGCTGTTATCAGAGGAAAAGCTGGCAAGTGAAGTACACGGTTTTGTGGAAGCTGTGCAGTGGTGGGCGGTTCTTGGCAATGTAACGACACATAACGCTTTTCATATCGGACAAATGGTGTATATTCGCAAGCTTTACAAGATCCATGGGGCAGGGCAGTAACGTCTGCTGTCACAAATCGTTTCGTTTTTCTGTGATTTGAATCACATGGGCAAGGGGAGCCATTCGATAGACTTGAGTCATAAAGATGACACGATGAAATCGAGGAGGGTCCCCATGCTAAGCCAACAAACCATTGACGTGATAAAATCTACTGTACCCGTTTTGGAAGTGCACGGGACAGCGATAACAAAGCGATTTTATGAAATGATGTTCGCGAAGCATCCAGAGCTGTTGGACATTTTTAACCACGTGAACCAAAAACAGGGCAGACAGCAAACCGCGCTGGCAAATGCGGTCTATGCAGCAGCTTTGCACATAGATAATCTGGAAGCGATCTTGCCTGTAGTGAAGCAAATTGGTCATAAGCACCGCAGTCTTGGCATTTTGCCAGAGCATTATCCGATCGTGGGAGAGAACTTGCTTGCTGCCATCAAGGATGTGCTGGGAGATGCGGCAACGGATGAAATCATTCAAGCGTGGGCTGATGCGTATGGAGTCATTGCTGATGCGTTTATCAGTGTAGAGGCACAGATGTATGAACAGGCTTGTGAACAGCCAGGTGGATGGGCGGATTTCCGGGAGTTTGTCGTACAGCGCAAGGTAGCAGAAAGTGATGTCATTCACTCGTTTTATCTGGTGCCAAAGGATGGCAGGCAAATCGCTGCTTATGAGCCTGGGCAATATGTAAGCGTCAAGGTAGATATCCCAGGAGAGAAAAATACGCATATCCGTCAGTACTCTCTGTCGGATGCTCCGGGAAACTCGTATTATCGTATCTCGGTTAAGCGGGAAGACGCACTGGGTGATAAACCGGCGGGAAAAGTATCCGTCTATTTGGCGGAGAAAATAGGCAAAGGGGATGTCTTGCTCTTGTCCGCTCCGGCAGGGGATTTCACACTCGATCAGGAGGATAAGCGCCCTCTCGTTCTGATCAGCGGTGGCGTCGGTTTGACACCCATGATCAGTATGCTTACAGAATCGCTGAAAAAGAACCCAGAGCGTTCAGTAACCTTCATCCACGCTGCGCAAAATGGCAATCTGCATGCCATGAAGGACGCTGTGGAGGGGCTTGCCATGAGACATCCGCAGCTCACGTATTACTGGTGCTATGAGAAACCGACCGACCAGGATCGCGAGAATAAGGCTTTCCACAAAGAGGGGTACGTGGAACTGCCTTGGCTGCAGAGCGTGATTACACAAAAAGAATCGAGCTACTATTTCTGCGGTCCCGTCCCGTTCATGAAAGCGATGAATCGGGCTTTGAAGGAATGGGAGGTTCCGGCAGCAGATATTCACTATGAGTTCTTCGGTCCTGCCGGAAGCTTGGAATAAGCCACGGAACACTTGGGAAAATGCTCATCTATTTTTTCTCTGCCTGTGCCTGAGCGCGCAAAAGGCGGTTGACCGTTTCACGGCGCAAACCAATGAACTGACCGATCTCATCCTGGGTGAGGACCTCTGATAGGGAGGCGACAGGAACAAAAGATTGGAACCAGCGTTGCAGCTTGATCAGCTTTTCAGCGGGAGATACCTCTGATAGCTGATCAATCCGCTGCTGCATCATGCGCAGCTTGCCTTGCAGCTGGAGAGCGATCTCTCTGCATTTGACGTGATTATGCTCCAGCTCCCGGTACCAATCCTGAGCGGACAAAACCTCTACCTCACAGGTGACCAGTGCTACGGCTGTCCCGTAATAGGGATTCGGGCTCAGCAGGGAATGATGGGGGATAATCTCGTCAGGGACGATGACATTCACCAAGGTCAGGGTGCCGTCAGCGTGTACCCGATTGATTTTCAATAGACCACTTTTGAGATGAAAAAGCGGGCCTGCTTCCCCTTGGCGAAACAGTACCTCTCCCTTGTGAAGAATCATGAAAGCCTCCTTGGTTGTGTCATATTAAGCCGCTCGCCGTTATGATGATCGCAGTTAGCAGTATAGCATAAAAACAAGGCGAAGCACCTGATTTCCGTACATACCTGCGGAAACCCAGGTGCTTTTTTTGTGGCGTAATTCCAGTGAAATCTTTTACAAAATCAGCAGTTTGCTCCGCTTTTGCCCTTGCTAGGTCAACAATGCTGTTTTTATAATGAGGGAGTCAGTTTTTAGATAAAGGAGGTCTTCCATGCTTGGCACCTTTTTTCTCTGGGCTGGTTCCCTCCTCGCAGTGCTGATTTTGGCGTTGATTGGATATGTGGGGTATCGCTATTGGTACCACATGGGCCAGCTTCCCAAACCACCGTTTCGGCATTTGGATGCCAAGCCGACACCGGCGAAATGGCGGGATGATGAGGTAACCTTTACATGGGTGGGACACTCGACCATTCTGCTAAATCTATTTGGCACAAAGATTTTGACTGATCCTGTCATTGGAGAAAAACTGGGATTGCGTGTTGCCGGGGTCTTTCACGTAGGTCCTAAACGCTTCACACCACCCGCTCTCACCTTTGACGAAATAGGTGAAGTTAATGTGGTTCTCTTGTCTCATGCGCATATGGATCATGTTGACTTGCCGAGTCTGCGCAAGCTGGCAAAGCGTTCTATCCATGTGATTACAGCGCAAAATACGAGCAGATTGATTCAGCGGATGCCTTTTGGTTCGTATGAAGAAATGCAGCCAGGGGAAATGGTAACCACGGAGGCGGGTGTAACCATTACGGCGATACCTGTACGGCATTGGGGCAATCGTTTTCCATGGAATGGGGATTATGGCTACCAAGGATACATCATCGAGAAAAACGGCGTGCGTATTTTGTATCCCGGCGATACAGCGTACATTTCCATGGAGCATTATCCTCAGCAATATGGCAAGCTTGATCTCGTCTTTATGCCTATCGGTGCGTATAAGCCGGATTCCTATCAGCAAGCACACTGCACGCCGGAGCAAGCGTGGCAAATGTTCAAGCAAAGCGGTGGGCAATGGCTGGTGCCGATCCACTGGAATACATTTGTCCTCTCCCGCGAGCCAGTCGACGAGCCGATCGAGCGTCTGCTTGCTGCGGCGGGCGAAGAAAGAGACCGGATTGTAGTGGAGCGCCAAGGGGAAACCTACTCATTGCCTGTAAAGCAGTGAAAAATGACTGTGTAGTTTGCAGTCTTTTTTTTCTACGCAAGCAAACAAGCGGGCGATGCTCAGATTAGCTAAGAACAGATAGGTGGAAGGAATCAACGAATTATTATAGAAATGAATTTATCGTTAGAGGTTTTTTGTTTTGAGACGATCCATTGGAGGGATACATATGGCAAAAGCATTGCCGCAACGCTGGGATCTGGATGTTCTTTTTCCAGGCGGGAGCGAGTCAGCAGAATTTCGTACGTTTCTCGGGGAGCTTGAAGGGGATATTGCTAGCTTACAGGCACGGATAGAGCAAACAGACCTCGCGTTGAACGAAAAGAATACATTTCTGGGAGTCGTAGAAAAAGTCCAAAGCATTGGAGTGCGCGTGCGACAAGCGGGTGCCTACATTTCTTGCCTGTCCGCACAAAATGTGAAGGACGAGCAAGCGAAGCTGCTGGGCGGACGTGTAAAAACCATTTCTGCTACTTTTGGTGCTGCATTGACTGGCTGGGAAGAGAAGCTGGTAAATATCGAGGAGTCTGCGTGGAAAGCGCTGCTTGCCGACGAAGATTTGCAGCCGATCGCTTTTGTGCTGGAGGAGAGACGTCGCCGTGCCCAGGAAAAATTGCCGCCTGAGCAGGAAGTATTGGCAAATGACCTGGCAGTAGACGGCTATCACGCATGGCAGGACTTGTACAATGCTGTTGTAGGTCGCATGTCGATCGAGATCGAGCTGGATGGAGAAGTGAAGCAGCTGTCCGTGGGGCAAGCTTCTAATCTGATGAGCCACCCTGATCGCAGCGTTCGCGCGCAGGCTTTCGCCAAATGGCAGGAAGCGTGGGGCAAAGAAACAGAGCTATGTGCACAGGCGCTGAATCATCTGGGCGGTTTCCGTCTCGCTTTGTATCGCCATCGTGGCTGGGATTCTGTACTTCGTGAGCCGCTCGATATCGGACGGATGCAAGAAAAAACGCTCGATGCGATGTGGCAGGCTATCGACAATCGCAAGGATCGTCTGGTTGCTTATCTGGAGCGCAA
Organism: Brevibacillus reuszeri; assembly: GCF_001187725.1. Lineage (GTDB taxonomy): Bacteria > Bacillota > Bacilli > Brevibacillales > Brevibacillaceae > Brevibacillus > Brevibacillus reuszeri. Next base: position 128,830 of record NZ_LGIQ01000005.1, read on the forward strand.
GGCAAAGCTGCTCGGTATTGAAAAGCTGAGCTGGTACGATGTTTCGGCTCCAGTCGGAAATACACACAAAAAAGTGTCTTATGATGAAGCGGCAGAAATGATTGTGCATCACTTTAACCGCTTCAATCCAAATATGGCATCCTTTGCCCAGCAAGCTTTTGACGAAGCATGGATCGAGGCAGAGGATCGCCCTGGCAAACGTCCAGGTGGCTTCTGCACGAGCTTTCCGGTGAGCAAGCAGTCTCGCGTGTTCATGACCTACGCAGGCAGTGCGAGCAATGTATCGACATTGGCTCATGAGCTGGGGCATGCTTACCATCAGCAAGTGATGTGGGATCTGCCGCCGCTCGCACAAAACTATGCGATGAACGTAGCTGAAACCGCGTCTACTTTTGCCGAGATGATCCTGGCTGACGCGGCTGTGAAAAATGCTGCCAATGACGATGAGCGCCTCGTCTTGCTCGAAGACAAGCTACAATCCGTCGTTGCCTTCTTCATGAACATTCACGCACGCTTCCTATTTGAGAAAAACTTTTACGAGCAGCGTAAAAATGGTCTGGTCAGTGCAGCAGAGTTGGATCGACTCATGCTTGAAGCACAGGAGACTGCTTTCAAAGGAGCGCTTACGGAATACGAGCCGCACTTCTGGGCTTCCAAGCTTCACTTTTACATTACGTCCTATCCGTTCTACAACTTCCCATATACATTCGGCTACCTGTTCAGCATGAGCGTCTATGCGCGTGCACTGGCCGAAGGAGAAAGTTTCGCAGACAAGTACGATGCGCTCCTGCAGGACACCGGTCGCTTGATGGTCGAGGACCTGGCGAAAAAGCATCTGGGCGAAGACATGACCACAGTCGATTTCTGGCAAGCTGCTGTTGATCTGGCTGTAGCGGATATCGAGGAGTTCCTGCGTTTGACTGAAGAAGCGTAATTTCATACGTGATATACGGCAAGAGCCTGTCGATTCGTCGACAGGCTCTTTTTTTGCCAGCACCTGTTACAAAATGCTGGGGAAGGCACATTCACTGGGTGATTGGAAGAGTGGAAAAACTTTCTTGCAATGGGCATTTTCATCCTACCAAACGCGTCTCATAAAATTCTCACAAGACACGCAGTAAAGGGGGGAATCTTAGGGCTATGCAAAAGGAACACCCCCATGGTAAACTGATAAAAAATAAATATTCGATGGTGATCGAATGAATAGTAACTATTCTATTAAAGTTGAATGGTCTGCCGCTTACGAATGTATTATCAGCCTGTATGTGTACATCTATGAAAAAGAACGAAAGCACCTCCAATTAGGAGCAGTCTGGAAAGAAGAAACGACGCGAATGCTCCCGGATTCCTTTGCAGCCGAGCTCGCTGATGAGCGTTGGGAGGTCTTGCATCGACTCGTACTCTTGGTGGCGCAGTCTCCGCGTAAAGCATCCGTTGCCGATTTTCTCGAATGGCTGGAGAATGTCCCGCCCGGTGAAATTTATGAACGACTGGCTCCGTGGGTGGAGACGATTCCGCTCAATTTGGGAGAAATACGTGATCATAGTCTCTCCTTGCTGAAACGCTGGAATGAGCATTATTTTTCCAAGGTGGAACCAAGTATTTTGGAAAGTCTGGAAAAGAGCGCCCTGGAAACGGAAAAGCTGGCGCAGAGCCTGTCTGCAATCGAAATGATTGATCAAGTCACGAATGGCATCTGGATTGAATCGACGGGTGAGCTGCAGGAGGTCGTGCTGATTCCGCAGTATCACTGTGCGCCTACCTCTGTGCTTGATTTTCATCGGGGAATCGCGACTTGCTTGTATCCCGTAAGAGATGCGGGGCGTATGCAGCCTGACCCAATATCCGAGCTGCTTCCGATGACCCAATGCCTGGCGGATGAAAAAAGGCTCCAGATTCTTCGTTGCCTAGCCGCCAAGCCATGTACGTTGGGGGAGCTGCAAAAGCAAGTCTCCCTTGCCAAGAGTACAGTCCACCATCACGTCACGGCGCTGCGCCGAGCAGGCTTGATCCGTGCCCATTACACAGGCAGCTCTACTGTCGCTTTCTATAGTTTGCGTGAGATGTTTGTGGACAGGCTGCCTGTCCTGCTGCGTGCGTTTTTGGAAAGCGAGGGAAAACACCAATGAACAAGCTGAAGCAAGCGTGGGAGGCCTACCATCCTGTAGTTCATCTATTGATGGTTGGAACCGTATTTGTCATGCTGACTCAATGCATGAGCTTGCCGTTTTTGGCGATCTATCTTAGTGAAACGACGACACTTTCTCCTGCGTATATCGGGGTCATCGTCGGGGCAGGACCGCTGGCGGGTACGATCGGAGGATTTGTAGGAGGGGTTCTGTCTGATTTGTTTGGCAGACGCAAGCTGATGATATTATCCATGCTGATGATGGCTGTAGCCTTTTCCTGCTTCGTCATATTCAGCCATCCGATTGCTCTGCTTGTAATTAGTCTGCTGCTCGGATTGGCTGCCTCTTTTTATGGCACAGTTTCCAAGGTGATGATGGGGGATTTGACCCCCGAGGATAAACGCTTTCGAGTCTTTTCCAATCGCTATCTGGCCATAAACCTTGGCGTGGCCATCGGACCTGTTCTCGGTGCCTTTTTAGGAATTGCGGGTAGCGGTACTGCATTTATGCTCACAGCGATTTCCTATGTGTGCTTTGCGGCAGTGCTGGCATTTGCCTGTAAAAAGTACGGGATTGTCGATAAACCCGAGCAGCGGGGGACAGGAAATACAGAGAAGCCGAGCCTCAGTAATATGTGGCAAGTGCTTAGCCGGGATGTAGTTTTGCTCATTTTTGTTTTTGGCGGAATTCTCTTGGTGACGGTGCATGGGCAGATGTCTGTTACACTGTCCCAGTATTTGCGGGAAAACATCGCAGAGGGTGTACCCTTGTTTGGCGTAATGATGAGCGTAAACGGGCTCACGGTTCTGCTGCTGCAAATTCCTTTAACCCGGTTGGTGGAGCGTTTCTCCTTATTTTCCCGTATTGCAGGTGGCGCGGTCCTGATGGCTGTCGGCGAAGTTGGCTTTGCGTTTTCAGCATCGTGGACCTGGTTCATCATTGCGATGATCGTCTTTACATTGGGAGAAATATTGATCGTGCCTGCTGAATACGCGCAAATCGACCAAATCAGTCCAGCCAATATGAGAGGGACGTATTATGGCGCACAGAGCATCAGTAATCTGGGCAGCTTCCTCGGTCCATGGGCAGGGGGAATGGTGTTGTCAGCGTATGGTGGACCAGTGATGTTTTTGGTTATGGCAGGTCTGGCTCTTGTCAGTCTGATCTTTTACAGGCTCGGACAAAGACTGCATGAGAAAAAGCAGCGAGGAAGCGGTGCAGTGGTTGAAGCGGCCAGTTAACCATCTGTATTTGGCTTGATTTGGTAACTGATTTTTACTATAATGAAAAGTAACTTTTTCAAAGGGGATGTCTTTGTGTCGGTGTTCGTTCTTAACTAAGGAATTTCATACGGCTTGGTCCATTTTTCGCAAAAAACCATGTAGTTGATGGTGAGTTTGTCGTGCGGAAAAATGACCAGACCTGATTAGTTAAGAACAGCGGTCATCTACCTATCTCAATGTCTACCAGAACCGTGCTCTTTGGCACGGTTTTTTTATTGGCAGAAGGTGAACTATGTTCATTTTCTGCCTTTTTGCATTCTGGTGGGCATCATTCCTTTTGAAAGAGGGTTACCCATAACCATGAAAAATTATATCGAAGAAACATATAAACAGGTTCATCTACAGGAAGGCCAGCGCGTAATCGAGCAGTTCCTCATCGAGTGCTATTTCCATCCCGATATTCCAACCAAAGAGCTGGCGAGGAAAGTGCTGCTGCCGGTGCCTGTTGCTACAGCAATCAAGAAGGAGCTGATCAAGGCAGGGGCGGTGGAGCAAGCAAATGGTGTGCGCTGCACGACGAGTGGACGGGAATATGTAGAAAAAGCATTGGGCTATGGTGGACTGGATCATGACTTATTTCAAAAGCTGATCAGCGAGGACGAGGCGTGGAAGGCAGAGCTTGCTGATGTCCGCACGAGCATGGAGGAAATATTCTCAACCCGGCCACAGGTCGATGTCCTGCTCGATCAGTCGAAATGTACAGTAGAGACGAGCATGCGCCGCGCTCTGCTATGTCTACGTGATCAAGCGTTGCTCGGGAAAAAAATCTTGTGTGTCGGCGATGACGATCTCGTGAGCGTGGCACTTGGACTATTGCTCAAGAGACTGTACCCGTCCGCAGAAAGGCAGGCAGCCAGAATCGATGTAATAGATATCGACCAGCGGTTTTTACAATACATTGAAGCGATCGCAGCAGAACACCAGCTGCCAATTACATGCCACCAGGCGGATTTACGAAAACCACTCCCCAAGCGGCTGCATGGCAAATACGACTGCTTTTTCACCGACCCGCCGTATACACTTTCGGGGATGTCCCTCTTTTTATCGCGGGGGATCAGTGCTCTGCAAAAGCAAAAAGGATTGTCTATTTATTTGTCATTCGCTCACAAATCCCCTGACTTTACATTGGCGATGCAGCGGGAGTTCGTTCGGGCGGGTCTGACAGTGCGCGAGGTCATCAGCCATTTCAATGAATACGAAGCCGCACAGATGATCGGGAATCGCGGACAGATGATTGTGCTGACGACGACAGAAATGACCACGCCAGGTATCCCGCAGGCTTTTCACGATGCGCTGTATACAGGTGAAGAAAAGCAGACTCTGCGCACCTATCGTTGCAAGCGCTGCGATGAAGCTGTGCGAGTGGGGGCGAAGGCAGCGTTCAAGACGATTGAAGAATTGAAGGGACGAGGCTGCCCGCGTTGCAAAAATACGATCTTCAAGCTGGTCTCACGTAAAAAGGCGTAACCATCCAGTTACGAACGTAAAACGATCCTCTACTGATTGTCCAATTTACGGCATAAGGTAGTGATGAGGAGGGATCACATGGCTCATGACAAAGCATTCATCGCTTTACGGATGGTGACCGGGATTATTTTTCTCATGCATGGATTTGCCAAGCTGCAAAAAGGAATGGACGCTGTTTCGGTCATGTTTGTCGACCTGGGATTGCCCGGCTGGCTGGCTTACCCTGTGCTTGCAATGGAGCTGGTGGGTGGGCTTGCCTTGATTCTGGGAGTCGGGGCAGGCTTTGCTGCATGGGGGCTTGCGGTCATTATGGCAGGCGCGATTGTGACGGTTAAATGGAAGAACGGCTTTATCGGAGGACCTGGAAAAAGTGGTTATGAATTTGATCTGATCCTGCTTGCCGTCACCGTATGTGTGGGGCTAAAACGAACAGAAAAAAGACCTGGCTGAACGTGAGTGAGTCGTCAGCCAGGTCTTTTTCGTGTAAATCGGATGTCCAGCATAGCCGCTAAGGTGTAACAGCCGCGAGAAACGGGCTCTTTTCGCCAATGTAGTAAAGATGCAGCTCATGCATGGCGCGAGTGCACGCTGTATAAAACAGCTTTCGCTCACTTTCCCGTTCATAGCAATCACTGGATGCATTGTAAATAATGACAGCGTCAAACTCTACGCCCTTGGCCAAATAGGCAGGGATGAGCAGGGTGCTTGCATCGTACGAGGTGGTTGTCGTGCCGATAAGTCGAATCGGGAGCTTCTCATGCAGGGCTTCGTAGGCAGTCTGTGCCTCCGCAGTTGTTTTGGTGATCACCGCGATTGTTTGATGACCGTTTGCGGACAGCTCCTTGATTCGTGACACGATCATGTCGGTCAGCGCTTCTTGATCGGGCGCCTCAGTCACACTTGGTTCATGTCCGTCCCGATTGAACGGCTCGATCAGCTCGCCACCCGCTACAATTTGACGGGTAAATTCCACGATGGGCCGCGTCGAACGATAGGTTTTTGTCAAAACGAACGTCTCTGTTTCCTGCGGATCATACAGCGAGCTTACGGCGTCGAAGCTGTCGCTTTGGTAGGCATGTGCGTAAATCGCCTGATTCCAATCGCCCAAGACGGTCATTTTCGCGCGTGGAAAGAGGCGCTGGATGAGAGCAAATTGAAATGGCGAGTAATCCTGTGCTTCGTCAATAAAGATGTGGCGAACGAGATTATTCGTTTGGAAGCCCTCCAGCCGCTCCTGCAAATACAAATAGGGAGGAATATCCTCATAAGCGAGCTCACCTTTTGCCAATTTTTCGAGAGTCTGCTCACAGATAACTTCCCAGTAACGAGGAAGCTCTGTTTTGGCAGGGAGTAATGACCGAAGCAAGGCAGGCTGTGAGAAAAGCTGCTGGTAGATGACAGGGGTGTCGATGAATTGCAGCACCCGAATGGACGCACGAACGGGCTGGAAATGCCGTTTGACAATCTTGGCCGCCAGCAATTCCTGTTCCCGGTCAAAATCGTCGAAGGTATCATCACGGAATTGCTTTTTCTTGCGCAGCTCTTGGTAAACGGCGGCATACGTATCTTTATCGAGCAGCTCCATTTCGTCCTCGACCCATGGCTTCGTTCGCTCGCGTTGCTCCAAAATCTTCAGCTCGCCAAGCAATTTTTTAGCCACGAGATTCATTCGATTAGGAATGGGCAGATTGGTATCGAACGAGTAAAAGATGTCCCGAATATGCTCGGCGCTGATCAGGACCTTGCCTCGAAAGATGATTGGGGAAAAGAGAATCCCTGATTGCTTGAGCTGTGATACATATTGATCAATCGCCTGCATAAACAGGACGGACGACTTCATTTGAATTCCTTCCAGACGCTCCTTGTACCCGGGCAGCTTCATCGCAGTCAGCACGTATTCCATTTGCACCAATGGGCTTTCCAGTTCAAACTGGTGGCCAAGCCGGTGCTCGGTATACTCCTGAAAGGTGGTTTGCTGCATATTTTCCTCGCCCAGCTCAGGTAAAACAGTCGATACGTAGCTGTTAAACAGCGAATTGGGGGAGAACAAAACAATCTGGTCGGCGCGTAATATCTGGCGGTAACGGTAGAGCAAATAGGCGACGCGTTGCAAGGCTGCAGAGGTTTTTCCACTCCCTGCTGCACCTGATACGATGACGAGTCGGCTGCGCTCGTTGCGGATGATGCGGTTTTGATCACGCTGGATCGTTGCCACGATGCTTTTCATTTGAGAGTCAGCCTGTTTGCCGAGCACCTCCTGCAAAAGCTCGTCGCCGATCGTAACACCAGTATCAAACATGTGGAGCAGGCGTCCATCGCGGATGACATACTGGCGCTTACCGGTCATTTCCCCAACGACAGTACCGTTCGGTGTCTCATACTGGACGGGTCCAGGCGAATAATCGTAGTACAGACTGGAAATCGGTGCGCGCCAGTCATACACGAGAAAGTCTTCTTCGTTTTCATCAAGCAAGGAGGCAATCCCCAAATAAATCGGAAAAGCGTGCTGCTCGAAATCCTCCCGAAAATCAATTCTGCCAAAATAGGGAGAGTGCAACAATCTGTTCAAGGTTCGCAACTGATTTAGGGCATGGCGATGGATACGCTCTCGCTCCGACAATACCTCAGCTTGCTGCTTGATACTGGCGTAGGTTTCCACCGCTTCTATGGCATCCTCGAAGTTGACGGTGACATCATCCCAAAAATGCTTGCGGATGTTGATGATATCAGCACCGACCTCGCCAACCTGCTCCCGAAGGCCGTCAATCCGCTTATGAATCTCTGCAATCACTTGCTCAACTCGTTGCTGCTCTTGTTGCCTGTCTTGGTCAGCCGCGTTCATGGAACCGCTCCTTTTTCTTTCCCCATTTTTGGTCGAAAGGTTTGGTTTGACAACCAACATCCGATGTGGTAAGATTATATTGGAGATAAATTGTGATGTTTCAAACTGTGTACCTAAAGACCAATTCCCATTTTAGCATAGGAAAGTTGGGCTTTCAACATGGTGGAGAACATTTTTTTGTGTTGTTATCCATAATCACATGAAACCAGCCGGAGTGCCTGTATAGGAGCTCCGTTTTTTTATGGTTATTAGCGTGTGGAAGTTCAAGGCTTTTTGATTCATGCCAGAAAAGTTTATTTTAAAGCAGGTTTTACCGTATAAATTTTTATATAAAATTGTTCATCAATCCACAATGAAAACGGTTACTGCTTATAACGATAGAATAAATTATATGAATTGCTTGAAAAATGTATCTATTCCCGTATAATCAACTGTATCAGGATACGAGTTGATGGAGTGTGAAGCATGGGCAGGCATATAGCCGAATTAAAGCGGTACATACCGGTTGCAGAAGCGATGGCGCTAACCTTCGGAAAAAACGTCGAGGTCGTTCTACATGATCTGAGTTCTCCCCAGTCTTCTGTCATTTACACCGTAAATAATCATGTCACAGGACGTGCCGTAGGACAATCGTTCAATCACCTGATCACGCAGGTTCTCCTGTCACAAAAGCTCAGTAATGATGTTGTGGCCAATTATCGTACTGAGACGGTGGATGGGCGTACGATCAAATCGACGACAGCACTGATACGAGATGTTGCAGGAGAAGCGATCGGAGCGTTTTGTATCAATATCGATATTCAGTCGCTGGTAAACACGCGTGAGTTTCTCGATGATTTTATCCGAATGGAAGAAGAAGCAGTAAAACAAGGCGAAGTGGAAGTCATCGAAAATGTGTGGGAAATAGTAGACAATCTCATTACACAGATGATTACAGAGAAGGATGCAGATGACATGGACAAGAACGAAAAGCTACATATCGTTGGGTTCATGGATAAAAAAGGTGTATTTTTGATAAAAGGTGCACTGGAGAGAGTAGCGGCAGAATTAAAAATATCCAAAGTCACGTTATACAGTTATCTGGATGAAATCCGCAGTCAAAAAAATGAGGAAGCGTGACCTCCCATTGTAATGAGTTTCAGGATGATCTGGGGTCACAGCGTGCGTGAAGATAAAACAGAATATTTCGATAAAAAATATTCAATCCAGTATGAGGAGGCAGGAAAAATGGGAGTACATCCACAAGTGCAGGCAGTGCTAAGCAGACTGGCAGAGCTGAATTTTCCTTCGATCGAGACAGCGCCCCTTTCCGAAATCAGAGAGGCGTTTTCCTATTCACGCACACAGATGAAGGAGGTAATCGCGCCTGTTGCGTCCATTGAAGACAGGACACTTGTTAGCCCGGATACAGAAATCCCGATTCGTATTTATACCCCAGAAGGACCTGGACCTCATCCTGTTCTCGTATTTTTTCACGGTGGAGGTTTTGTGCTTGGTGATCTGGATACGACGCATAACATTTGCCGCTATTTGGCATGGTCTGCGAATTGTGTGGTTGTCTCCGTCGATTATCGACTTGCTCCTGAGCATAAATTCCCGGCTGCGATGGAGGATGCATATTTCGCTACAAAGTGGGTGGCTGAAAACGCGGCGTCATTTGGGGGAGATGCTACGCGGATTGCCGTCGGCGGCGAAAGTGCAGGAGGAAACCTGGCTGCGGTCGTCTCGCTACTGGCGAGGGACGGGGGAGGACCTGCGATTATTTATCAGCTGCTGATTTATCCTGCGGTTTATTTTGGTTTAGACTCACAATCTTGCATCGAATGCGGCAACAAATACAATTTGACTGTGGATGAGATGGTTTGGTTCCGCGATCATTATTTGAACGGTCCTGATGATGAAAAGAATCCGCTTGTAGCTCCACTTTTGGCGAGCGATCTGAGCGGATTGCCCCCTGCTTTGGTGGTCACAGCAGAGTTTGATCCGATTCGTGATGATGGCGAAGCGTATGCAGCACGTTTAGTCGAGCATGGTGTAAAGGCCACTGCAATCCGTTATGAGGGTATGGTGCATACCTTTCTCAATTTTTCGGGAGAAGTAGATCAGAGCAAGACTGCTCTGGATGAGATTGCCGCGGGGCTGCGAAATGCCTTTTTGCCAGGAGAGAAATAGAAAAAACGTCTCAATCGCTTGAAGAAGGACGAAAGAGAATTCATTTCTGGAGTTGGGGAGGGGCTTTCATGGACGGATTGGAGCAACTGGGAAAACGGTTAGCAGAGCTGGATGCGATTCCTGGGGTGTCTGGCGATGAAGAACGAGTAGCTGCCTATATGCAAAAAGAGCTGCGCCCCTGCGTAGATGATTTCTATGAAGATGCTCTCGGCAATCAGGTATTTGTGAAACGGGGAAGCAATGCCGAGCAGAAGATCATGCTCTGCGCTCATATGGACGAAATCGGATTTGTCGTGAATCATATCGATGAAAAAGGATTTGTGTCCTTTTTACCCGTTGGCTATCATGATAGTCGCATGGTCATGAATCAGGTGCTCGCGATTCATACAGATCAGGGGCAGATACTCGGGATCACGGGGAGCAAGCCTGCACATCTTGTATCCGAAGAGGAATCGAAGCTTGCGATTCCTATGGAGGAGCTGTATCTGGATGTCGGTACCACGAATCGGGAAGCAACGCTTGCGCTCGGCGTTCAGGTCGGCGATTACATCACCTTCCACCGGAGGGGCCAGTTTTTGAATGGCAGCACGATGTATACGGGAAAATCCGTTGATAATCGAGCGGGCTGCACAGTGATGATCGAGGTCATGAAGCGACTCGCGGCGAAATCCATTGGTCCCACGGTATATGCGGTAGCATCGGTACAGGAAGAGGTGGGCTTGCGTGGAGCAGGCACGGCAGCGTACGCGATTCAACCTGATGTAGCGCTGGCATTGGATGTGGCTTTATCAGGCGGCACACCAAGAATGGACGAAAAAATCAGCCCGATTGCAATCGGCAAAGGGCCAGTCATTTTGTTTTACGAATGGGAACCGAGCACGGGAGCGGGTAACAACGTGCCGAAACGGTTAACCCGAAAGCTGGTCGAAGCGGCAGAGCGCTATTCGATTCCATACCAGCGGGGCGTCGGTCTTGGAGGATCGACGGATGCGTATACGATGAGTATTTCTGGCAGGGGAGCGGTCACCGGATGCGTCTCTGTTCCTTCGCGCTATATTCATTCTGCGACAGGGATGGTCCAGCTGGAGGATATTGAATACACCATTCAATTAGTCGAGTCGTTTATTGAGGGATACCAAAAATAATAAAGGAAGGTTGCTGGACGATTATCCTGCAACCTTCTTGTTTTTGTATGGACCATAGGTACGCTGTGTGCGCTAAATAAAGCTTGTTTTCCCGCCTGTTACGGGAATGACCGCCCCTGTTATGAAATCAGACTTCTCTTGCGTGAGAAACTCGACGACCCGCGCAATGTCCTCGCCCGTTCCCAGTCGACCGATTGGCGTATTGTTGTTATCCAGTCCGGCGACATCTGCTATACTCGCTTCTTTCCATGGATGAACGATATCCCCGAGATTGACCATATTCACGGTAATCCCATGAGGTGCTTCTTCAATTGCCAGGCTTTTGGTCAGCGAAACCAAGCCTGTCTTTGCAGCGGCATAGGCTGCCCGCTGTGACCAGCCAGGAGCTGTCTCCGCCAGATGATAACCGAAATTAATGATGCGCCCCCACTTTTTTTGCCGCATGAGTGGGACGATGCGTTTTGCCAGATAAAAGACAGAGCTTAAATTGCCATCCACCATATATTTCCATTCGTCCAAATCATAGTCTACGAGATTTTTATAGTCAAATACGAACGGTCCGGCATTATTGATCAGGACGTCAATGGTGGAAAATTGTTCGAGGGCATGATCAACGAGTTCATTTACATCGTCGATGCTCGCGACATCGCCTTTGATACAGAGCGTTTTCACGTGGTAGTGCTCCTCTACATAGGTGGCTACTGCTTTAGCCTCTTTTTCATTTGACCGGTAGTTAATGACGAGATCATATTGATGCTTTGCCATTTCACGTACGATCCGATTGCCAATCCCAGTGGCTCCACCAGTGATTAAAGCTACTTTTCTACTCAACATCTCACCCTATTCTGGTTTCATTACCATTACTATTATGAAGCAATGCTTTGCGCATATTCGATTTGGATAAAAAGAAATCGGTTTGCTCTTCCGTGCGATTCCGGCATAAAAGACAATTCACATCTTACTTTATTACTTCATCCGTTAGCATAAATCCTTTTGCATAGAAGGAAAAGGGGATAATTGTACGCAAGAGAGCTGCGAGCAAAACAAAAAACCGCTCGCGCAAGCGGTTTTCCATTACCCGAATCCAGGTTGTTCCCACCAATCGACGGAGAAAAAGAAGGACGTGGCTTCTTCCGACTGCGGCGCATAAACCATCAATGCCATTCCGGGGCCGAGAATCCATTGTCCATTTGCATGACCCTCTATCGTCGTCATTGGTGGAACGATACGTGTAGAGACTGCGATGCCCTCTCGCGTAATGTCGCCACCGCTACGGCCAAAGAGGAGTTGACCCTGTGCAGCCGGACAAGGCGGCGGCTGGACAAAGCCAGATGTCACCTGCTGCGAGGTTTTGCCACCAACGATGGATTCTGCTTTTCCGAACCATATATGAATGGTGAGAGGCTGCGCAGAGCTGTTTGTGATCGACCAGTTTTGGACGTAGAGAAGAGAATGGGAGCGCAGTGGATTGCTCAAAGCTCCGAAGCCCTGATCGTTGTCATTGGCGACGATCCTTTCGGTTTGCCCCATGTAGTATTTGCTTTGGGACGCCATCGACATGGCATAGGGAACGTGGACATTCATGGGTATTTGTTCTGGTGCAGGCGGGGTAGGAAAAGGATAGTATCCCATCTGCATGTATACATCTGGCATGCCGTAAAAGTAGGAGGACGGCCTGCTATAGGAGGGCTTTGTCATGGGCTAATGCTCCTTTTGGGATGTGCTAGCCCTGTAGTATATGGCAATCGTACAGCTAGGGTGCGGTTGCACGAAACACCTCGGGAGAAAAGATGTCAACCCCCGCCTCCAAAAGCACGCGAACCGCTTCTCTGATCGGCAGGCGACCCTTTCCTCGCAAAAGAAAAGCGCCCGAATCAACTGCTTTGTGCAGGGATTGGGCGCTCGCTTATGACATCATATTAAGAGACTGATTTCCAAGCATGAATGGCGAGCAGGGCCCAGCCGATGAGGAACAGCAAGCCGCCAATCGGTGTGATCGCCCCGAGGACCTTGATTCCAGTCATAGCCAATGTATACAGGCTTCCTGAGAAGATCAGCGTTCCAGCGACAAAGCACCATCCAGCCCACACCAGTCCAGAGGATTCCGGATACCATTTGAGCAGCAAGGCAACCAGCACGAGAGCCAGGGCGTGTGTCGTCTGGTAGGTAACGCCTGTATGGAAGATCCCTATCGAATACTCATCCAGCTTTTCCTTAAGGGCATGGGCACCAAAAGCGCCAAGCGCAACAGAAAGAAAGCCGCTGATACTCCCAATCATCAAAAACAATTTCACGAGTGAGTCACTCCCCTTTTACATTCAAACCTACACCTGTGTCCGATATCTATTTTACCGTAACTGGACTACCCTTGCCCAATTGCAATTTGATGAACGAGGTTTGGACTCGCGTACAGACCGCTTGTCAACTCCGGACATAAATTGAAGTATCACAGCGGACACACTGTCAACCGCTGGGGCGGGAGGTGAAAAACGGACATGAATAAATGGCTCTCTCTTGCTGGTGGTCTTGTTGGCGGATACGCTTTGCTCAAAACACCGTTGGATGGTACATTTCTGAACGGATTGAATCCGTTGGTTGATGGAATTGGCCTGATTGCCATGCTGGTCTTCTCGGGTGCTCTTATCTATACAGGTGTACGCGACTGGTTCCAGCGCTAAAAAGGGATGTATACCCGATTGCACAGACAAAGGTGTCTCCTTAGGGGGATGCCTTTTTCCCTGCGTAAAAAAGACCATGTTTTTTCGTATTTTTTCGCTAGATAAGTAGAATAGTCTGAATCTAGCTTTGTCAATTCTGCAACTTTTTGGTAAAAAAGTCATAAAATTATGATTTGGCGCCATCGTTCGACAGTATCTGTAAAAAATATACAGTATACTGTGGATAGCTAAAGGAGGATTATTGATAAACATGGAAATTATTTTGTTTGTCGTTGGTTCTGTTTTAGAATATATGGCTATCTTTGCTTTTCTATTTTCTCTTATCAAATCAGGATCTCGAGAGTATTTCACAGAAATTTTTATCTCGTGCTTGATGCTCACATTCGTCTCCTTTGCCATGAGATATGGCTTTCAACTAGAAAAATACTCCTCCTTTGTGCAGATTGCTATCTTCTCCCTCTTACTTCGTAGTGTTTTTCACTTCCATTTACTCTATTCCATTCTATTGAGCTCCATTTATGTCATCTATGGTTTTTGGCAAGTGTTTGTTGTTCTAAGCGTTCTCGAATGGCTGAACATCGTGTCTCTCGAGCAAGTACTTAGCAGAGAGGGGCCGTATTATATTTTGCAGGCCATTACGATCCTATCTGTTTTTTTCATGGCAAAAGGCATCCGCTCACTCGTTCCTGGATTCGATATCCCCCATGGAAAAGCTGTCGTATTTAAGAACAAGATGAATTTTATTTTGCTTGGACTCGTTGTCAGCCTCATTTTCATTTTTAGCATGGGCTACTATTTGCTCATTACGGGTGGGAATGGCAGTGAGATCATCGTGATGCTGGCATTGTCGCTGTTCATCATTATCATTTTTTCATACATAATTGCGAGGCGAGCACATTGATAGAAGCGATCGCATTAAGAATTGCTACAGGTATTAAAAGGATAAATCCAGAGGTACCTCAATCAGTTGAGAGGATGGAGTATGCGTTAATCATTTTGTTAAATGGCGTGACGGTCATCATAGCTTCCTTGCTCATCGGGGCGATCTTAGGGACCTTGAAAGCAACCATCATTTTTTTAGTCGCATTTGCCCTATTGCGGCAAGTCTCTGGCGGCTACCATTTGTCTTCTGCACTTGGATGTGCAATCGTATCAATCACGCTGGCTGCAGTCGTTCCCCTCATACCTGTAACGGACAAGCTCTGCCAAATCATGAGTGGGATCAGCCTGATTCTTGTCGCTTGGTTCGCCCCATCCAAAATCGAAAATCAATCGCGAATTCCCAGCAAGTATTATCCGCTGTTAAAAGCGATTTCCATTGCGATAGTTCTGGCGAGTGTGTTTATTGCATGGCCGATCATCACTAAGGCTCTGTTTGTACAATCCCTTTTTTTAATCAGGAAAAGGAGGTGAAAAATATGCGGAAAATGATGGAGAAAATGACCAAAGCAGCTACGTTTGGATTTGCAAGCTTCTTGTCAGTTGTTGCTGTTACTACCGTCAATGTAGCCTCTCCTTGGCTCACGAACAGCCCAAAGGTTCCTAATGAATTGCTCAAAAAGTAAGGGGAAAGGCGCGGAATGCGCCTTTTTTTTCTTTTTCGGGAAATGTGCGAATCACTACTTTTTGGAGAAAATCTGGCTTCTTTTGCACGCGTTCCCCATATACATATTGTAGGCTTTGGCAAATGGGGGGGGAACGGCCTTGACCAGCGACGAGCGCAAAGAGCTTGAGCGATCGATTGATGAGATTACGGAAATCGCCAAGGGCTTCAACTTGGATTTTTATCCGATGCGATACGAGATTTGCCCAGCGGACATTATTTATACGTTCGGAGCGTACGGAATGCCGACGAGATTCTCGCATTGGAGCTTCGGAAAAAGCTTTTATCGGATGAAACTGCAGTACGATCTCAACCTGAGCAAAATTTACGAGCTGGTGATTAACTCCAATCCGTGCTACGCGTTTTTGCTGGATGGCAACTCGCTGATCCAAAACAAGCTGATCGTCGCCCACGTACTGGCGCACTGCGACTTTTTCAAAAACAATATGCGTTTTTCCAATACCAATCGAGACATGGTAGAGAGCATGGCTGCCAGCGGAGAGCGGATTCGGCAGTATGAGATTGAGCACGGAAAAGAAGCGGTAGAAAACCTGCTGGATGCCAGTCTTGCCGTTCAGGAGCACATCGATCCCAGTCTGCTCCGACCGAAACTGCGATGGAAAAAAGAAGGGGATGTCTCACCCAAAAAGTCAAAGGGAGATAGGTCCGCCTCTCCATACGATGATTTATGGGGATTGGACCGAAGCGAGAAGCAGGAAGCGGCTGATCAAACCAAAGCGGTCCGCAAATTCCCGCCTGCTCCGGAGAAGGACTTATTGCTGTTTATTATGGAGTACAGCACTGTGCTAGAGGATTGGCAGCGTGATGTGCTGACGATTATTCGAGACGAGATGCTGTATTTCTGGCCACAGCTCGAGACGAAGATCATGAACGAAGGCTGGGCGACCTACTGGCATATGCGTATCCTGCGGGAAATGGAGCTAACAGAAGCGGAGACGATTGAGTTTGCCAAGCTGCATTCTTCTGTCATCCAGCCATCGACGACCAGTATTAATCCGTATCATCTCGGCCTTAAAATTTTGGAGGATATTGAAAAGCGATGGGATAATCCGACCAAAGAAGAGCAAGAGCGCTACGGCCGCAAGCCAGGAGAAGGTCGTGCCAAAATTTTTGAAGTACGGGAGCTGGAATCAGACATCAGTTTTATCAGCAATTTCCTGACCAAGGATTTGGTGAGCGATCTGGATTTGTATATGTTCGGCAAGCAGGGCAATGAATGGGTCGTGGCCGAGAAGCAGTGGGAGCAGGTACGTGACGGGCTGGCTGGCACAAGAGTCAACGGAGGCTTTCCATACGTGCTCGTTCACGATGGAGATTATTTACGTTCAGGGGAGCTTTTGCTGAAGCATCATTTTGAGGGGCTTGAGCTGGACGTCAAATACGTGGAGAAGACATTGCCGTACGTCTACACGCTTTGGGGGAAAAATGTTCATCTGGAGACGATTGTGGAGGATCGGCAGGTCTTGTTCACGTACGATGGCAAGAAGGTACATCGGAGATTTTTATAAAAGAAGAGGAAAGAAGGATGCCGTATCCTTGGCGATTCTGCCGGGTACGGTTATTTTTTTGTTTATACAAAAGCGAAATATTGAAAAAATTCATTGACAGCTGATGAGGTGGGCGAGTATGATAACCATGAAAAGATCAACTGATACATCAGATATCAGATTTTAGATGATCGTCAGCAAAAGGACTAATGTCTTTTAAAGGAGGGATTCCGTTGGAAAAGAGACGTACAGCGATTGTTACAGGCGGGGCCTCTGGTTTGGGCCATGCCGTGGTGAAGCGGTTTATCGATAAAGGATATGCAGTTGCCATGGTGGATGTGGCCGAGGAAAAAGGAAAAGAGCTGGCAAACCAGCTCAGTGAAAAAGGGGCAGAAGTCCACTTCATCGGGGGAGATGTAACAGATCAAGGGCAGGCTCGCGATATTGCCAAAAGGGCGTTCGATGTTTTGGGGGACATCCACATCCTGGTGAATGCAGCTGGTATTATCAGACGTACTCCAGCGACGGACGTCAAGGACACAGAGCTGCTCGCCGTGCTGCAAGTAAACCTGAATGGCACTGTCTATATGTGCCAGGCCGTTCAGCCGTATATGGCCCAAGCCGAGGATGGGGCGATTGTTAATTTCAGCTCCATGCTTGCTCATTATGGCAGCGAAAATCTGCTTTCGTACGCCGCCTCCAAAGGGGGAATTGTGCAGGTCACCAAATCACTCGCCGTATCGTGGGCCAAGTATGGCATCCGAGTCAATTCGGTCAGCCCGGGCTACATCGAAACGCCGTTATCGTCTGGAGCTACCCAAAACCCAGCGTTCCGCGAGCGGATTTTATCTCGCACACCGCAGGGCAGATACGGCAAGCCGGAGGAAGTGGCAGCCGTTATCGACTTTCTCACCTCGCGTGAGGCCAGCTTTGTAACCGGTGTCGTGCTTCCGATTGATGGCGGACTACTTGCAGGCGACCCGATGCTTTATCCACCCGCAACACCTATTGCTTAACCTATAAATCCGATAAAAAGTGAGGGATTGGAAATGACAATGACTTTGAATCAATTTACCGAAATGATGCAGCTCCCAGATCAGGCAATTGACAGCACAGAAATTCCATGGATTCCACAAACAGATCGTGTATGGTTCAAGCCGGTGCGCTTCGATCTGTCCACAGGCAGCTGGATTAACCTGCTGAAAGTAAAGCCAGGTGGAGCAGTAAACCGCCATCGTCATTCGGGTGGACAAGTTATGGCGTTTACACTACAGGGTGAGTGGCGCTATTTGGAAAGAGAGTGGGTAGCGAAACCAGGCACATTCGTTTACGAGCCGCCAGGCGATATCCATACTCTCGTCGTGGATGGGGAAGAAGAAATGATTACGCTGTTTATGCTCCAGGGTGTGATTCAATATTTGGATGACAACGACCAGATTACGTATCAGGACGATGTATTTACCAAGCTGAAGCTGTACAAGGAATACTGCGAGAAGCACAATATTCCGATGAAAGACCTGCAATTTTAAACGAATCTTTAAGCCTTTTACGACGCGAAAGAAGCCTCTTCGCGTCGTTTTCCTGAACGTATAAGAAATGATAAGCGCGACACTTATGAATTCTGAAGCGCAAGGAACTTTCCGCTAAAAAACGTGGTCGCTCCTCCTTGTGCAAGCCTCGATAGAAGTGGTCTTGTGTAGGCGCAGGTAGGCATCTGGTGTGATTCGTTATTCTTTGGTTGTTGACTACCTGTTCTTTTGATTATACTGGGGGAGATTCCCAAATGGTTGGAAGCTCCTGTAGCGAAAGCGTTTGCAAGGAGATGGGAGAGAGAATATGAATCTGTTACAATAAAGATGAAATAAGGATTGAAGGATGATGGGATTGGGCAAAACAGGGATGTTTGATAATTTAAATCTGCATGAGAGAGTCTATCTCTATTTACGAGACAAAATCGTCCACAATAGCTTAAAGCCTGGTTCGCGCATTGACTATGATGAGCTCATGGCTGAACTGGGGGTTAGTCGCACGCCAGTGCGGGATGCCTTAAATAGACTGCAGATTGACAACTTGATAGAAGTGAGGCCACGGTCTGGTACTTTTGTCAGCACGCCCAATAAAAAAGCCATCGAAGACCTCTATAATGTACGAAAGCCACTGGAGTCTACTGCGGTAGAACTGGCAGCACCACATCTTTCCGATGAAAGCTACCTCGCTCTCCTGGAAGAGGCAGAGCGGGCAGAGGTAGAGCTCAAGAAGGGCAACCCGGATGTCTTTTTTGCTCACGACCGCCATTTTCATCGTACGCTGATCAGTCATTCCGATAACTCCAGACTGATCGCCATCATGGATTCGCTAGAGGTACAGGTCAAATGGTTCGGGATTATTATGACCAAAAATTTGGACAGGCCGTATCGAGCAATTGAAATGCACAAAAGCATCGTACATGCTATGAGAGACAACAAGATTGATGAAGCAAGACAATTGATGGAGCTGCATATCGAGGAAGTCAAACAGGACATCATGAGTGATTTTCCGACAGAGTAGGATGACAAAGGCCATTTTCCAGCGAGGGAGATGGCTTTTCTGTATGAAGAAAGAAAAGCACTTTTACTTTTCTCTCGATTAAGCAGGAACAAACCTCCCATCTATGGAAAGGTTTATTATTCAATGAATGGCATAGTGGCATAGTGGCATAGGAAAGGAGGATGCGCTGCATGACAAAACAAGTAGCAGTGATCGGCTCAGGCGTCATGGGACATGGAATCGCAGAGGCGTATGCACTGGCTGGTTTTGCGGTTGCTTTATATGATTTGCAGGATGAGTTTTTACTCAAAGCCAAAAAGAGTGTGGAGCAAAGCCTGTCACTGCTCGTAGCAGAACAAGTGATTACGGAGCAGGCAAAGCATGAGACGCTGGAACGAATTCAGTTGACGACGGATTTGTCGCAGGCGGTAGCAGAAGCAGACTTCATTACGGAAGCAATTCCTGAAGTGATTGAGCTCAAATGGGAGTTGTTTGCACAGCTGGAGGAATACGCCAAGCCGGATGCGATCATCGCTTCGAATACGTCCACGTTTGCCATTTCGCGTTTGATTGAAAAAGCGAAAAATCCGCATCGATTTATTATTACGCATTTTTTCAATCCGGCACAGCTCGTACCGCTGGTTGAAATTGTACGCCATGAAGCAACCTCTGAGGAAGTAGTGGGCATGACCCAAGCGCTCATGAAGCAAATCGGCAAATCGCCCGTCTTGCTGAAAAAAGACGTTCCTGGTTTTATTGCCAATCGTCTGCAAGCAGCACTGATGCGCGAAGCCTTTTCCTTGGTGGATGCAGGAGTTGCCGATGCAAATGAAATCGATACGGTCATGAAGGATGGCATCGGGTTTCGCTGGGCGTTTGTCGGTCCGATTGAAACGGCTGATTTTGGCGGTCTAGATACATGGAAGCGGGTCATGGATAATTTGGCACCTGTACTGGATCAATCCAAAAGTGCTCCGGCATTGATTGAGGAAAAGGTCGCAAAAGGCGAGCTGGGAACCAAGACAGGAGCGGGGATTTACTCCTACGCTGACATGTCTGTGGAAAAAAAGCTGCATAAGCGTGATGAGCAATTCATTCGCTTGAGCAAAATGAAGCAGGACTGAAAAATTCAAAAAAATATGACAAGTTGATGCGGTTCATTATAAATTCTCGTAGAGAAAGGCTGATGAAACATGAAAGAATTATTGCAGCAGCTTCACGTCGCAGTAGAAGAGCTAGAAGCAGAGATGGTTGCGATTCGCAGAGATTTGCATCGTCACCCGGAGCTGTCGTTCCACGAGGTTCGGACTCCTGCACTGATTGCCGAATATTTGGAGACACTTGGCATCGAGGTGAGAAGAAATGTAGGCGGACGAGGTGTTGTCGGTACGCTAAAAGGCGGCAAACCGGGGAAAACGGTCGCGCTGCGGGCAGATTTTGACGCCCTTCCTATCCAGGATGAAAAAGACGTGGAGTACCGCTCGACTATTCCCGGTGTGATGCATGCGTGCGGACACGACGGGCACACAGCAGCTTTGCTTGGAACTGCAAAAGTGCTCGCGAAATATCGGGATCAGCTACCGGGGACGGTTGTCTTTATCCATCAGTTTGCGGAAGAGCTCGCGCCAGGAGGAGCAAGACCGATGATTGAGGACGGCTGCCTGGACGGAGTCGATGTCATTTACGGATGCCACCTGCAGAGCACGATGCCGTTTGGTCATGTGTATTATCGCGAAGGCTACATCCAGGCTGCTGCTGACAAATTCACGATTACGATAAAAGGAAAAGGTGGTCATGGAGCGATCCCGCATGAAACCGTCGATCCGATCATCATCGGCTCGCAAATTGCCATGAACCTGCAAACCATCGCGAGCAGGAGAGTTGATCCATTGAAACAGCTGGTTGTTTCGATCGGGTCCTTCCATGCAGGAGATGCATTTAATGTGATTCCGGAATCTGCTGTCCTGACGGGAACTGTGCGTACGTACGATCCAGAAGTGAGGGACACCGCAGAGCAGTCCTTGATTAAAATCGCGACCACGGTGGCGCTGGCCAATGATGCAGTTGCAGAGGTCGACTATGCACGGGGCTACGACGCGCTGTACAATCATCCCGAGGAAACAAGGCTCGCACAAGAGGCACTCACCAGCGTTGAGGGAGTAAATGTAGTGGAGACACCGCCTATCATGCCGGGAGAGGATTTTTCCTATTACACACAAAAAGTGCCAGGCAGCTTCTTTTTTACGGGAGCCCAAATGGAGAATCCGGCAGATGTCTATCCACATCACAATGCTAAATTTGATTTTGATGAGCGTGCCATGGCCATTTCCGCGAAAGGATTTTGCTCCATCATTTTAGCCTACCAGCAAAAGCATGCGAGCGAAGCAGAGGAAGGCGCTGTTTACTCAAACTAAGCGCATAAGAAAAACGAATGGCTTGATTCCACGGAAGAGATTTGCCGGGGCATCAAGCTTTCTTTTGTGTCTGAACTGAAAACGATTTTAGTATATTTACAATAATTTTACTAAAGCTTCGTAAGTCACTAACCGATATTAGACATTGGGATTTATTTCTACTCTTATACTCCCTAATACAACCAAGAAAGAAGATGACGACAAATGAAGCTATGGCAGCGTAAGTGGTTCAGAAGCAATTTCAAAACGAAATTAATATCAGCTTTTTTATTGATATTGATTGTTCCTTCACTCGTGATTGGAACATTGGCTTACAACACAGCCAAACGCGAAATTGAAGCACAAATCATGAAAAGTGCCAGTGACAATGTGAATTTGGTCGATTCGATTATCGATAATACCATTGAGCCAAAGATGAAGGATGCAGACTACCTCGCGACGCTCATCAAGGAAAGCCAGTATACACAAGCGGAAGCCTCCGAGGTGCAGGACTATTTAGATCTCTATATGGGCATGCATCCAGAGACAGCGAGTATTAGTGTGGGGACCGAAGCCGGAAAATATATTCGATCACCAAAGCAAGAGGTAAAGGCTGATTTTGATCCGCGTACACGAGACTGGTATATAAAAGCGATGGAGAATAAAGGAGCAGCTATCATTACCGAGCCTTACATATCCTCCGTTACCGGCAATGTTGTTCTAACCATTGCCAAGGCGACTACTGACGGCTCAGGTGTCGTAGCGATTACACTCGGGATTGAACAAATCAAAGACGTTTCTACAGCGGTGAAAATTGGTACCAACGGCTATATTATGATTTTGGATAAAAACAAGAAGTTTGTGGTACACCCGATGATGGCAGCAGGAACAGATACGACGGAAAGCTTTTACGATCAGCTTTATCAAGAGAATGAGGGAAAATTGAAGTATGAGCTGGGCCAGAAAGAAAATGAGATGTTCTTCACCACAAACAAAGTGACAGGCTGGAAAGTAGCCGGTGCGATGTATACGTCTGAGGTTGACGAGTCAGCACAGCCAATTTTTACGAACACATTTTTAACCATCGTGATTTGCATGTTGGCTGGTGGTAGCCTCATGACGATTATTTTGCGCTCGATCATCCAATCGATTCGTACGATTAAGGTCAATGCTGTTCGGGTAAGCGAAGGTGTCTTGACGGAAAAGATCGAGGTTCGTTCCCACGATGAAATTGGTGAGCTGGGACATGCATTCAATACGATGCAGGACAATCTGCGTACGCTTATTCAGGACGTGGAAGCAAGAGCGGAGCTGGTAGCAGCATCATCAGAGCAGCTGACAGCCAGTGCAGAACAAACAAGCAGTGCTACAGAGCTGGTAGCAACCGCGGTGCAGGAAGTCGCAGCCAGCGCGGAAAAGCAAACGGCAGGTATCGATCATAATGTAGATTCCTTACAAGAAATTTCTACAGGGGTTACCCGTATCGTCGAGAGTGTCCATCTCTTATCTGATCTTTCCAACCACACCACGAATCAAGCCAATGAAGGCGGTAATTCTGTTAACCTGGTCATGGGCCAGATGAACTCGATTCACGAATCTGTGGAGAAATCCGATCAGATGATCAAATCGCTGTATGATCGCTCCAAAGAAATCAGCAGCATCTCTGAAGTAATCAGTGGAATATCGCAGCAAACGAATCTACTGGCACTGAATGCAGCGATAGAAGCGGCGCGAGCTGGTGAGCATGGAAAAGGCTTCGCTGTCGTAGCTACAGAGGTGCGTCTGTTGGCTGAGCAGTCCCAAGAATCAGCCAAACAAATCTCGGAAT
The DNA here is from genome assembly GCF_001187725.1 of Brevibacillus reuszeri. GTDB lineage: Bacteria > Bacillota > Bacilli > Brevibacillales > Brevibacillaceae > Brevibacillus > Brevibacillus reuszeri. The sequence goes on from NZ_LGIQ01000005.1 coordinate 152,404, forward strand.
TGATTACGGAAATTCAAAAAGAAACAAAAGAGTCTGTGGAAAATATGGAAAAGGTCAAGCAAGATGTAGCGAACGGTCTGGAGCTGTCTACCAATACGATCCACAAGTTCGAGCAAATCATGGAAAGTACAAAGCAAACGACCCCGCATATTGATGAAGTTTCTGTGGTCGCACAACAAATCGTGGCCGCCGTTCAGGAAGTCAAGGAAACGGCGAATCAGCTGGCGATGATTGCAAAAGGAAATGCAGAAACAGCGGAGGAAGTAGCTGCTTCGACTGAGGAACAGCTCGCGTCGATGCAAGAAATCTCGGCTTCTGCACAATCTCTCTCGGCACTGTCTGAGGAATTAAAGGTACTAATCAATAAATTTACGTATTAATCAGGAAAGGCAATCGTGAACCTGAACAAGCAAAAAGTCCTGCTCTTTGGAATGGAGACAGGGCTTTTGCCTTTTCACTGGGACAAGTGTTACTGGATATCCACCCGTTTTTGGTTGCATTGTAATGGTTTGCGTACTATGATAACAGCAAGAACGGGTATTCCATTGCTACCACATGAATGCTCGTCACCAAAGGAGTGAAAAACATGGCAAAAAGCAGTGCGCGCAAGCAGCGTGAAAAGCTGGAGAGGGAAGGTAAGCGAAACCCGGATCAAAACAGAAGCATCTTTGCTTTCGCAGACCTGAGATCGAAACAAACGAAAACAAAAACGGAAAAACTCCGTCAGCAAAAGCACAAAAGGTCGTATTCCTATCAACAGGAAGATGGCCTTTTTTATTTGGTCGTTGCGAGCTTGCAGTCATAGTTCCTGCCCATTTTCGGTGAAAAATGTGGTAGCATCATGGAAAGAGTAAGAGTGATGAGGTGAGGAAAAGTGGAAAAAACCGAACATCCTCCATTAACGGTAGAGCGGCTTTTGCAACTGCCTGTTTTTCGTGGGGCCAAGGTGATGGCTGGACACGCTGGGATCAATAAAGAGATTTACTACATGACTTCGATGGAAATGCCTGATCTCACCGGGTTTCTCCGGCCAAACGAATTGATCATTACGACAGGCTACTCCGTACGCAATGAGCCTGCACTGATCAGTCGCCTCCTGGATGAAATGCATCAGACTGGCTGCTCGGCAATAGGAATAAAAACGAGAAAGGTCATCCAGGAAATCCCTCAAGAGGCCTTATACAAAAGCGAGCTCTATGGGATTCCGTTATTTGATATCCCGTTAGAAAATTCCTTTATTGATATGACCCATGCGGTTATTGACCAGATTCTCAATCGCCAGGCATTCATGCTGCGTGAGGTCAGGGAAGTGAACCAGCAGTTTACCAATTTGGTGTTAAATCGGCGGACGACAGAGCTGGTCGTTCTGATTGGTCATCTTCTATCCTGCGAGGTTGCCGTACTCAAAGAAAACGGTGAGATAGAGAGCTGTACTTCCCATTTTCAAGCAGCCGAGGTCCTGGTGAAGCGAGCGGTTCAGGTAGGAAGCAGAATCATGGGCCACATCGCTATTACCCGGGAATTAAAAGAACAGGATCGATTCGAGCAGATGTGTCTAGATCATGCTGTTACCGTATTGGCGATTGAATTTACGATTCGCCAGTCACAGCAGCTGCAGCGTGAACGCGAGCAGGAGTCTTTCATGGTAGAGCTGTTTTCTGGCTCTTCTCATCAGGAGGATTTGCTTCGGTATCGGGCGAAGCAGCTGGGGATATCACTGCGTGCCTTTTACTATGTCGTTATTGTTCGCATCACCGATAAGACTGGGCAGGATTTGAGCAGGCAGGAGGAACAGCACACTCTTTTATACAATCACTTTTTGCAAAAGATAAACAAGCCCGGGATGAATACGCGTAAAGGTGTTGTTATCAATGATTCGATGATTGTGCTGTGCTCTTCTGTCCATCAGGAAGTAGAAAAGCAGAGAGAGGATGCCGAAGCCCTGCTGCGGGAGCTGCTTTCTCATGAGGAGGAGCTTGTGGCGGATGTCCAGCTGACCGTAGGAATTGGGGGAGCTCGCCAAATGCTTGTTGAGGTTCCTGCTAGCAGTATGGAGGCACACAGGGCTTTATCTATCGGCCAGCACACGTTGCCCAAGCAAAGAATCGTTCATTTTTACGAGGTACTGGTGGAGGATTTGTTGTTGGATGCAGCGGGGCACCCGGTTTTGCAGATGCTGACCTCTATTTTGATCGAACCGATAGTCACGTACGACAAAGAATATGGCACGGAGCTGGTGGCTACACTGAGCGCCTTCCTCAAATCTGGTGGAAATACGAAACGGGTAGCCGAAGAGTTGTTCATCCACCGCAATTCTGTCTTGTATCGGTTAGAGCGGATCGGAGAAATTTTGCAAATAGACGTGAATGATCCTGAGGTGCGCTTTCGCCTGGATGTGGCGATGCGCGTATGGAAAACCAAGGGAGTCGACGTTCAATCGATTCAATAAAATCATGGGGTTTGTGATCGTGCCCAAAAAGGGGCGCGAAGTTTTGGGTCGCTTTCCATAGGGGAAAACGACTTTTTTTTGTACTATCAGAAAGTATAAAGAATTTAGGGAAGACAGTTTATATTCCCTGCGAGCATAGCAAAGCTTCGAAGTTTTCAGTTAATCGTGAAAAATCACGGAATGAAAGAACAGGAGTGATTGGGAGGAGGAGCAAATCATCAGATTTTATGCCGGTGATCCTGTATGCGCTTTCAGGTAAAAAGCGAATGATTTTTGCTTTCCGTAGCAATTATACAACTAGCTTAGTTGGATAGCTCCACCACGCGATCATTTCATTCTTTATTCAGCAAGTCTATTTACTAAGGAGGCGCTATTATGGCCAAAGAAAAGACTCCAAGAGAAAAACATCCCTCCGCATTTGAACCGTCGACATTGATTTTGAATATTGCCTTGTCTGTATTCGGGGCAATAATCGGGATGCAATTGATCACATCGCTCGGGGTTACGCCAAGCACCTCTATTATCGGGGCGATTGCAGCGATGCTGATTGCACGGGTTCCAATGGAAATCTTCTCAAAATATCGTTCGGTTCATCGCCAAAATCTTGTGCAAACTTCGATTTCCTCTGCCACATTCGGTGCAGCTAACAGCCTCTTGATTCCGATCGGGATTCCTTTTGCGATGGGGCATCAAGAGCTGATTGTGCCTATGCTGATTGGTGCGGGTCTAGCGATGTTTGTGGATACTGCTCTGTTGTACAAGCTGTTTGGCTCCAAGGTTTTTCCGGCGACAGGCACGTGGGCTCCGGGCGTTGCGACTGCGGAAGCGATTATTGCCGGGGACAAAGGCGGCAAGCGTGGCTTGCTGCTTGGTGTCGGCACAGTGATTGGCTTGGTAGGCTCGTATTTGGGAATCTCGATGTCCGCTTTTGGGGTTGCGTTCATCGGAAACATCTGGGCGCTGGCTATGTTCGGGGTTGGGCTTTTACTCCGTCAATACTCCACGCCACTCTTTCACATTGATCTGAATGCGTTGTACATTCCACACGGCTTTATGATTGGTGCGGGTATTGTCGCTTTGTTTCAAGTCGCGTTTGTCATTTTTAAAAAGAAAAAGCCAGCTGCTGTCGTGAATGGCTCTACGCAGCTGGAGGAAGAAAGCTTTACGCAAAGTGAAAAAACAACCTCGCGTATACTCGGCTTTGGATTCATCGCGTATCTCGTTGTGGCACTCATTGTTGCGGTGGCAGGTGGACTAATTACGCACATGTCCTTCGGTATGCTGATTGGCTTTTTGCTCTTTGCAGCGTTTGCCGCTTATGTTCATGAATTGATTGTTGGGATTGCCGCGATGCACTCTGGCTGGTTTCCTGCCTTTGCCATTGCGCTGATCACCTTGATTATTGGGATGATGATGGGCTTTCCACCAGTAGCACTTGGACTGCTCGTTGGATTTAGTGCTGCGACTGGACCTGCTTTTGCTGATATGGGCTACGATTTGAAAACGGGCTTTATTTTGCGGGGGAATGGTGCAGATGCAGCCTATGAGCTGGAAGGCCGCAAGCAGCAGTACTTTACTGGCCTGATTGCTTTTGGTGTAGCGTTGATTACGGTTGCATTCTCTTATCAAAGCTTCTTTTCCCAAGGCTTGATTCCACCAGTCGATGCGGTATATGCGAGCACGATCGAAGCGGGTACCTCCCCGGAAATCGCCAAGCAACTGCTGTTGTGGGCAATTCCAGGAGCGATTTTGCAGCTGGTTGGTGGAGCAAATCGACAAATGGGCGTCATGTTTGCTACCGGATTGTTGATTTTGAATCCATATGCCGGATTTGCTGTTCTGGCAGGGATTTTGATTCGCAGCATCGCGGTTAAAGTAAAAGGCAAGCAAGCAGAAAGCACACTGAGTATTCTCGCTGCCGGCTTTATCGCAGGTGATGCGATCTACAGCTTCTGTAACTCCTTGTTCAAATTCGCGAAAAAATAGACATCATTTGGAGGAGAAACGAAATGGCAAAAATAGCAATCACCAAATCCATGATGGAAGCAGCTGTATATGGAGGTGCCGTATTAGGCGGTGGCGGTGGCGGCTGGATAGAGGATGGCATGGAAACCGGCCGTCTGGCTCTCGAGGTCGGAACCCCATACTTGTATACAGCTGACGAAATGAATGATGAGGATTTGCTCGCTACTGTAGCATTAGTAGGGGCACCAGCAGCTGAAAATCAATTTGTGAAGCCCATGCATTACGTTCGTGCCTTGCAGCTTTTGGAAAGAACGATTGGGCAGCCAATCAAAGGGATCATTACGAATGAAAATGGTGCAGGAACGACTGTCAACGGTTGGTTCCAAGCAGCAGTGACCGGTTTGCCTGTCATTGACATGCCGTGTAATGGACGTGCCCATCCGACAGGCTCCATGGGAGCTATGAATCTGCATCAGGTAGAAGGTTACACTTCCCATCACGCAGCAGTCGGTGGCAAGGATGAGCTGTATCATGAAGTATGTGTCAGCGGACAATTGCAGCAGGCAGCAGGACTGGTTCGCAAGGTATCAGTTGAAGCAGGCGGCTTGGTTGTCGTAGCACGCAATCCGATCATGGTATCGTACGCACGAGAACATGGGGCAGCCGGAGCGATTCAGCAGGCGATTGAGGTAGGCGAGGCTTTGCTTGGAGCAAAAGGTGAGGCTGCTATCGAGGCAGTCTGCAAAAAGCTGGGCGGCCGTGTCGTGACAGTAGGTCAGGTGGATGAATTCGAGCTGACTACAGCAGGTGGATTTGACGTTGGTCGGGTCGTGATCAGCGGTCACGAAATGACCTTCTGGAACGAATATATGACGCTTGAGCAAAATGGAGAGAGACTGGGCACATTCCCTGACCTCATCATGACGCTCGATGCCCAAACAGCCAAACCGATTGTTTCGGCTGAGATTGAAAAGGGTCAAAAGATTGCGGTCATTCACGTACCAAAAGAAAAGCTCATCCTCAGCACAACCATGCACAATAAAGAGCTGCTTGCTGCAGTAGAGGGCGTTGTCAACAAGCCGATTCTCTCCCACATCTTTGGCTAAGATCGATTGACCTGCACTGCAAAAGAATCGACACCATCGCTGGCATCAAGGAGGAAACCAATATGTCGTTAATACAAACCATGACTGTATTTGAAGTAATGGATAGCGCTTATGTAAATGGAGAAGCGATCAAAAAACTGTTCGGTGATTATCCGGAAGTGATCGTGACATCTCAAACCGTGAGCGGAGAAGAAGGCAACACTGATTTTGTCAAAATACTTGTCCCCGGGAAAAACGGCAAATCGATTGGCGGCAGCGCCCCTACTTTCGGGATTATTGGCCGCTTGGGCGGCATTGGTGCACGTCCTAGCCGCATCGGGCTTGTATCTGATGCAGATGGAGCGATTGCGGCTGTAGCGTCCGCGTTGAAGCTTGCCGAGATGCAAAAAAATGGCGATGTGCTGGAAGGTGATGTGATCATCAGCACGCATATTTGCCCGAACGCACCAACACAGCCGCATGAGCCAGTTGATTTTATGGGCTCGCCCGTTGATATTTTGACCATGAACGAATACGAGGTCATTCCTGAGATGGAAGCAATCCTGTCTATTGATACGACAAAAGGAAACCGGATCATCAACCACAAAGGGATTGCCATCTCTCCAACCGTCAAGGAAGGCTATATTTTGCGAGTTAGTGAAGACTTACTGCGTATCATGGAGATGACAACGGGCAAGCTGCCTGTCACCTTCCCGATCACGCTGCAAGACATCACGCCATATGGAAATGATATTTTCCATGTGAATAGCATCCTTCAGCCTTCTGTCGCTACCAATGCGCCTGTAGTTGGGGTGGCGATCACCGCCGAAAGCGCTGTGCCAGGCTGTGGAACAGGTGCAAGTCACGAAACAGATATCGCACTTGCCGTAAAATTTGCAGTTGAGGTTGCTAAAGAATTTACGAATGGCATTACTCATTTTTATGACGCGGCCGAGTATGAGCATATTGTCGCTCGCTACGGTTCGATGAAAGTTTTTCAAACCATGGGCTTCGACACCGGTAAGTAAAACAAGCAGCAGGGAGAGGTTAGTTCTCCCTGCTTTTTTTACACCTAATTTCTGTAGCAAAGAAAAGGAGGTTTTCCTTATGAAGCAAGTAGGAATGATTACGATTGGTCAAGCTCCCCGCAAAGATGTAGCGCCGATTCTCGAGACACATCTGGCAGGGCGTGCTGAACTGACTCAAAGCGGTGTACTGGATGGGATGACGCTGGAGGCTATCAGACAAAATCTTGCGCCTGCACCAGGCGAGTATGTCCTAACCTCACGCTTGTCTGATGGAGAACAGGTTATCATGTCACGCGAACGTATCCAGCCCATTTTGCAGCAAAAGATCAGAGCTTTGGAGAGCTGTGGAATTCGGAATATTTTGCTTTTGTGCACCGGTGTATTCCCAGGACTGCAGACAGAGCATGCAGTCTTGTTTGAACCGGACCAAATGATTCCGCCAATTGTAGCTTTGCTGGCAAAAGGGCGTAGACTCGGTGTAATCGCTCCGCTGCATGAACAAGTGGGTGCATTGCGGGAAAAATATACACCCTATGGACTCGATCCCGTATTTGCTGTTGCTTCGCCGTTTCGGGTGGACAAGCAGGCGTATCAGGAAGCGCTAGAGCCGCTTAAGGATCAAGTCGATCTGCTGCTCATGGATTGCATGGGGTATTCGGAAGAAGCTCGTCAGCTCATGAGTGAGCTGTCTGGTATGCCCGTCATCCTGTCGACAGCTCTGATGGCAAAGCTGATCTCGGAAATGATCTAGGACAAATTGTTCTGTCCATAGTAAAGTGAAGGGAAGGGATACGTCTCCGATCGAACGAATACAGGAGAACAAAGAAAGAGGAAGGGGATTTATCATTTTGTCGAGCAGTCAGTCCATTCATCCAGAGTGCGCACAAGCCATACGACGTCTGATCCAGCTAAAAGATCCGAAAAGACAAGATTTTTTGGAGCTGAGAACGTATGGAACAGATCGGTATTCCGCTATGGGCTGGGACGAGCTTCAAGCCTATATTAATGAAACAACGGTAGTAATCGTGGAGCAATTCGAAAATGAACAAAATATTATGTCTGCCCTGCGTTGGGTAGCAAGGGGACTGCCCGTATGGCTCGCGATCCGAAAGGTGCGTGCGGATTACTCCGTATACGGGTATAAGGGGCAGAAGTAGGAGCGGGGTGTCTTTTTGGAAGCGAAAAGAAACAGCTGGATCATGGAAGCAGATATCACCAGTTTGCAGGCAGCTATGGAGGCAGGTACGCTTAGCTCAGAGCACATCATCGAAGCGTATTTAGAACGAATCAAGCAATTTGATGGCTTGCTTCGCTCTATTATCGAAATCAATCCGGAGGCACCAGCCATTGCCAAGGCATTGGATGCAGAGCGAGCACTGAAAGGAAGCCGCGGCCCATTGCATGGGATTCCGATTTTATTAAAGGATAATATCGAAACCGGCGATCAGATGCATACAAGTGCTGGCTCTGTGGCGCTTGCAGAGTGGAATGCTCCCGAGGATTCTGCTGTTGCCAAGCAGTTACGCTCAGCAGGAGCCGTTTTACTGGGAAAAGCGAATATGACAGAATGGGCCAATTATATGTCTACACAAATGTGGGCAGGCTACAGCTCCCGAGGAGGGCTTACCTTGAATCCATACGGGCCGGGCGAGCTTTTTGTCGGGGGCTCTAGCTCAGGCTCGGGAGTGGCTGTCGCTGCCAATCTTGTCACAGCAGCAATCGGTACTGAAACATCTGGCTCCATCATTAGTCCTGCCAGTCAAAATGGGATTGTTGGACTAAAGCCAACAGTAGGTCTTGTTAGCCAGTCTGGAATCATCCCGCTTACCCGCAGCCAAGATACTGCCGGACCGATGGCTAGAACTGTACAGGATGTAGCGATTGTATTGGGAGCATTGAATGAGATTGGCACGGATTATACGGAGTTTTTAGACGAATCCTTTTTGCAGCAAGCAAGAATCGGTATTCCACGTTATTATATGAAGCATTTGGATGAGGACAGATTGCGGATCGTGGAAGAAGCGATCGATGTGCTTAAAGAAAAAGGAGCGACAATTGTTGATCCTGTCACACTTCCCTGTGAGGATGTAGAGTGGGATTGGAATGTGCTGCGCTATGAATTCAAGTGCTACGTAAATGAATATTTGGCAACACTTCCAGAAACCGTACCTGTTCGCTCCCTGCAAGACGTCATTATCTATAATGAAAAGCATGCAGAAATCGCCCTAAAGTATGGACAGGACATACTGATTTGGTGCGAGCAAACAAGTGGTACGTTAACGGAAGCAGACTATGTGGAGAGTCTGCAACAAAACAAAGAGATGGCTGGCAAGCAAGGAATTGATCATGCTTTGTACGAGCATCGTTTGGACGCCCTACTATTTTTGGGGAATGAGAGTGGACCAGATCTTGCGGCGCGAGTGGGATATCCAGTGATTACCGTGCCGGGCGGGTATGCAGAAAACGGAGTAATCGCTCCTGGCGGATACATAACAAAGGGACCGCAGGGAATAACATTCGTAGGTGCGGCAAACAGTGAACCGACTTTGTTCAAAATAGCATTTGGCTATGAACAGGCAACCAAGCATAGAATATCGCCAGTATTGATGAAGCGATTGGATCATTTGAATACTAGTCAGGTAAAAAATGGATATAAATAAATAATTATTCGTTGATAATAATCTGTCTTTCCAGGCAGATTTTTTCTTTTTATCACACGCTATTTGTAAAGGAATTGAATATATTGCTGAAATTAATGATGCATTATGAAAATGAAAGGTCTATTATTTACAATACAAGTTCATTTATAGAAAGGATCTATCATCATGGCAGATTTTTTTCTTAGTTTATTGCAAATTATTATTGTGAATTTGGTCTTGAGTGGAGATAACGCGGTTGTGATTGCCCTTGCCTGTCGCAATCTCAACCCAGAGCTGCAAAAGAAGGCTGTTTTTTGGGGAAGCTTTGGCGCCATTGGACTTAGAGTGATTCTTACCGTTGTCGCCATTTGGTTGTTAAAAATTCCGTTTGTGCAAGTAGTGGGAGGGCTTTTGCTCATCTGGATTGCAATCAAGCTGCTGAAGGGTGAAGAGGAAGAAAGTCATATTGGCGGTGGCAGCAGTATGATGGAGGCTTTGAAGACGATTATTTTTGCCGACCTGATTATGAGTCTGGACAATGTAATTGCCGTAGCAGGAGCAGCCAATGGTAATCTGCTGTTGGTTATTATTGGACTCGCAATCAGCATTCCGTTGATTATTTGGGGGAGTCAGCTGCTAATGAAGCTGATGAATCGCTTTCCCATTATTGTTCTGTTGGGGGCAGCATTGCTCGGGTATACAGCAGGAGAAATGATTGTGGGAGACAAGGTTGTAGGAGCATTCCTGGAGGGAATCCTGCCAGCATTACATATTATTTTGCCGGTAGCATTGGCATTGATTGTCATCGCCGTTGGTAATTACCTCAAGCGTAAGGCAGAGAAAGCAAGGGAAAATAAAATCGGACAGGACGAGCCTGAAATCCTGTAAGCAGAAATACCAAACACCAAAGACCACTGTTGTTGGACATGCCCTACATGTGTATGTCTAATGGCAGGTGGTCTTTTTTTACACGTAAACGAATTTCCTTTTCCCTGCCTTCTCCTATGACTGGATCATGCTGGTATCCGCCTATTTCCGGGATTCTCTTCACAGAAGAATGGCGTAGGATGTGACGAAAAGAAATTGTTTAACAAAGTATTTTTGACGTTTTCACATTTGAGACACAAAGGGAAATTGTAACAAGTGCTATTTCAATAGGTTTACGTAAAAAGTTTTGACAATTTTTTAATAAAAATTTGAACAAAACGTGACCAACAAATGAATTTTGTGTTACAATATAGCTATCAGATGAAATGAAATCTTAAGTGACGGGGGTCATGATATATGAATAACGAGAAAAAAGCAGCAGATATGCTCAAATGGATGGCTTGGACGACAACCATCATCGGCGCTTTGTTAATGGCATTCAGTGTAAGCGATTTCAGATCGGAAAATTTCACATTGATGGTTTCGATCGGTTTCCTGATCGCAGGTATGAACATTTTCCTCTTGAGCACAGTGTTCCGCCTGATGAACATTCGCAAACAACAAGTGTAACTGCGATGAATACAAAACCATAAGCAAACCTCTCATGCTAGAAATACATGGGAGGTTTTTTTGTTGTGAATGAGTGGGTATGAAGGACGCAAAGAGAAGATGTAAGCGTTCCAATTACTATAGAAGAAACTAGGGAGCCTTAGGGTGACAGCCTTTTAGAGGGATTTGTCTCTAAGGGCTTTTTTTATATATAGTGAAAGCGTTTTATTAATTTTGCGGAATTGGGCATATCGGCCAATTATGGTTACGGATGTGTATTAGAGGAGATTCGTAACAATATTATGATCAACTCGTGACTGCCATGTGAACACTTTGTCACAGAAATACTACGAAATAATGAACGTGCAAAAAAACAAGTACAAAAGAGGCTTCTCTCTGATAGTATGTAAATGCGATTAGGAGATGTGTTCACCTATATTGAAAAAAACGAAAAGAGTTACATGTTTTCTGCTTGTGAAAGAGGAGGGATTAGGAGAATGAGTGGAGGAAAAATGCTGAGGCAAATCCAGTTTTGGATCTTGGCAGCGCTAGCAACCGTCCTGCTTTCGGGATGTGGTAGTGAATATCTTGTCTTGAATCCTAAAGGACCGGTAGCCGAGACGCAGTACAATCTCATCATTATTTCTACGATTTTGTGCGCGGTCATCATCATTCCGGTTCTTGCGCTTACCGCTTTTATTGTATATCGCTATAGGGATACGCCAGGCAATAAAGCACCGTACAAGCCGGAATGGGCACATAACACGGCGCTTGAGGTAATCTGGTGGGGAATCCCAGTGGTTATTATTGCGATCCTGGGTTACTTTACCGTTCGAGATGTTTATGTCTTAAAAGAATCTCCTAATAAAGAAGTTGCACCAATGACTATTCAAGTTACGGCATTGGATTGGAAATGGATGTTTACTTATCCGGATCAAAACATCGCGACAGTTAACTACCTAGAGATTCCTGCTGGAGTTCCGATTCACTTCCAAGTGTCTGCAGAAGCTCCGATGAACTCTTTCTGGGTACCAGAGCTGGGTGGTCAAATTTACGCGATGGCGGGAATGGCTACTGAGCTGTACTTACAAGCAGATAAACCAGGTGAGTTCCAAGGCTTTAGCTCTAACTTCTCTGGAAAAGACTTTGCTCATATGCAGTTCAAGGTGGTTGCCAAACCACAAGATGAGTTCAATAAGTGGGTGGATGAAGTAAAAGGTACGACTCCAGCCATGTCTAAAGAAGATTACAATGAATTGAAAAAGCCTGGATTGACTGAGAAGAAGCTGTACTCCGCTTTCCCAGAAGGCTTGTTTGAAGAAATTCTTGCTCGATACAGCCATGGTCATGATATGCACCATGTTATGCAAAAACAACCTGCCGAGGCAGATGATAAGTCAACAGAAACATCTAGTGAAACACATCAAATGTCTGATATGAGCAGTATGCCGGGTATGGATCACTCCGGTATGAAGCATTAGAGAGGGAGGAGGAATACCAAGTGTGGGAGAACATTAAGGAATTTGCATCCACGTTCTTTGTAACTGGTGACCCGCTAATTTACGGTGCGGACGTTTCGATTGCCCTTACCATGATCGCAATCGTGTTTGTACTAACGAAGTATAAAAAATGGGGTTGGCTGTGGCGCGAATGGCTGACTACGGTTGACCATAAACGTATCGGTATCATGTACTTGATCGCATCACTCTTGATGCTGTTCCGCGGTGGGGTCGACGCCCTGCTGATGCGTTTACAGCTGGCATTCCCGAATATGGAGTTTTTACATTCGGAGCACTACAATGCCATCTTTACAACTCACGGTACGATCATGATTTTGTTCATGGCGATGCCGATGATGTTTGGTTTGTTCAACATGGTAGTTCCGCTTCAATTAGGTGCGCGTGACGTAGCGTATCCTTTCCTGAACGCACTTAGCTTCTGGCTGTTCATGCTTGGTGCGATGCTGTTCAACCTTTCGTTCGTAATTGGTGGATCTCCAGAAGCTGGTTGGTTGTCTTATCCACCGTTGTCACAAAATGATTTCAGTCCAGGACCAGGACAAAACTTCTGGATCTGGGGTATTCAGATTTCTGGTATCGGTAGTTTGGCTACGGGGATTAACTTCATCGTAACCATCCTGAAAATGCGTGCTCCTGGCATGAAATTGTCTCAAATGCCATTGTTCAGCTGGTCTGTATTGTCTTCCAGCATCATGATCATCTTTGCTTTCCCGATCTTGACTGTAACAATCGCACTGTTGTTCCTTGACCGTTTTGCAGGCGCCCACTTCTTTACAATGGACGGCGGCGGAAATCCGATGATGTATTTGAACCTCATCTGGATGTGGGGTCACCCTGAGGTATATATCGTTGTTGTACCAGCATTTGGTATCTTCTCTGAGGTTGTAGCAACCTTCTCGCGTAAAAAGATTTTCGGTTACAAATCCATGGTTTGGGCATTGATGGCGATTGCCGTTGCGTCCTTCTTTACATGGGCTCACCACTTCTTCACCATGGGTACTAGTGCAAGTGTTATTGCATTCTTTGCGATATCGACGATGGTCATTGCGATTCCGACCGGGGTTAAGGTATTTAACTGGTTGTTTACGATGTTCCGTGGTCGGATATCCTTTAAACAACCAATGCTGTGGACTATCGCTTTTATCCCTTGCTTCCTCGTAGGTGGAGCGACAGGGGTTATGCTTGCGGTAGCACCGGCAGACTATCAGTATCACAATAGTTACTTCCTGATTGCCCACTTCCACCAAGTGTTGATCGGTGGTGTAGTGTTCGGTTACCTGGCAGGTATTTACTACTGGTGGCCAAAACTGTTCGGCTTCAAGCTCGATGAGAAATTGGGCAAATGGGGCTTCTGGTTCTGGAATATCGGTTTCTATGTATGCTTCATGCCACAATACGCACTCGGCTTCATGGGTATGACTCGCCGTTACTATACGTACGGCTGGGATCGCGGTTGGGCAGATATGAACCTGGTTTCTACTGTCGGTGCTTTCATGATGGGGATCGGTTTCATCTTCCAAGTATGGCAAATTGCTTACAGCATCAAGCATGGGGAGCGCGACAAAACAGGTGACCCATGGAATGGACGTACACTGGAATGGTCGATTCCATCGCCAGCTCCGTTTTATAACTTCGCTGTCGTACCAACTGTGAAAGACTCTGACGATTGGTGGGCAACGAAACAAGCGAAAGCAAATGGTACGTATAAAGAAGAACCTGTGCATCTGGAGCCAATCCACATGCCGAAAAACTCGGGCATACCGTTTATCATGTCGCTGTTCTGGTTCATGGTCGGATTTGGCTTCACGTTCGGATGGGTTTGGATTGCAGTAATTGGATTCATTGGAGTGTTTGCGTGCATGTGGGTACGTTCCTTCCAATATGATACGGATTATTATGTACCGGTGGATGAAGTGCGACGCACCGAGGCTTCACTGGGGAGGGTATTGTAATGCAACAGATGGCTAAGCATCACGACCATGGTCACGGACATGACCATGACCATGGTCATGAAGAGCATGAACAACTAAAGGTTCTAGGGTTCTGGATCTTTGTTGTTACGGACTGCATTCTGTTCGGTTCGCTGTTTGCCACCTATGCGGTAATGATGCATAGCTTTGCTGGTGGGCCGACTGCTAAAGAATTGTTTGAGCTTCCTGGGATTATCGCTTCCACCTTTATCTTGCTGACAAGTAGCTTTACCAGTGGTTTGGCTGTCCTGGCAATGAACAAAGGCAAAGTAAAAGAAATGATCGCGTGGCTGGCTGTAACAGCTGTCCTCGGTCTGTCCTTCGTAGTGCTGGAGATTAACGAGTTTACGCATTTGATGCATGAAGGAGCAACTATGGCCACTAGTGGTTTCTGGTCCGCTTTCTTCACGCTGGTTGGTACGCACGGATTGCACGTATCCGTTGGTTTGTTCTGGATGGTAGCACTGATGATTCAGCTGAAACGCCGCGGAATCACACCAGTTACTCGCCGCAAAGTAACCAACCTGAGCTTGTACTGGCACTTCCTTGACGTAGTGTGGATCTTCCTCTTCACAGTCGTCTATCTGATGGGGGTGATGTAAGATGACGCAACATGAAAATCATGGAGATCATCACAATCATGGTTCGTTGAAGTCGTACGTAATTGGTTTCATCCTGTCGATTGTGCTCACCATTATTCCATTGGTGCTAGTCATGAATCAGATGATGAGTAAAACAGCTACGCTGATTACCATCATGGTGATGGCCATCTTGCAATTCGTGATTCAGCTGTTCTTCTTCATGCATATCCGCGAGGGAGAAAAGCCGCGTTACAACGTACAGACCTTGATCCTGGGGCTTGTGATTGTTTTGACAATCGTGCTTGGTTCCATTTGGATCATGACCTTTAACAAATACTAAAATAAGTTCAAAACCTCTCGGGGCAATCCCGAGAGGTTTTTTGCTGTTCGTTGCTTGATAGCGCTCGGATAGCATGGTAAGATGTACAAAATTTCCAGAGGGAAAACGGGGAGTGGGAGTATGGAGGAGCAGCTGCAATTGGTGAAGCCTACGAGCGAATACTACGAAGAATATCTTTCTTATTATGAGGAATGGAAACATAGCAAAGAGCAGATTGTTCCATGGGTAGTGGACAAAGATCCATACGACTTTGCAGCGTACTTGCATTTTTTGGAGAGCGAGAAAGATGAGAGCCTACTACCACACGACTTTGTGCCGCATTCTACGTACTGGCTCAGAAGAGGGGACGGGAGAATTGTGGGTGCAGTCAATATTCGTCATCGGTTAAATGAGCGCTTGCTACGGGTAGGAGGCCACATCGGTTACGGGATCAGACCATCGGAGAGACAAAAAGGCTATGCCACAGCTATTCTGGCTCAGTCATTGGAAAAAACAAGAGAGCTGGGGCTGGAAAAGGTTTTGGTCGTCTGTGACAGCTGGAACACGGCGTCGGAAAAAACGATTTTGAAAAACGGTGGTGTGCTGGAATCTGATTATACAGAGGAAGATGGCAACGTGGTAAGAAGATATTGGATCGAGCTGTAAGCAAACAAAAAGAGGGAGGCTTCTCACCGAGGTTTCTCTCTTTATTCGTTTTGATAATAGGCGGTAAATAATTATATAAATATTCTTTATATTCAGAATTATACTCTTGCCTATTTATTACGCTGGAAATAAAATATCTAGTAAATATGAGCATTTTCCAAAACTGCGTTACATACGGCAACATCTTATCACCCACAAAGCTCTGATTTCCTTGCCCCTTTCAACTACGATCGGCTACCACCCGGCACAATTCCTGTTTGCTACCGTTTGG
Organism: Brevibacillus reuszeri; assembly: GCF_001187725.1. Taxonomy (GTDB): domain Bacteria; phylum Bacillota; class Bacilli; order Brevibacillales; family Brevibacillaceae; genus Brevibacillus; species Brevibacillus reuszeri. Next base: position 168,373 of record NZ_LGIQ01000005.1, read on the forward strand.
ACAAGACTTCCCTTGTATATAACCCAGCAGCTGTTGGCTTATATAGATAACTACCACCCTAGTTAAGGAGGGACTCGTTTTTTTCTTTTCATCCAGTTCTTTTCGAAGTAAGTGGCAAAACCAATTTTTTAATCGACTAGGGGGTAAAGAGATGAAAAAGTGGACGTTTGTATGGCTGGCGCTGTTGCTTGTGATCGTGACAGGATGTTCCCAGGAGGCGGGGGCAGGAGTGAGTGGTCCATCTACGATTCAAAAAGTAGTGGACAAGAAAAAGCTGGTGATCGGGACCTCAAGCGGTTATTTTCCGTTTGAGATGAAGGACAAGGAAGGGAAGTTTGTCGGGTATGACATGGACTTGGGAAAAGCGATCGCGGATGCTTTGAAGGTGGAGGTAGAGTTCAAGGATTATAGCGACTTTGGTGGACTCATTCCTGCCCTGCAAACAGGAGATATCGACATGGTTATTTCCGGCATGACCATTCGCGGGGATCGAGCACTCGCCGTCAGCTTTTCCGATCCTTACTACTCTTCGGGTCAAGTCGTCATGGTACCGAAAAAAGATACAACAACCAAAAGCTGGAAGGAATTGGACCAGGCCGGTAAAAAGATTGCTGTAGGTCAGGGCTCCACCGGTGCTCTGCTAGCCAAGCAGCTGTTCAAAAACGCAACCATAATGGATTTCGATGGCTTTACCAACGCAGCCTTGGCTGTGAAGCAGGCACAAGCAGACGCATTGGTTTTTGACGAGCCTGGAGTTCGAGTTTTTGAAATCATGAATGCTGATTCTGTTCGAGGTGTGTACGAAGTGCTATCTACGGAAAATCTGGGAATCGCGTTACCTTTGAATGATCAGGCCATGATCCAATGGGTGAATTCCTTCCTGGCTTCCTATCGAAACGGCTTGGACGACCAGATTTCGGTCAATAAATGGTTCAAATCAAACGAATGGATCAATCAGGTACAGCAACAGTAAAACATACGCCATCGCTTGGAGCATGAGCGTATAGAAGGAAGGGGGTTAAACATGGGTAGCGCCTGGAATGTGATTCCTCAAAATATGCATTTATTATGGGATGGGTTGTTGTTGACGCTACAGCTGTCCGCGTGTGCACTGCTCGTGAGTATCCCTGTAGGAATTTTGCTTGGATTGTGCAGAATCTCCGGCAATCGGATCGTTTCGTTTCTGGCAGTCAGCTATGTGGAATTTATTCGTGGTGTTCCTTTGCTTGTATTGTTGTTCTGGATTTATTTTGTTCTCGGCAAGTATCTGAAGATGGGGCCGTTTTTGGCTGGAGTCTTCGGACTGGGATTGTTTTCTGCTGCTTTTATCGCCGAGATCGTACGGGCAGGAATTCAAGCTGTGCCTCGGGGGCAGATGGAGGCCGCCCGTTCCTCGGGCATGACGTATGTGCAAGCAATGCGCTTTATCATTTTGCCGCAAGCGATGCGTAAAGTATTGCCGCCGATGGCTTCCCAGTTTATTACGCTGATCAAAGACTCCTCTCTCGTATCTGTCATCTCTGTGGTCGACCTGACGCTGGTTGCCAAAAACCTGGTGTCGACTACATTTCGCTCGCTGGAGGTATGGACGTTTGTCGCGATTATGTATTTTTGTATCACGTTTTTCCTTTCGCAAATCATCAGTGCGCTGGAGCGGCGCTATCGGGTGTCCGAATAGGGGATGCACATGATCAACGGTACAAGGAGGCCAGCACGTGATCCAAATCAAACAGGTGAACAAGAGCTACGGAAGCGTGAACGTCCTGCAAAACATTAATCTGGAAATACCCGAGTCCAATGTGTACGCATTAATCGGTCCGAGCGGGGCAGGAAAAAGTACACTGATTCGCAGCATGAATGCACTGGAGACGATCCAGGCGGGCGAAATCATTGTAGACGGGACTTCTGTACACGATCGGAGGACGAATATAAATAAGCTACGATCCGATATCGGCTTTGTGTTTCAGGCATTCAATCTGTATCCACACCTGACAGCAGTAGAAAATGTAGCAATAGCTCCTGTTCAGGTGAAAAAGGTACCCAAGGATGAAGCAACAGAAAAGGCTAAAAAGCTGCTGGCATCTCTGGGGCTGGGTGAGAAATATGACTCGTTTCCGGGGCAGCTTTCTGGTGGACAGCAGCAGCGGGTAGCCATCGCCAGGGCACTCGCCATGGACCCAAAGGTTATGCTGTTCGATGAGCCTACATCAGCTCTAGACCCGGAGATGATCAAGGAAGTGCTGGATGCGATCAGGGGCTTGGCATCTAGTGGAATGACCATGGTAGTCGTCACGCATGAGATGGGCTTTGCCCGGGAAATTTGCGATCAAATCGTATTCATGGCAGAGGGCAAAATTGTCGAGGTAGCCCCGCCGGAGCAGTTTTTTACGCAACCCTCGTCAGACCGGGCGAAAGACTTCCTGTCAAAGGTTTTGAATCACTAGCGGCTCTTCCTAATTCCAACGTTTTCATCAGAGGCTGGTTTGGAGGTTTTTGTATGAAGGTGGATTTGATTATCGCCCATGCCTTTGTTCTTACGATGGAGGGTGCGGGTGTCGGGATAGTGGAAAACGGGGCAGTCGCCATAAACGGAGATTCGATTGCCGCAGTGGGAGCAACGGACGAGATATTGGCAGGATATCAGGCGGATCGAGTCATTGACGCAAGCGGCAAGCTGGTGATGCCAGGACTCATTGATGCGCATATGCACACAGGTCTGTCCATCTTTCGGGGAATGGCTCAGGACATGTCTCACTGGATGCGAAAAGGCATGTGGCCCTTGATGAAGAATTCAACGAAAGAAGAGACGCTGAAAGGTTCATTGGTGACGATTATCGAGGGGATCAAAGCCGGAACGACTACGTTTTGCGACTTCGATCATTCCATGGGCCGAATTGTCTCGCATTATGCCAAAATAGGAGCGCGTGCCAGAGTAGCAGAAACAGTGAATGAACTATCAGATGATATCGGGAAGCTTCCTGTTGGTGAGCTGTATCCGCTTGACCCAGCTATCGGCAACAGGAAGCTTGTGGCAAACATCAAGCTGTTCGAGGAGTGGCACGGAAAAGAAAACGGGAGAATCACCTGCCTGTTTGGGCCGCAGGGAGCGGACATGCTCGGAAAAGAGCTGCTGCTGGAAGTAAAGGCGTTGGCACAAAAGTACGATACCCGGATTCATATGCATGTCGCCCAAGGGGACAGGGAAATCGAGCAGATGGTGAAACGGCATCAGAAACGCACCATTCCTTATTTGGATGAGCTCGGTTACCTCGATTCCCGGCTCATGGCTGTCCATCTGACAGAGGCGACAAAAGAAGAGACCCAGCTGGTTGCAAAACGAGGAGCGTCCATGATCTACTGTGCGGGGAGCATCGGCATCATTGACGGCTTGGTGCCTCCGATTATGGATTTTTTGGAAGCAGGTGGACAGGCCGCTCTCGGATCGGATCAGGCTCCGGGAAACAACTGCAACAACATGTTCAATGAAATGAAGTTTGCCGCTATTTTGAATAAGGTGAAGCGAGCCGACCCAAAAGTGTTTCCTGCGTGGCTTTCCTTGCGACTCGCGACTATTGAATCGGCCAAAGCGATTGGCCTGGATCACGAGGTTGGCAGCTTGAAAGCAGGAAAAAAAGCAGACGTCATCATCCTGGATCTAGAGGCTCCGACTCTGTGTCCGATTTATACAGACCCCATCCGCAATATCGTTCCCAATCTGGTTTACTCGGCACGAGGGAACGAGGTGGAGACCGTCCTCATTGATGGACAAGTGATTATGGAGAATCGCAAGCTGCTAACCGTAGATGAAAAAGAAGCCTTCCGGCAAGCACAAGAGGCCGCCGATCAAATCAGCCGTCGTTCGCGGGATGATATCGCGGCAGCAGACAGTGACGTTTACAGGATGATGGAGGATGGGTATTTATGACGACGATATTTACCAATGGCAGGTTTTATACATTCGATTCGTCTCAGCCTATGGCTGAATCTGTAGTAGTAAGGGATGGGAGGATCGTGGATCTGGGGAGCCACCGGGAGATGCTGCTGCAGTGGGGAAGACCAGAGGCAAATGTGAGAGACCTGGATGGAAAAATGGTGACGCCAGGTCTGATCGATAGCCATCTGCATTTATCCTCAATCGCAACCAAAATGTTGTCGATGGACTTAGGCAATATCACCTCAAAGGATGACATGCTCCAGATGATCAAGGAGAGGGCAGACCAAACACCAGCAGGCGAATGGTTACAAGGAAGAGGCTGGGACGAGAACCGCTTTGTTGAAGGGGGCTTACCCTCAATCGAGGAGCTGGATCATGTGTCGCCGCATTGTCCGGTTCTACTGACACGCGTTTGCGGTCATGTCGTATTGGTCAACAGCAAAGCGCTGGAGATCGCTGGCTATTCGGCGGATATGGATATTCCGGCAGGGGGAACCGTTGTACTTGATCCGCAGACCCAAAAACCTACGGGACTGCTGCTGGAAACGGCGTCCAATATAGTTCAGAGGCATATCCCCAAGCTTACTTACGAGCAGTTGAAGCAAGTATTGAAGCAGGCGATTCAGCTAGCGATGCAGTGCGGGCTTACGAGCGTACATACCGAGGATTTGCGCGGACTAGGAGGACTGGATCAGACCTGGAAGCTGTATGACGAGCTGTTAAACGGGGAGGGACTAGGGCTCCGGTGCAACCTGTTGATTTATTATCCGCATGTGAAGCGGCTGGTTGAGCGTGGGATGTACGCAGGGTATGGAAATGAGAAGCTGCAGATCGGCGCCGTGAAAATATTTGCTGATGGCAGCTTTGGCGGGAGAACGGCCTATCTCTCCGCACCCTATACGGATGATCCAGGGAATGTGGGAAGCGAGATTCATGACGAAGAGACCTTATATCAGCTGTTTAAGCAAGCACGCGATGCCAAAATGCCGATTGCTGTCCATACGATTGGCGATCAGGCCCTGGAAAATGTGCTCGACATGCTGGATAAATTTCCGACTGTAGGGTATCGGGACCGCATGATTCATACTTCCTTGCTTCGCCCTGATTTGCTGGAGCGGTTGAAGAGTCCAAGCATCGTCGCGGATATTCAGCCGCGGTTCGTAGTAGGGGATTTCCCGTGGGTTGCAGAACGGATTGGAGAGAAGCGGGCACAGCAAGCCTACATTTGGAAAAGCATGCTGAACGCAGGGATTATGTGTGCAGGAGGCTCCGATGCTCCTGTTGAACCGCTGGAGCCACTTTTGGGCATTCATGCAGCCGTTTCACGTCGTGCACCAGAGGACAGGCATGAGGGATACTATCCAGGAGAGAATTTGACAATGGAAGAAGCGCTTCGCATTTTTACGTATGGTGGCGCTCTGGCGACCAATGAAGAAGCAGTCAAAGGGACGATCAGCAGAGGAAAGTATGCCGACATGACCGTCTATTCAAAAGATCTGTTGCAGGTGGAGTCGGATGAGGTACTTTCTACAAACATCGAGATGACTGTCATCAATGGAGAAATTTGTTACGAACGCGGCGGTAATAAAAATTTGTGTGAAATCTAGAACGGCTTGACATACTATAGGGAGCCCGTTTTCCTCTGCTGGAGGGAAGCGGGCCTTTTAAATTTCATCACTACGACTGATTTAGGACTTTTTCTTTTACGAAACTAAGTATATAATTATGTTGTGAAACACATTTTGGAAAGGGGAGTTACCTATGTTCGATATCGCGATTATTGGAGCAGGCCCAGCAGGGGGAAGCGCAGCATTGTTTGCAGCGAAGGCAGGCAAAAAGACGCTGTTGATTGACAATGATAAAAGCATGACGAAGCGTGCCTGGTTAGAGAATCACTACGGCATCCTGGAAGCTACTGGCCCGGACCTCATTGAAACAGGCAAGAAGCAAGCAGCCAAATTCGGTGCGGAGCTTGTTACTGACCAAGTCAACAATATTACGAAAACCGAGCAAGGTTTCGTTGTGGAAACAGCAGAAAAAGGCTCCTTCGAAGCAAAGCATGTCATTTTGGCTACAGGTGCTCTGGTTACGCTGGCTGAAGCTATCGGGGTAAATACCAAGGAAGGCACAGAGCCGCGAATCAAAACCGTTGTTGATGTAGATCAGCAAGGGAAAACAAATGTAGATGGAATCTGGGCAGCTGGGACGTGTGCTGGCGTAAGCGTACATACGATCATCACTGCTGGTGATGGAGCCAAAGTAGCGATCAATGTCATTAGTGAAATAAACGGCGAGCGCTATGTGGACCATGATGTACTGAAAACGAACTAAGTAAGCGAGAGATAAATACAAGCCATCTTCTTTGTTTGACTCGTGTTCAGACAAAGAAGATGGCTTTTTTATTTGAAGCTTTACAAAGCCGAGTAAATTTCTTACAGACTTTTAGTCAAATTTGAATATAATATTTAGAGTAATCATCATGGATACGATGGGAGGAGCTTGCTTGATTGCCAAAGAAAGCAAAGTGAATTTTGTCCTGGCAGGGTTATTGCTAGGGTTATTGATGGCATCGATGGACAATACGATTGTAGCAACAGCAATGGGCACAATTGTTGGCGAAATGGGCGGCATGGATAAATTCGTCTGGGTTACGTCTGCATATATGGTTGCTACGATGGCAGGGATGCCGATTTTCGGAAAGCTCTCGGATATGTATGGAAGAAAACGATTTTATGTGTTTGGACTCGTTGTCTTTTTACTTGGTTCCATCCTCTGTGGAACCGCTAGCAGTATCGTGGAGCTAAGCATTTATCGGGCGATTCAGGGGATCGGTGGCGGCGCCTTGATGCCGATCGCATTTACGATTATTTTTGACGTATTCCCGCCAGAAAAACGGGGGAAAATGACTGGTTTGTTCGGTGCTGTATTTGGTACCTCCAGTGTATTTGGTCCGTTACTTGGTGCGTACATAACAGAGTATGTGGGCTGGCATTGGATTTTTTACATCAACGTACCGATCGGAGCCTTGTCGCTCTGGTTCATCTCTGTTTATTATCGCGAGTCTCTGGAACACCGCAAGCAAAGCATTGACTGGTGGGGGGCTGTTACCCTGGTGGGAGCCGTCATTAGCCTGATGTTTGCTCTTGAGCTGGGTGGAAATCAGTTTGCATGGAATTCCGTTCAAATCATTGGACTGTTTGTTTCCTTTGCTGTGTTGTTCGTGATCTTTCTGTTTGTGGAGACAAAAGTACCAGAGCCTATCATCTCCTTTACCATGTTTAAACGACGTTTGTTTGCCGCCTCGAATGCGGTAGCACTCTTGTACGGATCAGCTTTTATTATTACGACTGTCTATTTGCCGATCTTTATCCAAGGCGTATTCGGTGGATCAGCGACGAATTCCGGCTTGCTCTTGACGCCGATGATGCTAGGCTCCGTGGTAGGTAGCCAGCTGGGCGGATTTTTGACGACCAAAACGAGCTTCCGCAACATTATGCTTCTCTCGTCCGTCTTCTTCGTACCAGGTATTTTCCTGTTGAGTACCTTGTCGCCGGACATCTCGCGTGGCATGGTTACGTTTTATATGATCATTACCGGTTTCGGCGTAGGGTTTTCCTTCTCCGTATTGGGGATGGCAGCCATTCATGGGTTTGATATGCGGCAGCGTGGGTCAGCCAGCTCGACAGGCTCCTTTTTCCGTTCGCTTGGGATGACGCTGGGGATTACGGTCTTTGGAATTTTGCAGCGCAACCAGTTTGAGAATGGGATGTCCACAGCTTTTGCCGGACAACAAACAGGGATTGGAGCGATTACGGACCCGCGTGCCATTTTGACGCCTGAGACGCGTGCAGCCATTCCAGCACCTGTATTGGACAAAATTACGGACATCCTCGCCACGTCGATTGCCCATACGTTTATGTGGGCACTGGTTCCAGCTGTGCTTGCGGTCGTATGTATTGTCCTGATGGGAAAAGAACGCGTGCTGATTCCAGGCGCGAATCAAAATCGTCCGAATCCTGAACATCACTAGAGGAGAAGCGGATATGAGTATAAAACTGCTGATTCTTGGTCTGTTGATGGAGGGTGAAAAGCATCCTTACGAGGTCCAGCAGCTAGTAAAGCAGCGAGGAATCGATTGCTATATCAAATTTGCCAAAGGCTCTTTGTACTATGCCTTTGACCAATTAGCCAAAGCAAGCCTGATCGAGGTCGCAAACATTATCCGGGAGTCCAATCGCCCGGATAAAACGACCTATCGCATCACGGATAAGGGGAAAGAAGAGCTCCAGCAGCTTTTGCTGACGGAGATGCGTCGCCCAATCCAGCTGCATAATCCGATATATGCTGCTCTGACATTTGCTGCTTATGGCGATCCGGCAAAAATGGAGGAAGCATCTGCGGAAAATATGCGTGAGGTTCAGCGTGTGGCAGAGCTGCTCGAATCCATTTTGGAGGAGCCCAAGCAAGCATTGGACTTCGGGGCGAGAAACATTTTGATAGGGGCGATTGAGCATCTGCGTGCTGAAGCGCGGTGGATTGAACGCGTACGCCAAGAGGGCTTCGGTCATTGATTTTGAAATTATTATGAACATTGGACAATTGTTATCATTTCGATAGTTTTTCGTTTATAATGATGGTAATTACTTTCAAGGATGGTACCCCTCATGATGAATACTCCACTTGGACGTTTTCGCGTAATCGGCATTCTGGAAGGAATCTCGTATTTGGTATTGCTCGGGATTGCCATGCCACTCAAGTATTTTCTCGATGTACCAGCCGCAGTAAAAATCGCTGGATCTCTTCACGGTGTGTTATTTGTTCTTTATATTTTGGCACTTGCCCATGTGACGCTGAAAAACAGATGGTCAATCATTCGGGTAATTGGTGCTTTTATCGCATCCCTGCTTCCTTTTGGAAACTTTGTGCTGGATGCGCGTTTGAGAAAAGAGCAATAGTTGGGTTGTTTTGATGGTGAAGGCGGGTAAATCGTACCCGTCTTTGCTTCATATAGAAATATATATTTTTCGGGAAAGAGATGGGGAGGATTCGTGTGGAGACCAGAATATTAGCGGGAAATCTAGTATGGGACGAGGAAGGTCAATTGCTTCTCGAAACCGTGACGGAGGATCGGTTTGTATTGGTTCTCCCACAAATCATTACGCTCACGGAAACAGAGGAAAAGCTGGCAAGCGATGAGCTGAGCGAGAAGCATAGCGGTCTGAACGTGATTGCACGCTGCTTTGTATAAAAAAAGCAGAGAGCCGGGTAGTCACGGCTTGATCTGTTTCGTTAAAACTGATAATTCCGAAAACAGATCACAAGAAACCAGTTCATTACTTGCGCATGATGAGCTGGTTTTTTGCGTTGGTATAAAAGCAAATGCTAGGCTCATGATTCTAAAATGTAAGGTTATTGTATGGATTTCGCCTCTTTCGTTTACAGAAAGGAATAAAGGGAATATCGTATTCTTACAGACTGAATTCGTTTCTTTCCAGATAGAATCACGTACTCTCGAGATAAAATACAGGTGGAGGGTTGAGCATCCTGAAGACGAAACAGGAACAGCCACTTAGAGAAAACAGCAAGCTGAAAAGACTGCTCGAATTATTTCTCGTTTCAACGAAGCTAGGGATTACTTCCTTTGGCGGACCAATTGCTCATCTTGGCTATTTTCACGAGGAATATATCAAACGCAGAAAATGGCTAGATGAGCGAAGCTATGCCGAGCTTGTAGCGGTATGCCAAATTCTCCCTGGTCCAGCGAGCAGTCAGGTTGGTATCGGGATTGGGATCATGCGTGGCGGGCTGCTTGGAGGGCTTGTTGCCTGGTTCGGCTTTACGCTGCCTTCTGTTCTTGCCCTCGTATTGTTCGCGTATTTTTTGCAGGGGGTAGATACGGCTCATGCAGGCTGGATTCACGGATTAAAAATCGTAGCTGTTGCCATCGTGGCACATGCTGTCATGGGAATGGCGAAGAAACTTGCCCCTGATCGAAGCCGGGCAACAATCGCCATTTTGGCAGCTGCGGCTACTTTGTTATGGCCAACTGCCTTTACGCAGATAACGGTCATTTTCTTGGCTGGACTGCTCGGCTGGAGCTTCTATCGAACCGAGGATACCCCTGCTGTACCAGTTATTCACGTACCCATAAAGAGCTCAGCCGCTGTGCTTTGTCTGACGTTATTTGGTGGATTGCTGATCTTCCTGCCCGTATTGAATGGCATGTTGTCCTTCTCATGGCTTGCGATGTTTGACAGCTTTTACAGGGCAGGCTCCCTTGTTTTTGGGGGAGGGCATGTCGTTCTTCCTCTACTAGAAAGAGAAGTATTGCCAGCGGGCTGGTTAACAAAAGAACAATTTTTGGCCGGGTACGGAGCGGCTCAAGCGGTACCAGGTCCATTGTTTACTTTTGCCGCCTATTTGGGGGCTGTCAGGAATGGATGGACAGGTGCTGTCATTGCGACGATTGCTATTTTTTTGCCTGCCTTTTTATTGGTTGCAGGGACACTGCCATTTTGGGATACCCTCCGCCAAAAAAGAGGGGTACAAGGTACTTTGGTAGGAGTGAATGCAGCTGTAGTCGGCATCCTGTTAGCTGCGCTCTATGACCCGATCTGGGTTAGCTCGATCCAGGCTCCTGCCGATTTTGTGCTTGCTGCCATTTTGTTCGGGCTGCTCACATTTTGGAAAGCTCCACCGTGGATCATCGTACCGATTGGGGCTTTAGGCGGTATTTTCATAAACAGCGTAATAACCTAGTTTTTCATCTGGTATTTGCCATATGGATGGCTTATATTGAAGTCACGTGACAAAATGACAAAGTGCCCGGTTCGGGTGGGGGTAGGAGAGCAATGGGTTTTGAGTTTGTTTTGATCATCATCGGGATTAACATTCTGTATGTATCCTTTTTTACATTGCGATTGTTAATGGTGATCAAAGGGTATCGTGTGATGGCATCCATTTTGGCTATGGTAGAAGTTTTTGTTTATTTGAAAGGATTGGCAATTGTACTCGACAATCTGGACAATTGGGTGAACCTTGCCGCATATTGCATCGGTTGGGGAATGGGTGTTTTCATCGGCAGCAAGATCGAGGAGTATTTGGCCTTGGGCTACGTAACGCTTCAGGTGGTTGTAGACTCTGTTGATCTGGAGGTTCCTGTGAAGCTGCGTGAGCATGGCTTCGGCGTAACATCCTGGGTAGCTGAGGGACGTGACGGACACCGCTTGATGATGCAGGTATTGACCAAACGTACGAACGAAAAAAAGCTCTGGAAGCTCATTAATGAGATTGCTCCCAAAGCATTTGTGATTTCTTTTGAGGCAAAGCAATTGAAAGGCGGGTTCTGGGTTAACCGCCTTCGTTAATCTATCATTTCATTTCGCCGTTCCGAGCAGGAACGGCTTTTCTCATTCGGCAGCACTTGTCCGATTTTGATGAATCCAAACGGCCAACTGAAGGGATACAGCTTCCTTGAATTGCTGTGGGTCATAGCCAGTTAGCTCCTTGATTTTCGCTAAGCGGTACAGGAGCGTATTGCGGTGAATGAACAGGGCTTTGGCCGTTTCGGTAATGCTGAGATTGTTTGCGAAAAAGGCTTCTGCTGTCTCCACGTATTTCGGAGTGAGGTGGGCAAAAACCCGCTCCGCATATTTTTTCTTTACCTCAGGGTCCATTCGATCAACGAGCGCGATCGTTTCAATATCCGCGTAAGCCGTTACGCCTTTGCTTCTGTTCCCAAGCAACAGGGCTAATTTGGCCTCATCCCGTGATCTCCAAATATTTGTTTGTTCTGCGACGGGCGCTCCCATTCCAATATGATAGTGGATTCCTACGTGCTGGAGGTAAGCACCGACCCCTTCCAGCCTTCGCTTGATCACTTGCTCGGGGGTAGCGGAGGTAAGAACGAACAATCGGTTTACTTTTAAAAAGCCGACCAACAGATGCTGCACATCGAGCAATTCCTCCATTTTTTGAATCAGCTCTTGGTTCGGCAGTGGATTTTCTCTGAGCTGAATCAGTGACACTTGAAGAGGGGCCAGCAATTTCACGTTCAACAAATTTAAACGTTGCTCTACCGCGTCATAGTTTGGATCTGATTTCACCAGCTCTTCGAAAATCATTTCTTTCATCCGCTGCTTCCACTCGATTTGTGAAGCGAGGAACGACTGGTTAATCATCATTTCTGTGATCATTTTGACCAGTTCGCCGAATTCGAGAATCTCTTCCGGATGGCCGGTAATCCCAATGGCGCCAATGATTTGATCTTGAAACTCGATCGGCAGATTAATGCCAGGACGTGCGCCTTTGTACTGCTCCTGATTATCTTTTGTGATCAGCAAAGGCGCCTTGGTTCGAATTACATCCGACGCACCTTCATGGATCTGGTTTACACGAGCAGGATCACCGGATGCGATGATAGTGCCGGTATGGTCCATGATATTGATATTTCGATTTAAACGGTTCATTGTTTCCCGGACGATGTCTTGCGCGATTTTCTCCGTCAGCATGCAACCACGCACCATTTCTTCGTTTTTGTTAATTGTATACAAAATAATCAGTGAATTCGAGATCCTTTTTTGTACGTTATGAACGATGATTTTCAAATGCCTCCAGCCTATAATGAGGAAAAGATAAAAATGTAAGCGCTTTATAAAGGAGGGATTGTGGAGAGTGAAGATCATCATCGCCCCCGATTCATTCAAAGGAAGTTTGTCCGCACCCGAAGCAGCCGGAGCAATAGAGGCAGGAATAAAAAAAGTATTGCCCCAGGCGCAGACCGTTTTGGTGCCCGTGGCGGATGGTGGGGAAGGAACGATGGAGAGCCTCGTTGCTTCTACCGATGGACGAAAAGTAGAGGTAGACGTGACAGGGCCGATGAATGTGCCAGTAAGAGCGGCTTACGGCATATTGGGAGATCAGGTAACATGCGTCATTGAAATGGCGAGTGCATCCGGATTGATTCTGGTTCAACCGGAGGAGCGAAATCCTCTGATCAGCACTACGTACGGCACTGGAGAATTAATCAAGCGTGCGCTGGATGATGGCTGCCGGCGGTTTATTGTCGGAATTGGCGGCAGTGCAACGAATGACGGTGGAATCGGCATGCTGCAGGCACTCGGTATGAAGCTGCTTGATGCCGAAGGGAATTCAATCGGCTTTGGCGGTGGAGAGCTCCACCGCATTCGTGAAATTGACGACCAGCATTTTGATCCAAGAATCTCGGAATCTCATTTTTTACTTGCATCGGATGTACAAAATCCTTTAATCGGACCGAATGGAGCCTCTCACGTCTTTGGTCCGCAAAAAGGTGCGACTGTGGAAATGGTTAAAGCTCTGGACCACTCGCTTGGCATGTGGGCAGATTTGGTCGAGGCAAAAACGGGAATCTCGCTGCACAATCTGCCTGGTGCAGGTGCAGCCGGTGGAATCGGTGGAGCGTTTCAAGCCTTTTTTCCATCGAGGATGGAGCGTGGAATCGATATTGTCATCGAGTACACAGGGCTTGGAGAAAAAATGCAAGACGCCGCCATCGTCTTCACTGGCGAAGGGCAGATCGATTTTCAAACAGCATCAGGAAAAACGCCGATGGGTGTAGCGCAGGAAGCACAAAAATGGGGTGTTCCTGTATTCGTACTCGCAGGATCAGTCGGTAGCGGAACAGATATCCTGTACGGATACGGAATTCACAGTATCAACAGTATCATGAGCGGGCCGATGACATTGCAGGAAGCCATGAGCCGCGCTCCTGAATTGCTTGCGCAAAAGGCTGAGCAGGTGCTTCGGACTTATCTCGCGGGCTTGCATTCCAAATAAACAGAAACAGGGGGTTGCTGCATGCAAATAAAGAAGGCGATTGAAAAAGTGCCCGGCGGGTTAATGGTAGTTCCGTTATTGTTTGGAGCTTTATTAAACACAGTAGACCAGATGCACATACCAGTTGTGATGGACGTACTACAATCGATTGGCGTAGCCCCAACCAAGGATGGACATTATGAGCTATTGCGGATCGGTGGATTTGCCGAGGCTCTCTTTAAAAACAGCGCAATTGCTCTTATTGCCTTATTTCTTTTCTGCTGTGGAAGTCAGATGAATTTGCGAGTGGGTGGAAAAGCGCTGAAAAAAGGAGTCCTGCTGACGGCATCCAAATATTTCACGGGTGTAGGTGTAGGTTTTCTGTGGGGCTATCTTTCCGGTGATATGATGAACGGATTCCTCGGATTATCCGCACTTGCGATTATCGCGGCGATGACGAATGGAAATGGAGGGATGTACGCGGCTCTCACCTCGCAGTATGGAAACCGTTCGGATGTTGGTGCAGTAGCTGTTCTCTCACTTAATGACGGTCCCTTTTTTACCTTGATGGCATTAGGGATGCTCGGTGCCAACTTCCCTGTTATCGCATTTATCGCGGTTTTATTGCCCATCGGGATTGGAATGCTTCTCGGCAATCTTGATCCAGACATTCGCGAATTCCTGAAGCCAGGTGAATTTTTGCCGGTCCCATTCTTCGCATTTGCCCTTGGTGCCGGGATGGATTTTGCCACCTTCCTGAAAATGGAAGTGCTGCTTGCGGGTCTTGCCCTTGGTCTGATGACTACGATTTTGACAGGCTTTACTGGAATGGTTGTATTCAAAATTTTCCGAGAAAAAAGCCAGATCGCTCCGATTTCCGAGGCCTCTACGGCTGGTAATGCAGTAGGAACGCCGGCAGCAATTGCTGCGGCTGCTGTTGTCGCATCAGGTTCGGGGATGATGTCTGCGGCAGATGCCCAAGCTTATCAGGACTTGGTACAAATCGCTACCGCCCAAATCTCGATTTCTACCCTGACCACCGCGATCCTTTGTCCGATCGCTGTCATTATCATCGATAAATGGCAGAAGAAACGAGGAATTGATGGAAAGAGTGAGGAGCATACACCAGGAAAACCAATCAATGTCTAACCTGACTACAAATAGATAGGAAAAGGAGAATGGAATGAAAACGACGCTGCTTTACGGAAAAGAAGGATTGACGATAGATGTGCCGGATGACTCCTTGATCGTTGAACCGAAGAATCTGTCGGGTCTGGAGGACGAAGAAGCAGCAGTAAGACAAGCTCTCCAAGCTCCGATCGGCACACTGCCATTGCGTGACATGGTAAAAAATACAGATAAGGTAGCGATCGTGATCAGCGACATCACCCGCCCTACTCCCAATCACAAGCTGGTTCCGTGGATTTTAAAGGAGCTTTCGCATGTGCCCCTTGAAAATTTCGTGGTGATCAACGGGACAGGCACGCATCGGGATCAAACGCGCGAAGAGTTTGTGCAGATGCTGGGTGAGTGGGTGGTGGATAATGTCCGTGTCATCAACCATCATTGTCATGAAAAAGAGGAACTGATCAAAGTCGGAGATAGCCGTTTTGGCTGCGAGGCTTATTTAAACAAGGAGTATGTTGAGGCAGATTTTAAAATTGTGACAGGCTTTATCGAGCCGCATTTCTTTGCCGGTTTTTCGGGAGGACCCAAAGGGATTATGCCAGGAATCGCGGGAATTGACACGATCATGACGTTCCACAATGCCCGAATGATTGGTGACCCGCTAGCAACATGGGGAAACATGGAGAACAATCCGGTGCAGGATATGGCTCGTGAAGTAAACCGCATGTGCAAACCTGATTTTATGCTGAATGTTACGCTCAATCGTGAAAAGGAAATTACCGCCGTGTTTGCAGGTGAACTGTTCGAAGCACATGATCAGGGCTGCGCTTTTGCGAAAGAACATGCAATGATTCGCTGCGATCATCGCTTTGATGTGGTCATCACGTCAAATTCCGGCTATCCATTGGATCAAAATCTGTACCAAGCAGTAAAAGGCATGAGCGCTGCCCACAAGATCGTCAAAAAGGGCGGAGTGATTATTTGCGCCTCCGAATGCTCTGATGGATTGCCCAACCATGGCAATTACGCCGACATTTTGAAGATGCGCAAGACCCCGCAGGAAATTTTGGATATGATCAACGATCCTGCCTTTAAAATTTTCGACCAATGGCAGGTACAAAAACAGGCCGTCATTCAGGTCTGGGCAGATGTGCACGTGTACTCGAGCTTGTCGGATGAAACAGTCGAGCTGGCTATGTTTACACCAACAAGCGACATCAGTGCAACCCTGGAGGAGCTGAAGAAAACGTACGGCGAGAAAATGACAGTAGCCGTGCTTCCGCTTGGCCCGTTAACCATTCCCTACGTCGAGGAGTAAGACAGCTTTGGGTATGCAGCAAAAGGGGGAGAGAGCATATGGTGTATGAAGAAAAAATGGAGAAGCTGCGTAGCTCGCTAATGGAGATGGAGAGAGTCGTTGTCGCTTTTTCCGGTGGTGTGGACAGCACATTTCTCGTAAAAGTGGCAGTGGAGACATTGGGTGCGGACAACGTGCTGGCTGTGACCGCTGATTCGGAAACCTATCCCACAGCAGAGCTGACAGAAGCAATCGAGCTGGCAAAGCAAATCGGAGTAACCCATCAGGTGATCGAGACCTCCGAGCTGTCGATACCAGGCTATGCTGAGAACACACATAATCGATGCTACTTTTGCAAAAAAAGTTTGTTTGAGCATCTCCTGCCCATACTGGAGCAGCAAGGCTTCCGCAATCTCGCTTACGGACTGATTGCCGACGATATGACAGACCATAGACCGGGAACTCGTGCAGCCCAGGAGCTAGGTGTGCGTGCGCCCTTACAAGAAGCTGGCTTATATAAAGAAGAAATACGTGAGCTGTCACGAGAGCTAGGACTGCCTACGTGGAAGAAGCCATCCTTTGCTTGCCTGTCCTCACGCATCAGCTATGGTGAGCAAATCACCCTGGAAAAGCTGATAAAGGTCGATCGCTCTGAGGCCTATTTGAAAGGGCTGGGAATCCACCAGGTACGTGTCCGGACACATGGTGAAATCGCCCGAATCGAAGTAGAGGCTGTAGATATCCCGATCATTCTTCATCATAAGGAAGAGATAACGAATCAACTCAAAGCGTACGGGTATTCCTATGTCACCATGGATTTGCTTGGCTACAAGAGCGGAAGCATGAATCTGGGGGTAGCGAAAACGGGTGCGTGATGGATAGAAGCAATGAAATGAGCTGTTCCCTGGCAGAGCAAACTGCTGGAGGGCAGCTTTTTTTCTTTTCATTTCGTAGCTGTCGTGGGGAGAAGCCTCTTTCCATTCTGTGCTCCGCCTGGAAACAAGCTTCTCTAGCGTAACTTTTCAAAAGGAAAACAGGATTGTTGTAACAATATTTACCATAAGTTCGTCATTGTTATAGCGGGTGCAGCACTGGAATCATTGAAAGCCCATTTCTTACTGTCATGAGGTGAAAAATGAAGAGGATAACGGCTACACTCTGTTTGTTTTTGGCCATCTCTGCTTTTGTGGTGGGGTGTGGAAGCTCAAATGTAAGCAACCCTGAAATTACCGAACCGAATACGCAAGCAAGCGATTCGGTAAAGCTCGCTGAAAGCGAAGTAAAGGATACTCTCACGGGGCTTATCCCGAAGGCAGTCGATATCTACGGTATATTTAACGGAAATGGAGCTTTCAAAAGCGATCCGAAAAAAACGATTCCAGGTGAAGAGGATTATTGCCTTGTAATCGGACAGAACGGGACTTCGCCAGTTGATATTGATAACGTTAAGTCCATTGCGGATTTAAAAAAGGTAGTAGAGGACGTATTTACAAAAGACATGGCTGGGCAGAAAAATTTCTGATTGATACCGCCAAGCTAAAGGAGCAGAAAGATCGTGTTGTGGAAATTGAGCTAGATAAGACAACAATGGACTTCCCACCTGAAAAATTAACTATCAGCATAGCCTATGTAAATGATAAATGGCTCATGGCATCACCACTTGTTCAGTAGGAGAGAGCAGTGGGATAGAACGAACGTGTACGAATAAGCATGTAGGGGGAAGGACCGTGACTGGATTTACGAATATCGCTATAACGTTATCTGATCAGGATGAAGCGTACATCATTAAAAATATGTATCCTCTTTATCTTCACGATTTATCGGGACATTACGGACTCATTCCTGGACATATTCCCAATAAGCATGGAATTTTTGAGGATAGTAACGATTATAGAACGCTTACTGATCAATACGATGTACAAAAAATTTGGTGGGAAAAACCTAATTGTCTCTACCCGTTCTTAATAAGAGTCGATGATATTCCTGCCGGATTTGCACTGATTGCCACATCACCATATTGCGCAAAAGGAATTGACTATTTTGTAAATGATTTTTTTCTGTTGCAACCATTCAGAGGAAAAGGGATTGCAGAACATTCTGCTACCCAAGTATTTGACAAATGGAAAGGAAATTGGGAGCTATATACCAATCCATCCGAACGAAATATCACCGGCCAAAAGTTTTGGCGTAAAACGGTATCAAAATATACGAAGGGTAAATATAAGGAGGAGTTTGGAACAACAATGGACGGATACAAGCTAATCTTTAGATTCACGAATTCGAATGGATAAAGAAATACAATTTTGCTTCGCGAACCAGAAAGCACAGCACGGAAAAACGTCAGAACAATCGTCCAATAAAGCAGCGGCTAGTCTAAGACTTATTTTCAGGTCTTAGGTAGCTGCTGCTTGTTTTATTTGAAGTAAAATTCCCCCATTTCCGCAAAATTTTCATGCAATATCCCCTATTGTTAGAAAATTATAAAGAAAAATAATATTTTCTTGGTCTTTTTGAGTAGTTTTGGGTAGAGCGCTCTTACGATACGAATTAGGAAAGAGAGCAAGGGGGAATCTGGTTGATTAGTTTTCATCAAGTGAACAAACATTATGGCAACTTTCATGTCCTGAGGAACATCGACCTGCATATCAACCAGGGAGAAGTCGTCGTGGTTATTGGTCCATCTGGATCAGGCAAAAGCACAATGGTTCGCTGCATCAACAGATTGGAAACGGTTACAAGTGGAGAGCTCGTCGTTGACAATGTACAGGTGAACGACAAAAACACGGATATTAACCAACTGCGTCGCAATATCGGTATGGTTTTCCAGCACTTTAATCTGTATCCGCACAAAACCGTACTGGAAAACATTACACTGGCACCCGTCAAGGTATTGGGAGTTTCCCAAAGAGAAGCTGATGAAACAGCATTGTACTACCTGGAGAAGGTTGGCATTCCGGAAAAGGCCGACAATTACCCGACCCAGTTGTCCGGTGGGCAGCAGCAGCGGGTGGCTATTGCGAGAGGACTTGCGATGAGACCGAAAATCATGCTTTTCGATGAGCCAACTTCCGCTCTTGACCCAGAGACAATCGGAGAAGTGCTGGATGTGATGAAAAAGCTTGCGCAAGAAGGAATGACAATGGTTGTCGTGACGCACGAGATGGGCTTTGCACGGGAAGTAGCGGATCGCATCGTCTTCATGGACCAAGGCAGAATCTTGGAAGAAGCCACGCCGGAACAGTTCTTTGCCAATCCAAGTGAAGAGCGCGCGAGGTTGTTTCTGAGCCGTATTTTGAATCATTAGAAATCAAAATAAAAAAGAGAGAAGAGGGGTATTCAGATGAAAGCAAATCGGGTATGGAAAAAAGTGGCTGGACTTGGACTGGTTCTCATGCTTAGCGCAACTGCGCTCGCAGGCTGTGGAGGCGGCAAGACTTCAGAAGGAGCAGCGCCAGGCGGTCAATCTACTGGAGCAGCCGGAACAGGAACACTTGCTAAAATCAAGGAAAGAGACAAGTTCGTAGTCGGCGTAAAGTATGATTTGAACCTGTTTGGTCTGAAGGACCCTGCAACTGGAAACGTAGAAGGACTTGATATTGATATTGCCAAAGCAATCGCAAAAAAGGTACTCGGTGATGAAAATAAAATCGAGTTGAAGGAAGTAACCTCCAAAACGCGGATACCGATGCTGAAAAACGGCGAAATTGATGCGATTATTGCAACGATGACCATTACTGAAGATCGCAAAAAAGAAGTAGACTTTTCTGATGTGTACTTCCTGGCTGGTCAATCCTTGCTCGTGAAAAAAGATAGCAGCATCAACGGACTCAAAGACCTGCAAAAAGGCATGAAGGTCGTAACAGCAAAAGGCTCTACATCCGCTAAAAACATTCGGGAGAGTGCACCGGATGCAGAAATTCTTGAATTCGAAAACTACGCAGAAGCCTTCACAGCGCTAAAAGCGGGTCAAGGTGATGCGCTCACGACAGATAACGCTCTCTTGTATGGAATGGCAAAGCAAGATCCGAACTACCGTGTGACAGAAGAAACTTTTACTGAGGAACCATACGGAATCGCGATGAGCAAAGGCGATGCGGAATTCGTAAAAACGGTAAACGATCTCTTGAAGGAAATGAAAGAAAACGGCGAGTACGACAAGATTTATGAAAAATGGATTGGAGAAAAGCCGAAAAAATAATGCTGTTCGACTCCATTACGGATGAGCGGTTGCAACTACCGCTCATTCCCTTATTTTCATACGCCAGAGGGGGTTCGTAACAGAGATGATTGATTT
Organism: Brevibacillus reuszeri; assembly: GCF_001187725.1. Lineage (GTDB taxonomy): Bacteria > Bacillota > Bacilli > Brevibacillales > Brevibacillaceae > Brevibacillus > Brevibacillus reuszeri. Next base: position 188,821 of record NZ_LGIQ01000005.1, read on the forward strand.
TTCAATCTTGACTAATCACTGGGATATGTATCTAGAGGGATTTGGAAACACCTTGAAGGCGAGCCTGCTCGCACTGATTGGCAGCTTTGTTTTGGGAACGATCTTTGCTATCTTCCGCATTTCTCCGATTCGCCCACTCAACTGGATAGGCGCAGCATTCGTGGAATTTGTCCGTAACATTCCATTGATCCTCGTAGTCTTTCTCTTTTTCGTGGGACTACCCTCTATCGGAATTAGGCTGAATCCATTTCTTGCGGGAACGATGGGCCTAACCGTATATACCGCCGCTTTTATCGCAGAGACCATACGTGCAGGAATCCAGGCCGTCCCGAAAGGACAAACAGAAGCCGCGCGTTCTTCAGGTCTGACTTATTTGCAAACGATGCGCTACGTCATATTGCCACAGGCGATTAAAGTGGTCATTCCTCCCATGGGCAACCAGTTTATCAATCTGGTCAAAAACTCATCTGTTTTGGGTGTTATTGCAGGACTAGATCTGATGTATTTCGGTGATCTGATCGCAGCTGATACCTTTGTCACATTTGATGTGTATATTTTCGTGGGTCTTTTCTATCTAATTCTAACCCTTCCGTTAAGCTCGTTCGTAAGCTATCTGGAACGACGCTTGGCGAGAGGGCGCTAACAAGGAGGGGACACCATGGACTTCATCGGAGCTTATACGCCAAGTCATCTGACCTTTCTCCTAGAAGGTTTCTGGATCACCTTGCAGGTGGCATTCCTATCGATTATCTTTAGCTTTGCGATTGCGATTGTGGTTGGGGTGCTTCGCTACGCTCGCATTCCGGTTTTCTCTCGCATACTCGCTACCTTGGTTGAGCTGGTGCGTAATCTGCCGCTGCTCTTAATCATTTTCTTCACGTATTTTGCTCTTCCAGAAGTGGGCATCAAGCTCGACAAATTTTATGCCGCGGTTCTGGCACTGGTTATTTTTGAGGCGGCGATGCTGTCTGAGATCGTCCGAAGTGGGTTAAACTCAGTGGAAAAGGGACAAATTGAAGCTGCACGTTCCTCTGGACTCAATTACGTGCAAACGCTCTGGCATGTCGTGCTGCCTCAAGCACTTCGACGAATGGTACCGCCTATCGTCAGCCAGTTTATCTCGCTGTTAAAGGATACTTCCCTGGCAGTCATTATTGCTCTGCCTGAGCTGATGAACCATGCACAGATCATCAACGGTCGCAACGTCAATTATGTCATTCCGACGTTTTTGCTCGTAGCGGTTATGTATTTCGTAGTCAACTATGCCTTGTCGATTGTCTCCAAGCGTTTGGAAAACAAGCACGCTTAAATTTTTCATCTGTGCAGATCTCCGATTCTTTGTAAAATAGGAATGGGAGATTTTTTCTTTACTTTCGAAAGGGTTCATTTCGCTCCAGCGATAAGAGCTGAAAGTATAGGAGAAACGAAGGTTTTCGCGATGGTAACGGGCGATGGGGCCGACGTTTTTCTACTCAGAAAGGGGCTATTATGCGCGAGCGTTTACTGATACTCTTCGTAATCATGCTGGCATCGGCTTTTTTCGGGGAAATGAAGGTGAATCCTTTGGGAGGTAGCTTTCGTTTCTCGCTGGGAATTGCCGCTTTCTTTTTCGGATTACTCTGGTTTCAGGCCGTACCTGTTCTTTTGACAGGTTTTTTGACGGGTACGTTCATTCTCGGCTTTCGGGTATGCCTCGATGTACTCATCGATTATCGGACGTGGGGAGAGAGCTTTTTTGTCCATCTTCCTTCTGCCTTTTTTTATTTCAGTTTTTCGCTCTTGATTTATTTCATCCGGGCGAGAAAGTATTTAGAATTTCCTCTATTAGTAGGCTTGATTGGGGCTTCGGTAGATTTTCTCTCCAATATCGTGGAGCTGCAAGTACGGCAAATTTTTAGTGATACACCGCTACTCACTTGGGAGAGCGCTTCCATGCTTCTTTTCTTCGGCGCTTTGCGTAGTTTTTTTGTCGTTGGTTTGTACAACAGCTTTTCGATCCGGCAGGTCCGAGCGGTAGGCGCGGTGCGTCAGCAAGAGCTGGAGCGATTGCGCATGATCAATACCGAACTGTATGAAGAAGCTTTTTACTTGCGGAAATCGATGACACAGCTCGAAGAAATCACACGAGAAAGCTATCAGCTATACACGCGGCTGCGAGAGTCTGAGCATGAGGAGTCACCTACAGCCCTCACGATTGCTGAGCATGTACATGAAGTGAAAAAAGACTCGCAGCGCATGCTCGCCGGACTGTCCAATCTCATGAATCAGGAAGGTCTGTCACCCAAGCTGCCGATAGCTGAGCTGTGTGGACTGGTGATTCGGGCAAATCAGAAGTATGCCGAAATGCTGGACAAAGAAATTGAATTTACGTGGAATTGTCAGGTGAAATTGTCAACGAGCCAAATCTACGCACTGCTTTCGGTACTGAACAACCTCGTAGCCAATGCAGTAGAGGCTATCAACAAAAATGGGCATGTCGAATTGCTTGTTGCGCTGGAACATCGTAATCTAGTGTTTCACGTACTGGATAGTGGACCGGGGATTCCACGCGATGAAAGAGAATGGGTTTTCCAGCCTGGGTATACGACGAAATATGATGCGCAAGGAAATTCATCTACGGGTATCGGACTTACGCATGCTAGAGGGATCGTCCAAAGCTTGCAAGGCAGCTTACGTATTTTGCACGATCGGGAAGGCATGACGCATTTCGAAGTGGAAATTCCAACCGATCAACTGCTCAGAAGGGAGGTCGTGTCGTGATCCGTTTTTTTCTGATTGAAGACGATGCGGTCGTGAGAAGAATGTTGGAGCGAATTATTCAGGATAGCGGCCTGGGGGAGATCGTAGGTCAGGCAAGTGATGGGAATCAGGTGTCGATTGATCAGCTGTTTGGCGTCGATGTGATCATCATTGACCTGCTGATGCCGGAGCTGGATGGAATTCAGACTATCAAAAAGCTCCAAGGAGAAGGCTTTGCAGGCAGATTTATCATGGTCTCGCAGGTGGAAAACAAGGAGATGATCGGAGAAGCGTATTTGCAAGGCATTGATACCTTTATCCAAAAACCGATCAATCGTCTGGAGGTCATGTCTGTCCTCAAACGAGTGGCGGATTACTTGTCTTTGGAGGCTTCGCTTTTAACGATTCGCAAGTCCTTGCAAATCCTCGATATAAAAGGAAAGCCGGAGTCAGCTGAATATGGTTCGAAGTCAGCCTCATTTTCTGAACAGGGTGGGGTAGCACAGCGGGCACAGCAGCTCCTGTTGCAGCTTGGCATTGCCAGTGAAGCGGGAGCGCCCGATCTGGTATTGATCATCCAGTGGCTGGCTCAGGAAGAACGCAGGGGAGATCAGCTGCGGGATATTCAGCTCAAGGAGCTGTACTCGCAGATTTTGCTAAAGCTGCACGGGACGTTGGATGAGCAGTCGATGGGAAAAGAAGTGCGTGCGATGGAGCAGAGGATCAGAAGAATGGTGCTGCAAGCCTTCAACCACTTGTCCTCGCTTGGTTTAACCGACTATGCCAACCCGACCTTCGAGCATTTTGCTCCACGCCTGTTTGATTTTCAAGAAATTCGCCAACGCATGCAAGAGCTGGAGGCAGGCGAAAAAACAACCAAATGCCGCATCAGCGTGCGAAAATTTTTATCTGTCTTTTTTATGGAAGCAAAAGCATAAGCCATCATACCCGAATACAAAAAAGGAAAAAACAGACCGCATGTACAAGTGAGATACGGTTTGCTTTTTCCTTTTTTAGTTAGACCTGCGCTTTTGAAAAAAGCTCTGAAAACGCCCCGTACAAACCCGCAGCTCCATACTGCTCCTGATATTCCTCAATTGGGCTGTCGCGCATGATTTTCCCGTTCATTAAAAAGATGGCACGGTCAGCAATCGCATCGGCTACCTGCAGCTGATGCGTGGAAAAGATAACGCTCTGACCCGCGAGCTTGATTTCCCTCACCAAATCAACAAACCCGTCCATCCAATATGGATCGAGCCCATTCGTTGGCTCGTCGAGAATGACGAGAGCAGGCTTGGCCAAGATCGCTTGAGCGAACAGCAGGCGCTGCTGCATGCCTTTGGAGAACTGGGAAACACGTTTGTTTCGATGCTCGTGCAAACCCACTGCTGCCAGTACATGATCTGCTTCCTCAGCGGAGCGACTACGAAGTGAGGCGTAGAAGCGTATCGTTTCACTAGCGGTGAGTCCAGGTGAAAAAGTAAAGTGATCGGGCATATAACCGATTTGCTGCAAGTAATCGACCCGATGATCGTTCCAGTTCAAGCCATTTAGCTGAATCGTTCCCGCCGTGGGACGCAAAATACCGACGATCATCCGCAGAATCGTACTTTTCCCTGCACCATTGCCGCCGCACAAAGCGATGACTTCTCCTGGCTCAATTCGCAGGCTGAAAGGATGTACGATCGTTTTCCCGTCGATCGTTTTTTCGACCTGATCGATTTCCAAACCAAATACGTCCACGTGATTCACCTTCTCTCCCATGCTTTGATGGCGATAAACATCGTTACGCCGATCCAGGCCAAGCAAAGTGCAACGAAGCACATATCTCCCAATGGCGAGTCGACCCAGTACATCCATTTGTAATACTCAGGTCCAAAGATCGAGCCTCCACCAAGTCTGGCAACGGAAAAGACACGGACGAACTCTGCCGGATTTAAAAGCGTGACGATTTGAAGAATAGGCTTGATCCACGTATACGGTACGAAGCTGAGCAGCGAGATGAGCAAGGTAGGCCAAGCCATTATATAGAAGAACCAGACGCTAACACCCATCGTCAGAGCTTGCCAACGATTCCGGCTCAATGCCCCGATCAATAGCGCAATCCCGAGAAACAACAGGATAATACAGAGCGAGAAAACAAACAAAAACAATAACGTCGTCGCTGAAAAGCTTTTTCCAAGCAAAGCCCCGACCAAGCCGGAAAGCCCATAGCCAAAGGATACGATTGAGACCAGGACAACCGCTTGCCCGAGATATTTTCCGAGTAAAAAGGAAGAGGTGGTCATCGCGTAGGTGGACAACAGCTGCCAGCTTCCCTCCTCCTTCTCCGCGGTAAGCGAAAAGGAGGAGAGGAGCATCGTCATGAGTGGCAGCAGGTACAAAATCAGATTAAGCATCGTGCCTGTTGTATACGTATAGCCTTGCATATAGGACTGAGACTGGATGACCAACAGCCCGAGACTAAACAGGGAGAACAGGGCCATAAACGAATATGACCAAGGATTGCGGAAGCCTACCTTCACTTCCCGTTTGGCAATCAGATTGATGTGCACGTTCTCCACGTCCCTTTACTAGTGTTTTGATTGAGTGCTGCTATCCGCTGCCGGAGTGCTTTCTGCATGGCTGTCGGCAGAGTGTCCATCCTGCTGATGCTGTCCTTCCGCCTGGTGACCCCCGTGATTTTGCGCATCAGAGGAATGCCCGTCCTTGTTCATATTCATATGACCGCTCATGCTGCGTTCCCATGTATGGTTTTTCAGGTCAGTTACAGCACCTTTTTTCTGCTCCTGCACGAAAGATTCTGCGGCTGCCTTATCTTTAAAAGAGTAGATGCCATAGCTCATCGGAGTCTTGAAGGTTGCGTCGTATGCATAGACTGCCTGATCGGCTTTCATCCATTCAGCGGTGTAGTAATCACGGACAAACTCAACATCTACCTGCTCTGTGCCATTTTTCTCGGTCCATTCATGCATGCAGCCAATATCATCAAATTTCAGGACCTTCCCATCTTTTAGGACGATCTCGGTCGCGTTGTGGTCGTTAGGGACATGCATGTGACAAATATCACATTTGTCGACGCCCTCAGCGATGTCAGCAGGCTGTGCTTCCTGTTTGCCGCAGCCCATCATCATTAAGCTAATTCCTACAATTGCACCTAGTGTTGTTACCCATTTTTTCATTGTTTTTTCACTCCTGTATAAATAATCGTACCGCTTCCGAGCAATAAGAGTGCTCCTAAAATACCTGTTACCCAGCTGCTGCTGCCCCCGGTATCACTGGATTGCGAATCGGGTGGATTCATCAGCGGAGCTGCATCGCGAATCGTTATGCCCGTTCCATTGGTAAAGAGTCCTTCGAGAAAGACAAACCCTGGCGCCTGGAAAAATAGCTGATAGGGAGGAACGGCATCCGTCAGCCCAAGGTAAAAGGGATTCATTTCATAAGGAAGGTCGCTGCGGTTATCCCCGTCAACGTCTAGTCCCTGCAGATTGTCCCAGTAGTTTCCGTCCAGACGGTCAGTTGTACTGTCTTGAGCTTGTGCCTGAATGACGTTTGATACAAACACATTCTCAGTAAGCACATTGTCACGGGAATTGAGGAGCTGCATCCCGATAAAATTGAGCTTCAGCTGATTCTGCCGGACTTCAATTCCCTGGGATCGTTCCAGATAAAGCCCGACCCGATTGCCCTCGATCTGATTTCCTTGCAGCTTGGAATTCGTCACCTCATAGAGGAGAATTCCTTGCGAGTTAGGGTTTTTTTGCTGCTTGAGAAGCTGATTGCCTAGAACCGTAGCTTTTGTCGTCTCCATCAGCATCGCGCCGGTCACGTTTTCACTCCCGGTATTTTCCGAAAGGATGGTGTCAGATGTCCCCATGAAATGGTAGCCATACCGCGATTTCTCGACGTGATTTTGTGTGATTTCATTGCCATTGCTGCGCTCCACATAAATACCGTCAAATGCATTTGTGACTTGATTGGATACGATCCGGTTCTGATGAGAATCGTACAAGTCGATTCCATTTCCCTTTTGCGCGATTTCGTTACTCTTCGGTGTCTCCTGGCCTTTTATCAGGTGCTTGCTGTGATCATGTCCAGCATCGTTTCCTGTGCCTCTCTCTTTTACCTTGCCGATGACCTGAATGTTGTGAAGGGTATTGGAGCTGGCCTGACGTAGCTGTATGCCTGTACTCATCGTCTCGATGACGATATTCTCCAATACGTTTTTATTGCCCCTGATTAATAAGGTTGCGTCTTCACTGTTAATCCGTTTGTCCACGATTTTGATTCCCTGGATCGTGACCTTGTCGCTTTGGATCGTGACAGCAGCTTCTTCACTGGGATTGGTAATTTTCACATTCCCGTTTGCCAGCAGGACGAGGGGCTTGGTTATGCGTATCGGTCCTTCATAATCCCCCTCAGGGATGGTGATGGTATCCCCGGGGCGAGCCTGATCAAGCATCGCTTGCAGGGTAGTGGGTTCTGCTGCCCTCATGCCAGCTGGAACCAGAAAAACGATGAGAATAGCCATGCTAGCCAGTGACAGTTCGCGGAAAAAACTGCGGCGTTTCCATCTCCGAATCAGGGTTCTTCCCCCTTTCCGCTCCTTGTTTGAGCCACTTTTAGCATAGCAGTCCGGGATTCATTTCGGATGACTCAACCGGGCTATAAAACGTGTCAAAAATCGCAACGATTTTACAAAAATGGAAATGATGAGCGAAAAATACGAGTTGGCAATCTGTGAGGAATCGGTTCATAATGAGGAGAAATTGTGACAGCTGGAGGGGGAGACGAGGCATGGATGCGACGATCGAAAAGGCACTACATACGATGCTGGAAAATTGGGAGCGTATGAAAAAGAGCCACGAGGATGACGCCGAGGATGATGCAAACACATTCGAGGCTTCCTTTTATCAGTTGATGGAGCGTATTCGCGAATGGTTTGGACAGCTGGAGGCAAAGCCAGCGACATTGGATGATGCCTTACTGTTGCCCGATATGGCTCAGCTGGAGGAACAGCTGCCTGTGGAAATCCTGTTGAACTTCGAGACAGAGCTGGAGCTGATCGTAGAAGGAAAGACGAGGATTGAGGACGAGAAATACGACTAGTGGTATACATAGGGGATGTAACAAAATCACCTTTCATGAAAAAGGGGCAACCGAAAGCAAGGGAGACTGGCTTTCTGGACTGTCTCTTTTTTTATTGCAAGCAGTCAGACTCGTCAGGAAGCAGAGCCTTATCGCCTTGCATGAATAGCCGTATAGGTGGTTGAAAAACCGAAACACGTGAGAATGCCGAATGAGAATTGGAAATGGACGTATTCTATGTATAGGTAAATCATGGACACCTGCGTTTTGGGAGGGAGTAGCAAGATGACAAATACGATTTTGTTAGTCATTGTACTGATCGTAATTGTTTTGCCACCGCTGGTCTTTTTGAGTTATATGTACATGTTGTCGAAGCAGCCGAAGCATTCCATCATTCGCTCACATCCGTTTTTGGGGTGGGTGCGTTATTTGCTTGAAAAGCTTGGCCCGGAATTTCGCCAGTATTGGTTTGACAACGATACGGAGGGCAAGCCATTTTCCCGTGCAGACTTTGTTGGTCTTGTCTATGCAGCAAAATATCGGACGGATCTGATTTCATTTGGCGGCAGACGTGATTACGAGAAGCCGGGCTTTTATTTGTCCAATGCCATGTTTCCCAAATTGACAAGTGAGCTGCGGGTCAATAACGAAAAGACTGTTCCGGGTAAGAAGTATGTCATCACGGACGAGGGATTGTTTACTCGAAGGGAAAAATTTATATCGGGGGAAGTGTCGCCTTGGCTTTTGCATGATACGGATGTCATTGTAGTTGGCGAAAATCGTCGGCATCCTTGGCGGCTGTCGGGCATGTTCGGTGCTTCTGCGACTTCGTATGGGGCAGTCGGTGAAAACTATATTTTGTCTACCGGGAGCGGAGCGCATATGGCTGGCGGCTCGTGGATCAATACCGGGGAGGGCGGAGTGGCAGAGGTGCACCTGTCTACAGGCGTGGACATCATTTCGCAGATCGGTCCTGGCATGTTTGGCTTCCGCGATGATACTGGCCATTTTTCAATCGAAGAGTACAAGCGCAAGTCGGAGATTCCAACGATCAAGGCATTCGAGCTGAAGTTTCATCAGGGGGCAAAAATCCGGGGCGGACACCTCGAAGGCTCGAAGGTCACGGAGAAGGTAGCGGCTGCCCGATTGGTTCCTGTCGGAAAAACGGTGAATTCCCCCAATCGCTTTGAGTTTTTGACCAATCCCGAGCATGCCTTGCGCTTCATCGGAACATTGCAGGAAGCAGGGGGAAAGCCAGTCGGGGTAAAAATTGTCGTGGGCGATCCAAAGCGACTTGAGCCGTTCTTTGCGAGCATGCTGGAGCTGGATATTTATCCTGATTTTATAACGGTTGATGGCTCAGAGGGTGGCTCTGGTGCTACCTTCAAGGCGATGGCAGATGGCATGGGGTTGCCGCTCTATCCAGCCTTGATCATCCTCGACGATACCGCGAGGAAGTTCGGGGTGCGTGACCGGATCAAAATCTTTGCTTCTGGAAAGCTGGTTACACCAGACAAGGTAGCGATTGCGCTTGCACTGGGTGCAGACTGCGTCAACTCGGCACGTGGCTTCATGATGGCGAACGGCTGTATCATGGCAATGCAATGCCATACAGGAAAATGTCCGACAGGGATTACGACAACCGATTCCAAATACCAGGAGGCGCTTGCTCCAGAAGAAAAACAGTGGCGTGTCATGAACTATATTTTACAGCTACGAGAAGGCTTGTTTTCATTGGCTGCGGCCTGTGGCTTGGAAAGTCCGCGAGAATTGAGGCGCGAGCATGTCGTGTTTACAAACGAGAGCGGAGAAAGTGTGCGGGTAGTCGATTTATTTCCGTATCCAGCAGTGTCGAGGTAAGGTCATAGCTACGAACAAAAAAGCGGGTGGCAATCAAGTGCCCCCGCACGCAGCGGGGCTTTGCTAGCCTCGTCGAGCACACCTTAAGCGAGAGTAGCTTCCTTGCTGTAATCAGAAGCGAGCGGGAAAGAGAGGGGGCCGATTCCTTCACTGGATCTCATCCAAGCTTTGTGCGTATGGATGCTGTCGCCGCTCACGCCAAGCACTTCGACATTCAGGTCAGTGAACTCCTTGATTCTCCGGTTCAGGCTCAAAATTTCCGTTGGGCAAACCTTGGAAAAGTCAAACGGGTAAAAGAACAAAAGAAGCCATTTGCCGCGATAGTCTACCAGGCTTTTTGGCAAAGGAAAGCCGTTGTCAAAGGTAACCGTGTCCATCGTAAAATCAGGTGCAGGAAGTCCAATGCGTGCTGTCATCGTAATCTCTCCTCGTTTGAGCTATCATATATGTAAGGTTCTGGTATTAAAGTAGCATGGAAAATAATTATAATCAATATTAAATTAAAATAATTTTNTTTAAAATAATAACACTTTACGTACAACCAAAGAAACGTTAAAATGGGTAAAAATAACAAAGTTCATAAAAAATCAGGCTATTGTACACCTTCCTTCTAATCCAATTGAGCTATAGGGGTACTACTTTCCTGATTTTTTTTATACCCAAATTACGTGCAGCCCGGGCAAGGTCAAAAGACTGGTCGTAGCCAGGCTACTGCTGTAACGAAGAATGGATGGGTGCTTGCTCTTATGAAAAATCAAGTGTACCTTTGGCGGAAAAATAAAATCGTGGTAGAGAAAGGGAGCAATGAGCTGCCTGTCTCTTATTTGGCTGCGGCCTTACGCAATATCGAGAGTCTCGGTTATACGTTTTCTCTCGAGCTGCTGGAGAGAATCCGGACATTATCAGAAGGCGAGTTTTTCGCGCTGTATTCCACAGTCGTATCTGTACTTAAGGAAAAGGTAGGGGCATCCAGACGCTTCAAGCCGATGTATCCGAATTTCCCCAAGCAGGTGATGGAAGCAAACGATGGAGAGCTTTATCTGCAAGCGATACGTCATTATTTGACATGGCAGCTGCCCGTGCATGAGGTGAAAAAAAGACTGCCGCTGTTAAAGGAATCCCGATTGAAGCTGATTGAACTGGGAACGGATGAAGAGCTTTTGCAGGTAGGAATGAACCTGTTGCGTGCGAAAAGCTCGTTATCTGTGAAAGACAAAGAGGATTTGGACGTGTTGCTTCAGGAGTGTACAGGAATCACTGAAGCCTTGCCACCGGAAATCCCGCACAAAGAAAATGTCGCCATCGTAGCAAGTATTTTGCTAAAGCATGACAAGCTCCCAGCCGATTTTTTTGCGAACTACTGCAAAACAGCGACCGACGTGCTGCGAATTGCGGTAGCACTATCCGACGGGGATGTGAGTCTGGCTGCACCGACCAAATTCCGCAAATTCAGACGCTCTGAAAGGCGTTTGCTCCTGCGATTGCTTGAAGCCAGTCCCAATCTAATCGAAGATATGCTGCGCTACAAAAATCGCTGGATTCGTCTTGGAGAAATCTTGCACCCATTTGAGTATCAGGATCGGTATCCAAAAACGGCAGAAGCGTTTGACGCATTACGCAACAATCATAAAATCGAGACGATGGGCAGCAAGGTCGAGCAAGCTTTGCTTTATAGGAATGTAGACGAAGCTGTACAGCTCCTCGGTCAGCGGCCGGGGGAGTTCGCCCGCAGATTGGACCATATGCTTCGGATATCTGAAAATGGGGAAGTCGTGCTGGAGTCATTTGCAAAGATCGCTGCATCTGTATCCACACCCGTGCTGCTGCAGGTAATGAACCATTTCGTCAAAAGAGAAGCTTACGGAAAATGGCGAACCTTTTTTCCAAAAGGAGAAGTGGCAAAAGTACAGGCAATCCCAAATACGCTTGTGAGTCTGGAGGAACCTATCCGGCAGAAAGCGGCAACGATTTGCCGCGAGGTGCTTTTGCAGCGGTTTGCAGCTTTGCCGTCACTCGGAAAAGTCTATATGGACCCGCGCCTACATGAACATCTCGTCCCGTTTTCCCAGCGTTCAGCGAGCAAGGCGCTTCGTACGCTGGTTCGTGGCTCCAGAATTGCGATTCCAGAGGGTGGAACCATCCGCTTTTTTACATGGTGGAGGGAAGGGCAAGTAAACGGTGTGCCAACAGGTCGCGTCGATGTCGATTTGTCAGCAGTACTGTATAGTGCGAAATGGAAGTACCTGGAGCATATCTCCTATACCAATTTGCGCTCTGCAAAGTATCAGGCATACCATAGCGGTGATATCGTAGAAGCTCCCAATGGTGCCTGTGAATTTATTGACTTGGATATTGAGTCCATCATCCGGTATGGCGGGCGGTATGTCGTGATGTCGCTGAATTCATTTACCAATCAGCCGTATTGCGACTTGCCGGAATGCTATGCAGGCTGGATGATCCGTACAGAGCCCCAGTCAGGCGAAATTTTTGAACCGCAGACTGTTCAGGACAAGGTCGATCTCGCTTCCAATACTTCGATCAGTATTCCCGTCATACTCGATCTGGTAGAACGTAAAGTGATCTGGACAGATGTCGCACTGCGCTCACACCCACGCTTTGTCAACAATGTAGAGGCAAACAGTGGTGGAATGCAATGGATGGGGAAAGCACTGACCACGCTGGTAAAGCCAACGCTCTATGAGCTATTCTCGCTTCACGTCGAGGCAAGAGGCACACTGACAGATCAGGAGGACAACGCAGATACCGTCTTCTCGCTGGATCGTGGAATCACACCGTTTGACACCGAGATCATCATGGCCGATTTTTTATAGACCTTGTAAACTTGTAAAAGAAATGCGTAAAAGCCAGCTTTGTTGAGCTGGCTTTTTACTACGTCATTACGTTTTTCAAGGAGCCGTGCAGGAACGACCCCTGAGCAGAGGATCCAAGAAGCTGGAGTGTTTTTACCCTTTTCTGTTCCTCCACAAAAGCTACTCAAACCACTTATCTAAAAGCTATGTCGCCCGCGCCCAAATCGCAAGCGAGACGGTTTTTCCCGGATTAATAAATCGGTGCGGAGCCGTGCTGCTGAACCCAATGCTGTCACCCTCGTACAGATGGTATTCCCTCTCTGCCAAAAGCACCTTCAATTCTCCCTGCAAAATGTAGCCGCATTCCTCACCAGAGTGCGAGATTTGCTCCTGCTCCAGCGTTTCACCTGGCTCAATCTCGATCAGCAAAAACTCAATTTTTCCTTCTTGCAGGGGAGTGAGCACATGGTATTTCGTCATCGTATTTTTCAATTGAATGATCTTGTGCATGCCTTTGCGAATCAGAGGCTCATGGTCATCCTTTAGTCGAAAGAAGTGATTGATCGGAACATCTAGGGCAGAGCATATTTTCCAGAAGGTGCCCACGGTAGGGTCTACCAATCCACGTTCGATCTGTGAGAGGAGGCTCATACTCAACCCAGTCTTATCTGCGAGATTTTGCAACGTCAATTGCTTTTGTTTACGGATTTCTCTTAATTCTGCTCCGTTAAACATGTCGTATCAACCCTCTTTGCGTGAAGACTTGGAAGTGAGGACAACAATGTTTTCGTGTACGCATCCTCGGGATGAGAAAAAATATCCGCGACGCTTCCTGTTTCAACGATCCGTCCCTGTTTCATGACGGCCATGCGGTCGCACATATAACGGATGACAGCCATGTTGTGTGAAATGAAAAGGTACGTAAGATTGCGCTCACGCTTTAGCTCTTGGAGCAAGTTCAGGACATGTGCCTGAACAGAGACATCGAGTGCAGAGGTGGGTTCATCCAAGACAACAAAGGCAGGGTCGGTAATGAGTGCCCTGGCGATAGCGATGCGCTGTCTTTGTCCACCGCTGAATTCGTGCGGATAGCGGTTCAGATGCTCCACTTTAAGGCCTACACGTGTGATCAGGGCATGTAGCTTTTCTGTACTTCCTTTTGCTGCCCGTTCGGCAGGGGGGAGTGCCAGCAGCGGCTCCGTAATTATCGCCTGAATCCGCATCCGCGGGTCCAGAGAGGATTGCGGGTCCTGAAATACGATTTGCATTTCTCCTGGCTTCAAGCGGGAAAATTTGCTTCCTTGCCAAAGCGGACTTCCTTTATAGAGGAGGGAGCCACTTGTGGGATGCTCCAGACCGGTGATCATTTTCCCCAGCGTACTTTTCCCCGACCCGGATTCTCCAATTAAGCCGAATGTTTCACCCTGTGCGATAGAAAAGTCAACCTGTGACACAGCGAGGAAGCTTTGCGAGCCTTTCTTATATTCCTTGCTAACACCTGATACCTCTAGTAATGAATTCATCCGGTTTCTCTCCCCCAGCACGATACTTCATGTGTAGCTGACCCCATCTGTGCAAGCTCCAGGGTAGGGTGATCCTCGAGACAAATAGGTAAGGAGCGGGTGCAGCGGGAAGCGAAAACGCATCCAGGTGGTCTGTTCCGCAAATCAGGTGATTCTCCGGGGATAGCCAGGAGCGGTTGATCCGGAGTCGCCAGATCGGGTAGGGCACCGATCAATGCCTTGGTATAGGGATGCTGCGGCTTTTGCAAGACTTCTTCTGTCGTCCCTGTCTCTACGACTTCTCCCGCATACATCACCACAACACGCTGGCAGACCTGTGCGACGACTCCCAAGTCATGTGTGATAAGCATAATCGAAGTGCCGCGCTTTGCAGCCAGGTCCTGCATGAGCTTTAGAATTTCGCTTTGAATCGTCACGTCAAGCGCGGTCGTAGGTTCATCAGCAATCAACAGATCAGGCGGAGCGGACATGGCGAGGGCGATGACGACCCGCTGCCGCATCCCACCACTCAGCTCAAACGGAAATTTTCGTGCAACGAGGTGCGGTTCGTTGATCTGGACCTCTGCGAGGCTGAGCACAGCTTGCTGGTACGCTTCCTTGTACGAAATCTTTCTGTGGCGATGAATGACTTCTGCGAGCTGGTCGCCAATGCGCATCGTAGGATGCAAGGCAGTCATGGGCTCCTGAAAAACCATGCCGATCTCTTTGCCACGAAGTGCCTGCAGCTCTTTCTTTTCGAGAGAGAAGATGTTTCTTCCTTTATAGTGAATCGAGCCTGATGAAATCGAAGCGTTTTTTTCCAAAAGTCCAAGGATCGTCAGAGCGGTAACGGACTTGCCGGAGCCAGATTCACCAACAATCCCGACGATTTCTCCTTGCTTGATGGAAATGGATACATTTTGCAGCGCTTTGATTTTATCCTGCATGGATGAAAATTCAACTGTCAAGTTTTTGATTTCCAGCAGCATACGCTTGCCCTCCTTTTAAGAACGGTTCGCTTTTGGATCGAGAATGTCCCGAATTCCATCACCGATCAGATTAAAGCCGCAGGAAGCAAGGAACAGTGCCAGACCAGGAAATGTTGGATACCACCAATAATCGAGCAGGTATTTCCAGCCGATACTGATCATTGCGCCCCATTCCGGGGTCGGAGGCTGTGCACCCAAGCCGAGGAAGCCCAGGGTAGCGACTAGCAGAATCGCGTCGCCGATATCCAGTGTGACCTGAATGACGACGGGTGAGAGAGCATTCGGAATGATGTGACGTGCAATAATACGCCAGGGCTTGATCCCGAACGTAACAGCGGCTTTCACAAATAGCTTTTCGCGTAAAGATAATGTTTCGGCACGCGCAAGCCGCACATACACGGGAATTTTGATAATCGCAATGGCGAGCATCGCATTTTGCAGATTCGGACCGAGAGTGGCAGCGACCGCCATAGCCAAAACGAGTGAAGGAAAGGCAAGCACGATGTCCATGAAGCGCATGATCGTCTGATCCAGCTTTCCTCCGAAGTATCCAGAGATGCAACCGATAACGGTACCAATGAGTCCTGCCCCAAACACGACTGAAACCCCTACGCCCAGCGAGAGACGAGCGCCGTACAAGATACGAGTGAAAATATCCCTGCCAACCTCATCTGTACCAAACCAGTGATCGCTGCTTGGTGGAGCAAATCGCTCAGCGATATTGATTTTGGTAGGCTCATAGGGGCTGATAAAAGGTGCAAATAAAGACAAGACCAAAATAATCAAAAGAAGCAACAAACCAAAGAGAGTCAGCGGGTTTCTGCGGATTTTGTACCAAAAGGGGTTGACCGCTTTCGTTGCTGTCACTGCTCTTCCATTTTCCGTTTTCGCAGCTATGCCAGACACAAGATGGCCCCCTTTCTATTCCTTGATTTGCGGATCAAGCGCGTAATAAGTGAGATCGACGAGCAAATTGATGATCACATAGCCAAACGAGATGACAAAGGTAAAGCCCATGATTGCCGGGAAGTCGAGAAAGGCGATCGATTCCACGACGTATTTGCCCATGCCCGGCCAGCTAAATATCGTTTCGGTCACGACTGCTCCGCCTAAAAGTGAGCCAAACGAAAGACCGACAACGGTAATCGTAGGAATCAGGGCATTGCGCAGGGCATACCGGAATAACAGAACAGGTCCGTGAATTCCGTTTGCGAGCGCTGTACGAATATACTCTTGACCGAGAACCTCCAGCATACTGGCGCGCACTTGTCTGGTGACGATGGCAAGCTGGGCAAAAGCAAGCGTGCAAGCAGGCAGAATGAGATGCCACAAGCTGTTTGTAAATGCGGCCCAATTGCCTGTCAAAAGGCTATCGAGCAAATAGAGCCCTGTAATAGAGGGGGGTGGTGTAATCATCAAATCAATCCGACCGCTGGAAGGTAATAAATTGAAAAATTTGTAAAAAATCAAAATGCCGATCAGTCCACTCCAAAAAACAGGGGTGGATATACCAGCGATCGAGAAAAAGCGTCCGGCATGATCCCAGTTCGTATCTTTTTTAACTGCGGTGAGAATACCGATCGGAATCCCGATAACAATCGCAATGACAAAGGCAGTTAAGGCAAGCTCCAGCGTAGCAGGGAAAAACTTGATCAGATCATCGACGACGGGCTGTTGTGTGCGAATGGAATTGCCAAAGTCACCTGCAACAAGTCCCTCCATGTAGGTAAAATATTGGACCCAGACCGGTTGGTCTAGGCCCAATTGACGGCGGACTTCCTGCAGTGTTTCCTCACTGGCTCGCTGCCCCACCATCATTCGTGCCGGATCTCCAGGGATGACGTGTGAGAGGAAAAAGGTAATGAGCGTCACTCCCAAAAGGACCAGAACGAGCATGGCGAGTCGTTTGACGATGATTTGTCTCATGAGGAAAGCACTCCTTCAAGCGGCTTTATTTGGACATTTCGGCCAGGTTGTAAATGCCCTCCAGCATCGGATTGTAAACAAAGCCTTTGACAGACTTGCTTACCGGAAGCAAGAAATCCTTTTGATACAGATAGAGGTATGGCGCTTCATCAATCACGATTTTTTGGGCTTCTTGATAAATTTTTTCGCGTTCTGCTTTATCGTTGATAGACGCGGCCTTGCGAACCAGCTCGTCCACCTTGTCATTTTTATAGAAGGCACGGTTGCCGGCGAGACCGAAGTTGTTGGAATCAAACCAGTAGTTCATAAACATGTACGGATCACCGAAGTCAGGGCTCCATACACCCATGGCGAGATCAAATTCGCCTTTGTCGATCATTTCGCGGGAAGTTGCGTAGGCGATTTTTTTCAGGTTCAGCTTGACGCCGATATCCGAGAAAAAAGCTTGCAGGGTCAGCGCTTCTGTTTCCCACCATGCTTTGTTGTCCGAGTACAGCAGGTCGATGCTCAGGTTGGTCGCCCCGGCTTCTGCCAGCAGTGCTTTTGCTTTTTCTACATCGCGCTTGTATTGGTGTGCGGATTCGTCGTGTCCCCACAGACCTTTTGGAATCGGTCCGCGCATTTGGGTAGCGAAGCCTTCCTGTACAGATTCGGTCAGTGCGTCGTAATCGATTGCGTAGCTGAGAGCCTGGCGTACCTTTGGATTTTGCAGGGCTGGGTTACCTTTGGTGGAGTTGACGTAGATGTAATCGACAAACAGGCTAGGCTGCTGCAAAACTTCCAGGTTTGGTTGATCCTTGATTGCTTTGAGCTGTTCATTCGGGATGCCTTCGGCGATGTCGATCTCGCCTTGCTCTAGTTGTAGGCGTTGGGCTGTTGAGTCTGGGATGATTTTAAAGAAGATGTTTTGCAGTGCGGGTTTGACAGAGGAGTTAGGGTTTGGAGTAAGCTTGATGTATTCGCCTTTTCTCCATTCAGTAAGCTGATAAGGGCCGCTGCCCATGGTGTTGTTTGAGAGGAAGTTTTGGCCAAGGTCACCGTTTTGCTCTTTTTCCATCACCTTCGGATTGACGATACCGCCATAGTTGGCAGCCAGTGTGGAGAGAAACGGCGGGAAGTTCTGGGAAAGAACGAATGTAACACTTGTTGGTGAGTCTACTTTCACTTCTTTAATCACGCTGTAGACATCTGCCGGACCTTTTTTGATTTTGAGTATACGGTCAAAGGTGAATTTGACAGCTTCAGCGTTGACAGGTGTACCGTCAGCAAAGGTGTTTCCTTCGGCAAGGGTGAACGTCCAGTTGAGTCCATCCTCGCTTACCTTCCAATCCTTTGCCAATCCAGGCTTTACTTCTGTGGTGGCTCCGTCGTACTCAACGAGACGCTGGTAGGTCGGATACGTAATTTTCCAGGCACTGTTGTCGAAGGTGACGGCGGGATCTAGTGTGCCTTGGTCGGCGGTGATGCCTACGAACAGGGTGTCAGCCGGAGTTGCCGATTTTGCCTGCGAGGAATCTGCCGGCTTGTTTTCCGCTGGCTTTGCTTCGCCTTGGGATTGACTTGCAGGAGTACTGCTACAAGCTGCGGTTAGCATGGTGAGGATTAGCAGAAGGGTAGTGAATAAAAAAGACCAGCTACGCTTCAATGAATTCGACCCCCAAATGTAATATATTTAATTATTTTTTAATATATTGCAAAAATTCTATTTATTCAACTATTATTTTTTCCATGGACAAAATGCCGCCATAGATCGGTTTCTGGTGCATTTGCTGTCCCCAATTGCGTGTTCCGTATTCAAAATGCCACCATTCTTTTGCGTAGTTGACGAAGCCTGCACTGGTCATGAGGTGGTAGAGCAGACGACGATTGTCGCGGATTGCGATTTCTTTCTCTGTTGGATGCAAAAGCTCTTCAAAATGCCTCGTCGCGGCTGCTTCAGTGAAGTCGTCGAAGCCTGTTCCCATATCCAGCCAGCCAGCTGGCCCGGAGATTGTCAGATCAACGGCACCCCCGGAAAGATGGGGCGAGGGCTTGGAGATATCCGTCGTGGGCGGAGCGACGAATTTGCGCAGCTCCTCGACGAGTGCGGCGCCGTCTTGCCAGCCGCGCATAAGCAATGAATGACGAAAGCCATCATAAAGCGATGCTTGTACCTCAAACGAACGCCAGCCGTCCAGCACAACCAGCTTATAGCCTTCAGGCAGCTGATCGGCAGCGGAAACGAGTCTTTGTGCAGCTTCTTTTCGCAGGTACGCTTCTGGGGTTGTCCCCGCATACCCTTGGGTGAAGTAAGCAGGATAAACCGTGATTCTTGCAGATAAAGTGGAGAGCGGGATCATTTCCTCACCGCATTCTCTCACTGGAAGTGTGTCTGGGAGGATGTGATCTGATAGTTTCGGAATGGGGAGAGATACCATAAAATTCACCTCCTTTGGATGGCTTTGGCAATATGGTAGCGGAAAAAATGTTTTTAGTAAATTGTAATTTTATTTAATTTTCTGCAATTATGTGTTTGTGGGGTAGAAAAGTGTTACTTTGCACACCAGTTTTGCTTGTTCCACAGCTTTTGCTTGAATCCCGACCAGCATTTGCTATTATTAAAACAAGTGCTTGTCATAGAATGAAAAATGAATTGAATACGATACAAACAGGTCCTTGTTACTGCGAAAAAGCTCCGGTAGCAGGGTTAAAAGGGAAGATTGGTGAAAAACCAACGCGGTCCCGCCACTGTAAGAGAGTAGCTATTCTTCATGGCAACGGCGCCATCCACTGCCCACAAGGGTGCGGGAAGGAGAAGAATAGCGATGATCCTCAAGCCAGGAGACCTGCCTGTTCTTGTTTTTGCACTGCATTCCTTCGGGTTAAAGGAAGAGGTGAGGATCGGTGAAGTATGCTATCCACACGCTTTGTTTTCCTTTCACGCTAAGAGGAGAACAAGGCGTTTTTTTATTTCGATGAGGGGGTGGCTTTGATGAGTCAGCAAGACAAAAAGCGGGGCTTGCTTTTGGTTTATACAGGTGATGGCAAGGGGAAAACGACAGCAGCTATCGGGCTGGCTGTGAGAGCGACCGGCCGTGGAAAAAAAGTATTGATGGTTCAGTTTATTAAATCGCCGGAGCGCACATATGGAGAGAAGATCATCTTTGATCGTCTTGGGATCGAAATTGTGCAAAAGGGTGTCGGCTTTACGTGGACAAAGACTCCGGAAGAGCATCGGGCAGCTTTGCAGGAAGCGTGGAGCTTTGCGCGTGAAAAGCTGATGGGCGGAGAGTACGACGTAGTCATTTTGGATGAGCTGAACAATGCGCTGGCAATCGACCGTTTTCCAATCGATGATGTGCTGCCACTGGCAGATGTCTTGGAGACGATTCAGAGTCGTCCGCGTCACATTCACCTCGTAATCACAGGACGCAGTGCCAAACAAGAGATCATGGACATGGCGGATTTGGTTACCGAGATGAGACCGATCAAGCATTACTATGATGAGGGAATTCCAGCTGTGCTGGGGGTCGAATTTTAATGGGCATACTCGAAACCTACGGGCACGGCGGGGATCTGCTGTCCGCAGCCCAGCGCTTTGGTGTAGCCCAAGGCGATTTCCTCGATTATAGCGCCAATATCAATCCACTGGGAATGCCAGTTAGCGTCACAGAAACGCTGCTGGCTTCATTGTCTGCGGTAATCCGTTATCCGGACCCTGGACATCGTTCGTTTCGCCATGCATTAGCTCGGCGTCTCGGACTCCCCGAGGAATGGCTGCTACCGGCAAATGGAGCAGCAGAAGCAATGGCGCTGGCGATTTTGGGCCTCAAGCCGCAAACCGTTGGTGTCGTGTATCCATGCTTTTCCGAATATGAGCAACTTTCCAAGCAGTTTGGCGCACATGTGATCGGCTGCTATGGAAAAGAGGAAAATGGCTTCAAGCCTGACATGCGCGAGCTTCACCGCCTGTTTGAGCAGGCGGATCTGGTATTTATCGGGTCGCCGAACAATCCTACGGGGATTTTGTATGAACCAGATGAGCTGGTACAAATTGCGCAGTGGGCCACCGAGACAAACACTTGGTTGATTGTGGATGAAGCGTTTCTCGATTTTGTCGCAACGGAGCGGCAATTTACGCTAGCGACACAGCTGGAGCAGTATCCGCGGGTAATTTTGATGCGCTCGATGACAAAAATGTACGCGATTCCAGGCCTGCGTCTCGGCTATGCGATCGCGCATCCAGACGTGATCAAGCAGATGCGCGAGAAGCAGGTGAGCTGGAGCGTCAATTCGCTGGCACTGCTCGCAGGAGAGCTATGCTTGCAGGAGCATGTGTACGAGGAAAAAACACGTGCGCTGGTTGCCAAAGAACGAGCCTTTCTGTCGGAGATCATTACACATGAGCTGGGCTGGAAGGTATGGCCAGCAGAAGCGAATTTTCTTTTGCTTCGCTCACCGAAGCATTTGCCAGCAGAGCAATTGCAGGCGCGACTTGGCAAAAAAAGAATCCTGATCCGCAGTTGCGCGATGTATCCGGGGTTGACTGAGCACGATGTGCGGATCGCAGTCCGCAGTCGAGAAGAGAACGAAAGACTGATTGCTGCTCTGCGCGAGGTCGCTGCGGAAGGAAGTGGACACGCTTGAGTCTGATTGTAGTAACCGGCGGTGTCCGTTCGGGTAAAAGCCGTTTTGCCGAGGAGCTGGCGGCAGAATCAGGTAGACGTGTTCTGTATGTAGCCACAGGTCAGGCCTGGGATGCTGAGATGCGTACCAGGATCGAGCTGCACAAAAAACGTCGTCCAGATGACTGGGGCTGTGTCGAGGTAGGCGAGCGCTTATCTGATTATACAGACGCAAGTGCTCATTACGATGTCGTACTGATTGACTGTCTCTCGACTTGGGTCAGCAATCGGTTAATGAATATTTCGGAAGAAGAATGGCGCAGCGAGGAGCATACAGCGGCCCTTTTGCAGGAAGCAGAGGCTTGGCTGGGGCAGGTTCAGGCATCCAGTCAAACCGTTATCGCTGTCACAAGCGAGGTCGGGCTGGGTGGTGTCGCCATGAATCGACTTGGAAGATGGTTTGCTGATGTGCTCGGAGATGTCAACCAGATGAGTGCGCAACAAGCGTCTACCGTCTATGCCGTCTTGTCGGGAATACCGTGGAGGATCAAGGGATGAATGCTTTTTTTCACGCTATCGCCTTTTTTACCCGAATCCCTGTCCCATGGCTGCGACCATCTGAAGCTGCCTGGAAAAAGAGCGTCAACTGGTATCCGGCTGTCGGTGTAGTGATTGGGCTTTTACTATGGGGTGTGCATCAGGCAAGCGTGCACTTGTTTAGTCCGTGGCTCGCTGCCATTTTGACGCTTGGCGCTTGGGTTTATGTGACAGGCGGACTTCACCTGGACGGCTGGATGGACTTGGTGGACGGACTTGGCAGTAGCAGGCCGCGCGAGCAGGTGCTCGCAATAATGAAGGACAGCCGCGTGGGTGCGATGGGCGTCATAGCTGCGATTCTGCTGCTCCTGATAAAAGCGGGAGGTGTAGCAGAGCTGGCGCACCCCGGCTGGGGACTATATCTGCTTTTTGTACCGTTTGCCGCCCGTACACATGTATTGCTATCGATTCGGCTATGGCCATACCTATCGGTAGACAAAGGGATTGGAAAAGGAATCAGTGAAGGTCTATCCGCTTTCTCGGTGATCGTTAGCTATGTGCTTTTGCTCGGGGCTGGCTGGTTCTTAGGCAGCTGGCAGGTAGTGGCAGCGATCGTGATATCACTCGTATTTGTTCTCTTGTTTTCTCGCTCCGTCGCGAGCAAGCTGGGCGGGCTAAATGGAGATTGCTACGGAGCCGTCATCGAAAGCAGTGAGGCTGTGATGCTTCTGGTACTTGTAGGGAGCTGGTGGGCATGAATTTGATCTGGGTCCGGCATGGCGAGACGGAAATAAATCGACAGAGCCGCTATTTGGGGCACAGTGACGTACCGTTACATGAGCATGGAAAAAGACAGGCTTTGGAGCTGGCAGCGCGACTCCTGCACATAATCGAGCTTCCCAAAGCATTGTATACAAGTGACCTGCTTCGCTGCATACAGACCGCAGAACCGCTATCAACAGGATGGCAGCTGCCGGCGTCGACTGTGCCTGCCCTGCGCGAATTGTCGTTTGGAGAATGGGAGCTTTTGACCTACGACGAGATCATGCAAAAGGATGCCGAGCGTGCTACGAGCTGGTATGACGATCCTTTCAGGGAGTGTCCGCCGCAGGGCGAGAGCTTGGAGCAGCTGGGCAATCGAGTGGATACTTGGCTAGGTAGTATCCTGCGAGATTCGGAGCCTTCAGAGGCTGAAACGGTCGTGATCGTGACACATGGCGGGGTGATCCGCTGGGTTCAGGCAACATGGGTACTTCAAGACCCGAGTGCGTACTGGAAAATGGACGGTTTGAAGCACGGGGAAGCACTGTTTATGAGCTGGGATGGGCAGCGACTGATACAAGATTTCCTGTAGGGTGAGAGAGGGACAACATGACTGAAATATGGATACTTTGTGCTGCCTACCTGATTGACAGGGTAGTGGGCGATCCGTGCAGCCTGCCCCATCCCGTCGTCATTATGGGCTGGTGGATTACACGACTGGAGCGTGTCATTCGGGCAGTCGTCAAACAGGAGTCGCATCTGAAAATAGCAGGGATACTGTTTCCACTCCTGATCGTTTCAGGCAGCTATATGGCGGTTTGGCTCCTTTTGTGGGGGGCGTCATTCGTGCACCCGCTGCTCTCGTGGGCGCTGGCAGCCTGGCTTTTGTCCACGACGATCGCGACCAAAGGACTCGCGGATGCAGGCATGGAGATTGCCCGTCACCTGCTCGCCGGCGATATGGTGGCGGCCAGACAATCGCTATCCATGGTTGTGGGCAGGGATACAGAGAGGCTGGATGAACCACAAATTTGCCGGGGAGCTGTGGAAACGGTTGCCGAAAATATTGTGGATGCGATCGTCTCTCCGTTGTTTTATGCCGCGATCGGTGGTGCTCCGTTGGCGATGGCTTACCGAGCAGCGAATACACTGGATTCGATGGTTGGCTATAAAAATGAAAAATATCAAAATCTCGGCTGGGCATCTGCCCGCTTTGATGATGTATTGAACTACATACCTGCACGACTGACAGCAGGGCTATTGATTGTAGTGAGCTATTTGATGCGTCTGGATTGGAAGCAAAGCTTGGCGATGATGCGTCGCGATGCGCATCTTCACCCGAGTCCGAATAGCGGCTTGCCTGAAGCGGGCGTAGCCGGTGCTTTGGGAGTCCAGCTAGGCGGGCTCAATTACTATCAGGGAGTGCCTTCGAATCGGGCGAAGCTGGGGGACGCGCACAGACCGCTTAGAGCGCAGGATATCAAGTCGACGGTCCATATGATGTATTTTGTTTCGTTGCTTTGTCTGGTTGTATGTGTAGCCATTGCAGCAATGATAAATAGCGTGTGAGCAAAAGGGGGAGGACCTAATGAGCGGCAAATTGTTTGTGATTGGATTTGGCCCGGGGAGCTTTGAGCATATCACCAAAAGGGCTCGGGAAGCACTTCAGGAAAGTGATGTCATCATTGGCTACTCGACGTATGTGGACTTGATCCGAGGACTGTTGACCGATCAGGAAATTGTAAGTACAGGGATGACCGAGGAAGTGACGCGTGCGCGCGAAGCGGTTCGCCTCGCTGAGGAAGAAGGCAAAAAGGTAGCCGTTATTTCCAGTGGGGACGCTGGTGTGTACGGGATGGCGGGACTGGTCTATGAGGTACTCGTGGAAAAAGGCTGGACCGAAGCGACAGGCGTACCGATTGAAATCGTGCCGGGGATTTCCGCGATCAACTCCTGTGGAGCAATCCTCGGAGCGCCGATCATGCACGATGCTTGTACGATCAGTCTGAGTGACCACTTGACTCCGTGGGAGCTGATTGAGCGGCGGATTGATGCAGCAGGAATGGCTGACTTTGTGATCGCCCTGTATAACCCGCGCAGTGGACGACGGACTCGCCAGATTGTAGAAGCGCAGCGAATCCTGCTTCAATATCGCTCGCCAGATACTCCGGTCGGTATCGTCAAAAGTGCGTATCGGGAACGGGAGCACGTCGTCATTACCACATTGGCGCAAATGCTAGAGCATGATATCGGCATGCTGACGACTGTGATCATCGGGAATACATCGACATTCGTATACGATGGCAAAATGATTACTCCGCGCGGATACCAGCGCAAATATACGCTGTCGGCAGATGAGCAGCCACTGAAGCCTCATCAGCGCTTGCGGGTGGAAAACGAGCCATGGTCTCTGGAGGCAACAACTGATACGCTCGGGTCCACACCAGCGGCTCCTGCTGCCCCGGCAAAGGATAGACCCGTGATGGTCGAAACAGAACCGGCAAAAGCGGCTCCGACCAGCTCAGCTACAAGTACAGCTGTGTTGGAAGCGCCACCAGCTGTAACGGAAGAAGCAGTGGCTCGAAGGGCGCAGCCAGCCCCATTTGACTGGGCAATGCAAGCACTGAATGCAATCAACGCAGCCAAAGGAATGGCCACAGAGCCTTCTGTGAAAGCTCCTAATCGTCCGGTTTCCTCATTCCAACCAGAAATGATTTTTGAAGTCGCAATAAGCCCGGGTGTGGCCAACAAAAAGATCACGCCGCAGCAGATGATGGCGATCGCAGAGGTGGCAGGTGAAAAAGGGGAAATCGAATATACCCCGCATCACCAGATGATTTTGCGTGTTCCTACATCCGACCCTAATTATGTGACGGGAAGACTGCGCGAACTGGGGCTGATCTTAAGCCCAATCGGGGACGTTTTGCAGGTGAAGGCGTGCGACTTCTGCGACGGAGAGAAAAAGGACAGTATCCCGTATGCGGAGGAGCTGGCGCAAAAGCTGGGCGGCAAGGAAATGCCGAAGGAAATGAAAATCGGCTTTAACGGTTGCGGGATGGCATGCTACAGAGCGGTACAAGAGGATATCGGAATCGTGTTCCGCAAAGGCAAGTTTGACCTGTTCCTCGGTGCCAAAACAGTGGGGCGCAACGCTCACTCAGGTCTTCAAGTAGCGGAAGGGATTCCAAAAGAAGAAATCGTGCCACTCGTCGAGCGAATCGTTGCACGGTTCAAAAAAGAGGCATTTCCAAATGAGCGGTTCCACAAGTTTTTCCAACGCGTGGGTGTAATCGAAGGCTACAAATGGCGTGAGCCTGCTAAAGAAGAAATCGAGAACGCGGCTTGCGGAGACTAAGTTCAATCCAGTAATCCATAACCGATAAGAAGATGAGGAGGAACTACCATGGACGCAGTATTATTTGTAGGTCACGGGAGCAAGGACCCAGAGGGCAATGAAGAGATTCGCCAGTTTGTAAATTCGCTCGCACCTGAGCTGGATGTTCCCATTATCGAAACATGCTTTTTGGAGTTCGCACGCCCTGACATGCTGTCCGGCTTGAATAAATGTGTAGAGCGAGGAGCGACACGTGTAGCTGTTATTCCGATCATCCTGTTCTCAGCAGGTCATGCCAAAATTCACATCCCTGCGGCGATTGACGAGGCCAAGGAGCTTCACCCACATGTGCAGTTCATCTATGGACGCCCGATCGGTATTCATGATGAAGTGATCAACATTTTGACGACGCGTATGGAAGATGCTGGATTTGCTTCCGGTGAGGAGCATGAGGATCTGGCTGTGCTAGTGATCGGACGCGGAAGCAGTGACGCAGATGCTAACAGCGATATTTACAAGATGTCCCGACTGTTTTGGGAGCGCTACAAGGCGAAATGGGTGGAGACCGCATTTATGGGCGTGACCTATCCGCTCTACGATGAGGGAGTCGAGCGCTGCCTGAAGCTGGGGGCAAAGCGCATCGTGCTGCTGCCGTACTTCCTGTTTACGGGTGTGTTGATTAAACGGATGAGCGATCAGCTGGAAAAATTCCGTGAGCAATATCCAGACGCACAGTTTGAGATGGCTGAGTATTTCGGGTTCCATCCGTTGTTAAAAGAAGTGCTTAAGGACCGTGTCGAAGAGGCTCTGCATGGTGAAGTGAAGCTCAACTGCGATACCTGTCAGTACAGACTGGCAGCGATGGAGCATATCGACCATCACCATCACCACCATGACGATGAACATGGACATCACCACCATCATGGGCATCATCATCACCACGATCATGACCACCATGATCACAGCCACGATCATGACCACGATCATGACCACGATCATGATCACAAGCACGACCACAAGCACGACCACGACCACGTAACCAAGTAGGAGGGACGTTAGGATGATTCTGGTACTGGCTGGGACGAGCGATGCACGCGAGTTGGCCCTTTTGATCAAAGGCAGCGGATACGATCTGTTGACAACTGTTGTGACTGACAATGCCGCCAAAAGCATGGAGGAGGCGGGTTTGCCTGTTCAGGTAGGGCGCTTGACTGCTGACGATATCCAGCAATTGATTGTAGAGAAAAGCGTGCAGTGCGTAGTAGATGCCAGCCATCCCTTCGCTGAGGAAGCCTCCAAAAATGCGATGGCAGGTGCCAAGGGTGCTGGTGTCCCCTACATTCGATATGAACGGGAAAGCTTGTCTTCTCCCGGCAGTGAAAAGCTGATTGTCGTCGAGGATTATGTACAGGCAGCTGAGCTTGCCGCTGACAAACGAGGCGTCATCATGCTGACGACTGGCAGCAAGACATTGAAGACTTTTACCGATCGCTTGCTGGGTCTGCCTGATACGACACTCGTAGCGCGGATGCTGCCGCGACTAGACAATATGGAAAAATGCGAGGAGCTGGGCCTGGAGCAGAAAAACATCGTTGCGATGCAGGGACCTTTCTCCAAGGAATTGAACAAAGCGCTCTACGATCACTACGGGGTGACACTCATGATCACCAAAGAGAGCGGAAAAGTAGGCGCTTTTGATGAAAAGGTAGAGGCGGCACTGGAAATGGGCATCGAAACCATCGTCATTGGCCGTCCGAAAATCGATTACGGAACCAAGTTTTCCGATTACGACAGTGTGCTGAACCAGCTAAAAGAAGCTGTTCAATAAATCGCTGGAATTACGTACGAAAAAACGACTGGAGGAACGAATCATGGATTTTAAAACGGATTTCAAACCAATGACCGTACAACCGCAAGAGATCGAGGAGATGAGCTTTCAAATCATTACAGATGAGCTGGGCGAGCATCCGTTTACAGAAGAACAATATCCGGTTGTTCAACGCGTGATCCACGCATCTGCTGACTTCGATTTGGGGCGCAGCCTCGTTTTCCACCCGGATGCGGTGAAATCAGGGATTGAAGCGATTCGCAGCGGGAAAATCGTCGTAGCAGACGTACAGATGGTGCAAGTCGGCATCAGCAAAAACCGCATCGAAAAGTTCGGCGGAGAGGTAAAGGTATACATCTCTGACCGTGATGTAATGGAGGAAGCAAAGCGTCTGAATACGACGCGCGCCATCATTTCGATGCGCAAAGCGATCAAGGAAGCGGACGGCGGCATTTTCTGCATCGGGAATGCGCCTACAGCTTTGCTGGAGCTGATTCGCATGGTGAAGGAAGGCGAAGCGAAGCCAGGACTGGTTATAGGGATGCCAGTTGGTTTCGTATCTGCTGCAGAATCCAAGGAAGAGCTGGCGAAGCTCGACATTCCATTCATCACAAACATCGGGCGCAAAGGCGGAAGCCCGGTAACAGTAGCGGCACTGAATGCGATTTCCATCATGGCTGAGAAGTTGGGATAACAATATGGCGGCCAAAGCAGCAACGGACGATAAAGAGGCAAAGCCCCTCCGCCACGGATATACGACGGGATCATGTGCAACGGCGACGACCAAGGCTGCTTTGATAGCGCTGATTACACAGGAGCAGCAAAGCGAAGCCACTATTCGTTTGCCGATTGGCGAGGAGGTCACCTTCCAGATGGAGGGCTGCGAATTCACGTCAGAAAAGGCTACGGCAGGTACGATCAAGGACGGTGGAGACGACCCGGATGCGACCCACGGTGCTTTGATCTTGAGCACGGTGGAGTGGACGGATGAGCCAGGAATCATCCTCGATGGTGGAATCGGTGTAGGACGGGTGACCAAGCCAGGGTTGCCCGTTTCCATCGGCGAGGCGGCAATTAATCCTGTCCCGCGCAAGATGATACGAGAAACGGCTCAAGCCGTTCTTGATGAATATGAGATCGAGTGCGGAATCAAAATCGTTATTTCCGTCCCGGCAGGCGAGGAAATAGCCAAAAAAACATTAAATGGACGGCTCGGCATACTCGGTGGCATCTCCATTTTGGGGACGCGCGGAATCGTGGTGCCGTTTTCCACTTCTGCCTACAAAGCGAGCGTGGCGCAAGCGGTCAATGTCGCCAAGGAAGCGGGCTGTGATCATATCGTGCTTTCGACGGGCGGCAAGAGCGAATCGTTCGGAATTGCGACCTACCCGGAGCTGACTGAAGAAGCTTTTGTGGAAATGGGTGATTTCGTCGGTTTTTCGCTTACACAATGCAAACGAAAGCAGATGAAGAAGGTCACACTGGTCGGGATGATGGGCAAATTCTCCAAGGTGGCGCAGGGCGTGATGATGGTTCACTCCAAAAGTGCACCTGTTGACTTCGGATTCCTCGCCCAGATGGCGAGAGATGCTGGAGCGTCGCAGGAGACAATCGATGAGATACTGGGAGCAAATACAGCCTCGCAGGTAGGCGATCTGATGGCGGATACCCCAGCTTTTTTTGAGATTATGTGCGAGAATTGCTGTCGTGCGGCTCTCAAAGAGGTTGGCGGCGGCATCGCGGTCGAAACCATCATCATTACAATGAAAGGGTCCCTGTTGGGAAGGGTGACGATCGATGACACAGATAATGAAAGTGATCGGGATCGGGGATGACGGACAAGCGAGCCTGCTGCCGTTGTACCGGACATGGATAGACGAGTGTGAGCTGTTGGTCGGAGGAGAGCGGCACCTCGCCTTTTTCCCGGAGCATGCAGGTGAAAAGCGTGTGTTAAAGGGCGGCTTGACGGCTATGGTAGAGGAGCTGCGCACAGAGACGCGCAAGACGGTCATTCTGGCTTCTGGAGATCCTCTCTTTTACGGAATCGGCAGCCTTTTGTCAAAGAAGCTGAACGTCGAGATCTACCCGCACCTCAGCTCCATCCAGCTCGCTTTTGCCAAAATGGGTGAAGCATGGCAGGATGCCACACTCGCAAGCGTACATGGACGCAGCATCAAAGGGCTAGCGCAGCGGATCGATGGCAAAGACAAAGTGGCGCTGTTGACCGATCTGGAAAACTCGCCGTCTGCAATCGCCCGTTACCTGCTTTCTTTTCAAATGACAGAGTATGATGCATTCGTGGCTGAGAATCTCGGGAGCGCAGAGGAGAAAGCGGGTTGGTATTCCCTTGAGGAAATGGCGGACGGCGTATTTTCCGATCTGAACGTCGTGATCTTGAAAAAGCGTCGTTCAAGCCCGGTATGGCCATTTGGGATTGCGGACGAGGAGTTTTCCCAGCGCAAGCCGGACAAGGGTCTGATTACGAAAAAAGAGGTGCGCATCCTGAGCATCGCTCAGCTGCAATTGCACACCAAGAGCATCGTGTGGGACATCGGCACCTGCACAGGCTCAGTCGCCATCGAGGCGGCACGTATCGCTCGGGAAGGCGCAGTATACGGCGTCGAGAAAAACGCGGATGATCTGGAAAACTGCCGTCAGAACATGGCAAAGTTTCGCACGGATTTGACCGTAATCAACGCTCGTGCGCCGAAAGGCCTGGATGAATTTCCGGACCCGGATGCCGTCTTTATCGGTGGCAGCGGCGGTGAGCTGCGTGAGCTGTTGAATATTTGCTGTACGCGTCTACGCACTGGCGGAAGAATCGTCGTCAATGCAGCTACCATCGAGACGTTGTATGAAGCGACACAAGCCTTTGCAGCAGAAGGCTTCGAGACATCGGTGACACTGGCGCAGCTATCGCGCAGCAAGCCAATTTTGTCTTTGACGAGGTTTGAAGCATTGAACCCGATCTATATCATCACAGCCTGGGCCAAGCAGGAGGAAGAACAAGGAGGAGACAGCAAGTGAGCAAGATCGGAACACTGTACGGACTAGGAGTAGGTCCTGGCGATCCTGAGTTGATTACCGTCAAGGCTTTTCGCCTGTTGCAGCAATCACCTGTCATCGCGTACCCGAAAAAACGGATGGGCAGCAAAAGCTACGCACACCAAATCGCGGAGCTATATGTGCAGCCAGGTGACAAGGAAATGCTCGGACTCGTATTCCCGATGACGCGGGAAAAAGAAATTTTGGAGCGCGAATGGAATAAAACTGTCGAGATCGTGTGGGAGCGTCTATCCGAGGGCAAGGACGTCGCTTTCGTAACTGAAGGCGACCCGATGTTTTACAGTACCTTCATCCACATGATGCGTGTCATGCATGAAGAGCATCCAGAAGTACCAGTCGTGACGATCCCTGGTGTTTCCTCCTTCCTGGGGGCGGCATCTCGCTTCAATTTGCCGCTTGCTGACGGAGATGAACAGATTGGAATCATTCCGGCCACAGAAGACAAGGAAGCGATGCGCAAAGCGATTGAGAATCACGATACGATCGTTTTCCTCAAGGTAGCAAAGGTTTTGCCGATGATTATCGACCTGCTGAAAGATATGGGTCTGGCAGAGAAAGCGGCTGTGGCGACCAAGGTTACTTCCGCCGAGGAAATGGTATGGACGGACATGCGGGAGCTGGAGCGCGCGGAGCTTAGCTATCTTACACTGATGGTGGTGAAAAAATAATGAAACTGTACATAGTAGGAGCGGGTCCTGGCGATCCGGATTTGATTACTGTAAAAGGCTTGAAGCTTTTGCAAAAGGCTGACGTGATTTTGTATACCGATTCACTTGTAAATGAAGAGCTGGTGGCGCTCTGCAATCCTGACGCTGAGGTGCTGCACAGCTCCGGTATGGCACTAGAAGAAATGGTAGAGCTGATGGTAGAGAGAATCGGCAATGGCAAGACGGTTGTTCGCCTGCATACCGGTGATCCGTCTGTTTACGGCGCAATCATGGAGCAGATCGCACTGCTCAAAGCAGAAGGCATCGAGGTCGAGATCGTTCCAGGTGTCAGCTCCGTATTTGCAGCAGCAGCGGCAGTCGGTGCCGAGCTGACCATTCCAGAGCTGACGCAGACGCTGATTCTTACTCGTGCCGAAGGACGTACACCTGTACCGGAGAGAGAAAAGCTGCGTGCACTCGCTGAGCATCACTGCACACTCGCTTTGTACCTCAGTGCAACCTTGACCAAAAAAGTCGTGCGCGAGCTGGTTGAAGCAGGCTGGAGCGAGGATACGCCAGTAGCAGTCGTGCAACGGGCGAGCTGGCCGGATCAATTGATCATTCGTACGACGCTGAAAAATTTGGACGAGGATATGGGCAAAAACGGGATCCGCAAGCATGCGATGATTTTGGCAGGCTGGGCGCTCGACCCGGATATTCACGAAAAAAGCGAGCAGTACCGCTCCAAGCTGTATGACAAAACCTTCACACACGGCTACAGAAAAGGTGTGAAAGAGGTATGATCATCGAGCTGAAAGAAGGCGAAATCCCTGCGATTCGGCAAACGGGAGAATATGCCATCGTCGCGATTACGAAGCACGGTGTAGAAATGGCTCGCGATCTTGCGCAAAAGTTTCCGGGGACGGATCTGTACTACATGAGCAAATTCGCTCGTGGCGACGAGGAAACGCGAGGCATTCAGCTTTTCTCCAACAGCGTGCGGATGCTTTTTCCTGCCCTTTGGCCAGCTTACAAGGGCCTCATTATCATTATTTCGCTCGGAGCGGTTGTACGCATGATCGCTCCGTTGCTCGAGGATAAAAAGAAAGATCCAGGAGTCGTCGTCATCGATGACCGTGGAGAAAATGTGATTAGCGTGCTGTCCGGGCATTTGGGTGGAGCAAACGAGCTGACTCACGAGGTGGCAGCTGTCATGGGCGCACGTGCGATTATTACGACTGCATCCGATGTGCAAAAAACAATCCCGGTCGATCTGTTCGGACGACGCTTTGGCTGGGAATGGGATTCCGATGAAAAGCTGACACCTGTAAGTGCGTCTGTTGTCAATGAAGAGCAGGTAGCCGTTGTGAACGAATCAGGAGAGCGTGATTGGTGGATGCATGATGCCCCAATGCCGCCATCGATCAAAGAGTACCCGTCCATTGCGGCAGCACAGGCAGCTTCGCCACAGGCAGCGCTCATCGTTTCCCATCGGTTACTCACTCCTGGGGAACAGACGATATTGAACAACGGCGTCCTTTATCGTCCAAAGGTAGTCGTGCTGGGCATGGGCTGCAATCGCGGAACATCTGCAGACGAAATCGAGGCAGTCATCAAGGAAACACTGGATGAGCTGCAATTCTCGATCAAAAGCGTCAAGGCACTGGCAACGATCGAGCTGAAAAAGGATGAAGAGGGCCTGATTGCTGTTTGTGAAAAATACGGCTGGCCGTTTGTGTACTATTCTCCTGAGCAGTTGAACCAGGTGGAAATCAGCGACCCGTCAGATACGGTCTTTAAATTTACGGGCGCTTACGGAGTCAGTGAGCCGGCAGCCAAGCTGTATGCGGGTGTAGGCGAGCTGGTGCTGACCAAGAAAAAATCGGGCAATACGACGATTTCTGTGGGATTGATGCCTTATCACGAGGAGGGACGCTCATGACTGACAGCCGCCGTATCGTTATCGCCGGTACAGGCAGTGGAGCAGGGAAAACGACTGTCACCATTGGTCTGATGGCTGCTTTGAAGCGAAAAGGACATACCGTGCAAGGATTCAAATGCGGTCCTGACTATATCGACCCAACCTACCATACGGCAGTGACGGGCAGAGCATCCCGCAATCTCGACAGCTTTATGCTTTCGCACGACATCGTAAAAGAAATTTTCGTTCGTGGCAGTGCCCGTACAGATATCTCCATCATTGAGGGTGTCATGGGGATGTACGATGGCAAGGAAGCGACCAGCGACAAAGGAAGCACTGCTGAAATCAGCATTTTGACAGAATCTCCGGTGATACTCGTAGTCAATTGCCAAAGCATGGCGCGAAGTGCGGCAGCGATCGTCAAAGGCTTTCAGCTGCTCAATCCGCAAGCGAGAATCGTGGGTGTCATCGCCAACAAGCTCGGGAGCGACGGACATTACAAAATCATCAAGGCAGCAATCGAGCAGGAGTGCGGAATCCCTGTCGTGGGTTATTTGAAGCGGGAAAATGAGCTCGAGATTCCGGAGCGCCATCTCGGTCTGGTTCCATCAGTAGAGCGTGGCGAGCTGTCGCCACTCTTTGATAAATTGGCTGATTTGATCGGAGAAACAGTCAATTTGGAATTAATCTGGGAGCTTGCCAAAGCAAAACCGCTGCAGGCTGAGCCAAAGCTGTTTGCTCCACAAGAGGTGGCAGCAGCCGTTACGATTGCGGTTGCCAAAGACCCAGCGTTCCATTTTTACTATCCAGAAAACCTGGAGCTGCTTGAAGCGTACGGAGCCAAGCTGGCCTTTTTCTCACCGCTTGCTGGTGAGGGCGTGCCTGATCACGCGGACGGCCTGTACATCGGGGGCGGATTTCCCGAGGAGTTCGCAGCCCAGCTTTCGCAAAACGAAGAAGTGCTGAATTCCGTACGTAATGCCATCCAGAAAGGCTTGCCGACGCTTGCCGAGTGCGGCGGATACATGTTCTTGACAGAAACGATTGTGACGACAGATGGGAAGCGTTATCCGATGGTCGGCCTGATTCCAGGTCAAGTCACGATGCAAAAGAAGCTGGCAGCACTTGGCTATCGCGAGGTACGTGGAAAAGAGGGCAACTTCCTGATCGGAACAGAAGAACAGGCAAAAGGACATGAGTTTCACTATTCCACGTATTCGACTGAGGCAGAGCTGCCGCACGCCTATGAGACGAAAGGACTGCGGGGAACCAAATCGGAAGGGTACGCCGAAGGTAATTTGGTCGCAGGCTATACACACCTGCATTTCGGATCGAATCCAGAGCTGGTAAAAAGGTGGCTGAACCGCTGCGCGGAGGTGGGAGCGCGTGCATAAAAGCCTCCCGCTGATGATTCAAGGCACAAGCTCGGACGCAGGAAAAAGTGCGATTGCAACAGCCCTGTGCCGCATTTTTGCCCAGGATGGCTACAAAACGGCTCCGTTCAAATCGCAAAACATGGCACTGAATTCGTACGTGACTCTAGATGGGAAAGAAATCGGGAGAGCACAGGGAGTTCAGGCAGAGGCAGCGGGGATTCTTGCTACGACGGACATGAATCCGATTCTGATCAAGCCGACTCGCGACTCCGAATCGCAGATTGTCGTGAACGGGGAGCCGTATCGCAATATGAAAGCGTTGGCCTATCGAAAGGAGTTTTTTGACGAGGGCTTGCGGATTATCAAGGAAGCGTATCAGAGACTGGCAGCCTCCTATGAGCGGATTGTAATCGAAGGGGCTGGAAGTCCGGCTGAAGTTAATTTAAACGACCGCGAGTTGGTCAATATGCGGGTCGCCCGTTTGACCAATGCCCCGGTTATTCTGGTTGCTGATATCGAGCGGGGCGGTGTTTTTGCGAGTCTCGTCGGAACCCTGCAGCTGCTGGAGCCACAGGATCGTGATCGTGTCATCGGAGTAATCATCAACCGGTTTCGCGGAGACTTGACATTACTGCAGCCAGGCTTGGACTGGTTCGAGGAGTATACAGGTAAGCCTGTGCTCGGTGTAGTACCGTTCATTCCCGATTTGTGGATTGATGCTGAGGACTCCCTGATCCTGCACAAGTATCAGGGGCAGCGCGAGACACCGCGTGAGATCGACATTGCGGTGCTGCGTTACCCACGTATTTCCAATTTTACAGATGTGGACCCGTTTTTTGTGGAACCCGATTGTCGGCTGCGATTTGTGACGAGGGTCGAGGAGCTTGGCGAGCCCGATCTGATCGTCCTGCCGGGAAGCAAAAATACGCTGGAGGATCTGCAATTTTTACGGGATACGGGACTGGCATCGGCAGTGCAGCAGCTGCATCAACGCGGTGGGACCTATGTAGTAGGTCTGTGTGGTGGATATCAAATGCTGGGTGAATCCATCCATGATCCCGACGGTGTAGAGTCTCCCATCAAGCAGCTCGATGGCCTCGGATTGATTCCGATGATTACGACGATGGAGCAAAAGAAAACGACGGTTTTGTCCTGCGGTGAGGCTGAATTTGCCGGAGAGCGTGTAACAGTGGAAGGCTATGAGATTCACATGGGACAATCCGTATACGATAAAAATGATGCTCCGTTTATTCAAATGGAAGAGCGAGTAGAAGGGTACTGTCACGAAGAGCGTCAACTGATCGGTACTTACTTCCATGGCTTGTTCCATAATGACGGACTTCGTACACTCTTGCTCAATACGATCAGAGAGAAAAAGGGGCTATCGCCTCTTGCAGATCGACCATCCTTCGTTGCTCTTCGGGAGCAGGGCTACAACCTGCTGGCTGAAACCGTTCGGAGTCACTTGCGATTGGATGTTATCGAAGAGCAGATGAGGGCTTATCAGGAAAAAGAGGTGGGTGTATGATGGCTAGCGAGGAAAAGCAGCATAGAACGATAGAGCCAGTGAACCACGAGGTCAGAGAGCAGGCAAGACTGCATGTGGACCAATTGACCAAGCCGCTTGGCAGCTTGGGACGCTTGGAGGAGCTTGCCATCGAATTGGCAGGAATGACAGGTGAGGCGTTTCCTGTAGTGACGCCGCCTGGAGTTCTTGTTTTTGCCGCAGATCACGGTGTCGCGGTAGAGGGGATCTCTGCCTACCCACAAGAGGTTACTGCGCAAATGGTGCTCAATATGGCTCATGGCGGCGCCGGAATTAACGTTTTTGCCCGTCAGATCGGTGCACTCCAAAAGGTTGTAGATGTTGGGGTTTGCTCGCCAGTCGAGGCACCGGGTGTATATAGCAAACGGATTCGAGCAGCCTCCGGCAATATGCTGCGGGAAGCCGCGATGTCAGTAGAAGAAGCAGAACGCTCTCTTGCTGTAGGCATTGAAATGGCGGAAGCGATCATAGATGAAGGTGCCAAGGTATTGATTGTCGGAGAGGTAGGCATCGGGAACACAACTGCCTCCAGCGCCGTTTTGGCAGCTTTGACGGGTGCTGACCCGCAAACCATTGTCGGACGGGGAACCGGGCTCGACGACGCTGGCTGGCAGCGCAAAAAGGCAGTCGTAAGAGAAGCACTCGCTTTGCACAAGCCTGATGCTGACAAGCCGCTTGACGTTTTGGCAAAGGTCGGAGGACTGGAAATCGGGGCGATGGCAGGTGCTATTCTGGGGGCAGCATCCAGACGTGTTCCCGTCTTGCTGGATGGCTTTATCGCGACGGTAGCTGCACTTTTGGCGGTGAAAATCGATGCTGGCGTCTCCGATTACTTGATCGCAGGACATCGCTCGCAGGAGCCGGGTCATGCATTTGTACTTGAGGCACTCGGCAAGGAGCCGCTGCTTGATTTGCATCTGCGTCTGGGTGAAGGAAGCGGAGCGGCTGTGGCTTTCCCGATTGTCGAGGCAGCTGCTCGCATGATTAAAGAGATGGCGACATTTGCATCCGCAGGAGTAAGTGACCGATGAGAGAAATAGGGAAAGTATATCTCGTTGGTGCTGGCCCTGGTGATCCCAAGCTGATTACGGTAAAAGGGATGGAATGCTTGCAGCAAGCAGATGTCGTCGTTTATGATCGGCTTGCAAACCCGGCTTTGCTGGAATACGCGCCAAAAACAGCGGAACGCATCTATTGCGGCAAGCTGCCTGATCATCATACGATGAGGCAGGAATCTATCAATGAGCTGTTGGCGGAAAAAGCGTTGGAGGGAAATATCGTCGTACGGTTAAAAGGTGGCGATCCATGCGTATTTGGACGCGCAGGGGAAGAAGCAGAGCACCTGGCAGAGCGAGGCATCTCCTTTGAGATTGTGCCGGGAGTAACAGCAGGTATTGCTGCTTCTGCCTATGCGGGCATTCCTGTGACACATCGTGATCATGGTTCATCCTTTGCAGTTGTTACGGGTCATTTGCGTGAGGATAAGCCGGAGCTTGCAGTTGATAAGTGGCGGGCGCTTGCTGGAGGAATCGATACAGTTGCGTTTTACATGGGAGTCGCTAACCTTCCGCTTATTTGCACGCAGCTGATGCTGCATGGTCGTGATCCACAAACGCCTGTAGCAGTGATTGCGTGGGGAACGCTCCCGAATCAAACGACCGTGACAGGTACGCTGGAAAATATCGAGGAGCGAGTCGCAGAAAATCCGCGCATTTCCAACCCGGCGATCATTTTGGTTGGAGATGTCGTAAAAATGCGCGAGAAAATTAACTGGTTTGAAGCGACGCTTGGCGCAGATTCAATCGCGAATAGCTAACGTGTAGACCAATCTGTCCGGAAAAGGAGGGACCTTCGATGCCTTACTACCCCATGATGGTTCAGTTGCGCCAGAAGCACTGTCTGGTTGTCGGTGGCGGGCAGATCGCTGAACGAAAAATCGGCAGTCTCATCGCCGCTGGTGCCGATGACGTGAGGGTAGTCAGTCCCTCTGTCACGGATATGATCATAGCGTGGGAGAGAAGCGGACAAGTCATGATTCATCACCGTCCCTTTGAACCTGCGGATGTACAGGCAGCTGTGATTGTCATTGCAGCGACGAATGATTCGGCAGTAAACCACGCTGTGTACAACGCCTGCCTGCCACACCAGTGGATCAACATCGTAGATCGACCCGATTTATGCAGCTTCACGGTCCCCTCTCTCGTTGAGCGTGGAGACTTGCAAATCGCTATCTCTACCGGAGGGCATAATCCAGGCTTGGCCAAAAAGCTGCGCAGACAGCTGGAACAATGGATTGGTCCCGAGTACGAAGCATACACGCTGTTTCTGGGAGAGATGAGGCGGCAAGTGCGGGCACTTGATCTGCATGAAAAAGACAAGCGAGCCATTCTATCAGAGCTCCTGGACGATCGGTTTCTGCACTGGACCAAAACAGGGGAAACCCGGCGAAGAGATCTGGAAGCGGAATTGCTCCTAACGAAAAGAAAAAGTTAGAATAACCGAAGCTAAAAAGCTCCTGCTACCCCAAGCGGGAGCTTTTTTTTCGTAGACTTTGCCTGGCGACCTGCTTATTTTTTGCTGCTCATAAAAGATAGTGTTGACCATTCCTTTCTCCAGCATTTCCTGATATTGTGAGAGGATACATGCGTCATTCATCTTGAATGAGAGATTCATGGCTAGCAGACAGGGAGGAAAACACAATTGTCTGATGCTTTTCAACTAGGTCCATTACTAGTAAAAATGAGTATGCTGGCGGCGGTCGTTTCACTCGCTTGTGGCTTTTTGGCGATTACACTGCGACTAAAAAAAGAAAAGGTAGAACGAGCTGCGATCATTGAGCTGCTGAGTAATGCTGTCTTCCTGGCGTTTTTGATCTGGAAGCTCAGCTATATTCTCCTTCACTTTTCAAAAGCAATCCAAAATCCCTCTTCGATCCTGTATTTCTCTGGTGGAGAGAATGGTGCTTGGCTGGCTGCTGTGGCAGTTATGATTTATCTTGTGCGAGGCATTCGGAAAAAAGCGATTACGGTTCATCTCGTTGTTCTTGCCTTTGCAACAGGCTTTTTGGCTGCAAGCGGCATATACCATATGCTCACGGTCCTCTTGGAAAATAGTGATCGCTGGTTTTATATTCAGCAGGTCGTCATTCATGCGATTTTTCTCTGGTGGCTGTTTACCAGTAAGCAGGATCAAACGACCATGTCTTTCTGGTTGACCCTATCGCTCTGGTTCGGAATCAGCCAAGTCTATGTCCAATTTTTTATCGATACAAGAAATACTCTGTTTCTTGGGCTTTCGAAGACACAAATCGCTTTCTATTTGCTATCGCTTCTCGCTTTATTTTTATCTTCACGGCTCCAGACTCCGGTAACAGGAGGATCATCCGATGAAACATAAAAATGCACTGGCAGCTATCGTGCTGATAGGCTTACTCGCTTGGGGAATAATGGATACTGGAAAAACGCCTGCTGCATCATCTGCAACAGGCAGTGCCGAGCAAGCAGCTGGGAAGGGGAACATAGCAATTGGCATCGAAAAAGGAAATCTGGCACCCGACTTTGAATTACAGGCATTGAATGGGGAGAAGATGAAGCTCTCCGATTTGCGTGGTAAGAAGGTCATTGTAAATCTATGGGCAACCTGGTGTCCTCCCTGCCGGGCTGAGATACCAGACATGCAGAGCTTTTATGAGGCCAACAAAGATAAAGGAGTCGTGATTCTTGGTGTCAATCTGACCTCTACGGAAACAAATGTGGAGGCTGTTTCTGCTTTTGTACAGAGATATGGCATGACGTTTCCGATTCTGATGGATGTGGATAAACAGGTATCCGGCGTGTACAAGGCAATTTCAATCCCTACCAGCTTCATCATTGATTCAAGCGGCGTGATACAAAATAAATATATCGGACCGATGAATCAGGAGATGATGGAGAATATGCTGTCTGCGATTGAATGAAAAAACTGACAGCCCTTTAAGCAGGCTGTCAGCTGGTTTCCTTATGCAAATCGCTCAGATGAGAGGGCGAATATCATTTGCTCTCGGTGCAGAGTATTGATTTTAGCGCTTGGACTTGCTTGCGCTCGCCGGCAACGACCAGGGTAGCTCCTGTACAGAGGACGTACTCAGGACCGGGGTTGATCGTTTGGCGATGGTCTTTTTCAATAACGGCAATAATCGTTGCTCCCGTTTCTTGACGGACATCGAGCTCGCCAATCGTTTTGCCGATTGAAGCAGAGCCGTTCTGTATTTTGTACCATTCGATAATGAGCTTGTCCAATGCGACTTCGACTGTTTCCAATGCTGTTGGCTGATAGGTCAAACCGCCGACAATCGCAGCAATTTTTCTCGCTTCGTCATCGTCGAGAGTAATCATGGAAATGGTTTCATCTGCATCGTCATTGTCAAAATGGTACATCTCTCTGCGACCATCATCATGAATAACAACGACCAGTTTATCCCCGCTTTTTGCTTCAACTTGGTACTTCCTTCCGATTCCTGGCAAATCGGATTCTCTAATCGAGAACATACAGCAGTCTCCTTTACTAACTTCTGGTTGTTCAGCTGAAATAACCGATACCTTATTTATTATACATCAAGTGGCATCATGATACATGCATATGAGAATAACTGCAAAAAATTGAGTCGCTTCCCGTAAGCAAGATAGAGTAAGGGTGATGAAAGATGGCAAACAAGCAGTATCGTTTAACAGAAGCAGAATGGCATTTTATATCAGAGATGCGAGAGATCGACATGGATGGTCTATTAGATATCGTGATTGCCCTGCGCAGTGAGGTGCGGGAGCTGGAGAAAAAAGCAGAGCTGATCCGCGGTCGTGAAAGTGAGGATTGGCAGGCGGATTATCAGGCGACCCAAAAGCGTATTCAGCATTTGCGTCAATTTGAGCATGACATACGAAAAACATGGCCCATCGAATAAAGCCTGGGATATTATTTCCCAGGCTTTTCTATTGCCGTTTTGTTAATGAGGGATTAGCAAAACCCATTGAATCTCCCCTTACCAAAATGTGGTAAGGAAAAAATCGACGATTGACATCCGTTCGACACGTTCAATAGGTAAAGTAGGATATGTACATAGGAACACGTATGAAATACACAACTGGAAGAATGGAGGACTTTCCATGTTCAAAAAACAGTACCTGGCGATTGCATCTGCGTTGGTTCTTACCGTAGGATTATTTCCGACAAGCTCTTCTGCATCCGTTGCAAAGAAGAATCTTCAAGTAAACTACAATAACATCAAAGTGTTGTATAACGGTAATGCGGTTTCTACTACAGTAGAGCCTTTCATTGTGAATGGTACGACTTACATTCCGCTTCGCATGATGGCAGGCGTATTCAACAAAGAAGTTACTTGGGATGGAAATTCGTATACAATCAACGTCAAGGATCAAGCGGATTCCCAGCATGCAGCTGAACTGGCAGCACGCGATGCTCAAATCAGAACGATGCAAGCCAAGATTGACAGCTTGAACAAAGAGATTTCCGACTTGGAAGACGATCTCGACAAAAAGAAAAATAATAAAGATGACGAAGATTTCGACGATCGTTTGAATGATTTGGAAAAGCAATTGAATAAAGACTACGGCGATTTTGAGGACCTCGAGTGGGATATCACACTTGACGGAGATGAAGACGAGATTGAAGTCGAAATCGAGATTGACCTCGATGAATACGGCGATGATTTCGATGATCTGGGTACTTCAGATTTCAAAAAATTGGTGAAAGATATCGTGAATGACATCTGGGATGAATTCGATGATGCGGATGTAACAGGTAAAATCATCGATAGCGACACTGGCAAGAAAAAATATGATTTCGAAGGTGACGTTGATAGCGACAAGATTTTCTTTGACGGATCCCGCATCTAAGCGACTCTTTCAAAAGCCTTGCTTCCTTTTTCAAGAGGGAATGCAAGGCTTTTTTCCTATTTTCCAAAATCAGCAAATCCATTTCTAATGAGAAAGAGGTAAACTGGTAGTATAGAAGGATAGTCGAAAATGAAGTAGAATAGGTGTCCATGCAGGGAATGAAAAAATGGGGAATGATCATATGCCTCTCAATTTGGAAGGTATTCGATGAAAAGCATATTGTTAGTAGAAGATGAGCTGGTTATTTCACGTGTGTTAAAAGCTTATTTACAAAAAGCTGAGTATCAGGTGTGGCAGGCAGAGGATGGAGACGAAGCGACGCAGCTCTTTGACGAAAAAAAGCCTGACCTGGTCCTGCTAGATATCATGCTTCCCGAGAGAAGCGGATGGGATGTTTTGCAGTACATTCGGGAAAAAAGCGCCTGTCCGGTCATTATGATCACGGCTCTGGGCCAGACTGATCAAAAGCTGAAAGGGCTGAATCAAGGGGCAGACGACTACATAACGAAGCCGTTTGAAGCGGAGGAAGTAGTTGCCAGGGTGAATGCTGTGCTGCGACGCTCAGCTATTTTAATCAAGGACCAGGAAACCAGATTTTTCGGAAGCCTGAAAATAAACTTCCAGTCGCACAACGTGACGCTTCATGGGTTGGAGCTACTGTTTCATCCACGCGATTTGTCTCTGTTGCTGTTTTTGGCGCAAAATCCGAATCAGACCTTTACCCGCG
Source organism: Brevibacillus reuszeri (assembly GCF_001187725.1). Classification (GTDB taxonomy): domain Bacteria; phylum Bacillota; class Bacilli; order Brevibacillales; family Brevibacillaceae; genus Brevibacillus; species Brevibacillus reuszeri. The sequence goes on from NZ_LGIQ01000005.1 coordinate 231,974, forward strand.
AACAATTAATTGAGCAGGTATGGGGAATGGACTACGGCGGAAGCGATCGCGCAGTTGATTTGGCGATCAAACGAATCCGCAAGACATTAGAAAATTGGCCTGCCTCCGAAGGTGAGATCAAGACGCTCAGAGGGGTGGGGTATCAATTCTGTGTTTATCAAAAACAATGAACCAGTCTCACTCCTGCATTATTGGACAACACGCTACTTGCTTACTCTTTGTATCGGCCTCGTACTCATCGGTGTTGTATCCGCCTATTGGATCAAATACGCGGCGATTGAGAAGCAATTGGAAGTAACGCGACTCTTCGCAGAAGAAGTGGCTGACCGTGTCGTAGATGATGATGGAAACGTTCTAGTAGGGGACAAGCTCCATCAGGTGCTGGATAATCGTCGCAAGTTTATGGGCGTCGATCGCAATCTGCTTCTTTTTGTTCAGAACAAAAAGGGAGAAATCATCTACAACCGCACGGGGATGGTAAATCCGGCGTTGAAGCAGGCACTTCCTCGCATGCTGGAGCAGGCCAATACTGCCGACAAGGTGAAGCAGCCGTCCGGAGACACGCTGTACGTCATTCGAAAAGATTTGGAATATAATGACGTTCCGGTTGGGCAAGTGATTCTGCTCTTTCCAGAAACGGATATCAAGGTAGGAAGGGAGCAAGTCCAGTACTTGGTGATCATGCTAGGTAGTCTGGGCATTCTCGGGTGGGCAGTTATTTATTTTCACGCCCGTAAGCTGTCTGATCCGATTCAGGATGTCGTGCTGTCTGCCAGGCGGATCGTAGAAGGAAATTACGACGTTACGATCAATAAAACGATCAAGGAACGTGAAATTCACGAATTGGTCTATACATTCAAGGAGATGGCAGACCGACTCCGGCAGCTTGAGAGCATACGTACCGAGCTATTGGCAGGAGTTACTCATGAGCTGAAGACACCCGTCACCGCGATCAGTGGGCTGGTTCAGGCGGTTAATGACGAAGTAGTCACGGGTGACGAGAAAAATGAGTTTTTACAAATTTGCTTGAAAGAAACCAAGCGGCTGCAAAAAATGGTAGAGGATTTGCTCGATTTCAATTCTTTTGCAGTTGGTGCCATTGCCGTACAGCTAGAAGAGCAAAACCTGAGCAAGCTCATCCCTGAGATTGCCTCGCAGTGGCGGGTTACGCAGGATTTAGAAAACGTGGAGTTCATTACACAACTCCCCGAGAAAGAGACGATTATCAACATCGATCCAAGCCGTGTCCAGCAGGTGGTGATCAATCTTTTGAACAATGCCAAGCAGGCTGTTGGCAAAAAAGGTAAGATCGAGCTGGTTTTATATGCAACTGATTCTGATATGCGCGTGGATGTAAGAGACGACGGACAGGGAATTCCACTCGACGAGCAATCACTCGTGTTTGAGCGCTTCTTCCGCGGTCGTAACAAAAAGGAGAAGGTGAGAGGATTGGGACTCGGCCTGTCCTTTTCCAAAATGATCGCGAAGGCGCTCGGGGGCGATCTGATCCTCGGCCAAAGCTCTCCGCAAGGCTCGACCTTTACACTTATTTTGCCGAAAAAATAATGCTTGTATGCTTAAAGCAGCGCTCAGTTGAAGGCTTTCACTACATGATGGTGAAGCCTTTTTTGTTACCCTATGGCCACTTTCAGAATTTTTGAAGGAAGGAAGCTGTCAAATGGAGAAGGAGTACACGCATCATTTTATCGATGTATCGGCAGCAGATGATTGATTTCAAAAGTGTATGGGTTATGCGCCCAGCCTTTACCATAATACAGCAGGCAGGAGTGGGCTCTATGATTGACTTTGAAGCGGTGCTTGGCTCCATCTATGATATTGTTCACGTTACAGACGCGGAGGGCAGAACGCTCTATTGCTCCCCAAAATACGGTGAGTATTTCGGCATTGATCCCAAGGAAATGATCGGGAAGCCTATTGAGGAATTTTATCGTCTCGGTTATTTTGCTCCAACCATTACGATGCGCGTGATTCGCGACAAGAAAAAAGTACAGACGATCCAAACCACGCTGCGAAATCGCAGACTGTTCGTAGAAGGGACTCCGATTTGGGACCAGGATGGCAACCTCAGTGGTGTCGTCAATACATCGATTGACATAACGGAACAGGAGCAGCTGCAGCAGGAATTGAATGAAGTGAAGTACATCGGAACTCTGTTTCAAAGTGAAATGACTAAAGAAAAAGGCAGACAAAAAGGAAATACCTGTCTTATCTATCGTAGCCAATCGATGCAACAAGTGGCTGTGATGGCAGAAAAGCTGGCACAGGTTGATTCATCCATGATATTGCTCGGCGAATCAGGTGTCGGAAAAGGTGTCCTGGCTAAATACATTCATGAGTGCAGTCCGCGCGTAGACAAGCCGTTCGTGCACATTAACTGTGGGGCGATTCCTGAGACGCTGCTTGAGTCGGAGCTGTTCGGTTATGAAAAAGGAGCCTTCACTGGAGCCGACAAGGATGGAAAAGCTGGATTAATTGAAAAAGCAAACAGGGGAACACTGTTTTTGGACGAGATCGGCGAAATGCCGCTTGCTTTGCAAGTGAAGCTCCTGACTGTTCTTCAAGACAAAACGATAACTCCGGTAGGAAGCTCTGTATCCCGTGAGATAGACGTGAAGCTGATTACAGCGACAAACAAGAATCTGCGGAAAATGGTGAGAGAAGGCAAATTCCGCGAAGACCTGTATTACCGAATTCATGTCGTGCCGCTGGAAATCCCGCCACTGCGCGAGCGTAGGGAAGAGATTCCCGTACTGATTCATTATTTTCTCAATGTATTCTCGCAAAAATATTGTCTCGAAAGGAAATTGAGTGACGTATGCTACCCGATTCTCGAAGAGTACGACTGGCCAGGAAATGTACGGGAGCTGGAAAACGTAGTAGAGCGTCTGGTTGTTACTTCTCATGATTCTCTGATTACGCCTGCGCAAATCCCGCGTTACATCCACAATCAGCAAAGCAGTGCTCATAACGGGGTAAAAGTGGATCGTCTAATGCAGATGCAGGATGCTATGGACGAGGTAGAGCGTCAGCTTGTACAGCGCGCTTTTGAGCAGCATAAAACAACGACGAGGATTGCAGAAGCATTGGGAATCAGTCAGCCGTCAGCAAGCAGAAAAGTAAGGAAATGGGTATTCACCGGTGAATGATTCCTATTCACCAGAGAATAACGGCTAAAAGTAAGAAATTTCAATCTTATTTGTTTTTGTATGCATGAATGAATAGTTTCAAGACGAGACATGCGCTTTTTCGTGTGGCACCAATTTTGCAGCATATATACTGTATTGGCAAAAAGGGGGCTTTCGATCATGAAAAAAACCATCACTATGCTAGTCAGCTCGTTGCTCGTAGCAGGAAGCATGCTTGCAGCCTGTAGCAGCGGGTCGGGTAGTTCTTCGCCAGCCAGCTCATCTGCACCTACATCCCAGCCGCCAGCTTCGACGCCAGCAGCAGAGCCAGCAAAACCAGAGGCGCAAATTCTGCGTCTCAATACAGAAGAGCCGACTACCCTTGACCCGACATTTGCGGAGGATGCAACCTCAGGGTCTGTTATTAGTGCTATTTATGACGGATTGACGCGTTTGGATGAAAAAGGGGAGCCGATTAACTCGATTGCAGAGAATATGAAGCTTTCCGATGATCATTTGACTTACACCTTTACGCTGCGTGATGCCAAGTGGACAAACGGTGATCCTGTGACAGCACATGACTTCGAGTTTGCATGGAAGCACGCGCTTGATCCGAAAACAGGCTCCCCTGCATCTTACAATTATTATAGTATCAAGAATGCTCAGGCATTCACCTCCGGCAAGGCGAAGGAAGAGGATGTCGGAGTCAAAGCACTCGACGATAAGACCCTGCAGGTAACAATGGAGCATCCAACGCCATTTTTCCCGACCCTGGCTTCCTTTCTCCCGCCGGTTAACAAGAATGTGGTTCAGTCCAATCCCAAATGGGCGAACGATCCGAAAACATTGGTCAGTAACGGACCGTTCAAGCTGGATACCTGGGAGCATAAAAATAAGCTGATTCTCGTAAAAAACGATACCTACTGGGAAAAAGATGTGGTAAAACTTGCGCGTATCGAATTTTCCATGATTTCCGATACCAATACGGAGCTGTCCATGTTCCAAAACGGCGATCTGGACTGGGCAGGCGGTCCGATCAGTGGTCTGCCCGTAGATGCAGTCATGCCTTTGAAGCAGGAAGGCAAGCTGTTGACCAAGCCAAAAGCAACCTCCTACTATATTCGCTTCAATGCTGAGCGCCCGCCATTTACAAACTTAAAGGTACGCAAGGCCTTTGCTTATGCGATCAATCGTCAGGAGATTGCTGATAACATCGGTCAAGCTGGCCAAACACCGCTGATGGGTATTACACCAATTACAGCTAGCCTCAAGCCAGAAGGTTTTTTTGCCGACAACCAGCAGGAGGAAGCGAAAAAACTGCTTGCGGAAGGCATGGCTGAGCTGGGAATAACCAAGCTTCCCTCGATTACGTACCTGTACAACACGTCTGATCGCAACAAGGCGATTGCAGAAACCCTCCAGGCTACCTGGAAAAACGTATTGGGTGTAGATGTAAAGCTATTGAACAAGGAAACAAAGGTGTATTTGGATGATCAGGAGCAAGGGAAATTTGAAATTACACGCTCTAGCTGGACAGCCGATTACAACGATTCTATCAACTTTTTGCAAAAATTCGTTGAGAAGTACAGTTCTTCCAACATCACTCGCTGGCATAGCCCGAAATATACAGAGCTGATTAATCAGTCTAACAAAGAGGCAGACCCGGCAAAGCGCAATCAAATTTTGCTTATGGCAGAGACGCTCTTGATGGATGAAATGCCACTGACTGGCATATTCAGTGATGTAAACGCCTGGGTTCAAAATGACAAGGTAAAGGGCGTTCGCATTGATCCACTCAGCAAGATCGACTTCAAATGGGCCTACAAAGAATAAGGAGAGATACAGCTATGAATAAAGGAAAAGCATTGCGTGCAGGAGATACAATCGGGGTGGTTGCCACCTCGAGTCCTGCAACAGAAGAAGTATTGAACAAAGCGATAACTGAATTGGAAGCATTCGGATTCAAAGTGAAGGTTGGCGCAGCGTGCAGAGAAACCTATGGAGGCTACTTGTCCGGTTCGCCCGAGCAGAGAGCCATGGAGCTGAATGCGATGTTTGCCGATGACGAGGTAGACGGCATCATGTGCATGCGCGGGGGATATGGTGCCCCACAAATTCTGAATTTGCTGGATTATGACTGTATTGAACAAAATCCAAAGCTGTTCATTGGCTATAGCGATATTACCGCCTTGCATTCCGCTTTTGGACAGCAAGCGAGACTAGCCACCCTGCATGGACCGATGGCGACTTCTGACATCGCGCACAATCTGGACGACTGGTCCAAGCAATATTTGCTGCGTGCGATGACGCGTCCTGAGCCATTGGGTGCAATCGTGAACCCTCCTGGGGAAGAAATGCTTTGTCTGGTAGAGGGTCAGGCATCCGGTCCCGTTGTTGGAGGCAACCTGGCGCTTATTTCCGCGTTGATGGGAACACCATTCCAATTGGATACGCGGGGCAAGCTGCTGTTTCTGGAAGATATCGACGAGGAGCCGTACCGAATTGACCGCATGCTGACTCAGCTGGCTTTGGGAGGCTTGTTCGACGATTGTGCAGGGATCGTGATCGGAACATGGACGGACTGCGAATCGAAAAAGCGGGAAGGCTTCTCTGTTTGGGATGTTTTCCAAAATATCGTCGTGCCGTATCAAAAGCCGACTGTCTGGAACGTGCAAATCGGGCATGGAGCGTACAATATGGCTTTGCCACTCGGTGTGGAAGCGAGCCTGGATGCGACAAGCTGCCAGTTTACCATTGAGGAGAGTGTGACGGTATGAACATCAATAAAGAACAAGTAAAGCGCCAAGCCGAAGACATTTTGCCATGGCTGCAGGAGGTACGTAGGGACTTCCATCAATTCCCTGAGATTGGCTTGGAAGAGTTCCGTACACAGGAGCAAATTATGCGTTATCTCGATGAAATGGGGATTCCCTATACCAAATCGGCAGGAACGGGAATCGTTGGACTGATTCAGGGAGAGCATCCGGGAGCAACGGTTGCTCTGCGCGGGGACATGGATGCTTTGCCAATTCTTGAGGCGAACGCTACCAGCTACCGATCACAGGTAGAAGGAAAAATGCACGCGTGTGGACATGACGCCCACATGACATGCTTGCTCGGAGCAGCTCGTATTTTAAACGAGCACAAGAGTGAGCTGGCAGGCTCTGTGAAGCTGTTTTTCCAGCCAGCAGAAGAGACAGTCGGTGGTGCGCTGCCAATGATCCAAGAGGGCGTGCTGGAAAACCCGCGCGTGGAAGCTGTATTTGGACTGCATGTTTCTCCTGAGCTGGAGGTTGGTCGTATCGGGGTCAAATACGGACAAATGAATGCAGCATCTGATGACGTACATATCACGGTTTTCGGAGAGAACGGACATGGCGCGTATCCGCACAATGGAAAGGATGCGATTGTGATCGCCGCACATGTCATCACTGCTTTGCAGACGATCGTCAGTCGCAATGTAGACCCGCGCCAGTCCGCTGTACTATCGCTTGGTATTATTTCAGGTGGGACAGCAACCAATATCATCGCGCAGGAAGTAAAGCTGTCTGGTACGATTCGTACACTGACAAAAGAAGTGCGAGCGCTGGTCAAGGAGCGTGTACGTGAAATCGCGGATCTAACAGCCCGCAGCCTGGGTGGCCGGGCTGAGATTAGCTTTGAAGAGGGCTACACATCGCTCATCAATGACAATGCCATGGTCGATCTGGTCAAAGCCACGGGAGAAGAGCTGCTTGGCGCAGATAACGTCAAGGTTAACGAGATGCCGAGCCTTGGCGTAGAGGACTTTGCCTTCTTTGCCGAGCATGTTCCAGGTGCCTTTTACCATTTAGGTGTACGTAATGAAGAGCTGGGCTGCACATTCCCGGTGCATCATCCACGCTTTGATCTGGATGAGCGCAGCTTGGCAGTAGGTGCGGCGATGCAGGCGTGCAATGCCATGGTCTTTTTGCAGGAGCGTGCCCGCAGTCTCCAGCCTGAATAAAGAGATGGGACCTTTTTAACATAAATCCATACCATTCTCGAATAGCAGACAGCTCAAGGCGGAACACTACAGACGCAATCTCTATTTCCATGGAAGGAAGGAGCGTCGAAATGAGTATTACGATAAGCCGTCCCGTAACCGAGGTGCTGAACAAGCAGGTTGCAAGCTGGTCTGTCTTGTATATAAAGCTGCACCACTTTCACTGGTATGTGAGTGGTCCCAACTTTTTTACGCTGCACGCCAAGTTCGAGGAACTGTACAATGAGGCTGCGAAATACGTAGATGAGCTGGCAGAGCGCCTGCTTGCTGTCGGAGGCAAGCCGGTTTCCACGATGAAAGCCTGTATGGAGAAATCGTCTGTTCAGGAAGCGGCTGGTGGCGAGTCTGCGGAACAGATGGTGCAGGTCGTGGTGAGTGATTTTACTAAGCTCATCGCTGAGCTGAAGGAAGGAATCGTGGCAGCAGAAGAGGCAGACGATGATGCTACTGGCGATATGTTTTTGGGGATGAGCGAAAGCCTGCAAAAGCATGTATGGATGCTGCAAGCTTTTTTGGGAAAATAATTTGGAAGAAAAATGAAAATGAGCTGATGCCTGAGAGGGGGTCAGCTCGTTTTTTTGTGTTTGAATGAAAAGGGTTTTGAAATATTTGTAAGAAAAAATGAAGTGATGTATCTAATTGTTTAGGGGGGAGGAGAATGGCTTATACAAGACAAGATTACGGCGGAGGATGTAGCTCAAGATGTTTTTTTGCGTGCGTACAAAAGCTTGCCTGATTTCGCGGTGAAGAGCAAGATTATCGCTGGGATCAAGCTACAAAGGGCGTGGATACTGGAGCAAAAGAAGAGTGTTCAAGGAAAGAAGCGAAAGCGTGAATGAGGACGAAAGTGCCGTTCTGCCCCAGATGAGATAAGCCTCTTGTTCCCAAGAAAGGCCTGCTGGTGTAAACTAACGTTGTGATGATAGTAAGAAAGCACTTTCATGATGGAAAGGATGTTCGTTCCCATGGCATCACCTTACGTGACGTTTACTCGCGAGCAGTGGAGAGCACTGCGGGCTTCCACGCCGCTGACCATATCAGATGAAGAGCTTTCCTGTTTGCAGGGGTTGAATGAAAATGTTTCAATGACTGAAGTGGCGGAGATTTACCTGCCTTTGTCGCGTCTGCTCAATCTGTATGTGGGTGGTACACAGGAGCTGTATCAGGCTACCCATACGTTTCTTGGCAATCAGGACGGCAAGGTTCCGTTTATTATCGGGATTGCAGGCAGCGTGGCAGTAGGAAAAAGCACGACAGCTCGGATTTTGCAGACGCTGCTCTCCCGTTGGCCGAATCATCCCAAGGTGGATTTGGTTACAACCGATGGATTCCTCTATCCGAACCGTGTGTTAGAGGAGCGGGGGATCATGAAGCGCAAAGGCTTCCCTGAAAGCTACGATTTGCGTAGATTCATCAACTTTTTAGCGGATGTAAAATCGGGGCTGCCAGAAGTATCGGCACCCGTCTACTCCCACCTGGTCTATGACATCGTACCAGATGAATGGCAGACCGTTCGTCAGCCAGATATCCTGATCGTTGAAGGCTTGAATGTACTTCAGCCGCCGCGCGGGGATGAAAACGAGCCACGAATTTCAGAAGTAATTGTATCGGATTTCTTTGATTTTACGATCTATGTTCATGCGGATGAAAAGGATATTTTGCAATGGTATGTGGAGCGCTTCAAGCTTCTGCGCCAGACCGCTTTTTCCAATCCATCCTCCTATTTCCGTCGGTACGCCAGCTTGTCTGACGAGGAAGCGACAGAAGTTGCGACTGGGATCTGGAATGAGATCAATGGAGCGAATTTGCGCAGTAACATTTTGCCAACGAGGGTTCGTGCCCAGCTGATTTTGGACAAGGGTCAGGATCATATGGTGCAAAGCGTGAAGCTGCGTAAGCTGTAGATATCGGAAGTGGGAGTGGAGGATTTGCCATGAAAATGATCAGTGCCTGTTTGATCGGTTGTGAGTGTCGTTATGATCAGAAGTCGTGTCTGGATGCAGACCTGGAACAGCTTTTGCGAGAAGGAAAGGTCATTCCGGTATGTCCAGAACAACTCGGAGGATTGCCAACTCCCCGGCCGCCTGCTGAAATCATCGGAGGCGATGGCTTTGATGTTCTGGATGGGCGTGCACGCATTGTTGATCAAACAGGTAATGATGTGACGGATGAGTTCCTCGCGGGGGCACAGCAAGCACTGAGGCTGGCCAAAACGGTCGGAGCAACGTCAGCCATCCTCAAGGAAAACAGTCCGTCCTGTGGCAGCTCTTTTGTGTACGATGGCAGCTTTTCCGGGAAAAAGGTAACGGGGGTTGGTCTGACCGCGGCTTTGTTCAAGAGAAGCGGGATCGAGGTTCGTTCTGAAGGTAAGTAGGCGGGAACGTAATGGGGCGTAATGATCCATAATGGATCTAACGTCCCTTTATATTTTTACAAATGATACCATAGGAAAGAGACCTTGGATGAACTTCACTCAAGGTCTCTTTTCATTTCCTGCAAAGGGTCTGTCCTCACAGCTGCTCTAACAGCTTCTCCAGCTTTCTCTGCTGAGCCTTTCGCTTCTTTTTTGCTTGGCGTTCTTCTTCGCCTAGTGCCAGCAAGAGAGAATAGCACATCAACACCATGATGATGGCAAACGGTAAGGCGGCAACAATAGAGGCAGTTTGCAGTCCTTCTAATCCGCCACTCAAGAGCAGAACGACGGCGATGGAGGACTGGAGGATACCCCATGTTATTTTTACTCGATTGGATGGATTGAGTTTGCCATCGGAGGATAGCATGCCAAGCACAAAAATGGCTGAATCGGCTGAGGTGATAAAGAACGTAATGATCAGCAGTGTCGCAACGATAGCGAGGACGAATCCCATCGGTAAATGCTCAAGTGTGAAAAACAAGGCAGTCGATATATCTCTTTGTACCGCTTCGCCGATCGGAGCTCGATCGAAAATTTCCAGATGAAGTGCCGTCCCTCCAAATACGGAGAACCAAATGAAGCTGAGTAGGCTGGGAACAAGCATGACACAGATGACGAACTCCTTGATGGTTCTACCCTTTGAGACACGAGCGATAAACATTCCAACGAATGGAGCCCAAGCGATCCACCATGACCAGTAAAACAATGTCCAGTTTGCGACCCAGTTGCCTTGTGTAAACGGCGTGAGGCGCAAGCTCATCGAGATAAGATTGTTTAGATAGCTGCCCAGTGTGCTGGTGAATGTGTCAAATAAGAACGAGGTAGGACCAAAAACTAAGGTAAGAAACAAAAGCGCCATAGCCAGAAAAAGATTCGTATTGCTAAGAAGCTTGATTCCTTTATCGAGACCCGTCGTAGCGGATAACAGAAAAAGCACCGTGATGATGGCAATAATCGTGATTTGCACAAAAGTATTGGAAGGCAGTCCAAAAAGATGGGACAACCCGCCATTTATCTGTAGGGTTCCAAGCCCGAGTGAAGTCGCAACTCCAAAGGCTGTGGCGATGACAGCTAAAATATCGATCGCTTTGCCGATAGGACCATTCGTTTGACCACCCAGCAAAGGAGCAAAGGTGGAGGAGATCAATCCTTTTGCCCCCTTGCGAAATTGAAAGTAAGCGAGGGATAGAGCAATGACGGCATAAATGCCCCATGGATGAAGCCCCCAGTGGAAAAATGCGTAGCGCAAGGCTGTTTGAGCAGCTTCTGTCGTTTGCCCAGTAATGCCTGCTGGCGGGGCGAAATAATGGGAGACAGGCTCGGCTACTCCCCAAAAGACAAGACCAATTCCCATGCCAGCGCTAAACAGCATAGCAAACCAGGTTGGGAGTGAATACTCCGGTTCATCATCATCTTGACCTAATGGAATTTTTCCGTATTTGCTAAACGCAAGGAAAATGCAAAAAAGCAAAAAACCAAACGTGACGATCAAATAGAACCAGCCAAAATTTGTTGTAGTAATATGCAGCACGTAATTTGCTGCATTGGCAAACAGCTCAGGAGAAAAAACGCCGAATAAAACAATAATAAGGACAATCGAGAGTGAGATGATAAACGTCATTATATTCCTCCAGGGGATGGGTCTTTCAAAAGCTGACGATAGTTTATAGTCCCGCGCTGTTTCCAATTTTATTCCATGAAAAGGAAGGGGAAATTGACCCTCTTCCATCCCGAAAATCTGCCCCTAGGAAAAACAAAATCAGATGCTAGGATAGGAAAAAAGAGAGGAGAGAAACTTCATGTACGTGCCAAGCTATTACGCTGTAACAGACAGAGAAGAGATCATTGCTTTCATGAAAAATCATCCGTTTGGGCTGATTATTTCCTCGGATGGAGCGGAGCCGGTAGCAACGCATATTCCACTGGAGGTAGAGAGTAGAGGGGAAGACCTGTATTTGACTGGTCATATTGCTCGGGTGAACCGACAAAGTGCTTTGCTGGAGCAGGAAGCTAGTTCTGTGCTCGCTGTCTTCCACGGTCCGCACACGTATATTTCATCGTCCTGGTACGCGCGACCGGATGCACCTACCTGGAACTATACAGCGGTTCATGCCTATGGGAAGTTACAGACGATTACATCAGCGCAGCGAGTCGAGCAAATGATTAGAGACCTTTTGCTAAAGTATGAAGGAGGACAAGAGCAGCCTGTTGAATGGGACATGGTTCCGGCAAAAATGATGCAAGCCATGTTGAAGGAAATTACCTGCTTTGAGATCAAGGTAGAGCGTTTGGACGCCATTTATAAATTGAGCCAAAATCGAACAGACAGTGATCTGGAAGCCGTTGTGACCAAGCTGGATGAGCTTGGCTGGCAGGATCGGGAGGTAGCGGAGCAGATGCGGGCGATTCGGAGCACCAAGACCAACCGCTTGTTTACGAAAACGTCTCAATAAAGCGGTTGGCTGCTTTGGAAAGGTGTCGCCCGGACTGCCAGACGACGGCTGCTGAGGAATAGATAGAGGTTCCCTCCAGCGGAATGCCGTGGATTTGTTCACTTTGATGTCTTTTCCAGGCGGAGATCGGAACGATGGAGGAGCCGACGGAAGCAGCTACCATGCTGACGATCAGGGAAATATCGGGACATTCGCAGATGACATGAGGCTCTACGCCAAGACGCGAAAACTCTTTGACGATCAGATCGTATATGCCAAGACCAGGGGTACTCGGCATGATTAGAGGGAGCTGGGCGATTTCACTCATGTGTATTCGCTCGTAGGAAGCATAGGGAGAGCTGGCGGGAACAATCAGAACGAATGGCTCTTCCTCTAGTGGAATCATCATGCAGTTATTCAAGGAATGAGGCAAGCGGACGATCGCAACCTCGATGGTACGTCTCTCCAGCCATTGATTGAGCAATTGCGTGTCACCTTTCCACACTTTGTACGTAATCAACGGGTATTTTTGCTGAAACAGGCGAATCTGTTCGGGTAGTCGGTAGGCGGACAACGCACTTACGCCGATGGACAAAGTCCCACGAATTCCTTCGCCTGTTTCTTTTACTTCCGAGAGAGCTTCTTCCATTTGGTGAACAATATTCAGCGCTTGCCGATACAAGGTGTGACCTGCCTCGGTCAACTCCATGCGTTTCCCGGAGCGCTCCATCAGAATGACACCTAATTCATCCTCCATCTGCCTGAGCTGCTGGCTCAAGGGAGGCTGAGCGATGTTCAGACGTTTGGCAGCACTCGTAATTTGGCCTTCTTCAGCAATGGCGATAAAGTAACGCAGCTGGCGGATATCCACGCAAAATCCCTTCTTTCTTGATCGATCCATATGAAAAACATATGAAAGACAGATTAACTGGATATTTTTCATATTGATGTGGCTATGATAGCATAATTTTCACAGGAATTCATGAAACATGCATAAAGAAAGAAGGGAATAAACGTGCGTACGTGGTTGGATAAGATGTTTCACCTGCGTGCTTGCGACACGACGTTTCAACGGGAAATCATTGCTGGCTTCATCGGCTTTGTCACCATTGTATACATTGTTGCCGTAAACGCTTCGATTTTACAGGATGCGGGTATTCCGATGGAAGCCGGCATCCTTGCGACTGTTTTGACAGCATTTATTGGCTCGCTCATTATGGCTTTCTGGGCGAATGCACCCATTATTTTAGTTCCCGGCATGGGAATCAATGCGCTGTTTACGTACACGCTTTGCCATTCGATGGGTCTTAGCTGGCAGGAGGCCTTGGCTGCGGTTTTTGTTTCGGGTCTGATTTTTACGGTAATTGCCTTTACCAAGGTGGCTACCGTCTTGTCTAATGCGATTCCTTCCTCGCTAAAAGAAGCGATCACAGTGGGGATTGGGCTGTTTTTGACATTTATTGGATTGCAAAAGGGTGGTCTGATCGTGACCAATCCCTCGACCTTTGTGGCGCTTGGAGATTTGTCCAGCCCGCATGTCATCGTGACGCTGGTAACACTTATTTTGACGCTGATCCTGTTTGTTCGGGGTGTACCTGGCAACTTTTTGATCGGGATTGCAGGAGGAACCGGGCTTGGCATTTTGCTCGGGATTGTTGAGCCAGGAGCTGGCAGCTCGTTTTCTTTTGCCGAATACAGCCATGTATTTGCTGGAATGTCTTTTTCCGGGATGTGGACATTGCCATTTTGGATTGCCACTTTTTCACTTGCCATGGTGATCGTCTTTGAAAACATCGGGTTGATTCATGGGCATACTGCCATGTTTGGTCAGCCGCAAAAGTTTCGCCGCTCCTTGCAAGCAAATGCCCTGTCAGCAGCCATTTCGGGGATCATGGGCACCAGCCCAACGGTTTCTACAGTAGAAACGGCGGCAGGTATTACAGCGGGTGGACGTACCGGCCTGACTACGCTTGTTACAGGTACACTGCTGCTTCTATCTCTCGGTCTCATTCCGCTCGTCAAAATGATTCCGGATGGAGCTGTGGCTCCGGTTCTGATTATCATCGGTGCTTTGATGCTGCAAAATGTGCAAAACATCAATCTGAAGGACTTCTCAGAAGGATTCCCGGCCTTTTTGATCATCGCGATCATTCCGTTGTCGTACAGCATTGTGGACGGAATCGCCTTTGGCTTTGTCGCGTACCCGCTGCTGAAGCTGGCGCTTGGAAAACGACGGGAAGTACCAGCGCTGCTGTATGTGATCGCAGGACTGTTTTTACTTAACTTGATGCTACCGATATTCACGTAATTAATTTACCCCTGACCGTATGAGTGGGTGCTACATGCGGTCAGGGGTATTTTTTTGTCTTAATCTAGGACTTTAGAATGATGGAATAGGAGGTGAAGTGGTGGATAAATGTATGCATGTAGATGGTTTCATAGTTGAACCTGAAAAGTACTCTGATGATTTTCTACGCTTGTGGTCGAGAAAACAGTTGAGGTGTCAGCAATGTGGAGGAGCTGTTTATTATCGTCATGGTTCACGAGTAAAACCACATTTTGCTCACGTAGCCAAAACTCGATGCGAATATTCAGAGCCGGAGACATTAGAGCACATTATGGGGAAAAAACTGCTAAAAACATGGATTGAAATGACTTATCCTTCAAACGTGACTAGACAAGAATATTATTTGGAGGAAATTAATCAAAGAGCGGATATTATTACTGTTTTTCCAAATGGACATCGACTTTGTATTGAATTTCAATGTTCACCAATATCTGAAAGGATTTTAAAAAGAAGGATAGATGGATATGAAAGTATAAACGTTTCCCAGGTGTGGATCTTAGGTTATAGCCTCTTTACAGAAATAGCATCGTATCGCTTTAGATTGCTTGCATGGCAAGATATGATTCAACGTCAGCAGAATAAAATGCTGTATTTACTTGATTCCTTAGAAAGCGAGTGTATGTTTACACTTGCTAGAGTAACAGCTCAAAGAGATAGAAAAACCATATTTACTTGTGAAAAGATAACTCGTCGGGCACTGATGGAACACAGAATGTCTCATGAGGGAAGCATATCTTTAGTAAATACGTCTTACTTATGGAAGCAGAAGTCGACAATGAGGGACTTTGCTTCACGTGAAATAAAGATCTCGAAGCAAATAGAAAAAACTCCTTATTTACAACAACTCATTCATCGTCGAGGTGAAGAATTTCTTTCTAATCCGTTAAGACAATTTGCTATTTCAAGGATTGGTGATTATTTGTCCCATCCAGTGATGAATCAAAAAATTGCGGGTGATCATCTGTTTGATATTGATCATCGTTTGTGGCAGAGCTTCTTATTTTTAACAGAAATACATAAAGTTTATCAGAGAAGGTCTAGTTACGGAACACATAAGCAGGTTCCCAAGCTGATTATTAAGCACATCCTGGAAAGAGATGTGCGCTTTCCAGAAAGACCATTTCGGATTGTGTTGAAAAAGTACGTGAAACATGAGTTAGCTCATTATTTGCGTGATAATAGAACGGAATTCCTACATGTTAAAATGATTCATGAGGTAATATATGAATATTTTTGCAGACTTGAATATCTTGGGTTTCTCAGAAATATCACACCAGAACATGAGTATATTACGCCTGAAGGAAAGTATTTTGGTAAATTTGAAGTTCGATTTGATCGATTTTGCCCTGAGTTATTTGGAAAAACGGAGACCGAAATCAAAGAATTCTTTCGTATTCATAGTCTTTGTTATATAAGAAATAGGTGGTTTGATTGTAAAACTAACCGAAAGATTCCATTGTTATAGGAGTTGATAGAAAAGGGAGCCGAGATGCCAATAAGCAAGAGAAAGAAATTTTATAGGAAAAATTAAACGAGCCAAAAAAGTCACTCTTTCGGCTCGTTTTTTCGTAAAGGTTTACTGAACCTGCGTCAGCAGTTTCACAGCATCCTGCAATTGCAGCTCGATGTCATGAGGGGTATAGCCGAGCCACGTGTCCATGTTGATCTCGTATACATAACTATTTTTCACTGCAGGGAGGTTCTTCCAGATAGCACTAGACTTGATCTCATTGTATCGGCCAGCAGCTTCCTCGCCTGGGAGTAGACTAACGAATACATAATCTGCAGCATAGTCCGGCAGTAGCTCCATAGAAATCGGTGCTGCCCAGAAGTTTGGGTCTTTATCGAGCTCCTTTTGAATCGCTGGCGGTGGTGTCAGTCCAAGCGCTTTATAAAACGTAAAGCCCATGTTTCGAGCCCCGTATACGTAAAACTCCTTTGGATCGATACGATAAATGGCAACAGTTTTACCTTCGCCAATTTTTCCGAGAATCTGTTCTTTTGCTGTCGTCAATTTTTTATCAAATTCTGCTTGCCAGGCGGCGGCTTCCTGCTGCTTGTTCAAGATGTCGCCAATCGCTTTCACATGACCGTACATGTCGTAATCCATCCATGGAAGATCAACAGTCGGAGCGATCATGCTCAGCTTATCGTAAACGTCCTTATCAATATCGGCAGTGATGATTAGATCAGGCTGCAGGGACAAGATTTTTTCATAATTGATCGCTTCCAATGTTCCGACATCCTCGATGCCCTGAAACGCGGGATCTGTGTTTTCGAGCAAGTGACTTGCTGCTCCGATCGGTTTTACGCCAACGGACAGCATCTGGCTGGCATATTGCAGCGTCACGACTCTTTGCACAGAGACGGGAATTTGTATTTCTCCGAAGGCAGTCTTGTATGTACGAGTGGTAGCAGAAAGATCAGTGGATGCCTTGTCAGTAGACGGAGGAGCTGTGTCGTTGTTGCCGGTTGGAGCTGAGCCTGGTTGTGTTCCAGATGTTCCGCATGCTGCCAGAGAGAACGAGAGGAGCAAAATACTTGCAAAAACCAACCACTTTATTCTCATGATGATTCCTCCAGAACGTACAAAAGTATAGTGGTGAGGGAGATAGTCAATAACATTTTCCCTACGCAATAATGATAAAGATTATCATTATCAGATATACTCGTCAATGCTTTTCAAGAAAAGATAAGGTTACATTTAGAAACAATCTCTTGTGGATCAATAATCTCTTCAGGCTAGGAGAGCTTTGATAGCCCTATCGAGTCATGTGAAAAAAAGGATAGAGTCTTGAGTCCAGTGGCAGCTCCAGCAACAGGCGAATGCCTCTATCGGGCTAGGGACTGACGATAAGTTGGGATTGGTTTGTTACATTTTATGGGTAAGAATTTTATCATGAAGGAGAGTAAGCATGTGAAGACTGTATTGCGGATCAGCATTTATCTCATCGTTTTTGTTGTCGTAGTAGGAGGCGCAGGCACAATCGGGTTCGTCAATACAATGAATGACGTAATGTCGGTTTACGATAAAGCCGCTCCAGCATTGGCGAATGTGCAGGTACCGAAATACGACGCAAACAAACCAACAGTGGCTGTGCTGCTGGCGAATGAATCGACGGAAGTATTCGATTTTCTCGTTCCGTACGAGATGTTTGCGATGACGGAAGCTTACAATGTATACGGCGTTGCCCCCGATCGTGAAATCAAATCACTAACCGGGGGACTCGATGTCGTTCCGCATTATTCGTTTGACGAAATGGATGCGATGCTCGGTAAAAGCCCGGACATTATCGTCATTCCGTTTATGCCGATTCTGGACGAGAAAAAATATGCACCTGTCCGTGAATGGATTCGGAAAAACGCGAGCGCCCAGACGACATTGCTCTCCATTTGCAATGGGGCAGAAAACCTGGCCGATACTGGCTTGCTGAACGGCAAATCGGCTGCGACGCACTGGGGCGATATTGACCGGCTCATGAAACAGTATCCGGAAGTCCAGTGGGTGAAAGATCGACGCTTCGTCCCGCAAGGCAATATCGTTTCATCTGCGGGTCTGACATCGGGAATCGACGCTACGCTATACCTCATCTCCCAGCAGCTTGGCGAGGATGCGGCGAAGAAAGTGGCGGTAGAGATGAACTATCCATCCTATGATTACGTGAAAAACCCGCAAATCAAACCCTTCACTGCCGGGCTCAGTGACATAACGTTCATACTGAACAACGCTTATCAATGGAACAAAGTAAAGGCGGGCGTTCTGCTATATAACGGTGTCGATGAACTAGATTTGTCCGCTGCATTCGATACGTACGCTGCTTCCGGCACGACGACGACGTTAACCGTTTCCAGCTCGAACGAACCGATCGTAACGAAGCATGGCCTGAGCTTGGTCGCGCGTTATCAGATAAAAAGCGTACCGAAACTGGCAAAGATGATTGTCGTTGGTGCGGACGCCGAATCTGCAGTCGTCAAAGACATCAACGAATGGAACGACAGCGGTAACAGCGCGAAGCTGCTCTACTTGCACCGCGAAGCGGCGGATCGATTTGCAATGGATCCCGCATTCGAGGATTTGGCAAAGCAGGAGGATATAGGGACGGCGAGATTTGCTGCCAAGCGACTCGAATATCGCGCCACCGACCACCTGAGGCTAGAAGGCAGATCTTTCTCTTTTGAAGCGTTTTGCATACCGGTTTTGCTCGGTGCCCTATCCTTGCTCGTCTCCTTTTTCATCGATCAGAGATTCATCCGCAGGAAAAAGATATAAGCAGTGTCATTTTCTAATTGTAATAACGTATCATTTTTTGAAAAAGTAGTTTTAGATCTAAGATGATCGATTGCCATTAGCGCGTTCGACATCCTGGATAAAATTGGGTTCCACCTTTCATGACCACCTTTTTTGCTTTCTATACCATTAGAGTGAATTCAGCGGCATTTGGTTGAAGCGAGTGTCATTTTGTTTTACAAATTTTTCTACAACTCCCATCTATGCTACAGTGGAAAGAAGAAAGTGGGTAGGGGAGGATTTTCGATGATTCACGAGATGACGATTCAAACACGCGTTGCGGATTTTGCCAAAGGACAAGCCTGGTACGAGGTACTGCTCAAGCGTGAGCCTGATTTTATTCCACATGAAGGCTTTGCCGAATGGGAAATCATTCCGGGATGCTGGCTGCAGGTTGCAGAAGGGCTTGCTGCGGAAGGAAGCGGACCGATGCGCTTTGCGGTGATAGATATTGAGGCAGAAAGGGAAAGACTCGCCGCGAGCTTGGAGATTGCACATTTTGAGATTTATCAGCGCGAAGAAGTGCCAGTGAAGTGGGGAACATTTGCGGACCCATGGGGAAATCGAATCGGATTTTTTGAATACCTGGATGAAGCCGAGAAGGCAGAGAAACTAAGAAGATTTCAACAGACAATATAGAGGACAGACGAACACCCCTCGCGATCAATCGATTGCAAGGGGTGTTGACGTCTTCAGGTTCATTAAAATTAGCGTTTTACCAGCACAAATGCTTGTTTTACTTCTTTCAAGGACAGGGCAACAGATTGGAACTTTTTGCCGAGGTCTGTTGCGGGATCAAACACGCTGTCTTGTGGCAGGGCGGCTACATATACCATATTGGTCGCTGGATTTTGGGCAATTTCCGTACCGATCGGTGGTTCGGCTGGATTGTTGAGCTTTTTCCAGTCGTTTTTGTCAAAAGCGAGAATCTCTACGACAGTAGCCTGGTCCTCTATGTTTTTGCTGTTGAAAATGAAACGGGTAATATGTTTTGCCTCAGGCACGTACTCAGCAGCCTTTGTGCCTGTCAGCTCGTCCACCAGGATATTGCCATTCCATGATTTTGGAGCGAGGAACGCATAGGCAGAATCACTACTTTTAAAAGATCCATTATACACATCCAGCTGGCGAACAGTTGGCTCAAAATGAGCACTCATCAGCTCCCATTTGGTCTTGTTCCACTTCCATTTGGATTTGAGGTAACCACGCACGTCCGCATTGTAATCCCCTGTCAGACGTTCTGTACCCTCCAGCACGTAAATGCCGTTTTTGTTCAGGTCGATTGGTTTTAGCTGGATAAATCCACCACCGACGACACCTTCTTTGTCTTTATCGAGTCCAGGCAGGCTCAGCTGCTGCGCCTTTTGCCCTTTGATGGTGTAAATGCGATTGGTCTGATATCCGCCACTTCCGCCCGTGTCAGCTGTCACCATGATTTCTTTTGCCTTATCATACGTAAAGTCTTGCAGGGAAAGCTTTGGCTCATACCCGCCGTCCTTTACGTCAATCGTAATCGTTTTTTTCGTGCTGCCATCTGTTACCTTGATGGTGAGATCGGAGACGTAAGGGCTATTTTTGTCTGCTTTTTTCCCATATAGATAGACGGTATCTGCCTTGTTGTCGCCTGTGACGTCCGCAGTTTTTTGCGAGAGCAGCTGCATTCCTTTTGGAGCCAGGCTGCTACTGCTTGTATTTGTTGCTGCCAGTGCTTGTCCAGTAAAAAGAACGGATGTGAGTACCGTACCTGTTACGATTTTATTCCAGTGCTTCATGATGGATTCCCCTTTTACTTGTTGTCTGATCATGGTGTGTCGTTCGTTGATGTTCTTGCACATTCATTATGTACGATTGGGAAAATGAGAGGGTTACAGATAAATGACATGGGAGGAACAAAAGAGTGACAGGAAAAAAGAGGCGGTCATCTGGCAAAGCATGAACAAATAGAGGTGTAGGCGAATATCTTGATAATAATGTGAAGGAAAGGAGCATGACCATGAACGGTTATTGGTATGGACCTTACTCCTACGCCTCCTATGAGCCTCATGTCCCCGTCCCGCAGGAGCAATATGAGGAACGGATGCAGACGGTTCTAAGACTCATTCAAGAAGCGATTGAAAACGAGCGTCATGACGAGATTTTTTATGAATGCTTGATCAGTGCCGCGCCAACGGAACAAGAAAAACAAGTCATCACGAGCATATGGGATGATGAGTGCAAGCACCGTAGTTTGTTTCGTCAAATCTACACACAGCTAACCAGTAAACGCGTCAGCATTTCAGGCCAGGAAGAACCGTTTCATAAGCCCGCCAGCTATTTGGAGGGGATCGAAAATGCGCTTATGGACGAGCTGAAAGCATTTGAAAAATACAGAGTGATTTACAAACACATCCCCGTGCAATTCCGGGATACTATCTTTGAAATCATGACCGACGAAATGAAACACGCGAGCTACTACAATTGGCTGTATTCCAAAAATAAATGAGCGGGGAAGTCCGCGCTTGATTGTGCCTGTCGGGCGTTATTGCTGCGACAGGCTTTTTTGTATGCGGTGAAGTCCTGTTTCCACTATAGACCCCCAAGTATTTCAATTGCGAAATCAAACGAAAAAAAGTAAAATGATGAAATGCCCAAAAGGGCCGCGGTTCGAAATCTTCCCGCGTTATCAAAACTAGGAGGCACTATTATTATGTATAATCTTACCTTGGGCGTCGTATTTGCGATCGTCAACTTTGGACTCTTTCTCCTTTGTTATCGCCTGTTTGGTAGAATGGGACTCTACGCATGGATCGGAATGGCCACTGTACTCGCCAATATTCAGGTGGTCAAAACCATTGAAATGTTCGGACTCGTCATGACGCTGGGCAACACCATCTATGCGTCCATTTATTTGGTCAGTGACCTGCTCAACGAAAAGTACGGGGAAAAGGCAGCCAAAAAAGCAGTTTGGTTCGGATTTTTCACATTGATCGCCACGACGATCATCATGCAGCTTGTTTTACTCTTCGAACCTGTCGAGACAGACATCGCGCAGGAACCGATGGAAATGCTGTTTGGACTCATGCCGAGACTCGCCTTGGGCAGCCTGTGTGCGTACCTCCTCAGCCAATTTGTGGACGTTAAAATCTACTCCTGGCTAAAGAAAAGATGTCCAAAGCCAAACCAGCTGTGGATTCGCAACAACGGAAGCACCTTATTCAGCCAACTACTAGATTCCCTCACCTTCTGCACAATCGCCTTTTTAGGCGTCTACCCGATGGAGGTATGGTGGCAAATCCTGCTAACCACGTACTTGATCAAATTCGTGGTGTCTGCAGCATCTACACCCGTCCTATACATCGCACGCAGCATGAAGGTGCCAGAGGAGTAATAAAATCAATAAACAAAACCGCCAAAAGGCCAAGCCTGCTGGCGGTTTTTTTTGCGTGTTTGACATAAGAAGATGCCCCTACGACAAGCTACGTTTTCAATCCTTTCCACTCCAAGCATGTTCCTTTGAAATATTTTGTCTTTCACGTTCCCATCCCAGCGTAGCGACACTTTCAACCACCAGCCGAGAAGACAACAACGGCTGGTGAGAGGGAACAGGAGAAAAGCGAAGATCTTTGGGACGCCTCCGAGGCACAGTGTAAAAAGCGAAACACGCTTTTTAGCGTCCACTCTGAACAGCCCACAGTACAGTCTGCTTTGGACGTGGGTTTCGCTTTTGAAATGAAGCCGTGCAGGAACGCCCCCAAGCAAGTGTCCCAAGAATCTGGAGCCTTTTCTCCTGTTTCCTCTCCTCCCCAGCAGCCGCTTCACCCGAGCCTTTAAAGTGGCGCTTCTGCGCCCACCCTCCCGATTTATTTTTCTGGCAAATGAAAAAATGAGTTGTGTTTTCCCGCCGACCTGCGCTATAGTAAAAACATAAAATTTAATAAATGATAATCAATTATCAAATATTGATAATGGAATGAAAAGCCATCGTATGCTAATCTGTTAGGAGGGATATCACTTACGAAAGAAGGAACAAGAAACAGATGAGTGCTGAGAAAACATTAGACATTTTGGATTTATTCGATTTCGACACAAGAGCGTTGAACGTTCCACAGATTGCAGAAAAGCTGGGTCAACCCCAAAGCTCTGTTTATCGTCACCTACGACTGCTCAAAGAAAAAGGCTACGTCATGGAATCAGCCAACGGCTATTACAGCCTCGGCTACCGTCTTTTAAAGCTCGCTAAAATCGTCCGGCTGGACATCAATATAACTGCTATTGCTCAACCCGTTATGAGACAGCTGACCAAAGACACAGAGGAAACCACGATTTTGCTGGTCCACTCCAATCTGCAGGCTGTTTGTCTAGAAACCGTATCCTCTCATCAACCGATCAAGGTTTCTTCGGAGCAAGGACAAATCGTCCCATTATATGGGGGAGCATCGTCCAAGGCATTGCTCGCTTTTCTGGGCGAAGAGGTAGTAGACGGCTTGTTTGCCGGGGGATATGTTCGTAAGCATACGGAGTTCACCATCACGGACAAGGCGGCCTTAAAAGAAGATTTGGTTACCATCCGCGAGAAGGGCTATGCCTTTTCAGACGGAGAGATCGATGAAGGGGTAGTCTCTTATGGAGTACCAATCCTCGATTCGAATCAGCAAGTGATCGCATCTTTGAGTATCGCAGGACCGCGAGAGCGGATGCTGGAAAAGGACGAAGGAGAACTGGTTGCCCATCTCAAATCTGCAGCCCAGGCGATTCAGCGCTATCTGTAAAGATAGGTGGGAGATTAGGATGGAAAAATACGATTTGGTCGTGCGTGGAAAAATTGTTGCGGAAGATGAGGTAGTACAGGGACAAATCGGGGTAAAGGATGGCAAGATTGCGACCATCCAACCAGCAGATGCAAAGCTCGAAGGTGAAAAGGTTCTGGATTTCGCAAACGCTTACGTATTTCCAGGAACGATTGACGTTCACGTTCACTGCTTTAGCAACCCGAACGAAGGGATCATTCCAACAAGCATGTCTGCGGCAGCAGGTGGAATCACGACTTTTCTGGACATGCCCTACGACCTGCCAAATCCGATTGCTAATGTAGAAATCTTTGAAAAAAAAGTAAAACAGCTGGAAGAGGAAGCTGTTGTTGATATGTGCTTGTGGGGAACCATTGCCAAGACAGGCGGAACGGATCAAATCGTTCCTCTGGCAGAAGCGGGTGCAGTCGCTTTCAAAATGTCGACCTTTGAAACCGACGCTTATCGTTTTCCGAGAATTCCTGATCCAGAGATTCTCAAGGCGATGGAGTTGATCAAGGAAACGGGACTTCGCGCTGCTTTCCACTCGGAAAATGACGAGATTATCGTAGACATGATCGATCAGTATAAGCAAGAGAACAAGGTGTATCCAAAAGCACACAACGAGACGCGCCCACCAGTTACTGAAACGAGTGCCGTACTCAAGCTGATGGAATTTGCTTACTGGACAGGGGTTAAGCTGCACATCGTCCATGTCAGCCATCCGCGCACGATTGATTTGATCAATGCGT
This sequence comes from Brevibacillus reuszeri, assembly GCF_001187725.1. GTDB lineage: Bacteria > Bacillota > Bacilli > Brevibacillales > Brevibacillaceae > Brevibacillus > Brevibacillus reuszeri. The sequence goes on from NZ_LGIQ01000005.1 coordinate 256,142, forward strand.
TCAAGGCACAAGGCGTCCAGGTAACAAGCGAGACCTGCTATCCATATTTGCTGCTGGACGTGGATGCACTGGACAAATTCGGTCCAAAAGCGAAAAACAACCCGCCTCTGAGACAGCCCGATGAAGTAGCTGGACTATGGAAGCATCTTGAAGCAGGAAATATCGAGCTGATTTCCTCCGACCATGCGCCGTGGGGACCCGAGCACAAAAATCCGGGCAACGACAACATTTTCAAAGCATCCTCTGGTATGCCTGGAGTAGAGATCATGACGCCGCTCATGTTTGATAGCACCGTAGCAAAAGGTAAAATGACTCCCGTACAATTCGCCAAAGTGATGGCGCAGCATCCGGCAGAAGTATTCCAAATCCCGGGCAAGGGAAAAATTGCGGTAGGCTATGATGCCGACTTCGCCGTGATTGACCCTGAACAAACATGGGTAGTGGACGAAACCAAATTCCGTTCATACTCCAAAATGTCACCGTTCCACGGGCAGGAAGTGAAAGGCAAAGTCATTTCCACCATTGTTCGGGGAACGACTGTATATGACGGTGAAGAGGTGACAGTAGAACCAGGCTTCGGCTCCTTTGTCCCTGGTTCTGCATACAAAGGAGCGGCTGTTGGGGGGCGCAAGCTTTGAGCATTACAGGGTTTACAGACATGCTAGATGAGCTGCTCGACAAGCAGCTGGCTGATATCCCGGCTGATACAGCCCAGCGTGCTACATGGATGATCGCAGATACGTTGTTTGCAGCGGTCTTTGGCTTTCAAACACCTGAATTAAAAGCCTATCTCCTGGAGGCAGGCGTCGCTACACAAGATGAGGTAAACACGATTCCACTTCTTGGAACAGGCCTGTATGCCACGAGAGAACAAGCAGCGATGCTGTACGGTACGGCTATTGTGAGCAACGAGCTGGACGAAGGAAACCAGTTCGCCAAAGGCCATCCAGCAGCGCATATGCTGGCTCCTGCTTTGATCACAGCACTTGCGCAAAAGTCATCTGGAGCGGAAATGATCCGCGCCTTTGTGATTGGGTACGAGGTAGCGTCTCGGCTGGCATACGCGAGCAATATGAATGACGACATGCACCCGCATGGAACATGGGGAATTGTCGGTGGCGCTGTCGCTGCTGGGCTTTTGCAAAAGAAAGGGAAAAAAGAGATCACGGAGGCCGCTTTGCTTGCTGCCTCCCTCCCGATCGCTACCTCTTGGGAAGCGGCAGTGACTGGTATGACAGTCCGCAACCTATACACAGGGGTAGGCAGCTTTCTCGCCCTGCAAGCATGGACGTTCCAGTCCGCAGGCTTTGTGAGCAGCACACATGTAGTCGATCATCTTTGGGGAAGCATCATGTCCAAAGGAATCAATTACGAGCTGTTCCATCAGGAGCTGTGGGCACCGCCACTGCTTAGCAAAAACTATTTCAAGCTGTATCCGTCCTGCCGCTTTTCTCATTCGGCAATCGATGCGCTACTTCCGCTTTTGAAGGAGAATAAGCTGGACGCTGCTCAGATCGAGTCACTCCACGTAGAAACGTACGGTCTCGCAGCGAGATTGGACAATCCGGATCCGGATAATGCGCTTGCAGCCAAGTTTTCGATTCCGTTTTTACTGTCAGCACTGGTCCATGGGCACTCCCTCTATGATTGCTTCTCTGGTGAGCTGTTTCACGATGCATCCGTGCGAGAGCTGGCAAAACGCATCAAGGTCACAGAGGATGGGGCGATGACGGCTTTGCTGCCAGGCAAACGTGCAGCGAGAGTCACGATTGCAACCCGCGAAGGAGCAGAAATCAGCTCTTACGTAGATGCGGCTTCCGGTGGATTTGATCAGCCGTTCCCAGCTCGTGAGCTGAGAGAAAAGTTCACCAGCATGCTCGCCCAGTGGGATGAGCGAGCATCCAGTCAGATGGTGGAAGAGGCACTTCTTTTGCCAAAAGCCGACGAGGTCAGCGAGTGGCTGGAGCGAATCAACCGCCAGACTGCGAAGGGATGAAGACAGATGAAGACAACTAGAATCAATTTGGAGCGCTTGAAAAAGAATTTGCTCGAAGTCGGAGCTGTAGCCAACGCGGGGAGTGAAGGATATACCCGACTGGCGTACTCCCCGGAAGAAAAACAGGCACTGAACTGGCTGCAAGAAAAAATGAAAGCTCTTTCTTTGACAGTTCGTCAGGATCGTTTGGGCAACGTAACGGGAAGATGGGGAGAGGCGGATAAGCCCGCGATTGCATTTGGCTCCCACCTCGACACGGTACCAAGCGGCGGCTTGTACGATGGAGCCCTAGGCGTTATCGCCGGCCTGGAATGTCTGGAAGCCTTAAAGGAGGCCGGCGCTTTGCCAGATGTTCCTCTCGAGCTTACTGCGTTTGTCGGTGAAGAAGCGAATTTGCTGGGCGGTACATTTGGCAGCCGGGCAATAGCGGGGTTGGTAAAGGGGTCTGAAGATTTTGAAAATAAGCTCCGCCAGCACGAATTTACATGGGAAGACGTACAGTCGGCAGGGCGGAGCAAAGACGATTATCATTGCTACCTGGAGCTTCACATCGAGCAGGGAGCGCTTTTGGAGACGAATCAAAAGCAAATCGGCATCGTGACGGCCATTGCGGGAATCCTGAGATTAGTGGTAGCGGTGGCAGGACGTGCCAGCCACTCGGGTACCACACCAATGCATCTGCGTCAGGACGCGCTGCTGGATGCTTCCCGTCTGATCCAGGAAGTAAATCGCCTCGCAGTCGCGGCAAACAGCGATATCGTCGCAACCGTTGGCGAAATTGCGATCTCACCGAATCTGGCTAATGTCGTTCCAGGACAAGCCGACCTGATGATCGAAATCCGCGGCAGCAGCTGGGCAGAGATGAAAGGGATCGAGGAGCAGATTCGCTCGTGGGCAAATGCCAATATTGATGCAAGCATTTCTGTTGCAGTTGAAAAGCATCCGATGTCGCTGCCAGCTTCGATTCAAGCATGTATCGACGAAGCCTGCCAAAAGCAAGGCAAATCGTATCAGTATATGTTTAGCGGAGCGAACCACGATGCCAATTCTATGACAGCCTTGGCTGATGTCGGAATGATTTTTGTTCCAAGCAAGGACGGCGTGAGCCATCATCCTGATGAGTATACCTCGTGGGAAGATATCGAGGCAGGGGCGAATGTCATGCTGGAAACCTTGCAGCTATTAATCGAAAAATATAGACAGGTATAGGTAGAAATAGCGTACACCTTTTGAAATAGGGGACTGGCCGGGCGTTTTACAAAAAAGACACAAGCCAAGCTAGCGACACGCTCCCGGTCAGAGAACCTGTTTACAGCTACGAAAAGGGGGCTTTATTGATGAAAGTATACTATCTGCTGGGCATCATCCCTTTCTTGGCGATCCTGGTAGGAACGGGATTCGTCAACAGGGTGGAACCATATGTGTTTGGACTTCCTTTCTTGTTATTCTGGTTCTTTTTCTGGACCATCATGTCATCGGCCATCATGGGCATTATTTTCAAGCTAGATCCGATTAACAAGCAAGAGGAGGAAACCGAATGAATAGTGCAATGATCATCATTTTCGGCGTACTTTTGCTCAGTCTGTTTTTGGGCATCATGGCCCGAAGAGGAAAAAATATGGATATGGAGCAGTGGGCAATTGGCGGTCGAGGCTTCGGCAGTATGTTTGTCTTCCTTCTGCTCGCTGGTGAAACCTACTCGATCTTTACTTTGCTTGGAACAAGTGGTCTGGCATATTCCAAAGGGGCTGTCGGCTTTTACCTGATCGCCTTCACAACCTTGGGAGCGATTACGTCCTACTGGCTGCTTCCTCCAGTCTGGCGCTATGCGAAGAAGCATAATCTGGTCTCTCAGTCCGAGTTTTTTGCCTCCAAATACAACAGTCCGATTTTAGGCGTATTCATCACGATTGTCGGTGTTGTTGCTCTCGTCCCTTACATTGTCCTCTTGTTTAAGTCGATGGGAATTCTGGTGTCCGCTACCTCGTATGGAGCGATCTCGCCGACGGTTGCGATTTGGTTCGGGATGATTGCCTTGGTCGTATACGTGATGATTTCCGGTATTCACGGCTCTGCCTGGACCTCGATCGTCAAAGACATTCTGATTTTCTTTGTCATCCTGTTCCTCGGCGTCTATTTGCCACTGCATTACCACGGCAGCTTCCAGCACATGTTCGAAGCCGTGAATGTAGCCAAGGAAGGCTTCCTGACATTGCCTGATAAAGGAATGAGTCTCTCCTGGTTTATTTCTACGGTAGCGATCAGTGCGTTTGGTTACTTCATGTGGCCGCACAATGCACCAACGATTTTTGCGGCAAAAAATGCACGCTCTTTCCGTACGAATGCGATCCTGCTTCCGCTCTACGCGATTATGATTTTGTTTGTTTACTTTGTCGGCTTTACGGCGATTGTACAAGTTCCCGGCTTGCAGGGAGCGGACGGCGATTATGCCCTGCTGAAGCTGTCCATGAAAAGCTTTGATCCATGGTTTGTCGGTATTATTGGAGCAACAGGCTTGCTCGCTACACTTGTACCAGGCTCGATGATGCTCATGTCGGCAGCGACGATGCTAACGAAGAATGTATACGGTTACATGTTCCCGAAAGCAGAAGGAAAGAACTCGGCGATGGTAGCAAAACTGTTTGTGATTGCGCTGTCTCTGGTATGTACATTGATGGCTCTCGGTGAAAACAATACATTGGCTACCCTCTATCTCACATCCTTCAGTCTGGTTACACAGCTGGCACCAGCGCTGTATTGCAGCCTGATGAAGCGCAATTTCGTCACCAAGCAAGGTGCGTTTCTCGGCATTTTCTCTGGGGTAGGGATTGTCGTGTACATGACCTTCACGAAGACGACGATGGCGATGCTGTTTGCTGGCATGCCACAATGGATTCAAGATTTGAACAATGGCGTCTTTGCACTGGTGGTAAACATTTTCGTGATGGTGGTAGTTAGCCTCGTAACAAAAAAGGCTGCTGACGCAGAACGGTTGACACAGGTTTCAGAAACGATGAAATAAAGGATTCGCCAAAGGATAAAAAAAACGGGCTGGGAGCTAATTCCCGGCCCGTTTTCAATTGCCGTCTACAAGCGAGCCATACCCATCGCTTTTTCAACTTTATGCAGCATTTGATTTGCAGTCTGATTTGCTTTTTCTGCACCCGCGCTCAGGATATCATCCAGCTCGGAGGAGTTAAATAGCTGTTCATAGCGTTCCTGGATCGGACGGAGCGTCTCGACGACAACTTCAGCCAGCTCGGTTTTAAATGCGCCGTAGCCTTTGCCCTCGTACATCGATTCGACCTCTTCAACTGTTTTGCCAGAGCACAAGGAGTAGATCGTCATCAGGTTAGAGACGGCAGGCTTTTCAACCTTGTCATAACGAACCGTGCTGTCGGAATCGGTTTGCGCCCGTTTGATTTTTTTCGTAATCGTGTCTGCATCATCCAGCATGGAGATGAAGGCGCCCTGATTCGGGTCGGACTTGCTCATTTTTTTCGTGCCTTCAGCAAGAGACATAATCCGTGCACCTGTCTCAGGCAGACGAACCTCTGGAATGGTGAAAATGTCACCGTAACGGTTGTTGAAGCGAGCAGCCAGATCACGGGTCAGCTCGAGATGCTGCTTCTGATCCTCTCCAACCGGAACAAAGTCAGTACCGTACAGAAGGATGTCTGCTGCCATAAGTGGCGGGTAAGCGAGCAGTCCGCCAGGGATGGATTCACCGCGCCCGTCGGATTTGTCTTTGAACTGGGTCATGCGCTCCAGCTCGCCCAAATAGGAGGTACACAGCATGATCCAGCCGAGCTTGGCGTGTGCAGGAACCTCAGATTGGATGAACAGCGTAACCTTGTTCGGATCAAGGCCGACAGCCAGGTACAAGGCAGCGAGGCGACGAATGTTTTCGCGCAGAACGGCAGGCTCCTGTGGCACGGTAATCGCGTGCTGGTCGACGATGCAGTAGAAGCAGTTGAACTCATCCTGGAGCGGAACGAAGTGCTTCATTGCACCCAGGTAGTTGCCCAGAGTCAAAATACCGCTGGGTTGAATTCCGGAAAAGATCGTTTTCATTGGTTTGTTGCTCCTTTCAATACCAAAATAAAGTTTTTCGGAAAATACAAAAAGGTCCATCCGCCCTGGACAGGGACGAATGAACCGTGGTGCCACCCTTGTTATTTTACGTGAGGGACTAATCCCGTAGGTAAAATCTCTTTGATCCGTACATATCATACGGAGTCCGTTATAACGTGTGGACGTGCACGCCAAGGCCTACTGCCGCCAACTCGCGCGGGTTCGGTTTGGAGCTCGGAAGCCCATTCATCATTTCCGCAAACACTGATTTGCACCAACCATCAGCTCTCTGGAGTTTCGTAAAATGACTACTCTTCTTCCTCATTGCCATAAAATGATACCCTTTGAGCAAACATTTTACCGAGTGTCGGACAAAAAAGCAAGGGGGAGTCGAAATACCATTGATTAAAAAATGGTTGGCACCATGCCGCCGTCCATACGGATTGGAGAGCCTTTAAATGCGGATGCATAAGGGCTGCAAATGAATGCAGTCAGCCTGCCAACTTCAAATGGCTTGATAAACCGCTGAATTTCGGATTGGGGCAGGTTTGCCACCATAAAGCTTTTCTCTTTTTCTGAGAAATCCATCTCATCAGGAAACAGGCTATCAATGATTTGATGCACGTTTTCGGATAGTGTTGGTCCTGGAAGAATGGTATTGGTCGTGACTTCCGTTCCGATTGTTCGTTTGGACAAGCTTTTGGATAGAGATAATAGCATCGTTTTGGTCATACAATACTGCGGCATTTGCCCTGAAGGCATAATCGCTTCTTCACTTGCGATAAAGATGATGCGCCCAAAATTTTTATCCAGCATTTTAGGGAGATAAAATCTCGATAGCCCATTGGCAGCAAGGACATTCGTTCGGAAGTACTTTTCCCATACTTCATCGTCAATGTCCTCATAGGACATGATTTCATATATGCCCATGTTATTCACGAGAATATCGACGTGTGGATATTTCTCAAATAAAGCTTCTCTTTGCTGCCTATCTACAAGATCGGCGGTCGCATTCTGTGGAGAAGTAGTAGGGAATTCTGATTTTAATTCCTGTACGGTTCGTTCTACCTCTTCAGGGTTCCGTCCATTTACGAGGACGTGGACACCTTCTCGGGCAAGCTCGGTAGCAATCGCCTTCCCTATACCTCTGGTCGATCCAGTTACTAAAGCTGTTTTGTTCCGTAATCCCATATCCATGACAGTTGTCTCCTTTGTTGTCATTCACGGTGTGCTAATGAAAAGCTCGTGCTCCGACTAGAGATAATCGTACGCTGTCTGGACCGTTTGGTAACTAGCGTGCAACGACAAACTTCTTGCTTAAACCGCCAATTGATGAGTACGGAAAATGCTAACCGAACGCAGAATTGGTTTGGCCAGGGGATTCTATGATGACGAGTGAGTTCTTAGGTATTCCATACGCCAGTTGGAAGGAGTATCGCCTTCCCAAAGACGAAAGGCCCGGTAAAACGAGTTCTGATCTTCATATCCGACTAAGAAAGCGACTTCTTTTATATCTAGCTTGGGGTCGGACAAGTATTCTCGCGCCTGTTCATGTCGAGCTTGTGTCAACAGTTGCTTGAAGGTAGTGCGTTCATCCGTAAGACGGCGCTGCAAGGTACGGTCACTCATGGAGAGCTCTCTCGCCACAGCCTGAATATCAAGGGGGCCACCGGACAGACTTCGCTTCAAGATCCACTTGACCATTTCGGCGGTTGAACGTTTGTGCTGCTCATCCACAGAACGATCTAATACAGGCGTCAGAATTTCCAGCAGCTCTTTGTTATACGAGAGAAAGGGCAGGTCCAGATCTTTTCGATGCAGCGTCAAACGATTAACAGTAGCACCAATCTGGACCGGGCACCCGAAGTAGGCTTCAAGGGTATCGTCATTCCCCATCGCGTGCGAAAATTCTACGGACCGCGCAGTAATATGCTGCCCCGTCCCCCGTCGTCCAAGCTCTAGCAGAAAGGCGAGTGTGATTCCAACCAGTAGTGGTGGTATGAGGTGTTCGCTGTCCATCCATTCCAATTCGATTGTACATTGCTCGTTCTCTTCGGTTATGCGCAAGCTTTCCGGGGGACAAAGCTGTTTGTAGCGAGCCATTCGATTCAGAGCGTCGCGATAGCTGCGTGCATGGTAGGTCGCCAAGACGTCCGGTGGATATTGTGTTGTTTCAAAGGCGGTTGCAAGCTTGATGATTCCGCTGGCCGTGTCACCTACGAGCTCAGAGTAAGCTTCCCAGATTTTGTAGTATTGGGCAGTGGTAACGGTCGTTGATTCTGTAAGGATGGTGAGGGGCAGCTGTGCTTTGCGAGCTACCTCGTTTGGGTCAATGCCTAATCGTTGTAATCCCGCCCAAAATCCTGTCGGGAATTTTATATGGTCAGATTTCATTCCATCTGAATCTCCTTTGGCTGCTTACCTGTTCGTTCCGGTTAGGATTTAGTATACAGCAAGGATGTTCGTATCTTCATGGAAGGATACGGCAAGCAAGCTGTTGGAATCCAGACATTTTTGCTATTCTGTAAGGAAATAACCGCGCGAAAGAGTGACGTGTATTGAAACTGCGACTAGGCGTAATGGGCGCGGATGATTCGTTGGAAATCATTCAATCGGTATTGCCCGATTTTCCTGAAATCGAATGCTTGCCCATTGTGTATTGGAAAGAAGAAGATATCGTCGATTTGCTTTTGCCACACGTAGATGAGGTAGATATGTGGTTGTTCTCCGGAAAGGTTCCGTATGCACTGGCAAAGGCGACTGAAAGGGTTCAGGTACCCATGGCTTACGTACCGCACATCGGGGCGAGCCTGTATCGAACCTTGCTGCACTTGTCCCACGAGATTGGGATCCAGGTGAACGAGGTGAGCTTTGATACATTTTCCTCAGATGAGCTGGAGCACTTTCTGCAAGAAGCGGGAATCGCGGATGGATACAGCTGGCTGAGGCATTATGAGGGAGCGATTTCTGCTACCGAGCTGGCTGACTACCACGAGAGCCTCTGGCGAGAGAAAAAAACCAAAGCAGCCGTGACTTGCTTGCGAACCGCAGATTTGGAGCTGAAAAAGCGCGGCGTCCCGTCCTATCGGGTACTGCCGACAAGAGCAGGTGTGCTCTCCGTGCTTCATATGCTGCTGAGAACCAATGAAATGCTCCATTTCAAGGATTCGCAGATTGCCGTGCAAATGATGGAGATCGATCCGTTCCGGGAGCTGGCAGGAGGGACCTTTTCCACAGATGAATGGCAAAATGCCGAGATCAAAACCATGGAAAAGCTGCTGCGTTATACCAAGTACCTCCAAGGCTCGCTGAAAACGGCAGGTCCTGGACGCTATGTTATTTTTACAACCAGAGGCAGACTGCAGGAAGTGACACATGATTACAAAACCATTCCCGATCTCGAAGGAATGTTCGGCATACGCGCAGACCTGGTCACCTGCGGAATCGGCATTGGCAAAACGGCGTATGAAGCAGAAATCCACGGAGGAACTGCACTGCTGCACGCCAAAGAGCGGGGAACCGGCAACTGGATGGTATTTTTCGACGACAAAAGCGTCGTAGGACCGCTCGGGCGTGACGAGCAAATCGCCTACCGCTATTCCTCCCAGCAGCTGCAGGAGGTAAGCCGCCAGACCTCACTGAGCGTCGCCACCTTGTCCAAGCTCGATTCCATTTTGAAAAAACGCGGAACAGCAATGATTAACGCCCACGAGCTCGCCCAGCATATGCAAATCCTGCCCAGAAGCGCGAGACGAATCCTGATCGAGCTAGAGTCAAAAGGAATCGCCGAAGTCGTAGGAGAAGAAAGCCCAAACCCAAGAGGAAGACCCCGCAAAGTCTATAAAATTACACTCTAAAAACTTCTCTGAACGACCTTCAAAACGCCAGTAACGAAAAAGAGAACCGGCTCGTGAGAGGAAAATGGAGAAAAGGCGAGGTCTTTGGGGCACCAGCAGAGGTGAAATGGAAAAAGGAAACACGTCTTTGCGTCCAACCTTGCAATCACTTCCTGAAACCGCTACTTTTGGACGCAGTGTTCCCTTTTGCAATGGAACCGCCCTGTGATACCCCCAGCAGGTGACCCAAGAACCTGTAGCCTTTTCTCCATTTTCCTCTCCTCCCCAAAAGCCCCTTCCGCCAGAGTGACAAAATAGACAGACTATTATACAATTAAGGTCATAACCGTAAATCAGCCGATATGCATAACCTAAATACAGGAGATGATAAGCCATGATCAATGCAGAACGACTATGGGACAGATTGATGCAGCTTGGTAAGATCGGTACTGTGGAAGCAGGCGGGATTACGAGGTTATCGTTTAGCGCCGAAGAGCGCGCAGCCAAGGATCTGATCGCAGGCTTCATGAAAGAAGCAGGTCTTTCCGTGCGTGAGGATGAGGTAGGAAATCTGATTGGACGCAAGGAAGGGAAAAACCCAGAAGCTCCTGTTGTGCTTATTGGCTCCCATATAGACTCCGTGCCGAGTGGCGGCAACTTTGACGGACCACTTGGCGTGCTGGCAGGCGTTGAGGTACTGCAAGCGATGCATGAACAAGGTGTGGAAAATGAACATCCAATTGAGGTACTTGCCTTTACGGATGAAGAAGGAACGCGTTTTGGCTTTGGCATGATCGGCAGCCGGGGAATTGCCGGAACACTTACGACAGATGAGCTCGTGCCACAGGATGCGCAAGGCATTTCCATTGCCGAAGCGATGAGAAAAAGCGGCCTTGACCCAGAAAAAATCAAGGGAGCGGCACGCACTCCTGATTCTGTGAAAGCCTATGTCGAGCTCCACATTGAGCAAGGAAAAGTACTGGAAACAAACGGGTTATCCGTTGGGGTCGTGAGCGGTATCGCAGGTCCGCTCTGGGTGAAGTTTGTACTGGAGGGCGAAGCTGGCCATGCGGGTGCGACGCCGATGAATATGCGCCGCGATCCTTTGGCGGCAGCTGCGGAAGTGATGCTGTGCATTGAGCGAGAAGCAGCGAAGAGACCGATTAGTGTCGGTACCGTTGGCAAAATGCAGGTTTTTCCTGGCGGGGTGAACATCATTCCGGGCAGAGTCGAGTTTTCGCTTGATCTGCGTGATATCGACAAAGCGATTCGCGATGAAGTGGAACAAAGCATCATGCGTGAAGCGGAAGCCATTTGTGCCAGACGCAATGTGAAGCTGACAGTCGAATTGCTACAAGATGTTCCGCCAGTCGCATGCGCCGAAACGATTCAGACAGCAATCCGTGAAGCGTGTGCAGCAGAAGGACTGGAGACGATGACCCTTCCGAGCGGCGCTGGACACGACGGTATGCAGCTCTTGGACCTGTGTCCGGTGGGGATGATTTTTGCCCGTTCCAAGGATGGCATCAGTCACAATCCGGCGGAGTATACCAGCAAAGAAGATTGTGCTAACGGAGCGAAAGTCCTGTATCGTACCGTATTGTCCTTGGCAAGTGAGCAATAGACGTCAGCGATAGATAGAGAACCCGGGGTGCGTGGGATTATCCCGGACGAGGAGGAACTAGGATGACAACAGTAGCAGCATTGAATCAGGCAGTAGAAGCAATGAAAGAAGAGGTCGTTGCTTGGAGACGCTATTTGCACGAAAATCCGGAGATTTCCTTCCATGAAGAAAAAACAGCGCAATTTGTATTTGAAACGCTCAGTTCCTTCGGTAATTTGGAAATTTCAAGACCGACAAAAAATAGCGTCATGGCTCGCCTGATTGGCTCAGAGCCGGGTAAGGTTTTGGCGATGCGCGCTGACATGGACGCTTTGCCGATCACGGAGGAAAACACGTTCGAATTCATTTCTAAAAACCCTGGCGTGATGCATGCGTGTGGTCACGATGGACATACATCCATGCTGCTGGGCACGGCAAAAATTTTGTCCGGCATGAAGGATCAGGTCAAAGGTGAAGTGCGCTTTTTGTTCCAGCATGCGGAAGAAGTATATCCAGGCGGAGCCGAGGAAATGGTGCAAGCAGGTGTGATGGATGGCGTAGACATGGTCATCGGTACGCATTTGTGGTCGACTATGGAATTCGGAACAGTCGGAATTTGCCCTGGCCCGATGATGGCAGCACCAGACACGTTCTGGATTACTGTGCTTGGAAAAGGCGGACATGCTGCCCTGCCGCATGAAACGATCGACAGCATCGCGATTGCGGCTCAGGTCGTAACAAATCTTCAGCACGTCGTTTCCCGCTATGCCGATCCACTAGACAACCTGGTTCTCTCCGTTACACAAATCATCGGGGGTACGACGCACAATGTTATCCCAGGTGCAGTCAAGCTGTGCGGAACAGTCCGCAGCTTTGACAAGAATTTGCGCGAGTCAGTTCCAGCTACTATGGAGCGTGTCATTAAAGGGATTACCGACGCACATGGAGGAAGCTACGAGTTCAAGTACGAGTTTGGCTACCGCCCGGTAATCAATGACGCTGAAGTCACTCAGCTGATGGAAGATGTCGTGGTTGAATCACTGGGAACAGAGTGGGTCGAGCATATGCGTCCAACCATGGGCGGCGAAGATTTCTCCGCATTCCAGCAAAAAGCCCCAGGCTGCTTCTTCTACGTAGCCGCTGGCAACAAGGAAAAGGGCATTACTTATCCGCATCACCACCCACGCTTTACCATTGATGAAGACGCTTTGGAAGTGGGCGTGAAGATGTTTGTCAACGCTGCGAGAAAAATCGTAATGGAAAGCTAGACTGATCAAGACACATGAACGAACCTCCTGTTTCTTTTCGAACAGGAGGTTTTTATTTTTGTTTATATTAATTTATTCCAGTTTTATTAAAAAATGGTTGATGTTTCGTGTACTATTATTAATACTCATACTATTCAGACATGTATTTGGGGGTGTCATTTTGGCTTTCATCTCAGAGGCGAGAGCCGTAGAACGTGTTTTTGGAAGAGGAGCCACAGCCGTACGCGCGCTTCAGGGCGTAGCGATACAAGTAGAAAAAGGCCGCTTGCTCGTCTTAAAAGGCAGGTCAGGGTCAGGAAAAACAACACTACTGAATCTGCTGGGAGGTCTTGATCGACCAACAGCGGGAAGTGTGTATTTTCAGGGAAAGGAAATCGGACAGCTGTCTGATCGTGAACGGACCAGGATCAGGCAGAAAAATATGGGATTTATTTTCCAGTCATTTGGCTTGTTTCCGCTCATGTCCGCAGCCGAAAATGTCGAGTTTGGATTACGACTTTCTGGCGTCCCTGTCATGGAATGGAAAGATCGCGTCCGTGACTCGCTGGATTTGGTCGGGTTGTCCAAGCGGGCCCATCACCGTCCTTTTGAAATGTCGGGAGGGGAGCAGCAGCGCTGTGCCATCGCTCGTGCGGTTGCGGGCAAGCCACTATTGCTACTAGCGGACGAGCCGACTGCTGAGCTGGATAGCAAAATGGGCATGCATATTAGCCATGTGTTTCGTCGTCTCGTCGAAGAAGAGGGCATGAGTATTATCATGACAACCCATGATCCGAGTGTATTGGAGGTAGCAGATGATGTATGTGAACTGGAGGACGGCTTCATCTTGGGCAAAGTGCATCCTCAGACATAAAGGGATAGCATATGCCACTGTTTTATTGGCGGCAATGCTTGCGGGCTGTTCGATTTTCCCGAAAGAAGAGGCAGTCTTGGCACCACCCCTAGTAGAGCCCGCTCCGATTCAATATGAAGTAGCCGAAGTGGAGCAGGGAAATATCGTAAAAAGCGTGAAGGGAAGCAGCACGTTCACGACTGTAGACAAGCGGGAGCTCTCTTTTCCAGAAACAAAGGGCTTCAGGCTGAAATCGTTCTCTGTTCAAAGTGGTGATCTGGTGAAAAAGGGACAGGTGCTGGCCGAACTGGACGCAGGTGAGCTGGAAAGAGATATCGAATCGGCACGCTATGAGGTAGAAAAGGCAAAGCTGGAAGTATTGGAAGCGGGACAGGATAACCACTATGAAGTGGAGGTAGCCAAGCTGGATGTACGCAAAGCAGAGATGAACGCCAAAGTGAGCGAGACCAAGCTGGCCCAAATCGAGTGGGACAAGTCCTTGTTAGAACTAGCCAAATTGCAGGACCCGAAGCGCAAGGAATATGTAGTAGAGCGCGCCAAGCTAAATCTCAAGCAAAAACAGATGGAGCTCGGAAATCTTCAAAAACGGTGGACGGAAACCAAGCTGATATCACCGCTTGACGGGATTGTCATCTTCGTCAGCAACGAGCAGGTGGGGGATGAAGTGGATGCGCATCAAACCTTGGTAACAGTTGGCGATCCGAAGAAGCTGTTCATTTTGTATACGGCTCCGGAGAAAGAAGCGATTAAGGACGTCGTGGAAGGAATGAAAGTGACACTCGCTTTGAGTAATGGAGCGAAAGGGGAAGGAACGGTCGTGCAGACGCCGCTCAGCGTTCCGGACAATTTGCCCGAAGATTTGTCTCGATTGTACCAGCGAAGCCTCCTCATCTCACCGAAGAATCTCGCTGAGGACATCGAGACTGGCACTAGCGTTTCGATAGAGGTAATCGTGGACGAAAAGGATCAGGCGTTGATCATACCGAAGCGAGCGCTTCATGATTTTTCCGGCAGACAATATGTCCGGGTGCTGGAGGGCAAGAGCAAAAAAGAAATCGATGTGGAAGTCGGAATCATCAATCAGACGCAGGTTGAAATTCGCAGCGGGCTGAAAGCAGGTCAGTTGGTCATTTTGGAATAGGGGGACAAGGCGTGGCAATGTTGCAAATGATCCTGCGGAAAATGTTGAACAACCGCTGGCTCGTCGGCAGCCTGCTGATGGGGCTGATAGTCGCGGTTGGACTGGCTTCGAGCATTCCCGCATTCACGACAGGCGTACAGCAGCGCATGCTGACCAAGGACCTGGAGCAATACCAAAAGGATAGCAAGCATTTTCCAGGCGGGCTGCTAGTTTCGATCAATTTAAACAAGCTGGCACAGGATAGCTCCACACTTCTTCAGCAGATGGAAAGCTATCTTCAGAATAAAGTAATAGAGCCGCTTCAGGTGCCTGTATATGAACAGGCGACAGTCATGCGGACAGTTCCATTCCAGGCAATTTTGGCGGACCAAAAAAAGGAGCGAGCCACGCTGCCTGAAAGCACACCGCTGTATATGCTCAGCGAGCTGGAAAAGCATATGACACTTGTCGATGGGCGGCTGCCAGAAGCAGCTCCTGTAGATGGCGTGTACGAAGCGCTCGTGACAGAAAAAGCTTTGAAGGATCGACGGATGGTACTGGGAAGCATATACGAGCTTACATCCGACAAAGAGGCTACATCCAAAATGTTGATCAAGCCTGTCGGGGTTTTTAAAGAAAAAGAGGGGAACGATCCGTACTGGTTCGCTTCTACTGGCGAATACACGAAGGGCTTTGTGATCAATGAGCAGCTGTTTCGCAAATGGCTTTTGCAGGAACAAAAGCTGGTCAGCTCGATCCAGCTGTACACTGCCTTTCACTATCAATCGTTTCGCGCCATGGATAAAGACCGGCTGATCTCGACCACCTCTGACGTTGAAGTACAGCTACTGCAGCACGGATTGAAGAAAAATGAATTCAGCGTTCAATTTCCTGCCAGCAACATCGTCAGCAAATATGATGAACAGAGCAAACAATTTCGGATGATTCTCTGGTCACTCTACGTTCCTATTTTTGTCATGCTGGGGCTGTACCTCGTTATGGTGTCGGGATTGATTGTGGAGCGCCAGCGTACAGAAATCGCTGTATTGAGCAGCAGGGGAGCTAGCCGTTTTAAGGTGTTTTTCATTTTTTTCATGGAGATTGTCATCCTTGGGCTTTGCGCACTAGCGATCGGTCCGTTTGTGGGAGTACTGCTTAGCAAAATGCTTGGCATTTCCAATGGCTTTCTCCAGTTCGTCGATCGGACGGGACTGGATGTTACCCTGAACGAGGAAGTATTTATTTACGCTGGCTGGACGGTCGTCTTGTGTGTCGCATTGAATCTGGTGTCGGTTTTTATGGCGACGAGAAAAAATATTGTATCCCACAAGCAAGAGGTAGCGCGGATGACTGGGCAAATCATTTGGCATCGCCTGTTTCTGGATGTCCTGCTACTTTTGGTCTCTTGGTATGGCTGGTATTCCTACCAAAAGACGCTTGATTTTGTAGCTGGGTCAAGCGAGAACACTCCAGTGATGTCTGTTGATTTCTTGCTCTTTTTTGTGCCGGTTTTCTTTGCTTTGGGGTTTGGCTTGTTTTGTCTGCGAGTCTACCCGTGGATTCTGAGGATTGTATTATGGGCGGGGGGTCACTTATTTCCTCTTTCTCTGCATACTACCTTAGTACAGGTCGGGCGAGCTTCCCGGCACTATCAGTTTCTTATGCTGTTTGTCACCATCACCGTAGCTGTAGGGATGTTCAGTGCGAGTATGGCACGTACAATCAATCAGAATGCAGAAGAGCGCATACGCTACGACACAGGTGCAGATATTCGCTTGAGAGCAGACTGGAATAGTGATAAGCCTGCCGTTTTGATTCATCGAAAGCCGGTGAGTGGACCAGAAGGGGAAGCCGTGGAACGTAACGAGCCAGAGGCAGTGCCTACACAGTATGAGGAACCAGATTTTGCGGTTTACTCACAGCTGCCAGGGGTGAAGCATGCAGCCAAAGTTTACGTGAATGAGTTGGCGGAGGCGTCTATCGGCGATCGCTCGGTTAGGGGAGTGTCCCTGATGGGCATCGATCCACAAGATTTCGGGCAGGTCGCATGGTGGAAAAGAGCAATATTCCCGCATCATTTCTATGAATATTTGAATCTTTTAGCCCAAGAGCCTCAAGCAGTTATCGTGTCACGAACTCTTGCAGACAAGCTGAATGTGATTGAGGGACAAACGATTGTAGTCGGTTGGAAGGATGCGCGTCCGGTGGAAGCTATCGTGTATGCCATCGTAGATTATTGGCCGGGCTGGAATCCGGTGCCGAAAAAAGGAACATACAGCAATGGAAAAGAAGAGCGGTATCTGGTAGTGGCCAATCTTCCGTTCGTACAAGATAAAATGCGTATGGAGCCGTATCAAGTCTGGCTCCATATGAACCCCGAGGCATCCACCGAGGAGCTCTATGAAGGTCTCTCTCAGGCAAATATCAGGCTGAGTCAGCTGGATAATGCGGGGCAGCAATTGATCAAGGTGAAAAACAGTGCCTACTACCTAGGCTTGAACGGAGCTTTGACACTTGGATTCCTCTTGTCCATGCTGATTACGTTTATCGGGTACATCATGTACTGGGTGCTTACGCTTGGAGCGCGCAAATTGCAGTATGGTGTGTTTCGTGCCATGGGAATGCCATTTGGGCAGCTGGTACGGATTCTCGCATGGGAGCAGCTGCTGACGTTTGGTATTGCGTTTGCCATTGGTATGACGGCGGGGAAGCTTGCAAACATGCTATTTCTTCCTGCACTAGGTTTGTATCTTCAGGCGGACAAACAGGTGCCGCCCTTTTCAGTGGTCTCTAACCCGCAAGATGAACAGATCATTTATACGTTTACTGCGATCACATTGATGATTGGAATCGGGGTCGTGGGCATCCTGCTATCTCGCTTGCAGATTCATCAAGCGGTGAAGCTGGGGGAGGATTAAGCGGATGATTGTATGTGAAAATTTGGTCAAAATCTTTAAAGCAGCCGATCTGGAAGTGGTTGCGCTGCAAGGACTTGACTTAAAGGTAGAGAACGGAGAGCTGATGGGGATTATCGGGAACAGCGGTAGCGGCAAATCGACACTCTTAAACATGCTAGGAGGATTGGACCGTCCCTCCGCAGGCAAGCTGTTCGTAGCGGGATCGGACCTCTTTCGGCTGACGAACGCAGAGCTGGTCAAGTATCGTCTGGAGACGGTAGGCTTTGTCTGGCAGAACAACGCCCGCAACCTGATTCCCTATCTCACTGCCCAGCAAAATGTGGAGCTGCCGATGCTTTTGCGGGGCAAGCGAAAACGAGAGCGAGCAAAGGAATTATTGGATTTGGTTGGATTGAGTCATCGAAAAAACAACAGGCTCAGTGAGCTGTCTGGTGGTGAGCAGCAGCGAGTAGCCATTGCGATTGCACTCGCCAATGAACCGAAGCTGCTATTGGCGGATGAGCCGACTGGAAGTGTAGATACACGAACGGCTGCCATGATCCTTGACCTTTTTCAGGAGCTCAACCGCTCGATTGGGCTCACTGTAGTCATCGTAACGCATGATTTGGAGCTGGCACGAAAGGTAGATCGGGTCGTAGCTATCCGAGATGGAAAAACGTCCAGTGAGATCGTACGGCGAAAAGGTGCGGCCGATGAACAAGATGGGCCTCTAGAAGGAGAGTCGGAAGAAGGGGCTCATGATGAATGTGCTGTGCTGGACCAGGCAGGACGTCTGCAAATTCCCGAGGAGTATCTACAGGCCATCGGAGCGGAGAGGAAGCTGCGGATTGAACTAGAAGAGGATCGCATCATTCTTTTCCCGCCCCGCCGATGACTGCTATTAGAGGTTGTTCTGAACACGAAAGGATTACTGAATCCGAAACAGCTTCTGCCAAATCGTCGTTTTCCGTTCGGCATCCTTTATTTTCGCCAGCTGTGCTTTGGCGTCCATAATATCATTCATTGCTGTAGTCAGGCGGCGGTCGCGTTCCTTCAGGCTGTTGCGGATGTACGCCTCCTGTTTTTCCACACGTGCCAGCAGCTCCTGATGGGCAGCATCCTGCTCTTTCATATGACTGGCCAGGATGTGCAGCTTTTGGTCCAGCCGGTCGATTGATTCATCCTTTACATGTGGGTGGAGCACGGGGGCTGGAGCGAGTGCTACGGCAGCTTCACTACGAGGTGCGGGCTCAGAAGAATTATGTGTGACGATCATTTGGGCAGCTTCTTCCTGCGGAACAAGCTGGTCCTTGGTCAGGCGGTAAAATCGCTGGAGGGCATTGATATCGATCTGGCGGTACTCCCGGCGATTTTGATTATCGCGCAAAAACCAGTAGCCGTGTGATTCCAGAAGCATGCTCCATTTGCGGAGTGTACTTGCCCCGATCCCGAGTAGATCCGCAACCTCTCTGCCACTGTATGTCCGCTCTCTTGCTACCAATTCAATTACATTCCCCATGAGAGTCCCTCCTGTCCTGTTTTCCCGATTATCCTTGTATAACCGTTTCTGTGTGCGCTGGACTTTTCCTGTAGGAATCGTGCGACAAATACTTGCAGTGTTCGTCTGCGATCGTAGAAGTTTTCCATCATTACGGCATCCGCCGACAAATCTCGTCCTCGCAGCGACAATCCTCATCAAGAGCGGTGTAAATAGGAAATCGCCCGAGTAGCTAAAGAGGGTGCCAGAATACGTGATTTCAAGGCAGGGCAGAGGGACAGATGGTTACGGGTACAAGTACATTTTCATTCCACCTGTGCATTTGCTCTAGTAGGGCTATGCCAAATGTACATAGGATGGATGAGAAGGAGGGATTAACGATGGCATTCAGAGACCAGATGAGAAAATTCGAAGGGAAAAGTGTAAAGATTGAAACAAGATGCGGGATTTTTTTTGGCTGCATGGTTGGAGTAAAATCGACGACTATCATTATACGCGAACATGAAAATAATCGCCGTACCATTATCCGTAATTCTCAAATTGTTGCAGTAACAGAGCAAGAGCATCAATAATCGAAGCATGATCTTTTGGAAAAGTAAGCAAGTAGTTGTCCCTCGGGCTGCCTGGCATTAGGCGGCCTTTTCCCCTGTCTCCTGTTTTATTCTGTCTTCTCTTCGTGGTAACATGATAGAGCAATGAAAAGATTACCAAGAAGGCAGGGGATACCATGTTGGATATTAAATTTCACGGTCATGCCTCCGTACAATTGACTACCGAAGGGCACTCTATCATGATTGACCCGTTCATTTCAGGCAACCCGCTGGCTGCAACCAAGCTGGACGACATTTCTGTGCAGTTCATTTTGTTGACGCACGGACATATCGACCATATTTTAGACGCAGTGGAGCTGGCAAAAGCAAATGACGCAACGATTGTTGCAACACATGAGCTAGCTACATATTTAGGATGGCAAGGGGCCAAAACCCTCGCATTGAACCTCGGTGGATCAACTACTCTTCCATTTGGAAAAGTGAAAATGACGCAAGCATTTCACAGCTCAGCAGTCGTTCTCGATGACGAGCAAAAAATCGTCTACATGGGAATGCCAGGCGGATTTATTATTGAGATTGGTGGAAAAACCGTTTACCACGCAGGAGATACTGGACTGTTCGGTGATATGAAGCTGATTGGTGACAGCCATGATATCGACCTTGCGTTTTTGCCGATCGGAGATGTATTCACGATGGGTCCAGAGGATGCTCTGAAGGCAGCAGAGTGGGTAGAAGCCGATTTTGTTGTACCGATTCACTTCAATACATTCCCGCCAATCAAGCAGGATGGAGATGCGTTTGTAGCAGAGCTGGCTGAAAAAGATATTCGCGGAAAAGCGTTGAAACCAGGAGAGTCTCTGCGCCTTTCGTAAGACAGGATGTTGAGAGAAAAGGGGTAGCACTTATGCTATCTCTTTTCTTATATATACTTTCTCCAAATGACCCTTATCGAGGAGGTAGGAAACATGAGTGAGATCAACGCACTCTTTCGAAACAGAATCGGCCTTTCTGAGACGGAGCCTGTTACGTTTGAATCACTGGGGATGGTGCTCGATAAAACAGCGAGCCACATTCCGTTTGAAAATGGATGCATCCTTCAAAAAGACATGAGCAGCATCACCAAAGACTACCTGAGAACGAAAATGCTCGTCAAAAAAGAAGGCGGGCTTTGCTATGAACTGAATTCGCTATTCTACTTTTTCTTGATCGAAAACGGATTTCAAGCAGTCCTGACACGTGGCGTTGTCTACAAGCCCGCGACACAGCAATTTTTGACCATCGGCAGAACGCATGTCACGATCCTACTAACGCATGAAGGACAGACGTATGTGATCGATACCGGCTTTGGAGGAAATTTGCCCCTACAGCCTGTTCCACTGACGGGCGAGACTATCTCCTCGCGAAATGGAGAATTTCGGGTGAAGCAAGCAGCGACCGAGTACGGAAACTATGTTTTGGAAATGAAACTCGCATACAAGGATACCGATTGGAGGATTGGCTACGCGTTTGATTCCAATAAGCCGGTGACGAATGTATCCGAGTTCGACGAAATTCAGGAGATTATCGCCAATCACGCTGAATCTCCTTTTAACAAAACGCCGTTGCTCACTCGCTTCACGAATACGGGCACGATTACCTTAACCGATAGCTCGTTCACGCAATGGGTGGATGGCAGGATGTCTAAAGAGCAAATAGATAGCGAGAGATTCAAAGAGCTGAGGCAGCAGCATTTTGGCATTAACCAGTAAAGCAAATCTGTGAAAACGGCATGAAATTGGTAGGATCGCTCATAGACTGGGAAAGAGATACTGGGCAAAGGAGCGAAATCGTTGATGATAATCCTGCGCGATGGACTGTTGTTTCTGGTAGTGCTTGCACTTTACTCTCTGGCAGGCTTTGCTTTTCCAGGCGGTGGGGCTTGGTATGAGTCCTTGACCAAGCCCGATGGAACACCGTCTCCCTCTCTCTTTGCGGCCATTTGGTTTGTCTTGCATCTGTTGATTGCTTTCTCCGTTGTCTTGCTCGTTCGCAGAGGCCAAATGAATCAGGAGCTTTCGTTGCTGTTTGGAATAAATTGGTTTTTCAATCAACTATTTCTCTTCCTATTCTTCGGACTCCAGCAGCTTTTTTTAGCCGCTTTCGATATGGTTTTGGTGATGTATTCGACGTGGGTATTGATCCGGGTTAGCCGTCCACTCAATAAGATTGCTTCTTCTCTTCTAATTCCGTATTTGCAATGGAGTGCCTTTGTCATTTGTCTGGCGTGGGGATTTTGTTGGATCAATTTTTAAGAGAGCCGCTAGTAGCGCATTTTGCTTGCTGACTCTTTCGCTTTTTTTCGTCCTGTAAAAAAGGGATATGCATCAAAAGCTTCAACATCATTCCGATCCCGAGAATGACAATCGGGTATAGAAGCGGATACGAATCAAACAGCTTGCCATATAGATGAAACCCTGCAAATCGACTGATCGCAAACAGCATGGCCATGACGGAAACAAAGCGCCCCAGCATGATGGAATCGATCGTCTGCTGATAAAAGGTCCGAAAAAATACCCCATACGTACCGAAAGCAAAAAACAAAAGAAAGCTGACAGCTCCGAAATAGCCGACAACGAGCAAAGGCTGGTGCTGAAGAGTCTGGAAAAATCCGGGGTGGACCAGGAAAAGCAGTGGACAAACAAAAACGATCAATCCGATGATGCCAATCCCGATATTGACGGGGAGCGTGTACCTTTTTTGCAAAAGCATGACCCCGGTGATGGAGCACAAAGAACCCGCTGTCTGCAAGCTCTCAACCAACCCGAAATCAAGATCACTCCCCAAAAAGACCTGCTTGATCAGGAACGGAAAACCGAGAAGCACAAAGGGAAAGAGAAAGAGATGTGTCAGCATGCCGTTTAAGACCAAAGAAAATATTCGCTTGTCTTGTGTAAAGGACTGCAACCCCGTTTTCATATCATGTAAAATGGTGGAAGCAACGTCCTTTTTTATTG
Organism: Brevibacillus reuszeri; assembly: GCF_001187725.1. GTDB lineage: Bacteria > Bacillota > Bacilli > Brevibacillales > Brevibacillaceae > Brevibacillus > Brevibacillus reuszeri. The sequence continues at coordinate 278,831 of NZ_LGIQ01000005.1, forward strand.
CCTGCGGGATCACAATCAAGCATGTGGCAGCTACGGAAAACAAGCAGAGAACTGCGTGGATGAGAAAGACAGTGCTGATCCCGTATTGGCTGTAGACGACCGTTCCTAAAAAGGGAGCAAGCACGCGGACGGTTTCTACGATAGTCGTATCCAAAGCGTTGGCATCATTCAGCTCTTCCTTTTTGACGATAGAAGGCATCAGCGTAACATAGGCTGGTGCTGCGAAGACATCACAGGCGGAAAACAGAATCACGCAGATGTAAAGCACCTCTGCCTGGATGGGAGACAGCAGAGAAGAAACAAACAGCATGAATAGACAGAAGGCTCGCCCGGACTCCAGAATGAGAATTAGTGTGCGCTTGTTCATTCGATCGACAATCACACCTGCCAGTGGACCAAGTATGAGATGCGGTATGATGGCGAGTGACAAAACCGATGCGAACTGGGTTGCAGAGCCTGTCAAAGCGAGGATGTAGAGGGCGAGCGAAATATTGAGAAAGATCGTTCCGGATAAAGAAAGCGACTCCCGGATTAAAAATAGCACGAAATTGCGATTGCGAAACAAGGACACATTCATCTGTAGAAACTACCTCGCTATCTTACGTGTGATGGTCCTATTATTGCGGAAGACGGGGAGGCAGTCTCGGCGATTCTTGCGCTTTGATTTCGGCAATAATTGCGCTGCCAGACAAAAGGCTTGGAGAGGATAAAGGCTATGGGGGACGTATCCAGATTGCTAAAGCTGGAAATGGAGCAGTGCTCCATCGTGATATATCAGGTGGCGGCCTATTCTGCGGATGAATTGCATGAGCATGATGGCTTCTATCAAATGAGTATCCCGATAGATGGATCTCCCCGTATGGAATGTAACGGGGAGATCAGAAATGTGACGGGGGATCAGCGGCTTGTGCTGTCTCCTGGCTATCGTCATCGACACTATGCCGGAGACGAGGCGAGCCGAATGATGCTGATCTTTTTTAAGGAGGCGTTTTTGCGCGATGTAGAGGAGGAAAGACTGGGCAAAACAGCTTCCTCCATCGAGTTTGTTCCGTGGGCAGAGGGGGCGACAGATTCGTTTCGCAGATTGGCGGAAAATGCCGTTTTGCAAACGATGTCGAGCCCGCTTGATCAGTTGGAATTGCAAGAGACAGAGCTGGAGCTGGCTCGTCTGCTTTTGACATTGCAGGATGGGACGCATGACAACAAGCGCGAGGAGACAGGCTTGCTGATTTCCCATCCAGGGCTCCGCCGTGCTGTCGATTATCTTCATGCGAAATCTTCTGAGCAAATCCAGCTGGATCAGCTGGCAGAAGCAGTCGGTTTGAGCAAATACCATCTGATTCGGATGTTCCGTGCGCAGCTGGGCCAAACCCCTGCACAATACTTATCTGATTTACGGATAAACAAAGCGAGGCAGCTTCTCCAGAAAACAAACCTGGATATTACCTCTATATCCTTTGAGGTGGGGTTTGGCAGCCTCGGCACTTTCGAGCGGGTTTTTAAAAGACGAACGGGTCATAGCCCCAGTCATTTCCGTCAAAGCAAGGAGTAGATCCTACAGACCTTCAACCAGTCTCGCCGCCCGTTTTGCAGACTGCGTGTGCACTTCCTCCCACGACATCGTTAGCAGCTGTCGATGACGCATCAGGATTTGTCCGTTGACGATTGTCGTGTCCACATCGGCTCCGGTTACGCTGTAAGCAGCGAGGGCATGCAGATCGTGAATGGGCTGCAGATGCGGCTTGTTCAGATCGAGCAGGATCAGATCGGCCCGTTTTCCTGCCTCAAGCGTCCCTACCTCATGGTCAATACCGAGCAGCTTGGCACTTTCAATCGTCGCCATCCGCAGCGCTTGTTCAGCAGGCAGTACCGTTGGATCACCATGCCCCAGCTTTTGCAGCCAGGTGGCAGCCTTGATTTCGGCAAACATGTCCAGTGTTGTGGCACTGCCTGCTCCGTCGGTGCCAAGTCCAACTGTTATGCCGTTTGCGATCATTTCGGTTACGGGTGCAATTCCGCAGGCAAGCTTGAGGTTGCTCACGGGGTTATGGGAGACGCCGCCTTTCATCCCGTGCAGCAGCTGGATGTCACTACTCGTCAGATGAACAGCGTGGGCGAGCAGGACGTGATTGTCTTGAAACAGTCCAATCTCATGCAAGTATTCAGTTGGTGTCTGGTTGTATTTTGTCTTGATATTTTCGATTTCCTCGCGGGTTTCTGCGAGGTGAATATGGATCGGGATGCGGCGTTCCCGTGCGAGCTGGACGACTTTAGCCAAAGGCTCGGGCGGGCATGTATAAGGGGCATGTGGTCCGAGCATGGTTGTGATTCGTCCATCGCCAGCGCCTGAGTAGTTGTCGATCAGATCCATGGCTTCAGTCATGCGCCGCCCTCCGTCGTCCTCCAAAAAGACGAGTCCGCGCGTTAACGAGGCACGCATACCGCTATCGAGTATGGCCTCAGCAACAGCGTCCATATGCACATACATATCGGCAAAGGCAGTCGTTCCCGAAGCAATCATTTCTGCTGAGCCGAGCATGGTGCCCCAATAGATGTCCTCTTTGGTCATACGTGCTTCCGCGGGGAGCATTTTTTTGTCTAGCCAATCCATGAGCTTCAGATCATCGGAAAAAGCGCGCAAAAGTGACATGCTGGCATGGTTGTGCGCATTGATGAGGCCAGGCATCGCAAGCATCCCTTTGCCATCGAGGATCTGATCGGCCGTTTCGTCAATAGATGGCGCAATCCTGGCTATTCGCTGTCCCGCGAGCAAAATATCGCCAACAAACGGCTTTTCCCCGGTTTTCATAGTCAAAATGGAGCATCCCTTAATCAAAATACGTTGCAAAGCGCATTCCTCCTTGAATGGTTGATGGCACCAAGCGTAAACGTTCACGCGACGGTAAAGTCAAGGGGGAATTGAATTGGAAAAAATAGAAAGAATCATGTGAGTAGTGAATATCTTTCCTCTTTTGAAATATTGTTTATTAGATAACAATTGACGAAAGAAATAAAGCTTCATAAAATGAAGGTAAGATTTGGGGGAAGAAAGCGGTGTCACACATGTTAAATGGAGGTCTTGTCAGTCTGCAGGCTATTTTGGACGAGTTAAAACCATCAGAGCGTAAAGTCGCTCAATTTATTCTTGCCCATCCCGAAGATGTAGTGAAGCTATCGGTACAGAAACTGGCGGAGCTGAGTGGTGTATCCGAAGCAACGATCATCCGTTTGGCCCGCTCCTTGAATATGAAAGGCTACCAGGAGCTTAAGCTGCGCATTGCTGGCGATCTGACGAAGCAGACAGCCACTTCAGGTAGCTATCAGGAAATCATGATGGAGGGCTCTGTCGAATCCATCATGCAGGCAGTGAGCTGGAATAATGTCCAATCTATTCAGGATACGCTGTCTGTCCTGTCCAACGAGGAAGTAAAGAAGGCAGTAGATGCCCTGTCGGGGGCGCGCAAGATTGATGTATACGGTGTCGGCGCGTCGGCGGTCATCGCAGATGATATCAGGCAAAAATTTTCCCGGATTAATCTGTGGTGCGAAGCATACTCCGATTTTCACGCGCAATTGACCTCTGCCGTCAATCTGACCGAGAAAGACGTCGTGATTGGCATCTCCTACTCTGGGCAAACCGAGGATATTATCCAGTCCTTGACGGAAGCCAAGCAGCAGGGAGCGACGATCATTACTTTGACCAAATTCGGTCCTTCTCCTGTCGCTGATTTGGCGAATATCCGCCTTTTTACCAGCTCGGTTGAAAAAAGCATCCGAAGCGGAGCAATGGCATCGCGGATTGCGCAGCTGAATGTCATTGACATTTTGTTTATCACGATGGTTAGCCGCAAACAGGAAGAAGTCATCCCGCTTTTGGAAAAGACGAGATTGGCTGTCAGCAGAACGAAGCGCACATCGAACTGAAAAGAAGGAGGGGGAGCATGGAAGTCGTGAGGGTACTTTTGCAGGATTGGGTAGACAAAGGCTTGTTGCCTGGTGCTGCTCTGCGGGTGATTCACGATCAGCGAGTCTGGTATGCCTGTGATGTAGGAAAGACGAGCATTACAGGAGATCAGTCGGTGACAGCAGAGACATTGTTTGATCTGGCGTCATTGACCAAAGTGACGGCTACGTTGCCTGCTCTCCTGCTTTTGTTCCAGGAAGGCAGCCTCGCGCCGGACGATCAGATCGGTACGTATTTTCCGGATTGTCCGGCCGACAAATCTGCGATTACCATCTCCCAATTGCTCACACATACATCCGGGCTGCCAGCCGATTTGGCGCAGCGAAGGAGAGATAGCCAAATTACTTTGCCACAGCTGCTTTTTCAGCAGGAATTGCTACATGCTCCAGGCACACAGGTTATCTACAGTGATCTGGGGATGATTTGGCTGGGATTGTTGATCGAAAAAGTAACAGGTGAAAAACTGGACGATTATGTGGCGAAGCATATCTTCAAGCCGTTGGGGATGAATCATACTTTTTATTGTCCGAATACTTTCGGTTTTACGAATATTTCGCATACGGAGTATTGTTTATTAACCAAGAAATATATCGCTGGCGAGGTTCACGATGAGAAAGCCTTTGTGATGGGGGGAGTCGCCGGTCACGCAGGATTGTTTTCGACCGCCGATGACCTTTGCCGCTACGCGATGAGCTGGCTGTACGGGTTTCCGCCACTCCTTACAGAAGAGTGGAGAAAACAAGCGGTTTACTGGCATACGGTGCGAGCTTCTGGCAGCAGGGGATATGGATGGGAGCTGAATGGTTCTGAGACACCGATCAGCTGCGGGAGCGGCTTCCACCCTTCAAGCTATGGACATACAGGTTTTACGGGAACCAGCATCTGGATTGATCCCGTACAGGATTTAGCGGTCATCTTTTTGACGAATGCCATTCATCTGGGACGTAACCATCAGCTTAGGCAATTGCGACCGCTTCTACATGACGCTGTCACGGCTCAGCTACACAAGAGCCTGACTGAATAGAGCTAGGCGCAAAGAAAAAGGGGGAGGGTTTAGGATGAAGCAATTTCGTTTTCATGCAGCAGCTTCGGTCGTACTGGCAGCAGCGATGGCACTTGCCGGATGTAGTGGTGGCAGCAGCACGGAGCCAGCAAAGCCAGGTGGTGAGCCGGCCGGCAACGCAGGTGGTCAAGGGGGTGGCCAGCAAGTAACGTTGTCCATGCACAGCTGGCGCGTGGAAGACACAGATGGCTACAAGCAAATCATCAAAGCGTTTGAAGCTGATAATCCGAACATCAAGATTGAATTCAAGCCGTTCAAGGCAACTGAGTACAATACGATTTTGAATACAGCGCTTCAAAGCGACAGTGGTCCTGACATTTTGCAGCTTCGCCCGTATGCACCAGGTGTTTCCTTGGCGGAGGCAGGCTTTTTGGAGCCGCTCGACAGTGTAGCAGGAATCTCCAGCTTTCCAAAGGACGTTCTCGCAGCCGCAACAGCTAAGGATGGCAAAGTGTATGGTGTGCCGCTATCTTTGAACTCCACACAATTTTATTACAACAAGAAAATTTTTGATGAAAATGGATTGAAGGAACCAAAAAGTTGGGATGAATTAATCGCTCTTTCCAAGACGCTGAAGGAAAAAGGAATCGTTCCGATTTCCTTTGGAGCAAAGGAAGGCTGGCTGCTGTCCCTGAGTCATGGTGTGATTGCTCCTTCGAATTACAATGGTACTGGTTATCTCGAAAAGCTGAAGACAGGGGAAAGTGATTTGAAGAGCCCTGAATTTTTGGGCAGCGTGAAGCGCATGCAGGAACTCATCCCTTATTTCCCGGAAAATTATGTGGGTCTGGAACTGAATGATATGAGAACGTTGTTTGCCACTGGCAAAGCAGCGATGTTCATCAATGGAAGCTTTGAACTAGAAGGAATCAAAAAGCTCAATCCTGACCTGCAGCTCGATTTCTTCCCGATGCCGACAGATGATGGCAAAGCAGTCATTACGACATGGGTAGATGGCTCGTATGCAGTCAACAGCAAATCGAAGCACAAGCAGGAAGCGATGAAGTTTATGGAATTCATGGCAACCAAGAAGTTTGGAGAGCTGTTCGCGAACCAGTTTAAACGGATCAGTGCAGTGCCAGGTGTGACAACTGACGATGCTCTCGTAAACAAAATGGCAGAGCTGTCCCAGTCCAGCTCCACACCGTATTTGATGGTTGTCGATTTTGCAGAAGGCAAGCCTACGACAAAGCAGACCTTGGAAAATGCCCTGCAAGGAATGTATTTAGGCAAATTGAGTCCGGAGCAGGTAGTGGATGAAGTGCAAAAATCCGCTGCCACTTGGTACCCGGCATTCAAAAAATAGAGTGAGTAGACATGGACAGCGGGAGTGGATCAATCGATTCGCTCCCGTCATCCTACAATGGATTGTTCGAAAAGGAGGGTGGGCGTCATCAGTACCTATCACCGACCAACCATCCGACCAAAAGGCCGGGCACGCTGGCTGATCCACCTGTTTCCTATTCCTGCACTGATCGTATATGCGCTGTTCGTGGTCTATCCAATCATTTCGGCGTTTCTATACAGCTTGTACGACTGGGATGGAATCAAGCGTGGAGTGTTTGTCGGACTGAAGAACTTTGTGACCCTGTTTACCGTAGAGCCGTTTAACGAGATGTTTTGGAATGCGTTTGGGCACAATGTCTACTACTTTATTGTGGAAATGATTGTGCAAAACGGAATTGCCTTTGGATTGGCGTTTCTCATCTATAGAAAAATACGAGGCTCTGGTTTTTTAAAGGTCGCGTACTTTATGCCCAGACTTCTATCTGTTATTGTGATTGGGTTTTTATGGAAGTTAATATTAAACCCAAACTATGGTGCGCTAAATACGCTGCTGACCAAGATCGGCCTTCAGGAGTGGGCAAAACCGTGGCTCGGTGATCCGGATACCGCATTGCTTGCGATCATTCTGATTAACTGCTGGTTTGGTATCGGGTTTGCGATGCTGATATTTTTGGCGGGGCTGCAATCGATTCCCGAGGAGCTGATTGAGGCTGCCAGACTGGATGGCGCACGAGGCTTCAGCTTATTGTGGAAGATTATTTTGCCGCTTTGCATGCCAGCGATCACGATCATGACGATCTTTACGTTTATTCAGGCATTCGAGGCATTTGAGCTGGTTTATGCCATGCAAGGCTCGATGGGTGAGCCGTTTCGCTCGACAGATACACTGGCTGTCTACTTTTATCGCATGGCGTTCAGCAGTGCGGGAGGTGCCGGTGATGTGGCTGTCGGCTTGGGCTCCGCGCTTGCCGTTGTGCTCTTTTTTATCGTCGCGTCTGTATCTGCGCTCTCGCTTTATTTGATGCGCAAGCGCGAAGTTCAGCATTGATTGATGTACATGGAAAAGTCTTAGAAAGGAGGGACATGATGTGAAAACGAGTGTGGGTGGCCGCACGGTGCAGTACGTCGTGGCCTATCTCTTCATGCTGATATCCCTTTATCCGATAGTGCTAATGATTGCTTCCTCCTTCAAAACAAATAGGCAGATTTTTGAAAGCCCGTTGTCGCTTCTTCCCGAAGCGTTTAGTCTGGACACATACAAGAGGCTGTGGGAAGTTGTTCCGTTTGCCGATTTTTTGATGAACAGCATATTTGTAAGTGTCATGTCTGTTCTGCTGATTACCATTTTCTCAGCGATGGCAGCCTTTTACTTAGCCAGATTTTCGTATAAATGGACGGGAGTACTCTACTTCTTTTTCCTGCTGGGATTGATGATCCCGATTAAGCTTGGAATTCTTCCCTTGTTTATTTTGATGAAAAATCTCGGTTTGCTGGGCTCGCTTTGGTCCTTGATCATGATCTATACGGCGAGTGGAATTCCCATTTCGGTGTTCATTCTGACTGGATTTTTCCGGACGCTGCCTGTGGAGCTGGAGGAGGCGGCGCGAATTGACGGCTGCAACCATTTCCAAGTCTTTTGGCGTGTGCTGTTGCCTTTGATTCGACCTGCCCTGGGAACGGTAGTGATCATTAACTTCATCCATGCCTGGAACGATTTCTTCTTTCCGCTCATCTTTATCCAGACGGATGCACTCAAAACGATTCCGGTAGGCATGATGGTCTTGTTTGGCGAATATGAAACGGATTGGAGCCTGTTGTTTGCCGGGCTTACATTGTCTGCTTTGCCGATGATCGGAGTGTTTTTGATGGCGTCGAAGCAGTTCATGGAAGGATTGACAGCAGGTGCGGTCAAGTAATGAAAAAAAGTGGTTCATCGGAATAGATGGTGGCGGAACGAAAACAAAAGCGGCGATTTGTGACCGGGCTGGACGCGTGATGGCAGTGGAGGTTGGGGAAGGCTCCAACCCGCTTTCACGTCCCTGGGAAGAGGTAGAGCATACGCTGCGCACCTGCATGAACCAGGTACAGCAGCAGGCTGGTGCCAAACAGGAGGATGTAGCGGGTCTTTACATTGGCTTGGGTGGTGCCGAGCATCAGCCAATCAAGGAGTTGCTTCGGTCCGCTTTCAACGATCCTTGGCAGGGGCGCTTGTTTATCGACAACGATGCGATAGCGGCTTTGTACGCAGGAACATGGGGAGAGCCCGGAATTGTTCTGATTTGCGGCACGGGGTCGATTGCCTATGCATTGACTGAGCAGGGAGAGCGGCATCGCGTAGGTGGCTGGGGGTATTTGGTAGGAGATGAGGGAAGCGGTTTTGATCTGGGAAAAAAGGCGGCAATAGCCGTCTTGCGTGCCCATGACGGACGAGGAGAGCAGACCATGCTGACAGAATTATTTCTCACCCATTACAAAGTCCAGCAACCTAATGAGCTCATTAGCCTGATTTACAATGCGGCGAACCCGCGTATGGGATTGGCACAGGCGAGTGGACTGGTCGAGAGTGCTGCTGCCTCAGGAGATACCATCGCCAGCCAATTGATCAGCGATGCTGCAGATTCATTGATCGAGCTGGCTACAACTTGCTTGAGGAAAACAAAGGAATCGTTGCCTGTCGTATTGGCAGGCGGCTTGCTGACTGCAAAAACGATGCTCTGTCAGGAGCTGAAGCAAAAAGCGCCCTTTGCAACCGTAGTCCCGTCTGTCTCGCCGGTCATTGGTTCATTGGTAGCAGCCATGGTACGCAGTGGGAACGGTTTGGATGAGGGGATAAAAAGTCAGCTGCTGACAAGTGGGACCGAACTTGAAAAGGGGTGAGCTAGTGGGCGAAAACTTGCACCAACTCCATACAGAGAGTCGAAATACGGCCAGTGAACGACTAGATCAGATGTCGGCTATCGAAGTTGTCACACTGATGAATCAGGAGGACCATAAGGTAGCATTTGCTGTTCAGCAGGTGCTGCCTGAAATCGCAGAGGCAGTTGAGCTGATTGGGCAGGCGCTGGAAAATGGCGGGAGGTTGTTTTATTTTGGCGCGGGAACGAGTGGACGGCTAGGGGTTCTGGACGCAGCAGAATGCCCGCCTACCTTTGGCACCGATCCCGCTATGGTGCAAGGAATTATTGCCGGAGGAGCTGCGGCTATGCTGAACGCCATCGAGGGAGCCGAGGATTCACAAGAGCTGGGGCAACAGGACGTACGGCTTCATGATGTGAAAAAGGGTGATGCGGTTGTAGGGATTGCGGCAAGCGGAAGAACCCCTTATGTAATCGGAGCGCTGAAAGAAGCAAAGGCACTTGGGGCGCAGACCATCTCGCTTTCCTGTAATCCTGATCCCGTCATCAGCAAGGAAGCGGACGTTTCTATTAATATGCAGGTGGGCCCAGAGGTCGTGACGGGTTCCACGCGACTCAAGGCAGGCAGTGCAACAAAAATGGCCTTGAATATGCTGACAACGGCCAGCATGGTCCATTTGGGCAAGGTATACGGTAATTTGATGGTGAATGTACAGGCGACCAATTGGAAGCTGAGAGAGCGAGCCAAGCGAATCGTCATGGAAGCAACAGGAATTCTGTACGCTGAAGCAGAGCGTTTGCTGCAGGAAGCGGCAGGAGATGTGCGCGTCGCAATCGTGATGCAAAAGACCGGGCTGCCTGCTATAGAAGCAAAGCAACGTCTGATTCGAGCTGACAACAGAGTGAGAGAGGCGATTGAGGGGTAGCAGAGGGAGCCGTTAACGATGTTCTTCCATCACCTCGTCTACATATGCCAGGAAACTAGGATAGGGTGAGTTTCCTTCCAGGAATCGTCTAACGACAGAAAAAGGGAATAGAACCTCATCTCTTGCTTGGGAGTAAAGGACAATCTCACCAGAAACAGCCTTGTGCACATTTGCCAGTTTCGCAGAATGGTGATACACAGAATCAAAGTCATACCAAGCAAAGTCTTGCTGACTGTTTCTTTTTATCACTTCACCTATATAGGCACCTAACCGGATCATGAACGAGTCAAAATGATTTCGCAGCTGAGTTGCACCTGCTTCGCTAGCCGCCAGACGTGTGGCATACGCATCGATATAATGAATGCTATCAACAGAAAAGTCCAAATTGCGCTTGGTCAGATTCTCTTGATCCCATCTATCGCTAGACACATCTACATACATCAGTTGTGCAAAGACTGTCGCATCGACTTTTTTTAACTTTTTCCTTTGTAAGAAATGAAACATTCGTTCATATCCCTCCTTCATCCGCTATCAGCACGACACGTTACCTTTCCTTATGGCCCTATCAAATTGCTGAACATTACTAAGTATCATTATAGCAGGAGTATTGACAGCGAGACGATTTCACACCCGCAAGCCAACAAAAAATGCTAGAACAACCTACCCTTTTGCAGTATGATTGGCAACGTGATGGTTTAGAGATGTAGAGGCAAAAGGTGTGGACAATATGGCATCATTGGTTTTAAAAGACCAACAGATATCCAGGAAGCAAAAGATCGGTCTGATTTTGTCGCTGGCAATCCCGGCGATGCTCGAACAAATATTACATACCCTCGTAGGCTTTGTCGATCTGTTTTTCGTATCCAGTCTCGGAGCAACGGCGATTGCTGCGGTCGGTGTGGCAAATGCGATAGTTTTGGTCGCTATGGCGATTTTTATGGCAGTCGGTGTCTCTGCTTCGTCCTATATAACACAAAGTATTGGAGCAGGACGCAGAGAGGAAGCTGCTGCTTATGCCCGTCAAGCTGTTGTTCTCTCCGCAGGAATCGGACTCCTGTTTGGGATCGCAGCGATTTTTTTTGCTGCCCCGATCTTGCGAATCATGGGTGCAGAGCCGATGTGCTGGCAGAGGCAGTAACGTATTTTCGCATTGTTGGCGGATTCTCTCTTTTTATATCGTTAATGGTTACGTTGGGGAGTATTTTGCGTTCCAACGGGGATACTCGCACGCCGATGAAGGTCAGTCTGTGGATCAATATTGTGCACGTAGGACTGGACTATGTCTTCATTTTCGGAGTTGGTTCTTTCGGAGGATGGGGTGTAGCTGGTGCAGCTTGGGCGACGGCATTGGTGCGAGTCATTGGCGCTGTAGTTTTGTTTATCGCGGTCCATAAATCCTCGGAGGAAATAGGGGCAGGTTTTTCCTGGCGGGAGCTGTTGGGCAAGCCGGCACAGGAGATGGCTTGGCGGTCGCTGCCTGTTTTGGCGGAGAAAATGATGATGCGCTTCGGTGTTCTACTGTATTACGGGGCGATCATAAAAATGGGAACAAATGCATATGCCGCCCACATGATTGCATCGAATCTGGAGTCGCTCATGATCTTGGCGGGTGCAGGCTTTGAGGTTGCAGCCACGGTGTTGGTCGGCCAGTATTTAGGGGCGAAACGGTCACAGGAGGCGTACTCCTTTGGGATGATTTGCATGTGGCTGGGGCTTGGGCTGATGTCGATTTTTGGTTTGGCCTTGTACCTGTGTGCCCCGATGATTGCAACGATTTTTACACAAGATGCACAGATCATCCATTATGTAGTCATCGCGCTCACCTACATGGCACTCTATCAGCCACCGCTTGCTATGCTTCTGATCTTGAGAGGCGGCTTGCAGGGAGCAGGAGACACCAAAGCACCGATGTACGCGACAGCTGTGGGAATGTGGCTGGTGCGCATGGTTGGTGTGTACCTGTTTGGTTTTCACATGGAAATGGGACTTTCGGGAGTATGGCTTGCTATCTTTCTTGATGTCTCGATTCGTGGCATTTTTCTACTTTATCTCTATAAAAGAAGATTTCAGCACATTAGACGTGCTGAAGGGATGGAAAGAACAGAGCAAATAGGGTAAAATTGGTTTTGATACGTACGTCAGAACGGATAAGGCTATTTCCGCATGCAGGAGTAGCCGTTTTCTTGTCTCAGGGCTGATACAAGAAGTTTTTGCAAAACTCGGAAAAAGTGGTACGAACGGGGGACAAGCGGATGGGAAACGAGGCAACAAAAAATACGGTTCTGACAGCAGGATTTGCCCAGATTCCAAAAGGAACTCCTCTGCATGAGATTTCCTCTATGGTAGGCTGTGTTCTCATCATCGATGTGGACAAGGATGAAATCTGTGATGCCAGTTTTACATTTGTCATGGACAAGACTAGTGAATTTTTGGTCCAATTACTAGTAGGTAAGACAGTTGTAGACGGATTAAAAGAGATTACAGAAGTCATACAAGAGCGTTTTCTGGCTCCTGGCCAGGGGGCGGTCTTGCAGGCAATCCGCGCAGCAGTGGAACGCTATGTGGAGAAGAAATCGTAAGCCTATCCAATGGCTGGAGGGTTGTACATGCAGGAAGACTTTACGGTAAAAGAAGCGTATGGGAGGCAGCTGTTGGAGCGTTATGGTCAATGGCTTAGCCGCATTGAGCACGTAGATCAGGAAGAGTTGGAAGCGGTCTCACGCGAGGTTAACGAGCTGCTCGCTGATCAGGATGGGGCATTGCACACAGAGCTGCTGAAACAAATTGGACAGCTGCGTGACAAGGTATCCGAAATGCTTTGGATGTCTGAGCACATGAAAATTTTGCATGATTTGAGCCATATTTTTGCGAAAACGTATGAACAGAAGCAAATCCTGTGGAAAGCGTTTGAGCTGGTTTCGCGTGTGATGCGCGCAGATGCTTTTTTCATTGCCTTTTTTGACGAGGGTGACTGCGAAATTCAAGTGCCGATCAGCATCGACAGCGGGATCAATTATGGGCCGCTCACGATTCCGTACGGGCAAGGAATGATTTCAAAAGTAATCGATACACGCCAAACGATACATATCCGAACCATGAGAGACGAGCCGAGTGAACCTGAGATGATTCGTTGGGGCAGTCCGGAAATCGATACGAATACGTGCATCTTTGTTCCACTGATGCTAGGGAATCAGATGAAGGGGGTCATTTCGGTCCAATCGTACCGAGAATTCGCCTATAAAAAAGAACACGAGGAGCTCTTGAAAATCATTGGATTCCAGGTGGCGAGTGCAATTGAAACGGCACGTCTGTATGAACGAATGTACCAGATGTCCTTTCAGGACGAGCTGACAGGTATTGCCAATTACCGTGCCTTTCACCGTGATTTGGAGGAGCTGCTCAGCAAGGAGGATTCTTCTGTTGCCTTGATCATGCTCGATTCGGATAGTCTAAAGGCGCTAAACGATCATTATGGTCATCATGTGGGAGATGCGATGATTCGCCGTATAGCGGAAGCGATGAAGGCAGTCGCCGGTAAAGAGGATACTGCCTACCGGTATGCAGGTGATGAATTCATGCTCTTATCGCCGGAAGCTACAAAAGAGGAAGCAGAGGAAAAGGTGCGGGCAATCAGGGAGTATTTGCGTGTACGTCCATTGGTGCACGACAACTGCTGTATTCCGGTAGCAGTCAGTGTCGGAATTGCTCGCTATCCGCAGGATGAGAAAACAGCCGACGGCTTGAAGCGGGCGGCCGATGAGGCGCTATACCGCTCCAAGCGTCGAGGAAAAAACTGCACTACCGTGTATGCGATTGGCTAAGCTTTTGCGCACGCCAAGCGAAAAGCATGGTCAAGATGGGAGAAATCCATAAGTAGATGACGTAGGGCAAGTACTCGAGAGTAGCTACGTGCAAAGTACTGGTAAAAAAGGCACCGCTTACTCCCCACGGAATGAGTGGATTGACCAGTGTACCGCAGTCCTCCAGCGTACGTGACAAGCGTCTTCCCTCGATGCCACGCGCAACGAATGCTTCGCGAAACATTTGTCCGGGCAGTAAAATCGACAAGTATTGCTCGCCAGTCAGGACGTTGACCAGGATCGAAGAGGAGCCGGCTAGCCCGACCATGCCCGCATCGCGCTTGATGCGTTTGATGAAACCGTCAAAGAGCGCATGGAAAACGCCGCTGTACTGGAGAATACCTCCTAGCGACAGTGCGATAAGGATGAGAGCAAGCGACCAGGTCATAGACAATAAACCACCGCGATTGACAATCGCAGTTACGGCTTCGTTGGTGATCGAACTGACGAAGCCATTTTGCATGACATTCATCCATTGAACAGGAGAATAGACGCCCTGCGCAAAGGCAGCTGTCGCAATCCCGCTGAGAATCCCGAATACAAGCGTTGGCAGGATCGGCTTGCGTAGCGCTGAGCAGACCAAAACGACCAGTGCTGGCAGCAGGGTGATGAGTCCAAGTGAAAAGTTTTGCTCCAAGGCCAGCTGAATTTCCGCAATCGCATCCAGGTTGACGTTCACAGTTTGTCCCTGAAGACCAAAGAAAAGGGCAGTCAGAGCCACAGCCGGGATCGAGGTGTGCATCATGAATTTCACATGTGTCATTAGAGAAACATCGGCGACAGCTGCTGCAAAATTGGTCGTATCGGACAGTGGCGACATTTTATCACCAAAGCAGGCACCACTGATGATGGCACCTGCGGTCAGCAGCGGGTCCAACCCAAGAGCGGTAGAAACCCCCATCAAAGCGACCCCAACCGTGCTGATGGTCGTAAAAGAGCTTCCTGTAACGGTAGAGACGATAATGGTTAGAAAAAGGGCACTGATCGTGAAATATTCAGGAGAAATAATGGAAATCCCGATATGCAATATCATTGGGACCGTTCCACTCATCATCCATACACCGATTAGAATACCGATTAGGGACAGAATGAGCATGGGAGCGATGGCTGTTTGAATTCCTTTGATCAGCCCATCCTCCATCTGTTTCCACGGAACACCGAACAGGCGAAGGAGTGTGGCAGCTGCGATAGTCGCTCCAAGCAACGGCATATGCGGTTCTACTTTTCCCCAAAAAAGAGCGGGAAACAATATGCCAAAAACAGCGAGCAGCACCCACAGGCTTTTGACAAAGGTTAATGATGATGGCTTGTTCATGCTGGCAACTCCTTGTTGAAATCAGGCTAACCCCCGTCAAGTTGAGAGGGGTTTTTTCATTTGGCGCTTTCTTGCTTTTTCGCTTTTGTGCGTTCAAGCGATAGGCGTACTTTATCTTGAAATACCAGATTCGTCAACGAGTTGGACTATATTCTCAATCGTAAAATAATACGGAGTAGTGAGGCTTTTTTGCAGGAAAAATATGCTTGATGTTTATATGGACGAAATGCCGGTTGGTACATAGAGTATGCGAACGTGGTCCCGTTGTTTGAGCTTCTATTGATAGAAAGTAGGCTTCGAGAGCCAGTTCTTTATGAACCTGGCTCTTTTTCTGTGAAAAACGTCTCGACGTTTTTACCGAAGCTAATGCTAGATGTTACGCTGAGGCACTCTGTCAGAAAAGTGGATGTGACCGCCTGTGGTCAAACACTTTTGTCCCCCGACGAGAGGGGAAAACGGTCATGACCGTTTTGTTGCAAAAAGACGTGTACGGGAAGTCATATGTACGCACTGGATGTCTGAAATCGATCAACGATATTGCTTGGACACGATCCACTCCGTCAAAGGCAGCACGATCATGGAGATGGCAAATACCAGGAGGAGTGTCATGTTTTCTCTGCCAAAAATCCACTTGTCTGCAACGAGTGCGAGCAAAAGAAGAGCCATGAGGACAAAGTAGCTGATTTTAGCGCTTTTGTAGGTGATATGTTGCCCAAGCTCATCTTCTTGGCTAGGACCATCTCCTTCTTCACGGCTTCCCCATGTAATCGCTGAGAGCAATGAGCTGAGGACAATGGAGCAGGACATGATTTCATTGAAGCTGACCGTATCGCCAATGATCCATTTGTAGATCGTAAATCCGATAATGATCACGGAAGCCATACCAAAAATGGCAGCACCCCATTGGCGGGTTGTTCCTTTCATTTATAACTCCTCCTCAAAGTGGAATAGCTCGTCTACAGTTACAGCCAGCTTTTGTGCCAGCAAAAAGGCGAGCTTTAAGCTGGGGTCGTACTTGTTGTTTTCAATGGCATTGATTGTCTGACGAGAAACATGACATGCTTTGGCCAAATCATCTTGTGAGATGCCGAGTTGTTTGCGTAGCTGTCTGATTTTGTTTTCCATGGCAATACTCCAATATGTAAAAGATGTTTTACATTTTTAGAGTACGCAAATCGGCGTAGAATGTCAAAAATGTTTTACATTTTGTTCGTTATTTAAAATCATTATAAAAAGATATTGACTTTTATTTTGTATCTTGTAAAATGAGAAGTGTTCCTAGTTGATAATAATTATAAATTGATAATCAGAAAGGGGGAGCCGACATGTATGATGTGATCATTATCGGTGGAGGCCCAGCAGGTGCATCCGCCGCCATCTATACAGCACGAGGAAATTTGAAAACGCTCGTGATCGATAAAGCGCCAGGTACAGGTGCTCTTGCCTTGACTCATAAAATTGCCAACTACCCTGGCGTGGAAGGCGAGCTGTCCGGAAAAGAATTGCTAGACAAAATGCGTAGACAAGCGGAGAGCTTTGGCGCTGAATTTATCCAGACCACGATTTCGGCAGTTGATGTGGAGGATGAAGAGAAAGCCGTATTTACCGCACACGGTACTTTTGAAGCAAAAGCAGTGATCGTGGCAACAGGTGCCAAAGGACGCAACCGTATGCTTCCTGGGGAAGAAGAGCTGTTGGGACGCGGCGTGAGCACATGCGCTACATGTGACGGAGCTTTCTATGAAGGCAAGCACGTTGCTGTCATCGGTGATACAGAGGAAGCTTTGGAAGAAGCACATGCTTTGACCAAATTTACGGATAAAATTACCTTCCTGGTTCCACGCGCTGATTTGCAAGGCGTGGAAGGCACACCTGAGCTGCCAAATACAGAGATCAAATTCCGTACGCGCCCACTGGAGATCATCGGTAACAGCTCTGTTGAAGGGCTTCGCCTCCGTACAGCGGAAGGGAATGAAGAAGTGCTTTCGGTAGACGGCGTGTTCGTATTCCTGTCTGGCAGCAAGCCGGGCACAGATTTCCTCGACGGACAGGTTCCCCTGGACGATGAAGGCTTTATGATTCTGGATGAATTCATGCAATCCTCTGTTCCGGGCGTGTTTGGAGCAGGAGAAGTGCGCAAAACACCAGTGAAGCAGGCTGTCGTAGCAGCTGCGGATGGAGCAATCGCGGCAATGGCTGTCGACCGATATATTAACAAGCGCTCCAAAGTCGTCCCACAATACAAATAAGAAATGGTTCAACAAGCCAACTTTTTGAACACACATACTTAAGCTGACTATTTAAAAGGAGAGAATTTCACATGGCACAAGCAATCGTATATTCCAGCACAAACTGCAGCTTCTGCAAGCAATTGAAGACGTATTTGACAGAACAAAACATCGCTTTCGAAGAGCGTAACATTGACGAGAAGGAAGAATACGGCCAAGAGCTGAGCCGTTTGGGTGTGATGTCTGTTCCGTTGACAGTGATTGGGGACAAGCAAATTTTGGGCTTCAATCCAAATCGTATCAAAAAGGCACTCGCAGCTCTGGAAGAAACAGCAGCACAATAATCTTTTATAAAAAGGGAGAGAACATCTATGACTACACAACAAATCGTTCAATTGCAAGTAGGAAAACCTGCACCGGATTTCAACATGCTATCTACCAAAAACCTGGAGACGCTGGAAGAGCGCGTATCTCTGGCTGATTATAAAGGCAAATGGCTGATTCTGTTCTTCTGGCCATTCGACTTCACATTTGTATGCCCAACAGAAGTAACCTCCTTCAGTGACAATGTAGAAGAGTTCCAAGACCTGGATTGCGAAGTTTTGGGTGTGTCTACAGACAGCGTACACACGCATCGCGCTTGGATCAAAACGCCTCGCGACCAAAACGGTATCGGCGATGTAAACTTCCCGCTGGCTAGTGACTTCAACAAGGACGTTGCGCGTGCCTACGGCATCCTGGATGAAGAAGCAGGTGCAGCTCACCGCGGCCTGTTCATCATCGATCCAGAAGGTATTCTGCGCTACCAGGTTGTAACTGACATGAACGTAGGACGTAGCGTAGAAGAAACGTCCCGTATTCTGCAAGCACTCCAGGCAGGCGGCCTGTGCCCAGCGAACTGGAAGCCAGGAATGAAAACCCTGTAAGCAAGGCATGCAGGTATAAGTGAGTAGTGATAAGGACACTCCCATAAGTGGGGGTGTCTTTTTTTGCTAGGAATCGTGGCGGTGGAGCAAAAGAAGAATAGTTGCATTCTGTGGTCTGGTTTCGTCCTTCTCTGAAGAGCAGACTGTTCGCTCCGCAGCGATTGTCGGGGAAACACAAAAGCAGTAGTCGCAAGGATGTAGGAGCAAGGTTGTGTTTCTGTCTCCCGTCAATCGCTGCTCCGTTAGGCTGGACTACACAGTCGCTTCGACTGAAATTAATCTTTTCCGTCGTGCCCTCCTTCTGATTCACCTCAAAGTGCCCGCCGCGCTAGTGATCCAAGAACCTGGAGCGTTTTCTCCTGTTTCCCCTCCTCCGTCACAGCTCGACTAATCGAGCATTTCCCCTTACTGTTTAATTTTCGTAAATTTCTATGATATTAGAAAAATAAAAAGATTTCCAAATAGTTGCAACCTCCCATTTTTACACGTCAAAAGGAAAATATAGTGTCACGTACAAATACCTAGTGGCGAAAAAAGTTGGGACAGATGGCAGGGAGGGTTGCAGGACTTCGCACCAAAAAACGTAGGACAATAGAGGGTAAAACGGTCTTACATTACATTTTCATGACAAAATTGTAAAAGTGACAATAGTGAATTTCGTCTATGGGAACCCTCTGCTCCCTATGTTTACAATGACTATGACGTTTGGGCGAGAAACGAGCCTGGTCGTCCAAAAGTTCAATAGCTCGTGGCAACATATCGGAGGTTGACGGGAATTGGAACCAAAAAAGAAAAGCCGAGCAGGATGGATAGGCCTCTCGCTTCTCATGGTAGTAGGCATCAGCGCCCTGTGGTGGTACTGGGATGCGGACCGTGTAGAAAGCATGGAAACGACGACTGGCGTTCAAGTGAAATTCCGTACAAGTGGTGACCATATCGAAATCTATCAAAATCAGAAGTGGCAGCCTTTCTTTGCCAAAGGGGTGAACCTGGGAGCATCCCTGCCTGGACATTATCCGGGTGAGCTGCCTATTACAAAAGAGGATTATACCCGCTGGTTCATGATGATCGACGAGATGGGGGCGAATGTGATTCGTGTTTATACGATTCATCCCCCGGCATTTTACGAGGCATTGGTTGAATTTAACCGGAAGAAAGCAGGTGATCCCCTCTATTTGATGCAAGGGATCTGGAGCCCGGAAGAGCTGCTTATCGAAAAGAAGGACGCGTATTTGCCAGAAATTCGCGAGCAGTTTTATCAGGAAATTCATGATGCAGTAGGTGCTGTCTATGGCGATATCACGATTCCGGAAAAGCCGGGAAAGGCAAGCGGAAAATACCGGGCAAATGCAGGACCTTATCTGATTGGCTGGCACACAGGGACAGAGTGGGACCCGGTCATGGTGCAAAAAACAAATCAGCTTCATGCGCAAATCAAGCCATACCAGGGAGCGTATTTCCAGGCGACGGAAAAAGCGAGTCCGTTTGAAAGCTGGCTGGCTGAAGTCGTAGACACCGTGGCACAGGAAGAGAATAAGCAGGGCTGGGAGCATCCAATGACCTTTACCAACTGGGTAACGACAGATCCGCTCTCTCACCCAGGCGAGCCGATGTTTCACGAAGACTTGGTTAGCGTAGATCCGACGCATATTGTGCCGACTAAATGGGACGCAGGCTATTTTGCTTCCTATCACGTTTATCCGTATTACCCGGACCTGTTCCGCTACGATACGAATCTGCAAAACGTCAAGAATGATGCGGGGCAGATTGATACGTACAAAGCGTACCTGCGTATGCTGAAGGCGCATCACAAAGACATGCCGATCATGGTCACCGAATTCGGGGTACCAGCTTCACTCGGGACGGCGCATTTCGGTAATCTGGGACGCAATCAGGGTGGTCATACGGAAAAAGAACAAGGCGAAATCGACGCAGCGCTGATGAAGGAGATTCACGAGGAGGGCTACGCCGGTGGCATCCTGTTTGTGTGGCAGGATGAGTGGTTCAAAAAGACGTGGAATACAATGCGATTTGAGCTTCCCGAGGATCGTCGTTCGTTCTGGCTCAATGTCCTCACAAACGAATCATTGTTTGGCATTTTGGGGATGCACCCGAGTAAAGAGGACGTACTCACGATCGATGGGGACAGAGCCGATTGGGATAAGCTCGCTCCAGAAGACAAACAGCGCCTTCAGGTGCAGCTTCCAGGGATTGATGAGCTTTGGATGACGCACGACGAGGGGTACGTGTACATCATGGCTCAGCTACAGCAAGACTTTCATCCAGAAAAACAAAAGCTCTACATCGGAGTGGATACAACTCCGGGTGGAAACAAGCATGGGCCACAGCTAGCGAACGTCAAACTGGATGAAGGACTGGAGACGCTGATCCAGATTGGAAAAGAGAGTGATATCCGCATCGCTTCCAACTATGATTTCCACACCCGCCTGTACGGAAAAAGGTACGGCATGCTAAAGGTCAAGGAAGCGGAAATGAAGGATGATTCAGGAGCGTTTTCACCATGGAAGCTCGCTGTCGGTTTGGAAATGGAGCCGCCAGACAGCAAGCAGTACCACCCGATGGAAGAGGTCGTCGTAGGGAATCTGCTTCGTGGAACGACAGATGCGAATGATCCTGCGTACAACTCCTTGGCATCCTGGCAGGCAAAAGGAAAGATCGTGGAGATGCGTATCCCATGGATGCTGCTCGGTTTCACCGACCCGAGCTCCTTGCAAGTGATGAGTTATCGGGAGGAACCGAAAGCCTTTCTTACGGAAACGACAAAAGGAATCCGTCTCCTTCCGTGGATCGTCGATGAAAATGGACAATCGACACTCGGCAATGCACAAGGTGAAACGATCTATCCGGTAACGAAGCTGCCTGTCTATACATGGCCAGCGTGGGAGCAGGTAGGCTATCACGAACGAAAAAAACAGAGCTACTCCATTTTGAAAAAAGCATACAGCGAGATCGAGACATCGACCGCTACAAGATAGACAGCCATAAGTGGAGAGGAGAGTGACAAATGTGGAAACACCACTCACGACTGCCGTTCTTTTTCTATACGCGCTATGCGTGGTGATGATCGTAGGGCTGTTCGTATTGTTCTCGCTAAAGATAAGCAACATTCGCGCAGAGAAAAAGGCCCGACTTTGTCAGGAAAAATACCGTGATTACTTCGTTTATTTGCAAGCGCACGGCGAGGAGGAAGAACGTCTCAAAGTGCCGCATGGCGAAGTAACACAAAACGAAAAGCAGATCATGCAAAAAAAACTGTTTGAGCTGATGGAGCTGTTCACAGGTGTTCATCGCCAAAAGCTCATTTGGCTCTGCGAGGATTTGGGACTGGTCGAGTTGGATCGCAAACGATTGAACGGCTGGCGGAAATGGACGCGAGTGGATGCCGCCTACAATCTGGGAATGATGCGTTCCAAAGAGGCACTCCCCGACCTGCTCAAGCTGCTTGAAAATAGCAGCTACGATCCGACCATCTTTATTATTGCTCGCTCGATTGCCAGATGTGCACAAGATACAGGTGATTTGCGCGAATTGGTTGTGCTTCTGGTCAGATACAAGAAAAACTTTCACGAGCTTGTCGTCGATATTTTGAGTGATTCACCAATCGATACAGCGCCTCTGTTTGCCTCCTTTTTACGGGAGAAAAACACGGATTTGGTCAAAATCGGGCTGGTGGGCTTCCTTGCACAGACGAAGCCAGAAAACGAGCCGGCGCTTTACCAACTACTCGAATCCGAGGACAAGGATATCCGCATTAAAGCAGTGAAGCTGCTGTGCCAAGATGCCCGTTATTTGACGGACCAACGAGTAAAAGAGTTCATGAATCACAAGGATTGGGAAATTCGCGCCATGATGGCAAAAGCGGTGGGAGCCTTGGGGCTCACAGAATATATTCCGCTGCTCAAATCGGCAGTTGGGGACTCCAGTTGGTGGGTGCGCCATCACAGTGCATATAGCTTGACTGAGCTTGCGGTCGAGGGCTTTGCGGCATTATGCGAGATTCTGAAAGAAGAGAGGATGGGCAACAAGCTGCAAATGGCTCATCAAGTGATCCAGGAAGAGCTCGAAAAAGGCAAGCAACAGCTGGCGACGTCGCAGGATGTGGATAGGCAGCTGCAGTACAACCAAAAGCTGCACCTTTACCACAAGTCGTATCGCAAAACGATTTCTGCCGTAGCGGCGCTGGAGAGATAAGCGGAGAGGAGGCAGTCATGAGAGACTTTTTACTATACTACGGGGTTTTCGCCATCTATTACGTGATCGCGATTAACTCACTGTACTTCATCATCATGATGTTTTCTTTCAAAAGCATCATGGGAATTTTGAAAAGCTCAGTCTATTCCAGATTTCAGGCGCTTTCGGGCTCGAAGCATGTTCCGCCCATCTCGATTCTGGTACCAGCCTATAACGAAGAGCTGACGATCATCGAAAATGTACGGTCGCTGCTCTCGCTGAACTATCCGAAATACGAGGTAATCGTCGTCAATGATGGATCAAAGGACGAAACGCTGCAGGTACTGATTGAGGAGTTCCAGCTTGCTTCATCTGACCACATGCCGATGCAGCCAGTTCTGCAAACGTCCAAGGTTAGAGGAATCTATCACAATCCGGCTTTTCCGAACTTGTATCTAATCGACAAAGAAAACGGCGGAAAGGCTGACTCGCTCAATGCCGGAATCAATCTGTCACACTACCCGTTAATCGCTTCGATTGATGCGGATTCCCTCTTGGAAAAGGATGCTTTGATCCGAATTGCCAGAGTGTATATGGAAAATCCAGAGGAGACGGTGGCGATCGGTGGCGATATCCGAATCGCCAATGGCTGCAAAATTGAGGATGGCGTGGTCAGTGATATCAGATTACCTGACAAGTTTTTGCCAATGCTGCAGTGTGTTGAGTACCTCAAGGCCTTCCTCGGGGGAAGAATCGGATGGAGTGCAATAAATGGTTTGATCATCGTCTCTGGAGCATTCGGCGTATTTCGCAAAGATTACGTCATCAAGGTCGGTGGGTATCGTGAAGGCTACCCTGGTGAGGATATGAACATCATCATCAAGCTGCATAAATACATGCTGGAAAACAAGCTGCCATATCGCGTAGCCTTTTGCCCGGATGCGGTTTGCTGGACGCAAGCTCCTGATTCGTTCCGAATTTTGGGCAGTCAGCGCCGCCGTTGGGGCCGGGGTAATCTGAAAAACATGATTGAGTACGGCAAAAACATGGTACTGCGTCCAAAGTACAAGGTGTTTGGGTTGATTACATTGCCGTACAACATCTTGTTTGAGACATTGAATCCGTATTTCCGAATCACAGGGCTGCTCGCTCTCATCGGCTATACGCTGATGGATATGACGAATGCTAATGTCCTTCTGATTTACGGCCTGCTCAATTTGATGTATGGCGTACTTTTGGGAATTGGTTCCCTATTGCTTGAAGAAATCGCATTCCGACGTTATCCACGCTTCAAGGACATCGTCAAAATGCTTTTCTATACAGTTTTGATGTTCTTCGGCTACCGCCAAATCGGCGTCATCTGGAGATTCCTCGGTCACATCGAATATTTGCGCAATAACAATTCGTGGGGAACGATGACGAGAAAGAGCTGGAAGACGGAGAACAAAAACATTTCAAGTCTGGAGGCAAGAGGATGAGTAATCTCGTACCGGTATTTTACCAGCTTCTCACCAACATGGAGGCAAGTCAGTCGGCGTGTGGGGTTATTCTTGTCGCTTGCAAGAACCTCGCAAAGGAATCGCTGGAGGCAATCAAAAGAGATTTTGCTCCAGAAGAAAAAGCGGCGTGGGAAGCTCATTATGCCTATGACAAGACCAAAAACTTGTTAGGCATCTTGATCGAGCAGCACAACCTCGCAGATACTCATTTTTTCGCTTTGCGGGTAAAGGATTATTTGCAAGAGAGTCAGCTGCTGTCCGGGAGCTTGCTCATCGCCAGCTTCCCAGAAAGCTCATCCTCGTCTGGTCAGCTGTTTATGCGGATGATGCAGGAGATCAAAGACCTCGAAGGCCATGGTGAGATCAGGATTTACGATCAGCGCAAGGGTGACGAAGCTGCGGATCAAGCAAGCATTTTGCTTGTCAATCACGATCAGCACGTCAATGAGTTTCTACGCATTTATTTAGAGCGAAAAGGCTACCAGGTGACAGTAGCCCAAGACGGGATGGACGGGATGGAGAAATATCGTGAATTGTCCCCAGACCTTATCATCACGGATTTGAATTTGCCGATCTTAAACGGCTATCAGCTCATGGAGAGAATCAAACATCACGGGACTACAGCAATGAGCAAAATTGTGGTGCTCACAGACAAACGACTGGAGGAAGATGTACAAAAGTCGTTTGCACTTGGGGCCGCTGACTATATTACCAAGCCTTTCTCACCTATCGAACTAGAAGCTAGAGTGAGACGGCTAATTTCATAAAGAGAAAGGGAGAGAAGTAAGTATGGGTAGATTCGAGGAGCTGAAACAAAAAATTCAACAAAAAACCGCAAAAGTAGGTGTCATTGGTTTGGGGTACGTGGGGTTGCCACTCGCCATAGAAACGGTGAAAAGCGGCTACACAGTCATCGGTGTCGACCTGCATAGCGGAAAAGTCGAAAGCTTGAAGGCGGGCATTTCGTACGTTCAGGATATTTCAAATGAAACGTTGCAGGAATGCCTGTCAACCAATCGTTTCCACCCAACAACCGATTATCGCGTGATTGAGGAGCTAGATGCGATCAGCATTTGCGTTCCGACTCCACTGAGTCCCAACCAGGACCCGGATACCTCCTATATCACCAATGTGGTAAATGAAATTAAGAGATATATGAAAAATGGATTGCTAATTACACTGGAGAGCACAACTTATCCGGGCACGACAGAGGAATTGATTCAGCGGGAGTTTGAAAAGCTCGGCTATCGTGCCGGCGTAGACTTTTTCCTCTGCTATTCGCCAGAGCGGGTAGATCCAGGAAATCGGATGTTCTCTACCTATAACACGCCGAAAATTATTGGCGGAACGACAGAGCGCTGCATGGAGCTGGGAACGCTCTTGTACGGCAATCTGGTCAAAACAGTCGTGCCTGTCTCTACACCAAAGGTAGCGGAAATGTCGAAGCTGCTGGAAAATACGTTCCGCAGCGTCAACATCGCTTTTATGAATGAAATGGCGATGATGTGCGACAGAATGGGCATCAATGTTTGGGAAGTAATCAAGGCCGCATCGACCAAGCCATTCGGGTTCATGCCATTTTATCCGGGACCTGGAATCGGTGGGCATTGCATACCGCTCGATCCGATGTACCTGTCGTGGAAAGCAAAGGGCTTTAAATTCCACAGCCAATTTATTGAAATTGCCCAGTCTATCAACGATAACATGCCAGACTACGTGCTGAACAAAACGGGTCAAGTACTGAATATCAATGCAAAAGCGATTAACAGCTCCCGCATTTTGATTCTGGGAATGGCGTACAAGCCGGATATTGATGACCTGCGTGAATCACCTGGTCTGGAAGTATACGAGCTGTTTAAGAAAAACGGAGCGTCTGTGGATTATTACGATCCTCATGCGCAAAGCTTCGTGAATAAAAAGGGTGAAGTCGTTCATTCGATTGCCAACGATTACGAACTGTTTCAAACATACGATTGCATGGTGCTGATTACCAATCACGGCTCCTTCCATTATCAGGAGCTGGCTGATCTGGGAGTTTCGATCATCGATACGCGCAATGCATTCGATGGAATTACCAATTCTAATGTATACCGAATCGGTACATCGGTAGCGATTCGTCAGGAAAAAGAAATCGTCAGCATGCTCGCGTAAAACACGCGAGCAGTGCATGGGAAGCGTGAAAGAGGGAGGAAGAAAAATATGTGCGGAATCATGGGATATATCGGATTTAGAGAGGCACAGCCGATCTTGATCAATGGACTGAGAAAACTGGAATACCGTGGCTACGATTCGGCGGGTATCGCCATCTGCGACGGTTCGAGCATTGCAATCAGCAAGGCAAAAGGGCGGATCGATGTCCTGGAGAACCAGACCAATGAATCACGTTTGCACGGATCAATCGGGATCGGTCATACACGATGGGCAACCCATGGACGTCCATCTGATGAAAACTCCCATCCCCATTTTGATCAGACAGGAAAGTTTTCGATTGTGCATAACGGGATTATCGAAAACTACCTGGAGCTAAAAGAAGAGTTGATAGAGCGAGGCGTCGTGTTCACGTCGGAGACGGATACTGAGGTCATCGCGCATCTGCTCTCGGAAAATTATGATGGGGATCTGGTCACCACTGTGCAAAAGGTAGCGACCAAAATTCGTGGTGCGTTTGCGCTGGGAGTCATGTCAGAGCATGAGCCAGACAAGCTGATCGCGGTTCGAGTGGCGAGCCCGTTAATCATTGGGGTAGGCGCCGGCGAAAACTTCATCGGCTCAGATATCCCTGCTGTTCTTGAGCATACGCGGGATGTGTACGTGCTGGAGGACTATGATCTGGCCGTATTGACGAAAGATTCGGTCAGTGTGATGAGCCTGCAAACGAATGAGCCGATTGAGCGGGATCTGATGCGAATCGAGTGGGACAAGGAGCAGGCGGAAAAAGACGGCTACGCCCACTACATGCTCAAAGAAATTCACGAGCAGCCGCGTGCTTTGCGCAATACGATGACAGGACGTATTGATGAAGCTCAGAAAAAGGTTATTTTCCCAACACTCCAGCTGACGCCAGAGTCTGTCCAAAAGCTTGAAAAAATATATATCGTGGCGTGCGGGACTGCCTACCATGCTGGTGTGATCGGTAAGCAGGTAATTGAAAGATTGGCACATATCCCAGTCGAGGTGGACGTTGCATCAGAGTTTCGCTATCGCCAGCCATTGTTCCAAAAAAATACGCTGACAATTGTTGTGAGTCAGTCAGGGGAGACAGCAGATACACTGGCTGCGCTGCGGGAAGCAAAACGGAACGGTTCCGCTGTACTCGCCATCACGAATGTAGTGGGCAGCTCGATTGCCCGTGAAGCAGATGATGTCATCACGACAAATGCTGGACCCGAGATCGCAGTCGCTTCTACCAAAGCCTATACGTCACAGCTGATTGGCTTCTACTTGCTGGGATTGTACCTCGCGCAAGGAAAAGAGACGGTCGATCAGCAAGCGAGAGCGGAAGTGTTATCTGCCCTGCAAGAGCTGCCTGATCAGGTAGAAGCCATTCTTGCCCATGCAGACGGGATTCGTCAGTATGCAGAATCGATCAAAGAAGAAAACCAGCTGTTCTTCCTGGGACGCGGTCTGGACTATGCCGTTTCTATGGAGGGCTCACTGAAGCTGAAAGAAATCTCCTATATTCACTCCGAGGCGTATGCAGCAGGGGAGCTAAAGCACGGGACACTTGCTTTGATTGAAGAAGGGACACGAGTTATCGCGCTGTCTACCCAAGCTGATCTGTACGAGAAGATGGTCAGCAACATTACAGAAGTAAAAGCGCGAGGAGCAGTCGTTCTCGGCATCGCACTTGCCAATAACATGGAATTGCATCGCTCCGTTGATGAGGTGTGCCTGATTCCAGTAACCAACGAGCTGTTAACCCCGGTTCTCAGCGTCATTCCGCTGCAGTTGATCGCTTATTACACATCTGTAGCACTGGGCCATGACGTAGATCGTCCCCGTAATTTGGCAAAAAGTGTAACAGTCGAGTAAAAACGTATGTCCATTAGTACGTAACCTGTACAAATAAAAAAGGAGGCACGATCAAATGAGCACCTCGAATCGGACGTTGAATCAGGAGATTTTACTGGAGATAATGCTTCAGGCCTATCAGCTGGGCGTGCAGAGGAAAGACGTAGATGTAGATATGATGATTAACACATTAACATATGAATTGAAGCCCTACCTCGAAGGTCAGGTACAACAGGGCAGGACGGAGGCAACAGGATGAACATTCATGCAATCGTTTTGGCAGCTGGAAAAGGGACAAGAATGAACTCTAGCTTGTACAAGGTGATGCACCCGGTGTGCGGAAAACCAATGATTGAGCATGTGACCCTGCTTTTGGAAAGCCTGTCCTTACATAATCTCGTCGTGGTGATTGGTCATGGGGCAGAAGCAGTAAAGGAGCAGCTGGGAAATCGTGTACAGTATGCGTACCAACACGAGCAGCTGGGCACAGGACATGCGGTGTGGATGGCCAATCACCTTCTCGCCGATCAAGAGGGAGTCACGATTGTAATCAACGGAGACACCCCGCTTGTAAAAGCAGACACCTTGCGCAAGCTGCTTGAGCATCATCAAAGCAAGCAGGCAGCTGCGACTGTACTGACTTCAATCGTGGATGAACCAACAGGCTATGGCAGAATCATTCGCGATGAAAACGGGGATGTCAGACGAATCGTGGAAGAGAAGGATGCCACGCTCGGTCAAAAAAAGGTGCGTGAGATCAGCACCGGAATCTTTTGCTTTGATAACCAAAAGCTGTTCCAGACCTTGCCGCAGGTCACAAATGAAAATGCCCAAGGGGAGTATTACTTGCCGGATGTACTCGCACTGCTGCAAGAACAGGGCAATCTCATCGGTGCTTATGCAACGGATGATCCGACAGAGGGTACAGGTGTCAACGATCGTGTGCAGCTGGCTCATCTGGAGCTGCTTTTGCGCAAACGAATCAATGAGCGCCATATGCGAAACGGCGTAACGATGGTGGACCCGGCAACGACCTATATCGATTCCGATGTGGAAATTGGGCGAGATACCGTCATCTATCCTGGGACCGTATTGCGCGGGAATTCCCAGATTGGGGAAGGCTGCCAGATTGGTCCTCATGTACAGGTAATCGATACAAAGGTCGATGATTTCACGAGAATTCCTCCGTTTACTGCTGTCGGAGATGTGAAAAAGGGCAACAAGTTACGGGCTGTAGGAGGCGCAGCTGGTCGGGAAGAGATTTTGGTAACGGCGGATGCGCGTCGTTAAGCGTTATTCGTGGCTATGGATCGGGCTGTTATTACTCATAACAGCCTCGATCTCCATGCTGCTTTTGAACGCGAACAATCGCCCTTCATTGACGACGGCTACATGGATTTGGAATGCCAAGCTGATCTCTTCGCAGACAGAGGAGATCGTCGCCTTTGCTCGGGATAACCAAATCAATTTGATCTATCTCCATATTGAGCCTACAGGTGTTTCGCCACAGGCATACCGAGCGTTCATCAAACAAGCGAGAGACGCAAACATCAAGGTCGAAGCGCTTGGTGGCGATCCGAATTGGGCCTATACTGCTAATCGCCAGAGCATTAGTGATCTCATTTCCTGGGTGAAGGCTTATAACCAAACGGCAAAGGCAGAGGAGCGTTTTTCGGGGATTCACGTCGATATTGAACCCTATTTGCTGCCAGAATGGAAAAAAGATCAGGCAAAGATTGTGAACCAATGGCTGAAAAACGTCGATTATCTCATCGCCGAAACCAAAAAGGATACCAAGCTTCAGGTGAGCGCAGATTTGCCCTTCTGGATTGATACCGTGAACGTTCCGGATGATACGGAAAAGGTCAGCAATTGGATGCTGCAAAGACTGGACAGCATCACGCTCATGGCTTATCGCAATCACGCGAAGGGACATAACGGTATTGTTGACATTGTCGAAAAGACAGTAGCGGCTGCAAATAGCGAGAACAAGGCAACGGTCATCGTCGGTGTCAATATTTTGGAATCTTCCGAAGGCAGCAATGTGAGCTTCCACGAAGAAGGTACACACGAGATGAAGCAGCAGCTGGTCATTTTGCAGGAGGAATTAGCAGGTAACCCTGCCTTCGCAGGAAGCGCCATCCATGATTACGAGAGCTGGAAGCATGCGACCCAACGAGAGGAGCAACTTTGACGAATGAAAGCCGCGCGCATCTACTTAAGTGTCCTCTGCCTATCGCTCGGCTTTCTTTTCGGATTTTCCCCTGCGGAAAAGAAGAGTAAAGCCACGTGGATCTGGCAGTCTGAAATCATTGGACAGGACAAGCAGCAGGTCCTTGAATTTTGCGAACAAAACGAAATCAATCTGATTTACCTACGGATTGATATGAACAAGCCGAGCGACTATTATCGTTCGTTCATCCGTGAAGCGACAGCCCAAGGAATCGAGGTTCATGCGGTTGCCGGACATCCGGCATGGGCTTTTGAAAGTAATCAGAAACGGATGATGAACATCGTAGCCTGGGTCAAAAAGTACAATCTGGAAAGTGAGAAGGACGAGCGAATTCGCGGGATTCAATTAGACATCGAGCCGTATTTGCTTCCACAGTGGGAAACGGAAAGAGAGCGTGTCATCCGGGAATGGCAAGCCAATGTTGAAGTATTTACGGAAGCTGTACGTGATGAGACGGGGCTGACGTCAAGTGTGGCTCTTGCCTTCTGGCTGGACGACATTCCTACGCCTGACGATCCTGACATGCCCTTATCCAAATGGATGATTGATCAATTTGATACGATTTGTATCATGGCCTATCGTGATAAGCTTGAAGGCTCCAACGGTATCTTGGCCTTGATCGAGCAGGAGATGCATCAGGCAGATGAGCTGGGAAAAAGAGTGCTCGTCGCGGTAAACATGAAAAAAGATGTGAATGACCATGTTTCCTTTGCGGAAGAAGGCGTCGTAGAAATGAACCGCGTGCTGTCGCTTTTACCCGAGCATCTGGAGCAGCATCCTTCTTATAACGGCGTAGCGATTCATGATTACCGGTATTGGAGGGAGGCAGCAGCGAGCATGCCAGATGTACCAAGCGATCGTTACATGGGCACATACATATGGCGGGCAGAAACGATCCGTTCGGAAAAGGATGAGATTCTCTCGTTCGCCAAAGAAAATGATGTAAATCTGCTTTATGTTCGAATCGACATGGAACAGCCAATCACGATGTACCGAGAGTTTGTAAAGGAAGCAAAGGCAGCCGGAATCGAAGTACATGCGATGGGCGGGCATCCGATCTGGGCATTGACCGAGAGCAGGGGGAAAATCCTGAAGCTGGTAAACTGGGTGAAAGCCTATAATCAACAGGTTTCTCCATCTGAGCAATTCCGTGGCGTGCATCTGGACATCGAACCTTATGTGATGCCGGTCTGGCGTGAAGACAAGGAAGCAGTACTGCGTCAGTGGATGGGAAATATCGAGGTGTTTGTGGAAGCGACGAAGGATGGAACGAACCTGGAGACGAGTGTCGATCTGGCTGCTTGGCTGGACAAGACACCTACTCCCGGACAGGAAGACAAGCCGTTTTCACATTGGATGATTGAGCAACTGGATCATACGACACTCATGGCGTTCAGGGACCATGCTGCGGGAATCATCGGGTTGGTTGAGAATCAGATGAAGTTTGCCCAAACCATCAATAAAAAGCTGGTAGTTGCAGTTGAAACCAAGGAGAGCCATGAAGGGGATTTTGTTACTTTTTTTGAAGAAGGGCGAAGTGAAATGAATCGCCAGCTCCGATTGGTGGAACAAGCACTGGAGCGTTACTCCTCGTATACAGGACAAGCGATTCATGCCTATGAATATTGGAAAGATAGCAAAGAGTAGTGGCTGCTGGCAAATCCATGCCTTGCTAAGCTGTTGTACAATAGAAAAAACGAGTGCAGGAAATGAGGCGAACGAGTCATGCGAGATGTGTCAAACCGCCATAGTGGACTTCCTCCACGCTCGCCAGAAATGTTGTACAACGTCATTCGCAAGTTTTACAGGGGTGCAGTCAGCCATTACGATTTGATCCAAGAGAAAAAGAGTGATGTTGTTGCAGCACGGGAGCGTAGCCTGACAACCAAGGATGATTCCGAGCTGCGACAGGCGCTGCACACACTCTTTTTAGAGTTTCATTTTTATGTAACCTGCTGGCTGCAAATCGAGCTGGCGCTATATCGGCTGGCAAAGCAGGACGCCGCTCAAGCGGTCGTGCTCGCCAAATTTCAGTCAATTCTGGAACGGCATGTAGCAGTTCGAGAGCAGCTGGATCAGACCGAAGCCTGCGTGAATCAGCAAGCTGTTGACGGTGAGGTCGCCTGGTCATGTGTGGAGCAGGATGCGTACTGGTTTGACGGGATTTCTTTTACGGTAGATCAAGCAAGCTTAAATAGTCTGCATCAGCTGTTCCAAGCAATTCAAACGGCAAAAAATGAGCCCCCGCTCAAGTGAAAAGCGTGACCGTCATGAATAAGACGGTCACGCTTTTTGTTAATCAAAAACCTAGAAGGTTCCCGGGAAGATGGAGCCTGTTGTTTGTTGCCCCATTTGGCCTGGAGCATTTAACTGGCGAACTTCCTGAACGTTGGTACCGGCGAAATTAGGGGAGTACATAGACTGTGCTCCCATGCCGAGCTGGTTTTGGTATTGCTGCTGCTGAGCTTGTCCCTGATACCCGCTGCTCATGATAGAGGTAGGTGCATAGCCGCCTTGGTTCAAATGGCGCACCTCCTGAACATTGGTTCCAGCGAATCCAGGAGAGAAGATGCCTCCGCCAGCTGTGTTTCCAACTTGGTTTGTGTAACCGGTTTGTCCAGTGTAGTTTGTGTAACCGCTGTTGTTACGAGCTTGTACTTCGTGCACATTGGTGCCGGCGAAGCCAGGGGAGAAGACAGAGCCTGCTTGTGCTCCGTAGCTGGTCTGCTGATAGGACGGCTGTGCTTGCATATAACTGGTTTGGTTTTGCATGTAGCCCAGAGCCTGATTTTGGCCATAGCCGCCGTGTTGCTGCTGTTGTGCGGAATAACCAGCGTTTAGATGACGCACTTCTTGCGTATTTGTTCCTGCAAAGCCAGGAGAGAAAATGGACTGTGCACCGCCCATACCACCACCGTAGGACATGCCATATGTAGGAGCAGGAGTTCCTATAGACTGAGGGTGTCCACCGTGATTCCAATGCTGCACTTCATGTACGTTTGTACCCGCATAGCCTGGTTGGAACATGGCGCCTGCGCCCATTGCTCCTGAAATATGTGGTTGTTGGGATTGCATGATGTTGTTATTGTTGTAGGTCATGAGAAAGACCACCTCCTGACTTGTATGATTTCCAAGGAAGGTCAGGTAATGCATGGATGGACGAATCAAGAGAATTCAAATTTAAAAGAAAACAAAACGGTCATGACTATTATTTACAGAAAAGAACATGCCGGTTCTCTATCCGGCATGTTCCTGTAAATCATTTGGGTTCCAAAGACCGTAAGCGAGCCACAAGGTGGGTTTGCCCGTCGGACCGATGCTTGCTTTGACTGGCTCAAATCCCATCCCTCGAAACAAAGTGAGGCTCGCCTCGTTGTCGAGGGCTACACGAACATATAGCTTCGGTAGGCTTTGGCAAACATGAGCAGTCAAGGCTTTGCCAATCCCCCGATTTCGATAACGTTTATCGACCACGAGAAAAGAATGCCCGAGACCGCATCTGGAAACGGCAAACAAACCGACTACCCGCTTTCCGTTCATGGCGAGAGCCACACTGGTATCATTTTTGGAAAGCATTTTGGGGCTAAGGCGAGTTAACCATTCAATAGCGTGCTTTGTTATTCGCCGATCCCCCTCTTGACGGGCAAATCGGACCAGCGTGGCCTGGGATTCCGCTAACACTTGCGGTGGCAGGATCACGTATTTCAGCTTCATTTTCACTTACCCCGCTTGAACCCCTCGCCCGTTTTGCAGGCGAGATACGTACTGTGCATAGTGGATCAGATTGGATAAGGATAAGCGGCGAATTGAGGGTTCGTCGAATTTTTCAGGCTTTGCGTTGGCTTCAAAAAACCAGAGCTTTCCATCATCGGTCAGCCCCAAATCCATAGACATTTCCGCCAAATTCTCAATTTCATGATTTAAGGCTTGCGCGATGGACAGGGCGGTTT
The DNA here is from genome assembly GCF_001187725.1 of Brevibacillus reuszeri. GTDB lineage: Bacteria > Bacillota > Bacilli > Brevibacillales > Brevibacillaceae > Brevibacillus > Brevibacillus reuszeri. The sequence continues at coordinate 313,139 of NZ_LGIQ01000005.1, forward strand.
GATGAATCATCGATTCCATTTTTTCCGGATCGGATTTGAAGACGGCGTGCAGAACGGCAGATAAGGAATGGATCGAACCGCCACGAGGTACATGCGTAGTAATGCTTTGAGAGCCGGCCCGCCTGATGCCGACACCGGTCACGCCCCATTCGCCATCACCGTTTTTCTGTATGAGGACGCGGACATCAAAAGGCTTTCCACGATAGTGCGCCCGCTTTATTCCTTGTTGCATGATGTACTTTTGCTGACGTACATGGCTTTTGACATGCTTCCAGACTTGATCGAGGTTTGCAAAGCGACGGGTGACCGCTTTTTGTTCCTTCAATCGCTGGAGGCGCCAGGCATCATTTTTATATTCAATGCGCATGATTCCTTCTCCAGCCTTCCCGCGAACTGGCTTCAAATAGACAAATTGGTGCTCTGTACAGAAGCTGCGAAATCGCGGCAAGGTATCCAATTTTTGCGTGTCAGGCAGAAACTCTTTGACCGTTGTGCTGTTCTCTAGCATCGCAAAGAGCTCCTGTTTATCAAAAAAGCAGCTGTTGAACAAGGTTACATTCGGCATTTCCGCCATCTTGGCAAGCGCTTTGCGCACTTCTGGTCGCTGCTCTGCTTTTCGGGTAGGGATGCGATTGTACACCACATGCGGGAACGGCAGTATCGCTTCCTGCCACAGATTTTGCCGCGTGTTGTACAAATAGCCGCGAACCTTCTTTTTTTCCCAGTTGATGCCTTGCGGGGTAAAGACGTACACGAGCGCTCCCCATTTTGTTCCTGACTGTGAGATATCCTTGAAATTTTCGCGATTTCCCAAAAATGCTGCTCTGTCGCCTACCGTCAGAATTCCGATTAATGGACCAAGCCTCAGGGAGTTGTTCGCCATCTTCCAATTAATCCGTGTGCGTATGCGGCCGGGTTGCTGACTGGGCAGACCCGCATGCAGCCGTTTCTGATGAGAGAACGGACCAAGACTGGCAACCAGAGGTTTTGGAATGCGTTTCGCCAGAGTTTGCCGTGGTAGCTGAATGAACCATTTGCCGCTAGGGAGGATCGTCAGCCACCCGGAACGCTGCTTTAGCATGGGTGTTCCTCCTTCCTGAAAAACGGTGCTCTTCATGTCGCGTTTCGGCCTTAGAAGTTGGCAAGATAGCAGCTGTAATCGACTAACAGCTTACGGGATTCCTGGTCGGCCTGCTTTAGCCGTGCATGCTTGAAGATCGAGCGTCCCGGTTTGGAGTTTGCCTCAAACATCCAGACGTGACCATGCGTATCGATCCCCATATCCAGTCCCAGTTCTCCGAGGTCAACACCTTTAGCCAGCTCAATCGCTGTAGCGAGTCTTATGGAGGCTTCTGAGACGCGCTCTGTCATCATCGCTTTTTGCTTGCCAAACAGATGGTTGAGCAGCTCATCACCAGGGATGACTGTACCACCGGTGCGAACATGTGTCGTGACACTGCCTGAGCCGGCTACCTTTGCGGCAGTGCAGGAGACGACCCACTCATTTTGCTGGTTTTTATGAAGATGAACACGGAAATCAAACGGGCGTCCGTGGAAGGTCATCAAAGGAATCCCTTGCTGTGCCAAATAAGCGCTTACGCGTCGACTGCGGAATACATGCTGATACAGGCTGGACAGCTTGGCGAAATGCCGTTTTACATTCCCGCTGCCATTGTGGTAAGAGGCGTCGTAGCCTCCACTGTTTTGCTTCACGACTTTGACGATCCCATAGCCCAGACTGCCGTTTTTCGGCTTCAAATACACAATCGGATATTTACGTAGCAGGTTGCGGACTGTCACGAGGGAAGGAGATGTATACGTTTCAGGAATATGCTCATTCACTTCAGGGTTTGGATAGAGCAGCTGATGAACACCCCATTTGTTAAAGAAGCCCTGGTTAAACATCGGGGTATCAGGGTAGCTGGCCAGCTTGTATTTAAACTCCTGTACAGCTTCATGCTTTTCAGCAGAGCGCGATGGAATTCGGTCGTAAATAACATCTGGCATGGCGGTTAGCATCTTTTTCCAAAGATAGCCGCCATTCTTGCCTTTTCGTAAAAACCAGGCGCTTACCTGGTTGTTTTTCCAGTCCACATCGTGAGGAGAGAAGATGTAGTAAAAAACTCCTTTTCCTTCCTGGGCCTGGAGCAGCTTGTGGAAAAATGAGGTGCGCGGGCCGATTGGCTGCTTGGGATCTCTGCGTATTCCTGTAGTGACGATTCCGATTGCGGGACCGATGCGCAGCGAATTTCCCTCCTGCTTGAGGTTGAGCAGTCCACCGTGCGGGATGCTCAATTCATTTTGAAGCAGCGTGGTCATTTTGACGACATTGCTTTCAGGGCTTCGTTTATCTTGTAGTACGGTTGCGACGACTTCTTTTTTTCCCAGCATGATCGTTATTTTTTGCCGATGTCGAAGCTGCAGCTTTTGGAAGAGATTGTTCGGCAGGATGATCCCACATATGCTGGGGTGTGAAAGAAAACGGAGCCGCACTCTAGTCGTTTCCATGCTTAGTAACCTCCTACACGCTCTTTCATGAGATAGTTAGCATATCGAACAGGCTGGGTAATGGAATGAAGCTGTGCAGTCGGGTCGTCGATCATACGAAAGACAGTACGGCCCGGCCGGCTATTGACTTCAATAATCCAGACGTTTCCTTTCGTATCAATCCCGACATCGATGCCCAGCTCGACCAATCTTCCATGTGACTGCTCCAGAAAGCGAGGAAGCTCGTCGGTTAGTTTGTGGATGACGTGATCGATTCGGGTAACGATTGCTGAGGGAAAGTGTTTGCTTAGAAATGAAGCAAGAGGCACGGCTTTGCCACCTCCGTGCAGATTGGAGGTAATACTTTGTTTGTCCCCAAGCCGTACCGCTCTCCCCGTTGTCTCCCAATTGCCCTGGCCATTTTTTTGAACCAATACACGTACATCAAAAGGGGTGCCGTCCGAGGTGTGCAGCTCCAGATACGGCTGCACTAAAAATTTTCGCCCAGCGGTAAAGGAAGCGACGAATGCTTTGAGCTTCTTTTTTTCACGAATAAGCCTGCGAAAAGGCTGATTCTCGCGATTGCGGCCGGATACTTCATAACCTCCGCGGGCTTCTTTAATGCGCACAACACCAATCCCATGTGTGCCTGCCATGGGCTTAATGATGGCTGCCCCGTATTTATTCAGCGTGCCATCCAAGGCAGGTAGTGTGAGGAGATCCGTCGGAGGCAAATGAGGGGCGAGCACTGCTGACTTTACAAGCATCTGATGCACCTGCCATTTGCCGGACAGGCCGTGCCCCAAAAACGTAATGTTGCGATCGTTTTGCAACTTCTCCACAAATGGTTTATAGTGGCGGTAAGATGGGCCGACAAAACAGCGGTCGTAGATCAAGGCAGGTATAGGAAAAACATTGGATTGCCACGCGCCATTGCGGAATTCAAAGCCGTTGACCTTTCGCGAAGAAAAGTCAACCTGACGCGGAGAAAACACAAAGACGCGGATGCCGTGCTTGCGTCCGTACTGCGTCAGCTTTCTGTAATATCCTTTGTCTACAAAATGGGAGCCTTGGCATCGAGTCATGATGCCCAAGCTTCGCTGATTTGCTGTCATGTAGGTCACCTTCGCCTGTAATTCTTGCCGGTTGTTTTTCTCTTGATGCCAGATTTTGCTTTGGAGGCACGAGGAAAACCGCTCACATATGATGCATATTCAAGCATGCGAACAACGGATGGGCGTGCGCGTCTGGGTGGTTCTTCCATCCCATCTGGCAGTGGAATCGTGTTCGCCGTTTTGGAAGGCTTGCTGTTTACTTCCAGGAGCCAGACATGACCGCGTACGTCAACTCCGAGGTCGACGCCAAACTCGGCATAATGACCAGGAAGCGCCTCTTCCAGAAGAATCGATAGCTTCAGTGCCACATCTCGCAGCAACTGCGGAGAAGGTTTGTTTGAAGTCGCCCATGGCCCACAGACGCGCAGTGCATGGAGTGGTGTGAGCATGGAGCCGCCGCGAGAAATATTCGAGACGATCCGATTTTGTCCGAGACGGGCTACCATTGAGGTGACGGACCATTCTCCCGCGCGGTTTTTTTGTACCAAAACGCGAAAATCAGTTGGACGTCCGCTGATGCCGATTAACGGTAAACCTTGCTGCAACAAGTAAGGTTTGCCTTTTGTCCGTTTTGATAGGAAATGATGCAAGCCTTGCAGGCTGGAAAAGGACTGATTCATCCCCCCTGGCCTTGCGAGAGAGTAACCCACTTGGGTTCTGCGCAGCCGGAAAATTCCTTTTCCCATGCTGCCATTTGCTGGTTTTGCATAAATCGTTCGATACGTGGAGAGCATCTGACGTAAATCTTCCTGACTTTGGTAGCGAACCATACTGGGGAGATGTAGGGCTGCCGCCTCTTGCTGCTCAAGTGCAGCATGCACGTGCCATTTGTTCAGGAAACGCTCGTTAAAAAATGGGATGTTTGCGTCTTTGCATCTTTGTACCCAAGCGGTCATTTGCTCGCTTCGTTCCCGCTGACGGGAAACGAGCCGGTTGTATATGCATTGGGGGAGAGGAAGTACCTTTTGTCTCCATACTCCGCCTCTTCGCACCAGACCGCGAACAATTCCGGCATCCCAATTGACATCCTGTAGCCGGAAAGCACAGACAATCCCACCGCGTTTTCGATTGATGTCAGCCACTTCGTTGAAAAACGCAGATAAAGGGCCGAAGGGAGATTGTGGATATTGGGCATTGTAGGTAGATACTAGAATTCCTACATAGGGACCGAAAACTAGCTTCTGCTGGTCCGGGAGGTAGCGTATAAGCAGCGGAGATCCCGTGGGCAGATGAAGAGATTGGGCCAAAGATGGACGAATCAGGGTACTACCATTTCGTTCCATGCTGCCAACGCGGGCGCAAACTGTTTTGCTTCCAAATTGGACGTCGAGGGTCGAGGACTGAAGTTTCCATTTGCGCATTTGCGCTTGGGGCAGGTAAAGGTCTACTTCAGACTTTGGCTCGTATGCAACAACGATGGTTGGAACGTCAGACATGATTATCCCCTTCCCATCAGGCATGAAGTTAGTCTATGGTATGAGTAGCCAAATGGATTGGTGCCATGCACAGAAGAGAGGTTGTTAGTATTTATGAACTTATGGGTAATTTTATTGAACATTGGAGTAGGCTCCGTGATTGGAGGAGTGACCAATGAGCTGGCGATTCGGATGCTTTTCCGACCGCTCAAGCCTTGGTACATCGGGAGATGGCGCGTTCCTTTTACGCCGGGATTGATCCCTCGCAGGCGCGACGACATCGCGATACAAATGGGCAGATTAGTGGAAGAGCATTTGTTGACGACGGAAGGTATCAGGCGTTCTCTTGCCCAGAGCGGACTGGAAAATACGCTGGCGGGCTGGATGAGGAATGTCGCGGATGATTGGATGTCGGACGAGCGGACACTTCGCGAGGTGTTGCAAAAGACAATGCCTGATTCCTTTAATGAAGCGGGAGGCTGGAGCGATCGTATTCGTACTCCTGTCCAGCTGCATTGGCAAGCCTTTATCGACCACACACTCTATCAATATGAACAAAAGACATTGCGAGAGCTGCTCCCGGAAAATGGGGAAAAACGTCTTGAGGATACAATCGGTACCGTGAGCCAGCTGCTTTTGACTCGTTTTCGCGAGTACCTGCATTCCCCTGAGGGACATCAGACTTTGCAAAATATGGTTCGAGGCATGCTAGGCGGAGGCGGGGGAATGTTTGGCGGTCTCGTCGGCATGTTCCTTGGTGATGACAAAATTTTGGGCAAGCTGCTTCCTCACTTGGACGAGATTCTCCAGCGGCCGGAGCTCGCGGAGCGAATCCATCAGTTTTTGCAGGCGGAGGCGGACAAGCTGCTTGATAAAAACGTAGGCGATGTTGTTGCTTGGCTTGGGCGTGAACAGGTCAACGAATGGGCGAACGCGATTTTTGCCAAGTTCGAAGAAAAAAGCATCCAAATCGTGGACAAGCCGATGTCTAGTCTGACTGCACCGTTCAAGGAGAGTGTGACCACCCAGTTGATCCCGCGGGTAGCGAGCTGGATGGTAGATACGCTACAGAAAAATGTGGAACGCATCTTTCAACGTCTCGCAGTACGCGATATTGTTACAAAACAAGTAGAAGGATTTCCAATTGAAAGAATAGAAGAAATGGTGGTAGGCATTTCAGGAAAAGAGTTTCGGATGATTACCTTCCTAGGCTTTGTTCTTGGCGGGATTATCGGGCTTGTACAAGGCTTGCTGGCAGGCTGGTTAAGTTAGTAAAACTGAAAAGAAACTGTAAACCGTCTGTAATATTCCTGTAATATTCCAGGGGTAAGATAAAAGCACGATGAAAACCCCCTTAATGATATACTTTCTGATTAGGTAGCTTGAAAAAGCTACCCTTTTTTTTTGTCTCGCCTTCGGGTATATTGATCGAAGGAGCGGGAGTATAAGGAACGGCTGAAACAAGTGGAAGGGGGAAGGGCAAGATGGCAACCAAGCATGAACAAATCTTGCAACATATTGATCGCCTTCCGATCGGTTCGAAGATTTCCGTGCGGCAGATCGCCAAAGACCTGGATGTAAGTGAGGGTACGGCATACCGTGCGATCAAGGAAGCGGAAACACAAGGATACGTCAGTACGATCGAACGTGTCGGAACAGTGAGGATCGAGAAGAAGCAGAAAGAAAATATAGAGCGGCTTACGTTCGCGGAGGTCGTCAATATCGTCGACGGTCATGTATTGGGCGGACGGGAAGGACTGCACAAGACATTAAATAAATTTGTCATAGGCGCGATGCAGCTGGAAGCGATGATGCGCTATATCGATGCAGGCAGTCTGTTGATTGTAGGGAACCGTTATCAGGCCCACAAGATTGCCTTGCAGCAGGGAGCAGCTGTACTTATTACGGGAGGCTTTGATACGAGCGAAGAGATCAAGCAGCTGGCAGATCGACTCGCGCTCCCGATTATTTCATCGAGCTATGACTCCTTTACGGTCGCTTCCATGATCAACAGAGCGATATACGACCGCTTGATTAAAAAAGAAATTGTCATGGTAGAAGACGTATTGAAGCCATTGGCTGAAACACCCGTGCTGTTAACCTCCGACTCCGTTGCCAAGTGGCATCAATATACAGAGCTGTATCAAGATACGAGATTTCCTGTTGTTGACGAACAGATGCGCCTGATCGGGATTGTCACCTCCAAGGACATCATCGGTCATGAGGAAACAGCGACGATTGATAAAGTGATGACGAAAAATCCGATTACGACTTCACCGCGTGTCTCCGTAGCATCCTCTGCGCACACGATGGTATGGGAAGGAATTGAATTATTGCCCGTCGTTGATAATCATCGCAAGCTGGTCGGTGTTCTGAGCCGCAACGATGTATTAAAAGCGCTGCAATTTACGGCGAAGCAGCCGCAAATGAGCGAAACCTTCCCGAACCTGATCATGTCTCATTTCCGCGAAGAGCGGCAAGCCGATGAGGTTGTGTATTTAGGAGATGTAAGTCCGCAGATGACCAATCATCTCGGTACGATTGCGAGTGGAATCATGACGACCGTTATGGTTGAGGCAGCCTGTAATCTTTTGCGTCTGCATAAAAGGGGCGATATGATGCCAGAAAATATTATGGTCTATTTCCTGAAGCCAGTTCAGATGGAGAGCCATATCGAGGTGCAGCCGCGTTTGCTTGACATCAGCCGTCGCTTTGGAAAAGTAGAAGTTTCTGTGTACCATGGCGAGCAGCTGGTTGGGCAGGCAATGGTTACGGCACAAATTATTGAGCGATAGTTTCAAAAAAAGAGCAAAGGTCATTCAGCGAAAGGAAGAGTACTTCGCTGGCTGGCCTTTTTATTTTGGCGTGAGCACAACAGAGGATAGCGGCATTGACATGACGATCCTGTTCGGATACGATCTTATTAGAAAGGTATCTAATTAGTTTGTTCGTGGAAATGGAGGAAACAGCCTTGCAATTAGATCAACTCGTTACTTTTTATAAAGCGTTGGGTGATCCGACACGCGTGCGCATTCTGGCTATTTTGGCAAACGGGCCATTACACGGACAGGCGCTGGCTGGCAAGCTTGGAGTGACACCTCCAACGATTACCCATCACATGGCTAAGCTGCGCGAAGCAGGTGTTGTTTATGAACGGCGCGATAAAAACACCATTTACTTTTATTTGCACGAAGCCAACATGAAGGGGCAATCTGGGGCCATCCTGCATGTACTGGAAAAGGCGAAAGAGAACGCTGACGATGATTTGCTTGTAGACAGTACAGATGTGGAGGAGAAGAAAACACAAATGGCACTTGAAAAAATGCAGGTCATTCGCAGCTTTATTACGCCAGAGGGCAAGCTGAAGCAAATTCCGGCTCAGCGCAAGAAAAAGCTGATTGTTTTCGAACACATGGTACGCGGATTGGAAAAAGGGCGGAAGTACGCTGAAAAAGAGATCAACGAATACATCAGGCAATTCCATGATGATTACGCGACGATCAGGCGGGAGTTCATCATGAATCATTACATGTATCGAGAAAATGGGATCTACGAGTTGAACCCGGAGAACATGTGGGCCAAATAAAGCGGCGCTTGCTCGTATACGGAATTTTATGTATAAAAAAGGACAACCTTCGGCACTACGCTCAGGTTGTCTAAAGAATTAGAATGTCACACAAAGATTATTATAGGACGGTGCTGCCAGGGAAGCTAGAATAAACAGCTGGTAGCAGAGGCGAAAGCTGGTAGTCCGAAAATATTGATAAAAGTCTCAAAATGATATTCGTGTCAATTTGAGACTTTTCTTCGCATAGCTTGCGATTTCCAGGTTTCAGGATCGTAATTCAGTCACTGGGTATCATTTTGATACCTGGATGGCTGTTTTTTTATTTTCTAGACGTGAGCTAAACGATGAAGGGACAACAGATCGCAACACCTAAACATACGTCAACAGAAGTGGAGCTTGTCTTTTCCTCGCATGAAGCGACTCTGGCATGGTTTGTGCAAAACAAAAAAGGGAGACGAGGGTGCACAGCAAAGGAGGAATGACCATGCAATCGCAAGTCGTTGGCGAGGTGAAATGGGCGAAAAACAAGTTCCACTCCATCGGATATAACGAAGAGGAGCTATCGATCTTTGCCAAAAGCGAAATACAAGGTGTCCATGCCTTTCAGCAATCACACAGCGCGTATACCAAAACGCCGCTGCATCAGTTGAAGCATTTAGCAGAGCATTTACAGGTAGCAGATATCCGGGTAAAGGACGAATCGTATCGATTCGGGCTAAATGCATTCAAAGTCATGGGTGGTATCTACGCTATCGGCAAGTATGTGGCACAGCAGCTGGGAGAGAGGGTGGAAGACTTGTCGTTTGAAGCCTTGCAATCTCCCCGTGTAAAAGACAGGCTTGGCGAAATCACGTTCATTTCCGCCACTGATGGAAATCATGGGCGCGGGATTGCCTGGGCAGCCAGAGAGCTCGGGCAAAGGTCCGTAATCTATATGCCCAAAGGCTCGTCCAGGCAGCGTCTGATGGCGATTCAAAAAGAGGGCGCTGATGCAGATATTACCGAGTTCAATTACGATGAAACCGTCAGAATGTGTGCGGACCTCGCGGAAAAGAACGGCTGGGTCATGGTACAGGATACAGCATGGGAGGGCTATGACGAAATCCCGCTGTGGATTATGCAAGGATATGCATCGATGGCCAAAGAGATCGAGGAGCAATTGCTGGTGAGCGGTGGGAATCCGCCGACGCATGCTTTTCTTCAGGCGGGAGTCGGTTCCTTCGCAGCCGCAATTGCAGGGTATCTTGTATATGCATATCGTGACAATCCTCCTGTCATACTCATCGCAGAGCCGGATCAGGCAGACTGCTATTATCGGTCATTCGCTACTGAGGACGGAGGACGGGAAGTAGTTAGCGGAGAAATGAATACGATTATGGCAGGACTTGCATGTGGGGAACCAAACACGAGAGCGTTTCGCCTTCTGAGTGGGTGTGCGACTGGAGCTTTTTCATGCCCCGATTCCATCTCTGCACTCGGCATGAGAGTGTATGGCAATCCACTGGGGAGCGACCCCCGCGTAATATCAGGAGAATCAGGTGCAGTAACCTTGGGCCTGCTCTACTATTTACGCAAGCGATCGGCTGATCCCATGCTATGCTGCGAGCTTTCACTGGATACGAGCTCTCGCATACTGTTGATCAGTACGGAGGGAGACACAGACCCGCAGCAATATCAAAAGATCGTATGGGAAGGACACTACCCAGCGTACACATAGAAAAGGAGTGAGAAGCGATGGAACAGCTAAATAGCCTGAATGTGATTTTGAAAGAAACGGAAAATGAACTGATCTCCTTTACCCAAGAGTTGATTAGAATTCAGAGCTACTCCGGCCTTGAACGAGAAATTGCTGCGTGCATTGAGCAAAAAATGCTTGAGCTCGGGTTTGATGAAGTGTTTATTGACGCAATTGGAAATGTTGTTGGGCGAATCGGAAACGGCGAAAAGGTGATCATGTTCGACTCCCATATGGATACAGTAGAGGTAAATGACCCGGAAGCATGGGAGGTGCCGCCCTTTAGCGCAGAGATTGTAGGGGGAAGACTTTACGGCAGAGGCTCCGTTGACATGAAATCGTCGATCGCTGCATCCATTTATGCGGCCGCCCTAGCAAGACAAGCAGGCTTTTGTGAAGGGAAAACGATTTATGTTTCATGCACGGTCGATGAAGAGTATTGCGATGGCGAAAATTTGAGGCATTTATTCAGAGAGCGCGAGATCAGGCCCGACTACATGGTGATTTGTGAGCCGTCCAATAACAAGATTACGCTCGGGCATAAAGGCAAGGCGCAAATTGTCATCAAGACAAAAGGTGTCTCTGCTCATGGCTCCGCTCCGGAAAAAGGCAAAAACGCGATCTATGAAATGGCTGAAATCATTCAGCGAGTAGAACAGACGAATACGGAGCTGATGAAAAGAGAAGGTCCAAGAGGCACGCTGGTGATGTCTCGAATATCCAGTGTCAGTGCTTCGCTGAACGCAGTTCCGTCGGAATGTGAGGTGTATTTGGACCGGCGCTTGGTACTGGGAGAAACCGAGGAGACGATCAAAAGCGAAATGGACAGAATTATTCAAGGCAAGGAAGCAGCTTGGGAAATCGGGACACTGCGCCGTAAAAGCTGGACGGGTGTCGAGATCACGTACGATCCTTTTCATTTGCCCTGGAAAATCGATGAGAAGCATGAGCTGACCCAAGCGTGCAATGCAGCTTTTGTCCAGACCTTTGGCAGTGAGCCGCAGGAGTATGATTTTTGGGACTTTGGAACAAATGCCGTAACGCCTGTCAGCATGGGCATCCCGACTATCGGATTTGGTCCTGGCGATTACAAGCTGGCGCATATGACCAATGAGAGCTGCGAAGTGAAACAAATTGTAGAGGCCTGCCATTTTTATACGACGCTCATACGTGAAGTGTAAAACGGCAGAATCATAAAAAAACGGCGTAACAGAACTGTGGTCAGTTCGTACGCCGTTTTTGCATAGAGGACTTGCTGCAAGCTTCTTCCAGCAGAGTGACAACCACGGCTTCCCACCTACTTTTGGAGCTGCATGGTGTGGGCAAAATCGTGCAACCTGCCAAGCTCTGTGATATTTCGATTGCACTGGTGGCTATCCTCGCAAATGTAGTTGCCTTTTTTCAAATAGGTACCATCACCGGACGCTTTTATATCCGCAATAAACATACCCAAATCGGCAAAGCTGTTACAAATCGCACAAACTCCTTTTTTGTTGATGCTTGAAAAGGTCCCGTGCAGGCCGATCAGCTTGTTATCCAGATGAGTGACGATGTACTTTCTGGAGGAGCCTTCATCAAACCAGCCCAGGTAAGAAAGCTCCTTCCAATCGATGTCGTCAGCTTTTGGCACCTTCAGCTTTTTCACTTTCGGAAATAGCTTCTTCAGGGTTTGCTCCGTCACGCCTTTAAACGGGATAACGCAGGGAGACAGCTCTGCAAGCAGTTTTTTCGCCTCAGCTCGATCCTCAATGTGATGAATGGGGCTCAGAAGCTTCTGTTGCTCCTCGGTCAGTTCCGGAAATAGCTGGAACACTTTTTCTTTTGCCATATCTTTTAGCGCATTGAGTACGGAACGATCACTACTGTTTGCATAACCATTGATCAGGGCCTGTGTTTGCGCCTTGATAAAGTTATATTCGTGACTTTTGATAAACGGTTCCATGATAATCACCTCTGTCTTTCCTGTTCTTATTTTAGCCTGAGCGTGGGTGGAGAGGAAATGTAGAGGATGAGTCGGAAACAAACTCGCCATACTGGGGAGGGAAAAGACCCCCGACGGAGCGCTGGTGTGGTGGGAGGAAAAAGGAGAAAACACTTCAGCTTCTTGGGACTTAGCGTTGGGGTCATCCCTGTTCGGCTTCACTCCAAAAACGAAACTCGCGTCCAAAGAGCTGGCGCTTATTTCTCCTTTTTCCTAGCAAACTCTTGGTGTCCGCCAGCGTTTTTTAAGGCTTTAGAACAATTAAAAACATAAAAAAACGCGTTCACATAAAAGCAGCACCGACAATCTGTGATTTCAGATCATCTGTGCTGCTTTCGTTTGCCGAAATTATTTGGTATAAACAATTTTCTTGATCGTTTCAATGGAGAGGAAGTAGTCCTCAGCCAATTGGGCGATACTGCTGCCGTTTTGAAACAAATGCTTGATTTTGCGATTTCTGTCATCAAGTAGCTTTCTTCCTCCAGAACGTGTACCCCATTTTTGATACGTTGCCTCTGGCTTTGGTATATAAATGGCTTCGCCTTGTACATACTTTTGAATTTCAGCGATCAGTGTTTCAGGCAAAATAGCGGTTGCTTTTACATATTTCACTTCTGCCAGCTCCTTATTCTCGAGTAAAAAAAGAAATAAGGTGCAAAGCCGTCAGAAATAGAAATGAGATAAGCTCACGTAGGCGATGATATGGTCAATCTCCGCCTCATGCAAAGTATCGCCTCTCTAAATCCTAGGCTTTGCATGAGACGCTGCAGTATCTGGCAACCCAGAATTCGTTACCAATGGATGCACCCCCTCAAAATCCGTGTATGCTCTGTATTATAAAAGAAATGAAGGATGATTACATCTTTGCTGCAGCAAAAAGGTAAAAGAAAAAAATGGCGTGCAAACGAATAAGCCCGTTCGCACGCCATTTTATTTATTCTCACCTTGCATTAGGTCAGCTTTTCTTTATTCAGCTCTGCCTGCCAAGCCGTGCGGTAACGAAAATAATTGCGGGTTCCCAAAAACAGATTGATGACACCGACAACGAGCATGATCAGGGCAACGACGATCCGAATTGTATCCAGTGACTCAAAAGTGAACTGATTGAGGCCAAACAAAGTAACCAAAACACCCAAAGCGACGTTCATTTTCCCCAGCGTCATGCGGGATTCCAGTGGATGGACACCTCGTCTGCGGGCATGCATGCTGAAATAGACACTGGCAACCAGTGAAGCGAGAACGCCGGTCAAATAAATAGCTGACCACATAAACGGATTCATCCTCTCTTGCAATCTCGTATTATCCTACCAAAAGAGGGGGAGAATGGTCAAATGATCCAAGGAACATTCGTTCTTATTTCTCCATACTCGTTGCTTTTTCCGTTATAATAAAGAAGAGAGATAAAAAAACCTCTATCGAGGCCAGCTCACCGAGGAACGACCGCGTTTTAGCGGAAGGTTTTTATGCGTTCCGGAAAGTTTAAACAAGGACGCTTTAACACTGTGAAGTACTTGAACTTTCCTATACGTTTAGAAAACCTGGCTTCGCCCTGCCTTTTGGCGGTGCCGCGGTTATACTTATATTGGATAAGAATTTTATAAATTCTTATCTGTACAAAAAACGATTCGGAATGCTAACAGAGAGGAAGAACATCATGACCTCCTTTGTTCATTTGCATGTTCATACAGAATATAGCTTGCTTGATGGGGCAGCTCGCATCGATGCATTGGTCGAAAGAGCGGCTACGCTCGGCATGCAGGCGCTCGCGATCACCGATCATGCCAATTTGTACGGCGCTGTGCCGTTTTATAAAGCTTGTCTGGAAAAAGGAATCAAACCGATTATCGGGATGGAGCTGTACCTGATCGAAGGCAATCTGCAGGATCGTGTTCGCAACGCCCCTGCCCCGAGCCATCTGGTCGTACTTGCTGAAAACGAGCAAGGCTACAAAAATTTGTTGAAGCTGGCGACGATTGCCAATACAGATGGAAACTATATCATCCCGCGTATGAATAAAGAGGTGCTCGCTCGACATAGCACAGGGCTGATTGCTCTTAGTGCTTGTCGCGAAGGGGAAGTGTCACGACTCTTACTGGCTGGTGAAGCAGAGGAAGCCAAAGAAAAAGCTTTGTGGTATCGTTCCACATTTGGACCCGAGCACTTTTATCTGGAGCTGCAGGATCACGGGCTGGAGATTGAGCGCAGACTGAATACGCGACTGGTCAAGCTCAGTCAGGAGACAGGCATCCCGCTCGTAGTCACGAACAACGTCCACTATCTTTTCCAGGAGGAGCATCAGCAGCACGACATTTTGCTTGCAATCGGAGAAGGCAAAACCGTCGATGAGGAAAAACGGTTCCGCTATGAAACGGATCAATATTTTTTGAAGACCGCTGAAGAAATGGCTACGGCATTTGCCTATGTCCCAGAAGCTCTTGAAAACACCGTCGCAATTGCGGAGCGGTGTCAGCTGGAGCTGTCGCTTGGGGCTCACATTTTGCCGGAATTTCCCTTGGCTGCTGGACAAGATTCGACGACCTTTTTGCGTGAGCTTTGTGAAAAAGGCTGCATTGAGCGTTACGGTGAAATTACCCCATTTTTGCAGCAACGACTCGATCATGAGCTGTCGATCATCACAGGAACCGGCTTTACGGATTATTTTTTGATTGTTTGGGACTTTATGCGATATGCCCATGAGCATGGTATTCCGACAGGCCCTGGAAGAGGCTCGGCAGCAGGCAGTCTGGTTGCGTACGTCCTGCGAATCACCAATGTCGATCCATTGCGCTATCACTTGCTTTTTGAACGGTTTCTCAATCCGGAGCGTGTTACGATGCCCGATATTGATATCGATTTTTCCGTGGAGCGTCGTGATGAAGTGATTCAATACGTAGCGAGAAAGTACGGACATGACCGCGTAGCGCAAATCATCACATTCGGAACGATGGCAGCACGGGCAGCCGTGCGTGACGTAGGACGCGCTTTGGGATTATCTTTGGCACTGATTGACCGTGTGGCGAAAATGATTCCGCAATCCCCAGGCATGACGATCGATCGGGCAATGCAGCTAAATCCTGATATCGGCAAGCTGTGCGCGGAAAACCAGCAGGCAGCAAAGCTGATCGAAACCGCCAAAGGAGTAGAGGGTTTGCCGCGGCACGCGTCTACACATGCAGCCGGGGTGGTCATCTCCCGTGAACCGCTGACACAATACGTACCTTTGCAGACAGGAAATGAAGGTCTCGCTCTTACCCAATATCCGATGGAGATTTTGGAAGAAGTGGGCCTGTTGAAAATGGATTTTCTCGGCTTGCGCAACTTGACGATTATTCAGGAGACCCTGCGTCATCTCAGCGAACAAGGAACGCCGTTGGATCTGGAAAGCATGCCGACGGATGACGCGCGTACGTTTCAAATGCTCACGCGCGGCGAGACGACGGGTGTGTTTCAGCTGGAATCCGCAGGCATGCGCAATGTCCTGCGTGATCTGAAGCCTACGACGCTGGACGATATTATCGCGGTGCTGGCCTTATACCGTCCGGGACCGATGGAGATCATTCCACAATACATCGCAGCGAAGCACGGACAGAGCAAGGTGCAATACGCGCATCCGATTCTCGAGCCGATTTTGAAGGATACGCATGGCTTCATGATTTATCAGGAGCAGATCATGCAGATATCCTCTACTCTTGCCGGGTTTAGTCTGGGAGAAGCAGATATTTTGCGACGCGCAGTCGGGAAAAAGAAAAGAGAGCTGCTCGCCGAACAGCGGGAAAAGTTCGTAGCAGGCTGTGTTCGTCAGGGCCATGACGAACAGCTGGGCAATCAGGTGTACGATCTTATCGTGCGCTTTGCCGATTACGGCTTTAACAAGGCCCATTCTGTCGCCTATGCAATGATTGCCTATCAGATGGCGTATTTAAAAGCAAATCATCCGCTCGCATTTATGGCGGCTCTGCTTTCCTTGTCGATTGGCAGCCAGACCCGGATTGCCGAGTATACAGAGGAAGCTCGCCGCTTGCGTCTTCCTGTGCTGGGGCCTGATGTGAACAAGAGCAGTGCGATGTTTACGGTGGAGCAAAACGCCATCCGTTTTGGTCTTGCCGCCGTGAAAAACGTAGGCTACAGCGCGATTGACTCCATCACGGGCGAGCGCGCAAAAAGACCGTACCGCGATGTGTTTGATTTTTGCGCTCGGGTGGATGCGCGCTTGGTGAACAGACGTGTCGTCGAATCACTGACGCTTTGTGGCGCACTGGATAGCTTACCTGGCCACCGCAGTCAGCTGCTCCTGCTTTTGGATGAAGCCGTAGGTAAAGCGAATAGCAAAAGAATCGAGCGAAACGCAAACCAGCTTGATTTGTTTGCGGGTGAAGAGGGAGCAGCTCCCGTTCGTGAACCAGCGGAATATCCGGAAGTACCACCACTTTCCCAGACCCAGCAGCTAAAAGAAGAGCGTGACCTGCTCGGCGTTTACATATCAGGTCACCCGCTCGATCAATTTGCCCATGTGGCGAACCGTCCCGAGGTGACTGCAATCTCTGCTTTGGGAGAGCTGCCGCGTGACAAAACGGTAAAGGTCTTCGGAATGGTGACGCATGAACGCAGAATCCAGACCAAAAAAGGCGATCCGATGGCTTTCATAACGATTGAGGATAAAACAGCACAGGTGGAAATCGTCGTATTCCCGCAGGTGTATGTGAAGTATGCAGCGGTATTGGGGCTAGAGCGAATGGTTATTGCAGAAGCGCGTATCGATCATCAGGATGACACGGTAAAACTTTTGTCCTCTCGTTTTTGGGATGCACAAGCATTGCCGCAGCCCACGGTAGAAAACGTTCTTTTTGTCAAAATAAGTCCGGCACAAGAACAGGATTCGACCCTGCAGCAGCTCAAACAGTTATTTGTCGAAAAAAAAGGAACGATTCCCGTTATCCTCTATTACGAGGGAAAAAGACAGACAATTCGCCTTCCGAGCGACATTTCGGTAGAGGTGGACGAGTCATTTTTGGAGCTAGCGCGAGAAATTGTGGGACATGACAGCGTAATTCAGAAAGAATTGCCCATAAATTGGGGAGGATGAGGAATGTCCTCCCTTTTTCGCCGTTTTCGGCAGGTTTACAGGATAATAGGTTTTGCTATATATTGAACTCATAACTTTAAAAGTGGTCAGACCACTTAGGCGGGTTCAATGTTTTTCGTGAGAATACATGGGCTCTCAAGCAATCATAGAACAGATAAACGTGAAATGGAGTGGTTATGATGTCCAATCTGAGAGAGGAAGCCCTCGCGCTTCATAGCAAACATCAGGGGAAACTGGAGGCAGTGACCAAGGTACCAGTTCGCAATGCTTACGATTTAAGTCTTGCCTATTCTCCAGGGGTTGCAGAGCCATGCAAGGAGATTTTTGATGACAAGTCTAAAGTTTACGATTATACGATGAAAGGTAATCTGGTAGCGGTAGTCAGCGATGGAACGGCTGTACTTGGCCTTGGCAACATCGGTCCGGAAGCGGCTATGCCGGTTATGGAAGGGAAAGCAGTTCTGTTTAAATCCTTTGCAGGCGTGGATGCATTCCCCATTTGCTTGAATACAACAGACGTAGATAAAATCGTGGAAACAGTGAAGCTTCTGGAGCCTACCTTTGGTGGCGTAAACCTGGAAGATATCGCTGCTCCAGCGTGCTTTGAAGTAGAAGAGCGCCTAAAGCGCGAAACCAATATTCCTATTTTCCACGATGACCAGCATGGTACTGCAATCGTAACAGCAGCGGGCCTGATCAACGCACTTCGCGTAGTTGACAAAAAGCTGGAAGACATTCGTGTGGTAGCAAATGGTGCAGGTGCTGCCGGTATCGCGATCATGAAACTTCTGCTCTCCATGGGCGTAAAAGAAGTGATCATGTGCGATACAAAAGGAATTGTGTACGAAGGTCGCGAATTTGGAATGAATCCAGTGAAGGAAGAAATGGCAAAGATCACAAACCGCAGCAAGCTGCAAGGTGATCTGGCAGATGCGATGAAAGGCGCAGATGTTTTCATCGGCGTATCCGTAGCTGGCGCTGTTACACAAGACATGGTTCGCTCCATGAATCGTGATCCGATCATTTTTGCAATGGCAAACCCTATTCCAGAAATCATGCCTGAGGAAGCAAAAGCTGCAGGAGCAGCTGTTGTAGGAACAGGTCGTTCCGATTTCCCGAACCAAGTAAACAATGTACTGGCTTTCCCAGGAATCTTCCGCGGAGCGCTTGATACACGTGCTACAGAAATTAACGAAGCGATGAAGCTCGCAGCTGTTTACGCAATTGCTGATCTGATTACACCAGAAGAGCTTTCCTCTGATAAAGTAATCCCTGCGCCATTCGATGCGCGCATAGCACCGAATGTAGCTGCTGCTGTTGCGAAAGCGGCAATGGATAGCGGTGTAGCTCGCATCACGATTGACCCAGAAGAAGTAAAGGCTAAAACAAACAGATTGGCTGCCATTTCCTATCAACAAGTATAGGATGAGCGTGTAGTCAGTACCCTCCGAAGGCGAAAAAGGCAAGTGTTCGTCCTTGGGGGGTGCTTCACTTCACACCAGGCAGTTCATGAGGAGGATCATGGTGCTCGACTCTACCCAAGATCGAAAGGTATACGAAGGCATTCTCCTGCAAATTCACGAGATTATTCAGGAGCAAAACTTGCGACCGGGTGATAAGCTTCCATCCGAGCGCGAATTGTCGGAGAAGCTGGGGGCGGGTCGTTCCTCCGTACGTGAAGCACTCCGGGCTCTCGAGCTACTCGGTCTGATCGAAACTCGACGCGGTGAAGGTACATTTCTCAAGCACTACCGGCATAATCGCTTGATTGATATTCTCGGCTTTTTCATTCTACGGGATGCCAAAACCAAGAAGGACTTGATCGAGATGCGCCGGATGCTGGAGCTGGACGCTGTCCGACTAGCCTGTAGACGGGCGACAGACAAGCATTTTGAGGAAATGGAACGCGTGCTCGCTATCGCTGAGGAACGGGTAGAACGAGGCGAGGTACCGGCAGAGGAAGACTACCAGTTTCACCGTGTCATTTGCCGCTCCAGCCGCAATTCGATCCTGCACCGCATTTGGACACCGTTGGTTGAGTACAGCAATAGTGTGAGGATCGAGTCGTTGTCTCGAGAAGGCAGAGCACGCACTGCACTGATGGAGCATCGGCAAATCATGGAGGCAATTCGTGAAGGAAATGTCAACGTGGCCGTTGAAAGAATGAGGCACCATCTGGAGAATAGCAAGCTCTGATTTCCCTATTTGCGAGTGGCGCTGGCGCTGTGATATGATGATGCAGACCTGTATTGGACGATGAATGGGGGAAGCTTCTGCATGTGGACTGTCATCTACATCGCTCCTAGCGCTAGAATCGCAGAACGGATACAGCAACGTTTGACAGATGAAGGATTTTTGGTCAAGGTTCGCGAAGCAAAGGTCTCCAAGCAATACGAGATTCTCGTGCCGGAGGGCGAGCTAAACGAAGTCCGGGATATACTCGGATCAATCCTTCACTGATGAGAAAGGTGGGTGTACCTGTGCTTAAAGATCTTTTTGGGAAAAAGCGTAAGTTTGCTACCGTCCCTTCAGAGACACTGGCACGCGTCCCTGCTTCCACTGATATAGCGAAGGAAGCGGGAATGAAAGAAAAGGAAGTCCCTGAGGGATTGATGAATAAATGCCCACATTGTGGGACGATTCACTACTCCAAGGACCTGGAGAAGAATCTGCGCGTCTGCAAAGGCTGCCAGTATCATTATGCCATGTCTGCTCCAGAGCGTTTGCAATCTCTTTTGGATGAAGGCACGCTGACAGAGGAGTTTGACACCAATTTAATTACAGCGAATCCGCTCGACTTCCCAGGATACCTGGAAAAAATAGAGCAGGACAAGGCTAAAACCGATTTGAACGAGGCAGTCATTACAGGAGAAGGAATCCTGGGTGGAAATCGAGTCGTTATCGGTGTGATGGACTCGCGTTTTCGCATGGCCAGCATGGGCTCTGTTGTCGGGGAAAAAATCACCCGTGCAATTGAGCAAGCGATCGACCGCCGACTGCCATTTATTCTGTTTTCTGCATCGGGCGGAGCACGTATGCAGGAAGGCATTCTGAGTCTGATGCAAATGGCGAAAACAAGCGCGGCATTGTCTCGTTTGGATCGGGAACGACTGTTGTTCATTTCGATCATGACCAATCCTACATACGGTGGCGTTTCGGCTAGTTTTTCTTCGCTCGGAGATTATAATATCGCAGAACCGGGAGCTATGATTGGCTTTGCCGGACGTCGCGTCATTGAGCAAACGATCCGCCAGGAGTTGCCAAAAGACTTCCAAACAGCCGAATTCTTGCTGAAAAACGGGCAACTGGACATGGTGGTACACCGTAAGGATATGCGGACAACGCTGTCCAAGCTGGTAGAGATGCACACGTCACGGGAAGGAGTGGAAGCATGGCAGGAGAGCTCCCCTTTGAAAAGCCATTAGTAGAGCTACAAGACAAGATTAAAGAATTGCGTCGTTTCACAGAGGAAAAAGGAATTGATTTCTCTGATGAAGTACAACGTCTGGAGCAAAAAGCGAAAGATCTGGCGCAGCAAATTTATGGTAACCTGACACCATGGCAGCGCGTGCAGCTGGCGCGTCATCCAGAACGACCAACAACACTGGACTATATACAACTTCTTTTTACTGATTTTATCGAAGTGCATGGAGATCGCCTGTTCGGTGATGACCACTCCATAGTAGGCGGAATTGCCAAGTTCGACGGACGTCCGGTTACTGTCGTTGGCCACCAAACGGGGAAAGACACCAAAGACAATATCAAGCGTAATTTTGGTATGGCTCACCCAGAGGGCTATCGGAAGGCTCTTCGCATTATGCAGCAGGCTGATAAATTCGGTCGGCCTATCATCTGCTTTATTAATACAAAAGGCGCTTATCCAGGAAAATCCGCTGAAGAGCGTGGCCAGAGTGAAGCGATTGCCCGTAATTTGCGGGAAATGGCTACCTTTCGCGTTCCGATTATTTGTATTGTGATTGGGGAAGGTGGCAGTGGCGGTGCGCTTGCGATTAGCGTAGGCAACCGTATCTTGATGTTGGAGAATTCCTGGTACTCTGTAATCGCCCCAGAAAGTGCGGCAGCGATCCTTTGGAGAGATGCTAGCCTTGGTATGCGTGCGGCAGAGTCGATGAAAATCACAGCTCCTGACTTGTTCGAGCTGGGAGTGATCGATGGAGTGATTCCAGAGCCTTTTGGCGGGGCACATCGCGATTTGATTACGCAGGCGAGCGCAGTCAAGACAGTGATTGCTGACCAACTAGAACAGCTCAGCCATTTGTCTCCTGATGAATTGATACAGGATCGTTACGAGAAATTTAAAAACATCGGAAAATACGCCACTCTGTAAAATCAGGGGGCGTTTTTTGGCTTTTTTCTGCAAGGAAAATCTGCTACAATCGTAGTCGAATGAAGGATTTATCTGATCTTTCAAAAAGTATGGCACATATCTGTAGTTGGTATAACAGATATAAGAAACGGAGTAATACAGCATGTTTTATAGTGAATATAGTACATACTGTTTCCGTTTCAAGAGATGCTAAAGACGATACGATTGGAGAGGTGGATTCCATGCAAAAGCTCGCAGTTTTGACCAGCGGTGGGGACTCTCCTGGGATGAATGCTGCTGTTCGGGCGGCAGTTCGTCGTGCCGCTTACCACGGGGTACAAATGTATGGCGTGTATCACGGCTACGAAGGTTTGATGAACGGAGATATCCAGGAAATGTCGCTGGGTTCCGTAGGGGATATTATTCAACGGGGCGGAACCATTCTGTATTCAGCCCGCAGCCAGGAATTCAGAACAGAGGCTGGACAGCAAAAAGCGGTAGAGCAGCTGCGCGAATTCGGCATCGAAGGCTTGATCGTCATTGGTGGAGATGGCTCCTTCCGAGGTGCTCAGAAGCTGACAGAAAAAGGCTTCCCGACGGTTGGCGTACCAGGAACAATCGACAATGATATTCCATGCACGGATTTTACCATTGGCTTTGATACCGCGTTGAATACGATTGTAGAAGCGATCGATAAAATTCGAGATACGGCAACTTCGCATGAGCGTACGTATATCATTGAAGTAATGGGACGAGATGCAGGCGATCTGGCGCTGTGGGCAGGTCTTGCTGCTGGTGCGGAATCAATTATCATCCCGGAAGAATCTCAGGATATGGATGATATTTTGGACCGTCTGCACGCAGGACAACGACGCGGGAAGAAGCATTCCATCATTATTGTTGCGGAAGGCTGCGGCAGTGCATCCTCCTATGCAGAGGCCATTACAAAAGCAACAGGCTGGGAGACGAGAGTGACCGTTCTCGGCCATATCCAACGCGGAGGTTCTCCTACCGCAATGGACCGCATGCTTGCCAGTCGCATGGGAGCAGCGGCAGTTGATCTTTTGCTGGAAGGCAAAAAGGATCGGATGGTAGGAATCAAAAACAACATCATCGTAGACGTTGATTTTAAGGAAGCATTGGCACAGAAGCATCAGCTCGATATGTCCATCTATCAGCTGGCTCGCACGCTTTCGATATAACGAGTCATTTTCCACGAAAAAAGTTCAACCTTGGCTGTGCCAAAAGAAATGGCGCAGCCGGGT
Source organism: Brevibacillus reuszeri (assembly GCF_001187725.1). Classification (GTDB taxonomy): domain Bacteria; phylum Bacillota; class Bacilli; order Brevibacillales; family Brevibacillaceae; genus Brevibacillus; species Brevibacillus reuszeri. The sequence continues at coordinate 336,115 of NZ_LGIQ01000005.1, forward strand.
TTTCTAAGAGTTCAGAGGAGGCATTATCCTATGTTGAGGAAAGCAAAAATCGTATGTACCATTGGTCCGGCTAGTGAATCCGTTGAAACACTGAAAAAGCTGATTCATGCGGGCATGGATGTGGCTCGGCTGAACTTTTCGCATGGCTCTCATGAAGAGCATGCTGCTCGTATTGTAAACATCCGCAAAGCATCAGAAGAGACAGGAAAGGCTGTTGCCATTCTACTGGATACAAAAGGCCCTGAGATTCGCACGGGGACATTGGCAGTTGACGCTGTCGAATTAGTAGAAGGAAATACGATTACGCTCACGACTGAGGAAATCGCAGGGACAGAAGAGCGTGTCTCCATTACGTATGATGAATTGCCACAGGATGTCAAAACCGGCGATACCATTTTGATTGATGATGGCCTGATTGGTTTGACTGTCCAGGAAGTACAGGGAAAAGACATCGTCTGCCTGATCAAAAACGGCGGAACGCTGAAAAGCAAAAAAGGTGTAAACGTCCCGGGTGTAAGCATCAACCTGCCTGGCATTACCGAGAAGGATGCACAGGATATTGAGTTTGGAATTGCACAAGACGTTGACTTCATCGCGGCTTCTTTTGTGAGAAAAGCGAGTGACATTTTGGAGATCCGTCAAATTCTGGAGCGCCACAAAGTTCATATTGATATCATTGCGAAAATCGAAAACCAAGAAGGCGTGGAAAACGTCGATGAAATTCTGGTCGTAACAGATGGAATCATGGTCGCACGCGGAGATTTGGGTGTGGAAATCCCGGCAGAGGAAGTTCCACTCGTTCAGAAAAAGCTGATTAAAAAATGTAACGAGCTGGCGAAGCCGGTCATTACGGCAACGCAAATGCTTGATTCCATGCAGCGCAACCCAAGACCGACACGTGCAGAAGCAAGTGACGTGGCAAACGCAATCTTTGACGGCACCGATGCAATTATGCTTTCTGGAGAAACGGCTGCAGGAAAGTATCCGGTAGAATCCGTCGAAACCATGCATCGTATTGCTGTTCGTGCCGAGCAAGAGCTGAACTATCGTGAGATTTTATACGCGCAAGCACAGCTTAAGCAAGTAACGATTACAGATGCGATCAGTCAGGCTGTTTCCAATGCAGCGCTCGACCTGGACGCTGCTGCGATCATTACGGCAACAGAAAGCGGACATACCGCGCGCATGGTTTCCAAATTCCGTCCAAAGGCGCCAATCGTGGCCGTTACACCACATGCATATGTCATTCGCCGTCTTTCGCTGGTCAACGGTGTTTACCCTGTCCTTGGTGTGCTGGCGAACACGACAGACGAGATGCTGGAAATGTCTGTTCAGGAAGCACTTGATGCTGGCTTCGTACGTCACGGTGACCTGGTTGTGATCACAGCGGGAGTGCCTGTTCGCGAAGTAGGCACAACTAATCTAATGAAGATCCATGTGATTGGCGATGTTGTAGCCAAAGGCCAGGGGATCGGCAGAAAGGTTGTTACAGGGAAAGTTGTGACTGCCCGTTCCGCAGAGGAAGCGCTGGCTAAGGCGGAGGAAGGCTGCATTTTGGTGACGATCGGAACAGACTCTGACATGATTGAGGCCTTTAAAAAGGCTGGAGCGGTCATTTGCGAGGAGGGGGGACTTACCTCTCATGCAGCGATCGTTGGCCTGAATGTGGGGGTTCCTGTCATTGTAGGCGTGACCTTTGCGACCGAATTGTTGAAGGACGGTCAGATCGTTACAGTCGATTCCGAGCGTGGACACATTTACTCTGGACATGCCAGAATTCTTTAGGTACAAAGATTCATTTTAACTGGGAAGTATATAGAAAGGGTGACAAAGAGTCACCCTTTTTTGGCGTGGGTTGAGAGGGGGTTCTATACAGTAGGGTCCCCCATTCATTTCCAGGAAAAGGTGGCTTTTAGGTGGTGCAATGCCCGTCGGAATCTGTTAAAATCGGTCGGTACGTTCCCAAACGGGTATCCTCTACTTTCGGGAACGGTGAAATTTTACTAGCAATAGATGGATGCAAGACTAACAGAACGTTCGACATTTCCCGTTAGGCAAGTATCGGGAAGAGAGGCGAATTGTGCCAGTTCCATGTGCCAATTTGTATGATTGATGGAAGACAATGCGAGTGGAAAAAGGCACCTAATGTTCGGGAATATATGTCAAGTGTTTTTTCTAAAATAACACTACATATTGTGTTGTCGAAATTTATTTCGCACAACATATAGGTAAAACTATTGAGTTTTTTAGATAAAGATAGTTAACTAGAGAGGAAAGATTTGAAGGAGGAACCGATATGCTGGCCACTGATACCGTTATCCGCACCCAATTTCTGCGGGATGAATTTTTAGACCAATACGCTGACTTCCCAGCGCATATGAGTCCGTTGGGACAGTTCGTTTACTACCGTACTTATTCTCGTTTTATTCCAGAAAAAGGTAGACGCGAGACGTGGAAAGAAACTTGCCGCCGCTCGGTGGATTACAATATTAAGCTGGCTTATCAACATCTGAACAAGATTGGTCTGCATGCAGACCTGCGCTTGATGGAGAAAGAGGCAGAGGGATTGTTTGACAACATGTTCAATCTCCGCCAATTTTTGTCCGGACGCACCCTGTGGGTGGGCGGCGCGGAAAATGGCGTAGCCGATTTGTATCCATTGGCGAATTTCAATTGCTCCTTTTTGAACATCAAATCTTGGGATGATTTGGGAGACTTGTTCTATCTCTTGCTCGTCGGTACAGGTGTTGGCTTCAAGTGCACCAAAGAAATGGCGGCAGGACTGGGACCAATCCGTACAAATGTATCCCTGTTGTCCTCCGAATACAAGCCGCTGCCAAAGCATCAGCGTCTTGAACGCTCTGAGCTGAATGTCCTGGAGAATGGCTTTGCCAAAATCTACGTGGGCGACAGTAAAGAAGGCTGGGTAGAGTCACTGCGTCTCTATCTGCAAATTTTGACGGACAAGGCTTACGAGCATATCCATACAGTGAAAATTTCCTACAACAGTGTCAGGCCAAAAGGCGAGCGTCTGCAGCGCTTTGGTGGAACAGCGAGTGGTCATGAACCGCTTCGCGAAATGTTTGAAGGTATCGATAAAGTATTGAAAAACGAGATTGACAAGCATTTGGCAAAGATTGAGAGCGACGAAAAAGGGTATGGCAAAATTCGTCCGGTACATATCCTCGACATTGGCAACCTGATCGGTGCAAACGTAGTAGTAGGCGGCGTGCGCCGGACTGCGGAAATCTTCTTGTTTGACCATGATGACTATGAGTGCATGCTGGCGAAATACGGAATTAATGGATTTTGGACAGAAGATCAGCTGGCCCATCACCGCCGAGTAGGAGAGCTTTTGGGTGAACACAAGCCAGTGTGGTTTGACGGTATTCAAAACGTGGGAGACAGTCGCGTTGGTCTGGACCATCGCCGCATGTCCAACAATTCGATTGCTTTTACAAAGCAGCCATCCAAAGAGTTCCTGAATCTCGTCTTTACTTTGATGCAGCTTGAAGGTGAGCCTGGATTTATTAATCTGGAGGAAGCGAATCGTCGCCGTCCGAATGCAGAGGGCTTGAATCCTTGTGCGGAGATTTTGCTTGATTCCTATGGGGTATGCAACCTGACTACGGTAAACCTCGTTGAATTCGTAAAATCAAACGCTGACGGCTCCAAGTATTTGGATCTCGATGGTTTACTGGAAGCTCAGCGCAAATCGGCTCGTGCAGGTCTGCGGATGACATTGGTTACCTTGGAACTGTCGCACTGGGATACCGTTCAACAGCGTGACAGACTGCTTGGCACGTCGCTGACAGGGGTAAAAGACGCACTTGCATCTCTTGGCTATACCGAAGAGCAAGAGCTGGAGCTGCTTCGTCAGCTGGGCAATGCAGCGCGTGATGAGGCAAACCGTTATGCATACGAGCTGCGTGTCAATTCACCGCTTCTCGTGACCACTGTAAAGCCGGAAGGTACGCTGTCACAGGTAGCTGGCGGGGTTTCCAGCGGACTGCACTGGTCCCACTCCCCACACTACATTCGCCGTATCCGCATCAATGCAGAAGATCCACTGGCGAAAGCAGTACAAGCACTTGGCTGGACAGTCAATCCAGAGGTAGGCACACCGGGTGACACCTACGAAGAGCGCATGGCGAATGCACGGACGCTGGTAATTGACTTCCCGGTAGCATCAGGGGCAGAGGAAACGAAAAACGAAGTAAGTGCAAAACGCCAATTCGATACGTATTTCCGTTTCCAAAAGGAATACACCGAGCATAACTCCTCCAACACGATTACCGTTCGCAAAGAAGAGTGGCAAGAGGTGGAAGATATCGTTTATGCAAACTGGGATAATTTCGTAGGGGTATCCTTCTTGCAGCTCGATGGAGGAAACTACCAGCTCGCACCGTACGAAGAATGCACGAAGGAGCAATACGAGGCTCTCAAACAAACGATGAAACCATTTGATCCGGCTATTTTGCAGCAATTCGAAACAGGTGGAGAAGCAGACCTGTCTACAGCTGAATCTTGTGAGGGTGGGGCTTGCCCGATTCGTTAATCAAGTAGCAGCATAATAGATATAGTAAAAACGGAGGGGACTGCAGGACAGTTCCACTCCGTTTTTTGCTTTTTAAAAGCATCGCTTGTCTATGGTACAATAAACATAGAATGAAAGGGGAGAATCGCGCTTGCGTCCAATCATATTTACTCATCGCGTGCGGGCTCGTTATCAAGAGACTGACCAGATGGGTGTCGTGTACCATGCGAATTACTTGAATTGGTTTGAAGTCGGACGGACTGAATTTATTCGCCATGCGGGCCTTACGTATAGAGAGCTGGAGGAAAAAGGTATTTTGCTTCCCGTGATGGATGCCAGAATTACTTACAAAAAGCCGGCAAAATATGATGATGAGGTAGATATCCGGACATGGGTGGGTCTCCTTAGTCCCGTTCGGCTGACGTTTTGCTATGAGATTATCCGGGTGGCTGATCAGGAGCTTTTGGTGACGGGAGAGACGATGCACGCGTTTACCAACAGTGACCTGAAGCCAATCAGACTGTCCCGTTCCGAGCCGATTGTGTATGAGTGGCTGGCTACCAAGAATAAAGGGGAGGAATAGCATGCTGCGTATCCTCGTTGTCCTTTTCGTTGTCGTTTTTGGAATAGAGCTGTGGGGTTTGATCGCAGTAGGTTCATTGATTGGCGGCTGGAATACGGTTTTCCTGGTCATTTTGACAGGGCTGTTTGGGGCATGGATGGCGAAGCAGCAGGGCATTCAGGTGTTTCGGATGGTGCAGTTTCAGCTGGCCCGCGGTCAAATGCCTACCGAAACCTTGATTGATGGGGTTTTAGTCTTGATCGGTGGACTTCTTTTGCTGCTCCCGGGCTTTATTTCAGATGTGATCGGCTTGATTTTCTTGATTCCGTATACACGCATGATTTTGCGCCATTTGTTAAAACGCTGGCTGTGGTCGCTCATTTCATCCGGCCGGATACAGCTTTTCTTCCGTAGATAAGGAAAAGAACCGCTCTGGTAGACCGAAATTCTGGTCTTCAGAACGGTTCTTTTTTTCTATCCGAGCGAGCCGTAGAGGCTTCCATGAAAAGGGCTGCAATGTCATGGCTGCAGGCTTCTTACTGCGTCTGCTGCTTTCCTCTTATGTAGTTCCACACATCAGTGAAGACGTCAGCTTTTACTAAAGCATTGATTAATACAAGTGAAACCGGACCGATGATCAGACCCAGGAAACCGAACAATTGAAGTCCGACAAACAGAGCGACTAACGTCAGGAGCGGGTCCAGACCAACACTTTCTGCAACGACCTTGGGTTCGATGATCTGACGGAAAATCAATACGACCGCGTACAGGATGGACAAGCCGATCACCATGCTGTAGTTGCCTTTAAAAAAGAGGTAGACAATCCACGGAACAAATACAGTACCTGTGCCCAGATAGGGGAGTAAATCAACCAGTCCGGTGAGCAGTCCGATCGTGATGGCATACTCGACGCGCATGATCAAAAGACCGATGATCACGATGGCGGCAGTCAGGGAAATAAGCGTCAGCTGCGCTTTAATAAACCCGACCAGGGCACCGCGCAGATCGCGAAAGATTTGATCCAGACGATTGTTTACGCCGTTCGGTAAAAGTCTGCGAAAACGTGCTTCCCACAAGTAGAAGTCCTTGGAGATAAAGAAGGCACCCATCAACGAGATCACGGATACCGTAGCCAGATTTGGCAACGAGACTAGCAGATTTTTCAATCCATTAAGAAACTTGACAACCAGGTCCTGGCCAGCGTGTGTGATTGTTGTAATGCCGCTTCCGATCGTACTGTCGACCTTTAGCTTAAAGTCGGGATCAAGCTGCGTGTACATCCACTGAATCTGATTGTAGATACCCATCAAAAATTCTTGGGAGATTGTGCGCTGCAAGTATTCAGACAGCTCAGAGGCAAATCCGGGAAGCCGTTTTGCCAGCTCGCCAATCTCGACGACAGTTTCTGTTACAGCCAGTGTGACGACTCCGATAGCCAAAAGCATCAGAAGCAAAAGGGCGATGGTAACAGACAGCCAGCGAGGAATTTTGAACTTTTTGGTAATGAAGGTAACGGGTCTGTTGATGATGAGCGCGATGACTAAAGCAATTAGAAATGGGTACAGTAAGGGTGTTGCGAACTGGAAAAGCCAAATTCCTACATATACTACCAAACAAACCCATAGCAAACGGATGATTTGAAACAGGCGCTCCACCCAATTTTCCTGATTCAAAAGTGTCTCCTTTCTGCCGCAAGCAAGCGGACAAAAGCTGTTGGTACTATTATGCAATATGCTGGATAGGCAGAGCAAGCTAACGAAAAAACAAAACCGGGTTTCACCCTTTGAAACATTTTTTCGCCAATCTTATTCACAAAATGGCAATAATCTTTTATAATTGGGTCGACTTAAAGTGGATTCTTTTCTCTCGCCTCTCCCCATCGCATGATCGAGGATGCATGAATGGTTATGCGTGGATTTGCGTGGATACATTCCCTGACAAGAGTGGTGGATGAAAGAAACCGCTGCTTATAATTTCATATAGCTTTAGATTAGGGAGCTTATCCATCAACATGACTAGCACAGACTGGATAAGCATTACTACTTGAGTGGAAAAGGAGAGGGAGTTCTATGACAGCTACTCGTGGACTAGAAGGCGTGGTTGCAGCTCAATCATCTATCTGTTCTATCGTCGATGGTGTTCTTTGCTATGGCGGGATCAACGTCGATGAACTCGCAGAACATGCAACTTTTGAAGAGGTTGTATACTTACTCTGGCATGGAGCGTTACCGAAGCGTGATCAGCTGGACGCTTTGAAAAAACAATTGGGTGAACAAGCAGTAGTGGCAAAAGAAGTACTGGATGGCATCCGTCACTATCCGCAAGGCGTACATCCAATGGCAGCGTTGCGCACAGCTGTCTCTTCGCTAGCGCTCTACGACACAGAAGCGCAAGAAATGACACCTGAAGCCAACTATCGGAAATCAATCCGCTTGATGGCACAAACTCCTACCCTGATCGCAGCGTATGCTCGTATGCGTAAAGGTTTGGAACCAGTTGCTCCACGCGCTGATTTCACAATCGCACAAAACTTCCTCTACATGCTGACAGGCGAAGAGCCTACTGAAACGGCTGTTAAAGCGTTTGACGTTGCTTTGATCCTGCATGCTGACCATGAGTTCAACGCATCTACCTTTGCTGCTCGCGTAACCGTTGCTACATTGACCGATATTTATTCCGGTGTTGTATCTGCTATCGGCACACTCAAAGGTCCTCTGCATGGAGGAGCGAATGAAGCAGTAGCAAAAATGCTGACTGAAATCGGCGGTCTGGACAATGTGGAATCTTATGTAAGAGGCAAGCTGGACAACAAGGATAAAATCATGGGCTTCGGACACCGCGTCTACAAAGATGGCGATCCGCGTGCAAAATGGTTGAAACAAATGTCCAAAGCATTGACTGCTCAAGTAGGTCATCCTGAGCTGTACGATATGTCTGTAAAAATCGATGACATGGTAACTGGCGAAAAAGGTCTGAAGCCAAACGTTGATTTCTACTCCGCATCCGTATATATTTCTCTGGGTCTGGAAACGGATCTGTTCACACCGATTTTTGCAATCAGCCGTATGTCCGGTTGGACGGCTCACATCATGGAACAGTATGAAAATAACCGTCTGATCCGTCCTCGTGCGGATTACACTGGTCCGGTGGGTCAGCACTACGTGCCAATCGACCGCCGCTAAAACTTGCTATTTTCGAGTGTGGAGGGCAGGTATTCAGCCATGCTGTTCACTCCTTAAGCGCAAGCTTGAGAACTACCACAGGCAGTGGTAGTTCTCCTACGTCTGGAAATATTCCAAATCAACTACTAACTTCAACACTGGAGGGATTCTTGTGTTTAAAAACCTGACTAACCCAACTGCCGGCGAAAAAATCCAAGTGGATAACGGCAAACTCGTAGTTCCAAACAACCCGATCATTCCTTTCATCGAGGGTGACGGTACTGGCCCTGATATCTGGAATGCATCTGTTCGCGTTTTGGATGCAGCTGTAGAAAAAGCATACAACGGCGAAAAGAAAATCGCTTGGTTCGAAGTATTCGCTGGTGAAAAAGCGTTCAACCAATACAACGAGTGGCTGCCAGAAGATACGTTGACTGCAGTTCGTGAGTACCTGATCGCAATCAAAGGACCTTTGACTACTCCAGTAGGTGGCGGAATCCGTTCCATCAACGTAGCACTGCGTCAAGAGCTGGATCTGTATGCTTGCGTACGTCCTGTTCAATACTTCGATGGCGTTCCATCCCCAGTGAAACATCCTGAATTGACTGATATGGTAATCTTCCGCGAGAACACTGAAGACATCTACGCTGGCGTAGAGTGGGCTGAAGGTACTCCAGAAGTGAAAAAAGTAATCGAGTTCCTGCAAAAAGAAATGGGCGTGAAGAAAATCCGTTTCCCAGAAACTTCTGGTATCGGTATCAAGCCTGTTTCCAAAGACGGTACAGAGCGTCTGGTTCGTGCAGCAATCGACTACGCGATTGACAACAAGCGCAAATCCGTTACCCTCGTACACAAAGGCAACATCATGAAGTTCACAGAGGGTGCTTTCAAAAGCTGGGGTTATGCACTGGCTGAAGCAGAATATGGCGACAAAGTGTTCACATGGGCACAATACGATCGCATCAAAGCTGAAGGCGGCGACGCTGACAAAGCACAAAAAGAAGCAGAAGCAGCTGGCAAAATCATCGTAAAAGACGTGATTGCTGACGCGTTCCTGCAACAAATCCTGACTCGTCCAGCTGAGTACGATGTAGTAGCAACCCTCAACCTGAACGGTGACTACGTATCTGACGCTCTGGCTGCACAAGTAGGCGGTATCGGTATCGCTCCAGGTGCAAACATCAACTACCTGACTGGCCATGCGATCTTTGAAGCAACACATGGTACAGCTCCTAAATACGCTGGACTCGACAAAGTAAATCCATCCTCCGTGATTCTGTCCGGAGAAATGATGCTGCGTCACCTGGGCTGGAACGAAGCAGCTGATCTGATCATCAATTCCATGGAAAAAACCATCTCCTTGAAAACTGTAACATACGATTTCGCTCGTTTGATGGATGGTGCTTCCGAACTGAAATGCTCCGAGTTTGCTGACGCTTTGATCAAAAACATGTAAGATAGTTTCAAGCATCAGTTTTCACAATTTACCATTCGGAGGGGAATAATCATGGCATTCCAACGCAAAAAAATCGCTGTTATTGGTAGTGGTTTTACTGGAGCAACGACTGCATTCATTCTTGGACAAAAAGAACTGGGTGACGTCGTGCTGGTTGACATTCCTCAACTTGAGAATCCAACTAAAGGGAAAGCATTGGACATGATGGAATCCTCACCGGTATTGGGTTTTGATTCCAACATCACTGGTACTGCTAACTATGAAGATATCCAAGGTGCTGATCTCGTCATCATCACTGCTGGTATTGCTCGTAAGCCTGGCATGTCCCGCGATGACCTGGTGAATACCAACGCCAGCATCATGAAATCTGTTGCTGAGCAAGTGAAAACTCATGCGCCAAACTCGATCGTCCTCGTCCTGTCCAATCCGGTCGATGCGATGACTTACACCTTTTTCAAAACGTCTGGCTTCCCGAAAGAGCGCGTAATCGGTCAATCCGGCGTCCTCGATACAGCACGCTTCCGTACTTTCGTTGCGATGGAGCTGAACGTATCTGTAGAAGACGTATCGGGCTTTGTACTCGGTGGTCACGGTGATGACATGGTTCCATTGGTTCGCTACTCATATGCTGGCGGCATTCCACTGGAAACATTGATCCCGAAAGATCGGCTTGAGCAAATCGTAGAGCGCACGCGCAAGGGCGGCGGAGAAATCGTCAACCTGCTGGGTAACGGCTCTGCGTACTATGCTCCAGCGGCTTCCCTGGTACAAATGGCTGAAGCGATCATCAAGGACAAGAAGCGTATCCTGCCTTCCATTGCTCTCTTGCAGGGCGAGTACGGCTACAACGACATCTACCTTGGTGTACCAACTCTTTTAGGTGCAAACGGTATCGAGCGAGTAATTGAGCTTGAGCTGACTGCAGACGAAAAAGCAGCTCTCGACAAGTCTGCTGATTCTGTTCGCAATGTCATGGCTGTTTTGAAATAGCTTTCTGATCGAATGAACAAAGACGTCTTTCTTCTTGAAAGGCGTCTTTTTTGTTGCTGGTGGGTGGTCGTGGCTTCTGTGGAGGGGAGGAAACAGGAGAAAACGCTCCAGGTACTTGGGCCTCTAGCGGGGAGAGTGTCACTGTCCGCTTCCGGGGAAAAAGGGAAACCGCGTCCAAAGTGGTCCTTGCAGGATGAGTGTTCAGAGGTGGACGCTTAAGAGCCTGTTTCCCTTTTTCCCCTCCAGCTTTGTAGGAGTCCCAAAGACCCCGCTTTTTTCTCCTGTTTCCTCAGCCAGCTGTAGAGACATTTGAAGCTTGAATGACATAGCTTGTTAAACAAGGATGGAGGGCTTTGGTCAGCTAGAGGGCTTTGGGAATAGAAAATCAGCTTCAATAAATGGAAGCGGCCTCTGTATCGGCAATCAAAATCTCTTTAAAGGGAATCTTTGCAAGCTAGTTTCGGACCCCAAAAAAAGCTACTGATGAGGAAAGAGGAGAAATAAGCGAAAGCTCTTTGGGATACCAACCGAGGCGCAGAGGAAAAAACGAAACACGCTTTTAAGCGTCCACCTCTGAGAGACCTCCCTGAAGCAGCCACTTTGGACGCGGTTTCGTTTTTTCCTCGGAGCCGGGCACATACGGCTTCCCAGCTAGTATCCCAAGAAGCTGGAGCGTTTTCTCCTCTTTCCTCGCCTCCACCATAAACAACGATGAAGTATGCACTGATGCCCGGGCCCAATCCGAGGAATACTACTTCACAACAACATGCGTATATACCCTTTACAGACTAGCCCTAATCACCTTTACAAAAAAATAACTTGTCTTCCGGTTTCAGCATTGGCAGACTGAGAGTTGTAGAGAGAAGAAACAAAAGAGGACAAGGTCTGTGTAAAAAATTTGCAGCATTGCATTGCTAGGGGGAAACGAACCGATGATTAAGGTTTTGGTAGTGGATGACGAAGTCTCCATTGTAAAACTGTTGCAATTTAATCTGGAAAAGTCAGGTTTTCAGGTGGTCACCGCTTTTGATGGCAGACAGGCATTAGATATGGTGAAAAGTGAGCAGCCCGATTTTATTATTCTGGACCTCATGCTTCCAAAAATGGACGGGATGGACGTTTGCAAGACACTTCGCCAAGAGCGAATCAATACACCGATCCTGATGCTGACCGCTAAAGATGACGAGCTGGACAAGATTCTGGGCCTCGAGCTCGGAGCGGATGACTATTTGACTAAGCCTTTTAGCCCGCGAGAAGTCATTGCCCGCGTCAAAGCCATTCTACGTCGTTTTCAAGCGACACCAGAGGCAGCTACAGCCCCTGAAGACGTGGTTTTGCAATTTGGCGAGATTCGCATCTACCCGGAAAAATATGAAGTGTTCTGCAAGGATGCAAAGGTCGAGCTGACTCCGAAGGAATTTGAACTTCTTCATTACTTGGCGAGCCACCATGGCCGGGTATTGACGCGCGACCAGCTGCTCAATGCGGTATGGAATTACGACTTTATTGGTGATTCTCGTATCGTCGACGTTCATGTCAGTCACCTGCGCGAAAAGCTTGAGGATGATACGAAAAATCCTCGCTATATTAAAACCGTACGCGGATTAGGATACAAACTGGAAGGATAACTGGAGGCACTACCTTGACTCGCTTTCGAATTAAACTCACGCTGACCATACTCGGATTAATATCGTTGGTCCTTTTGCTAATGGGCATGTATTTTGCTAAGGTGCTGGAAAATTCCTATCTCCAGTCGCTGCATGAGCTGTTATCCCGTGAGTCCAAGCTCGTCGCACAGGCTGTTCGTTTTCCAGATGTCTTTTCCAATCAGTCTACACTTGAGGAGCGCGTCAAGCAGGTTGCGCCAACCGAGGAAGTACGGCTTACGGTCATCGATGAAAAAGGCCAGGTGCTCTACGACAACAGCTCTCATGCAGACGAGATGGAGAATCATTTTAACAGGCCGGAATTTATGTCAGCACTAAAGGGCCAAACGGGCATCTCGCGGCGTTATAGCGAGACGCTCCGCTATGACATGATGTATGTCGCCGTACCGGTTGAGCAGGATTCAAAAATCGTCGGTGCCGTACGATCTGCCATGTCGATGAAAGACATCACTGACACGATTCACAATATGTGGTACAGCCTTCTAACGGGGCTGTTGGTTACGCTGGTGGTTGGTTCGATTGTCGTATCTCGCATTTCTTTTTCCATCATTCGGCCAATCGAGGAAATTACTCGCGTAGCCCGGAATATCACACAGAGGCAATATGAAAGTAGGGTACGGATCAAAGCCAAGGATGAGATTGGGCAGCTGGCCGGAGCGATTAATTTCATGGCTTCAAGCCTGGAGCAGCAGATGTACGAGATATCAGAAAACCAGCAGCGGCTATCCGGGGTTCTGACAAACATGACCAGCGGTGTAATTTTCATCTCGGAGCAGCGCCGAATCATGCTCGTCAACCCGGCTGTCGAGAAGCTGCTTGGAACACCTGGACATGAAATTGTAGGCAAGCTCCATATCGAAGCGGGAAAAAGCTTTGGGCTCAGTCAGTATATCGATCGTTGTCTGGACAAAAGCGAGAAGTTTCGGCAGGAAGTGCATATCTACTACCCACAGGAACGCGTCCTAGACGTCAATTTTGCCCCCTACATCAATTTCAAGGGAGAGGCGAGAGGGGTAGTCGTGGTCCTGCACGATATTACCGAAATTCGGCGTCTGGAAAAGATGCGTAGTGATTTTGTTGCCAACGTATCGCACGAGCTGCGCACACCTATTACCTCGATCAAGGGCTTTACCGAGACGCTGCTCGAAGGGGCCATGCAGGATGAGGAGACATGTCGCAACTTCCTGCAAATCATCTCGGATGAGAGTGAGCGACTTTACCGGATGATCCGCGACATCCTGGACCTGTCCAAGATTGAGCAAAAACGGATTCCTCTGCAAGTGAGCAGAATTCATCTGCAGGATATGATTTCTTCCGCAGTTGCGATCATGAACGATCAGGCGCAGCGCAAGGAACTGACGATTACATTGCCGACCCCGCAGCCTGAGATTTATCTGATGACCGATCGGGATTGCTTACAGCAAATTATTTTGAACCTGTTGACCAATGCGATCGCCTATACCCCAGAAGGCGGAGCGATTACCATCCGCACAGAAAAAGAAGACCAGATCGTGAAAATTCAGGTGATCGATACGGGAATTGGTATCCCGGAAAAAGACCTGACGCGTATTTTCGAGCGTTTCTACCGGGTGGATAAAGCTCGCAGCAGAGATTCTGGCGGGACAGGACTGGGTCTGGCTATCGTCAAGCACCTGGTCGATAACCTGCACGGGCATATTCGTGTCGACAGTATCGAAGGAAAAGGAACCATCTTTACCGTTACTATCCCGTATACCTAAAATATTTACACAAAGATCATAGTACCTTTACCTGTACAATATAATCCCCTTGTACTATTTGTCGTGACAGACAATTGAAGGGGGATAAGGGAAATGACGCGGCATGCTTTTGAAGAGCAACTGGATGTTCTACACCGGAAGCTCTTGACGATGGGGACATTGGTTGAAGAAGCCATTCACAAGTCCATTAAAAGCCTGGTAGAACGAGATATGATGCTGGCAGAACAGGTGATTACGCATGACCCTGTTATCAACGAGCTGGAACAGGAGATTCAAAGCGAATGCTTTCGCTTGATTGCGCTTCAGCAGCCAGTTGGAAGCGATTTGCGCCTGCTGGGAACGATGCTGAAGCTGGTTACGGACCTGGAGCGAATGGGAGATCATGCGGTTTCGATCGCCAAGACGACCCGTCGTTTGATGGCTGAGCCATATGTCAAGCCATTGATCGACATCCCGTTAATGGCTGATCACGTGAAAGCGATGGTCCGAGATTGCTTGAATGCCTATATCGCGCGCAACAAAGAAGCAGCAGAAGAGATAGCGGCACGCGACGATATTGTAGACAAACTGTTCTCGACGATCTTCCGTGATTTGATTGAGGTCATGACCAAAAACGGAACGGCCATCTCGCAGGGAACGCATCTTTTGCTCGTTGCTCAGTATCTCGAGCGGATCGCTGACCATGTTACCAACATTTGCGAGTGGATCATCTACATGTCTACTGGCAAAATGACTGATTTAAACAAGTAAGGAAATGACAGTATAAATAAACGAATAGAAGTCGTTGTGAGCCCATGCTTGCAACGGCTTTTTGGCGTTGTGCGAATGGCGTCTTCATGGATAAAAATGATTGTACAGGTCATGACAAATGCCCATTTTCCTCTTCACTGCATACAATACATCGTTCGCTACGGCAGACGAAGCACTGGAGGGATTGACATGGCTAAAAAAGAGCGCCATATCTATGCGGCTGGCAATACTGCGAGAGGATACAAGACGTTTTATGATTCCGTGCTGGAAGGACTGGATCGAGTCTATATCCTGACAGGAGTCGTCGAAGGGATCACGTCTAGCGTGATTGAGACGATCGGGAAGGAAATGGGCAGAAAAACGAATCAAATCGAGTGGATACACTCTCCTTTTATGAACGGACAGTATGACGGCGTCATTTTTCCGGAATGGAAAGCAGCAATCGTAGACGGCAGCTATCCACGCATCTGGAGGCCATCTGCGCCAGGTGTCACGGAAATTCATGTGAACCTGCAGACTTCAGTAGGTGTCGACCACCTGGAACGTTATAAAGTTCATATTGCCGCCTGGTACGAGGAGATTTTCCGTAAAAGCGAGGAGGCGTATGCAGCATACGGCGAAGCCTTGCGTATTCACGATGAATGGGAGGCGCCCTACATCGCCAATCTCGACCGGGAGAAGGCGAATCAGGTAACCGAAGAGGTCCTGGGCCTGTTCTTTGGAGAAGAAAATCTGGAGAAGAAGTCCAAGGTGCGGCGCATGTATTTGGGAGCGGCAACTCCCCAAGGTCCCGTGGATCATATCATGAAGCTTACGGATGATATGCAGAAGCGCTATTTTATCAAAGGACGTCCAGGCTCAGGAAAATCTACCATGCTGAAAAAGCTAGTCACAGAGGCAGAAAAACGTGGCTTTGATGCAGAGGTGTATCATTGCGGTCTCGACCCTCATAGCTTGGACATGGTCATTATTCCTGAAAAAGGTCTCGCTATCTTTGACAGCACCGCACCTCATGAGTACTTCCCAAGCAAAGAAACAGACGAAGTCATTGATATGTACGAACGGGCCATTGACCCAGGCACTGACGACGCGTACGAGGCAGAGCTAACGCATATCAAGGCCCGATATCGCCAAAAAATGCAAGAGGCGACCGCCTTGCTGGCATCAGCACAGGAGCTGCGGGAGCAACTTAATAGCGTCTATGTGGAGGTCACGGACCAGCCCCGACTCAAAGCGGTAGCTCAGGCCATCATGAGCAGACTTGAGCGTATGGCGTAATCCTTCCAATATCGCATGAAACCCGTTCGACTGCTCATACTACAAGAAGGAGGTGAGCAGTCGGATGGGTTTTGCTTTGACAATGGCCCTGCTTCTAGTGGCGAATCCCCTGGATCCCATAAGCTTCTTACAGGTACAAATGGAAGAGCAAACGGTTGCCGTGGCAGATCGGGGTGACTACACACTGCCATTCGACGGGGTATCCCTCGTGGATGTGAATCGCTTACAGACAATGATGGAAGCCTTGACGAAGCTGGCGTATAAAGAACCAGTCAATGCGACAATTAGTAATAGTGGCGCAATCGTCCCTGAAAAAAAGGGGCGTAAGCTGCATGAAGAAAAATTTCTTCAGCAGTTTTATGAATACTATTACGGCGAAGGCCCACGTACTTTACAAATACCACTTCAAGTTATTTATCCAAAAGTAGACCAAGCCCTGATGAGCCAGGTCAGGAAAAGAACGATTGGGCAATATACCACTTATTTCAATTCGCGAAACAAAAATCGCTCTCATAACATCATGCTGGCTTCGAATGCGATCAACAATTATGTCGTGCTGCCAGGTGAGATATTTTCCTTTAACAAGGTCGTAGGTAAGCGTACGAAGGAAAAAGGCTACCTGCAAGCACCTGTCATTGTTAGAGGAGAGCTGTCAGAAGGAATTGGGGGAGGGATCTGCCAAGTTTCTTCGACGCTTTTTAACGCCGTGGACAAGGCTGGCTTGCATATTGTGCAGCGGTATTCCCACAGCAGAGATGTCGCTTATGTCCGTCCGGGAAGGGACGCCACTGTGAGCTGGTATGGTCCTGATTTTGTTTTCCAGAACAAATACGCCTATCCGATCATGATCCGGGCACGTTCCTACAATGGCAGCATGTATGTATCGGTTCATTCCTTTCCAGAAATTGAGTACGAGCCAAGACATGTACCAAGCGTGAATCAAAGTACCCCGGAAGAAGGCCCAGCGAGCCCGCCAATCTTAACCGAACCAACAATGCCTTGAGGTATTGTTGGTTTTTCATTTTCAGAGGAAAAAAGCTCTCGGGAGGGGTTCGGGTGAGCTGGAGAAAAGTTTTGTTACCTAGTTAAAATTTAATGTAAAGAAATAGTTGCCACAGACCCAAAAAAGTCGTATAGTGTTTCGTGTGATAAAATTTCGCGTACGAAATATTAGGTAGGAAAGGAGTGTATCATGAACAAACCATTGCATATCCGGGACTTGCTAAAACGTTTGAATAAGACGTTTGGCACAATGGCTACTAAGGAACTGTGCAAATACGGCCTAACGGTCCCGCAGTTGGTGGTCATTCGGCAGATTCAATGCGAGCCCCGAACGATCGGGCAGATAAGCAAAGCCGTTGATCTTTCGTATAGTACAGTTTCTGGTATTATTGATCGCCTGGAGAGAGAGCAACTGGTCGAGCGGGTGCGTGACGAAAAGGATCGTCGTGTAGTCTGGATTCGAAAGACTGAAAAAATAGTAGAACTGTTTGAAAAAGTGGACCTTCTGTCAGGCGAATATTATAAACGAAGCTTCCACGGATTTTCCGAGAAGGATCTGGATGGCATTATTCACTCATTGGAAACGTTGATTACGAAATTAGAAGAGATAGAAAGTTGAGGAGAAACCATGAAGCGAAAACTGGTATTGTATGTCATTTTGCTCCTGCTCGTGGTAGGTGGCGGAGGCATCGGTTATTACTACTGGTATCAAGGTGCACACTATGTGACCACGCAGGACGCTCGCATTGCTGGAGACATTTATCGCGTCATGCCCAAAATGACAGGCAAACTGACCGGACTCGCGGTAAAAGATGGCGACGCCGTAGTAGCTGATCAAATCGTTGGGCAGCAGGACACAACAAACGTTGCAGGCAACCTGTTGGAAAACAGCGTGTTGCGTTCTCCTATCACAGGTACCGTCATTAAGACCCAGGCAAAAGAGGGAGAGGTTGTCTCGATGGGACAATCAGTTGCTCTCGTCATTGATGAAAGCAAACTGTACATCTCCGCTAACCTGGAAGAGACAGAGATCGAGCGCTTGAAACTTGGCCAAAAAGTGGATTTCACGCTGGACGCATACCCAGGCAAGAAGCTGAGCGGACACTTGATGGAGATCGGGAAAGCAACAAACTCTACGTTCTCCTTGATGCCAGCTACCAATACAAGCGGTAACTTTACCAAAGTAACCCAGCGTATTCAGATCAAAATCGCCATTGATGACACAGCAGGTCTTCATTTGGCCGCCGGTTTGAACGCCGAGATCAAAGTGCACGTGAAGGAGTTGTAATGAGGCATGAAAAAAGCAGCACAATGGAAAACAATCGCTGTAGTGATGGCGGCCGTTTCGCTTATTGCCGCTGGCTGTAGTGATTCGTCTTCGCCATCTTCCGCATCAGAATCGCTCCCGGTTGTGAAAGCGTGGAAGGTGACCTCGAATGCCTCAGGCTTGATTGCAGGCGGTAAAATTGTTCCGTCTGAAGAGGTTTCCGTCGTTTCCAAAGTTTCCGGCAAAGTAGCGAACGTAAGCGTAAAAGAAGGCTCCGTTGTAAAGAAGGGTGACGTTCTCGTTACGCTGGAGCAGGCCGACTACCAACAGCAAATTAATCAGGCACAGGCTGCAATTGCAGGGGCACAGGCAAAGCTTCGTGACACAAAGGCAGGAGCACGTACAGAGCAGCTCCAGCAGCTGTCCAGTGGCTTGCAACAGGCAGAAGCTACCCTGAAAGTATCCGAGAGCAACTACAACCGGATGAAGGCCCTGTTTGACTCGGGGGCATTATCTGCAGCGGAATTGGAAAAAGCTACGCTTGATCTGGAAAAATCCCGTTCTGCGGTAGAGCAGTCCAAGGCTTCATACGATCTGGCAAAAGCCGGTCCAACCTCTGATACGGTTGCAGCCCTGCAAGCAGAGGTAAGCCGTCTGAACTCCAGCCTGGAGATGGCTAAAAACGGCTATGACAACACTGTGGTTCATTCGCCAATCACTGGTATTGTAGCGAAGAAAAACATTAATCCAGGCGAGATGGCAGGAGCAGGCGCACCACTTCTGGTCGTCGTGGATATGAATGAAGTCAAAGTGGAAGCAAGCGTTTCCGAGGATCAGATCAATAATGTAAAGGTTGGCTCTACTGTTGATGTGAAGGTAGGCAGCCTTGGCGGTAAAGTAATGACAGGAACTGTTGAATTCGTTTCTCCGATTTCTGACACCAACAGCACTTCGTTCCCGATTAAAGTAAAAGTAGCAAATCCGGATGGACTGCTGCGCGCTGGTATGATTGCGGAGGTTGTACTGCAAGGGCAAGCAGAACAAGGAACCAAAGTACCGACAACCGCTGTTCTTGAAAAGGGCGGCAAGCATTACATCTATACGCTTGATCAAGACGTTGTACATGAAGTAGAAGTGACAGTCGATAGTGCTAGTGGTGATTGGACTACAGTCTCAGCTGGTGTAAAAGACAACGATCAAATAGTGCTAAACCCGACGGACAAATTGTCTGAGGGCAGCAAGGTGATCGCAAACTAACGGGGGTGATGACATGGCGGAAGCGGTGGCACAGCGGGAGGAAAAAGGCGGAAACGGCGGAATGTGGTTGTCTCTTCTCGCTATCCTCTCGGGAACCTTCGTTGCGATTCTGAACAACAGTCTGATTAACGTCGCCTTACCAACAATGGTCAGCATCTTCGGCTCCTCTACGGAGACGATGCAATGGGTGCTGACCGGATATATGCTGGCAAACGCGGTCATGATCCCGATGAGCGGTTCCTTGTCAGCAAAGTTTGGAGCTAAAAAAATATTTGTTCTATCGCTATCGTTCTTTACAGCTGCCTCCGTCTTATGTGCACTTGCCTGGAGCGACACCTCGCTTATCGCGTTTCGTGTCATCCAGGGGGTAAGTGGAGGAATGATCATGCCGATCGGAATGTCGATGATCTACATGATCGTACCACGTGAAAAAATCGGGATGGCACTCGGGATTTTCGGGATTGCCTCGATGACGGCTCCTGCTCTTGGCCCAACCTTGGGTGGGTACCTCATTGAATTTTTAAGCTGGCAATTTCTGTTTTTAGTAGGGGTGCCATTTGGAATTTTTGCGGTCATCATGAGTATGGTGCTGCTCAAGGAAACGCCGAAAAAGCCGGAGCTGAAGTTTGACTTCCTCGGAGCAACCTTGGCGATCGTTGGTTTTGGTACTCTCCTCCTCGCGTTTAGTAAAGGGCAGGCGGAGGGCTGGACATCCTTTTTCATCGTGAGTTTGTTTTTCGTTGCGATTATGAGTCTGGCGCTTTTCATTTGGGTAGAGCTGGGCAAGGAAGCGCCGCTTTTGGACCTGAGGTTGCTGAAAATCCCTGTCTTTTCGATCAGTATTCTGACATCTGGCTTTGTCATGATGGGGATGATGGGCGGGATCTTCCTGATGCCGATCTTCCTGCAAAACATTCAGGGCATGACCGCGATGGAGTCTGGTCTCTTATTGATGCCACAGTCGATTGCCATGGCGATCATGATGCCGATCAGTGGTAAGTTGATGGATAAATATGGAATCGGCCCGATTGGACTCATCGGCTTATCGATCATGAGCATTACCACATTTGAGCTGCACAATCTGGCAGCAGACAGTATGCATTCCTGGATGAACATGATTTTGACGATCCGTGGAGTCGGAATCGGTCTCTGCATGATGACGCTGTCTACAGTAGGGATGAACGCTGTTCCGCGTACAAGTGTAGGGGATGCCTCACCGCTCTCCAACGTATTACGGCAAGTGTTGAGCTCGTTTGCGATTGCGATTTTGACCGTTATCATGCAAGCGCGTCAAACCTTCCATCTGGCATCGATCTCCGACAATTTGAACAGCGACATGGCCACACAATTTATTAGTGGCATCTCTGGCATGTATACACAGGTAGGTGTCGATGCTGCCAGTGCATCTGGTGGAGCGAGTACGATCTTGTTCGGGATGATGGCGAAAGAGGCGATGGTTCAAGGAATCGGGGACACGTTCCTGATTTCTGCCATACCGATTGTAATCTCGATTCCATTGCTTTTTTTCCTACACAAAAAGCCGAGAAAGCCGGATGCTCCACAATCACAAAAAACAGCAGCCTAAATCTGGCTGCTGTTTTTCTCTGTATACAGGTTGTCCGATCCGAAAAGTTACGAGGTGATCAGCTTGAAAAGGAAGAAAATGATTCGCCCTACGATATATCCCAGCAAAATCGTCCAGCCGATTTTTGCCCAGACGTTCAGGCCCGCTATAAACTCACGCAAGCTTTTCCGGCGAGGTGGCTGCTGGTTTTGATTCATCGGTGCTCACTCCTTTGGCGCTTTGATTGTAACGAATGAACAAGTAAATACCTGCGATAATAATGAGGCCACCGATCCATTGTGGCAGCGTTACGACTTCGCCGAGGATGAAGTAAGCCAGGATTGCAGTTCCGATCGGTTCTCCAAGAATCCCCATCGAAATCGTGGTCGTGTTTAGCCACTTAATGATCCAGTTGAAAATCGAGTGACCGAGCAATGTTGGAAAGAGGGCGAGACAGAAGAACCAGCCCCAGTCAGCAGCAGGATACCCAATTAACGGGTAGCCCAAAACAAGATCATACGCAACCAGGATCAAGCTTGTCGCAGAATATACGACCAGCGTATAGGCGAACGATGACATGTGCTGACGGACATATTGCCCGACGAGCCAATATCCAGTTACCGTGGCGGCACCAAGCAGTGCGAGCGCGTCACCTAAGAGCGCCATGCCTCCTACCTGAAAATCCCCCCAGCCAATAACAAAGCTGCCAACAACGGCAAGCAAGCCACCTGTGAGTGCCAGTAAGCGAACCTTTTCGCCAAAGAAAAAATAGCCTCCAATAAACGCAAATAATGGCTGCAGCGTAACCAGAACTGTAGAGCTGGCTACAGACGTGTAGTTAAGCGACTCAAACCAGAGCAGGAAGTGACTCGCTAAAAAGGCGCCTGACAATAGACAGAGTAGCCACACTTTTTTTGGCATTTTTACAATTTCGCTGACTGCTCCGCGATTCCAAAACAGAAAAGGCAGTGTCAGCACGACAGAGAAAACAAGCCGATACGTAGCAATAATCGGTGCTGGCGCAGCAGACAGCTTGACAAAAATTGCTGATGTTGAGATGGCGATGACACCGATTAGCAGTGCCAAATAAGGCGGAAATAACGGTTTGTCCAATGATTTTTCCATGTGTACACCTTCTTGTGCTGATTCATCCACGATGGACTCTATTGTACCGTTCAGGTGAAGAATTCACAATGTTATGCGTACCCAGTTGATTGAAAGGTTTTTTTTCAAACGGGAAATCCTACAAGCATGAGACGCCGATATCCTAGAACCTTCATCGCTACGCTCCTGCTTGTGCTTATCTGTTTTCCAACCAAGAGTGAGGCAATACCGCTTACACCGATTCACATTTTAATTGACGTTGGCCATGGAGGTGTAGATTCCGGCACATCTTTTGGCAGCCTCTACGAAAAGGACATTAATTTGCAGGTTGCCAAACGCTTGTATCAGCAGTTGACAGATGTTGGCTACAGTGTAGCCCTGAACCGGGAAGAAGACATTGCCCTCAGTGACGACAATCGCTGGCTGAACAGTCGCTCCAGGCATCTTCGTGATCTCGCTCAGCGCAAAAATCTTGCCAAGGAAATGGTTCCGCAAATGATGCTCAGCCTGCATGTAAACTGGTCCTCCGATTCCGGACGCAGAGGTCCTGTAATCCTTTACCAAAGCAATGAGCAAAGCTACATGCTTGCAGACCTCTTGCAGAACTCGTTGAACCGTTTGGCAGGAAGCAAAGACAAGCCGGTAAAGGGCAAGACGTATTACGTGCTGCGGCATAATTACTGTCCCTCAGTCATCGTGGAGATGGGCTTTATCAGCAACGCAGCAGACCGACAGCTTTTGACAGACCCGAAAGGACAAGAAAAAATCGCCCAGGCCATTACGGATGCCGTGAGCGAATATGTGACCTTGACGGGGAATCTGAAAATGGAGGTATTTGCCGAAGAAAGCTGGTGGCAAAAGCTAGTGAACGGTTTGGTGAACTAATTTTGAGATCGTGACGAATTCGGCCTCCTTCTGAATGCGCGGAATGTACTGCCGCAGAACGGAGGCTGTTTTCTTGCCCGGAGGACCGACATGTCCGATCGCCACACAAATCGGATGAGTACCGATTCGCTTGCATATTTTTTCCATTTGTTGGGTGATGTGTGGGACCGAATACACATCGTCGAGAAAGATTTGGTTCTCGGTATGGGGAACCCCCATCTCTTGAGCAATTTTTGACGCTACGCTCTTATCCGTAGTGCGGCTGTCCAAATAAATCAACCCGCGTTCTTTGACGACACTCATGATGATGCGCATGATCCGCTCGTCTGCGGTTACCTTTGAGCCCATATGATTGTTCATCCCGATGGCATGCGGGACATCATCGATTGCCTTTTGGACCCGACTACGAATTTCCTCATCAGAGAGATCGGTCGTAATCGCACCTGGACCAAGCCAGGAACGCTTTCCTTTTACTGGCTCCATCGGCATGTGTACGAAAACATCATGTCCTTTTTGATGAGCGAGCTCGGCATCCTGCTTGGTGCTTGGCAAAAACGGCATGACTGCGACAGTGAGCGGTACAGGCAGCGCCAAAATTTCTGCGGTGCCGGACATATTGTTGCCGAAATCGTCGATGACAAAAGCAACCACCTTTTTCAGAGGGGTCTCCTGCTGCGTAGAGAGTGTAGCTGCACTGGTTTGACTGGTAGACACGAATAGAAGAACCGCTGCAAGCGAAAGTAATTTCCTCCAATACATATGATCGCCTTCCTTGTCCAATTTTTTCTTAGTTTGTTCAAGCGATTCATTCTTTACCCGCTTATTCACGGACTTGGCTTACATGATTCCCCTATGTTACGATTAAATATAGTAGTTTTGTAACGAGAGGGGTCGGATTCCTTGAGTCATTTTGTATTAATTGATGGAAACAGCGTTGCCAACCGGGCGTTTTATGCGCTTCCTTTGCTGTCCACTTCAGCAGGATTGCATACCAACGCCGTGCTGGGCTTTACTACCATGCTTTTAAAAGTGCTGGAGGAAATGAAGCCTACACATATCATGGTTGCGTTTGATGCAGGGAAAGTCGTATTTCGCCATACCGAGTATGCCGAGTACAAAGGAGGGCGCAGCAAAACCCCACCTGAGCTTTCTGAACAGTTTCCGCTGATTCGGGAGCTTTTGGACGCCTTTGCGATAAAACGCTTCGAGCTGGAAGGCTATGAGGCGGACGATATTATTGGAACGCTGACAAAAGAAGCAGACCAGAAGGAATGGAAAACGACGGTCATTACGGGTGACAAGGACATGCTCCAGCTCGTATCGGACCATGTTTCTGTTGCGTTGACCCGTAAAGGAGTCAGCGAGATTGAGCTGTACACGCCAGAAGAAATTCAGGAAAAATACGGCTTGAAGCCGCTGCAAATTATTGATCTCAAAGGGCTGATGGGCGATTCCTCCGACAATATTCCGGGCGTGCCTGGAGTTGGGGAGAAAACTGCGCTGAAGCTTTTACATGAATACGGTTCAGTAGAAGAGGTTTTGGCAAATGTCGATCGGGTCTCCGGGAAAAAGCTCCAGGAGAACCTGCGTGAAAATGTCGACAAGGCAAACATGAGTAAAGCATTGGCAACGATTTTGCGAGAAGCACCAGTCGAGCTGGATGTGCAGCAGACGGAGTTCCCTGGCTATGATGGTCTCGCCCTTAGCGATTTCTTTAAAAAGATGGAATTCAAATCGCTGCTCTCCAAAATCAAAGTAACGCAGG
Source organism: Brevibacillus reuszeri (assembly GCF_001187725.1). Classification (GTDB taxonomy): domain Bacteria; phylum Bacillota; class Bacilli; order Brevibacillales; family Brevibacillaceae; genus Brevibacillus; species Brevibacillus reuszeri. Next base: position 361,099 of record NZ_LGIQ01000005.1, read on the forward strand.
ATATGAGCGAGAATGGAGAAGCAAGCGAGGCAACGCCGTTTGCTTTTGAAATCGTCACGGAGGAAACGACTGAAAAATACACGGATAAGCTGACGACCCCGATGGCTGTCTACATCGAAATGGATGGCGACAATTATCATCATGCGCCGATTCTTGGCTTTGGTATCGCGGCGGAAGGGACGACCCTGTACGTACCATGGGATGTAGCCAAGGAGTGGAAGGCACTCGGGTCCTGGCTGGCAGATGCGTCCAAGGAAAAATGGGTGTTTGACGGCAAGCGTGACACGGTTGGACTGGCTTGGCATGAGCTGCCCGTGGCTGGTATCGGCTTTGATGTTTATCTGGCCTCGTATCTTTTGAACGCGACCGAAAGCAATCATACGCTGGACAGCATTGCGAGCCAATATGCGCAGGTCAGAGTGAGACCAGACGAAGACGTATACGGCAAAGGGGCAAAGCGACTCGTGCCGGAGACGGACGTGCTGAGCGAGCATGTGGCGCATAAAGCAGCAGCGATTTGGCAAAGTGTTCAGGTGTTGCGCGAGCAGCTTGTGGAGAATGAGATGGGATCGCTTCTAAACGATCTTGAAGCTCCCCTGAGCATGGTTCTGGCTCTCATGGAGAAGCAAGGCATCAAGGTCAATCGGGAGCGTCTCGAGCAGATGGGCGAGGAGCTGGATAGCAAGCTGGCGGACTTGACCACGCAAATATATGAACTCGCAGGCGGAGAACCTTTTAACATCAATTCACCGAAGCAGTTGGGCGAGATCTTGTTTGACCGACTGGCACTGCCTGTCTTGAAAAAAACAAAGACGGGTCCATCCACGAGCGCAGACGTTTTGGAAAAGCTGGCACCGTATCACCCGATCATCGATGCCATTCTCACCTTCCGTCAGCTCGGCAAGCTGCGCTCTACGTATATTGAAGGCTTGACTAAAGAGATTCACACGAAGACGAGCAAGGTTCATACGCTCTACAATCAGGCGACAACGGCTACCGGCCGTCTGTCCAGCACGGACCCGAATCTGCAAAATATCCCGATTCGAATGGAGGAAGGCAGAAAGATCCGCGAAGCGTTTACCCCGTCTGAGGATGGCTGGTACATGCTTGCGGCTGACTACTCCCAAATCGAACTGCGTATTTTGGCGCATATTTCCGGTGACGAAAACCTGATCGATGCTTTCCGTAAAGGCATGGATATTCATACGCGCACCGCGATGGATGTATTTGGCGTCAGCGAAGAGGACGTGACTTCCTTGATGCGTCGCCAAGCCAAGGCGGTTAACTTTGGTATCGTGTATGGAATCAGTGACTATGGTCTGTCGCAGAACCTGAACATTACTCGCAAGGAAGCTGCAGACTTCATCGAGCGATACTTCGACGTATTCGCAGGGGTGAAGCAGTGGATGGAAGAAATCGTGAAAGAGGCCAAGCAGGACGGCTATGTGACGACCTTGCTGCACCGCCGCCGCTACCTGCCAGATATCCGCAGCAGCAATTTCAACCTGCGGTCCTTTGCCGAGCGTACCGCGATGAATACGCCGATCCAGGGAACAGCAGCAGATGTGATCAAGCTCGCAATGATTCGCATGCAGGAGGCACTGGTCGAAAAAGGACTTGCCAGCCGTATGCTTTTGCAGGTACACGATGAATTGGTCTTCGAGGTGCCGGAAGATGAACTGGAGATCATGCAGAAGCTGGTACCAGAGGTTATGGAGAGTGCGCTTGCGCTTAATGTCCCACTAAAGGTAGACGTCAATTACGGTCGCAGCTGGTATGAGGCAAAATAAGCCCAGACAGAAAAGACAGCTCTAGCAGCGAGAGGAGGAGGCCATATGCCAGAATTACCTGAGGTAGAAACCGTCGTTCGGACACTTAAAGGGCTGGTATTGGGGAAAACAATCGAGCGAGTCAGTGTCTTTTTGCCCCGCATCATTCGTACGCCGGATGATGTGGAGGCATTTAAGGCGCATCTTGCTGGACAAACCATACAGGACATCACGCGACGTGCGAAATTCATTCAATTTTTTCTTGACCAGGACGTGCTCATCTCCCATTTGCGCATGGAAGGACGCTATGGGCTGTATCAGTACGATGAGCCGGTAGAAAAGCATACGCATGTCATATTCCACTTTACGGACAAGACAGAGCTGCGCTATCGCGATGTTCGTCAGTTTGGCACGATGGATTTGTATCCGCGCGGGATGGAGACCAGCACGGGACCGCTCGCCAAGCTTGGTGTGGAACCACTTGAGGAGAGCTTCACAGCTGATGCTTTGAAGCGACTGTTAAAAGGACGTCCAACAAAAATTAAACCACTTCTTTTGAACCAGGAATGTATTGTAGGACTGGGGAATATTTATGTGGACGAGTCCCTTTTTAAAGCGGGGATCCATCCTGAGCGTCCTGCCGGGAAGCTGACGGGAAAACAGGTCATTTCACTACACCAAAGCATTGTTGCGACACTGTCTGAAGCAGTGGAGCAGGGCGGCAGCTCGATCAAGTCATATGTGAACGGACAAGGCGAGATGGGCATGTTTCAGCAATCGCTTCTGGTGTACGGCAGAAAAGAAGAGCCTTGTGTCAATTGTGGAACAGAAATTATCCGTTTTGTCGTGGGTGGTAGAGGGACACATATTTGCCCTCTTTGCCAGAAAAAGTAAAGAAGTACGATCGGGAGAGGAGGATGAACATGATATTAGGATTAACGGGCGGAATTGCTACTGGAAAAAGCACGGTGACAGCCATGCTCAGAGAACGTGGCATCCCAGTCATCGATGCTGACCAGATTGCTCGCGAGGTTGTCGAGCCAGGAAAGCCTGCTTACGAAGCGATTGTCCGTCATTTTGGCCGTGATATTTTGCTTGAGGATGGTCAGATCGATCGTAAAAAACTGGGCGAAGTCGTTTTTTCAGACGAGTCCGAGCGTCAAAAACTGAATGCCATCGTTCATCCCGAGGTGCGGCGAGTCATGAGGCAAGAAGCGGAAGCAGCAGAAGCGAATGGTGAACAGATCGTATTTATGGATATTCCGCTCTTGTATGAAAGCAAGCTGCAGTATTTGGTGGAGAAAATTGTCGTGGTCTATGCACCTGGCGACATGCAGCTGGCGCGAATGATGGAACGAGATGAGCTGGATGAAGAGCAGGCGAAGAAACGGCTGCGAGCGCAATTTCCCATTGATCAGAAGAAGCTCGAAGCGGACTTTTTGATTGATAATTCCCAGTCTCGCGAAGAAACACAACGTCAGGTGGAAGACTTATTGACTGTGATTCGCGCGGAGCCTGGATCATGAAATCAAGCCAACGGGCAGCGGTGATTTTGCTTGTTTTGATGAGTGTTTTTTTGCTGCTCAATACGCCCCTTGTTTGGAAGTGGATGTACCCGATCAAATTTCAAAACGAAATCGTGAGGGCATCTCAAAAATTTCAGGTGGACCCTCATCTGATTCTCGCGGTGATCCGCTCCGAGAGTGGGTTCAAAACCGATCGTGTCTCGAAAAAGGGAGCAATAGGCCTGATGCAAATCATGCCGGATACGGCTGAGTGGATTGTAAAACAGGCGAACCTGCGCCCGAGAGATAATCAATATTTATATGATCCGGTCATGAATATAGAGATTGGTACGTGGTATTTGAATTTTTTGCTTACACGCTACGAGGGTGATGTCACCAAAGTCATTGCCGCCTATAATGCGGGCCCAGGAAAAGTAAGCGGCTGGCTGACTACGGAGCAATGGAACGGACGCCGGGAGTCGATCGAGGATATTCCGTTCGGAGAGACTCGCTTGTACGTACAGCGCGTACTATATTATCATGATCGTTACAAAAACATTTACGACTTCCAATTGCACTAAAGGCCGCTTCTCTTATTCAGGGGAAGCGGCTTTCGTCATATCGAGGTACTTGATCTGTGATAAGGATTTTTACCTCTGTCAAAAGACATAGTTTAGCCAGGCATTCGCAGAGAATGGACAGCCTAGAGGAAAACACAATGAGCAAAATAGCAGGGGTAAATCGTCCAAATATTTATTTTTCAGTAAAACACATTGATAATTGTGTCATACTTATTATAATGAAGATAACAGATAAGCGTAGCTTAATTGCGAAAGGGGTTTCTATATGACAATCAAAATTGCTATTAATGGTTTCGGCCGTATTGGACGCATGGTATTCCGCCGCGCTGTTCAAGACCCCAACATTGAAATCGTTGCAATCAATGCCAGCTATCCAGCGGAGACGCTTGCCCATTTGTTGAAGTACGACACCATTCATGGACGCCTGCAGAATAAAGTGGAAGTACAAGACAACAAAATCCTCGTAGATGGCAAACCGACCATTGTTTTGTCTGATCGTGATCCGCTCAAGCTGCCTTGGGGAGAGCTCGGCGTAGAGATCGTAGTAGAAGCGACTGGCAAATTCAAAGATCGCGAAGGTGCTGGCAAGCATCTGCAAAGCGGTGCGAAAAAAGTGGTTATCACTGCACCAGCAAAAGAAGAAGATGCAACCATCGTGATGGGTGTAAACGAAGGCATCTATGAGCATGCGAATCATCACATCGTCTCCAATGCTTCCTGCACAACCAATTGCCTCGCTCCAGTGGCAAAAGTGTTGAACGACGCATTCGGAATCGAGCAAGGCTTGATGACTACGATTCACTCACTCACAAACGACCAAGTAAACATCGACAATCCACATAAAGACCTGCGTCGTGCGCGTGCAGCAGGTGAATCCATCATTCCTACCACGACTGGTGCTGCTCGTGCGGTAGGAAAAGTATTGCCTGAGCTGAACGGCAAGCTCAACGGCTTCTCCCTGCGTGTACCTACTCCTAACGTTTCTGTTGTGGACCTGGTTGTAAACACCAGGAAGCCAGTAACTGTTGAAGAAGTGAATCGTGTACTGCGCGAAGCGAGCGAAGACAGCATGAAGGGTTACATTGAATTCTGCGAAGAGCCACTCGTATCGAGCGACTTTATCGGCAATGACAATTCCTCCATCATTGATGCTCTGTCTACGATGGTGATGGGTACAAACCAAGTGAAGGTGATCGCTTGGTACGATAACGAGTGGGGCTATTCCTGCCGTGTCGTTGATCTGGTGCGCCACGTATCCGAGATGCACAATCAATCCACACAAAAAGAAGCAGCTGCCGCAGGTGTAAACTAATTTTTTTGCACAAAAGGAAACACCCCCTTGCAAACGGAGCAAGGGGGTGTTTCCCTATGATTTAGGAAGGGGTATCCTCAGACATACCACCGAGACTAAATAACTCATCATCTTCAAAGCCAACAATGAACAGCTTGATATTTTCTTTAAGATTCAAATCGAATGGAGTGTGAACGTCGTTGCCGCGACCGTCCTTTAAAATTCGTACGATAGGGCGATGGGAATAGTCGGGATCGACTTTGGAGACGACTCCGATTTCCCCGGTGTTCAGGACGACGCTGCTTCCGATTGGGAAAATGGCGATATGCTTGATAAAGGCATTGACCAGCGTGTGCTCAAACAAATGACCGCCAGAACCGAGCAAATATTCAAGCGCGTCTTGAGGCATGTAGCGCTTTCTCCACGGGCGTGGGGAGGTCAGGGAATCATAAATGTCGCAAATACCAACGATCTGCGCATATTCATGAATTTGCTTACCCGAAAGCCCTTGCGGATAGCCACTTCCATTTAGCCGCTCGTGGTGCTGCAAACAGACATGTGCAGACAAAAGTGAGATGTCATGCTGTTTTCTAAGCAGGTTAAAACCGAGCGTAGTATGCTGTTTGGCGATTTCCCGTTCTTCTTCGGTCCAACGCTCTTTCTTTTGGACCAGCTCTTCTGGTAAGCTGACTTTTCCGATATCATGCAGCATGGCGCCAACACCGAGCTGCATCAGCTGTGTCCGATTGTAGCCCAGAGACATGCCTACAGCAGTCGCCAGTACAGCTACGTTGACAGAATGATGATACAGCGATGGCGAGTGCGTAGAGATCGTTGTCAGATGTCCAACCATTTGCTTGTTTAGCATCAGGTCGTCCAGAATGGAGCTGAAGGCACGTTGAAAGTGAAGACCCATTTCTTTAAGTGAAATTTTCCGAGCCAATTTGTTTGAGTTGGTGATCTGCTTGATCGTCTTTTCGATTGCCTCCACAGCGACTTGTCTGGTTTGCGGACGAATAACCTCTTCAACCACGATGTCTGCCGTGCGGGGATCATCAATGTAGACGGAATCAATGCCAGAACGCTCCAGTCCCCCAATCAGGCGCTCTGTGAGGAGCATCCCGACCCCTAGCAATACTTTGCCGTCTTCAGTGAAAACGGTACGGCCCAGCTTCATACCTGGCTGGACATGTCTTAAAGATACTAAACGCATTCCAATCCCTCCAACAGTACCCATATTGTACTCCATTCGACTTATGCTTTAAATAGGTACAAGGATTGACTTGACTTATGAAGGGAAGATGAGGGACACTGTAGACAAGTATCGTAGGCATTGGAGTTGATTTTGATATGCGTTGTCCATTCTGCGAGTATAATGGGACTAGAGTCCTAGATTCACGTCCTTTCAATAATAATAAATCCATTCGTCGTCGGCGCGAATGTGAACAATGTGAACGTCGTTTCACTACATTTGAAATGGTAGAGGAAACCCCTCTTTTAATTGTAAAAAAAGATGGCACCCGTGAAGAGTTCAATCGGGACAAGATTTTGCGGGGCTTGGTTCGCGCATGTGAAAAGCGGCCAGTACCACTGGAAGTATTGGAGCATGTCGTAAATGACATTGAAAAAGAGCTGCGCAGCTGCGGCCAAGCGGAGGTCCCCAGCAATGATGTCGGGGAAAAGGTCATGGAGCGTTTGTACCACGTAGATGAAGTGGCATACGTTCGTTTTGCCTCCGTTTATCGCCAGTTCAAGGATATCAATGTGTTTATGAAGGAACTGGAGGAGCTTTTGGCTCAAGCTCGCAACAGCCATTCCCTCTTTCCGCCCAAGGAGTAAGGAGCGGCTGATTGATTCCCATATTTGTTCCCGCCTTGCTCTCGCGAATCACTCGCAGGAGCTTCTTTGGCTTTCCCACTGATTTAAACAGCGATTGCTTACGTGCCATGCTATAATAAGAGAATCGAGATTGGTCAGGAAGGAAAGAGCCGATGCGTCGTTTAGTTTGGAACGAATTGTTGCCAAAGGATCGTTATGTGGTGCGAATAGTGAGACCGATCAGCTTTGCCGAGACAGGCTTTGTTACACAGCTGTATTTGCCGCTCATCGGCGTCGAGTCGTATTCGCTCTATCAATTGCTCGTCCATGGCGTACAGGAAATCAGTGCGGCTACGACCGAAGGGACACATCGCAGCTTGATGCTCACCACCTCCTTGTCGCTTGATCGGCTTTTGGATGCGCGTGAACGCTTGGAGGCGATGGGACTTTTAGAGGTACGCCGTCGCGAAAATCAGCAGCGTGATTACTACTATGAATATTTGGTGAAGCCGCCGCTTACTCCGAGCGAGTTTTTTGCCGATTATGTACTGTCACTGATGCTGTTAAACAAAATTGAAAATATCCGCTTCCAGCAGTTGCGACAGCTCTATGCTGACGTGCTCGGGAATCAGCTGGATCAGGAATATTCCAACGTCGAAAATATAACCAAGGATTTTCATGAAGTTTTTCAATCCTTGAAGCCGTCAGAATTAGAAGTCAAGAAGGGCTCCGAGAGAGAGCAATTTTTGACGGAAATGGAGACGAGCTTTCCGCAGGCAGCTCTCAAATCGAACTATGAGGCGCAGGTGAACCATCCGCTCAGTGTCTCATCGTTACGTCTTTATTTGCCGGACAATGCAGATTCAGCTAAAGTGCTGGATGGCAGCAGCATGGAGCTTTTGTACCAGTTGTGCCATTTTTATCAGCTGGATAGCTGGGGAATGGGCCAGGAGCTGCGTGATTGGACGTTGTACAAGGCAGATCGGAGTCTGGATGGGGAAGTACTGCGCAAGCGCTTAGTTCAGCGCTACACGGAGGACAAGCTGTACCGCAATACACCAGCAGCTACAACTGGTGACGATGAGTGGGGGCCTGGCAGATTGCCCGAGCCAGGCAGTGAAGCATTTGTACGGGCCTGTCGCCTGTTGTCTCCTCTTGCCCTGTTGGAACGGGTAGTGGGCGGCAGAGTCAGCAAGGTGTTTCTGGATCGTGCGGAGACGCTTGTATTTGCTGATGGACTGCAGCCTGAGGTAGCCAATGCATTGATTTTGCACACACTTGCCAGTATGCAGATGGAATTGCCAAAAGCGTATATGGAGACGATTCGCGATAGCTGGAAGGCCAAGCGGATTGCAACCGTAGACGAGGCTGTGAAGCAAATCCTTGATCGGGCCGACCAGCGGGCACAGACCCAGGAGAAGACAAAAGGCAGCAAGAAGGAATCTGCCCCTGTGCGTCGGAATGGTCGCGCTGTCCTGCAAGACAAGCTGCCAGCGTCAGTAGAGTGGCAATTGGCGCAAGAGAGCAGCGCAAATGAATCTACAAAAGGGAAACTCATATCAGATGATCCCGAACTGAGCAAGATGCTGGAATCATTACGCAAAAGACCGAAAGGAGAGTGAGTGCTAGATGGAATCCATCGGTGATTTTATGAAAGAGCTAACCAAAAGGACACCGCGCCAAATATTGTCTCCCGATGAGCAGCTGGACAAGATGTTTCGCTCCAGTGCTTATTTGCAGGCATTTTCACAAGAGCATCCAGAGATAAGCCGAGATGACTACTTGAGCTCTCTCTCCAATGTATATACGGCGGTAAAGGAGCAGTACTGGTGTGAGCGTTGCCCGGGACTCGATCATTGCCCCAATTTGGTAAAAGGGCATCGAACACAGCTTGATCGGGTCAACAATACGATTGTAAGCGCCATTGCTCCCTGTAAAAAGCAGATGTCGCATGAAGAGGATTTGAAGCGTAGACGCCTGATGCGCAGCTACTATGCTTCTGAGGAAACAATGACAGCGAGCTTTGACAAGCTGGAGCACGATATGGGCAATCGGGCAGCTGTGGCAGCAGCTATCCAGTTTTGCAATCAGCTTGAGGCTGGTGAGCGGGTCAAGGGCTTGTATCTCCACGGTCCGTTTGGTGTCGGGAAAAGCTATTTGATGGGGGCGATTGCTCATCAGCTTTCCTTGAGCCATATTGCGTCGCTGTTGGTCTACGTCCCTGACTTTATCCGCGAGATGAAGGACTCGATTTCAGACCAATCCTATGTAGGAAAGCTGGAGCTGCTCAAGGATGTACCTGTGCTCATCCTCGATGATATCGGCGCGGAAAATTTGACACCGTGGGTACGTGATGAGATTTTGGGTGTGATTTTAAACCAGCGGGCGAATAATCATTTGCCGACACTGTTCACCTCCAACTACTCACTGGAAGAGCTGGAGGAGCACTTGTCTATCTCCAACGGAAACCGGATTGAACGAACCAAAGCGGCTCGAATCATGGAACGCATCCGCCATTTCGTGGAAGTACATGAGATTCTACGCAAGAATCACCGCGTGGAGCGAGTGTAGTAAAAAACGAGAGAACTCCCAGTGAGTGAGGGCGAGCACCTCACGAGAACGGTGATAAGGTCCAAACAAGACCTTGGACTCTATACCGACTGGCGAGACAGACATTCCTAAAGAATCGGCCATGACTACTGCGCGAGCGAGATGGTAGTCGTGGCTGATGATAAGTGCATCCCGCATATTGTGTGCTTCCATGACCTGCTGGCTATACAGCAGGTTTTCGTATGTACTCGTAGACTGTGACTCTAGCAGGATTTTTTCTGCCGGGACGCCATGCTCGATTAAATAGTTTCTCATGGCGGCTGCTTCTGTTACTTTTTTGCCTTCTCCCAAACCACCCGATACCAACAGATACGGGACATACCCGTCCTGATAGAGCGAAAGCGCCTCATTCAGACGCTCTTGCAGACTTGGACTTGGCTTCTCACCCCACACAGCTGCTCCCAGCACAATGCCTACATCGGCGTGCGTGGGTACGGCTTTTTGCAAGGTTTGCTCGATCTGGTACCAGCAGTAGCCGGACCACGAGACACAGATAGCAAGCATGAGAGCAAGGCAAACAAGGAACCTTCGCAGCATGCTCTTTTTTGATCGTTTATGTGTGTAAGTCACGTTTCGTCGTCTCCCTTGTTCGAAGCATTTGCCAGAAAGAGATAGTCTCTCCCTCCTATATAGACGAGCGAAAATCCGCGTAGTTACAGGGCTTGACACATACCTGACATAAAAAACTAGTAAATTATATCCCTGAGTAGCCGATATAGTAAGGGTGGAATGGTTTCGAAAAACAGCAAATTACATACTTGCGGGGAGGCTAGCAATGTTCTGGAAAAAAACGATGCTCTTGTTTCTGGCCGTCCTACTATTTGTAGGAACCGGAAACGCAGGGAAAGGATTGGCTGCAGAGGAAATCAGCCGCTTGGTTCTTTCCAAGAATGAAGTGACGTTGGAGAATGGAGATTCCGTACTTTTGACCGCGACAGCGATTTATGTGAGCGGGAAAACGGAGGACGTCGGAGTCAAGACAAATTGGTCCAGTCAAAACCCGGAGATCGCTTCGGTATATGCAGGACAAATTACGGCGAAAAGCGTAGGGACAACGGTCGTGACGGCAGAGTACATGGGCAAGCCCGTCATTGTAAGTGTCACTGTTACGAAAAAAGTGAAAGCACTGACTTTGGATCAACAGAATTTGAATGTTCGTATCGGCGACTCAAAGGACGTTAATCTGACTGCGATTTACAGCGAAGGTGAACCGGAAGTGGTAACTGCAAAAGCAGACTGGACGGTTGACAATACCGCTGTTGCAGCAGTCATTAACGGTAAAATTACGGGACTGAGCTCCGGTACTGCTACAGTAACGGCTAAGTTCGGTAGCAAGACAACGAGTATTCCGGTCAGCGTCGAGATCGCCCACAGACTCGAGCCGAGCAAAACACAGGTATCCTTGCTTCTGGGCAATGAGCAGCTGAAAAGCGAAACGATCACGGTGAGTGCCATTTTCCCTGATGGCAACGTGGAACAGGATGTAGCAGCGAAAGCAGAATGGTCCTCGGACAACCCGGATGTCGCAGATGCCCTCAAAGGTAAGATTACTGCGTACGGAGCGGGAACAGCTACGATTACAGCAAAATACGGAACAAAAACGGCTACGATCAAAGTAGATGTAGATACAACACAGAAGCTTGAAGTAACGCCACAAAATATGTTCCTGCATGTAGGCAAGGATCAAGCGGTTGAGCTGAAAGCCACCTATGCAAACGGTGGAACAGCAACGATAGTAAACGACAAAGCAGAATGGTCTTCGGATCGTGAAAGTGTTGCGTATTACAGCAACGGCAAAATTTTCGCTGTATCTTCTGGTGAAGCAATCATCACAGCCAAATACGGAAACAAAACGATTCAAGTGAATGTTGACGTAGAAGTGCCGCGTGCGCTGGATATCGTTCCTTCCTACTTGACGATGAAAAGTGGAGAGACCAAAGCGATTGGCGATACAAACGGCGTAACGGTAAAAGCAACGTATGCAAATGGAACAACCGAGACGATCACGGACAAGCTGGAATGGTCCTCGGATAATGCAGACATCGTGTTTGCAGGTGGCAACAAAATCTCGGCTTACAAGGCTGGGGCAGCTACCCTGACAGCTAAATACGGTGGCAAAACTGCAACACTTATTGTAGATGTAGACGTTCCACAAAGCCTGACAGCAGATGTAACCAAAGTCGCTCTGCAAATTGGTGATGGGAAGCAAGTAACGGTAACGGCTACGTATCCAGATGGAAATTCTACAAGTGAAAATGTGACGCAAAAAGTCGTTTGGACTTCTAGCGCTCCTGCAGTCGCAACAGTGCGTCAAGGCTTGATCACAGGGGTAGCGACTGGTTCAGCAACGGTAACAGCTACCTACGGCACACGCACGATTTCCATCCCGGTATCGGTTGGTGTGGTACAGTCCTTGACCGTAGACAAGAAAAAGCTCGTCATGAGCAAGGATGATTCCGAAAAAGTAAAACTGACGGCTACTTATTCAGATAACACGACCAAAGATGTCAGTGCGGATGCGACCTGGAGCACAGCTTCTGCTGCAATCGCTGAAGTGAACCAAGGAAATATTACAGCAGTTGGATCAGGAAAAACGACCATTACCGCCAGCTTTGACGGCAAAACCATCACGATTGCAGTAGAGGTCGACCAGGCATCCACCCTGTCTGTAGATCCAAAAATGCTGATTTTAAACGTAGGTGAGACAGCAGATATCAAGCTCACTGCAACAGACTCTTCGAATGCTTCAAGCAATGTGACCAAGGATGCAGAATGGACCTCCACGAACCTCAAGGTTGCTGATGTGACCAACGGTACAGTGAAGGCTCTCACCAGCGGACGTGCGACGATCACAGCCAAATACGGTGGAAAATCCATCAGCATTCCGGTTGAAGTCGGCATTGTAACCAAGCTGGAGGCAGACAGACGCTTTGTTTCTACCAAGACAGGAAGCACAGTGAACGTAGTATTGACCGCGACCTTCTCCGATGGACGTACGATGAATGTTACCAGCTTGGCCGATTGGAAAACGAGCAACTACAAAGTAGCAGACGTTACCAAAGGACAAATCACTGGTCGTGCTTACGGAAAGGCGACTGTCACTGCAAAATACAACGATAAGACCGTATCCATCCCTGTAGATGTCGATACATTGAAATACTTGAAAACGGATGTTGTCCAGATCGTGATGAGCAAAGGGGAAGTCAAGCAGGTAAGTGCGATTGCTACCTATATGGACGGCTCCGAAACGAATGTCACCAAGCCGGCTCTCTGGACCACCTCACGCTTGCTCGTAGCGGATGTGAAGGATGGCGTGATCAAGGCGACAGGATCGGGTAAAGCGACGATTTACGTGTCCTACGGCGGCAAGAAAACGCCGATCGTGGTAACAGTGAAGTAGGGAAGATAGACAAGCTTGCATGGGGATTAAAGAAAGAGCCAACCGGTGATTTTGTCGGTTGGCTTTTTCAATGGGAAAGGGGTTTTTTAGGTATTTTTTCTTGCAGTGTAATATGGCGTTATGCTATACTAAATTCACTGAGGCGGTAAACGCTGGAAGAACAATATGGGGCATTAGCTCAGCTGGGAGAGCGCTACACTGGCAGTGTAGAGGTCAGCGGTTCGATCCCGCTATGCTCCACCATATGATAGACATTAAAACCCTTGAGAAATCAGGGGTTTTCGTCATTTTAGGGATGGCAGCCAACCAGAGGATATGACCATTTAGGTCTGTTGGGGACGAATTGGGGACGGATTATTTTACACCTTTCTTCAACCCGCTGAACGCGACTGCCGCTCTTTTATTCATGTCTGCAAGGACAATTATCTCACAAATCTAATAAAGTCAACATGAACTGGTTCAATACCAACTGCTCGAAGTCGTGAGTTAATCTGTCCTCGGTGATACTGACCATGCAATGCTACATGAGTTAAAATATCCCGTACAGAATACCTAAACTCTCTTCCTTTACTATTCGTGCAGGCGATTATTTTATCTAGGTCAGTATTTGCCAAATTCGTAAAAAAAGCTGTGAAGCTCTCTTCATTTTGTTTCATAAGTTCTGCTCAGATCTCTAAATCGCTCTCCGACCATATGGGAAGTTGTGAACAGTCCATTCCACGTAATCTAGTAATCCATATTTTTTCTGCATGAAGGATATGGGAAAATAAACGCCATATCTCCTGATTTTCACCTTCAATACTCTGCAGTGTTTTAAAAATACGTTGGTTAGCCCAGTCTAAATGCTCATACATCTTTTGGATCGTTTTCAATACGAATCACCCTCTACCAATTCTTATGCCCGATAGTTGAGCAATGCCGTCAGCCTACCTCTTTATTATTTCAGTCTACAACATTATTATCTAGTCTAAATTTTTTCTATTTTCGGACATATGAAGTCGTTTTTCTTGTGAGATATGTTTTCTTATCATGTGACAATCATTTCCAAATATCGTCTTAATTGTGTGAGCTTCAACGTCAAAAAAAGATGGAGGATACACGTATGACCACTCAAAGGCGTTATCCTGTACTGGCAGGCATCGTACTAACAGCCGCACTGCTCCTGTCACCAGCCATGGGCACAGTCATGGCAAATCAGGCGGGCAACCAACAAGCAGCAGCTAACCTTCAGGAAAATCAATTAAGCGAAAAGGCAAAACGAACGGAGCAAAAGCTGCAAATGCTCTTCCCAGCGCTCGATGACACATCAAGACAAATTACCTTGGAAACGAAAGACCACCTGCCTGTGTACGAAATCCGTTATGAAAAAAATAATGAATTCTTTGCCAGAGCCTATATCCATGCAGAAACCGGGAAACTGCTTACGTTTTTATTGAATGACAAGGATCTAGAAATTCCTGATGACAAGCTTGCCTATAAGAGCGCCGATATCTTTATGGAGGGGTGGATCGGTGAAATGCGCAGCCTGTACAAGGTAACGCGGCTTGGTGTAGGCGATGTCATCTATAGCCGCTATGTAAATGGCATTGAGGTAGTTGGTGATGAGTTTCAGCTGGAAGTAAACAGTGCGGGACAGGTAACCAGCGTTTCGGAAGGAGAAAACACGCTGACAAACGTCAATCCTGCTGACTTCCTCCCTCCAGCCCAGGCTGTGAAGAAAGATCAGCTCAATCGTTTCATCGCACCTCATCTGCAACTCATGTACACCCTTGGTGAAAATAAGACCGATCTCGTCTACTCCGCTGTATTCTCCGGTTATGTAGACGCAGTAACAGGAGCTGAGTTGATCCCTGTTCGGCAATACAAAACCTGGAGATGGAACCCAATCTCCCTCACACCCGGTGGAAAGGTAGTAAAGGTGAAGAATGAGCAGGAGGCAACGCGGATTTATGAAAGCGAGTTTGGTATCAGCTTGAAGGGTAGTACCTTCAACGGTGTCAGAGACGAGAAGGAAAGAGTCTATGTTTCCCCTGATGAAAATGAGGTTTTGTTTACGAAGGATGGCGTTGTGATCGGTTTTATAAGCTATTCGAACGCCGAACCCAAAAAAGGGAAGCCAACATTGTCGGAAAAGCAGGCTCTTGAGAAAGCTGTTCAGTTCCTGCAACCATATCTCAAACAGGAAGAAAAGGAGTTCTACTACAGGGTGAATCCAGATACGCAGAATCCACATGAGTATGTAGTAGAGTTTGTGCCATCTGTTGAGGGACTTCCGCTGAAATACGGACCAAGTATTGGTATTTGTGTGAATGGAGTTACGGGGAAAATCACCAGGTACCATCAACAACTCGACCAAAAGCCTGCCAAGCTCCCGGATAAGAGGAAGGCTGTCTCCACAGATGCAGCAGCCAAGGCATTGCTGGCGAAGCCCACTGAACTGCTATACATCTATCCACTTATTAATGGAAAGAGGTTGGCCAAACCGGTTCTTGCCTATTCAATTCATATTAACAATATCAATGCCCTGACAGGTAAGGTCGAAGAGTAGGACTCAAGGATGTTGTCAGGCAGAAACTGGTATGTTAAAATCGTGCTGACAATTAACGATAGGAGATGAAGAGGATAATGTAATCATTCTTGCCACTTTTTTAAAGAATAAAGCAGAATTTGTCTTATTCTTTATTGGCAAGATCGTTACCTTATTCTTTTCTCTCAGAAAATATATCCTTTTTATACCCTGAATGGGTTGGATGTGCCGTATTTTTTGAGCTACAGGAAAGGTAACTTTCTTGTAGCTCTTTTTTATTCTGACAAAGGACCATTTCTAGGAGGATGAAAGCGATGGAGATTGAGGTTGTAGATGATTATGTGGACCGGTTCCTGTTAGCTGAAACGGTTCACCAAAAAACAAATCGGTTGCCGGAGGTTTACCAATCTATCGACAGGTGCACGTAGCGATTCGTCTGCAAACGCATATGTTCTGTATAGTTGGTTAATGACGTGTCAAAGCGCTAACTGACGGCTGCTTTTTTACGTTTTCTCCGGCGGTAAGGAGAAGACATGAGACTAACCTCAAAATAGGAAACGATTCGGCGAATATTGTCCGACTTCAAGCAGCCCGGTATCGGTATGCTCAGAGAGTGGACGCGATTTTCAAGCAAAACATCGGCGAATACGGAAGGATGACCATACTACCTAAATTTTTGCGCGATGAGTTGACCCGGATACTTGGTTCGAACGTCTGTAGCATCGTTCCGGAAAAGGAACTCGGTATATCGCAACTTTTACGGGAGGTGAGGGGCGTGGTTACTACGGATGATGTTCGAGATTTAGCGCTTTCCCTGTCGGAAACAGAAGAACACGAGCATTTGGGAAAATTATCGTTTCGGGTGAGGAACAAAATTTTTGCAGTGATTCAGCCTGACGGGGTATCTGTTGCAATGAAAACGACGCATGATAACCGGGAGGCATATACGTCAATCGCCCCGGAGGTCTTTCGAGTGCCTGACAGTTTCGCGAAACTTTCCTTCATGATGGTTCGCATCGATCGTATCAATCAAAAAGAATTTGGTGATTTACTGATACAAGCATGGAAGCTTGTATCACCTAAAAAACTGGTTAAAGCCTACAGTGAATCTTGCAATCGATAGTTTAATCAAGGCGGGTAAAGATCGCTTCATGAAACAGGCACACATATCATACGAAACCATACCAATTATCTGGATTCATATGTTTTTTCGGTAATTTCTGTTAACATTGATATTCAAGGATATTTAACTTCCTTCTGAAATGAAACCAATCCAGGAGGTAATGATGGTCTATACTGCTCTGCTCCGCGGGATCAATGTCGGCGGAAAAAACAAAGTAGATATGAAAATACTTAAAAAATCATTCGAGCAAGCCGGAATGAAAAACGTCGTAACGTATATTAATTCGGGCAATATTATTTTTACAAACGCCGACCACTCCAAAAATGATATAGCGCATATTCTTGAAAAAGCGATTCTGAATACCTTCGGATTGCATATCAAGGTGCTGGTGCTTAGTTTAGAAGACATGAAGAAAGTAATGTCCTCGCTTCCCGAATCATGGACAAACGATGATAAAATGAGGAGCGACGTCCTTTTTTTATGGGAAGATATCAACGACGAATCCGTTCTCGATCAGCTGACCTTCAAACCGGAGATCGAAACGGTGAAGTATGCTCCAGGTGCAATTCTATGGGCGATTGACAAAATTAACGTGACGAAAGGCAGCATGACAAAGATGGTTGGTACGAAATTGTATAAACAGATGACGATCAGGAATGTAAATACGACACGTAAAATATATGAGCTTATGCTGGAAACAGAAAAACAATGGATAGGATGAATGCGGACGTCATCATAAAAATCCAATATGACAAGACACTTATGTACACATGTTTCGTGATGGAATTTTAAGTAATCGTGAGTTGGGCAGCCACGATGGGAAAGCGCTACACTGGCAGTGTAGAGGTCAGCGATTCGATCCCGCTATGCTCCACCATATGATAGACATTAAAACCCTTGAGAAATCAGGGGTTTTCGTCATTTTAGGGATGGCAGCCAACCAGAGGATATGACCAATTAGGTCTGTTGGGGACGGATTATTTTACACCTTTTTTTAAAATTTTCGGGAAATACTTGCTGAACGGGGATTATCAGAGCGCCAATTTGCACTTGCAACAAAAATTATGGTGGGTACGCTTTACCAAATATGCAACAATAAAACAGAACGATTGGCTTTGAAAACCATTGAAGCTATCTGTAATGAATTGAACCTAGATCCGAGTGACAGGATCAAAAGAAAAAAGGAAAAAGAAAACGGGACTCTCTAATAGAATCCCCGTCTCAGGTTACACATTATTACCTAATTGTCCCTATTACCAACTACCAATCTTAGCTACTACGCTAGTATCGTCTAAATCTAAAATATCATAGGGCATAAACATTTGAACACTATTTGGCCTCCGGTCATTAAAATTGACATCCGCTCCATAGTAATAAGCTTGCCAAACTATTTTGGAGCAGTATGTAGGCGAGGCACCACTCAATTTATTAGTTAGACCGTATGTTGCATCTGAGTATTCTTCTGCAAACTCAGTTGCCCACGCGCCAGCTTTTTTAGCTGCTTTACTACTGCTATAACGGACAACCTTAATATTTGATTTATACCTTTTGAAAAATTTTGAAATAGATATATCTTTGGGATTCTCACCATATCCTCCTATATGCACAACGGTATAATTATCCGTTACGATGGCTGCATGTCCAGTCAATCCAGCTGAAGAGGTCTGATTAGTTACCAGCATATCTCCTATTTTTACTTTTACACTTGTGCCAGGATACGTGACCCCTGGGTCTACTTCTAGTGTAGTAAAATCAGCAGCAAAACTTACTGGGGTACATAAAGCAAAGATCATCAAGAAGAGAAAGAGTATTCTGGAAAAACTTTTGTAAATCATTCCAAATACCCCCATTTTTTAACAATATACTATTTTTACCATAAATAGACACCATTTTCAATATTCTTCCTGTATAATACGAATGAACCACTCGAAATATGGGAGAGTGAACAAAATGACTTTATTTAAGAGATTTAGTTTTTGGCTTGTTTTTCTTAGTTTTTTAATATGCTGTTTCGATTATTTCGGAAACGATGCCAAGCATATTTTGTTATTTGTAACGAATCCACTCTTCGATTACATCAGTTATGTTGAACCATTCCGTAGTTGGATAATTAAAGTAAGTCCAGATGCTGATAGTGTCATTCTTCCTACTGGATATTTGCTACACATGGTTATTTTTTTCTTGTTTGGATTGTTAATTGATACAATACTTTTGTTAAGGAAAAGAACCATAAATACCTGAGTCCCAACAGCAAGCCGGTTATTTCCTTATCATAGGAATTACCGGCTTTTTTCACCTTCAAAATCTCTTAGCTTGGGTTCTATGTTTGGTTTGCGTGGTTTGCTGGCGGTTACCTTTGGAGCCGTATCCGGGGAGGGCTTTTTCAATTTTTATTGTATATATCCATGTGAATGTCAATTGAGAGCTCCATGAACATCAACGACGACGTTCTGCAAAAGGAGCTCAGTCAAACCTCGAATGAGAAAATGAAAAATATTGTTGCCACCATTCAAAAGGAACAAAATACGATCATACGCAATGAGCATTCCCATGAACTGATCATTCAAGGTGTTGCTGGATCGGGTAAAACCTCTGTCGCACTTCACCGGGTTGCCTTTTTATTGTATAGAAATAAAGGGACAGTAACCTCTCAAAATATATGGATTCTCTCTCCGAATAAAGTGTTTTCCGACTATATTTCCAATATCTTGCCGGAACTAGGTGAAGAAAAAATGATGGAGCTTGGCATCGAGGAGATCGCGGCTAGAGAACTAGAGGGTATATGCAAATTTCAAACCTTTGGCGAGCAGGTGTCGGAGCTTGCGGTTTCGGATGACCAGTCGCTAATTGAGCGTATCCAATTTAAATCCGGCATAGAAATGGTAGAACTTTTGGATCGATTTCTTGCTGATAGGAGAGAATCTTACTTTATTCCCGTCGATGTAGCATGGAGTGACGTTCAAATTGCAAAAGAGGACATCATAAGCGCTTATCGAAGTGCGGGGAATTTGCCAATCAAGCAGCGATTGGAGAAAACGGTGTCTGTCCTTATGGCAAACACGAGAGATAACAACGGAGAAAAATTAGCAACTCCAACCGCTAAAAAACTCAAGGCAGCAATCAAAAGAATGTTTGCATCTCTGAATTTGCTTGTGATTTATAAAGATTTCTATGAATATGTGGGAAGGCCGGAGCTATTCAAGTTTAAACGAGCTAAGATATTGGAATATTCTGATGTATTTCCCTTGGTTTATTTAAAAATCCACATAGAAGGAACAAAGGGTTTCGAATCGGTGAAGCATCTATTGGTGGATGAGATGCAGGACTACACGCCCGTGCAATACGCTGTTTTGTCCCGTCTATTCAAATGCAAGAAGACAATTCTGGGGGATAGCAATCAATCTGTGAATCCTTACTCGTCCTCTTCGATACAAGAGATCAAAATGATTTTTCCAGAAGCGGATACCGTTGAATTGTTAAAGAGCTATCGGTCGACAATCGAAATTATTAGATTTGCCCAGCAGATAAACCAGAACAGCCGGATTATCCCGATTGAGCGCCATGGTCCTTGCCCCGAGATCAAACAGGCGAATAACTCGAACGACGAGATTACACAGATTAAGAGAATCATCGAAGATTTCCAAGGATCAGAGCAGCGTTCTTTAGGCATCGTCTGCAAAACACAAAGTCAGGCGCAAAAACTGTATCAAGAGATTATGGATGCTAATAGCAGCAAATCAGCCTATTTATTGGATTTTGGGAGCGATAAGTTCCATGAAGGGATTATTGTCACCTCGTCACATTTGGCAAAAGGTCTTGAATTTGATCAAGTCATCGTGCCTTTTGTTGATGCGGAGAATTATAAAACAGACATGGACCGAAGCTTGCTGTATATCGCCTGCACAAGGGCGATGCATGGTCTTACGCTTACTTATTCAGGGGAGGCTTCTCCATTTTTATTACATTTGGGGCAGTGAAGCTTTTCAAACGGATGTGGCAGCAGGCATTGCGAGACGGTACCGTAGAACGCATAGGGATAGCATCCGGTAAGAGATGGGATGAATCTAGCAGAGGGATTATGCCGGTCTCTCCATATATGATCTGCGGGCTTCCGATTTGGGGCAAATTGTCTGCCATCCGGAATGGGAAGTATATCTGTGGATGAAAATTAGTCATGGTATCGGGACACGATTACCGTGCAAGGACAAATAAACAACTTAGCTGAATGGATTACTGATGTCGCCAAAAAGTAGGGGACTAACTGCTAGTTGTAGTCCCCCTTTAAAGCATTACGTTTAGTCATTGCAACTATATTTATATTCAGGGCCTGTTTGAATAAAGTAACCACTTCTTACTTGCCCTGCCCAGTTCTGCAATGCTTCCTTCCACTGGACACTTTCAAAAAACTCATTCACGGTTACCCCAGTAGAAGAGTGCCAAGTCAGTGGCGTGTAGGGAGCAAGCGGCCCCGCATCACCCCAAATCCCTCCTGCTGAAATGGTATCTTGCTTAACAAGAATCAAAGGGAGTCCATATTGTAGTGACATGGAAGGCTCAATCTGCAAGAAGGGTGAATAGGGCTCTCCTTGACCTGTTGCCCTTGTTGGCTTCAATAATGCTGCTATCGTACCGTAACTTGAGTTGATCATCGTGCGGATATTTTCCAGGGTAGTATTCGGGTATTGGTCAGTATTCGGTATCGTCCTTGGAAAAAGAAGCACCTTCTGAATTTCCTTAAACAACCGAATGATAAATAGCTGCTCCTGAGATAATGGGGGTTGCGATGGTCCGAGAGTAAACAGGTTTTGGTGGCTAAAAAAAACAGGGATGCGAAAAAACGCGCTTGCCGCATCATTTAAATCGTTCATATCAGCGTAAGCCTGCTTATGCTTTTCATTAGAGATAGCTTCCTTTGAAGAACTATCGTGATGTTTATCTTTCAATTTGTCTTTACTCAACTTAAAATCACCTCCATTGGAATAACATATTCTGAAGTGGAGATGAAAGATTGGACAAATATACTGTTGATAGAGAATTGGTCTGAATCCCATTAGTGGGTAGACTACTTGAACGGCGTGTGCAATGAAAGGTGCAGGGGACTTTTTTCCGCCATCACCATCAGAAAGCGGGGGTGGTAACCATTCACAACTCGGCTGGCGTATTTTGTCGGAAACAAATTCTGTCAATTAAGCTGTAGTCGTTGTACGATAAAAATGCCCGTTGTAAATTTTAACCAGTTTATCCGTTGATGGAACGCCGTATGCGCTGAAAGGTGCCAGTACGGTGTGGGCTCGCAGAGGGAAAAGACGAGAATAGCGGACCCATACATGATCTTGTTTTTGTTAGAGATAGAGATGTTTTGAATTTCACTTTTAGTAAACCTGTAGGTGCAACTAGTGTAAAAGTAGAGTGTACGGAAAATGGAGGGACAAGATGGGTTACTTATCCTTCATCATTAAACGAGGAATCTACTACCTTCCAAATTTTCATAAACGAAAGCTATACATTCAATATGAGAATAAAACTGGTTGTAGAAGGTGGAATGAGAGCAGGCGATTCGAATGTTGTTCATTTTGTCCTTAATCATTGAGGGAACCATAAGCAGTTAACTTTCACTCCGATGAAAGAAGTAGGATGTTCAGATTGTCAAACTGGCAAGCTTGGAACTTCAAGCATTTCGTGTAAAATCAATCAACCACTATATGAAATGTACGAAACGGCAGAAGATGCCGTTTTTTTGTTGTACATAAAAAGAATAAATGGAACAATACCGCTCGTCACTCCTTCCGTCTCCAGACCGATCCCCACCCCCATCTCATGTAGGTGTTAGAACCAACCAAAAAGCCCTAAAATGAAAAAATGTCAGCCAGTTTACATTCAGTTTAAATCCGCAAGTTATTGTATCCATATCAAATAAACAGTGAGTAAGGAGAGGCGAGAATGAACAATGGGCATAGCAATGAATGGGCAGTAGAAGCCCGTGGGCTTGTAAAAACATTCGGGAGCAATCGTGCTGTAGACGGTGTGGATTTGAACGTGCGTGCCGGGTCGATTTACGGTGTGCTTGGTCCCAACGGAGCGGGGAAAACCACGACAATTCGCATGTTAGCGACTTTGCTCCGACCGGATGCCGGGGAAGCACGCATTTTCGGGCATGATGTGGCAAAAGAGTCGCATATCGTACGGCAGCTGATTGGAGTGACGGGACAATATGCCTCAGTAGATGAATCGCTGAGCGCCACTGAGAACCTGATTATTTTCTCCCGGCTACTTGGACTAAGTCGTTCCGAGGCACGGCGTAAGGCAGCGGAGCTATTGGAGGAATTCGGTTTGACCGAAGCCGCGAAGCGTCCGTTGAAGCATTTTTCTGGAGGCATGCGCCGCCGTTTGGATTTGGCAGCCAGTCTCATCGCACAGCCCCCACTCATTTTCCTGGACGAACCGACGACCGGTCTGGACCCGAGAACACGCTCGCAGATGTGGGATACGATCCGGCGTTTGGTGGATACAGGGTCGACTGTGCTGCTCACCACGCAATACCTCGATGAGGCAGACCAACTAGCCGACCGGATTGCGGTGATTGATCGTGGGCATGTCGTGGCAGAGGGTACCGTGGATGAACTGAAAGCATCCGTTGGGACATCGGCGCTGCATTTGCGCGTTCAGCATGAGGGAGACGTCACAAATGCCAGGGAAATTGTGGAGCAGGTGCTGGATGTTCGTTCCAGCATAACAGCAGAAGCTGGCAAGATCACAGCGCCAATGGCGGACGCCGATCAGGTAACGGATTTGCTAATCGCGCTTCGCACCCGGGGAATTCATTTGGCCGAAATCAGTGTACAGAAGCCAACATTAGATGAGGTATTCTTAACAATCACCGGGCACGATGCAACCGAGAATGTGCCGCAATCTTCCGAACAGCCGGACAGAATGGAGGAAGTTAGTGTATGAAAAGCACATCCTTGGGACGAGAGATGAACCGTCCATTAAAAAATCATTCAGGTCTCGGGCAAGCGATCCGCAACTCGCTGACGATGGCCTACCGGGGACTGCTGAAGATTCGGCGCACTCCCGAGCAATTGTTTGACGTCACGCTTCAGCCTATTTTATTTACATTGATGTTCACGTATATATTTGGCGGCGCTATTTCAGGAAACGTAGAAAGCTACTTGCCAATCATTATTCCAGGTATCCTGGTACAGACTGTCATCGGCACTTCCATCGTCACGGGTGTCCAGCTTCGCGAGGACATGGATAAAGGCGTATTCGACCGGTTCAAATCGTTGCCGATCGCCCGTATCGCGCCATTAGCCGGAGCCCTTCTCGCAGACACAGTGCGCTATACCATCGCTACCGTGCTCACCTTTGTGATGGGCTATATCATGGGCTATCATCCTGCTGGGGGACTTGGATTTGTCGCTATCGCTGCACTGCTTGTCATTGCCTGCTCATGGGCAGTTAGCTGGATTTTTGCCTTTTTCGGAGTCATTGCCCGTACGGCCTCAAGCGTACAAGGGATCTCCATGATCGTGCTGTTTCCGCTGACCTTTCTTTCCAACGCGTTCGTACCTGTGGAAACCATGCCAAATTGGCTCCAGTGGTTTGTAAACCTCAACCCGATTTCCCATTTGGTCAGCGCTGTCCGTGAATTGACGAATAGCGGCATGATAGGCTTCGAGTTTATCATCTCCCTTGTTAGCGCTGCAGTCATCGTAGCTATCTTCGCACCGCTCACTGTACGTGCATATATGCGCCGCACTTAAACTTTCATTATTGTGAAATGCTTATGGATAGCAAGCAACGTCAAAAACGGCAGAGATGCCGTTTTTTTGTTACAGAAAGATCGAATCTTACACATCCGCTCATCTTCAGAAATCCTTTAGAATTTCCTTTGCTCGTTCCGAAGAAATATTTCTTAGCATAAGGATACCGATCTGCGGGAGGGAAGCTTATGCTAGAAAATATCCAAGAAAAGCTGTTGTTTCTATACAAATTTTCACGTGCACCCAAACAAATAGGCAGCCTGACGCCGAGCTCGATCTTTTTGGCCAAAAAAATGCTCGAGCCTGTAAAGTGGAAACGGGTTGCACATATTGCAGAGCTAGGGGCGGGCACGGGTGCCATTACCAAACATATCGCAGCTGCCAACACGGAAAAGGCGAAGGTGCTGCTTTTTGAAAAAGATACGTTGTTGCGCAACAATTTAGCGAAAAGATTCTCCGCCTATGCCTGCTACCCAGATGCGTGCGAGCTTCAGGAGGCACTTCATAACGAAAAAATTGCTCATCTGGATTGTATTTTGAGCGGTCTGCCGTTTTTCAACTTTCCACAGCAATTGCGTGACCGCCTAATGGAGCAAATTGTGACTTCACTTGCGCCAGGCGGCTTATTCATCGCCTTTCAATATTCGCAGCAGATGAAAAAACAGCTAAGCGGCCTGTTCGAGATTGAGGAAATTCATTACGTACCATTGAATATTCCACCAGCATTTGTATACGTCTGTCGCAAACGCTAACGGCGAAGCAAGCAGAGACACTCTTCAATATTTGTGGTAGCTTTGCAGTAGGGAGAAGTCATTCTTTTCCAAATAAGTGTCGCATCATGCCTTCGGTGCTAGCCGAAGCAAACCTTGCAAGGGAGTGATCGAGCTTGACTCACAAAGTGCTTGTCGTTGATGATGATCCGGAAATTCGCGATGTGGTGCATATTTTTTTGCGAAATGAAGGATTTCATATTTTTGAGGCGGAGGACGGCTTGCAGGCCTTGCAAATTTTGAACCGCGAAGGAATCGATCTGATTATCCTGGATGTGATGATGCCGAATCTCGATGGGATTAAAGCATGTTTTAAAATCCGCGAAACGTCAAACATTCCGATCATTATGCTTTCCGCCAAAGGTGAGGATATCGATAAAATAACCGGGCTGACGACGGGAGCTGACGATTATGTTTCCAAGCCGTTCAATCCGTTGGAGCTGATCGCCCGGGTGAAGGCGCAGTTACGCAGGCAGAAGCTGGCCGAAGAAAGCTACGGGAAGTCTGCGACCGACAGTGGGATCATTGAAATCAACGACCTGATCATCGATAAACGGCGCCATGTTGTGACGGTGAACAAGAAGGAAGTATCGCTCACTCCACTTGAGTTTTCGATTCTGGAGCTGTTGGCTAGCCATCGCGGACAGGTGTTTCATGTGGAAAAGATCTACCAAAGCGTGTGGAAAGAGGACAAATATTTATCCGACAACACCATCATGGTTCATATCCGCAATATACGCGAAAAAATTGAGGACAACCCGCGAGAGCCCAGGTATATCAAAACGGTATGGGGAGTGGGGTATAAAGTTGAATAAGCAGTCGTTTAAAAGGTTCCTCTCTACCCTAACAGGGAGAAAGAATATCCGCGTCCGCATGTTTTGGGCCGCTCTTTTAAGCTTTTTCTATATGGCCGCTTTAAGCTGGATTCTCGCGTATTTTTCCCTCGATCCTGGGTTTTTGGGGACGGTTGGCGACTTGATTTTTATGATCATCATGTTTTTATTCTTCTTTTTCCTACTGACACGACATATCGTTCGTTATTTACGGACGCTTGCCGAAGGGCTATTAACCATAGCGGGCGGGAATCTGGATTATCGGCTGCCGGTGTCCAACGAGGATGAGCTTGGAGAAGTCGCGAAGAGCATCAACTATATGGCGGAGCAATTACAGGAAAAAATAAATCGGGAACGCAGAATCGAAAATTCGAAAATGGAACTGATTACGAATGTTTCTCATGATCTGCGCACGCCCTTAACCAGCATCATTGGTTATTTGAACTTGTTGAAGAATGACAATTACGAGGATATCGAAGAGCATAAGCGCTATATTAACAACGCCTACAACAAATCGCAACAGCTGAAGAAGCTGATCGACGACTTGTTTGAATACACGCGATTAACAAGCGGGTCGGTGAATCTTACTTTTACGAAATTGGATTGGAACGCTTTAGTGGAGCAGATCATCAATGAATTCGAGCCGATTGCCCAGGAAAATTCGCTTACGGTTCGTACCATAAGGGATCAGACGCCGATTTACGGTTATGTGGATGCGGAAAAAATGGTGCGTGCTATCGATAACCTGCTCATAAACGCACTCAAGTTTTCGATCAAGCCCGGTGAAATTACGGTACGGCTGATAGCGGATGAGCAGCATATTACCTTTGCGGTTGAAAATTGGGGCAAGCCGATATCGGAAGAGCAGGAAAAACTGTTATTCGAGCGATTTTATAAGGCCGATCCCTCCAGAAACGACCAGCACGGGTCTCCCGGTGCAGGCATGGGACTGTCCATTGCCAAAAACATTGTCGATTTGCATGGGGGGCGTATCGGGTTGAACCATCAAAATGGGCAATTTACTTTTTTTATGGAACTGGTGAGAATGTAGTCGTTCCAGGACCCACTTACTGTAAAAATACAATATACATGGAAATGGTTGGTACAAAGTGTTCAATTCCGCTATGCTTCACTATATGATAAACGCTGAAACGTTCGGATTTCCGAGCGTTTTTTTATTCGCCAGCTTGTCTCAACATGGATGTGAGTATCATATTAATTCATTTACAATTGATTTTCGTTCTCATATAATTTTATGAGTAGTAATTGTCAGGTAAATAGAGGTGGACGGATTGATTTTAACAGATATTCACGCAGGGCAAAAAGCACGAATTACGAATACGAACATGATGAGTGAACTTGTTCAGCGTCGTTTGTTGGATTTTGGAATTATGGAAGGAACCCTCATTAAGATTAAGCGTATTTTACCATTAGGCGGGCCGATTGCCATCGAAGCAGAAGGTCAACTAATAGGAATCCGCCGATGCGATGCGAAAATGATGCGGGTGGAAATTGTATGATCACTATCGCATTAGCTGGCAACCCCAATACAGGCAAAACTTCATTATTCAACAGGTTAACGGGGTCCTATGAATATGTTGGTAACTGGACAGGAGTAACGGTTGAAAAGAAAGTTGGCGTCCTGAAGGAGAATGGCCAGCACCTGGTTGATTTACCGGGAGTATACTCCCTAAATCCCTTATCCAAAGATGAGAGTGTTGCCACTCAGTACCTTCTCTATGAGCAAGTATCAAATATTTTAAATATTGTCGATGCTTCCCAACTGGAACGGAACCTGTACTTAACCGTGCAGCTTTTAGAGTATGGAAAACCGTTGACCATAGGGTTAAATATGGTGGATGTCGCGAAAGCAAGAGGGATTCATATCGACAGCCAACTTTTATCTGAGCGCCTAGGCTGTCCTGTTGTTCCCATCGTTGCTCGATCCGGAGCAGGCTGCGATGAATTAGCCAAAAAACTATCGCAATCCGGGGGTCAACATACAGCATTATCTATTGATTACGGACATGTACTTGAGAATGCTATCCGACATTTAGCTTCATTGCTTCCGGAGAATCTAGATTTACCACCGGGCAGATGGTTAGCCATTCAAGTTTTAGAAGGAAACCCTTTGGTACGCGAATTATTTTTGAAGCATATATTGGAATCTACATTGGCTGAATGGATTGAGAAAACAGAAAGAAAAATACAATCCGAAACGAAGGCAAATTCGATCGCACACCACATTCGGAGCGTTCGTGGAAACTACATTAAGTCACTATTAGCATGCTGTATGACGATAACAGGAAAGCATGAATATACGCTTACAGATCGAATCGATAGTATTGTAACGAATAAGTTTCTGGGGCTTCCCATTTTTCTGTTATTTACCTATCTAATCTTTAAACTAACGTTTGATTGGGTGGGGACATATCTATCTGATGGATTAGATGGTTTCATTACAGGACCGTTTACCGATACGCTTGAAAGCTGGCTGAAAGCTGCCGGTGCTACTCAGTTTATTGAGGACCTGATTTTACAAGGAATTGTAGCTGGTGTTGGAGGAGTTATCGTTTTCATACCGCAAATTTTTATGCTTTTCTTTCTGATATCTTTTATCGAGGATTCAGGTTATATGGCACGAGTTGCCATGGTTATGGATAAAATTATGGAGAGCATCGGTCTAAACGGAAAAGCTTTTATTCCCATGATTATCGGGTTTGGCTGCAATGTACCAGGCATTATGGCAGCGAGGACGATTGAGCAACCAAAAGAACGACTCCTCACCATTATATTAACGCCTCTCATGTCTTGCTCAGCTCGATTGACCGTGTACAGTTTATTTGTAGGGGCATTTTTTAAAGAAAACCAAGCATTGGTTGTGCTCTCTCTTTATTTATTAGGTATTATTCTTGCTATGACATTAGCGAAAATTTTCTCGTCTACCATTTTAAAGCAATCCAGTTCGTTTTTTGTTATCGAGTTACCCCCTTACCGAATTCCACAACTAAAGATTTTATTGCAAAGCACATGGGAAAAAGGG
Organism: Brevibacillus reuszeri; assembly: GCF_001187725.1. GTDB lineage: Bacteria > Bacillota > Bacilli > Brevibacillales > Brevibacillaceae > Brevibacillus > Brevibacillus reuszeri. The sequence goes on from NZ_LGIQ01000005.1 coordinate 390,132, forward strand.
AAAGGATTTGTTCGCAAAGCAGGTACATTTATTTTCGGGGGATCCGTCGTTATTTGGTTACTAACCTATGTAGGTCCAGGTGGATTAAACGTCCCGATGAATGATAGTTTTCTGGCAATTATTGGTGGAGTCATAGCGCCGATTCTGCATCCAATTGGATTCGGCAATTGGCAAGCCGGAGTGGCATTGATAACCGGTTTTCTTGCAAAAGAAGTCGTTGTTTCCACAATGAATATTATTTACGCTGCTCCAGACATGTCCACATTGCAAGGTGTGATGGCTGACTTTTTCACACCACTTTCAGCCTATAGCTTTTTGGCTTTCATCTTATTGTATGTTCCATGTTTGGCAACGGTGGCAGCTATTCAGAAAGAAACAGGTTCCTTGAAGTGGACATGGTTCTCCGTCATGTATGCTCTTGTCATCGCTTATCTTGTTTCCATTCTCATTTATCAAGGTGGTCTCCTTTTGGGATTCCATTAACCAGGAAGAAGGGTTACGAAATGATCATTAGTGTCATTCTCGGTGTACTCATATTTGGATATGCTGCCTTTACCCTTTACCGTTTTGTCAAAAGAAGCAAAATGGGTAAATGTGCAGGATGCTCGCTAAACGAGAAGTGTTCTTCAGCCTGTTCATACCCAGAAGAAGTCCGCTAGCAAGCAAGTAGCCGAACGATTAAAAAATAATGCATAAAAGTATCCCGTGAAGCCATCACGCGTTATTTCAGGAGCGTTATTCTCTAATCGAAAAAAATGCTCAGGGGAAAAATATGATCCTCTGAGCATTTTTGAAGTTTGAAACGGAATAACATAAGTCCAGATTATTTCGTAGTCTCCTTGGCACGAAAAATAAAAATGATGAAAACAAATGCCCTAAACCTGCCCCACAATCTTCTTCAAACGCCCTGCCAGCGGAATCACAATAATCCCCGCAACGACTACTTGAAGAAAGTTCCCAGGGATGGAGCCAAACGGCTGAATCCAGTTGCCATAAAGGATAACCTCGACAAAATAATAGCCCACAATTTTAATGATGAGTGCAACAACAACTGCCAATGAATAAACAACTACGCTTTTGCCAGGTACTTTTTCGGCGATGAGTCCGGCGACATAACCCATAGCACCCACAATGACGAATGTAAACGGTGCCCATGCTGTCCAACCCGAGATGAGGTCAAACAAGCCCATCCCAAAAGCGCCTGCAATCGCTCCGGTTTTTCTGCCGTAAACAAAGGCTGCAATCAAAAGAGGCACGTTACCCAGATGGATGAGACCTCCGTTGCCCATGATAGGGAGCCTGATGTTGATGAACATAGTCGCTGCAAGGGTAAAAGCGATGAAAAGGGCATTAATGACGATCGTTTTGGTTTTTGTTGTATTTCTTGGTGAGAGAGATGAATCCATATGATAGCCTCTTTCTTTTTTATCTATTATCATACTCGGAATCAGATACTTAATAAATACACTTCTCCTAATTATTTGTGCAGGGAATTCATGCTAGTGGTGAAGCAACTTGATGCACCGTGACAACAATGGTTTAATTTGGCGTAGAGTCCGCTACAACGTTTGGATAGGGAGCAGGTGCACAGGATCATGATCGATTTGAATAAACTAGCTGAGAATTACGCGAACGATTCCTTTGAAATAGAAGAGGTATATCGTTTGGTCATCCAGCCAAAAAGTACATTGCGTGAATTTACGACAGAAAAGTACGGTTTTCTTTTTATCATTCGTGGGGAAGCCAGAATGCGTGTGAATGGAACCGTCTACGAGCTGCAGCCAGGATCTGTTTTTCATGCGGCTCCGAATATGTTGATGGACGCGCAAGTAATGAGTGCAACAGAGTACGAATACTTTGCCCTTTTTTATAAATGGGACGAGTCTGTCGATGAAAAGAGTGGTCGTAAATGCGACGCTCATTTCAAGTTGGAGCCAGCAGCGAATCCGAGATTGCTGTCACTTTTGACGATGCTTCAGCAGAATGCTCATCCCCGGGACTGGATCGGGAAGCTGCGCGTGAAGGAACTGTTTTTCCGCATTCTGCATCAGGTTTTGATCGGGTGCAGTCACAGGGAGAGTGATAACTCGCCGAGTAAAAGGGTGATTGAGGAAGCAGTTGTCTATATTCACGGTCATTATATGCACCCGTTTACACTAGACGATTTAGCCGAACAGTACGGCATGACTACGAAACGCTTCTCCTATTTCTTTCACAAATACACGGGGTTTCGCCCGATTGATTATGTCATCCATTACCGAATGGAAAAAGCGCAGGAATTACTGAGAACAGGCAATTATCCTGTCAGTGATGTTGCGGTCAGCGTAGGGTACGCTAACGCCCTTTATTTCAGCAGAGTATTCAAAAAGAAGGTCGGCGTAGCTCCCTCCGCATATGCAAACCAGGAAGAGCATTCGTGATAGTGAGCGCAAAATTAGACAATGATGCATATGGCATTCGAGATTTGTGTATTTCCATTTCGCACATCCCTTGCTACACTTTTTATTGATAATGATAATCATTTCTAGTATGCTCAAGGAAAGGTAAGTAAAAATTTGGGGCTTGCTCGACCGACCCTTGCCAGCTTGACTGGTCGTGGGAAGTAGGGCAATTCTCAGCCGAGCCGTGATAAAGCTTGTGCCGATCCGGGAGCAGGAGAGGTAGGGTATGTATGGCTGGAAGTAGACAACTGTGTATTGGATTTTCGCTTTCAACCACCTGGATGAAGGGAGAAGACTGGCGGCGCCCGGACAGTGATGTGGAAAAGATGGGTTCGATTGACTATTACATCACTTTGGCAAAAAAGGCGGAGCAGGCAAAGCTCGATTTCCTTTTCAGGGCGGATTACCTATATGTAAGTCCGCAAATGATTGGGGATGTGGCTAGCTTTGGCAGTCCTGACCCGACACTGATGTTCGCAGCGATCGCTCGTGAGACCGAGCGCATCGGGCTGGTTACGACCGTTTCTACGACGTTTAATCCACCGTATGTCGTTGCCAGACAGCTTCAATCCTTGCATTGGCTGAGCAACGGACGTGCTGGCTGGAATATCGTAACCTCGATTGAAGGCGCCGAAAATTTTGGTGATGGTCCGATGCCTTCTCCGCAAGAAAGATATGTAAAGGCTGCGGAATTTACGGAGGTTGTACGAAAGCTCTGGAACAGCTTTCCGAATGAAGCGATTATTATCGACCGTGAGTCAGGCATTTTTGTGGACCGAGCTAAGGTTTCTGCGATCAATCACGCGGGCGAGCTGTTCAATATCCGTGGACCGCTAACCCTGCCTGCCCATCCATCCGGTGACATTCCTTTCTTTCAAGCAGGTGCGTCGGATACGGGACGAAATTTTGCCGCTTCCGTAGCAGATGCTATTTTTGCGGCGATGCCAGATCTGGAATCGGGAGTAGAGCTGCGAAGCGACCTGCGGAGAAGAGCCGAGGAGCAAGGGCGTAATCCGGACAGCATCAAGGTTTTGCCAGGCTTGTATTTTTTCCTGGGCGAGACTCGCGAGGAAGCGCTTGAATTACATAAGATCGCACATGCGCATTTGAGTCTGGAGCGCAGGCTTGCATCGCTCAAATCCGTTCTTGGCCTTGATGCACATGGCCTGGCTTTGGATCAGCGAATGACAGCTGATATGCTGCCCGATCCCAATCTGCCTGTCCGCAGCCGCACCCATGCAGAATTATTGCGTCGGTACATTGTCAAGTATGAGCCAACCTTGGAAGAGGTGCTGGCAAGGCCGGAGGTTGTCGGATCTGCCCACTGGGTTTCCGTAGGGACGGTGGAGGATGTCTTAGACGATATTATTGCGCGATACGAGGCTGGCGCGATTGACGGCTTCATCGCACTTCCGGGCGGTTCAGAGAAATCCATGGATATTTTTTATGAGAAGCTGCTGCCGTTGTTGGTGGAAAAAGGCTTGTTTAGAAGCGAATATACGGGTGCTACCTTGCGTGAGCATTTAGGGGCTTACTAGGCAATTACTCGCAGTGAAAGAGATCATGAGCTAGAAAATCGGAGATAGAACAGCGAAAAGGAGTTCAGAGAAGCATGCCTAAAAAGCTTATGCTGGTAAGTATCGTCGCACTATTCATGCTCGTATTGGTCGCATGCGGTGGAGCAAAACCGAATGAATCAAGTTCAGCCCCTAGCACGGGTGACCAAGCCACACAAGCAAATGCAGATAATACCGCAACAAAGGAAACAAGAACGATTGAATATCTCGGTAAAACGTATACCGTTCCGAAAAAGGTAGAAAAAATTGTAATCACGGGTGCGATGGAAGCGATGGAAGACGCGCTAGTCCTGGATGTTCATCCCACTGGGGCGATCGCGATTGGTGGAAAGTTTCCAGAAATGTTTGCTCCGGTAACGGGCGAGTCGGAATCGATTGGCGAAAAAATCCAGCCAAACTTTGAGAAAATCTTGGAGCTGAATCCAGACGTTATTTTAGGTTCAACCAAATTTCAAAAAGAAGCGGTTGAGAAAATGGAAATGATCGCTCCTACCATCCTGGTTTCACACATTGCGACAGACTGGGAATCCAACCTGAAGCTCATGGCTGAACTGTCCGGTAAGCAAGCGGATGCAGAAAAGATTCTCTCTCAATATCAAACAGATACAAAAGCAGTAAAAGAATCTCTAAAAGAAAAGCTTCAAGGCAAAACCGTTGTGGCTGTTCGAATTCGCGGGTCACAAGTATACGTTTACCCGAGGGATGTTTACTTTAACCCCGTCTTATACGACGAGATCGGTTTGGAGGTTCCAGAGCCGGTCAGCGCGGCGAAAACGCAAGAAGCGATCTCGGTCGAGAAGCTGGCAGATATGAATCCGGATTATTTATTTGTGCAGTACTCAACGAGTGAAACGCAGGAGGCGCAAACGGCCTACGATGAACTCAAAAAGAATCCGGTTATCCAAAATCTCAATGCCTTCAAACAAAATCACGTATTTGTCAACGTCGTTGATCCGCTGATGGAAGGCGGTCCGGCGTACAGTCGAATCAAGTTCTTGGAAAGCGTGCAGAAGCATCTGGGTCAGTAAAAACGGGGGAGCAAGCGCCTTGCTATACAAGCACTGCGAGTCGGCCGTACAGAGTTTTTACTGGCGGCCACTTGCATCGTGTCGACATCAAAATCAACAAAAGAAGTGAGGAGATTAAACCATGCAAGCAAAAGAATTGTTTGATGTAACGATTATTGGCGGTGGTCCAGCCGGATTGTTTGCCTCTTTTTATAGCGGATTACGTGAAATGAAAACGAAAATCATTGAGTTCCAACCGTATCTCGGTGGCAAGGTGCATGTATACCCAGAGAAAATGATCTGGGATGTGGGTGGCTTGACGCCTGTTCCTGGCGCACAGCTGATCGAGCAAATCGTCGCCCAAGGACTGACGTTCCAGCCGGAGGTTGTTCTAGGGGAAAAGGTCACGTCTATTGCCAAAGAGGAAGATGGCAGCTTCGTTTTACATACGGCTTCGAACCAAAAGCACTATTCCAAGACCGTAATTTTGGCTATTGGTGGAGGAATCCTGAAGCCGATTAAACTGGATATCGAGGGCGCAGAGCGATTCGAGGTTACGAATTTGCACTACACCGTAAAATCACTTGCTCGCTTTAAAGATAAAACCGTACTCATCTCAGGAGGCGGGAATTCTGCCATCGACTGGGCAAATGAGCTGGCACCGATCGCCAAACAGGTGTATTTGACGTACCGCAAAGATACATTGAAAGGCCATGAAGCAGAAATTTCACGCCTGGCAAACAGCTCTGTTGAGTGCTTGCTGAACACCTCGATTGAAAAGCTGGTCGCAGGAGAAAATCATGAAAGCATCGACACGGTACTGCTGAAAAGAATGGAAGACGAAAGCCTGTTTGAGCTGGCAGTCGATGAAGTGATCATCAGCTACGGCTATGAGCGAGACAAAGAATTACTGTCAAACAGTGATGTGAAGGTGGAGCAAAAGGATTACTGGATTGCCGGATCTTCGATGAGCGAGACTTCGGTGCCGGGCATTTATGCTGCCGGGGATATTTTGCATCATGAAGGGAAGCTGCATCTGATTGCCGGGGCGTTCCAGGATGCCGCGAATGCAGTGAACAAAGCGAAGCAATACGTTACACCTGATGCAAACGCGTACGGAATGGTTTCCTCTCACAATGACCTGTTCAGACAAAAAAATCGCGAGCTGATGAAGAGCTTGTATACGACATAAAGGCAAATAGTCCGCTAGCCAAGCTACAGACTTCTGCCGAATCTTTACCTACGATGTAACGCAGTCTATATAATGGCTGCGTTTTTTGCTGTTTGACAAAACGAGCCTAGGTTAGATACACTCTATTTATTCTGACCGTTCAGTATAAATAAAATGAAAACAAGGTGAAAGTATGCCCAAAGTGGGAATGGAGCCGATGCGCAGAGCAGAGTTGATTAATGCCACATTAACCTGCATCAGCATGTACGGAATGGATGGCATGACACTGGATAAAGTCGCGGATTATGCGGGTTGCTCAAAAGGTGTTGTCGTCTATTATTTTAAAAATAAGGATAACTTGACGATCGAAGCCTACAAGGCGTTTCTGGACTATTACGGTAGAAAAATTGAATCTGAGATTAAGCCGACGATGACAGCGGGTGAAATGCTTGACGTTACCTTGCACAATATTTTGACGCCATACAAAGATGACCGTGAGAAACAGATAAATGTCTCGCCGCTCGATGGAATAGAGAAGATGTATATCCCCTGCGAGGATCAAGGAAGACTCTTTGTCCAGTTTTTTTCGAAAGCCGCGTTGGATCGCAATTTGCAAGAAGTCGCATCCACGAGCTATTTGGCTAATCTGAATGGCATAGCCAAGATTTTTGATTACGGCAGCAGGACGGGGGAATTAGCCGTAGAGGATTCACCAAGCGCTGCCTATGGACTTTTGGCGATGGTCATCGGACTGAGCTTTTTCCGGGTGGCGAACATTCCGCCGATGAATGGACAAGACAATCGATACATTTGCGAGGATTACGTCAAAGGGTTTACGACAAGTCGAGAGGACAAATAGGGAGGACATGATGAAAATAACAAAGGTAGAATCAAACGGGATAAATATAGCAGTGGTGCATAGCAGCGAGATCGTGATTGAGGATGTTCAATCGGCACTGGACCTTATGGCGACTGTAAAATATGAAGTAGACTGTGAGCGGATCGTCATTGACAAAGCGAACCTGATTGAAGGCTTTTTTGATTTGAAAACACGGATTGCAGGAGAGATTCTGCAAAAGTTCATCACCTATCGGGTGAAGCTAGCCATCGTTGGCGATTTCTCTGTGTATACAAGTAAAAGCTTAAAAGACTTCATCTATGAATCAAACAATGGGAAGGATATCTTTTTCATGCCAACTGAGCAACAAGCTATTGAAAAGCTAAGCACGGCGAAGTAGGAGAAAGAACGGGAGGAAGCTGGGGTGTCAAAGACTCGACGTAGCTATATAGAATATCCAATGGTGAACATTCCTGCCGGTGAGGTTGTTCTACGGGATGATCGGATCAGGACGACATGGAGCGTTTCTGTGAATGCATTTTTGCTTGCGCCCGTCCCTGTTACCAAGGAGCTCTATCACTCCATAGGGGAAAAGGCAATCGGGACAAATGATCATCCGCAGTCTCCGATGGTCGAGGTTTCTTGGAATGAGGCGATCGCATTTTGTAATTTGCTGTCCCGCAATGACGGTTTGCAGGAATGCTATACGATAAGCGATAACGATGATAGTGTCGTCTGTGACTGGAGCGCGGATGGATATCGTCTTCCTACCGAGGCGGAGTGGCAGTATGCGTGCAAGGCAGGAACAACCGGGTATCGTTATGGCGAGCTTGCTGAGATTGCTTGGTTCCAGGATAACGCAGAGGGCAGAGTACATGAAGTAGGGAAAAAGCTGCCGAATGCATGGGGCCTCTATGACATGCTAGGGAATACCTGGGAGTGGTGCTGGGATGTATACGATGAAAAAGTATACGGCTCCTATCGGGTGTTCCGCGGAGGAAGCTGGGCAGAAGAGGCGCGGGGCTGTGGGGCTACATGTCGTCGCCGGAGTCACCCTACATTTCGAATTGACGATCTTGGCTTTCGTCTTGCCAGGTCTTTGTAGCGTGGCAACTATGTACGAGAAGATAATAAGAACCAGCAGCCAAATACCAAAACCGCCGATGGATCAGTTGTCGGCGGTTTAATTGAAGCTACAATGTGTCCCGTCGTCAAATTGTTTTGAACCGCTTTCTGGTATATAATATAATAAATGATTGATGAATCACTAACAAGCAAAGGGGGCTGCAAAAACGATGGCGAAATCCGAGACGACCTCAGTTAATCGCAAAACGGAGATTATTTCGGCAGCAATCGAGGTGTTCGCAGAGATTGGATATTACCGCGCAACGACAGCACAGGTAGCGACCAGAGCTAACATATCGCAGCCGTATATCTTTCGCTTTTTTTCTACGAAAGAAGCATTGCTGTTGGCGGCATTGGAAGTATCCTGGGCGCGTGTGATCGAGTCTTTCCGCAAAGTGGTGGAGTCCGCGTCACCGGAGCAGCTCGAGACCGACCTTATTCGTGCTTATTCTGATATTTTGAATTCCTACCAAAATGAAATGTTGCTGCAAATGCAGGCTCAGACTATTCAGGAAGATGCAATCCGGGAAGCGATGCGCCATGGCTTTGGAGAAGTGCGAGGCATGGTTCTGGACGCTTTTCGTGCAGCTGAAATTTCGAATCCGGAAGAGCGGACGCTCCTATTTTTGGCACGGGGAATGCTATGTAACATTTCAGCGGCACTGAACATGCCCGAGTTGATGGAAAACTAAGAGGGGAATCATTTTTAAAATGTTGTGATTGACTGATCACTAGCAACATGGTACATTTTCATCAAGTTAGTGATTGATCAATTACTAATCTGCATTTTATAAGTTAGTGATTAATCAATAACAAAAAAGATGAGGTGGTCCAGATGGAAAAAGCATTGGTAGTAGGAGCAACCGGCGGTACGGGTGCAGCAATCACGGAAGAGCTGGTCAGACGCGGAATTCGCACCGTTGCATTTGGCAGGTCCATTCAGAAGCTGGAGCAGCTCAGAGCGAGTTTGGGTAACCCGGAGAATTTGGCGCTTGCAGCAGGCGACGCTTTCCGACCGAGTGATATCGTCAAGGCAGCGGAGGGCGTGGATGTCCTGTTCCACTGCGCAAACGTACCTTACCACGAGATGGTGAACAAGCTGGTCCCCCTAGGTGAATCTGTGATGGAGGCGGCCGATCAGCTTGGTTTGAAGGTGGTAGTGATCGACGGCATTTATCCGTATGGTAGAAGTAAGATGGATCGCGTGACAGAAGAGCATCCGAAGCAGCCTCATACCAAAAAGGGAAAAATCAGACATGCGTATGAGAACATGCTGTTTGACGAAAGATGGATTCACGCAAAGGTAATGATTGTTCGCTTGCCAGACTATTACGGACCTACAGCCAACGAGGCATCCTATCTCGGCTCTACGCTGGAGGCGATTGCGGCGGGCAAAATGGCATTGTTTATCGGTAATATGCGTGTTCCACGGGAGTTTGTTTTTTTGCCAGACGCCGCATTTATGATCGTGCAGTTGGCCGCCCGTGATGAAGGCTGGGGGGAGAACTGGAATATTCCCGGTGCAGGATTGATTTCAGGCAGGGAAATCGTTCGTATCGCACAGCAGGCAAGCGGGAGCACGAAGCCAGTCATTCCACTTGGTAAATGCGGATTATCCTTGCTTGGCTTGGGAGTGCCGGTGATGAAGGAAATAGTGGAAATGCTTTACTTAACAGAAGAACCGCTTGTGTTGAGCGGAGGAAAATACGAGAGGCGAGTTGGACCGATACGGGCGACATCATTTGAGCAGGGTATTACCGATACGATTCGGACGCTGCAAAAAAATAAACTATAGTAATTGATCAATCACTAACATAAATGAAAGCGAACGCCCAACTCGTAGATCGCCAAAAAAGAAAAGAGTGAAACGTCTCTTGTGCAGGGAGTATCGTGCAGGAGATGCCAGAGCCTGAGAGAAAGAAGTAAATAGGAAGCGCTAAAAACGGCTGCCCCAGAGAGTAACACACAACTGGGACCAGCTTTTTCTTTTTTTGGAACAAAAACTGTAAGCAAATTTCATTTTTGCGTCTAATAAGGTACAAGATCAAAAAAAGGAGCGTACGAATGGAGTCGGATGATCGAATAGAGCGATGGTTTCAGCAATACGGCAATGATGTTTACAATTATATCGCGTATTTTACCGGACGAAGAGATGTAGAGGATTTGGTCCAGGAGGTATTTACAAAAGCGCTGCATGCATTATCAGGCTACGAAGGCCGAGCACAGCCGAAGACCTGGCTGCTGACGATTGCACGTCATGCAGCAATTGATTACATGAGGAAGCAAAAGCTGATGGACTGGTTTCCCGAAACGGTCCTGGGCTTCCTTACTTCCAGAGAGCGTACACCAGAGAAAGCTTTGGTGCTGAAAGAACAATTGCAAGAGGTTTACCAAGCCATGAACCAGCTCAAAAGAACGTACCGAGAAGTCCTGATCCTGCGTTTGATCGAGGGAGTATCTACCGTAGAGACAGCAGAAATATTGGGCTGGAGCGAAGCGAAGGTAAGCACCACGTTGCACCGGGGCATCAAGGAAATGCAAAAACAAATGTCCAAAAGCAGCAGGGAGGTCAAACTACATGACGCCATCTTCTGAAGAAAAAGAAATTCGTGCGCTGTTTCATTCCTTTCCATTGCTTCGAATAGAGGAGGACAAGCAGCAGATGATCGCGGGGCATATTCGTGAGGAAAAGGAGCTGCTTATGCGTATGAAAAGACGAAAAACAGTTAGCAAGGTAATCGGGGCCATCGCTGCTTCGTTTGCTCTTTTCCTGATCGCCTACCAGGTGGTGATCTCTATGGAATCCCCATCTGTGCAAAGTGCACAAATTAAAAATGAGCCAGTGAGTCCGGGCACAACCGCTGCAGGAACGGCTGAACAAAAGGCGAAAGTCACGACGATTAATCCACAAATTCAAGCGTATGTGGAAGAAGCGCTAAACAAAACCAATCAAGTCTACAGCCCGGAAAGCATGACGGTAATTGTAACCGATCCACATACTGGTGAAATTCTGGCCATGGCGAACCGTATGCCTAATAAGATGGCAAAGGAGCAGGAATATGCAGGGAGAGCGGTGCCTGACCCCGTTCCGGCTTATCCCATCGTGACTCTGGCGGCAGCGATCCAGGAGGGGAAGTTTGATCCCAATGAAATTTATGATTCTGGAACCTATGAAGTTGCTCCAGGTAAACTAATAAAAGACCCCAATAATGGCATAGGGTGGGGGGAGATTACCTACCTGGAGGGGGTCCTGAGTTCCTCTAACGTAGCATTCGCCAAGCTTGGCAATGAACGTTTACAAAAGGGCGTGCTTGAGGAGTACTTGAAGCGGTTTGGTTTCGGGAACCAGACAGGAATCGAGCTTGAGGGAGAAGAGGCGGGTAGTCTGCCAACCATGGAAAAGCCCTACGAGGTAGCCAATGCTGCTATGGGAAAAGGGGCTACGGCAACCGCCTTACAGCAGGTAGCTGCACTGGGGGTCATTGCTAATGGTGGTGAGCTGATGAGGCCACATCTGTATAAGAACGCGGATACGGATACGAGAAGTCAGTACATGGTTCGTCAAGTCATATCGGAAGAAGCAGCGAAACAGGTTAGGGAGATTTTGGAATCAGCTGTAAGTAGCAAGTTCGCTTCACTTAGAGTACTTTTTAAGTTGGACGAATATTCCGTTGCCGGGAACTCCGGTGTAGCACCAAAGTACGATGCACAAGGAAACGTCATCGACGGTAAAAATATCGCTACCTTTATCGGATATGCTCCCAGTGATGATCCTAAGCTGCTGATTTACGTATCCGTTGATGAGCCAAAGACTGACCCGATGGTAGCATTATGGTGGGGGCCAATTATTTCACCGATATTCAAAGAGGTCATGGCAAACAGTTTACAGCACCTTCAGAAGGAGTGATTGTGTCAGATACAATCTGAAAACGTTCCTGCCAAATGTCCAGGCTGTCGAGCATGAGCACTCGACAGCCTTTCTTTGATCCTACCTAGTTTTCTTCTCCAGATATTCTCTATATTTTGCCTCCTGTTCAGCATTTGCCTTTGGAATATTCATGCCCTTTTCCCAAATGATGATCCTGTCGTTTTTACCCGTACCTTCGTAATAGATTCCCGTTGTAACATGACTCGTATTGGAATGCTTCACGGATGTCCATCTATCTGGCAAGGATACAAAGCTCTTCCCTTCATCGGAAGTCAGTCGTCGATTCTCATAGATTCGGTTGATCTCGGTGATGCCATCATTGTATGAGGTAGTAGTGCTGATATAGGCTTGAACATTGGCAGAAATGATGTAGTGAATCGTACCGTCGCTCAGTTCATACACATCGCTGACCGACACACTATTGCTTGGAACGGGAAAGTCACGACTTCCGAAGAAATAATAAACTCCGAGTAAAATCAGGACGGAAATGACTACGCTGCGAATCGCAATCGTCCACTGTCTGCGCTTAATCTTTTTCAAGAAGTTGATTTGCTTGTAGGGGACTGCCTTGATTTCTTTGGTTTCTTTTGTCATGCTCTCTAATACTTTTTTGCAATCCTCACACGTAGCCAGATGCTCCTGTATGGCTTGATTCGTTATATTGCTTGTTAATCCCTCGATATAGTTGGGGAGTAAATCCTGCACAATTTTGCAATTCAATCGCTGTTCCATTCTGATCTTCCTTTCATCATTTTTTGTTTGCCGCGATAAAAGGTAACGCGTGCCCAGGTCTCACTTTGTCCCAGAATGTCTCCAATTTCGCTAAAGCTCAAATCCCCCGAGAGGCGAAGGTACATCACTTCTTTCGTTTTCTCGTCCAATCGATGCAGCATGCGAAACAAAGCAAGCTTTTCTTCATTTTGCAAGACAGCGGCTTCTACGTTTTTCCCTGTATGTACAGGGATTTCAAGATCATCTATAGAAATCGATCGTGTTTTGTTTTTCTTGTTGATTTCGTTGTACCAGAGGTGTTTGGCGATCTGGCATAACCAAACAGAGATTTTGCACTCGCCGCGGAAATGGTGAATGGTTTTCATCGCTTGGTAAAACGTTTCTTGTGTAAGCTCTTCGGACAAGTCGGCATTTTGCGATAAGCTGAATAAATATTTATAGACGGTTTGAGCATACTCTTCATACAAATGCTCAATATTCTCCATTTTGTCACCTCCCACAACATAAGTACGAAAAACCGGGATTTCGTTACAGCGTGGTGAATGTTTTTTTCGTGAGTGATGTATCATCCTGCCCCAAAAAGGAATACTGGAATGAGTAGCGCCCTTTTCTGCCAGCGCAGTTGACACTGATCTAGGAATTCACTATACTGTCTGTAATCTTATATATGACATACGTTGAAAGAGCCCAGTAGCAGCTTGGTCCCTGTTCTAGAAAGCCGGGGGTTGATGGAACCCGGTACACACGAAGCCTGCGAATTACAACTCTGGAGTATCTCGGGTAATGCTGAGCGGAAGTGGCGAACGATAACTCGTCAAAGAGTGGCATGAATGGCGTGCGAATAGCGCAACGTCCATTGGTGCAAGCTGGGTGGTAACACGGTTATTCAATCGTCCCTATGTCTACATAGACAAGGGGCGATTTTTTGTTTTACAGATACGATGTTTGATTACAAGTTGTCTACGAGCATAGGAGAGTGGTTGGCTGTGAACATTATCGACGAATTGCAATGGCGCGACGCGATCAATCAACAAACGGATGCAGAGGGCCTGAGAGAATTAACGGAACAAAAATCGATTTCACTTTACTGTGGTGTAGACCCGACAGGTGACAGTATGCATATTGGTCACTTGATCCCGTTCATGGTGCTGAAACGCTTCCAGCTTGCTGGGCACCGTCCGGTTATTCTGATTGGTGGGGCTACGGGTACGATCGGTGATCCAAGTGGTCGTCAAACAGAGCGTTCGTTGCAAACCTTGGATCAAGTCCAGGAAAACGTAGACGCGCTGACCGCACAAATGAAAAAGCTGTTTGTGACCGATGGAGATAATCAGATTCGTCTGGTCAACAATTACGACTGGACACATAAAATCAACGTAATCGAATTTTTGCGCGACTACGGCAAAAACTTCAGCATCAATACCATGCTGGCAAAGGATATCGTATCGAGCCGACTCGAAACGGGCATTTCCTTTACCGAGTTCTCCTACCAAATCCTGCAGTCGCTTGACTACCTGCACCTGTACCAGAATGAAGACGTACAATTGCAGATCGGCGGCTCAGACCAATGGGGGAACATCACAAGCGGCCTTGACCTGATCCGAAAAAAAGAAGGTCCAGAATCAAAAGCATTCGGTCTCACCATTCCGCTCATGCTCAAATCCGACGGAACCAAATTCGGGAAAACAGCTGGTGGCGCGATCTGGCTGGATCCGAACAAAACCACGCCATTTGAATTCTACCAGTTCTGGGCAAACACAGATGACCGTGATGTTGTGAAATACTTGAAATACTTTACATTCCTTTCCAAAGAGCAGATTGATGAGCTGGCAGAAAAAGTGCAGACAGAGCCGCACAAGCGCGAAGCACAAAAAATGCTGGCAGAGGAAATGACCCGATTTGTTCACGGCGAAGAAATGCTGGAGCAAGCCAAACGCATTACCGCAGCATTGTTCAGTGGAGACATCAAATCACTGACTGCGGATGAGATCGAGCAAGGCTTTAAAGAAATGCCAACGTTTGAAGCTACGAACGAAGCGAAAAATATCGTCGATTGGCTTGTTGATTTAGGCATTGAGCCGTCCAAGCGTCAGGCACGCGAAGATATCAATAATGGAGCGATTTCCATGAATGGTGAGCGCATCAGCGACCTTGGACTCGAAGTAACAGCTGACCTGGCTATCGGCGGCCGTTTTATCATTATCCGCAAAGGCAAGAAAAACTACAGCCTGGTGAAAATGTCATAGTCTATGTGATCAACGAGAAGCTTCCCGCGAAACGATCAAGGGAGGCTTCTTGTCTTTTAACGGATTGAGGAGCTTATTTTAAGAAAAGAGGGATACATATGGTAGAAGAGCTTTCCCAACATTTCAAGGAATGTGACATCGAAGTAGTTTCTGTGCAGGATGTGTCTATACCTGCTCATGAGGAAGGGAAGCACAGCATTTGCATCCTGCCTAGCGGTAATTTGGAGGAAATGCTGGAGGATGCCATCGAGGAAGCGGGCACACTTTCTGATTATGTTCATCAACAGCTGGAAGAGGCTCGCAGCATGACAGTGGAGGATGCGTGGCGGCATATCATAGCGTCACAGCTGATGTATACAGATCTACCTTCAGATCAAATCGATTTGGAGGGCAAAAGCTTCGAGGACTTGTACAAGGCGTACGCATTGATTTGGGAAGGCGAGGAGCTTTTGGATGAGCGACGCAGTGAGGCAGAGAAAGCACCGCTCCATTTCGATGCAAAATGGCTTCAGGAGTATGCCGATGAAGATGATTCGCTGATTGTTTTGAAGCTGCCGCAAGAAGCCGGGAATGAAGCTCCGCTGTGGGTTCCGATGGGTGGCTTCAATGATTGTCCTCTCCCGTTACACCAGTCAGTGATCATGAAGCATTTTCAGGAGAAGTATGCGATTACGATTCTTGCAGTTACGGACGATACATGGATTGTTCAGGCAGGTAGTCGACCACAGACATATGAGGATGCTTTGAAGCTCGCCAAGGAGCATTTTATATTTTGCCATTATGTTCTGGATGATTGTCCAACATTAGGTTACTACGCGGATTATTTAATGAAGCATGATACGTGGTATTTTTGGTGGGATTAAGGCTCCCAAGCAGTTCTCTCATATGGCAAGCGTGGGCAAGACCTTTTACTTCAGTGATTCTGTCCCAATTGGTCGAAAAAAGGCTGCTTTATTTTCCAGGCGGGTGAACGACGAAAGGCTGTCGATTTATACCGACAGCCTGTACGTAGCGAGCGAACTGCAAGAACCGGATTAGGTTCTCGTTTTAACGGCTAGCCCACTAAAAGATATTGGACCGACAATATCCGCTCTTGTATTTGCGGTTTGGTTTTCAGCAGTTACTGTGTAGACATGACTGCCTGATCTTACATTTCTATCAATCGCCTGGAATGTGACGATATAGTTTTGTTCAGACCCAGTGGATTCAATACCTTGGATTGTGTTGAAAATCTCTCTTCCATCACGAAAGATTCGAAACCGGATTTGAGCAATACCGGTAATCCCCCGGACACCAACAGATGCTACTAGTTCAACCTGGTTAGGTCGAGCATTCATAGCGGGTATTCTGATTCGGATGGATGCTAGACGAGACCTTCCTGGTGAACGCCTAATCGTAAATGATCTTGCTAGGTTGAAGCTGCTACGTGGTTGAACCGCAGCTTTGTCGAGAATTCGTGCCAATCAATCATCTCCTTTTGTTTGATAATTTCAGAGTATGTTGGACAAAGCGAGAGTGATTGGACGAGTATACAGCTTTCTATAAATTAAGGCAGATAGATGAGTGGTAAATGATGCTATGCAGTTTAGGATCAATAAACAAGGAGCTTGTTTCTGGCAAACAAGTTGAGGACAATAGAGGTGGAATCTACACATAACCAAAAGGGATTAAAAAGAATGCGTAACTATAAAGCTTGGGAAAAAATATTATTTTTGCCTACTCATTTGGACGAGAAGAGGCTAGCCAAGGCCATTCACGGGAAAACGATCATGATCACAGGTGCGAGCTCCGGGATTGGAGAGCAGCTGGCCTATCTTCTGGCTGAATATGAGGTTCATTTGATCCTTGTAGCCAGGAGAGAGGAAAAGCTGAAGAAGATAAAAAACGAGATTGCAGGAAAGGCTGCTAAAATAAGTGTTTTTCGGGCTGATTTACGTGACTCCATCGAGCTGGAGGCGTTTCTCCGTTTTGTTCGGAATCAGCCAGCAGGTGTCGATATAGTCGTGAGTAATGCTGGACACTCCATCAGACGTCCGATCATGGAGTCCTTAAACCGTTATCACGATTTTACCCGGACGATGGCAATCAACTATTTTGCGCCGGTCCAATTGCTGTTGTCCCTCATTCCTCAAATCCAACAAAACAAAGGACAGATCATTAACATCTCTACCATAAACACGTCGCTGATTCCGCTTCCCTATTGGGCTGCTTATCAGGCTTCCAAGTCCGCCTTTGATACATGGCTTCGTTCAGCCGCCCCCGAATGGAATGCTCTGGGAATTACGACGACGTCGATTTATCTCCCACTAGTGAAAACACCGATGATCGAGCCCACAGCCGCCTACCAAAACGCGCCTGCCATGAGCCCGGAGCATGCAGCCCGAATGATCGCCAAATCCATGTATACCAAACGGAAAAGCGTGATGCCGTGGTGGTTGATTTTTGGACAGCTGGCCTCGGTTTTGGGGAGAGGGCCATGGGAATGGGGAATGCAAAGAAGGCTGCGAAAAAGGGGAAAGCCATGATGCGGTTCGTATCCTTGCTTGCTGTTCTGTACAAAATGAAAATGCTCTCCCCCGTCGGTTTGTACCGACTGATCGTTGCTATTTTTCAATACGGGATGAATGTAATGATGCTTGCGAAGGTTGCAGCGAGCATGTACGGTCAGAAAGTCGCTGTGGTGGATGTCAGGAAACCATGACATTTCAACAGCTGTTGGACCAATCAGAGCGTCTTTCACTCCTTTTAAAGCAAAAATACAGACTTGCGAGCGGTCACAAGGTTGGCTTTTTATGCAAAAATCATGCTTCCCTGGTGAAATCTATGTTTGCCGCCTCTTTTACGGGCTCTGATATTTTCTTACTGAATACCGAAATGAGCCTGGAGCAGTTTAATCAGATTGTGGAGGCGCATGAGCTGGACCTGCTGATTTATGACGCGGAGCTGACAGGCCTCATCGAGCAGTCGATCTATGCAAAAGACAAGCTGCTCAGCTACCACGAGCACTTGCCTGCCGTCAATCAACTGTCTCGTGCCTTCGGAGGGGAAAAGGCTCCGCGACAGAGAACGTCTTCCAGCAAGATCATACTCCTTACAGGAGGTACGACGGGAAAAGCAAAGAAAGTCGCGCATCAGCCATCCTTATTCAATTATTTGCCTCCTTTTTCAACCATGCTTACCAGGCTCCAGCTATTACGCTATCAAACTGCCTATATTGCTACTCCTATGTACCATGGATATGGGCTTGCTCTCTTGCTGCTATTCATCGCATTAGGGAAGAAAATCGTAATCACCTCCAGATTTGAGGCGGAAAAAGCGTGTGCGCTCATTCGAAAACATGAGGTCGAGGTCGTCACCGTCGTTCCGCTGATGCTCCATAAAATGCTGAAGCATCATGTAGAAGATTTAAAATCACTTGCTTGTATCGCATCCGGCGGTGCAGAGCTCAATCCCAAGCTGGTGACAGAGGTGCACAGGAAGCTGGGGCATGTATTGTACAATTTGTACGGTACGTCAGAGGCAGGATTGAATCTCATTGCCAATCCGCAGGATTTAGCCGATTGTCCGAATACGATTGGAAGACCAATCAAAGGTGTTCGATTACAGGTGCTTGACTCTCAGAAAAAGCAGTGTAGAGCCGGTCAGGTAGGTGAGTTTTGCATCAAAAATCATTGGTCGATGCGAAACCGAAATCGGTCGTGGATTGCGACAGGGGACTTAGGGTATCGGGATGAGGGGGGCTACTATTTTTTATGCGGCAGAACAGATGACATGGTAGTTTCTGCTGGTGAAAATGTGTATCCAATCGAGCTTGAGCAAGTCCTGATGCAGCATCCGTTGATCGAAGACGCAGCGGTGATCGGACTTCCTGATTAACGGTTTGGTCAAAGGTTAAAAGCAGTTGTTCAGCTTGTGGCACATGCTGAGCTGACGGAAGCGGCTTTAAGTGAATGGCTGCGCTCAAAGGTTGCCCGCTATCAAATGCCGAAAGAGATTGTGTTCGTACACCGGATCGCGTATACCCATCTGGGGAAGCGGGATAAAAAGCAGCTAAGCACGTAGAACTGTCAAGGAGAAAGAAATCCCCCGTAGCTTCACGAAAGGCTTGTGAGGATACAGGGGATTTTTTTGATTGTAAATGGTAATTACCAGCTACTCAACGAGCGGCTTGATCTTTGGAAATACTTGCAAAGCCGTATGGTAAAACACGTCCTCATGAAACTGTACTGGAATCAGCTCTTGTACGAATTCGATGTACGATTTCACTGGAGCTAGTGGCCAGTCGGTACCAAACAAAAATTTGTCGTAGTGATCACAATAAGTGATCGCATGACGCAGATGAGAGAAAAAGAGTGGGGAATCCTTTAATCGCTGACAATTCGCTGCGTCACCCACCATCAAGCCAGAGAGATCAGCGAACATGTTGCGATTTTTGTACACGACTTCAGCTCCATCCAGCACCCACGGATCACCAAAATGAGCCATCATGAAATTAACATCACGATGCTTTACGGCGACTTCGTCCAGCGTGAGTGGATGAGAATACTTCAGCAGCCCTCGTTCTGAATACGTATCTCCGGTGTGGAAGACAACAGGCACCTGATAAGTCGCGGCGAGCGCATAGATCGGATCATAGACATGATCGTAAGCATAGAACGGATAGTAGCCGAGATATATTTTTAACCCGACTACATTCGGTTTTTGCAAATCTTGTTCCATTCGCTGCAACGCTGCTTCATCCAGCTTGAATGGGTTGATTCCCAGGCAATAGACGAGGTTTTGCGGCAGCTCTTCTGTCAAATCGAGCCCCATCGGGGTGATCGCTTCTGCGTCAGGAAAACCGTTCTTTTGTGTCTCCGTCAAGCCCATGCCAATCCCGAGCACGACTCCGTTTTCCGCATATTCCTGCAGGAGTCCCTCTACCGAGTAATCAACAAACGACTGTTCTGTCGCTGTCCGCTTGAACTCTTCGATGTGGGATAAATGCATATGGGCATCAATGATTTTCATTTCAATCCTCCCTTTTGTTCATAAAACGGATGGCGCGCAAGGCAGACAAGGAGTCAGATGGAATCGGCTTGTCCGCAAACAGGAAAAAGAGGGGCGCAGTAAAGGTCGTGCTCTTGTTTGGCAGGTTCAGCTCCCGCTCGAGTGAGGCGACAGCTACTTCCTTGTTGGAGTAGAGCTGCAGCTCTGCCGCGTCTAGATCAGTTACGATTTGCAGCTGATCCTTGTGAGAAGCAGAACCAACGATATAGTCGGAAACTTCGGTCACGGACAGCTCTCCTTGTGCCAGCTTGTAGCTCAATTCCTCGCCATTGGCCCCGATTGTTTTCAGCCAAACGGCATCCGCCGTGTCTTCGGTTTGCAAAAAGATGTTAGTTGTCCAGCTCTTGTCAGCAAAATAGGTTCCGGTGTTTTGCTCGATCTCAACGGTATGACATAATACCGGTACTCCAGGCAGAAGCAAGTAATACTGATGGCATGTCAGACCGCGATATTTTTCCTGCTTTTTCACCGTGTAGCTCAGCTTGATGCCTTGCCACACATTTTGCCGATTGTCTTTCCGCTCGACGAATGAGGCTGTGCACTCTTCCTTGACTAGTGAAAATGCACTCATCTCATCGATCGAGTTGCTGATTCCACCTGTCCACGGGTTCCACCATGATTTGGGCTGCCTTTCCGGGAAGGAGCTAGCCAACCACTCCTGGCCGTTGGTTGCGAGAGAATACAGAGTAGGATAAAAATCAGGAGCTGCCTTGATCCGCACGATGCCGTTGTCAGCGACAAAGACACGCTGTCCACTTTCCTCCACCTGTTCTTGCGTGACCGTGCCGCTACCGATTGGGAAAATGGCGCTGCGCAGCTTCGTTTCATGGGTAGCGAAATGTCCGTTTACCTGCACCAGCTCATACGATGACCCCGTAGCATCGAAAGTAAAGTCAGATTCGGTCGCTTCTTCTTCCTCCGTGTAGCTGCACGCTTGTTTGGAAGCAGCATCACCCTCCAGAGATGCAGACAATTCACCCTCCAAATACTGCTGCTTGTACTCTTTTACCTGTACCTCTATTTCTGCACGATCAAGGAACGGGTTCTGCTTGTTTGCAGTCAGCTCCAGGTGAGAAGTCAGGGATAAGTCCGCTGGCATTGCTTCTTTTCGGGCAAAAGCGCGGAACTCCTTCCAGTCTGTAAAGCTGCCGTGCATGAGGTAGACCGGACCGAGTATGGTTTTGCCCTGCGGCTCGAATTCGGCAATACTGGTCTCCAGAGCCACCTGCCAGCCTTGAAAATCGCTGTGGTATTCGTCTGGCCAGCACATTGCCCATGGGCTTGCTTCATCCCTTGAAAACACCCAGTTCTCACTGAGCAGCTCACCATCCCAATATTCCATATCGCTGCCGTAGGAGGAAGGGACTTCGATATATCGCCCTTGATACGGCAAAATGGGACGGGAAAACGGATGAGCGAAGCCTTGGCTGAGCCAAAGCTCAGTTGCAATCTTTTCTGTAGAAAGGTTCTCCAGCTCCAGCTCATGCACAACCGTGCCGTCTCCGAAGAGAAGTGTTTTTGCGGTCAGGGCAAGCTGAGGATAAGCTCCAGAGCGATATGTGATGCGGATACCGATTGCTCCCTTTTCAAAGAGATAGTCTACTTTCTCGGCACGCTTTTTCGAGAACTCGCTGGAATACGGCTTGCCAATTTTCGGGTAGGAGAAATAGGTTGGCTGTGAACCCGTACCACTGACGATGGTTAGCTCATTGTCGTCCTTGTTTACGTAGAGAGTATGGCTGCCATGGTGAATCTGCCAGGTTAGCTCTGTTTCTCCTGCGAGCATCGCACCCAATCCGGTGAATGCGGCGCCGATCTTTTTGGCAAAAGAGACAGTGCTGCCATCTGCAAGGGTCGCTTTCACCTTTACATCTGCCTCATAGTAGCCGTGTTCATGCAAATCTCCGGTCAAGTATAGCGAGGTGCGCTCCTTGCCCTTTAATCGCAAGGTGTAATGCTGCTCGTGGAGGTTCAGAAACGGCTGAGAGGGTAGCTCAAATGTAAATTCTGCTTCTTCTTCAAAGCTGTTCTCTACATCCAAATAAAATGTGGCTTGCTGTCCCGGATAGGAGAAGCCCGGTACATGCATGGTTAGGGTGGCAGGAAATTTGGGGAGAATCCCTACCTGAAACAAAGCTTTTTTGCCGTTAATCAGGATATGTGTGCAGACGCGGGGATGCGTGCGCCAAATACTTTGCTCTTCGGTGATCTCATCAACAAAAAAGCTGGCAGTCAGTGTCGCTTCTTTCGTTACTTCCAGATCCTGCCCATATTCGAAGCGGATCGTCTCGGATGACTCGCCTTGAAGGGATAGGTGCAGCGGCTTGCCGGATTTGTTGATGATCCGGTACTGAATCTGGTATTCCCGGCCAAATACGAGCTCCAGTTTTTCTACCTCGGCGGACACCAGATAATCATCTGTCTCAATCAGGCGCAGGCCACGACCACGGCGCTCAAACTCAACCCGCAGGTTCGTTTCTCCTTTTGCCCAGGAGTAAGTGAAATAATCAAAGCCGTTTTCTTTTCGACCGTCCGGCTCTACTACAATTTCGCGAGTAGAGTCGTGATACCAATCTATGTCTTCGAAGTAATGGGAGATGGCCTCCGTAGAGAGCACAGTGGGAATCAGATTCATCAAATGCGTGGAATCGTCCCGATCCTCCCAGAAAAAACCGAACTTTTTATACAGGGGAACTGCTTTGGTGTTCCCTGCCCATGTATACAGATCAAGTCGCGGCCAGCCGAGCTGGATCGTTTGCTCGAGTGCGCGCGCAAGCAGCATGCGTCCTACTTTTTTTCCTTGATATTCAGGACGGACATTGAGCAGCGGGATGTAGAGGGCACCTGTATCCTCCCGATATTCTCCCAGGCTGCAATAGCCGGCCACCGTTTCGCCATCCATAGCCAGGTACACAACGAGTGCATCTGATCTCGCTTCTTCCTGGCGGATTTGTTCTGCTGTCGTAATCGAGTTTCCGCCGCCCCATCCATCGCGGCTGGCGTTCCACATATCGGCGACTGCTGCTGCGAGCTCGGGACGATAGGGAACGATTGTAAGAGAATCCATGTTTGCTTGCACCTCGATTTCATTGTCAGTTTTTGTATATTACTAGAGATACGTTTGAGAGGCAGGATCGGTTTCTTAAAATACAAGACCAAAGTATGTTGTTGAAACAGGTTGCTATGAGTTTAGTAGGAATGGATTGCGCTGGATACACTGATCTGGATGGAGTTAATCCTGGAGTGAGTGTGTAGGGCGATAACGAAGGCTTGTGGAATCGCTCGACGCTGTGAGGGTGAAAATGAAGTCATAAATAATTGGTTATTTCGAGGAATAGGTCAAACCGGCGCCGTTTTAGACGAACGCCGGTCTTGTTTTCATGCTGTAGTCAATTAGGCTTGAGAGGATCGCAATACTAGGCGACAAGTATCGTTTGGGCATACTGCTTTCCTGCAGCCAGAAGATCGTCACTCAGTTTGGAATCGTGAACAGAGCGTGCCAGCACGAGAGAGCCGACCATAGAACTGAGCAGGGCGCTGGCTTTGGACGTATCGAGCTGTGCCAGATCAGCGATAAAATCAATCATTCGCTGAACCTCTTGGGTGAAGACTTGCCGAACCTCGTCTGAGGAGCGGGACATTTCACCAGAAAGAGCAGGGAGAATACAGCCGATCTCTCTTCGATCACGGTGCTCCTGACTTAAATAGTATTGAATAATGGCATGGATTTTGGGGACATCCTTCGCCTGGTCTGCGGCTTGTTGTAAAAGAGCGATTGTATCGCTGATGGCATAACGGCAAGCTTCAACAACGAGTTGATCCTTGTTTTCAAAGTGTGAATAGAACCCTCCATGAGTCAGCCCGGCCCCTTTCATGATGACAGGAACACTTATATCGCGGATACCATTCGTACGGAAGGCTTGAGCAGCACTTTCAATAATTTTGCCTCGAACTTTTATTTTGTGTCCTTCTGGATATGGCATTGTTATCACTCCGTCCCGTATCAATTTGCTTTAAAATATTATATCCATCATAATAATTGATGTCAAAGCACGAATCGGGATATTGACTATTTTTGAATATGATGAATATAATATATTATGATTATCATATTTAAATGTCTTTTAAAATTTAGGGGGACCATTTTATGAGTCAACTTGAAAAGGTAGATACATTCGTAATTGGATCAGGGCCGGGTGGCTATGTAGCAGCTGTCCGATCTGCACAGCTAGGGATGAAGACGGCAATTGTGGAACGTTCCCAGATCGGTGGAGTCTGCACTCATGTGGGCTGCATTCCGTCAAAAGCATTGATTGCAGAAGCACATCGTCATGATTTGCTCCGACAGTTGAACAAGGCTGATACTGCGGGTTCCTTTGAGATCGCACAAGCTTTCAAGCAGAAGGTTGTGGACAAACAGGCTGGTGGGGTCGGTTACTTGCTCAAGACGGCTGGTGTAACCGTTGTGCAAGGAGAAGCAAGCTTTGTGGATGAGCATACAGCAGCTATTCATCTGGCAGGAGTAGAGCAAACGATTTCCTTTCAGCATGCGATTCTTGCAACAGGCTCGCGTCCGATTGAGCTGCCAGCATTGCCGTTTGGTGGACGTATTTTGTCTTCTACAGAGGCACTGTCGCTTTCGCAGATTCCAGCCAGCATGGTCATTATTGGAGGCGGCTATATTGGTATTGAGCTGGGGCAGATGTATGCCAAATTTGGAGCAAAGGTGACGATTCTGGAGGGCGGCGGACAAGTACTACCAGGGTTCGAGTCGGAGCTTGTGGCCCCTGTTATTCGACAATTAAAAGCGGACGGAATTACGATCATAAATGGAGCGAAGGCAACAAAAGCACAGCAGGATGAGGATCATGTAACACTCTATTATGAAAAAGATCAGGTGCATCAATCGATTACAGCAGAATATGTGCTAGTGACGGTTGGAAGAAAGCCAAACACGGATGGAGGACTGGGACTGGAGCGTATCGGATTGCAGGTTACGGGCAGAGGACTGATTGAGACAGATGAACAATGCAGAACGAATATCCCGCATATTTTCGCCATTGGTGATATTACGGCTGGCCCGGCACTTGCCCATAAAGCCTCCTATGAAGCCAAAGTTGCCGCAGAAGCGATTGCAGGTCAAGCTGCTGTAGTTGATTACAGAGCCATCCCACTTGTCGTTTTTTCAGAACCGGAGCTGGCAAGCGTTGGACTCAGTGAAACAGAAGCAAAAGCGCAAGGCATCCCGGTAGTTACAGGGAAATCATCATTCTCCATTAACGGCAGAGCATTGGCGCTCCAGGCAACAGAAGGATTTGTCAAAATCATTGCAGATTCCAGCTCGGGATTCGTAATTGGAGCACAAATTGCCGGAGTAGAGGCGTCAACTCTCATATCGGAGCTGGCACTTGCCATCGAGCTGGGAGCAACTGTAGAAGATCTGGCGCTGACCATTCATCCCCATCCTACTTTGGGAGAAGTGATCATGGAGGCAGCTGAGAACACTGTCAAAAAAATGAACATGAAAAAATTTAGTACGACAGCGGTGTAAACGAAAGCCGAGGCACAGCTGCATGCAAATACGATAATAAATCAGAACGAGCGAGAATCTACGGCAGAAATGCCGTATTTTTTTTGTGCTCGAAAACTTGCACTACAGGACGTGGGGGAGCGCCATCTCTTGTGGTCTGTGTGCTATACTGAAGCAACACTGAATAGTCATTCATTACCTCGGTTGGAAATATTATGATAGAACAAAAGTAGAAACGATATGGGGGGATATAGCAATGGAGGCTGCTCTGAAAAAGCAAACAGCGAGCAGGGGGAAAAAGGCTGTCAAAATTTTGGCTGGCGTAGTCATTGTACTACTTGTCGTAAGTGCTGTTTTATTCGGAATCGCAAACGCATATATCTCCAAATCGTTGCCGCAAATCGAAGGCACGATCCAGGTAGCAGGCCTTCTGGAGCCTGTAACCGTAACGAGAGACGCCAATGGGGTGCCCCATATTTTCGCCAAAAACGAGCATGATTTGTTTGCATCGCAAGGGTACGTGACGGCACAGGATCGTCTGTTTCAAATGGATTTGAGCAGAAGACAAGCATCCGGTGAGCTGAGTGAAGTGATTAGCGAGAAGGCTGTGGATCGGGATAAATATTTCCGGACGCTCGGCTTGCGCAGGGCAGCCACGCTTTCACATGAAGTCTACTCACAGGAAGCCAAGGATGCCCTGTAGTGGTATGCAGATGGCGTGAATTCCTACATAAGGGAAGCAAAAGAAAAAGGAGCGCTGCCTGTCGAGTTTACACTGCTCGGCTATGAGCCAAAAGAATGGACACCGCTCGATTCTCTCACCATCGGAAAGTACATGGCGTACGATTTGGGTGGACATTGGGAAGGGCAAGCATTTCGCTATTATCTGTTAAGCCATTTTTCCAAGGAAAAAGCATACGATCTGTTCCCTTCTGATGAAAAAGGGGGCCCTCCCATTATTGCAACACTAGGGGAAGAAAAAATCGACGTCGAAAAAAGCTTTGCCAAAGCAGTCGTCCCGCCAGAATTCAATGGAAGCAATAACTGGGTAGTCAGTGGAGCAAAAAGCGCATCAGGCAAGCCGCTTCTGGCCGATGACCCGCATCTGTCCCTCGCTACCCCAGCGATTTGGTACCAGACTCATCTGAATGCTCCGGCGGTAAATGTGAGTGGGGTTATTTTTGCCGGGATTCCGGGCATTATTTTGGGACATAACGATTCGATCGCATGGGGTGTGACAAACACGGGGCCAGATGTACAGGATTTGTATATCGAAAAAAGAAACCCGAACGCACCCAATCAATTCCTTTATATGGACAAATGGGAAGACGCACAGGTCATTGACGAGCCGATAAAGGTAAAAGACAAAGAAACGATTCCGTACCAGGTAACGATCACGAGACATGGTCCCATTATTTCGGAGTTTGCCGAGGAGAGTGGGAAGGATACCGTTTTCGCACTCAAATGGACAGCGCTTGAGCCGTCGAGAGAGCTGGAAGCGGTGCTTAACATGAATAAAGCAAAAAATTGGACCGAGTTCGAGAAGGCGCTGGAAGACTTCCACACGCCTGCGCAAAACTTTGTGTTTGCGGCGCAGGATGGGACGATCGCCTACAAGGCAAATGGAAAAATTCCAATCCGAAAAAACGGAGACGCACTGCTACCTGTGCCTGGATGGACAGAAGAGCACGAGTGGACGGGGTACATTCCGTACGATCAGCTTCCGAAGACCGTAAACCCGAGCGCAGGCTTTATCTCCAGCGCGAACTACAAGGTTACCGATAACAGCTATCCATACCACATCAGCAATATTTGGGCACAGCCGTATCGTCAAATGAGAATTCAACAGGTGCTCGCCGAAAAAGAAAAACTGACGGTGGAGGACATGCAAAAGCTGCAGATGGATCAAGTCAATTTGCAAGCGCAAGAATTTGTCCCCATCTTTTTGGAGCAGGTGAAAAAAGAAACGCTCACCGACAAGGAAAAAGAAGTCCTCGCTCTCCTCGAAGGCTGGAATTTCGTCGACGACAAGGAATTGGCAGCCCCGCTTATTTTCAACAAATGGATGCAGCAGGTGGGAGCAGCCCTCTTAGAAGAGCAAATACCAGATTCCATGAGAAGCTTGTTTAGAGGAAGAGCGCAGGTCATTGACGATCTGGTCCGCAGAGCGCAAGCTGGCAAGCCTGGTCCGTGGATGGAGGAAAAAGGGGGACTCTCCAAAGTGCTCCATGCTTCACTGAAAAATTCGATCGCGGAAATCGAGACTTCTTGGGGAAAAAGCAGCCAAGCATGGAAATGGGGCAATGCTCACCAGGCATCTTTTGTTCACCCGCTATCCAGTGTGACAGGACTGAACTATCTTTTTAACTGGGCAGCGCCAATTCCGGCAGGGGGAAGTTCAGTAACCGTGCAGGCAGCCGGATACAATCCAAAGTCGGGCGTCATCAACCACGGAGCTTCCTGGCGGTTTGTCGTAGACACCAGCGATCTGACGAAGGCGTATCATATTGTCGGACCAGGCCAATCCGGGCATTTTAAAAGCAGCTGGTACGATGATCAATTCCGGGCTTGGGTAGAGGGAACCTATCATACAACTTCTCTGACGGAAACGATTGATAACGGGCATGTACTCACACTTGAGCCAAAATAAGCGATAGGAAAAGATATGGAGGATTGCAACTGCCAGTGCATTTCCGTATTAGAAGCGGTGTGTACTGGCTTATTTCCCATCCCGGCTTCGAATTTTCCGAAATATATCGCCTCCCGCTGCAATACATTTAACAGGATAGCTAAAGACAGCGGGAAAGGAATGAACGGTCATGCCTCAAGGAATACATGTCATTGATTTAGATTTGGGAATGAATACGATTTGGGAATTTGTCAGCGTACTGGAAAACTGGATTCCGCTGGTGCCTGGTTACATAAGTCACGAGATCATCAACGACCGTAAAGTGAATTGGACCTTTTTAGGGGACATTGGGATTATGAAGAAAAAGATAAGTCTGCAAGTGGACATAACCGAATGGAAAGAGCCGACTGAAGTAAGATTTACTTTGACCGGTATCAACGATAATTTTGCCGGAGAAGGCTATTTCCAAGCCAAGGCATTGGATGAGCGACGCACAAAAATGACGGGTTTCCTCGACATCACTGCGAAGGGGCTAAAGGCACCGATGGTCAATTCGATTTTGAAAACCCATGTTCCACAGCTGACGACCGATCTGGCGGAGGCTATTGCCAAACGGATGAAAGAAGCTGCATAAAAGCATGGGTAAAAGGGATGATGGAAGCATCTGGGATAATCGTATAAAATGGGGCTATCAGATTGCCATATGGGAGGATCAACGTGAGTTTGAATGAACGAAACCGTAAAAAGCTTGAGGAGCACATATTTGAGCAAAATGTAGCGCATGCTTCAACCTATTTGCTTGAGACTACGCGCCAAGGGATTCGATGTGAAAAAACGGCGATCGAAAACTATGAAACTCCTTGTCTATCACGAATCGGCGGAGATCCTGACCTGCCGCCCCAACTCGAGTGGCCCCAGACGACGGATGGGACTCCGATGACGTTTTTGCTTCAGCTCAATTTGCAAGAATTGGTAAAGCATGATGAATCTTCACTTCTGCCAGCGAGAGGCATGCTCTATTTTTTTGTAGGGATAGATGAGCCGGCCTATGATATCGAGCATCGTGTGTTATTTTTGCAGGATGATCAGCTCGTCTCCGCTACGCGTCGTCATTCCCCGGGAGAGACTGCCCTGGAAGAGCAATTTGCTGGGTATCAGCTCGGGGCGAGAGCAACGCTCGAGCCTCCAAATTACGCTTATGTAGATTATGACCAGATCGAGACGGATTCGTTCAGTTTCGAGGATTACGAGGATTTTCGCTTTTTGCTCACGGATATGATGGATCATGATGATGTGGCTACGTTGTTCGGGTATCCTACGGGCCAGCACGATGATAGTGAGTACGAAGCAGCACTGATGCTGCTCACAGGAAAGCAATATGACTACAAGATGGAAAAAGCCCTCCATGAGATTACTGCGCATTTTGCAGGAGATGAGACGAAGGCGAAGCAAGAAATCCAGGATACGCTCATGCTGGTGGAAATCGAGTCGGATAACGAGGTTGGTTTTTGTTGGTGGGATGCAGGGGTATTGCAATTTTTCATTCGCAAGGAAGATTTGCTCGCAGGTCGATTTGACCGTACCTATTGCTCACTGTATTCGAGTTGAAATCACGTCTGTACACAGGAATGCTTGATTCAATCGAAGAAAACGGGAAGAACCTGTCCACACCGAGTGGTCAGGTTCTTTTTTGGTGAAGAACATCCTCCAGATCGCAAACATGCACTCCGATATTGTTCATTTCCTGGATGCCTTTCTCGTACACCTGTGACATCGAATCAGCTACCATGACGACGCGGAAGTCCCGCTCACTTGCTTCGTACATGGAGGTGCGCGGGCAGTTGGGGAAGTTGCAGCCTGTAAACACAAGCGTGTCGACCCCGCGCTCTCGAAGAAATGCTTCCAGCTCCGTCTGATAAAATGCACCCCAACGCGGTTTATACATGACCCACTCATGTTCCCCGACTGTCTGAAACTCACCGCTAAGCAGCTTGTCCGTATCCAGGGATGTATAGTGAGAGGAACGGAGCTCGCGGACCAATTCTGCCCCTTCGGTATGTGGAGCAGCGATTTTGGCGCCTTTTTCGATTGCCTCTCGCCGGCAAATATCCACGTTGGAGCCATCCTCCTTGTACAGGCGGATGACGTGAATAATCGGCAGACCTTTTGCCCGATATGCGTCCAGCAGCCTTACCATGTTTGGCAGCACCTGATGTGTACCCATAATTTCAGCCGGGGCGCTTGGTAAAGTGAAATCATTTTGCGTATCAATCGTGATCAGAACGGAAGTATTCCAATTTGGACTCGTATAGCTCATGACTGTCCCCCCTCAATAATGGTTGATCATGAGTCATATTTTACCTTCTAGGCGTGGAAATAACAGTAAAATTTTTGTCCCAGTACCAGCTTCTGACTCGACCTTGATCGTGCCTTGATGAGCGTCGACGACCGCTTTTGCGATACTCATGCCAAGACCAGCCCCTTCTGTACTTTCTTCCGTATTTGTACCTCGATAGTAACGCTCGAACAGTTTGCACTGTGTTTCCTCATCCATACCAATTCCGTTGTCTTCTACGGCAATCCAGGCACAATCTGACTCTGTACCTGTACGCAAGGTGATGCGGGTGCCGGGTGGATT
This sequence comes from Brevibacillus reuszeri, assembly GCF_001187725.1. Taxonomy (GTDB): domain Bacteria; phylum Bacillota; class Bacilli; order Brevibacillales; family Brevibacillaceae; genus Brevibacillus; species Brevibacillus reuszeri. The sequence continues at coordinate 421,043 of NZ_LGIQ01000005.1, forward strand.
ATGCTTGATCGCATTCATAATCAGATTGTCGAGCATTCGCCCGAACCATTTGGTGTTTCCTTTTACAAACAGCTTGTTGGCGTGCTCCTCAAAAATAAAGTCAATCTGCTGGATCGTTGCGTCGTTTACGTAGCGAAGCACGGCTCGACGGACAAACTCATTGAGCTCGATGCTTTCTTCAAACCGAAAATGATTATTTTTCAATTGAAAGGTGAGAGAGAAGTCTTGAAGTAGTTCCACCATATAGTCGCCCTTGCTCCGAATCATCGCCCCCATTTCCGTAAGCTCACTTGGTGAAAAGCTGAATTGCCCACTCTCCAGCAAATGCCCATATCCTTGAATGGTAGCGAGCGGGGTGCGAAGATCATGGGAAATACCTGTCATCCACTCTTCACGCGTCTTTTCCAGGCGAATGCGTTCTTTTTCCGATGTTTCCAGCTTTGTCGCCATGTCATAAAAGCCATCGATCACCTCTTTATACAAACGATAACGCATACGGAGCTTGCCGTTTTTTCGAAATACTTTTTTCCTGTCCTTTTGCGTCAGAGGCTCATGATAATGTCCTTTTCCCATTCGTTCAAACCAATCCGTCAGCAGCAATAAAGGCTGTCCATACCGATATCCGTGCCAAGCTGCAAAAACAAGTGTCATGAGCAGTATGCCAGAGCCGAGGTACACAAGAACGAGAATAACCTCTTGCAGGATCGGTTGACTGGCAACAGCGGGTTTTTCCTCGCCAGCATGTAACAGCCAGACGTTGCCCGTTGATTCATCCGTGTAAGCAGCCATTTTGGAATTGTGCAATGCTGGCTCCAGACGCATGGAAACAAGTTCTAACGGCTGATATTGCTCGCGATGCTTTTCTCCTCCAACTGTTTGGACAACTTCGCCGCTGGTATTTACAATTTCGAGGAACAAGCCTGCTTCCTTGAGCCTGGTCTCTAGCTGGGCAACTGCATCCAAGCGAACGACCCCGAGCTCACTGAAGGCTCCAACCCACTCGCGTAGCTGGTCTGCTCCCGGGTCCTCTACCCCGAGCAAATAAAAGTAAGGATGCTGTTCGGTTGTATCCAGGTGAGTAAACACCCGGAACGACTCAAAACGGCCTGTATCCTGAATCTGTAAAAGCTCCGTTGAACGGTATGAAGACTTCAAGCGGTTGTCCGGGATATTAAAGGAATAGATGACATTCCCATTCTTGTCGACGATTTGCACCCAACAGCCTGCTTCCTTTAGCTGATCAGTCCAGCGCTCGGGGATTGTCGCGATATTTTGCTTAAAGGAGGTTTCTGTTGCAATATTTTCAATCGCCCCAAGCGGAAACGTTTTTTGCAGATCCTGATTCACCAAATAACGGATGAGAACGAGGGTGCACACCAAAAAAGCAATGACAACGAACACCCATAAAGACAGAAACTGAAAGGTAAAATGAAAGGCGATTCGGCTGCGGAGTCGGCTCATAAAGCTCTCTCCTTGAGGAGCTTGTAACCTAGACCACGTATCGTAACCAAATATTTGGGGTCGCTCGGATCGATCTCGATTCGCTCGCGAATTTTGCGAACATGGACCATAACAGTGCTATCGTCTCCAAATCCGTCCAAGCCCCAAACAGCGTCATAGAGCTGCGATTTTGAAAAAACGATATTAGGATGCTTGCACAAATAGAGCAGCAATTGAAAAGCTTGCGCGGGACAAGTGACAGACTCTCCATTCACGATCAACTCACCGGCACTCTCATTGACGAGGAAGTGCCCAAAGTCATATTGGATAGGGTCGTCATTTCCTTTATGGATAGGAAAGGAGGTACCTCTGCGCAGTCTTGCCTTGATTCTCGCCACCACCTCCAGTGGGTTGAACGGTTTGGTGACATAATCGTCTCCGCCTGTTGCAAAGCCGGTGAGCACGTCAAATTCGGATGTTCTTGCGGTAACAAAAATGATGTGCGCATCTGACAGCTCACGGATTTTCGGGCATAACTCGAATCCTGTCTTATCTGGCAGCATGACGTCCAACAAGATAATGTCTGCACCGTGCCTTTCAAGCAAATGAAGTCCCTCTTGCGCTGTTGTGGCTGTGTATATGCGTTGAAAGCCTTCTTTTCGCAGTGTGATTTCCAACATTTGTAAAATTGATTTCTCATCGTCGATCAGTACGATTTTTGCGTCTTGCATCGAATTCACTCCGTTTTCAGAACAATCTTCCTGGTTGTATTGTACAAAACCTTCCTTAATTTTAGCTAAACAAGGGGAGATTGTGTTTAGCAAACGGTAAGGAACCTTTTAGGGTCACTTTAGCTTGCCTTGCTACAATCAAGCCGAGGTGATCATGGTGGACAGCAAACAAAATCGAATCCACATCATAGATGGTTTACGAGGCTTTAGCCTGTTTGGAATTTTGATGGCAAATCTACTCATCTTTCAATACGGGATTTGGGGGAAGGATGAGATTGAACTGTATGCCATTACTGTATTCGACACGGGTATTTACAAGCTGGTCAAAATCTTAATTGAAAGCAGCTTCATGCCGATTTTCACGTTTCTATTTGGCTTTAGTATGATCAAGATGAAAGAAAGCCTGGAGGCAAAGGGATTGGGGACAAAGCGATATTTTGCCCGCCGGTTTCTTTTGCTGCTCGTACTCGGGACACTCCATTCAGAATTTTTATGGGAAGGCGATATATTAGGGTTTTATGGCATGATGGGTTTCTTTCTTTTACTGTTCATGAACCGTAAGCCGAAAACGTTGCTTGCTTGGGGAATCGTCGTCCTATGTGTAATCAGCTTGATAGGGCTCATTCCTGCGGAAAAGAATAGTCCTGAAAATGCAGCCGATCATGCCCGCATGGAGGTCTACGTTCAAAAAACCATGACTGTGTACGGTACGGGGACGTATGACGAGATTAGGCATCACAGGTTAACGAGTGATCCGCTTGGATTGCCTGACTATGTCATGGCCATCATCCTTCTGCTTGCGCCAATCCTGACGGTACCGATGTTTTTATTTGGGATGTACGCTGCAAAAGCGCGCTGGTTTGAAAGGCCACAGGAGGAACGCGCATCGTATTTTACGAAAATGCTCATTTTCCTGCCAATCGGACTTTTCTTGAAAACAGGAAAGGTTCTCGCTCCAGGCTATTGGTGGAGTACAATCGGGGATATTTCAGGGGGAGTTATACTCGCTATCGGTTATATTTTCGCGTTTGTATGGCTTTTCTCCAGCAGACCATCGTCGTCGTGGCTAATGCGGTTCCAAGCCGTCGGAAAATTATCACTGACGAATTATTTGCTGCAAACCGTCATATGTACAACCATTTTCTATGGCTATGGATTTGGCTTGTTTGGAAAGCTGGGTGTATTGGCAGGTTGTGGGGTATCGCTCGTCATTTATATCGTACAGCTTTATCTCAGTCCGTTGTACGTAAAAAGATTTCGTTATGGACCAGTTGAGCGTCTCTTACGGATGTGGACGAATTTTTCATTGTCAGGAAATCCGAAAGCAAAACTGCGCGAGGAAAAGCCTGTTTCCATGTAAGGAAGGAGAGGTGAGAAAGGGTGACATGCCCAATCGCGGCTACGCCAAAATGTATGGCGTAGCCAGGCTATCTAAATTCATCATGCTTTTTCAAACAAGCGGGTAGTGAGAATGCGAGCCAGCTTGTCCACATTCATTCTGCGCATTCCGATGAGTGGTAGTTGACTCCATGCATCGAGACCGTGATTGGAAAAGACCACAAGTCCAATCCCTTTGTCGCGATTAAATGCCGCAAAGCTGCTCGATCCGTAGGTTCCTCCATTGTGCCAGTGAGTGGTGGAGCCATCCTTTTCACGGTAAAACATCCAGCCGTAGCCGATCCCAATACCTTTGCCCGGAAAAATGGAATAGTGCTCCTTGCTACTCTCATCAAGAGCAGGGCATAAGGGATGATCATCGAGTGTCAAATACGCTTCGATGTAGGTGAGCATGTCAGACAGGGAGGATAAAACACCACCGGCAGCTGCAAAAGTATCGTGGAAATCCCAATGGGGCGTCGATTTTCCTTTGGAGGTGTAGACAGGGAGAATCTCATCAGGATGGTGTACCTTCGAGCCAATTCCAGAAGAAGTCATCCCAAGCGGTTGAAAAATCTCTTCATAGAGGGCATCATGCAAGCTTTTCTCTATCTTTCGTGAAAGAAGCCATCCAAGTATTCCAAAGCCAAAATTGGAATAACGATGGCTTGTTCGCGTTGTAGGTCTTTCTGCCATGACAGCATCTATGAGATGGCTTTCCGTATATTTCGCATAAGGGTTCCGTTTATCTGTAATGGTTTCTCGCAGATTATCAGGAATCGGAGGCAAGCCCGCTGTATGTGTGACAAGCTGCAGCAGAGTTGTTTGCTGCGCAAACGAACTAGAAGACCATTCGGGCACAAGATCAGCCAATCGATCAGAATGGTGCCAAAGCCCTCTCTGTTCCCCGATTGCAAGTAAGAGTCCAGTCATTGTTTTCGTGATAGAGCCAATCTCATAGAGAGAATCCGACTGTACGTCCTCGGTCAGCTGCTCTCGCGTCCAAATATGTCTCTGGGTTTTCGTGACCAGCCCAATGGTAAGCTGGTGCGTAGGAGGACTCACGAAGCGATGAATACGCTCCTCTGTCATCACATCTATCAGTGTGATTTTCACAAGTTCACTTCCCTTGAAGGATATCGTGCGGATGCTGCTCTCACTCTAGTCTTACGGTTGAAGGAAATGATGGTTACAGCGATTTCAAACGAGATCTTTTGTTTGAAAATTCAGTTGAATCTCCCCTGAGAGGAGGTCCTATAATTTGTGAACAAGAGGCAACATGGTAGGTCCAAACGGAGCAAGTCGAAAAATAGAGACAAAGGAGATTACCCAATATGAAACAATTCGTTGCAGATCGCGTGATTATCGGAGATGGAGAACAAATCATTGATCAGGGAGCTGTCGTAGTGGACGAGCAGGGAAAGATCGTATCCATCGGCTTACAAGGGGAGCTGCTGCACATTTTTCCTCAAGCGGAGGTGATCCGCTATGACGGCTGTACCATTTTGCCTGGTCTAATCGATTTGCACGTTCATATCGGTTATTGGTGGAGCAAGCCAGATGTGGCCCAGTACAACGATGGAATGATCGCTCTAATGGCGGCAAAAAATTTGCAAGAAGCATTGTCGCTTGGTGTGACGACCATTCGAGATGTTGCTGGCCCAGATGGACTTTGCCGAACCTTGAAAACAGCATGGAAAAAGAAATATATTACATCTCCCCGCATTTTTGATGTGAATCAAGGCATTATTATGACTGGTGGGCATGGCTGGCAGCTTAAGGGAGGGATGCGTGAAGCAAATGGCCCGTGGGAAGTACGGACAGCAATAAGGGAGCAGGTGAAGGCTGGGGCAGACTGGATCAAGTTGATGACCAGTGATCGCACGCCTACTCCCGAATTTACACAGGAAGAGCTGGATGCTGCAGTGGATGAATCCCATCGGTTGGGAAAACCGTGTTGTGTCCATGCTTCACTGCAGCCAGCGATTCAAATGGCAATTGATGCTGGATTCGATACGATTGAGCACGCGACTTTCATGACCGTCGAGCAAGCCAAGCAAATGGCGAAAAAGGATATCGTCTGGGTACCTACGATGATTACGTTTTTTCAAATTGCAAACTACTGCAGAAAATCACTGGAGCAAGCTCAAAAAACAGAAAGCTTTGTTCACGAGCATCTCAAGCAGCAAGCAGTCTTTTTCATTGAATCACAAAAAGCATACAGCGAAAACTTTGCCAGGCTGATGGAGACAGGGGTTAAAATCGCGACTGGAACAGATATCGTGTTGGAGGGCTTCCCGATCACACCTGTGGCTGACGAAATCGGGTTAATGGTAGAACTGGGCATGAAGCCTATCAAAGCTATTCAAGCCGGCACCCAAAATGCTGCTGAAGTGCTTGGTCAAGGCCAAAGATTTGGTACACTTCAACCTGGTTGCCATGCCGATTTGATAGTAGTAAAAGGAAATCCGTTGGACGATATCACCGCGTTAAAAAGTGTGATGGAAGTATTCCAGGAAGGAGTTTCTGTATTTTCGAAAGGGAGGAGGGACAATCAGAGCAGGGAATAATGGCTGAAAAGGGAATTCTTCTCATAAAAGGATTCTCTTTTCTTTTATGAAGAGGCGGATAGACGTTTTGAAGTCTCATTTTGTGGGGTGCTCGAATCTGGGAGAGGAGCTGTGGGCAATGGTAGATGTGTCTGTTCAAAGTGGCAGATATTCAATCGGTGAAGTTGCGAAAATTACCGGAACTACGGTAAAGACGGTACGATACTATGATCAGATCGGTTTGGTAAAGCCAGTAAACCACACGGAAGGTGGCCACCGCCTTTATACAACAGAAGAAATATGGCGACTGGAACTGATCCTGACTCTCCGCTATTTGAGCTTTGGCATTGAGGATATTCGCAAGATCATCTCAGGAGAAATCTCTGTTTTTACTGCGCTTGATTGGCAGATTGAGGCTTTGAGCACGCAGCAGCGGATGATTTCCAATATGATCTCCATTTTGCAACGAGCCAAAGAAAGCGACCACGGAGAAGAATCCCTGCGTCATATCCGCGAGCTAGTCGAGTCCGTCCATATCAGTACGAAGGAACGGAAAAAATTCATTTTAGATAAAATTCAAGAGTCCATGTTCATTGATCAATTTCCTCCCGATTGGCATGAATCCTTGGTGCAAAGTGTGATCGGTGTCTTGCCGCAAGAAGGGAAGCTGACCTCTGGCCAATCAGCTGCGTGGACTGAACTGGAAGAGCTGTTGAATAGCACTGAATTTCACCAGGAATTTCGCGAGAGTATGGGCGTTTTTATAAAAGTGGTCAATCAATATTTGATTGATGCGGAAAAATGGAACAACAAGATGTTCGACTCCTTTGAACGGCTAAGTGTGGCCATTCAAAACCGGGAATCTCCAGATAGCCAAGCGGTACAAGAGGTTGTTGATGATTACGTAGCCGAGTTTGCGGATATGCTGCAGGCCCCTGTTACTCCAGAGCTGCTTCGCCTGTTTATCGGGGTAGCTCGTATTTCGGGAACTAACCGTGTCAGGCGATTTTGGGAGCTGCGTTCGATCGTAAATCCGGACATGAGATTTTTAATCCACACGAAAAACTTGATGTACCAAGGGATACAGTGGAAAATTGCGCAGCTGGAGGCAGGAGAGAGGCTCCATTCGTAGATGAATGAAAAGATCAGTCACAATGTTTGAAGGCCACTTGAAAGGGTGGTCTTTTTTCCAATCTCTGGTATAAGTATAGCCCTAGTGGCGAACCGGTTTTTCTAAAAGTTTGTTTATGAAAAAAGGGTTAAAACGTTTTCAAAAAATTTACAAAAATCTGCATAGGAAATCGAAAGAAGTCGTGGAATTTTTATTTTTTGTCTAATTTACTAACAGAGATACAGAGATTTCTGTAGAAACAAAGGCGGTGCATCTGAGTTATATGTCGATGGAGCAATCGTTGCGAACGGTAGAGGCTATCAAAGAAGAGGAGGACTTTCGGTTTCAGGTATACGCCAGTACTCGCAGAGAAGAGGTATCGGCATGGGGGTGGGAAGTGACACAGCAGGAAGCTTTTTTGCGGATGCAGTTTGAAATGCAGCAAAAGTCATATCGGCTCCAGTATCCAGATGCAAACTATCAGCTTATCGTTGCCGATGAGGAAGCCGTCGGTCATATGCTTTTAGTTCATAGAGATGACAAGATCATCCTGGCTGATCTGGCATTGCTTCCTTCTTCCCGTGGATTTGGAATTGGCTCCACTATCATCCGTCAATTGCAGATGCAGGCGGAACAGCTTGCAAAGACCATCAGGCTTCACGTGATGATCACAAACGAGGCAAGACATCTTTATGAGAGACTTGGGTTTCGAGTAATTGGCGAAAAAGGGCTTCATATGGAAATGGAGTGGAAGAGTGAGGGACTCAGTCTCCTGTGAAAAATTGAGACAAAGTTGAGACTCCTTGGAAAAGTCTGCGTGCTACTATGGAAAAGCTGTGAGACCTACATGTACAAGAACGTATTCTAGCAGAGGTGATAATCATGAGTGAGGCATATTTAGGAGAAATTCGGATGTTTGGAGGCAATTATGCTCCGCAGGGTTGGGCTTTATGTAATGGTCAGCTCTTGGATATTTTTGACAATGAAGCGCTGTATTCGTTACTTGGAACGACATATGGTGGAGATGGGCGGACAACATTTGGGTTGCCGGATTTGAGAGGGAGAATCCCGGTTCACCGTAGCTCAACAATTCCTTATGGCAGTAAGGATGGTGTAGAGTCCGTAACGGTGACAAGCGCCAATCTCCCAGCACATACGCACCTAGCAAATGCGTCCACGGACGGAGGAACGCTAACTTCTCCGAATAATGCCGTCTGGGCGACCTCGACCTTAAAGAATTATTCGGATGGGACAAGCGGGTCCCCCGTCCAAATGAATGTTCAGAGTGTATCTTACGTAGGCGGGAATCAGCCACACGATAATTTGATGCCGTCATTAACTATATCTTTTATTATTTCGCTGTATGGCACATACCCGCCACATTCATAGAGTTAGTTGCGGAATCATATCCATTATTTTTGATAGAGGAGGATTCAAATGTCAGAACCATTTGTAGGAGAACTTCGTCTGTTTCCAATCAACTATGCTCCGAGAGGCTGGGCATTTTGTGACGGACAAATTCTTCAAATCAATCAAAATCAGGCATTGTATTCATTATTAGGAACTACATATGGAGGAGACGGAAGGACTACATTCGCTCTTCCTGATTTACGTGGCAAGGTACCGGTTCATGTTAGTACGTCAATCCCTTATGGAACATCGGCAGGAGAAGCTAGTCACACGCTTACGATAAACGAAATTCCACAGCATACGCATCAGGTCGTGGCGTCTTCGGCCAATGCGACAGCAACCAACCCAGCAGGTAACACATGGGCTCAAGTAGCTGAACCCTATGCTCAAGCAAATTCGTTGACACAGATGAATCCAGCAGCGATAGGAACCGCTGGAGGCAGTCAAGCCCACAATAATATGCAACCCTATCTAGCCATGCACTTTTGTATTGCAGTACAAGGCATTTATCCATCACGCAACTAAGGAGGATTAAATAATGGCAGACGCATATTTAGGTGAGATTCGAGTATTTGCTGGAAACTTTGCTCCCAAAGGCTGGGCACTATGCAATGGACAATTGTTGTCGATTACGCAAAATACGGCGCTTTTCTCTATTTTGGGGGTGCAATATGGTGGCGATGGGAAAGCGACTTTTGCTTTGCCAAACTTGATGGGCTCTGCACCAATGGGACAAGGGGAGGGACCAGGATTGACACCGAGAACTGTAGGTCATCAGGTTGGTTCAGCAACGGTTACCTTATTAACTACAGAAATTCCAGCACATACCCACATCCCAAACGCCTATCAAGCTCCAGGGGGGCTAAACGAGCCTGATAACCATGTTTGGGCTGAAACACCAGCAGCTGGTAGACCCGCTAAACAAACGGAGTTATATTCTGCCACTCCAAATGTGGCAATGTCCCCTCTTGCTTTGTCTGTAGCTGGTGGCAGTCAGCCACATAATAATAGGCAGCCCTATTTAGCGATGAATTACATCATATGCTTGCAAGGGGAATTCCCTGCCAGAGGCTAGTAGCTTTACATTTACATGCATAAAAGCTGCGTACTTTACCATTTCGCAGCTTCTATGTGTGTAAAGGAACGAAGGATAACGGACGCCGACCAGATCATTTGAACAAGGATACTGGTCATTTTGTGATAGATCAAGGCAAAAGCAAGAATGGGAGATGAATTATGTGGGGAAATCGGAGTAGGTTGGGAAGGGAACGGTCGGTTAGTTTGAGAGGGGATCGAGTGAATTCGATTGCACGTATGTCATTCCTGCTTTTTTTAGCGCTAGTGATATGTGTCAATATGGTTCCGCCTAGAATCTATGCAGCATCTACTGGATTAACTGATGGTACGTACGATTTTGGAGGATTAGGGGCAGTTGACAGTGGGGGAGCTGGTTTTAAAAAAGTCGGGGACAAATTTGTCGTCCCAAACGGGTTTTCTCAGGACGGGACAGCGATATGGTCCGAGAATCAGCAGAACCCGAATACAACTGGACAACTCACTATTAAGACAGAGGGTATAGATAAGTGCAGGACGTTTACTTTTCAGAATTTGGGAATTAGCGCTTATGACAATAGCGGATTAAGCTTGCAATCGTTGTCGGTATCTCTATACGATGCTAACCATAATTTGCTCTCAAACTTTTCCACAGGAGCCACCCTTCAATTAAATACAACTGTAACCCAAGTAGGAACGTTACTGAATAATGGCAACTCTTTCAATGTAAATGGTGTTGCATCGTTGGAGCTTTCATGGAAATTTACGAATAATAGAGAGCCCTCCAACTTAAACATTCACAATATTACGATCGCAAATGTAAAAGGTGTAAGTACGATTTCCCCGACAACAGCTTCCTTCGACAAATACGTGTCGGCTGCGAATTATAAAGATATTACTACGACGATGGATTTGAAAGGAAACGTGCTGAGTGGTATTAAAAACGGCAGCACCCCTCTTGTTTTGGGCAGCGATTATACTGTCTCGGGAAGCACGGCAACAATTAAAAAAGAGTACCTCGCAACGCAGGCAGTTGGAACAAGCATTTTGACGTTTGCCTTTGATGGCGGAACGGAACAGACACTGACCATTACAGTTAGTGATACATCCCCCAAGGACAGCACGTTTACCCCAACGACTGCTTCTTTCGATAAGTACCATTCATCAGTGAATTATAAAGATGTTCAAACAACCATGACAATGAATGGGAATACCCTGAGCTCTATCAAAAACGGAAGTACGCCCCTGGTGCTAGGAACAGATTATAGCGCATCAGGGAGCGTAGTAACGATCAAAAAAGAGTACTTGGCTACGCAAGCAGTTGGAACGACCAGCCTGGTTTTTACCTTCAGTGCTGGTGCGACGAAGACGTTGGCAATTACGATAAGTGATACGACACCTCAGAATAGCACGATTAGCCCAACGACAGCATCCTTCGATAAGTACACATCGGCCACTAATTATAAAGATGTACAGACAACGGCGACATTGAACGGGAATACTCTGAGTTCTATCAAAAACGGAAGTACGCCTCTTGTGCTAGGAACAGATTATACGATATCTGGAAGCACCGTAACGATAAAAAAGGAGTACCTGGTTTCGCAAGCAGTTGGAACAACAAGCCTAATTTTTACGTTTAGCGCAGGTGCGACGCAGACGCTAACAATTACAATGAGCGATACAACACCGCCACCCACCTACACCGTAACGTATAACGGCAACGGTGAAACCAGCGGAGCAGCCCCAACAGATAACGGCACCTACGAACAAGGCGACACCGTATCGATACTGGGAAGTGGAACACTCGCGAAAACTGGGTACACTTTTGCAGGATGGAACACAGCAGCAAACGGAAGCGGAACTTCCCATTCAGCAGGCTCGACGCTGACAATGGGCACAACCAACGTCACACTGTACGCACAGTGGACCCCAGTCCAAGCACCGAAGTACAACGTAACGTATAACGGAAACGGATCAACCAGTGGAACAGCACCAACAGATAGCGCTACCTACGAACAAGGCGATGCCGTAACGGTATTGGGAAGTGGAATACTCGCGAAAACCGGGTACACTTTTGCAGGATGGAACACAGCAGCAAACGGAAGCGGAACTTCCCATGCAGCAGGCTCGACGCTGACAATGGGCACAACCAACGTCACACTGTACGCACAGTGGACCCCAGTCCAAGCGCCGACCTACACCATAACGTATAACGGAAACGGAGAAACCAGCGGAGCAGCCCCAACAGATAACGGCACCTACGAACAAGGCGATACCGTATCGATACTGGGAAGTGGAACACTCGCGAAAACAGGGCACACTTTTGCAGGCTGGAACACAGTAGCAAACGGAAGCGGAACAGCCTATGCGGTAGGCTCCACACTGACGATGGGCACAGCGAACGTCATACTATACGCACAGTGGACCCCAGTCNACGAAAACCGGGCACACTTTTACAGGCTGGAACACAGCCGCAAACGGAAGCGGAACTTCCTATGCAGCAGGCTCGACGCTAACCATGACCGCCGCGAATGTCATACTATACGCACAGTGGACCCCAGTCCAAGCCCCGGCGTACACCGTAACGTATAACGGCAACGGAGAAACCAGTGGAACAGCACCAACAGATACCGGCTCCTACGAACAAGGAGACATTGTAACGGTACTGGGAAGTGGAACCCTCGCAAAAACAGGGTACACTTTTACAGGATGGAACACAGCAGCAAACGGAAGCGGAACTTCCTATGCAGCAGGCTCCACACTGACGATGGGCACAGCGAACGTCACACTGTACGCACAGTGGACTCCAGTCCAAGCGCCGGCGTACACCGTAACGTATAACGGCAACGGAGAAACCAGTGGAACAGCACCAACAGATAACAGCACCTACGAACAAGGCGACACTGTAACGGTACTGGGAAGCGGAACGCTCGCGAAAACTGGCCACACTTTTGCAGGCTGGAACACCGCAGCAAACGGGAGTGGCACGGCATACAAGGCAGGCTCAACATTTACAATGGGCACGTCCAATGTAACCCTTTACGCTGAGTGGAAGTACACGCCCGTACCTGTCTTCGATGAAATCGTGTCTGTCACACAGCCAACAGAAATGACCGACATACCAAACGGTACCGCCAAAACTCCCTCTGCTCTCGGACTGCCTTCACAGGTAGAGGCAAGTTTGTCCAATGGCAGAACAATGAATATTGATGTTATCTGGTCAGTAGCAGATGCGAACTACGACCCTGCGGTAAAGGAAGAGCAGCGTTTTACAGTAACCGGCAAATTGGTCAATTTACCAAGCGATGTGCACAATAGCCAAAATCATTCAGCCACCATTCGTGTCACGGTAAATGCAGCAGATGATGAAGCTGAACCGAAAGACATTGTTTCCGTCCAAACGCCAGACGAGATTACAGGTGTGGCAAATGGGACAGCCAAAACGGCAAAAGCACTGGGCTTGCCTCAGCAAGTAAAAGCTTTCCTGGATGACGAGAGCAGCATCAATATTCGTGTGGACTGGGACGTGGAGAGCGCAGACTACGATCCCGAAATGGAAGAAGCACAGACATTTACGATACATGGACAGCTGATCCTGCCAAAAGGAATTACCAACACCCATAACAAGCAGGCAAGCATACGGGTCAGTGTTGACGCAGCAGACACAGAGGGTGAGGAGGGGGACATCGTTTCGGTAACAGACCCTGATGACATTTCAGGTGTCGAAAACGGGACGAGGAAAACTGCATCTGCACTCGGTTTGCCATATGAAGTAGAAGTCACGCTGGATAATGGCAAAACGATCTTTGTTGGCGTCAATTGGAATTTGAATGAAGCGGATTACAATCCTTCCAGCGATAAAAAGCAGCGCTTTACAGTCGAGGGAGTGCTGACGAAGCTTCCTTCGGGGGTCAGTAACAGTAAAAAGCTGAAAGCGAAAATCCAGGTGACAGTAGCTGCAGCCCCTCGGGATCGTGACCGGGATGATGAAGATCGAGGAAAAGGTTCTGGAAGCAGCTCAAACACAAAATCTGACTCCACACGTACTGGTATTGTAGAAGCAGGAACTTCCAGTGGATTGCGGGAGCAGATCAAAATTACGAGGAAGCAAAACTCCAAAGGCAAAAAGATCGATGAAGTTGTGTTCGATACAAACGACGCAAGAGAGATCTTGAACCTTGCCGAGGAAAACAACAAGGGAACCATCCGAATCATTGTAGACGATCTGCCAAATGACCCAGCGGATGAAGTGGTCATCAACATCATGAAGAGAGCATTGGAACGGCTACAAAATGAAGTTGCGCTGGAAATCCAGACACCGTCACTGATCATCACCATTTCCAAAGAAATGCTGGCAACCATACCAATCGATGAATTGTTCTTCCGCATTGTGCCTGTTCCTGATAGAAACGCGCAGCAAGCGGCTATCGAACGAGCTATCAACGCAAAAGAAGTGAAGCAAGCAGCAGGAGGACAAGACGTTCAAGTGATAGGAGCTCCGATGGTGATCGAGGCCAACTATCAAAATCGAACCACATCGATCCTGTTCCAGTTGAAAGACTCCGGCTTGCCTACCAATTCTGTTGAGCTGCAAGCACTGCTTGCCTCTTTGTTCGTGTATGTGGAGCATACAGATGGAGAGACAGAGCTGCTGAATGGCAAGCTCAAATACGATCAAAACGGAAAATTGTTAGGAATCGAAATTGAAATTGATAAGTTTAGTACATTCACCATTCTGTCGTTGAAGGGCAAAAAACAGCAGCCGTATTTAGCAGGATATCCAGATGGAACGTTTCGACCAAACAGCCATTTGACCAGAGCGGAAGTGGCAACGATCCTGTACCAATTCCTTCAGGCAGAAGGAAAAAAAATGACGACTTCTGTAAGCTATCGTGATGTAGGACCAGACCACTGGGCAGCTAATGCGATCTCGCTGGCATCTAGTGAAAAGCTAATGGCAGGAGATACAAGCGGCTTGTTCCAGCCAAATGCAAAAGTCAGCCGAGCTGAGATGGCAAGCATCATTGCAAAATGGAAACACCTTGCTTCCAGTGGTAAGACGTCATCTTTTGCAGATACAAAAGGGATCGCCCAAGAAGCCAGCATCGCTGTAGTGGCAGAAAAAGGATACATGATCGGGTTTCAGGATGGATCATTCCGTCCGGATCAAATACTGACTCGTGCAGAAGCTGTCACCATCATCAATCGCTTGACGGGAAGAGCGTCAGTAACCGATGCAGTGCAAACCTGGTCAGATGTTCCAGCTAGTTTCTGGGCATTTGCTGAGATTATGGCAGCGACAGGGTACAAGAAATAGGAGTAAGCAAGGAAACGAATACAATAACCAATCCGCTCAGGTGAACCGCTACGCTCGCCTGAGCGATTTTATGTAAATGGTAGCTGGCTCCGAAAGTGAAACAGCGACAACCAAGGATGGGACATATCATCCTAGGCTGTCGCTGTTATTTTCCTGATATTTCTGTTGGAGACTCTACCATTTCACAGTAAGAATACTAATATTGCCAATATCCAAGCTTTCGATGTTTACGGAAATTTCCGGTTTGCCCTGTTGTTTTAATACATAGCCTCCCCAGTTTCTTCCGCCATAAGCCGTATACCCTGAGATATCCAATCCAAACATGTCTTGGATAAGCGGTTTTGTCACAGAAATAGCCTCATCTATGGACTTGATTTTATACTCCGATACGTAGCGGGTGTAATATATTTTTCCAGTGATAGCTCCCACTTTTACGGAATACTTGTCTTTTGTATTGCTAAGGGTCCAGACCTCTTCTTTCTTATCCGTTGATTTCCTTGCTTCAGTAAAAGAGATGGGTTTGTTATTTGCCAGACGCATAAGCGATTTTTGGGCGAGCGATACGACCTTTTGATCGACATCCGCAGGTTGATGATCAATTGAGAAAGCGGTCACTTTATTTGTTTTCAGGTCAACGCTAACATACTGATTGTTGTTTGGCTTCGAGACATCTGAATAGAAAGAAAGGGTAGTTCCTTCCAAGTCTTGAAAGAGATGAGCTTGTTCTATACGAACCTCTTGCTTCGCATCCTGAAAGGCAGCTCGTGCCGTATTCGCATAGGCTTGGTACATTTCAGGCAATTCATCTCCAGCTAGAATTACGGAGACAGTACGAACATCCTTCGTATTCGCTAAAAATGTTACGATTGCCTCACGATCCTTTGTCCTTACGATAAAGGTATCTGCATCTTGTTCCGTTTCTTCAAAATTGAATTTTTTGGTAATGCCAACAGCTTCAATCGCTTTTTGGGCTGCCGTACTATATGTTTGGTCCACGGTAGAAGTGCTACCGGTTGTTTCTGTCGGGAATACGATTGGTTTCATCCAAATAAATACAAAAAGCAAAGCACAAGTGACGAATCCGTTTGCCACCCATACCAAATATTTTCTCTGTCGTTGCTGTGAAAGCATCTTTCGGCGTTCCTCTCGAATGTTCTCCAGTATTTTTTCGTTTTGGTCCCTGGGCTGAACCTGATCCGGGAAATCCCGTAACTCTTCCAAAATGATCTGCTTATCGTATGAAAGCATCTGTCATCGCCTCCGTTACAGGTGCATTCTTGCTATTTTGAACAGCTTTTAATGCGCGATGCAAAGTAATGTGGACTTTGGCTTCGCTCCATCCCAAGACCTCTGCGGTTTCTGTGCTGGATAATCCCTTGATCCCTCGCAAGATCAAGACGTCCCGATACGAGCTTTTCAACCGGTTGATGGTTTCATAGAGAATCCGTTTGTTTTCACCAAGCTCCAAAGACTCTTCTGGAGTTTTGTCATGCGAGACTAGATGCTGCAAGAATAGATCGGGCAGCCAGTTTCGCAGTTTTTTCTTACGCTTCTCATCGATGGCGACATTTCGCGCAATGGCAAAAAGCCATGTCTTTGGGTTCGAGATCTGGGATTGCTGGGGAGCCTTTAATGCTCGGATAAAGGTTTCTTGAACAAGATCATCGATATCCTTTCGTCCTGTGTAATAAACAAGAAAACGATAAACATCATGGCTGTATGCTCGAAACCATTGTTCGATGCGATTGTCATCCAATTGTTTTCCACCTCCTATTTCCACTGTAAAGACGGAAAAGAGGCCTACCATCTTTCACTTTATATGAGGAATTTTTTTAACCTTGTTAGAAGAGAGTTGACGAATCTGAAAGGGTACAGTAAAGTAATGTATTATTGTTAACTGGTTAACGATGCTGGAAGGTGGTTATATCGTTGTCGCTTAGTCAGAAAGAAAAAGCGTTACAGGCAATCAGGCTATTCATTTTGCAGAGAGACAAAAAAGCAAAAGAGCGCACCACGCTGCTAAGCTCTCTTGAAAATGAATGGACGATGACACAGCTGCACATCGTTTCACTTATACAGGAGCATTCTTCTTCAGCGAACAACGCTTTTCTCGCCTGTCAGTTACGTCTATCCAAACCCGCCATTACGAAAGCAGTAAATGGTTTGCTGGAAAAGGGGATAGTCGTCTCAGGCAAAAAAGAAGATGATCAAAAATGCGTGTACTACTCGCTGACAGAGGCAGGTCAAAGGCTCGCAATCAAGTATGACGAACAGCATCAAAAAGTAATCCAGCGCTATAAAGAAATGCTGAACTCTTTTCAAAATAATGAATTAGAAGTCATTACACGATTTATGAATGCGTGGACACAGCTGATCGACAAGCCATTGCTTGTGGATGAAGCAGCAAATGCGACGAAGGGTGATTGTGTTGAAGATTAATAAAAAATACGAGCATGTTTTGTTTACCTTTTTCATGGCATTCGGGATGTCTTGCCTGATCTCTTTTTTCATGATGGCAGTTAATTTTGGATTTAATTCACTTTTATTAGAAAAATGGCTACATGCCTGGCCGATGGCGTTTGCACTGGCTTTTCCATGCGCCTATTTTTTGCCGAAAGCAATCAGAAAGCTTATGAAGAAAATCACGTTCGTCGAAAGCGACTGATTCGATTTCAAATATGATTTCTTGCATGACGCTTGGATTTCCAAGTGTTTTTCTTTTTCGGCAAAAAGTGCTGTTCCCAAGGGTATACCTGGTCGAAAAATGTTGAATCGTCCGCAATCTGTCAGTAAAATCGAGAAGAAATGAAAAGATGCAGCCTCATTAAGGGGAGATACGATTGCTCAGAAGAATCTTGCTCATCATATTTATTAGCTTGCTCTCTTTCTCTCTCCTACCTTTATCCGTTTTTTGGGATATCGATGAACCAAAGAATGATTGGGTTGTTCGACATGGCGTCATGGATTTGACGACGTGGGATTTTGAGCATGACAAAAGAATCAAACTGGACGGAGATTGGGAATTTTATTGGAATCAACTGTTAACCCCCGACGACTTCAAACGAACAAACAAGCCTTCTCCCACTACTTTTATGTCAGTACCTTCGCAATGGAACGGAAAACTTATCGATAACAAGCCATTGCCTGCATATGGTTACGCCACCTACCGGATGGTCCTCAAAAATGTTCCCTACAGTGGAATTTTTGCCTTGAAGAAAACGAATATCCGTTTTTCAAGTGCTATTTACGCCAATGGCTATAAACTGTTTGAGGATGGCAAGCCATCAAGTAAAAGCAGTACATATCTCGCGGGTAATGTCTCGAAGCTCGGTTCTTTTTCGAGTGAAAAGGGAGACGTCGAAATTATTGTTCAGGTCGCCAATTATGATTACATCAATTCAGGTATTCCGTTGTCGATTTACTTTGGCGGGCAAGCAGACATGAATGAAATTCAACAGAAAAATATGGGGTACGAGCTAGGTACTTTGGTTATTCTGGGTACATTGGCGACGATTTACTTCATTTGTTTCATAACCGCGAGCCTATACGGAAAAAAAGATTATTCCCTGTTGTTCTTCGCTATCGTTTGTTTCCTCTATGCAATATACAACGGGTTGATCAGCGAGCGGCCGCTTTTGCTGTTTTTCCATCATGTTTCATTTGAAGCGATGTACAAATGGAAGGATATAGTTTCTACGATCTGCTTTATTGTTCTCGCTGTTTTCTTCTACCAATTGCAAAAGAACATTATTTCTTTGAAATTTACACAAATCGTATCTGCCTTTTTAGGAGCCTATCTGTTGCTCATTATTTTCCTGCCGATTCATGTTTATATGGAATTTCAGGCTTATATTATGGTCTTGTACGAGCTGATGCTTTTCTGGCTATTGCTGAGAACGGCCACTTTGTATCTCAAAAAAACGAGTAATAGCTCCTTTAAATCATTTTTGATGTTTATGGCAATTCTCACGATTAATTTGTACTCTCTTGACCTTATCCTGTTTGCCTTTTCCATCAAAGATAACATTTGGCTAGGACAGCTTTATATCGTCGCGTTTAATATCATCATGGTCTTTTTGATCGTCCTTCGCTTTTTCGAAGCTTATCATACCATCGATGAAATGAAAGACCAATTGCTTCAACTGGACAAGATCAAGGACGATTTTCTCTCAAATACTTCACATGAATTAAAAACACCGCTTAATGCCATCGTGAGTATTACGGATACGCTGATCAAGGGTGTGGAAGGCCCTGTATCGGAAAAGCAAGCGTACAATCTGGCTGTTGTTTTAGAAAGCGGGAGAAGACTGACCTATCTCGTCAATGAATTGCTTGATTACTCCAAAATGAAACATGGAGATATTTCGTTGTATAAAAGCAAGATTGACCTGAAGGCTGCTGTCGATTCGGTTATCGGAATTCATCTGTTCTTGCTGGGAGGAAAGCAGATTACGCTTGTCAATAAAATTGCGGAAGATGCTCCACATGTTTTTGCAGACGGGAACCGCTTGATCCAGATTTTGCATAATCTGCTAGACAACGCAATCAAATTCACGGAAAAGGGAAGCGTGGAGATTAGCGCAGTTTCCGTCCGGGAATTGATAGAAGTTCGTGTAGCCGATACCGGAATTGGGATCGGAAGAGAAATGCAAGAACGTATTTTCTATGCTTTTGAACAAGAAGATGCTTCGGTAACGAAGAACTATGGAGGAACGGGCCTCGGTTTGAGCATAACCAAAAAGCTTGTAGAGCTACATGGAGGGGAGATTCGTGTAGAATCTAGCCCGGGACGAGGCTCGGTATTCATCTTCACGATACCTGTTGCCAAAAAGGAAGATCGTACAGTCAAACGGCGTACGGAGCAACGCTTGCACCAGATTCCACCGATTTCTCATGGAGATTATCCGATCTGGATCGAAGGGCAACGAGAAGAAACGATTTTAGTTGTGGATGATGATTTTGCGAATTTACAAGCCATGATTAATTTGCTTAAGCTGGAAGGTTATTCGATTGTTGTCGTGAATCGCGGGCGATTAGCACTGGAGGAGCTCACCAGGAAAAACAATTTTTATCTGGTGATAGTAGACATCATGATGCCAGATATGTCAGGCTATGAGGTGCTGAAAATCATTCGAGAGCGCTTCTCGACCTCGGAGCTGCCCGTTCTGATGCTAACCGCTAAAAACAGGGTCACGGATATGATGGTGACGATGGAGAATGGGGCCAATGACTTTGTTGGAAAGCCATTTGAGGCAGAAGAGCTGATGGCACGAGTGAGGAGCTTGACCCGCTTGAAGGCATCCGTAAAAATGGCCAAGGACGCGGAAATCGCCTTTTTACGTTCCCAAATCAAGCCTCACTTTTTGTTCAATGCTCTAAATTCCATTGCGGCACTATGCATGGATGAACCACAAAAAGCAGAAGAGCTAACCCTGCAGCTCTCGGATTATTTGAGAGGAAGCTTTGATTTTAGGCAGCTCGATTCTTTGACAACGATTGAAAATGAATTGAGCCTGGTAAACGCCTATATTATGATCGAAAAGGCAAGGTTTGGGTCCAGGCTTCAAGTGGAATATGATATAGAAGCGAACCTGGAGCTACAGCTCCCGCCGCTCATCTTGCAGCCTCTGGTAGAAAATGCGATCAGACATGGATTGATGTCCAATTTCCGCGGAGGAACGGTAAAAATAGTGATCAAGCAACGAAGCGACGATGTGGTCAGCTTTACGGTAGAGGACGACGGATGCGGGATGAGCGACGAAAAAGTCGAGGAAATCATGCTCACCGATGTTCGTAAAAAAGGTGTAGGGCTGTGGAATATTAGTCAGCGAATCAAGCTTCTTTATGGGAAACGTCTGCGGATTGAAAGCAAGGAAGGAACCGGGACGAAGATTTCTTTTGACATACCTGCTCTGCCAAGGATAGAAATGGGGGATGGAAGCGTTGCTGCGAGCCATTATCGTGGATGATGAAGAGCTATCCGTGAAACGGTTGAAAAAAATACTATCTGACAGCAGTATGATTGATTTGAAAGAAGCGTTTCAAAATCCGCTCGATGCGTTTGAATATGTGAAGGAAAACAAGATCGATATTGCTTTTTTAGATATTTCCATGCCAGAAATTAATGGCATGAAGCTCTCCAGCCTGCTGCGCGAGCACAATGCTGCTGTTGATATTGTTTTTGTCACCGGGTTTGATGAGTATGCGGTACAAGCCTTTGATATGAATGCACTGGACTATTTAATGAAGCCCGTTTCTGCTACGCGTATGTCCAAAACACTGGATAAAATCAGAACGAAGCATCGGTTTACAGCTGCTTCTCCGACCTTAGCTGTCCATCTGTTCAATGGCCTAAAAATTTGCTGGAACGATCAAGAAAAGCAGCCGATCAAATTAAGAAGCCCGAAAACAGAAGAATTATTTGCTTTTTTGATGTACAAAGGCACGGTCAGTCGCGAGGAAGTCATCGATATGCTGTGGAGAGAGCTGGGGCATGAAAAAGCGCTGAAAAATTTGAATTCTAACTTGTATTACATACGAAAAGCCATTGGTGCAAGTGAAGCGGGTGATTATATCCAGGCAGGCAGAAGTGAGATTGGGATTGACCGCGACCTCGTATATTGTGACTTGTACGAATTTGAGCAAGTCATGAAACAAATCAGGCTGGAACCTGACAAAAATGAGAGCTTGATCGAACGCGTCGAAGCGCTGTATACGGGCGCATTTTTAAGTGGGAAAGCGTATGAATGGGCTAGTG
Organism: Brevibacillus reuszeri; assembly: GCF_001187725.1. GTDB lineage: Bacteria > Bacillota > Bacilli > Brevibacillales > Brevibacillaceae > Brevibacillus > Brevibacillus reuszeri. The sequence goes on from NZ_LGIQ01000005.1 coordinate 442,788, forward strand.
AAAAGGCGAGACGGCTCGAGCAGGATTACATTTCGATGCTGGAGCTAGCAGCAAGATTTCAGCTAAAACAAAATCAACTTAACAAGTCCTTGCATTATTTTCTGGAAATACTCAAAGTGGACGGACTACGAGAAGATATCAGTCATGAAATCATCCTGATCTATATCGAATTAGGGAGAAAGAATGACGCAATCAGGCAATATCGATTACTGGAGGAAACGTTGCAGCATGAACTGGGGACTCAACCTGATCCGTACATTCAAAATGTGATGATGAGCCTGACGAAATAAAAAGGTCATCCCTTTAACGTACATCGTTCTTGGGATGACCTTCTTTTTCGACTTTACGCAGTATTTCCACCAGCTTCGAAGCAACCATTTCCTTGTGAGACCAATGAAGATAATGCTGAGATGCGGGAATGGTTTCTTGGACGCTGGTAGTTGACCAATGCAATAACTGCTGCTGCACCTCTCCCCATTCCTGATCCCCATCCGAAGATAGAATCAGTAGTGGAACATCGTGCAGATATCCTCCCTCCATTACCGCTTGTGCATTTTCATTCATATGGGCAATGAACGATAGATTGCTATCATCACCAAGATGATTGTAGTACATGGAAGCGTCTATCTCTTTCACTTCGTCAGGCAGTAAATCATAACGTACGTTTTCACCAGACAAAGGAAGGAGGATGCCTACATTACCCAACGCCCTGACAATCCCTGTCATCCGTAATCCAGCCATCAAGCGATTCAGTGCATAGGCCTTGACTTCCGATTCATTTGCATAGTATTCAGGACTGCCTCCATCGAGCAAGACTATCCCTTTTACCTCATCAGGATATTTTTGGGCAAACCGTAGTGCCTCCAGAGAGCCTAAAGAATGAGCGGCTAATAAATACGGACCTGATTCATCTGCTTTTTCGAGCAGCTCATGGAGCTCCTCTGTGATGGTATCAATTGTTCTCGGACTTGATGTCTGTACACTCCAGCCGTATCCGGCACGGTCATAACTGACGGTTCGAGCGTAGGGCTGCAATTCCTTTTGCAAATAGGTAAAGTCGGTAAAAGCATTTGGAGTACCCGAGCCCGGAATGAAAACAACGGTGGACTTACCAGTGCCTGTCCCATAAATATGCATGTCATGAGACTGGACGGAAAAGATATTTCCTGGTGGAGGAAACAGCTGAGATTCTTTTTCTTGCATCACATTTTGCCAAATGCCTCCGATGATGAGGGGAAGGATTACTAACCCCAAGCGCTTGATCCATTTTTTCGCGATTTGCCTAGGCTCGATTTTTTTCATGATCATGATTGATCCTTTGATCTTTAGTCTATAAGCTATTCTCTATCATTCCAGATTTTCTCTGTCATTCCTTTTTTTCTCGTGGATCTGTCATGAATTTGTCTTTCGTTGTATAAGAGCTAAGGGAATAATCATCTATGAGAATGGTCATCAATTATGGTGGAGATAGATTTAGTAGACTGGGATGCTGTAGAGATGGTGAGCTGTGGAAGAACTTTCCTGCTACGAGAGGAAGGAAGCTTCATGAAAAAAGGAAATGAGCACCCAAAGGATAATAATAAGGGAGGCAGAAAAGAAGCAGATCTCAAGGAGGAACTCAGATGACCACAAAGACAAAGCTCTGCTTCATCGGAGCAGGTTTTCATGCGCAGACGAATATTTTCCCGGCAGCAGTTGAAGCTGGTGCAGAAATAAAAGCAATTGCAACGAGAAATCTCGAACGTTCAAAGGCGGCTCTATTGAAATTTGGAAGCACCGGTACACCCTACGATAGCTATGAGCAGATGCTAAAAGAGGAAGAATGCGACGGTGTAGTTGTGGTTGCCCAGCCCGCTGACCAAATGAGGCTTGCCATGGAATGTATTCGAGCGGGGAAAAATGTGTACGTAGACAAGCCGTTAGGATGGAATGCAGTGGAAGCTTCCGAGGTAGCAAAGGCTGCTAAAGAAACAGGTGTAGTGGCAATGGTGGGCTTCATGAAACGCTACGCACCGATCTATATGAAGCTGAAAGAATTGATCAACGATGAAAAGCTGGGGGCAGCTCGTTCGTTTGAAGCGAGATTTGCTGTAGACAGCACGCCATTTTGTAAAACAGAAGATGAGTTTATGAAGCTGGTCGCCATCCATTTTGTTGACCTCATTCGCTTTTTGTTTGGTGAAGTGGTGCAGGTCAGTGGCTTTTCCAATAACAGAAGCGAGCATATCTCGCAAACCCTTTCGGTGAAATGTGCAAACGGCGTTGTAGGCAGTGTGTTTTTCTCAGGAATGACTGCGTGGACACGAGAAAGTGAACGAATGATGGTTACGTTTGATCACGGGTTTGCCAGTGCAGAAGAGGTCAATACGTTAGTGGTCCACCATTCCTCATCGACTTTGGAAAAGACATGGCAGTTTCTTGGTGAGCAGGATTACGTCTATTCACCGTCAGCTTCCGCCATGTCGGGAGCGTACAGAGACCTGTATGTAAGAGGATTTGTCGGGGAGATGGCTCATTTTATGGAGTGCTGCCAAAAAGGTCAAACACCTGTTTCTAGCGCAGAGGATAATATCGGAACAATGGAGCTATGTGACCGGATTTTGTCTGTAATACAGACGAGCACAAGGGACTAGCTTGCGTATTTGCCGAGAAGAAAGGATGTGGGAGGAGAATGGATTACCAAAAATTAAGCAAGGAGCTGTCCTATGCGCTTCGTCACGCGCCACATGAATACGAGCTTGAGCTGGACGAGTATGGCTGGGTAGATATCCAGCAGCTCCTTTATTCATTGCAGGAGCAGCGTGTGTGGCATCACTTGAGCGAGAGCGATTTGCATACGATGATCGCACAATCAGAAAAGAAGCGTCATGAAATCAAAGAGGGGAAAATCCGTGCTCTCTACGGTCACTCGCTTCCGAAAAAAATCATCAAAGCGAAAAGCGAGCCACCCGAGCTGCTTTATCATGGAACTCCGAAAAGATTTGTCGATGCGATTATGAAGCAAGGGCTTGTTCCAAAAGGAAGACAATACGTTCATCTTTCTGAAGAAACAGACACGGCTCTGCAAGTTGGTAAAAGAAGAGATGATCAACCAGTCATTTTGAAGATAGAAGCCAAAAAAGCGTGGAGAGATGGCGTCAGCTTTTATCACGGGAATGAGATGGTATGGTTAGCTGACAAGGTGGACAGCAAGTATATTTCGATTTGGAAATAAGGACGAGCATCTGTGCCTAGCAAAAAAAGCTGTGACAAGATGAGAGGGGAGGTGTCCACTTGTGAGAACGGAAAAAGAAATGTTTGAACTGATCCTCGGGATTGCCCAAAAAGATGAACGTATTCGAGCGGTCTACATGAATGGCTCGAGAACGAATCCGAACGTACCCAAGGACATGTTTCAAGACTACGATATTGTGTATGTCGTGACGGAGACCACTTCTTTTATTCGCGATGAGCAATGGATCGAACAGTTTGGCGAGTTGATTATGATCCAAGAGCCTGACAAAAACGATCAAGCGATTGGTATGCAAATGGATGTGGATCGATCTTACGGCTATTTAATGCTGTTTACCGACGGAAACCGGATCGATCTGCATCTGGAGACAAAAGAAGCGATGCTGGAGAACTACATAAAGGATAAGCTTACGACTCCCTTGCTCGACAAGGACGACTGCCTGCCGCATATCCCACCCCCAACAGATAGCGACTACCATGTCAAAAAGCCAACGGAAGCCCTCTATTTTAGCTGCTGCAATGATTTTTGGTGGTGTCTGCAAAATGTAGCAAAGGGCATTTGGCGAGACGAATTGCCTTATGCCAAGCAGATGTATGAATTAACAAGTCGGACTTCCTTGGACCAGATGGTTTCCTGGTGGATTGGCTCGAAGCATGATTTTCAAATCTCTACGGGCAAGCTGGGAAAATATTTCAAGAATGATCTTCCCGACGTCTATTGGGAAATGTACAAGCAGACGTACTCCGATAGCGATTATGATCGGATTTGGACGTCTTTGTTTGTCACCTGCGATTTATTTCGCCAGCTAGCTATTGATGTAGCAGAAGCACTGGGGTTTACGTATCCGCATCAAGATGACACGAACATGACGGACTATCTGAAGCGTGTCAGAAGCTTGCCGCCAGACGCAAAGGAAATAGAGTAGAAAGTGCGAGCTCGGTATATTGCCGGGCTCATCGCTTATGCTCTGCACAGATGGATATGAAAAAGAGGGGTTGCAAAGAAATGGTAAGATGCCGTATAGTTTGAATATAGTTAGATAATCTAATTTATTGTTTCGAGGTGAGCATGTGCGCAAGAAAAATCAAAACGATCATGCAGCGGCCCAAGCTTTGCCCAAGCTGGGAGTGCAGCCCTATCTGGAGCTGATGGACAAAACGGCTTCCAGCGATACCAATAAGCATGAAGCCCAAATGGGGCTATTAATGGTCTGGCTTTCGGACAATATACTGGACGTCATTGATCTGGATTTGGCAGCGTATAACATAACGGAAAGCAAGTTTGATTTGCTGCTGCTGTTGACGCTTCATGAGGGGAGGGAACAGATCACTCCTTCTGCAATTGCCGATCGTCTCGGGATTCGACGGGCTTCGGTAACAGCCCTGCTGGATTGGCTGGAGAAGAGAAATTGGATTGCCAGAGAGCAGAGCTCCACAGACCGCCGCATGGTTCATGTTCGGATTACAGCAGAAGGGCGCGCATTGGTTGCAGAGGTTCTCCCTACCTTTTGGTTGACCTGTTCCTCGCTAGTCAAAGACCTTGAGCCAGAAGAGCAAAAAGTATTCGAGAAAGTACTGGTAAAGCTGAATAGCGTAATAGAGAGTCGTTTAGGGGTAGGAAGATAAATTTTTTTCGAATGATAATTAGATTATCTAACTATAATATTGCAGCTACATTTTTTAGTCAAAAGAGAGAAAGAGGTGCGTTTTGATGGGAAGCAGACCTATCGGAAATCGGAATTATCCGATCATGACCGCGATACTATGCTGGGCCGGCATGGTTGTCATGACGAGCTTGTACGTGACGATTCCTTTACTACCAATGTTTGCGGAGCTTTATCAAAAAACGTTGACAGAATCAGCGGCTACGGGGAGCGTCTTTTCGCTCGGATTTGCTATCGGTTGCCTGCTCTATGGAGCGATTTCGGATAAGTATGGGCGCAAGCAGGTCATTTTTACCGGAATGATTACTTTGGCGCTGATTACGTTGCTGCTTGGAAGCGTGGAGCAGTTTTCGTGGATCATTGTCCTGCGAGGATTGCAGGGAGCAGCGGCAGCCTCCTTTTCGCCAGTAGCTCTGGCTTATGCCGTAGAAATGTTTCCTGTAGACAAAAGGGTGACTACCATCGGATTTATCAGTACAGGTTTTCTCGTGGCAGGAATAATCGGGCAAGTGTTCAGCTCATGGGTCAGTCAAATGTACAGCTGGCATCACGTCTTTTATTTACTTGCTGCTGTGTATGGCATCACTGCTCTGATTGTATTTCGCTGCTTGCCAAAAGGGGAGGTCCAGCAAGCCCATACGAGCATTTTGCAGCCTCTGAAGCAAATCAGTGATGTGATCCGACAAAAAAACCTGCTGCTCAGCTATTTGATAGCACTGGTGCTCCTTATGTCTTTTGTGAGCATGTACATCGTGCTTGGCTCCTATTTGAGCGGCCCTGATTTCGGGATGAATGCACAAGAAATGATTTATGTCCGGGCAGTCGGGGTTTTCGGGATGTTGATCTCACCGCTCGCTGGTAAACTGACGAGACAATTTAGTGTGCGTTCCTTGCTGCGCTTTGCCCTTGCCCTCGCGATTGGTGGACTCGCAGCCATGGGGTTGACCACATCTCTTCCGCTTTTACTCGTAATCAGCGTCCTGTTTGTTGTTGGAATCGCGTTGGCTGTACCATCTCTCGTAGCACTCGTGGGTCAATTGGGAGGGAAGTCTCGCGGGATTGCCGTTTCCGTTTATACGTTTATCCTGTTTGCGGGAACGAGCCTGGGCCCGATAATCTCGATTCGCTTCATGGAGATGGGGAGCTATACTCAAACGTTCTTTTTGCTGGCGCTGATCCTGACTCTTGGCTTAGTAGCGGCGTCGTTAATCCGTGAAGACGCTCCTGAAAGTAAAAATGCTGCGCAGTGACAGCAAGAAACTTGCTTCGGCACTGCGCCTGGATAACGATCCATGACGTTCAATGAAGGCATTCCAATTAGAGGAGGAAGGGGAACGATGAAGGTTTGTGGAAAAACATATGGAGACCTGTCATGCTTTCGAACAACTTAGTGAACAACAGCTCGGAATAACTGTGAGGGGATTCAATGGACTACATTCAATATTTATCGCAATTCAATTTGCTCAAAGAGCTTTCGACCAAAGATTTACTGGAAATGGATCAGCTAACATCCATTACGGTTTTCCAAAAGAATACGTTCATTCAAACCCCTGAAACCTATCGAGAAGGATTTTACTTCATAAAGAAGGGCAAGGTGCGCCTGTATAAGCTGAGCGCCGAAGGAAAGCAATTTACCTCAGATATTCTTGGGGAAGGAAATGTGTTCGGTGAAATGGATGTGCTCTCACTCGGGACACGTGAAAATTACATCGAAGCGATCGAGGAAAGCCATATTTGCCTGATGAATCGAGACCGATTCGAGTCGTTCATTATCCACCGCCCTGGATTTATGATGAACCTGTTAAAAGTGTTGAGTGAGCGGATTAACGGGATGAGTCAATTAACGGAGAATTTAGCTATTGGTAATTTGCATGAAAAAATTGTGTTTGTGCTACTGAAGCTGGCGGATCAATTTGGCGTTACCGAAAACGATGATTATTACCAGATCAACTACTCCCTCTCCCATCAAGAAATCGCCAATTTGGTTGGAGCGACGCGAGAAGCTGTGTCCGTGTCGATACAAGAGCTTGCGAAAGACAAACGAATCAGGACAGGATTTAAAATAATTGCTGTCCATCGTGACTTGTTTGTCGCGCGAAAGCTGTAATCTACCTTACATCCGCACATACCGAGTTCGCCGTATGCTAGTAAAAAAACAGGCATGAGGTGTTTAGCGGATGACGAAGAAGCCCGTTCAAAAACTGCAAGCTACGTTGGATGAAGTTTTACTCCGAAAAGGTGCGCGAAAGGTTGAAGAGATTCCTGAAGATGTCATCAAACTTCTGCAAAAGGGGCAAATACAGTCGGTTAATTTGACAGAGTGGCTGGCGATTGATCATTTGCAGCTGCTCAGCGTTATTGTCGACGAGCTCGATTTGCGAAAAGAAGTAGACCCCATGCTGCAACGATGCAGTCAATGGAGCGAAACAAGGATCATGAAAATAATCCCGGCGATTGCAAGCGAATGGCTGCAGTTGCTTGAAACATTCAGTACAAACGATCAACAGCGTATTTTTCATGGCTTGGCAACTCACGAATCAGATAGTGTACGCTGCTGGGCTGCCTATATGATCGGGCTTGACCCACAATTGGGCTTGGCAGAAAAGCTGGAAACGATGCGGCCATTTGCTGCCGATGCTCACTTTGGCGTACGCGAAATCTCCTGGATGGCTGTCAGGGAGTCTCTGTCACAGGAAGTGATGGAAGCAATCACATTCCTCGCAGAGTGGGTGCAGGAGGAAGATCCAAACATCAGGAGATTCGCGGTAGAAGCGACCCGTCCCCGAGGGGTTTGGGCAAAGCATATTCCTGAGTTGAAAGAAAATCCAGAGCTGGGGCTACCCCTGCTGGAGGCTGTCAAAGCCGATTCTTCCAGGTATGTTCAAGACTCTGTAGCCAATTGGTTGAATGATGCGAGTAAAACAAAGCCAGATTGGGTACAACAGGTATGCGCTGAATGGCTGGAGCGATCAAATTCAAAAGAAACAATACGGATTGTGACGAGAGCCCAAAGAAGCCTGATGAAAAAGTGAAATTTCATGTGTTGACAACACAGAATGAATGCGATATTATTTCCAATAATCAAACAATCAAATGTTACGATTAGAAATAGTAGAAGTGCAATGATCTTTCAGAGAGCCGTTGGTTGGTGCGAAACGGTAGTAGAATTCACTTCGAACTCATCTATGAACAGCTGCCTGACAATGTAGGGTAAGCCGGAATTCCACCGTTACAGGGATAGATGGTGATGGCCATCGAATGAGCTCATTTCTTAAATGAAATGAATTAGAGTGGTACCGCGGGTTCAACCTCGTCTCTATACATAGAGACGGGGTTTTTTTGTTGGTTAAATTCCGGGTTTAACCAACCCCGCTTGATATATAGAACTGATAAAGAAAAAACATGGTCTAGGAGGAAATGAAGATGAACCGTAAAATTATCGTGTTGGATACGACTCTGCGCGACGGGGAGCAAGTTCCGGGCGCCAAGCTGAACGTCAATCAAAAGGTAGAGTTTGCCCAGCAGCTAAAGCGTCTTCGCGTAGACATGATCGAAGCCGGTTTTCCTGCCTCATCTGAAGGTGATTTTCAAGCGGTACAGGAAATTGCACGCAGTGTTGGAGATGCCGTTTCCATTACTGCCCTGGCACGTGCAGTCAAAGGCGATATCGATGCCGTATACAATAGCATCAAGCTTGCGCAAAATCCGTTCATTCATATCGTCTTAGGCACATCGAACATACATGTGGAAAAGAAATTCAACCGCTCTAAGGATGCTGTTATGCAGCAAGGGGTAGACGCGGTAAAATATGCGAAAACATTACTCCCGCACGTGCAATACTCGACAGAGGATGCATCGCGGTCGGAGTTTGAATATTTGTGGAAAACGATAGAGGCTGTTGTTAAAGCTGGCGCGACGATCATTAACGTGCCAGATACGGTCGGCTACGCGGTTCCTGAGGAATTCGGCGATTTGATCCGTCGCATTAATGACCGCTTGAAAAACCTCAATCCCGACGTGATTCTCAGTGTCCATTGTCATAATGACCTTGGGATGGCGACAGCCAATACACTCAGTGCGATCAAGAATGGTGCAGAAAAAGTAGAGTGTACAATCAACGGATTGGGTGAGCGGGCTGGTAATACATCACTGGAGGAAGTAGTAATGGGTCTCAAGGTGAGAGAGAACTTCTACCAAGCCTCTACTGGTATCAAGACGCCAGAGCTACTGCGTACTTCCCGTCTGCTTACATACCTGACAGGTCTGGACGTTCAGGTAAACAAAGCCATTACGGGTGAAAATGCTTTTGCCCATTCCTCCGGTATTCACCAGGATGGCTTGCTGAAGGATAAGCAGGTATACGAAATTATCGAGCCGGAAGAGGTCGGAGCAGAGAGCATGGAATTGATTCTGACGGCTCGTTCTGGACGCCATGCTTTTAAAAATGCCGTCGAAAAGATGGGCTTTGAGATTGGCGACGCCGAAGACTTTGAGGTGCTGTTCGATAAGTTCCTCAAATTGGCTGACTCCAAAAAAGAAGTATACGACCACGATGTGTTCTACCTAGTGACGAATCACCGGATGATGGATGTAAGCAGCGGTCATCTGTATGAGCTGGAAGCCTTCCAGGTCGTCACCAATGACGTTTATCCGACAGCTACCGTAAAACTGCGCAAGGGTGGAGAAATCTTCAAGGACAGTGCTGTTGGAGACGGTCCAATCGATGCTCTGTATACGGTCATCAAAACATTGGTCGGACTGGATGTAGAGCTCAAGGATTACAAAATCAACAGCTTGTCCAGAGGAAAGGAAGCGATTGGACGGGTCAACATCCGCATCGCTTACCAAGACAAAGTTTATTCCGGCCGCGCGATGGACACCGATATCATCAAGGCGAGTGCAATGGCCTTCTTAAACGGAATCAATGCTGTTTTGCTTGATGTAACAAACGAGAGCCTCAGCCCAGTGAATTAATTTCGTAATAGGACGAGTACACATGACAGGACCGCAAAACCCGTTGGCACGCCAATGGGTTTTTTGCTTATACGAAATGAAAGCGAACCAGAATATTTATCCAGTCCTAGTGGCAAAATATGGCTTGTATCGGAACGGTTCGACTACAACGATTCAGGAGGGCTACAGGTGACGAAAGAGCCGCAAGACAACCAGATTTTGACGAATCGGCAAGGACATCCCATCACAAATAATCAAAACATCCGAACCGTCGGCAATCGCGGACCGGGTACATTGGAAAATTACGATTTCATCGAAAAAATCAGCCATTTTGATCGCGAGCGGATTCCCGAGCGTGTCGTTCATGCCCGAGGAGCCGGGGCGCACGGGTATTTCGAGGCATATGGAGCGGTAGGTAACGAGCCGGTGTCCAAATATACGAGGGCCAAGCTGTTTCAGGAAAAGGGCAAGCAAACCCCGGTATTCGTCCGCTTTTCCTCGGTTATTCATGGAGGTCATTCCCCGGAAACCTTGCGCGATCCCCGTGGCTTTGCCGTCAAGTTTTATACTGAAGACGGTAACTGGGACCTGGTCGGAAACAACCTGAAGATTTTCTTTATCCGCGATGCGATGAAATTCCCGGATATGATTCATGCGTTTAAACCAGATCCGCTGACCAACATTCAAGATGGCGAGCGTTTCTTTGATTTTTGTGCCAGCTCTCCTGAAGCCTTTCACATGGTGACCTTTGTGTATTCGCCTTGGGGGATTCCTGCGAACTATCGGATGATGCAAGGCTCTGGTGTGAACACATACAAATGGGTAAACAGTGAGGGAGAAGCCGTCCTGGTGAAATACCACTGGGAACCGAAGCAAGGCATCAAAAACCTGACGCAGAAAGAAGCGAGCGAGCTTCAAGCGACAAATTTCAATCATGCAACACAGGATTTATACCAAGCGATTGAGCGTGGGGAGTATCCCGAATGGGAGCTGCTCGTCCAAATCATGAGCGATGGAGAGCACCCAGAGCTCGATTTTGATCCACTCGACGATACGAAGCTGTGGCCAGAGGATAAGTTCCCTTGGCTGCCAGTTGGGAAAATGGTACTGAATAAAAATCCGGAAGACTATTTTACAGAGGTCGAGCAGGCCGCATTCGGTACGGGTGTTCTGGTAGACGGACTTGACTTCTCAGATGACAAAATGCTGCAAGGCCGCACGTTTTCCTATTCCGATACACAGCGCTATCGTGTGGGTCCGAACTATTTGCAGCTGCCGATCAATGCCCCCAAAAAACAGGTAGCGACAAATCAGCGAGGTGGTCAAATGCAATACAAAGTCGATCTCGCACCTGGGCAAAACCCGCATATCAATTATGAACCGTCGATTTTGGGCGGGCTAAAGGAAGCGGTTCAGCCAGGAAAAGAATACACTCCGTTCATTGAGGGTGAGCTGGTCCGTGCATCGATCGACCGGAAAAGCAACACGAAGCAAGCAGGGGAGACGTACCGCAAATTTGAGGCATGGGAAAAAGACGATCTGATCTCCAATCTGGTCGCTGACCTCGCTCCCTGTGATGAGCGGATTCAAAAGAAAATGATTGCACTCGCCGAGGAAGCCGATGGGGAATACGGCAAACGGCTGCGGGAAGGCTTGGAAAAAGCGGTGAAGAGCGGCTCCAGCCAAAAGCCGCTGGGGAACCGGGGCGGAGATAAAGCGCCACAAGAGGCAGTGCAGAAGGGGCATGAAGCAGAGCCGTATTAAGAAAATAGTTAGCAGCCAGGAGGAATAAGGACAGTCCTCTTGGCTGCTTTTTTCATTAGTTGGCTGCCATGAATAGCCAAACTGTTTGTTCATCCAAAGCGGTACTGACAAGATGCCGAACCCAGCCACGTATGAGGATTGCCTGCCCAACACCAGCCGAGCTTTGGCCTGCCCTCACTAATCCATAAAGCAGTCACTCTCTTATCGCCGCAGCGAGAACCGAGCAGAGAAAAACCGTTATTTTTCTTTACTACCTCGGGAAAATGGGTGATCAGGGCAACTCCCTCTTCGATTGTTAACGGAGAGCGATTTTCGTTTTTGATCATCTCCATCGCTTGATTCGGGGTGACATTCAGCATTTCTTGCCCTGTATCGATATCGACGAGCAAATAGGCTATCCCTTCAGGCAGTTCAATTCCTTTGATTGATGTAAAACGATTGATTTCCTCAGAAGCCATGATGCTAAACCCGACTTTATTTTTTCTTTCCACTAGTTGCATCGCTCGTTCCGAGTCTATCCAATCACGTTTGATCACGATGACGAACGGAACCTTCCCCTTTTGGGCGGATACCCCAGCATGTTCCAGCTCCACGACCTTTTTGCGGAGAGGTTCGAGTTGCTTTCGGAAGTCCTCTTCACTATGGCCTGTGATACTGAGATAGCCTTTCTGAATGAAATTGTTGATCTGACGCTCAAATTCTTGCTGCAACATACGGCACGGTCCTCTCCTTCAAGTCTCACAATGATCTTTTTCTGTAGCTGTTTTGCGAATACGATTTTATCTTACAACAGTGAAGCTAATTGGAAGCATTGGTGATATAAAGTGCTTAATAAATGTACTTATACTACAATAACCTTATAACCAAGCTTTAAGCTTATGAGGAAATGGAACGTGAGGTGATCACGATTGATGAGGCCGATCGACATCTCGAGGAGACTTGGACTGAGCACGAGTACCTTACGTAATTATGAGAGACAAGGACTGGTTCCACCCTGTCAGCGCTCCCAGGCCGGATATCGGATTTACACAGAGGAACATCTCGCTTATTTCGAATGTATTGAGGCGATGTCTCTAGGTTTTGGGATGGAAATAACCGTACAGGTCGTTCGGGGGCTGCAAGCAAAGAAGATGGATTCTGTCCTCTGGCTGGTTACGAATTCACAAGCGAATTTGTACCGTGATCGACAGCTGGCAAAGAGCAATATTCAGATGCTTGAAAGCCAAGAAAAGGAGACGAGCAGCAGGGAAGAGAGCACAGAGCAAGAGTGGATGACGATCGGAGAGGCTTCCGCAAAGACCTCGATTCCCGCCTCAACCATACGTCACTGGGAAAAGATAGGGCTGATCACTTTGGCGCGTGACCCGCAAAATGGCTACCGCTGGATCAATCGCTCGCAGCTGCGCAAAATTTCGCTCTTGCGCACATTGCGTTCGGCTGTTTATTCAGATACGGTTGTTCAGCTCAAACAGGCTATCGCAGAACTGAATCATGAAGATGTAGCCCACGCGAGAAAAATTGCCCAAGAGACGACGCAATATTTAGACAAGATGAATCAAAAACAACTACGTGGCATGTACTATTTGTATGCCTTGTGCCGATCCCTTCATCTAATAGAGTAAGGATACGTATTGACAGAAAAATGGAAGACTGCTATAAAAATAATGAATAGCACTCTCGTAGCGAGAGTGCTAACATAACACTATAATCAAAAAAACTCTTTCATGACGTAGCTGAGAAGGGAGCAATTCCGATGGAAAAGAAACAGTTTCAAGCAGAATCTACCCGACTATTGGATATGATGATCAACTCCATCTATACGCAAAAAGAAATCTTTCTCCGTGAGCTTATCTCCAATGCGAGTGATGCGATCGACAAGATTTACTACAAAGCGCTAACAGATGAGAGCCTGGTTTTTGATAAAGAGAAGTATTTTATCAAGGTAAGCGTGGACAAGGAAAACCGGACGTTGACAATTCGCGACACCGGAATTGGTATGACCAAAGACGAGCTGGAAAACCACCTCGGTGTGATCGCCAAGAGCGGTTCGTTGTCGTTCAAAAAAGAGAATGAATCCAAAGACGGCTACAACATCATTGGTCAATTCGGCGTGGGCTTTTATTCTGCTTTTATGGTCGCGGATGTCGTTACGGTGATCAGTAAAGCACTTGGCAGCGATAGCGCCTACAAGTGGGAATCGAGCGGGGCAGATGGCTACACGATCGAACCATGGGAAAGTGATTTTGTCGGTACAGAAATCACGTTGAAAATCAAAGAGAATGCTGAAGAAGAAAGCTACGACGAGTATCTGGAAGAGTACCGCCTCAAAGGGATTATCAGAAAATACTCCGACTTTATCCGTTACCCGATTAAAATGGACGTCGTTCAACAGCGACCTGTCGAAGGCAGCGAGAACGAGTTTGAAGAGTACGTAGAAGAGCAAAACGTCAACAGCATGGTTCCGATCTGGCGTAAAAACAAGAACGAGCTGACGGATGAAGATTACGAGCAATTCTACACCAGCAAGCACTATGGCTTTGATAAGCCACTCAAACATATTCATATCAGTGCGGATGGGGCAGCTGTCTATCAGGCAATCCTCTACATCCCGGAGAACATTCCATTTGACTACTATTCCAAGGAGTTTGAAAAAGGCTTGGAGCTGTATGCCAATGGTGTGCTGATCATGAACAAATGCGCCGATCTGCTCCCGGACTATTTCAGCTTTGTTAAAGGGATGGTAGATTCAGAGAGTTTGTCGCTCAACATTTCCAGAGAGATGCTCCAGCATGACCGTCAACTGAAGCTGATCGCGAAAAACATCACAAGCAAAATCAAGAGCCAGCTGCAAAGCATGCTGAAAAATGAACGCGAGAAGTACGAGCAGTTCTACAAAGCATTTGGACGCCAGCTGAAATTCGGAATCTACAGCGATTTCGGAACGCACAAGGACGTCTTGCAAGACCTGATCATGTTCTACTCCTCCAAGGATAAGGCATTGGTCACCTTGGATGAATACGTATCCCGTATGCCAGAGGATCAGAAATACATCTACTATGCTTCCGGAGAGTCAATCGAGCGAATCGACAAGCTGCCGCAAACCGAGCTGGTTGCAGATAAAGGCTACGAGATCTTGTATTTCACTGAGGACATCGATGAGTTTGCGATCAAAATGATCATGAACTACAAGGAAAAAGAATTCAGATCCGTATCCAGCAGCGATCTCGGGATTGAAGCAGATGAAAGCGACAAGGAAGCGGATGCAGAGACCGAGGAAAGCAAAGAGCTGTTTGCTTATATGGCGGACCAGCTGGCTGGCAAAGTAACCAAGGTCAAAGCCTCCAAGCGTTTGAAATCACATCCGGTTTGCTTGTCTACCGAGGGTGAGGTTACGATTGAGATGGAAAAAATCTTGAACGCGATGCCGAACAACCCGAATGTGAAGGCAGACAAGGTGCTGGAGATCAATCTTCATCATAGCGTTTTCCAATCGTTGAAAGACGCTTTTGCAAACGACAAGGAAAAGCTGAGTCTGTATACGAATCTGTTGTACAGCCAGGCGCTTTTGATCGAAGGCCTGCCGCTGCAAGACCCGGTTGAATTCACAAACGATATTTGCAAAATTATGGTGTAAAAGCGATAGAAAAACACGCCTGCGAGGAAGCGGGCGTGTTTTTATGTCTGTACGGAGTTTACGGCAAAATGGCAAAGGAGCGGACAGGGAAGCCGGATGCTTTTTCCGGTTTGGGTACGATATTAAAAATGATTGCACCAGTTGCCGGGACTTTGTCCAAATTCTTCAACAATTCTACCTGGTATGTATCTTGTTCAAGTACATAATACTCACCAAGCAGTGCACCGTTTTTCAGGTAATCGATACTGGCGTCTGTATCAAAGGTTTCATGGCCAACTGCCTTGATTTTTCTTTCCTGGAATAAAAACTGGAGAGCTTCAAGCGACCAGCCAGGAGCATGGTTATTGCCATCTGCATCCTTGTTGTTGAAGGCTTCTTTATCCGGCCAGCGCTTGCTCCAGTCTGTACGCAGGGCTACGAACGTTCCTTCCTCGATTTTGCCGTGCTCATCCTCGAACTTCAGAACATCGTCCATGCTTATGGAATAATCGTGATTGGCTTCGGCTTCTTTGGATTTGTCGATCACAACGAGTGGCAGAACCAGTTCTTTCAAATCCAGTTCATCCAAGAACCGTTTATTTCGAACAAAATGAATCGGAGCATCTAAATGAGTGCCGTACTGCCCAGCGAATGAAAAGCGTTGAGCGAAAAAACCGTCATCATGATTGAATAAGGTCGTAAATTCAGCATCGGCAAAAGCGGCAAAATGAGGAGATTCCGGACCAAATGTATGTGTCAGGTCCACCCATTCTTTTTCTTTCAATAATTGGAATGCTCTGATTAATTCGTTTGCCATAAGCCCACCTCATCCTCGTTCCTGGTATAGTTGATCGTTACCATTATCTTACACGTTTTTATATCCGAGTATCAAAGTGTGAATTAAAAAAATTACAAAAGAGAATAAAATGGTTGTAAATATGTGGCAAAACACTGGCGGAGAACGTCTTATTCAGTAGAAATCATGGAGGTGACAGGATGAAGCTCGGTCTCATTTCCTTGACGCTCATGTTTTTAGTGGAGGGGACGACTCCTGCTTCGTACGAGGCTGCACAGGTACAGAAGCCCGCAAAGGTGCCAATGCTGATCCAGGTTCCTCGTCCTCCAAATCGGTAGTAGCTGTATAAAAGAAAAGCATCCCGCCCCCACAAATAAAGTGAAAACGGGATGCCTACGAAACGAGTCGCTACGTTTATTTTGCTTGAATGATACCTGCCTGCAAAAGCTCGTTTACATTCAAAGATTTTGCATAAGGCACTTCAATCTTGCCATTGTTCACGAGCTTGATGACTTCATCACGGTATGGACTGCTGAGGTCGATGCCGATGACTTCCCAGTTGTTGTCCACCTCTGGGGAAACTACCTTTTGTTCCTGAATGTATTCCACCAGATAGTCACGAATGCTGCGCGGAGATTCCCAGTCTCGGTTTGCACTTACGAGCTTGAGAGCTTTCAGTCCACTGCTGTAGCGGTAATTGTTGACTGCGAGCTTCAGCTCTTCTGTATCAGACAGAGGCTTTCCTTTGTACATGACATCAACAATACGCTCTCCGGCTGGCTTGGACAGATCAATTTTATAATCGACGCCAGCAAACATATCATACAGATATCCCGGTACATCTGGATTGAAGCTGATGGAAATATCGCCTTCCTTCCACTGGTTATAGTGGCTCGCTGACCATTCCATGTACGCTTTCAGTTCTTTGCCGGTTACTTTTACGGTATACAGGGTGTTGTCGAATTTGTAGATATCAAAGATGTTCGCGTAGGTGATATCGCCTTTTTTCAGGTTGGACGTATCTTTGAACAATGCTGCAGCGGAGACGTCTGCTCCCGTTGCTTTCAATTGTACTTTATTAATGAGATCTACAACAGCAGTGTCTCTCAGCTTGCCTTCTGGAATTCCGTTGATTTCATTTTCAGGCTGGAAGTCCGCGCTTGCTTGTCCAAAAAGACCTCCGCTTCCACCAGCCTCACCAGCGCCGCCGCCACCAGCAATGAACGAGATCGTTGCTTCATGGGCGTCTTTGATGATATCTCTGATTTTTTGATCAGGCTCGTAGCCAGTCATATCGATAACTTCTACCTTGCGATCCACGACGGATGCTTTGCCAGCTTCTTTTTTCACTGTCAGATCGAAGCGTACGATATCGCGTCCCAGGTTGCGAGGTCCACCGACGACTGTTTGTCCAACCTGATCTTTTACGATGATGTGCATATGTCCTACGAGCAGGGCATCCAGATCAGGAACCATTTCGATAATTTTGGAGGCAGCATCTGATCCGCCGTCCTCGTCAAACTCGGCAATCATTCCAGAGTGAGCACTCGCGATGAGCAAATCTACCTTTTCTACTTCGCGGAGCTCTTTGGCATATTTTTTCACGGTTTCACCCATGTGCTGGAAGGAAAGACTGTCTACCTTTTCACCATCCCAGCGTGGAACGTTCGGTGTCGTTACGCCGATGATGCCAATTTTGAGTCCATCTACATGGGCAATCGTATATGGTTTCACAAATGGCTTTCCATCCTTGGTCGTAATATTTGCGCCAAGGACAGGGAATTTCACTACTTTTTCGATGCGCTTAATCAGGTCGAGACCAAAATTGAACTCGTGATTTCCTAATGTCATCGCATCATAATTCATAGCATTCATCGCAACTGAAACTGGGTGCATTACTTCAGGTTTTTTTCGATAAATATCGT
The DNA here is from genome assembly GCF_001187725.1 of Brevibacillus reuszeri. Lineage (GTDB taxonomy): Bacteria > Bacillota > Bacilli > Brevibacillales > Brevibacillaceae > Brevibacillus > Brevibacillus reuszeri. The sequence continues at coordinate 460,734 of NZ_LGIQ01000005.1, forward strand.
CGGTCAAAATATTACCTTGGTATGTATCGCCGTTATCGAGAAGTAGAACATGTGGATTGTTTTTCTTTACTTCATTTACATAGGTAGCGATTCGAGCCAGACCGTTGTTTGTGGTTTCCTTTCCATCCTCATACACGTATCCGTACAGGTTGCCGTGAACATCAGATGTACCAAGAATCGTGATGGTGGTTGTGTCAGGTTCTTTAGTTGCGACTGGAGTAGGTGCAACCGGTGCAGGCGCTACAGATGGCTTAGGTGCCGGGACTGGCTTTGAGGTAGCTGCTGCTTGCTGTGTCGGTGCTGGTCTCGCCGCAGGAGCTGCTGTTGCCACAGTCCCATCTGGTAATTGGAGAACTTGTCCAATACGCAGGAAGTTTACATCAGGCAGTTGATTGACCTCTTGCATGGCGGAAACAGTCGTTCCGTGATTTTTCGAAATGCGCCATAGGGTATCCCCTTTTTTCACCGTGTAGGTTTGAGCAGCTGCCATACTAGCAAAAAGCGTAGAGAATAGCAGGAAAAACGATAAGAGCAGTGTAACGTGTTTTCTTTGCCTCATGAAGTCCTCCTAAAGTGAGTCAATTTGGTTACCTTTCCCATTATAAAGAAAAATAAGAATCAAACGATATAAAGTAATAAAAATATAACGAAATATTTATATTAGAAAACCATAAAATGGAAATCAGGTGAATCATCATGAAAGTAAATTGGCTGGAGAAAATGATGCTTTGTATGATCTTGCTTTTTTTCCTTGGACTGTTTGGGTTCATAGCGATGTTCTTTTCGTTATTCTCTGAGGATACGAAGTTCTACTCCCTATATATCATCATAGTAACGGGTGTACTCGCCGTATTTATCATCTGGCGCATTTTCATACCGGTTCGTGCACGCGTTTTTAATCGCTCCCTAGCTGCCTTTTTCGTTCTCGCAGCACTGTCTGCCGGAGTCTATGAGATCAGGGAAGCGTATATTAGCAGCATTCCAACTGTCAGTGAGCAAGATTTTAATCTGGAAGAATATCGGCCTTACCGGGAGAATACCAAAGCCGTTAAGCTAGACGAGCCGTCTGTGCTCAAGCTGGAAGGCGATTTACCGAAGCTGGACGGAGCGACTGCTCTGTATCCCTTGTACGCTGCTGTTGCCCAGGCGGTTTATCCAGATAAGCAATACGATCAATTCGATAGTGAAGTAATGGCGAGTAAAACGCCAGAGGCCTACAAAAATCTGATGGAAGGCAATGTAGATATCATCTTTGTGGCTGGACCATCGGAGCAGCAGCTGGAAGAAGCGAAAAGCAAGGGAGTGGAGCTGAAGCTGACCCCAATTGGACGCGAGGCTTTCGTGTTTTTTGTCAACGCAGCAAATCCGGTCAAGGGACTGACGACGGAGCAAATCCAAAGCATTTATGGAGGCAAAATGACGAACTGGCAGGAGGTAGGCGGTCGAAATGAAGAAATTCGTGCCTTCCAGCGTCCAGAAAACAGCGGGAGCCAGACGATGCTGGAAAAGATCATGGCCTACAAAAAAATCATGACCCCGCCTCAAGATGATGTAGTAGGAGGAATGGGGGGAATTATTGAAAGAACGTCCAACTATAAAAATTACAGCAATGCGATCGGGTATTCATTCTTGTTTTTCGCTACCGAGATGGTGAACAACGGAAATATCCGACTACTTGAAATAAACGGGGTTATGCCGGAGAAGAGGACCATCGTGAATAGGGAGTATCCATTTGCGGCAGAATTTTACGCTGTGACCGCAGGCAGCAAAAATCCAAATGTTCCACATTTGATCGAGTGGATATTGTCCGAGCAGGGACAGTCTCTCGTAGAAAAGACGGGATATACACCCGTAGCTGCTACCCGATAGAAAATAATGTGGAGCAAGAAAACCAATCCGACTTGATCGGGATTGGTTTTTTTTCGAAAGCAGTCATCTCCGAGCTATTCTTAGCGCATGAGTAGTAATGGTATGCGTGCTTGCTTTACAATTAATAAAAAAAGAAGCGTACTTGTATCGGAGGTTACAGACTTGGAGTGGTTTCATGATTTTGATTGGAAAATTGCTTTTCCGGAAAAGCGAATCTATCTCATGCGGCAGCATAACTGGGCATTTGCTGCATGGGAGATAGAAAGACTGAAAGGGAATCTGCAACCAAAGTCACTGCTGATGCATGTGGATGCCCATTTGGACGATACCCCGGATGGTGTGTTCGTTCCGGGCTTGCATGAGGCGCAGAGCGTCGAGCAGCTGATTACCGTGGCACAAGGACACGACTATGCGAGCGGGCGTGTATGTCCGCCCGATTGTATGCAAATCGATAATTTTATATGGGCAGCGGTAGCAAGAGACACGATCGGAGAAACGATTTTTGTGTCTCATCAGGATGACGAGGTGCTGTCACTAGAAATGCTTCGCTATGATGCCGTTCATAAACGAAATGAAAACTGTCAAAACATCATCGCCAGACTGCCCGAAGATTGCTCGTATAAGCATCAGCGCTATATGGATGTGCCTGCTTTTTTAAACGAGTGTGACGATCAGGCGTGGAGCCCGAAGCAGACCAAGATACTCGATCTCGATCTTGATTATTTCAATTTATCCGAAGAAATTGAGCACAAGCTCATGCCAGAAGCACAGATTCGCGACGAATTACGGGCCTTGCGTAACCTTCACCAATGGGATGTGATTACCGTAGCTCTTTCTCCTGAGTATTGCGGAGGAAAAGAGGAAGCCGCTTATTTACTTGCGATATTTTTGGAGACATTCGAGCTAGACGTTGTGGCGGGACAACGCTGGTAATGCGATCTATCTTTTTTCGCTTATGGCCAGAGAGATGAAAATTACGACAAGCGCGGCAATGGAGTTCCATGTTACTTGATCACCTAAAATGAGCGTTCCGAGCAGGATACCGAATAAAGGGACCAAATAGTTGGTTAGGGATGCAAACGCGGCGTTCGTGCGCCGAATGAGCGTATTGTAGAGCATGTAGACAATTCCGGCTTGAACCACACCCAATATTACGACGTCTATCACCTGCTGCCAGCTCAAGCTGATGTGAAAGGGATCTTCAAAGAGAAAGGCAAGTGGCAGCAAAAGGACCGAGGCAACAAATAAAACATTGCGCATGGCTAAAATCGATGAAATGGGTGGCAGGTGCTTCAGTAAAATAAGAGAGAGCGCAAAGCTCATGGATGCTCCGACGAGAGCTAAATAGCCCATTATATTTCCGCTAAAAGAAAGGGAGGAAAGAGTAGGGCCAAACAGCAAGCACAAGCCTCCAAAGCCGCTGAAGATGCTGACCCATTTCCAGGGTGAAAGCTTCTCACGTGGTGTTGCTATTTTCATGAAGATCAGGGTGAAAATCGGCACTGTACCGAGCAAAATGGAAGCTGTGCTGCTATTGATGTACTGCTGCCCCCAGCCGATCAAAATAAAAGGAATAACAGCCTCAAGCAGTGCAATCCAAATAAATAAGCTCCACACTTTTCGACTAAGGCCAGCTGACCGTTTTTCTTTATTTCCATGAAACAAATGGAGAATGGCAAGGGTGACAGTGCCGAGCATGGCTTTGTACGCAGCTAGCGTAATTGGCGTAATAGAGCCGATAACCAGATCGACGAAGAAAAATTGTGAGCCCCAGATGATTCCGATACCAAGCAGGAGCAAGTAATTGATTGTATTCATAAGAGGTGTCCTCGCTTTTTAGTAGATGGGTTGAAAATGCGGCAAAGCTATTCATTATTCACAGGCGCCTTGACATCATCGTAAGTCGAGCGAGGCCGCTCTTCAATGTAGAAAAAGACTAATTGTACCGGTACAGATATAGGAAGAAGGCATCCAAACAAAAATATCCCGCTCTCACCAGTTCAAGTGAAAGCGGGATGCTTGCGTTTACTTAGCTTACAGATTTATTATCTGCTACGCTGCCATGATTGATTTGATCAGCATTTGGCTTGCGCATTTTGTAAATCGCTACCAGCAAAATAAACCATACTGGAGTGACGAATAACGCCACACGCGTGTCTTCTGCCAGTGCCAGAACGACGAGAATAAACGCGAGGAAAACAAGTATCAAATAGTTGGAGAAAGGAAACAGGGGCAGCTTGAATTTATTTACGGCTGCCAGATCCGGTCTTGTTTTCCGGTATTTCAGGTGACAGATAACCGTAATTCCCCAAATAAAAAGGAAGCAAACTGTTGATACGCTTGTGATGAGGGTAAATACGCCTTCAGGCATGACATAGTTCAATACGACAGAAATCAGGATGACAATCGTGGAAAAGAACAGTGCATTGGACGGTACTTTTCCTGCTGTCAGCTTTGTAAATGGGACAGGTGCATTTTTCTCTTTTGCCAGCGAGAAGACCATCCGGCTTGTACTGAAGATGGCGCTGTTACATGCCGAAGCTGCCGATGTGAGCACGACGAAGTTAACGATTCCAGCAGCTGCTGCGATACCAATCACCGCGAATACTTGGACAAATGGACTCTCTGTTGGAACGATGGCGCTCCATGGATAAATGCTCATGATGACGATCAATGCCCCGATGTAGAAAATCAGGATACGGATCGGGATGTTGTTGATTGCTTTCGGGATTACTTTTTCAGGGTCTTTGGTTTCACCGGCGGTCAGACCGACGAGCTCAATACCAACGAACGCAAACACGACCATCTGGAATGAGAGTAGGAAGCCGTTTATCCCATTCGGGAACATACCTCCGTGGCTCCAGAGATTGGCGAAGCTCGATGGACCTGAACTGGTAGAGAACCCTTTGATAATCATGAAGAGTCCAATCACAATTAAACCGAGAATCGCGATGACTTTGATTAATGCGAACCAGAATTCCATTTCACCAAAAAGCTTTACAGTCGCCAGGTTCATAACGAGTAACACAACGAGAGCAATTAATCCTGGCATCCACTGCGGTACTTCTGGAAACCAATACTGGGTATAGAGACCGACTGCAGTCAAGTCAGCCATGGCAATCGAGATCCAGCAAAACCAGTACGTCCAGCCGGTAACGAATGCTGCCATATTGCCCAAGTAGTCTTTGACAAAATCAACGAAAGAATGGTAGTTCAAATTCGATAGAAGCAGCTCTCCCAACGCGCGCATGATTAAAAAACAGATGATCCCGGTAATCAGGTAGGCAAATAAAATAGAGGGTCCAGCCAAATGAATGGATTTACCTGCGCCGAGAAATAATCCGGTACCAATAGCTCCACCAATTGCGATTAATTGTACGTGTCTGTTTTTCAGACCTCTTTCTAGTGTTTGTTCTTGCATATGATCCCCCACTTTCTCGTGTGTGTAAGCAGTTTGCAAGTAAGATGATTTTATATATGTTAATAATAAATATAAATCAGTGAATTGCAAATTAAATTTCCAATAAAAGTTATTTTTTTGTACAATTATTATTGGAAAAAACGCTTACAAATTTGAAAATAACGAAAATTTTGTTTAGCAAGAATGACTTTCGATTTAGCGAAATGACATAGGAAAGTACAAAAAAGGGCAGAGAAAAATAGGAGTAGTCCCATTTTCTCTGTCCTTTTACCTGAGAGTATAACTCCTTTGGTGGCCACGAAGGCTCTCTCCAGAGATGCGTCCTATTGTGGTCCTTTTACCTGAGAGATTTGCCCCTGTGTTCAGGACTTGCTCCTTCGGTGCCGAACATTACGTCCAGTCTCTCCCACAATACTCAACCGCTTATGCGTTTCATATGCGTACCTTACATATTAATGATTAGATAGACGAAAGTCAAACGAAAAATTATGAATTAAGCAACTATTTAAAATATAACTTGATAGATGCATCAGCTTTTTATGTAAAGCATAAAAAAGACAGCAGAGAGATTGAAGTCCCTGCTGCCCTTACAAATAGTACATATACGCTTGGATTATTCAGCAAAGAGAGAGACTCTCTCGAAGCCCGCATCCGAAATTCGAATTAATCCCGTATCCGAAATATGCAGGGTAGGGATGACCACGAGAGCGAGCAAGGATAGCGTCATAAAGGCGTAGTTCATCGTGCAGCCAGCTTGGACGAGGGCACGGCTGATCGCCATGGATTGCTCCACGACTGTCTCGTAAGGTTCAGTCGACATCAATCCGGCAAGACGCAGCGGCAATTGGACGATTTCGTTTCCAGAGGAGGCGACGGCAATTCCCCCTTGCATGGCGATTACGGCATTCGCTGCTTTTGCCATTTGCTCGTCGTCGTTTCCGATGACCAGGACATTGTGGCAGTCATGAGCAACTGTCATGGCGATTGCTGCGTGCTGATCGAATCCGACATTTCCCACAACGCCGATGGCAGATCCACCTGTTTTTCCGTGACGCTCAAAGATAGCCATCTTGCACAGGGTGCTCTCGGGAGTAATCGCGAGCAGTCCATTCTTTACGGGAACGTCAATGAATACTTCTTCGGTTTCGACATGGTTCTCTCGGACCATCGCTACACGCGTTTTGATCGTTCCCGATTGGTTCGGTGTCTGGATCTGGAATCGGGCAGGTGTCAGCTCAGGGGTGAGCTTGACCGAGTTGATGGCAAAATCGGGATAATCAAAAGCAGCCAGCTCTACGGTCATTGCGCCATTTTCCGCCACGACCTCACCACGAGCGATGGTCATCACGACACTTACATCCGCGATATTCCCGTCGAGCAAAATAATATCTGCGATTGTGCCAGGTGTTACCGAGCCGACATCTCGTGCTACGCCAAAGCGCTCAGCCGTATTCAGCGTCGCCATCTGGAAGGCAGTCACAGGTTTTACTCCCTGGGAGATGGCGTGTCTTACGATGAAGTTCATGTGTCCTTCTTCTTTTAAGGAATCGCAAATGCGGTCATCCGAGACAAGCATCATCCGTCTGGAATCAATCCCATGCTCCGTATGGGCTTTAATCGTAGCAGCGACATCGTGCCAAGCGGAGCCACGGCGCATTTTGGCGTACATCCCGAGGCGTACGCGATTGATCACATCTTCCTTTGTCACACATTCATGGTCGCCGGAAACGCCTGCCGCAGCATAGGCAGCCAGTCGCGGATCGTTGGACGGCCAGGTGTAATGTCCATCGACGACTTTGCCAGCCCGCAATGTTGCTTGAATTTCTCCAATCATTTTCGGATCGCCATAGACGACACCCGGGAAGTTCATGACCTCGCCAAGTGCGACCATGTCTTGCCCCCAGCTCAGTGCCTCCGCTACCTCTTCAGGTCCAAATTCTGCACCAGCCGTTTCAAAAGTGGAGTTGGTGGAGGGGACGCACGAGGCTACTTGCATGTATGCAGCCATTGGTGTCTGGCGTGCTTCATCCAGCATGATTCGCAACCCGGGGAGTCCGAGAACATTTGAAATTTCGTGTGCATCAAAAAAGCCGCCAGTCGTTCCAAGCGGAAGCACCGCATTGGCAAACTGCGTGACTGACAACATGCTGCTCTCAATATGACAGTGCCCATCCAATAGACCTGGCGCTATGTATTTTCCGTCTGCATGAATTACATGGGTGGAGTCATCAATCATTTCCTCCACATAGGGACCGACGTAAGCAATGCGGGTGCCAACGACTGCTACGCATGTGTCGGGCAATATTTCTCCTGAAACGACATTGACCAAGGTGCCATTACGGATAAAGAGTGTTGCTTTCTTTTCCCCTCTGGAAAAAGCAACGAGGTCTGGGATGCAATCTGCGAGTTGCGGTCTAGCGAATTTCGTTGCTACATCGTTCATGTTCTTCTATCCCCTCTTAAAGATCTGGTTTGCGTTATATCATATCTTACCTAGGGGATGAAACATAGTCTAGTCGATGAGAAGACTATTCCCTCACATAATGCTCTTTCAAATACTCCACAAATCGATCTACTACATTCAAGTGCAAGGAAGCCTTTCGGTAGAGCATCCATGTTTTTCGGGTGATCGCTTGCCCGTCCAAGGTGATCAGGTCCGTGCAGTACAATCCGTCCTCGGGCTTTACAAAGACGCTGGGGACAATGGCGTAGCCCAACTGATTTTTGACCATTTCTGTACAGGTTTCGTAGCTGTCTACTTTCATCGTAATGTTGGGGGGAGCGAAAAATCGTTCGTTCCACCAGCTTTCGATAGTTTGGTGTAGGGAGGAGTACGTATAGTTTTTGTATTTATGTGCTGCCTTTCGCTCGATTTTGGGGATGATTCGCGGCAATTGAGGCAGTTGATCCAACGGAATATCTTCATTGGAAATGACGCAGATTCGTTCTTCGTCAATTAGATGCTTTTGGTCAAACCACTTGTAATCTCCTCGTATAATCGCCACATGAATATCTTCGCTTAATAACAATTCGAATATTTCAGAACTCAATCCCGAGTCCACGTTAATATCAATTTTCGGATACAGATGGATAAATTCTTTCAAAAGAGGCGGAAGCTTGTAGCGGCCAAAATAACTGGTAAAGCCAATTCGTAGAGAGCCTTGCACCTCGTTTTGCATGTTGGCGAGATGATCCTTCGTTTTTCGCAGGTCGATCAACAGCTTGTTTGCGTACGTAACCAAATATTCACCTTCGGCAGTGAGCTTGATGCTTTTTCCCCGTTTGGAAATAATCGCAACCCCAAATTCTTTTTCAAGCTGAAGAATCCGATAGGTGAGTGCTGGTTGGGTAATGAAGAGACGTTCTGCTGCACGGGTCAGATTTTGCTCTTCGTAAATGTACTGTAACAATAAACAGTCACGTTCATTCATCTTGATCCCTCCCTGAAGCCAGCCTTCTATACTCTTTGTTTCGTCAGCGTCCTTCTTTTTCCTCTCGTTTCTCTGACCATGAAGAATGGTGAAAGAGTAAATACCAAAAAATTTTTTTGGAAAAAAGCAAAAAAAACTAAAATATACAGCGTGTAATTAGGGGTGTATATTTTGAATAGATAAAATTTTTAGAAATTGAACTTGTCCTGTTTTAGGTAAATCTTTCATGTTGAATGAACAAAAAGGGGGAATTGTCATGAGGTCCAGGCGTTACGCAAAGTGGGTTGGTTTGGCGAGTCTAGTAGCGGTTCTTGTATTTACCGGCTGTAGTCAGCAAGCCCAAAGCCCGAATCCAGAAGCAGCCAAGCAGCAGCCTGGTGCGACAAGCAGTCCAGAACCACAAAAGGGCGGGATCATTAAAGTTGCCTTTGATTCAGACCCGTCCACACTTGATTGGATGAGCACTTCGTCAAGTGCAACCAAGCTCGTTGCCTTCCATATGTTCGAACAGTTGTTTTCGCTGGATGAGGGCATGATGGAGAAACCGATGCTGGCAAAAGAGTTCCAACTGAGTGAAGACAGGAAGGTTTATAAAATTGTCCTCCGCGATGGGGTCAAATTCCATGATGGGTCAACGATGAGTGCGGACGATGTGGTGGCATCTTTCAACCGGTGGGGGGAAATGTCGGCAGTCGGCAAGCGATTATTTAAAAGTATGGAAGAGGTAAAAGCAGTAGATCCCCAAACAGTAGAAATCGCGTTCAAGGAGCCGTATGCGCCGCTGATTCGGAATTTGGCAGATCCCACGCAGGCGATGGTAGTCATTCCTGCCAAGATTGCAGAGTCAGCGGGGACGGCTCCGTTGAAAGGGGAACAGCTCATCGGTACAGGCCCCTATCGCTTGGATAGCTGGAAGAGGGGACAACGGATTACATTGAAACGCTTTGACGAGTATACAGCCAGAGATGAGGACTGGGGCGGTCTGAGTGGAAAAAAGGTCGCTTATGCGGATGAGGTTCGCTTTGATATGGTGCCGGATGCTCAAGTACGGATCGACGGAGTGCGCACTGGTCAGTATGACTTTGCACTAAGAATTCCACAGGACCTGTATCCACAGCTAAAAGATTCAACAGAGTTAACGACACGTGTCTCTAAGCCAGATAGCTGGATGGCTGTTATTCCAGACAAATCGGAGCCTCCTTTTGATGACATCCGCATGCGCCAAGCCATTCAATATGCGCTGGATAAGGAAAAAATTGCGATTGCAACGTACGGAAATTTTTATGAGATGGATGGTTCGATCTTTTTCCCGGATCAGCAAAGCTTGTACACCAAAGAAGGAACCGACGCTTATCTTTCCTACAACCCGGAAAAGGCCAAAGAACTGCTGAAAGAAGCGGGATACAAGGGAGAGCCTGTGAGGTTGATTGCGACAAGCAGCTACGACGACCATTTCAAGACAGCTCAAGTGGTTGCATCACAGCTCCAGGATGTAGGCTTTACGATTGATTTGCAAATTTATGAATGGGCGACGCTGCTAGAAAAGGAGAAAAATACATCCAACTTTGATTTGGAGATACAAGGATTTTCACCTAAATATGATCCGACGACCATTCCTTGGTTTTATCCTCAGTTTCCAGGCAAATATGAAAGCACCAAGATCATGGCGCTGTTAGATGAGTGGTCAAAATCAACCAATGCAGATGAACAAAAAAAGCTGCTCGGTGATTTCAACAAGACCATGTATGAAGAATTACCGGTCATCAAAATTACAAATGAAGTCGGCATGAGTGTAATCGGAGCAAAGCTGGACGGGTTTGGCGAGAGAAACAACGTAACGTTCTGGAACACGTGGCTGAAAGCGAAGTAAGAAACAAAAGGTGAGGAGGGAAGCAATTGCTACAGTATATCGGACGTCGGTTACTTGCTTTACTACCTGTATTAATTGTGGTTGGGGTCATCGTTTTTACCATTATCCATCTGACTCCCGGCGATCCTGCATCCGTCATTTTGGGAGAGTCTGCTACACAGGAAGAAGTAGACCAACTGCGGCAGGCGCTCGGCCTCGACCAACCGTTGATGTCTCAGTTCATCACTTGGATAGGTCAGGTCGCTACAGGCAATCTCGGCACGTCTGTTTTTTCGGGGGAGCCTGTCGCTCAAACGATTATAGATCGTCTCGGTCCAACGGTCAGTTTAGCCATCGTAGCCTGTATGGTGTCCCTGTGCATCGCAATTCCAACCGCTATTTTGGCTGTGTGGAAGCGTGATAGCGTACTCGATCCGGCTTTTATGTCCGTGACGCTCCTCGGTGTTTCCATTCCGAATTTTTGGCTGGCGCTTCTGTTGATCCTTTTGTTTGCGGTTGTTTTGAGGTGGTTGCCTGTTGCCGGGTATGTCCCTATCAGTGAGGGAGTGTGGTCGTGGCTAAGTCATTTGATTCTTCCAGCGGTGGTGCTGTCAGTTCAACAGGCGGGGATTATTTCCCGGATGCTTCGAGACGGTATGCTGGACATTATGCATCAAGACTACATCCGGACAGCGCGTGCGAAAGGGCTGAAAGAGCGTGTTGTGCTCATCAAGCACACCTTGAGCAATGCGATGATACCGACGACAACGGTGATTGGTGCGAGTATCGCGGGGCTTTTGGGGGGAGCAGTCGTTACAGAAACGATATTTGCTATTCCGGGAATTGGCGGACTGATCGTCGAGTCAATCGCCCGGCGGGATTATCCAGTGCTACAAGGGACTGTACTGTTTGTAGCTACGGTGTATGTGATCGTCAATCTCCTGGTTGATTTGACGTATGCCGTTCTTGATCCACGAATCAGGTATGACTAGAGCGAAAGGAGGGCCGCGGATGGAGAGTAAGCATAAAAAGGTCAAGGGACATAGTATTGGTGTACTGGCAGGTGTGGTACTGCTGCTGCTTGTCCTGATGGCGGTTTCAGCACCACTGTGGGTTAGTGCTTCCCCCGTTGAAATGGCACCCGATCAACGGCTATTGCCGCCCTCGAAAGAGCATTACTTTGGTACCGATCACTTTGGTCGCGATATTTTCAGTCGAGTCGTCTATGCAGCGCAGATTTCCCTCAGCATCGGTTTCATTGTTGCTCTTTGCACAACCATTTTGGGAACGGTTACCGGATTGGTCACGGGCTATTTTCGGAATTTAGACAATGTGTTGATGCGGATTGTGGATGGCGTCAGTGCCTTTCCGTCTATTTTGCTGGCGATTTCTTTGGTAGCTGCACTGGGTGGCAACATGCTGAATTTGATCATCGCGTTAGTGTTTGCCTTTTGGCCTTTCATGACAAGAGTGGTTCGGTCCTCCACTCTGCAGTTGTCCAAAATGCAGTATGTAGAGGCAGCGAGAGCAGCAGGAACGAATCATTTTGGTGTCTTGTTCTTCCATATCTTACCGAATGCGATGACACCCATTATTGTGCAGGCTACGTTTATCTTTGCAGAGGCCATTCTGGCAGAAGCGGCACTTAGCTTTTTAGGCTTGGGGATTGTTCCGCCTACACCGACGTGGGGGAACATGCTCGGAGAGTCGCGGATTTATTTGACGGTCTCCCCGTGGTTTTCCATTTTTCCCGGGATTGCCATTGTCATTACCGTATTATCTCTCAATCTATTTGGTGATCTATTGCGTGATTGGCTCCATCCGCATTCGAGAAGAAGGCGCAGAGCAAAAACAATTCTATCGAGTCGAGGGCAGGAATCGACTCACCGTTTGCCAATGGCCGTCAAGATATCAAAGTGGATGGAGAGGTGATACCAGTGGATTTACTCAAAGTAACGAATCTAAAAACCTACTTTCACACCCCGGACGGATTGGTAAAGGCAGTCAATGGCATCTCGTTCACATTGAACCGTGGCGAAATACTTGGAATCGTCGGAGAATCGGGCAGCGGCAAAAGCGTGATGTCCCTCTCCCTGATGCGTTTGAACCAAACACCACCCGCTTTTTATCCAGAGGGCGAAATTTTGTTTGAGGGGAAGAATCTGCTTGAAATTAGTGAAGACGAGATGAAAAAAATACGTGGCAACGACATTGCCATGATCTTTCAAGACCCGATGACGAGTCTGAATCCCGTCTTTACGATAGGGGATCAGATCATGGAAGTGATCAGGGCTCATCAAAAGGTCTCCCGACAAGAAGCGCGAGAACGAGCGATTGGAGTCCTGCGAGATGTTGGAATTGCCAATCCCGAGACAAGGATGAATGAATATCCGCATCAGTATTCAGGAGGGATGCGTCAACGGGCGATGATTGCGATGGCGCTTGCTTGCAATCCAAAGGTACTGATTGCGGATGAACCGACGACGGCTTTAGATGTAACCATACAGGCACAGATTTTGGAGCTCATGGTGAGTCTGCAGGAAAAGTATGGGACGGCCATTATTATGATTACGCATGATCTCGGTGTTGTCGCACGCCTCGCTGATTGGATTATGGTGATGTATGCCGGGAGAGTGGTGGAGGAGGGGAGTACTGACGATGTATTCTACCAGCCTGCCATGCCGTATACATGGTCCTTGTTGCGCTCGCAGCCCCGTCTGGACACGACTGAGAAGGTGAGACTGCTTCCAATAAAAGGACAGCCACCCAGCTTGATTTCGTTACCTGAAGGCTGCTCCTTTCGTCCGCGATGTCCGTTTGTGCTGGAGGATTGCTCTGTTACGGTTCCCGAGCTTGTGGAAAAGGGTACTGCACATCGTGCGGCTTGTCTTCTGGACAGGGCAGAAATGGAGCGGAATATCAACCTGGTAGAAACGGGAGGGAGGGGAGGCAATGAGTGATATCTTGCTGGAAACTCGCGATCTCAAGATGCATTTTCCGGTGTCGAAAGGGATTTTGCAGCGGAAAGTCGGCTACGTGAAAGCTGTAGATGGAGTGAATCTGCAGGTGCGGCGTGGGGAGACGCTCGGGATCGTCGGTGAATCGGGCTGCGGAAAAAGCACGTTAGCCAGACTCATGCTGCGGTTGCTGGAGCCTACTTCAGGTGAAGTATTGTTTGAGGGAGAAAATATTCTGAACTACAACCAAAAGCAGATGCTTCGATTGCGCAAAGATATGCAAATTGTTTTTCAGGACCCTTTTGCCAGTTTGAATCCGCGAATGACAGTAGGCAATATTATTGCACAACCACTAAAGACACAACGGGCAAAGACAAATTTGAAGCGTCAGGTGCAGAACCTCTTGGAGATTGTGGGATTGAATCCGGAGCACTACAATCGTTACCCGCATGAGTTTTCCGGGGGACAGCGCCAACGGATAGGGATTGCTCGGGCCATTGCGCTGAAACCAAAACTGATCATATGTGATGAGCCAGTCAGTGCATTGGATGTATCCATTCAAGCACAGGTCATCAATTTACTTGAAGATTTGCAAAAGGAATTTCAGCTTACGTATATTTTTATCGCCCATGATCTGTCTGTTGTTAAACACATATCGAATCGTGTGTCGGTGATGTATTTGGGACGAATTGTGGAAACAGCAGAATGTGCCAGACTGTACGATCATCCGCACCATCCGTATACAAATGCACTACTGTCAGCGATTCCGTTGCCAGATCCGCGACTGGAAAGGAAAAGGCAGCGCATTGTCCTAAAGGGAGATCTTCCCTCACCAAGCAATCCGCCATCAGGCTGTACGTTTCATGTCAGATGTCCACGTGCCGAGGAGCATTGTCGCAACCATATACCGACTCTCGTTCATCACGAGTTGGAATCCCATCAAGTATCATGCTTCTTTCCGCTGGTGGAGGAGCAAAGACTGGAAAACTCAATTTGAGGAGGATGACACCCTATGAGTCAATCGGCAAACCGTCTTTCATTTTATGAGCGTGGTGCTACTACCATGTTTGCATGTCAGTATGATAGTCGTTTTTCATTCTGTGCCTACATCCCCCAAAGCTATAAAGATGAAGAAGAACAGGAGTGGCCGCTGGCTGTCGTTGTTCATGGAACGGCGCGCACTGCCCAAGCCTACCGGGATGCATTTGCGGATTTAGCGGAGGCAACAGGCACGATAATTCTGGCCCCTTTGTTCCCGGCCGGGATCGTGTCGCCATGGGAAGTCAGTTCTTATAAGTACATAAAGTGGGATGACATACGCTTTGATCACATTTTACTCGCGATGATTGATCAGCTTTCCGAGAAGGTGCGCATAAAAAAAGAGCGATTCCTGCTTTTCGGCTTTTCCGGGGGCGGCCATTTTGCTCATCGCTTCTACTATTTGCATCCTGAGCGTCTTTTGGGGGTTTCGATCGGCGCACCAGGCATCATCACCTATTTGGATTCGTCCAAACCGTTTTATGTGGGCACAAAAGACTTGGAGGAGGTATTTGGAAAAAAGCTGGATCTCGAGGAAATGCGGCGCGTTTCTGTGCAGATGGTCATAGGCAGCGAAGACAATGAAACATGGGAGATTAACAATAAAGCGTCCGCTCATTGGATGGAGGGGACGGATGCATATGGGCGGACCAGGCTCGAGCGGCTCGCCGCCCTCCGGGACAATTATGAACGGGAAGGGATTGGCGTTCGCTATGATGTAGTTCCCGGTGTTGCTCACGATGGGAGCAAGGTTCTAACAGAAGTAAAAGATTTCTTTACCTATGTTCTCGCAAACTCAAAAGTAAGCGGTCGATGATAGCCCAAGGAGGAGCATGAAAATGAATCAAAAAACCTTTCCGTTTTACCGGTTTGAAGGCAGCCATCGTGAAATCGGCAGACAATACGGCGAAGCTTGCGCGGACTTGATCCGCAAGCATCGCGATTACGCATTGGCACGTTTGGAAGCCAAGGTCAAGATCCCGTCCATGCAAGCATTGGAAGAGGCGGCATTGCGTTACAGGGAATACGTACTGAAATATGCGCCTTTTTTTGATGAAGAAATTCAAGGGATCTCGGAGAGCACTGGCCTCACGCTTGGAGAGGCTTACTTGCTTCAACTTCGGGCAGAGCTTTACTACGAATTTGATTCCAATGACGAATGCACCACTTTCGCTATACAGACGGAGGCGACAGCAGACGGTACACCACTGATTGGACAAAATGCTGATCTGCCGAATTTTTACTCAGAAATCGGAATTGTCGCTGAATTTGTACCGGACGATGGTCATACATGTCTGATGCTTACTCCGGCTGGTCAGATTTCGTACATCGGGATTAACAAGCATGGGCTCGGGGTATTTGCTAATTTCCTCACGTGCGACGGGTGGAGAGTCGGGTTTCCGCGCTATCTTCTCTCAAGACTGGCATTGACAAAAGAGACGGTTCCAGAAGCGATTGCCCTGGTGCGCAGTGTTCACCGAGCATCTTCACGTAACTTGATATTGTTGGATAAAAAAGGAAACGCAGCTGATTTGGAAACAACGCCGACGACTGACATGCTCATCGAGCCTGTGAATGGGTTATTGGCGCACGCCAATCACTACATCGGGCAGGAGCTGCTTGCGGAGGAGAGATTGACCGGAACGCATCTGGATAATTCGAAGACACGCTATGCTCGTATGCGCAGCTTGCTGGAAAGCCATCATGGCAAGTTGGATGCACAGGCGATGCAGAGCATTTTGCGCGATCGTGGAAGTGAGCCGTATCCATTGTGCAGAATGCCTGGTGACGATGGGACGGATTCCATTACATTTGCTTCGGTGATTGCCGAACCATCCAAAGGACAGCTATGGATCGCGATTGGTCCTCCGAATCAATTCGAGTACAAGTGCTACTCTTTTTCCTAATAAAGGGAGACGTTTCGTGCTACAATGAGCGGAGAAGAGATTGTGATACTGGAGACATCATCATCAATCACTAAAGAGGGAGTTTGCCATGAAGGAAATCACAGCATCCGTTGCAGCAATACTCATCGCTGATACACCTGATACATTTGTAACACGTCGCTTGCCAGAGACACGGCTCGAATTTGGCGGCATTCCGGGTGATCGTCATTTTGGCGTCACATTTGGGGCAGACTCACGTCAAAAGATGTACCCTCGCGGAACCGAGATTTTGAATCGGCGCCAAATCACTGTTGTATCCGAAGAGGATTGCGCGAGAATCGCCGAGAACTTGGGCATTCCTACAGTCTTGCCAGAATGGCTGGGAGCAAATCTTTTGATCGGCGGTTTTCCAGATTTGACGAGTTTGACACTGGGTTCTCGAATCTTGCTGCCTTCTGGTGCGGGCCTCATTTGTATGGGAGAAAATCTTCCTTGTCTCCATCCGGGAGAAGAAATCGAGAAAAACTACGATGTGCAAGAGCATCCGAGGCTGGCAGCGCGATTTGTCAAAGCAGCGTATAAGCGCAGAGGCATTGTATGTGCTGTTGAATGCCCCGGGACGATCAAAGTGGGAGATGCAGCAAAGGTATTGATAAATGATTACGCAAATCCGATGCAATAAGCGGATGTGAGAGAAAGCTGGGCCATTCGTAGGAAATCTACTTGTGGACCAGCTTTTTTACGTAAAGCAAATACTCGCAGCATGTTTTTTCTGTAATATATTGGAAAAGGGAGGTGGGTTTATCATGATCACACAAATTACGATTCGATGGATTAAGATTTCTTCTTACATAAAGCTGTGTGTATGGGCGGCACTTTCGATTGGTATCTTGTATGGACTGGTCAGCTTTCTGTTCAATCTGATAGCGGGAAGCTCGGGAAGTGCTGAAGTACAAATCGTGAGTATGACAGTCACAGGGGTATTGGCAAAAGTCCTGATACTCCTGGCGGTGCCGCTCACCTACGCAGGCTTCGGATTGATTTTCAGCTTGATTTCGTACTATCCATTCATGTTTATCCTCAAGAGGTGGAACAAGTTTACGATCGAAGGCGAGTTCGAGTTCGAGAGTAAGCAATAGTTCACAGTTGCGTTTTCGTTTTTGGGTCAATCACGTGTAAAATGAAAGAATAAGTACTTCATTATGCGATGTATGTCCAAAGACACCTAGGAGAGAAGAATCATGAACTATCTGCGGGCCTCGATGACCGTTGAAGAAGCAGTCGCTCATTTTTCACCGGACAGGAATGAAGTTCAGGAAGTGTACAGTGAAACAGACGAGTTTATCGGTTATTTGACCGTAGAGGCGATTGCTCATGCGATTCATTGTGGAGAGCTGACGCGCCCGATCCGTGAATTTGTCGTGCCTGAGGTGAGCTTGCCTGATCAGGAGCGGCAAGCCAGCTCGCAAGCGCAGCTCCACGCTTTTTTTCAAAGCCCGACCTGTCAGATTGTTTTCAATGCGCTCTACGATGGCGTGTATATAACGGATGGCGCTGGTATCACTTTGTTTATCAATCAAGCCTATCAACGAATTACCGGCATCAGTGAGCAAGAGGTTATTGGGGTTCATATGGGCAACCTCATCAAGCAAGGAATTATTTCTGTTTCTGCCTCTCTGGAGACGATTCGTACAAAACGGCCGGCGACGCTGATCCAAACCATACGCAACAGCCGCAAGATCATTGTTTCGGCTACTCCTGTCCTGTCCGCGGCGAATGAGATTTTGTATATTATCTCTAGTGTTCGGGATATTACCGAGCTGATTCGGCTCAAGCATGAGCTGGATAGTCAAAAGCTTTTGCGAAGCGACCTGCCTCAAGCAGATCAAACCGGATTGGAAAATGTCGTGTTGGGGACGGCGACTCGTTCGTTATTTCGCTTGGCGGACAAGGTTGCCAAAACGGACGCGAAAGTGCTCCTACAAGGGGAGACGGGCGCAGGGAAAAGCATGATCGCCAAGTACATTCATGCCCGAAGTGCGCGAAGCAGTGAAATCTTCATGGAGCTGAACTGTGCGGCAATTCCTGGTCATTTGGTCGAAGCCGAGCTGTTCGGGTATGAGCCAGGTTCATTTACTGGCGCGCTGAAGCAAGGGAAAATCGGGATTTTGGAGAGTGCACATCGGGGGACGCTCTTTTTAGATGAAATTGGCGATTTGCCGCTGGAGCTGCAAGTCAAGCTGCTTAAAGTCGTAGAAGAGAACCAGTTTATGCGTGTCGGCTCCACCGAGATGCGTCATGTTGACGTACGCATCATTACAGCTACCCATCGCGATTTGGCAACACTGGTGCGGCAAGGCTTGTTTCGGGAGGACCTGTATTATCGGCTTAACATCGTGACCTTTGAGGTGCCTCCGTTAAGACAGCGCCGTGAAGAGATCGTGCCTTTGCTGGAAACGTATTTGGAGAAATTCAATGAAAAATATAACGAGCAAAAGAAAATGACGCTGGAATGCTACGAGTGGCTGACGAACTACGACTGGCCGGGCAATATCAGGGAGCTGGCAAACCTGGTAGAGCGTCTGGTCGTGACGACTTATCATGACACGATTGATGTAGGAGACTTGCCTGGCTTCCTCCAGCAGGTTTTGCCGCGAAGAGAGCCGACATCGCTGCGCGAAGCAGTAGCGAGACTGGAGCGTATGATGATTGCCGAAGCTCTGCAAAACCACAAGACAACGAGGGCGGCAGCAGAGGCTTTGGAGATTAGCCAAAGTGCGCTTGTACAAAAGATGAAAAAACTGCAGATGCGAGTAGAAAACGAATCATAATCGATTTTTTGATTCGTTTTCTACTCATTTTTGTAATGTAAACGATTCCTTTCTAGGATTGAGGATGCGACTGGTAGGAATGTGACAAAAAAGTGAGAAATGACGTTTTTTCGCGATCAATTCAGACTTTTTCAACCAAATATAGCAACGTACCTTATGGTCTTGCGAATGAGTTGGCACGGTAGTTGCTATAAAGTTGGCTGCATAGAGAAAGGAGAGAGTGACAACATGAATATTTCAACATTTGCTGCAGCTAACAAATTGGTGACAGGACGTGATTCACTGACTCAGCTGCCAGAAGAAATGACGCGTTTGGGTGTGCAACGACCTCTGATTGTAACAGACAAGATTCTGATCCAGGCAGGCGTGGTTGCGCAAGTAGAAGAGCTGCTGCCGATGAAGGTAGGGATTTTCCAGGATGTGAATCCAGAGCCGGAGATTGAAATTGTAGATCAGTGTGTAAGCATGATTCGTGAAGGAAATTATGATGGACTGATTGCCGTCGGCGGAGGAAGCGCGATTGATATCGCGAAAGCGGCGTCGGTCATGGCGACCAATGAAGGCAGCATCGAGCTGTATTTCGGTACAAATCTGGTGAAAAAGCCGGGACTGCCGCTGATCGCCATCCCGACTACGGCTGGTACTGGCTCTGAGGTAACGAATATTTCGATCCTGTCTGACACAAAGGAGCAAGTCAAAAAAGGGATTGTAAGCCCTTACTTGCTGCCGGACGTGGCGATTGTATCTCCCGTGATGACGCTTACATGCCCGCCGAGCGTCACGGCAGCGAGTGGTGTGGACGCATTGGTCCATGCGGTCGAAGCGTACATTTCCAAATTTGCTTCCCCCTTAACCGATGCGCTGGCGATTGGGGCGATGAAGCTGATTGCTGTGCATTTGCCAAAAGCATATGCGTGCCCGGACAATATCGAATCGCGTGAAGCCATGATCACGGCATCCCTCATGGCTGGACTGGCTTTCGGCAATGCGGGTGTAGGTGCGGTTCATGCGCTGGCTTATCCATTAGGTGGTCGCTATCATATGGCACACGGCGTGAGCAATTCCTTGCTGCTGCCTTATGTCATGAAGTGGAACAAAATCGCGTGCATGGAAAAACTAAGCGATATTGCGGAAGCACTCGGAGAAAAGGTAGATGGACTCAATCGTGATCAGGCAGCAGAAGCTGCAATCGAAGCGATGACACGTCTGTGCCGTTACGTGGAAATCCCGCAATCATTGCGAGAATTCAATATTCCAGAAGAAGCAATTGCCGAGATGGCAGAGGAAGCGATGAAGCAGACTCGGATTTTGAAAAATAATCCCCGAACCTTGCGGAAAAAAGACATCGAAGACATCTATAGAGCAGCTTACTAAGAGGGGGATATTTTATGAAGTGGAAGCAACGCAAGGATGGTGCCGAGACCCCGTACATGGCGGCTGGCCCATTCAAGATTCGTTTGCCGTTTATTCATTATCGCTTTGAATGGCCGGATTATTTGCAAGGTCTGTTGATGTGCGCAGTTGACCTTGGTGCCATCACTTTGCTTGCTGATCATTTGGGAATGCCGTTTGAGGTTGGCTTGGCTGTTGTCATTTTGAATGGATTCTTGTATCTTTTACATCACCTGCTCGGTGACCCTGTCATCCCTGGCTGGATTACTCCGGCGATTCCCTTGATCGTCCTGTTTGTGGAGCAATTCCCGGAAGGTCAGGACCGCGTCTATGCGTTGATCGCCTTCCAGCTGACACTTGGTTTGTTATCTGTTTTGCTGGGTGTGACTGGGCTTGCTAAGCGTGTTGTAAATTTTGTACCGAACGCGATTAAATCGGGGATCATTCTCGGCGCGGGTATCGGCGCGATTACATCGATTTTTGAAAAAGGCGGGAAGTTCGATCTGTTCCCGTACACGATTGCGATTTGTATTGGTCTTTGCTTTTATCTTGTATTTTCCAAGCATTTTGAAGGACTGAAGCAAAAAGGAAAGGGCTGGGCGCTGCTCGGCAACCTGGGAATTTTGCCAGCGATCCTGCTTGCGGTCTTTGTCGCACCGATTTTTGGGGAGGCAAAATGGCCAGACATTCAGTGGGGCTTCAGTAAGCCAGACTTTGGCACGCTATGGTCGGAGTATACGGTATTCGGGTTGGGTCTGCCATCGCTCTCATTCTTTCTAACCGCAATTCCGGCTGTTTTCGCCACGTATCTCGTTGTTTTTGGCGATGTATTGAAGACAAAAGCATTGTTGTCCGAATCGGACCAAGTACGTTTGGATGAAAAAGTAGATTACAACGCGGACCGTGCACACATGATTTTTGGTGGTCGCAATATGCTGATGAGTATGATTGGCCCTGATATTACGATGTGTGGTCCGATGTGGGCAGCGATGCAGGTCGTCGTTGTTGAACGTTTCAAAAAAGGCAAAAAAGCAATGAATTCCTTCTTCGGAGGAGCTGGCTCCTTCCGTTGGGGAACCAATACAGGATTGTTGCTGCTGCCAATCGTGAGCCTGGTTCAGCCGATTCTCGGTGTTGCAGTTGCCCTCACGCTGCTCGTTCAGGGATATGTAAGCGTGCGGATTGGCGTCATGCAGGCTCGCAGCCAGCGCGATTTGGGAATCGCCGGGGTAGTAGGAGCGATTCTTGTGATCAAAGGGGCAGCAATGGCCTTTGCAGCAGGCATTTTGTTGTGCGTCCTCTTGTACGGCAAGGATTGGATGCGTGGAGAAAAAGAGAAGTTGTTCACAGCAAACGAAAAAGGAGATAATGCAGCGTGAATCAACAAGAATGGAACAAAGGACTATACGTAAATGGAGAATGGCTGACACTGGCTGAGACGATCCCTGTGCAAAATCCAGCGACACGTGAGGTCATCGGAAGCGTTCCGGATGGCTCCGTAAAAGAAGCAAAGCTCGCTGTGGATGCTGCGCACAAAGCGTTTGAGGCATGGTCGAAAACAACGGCGTATGAACGTGCTGCTCTTTTGGAGCGGTGGCATCAAGTAATCGAATCGCGTTTGGACGAAATCGCGTTCGTGATGACGATGGAGCAAGGCAAACCACTTGCGGAAGCAAAAGGCGAGGTACAGTACGCCAACAGCTACATCAAATGGTACGCGGAGGAAGCAAAGCGGATATACGGAGAAACGATCCCGGCTTCATCCGGTTCCAAGCGCATCCTCGTACAAAAGCAGCCAGTTGGTGTGGTCGCAGCAATCACCCCGTGGAATTTTCCAGCCGCAATGATTACACGTAAAATCGCTCCAGCACTTGCTGCGGGCTGCACAACCGTAACCAAGCCAGCTGAGCAGACGCCGCTAACGGCTCTTTTGCTCGCAGAGTGTGCGCATGAAGCGGGAATACCTGCCGGCGTTATCAACATCGTGACGACCTCGAAAGCAGGTGAAGTCGTCGATGTATGGCTCGATGACTCCCGTGTGAAAAAGCTCACCTTTACCGGATCTACCCCTGTCGGCAAGCTTCTGATGCGCAAAGCTGCAGATACTGTGAAAAAAATCTCGCTTGAGCTTGGCGGCTTGGCACCGTTTATCGTGGCAGAGGATGCAAACATCGAGGCGGCGGTAAAAGGCTTGATCCAATCGAAATTCCGCAATGCAGGTCAAACATGCATTTGCGCCAACCGTATTTATGTGCATGAGGCCGTGAAAGAGTCGTTCTTGCAAGCATTGACGCAAGCAGTCGAGGCACTCCGCGTTGGCAAAGGAACCGAGGACAAGGTAGAGATCGGGCCGTTAATTGATGACAGAGCCGTTCAAAAGGTTCAGCATCAAATCGACGACGCGATCGCCAAAGGGGCTACGCTCCATGGCAGCCCTGTAGTGGAAGGCAGCACAGGATACTTCATGAAGCCGGTCGTGCTTTCAGGTGTAACAGATGATATGGTGTGCATGCAAGAGGAAACGTTTGGACCAATTGCTCCGGTCAGCACATTTACGGATGATCAGGAAGTAATTCAGCGTGCAAATGCGACTCCATATGGACTGGCAGCGTATGTATTCACACAGTCCTTGACCAAGGCGTTCTATTTCTCGGAAAACCTCGAGTACGGAATCGTTGGTGTAAATGACGGCGGCCCGTCTGTTGCCCAAGCTCCGTTTGGTGGCATGAAAGAGAGTGGTCTTGGTCGCGAAGGAAGTCACCATGGTCTCGAGGAGTACCTGGAAGTGAAGTATATTTCCCTGCAATTCGTATAACCAGCAATAACGAAAAAATAACAAGCACAGCTCTTTTGCAACGAGGGCTGTGCTTGTTTGTTTTTTTTGGCACGATTTTCCTTGATTTGCGAGACTTCGGGAATTGATATCACACACTTTTTTACCCATGCGCTGTCTGGGCGGAGGACTTTTTTTACCATCAAAAATGAAAATCATTATTGACAGATAGCTGGAAATCGATTAATTTTGCACTAGGGAAACTTTTTTATACAAAACCACATTATTTAGTTGTGGTGAATACTATTGGTATATGCTCACAATTTTGTGTATGAGCATGATGGGAATGCAATACGTGATGGATAAATGCCATTTTGTATAGAGAGCATTCAACTCACCTAGGAGGGAAACAAATGGTTCAGGCAATCACAGTCAGGGAGCTGTACGTCTCCTACTTTGGGAATGAGGTTGTTTCAGATGTCTCGTTTTCGATTGAAAAAGGAAGCATGGTAGGGATTATTGGACCGAATGGAGCCGGGAAATCAACCTTGATCAAGGCGATGCTCGGGCTGATCCCAAAGGATAAAGGTGACATTCGTTTTTATGGCAAAGAGACAAATGAGGTCAGAAAGCAAATCGCGTATGTACCGCAGCGAAGCCAAATCGATTGGACCTTCCCTATCACGGTCATGGATACTGTTTTAATCGGAACATATCCAAGCGTCGGATTATTCAAATTTCCGAAGAAGAAGGAAAAAGCATGGGCACTTGAATGCTTGAAAAAAGTTGGCTTGGAGGGATTTCGCGACAGACAAATCGGAGAGTTATCCGGTGGACAGCAGCAGCGGGTATTCTTGGCACGAGCCTTGGCACAAAAACCGGAATTGCTCCTTCTGGACGAGCCGTTTGTGGGCATCGACGTTGCGAGTGAGGAAACGATTATACACATTTTGAAGGAGCTTCAGATGCAGGACAAAACGATCGTGGTCGTTCACCATGATTTGAGTAAAGCAAACACCTACTTTGATCAACTGATTTTGCTGAACAAGGAGTTAATCAAGTTTGGTGCAGTCGAAGAGGTTCTGAATCGAGAGGTTATGTCCAAAGCATACGCCCATCAGCTCCAATTTCTCGAGAAGGCTGAGGTAACTGCGTGATGGAATTTATACAAGCGATTGGACAATATGAATTTTTGCAAAAAGCGTTGTTTACATCAGTGGTGGTCGGCATTATATGTGGGATCATCGGGAGCTTTATCATTTTGCGGGGCATGTCGCTGATGGGTGACGCCATTTCCCACGCGGTATTGCCGGGGGTCGCGCTCTCGTATGCTTTTGGGATGAATTTCTTTATCGGAGCGGTCGCGACTGGGGTACTGACAGCGGTTGGAATCGGCTACGTCAGTCAGAACAGCCGGATCAAGAACGACACGGCGATCGGGATACTGTTTACCTCCGCATTTGCACTGGGGATCATCCTGATCACGATGCTAAAAAGCAGTACCGATTTGTATCACATTCTGTTCGGGAATGTACTGGCGGTACGTCCGTCCGACATGTGGGTAACTGTAGGCATCGGTGTTGTCGTGATCGTGACCGTCTACGCCTTTTTCAAGGAGCTGCTGCTGACCTCGTTTGACCCCACGATTGCTGCGGCATATGGACTGCGGAACAACCTGATCCATTACTTGCTGATGACGCTTTTGACATTGGTGACGGTAGCATCCCTGCAGACAGTCGGGATCGTTCTGGTCGTTGCCATGCTGATTACTCCGGCAGCGACTGCGTATCTTCTAACGGATCGCTTATGGGTCATGATTTATTTGGCCGCAAGCTTCGGGGTGATTTCAGCGATTATCGGACTGTACTTTAGCTTTACCTACAATCTGGCGTCCGGTGCAACGATTGTCATGGTTGCGACAGCGCTCTTCCTGCTGGCATTTCTTTTCTCTCGCAAGCATGGGGTTGTATGGAAATCCATTCGAGCTCGGCAAAAACGAGTCGAGCTTTCAAAGTAAAGGAGAACGAAGATGAAAAAGTGGAATTTGTTTCTTGTTTTTCTCGTATCAACCGTACTAATGGCCGCATGCGGCGCACATCAAAGCAATGGGGAGCCAGGAAAATCGGATAACGACAAGCTTCACGTCGTGACTACGTATTCGATTTTGTATGACATCGTCAAAAATATCGGGGGAGATCGGGTGGAGATTCACAGC
Organism: Brevibacillus reuszeri; assembly: GCF_001187725.1. Lineage (GTDB taxonomy): Bacteria > Bacillota > Bacilli > Brevibacillales > Brevibacillaceae > Brevibacillus > Brevibacillus reuszeri. The sequence goes on from NZ_LGIQ01000005.1 coordinate 486,396, forward strand.
TTGGCTCCAGTAGGCTCCAATCCCCATGAATATGATCCACTTCCTGCCGATGTGAAGAAAACGACGGATGCTGACGCTGTATTTTATAACGGCCTGAACCTGGAAGCAGGTAACTCGTGGTTTGAGAAGCTGTTGCATACAGCAGGAAAATCAGGTTCGGATGCACCTGTATTCCGCATGAGTGAAGGCGTAGCCGCGAAGCATTTGACTACGAAAGGCAAGGAAAGTGAAGAAGATCCACACGCTTGGCTGGACATTCGCAACGGGATAAAATACGCAGAAAATGCGAGAGATGCCCTCATCAAAATTGACCCGAGCCACAAGGAAACGTATGAACAAAATGCCAAGAGCTATATCGAAAAGCTGGATGCCCTGCACCAGGAGGCCGTCAAGCAATACAATCTGATCCCGAAAGAACAGCGCGTATTGGTTACGAGCGAGGGCGCATTCAAATATTTTAGCGAAGCATATCATTTTGATGCGGCATACATTTGGGAAATCAATGCAGAAAATCAAGGGACCCCGGAACAGGTTCGCGAGGTAGTCGATATCATCCGTGAGAAGAAGCTCCCTGCGCTATTTGTAGAAACCAGTATCGACCCACGCAGTATGGAAATGGTATCGAGAGAAACAGGTGTGCCAATCGTCGGAACGGTATTCACAGACTCTCTTGGAAAGCCGGGTGAGGACGGTGACACCTACATCAAGATGATGGAATGGAACATTAAGACGATTTATGATGGATTGACCAAAAAATAACGGAAGAAAGCACGGTTCCCTTGTCAGGGGCTGTGCTTTTTCGCATGAAAAAACGGTCCACGAACATTAGAAAACCTGGCTTCGCCATGCCTTTTGGCGGAGCCGCGGTTGCACTTATACTGGATAAGAATTTTATAAATTCTTATCTGTAAAATAAAACCGCCTCCTAAAAGGAGACGGCATATATCGAGCTCGTTAGTTTTGGGGTGTTACCGATCATCACGTGCGACGCATCTACCTCCAGGTTGAGTTAGAAGCTTTTCTTACGTGTTGCTCAGGTTTCCCTTATTCACTAGGTGATCGTGTAAATCATCCATGGCACATCGCCTCCTAGAAGACTAAACGCCTTTTCGAAAAACACACCACCGAGCTCGATGAAGTTAGTATGATCCATATTCCTTTTTTCATACACCCGGCTCCACAATTATTTCAGGAGATGTTTTTGTAAAGCCATCAGAAACTGCTGGTTGCTGTAAACGGTACCGCCAGCGAGTACGGGATCGACTGCATTGACGTATGCCTGATTTGCTTTTACTGCTTTTAAGTCCGCCCATGGGGCACTTTGCTGCAGCTGATCGAATGCTGCCGAATCGGTAGGGGCTCCAATTTTATCGACCATGACAAACAGATAGTCTGGGTCTGCTTGTGTCAGCATCTCCATGGATACCGGCGTGCGCTCTTTTGCCTTTGCGACAATGTCAGGTAGTGTAAGGGCTAATTCGGTATAGAGCAGATGGTTGTACCGCTCGTTCTCTGGATAGACGAAAAAGTCGCCCTCTTGATACCATACGGTCAGTACTTGCTTGTCCTTAAGGGGAACGAGCTTGTCATGCATCGTCTGTGTGTTCTGAGTGAGCTTGTGAATGAGCGTATCGACATTCTCTTCTCTTCCGCGGACATCTGCCACCAGACGCAGGTTATCGGCCCAGTAAGCACCGTTCGTGGATACAGGGATGACGGTTCCTGCAGCTTGCAGCTTTTGGATGTCTTCCGCAGAGGTTTTATCCGTGGTCAGAATGACATCAGGTGCGAGGGTCGTCAATTCTGTGATATTGTCTGCGACGTTCCACGGAAGATGCGTTGCATTTTGGGTGATGGTCGCATACTCATGTGGGAATGTACCATTTTTATCCGTCGTTGCTGCAAAAGGCGGAATTCCGAGCAGTAACGCATCCTCATACGTACCATGAGAGCCGACGAGTGCGATTTGCTTCGTACGCGCTGGAATCTGGTAACTGTTGCCGAGATATTCGACTGATCTTTTCGGTTTCGATTCTGCTGTATTGTCCGTATTGTTTCCCGCAGATCCGCCTGAGCTGCAAGCAGCCAGCAGGATGAGCATAGCAGCCATAGGCATCATTAGTAGTCGTTTATACATACACGTCACTCCGTTCTACCGTTCGTTTGGTTTTGCATAGATGAGTCGTCACAGTAAATTATAGGCTACCCGATCCGGCAGGAGTTCTTGTAATCCTGAACATTTTTAAACGTTCTCATGAATCCTTTTTCTCCCAGGATGATAAAGATGCGAGTTTTTCTTGTCTGAATCCATGAGATGTTCTACGATGGACAAAACCGGCCTGAGGAGGATCAGACTGAGGATTTCTGAGGTGATAGTATATGGAATTACGTCATTTGAAGACATTTCATGTCGTTGCAGAATGCCTCAATCTGACGAAAGCAGCAGAGATACTCCGTTACAGTCAACCGACAATCAGCTTGCAAATTCAAGCGTTGGAGAAGGATATCGGCCACTCTCTGTTAAACAGGGTAGGGAAGCGAACCTTTCTGACACCAACGGGCAAGCTTTTGAAAAAGCATACGGATAAACTGTTTCGGGATTTGGAAGAGCTGGAGCAGGATTTGCGCAGACTGAAAAAGCCCTTCGGGAACTTGAGCATATCGGCACCTGAGTTTTATTGCAGCTATTACTTGTCGCGGCTGTTGAGCATTTATTTGAAGCTCCATCCGCAGGTTCAGATGAAGATGCTTTGCTACAACAGCAAGGAAACCATCAAGCTGGTCGATACCAGTCAGGTGGACATCGGAATCATTGCGGGATCATGCAACCGGCCGGGGATCGAGGAGATTTTGATCGATCAGGAGGATATGGTGCTGGAGGTCAATCCACTGATTGTCAAAAATAACTCCCCACAGGAGCTATTTGAGCAATACCCGTTTATTTCCTACGATTTGGAGGGTGTTATCAAGGAATGTCTGGACGAAATCAACTGTGTTCCTCATTCTACGATTGAATGCGGAAGTGAAGAAACAATCAAGCGAGCCGTCATGTCTCAGGCAGGAATCGCCCTGATCAGCGACGTCATCATCGAAAAAGAACTAAAACAAGGCACACTCCAAGAACTGCACCGCTTCCCAAAGCGGCTGCTGACACACCTGATCTATCCCAAAGACCAGAGAGAGTACAGCACAGTAAGCAGCTTCATTGATGTACTCCTGGACGTATGGCCAACATTCCGCACCTGATAAGGAAAGAACGAAAGCGAATTCGGTTCTCACCAGAGTTCGCTTTTTTCTTTTTGCATTTCCATCCCTGAAATACTTTCCACCGACCCAAGTGAGGACAAAAGCTGGCAGAGGAAAAAGGAGAAAAGGCAAAGCTCTTTGGGGCTTCACCCAGGCGGAATGGAAAAAAGAGAAACACGCTCTTAAGCGTCCACCTCTGAGAGGCAACATGAGTGGACCACTTTTGGACGCGGTTTCGCTTTTTTCCATGCAGCCGGACAGAAACACTTCCCAGCAAAAGCCCCAAGAAGCTGCAACCTTTTCTCCTTTTTCCTCCCACCACTAAGCTCCGAACGCCCAACCTAAGATTTATTAATGGTTACCATTGAACAAACTAATTTTTCATGAATACTCAAATGGACTACTATAAATAAACAGAATTATGAAAAAGGAGTGATCGGTGTGCAAAACGACAAGGTAAAAGCAACAGGCCGAAAAAAAGCGATCAACGTTTTTGTCCTACTGTTTGGTGTTCTGTTAATCGCGACAATCCTTACCCACATCGTGCCAGCTGGTGAATACGCCAGAGTCGATATGGATGGTAGGAGTGTTGTAGATCCGCACTCATTCAAACAGGTAGAATCATCCCCTGTCTCATTCTTTCAATTATTTAGTGCCATTCATACGGGGTTGGTAGAAGCCGGGGACATTATCTTTTTCGTTTTTATTATCGGAGGAACTTTTGGGGTACTGACAGCTACGGGGGCAGTGGATGCGTTCATTCGTACCTTGTCCAAGAAGCTGAGCAACAAGGAAAAATGGTTAATCCCGATCATGATGCTGTTTTTCGCATTTGCGGGTGCCTTCACGGGAATGGCGGAGGAATCGCTGGCGTATATTCCGATGCTGGTGCCACTCGCCGTATCTCTTGGATTCGATGTCATTACCGGTACAGCAATCGTTTTGGTAGGGGCGTCTATTGGTTTTACGACAGCGATTATGAATCCGTTTACAGTAGGGATTGCCCAAGGCATTGCCCAACTGCCTATCTTCTCAGGAATCGGATATCGCATTGTATTGTTCGTCATCATGTATGTCGTTTCCGTTGCTTTTATTTATCGCTATGCAATGAAAGTGAAAAAGAACCGTTCGCTTGGCTTTTACGGTGAAGGAGTCACCTATGATGTAAGCCAGCAGATTGACGACCAGCCTTTATCGAGAACGCACAAAATAGTTCTTACGTGCTTCCTGCTTAATTTTGTTGTTTTGATTTATGGGGTTCTCCAATTCAAGTGGTACATTACAGAAATTTCTGCCTTGTTTGTCGTACTGTCTATCGTGATCACGCTCATTGGGCGACTGTCCGCCAACCAGTACATTGAAGCATTCATGAAAGGTGCCGCTGGCATGCTGGCAGGCTGCCTGATCATCGGGCTTTCCCGCGCGACACTGGTTGTATTGAACGAAGGACATATCATTGATACACTTTTGTTCCACGCCTCCAGCGTATTGGATGAAATCCCGTCCACGATGAGTGCAGGCGGAATGTTTATCCTGCAAGCGATGATCCACTTTATCGTACCGTCTGGCAGTGGACAAGCAGCACTAACGATGCCAATCATGGCGCCACTCGCAGACCTGGTGGGTGTAACGCGCCAAACAGCGGTCCTCTCCTTCTCCTTGGCTGACGGGATTGGAAACATCATTTTCCCGACATCGGGCTATTTTATGGCTGGACTCGCTTTGGCAGGCATCCCATGGAGCCGTTGGGCAAAATGGATTTTGCCTTTGATTTTGACTCAATTTGCCATCGGACTTATCGCTGTTCTGGTCGCAAACCTTATGCATTATGGACCCTTTTAAAACAAGCATGAACAATAAATGGAACGGAGGTTTCGCATGAAAATAGTGTCGATCGAGGTTTTTGCCACCGAGCTTCCTTTGCTGCGCCCGTTCATCGTTGCATACGATGCCTTTCATGAGCTGCCGAGTATTATTGTAAAAATGACTACAGATACCGGGATTGTCGGCTATGGCGAAGGAATGCCGGACCCGCACGTGACGGGAGAAACCTTTTACAGCACATACGAGATGTTGAGCCGGGATGTAGCACTGCTGCTGCTTGGTGAAAATCCATTCGATATTGAGAAGATTCATAAAATCATGTCTGCTGCCGTGTATCATGCTCCTAGCGCAAAGGCAGCAATCGATATTGCCTGCTTTGACGTCATGGGCAAAGCAACAGGCCAGCCTGTGTACAATCTGCTCGGTGGGAAGGTGCACTCGTCGTTATCCGTCCCTTATGTTATCAGTATTTTGCCGCCGGAAGAAATGGCCAGCCAAGCAGCAGACGCCGTGAAAGCTGGATATACAAGCATCAAAATCAAGGTGGGAGACGATCCGGGAACAGATGTCAAACGGATTCGAGCGGTCCGAGAAGCAATCGGAACAACGATCCAGCTGCGGGTAGATGCCAATCAGGGATGGCGAAATGTAGCAACGACGATGCGTGTTCTGAAGCAAGTCGAGGATTGCGAGATGGAATGGATTGAGCAACCCGTGCTGGCGGATGACATCATTGGTCTGGCAGAGGTGCGGCAGAAAACAACCATCCCGGTCATGATTGATGAGGGACTGCATGGTGACAAGGAAATGAGAGAAGTCATCATGAGGCAGGCAGCAGATTTGATCAATATTAAGCTGATGAAATGCGGGGGGTTGTATCCTGCATGCAAGCTCGTAGCTCAGGCAGAGATGGCTGGCATGGGATGTCAAATCGGCTCTATGGTGGAATCATCGATTGCAACTGCGGCAGGAGCACACCTTTCGATTGCCAAGAGCATGATTTTTTCCAATGAAATGGTGGGACCACTCATGTTTTCTCGTGACTTTGGTGTACTGACTTATGAGAAAAATGAGTTGCTGGTTACGGATGCCCCAGGCTTGGGTGTAGATGTAAACGAGGCAACCGTGCGAGAATTAAGCGTTCAATCGACACTTATTCAATAGCGCGTTCAAAAAATGGTTGTAGAAATGGCTGCTTTCCTGGATGTAACGGGGAGCGGCCATCGGCTTTTCTGGATCGTCTCATAAAATGCTCCGTGCTTGTTTCAGTCGCGATGCTCATGGGTAATACAGCATAGCAAGACGAACAAGCTGGATTGAGACCATCGTCTCCATCCTTCATCCACATTCCACTTAGGAGGGATTTCGATGAATACTTTGGAAACGAAAGTGAAAACAGTCCGAAATGTAAATGAAGCCAGGCTGCAGGTCGCAAAGTTTAGACAAGACGGCTATCGGGAAGACCAAATTTACGTGCTTGCCTACGACAGGGATCGTACCGAGCGTGTAGCAAACGAAGCAAATGCAGAGCAGATTGGAGTATGGGAAGAAGGCTTTGGCACGGCGATCGCTAACGTATTTCGCTCTCGCGATGAAGAACTGCGAGCAAAGCTCAGATCCATGGGATTCATTTCGTCAGATGCAGAGCGTCTCGAAATGCAAATGGAAAATGATCACATCGTCGTGATTGCCTGGGGTGGAACCTACTACGACGGCAACGACTATGATCCTACGATCTATTACTATCCACCGATGTTCTAACGCAAGGATACTCGAGGAGAGCTTTTTCCCAGCGGTTTTTGGGAAAAGCTCTTTCTTTGGGAATGACTCGTCATCACCATTATGAAAAAGGGGATGAATGAATCAAGAGGAACAGGGAGAGGGCCATGAGCTTCTCTCACAAACCAGAGGCAGGGGTAAGCTGGAAATCCATCTCGGTGGATGTCCGGCTTTTTTTGTACCAGCACGAAACAAAAAAACAACCATAGTCACTGTCAAGATCAGACTATGGTTGTAAGGATCAGCGAAGCTATTGGATTGGGTCAGGAATCTGGTTCTTATCAATGATCTCACTACCTGTTTTCAAATCCTTCATTTCATCTCCGAGCTTTTTCATTTCATCCATGCTTTGCGCCATCGAGCTGTTTTGTGCCCCTTCCAGCGTCATTTGTGACCACTCGCACAACTGCTGCTCCAGCTCGATAAGTTTATCAAGCGCCGCTTTTTGTATGTGCAGAGGAACATTTTTATCGCCTGCAAATTCGGCTTCTTCAAAGTTAATAATGTGGTGCCCTTGCTCATAGGTAACAGTGTTGACGAGCAGTGGATAAACGGCTCCTGTCTCTTCGCAGATGATGCTGAGACGATACGTCGAAGTGATGGCATGATGGATTCGTTCCAGGCCCAGCTCTACCAATTGCTGATGCATCTTCGTTGGTTCCATATAAATCTCCCCTTTTGAAAAGAATTCATATTGGCGATGGACTTTTGGAGAAGCTTAAGCTTACCCTTGCATGTCTTCCTTAACCGTCTGGAGGGTATCTGAGATGATTTGTTTTCCCTCCTGTGCTTTTTCGGAAAGCTCAGAAGCTTGTATACTAATGGTGTCTGCTGCATTCGTTGCTCTCTGTTTTAAGGTGGAGGCGAGATCGCGTGTTTTGTCGCTGAGAGAATGGATCGCGTTGGACAAATCCTCGCGCAGAGCTGAGCCAGATTTCGGTGCCAGCAACAGGGAAGCGGCAGCTCCGATCGCACCTCCGATCAGAATTCCCGTCAAAAGACCGCTTTTATTGTTTTCAGGTGTTTGATTCATCGTCCATCTCTCCTTTTTGTTTCTCGAATTTTGCTGCTTACTTTTCTATAAACTTGTTTTTTGGCTTTGAAACAGGAAAATGCCTCATCTTGAAAAAACAGCTGTTTGAATCTGGAATCGGGTGGGTAGTAAAGGGAAGGAGCTCTCTACCAAATCGTGCTATGATAAAAGGAATGGACGTGGAGAGCGTCCCCTGATTTTTTCTTTGATAGGGGGTTGCTATGAATATTGTCATTGTGGACGACAACGAAACCAATCTGGTCATCATCGAAAAAATTTTGCGAAAAGCTGGCTATCAAGATTTGGTTCTGCTCTCGTCAGCCAAAGAGCTCTATCAGTTTCTCGGCATGGATTCACATACAGCTGGAGAGGTCCCCGTAGATTTAATCCTGCTAGACTTGATGATGCCGGAAATTGACGGCGTAGAAGCATGCCGAACTATATTGAATCAGGAGAGGCTACGCGATCTTCCTATCATTTTTGTCACAGCGATGGGAGATTCTTATAAGATGGCCGAGGCACTGGATGCTGGTGCCCTTGATTATGTCATGAAGCCGATCAACAAAGTGGAGCTGCTGGCCCGCATCCGTTCGACCCTGCGCTTGAAGCGCGAAAAGGATTTACGCAAGGAGCGGGACAAACGAATACAGAATGAGCTAGCTTTAGCCAAACAAGTTCAACGCAGTATGCTCAGCAGTCCTATTCATGATCAAGCGATAGATATATCGGCTGTCTACGAGCCTTCCTCAGAGCTGGCAGGGGATTTATACGCCTGGTATCAAATTGCTCCAAACCGTTATGCCGTCCTATTGCTGGATATGATGGGGCATGGGATTTCCTCCTCGCTTGTATGCATGTACATGTACGCTGCCCTAAAAGATACGATGATGGGGGTAAGTGAGCCAAAAGCGGTCATGAAGGAGCTCAACCGTCGTATGAACCAGCTGCAGATGACAGATCGTTTAATGAACTACTACTTTACGGCGATTTACCTGGTGCTGGATACGGAACAGCGAACGATTCAATACGTGAACGCCGGTCATCCTGCAGGCGTTGCCGTGGTTGATGGAAAAGCGGTTTCGCTCGACAAAGGTTGTTGTGCCTTGGGGTTTTTTGAGAAAATAGAGATCGACCAAGTCGAGATTTCATACGACAAGGAGTCTCGTATCATTCTGTTCACTGACGGTTTGGTTGAAAGCCTGGAGGGACGCTATGAGAATGGCGCAGTCCCGTTTATGAGCAGACTGCGAGAGCAGGATGTACATGATCCGATTGGCTTCGTACAAAAGCTGGAGCAGGGGACAGGAGACGCCGAGCCAAAGGACGATAGGTGCTTGGTCATGATTTCTACCAAATGATGATTGTGGATGGAAAGCTACCAAAAAAATACATAGAGGGAGTGAGGGAAATGACAACGGACAAATTCTCGATTGTTCAGCAAGAAACCGATAAAGCGATCGTTCTTTATTTCCATGGAGAGCTAGATTTGGAGGTAGCTGCGACATTGTTCCGCGATCAATTGGAAGCGGTGGTGTCCGGTACGGAAAAAGAACTCATTCTCGATTTAACGGAGCTCTCTTACATAGATAGCACCGGAATTGGTATCCTTGTTTCTATCTTGAAAATACGCGACGCGAAAAAAGCACCGCTGACTGTTCGCAATATTCCACCAGGTGTACTTAAGCTGCTGGAAATTACGGGAATTGCCAAATTTCTGCTGCAAGGGGTAAAAGGCGGGGCGTAAAGTAAACATCCTTATTCAAAGAAAGACCCACGGGCTGACAATTTTGCTGTCAGGTCCGTGGGTCTTATTCGCTTTACTTGCCTAGATAGGCACTGAGCATCCAGCGATGTTTTTCAAAGGAAGTGTGGATGGCAGTGAACAGATCGGCTGTTGGCTGATCGCGTTGGTCCTCAGCCAAGGTGATGCCGATTTTGAGCTCCTTCATGATATTTTCCATGTCTTCTGACAGGGTCTCGACCATTTGCTCGGCGTTTTCCTCGCCAGTAGCTTCCTTGACGGTCGCCATTTCCAAATGCTCCTTGAGTGTCGCGGTCGGTACGGACTGAAGAGCCAGCATCCTTTCGGCAATCGTATCGAGATGGAGGGCGACCTCCGTATACAGCTCCTCAAATTTGACGTGTAGCGTGAAAAAGTTCTCGCCTTTTACATACCAGTGATAGTTGTGAAGCTTCATGTACAGCACTGAGAAGTTGGCAACCTGCTGATTAAGCGTTTTCGTCAAGTAAATGGAATACGTTACGGTGTTTGTCATCATAAAGTACCTCCGTTTATTGAAGAATGGTGTGGATAGAAATGGTTACCCGCTATACGGTAGCTTGAAACAGGCAATTTTTTTCAGGATTACTGTTTCAGCCTGGAGTCGGGTGGGTAATGGTTGCTAAATGGTTTAAGAGGGAGGGTATGTTATGTTACTCGAAATGAGCGCAGTATTGGTAGCGATTGCGTTTGTCATCCTGACGTTTTTCCTGATTCAGACACTCCAATCAGTGAAAAGCTCCCTGGACGAAGTCACACAGACCTTGGGGCAGATGAAAATAGAAGCCAGAGAAATAGGCGATGAAGTCAAAGCTGTAGTGGGCAATGCAAATGAAATGGCCGTGGATTTGCGGATAAAGCTAACGAAGCTGGATCATTTGTTTAGCAGCGTTCATGATGTCGGCCAGGTTGTTCATGAGCTAACCACGACGATGAAAGAGTCAGCGAGCGGATTTATGTCCTCCATGAAGCAGCAGAGGAACAAACAAGCGGGAACGCAGCGGGCAGAAAAATGGCAAGCTGTGCTGGAAGGAGTCCTTGTCGCGACCGATGTTTGGCTGTCTATGAGGTCTGTACGAGCGAAGCCCTCGAGCAAAACCTCGGCAGACTGAGCCCTCGCAGTCGAATCTGTTACACTGATAGGAAGAGCAAGAGTCAGGAAAGGAAAGAGGAGCGAACATGAATCCATTTGTGAGCATTACCATACCCGCAGAGGCGGAATATTTAGATATTGTCAGATTGACGTTATATAGCTTTGCGACGAAAGCGGGTTTTTCTTTCGAGGAAATCGAGGACATGAAGGTAGCGGTGTCAGAGGCCTGCAATAATGCCATTCTGCACGCATATGGTGATGCCGAAGCGGGGATGATCGACCTGCGTTTGGAAAATGACGGGGAGCAGTTGACGATCTCAGTGCAAGACTACGGGCAGAGCTTTGTAAATACAGGAGAGTCGGGGAGCAGTGTTTCTGGCAAAGAAAAAGAAATTAGCGAGCTTTCGGTGGGCGGCCTTGGTATTTTCCTGATGGAAGCCCTGATGGATGAAGTCCATGTGCACTCAGAGAATGGCAAAGGAACCAGAATCGTGCTATCGAAACGGCTAAGCAGAAATGAGGAAAGGGTATGAGTCCAAACCAACCCCCGGAGGCATTGTACAAGCTGTACTCCAAAATGAAAATTTATCGGGAAACCGAATGTGAGGAAGCCGCGACCGAGCTGCTCATGCATTACGATCAGATCGTTCGAATGGCAGCAGCGAAGATGTCGCGTAATCGTCCGGACCTGAATGAGGACTTGTATCAGGTTGGACGAATTTCTATGCTTCGCTTGTTTAAGCTCTACGACGTTTCTCTGGGAATTCCGTTTGAAGGCTATGCCATGAAGCATCTGATCGGACATATGAAAAACTACCTGCGAGACAAGTCATGGTACATACAGGTGCCTCGAAAAATTAAAGAAAAAAGCTCACTTGTTCAGCGGATGATTGACGAGCTGACGGTCAAGCTGGAGCGATCTCCAAAAGTAGAAGAGATCGCAGGGGAAGTAGGGCTGACCGTGGAGGAAACCATTGAGGTACTCGTTGGGCGTGACTACTACAACTATACGTCGCTGGATACTCAGCTCTCACCAGAGGGAGAAAGTAATGCGACGATTGCCGACGTGATTGCCATTCCTGCTGATGATTATCAGTTGCTGGAGAAGCAGCTTGATTTGAGTAAAGCGCTTGGTTGCCTGAAAAAAGAGGAGCAAAAGGTGATCACGCTGATTTATGCAGAAGGGCAATCCCAAAGACAAGTTGCGGAGCAATTGGGTGTTTCCCAGATGAGTGTTTCCCGCATCCAGAAGCGGGCAATCGATAAATTAAAGCATGCACTGTCAGAGTAAGCTCATGGGATGCGTGCCACTCCTTTTTTCCCGTTTCGTGCAGGGAATATGGTAAAATATTGGGTATATTTTTTCTGGCACGAAGCGTATGGAAGGAGGCGGGATTGGTGAAAGTTTTTCATCTGAACATTCAGGCGAAGATTTTTATGGTGTACGTATTGATCGTAGCTTGCCTGGGCATATCTCTTGTCATCGTGAATCATGCCATGAAAGATTTGCAAGCGGAGATCGAATTCATATCCAATCATGACATGACCGTACACGAGCTTACGAGTCAGGTGCAAAAAAATATTTTGGATATGGAAACAGGGATACGGGGCTATGTAATTACAGGAGATGAGCAGTACCTGGAGCCATATGAAATCGGAAGCCGCAGCTGGCAGGACAACTACAGCAAGCTGTATACGCTGCTTGCGGATAATCCCGGGCAACAACGGAATCTGGAGCAGATCAGGCCGCTGATTTTGAGCTGGATTGCGAATACCGGAGAATACGTTGTCCAGAAAAAAAGGGAAGACAATCAAGAGGCATTGCAGCATCACTTCGAACAACATACAGGCAAAAAAATCATGGATCAGCTGCGTACCCAGCTTGATTCTTTTCTTGTGGATGAGAAGCGGGTGACAGCCGAACGCATCGAAGGGCTGAATCAGAGCAATGAAAAAGTGCTCTATATTTGGTATGCGATTATCGCTTTCGTCACCATTATCACGTTCGCTTTGTCGCTTTTTCTATCCAGATCCATCGTCAGCACGATTAAGCAAGTCGTGAAAACGATCCGGGAGATTACCGATTCTTCATCCCATGTCGATCTGACGGCACGGATTGAGGTGCAGACAAAGGACGAGCTTCAAGAGCTGGCGTTTGCGACGAATGATTTGCTGGGCAGTTTGGAGCGTCAGAGCTGGATTCAAAAGAGCTTGACGGAAATTTCAACGATTTATCAGGGAATCACCGATATTCATACGCTGGCAAAAGCATTTGTATCGAGGCTGGCACCGAAGCTAGGAGCGGCATACGGCATCGTCTATTTGCGAAAAAATCACAGCGTGGAGACGGTATTCATTCGGGTGGCGGACTATGCTCTGGCCGATCAAGAAAACGCCACAGACAGCTTTCGATTAGGCGAAGGCTTGGTGGGGCAGTGTGCAGTGGATAAACGAATCTTTCTCATCGATCATTTGCCAGAGGACTATATCAAGGTGACGTCTGGTTTAGGTGAGGCCACCCCACGTCATCTTGTCGTCGCTCCGATCATGGTGGAAGGAAGAGTCGAGGCAGTCGTCGAGTTGGCAGCATTTCAGCCGTTTGAAGCGTCCCATCTGACATTGCTGGATTTGCTGCAGGAGAAATTTGGGCAGGCGATTGTAAACGTGCTGGGCAGGATGGAAGTCGAGCGGCTGCTAGGTGAATCCCAGGTGATGACCGAGGAGCTTCAAACGCAATCCGAGGAGCTGCAAGCCCAATCAGAAGAGTTGCAGGTGCAGCAAGAGCAGCTGCGCATGACTAATGAATTTTTAGAAGAACAAAATCTATTTGCCCAGCAGCGGGCAACTGAGCTGCAAAAGGCGAGAGATGAACTGGCAGACTATGCACGAAAGCTGCAGGAGAGCTCGCAGTACAAGTCTGAATTTCTGGCAAACATGTCCCATGAGCTGCGTACGCCGCTGAACAGCATCCTGATCCTGTCACAGATGCTCATGGAAAACGATCAGGCAGATCAGGAAGAGTCGGAGGTCGGGGAGTATTCGCGGGTCATCTATACAGCGGGTCAAGACTTGCTTCGCCTGATTGACGATATTTTGGACTTATCCAAAATCGAGGCTGGAAAAATGGAAATCATGATGGATGAAGTAAATGTATCGGAGATTCCACAGCTGATGCAAAGCATATTTGATCCGGTGGCTGTGAAAAAGCAGCTGGCATTTGAGGTGCACGTACACCCGGATACTCCAGATGTGATGCTGACGGACGGACAAAGACTCCTTCAAATATTGAAAAACCTGTTGTCAAATGCGTGCAAATTCACTGAGCAGGGCAGGATTACATTACGAATTGAGCCGGCGAATCCAGCGAGTGTGAGAGAACTGCTACCTGAGCTCGAGGGCGAAACGGTACTGACATTTTCGGTAACGGATACAGGCATCGGTATTCCAGCGGACAAGCAGGAGCTTATTTTCGAGGCGTTCCAACAGGTTGACGGAACGACCAATCGACAGTTTGGCGGGACAGGTCTTGGGCTATCGATTTGCCGTGAATTTACGCGACTATTGGGTGGAGCCATCCTGGTTGAGAGCGAACTGAATCACGGGAGTACGTTTACGTTGTACATCCCGAGCAGACGGGAAAACACTCATCAGGCAGGGCAAGTCCCGGAGCTTTTGGCTGAAAAGGAAGTGGCTGCAGCAAAGAGCTCGGTCATACGAGAGCAGGAGCCCACTGAAGCAGACACACCGAATTCTGCCACATCCACCTCTGAAGACAGGCTGTTTCAGGAAAAGTGTGTGCTCCTCGTGGATGATGATGCCCGTAATGTATATGCGCTCGTCACTACCCTGGAAAGAAAAGGGATTCGTGTAGAGGTGGCAGAAAACGGGAAGCAGGCATTAGAGATATTACAGGGGGGGCAGGAGTATGATTTGGTCCTCATGGATATCATGATGCCCATCATGAATGGCTATGAAGCGATGAAGGCCATACGTGAGGAGCTAGGGATGGACGAGCTGCCCATCATCGCTCTAACGGCCAAGGCGATGAAGCAGGAACGAGAAAAATGCCTGGAAGCCGGGGCTTCCGACTACATTATGAAGCCATTGAATATCGACCAGCTGCTCTCGCTGATGCGGGTGTGGCTGACGAAATAGAAGTAGGTGAACTCGAGATGGACGCTCCATTCAAGTACCCATCCATCAATGCTTTCCCATCTATGGAGAAGATGGCCCACGACGAGCTGCAACAAATCGAAATCAACTTGCTCCTGGAAGGTCTCTATCAAATGTACGGCTACGATTTTCGCGGGTATGTGCGTGCATCACTGCGCAGGCGAATCTTGAACCGCGTGAGTGCGGAGGGACTGTCGACGATTACGTCCTTGCTGGAAAAGGTGCTGCATGAGCAAGGGGCACTCGATCGTTTGCTAAATGACTTGTCCATTCGCTTGACGGAAATGTTCAGAGACCCGAGCTTCTTCGTCGCCTTTCGCAAAGAGGTCGTGCCCATGCTGCGAAAGCTCCCGGAGATTCGTATCTGGCACGCTGGCTGCGCTACGGGTGAAGAGGTCTACTCGATGGCGATTCTGATGATGGAGGAGGGGCTGGCAGACAAGACGAAAATTTACGGAACCGATATGAATGAAAAAGCGATTGAAGCTGCGCAAAAGGGGGCTTTCCCGTTAAAGCAGATGCAGCAGTATACGAAGAATTATTTAGAAGCCGGTGGGACGAAAGCCTTTTCTGAGTATTACACGACTGATCATCGCTACGCGTATTTTCGCCCGTTCATAAATGAGCATCTTATGTTTGCACAGCATAATTTGGTGACGGATGGCTCGATCAATGAGTTTCATGTGATCCTGTGCCGCAATGTGCTGATCTATTTCGATCAGGATTTGCAGCATCGTGTGCATCGCTTGATATACAGCAGTTTGGCTGATGGCGGATTTCTTGGGCTAGGAAGCAAGGAATCCATACATTTTGTGCAAGATCGGCTAGCTTACACTGATTTTGTGCCACAGGAAAAAATTTATCGAAAATAGATCGCTCTAAGCAAAAGAAAAGAGTGGACCGCCACGGATGCAGATGGAACTCATCGCTTTCGAGGCGGTTTTTTCTGTTTCATACACGAGAATACTGGTTAATAGAAAGCAGGAACGAGATGACAGGAAGAAGCAAACCAGGAAAGGGTGATCCACATGTTACGATGGTCTATGCTGTTTCTGATCATTGCCATTATTGCGGCGATATTCGGGTTTACGGGGATTGTTTCGGCAGCGGTGGGTATCGCGAAATTCTTGTTTGTTGTTTTTTTGATCTTGTTCGTCCTTTCGCTGATCTTTGGAAAGCGCAGCAGCTACTAGAAAACGATGAAGGTACTGACGAGAGTCCGTCTTCGATAGGCGGATTCTTTTATTTACACGAAGACAGGCTGCCGAGGTGCTCGACAGCCTAACAGTGGGGTAGAGAGTTTCCCATTCTTTATTCTTCGTACCTTTAATCCTTCAGCTCGGTAATCACTTTTGAAGCACGCTTTTCATCCGGGGTAGGGAACATTTGATATTGATGCTGCAGCTCGATTTCCTTTTCATTTAAATCACTTGAAGCTTTTTGCTCAGCTTGTCCCTCGTGTTTATTGCTATTTTCCACGACCAGTCACCTCCCTCAAAGGAGTAAGGTATACAACAATTCCCTACTTTATCCCAAAAAGAGGAAAAAACGGATCAGTGTTTTATTGGCAGTGAATAATAGCCAAATGCTAAATCAAGCAAGGCGCTTGCTTCCTGGCGCTTCAGTAAATCTTTTGCGCGGAATGTGAAAGAGCCATCTGCGTTTACCTTTGTATCAGGATCGACGATGCCCTGTGAAACAAGAGCAGTGATCGCCTCTGCTGCCCATGCATCGGCAGTGTCCTGTAGCTTCACTTTGCTGGTTGCAATCGGCTGGAGCTGCTTCAAATTTTGGATCATGACAGCAGCGACTTGTCTTGTGATTGGTGCCGATGGGTTTAAATTAGGGATGCCTGCAACCATTTGCTGTCTAATCCCATCCGCTTGCCCGGGAAATACGCTCCAGCCATGTGCTTTAATCAGAGCATCAGTAAATTCGCCTTGCGTCATGGTTCCTGTCGGATCAAACTGGTTTCCCGTTTTCGCGCTCATAATGGAAAGTGCACTGAGGTTGTTGATATAGTTCTTATAGCTGCTGGCGTTCGGAACATCGGAGAACGATTGCTTCTGATTCATTTTTTGTGAATGAGCGACGACTCCGACGCCTTTTTGCGTGGAATAATAGAAATACGTAATGTTGCCGGCCTTATCTTCCTTAAATGCGATTTTATTGCCTTCCTCATCTACAAAGAGCAGCGGGTGAATCATTCGCAGCTTTTGCTTTCCGTTAATCTCATCTTCTAGCACGAGTGATCCATTCTCATACACAAAAGAAGTGCGGATCGCCAATGCACGCGTGTTTTGGTACATGCCGATATATTTTTGTGCATTTTTTTCACTCAAAGGCAAGTAAGCAGGCTCTGCCTTTTCTTTTTCCGGGAAATAATGATCCATGAATTCCTGGTAGATATCGACACTCATCATGGAATCATTGTTGTAAGACATGAAAAACGCGGTTTTTTGCTCCGGGATCAAAACCATCAGGGAAGAATGGCCTGGCATGTTTCCGCCCTTCAAAACAACGTGCTGACCATTTGCCAGCTCATTAAAATACGTTTCAAAGCCTACGGTCGCGATTGGGATGTCCTTTTCCACGAAAATCTGGTAAGCATGCATCAAGTCCATGCTTTTCTTGCTGACGATTTCTTTGCCTTCAAATTGTCCGTTTTGCAGCTGCATGATCATGTACTTGGCCATGTCTTCTCCGGTTGATAAAATGCTACCCTGTGGTCCATCGGTCGGAGCATGACCAAATGTCGGATGTGGCTCGCCAGTCGGCCCGTAATGAGCAGCCATTCGTTTTAAAAGCTCGGGCTTAAAGCGTACGCTTGATGAGTTCATTCCGAGAGGCTTGAACACTTTTTCATCCATATACTGTGCAAATGGCATTCCACTTACTTTTTCAACGGCGTATCCAGCGAGTAAGAATCCAAAATTGTCATAGGTATAGGCCTCTCCAGGAGGGCGAATGACCGTCGGCATATGCTTCGGAAGAAATTCTTCCATCGAGATGTCCTGCCCGATATATTCCGGTCCGATAAAGGTAGTGATATCAGGCAGGTCTACGCCGCTTGTATAGGTCAGCATGTCATAGAGGGTGAGCGGTTTTCCTGTCGTATTGGGAACCTTTAGCCCGCCTAGGTATTCCTCTACATTGTGATGCAGGTCCATTTTGCCCTCATCAACTTGTTGCATGACTGCCAAGGCGGTAAAGGTTTTCGTTACAGAAGCAATTTGGAATACCGTGTCTTTATCAACAGGGATGTTCTTTTCCTTGTCAGCGAAGCCATAGCCTTTGTTTATGATAACCTTGCCATCACGGACGACAACAAAGCTGGAACCATTCACATTAAATTTCTTCATTTTATCTGCAAATAGTGGATCGGCAAATGCTTCTACTTCTTTGGCATCCAGTGGACCTTTTATGCTGGGGGCAGCAGATGTGGCCGTCTGTTTTGATTCCACGGCACCGAGGGGCTGCGTGCATGCAGCAACCAACGTTGTGGAAAGCAGAAAAATAGTGAGACTCATTTTTTGAAAAGCTTTTTTCATGTGCGATTCTCCTTTTGTTTTTGGTGAGCAAGTTTGAGGGCGTCGACTCTGAGAGTGAGCGCTTAGGCACAGTATGGCAAAGCACACGTCATACCCAGTAGTTACTTCCTGTCATCACTTTCTGCTCCACCAAAAAGCTGCTGTCACTGATGAATGCTGTCATATGACATTTTGGCACTAGCTCATATGACGCGCTACGGATTACGGTAAGGACAGACCGTCATCAGTGTGTCGGAAAAAGGGATAGACAGGAGAGAGTTGGCTTTGATGAAAAGAGCGATCATGCGAAACGTGCAAAATTTTATCTTCTTGATGTTTACATTTGCTTCAGGTGTGTTTTACTTTTGTTTTTATTTGAGTGCGATTGCACTCGGTCTGGCTTTGTCATTTACCGTAGTGGGAATTCCATTGCTGACGAATGTATTGCGGACATCTCAAACCTTTGTCCAGTATGAACGTATTCAGACAAAGATTTATACCGATATCTCGATTGAGCCGCTGGCAGCCAGACAAAGAGCAGAGGGAAATCAATGGATGCAAGCAAAGGCTGAACTAACGGATGGAAGAAACTGGAGAATAGTTTATTGGCTGATGCAAAAGTTTACAATTGGAATTAGTAGTCTTTTGATCGGAGTCATTATTTACATTGCACCGGTTTTGTTTGTGCTCGTACCGCTGTTCTACCGATATACGGAGATAAATTTTTGGGGGATGGCTGTGGATACGGAGTTGAAGGCATTACTTATTATGAGTTTAGGAATCATCCTCATGATCGGGTGCTCCAAAATAGGGAACGGACTGGTACAATTGATTGGTGGGTACACACGCTTAATGTTCAAAGCAATTAGGGGATGATGGTTTGCTTGATATTGTGAAACAATGGGTCTGGTATGACTGGGTGCTACTTTTTCTACGTCTGATCACTTGCTTTTCACTCACTGTTAAGATAGTAGAAGTGGGAGATCATCTCACACTGCCCCTATGGATTGTCTTGTTATGGGAAATTATGGCCTTTTCTGTGCCGTGGATTTGTTTATTGCTCAGTTATCGTTACTACCTGATCACAGAAATGCTCTTGTTTGGCGGCGTTTGTCTGTATCTCACGTCCTTGTTTCCAGAGGCTAATCTTACTTTTTTGATGCCAGCTTTTATGATTGCTGCAAACAGTGCGGAGAAATCGTATCGCTGGTCGGCTCCCATTACGATTATCCTTTTACCCATGCTGATTGTGCTTTTTTCACATGGGATTGAGGCGATACAGATTATTTCACAAGTCGGAATCGCTTATTTGATGGGGTTTGCTTTTCATTTACTCATCGTCAATCACCGGCAAAATGAAATTATTCGCAAGCAAAACAGTGTGCTGGAGCAGTACCTCACCCAAATCGAGAGAGTAACGCTGCTGGAGGAGCGAAATCGGCTTTCCAAGGATCTGCATGACACGATGGGGCATTCGTATACCTCGATCATCATGGGTCTGGAAACCTTGCGGCCGGATGTGGCTACGCAGGAAGGGGAGCAAAAGCTCGAATCTCTCTTGCAGCTCGCTCGAAAAAGCATGGAGGAAGTGAGAGGGTATTTGCATCAGATGGAGTCCCCACAAGAGACGCTTCCTTTGGTCCATACGTTGAGGCAGGTTGCGGAGGAGTTTCAGACACATGCAAACGTGAATGTGCGTTTTCGTGCGATTGGGGACGAATATCCTGTCGCGAAGCAGGTGAAAATGACCATGTTTCGCTGCTTGCAGGAATCTATGACGAACGCGGTACGCCACGGTCAAGCGACGGATATCGTCGTTTCCTTGCATTTTGAGCCGCAACAAACGAGATTGGAAGTACAGGATAACGGTCACGGGGTAGAAAACTGGAAGGACGGCTTCGGGATCACGGCGATGAAGGAGAGGGCCGCTCATTTGCAAGGAAGAGTATCCATTTACTCAGAGCGGGGAGAAGGGACGCTCGTTACCTGCTTCGTGCCGAGGCTGGTGGAGAGCGTCGATGAAACGATTCGGTTGTTAATCGTTGATGACCACTCGTTCATTCGGGAAAGCCTGCGCACCATACTCGAGGGACAGCGGGATTTGCAGGTAGTTGGGATGGCCGAGGATGGGGCGCAGGCTCTGGAGCTGTGCGAGGAACTGGAGCCAAACCTCGTGCTGATGGACCTCGAGATGCCGAATATGGACGGGATCACTGCGACAAAACGGATGAAGGAAAAATGGCCCGGTATTCGTGTCCTCGTCCTGTCTACGTTTCAGGATACCGAAAAAGCCAAGGAAATCATGCGCAGTGGCGCAGACGGCTATCTCTTGAAATCGATTGAATCGCGCGAGCTTGCGGAAACGATTCGCCTCGTTCATCGTGGCGGTACGATGATTGCGCAGGACCTGTTTCATAAAATGCTGGATGCACCAGTGAACGAACAGGAAGAGCTGCACGTTGTACCGAATACAAGCGAAAAAGACAAGAATCATTATGGTTTAACGAAGCGGGAGCAGGAAATATTGCAGATGCTGTCCAAAGGAATGCGCTATAAAACAATCGCCTCCAAGCTGTATTTGTCAGACGGGACAGTGCGCAATTATGCGTCAGCTCTGTATGACAAGCTCGGTGTGCGGAATCGGGATGATGCGATACAAAAAGCGCAAGAGGAAGGATTGCTGTAGCGAATGAAAGCCAGGGAGAGTGAGCCCTGGCTTTTTCTCTTTGTTCATGAAAACGAATAGTGAGAGGAAAGCTCTGACAAATAGCTTTTCATACAGTCTAAAAGCTCTGGGGGGTGCTTCACCGTCGCATCTTTTCCGGCACCAATGAAGAACTTGGCAAAAAACAACAGGTCTCGCTTCGCTATGCTTCCTTCGAGCCAGCCGGTCCCATCCTTGCGAATATGGAGCTGGGCTGCTAGACCTGGCTCAGCCTCGCATGCCTGCACGCCTGTTTTGGTCAGCTCTGCCAACAGTGCAAGTTGCTCCTGCTCTTCGATCGGATGACTGGGGCTGTTATCGAGGTGCATATGCCATAGATCCCTCGGTTTTGTGTCGGATGGGACAGCAGAATGGATACGATCACAGCGGAATACGCGAATGTCATCGTTTTGGAAGCAATAAGCGCGGCAATACCAAAGGCCGTTTCTTGTATAAATGCCAATCGGCTGTATAAGACGATCAGCCCGTTTCTCTGTGGATTCGTAATCGATACACAGCACCCTTTGCTGGATCGCGGCTTCGAGGAGGACGGATAAATACGGTGAGCTGGCTTGTCTGGTCGGGGTAATGAAATCGACACGGTTCTTCATTTGCTCAATCCGATCTCGGATGTCCTGTGACATGAACTGAGTAAACTTTTTCAATGCAGAAGAAGCCTCAGCCGAAAAAGGCAGCGAGGAATAGTGGCGTAGGGCATGAATGGCAAAAAAGATGGCAACGGCTTCTTCTTCAGAGAAAGCGATGGGCGGCAAGATTCTCTCCTTGAGCACCTGGTAGCCACCATGTGGACCGACTTCCGAATATAGAGGCACGCCAAGCTCGCTCAGCTCTTGCAAATCTCGCAGGATCGTTCGCGTGGATACGCCAAACTCGTAGGCAAGCTCGCCGGCGGTGAATTTCCGTTTGCGATTGACGGTCAGCATTAATTCCAGTAGTCTTTTGGATTTAGACATGGATTTTACTGTACTCCCGTTTTTAATTATGACATGATCTGTCACTATTGTCTGTTAGAGTGAAGGGGAAAGCAAGTCATTTACGATTCAAAAGAAAAAGGAGGAAATGACATGTCTCATTCCACGGACAATCATTTGGCTACAAGAAAATACTTTCAATCGGGTGATATCAAGCTGTCTTACCTCGATTATGGGGGAGAGAGTACAAATGTGCTACTCCTGCTGCACGGACATATGAATGATGCACGCACCTTTTCCGCATTCGCCGAGGCATTCCAAAAAGATTGGCGAGTGATTGGTTTGGATCAACGGGGCCATGGCTGGAGCGAGCATCCGCCGCAAAAGGATTACACAAGAGACAGCTACGTCAATGACATCCTGAACCTGGTTCGTACGGAGCTAGGCGGACGATCTGTGACTGTTGTGGGACATTCCTTGGGTGGAGTCAATGCGTATCAGTTTGCTGCGCGCCACTCTGAATTGGTCAAAGCCGTTATTGTGGAGGACGTCGGTGCAGACATTTCCGCTGATTTATCTTTCGTGGAGCAGCTCCCCGAGCGTTCTGCTTCGCTAAAAGAATTGAGGGAATCGCTAGAGCGTGCAGGTGTGCGTGCCATCGATTATTTTTCTGAAAGTGTATTTGAGGATGAAAAAGGATGGGGATTTCGTACTGATTTAAAAGGAATGAACAGCTCGCAGCAAAACATCAATGGTAGCTGGTGGGAAGAATGGCTTTCCTCTACATGCCCAATCTTGCTGATTCATGGCAAAAAAAGCTTTATCCTAGACGCAAACCAGGCAGAGCAGATGGTATCGCGAAGACCAAACACAAAGCTGGAAACCTTTGAGCAATGCGGTCACGGGGTCCATTCTGATGATCCTGACGGTTTTTATCAGGTAGTAAAAACGTTTCTAGATGAACAGGTTGCGAGGTAAAATACAATACAACAAACAAAGGGAGAAGGGAGCAAGCCACCTTTTCCCTATTCGCAATCAACTGAAGAAGAATTGCATGAATAATATTTTTTTTCAGAATTGACACCGATATCATTCCTGTGATTTACTTAATGAAAAGTTATCCATCAATTGAATAGCGGCGGATGATGATTGTAGGAGAGACTAAACAAACCGGTTTAGCACCGAAGGAGCAAGTCCCATAAAACCCTTGGGATCAATCTCTCAGGTACCAGATACTACAATTGGACGCACCTCTGGAGAGCGCTTGAAAAAGCCACCCAAGGGGAATACTTCGGGCTAGTTGGACGAAGTTAAACTCTCAGGTAAAAAGGACAGAGGAAAGGTAGAGTATCGTCACTCTATCTTTCCCCTGTCCTTTTTTGGTGTTCGCAAAAAGGGTTTAAGCGGAGGATGGCGGGATGGGAAAGGAGGCAGGGAACGAGAACATGGAGCTATCGGTGAAGGATGCTGCTCACAGTGAACTCAGCAAGCTCAGCTTTCCAAAGGACACTGCTCTGCGGATAGACGTAGTGATGTCGGGAGATTGTGGATGTGCTTTTTCCGTCCAGCTGGCGGTTGATGAGTTGAGAAAAAACGATACGCTGGTCTATCAGAACAAAATTCCGTTCTGCATCGATCTTTTGACGAAGCGCAATCTGGGTGAGGTATTGACGATTGACTACAATCCGGACCAAGGCTTTACGCTGTCGAGCCCAGAGGAATTGTTTTCAGATCGGCTGCGTATTCGCACAAGCTGATCGAACTAAGCGTGCAAATAGAGAGAAAAAGTGGGGGAAAACCATGGCAGAGAACGGAGTAGTGGAGCAGCTTGATGTCCTGGTCATTGGCTCTGGACCAGGGGGATATGTCGCAGCGATTCGAGCGGCTCAATTAGGCAAGCAAGTAGCGATTGTGGAAAAAGAAGCGGTGGTCGGCGGTGTTTGTTTGAACAAAGGCTGCATTCCTTCCAAGGCGCTCATTTCGGTAGCCCATCAGTACGAAGCGACTACTCATTCCCGGGAGATCGGGTTGCAGGTAGCGGGAGTCAGTGTCGACTTTGCCAAAGTGCAGGAATGGAAGCAAAGTGTGATCGATAAACTAACGGGCGGCGTCAAGTCGCTGCTCAAAGGAAACAAGGTCCAGCGAATCCAGGGCGAAGCGAAGCTCGTGGGAGATGATCTGGTGCAAGTGACAAACGGAGAGGAAACGAGTCTTTACCGCTTTGCACATTGTATCCTCGCTACTGGCTCCAGACCGATTGAGCTAAAAGCTTTCCCGTATGAGGGGCGCATCCTTTCCTCTACGGAAGCGCTTACGCTCCCTGAAATTCCGAAAAGCCTGGTTGTGATCGGTGGAGGCTATATCGGAATCGAGCTGGGGCAAACGTATGCCAAACTCGGTGCCAAAGTCACGATACTGGAAGGATCGGACTCGATTTTGCCCGGGTTTGAGAAAGAAATGTCCCGTTTCGTTGGACGAAAGCTGAAAAAGCTGGGTGTAGAGGTGCAGACGGGAGCGATCGCCAAAGAGGCGCAGCAAACAGTGGGTGAGGTCACGATCACGTATGAAGTGAAAGGCGAGCTGCATCAGGTATCATCAGAATATTTGCTGATTACCGTAGGCAGACGTCCAAATATTGATCAGCTCGGGCTTGAAA
Organism: Brevibacillus reuszeri; assembly: GCF_001187725.1. Taxonomy (GTDB): domain Bacteria; phylum Bacillota; class Bacilli; order Brevibacillales; family Brevibacillaceae; genus Brevibacillus; species Brevibacillus reuszeri. Next base: position 511,146 of record NZ_LGIQ01000005.1, read on the forward strand.
CTGTAAATATGAAGCTGACCGAGCGCGGTTTTATCCAGGTCGACCAGCAGTGCAAAACAAGTGTCCAGAGCATTTATGCGATTGGCGATATTGTAGAGGGTCTGGCCCTGGCGCATAAGGCATCCTACGAAGGCAAAATCGCAGCAGAAGTCATTGCAGGTCTGAACAGCTCCGTCAGCTATAAAACGATACCCGCTGTCGTCTTCTCAGACCCGGAGATCGCAAGTGTCGGTCTGAATGAGACAGAAGCCAAAAACCAGGGATATACGGTTTCGATCGGGAAATTCCCGTATGCTGCAAATGGGCGTGCACTATCCCTGAATGCGGGAGACGGATTTGTAAAAATCATTGGAGACAGCGCCACGGGTGCAATCCTGGGCGGACAAATCGTTGGACCAGAAGCATCCAACCTGATCGGGGAAATTGGTCTGGCGATTGAAAAAGGTCACAAGCTGCAAGACATTGCACATACGATCCATGCGCATCCAAGCTTGGGTGAAATCATCATGGAAGCGGCAGAAGGAGCACTTGGGCAAGGAATTCATCAGCTGAGCCGATAGATATTCCGAGCAGTTGTTTTTCTCAGGAAATGACAAAATTTCATATGGCGGATGATGATTGTAGGAGAGACCAGATGATTTAACTGGCACCGAAGGAGCAAGTCCCAAAAACCCTTGGGATTAATCTCTCAGGTAAAGAGTACTACAATTGGACGCACCTCTGGAGAGCGCTTGAAAAAGCCACCCAAGGGGAACGCTTCGGCAACTGCCTGCTGTCATGTACACAGGAACGAGCGCCAAAGCTAAACTCTCAGGTAAAAAGGACAGAGGAAAGGTAGATTACACGTTAATCTATCTTTCCTTCGTTCTTTTTTTCTTGTTAGGCAGAGCACGAGGAAAGGTAGCAAATAGGAGGAGCTTTCATGGGTTTGCGGGATCATGACTTTGAAATTTTTTCGGCCATTGAAAATGAAAACAAGCGGCAGCATCGGACGTTGGAGCTGATCGCATCAGAAAACTTTGTCAGCGAAGAGGTCATGCAAGCGATGGGCTCGGTACTGACCAATAAATACGCAGAGGGCTACCCGGGCAAACGATACTACGGTGGCTGCGAGCATGTAGACGTGGTTGAGCAGCTCGCCATTGATCGCATCTGCACCTTGTTTGGCGCCAAATACGCAAATGTTCAGCCCCACTCTGGCGCACAGGCGAATACAGCGGTCTTTTTCTCCCTGCTCCAGCCTGGCGATACGATTATGGGCATGAATCTTTCCCATGGAGGGCATTTGACCCACGGAAGTCCGGTTAGCCTGTCGGGGAAATGGTTCAACGTGGTCGCTTACGGCGTGAGAGAAGACAATCATCTGATCGATTATGACGAGGTAGAAGCGACAGCGCTGCGCGAGCGTCCAAAGCTGATCATCGCTGGGGCAAGCGCCTATCCGCGCCAGATTGATTTCGCCAAATTCAAAGAAATCGCTGACAAAATCGGAGCCAAGTTCATGGTAGATATGGCACATATCGCCGGTCTCGTAGCGGCAGGCTTGCATCCATCTCCTGTTCCCTACGCGGATGTGGTGACGAGCACGACGCACAAAACATTGCGTGGTCCACGTGGCGGCATCATTTTGACCAACGACGAGGAAATTTTCAAAGGCATCAACAAGGCGATTTTCCCCGGTATCCAGGGCGGTCCGCTGATGCATGTGATCGCAGCAAAGGCAGTTTCCTTTAAAGAGGCACTGCAGCCGAGCTTTAAAACCTATGCAGAGCATGTTGTCAAAAATGCTTCCACGCTGGCTGCTACCCTGCTCCAAGAAGGCGCTACATTGGTGTCTGGCGGAACAGACAATCATCTCGTGCTTTTGGATGTACGCCCATGGGGATTAACGGGCAAGGAAGCAGAGGCTCTCTTGGAGGAAGCAGGAATCACGGTCAACAAAAACACGATTCCGTACGAAACAGCCAGTCCTTTTGTGACGAGCGGAGTACGTATCGGTACGGCAGCAGTTACTACACGCGGCATGAGAGAACAGGAAATGCAAGTGATTGGACGTGCGATTGCTACCGTATTGAAGGCAAAAGGCAACGCTGCTGTCAACGATCAGGTGCGTGAGCAAATCGGCAAGCTTTGCGAGGCTTATCCATTGTACGAAAAGATCGCAGTCCAGTAGGTAGGAGGCACAGCAATGATATACAATAGCTGCTTTGATATTATCGGTCCGATCATGGTAGGTCCGTCCAGCTCTCATACGGCGGGAGTGGTATCGATCGGAAAGTTTGTCTATGACTTTCTCAGAGGAGAACCGGAAGCAGTTCAAATCATTTTCTACGATTCATTCTCGGAGACCTACAAAGGGCACGGAACGGATAAAGCAGTCATTGGCGGCTTGCTCGGTATGGACACCGATGACAAGCGAATCAGGGATGCCATTGAGATCGCAGCAGAGCGCAGTGTAGCATTTACGTTTGTATGTGAAGGGGAGTGCCCTTATTACGATCATCCCAATACCGCTCTCATCACAGCGCGAAAAGAAAATGAATCGGTGGTTATCGGCGGAGTCTCAATCGGGGGCGGTATCTCCAAAATCTTTCATATCAATGGATACACGGTCGATATCCCCTTGAATGCTGATTATGACCTGGCTGAGATCAGAGCGCGGTATGCGGAGAAACCACGCTGTGCGGCGTACGTAGGGGGATTGTAAATGAACTTCACATCAATGATAGAGCTGCAAGAGGTTTGCGAAAGCAGCAATAGGAGCATTGCCGAGGCGATGCTTGCGCGCGAAAGCAGCAAGTCGGGACAGTCCGAACAGGAGATCAGCGAAAAAATGAAGCTGCGCCTGGTCAAAATGAAGGAAGCAATCGATCAGGGGGTCATAGACCAAAGCCTTGCTCCGAGTGGGATTTCTGGTGGAGACGCCTACAAGATGGAGCGCTATCTGGAAAAAGGCGAACAGCTCACGGGCAATCTTGTCGCCGATGCGATGAAGTTCGCTTTTGCCACTTCTGAAATGAATGCAAGGATGGGGATTATTGTAGCGACTCCGACGGCTGGCTCAGCAGGAATTTTGCCAGGCTGCCTGTTCTCGCTTCATGAAAACCAGAAGTTTACGTTCGAGCATCTGGTTATGGGATTGTTTACGGCGAGCGCAATCGGATATGTAATTGCCAACCGTTCCTTTATCTCAGGTGCAGCGGGAGGCTGTCAGGCAGAAGTAGGTTCAGCGACTGCAATGGCTGCTGCTGCCATCGTGGAGCTCAAGCAAGGCACGCCTCGGCAAGCGATAAATGCTGCGGCGATTGCGCTTAAATCCATGCTGGGTCTGGTGTGCGATCCGGTAGCGGGACTGGTGGAAGTGCCTTGCATCAAGCGAAACGTCATCGGATCGTCCATCGCATTTTCCGCAGCGGATATTGCACTGGCGGGCATCGAAAGTCAGGTGCCATGCGATGAAGTGATCGGTGCAATGTATGACATCGGCAGAAAAATGCCGCGGGCACTGCGGGAGACAGCACTTGGCGGTCTTGCCGTAACACCGACTGGAGCAGCGATTAAAGAACGTATCATGAAATAAATGATTAGGGGAGAAAACCAGGATGGAAGCTTTAAAAAGAACGCCTTTGTTCCCGCTCTACGCCGATTATGGCGCCAAGGTTATCGATTTTGGCGGCTGGGAGCTGCCTGTTCAATTTAGCAGCATTATCGACGAACATCATGCCGTGCGGACGCAAGCTGGCTTGTTCGATGTATCCCACATGGGGGAAGTAACGATAGAAGGACCAGACGCAACCGCGTGTGTCCAATATTTGATTACAAATGACATTTCGAATTTGCAAATCAATCAGGCGGTATACGCTGCACTGTGCTACCCGAACGGTGGCACCGTAGATGATTTACTCGTTTACAAGCAGGGAGAGCAAAAGTATCTTCTCGTCATCAACGCATCCAACATCGACAAGGACGTGGACTGGATTTTGTCCCATGCCACCGGCGATGTGACCATCGAAAATGTTAGCAGCAAAACAGCGCAGCTAGCCCTGCAAGGACCGGTCGCAGAAAAAGTGCTGCAACGAATGACCGCAACAGACCTGTCCGAGATTGCCTATTTCACCTTCAAGGACGATGTAGAGGTAGCAGGCATCAAAGCATTGGTGTCGCGTACTGGCTACACCGGTGAAGACGGTTTTGAGCTGTATCTGGATGCAGCGGAAGCGCCAGCCCTGTGGGAAAAAATTCTTGAGGAAGGAAAAGCAGATGGCGTCGTTCCGTGCGGATTAGGTGCGAGAGACACGCTGCGCTTTGAAGCCAGACTCCCGTTGTATGGACAGGAGCTTGGCCCGGACATCAGCCCGCTCGAAGCAGGAATCGGCTTTGCTGTGAAGCTACAAAAGGAAGCAGACTTTATTGGCAAAGAAGCGCTGCAGAAGCAAAAAGAAGAGGGCGTATCCCGCAAGGTTGTCGGAATTGAGCTGATCGGACGCGGAATCCCGCGCAACGGCTATCCGGTCTATTCGGCAGATGCCGCGGAAACAGACGAAGCGATCGGCTATGTCACTTCGGGAACTCAATCGCCTACCTTGAAGAAAAATTTGGGTCTGGCTCTGATCAAAGCAGATTATGCGTTGCTCGGAACAGCCCTCACCGTCGAAATTCGCGGCAAAAGAATCGAAGCCGTTACGGTAAAAGCCCCATTTTATAAACGATAAAGCAAGACTTGCAAAAACAAATCAACCACTAGCAGATACATTGGAGGAGAACAAATCATGAGTAAAGTAGTAGAGAACTGGCTGTACAGTAAGGAACACGAGTGGGTAGAAGTATTGGGAGAAAATCGCGTACGTGTAGGGATTACAGATTTTGCCCAAAACCAGTTAGGCGATCTCGTTTTCGTAGAAATTCCGCAAGTAGGAGACGAAGTAACCGCAGATGAGACGATGGGAACGGTTGAATCCGTAAAAGCTGTATCCGACCTGTTTTCTCCAGTAAGTGGGAAAGTCGTAGAAGTAAATGCAGAGCTCGAGGACAGTCCAGAAGTCATCAACTCCGATGCATATGGTCAGGGCTGGATGATCGTGATTGAGCTTTCCAATCCAGATGAGCTTAAGGGGCTGCTTACTGCCCAACAATACGCGGCATTCGTTGAGGAGGAATAAAGGTGAATTATCGCTACCTGCCTACTACCCCAGAAGACAAAGCTGAAATGCTCTCCTTTCTTGGAATCGAGAGCGTCGAAGAGCTTTTTGCAGATATTCCTGAAAGCGTGCGGTTCAAAGGAAGCTTGCAAATTCCTGCAGCTTTATCGGAGCCGGATACTGTTCGGCATTTCACCAAGCTAGCCAGAAAGAATGTAGACGCCAGTGAGTATGCCTATTTCCTCGGAGCAGGCATCTATGATCATTACATTCCAAGCACGGTCAACCATGTGATTTCGCGCTCCGAGTTTTATACAGCCTATACACCATATCAGCCGGAGATCAGCCAGGGAGAGCTGCAAGCGATTTTTGAGTTCCAGACGATGATTTGTGAGCTGTCTGGAATGGAGGTAGCCAACTCCTCCATGTATGACGGGGCTACTGCTTTTGCTGAGGCAGCGAACCTGGCAGTTGGCGGCGCATCCGGGAAAAACGTGGTTGTATCCAAAGCTGTTCATCCGGAAGCACGTGAGATTTTACTTGTCAATGCAAAAGGTCAGGGCTATGAGGTCATTGAGGTTGACTGTAAAGGCGGCGTGACTGATTTGGCGGCTCTGGAGAGTGCCGTCAATGAGAATACCGCAGCGATAATGGTTCAATACCCGAACTTCTTCGGTGCGATTGAGGATTTGGCTTCGATCGAAAAGATTGCCCATAAACAAAAGGGTTTGTTTGTCGTCAGCTCCAATCCATTGGCGCTGGGCGTTCTTCAGCCACCGGGAGCGTACAACGCAGATATCGTTGTGGGCGAGGTGCAGCCATTGGGTATTCAAATGCAGCTAGGCGGACCATCCTGCGGATATTTCGCGGTGAAAGAAAAGCTGATGCGCAAAATTCCTGGACGAATCGTAGGACAAACGACAGACCAGGAAGGCAAAAGAGGCTTCGTTCTTACCCTACAAGCGCGTGAGCAGCATATCCGCCGGGAAAAAGCGACGTCCAACATTTGCTCCAACCAAGCATTAAATGCACTCGCTGCCTCTGTCGCCATGTCTGCATTGGGCAAAACAGGCGTACAGGAAATGGCACGGTTGAACGTACAAAAAACACAATATGCGATTCGTGAAATCGCCAAGCTAGCTGACTACAGCTTGGTTTATCACAATCCTGTATTCAATGAATTCGTTGTAAAGGCTCCAAAAGCTGTGGCAGAAGTAAACCGCGAGCTACTCAAGCGCAAAATCGTCGGTGGTTACGATTTGGGACGCGACTATCCTGAACTTGCGGGCCATATGCTGCTGGCTGTGACAGAAGCGCGTACAAAAGAAGAAATTGATGCACTTGTCCAAGGATTGGAGGAAATCGGCCGTGGGTAACAACAAGGAGAAAGAACTTATTTTTGAAATGAGCAAAAAAGGTCGCGTAGCGTACAGCTTATCTGAATGCGATGTTCCAGAGGTTGCGCTCGATTCTGTGTTCCCTGCCGAGTACCTGCGTCAAACACCGGCTGAACTGCCAGAGGTATCCGAGCTGGACCTGATGCGTCACTATACGGAGCTGTCCAATCGCAACATCGGGATTGATACTACCTTTTATCCACTCGGATCTTGCACGATGAAATACAATCCGAAAATTAACGAAGATGTGGCACGCTATGCGGGCTTCGCCAAAATCCATCCATACCAGGCAGAAGATACGCTGCAAGGCGCTCTGCAGGTGCTTTATGATTTACAGACTGAGCTATGTGAAATTACCGGCATGGATGAAGTGAGCCTGCAGCCTGCGGCAGGTGCTCAAGGCGAGTGGACCGCTTTGATGATGATTCGCGCTTACCATGAGAGCCGTGGCGAGAATCGGAAACAGGTTATCGTACCGGATACTGCGCACGGAACCAACCCTGCGAGTGTAGCCGTAGCTGGTTTGGATACCGTCACGATTTCGTCTGACGAGCAAGGAAACGTAAACCTCGATGAGCTGCGTAAGGCAGTAGGACCAAACACAGCTGCCCTTATGCTGACGAACCCAAGCACGCTCGGTCTGTTTGAAGAAAACATCGTAGAAATCGCCAAAATCGTTCACGAAGCAGGCGGGATGCTCTACTACGATGGAGCGAATACAAATGCGATCCTGGGGATTACACGTCCGGGCGACATGGGCTTTGACGTGGTTCACTTGAACATGCATAAAACGTTCACGGGGCCACATGGCGGCGGCGGTCCTGGTGCGGGTCCGATTGGCTGCAAGAAGGAACTGGTGCCGTTCTTGCCTCGTCCAAAAGTAGTAAAGGATGGCGAGACGTATCGCCTGGACTACGATATTCCACAATCCATCGGGCGTGTGAAGGCATACTACGGCAACTTTGGTATTTTGCTGCGTACGTTTGTCTACATCCGCGCGAACGGTCCAGTAGGATTGCGACGTGTTTCCGAAGAGGCAGTGCTCAACGCCAACTACATGATGCGTAAGCTGGCGCCTCACTACGATCTTGCTTATGACCGCGTCTGCAAGCATGAATTTGTCTTGTCTGGTCGCCGTCAAAAGAAACTGGGTGTGCGCACGCTCGATATTGCCAAGCGTTTGCTTGATTTCGGCTATCATCCGCCGACCATTTACTTCCCGCTCATTGTTGATGAATGCATGATGATTGAGCCGACAGAGACAGAGTCCAAAGAGACTATGGATAAATTTATTGATGTGTTGATCGAAATTGCCAAGGAAGTAGAGGAAAATCCTGCAATTGTTCAGGAAGCACCTCACACTACGGTCGTCTCCCGTCTGGATGAAGTAACAGCAGCACGTAAACCGATCCTGCGTTATCGTAAGACTCTTCAAGAGCAAGCTGCGCTTCAAGAGGAGGGGAGTAACGTAAATGAGGGTGTCAACGTCTGAGCGCAAGCCTGATTGGTTAAAAATAAAGCTAAACACAAACGACCAGATGAAAGAGCTAAAGGCGATCATGCGTGGCAGCGAGCTGCACACCGTATGCGAAGAGGCCAAGTGCCCCAATATTTATGAGTGCTGGAGCAATCGAACAGCGACGTTTATGATTCTGGGAAGCATTTGCACGCGGGCATGCCGTTTTTGTGCCGTGAATACAGGCTTGCCTACCGAGCTGGACAGGGAAGAGCCGGAAAAGGTAGCGAAGGCAACAGCGCAAATGGGATTAAAGCATGTGGTCGTGACCTCCGTGGCGCGTGATGACTTGCAGGATGGCGGAGCAGCGATTTTTGCGGAAACGATTCGTGCCATTCGCACGCGTAACCCAATTACCGGAGTTGAAGTGCTGATCCCTGATTTTAACGGCTCCGAGGAATCACTAGCGGTCGTATTGGCAGCGAAGCCGGATATTTTGAACCACAATATCGAGACGGTAGAACGTCTGTCCGATCGCGTACGGGCGAGAGCGAAATATCAGCGCTCTCTGACACTCTTGGAAAATGCCAAGAAGCTTCGCGAAGGGCAAATGACCAAGTCGAGCATCATGCTCGGGCTTGGCGAGACGATCGAAGAGATTGTACAAACGATGCGCGACTTGCGAGCAGTAGCGTGCAATATTCTCACGGTCGGTCAGTATTTGCAGCCAACCAAAAAACATCTGCCTGTCATGAAGTACTACACGCCAGAAGAGTTCCGCGAGATAAAGGAAATCGGCCTCGAGATGGGCTATGATCACGTAGAATCAGGCCCGCTTGTCCGCAGCTCTTATCACGCTCATGAACAAGTAGAGAAAGCAACCATGGCCAAGTAAAACGATATTCATTGCGCAGCAAAAAGAAGATCTCCCGTGCTTGTTTAACAGGCAACGGGAGCTTCCTGTTTGTACGTGGAATTGAAAAAACGGAGGAATCAGTATGGATCGCAACATGACGAAAAACGGAAACAGAGCTGTACTCTTAATTTCTTGCCCGGAGCGTCTGGGCATCATCTCCGCCGTATCCAACCTGCTTTTCAGCTACAAAGCGAACATCGTTCAATTCGATCAGCATACGACAGATTCACGCGACGGCATGTTTTTCATGCGGATTCAATTTGATTTGGACACGCTTCCTGAAGCCTATCCGAAGCTTGCGCAGGACCTGTCTGCCATGGCCGAGGAATACCCGATGGAATGGCGCCTCAGCAAGGAAAGTCAGATCAAGCGCATGGCTATTTTTGTATCAAAGATGGACCATTGCCTCGTCGAGCTGTTATGGCGCTGGAAATCCAAAGAAATTCTCGTGGATATCCCGATGGTCATCAGCAATCACCCAGACGCCAAGGAAACGGTAGAGGCGTACGGTATTCCTTTTTACCATATCCCGATGTCCTCGCAGAGCAAGGAAGAATCAGAGCGTGCAGCTCTTGCGCTTTTGCAGGATAAAGTAGACTTCATCGTGCTGGCGAGATACATGCAGATTCTTTCCCCACGCTTTATAGCGAAGTATCCAAACCAAATCATCAACATCCACCACTCCTTCCTGCCCGCCTTTATCGGGGCTAATCCATACCAGCGTGCCTTCACTCGCGGTGTAAAGCTGATCGGTGCCACTGCACACTACGTCACAAACGATCTCGACGAAGGACCAATCATCGAGCAAGACGTCATCCGCGTCAACCATCGCCAAAACGAAACCGACCTGAAAGTAGCAGGACGCCACGTCGAACGCAACGTTCTTGCCCAAGCCATCTCCTGGCACGTAGAAGACAAAGTCATCGTCTACGGCAATAAAACAATCGTATTCGCGTAAGGGGTTTCGTACGTATTCACATCCATGAATCACCCAGACGCGCTTCCGATGTTCTCGTTTAAAAAACACGAGGACGAGTACAGCTAGTCCGAGGAAAAAGGAGAAGAGCGAAGATCTTTGGAACACCGCCCAGGCGGAAGGAAAAAAAGCGAAACACGTTTTAAGCGTCCACCTCTGCGAGGCATCCTGAAAGGGCGACTTTTGGACGCGGTTTCGCTTTTTTTCTACGTAAAAGAATTTATAAGCGTGACGCTTATGAATTCTGCAGCGCATGGAAACTTTCCGCAAAACGCGGTCGCTCCTCCTTGGGGAAGCCTCGATAGAGGTTTTCTTATGCAGCCGGACAGGGATGACCACCTAGCAAGTGTTCCAAGAATCTGGAGCCTTTTCTCCTTTTTCCTCGCCCCCACAATAGCACGACGTCAGCAAGCAATCGCCCTCAGTTCCCCCTCCCCCTCTAGGCAAGTTAGTCTTTTTTGACTATTCTATAATCATTAATGACTAGGTGGTGCAAGCAATGGAAATCAAGCATGATGTTTTTCTCCAACATATCATTCAAAACTCGTTTGACGAGATCTTTGTAATTGATACAAAAGGAAATGTCATCTTTGTCAGCCCTACCTGTAAGGAAATGTTCGGCATCCCCGCAGAGGAAATGGTCAAGCAAAATGTCTATGACCTCGAAGCCAGAGGCATATTCGCTCCATCTGTAACCGCATTGGTACTGAAAACGAGAAATAAAGAAACGGTCATACAGGACACCCAAACGGGAAGAAAAAATGTCGCTTCTGCTTATCCGATTTTTGATGAACAGGGTGAATTCGTGGGTGCCGTCAGCTTTTCCAGAGACATTACTGAGCTGGAATACTTGAAAAAGCGCGACGACCAGGTAGCCAAAACGATGCACTACTACCAAAAGGAGCTGGAACAAAGAAAGCAGAGAAACTCACCAAGTTCGTACGTGCGATCAGGGAAAATGGAAAAGGTCTACGATGTCGTTTCCAAAGTGGCGGGGCTCGATGTGACCGTTTTACTTGTCGGTGAGTCAGGAGTCGGGAAAAACCATCTGGCACAGACGATCCATGAGATGTCCAAAAGAAGAGAAAACCCGTTTATCGAGGTCAACTGTGGAGCTATTCCGGAGACTCTGATGGAATCCGAGCTGTTTGGCTATGAGGACGGAGCGTTTACAGGAGCGAAAAAAGGCGGGAGAAAAGGCTATTTCGAGGCGGCTGAAGGGGGAACCATCTTCTTGGACGAGATTGCCGAGCTGCCGCTGCATTTGCAGGTGAAGCTGTTGTCCGTGCTGCAAAATCAAACGATTACGCGCGTGGGTGGCAATCAGAAGATCGAGTTAAAATGCCGCATTATTTGTGCGACAAATCAGAATTTGGAACGCAGGATTGCAGAGAAGACATTTCGTGAGGACTTGTACTACCGGATCAATGTCATTAAGATCGAGATCCCTCCAATCAGGGAAAGACGCGAGGAGATGGTGTCACTCATTTACGATCTCACGGACGAAATCAATCAGAAGTACAAAATGAACAAGCAGTTTTCGACCGCGATGGTGACATGGCTCGGCCAGCAGGATTGGCCGGGGAATGTGAGAGAGCTGCGGCATTTTATTGAAAAAACGATCATTACCGCCAATGATCAGCTCATCGAGTGGGATGAAGAGATGACAGGGCAAAAACAGCAGCAGGGGGATCACGAGCAGGAGCTGACACTGGATGGGTATATGGAGATGCTGGAAAAGGACTTCATCCTGCGCATGTACAGAAAATACCCGAGCAGCGTAAAGCTCGCAGAAAAATTAGGGATTAGCCAGTCAACGGCGAACCGAAAAATCAGAAAGTACCTGAGTCAGGAGCTAGTCAAAAATGACTAGGAATAAGGGTGAATAACCCCCTCCTTTTTAATAATTGGCTTGAAAACCCTTACAACGGCGGGAATCGACAATTTCCTTCAATATCCTCCATCCGTTTGGCATCGGAATTGCTATATAGAGAGGCAAGTGCAAAACGAAAGGGGATAGTCGAAGAGAGAGCCTCACGAGTTTTTAGATAGGAGCATGTGACCGAAAAAAGGGAAAGCCAAAATAAGGAGGAGTAACAATGGTTGATAAAAGCGAAAAACAAGTATTGAATTTGCCGTACACAGGAATCTGTTCATTTGGGAAATACCCGATTTGCACAGATTTGGACCAACTGGATGCAGATGTCGCGATCATCGGTGTCCCATACGATATGGGTGCTCAATGGAAGTCCGGTGCCAGAATGGGTCCGAGAGGCTTGCGTGAAGGCTCGACGCTGTACAGCTTTGGCCTGGATGGTGCCTATGACATCGAGCGTGACGAAATGTATCTCGGACCTGACTGGCGGATTGTGGATTGTGGCGACGTGGATATGGTGCATGGAGATTTGTTCCAATCTTTCGAAAATACAGAAGAAGCGATCCGGAAAATTGTTGAAAAGGGAGCGATGCCCATCGTTTTGGGTGGTGATCACTCGATTACGATTCCTGTCGGTAAAGCCCTCGATTCGGTTGGACCTTTTCATGTGATTCAGATCGATGCGCATATGGATTGGGCGGATCATCGCTCTGGTCAACGTTTTGGACATGGCAGTTGCATTCGTCGTCTGTCCGAAATGGACCACGTAAAGCAGATTTTCCAATTTGGAATTCGTGGAATCAGCAGCAGTAAAAAAGAGGACATTGATGCTGCCAAGGATTATGGAAGCGTAATCATGTCTCCTCGACAAATGCGAAAAGCTGGCTTGGACGCTGTACTGGAGCAAATCCCTGCTGGAGAACGCTATTTTGTCACGATTGATATTGATGGGCTTGATCCTTCCATCGCACCTGGCACAGGCACACCATCACCAGGAGGGCTCAGCTACGACGAGGTGAATGAGATGCTGGAGGGAATTGCGAAGCGCGGACAGGTCATCGGCTTTGATTTGACGGAAGTCTCGCCGCCGTATGATACGACGGGTATTACGAGCCAAGTGGGCGCGCGGATCATTCTCGATTTTGTCAGCTTTATATTAAAAGAGAGAGAAAGAAAGTAGTCAGGAAAGCGACTAGGTGTTGGGAGGCAGAATCACCTTCTGCCTTCCACTACAACAAATGATGGGGGGAGCTAGCATGAAGGTAGAGACGAGGAGTATTGAGTTTGTTCCTGTAGATGAGCGGCACGGCAAGGCAAAAGACTTGTTTCCGGTCTGGTTTGGCGCACAAATGCATATCACGACGCTGGTCACGGGTGCACTTTGTATCAGCTTTGGCTTGAATCTGTTCTGGAGTATCGTCGCCATTATCGTCGGGAATTTACTAGGTGCATTATTCATGGCTTCACACTCGGCGCAAGGGCCCAAGCTGGGAATACCGCAAATGATCCAGAGCCGTGCGCAGTTTGGTGTCATCGGCGCGATTATTCCGCTTTTGATCGTGATTTTTATGTACCTCGGATTTTTTGCGAGTAGTGGCTTGTTCGGCGCACAAACCTTGGCCAGTGCATTCAATCTGGATCTTACGTGGAGCATCATTTTGATGAACGGTGTTACGTTCCTGATTACGTTATATGGTCATGACATTATCCATAAAATGCAGAAGTATTTATCATGGCTGTTCTTCATCGTTTTCATGATTGCCACCTACATGGTCTTTCAATTGCCTTTGCCAGCCGGAAGCTGGTCTCCTGGCAGCCTCAATCTCTCTGCTTTCATGCTTTCCGTCGCAGTCGTTGCTACGTGGCAATTATCCTTTGCGCCTTATGTCGCTGATTATTCCCGCTATTTGCCGGTCAAAACCTCTGTGGCGAAAACATTCTGGTACACGTACGCAGGTTCTGTTTCCGGTACGATGTGGATGATGGGGCTCGGGGTCATTTTAACAGTTGCCATTCCTGGCTATCTCGATCAGGCAGGTGCGAATTTTGCCAAGATGTTCGGAGTGTTCTCTCTGTTTATGTATCTCGTTCTGGTAGCCGGACAGCTATCCATCAACGTGTTTAATCTCTACGGTGCCTTCATGTCCCTGACAACGACGATTGAGCCTTTTATGAAATTGCGTATTACGCCCAAAGTGCGTTTCGTCCTCATGCTTCTCGTAACGGTGCTCGGTACGGCAATCGAGATCGGTGGACAAGGCAATTTCCTCAAGTTGTTCGTCAACTTCATCTTGTTTATCAGCTACTTCTTGATTCCGTGGACTGCGATCAATCTGGTGGATTACTATCTGCTGCGCAGAGGAGAGTACAGTGTAAAAGACATTTTTGATCGCAATGGGAAGTACGGTGCGGTTAACTGGATTACGGCGATCGCGTATATTGTATCGGTCATCGTCGAGATCCCCTTTATCAACACCTCGTTCTATGTAGGACCAGTCGCCGAGGCGCTGGATGGAGCAGATATCGCTTGGATTCTGGGGCTTATCGTTCCATCTGTGCTCTATTACTATCCGATGAAGCGTAAGATCCAAAGAGAGCAGGAAAAGCAGCAAAGTGTTTCCGAAATGACAACCGAAACAGTTCTGGAAAATATTGTTGCAAAATAAAAAAATTGAAACGAATCGCCTCCATTTTTAAAGGGAGGCTTTCTTTTTATTTACGGATGTATTGGATAAATTGAATTTTGTTCAACTTTGTTGATCGATCAATCATGAGTCGGTATAATCAATGAGTGAACAACGGAAGAAGGGGATGGTTGTCATCGATCTATCAGAAATTGGGAAACGAATCAGAAAAGCAAGACTTAGTCAGGGCTTTACACAACAAGATCTCGCTGACCGTTGTGGGTTCACCAAGAGTCTGCTTTCTAAAATAGAAAACGGCCAAACCGCTTCAGCTGTTGCGACACTATCAAAAATTGCCGATCACCTGAAGACGCCACTGGCGTGGTTTCTCGAAGAAAATCGCGAGGAGCATCTGGTTCTGTCCCCTCAAAACAAACGCACCTCCAAAATCGGCAGCAAGGAAATGGGCTATTTGTACGAAACACTCGCAAATCGCTCGCGGTTCAGCAAAATCGAGCCTGTGCTTGTTACCGTTCCGTTGGATATTGATACAACAGAGCCGTTCACTCATCCGGAAGAAGAGTTTATTTATATCGTAAGTGGAGCCATCGTTTTGTATTACGATGGGGACAAGCATATCCTCGAAGAAGGGGACACCGCTTATTTTTCAGGCAGCAAGCCGCACATTTTTCTCCCCCATGGCGATCAGGAAGCCAAGGTACTGAGTGTATTCATTCAGCCGTCCACCTAACCTGACCTTTTCTAGCAGAACGACCCTCGATGATCACGTCTCATGCGATGTTTACCGTACCTCTTCATTGGCAGGTACGGTAAATAGTCCTTCCCTCAGCTATATTTGGTATCACCTCTTCAAACCCGATCTCGTGAAAATTTTGAATCATCCCCATTTACAGAGCAATGCAACATGTAGTAGTATATGGTCATTCAACAAAGTTGAATAAAAAGAAACAAAATTGAGTGGCATTGTTATCTTTTATGAAAGCGTTTTACAAATCGAGCGCTCGATTAGGCAGGCAAGATGGATAGAACGAGCTAAAAATCATCATAGAGTAGGAGAATGCACAATGAGTACAAGTCGCGTATCCGGATTTTACAAAATATCTCCAGAGGAGCGCCTGAATTTGATTGCAAGCAGCAAACAACTGAGCGAGGAAGAAAAGCAAATTCTTTCCGGAGCTACACCTTTTCCGCTCAAAAGTGCAAACGCCATGATTGAAAATGCGGTTGGCGTTATGTCGATCCCTTTGGGAATTGCCACAAACTTCAAGATTAATGGAGTCGACCGCTTTGTTACAATGGCGACAGAAGAAGCATCTGTCGTAGCGGCAGCGAGCAATGCTGCACGGACAGCTTATGAGTTGGGCGGATTTTTTACCTCACTGAGCGGGTCGATCATGCGTGGACAAATTCAGGTCGTTGGCTTGCCAGACCCGTATGGAGCGATGGCTCGCATCTACGAAAACAAGCAGGGAATTCTCGATCGCTGTAATGCCAAAGATCCTACGCTTGTGTCGCTTGGCGGGGGAGCCATCGATGTAGAGGTTCACGTCATCGAACGTGCAAAAGAACCGATGCTGGTGGTCCATCTGCTGGTCGACACTCGAGACGCGATGGGGGCAAATGCCGTAAACACCATGGCTGAAGCGGTGGCGCCTTACATAGAGGAAGTAACGTCAGGACAGGTCGTTCTCCGAATCATCTCGAATCTGGCTGACCGTCGTCTCGTACGTGCCAGAGCCGTTTTCGCCGCAGAGGAATTGGGCGGTGCTGAGGTTGTTCGTAACATTATCCGCGCTTACGAGTTTGCGGAATGTGACCCCTATCGTGCGACAACACATAACAAGGGCATCATGAACGGAATATCGGCTGTCGTGCTGGCAACTGGAAACGATACGCGTGCGGTTGAATCGGGAGCACATGCCTATGCGTCTGTATCTGGACGCTACCGTTCTTTGACCCGCTGGGAAATCAACCAGGACGGAAATCTTGTTGGAACCATCGAATTGCCGATGGCGGTCGGAATCGTCGGGGGCGCAACTAAATCCCATCCGACAGCACGTACGGCACTCAAGGTGATGGATATTCAAAACGCCGAGGAGCTGGCAGGAACGATTGCAGCAGTTGGCCTTGCGCAAAATCTGGCTGCGATGCGCGCACTCGCTGCCGAAGGAATTCAAAAAGGTCACATGGCTTTGCATGCGCGCAATCTTGCAGTAATGGCAGGTGCAAAGGACGACCAGATTGATGAAGTAGTGAAGCAGGCGATCTTGGTCAAAGACGTTCGGTACGATCGCATTTTGGAGCTGACAAAACAATTGCAGGCGGGGGTTGCGAATGAAAACTGAAGCGGTCGTGAAAGAAACGAAAGTAAACACGTCCAAGCAAGAGTACATTGAGATTTTGGGAGATACGGTTGTGCCAGCACGTATTCTCCTGGCGGTTATCATCAGCGTCATCGCCAGTATCGGTGGCTACTTTCTGGGGAAAAGCATTTTTCCCCAGATCGCTGAGGCAAAAATGGTCTCCTCTTACTCGCTGCTGCTTGGTATCGGCGGGAGTGTAATGGCCCTCGTTATTTGCTCCAAGCTGTTTAAGCCAAGTCGCATCCTGGTGGAGGAAGAGACTTCCTCTGAGGGCTTGGAAGAGATTTTGCGAGATTTGCAAGCGGATGCCAAGTCCGAGTACGAGCTGATCAAGAACGACCCCGTGACGAAAAAAGAGATGGAAGAACTGGGGATTTTGGAAACATTCAAGCGAAGCGGGGAGCGATAAGCCTATGAGCGTATTAATGATTTCGATTTTGTTTGCCTTAGCAGGTGCGCTGATCTTTACCTTGATCGGTTTAGTTTCGGGTACTGATGAAACCGCTATCATTGTTCCGTTTACTTTGCTCGTCATTTTGCTTGGGGCACCACCGGAAGCAGTCTTTTCCTTCTTCATGGCAGCTGTCTTATCCAAACATTTGACGCATGCCATCCCGACCGCCCTCATGGGGGTACCGGGAGATACGACAGCTGTTCCGCTGATTGACCATGCATCTGCACTGCGCAGACTCGGTGTTCCTCACGTGGCGCTGCGCAAAATGCTGTCTGGTGGATTGATCGGTGCGTTCATCGCGCTGCCAACCGCTGTATTGTTCGGACAGTTTCTTGGACAGTTCGCAGACTTCTTCAAATCGGCTTCCGGCTTGATCTTTACCCTTGCTGCGATTCTCATTGCCTATTTTTCCAAAGGGAAATGGGTTAGCGTCCTGATGATTATCCCGTTTGCCTTCTTCATTAAAAGCATCGATACATTCAGCTTCAGTGTTGTAGAGAAGCATTTGAGCATCAGCTTTTTCCTAGGGATCGCGATCGGTCCGATGTTTTCCGATATCCTCGTGTCCCTGTCGTCGAGTGCGAGAAAATCACTCGTACGCACAGCACCAAAAGAGTATCATCTGGCACCAGAGGTCAAGAGCTGGAAAGGGTTTTTCCCGAATCCGTTTAAGGTATTGACTGGCAGACAGACGGCTCATACTGCTGCAACTTCTTTTGTGTCTTCGCTTACCTTTGCTTTTAGCCCAGTGGGAATGACCTCGCTGATGGGGGAGATTGTCGGCTCGCGAAACAAAGGCGTTTACAAAAAGTCGACCTCCAGTTTGGCGGCGATGAATGGGGTAACAGAGTCCACGTATATTGCAGAAGCGATCATTCCGCTTTTGGCATTCGGGATTCCGCTCAGCCCGGTTGCACTCGGACCTGCTTCTCCGTTGTTTAACGCACCGCCAGTATTTACGAGTGATCCAGTTAACAACCTGCACAATATGCTGACACCATGGGAGTTTTTCCTTTATGGTCTGATCGGTCTGGTCATCGCTTCGATCATTGCTTATCCGTTTGCGATGAACTACGCGCGTACGGCGACTGTGTTTGTTATGAAGCATATCAGCCAGGAAGCGATTGTCGGAATGTTTATCGGTCTTGCGTGTCTACTTGCTTTTCACGAGGCAGGGCTGGTGGGAATCATGCTGACACTGACGATGGCAACTGTCGGCGGATTGTTGAACCGCGTACTCGGTGTGAGTTCTGGTGTGCAATTCATGATTTTTTACGGCTCCACGTACATGATGACTAAACTCTTGGGAGCGTGATGAAAACGTGAGGATCGAACCGAGATCGATTTGCATCAAGGAAGTGGGACCACGAGATGGCTTGCAAAATGAATCGGTCTTTGTGGATACCCAAGACAAAATCGCGTGGATCAATCAGTTGTCGCACTCTGGCTTGTCCTATATTGAAATCACTTCCTTTGTCCATCCGAAGTGGATTCCGGCGCTCGCGGATGCAGCAGAAGTCGCACAAGGCATTGAGCGGGTACCGGGCGTAACGTATGCGGCATTGGTACCAAATGCTCGTGGGCTGGAAAGGGCGCTTGCCGCCAATATAGACGAGGTTTCGATCTTTCTGTCTGCCAGCGAAGGGCATAACCAAAGCAATATTAACAAGTCGATTCAGGAGACGCTGCCGATCCTCGGAGAAACGGCGAGAGAAGCACTGGCGGCTGGAAAAAGCGTGCGTGGGTATGTCTCGACGGTATTTGGCTGTCCATTCGAGGGGGCGGTTCCAGTCGAGAATGTCATCCGTGTCACAGAAGCCTTGTTCGAGATGGGCGTCCGAGAGGTATCGCTGGGCGATACGATCGGGGTAGCAAATCCAAGGCAAGTACACGACGTGCTGGAGGTGCTTCTCAAGCATTTTGATGCTGGTCAGCTAGCGATGCATTTTCACGACACACGAGGCATGGCGGTGGCGAATGTCCTCACATCCATCGAGATGGGCATGTCGATCTTCGATAGCTCTGTTGGCGGTCTTGGCGGGTGTCCGTATGCGCCAGGGGCATCTGGCAATCTGGCTACCGATGACCTCTTGTACATGCTGGATGGGATGGGGATGAAAACAGGGGTCGATGCCGAAAAATTGAAAGCGGCAGCTCTTTTCATCCAGCCCAAAATGGGGAGATCGTTGCCAAGTCATAGTATGCAGGCTTGTCAGACGGAGGTATAAATAGCAAGACCAAAAAATCCACTCTGGTCATCAGGTGGATTTTTTGGTGCCTATAGGTGGGAGTATGAAGATTTACACGTTTTGATTCGTGAGCCGTAGCACTTCTAATAGGTTTGCTTTTCGCTTGGAACGGTCGTGATAAAAGCTGGTGCCCTCGATGCGATCCACGTAGAGGATGCCGTCTAAATGATCGATTTCATGCTGAATGCAGCGAGCCAGGTACTCTTCTGCTTCGAGAATAAAGCTATCCCCAGTGCGCGTGCTGCTCTTTATTTTGACATAGTTGGTTCGTTTGACTATCCCGGTATACCCCGGTAAAGAAAGACAGGCTTCCGGGCCGATTTGTTCGCCGTAACTCTCCAGAATTTCCGGATTAATCAGCTCAATCAAGCCGTCCCCGCAATCCATGACGACAACTCTTTTCAAAATTCCGATTTGAGGGGCGGCCAGTCCTGCTCTGCCTTCTGCGGCGTACAAAGTATCCACCATATCATCTACCAATTTGGCGAGCCTGTCATTGAAATCTACTACCGGTTTTGCGACCTTTCGGAGAATCGGATCTCCAAAAGGAACGATTGTTTTTTCTGCCATAGCCATCCTCCGCGTGGTTTATTTAAGCGCCCTTTGATTTGGATCGAGTATGAACCCACAGATCATTTGGGGTGCACTCCAGAGCGGTACACAGCGCATCAAGCGTATCAGCTTTCATCTGTTTGGGCTGTCCATTCAGCAATGCGCTGATCGATGGCGCTGAAATGTCATAGTCTGCTTTTTCCTTCAACAAACGAGCCAGTGCGGCTCCAGACCAGATGCCTCTGTCAGCCATAACCTTGCGCAGCATCCATACCAGCATGCCAAACCCCACCTTTCCATCTGTTTAATCTTATGCTTAGTTATTTAGTTGTTGACTAATTATATTAGGTAATACCTAATATACCTGATCGATAGAAAAATGCAAGAGGAGGATAGAGCAGGCATCTTTTCCAGCTGGTTGCTAAAATCGATTGCTGTAGCCTTCACCTGTTGTGGAGTACAGCCTAATTACCGAGCAGCGACAGGGATCATCATTATAGAAGAAACACGAAAAGACAGCACAGAGAATGATGCTGTCTTTTGCTTGTTGTTTTGCTTCATCTGAATCATAAAGCGTTTTGTTTGTCTGCTTGCCCACTAATCCCAATGCCTTTGATTCCTGCCGCGATTGTAAGAAAAGCGAATCCGGCAAACAAGACTCCGCTCCAAATGAGCTGATGCACACCCCATTCTGAGATGAACCAGCCGCCGACGTAAGAGCCGAGCGTGATACCCAGATTAGAAAATGATACGAACAAGCTGTTGCCAAATTCCGGGGCTTCTTTCGCTTCCTTCATCAGCCACGCTTGACTGACAACGAGTCCCCCCGAATGTACGATTCCCCAAAGGAACACAACAACTGTCATCCACAAAAACGAGGGACCAGCCAAATATACGATCAGGTACACAGCCCCATAGAGCAGCGGATAGGCGGCAACGGTTTTCGTCAGGCTTTTTTGCAGCATGCCTCCGAACAAAAAATTCCCTGCAATCATGATCACCCCAAAGGCCATCAGCATGAAACTGATCCACGAGCCACTCATCTGCGTGACTTGTCCCAAATACTCGGCGAAGTAGCTGTACACAGAGAACATCGCGGCAAAAATAAAGACGACCGAGGCGATCTGCAGCCAGAGACGCGGATTGCGGAGTATGCCAAGCTGCTTGCCATACGTCATTTTTTCCGAAACCGGCATGGACGGGAGCCAGGCGAGAATTCCCACAAAGGCAATCAGGCTGACCACCGCGCTAAACAGAAAGGCTGCTTCCAAAGAAATGGTCTCAGCGAGATAAGACGTAAGCGGGACACCAAAAGCAAATCCGACTGTAATCCCAGCGAATACCTGCGTGACTGCCTGACCGCTCTTTTCGGGTGGAACCAGCCTCGCTGCCGTCACCAGCGCTACAGAAAAAAAGACGGGATGAAACAGGGCAGGGAGTATGCGAAAAGCGAGCATGATCTCAAAGTAGGTCGTATACGCATAGGCCAGATTTGAAATGGCAAAAAGCAGCACGGCTGTCAAAAGAATGACTTTGCGGTTGATGCTGGATGCCAGCAGCGTCAAAAAAGGTCCTGAGATCGCAACGACCAGGGCAAAAATACTGACCAAAAAGCCTGCTTCAGCCGTCGATACATGGAATTTTTGTGTGATTTGGGGAAGAACCCCGACGATGCCCATCTCGGTGGTGATGATACCGAACACGCCCAGCGCCAGCAGCAAGATGAGCAACGGATTTTTTGTTGTCATATCAAAATCGTCTCCTGTTCACTTAAAATACAACAAACTATATATCTAGATAAATAGATGTGAAAAGAGAAAAAAACCCTCCCTTCTCCATAGAATGTTTACAAGTCGTTTTGGATGTACGCAGCAAATTCGCGTATGGTCTTTTCGTTGCGGCGGTAAAAGGTCCATTTTCCGACACGCTCTGATTCCAGCAATCCGGCATTTAGCATTGTACACAAATAGCTTGAAATGACGGATTGGGCCAGACCTGATTTTATCTGAATATCGCTCACGCACACCCCTGTTTGAAAGCTGATTCCTTCCCGGACATACGGTGTATCATCAAAGTACTCTGCGGGATTTTTGAGCCATTCCAGGATTTGACGGCGAGTATCGTTCGACAGTGCTTTATAAATCAGAGCAGGTTCCATATGAGTCATTATATCTATTTTTATAGATTTGTAAATGCAGTGGTGAAACCCGCCTTGCCACTAAAATATTTCTCTACGTGACAATTCAAAAATCAAGAGGTATCGTGGTACTTAGAAGCTTCACGAGAGAAAAGCAGCACAGGGATGAGGTGAACAAATGAATTTTTATCGGAAATACATAAAGAAATACGGCTTTATCGCTTCCGTGTCGATGATCTTTTTGACGATTGAGGCATTGTGTGATCTTCTACAGCCAACCATCATGTCACGGATTATTGACATTGGCGTTGCGGAGCGGGACATGGATTATGTGCTTCGGACAGGGGGACTGATGCTGCTCATTACGGCTATCGGAGCAGTCGCTGCCTCGGTGCGCAACATTCTGGCTACGTATGTCTCACAAAATTTTGGGGCGCAGCTTCGCTCGGATTTGTTTTCCAAAGTGCAATCATTGTCCTTCGATAATTTAAACAAGTTCGACAAGGCTTCACTAGTAACACGCCTGACAAATGACGTCAATCAGGTCCAGGTCTTTGTGAACGGGATGATGCGGATTTTTGTCAAAGCCCCGCTGATGTGTATCGGGGGGCTGATCATGGCGACGCAATTAAATGCCAAGCTGGCTATCGTGCTCGCCATCGTCGTTCCGATCGTAGGGTTATTCATTTATTTGAATATGAAAATCGGGTTTCCGTTCTTTCTCAAGGTCCAGCAAGCACTTGACCGGGTGAACGGAACGATGCGCGAGTATTTGTCCGGTGTACGTGTCGTGAAGGCGTTCAACCGCTTTGATTTTGAGGTTGGCAAGTTTACCACGGCTAACCAGGAGCTGCAAAAGAAATCCGTATCCGCTACGCGTGTCATGTCCATATTCAGTCCGGCGATTATGCTGACAGTCAATCTCGGGATCGTTGCCGTTCTTTGGCTGGGTGGACTGGGCGTCGAGCAGGGCAGCATCCAGGTCGGGCACATCATTGCATTTACCAACTACATGACGCAAATCCTGTTTTCCTTGATGTTGATTTCGATGGTGTTCAACATGTTTGTACGAGCAAAAGCATCCTCTGGTCGTATCGGTGAGGTCTTCGCCGAGGAAAACCAGATGACCTGGAAGCTCAATCACCCACAGAAAGAGGGTGCTGAGAAAGGCCGCATTGATTTTGAAAACGTCAGCTTTTCCTATGAAAGCAAGGACGGAGAGCCTGTTCTCAAGCAAATTTCCTTCACTTGCTTGCCAGGAGAGACCGTCGGGATCATCGGATCGACGGGATCGGGTAAAAGCAGTCTGGTCGGATTGATTCCCCGCTTTTACGATGTGACAGACGGAACGGTTCGTGTCGACGGACAAGATGTTTGCGAGATCGATCCGAAAAAGCTCCGTGAAAAAATGGCTGTCGTGCCGCAAAAGACGACGCTGTTTACCGGAACAGTGATGGACAACATCCGTTGGGGCAAAGAGGATGCGACGTTGGAAGAGGTGGAAAAGGCGGCCACGATGGCACAGGCCCACGATTTTATCGCCGCCACGCCAGAGGGCTACGACACCCGAGTGGGGCAGGGTGGAATCAATTTTTCCGGTGGTCAGAAGCAGCGCCTTTCTATTGCAAGGGCATTGGTGAAAAATCCGGAAATCCTGATCCTCGATGACAGTACGAGTGCGGTTGATGTAGCGACGGAAGGCAAAATAAAAGAAGCGTTAAAAACCTATGCGCAAGGTCTTACCTGCATCCTGATCGCACAGCGGATCACCTCTGTCATGGATGCCGACAAAATCGTGGTGGTCGACAACGGAGAAGTCGTGGATATCGGGACACATGAGGCATTGCTGGACCGCTGCAAGGTGTATCAGGAGATCTTTCAGTCGCAAATTGGCAGGGAGGTGAAATAGGATGGCACAGGAGCAAAAGGAACAGATTGTGATTCCTACCCGACCTGGTCGCGGCTTCGGGCATGGAGCAGCGCGAGGACCTGTAAGCAAGCCGAAAAACTTTTTGGGTACCGTAAAAAGGCTCTGGCAAGCATTTGGTCAGGAAAAACGGCTTTTGCCATTCGTTTTCCTCATTGTCTTGGTAGATTCGCTGCTGATGCTCTCCGCCCCGTATCTGATCGGAAAAGCGATTGATACGATGACGGGGAGCGAAGAAGGATTCAGCATTTTATCCATCATCATTCTGGCACTGCTCAGCTCATATGTCCTGGATGGGGCATTGACGTTTTTGCAAGGCTGGATGATCGCAGGCATTTCACAGCGTGTCGTTTCGAGTATGAGACAGGCGCTGTTTAAAAAGCTGCAAAAGCTGCCCGTCGCGTTTTTTGATTCGCGCACACATGGGGAGCTGATGAGCCGCCTCACCAATGATATCGACAACGTCAGCAATTCGATCTCGCAATCGACGACGCAGCTTATGTCAGGGGCAATTGTTCTCACAGGCTCCCTGGTGATGATGCTTGTGCTGTCCCCGATTTTGACTGTCGCTTGCCTGATCACGGTTCCTTTGGTGTTTTTGCTGACCCGGTCGATCGCGAAAAGAACGAGCGTGCTGTTCAAAAATCAGCAGGTCGAGCTGGGCAAGCTCAACGGTCACATTGAGGAGACGATCTCCGGGATCGAGGTCGTGAAAGCATTTAACCATGAGCAAAAAGCAATCGAGGATTTTGACGAAATCAATGATCGACTTTGCAAGATCGGAATGAAGGCGCAAATCTGGTCAGGCTTTCTGATGCCGATCCTGAACGTGATCAATAACCTCGGCTTTGCGATGGTCGCCATCGTTGGAGGCGTGCTCGCGGTCAAAGGTCTTATCACGGTCGGTATCATTGCCAGCTTTCTCAGCTACTCCAGGCAGTTCGTTCGTCCGCTGAATGATTTGGCCAGTATTTTCAACGTTCTTCAATCCGGTGTTGCCGGAGCCGAGCGCGTATTTGAAGTGCTGGATGAGCGGGAGGAGCCGGATGACGCGCCAGATGCTGCCTTGCTCGAACAGCCCACTGGACAAGTCGTCTTTGATAATGTCAGCTTTGGCTATCGTCCCGATCAGCTAATTTTGAAAAATGTCAGCTTTGAATCAGATGCAGGCAGCATAACCGCTCTGGTGGGTCCAACCGGCGCGGGCAAAACGACAATCGTCAATCTGTTGACGCGGTTCTATGATGTGACAGCTGGCAATATTTATTTGGATGGCAAAGATATTCGGGAGTACACCCGGGATAGCTTGCGCAAAAGCTTTGGTTTCGTTTTGCAGGATACGTACCTGTTTTCCGGAACGATCAAGGAAAATATTAAATACGGCAAGCCAGATGCGACGGACGCCGAAATCGAAGCAGCGGCGTCGCTTGCGAATGCGGATGTGTTTATTAATCGATTGCCCAAGCGATATGATACGCTTTTGACCGAGAATGGAGGCAATCTGAGCCAGGGGCAGCGACAGCTTTTGGCGATTGCCCGCGTAATTCTCGCCAAGCCATCCCTTTTGATTTTGGATGAGGCGACCAGCAGTATTGATACGCGTACGGAGCTGCACATTCAGGATGCTTTGCTTGGCATTATGCAAGGACGAACGAGCTTTGTCATCGCCCACAGGCTAAATACGATCAGGGATGCAGATACGATCATGGTTGTGGAACGCGGCGAGCTCGTTGAAAAAGGCAGCCATGATTCGCTGATGCAGCAGCAAGGCTCGTACTATCAGCTGTTTTCTAACCAGTTTAAAAATATCCAGACGGCTTCGGAATAAAAGAGACGGCTACCTCATTGGGTAGCCGTTTTTTTTGCTTACTTTTCAGACTGTTCATCAGTCGTATACATGTGAATAACCTGTTGCAGCGCTGGTCTGGCGTCACCCGCAAACAATCCGCCATGATAGCAGATAAGCTGCTGGATGTCGTAATCAAGTAAAAGCTGGACGGAACGAATGGCTGCTGCCAAATCCATTGTAAACTGGGGGTTGGCAATTTCGAGCTTGCCAGAAGAGGCGACAACGGCATCACCTGTGATCATGGTCTTGCTTGCAGGCAGATACAGGGAGATATGACCAGGCATATGACCCGGCGTATGGATGATCTCAATGCCGCCACACCAAGGCAACTGTTCTTGATGAGTCACAGTCCTGTCGACATGGGCAGGCTCAATCGTTTCCAGAAAGCGAATGAATGCTTCCGCATGCGGCTTTTCCTCAGGGGAGAGGTTATCCAGAGTTGCTTCCGCCTGCTCGATGCGCAGCGATTTTTTGCTTCCGGCAAGGTACGGAACCTCCGACTCATACGCGATGATTTCGATCTGAGGATATGTGCGCTTTAAGGCAGCGAGCGATCCAATATGGTCCATGTCGTGATGGGTGACGATCACAGCTGTCAGCGATTGGAGAGAGATGCCATGTTTCTGCGCTGCCTTTTCCAAGAGAGGGAGAAAATCCGGGTAGCCACAGTCGATGAGAATGGTATGCTGCTCGTCATGTAGCAGGACGGGTGTGATGATTTGTTTTTGTCCATTGTGTTCAAATTCAATTTCAAGCAAGTGTACGGTGTTCATAGAAACCTCCTGATAGGCAAAGTTGATACATAAAAGTATAATTCACGAATTGGAAAGTGTAGTGGACGATCATAAGTCAGGCTCAAAGATGTTCGTCTACGATTCATAGAATCTCCTGGCAGAGGGGCGTCAGATTCAATGGTAGACATGGAAAATAAATCTAAATACCCGTCACGCCAAAGCGGATTGTCTCTGACCTGTATTTGGGACCTTTGATCAAATGTATTACTATGATCCGTTTGCTATCGAGGGACAGCTGGATCTTGGTTGAGCAGCTTGTTTCTCATCAGAAGAAGTAAGCAAGGAAGGAAGTACAAATAACCTCGTTGGCCCTTGTTTGCGCAAGGGTCTTTTCAGCATGTGGAAGTGACAGCAAAACGAGCGGTGGCATAGCTCAATTTCACATGTCTAACAGAATGTTACCGGCGAAAATAAAAAAGTTGCGTATAGGCAAAATTGAAATTATGTGCAATATTTTAACGATTAGTAAAATTCTGTAGCGTAATGTACCCCTGCTGGCTATAATCAAGGTGTGAAATGAAACAAAGTGCAAGTGCGTGAACAAAATTTCACGAAAGGAGGGACATGATGTACTCCCAAAGAGAAATGATTCGTGTAGCCAAGCTTTACTACGAAAAAGGTTTGACCCAGCAAGAAATTGCGGTGTTGGAGAATATATCGCGCCCGACTGTCAGCCGTATTTTGGACGCGGCGATTCAGGAAGGAATTGTCACCTTTTCTATTCAGTATCCACTGGAGTCAGTTGATGATCTGGAAGACGAGCTAAAAAAGCGGTTTGACCTTATGAAGGTTTGTGTCGCTCCAGTCATTATTCCTGAGCCCTCCTTTATTCTGACAGATGTGGGCAAGCTGCTCAGTGATTACTTAAACGAGCTGGTATCGGACGGAGATACGATTGGCATTTCCTGGGGGAATAGTCTCACGTATGCAGCAAAGCAGCTGTTGTCAGCGAAGCGCAAAAATGTTCGTGTGGTGCAATTGAACGGGGGAGTCAGCACAACTGCTTTCTCAACCGGTGCGACAAATATTCTCGATCAGTTTGCGAAAGCATTTGAAGCACAGCCGCATGCCTTGTCTGTACCGACCATTTTGGATTCACGCGAGATTGCATCTGCTCTTATGAGTGATTCAAGCATTCGTGAAATTATGGCGGTAGGGCGAGAAGCGAATATTGCGGTCTTTGGAATCGGTCGTACTTCTTATCAGTCCGTGCTGAATCTGGCAGGCTACTTTAAACAGGACGAGTACGACAAGCTGCTGCAAAAAGGGGCCGTCGGCGATATTTGCTCCCGTTTTTATTCCATCGACGGAACGATAAGTGACGAGCAGCTCAACGACCGGACAATCGGCTTGCAGCTGGAGGATTTGCGCCGCAAGAAGCATACGATTGCCATCGCTTGCGGAGAGGAAAAGGTTCCGGCTGTGCTTGGCGCAGTGCGAGGCAAATATTTCAATACTTTGTTTACCGATGAAAACACGGCAAGAGAATTAATCAAGCAGCATGATCAAGTGCAAACAGCGGAGGTGCAGCAAAAATGAAAGCGGTTAAACTGTATGAGCCTGGAAATTTGCAAGTAGAAGAGATTGACGTACCAGAAATCGGAGCGCGTGAAGTACTCGTTGAGGTAAAAGCGGTTGGGGTCTGCGGATCGGACATTCCACGCGCGTTGTATAAAGGAGCTTACTACAAGGGCTTGACACTTGGACATGAATTCGCAGGGCAAATTGCCAAGTGCGGTCCAGAGGTAACGGGCTGGCAAGTAGGTGACCGGGTTTCCGTAGCTCCCCTGATTCCTTGCAATGAGTGCAAATACTGCAAGCAGGGCGATTACTCCCTATGTGAGGACTACAATTACTACGGCTCCCGTACAGACGGTGCGATGGCTCATTACATCAAGGTCACGCAAGAAAATCTGATACGTCTCGGCGATTCCGTTTCCTACGAGTCGGGTGCGATGATCGATCCGGCAGCCAACGCCATTCATGGATTGTGGCGCGGTAACTGCAAGGCAGGAGATACCGTCGCAGTGTTTGGTCTTGGAGCAATCGGGCTGTTCGCGATTCAGTTTGCCAAAGTTCTCGGGGCAAAGCAGGTGATCGCAGTAGATATTCACGATGAAAAGCTGGAGCTGGCAAAAGAGCTTGGAGCAGACATCGTGATCAACTCCTTAAAGGGCGATCCGGCAAGCGAAATTGCTGCACAAACTGGCGGGGCAGATTTCATCCTCGACACCTCGGGGTCCCCGATCGCACAAAACCAAGCGGTAAGCGCAGCAGCCAAGCAAGGACGTATCGTATTCCTCGGTATTTCCAACAGCGAATTGACCCTGAGTAAAGAAGCGATGAACAACGTTTTGCGATATGAGCTTGCTCTGTTTGGCTCATGGAATTCGTTCTCCAATCCATTCCCGGGACGTGAGTGGTCGTTTACAGCTGAACTGATGGCAGAAGGAAAGCTGAAAGCAGAACCGTTGATCTCGCACCGTTACCAGCTTGATCAAGCGCCAGAGGTGTTTCAGAAGATTAAGAATAAAGAGCTGGTATTCAATAAAATAATGTTTCTGCCCAATTAAGCAAAGGGGGGAGAAAACATGATCAATCATCATAGCATCGTTGCTGGCTTCGATTTTGGTACACAAGCATTGAAGGTCAGCATGTTCACACTAGATGGAAAGCTGGTCTGGCGAGGGGAAAGCTCGTATCCGACGGACTTCCCCCTCACTGGGCGAGCGGAGCAAAAGCCGGAGCACTGGTGGGAAGCGCTGACAGAGCTGCTGGCTGATGCAGCGAAAACAGTTTCACTTTCCCGGATCAAAGGGATTGGGGTATGTGCGACCTCCTCTACCGTGTTGGTTACGGATAAAGAGGGCGTACCGCAAACACCAGCTCTCATGTGGATGGATAAAAGGGCTGTCGCGCAGGCAACGGCAGTCAATGAAAATAGAGATCCAATTGTAAAAGAAGTGCTTCGGTATTCAGGAGGAAAGGTTTCTGAAGAATGGATGGTCGCCAAAGCGCTTTATCTCAAGGAAAATGGCTTTTTGACACCAGGAACAAAAGTTGTGGAGCAGCTGGACTGGATCAATTACAGGATGACGAACAGATGGGTAGCCTCGCAATGCAACGCGGTTTGCAAGTGGAACTACCAGGGCGGCAAAGGATTTTCGCCAGCTTTTTATGAAGCAATCGGTTTGCCCGATTACCACGAGCTGTGGCCGGATGAAGTGATTTCCGTCGGCAGTCAGGTAGGAGAGATTACCGAGGAAGCTGCTGCCAAGCTCGGCATCACAGCTGGGACTCCCGTGTTTCAAGGCGGGATCGATGCCCACATCGGAATGCTCGGAGCTGGTGCAGTAGAACCGGGAATCATGAGCCTGGTAATGGGGACGAGCTTTGTTCACCTGGTTCATACAGAGGAGCCAGTCTTTCACGAAGGGCTGTGGGGGCCATATGAGAATGCCATCCTTCCTGATAAATGGTTGATTGAGGGGGGACAGCTCTCTTGCGGATCATTGACGACCTGGTTTTTGCAGCAGTTTTACCCGCATGTTCCGGCAGACGAGCTCGGAGCGGTGTACGAGGAAGTGGTTGCAGAAGCAGGAAAGATTGCACCCGGCAGCGATGGGCTGGTCATGATGGACAGCTGGCAAGGCAATCGCACACCGTATCGAAATCCGCATGCGACAGGCTCATTGGTCGGATTAACCCTGGCTCACACACGTTTTCATATTTTCCGCGCGATCCTGGAAGCGACCGCGTACGGTACACGCAATATCATTTCTACCTTTGCAGACTCCAATGTACCGATTACGCGAATCATCGCGTGCGGGGGCGGTACCAAAAATGCGCTTTGGATGCAAATTTTAAGTGATGTGACCGGGCTTGTCATCGAGACGCTGGAGGAAACGGAGGCAGGCAGCAAGGGAGCAGCCATCCTCGCCACCTACGGATTGGGTCATTATCCGAGTCTGGCTGAAGCTGCCAAGACCAATGCGGCAAAAGCCCGTATGTATACACCGCAGCAGGATGCCAACGAACAGTACAATCGATATTTTGCCACCTATTTGGATTTGCATAAAGCACTCTTTCCTATCATGAAGGAGCTTGGCACCACCTGAGAAAGGGGACTTGAGATGCGATGAGCGAGATACTCAAGATGCAGAATATTTCCAAGTCATTTCCCGGTGTAAAAGCGCTGCAAAACGTGAATTTCTCTGTAAATCAGGGGGAAGTTCACTGCTTGATCGGCGCCAACGGGGCAGGAAAATCCACACTGAT
Source organism: Brevibacillus reuszeri (assembly GCF_001187725.1). Lineage (GTDB taxonomy): Bacteria > Bacillota > Bacilli > Brevibacillales > Brevibacillaceae > Brevibacillus > Brevibacillus reuszeri. Next base: position 542,153 of record NZ_LGIQ01000005.1, read on the forward strand.
GAAAATTCTCGCCGGCGTCTATCCAAAGGACGAGGGTGAGGTCTATCTGCAAGGGGAGAAGGTCACGATGTCTAGCCCGGCTGACAGCAAACGTCTTGGTGTGATCACGATTCACCAGGAGCTGTCACTGGTTGAGCATTTGACCGTGGCTGAAAACATTTATCTCGGATCGTACGCACAGCCGCGATTTGGTTTTGTTTCATGGAAGCGCTTGCGGAAACAGGCACAGGAACTAATCGATCGTCTTGGGATCGCGATCGATGTCGATACACCGGTGTCAGAGCTCAGCATGGGTCATAAACAGATTGTGGAGCTGGCGAAGGCTCTGGAGGGAAATGCCAAAGTCATCATCATGGACGAGCCTTCCACGACCTTGTCAGAAAACGAAATTCGCACGCTGTTTACCATCATTGAAGAACTGATCAAGCAAGGGATTACGATCATCTATATTTCACACAAGCTGGAAGAGCTGTTCGCAATCGGTGACAGGGTAACGGTCCTGCGTGATGGCAAATGGGTTGCGACACAAAAGCTAGACGAGCTGGATCAAGCCAGTCTCACAGAGCTGATCATCGGCTACAAGATGGAAAAGCAGGTACGTAGCACGGAGCAGCCAAACTTTACAGAGCTGCTGCGAGCGGAAGCACTTCATACAAGGCAAATCTCCAATGTTTCCTTTTCACTGGGCAAGGGAGAGGTACTCGGGCTGTACGGATTGGTCGGAGCGGGACGGACAGAGCTGTTAAAAGCACTGTATGGGGTTGATCCATTATCCGCCGGGGCCATTTATTTAGATGGCAATCAGGTGAAAATCGACAGCCCGAGCAAAGCCATTCGCGTAGGGATGGGACTCGTGCCCGAAAACAGAAAGACGGAAGGTGCGATTCTCGGCCTTTCTGTAGAGGAAAATGCTGTATTGCCAGCCTACGACCGTTTTGCCAATGGTGGCATTATCAGTCTTGGCCGTATTCGCAGCGAGATTGCGGATAAAATTCGCGAGTTAAACGTGAAAACTCCGGATGCGCTGACTTTGATGGGGAATTTGAGTGGTGGAAACCAGCAAAAGGTCATCATCTCGAAATGGCTGATCCGAAAGTCTCAAATCATCTTATTTGATGAACCGACACAAGGCGTGGATATCGGAGCCAAGCAAGAAATTTACAAGATCATTCAACGGCTCGTAGCGGAGGGAGCAAGCGTCATCGTCGCTTCGTCGGAAATCAATGAGCTGCAGGAAATATGCAATCGGATTCTCGTCATGTTCCGCGGCAGTATCGTCGGAGAGTTCCGCGATCCGCAAGCGCAGAAGGAAGAGATTCTAAAATCTGCAGTGACAGGGGGGACAACGTTATGGAACACGTAAAGGAAGTCAGCAGCGTGAAAAAGAAAGCGCCCTCATTTGACCTAGGAAAGTTTTTGCGCAAGTATAATCTTTTTTTCTTGCTGGTTGTTTTCATCGCGATCGGCTCTACGCTGTCGCCTAAATTTTTTACTGTTCAAAACTTCTTGAACTTGCTGCAGCAATCTGCTGTTGTCGGGATTATCAGTATTGGAATGACGTTTGTCATCATCGTTGCCGGGATTGATTTGTCAGTCGGCTCGGTTCTCGCTTTGGCGGGTATGGTCATGGCACTATCAATTCCGTACGTGGGAGTTTTTGGAGCTGTCATCCTGGGAATCATCGCAGGGGCTGCCATGGGCTTAATCAATGGTTTGGTGACAACCAAGCTAAAGGTACCTGCTTTTATTGCGACGATGGCGATGATGGTGGCAGCCCGCGGTCTGGCCTTACTTTTCACAGACGGAAAGCCTGTCTACAACCTGCCGGAATCGATTCGTTTTTTTGGGGCCAATCTGTTTGACCGGATTCCAGTCTCGGGAATCATCTGGATTGCTCTAACGATTCTGGCTGTACTCGTATTGCGATACACGACGTTTGGACGCAAGCTCTACGCTATCGGCGGCAACCCGCAGTCCGCACATTTGTCCGGGATTAATGTGAACAGATATATCACCTACACGTACATTATCTGCGGTGCGCTTTCTGCCTTGGCGGGAATCGTTCTGGCCTCATGGCTCACCGTAGGACAGCCTACTGCAGGTAAGAGCATTGAGCTTGATGCGATTGCAGCTGTTGTTCTCGGCGGGACAAGCCTGTTTGGAGGCGTGGGCAGCGTCGGAGGAACCTTCGTAGGAGTTTTGTTGATGAGTATTATCACCAACATCTTCAACCTGCTGGGCCTATCCTCGTACTACCAATCCATTTTCATGGGCGTGATTATCGTCCTGGCGCTGGTGCTCAACCGCTTTGTCATCTCCAAGCAAAGCAAAAATGGATGACAAATGAACTAGGTTTCACATTCTCTAAAAATCATAAGGGGGATTTTACATGAAGAAGGGAAACAAACTGTTCGTTGTTTCAGCACTATTAACGAGCCTGGTATTTGCGGGCTGCTCTCAACAGCCTGCTGCAGAGGGAGGAGGCGCAAATGCTGGCGGTGGTGACAAAAAGATCGTCATCGGCTTCTCTCAGGTGACATCTGAATCGCCATTCTACACAGCACTGGTAGACGGCGCCAAGGCAGAGGCACAGAAGCAAGGCGTAGAATTGGTTGTCATGGATGCGCAGAACGACATCGAAAAGCAAAATGCAGATGTTCAGGATCTGATTACCAAAGGAATTGACGTACTGATCCTGAACCCGACCAACCCGACAGCTGTGGTGCCAGCGCTGAACGCAGCGAAGCAGGCAAACATTCAAGTAGTGACAGTTGACCGTCCAACCGAGGAAAAAGTAGCAGCATTCGTAGGTCGTGACAACAAGGAAATGGGACGTATTGCAGGGAAGCAAGCTGTCGCTCTCCTGGGCGGAGAAGGCAAAGCTACAGGGAAGGTTATCGAGCTGCAAGGCGACGCGGGCGGCAAGGTCATGATGGATCGACATGATGGCTTCCATGAGATCGTTGGCAAGGAATCTGGCGTAAAAATCGTGGAAGGACCATATGCAGACTACGTACGCGCGAAAGCCGTAAAAGCGTTCCAGGATCTTTTGCAAGCAAATCCTGACGTGAATCTCGTTTACGCGCATAACGACGATATGGCACTGGGTGCCCTGCAGGTACTGGAACAGGCGAAAATGCTGGACAAAGTAAAAATCGTGGGTATCGACGGTCTGTCTGAAGCAGTAAAAGCAATCGTAGACGGTAAGTATAGCGCAACGGTATTCAACGATCCTACCAAGCTCGGCGCCATCGTAGTAGACACAGCACTGAAAGTGGCAAAAGGAGAGCAGGTACTGGAGTATGTGGATGGCGGAACTGGCTTGATTGATGCTTCCAACGCCAAAGATGTGTACAACGAAAAAGACGTATTTGCCCAAATGAAATAAGGAGGCTACAAAAATGATTGCATCTTACATTGACCATACCCTATTGAAACCGGAGACAACGAAAGAGCAAATCATCAAGCTATGCGAGGAAGCTCGCGAGTATCATTTTGCCTCGGTTTGCATCAACCCTGCATTTGTTGAGCTGGCTAGCTCGCTTCTCGCAAACACGGATGTAAAAGTATGCACAGTGGTAGGCTTCCCACTCGGGGCAAACACAGCTGCACTCAAAGTGGCGGAAACGAAGCAGGCGATCCGCGATGGCGCTGAGGAAATCGATATGGTAATCAACATTGGCGCTTTGAAAGCAGGCGATACGAAGCTGGTCGAGGATGAAATCCGTGCGATCGTAGAATCATCCGAGGGCAAGCTGGTGAAGGTGATCATTGAGGCGTGCCTTTTGACTCGCGAAGAGAAGGTTCTCGCATGCCAATTGTCTGAGAAGGCAGGGGCACACTACGTCAAAACCTCCACAGGCTTTTCTACAGGGGGAGCTACTGCTGAGGATGTCGCTCTGATGAGAGAAGTAGTGGGAGATCGCTTGGGCGTGAAAGCTTCCGGCGGAGTCCGTGATTTGGCAACAGCGCAACGCATGATCGAAGCAGGCGCTTCTCGCATCGGTTCGAGCAACAGTACAGTCATCGTGAACAGCTAAAGACTTCTTGTGCAAACAGCGGATGGGAGAGATTGCTCCCCATCCGTTTTTTTCGCTCACTTTTTACGTGAACACATCAGGAGGAAAAATTGTGAAGAGGTTCTATCAATTGCGGATTTTTCCGCGTATCATGCTGATGCTGGTCATCATGATGCTAACCATGACAGGGATCTGGTTCTCCGGCTTTTACTATTTGGATAGAGCCAATGATAGTATGCATCACGTACATGAGGACAATCTGGTGCCGATTCTGGAGATTGGCAAGGTGCGAACTAATCTGCGTACGCTGGAAACCCATTTTTATCAACTGACGCTGGAGACGGAAACGGCAAAGCATAATGCGATTATTGGGCAGATGATGGCGCTGATCAGTGAAAACAACCAGCTGATTGCTTCCTTTGCCGATTCTGTGAAGGAGCAAGAGGAAAAACAAAAGCTGGATGAGCTGATGGCTATGCTGAAGGAATACCAGGGAAAGCGTACAGAACTGATTCAATTGGTGCTTCATCAGGAGGGCAGTGAGGCAGCAAGCCAGTATCAGGCGCTCTCGCCTTTGCTGCAAAACATCAATAACGGCTTTCAGGAGCTAATGACCGCGAAGGAAACGGAAGCATTCGAAAACTACAACAGGACAGCTGCGAATGGCAGTGAGGCTAACATAATCATGATCGCCATTCTGGTAGGAGCGGGCTTGCTGTCCATCCTGTTTGGAATCGGGATTGCACGCACGGTGTCACAGCCCGTACAAAAGGTAACAGAATGGATTACGACCTTTGCAGAGAAAACAGCAAACGGTGAGTCAGACCTGACTGATCGGGTACAAGTGAAGGCATCTGGTGAAATCGGTACGCTAATCTCTTCGTTTAACCTGTTTATCGAAAAGGTACAGGAAATCGTTCATACCACGCAAGAAAGTGTTGACGAACTGCTGTATACAGCGGAGAGCCTGCAGCAAAGTGCCACGCAATCCTACACTTCCTCGATGGGTGCTCAGACAGCGATGCATGAGGTGTCCGCCTTGACAGCAGAGCAGCTATGCAGCACAGAAGAGGTAGCGGCGGTCGTGGTACAGGTGAGCTCAGGTGTCCAGGTCATTGCTGACAGAACGACAGCTATCGCGGATGCGTCTTCCGTGATGACAGGCAAAGCCCAGCAAGGAGATGGCTTGTTGCGAGCTGTCATGGAGCAAATCGGGTTTATGGATGAGCGGGTAAAAGAAGCAGCAGCCACAATCCGCAATCTGGGTGAGAAATCACAGGAAATTGTCCATGCACTTGGTGTAATCTCAGGGATTTCCAAGCAAACGTCGCTGCTTGCCCTCAATGCAGCAATCGAGGCAGCAAGGGCGAACGAGCATGGGCGTGGATTTGCAGTGGTAGCTGACGAGGTGCGAAAGCTATCCGAAGAATCCCAGCATTCCGCTGCCCAAATTGAACAATTGATCACAGAGATCAAGAGCGGCTCGCAAAATGCGGTCAGCGCGATGGAGGGAATGGTTCTGGGCGTGGAGTCGGGACTTGATTCTGCCAATCAAACGGGACAGGCATTTGAACGAATCATGAGCTTGATCGAAGAGGTAACGGCACAATTGCAGGAAATTTCCGCTACCTCCCTACAGGTAAGCGCAGGCGCTCAGCAAACCTCGGCATCTGTTCAACAGCTCACCTCCGCTGCCCAAACAGTATCGACCCACAGCCAGGACGTTGTCACGCATGCGGCCGAGCAGTTGACCGCCTCCGAGCAGGTCAGCCATATGGCAGAGATGATTGGTGCCCGAGCAGAGCATTTGAAATCGATTGTAGCCGGGTTTCATACGAGGTAAATGAAAGCACATACGATTGAAAAAAGGGGAACCATGGAAAGTGGTTCCCCTAGCTGCCGTATGGCGTACCGGAAAAATGATTCAATACAAACTCCTTAAATCGGGTAGCAGCCGGAGAAAGATATCCGCCTTGCACGAGAGCCATCCCAATCACCCGCTGACACTTCGGCTCACGAATGCGGAGTTGTACAATTTTGCTCATGTTAATCCCGTGCAGTTCAGGCAGCAGCGACACACCCAGCCCCGCTGCTACAAGCCCCGAAACCGTAGCCGCTTCCTCTCCCTCAAACGTAATTTGCGGAGTGACCCCGATTTGCTGAAACAACTGGTCGGTCGTTCGACGCAGGGCGTAGCCCTTTTTCAAAAAGATAAAAGACTCGTTTGCAATTTCCGACAGTAAAATGCTTTCTCGATCAGCAAGAGGATGACCGAGCGGTACGACCGCGAACAGCTCCTCGCTCCATAAAGGTGTCCAATGGATCGGCAGCTTGGTTTCAGTAGGCTCTGCCAGCAGGCACAGATCCAGCTCGCCCGCACCTAAATGCTCTAGCAGTGAGTAGCTGTGATTTTGGATGAGGGTAAAGTTGATCGAAGGGGCTGTAAGACGAAAGGCCCCGATCAAATCAGGAATCAGACTCGTTCCGAGCGTGTGCAAAAATCCTAAGCCTACCTCACCATGATCAGGGTGCACCAAATCCTGCAGCTCTTGCTTCCCGTCGTTAAATTCCTTGAGAATGCGATTGACCCGTTTCAAAAAAAGCTGTCCGTATCGATTCAGCATGATGTTTCTGCCTTGTCGTTCAAACAGCTGGACACCCAGCTCCTCCTCTAGCCGGGCGATCGAACGGCTGAGTGCAGGCTGAGAGAGAGACATATGCTCGGCAGCACGCGTCACATGCTGAAGCCGTGCCAAGGTTTGAAAGTATTCAAGCTGTTGCCACTCCATCGGATTCATCCTCCTACGCGAATCAGAATAGCAAGATCAGATTCATTACCTGTATGCATGAAAATCATGATTACAATAAATTATACATTATGAATTGGGGGTGATAGTATAACGGTGAGAGGGAAAGGATTTAGGGAGGTTCATCATCATGGGCTACATCCAGCAAGGAACTGCTGCTTTTCGCAAGTCCAATCTTGCCTTTTTTGCTGCGGGGTTTAATACGTTTGCGATTTTGTACAGTACTCAGCCGCTCATGCCGGAATTCACCAAAGATTTTCACATCTCGCCGACGATGGCAAGCCTGTCGCTTTCCATGACGACGATATCGCTTGCGATCAGCATGCTGTTGTTCGGTACAATGTCAGAGGTGTGGGGACGAAAACCCGTCATGATCAGCTCCATGCTGGTAGCTTCTGTTCTATCGATTTTGACTGCCTGCAGCTCGACCTTTGAATCCTTACTCCTATTTCGGATTATCCAGGGGATAGCCTTGGGAGGCTTGCCGTCGATTGCGATGGCGTACTTGGGAGAGGAAATGGAGCCCAAAAGCCTCGGAGTTGCGATGGGGCTCTACATAAGCGGGAATTCACTCGGAGCGGTATGTGGCCGCATCATTTCCGGCACACTGACTGACCTGTTCAACTGGCATGTAGCGATGGGCTCGATCAGCTTCATCAGCCTGATCGCGAGCCTGATCTTCTGGCTTTGCTTGCCAAAATCGCAAAATTTTCATGCACGGTCACCTGAGTTTAAAAAGCTGATGGCATCGATGGGAAGTCATTTGAAGGACCCAGGTCTATTATGTCTGTTTGGGATCGGCTTTCTCATTTTGGGCAGTAATGTAGCGATGTACAATTACATGGGCTATGTACTGACGCGAGAGCCCTATTCACTTAGCCAAACGCTTGTCGGCTGGATTTTCATCGTGTTTTTGGTAGGAATGTTCAGCTCGGTATGGATGGCGAAAATGGCGGATAAATACGGCCGACAAAAGGTTTTGATGATCTCGCTCCTGCTTACGCTGATCGGGGCTTGTCTGACCTTGCATGACTGGCTATGGATCAAAATTCTCGGACTGCCAATTCTCACATTTGGTTTTTTTGGGAGCCATTCGATTGCGAGCGGCTGGGTAGGACGCCGTGCTCTGCATGACAAAGCGCAGGCATCCTCACTCTATCTTTTCTTTTACTATGCAGGCTCAAGCATTGGTGGGACGATGGGTGGCATATTCTGGTCCTCTTTTGGCTGGGGTGGAGTCGTTGGGATGATCGTCGCCTTTATGCTGATCGGTTTTGTTCTCGTCCATCAATTAGCCAAAGTCGCTCCTGTGAGCAGTCCTGTTTCAACAGAAAATCATGTGCCTGTGAAAGGCTAGCCTTTTTGCATGCTAGTAATTTGAGAACCGCGGAAGCAATCTTGCCGCGGTTTTTTTGTATTTGTTAGCCGTATTCGCACAGAAAGTACTTGTTGATAAAAGCATCGGATAGATAGTAAGGTGAAGTTTTATTTCCTCTGCTCCCAAAGAAAGGGTATCATTATAGAAGTTTGGTAAAAAGGATGAGAGGTGGAAAGGTTTATGATTCGCAAAATAGTGGTCGCGCTACTGACAGCGATCATCTTTTGTCTGGGACTTGCCTGGTTGAACTACACCCCGCTGGATGAGCAACAAGCAAATACATATTCCTGGTCATTCGCTTCATTAGTCATGGTGTATCTGATTTACGCGGCACCTGTCTATGTACTCGGAGGAGTACCGTTGGCGCTTTTGATCGAGTATATAACTGAAAAAATTGGTTGGGTAAACCCTGTTGTGAATTATGTATTCCGTTTGATTGCGTATGGATTGGCGGGATTGGTTGTCATGATGCTGTTTGGGCTCATCATGTCTGGTGGAAAATCGATCCAGTCCACTCTGCTCTCAGACGGGTGGATTCGGTTAGGAGTCGTTGCTTCACTGCTCTATCTTCATGTCTGGCTCCTCAGCTTTGTCATTGTCAAGCCAAAAAGAGGAGACTGGAGCCATGGCCAATATTTGCGGAATCTGTAAAGAGCAACTCGATTATCGATTCCAGTGCAGCTGTACGAGGAAAACGATTCGGGAAGCAGCGGGTCAGAGTGCCAAAAGAGGCTGCCTTAAATGTGGCTGCACTTCTGCAACGATTACGGAAATGTCGGCAACTGGTGGAATATTGTCACGGATGTTCAATTTGCAGTATCAACGGTTCGATGTCGTGAGCTGCGTCGCTTGTGGATATAGTGAGATGTATAAACGAGATTCCTCTGCCACACGCGATATTCTCGATTTGTTTTTTGGATAAAGGATGGTGTTTAAATGACCGGTGGTGGTTTTCAGAGTGGGTTTCATGCCCGAAACGTACCTCGCGCCCAGGTAAAATGGGAACAGTTTCTTATTTGTAGCCACGGGTGCGAGGAAGTCATTCAGCTCATTTCGCATGTATCAGGCGAGGTGGAGTTTGAATTGTGCAAGCTCGAAGCAGAGCGCATGGGAAGAGTATTGTTGGAAGCGTCAGCGAATACAGAAAGTTTTTGAAACTAAATCATTTCTGAAACGTATGCATAAATGATGATATATAAAAAGGGGAGGCGGAACATGAGCGACAACAATGTAGTGAAGATGAGTCCCTTTCAAGCAGGGGGCAAGCTGATTGCGACAATCCTGGTTCTTGCGGTATTGGTACTACTCGGAACTCAATCCTTTACGATTATATCGGCTGGACACAGCGGAATTGTGTTGCAACTCGGAGCAGTACAGCCAAAGGTAATGCAAGAAGGCATGCACTTCAAAATTCCGTTTATTCAAACCGTAATACCAATGGAGGTGCGAGTACAGAAGTCGGAGATGAGTCAAACCTCTGCTTCTCGTGACCTGCAAACCGTATCAACTACGATCGCAGTTAACCACCATCTGGACGCTGAAAATGTAAACAAACTGTATCAGCAGGTTGGCTTGGAATACAACAGCCGAATTGTTGATCCCGCCATCGCAGAAGCGTTGAAAGCGGTTACTGCTCAATATACAGCAGAAGAGCTCATCTCCAAGCGCTCTGAAGTAAGCGCCAAGGTAAAAGAAGTGTTACGCGAAAAGCTGTCCACCTATAACATCATTTTGGATGAAATCAATATTCGCGAGTTTACGTTTAGCGATGAATTCAACCGCGCTATTGAATCCAAGCAGGTTGCCGAACAGCAAGCGCTCAAGTCCAAGCTGGATCTGGAACGGATCAAGATCGAGAAGGAACAGGAAATTACGAGAGCGCAGGCTCAAGCGGAAGCATTGCGCTTGCAAAAGCAGGAAGTCACACCGGAATTGATCCAGCTCAGACAGATCGAAGCACAGCTGGAGGCGATTCGCAAGTGGGATGGCAAACTGCCTAACGTAACAGGCGGAGCGACTCCGTTTATCAGTGTGGAGAAATAAAACGAAGACCATCTGGGGCTTGGCTGCCTGGATGGTCTTCATTTCGTTGATAAGTTTTTTAGCGAGTGCTTTCGAATAACTCCAGCCATTCTCCATCCGGACCTTTGAAGAATATGTAGCGTGACCCGTTCGGCAATGTCGTAATTTCCGCGTCGATAAAGGCAACATCCAGCTCCTTGAGACGCTCGATTTCCTCTTCTAGATTGTCTACGGCAAAAGCGAGATGGTGCACTTTGCCTTCTTCGGGAAGCGAATCGCTGTACCCCTGGATTAATTCGAGTTCGGTTTCCTTGCTGCCAGCAAGACCGAGAAAAGCAAGGGTAATGGCAGGATTGGTATGCACCAGCTTGCCCAAGCACTCCATCCCGATCACCCTAGTATAAAAGTCGATGGAAGTATCCAGGTCTTTTACCATCAACCCGACATGCTCTACTTTTTTGATCGCCATTGATTTCACTCCTAACCACGCATGAGATTACGATTTATTGTAGAAGATTTTTCTGCAAAAGTCTGTACATAGCCGATGCAATTGATTTGGTGGGTCAAATACTGGATATAACTATAGGAAGACGAACATATCGACTATATACGGCGGTGGATGATGGAAGCGGTTATCGAAACGATCGGAAGAGCAATTCTCGCTTTTACCATTATGATGATCATTACACGACTGCTGGGCAAGCAGACAATCGCCCAAATGACATATCATGATTTTGTGGCAGCGATTACATTAGGAGCGCTTACGGCCAACCTCGCTTTTAACCTTCAAATCAAAATGGCTCAGCTGATTGCGGCCTTGCTTACTTTTAGTTTAATTGCCTATTTGTTAATGATTGTGTCCCTCAAAAATCGTTATTTGCGGAAGTGGTTCTCCGGACAGCCGACGCTCATTATTCAGAACGGAAAAATATTGGAAGATAACATGCGAAAGCTAAAGTTTTCCCTGGATACACTGAATCAGGAGCTACGGGAAAGAAACATTTACAATATTGAGGAAGTCCAGTTCGCGGTGCTTGAGCTGAACGGTGAGTTATCTATTTTACGCAGAGCGGAATACCTTCCTGTCACACGGAAGGATCTCAAGCTAAAATATAATAAACGACAATGGTTTCCCATTGAGTTGATCATGGATGGCAAGATCATCCACCACAATTTAAAGCAGAATCAGCTCCAGCCCGATTGGTTGATGGAGCTTTTGAACAAAAAAGGTCTGCGCCTCGATGAGGTGAATTACGCAGTAAAAAACTCCAATGGGAAAGTGATTTTCGATTTGTACGATGATCAGATGTCCAATCCGATTGATAAAGAATAGAGACCGACAAAGCAGTCGGTCTCTTCGTTTTGGTATGCAGCATCAAATGGGGTGCTCCTAGCTTTTTGATTCCCTTATACGACCAGCTAGCACCGAGCGAACGATGTGAAGCGAATCAAATTCCCCTTCGGATATTTCGACGATCAGCTGATTACCTGTAAACAGTCGTGCCTGGATTTCATTTTCCGCAAGGCCCAGGGAGTGGAGATGACATACCTCTCCCGACAAATTCTCCAGATAGTCCAGTTTTTGTTGCAAGACAGCGCGTCCATCTGCGATGTATCCAGCATGGGCGCAATACATGGCACCGAAGTCATGGGAGAGAACCAGCCGGATAGATTCGATCTGAAGCGGGATGGATTCTTCCTGCAAAATCACTTTTGTCTTGATTCCTAAAAATAAATCACCTGAGAATAGGCGTCCGGTGGCATCGTGAATGAGGGCGATGTGGTCGTGGGCATGCCCCGGCGTATACAGTACCTTCCAATCAAGGGTACGGGACTGAAAGGTAGCTCGTATCGGCAAAGCCGTAAATGGCGCGCGAACGCCCCAGGTGAGCTGACGGTACTTGGGATAGCTAGCTTGCTTGGCGCACGCGTCTACTCCCGTTTCATGAATGTAGATCGGTATCTGTCTGTGCGCTTCGATCCAAGCCGCATTCCCGACATGATCCTCGTGGCTATGTGTCAGCACGACGGAATCAAAGGATGCTTCTTGAAGAAAGGGGATCAGGTCTCCTGCGATAATTTGGGGACCGGTGTCAATGATCATGCCATCTGTAATAAATACATAAATCGAAGCGTCCCGGCCAGCTTTTTGCACCATTCCTTCTACGCAGGTGACTGCTTCATGCTGGTGGATGTGGAGCACATCGCACACCTCCTTCTAGTTCCTGATGGTTTCTATCAGTCGAAAAGAAAGGCAACGCTTCTAGTATACTATTGAATGATTATTCAGTCATTTATAGAAATGCTTTTTTGATGAGACGGATTGTGTGTATGATGGACAAATCAGGATATGCAAGCAAGAGGTGAAGAGATGAATCAACTGCCCATCGATCAGGTACTGCCGCGATTGAAGGCTGTTCTACAGGAGACAACAAGCGCCGTACTCGTTGCCTCGCCAGGTGCCGGAAAAACAACCAGAGTGCCACTTTCGCTCCTTGATGAGCCGTGGTTGGCAGGACGGAAAATCTTGATGCTGACGCCACGGCGTTTGGCTGCGCGGGCATCCGCCAGCTTCATGGCTACTCTGCTGGGGGAAAAGGTGGGGGAGACGGTCGGCTATCGCGTGAAAATGGATGCAAAAGTAGGGCCTCATACCCGAATTGAAGTTATTACCGAGGGTGTTCTCACTCGCATGCTCCAGGCTGACCCGGCATTAGAGGGAGTTGGACTTATCCTTTTTGATGAATTTCATGAGCGCAATCTCAACGCAGATTTGGGACTTGCCCTTAGTCTGCAGGCACGCAGCCTTTTTTGTGAGGACCTGCGAATTCTCATCATGTCCGCGACCCTCGATGCAGAGCCAGTGGCTGCCTTGCTCGGCGATGCTCCCGTGCTTGTGAGTGAAGGGCGGCAATATCCCGTGGAGACACGCTTTTTGGCTCGTCCACTGGAAGGGCGTGTGGAGCCTGAGCTTGTGAAGGTGATTGGGCATGCCCACCGGGCTGAATCCGGAGACATCCTCGTTTTTTTACCTGGGGTTGGGGAGATTCGCAGGGTAGAGGCTTTGCTTCAGGAGGCTGGCCTGGATGCAGGAACACAGATTACTCCCTTGTACGGAGCACTTTCACAGGAAGCACAAGACCGGGCGATCAGACGAGCAAATCCCGGAGTAAGAAAAATCGTGCTGTCTACCTCTATCGCCGAAACGAGCTTAACGGTAGAAGGCGTGCGAATCGTGATAGACAGCGGCTTGATGCGTGTGCCGAGATTCTCCCCGCGAACAGGAATGACGAGGCTGGAGACGATCAAGGTATCCAAAGCATCAGCGGATCAAAGACGAGGCAGGGCAGGACGATTGGAATCAGGCATCTGCTATCGAATGTGGACCGAGCAGGAGGACCGAGTGCTCATAGCGCAGCAGCTGCCTGAAATCAAGGAAGCTGATCTAGCTCCGCTTGCTCTGGAATTGGCAGCGTGGGGTGTGGCTGACACAGACGAGCTGTCATGGCTGGATTTGCCACCAAAGGCGGCCATGGCACAGGCTGGCGAATTGCTCCAGCAGCTAGGAGCGATGGATGCAGGCAAGCGAATTACGCAGCATGGCAGACAGCTGGCACAAATGGGACTACATCCGAGGCTGGGACATATGATCTGGAAATCAGGGGAGCTGGGACTTCGCTCACTTGCCTGTGAGCTCGCGGTGTTGATCGGGGAACGAGATATCGTGCGCGGCAGAGGGGCAACCCAGGACGCAGACCTGCAGCTACGGGTAGAGCTGCTCAGAGTGATCGGTCACCACGGTCACCACAAGAAGATGGATCGCGCGCAGCTTGGCGAGCTTCAAATCGATGAAGGCGTTTGCCGCCGCATATGGGAGGAAGCCGCACAATTGAAGCGGCAATGGGCTGCGAGCGAGAAGCAACCGCTGGCACAAGCCTCAAAAGATGTATCAGCGACGGGAAGACTGCTTGCTCTTGCGTACCCGGATCGCATCGCCCAGCGCAGAGGGGACGGACGGTATTTGCTGCGCAATGGACGAGGTGCCGCTTTTGCATGGGAGCAGCCACTTGCTTATGAAAAGTATGTGGTAGCAGCTATGCTTGATGATCAAGGAGCTGATAGTCGCATCACGCTGGCAGCCAGGCTTGAAGAAAGCGATCTGGAGCACGACTGCGCAAGCGAGATACGAGAGGAGCATGTATGGTGGGAGCGGTCGACCCAATCTGTGCGTGCCAGAATTCGCAAGCATTTGGGAGCTTTGACGATATGGGAGGCTCCGAGTGCAATGGCTGACCCGGATGCTGTGCTCCATGCATTGCTTGGGGGAATTGCGGAACAAGGGCTGGACCTTTTGCCATGGGATCGTCACGCGCGGCAGCTTGCACAACGGCTGCAGTTCATGCATAAGCTCGATGCAGCTTGGCCGGATGCTTCCGAAGAGGCATTGATCCGTTCTCTTCCAGAGTGGCTTGGACCGCATGTGTATGGATGGAAAAGACTGGACGAGCTGCGCAGCCTGTCCCTGTCGTCCATTCTGGAGTCCATGCTGAGTTGGGATCAGCGGCGAGAGCTGGATGAAAACGCACCTACACATATCGTCGTTCCGAGCGGCTCACGTATTCCAGTCGATTACAGCCATTCCGGTGCGCCTGTTCTTTCCGTTCGATTGCAGGAGCTGTTTGGCTGGCAGGATACACCGCGGATTGGAAGAGGGCGGGTGCCACTGACTCTCCATTTATTGTCGCCGGCCCATCGCCCTGTGCAGGTGACACAAGATTTGTCCAGCTTTTGGAAAAACACATACTTTGAGGTAAAGAAGGACTTGAAGGGACGCTATCCCAAGCATTACTGGCCGGATGATCCCCTGCAAGCCATGCCTACGAACAGGACTCGCCCCCGCCCCCGCACTTAGACCCAAATCGAGTCTGCTTTGGCTTGTACTATCTACCCTGAGCCTGGGTGAACGTTCCCATTTTGTTAGTTCTATGTTCGTGAGTAAGCTGTTTTTTGAAACCTATACGAAAACAATTACGTCTGGAAGGTACTGTTTTATTCACGTACTACCTCTCCATTGCATCTAGGTTGCTCAAACAAGTGAGCAACCCTTTTTTTGTTCTGCTACTTTTTTCCAGATGGCTTGATTCCCCAACGATCCCGGTAGATCAACTCCTGCAAATCTTCTCGCTCTCTCCATTTATAGAGCTCCAGCAGCGGTCGATCCGGGTAGTGGTCAGTATAGCCAACGGATAGTAGTGCGACCGGATCGATATGTGGCGGAATATCCAAAAAACGGCGAACATCCGCCTTTTTATAAAAGCTGACCCAGCCCATAGCCAAGTCCTCTGCGTAAGCGGCAAGCCACATATTTTGAATCGCGCAGCTGACGGACATAGTATCGGTTTCGGGGATGGAGTTGCGTCCTAGGACATGATCACCGCCGCGAGTTGGATCACAGGTGACACAGATCGTGACCGGAGCTTCCTTGATCCCCTGAATTTTCAAATCGAGAAAGGTTGATTCTCTGCCTGTCCCTTCATAATGAATAGCAAGTGCGCGACGCTCTTTGTCGGCGCAATCGGCCAGCTCCTGCTTCAACTCATCGTCCTGAACGAGAATAAAATTCCATGGCTGCATAAACCCGACGGAAGGAGCGTGATGGGCGGCTGCGAGAATCATTGTCAATTTTTCGGATGGAACCGGATCCTTGCGAAACGTGCGTATATCTCTGCGATTGCTTATGGCCTTGTACAGCCCGTTTTTTTCTTCCTCGGTCAAGCGATTCATCTTCGAAAACCTCCTGATTTGCTTATAAGCCTTCTTCCCATTTTAATAGGAAAGAAAGGGCCATTCCAGACTTCCGCTTGACATATTCCTGATTTACTCTTAAAAAAGAGTCTGTCCTAGCGAAAGAGGAGGGAACCGGGAATGAAAAACATCCTGATTGTGGAAGACGAGTTGCCCATCTCCCGTGTATTGAAAGCGTATTTGGAGAAGCACCATTTTCAAGTGGAACAAGCATTTACCGGAGATGAGGCAGAGCGTAAATTTGACGCAATGTGCCCGGCTCTTGTCCTGTTAGATGTGATGCTGCCAGGCCGGAGTGGATGGAGCATTTTAGAATACATACGAGCAAAAAGCTCATGCCCCGTTATTATGCTGACTGCACTTGGTCAGATTGAAAACAAGCTGGCTGGTCTCGGTCAGGGAGCGGATGATTACATAACCAAACCTTTTATAGCAGACGAGGTGGTGGCACGTGTTCAAGCGGTGCTGCGCCGTTCGACACAAGTGATCGAGGGGGATGGTGTGAAGCAGTTCGGGAGTCTCAAGGTCGATTTCAAAGCGTATTCCGTCACACTGTACGGAGTCGAGCTCACGTTTACGCCAAAAGACCTCTCGCTGTTTCTGTTTCTTGCTCAGTATAAGAATCAGACCTTTACCCGTGATCAGCTTATTGAGCAAGTGTGGGGACTGGATTATGAGGGGAGTGATCGAGCCGTGGACCTGTCTATCAAGCGGATCAGAAGATCGTTGGAAAACTGGCCCGTTACCGAAGGAGAAATAAAAACCTTTCGAGGTTTGGGATACAAGTTGTGTGTGTATGAGTAAACAAAAAAGGATATCACTCTTCCGTTATTGGACAACACGTTATGTCATTACCCTTTGTATCGGGCTGCTCGTCATTGGTGTCCTCTCCAGCCTGTGGATTACGTACAGTGAAACCCAGAAGCGACTGGATATTATGCGCTTGATGGCAGCAGAGATTTCGGATCGCATGGTCGATGCAGATGGGAAGCTCAAAACAGACCCGTTCTTGTTTCGTATTTTAGACAGGCGGCAAGAATCTCTACGTCTCAATGTCAAGCCATTTTTTCTCATTCTCAATGAAGAGAAGCGCCCGCTTTTCAATGCACCTGGCCCCTTTTCCTCGGAGCTTACCAGTTTAGCCGAGCAACTGGTAAATGCGAATGATAATGCGACACAGGTCAAGCTCGCTCGGGGTGATGAGCTGCTTTTCGTAAAAAGAAGCATACAAGTCAATCAGAAGCACGTCGGCTGGGTCGTTCTGTTTACGCATAAAAAGGACATAACGAGAAGCAGCACAGAATTCGAGTTGCTGTTTATCATGCTGGGTGGCCTCGGACTGCTCGGCTGGCTGGTTATTTATTTGCTGACGAGAAAGCTGGCACAGCCGATCAAGAATGTAGCTGACGCAGCCAAGCAGATTGTCATGGGCAATTATGAGATTCATTTGGACAAGGACAGTCGGGAAAATGAAATATATGACCTGATTCACTCGTTTAAGGAAATGGCTGATCGGTTAAAGCAGCTGGAATTGATGCGCACAGAGCTGCTGGCTGGTGTGACACATGAGCTGAAAACTCCGGTCACCTCGATAAGCGGCCTCGTCCAAGCCGTCAAGGACGATATCGTTACGGGCGACGAAGCCAAAGAGTTTTTGGACATATGCACAAAAGAAACGACCCGCCTGCAAAAAATGGTGGAGGATTTGCTCGACTTCAATACGTTTGCCGTAGGAGACATTCGTATCCGGCGAGAGAATCAAAATCTGGGTGATCTGGTGCAAGAAATTACGCATCAGTGGCAGAACGGCCGAGAAGAGGATCGGCTGGAGCTGCGGGTCAACAAGCCGCCAAATGAGATTACGGTTACAACAGATCCACTGCGAATACAGCAGATTATCTACAACCTGTTAAACAATGCGGCGCAAGCGATACAAGGGGAAGGTCAGATTGAGGTAACCCTATCGGAGACGACGCAGGAGATTATGATTGAAGTAAAGGATAACGGCAAGGGAATTCCTGTTGAGGAGCAGTCCTTCATTTTCGACCGGTTTTACCGTGGCGAAGAGAAGAAACAACTCGTGCGGGGGCTTGGGCTTGGCCTGTCCTTTAGCCGGATGATTGCACAGGCGATGGGTGGAAATTTGGTGCTTACCACAAGCTCTCCACAGGGCAGCGTCTTTACGCTGATCTTGCGAAAATAATGGTTGTAAAACGACACACGACTTTGCGATTGAGCAAGGTCGTTTTTTCTTTTTTACGAGGGACAATCTGACTTTTTCCTGACGTATTCGTTACGTATATTGATCCCATCAGTTGCGGACACGTACAACCGCAGAGGGTAGGAGGGTCTTTTTGTGGCGGAAACAGAAAAGAAGCAATCATTTCTTTTGAAATCAAAAAGCAAGAAGAAGATCATTTTGGCATGCCTGGCTGTTGTATTGATTGGCGGGGGAGGCGTGTATGCATACAAGACTTTTATGACGCCCCAAAGCGCACAAGCCGCGTTTTTGATGGAAACGGTAAAACGGGGGGATATCTCAGCGACGGTGCTGGCTTCTGGTACTGTCCAGGCGTCCAAGCGCACCTCTCTTTCCTTCTCTGACGCAGAGGACGCCAAGGATGCGATCTCGTCCATTGAAGTAAAAATCGGCGATCAAGTAAAGGCAGGACAGGTACTGGCGACGATGGATGATTCCGTCGCGAAAATTCAGGTGACGAATGCAGAGGCGAATCTGCTCTCCGCCCAGGCAAGGCTGGAGGATGCCCAAAAACGTAAAACGGCAGCGGAAATTAGCTCCCTGCAAGCAAACGTAAACCAGGCTAAATCCGAGCTGGACATGGCGAAGCAGAGCATTGATACCCAAAAGGCGGCCAATGACGAAGCAAAGGCGAAAGCGAATTTGGAGACCGCACAGAAAACCTTTAGCTCGCAAAAGGCGTTGTTTGAGGCAGGCGCGATTTCCAAAACCGAGTATGACAGTGCGCAAAATTCGCTGGATCAGGCACAGCGGGACTACAATACAGCGGTCCTGTCAGCTGGTCAGACAAAGGGGCAGTCATCGACAAAGGTGGAGCAAGCCCAGGCAGCGTACCAAACAGCGCTTGAGGCACTAAATGATGCGCATGAAGGTCCTGACGCAGCTACGGTTCTTGCTGCCAAAGCATCTGTGGAGCAGGCAAAGGCACAGCTTCAGCAAGCCCAAAAAGCATTGAATGCGGTGACGCTGAAAGCACCGATGGACGGCGTCATTGTCCAGCTCAACGGTAATGTCGGGGAAATCCCGTCCAATGATTTCATCATCATGGACAATTCGAATTCTGGCGATCTGGAAGTATTGGCCGAAATCAGCCAAAGCGACATTGGAAGAGTAAAAGAAGGGCTGAACGTTTCGTTTACAACAAGCTCCTATCCAGATCAAACCTTCAATGGAAAGGTGAAGCTGGTTTACCCGGAAGCGAAAACAAATTCTGGCGTTACGACGTATGACGTGCTGCTTTCTGTCGCAAACAAGGACAGCATGCTCAAAATCGGGATGACGATGAACGTTACCATAGAGATTGGTACGCACCAAAATGTCCTGCTTGTTCCTGCCCAAGCCTTGCAAACCCGCAACGGTCAGGATGGGGTTTATGTGATGGCGGGCAATGCAGACGGTGCAGCGCAGACAACAGAGCCGGCAGCAAACGAAGCGCAGCAGCAAGGGAAGAATCGGGAAGGAGCAAGAGAAGGAGGAAGGTCCGGCTCAGGGTCAAGAGCAGGAGCAGGAGCAGGAGCAGGAGCGAGTGAAGGTAGAGCAAACATGCCGTATCGTTTCCAGCCGGTCAAGATCGGGTACTTCGCTTCTGACAAGGTAGAAATCACCGAAGGTTTAAAAGAAGGGGATCGTGTCGTCATTCTCATGAACACAGCTACGTCTAGCTCCAACCAAAACTCTGGTCGCACGGGTGGTATGCCAGGTATGGGCGGTTTTGGAGGCGGTGGAGGCTTCCAGGGTGGAGGCTTCGGTGGCGGAGGCGTCGTCCAGATGAGAGGACGATGATGAGATGAAACCGGTTATTCAAATCGAATCGTTGAAAAAACAGTATCAGATCGGTGATCAGGAAATCCAGGCGTTGCGCGGAGTAAGCCTCACGATTGAGGAGGGGGACTTCGTTGCGATCATGGGTCCATCCGGCTCTGGCAAATCGTCGATGATGAATGTGATTGGCTGCCTGGATAAGCCTACCTCTGGTGAGTTTTACTTGGATGGCTTTCCTGTCTCAGAGGCTCATGATGATGAGCTGGCGGAAATCCGTAATCAAAAGATCGGATTCGTATTTCAAAATTTCAATTTGCTTCCGCGGACGACGGCTGTTGAAAATGTAGAGCTTCCTTTGCTTTATGGTGGCGTTTCGGCTAAGGAGCGGAGACAGCGAGCCGTCCAGGCACTGATCAGTGTCGGTTTGGCAGAACGGTTGAATAATAAGCCAAACGAGCTGTCCGGGGGGCAGCAGCAGCGTGTTTCCATTGCCCGTGCTTTGGTGAATGATCCGGTTATTTTACTGGCGGATGAACCAACAGGAGCTTTGGACACCAGAACGAGTGAAGAAATCATGGGGATTTTCCAGCAGCTAAACGATGCAGGAAAAACCGTCATTCTGGTTACGCATGAGCCGGATATCGCGGAGTACGCCAAACGGATCGTCCGTTTTCGTGATGGTCAAATCATCGCGAACGAACTGGTGACAGAGCGTAGAAGAGTGTTGTCAGAGGAAGTGAGCCAATGAGCTTTTTGGAATGTGTACGCATTTCGTTTCGAAGCATCAAAGCAAATGGTCTGCGCTCCATTCTCACGATGCTGGGGATCATTATTGGGGTCGCAGCGGTTATTGCCATGGTTGCGATTGGGGAAGGAACGTCCTCTAGCGTTGCTTCCCAGATCAACGGGTTGGGCAGTAATCTTTTGATCGTAGCGCCAGGACAGGCGACACAAGGGCGAGTGAGCTTGGGTGCAGGCTCCTTGAACACGTTGACGCTGGCTGATGCAGAAGCGATTGGGCAGAAGGAATCGGTCGCAGGTGTAGCTCCGAGTGTGAACGGCCGCGCACAGATCGTTTGGGGCAGCAATAACTACTCAAGCTCGCTGGAAGGAACAACAGCAGCCTTTCCAGATGTGCGCAATGTAGAGGTAGCACAAGGACGTTTTTTTACAAACTTCGAAGTAAAACAGCAGTTTAATGTAGCTGTAGTAGGTACAGAAGTAGTAAACAACTTGTTTGCGAATACGAATACAAACCCGATCGGACAAACCGTTCAGATCAACAGAATTCCTTTCACCATTATCGGTGTGCTCAAAAGTCAAGGAAGCTCTGGTATGACAAACAATGACGACCGTATTCTCATCCCGATTACATCAGCAATGAGCCGCTTGACCGGTGGGAAAAATGTCGGAACGATTTATGTTTCTGCCGCTTCGTCTGACCAAATGGATCAAGCCAAGCTGGATATCACGTCTACGATCCGCGCGCAGCATAATCTCAGACCAACAGCAGCAGATGATTTTCGGATCACCTCACAGTCAGACATCCTGAACACGGCGCAACAGGTATCCAGCTCGATGACCGCACTGCTTTCGGGAATCGCTGCGATCTCGCTGATTGTAGGGGGAATCGGAGTCATGAACATCATGCTCGTGTCCGTTACCGAGCGTACGCGGGAGATTGGGATTCGCAAAGCGATCGGGGCAAAACGAAGCGATATTCTTCGGCAGTTTTTGATCGAGGCTGTTACGCTTAGCCTGATCGGCGGCGTCGTGGGGATTTTGTTCGGAGTAGGCGCTGCTCTCGTCATCAGCAAGCTGGGGGGCATGGCTACCTCGATCAGCATGTCACCAATCTTGTACGCGTTTTTGACATCGTCCTTGGTAGGCGTTATCTTCGGTGTGTATCCGGCGAGAAAGGCAGCACAGCTCAAGCCAATTGATGCGCTTCGCTACGAATAGAAGGAAGGGACGTGTTACTTTTTTCCAATCCGGGGCATACTAGCCGGGTGAGGTGTATGTACAATGGAAAAAAACGTCCAATTTTCCGTACCGTGGCGGGAAGCGACCCGCATCATGAAAAAAATCAAAACGAGTAAATTGCGGTATTTCGTCAGACAAATGGAAGGAAAAACGAACATTGCGTTTGTTTTTCCGCGTGTAAGTGTCAGTCAATATGTCTATTTGTACATCATCTTCGGTCCCAGAGCAGCAGATGTTGTAGGGAATGATAGCAAGTAAAAATCACCCTGATTCACTCAGGTGGATCAGGGATTTTCGATTTTTTACCGAATTCTTCATATAAAATCCCACAATTTCGCTATAAAACAAAACCTGACACTTTTCGATAGGACAGTTTCATAGTACAATTCCTGTATGAACGAACTTGGGGAAGTTCGGGATGGCGGCACCCAAACTGTGCAGGAGGGCCGCCTCTTTTTTTTAGAGATGGCCAAGAGGGAGCTTTCCCTCACTAAATAGAGAGACGTGCGTACCCAGGTTTGAAAGCCTGGGCTTTTCTTATGCTCATGACGAGATATCCCGTTCATCCACCGATTGCTGGACGATTTCAAGCACTTTTCCTCGATCACTGATTCGAATAGCGCTCAAAGCGACTTTTTGATAGGCGCCAGTGTCTATATTCCACGAATGAGATTTCTCTTCGTACTCCGGATATCCGGAGAGACAGGGGGTGTGTCCAATGATTTGCAGCTTTTGGATGTTTGCGAGCGGGGTACGATTCCAGAGCACGCCTAGAGGATTTTCTTCGAGTAGCGGGTCTTTAGTTTGATCAGTGATACCTGCATGACTAATGAGGATATGCTCGTTTTCCCAGACGAGAGGCAGATGAGAGATCCAATTGGCCACCTCCTGCTCGTCCATATTCGCTTCACGCAGCTGTGCGAGAGTTTCATAGCCACATTGGGGAAGCCAATACTGGTTTGGGCCATGCTCAATATGCTGGGTAAACTCATACTCGTGATTGCCTTTGAGAAAGATGGCGTTTGGACCATGAGATTTCTTCAATGACTGGGCAAAACGAAGCGTCCCAGGTGTATCTCTCCCTCTGTCGATCAAATCACCGAGCTGAACAAGAATCTCTTCTTGCGGATTCCAATATCGCGCCAGTAATCCTTGAAAGGTATTCAAACAGGCATGTACATCACCGACAACGAATACATTCATAGGGCTGTTGCACCTCCTTTTGTCTTGGACTCCTATTTTTCCTGTGCCGTCCTTGGTAGAGCAGTGATCTCCATATTATACCAGTCGTTCGCTAGAGCTGACAGCGCATGAAAAAGAAATAAGCCGCCTCAGGAAACGATTCATAGGCGTCTCCATAAACGGCTACTCGCTATTTATGTACAGTCGACGGTGCAAAGCTGCCTTTCATCAGAGCGTCGATCAGTTGTTCATGAGAAAGAGAGATGGTGATGGAGTGATCTGGCAGGTCAACAAGAAACAGATCCTCTTTATAGCGATACCAGAGGCTGCCAGAGGGATCGACGTGATAGACCAAAAGATTTTCCTGCCGCTGTCGTCCAAACTTGGCAATTTCACGCAAGGCATGGAACAGCTCTCCCCAAATGGGTAAATAGGGCTTCTTTTTATGTAAAGTCAGCGCGTTGATGAGTTGGTTGGATGCTATTGAAATCGATTCAGTAGCTTGCTGAGTCTGAGAAAGCATGTTTCATGCTCCTTTGCTCTTTTATGTAGAGGCTTCTGCATCAATCAGGGGTCTTAGAAATCTGACGGATTTTGTCGAATTCACGATTAAGTGTAAAATAGTTGCTGGCAGGAAGCAAGAGTGAATCACAGTATACGTATAGGTGAATAGTCATTTGACGACTTCTCTTGATTTGGATAGCATAAGAACAGCTATTTTTAATAGAAACCGATGTGAGAGATTGAGAGGTGATGGTTTTGGCTCAAGAACAGCGTTTGCTCATCGATTTTTGTGGAGGAATGGATCAGGCTATTGCTTTGGCCTATGCGCTGCAGGCTACGGAAACCAAGGTTGTTGGGGTCATTTGTAGTGATACGGATGCCGGGCGCGGGATGGCGCTGGCACAAAAAGTAATGGATTGGGCAAAGCCAGGATATGAGATTGACGTCGTCTCAGGAGAACCACGTGCTTTGTTTGGGGCAGCTCCTGACGCTCAGGCAACAGAGGGAGTACGTCTTCTGTTAGAGAAAGCGCAGGAAGCAGACGGGGACCTAACTCTTGTTACGTTTGGACGTTTGACGACATTGGCAAAAGCAGCAGCGAGCGAACCGATGCTCGCAAAGCACCTGAAGCGCGTCGTGGTACAAGGTGGAGCGATTCGTGTACCTGGTGATGTAACACCAATCGCACAAGCCAATATGTATGGGGACCCTGAAGCGGCTGCTTTTGTGCTTGCAGCAGGCTTGCCGTTATTGCTGGTGCCAACAGACGCTACCCAGCAGCTCGCTTTGACGAATGAGCAGGTACAGGCCATTATTTCGATTGCAAAAAATACAGGGATGATTCGCTCTGAAGAGATGGAACACTGGCAGCCAGAAGGATCTCATCTGCGCTTGGATGCGTGGGGAGCGATGGTCGCTGCGCTACATCCTTCTGCAATCGTTATCCAGCAAATGAAGCTGACCGTTGATTGCACGAGTACTTTGTCTCGCGGGGCGGTGCTGGCTGACCTGCGAGCGAAGCCGAGTGTAGGTCGGGATACAGACGTTTGTGTGCAAATCGATATAGAGCAGCAGCAGTCTTGGCTGCAAGCTGCTTTGGAACGGGAGGGGGAGATCAGACGATGAAAAAAATCATCATAGACGTGGATACTGGCATTGATGATGCCATGGCCATTTCGTACGCTGTTCATTCACCTGCTGTTCACGTATGCGGTGTCACGACGACCTTTGGCAATATTACGGTAGAAGAAGCGACACGCAATACGCTGCAAGTTCTTGAGCTGATCGGGGCAGCGGATATCCCTGTTTATCAAGGGGCTTCCAAGCCACTCGTTCGTGAAGTAACTGCGAAAGCGAGACTGTTTCATGGGGAGAATGGCTTGGGTAATGTAGTTTTGCCAGCTCCTGTGGGATCGGCACAGGCGCAAAATGCCGTGCAGTTTCTGATTTCTACGATCAAGGAAAATCCGCATGAAATTACGCTCGTTACGGTCGGCAGCATGACTAATCTCGCTTTGGCAATTATGGCAGCACCAGAAATCGTTTCCTTGGTCGAAAGAGTTGTGGTGATGGGCGGAGCTGTCACAGTTCCAGGCAACCGCACGCCAGTCGCAGAGGCGAATATTTGCGCCGATCCAGAAGCGGCTTCCTATATTTTTCAATCGGGCATACCACTTACTCTGGTCGGACTCGATGTGACGATGCAAACACTGCTCACGCGTGAGCATCTGGTGCAATGGAGAGCACGTGATACGAAGCTCAGCCATTTTTTTGCCGATATGTGCGATGTGTACATGGATGCGTATGTGACGGTAGGAAATGTTCGCGGCTGCGGGCTGCATGATCCGTTGGCCGTGGGTGTTGTAA
The DNA here is from genome assembly GCF_001187725.1 of Brevibacillus reuszeri. Lineage (GTDB taxonomy): Bacteria > Bacillota > Bacilli > Brevibacillales > Brevibacillaceae > Brevibacillus > Brevibacillus reuszeri. The sequence continues at coordinate 567,740 of NZ_LGIQ01000005.1, forward strand.
TCGATCCTTCATTTGTTCGTACCGTCCCGATGCATGTGGAGGTAGATACTTCTGGTGGACCAAGTGATGCCCGCACGATTGGAGACAGACGTGAGCATCCTGAGAAGGCACCGAATGTAGAGGTGTGCTTGGAAGTAGATTCGGAGAGGTTTGTCAGTCACTTTTTGAAATATGTCATGTAATGGATTAACAGGAGGGATTTGCTGTGTTAAAAGAATTTAAAGAGTTTGCCTTAAAAGGGAACGTCATGGACCTCGCAGTCGGGGTTGTCATCGGGGCTGCTTTTGGTAAGATTGTGACGTCCTTGGTCAATGACATTATTACGCCTCTCATTGGGCTATTACTAGGGAAAGTGGATTTTTCCAATCTGTTTATCAGTCTTACCGGGACGCACTTCAATACGTTAAAGGAAGCAAAAGATGCAGGAGCAGCTACTCTGAATTACGGTCTGTTCATCAATACCGTGATCGATTTTGTTATTATTGCGTTCTCGATTTTTATCGTGATCAAGCAATTGAATCGTTTCAAACGCAAGCAAGAAGTGGTCAAAGCTCCTGACACAACCAAGGAATGCCCGCACTGCATTACGTCTATTCCGATCAAGGCGACTCGTTGCCCGAATTGTACTTCTATGCTGGAAGCAAAAGGAACAGAGCCTGCGCACAGCTAGCATAATTTTTGCGACATAAATGGTTTTGGAAAATAGTGGGTACTATGTGGACGTAGGCATAGTCATCCACTATTTTTTTGTCAGGGAAGTAGGGAATACAATGGTGGCATCACTTGACATTTCCCTCACTTTAACATTAAATGAATATAAACAGTTTAAGTTCTTGAAATATCATGAGGTGCTTTTCGATGAAGATAGAAACAATAAAGGAAACACTCAAAATGATGGATAAAATCAATGCCTTGCTAGCAGAGGATTTTCAAGCCCTCTACCATTTTGAAATTACCCCAAAGCAATCCATCCTTCTCCAGCAGGTGCAGGAGCATGAAAAGATCACAATTGGTGAGCTCGCCAAGCATTTGAATATGTCTCTTAGCTCAACTAGTCAGCTGGTTGCGAAGCTAGAGCAGGACGGCTATGTAAAACGTGAAGTAAATTCAGCGAACCGGCGTGAGACATTTGTCAAGCTGGCAGAAAAGGCGATTAAGATGTATGCAGAGATCGAAGCTGTCGACGATGTCGTCATTGAAAAATACTTTTCCAAACTGGAAGAAGAAGAAATGATCCATTTTCAACGATTCACAAATAGACTGCATGACTTGATACTTGCGGAAAAATCGAAATAACGGGAGCCTGATAACGCGTTGGTCAAGGGGGAGAAGGGGCATGGATTGGCTAGTGGCAGTGCTGCTGTTCGCGTTGGCATTACCGGGTGTGTTCACGATGCTAAGAATAGAGCCAAAACTCATCAAAGAAACTGGAGGTGAAGACATCCCGTTTTTCGCTCGTTTGGTGAGCCACATGGTGCTCGTTGTCCCGAGTGTTCTGGCTGGCACCTGGTTATACAAGGACGCAGGCTTCGCAGCACCAACTCTTTCTGAGATAGGAGCAATGACCTTCCTTATCTCTTTCCTATGCGCTGGTGCACATCTGATTTATTACTACGGTTACCTCGTAAAGGTCACTGGAAAAAACGTAATTGCAAAGATCGATCGGGCAAGACAAAATGTAGGAATCGATACGAGGGTATTATATGGTGGGATTGTCGAAGAGCTGATCTTCCGTTGGGGACTCATGAGTACTCTCGTTTGGAGCATGAACAAGTGGTTGGCAATTAGTGATGTGAATTTGGTGTACTGGCTGGCGATCGCGATTTCCGCTCTGCTGTTCGCCTTGATTCACCTCCCGGGAGCCCAGCAAACTGTCGGAAGGCTGACGACGCCCTTACTTACGTACGCGATCACAGCCAATATCTTTGTCGGTATTTGCTGTGGGTGGTTGTTCTGGAAAAGTGGCTTGTTATCCGCTATCATTTGTCACATGCTGTTTCACATCGTCTGGTATGGCTTTGAAAAATCAAAATGGGCTCGTCCACAAGAGGAAGTATATATGGCAAATAGCCGAAAGGAGTAAGCCATGTGCCGAAATATCAAGACATTGTTCAACTTTGATCCGCCAGCAACAGAAGACGAGGTTAAGGCCGCAGCGCTTCAGTTTGTTAGAAAACTTTCAGGCTTTCAAAAGCCTTCAAAGGCAAATGAAGCTGCTTTTGACCAGGCTGTAGAAGAAGTCACTGTGGCGGCGCAAAAATTGCTTGATTCACTTGTGTCCAACGCAGAGCCAAAAAATCGTGAAATCGAGATGGAGCGTGCACGTGTCAGAAATGCAAAACGATTCGGGACACAGTCGTAACCATAAACCAACCCGAAAAGGATAGAGGCGTAGCTGACAACGGGCGCCTCTATCCTTTTTTGTAGAAGAGGTTGTTAAAATTGAAATTAGACTTTCTTCTTTTTTCGGTGAAAAACGTCGCGACGGTTTTCATAAAAGTGGATGTGACCGCTTGCGGTAAAACGGTTATGACCGTTTTGTTTTCACTCGATTGCGGTATTGGAAGTGAAGGCGCTTGATGGTACGGAAATACGTTTTGTCCTTGAGCTTGGCGAACAAGGCGTGAGAGGGAAAATCGTAATTGACCTCGATAATCGAAATATTCCCTTGCTTATCAATGGCAAAGTCGACTCCGATCTGAGAAGTATGTCTATACTTTTTGAAGTGGGTGCAGACGCGATGACTGATTTGGATCAATTGCGCCACGACACTTTTGACTTTAGAAGCATCTACCGCTTTTGATTTCACAAGTGCGAGTGGGACCGTAACCGCATACCCTCCTCCGCGTGCTACGTTCGTAATCACGCTGTCTGAGCCCGCTACCTTGGCGAGCATCCCGGCGTATTGCCATCTGCCTCGGCCGTTGCGCATCATCATGACCCGAATGTCAAAGGAGCGTCCATCGATTTGGGCTAAATCAAGCCCTTTCTGGATGATATAGTTTTTCTCACTGCATTTATTTGCAATTTTGTTTTGCAAGTCCTCCAGGGATCTGGCGTGTTCAGGCTCACCTCGCTCCTTTACAAATTGATAGCCTTCCTCCGTTTTCCAGACCCGGATGATTCCTTTTCCCATATGGGTCCGGGTCGGCTTGATATAGACAGTTTGGTATTTGGCGAGATAAGTACCCAAAAGAGCTGGCTGATAAAGAGAAGTGGGAGGCAAAAATGGACGGATGTATGCATTCTTGGAAAAGAACTGATGCAGGCTCCATTTGGAAGAAGAGATCAATTCATGCACCTCGCTTCGAAAAATCCATTCCTACCCATGATATACGTTAAAATGGCAATGAGTGAGCAGGAGTCAGACCGTTTATGGAAAATAGGAAAGGGGAAGAGAATGTGCAAAGGATGCGAAATCAGATGCAATTGTTTCGTCCTGTCCAGCCGCCTGTATTGAAACATAGCCAGATGTCTGCTTATTATCGGGAATACGCACCTAGCAAAAGGCTAGAGCAATATGTGGCATGCTATTGGACCTCAGTTACCGGGGAAGTCGATGGGGATCAATGGAATCGGGTTATCCCGGATGGCTGTGTGGACATCATTTTTGACCTGAGGACTACCTCTGCTGCAAAAGGGGCGTTTGTTTCAAGCTTGATGAGAAGCTATGAGCTCATGCCGATCATGGGGCATCAATCGTTATTCGGGATTCGCTTCTATTCGGAAACGGCACATCTTTTTCTGCGCTATCCGATATCCTTGATCAATGGCAACCGGGTGTATCTGGAGGATTTATGGGGGCTAGGTGCCCACAGGATTGTAGAGGGCTTATGCGAAGCAACAGATATCGCTGGTAGAATCGCACTGATCGAAGATAGCTTGCTACAGCTTTTTCAGAAGAGCCCTATCCGTGCAGGCGGTTTGCTTGAGACAAGCATGCAATACATTTACGAGTGTCGAGGTAGCATGACGATCGGTTCTTTGGCAGAAAAGGTAAACTACAGTGAAAGAAATTTGCGCAGAATCTTTCAAAGCGAGCTGGGGGTCAGTCCCAAGGAGTTGATTCGCATTATTCAATTCCAAAGCTTGCTGCAGGAACTGTTCCGAGGCACCGAAGCGACCTTTACAGATGTCGCACTCAAATATGGCTATTATGATCAATCGCACGTCATCAAAAATTTTAAAGCGTATTATGGCGTGTCACCTCGGCACATTTTTTCTACTTGAGCAGGGGATGATTGGCTCGCGACTTGAACATGTCCGTTTTTTACAATTCAGGAAGGAAGAAAGCTGATATCCTAAGGATCGGAAGGAGAATTACTGTGGACAAACAAACAGTAGATGCATTATGCCGCAAACAAAAGGGATCGACGCATGATTATCAGATGGATTGGGAAGCGGACCGTTACCATATTGGCGGCAAAATATTTGCGATGCTGGGAGCAGATAGCAAGGGCGTACCGATCCTCACATTAAAATGCGATCCGGCTCGTGCAGATGAGCTGCGGGAAATCTACGAAGGAATTGTTCCCGGGTACCATATGAATAAAACCCATTGGAATTCTCATTATTTCGATACGGATATTCCTGAGGAGCTGTGGGAAAAGCTGATTGAGCATTCTTATACGCAGGTCTTGCAAAAGCTCCCCAAGCGTGTGCAGCAGGAAGTTGTTTTGTAAGTGACCGTTTTGAAAAAGAGTAGGAACAGGAGTGAAGAGCGATGCGAGTAAAGCTGGATATGGTTGGTATTGTTGTGGCAGACATGAAAAAAGCATTGGATTTTTATCGCCTGCTTGGTTTGGAAATTCCAGAGAGTGCAAATGAAGACCATCACGTAGAAGTGGCCGGAGACGGGGTTCGTTTGGCGTTTGATACGATTGAGATTGCGAAAAGCGTGTATGGAGGCTGGGAGGCAGCAAGCGGTCATCGGATCGAGCTTGCTTTTGCATGTGATGACGTCGACTCATTAAACGAATTGTATGCAACGCTCACTGCGCATGGATATGAAGGCCACAAAGAGCCGTGGGATGCCGTTTGGGGGCAGCGCTACGCCATTGTCAAAGACCCGGATGGAAATCTCATCAGTCTGTTTGTGTAGTGTATTTCCTTCCTTCACCAGCAGTACGAAAAGTCGACGCCTGTCACTTACAGGGAATCGGCTTTTTTGCATGTCCAAAAGGAAAAGCGGGTTATGTGGTCTTCTTCTGATTGAGGATGCTGTCCTCAAGCATATCGGTGGTGTCACCGTAGACGCGAATGATATGTCGTTCTCCCCACGCGCAGAGTGTGTCTAATATGCCCTTTAGACTCCAGCCATATTCACTAAGCTCGTACACCACTTTGGGCGGTACCTGATGGTGGACAATCCGATTAATGATTCCGTCATCCTCTAACTCGCGTAGCTGCTGAGTCAGCATTTTTTGCGTGATTCCGGGCATGAGCCGCTTTAATTCGTTCGTGCGTTTTTCCCCGTGGGTCAGATGACACAAGATCACACATTTCCACTTGCCGCCGATGACCTCTAGTGTGGCTTCCACGGATATATTGTATTTCTTTTTCTGCATGATCGCTCCTTCTTTCTATAGGAACTAAAAAGTGCCTATCGTACTTATTAGTATCTATGGCACTTAAAAGTGTGTACTTTTCAATATCTACCCTATCATCCATAATAGCATTTGCCAGCTGGTAAACACCATACTCAAATTGATGAAGGGGGAGGAGATACCTCGTGAAGGAAACAAATCGAAGCACATTAGCCCTGCTCGCTTTGGCAGTGAGTGCTTTCGCTATTGGAACAACCGAATTTATCAGCGTGGGTCTGCTGCCACTGATCGCCAATGATTTGCAGATTCCGGTCACTACAGCAGCATTGACCGTTACTTTATATGCATTGGGAGTTACATTTGGAGCACCAGTTCTCACCGCAGTAACGTCCAGAGTATCACGCAAGCAATTATTGCTCTGGATCATGATCGTTTTCATTATCGGAAACAGTATCGCTGCAGCATCGACAAGTATCGGCGTGCTGCTTGTGGGAAGGATCGTATCGGCATTGTCCCACGGAATTTTCATGTCGATCGGCTCCACTATTGCAGCGGATTTGGTCCCCGAGAATCGGCGAGCCAGTGCCATTTCCATGATGTTTACAGGACTGACAGTTGCCACAGTAACGGGTGTGCCGCTGGGAACGTATTTGGGTCAGCAGGTTGGCTGGCGGTTTGCTTTTGTCGCCATTGCCGTTGTTGGTTTGATTGCCCTTTTTGCTAATAGCATACTCATTCCTAGCCGTTTGCAAAAAGGTGTACGAACTACAGTCCGCGATCAGCTGAAGCTGGTGACGAATGGCCGTCTTGTCCTCATGTTTCTGATCACTGCGCTGGGATATGGTGGGACGTTTGTCGTCTTTACTTATTTGTCCCCAATGCTGGAGAGTATCACCGGCTTTTCTGGTGGAGCAATCGCAGTCATTCTGCTCGTATACGGGATCGCCATTGCAATCGGTAATGTGATTGGAGGGAAGGTCGCCAATAAAAATCCGCTGTCTTCCTTGTTTCGCATGTTTATCGTGCACGCTCTCGTCCTGTTCATCCTATATTTTACAGCACCATTCCCGATTGCCGGCTTGATCACAATTATGTTCATGGGGCTTATGGCTTTTATGAACGTGCCTGGATTGCAGGTATACGTCGTAATCTTGGCTGAACGCTACGTACCAAGCGCGAAGGATGTGGCTTCTGCCGTAAACATCGCCGCTTTCAACGCTGGTATTGCAATCGGTGCTTATCTGGGTGGAATCATCACAGATTCGATCGGTCTGATCCATACGACATGGATTGGAGGATTCATGGTGATGGGCGCGGTTATCCTCACAGGGTGGAGTCAAATGCTGGAGCGAAAAGGCTCAAAGCAAGCTTATAACAATAAACAGGAGGCACAACTATCATGACAACTCATCTGCAAGCAACAACTACATTGAATAACGGTGTAAAAATGCCGTGGTTTGGACTTGGTGTATTTAAAGTGGAAGAAGGACCAGAGCTGGTTCATGCTGTACAGGCAGCGATCAGAAATGGTTACAGAAGCATTGATACAGCAGCGATCTACGGTAACGAAGAAGGCGTTGGGCAAGGTATCGTACAGGGACTCAAGGAAACAGGGATCAGCAGAGAAGAGCTGTTTGTGACGTCAAAAGTATGGAATGCAGACCTCGGTTATGAGTCTACACTGTCTGCCTTTAAACTCAGTCTGAAAAAGCTCGGACTCGACTACCTGGACCTGTACCTGATTCACTGGCCAGTAGCTGGTAAATACAAAGATGCATGGCGCGCTCTGGAGCAGCTATATAAAGAAGGCAAAGTAAAAGCAATCGGCGTAAGTAACTTCCAGATCCATCACCTGCAAGACTTGATGCAGGATGCCGAAATCAAACCGATGATCAATCAGGTAGAATTCCACCCACGCCTGACGCAAAAAGAGCTTCGTGATTTTTGCCAGCAAGAGGGGATTCAAGTAGAGGCATGGTCTCCACTGATGCAGGGACAGCTTCTGGATAACCCGGTGCTACAAGAAATCGCGGAACGCCATGAAAAATCGATCGCCCAAGTCATCCTGCGCTGGGACCTGCAGCACGACGTCGTAACCATTCCAAAATCAACGAAGGAACCACGGATCAAGGAAAACGCGGATGTATTTACCTTTGAGCTGACAGCTGAAGATATGGAGAAGATCGATGCCCTGAACGAAAATCACCGTGTAGGTCCAGACCCGGATAACTTTGACTTCTAATAGAAGAAAGACAAAAAGGGACGTGCAATGCGTCCTTTTTTTGTGCCTGGATTTTAATGGAAATGAATTCCAATCCGTTGTCTTCGCATGACTTCTCACTGTTCATTCTTGAACGATAAACAACCAAAGCTCCTTTTTTCTCTATTCCGCTCACAGGGATGAGAGAATAATTGTTGCCAAAAAAGAAATAAAGTTTACTATTATTAAGTTGACTGACGTAATTTTATTACATATAATGAAAACGGAAACACAATGAATATTTCTACTATTCTCGAATCCCAAATGGGGGGCGATGACTTGAATCAACCAGCAAATTTACTAGATTATCGCACAAAGAGTGAACATCTGCTCATTGGCCTTATGTCTGGCACATCCCTGGATGGAATTGACGCAGCATTGGTTGCGATTCGCACTGATGAGCAAGGAGAGATTGCTGACGTTACACTCCGCGATTTTTTCTATATGCCATATTCAGAGGATCTGCGTGAATGGGTGATGAGCCTGTGCAGTGTCGAGACTGCCAGACTGGATCAGCTCACAGCTGTGCACTATGGATTATCCGAGTGGTATGCGCATGCGGTCGAGCAGTTGATCAAGCAGGCCAATGTAACAGCTGAGGAAGTCGATGCTGTTTGCACGCATGGTCAAACGATTTGGCATATCGCAGGACGTACACCGTTTCCAGGACCTACGGGAATGACTGAGGTTAGAGCATCCCTGCAAATCGGCGAGCTGTCTACACTGGCGGAACGCACAAGAATTCCGGTGGTAGGAAACTTCCGAGCCCGAGATCTGGCGGCGGATGGCGAAGGTGCACCGCTCGTGCCGTATGCGGATTACATCTTGTTCCGTGACCCTCAAAAAGGAAGGCTTTTGCAAAATATCGGCGGGATTGCAAATGTCACGGTACTTCCTGCTGGAGAGAGTATTGAAAAAGTCGTTGCATTCGACACAGGGCCTGGTAACATGATCATGGATCAAATCGTACAGGTCATGACCAAGGGACGATTGCGCTACGATGCAGGGGGAGAAATTGCAGGGAGTGGCACCGTTTCACAAGAGCTGCTGGACCGTCTGCTGCAAGACCCGTATTACCAGATCCAACCGCCAAAAAGCACAGGTCGGGAAGTATACGGAAAAGCTTTTGCACAGGAGCTGCTGGCCCAAGCGACACAGCTCGGCATCAGTCAAGCTGATTTGCTGGCTACCGTTACTGCCTTGACCGCTACTTCTATAGCTAATGCGTACAAGCAATTCGTTTTACCAACTACCAAAGTGGAGGAAGTGATTGTCTCCGGTGGAGGCGCTCATAACCAGACTCTTCTTCGCATGCTGCAAGATCGATTGCCGGCAGAAATAACCGTCACGACGACACAGCAATTCGGCATGCCGGATGACGCGAAGGAAGCAGTTGCTTTTGCCATTTTGGGCCATGAGACACTAATGGGACGTCCTTCCAATGTTCCTTCTGTTACAGGAGCGAAAAGGGCCGTACCGTTAGGAAATATATGCTTTTAACTAGAATACTGTAGGGGGTACCATCGTGAAAAAACGAGTGTTGGCAGGCTTTTTCCTATCTTTATCCCTCATGCTTTCCGCCTGTTCCGGTGGAGGAACTGCTCCGGCTGACCAAGCCAAGCCAAAAGACGGACAAGCTGCTTCGGCAAAAACGGAGCTGATTGTTGCTGCTGAGCAGGAGCCAGTGGGCTATGACCCGCACAAGGTTCCAGCGGCATCCAGTGTGCGTGTGTATGCACTGATTTATGACAGCTTGACCAAGCTGGATGACAACATGGAAATCGTTCCGAGCCTGGCAGAAAAATGGGAGATTGCACCGGATGGCAAAACCATCACCATGTTCCTGCATGCAGGTGTGAAATTCCACAACGGCAAAGACATGACAGCTGAAGACGTAAAATACAGCTTCGAGCGCATTCTGAACCCAGATACGGGAGCGATCGCAAAATCGTACTTCTCTTCCGTAGAATCTATTGAAGCAAAAGATGCGACGACTGTCGTATTCAAGCTGAAAAATGCAGATGCAGCGTTCATCGCAAACACAGCGAGTGCGTATGCTTCTATCGTTCCAGCAGGATCTACTGACCTGACCAAGGAAGCAATCGGTACAGGGCCATTCAAATTGGAAAAGGCTGAGTCTGGCCAGTATGTTCTTCTGAAGAAAAATGCGGACTACTTCAATAAAGACTTGCCAAAAGTAGAAACTATCAAATTCCAAATCATGAAGGATGAAGCAGAGCGTCTGGCAGCAATGCGCTCCGGCAAAATCGACGTAAGTGTGATTTCTGCTGACTCCGCGAAGCTTTTGGAAGGCAAGCCTGGCGTACAGGTGAAAAACTATCAATCCCTCGAGTACAGCTACCTGGGTATCAACGTGAACAAAAAACCGTTTGACAACCCAAAAGTTCGTGAAGCGATCAGCTATGCGGTTGACCGTAATCAAATCGTTCAAACCGTATGGAAAGGCGAAGCGGCTCTGACTGGACCAATCGCACCTGCGCTCACAAACTGGGCAGTAGATACAGCTTCTTACCCAAGCTACAAAACCGATGTAGAAAAAGCAAAGGCATTGCTGGCTGAAGCAGGCTTCCCGAATGGCTTCGAAACCCAGATTGAAACAGCAGCTACGTACCCAGACATGGTAGAAACAGCACAAGTGATCCAGCAACAGCTTAAGGCAATCGGTATCAATGCGAAAATCAACCAGCTTGAGTGGGGTAACTACATTGATACATGGAAATCCAAAGATATGAACCTGATGGTTGGACGCAACACTTCCGGTGTAGATGCTGACCGTTCCATGCGCTTCTTCTTCTCTACAACTGGCTCTGCTAACGTTTGGAACTACTCCAATCCGGCATACGACGAGCTGGTAGCAAAAGCACTCTCCACAGTAGATCAAGCAGAACGCAAAAAACTGTACGAAGAAGCACAAATGATGCTGGTTCAAGACGCACCGAACCTGTTCCTGGCTTCTCCGAAAAACTACTATGCTGTTCGTGACAATATCGACTTCACACCGACAGCAGCAGGTGAAGTGTACTCTCTGACCAAAACATCTATCAAGTAATAGTACGAGTTATTTACGGCTCCGCCAGTTGCTAGGCGGAGCCAAGTTTCTAAATATGGAGGGAAAAAAAGTGGGGTCTTATCTACTTAAACGCGTCGCCAGCTTGATTCCCATCCTGTTTGGCATTTCCGTATTGGTCTTTACGATCCTGCACTTGGTGCCAGGTGATCCAGCCTCTATCATGCTGGGGACCAATGCCACACCGGAAGCGATTGCGGCTCTGAATAAAAGCATGGGTCTGGACCAACCATTGCTGAGTCAATACATGAGTTGGATTACAGGAATGCTGCAAGGGAATTTCGGGGTATCTGTTCATACTGGCGAAGATATTTTGCCGCAGATCCTCAAACGTTTTTCAATCACATTGCAACTGACAGTATTTGGCGTTTTGATCGGTTGGGCATTGGCGATCCCGTTTGGTATTTTGTCGGCGATTCGCGCCCATTCCAAAACAGATATCGTCGTACGTGTTGCCACATTATTAGGAATTTCTGTACCGAATTTTGCGATTGGAACACTGCTTTTGCTGGGCTTTTCCCTCTATTTCGGCTGGTTCCCGCCAATTGATGTTGTCAGCTTCTGGGAAGACCCGGTAGAGGCTTTCAAAGTCTTTATTTTGCCAGCGATAACGATGGGAATTGTAGTAGCGGCAGGTGTCATGCGGATGACACGTTCTGCTTTTTTAGAAACGATGGACAAAGATTTTATTCGTACGGCGCGGGCAAAAGGAAACAGCCAATGGACCATCGTGATGGGCCATGCGTTTCGTAATTCCTCCATTCCGATTGTTACGATTGCGGGAATGCAAATCGGATACCTGCTTGGCGGGTCCGTTATCGTAGAGCAGCTGTTTTCGATTCCTGGCCTTGGCCAGTACATTCTGGAGGGTATTTATCAGCGTGATTATCCGGTGGTGCAGGGAGGCGTGCTTTTCGTCGCTCTGGTATTTGTCCTGGTCAATCTGCTCATCGACCTGATCTATACCTGGATTGATCCGCGTATCAAGTATTGACAAGGGGAATGCGACATGAGCACTTTTCGTAAGCGTTTTTTGACGAATAAAACAGCCGTCTTCTGCTCCATATTGCTGGCATTGCTTTGCTTGACAGCAGCGCTGGCACCGGTCTTGGCTCCGCATGACCCAACTGAAATGTTTCAGGACCATCGGATGGAAGGCAGCTCTGGTGATTTTTTGTTAGGAACTGACCAGTTTGGGCGCGATCTTTTGAGTCGAATTATTTATGGAGCGCGCGTATCGCTGGTTGTCGGGATTTCTGCCGTACTGGTTAGCGTGGCCTTTGGTACATTGTTTGGTTTGATTGCAGGGTACTTCGGTCGTTGGATCGATGGCTTCATTATGCGTGTCATGGACGTGCTCTTTGCCTTTCCGGAAATTTTGCTGGCATTGGCGATTGTGGCCGCACTTGGACCTGGTACGTTCAACACGATTATGGCGATCGGTATTGTGAATATCCCGATCTTTACACGCACAGTGAGGGGCGCTGTCCTCTCGATCAAAAACCTCGAATACGTAGAAAGCGCCAGAGCTATTGGGGCGAGCACAAAGCGTATTTTGTTCCTGGAAATTTTTCCGAACGTAACAGCACCACTGCTGGTTCAATCCTCGCTCGCAATCTCGGGTGCCATTTTGACCGAATCGGCGCTCAGCTTCTTGGGACTTGGTATCCAGCCGCCAGACCCTTCATGGGGTGGCATGATTTCCGAAGCACGTCGTTACATGGAGCTTGCTCCTGGCATGATTATTTGGCCATGTATCGCCATGACGGTGACAATTCTGGCATGCAATATGTTCGGAGACGCGATTCGCGACATTCTGGACCCACGTCATCGGAGTAAGTAAGGTAGCCCAAAAAGGATTTACAGCGTGGAGGAGAAGCAATGAATACAGAGCAGATCAGGGAACGTATAGAACGTAGCTTGGATAGCGGCATTCACCAGGGAATATTTCCAGGGGGCGCAGTCAGTGTTCTGCGAGGGGGCAAGTCAGCCCTGACCGTTTGCAAGGGCATGACAGGAAACGGTCCCGATGCTCAGCCTGTAGATATTCATACCGTGTACGATATGGCTTCTTTGACAAAAGTGATGGTTACGCTGCCGCTGATCCTCATCAGTGTGCAGGAAGGCAAGCTCTCGTTAACAGATTCGGTTATGACCTACCTGCCTGAATTGGCAGAAGGAGAGGACAAAGAGAGCAAAGAGAAGATCAAGGTGATTCACCTCTTGACCCATACATCCGGTTTACCAGCGTGGCGTCCCTTCTTTTTGTTCGGAGCGGGCAAGAGTGAGTATCTTCGCCTGATCGCTCATGAACAAATGACAGATGCTCCGGGGCGGGCTGTTATCTACAGCGATCTAGGATATATGCTGCTCGGCTTTCTGCTCGAACGAATTTGGGACGAAGAACTGGATACACTCGCCAAACGGCTGATTTTTCAACCGAGCGGGATGATGCAATCGAGTTACGTGCCGCAGGCGCAAGCTGGCAGTGCTGAATGGACGATTGCCCTGACGGAAAAAGGCAACTCCTTTGAGCGCAATATGGCAGCGGGCTATATGGCGGAGCTGTCAGCAGGACAACCACTCTTTGAAAAGGAATGGAAACAAAAACTGGCCAGCTATAACTGGCGAAAAGGCATCATCAGTGGAACCGTACACGATTGCAATGCTTACTATGGTCTCGGAGGCATCAGTGGGCATGCCGGACTGTTTTCCACCTTGGCTGATACAGAGCGCTACATGCAGATATGGACGACAAACGATGCTCCTGTGAGCATTGATCCTACGTTATTTTCATTGTCCACTCGCTCACTCACAGACCCGTCTGTACACCGCAGAGGGTTGGGCTGGATCGTTTCCTCTACAGGTGGATCACTCGAGCAAATCGCCGCAGGCTGTACCGGAGGAGATGTGGTATCAGCGAGCGGTTTTGGGCACACAGGCTTTACCGGCACGTCAATCTGGTCAGACCCGGCCAGAGAAGTGACCATTCTTACGCTGACCAATCGCGTGCATCCAGAGGTAAGTCCATTGATTGGTTCCTGGAGGCTCGCTCACCATAACCAGATTTTTTCAGGCTTCAAAATTGTCGGCACATCCTAATGAAAAGGGGGAGTACCCATGGCAGCAATGCTTACGATCAAAGATTTGCGAACATCTTTTAAACAAGCAGGCAAAAAACTGACCGTGATCGAGGGCGTCAGCTTGAGCGTCGAACCGGGAGAAACCGTCGGGGTGGTCGGCGAATCAGGATGCGGCAAAAGCGTGACCAGCATGTCGATCATGCAGCTATTGGGACGAAATGTAGAGATGACAGGCAGCATCCGTTTTCAGGAGCAAGAGCTGCTTTCGCTTTCAGATAAACAAATGCAAGCAATCCGCGGGAATCAGGTTGCGATGATCTTTCAGGAGCCGATGACTTCCCTTAACCCTTTGCATCCGATCGGCAAGCAGATCAGTGAGCCGTTGCGACGTCACCTGGGCTTGTCCAAGCAAGAAGCAAAAGACAAGACGGTTCAGCTTCTAGGGCAAGTAGGTATTCCGCGTGCGGAGGAAATTTTCTCGGAGTACCCGCACCAGCTGTCTGGGGGTATGCGTCAGCGTGTGATGATTGCGATGGCGATGTCTTGTTCACCCAAGCTGTTGATCGCCGACGAGCCGACAACGGCATTGGACGTGACCATTCAGGCGCAAATATTGGAATTGATGAAAAAGGTGCGTAACGAACAAGGCACTTCGATCCTGCTCATCACACATGATCTCGGAGTCGTCGCGGAAATGTGTCATCGCGTCATCGTGATGTACGCTGGACAAATTGTTGAGGAAGCCACAGTGGGACAGCTGTTCGATGATCCGAAGCATCCATACACCAGAGGACTATTAAAGTCCATGCCGAGTGTCAACATCAATCAGGAGCGTCTGGACGCCATTCCGGGTGCGGTTCCACTGCTTAGCGAGATGCCTGCGGGCTGTCGGTTTGCGCCACGCTGCGCTTCTGTGATGGACATTTGCCGCGAGAAAAATCCTGAGCTGCTGCCTGTCTCAGACACGCAAAAGTGCCGGTGCTGGCTGTATCGTGAGGAGGAAGGACAATGACAAAACCATTGCTCGAAGTCAACTCGCTGACCAAGCATTTCAAAAGCAAGCAAGGTTTTTTCGGTCAGGAGAAGGTCGTGCGCGCTGTAGATGGTGTCAATCTGACCGTTTATCCTGGTGAAACCGTGAGCATTGTGGGTGAGTCTGGCTGTGGGAAATCGACTACGGGTCGCTGTATCTTGCGCTTGATTGAGCCGACTGACGGAGAAATTTTGTTTGAGGGTCAGGATATTCGCAAATTGAACGAAGCTGAGCTGCGCCGTGCCAGACGAAATATGCAGCTTGTTTTTCAGGACCCGTTTGCATCGCTCAATCCTCGCAAGACGATCGGCCAGCTATTGGAGGACCCGCTCATTATCCACGGAATCGGTACCCCGGCAGAGCGCCGCAAGCAGGTCGAAGAGATGATTGGCATCGTCGGGCTATCCAAGCAGCAGCTGGACAGATTTCCGCATGAATTTTCGGGAGGACAGCGCCAGCGGATCGGGATCGCACGGGCATTGATTTTACGTCCGAAGCTGATTATTGCCGATGAGCCAGTATCAGCGCTGGACGTGTCCATTCAGGCGCAGATCCTGAATCTGATGCAAGATTTGCAAAAGGAATTCAAGCTCACCTATTTGTTTATTTCTCATGACCTCAGTGTCGTTCGCCATATATCCGACAGGGTGGCTGTCATGTACTTGGGCAAAGTGGTTGAGGTGGCTGACAAGCATTCGCTGTATGAGAAGCCAACCCATCCGTATACACAGGCTTTGCTCTCGGCAGTACCTGTCCCTAATCCGCACCTGACGACTCAGAGAATTATTTTAGAGGGAGATCTGCCTAGTCCTGCAAATCCGCCATCTGGCTGCACATTCCATCCACGCTGCCGCCATTGTATGGAGATTTGCAAAACGGTTGCTCCTGCAGCTAAAGAAGTGACAGCTGGCCATTATGTTTCTTGCCATCTGGATCACGCGTAAGAAAAAAGGCTGCTAGTACATTAAGAGGAGGTTCGTCAGAGCATGAAGCTGGAGAACTTGCAACAATTAACGACTGAAGGAAAAAACGAAAGCTCCAAGGACCTGGATCGGTTGAGTGCCCGGGGCATCGTACAAATGATGAATGATGAAGATAAAAAAGTTCCCTATGCAGTTGAGCGTGTATTGGATCACGTATCTGAAGCGGTAGAAGTAATCACACACGCACTGGAGAACGGAGGAAGACTCTTTTATTTCGGAGCAGGTACGAGTGGACGTCTGGGAATCTTGGACGCTTCCGAGTGCCCTCCTACCTTTGGGACAGACCCGGAGCTGGTTCAGGGCATCATTGCGGGTGGTCCATCAGCAATGATTCGTGCGGTAGAAGGCGCGGAGGATTCCTTTGAGCTGGGACAAGAGGATATCCACAAGCACGGAGTGACCAAAGCAGACGTTGTTGTTGGTATTGCGGCTAGCGGCAGAACCCCCTATGTACTCGGCATATTGGCTGAAGCACAGAGTATCGGGGCCAAAACGATTGCGCTATCCTGCAACCAGCCATCTTTTATCAACAAAGGTGTAGATGTAGCGATCAATGTTGTGGTCGGCCCTGAGGTGTTGACCGGATCAACGAGACTCAAGGCAGGGACAGCCCAAAAGCTGGTGCTCAACATGCTCACAACAGCAACGATGATTAAACTGGGCAAGGTGTATGGAAATCTGATGGTGAATGTGCAGGCGACCAATCTCAAGCTGAAAGAACGCGTAAAGCGGATTGTCATGGAAGTGACCGGTGTGAGCTACGCCGAAGCAGAGCGTTTGTCCGAGCTGGCTGAAGGAGACGCCAAGACAGCGATCCTGATGAAATTGACTGGTGCGAGCAGGGAAGAAGCAATGCGTCTGTTGAATGTAACCAATGGAAGAATTCGGGAAGCGATTCAGCAGTTCGGTTAAACGTTTGTAGCCAAATCATTTCGATTTCACAGGGAGGAGGGATTCCCATGTTGTCAGAATCGATACGCTCCGAGCTTGTAGCCATCGTCGGAGAAAAACATTGTCTCGATCGGCAGGAATCGCTGGTTGCCTATTCGTATGACGCCACACCGATGCAGCAAGCATTGCCAGACGTCGTGGTTTTGCCAAAAAGTACCGAAGAGGTGCAGCAGGTGATGCGGGTAGCAGCTCATCACCAGATTCCGATTGTGACCCGTGGAGCAGGCTCAAATTTGTGCGGAGGGACAATTCCTGTTAGTGGTGGAATCGTACTTGTCCTCTCCCGGATGAACCAGATTGTGGAGATCGACGAGCAAAACTTGACGATTACCGTTCAGCCAGGGGTGCGGACGGTTGATATTCATCAGGCAGTAGAAGCGCGTGGATTGTTTTATCCTCCAGACCCGGGAAGCATGGTGATTTCGACCATCGGCGGAAATATCGCTCTTAATTCCGGTGGGCTGCGCGGATTGAAATACGGAACGACCAAGGATTATGTGCTCGGGCTGGAAGCTGTGCTGCCAAACGGTGAGATCATTCGCACCGGCGGCAAGCTGATGAAGGATGTAGCCGGATACGATCTGACCAAGCTGCTCGTAGGCAGTGAAGGCACACTGGCGATTATTACACAGGCGATCCTTAAGCTCATTCCCAAGCCACTATCGCAACGGGTCATGCTGGCGATGTTTGCTGATATGGATCAGGCAGCACGCTCGGTTTCGGACATTATTGCCAATCGGATCATCCCGGGAACCTTGGAGTTTTTGGATCAGGGAACGATTCGTGTGGTTGAGGATTTTAAAAAGATAGGTTTGCCAACAGATGTAGCCGCCATTCTTTTGATCGGTCAGGACGGAGAACCTCAGACGGTTGACAAGGATATGGAACGGATCGCAGCCATTTGCGAAAATAACGCAGCGGTTCAGATTAAAGTCGCAACGACACCAGAGGAAGCGGATGACGTTATGACGGCGAGACGCAGTGCACTTGCTGCCTTGTCCCGGATGCGTCCGACAACGATTTTGGAGGATGCGACTGTGCCGCGTGCGCAAATCGCGCCGATGGTTGCTGCTATCCAGGAAATTACGAGCCGTTACGGCTTGCAGATTTGCACCTTTGGTCATGCAGGTGACGGCAATTTGCATCCGACCTGTATGACGGATGCGCGTAACGAAAAAGAGATCGAGCGGGTCGAGCATGCCTTCGAAGAAATTTTTGCCGCAGCAATCGATCTCGGTGGAACGATTACCGGCGAGCATGGTGTTGGAATCGTCAAGGCGCCTTACTTGGAATGGAAAGTGGGAGCAGCTGGCATGGAGGTCATGAAGGGTATCAAGCATGCCTTTGACCCTCACAACCTTCTGAATCCCGACAAGATGTTTGCGAAGCAATCGCGGAACAGAGTGGTGGTTAATCGTGCTTAAAGAAGCGCTCATAAATAAACTGGATTACGATGAACTGTCCAACTGTATGCGCTGCGGC
Source organism: Brevibacillus reuszeri (assembly GCF_001187725.1). Lineage (GTDB taxonomy): Bacteria > Bacillota > Bacilli > Brevibacillales > Brevibacillaceae > Brevibacillus > Brevibacillus reuszeri. The sequence goes on from NZ_LGIQ01000005.1 coordinate 586,166, forward strand.
TTTTGCCAGCCAGCGTGTCCGACCTTTCGCGAAACCGGGTATGAGGCAGCCTCGCCGCGTGGGCGCATCGCTCTGATGAAGGCCGTAGCGGATGGTGTGATGGAGCCGGATAAAGACTTTATCGACCAAATGAATCTTTGTCTCGGGTGCCGTGCCTGTGAGCCTGTTTGCCCGGCGGGTGTCCCGTATGGACAATTGATTGAGCAAACGCATGAAGCGATCGAAGACGTACAAGAGCATCCATGGTGGGTAAGCTCGATGCGCAAGGTAGCTTTTACGCATCTGTTCCCTCACCAGAAGCGGATGAATCAGCTAGGTAGCTTGCTGCGTTTTTATCAGCGCTCAGGTCTGCAAAAAACGGTTCGCAAGATGGGTGTCATGCGCATTATGCCAAAGCAATTGCGTGAGATGGAAGCGATCATGCCAGAAGCCTCTGGGAAAGGAACGCGTGAGCTTCTCGGGGCTACAGTGATTCCAGCAGTCGGTGAGAAGGTGATGCGTGTCGGCATGTTCCACGGTTGCATCATGGATGTGCTGTTCAGTGAAACCAATCTCAATACCGTTCGTCTATTGACCGAAGCCGGTTGTGAAGTAGTCATCGCTCCCGATCAGGTATGCTGTGGCGCACTGCATGCGCATAGCGGCGAGCGAGAAGGAGCACGCGAGCTGGCAAGGAAAAATATCGCTGCATTCCGCAAAGCAGATGTAGACATCATCGTCTCCAATGCAGGCGGTTGTGGAGCCTTGCTCCAGGAGTATGATCATCTGCTGGCAGAGGACGATGAGTGGCATGAACAGGCAAAATGGTTCTCTTCACGCGTGAAGGATATCAGTGAGGTATTAAGTGATTTGGTAGAGCCGCAGACATGGCAAGCGCTGCCGCAGCGGGTAACGTATCAATCCTCCTGTCACTTGCGCAATGGAATGAAGGTGACGAAGGAGCCGGTGAGCCTGCTGCAAAGCATTCCTGGTGCCACCTACGTACAGCTTTGTGAAGGCGATCGCTGCTGCGGCTCAGCAGGTATCTACAATCTCGTGCAGCCAGAAATGGCGGGAAGCCTGCTGGATGAAAAGATGGAGCATGTAGCAGCGACCCAGGCGGATATTCTCGTGACTTCCAATCCGGGCTGCCTGCTGCAAATGAAAGCAGGTATCCAGCGTGCTGGTCTGGAAGGAAAGATGGAGGCTGTCCATCTGGTAGATTTGCTGGCGCGCGTGCAGAGTGGAAAAGATGCACAGCTGCAAACAAAATAATCGTGATTGATGACCAGTCCTGGCTAAACCGTGATGAAACCGGAATAGCAAGGGCTTTTTTCTTCCAGCAGGTTCCAGATACTTGAAACGAAATCGGACTGCCAGACGTATAAAAAAGGAGAGATAGAGGGGGAGTGTTATCGATGTTTCAAGAGATAAATGAGCGGCTGGCAGCCAAAAAAGTAGAGCTGCGCCAGAAGCTGCACAGAGAGCATAATAGCAAAAAGCTGAGAGAGCAGCACGAGCAAGAAGTGATCAAGCTCCAAACCCTACATAAAAAGCTCCAGTCTGAACAGCAAGATGTTGATAAGTTAATGGGGATGTCCTTTGGTGCATTTTTTTATAGCCTGATTGGAAAAAAGGATGAAAAGCTCTCAAAGGAAAAAGAAGAGCTGCTACAGGCGAAAATCAAATACGAAGCAGTGCTTGCCACTGTCAAGGACTTGGAAGAAGAAATGGCGACGACAAAGGAGCAGCTCTCTCGCATGTCAGACGTGGAAAGCGAGTACGCGGACCTATTGCTGCAAAAGGAGCGATTGATTCAGGCAAAGCGCCCCGATCTGGTGAGGGTGCTAAGAGAATACAGTGAGCAGCAATCACAGCTCGAAGCAAGCCAAAAGGAATTGGACGAAGCACTTGAAGCGGGACGAGCAACGATACAGCATTTGGATAAAGCGATCGACAAGCTGAAATCGGCAAGCTCCTGGGGAGCGTGGGATATGCTCGGTGGAGGAGCAGTGTCCACCTATATCAAGCACAGTAGGATTAACGAAGCTCGTGACGCAGTCCATGAGGCGCAAAAAAGCCTGCGTAGATTTGAGCGGGAGCTGTATGACGTCCAGCGCGAAAGCCGAATTCAGATCGACATTGGCGAAATGCTGACCTTTGCGGACTTTTTCTTCGACAACATCATTACCGATTGGATTGTTCAGGATCGTATTTCCACATCGCTGCAGCAAGCGAAGGATAAAATGGAGAAGGTCATAAAACTGCAGGATGAGCTGCTAGTGGAAAGGAAAGTGGTGGAGACAGAGCTGGGTGATATTCGCCACAAATCACTTGATTTGATTGAATATGCTTGATCAACTAGCATGAATATCCAGTAAAAAGACGCGGGCGCTCCCCGCGTTTTTTTCTCATTCAGAAGCAGAATATACGGACAACTAACGGAAATTGCATAGTAAGATGACCGAATGTATGATGATGGAAAGAATTTTTTGAATATTACGCAAAGTTTATGCGGAGGGTAAAAAATAGGGGAGGAAGTGGTAGGGTACGATGGAAATCAGAGTTGCAGTGATAGGTCCTTATGATTTGCTTGACGAGGTATTGTGTATTGCAGCAACGTATCCAGCCTTAGCGGTGCTTCCAATCGGTTACAAAGACGTTCAAGAAGTCAAACATATCGTCCTTCAATGCAAAGATGAGATCGATGTTTTTTTATTTGCCGGTCCGATTCCGTACCAAATCGCTCGTGAGCATATTGGCGATCCGAAGCCTATGGTTTATTTGCCCTACAATGGAACGAGCCTTTACCGTGTATTCTTTCAATTACTGAGAGAAAGCGGCACCCTTTTTTCTGAAAGGCGTTTGCGCTTTAGCATCGACGTTTTGAATTTGGAAGAGGTGGAGCAGAGATTGGATGAGCTATCGATCCATGTCGATCACATGTATGCGATGGAATATCAGCTCAATCAGCGCGCAGAAGACATTCTTCGGTTTCATTACGATTTGTGGACAAGCAAAAAGGTGGATGCGATTTTTACTTGTGTGGCCTCTGTTTATTGGGAGCTGACGCGACTTGGAGTCCCCTGCTATCGGGTTACTCCTACGAAAACAACGATTCAGGATGGCTTACAGCGAGCGCAAATCGAAGGAAGGAACTTTCAGTTAACGGACACGCAAATCGCGATAGGCATCATTAATATCGAAAATATCGTGAAAAAGTGGAGTGCCTCCGAATACGAGCTGCAGCGCAAAAAAATCGCGATTCAAGAAATTTTGATCGATTACGGGGAAGAAATTCAGGCATTAATGAATTGGCCGGATCGAAATGAGGTCATCTTTGTTACGACTCGCGGGGTAATCGAGCGAACGACAAGCATGTTCACCCGCTTTCCCCTTTTGGAGAGAATTGACCACCGCTTAAATATATCCGCCAGTATCGGAATCGGGTTGGGACGTACCGCGAACGAGGCGCAGAGCAAAGCCTCGGAAGCACTGTCAAAAGCAAAACTCGGTGATGGCGGAAGCTGCTTTATCGCTATGCACGACGGAAATGTGGTCGGTCCGCTTGGGAAAGAATTTCATCTGGCATACTCCCTCCGAAGCAATGACCCGCAGCGATTGAATGCTGCACGCAAATCAGGCCTTAGTATCGGAACGATAAACAAACTCATCTCGTTTTGCCAAAATTATGGGAGCTCACAAATTACCGCCGCAGATTTGGCCAATCGATTTGGCGTTTCATTACGCAGTGCCAGGCGGATTCTGAGCAAGCTAGAGCAAAGTCAGCTAGCTGAAATCATTGGCGAAGAGCAGCCGCTCTGTAAAGGAAGGCCCAGGCAAATGTATGAGTTGAAATTGCAAATGTGAAACACTGATTTTGCGATTGGATACCGCACTCAATTTATGCAAGGAGGGGCAAGCGTATATGGGGGGCTACTTGTTAAAGCGAATCGTGTCATTACTGCCTGTGCTTTTTGTGGTAGCAATTGTGGATTTTATTATTATTCACCTGACGCCGGGCGATCCTGCTTCTGTCATGCTAGGGTCACAAGCAACGGAAGAGGAGCTGGCAAATTTACGGGAGCAGCTGGGCTTGACGCTTCCCATATACACTCGGTTTTTTCAATGGATAATCGGTATCCTGCAAGGAGATTTAGGCTGGTCGATCTTTATGGATATGCCTGTAACTGAGGCAATTTCGGAGCATTTGGGGCCGACACTTTCCTTGACGATTCTGGCAGAGATCATCGCGATTTTGTTTGCGATACCACTTGGGATAATGGCAGCCAATAGACGAGGCTCCTGGATGGACCAATCCTTTATGACATTTGCCATGCTCGGCATTTCGCTCCCGAGCTTCTGGATCGGGTTGAATTTGATCTTGCTTTTCGCCGTCCAGTTTAACTGGCTGCCTGCTGCGGGCTATCAGCCGCTATCCAGCGGGATTGTCAACCATTTGAAATACTTGATCATGCCAGCCGTTTCACTGGGCATTATGCAAGGAGCGCTGATCGCTCGTATGACCCGATCTTCAATGCTGGAGGTGCTGGGTGAAAACTATATACGTACAGCCGAAGCGAAAGGCTTGAAGATGTGGATCGTGACGTACAAGCATGCACTACGTAATGCGTTCATCCCGATCCTCACAGTAATTGGGCTATCCTTTGCGACACTCATTGGCGGAGCTGTCGTAACCGAGACGGTGTTCAACATTCCTGGGATTGGCAAATTAATCGTCAACTCTGTATTAAGACGAGATTACGAGGTCATCCAAGGGACCGTACTGATGATTGCGGCTGCATATGTGTTCATCAATTTGATTGTGGATATCTTGTACGCGTACATCGATCCGCGTGTGCGATACGACAAAAGCTAAAGGAGGATGGATGAATGGAAACATCTTCTGTAACGATGGTGGGAACTGGGTCTGCTACACCTCCAATGCATCACGCAAAAATTGTTGTGAACCGCTTCTTTGCAAACCGTTTGGCGGTATCCGGAAGCATCCTGGTTTTACTCATCACCATGATTTGTATCCTCGCTCCTTTGCTCACCTCCTATGATCCAATTGAGATGAATGTACAAGAGCGGTTAAAGCCGCCGAGCACAAGTCACTGGTTCGGCACTGATGAATTCGGAAGAGACGTATTCACCCGGGTTGTATACGGAAGCCGGATATCGATGGGAGTCGGATTCTCGGTTGTCATGATTACTTCGGTTGTCGGGCTGATGTTCGGACTATATTCAGCCTACTATCGAAAGTTGGATAACTTCTTGATGCGGATCAATGACGGTTTAATGGCATTCCCCGCGATTTTACTTGCGATTGCGATTCTTGCAGCGCTTGGACCCAAAATGAGCAATGTCATTATTGCGCTGAGTGTCGTCTATATACCTACCGTCGCCCGTGCAATCCGGTCGGCAGCGATTACCGTGAGAGAACAGACTTATATTGAAGCCATTCGCGCACTCGGTGGGAAGTCGTGGAGAATCATTTGGCTGCATATCGCTCCCAACTGTTTGTCTCCATTGATCGTCCAAGCCACGTTTATTTTTGCGTATGCCGTCATCACCGAGGCGTCACTTAGCTTCTTGGGTGCGGGAACGCCACCGCCAGAGCCAAGCTGGGGAAACATTTTGAATGATGGCAGGACAATCATGAAGCAAGCATGGTGGATGACCGTATTTCCTGGCGTCTCCATCATGATGACTGTTCTTGGACTCAACCTGCTTGGAGATGGTCTCCGTGATCTATTGGACCCACATACAAACAAGGCGAAAAAATAAGCGCTGTCAGCCGGGAAGGGGATGGTTTATGTGCCGCTCTTGGAAGTAAAAAGCTTAAGAACGAGCTTCTCTACAGAGCTCGGGGAGGTAACCGCTGTCGACGGAGTCTCCTTTCATGTGAACGCCGGGGAAACAGTCGGACTGGTTGGGGAGTCGGGTTGCGGGAAAAGTGTTACATCCTTATCGATCCTGAGATTGTTCCGTAAGCATAGTGGAACAAAGCTGGGAGGCGAAATCTTTTTTGAGCAAAAAGAGCTGCTCACATCGTCCATGAATGAGCTTCAAGAGATTCGCGGCAACCAAATCTCTATGATTTTCCAGGACCCTATGAGCTCTCTCAATCCCGTGTACACAGTAGGCAATCAGATCAGTGAGTCGATTATGCTGCATCAAAAATTGTCCAAGAAAGAGGCGTTTGAGAAAACGATCGAAATGCTTTCATTGGTCGGGATACCCTCTCCAGAAAAAAGAGTAAACGACTATCCGCATCAGCTGTCAGGAGGGATGAGGCAACGCGTGATGATCGCGATGGGGCTGTGCTGTCACCCGAAGCTGTTGATTGCGGACGAGCCAACGACAGCGCTGGATGTTACGATTCAGGCGCAAATTCTTGACTTGATGAAAGGTTTGCAAGAGCAATTGCAGATGGGAATTATGCTTATCACTCACGACCTGGGTGTAGTTGCGGAGGTTTGTGATCGCGTTCTCGTGATGTATCTGGGGCAAATCGTAGAGGAAGCGACTGTGGAGATATTGTTTGAGAATCCAAAGCATCCGTATACGATCGGTCTGATGAAATCGATTCCGACAATTGACGGAAAACGGGGAGAAAAGCTGCATGTGATTGAAGGGATGGTCCCGTCTTTGCACCAGATTCCGGCAGGCTGTCGTTTTGCCCCAAGGTGTCCGTTTGCCGATGAAAAGTGCAGGCATCATTCACCAGATTTAATTGGGGTGGGTGACGGGCATAAAGTCAGGTGCTGGCACCATGAAAGAATCGGTATAGGGGGAGGGAACGGCATTGCAATTGGAAACCAATGAGGTCAAGGAAACGCCACTCTTGCAAGCATCCAATCTCGTCAAGCATTTCCCGATGAAAAGAGGCTACTTCGGAGAAAAATCCTACGTAAAAGCGGTCAGCGACCTTTCCTTGACGATCTACCAAGGTGAAACATATGGACTGGTAGGAGAATCAGGATGTGGAAAAAGTACCACAGGCCGCATGATCCTGCGCTTGCTTGAACCGACGTCAGGCAGTGTACGCTATCGGGGCAAAGAAGTGACCCATTTTTCTGAGGAAGAACTGAGAAGCATCCGAAAAGAGATGCAGATCATTTTTCAAGATCCATACTCGGCACTCAATCCCCGTAAAAAAATTGGAAAAGCCATTCAGGAGCCAATGAGTATCTACAACATCGGGGATGCGAAACAGCACAAAGAAGCGGTCTTGGAGCTTTTGCGAAAAGTCGGTCTGCAGCCGGAGCATTACGACCGATATCCGCATGAGTTTTCAGGCGGACAAAGACAACGGATCGTGTTGGCGAGGGCACTGGCGGTGCATCCTGCTTTTATCGTTTGTGATGAACCGGTGTCTGCGCTTGATGTATCCATTCAGTCTCAAATCCTTAATCTCCTGGAGCAATTGCAGGAAGACTTTGAGCTTACTTACTTGTTTATCGCACATGACCTTAGTGTTGTCCGCCATATTTCTGATCGTGTCGGTGTGATGTACTTGGGACATTTGGTAGAAGAAGCTCCTACTGATGTTCTTTTCTCCGAGCCGTTGCACCCTTATACCAGGGCATTGCTGTCAGCAGTCCCTGAACCGAATCCAAAGAAAAGAAGAGAAAGGATCGTCCTTTCCGGCGATGTGCCTTCCCCCATCAATCTACCGAGTGGCTGTGTGTTTCATCCGAGATGTCCACAAGCGATCGAGACCTGCAAGAAAGAGGTTCCGATTTTGCGAGAATTAGCCAAACATCATCGTGTCGCCTGTCATCTCATTTAAATAATGGATTTGAAAAGAAGAAAGGAGTAATGACAATGCTGGATATGATCATTCGCAATGGGCAGGTGTATGACGGGACAGGTAATCCGTGGACCTATTTGGATGTGGGAATCAAGAATGGAAGGATCGTCAAGCTAGGCAAGCTCCATGAGCAGGAAGCGAAGGTAGAGATTGACGCAAAAGGATTGGCTGTATCTCCCGGTTTTATCGACACACATGTTCACTCGGACTTGTTGTGCACCAAGCCGGACATTCACAAAATAAAAGTACTCCAGGGCGTAACGATGGAGCTGCTCGGTCAAGACGGCATTTCTGTTGCACCAGTCACTGACCAGACGAAGCCGTTATGGCAAAAGCAGCTCCGCGGATTGAACGGAGACATCGGAGAGTGGCCGTGGCATTCGATTGAGGAATATCTCGATTTTTTAAGCGAATCTGCTTTAGCGGGCAACGTTACCTATCTGGTTCCGCATGGTGCTGTCCGGACACTGGTGATGGGGTTTGAAGGACGCAGAGCTACAAATGAGGAAATGCAAAAAATGCGGGAGCTCGTAGAAGAAGGAATGCGCCAGGGGGCAGTCGGGCTATCCTCAGGACTTATCTATCCACCGAATCTCTATTCATGCAAAGAAGAGCTGATCGAAATATGTAAAGGTGCTGCCAAATACGATGGCTGCTTCGTCGTCCACATGCGCAATGAAAGCAACCACATCCTCGAAGCGATTGACGAGATGCTTGATGTGGCTCGCGGCTCGGGTGTTCGTCTCCATATTTCTCACTTCAAAGTCATTGGGCGAAGAAACCGCGCCAGCTTTCAAAAGGCACTCGAAAAAATGGATCAGGCTCGGGCTGAAGGAATTGAGGTTACATTTGACCAATATCCGTACACCGCCGGCTCGACGGTACTGCACGCTTTGCTGCCTCCATGGATGCATGACGGGGGAACGGAAGAGCTGCTTGCCAAATTAAAGGACGAGGATATTCGCAGCAAGATCAAAGCTGACTTTGACCACAACCATGATTTTGAAAACTGGGTGGAGAGTTGTGGCTGGGGAAATATTGTCATCGCCTCCGTGACAACCGAGAAAAACCGCGCAGCAGAAGGAAAAAATCTGCTTCAGATCGCGGCTATGCGGGAAACATCGCCTGCTGATGCGGTCTTTGACCTGCTCTTGGAAGAAAATGCGGGGGTCACAATGGTTATTTCCTGGGGAGAAGAAGCGGATATCACCAATGCTCTGGGACATCCGTTGCAAATCGTCGGGTCGGACGGAATCTTTGGAGGAAAACCGCATCCCAGACTATACGGAACCTTCCCGCGAATACTTGGACGCTTTGTCCGCGAACAACAGATTCTCACGATGTCAGAGGCGATTCGCCATATGACGGGCGCCCCTGCTCAATTGCTCCGATTAAAGGACAGAGGATACATCGCTGAAGGGTACTGGGCTGATATTGTGATTTTTGACCCGAACACAGTGGCGGATCAAGCGACATATGAGGAACCGCTTCTTGAACCGATCGGTATCCACTATGTGCTTGTGAATGGAGAAATGGCTGTGAACAACTCGATTTTTACTGGCAAGACGGCAGGAAAAGTGATTCGTAGGGAAGAGATCAGCTTGAAAATTACCTGAGTATTCGAATAAAGATAGGGGGATTTTCCATGATCAAAAAGCCGGTCGGAATTCTTTTGACATTGGTACTGAGTGTCACGCTATCGCTCTTGGGATGTTCTTCTTCCTCACCATCGGCAAACCATTCGAGTCAAACTAACGAGCAGGCTGAGGTAGTGCCCAAGGACAAAAATGAGCTGCGTGTAGCCTTGTCCGTTTCTCCACCTTCGATTGATTTGGTGAAAACATCGACGACCGTTGCCCTTCAGGTAGGCTGGCATATTTTTGAGCCACTTGTCACACTTGATAAAGATTATAAACCTACGCCAATGCTAGCGAAGTCTTTTGAAGTAAGTGAAGACGGGAAAGAAGTGACGTTTACGCTTAGGGAGGGCATTACTTTTCACAATGGAAAGACATTAGGTGTCGAGGATGTAATCGCCTCCCTCAATCGATGGAAGGAGCTATCTCCCAATGGAAAAACTGCGCTGGTGGGTGCGACGATCTCGTCAAAGGAAAATGACAAGGTAGTCATTACGCTAGAAAAACCGTCCGGCACGTTGCTCACATCCCTGGCTTTTCCCCAGCAAGGTGCTGTCATCATGCCGAAGGAAGTCATCGATGCGGCTACAGAAGAAGGGGTAAAAGAATACATTGGCACTGGGCCATTCAAATTTGTGGAATGGAAGCAAGATCAGTACATTCTTCTGGAGAAGTTTGCCGATTATAAAGCACTGTCCGAGCCAGCCAATGGACTTGGTGGGAAAAAGGAAGCAAAGGTAGATCGTATTTACTTCCACACCGTTCCAGATGCAGCAACGCGGGTTGCTGGCCTGCAATCAGGAGAATACGATTTTGCGGATGAGCTTCCCTACGATAATTACGAGCAGTTAAAAGCCGACCCGAACTTGGTGACAGTCGTCGCGAAGCCGCAAAAGTATGTCGGTCTGATTTTCAACAAGAAGCAAGGCTTGTTTTCAAGCGCTGTGGCACGGCAAGCGGTGAATGCGGCACTAGATCAGGAAGTCATCATGATCGGAATAACCGGAAACCCGGATTTCTTCCGTCTGGACCATAGTCTGATGTTTGCGGAGCAGCCGTGGCATTCAGATGCGGGGAAGGAAAAATACAATCAAAAGAACCCGGAATTGGCCAAGAAGCTGCTGAATGAAGCTGGATACAAAGGAGAGCCGGTCACCATCATCACGACAAAGGATTACGACTATATTTATAAAAGCTCCCTGATGGTCAAAGATCATCTCGAAAAAATCGGTGTCAAAGTCAATTTTGAATTATACGACTGGCCTACTATGGTCAGCAAGCGTTCGGATGAAACGAAATGGAACATCTTCTTTACCGGATTTCCTACGTACACCAACCCAGTTCAAACCTTGTACCTGGATTCTCGTAACAAATGGCCCGGCTGGTACAACAATCCCGAGATGGATGCTTTGCTAGACGAGCTTCGCCATACGATCAAATTTGAAGATCAAAAAGCGATTTTTGATAAGATCCAGACGCTGTACTGGGAAGACCTCCCGAGTGTGAAGCTAGGTGATTTGCATGGACTGGCTGCCCATCGGAATTATGTCAAAGGCTATCAATACTTCATGGATTCTCCATTCTGGAATGTGTCTGTCCAATAGATTGCGCGAAAAGAGTGAAGTGAAAAATGGCAGAAAACACGTATGATCTCATCATCCGTAACGGTATGGTTTGCGACGGCACAGGAACTCCATGGACGAGACTCGATATTGGCATAAAAAATGGCGTGATTCCGAGCGTAGCCCATTTAGGATCAGCGAGAGGAAATACGGAAATAGATGCTACTGGCCTCGTTGTAGCTCCCGGATTTATTGATGCGCATGTTCACTCCGATTTGTGGTGTACAAGGCCTGATATTCACAGCATCAGGGTAATGCAAGGAATTACTACCGAGCTGGCGGGGCAGGATGGAGTCTCTGTTGCCCCTGTTACGCCGGAAACGAAGCCTTTATGGAGAAAGCAATTGAATAGAGTCAACGGCGATATCGGAGAGTGGCCATGGAATAGCATTGATGAATATTTGCGTTTCCTGGAAAATACCCAAATGGCTGGAAATGTCGCCTATCTCGTCCCACATGGAAATATCCGTTCCATAGTGATGGGCTTCGAAGGCAGGGAGGCTACACCAAAAGAAATTGCTTCCATGCAGGAGCTGGTGGAGGTGGGGATGCAGCAAGGAGCATTCGGAGTGTCATCGGGCATTCAATACCCACCCTGTGTCTACGCGAATAAAGAGGAGCTGGTTGGAATCTGCAGGGGTACTGCCAAATACGATGGCTGCTTCGTCGTGCATATTCGCAACGAAAGCAATGATTCGGTGGAGGCTTTAGACGAGGTGATCGACGCAGCTCGCATCTCAGGTGTTCGGCTGCATGTGTCTCATTTTAAAGTATGCGGCGAACGAAACCGGGATAAGCTGGACATCGCCTTGGAGAAAATGGAGCGGGGACGTGCTGAGGGAATCGAGATTACGTTTGATCAATACCCGTACGCCGCAGCATCTACTTTTTTACATGCGATTTTGCCGCCATGGATGCATGATGGGGGTGTCCCCAAAATGCTTGAGCGGTTGGGTGATAAAAAGATGCGGAAGCGGGCGACGGAAGAGATCTTACACAGCGGAGAATACGACAATCCGGTTCGAAACAATGGCTGGGGCAATCTCGTTATTGCGTCAGTCTCCTCTGAAGGGAACCGGAAGCTGGAAGGGTTGAGCCTGCGTGAATTGGCTGAGCAAAAAGGGACCGAACCTGCGTACGCAGCATTTGACCTGTTGCTTGAAGAAGAGGGTGAGGTCATGATTATTATTCACTGGGGGAATGAGGAGGATGTCGAACGAGTCATGAGGCATCCACTGCAAATGGTCGGTTCCGATGGAGTATTCGGTGGAAAGCCGCATCCACGTCTCTACGGATCATTTGCTCGTGTGCTGGGACATTACTCACGAGAGAAAAAGGCCTTTCCGATCTGGGAAGCTGTCCGAAAAATGACGAGCGCACCTGCACAGCTATTGCGTCTGCGAGATCGAGGCTTTCTGCGCGAGGGATACCGGGCCGATGTGGTTGTCTTTGACCCAACTGCGATTGTGGATCAGGCGACCTATGACTATCCGTTACAGCAGTCTGTCGGTATACGGCATGTGCTTGTGAACGGGCAGGTGGCGATAGCGAATGGGCAGTTTACCGGTGTGACTTGTGGAACCGTTATCCGTCAATCGTAATGTCAAGTGAATAGGGAAAGTCAAAAGCCGCTCGGTACTCCGCCGAACGGCTTTTTCGTTGCGAGGGTCATGAAATATCAGAAATCAATTTTGAAATTCAGGAAGCCGGCTTTGCGCAGCGCCTCGTAAATAATGACCAGAGCAGGACCTACTATAAGCCCAAAGAATCCGATGATCTGAAAGCCGAGAAACATGCTGATCAATGCCGCGAGAGCGCTGATTCCCAAATGGGAGGCAAGAATTTTGGGCTCGATGATCCGGCGAACAACCGTAATCACGATAAAGAGTATGATCAAGCCGATTGCCAATTGCGAGCGGCCTGTAAAGAAATGATAGATAGCCCAGGGTACTAGAAAAGAGCCCGTTCCCAAAATCGGAAGGATATCGACGAGAACGATTAATAACGCGATGACAGCGGCATATTTGACCTGTAAAATCAGGAGCCCGATAAATGACATGCCAAAGGTCATGAGGCTGAGGATGATTTGGGCGCGTAAAAATCCGATGGTCGCACGGTTTAGCTGAGACAGGACGACATTTACTTTTTCCCGAGCTGAGGTTGTAAACATGCGCATGAATCCGGCACGCAGTCTTGGCAGGTCCAGACTCATAAGGAATACGGCGACCAGGTAGATGATGGTGGAGATCAAAAAGCCAGGGATGATCGCAGCCACACCCAAAATGCCTTTGGCAAAACTGGAGGCCCCATTGATCGCCCACGTTTTCAAGCCTGCAAAAACGGATTGGATCTGATCGATCGCTTCTGTCGGTAATGATGCGTAATAAGTCTCCCAGCTTATTAAATTGGATTCGACAAGTTCAAATAAATGTTGGGAAAAAGCGGGCAAGCGCTGCGCCAGTTCAATGCCTTGGATGACAATTTGTGTCCCGATCCAATACAAGCCGAGGCCAAACGTGACGAGAAATATCAGGAAGCACAAGATGACAGAGGTCATTCTGTTGACTTTGAGGAGGCGAATGAGAACCAGGACGAGCGGCTCTAGCAAAATTGCGGTCAAGAGCGCAAGCAGAAAGGGAATCGAGTACGGCAGCAAGTAGAGCGTGATCGCGAGGAGTATTACGAGCAAAAGAATTTTACGAATCGTCATCAAAAGACTCCATTCTTTTAGCGGTCGTTGCGGATATAATGGTTCCCTTATTTTAGCATCTTTACCAGAAGGAAAACAAACGGACCGCATCAGAAAAGACTTTTCAATAAAACTCAAAATAGTTCGAGTAAATGAAAAAATATAAAAAAGGAAGTTTTAAAAAAACCGTGCTATGATTTTAATCTATATTATCAACAGACATTTGTTTGTTATGAATATGGTGTTAAAAACGACAATCTAATACTTTTAGCGAGGTGTCAGAATGAAGCGGTTTGGATTAGCGATTCAGATTGTCATCGGTCTCATTCTGGGTATCCTGGTGGGTGCCATTTTCTTTGGTAACCCGGCCGTGGCAACCTATTTGCAGCCGATTGGTGATGTTTTTCTTCGGTTGATTAAAATGATTGTCGTGCCGATTGTCATTGCCACTCTTATTGTCGGAGTAGCAGGGGTAGGGGACGTCAAGAAGCTAGGAAAGATCGGTGGAAAGACGATTCTCTATTTTGAAATCGTTACCACTGTTGCCATTGTTGTTGGTTTATTGGCAGCAAACGTGTTTCAACCAGGTGTGGGCGTGGATATGTCCCATCTGACAAAAACGGATATTCATAGTTATGTAGAGACTGCTGAGTCGACACAAAGTCACAGCATGATTGATACCTTTGTGAATATTGTTCCGAAAAACATTTTTGACGCCATTGTCCGCGGGGACATGCTGGCCATTATCTTTTTCTCTGTATTGTTTGGTCTTGGTGTCGCTGCAGCAGGAGAAAGAGGAAAGCCTGTTCTCAACTTTTTCCAAGGTGTAGCAGACGCGATGTTCTGGGTAGTAAATGCGATCATGCGTTTCGCTCCGTTCGGGGTTTTTGCCTTGATTGGTGTCACCGTTTCCAAATTCGGTCTCTCATCACTCTACCCGCTAGCTAAATTGGTCATATTGGTCCATTTGGCGATGATGTTCTTTATTCTCGTTGTTCTGGGAGCGATTGCGCGGATCAGCGGTATCAAAATTACGATGATCCTGAGAGTATTGAAGGACGAGCTGCTTTTGGCATACTCTACCTCCAGCTCGGAGACAGTATTGCCGAAGATCATGGAAAAAATGGAGAAGATGGGCTGTCCGAAGGCGATTACCTCTTTTGTTATTCCGACGGGGTACTCGTTTAACCTGGATGGTTCTACCTTGTATCAGGCTATTGCCGCTTTGTTCATTGCCCAAATGTATGGAATTCATATGCCGATCACTGCGCAAATCACGCTGATGCTCGTGCTGATGGTTACTTCTAAAGGGATTGCCGGGGTACCAGGCGTATCGTTCGTGGTTTTGCTCGCTACCCTGGGCTCTGTAGGTATTCCGCTTGAAGGTCTAGCCTTCATTGCCGGGGTTGACCGCTTGCTCGATATGGCACGTACTGTGGTAAACGTAGTCGGTAACGCTTTGGCCGCTGTTGTCATTTCTCGTTGGGAAGGACAGTTTGATAGAAAGAAAGCGGGCGATTACGTTGCTGAAGTAAAGGCAAACCCGAACGCAGCTTAACGAATGGATTCGCTTATGAAGCCTATTGTCAGGAGAAGTCTGGCAATAGGCTTCTTTTTGTATAGAGCAAATTCCCTTTAGGTTGCGACAGAGGGAGAGAATTGTTAGACTAATGTTTGTCAGGAATATGTTGGAAAACATTCGGAGAGAAGGTTATCAACCAATGAAAAGCGGCTCACTTCTCATCATAGGCATATCTATCCTTGTAACGGTTCTCATTGCTTGCAGCGTATTTTGGAATGTAAACACCAATGCACTGAAGCCAGTGGGACAAACAAACGAAAACCGCTACGAATTCATCCGAGTAAACGACAATAACGTTGTCTTATTCGATAAGCAAACAGGTGAAATGTGGAGAAAATTTATCCCGAGCAACGAAGGACCAACCAACTGGGAGAAAGAAGATTTGCCTGTAGAAATGAATAAGCGGTAATTTATAAGTCTTGTTTTTAAAACCATACTCTTAAAGCCTTTTTAAGAACTCCAATCTTTCATGATTGAAGTTCTTTTTTTATGCGCCGTTTTCCTCTCCTCCACTACAGCCCGAACAAATCAGCCTTGACACCATTTGCTGGAAGCAGTACTATGATACCAATAACTTGATAATAACATTTTGATAATAACAAAACACAAATAACGAAATTTGTATGAGAGGTGTCCCAGTTGCCATGAATCATTCATCGCCTGAAAATAAACAGGGGCAGACAGAGCAGCAGTTTCTTGAAGCCTACGATGTAAGCCAGTTTGAGCGACCTTCCGTTACTGTCGATATGCTTATTTTTACCGTCGCTGATGAAGAAGAACAGAACTATCGCAAGCTGTCAGCGAAATCACTGAACATCTTGCTGGTCAAACGTGGTGATCATCCGTTTATCGGACAATGGGCATTGCCAGGGGGGTTCGTCTCACCAAACGAAAGCCTGGAAGAAGCAGCCAAGCGCGAACTGCGCACCGAGACGAATATTGACAACATTTATTTGGAGCAGCTCTACACCTGGGGTGAGGTGGACAGGGATCCGCGCACTCGTGTAATCAGTACCTCATACATGGCATTGGTGAACAGTGAGGCGTTGGAGGTAGTGGCAGGGGACGATGCAGCAGAAGCAGAGTGGTTCCAAATTGAGGACAAATGGCTTCGAGAAACGAAAACAGCAACACCAGACGGCTCGATCACAGAAAAATGGTTCGAGCTGCGTCTCCAACATGAAGAAGTGGAATTGACAGCGACGATCAAGGTTACCAAAACGGTCGCTGGTCGAATCATTCGGGAGCATCGAGAAATTGTCGAGGCGAATCAAATCGCTTTTGACCATGCCCAAATCATTCAGTATGCACTTGAGCGACTGCGCAACAAGATCGAGTACACAGATATCGCCTTTGCACTCATGCCAGAGCTGTTTACATTGACGGAGCTGCAGCAGGTGTACGAAGTCATTTTGGGCAAGGAGCTGTTGGCAGCCGCCTTTCGCAGGAAGGTCGCCGATAAAGTCATTGAAACCAATCAATTTCGAAAACACGCGGGGCATCGGCCGTCCAAATACTTCCGCTTTAATCCGGAGTGGATGGATCAGGCATAGCTCCTTTCCTGGGAGGAAACAAACATGAAGCAGGGACATAATCGCAGTCAACGCGTAAAAATCGCGGAAGAAACGCTGCACATATTGGAACAAGGATCTTACAGAAATGCACAAGGAACGAAGATCATTCTGTCACAAGAGCTGGCGTATGCGATCCAGCATTCTGTCTTGTATCGGCCGGATGATCTGGGGCAACAGGTGATAACGAAACAAGGCAATGAAGTCAGAGCGGTGATCGAGGTCACCTCTGAATCGAGCCTGGAAGTAGCCGAACGGCTGGTCGTCACGGAAAATCGGCTGGACACGGTCTGCCTCAATTTTGCTTCCGCCAAAAATCCGGGCGGGGGCTTCCTGGGAGGAAGTCAGGCACAGGAAGAAAGCTTGGCAAGATCATCCGGATTGTATCCATGCATCGTACAGATGCAGGAGATGTACAGCTACAATCGCCAGTTGAAA
This sequence comes from Brevibacillus reuszeri, assembly GCF_001187725.1. GTDB lineage: Bacteria > Bacillota > Bacilli > Brevibacillales > Brevibacillaceae > Brevibacillus > Brevibacillus reuszeri. The sequence goes on from NZ_LGIQ01000005.1 coordinate 603,503, forward strand.
ACATGCTTTTATTCGGACTATATGATCTACTCTCCGCGCGTACCTGTCATCCGCAATCACGCTGATCAACTGCTGGAGATGCCGTATCTCGTTTCATTTATTACCGCTCCGGCTGTGAATGCAGGAATCGTAAGGGAGAGGGAGCCGGAAAATGTTGCGAGGATACGGGATGTTATGAAAGAAAGAATTCGCAAAGTGCTGAGAGCGGCTGTTTTGCATGAAAACCGTACGATCATTTTGGGAGCGTATGGATGTGGTGTATTTCGGAATCGTGCTGAAGACGTTGCGGACTACTTTGCAGAAGTGCTCCTGGAAGAAAAGCTCGCGAACCATTTTGAGCGAATCGTATTTGCTGTTTACGACAAATCTGCTCGTCAGGAGAACCTGCGGGCATTCAAGGAGAGATTCGCATGAGTGCCAAACGATTTGACGTATTTGCTGATTGGAGCTGGTTTGAGCGTCTGTGGCTACTCTCCTTTACGTTGATTACGGTTTACCTGTTTTTTGCCCTGGATGATACCGTGATTGGCTTGTTGGCGTCGCTGACGGGCATGCTGTGTGTGGTACTGGTCGCCAAAGGAAAAACGTTCAATTACTATCCGGGGATTGTCAATGTCGTGCTGTACGCGTTTATCGCTTATGGGCAAAAGTATTACGGGGAAGTCATGCTGAATCTCCTGTACTTTTTACCGATGCAGTTTATTGGACTTTTGATGTGGCGCAAAAACCGGGTGTCAGAAACGAAGCAAAACGATGTAAAGGTAACCGTTCTGACCAATCGTGCACGTTTGGGGTGGGGTGCGCTTAGTATTGCAGCGACGATTGCCTACGGCTTGGCGCTGAAGCATATGGGAGGTGCATTGCCTTTTGTGGATTCCTTGACAGCGGTCCTCTCGATTCTTGCCATGATTTTTATGGTGAAGCGTCTGGTTGAACAGTGGGTAGTATGGGTCATCATCGACATTTTCACGATTTATATGTGGTTGGTCGCATTTATGGCAGGTGGCGATGATGTCTCGATCCTCGTGATGTGGTGTGCCTATTTGGTCAATGCCGTCTATGGACTGATGAACTGGATCAAGCAATATCGGCTGCAAAAGGAGGAAAAAGCATGGGTACAGTAGGCTTCATCGGCGGAAAGTTTTTGCCTCTGCACCAAGGGCATGTATACGCGATTACCCAGGCAGCCTGCCGCTGTGATGAGCTGTATGTCGTGCTTTCGCATAGTCCAGAGAGGGATCAAAAGCTGTGCCAGGAGGCAGGAATCAAGGGAATGCCTTACGAGGTCAGGCTGAGGTGGCTTTCCAGGCTCGTCAAGGATATGGAGAATGTCCATGTCATTGAAGTAGAGGATCGGGCAGAAAGCGATGAGACGTATGATTGGGAGGCTGGGGCGGCAGACATAAAGCGCAAGATCACCAAGAAAATTGATTTCGTATTCAGCTCGGAAGCCGTATACGAACCGATCTTTCGTCGTCTCTACCCGGAAGCTGAGCACATCATTCTGGACGCTGATCGCTCTCATGTATCGATTTCTGGGACACAAATCAGAACAGAGGGGATTTTTCGCCACTGGGAGCATATACCGGCTTGTGTGCGTCCTGATTTTGTCAAAAAGGTCGTGATTGTCGGAACAGAGAGCTGCGGGAAGTCGACCTTGACGCGCTATCTCGCAAAGCTGTACAACACAGTATGTGTAGAGGAATACGGGCGGACGATGTGCGAGGAGATCGGTGGCTGTGAAACGATTATGACCAAGGAATTCTTTCCGCACATCGCCTACGCGCATAAAGTGAAGGAATATGAGGCGCAGCGGCAAGCAAACAAACTGCTATTTATTGATACAGAGGCGGTCGTTACCCAGTTCTACTCGCAGCTGTATGCTGGTCATTCCTTTACCGTCCTCGACCAAATCGCGCGTGAGCAGGAGTACGATTTGTGGCTGTTCCTTGCGCCAGACGTGACCTGGGTCGAGGATGGGCTGCGAGTCCACGGAGAAGAGCAGGTACGAAAAGCCAATCATGAGAAGTTAAAGCAGATGGTGGAGGAGCGCGGCATTCCCTATGTCATGATCTCTGGTACGTATCAAGAGCGTTTGAACAAAGCAATCGAGCAAGTGGACAGAATGCTTCATACGGCTTCCCAGCAGGCATGAAAATTTGCTAGACTGAAGTCAGCAAATGATTTTGTCATAAGAAGGGAGCTGTGCGTCATGCAGACGATTGTACAGCCGTCATCACCTTTGAGCCTGAAGGAATGGGCGGTTGCCGTCAAAGCCCTCGGAGAAGGAGTGCAGATCATCACGATCCGCAAGGGTGGGTTATACGAAGAAACACGAGAATTCCGCTTGGAAAATAATCAATTTTATTTGTATCCAACGTATGAACACCAAAAGCGGGAAATGATCAAGCCTGATCATCATCATTTGCTGGACGCTACCTATGTGGGCTGGACGAGTGACCAGAAAACAGTGAAGATCGAATATTTTGCCGAAGTGACTGATGATGTTGAGCTGATGAACGAAGACAAGCTGCGTGCGCTCGCTCCGCATCACATCTGGACAGATAATTTCGCCGATGTCCGTTTGCACTGGAAGAAAAAGCAGCCCCTTCATATTTTGTTTGTTCGCATGTACCGCTTGCAGCAGCCAGTTGAAATTCCGATCGAAACCGCTTATCAAGGCTGCAAATCGTGGCATGACCTGCTTGTAGAGATCCCAAGTCATGATTTTGTACCGGTTTTGTCAGACGATGAATTTGCACAAAAGAAAGCTGTCATCCTGGAAATTCTGCAAAAGTAAAGCGAAAATGCTACTACAAATTTGGAGGGGTCTGCGATGAAAGCGATATTGGTTACGGAGCTCGGCGGTCCTGAAATGATGAAATATGCAGAGGTCGAAATGCCCTCTATTCATCCTACGGAAGTTTTGATCCGTGTGGAGATGACAAGTGTCAATTTTGCAGATATTAAGGCCAGATACGGAAAAAAGGGAGCGGCAAAGCTGCCTTTTATTCCGGGACTGGATGCCACAGGCGTGATCGAGCAGGTTGGATCGCAGGTTCAGCATCTGGCAGTCGGACAGCGAGTCATTGCCTTTCCTGCTAATGGATCGTATGCGCAGTATATCGTTGCTGACGAGAAGCTGACCTTTGCTCTTCCTGATCAGATTAGCACCGAAACAGCTGCGGCTTGCCCTGTTGTATCATTTACTTCCTATCAATTGCTTGCCAAGGTCGCCCGCATCGAAAAAGGGGAAACGGTGCTGATCCACGCAGCAGCTGGTGGCATCGGGACAACAGCGATTCAATTAGCCAAGCTTTTAGGCGCAGGGCAGGTCATTGGCACAGTCGGAAGCAAAGCCAAAGCCGAGCTGGCCTATTCTGCCGGAGCTGACCACGTTATTTGCAATGACAGTGAGGACTTTGTAGAAAAAGTACGCGAGCTGACGGACGGAGCAGGAGCAGATATCATTCTCGATTCGATTTCCGGAACCGTGAGTGAACGTAGCCTGGAGTGCCTTGCCTGGTATGGTCGCCTCGTTCATTTTGGCAATGCCAGCGGTCAAATCGGTCAAATCAAAACTATTGATCTGCACGCAAGCTGCCGCTCTGTGCTTGGCTTCAGCTTTGGAACGACGAGAAAGCTGCGCCCTCATCTACTCCAGGATACCGCAAAGCAAATACTGGATTATTTGGCTGCGGGAAGTCTGGATATTAAAATCGGGAAGCATTTTGCCCTGGAAGATGCAGCAAGTGCACATGAGTGGGTAGAGAGCAGAGCCAGCACAGGCAAAGTTCTGCTCGACGTGCGTTCCTGACTGGCGTAAGTAAACGTCAATAAAAAGGAATCGGGACGGCACTCGTACATAAAGCAGAAGAAACCGCCAAGCAAGCTGGTTGCCATGAAATGAAGCTCGTGACGACCAACGACAACCTGCACGCGCTCGGCTTTTACCAAAGACGTGGATACCAATTCAACGAGCTGTTCGTAAACGCAGTGGACAAGGCCCGCAGGATCAAGCCAGAGATTCCACTGATAGCGGATAATGGAATCCCCATCCGCGATGAAATATTGTTGGTGAAAATGCTATAAGAAATGATGGAAGGAAAGGCACTTCTTGCAAAGGAAGTGCCTTTTTCCTCCATTCCACTACAGCACCTCATACCACAACACTTCCCAGTCCAAAGTTTATTGACAATCCAAACTGTACGTTTTAAGATTACAGTATCGTTCCCGAAAGGACGTCTGTGACGTGAATAGTGAATTTACTATAGCTGTCCACAGCCTAGCCCTCTTGGCACATGTACCGGACCATATGGCTAGCAGTGAGCTAATCGCAAAAAATGTACGTACCAATCCAGCGAGAATTCGCAAGATCATGAGTAGTTTGCGCAATCAAGGCTTTGTGAAAACCAAAGAAGGCATTGGTGGCGGATATATACTGGCCTGTGATCCAAAAGAAGTGACCCTCGCGCAGATTTATCGCAGTGTTTCCAATGGAACGCTTAAGCCACACTGGTGCTCAGGAGATCCAGAAGAATCATGTATGGTCTCTTCTAATATGCATAATGTTATGGACCAAATTTTTTGTGAAGCAGAGGTTTACTTTACGAACTATCTGGATCGGATTACGATTGCATCCGTACTGGAAAAAATCAAGCAAGGACCTTGTCAGCAAGGTAATGAGGGGTAGGAACTAGATTCCTTAGCCAAACTGTAACTTTTTTAACAACAATTAAGGTGGTGCGACAGTATGAATCACGAAGAGCTTGTAGAAGTTGGTGACTGGGTCAAGGGGAAAACCAAAAACGGAGAGTTGATACATGGCTTTGTGGAAAGCACGGATTCATTACGAGGCACCGTCAAAGTCTATGTGGTGAATAGCGACAACGATGTTGCTGTAGGGAAAAGCATCGTCACCGTCAAGCAATGGATTGATCTGTTGCCCCTGTCTTCCTTCGACGATGAAGAACAGCTGAACGACTTGATCGATTTGGCTCTTGTAACCAAGGATAAAGAGTGGTTTACTGAACTATCTGCACAAAGCGCAACGAAAAAGCAATCGAGCCGTATTACTGAGGAAGACCGTGCCAGAAAATCGGGAGTTCGAAATCGGTTAGGCAGATCAGCTATTTGGGAGCAATAACACATTTACAATAAAGGCAGGGGAATGTACGATGGCAACGGTTGATCAAAGCGCTTGGTTTGAAAAAGGCATGACATTTGCACAGTATTTGGAAAGCATGAAGGTAAATCGTGACGAATTGACACGCGTTTATGAACAGCTCGAATTTACCGATGAAGATCGTGCTCTTTGGCAAGAGCTCGCTGCGAAAAGCAGCAAAGGAATCGTTCTTACGGCTGACTGGTGTGGAGACGCTGCGCTGAACGTTCCTGTTTTGCAGCGCATTGCCGAAGCGGCTAATCTCGAATGGCGGTATCTCATTCGAGACGAAAATCTGGAGCTGATGGATCAGTATTTGACCAACGGGACATCCCGAGCCATTCCGATTTTCATTTTCCTCGATGAGGAAGGACGAGAAACGGCAGTATGGGGACCGCGAGCACCAGAAGTGCAGGAGATGATTACTTCTTTGAGAACGACACTGCCAGCCGCAGATGCGCCTGATTTTGAAGAAAAGCAAAAGCAACTGTATCGTTCCTTCAAAGAAACCATCACCTCCGACCCAACTATCTGGCGTGCTGTTATTGAAAGTGTGAAAGCAAAGCTAAAAGGATAAAGAGAGAGAAAAAATCTATAAACGGATAGGAATGGATAAACGAATATGAGTTCTTCAGGGAATAGTCAACGACCGATTCTCTTTTTGATGATTAATATGTTTATTGCAATGCTGGGAATCGGCCTAATTATTCCGATTCTGCCCGAGTTTTTAAAAGAGTTCGGCGCGGGTGGAAAAACAGCCGGTTACCTGGTTGCTGCATTTGGATTAACCCAGTTTCTCTTTTCACCCATAGCAGGGGAATGGTCAGATAAATACGGTCGAAAAATCATGATCGTAGCGGGTCTCGTGCTTTTTACGATTTCCAATCTGATTTTTGCCTTGGCTGAGCATACATGGGTACTCTACCTCTCGCGTCTGATCGGGGGGATTGGCGCAGCAGCGATGATTCCATCCATGCTTGCGTATGTAGCTGATATTACGTCCGAAGAAAATCGTGGAAAAGGTCTGGGACTTCTTGGTGCTGCCATGTCTCTCGGATTCGTTATTGGACCTGGAATCGGCGGTTTTCTCGCCGAGCTGGGATTGCGGATGCCGTTTTATATTTCCGCAGCGGTTGGTGCTGTAGCCGCGATTGGCTCCATGCTTTTCTTGACTGAATCGCTTGCCAAAGAAAAACAACTGGCGGCACGAAACGATAAGTCAAAGAAGGAAAACATTTTTATTCAGCTCGGTACTTCCTTCCGTTCCTCGTATTTCATCATGCTCGTGCTGATTTTCACCATGACCTTTGGATTAGCGAATTTTGAAGTCATCTTCCCGCTGTTCGTAGATGCCAAGTTTGGCTATACACCGCGTGATATTTCAATCATTATCACTATCGGGGCACTTGCCGGAACGATCGTTCAGGCAGCGCTGATTGGCAAGCTCATTACTCGTTTTGGCGAGAAAAAGCTGATCAACTGGACCTTCTTCTTTTCCGCTGTGTCTATGGTATTGATGCTATTGTCAGGAAATTTCTGGTATATGCTCGTGCTTACTGTTCTGTTCTTCACACTGACCTCGATCATGCGCCCGGCGATCAACACGCTGATTTCGAAGCGAGCTGGGGATGAACAAGGCTTTGTGGCAGGGATGAACAATGCGTATATGAGTTTGGGAAATATTTTTGGTCCAGCCGTCGCAGGTACCTTGTATGGCTTCCATTTGAACGCGCCTTACTTGTTTGGAGCGATCATACTGGTGCTCAGCTTGTTCCTGTCGCGAATAGAAGGCCGCCGCAAATTGAAGCAAGTCGCAGCATAACGGAATAAAAGAAACGAAAAAAAGAGTAGAGCAAAGTCGATTTGAGACCTTGTTCTACTCTTTTTGTATTTTGCCGAGGTGCAGCGAATATCTAACGTTGCTCTGTTGTCGGACTCGTCTTCGTTTGAACAAGACGAGGACCTGACGGAGTGTTGGCAGAGCCTGGATCGTCCTCCACCAGTCGCTTGAGTGCGTGTAGCTTATTATCCCAGAAACGCTCATAATAGGCGAGCCAGCTTTTCAGCTCTTGGAGAGGCTCTGGCTGCATGCGGTATCTCGTTTCGCGGCCGATTTTTTGCTCCTTGACCAGTCCAGCCTCTGACAGAATACGCAGATGCTTGGACACAGCCGTTCGACTCATCGGGAAATGTGAGCTGATTGCCGTCACAGCCATCTCCTGCTCGGTGAGCAATTCCAATAGCTTGCGACGAGTCGGGTCGGCGATCGCTTGAAATACATCATGCTTGGGAGCAGACGCGTTCATTTACGCTTCCACATACGCTTTCAGTTTTGGTAGAACACTGGAATCCCAGCCTTGGTTCATTCTGTCGCGGACGATAGTATGAGCCTCGCCAAACTCGGTAACGGTATCTTCAGACCAGCCAGCATGGATAAGAGTAAATTCTGTTTTGCCCTCGAGATCCTTCAAGGAGAAGGTAATCGTCCAATCCTTTCCCCAACCAAAGACGAGGCGGTTTGGGGGATCGATTTCTTTTACCATACATGGGGAATCGCCATATGGAGAATGGATGGTAAAGGCTTGTCCCGCAATTGGTTGAAAGTCATTCGGCATGAACCAGGCGGCAATTCCGTCAGCTGTTGCGACGGCATCCCATACTTTCTGCAGGGGAGCGTTAAGTACGAGGGTTTGTACAATATCAGAGATGGAATGGTTAGCATTGTTCGTCATAAGTAGCCTCCAAAAGTAAGTAGTTTTTGTGCAGGATGGAAATCTGAAAAAGGGAAACCAAAAAGTTTCGCTTTTTGGAGTATATGAAACCAAATGGTTTCGCGTCAAGTGTCTAATCGGTTTACATCTATCTGATCTAAAAACATCAGGATGACCTGACACAATGACGCGGCATGCTCAAAAACCATGATGTGCTCGGTTTCCGGGAGTATGACTGATCGGCTTGGAAAAGGGAGGTCGCTTATTATCCTTTGAATGAACTGATTTTTCCATTCAAAGAATTGATGCTTGGCAGCAGGTAAAAACAAAACAGGACACTTGATCTTGGCATAAAGCGGCTCCAGCTTGAGGTCGTAGAGAGCTGTCATGATTTGTGTGTAGGTGTGATTCGTAGTTGCAGGGGAAAGGAACCCTCCTTCACTAACCCGTAGAGAAGACGCCCAGCCCTCGAGAACAGCCTTTTCAACCAGCGAATTCCATGCTTTACGCCGCTGCTTTTCGTGCTGCACATAAGCTGAAACGGAGGGAAACAGGAGGTCAGGCTGCTGCAGCTGTCTGATGTGTTCATCTCGCGAGGTTGCAAACTTACCACGAGGGCCGGAGTGGTTTTGCATGGCGCCGTCGGAAAGACTGATCGAGCGTACACGTTCGGGGAAGGTAGCAGCAAAAAATAAGGCTACATAACAGCCGAGAGAGCTGCCCACCAGATGAACAGATTCCAGCTCCAAAGCATCCAGAACCCCAAGCAAGTCGATTGCAAATACCTCGATTTCATAACCATAATCAGGCTGGTCCGACTCCCCATGACCGCGCATGTCAATGGCGTAAGCTTGGTAGCAGCTTGTGAATGCGGGAACTACACCATTCCAGACAAATGCATTACCTGAAATAAAATGCAAAAATAGAATTGGCGTCCCTGTGGAGCTGTATTGATGAACCATGATTTCGATGCCATTGGTTCTGACCTTCCTTTTTTTCATAGACCCTCCCAACCATCATGACGTTTTGCTAAAGCTTTTGAAAGAGGCGAGACAAGGAAGCTTTGGCAGCATATAAAAATAACCCGAGTTACAGCGACTCGGGTTTTGCTTTTCTTCTTAGTAGTAGCCTCTTTATTTGTCAGAATCGACATAGATGCCAAGTCCATTCCACGCATCCTCCAGATCGTGCAGCAAGCCTGTTGCTTTATCTGACTCCTGATGAGAGACGGAGCGCAAAATCGCTGTCAGCAACGAGAGTGGGGCAACGAAGGACTCCATATGAGAGGCAATTCCAGTTGGTGTATACAAGATTTCATCTGCGTATTTACAGAGTGGGGAAGACGGGTAGTCGGTTATGACGACAATACGAGCGCCACGTTTTTTGCCGACCTCCAGGCAGTCCACACTAAAGCGAGTATATCGGGCAAAGCCGATTCCCACGATCACATCATCAGCATCAAGCCGGTGAATACGGTCAACCGTCCGCGGATCACCGCTAAACAAGAGTGTATCCTTGTTGAGCAAATTGAGATAAAAGTCAAAGAACATGCCAAGAGACAGGGTGCTCCGTGAACTGACGATACCGATGCGTTTGGCAGAAGACAAAAGCTGGACGACTCGCTCAAATGCATGCAAATCAATTCGCTCCATCATCAGGTTCAGGTTGTGGATGTCCTCTTCAAAATGCTGCAAGACGGCTTGTTGTCCATCCGTCGTGACATTACGCGATAGCTGGAACCGCTCACCGGTTGTCAGTCGGGAACGCACCATTTCCTGGAGCTCGCGAGACATACCCGGAAATCCGGAATAGCCGATGAAGGTGGCAAAGCGGGTAACCGTCGATTCACTGACATTGGCTTCTCTTGCCATTTTCGCTACGTTATAAAAGGCAGACGATTCGGGATCATGCAGAATGACGTCTGCAATTGCTTGTTGGGAAGGACTCATTTGCTGATACATCTGAGAAATCTTTTGTAAAACGGTAGGACCTGGATTCAAGCAAGATCACCTATCTTTGTCCAGCATCAATTTCTGGAATAAGTATACGATAGGATTTCTTGAGTGACAATCACCACGCGATCAAACAAAGGGATCTTGCTTGAGGGCAGCAAAGCTCTTTTCAAAGGCATCCAATGTCGCGTTAATCTCTGTCTTGGTATGGGCAGCAGAGAGCGAGAAGCGGTTTAACGGTTTTGAATACACACCGTTCTCCATTAGCAAAAAGTCGAGTGCCAAACGCAGCTGGTTATGGTTGGCACGCAGATCGCGATAATGACGGACGGGTTGCTCCGTTGCAAGCACGTTAAAAATCGTTCCCTCTCCGCATGTCGTAAATGGCAGATCATATTGCTTGGCCAGAGCATCGATTCCTTTGCGCAGATCATTGGTATTTTGAACGATTTCTGCAAAAGCTCCTGGCTGCTTCAAATAGCGAATGGTCGCCAAGCCAGCAGCTATAGACAAAGGATTGCCATTGAACGTTCCGCTATGGAACACGACTTCAGAGCGTATGTCAGAACGCAACGGTGAGGAGAGCTCCATGAAGCGACGCTTTCCACCGACTACCCCAATCGGGAAGCCTCCACCAACAACTTTTCCGAGAGCAGTCAAATCAGGCTCGATTCCATAAAATGCTTGTGCGCCGCCAAGCTCGATACGGAAGCCGGTTTTCACTTCATCAAAAATGAGAACAATACCTAATTGGGTCGTTAGCTCTCTCAGGTTTTGCATAAACGAGTGATCCGCTGCGATATAGCCAGAAAGCATCGGTTCCATGATGACAGCAGAAGTAACCGCTGCCTTTTCGGTTAGGATACGTTCACACGCCTCCCAATCATTGAACGGAAGGATAATACTGTGCCGACGATAATAGTCGGGCGCACCAAAAGAATCCGGTACCGCATGTGGGGATGAAGACTCGCCAGCCCGATCTGCAACAGGATTTACGCTTTGCAAAACATGATCATGTGCGCCATGGTAGTGCCCTTCAAATTTGGCTATATGGGTTTTTCCGGTATAGGCAGAGGCGAGTCGCAGGGCAAACAGAGTCGCTTCCAGGCCGGAATTTGTAAAACGAACCTGATCAAAAGAAGGATAGAGCGCAAGCAGCTCATCTGTCATCTCCAGCTCGAGAGGATGCGTGGCACCAAAGCTGCTGGTGCCTTGTTCGGACCAGGTTCTTTGGGCAGCAGCCAGGATTTCAGGATGTGCGTGGCCGAGCATCAACGCGCCATAGGAGAGAAGGTAGTCAACATATCGATGACCATCGATATCAATCAGGCAAGCTGAATCTGCTTTTTCAAAAATGATCGGAAACGGTGCGAAATAGCGCAAATTCCCGTTTACACCACCGGAGATAGTATGCTTGGCACGTTCAAAAAAGGCAGCAGAATTAGGTCTGTTTGCTTGAAAGGTATGTTGCAGCGATGAAATATTCATTTCATGACCCCTCCGTTTTTGAAAATATTATTGCATGATGATATTTAATTTGCAATAATATTTTCATGCCATAACTTTTTGAACAGGGGGAATTGTATGAAAACTAGATTTGCCTTTTATATTTTGGGCGCTACTGTACTCGGTGCAGCATTTGGTCACTTCTTCCCGGAAATAGGGAAGGATATCAAAATTTTAGGTGATGCATTTATCCGCTTGCTCAAAATGATCGTCATCCCGGTAATCGTCACGACCTTGTTAGTAGGCATTGCTGGCATTGGAGACATCAAGAGAATGGGAAGAATCGGTATAAAAACTGTGATCTGGTTTGAAGTGATTACGACGGCCATCCTGTTCATAGGGCTCGCGATCGCGAATATTGTGAAGCCTGGCAAGGGCTTGGACCTGGCGAATCTCCCGCAAGCAGATTTGACCACAATTGCTTCCAATACATCAAAAGTGCTTGATGGCAAGACGCTTCTCCTCAACATTATCCCGACGAACATTATTGATGTGATGGCGAAAAATGATTTACTGGCCGTTATCTTTTTTTGTATCCTGTTTGGGGTTGCCCTCGTAAAGCTTGGGAATGAGTCGAAGCCATTTGTGTCAATGATTGAAATTGCATCGAAGGCTTCCTTCAAGCTGGTGAATATGGTCATGATGTTCGCGCCGATTGGCGTATTTGCCTTGATGGCTGCAACGATTGGTACGTATGGAATCACCTTGATTATTCCACTGTTAAAGCTAATTGGAACCGCTTACTTGGGACTGGCTGTCGTTGTCTTTGGGCTTTTTTCGCTCATCGCACTTATGCTGCGAGTCCCGATCAAAGAGATTTATCGCATGGTCTGGGATTTGATGATTGTCGGTGCATCTACAGGAAGCACAGAAACAGTGGTGCCTCAGCTGATGCAGCGTTTGGAAAAATACGGAGTTCCCAAGTATATCACCTCGTTTGTCATCCCAGCTGGCATGCCACTCAACTCTGATGGAACAACGCTTTACTTGACGATCGCCGGCCCGTTCATTGCCCAAGCGTTTGGGATTGATATGAGCTGGCAGCAGCAATTGATGATGGTTTTGTTCTTCATTGTGACGAGCAAAGGGGTAGCGGCTGTTCCTTCGTCATCCATGGTTATTTTGCTGGCAACTGTTACAGCAGTAGGCTTACCGCCTGAAGGAGTAGCCCTGATCATCGGCATCGACCGCATCATCGATATGGCACGTACAGCCGTTAACGTATTTGGACATGTCTTTTCTTGTATCGCTGTAGCCAAATGGGAGGGCGTGTTCCGCAAAGAGACCGAGACTGTTGAGCCAAGCTCGGCTTCGGCATGATCACAGGAGTATGAAAGAGAGTCCCGATTGGGGCTCTTTTTGCTATGACCTTGTAGATAAACATGTAGAGCTAAGCAATTCAGCTGATGAGCCAATGGAAATGATATGATAAACTGGAAACTAACGATAGAGGAAAGGCTGAGTATGTATGAACCCAAAAACGACAAGAAGCGGACTTGTTACAGAAGTGATTCAGTACATTGCGGGAGCAATTATTTTGCTATTTGGATTTATTATGATCTGTGGGGCAATAGCTTCTGAGCAGACAAAGTTGACCGTAACGAAAGATTTGGTACTCTTTCTTCTGCTCGGGGTTCTTCCCGTCCTGTTAGGTGGCTGGCTATTGTTCGTGGCACGAAAAAATACCAAACTTCGAAGAGTAGATGCATTGGAAAATTTGGTGCTTCAAATTGCTTCGCGTCACGGTGGCAATTTAACCGCTACCGAGCTCGCGATGTATTCCAAGTTGTCAATCATGCAGGCAAATGAAGTGTTGGAGCGTTTTACGAAGCAGAACGTAGCTTACGTCAAGATTTCGGATAATGGCACGTACGTGTATCAATTTGAGGGAATCGTCAGTCAACAGGACAAAGATCAGGCAGAATCGTTAAACTCCTTGATATATAAAGAATAGGATCGTCTGCACATCACGCTGAAACCTCATCCTTTGTTGATGAGGTTTTTTCATTAACAATGGGTGACATAGAGATGGCTGCGGTGAGGGAGAAACAGGTTTCCGATCTGCGCTCCGGTCTTCACCCTGCGAGGAAGAGGAGGCTGTCCGCTGCGCAGCGATTTACGTGGAAACGTCAAAGTGGTAGCGGCTTCGCCTGGAAACCTGTTTCTCCAGCGAGCGTTAGTGCTTTCTAGGTGCTTATTCATGTTGCTCTATCAAAAGAAAAGCCAGACAAAGCCCAACAGCTGTCCAAGGAAAAAGGAGAAAAAAGCAGAAGATCTTTGGAACACAGCCGAGGCGTAGTGAAAAAAGAGAAACACGCCCTTAAGCGTCCACCTCTGAGAAGAATCCCGGAACCGACCACTTTGGACGCGGTTTCACATTTTTCCCGGAGCCGTCCAGTGAATCATCCAGCAAGTGTTCCAAGAATCTGACGCGTTTTCTGCTTTTTCCCCCGACCACAACCGCCCGAACCTCCAGGATTTTTCCCTTCTTAAAAACCTCCGAAAACAAAACAATTGTTTATAAACAAGGAAAGTTCAGATAAATGGAGAAAAAGGGTATGTGTACATAATGGTGACAAAACAATACTTCCAGGAAAAAGCGAGGGAACAAAATGAGCCAGAACAAACAAAACGTTGGGGTCATCGGGGCAGGTGTCATGGGAGAGCGCATGATGAATGCGATTCGCACCCACGATAAATTTCGCGTAGCAGCAATCAGTGATGCTTCCGCTGATCGCGCACAGGAAGCAGCGAAGCTGTCCGGCGATGTGCCGTGGTATACCGACTATAAAACCATGCTCGAAAAAGAAGAGCTGGATGTCATTTATTTAGCTGTTCCACCAAAATTTCATCACGCCATTGCACTGGATGTACTCGCCAAGAAAAAACATCTGCTGTGCGAAAAGCCATTGGCGAACTCACTTGCTGAAGCAGAAGAAATGCTGGCAGCAGCAAAGGACGCGGGAGTTGTCCATGCAATGAATTTCCCACTCTATTATCAGGCGATTTTCCCTGAGCTGCGCAGCCGATTGGAAAAGCTCGGAACAATTCGTCGCATCGACATCCTGACTCATTTCCATCAATGGCCACGTCCGTGGCAGCAAACACCTTGGTTGTCAGGTCGTGAGCAGGGCGGATTCATCCGCGAGGTTCTCCCTCACTTCACCCATTTGACATACGCCTTGTTTGGCGATCTGCAGGTAGTTCGCTCCGAAGTAGAATACCCAGCAGACCCAACACTTTGCGAGACGAGTGTCTCCGCTTATTTGCGTCTGGCAGACGGCACGCCAATCACTATCAATGGCTTGGCAGGCATTGGGCACCAGGAGCATTTGGATTATCGGATTTATGGTACAGAAGGTACACTAAGTGTTGTGAACTGGGGCAACCTTTTTGTTGGCGGCAATGGCGAAGCGCCGGCAGCTGTCGAGATTCAGCCGTTGGATCGTCTGTCACTCCTGCTAGATGAGCTGTCGATTGCACTAGCCGGTGGGGAAGCGCGTCTGGTAACCTTCGAGACAGGTGTAAAAGTACAACGAGTATTAGAAGATTTGTTGGGCGAAGAATAATCATACGAAAATTTGCATCGTCTTCTTTGTGGGTTGTCGAGATCATCTCGGCAACTCTTTTTTATTGCGCGCACATTTTCAAATTTGTCGTTTTTTAGTAGAAATCGGGAATAGAAAGGGAAAAGAATCGAATTGTCGAATAGCAAACGGATGCCAAGAAAATTGTGAAGGACAAAAAACAGATGAATATCTCGTTGATAATCAAGAAATGGAAGAGGCCTCTACTCATCGTTTTGATGATCAGCCTGATACAGATCACCGTTTTTTTGGTGTTCTATCTACAACAAAACAAGCAGCTTCCTGAAAAATTGCTGCAAATCGCCCGTTCATTAGCCACAGCATTCCAGCAGGCCGAACAAACAGTGACGCAGCCAAAAGTCATGAGCAAAAAGTTTACCGTATACCAAGGGGAGCATGCTGTTGGCGACTTCGACGATCTGAAAGAAGCGATTCTGCATGCGAAGCAAGCATCGCATACAATGAGTATCAGGCTGACCAAAGAGGATCGAACGCTATGGTCGAATGAAGACCAGAAAAAGGAGGCACGCAAGCTTACTATCGTGGATGCGCCCTATTACAGCCAATTACCGGAATTGCCGCGGGGATGCGAAGTGACTACACTCGCGATGCTGCTTGGGGTTAATGGGTTTTCTGTGGATAAAATGGTCTTGGCCCGTGAGATCGTGAGGGACCCTACACCCCTTTCCTATGACAGTGAGCAGAACATGCGATGGGGCAACCCGTATAAAGGCTTCGTAGGCGACATGTATGATGCGAAAAAACCGGGCTTCGGTGTCTTCCATAAGCCGATTGAGGAATTGGCACGAAAATATGCGGGTCAGCAGGTAATGAATTTGACCGACCTCGATTTTTCCGATATTACGAGCATCGTAGGGCAAGGGATTCCTGTCTGGGTAATCGTAACATCAACGTTCGCACAGGATAATAGCCGTTCGGTTAAATGGCTAACCGCGGATGGCCCGATTCAGACTACGCGCAATGAACATTCCGTTTTGCTGACAGGGTTTGACGGAACGTACGTGTATTTTCATGATCCGTTGCGACAAGCGGGAAAAGGCAGCCGAAGAGCAGTGTCGACATTTGAACAAGGCTGGAACCAAATGGGGAAGCAGGCGATTACCATCATTTTGCAAAATGAGAAAATTGTCGACAATTGATATTTTTGATATGATGTTAGCCAAGTAAGCATCAGCTTACAGGTATTGCTAAATGAGGAAAGGAATATTTTTTCATGCTTAAAAAATTGAAGCGGATATCGTTGTTGATTCTTATTTTCTGTTTGGGGATCGTAGGATACTATACGTACTCCTTTGCTCAGTTTGCAATGACGATCAGCAAACCCAAAGTAGTAGCAAGCGGCAATACGTCTCAAGAGTCTGAAGTACAAAAGCCCCCTGTATACGAATTGCCAGAGTGGGAAGGGACAGAGCGGGTAAATATTTTGCTGCTTGGTGGAGACGGTCGAGTAGTAGAAGACGCTGGTCGTTCAGATTCCATGATGCTTGTCTCGATTGAACCTGGAACGAACCAAATCCATCTCTTCTCGATCCTGCGGGATACCTATGTAAACATCCCTGGGCATGGAAAAAACAAAATCAACGCAGCGCTTGCCTTTGGTGGTCCTGAGCTTTCGATGAAGGCAGTAAGTGATCTGGTCGGACTTCCGGTCCATTATTACTATTACATCGACCTCGACAGCTTTATTAAATTGGTAGATGCCGTTGGCGGTGTAGAGCTTGAAGTTGAAAAAGATATGAAATATTTGGACCCAACCGATAAGCCGGAATACCAAATCAATTTGAAAAAAGGAACGCAGCTTCTGGATGGTAACAAGGCATTGCAATACGTGCGATTCCGTAAAGATGCCATGTCAGATTACACACGAACCGAGCGTCAACGCAAATTCCTGGGCGCGATGGCTGAGAAGCTGCAATCAACATCCACGCTGGTAAGCCTTCCGAGCCTGCTGAAGGAGATTGCACCCTACATCCAGACAAACATGAGTCCGGAAAAAATGCTGAAGCTGGCGGTAAGCTTGCACAAAGGCGGTACGCGCACCATCCACACGGCGCAGCTTCCACCTATGGAGCTGTTGCGTGAAGAAAAGATAAATGGAGCTGCCGTCATTACAGTGAATGCCACACAGCTGCAAAAATACGTCACAGGTCAATTGCAGCAAACAGAGACGAAAAATGAGGAACAGCAATCGGTGCAATAGCATTGCTGCATAAAACAGGCTGTCGAGAAATTCTCGGCAGCTTTTTGTTGTCTTTTCACAAAAATTCCAAAACTTACCTATTGGTTTCTATGCTAACATGAAAAGGAAGAGTCCAAATTCTCAGAATAGAGGGTGACGAATATGGGACAGTCAGGATTTAAGTCGGTAAACGGGGCAGATATTTATTATGAGATAGCTGGAGAGGGAGAGACAATCGTACTTGTGCACGGCGCGCCCTTGGATAGTCGGATGTGGGAGCCGCAAATGGAAGTTCTGTCCAAGCAGTTTCAAGTGATCCGTTATGATATGAGAGGACTCGGAAAATCGAAGGACCCGGGTCAGCCGTTTACCTTGTATGAAGACCTCTATTCTTTGCTGCATGAGCTCGGGATAAAAAAGGCGACATTCGTCGGGGCATCATTTGGCAGCTATGTCAGTGTCGAATTCTCATTGGCCTATCCGGAAATGGTAGAACGGCTTCTTCTCGTTTGCCCAGGCGGCTTTGAAGTGCCTTCAGAGGACAGACAGCAATGGTTTAAAAAGATCATGGAGGCCATGAGCTATGGTCAAATAGAAGCAGCGCTCGAACTCAATCTGAATCTCATTTTAGATGGACCGGATGCAGAAAAAGGGCGAGTACAAAAGCGCCGAGAATGGATACATGACATATATCGTGATATCTTTAGCCAGCCGCCAAAAGAGGTCAACAAACCAAATGCGCTCCAGCCTGATCCGAGAGAGAGGTTAGCTGAGGTGAGCGTACCTGCCTGTGTTGTATACGGTCAATTAGACCATCCTGACTTTATAGAAACGGCCAAATGGCTCGCAAGTGAAATCCCGCAGGCCAAGTCCGTTAAGTTTGAAAACTCCGCTCATCTGCCCAATATCGATAGCCCAGAGGAATTAAACGCTCTGATCGTAGAATGGTGTTCAAACTATCGCGTGGAATAAAATAACAAAAAGCTCGTAACCGATTGGCTACGGGCTTTTTTTGTTTTGGGGCTCCATGACCTTGCTCTGCATCAAGAAGTCAACAAATGTACGCATAATCCCGTGAAAAGGCGTATCCTTTAAATAGATCAATTCAAAGTTTCGGTTGATTTGCGGCAGGTTGAGGACAGCTACTTCCTGTAATTGCCCTTCTTCCAGGTCGTTTGTGATAGCAAAACGAGGCAAAAAGGCAATTCCCAGCTTTTGTTTGACCATCCGTTTGACAACCTCGATATTGTCTGCTTCCATGACCACGTTGTTCTGGAGCTGATAATGACTGAATGCATTGTTAATCAGCTTCCAGTCGAGAGAGCCACGGTTAAACAGAATCAATGGTTCACGGGCCACCTCTTCAATCGATACCTGATGACGAAAAGCAAACGGATGCTCTGGGAAAATCGCCAGCACCATATCATCCGACATGAGCTGTATCCGATTGATTTGAGGATGGGTGACGGCTCTGGCAATTCCGAAAGAAACCTCATGATTCAGTACCATATCCAGTACCTGATGGGAATGGCCAGTAAGAATCGTCAGCTTGATCTTGGGATAGAGCAGCTGAAACTGCTCGATTAGTGCCGGTAAAATGTAAAAGGCGGAGACGAAAACAGCAGAAATCGTGAGCTCGCCTTCGACGTCGCCATGTGATCGCTGAATAGCTTGTTGACCTTCCTGCAGCATATGCAGGATACTTTTGGCATAAGGGAGGAACAAATCTCCTTCTTTGGTCAGGGAGATCATATGTCCCGTGCGTTGAAACAATTTGCAGTCCAGTGAGGTTTCTAGTGCTTTAATTCGCATGCTGACAGTTGGCTGGGAGAGATATAACAAATCAGCTGTTTTACTGAAGCTCCCAGTCAGGGCGACGAAAATAAACGCTTCAATTTGCTCCATGTTCATAGGTTATGCTCCATTATGCAAATTTTTGAAGATGCCTATAGTAATATTTTATTGGAATCGCTCTCCAAAATACCTTACCGTAAAATCAGGAGAATAGGTAGTATGCTTTAAAGAAAAAAATGAGGGACGGCGATGGTTATGACAAGCATGAATATCATTGATTTTCATTGTGATGCATTGTTGAAAATCTGGGAAAAACAAGGGAATCTGGCCTTTGCGGATGCAGAGGAGCTGGACATCAACAAACAGCGCCTGCTGCAAGGCGGAGTCAAGGTGCAATGCTTTGCCATCTTTACGTCTCCAGATATGTCGTCTGAGCAAAGATTTCAGGTAGCATTGGATCAAATCCACTATTTTTATGTAGAAGTACTGGGAAAAAATCCTGAGATGAAGCAAATTCGGGAATGGCACGAGCTGGATCTGCTACAGGAAGGTGAAATCGGCGCGATCCTGACGCTGGAGGGAGTCGAGCCGATCGGCAATGATCTGAAAAAGCTGAACATTCTTTATCAGTTGGGTGTGCGCTCGGTAGGACTAACATGGAATCCGGCGAATCTGGCAGCAGACGGAGTCCTGGAGCCAAGGAATGCGGGACTGACTTTGTTTGGCAAAGAAATCATTCACTTTCATAACGAGCATAAAATTTTGACCGACGTTTCTCACCTGTCTGAGACGAGCTTTTGGGATACAATGGAAATAGCGAAATATCCGATCGCCAGTCATTCCAATGCAAGAGCAATATGTGATCATCCGCGGAATTTGAATGATGAGCAGGCAAAAGCGATGTTTGCAAAAGACGCAAACGTGCATGTCGTCTATTGCCCGATGTTTATCAAAGAATCAGGTGTAACCACGATTGACGATTTGATTAGACATATCGAGCATTTCTGCTCACTGGGTGGAGTACGGAATATCGGATTGGGCTCTGATTTTGATGGCATCACGACAAAGGTAGTTGGGCTGGAGCATGCGGGTGTCAGCCAAAATTTGATTAATGAGCTGCTCAAGCGATATACAGAGGATGAAGTACGCGGCTTTGCTTACGAAAACTTTTTGCGCAATCGCCCTCGGTAAGCATTCCTTGCCGAGGTGACGACAGAAAGGACTGGAATGAATGATGACTCAAAAGAAAAGGCAAAAAATTCGGGAATATGGAATTACGATCGGACAGCTCCCCACAGGGGAAAAGAATGATATTACGGACGTAGCAGGCGTGCGCGTAGGTCATGTGACCATGAAAGAGGAACTTGCGGGAGCAGACGAGGAGTATGCTTGCACAGGTGTGACCGCGATATTGCCACATGGAGACAGTCTGTTCCGAGAAAAAGTAACCGCTGCCAGCTATGTGATAAACGGCTTTGGCAAAACGACGGGGCTGGTTCAAGTAAACGAGCTTGGTGTGATCGAGTCGCCAATTATGCTGACCAACACCTTCTCCGTGCCGGCTGTCACGCAGGGCACGCTTCAGTACATGCTCGACACGAATGAGGAGATCGGCGATACGACAGGGACGATTAACATCGTGGTTGGCGAATGCAATGATGGGCATCTCAATTCGATCCGGCGCTGTGTCGTAAGGCCAGAGGATGCACGCGAAGCGATTCTGCGTGCTTCTGATGCTCCCGTCGAGGAAGGGGCGGTAGGTGCCGGGACAGGCATGGTTGCCTTTGGCTACAAGGGCGGCATCGGTTCTTCTTCACGTGTAATTACGCTCGATGAGCAGTCGTTTACAGTGGGGGCACTGGTGCTCAGCAATTTTGGAAGCAAGTCAGAATTTTTAGGAGACAAGCTGTTTGCTGAAAAGATGAAGGAAGCGCCTTCTGTTGAAAAAGCAGAGGACGGCTCGATTATCATGGTGCTTGCTACAAATGCGCCACTAAGTGATAGACAGCTGCTCCGCGTTGCAAAGCGGGCCGGAATCGGCCTTGGACGTACAGGAAGTCATTTTGGGCATGGCAGTGGCGATATTGTGATTGCCTTTTCTACGGCTCAGCGCATGATGCACAAGTCAGAGAGCTATCAGGAAACACGCGTGCAGGTGCGGGAGGATCATCCGATCATGAACCAGCTGTTTGCAGCTGCAGCTGAGGCAACGGAAGAAGCCATCTATAATTCACTGACACAAGCGGTAACGACAAAAGGGAGAAAAGGACGCACCGTCCATGCATGGGGGGAAATGCCATGAATCTCGCACTTGAATCGAAGCTGGACGCATACGTAGAAGCGTTCATGGAGGAGCATCGCATACCAGGGCTTTCTCTTGCCATCTCGCGAGATGGTCAAATTATGTATCAAAAAGGCTTTGGAGTACGTGATCTGGATACGAGGGAGCCCGTTACACCAGAAACTTTGTTTGGGATTGCCTCTGTCACCAAGTCGTTCACGGCAGTTGCAATCATGCAGCTGGTGGCGGCAGGCAAGCTTTCTCTGGATGATCCTGTGAAAAAATACATTCCATCTTTTCGGCCAGGTGGACAAGCAGACCCCGAAAAAATCAAGATCCGGCATCTTTTGTCTCACACATCAGGAGTACCTCCGCTATTGCGCCGTGAGGAATTGACGAAATTAAACGACCATTTGGAGTATGTAGGGGCGCTTGCATACGAGCCTCTAGGAGAGCCAGGTGAGTACATCAGCTACTGCAATGACATGTTTTTGCTGCTCGGGGCCATCATCGAGCGCGTAACAGGACGACTCTACCGCAGATATATGACGAATCAGCTGTTGGAGCCACTTGAGATGCATCGGAGCACATTTAGTCTCGAAGAGGTAGCGCGTCTGGATGATGTATCTGTCCCCTATGTGCAAAGAGGGGACGGCAATCCAGTCGAGAAGGCAACATGGCC
The DNA here is from genome assembly GCF_001187725.1 of Brevibacillus reuszeri. GTDB lineage: Bacteria > Bacillota > Bacilli > Brevibacillales > Brevibacillaceae > Brevibacillus > Brevibacillus reuszeri. The sequence goes on from NZ_LGIQ01000005.1 coordinate 625,380, forward strand.
AACGCTCGGAAATTATGAGGTCGGCGGCGGGATTCGCTCCAACGTTGTCGACTTGATGAAATACGGTCAGCTGTTTGTCAATGAAGGCTGCTATGAGAATAAAGAAATAGCGAGTGCAGCGCTGCTACGCACGATGTGGCAGCCTGTCCACAAAGTGACGAGAAATGCTTGGTACGGCTACGCGCTCAAAATGACTCCTGATTATGAGGGAGTGACACTTGTTGAGCACGGGGGAGGGCAGCCAGGAGTATCCTCCAACTTCGGATTTGTACCAGAAAAAGGACTGGTAGTCGCTGTCCTGTCCAATCTCGACAACGTACCGGTGCGCAATGTATGGCTCGCCGCTGTCAATGCGGCGATGGGGCTGCCAGTTGAGCAAAAAGAGCCGCAGGAGCCAACCTACGAAGCGAGCAAAGACGAGCTGGAGAGACTGGTCGGGACATATCGCTCGGCAGAAGGTGGAGATTTACGCATTTTTCTGCGTGATGGAAATCCAGTAGCTGACGTAGCGGGAGCCGAGTTTGAGCTGCGTGCAAGTGCTGGCGACACGCTCGTTTTTGTGCAAGGTGAAATGCCCCTCCGCTTCTTTTTCAAGGCAGAACGCCAGGCTTGGGCTGCTTTACTCGGGCTGCGGATGCTGGTTCGGGAGAAAGTCTAGAGCGTATTCTCTGCCATATAAAAAAATCCCGTTTCACAATCAACGTGGAACGGGATTTTTGCTGTCTAATTTTTTACAGGATTACAGGGAGGCTTTGTAAATGCTTTGAACGGACGAAGAAAGTGTCGCATTGAATTCCTCGTCGGACTGCCCGGCAGCAAGGTCCTGCGACAAGGCGCGGGAGAAGCTGGCGATCAATCCGTCGTTGCGGGACAGCTTTTCGTTTGCTTCTGCTTGCGAGTAGCCGCCTGACAAAGCAACGATTCGCACGACATGTGGATCGTCCATGAGATCGCGGTAGAAGTTATCTTCTGTCGGTATAGACAGCTTCAGCATGATTTTCACATCTTTGCCAAGTGCGGCTAATTGAGTGGAAATCTCATCCTTCAACAACTTTTCTGATGCTGCCTTATCCGCACTGTAAATATCCACTTCCGGTTCAATAATCGGAACCAGTCCCATCTGCGCGATTTGGTTGCCGATCGCAAACTGTTGCTCCACGACTTTTTTGATCCCAGCAGGATTGGCTTCCTTGATCACCGAACGCATTTTCGTGCCGAAGATATTGCGCGAAACTGCCCGCTTTAGCAGGTCATCCAGACCGGAGATCGGCTTCATGAGCTGAACGCCGTCTTCCAGCTCGGCAAGCCCTTTATCGACTTTCAAAAAAGGCACGATGCCTTTTTTCTCCCAAAGATAATCGGCGGTCAATTGCCCGTCAATAAAACGATCCATCGTGTTCTCAAAAAGAATGGCACCCAAAATATGCTCGGAATCAAACGCAGGACTTTTGATAATACGCGTTCTCATCTCATGCACAAGGGCATACATCTCTTCTTCCGTAGAATAGCTACTCTCCGTAATACCGTATTGCAACAGCGCCTTAGGCGTGCTTCCACCACTTTGGTCCAAGGCAGCGATAAACCCTTTTCCCGTGTGGATTCGATCCAATTGCTTCGTATTCATGCGTGAGTCTCCTTCCTTTTTCAGAACGTAAATGGCATCTTGAACGATTTCATTATAGCACCTTTCGTTACAGGTATACTCTTGAACGTGTTTGTCTAGTTTTTGCAATCGTGATAGGATAACCAGTAAATCAGGCAGGTACAGAAGTGCTGCTTTCACAAAACGTAGTGGGGTTGTTGCATGGCAAAGACGATATTGATTGTGGAAGACGAACCTATTTTACGGGAAGTCATCAAGGATTATTTGCTCGAGGAAGGTTTTGAAGTATTGGAGGCGGGCGATGGGAAACAGGCGTTGGCGACATTCCAGGAGCATGACTTGCATTTGATTATTTTGGACATCATGCTGCCTGAACTGGACGGATGGTCAGTGTGCCAGCGCATTCGCAAGGTGTCGAACGTACCGATCATCATGCTGACCGCGCGTTCAGACGAGGATGATACATTGCTTGGCTTCGAGCTGGGCGCAGACGACTATGTAACGAAGCCATACAGTCCTGCCATACTACTGGCACGGGCAAAACGGCTACTGCAAAGACGAGATCACCCTGAATCAGAGGACGATACCCTGTCCATCAGCGGTATTACCGTCCATTTCCCATCCCGTACCGTTTCGGTCGACGGGGCGAGCTGCAACTTGACGCATACGGAATTTGAAATTTTGGCGTATCTGATGAAAAATAAAGGGATCATTATCTCAAGGGAACAATTAATCACGAAAATTTGGGGATATGATTTCGTTGGGGACGATCGTACGGTCAACAGTCATGTTCGCAATCTACGTTCCAAGCTGGGTGAGCATGCCAAATTCATCGTCACCGTCGTTCGATCAGGCTATAAATTCGAGGATCAGCCATGAAAAGAGGAATTGTGCGGAAGCTGTTTCTCGTAACGACCGGGTTGTGTCTGTTCATTTTGGCGATCATTTTTGTGGGACAAACCGTATTCTTCAAACAATTTTATGAGCATCAAAAGGTAGAAGATGTGAAGACAGCTCTCCAGTCTTATCAAGAGGACTACCTGAAAAATGACAGCGGCGCAGAGGACACGGCCAAACTCGAACAGGAATTTTATCAAAAACACAACACCTGGATTACGGTCGTAGATGCCATGGGCAATCTCGAACAGCTCGACGATTTTTTCATGGAGGTCAGGCTGGAGCGCTCCGACAACTTCCCTGAGCTTTCGGGTAAAACGATAACCATTCCGCTGTACACTGTCATGCAGGTGGAGGACTTCAGCAGAGGCACTTCGTTTCCTGGTCCATGGATCAAAGAAGGGGAAGGGATCGCCATTGAAGGCTTGATCATGAATAATCATCTGGTGCCGCAGCGGATGGGAAGAAGTAGACGCAATTTGAGAGAGGAAGATCAACTGGCGAACCAGCAGATGGTGAATAAAGAATATGAAGTCGTTCCCCGATTTAAGAATCCGATTGCTTATCATGAAAAATATCCTTCTGTGCTTGTCAGCGGAACCATTATGAAAGTTCGGATTCCAGATGGGTCAGGAATCTCGCGCTATACCAACCATTTGTTTCTGAATCGGATAAAAGCCTTTCAAGCGGATCTTCTATACGGAGACTATGACAGCAGCGCAAACGAAAGTCAGATGATGAGCTTTGAAGAAAACCATGTGAATTACAAAATATTCGTGGACCGCATCGAAGATCGAAAAGGGAAGACCGCATACATGTTTGCGATGACTTCTCTGCAGCCCGTGAACGATGCTGCGAGAGTGATGCAGCGATACTATATTTATATCATCGTCGCCACACTGCTGCTCGTGCTCTTGGCATCGTTCTATTTTTCCCGCTGGCTTGCCCGTCCGCTGCTGCGGATCAACCAGACAACACAAAAAATGGCTAGACTGGACTTTTCTGAGAAAATTCAGGTAACAACCAACGATGAGATTGGCGAGCTATCGAGCAATATCAACGAGCTTTCGGAACGTCTGCATTCCCACATCAATCGGCTGGAGCAAGACATTGAGAAGGAAAAGCAGCTGGAGAATACGCGTAAAGAATTTATTTCCGGGGTGTCGCATGAATTGAAAACCCCGTTAAGCGTCATTCAAAGCTGCCTCTCTATCCTTCGAGACGGAGTAGCGAGCCATAAGCGGGAGCATTATTTTGCGGCGATGGAAGATGAAGTGAAAAGGATGGATTTGCTGATCGTAGATATGCTCGAGCTGGCCAAGTATGAATCGGGCACATATAAGCTGAAGCTGGACTCGTTTTATATCGATTCGGTGATTGAACACATCTGCCGCAATTTGCAGTTGCAGATGGAGAACAAACAACTGCGCTTGCATACCCGGCTTGCTCCGGTCGAAGTTGTGGCTAATCAAAGCCGGATTGAGCAGGTGATCGTTAATTTTCTCACCAACGCCATTCGCTACACACCAGAACAAGAATCCATCATGGTGTCGGCCATTGAAGAGCTGAATACCGTGAAGGTAATCATCGAAAATAAGGGGGCCCATATTCCAGAGGAGCAATTGGAGAAGATATGGGATCGTTTCTATCGTGGCGAGCCTTCCCGTCAGCGTTCAAGTGGAGGAACCGGGCTTGGACTTGCTATCGCCAAGAAGCTACTGGAGCTGCATGACATACCGTATGGTGCAAGGAATACATCAGAAGGTGTGATGTTCTATTTTTATCTGAACAAAAAAGAGTAGGCAATTTCAGACACAAGGAGCTTTCCTTAAGGGTTTTTTTGACCTTTGGGGGAAGCTTCTTTTTTTTGTTGCTGCGCAGCTCCCTGCCGCGCCATGTTTCTATAATTCAAATTGATAGAATCTGCATCTGATCTTTATCTCGCCCTAGTAAACTCTCTGTGGAACGGACAAGAAAGAGGGGGAGGCTCAATACAGACGGCATGAGGAAAGAGATGAATTTCAAATAAGGAGAGAACAATAAAATGGTAAAAAAAGTAATTTCAATGCTGTTCATGGGAAGCATCGCTTTGGCATTGTCAGCATGCGGCAATGAGCAAGCTGGCCAAAACCAACAAAGTACGTCATCCCACATTCAAGCCAATCCAGCGGAGGCAGCAACTGCAGCTTCCTATAAAACAATCTTTCAAAACAGCGTGTTTCTGGGTGATTCCATTACAGAGGGGTTGTCCTACCATGACATTTTGGAGGAGGCAAATGTAATGGGAGACGCGGGAAAGATAACCGAGCTGGCGTTAGAAGACATCGATGATTTGACCAAGCGCAACCCGAAACATGTGTTCATCATGCTGGGATCGGATGATCTCTTGCTGCCTCCCCAAATAACCGACAACCCCATGCAATATTCGCTGAAGTATTACGAGAAATTGATAGAGGGTATCAAGAGGAAGCTTCCCGAAGCATCCATAACGGTTTTATCGGTTACTCCGGTCACGGCAGAAGTGGAGCAGGAAACGCCAGCTTACAAACATATCAGCGAGTATAATCACTGGCTGAAAGAACTGGCTGCCAAGCAAAAGATCGCGTATGCGGACGTATCCTCCATCGCTTCGGACGATCAGGATGTGTACACTTCGGACGGCATTCATTTTAAACCCAAGTTTTATACCCGTATGCTGGACTTTCTGAAAGATCAGGTGAATTAACCTGCAAACGGGTCAACGAATGGAGGTGACGGGTGATTGGTCTTTAGCAGCCTTGTATTTCTATTCCTTTTTCTACCGGTAACTATTCTGATCTACTACGCATCGCCCAATACGCTCAGAAATGCCGTCCTGCTCATCGCAAGCCTGATTTTTTATGCATGGGGCGAGCCTGTCTACATTTTCCTCATGATCTTCTCAACCGTATTTGACTATGTGAATGGGATTCTAATCGAGAAATACAGGCACCGCAAGGCGATTGCGCGCGGTGTTCTGCTCCTATCCTTGATGGGAAGCTTGGGAATTCTGGGCTTCTTCAAATATGCTGGCTTCGTCATCGACAATGTGAATTTGTTGTTTGCCTTGAACTTGCAGGCAGAAGCGCTTCCACTCCCGGTAGGGATATCCTTCTACACATTCCAAACGATGTCTTACGTTATCGACGTCTACCGGGGGAAGGTGTCTGTTCAGAGGAATCTGATTTCCTTCGGAGCCTACGTGACGATGTTTCCGCAGCTTGTCGCAGGACCGATTGTCAAATACGGAGAGATTGTCGAGCAATTGACCACCCGCAAGGTCACACTGGACCGGTTCGGGGAAGGGGCGGAATTAGTGATTACGGGACTCGCGAAAAAGGTGCTTCTCGCCAATAATATCGGACTATTGTGGACGAGTGTGAAAGCGGCGCCTGCGGGGGAGTTGTCGGTTCTTTCAGCCTGGCTGGGCATTATCGCTTTCACTTTTCAAATTTATTTTGATTTTAGCGGGTATTCAGATATGGCGCGCGGTTTAGGGAAAATGTTTGGCTTTGAATTCATGGAAAATTTTCGATATCCCTATATTTCTAAAAGTATTACGGAATTCTGGCGGAGGTGGCATATTTCTCTGGGGACCTGGTTCCGTGAATATATCTATATTCCGCTCGGAGGCAATCGGGTTGGTATGCAGAAGCAATTCAGAAACCTGTTTGTGGTGTGGTTTGTCACTGGATTGTGGCATGGAGCGAGCTGGAATTTTATCATATGGGGTCTGTATTTTGGCTTTTTTGTCACGGCCGAAAAGCTGTTTCTCTTGAAATGGCTTCAGCGCTTGCCGGCCTTCATCAGCCATGTCTACACACTGTTCATCGTGATCATCGGCTGGGTATTTTTCGAATTTGAGCATCTATCCGCAGCCATGACCTTCATCGGAACGATGTTTGGCGTGGGAGCACATGGATTCGTGGACGACCAGTCGCTTTACGATTTGTCAACGAACATTCTGCTGCTGCTCATCCTTGGACTCTGTGCTACCCCGGTGCCTCGCAAAGCGCTGTTGTCTATCAGAAGCAGGTTTGCACGATTCGGATCGGTTGCCGCTTTTGGCCTTTCTTTCATCCTGATCGTGGTGTCAACAGCCTATCTGGTACATGTAACGTACAATCCATTCCTATACTTTCGTTTTTAAGGAGGGGATATATTTTGAAGGGATGCGTCCAAGCCTACTATCGAGCAATCGCCATTTTGCTGCTGCTGTTTACTGGAGCGATATTAGCTGTCAACCTCTTGACCCCAATTGAAGACTTTTCTGAATCGGAGAACCGGATGCTGCAGCAGCTCCCGAAATTCTCGCTTTCCAAACTGCTGTCAGGCAAGTTTGCTTCTGAATTTGAAGCGTACCTATCTGACCAGTTTATGCTAAGGGACCTGTGGATTGGACTTAAGGCCAATGTTGATCGGGGGATGGGGAAGAAAGAGAGCAACGGAGTTTACCTCGGCAAGGACGGGTATTTGCTTCAAAAGTTTACCCGTCCCAATCAGGGAGATGTACAAGACAAGATAAAAGCCATTCAAGCTTTTGACGAGGCTTCGCCCAAGCTTCGCAAATATGTGATGCTGGTCCCTACGGCTGTTACTGTGCTTGCGGACAAATTGCCGCACTATGCCTCAGGCGGTGATGAACGGACCTACTCTGACAAGGTCAGGAGAGCTCTTCCCGACCGTATTCGATGGATCGATGTATATCCGGCACTGGAGGCAAACAAAGATCAGCCGATCTATTATAAAACAGACCATCACTGGACGACCAAGGGTGCTTTCATCGCCTATCGGGAGCTGGGGAGGTCGATGGGATTTACACCAAAGTACGAAGAGGATTTCACCATTCGCCAGGTCACCAGCGGGTTCTATGGTTCTCTGTATTCGAAAAGCGGGTTCAGGCACGTACAGTCTGACTCCATTGAGCTTTACGAGCCGAAGGAGCCAGAGAGCTTAACCGTGGAGAATGTCGATGAGCAGAAAAGCTCAGATTCGATGTACGCCATGGATAATCTCGCCAAGAAGGATAAATACACCGTGTTTTTCAATGGGAATCACGGCTTGATCCGAATCACAACGAGTAGTCAGGAGAAAAGAAGGCTGCTCGTCGTCAAGGATTCGTATGCCAACAGCTTTCTCCCCTTTTTGACGCCACATTTCAGCGAAATTGACGTAGTGGATCTCAGGTATTACGACGGGGATGTATGGAAACTTGCGAGAGAGCGGCACATGGATGAAATGCTGATCTTGTATAACACCACTACCTTTTTTGAAGATCCGTCCATAAAAAAAGTAGGAGGGCAAGAACGATGATGAGCAAAAGAAATCGGAAGGGTCTGTCTGTCCTGTCTGTCGTCATGATCTTATGCGGGAATTTGGTAGGTTGTTCCGGCATGAACGAAGACAGCAAGGACGTTTCCGTAAGTGCAGTTGAGGAGCGTATCAAGCAAGCTGTCTCATTGGAAGAGATGGAAAAAGGGGATATGAACAGGCTCAAGAAGCTGTACCATATCGACGAAAAGGAAGTCCAGGACTTCGTACTTTATACCGCAGTCTCCAACGTAAAGGCGAATGAACTGGTTGTGATTAAAGTGAAACAGGCGGATCAAGTAGAGAGCGTTCAGGAAAAAATCAGAGAGAGGATCGAGGCTCAGAAGGTTAAGCTGAAGGACTACCGCCCGAAGGAATTTTACCTCGTCGAGCGATATGTATTAAAAGCCAATCAATCCTATATTTTGTTTGTAGTTTCTGAGGATGCTGATACAATCGAAGCTGCGTTTGACGAAGCCCTTTCCTAACAGCGAAAACGAGTAAAGATAATGCAAAGATTGGTAAAGATAGTAAAACTAATTATTCTGAATATTTATTATAATACGAACTGTCCTGCAAATATCAGTAAGGGGGTTCGTATATGGGAATTCGTTCCTGGATTTCGATGGCACTACAGATGAGTATCGTGACAGCTTTATTGGTAGGATGTAGCCAGCCTTCTGCCGTACCAGACGCTCAGGCACCGTCGTCGGGAACAGGCGATGAGAGAAGTGGACAAACCGTCAGATTAAAGATGGTTGAGAGCATTACGAGTCCACAACGGACCGAGCTGCTAAAAGGGATGCTCGCCCAGTTTGAAGAAAAAAATCCGGGCATCAAGGTCGATTTGATTTCCCCTCCGTTTGAGGGAGCAGACCAAAAAATTACGCAAATGCTCATGGCAAAGGAAGAGCTGGATGTACTGGAAGTGCGGGAATTCAATGCGAAGCAGTTTTCGATGAATGGCTTTATCGAGAATCTGCAGCCGTACACGGACAAATGGCAAAATTACGATCAGCTCACAGACGTAGCCAAGCGCCGCGCGACATGGGTCGATAACACCCCGTACTACATTCCGAATGGGCTGTATCAGCGGGTTCTGTATTACCGGACAGACTGGTTCAAGGAAGCGGGCATAGAGGTGCCGAAAACGTGGGACGAGCTGTTGACAGCAGGGAAAAAACTGACCGATCCCGCCAAAAACCGCTTCGGCTACAGCTTCCGTGGCGGCTCGACCGGCTGGGATTACGCGCTGATCACGATGTGGGCATACAACGGTACACAAGTTGACCCGGCTTCCGCCTTTTTCTTAAAGGATGGACGCACACTCTTCTCTACACCGGAGTCTCTGGAAGCCATGCGTTACTACAAGCAGCTTTATAAAGAAGCATCGCCAGCGGATTCGGTCAGCTGGGGCTTTCAGGAGATGGTTCAGGGCTTTGTAGCAGGCTCTACAGCCATGCTCATTCAAGACCCTGACGTGATTGACGGCGCCAAAGAAAAGATGGAGGAAGGTACATGGGCTACTGCCCCTATCCCCGTAGGACCATCTGGAGTGGCACAGCAAGTCGTAGGCGGACCGGGCTGGGGGATGACTGCGTATTCCAAGCATAAGGAAGAGGCGTGGAAGCTGATCGAATTCCTATCTGATCCTGAGCAAGCTACGCTATTTGCCAAGAAGACATCTGTCATTCCTGTCGTGAAGAGTGCAGCCGAAGATGAGTTTTACAAGACAGGCTACTTCAAGCCGTTCATCGAAATGAATCAGCAGCCGTCTACATTCCTGGATGTTTCCAGACCAGTCGACTACAAAGGCTGGGGAGCATGGCAAAGCACGGCAGACAAAGACATTCAGAGCTATTTATTAGACCAGCTGTCTGTAGAGGATCTCTTGAAGAAGTGGGATCAATATTGGTCGAAAGAAAAGGCAGAACGGAAATAGGCGAGGGGGAAGACAGTCTTGCAAACAGAAAAACCCATCGTCATGAAGACGAAGAAGCTCGCTTCGGAACGGAAAAAAACATTTCGCGTCTCGAAGGAAGGAGTGTTCATCCTCCTATGCCTTTTGCCAGCGTTCCTGTTTGTTTTGGTATTTACGTACTATCCGCTTTTGCGCGGCGTGATTATGTCCTTTCAAAACTACACCTTGTTTGATCTCTTAAATATCGAGTTTATCGGATTGGACAATTTTGTAAATGTAGTCACGAGTCCCGAATTCCCACGGGTTGCGATGAACAGCTTTTACTGGGTCGTCATCTCCTTGTTCTTTCAGCTGCTGTTTGGCTTTGCGCTTGCTCTGATGATGCGCCGTCGTTTTCGGGGGAGGGGAATTTATCAAGCGTTCGTCTTCTTCCCGTGGGCTATGTCCGGCTTTCTGATCGGATTGATTTGGCGCTGGATGTTCAATGCACAGTTTGGCGTAATCAATGATCTGTTAATCAGGTTTGGCTTGGTTGATGCGCCGATCCCTTTTTTGGCGGATGGAAAATGGGCGATGGCTGCGGTCATTATCGCCAATATTTGGTATGGCGTCGCTTTCTTTGCGATCATGATTCTGGCTGCACTTCAGTCGATTCCCGAGGAGCTGTATGAAGCAGCAGCGATGGATGGAGCAGGGCGCTTCCAACAGTTTTGGAGTGTAACACTGCCGTATATCATGCCAACCATGCTCGTAACGATTTTGCTTAGAGTGATCTGGATACTGAATTTCCCGGATATCATCTATTCGATGACAAATGGAGGTCCCGCAGGCTCAACGCATATTTTTGCGACTTACATGATCGATAAAGTGATCTTCGGCCAGGATTATGGACAAGCATCAGCAATTGGCGTCATTATCGTATTGATTCTCCTTCTGTTTACGGTTTTCTACGTGAAAGCGACCAAAGTGGAGAAGGGAGGGGACTTTTAGATGGACCGCGATCATCTCTGGTGGAAAACAGGCAGAGTAGTTGTCCTGGGTGGCTTTTTGGCTTTTGCCATTTTTCCTCTGTACTGGATTGTAATCACATCGCTGAAGGGTCAGAAGGAGATCTTTTCTCTGCCGATCAGCTATTGGCCTGAGCAGGTTACATTTTTGAATTACATTGAAATTTTTCGAATATCCCACTTTCAGGTGTACATTTGGAACAGCTTTCTCGTATCGCTTGTCGCATCGTCCATTGTCGTTGTGATTGCAATGCTCGGCGGCTATGTGCTGGCACGCTTTTCCTTCCGGGGCAAGCGTCAGGTCATGTTCGGGTTTCTGATTACCCAAATGATCCCGATGTTCATCGGAATGGCGCCACTGTATGTCATGATGTCCAAAATGCATATCTTAAACAGCCTGGCCTCTCTCATGCTAATCTACACGGTCATGCTGATTCCGTTTTGTACAATCATCATGTCTGGGTTTTTCCAGCGTATCCCGACCGCTTTGGAGGAAGCAGCGATGATGGACGGCTGCTCCCGAATCAGCGCCTTGTTTCGCGTCATCGTCCCGATCATGCTCCCAGGGATTGCAGCTACATTCATCTTTGCCTTTGTACAGTGCTGGAATGAGCTGATTATGGCGGTGTTGTTCATTGATGAAGAGTCCGTAAAAACGATTCCGGTTGCGATGAACGCCTTTATTAAAAAGTACGATATTGAGTGGGGAGCGATGTCAGCAGCGACTGTTCTCTCTGTCATCCCTACCATGCTATTGTTTGCGTTTTGCCAGAAGTACCTCGTTGAAGGACTGACACAGGGTGCGGTAAAAGGTTGACCCGTCGTTTGCGCATAAAAAGAGCACTCTCCCTAGCGGAAAGTGCTCTTTTGATTATGATCAGCTTGTGTTTTTTACGATGGGGTGTTTACCAGCTCAAAGCGCACGATGGTATCGCCTGAATCAGTTCGCTTTTCCAGCTCGACAATTCGCCAGTTTTTGGAGATGGCTTGTCTCACCCAAGAGAGTGCATGGTCTTTTAACGGCACCCGATCCAATGAGTCGCCATTGATCTGATAGTCCCTGTCTGCCTGAATATCATAGCGCTTATTCAAAAGAAATTTAATTCCGTTAAAAGTCGTGAACTTGATCTGATAGCCATCACGGATTGCGGTCTCCAGCGTATGTGGATCGTTTTTGGACAGATCGAACAGATGGGTGAAATCGAATTTACCGCCTTCTACATCCAAAAAAGCTTCGGTGTTCTCGGATCGCAGCTTGTGAATGATTTCTTCATCAACAAATCCATGGGAACGAGCTGCCTCCAGCAACATCATTTCCCATTGCGATAGCTTTACGATAGACATGGATAGCTCCTCCTCACTTTACTGCTAGTATACTCCAGAGGATTTGTAAATCTCAACCACAATTCCGACCTTTTTTGTATGAAAAGGATTTTTCGATGCTTTGAAACAGGCATTACGAGGAGAAAGACTTGAGCTTACGTTGTTGAAGCTGCTTCGGATCTTTGGAGGTAGTCGTCAAGGTTACGCCACCAATGATCAGCACCGCACCAAATAATTGAACAGCCGTAACCGGCTTCGCCAGGAGGAAAAATCCAAAGACCATAGCGATAAAAGGCTCCAGGTTGGAAAACATCGCTGCTTTGGCAGCTCCCACCTTTTGCAGCTGACTATTCCAGATCAGCGTCACGATTCCGTGCATGATCACCGCCGTGACAAACAAAAGCAGCCAGGAAGAAAGTCTCGGGCTGATCGTTTCCGTAGGTAGGCTGATGAGCACAAAAGGAAGCATGGAGCCAAATCCGATCAAGTTGGAGAAAAGCGTCGTAACGAGTGGGGGAAGTCGATGTCCGAGCACCCGTACGAGAATAATGGATGCAGCAAACGTGAGCATCGTCAGAAAAATCCACAGAATCCCCGCGTCAAAATGCAGCTCAGCGCCTGTGTAAATCACGAACAGTACACCCGCCGTACCAATAACGGATCCAATCGCCATGCGCCCGGTCAAGGACTCCTTTAAAAGCAAGGCAGCCAAAAGTGCTGTCGTGATTGGCGTTAGGGCCAAAATGAGGGCGGAGGTAGTCGGATCAGCAGTCACAAGACCCTTATAAAACGACCATTGGTTAATAAAGACGCCCACGATCCCAAGTGCCGCTAGCAGCACCCAGTCTTTTCTGGTGAGCGCAGGAATTTTCAAGCGGCCCTTAGCCCAAATCAGCAAAAAGACAGAAATAAACAATAAGCGCATCGCCGACAAAAATAAGGGGGAAAACTCGGCGACCAGCATTTTTCCGAAGACAAAATTACTGCCCCAGGCGGTGACACAAAAGATGAGCAGTAAATAGGAGCGTAGCATGACATTCGTTCCTTTCTGTTCAATCAAAGTGGTATTTTGTTTACTCCGTTCGTTCTGGTGATCGGAAATAATGTTTCCAAAGCCAGGTGACACACAAGTACGCAAGCAAGGTCAGGGCTGTGCTGGAGGAAGCAATCCAGATCGCTTTCATATTGTCCACAAATACCCTGCTGCCATAGCCGGCGGCTAAACCGATGACCGCGCTGATCAAAATGAAATTGTGTGCTTTTCCCTTTGTCAAAACGATAACGATAACAGGCAAAAACAATGAAGCGTAGATGATCCCAAAGAAAAATAACAGGTCAAGCAAAGTTGGTTGAAAATAAAGAGTGAGGCAAAAAGACAAGGCACCGATGGCGATCGCCAGAGTGTAGCTCAAGCGAATCTTTTGCCGCTCTGTAGCGTACGGGCGGAACAATTGATAGACATTATTTACCATGAGGCTGATCATCGAATGAAGACCCGCACCAAAGGCAGACATGATGGCACCAAATGAGCACAGCACAAACAAGATGAGTAAAAACATCGTATCGATTTTCCGTACCAGATCAAAAAGCAGCGAGTAAATATCATCGAAGCCGCCCGTGAAAATCACAATGATGATGAGCGAAGAAAAAGAGAGGGGAACTGTAGCAAAGATCAGTCCAGACAAAAGAAAGGTTGGAACTACCTTTTTTTCCTCCATCATGTACAGTCTCTGCCAGGAAGCCTGATCGACGAAGACTTGTCCAAAGCCGATCAAGAGCCCTGTGATGATAAAAAAGAGACCTTCATAATTGTTTAGCACCAGCAAATACGGATGGTATAGTCGCAAGCCGTTGTAAACATGCTCTACGCCTTTTCCCACAAAAAAGTAGACGGGAATCAGGATCGCCGCCGCAAAGGTAATGACAATTTGAACGATGGCAAACCGGTGGATAGAGCGAATCCCGCCAATTCCGGCAAACAGAACGCAAAAAATAAAAAAGCAGAGCAGACCAAGTGGAATGGGCAGACCAAACAGGATATTCAGAAGCACGCCGCCAGCCATGCCTTGAACGAACATACCCTCAACGGTCGTGATGAGCAAAATGATAATCATCAGCCAGTAGCCAAAAGGATGGAGCTTACCCCGCATGTAGTCTCCGATCGTCATCCCCTCGGAAAATTCACGCCGCACCCTACGCCCCAAAAACCCAAAGGCACTGAGTGCAAATGCTCCCATCAACGCAAAGCCAATTCCGCCAAAGATCCCGTATTTGACCAAAGCCTCAGGCGAACCAAAGATGGTGTTGCCCGTTACCCAGCGAGCGAGAATCGAGACGACCCCAAGACCAATCCCGATCTTGGCGGCACCCATCACATACTCGCGAAATGATAAGTAGGTCAAGTTACATTCCCCTTGTCCCGATATTCTTTCGGTGTTTTTCCGACCACTTTTCGAAAAATGGTGCTGAAGTAATGCTGGCTGTTGAAGCCTGTTCGCTCTGCTACGGTTGAAATGCTCCAGTCCGGGTGGCCAATCAGGAATTTTTTGGACATTTGGATTCGGTATTGCATGAGATATTCGGAAAAGGAGACGCCCACTTCCTCATGAAAACGCCGACTTAAATAAGTAGGGTTGATATGCACCTCGGAAGCCAAATCTGCCAGATTCAGCTTTTCGGCAAATTTTTGATGAATGATGTTCATCGCATCGGAAATGATTCGTGTGTATGCCGAGAGCGCTGGACTCTTTTGATATTTGTTCAAAATCTCGACGAGCTCATTTTCGATGACAGGCTTCGTTATATAATCCACAACACCGAGACGGATGGATTGCTTGGCATAATGAAAATCTTGATAGGCTGTGACGATGATCAGCTCAATCTCCTTATGCTGGGCTCGCAGCTCTTCACCAAGTGCCAATCCTGATTTTCCCGGCAGATTAATATCCAGAAAGGCGAGATGAAGAGGCACCTTCTGACTGATCGCCATGGCTTGACTGCCATCTGCCGCCTTGTACAGGTTCCACAAAGGAAACATCGGCTGGATCAAATACTCCAGTTGTTCCAGCTCTAACGGTTCGTCATCCACTAACAGTACGTTCATGCTCTCACCTCACGTCGATTTGTTCATAAAGAAAGGGCCATTGCACAGTTACATGTGTTCCGCCTTCTGTCACAGGTGACAGGTCCAGGCTAGCATGATCACCAAAACAAAGGTGGAGCCGTCTGCGGATGTTGTCCAATCCGTGACCGCTCTTCTCATGATGTTGGTCGGTTTCTGCTAGATTCTCATCCTGAAAGGCGGTGAGGCCGGAGGAGCCGTTATCGATGACCTCCAGTAGCACATTGTCATCCTTGTGGCTAATGCGAATTTGCAGCAGGGCTTCTCCCATTTTTCGCTCCAGTCCATGCTTGAAGGCATTTTCTACCAGCGTTTGGAGGACGAAAGGAGGGATGGAGGCCAAGAGCAGATCATCGGGACAGTCCAGCTGGATCGAGAGGCGGCTGCCAAAACGCAGCTTTTGAATCTCCAAGTACTGCTCCGTATATTGGATTTCTCTGGACAACGAAATCAGCGGCTCGGTTGACTTGTATTTGAATTTGAGGAACTGGGAGAGAACCTCTAGCGCTCTCACCAGCTCCTTCGTTCGGTTTAGCCTGGCTAGACTCAAGATGACATTTAGCGTATTGAACAGAAAATGGGGCTGAATCTGTTGATTTAATTGATTGTAAAGGGCCTGTTGCAGCTCCTTTTCCAGCTCGATCTTTACATTGCGATTCTCTAATAGATCAATCCGCTTCTCAAAAATAAACAAAAACAATAAAGCAATAGCTCCTATGATAGGAGCCAAGATAAACAACAGAATGAGCAACGTAAAACCCTCGAAGCTTATCATGAGATCCCTTCTGTACGGATGCCGTAGTGATTTTTCGCAGTTACATCATATCATGTTGCCTGAGTTTTATTTTCTTTTTAGAAAAATTTAATCTCTATTGAACGAGATGGCAAGCTACCTGATGGGTATCGTGCAGACTCGTGAGCGCCGGAGCCTCTGTTTTGCAACGCTCCACTGCATGTGGGCAGCGAGTGTGGAAGCGGCATCCCGTTGGCGGATTAATTGGAGATGGTACATCACCGCGCAGGATGATGCGCTCCTGTTTTTTGGTTGCGTCTGGAACTGGAATAGCAGACAAAAGTGCCTGGGTATAAGGATGCTGCGGGTTGTCAAACAGCGATTTCTTATCAGCGATCTCGACGACTTTTCCGAGATACATAACCATGACCCGATCCGAAATGTGGCGAACAACGCCCAAATCGTGCGAGATGAACAAATAGGTTAGCTGAAATTGACGCTGCAATGATTTCAACAGATTCAATACTTGCGCCTGAATGGATACGTCCAGTGCGGATACCGCCTCGTCACAAATAATCAGCTTAGGTTGCATGGCGAGTGCCCGGGCAATCCCGATCCGCTGACGCTGTCCGCCGCTGAATTCGTGCGGGAAGCGGTCAATCTGGTCTGGACGTAATCCTACGTAGCCGAGCAGCTCGATGATTCGCTCGCGACGCTTGCCCGCAGGAACGATGTTTTGAATCGCCAGCGCTTCACCGAGAATTTGGGACACGGATTGACGTGGGTTTAGAGATGCAAATGGGTCCTGAAAAATAACCTGGAGATGCTTGCGCATGTCGCGCATTTGCGACTTGGACATGGCGAGCAAATCTTGTCCCTCAAACAATACGGAGCCGCTCGTTGGTTCGTCCAGACGGAGAATCGCACGACCCGTGGTGGATTTTCCGCAGCCGGATTCGCCAACGATACTGAGTGTCTCCCCTTCGTAAATCGTGAAGCTGATATCATCAACAGCTTTTACGTGATTGACGGTGCGACCAAGGATTCCGCCTTTGATCGGAAAGTGCTGCTTGAGATTGGTTACTTCCAGCAACGGCTTTTTCTTCAATTCTGCTTGTGTAATCATGTTTGTTATACCCCCGTTCCCGTAACAGTCTGGTTGGCGCCGTCCCACTCAGAAGTATAGATCCAGCAGCGCACTTTGCTCCCGTCCTCCTGCTCCAGCAGCTCAGGCAGCTTATCGTGGCACAACTGTGTCGCGTGAGGGCAACGAGGTGCGAAGCGGCAGCCCTGTGGCATATTGAATGGGCTAGGAACGTTTCCTTTGATTGCCTGCAGCTCTTCCACATCCTCATCCAGACGGGGGAGTGAGTTCATCAGACCGACCGTGTACGGATGCTTCGGATTTGCAAACAAGTTTTTCGCTGTTGTATATTCCACAACTTTTCCTGCATACATAACGGCAACGCGGTCACATGTCTCAGCGACGACTCCAAGGTCATGCGTGATCATGATCGTGCTCATGCCCATTTCTTCCTGAAGCTTTTTCATCAGCTCCAAAATTTGCGCCTGAATCGTTACATCCAGAGCAGTAGTCGGTTCGTCAGCGATCAGAATCTCAGGGCGGCAAGCCAGTGCCATCGCAATCATGACACGCTGACGCATACCGCCAGACAGCTCATGTGGTTCTTGTGTCGCACGTTTTTCAGGGGAGGGAATACCGACGAGTCTGAGCATTTCCACAGCTTTTTCCCATGCTTCCTTGCGCCCCATTTTTTGGTGCAAGCGAAACACCTCGGCAATTTGTTCACCCACGGTATATACCGGATTGAGTGAAGTCATTGGCTCCTGAAAAATCATCGAAATCTCGTTCCCACGAATAGAGCGCATCTCGTATTCCGTTTTGATTACGAGGTTTTGCCCTTTAAAGATGATTTCTCCTCCTACAATTTTTCCCGGAGGACTGGCGATCAAACGCAGAATCGAGAGGGAGGTAATACTTTTTCCACAGCCCGATTCACCAACTAGCCCCAGCGTCTCTCCTTTGTTCAGAGAGAAATCAACGCCGTCCACTGCTTTGCTGACGCCATCATCCGTGAAAAAATGCGTTTGCAGGTTGCGAACCTCCAGGATTACATCTTGTTGCTTTGGCATGATTACTCCCTCCTTAGCTCAGATCAATTCGTTTATTGAAGTAACGGTACAAAACATCGACTAAAAGGTTCACGAAGACGAAAATGACGGAAGCGATCAAAACGCCGCCTTGTACGACTGGAAGGTCACGCATGCGAATCGCATCTACAATCAAGCGACCCAAACCATTGATGGCAAAGACGGATTCGACGAGAACGGTACCGCCAAGCAAGAAACCGAATTGCAAGCCAACGACAGTAATGATCGGAATCAACGCATTTTTAAGCGCATGCTTGTAAATGATGACTTGCTCTTTGAGGCCCTTTGCTTTTGCTGTACGAATGTAGTCCTGACGTACAACGTCGAGCATGCTGGAGCGTGTCATCCTGGCTACAATCGCAGCGCCGCCTGTACCGAGTGTGATCGCTGGCAAAATCATGTGCTGCCATGTACCCCAACCGGCAACAGGGAATAGATGAAGCTTCACGGAGAAGTAGTAGATCAAGCTGAGACCGAGCCAAAAGCTAGGCAAGGATACACCAAGTAATGCGATGATCATGATCGTAATGTCTGCCCAGGAATATTGCTTGGTAGCAGAGATGATCCCTGCGATCATACCGAGTACGATCGTTACAAAAATACTTGCAAGAGCCAGCTCAATCGTAGCAGGCAGACGAGCCATAATTTCATCAAAAACCGGCAAGTTGGAACGCAGTGACGTACCTAAATCACCAGTAGCTACA
This sequence comes from Brevibacillus reuszeri, assembly GCF_001187725.1. Classification (GTDB taxonomy): domain Bacteria; phylum Bacillota; class Bacilli; order Brevibacillales; family Brevibacillaceae; genus Brevibacillus; species Brevibacillus reuszeri. The sequence continues at coordinate 644,189 of NZ_LGIQ01000005.1, forward strand.
TCTGTAACGTAGTGGAAGTACTGGACCATGATTGGCTGATCGAGGCCAAGCTGTGTACGGATTTTGGCGATAGTCTCTGCGGAAGCGCCTTCACCTGCGAGCAGAACAGCAGGGTCGCCCGGAACCATCTGCATGATCAAAAAGACGACCAGAATGACACCGAGCAGGACGGGAATCATCTGCAGCAAGCGACGAATAATGTAGACAAACATTGAGCATTCCCTCCTATTGTTTCATTCTTGGGTCGAGAGCGTCCCGGAGGCCGTCTCCGAAAATATTGAAGCCGAGAACCAGTGTCGCAATGGCGAGACCAGGGAACATGGCCAGATAAGGAGCCGTAAACAAAAAGTCGCGTCCATTACTGAGCATCGCACCCCATTCAGGCAGTGGTGGCTGTGCACCAAGACCGAGGAACGACAGGCCAGCTGCTGATAGAATCGCAGTCGCCAGACGCATTGTCGCTTGAACAATGATTGGAGACAGAATGTTTGGAAAAATGTGTTTGAAGATGATGGTGAAATCACTTGCTCCCAGAGAGCGAATCGCATCGATGTACTCCAGCTTTTTCACTGTCAGAGTAGAACCGCGAACAATCCTTGCAAAGACCGGAATCGAAAAGACACCGACAGCGACCATGACGTTGAACAAACTCGGGCCAAGTGCACTCACGATGGCCAGGGAAAGCAGGATACCAGGGAATGCGAGCAGAACATCAATGACACGGGAGATAATCGTATCTACCCATTTTCCGTAGTAGCCGGAAAGCAAACCAAGAATAATGCCGAAGAAAGCGCCAATAAACACAGAGACAAAACCGACAGACATCGAGAGGCGTGTTCCATATAAGAGACGGCTAAGCACATCTCTTCCCTTGTCATCAGTGCCCATCCAGTGCTCAGCGGATGGTGGTTTCAGCTTGTTGACCAAATCAATGGCGTAAGGATCGCTAGGTGCGATGAGTGGTGCCAAGAGGGCGATTGCGATGTAAAATACGACAATACAGCCGCCTACCATGGCCAGTTTGTTTTTGCGCAGTTTCCTGTAAAAAGTCCGCCATCTGCCTGGACGTGCAGTCGTTGCCTTTGGCGGAAGAGCTTGATTGGTTGGAGCGTACTCAACCTTCATGATGCAACCCTCCTTTTGCTTATGTCTCAAGTTATCAGAAAAATGTATGAAGTAAAGGCAATTTGAACAAGTCGTAAAAATAGTGAAAATAGACGTAAAGATTGTGCAAATCAAGTATTCGCGGTTCCTAGATAATGGGTAGGGAAGGCATGGATAGACAATTAGAAAGGATGGATGGTGTATGAGTGTTACCTATTGGTTGACCAATGTTCGTTTGGAGACGGGCTACCGTGTGGAAAACGGTGTCGTGAGTGGAACAGAGGCTTCCTTGTTTCACATCTTGATAAAAGACGGAAAATTTGCACGGATTACACCGGCTACCGAGAAGCTCGAAGACGGAATTGCGCAAAAGGATGCCAATGGTCTTCTGGCGCTCCCATCGTTTGTAGAAAAACACGTGCATCTGGACAAGACACTCATGGGAGAACCATGGCGTGCAGTCATTCCGGTATCGAACATCATTGAGCGTTGTGAAATGGAAAAGCGTACGCTCCCGGGTCTGCCAACGACTACACAGGAGCGCGCCAAAAATTTGCTCGCGATCCTGCAATCGTATGGGGCAACCCATGTACGCACACATGTAGACATTTATCCGGAAGCTGGCATCACGAATCTCGAAACGGTCAAAGAGGCGTTGGCTGACTATTCTACGAGATTGTCACATGAGATCGTGGCATTCCCGCAGCACGGCTTGCTGCGTACAGAAGCAAAAGGGCTGCTCAGGGATGCCCTGCGCCAAGGTGCGACTCATGTAGGTGGCGTAGACCCGGCCAATGTAGATGGCGACATCGAGGAATCCTTGAGCCAGATGATGGAGCTGGCTGTAGAAGCAAATGCAGGAGTAGACTTGCATCTGCATGATCCTGGGCATCTGGGAACCTTCACGATGAAGCGTTTGGCACAGATGACGGTAGATGCTGGCTGGCAAGGACGAGTAGCGATTAGCCATGCGTTTGCACTTGGCGATATACCTGTCGCAGAAGCGGAAGAAATGGCGGCGATTTTACGCGAGGCAGGAATTACGATCATCACCAGCGTTCCGTACAGCCGGATCATTCCACCTGTTCAGCTGCTGCATCAAAATGGCGTGGACGTAGCGGTAGGCTGCGACAATATTTTTGACACCTGGCAGCCATATGGCAACGGGGATGTGCTGGAGCGCCTATGGAGACTGGCAGAACGCAACCGTTATTTGGATGAGCTGGCGCTGTCTCAATCTCTGCGCTTTATTACGGGCGGCAAAACAACGCTGGATGCACAAGGTACACAGCAGTGGCCAAAAGCGGGTGATGAGGCGAGTCTCGTGCTGGTCGAGGCCACTTGCTCTGCAGAGGCGATTGCCCGTCGTGCAAAGCGCCACGCTGTATTCTTTAAAGGGACTCTGGCTGCAGGTCAAGTGGAAGAAGCGACCGAAGCAAAGGAGTGATCGGGTATGAAGGCATCCCCGTATTGGATCATCAATGCCCGGTTGGAGAGCGGGTATGTGTGGGACCAAGGAGCCATCAGGGAAACGCAAACAGAGCTTTGCGATTTGCTGATTGAAAACGGGAAGATCACCCGGATTGAGCCCTCCAGTGAAATTTTGGAGGACGGGATTCCCAAGAAGGATGCAAAAGGCTTGCTCATTTTGCCATCGATGGCAGAGAAGCACATTCATTTGGAAAAAACGTACTACGGCGGTTTATGGAAGGCGACGACACCCGTGAAAAACCTGTTTGAGCGTCATGCCGAGGACAGAGGTCTTCTACCGATGTACCTGAAGCAAGCGCAGAACGGGGCGGAAAGCATCCTGTCGTTGCTCGTCCAGACCGGTGTCACACATGTTCGGACACATTGTCACGTTGATCCGCAGGTAGGACTCGGATTTTTGGAGGGCATGCTTAAAGCATTCAACACGTTTGAAGATCGCTTGTCCTATGAGATAGTGGCGTTCCCCCATTACGGGATGCTTCGCACGGATGCCAAAAGCTACGTGCGTGAAGCGCTGCAAAGCGGAGCGACCCATGTGGGAGGCGTCGATCCAGGCGGGGTAGACGGAGATATTGAGCGTTCACTGGCAACGATGATGGAGCTAGCAGTGGAAGCGGATGCCGACATTGATTTGCATCTGCATGACCCGGGCCATCTCGGGGTGTTTACGATCAAGCGCCTCGCTGCGATGACCGAGGAGGCTGGCTGGCAAGGACGCGTCACAGTAAGCCATGCACTCGGACTTGGCGATGTATCGCCGGAGGAAGCAAAAGAGGTAGCAGAGCGTCTCGCAGCATTAGGTATTTCCATTGCCTCAACCGTTCCGATCAACCGTCCGACCATCCCGATACCACTTCTGCATGAGGCAGGGGTAGCCGTGATGCTGGGGAACGACAGTCTGACAGATAACTGGACACCTTTTGGCAGTGGAGATTTGCTTGAAAAGGCAGGTCGACTCGCAGAGCGTTTCCGACTGACTGACGAGCGTATACTAGGTGTCGCTCTCGGTTTCGTCACAGAAGGGCGGATTCCGCTCGATGATGCAGGGAACAGGATTTGGCCATTGATCGGAGACGAGGCGAGCCTGATGGCTGTCGAAGCCTCTTGTAGCGCCGAAGCTGTAGCCAGAAGGGCCAAACGCCGTGTCGTTCTCTATCAGGGAACACGGGTAGCTGGTGAGTGGTAAGCTCTTTTTCGTTCCTACTTTCAAATGGAAAGGATGTCATGAATAGATGTCTACAGCTTATTGGATAACCAATGTTCGTTTGGAGAGTGGATATCACAAAGAAAATGACAAGGTGGTTGCAACCGATACCGAGGTCGCTCACCTGCTGGTAGAGGGTGGACGCATCGCGCAAATCGTTTTCGGTGCTGATGTGCCGCAGACAGAGCTGCCTACGCAGGATGCACGAGGCCTGTTAGCGTTGCCGTCTTTTCGCGATATGCACATCCATATTGACAAAACGTACTACGGTGGCCCATGGAAAGCGGTCACTCCGGTTAAAAATATTTTGGGCAGATTGGAAGAAGAAAGCACGCTAATGCCAAAGCTGCTGCCTACAGCGCAGGAGCGTGCGGAAAAAATGCTGGCATTGCTTCTGTCAGCAGGGTCTACCCAGATTCGTTCGCATTGCAACATCGATCCTTACATCGGTTTGAAAAATCTCGAGGCGACAATGGCTGCCATAGAAACCTTTAGAGGCAAGCTGCAATGTGAGGTAGTCGCCTTCCCGCAGCAAGGTCTTTTGCGCAGCAATCAGGTGGAGAACATCCGCCAGGCGCTGAAAATGGGTGCGACTTACGTCGGTGGGGTCGATCCGGCAACGGTTGACCAAAATATCGAAAAGTCACTCGCAACTATTTTCGAGCTGGCAGTAGAAGCGAATGCACCAATCGATGTTCATTTGCACGACCCGGATCACCTGGGCATTTTCACCTTCAAGCGACTGGCGAAAATGACTGAAGAAGCAGGCTGGCAGGGACGCGTCACGATCAGTCATGCGAACTCCTTGGCTGATATCAGCCTGGAGGAAGCAGCAGATGTAGCTGAAATGCTGGCTGGGCTTGGCATTTCGATCACATCTACTGTTCCGGTCATCAAGCCGACCATTCCGATTCCGCTTTTGCATGAAAAGGGTGTGTCCGTTTCGCTCGGCGATGACAGCATCACGGATCACTGGTCCCCGTTTGGTCAGGGAGACAGCCTAGAAAAAGCGGGACGCTTGGCTGAGCGTTTCCGCATGCAGGATGAGCGCTCCCTGTCACAAGCGCTGGGCTTTATTACGGGCGGCAAAACACCGCTGGATAGAGAAGGAAAACGTATGTGGCCAAATGTCGGGGATGAAGCGGACATCGTATTTGTCCATGCAGCGTCTGCTGCCGAGGCAGTTGCCCGCCGCGCGCAGCGTCAGGCAGTCATGTTCCGTGGGAATGTGGTTTCGGGCGCTTTGTAAAGGAAGAAAGAATGGAAAAAAGAGGCAGACCCTTTGGGGGGCCTCTTTTTTCTGCCTGGGCATAAAAACAACAGCAGTCTAGTGATAGGCTCCAAACTTACGATCTAGATCCTTGGCAATGGCCCAGCCTGCGGCTTCAATCATTGCAATACTAATAGTTGGAGCCACAACCTGACCTAAAATAGGAACGAATTTAGATAATTCTTTTGTTAATGTCTGAATCGGCTGCTTTAACATTGAATTTTTAATTCCAGTAATCGCCATAGCTTTAGCCGCTTCTTCTGTTAAATTACCTCCAAACACACTCGCTAAACTCATTGTCATCGTTGTCATCGCAACGATATCAGCTGCAATTCCAACACCGGGTACTGGAATCAAATTACCTCCGGCCGCTCCAATCGCTGCTGTATGTATAATCGCATGGCATTTTTTCTCTTGAGCACTTGTCATTGCTTTCACCCTCTTAAGACCAACTTGATACGACAATTTGTTTTGACATTCGACTATTCCCATCCAAATTCCTTTCCGGCTCATAGGCTTCGAAAGTTGAAATCCGCATACTGATGCCGGCAAATTCACGTTCTTGGAAAACGGGGAGTTAAAATATGGTAAAATGATCAGAGGAAAGACGGAGGTGAAAGAAAGTGAAGCGACTTTTTCTCTTCAGTCTCATTATGGTCATGAGTTTCATGACTGCTGCTTGTACAAGTAAACCAACAGTTGAGCTGGTTCATGTGTCCGCAGAAATCGTCAAAGACAAATCGGTAAGCGGACAAACAGGCATTATGGATGGAAACAAGGTAATGAAATATGTTACCCCGACAGTTCTTTCTTACAAAATTCTGGTGAAAAACACGAGCAATCAAAAGATAGGTGATAGTAAGAAGCCGGTCAGGTTCAAACTCGCACCAAGTGATGAGCTCATATCAGTAGTAACAGAAACAGTTGGGTCAAATGTGCTGGATTTTGAGAAGATGAATGGCGGTTATACAGGGAATGGTGAGATTCTCAGTAACGGAACGGCAGAATATTCCCTTTTTTATGAATTGGGAACCGATGAGGATTTAGGTTCATATCAACAAATTCCCCTTTTGCCCTCCAAAGAAAAAATGGATGAACTACAAAACAAAAAATTCGACGCTGTATTGATTCTCACGGTGGGCGAAGAAGAAATCGCTCGTTTTGACCTTCGGACGTATGCGACCGGATTGCCACCGGACATCCATCAAAAAGTGGAAAAGGAATTGGGAACGAAATTTGTAGTTCCTGTATTGGATCATTTTCAAGTCAAATTGGCAGAGATGATGTATCCTCCTCTTGTGAATAATGAAGTGATAGGAGATCGGCGGGTAGCAGTGATCGTCTACACGGATCAAAAAGGACCACTCATCGAATTGACCAACGAACAGAAGGAGCAGCTCGAAAAAAAGCAACGAAGGAAATTTTATTACGGAGAATATGAAGGCAAGCCATTGATCAGGATGGAGATCAGTAACGAGAAAAATTCGCTTTTTGATGCGAAGCTCCAACAAATTGAGGGTGTAGAGGTGGAGTACTCTTTTAAAGAGGTCGAGTCAGGGAATTACGGTGTGTATGCCTTTCAACTAGAGAGGAGTTCTTACTTCATCATCTTTCAAATTAGCGATAGATTTACAGATAAAGATGCTGTGGAGTTTATTCGGCGCATTCTCACTAATCACAAGTAAATACTGCATAAAAGCTCTGTATGGGGGGAGCACTGTTATACGGGTGTGAAGCAACTTTGAGCATTACACGTTGGCGGATTTTTTGCGGATTATGGTTGCATCCTAAGGGATGTAATTTTGGAAGAAGGAGAGATGATAGTGCCATGACCGAGACGAACAACGATTTGAATCTTTCAAATCATGATGTAGAGACCATGGCCATCGAACAATTCAGACAGGCCGTTGAGGATAACAACCTGGAAGCTACTAGGCGCTTACTGCAGAGTCATCCAACACTTGTCACTCGGATTGACGAGCCATGGTTTATTTTTGATACACCAGCGATTGTAATTGCTGCGTATAGAGGAAACCGTGAGATGGTTGACATATTGCTGGAGTACGGGGCGAACATCAATGTGAAAAGCAGTTGGTGGGCGGGAGGATTTGGTGTACTTCATCATGACCATCACGACTTATCCCGTTATCTGATTGAACGAGGAGCGCATGTCGATCCGCATGCTGCGGCTGCATTGGGAATGCTCGATATCCTGCAAAAGCTGGTGGAGATGGATCCGGACGTTGTTAATCAGCGTGGCCCAGATGGACAGGTTCCTCTGCATTATGCTGTTTCTCCCGAAGTCATCGACTTTCTGCTGGATCATGGGGCTGACATTGACAAGCGAGATATTGATCACAATAGTACGCCTGCTCAATATGCTGTCACTCACCCAGAAAAATGCAGACATTTCATTAAGCGCGGTGCCCGGACGGATATATTCATGGCCTGCAAGCTGGGGGACAGCGAGCTTGTCCACAAAATTTTGCGGGAGAATCCGCATGCCCTTCAGACACAGGTGGGAAAAGGAGACTTTGTCGCCGTTGGTGGGCACATATATGAGTACAATATCGGTGTTGCTGTGAAGCCGATCTTTCTTGCGGAGCGTTTGGGTCATGAAGACATGGTGGAGCTGATGCTGTCGTACAGTTCCATTGAGCAGAAATTCCTGCTTGCCTGCATGCGGGCGGATACAGAGATTGTCTATAGCTTGCTCCAGGGAAATCAGGATATTGTCCGATCACTGGAGCCAGAAGAACAGAGCGTCATGGTTGATGCTGCGAGGGACCATCATGCAGATGCGGTACGACTCATGTTAGAAGTTGGTTTTAAACGTGGATGCACGCCGCAATGATCATTCGATGACAGCCCTTCATCGTGCGGCTGAGCATGGAGACGATGAAATCGTTCGACTGCTACTTGAACATGGTGCATCAATAGACATTCTGAATGAATTCGGCGGGACAGCACTAAATAGCTGTATATGGGGGTCACTTCATACTCGGGATTCAAAAGGGGATTATGCTGCTGTTGCAGAGAGCCTCATAGAAGCAGGGGTTAAGCTGCCAGACCAAGTAATGGGTAGTGAGAATGTGAGGCAGGTTCTTATTCGGCACGGGGTACGGGCGTGAGAAGTTCCCTCCATGGATTGTAAAAGAGGAACAAAAACGCGAACGAGCCCCATGACGCGAGTGAACTCGTTCGCGCTATTTTTATTCTTTTTTATTCGTTTCGTCGATCCAGGTGATCACGACCGTCGTCTTTCCCTTGTCTTCGTCGGGCTGGGATACGATTTGCAAGGTTTGCTTATTGAGCGTGCCTGAATTCAGTGACATGTCATTCGTTACCGTTTCCATCGTGTTTTGGTAGCCGTTATCCTTCATAAATTTGCTGTACAACTGGCTGACATCGTTGACGGACATATCTGTGAAAAGTGTAACCATGACCGTATTTGTTCCGTCGATCGAGGATTTGACCGATCCGTCAATAGCCGCGTTATCAGGGAGGGGAACATCTTTCGGGAACGTATCTGGCAGTGTCTTGTCTGAGGTAATTTCAGTCTTTCCGCCATTCTCAGAATTGATGGTAACTTTTTGATCAGTTGCTTCCACCTTGGAGCCATTGCTACTCTCGGCTGTTACGGACTTTCCATTATCCGAGATGGTCACACTTCCATCTGACGTCGTGATGGTTTTCGTGCTTCCACAAGCAGAAAGCACAGCAATACTTGCTACGACAAGCAGCAATACTACCCCAAATTTTTTCATTTCCTCACCTATCCATTGATTTTCTAAGATCTCGTTCGATCACCAATAAGGTGCGATCTAAAAAAGAGTATATGACGATAAGGAAAAGTATGTCAATTCTCCCTGGATATATAAGTGGGGAGAAGTCGTACTGATTTTGAGCTGTAAGGATGGCTATGATAAACTTAATTCCATTCTTTTCAGTGAAGTGATGGTCTGGGGCAGGGCCCATTTTACATAGCGAAGGAGCGATATATATGGCACGTGTTTTATTTATTAATGCTGGATCAGAAGGACATGTCAATCCAACAGTTGGAGTGGTGAAAGAGCTCGTCTCGCGCGGAGAAGAGGTCGTCTACTTTTCAATAGAAGCTTATAGGGAACGTACAGAGAAGACGGGAGCTACTGTGCGAACATTTGATGGGCAGAAATTCATTAAAGCGTTCATATCGGGCGGAAGAAATTATTTACTCGAAAGGGTCAACGGTCTTTTGCATACGGCAGATGTTGTCATCCCTAGCGTTCTTGAACAGATCAAAGGAGAGCATTTTGATTACATGATCCACGATTCCATGTTTGGTTGTGGCCGGATGCTTGCCCAGATTCTAAAGCTTCCTGCCATTTGCTCCTGTACTTCTTTTGCAGAGACGAAGGAATCTTTTGCTCATACGCTGGAACAGCTTTCTGCGAGAATTCCTGCCGAAACATTGAATACGATACAAGATGAATATCACAGACTGACGAACATGGTAAAAGAAAAATACGGAGTAGAGATCGATTCTCCGTATGAAGTTTTTTGTAATCCTGCACCACTTACAATCGTTTATACAGCGAGGGAGTTTCAGCCTTTTGGAGACACATTTGACGAGTCATACAAATTCGTAGGTCCATCCATTTCACCGCGATTCACGCAGGAAAGCTTTGATCTAGACGAAATCAAGGGTAAAAGCCCCATCTATATTTCTCTAGGTACTGTCATGAACCTAGCGGTTGATTTCTATCAGCTTTGTTTTCAGGCATTGGGGAACACCGATTGTACCATTGTCATGTCTATTGGAGATAAAGTGCAAATGGCTGATTTGGGTGAGATCCCCAAGAACTTCATTGTGAAAAGCTATGTTCCCCAAATTGAGGTACTACAAGAAACAAAACTATTTATAACACATGGTGGGATGAACAGCACGAATGAAGGTCTCTATTACGGGGTTCCGCTCATTGTAATCCCACTAAGCGCAGATCAACCAATGATTGCTCGGCAGGTTGCCAAGATCGGAGCCGGCATCACCTTGCAAATGCAAAGCTTGACCGCGAATCAATTACGCGAAGGTGTAGATCATGTGTTAAGCGACTCATCCTTCAAACAAGCTGCATCAAATATTCGGGAGTCCTTCGGGCGATCAGGTGGATATCAGCAAGCAGTTGAAGAGATTTTGGAATATAAGGCGGCTGCAACCAGCGAAAAATAAATCATAATGATCAAGTTTGAAAACTTTACTGACCGTAGATGTCAGTAAAGTTTTTTTATAGTGGGGGAGACCGATTCCTTCATTACAAAAGGAGTGTGCGCGATGCATACAAGAAAAGTATACCTATACGTATTTGATACGATGGCAGACTGGGAGGCAGGCTATTTAATTGCGGAGCTAAACTCGGGAAGGTATTTTAAAAAAGGATTAGCGCCTTTAGAGGTGGTTGCAGTAGGCGTAAATAAAAATCCCGTGACCACAATGGGAGGAGTACAAATTTTGCCTCGTATTTCAGTTGATGAGTGTACGCTGGAACGTACGGATGTTTTAGTGCTTCCAGGTGGAAATACTTGGCTAGAAGCAATTCACGAGCCTATTTTGAAAAAAGCTTCTATCTCCTTACACGAAGGTATAGTTGTTGCCGCGATATGTGGTGCAACATTGGGACTAGCAAAGATGGGAGTGTTAGACGCAAGAAGACACACTAGCAACGATCTGGAATATATGAAAATGTTTTCTCAGCATTATAGGGGAGACGCCTATTATGAAATGGAGCCAGCCGTAACGGATGGGAATTTAGTTACTGCATCAGGAACGGCTCCATTGGAATTTGCGATGCATGTATTGAAGTTGTTAGATGTATTTGCACCAGAGACATTAGATTCATGGTTCAATCTTTATCAGACGCATGAGCCCAAATACTTTTTCGCGTTAATGAATTCTATCAAATAACTTCATCCGAGGTGCTATTTTAGCTGGTAGCTGGTCGACCGACACTATTATACATAAGCGGCGCTAGCCATACCATACCGGTTCCCCGATACACGTTGACCAGCCCTTCGCCCGAGGCGGCAGATCCCATTAAGGATTTCCCTGACTTCTCAACGGTGAAGTTCAGCGAATTCGACCACATAAGTGCAAAGCTTCCATCGACTTTCAGCACATCATTCTGCAATTCGACTATGACAGCTTCTTCGGAAGGAATGGGCGCTTCCAATGCTAGAATGCCTCTCCCTTTGGCACTAAGATTGAACATGCCTTCATTGCCAAGAACCGCAGAGGAGATGGTCTTGCGCGCAGAGACTCCGAGCTCCAGTGTTCCCTCGGAAGCCAGGAACATGCCGTCCTCGAATACAATGTGGTCGTTGTCGACATCGATTAACCATATATGTTTATAGGTGGTTTCTAGCAGAATCGTACCGGTACCTTTGTAATGAGGCTTGATTGCACTGGTACCGGTCACTGTACTGGAAACGAGATTTCGCATCAAGCCCCCAACACTTTTTATCCCTGTGGTTATGTCAATATTGCCAATCATATACTGCATGGCTCCTGCGCTCATCATGATCTCACTGTTATTGAGTTCGATCATCAGCTGCTTTTTGCGCATATTAGCCTGGTTCATGTAGAAGTTGGTTTGTGCCTCTGACAGTGTGTTGATGCTCAGATCCTCTTTATACTCAATGACCGTAAATCCGCCAAGCTGTCCCTTAATCACCACATTATCATTATCTTTTAGATTATGTATTTTAAAAGCCATATTGATGAATGCCTCCAATGACAGTTATTCTCTTAAAAGTTTGACAAATTTTCCTTCTATCATTCGGTATTCGACAAAAAGGTCAGGTTTCCTTGCCACTAAAGCACGACCTGAAAACAATAAAAAAAGGCTTCGCCAAAAATCAGCGAAGCCAACTTACCTATTTCTTTCCCTTTCCGTCCACTCTATCAAGTGCCCCATGTACGATTTTTCCCTTGAACATGACAGCAGCACGTCTGGATCTTCTGGCAATTGCCTCAGCGGAGCAGGAGCTTTCCGCAAAGACAATACTCGCTTCATCGCCAATCTTCGGCCAAGCACGGTTTCCTTCCTTGTCCAGTGTCGTTTTCCCTCCTGTAATAAAGAACAGGGATTGAACGAGAGAACGTTCATCTACCCAACGATAGCGCTCGACCAGCCGGTTCAGCTTTTCCAGCATATCTCCGGTTCCATACGGCGACCAGGAATCGTAGAAGCCGTCATAACCGAGTGCGACACGTACTCCTTTTTCATGGAGGATCGGAACGGGCGGCATCGCTCGATTGATCGGAACGGTCGTCATGATCATTGTGCCAAGGCGAGACAGGCGCTCTGCCATTTCCGTGCTTTCTTCCACGGAAACATCGCCGAGTGCAAATGCATGGCTGATCGCCATTCGGTTCTGCCAGCCAGCCTCCTCCGTCAAATCGAGAATGCGCTTGATCGTATAAAAGCCTAGCGTGCCCGGATCGTGCAGATGAATATCGACATCCGCATTTGCTTCTACTGCGATGTCCATCATTTCACGCAAGGAGCCTTCCAGCTCGTTGTCAATACCAGCAGGGTCGAGTCCGCCGACCAGTGTTGCGCCTTCCTTCATCGCTTGTCTCATCAGAGAGCTGGCTTGTGTGCGCAAAATTCCTTGCTGAGGGAAAGCCACGATCTCATAGGTCATCCGATCGCTGAAATTCTCTAAGGCTGTGCGAACGCCTTCCAGGTTTTTCAGCCCGATATACGGGTCGATGTTGACATGGGTTCTGACGTGAGTGGCACCACCTTGCAGCAGCCATTGAAGCATCGCTTCCGCGCGTTGTGTAGTACTACCCGCTATGGCTGGCATTTCAGTCGCTTCGAATTCCAGACGATCAATTAGCTTTTTTGGAGGAAGACAAGACTTCCAGGCAGCACCTGCATACGTTTTATCCAGATGATTATGCTTCTCCACGAAAGAGGGGAGAGCGAGCAACCCTTTTGCGTCCTCAGTGGGCAGAGTCGTGTCCAGCGGCTCGTTAGCGGATGCGATTTGCATGATTTTGCCGTCCTCAATGCGGAGATGACAGATTTCGGATATCGTATGTACGACTCCATCATGCCCAGTCTCAAACCCGCTGTCCAAGCGAACATTGGTTAACCAGAAAGCGTGACTCACAATAAATCAGTCCCTTCTTTTTACAAGATAAGATCTTTACTTATGCTCGTTTACTCTAGCTCTCGTTGTACTTTCTAAATTGTAGTGAATATTTCGAACAAGCGGTTTCAGCATTTTTACTTGTTTTTGCATGATCTTTACGTATTGCCAGGAATGTTTCTTGTTTTCTAACTAAATCAGAAAGTATAAACTTCACGTTTTACATCCTTATTTAGCAAGAATAACCTTCCGCAAAAACGCGGTCGCTCCTCCTTGAGGTGGCCACGATAGAAGTTTTCTTAAAGTAGTAAAGATTGTGCAAATAGATGTAAAGCAATTGAAACATATTTTACAGAATATTTCCTATAATGATGGAGGATTCAAGCTGTTAGGACTGGCAGAGGTACGAGAGGTACGGATGATCTCGAAATGTGATAAGGGAGGCAGGGCATGAAAAAGAAAATAACCGCTAAATATGTGATTGGCTTTGATGGAGAGGACCACGTCATTATTCGAGATGGTGAGGTCGTATACGAAAACGACACGATTTTGTTTGTGGGTCATGACTATGCTGGAGAGGTAGACGAAGTCATTGATGCTGGAAACGCAGTGGTCAGCCCAGGCTTTATCGATTTAAATGCACTTGGTGACATTGACCATGACGTGGTTCACTTGGAAGCCTCAGTAGGCAGAAACAAGAATCTGCTCTGGTCGGAGGACTACTATCGCAAAGGCTACCATGAAGTGATGACACCGGAAGAAGAGGCATTCAAGTCGCTTTTTGCCTACAGTCAGCTGATATTAAATGGAGTTACTACAGCGATGCCGATCACGTCTGTCTTTTACAAGCGTTGGGCGGAAACGTATGAGGAGCTGGCAGCCGCAGCTGATCATGCAGGAAAACTGGGTCTGCGCATGTACATGGGGCCAAGCTATCAGTCCGGAATGCGTGTGGTCAAGGCAAATGGCGAAATCGAGGTTCTCTGGAATGAAGCAGAGGGACAAGCAGGATTGGAGCGTGCCGTGCAATTTGTCAAAGATTTTGACGGTGCACATAATGGCCTGATCCGCGGAATGCTGGCTCCTGAGCGAATCGAGACGCAAACGCCAGAAAACCTGGTCAACACCAAGCGCTACAGTGATGAGCTGGGTTGTCCGATTCGTTTGCACGCGGCACAAGGTGCTTATGAGTACAATGAAATGTATCGTCGTCATAATAAATCGCCTGTGCAATTTTTGCATAGCATCGGTTTTTTAGGTCAGAAAACCGCTATCCCGCATGCCCATTTTATTCCAGGTTATAGTGAAGCTACGATTGGGGAGGGCGATGACCTCGCACTGCTCCAGGAAACAGGAACGACTGTGATTCACTGTCCGCTTGTGATTGGACGCCACGGCTCGGCTCTAGAGTCCTTTGCTCGCTACAAGCGCCACGGAATCAATATTGCGATCGGGACGGATACGTTCCCTCCTGATTTCATCCAGAATATCCGCACGGCAAGCATGTTCTCCCGTTTGCAGGAAGGTGATGTGGCTGATTCCAGCTACGCGGACATTTATCGGGCAGCGACGCTGGGTGGAGCGCGTTTCCTGGGACGAGATGATCTGGGACGTCTGGCACCAGGAGCAAAAGCAGATATTATTGCCATTGATCTGGATGGCTTCCATCTGGGTACGATAGATGATCCGATTCGCTCGCTTATTATGTCCGGCTCGGGTCGTGACGTGAAGCTTTCGATCATCGCGGGTCGTATTGTGATGAAAGATCGTGAGCTGCCAGGTGTGGATCTGGAGGAAGTGAAAGCCAAAGGACAGCGTTACTTTGATAAAATGCGCCTGGGCTATGTAGAAAGAGACTACCAGCAGCTTGGAGCGGAGGAGCTGTTCACGCCGTCTTTCCGTGTCGTAAAAAAAGGATAACGAGCAAGGAAAAAAGAGAAAGGCACAGTCTGGCTGAAAATAGCAGATTGTGCCTTTTGTAGCATATCGTCTTTTATAATTTCGTAACCAATAGATTGAGCTTTTCTGCCATGGAGGCAAGCTCTTCCGTAGCAGAGGCAGTTTCTTGGGTACTTTCTTGCATCGTATGTACAAGCTGGATAATGCCTTTTGTCGATTCTCCGCTCTGGTTTGCCAATTTGCCTACAGAGTCTGCCACGACTGCAAAGCCTCTGCCGTGCTCGCCTGCACGCGCCGCCTCAATTGACGCGTTTAACGCCAACAGATTGGTCTGATCCGCGATATCCTTTATTGTGGTGACAATCAGGTCAATCTGCTTCGAATTGTCCAAAAGATGATGCACCTTTGTGGAAATATCCTGCATCCCCACCAAAGCGTTGCCCATCATTTTGCCTCCATTTTCTGCAATGACGGAAGTTCGGTTTACCAGGCTGCTTGTCTCTTCAATATTGGACGCAATTTGTCCGATTGCTTTATCCATTTGATCGATCATTTCGGAAATGCCGTTTACCATGTTCGTTTGATGGTGCGTACCGCTCGCTACTTCCTGGACGCTCGCCGAAATTTCCTCGGAAGAGCTGGCAACGGTTTGGGATGCTGCATAAATATTGTCTGCCACATTGCGAATGTCACGGAAAATGATGAAGGTGAGCACGAGTCCCAAGAGGATCGCGACGGCAATGACGATGCTAATGCTTAGCAGCGCACCGCTCCTGATGGTTAAATACCCGCATTCTGGGGAGGTAAAACCAGATAAACGATTAAATTTGTAGATAGATTCCGTATACCAAGCAGGGAGGACGACGGCTATCTCCGCCTGTACCCACCCTCGGAATGAATGACTTGTCCGGTAATCCAGCTCGCTTCCTCACTTGCCAGAAAAGCAACCAACCGTGCGGCATCTTCAGGTAGTCCGATACGTCCAAAAGGGCTTTTTGTCAAAAGGAATTGCTTGGTTTCCTCCGACATCCAGCCTGTGTCAGTAGGGCCGGGATTGACAGCGTTCACTGTTATTCCAAGCGGAGCGACCTCAGCAGATAATGTGAGAGTAAGTGCTTCGACCGCGCCTTTGGTAGCCGCATACGCGATTTCACCTGGCATTGGTCCTTTTGCCTGACCGGACGTCAGGTTGATGATTCTCCCCCCTGAGCCTTGGGAGAAACGGCGGGCAAACTCAACGCTAAGCATGGTGGTCGCACGTACATTGATTGCATAATGATTATCGAGGCTTGTGCTGTCCAGCACCTTATAGCCGTCAGTTGTGGAGAAGCAGGCGTTGTTAACCAAAATGCTGGGATCACCCAGTCTCCTTTTCCCTTCATCCAGCACAGTGAGATACGCATCAGCTGCTGACAAATCTACCTCCAGATACTCACAGCGCACGCCCTGCTTCGTTATTTCTTCCCGCAGGATTCGCGGTTCATCGGGCTCAACTCCCCAGGGCATAGATTGATCGTATTTGCTCCAGTAGGTAAAGAAAATATCGACTCCTTCCTTGGCGAGAGCACGACAGATGGCAGCACCGATTCCCTGTCTCCGACTCGCCCCTGTAATGACGGCGACCTTTTTTGGCTTCGTTTCAATGGGCTGATTTTGAATAGACATATGTAACCTCCCAAAGTGGTGATGGTGTGGAAGCAAGGGAGTGATTTCTAGGAGACTGGTGTAAGAATCAAGTGTCCGAAAAGGAAGTAGGAAAAGAGAAGGATAAAGCAAATACCAGCTACAATCAAATTCCACTTCTTTTGCTTGAATAATCCAAGCAGCAGACACGTAAACCCAATCGTTCCTAATAGAAAAGGAATGATGATTAACCACACATTATTGATGATGATGCCGTCACTCACTCTGTACACAAAGATCCCTCCTACACAATGAATGGATGTGATTGCGTTGTGCGATGTGTAAAAAGCGCCGTTCTTCACGATTGACAAGCAAAATCGATTGGGTTTTTGGTTTTTCTTCTTGATCTGTAATTATTTTCATTATATATAAATTCTACACTAGCAGAGCAGGAGTGAAACGGAGAAAATTTTTTTGAACTGTTTGTGAACCGAAAACAGCTTGGAGGTGAATAGAGAGAGAAGGAATTCGAGGAGGGTTTTGCAAGTGAAGGAACATGATTTTGAACAGCTTGTACAACCGCATCTGGGCACCGCTTTTCGAACAGCTTTTCTACTCATTCATGATTATCATCTGGCTCAGGATGCTGTCCAGGAGGCCCTGTGGGAGGCGTATCAATCCCTTCATCGATTTGACGAGCGAAAAGGGACATCGTTTCGGGCGTGGTTTATGAAAATCGTAACACATCGTGCACTCAATCTGGTACGGCGCAAGAAACCAACGACAGAGATTACTCCAGATTCCATTGGAGATGCGCAAAGCCCATTGGAGAGTGTGCTACAGCAGGAGACTGAGCAACAAATTTGGCGTGTCATTCAGACGATGAAGCCTGTGCATCGGTCGACAGTCGTCCTGTACTACTACGGAGACTTCAATATTGCGGAGATAGCCAAAATGCTTGGTGTGTTTGAAGGTACCGTAAAGTCCCGATTACATAAGGCGAGAAAGCTGATCGGTGAAAAGTTGAATGAGGGACAAGCTCTACGAGGAAATGCGGAGATGGGAGTGATCGCAAATGACTAAACTCGACCAGCATATCTCACAAACGTTAAAAAAGGTGGCTGATGAGCAAGGCATTCCTTCTTTTGAGTTTCCAAGTGAGCGTGCAGCTCTTGCAAGTCGCAAGCGTGACTCTCGTTTTCCAGGCTTGCTGCTTTTTCCGACAACTGCGATCATTGCGTTCTTTCTGATCATTACGCTAGGGACACAAGTTTCTCCAAGTATTGCAGCGTATATGAAATCATTATTTACAGAAAAGGGTGCAGACGAGGGACTTCAGCAGGCAGCCCAAAATGGATACTCTCAAGCAGTAGGGGCATCTGCAACAGACCAGGGTATTACGTTAGAGGTTATGGAAGTGATGGCAGACTCCGTACGAATCAATATCGTTTATCGTCTGGTGGATCAAGCGGGTAATGTTCTTTCACCTGATCAGCTTGACTCTTATGATGTGGAGATTACCGATCCGAATGGAGAGTCTGTGCAAAATAGCTCTTCGACAAGTCTGCGATACGAAAAAGAATATGGCTATCTGAGGATCAGCAACAAAATAGAGACGAGTGATCAAAAGCTTATTTTACGGCTAGATACAGCGCAAATCGGTAATACGAAAGGAAATTGGTCCGTTAGCGTTCCATTTGATATCACAAAATCTACTGCTGCGACAACTACCTTCCCTCTCGACAATACGTATGTTACTCCACAAGGGCTACAAATCAAGCTGACGGGAATAACCCATTCGCCAACAGCAACTCGTCTGGAGTATGAAACGTCATGGACGGAAGAAGCTTTTAAGAAGCTTGAACAAGTGGGGGAGAAACTCGCTGAGAAAATTGAAACAACAGGTATTGCTCGCTATCGTTCTTTTGACCATAATCGTGCCTTCCGAATTGAACGTGAAAAAAACGGAGTTAAAATTGGCGAAGTCAAACCTTTGTCTGGGGGAGCAAGTGGGAAAAAGGAAGGACATTTATCCCATCAAGATGTCTACCAGCCTTTTATTCCAGGGGAAACGTATTACCTAGTGCTTGATTCGATCACCAAAGTAGAACCGTTTGAGTTGTCCATTTCCTTTGATCCGAAGAAAATAGATAAGCAATCAGCGAAAGCTACCAAGGATGACAACGTGTTTCAAATAAGCGCGTATGGGATCGGAAAGAGTGATGACGAGATAAGTAGAACTGAAGTTACGATAGACGCTTATGTACAAGGAATGATTCCTCATATCGATTCAAGGTTTTTGCTATTAACAGATGAAAAAGGCAGAACCTATCGTTTCAAGGGTGCTTCCCATGATTATTTTGAAACAGATGAGAAAGGACGACAGCATATACAGGCGATACTGAAGGTTGAGGAACAGCTCGATCCCATTCCGGAAAAGCTCACCCTCAACTTCTACGGCATCCCAAAACGCTACACAAACGTCAACTGGCGCGTACCTTTGCCCACTTCCACAGTAGAAGATAAAACAAGCACAGAAGCTAAAAAATAAGATTACAAAAAGAAGCTGCTTGAGTCAGGCAGCTTCTTTGCATTCCGTTGTTTATTCTCTGCCAAATGTCTTTGCCAAAAGCCCGATTCCTGCACGTATCTCCTCCTCCGCAAGCCCTCCAAATCCAAGTAAAACAGTAGCGGGCATCGACCATTCCGGCGAAAGGGCGTAAACAGAGGTAGGATAAACCTTCACGCCCACTTGTTCAGCAGCTTGCACCAACTCTACCTCGTCCATACCATTGCCAGGCTGAAGCAGCACATGCAAGCCAGAGCCCGCCCCGATTACTTTTGCCGACTTAGGAAAATGCTTTGTCAAGGCTTCAAGCAAGACATCATGCTTTCGATGATACAAGGTACGCATTTTACGCATGTGCCGCTCGAAATCGCCAGATTGCATGAAGAGCAGCAGTGCCTTTTGCAAAATAGGTGAGGAGAGCTGATCGTAGCTGTGCTGTTTCTTCCAAAATCGATCAAGCAGGGAAGGGGGCAGGACGAGATAGCTGAGGCGAAAGGCAGGGCCAAGGGCACGAGAAAACGTTCCCAAATAAATCACGCGGCCACTCTCATCCAAGCTTTGCAGCGAGGGAATCGGTCTTGTTCCATAGCGGAACTCGCCGTCATAGTCATTTTCGATGATGTATGCACGACGCTCGGCGGCCCATTTCAACAGCTTCATCCGTTTGCCAATAGAGAGGGTCATGCCAAACGGAAATTGATGGGAAGGTGTTACATAAACGGCATCGGCTGCGCTGTTAACGACATCCTGGATGCTGATCCCATCGTTCTCCAAACCAAGCGGATGACAGGCAAATGGATACTGCTGGACAAGCGATTTCACGCCATCGTTGACGGCTGCCTCAAGGGCGAGTGTGGACACATCCTTTTTCATTAACTGAAACAACAGATCGAGCGAATGATAGGTGCCAGCCCCGATGACAATCTGATCCGGCGTACAACGGACACCGCGTGTCTGGTGCAGGTACTGTGCGATGTGTGCACGTAGTTCGGCTTCCCCTTGCCAATCGCCATAGAGGAGCATCCGGTTGTTTTCTGGCAACAGGCATTGATTGACGAGCCTGCGCCACTTTGTCCAGGGAAAATGGTGCACATCGATACTGCCGTAACCGAAATCGTAGGGTACAGATTCTGTATGGGAAGCGTGATAAGCACGGGGAGGGGAAGGCGTAGCGTAGGTCTGCTCCAAAGTCTGCGCCCGATTGCCTGTCTCCAATTCAGCCGCATAGAGTCCACTGCGTGGCTTGCTGATCACATAACCCTCAGCCAGCAGTTGATCGTAGGCCAGCGCAACGGGCGTCCTGCTTACCCCGAGCGTTTCAGCCAATCTTCGGATGGATGGCAGTCGGGCATCAGCAGGGATTCGTCCCGCTATCATTTCGCCCTGAATATAGCGATAAAGCTGAAGATACAATGCTTCTTTCGCTCCCTCATCGAGCTTTGGCGTCAATTGAAGCAAATCGTCCCACCTCCTGATCTGGCCCGAAAAACTGTCACTCAAAATATTTGTAAACTGGCCCTTTTTCTAATGCCAAAATACGGATATTCTACATCGTAACATCCGGTGGGATGAACGGGAAGCGGGATGTACATGATGAGCCGTATTTTGATCGGCCTACCAAAAAGGGGAGAAAACAAATGACCATGATCTTGCCACACATCGAACGACTGTCGGGATATGCCCAGGGAGAGCAGCCACCAGAAGGTACTAATGCCATTCGACTTAATTTGAATGAGAGCTCATATCCACCGTCACCAGAAGTGATAAAAGCTTTGAAGTCGATACCGGAGGAGACCTTGCGCCGTTATCCGGATGCCAAATGTGACAAGCTGCGTTCTGCCCTTGCAAAGCATTATGGCGTGCGGGAGGAGCAGACTTTTTGCTCGAATGGCTCCAGTGAAATTATTTCGCTGCTGATGAAAGTGTTTATCGGGCCGCGTGGTCAAATTGCCATCCCCGATCCTTCCTTTCCTCTCTATCATTCGGCAGCCGCCAGCTATCAGGTGGAATGCATCGGGATTCCTACCCTGGATGATTTTTCCATTGATGTCGAACACCTGATTGATAGCAGCGCCCAAGCCGTTGTACTGGTGAACCCAAATGCGCCGACAGGCTTGCTGCTCTCGATGGAGAACGTCGAGCGATTGGTGAGAGACTTCAAGGGACTCATCATTCTTGATGAAGCCTATATCGATTTCGCGAGTGGAGAGGCTTCTGCGATCTCATTGATTGATCGTTATCCCAATCTGCTAGTGATCCGGACTTTTTCTAAAGCGTATGCGCTCTGCGGCGCAAGGATCGGGTACTGTTTTGGCAATGAAAAGCTGATTGCTGCACTGGAAAAAGGAAAGGACATCTACAATGTAGACTCTATTAGCAGAGAGCTGGCACTGGCAGCCTTGAATGATCAAAGCTATATGCAAGCGACGACTGATGCGATCAAACGCACGCGCAACCATTTTTCTGAGCAGCTCACTCGACAAGGCTTTACAGTCGTTCCCTCGCATACAAATTTTATTTTGTGCAAACCGCCTGCTGCCCTTGGTTATCCGACTGCGAGTGAGCTATACGAGATATTGATGGCCCAAAACATTTACGTACGCTACTATCAGCAGCGGCGCCTGAGGGAATATTTGCGAATTACGATTGGAACAGATGCAGAGATGGATGCCGTTTTGCTGGCGATGAGCCAAATACTAGGGCAATAGAATATGAAATGTGAGGTCTGAGAGAAACTTAGGCTAGCAATCATTCAAAATAGTTGCTATTTTAGTAACAATATGTAGTACTAGAGAGGTAGGATCTAATACCAAGGGAGATGTGGAAAATGGAGTGTCAGTTATCGATTGCCCTCGCAGAACAGAAAAGAGAGAAGCCAGCGACTGACAAGCTGGGATTTGGTGTACAT
This sequence comes from Brevibacillus reuszeri, assembly GCF_001187725.1. Classification (GTDB taxonomy): domain Bacteria; phylum Bacillota; class Bacilli; order Brevibacillales; family Brevibacillaceae; genus Brevibacillus; species Brevibacillus reuszeri. The sequence goes on from NZ_LGIQ01000005.1 coordinate 666,396, forward strand.
TTTACTGATCATATGTTCACCATGGACTATACGGAAGGAAAAGGATGGCATGATCCACAGATCGTACCGTATTCCCCGCTTTCGCTTGATCCGGCAGCGATGGTGTTCCACTACGGTCAGGCCGTCTTTGAAGGACTCAAAGCGTATCGGAATAAGGAAGGCAAGGTTTGGTTGTTCCGACCTGATCAAAACTTCAAGCGTATGAATCGTTCTCTGGAGAGACTGAGCATGCCGTCAGTCGATGAGGAATTTATGGTCGACGCTTTGAAAAAGCTGGTGGCGACTGACAAAGAGTGGATTCCAACAGAGAGCGGCACGTCGCTATACATCCGTCCATTCGTGATTGCAACCGAGCCATGTTTTGGGGTTCGTGCTTCCCATACGTACAAATTGATCATTCTGTTGTCTCCAGTAGGAGCGTATTATGCAGGTGGTATGAATCCGGTAAAAATTTATGTAGAAAACAACTACGTCCGTGCGGTTAGAGGCGGTACTGGTAACGCCAAAGTAGCGGGCAACTATGCAGGTGGCCTGAAAGCACAGGTGGAAGCAAAAGAAAAAGGCTATGAGCAAGTGCTTTGGCTCGATGGCGTGGAAAACAAGTACATTGAAGAAGTCGGCAGCATGAACGTATTCTTCAAAGTAAAAGGCGAGGTATGGACACCTGCCTTGAACGGAAGTATTCTGGAGGGCATCACGCGCGATTCCACTATCGCTCTGCTGAAGGACTGGGGCGTACCTGTTATCGAGAAGCGGATTTCTATAGAGGATCTGCACGCAGCATACACTAATGGTGAGCTGGAGGAAGCTTTTGGTACAGGCACAGCGGCGGTCATTTCTCCAATCGGAGACTTGAACTGGAATGGTCACCAAATGATCATTAACGGCGAGAAAACCGGCGAGCTGACCACGAAGCTGTATGAAACCATGACAGGTATCCAATATGGTGAAAAAGAAGACAAGTTCGGTTGGGCTGTATCCGTAACCGAATAAAAGATAGAGCAAACAATAGACACGACCTTCTCTGCTGAAGAGAGGGTCGTGTTTTTTAGTATCGAACCAAACGAAAAATAGTAAAGATATTGCAAAGAGAGGTAAAGATCCTAGAAAGATAAAATGTTAGAAAATTGATAATATTTCTACAGTAATCATCTTTTCTCTATTTTCTACATAAAAAAGGGGGCGTTATTCATGAAACGAAAACGATTGCTTGGTTCTGTTCTCGCTTTGTCCCTCATGCTTGTATCTGCTTTGACCGGGTGTGCTTCGGGACAACAGACAAGCGGAACAGGTACGGCACCTAGTACTGCGGCTCCTGCGGGAAATCAAGCGGCACCAGCTCCTGCATCGCCAGATGGCGGCACCCTCATCATCGCTCGCCTGTCTGATGCGAATAATTTGGACCCGCATTTCAGTACCCAGATCAACTCCATGGCGGTTACGCAGCACAAGCTTTATGAGGGGCTTGTCATGATGGACAAGAGCAGTGAGTACAAGCCTCTTCTGGCAACGGAATGGAAGCAGCTGGATGACGTCACGTGGGAGTTTACCCTGCGTGAGGGAGTTACCTTCCATGATGGAGCGCCGTTTAATGCAGAGGCGGTGAAAAAGACAATTGACCGTATTCTCGACAAGGATCAGCCAACACCAAAAGCCAACATGTTCGGGATGATTAAAGAAGTGAAGATTATTGATCCGCAAAAGGTTCAAATTATTCTGCATTATCCGTTTGCCGGACTTCTGTCTGTCTTGGCGAGTGCCGAGGGTGGAATCATTAGCCCCAAAGCAATCGAGCAGTATGGAAAAGATTTGGCGAAGCATCCGGTAGGAACTGGCCCGTTCACATTTGAATCGTGGACGCCTGGACAAGAAATCGTCATCGTCAAAAATGAAAACTACTGGGGAACAAAGCCCAAGGTGGACAAGGTCGTCTTTAAAACCATTCCTGAGGATGCGACGCGTGTAGCGATGGTCGAAGCAGGAGAGGCGCATGTTGCCGAGCAGCTTCCTGTAACCGAGCTGGAGCGTGTACAAAACTCAACAAGCATGTCTTTGGGCCGCTTTGAATCATTCGCCGTCGATCATATCGGGATGAATGTCACATTAAAGCCATTTGATGATGTGCGTGTTCGTCAAGCCATTGCCCATGCAGTAGACAAAGAATCGATTATCAAAGGCGTTTACAATAATGTAGGGAAAGCAGCGATCTCATCACTCGGTCCAAAAGTAATCGGGTACAGCCCCAATATAAAAACACCTGAGTATGATCTGAACAAAGCAAAGCAGCTGCTGACGGAAGCAGGGTATGGCAACGGCTTCAAAGCAACCATTTATTTAAATGACAACAAGGCGCGGATCAATGTTGCCGAGGTACTGCAATCCCAGCTAAAAGGAATCGGCATTGATTTGCAAATTCAAGTCATGGAATTCGGCGCTTATCTGGATTTGGCAGCAAAAGGCGAAGCCCAGATGTTCATCAGTGGCTGGGGAAATGCAACGGGAGACGGTGACTATAACCAGTACAATCTGTTCCATAGCACATCGAAAGGCGTTCCCGGCAACCACTCCTTCTACAGTAATCCTAAAGTCGATGCTTTGATTGAAGCAGCACGGAAAGAAAAAGATCCCGAAAAACGTAAAGAAATCTACGCCGAGGCACAACAAATCGAGATGGACGAGGTCCCGCTGCTTCCATACCGCAGCAGTGAAAACCTCGCTGCTATCGCGAAAAACGTGGAAGGGGTATACATCAGTCCGTCAGGCTATATCGAAGTAAACGACATCACCATTAAGTAGCAGTAAAAAACGAAAAGGCTCTCTCCACAAAAACGGAGAGAGCTTTTTTGGCGTCCATAGCCTAATTTTTTCTTATACAAATTTGTACATCAGCACATCATCTACATATTCATTTTCACTCATTTTGAATTCCTTTACTTTGCGCCCTTCCTCAATAAATCCCATTTTTTGATACAAAGCAATCGCCCGATGATTCGTAGATAGCACGCCCAAGCTTACTTTTTCGATCAGCGGATGCTGCTCAGCCCAGGCCAGCAGCTCTTGCAACAATACCCTGCCCAGTCCCTTGCTTCGGTGTTCTTTTGAAATCATCATCATTATCGATCCGGTATGAGCAAGTCGCTTGCGATTAGGCGAAGAAAAACCAATCACGCCAACAACCCCACCATCTATTTCAGCGACAAAGATCGTCTCCCTATCACTTTCCAGCACCCGAGAAATCCACTCCCGCTGCTGTTCCACCGTTTTGTCAAACTCCTCGGAAACCGCAATAAAATATTCCCCTTCCCGTACAATCTCACACTCCAGCTCCCATATCGCATCTGCATCCTCCAGACGAACAGGACGAATGAAAGCATTACCATGCTGTACAACTGACATTTCTACCACCTCTCTTGTTATTCTTTAGTAGATTCCACAATCCAAGTGATTTGCCTTCTTTTTCGTGCCCTTATGAGGTTCTGCCAATAAGCGCAGCGACATTGGCAATTCTTTGCCCTGTCGCCAAGTGGAAGTACAACGGCTGGTGAGAGGAAACCGGAGAAAACAGCGAAGGTCTTTGGAACACAGCCGAGGCGTAGGGGAAAAAGGGAAACACGCTCTTAAGCGTCCACCCCTGAGACGCTTTCGGTGAGGACTACTTTGGACGCGGTTTCCCTTTTTCCCCGGAGCCGTGCAGTCAATCCCCCGCGCAAGTGTTCCAAGTACCTGTCGCGTTTTCTCTGGTTTCCTCTCCTCCCCAACAGCCGCGCTACTGAAACGCGCCCTTTGTTTAAAAATCTGAAAAAATAGTAAAGAAAGTGAAAATTCTAGTAAAGAGAGTGAAAAAATATTAGCTGAATAGTAGGTAAAATGAAACATGCGCGAATCATTAAAAAATTTAAAATTAAGAAAGCGCACACGAAAGAGGGGGACATCTACATGAAAAAGACGCGCTTTTTCCAGACGCTGATTGCCCTGACTGTTGCAGTTTCTGCCGCATTGGCAGGCTGCTCATCAGCGCCGCAAGCAGGAACAAATGCAAACACAAATGCATCCGGACAAACAGGCACAGCCGCACCAGATGCAACCAAAAAAGCAGGAGGCACTCTCGTTATTGCCAGACTGTCTGATGCAAACAATCTAGACCCGCATTTCCTTACCCAAATTAACTCTGCTGCAATCATTCATCACAAAGTATACGAGGGTCTCGTTCGCATGGACAAAGAAAGTAAATACGTGGGAGCACTTGCGACCGAATGGAAGCAATTGGATGATGTGACATGGGAGTTCAAGCTGCGCTCCGGAGTTACTTTCCATGATGGCACTCCATTTAATGCAGAAGCTGTGAAAGCGACGATTGCACGTGTTCAGGACCCAGCAGTTGGCTCTAATCGCGCCAATCTGTTTGAAGCAATCAAAGAAGTAAAAGTAGTGGATGACCAAACCGTTCAATTTATTCTTCACTATCCATACACACCACTCTTGTCTGTTCTCGCAAGTGCAGAGGGTGGCATCCTATCGCCAAAAGCAATCGAGCAGTATGGCAAAGAGCTGACCAAGCATCCAACTGGAACCGGGCCGTACAAATTTGAATCTTGGACACCAGGACAGGAAGTTGTACTGGTGAAGAACGACAGCTACTGGGGTGACAAGCCTAAGCTGGACAAAGTTGTCTTCAAGACTGTCCCTGAGGATACAACCCGCCTCGCCATGGTAGAAACAGGCGAAGCTCAAGTAGCAGAGCAGCTGCCTGTAACGGAGGTAGACCGCGTACAAAACTCTACTTCCATGACACTTGGCCGATACGCTTCCTTCTCCAGTGAGCATATTGGAATCAATACGAAGAAAAAGCCATTTGACGATGTGCGCGTGCGCCAGGCAATTGCCCATGCGATTGACAAGCCATCGATCATTCAAGGTGTTTACAACGATGTAGGGACGGCAGCACACGCATCTGTTTCTCCTACAATGGTTGGCTACAGCCCGAACGTAAAAGATGCGAAATACGATCTGGAGCTGTCCAAAAAGCTGTTGGCTGAAGCAGGCTATGCAAATGGATTCAAAGCAACCATTTACCTCAACGACAACAAAGCACGTATTAACGTAGCAGAGGTTCTGCAACAACAGCTGAAACAAATCAACATTGACCTGGAAGTAAAAGTGTTGGAATTCGGTGCTTACATCGATGCAGCGACCAAAGGCGAGACAGACCTGTTCATCAGTGGTTGGGGTAATGCGACAGGCGATGCTGACTATAACCAGTACAATCTGTTCCACACCAAATCACAAGGTGCTGCTGGCAATCACTCCTTCTATAGCAATCCAGAGGTGGACAAGCTGATTGAAGAAGGACGCAAGGAAAAAGACGAAGAAAAACGCAAGCAAATCTATGAAAAAGCACAGCAAATCGAAATGGACGAAGCAGCATTGGTACCATATCGCTACTCGGAAAACCTGGCTGCGATTGAAAAAGGCGTAGAGGGTGTATGGATCAGCCCAGCTGGTCACATCGAAGTCGATGACATAACACTTCCATAAGACTGCACGATTAGCAGCATAGCGACATTCCTTTTTGGAAAAGAGCTATGCTGCTAATCTTTACGAAAAAGAAGCCATATAGAAAAAACACGGGGGCTAGAACATGAACAAGAACAAATGGTGGAATACGTTGCTTGTCAGTGTGCTTGGCGTAGGAATTGTGCTTGCTGGATGTTCTTCGGGCAACGAACAAGGAGCGACTACTCCTACAGCTGGAGCAGATCCTGCACCAAAAAATCAAACCTTGATCATCGCGCGTCAATCGGATGCCAACAATTTGGACCCGCATTTTATTACTGCCATCAATGCGGCAAGTGTGGTGCATCACAAAGTATACGAGGGCTTGATCGCACGGGACGAAAACATGGTTTTCAAACCAATGCTCGCGACAGAGTGGAAGCAGCTGGATGACGTTACATGGGAATTCAAGCTGCGCGAAGGCGTAACCTTCCACGATGGCACGCCGTTCAATGCCGAAGCGGTAAAAGCGACAATCGGGCGCGTACTGGACGAAAAAGTAGGGTCTCCGCGTGCGGGTCAGTTCCAGATGATTACCGAAGTAAAAGTCGTGGATGATTATACGGTCCAATTTAAGCTGGCTTACCCGTACTCGCCGTTGCTCTCGATTCTCGCCAACCATGAGGGCAGCATCATCAGCCCGAAAGCAATCGAGCAATATGGTAAGGATTTATCCAAGCATCCGGTAGGAACAGGGCCATTTGTGTTCGAATCGTGGACACCTGGGCAGGAAATCGTCTTGGTGAAAAATGATAAATATTGGGGAGAACAGGTGAAATTCGACAAGGCCGTCTTTAAAGTCGTGCCAGAGGATACGACAAGAATTGCCATGGCGGAAATCGGAGAGGCACATATTGCGGAGCCTTTGCCAGTGACTGAGATTGAGCGTGTGAAAAATTCTCCGCAGATCGATCTGTATCGAACTGCTGGATTAGGTACTGATTTTATTGGCTTTAATAATAAAAAGAAGCCTTTCGATGATGTACGCGTCCGTCAGGCTATCAATTATGCGATTGAGACAGATGCCATTATTCAAGGGGTGTACAACAATATTGGAACCAGAGCCAACTCCGCCATGAGCCCAAAGGTTCTCGGTTACAGTGAGAGCTTGAAAGGCTACAGCTTTGATCCGAATAAAGCAAAAGCCCTTTTAAAAGAAGCGGGCTATCCGAATGGCTTCAAGACAACGCTTTGGACAGGGGACCGAAAAGAGCGGATCAATGCTGCCGAAGTCATTCAATCCCAGCTAAAAGGAATCGGAATCGACGTAGAGATTAAGGTATTGGAATATGGTGCTTATCTGGATGCTGAAGACAATGGCGAAACCGACATGTTCATCAGTGGCTGGGGCAACGCGACAGGTGATGCTGACTACAACCAATACAATCTGTTCCATTCTGCTTCGCTCGGAAAAGGTGGAAATACAACCTTTTACGTAAACCCGGAAGTTGATAAACTGATCGAGCAAGGACGTCGTGAGCAGGACACGGAAAAACGGAAACAAATTTATGCACAAGCATTGCAGATTGAGGCCGACGAAGCGCCAATGGTTCCGATTCGCAATTTGGAGCACGTGGCGGCTGTCGGGAAAAATATAAAAGGTTTCTGGATCAGTCCATCCGGCTACATGATGATCAATAACATCACGATTCAGTAATCGGTATAGGAAGGAAGAAATGTGATGAAAGAAAGCTTCTGGATCGCCAATGCTAGTCTGGAGTGCAGCTTTTCGATGGAAAATGGGAGAGTGAATGGGACAAATACGGAGCGATTTCATGTATTTGTAAAGGATGGACGCTTCGAACGGATCGTTCCAGCCACACAACCACTGCCAGAAGGAGAAGCGGTTTGGGATGCAGACGGTCTTCTCATGCTTCCTTCGTTTAAAGAGATGCATATTCATCTGGACAAAACGTTTTATGGAGGTCCGTGGCAAGCCGTAATCCCGGCACCCAACCGCTTTTTCCGGATTGAACAGGAACAGGAGCTGTTGCCTCGCCAATTGCCAGTAGCGAAAGAGAGAGCAGAAAAGCTGTTGCAACTGATTCAATCTCATGGCGCTACGCATGTGCGGACGCATTGCAATATTGACCCGGTCATTGGGCTAAAAAACCTGGAAGCCACCCTGCAAGCACTGGAGACGTTTAGCGGGAAACTTTCCTGGGAAATGGTCGCCTTCCCGCAGCACGGATTGCTGCGCAGCGATTCCGTTTCACTGGTACGGGAAGCGATGAAGCATGGTGCGGGACTCGTTGGGGGTGTTGATCCAGCTACGTTTGACGACGATATAGAAAAATCGCTATATACGATGATGGATATCGCGGTAGAAGCGAATGCTGACGTCGATCTGCATTTGCACGAGCCAGGGCATCTGGGGCTGTTTATTATGAAGCGACTTGCTGCGATGACAGAGGATGCCGGGTGGCAAGGGCGTGTAACGATCAGTCACGCCTATGGACTCGGGGAACTGCCGATACCACTTGTCGAGGAGATGGCCGAGCGTCTGGAAAGCTTGCAAATCGCTATCATGACTGCCATTCCGATTGATATGCCGACGATCCCCGTTCCGCTTTTACATGCAAAGGGCGTGCATGTAGGCTTGGGCAACGATAATATTACGGATCATTGGGACCCGTTTGGCACAGGAGACATGCTGCAAAAAGCCAATCGTCTTGCAGAGCGTTTTCGCTGGATCGACGAGGTTTCACTCTCTCGCGCCCTTGGATTTGTGACTGGTGGACTGACTCCATTGGACAAGCAAGGCAATCAGATTTGGCCAAAAGCAGGCGATGCAGCTGACATTGTTTTTGTACGGGCAAAATGCTCAGCCGAAGCAGTTGCTCGTCAAAATCCGAAGGAAGCTGTCATGTATGCAGGAAAAATGGTCTGGCAAAATGATCGTGCAAAAGAGAAATAATCAGTACGAAATCCGGTGTTTCTTGCTTCGGCAAGGGCAGCGGATTTCTTCTTGTTCGCTCAAAAAAACATGCTATTTGTTCATATTCATATAGGTAATCAAAAGTTGAATAAAAGTAAAAATAATATAAATAGATGTAAAGATGCTGAAAAGCTAGTCAGATAATATCCCGTATAATGCAAATAAGACGTAGATTCAGAATTTTCGACAGTATTAGGCAAAAATCGACAGGGGGTAAACTTACATGAAGAAAACACGCTTGTTCGGCTCTTTGCTCGCTTTGACGCTGACAATCGGCACAGCACTAGCGGGATGCAGTTCGGGAGCAGAACAGTCTACTACAGGCAATACGCCAGCCGCAGAAGCTTCAAAAGAAGGCGGTACGCTGATCGTAGCACGCAAAGCGGATGCCAATAACCTGGACCCGCATTTCATTTCCAACATTCCATCGGCTAACTATATTTACGGAAAAGTATACGAGAGTCTCGTTTCTCGTGACAAAAACGCCGATTACAAGGCAACCCTTGCCACCGAGTGGAAGCAAGTAGATGATCTGACATGGGAATTCAAGCTGCGTGAGGGCGTTACCTTCCACGATGGTGCGCCGTTTAATGCGGAAGCAGTGAAAAAGACGTTTGAGCGCGTATTGGACCCGAAAGTCGCTTCTCCACGCGCATCCAATTTCTCGATGATCAAAGAAGTGAAGGTCGTGGACGACAAAACAGTACAATTCATTTTGGATTACCCATTTGCACCACTCTTGTCTATCCTGGCTAGCTCGGAAGGCAGCATCCTTAGCCCGAAAGCAATCGCTGAGCATTCTGACACATTGTCCAAGCAGCCTGTCGGAACAGGACCTTTCAAATTTGAATCATGGACACCAGGTCAAGAGATGACATTGGTCAAAAACGATAGCTACTGGGGTGAAAAACCAAAAGTAGATAAGGTTGTATATAAAGTAGTTCCAGAGGATACGACTCGTATCGCGATGGTAGAAGCAGGCGAAGCTCACATCGGTGACCAGCTTCCTGTAACAGAGGTAGAGCGTGCACAGGCAACTCCTAGCATGAACATGGTTCGCGCAGAAGGTCTCGGAGTAGAATACATCGGCTTCAATGTACAGAAAAAGCCGTTTGACGATGTACGCGTACGTCAGGCAGTAGCGCATGCAATCGAGAAGGAAGCAATTGTCAAAGGCGTATACAACAACGTAGGAACAGAGGCTGTCTCGTCCCTGTCTCCAAAAGTGATTGGGTACAATGCAAATCTCAAGGATTACTCCTATGATGTAAATGAAGCGAAGGCACTTCTGGCTGAGGCTGGTTATGCGAACGGATTTAAAACATCCATCGTAACGGATGATCGTAAAGAGCGGATGAACGTAGCAGAGGTGATCCAATCCCAACTGAAGGGAATTGGCATCGATTTAGAAATTAAAGTGATGGAATACGGTGCATATCTGGACTTCACAGACAAAGGTGAGCATGCGATGTTCATCGGTGGTTGGGGTAACGCAACAGGCGATGGCGACTATAACCAGTATAACGTTTTCCACAGCTCCTCCAAAGGAAGCGCGGGTAACCTTGCTTTCTACAATAATCCAGAAGTGGATAAATTGATCGAAGAAGGTCGTCGTGAAAAAGATTCGGCTAAACGCAACGAAATCTATGCGAAGCTGCAAGAAATCGAGCTGAAGGAAGCTCCAGTGATTCCGATTCGTACGATTGACCACGTATCCGTTACATCCAAGGATGTAAATGGTTTCTGGCTCAGCCCTGTAGGCTATCTGATGCTGGATGAAGTAACGATTAAATAAGAATTGAACTCACGGGGATGGCGTATTGCGCTATCCCTTCGTTTTGTCTGAATGAAACGGAAAAAGAAATCGCTGGCTGCGTCAATCGTGTTTGGCGAAGCCTTGCTTTTTAAGGGGAGGGGCGCATGGTCAGAAACTCACAGACGGCTGGATGGAGTTATTCTTTGGGGGCAGTGCAATGGTTTGTTTATTTACTGGTGTATTCTATTCCAATCCCGATCGTCATCGGAGGCTTATACCATTTGTCCATCGATGAGATTGCGAGCTTGATGCAACGAACCTTTCTCATCGCAGGTGCTTCCACCATTTTGCAGGGGCTTGTGGGGCATCGCTTACCGATTGCGGATGGCCCGGCTGGAATCTGGCTCAGTGTTTTTGTGATTTTGGGCGATATGGCCTTGCGCCAGGGGGAGGATTTGGCAACTACCCTGCATATTTTGGAGGGCGGAATGCTTGTTGCTGCTCTTGTGCTGTTTGCAGTGAGCGGCATCGCAGAGCGGTTTGTGAGTTTGTTTACACCCTTGGTGACAGGCTCGTTTCTTTTGCTGCTCTCCTTTCAGCTCGGCGGTGTATTTATCAAAGGCATGCTGGGGGCGGGAGAAGGACCGTTAACTGGTGAGCGAGCATGGGCTGGACTGATTGCGGTTGGTGTTTTTGTTCTCGTCTTTTGCCTTTCGACCTGGGGGAGAGACTGGTGGAAAAGCTACGCGATTCTCATCGGGATAGTAGCGGGCTGGCTCGTTTTTTCCTGTATGGGGATGGGAGGCGCTACGATTTCAGATACCAGCTGGTTTCGCCTGCCACAGCCTTTTGCCTGGGGACCTCCCGAGTTTGATCTGGGGATGACAATTGCCGTTTTCCCGCTCGTTTTGATGCTGCTGTCCAGCACGCTCGCTGCAACAGATTCGATGGAGCAGGCGATTGGGGGGCAGCAGCAGGTAGATCCAAAGCGTTTCTCGCGGGGCACCCTGATTGGTGGATTTACTCATCTGCTGTCTTCCGTGTTTTCAACAGTTGGCATCGTTCCTTTGGGTGGTAGTGCAGGCTTTGTCAGCGTGACGGGGCAAAGCAGGATGGGACCTTTTCTCATCGGTGGGCTGACCATGGTTTGCCTGTCATTTATCCCCGCTGCCATCGGCCTGCTGACGAAATTGCCAGGGCCTGTCGCCTATGCAGTCGAGCTGGCTGCTTTTGTGCCGATGGTCGGTTTAGGCGTGCGAGCCGTTATGCGGGAGCCACTAACAGAAAGAAGACTGACGATTCTGGGCGTGACACTATTACTCGGGCTGTCGATCATGTTCCTGCCTTCTGATATGTTCCAGGGGCTACCGACAGTTGTCCAGTACATCGCAGGGAACGGGCTGTTGGTTGGAGTCGTAATGGCTATCGTATTGGAAAAGCTTTGGAAGGAACGTCCAGCAGCAGGGTACGGCAAGAAGCAAGTCATCTGACAATAAGCGTTGGATAAGAGAGTTTCAGAAATGGTTCAGATTCCTTTGCTAGAATGAAAGTGCACACGCTACTGGGAAGAAAATCAAATGATGAAACGAAGGGAAGACCATGGCTACGCCTATGCTAATCAAAAAGAATCGCTTGATGCTGATACTCTCTCTTGCTGCCGTATTGCTGAACGTCATTGTCTTTATCGTGACAAAAGTATTTGATCCGTTTCAGCATTCTATGGGGATGCATGATTCAGGCTTACCTATAAACGCTTCTCTTGTTGCAGGTCAAATCGCTATTTGCCTGTTGCCTGTCCTCTCTACTATCTTTGCTGTTTATTTGTATGTACGAAGCAAGGGAAGCGAGCTGCTGCCCTGGATGAACACGCTGACACTGACATTTTCGAGTATGGGAATCATCAGTGGCGGAGGTGGGGCTGTAGAATTTCATTTCTCCATTTTTATGGTGATTGCTGCTACCGCCTATTATGAAAATACGAGACTGATTGTGATGATGACTTCGCTGTTTGCCATCCAGCATGTACTGGGATTTCTTTTTGTACCTCGCCTTGTGTTCGGAGCTGAATCATACTCGTTCCTCATGCTTCTTCTCCACGCCGGTTTCTTGCTGCTGACATCTGGCGCCACGTATTTGCAAATCAATTCCAAAAAGCAAATAACAGAGCAGCTGGAGCAAGAAAAAAAGAGCAAGGAAGAAGAAATCGTAGAATTGTTGGAGCAGGTACGCTCGCTTGCAGGGCAAATCGGCTCCACGTCTGACATCGTGTCAGGGAAATCTGAGCAAAATGTCAAAACAAATCAGGAGATGCGCCAAGCTTTTACAGAAGTGGCTCATGGGCTAGGTGATCAAGCCAACGCAATCGAGCAGATGGAAAACAATCTGCAAAGTATCCATCAGTCTATCGAGGATGCTTTGACCTCTTCTGTAGAGATGAAGGAGAATGCGGGGCAGACCGAGCAAGCCGTAGCAAACAGTTATGATAAGCTCCAGAACCTGCATCTGCACATGCTGCAAATAACAGCGGCAATCAACATGGTAGTAGAGCGAATGACCTCTCTCAAGCAATCATCTGATCGTGCCAAAAGCATGATTCATCTGATTCAAAAGGTAGCAGATCAAACTAACCTGCTCGCTTTGAATGCTTCGATTGAGGCGACCCGGGCAGGAGAACATGGCAAGGGCATTTCTGTTGTCGCTGAAGAGATCAGAAAGCTGGCAAATCAAAGTCGTGATGCTGCCACAGACATTCAGACGAGCATGGAGGCGATTCAGCGAGAAAGTGAACTGACCTCTGCCCAGATTCAAAAGGGACAATCCGTAATCAAGCTATCCGAGGCGGAGGTAGACGCGTTCGCTGCTGAATTTGATCAGGTGAAAGAAACGGTTGCGCAGTGCCTTGCGTTTATTCATACGTTGAACAAACGAATGCACGCGATCAAGTCAGATTCAGTCAATGTTACAGGAGAAATCGCACAAATCTCTACCGTCATCGAGCAAGGGACTGCAGCCATGGAGGAGCTGGCCCATATGAGTGCGCGTCAGATTGAATCGGCTATGCTGGTTGACGGAGAAGTGAAGCGTTTAACCATGTTGAATCATTCACTGCAAGAGCGCTTTATTGCCTAGTAGTATAAAGAACTTCTTTTTGCTTGGAAGGAAAATTCCACCTAAGTCATGAATGTAAGAGTGACGGAAGAGTCAGAGACATAAGTGGGCGAGGTGGAATCATTACATGCAACAAGAACAACTGGATATTTTTGATGAAGCAGGACAGCATATCGGGGTGGAAGCACGCAGCAAGGTGCATCAATTGGGACTGTGGCATCAAACGTTTCATTGCTGGATCTATCGGGTTGCCCATGAGCAGATCGAAATCCTGTTCCAAAAAAGACATCCGCAAAAGGATACTTGTGCGAATTTGCTCGACATCACTTCTGCCGGTCATTTGCTTGCCTCTGAGCAGCCTGCCGATGGTGTTCGGGAGCTGTACGAGGAGCTCGGGTTGTCTGTTCGCTTCGAGCAGTTGAGCGAGATCGGGATGATTCGTGATGTGATGAGCTCACCAGGAATTATAGACAAAGAAATATGCCACACGTTTGCGCTTGAGTGTGAACAGCCTCTCCATGAATATGTGATCCAAGAAGAAGAGGTAACCGGTTTGTTGTGGGTTCGGTTGGAGCCGCTCACGAAGCTATTTGCGGATGAATTAGCCGAGATTGCGGCAACAGGATTTTTGCTAAATGAGAGCGGAGCCGCCATCGATACAGCATGCAAGGTGACCAAAGCTGAATTTGTACCGCATGAGGAGCATTACTACGCTCAAGTGTTCACGGCCATAAAAAGGCTGGCTGGCAAAGAATAAGCGGTAGAAGAACGGCCTCGCTTGGCAGTGGACAAGCTGAGGCTTTTTGTTTCCACATGCCATCTCTGCCATGTAGAACCTTACAGGCTCGGAATCACCGATTTTTCTTCAGGAGACAGACGACAGGCAAAAGAAATTGTGTGGTATACTATGACAATGCTTTTTGATGGATCGTGATCTAAAAAGAGCTGGAGAGGAGAGCAAGATGAGAGGAAAAATTATGATGGCGCTGATGCTCTCGACATTCCTGGCCGCAATGGAAGGAACGATTGTGAGTACAGCCGTACCGCGAATCACCAGTGATTTGTCGGGATTTGAGCAAGTTAGCTGGGTGTATGCGATTTACATGCTGGCTACTGCGGTATCCGCTCCGATTTACGGGAAGCTGGCGGATTTGTTCGGTCGCAAAAATGTTTTCTTGGCAGGGATCGGAATCTTTTTGTTAGGGTCCACCCTCTGTGGTGTGGCTTTTTCCATGGAGCAGCTGATCATCTACCGGGCGATTCAGGGGCTGGGTGCAGGTGCAGTTATGCCGATTACGATGACGATTATCGGCGATTTGTATACGGAGCAAACAGCTAGAGCGAAAGCACAGGGATGGATTAGTGCAGTGTGGGGACTGTCAGGTGTTGCGGGTCCATTGGTCGGAGGATTTTTGGTTGATACGCTGACCTGGCGTTATATTTTTCTCCTCAACCTGCCATTTGGGTTGGTATCATTTTTTATGCTTATGGTGCTGTATAAAGAAAAGCTGGCTGTCAAAGCGAAGCGTCATATCGATTATCCAGGTGCCCTTATTTTTTCAGTAGGTACGATTGCGCTGTTGTACGCATTGCTCACTGGAAGCCAGCATCAGTCATGGCTGAGTCCGGTTACGATTTCTTTGATCGTGTTTGCACTGGTTACTTTCTTGATCTTTGTGTCCGTAGAGAAAAAGTCGCCAGAGCCGCTCATCCCGCTCTCGCTTTTGACCAATCGGAACGTGATGCTGATTAACCTGCTTACCTTGTTAACAAACGGGATTGTGATCAGTATGGTCGTGTATTTGCCGATTTGGAGTCAGGGCGTTTTGGGAGAGAGCGCGACGATGGCAGGTTTTGTTCTCATGCCAATGCCAGTATGCTGGACGATTGGTGCAGTCCTGTCTGGGAATTTGCTGGGCAAGCTGCGTGCAGAACAGCTGATTACTGCGGGAACAGCAGTCCTGACGATTGCAGGTTTCCTGCTTACTTTGCTCGTTTCCCATTCTGCTGGTTATCTCATCTATTTGGCGGTCGGCATGATTGGGCTTGGCATGGGGCTGATCAGTCCGATTATCATGGTGAAAATCCAGGCGTCGGTAGCAGTAGACAAGCGGGGGACAGCGGTAGCGCTCAATACGTTTACCGGTACCTTTAGCCAAACCTTTGGCGCAGCAGTTTTTGGGATGATGTTCAACCTGATGACCGTAGGAAGTGGTCAGGGGAATCTCGGAGCGTCGTTTGAAACAGGGAATATCCCTGCTGGACAGCTTGAGCAAATCAGAGATGTTCTCGCATCGGGGGTACATGTCGTATTTATAGGCTCACTTGTTTTGGCTGTATGTACTTTCTTTTTGTCACTGGTCATCGCCAAGGCCCAGAAGGAGCCTGTTAGGAATCTGTAGAAGAAAAAGCGTCGGCCTTGAGCTGGCGCTTTTTTTGCTGGGATGAAAAGGACGTTACTTTTCCTTATGCTTACACGTACAAGTGGAAGAGGTGATCCAATTGAAAAAAGATCAAGCAAGAACGAGAATAATCGAAAAAGAGGGGGATCTTTATCCATAGGAGCCGGCTTCTCATAACGATATTGGCAGCAGTCATTTTTGCAGCAGCATGCATGAGCATGAGCGAGAGGGACGCGACAAAAGACTCGCTTTTTCCTGCAGAGAACTTTACCATAGAAGCGAATGGAGAGAGTCAAGAGTTCCATATCATTCAACTGCATACAGCGATGAAGGACTACATGACGAAAGCAAATGCGAGTCATGAAACGAACCTGCGCAAGCTGTATGAGGAAACGATATTTCAACCTGTAGCACAGGCTTGCTTCGGACAGGGAGAATACATGGGCATCATCCAAGGCATCAGAGAAAATCCCCCCACGCAAAATGTATCCTCAACGAACTACCCCCTCATGCAAAAAATTATGTTCGGCGGAGACGAGCTTCCTCGCGGTTTTGGCTACAGTGAGGGCTATCGAATCGCTCAAGCATTTTTGGACGCTCATCCAGCCCTGGACGTGGAACAATGGTCAGCCGCCTCGCCTGCTGAAATCTACCAGCTGCAGAAATAATACTACATATATGGACCTAGTATTTCACCCGGGTTCGCCACATTCTATACACAAATTACCAGAAAATACAAATTTCTTATTGCCTAAATGCACTCCCATTCGT
Source organism: Brevibacillus reuszeri (assembly GCF_001187725.1). Taxonomy (GTDB): domain Bacteria; phylum Bacillota; class Bacilli; order Brevibacillales; family Brevibacillaceae; genus Brevibacillus; species Brevibacillus reuszeri. Next base: position 682,924 of record NZ_LGIQ01000005.1, read on the forward strand.
TACTATTTTCTGTAAGTAGATTATGGTATTCCCCTATTTCAACAGACAGGAGTGCAATGATCGATGGAAGAGATTCGCCCCGTTACAAGTGAGGAAGTCAGCGAGGTTGTCAGAATTACAGGGATGGCGTACCCAGGCAGCAATCTCTTGGCATCTGAGAATGCTCAGCGTTTTAGCGAACGAGTAAAGGATACCTTGGAAAACGATCCAAACGTCAGTTTTCACGGGTGCTATCGCAATGACCAGCTTATTGGTATGATGAGATGGCATGACCTGTCGATGAATGTACACGGCACCCAAATGCTCACGGGTGGAATCGGGATGGTAGCGGTAGATCTCTTGCATAAAAAAGAGAAGGTAGCAAAGACGATGCTGGAAGGCTTCATTGGCAGCTATCGGGAGCGTGGAGTCAGTCTCGTCTCTCTATACCCGTTTCGCGTCGATTTTTACAAGCAAATGGGCTTCGGGGTGGGAACCAAAATCCATCAATATCGGATAAAGCCATCCAGTCTGCCCTTTGGAAGCAAGGACAAAATTATTTACTTAGGTATGGAAAATAGAGAAGAGATGTTAGCCTGTTCTCATCGGATTGTTCGCCAAACACATGGAATGATCAGAAAAACGGATCGAGAACTGAAAAAGTTTCTGGAGCAGCCAGAGCAAATTGTCGTGGGCTATAAAAACGAAGGAAAGCTCGGTGGCTATCTTGCCTTCCAGTTTCAGCGCGCCCACGAGGAAAACAAGATGATCAATGATCTGGTCGTCAAAGAGTTTGAATATGAGTCGCAAGAAGCTTTGAACCAGCTGCTTTCCTTTTTGCATAGTCAGGCCGATCAAGTACATCGAATCGTCTTGACTACGACTGATGAAGATTTTCATCTTTTGCTGTCCGATCCGGGGAACGGCACTAACAACCTCTTGCCCAGCGTGTATCATGAGAGTCACACATCGGGTGTCGGACTGATGTATCGTGTCATTGATGTACCTGGCTTCTTCTCCAAGCTTGCGCAGCCAATGTTCGGGACGGAGCAGTTGACACTGCGGTTGACCATTCGAGATTCGTTTTTACCAGAAAATGAGGGAAGCTGGCTCATCCAGTTCAGCGAGGGACGTCCAAAAATAATCGTGGATGGAGAGGCGGAAGTAAGCGTGAGCATGGATATTTCCGATTTCTCTTCGCTGGTGATGGGAGCAGTGAGCTTCCGCAAGCTGTATACGTATGGTCTGGTTGAGGTTGATGCTGCTGAGGCGATAGCCAAGCTGGACAGGCTGTTTTTCATCAGTGATAAACCGAGAAGCACCACTCCTTTCTAATTGGTAGCGCTTTATTTAAATTCGTCACATTTTTGTCACAAAAGGTAATCTTTTTTCGACCCCTCCCATATCATGTAACAAAACGGTCATGACTGTTTGATTTGACCGCAAACGGTTACATCCACTTTTATGAAAAGCGTCGAGACGTTTTTCACTGAAAAAGGGAGGGGATTACACTATGATCTATTTAACGCTCGTCATCTTTGCTGGGTTTCTCCTGATTGTCTGGTTTCTCGTCAAGCTCCTCTTCCGACTGGAACGGAAGGACTCTATCGAGCATGACCAGAGACAGCTCTGGGAAAATTCCAATGTAACCTTGAAGGAAATGCGCTATCAGAAGCAGAAAAATAAATAAAGGCGCCTATGGATCGGCGTCTTTCTTATGGGAAGGTGAGCGAAGTGACGATCGTATCAGAGGGACATCAACGAGAATATTTTCGACTGAAGCTGGAGCACGCCCTCTGCGCCGATATGACGATTGTCCTTGTAAAAGGGAAGACCATGGAGATCGGTAGTGCGACCGTTCTGATAGAAGATATAGGGGCAGGTGGGCTGCTTTTTCTCTCCCATTTAAAAATGCCGGCAAATGATCAGCTTGTCCTTCAATTCGAGACAGAGCTGTGTGGACAGCCACTAAAAATGTATGGGCACGTGGTTCGCACTGCTTCCTGGGAGCAGGATTTCTATGAGTATGCGGTTCGCTTTACGATGGATGAGGTCCAGCATCTGGAGATCAATCGTCTCGTTAATCGATTGGCGATTCGCTACAGGCAGAGAAGGGAAGCGACAGATGGACGGTTTTGGAAGGGAGACCGCAGTGAGTTTTTGCGGGGAATGGCAGAAAAAAGTCTGGTCTTGCAGGCTAATGAAAGATAAACAACAAGCTCTTCTGTCTGTGGATTTATAGACAGGAGGCTTTTTTGTTTGACTAAAAATAGATATAGTGGTAAGGTATCTATAGTAAAACAAACAAATGAAGGTTGTGTTTATCAGATGAGTGTACATGATCAGTTCTGGAGCGCATCTGTAGAAGAGCTAAAGCGTGGCTATATCGAAAACGAGCATGAATACCTGTGCCTGTTGTGTGGAGAAACCGTTGAAAAAGGAATCATTTTTCCGGTAGATGATGTGTTATACGATGCTCAGCGATACATGCGGCACCATATAGAGAAGGAACATGAGTCTGTATTTGATCACTTGAGTAAGCTGGATAAAAGGCTGACTGGCTTGTCTGATCATCAAACAAGTCTTTTGCGTTTATTTTATCAAGGAAAAAATGATAACGAGGTTCAAAAGGCGATGGGCATCGGAAGCGCGTCTACGATCCGAAATCACCGCTTTGCCTTGAAAGAGAAAGAACGTCAAGCCAAAGTATTTCTGACCATGATGGAGCTGCTTCGGGAAAGCGACAAACAAACATCCTTTTCCGCTTCAGGTAGTGTGAAGAACAGCAAGCCAGCAAAGGAATCACAGGATTCAGCGCTGCCAGCAACGGAAAAAGAAGTGGCAGAGCTTGTAAGCAAGTACTTCCCGGAAGGAACAGACGGTTCTTTAGCTAGCTTCCCGCGCAAACATAAGCATCGATTGTTTGTCCTGGAGCAAATCGCACAACGGTTTGACCCGGAGCATATTTACAATGAAAAAGAAGTAAACGCTGTTCTTGAGGAAATTTATGCGGATCACGTTACTTTGCGCAGATATTTGATTGATTATGCATTGCTCGATAGAAAGCCCGATGGCAGCCAATATTGGGTAAATGATAGGGAACAGGAGGAATCACAGATGGATCGAAAACAAGAGCTGAAGCAGATGTACAAGGAAGTGAAGACGGAAGCAGGCGTCTATCAAATCAAAAATACAAAGAATGGTAAAGTGTTTGTCACCAGCAGCAGAAATTTGAAGACGATGAATGGAAGAAAATTCATGCTCCAGCATGGTTCCCATACAAACCGGGAATTGCAAAAGGAGTGGAATGAATTTGGGCCAGAAGCCTTTGAATTTGAAGTGCTAGAGGTATTGGAGATAAAAGACGTGCCGTACTTTGATGAGGCGGAGGAGTTAGAAAAATTGGAAGACAAGTGGCTGGAAAAACTCACTCCGTACGGTGAGCGCGGCTACAATAAGGAGAAAAAACGAAAATAGGCTGCCTGCGGGCAGTCTTTTTCTTGATCCTCGTCTATTTGTCTAGCAAGCCAAAGCGCTCAAGCTGATCCCAGCGCCCTTCCTTTTGTAATATTTCCTTTTGTCGGGAACCAAGCAGGTCAAAATGTGGAAAAGGAGGGCGGTCGTGAATATAGACCGGATTCAGCCCATGTGAAAGGCACCACTCGATTAAGCGCTGACGGTTTGCACAGCCTACCTTGGTGACTGTTTTCACATCTGGAAAGCGCGGATCGAGCCAGTAATGCGTCAAAAAAGCGATTTCCTCCCTGATTACAGCTTGCTTCCATTTATTTAATTCATCTCTGGTAATTCCGAATGCCAATGTACGTCATCCTTTTTCGCTATGGTCTGATGAGATGCAGCATCTCCCTATTATAACAAACAGTATGACGCACAAAAGAGGCAGCCTTTCTTCAATGAGCGAAGAAGAAAGGCCGCCGATATGTGATGTTTAGCGAATCCCTTGTGGGAGTGTAGGAGGAATGTAATTCAATTCCTCGTCTGCCGTAATGTAATCGGTATTGACCATGAGTAGCAAATAGCGTTTTCCGGTTTGCGGATCGCTCAAGATGATATGGTCGCGTCCTGCCGTTTCCAGAACGCCACGGAAGATTTTAGCGTTCCATTGGCTGTTGTTTTCAAAAGTTTGGTATACAGTGATTACTTTACCGCGATTCAAGCGCAAAATGTTCTCGATATACGATTCCTCTACGAGTTGACCTGGCGTTATGGGCGTGCCAGGAATCCAGGTGCCGCTTGGCTGCATCGGTACCAATTGCGGCTGTTGCTGTTGAGGCATTCCAAATGGCTGCTGTTGAGGCATTCCCATTGGAAACTGTGTAGATTGATACATATCATACCCGTATTGTTGGTAAGAAGGGTATGGCATTTGTTGACTCATGATGAACTCGCTCCTTTATCTATCTTCCTCTAGTAAACACGCGGACATTCTGATGGTTTTGGTACAAAGAAGCAATGTGCTTTATAGCGTCCGGAGTTTTGTTGATCCCACCAGGTAGCAGGGCAATTCCCTGTCGGACGGTAAAACCACAAAGCATTCGAAGCAGGGTGTGTCCGTTCTCCATTAATAGTACGCTTTGCCAGACGTTTCTCTCGATCGCGTGCACGCTGATAAAAATACGGTTTTTGGACGGATTCATAGCCACCTGGCGATTGATAAACCATGTCACTCATGGAACGGATGTTTTTGAAGTCCAGACAATTTCCGAGAATCCGGTTCACACCGACGTTTCCCACCATCAGCATGCCAAGCTCGCCTTCCCCTTCTGCCTCTGCACGCATTAACCGTGCAAGTAATGCCACGTCATTTGCGTTTGTTTTGATAACGGCCATTGCTTCACCTCCTCGAAAAACTCACAATAACAATATATGGGCGACCCGCAGATGGGTGATTGACTCTGGAAATTTTTCCGTGTGGGTTAGGCCTAGTTGACGTTAACGTAAACGATAGGTAAAATATGTATAATCAGTTATTTCTGAATTTTTACTAAATATTTCAGGAGGACCTCCAAAACATGACCAGAGAAGAAATTGGTAGACAAGAATCTTGGCCCATCTCTGCTCTTGCTCACGAATTGGATGTCAGTACGAGAACCATACGCTATTACGAAGAGCTGGGCTTGATTATGCCTGGTCGAACTGAGCGGGGGATCAGATTTTACAGCCGCGGGGATCGTGCGAGATTGCGGCTGATTCTGCGTGGTAAACGCTTCGGCTTCTCCCTGGATCAAATCCGCGAGATGATCGAATTGTTTGCAGAAGATCGAACAGGCCGTTTGCAGCTGTTACGCACGATTGAGTACGGCAATCAGAAGCTGACGGAAATTGACGAGAAAATCAGCGAGTTGAGACAGCTTAGGGAAGACATTCTCGTCTACAAGCAAAGCTTTGAACAAAAATTGCTTGAAGAGACTAGGAGGATGACCGATGAATGTATCAGCTCTGCTTGCAGCAAATGGACGCAAATTTCCGAATAAACCTGCATTAATCGCAGGTGAGGATGAAGTGAGCTTCTCGTTGTGGGATGATATGGCAAACCACTGGGCATGTCATTTGCGTGAACAAGGTGTTGCGTTCGGCGATCGGGTCATTCTCATGATGCCCAATTGTCTGGAATTTGCGTTTATGTACATAGCGGTTATTCGATGCGGTGCCATCGTCGTACCGATCAATGCTCGATCTACTCAGGAAGAGGTGCGCTATATTTGTGAGCACGCCCAGGCGACAGCGCTAGTGGTTCATGAGGCTCTCGTACCATCAGTCAATGAACTGGTCGAGGAAAATGGAAAAATCGTCGCGATCAAAACTGGAAAAAGCCAGGGCGAATGGGTAGGAACTGCGGATTGGTCGCTAGAGGAGATTCTCTCCGATAAGCTGGCAGCCCACGTGATTGATCCTGAAGCAAACTGGGCAACCGAAGACACCGAGGTCAGTATTTTGTATACGTCCGGTACGACTGGACGCCCCAAAGGAGTTTTATATACTCATCGCAGCTTGCTGACCGTAGCCAAAATGATGTCGATCGAGATGGGAATGACACACCTCTCGCGAGTCTTGCAGCTCATGCCACTTAGTCATTCGGCTCCACTGCATCTCTTCTTTATCCCTGCCCTGATGCTTGGCGCCACACAGGTCAGTGCGCTGACTTTTTCGCCTGAACTGCTGCTGTCACTTGTCCAGAAGCATAAAATCACGCATTTCTTTGGCGCGCCAGTCGCGTATTTGCTGACGATGAAGCATCCCGCGTTCAGCCAGTTTGATCTTTCATCTGTCGAGTGTTGGATATATGGCGGAGCGCCGTTGTCCAAAGAAATGGCGGAGCATATGGAACAGGCATATGGCCGCGACAAGCTGGCATGTGTTTATGGATTGACAGAGGCAGGACCGACTGGTACGTGTCTGTTCCATCGTGAGCACCCGGATAAGGTAGGGAGTATCGGCAATCGGGGCGTATTATTTGCCGAAATCGAAGTGGTAAATGAAAGCGGAGAGAAGACGGCAGCGGGTGAAGCGGGCGAAATCCGTGTGCGCGGGGAAGGCATGATGAAGAGCTATTACAACAATCCAGAAGCGACAAGCGAGACGCTGCGGGATGGTTGGATTTATACAGGCGATATTGGCCGCATGGACGAAGATGGATTTTTGTGGATCGTTGATCGAAAAAAGGATGTCATGATTACAGGTGGCATCAACGTGTATCCAAAGGAAATCGAGCTGCAACTGGAGCGTCATCCAGCGATTCAGGAGGTAGCGGTCGTTGGATTGCCGCATCCTGAGTGGGGTGAAACGATAACGGCTTATGTCGTTCTGCGACCAGATACAGAGGGAAAAAACGATTGGAATCAGGAAATCCGTGACTTCCTTGGAGGGCGTCTCGCTGATTACAAGCTTCCGCGGCAAGTGGTCGTTCTTCCAGCTTTGCCCCGTAATTCAAGCGGCAAGATTTTGAAGCATAGCCTGCGCGACACACATTCTTTACAGGGAGTGGAGTAGAGATGAGCAGCCTGCAGTCGAGCATTGACCGCCGGACGTACAGTGACAATATCCCTCACCCACGATTAGCCTCTGAGCAAAACTTTTATATAGCCGATCCCAACCTGGAATATTTGCTCGTACGCTATTTGCCTACAGAGCTCCATGAATGGGCAAAAAGTCAGCTAACGGAGCTGGGTGCCTATGTGGCAGGTCCAATGGATGAACGGGCAGCCTATACCGACCGAGAAGGAAAGCCGCGTTTGCGTAAATACAACCGGCTCGGCGAAGATGTTTCCGAGATTGTAACGAATGAAGGCTATAAAGAGACGGTTGCAGCTATCTATGGTGCGGGGATTGTCCGTCACTTGTATCATCCTGTGCCTGAGCTCGGCAGGACAGTTCCGTATACCTATTCCTTTTTGATGGGCTATTTGGTGAGCCAAACAGAGCCGGGCTTTTATTGTCCGGTTACTCTGACGATGTCAGCGGCATATTTGATTGATCGCTATGGTGACGAAGAGCAGAAGCAGAAATACTTGTCAGGTCTCACTTCATCTGACCGAGCGTCCTTGTACGAGGGCGCTACGTGGTTGACCGAGCGGCAAGGCGGCTCGGATGTGGGAGCAAACGCAACGGTGGCGCAAGCGGTCGAGGGGCGTCCGGGTGTGTATCGGCTGACTGGTGAAAAATTTTTCGCGAGCAATGCAGGGGCGATGGTGGCCACCGTACTCGCGAGAATAGATGTTGAACAGCCTGGAACAAAAGGGCTCGGGCTTTTCCTCGTACCATGGGTCAAACCAAATGGAGATAGAAACCAGATTCAGGTACGCCGTTTGAAGGATAAGCTTGGCGTCAATGCGGTTCCATCTGCGGAGGTGCTGCTGGAAGAAGCAGAGGGCTATCTGATCGGACAGCCCGAGAAAGGCTTCAAGTACATGGCAGAAGCGTTGAATTTATCTCGCATTTGCAATGCAGTCGCATCCATCGGCATTATGCGCCGGGCATTGTACGAGGCACAATATTACGCTCACGAGCGGCGCGCATTCGGCAGCCCTATTGACCAATATCCAATGGTCAGACAAATGCTGGTCGAGCTTTTACTGGATGTTGAGGTGAGCAGTGGGGCAATTTTTGATATGCTCCAGGTCTATGATCGCTTGCAGTCGCCAGATGGCAATAAAGAGGATCTCGCTTTAGCACGGCTGCTTATCCCCGTTCTGAAATATCGAACAGGAGAAGAGGCTGTCGAGGCAGCACATACGGCGATCGAAATTCACGGGGGCAATGGCTTTATCGAGGAATATGTGACGCCTCGCTTGTTGCGGGATGCACAGGTTCTGACCGTGTGGGAGGGGACCTCCAATATTTTGGCTTTGGACTTATTTCGTGTCATGCAAAAAGAAAATGCGCATCACGTTTTTCTAATAAAAATGCGTGAGCGTGTCGAAGGCTGGAGTCATGATTTATCGAGGCCGTTTGCCCAGCTTGTAGTAGCCGAGCTAGCAGTGCTGGAAGAAAACATTGCGTATCTGCTGCGCCAATCTCCACACTATGTGAGCTCTAAACTGAAAGCACTCGCGAACCACATGGCCGATCTTTATTCCTTGACGTGTATCGTGAGTGAAGCCGAGGATCAGGCAATTAGCCATGGAGATGTGCGCAAATACATTTTGGCCCGCTTGTATGTCAACAAGCATATGCACAAGACGACGAAGCGTGGCATCCAGGAGGATCAGCTTCTCGATGTTCACTTTTTCGCCGAGCTGATGGAGTATAGGCCCGTTTCTCGGGAAGCATGGGAGAGCGTCATCTCAGCTACAGTACACGAGTAAGCTTCTTTCCCTTCATTCACAACGAAAAGCGCTCATTGCCACTGAAACTTTTGGCTTGAGCGCTTTTTGGTCCTTCTATTTCATTGCGTAGCGCTTCCGCCGCTTGTTCCAAATGAACCAGGCGATTGCAACCATAGCGGCTACTCCAAGCAGAGTTACCTCCAAATAATCATCCAAAAGCACCTTTGCGTGTTTTCCATAGAAATGAAACAGCGTCCCGATGAGGAAAAATTTCAGGCCTCGTCCCACAATGGCGAAAAACATCAGCTTGGTCAGGGAGTAATTGAAAACTCCGCTCAAAATCGTAAATACCTTAAAGGGAATGGGTGTAAAAGCGCCAATCAAAACGGCAGCATCCCCATTTTTTGCAAATTTCTCCGTTGCCAGCACGACCCATTTTTCCGGGAGCAGCTTTTCCAAAAGAGGTTTACCCAGCCATTTGCCCAGCATAAAGCCGATCGGCGCACCAAGTATGGATGCAGTAAAAGCGACGGTAGCATAACGGAGTGCAGACCCAGGATCGATCAGACTCATCGCAATTTGCATAAAAAAGGGCGGAATTGGACTTATGAACGAGTCCAAAAATGCCATGCCAAAAAGTCCCCATATTCCGTAATTCATGAAAAGTTGCGTTATTTGTTCGAGCATGAGCATCTCCTTACGACGTTTCCTCTCGTTTATGATTATACAGAAAAGGTTCGGGTTTCTGTAGTTAGGTTATGCCACTTTGTCCAAACAAAGACCGACAGATGACTCCGGCAAGCTGTAAAAAATCTTTCATGAAGCAAGTGACGACAATAACAGATACGGTTGCCGCCAAGGTTGGGTTACATGCTTGAAAATTTGTGAAAATGGTAATTTTGTCCCAGTTTTGCTCGAGAGGCAAACGGGAATGAATGAAAAAGGGACGGGTGCAGTTGTATAATCATGGTTATTTAGTCCTCTGTTTTTTATTGACGCTAGGAAAGTTTATCCATTAGTATAGAAAAATAGGACAAACAGCATTGGGAGGAACCCATGAAGACATTGGGATCGGGGAAAGTCGTTTACTATGCGCCAGACGGGACCAGCTTGCAGCTGTCAGGAGAAATCGACGTACGTGGTGATCGTGTATCCGTGACGGAAATCATTTATTTCAATGGACAGCCAAATGGAGCACGTGAAACGAATCTGCCGCTTGCTCAAACCGTAATTTACTGGGAACCAGAAGTGTATGAGTCAATCGGATTTGAATAAAAATCTGACAGCCCTTGCCAGCAGCAGGGCTGTTTTCTATTTCGGCAAAAGCGCAGGCGGCACCCGCGGTATAGCCGGGGTGTTTGGATTGTGATATCATGTGGAGTGGAATTTACGTATGGTACAAGGAGTGATCCTTATGATCGACAACATACTGGAACGTGCCCTGAAAGGCGAACGCTTGGGCCTAGAAGATGGCCTAGCCTTGTTCGCAAGCAATGATATTGAAAAAATCGGCCATTATGCGAACCAAGTGATGCTAAAGCACCATCCTGATCCGATTGCAACATTCGTGATTAGCCGCAACGTGAACTACACAAACGTTTGTGACACGTACTGCCGCTTTTGTGCTTTTTACCGTGCTCCTGGCTCTCCGGAAGGATATGTTCTCCCAAGAGAGACTATTTTCCAAAAAATTCAGGAGACAGTTGATGTAGGTGGTACAGAAATCTTGATGCAGGGTGGAACCAATCCAAACCTGAAGCTGGATTACTATACCGATCTGCTGCGTGCGATTAAAGAGCGTTTCCCACACATCACGATGCACTCCCTGTCTGTTGCTGAAGTAATCAAAATTGCTGAAGTTTCCAACATGACCGTCGAGGAGGTTCTGGGGGAACTGAAAGCAGCCGGACTGGATTCATTGCCTGGCGCAGGCGGAGAAATTCTGGATGATCGGACTCGCCGGAAAATTTCGCGTCTGAAAGGCTCCTGGACCGAGTGGATTGACACGCAAAAAGCGGCACACCGCGCAGGCCTGCCTGGTACAGCTACCATGGTAATCGGCTTTGGTGAAGAAATGGAAGAACGCGTATTGTCCTTGATGCGCATTCGCGAAGCACAGGATGAGACAAACGGCTTTAAAGCATTCATCGTTTGGACCTTCCAGCCAGACAATACGAATATGAAGGCAGTAAACAACACGCCGGAAGAGTATCTGAAGACACTGGCAATTAGTCGACTAATGCTAGACAATGTTGAGAATTTCCAATCTTCCTGGGTGACGATGGGTCCGCACTACGGACAGCTTTCCCTGTCGTATGGAGCAAACGACTTCGGTCAAACCATGATGGAGGAAAACGTGGTTTCCGCAGCGGCGTGTACACACAAGGTAAACACGAACCAAATTCTCGAGCTGATTCGCGGCGCAGGTAAAATCCCTGCACAACGCAACACTCAGTACGACATTCTGCGCGTATTCAATGACGGCGAGATGGCGGAAAGAGATTTTGTCATGCAAAACTAATGAAGTAGATAACGAGTTTTCCAAGCACGCATTTCTGTCATGTACTCGCCTGAAAATGGTGGGAAATGAGGGAGAGGCGTGCTTTCTTTTTGGGTATGTGGTGGGTGACAAAAGCTTCCTGCCGCGGTTTTCTGCAACCTTCCCGTAGTTTCCAACCGTTTAAAAGTATATCGCTCCTAACAGGACATATACTGTAACTACAATTGCGGTTGGGGGGATGGTTATGCAGACGTTCCGCGTATTGCTGGAGAATGTCCCTGCGCATTGTGGCACGTATCGCGCCATCGTAAATGAGATGACGGAACGGGTCAACACGGCGCCAGTGCGAATTACATACAAGGAGCAAGAACAGGATGGCTACCACCTGTTTTTCTTTCAAAGCTGGTGCGAACAGGAATACGATGCGCAAACAATTGAGTGGGCGAGAGCTTTTGTAGCTCTCACGTTGGCTGAATGGGTCATACAGGTCAAGGACCCGGAGATCCTGGAGGAAATCGCAGCAGATTTGTTGCAAGCCGAGGAAGTTGAAGACGAGTGGATCGAGATTTTTCCATACATTCAGCGGATGTGCGAGGAAGATGATCTGGTTGGACGAGATCTGTTGACGGCGACTACACGCAAAGCAAATGTGTATCGCAAAGCATTCAATTATTTAGAGCACGAGCGCTCGATTAACGTACTTGGATTTGTCCGTTTCCGTTTGCAGGAGCATTGGAACGAACTGTTTGAGCTCGTGGAGGCTGGCATTGACGAATACCTGGAAGACAAGCAATACCAGGAGTTTGTAGAGCTGCTCCGCTATTTTATCGCCGTTCAGGAAACGAAACAGGAAGTCGTCCACGTCATCCCTAGTGTGGACAAACCTTTCCATCTTTATGATAAAAATGGGGATCGTCTTTGGCTCGATCAGTTAGATGCGGTGCTGAGTATGGATGAGCAAAAATGCAGGGATGAGGATTATTTGGTGAGTGCGTTGGTTACACTGGCACCTGAGAGCATCGTTTTGCATATGACCACAGAAAAGCCCGGGCTGGCCCAGACGATTCGCAGCATTTTTGACAGCCGCCTGACGACCTGCCACTCCTGCAGACTTTGCCTAGCACACAGACGTGTACTTGACGTGCACAATCCGACTAAACTATAATAGCAACAACAAAACTTTACATGCCTACAAATACGATGAGAAGGACATGGACAATATGCAGGTCGCTATAGAGAGGCGGGCCATTGGCTGGAAGCTCGCTGCGCACCGATATGGATCTACCCCCTTCGAGTAGCAGTCGGGAACGAAGCGTGATGGCTTTTATTATCGGCTAGCCGGTTAAATACCGTTACAATGACTTGAGGAGTTTGCTTGCAGGCGATGTTTTTTTATCGACCGTGTTTTTAAAGCAGACTTGAACTAGGGTGGTACCGCGAGAATACACTCGTCCCTTTTTGGGATGGGTGTTTTTTTATTTTCTCAAAACATGAACAGGAAGGAAGATCCAAGGTGGCACAAATTAACGTAACTTTCCCAGATGGCGCAGTACGTCAGTATGATGCTGGGACTACCATCGAAGAGATCGCAGGCTCGATTAGCGCTAGCCTGAAGAAAAAAGCAGTAGCTGGTAAAAAAGACGGCAAAGTAGTCGATCTGTATACCCCGTTGGAAGAAGATGCGGCGATTGAAATCGTTACACTTGATTCTGCTGATGGAGTGGAAGTATATCGCCACAGTACAGCTCACTTGCTGGCTCAAGCGGTTAAACGCATCTACGGCAATGAAGTTAAATTCGGTATCGGTCCTGTGATTGAGGACGGCTTCTACTACGACATGGACATTCCAGTTTCTATTTCGTCTGAAGACCTCAGCAAAATTGAAGCAGAAATGGAAAAAATCGTGAAGGAAGATTTGCCGATTCGTCGCAAGGTTGTAAGCCGCGCGGAAGCAACCGAGATTTTCCAAGGCATGAACGACCACCTGAAATTAGAGCTGATTCGCGATCTGCCTGAGGATTCCACTATCACTTTGTATGAGCAAGGCGAATTCTTTGACCTCTGTCGCGGACCGCACTTGCCGTCTACTGGCTTCATCAAGGCCTTCAAATTGATGAGCGTGGCTGGTGCTTACTGGCGTGGAAAATCAGAAAACCAAGTGCTGCAACGTGTATACGGAACCGCTTGGCCGAAAAAAGCAGAGATGGATGAATATCTGCATTTCATCGAAGAAGCGAAAAAGCGCGACCACCGCAAATTGGGTAAAGAGCTGGAGCTGTTCATGTTCTCCGAGGAAGCTCCTGGCATGCCATTCTACCTGCCAAACGGCTTTACTGTTCGTAACGAGCTGGAACAATTCTCCCGCCGCCTGCAACAGCTGGCAGAGTACACAGAGGTGCGCTCTCCGTTCCTCATGAACGAGCGTCTTTGGAAAGAATCTGGTCACTGGGACCACTACAAGGAAAACATGTATTTCTCTGAGGTAGACAACGCGACTTATGCACTGAAGCCGATGAACTGCCCGGGACACATGCTCATCTATAAAAATGCGATGCACTCCTACCGTGACCTGCCAATCCGTTATTCCGAATTCGGTCAGGTACACCGCCATGAGTATTCTGGCGCGTTGAACGGCATGCTTCGTGTTCGGACTTTCTGCCAGGATGACGCGCACGTATTTGTTCGTCCTGACCAGATCGAGGACGAGATCAAGAACATGATTCAACTGATCGACAAAATTTACAAAGTGTTTGGTTTCGAATACAGCGTAGCACTCTCGACTCGTCCAGAGGATTCCATGGGCTCCGATGAGCTGTGGGAAACTGCGGAAAGCTCTTTGAAAAAGGTACTGGAGCACTTGGAGATGCCTTACGAAATCAAAGAAGGAGACGGTGCGTTCTACGGACCGAAAATCGACTTCCAAATTACCGATGCGCTGAAACGCCGTCACCAATGTGGTACTATTCAGCTTGATTTCCAAATGCCAGAGAAGTTCGACCTGACTTATGTGGGTCAAGACAATGAAAAGCATCGTCCGGTTGTTTTGCACCGTGCGATGTATGGTTCCATGGAGCGCTTCATCGGTATTCTGATTGAGCACTATGCGGGTGCATTCCCAACATGGCTGACTCCAATTCAGGCACGCCTGATGAACATCAGTGAAGTACACGTTCCATATGCACAAGAAGTAAAGGCGAAGCTGTCAGCAGCGGGTATCCGTGTCGAGCTGGATGTGCGTAACGAAAAAATCGGCTACAAAATCCGCGAAGCTCAAGTGCAAAAAATCCCGTACATGCTCGTTATCGGCGAAAAAGAGATGGCGGACGGTACCCTGTCTGTGCGCAGACGCGGCGTAGGTGACGAAGGTGCAATGACTGTAGACGAATTCGTAGAAAAAATTCGTGCAGAAATCAATGAAATGAAGTAATTGCTTTGATGATGAATAGGAAAAGGGCAGTCTGCTATTAGCGGATTGCCCTTTTTGTACTATCGGAAGGTATAAAAATTCTGAGGAAGATAGTATAAGCGCAACTAAGGCCCTGCCTGCGCCAAAAGGCTTTGCAAAGCCAAGTTTTCTAATTATGAGTGACCTAGTGCCCAACATATTTCGCATACAGGGAGCGGGCAATGGCTGTATCATGAGTCCCTTGCACAAGCACACGTCCATCTGCAAAAAAGACAAGCGTGTAGCCATCTACATGAAAACGCAGCAGGAATCGGTTTTGCTCCACTTTCCCAAGAGCACAAAATCGCTGTGCAAGCACGGAGAAATCGACGGTGTAGGGCTTGGTAGGAGTGATTTGTACTGTATCCCGGCCACATAGGGTGACGAACTCCTCTGCTTCTGTTTCATGGAGATCGAGATAATCGAACTGTTGACGTCCGCAGGCTGGACAGCTTGGATTTTTACCATGACGGATAGGGAGCGAATCAAAATCGTTTTGCCACAAATCGATTTGCTCTAGATGGGGATTAAGCTGATCCATAGCTCCTAGCAGTAGCTTGAGAGCTTCTGTGGCTTGGTATGAAGCGATAACATAAACAAGTGGTCCGATGACACCTACTGTATCGCAAGTTTCTCCTCTCCCTGTAGGAGCGTGAGGGAAGAGGCAGCGAAAACAAGGCGTAGCTCCCGGTCTGATTACGGCAAACATCCCCCGGGAGCTGACCGCCCCGCCATATACCCAAGGGATATGATACTTGACTGCGACATCATTCATAATATAACGAATCTGGAAGTTGTCAGAGCCATCCAGAATGACATCTGCATCAGCAAGTAAGGCTTCCGCATTGCCCGCATGTACATCAGCCACGATTCCTTCCACGATGACAGAGGAGTTAATGGCTGTAAGCTTTGTAGCAGCTGCCATTGCTTTAGGCAGATGCTGCTGGGCATCCTCTTCATCATAGAGCATCTGTCTTTGCAAATTGCTTTCTTCGACGAAGTCTCTGTCAATGATACGGACGTATCCAACTCCAGCACGTACCATATGATTAGCCAGCACCGTGCCTAATGCGCCCGCCCCAACGATAGCTACCTTTTTTTGCGCTAGCAGCGCTTGGCCGTGCTCACCGATGGGAGCAAAACGAGTTTGCCGAGAGTAGCGGGAGGAAAAGTCCATGGATAGCTCCTTTCTTCTTTCAACAGATCATACGGCCGGAGACAAAATCCTGGAGCTCATGGCACGCAGGTCGGGTAAAGAACGTTTCCGTTTCGCTGTATTCCACGATTCGTCCGTGAAATAAAAACAGGCAAACATGTGCAAGTCGCCTTGCCTGTGGCAAATTATGCGTAATCATAAGAATAGTAGTCTTCTTTTTTTGATTAATCATTTGAATGACCCGCTCAAAAATTTTGATGTTGGCTGGGTCGAGGCTGGCGGTAGGCTCGTCAAGCAAGAGCAGGGCCGGTTCATAAACAAGTGTCCTGGCAAGAGCGATTCGCTGGGCCTCTCCACCAGAGAGCGTATTTGCTCTTTGGTTTGCCAGATGTGACAGCTCAACGTACTGCAACGCTTCGTGGACAAGAGCGTGAATCTGTGACTGGTCCAATTTACGATAGCGTAGTCCCAAAGCAACATTGTCAAAAACAGAAGCGTGAAACATCGAAGGCTTTTGTGCGACATAGCCCATCTGACGTTGAATGGACAATCCTTTGGCATGAGTCAGGGATGCCAGCTCTACCTGCGTTCCGAAGAACCCCAAGCTGCCTCGTTCCGGTTTCTCCAACAGGTTTATGACCCTGAGCAGTGTGCTTTTACCAGCTCCGCTAGGACCTACAATCCCGTACATTTTTCCTCGTTCAAACGAGATGTGATCTACGTCCAAAATGGTGCGTCCATCATGTCTTACCGCAATATTTTGCAGCTCCAATCGATTCATCAGATCACCTTTTCCTTGCTTTCATCTGGTTCAGCATTCCGACCATCATAAAGCTGTTGAACAAAAAGCTGATAGCCAGCAAAACAAAACCCATTTGCAGTCCGCCGGAGAAGTTCCCTGTTCTCGTCTCCAGTATAATTGCAGTTGTCATGACCCGGGTATGGTGCTCAATATTGCCGCCGACCAGCATGACGGCGCCAACTTCAGAAATAGCGCGTCCATAGGCGGCAGCAATACCAGACCAGATCCCGCCGCGAGCCTCCTTGATAATGGTAAGCATGAGTTGAAACGGGCTTGCCCCGAGGCTTTTGGCTGTCTCCCAGTAGGCGTTTTCTTTTGCCTGTACGGCGGCCATTGTCAAGCCAGCGATGATGGGAGTTACCAGGATCACTTGCGCAATAATCATGGCTTCTGCACTGAACAAAAGGTCCAGTGAGCCGAGCGGACCATAGCGAGAGAGAAGCAGGTAGACGACGACACCTACTAAAACCGGAGGCAGGCCCATGCATGTGTAAATCAGGATGACGATCAAACGCTTCCCTGAAAAGGAATACAATCCGAGAAAAGTACCTGCCGGGATGCCGATGAGCATTCCGATCAGCACGGAAGTCGTCGTAACCTGCAAGGAAAGCCAGATAACCTCCCATACTTCAGGGGCAAACATCATCGTGAAAAACTCCTATCGTTTTTTTGCATCAGGTACGAACAGACCTTTTCCATAAGTGGCTTGTCCGAATTCTCCAATGAGCTTTTGACCTTCTTCACCTGTGAAAAACTGAATCAATTGCATGCCTTCCTCTTGCTTGGAAGAAGATTTGACCTGAATAATCCCGTATGGATTCAAAAGAGACTTGTCTCCTTGCATGACGATTTCGAGACCGAGCTTGCGAGACAAGAATGTTGCTTCATCTGTCAAGGTATAGGCTTTCTTCTCATCTGCCATTTGCAACGTTTCGCCCATTCCTTGCCCAGAGGAGAGATACCAGTTGCCCTCAGGCTTGATTCCTGCTTCCTTCCAGATGCTCTTCTCTTTTTTATCTGTTCCGGAATCATCTCCACGAGAGACAAAGCTAGACTTTTTCTCAGCTATTTTTTCCATCGCTTCCTTTGCCGTTTTCGTCTGCTTCAATCCGGCAGGATCATCAGAAGGTCCCACGATGTAAAACTGATTGTACATGACATCGTAGGCGTTGATTCCAAAGCCCTTTTCCATGAATTCATCCTCGGATTTGCGAGCATGCACAAGCAGCACGTCGGCATTACCGTCTTCACCCAGTTTGATGGC
Source organism: Brevibacillus reuszeri (assembly GCF_001187725.1). Lineage (GTDB taxonomy): Bacteria > Bacillota > Bacilli > Brevibacillales > Brevibacillaceae > Brevibacillus > Brevibacillus reuszeri. The sequence continues at coordinate 700,856 of NZ_LGIQ01000005.1, forward strand.
TTGTCCAGTGCCGACAGCAACGACCTTCACTTTGATACCAGTCTTCTGCTCAAATACGGGGAGTAGGCTATCCAGAAGACCAGAGTCTTGTGTACTGGTGGTGGTAGCCAGTATGATCTCCTTGGTTTCCTTGGCGGCTGAGGAGGGAGCAGAGGATTGTGGCGAAGGCGCCGCCGAACTCGATTGGGAATACTGCGGTGTACAGGCAGCAAGTAGCATCAAAACAAGGACTAGAAAAAGTGGGTAGACGAAAGAAAATTTCTTTACCATGACGGTTTGCTCCTTTATATAAGAGATAGAAACTTCAATTGATTCTGGAAATTTGTTTGCCAGTCATCGAGATGTTGTATCCACCTTGTGCAACGACAGCTTGTTTAAAGGCAGGGTCCTGTAGGATGCTCAGCAGATCTTGGAAACGTTCCTGCTTGCTCAAATGGGCGGGGATGACCAAATCGTAGCGTTCCTCATGAATGGGGAAAAAATCAAGTCCAAGCCCGCGTGCCACACTCTCGATTCCCAAAGCAGCATCCGCAGTTCCCTGAAGTACGGCAGAGCCAGTAGCGTAATGGGTGGTTAATTCCAAATCGTAACCTGGAATTTGTTCCGGTAATACCCCGAGCTGTTGCATGTTGAAGTCAAGGAGGACTCGCGTACCGGAGCCGCGCTGCCTGTTTGCAATGCGATGACGCCCGCTTAACAATTCACTCCAGCTTGTAATCATTTTGGGATTGCTCCTCGGTACCATAAAGCCTTGCCAGCGACTGACCAGATTGATGACCAATACGCCCTCGTTCGGCAGCAGACAGCGAATGTACGGCAGATTGTATTCACCGCTCAAGCGATCCAGCAGATGAGTTCCGGCCATCTCTACCCGTCCTTTGTACAACTCGATCAAGCCATCCAGACTCCCGCAAAAAGCAGGCAAGAGAGTGATCCCTCGTTCCGCAAGCTTGCGTGTGAGCAGGTCGATCGTAAGGTCATGGCTTCCGGCAAAAAGAATTTCGAGAGGCTGCTTCCGCAGAACTACGGGATTTGCCAGGGGATATGGGGCTAGCTCCTCTCGAGATTTATTTCTGTGTATAAAGCCATCCAGATCGGTGCGCAATATACGAAGCGCTCTGCCGATTTTAGCGGCAGGCAATTCACCGCGTTTGATCATCTCGTAAACAGTATATCGAGTGAGCTTGAGCGCGGCGGCAACCTCATCCGGAGTCAAATACTCATTCTCCAAAACGTCACCCCCTTTTTTAGTTTGGTTGAATTGGTTTGAGTTAGTTTTAGTTAGTTTTACATGCTTTTACCTATAAATAACATACTTTACCACAGGGGAGCTAAGCAAGAAATTAATCGAAATATTGCTAATTTTGCTGAGTTTCACTGGAATTTAGAGAGGAATTCCCACATAATAGTCGAACTAGGTACTTATTATTTCCGATTTTAATAAGAATGAAGAAAGGGAGGAGTCAATGATGAACCTCGGTGGGTTTAAAAATCGCGAAATTTTGGTCGACCTGTCATCGGGTGTAGTTGGATATCAGGAAATCAATGAGGAGCTGGCAAAAAAATATATTGGGGGACGGGGGCTCGGGGTGAAGTATGTGTATGACAATGGCCCTGAAGTGGAACCGTTTTCCGCTGAAAACATCCTTTGCATCATGACCGGACCGGTAACAGGCTCGCGCTCGTCCATGAGTGGTCGTTTGTGCATGGTTACCAAGTCACCTTTGACTGGAACCGTTACGGATTCGCATATGGGAGGTTGGTCGGCAGCACGTCTCAAATGGTCTGGCATTGATAACGTCATTTTCAAAGGGACCAGTGACAAGCCTGTCTATCTCTATATCGAAAACGGTCAAGCTGAGCTGAGAGATGCAAGCGATTTGTGGGGAGAAGGGACGAGGGCGACCGTACGTGCGATGCAAGACCGCTATGGCAAAGAAGACCTCAGCGTGATTTGTATCGGACAAGCGGGTGAAAATCTCGTGCGCTACGCTGGTTTTATGAATGAGCACGACCGTGCGGCTGGACGTGGTGGGACAGGTGCAGTTGCTGGCTTTAAAAAACTGAAGGCGATTGTCATCAAGGCTGCGCAAAAAGGAAATATGCCACAGCCAGCGCAGGATGAGGAATACAAGAAGGCAAATCAAAAAGCACTGAAAGCCATTATGGAGGGCGGACTGACTGCTCCGAAAAAAGGCGGCCTCTCTGTATACGGAACGAACGTTTTGACGAGCATTATCAATGAGGTAGGGGCTCTCCCGACGATGAACTCGAAGTTCACCCAGTGGGATGCTGCTGAGGGACACAGCGGCGAAACCGTAAACGCTACCTTGCTTGTAGCTGACAACACCTGTCACGCCTGTCCAGTCGCTTGTAAGAAGGAAGTAGAAGTAAAGGAAGGCAAGTACAAGACGCGCGTGGAAAGCTTTGAATATGAATCAGGCTGGGCGCTTGGTGCAAACTGCGGTGTAGGGGACGCAGCGCCTATCTCTTTTTTAATCAACCTGTGCAACGAACATGGCATGGACACAATCGAGCTGGGGAATACGCTCTCCTGTATGATGGAGGCGTATGAGCGGGGGTTAACGGAGGAAAAAATCGATTGGGGCGATGCAGATCGCATGATCGAGCTGACAGAAATGATGGTCTTCCGTAGAGGAATCGGTGATGTGCTTGCTGAGGGAACTGCACGCGCTGCGAAGCATTTTGGTGACGAAAACCTCGCGATGTGCGTAAAAGGTCAAGCGATTCCTGCCTATGACCCACGTGGTATTCAAGGGATTGGCCTCGGCTATGCAACGAGCAATCGTGGAGCTTGTCATTTGCGTGGTTATACCGTTGCCAGTGAGATCGCAGGCATTCCGATGCCGACGGATCGCCTCGTGCCAGAAGGAAAAGGTGAGCTGTTAAAGGTGTTCCAAGACCTGCTCGCTTTCTCTGATTCCATGAATATTTGCAAATTCTCCTCCTTCTCGGAGAATGCAGAGAATTACGCAGAACAGTATTCCACGATGACTGGCGCTCAAGTGTCAGCCGATGATGTGATGAAAATCGGTGAGCGCATTTACAATCTGGAGCGCCACTATAACAACATGGCTGGATTTAATAAGCGTGAGGATGATCACCTGCCAAAACGCTTTACAGAAGAGCCGGCAACCGGAAACAGTGCAGGGCATGTCAGTAGAATGGATGTCATGCTGGATGAGTACTATCAAGTACGCGGCTGGGTGGACGGTGTCGTACCAGAGGATAAGCTAAAAGAATTGAACATCGTGTAAACAGGCAAAAAGAAGGTGGAAACCTGTTTCCACCTTCTTTTCTTCCACTCCTATCAATCAGCCGCCGACTCTAAGTAGCTTGGTGCGAAAACGTTTCATGATGGGAGCAAACCGTTCTTCATCGTCACACCTGAAGCGGACAAATACGGCGTTTACATGAAAACGGGAGGTTATTGTTACCGTTTCTTCCCGTAGCAAATCGGCTTGCCAGCAATCTCCTAGCACACTGATCGGCCAAGAGTCGGATTGGACGCTTCCGCCGCACTCCACCAGGTACGTGACTAAATGAGTAACTGGAATGCCTCTGATCTCCAAGGTTTGATCCATCATTTTATCCTCCTGCCACCGGCGGGAACAGCGCAAACTGATCACTTTCCAATACGCGGGTCTGCAGTCCATCCGCATGAATGATGTTGCGTCCGTTGATAAATACATGCACAAACGGTTTGAATGTTCGCTCCGGTGTAAAGACCTCCTCTTCTAAAGCAGGATACATTTGGATGAGTGTCTCCATGATGTCAATGACCCGATTGCCATTGTCCATCGGTACTTCTACCGTTTTGGCTTGGCAAATTTCACGGAAGTTGGCGAATACCTTTACGATCATTTTTGAATATTCCCCTTTTTCTTTTTATTATAAATGATTTTGACAAGTAAGAAACGATGGAGGCAATCATGAAATTTTTCATTGTGAAAACGGTAGCGGAAACGTTGGATGTGATTGCAAATCACTTTCATCCGATTGTAAAGCCTATCGAGGTACCTTTGATAGAGGCGTTGGATATGGTTCTGTCCGAAGATATTGTAGCTGGTGGGCAGGTTCCGCATTTCGACCGATCTACCGTAGATGGATTTGCCGTCAGAGCGAAAGACACGTACGGAGCGTCTGATTCACTGCCAGCCTTTCTGACCGTCACGGGCAAAATTGAGATGGGGAAGGAAGCTGATCAGGCTCTGAAAGAAGGTCAGGCACAGGCTATTCCTACCGGAGGCATGCTCCCGGCAGGTGCAGATAGTATTGTGATGATCGAGCATGTAGAGGAAATAGATGATTTGCTCAATGTGTATCGGCAGGTTGCGCCAGGAGAAAACATCATAAGAGCAGGTGACGATGTGAATGCTGGGGATCTGGTCATGGCGGCGGGACAGCGACTGCGTCCACAAGATCTCGGGGTCCTTTCTGCGATTGGGATCACAACTGTGCGAGTGTATCCACGTCCTGTTGTTGCGATTTTATCGACTGGTGACGAAATCGTTTCTCCTGACAAAAAAGAGCTCGCTCCTGGTGAAGTGCGAGACATCAACAGTATGACAATCGGAGCCGCGGCCAGTCAATGCGGTGCTCAGGTGATTTATGGAGGCATTGTAGCCGATAATTACGAAGCATTTGCGGCAAAAGCATATGAGCTATTCAATCAAGCTGACCTCTTGCTTCTTTCTGGGGGCAGCTCTGTCGGGACGCGCGATTACACGGAGCAAGTCATGCAATCGTTGGGGAAGCCGGGAGTTTTAGTCCACGGTGTGGCAATCAAGCCAGGAAAGCCAACGATAGTTGCTAAGGCAGGGGAAAAGCCAGTCATGGGATTGCCAGGGCATCCTGCATCGGCATTAATCATATTTCACCTGTTTGTCGTACCGTTGCTGAAGAAATTGCAGGGTCAATCGCCTGCGCAGATTGATCAGCGAATCCGTGCACGTATATCCCGCAATATTCCTTCTGCGGTTGGGCGATCAGATTACATCCGTGTCAAGCTGGAAGAGCGTCCAGACGGATTGTGGGCTGTACCTGTTTTCGGCAAGTCGGGCTTGATCTCTACCTTGGTTCGAAGTGACGGCATGGTGGAAATAGAGGCAAACAAAGAAGGGATTTTAGAAGGGGATATGGTCTCGGTTCATTTGTTTCAATAATGGATCTTGAAAATAGCACGTATGGAAACAATGAAATTTCAGGAGGAGAAAGATGCGTAAAATCTACCTAGAAGATACGCCACTGAAGGAAGCGCAGGAGAAAATTGCTGGCCGCATCCGTTTTAAACCTACGATTGAAGTAATCTCGACAAGAGAGGCCCTGGGGCGTGTGACAGCTGCTTCTATTTATGCGAAAGTATCGATGCCCAATTTTCATGCCTCTGCGATGGATGGCGTTGCAGTTCGTACAGAAAAAACGTATGGAGCGTGTGAGCAGCATCCTGTACGGCTCAAGCATCATGTGGACTACGTAGAAGTAGACACTGGTGATCCAATTCCTGATGGCTATGATGCGGTTATCATGATTGAGCATATTCATCAGGTGGATTCGGAGACGATTGAGATTCTTGAGGCTGTGGCTCCCTGGCAGCATATTCGTCCGATTGGCGAGGATGTTGTTGTAGGAGAGATGATTGTCCCTGACCGGCATAAGCTGAGGCCTGTTGATTTGGGAGCGCTGCTAGCAGGTGGAAATGTAACAGTCCCTGTGCTAAGGAAGCCGCGTGTAGCGATTATTCCTACAGGTACCGAGCTGATCGAGCCCACTGCAAAGGTCGCCTCTGGAGAAATCATCGAGTTCAACGGAACCGTTTTTGCGGCTTATTTGCAGGAGTGGGGTGCGGAGCCTGTTTACTATGGTATTGTAAAAGATGACTATGAACTGATCCGAACTGCAGTAAGTGCCGCCTTAGAAGACGCAGATATGGTACTCTTAAATGCAGGATCATCTGCAGGGCGAGAAGATTTTACGGTTCATGTCGTAGAGGAGCTGGGCGAGGTGCTGACACATGGTGTAGCGACCCGTCCTGGGAAGCCTGTCGTGGTCGGTGTGGTGAATGAAAAACCAGTCATTGGCTTGCCAGGCTATCCGGTTTCCGCCTATCTGAATCTGGAGTGGTTTGCCCGCTCATTGGTGTATCATTATTACGGATTGCTGGAGCCTGTGAGGCAGCGCGTTAAAGTGATCATGGGCAGGAGGATTGTCTCGGTGATGGGTGCGGAGGATTTTATTCGTGTGACGATTGGCTCGATTGACGGGCAATACATCGCGAATCCTTTGACTCGCTCAGCCGGGGTGACGATGTCCATGGTGCGAGCGGATGGACTTTTGCGGATTCCCCCAGGAGATTTGGGATATGAGCAGGGGGAGGAAGTAGAGATTGAGCTGTATCGTCCGCTTGAGCAGATTCAGAATACCATGGTAGCAACTGGTAGCCACGATCTGGCGATGGACGTGCTTCATTCCTTGGTTCGCAAGACGAATCCAGAGCGTTTTCTCGTTTCGTCGCACGTAGGGAGCATGAGTGGTATAATGGCGATTCAAAAAGGAGAGGCGCATGTAGCAGGTGTTCATCTGTTTGATGAGCATACTGGGGAGTACAATCAGCCCTTTATTGAAAAATATCTCCGTGATAAAGAAGTTGTGCTGATTCAGTTGGTCTACCGACAGCAAGGGTGGTTTGTGAAGAAGGGAAATCCGCTTGGAATCACATCTGTTCAAGATTTGATCAAACCAGGCGTAACGTATATGAATCGACAGCGAGGAGCAGGCACACGACTGTTATTTGATTACTTGTTAAAAGCGAGCGAGATAGATCGGGAGCTCGTATATGGCTATTCGCGCGAGGCGGTATCTCATCTGAGTGTGGCCGCCGCAGTAGCAGGCGGGACGGCTGATGTCGGACTAGGCATTTATTCTGCGGCACACGCGATGGATCTCGACTTTATTCCTGTCTCCGAGGAGCGGTACGACTTGGTGATGAGCGCCTCTTTTTACCGAAGTAGTCAAGGCCAGGATCTACTTGCTTGTATTCGCTCCAACGAGTTCATGGAGGAAGTCGAGGCATTGGGCGGCTACAGCTGCCGAGATTCAGGAAAGATTCTCTATTCATCGTTTTCCTTGGGAGAGTAATGAGGGTATCAAGGTAGTAGATAGAAAGGGGGACACTGCCATGCACGAACAAGTGCTTGATTTACGAAAGAGGCCTCTTCGGGATCTGCGCATTTCTGTAACGGACAAGTGTAATTTTCGGTGTCGTTATTGCATGCCTGCTGAAATTTTTGGTCCGGATTTTGAATTTTTACCGCAACATAAGCTGTTGTCCTTTGAAGAGATTACCCGTCTCACAAGCATGTTTACCTCCCTTGGCGTAGGCAAAATTCGGATTACTGGCGGTGAGCCATTGATGCGGAAAAATTTGCCTGAGTTGATTAAAATGATTCGTCAGGTTGATGGTGTCCAAGACATCGCTATGACTACAAATGGTTCATTGCTAGCGAATCATGCCCAAGCTTTGAAGGATGCGGGACTGGATCGGGTTACGGTCAGTCTGGACAGCTTGGACAATGAACGCTTTGGACAATTGAACGGCCGGGGCTACCAGGTAGAATCGGTATTGAAAGGAATTCGTGCGGCAGCAGAGGTAGGATTATCGATTAAAATCAACATGGTTGTTCAGCGCGGCGTGAATGATCATGACATTTTGCCGATGGCTCGCTACTTCCGTGAGCAGGGACATACCTTGCGCTTCATCGAATTCATGGATGTGGGCAATAGCAACGGCTGGAAGCTGGATCAGGTCGTCCCTTCCAGTGAGATCGTGCGCATGATTCATGAGGAGATGCCGCTTGAGGCAATCGATCCTAACTATTTTGGCGAGGTGGCGTCGCGTTACCGTTATGTCGGTTCTGACCAGGAGATCGGTCTGATTTCATCCGTGACCCAAGCGTTTTGCTCCACCTGTACGAGAGCCCGCTTGTCAGCAGAGGGGAAAATGTACAACTGTCTGTTTGCCTCCGCGGGCGAGGATTTGCGGGAGCCACTTCGTACGGGCCGAAGTGACGAAGAAATCAAGGAACTGATTTGTTCCATCTGGGAGCGGCGCGATGATCGCTACTCAGAAGAGCGCCTGAAAGAAACGCCGGGTCTTGCCAAACGCTCAAAAGTAGAAATGTCCCACATCGGGGGATAAATAGTGATAAGCCTTGACAAAGGTAATGTGGCCCTGTATTATAAGAGGCGTGTATAAATTAACACTTCATACTTCGAGAACAAGCAGAGGCGCACAGCTTCTCACCTGGGTCGACGTCCTAATCGATTGTTGACAGGTAACTCTTACGCAAAGATCCTTGGATCTGATGAATTTGCTTAGGTGAGATATGTGCGAGCGCGATATGCGTTCGCATATTTTTGTTCCTTCTCGAAATTGACGGGGGTGGCAAGTATTAGCAAGGATCAAATGTTGATTAACGAAGCGATCCGTGCCCGTGAAGTCCGATTAATCGGCGCTGACGGGAGCCAATTGGGAGTTGTGCCCTTCAGAGAAGCACTACGCATCGCCCAAGAAGCCGAATTGGATTTGGTAAACGTTGCTCCTACAGCCAAGCCGCCTGTATGCCGTATCATGGACTATGGAAAGTTCAAGTACGAGCAGGCGAAGAAGGAAAAGGAAGCACGTAAAAACCAAAAGATCATCGAGCTGAAAGAAGTGCGTTTTTCTTCCAACATCGAGGAACACGATTTTCAAACAAAGCTTCGCAACGTCCGCAAGTTCTTGGAGGATCATCACAAGGTGAAGTGTTCGATCCGTTTCCGTGGACGTGAAATCACCCACTCCGAAATCGGACTTGCTGTTATGGAACGTGTAGCTGCCCAGTGTGAAGATCTCGCTGCGCCTGAGCGCAAACCGAAGATCGAGGGCCGCAGCATGATCATGATTCTGGCTCCGAAAGCGGAAAGTAAGTAAGTAGTTTAGACAGGAGGATTTTTCAGATGCCTAAAATGAAAACCAACAAGGCTGCTGCGAAACGTTTCAAGAAAACTGGAAGCGGCCAATTGAAGCGCGACCGCGCATTTGGTAGCCACTTGTTTGCCAACAAATCGACAAAAGCGAAGCGTCATCTGCGCAAAGCTTCTCTCGTATCCAAAGGCGATCAAAAACGCATTGAGCAAATGCTCACATACCTGTAAGTTTTTTTCATCACAACCATCACGCAGCATGAGCTCCCTAAGCGCCTAGCAGTAGGCCGCCATGCTGGAAAGACCAGGAGGAGTTTAGTATGCCAAGAGTAAAAGGTGGCATTGTTACACGCCGTCGTCATAAGAAGATCCTGAAGCTGGCGAAAGGTTACTTCGGTTCCAAACATCGCCTGTTTAAATCTGCAAACGCTCAGGTAATGAAATCCCTGATGTATGCTTACCGTGACCGTCGTCAAAAGAAACGTGATTTCCGCAAACTGTGGATCACTCGTATCAACGCACAAGCTCGCATGAACGGTCTGTCTTACAGCCGTTTGATGCACGGGCTGAAAGTTGCTGGCATCGAAGTTAACCGCAAAATGCTGGCTGACCTCGCTGTTAACGACAAAGCTGCGTTCAACGAATTGGCAACTGTTGCTAAAGGTAAACTGAACGCGTAATTCGCGTTTCACACAAAAGTCGATCTTTCCATTTGGGAAGGATCGGCTTTTTTTGTTTGCAAAAACAAGCTAGTACCGGATAACACCTGTCCACACGGGAGGAGAAGAGCACTCATAGAGTAACAGAGTAAGACAAGAAGAGGTGATTAAGCAGAGCCATTTTTTGCTTGCACAATCAACGGGTTGGAGGGGGATATTGGAATCAGACTTAAGATGGAGAGAAAAACAATCCCCCGTCCGTGTCGAGCAGGCTGCTTGATGCCATACAATGAGAAGCGTGGAAGGAAAACATTGGATAGGGGAGATTACTATATGAAAAAACAAAAATGGATGATGATGGGTGCTACTGCAATCGTTTGTTCGGCCTTGCTCGTTCCAGGAGCATTTGCAAAGTCAAAGGATGACGTAGATGCACCACCAGTCTTCTTTAGTAACGGACAGGCGACACATGCCAAGCTTGGTGTGGATACAACTCCAAATCCGACTGTAACGACTCCTGCTGGAACCTCCTTTTTGTTTCCAGCAACGGCTGAAGGCAAAAAAGATAAATAAGGCATGCACCTTCTGAAAAAGCTGTCAGGCACTCGTCTGATGGCTTTTTCATTTGCAAGCACAGTTTGCTGTCAAGATTTGTAGGACGAATCGCCACTTGACGCTAACCCACATATGATGATGGATGAATCCTAGCAAGAAAGGAGTTTCGCTGATGAGTAATCGCCACTTGATGGCGGATGAGGAATTGCAGGTATGGGCCGATCTTCTGGAAGCGAAATCGCCGCAGGAAGTATTGGTGAAAGCGGTCGAGAATTATGCCGGTGGACTGGTTCTCGCTTCCAGCTTTGGTGCCGAAGATGTTGTCCTGATCGATATGCTGCATAATTTGGCACCGACCATTCCTGTTTTTTACCTCGATACCAACAAGCATTTTGAAGAAACCTATGCCACACGTGACAAGCTGCAGGAGAGATACGGTACGAAATTTATTCAGGTTTTGCCGAAAATGACGCTTGATGAGCAGGCGAGAGAGCATGGGGAAAAGCTGTGGGAGAAAGACCCCCATCTCTGCTGCCAAATTAGAAAGGTAGAGCCATTGCAACGAGTTCTTTCGAGCTATCAGGCATGGATTACGGGGATTCGTCGCGAACAGTCTCCGACCCGAGCGAATGCCAAAAAAGTGGAGTGGGATGAAAAATTCGATCTGGTCAAGTTTAATCCTCTTGCGGATTGGACGAATGGCCAGGTATGGGAATATATACATGCGCATGATGTTCCATACAACCCTTTGCATGACAATCACTATCCCAGTATCGGCTGCAGTGTGTGTACCAAAGCTGTTCAACCAGGTCAAGACCCGCGCGCAGGACGCTGGGCGGGCTTTGCGAAGACAGAATGTGGTCTGCACAAATGATTGGGACAGGAGGACAGCTTGAGATGCATACCATTTTGCCGCATGGCGGGTCGCTCATTCATTTGCTGACAGCAAGGCAGCATACAACAAGTCTGCAGGGGATAAAAAAAGCCATTACGGTTGATAAATGGACATTGTCTGATATTGATTGCCTGGCAATCGGAGCATTTTCGCCATTGACAGGGTTTCTGGGCGAAACAGATTACCATTCCGTTGTCGAGATGATGAGGCTTGCGAATGGTACAGTCTGGCCGCTGCCTGTCACATTGGCAGTAGACGCTGTGGAGCATGATGATATACAGATCGGTGATCGGGTTCTCTTGCGGGGAGAGGACGGAGTAGATTATGCATTTTTGCAGGTGGAGAGCCGCTTCCAACCGGATAAAGCGCATGAAGCTGTGCAAGTATTTCGCACGGATGATCTCGCTCATCCAGGAGTGAAGAAGCTGTTTGACAAGCCAGATTTGTACTTGGGCGGACCGATCGAGGTGCTGGAGCGACCACGTCCGGTGAAATTCTCTGACTATTATTTGACTCCGCTTCAGACCAGAGAGATATTTCGCGAAAAAGGCTGGAAGACGGTCGTAGGCTTTCAAACGCGGAACCCTGTGCATCGGGCTCACGAGTACATCCAGAAGGCAGCGCTTGAAATAGTGGACGGTCTTTTTCTCAATCCACTGATGGGGGAAACAAAGGCAGATGATGTGCCAGCAGAAGTACGGATGAATAGTTACCTGACCCTGCTGGAAAACTACTATCCGGCAAAGCGCGTGCTTTTGGCCGCCTTTCCTGCAGCAATGCGTTACGCTGGCCCAAGAGAGGCAGTGTTTCATGCATTGGTCCGAAAAAACTACGGCTGCACACATTTTATCGTTGGCCGTGATCATGCGGGAGTAGGCGATTACTACGGAACTTACGATGCCCAGCATATATTTGCCGAATTTGCACCCGAAGAGCTGGGGATACAGCTGCTATTTTTTGAACACAGCTTTTATTGCACAGCATGCCAGGGAATGGCGACGACGAAAACGTGTCCACATGAAGCGAGCTATCACCTTACACTTTCTGGAACAAAGGTAAGAGAAATGCTGCGGAATAAAAAGACGCCACCCCCGGAATTCACACGTCCCGAAGTTGCAAATATTTTGATCGAGGGGATGCAAGACAGGGGGTAAAAAGAGAGTAAGACGTGTATGAGGGACGGCAAAACCGTTCCTCTTTTTTGCAAAAGCAGGGGACAAGAATGTGGAAAAATGTATCCGCTTACAGCTAAAATACGCGCTGTTATGCCGTTTCCTACTGAGCATTCGTTCGGACGAAAGTCTAGAAAAATCTTTTTGTTTCCGTTGACACCCCCTAGGTGCCTAGCTATAATCAAACGTAACACTTTATATTCTGACAACAACAATATTGAAAATATTGTTTTAATAGTAGGCCAAGACGAGGATGGTGCACGTTACCCCTTTTACAGAGAGCCCTGATTGCTGAGAAACGGGTATAGGGTACGATGCATTGCTCACCTCCGAGCCGTTTTGCTGAAATCTACATCACGTAGGCAGTAGGCCAAACCGATTAACACCCGTTAGCGTGTTACAGTCCACATTAGTTGTGACTGGCTGAGATCGGCTGCCGCGAGGAGTCGATAAAGTTGGGTGGTACCGCGAACCCTTTCGCCCCAAAAGACATGGAAAAAGAACCGTGTCGGGGCGAAAGGGTTTTTCTATGTGTCTATAGTTATTTACAATACCTGCTTAAGAAGTGGGAGGAGGAGAAAAAATGAGTGTTGAAATGGCCGAAATGCAGAAAAAGAATGGCATTCCACCGATTCAGTTCGGTGAAGAAGTGACAGGAGCAGAAACGCTCTTGCGCTGTCTCATTCTGGAGCAGGTTGAATACATCTTTGGTTATCCGGGTGGGGCTGTACTTCCCATTTACGACTCGCTGTACGGGAGCTACTTCAAGCACATTTTGACCCGACACGAGCAGGGAGCCATCCACGCTGCCGACGGGTATGCTCGTGCAACCGGCAAGCCTGGCGTATGTATCGCCACTTCTGGTCCAGGAGCAACGAACCTGGTGACCGGGATTGCTACAGCACAGATGGACTCCGTTCCACTGGTTTGCATCACCGGTAACGTAGCTCAGTCGCTCATTGGAACAGATGCTTTCCAAGAGGCAAATATCACAGGGATTACGATCCCGATCACCAAGCACAGCTACTTCGTTCGCGATATTCGAGATTTGCCGCGAATCGTGAAAGAAGCGTTCCACATCGCGACAACTGGTCGCCCAGGCCCAGTCCTGATCGACATTCCAAAAGATGTCGCCAATGCATCAGCACCGTTCACTTATCCGGACAAAGTTGAAATCCGCGGTTATCGCGATACGCTTGTCCCAAGTGATGAAGACGTGCAGGGATTTGTCCAAGCGATTGGTGAAGCAAAACGACCTGTGATCCTGGCAGGAGGCGGAATCATTGCAGCAAGTGCAGACAAAGAATTGCTAGCCTTTGCTGAAAAAGCCCGCATTCCAGTTATCAATACCTTCATGGGCTTGGGTGGGTTTCCAGGAACGCATGAGCTGTCGCTGGCGATGCCGGGAATGCATGGCAACTACACAGCCAATCAGGCGCTTCTAAATGCAGACTGTGTAATCGGTCTGGGAGCTCGCTTTGATGACCGAATCACAATGGGACGAACGAAAGAATTTGCTCCAAAAGCTCGTATCGTTCACGTGGATATCGATCCAGCTGAGCTCGGGAAAAACGTTTCGACGGCAGTAACTGTAGCAGGTGATGTGAAAAGCACGCTGGTAAAAGCTCTGCCTCTGATTGAAAAATGCGATTCGGAAGCATGGATTAGCCAGCTAAAGGAATGGCAAGTACAACAACCATACAAGTACAACACAAATGGAGATGTATTGAAGCCACAAGCGGTCATCGAGCTTCTGTACCGCTCCACAGATGGGGAAGCGATCGTCACCACAGACGTGGGACAACACCAGATGTGGACAGCTCAATACTACAAGTTCAAGCACTCTCGCTCGTTTATCTCCTCTGGTGGTCTCGGAACAATGGGCTTTGGTTTCCCTGCTGCGATCGGCGCGCAAATTGCCCATCCAGATCGCACGGTAATCGCCGTAGTAGGGGATGGAGGCTTCCAGATGACCAATCAGGAGCTGGCAATTGTCTCCCAGTACAATATTCCGGTCAAAGTAGCGATTGTGAACAACCAGTGCTTGGGTATGGTTCGTCAATGGCAGGAGCTGTTCTACGATAACCGTTACAGCCAGATCGACCTTACCTGCAGCCCTGATTTTGTCAAACTGGCCGAAGCTTATGGAGTGAAGGGCCTGCGAGCTAGCACGCCACAAGAAGCAGAAGCAGTTTGGGCACAAGCGCTCCAGCATGATGGTCCTGTCGTTGTTGATTTCCGTGTAGAACAGGAAGAAAACGTGTATCCGATGGTGGCCACAGGCAACACATTAGATCAGATGGAATTGGGGGACGAATAGGATGCAACAGCATACCATTTCCGTACTCGTCAACGATCAACCCGGTGTTTTGACCAGAGTAGCAACACTGTTTGGTCAACGCGGCTTTAACATCGACAGCATTACAGTAGGTGGTTCGGAGGAAAAAGGTCTTTCCCGGATGATTATTAGCACCGGTGGAGATGACCAGCAAATCCATCAATTAATGAAGCAACTGCACAAACTCATTGATGTGATCTCGGTGACCAACCTAAGCGAAAATCCTTATGTATCCAGAGAGCTCGCAGTGATCAAGGTGAGTGCATCACCTAGCCAGCTTGCAGAGCTGAACGGGATTGTCGAGCCGTTCCGCGCAGCGATCGTCGATGTGGGCCCAACCTCATTGATCGTACAAGTAACGGGAGATACCGAAAAGATTGACGCGCTTCTTGTTCTTTTGCAAAACTACGGTGTTCTTGAACTGACGAGAACAGGCTCTGTAGCTATGGCGCGTAGTATTGTTCCAGCAACAGCTGCAGCAATGGTTTAAATTGCAAAATTCAGAATTGAAATTCAAACTAACATATTTTTAGGGAGGCTATACAAATGGTAAAAATGTATTATGAAGCAGACGTAAAACAAGAGGCACTGCGTGGTAAAACAATCGCAATCATCGGCTACGGTAGCCAAGGTCATGCGCAAGCACAAAACCTGCGCGAAAGTGGTTATAAAGTAGTAGTGGGTCTGCGTCCAGGGAAATCCTGGGATGTAGCAGCAAAAGACGGTTTCGAAGTACTGACTGTAGCAGAAGCTACAAAACGTGCAGACCTCATCCAAATCCTGCTGCCAGACGAGCGTCAAGCAGATGTATATCGCAATGAAATCGCTCCAAACCTGAAAGCTGGTTCTACACTGTGCTTCTCCCACGGTTTCAACGTTCACTTTGCTCAAATCGTACCACCAGCTGACATCGATGTTATCCTAGCAGCTCCAAAAAGCCCGGGTCACCTGGTTCGCCGTGTATACCAAGAAGGCTTTGGCGTTCCTGGCCTGATTGCAATCCACCAAGACGTGACTGGCAATGCGAAAGACATCGCACTCGCATACGCAAGCGGTATCGGTTGCACACGTGCTGGCGTAATCGAAACCAGCTTCCGTGAAGAAACAGAAACAGACCTGTTCGGTGAGCAAGCAGTATTGTGTGGTGGCGCAAGCGAGCTGGTGAAAGCTGGTTTCGACACATTGGTAGAAGCAGGATATGCTCCTGAAATGGCATACTTCGAGTGCTTGCATGAACTGAAACTGATCGTTGACCTGATGTATGAGGGTGGACTCGCTCGTATGCGCTACTCCATCTCCGACACTGCCGAGTATGGTGACTACAGCATCGGTCGTCGCATCATCACTGACGAAACTCGCAAAGAAATGAAAAAAGTTCTGACAGAAATCCAAGATGGTACATTTGCACGCAACTGGATCTTGGAAAACCAAGCGAACCGTCCTGGCTTCACTTCCCGTCGCCGCCTCGAATCCGAGCATGGCATCGAGGTAGTAGGTGAGCAGCTGCGTGGCATGATGTCTTGGCTGAACAAAGATACGAAAAAAGAAGAAGCGAAAATCGGTCAATAAGAAACAGGCTGAGACGCTATATATTAGGTAGGAAAAAAATGTGGAGGTGAAAAGTTCATGCGGACCATTGAGATTTTTGATACGACACTACGTGACGGGGAGCAGTCTCCAGGCGTCAACATCAGCACGAACGAAAAGGTGGAGATCGCCCTTCAACTCGAAAAGCTGGGAGTAAACAGAATTGAGGCGGGCTTCGCAGCTGCTTCCCCAGGTGACCAAAAGTCCGTGGCCGAAGTGGCGAAGCGGGTGAAAAATTCCACCATCGTCAGCCTGGCTCGTGCCGTCAAAGACGACATGGATAAGGCATACGAAGCGCTACGCAACGCGCAAAACGCATCCCTCCACGTCTTTCTCGCAACATCACCGATCCATCGTCAGTACAAATTGAACATGAGCAAGGAGCAAGTCCTTGCTCGTGCAGTGGAAGCGGTCACCTATGCGAAAAAGTACTTCACTGAAGTACAATTCTCCGCAGAGGACGCGGCACGTACTGAAATCGACTTTTTGGCAGAGGTAGTAGAGGCTGTCATCAAGGCAGGCGCTACGACAGTCAACATTCCGGATACGGTGGGCTACATGACACCGTATCAGTACGGAAACATTTTCCGTGAGCTGAGACAGCGCGTTCCTGCGACCGAAAATATTCGCTTGAGCTGTCACTGCCATGACGATCTCGGCATGGCTGTAGCAAACAGTCTGGCTGCGGTCGAAGGTGGGGCAACACAGGTAGAAGGCACCATCAATGGTATTGGTGAGCGTGCCGGTAATGCTGCTCTGGAAGAAGTGGCACTCGCACTCGAAACACGTAAGGATTACTATCAGGCTACTACCAAGCTGAATCTGAAGGAAATTGCTCGTACCAGCCAACTGGTGAGCCGTTTGACGGGTATGATCGTTCCGGGGAACAAAGCAGTAGTAGGTGCGAATGCCTTTGCACACGAATCTGGTATTCATCAGGACGGCGTGCTGAAGGAAGTCACGACGTATGAGATTATCCGCCCTGAATCCGTTGGCTTTAAGTCGAACAAACTCGTTCTTGGCAAGCACTCCGGACGCCATGCGTTCAAGGAAAAGCTTGTAGATCTCGGCTATCACCTCGAGCAAGAAGAGGTAAACGCAGCATTCGCAGCGTTTAAAGTACTGTGCGACAAGAAAAAGGAAATCAGCGACGACGATATTCTCGCCCTCGTGGATGCCAAAATGGTACGCGGCCCTGAAGCATTCCAGCTTGAATCCGTTCAGCTTGCCTATGGCAACATTTCCGTACCGACAGCCAGCGTGCGTCTGGCTCGCCCGGACGGCTCCGTTGTGGAAGAGGCGGCATGTGGAAATGGTTCGGTCGACTCCATTTACAAGGCGATTGACCGTGCAACAGGTGAAGAGGTAACCCTTGTCGATTACAAAATCCTTTCCGTTACTCATGGAAAAGATGCATTGGGTGAAGTATTCGTCCGATTGCAACAGGGTGATTTGACTGTGACAGGACGTGGAGTAAGCACGGACGTACTGGAAGCGAGCGCAATTGCTTACATCAGAGCAATCAACAAGATTTTGGAGCGCCGTGGAGAGTCCGTACCGGTAGCCGCGAACTAACACATTTTGATCTGCAACTGGATAGGAACTACAATGTACCAGTAGAAACTTCAAACCACTACAGAAAAGAAAAGCGGGATAAACGATGAAGAAAAATTATCGCATCGCCGTTCTTCCGGGAGACGGTATTGGGCCGGAGATTATGCAGGAAGCGGTCAAAGTCCTCACCCTCGTTGGGGAACGGGAAGGCGTCACTTTTACATGTGAAGAAGGCCGTATTGGTGGTATCGCCATCGATACGGATGGAACACCATTGCCAGAAGAAACAATCACGCTGACAAAGCAGGCAGACGCTGTTCTGCTTGGAGCGGTGGGCGGCCCGAAATGGGATCAAAATCCGGGACATTTGCGCCCGGAGACAGGTCTGCTCGGAATTCGCAAGGCATTGGGGCTGTTTGCCAACATTCGCCCAGCGAACATGCATAGCTCACTGGTAGATGCATCAACGCTGAAACCAGAGGTCGTTTCGGGCGTAGATCTGATCGTCGTTCGCGAGCTGACTGGAGGCATTTACTTCGGTGAGAAAAAACGCTATGACGGTCCGAATGGTGAAGTAGCTGAAGACCAATGCATTTATAATGAAGCGGAAGTAGAACGGATTATCCGTGTCGGCTTTGATATCGCTCGCAAGCGTCAAAAACGACTGGTTTCTGTTGATAAAGCAAACGTACTGGAAAGCTCCCGCCTCTGGCGCAAGGTAGCTGAGCGCGTAGCAAAAGACTACCCGGATGTAGAGCTTTCTCATCAGCTGGTAGACTCTTGCGCCATGCAGCTGGTACGTGCACCCAAACAGTTTGACGTCATCGTGACGGAAAATATGTTTGGCGATATCTTGAGCGACCAGGCAGCGATGCTCACTGGCTCAATCGGTATGTTGTCCTCTGCAAGCCTCGCAGCAGGAAGCTTTGGACTCTACGAACCGGTACACGGCTCTGCGCCAGACATTGCAGGTAAAGGCATTGCCAACCCACTCGCAACGATTCTTTCTGTAGCAATGATGCTTCGTCTCTCCTTGGAGATGGATGAAGCCGCCGCTGCTGTAGAAAATGCCGTGTGGTCTGTGCTGGAAGCAGGTCATCGCACTGGCGATATCGCTTCAGACCGAAGCAAGGCGATTGGTACAGTCGAAATGGGACAGTTGGTTCGTGACGAACTGTCGAAGCTGCTACCGCAGAAATAATAAGCAAAAACCCTGCCCGTCATCTCTTGTTTCAGATGGTTGGCAGGGTTTTTTGCTGTGTATTTACCCGATCGTAATCTTTCCTTTTGGGTAACGAAAGTATTCTTTTTGTTTTCGCTGTGCCAGGGCAAAAGCGATTGTCAGCGGACCTACCCGGCCTGCAAACATGGTGAGGACGATCAGGCATTTTCCGATCGGTGAGAGCATAGGAGTCAATCCCATCGACAAGCCGGTAGTGGCAAATGCTGATGTGACCTCAAAAAGGACCATTTGAAACGTAGCACCGGGCTCGGTGATCGATAGCGCCATCGTCATCGCCATCACGATAAACAGCCCAATCATTGTCACTGTTAACGATTTGTAGATCATATGTGGCAAAATTCGCTGGCGGAAGAAGATCACGTCTTCTTTTCCCTTGATTTGCGCGATGACGGCACCAATCAAGGTAGCGAACGTAGTGGTCTTGATCCCGCCACCGGTCGAGCCAGGAGAGGCGCCGATAAACATCAACAAAATGATGAGAAACAGTGATGACTGGTGCATATCACCGATACCCAGTGTGTTAGATCCTGCCGTCCTCGCAGTGACAGACTGATAAAGCGAGCCAAGCACTTTGCCCATAAAAGAAAGGGGCTGCAAGGTTTTGGGATTCGTGTACTCAAGTACGAAAATAAGGGCTGTACCGGCTACTACCAATATAGCAGTCGTCGCCAAAACAATCTTGGTATGTAGCGAAAGTCGGTGTGTGCGGCGATAGTCGTACACTTCACTAACAACGAGGAAGCCGATCCCGCCGACAATAATCAATGCACACACAACGAGTGTGACAAGCGGGTCATCTACATAGGCAGTCAGGCTGGAGAAATTCCCCATTAAATCAAAGCCGGCATTATTGAAATTGGAGATCGCATGAAAAAAGCCGAAGTAAATCGCCTTGCCGAGCGGGAAATCAAAGGCAAATCGGATCGAAAGAAGAATGCCGCCGATAAGCTCCGCCAAGCCAGTAAAGATCAAAATCATTTTTGCTAAACGGACGACACCCTCCATCGAGATATGATTCAACGATTCTTGAAGGATGAGCCGCTCACGCAGGGAGATTTTTTTACGCATGATCAGGGCAAAGAAAGTGGCTAGCGTCATAAAACCGAGCCCGCCAATCTGAATGAGGGACAAGATCACGATCTGTCCAAACACCGTAAAGGTCGTCCCTGTATCAACCACGACGAGTCCCGTCACACAAGTGGCAGAGGTTGCCGTAAACAACGCATCCAGCCAGGGCAAACCGAGTCCGTCTTCTGTCGCAGATGGAAGCGTTAAGAGTGTGGTCCCAATCAGGATAATCAAAGCAAATCCAATCACCAGCGTTTTTGGGGGATCAAGATGCAGCTTCTCTACGATTTTTCTGATCATATTCGGTTATCCCTCGACTTTTTCTCGATTCTCTATTTTTTACTCAAGGAGAAAACTCTCTTCCTTAGTATGGCATTCTTTCAGCCAATTACCGGATGAGTGCTGCACCTAATCGATGAAGCCAATGCTTGAGCTCCCGTTCTTCCATCGGTGCCAGAGGGAAGCGAACGGCTGGACGACGAACCGTATCGTCTGGTTCATCGGCGACGCGAAACGCATGCCCACCTGTCAGCTCCAGGCCTTCTTCCTTTAGTATGGCGATTATCCGATCTTCTGCTTCTGTTGCTTTAGCGGTAGGGTTCCCCCATTCGATCCACGTATTAAGTCCGCCTGAGATCGGATACATGTGCGCATGTGCGGGTAGAGCTTGGCGTTTTTCCTGCCAGAGACGTAAAAAGCGTTCATGAAACAAAGCGCGTCTATCAGCGAGGTATACCTCAGAAAACCACGGATCATCGAGAAGGCGGACAGCAGCCTCTACGACGAGCAAGGATGGCTCAGCGCCTGTCATGGAGACGATTTGACGATATCGTTCCAGCTCATCATCATTCAAAGCGGAAGGAAGCAGCAGGACGCCTAGCTGCAAATCCCTGGCCAATGTTTTTGATAGCGAATGGAGGTAATAGACCTCTACCGGGCTTTCTTTCTCGATAGCCAGCTGGTAGAGAGGGTGGCTGGGCTGCTCGAACCATAGATCGCCGTAGTGATCATTCTCCACGAGCCGGACATTATGGCGCTTAGCCCAATCGAGTATTTCCTCCTTGCGTTGTTCGGAATAGCTGATTCCCGTAGGAAAGTGATAGTGCGGGTTGATCAAAAGCCAGTTGGCTGGATAATGCTCCTGTTCGCTGTCCAATGCCGCAAGTGATACACCATCTTCATCCATTTTGATTGGGCGCACCGTAATTCCGCATTGGCTGAGCAGGCGAAGAAACACGGGATAGCTGTATTCCTCGACATAGACGACATCACGTGGATTCATAATGCGTTGGGCGAGAAAGGCAAAGCCGCTCGTGCTTCGATTAAAAAGAAGCAGCCGTTCTGGATAATGCGGAAGCCCGCGGCGACTCAGGTGATCGGCAAATACCTTGGCAGCCTGCGTACGCCTGATTTTCTTTTGCGCAGATGGTTCATCCAAAACAGTGAGGCTTTCGTAAAAAGCCCCTCGCAAACGTTTCACAAGCTCTTCACCGGGACGCGGGGAAGAATCAGCGAGCGACGCGATCGGGATATCCGTCAGCGGTAAACGATTCTCCAGACGAGCTTCCTTGGCTGTCTGCGTCAAATAATAGCCCTTGCCATGCACAGCCTCTAGCCAGCCCTCCATAGCGAGATGATCATACGCTTTTTTCACGGTTTCCAGCGAGCAGCCGCTGACTGTTTTCATATCGCGCAATGAAATAAGCTGTTGTCCGTCCACAAGAAAGGCCCCACGTAAAATAGCGGTTTGCAATTGCTCTGCGAGCTGTACGTAAATGGGCGTGTGGGATTGTTTATGGAAATGGAAAGAGAAAAAAGGGCGGTTTGACATCCGGCCACGCCTCCTTGTCGTTCAAAAATAGCAGTCATCAGCATTATATAGGAAAGAGAAGCAACTAGGGTATAGGGTAAGCATAATTTCTTCGGGGATGTGTCACGGGTAACAGGCCCACGAAAATGGTATCATGAAGGAAGAGAAAGCCAAGGAGCAGGAGGAGTGCAGGATGAGCACACAAGAGCACAAAGCGCTGTCGCCAAAGAAAGTAAGCTGCATGGTCATCACAGTTTCAGATACACGCACGGAAGAAACAGATAAGAGCGGAGATTTAATGAAGCAATTGTTAACGGAAGCAGGTCACGATGTCGCCTTGTACAAACTGGTGAAGGACGAGCCCGCTCAAGTAATTGCAGCAATAGAGGAAGGGATTGCGCACAGCCGGGTTCAGGTGATTCTTTTGAATGGGGGAACGGGCATTTCACCAAGAGATAACACCTTTGAGGCAGTCTCTGGTCTGTTAGAAAAAGAGATGCCCGGTTTTGGAGAATTATTTCGGATGCTGAGCTATACCGAAGACATCGGATCGGCCGCCATGCTTAGTCGAGCTGTTGCCGGAACGCGCCAAGGGACAATGATTTTTTCTACCCCAGGCTCCACTGGAGCGGTAAGATTGGCAATGAACAAACTGATTGTTCCGGAGCTGGGGCATGTCGTTCGGGAATTGAATCGGTAGGACAAAATTTGCCGTTTTCTTGCCCCATATGTTACTGTAACGAAAGGAATCTGATCGGCGATGCATCAACCATCCAAACATGCGATGGTTTTTCGTGCCGGATAGTGCAAGGAGAGTAGAACCAGACATGAACATCTTACTATCAACGCTAAACGCCAAGTTTATTCACTCGTCGCTGGCATTGCGATATTTGCGCAGCTACGCTCAGTCGTCTTTTCCTTCCATCGACCTAGTAGAATATACAATTAACGATGTGACCTTGAATGTGGTAGCGGACATTTACAAAAGGCAGCCCGATGTTGTTGCGTTTTCCTGTTACATCTGGAATATACGCGAGACATTGGCCGTGATCCGCAATCTGAAAAAGGTGTGCCCGGATGTGCCTGTTATTCTCGGGGGTCCAGAGGTTACCTATGATGCAGATGAATGGATGAAAAAGCATCCCGAGATTGATGTGATTGCCATTGGAGAGGGCGAGCAAACCTTCCTGGAGCTGCTACAGGTTTACCAGGAAGCTTTGGAAACCAAACAGCCTCCTCGACTGCGCGACGTAGCCGGAATCGCCTATCGCGAGGGAGAGTATGTGCGTTTTTCCATGCCTCGGGCACAGATTGAGGAGATGGACAGTATCCCATCCCCTTATGCGGGCCATTTAGACGAGCTCAACAATCGTGTCGTCTATTTTGAAGCGTCTCGCGGCTGTCCATTCAAATGCCAATACTGTCTGTCCTCCATTGAAGACGGCGTACGCTACTTCAGTCTGGAGCGTGTGAAGGACGAACTAATGAGTCTGATTAACCACGGGGTGAAGACGATTAAGTTCGTTGACCGTACATTTAATATCAATAAAAAGTATGCCTTGGAAATTTTCCAGTTTCTCATTGATAACCATAACGGTACGGTCTTTCAATTTGAGATTACGGCCGATATATTGCGGGCAGATGTTCTGGACTTTCTGACCGAGAATGCACCACCAGGCGTTTTCCGTTTTGAGATCGGGGTACAGTCAACAAACGATGAAACGAATCGACTCGTCCAGCGTATCCAACGCTTTGATCGACTCTCTCGTACGGTAACACAAATCAAGGACTCGAAAAAAATCGATCAGCACTTGGACTTAATTGCAGGCTTGCCGGAGGAAGACTACCACTCCTTCCGCAAAACCTTTAACGATGTATTCGCCCTGCGCCCGGAAGAGCTTCAGCTCGGTTTCTTGAAAATGCTGCGGGGAACAGGTGTGCGCGCACGAGCTGCAAATCACGGCTACGTATTTATGGACGAGGCTCCATATGAAATTTTGGGCAACAATGTTCTTTCGTTTGCCGATATGCAAAAGATCAAGCGGGTAGAGGATGTCCTGGAGAAATATTGGAATGCCCATCGTATGGATCATACGCTCGAATGGATTTTGGCTCATCAGTTCGAGACCCCATTTGATTTCTTCCAATCGTTCGGCGATTATTGGGAAAATCAAAACTGGAGCCGTATTGGACATCAGCTGGAGGATTTGTTTACCCGTCTCCACCGCTTTTTGCAGGTTCAACAAGTGGAAGGGCTTGACCATGTTGTCAGTCTGATGAAATTTGATTATCTCAGCAACCAGAAGCATCGCCCACGTAAACTATGGTGGGAAGACGTGATGAATAAAGAAGAGATACAGGAGACGTTTTCCACAGTCTACGAACAGCGGGATCGACTTCGTGAGGATTTTGCTCAGCACGCATCGGTAGAAAAAGACTACTTCAAGCATACGCTGGCAACAAAAGTTTCGTTTGATATCGAAGCGTGGATGAAAACAGGGGAAGTCATCGCAGGCGACTATACTCTTGTTGTGTACTATCCGTACAAGGATGAATCGCAGAATTCCTTTACCATCGTGGAGCAAAACGTGAATGTAGCAGGCTAAAGCTGCGAGGGGGAAGACAGGCATGTCCAGCACATTTACAGACGCTGCAAGGCAGGCATTTCAGGCTAGGGCTGATCAAGCGTTGGCTGGGCCGATGGAGAAGTATATGAAAAACCTTTTCCCTTTTCTCGGGATCAAATCCCCCTTGCGCAAAGAACTGAGCAAGCAGCTGTTTCGCGAGCAAGGGATTCCTGATAACTGGGAAGAGATTGTACGCGAGTTATGGGTGCTTCCAGAGAGGGAATACCAATACTTGGCGCTCGACGTGGTGGCCAAGGTAAAAAAGCGACTGACAGAGCAGCATCTTCCTTTGCTAGAGGAATTGGTCACAACCAAGTCGTGGTGGGATACGGTAGATTTTCTCGCATCGCATATGGCAGGCACCATCCTTTGGCGTTCGCCTGAGCTGGTTGGACCAAGTACTTCTGCATGGATGGAGAGTCATAATATGTGGCTGCAGCGGACTGCTATCCTGTTTCAGCTTTTGTATAAACAAGAGACGGACCAAGAGCTTTTGTTCACCTATATTCGAGCATGCGCAGCATCCAAGGAGTTTTTTATCCAAAAGGCAATCGGCTGGTCGTTAAGGGAATATGCCAAAACAAATCCCGAAGCAGTACGCGATTTTGTAGATAAGACTCCTTTGGCGAGCCTCAGCAAGCGGGAAGCGCTCAAGCATTTGGCTTGAGCAGGGGTAGGAGATTTCTAGCTTGATAAAAAGAGCGCTTCTATTGCAAAATAGACAAGTAGCTTTTTGGTAGGTTCGTACGTATTAAAAGGTGTCATATAGATCGCAAGAAGCCACTGCGCCTCAACAAGGGAAACAGCTGAAAAGTGGCGAAGATAGGGGATTTTGCCTGATGGAAATCAACCTGCTAATGTCAATCATAGAGCAATACGGTTACTTTGCCATTTTCTTTTTGCTATGGCTCGGAATCGTTGGCTTGCCCATTCCTGATGAGCTGGTCGTAGCTACAGGGGGATTTTTGGCATCCATCGGCCTGCTCAACCCATACTACTCCTTTTTAGCGGGGTATTTAGGTGTGGCTTCAGGCTTGACAATCGGATTTTTGCTTGGAAAATATTTCGGACGGCCTATCTTGCGGTGGCTGTCAAAGAGCGAGAAAATGCGCCATGCCGTAGACCGGTCGACGATTATGCTGGAAAAATACGGGACGACTGCGTTGTGCATCAGCTATCTCTTTCCCGTCGTACGTCATGTGGTGCCTTATTTGGTTGCGCTCGGTGGAATGAGCTATCGGCGCTACGCATTGCTTTCCTATCCCATTGGTTTGGTTTGGACGACTGCCTTTTACTTTTTAGGGTACGTTTTTGGCAACAATGTGGAAGCGATCATCGGGATGATTCGTAAATACGGATTTTACGCTCTTCTCGTCGTCGTTGGGGTGCTGGTGATCGGCCTCATTGTACGCAAGGTCGTTTTGGGAAATCGGGCTTACCGAGCAAAAGGAGAGTAAGCAATGATATTCCATAAACAATTGGCGCAGCATAGACGGAATCGAAACCTGCTTTTATGTGCGGGGTGGGCTCTGCTTTTGGCAGGTTCCGTTCTTTCTGTGATTTGGGTGGCAGTGGCTGGCGGCTTGCTCTTGAATGGCTACGCATGGAACCTGATGAGAGTTGACAAGCATTTGGCTCCGAGAAGAGGATTTCGAATTCCGGAAGCGAGCCTCTTGCTCGTTGCTTTTTTAGGGGGAGGAATAGGGGCGCTGGCAGGTATGCTCGGTTATCATCACAAAACGAAGCATACTCGCTTCCTTATCCTGGTTCCACTATTCTGTATGTTGCAAGTTGTCCTGCTTATTTGGTTAAAAGGATAAATAAACAAGTAAGGATACCCGTGTCGGTCAAAAGGCACGGGTTATTTTTGTTTCTGTTCCCAAAATGTCTTCTGAATATCTAAGGGTCCAGCATCTGCTGGATCTTCTTTTTATCTCCATGTGCCAACCCATCAGCAGGGATTTCATTTCCTTTCTTGGGTACACTATCCGTACCTGTAGACGATGGATGAACCTAGGATGCGAGGGGGGAGAGCGTTGAGCCAATTTTGGAAAGCATGGCAAAAACGGAAGGATACCCTTCAGGAAAACGGATTGAAGGATCATGCAAACAAAAGCATGGAGAGTGTCTCGGACATTCGGCTGACGACAAGTGTGGATGAAAATATTAGCTTGATCGAGCATCAGCTAGGGAAAAGTGATGATCTGGTTGTGCGGCGATTTCAGGTGAAGTCGGGAAAGGATGCGGCGATTGTTTTTCTCGACGGGATGGTAGATCGAAATATTATTAGCGATTTTATTATTCGCCACATGTCCAACCCGAACTCAACCTACGATGATCCAGCGACCAATGAGCTGGATTCAACGGACGGGTTAAGACAGGTGATCCGCAACATCCTGTCAGGAAGCGCGGTTTTAATGATCCAAGGAAACAGGAATGCATTTCTTAACAATACGCGGGGCTGGGATCGCCGATCAGTAGAAGAGCCGCAAACTGAATCTGTTGTTCGTGGTCCACGGGACGGTTTTTGTGAGACGTTATGCGTGAATTCGGCTCTGATTCGCTTTCGGCTAAAGGACCCGAATCTTAGAGTTCGCCATATGGTGGTTGGCCAGCGGACGCAGACGGACATTTATGTGATGTATATCGAGGGACTCGCTCATCCTCCAATGGTGCAAGAGGTTCTCTCGCGAATTGAAAATTTAAATTTGGATTCGGTATTGGAGAGCGGCTATATCGAGCAAATGATTCAGGATCGCAGATGGTCCCCTTTTCCGCAAATACAAAATACAGAGCGGCCAGATAAAGTAGTAGCCAACCTGCTAGAAGGAAAAGTGGGGATTCTTGTCGATGGTACGCCTTTCGGATTAATTGCCCCTGCTGTCTTTTCTCAATTTTATCAAAGCCCTGAGGATTACTATGAGCGGTTTTATATCGCAACACTGATTCGATTTATTCGGGTAATCAGTATCAGCATCGCTTTGCTGCTACCCTCTCTCTATATTGCCTTTAGTGCGTTTCACCCCGAGATGATCCCGTCCCGACTAGTAATTGCGATGGCGGCAGGAAGGTCGACTGTTCCGTTTCCGTCGCTCATCGAAGCGTTATTCATGGAGCTGGCGATCGAAATATTGCGGGAGGCAAGTGTACGATTACCTGGGCCAATCGGTCCGACGATCGGGATTGTAGGGGCGCTGGTTGTTGGGGAAGCGGCTGTTTCCGCAGGACTTGTAAGTCCGGTTATGGTCATTATTGTAGCGGTCACAACGATCGGCTCCTTCGCCTCTCCGAGCTACAGTGCCGCGATTGCGATTCGCATGCTGCGTTTTCCGGTCATGCTGCTGGCAGGGATGTTTGGCTTGTACGGCATTATGCTGTTCTTGATTGTTATACTGATTCATCTGTCATCGCTCAAGTCGTTCGGTGTGCCGTATATGACACCGCTCAGTCCTCTGAATCTTACCGGCATGAAGGATCTGTTTTTACGGGCCCCCCATCATCTGATGAACAAACGTCCAACGATGTTTCATGTACATGACAAAATTCGGATAAGAGAGGAGGAAAACAAGGAATGAGTACGGGGAAGGGAATTCCGGAACACCAAACCTTATCGTTATGGCAGCAAATATGCCTGATTACAAGCACTTTGATTGGTGTCGGCGTTTTAACCCTTCCTCGTGCAACGAGTTCGAAATTATTTGAGGCGGGATGGGTTGTACCTATTATTGGCTCTGTAGGGGCATTCTTTTCCCTGTGGCTGATTGCCCGGTTAAGCAGACGTTTTCCTGGAAAAACGTTTATTGAGTACAGCCAAATCGTTTGGGGGAGTGTCAAATGGCCACAGCTCGGCAGGTGGCTCAGCATTCCGTGGATCATGATTTATTTGCTGTACATGTACCTCTCCACAGGAATTGCTTCCCGCTTGTTTGGGGAGGTAGTGGTCACATCTGTCTTATTGAACACACCGATAGAGGTCATTATTATTACGATGTTTATGCTGGCACTGGTCTTGTGTTGGCATGAGGTTGAGGTTGTAGCACGCGTCAATGAATTGCTGTTCCCGTTAATCCTCCTGCCCCTTTTGTTCATCGCACTTGCGTCATTCCAAAAGGCAGAGTGGTCAAATCTTTTGCCCATTTTCCGCGGGACCCCGAGATCTGTAATTGAGGGGGTATACGAGGGGATTTATTCATACTCCGGTTTTGAAATCATGTTCATGTTTTTTGCCTATGCCCATAAAAACACGAAAAAAGAGGTTGCAGGATTTTATGGCATATTGATCGCTTTGGTGATCTACACCTTGATCGTTGGCGCGAGCATTTCCGTATTTGGCTACGAAGAGCTGCAACGAGTGACATGGCCTACTCTGGAACTGGTCAAAACGACGCAGGTCCCTGGCTTGATTTTGGAAAGAATGGAGTCTGCCTTTTTGGCGGTGTGGGTAGCAGCGGTTTTTACAACAGTGGCAAATGCCTATTACGTAGTTGTTTACGGTCTCCGACAGCTACTTCACAAAGACATTACTTTTCAGAGAGTGATCGCGACCGTTTTATTAGTGCCGATGTTCTTTTTTGCCTTATGGCCACAAAATATCGTAGAGATTTTTAGTGTGACATCTTATCTGGGCTTATCGAGCTTGGTGATTAATTTGGCAATCCCTATCATCTACTGGGTAGTTATTTTGCTAAAAGATTGGATGTTCAAGCCAGAGAGGCGGAATGTTGATGGCTAAGAGCCTTCACTGCTTCATTCTGTTGATCGTTTGCCTGATTCCAATGATTCTCGTAACAGGTTGCTGGGATAGAAGAGAGCTGGAGGAGCGTACATCGGTTCTTGCCATTGCGATTGATCGGGCAGAAACGAACAGGGAGCACTACCAGTTAACCGTTCAAATTCCGATTCCCATAAAAATTGCAGGGAGCAGTGGGAAGGGTGGGGGCAGCAACTCTGATGCGGTCAAAATTATGAGTGTGACGGGAAGAACGGTATCGGATGCGGCGAACAATCTGCAAATGCGTTTGAATCAGCGTCTTTTTTTAGGACATACGCGTGTACTTGCGATCAGTGAGGACATTGCGAAGCAAGGCATTCAAGATATCATGGACAATTTCCGTCGTGAACCGCAAATTCGCCGACTTATGTGGCCGATCATCGTAAAAGGCAAAGCGTCGACGCTGCTGGAAATCAAACCTGGGCTTGCTCAAATTCCGGTCGTATTTTTGATGGACTTGGTGGAAAACGGCTCAAAGATGGGAACAATTCCTGATCAAACGCTGGGAGATTATTTCAATCAAACCTCAAACAAAACGATGGAGCCTTTTATGAATATGGTGGAGGCGAGCAAAAGGGAAGTGAGCTGGAAAGGCATCGGGGTTTTTCGCGGACATAAGATGATCGGGCAATTGGATCGCGAACAGACGTGGTCACTGTTGCAGCTCCGCGACGAAAAGAAAGGCGGAGATATCATAATCCCACTACCGAACACAAAAAATGGGTATGTAACCTTTCGTCCGCATTTTGTAAAAAAAAGACTGCATATCAATAAAGATACGTCTACGAATACATTCATCGCCACCTATCACTGTGAGCTTCAGGGCGATATTGTCGAGCTGACGGAGAACATGAAGGTATCCCCGGAGAAATTCATCTTGCAAATGCAGGCGCTCATTAAAAAGGAGATGGAAAGTCGCGCAAAAAAGATGCTACAGCCTTTGAAGAAGCAGTATAACAGTGACATTTTGAAGCTGGGACTTACCCTTAGGGCCTTGCACTACCGAGATTATTGGGAGACTCACAACTGGAAAGAGGATTTTAAGGACTTTCCGATCCGTGTCATCTACACGATCAAGCTGCGCCGCCTTGGCATGGAAATGCAATAGGGGAGCGATGAACATGGAAAACCAGCAACGCAATATAAGCACCTGGCAGCTTTCAAGCATATTGATCAGCTCCATGATCGGAGTAGGAATACTGACCATCCCCCGCACCTCCACCACTGATCTTCATCAAATGGGGTGGCTGGGTACGATCACGGGTGCTTTGATTGCTGCGATTGCAATAGTGGCGATCGTCTATTTAGGAAAACAATTTCCAGGGACTACCTACATCGATTACATCCCGAAGGTTTTCGGACATCATGTAGGGAGTGTACTCAGCTACCCGATAATCCTTTTATTTATCACCTTTCAATTTTTCAATGCGGGAATGGCAGCCAGAGGATTCGGTGAAGTGGTGATTACATCCGTTTTGCAGGACACGCCTCTGGAGGCTATTCTCATCACGCTGTTCGTAATGGTTCTGTTTCTGTGCTGTCATGAGGTAGAAGTCGTGGCAAGGGTCAATGAATTGCTGATACCTTTCATCCTCATCCCGGTATTCTTGATTCCGTTGGCATCGTTTATGAATGCAGAATGGTACAACTTAATGCCTATTCATATTGATTCATGGAAGCAAGCAGGAAAAACGACCTTTAATACCTTTTCGGTTTATACAGGGTATGAGCTGTTAATGTTCTATTTTGCTTTTGCCATGCCAGGCGCAAAGCTGGGTGTAGCCAGCTGGACTGGCTTGATCTACACGTTCGTAGCCTATTTCCTGACTGTCATTGCGGGAATTACAGTATTTGGATATGAAGAACTGCAGAGATTGATCTGGCCGACGCTTGAGCTGGTGAAAACGACGCAACAAACAGGCTGGTTTCTGGAAAGATTGGAATCTGCCTTCCTCGCGATCTGGGTTGCCTCTGTATTCACAACGATTGGAAACATGTACTATGCCATGATTTTTTCTCTTCGCCTCTGGTTTCGCAAGGGTATACGCTTCCAGCGAATTTGTGCGCTAGTGATCACCATCCCGCTGTATTATTTCACCCTGATGCCACAAAATATCGTCGAGATGTTTACGTATATGAAGAAATTGACTGTATACGGTTGCCTTCCCACGATTTTTATCCCCGTTCTGTTGGCAGTAACCCAATGGATACGGGTGAAGCTGGGGAGTCGTCATGAAAAAAGCAAAAAGGGAGGGACGTAGTGTCTCTCCCTTTCTTCGTGAGAAAGTTAGCTTAGATTGGTTTTTCTGTTTGTTCTGGAATGTGCGAAGCGATGGTTTGCACAATGTCTTGTCGGGAAGACGCATCGCTGTTTTGCCACAGCACTTCAAACAGCACGCCAAGCCCAGGCAATGTTTTTTCCTGACCGCTGGTTATCGCATCACTGATCGTCTCTTCTACAGCATTTGGATCAGAGCCCTGCATTTTGTACATGATGGCTTGACGCAAATTGAGTGAGGCAATGTTCATAGACGTTCTACACCTCTCTTATCGGAATCAATTCTGGCATAGTATTTGTCATGCCCAGTTCGCTCATACCCTTTTGTAGCACAGGTTTGGGATATGCTATACTACATGGATGTATGAAATATCTCAGAGTGAAGGAATCGGCTACGTCGTGTCTAATCACTCTACGTATTGGAAAAAAGCCCCCAGGGGATTTACGCTCGAAGAAGGAGTAGATAAAGAATGTCGAAGCAATTTGCCATTATTGGAATGGGGCGTTTCGGTGCTAGTGTCGCGCGTACCCTGTACGAAATGGATTATGAAGTGATGGGAATCGATGAAAACGAAGAACGCATCAATGAAAATATACAATTCGTGACACATGCAGTAGCGGCTGATTCCACAGATGAGCGCGCATTAAAGGAAATTGGCATTCGCAACTTTGATGTTGTGGTCGTTGCCATCGGGGTAGACATCCAGGCTAGCATCCTTACTGTTCTTACACTGAAAGAGCTAGGCGTGAAAAAGATTGTGGCGAAGGCCCAGAATGAACGCCATGGACAGGTTTTGTATAAAGTAGGAGCAGACCGTGTGGTTTTCCCTGAGCGTGACATGGGTGTGCGAGTTGCGCACAATCTGATTTCTGCCAATGTCCTGGACTTTATTGAATTGGCGGAGGATTACAGTGTGGCAGAGGTAGTGGCCTCGTCCAAAATGGTTGGGAAAAACATGCGTCAGTTGGACATTCGAAAAAAATATGAAGTGAACGTAATTGCGATCAAAAGCGGCGATAAATTCAACATCGCGCCAAGCCCGGATGATCTCATCCAGTATGGGGATGTTCTTGTCGTGATCGGAAATAACAAAGACCTGAAAGCATTTGAGGAGCGCGCATAAGCATGGCACATGAAATGATTACTTCCGTACAAAATCCGCTGGTCAAGCGGCTGCACCAATTACTGGATCGAAAAGGGCGCGAGGAGCAGGGGCGTTTTCTCGTTGAGGGTGCGCATCTCGTGCAAGAAGCGCTGAAAAGTGGAGCAGAGGTAACGACCATCCTGTATGACCATGATCGTGATATGGACCCTGCCTGTCGCAGGGCGCTGGAAAGCCATCCACTCGATGTTCATGTAGTTGCCGCTTCGTCTGCGGTGCTGGGCAAGCTATCGGAAACGAAGTCTCCACAGGGTATTGTAGCTGAAGTGAAGAAAACAGCAGCTGACTGGAGAACGTGGCTGGATCAAAAGGGAAGCGCGGTGGGCGATTTGCTCGTGCTGTTTCTCGACGAAATTCAGGACCCGGGCAATTTGGGGACGATTTTACGAACCGCGGAGGCAGCCGCGATTGATGCAGTTGTGCTGGGCAAAGGGAGCGTAGATGTGTACAACGGAAAAGTTGTTCGCGCTACGATGGGGGCATTGTTCCGTCTGCCTGTGTTCACCCGATCCTTGTCAGAGACCGCATCGGAATGGAGAGCGGATGGAGGTCGATTGCTCGTCTCTTCTCTGCAAAAGGAAAGTGTTTCTTATGACGAGGCAGATTATTCGAAACGGACCGCAATTGTAATCGGTAACGAGGGAAGAGGGGTTTCGCAGGAGCTGATGAGCGAAGCGGACCAATTCGTACATATTCCGATTTGTGGGCAAGCAGAATCACTGAACGCTGCGGTCGCAGCAGGCATTTTTGTATTTGAAGCACAACGAAAAAGAAAAGATCGGCTGCGCTAGCCGATCTTTTGCTCTTTTTTCTCTTTGTATTCCTCGCGTGCAACTTGCCATTGATCCTGTGCCATCCGGATGATTCCGCTTTCGATCGTATGGTTGCGGAAGGCGAGTGCTTTTCCAAAATACTTGATGGCGAGATCAAATTTTTCCAACCGGCGGTACAGCTCGCCAATCAAATACAAGAGGCGTACCTCAGACATTTCCTTATCGCTGCGCAAATAGTCGGTATGTATATAAGACAGCTCGTATTCATTCACAGCCATGTCGATAAAGCGAATTTCTTCTTCTGTATTTTCCTGCGAGCGGTATAACCACGCTAGGCGCAAATACAGACCTGCTTTTACAGCGTGAGGCTGATCAGTCAGCTCAGCCGCGTAAATGGCCAGCTTGTAGCTGACGATCGCTTCGGTAAGCTGGCGGATGTGGCCGAAGTCCTTTGGCGTCCATTTGGCCGAAATTTGTTCGTCTACTACCTGCTTTTGCCAGGGGGCGAGCTTGTCCCTGAATTGATCAGTAAAAGCAAAGCCGCATTCTGGGCAAACATTTACCGTATAGTAAATCGGATTTAAGGATTGCTCCGTGAATATGGTATAAAAATCGCTATCTCTTTTGACCATCGTCAAGGTGCCGCTTCTGATGCGCTTGGTAGTAAAGGTGGCTTCGCAGTGACGGCAGTGGCAATTCTTATCATAGAGGGCGGAAACATTAACAATCATGTCAAAAGTCCCCTTTCTGAACGTATAGGAATTTATAAGCGTGACGCTTATGAATTCTGTAGCGGATGGAAATCTTCCACTAAAACGCGGTCGCTCCTCATGAGGAGGCCTCGATAGAGGTTTTCTGAATCAAAAAGATGTGACCAGGGCATACTAGCATGTACATGTTCAAAAAGTTGGCTAAAGCCTTGATAGAGGTTTTCTTCACGACCTCTAACAAGATGAGAATTGAAAGTTCTGTCTTGTTGCGCTATAATTTTTCTACGTCTTAATTATAACGCAAAGCGATGACGGAGACTAGTACGCAGGACCTATGTGTTTTTCAGGGAGAAGATGCCGTAGACTGAGAGCATCTTTAACATCATAGCTGCAGAAATTCACTCCAGAGCCGCACTCTGAACCGCTTTTGCGCAGTAGGAGCAGCCGGGTCATTCCCGTTACCAATGATCTTAAGTGAGACAGAAGCCTTGCCTGACCTAGTGATATTGTCACAGACATGTCACAGCTGGCGCTTTTGTCTAACAAGGGTGGTACCGCGAGAAAAAAGTAACTCGTCCCTTTTTGGGGCGGGTTTTTCTTTTTTTCCAACACAAGATAAAGGAGCGATATGAAGTGCAAACTCGGTTGCATGAAATGAAAGAGTCCGCACTGGGCCAAATCAGCCAGGTGACGGAAAGCTCACAACTGCAGGACTTGCGTGTCAAATACCTGGGAAAAAAAGGGGAACTGACAGAGCTTTTGCGTGGAATGGGTAGTCTTTCCGCAGAAGAGCGTCCTGTAGTGGGTCAATTAGTCAATGAAGTGCGAGCAGCACTGGAAGCAGCTTTTTCTGATAAACAACAAGCTTTTGAACAAGCGGAGCTAAATGCCAAGCTGTCGTCCCAAACCGTTGACGTAACCCTGCCAGGCAGACCAGTGCCAGCGGGAACGATGCATCCACTCTCCCGCATCATCGAGGAAATCGAAGATATTTTCATCGGACTGGGCTTTGAGGTAGCAGAAGGTCCAGAACTCGAAACCGATCTTTTCAACTTCGAAATGCTCAACCTGCCAAAAGGCCATCCGGCTCGCGACATGCAGGATACCTTTTATGTAACGGATGAGCTGTTGATGCGTACACAGACTTCACCGGTACAAGCGCGTACCATGCTGAAAAAAGAAGGCAAGACACCGCTCAAAATGATCTGTCCGGGTAAAGTGTATCGTCGTGACGATGACGATGCGACTCACTCCCACCAGTTTACACAGATCGAGGGTCTTGTTATCGATAAAAAAATCGGAATGAGCGATCTGAAAGGAACACTCTTGACCTTTGCTCGCCAAATGTTTGGGGAAAACCAGCAAATTCGCCTGCGTCCTAGCTTCTTCCCGTTCACCGAGCCAAGTGCCGAAGTAGACCTGCAGTGCTTCAACTGCGGTGGACACGGCTGCCGTGTATGTAAGCAAACAGGCTGGATTGAGATTTTGGGCTCTGGCATGGTGCATCCACGTGTGCTGGAGATGGCCGGTTACAATCCAGAGGAAGTCAGCGGCTTTGCCTTCGGGATGGGTGTAGAACGGATTGCCATGCTGAAATACGGAGTAGAGGATATCCGCCATTTTTATACCAATGACGTGCGTTTCTTGCGTCAGTTCAACCGAGGCTAGAGAGGAGAGGCAAAGATGAAGGTATCATACCAATGGTTAGCGGAATACGTCGATTTAAGTGAAACAAACCCGCATGAGCTGGCAGAAAAGCTGACTCGTTCCGGTGTTGAGGTAGACGCAGTAGAATCCCGCAATGCAGGAGTCTCTGGTGTTGTAATCGGTTATGTAAAAGAGCGCAGCAAGCACCCGGATGCAGATCGTCTGAATGTATGTGTCGTTGATGCAGGACAAGGCGAAGACCTGCAAATCGTGTGTGGCGCACCAAACGTGGATAAAGGACAAAAGGTGCTGGTCGCCCTAATCGGCGCCAAACTGCCAGGCGGCCTCAACATCAAGCGCTCCAAGCTGCGCGGTGTAGAATCCCAAGGGATGATCTGCTCTGCAAAAGAATTGGGTCTAAACGACAAGCTGCTGGCAAAAGACCAGCAAGAAGGCATCATGGTCCTGCCGGGCGATGCAGAAATCGGCATGGATGCGATTTCTTATCTCGGATTGGATGACTATGTATTGGAGCTGGGACTTACGCCAAACCGTTCCGACTGCTTGAGCATGCTGGGCGTAGCATACGAGGTAGCTGCAATTTTGGGCAAGGAAGTTTTGCAGCCACAGATCGAACTGAACGAAAATGGTGGAGACAACCCACTGCAAGTCAAAATCGAAGCAACTAACGAAAGCTATCAATATAATGGTCGTCATTTCACGAATGCGAAGATCGCGTCTTCTCCACAATGGATGAAAAATCGCTTGATGGCAGCAGGCATCCGTCCGATCAACAACGTAGTAGACGTTACCAACTACGTATTATTCGAATACGGTCAGCCATTGCATGCATTCGACGCAGCGCAGGTAGACAATCGCTCGATCATCGTGCGTCTGGCTGGCGAAGGCGAAAAGCTGGTCACCCTGGATGACCAGGAGCGCACACTTGATGCTGAGACACTGCTGATTGCTGATCTGACAAAAGGCTTGGCGATTGCAGGTGTCATGGGTGGAGCCAACTCCGAAATTACGGGAGAAACAACCGAAATTATCTTGGAGGCTGCTTGGTTCACGCCACAAACCGTTCGCCGTACAGCTCGTTCTTTGGGAATGCGCACGGAAGGCTGCGTACGCTGGGAGAAGGGTGTTGACCAGACGCGGGTAGAAGAGGCTGGCGAGCGTGCTGCTTCTTTGATTCAGCAATTGTCCGGAGCAACGGTTTCCAAAGGCATAGCGAAAGCAATCGTAAAAGAAGCCGCACCTGCTGTCGTAAGTGTTACTCTGCAAAAAATCAATCAGCATTTGGGGACGTCGATGGTTGATTCTGACGTATCCCCGATTTTCGATCGCTTGAAGTTCCCGTACGAGGTTGCAAATGATACGTGGACAGTTACAGTGCCGACCAGACGAGGAGACATTACGCTGCCGGAGGATCTGGTAGAGGAGGTTGCACGTCTGTATGGTTACGACAACATCCCGACGAGCTTGCCAACAGGCTCTACCACACAAGGTCAGCTGACGCTGGAACAGCAGCTGCGCCGCATTATCCGTCATCATCTGATCGGTGCAGGTCTGAATGAGGCGATCTCCTATGCGTTGGTTCACCCGGACCGTGTAGAAGACGTATCAGGACTGCATCAGGAAGCGGTTAAGCCGATCAGCTTGCTCATGCCAATGAGTGAAGAGCACAGTGTACTGCGTACGAGCCTCATTCCGAGCTTGCTCCAGACAATCGCGTATAACAAAAACCGTCAGAACCATGACATCGCTATTTTTGAGCTGGGGCGCGTGTTCCTGACTGCAGAAGAAGCACTGACACAGCTTCCAGATGAACGCCTCTATGTAGCAGGTGCCTTGACTGGTCAATGGTTGCCGCCAAACTGGATGGGTGCCAAGCAACCTGTCGATTTCTACCAGGCAAAAGGTGTTGTAGAGTCCCTGCTCGCACGTCTTGGAATTCAAGCAGCAGAGTACAAGGCAACAGCTGATCTGGCTGGCATGCACCCAGGCCGTACTGCCGAGGTATGGGTTGGCGAGCAGCGCCTCGGTTACTTGGGACAAGTACACCCGGGTACTGAAAAAGACTATGATCTGTCTGAAACGTATGTGTTCCAGCTTGATGTAGCACAGCTCATCACAGTGGCAGCGGACGCTGGTCATTACAATCCATTGCCAAAATTCCCGGCAGTAACACGTGACCTCGCATTGGTTGTAGATCGCAGCCTGCCTGCTGGCGATTTGGAAAAAACCATTCGCGACGCAGCTGGAGAACTGCTCGAATCGTTGACACTGTTCGATGTATATACAGGTGATCGAATCTCCAGCGAGAAAAAGAGCATGGCCTTTGCACTCGTATTCCGTCATGCTGAGCGGACGTTGCAGGATGAAGAGATTCAGCAAGTGACGACTGCTGTCATTGAAGCGTTGAAAAACAACAATGATGCAGAACTCAGAATGTAGTATGGCTTGACGAAATCTGACATTTTCAGTAACCTAAATAGGATACAGTAGAGCAAAGGTCGCAGTAGGGAGGAACCCCTCGTGCAAGTTGATGGGAAAAATCGTTTGACGGTGGATATCTTCGGCCAACAATACCGGCTCAGTGGCAAGGCAAGTGTCAATCATATACGCATGGTGGCCGGTTTCGTTGATGACAAGATGAACGAAATCGCAAACGGCAATCATCGTCTGGACACGGCCAAGATTGCGGTACTCTCTGCCGTGAATATTGCGGATGAATATTTTCGTTTACGTCAAGAGTACGAAGAACTGCTGAAGATCCTTCAGGAAGATGCAAATGGAAAAAAGATAGATTAAGGGAAAAGAGGGGCTTTTTGCCTCTCTTTTCACGTTATACATAAACAGCTTGGAGCAGAGGGGGAGGAAAACGCCATGAGTGCAAATGACCAGCAGGCAGTGGAAGCAACTATATTGTCTCTTCATGAAAAAAATCAAAAGCTGGGTCGTCTTTTACAGGACATGGGTACGGTGCTTGTCGCATTTTCCGGTGGTGTAGACAGTACGTTTTTGTTGGCGAGAGCTGTGGAGGAGCTGGGGGATCGTGCGATTGCGGTAACAGCGGCATCTGAAACGTTTCCGACCCGTGAGTTTGAGGCTGCGAAGCACTTGGCAGCCCAGCTTGGCGCTCGTTTTGTGACCACGGAAATCCGCGAAATGGAGAATCCCAATTTTGTTTCCAATCCGGTGAACCGCTGCTTTTTTTGCAAGGATGGTTTGTATGAGCATCTAGGCTTGCTCGCGGAACAAAATCAATGGCAAGCCATCATCTGTGACGGTGCGAATGTGGATGACCAAGGGGATTATCGTCCAGGGCGCGTAGCAGCCGCACAGCGCGGGGTTCGCAGTCCTTTGCAAGAAGCTGGCTTTTATAAAGAAGATATTCGTGCGCTTTCAAAAGAAATGGGCTTGTCTACATGGAATAAGCCGTCCTTTGCTTGTCTTTCCTCCAGAATTCCCTATGGATCACAAATTACGCTGGAAAAAATTGATCAGGTTGACCGAGCGGAAGGCTACCTGCTCAGTCTGGGATTTCACCAGGTGCGGGTCCGTCATCATGACACGATTGCCAGAATCGAGGTTAGTCCCGAAGACTTCAGTCGCGTTCTGGAGCACCATGCGCAGATTCAACAGGAATTGCAGAAAATCGGCTTTTCCTACGTGACACTTGATTTATTCGGATATATGACGGGAAGCATGAATTCGGTGCTGGAAAAGGACGTGAAGCAAAAGCATGGCTGACCTAAAAGCGATCTTGGAGCAAGTGAAGGCTGGGCATTTGAGCATCGAGCAGGCGGAGGAGCAGCTGGCGGGAGCAAGCCAACTGGACTATGCGACTCTGGATTTAGATCGAGCAGGCAGAACCGGATTTCCAGAGGTTGTTTACGGCGCGGGAAAAAGCGTGGAGCAGCTCATCGGAATCATCGACCGACTGCAAGCGCATCAGGATCTGGTACTGGTCACGCGTGTTAGAGAAGAGCAGGCTTTACGGGTGCAAGAGCGCATGCCTGAAATCCAATACATTGCGGATGCAGGCTTGCTTGTTTATACCCGCGAACCAATAGTTCCGAAGCGACCAGGCTATGTAGCTGTGGTGGCAGCAGGAACCTCCGACTGGCAGGTGGCGCAGGAAGCAGCATGGACGGTGCGCTGCTTTGGTAGTGAGGCCAGAGTAATTGTAGATGTCGGAGTGGCAGGGATTCACCGCCTGTTCCATCGTCTGGAGGAGATTCGCGGGGCATCTGTCATCATTTGTATTGCTGGCATGGAGGGAGCACTCACGAGTGTAGTGGCAGGCCTCGTGGACAAACCAGTCATTGCCGTTCCTACCAGTGTTGGATACGGCGCCAATTTTGGCGGAGTCGCAGCGCTTTTGGCTATGCTCAATTCCTGTGCAAACGGGGTCGCTGTCGTCAATATTGACAACGGGTTTGGAGCAGGCTATATGGCAGGGATGATTCATCGGCAAACGGATCGGTAATGTATGGTAGAAAACGTGGCCATGCTTTTAGCGGGGCTGCGACAATAGACAACTTCCTGACTGTGCAAAAAAAGAGCCAACCCGTATGACCCGGGTGGCTCTTTTTCCCATATCCTTACGTTTCTTGTTTATTGCCGGCGTCTCCATTATGCAGGTCCATATGCGTTTTGATCGGGATAAAGAGGTCAATAATCCCGATGACCAGGGATGCAAGGAGTGCGCCCAATACAGTTACATGGAAACCGGTGACGATAAACTGGGTCAGGTAAATAACGACGGCACTGACCAAGAAGCCGATGATGCCACGATTATAGGGCGAAATGCGATCCCCAAACATGGCTTCTACGACCCAGCCCAAGAGGGCGATGACAACCGCGGCTAGAAACGCAGTCCAGAAGCTGCTTACAGAAAAGCCGGGAACTAAAAACCCGACAAACATCAGGACTACGGCAGCGACGATAAAGCGAACAATATGGCGCATGATCGTCAAGTGTACTCCTCCTTTGGGATTGTTTCATCTTCATTGTGGCTCTTTGCGTGTCGAACTATGCTAGATCGGGACGTGTAAAATTATCCTTGAAACGGTTAGCGTGATATAATGAGTAGATCATCAGGATTGCCGGGTTAAACTGCGGCCTTACTTCTGTGTGAGACGATCGGGCGCAAGCTTGCGGATCTAAGGAGGATCAAAGTGGAACAACGGGTTTTAAAAACATTAGAGTACGATAAAATGGTCGCCCTGTTAATCGACAAGGCATCGTGCACATACGGGAAAGAAAAGGCTGCGGAGCTGGTTCCTTTTGTACGGCTGGAAGAAGTAGTTACAGCCCAGCAGGGGACAGCTCAGGCTGCGACAGTTTTGCGTCTAAAAGGCAGCGCGCCTCTGGGGGGAATTCGTGATATTCGCGGTCCCGTACAGCGAGCGAGACTGAATGCGATGCTTGCTCCTATGGAATTATTGGATATCGCCAGTACGATCATGGCAGGTCGCAGGCTCAAGACATTTTTGCTGGATATGTGTGATGATCACGAGTTGCCGCTCCTTCAGCAGCAAGCGGAGCGCATCGAGGGTTTACGCGAGTTGGAGACAGAAATCCGTCGCTGCGTCGATGAAAACGGTGATATTTTAGACAGCGCGAGTCTGGAGCTGCGTCAGGTACGTCAGGAAATCAGGCAAGTCGAGTCCAGAATCCGGGAAAAGCTGGATCAGATGACGCGCTCCTCTTCTTACCAAAAAATGCTTATGGAAAACATCGTAACCATTCGTGGTGATCGATTTGTGATTCCGGTGAAGCAGGAGTATCGACATGTTTTTGGCGG
This sequence comes from Brevibacillus reuszeri, assembly GCF_001187725.1. GTDB lineage: Bacteria > Bacillota > Bacilli > Brevibacillales > Brevibacillaceae > Brevibacillus > Brevibacillus reuszeri. Next base: position 742,509 of record NZ_LGIQ01000005.1, read on the forward strand.
GATTGTACACGATCAGTCAGCCTCTGGTGCGACGTTGTTTATCGAACCGGAAGTGATCGTTACGATGAACAACAAGCTGCGGGAGCTTCGTCTGCGTGAGGAGAATGAGGTAGAGCGGATTCTGTATGTGCTCACAGAGCAGGTATCCTTTGTTGTGGAGGAATTGCTGGTAAATGTAGATGCTCTGACAGAGCTTGATTTTATGTTCGCCAAGGCACAGCTGGCCTGGAGCATGAAGGCGATCTGCCCGGGTCTGAATGATCGCGGATACCTCCATCTGAAAAAAGCGCGTCACCCGCTGATTCCACGGGAAGTTGTCGTACCAGTGGATGTCGAGCTGGGTGGAGAGTATCAGGCGATCGTCGTGACGGGCCCAAATACAGGGGGAAAAACGGTTTCCTTGAAAACGATTGGACTTTTGTCCTTAATGGCGATGTCTGGACTGCACATTCCGGCAGAGGAAGAAAGTGAAATGACAGTCTTCTCGTCTGTATTCGCTGACATCGGCGACGAGCAATCCATTGAACAAAGCTTATCGACCTTCTCCAGTCACATGACCAACATCATTCACATTTTGGCAAACATGGATGAAAATAGCCTGGTGCTGTTTGACGAGCTTGGAGCAGGGACCGACCCGACTGAGGGTGCAGCTTTGGCCATGTCGATTATTGACCACGTAATCGAATCCAAGGCACGTCTGGTTGCTACTACCCACTACAGTGAACTGAAGGCTTACGCCTATGACAGACCGGAAGTCATCAATGCGAGCGTGGAGTTTGACGTAGAGACGCTCAGACCGACCTATCGACTTCTGATCGGGGTACCTGGACGCTCGAATGCATTTGCTATCGCGAGACGTCTGGGACTGCCTGAGCACATCATTGAGGTAGCTCGCGGCTCGATTAGTGAGGAAGATAATCAGGTGGAAAGCATGATTGCCTCCCTGGAGCGCAACCGCAAGACAGCCGAGGCAGAGCGTCAGCAGGCAGAAGCACTCAGACGGGAAGCAGAGGCCCTGCGCCGACAGCTGGAGGAAGAGCGTGCCCAGTTCGCTGAGGAGAAAAACAAGCGGATGGAGCGTGCGGAGGACGAGGCGCGAATTGCTGTTCAGCTAGCAAAAGAAGAGGCAGATACGATCATTCGCGAGTTGCGTGAAATGATGGCAGAAGGTATGGAGATCAAGGAACATCGTCTGATTGATGCCAAGAAGCGACTCGGTAATGCCGTCCTAGAGCTGGAAAAGGAAAAGGTCAAAAAGCCAGCCAAGGCAGTACGTGCAACCCAGATCAAAGTTGGTGATGAAGTCATGGTCACAAGCTTTGGACAAAAAGGAACCGTGCTGGAAAAAGCGGGAAATGATGAATTCCTGGTGCAAATTGGCATCATGAAAATGAAAGTAAAGCGCGAGGACATGCACGTGCAAAACACGATGCAGCAAAAGCCTCAGGCTGCCCCATATACTTCTGTCAAGCGCAGAAGCGACAACATTAAAATGGACCTCGATTTGCGTGGTTACAACGTAGAGGATGGCATCCGAGAGATCGATCAGTTTTTGGATGACGCACTGCTTGCAGGCTTGCACTCGGTATCTATCATCCATGGCCACGGCACGGGCGTCCTGCGCAAAGGTGTGCATGAATACCTGAAGCATCACCGCAACGTTAAATCCTTTCGCTTGGGTGGTCAGGGAGAAGGCGGCGTAGGTGCTACGATTGCCGAATTGAAATAAGCAGATAAGTGGGAGGGGTATTATGGCAGGCCTTCTGCACAATCCATACTTTGCTGCTGCCGCGTATTTTACCGTAACCGGACTGGCTATGATCCTATTTTTGTCCGTCTTTGAGCTGGTGACGCGTTATCGGGTTTGGCATGAGCTAAAGCAGGGGAATCTGGCTGTTGCAATGGCAACTGGGGGAAAAATATTTGGCATCGCCAATGTCTTCCGCCATTCGATCCAGGCGCATCAATCGCTGGGGCAAGCGTTGATTTGGGGTACATTCGGCTTTTTGCTGCTCCTGATCAGTTATTTCGTTTTTGAATTCATGACGCCAACTTTCAAGATCGATGACGAAATAGCCAAGGACAACAAAGCGGTCGGCTTTATCGCGATGGTGCTGTCCATCGGCTTTTCCTACATTATTGGAGCAAGTCTGGCGCGGTAAACTATCGCTTGGCTTTTCACCAGTTAATCAGGGGAGGAGAGCACATGGAGCAGGAGAAGAAGCAGCATGCGCTTGCGATTACGGTCTGGGCAGGAAACAAGCAACATCAGCTTAATGCGGCTTGCGGGGATAACCTGCTCATGGTATTGACACGCGCCAAGCTGCCTGTTGAATTTTTCTGTACGACTGGAAAATGCAGAACGTGTATTCTGCGCCTGCAAGCTCCGGTTGGCTCGGCCTCCCCTGCTTCTGCAACCGAGCAGTATCGGGTAGGGAGAGAAGCATTGGCAAAAGGGTTTCGCCTAGCCTGTCAGGTGTTTATCAGCGGTCCTATGACCGTCTTTTTGGATACACCTGGCTCTGCTTGAAAAGGAAACCCATATTGAACGATATTTCAATCAAGAGTATAATTAGGCTTTGGCAGAGGCCAAGCCCAGACTATGAGCATGGGGAGGAACCACCTTGGAGACGTTGTACAAGGTCCTCATAGGATTGTGCGTACTATTTATTGTCGCAGGTATTTACTACCTGTCGTAAGCATTTTGCAAATGGCCGTGCAGCTTACATAAGTTGCCTGGACCTTACTTAGAGAACGTGAAAGAGGAGATACGCAATGACTCAACCTGTACGCGTAGCTGTTGTAGGATTGGGGTTTGTTGGCTTACCGTTGGCGCTTACCTACGCTATGAAGGGAGCAAACGTCGTCGGTGTCGATGTCGTACCTCACGTTGTTGATGAGATCAATGCGGCTCGTTCCCATCATCTGGAGTCCTATCAGGGGAAAAACCTTGCGGAGATTCTTCGCGAGCAAATTGAAGCAAAACGTTTCCGGGCAACGACTTCTTATGAAGAGGCAGCAGCGGAAGTAAATCATTATATCGTAACAGCAGGTTTGCCTGTTCATAATGGCGATCCAGACCTGGGTCCATTGAAAAACTGTGCGCAAACCTTGGGCGGTGTGCTGAAAAAAGGCGATTCCGTGATGATTCGCAGTACGGTTGTACCAGGAACAACGGAGGAAGTTCTCCTACCGATTCTGGAGGAAGCAAGCGGCCTTAAAGCAGGCGTAGATTTCTACCTGACTTATTGCTCTGAGCGAATCGCCGAGGGACGAGCTTTCGAAGAGTTCATCCACATGCCGCTTGTACTTGGCGGAATCAACGAACAAAGCGCTGAAATAGGAAAAGAGCTGCTCTCCTTTATCAATGAAACAGAAGTAACCGTTTCTGATATCCGTGTGGTGGAAACAGCGAAGGTTATCGAAAATATTCAGCGTGACGTCAATATCGCAATGGTTCAAGAGTTTGCCCGTTTTTCCGAGGCGTTTGGCATAGATACCTTCGAGCTGATCAAGGTTGCCAATACACATACACGTGTGAACCTTTTGACGCCTGGACCTGGCGTAGGCGGCTTCTGCTTGCCAAATGCGCTTTACTATCTCCAGCCAAAAGCGCGTGAGCTAGACGTGGCACTTCCGCTCTTGCAGCAAGCTCGTTGCACGAATGACGCTGTTCCAGAGGTATTGATCGGCATGCTGGAGGCGGCATTGCAAGAAAAAGGCAAGACACTGGCAGGCAGCCAGGTAGCTGTTTTGGGGATGGCGATGAAGGACTTCTCCAACGATGACCGTGTCAGCCCTGTTCATGATATGATCCAGCTTCTTCTGGCAAAAGGTGTAGACGTGCGTTCCTACGACCCAGCCGTGCCGACTGTATACGAGCACAAGACAAGCACACTCGAGCAAGCGGTCAAAGGAGCAGACGCTTTGTTCCTGACTGCTGTCCAAAAAGAATTCGCAGAAGCAGACTGGGCGGCAATTGCCAATCAAATGGCTGATTCCCCAATCCTGTTTGATACCAAAAACCGTATCTCCCGCGAATTGCCGAGCCATGCTACGCTAATTCGCATCTAACCTGTGAAAACCATATAACAGAAGACTCTTATCAAAAACTTCTATGAACGTACTACGGTGCGTTTGTAGAAGTTTTTTTGCGTTCTAACGTAACGCTCGGATTTGACCACGCGTAATAAAGCCTTGTACAAGCAACTAACCATCTTCCAGGTTGCGAAAAGTTTTTTTCAAAAAAAGGTGGAAAACAAGTGAACGATCCCAAGTGAGAGAGCCAATACATGGTGTATACAATTTCAGGGGGCCCTCCGATGAATGATCAAATGGTAGACATATGGCTGGACCGATTGATGGATGGAGACCAGGAAGCATTTGAAGTGGTCTACAGCCTGACTCGTACGAAAATATACGGTACGGTGGCAGCCATGGTCAGTAATAAAGAAGATGTGCACGATATTGTAAATGAAATCTACTACCAGCTGTGGAGAGCGTTGCCAAGCTATGACCGAAAGCGACCGTTTCTTTTCTGGCTGAATGGGATTGTCATCAGGCAAGTCAAAAACTGGCGTAGACAAATTTGGAGAAGATTCCGTTTGCTGGAGCGAAAAAACCGCTTGAGGGAAGAACCGCATGTCGAGACGCTGGATGAACCTTTGCTGAAAACAGAGTCCTCACAAGAAATGCAACGTGCGATTATGGCCCTGCCTTTTAAGCTGCGGATCGTAATTGTTTATCGGTATTACTACGAGTATTCTTACGATCAGATAGCGGAATTACTTCAGATTCCACCGGGTACAGCCAAATCGAGAAGTCATCTGGCGCTAAAACGCATACGAGCATGGTTCGACACCGAAATGGACGGGGAGGAGCACAAGCAATGTCTATCTCCAAAAAGCTGAAAAAAACAGTAAAAAACCAAATTGAGGAGACCGTGGTACCGAAAGAGCTCGACGATCAGATCAGAGCATCCTTCATTCGCTATCACGAAAAAAAGGAGAAGTTTTCTATGAAAAAAAGAGTACTTACGATATGCTTGGCTGCTGCTATCTTGCTTCCAACAGGAGTGTACGCAGCGCTAAACAGCTCCTCTTATTTTACCGGAGAAAATAATTTGAACGGATTGGTCAATGAGGGTGTGAAACGAGCGGTAAGCGAGGGACTGTCTGTGCCGATGGATCAAAAAATTACAGACCAGGGCATCTCCATCCATTTTCAGGAAGTGTATGTAGAGGATACGAAAGTCCTCATCCATTACCGTATTGAAAAAGAAGATGGCGGGCTGGTTCCTTTCGAGTTCGATACGACTGGTCTGGATGTGATCTCGGTTGAGCCAGACGGTAGCAAATATGTGGAGAACCCAACCTACCAGGAAAAAGGCGTAGAAGGATTCCGTGTATTGAACTTTATTGGAACGGATCGGGAAGATAACATTCCATACTATTTGACTGATGCAGAAGGTAAAGAAATCATGACGGGAATTGCGGACCATGATCGACCAGAAGGCATTCTTGCATTTGTGACAGATGGAAGTAAGCTGCCACAGTCGATTACACTGAACGTCGATGCCAATCGGATCGGAAAAACTAAAGGAAAATGGAGTGGAAAGGTAGTCATCGATCAGAGCAAGGCGCAAGAAGCTACAAAGGCTGCGAAGTAAAGGATTGGAAAAAAGTATAAGAACTAGTTTAGCCGGGAATACTAGCAGGGTAAGACAAAATTTCAACTTCATGTTATGGGTACATGCTAGGAGGCTAAAATGGAACGTGGTAAAGTAAAGTGGTTCAACAGTGAGAAAGGCTTTGGTTTTATCGAGAGAGAGGGCGGCGAGGATGTATTCGTCCATTTCTCCGCAATTCAGGGTGATGGATTTAAATCATTGGACGAGGGACAAGAGGTTACCTTTGACGTAGAAAATGGTCAACGAGGTCCTCAAGCGACGAACGTTCAAAAAGTATAAAAACGACACCGACAAACAGACTCAGATGATGAGTCTGTTTTTTTTTTTGCACTCGCGCATATTTTGTGCGCGGATATACCATGTCCCACACGCTTTGTCCGCCCTGCGCGCAGCAACAAAGTGTCGGGGCTGGGGGGCGGGCAAAAAATTCGGGGATGAGAGGCAAGCAATCAGAACTCGGCAAGCATCGGAAGGGTAAAAATGGAAAAGAGGCTGTCATTATCATCAACGACCAGGAAGTGAAGGTGGCGAGACGTCAATCGGGCGCAGGCAAGCCCGGACCAAGAGAAGACGAAAGTAATGAAAAAAAGGAGACCAAAGCCAAGGTAGTTCACAAGGCGTTGCTCTCCTTTTCGTTGCTATTCAATTAGAAAAACTCAGCGCCACCTGCAAGGTTCAGCATGGCACGCATAGTTGTATACATATCCTGCTGATTGGCAGCGTTGTAGTATACGGTGTTTGTTTCTGTCTCGTAGCGCGAACCTGGAACAATGGCTGCAAACTCAGCTTGTCCGGCATGAGAAAATTCAATAGCAAGCTCCAGGGGAAGAGCAGTGTGATACGGCTGGATTTGCTTTACATTGCCAAGAGCCAGTGCAGTCTGGCGTTTCAACTCGGCAGTGGCTTCCTCGCGGGATAAACAGATAGCTGCTGTGCGAGACACGGCTTCTTTTACGATGGCGGTATGGATGCCAGGAATCAACTCAGACGCTTCTTTCGCGATGAGGTTATCACCGGAAACCATCACGACTGGAACGTTGTACATACCTGCATAAGCAGCGTTAAATCCGAATTCGCCTACAATTTGACCATTGATATACATGTTGCGGATGACACCTGACATGGTGTGGCTGAGAACACCAGGAATGCCCTGACGCGTATGGTAGCCGATGAACATCGCAGCATCAAAGCTCTCATCAAGGCCGTGTACCATAGAGGAATCACGAGGCGAGCCCGCCAATAGCTTTGCTTTTGGATGGAGAGATTCCCACAAAATATTGTTCATTGTGTTGTGGCTGTCAGAAACCAGAATTTCTGTCACTCCACTTTCGAGAGCGGCTTCAATAACAGCGTTGGTGTCAGTTGTCATGAATTGGCGTCCGCGCTGATAGTTGACCCCGGAGTCAGGGTTAATATAGCTGGTGTCAACAATGCCGGAGATGCCTTCCATGTCTACTGATAGAAATAGCTTCATCTTTTTCATCCTCTCACATGCGAATCTAAATCGTTCCCATTCTATGTAACCAGATTGCGAGAAAGTAGGCAACTATGAAAACTGATTCTTCAAACAAAAAGATACCATCGAAAAAAGCACGACTTGCGCTGCAAAAAGCGAGTCGTGCTCTGATTACTTCAACAGCTTGCGGTAGAGAGCGAGAATTTTTTCAGTCATCTGCTGGATCGTGAACGTTTCTTCGACTTTTTTCAGTGCATGGCTTGCCAATTTCTCACGGAGCTCGGCTGATGCATACAGTTCTTGCATGGCTTGAGCCAATAAGCCGGGATTTCCAGGTTCCACAACCAGACCTGTTTCTTTTGGAAAGACGAATTCCTTCACACCACCCACGTTGCTTGCGACCACAGGCACTTCAGAAGCCATCGCCTCGATAATCGTGTAGCCAAGACCCTCATACAGGGAAGAGTGAACAAAGCCGTCTAAGGCATGTAAACAGGTCGGAATGTCCTGACGAAATCCGGTAAAACGCACATGCGCTTCCAAATTCAGCTCTCGCACCTTTGCTTCCAAATGCTCACGTTCTCCCCCATCGCCAATCATGACGAGAAACGGTGTCTTTTCCTGTTCCTTGACTACCTGGGCGAATGCCTCAAGGAGTATGGGCAAGCCTTTTACAGGAACAAAGCGAGCGACTGTACCAAACAGAAAGACGTCCTCGGGAATGTTCCACTCAGCACGTAGCCGGCTTCGGTCGGAAGCACGCTCTTGTTCCTGGCGGTAAGGAGTGATGTCCATTCCGTTGTAAATGACGCTGATATCCGAAGCGGGAACACCTTGCCCACGCAGGTTTTCAGCAAGTGCTTCGCTGACGGCAATATAGTGTCGATTCCAGAGCCTGGTGCCTCGTTCCATGATGCTGACGATCGCATAGGCAAGCGAGCCGGAATAATCGTAGCGCAGCGCGCTGTGTACAGTCGTCAGCAGCGTCACCTTCATCCCGCGGGAAGCCACTCGTGAAAAAAAGTTGGCTTTGATACCATGCGTGTGGATGATAGCTGGCTGAAAGGAGAAAAAGGTGCTTCGCAGGGCACGAAGAAGTCTCACATCGAATCGTCCAAACTGATTCAGTGTGAGTACCGTAATGCCTGCGTCCCGAAGCTTGCTCGCAAAAAGCGAGTCATAGAAGCAAACGACCGCTACCTCAATTTCATCAGTAGGGAAGGTAGAGACGAGATTAAGTATATGCTGTTCCGCACCGCCAAATTCCCCCCCGCCAATTACGTGGAGGATTCGCAATTTGCCCATGTAAATTCACCCGAATCGTAATAAGAAAACCTCCAACGCAGTGCGCGCAAGCATAGAAAAAGCGCCTGTGTTCAAGAGGAATATATACTGAAATATAAAAAATCTTTCGTGTGGCCAGCTTTATGGAGGAGCAACAGCTCTCTAGTGGAAAGTTTTTGTATGCTCCAAAATGGATAAGCGTTAGCGCTTACCAAATCTTAGACGTAAAACAAAGCCATTCTCACTATAGCAGATGCAAGGTAGATTCGCAATAAGACAGCACTTGTGGTATCGTTTATGATGGAAAATGACAAGGTGAAGGACGGTTACAAGAATGAATACGCGCAATGTGTTGATTATATGCTATAACTTCCCGCCAATCGGTGGCGGCGGTGTTCCACGACCTCTCAAAATGGCAAAATATTTGGGGGAATACGGCTGGGGAGTACATGTTCTAACTGTTGACCCTACCTACCATGCTACATTAGATCCGTCATTGCTGGCGCAACTGCCAAGTGATGTTGCGATTCATCGGGCAAAGGAGCTGTCCTTGTTCCCACGAGGTGGTCAAGCTGCACAGCCAGTTGTGGCAACTTCGGGTGATGGTGCAGCTGCTCAGCGTGCCTCGATGAAATCCGTACTCAAAAAACAGCTTGTTCAATTCTTAAAAAAAGCGAAGCCGTATTTGATGGTTCCTGACGATCAAATATTGTGGATGCCGGGTGCGATTAAGCTGGGACGAGAAATCATGCGCCGTGAAAAGATCGATGTCATTTTTTCTACGTCTGGTCCTGTGACCAATCATCTGGTCGCTCGCAAGCTGGCAAGTGAGTTCTCCTGCAAATGGGTGGCAGACTTTCGCGATCCATGGACGCAAAACATGCATACCTCGGGGATTGCTTGGCGCGAAAACTGGGAAGAGCGCATGGAGGATCAGGTTATGGCACAGGCTGATGCGGTTACAACCGTTACAGCCACGTTTGCAACGAATTTCCTAAAAAAACATAAGCAACGGATCAAGCGAATGGAGCTCATCTATAATGGATTCGATCAGGCTGATTTCGAAGGATTAGAGCCAAGCTTTGAGGCTCCCAATAAATTTCATGCGGTGTACGCAGGCATCCTGTATCAAAAGAGAAACCCGCGTCTTCTCCTGCAGGCGATTCGTGAGTTGATCGATGCAGGAGAGGTCGATCAAAAAGACATTTTGCTCAGCTTTGCGGGTGTCTTCGATTATCCAGGCTATTCAGAAAATCAGGATTGTGTGGAAGCGCTCGGCCTCGGGGAAAATGTTCGCTTGCTAGGCAACCTGCCGCACAAAACGGCGTTGGGGTTAATGAAGGGGGCAGACGCCCTGCTATTAATCGGGGATGTGTCGGCTGATGCAGGAGCCTATATTCCTGGCAAGCTGTACGAGTATATGGGCATCGGAAATCCGATTCTCGCACTGAACAAGCCTGGTGAAGCGACAGAGATCATTCGGAATTTCCGATTGGGTCAGGTTGCTGATCCGGAACAAAAGGATGCGATCAAGCACGCATACCTGGAGCTGTACAAAGAGTGGAAGAATCAGGGGCATACGGACGGAGAGGGGCGCGGGTCTGATTTCGCAGAACGGGTGAGACCGTACGAACGGCGTGAACAGGCAAGACAGCTCGCAAAGCTGATGGATGAGCTGACCTCCCAGTAATCGAAAATGACAAGCCTCGGAGCCGTCCATGGCTGCGAGGCATTTTCCTAGGAGGTATATTTAGGCATTGTGGGTGAGAAAAAAAGTGAACATGGGAATCGCTAGCTTACGAGCGTACAATTTCTTTTACTTTTCTTTGCTTTCTATCTTTATTTCATTTTTACCCGTTTATCTTACTTTTCGGGACGTCACGCCTTCCCAGATCGGGGTTTTAATTGGCGTTGGCTCTTTCATCGGTATTTTGTCTCAACCATTTTGGGGCATGGTTAGCGATCGTTATCAAACGATCAAGAAAGTCATTCTTTTTACGCTCGGCTTCTCTATCGTGGCTGGTGCCATCCTGTTTCTATCTGCCCCGTTATATTTGTTGTTTCTGCTTGTAGGTGCGATGTATTTCTTTCTGCTTCCGACCGATCCTTTAACCGAAAGTCTTAATTTTCGGATTGCACAAAAGCACAGTGTCAGCTTTGGCTCCATACGTACGTTTGGGGCGATTGGTTATGCGACAGCATCCTTGATTATTGGCTGGACGATAGATCAGGTAGGAATGGAGCAGCTTGTCTGGCTTTTTCTTGGCTACGGTATCTTGGCCTTTCTTTTCATAGCCATAGTCTCAGATGCTCCGGCAAGTGGGAAAAAGCTGTCCTGGCTAGAGCTGAAACAGTTCTTTCTCTATCCGAAAACGTTGCGCTTTTTTCTACTCGTACTGCTGGCGGCTACCCCACACCGGACGAATGACAGCTTTCTCGGTGTCTATGTACAAAGCCTTGGGGGAAGTACAGGAGACGTCGGGCAGGCCTGGTTTTTGGCAGCGATGAGTGAGGTTGCCTTTTTTGCAATTAGCGCCCGGATTTTGAGCCGTTGGAGTGAAATTAAGCTGATCATGGTGGCATCTGCTCTCTATACGATTCGTTATATACTTTGTGCCATCGTGCCATCAGCGGAGTGGGTTGTCTATTTGCAATTGACGCAAGGAATGACCTTCGTCATTTTTTATACAGCGACGATTCAATACTTGTACAAAATTATTCCGGAAGAGTGGAAGGCTACAGGGCAAACGGTGCTCGCAGTACTATTTTTCGGGATTTCCGGTATTATCGGCTCCATAGCTGGGGGATGGGTGTTTCAGCAATGGGGAGGCTCTGCTCTCTACATGGCGATGGGCGGCTTTTCGCTGGTTGCCTTTGGATACAGCCTGTTTTTGTGGAAGTCGAAAAGAGTCGGGGAGCGGATCGGATAATTTCAAAGGAATCTCTGCAACTAACGAAAAAGGATCTGACCGAATGGAGTCAGATCCTTTTTTCTCGTTAGTACAACAAATACTTTTCTACGTCTTCAGGCTCACTAAGGTTGATTCCGCCTGTATCGCCGTATTTAAACATGTTGAAATGAACTTGCTGGTCCATTGTTCCTGCTCCTGGAAGCGGCAAAATGATCCAGGTCTCATACTGGTGAATCAGGTGGTCATCCTTGCCGAACCAGAATGTCGTCTTGATCGTGGATTGCTTCAGGATGTAATCCAGATCAGGACGGTCGCCGAGCTGTTGCTTCAACGGTTCAAATAATGGACTCTTGCTTGTTTTCAACCAATCTGCTCCGGTCATTTTTAATTGGAACGGAACGGAGAAGACACCGATTATTTTTTCGTCTGGCAGTTGAACAGCCTGATCCATAAAAGGCAGCCAGTCATCGAAGCCGGCCAGCACATCAAAGGCGAGGGGCTCGTCTGTTGCTGTCACCCAGTTATCATTGGCGCGGATGTACTGCTTGTCGTTGACACGATAGTACGAATAGGGCTGAGCCGCGATGCGGGCGTCCACATTGTAGCCTTTGCCGTTGATAACCGCTCCGCTGAACATACTCGTTGTTGAACGGGAGAGAATCATATTTTTGACATGCCCCTTGTACCAATACGTTTGCGCCTTTTTGTCCGTTTTTGCATTTGCCAGAGCGTTTTTCAGCCACTCAGCACCTGATTCTGTCTGTGCTGTCGTTGTTTTCTCAGGAGTGGTGTCAAAATTAGTAGTGGCAAATGCCTTCGTTCCAGACTCATATGTGCAGCCGCCGAGTAGGGACGCGGTGCACATCGCAAACAGCAGTGCCCATGCTTTCGTCGATTTACGCATGACGAAACCTCCTTACCACGCCATATCCCAACAGTCCGACAAACACAATAATGGTCAGGGTCAGAACCGGAATATGGTGCTGCTTAAATACGAGAATGCGGTGTGTATTGTAAATGCTGGCGATGATTTCGTTCTCTCCGTCGCCGTCAACATCACCAATCTGTACATTGATCAGCGGCAAGTAAATCCGCCAGTTTTCCTTCAAGCCACCCGGAGTGTATTCAAAACCGGACAAGTAGCGAGAATCCGTGTTGCTAACCCAGCTCTTTGCTTTCGCGATGATTTCTGGCCGCTCATTACCGCCAATCGCAGCAAAGTTGGAGAAGCGGAAGCTCTTGTCTTTATCGGCGCTTGCCCACAGGATATCCCATGTGCCATCTGGCTTCGGTTTCAGGATGTAGGATGGTGTAGCAGCCACCAGGAGCTCATCGACGTTATCGTTATCAATATCGGCAGGAATGAACTCTCCTGTCGCCAGCTCAGTTTGCTTGCGCGTCAGTGTGTACGCCTCGGTGAGTGAACCATCCGGATCGACTACCATCACGCTCAGATGCTCGCCCATGATGATCAGACCTTCACGACCGTCTGGCAGCATCATGGTTGTGAGCAGCTTGGTTGCTTTTGTCGTACCCGCAAAAGGCTTGCCATCATACGTACCAGTCAGCATACCGTCCTTGATATGCAAATCCTTGTAGTACTTCCCAAGCTCATGACGAACGTCCATGCTGCCTTTGTTTTCTTCTAGCTTCTGAGCGATATTCCCCATGTCCAGCATGAAAGCGCGATAAGGAGCTGTTCCGATTTGCAGCATTCCTTCTGCATATGGCTGCCGCTGTACATTTGGTACAAGCTGATCGTCTTTTATGGTGTAGTAAGGGAAGCCAGGGTAATCAATTGGCAATTTTTCCTTGATCAGAGCCATAGTTTCAGGAGAGATCTGATCATTTGGCATCCGTACCATCTTGCCATCCTGCCATGTAAGGACGTAGATGGAGAGTGGCTCCGCATGCAAATGGCGCAGCTTTTCAGCCAACGCTTTCTTTTCTTCCTCTGTCTCTGGTTTTTCTACTTTTTCAGGCAAAGGAAGCTCGTCGGCATTTCCGTAGGTGATAATCTCCATTTTGCCATCATGATTGACATCGTACAGGGCGACCGGGAAGTAATCGACCCAATCTCCGTTGTAAAGGCGATCGGATTCGTATTGAATCGTAAAGTGATTCAAGGCTTTCAGTGTATCCCGATTAAAAGTCACATTCACGAGGACAGCGATCAGCACGAGAGCGCCAATAGCACGCCAATTCAAACGCCCGTACCATTTTCCCAGTAGCGCAATCACAAGGATTGCAATGGCACCACTAACGAGCAGGGTTGCTGTCGTTCTGATGTTTACACGTGTCAGGGCGAGGTCTAATATCAGGAAGCCGATGGTAAAGACGAGCACCTGGCGCCGTTCTGACGGGTGAATGATATAGTAGCAAAAAGCGAGAAAAGGTAAAAACAGAAGCAAAGCGATCCACGTCAAATCTAGGAACGCAGGTTTGATAAGCAAATGGTAGATCAGAAACAGGGCGACGGCATACAAAGCCCAGCCCAGTGTGGACAAAATAGGATTGCGGCGCATTAGGTTCACCACCTTTTTGTTTGTGTCTGGTCGGCGAATAACGCACATAGGAAACCACCAAACAGCCAGAAGTAGAGGGTCATAAATGGAACCTCGAAAATATTTTCCGCAAGATTATGCGTCGCTACAGCAATTAATCCACCGAATAAGCCCAAAGCCGGGAAGAAATGCGGCGATTGCTGCAGCTTCAAAATGGCCTTGGCTGAGTAGCGAAACATCGAAATGATCAGACCGATCAGCATGATGAGCCCGATCAGGCCGTACTCTGCCAAGCTTTTAAACAGGTAGCTGTCTGTGTATGTCGTGCCAAAGCGTCTTGCCGCAACGGCACCGCCGTAATGGCCGAGGCCGACCCCAAACAACGGCTCCACGCGCATCTGGTCGTATGCTTTTCCCCAACGACCAATACGTCCGCCTTGGCTGCTCGCTTCAAAGTAATCAGATGTAAACAAGGTGAAAATACGATTTTTGACAGTACCAACCATCGGCACGGATTCAGGCACGAAAAAGAGAGCTGTCACACCGATGATTCCTGCCAAGACAAGATATCCGGCAACGCGTTTTTTCCATATGAAGAAACATACAAACATGCCAAACGCAAGAGCAAACCATGCTCCGCGTGAGCCGGTCAGAAGCAGCGCTAGCAAAGTAGTCAGGGTCACGATCGCCCAAAGCGCTCTTTCTTTTAGGCTGGATGCTTTCACAAACAGACCGACTGCGACAGGCACGACAAGCGCCATGTAGCTGCCCAGAACATTGGGGCTGGTAACGAAGGAAAAGGCGCGAGTTGTAATTGTTTCCCCCTCCTGTACCCATGCCTCAGGCGTTTTTACGCCCAACACGACTTGTGCGACACCGTACAAGCCAGTAATGAAGCCGACGATGACGAGCGCCTTCAAAAGCTTGTCCAGATCTTCAACAGACTTTAATAAATAAAAGCCTATCAAAAAGGCAATGATGTACTGGTAGACAGAGCGGAAGCCTTCAAAGCTGGCTTGCCAGTTTGTCATGTCGGTGACAGTCAAGGCAATACCCAAGACGAAAAAGGCGCCAAATAGATGCTTGATACCAGGCATTACCCGATTACTACCCAAGAAAGCAACAAACGTAAACAACAGCAGGATGATGAGCAAAGCCTTATCCCACAAAGACGAAACGACGACGGGAATCGGTAGTATCTTTCGCATAACGAAGTCAATTACCGGATAGGCCAACAGCACATACAACCACGTGGTCCTTTGGCTTCCCCACTTCAACACGGTTTCTCTCATTTTGATTGTAGTCCTCCTACATGCAGGGATTAACCCATCCATTATAATGAATCCAGCATCGAAGTAGCAAGCCGGGCGGGAAATAGGTTGGTAGGAATGATAGAAATGAGATATGATAGCAAGGGGTTCATGCTGCTTTCAGCAGGCTGTCCCCAGTATTTCTGCGAAATTCCATCGTTATACCTGTTTGCTGGAACGGTGATTTGATAGTAGGATAGAGATTGGGTTTATGTCGGACTTTGAACAAGCCCGGGTTTCGGATAAAAGAGGATGTTAAAACGTTCTGGAAACATAGCAGTCGAACTGGCTCTATAAGAAAAGGAGTTACCCATGCTGAAAAAAAGTCATTTTCTCGCAGGCGCACTGATTCTGGCCATTGCGGGGATTTTGTCAAAAGTGATTGGGATGTTTTACCGTATCCCGCTACAGGAAATCGTAGGGGATAATGGCCTTGGACTCTATCAGGAGGTTTATCCGCTGTATCTGACCTTCCTGATACTCGCTACAGCGGGCGTGCCCGTAGCCTTGTCCAGAGTGATTGCAGAAGCATTGGCCGAAGGAAAGCAGAGCTCGGTTGGACAAATTCTCGCTCGTAGTATGGTCATGATGGGGGCTATCGGAATTGGGCTGTTTGCCATTCTGTATGTGAGTTCTCCGCTAATTGCCAAAATGATGGGGAATCCGCATCTGGTGGAGCCGATCCGTGCGATTTCGCTCTCCTTGCTGTTTGTTCCTTTGATTGCGGTCATTCGCGGCTTCTTTTACGGGCATCAAAAAATGCTGTATGTAGGTCTTTCACAAATCGTGGAGCAGTCGCTTCGGGTAGCATTTATCCTGATTGCCTCCATCTATCTCGTTTCACTTGGCGAGGATACAGATACCGTCATTACAGGTGTTAATTTTGGGACGATGATCAGTACGATGCTCAGTCTCGGCTTTCTCGCGTTGCTCATGTGGCTCTATAACCGGAAAAGCTCGGTATTCGTGGGAGCGCAGTGGAACAGGCTTGATTGGTGGTATGATCGCTCCTTTTTCCAATCGATGTGGCGCATTGCCTGGCCAATTTGTGTCAGTGCGCTGGTGATTCCGATTTTCAGCTTGACGGATTCGTTTCTCGCGATCAATATTTTCCGCTACATATGGAATGTGGACGGTTTGACAGCAGATACGTGGTTCGGCATCTACAGCCGTGGTGGTCCGCTGCTTCAAATGGCGAGTCTGTTCGGTTCCTCTATCGCCCTCTCGATCGTTCCAGCTATTGCTGAGGCAAAGAGACAAGGGGATGAGGAGCGTGTCACAACGCTTACCAAGCTGTCGCTTCGGTTTGCCTGGCTGATCGGACTCCCGGCGGGACTTGGTCTCACAGCCGTTGCTGAAGGGGCCAATCTGGCTCTCTACGGAGACATGGAAGGGACACGCGCAATGGCGATTCTGGGTGTCACGGCGATTCCGCTGTCGCTGCTGTTGGCTACGAACGGAATTTTGCAAGGCGTAGGCAAAGAAAAGATTCCTGCTCTGCATTTGTTCTATGGAGTGCTGGTCAAAATCGGAGCGACACTGTTATTCACCTCGTTCCTGGGAATGGACGGTCTCTCTCTGTCCTGGCTGTGTGCGACGGCATTTGTATGTGTCCTCAATATGCGTTCGATCAAAAAGCTCGTCTTTGTGCCGATCAACTGGCGTTTTGACACCGTGTATCCGCTTCTGGTAGCGAATCTGATGCTGCTATTGGCATGGGGGGCAACAGAGGCTACCGGTTTGCTCTTCGCGGGGAAAGAAAAGGTTCGTCTGTTGGGAGCGATGGAAACGGTGGCAGGGGTAGGCATAGGTCTGATTGTCTATTTAGGCCTGCTGCTGCTCATCCCATTGATCGATGACAAAGAGCTGGATTGGCTGCCGGGTGGAAATAAAATACGAAGTTTCATGAATACGATTCGAAAAAAACAGACCTCGTCGAAAGCACAATAAACGAAAGCCCCATTCTCCAGATGTAGTGGAGGATGGGGCTTTTTACGAGTACGCAGCCTATTTTTCTTTTTTATAGACACATACGACCATTTTGACAAAGAATTCGCGAAATCCTGGTAGTGTAGCCATGCCTTTTAACTGATTGCGAAGCGGGATTTCCTGTTCATAGACCGCAGGCTGGATGACGCCTTGCTGAATTCTGCGAAACCGCTTGATGGTCATCTGATTGATGTAGGAGATGGTGTCACTGCCATCGGGACGCTTGTCAAAGCGGAAAGCGATCCGGTCAGAACCGTCAGGCAGATCGCGCACAAGCTCTTTGTAGGCATCTATCAAGGCTTGCTCAGAGAAGAGAGCATGTACCCAAGGGATACCGATAGCATCGGATAAATGGGCACCGTATGGATGGTAATACGGCGGGAAATTAATGTAGAGATGGCCGCCCGGCTTCAGGATGCGGAAGCATTCCTCCAGCGTTTTTTCCGGTTCGCCTACGTGCTCCATCGCGTCATTCATAATAATCGTGTCAAACGTGTCGTCAGCGTACGACATGTTGGCTGCATCGCCGGTTACGAAGGATACGACATCATCGAGTCCTTTTTCCTTGGCAAAAGCGTTCCCCTCCTCGGCATAATGAGGAACGATGTCGATGCCTATCATTTTTTTGGGGCCAAAGGTAGCGTAGTAGCACGTTTTACCACCGCCACCACAGCCAATATCAAGGACGGTTTTATCCTTGAACATTTGCTCCTGGCTGTGAAAAGGGAGGAAGAATTGAATCGTCTGATCCCCTTTTTGAAATTGCCATTCTGTATAACTCATGTTCCCGCTGTTCGCCAGATTGAACGGGTGGACGGGGAGCGGAAACATTCGATTTAAACCGATTAGCACTTGAGAGGAAATGGACATGGATGTGTCCTCCTTTCCGATCAACGTTTTTTGTGAAGTGCTTGAAGCACGAGTTCACTGCTTTTGGCAGCTTCGATTTCCAGTGTACGGGAGTGCTCCGTGACCACTTCGATTTCCTGTTCGAGCCTGTCCAGCTTCTGCTCAAGCAATTGCAGCAGAGAGGCTTCATTTAGCTGTGTAATATGTCCGGCATTCGGCATACCTGCACGCTCTACGAAGCGATCAATTTTCGGATCGTAGGAAATACCGATAAAAGGAGTACGAAGCATACAGGCGAGAATCAGGGAATGAAGCCGCATGCCTACAACATAGTCGCACTGTTTTAAAACAGACATGATATCATGGAATGTAACGGGGGCATCGAGCAGACGAGCCCCTGCCTGTTTCATTTGCTGCATGATTTCACGAGAAGGAGACAAGTCACTCGGCACATGCATAGGCAGGAACAAAACATTCCAGCCACGCAAAATGAACCAATCTGCCGCTTTGGCGATTGTCTGTTTAAACTGCTGCTCTTGCTTCCAATCGCGTACAGAGATGGCGACAAGCGGCTTGGTCGGGTCTGCAAACATGCCGTCGAGCAGCTCGCGGCCGCGCTCATCCGAGACGTCCTCGGGTGAAATGGTAAGCGCAGGGTCAGCTGTTATATGGATAGGCGCTTTTTTAACGCCACAAGCTTTGAAGTCTTCTCCTGACTCGTAATCGCGAGCCGTGATCACATCGACGCGATTCACCACGCGTTTGATCATGGAGCGACTGAGAGGCTTGAGGATGGGTCCAAACCCCTGTGCGTAGAAAACCACGGGTTTGCCCAATAGCTTGGCAATGGTGACGATGCCCAGGTAGTAGAGAACGCTACGCGGACTGGTTACGTCCTGCATCAAGGTTCCGCCGCCCATCACAAGCATGTCACTTCGCGAAAGCTCGCGGACGATGGTTCCGAAGCTCCAGCGGTTAAAAGCCTCAATCCCAAACAATTCCGCCGTCCGTTCAGGTTGATTGGACAAGACGGCCAGAGAGATATTCGGTTGTTCCCGCTTGAGGGAGCTGATGATGCCGTAAAGGACCACATCGTCTCCGGCATTATTAAAGCCGTAGTACCCGGAGATGAGAATTCGCGACATGGAGTGAACCTTCTTTCTATATCAAACGTACAGGAAAAATACATTCTCAAGTATAATCGAGTAAACAAGGGGAAGTAAAGCAACCCTAGAACAAATAGAGGAAGCCCATTGCGAACATGCCGATGCCGAGAATAATCAAGGCAATCATAACAAAGTAAAGTCCTTTGTTTTTGCGGCGTCGGTAAAAAAATTCGTCGAACATGGTTAACCTCCCTGCGGTAAAATAGTCCATTCTATTATCATAACATGTATCCTATCATCCTTGCCATCCGCAGATGGAAAGTAAGAGAATCGTTGTCTCGGCAAGCACCCTTTTCTGTCGGACAGCTGAAAGTAGAATACATGAAAAGGAGCTAACGAAAGCATGGAAAGTATGTGGCTAAAATACACCTTACTGGTAGAAGCAGATATCGAGGACTTGTTTGTAGCTGAGGTTTTGGCAAGTCCGTATACACTCGGCTGGATTGAGCCGCAAATTGAGGTTCTCACCACTGAAAATGGATACGATTATGCCGAGAATACCGAAGGCCCACTCGTTGGCTATTTGTTTGAGCCTGAGCAAGACAGTGAGGAAGAGCATGTGGCGCGGCTGAAAGAATTCCTTACTCGCTGGGGTGGTCAGGTGACCTTGAAAGAGGTTGAGCAGGTGCCGGAAGAGAACGATTCATGGAAAGAGGAATTCCGCGAAGTACAGATTGGCAATTGGTGGGTGGCACCAACTTGGACAGATCCGGCTATTTTGGAAAAGGCAGAGCATGTGCTGTGGATTGATCCAGGGGCGGCATTTGGCACAGGCTATCATGGGACGACGCAGGATGTGCTGCTCTTTTTGCAAGAGCTGGAGATCGCAGGCAAAAAAGTGCTCGATATTGGTGCCGGCTCCGGCATTTTGACCTTGTACTGTGCCTTGAATGGTGCAGCTTATCCGGTTTGGGCAGTCGACATCAATTCCCAGAGCGAATATCAAGTGAGGGTCAATACAGCAAACAATCACTTGCCACAGGAAGCTGTTCAGATCGTAATCGGGGATGTATGTAAAAATGAGATTGCGAATCAGCTTCTCGAACAGGCTGACCTGATCTTGGTTAATATTGGCGGCGATGAGAACATAGCGATGCTCCCGGTAGTCTCCGAGCGAATCGCGCCAAATGGAATGGTGATTCTGTCCGGTATCGTAGACTGGAATCGTGATGCAGTTCTTTCTGCTTACGAGGAAGCGGGCTTTGCAGCTGCCGGGGAACGACATTCAGACGAATGGGTAACCATTCTAATGAAACGAAACGCGTAGATCCAATTGTAACTCACATATGCGACAATAGAGAAAAATACGATAGCATAATGGAGGGGGAAACGAGATGGAGCATGTAGTCATTGCTGCTGCTGGACGAACGCCAATAGGCACGTTTGGTGGGGTCCTGAGAGATGTAAGCGCTCGCAAGCTGGCAGAAACAGTCATTCGCGGAGTATTGGAAAAATCGGGAGTAGAGGCTACCCAGATTGATGAAGTCGTTCTGGGCAATTGTATTCAGCGCTCGGATGAGGCGAATATCGCCCGTGTAGTGGCGCTGGATGCAGGGCTTGGCAAGGAGGTAACTGGCTATACGATTCAGCGGCAATGCGCGTCCGGGATGCAAGCGATGGTCAGCGGAGCCTCGCAAATCCTCTTGGGTGACAGTGAAATTGTCATCGCAGGTGGAGTAGAGAGCATGAGTAATGCGCCTTATGTGCTGAAAAATGCGCGCTGGGGCAAACGGCTCATGCATGGAGAAATGACAGACGCCATGTGGGATTTGCTCACAGACCCCCACCACAAGATCTTGATGGGAGAGACAGCGGAGCGCTTGGCAGACCGCTATGGCATCACACGTGAGGAGCAGGATGAAATTGCCGTGCGCAGCCAGCATAACGCGATTCAAGCGATTGACAACGGGATTTTCGCGGAAGAAATCATCGGGGTTCCCATCAAAAAACGCAGTGAGGAAACACTGATCACGCAAGACGAGTTTCCGCGCAGAGGAGTGACCATGGAATCTCTCTCCAAGCTAAAGCCGGGCTTCCGTGATCAAGGCACTGTGACAGCAGGGAATGCTTCTGGTCTAAATGATGGAGCATCCGCTACGATTTTGATGAAGGAGAGCAAAGCGAACGAGCTGGGCATTACTCCGCTAGGCAGAATCGTTTCCTGGGCGGCCGCGGGAGTAGAACCCGACTTGATGGGCTATGGTCCTGTCCCTGCCGTAAAAAAGGCGCTGGCGAAAGCCGGTATGAACTTGTCCGATATCGAGCTGATCGAGGTCAATGAAGCATTTGCGGCGCAGTACCTGGCGGTTGAAAAGCTGCTGGAGCTTCCGCGGGAGATCACCAATGTAAACGGCAGCGGTATCTCGTTAGGTCACCCCGTCGGTTCTACGGGCTGTCGGATTGTCGTAACACTCCTCCATGAAATGAAACGACGCCAGCTCAAACGCGGTCTTGCTACCATGTGTGTTGGTGGTGGTATGGGGATGGCAATGATCGTTGAGCGAATCTAATCATCCATACGTTTAAACAGGCTCTCCCCGGTTAAAAATGGAAGCAAGCCCCTGTCCTGCGAACGATCAAGGTGGGACAGGGTTTTTTGCATCTATAAGAACACGGATGATAAGGGGGAGGGTCTTTTATGTTCTTTCTATCCTTTTTGAAACGCTATAGAAAACAAGTTTTGTTCCATACGTTATCCTGTCTCGCGATCGGGGCTTTACTGGCTGTAGGGTATAGTGCGTATCAGTACAAGCAGATGACGAACAATTGGTACAGTCCTCTTGAGGGATCGGGGAAAGGAACAGCGAAGCAGGCAGGGGCTTCTTTGCCGCCGCGCGATCTTTTGACAGGCACTGAGCCGTTAAAGCCGTTTGTTGTCCTCATGCTTGGAGTCGATAGCCGGGACGGAGAAAAGGCCAGGTCGGATACGATGATGCTGGCTGCAGTTCATCCTGCGAAGCAATCGGCTTACCTCATTTCCATTCCTAGAGACAGCTACATGGAGCTTCCGGGAAAGGGCTTTGATAAAGTCAATCACGCCATGGCCTTTGGCGGGCCCAAGCTGGTCAAGGAATCTCTGGAGCAATTTCTGGATATCAAAATCGATCGCTATGTCTCCGTCGATTTTGACGGATTCAGACAAATTATAGATGAACTCGGCGGTGTGCAGATCAACGTGAAAAAACGGATGAAGTACAGTGACCCAACTGATGGAACGTATATAGATTTACTTCCCGGAATGCAAACCCTCTCTGGGAAACAGACACTCGATTACGCACGTTACCGCAAAAGCGACCTGGGAAAAGAGGATAGCGACTATCAGCGAATTTCTCGTCAGCAGGAAATTCTTAAAGCACTGGCAAACAAAGGAGCTTCGGCCCAGACGTATTCCAAGGTATTTTCACTCATGGAGATTTTGGGGCAGCATGTCAAAACGGATCTGACAGATCTCGAAATCGCTTCATTACTGCTCTCGTATGGTGATCCGACGCCGAATGCTATCAAAACCGATACATTAGTAGGGCAAGATGAGAGGATTTGGCGTAATGGGGTTCTCGGCTGGTTCCATCTGGTGCCAAGTACAGAACGGGAACGGGTCCAAAAGCAAATTCTCAAGTCGCTTACGCCATGACCAGAAGGATGAAAAGAAAGGCGCTAGTCTGGATAAGAGGCAGCGCTTTTTTCGTGATTCATTTTGGTTTAATTAGTTGGAAAATAAAATATTTTTCGAATAGAATAGATGGAGGGAGAGTTTATTAATGTCAATCATAGGGGGAGGCAAGGCCATTTAAGGGATGGAGGGAATGACCATGTCAATTGCCAAGCCTTGGATAGCCAATTACCCACCCGAAACTGCACCGTCGCTGGAATACCCCCGTGTTCCACTGACCTATTTCCTCGAAGAGTCTGCAGCCACCTATCCAGACAGCACCGCCATTTACTTCATGGGAAAGCGTATTACGTATCGCGAGCTACTGCTTTTGTCGTACAGCTTTGCCAACGCTTTGATCAAACGAGGTGTAAAAAAAGGGGATCGAGTGGCGATTATGCTGCCGAATACCCCGCAGACGGTCATCAGCTACTATGGCGCTCTGTTTGCCGGTGCCACTGTGGTCATGACAAACCCCCTCTACACGGAACGAGAACTGATTCATCAGCTTACCGATTCAGGAGCAGAAACGATTATCACTCTGGATTTGTTGTACAGCCGTGTATCATCCATCCGTTCATCTACTCCCTTAAAACGGCTGATTGTCACTAGCATCGGCGATTACCTTCCTTTTATGAAAAAACTACTGTATCCGATGGTTCAAAAAAAACAAGGCCAAAATCCGCAAGTAGCGTATGGGGGCGACGTAGAGTCATTTCAAGCACTCATTGATGAGCAAGATCCTGAGGTGGTCTATTCTTCTATAAACCCGGAAGAAGATATTGCGCTTTTGCAGTATACCGGCGGTACTACGGGTGTGGCCAAGGGTGTGATGCTGACGCACGCAAATCTCATCGCCAATGCCATCCAATGTCAGGCAGTGCTCTACAAGCTTGTGAAAGGGAAAGAACGCATCCTCGGGGTTCTCCCCCTGTTTCACGTCTACGGCATGACAACTGTGATGAACAAAGGCATTTCGATTGCAGCCGAAATCATTTTGGTACCCAAATATGAGGTCAAAGAAATCTTTTCGATGATTGATAAAAGAAAGCCTACGCTGTTTCCCGGTGCACCTACGATGTACATTGCCCTGATCAACCACCCTGATTTGCAAAAGCATGATTTATCCTCGATCGAGGCATGCGTGAGCGGATCGGCTCCATTGCCCATTGAGGTCAAAAACAAATTTGAGGAGCTGACAAAAGGCAAGCTTGTAGAAGGTTATGGGCTTACCGAAGCCTCTCCAGTCACCCATTCCAACCCGATTTGGGGAAAAGGCATTACAGGAAGTGTAGGCTTGCCTTGGCCTGATACAGATTGCCGTATCATGGACATGGCAACGGGCGAGGAGCTTCCCCAGGGGGAAATCGGCGAGCTGGCAGTTTGCGGCCCACAGGTTATGAAAGGCTACTGGAATCGACCAGAGGAAACGGCTGCGGTGCTCAAGGATGGCTGGCTATTTACCGGGGACATGGGGTACATGGACGAACAAGGTTACTTCTATATCGTAGACCGGAAAAAGGACATGATTATTGCGGGAGGCTTCAATATTTATCCGCGTGAAGTCGAGGAGGTATTATTTGAGCACCCCGCGATCCAGGAGGCAGCAGTTATCGGTGTGCCAGATGCGTACCGGGGAGAAACGGTAAAGGCATTTATTGTTTTCAAGGAAGGTCAGACTGCAGGCGAGGAAGAGCTGGAGGCTCATTGCCGTCAGCGGTTAGCTGCCTACAAAATCCCGCGACAATATGAATTTCGTTCTACCCTTCCCAAGACGATCGTCGGAAAAGTCCTCAGGCGACAGCTTCAGGATGAGGATCAAAAGCGGAGAGAAGAAGCGACAGACGATATCAAAACGAGCTGATGGGAAGAAGGGACACCTGGGGTCGCTTTCCCGCCAGGAAGGCGCCCTGTTTTATGCTATTTCGGTGTATGACAGTTCTGTTAATCAGACTTTTGCGCTGCAAAGGAAAATCGCATCATCGCTAAGAATTACTGACCAGAGGCGATGTTTGACACGTTGCTATGCCTATATTAAACTGCATATGAATGAGTCATCATTCATTTTATTGTCAGCGCGAGTAAAGGTGGAGGTATGTATGGCAAAGAAGACGGGGGAAAAGTATCAGGCCATTATTGATGCTGCTGTTCGTGTCATCGCACGGCAGGGCTATTATAGCGCCCAGGTATCAAAGATTGCAAAAGAGGCGAAGGTAGCAGACGGCACCATATACCTCTATTTTGAAAACAAGGACGATATTTTGATTTCGCTTTTCAATGAAAAGATGGGGCAGTTTGTGGAGACGAATCGTAAGCGCGTCTCGGAAGCGAAGACGGCCGAACAAAAATTATACGTACTCGTCCATACGCATCTCAGTCAGTTATCAGAGGATCATGACTTGGCAAAAGTGACGCAGATCGAGCTTCGTCAATCCAATCAGGAGATCAATGAAGGAATTGGCACTGTGATGAAGCAATATTTCAACCTGATTGAAGAGGTCATCATGGAAGGGATGAAGCAAGGTATTTTCCGTCCAGACATTGAAGTGCGGATTGCCAGAAAAATGATCTTCGGAACATTGGATGGAGTGACGACATCATGGGTTATGAAGCAGTGTAAGTACGAGCTTGTCTCCCACGTTGATTCTATTTATAATCTCTTCCTGTTAGGAATGAAGGGAAAAGAATGAAAGAAAAGCTTTTTTTGCTTCCCAACGTTTGTTACAATGAGTAAAATGATACTGAGCGGTCGCTCGGTAAAGACTTTTATTTGATAGAGTCTGGGGGGAGAGGGATGGATTTGCAATGGAATGTGCAAGTAGTTGATCGTGTAGCGCTGGTGACAATCAACAATCCACCGGCTAATGCGCTCAGTAAATCCATGTTTGAGCAATTGAGCGAACTTTTGGATCAATGGGAAAACGATGAGCAAATCAAGACGATCGTTTTTACCGGCGAGGGACGTTTTTTCATTGCTGGGGCGGACATTAAAGAATTCACCCAACTGCAAAGTGAAGACGCGGTGGTATTGTCCAAGTTTGGCCAACGGGTGTTTGACCGCGTGGAAAAATTTCCGAAGCCGATCATCGCAGCTATTAATGGTGCATGCCTCGGTGGAGGACTGGAGCTCGCAATGGCGTGCCACATCAGACTAGCTGCTGCAGATGCCAGATTGGGACTGCCGGAGCTGAATCTCGGACTGATTCCTGGCTACGGTGGAACACAGCGCTTGCCTAGATTGGTGGGCCGTGGAAAAGCAACGCAAATGACCCTGACCTCAGAAATGATCAGTGGCGAGGAAGCCCTGCGCATCGGACTTGTGGAAGCGGTTTATCCGGTTGAAGAATTAGTAGATGCAGCTAAAAAGCTGGCCGAAGTCATCTCCCAAAAGAGTGCAGTCACAATCAAGCTAGCACTTCAAGCCATCCATGCTCGCGAAGAACTCTCCCTGTCAGAAGGTTTGGATTATGAAGCGCAGCTGTTTGGAGAAGCGTTTGCCACTGAAGATGCAAAAGAAGGCGTAGCTGCCTTTCTGGAAAAGCGCAAGCCGCAGTTTTCAGATCGGTAGAAACCATATAGCGTCACCAGTATGAAGTACCACTTAGGAGGAGGCATCCTGATGAATATCCTGGTTGTGTTGAAACAAACCTTTGACACCGAAGAAAAGATCGTCATCCAAAACGGACAAATTTCTGAGGATGGCGTTGAATTCATCATTAATCCATACGATGAGTACGCTGTAGAAGAAGCGATCAAGCTCAAGGAAGATCACGGCGGTGAGGTAACGGTTGTCAGTGTTGGTCCTGATCGTGCAGAGAGCTCCTTGCGTACAGCATTGGCAATGGGTGCAGATAAAGCGGTATTGGTAGACGATGAGTCTTTGTTCGGAGACGAGTTCACGACTGCAAAGGTACTTGCTGCGGTTGCGAAAAAAATTGGCTTCGACATCATTATTGGCGGTCAAATGGCAGTTGACTCTGGAGCAGGTCAAGGCGGACCACGTCTGGCTGAAGAGCTTGGAATCAATCACGTTTCTACTGCAGTTAAGCTTGAAATAGATGGCACAAATGTACGTGTAGAGCGTGACATCGAAGGTGATCTGGAAGTTGTGGAAACCAGTCTCCCTGTTTTGATCACTGCACAGCAAGGCCTGAACGAGCCGCGCTATCCTTCCCTTCCTGGGATTATGAAGGCGAAGAAAAAGCCGTTGGATCGTTTGTCCGCAGATGATTTAGATCTGTCGGTAGCAGATGTCGCCGCAAAAACCGAGATTGTGGGTCAATCCTTGCCAGCCCAAAAGCAGGCAGGTCGAATTCTCACAGGCGAGCTGGCGGCTCAAGCGTCGGAATTGGTGCAACTATTGCGCAATGAAGCAAAAGTGATCTAAGCAAGCGAGAGGGAGAGGATATCCATGAAAAAAGTACTTGTACTCACAGAAGTACGTGACGGACAGCTTCGCAACGTATCACTGGAAGCATTGGCAGCTGCACAAACTCTGGCTGAGGGCGGCGAAATCGTAGCGGCTGTTTTTGGCACAAATGCCAGCGCTCATGCACAAGTTTTAGGACATCATGGCGCTACCACTGTCTATACAGCAGATCATCAGGCACTCGCGCAATATACGCCAGATGCCTATACGCAAGCTTTGACACAGCTGATTGAACTGGCAGCCCCGGATGCTGTAGTTATCGGACATACTGCAATCGGTCGCGATGTCGCACCTCGTGTTGCATCAAGATTGGGCTATGGCTTGGTTTCCGATGTGACAGGCATTGAAGCTGGTCCAGTATTTGTTCGACCGATTTATGCAGGAAAAGCTTTCCAGCAACGTAAATTTGTTGATGGAAAAACTTTTATCACGATTCGTCCAAATAACATTTCGATTGGTGCTGCAGATCCAGCGAAAACAGCTGTTGTTGTTCCGGTAGATTTGGAAATCAAAGACCTGCGCACGATTGTAAAGGAAGTTGTCAGCAAAACGAGCGGAAAAGTGGACCTGTCCGAAGCGAAAGTGGTCATTTCCGGCGGTCGTGGCGTAAAGAGTGCAGAGGGCTTCCAGCCGTTGTACGACTTGGCTGAGGTTCTGGGCGCTGCAGTGGGCGCTTCTCGCGGTGCGTGCGACGCTGATTACTGCGATTACTCGATGCAAATTGGACAAACGGGTAAAGTGGTTACCCCTGATTTATACATTGCGTGCGGAATTTCCGGAGCCATTCAGCACTTGGCCGGTATGTCCAGCTCCAAAGTGATCGTAGCGATCAACAAGGACCCGGAAGCTCCGATTTTCCAAGTGGCTGATTACGGTATCGTTGGTGACTTGTTCGAGGTTCTGCCACTTCTGACGGCAGAATTTAAAAAAGTACTGGTCTAATAGTGGCAAGTAGGAGGAAGCGTCCCTTTGTTTAAAGGGCGCTTTTTTTGTCCGCACCGCTCACTCTATGCTTAGAAAGATTGCTATAATAGGCACTAGGGAGAGGTGAGCGACATGAGTGAAGACTTGTTGCATCAGTTGATTCATATGGTGGGTGAGAACAATCGCCTTGTGAAAGAAATGAAGGAAGAACTGAAAGAATTTAAAACAGAAATGTATGCATTTCGAGAAGAGATGTACACATTTCGAGAAGAGATGTACACATTTCGAGAAGAGATGTACACATTTCGAGAAGAGATGTACACATTTCGAGAAGAGATGTATGCATTTCGAGAAGAGATGTACACATTCCGAGACGAAATGTACGAGTTTCGCGATGACACGTACCGCAGGCTTGACAGTATCGATCGGCATGACAAGCTGATCGAAGCAGACCTCGACTTGCTACATAGAAAAGCAAACGACAATGAACGGGAAATTAACCGACTAAAGCATGCGGGCCAATAAGGCGTTGGATTTGGTTGGAAACGATAAGGTAAGTGTGTACTGGATACACTAGCATGGAGAAGTGCGGATAAAGTGTTGCGTGCCGTAGTCATTTCAGATTTTGAATGATATACTGATTAGCGTATGAAACCTTTTTTTAGCAATTGAATTTTGAGGAGGTAACTTTCCATGGCAATTGTAAATGGAACTGACCAAAACTTTTCCCAGGAAGTAGAGCAAGGCGGTACAGTCCTGGTTGACTTCTGGGCTCCATGGTGCGGCCCTTGCAAAATGATCGCTCCTGTACTTGAGCAAATCGATGGCGAAGTGGGCTCCAAGCTCAAAATCGTCAAAGTAAACGTGGATGACAACCCGGATTCTGCAGGCCGTTTTGGTGTCATGTCTATCCCTACGCTGATCGTTTTCAAAGATGGTCAACCAGTTGATAAAGTGATTGGTTTTCAACCAAAAGAAGCACTGATGGCAACTGTAGGTAAGCACCTGTAAGATAAAGGATGATTGGCGAAGCGGTGTTTGCGCCTAGGTGCAGATGCCGCTTTTTTCTATCTGAATCGGACTGAATAGTTAGAAATTTATAGGAGTACGAAAATGGTCTGAATCCAAT
Organism: Brevibacillus reuszeri; assembly: GCF_001187725.1. Classification (GTDB taxonomy): domain Bacteria; phylum Bacillota; class Bacilli; order Brevibacillales; family Brevibacillaceae; genus Brevibacillus; species Brevibacillus reuszeri. The sequence goes on from NZ_LGIQ01000005.1 coordinate 771,799, forward strand.
AATGGTCGGCGTCTACACGAAAATTCTGAGCGGTCGTTTGTCAAAAAATTAAGTTTACTTAGAGAAAATTATTTGCGTTTTTTAAATAGTTTTATTAAACTTCATATATTCCGAATAATCATTTAGAAAAATTAAGGGAGGCTTTTCAATGAAGGGGTTTCATTTATTACGATCTCTGGCAACCATCTCCTTGGGTGCAGTTTTGATGGTGGGATGTTCCAGTGGCAACACCAGCGCGCCCGCAGCAAATGATGGTGGAGCCAAGCAAGAAGCGAGTGCAGATGGACAAGAGCTCACTGCTAAAATCGGCGTAGTCAGCTTTCTTTCCGGATCAGGTGCGGCTTATGGTGAAGCGCAAAAAGCAGGCCTGGAGCTGGCTTTGGGAGAGCTGAACGAAGCGAATAAAGGGAAGCTCAAGATGGAATTAAAGTTTGAAGATTCTGGCGGGGAAAAAGAGGGAGCAATTAACGCGGTAAATAAACTGATTAATCAGGATAATGTTGTCGCGATCATCGGCCCTACTCTTTCCGGTGAAATGTTCGCTGCCGGTCCCGTTGCGAACGAAGCAGAAACGCCAATCTTCGGTATCTCCAATACATCCGAAGGAATCAACGATATTGGTGAGTACGTGTTCCGCAACTCCTTGCCAGAATCGATCGCCATCCCAACAGCGATGAAAGCAGCGGTCGAGAAAAAAGGCTTGAAAAAGGTTGCGCTCATCTACGCATCCAACGATGATTTCTCAGTAAATGGATACAAAGTAATGAAAGCAACTGCTGAAAAAATGGGTTTGGAAATCACGGGTGAAGCGACATTCTCTAATGGCGATGTTGACTTCTCTGCTCAATTGACCAAGCTGAAACAATCGAATCCAGATGCACTGTTGGTTTCCGCTCTGTATAAAGAAGGTTCCATGGTTGTGAAAAAAGCGCGTGAGCTGGGCTTTACAGGCACGATCCTTGGCGGCAACGGCTTCAACAACCCGAAAGTATTTGAAATTGCGGGTCCTGCAGCAGAAGGCTTGATCGTAGCGACTCCTTTTAGCCCAGAAAAACAAGATGATAAAGTACAAGCCTTTGTAAAAGCTTTCGAAGCAAAATACAACAAAAAGCCTGACCAATTTGCTGCACAAGCATACGATTCCCTGTACATCATGTCTCAATCCCTGCTCGGAGCAGGCAAGGCTGATCGTGAAGCGTTGCGCGGACAGCTGGCACAGCTGAAAGACTTTACAGGTGTATCTGGCAAACTCTCCTTTGACGAAAAACGTAATCCAATCGGTGATGCGGTTGTTGTTGAAGCAAAAGAAGGAAAGTTTGTGCCGTTTGAATAAGCGGATTGTCCGGGCTCCCGGGCTCTAGAGGTTTTCTTACAAGGGAAGGCAAATGCTCCGTCACTCGGCGGAGCAAAGTTTTCTCGCTGGATCAGAAAGGACGAGTTCTCTACCATCGATTCCTGATCCAGCGAGAACAACTTCAAGCATTCAAACTATTTAAACGACTTTTGGTGAGGTGAAGCAGTTTGTTTTGGCAGCAATTAGTCAATGGTTTAACGGTAGGGAGTACCTATTCCTTAATCGCATTGGGCTATACTCTCATTTTCGGGGTTTTAGGAATCATTAACATGGCCCATGGTCAAATTTTTATTTTCGGATCGCTAGTTGGACTTGTCCTCATGACCAGCCTGAACTTGCCGCTTGGTGTAGCTCTCGTTGTGGCTGTGGTGGTTTCGGCGTTATTGGGATTGGTTTTAGAGTATACAGCACTTAGACCGCTTCGCAAGAAAAACGTACCTCATTTGGCGTCTCTGATCAGTACGATCGGCTTTGCCATTTTGGTCGAGGAAGCGATGCACAAATTGTTTGGAGCGGATTCTCGCGCTTTTCCGCAGTCCTTTGGAGATAAACCGTTTGATTTGGGAATCATTCAAATCCGTAGCGTCGATCTCGTGATTTTAGGGATTTCAATCGTATTGATGTTTGTTCTGCATTTTTGGATTCAGAAGACCAAGATGGGGAAAGCGATTCGTGCTACGGCTGAAAATACGGATACCGCAAACATTTTGGGGATCAATACCAACATGGTGATTGTCGTAACCGTGATGATGGCATCTGCTCTTGGAGGCGTCGCCGGTATTTTAATCGGAATGGCTTACTCTGCACTTATTCCAACGATGGGGATGACGCTTGGCTTCAAAGGCTTGGCTGTACTGATCCTGGGTGGAGTCGGAAGCATACCGGGAGCGATGGTGTGTGGTGTTTTGCTTGGAATTATTGAGGTCTTTACAGTCGCATACGGTGATTCGTCGTATCGCGATGCCGTTGCATTTGGCCTCATCATCATCATTTTGTTGCTAAAGCCAGAAGGACTATTTGGACGCAAAGCGTAAGGAGGTGCAAGCATTGGATATTCTCAATCCGTATAATTTACAGGTTTTGACCTTTATTTTATTAAATAGCATTCTTGCTATCAGTATTTACATCACGCTATCAACCGGTCAGCTGTCCTTGGGGCATGCCGGTTTTATGAGCATTGGTGCATTTACGGCAAGTATTTTAACCAAGCAGGCGGACATGCCGTTGCTTATCGCGATTATCATCGGAGGATTGGCAGCAGGGCTCATTGCGCTGTTGATCGGTGCGCCAACATTAAAGCTCCATGGCTTGTACCTCGCGATTGCGACCTTGGGCTTTGGTGAGGTGATTCGGGTTATTTTGCTCAATCTGGAAATTACCAATGGAGCGTTGGGTCTTACCGGCCTGCAATCGATCGGAAACTACTTATATGATTTTGAAAAAGCGATTGGTTTAAAAGCGCAGACTGTCGGTGTATCTGTCATTCAAATGAAGGCACTGTCTACTTTTGTTTTCATGCTCCTGTTTTTCGCTGCCATTCTTTTCTTGACGCTGCGTTTGAACCGTTCAAGACTCGGACGTGCGTTTGAAGCGATTAAAGCAGATGAAACGGCAGCACGTGCAATGGGCTTGCAGGTGGCTTATTACAAAATGCTCGCGTTTATTATCGGCTCTGTGCTGGCAGGAGTGTGTGGGGGACTGTTTGCCCATATCACGACTACGATTACGCCAGACGATTTCAACTACCATAAAGTTGTAGAGATCCTCTCTTATGCGGTTATTGGTGGCAGCGAAGTGGTATGGGGGCCGTTGTTTGGCGCTCTCATTTTAACCGCCCTGCCAGAAGTGCTGCGCGGTTTAGCCGAGTACAAAATGCTCATGTACGGCTTAATCATGGTTGGGGTTATGGCTTTCCGTCCTCATGGCCTGATCGGGTCGGATACGTTCCAAAAGCTGTTCCGTCGCCGCAAGGGCAAACCGTCCGGAAACGAAGCGAAAGGGGGACTGTGACATGTTGCTGGAACTTGCAAATGTAGGAAAAAGCTTTGGCGGCATCACTGCCCTACGCGATGTTTCGTTTTCAGTGCGAGAGGGTGAAATTGTAGGGTTGATCGGTCCCAATGGAGCTGGGAAAACGACGATTTTTAACATGGCGACAGGGATTTTTGAGCCGACAACCGGTACGTTTTCTTTTGCTGGTCAAAAGCTGAATGGCATGCAGCCAAATAAAATTACGGAAATGGGCATCGCTCGAACGTTTCAAAATATTCGCCTGTTTGGTCATATGAATGCGCTGGATAATGTCAAGGTAGGCTGCCATTCACGGATGAAGGCGGGTTTCTGGTCTTCTCTGCTCCGAACGTCTGGGCAGCGAGCAGAAGAAAAAGTCGTCACGAAAAAAGCAGAGGAGCTCTTGGAGTTCGTTGGCTTGTCTGATGTCGCCGAAGTGCGTTCCGATACACTCGCCTACGGGCAGCAGCGGCGATTGGAAATAGCACGGGCCCTTGCCACAGAGCCAAAGCTGCTGCTGCTGGATGAGCCTGCAGCAGGTATGATTGAGACGGAGACCAAGGCGCTCATGGAGCTGGTACGCAAAATTCGCGATGATGGCACAACGGTCCTCTTGGTGGAGCATGATATGGGCCTGGTCATGAATTTGTGTGAAAAAGTCGTGTGCATTAACTTTGGTGTCAAGATCGCTGATGGTACGCCGGAAGAGGTACAGAATAATCCAGACGTGATTGAAGCTTACCTCGGCAAGGAGGACGAATAACATGCTCAGTATACAAAACCTGACGACCTCCTACGGTCAGATCAAAGCGATTCGGGGTATCTCCCTCGAGGTGCCAGAGGGGAAGATCGTTTCCCTCATTGGTGCAAACGGGGCTGGGAAAACCACGACGATGCGCACCATCGCAGGCCAGCTCAAGCCAGAGGCAGGGACCATTACTTTTCGTGGGCAGCGTATTGAAGGGTCGAAGCCACACCAGATTGTAAAAACAGGACTAGCCCTTGTTCCAGAAGGCCGTGCGATTTTAGGGAAAATGACCGTGCTCGAAAATTTGGAAATGGGTGCATTTCAACGAAACGATGCACAAGGTATCAAGGACGATATGGAGAAAATGATGGCGTGGTTCCCTATTTTACGGGAGCGCTTGACGCAGTTAGGTGGAACCATGTCTGGCGGACAGCAGCAAATGCTGGCGATTGCCAGAGCGTTGATGTCGAGGCCCAAGCTGCTGCTTTTGGATGAACCGTCGATGGGGCTTGCGCCGATTGTCGTATCGGATATTTTCAAGGTTATCAAGCAGATCAATGCAGAAGGAACAACTGTGCTGATCGTTGAGCAAAACGTCAAGCAGGCATTGAAAATCGCTGATTTTGGCTATGTGCTTGAGGCTGGACAAATTGTGTTGGAAGGCACGGCAGAATCCCTGTTAAATGACGACCGTGTCAAAGAGGCGTACCTGGGAGGACGCAAGCACTAGCTGATGACATAACGGACCTATATCCGTGGAAAAAACTGTCGCGGGAAACATGAGGCGGCAGTTTTTTTCATGTGGTATCCGTGGTACTATGAAGAGTGGAACGTATATTCCTATCACGAAGTTGTTGAGGAAGGGTGCCCTGAGCGAATGGCAGCAAAACTGACCAGAGAACAAACTGAATATCTTGTTCATCAAGTGCAGCGATATTTTCAAGAAGAACGATCGGAACAACTCGGCAATCTGGAAACAGAAGATCTCATTGCCTTTTTTTCCAAAGAATTAGGCCCCCTCTATTACAACCAAGGGGTGCAAGATAGTCGCAAGCTATTGACTGAACGCATGAGCTCCCTCGAGGATGAGCTATACGTCCTGGAGAAGCCTATTAAGATGAAGTAAAAGAGAAACCGTCAAGAGGAGGGAGCAGCCATGAATAGCTCCTTGAAAGATAAATTGGCCGTCCTGCCAGAGAAGCCAGGCTGCTACCTGATGAAAAACGCAAGCGGGGAAATCATTTACGTAGGGAAAGCCAAAGTGCTTAAAAACCGCGTCCGCTCTTATTTTACAGGCAGTCATAACGGTAAGACACAGCTGTTAGTCAGTGAAATTGTTGACTTTGAATACATCGTGGTGTCGTCAGCGATTGAAGCACTCATTTTGGAATGTAATCTGATCAAAAAGCATGATCCGCGCTACAATGTCATGCTGCGTGACGACAAGACGTACCCGTATATCAAGATTACGAATGAGGCTCAGCCACGTCTGGAAATCACGCGCAAAGTACTAAAGGATAAGGCCAAGTATTTTGGTCCCTATCCCAATGCTGGCGACGCTTCAGAGGTGAAAAAGCTGCTCGACAGGCTCTATCCGCTGCGCAAATGCCGCAACATGCCGAAGCAGGTATGTCTTTACTACCATTTGGGGCAATGTCTCGCTCCCTGTGTGTACGAGGTGACTGAGGAGGAGAATCGGCGACTGGTAGAAGAAATAAGTCGATTCCTCGATGGTGGTCACGAAGAGATGAAGCAGCAGCTGACCGAAAAAATGCTGCATGCAGCGGAAAACATGGAATTCGAGCGGGCAAAGGAATACCGCGACCAGATCAAAAGTATCGAAGCCGTGATGGAAAAGCAGAAAATTACCTTCACGGATACAATCGATCGCGATATTATCGGTTTTGCGGTCGAAAAGGGCTGGATGTGCATCCAAATTTTTTATATGCGCCAAGGCAAAATGATCGAGCGCCAGACGACTTCTTTTCCTTATTACGGCGAGGAAAACGAAGATTTTATGTCCTACGTCAGCCAGTTTTACTACGATAAGCAAAACGCTCTGCCAAAAGAAATCCTGCTTCCTGAGCAAAGCGATACAGAGCTTCTGAGCGACTGGCTTGGAATCAAAGTCCATGCTCCCAAACGGAGCAAGAAGCGTGAGTTGGTACAAATGGCATCAGAGAACGCCAGGATTGCCCTGCAGGAGAAGTTTGCGCTGATGTCAAAGGATGATGCGCGTACCGTTCAGGCTGTCCACAATCTGGGGCATATTCTCGGAATCGGTGTGCCACATCGCATCGAGGCGTTTGACAACTCCAACATCCAGGGAACCGAGCCGGTATCCGCGATGATCGTGTTTACAGATGGTCGTCCAGACAAAAAGGAATACCGCAAATTCAAAATCAAAACCGTCGAAGGTCCGGATGATTACGGGTCCATGCGCGAGGTTATTCGCCGCCGCTATTCGCGGTTATTGAAGGAAAACCAGCCGATGCCTGACCTCATCGTCATGGACGGAGGAAAAGGGCAAATCACTGCCGCCATGGATATTTTGGAGAATGAGCTAGGACTTTATATTCCTGTCTGTGGTCTGGCAAAAGACGAGAAGCACAAAACGGCGCAGCTGCTGTACGGTGATCCGCCTGAGCCCGTCAATTTGAAGCGGGATAGCTACGAGTTTTATTTGCTCCAGCGTATCCAGGACGAAGTGCACCGATTTGTTATTACCTTTCATCGTCAATCCCGTACGAAAACGATGCTCTCTTCCCAGCTCGATGAGATCCCAGGGATCGGAGAAAAGCGCCGCAAGCTCCTCTTTACACATTTTGGCTCCATGAAAAAAATGCGGGAGGCTACGGTAGAAGATTTTCGGCAGCTTGGCATCGGCGACAAGCTGGCCAGAGAAATTATCGCCCATCTGCGCAAGCTAGAGTCGTAGAAATAAGAAAACCTCTATCGAGGACTTTGCAAAGATGAGCGACCGCGTTTTAGCGGAAGGTTTTCATGCGCTCCGGCATTTATAAGCGTCACGCTTATAAATGCCTATACGTTAATTAAAAAACAATTGAAGCATTTGTTGCCTTATGATATAATGCCTTTCAAACAGAATAGTTAGCCTCACTTCCATATATGGAGTGAGGTAGAGGCGCGAAGACCAAGAGTACCACCCTGAGATCGGGTATCTGTGAAGGGTACGGGAAAGGGGAATTCGCCGAAGTCTGGAGGAAAACCCGCTTTTCTCCATGCTGGGTCTGCATTGAAAAAGTGCAGGACTGTCATCTCGGCAATCACCAGTTGCCAGATGGAGAGCTATCTCACGGTGAGTCCGTGCGTGAATCATGATGGTTGATTCTGTCATGCTGCATGGACCGCGTGTATTGGAAGGGAGGAACCGGTATGTCGAAACAATAGGCAGCGGCAGGTCTTATTCCTAGTCGATGCCTTTTTTTAATAAATGCGACAGTGATGTAAGCAATCATAGTCAGAAATAGAGAAACCATACAAACCATACTAAAAATAAAATAGAGATTATACAAAAAACAAAAAAAGAAAACCATACAAACAAACACATTGGATATGAGAAAAGGGAGAGAAGCCGCATGGGGTTGATCGTGCAGAAATACGGAGGCACCTCTGTAGGTACCATTGAGCGAATTTTACGAGTAGCGGATCGAATCATCACATACAAAGAGGAAGGGCATGATGTGGTCGTTGTCGTTTCTGCAATGGGCAAATCTACTGATGTATTGGTAGATATGGCGAAGCAGATTACACCGTTCCCATCGGAGCGGGAAATGGATATGCTGCTGACCACGGGGGAGCAGGTATCCATCTCGCTTTTGGCTATGGCCTTGCATACAAAAGGCTACGATGCCATTTCCTTGACCGGCTGGCAAGCTGGCGTAACCACTGAAGCCATTCACGGCAGAGCGCGAATCAAGCAGATTGAATCAAAACGGATTCAAGCCGAGCTTGGTCGTGGGCGTGTCGTGATCGTGGCAGGCTTCCAAGGAATCAGTGATGAGGGTGAAATTACAACACTCGGCCGTGGTGGATCGGATACATCCGCGGTTACATTAGCAGCAAGCATCGGAGCAGACAAATGCGAGATCTTTACTGACGTGTCAGGTGTTTACACAGCAGATCCGCGCATGGTTCCAGCCGCAAGCAAGCTGGACAGCATTTCTTATGATGAGATGCTGGAGCTTGCAAATCTGGGAGCAGGTGTACTACATCCACGTTCGGTAGAAGCTGCTAAAAAATACAAGGTAAGGCTGGTGGTCCGCTCCAGCTTTACAGCTGAAGATGGTACGTACGTTGAGGAGGTTGCCAACATGGAAACAGGAAGAGTAGTTAGTGGAGTTGCGCATGATGAGGATGTCGCAAAAATTACGGTTGTCGGGATGCCTGCCAAGGTAGGTACACTCTCTCGCCTATTCAATACACTGGCGGACAATCAAGTAAACGTAGACATCATTATTCAAAGCTCCTATGATGCCGCAGTGACGAACATCTCGTTTACTGTAACAGGAGAAGATTTGACCAAAGCGCTGAATACGCTGAGTGCCAATCAGTCCGAGCTTGGATTTGAAAAAGTGGATTATGAAGAAAACCTGACCAAAGTATCCATTGTCGGCTCTGGTATGATCAACAATCCTGGTGTTGCGGCTGAAATGTTCCGCGTTTTGGCAGAAAGAGAAATTTCTATTAAAATGGTCTCCACTTCCGATATCAAAGTTTCATGTGTGATTCCTGCAAGCTTGACCGAGCTTGCGGTTCGCAGTCTGCATTCGGCCTATGGCCTCGATGTTGCTGAAACGGCGGTTGTACACGGCTAATCATTCACTTCATCATGAATCCCCCTCTCCTCTAAAGGTAGAGGGGGCTACTTATGTGAGCGGATGCTCACTTTTTGCTGCGTGCAATTATCTGAATCGTATGGCTTGTATCTATTTCCAACTTAGCTACAACCTCCGTTTGCCTCCATGTCTCCAAGGCTCCGGCAATGATCCCTGCTTCCAGGGATAGCGTGCGGCAGAGTCGATCGGCTGATTGGTACTGGTAAATGGAATGAGAGAGTTTATAAGTCGTCTCTGCATCTGATGACGTGACGAGATCGAGTTGTCCAAGTCCAAGACGCATAAATGGGTGAATAATACCGGCTTCCGATTCAATGTGGATTTGTCGCCCGATTTCTTTGCCCAGCCAGTACAGAATAGGACTTTCGCTGTCTCCTAAAAGGGCATTGGTTAGCGTTTCCCGAAGAAGATGGTAGCCCAGATAGGGCATGCTCATTCTTTCGGCATAAAGAATAGTTTGGGCAGGCAACAGGGCTGCCAGTTGATCCTTCTCTTTCATCTTGCTCCCTCCTGTCTGTACTAGACTATGAGAGAAACGCTATTTTCAGTACCAATAATGGAGAGAAAAATAGCGAAAATGAACAAAGTTATTCTATCAATGTATTTAGTCTATTGATTGGCTTGACGCTCTCAGTCGACAAGAGTACAATTGGATTTGGTCAAAGTTTTGCCCAACTTTTTTTCGTATTTTGACACATTCCGACAAAGTGGGACGAGGCGAAAGACGGCTTTTTCGTCATGTCTAACGGGTATCGCAATGGGTTACGATATTGGAGAAAGGTATATGAAAACGATAGCGTCCAATTTGTTGATCGTTTGCGGGCAGATCAGATTTTTGGAAAAACGTTGAGACGTTTTTCACAACAAAGAGCGTTACATACATTGAAAGGGGGACCATGGTATGGCGAAAGGCCATAGCTTTCTCAGCCACAAGCTGCACTCACTTCTTGGTTTGTTTCCGATCGGGCTCTTCTTGCTGTTTCACTTGACAGCCAACTATCAAGCAACCCGCGGAGCAGAAGCTTTCAACACGACGGTTGGTATGATCGAAAACGTTCCACTTCTCTTGGTAGTTGAATTCATTTTCATCTACATCCCAATCCTGTTTCACGCTGTTTACGGTCTCTACATTGCGTTCCAAGCGAAGCAAAACGTAGGGAACTTCGGCTACTTCAGGAACCAAATGTTCCTGTGGCAACGGGTTACAGGTATCATTACCCTCATTTTCATTGTTTGGCACGTATGGGAAACCCGCATCGCAAAAGCAATGGGTGCACACGTAGACTTCGATATGATGGCAAACATTTTTAGCAGTCCTGCAATGATCGTATTCTACACAATCGGGATTATCAGTACGGTTTTCCACTTCTCCAACGGACTCTGGTCGTTCCTGGTTCACTGGGGAATTACGGTTGGACCGCGTTCCCAGCGAATTGCAACATACCTGACTATGGTCGTATTCGTAGTCGTAACCTTCATCGGCTTGCGTGCGATGTCAGCTTTCATTTTGTAGGGATAGGGGGACTAAACAATGGCAAAAGGTAAACTAATCATTGTCGGTGGCGGTTTGGCCGGCTTGATGGCTACCATCAAAGCAGCAGAAAAAGGTGTTCCCGTAGAGCTTTTCTCCCTGGTTCCGGTTAAACGTTCCCACTCTGTTTGTGCACAGGGCGGTATCAACGGTGCGGTTAATACAAAAGGGGAAGGCGACTCCACTTGGGAGCACTTCGACGATACAGTATATGGCGGAGACTTCTTGGCTAACCAACCGCCAGTAAAAGCAATGTGTGACGCGGCGCCAGGCATCATTTACATGCTGGACCGTATGGGTGTAATGTTCAACCGTACACCAGAAGGACTTTTGGATTTCCGCCGTTTTGGTGGAACCAAACATCACCGTACCGCATTTGCAGGGGCGACTACTGGACAACAGCTGCTTTACGCACTGGATGAGCAAGTTCGTCGTTATGAAGCAGAGGGTCTGGTTACTAAGTACGAATATTGGGATTTCCTCGGAGCCGTTTTGGACGATACAGGAACCTGTCGCGGGATAACTGCGCAAAACATGCGTTCCGGTGAAATTCAATCCTTCCGTGCAGATGCCGTTATTTTGGCAACAGGTGGTCCTGGTATCATCTTTGGTAAATCGACGAACTCGATTATCAATACAGGTACAGCGGCTTCTGCTGCATACCAACAGGGCGTTATCTACTCTAACGGTGAAATGATCCAGATTCACCCGACTGCAATTCCTGGCGACGACAAGCTGCGTCTGATGTCCGAATCCGCTCGCGGTGAAGGTGGACGCGTTTGGACTTATAAAGATGGTAAGCCATGGTACTTCCTGGAGGAAAAATATCCAGCGTATGGTAACCTGGTACCGCGTGACATTGCAACACGCGAAATTTTCTCCGTCTGCGTAGACTCGAAGCTCGGTGTCAACGGCGAAAACATGGTATACCTCGATTTGTCCCACAAAGATCCAAAAGAATTGGATGTAAAATTGGGCGGTATCATCGAGATTTACGAAAAATTCGTTGGGGATGACCCGCGTAAAGTTCCTATGAAGATTTTCCCTGCGGTTCACTACTCGATGGGTGGAATGTGGGTAGACTACAATCAAATGACAAACATCCCTGGTCTGTTCGCAGCAGGTGAGTGCGATTACTCTCAGCACGGTGCAAACCGTTTGGGTGCAAACTCTCTCTTGTCCGCGATCTACGGCGGTATGGTTGCCGGTCCAAAAGCGATCGAGTACATCAAAGGCTTGAACCAATCCTCTGATGATCTGTCTTCCACGCTCTTTGACGGCGCTACAAGCAAAGAGCAAACGAAGTACGAAAACATCCTGAAAATGGATGGAACAGAAAATGCTTACCTGATTCACAAAGAGCTGGGTGAGTGGATGACTGACAACGTAACGGTCGTTCGTTACAATGACCGTCTGCAAAAAACAGATGACAAGATCGTTGAATTGATGGAGCGCTACAAAAAAATCAACATCAACGATACAAACAAATGGAGCAACGCTGGTGCTTCCTTTACTCGCCATCTGTGGAACATGCTCGTATTGTCCCGTGCGATCACAATCGGTGCACTCAATCGTAACGAGAGCCGCGGTGCTCACTACAAGCCTGATTTCCCTGAGCGTGATGACGAAAACTTCATGAAAACAACAATGGCGAAGTACAATGCTGAAACAACTGCGCCAGAAATCTACTACGAAGACATTGACGTTTCGTTGATTGCACCACGTAAACGTGACTATACGTCTGAAAAGAAGCACTAAGAGAGGAGGAAACTGATCATGGCAGAAAAATTGATTCATCTGATTATCACTCGCCAAGATAGCCCTGACAGCACTCCGTACAAGGAAGAGTTCAAGATTCCATACCGTCCTGGTATGAACGTAATTAGTGCGCTGATGGAGATTCAACGCAACCCGCTCAACGCACAAGGCCAAAAAACGTCTCCAGTTAACTGGGAATCGAACTGCTTGGAAGAAGTTTGCGGTGCGTGCTCAATGGTAATTAACGGTAGACCACGCCAAGCGTGCTCTGCCTTGGTAGATAAACTGGAGCAGCCAATTCGTCTGGAACCAATGAGTACTTTCCCTGTACAGCGCGACCTTTCGATTGACCGTAGCCGTATGTTTGATGCATTGAAACGTGTAAAAGCATGGGTTCCAATCGATGGTACGCATGATCTCGGACCTGGTCCTCGTATGCCAGAAGTAGAGCGTCAATGGGCATATGAGCTCTCCAAATGCATGACTTGCGGTGTGTGCCTGGAGGCATGCCCGAACGTAAATGCGAAGTCCGAGTTTATTGGTCCATTTGCTATTTCTCAAGTTCGTTTGTTCAACCAGCATCCAACAGGTATGATGAACAAGCATGAGCGTCTGGAAGCGTTGATGGAAGATGGCGGTATCGGTGATTGCGGTAACTCGCAAAACTGCGTACAGGCTTGTCCAAAAGGAATTCCACTCACGACTTCGATTGCTCACATGAACAAAGAAACAACGAAACATGCCGTGAAGAAATTCTTCTTCTCGTAATAGCTATAACGAAAAAAGGCGTGCGCCGGTTATCCGGTTTGCACGCCTTTTTTCTATTCTTTTTGAGCTGAAGCTTGTGCCGAACGCGATAATTTTTCAAAGGTAGAAACTAAGCTTTCTAATTCTTCTGGCGTCAGGCAAGAGAAGTATTGCTGGAGCAATTCCAGCCTTTTTTGCTTGGCTTGCAGCAATATGGATTTTCCGGCATCTGTCAGGCGAATATGTACCACACGTCGATCTTCTTCGTCACGATCACGTATTACGTACTCATGCTTATCTAAGCGATCAATCATAGCTGTTATCGCGCTTGGTTTGACGACCATAGAGTCCGCCAATTCACCGACAGTGCATTTTCCCTTTTGCTCCAGCTGATAAAGAATATAAAACTGTGGACCTGTTAAACCTGGGACGGGCTCAGACAATTGTGGTCCGATTACGCGCATGGCTGAACGAAACGCCTCCTGAAGACGCTCGATCGCTTCTTGCACATTGTATGACATGCTGTTTCAGCTCCTTGTACCGATAGGCATCACACCTTATTATACCAAAAATAAGTGAACTGTAATTTGACGCCTTTTCGTACTTTCTGTTTCCTTCGATATCGTGTGTCCATTTGTGAGGAAAAGGGAATACCTTCGAGCTTCCCAGTGAAAACTTAAAACAATGGATGCTTTACCATAAAGGGGGCAAACGATGAAAAAACAGGTATTCAGCATAGGGTTGGCGTTGGTTTTGCTTCCCATAACGACTGTGAATACAAGCAGAGTCCATGCGCTTGCAGGCATAGACACGACTAGCTTTCAAACCCAAATCATGCAGGATTTACGGAATGCAGAGTTTCCTGCCAGTGCTCAGGGTCAGATGGCGAAGGAAGGGGGAGATGCCCATTTTTCCGTTGCTGATGAATGGCTGCGAGCGGAGCATTCACTTTTAAGTGAGCAGGTATCGAGCGCACAGACCTCCTCCCTTGATATGATTGAGGCTACGAAGGCTTGGGAGGATGCAGGGGTTAAAGGAGAGGGCATGGTTGTTTCTGTCGTCGATACTGGTGTCAATCCGAAGCATCCGGATATGCCTGCCCCACGTGACAAGCGATTGGCGCAGCAAAAGTCAGGCTCTACAAAAAAGGTCATCCCCGGATACAACTGGGCAGACCGCAATCAAACAACTGAGGACGTCGGGGAATCCCAGCATGGTGTTCACGTATCAGGCATTATTGCTGCAAATGGAAAAATGAAGGGTGTTGCTCCAGAAGCCCAAATCATTAGCGAAAAGGTGTTTTCCAACTATCAAGGGGAAGTGCCCGGATTAAGTGAATCCATCTTGTTTGCTATTAACGATTCGATCACGAAAAAAGCGGATGTCATCAATCTGAGTCTTGGCTCCTCGGCAGGGTATGTCGATGAGGTCAACACGGAGCAAATGGCTGTCAAGCGTGCGGTAGACAACGGCGTGATTGTTGTTGCCGCGGCAGGCAATGACGCGTATTTTGGCAGTGACAAGGTGCGCGCGCAAAATCCGGATATAGCCATGATCGGTTCCCCCGGCCTTGCTCCGGATGCATTTGCAGTGGCCTCTGTCAACGCGACTTCATTGGCTGGCCACAGCTTTAGTATCCAAGGAGTGCCAGGCCTGGAACGGGTAGTTTACCTGCATGGTCATGTGGCGGCAGGAACAGCAATCAATCCAGTTACGACCTTATTGAAATCCTACCCGCTCGTCTATATGGGAAAAGGCAAAAAGGAAGACTACAACGTTTCTGTAAAAGACAAGGTTGTTCTTCTGGAACGGGGAGACATTTCATTTGACGAGAAGCTCCGTATGGCGAAAGAAGCTGGAGCGGTTGGTGCGGTTATTTACAATAATGAGACAGGCCCGCTTTTGATCAGTGCAGAGCATCTGAAGCAATTCCCTGCTGTATCCGTCTTGAAACAGATGGGTGAAAAAATGGCACAGGCGATTAAAAAGGGGAAGAAAGTAACGATCACCTTTGATGGCGAATATGCACAAAACCCGATGCCATATCCTGATGGCGGGACGATCTCTGCCTTTTCTTCCTGGGGTCCGACTCCAGATCTGCAGTTCAAGCCTGAAATCTCAGCGCCAGGCGGTGGCATTTTATCTACGGTAAAAGACTCTGATTATGCAGTGAAGAGTGGAACGTCCATGGCGACGCCTCACGTTGCAGGGGGCATGGCGCTGCTGAAGCAGGCGTACCAAAAGCAGGGGAGGAATCTGCAAGGCAGGCAGCTCGTTGAGACCCTCAAAGCAGCAGCGATGAATACTGCACAGCCGATTATGGACCCACAGCAAAGTGTAGCTGCCTTTGAAAAAGCACGGACACCGAAAATGCCATACAGTCCGCGTGTCCAGGGTGCAGGATTAATGCAAATCAACAAAGCGATCGCAACTCCCGCAATGATTGTTGATGCAAAAGGGAAGGCTGGCGTTTCCTTGGGAGAAATCGGACCAGCGACGACCTTCTCCTTGTTTGTAGACAACAAATTTGGCAAAAAGCCGGTTACGTATCAGCTGCAAGACGAATTCGGCGTATTGACTGATGCACGCAAGGATGGTTTGAATCTCTTGACGGAGGGCCCACTCGAAGGGGCGAAGCTGCAATTCTCAAATCCCCAGGTTACAGTAGCTCCGGGCAAGCGCAGCGAAGTGAAGGTGACTCTATCCATTCCCCCGGGCACAGCGCGTAATTTATTTGCTGAGGGCTATATCGCTTTTCAACCGGATGACAAGACGTTTCCAACCTTGCGTGTTCCTTATTTCGGCTTTTACGGCAACTGGAACGAGCCGCGCATCATGGACGAGCCGATGTGGGAGCCAGGAAGTCAGGAAAAGCGTACAGGCGTCAAAACGACCTGGTACCACGATAAGCGCAATGACAAGTGGAAGTACAAGGATTACCTGGGCGTAACAGGGGTTGGGGAGGCAGGCGCGGCAAAAATCGATCCGGCGCAAATCGCTTTTTCGCCAAATGGCGATGGTCATTACGACACGGCTGCTCCATCCATAACGTTTTTACGCAATGCTCGTCAGGTAGTCGTGGAAGTAACCGACCAATCAGGCAAGCCGATTCGCACGCTGGTGCGTGACGAAAAGGTCGTCAAATACGATCAGTCCAAGCTCGGAACGCCGTATTACTATACCGAACGTGAAGCGTGGAGCTGGGATGGCAAAGCGTACGTCCCCGAAAAAGGAGCCTACGAGCAGGTAGCAGATGGTCAATATCATTTTTCCATCAAGGCGAAGATCGATGGGCGCAATGCCAACTGGCAAACGTTGACCTTGCCGATCCGTGTAGATACGAAGCCACCTGCCATTTCAGCGTCTGTGTCCGGGAATCGCGTGCAATGGAGCAGCCGGGACAAGGACATTCAGGGTTATTTGCTCTATGTGAACGGTAAAAAGGTTGGAGGGCCTTATTCCCCAAAAGTAACGAGTACGATTGTGAATCAGCCTGACAAAAAGATGAGTGTGGTTGCTTACGATTACGCCGGAAATATCAGTGTGGCACATTTGAATGGCAAAAGCGATACGACCCCACCATTTGTCGAGTTTCCGGACGATCTGTTCACCTACGTGAAAATTTCCAAGCAGCCGGATGTCGCCTTGCGAGGGAAAGTCACGGGGGAAGACATGCTGGACAGAGTCCGTTTGTCGATCAACAAGACGGTGGTAAAGGTCGAGGCAGATGGTTCGTTTGAGACCATTCTAAGGCTTCCGGAAGGACTCAATTATGTCGTGTACAATGCTCGTGATATGTATGGAAATACACGGCAATTTACGCAGCGAGTCATTGTGGACACGACCCCGCCGATTTTGCAGTTCCAAAATGATGGCACAGAGGATGTCCAATTCGACCCTTCGACCAAGCAAATGCTGGTTCCGATCCGGTTTATGTACCGTGACCAGACGTATAAGGGACAAATAAGTATAAACGGTCAAATTGTGAGCAGCTTTGAAGAAGATCAGCTTGAGGTACCTGCACAAAAGTATTTGACACAGACGCTGCCGTTGAAGCATGGGGAGAACCGCATTCTGATTGAGGGCAAGGATGGGGCAGGAAATCAAAGCTCCCTGTTGCTATACGGATATGTGGATGCTAGCGCAGGTGCCATCGTCTTGAATCAGGGAGAGCAGCGGCTAAACTACAAAGCAAGGGCAGTCCCGGCTCCAACTGTGAAATTAACGCAAAGCCTGCTGGAAGCCAAAGGGGGCGAGTCGCTGCCGATCGAAGGAAAAGTAACAGGGACTGGTGCTGTCAGCCTGCACGTTCAGTATGGAAATCAGGAGCTACAGGCGGATGTCAACGATCAAGGCGCATTTCGACTCGTCCTCGATCGCATTGAAGAAGGGAAGCAAAAGCTGACTGTTGTTGCAACCGACTCGTTAGGGAGAGAAGCCCGAGCAGAAATGAATGTGATCGGTAAAAAGCGGTAGAACAAAGGAAAGATACCCGGCGTAGCGGATGATTTGGCTGCTGTCGGGTATTTGTGTCTTGGGAGGGAAAATTTGATGTTTTATCATGGGATCAAGTGGGAATATGTAATGAGGGAGTATCCGTTGCTTTCCCCGCGACGCATCGTTAGCAAGCATCGGAAGGATCAAGCCCTCGATCGTAAGCATTTGCTTCAACAATTTGGCTTGGAGCCGGTTCATTTACTCGAAGCTGATGAGAACTACCCGCCTGAGAGATGTATCCTCGAATGCTTTGAGTTTGGAGATACCGTCTTTGCGTTTGAACGTTTGGAGCTTCCGATCTGGCAGTTAAGTAACCATGAAGTAGGAGTCGAAGTGCTTGATTTGCGGTCCTGTACGACTATTTTTTCTATACGATATGAGACTAAAGTAGAATCGTTTTTTCCGGGAATTCCGTATATAAGAGACTTTTTTCCTACATTTTCTGGTAATGACTCTTGCAACTGCCAAAAATCGACATTATGATATGAATACGACAGATAATTGCCCGGGAAAGGAAGAGAGTGAAGATGCTAGTCCAATACTTAGATCCGTTTTTAGAATCTGCCTCATCGGTGATTTCGCAGGTGTGCAATGTCGATATCACTCGTGGAGAGTTGGCCGAAAAGGAATGGATACATCGAGAGGGCCATACCTGGATTCGTATTGGGATGACCGGTCAATTGCAAGGAGATGTATTTTTTGGTCTCCAGGAGGAATTGGCTCTGCGAATCATTTCTGCTATGATGGGCGGTTTTCCTGTCAACAAAATGGATGAAATTGGAAAAAGTGCAATTTCAGAGCTGGGAAACATGATTTCGGGGAATGCGAGTACGATTTTGTCCAATCGGGGTGTGTTGGTTGATATTACGCCACCACTATTTTTGCTGAATCGGGAGTTGCAAGAGATCACAGGAATGGCACTGACTGCGCCACTGGATTTGCATGATATGGGTACGATGGAAATTCAGATCGTGATCATCAGATAGGCGGCAGAAGCCGTCTTTTTTCTATGGAAGCATAATAAGCAGACATGGGGAGGAAGAGCAATGGACGCTTTGCACATGCAAATGAGCATTTTACCTTTACACATGCGTGATCAGGTACGCGATCGTTGGCTGCAACTCAGATTAGACACGATTTTGCCAGTCATCATGGCAAAGCATCAACTGGATATGTGGGTGCTTATCGCTCGAGAATACCACGAGGATCCGATTATGGAGACGCTGTTTCCGGCTGCCATTGACAGCTCAAGGAGATTGACGATCATCGTGTTTGTGTTAAACCAGGATAAAACAGTGGAGAGGCTAGTCATACATACGAATCCTAGCTTTGAGCCGTTTTATCAACGGGTGTGGGAGCCGGCAGAAGAAGATCAGTGGAAGTGTTTGGCTAGAATTGTTGCCGACAAAAAGCCGCAGAGCATTGGAGTGAATGTATCTGATGATTACAGCTTTTGCGATGGGCTGTCACACTCGTATTATACAAAATTGCTGCATACACTGGGCGAGGAGCACGCGGCCCTCGTAAGGAGTGCAGAGCAAGTGGCACTGGATTGGCTGCAGCTGCGCAGTGACGAGGAATTGATGGCATATCCGACTATCGGGGCAATAACCAGAAAGTTGGCACAAGAGGCGCTTTCCAATCAAGTGATTCATCCAGGGATTACAACTACGACGGAAGTGGTACGCTGGATCCGGCAACGTGTAATTGATTTGGGAATGCAAACCTCATTTTATCCGACGGTAGATGTCATTCGGAAAGGATGCGGAAAGCTCGATGATGTGGTAATCATACCAGGTGACATCATTCATCTGGACTTCGGGATTCATTACTTAGGGCTTGCAACGGATACTCAGCAGCTTGCCTATGTTTTGCACATAGATGAGCATGAGGTTCCAAAAGGCTTGCAGGATGCCATGCAGACAGCCAATCGACTGGAAGACATCATGTGTGAGAATTTCCGTGAAAAGCAGACAGGGAATGAGCTTTTTGCCGCATGTATCCAGCAGGCTCAGGACGAAGGAATACGAGCGATGATTTACTCGCATCCGATTGGCACGCACTGTCACGCGGCAGGACCGCTCATTGGCTTGTATGACAGGCAGGAAGCCATTCCGGTCAGAGGAGAGCTTGTGATCCAGAATCAGACATGCTACGCCATGGAGTTTAATATCCGTCAGTACATACCCGAGTGGGATGAGGAAATCCCTATTTATTTGGAGGAATCGGTTGCTTTCAAGGACGATCAGGTACTTTACCTGGCGAAAAGGCAAACAGACTTTTACATCATCCGGTAAAGGGAATGAATCGGACCTGTCCACTCTGAATGGGCAGGTTCTTTTTAGCAAGTTTGGGCCGCCATAAATGTAACTGTCACTTCTTTGCCAAAAAGCCTCAGGAAGGGTTATCTCCCAAATCCATTATCTGAAATATAAAAAAACATAAAATATTTTTGATTGTCTGGATGATTTTTTTTAGATGGTGTATTGTTGGAAATAGTGAGGGGGTATGAAGGCTTGTCATATGTAAGACAACTGCTCGGAATGTTCATTTTAGTGATCGCTGTTTGTGGCGGGCCGTTCATGCTGTATACGGTCAAGGAAGAGATTGTGTTTGAACCTGAAAATGTGGTCGTACGGTCGGTTTACCTGATTCAGCAGATCGCTACAGGCTCGCTTGGCACCTATTACTTGGGCGACAATGAGAGAAGCATCGCTGAGGATATTCTTCCTTTTGCTCTGAGTACGTTTGAGCTGCTATTTTCGAGTGTCTGTATTGCTGTTATTGCAAGTTTGATTTTTGGTCTGTTTCTACAGCGGTTCGGCATGGTGCGGCAGTTCCAAAAGCTGTTGAACCTGTTATCGACGATACCGGACTTTATTCTGATTTTTTTGTCGATTTTGGCTGCCGTCAGTTTTTACAAGCTGACCAATATCCGGATTATTACCTTGTCACCAACGAGTGATTCAGCGAATACCTGGTTTCCGATCACGCTTCTGGCCATTGGACCTACGATCTTCCTGATGAAGGTAGTGAGTCTCAAATACGTTCAGATTGGCGGGGAGGACTACATCAAGACTGCTTTGGCAAAAGGGATGGGGATTTGGCATGTTCTCATCCATCATGTATACAAAAACATCAAGCCATTCTTACTGGCTGACCTGAAAAAGACAATTGCGATTACGGTGGCGAATCTGTTCGTCGTGGAATATTTGCTGAATGTGGTCGGCTTGACCCGCTTTATTTTCAGCAAAAACGCACCGTATCAGTTTAATTCCGCTGTCATGGGACTACTTGGTATCATCCTTTTGTCTATTCTTGTGTATTTCCTGGTTCGCGCCGTTCTGTACTTGTTTGAACGAGCGGTCGTCTATAAGTAGTCGCTACATTTATCGGTATGAGTGAGGTTTTTCTATGCAGAAACGATTCAATTGGTCTTTATGGACAGGCTCGATCCTTGTACTGCTCCTGGTTGTGATTGCCTTGGTCGGTCCCATTGTTGCCCCGTATGAGCTGGACTTTCAGGAAAAGACTCGGAATGAGACCGTGAACGGCAAATCCGTCATCATTTCACCGCCACTTCCACCGTCGGATGCGCATTTATTCGGTACGGACAAGTGGGGCTATGACCTGCTCACATTGCTTTTGCACGGGGCTCCCTATACGGTGTTCGTGACACTGGCTATCGCGGCAGTCAGAGTGGTTCTCGGCTCAGTGATCGGGCTGTATATCGGTATTCAAGACAAACCACAGCGCTGGTGGCTGGCAATTGAGAATGCTTGGGGCTATATGCCGATTTTCATACCGGTCTACTTTCTGCTAAAAGGGGTGAGTATCAATCCGCTGATGCCTACCTCGACATTAGTCACGCTATTCATTGGAGTTGTCGCGGTTTTGGGTGCACCGAGTGTCGCCTCGTCCATCCGCCAGAAGACTGAGCAAATCAAAGATACCCAGTATGTTCTGGCTGCTACTTCACTTGGAGCGGGGCGGGAGCAAATTATTTTCCGTCATATCTTGCCCCATTTAAAAGAGCAGCTGATTATCATTCTGGTGACGGAAATGGTTGCGATCATGACCTTGATGGGGCTATTGGGGATGTTCGATTTATTTGTGGGTGGGACCAAAATGACGACGGATCCCGTCATTTACCACTCCATTACACATGAGTGGGCAGGGCTTTTGGGATCATACAGAGGCTTTGTATACAGCAATTTTACCTGGATTTTCCTCACCCCATTGATTGCGTTCGTTGTAGCGGTCGGTTCATTTTCGTTGCTCGCTAAAGGGCTGCGGGAGAAATTTGAGCAGACCTACCATCGGACTCCGTTTATTTAACCTTGAAAATGGTGATTGTGGCTCCCTTTATCGAATGAGATGAGGGGAGCTTTTGTTTTGAAGGCAGAGCCAGATTGATTCAAGCGGAAGCGAGCCAGAAATAAAGATGGTAAACCAAAATAAAATGAGGGCGAAAATACGGGAGCAGTACGTATGCCATTTGAATAGACTGGAGTGTCGGGGGCGGTGTTGGCTATGGGTTCCGACATCAGCTTCCTACAGAGTCATTCGCGCATTGACCGGGAGCCAAAGGCATTAGACGAAGAACGTCGTCCCAAAGTAACGTGTTCACGGTATTATTGATGATCTTTGTTTTCAGCGTTCGGAACCCATTGCCCTTTTTCTGAATAGGATGTATGGCAAAAGCCTAAAATCCTTGAAATTCCGGCACCATCACCCACCCCCCATCATAGGATAAGGTGACTCTGTAATCCCTCAACCTTGTTCCTGTAGAGCCCACAAGGAGGGGTGGCACGATTGAAGGGTAGCGACCAAACCAAGCCGTTGTTAACGAATCGCGAAAGAGAAGTGTTTGAACTCTTGGTCCAAGATAAGACAACCAAAGAGATTGCCGGACAACTCTTCATCAGCGAAAAGACTGTGCGGAATCACATTAGTAATGAAATGCGTACCTTTTGCAAACAAAAAAGAGCTTTACTAATCAATATGTAAAGGGTATTTTTAATTAGTGCAAAGTGTGAAAACTACCACATTCTTACAGCGGAGATTAGTATGCACTTTGGCTAGAATGGATAGTAATAAGGAGTGACAAGCCTTTGAATCCCACTACTCAAAGTATCATTGCAAAATCGTTCGATGAAAATGGAAACTTAATATCTGGCATACATACTTATGATCCAGAAACATTTATTTCTCAATTCATAAAAGGTTTTCCTGCTTCAGATACTCGCCAGCAAATATTTGATAATTTCTTGGTGTGGTTAAAAAAGCTAATTTTGATTGCTCCACCAAATGCCATTTGGTTAGACGGTAGTTATTTGACTCAAAAGGTTAATCCAAATGACATTGATTTGATCGCCTTTTATATTCCAGAAGATTTGCCGAATGAAGCAAAGGCGAAAGAGGTGCAAGCAATGTTTGGTGCCTATGCAAAGCAGTTTAAGTGCGATGCTTATCATTGCTTAACTTTTGATCATTGGCCATCAGAACAGCAGCAGCGTGTGGATGATACATTAAGGACGCTGCGAACCTACTGGATGGGGCAATTTGGATTCGATAGAAATCGCCATCCTAAAGGACTGGTTGAATTTCTACAGGATGATATAATAAAGCTAGGAGGTGAGGGCGCATGACAAACATTCTAGATTTGTCTTTACGTACGCAAATTTCAGAAACTGAAGCTGTAATTGAAAAGATTAGCTCAGGTTTATCTGCTCACTTACCTGATTACCTAGTTCAATTTCAAGTAGGCTCGTTGCAAGACAGACTTGCTGATCTGCGTAGTCAGTTAGATGAAGCAGAAGCAGTTGAGGATAGAGAAGAAATAGAATTGACTTTCCACCCCCCAGGACTACCGTCAGGTCAGATTCCGGTACGGACTTTGACAATTGTACTAGGAGGACTCCAAACGATAGTAGACAGTATTTCTAATACCCTGTATAACCAGCCCAGCGAACAAGGCAGAATACCAGCAGATTTATTAGAAAGAAATTCGCTCATTTTTAAAGAGGCGCGCGCTGGATCATTCAAAGCTATTCTAGATTTACCTCACACTGAGCAGAATTTGGTTGATGATCCGATGCAGACAGAAACGATGGAACATCTTTTCTCGTTACTGGACTCGTCTGATAATGTAGATATGTTAGTGGACAAAATATCTGATTTGGGTTTACGGACACTTAAACACTATACTGAGTGGACAAAGAATTTGAAGGAACTGGGTACGACAGTCGATGTTGATTGGAGATCTTCCATTAAAGGTTCATCAAGAGTCTCCATTAGTCCTGAAAAGGCCGATAGAGTATTAGAGGTCCTAACTAATACTACCGATACAAAGCAAACTGACGAAGAAGTGTTGGGGAGATTGACAGGAGCAAATGTAAGGACAAAAACTTTTGAAATTTGCACTCCAGATGGTTTGAAAATCTCCGGGAGAATAGCAGCAGACATTCTTTCTTCCGTACCTCAGTATCTCGATAAAAAATGCAAAGCACAATTGTTTAAAGTTCAGACAATCAATCGCTCTAGTGGCAGAGAAAGAGTTAATTGGACATTAAAAGGGTTGGAACCTCACGAATATTAATTTGATAAAGGAGCGCTTATAGGCGCTCCTTTTGGTTTACTCTTTATTAAAATAATATTTATTAACTAACGTGAAAAAAATAAATTTGTCTTTGAACCTTACTTCATCCTTTTACGAATATAAACGGTTGCCATTTTTCATTAACCTCATCAATCTTCCACGCATCTCCCACCTTTTTTAATTTAAACACAGTGTAACGTACCTGGCTTTTCCAATGCTCTTGAACCCAGATAGTATCTTCCTCAGGTACAGACATTTCCATCCCGATGTATTCATTTTTAGGTAACCCATTATAATTTTCCAGAACAGCCCATTCTTTCTTCAGAAGAACAGGAGATATTAAACCCATTTTAAGCTGATAGCACTCAGCCGTTAGTAAAGATAACCATTTCTCTGTGTCTTTTTTTCCTAACACTCCGTATTCATAAAAGTTATTTACTAATGCTGTCTGCGCTTTAGCGTCATTAGTAATTTGCTGAGTATGGTCATCAGGAAAATATTTCTTTACTTCTTTGAATTTTGTAACAGCAAACGTTTCAATTTTACTAATTCTATCCTTAGGGATTTTATCGATACTCTTAGTATCAAGGTTGTAGCCAATAAAGTAATCGTTTGCAAGGTCTATAGATATGTAATACTCTACATTATTTTTCTGATTATAAACGACTGATATTGAACCTTTACTAGTCCCGTGATTAAATGTGGCGTCTATTCTATCTTTTTGAGCGAGGCTACCTTGAATAAAGACGTGTACAGTCAACGCTAAAAGGTTGGTTACAAGAGATATAATAAGAAAGAGGGAGACAATGAGCTTTTCAAAGTGACGAGTCCGGTTCTTACCATATTCATTATTTATGATAAGTATAGAGATTAAAAACGAAGCAACTCCGAATGAGCCTATGTACTTAATGAAAGAAGGATTGTTATACAGTCCATAAAGATAAATGCAAAGCATCGGAGCAACAATAAAAAATAATTTAAACCCGTAGTTTAAGTATTTCTTCGAGCGATATGCGTCAATTGTTCCCCAAAAAGAATTGTTTTGTCTTCTTGGATAATAAAGGAGCACGTAAAAAATAAGGGTAAATATTCCTCCTAGGATGCTTTCGTATAATTTGTTATGCAAATATGTAATGCCATTTATTAGATAAAGTGAGGAGCTAGCAGGTACGTACTCAAAACCAATGTTCCAGATATTTGATAATTGAGTAAAAGCCATTACTGAACCCTGAACGAAAATAAACCCTATATAGTAAGTAACAGCAGCTATTATTGCCGAAAAAGAGATGATTCGTAGCCCGATTTTATTGAAAAGTGGAGCAAGTACAATTCTACGATTCATTACTGTCCCCCTATAGACATTAGTAATATCACGATGAAAAAAGCCCTAATCATTTTTTGGGCTTTTTTTGATGTCTTCTGTTATCTCAAAAAGAGATCTAGATCTTGTTGATTTTATGTTGTTTTCTCGCATTTGCCGTTTAATATCCATGAAATGTTTTCTCAATTCCTTTTTTTCTTCTTCAGAAGCATCTAAGTAACCATCCAAGAAATAGAAGTCATCTGGATCATCGGTCAATTCCTGGAGCAATTCACCTTTTGTAAGAGGTTTAGATACTGAGTAAATGGGTTTTGATTCTGCAAGGTCCATATTAAGCGGCATATCATCAGTACGTTTAACATATTGCATCTTCTCCGGATCAAAAGCATATGAAATCCCAGTTAAGAGATAGTCAACAGATACGTTAAATATTTCAGCTAGCTGTTTAATGTTATCCAAAGAAGGTTCTCGACGACCTTGCTCATAAAAGCCATAGGCACTTTCAGAAATGCCTAACTTATCGGCAACGTCTTTTTGCATTAGCTTGTGTTGTTTTCTTAGAGACTTGAGCATACTCGCAATGGTAGAAGTCATACAAACACCCCCTCCGATATTACAATTATACAACGGTCTGTTGGATTCGGAAAGAAAACCAACAAAATGTATGATATTGATTGACATCCTACAGATAGTTGGGTAAGATAAGACTACAAAACGTTGGGAGGTGGTACTTTGAAGAAGCGTCTGTTACTCACTCAACTTAGAAAAGAACGTAAATGGTCGCAGAAAAATGTTGTTGAAAAGATCTATTTACATAGCGGTTTAGTGATATCTGTGAGCTATTACGGAATGATTGAACAAGGAGTAAGGACTCCGAAACTAGAGCTTGCGTTAGCGATTGCTAGCTTAATCGAAAGAACACCTGATGAAATTTTTTTTGAACAGGAAACCAACAATGTGTTGGGAAATAGAACAACTGCATAATTGAAAGTAGGTGAAGCAGCATGAATTCTCTCGGGTCGTCCTCCTATCCGCCCTGCATAAGTAAATTATATGGGGGTGGCGACATGGCGAGACGCAAGAAGACAACGTTGAAAATTGGGAAGGTCACGTATGGGGAAAGGGATCGTCTGGAAGCGTTCACTGCTGCATTTGCCCCGTACTTCGCCAAAGTTGAACCGAAGCCAGAGTTACAAAAGAAGGTTGCAAATGAGTAACGATTCCGGGTTATCCCGGCGTCGATGGACAAGCTGCTCAATAAAAGGATTCCCCCGGAGTAACCGAGGGAGTCGAAAGATGAGCACACCTTTATTGTAAAACCAAACTAAATAATTGTCTGTTCCACATTGGAAACTTTTGAAGAAAAAGGATGATTGAAAGTGAAATTTGGAGCCATTATTCAAGCATGTCGTGAACGGGCTGGATTAAGCCAGGAACAAATGGCTGAAAAGCTAAATCGCTCAAGGAGCTGCATCAGCAAATATGAGAACGACAAAAAGACGCTCGATGCTGAAACCTTGATGAGATGGGTGGAGGCGACTGGGGCCAAGGATGTAGCGGTTGCTTTCTTTTGCGGAATGGACGGACTGTCAATCATGCAGAACGTTATTGGATTGATGTTTACATTTTGGTTGATTTAAGGAGGGACGAGCTCCATGACAGGTAAGCAATATGGATATGTTGTACAGGCACTGGCTGAGGTTCGACATTTTGGGAAGGTTGATGAATTTAATCGGAGCAAACTGACTGAAACATTGCAAATAGTTCTGAATATCAAACTGTTAAATAGCTTTTTTGATCGGTTCGATGAAGAACAATTGTATCTAATCGCACAGGCATTGGATGATACAGCTGATCGTCGGCAACACGCATTTGCACACGACACTGAGAATATGCGCGAGACAGCCAAGCTCATTAGGGACACCAAGGCACGCCGAGAAACTGAATGGATCAATAACCGTTTCAAGGAGGGAATAGCGTGAAGCAGCCATATAGACTGACGGCGAATGGCAGGTACGTTGGAGCGTTATGTAAGGGGTGGGAAATTCGCAAATTCCTAGAAAATGAAAAAACCTCTCGCGGGAACGAGAGGCGACTTATTGGATAAGAGAATCATACCATACTTGAATGAGTGTGGACAAGCAGTAACGTGAGGCTTCGGCCCCGCGTGGAGGGTTCAGAGTTCTCCAGTATTAAACGGGAGATTGCACAGTCGCTGAGCTTTCCACGGGTGGTCGATATCACCCAATACATAAAGAGGTCCTATGGAGCCGCTATCAGGGCGGCAGTGCTGGCAGAGTGGGAAGGGCTGTTGGTGGCCTCCAAAAGAAAGAGGGGTGCATTATGCGTATCAAAAATGAAAAAGACCCCGCGTAGCAGCGCGGAGCCTCGAACATGTTTATTTACTTGTAGTATATCACAACGGACGAAAGTATTCCAAAAAATTACTGGGAGTACATTGGTTATGTGCAAATTAGTACGATGGTTTCCGCTTCCTGATTTGTATGGTGCGATTAACAATCCCGCGTTATTAAAGCGTTATGCGGTAGCGTATATGTACCGGAATTACCCGGATTGGAAACCAAAAACAATACAAAATTACAGAGTGTTGGCAGAGAGGAGCTGCTCGGATGGCTAGAGCAAGGAACATCAAGCCAAGTTTCTTTAAAAACGAAGACCTATCAGAATTAAGTGCTCATGCAAGACTACTGTTTGTTGGGCTGTGGTGCCTAGCAGACCGCGAGGGATTTTTGGAAGACCGACCAAAGCGCATCAAAGGCGAATTGTTTCCGTACGAGAACGTCAATGTTGACGAACAACTACAGGAATTACACCATATGGGTTTTATCTTGAGGTACGAAGTTGACGGAGAACGATTTATCAGCATTCCAAAATTTGTAGAGCATCAAAATCCACATCACCGTGAGGCGGCAAGTAAAATCCCGAAACCGCGCCAAACAGTTGGTAAGACAGGGGATGACGACCAAGGTAAGGCACAGCCCGAGTACAGCCTAGGGCTTTCCTCGGAATTTCCGAGCCAAGGCAATGCCGAGCCTACTGAAAGCCGTGCTGATTCTCTGATTCCTGATTCCCTTAAACTGATTCCTGATACTCTGATTCCCCCACCACTTAATACTCCAGCTGGGCAAGGGGATCAAAGAGAGGTCATGGTAGTCGGCGGCAGAAACTTGTATGTTTTCAAAAGTGTTATTGACCAGTACAAGCACTATTTTACCTTTGAACCAAATCTAGCATTAGTGGAGCTGCTTCACAGCTACCTTGATGATGGAATGGAGATTGATCTTATCGCGTGGGCAATGCGTGATGCAGCAGAGAAAGGCAAGGTTTGGAACTACGCTAAGGGTACAATCCAAAACCTTTTCGCTAAAGGTGTGAAGACAGCAGAGCAAGCCGAAAAGGCTGATCAGGAATACCAACAGAAACGGGAGATCGGTTCCTCCGGTAAAGTTGTGAAAATGACAGACAAGCTTCCCCAAGCCGTTCAATGGCAGATGGAGCAAGAAAAGAACGGTACGCAGTTTGAGCGAGGAAAATCGATTGCTGACGATCCAGAGTTAGCTGCAATGCTTGCAAATCTGAATAGCAAAAAGGCTTCTGGCAAGTAATCTCCGCGATCATACCAGTATCTAAAAGGGGTGGTTGAAATGGCGAACGCAACAGGCAAGGGCTCTCGAAAATCCGCGAAAACGGAGAAATCAGAGTTGACACAAGGACTGGAAAACAAGTCTGGAGCTCCGCAATCTGAGGATTTTATCGAGGTACACGTCAAGTCAGGAAAGCAAAAGTGGTATCAACTGGCTTGGTGCTATGAAAAAGCTAATTAGGTGACTGCATCAAAACAAGGCGAGGAGAGGGATATTTTGTTAAACGAGAACATTTTGCGGAAAGTCCGTAAAGCCCTGGCTCTAGCTAGTAACAATCCATCAGAACAAGAAGCGCAATCCGCAATGTTAATGGCGCAGCGTGTTTTGGCAGAACATGGTTTATCTATACAGGATGTTCAAGAGTCGGAAAACGAGCAGGAAAAGAACGTGATTCATGAACATGCCACTGAGTACGGAAAGACTATTTGGTGGAAGAAGCGTTTATCTGCGATTGTAGCTGAGAATTTCCGGTGCTTTAGTTACATCAACAAGAGAAGCAACGCATCCCAAATTAGGTTTGTTGGACTTGATTCTGATGTATCACTGGCGATTGAAATTTTCAAATTTGCTTGCGAAACAATCCAGTACCATTTATCAAAATACCGACAAGAACTAAAAGAAAGCGGGTACCGGAAAGTGGAAGTCACATACATGGGCAACGATTACTTGAAGGGTTATCTTCGTGGCCTGGATCAAAAATTCAAAGAACAGGTTGAAAAAAATAACTGGGGTCTTGTTCTGGTGAAGGATGCACTCGTTGTTCAGGAGCACGAAAGTATGAACCTGAAAAAGAGCAAGCCAACAGGTGCATCCTTTGGCGGCAATAACGGAGCGTATGAACGCGGGTTTACGGACGGAAAGAGTTTCGATTCGAGCAGAAAAATGATTGCTAACTAGAGATTTAACACAATGCTCATTAAGGAAAGTTGGTGATTTGCTTGTACCTTTCCAATGAAGAGCTAGACATGCTGAAAATTATGATTGATTGCTTAAATGCTCAAGTTGAACTAATCAAAGAAGAGCAGGAGCTTGTAGAGAAAATCCATCAAAAGGTGCTCAAGGAGAAAGCGAAAAGGGTCACTTAACAAATTGTGTAAAAGGAATAACCCTGCAGCAGCTTCTCCCACAGGGTTTCCATCATTGTAGCTGAAAGAATCCAGCCGAGACAGTTAAAAAGTTCTTCTAATCACTGGGATTCTCCGTGCTCCATTACGAATAAGCCTTTGCGCTCGTTCACGGCTGATTCTAACAAGTACTGAAATATCTGTTGAGTTTTCAACATCGAAGACTGAGAAAAACCGACCGTTGGCGGACAGTACTCCTTTAAACTCAACTTTCGTTCCAGGGCGAGCTTGTGGGCGTCTGTTCTGAATAATTGTTCGCATTACACCCGCATTAATGAGACTTCTAGCTTGTTGGGGCGTTGTACGAACTGCAAAAACGGGGTCAATTTCAACACCAGGCGCCTTTGCTTCCACTTCAACAATTAGGAAAAATCGATCTCCGATCCGTGCAATGCTATTTGCCCCGATTGTAATCGGCTGTGTTGCCATGAGATATATCACCTCCTTGTACCAAAATATTCAGGAGGTCACGAAGGGGACAAGGGCATCACCACAATTTTCGATTTTTGGTATTTTGACTAGAAGAATAGACGGTCCATGATTCTTATTTACTTATTAGTTAGGGAGGAAAGAAGATGCTGAAAAAGGGTGACAAGGTTGTCATGCACACTTGCTTGGCGGCTAGCATTCCTGCTTATCAAGGGAAAGTATGGACTTGCAAATCGGAAGAGTCCATAGCGGAGAACGGAAAGCCTGTGGTGCTTTTGGAAGGGTTTCAAGGACCATTTACAACTGAATACTTGCAAAAGGTTAATATGCCAAATGTAAGGGAGCCAGTCCTTTGGTTCGCTGAGCAGATGGAGCTCAAGCTTCAGGAGAACGACCACAAAGGCGGCTGGGAAAATTGCGGGATCTTCTGGTTGAGGGGAAGGCTACTCGAAGAAGCCAATGAGCTTAGTGGTGTGATGTACGCAGGTCACAACAGCGAATCGGGTCTTGACTTAGAAAATATTATCCGAGAGGCATCAGATGTTGCCAACTTCGCGATGATGATTGCTGACCAGGCCCGGAAGCGTTTGGCTTAACAAAACGGTAATTTAAATAAGTACTTATATACAAATTTTGAAAGTGATATGAATAAAACAAAAGCAAGTAATTAAACACAACATTAAGGAGTAAAAAAAGAAAAGCCCCCAAACGGGAGCCCGAAAATATGTTCGCAAAACTATTATAACACGGGTCACCTGACAGGGGGAACAGAAGATGAGCACACGAGCAACAGAAATAGACATTGATTTAACGAAAATGACAGTCACTGTACCGATAGGACAAGGTATACAAATGGTATTGATTGATCCAAGGCAAGGGAAGGCAAAGGTTGTACCGATTGTCCATCACGGCGAGACAATCGTGAAATCGAGCCAAGGACGAATTTCAAAACTGGATTTTAACGAAAGTGAGCTTTTTTAATCAAATATCAAGCCTGATACCGAGATACGGGAGGGCGTCAGACATACCCACATGGAGGGGTGTGTTCTGGCGCCCTTTTTATTTTGCGAAGAAAGGGATGCTCTCATGAAAACAGATTGGAATAAAGGGCGGAGACAACAGCAGCAGCAGTATTCGTTTGGCGAGATTAAGCGATTTATGGGCGATACAGGTGGGCGTCGTTTTCTCAAAGACAAAGCCGATAATCGCCGCAAAACAAAGGAGGATGCTCAATGAAAGACTTGTTGAAATCATATAAAGCAACGCGACGACAATTGAAACAAATTCATAAAACCGAGGAGTCTCCAGCTATTCGTTCTTATTGGTCTGGAAGTATTAGGGATGTTGATTTTATTATCGAGTGGCTTGAAAGCGGGCGGCAGCCTGTAAGTATAAGAGGGATGGAAAGGCGATCTAAGAAACAGCGGGAAATACTTGTTGATCCATTTAAAATGCAAAGCTATGTAAGGCCTGGTACTGGCGGTTGTCGAGTGCATGCAAACGAAGAAGATAGAAATCTAATAGACCTCTATCTAAACGTTTTGTCTGAACGGGAGCAAGAATGTTATCTAATGGTTTACGGGGGTGGGATGACACACGCAAAGGCAGCGGAATTACTAGAAATTAGTAGGGGAAATGTCTCGACACTCCTTTCTAGGGCACATCAGAAAATTGAATTATTACAAGCACTTATAGCTATCCTTGTGATGGCTATTTTTTTAACGGGTGGCTATAATGTGAGAGAAAAAGGAGTATAAAATCTATCTGGGATAAATTATAATAGATGTATTACTGGAAAATATATCCTTGTTTAAAGGGTTGGAGGCTTAAAGTGCATGAATATTTTTATTGATGCAAATATAATTTTCAAAGATCCATTTTTTAATAAAAATAATTTCAACAGAACGCTATTAGAATTAACTGAACATGAAGAAGTTACCATCTATATAAGTGATGTTGTTATTCAAGAAGTCAAACGAGGGCACAATGAATTCATTAAAGCTAAAATTAAATCTATTACTGATTCAACTGCGGATATTCAAACATATCTTACATCTAAATCTATTTTAGAAGTTAAGCTGGATATAGATGATTTTATGCAAGAGTTTGATGATTTCTTTACACTCTTAAACAATCAAGGGAAAATTAAAAAAGTAGGATACTCGGTTAGGGTAATTGACGAACTTATTAACCTAGATATGCATAATATGCCTCCTTTTATAGCCAAACATGAAGTCGGATTAAAGAATAATCAATTATTAAGATACTCAAATAAATCTATTAGAGATGCAATCATATGGTTCTCTTACATTGAATATATACAGAGTCAAGAACTCAAGAATTGTTATTTCATCTCAAATAACACTAAAGATTTCAGTGATTTACAATTATTTAAGAAAATGGAAGATAGGAAGGATTCAGAGCCGTATGTCCTTCATCCTAACTTGACCCAAGATGTGTTAACACCGTATATCTCATCAGAGGCATTTCTTAAGCATAATCAAAGTAAAGTGGAAAAATTCTTGAATGAAATAGCTGAAGAAAAATTCCAACAGCAACAAATAAATTTTATCAGTAATTCAAAATACCTCTTCTCCTTAATGAGTGCTCAAGACATAATTAATGAACACAAAGTTAAAGAAATCATCGAATTAAATTATAATAAGCAAATTGTAAACGAAATTGACGACTATATAGATGGACTACAAGCAGAAGATATTCATTCTGATTACTTTATGGGTGGTTACGTACAACCAGAATCACTAAGAATTGGTGATCCGCAAGTATACCTGGTATCCATCGAAGAATATGGAGGCGAATTGATAGTTTCTGCTGATCTTACTTTTAAATATGATGTGAGTGTATACATCTATAACCCCGTTCATGATAGCAGAGAAGATAAATTCCAGTATCACGAGACTGAGACCTTAGAGTTTGATATCTCCGTAAACTTTGTAATATCTTATCCTAACGATGATAAGATTTTAATACAGCAGAATCCGGATTTTGAAGATTATGAAGTTACGGATTTTATAGTCGAACATTTCGATATAGAATCTATTAACAGTCACGAAGTTATTAACCATAAGCCGCTTTTTCCAGAAGACTATGAAATGAATTTTATCAAATATATGTAATTGGTTAGAAACAAATTCCCCTTTTCGTATAGTAAATACCTCGGTGATGTAGGTAGTTATTATGCCATAATAGGGGGGTTTTTATTTATAAATAGATACAAATGATTTAGTGTGGGGCAGAAGCCACCTATTTGTAAGAGCAAAAAATTTGATTCAAAGAGATTCTGTAAGATTGTAATTCAGACCAAGAGCGCCAAGCGCTAAATAGCAATTTTGCCTTGCCTGTGAGGAAGCCAAAAAATCTGACGAAACGAGAGGGGGGAGCAAAGTGGAAACCGTACAACCATTCCGAGATCGACAGCAGATCAAGACGATGAAGATTTTGCTTGGTCATCGGAATAAGCGGGATAAGCTTCTTTTCGTTCTCGGATTGAACAGCGGCTTACGGATCAGTGATATTTTGCCCTTGTGTATCGGGGATGTAATCGATAAGCGAGGGCGGCCAATCAAGCAACTTGAATTGATCGAACAGAAGACAAGAAAACGAACGAAGCGTAAAAAGAAGCTAATTGAGATTAGCGATACGATACGGGAAGCGATTGCTGAGTATTTAGCTGAGCTGGATGTGGTAGAGCGGGATCGACCGTTATTCTCCAGCCAGAAGCGGGACAAAGACGGTAACTATAAATCGATCACGAGGCAGCATGCTTGGGCGATACTTAATAGGGTTGCTCGCCAGATTGGTATTGAAGATCGCATCGGATGTCACAGTATGCGAAAAGCCTTTGGTTATCATGCTTGGCACAATGGTGTTCCTTTGGAATACCTAATGCGAATATTCAACCACTCAGATAAGCGGATCACGTTGGATTACATTGGAGTTACTCAAGAGGCAATACAAGAAGTGTATAAGACAATTAGGTTGTAGCAGGAGGTGTATCGCTAATAGCACTGAAAAAGTTTTGTCGTAAGCAGGGGTGTTCCAAGCTAACGGCTGACCAATACTGCGAAGCTCATAAGGATCACGTCAAGCAATACAACCAGGAGCGGGGCACTGCTGCACAACGCGGTTATGATGCAAGGTGGAGGAAATCAAGAGCAAGGTTTCTCCGCGACAATCCATTGTGTAAGGATTGTCTTGATGTCGGAAAAGTAATAGCTGCAACTGTCGTTGACCACATCACTCCGCATAGGGGTAATGTGGTTTTGTTTTGGGATGAAAAGAATTGGCAGGGGCTTTGTTCTACTTGCCATAGCAGGAAGACAGCGAAGGAAGATGGGGGCTTTGGTAACGGCAAATAAGTCTTTTTCTTAATGCTTGATGAAAAAAGGTAAACACCTCTAAATGTAGAAATATGTAGAAAGTGGAGGTGTTATTGTGGATCAATACAAAAATATGAAGTGCTTTATTGTAACTCCTATCGGTCCAGATGATTCAACAATTAGAAGGGCAGCGGAAGGAGTAATAGATGCTGTAATTGTGCCTGTTTTAACAAAAGAACTGGGATTTAAAGAGCAAAATATCCTTGTTGCACATCGAATGCCTAATCCGGGTTCAATAAATAGACAAGTTATATCACTTATTCTTGATGCAGATTTGGTAATTGCAAATCTCACTGGTCTTAACCCAAATGTTATGTATGAGTTGGCAGTACGTCATGCTGTTAGAAAACCAGTAGTACAGATTTGCGAGAAAGATACTCGACTCCCATTTGATATTGCGGAAGAGAGAACAATCAAATATACGAATGACATTGCGGGTGTAATAGACTTGCAAAACAAAGTCAAAGATATGGTCTGCCAAGCGTTGGGCGAATCAGAGCCCGACAATCCTATTTATAGGGTTATCCAAAGTAATATCATCCAACAAGCTCCTATTGCGGACGCAGATAAGTATTTAGCAAATCGGTTAGAACGTATAGAAGATTTATTATTTTCTATGGCACGAACATCAGGAAAGAAGTCAAACTATGTTAAAAATGAACCTTATATATATCATTACAACATTTACATTCAGGTCATCAAGTGGGGCCCAGATGACTTACAGACATTCTTATCATCGTTAGCCCCTACTTGGACGGAATTCACAGTTTCATCAAGCATATTAAACGAAAAAGAAATGATGACCATAAACATGACTACATCTTTGGATTCTGGGATGCTTAAATCTTCTCTTCATAAACTTGAAAAAGAAGGTCTTATTAAAGTTATTGATTTGAAAGAATATGCTATGGCTTAAACCACTTTTTAATAAGTGGTTTTTTATCATTTAAGGGGAGTTAGTTGAAGTAATTATTGCTCTGACTATAATGCCAATCAGTTAATTGGAATGAGTATCTCTGTGGGCTTATCTGTAAGGTAACAAAAGATAAGAGGTAACCCCCCTCCCCTTAAAATCTAGGGAAGACACACTATAGACCGCGTGCCCCCTTAATCGCGTAAAAATTCGTTTTATCAAATTTTCGGAGAATCTGGGAGGTGAACCCGATGGGACGGAATGCAAAGCCAACTTCTCTGCACCTCGCGGAGGGGAATCCGAACCGGTTAACGAAAGAACAAATTCGTCATCGGCAAGAGAACGAAATTAAGCTTGGAAAAAGTGAGCTTGATAAGCTAAAGCCCCCGTCATTTGTGAAGAATGACGTGGTTGCCTTCGCTCACTGGAAACAATGCTTGAAGGAATACAAAGCGGCAGCTGAACAGAATATTGAGCTGCTAACAAGCTCTGATGTAGGCCTGCTGGCGATGTACTGCCGGACATATTCGGAGTATGAAAAGCTGCTCAATCAGTATCAAAAACTAGAGAAAATTGCAATCAATCAGGACGTTTTTGAGGACTATTTCGAGGGGATTTATGAAAAAGCGGCAGTAAATGATGAGGACGTTAAACTATTCGGCCTAAAGGCACAAATGTATCTCTCTCAACTGGCGTCAATCGAAGGTGTACTTAAAATCGAGACGGCGATCAATAAGAAAATGGACATGCTGATCAAAATGCAGGATCGGCTGTTCCTGAATCCATTGTCAAAAGTGAAGAGCGTGCCAAAGCCGAAGAAGGATGACAAGCCACCAAGTAAGTTCGGTAAGTTTGGAGCTGGTCGGAGTGGTTAGGGAACAGAGATATCCTTACAACACGGTGCAGGAATGTGACCGAGTTACCGCCTACGCTCTTGCAGTCGTAAATGGTGAGATTATAGCGGGGCAGACTCAGCGTCAAGCGTGTGAGCGACACCTGAACGATTTGAAACGGCAGGGCACAGAAGAATTTCCCTACGTCTGGAACCCGGATAAAGCCCACGAGATTATCGAATTTGCTGAATCCCTAACGATTGCAGAGGGAGAGGAGCCACAGCCACTTGAGTTGTGGGGCTTCCAAGATTTTATTTTTGGGAGCTGGAATGGATGGGTAACAGAAGACGGCTACAGGCGTTTTCGTACCTCCTACGTTCAGGTAGCTAGGCAGAACGGGAAGTCGCTTGGGAATGCAGTTCCTTCTCTCTTTTATGGCAACTTTGATGGATACAACTACCCGCAGATTTATTGCACGGCTACCAAAGAGCTGCAGGCACGGATCGTGCTCAAGGAATGTATTAAGTTCATTAACGCTGATGAAGAGCTCGGCGGGTCGCAATACGAGGACGGGTTATTTGTCGTCAAGGAATATGCGGCAAAGATTGAATGCAAAGTTACGAACGGCGAGATTCGAGCGCTGGGCAGGGACACGAAATCGATCGACGGCTTCCGGCCATACTTTGCCAGTGTGGACGAGTACCACCTGCACAAAGACAATCAGATGTATAAGTTACTCGCTGACGGGACGAAGAAGCTCAAACAGTGTCTTATTTCAGTCATCACGACAGCTGGCTTCGATATTAATGGCCCGTGTTATGAGCTGTACGAATACTGCAAAATGGTGTTGTCTGGTGCTCACAAAGATGAGACGCAGTTTGTTTTCATTTGCGAGCTGGACAAAGATGACGACGTTTGGGACGAGGCCAACTGGCCCAAGGCAAATCCACTTTGGACACCTGAAACACTGGTAAGCTTGCGTGCGGATGCGGTAAAGGCGAAGCAGATGCAAGGAACGGAGCTGCGCAACTTCTTGACCAAATCATTGAATCGCTGGGTAATGTATGCTGACAACCAGTACATGAACATGGAGCACTGGAAGGCTTGCGAATCCGATACAACGATTGAGGACATGGCAGGACGCGAGTGTTACCTTGCTTTTGACTTGTCTTCCGGCGGTGACCTTACCTCTGGTGCTTTGGAATTTCCTCTGAATGAGGGCGCCTGCCAAAAATACTACATTCATTCGCATAGTTTCATACCAGCCAAGCGTGTCGCGGAACATGTAAAAACAGATCATGCACCATACGATATGTGGATCATGGAAGGGCTGTTGACGCCGACCGAAACGTTAGGTGGGGTCAAAACGGACTACAAGTACATCATCCGGTACTACCGAGACTTGATAGCTAAATATGACTTGAAACTCAAAGGCATCGCATATGACCCACATAATGCGGATGCTTTTTTGTCTGACCTGGAAGAGTTTGGCGTGGATTGCGTGGAGATCACTCAAAGCGCAAAGAGCCTCAATGATGCAACGGTGGATTTCAGGCTCGAAGTAGAGGCGGGGAACGTCATCTATGATAGTCGAAACAAGCTGCTGACTTGGAGCATGGCCAATGCAAAAACAACAAGTAACAGCTTCGGGGAAATCAAGATCGATAAAGACCCAATGGCTAAAACTAAACGGATCGACCCGATAGACGCCATAATCGATTGCCATAAGCTGGTCATGTCACATCGAACAATAGACCTGAACAGCCACATTATGAGCGATGACTTTTCGTTCTAGGGAGGAGGTGAAGCATGAGACGAAAGGGATACTTCCGGCGATGGTGGGAGCAGCGGTCCGGCGAATTATCAAATCTATTAAACCCCAAGCAATGGTTTTTAGACCTCTTCGGAGGCGGAGCCAAGACCTCCAGCGGGCTAAGGGTTACAAGCTCATCAGCCCTACTAAATAGCAATGTTTATACCTGTGCATCGATCCTGGGCGGGGACATAGGAAAGCTGCCGATTCAAGTTTTTAAAAAGCGTGGGAGCGGGCTAGAAAAAGACGACTCCCACCCTGTTGCCAAGCTGCTAGGAATCCGGCCAAACTCGCACATGAGCGCCTACACCTTCAAAGAGCTGCTTCAAGTGCATTTAGTTGCATGGGGAAACGCCTACGCAAATATCGAGTGGTACGATAGTGGTCCTTACAATGGACAGCCAAAGGCGCTTTGGCCCCTCGATCCATCCAGAACGGATGTCCACCTTGACCCGGTGACAGGGGAGCTATGGTATGTAACCACTCTCCCGAGCGGGGAGACGAGAAAAATTCGCTCTGCAGATATCCTGCATCTCAAGTCTATTAGCCGTGGTGGAATAAAAGGAATCACCCCTATCGCTGTCATCCGAGAAGAGATTGGCGTACAGCAAGCTCAAAAGAAATTCCTTGGTTCCTTTTATGCAAACGGGACAACTACCCGAGGCATCTTGAAAGTTCCAGGCAGTCTCGATAAGCCAGCCAAGGACAAGATACGGGATGAATGGCAAAAGGTAAATTCGGGCCTCAGTAACGCCCATCGAATCGCCATTCTCGATGCTGGTTTGGACTACCAAAGTTTGGGGATGAACCTGGATGATGCTCAGTTTATCGAAACGCATAAGTTTGGGATTGGTGAGGTAGCAAAAATTTATAAGATACCACCGCACAAGCTTGGCTTAATGGACAAAGCGACATTTTCCAACATTGAACACCAGTCTTTGGAGTATGTAAAAAGCACCCTGC
The DNA here is from genome assembly GCF_001187725.1 of Brevibacillus reuszeri. GTDB lineage: Bacteria > Bacillota > Bacilli > Brevibacillales > Brevibacillaceae > Brevibacillus > Brevibacillus reuszeri. Next base: position 811,365 of record NZ_LGIQ01000005.1, read on the forward strand.
AACCGATCATTACGAACTGGGAGCAAGAGCTAATCTATAAATTATTCACGGAAATGGAACGAAGACGATACTATGTGAAATTTAATCTGACCAGTGAGCTTCGCGGCGATAGCATTAGCCGCGCACAGTTCTACAGAGAAATGATCACAATGGGCGCCTATACCATTAATGAGGTCCGTGAATTAGAAGAGCGAGACAGCATTGGAGACCTGGGCGATAAACATTTTGTCAGCCTGAATTTTGTGAGTCTGGACAAAATGGACCAGTACCAAATGCTAAAAGCTGGCCTTGGAAAAGAGGCACCGAAAGGGGGTGAGAGTAGTGGGTAAAAAAGAAATCAGATTTCTCCCAGTCGAAGATATTGAAGTCCGTAGCTCAGGTGATGAAGGATCAACGACAAGCACGATTGCTGGATATGTCGTCAAGTTCAATCAACGTAGCCAATTGATTTGGGGGGAATTTTACGAGAAGGTTGCCAAAGGTGCCTTTGCCCGTAGCCTTGCAGAAAACGTAATCAAAGCGTTTTGGAATCACCGAAGTGATTTTGTATTGGGGTCCACGAAAAACGGTACTCTTCGTCTATGGGAAGACAATACTGGTCTTCGGTTCGAGTGCGATTTGCCAAACAGTACATGGGGAAAAGACGCGTTTGAATCTATTTCGCGCGGGGATGTGGACGGCGTAAGCTTTGGGTTCAGTGTCCGGCAAGATTCGTTTACGTATCTCAAAGAAGAGGATGTATACGAGCGTACGTTGATCGATATAGACTTACGCGAGATTTCACCTACCCCATTCCCGGCTTACCCGGACAGTGAGGTTTCCCAACGTAGCATTGATCAATTGGGGATCACGACAAAGGAACAACGAAAGCTTGAAAAAGAAAAACTGTTACTCGAAATCGATTTGATTGGCTTGTGCTGATCGTCGATTTTTTTATTTCCTAATTCGAAGGAGGACTTTACTCATGGACGAAAGAGAACGCGAATTACGCCAGCAGCTGGCAGCAAAGTTGGAAGAAGCACGCAGCCTCACCAATGAAAACAAATTAGAGGAAGCGCGTGCTGCTGCGGAGGCGGCTAAAAACCTGCGCAAACAAATTGACTTGCTCCAAGAGCTTCGGGAAGCAGACACCCCTGCAAGCACCGTCCCGGCTGCCGCGCAAGAAGATGACCCTGGTCAAGAGTTTGATTTGAAAAAAGAGCACCGAAGCGCATTTGACAAGTACCTCAAACACGGCAAAGAGGCAGAGCTGACCACCGATGAACAACGTGCCTTCAAACAAATGCAACAGCAGGCACGTTCGATGTCGGAAGGAGACAAGGCAGCAGGCGGCATCCTCGTTCCAGAGGACATTTCTAAAGAGATCATCAAACAGAAACAGACGAAGCAATCTATTCGTAATTTGGTAGGTGTGAAGCCTGTTGGCACACTCTCAGGAAGTCGTGCAAAACGCCGTGGTACAAATCTCCGAATGAACAATGTGGATGAGAAACAGCCCATCAGTAAGATGGATACACCTCAATACCAAGAGGTCAAATACAAGGTACACCGTTTCGCAGGTATCTTTGAAGCTACTAACGACCTAATGGCCGACAGCGCAGTGGATATCACCGATGAATTGCGTGACTGGTACACCGAAATCTCATTGAACACGGAAAACGACGAGGTGTTTTATGGGATTGGCGGCGATGATTCCTGCGAAGGTATTTTTGTAACCGATAAATACCGTACACTGCCATGCACTACATTGGATATCAAGACCTTGCGGAAGCTGAAAAACATGGTGGACAAGGGATATAGAAACGGCGCGAAATGGGTCATGAACACAGCTGCAACGGAAGCGCTGGCCGACATGAAATATTCGGATGGCAAGAGTGTCTTGGTTCCCGATCCAAGCAAAGCGGATGTCTTTACGCTGTTCAGCTATCCAGTGGAAGTGTTTGACGAAATCAAAAATGAAGGTACTACTGAGCAAAAGACAAAACTTGCTTTTGGTAATTTTGAAGCCGGTTATTTCTTCTTTGATCGCAAGTCACTGGAGGCGAAGACCACCGACGTCGGCGGGGACGCATTCGACAACGACACTACCTTGACGCGAGTCATTCAACGTTTTGATGGCAAGCCTGCAAACGAAGACGCGATCGTAATTCTAACAGGCGTGCCAGTGAACGGATAAGGAGCGATAGCCATGGGCCATCAAACCAAAAACTACGTCACTGATAACGGGAACCGGACAGTCATAGGTGGAGTCCTTGAAATTGCGGGAGGCGGGCAGATCGTAAAAGACGGAGTTCCAATTGAATTAGGGGGCAACGCTTCTGACATTACGGATTCGTCGATTACTACTTCCAAGCTTGCAGATGGGGCAATCACACTTGCCAAGTTCGGAGCGGACGCAACCAAATCCTTAAATGGCAAGCTGACCGCCAAAAAAGCAGCTGCACAAGCAGACAGCACAGCAACTGGTGTAGAGGGTCTGGTTGCCGATTTTAACGAGCTGCTTGCGAAATTACGGGCAGCTGGCATCATGTCATAGGGGGTGGAAGTATGCTCGCCTCTCTTGACCGTGCAAAAAGGGTCATGCAGATACCTACAGAAGATACCAGCATGGATGAAACACTGTCACTCTTGATTGCCGCGGCTTCCCAAGCCATCGAGAACCATTGCAAGCGTTCGTTCCGGAAGAAGCTGTATACGGAAAGGATGAGTGGGTATCCCTCCCTGTATCTGAATCTCAGAAACTACCCGATCCATCACATTGAGGAGGTTCGGGCCGATCAAATTCTTGGTGATTATGAAGAGATCGGGGACGGAAGGCTGTATCGGGAATGGGGCTGGCCTATTGGGGAGCATAACATTTCTGTCACCTATTTAGGTGGATATGTCTTACCAAGCGAAGCCACGAAGGAGGAGCCACGTACCCTACCGGAGAGCATTGAGCTGGCTTGCCTTTTATATATCCAGATGATTGGTCGTAACCCTGGTGCAAAATCTGAACGGGTGGGGGATATATCCGTCACATACAGCGATGATTCTGAGGCACTGCCTGCCCCCGTTGCGGCGCTTCTGACGCCTTATGTGGGGAGGTGGGTGTAATTGGCTGGAGCGAGAAGAACAAGGGCAAGACGCGCAAATGTGGAGGTTACAGAGTCAACCTTTCTACCTGCAATCATCGCGAAGCTACGCGGTCTGACCCAAAAAGAGGTTCATATTGGTGCGCAGGGCGATGCTGAACTGGCTATGATTGCAGGTATCCATGAATACGGATCCCTAAAAGCAAAAATACCAGCGCGTTCTTTCATCGGCACAGGGAAAAAGAAATCGCAGGCAGCGATCTCCAAGCAAGCAAGGGCTGGTGTAAACAACATTGTTCAAAACAGCGAGACAGCAATGGGCTTGCTAGAAAAAATCGGAGCGATTGGGAAAGAGAAAACACTCAAAAACTTTGATAGGATTCGTACACCACCACTGTCCCCACGTTATGCCTGGAGAAAAAAGGGGCAGAAAAACAAAATCTTGGTGCAAGAAAAAGCCCTCCGGGATTCAATTACTTTCATAATCGTGGACAAATAGAGGTGGTCAAGGTGTTATCGTTTCGGTTTTCTCCCATTTTGTCGAGATACAATACACCATATGTTCTGGTCCGACCGGGTACATGCGGCTCCCATGATCCTGACGGTGTATGGATACCAGCCGTACCCATACGAACCACGTACATGGGACACATTCAACCTGTCAGCGCTGCCCTGCAACAAGAAGAGGGCGGTAACTATACAAATGAGGATCGAACCTTGTACACAATAAACAAGCACCTTGCTGGGGACCTGATTGAATACCAAGAAAAGCAGTACACAGTCCACGCGCCTGAAGAGCGGGACTACAGGGATGTAAACAAATACATGTTAAAGAAGGTGGTCGCCCGTGATCCCGTTTAAAGCCATCCGGTCGGCCATTGTTCAAAGTCTATCAGCTCATCTATCATTACCTATTATTGAAATGAATGGCGGAGGCGACATGCCAACGGGTCCATTTCTCACGTATGATTTTGCTGACTTCGAGAGCGCCCGTGGCTTTCCTATCGAATACCAGGAAGACAACAACCTTCGGCAAGTAGGGACGGTTCATTTTACTGTCTCTTTTTTGTCTTACGCGGACGATAAGGCAACCAGCATTGAGAATGCGATGAAAGCCCAAGATTGGTTCAAACGAGACGGACGTGAGCTGCTAAAAGATCAAATCAATGTCATCGTGGCTGAAATTGGGAGAAACGAAAATAGGGACATCCTTATTGCAGGCGAATGGGAGCGGCGTCAAGGGTTTGAGGTAACGTTTCGTACCCTGGATGTAACAGATGGTGAACTGATAGCAATTGAGAAAGCACAAGTGAAAGGAGTGTTTGGGCTTGGCGGTTAAAAGTGACGTTACTGTAACGATTGACATTCAACGACCTACGCCAAAACTAGGCTTTGGAAAGCCGTTAATTATCGGTACCAGTGCAGATGGCATGGATTATAAAACCTACTATGATCTCCCAGCTGTAATGAAAGATTTTGCAGAGAACACAGAGATTTACAAAGCTGCCTTTTCTTTGTTGAACCAGGAAGACAATTCTCCATCAGAAATTGCGGTCATGATGCGCAAGACAGAAGACGAGACGTGGACACAATTCATGACAAAATCTTTTGCAAAGGACTGGTATTTCCTAGTTTCGACCAGTGGCCTGGTAACGGACATCACGGCCATTGCTGATGTAATCGAACAAAACAATTCAAGGCAGTATTTTTTCAGCACATCGAGCAAAGAAGATCTTGCAACGATCAAAGCGAAAAAGTACACCCGCACCACGGGATTTTATCACACAACAACGGACAATTATCCAGAAGCAGCATGGCTTGGTGTAGCTGCTTCAGCAGATGTTGGAAGCATCACATGGAAATTCAAGACGCTGAAGGGCATTACTCCTTTGGATATAGACACAACAGAGTTAAATGAAATTCACAACCTGGGCGCAAACACTTATGTAACAAAAGCTGGCGATGATGTGACCAGCGAAGGGAAAACCGTTTCTGGTGAATACATCGACATTATCCATGCCCGGGACTATCTAGTATTTAGTATTCAGTACGCTATTCAAAAGCTGCTGAATCGTTCGCCTAAAGTACGCTTTGACAATACTGGTATTGCTCAGTTGGAAGGAGAGACTCGGACCATTCTGAAACGTGCTGATTTGAATGGGATGATTGCCCACGATGCAGATGGTCAGGCACTCTTTTCCACGTCTTTCAAAGGGCGAGACGAAGTAGATCCAGCCGATCGGGAGAAGCGTGAATACAACCATGGGAAATTCCGATTCGAATTGGCTGGTGCGATTCATGCTGCCGCAATTAAAGGAACGATTGTTCTGTAAAGAGGAGGGGAACGGATTTGAAAGCAGCTACGTACGATCCGAATGATCTTGCAGTCATTGTAGACAGTGTGTATCTTACTGGATTTTCAGAAGATATGGTGGAGATCGAAAAAGCGGAAAACAACTATGAAACCAAAGTGGGAGCTCAGGGGGACGTGGTTCGGACCAAGGTAAACAACCCATTGGCGACAATCTCTGTAACACTACTCCCAAGCAGCCCACAAGTTGCCTACCTGGACAAGCTTGCTAACTCAGGAAAGTTGGTGCCTGTGAGTGTCATATATTCCGGCACACCAAAAGAGACCACAACGGTGACAGAAGCCTATGTGGTGAAACCAGCCTCGCGTTCATATGGCAATGAGGCAGCAGATCGAGAGTATGAGATCCAATGCCTTGATATTGACATGCAATAAACCACATCCAAAGGAGACGATCAAGAATGAGTGCATTTAAACAGAAAACCTTTACTTCCAAATCAGGAAACACCTACATCTTCCAACACCCTGGCGTACGCATGGTATCCAAAATCAATGACTCCAGCAAAAATAAGCATGGTGTCTTGATGGAAGAGAGACTGGCTGAAGAAGTGTTAAAGCACGTCATTGTCCAACCCAAAATGAAAATAGACGATTTTGGTGACTATCAGGAATATCAAGAGACCATTAACAAGGCCTATGCCTTCATCGCAGGTAAAGATGAAGATGACGAAGAGCCAAAGGGTGATCCACATGACCATCAGCAAACAGGAAGCGAAACGACGAGCTAGGGAACGATGGCCATACTGGCGTTTGCTATTGTCTGATATCAACATTTCGTATTCAGACTTGAACAGTATGGATGATGACGATATTGCCGAAGCGAACGCAGCACTGGACATCCATATAGAGCAACAAAAAGAGAACCAGAAAAAGTAAGGAGCGTCCACATGGGCGCTCTTTTTGTTGCTGGAAGGTAGGTGCACAAAGATGGGTGTTATTAGTAATTTAATGTTTGCGGTTGGCTTCAAGATATCAGATCGTGGATTACGCGATGCCCAAAATCAAGTAGATGGGTTGAAAGCTGGTGTCATCGGCCTTGGTGTAGCAGCGGGTGCAGCCTTGGCTGGTGTTGGGATTGCTGCCATCAATGCAGCATCTGGATTTGAACGGGCAATGTCTCAGTTTCAAATGGCAACGAATTCAACAAATGAGCAAATGGAAGAGACAAAAGAAATTGCCAAAGACTTGTACGCGCAAAACTTGGGAAGTGATTGGGACGACTTAGGTAATGCCATGACACTTGCAAGACAAGTGACACAGCAAACAGGGGACGAGCTTCAACGAACAACGAGGGACGCCATCCTTTTGAGAGATACTTTCCAACTTGAGTTAAATGAATCTCTCAAAACATCCGACACGATGGTGAAAAACTTTGGAATATCTTCAGCAGAATCCTTTAACCTGTTCGCCCAGGGTGCACAAAATGGGTTAGACAAATCAGGCGAGCTGCTTGATTCTGCAAACGAATATGCTCCACAGTTTAAATCACTTGGCTTTACAGCAAATGAAATGTTCGATACCTTCTCAGCTGGCTTAGAAGGTGGAGCATTTAACCTGGACAAAGTCGGTGATGCTGTTAAGGAATTCAACATCCGGTCGAAAGATGGTTCAAAAAGCTCCATCGAAGCGTATGAAATGCTTGGGTTGAATGCAGAGGAAATGATGAGTACATTCGCCCGTGGCGGACCAGAAGCCAAGAAGGCATTTACACAGATCATGCAGATGATTTCAGACGTAGAGGATCCAGTTGCCAGAAATACCATTGGTGTTGGGCTTCTGGGTACGCAGTTTGAGGACCTAGAAGCTGGTGTAATTGCGGCGATGGCAACCACCAAGAGTAAATTTGACATGACGAAAGACACCATGGACGAAATAAACAAGGTCAAATTCGACAAACCTGGGGAAGCCTTTGAAATGTTCGGTAGGCAAATCGAAGTCGGTATTTTGATCCCGATCGGACAGAAAATGCTGCCGTATCTGAATCAATTCGGTCAATGGATGGCTGATCATCAACCACAAATTCAAGCCGTTGGGGAAATCATCGGAGATAAACTTGGCGCTGCTATTACGTTTGTGAGTGATGCCACAGGTTTTCTAGTGGAAAACATCGACATCATTGGACCAGCACTTGCAGGATTCGGAATTGTCATTTTGTACTCTTTACTCCCTGCATTTACTGCATGGATTGCAGCACAATGGGCCACAGCTGTAGCTGGTTGGGCAGCTATTGCTCCCTGGCTACCGTTTATCGCCATTGGTCTGGCTGTAGCAGCGGTGATCGCAGGCATTATCTATGTGTTCAAAAATTGGGGAACCATTAGTGAGTGGCTTGCTCAAAAGTGGGAAGCTTTCAAGGCGTGGACAATCAGTATTTTTAATAGCGTGGTTGAATTCTTCCAAACGTGGGGATCAACTATCTTGGTCATCCTTGGTGGCCCGGTCGCGTGGGTGGTTGCACTTGTTGTGAGCTATTGGGATGAGATTGTTGCTTTTACAAACTCAACATTCACAAGCATATGGACCTCGATAACAGGAACATGGGACAGTATCATTGGGTTTCTTTCCAGGATCAATTTGTTTGATATTGGCAAAAACATCATCCAAGGCATGATTGATGGAGTCGGATCCATGGCAGATCTAGTTATGGAGAAGATCACAGCCATTGGGGATGGCATCACCGACAAGATCATGAGCATTTTAGGCATCCATTCCCCTTCCCGAGTCATGATGGATGTGGGGGTTTACACGGGCGAGGGCTTGGCTCAAGGGATTGAGAGCATGCAATCACGGGTAGCTGGAGCGTCTGCAGGCCTAGCAGATGATGTCACAGCTCCACACGAAACACCCGTTGCAAGCCTACCACCAGCACGAGCAGCAGGAGTTTCCTCAGCAGCCGGCGGAGGAATCATGAAAATGGAATTGGTCATTAAAATTGATGTAACTGGTGGATCTGATGCAAGACAAACAGGGACGGCGATCGCATCCGAGTTAAAACCAGCCCTCCATGAAATCATTCAAAGCGCCGCACGTAGATTAGGCGTCCCATTGGTGGTGGAACATGCATAATGGCAACCATTAACGGTATGTATGTCCTGGCAGAAAGCGAAGATCCCAATTATGAGGTAGACGTCACGGATCAGCCTGTGGAGGACGGCGTTGACACGAGTGATCACGTACAGCGGAAACCTCGGCAGATGAGCATAACTGGCGTTATTGTAGGAAATGACGCCGCGCAGATCCGGCAAAACTTGATTTCGTTATCGGACAATGGCGAGATTGTCAAATTTATGGGACGAAATCTCTTCACAGGTGTGATTGTCTCTTTTAGCAGCAAACATGATTACAAGATCGCAAATGGATTTTCCTTTTCCATGGCACTCAAAGAAATCCGGATTGTGAAATCCTCTTACGTGGAAACCTTGCCTCTTCCCATCAAGGCGGCAGCTGCTCCTGTTATCAGCTCGGGACGAAAGCAGACAAAATCGAAAGGGAAAGGGAAGGAAAAGAAAGAGGAGAAGGTTGAAAAAGTGAAATTCAAGGCTGGAAGCCCTTGGGCTGAAAAGTAGGTGAGGCTATGGAGTTCATCGAGATCGAAAAAGACCTCATACCGTATCGTTTTGAGATACCTCTTAGCGATACGGTTTTTACATTTGAAGTCCATTACAACAGCGAATATGACTTCTTTACCGTTGATTTGGAACGTGAAGGAACTGTTCTGGCAACAGGAGTCAAATTGGTCTACGGTGTTCCTCTTTTTGGGGATTGCATGGATGGTCGTTTTCCAAAGGCTGAATTGATCCCGTTCGATGTATCAGGTAGCGACCAGGAAGTAACATGGTCATCACTTGGAGAAACCGTATTTTTGTATGTGCTTGAAGGTGAAGAAAATGGCGAATAATTTCGGCAGAGTAGTAGAAGTAATGGTTAGTAACATGTTGTTTTCGATGGACAAATACGCAATAGAAGGCACGATCCCCTTTGACAATGATCTTTTGCCAAACGAAAGCGAAATCAAGCTATGGAACTTGTCGAAAGACACGATCAGCCGGATCAAACGAAACGAGACACTTATGATCAATGCTGGCTACCGTGGAGATGTGGGCGTAATTCTCCATGGTTTTGTATCCAGTGTGCTCACCAAACGTGAGGGAGTAGATGCGGTTACAAGCATCCATGTGCTGGATTCTCAAGACCTTTCCAAACGTAAGGTAAAGGACATCACCTATGCAGAGGGGACCCTAGCGAGCTACATTTTGAAACAAATGGTTGGACAATTAGGGTTGCCAATCGCTCAGTTTGAGCTCAACCAGGATTATCGCTATGAAGAGGGATACACAGCAAGTGGGGAAGTAACGGATATCATCGGTAAGGTAGCGAAAGATTGCGGGACATCAGCTTACATCAACAAAGGGAAAGTGTATATTCGCAACCTGAGAAGGGGAGCTGATGACGTCTTTGCTCTTTCAAAAGGGACAGGACTCATTGGCTCCTCAGAACCGTTTGAGGAAGAAAAATTTAAGGGGTATCGCATCAAGTCCCAACTGCAGTACCGGATCACTACTGCATCGGTTGTCGATCTGAAATGCAAGGATTTTGAAGGGCGTGTCCATGTCCGCAGTGGTACCCATACGTTTAGTCGAACAGGTGATTTTATGACAGATGTGGAGGCGATTTTACCATGACACCTGATCCCTCAGGCGACTTAGCCAAACTGATTGATGGACTCGTCAAGAAACGACTAGCTGAGATCAATGTTGCCTTCCCTTGTAGTATCCTTTCTTACAACAAAGAAAAAGGAATTGCCGTGGTTCAACCGTTGATCCAATTTTCTGAGGATCCACCAACACCTATCCAAAATGTTCAAGCGCTAGGGATGAAAAAATTTGTCAGTATCGATAGACCTCCTGATATCCATTTTCCTGAATTAGAAAATGGGGATGTGGTCTATGTTGTATGTGCTGACAGACAGATTCGGGATGCACTAACAGGAGCAGTAACCCAACCAAGTAGTAAAAGAATTCATGATCGAAACGATGCTGTGATCGTGGGGGTGTTCCCATGCTCTCTTTAAAGCTGGTTAATGGAGACTTAGCTTTTGACGAAGATGGTGAGCTGCTAACGATTGAGGGACCAGAAGAAATAGCCCAGTGTGCCGCCATAACACTCGGCACCAACAAAAACGAGTGGTTTCTCAATCCACAAATGGGCATTAGGTTCATGGCCTTTCTTGACAAAAAACAGTCTGAAGAAGAAATGCGGGAAGAAATACGGCAAGGCTTATTCCAAGAACCGCGCATAAAAACAGTGGAATCCATTGATTTTTCTATTGACCGTAAAAAAAGAGAGCTGGAAGTACGCTTCCAAGCGACAGCGATCGATGGAGCCCTGATCAACGAGGTGGTGACCCTCCATGCTTGATGAAAAAGGCTTTAAACGCAAGCGTTTTGCCGACCTCTTTGAGGAGATGGAAGCCAAAGCACAAGAAGCATTTGGAGAGAAGGTCAACACGTATGAACGATCACCATTAGGGATTATTTTAAGGCTGTTTGCATGGTTTCTCTCCATACTCTGGCAAAATACAGAAGATGTCTACAATAGCGCTTACCCTCATACAGCCCAAGGAGCCAGCCTTTTCCGATTGGGGCCATACTCGGGGATTACACGGTTACAGGCAGGGTACGCAACTGGATTACTGACCATAACAGGCACACCTGGATATACCGTCGAGAAGGGTTTTCGTGCTTCGGATAAAAAGGTGGTTTTTGAAACAACTGAGATCGTCACTCTGGGGGATAATGGTTCTGGAACCGTTGTGATAAAAGCGGTTGAACCCGGTACATCTGGCAACCGACCAGCAAACGCCATTGCAACCATTGTCAATCCGAACGGAAACATCACAAGCGTCACCAATCCCATTCCGACCAGGAAAGGTCGTAACCTTGAGTCGGCCCAAGAATTCAGGGACCGTTTTTCCATCTCTACGGAAGGTCGAGGGAAAGCGACTGTCCCAGCGATTCGAAAGGCAATGCTAGAGGTTACAGGTGTGCGAGCTGCTGCTGTAGTGGAAAATTATAAAAATACAGCCGATACTGCAGGCAGACCACCTAAATCAGTCCAAGTTTATGTGCTCGGCGGGGAGCCAAACGAGATTGCTCAAGCCATCTTTGAAAACAAAGCTGGCGGTATTGAGCCATATGGCAACCAAAGTGTGGTTGTGAAAGACGAAGCTGGTTTTGAACATACCATGAAGTTTAGTTATGCAACGGAAGTATACATTCATTTACGGATAACTGTCACCCGATCAAACACATTTCCATCCAACGGAGCCTCGTTGATCAAAACAGCCTCTATCAAATATGTTGGCGGAGAGGATGAAGATGGGATTATCTATACCGGATTAAATCTGGGGGAGAGTGTTATCCATTCTGCTCTTGTTGCTGTGCGCACAGAAGTGGAAGGCATCACCGATTTGAAGGTTGAGATAAGCAAAAATGGCGGTACTACCTGGACACAAAGCAACATCGTGATTCAGCCGAGTGAAGTAGCGCAGACATCCTTTGACCGCATTAGTGTGGTGATTCAATCATGATCACTGCAAAAGATTTTCTGCGAAAACTAACGGATGTATTTACGAAGAGGCCAAACAGCAATCTAGGAAAACTCTTCACCATTTTGGCGGATCAAATCAGGCAGCTGGAAGAGACGCATGACCGTATTCGCGCATGGCGGGACATTGATCAAGCTGAAGGAACTACACTGGACAAGATCGGTACGATCGTCAACCAGCCACGAGGCGTTGCAACGGATGAAGTTTACCGAATTCTCCTGAAATCCAAAATTGCGCGGAATCTCTCAACTGGGGACATCAACACGATCATTCGCATCCTGTCGCTTGCACTGAGTACCGATCCTAGCAATATTGAAATCAAAGAGACATGGAATGATCCTGTTGATCCGGAGCCAGCAGGAATTAGCGTAATTAAACTTCCTATCGAAGCGATTAATCAAGCTGGATTACCGCCAGGACAGTTTGTTCGAATGGTTCAAAAAACAGTAGTAGCTGGCGTGCGTGTAAGGGAGATTGAGCTTACAGGTACGTTTGAATTTGCCAGTGGAAGTGAGACCGAAATTGATGTAAATCGAGGCTTCTCCAATTTGGAAGGGACTTCTGGAGGAACGCTTGGCTATGCATACACTCCTTCCGACGATACTGATCTACCGATTTAAAAGGAGTGATTTCCGTGTCCTATAATGAAAAACTTCCTGAATGGTATGCGCCTGGAACAGAGCCGCCAGAGAGCAAAAAAACAGCCGGGTGGGACCCCGGCGACAAGCCACCAGCCGGTTATTTTAACTGGTTATTTAATAAAGCCTATCTCGCTCTCAAAGAGTTACAATCCAAGGCAGCTGAGAAAACCATTTTTGATGGTCATGCAAGTGATCTTACCAAGCATCCTCTCTATGGCGTTACAGCAGGGACAGTCAATGCTTATACCGTTACATTTAACCCTGCACCTACTGCTTATACAGATGGCATGGCTATAGCGTTGAAAATTCATGCGAACGCAAGCGCTGGATCGGCAACGATCAATGTAAACGGGTTGGGTGCAAAGTCGTTGAAAAAAGCAAATGGACTTGATGCAACCAATCTGAAAAAAGACGGGATTTATACATTCCGATACAATACCACAACAGGAAATTTTATCTTACAGGGTGAAGGGGGGGCAGGAAACGCAAACCCGAGTGATGTACTGGTAGGAAAAACATTCTCCAATGATTCCGGAGATCAAACGGGTACAATGCCAGATCGAAGCGCAGTTATCATTACACCAAGTACAGCAAACCAAACTATTGCAAACGGGTATCACAACGGTGCAGGTTATGTGAAAGGTGACGCCAATTTGATTCCCGCAAACATTTTGTTGGGTAAATCTATTTTTGGGGTATCTGGTTCGGTAAGACAATACCCAACTAAACTACGAAACGTAAAAGTAGGCAATCCAATTTGGACAAAAACATATTCCTGGACTGGGCCAGGGAATGTGGAATCACGGATATATATCCCTGATAAATTTGACGCTTATATTTACATGACGAGTGATTCCGCCAATAAGGTGCTTGAAAAGAGGGCACAAAGCAACGGTGTTATTGCATGGAGCAGCACTTTGCCTGAATTCATCCAGGATGCAGTGTTAGATTCGCAGGATAATTNTAGCAGTACAACGGCAAAACTTATCGATAAAGGCGTAGTTACGAAGGATGGAACCATTTATTCTGGAGGCGGAGGAGCTTTTTATAAGACTGATAAAAACTTAATCAGTTTTGCAATGGCACCTGGATTCAGGTATGCTACAAGTCTCGTAAAAGACGAAAATGATAATATATATGTTGCAGACGACAATGCTTCTAACGGTATTTTGATTGCACTTAATGACGATCTATCCCGACGAACAACTCTTAGCGTGCTTAATGCTTCATCAAGCCCAAGAGCGCTTGGTATAACAAAAAACGGGCGGCTAATTTTCAATGCGCGGAGTGAGATACAAATCTATGATTTAGAATGGCTGATTTTTGTATAAAAGAAGGGGGCGCTTTCCATGGTCTATATTCAGTTTGAGAAGGAAACAGAAGCAAGGGCGTTAGTCACCTTTATTCATTACAAACCACTCGATCCCAACGAAGGATTAGGAAAAACAGCGGACGAACTTTCATTAACAGGTGTTTTTATCGACGCTTTGCCACAAAGGGAAAGGCCACTAGGCAAGGATGCAAAACTTTACTTCAACCCGCAGACGAAAGAAACGTGGTATGAATATGTCGATATTCCACTGCCAGATAATGAGAGAATCACTCAGGTAGAAATTTCCACAGAGGAAAATAAAAAGGCAAACCTAGATACACAAGAAGCCGTATTACAACTATACGAAATGGTCACTGGACCACTGACATAAGCCCGCATAGAAGGAGGCATGGAACATGCTTCAACGACTATGGATATGGCTTATTTTTTTATGCTTGAAAGGAGGTGAATTCACGATGGTAATGGTATGCGTAAGCTTGATTGTTAATGGCCGTCGCACATTTGATCAGATTCCCGTAAATTTGCAGGATGACGTAAAAGCTGATCTTAAGGCTATGGGTCTGGGAACGGACGGTAAGCCTTTGGCGTAACGCTCTTTCCAAGTGGAGAGGGCTTTTTTATTCCGCGAGAGCAAAGGCTCTCAATTTTTTCAGAAGATGAGAGGAGAATATCAATGAATACATTTTTTATCCAAACAGGAGTAATTCCATCACCGAAGGATGATAGGGATTACAACATCAAAAAATTGACGAATGCTACTATCACCACTTTCCCAACAAGTTTTCGCATTCCATATAACGGAACGATAAAAAATCAAATGGATATTGGATCTTGCGCAGGACACTCATTGGCATATTGCAGAGAGATCGTAGAGGCAAAGCAGAGCGGCGTTTTTAAGGAGTTTTCCCCCGGATTCATTTATGGGAACCGCCTCCCTAGTGATTATCAAGGAACTGGAATGCATTTAAGAGAAGCATTAAATCAGTTGGTTAAAGTAGGAGTTGTTTTACAAACCGACTTCCCCTATAACATCGAGTACCCTGCCATTAGGAGTAAATTTTCTGGTAAGGAACAACTACTTGCAGATAAAGCTGCACCATATAGGATTAGTGCTTATGCAAGACTCACAACCGTAGATGAAATTCGACTTGCGTTAATGACACTGGGGCCAGTTACTTTTGGAATGAAAGTGTATTCAGAGTATGAGAAGCCTCTTGGATTAAACAATAATATTGCAACTCCTCCAAAACGGGATGCGTGGATTACAGGCGAACACCAGATGACAATTGTAGGCTGGAGGGAGGATAATACTTTTATCATTTTAAATAGCTACGGACGAGGTTCTTATGATAATGGCTACCTGTATATTCCCTTTGAAATCATGGTGAATCCAAACTATGGTGCTTTTGAGATTTGGAGTATCACGGATCAAATACTTCCTGACAAGAGTAAATATTTCGGAACAGGTAGTACAGGAGAGCCAACAATTCTTGTTTTCGCTCCTACAGGTGGGGAAGTAATGATCTTTATTAGCTCCTTAGATGAGATGCTCCAAAAAGGGTACAAGCTTCCTACTGATGTTACAACAACAGATGTTAACAGACTGAAAGCGATTAAAGAGGGAGTGGATAAAGACGGGGATAAAACTGTCAAATGCTACACACCTGATCTAAAAATTGCTTGGCTTAAAGAGAAAGAATTATCCTATTGGCTCACTAAAGGCTATAAAAGGGCCTAGTACAAGAGATAGTGTTCAGAATCAAATTTTACACCAAGACTACCAGTTTGCCTCGTTCCTAGCGGGGCTATTTTTATTGCCCACCAAGGGAGAGAGGAAGAGAGCATATGGAGGGATTTTACAAGGTCGCGTTTGCGGGTGGAAGTGCAGCAGTTACATTCTTATTTGGTGGCTGGCCAGCACTGCTCAGCGTCCTGGTTGCGTTCGTCATTTTTGACTTTGCAAGTGGACTTATAGCTGCTGGGGTTGAAGGCAAGCTGAAAAGCAAAGTCGGACTTATCGGTATTGCTCGCAAGGTTTTCATTTTCGGTATGGTTGCAGTGGCACACCTTGTGGACGTTGCTTTAGGTGACCAAAACTTTATTCGTGATGCGACGATCTTCTTTTATCTAGCCAACGAGCTGCTTTCCATCATCGAGAGCGCTGGGCGTATTGGTCTGCCAGTCCCTGAGTTAATCAAACGTGCTGTAGAAGTATTAAAAGGGAAGGGAGAGACGCAGCGATGACCCAACAAGAGTTTATAGCCAAGATAGCGCCTGCAGCAGTGGGGGATATGAAAAAGACACGAGTCCCTGCATCGCTGACGATTGCTCAAGCCATTTTAGAGAGCAACTGGGGAATGAGTGGACTGACTGCTAAAGCTAACAATCTGTTCGGTATTAAAGGTAACGGAACGGCCGGTAGCGTATCGATGCCGACAACGGAATATGTTGGTGGGAAACCGATCACAACGAACGCTAATTTCCGGAAGTACAATTCTTGGGCGGAGTCGATTGCAGATCACTCTGCCTTGATCCTAAACGGTACGCGGGACAAGCCTACTCGATACCACGGAGTCCTTGGAGCTGATTACAAGACAGCTTGCCAGAAGATCAAAGATGGTGGGTATGCTACCGATCCAGCATATCCTCAGAAGCTGATAAGCCTGATTGAGAAGTACGAGTTACACAAGTTCGATGTTGATAAGTCTGACAACTCTGTGGATAAAGAAGCAGCATTGAAACTGGAGGACTGGGCGCGTGAAGCAGGCCTAAATGCAATTGACAGCCTGGCTGTAAAAGGATTGCTAAACGATCCTGAGACATGGAAACAGCGACTAATAGACGACCCGAAAAGTGTTCTTGAGGAATTGCCGTGGTTGGTGTTTACACTGCTTGACCGTGCAACTGATAAAAGACTGCAGAAGTAAAATGCCCTCATAGGAGAAAGATGCTATCCCCTGAAATAAACGTGATCTGTAATAAACATTGCAAAAAGACTACAAAATAATCCCTTCATCTAATGATGAAGGGATTAGAACTATTCGTCCAATTGTAAGTCATTCATATTGTTTATTTCTGATAAACGGCCATCTAATTTCTTGCTTTCTTTTATATTTCCGTTTTTATCGAGGTTAAATTTACCTTGATATGCACCTAGAATTACGTATGCATCATCGGCAATCGGGCCTTCGTACTTTTTAAGGAATACAATGGTTTTATCCCCTTCTTTTAATACCTCATTATCTTCGAAAAGATAATTCTTACCCTCGTAATAGCCACCTGTTTCTAATATTTTTATCTCTTTATCCTTAAATTTCTTACCGGCTTTGAATTCCTTTTTAACTTTTGCATTTATTAAAGTGAATACAATATTTTTATATTCTAAGCTGCTGCTGTCGGTTGCTTCTATTTCTAAGACGAGATCAGCATCCTTTTTTAATTCATCAGCCGTCTCATAATTCTTGACTAGATGTCCACTATAACGGACTGAATCTGCATCTGTAAGTGTAACTGAAGGATTTACATTACTATAGGATTGTCCATATAAATAATTTATTCCGTCAATATCATCACTGCCAGGAACATAGACTTTTCGCCCATTAGCAGTAGTACACATGATCTGTGTTTTGTCATAAACATGATCGAGTCCCATTACATGTCCCATCTCATGTCCATAAAGTCCTTTTATATAATCAAAGTTAGCATAGTTTAATAGATCAGTATTGATAATAATGCTGGCATATGTATAATAACCACCAGATGGTCCTGAAACAGCATTCATCCCGTCCCAAGAAGTGTTCCCATAACTGGCAGGAACCTCAAAATGAACTTCAATTAATTCATCAATTCCTGATTTAATAAAGGATATTGGCGTATTAGTGTCATTCCATGAATCTACAGCAGCCTGTAAGGGACCAGAGTATTTGGATGGGAAGGTACCTTCTAATTTGTAGTAAAAATCATTGTCACTAAATTTATTACCCAATACATTGTAAGCAAACGAATGACTTGGTATTGAAAGAATACCTAACAATGCAGCAACTGTGATTATTCTCTTCATTATTTCTCCTCCTATTATAAAATAGTACAACGTTTAGTATAATTAGAAAATTATGTAATAACAAGGATTATATCCTGAACATGGATTTATTGGGAATATGTATTTTGTTATTCTCATATCACGAAGATTGTTTTTTATTTACACGTTCGTAATCGTTCGCATATAATACAAACAAATGTTCTTGTTTATTTTTGATAAAGTGGTGAACAATATGTTGTCTGATATTGAGCGAAAAGTCCTTCGGGTGATCGGAAATTATTCGGCAGGCAGGCGCAGGACTCCTAGTGTGGACGAATTATGCGTAAAGACGGGCCAAAGTCGCGGCGGGATCATGACAGTGCTTGACGTGCTGGCGAGCGAAGAGTATATCGAGTGGCAGCGGTCGGAGCCGGATAAAATCGAGGTGTTAGAGGCGTGGGAGCGAAAGGCGACGGGCAGATGACGAGTAGAATAGAAAATCCGTTTTCAATTCGATTTGTGTTGCCGGAACAGCGTGCTATGTATCTGCAGATGAAAGAAGACGATAAGCTTGTGCCCATGCTAGTAATTGAACAAGATGAATTGGAGTCTTTCCACTACATAATCCGTGATTCTGCATGTGAGGATTACGCAATAACAGTAAAGTGGTGGAAGGCTGTTAAAGGTGAGCGTGGTACTATCTGTAGCATGTGGGGAACGGTCAAATGGATCGATCAAAACGGCAGGAGAATCAAGTTGATAAATGATGCGGATAGTCAGTGGATTAGTATCGATAGCATTACGTGTGTTATTTCCTAGTTGAATTTGTCGATATTTGTCAATTTGTTGTTCTTGTTCAATGTAAGATTATGGATTATGGTGGTAGTGCTATAAAAAGAACAGGGGGATTTCAAAGTGAAAAAAGCATCAATTATTGCACTAACTCTAGGCACTATTCTTACTGGCTGTAGCGCTGCAACTTCAGAGAGTGTAACTCCAGCAACAGTCACAACAGCTACTTCTGCACCCACCCCAGCACCTGAAGTAAAAGCGATGTCCGCGGATGAAGTGAATAGATTTAAAGAGTACGCTACTAAACTCAAAGGCGGGACGTTTATTACGGAAGCTGAAATTGTAAATCAAAATGAAGCTATTATTACATATGCGGATTACGATTCATTAAAAAAGTCAAAGCCTGACTCAACAATAACTAAAGATGATTTTAATGGATATTGGGGTTCCGGTGACGCTGTTAATAAAACTTTAATGGAGGAACCAATCCGTTTGTTAAGAGAGTTCCCTGAATTAAACAAAGTAAAATTAACATTGAATCATGAAAAAGCACACTTGATTGAGGTGGACAGAGCAACAACTGAAGATTATTTTAAGGTAAATCTAAGTGAAATACATGCTGATAAGTCTAATGAAAAATGGCGGAATGAAATAGTTAATAAGTTCTTCACGAAAGACGAGAGAAAGAAATATATAGAGAAATTTGTTAAATAACGACAAAATGATTTTGAAAAAGCCTCTCCTCTAAAAGAGGCTTTTTTTGTTAGCTCAGTTCGAATTTAATGGAATCCACAATTACCAATTAGGGGATAGCGAAGAGGAGGTTGTCTTATGATACAATCAGTTCAAGTGAACCAATTGCAAACCAAAGGGAGATAAACAATGGCAAAAGATTATGCTGTTTATGCGCGTATCTCCACTGACAAAGACGAGCAGATTTCGTCAATAGAGAACCAAATTGACATATGCAGAAACTGGCTTGAACGCAGTGGATATGAGTGGGACGATAACTGCATTTATAAAGACGAGGGGATAAGTGGAACGCTGTTCCTGGAGCGTCCAGCCATTCAGTTAATTCTGGAAAAAGCCAGAAAAAAAGAGATCAACATGGTTGTGTTTAAATCCATTTCTCGGCTAGCTCGTGATTTAAAAGACTCGTTGGAGATCAGGGAGGTTTTACAGGGTCATCATGTAAGAATCATCTCAGTCGAAGAGGGCTATGACTCTGAAAAAGCTGGAAAAAATGATATGGCCTTTGAGCTATGGAGTCTTTTTGCAGCTCAGTATAGTCGGACGCTATCCGCAGGGGTTTCAGCAGCGTTGGCCGCCAAGGTTCGAAGAGGCGAACACATTGGAAAAACTCCTTACGGATATGACAAAGAAGATGGAAAACTGCTCATCAATCCTGATGAAGCGAAAACAATTAGCCAAATTTTTGAGTGGTATAACCAGGGATGGGGTTATAAGCGAATTGTGAAGGAACTCAACTCGATGGGGATATCTCCGAAGTCAGCCCGCGTTTGGCAAATAACTTCAATACATCGAATTATTCACAATCCACTATATTGTGGTGACTTTGTAATGAATCAATACTCGAATGTGAAAATCGGGGGACACAAAAAACAAGTCAGGAATCCAGAGGAGCAATGGATCATTTTCCGCAACCATCATCCTGAGATTGTTGATAGGGCGACTTGGGAAAAAGCCAATAACAAGGTGGAAAAAGCAGAGAGAACGAAAATAACTCCTTGGAATGAATTTCGCGGTCTAGCGAAATGTGCAGTATGCGGCTCCAACATGGTGATAGTACAATCATGGAAGAAGAAAAAGGACGGCAGTAGATCAAGCTGGCAGTATCTCAAATGCAGTCAATACCGAAGGGCGGCACAAGACGGATGTGTTAATCATGCTCCAATTCGGTACGGAGAATTCAGAGCATTGATCATCAATCAGCTTCAACAAGAAGGGAAAGACCTGCATTTGAATTTTAGCAGCGATTTTGAAAAACGGAGAAGTGAAGATCTTGCTGTTTTACAAAAGCAACTACAGCAGCAGAAAACGAAAAAGTCAGGACTCTTGGATCTTTATTTAGAACAACTGATTGAGAAAAACGAATTTGAAGAGAAACGTCGTGAAATTGATCATGCGATAAATAACCTTGAGGATCGGATATATCTTTTGGAGAATCAGCACAGCGCAGAAAGTAGCATTCGGTCTGCAAAAGAAGCATTTAAGGCTTTGGATAATCAAGAACAGGACCTGTATACAGCCTTTCGTAATTTAATTAAGCAAATTGTCATCTGCGAAAATGGAACGGTCGATTTGGACCTTACATTTCGTTGAATTTTTCATTTGCAAAAGGTACGCATAAGGAATGNCGGTCGATTTGGACCTTACATTTCGTTGAATTTTTCATTTGCAAAAGGTACGCATAAGGAATGTCATGCAAAAATTAGGTGTCAAAGGTCGATCTCAGGCAGTAGTCGAACTCGTTCGACTTGGTGAACTAGAGATTTGAGCCCAGTCCACCCAGCCTCCCTTTTCTTCCCCTGGTCGGAAGGGAGGGTTTTTTATTTTGGAGTGGGAAAAGGGAGAGTGTACATATGTAATCGCATGTAGTGGAATGTATGAGGGCATGGGCTAAGTACAGGGATCAGAGGAGATGAAAGAGAAGAGCTGGCTTTGAAACCTAGTAAACTCGGTACATCGGGTGGAGACTATTCTTTCGTAGACAAGAAGTGGCAAAAGAAAAAGAGAACGAGGATATCGTGACTTTACCTAGAACCATATTTGGGACTCATAGAGGGCCTGATTTAACCTTCGAGAAATCAGGCTGAATTGAAGATTTAACAAAATAGTTATTTTGGATAGGGGAAAGGAATCCAACAGGTGTGTAAAAAACCCCCGGGATATCTCCCAAGAGCCATTGATGATTATTTAATTTTGTGAATCAATTTACTACTGCATCTTTATAACCGGTAGCGATGATTTTTATCAGTTGTGGATCCCAAGCAGCTGTAAACAAAATGGTACCGTTCGCAATTACGTAATCCATACCTGGTCTCAGTGCATAATTACCAACAAGTACTGAAGTAATAGACTGTCTCCACGCTGCATCATCAGGAAATGATAATTTTAGATTCTGCTGACTTCCACTAGTTTTTGTCAACATTGGAGGAGTTATTCCGCTATTCTCGACTTATTCCCTTCTATTTTTGAGGGTTTTCATTCGAGCCTACACCGTGCAGGTGACTTTCATCGCACACGGCGTTCCATAAACAGATAAGAATAAAAGTTACAATGGGCAAATTGATTGTAATACAAAAGACCCATGAAAAGTGTATTTGAGACAAATGTGAGACTAGTTTGAGACTGAACAACAGAACATTGAGTTGTACAAAACGGTAATTGAAAAAAACACCCTCGGGTAATCCCGAGGGCCGTGGATGGAAAGTATGGATGACTAGTGGATTCGTAATTCATTCCAGTCAAAGGATACAGGATAGAAACCATCATTTTCATTTCCATAATTGCTTTGTTTCATAATGAACGTTATCTTTTGATTTTGCTCATCGATTTCAATGTCTTTTGCATAACGATAGTCCGATTTTTGCCAGCGCTTTACTTCGATGCCATCGGAATCAAAAGCGATAACAATCAAGTAATAATCATTGTTTTCTGGTGTTAATGCGTAATACGAATATTGGTCCCACCGCACCAGCTTAGAAGTATGGCTCTTTAATCCAACTACTTGTGGGATAGTACCGGTAATAACGGTTGGATCAGGGTAGCTATTCACGACTTATTCCCTTCTGTGTTTGAGGGTTTTCGTTCGAGCCTACACCGTGCGGGCGACTTTCATCGCACACGGCGTTCCATCAACGAAGAAGAAAGAAAATTTACAATGGGCAAGCAAATATACCGCTCATATGTCCTTACTTACATATGATTTTTTCGACAGAATCATCAGTAAAAGAGTTTTACAAACCAATCGATTTGTTAAATGAAAGGTAAACAGAGCGGTAATTGAAAAAACACCCTCGGGTAATCCCGAGGGCTGTTGATGGAAAGTATGGATGACTAGTGGATTCGCAATTCATCCCAGTTAAAAGAAACAGGATAGAATCCATCAACTTCATTACCATAATTGCTTTGTCTCATAATGAACGTTATCTTTTGATTTTGCTCATCGACTTCAATGTCTTTTGCATACCGATAGCCTGATTTTTCCCAACGCTGCACTTCGATACCATCGGAATCAAAAGCGACAACAATCAATTTGTCGTCATTATTAAGCGTTGAATACGCCCAATACGTGTACTTGCCCCACTTCACATGTTTTCCAGTATCACCTTTTAGTCCATTTACTGGGGGGGTGTTCTGTAAGGGACCAGTAATTACAGTAGGTGTGCTATTCTCGACTTATTCCCTTCTCTTTTTGAGGGTTTTCGTTCGAGCCTACACCGTGCGGGCGATTTTCATCGCACACGGCGTTCCATCAACAGATAAGAAAGATAGTTTAACAATGGGCAAACGTAAGGTTACACCATCCCAGTTTTACTGTCTGCTAACTAAAGTTATAAGTTTCTGTGATCCTGTTTTCAAAAAGCTGATTTAACAAAACATTACTTCCGTTTAATTCTGAAAAATGCACCTACTACACCAACAAAACCGCATACGGCAAATAGAACTGGAATGAATGACATTGGTTCAGTCAAAAGGCGATAAACACCGACAGAACAGATCATTATGCTACTGACGAATAGGATAAATAATCTCATTATTTAACACCTCAAAACCAATTGTATCATATTGGGAATCACAGCTTAACAAAAGAGAAATTGTGAGAAATGAGGTGGTTGCAATTGATTGAAGACAAAGGGCGAAAATTATACTCACGTGTGTAGACTGCAATCATCGCCAGCCAGGCTGGTCCGGCAGGGCCGGGTACACTTGCGAGAAGTGTGGAAGCTACGTCAATTCAATTGGTTGGTGGGATGACATAATGGCAGAGGATTTCATTCAGAAGGAGGAAATTTTAGGTAAGAAGGGGGAGGGAAAATGATGAATGCTGCCAAAACATTGCGCTATTTGATCAGATAGCATACGAAATGGAACAAGAAAAGGACAAAATTACCACCCATGTGCATAAGTGTGTCGGATTCCTTTTTGATGAAGTTATCAGATGGAGAAGAGAATACTGCTGACGTGTTAAGGGAGAAGAAATGCAGCGAGATTTCATAAAGTTTTGTAATGCGTACTCAAAAGCAAAGTGCCCTACCTATTGTGAGGTAGGACACTTTCGAAAATACCTAGTGGAGACAGGCACCTAATTTACTGCTATTTTTACAGTTAAATCAGAGCCGCCGTTCAATACAGCTCCCTTAATGGTTATCGTTCCTTCGCCTGAATTTCGGACGATATTGCCGTTCACACTAACTAAGATTACCTCAGTATCGCTTACCGATTGGGCACCACTTACTATTAAACCTGAAAAGTCTCCACCAAATACGACATGATTCCAATTAAAACCTTTGAAAGTGTCTCCATCGAGGCTTAAGGTTATATTTCCCCAATAGAAGCCTTCGGTTACAGCTGTTGGGTTACTCATTAAAGTTCCTAGTAAAGCTTCTTCAACTTTATAAGTTGTGCCATTCGTTAGTCCTATGATCTCCATTCCCGATAGTGCTGCTTTTGAAGTAGCATCTGAAGTCAACGCACCATTCGCTAGTGTATACAATACAGTTGCAGATCCTGTTGGATCTACAGTAACCTTGTAGATTGTGCCAGCTGTTAATCCTGTAATCTTTGTATTTTCAGCTGTACCTACAGATCCTGGCGTGAGTATTACGGTTGTTACGCTATTCTCGACTTATCTCCTTCTATATAGGAAGGTTTTCATTCGAGCCTACACCGTACGGGCGCCTTTCAGCGCATACGGCGTTCCATCAACGGATAATAAGAACTCCTTTCGGGATAATCTTACAATGGGCATCCTCAATATATCATGATGCAATAAACAAAGAATAAACAAACCGGAATTGAGGAGGCACTACCGCCCTAGTAGTATCCTTTCATGTGGAACTTTATTTATCCCTCCATCTTATTTGGTCGCTAATCCGTGCTGAAAAAGACTTTACTCAGCGAAGCCTTTTGTATGAATTGTCGCTAGAAGGCATTTAACACAATATTTCGGGAGTAGAGGAGATAGAAATGATGCGCTTTGTTGGAATAGATCCGTCTACCAAAACAGGATTTGTCGCGTTGGACAAACAAGGTGACGTACTTCGAAGGAAAGAACTCAATGGTATCGGAAGCAAGGACCCATTGCGAATGACCACACTGGTTGACGAAATCATGGAACACGAACAGACAGGGGATATCATTTGCATCGAAGGATTTGGGTTTTCTTCGCAGCAGGCTATCCAGCTTGGTGGAATCGGCTGGGGAGTAAGAATGGCATTACATCGAAAAGGTTTCAAATATTTCGAAGTAGCTTCCATGGCTCTTAAAAAATTCTGCGGTGCAACAGGTAACAGGGGACCAGAGGGTAAGGCAATCAAAGCGGACAAGATCGAGGTTTCCAAGCAAGTGCTAAAGCGCTGGGGATTCGAGAATGGCAGCGACAACGTAACGGACGCGTTTGTATTAGCTAAGGTCGCGGAAGGTATTTGCATGCATAATACAGACAACCTAGTCCATAAATACCACCAGTTCCAGCTTGAAGTTCTGTCTTCCGTACTCAATCCGCCTGAGAAAAAGAAGAAGACTCGCAAAAAAGCAACCATTTAACCCAATTAAATAATCACGAAACGGAAGCTGTACATTTAGTTGGCTACAATCATCTACCACGAACTAGTCGTTCAGAATTTCATGATTAGTTAGTCACGAATTCAGCGAAGATTGGGGGGAAACGTGTCCTATTCAAACGACGAGAAAGAAACGACATGCGTGTATAAATACATCTCTGATACCTGGACTGTATACAGCTGCGTGCCGCGTCATATGAACAAGCTTCGGAAGATCGGTGGCGTCCATTACTGGAAAGAGGAGGCGCCGGGCGCGGATGGTGAGCTACGGTTAATCGCTGGGAAGTGGAAGCTAAAAAGCAATCAACTGCTGAACAAAGGCAGGCTGCGAGTGAACGTATGAAACAATTTCATCAAAAATAATAATGTTGGAGGAATTATTCATGAAAACAGAAGTAAAAGCATTAAACTCGGTACATGCGGGGGTGGAGACTTTTCTTTCGTAGACAAGAAGTGGCAGAAGAAAAAGAGATCGAGGATATCGTGCCTTTACCTAGAACCATATTTGGGACTCATAGAGGGCCTGATTTAACCTTGGAGAAATCAGGCTGAATTGAAGATTTAACAAAATAGTTAATATGATAAGTCGTTATGTTTGAGTATGTCCGTTTCAATTTATTTAAAAAGAAAACCACTCTTGTCGAGTGGCCTGATACGTTGATGGAATCGATTAAATATCTGCACCTAAAAGCTTTGCTGCTTCCATTTTTACTCTTACAAACTCATTGACCGATTCTTTCAGATCTTTTTTATCAAGAATCAAATATGTTTCGCTAATTATTTCAACTGACCTATCCATGCTGATTATATAGGCTGAGAGTGCCCTCTCATCTTTACTAAGATCCTGTAACATGGCGGTATACTTTTCATCATACGCCTTAAGATTCTTCTTGTCTTCTTCGGTGTATGTCTCTATCGCCATTACTCTTTCGTTTAGCAAATTGTAGTATTTCAGTGAATCATCATACAATTCTTTGCGGATGGAAGAGTCATTGCATGCAGATAGTTGGAATGATAAGAGCACGAAAATAATTAAAAACTGCTTCATTAGGGTTTAGTCCTCACAATGTTTTTGGGAATATTATACAAATTGTTTGTGAATTACAGCAAGCTAGTCTGTTATCTTTGCTGGATTTAGAGGCTCCGGTTGTAGACGTGATCCAGCGCTTAACAAAACGGTAATGATGTTTAAAAAAGACCTCTAGGTTTCCCTAGAGGTTGTTGATGGATTATAAAAGTCTAACCGTGAAGCTAGTTGATACGAATGCACCGTGAACATCACTTGCAGTAATCGTAATCACTACAGTACCTGTATTATTATTAACTCTTTGTAATTCAACTTCTTCAGTGTTAACGAAGGAAGCTGTTAAAATACTAAGTTCACTCGACGCAATTGTATATGTCAGAGGCTCCCCTTCTGGATCGCTAAAGTGATCATTAAGATTAAGGGCGTAAGTAAAGGCATTCACACTTGGATCAAAATCTAGATTCATATATCCCACTAAAACAATAGGTGGTTGATTGCTATTCTCGACTTATTCCCTTCTTTGTGAGGGTTTTCGTTCGAGACTACACCGTGCTGGCGACTTTCATCGCACACGGCGTTCCATCAACGGATAAAAAGGTGAAAATTTACAATGGGCAATTCCATTATGTCACAAATGATAACGAGGAAATGTAATTGAGATTACATTGAGAGATTTATTTGTAGCAATTCAACACACGATTTGTTAAAAGTATCGACCTTCGGAGATCCGTTTCAGAACATGAGCTCTCAGTTCATCATCTTTGTCTTGACTGATAATTTGCAGGGCTTTAAATGTTGCTTTCTTGTTATAGGCAATACGTTGTCTAACAAAAAATTCGGGATCGCTCGCAAGCTTGAGTTGCAATTCTTCAGGGAGCTTGTTTTTTGAAGCAACCATGCTTCGAACTTCCTCCTCTGGGTGACTTGCCAAAATGCAAAGAATTTCAACAGGTACTGATTTATTTTGAGCAACCCAAAATGACATGTCCGGGTAATTTTGAATTACTTCATGCCAAACATCTAGTGGGGCGTCATCCCAAGCTGCACGAAAATATTCCTCAGGATTTTTACTCGTTCTAAGTCTTACAAATTCTTCAGCAGATGTAATCACACAATCATTCCTGTTCCAGATGATTTTGGGATTATCTTACATCGGTTTTTTGTTATATCGAGAAGTAGATTAGGGACTACTTTTGATCGGTTGACTCACTCTTATTTAGTATCAAAATGAATTCTTCCACTTCAGCACAGCGAGCGTCGGAAAATCCCTTGTCCTCGCCTGTGATCTTGAAACCGCATTTTTCTAGAACCTTAATCGAGGCGAGATTGTCCTTGGCAGCACGCGCATAGAGAGGTCGAATATTACTATCACGAAGAAGCGACAAAAGTGCCGCAGTTGCAATTCCTTTTCCCCAGTAATCCTTACCGATCCAGTAGCTGACAGATGGAACTCCAAATTGCTCAAAGCTCGAGATATGGCCTGCGACTTCACCATGAAACAAAATGGTCTTTTTTTGGATGGTCTGATCAGTTAAAATCTTGGCCCAATGTGCTAAAAAGGCGTCTTTGTTCGTGGGGTCTTTTGCAGTAAAAGCAGCCATATAGTTCGCAGTCGAGTCAAGCTGTTGCTCGAAAAACACGGGAAGATCCTCTTCGAACACATTCCGTAGCTGAACATCACATTTCATCAAGTGTTCCAATACTTTCACCCCAAATTCATTTATTGAGAAAATATTCGCATTCTATTCAAGTACTGGGCGCACGAAACTTCTTTCGTAGCTGATAATGCACTTCGTTTTATCTGCGAGAGCCAAAGCTTCCTGGCATTCTTCATCTGCCGGGATTTTCTTGCGGTACTCTTCGTATTCAGCCAAACTTGGAAAGCTGAACAGGGCGTAGGCGATGTTATTGGCCCCTTCATGTGGCAGAAAATAACCATGATGCTGTCCGCCGAACTTTTTGACAAGAGGTATCCACATTTTTGCATACTGTTCAAAAACATCAATTTGATAGGGATCGATAACGTATTTCAAGTAACAAGTGACCATGGTTTCCACTCCCTCATGACTTTTCCTAAATTTTACTGTACCCTCGTATCATGAAACAAGAGGGGGATGCAGCGTCCGCGCCACACGATCAATAAAAAAAGAGCCAAGAAAGAATTCTCGGCTCTACTTTTTTTGCAAATATCGTCTTCCATCAATATAGATCAGAAGAATTTCGTTAAGAAAGAAATTCCTAAAGCAGCGGGATACAGCGTAAAGATCGCCAGGATATTTCCACAAAAGCGGCTGATTCCCAGAAAGACCATGGCGGACCGAACAACTTCCATCGGGATTTTCCGATTTAATCCTCTGTCCACGATGATGGCGCTTTGGGCGTCTACAAAGAATAGCAGTAGAAATGCGCCAACGGCATTAATCGCAGGAGAAAGGCTGCTGGCACGCGCCATGTACTCAGGATTTAACCAAGCGGCGTAGTAAGCAGCGATTGCTCCCATGCTGAAGAACGTATACAGCACGATGTTCAGGATTACCATGCTTTTGGGAACGCCATCGAGCTTCAGTTTTTTCACCATCTCAAAGCGAGCGGGAGTCCAGCAGTCTTTTATAGCCGTTAAACCTTCTTTTGAGAAAATGAGAAACTTGAAAACCCGGACGATACTGCCGTCCTTTTCTAAACGTTCTACACCAATGTCATAAAATTTTACGATAGTCGGCATAAAAAAGATCGCGAGTGCAGTTCCAAGTACGCCACCAACCAGTGTAAACTGCAGCATATGTAAGGGATCAAAGTTACCTTTTACAGCGCGGTCAATAATTCCCCCGATTGGTGCAAGAAAAAACAGCGTCGCGGTCCGGGAACCGAATGAAATCATGGCGTATAGGGAATTGGAAATGGCAATTTTTTGCCCACGAACTCCAGCCAGGCGTGACCAATAAGAGGTCGTTTCAATAAAGTTGGTCAAGGCTATCATCAAAAAAATGAAAAGGAGCCGCTCAATGCTCACCTCACCCAAAAAGCTAGATTCGAGTATATCCACCTGGTTCACATCCTAGAAGTGTAATGTTGTATATTCCTTTTCTCTTTCCTTCTCAACGATCGGTAGCGTGGAGGGCAGAGGAAATTCTCTGACTGCATATCTAATTTTACCCGAACTGCTGCGAGGAATTTCATCTACAAACGAGATTGAGAGATAGACATCGCCTAATTTTTTCATAATCTCGTTGCGGAAATACTGTTCGTCCCGTTCAAAGTCATGGCTGCCAACGTTTTTGACCAATTTTAACGATACATCCTCATAGGTATGCTGGATCAACTGATAGCCAGAAAAGCTCTCCAGACTCCACATGACTTGGTTAAAGTAATTTCCGTGAACATAAGAGCCATCACGTGCAACAAATACGTCGTCTTCGCGTCCTTCCAAGCTGGCGAGAATCGGGAGGTGATTCCCGCACCCGCATGGTTGATCCGAAAGCGATACGACATCTCCTAGCTGATAGCGGATTCTGGGCATCGAATAGTTATTCAAATCGGTAACAAGCAGCAATCCCTTTTCATTATAGCCAACGGGCTCTTTGGTATGGATATCAACGACTTCCAGATAGCAGTTTTTGGTGGAAATATGCATGTGTCCCTTTGGACATTCATAGGCAATAATACCGCCGTCTCTGGCTCCGTATTCATTAATAACGTTGCAGTCAAACGCTTTTTGAATGACTTCTCTCTGTTGTGGCTGCAGTGTCTCCGCTGTCGTCACGACTGCGTTCAGCTTGATTTGAAGCCTCAGATTGTTGCGAATCATCAGCTCCGCTAACAAGGCGAGGGCAGATGGATACCCATACAGATAAATGGGTTTAAAAGAATGGATCTCATCCAGGTATTTTTTGATGTTCTCTTCGCGTAAATCATAGGCAGAAATAATGGTTCGGTTTTTTAATAGAACTTCTTTTAGCTGATGAATTTGACTTTGATTTTTGGACAGCTCGATGGATGATCCCCAAACCATGATGGAACGATCACCAATTTGAATCCCGCTCCAAGACAAACCGAGCCACCGGGCTGCTTCAAAATGCTCGACAGTTACGCGGTCCAAATAAAATTTTGTAGGCTCGCCAGTAGAACCACCCGTACGATTGGCGATTAGCTGCGAGCGGTCAGCAGTGTTTGCTATATAACTTTCGCTATTTTGATTGAAATATTTTTTGGTAAGAATCGGAAAATGCTGAATCGCTTCAGCAGGGTTATCGATGGAGCGGATCAGCTCTTGATCGAGATCCTGATAGGCAGGAACATTTTTCATTGCATGCTTCAACAGCTCGCCTAAACGTTCAGATTGATACTGAGAAATCTCCTGCTTCGAAAGACTCTGAAACTTTTTCATCTCAGCCATATAGGATCGGATTTTATTCCCTTTCTTTCTTTCCATATAGGGCCACAGAATGTTTCTGATTGACCAACCAATAAGAGATGACACAATGTACACTCCTTTTTTCCGTGCTTCATCATATGTAAGCTTGCTGCCTTACACTTCTAAAACGCCGGTCTTCCTTCAAAACGAATTATACTATAACACAAGATTCCTTTGTGAAAAAGCGGACAGGAACTCACGCGTAAATATCCAGCTGGGTCATGCTGGTACATACGATTGGCAGGCAGTACGAGTTACAGGACAGGTAAATGAGCGTGGTTTTAACACAAGCAGGATTGTACAAAGCAGTATCGCTCCTAAAACGGAGGTGAAGATAGCTGGGGACAACCTCCTCTTTCAAAATTGTTTTGGCTGGGTTGATCTGAAAAACATCGATAGGGCAAATAAAAGTGCAGAGCTTGGCATTGCGATAGGGGATAAACTCTTCTGGGGAAAAGGGTACGGAGCCTCGGTATTACGAGCGATGATGGGAGTGGGCTTTCACGAATGCGGGCTCACTACAATCTGGCTGCGCGTGGATGCAGATAATAGGCAGGCCATCAGGTCGTATCTTAGCAATGGATTTCAAGTGGAAGAGACCCTGCATCAGGATCGATTGCGCAATGGTCAGTATGTAGATCGAGTACGGATGAGCTTCGCCCGAAAAGATTTTGAACGGTTCATACCAGAAGACTAAGCAAAGAAAAAACGGGTGGGATACCCGTTTTTTCTCAATCCTCTGGTGTGCGATCCACAAAAAGCCTCGTAACTGAAGTATAGTCTCCCTTTTCTATTTCTTGCTCGCTCGCTTTTTCCTCAAGAGGATCATGACCGTACATGCTTGGAGCTACAGTGGGCTCGTCCTTTGGAGCTGCTTTTTCCTTGTCCATCATTATCCACCACCTTTTCCTAGTAGCGTGTGATGGAATGGACGTCCTTATGCTTCCTGCTTGCTGAATGCAGCAGACTGGTCAACGAAGTATTGAATCAGGATCTTTTCCTCAGCTCGACTTTGGGCAATTTTTTCAGGGGTATCCTTAGTTTTTGTCAGCTGCTTTTGAAAAAAGAGGAGAATGTAGTCCAGAATTTCATCGCTGGATAGGTTTCCACCAACAAGTCCATGGTCAGCACCTTTTACGCGAAGAAAGCTGGCATTCTCCAGCGCCTCGTACAGAAGCTCGGCTTGATGGATGGGGACGATGCTATCGGCATCACCATGAATGATGAAAAAAGGAGGGGCTTGATCTGTGATGTAATGGATGGGGTTGGCAAGAGCTACCGCTTGTGGGTTATCAGCAAGAGCTCTGATACCGATGAGACGAGCTTCTGGGGAGTAAGCAAGATCATGCCAGCCACCCATCTGTAGCAAATCGGTTGGTCCAGACAAGGTACAGACTGCTTGGACTGCGCATGAGCTTGATTCGCTTCCACCCGATTCCTCAAGCTCACTGGCAAAAGCAGAGATACCCAAGAGTGATGCCAGGTGGCCGCCGGAGGAATGACCCCATACGCCTATTTTCACAGGATCGATGTTGTATTCGTGTGCATGGGAACGAATAAATCGTACGGCGGCCTTCACATCATGAATTTGTGCAGGAAAACTGGCTTCACCACTGAGGCGATGATTGATGTTTACACACACGAAACCGTGCTTGGCAAATCGGGCATTCCAGTCGCGTCCGCCTAACCCCCTCTTATCTCCTCTAAGCCACCCGCCACCGTGAATGTAGATGATTGCCGGCTGTGGAGCAGCGGCTTCTTCTGGCATGATGATGTCAAGGCAAAGGGGAGAGCCGTCCACCAAAGTAAAAGGGATATCTTCAATTCGTTTCAGCTGCATGTACTTCATCCTTTCCTTCCTGAAAATGGAATCGATACAAAGAGCATATCATGACTGACTCGTGCAGCTTCTTGTTCGCTTGTGAATATTCATCGAAACTTTCAGACTTTTTTGTTCCGAAAAATAAACCCACCCCCAGCAAGGTTTATGCAAGCTGGGAAGGTGGGCACTAATACTTTATTGGTCTGGCGTAGTTGTGTCATCGCCTTTTGGGCCTGGATGTGCTTTCAAATATTCAACAGCATTGTAGATGATTTCTGCAGCTTCCTTGCGTGTGATCGCATCTTTTGGATGGAGTAATTTGTCAGCGTCTAACGCGGTAATTCCCAGAACAAGGGCGCGCTGGATCGTACCTTGGTATTGAACAGTCAGTTGATCGGCATCACCAAACTCGACAGGAGCAATCTTGATCATTGGCAATTTTCCATGCTGCTCCATTGCGAGCATGAGCTGGTGGATAAACTCTTCTTTAGACCAGACTTGATTAGGGTCCAGGTCTGCTTTCAGATCAAAGCCGTTGTGTGCTGCGATGATAAGTGCATTTGCATACCAGCCATTGTTGTCCGCTTTAGAAAAATAGTCGGTTGCTTTTGGCTCTTTTATAAATCGGATATTATCCAGATTCAGGTCGAGTGCCTTTACAATCAATTGAATTCCTTGTGCGGCAGTCACTGTAGCATCTGGCATAAAATGATTGTTTTCTACACCTTGTATGGTACCCATTTGTTGCAGGGCAATGATTTTATCCTTGGCAGCTACATTCGTCAGATCGGTAAAAGGAGTTGTTGCCGCAAAGCTTTGCTGGGCAAAAGACAGCGTCATGACAGCAAACGTAGAAAGAGTAAGCAGAGTTCGATTGATTTTCATAGGAATCACCTCATCTGGTTGTTAGTGTTACACTTCGTTTGACGAGGTATGTTTTGGAATGTTTCAATGGAAGTAGATTTTTTTTGCCTGCTTTTTGAAAATAGGGTAACCAATCAATAGGGACCATATGGAAAGAGGGATGAGAGCCAAGATGAACAACGTTACGAAATTTTCGATCTCGCGACCCGCTCATGAAGTATTTGAAGCCTTTGTTGACCCTGCAAAAATCGGGAATTTTTGGTTCTCCACAAGCTCGGATAGATGGGAAGCAGGCAAAAGCATTACGTTACGCTACGAGGAATACAATGCCAGGGTTGCTATCAATGTAACGGAGGTAGTGCCCAACCAAAAAATCGTGTTCGTGTGGGAAGGTCCTGGGGAAGAGCATGTCGTTACGATCACCCTGCAAGAAGTAGAACAATCTCGGACTGTGATAGAAGTTGTTGAAACTGGCTTTTCACAGGCGGACCTCGAATATGTAAGCAAGCTGGTCGATAATAAAGAAGGCTGGGTGTTTGTATTGAGCTGCTTGAAGGCGTATCTGGAATTCGGTGTGAAGCAGCTGCGTGCGGGATTAGTGAAATAAAAGCAGCATACCATACATAAGCCCTGTTCCTTCTCATGAAGCGGTTACAGGGCTTGTTTGATGTTATTCGCCTATTATTTTGCCTACATCGATTAGGGAGGGATCTACTAGCTGTTGGTTCTTCATGCTGCTTAGGAGAGGCTAACGAGTGTGAACAGTAGCACGAGGGCAGCGTTTTT
Source organism: Brevibacillus reuszeri (assembly GCF_001187725.1). Lineage (GTDB taxonomy): Bacteria > Bacillota > Bacilli > Brevibacillales > Brevibacillaceae > Brevibacillus > Brevibacillus reuszeri. The sequence continues at coordinate 845,920 of NZ_LGIQ01000005.1, forward strand.
GAACTTCTGCCAAAAAGGCTTCCTCATCCAGGGGAGAGATGTAGATGATATCGTACTTGTTGTAGAGAATCTCAAGTCTTTGGGCGGATGTAGCTGCACTTGCAACGACGGAACGAACAGACTTAACACTTGTGATGCTTTCGAGAGGAATGATTTTTTTGAACGGGCCGTTGTGAATCACCAAAGTGGATTCGGTTACGTAATAGACGGTACCAAGCCAGATCCAGAGCAACAATCCAGCTACACCAAAGGAGATAATGAAAACCACGGTTCCACCCACAGCATCCGCACCGCTGATGAGAAGAGGTGAGAGGCCAGAAAAAATAGCGAGCAAAACGCAGGCCCAAATGGTGATAGATAACCATAAATCCCGTCTGGTAACAAACCTCATGTCACACCCCATCCTTTACCTGTAAAAAGATTGCTGTAAATCTATTCCAAATTATAACATGCTTATATGGCTGTATCCAGTTGAGGTGTACGAAACTTTTGGATTTTGAAACAAGTCAAAGTTGTGCTACGCTATTTGTGTTAATTTTATCCATCAATGACAAAGGAGCGAGTCCATGAACTATTTTACGAAGGACTGGTATGGAGAAATGCAAGTATACGGATTTTTAACCTTTCCTGAAACGATAGAAGATTGGGAAGAGAACCTCGCCTATTATGAATCAGAAGGAATCAATTACAAAGAGAATTTGCAGCGGGAGATAGAAGACCGCAAAGAAGACTTGCTGCGGTTTTTGCCAGCTTCGTTTCATCCGTATATCCTCGATTATTCCATAAGATCCGAGTACCCTACACCCGAGCTGCGTGCGATGGCACAGCAATGGGAAGAGAATTATCGCAAACGAATGGAGCTTATCTGGCAAGATTACAACGCAATCTATCTGGCGAATAAGCATCTACTCCCCGAAAACGTCGTGCAATTACATGAAAAATCCCTGCATGATGCAACTGTTAAGGCATATGAAGTCCCATCGGATGATGTGCTTGTTCTTACACTGGATTGCAGCGGGGGTTTCCATTACTTCACGGATATCCAGCTGATCTTTACAGGTGTAAAAGAGCTTGTGATTCCGAAAAAGTGGCAGGGTGCCTGGTGGCTCTACAATGAGATTTACTCTACGGAACAGGGATTTGAGCTGCACGTCTTGTTTGATTGTCCCTTGCTAGAGTGGAAGATCGTTGCAGAAAATGTTCAGATCAAGGAAGTAAAATAGACGTGGTACGTGGAGCCTTTTGGAATGAGGAGGTTCTTTCATGTGAATTGGCCTTTTGACTCATAGGGTTTGGCCCAAGCCTTCATGTATGATGAATCTATGGGGCATTTTGGCAATCTGAACAGGCCGATCGTCACACTATTAGCAGGTAAAGGGGTAGCACTATGCGGGGAAAAAACAAAGCCATCATTTTTATCGCACTGATCGTCGTAGCGGCGTTAGGATTCGTGGGTTACCGTTACTGGAGCCCAGTTTCACTGGCAGAAGGGTATTTGTATGAAGATAACTCCCATCTTCTTTATGCAAAAGTAATCCCGAATGAAAAGAATGTAAGTGTGAAAATTGTAGCGACAAAAGTAGAAAAAGAAACGGACGATATTCCTACTCTTACCAATCAGACGCTTCAGCTTACCGGGACGATCGATGGAGACAAGCTGGTTCTGACGCAGGCAGAGGGAACTGGGGAAGTACAGGCGAGGGTGAGTGCAAATGAGCTCGTTTTTCAAGGATCGATTGCAGGCATCGAGGGGAGTGAAACCAAGCTGCGCGCAAGTCAGGCGGCTCCCTATGAAAATAAGCTGCAAGCATTAACTGCACAGGTCACACAGGAAGCGGAGCAAAAGAAAAAAGAAGTGGCAGAACGCAGGGCCAAAGAAGCGGCACGAGTTGATTTTGCTAAAAAGGTGGAACGGTCCGGCAAGCTCGCAGCGGATTTGCTGGAAACGTCACAGTATTTGACTGACATTCAATTTTCTGACGAGACCAGCTTCAACCAGGAGCAAGTGACTGAATTACAGGGGCTTTTGGACGAGCTGAACCAGTATGCCAAGCAGTCAGGTATGAACAAGACGGAATTTGAAGTGATGCAGGGTACAGCGGGCAGTATGAAGGTACTGGTTGATGGCATGAACACGATGGATGCATCCATTCAGGAAAAGAAAAAGAGCATGAATGATCTGATCGCTGTTCTGGAAACGGATATAGTGGATATCAAAACAGTATGGGATGAAATCAAGGCAAGTGTCCCCGATGCGCAAAAGCGGGAAGAAGCCGTGAACCAAGCGATTAAGACGGGGACAGATGCTGTACAAAAGGCGAAGCAGCAGCTGGCTTCCATTGAAAAAGAACAAACGGCATTAAAGCAATCAGCAACCAAGCTCTATCAAGATGCAGTCAGTGTTGTTAGCCAAACGAAGGCCAAATACGCTTTTTAAGCAAAATGTGGATAGCATAAATTTGCTCGCGTTTTTCCATAGAAGAGTGGAGAACGTGGGCTTTTTTTGTACAACCAGCCGAGAATTTATCAAAGGCAGGGCAAGGTTTTTGGATGTAACGATCTTTTCGGGTTTTCAGGATGGATTAATTATATTATTCTTAGTGTAATACTGTGGAATTGCAGGGGATCAAACACGAGAACATGCTTTTGCAGGAGGATGGCCATGAGTGTCTATCAAAATATAACAGATTTAATCGGAAATACGCCGCTTGTTCGCTTGAATCGGATCGTTCCTGAGGGAGCCGCTGAAGTATTTGTGAAGCTGGAAAAATTCAATCCTTCGGGGAGTGTAAAGGATCGCGCTGCTTACAATCTGATTTTGACAGCTGAGCAAGCCGGTTTGATTCAGCCAGGCGATACGATTATTGAGCCGACGAGTGGCAATACAGGAATCGGTCTTGCTATGAACGCGGCTGCCAAAGGCTATCGGGCGATTCTGGTCATGCCAGACAATATGTCCAAGGAGCGTATCAATATTTTGAAGGCATACGGTGCCGAGGTCGTCTTGACTCCCAGTGAATTGCGGATGCCCGGTGCAATCGCCAAGGCGGAAGAGCTGCAAAAAGAGATTCCGCGCAGCTTTATTCCCCAGCAATTCGAAAACAAGGCGAACCCGGACATTCACCGTGTGACTACAGCAAATGAAATCTATGAGCAAACAAACGGATGCCTGGATGCATTCGTCGCTACTGCAGGAACGGGTGGAACGATTACCGGAACAGGAGAGGCGCTGCGTGAAAAATTGCCCGAGCTCTATATCGCCGTCGTAGAACCAAAAGGCTCTCCAGTGCTATCAGGAGGGAAACCGGGACCGCATAAGCTGGTGGGAACGAGCCCAGGCTTTGTTCCGAAAATCCTCAACACGGACATTTATAACGAAATTATCCAAATCGCTGATGAGGATGCCCTGCAAACGATGAAGCAGCTAGGAGCACTGGAAGGAATACTGGTCGGGCCGTCTTCGGGGGCGTCTGTCTTTGCAGCGATTACGATTGCGAAAAGATTAGGTGCTGGCAAGCGTGTTGTCTGCATTGCTCCGGATACGGGCGAGCGCTACTTGAGCATGAATCTTTTTTAATAAAAAAAGGCAGGGGAAGTTGTCCCTGCCTTTTGCCATTTATTTATTCTGATGACGCTCTTGGTATGCGAGCAGTGCTGCGATAAATACTTGTCCGGTCTGAATCATGGAACGCTCATCCACATCGAATTTTGGATGATGGTGTGGGTATGTCGCCTGGATTTCCGGGTTGCGTCCACCGACCATAAAGAAAGTTGCTGGGCGCTCCTGTGCATAGTAGGCAAAATCCTCTCCGCCCATTCCAGGAGGCATTCGCAGAAGTCCTTCCTCGCCAAACAGGCGCAATACCTCGGCTTCTACATGAGCTGTTTCTTCCGGGTTATTCCATGTTGCCGGATAACCACGTTCGTAGCTTACCTCGCAGCTCGCACCAACAGCATGGCAGGTAGCTTCGACAATACGCTTCAACGATTGTTCTACAGCGGTGCGCACTTCCTCGTCATAGGTACGCACGGTTCCTTTCAGCTTGACCTGATCAGGAATGACATTGTATGCTTCTCCGCCGCCGACGAACGAGCATACAGACACAACTACCTGTTTCAGAGGATCAACTTGACGGCTGGCGATTTGTTGCAGGTTCATAACCACCTGACTGCCAAGAACGATTGGATCGATGGCAGTATGAGGATACGCCCCATGTCCACCTTTTCCATAGAGTACAACCTCAAAGCTGTCTGCAGCAGCAGTCACATATCCATTCGCGATGCCAACTTTGCCAACGGCGAAATCGGAAGCAACGTGTGCGCCGTATACAACGTCTACGCCATCAAGGCAGCCGTCCTCTACCATCGCTTTGGCTCCGCCTGGAGGCAGCTCCTCAGCAAATTGGTGCAGGAACACGACGTTTCCTGGCAGCTCGTCCTTGAATTCACTCAATACTTGTGCAACACCTAGTAAACCGGAAGTATGAATATCATGTCCGCAAGCATGCATCACACCTGGGATGCGCGATTTGTATTCCACGTCTTTTTCATCCTGAATTGGCAATGCATCGAAGTCGGCACGTAGCGCGACAGTCTTGCCGGGCTTGCCACCTTTGAGAAGACCTACTACACCCATGCCGCCTACACCTGTGCGCACCTCGATACCCAGCGAGGTAAGCTTGTCTGCTACTTTCTTCGCTGTGTTCTCCTCTTTAAAGGAAAGCTCAGGGTACATGTGCAGATCACGTCTGAATTGAACCAGCTCGGGATAAATTTCCTGCAATCTGGCAAACAGTTTTTCTTGCATGGAACCCACTCCTTCTCACTTGGAAAAATATTGGATAGATACACTCTCATTCATTATAGAAATATTCGAAATGATATTTCAATCTATGTTTTTCTGATTTATGACGGTTGAGAGGGGCAAGAGGGCGTTTAGTAGACATAAGTAAAGGTATTCGACTAGAATGGAGGAGGATACTGTCGAAAAACGTCGGAAATTGTTGGAGAGAACATGGCCACTATTCATTATAAAAATCCGAGAGTCCTGATCATCCTCTTGATATCAGGAATTCTTTTTTTCGTTATGACCTGTATTAGTATTGCGGCATCCTACTATAATACGATTCAAGCGGTCCGCCTTTCCGTTGCTAATCAGAGCATGAAGGCGGCTACTTCTGTTGCCGGAAATTTGGATGTCGCTACCTATCAGGCCTTTTTGGCTCATCCGGTAAAAGAGAATGCTGCGTATGAGCAAATCAAAAAACAACTGGAAGATATGCGTGATCAATTGGGGGTCCTGCATCTATACACGCTGCGGGTCAACGATGATAATCAGGGGGCCAAGGTCATGATCGGTGCATTTCCACCTGATTCCAAAGTGGAGTCGACAATCGGCGATCCTTGTCATGTTTACCCGGAGCAGATCGTTAGCATTATGAATGGACAAACCTATTATTCCGCGATTATTCATGATCCTCTTTTCGGTGTATATATGTCTGCAGGTGCGCCGCTTCATGACAGTAATGGGAAAGTGATCGGCATCATCGGTGTGGACACGGATATGGAGCAGGTAGATGGGATTGGCAGTGAGGTTGTCCGCCGCAGTATTCCTATTTTTATATTTCAAGGAATATTTGTCATTGTTCTCGTGCTGGTGATTTTAGGGTTACAGTGCTGGTATCGCCGCGAGCTCAGGAAGGCAATCGGAGAAACAGAAGAGACGTATCAGGATGAGCTGCGCTCCGTGATTTCCTCGATGCGCTCGATTCGTCATGACTTTGTCAATCATATGCAAGTATTGTACGGGTTGATCGAGTGCGGTTATTTTGACAAAGCGCGTGATTACGTCCAGTCGCTGATGAAGGAGACCAAACTGCTAGACTTGACTGTACGGATTGGAAATCCTGCGCTGATGGTCCTTTTCCATACGAAATGGGAGCAGGCAAAGTCCCGCAAAATCGTGATGCAATTTGCTGAATGTCCAGATACATTTGAACAGATTCCCTCCATTGATTTAATCAAAATCTTATCGAATCTGATCGATAACGCCATTGATGCAGCGGCCGTATCGAGTGGGGAAAAACGAATCAGCATCGCTTGCCGGAAAGAAAAGAAGAAATATGTGTTTGAAGTGGAGAACACGGGTCAAGAGATTTTGCCCGAGCAGAGAGAGCAGCTGTTTGTGAATGGGTATTCTACGAAGGAATCGACAGGTGATGCCCAGCGAGGAACAGGCTTGTATATCGTAAATGACGTGGTACATAAACACAAAGGCACCATTGAAATAGAGTCGAATCAAGGCGTGACCCGATTTACGGTTCATTTGCCCGTCAAGTAATGGAAGCATAGCTCTATTCTGCATGAGAAAAAGCCGTCTGCGTAAGGGACTGAACCCGTATGCGAACGGCTTTTTTGTTAACTTAAGCAGTTTGGTTGGAAACAGATTGATTCGTCGCAGCAGCTCCAGCATTGACTGGACGCGTGATGGAAAAAATAGCGAAGCCAAAGGAGATGACAACAAACAAAGCTCCTACCCACGGAGTGTAGATGACTGAGGATTGTTCTACGACCATTCCCCCTGCTATGGAACCAAAAGCAATACCGAGATGCAGGGCAGACGTATTCAATCCGAGTGGAATGTCTGGAGCAGCGGGAGAAGAATAAATCAAATAATTTTGCTGGGCAGGTGAAATTGCCCAACTAAGCGCACTCCAGATGACCATGATAACCAAAAAAACAGGTAGTGATTGGGTGAAGAAGGGCAGTACGCCCATCACGAGAGCAAACAGCGGCACGATCCATAAAATCGCCTTTTGTGCCCCCCATTTATCGGAGAACCATCCCCCGACACCGCCACCAGCGACAGCTGCAAGACCAAAAACAAAATAGATCAGGCTGAGCGTATTCGCTTCAATGCCCATGGTTGTCTTCAAGTAAGGTGTGAAGTACGCGTACAGCGTCAAATGACCAGTCAGCATGAACAAGGAGACGAGCAAGGCGCTGATGATCTTCCCGTTTTTCAGGATCGCAAATTGCTTACGTATGGGAACAGGCTCTGGTGTCTTTACCTTGGGCAAGAAATAGATCAGGAACAGCATCGAAATAATGCTTAGGGCTGCGATCAGCCAGAAAGGTGCGCGCCAACCAAATGCATGGCCAAGTGCCAGACCAACTGGGACTCCCAAGACGAGTGAACCGCTAATCCCCATAAAAATGATGCCGATCGCCCGGCCGCGGTAGGCAGGATCAACAATGCCAGCAGCGATCGTAATTGACAAAACAACCAAGAGCGAGCTGCTTGCGGCTGAAAGAATACGGGCTACCATAAGGACAGAATAAGAAGGGCTTATGGCTGCAAGTACATTGCTGAGGAAAAATACAGCCAAGGTGTACAAGTACAACGGCTTGCGCTCTACACGTCTGGTCAGGTGCAGAAGTAACGGAGCCGAGATCGAAAACGCGAGAGAAAAAATCGTGATCAGTTGTCCAGCAGAGCTGATGGTGACTTGTAAATCCTGAGCAATCAAGTCAAGGGTACCGCCAATAATCAGCTCCACTGTTCCAACGACAAAGGTAGCAATCGCCAAGATGAAAACACGTGGATTCAAAACAGAAAGCTCCTCTCAAAAAGGTTACTACCATGATAGTAACCTTTTTGGTTTTGCGCAACTTGAAAATCATGCTTTTTCCATAAGAAAACCCCTATCGAGGCATATTCAAGGAGGAGCGACCGCGTTTTAGCGGAAGGTTTCCATGCGCTCCAGAATTTATAAGCCTCGTGCGTATAAATTCTTATACGTTAAAAAAGACTCTGGCATGGTAGCCAGAGCCAAAAACAGACTAATAGCGCAAACGAATGAGCATGCTGCGAATTTCTTCATCACCAAACAGTAAGTCAAAATGCTTCTGCGTAATCCGCGTAAGCGCGACGTCATGGTAAAACGAATCAGCAAAAAATTTTACAAAAGGCTGTGCGCGTGTTTTGATTGCTTGCCAGCCATTTTGCTCTTCGCCAGCAAAAATCAATTCATCCTGATCAACTACGATCAGCAAAACGCGCTCCAGTCCTTCGTGTCCCTGAGCCGGAACAAAGGAGTGTACGCGAGAGAGCTGTGTACGATTTTCCCCGATGATCAGTGCCTCTATCTCAACGCCGCTACGTTCTTTTTCTTCCAGCAACGGCAAAAATTCGTGGAATTCATCTTCCCAGGCTGATATTCGGATCGAACAGGTTGCACCTTGAATCAGTTGTTTGCACTCCGCTCGAATTGATTCTGCTACTTTCAAGCTCCACACACGATCATCCCGCACCGTTTTTGGGGAAAGCGAGGAGGTCAGCTGCTTCACATCTGCTTGAAACTGTTGGGTCAGCTTTTCCACCAAGCTTGCCAAAGGAAGAGCTGTATATCTTTTTTTCTTTTCCGAGATCGTATCGAGCACCATCCCTTTTTCGACCAGACGATTCAGTACCTCGTAGATTTTGGCTTTGGGAACACCGGAATGCTTGACGACCATCGCAGCGTCCAATGGTTCTGCACTCGAAGCCAGTGCTTCATATACTTTACTCTCATAGAGGGAAAAACCGAACGATTGCAGCATAAATACATCCTCCAACCCAATCCGTATCATTTTTCTTGATGGTAACTGGAATGGTTGGTTTTTGCAACAGAGCGAGTATACTGTTATCCGCGATGAAGCTCCTTCATTGTCTTTTCCTTGCTTTTTAAAAAGGGCGTAAAAAGTAGTGTCAATACCGCGATCATCAAGCCAGCAGCGCCTGCAAACAAGGCGATTTGCATTCCAAAATGATCGCCAATTACACCACCAGCAAGTGAGCCGAGTGGATAGGCCCCCCATGCAGCAAAGCGGACGGTGGCGTTAACTCGCCCCTGCAGGTGAGCAGGTACGATCGTTTGACGTAGGCTGAGGGTGCTGATGCTCCACATGGACATGCCGAGGCCAAAGAAAAATTGTCCCATCATCAACAGAAATACGGCCGCGCTTCCTGTCCCAAGCGCCAAAGGAGCAAATGGCCCCCCGCAAGATGCAATCGCGGCTGAACCTACGACGACAGGCCCCATCCCGAATGTTTGGATCGCTTTATGGACAAGCACAGCACCGAGGAAAAATCCGACACCCATCCCTCCATAAACAAATCCGAGCCAGCCAGATGAGATGTGCAGCTCAGAGATGGCGTAGAGGACATACACACTGAACATCATATTCCAGGAAAAGTTGAAGATCGCCGAACACCGAATGACACCGAAGAGCAGTGGCTCGGAAAAAGAAAGCTGCAATCCTTCACGGATGTCCTGCCAGAGACTTCGTGCTCTATCAGGGCGAGAGGGTGTGGGCTCTTCCGTTTTAATGAAGCAAAGTGATAGTGCGGAAAGAAAAAAGGAAAGGGAGGTCACCAGCATCGTGACTGGTGCAGAAAGCATCTGGATGAGTACGCCTGACAGTCCGGGCCCAGCCATTTGTGCAGCAGAACGACTGCTCTCCAGTAAGCTGTTTGTACCGACAAGCTGTTCCCGGCTGACGAGTGTCGGCAGATAGGATTGATAAGCGATGTCAAAAAATACGGTGCAGACCCCGGTCAGAAAAGCGATGGCATAAATCCATTCCATCCGCAGTATGCCGAGAAAAGCGATGAGTGGAATCAACGCCAAAAGCAGTGCCCGCCCCATATTCGAGACGATGAGCAGGGGACGTCTGCGGGCACGGTCTGCCCAGACACCAGCGAATAATCCAATGAGCAGAAAGGGTGCATACTCCAGAGCGCCAAGTATCCCCATCTGGAGCGGCGAGGCAGCAAGAGTGAGAGAGGCGACCAGGGGCAGCCCCAATAAAGCTACCTGCGTGCCGAATTGAGTGGCTGTATGACTGAGCCAAAAGGTACGGAAATCTTTGTGATGCAACATGCTATTCAATTTCTGAAACACGATCTTGCCCTCCCTATGTTGTTGAATGATTGACATGCTTTAGCATAGGAGACAGTAGGGGTGGTGTCTTTCCGGATCTTGCTCTCCCATCGATTCGAAAATGTTGCTCTTCCATTCGATGACGCTTACGGATAAAACGGATCGTAGGGTATACTGGGGGAAGAAAACGCGAGAGGGAGGATGGCCAATGAACGAAGAATACTGGCAGGCAATCGTCGAGTGCGATCATGCATACGACGGACAATTTTGGTACGGAGTGCTAACGACGGGCATTTTTTGCCGTCCATCCTGCAAATCCAGAGTGCCCAAAAAGGAGAACATTCGCATCTTTGCCAATACAGTGGAGCCAGAGAAGATTGGACTGCGTCCTTGCAAACGATGCCAGCCGCATGTACAGCACTGGCGACCGGCGGATGAAGAGCTGGCGAGTCGTGTGGAGCAATTGATCGATGCTTGTTATCAGGAGCCGCTAACCTTACAGGAGATCGCCTCACGTCTGTTTGTGAGCCCTTATTACTTGCAGCGCTCGTTTACGAAACTGAAGCTTTGTTCACCTACGCAATATTTAAGTCAAAAGAGAGTGGAAGCTGCCAAAGAGCTATTAAGTGAAACAACGGGCAGTGTCACAGATATCGCCATGCAGGTAGGTTTCCGTACGAGTGCCTATTTTGCGCAAGTATTTCACAAGGTAACAGGACAGACGCCTACGCAGTATCGCACGCAAATGATGAGAGAGCTGAAATAAAAGAAATTGGTTCCGGGTGGTTGGGTTGCAAAACTCAATCACCCTTTTTCTTTGGAGAAAACGGTCACACCAAGAGCGTTTTTTGACTAAATGCCTCTCCCGAAGACAATACTGAAATACTAGAATAGCAACGTAGAGTCGAGGGAGATTGACATGAAATTTAAGGACTTTTGGAAACGTGCTTCGCATGTCAACAGCAGTGAGCCCACAAGCTTGGACGAGATGCAGCCGCTTTCCCCGAGTCTTATGGCTAATATTCAAAAGATCAAAGACGATCTGGGGAATAGCACCGATATTATCATTCGAGAAATCCGTTTTGGCCGGGATAACGACCGAGTGATGGGGATCATGTATACAGATGGTTTAGTGGATCGGAATGTCATTACCGGGTTCACCATGAAGGCAGTCACTCTCGATAGCCAGTTTATCCGGGAGGAACAGCGACAACATGACGCTTATCACGATATTTTTCATACCCTGAAGGAATATGCACTCTCGATTGGTGATCACGGTGAAATCGATAACTTTGCAGCTTTGTACAATGCACTTTTATCTGGTGAGGCTATCATTTTGATCGATGGCTATGAGAGGGGGTTTACTGCCAGCACACAAGGCTGGAAAGACCGCGGTGTGAACGAGCCCTCAGCAGAGTCGGTCATTCGTGGGCCACGCGAAGCATTTTCGGAAACCTTACGAACGAATACGGCGCTGATTCGGCGCAAAATCAAGGATCCGAATTTGTGGCTGGAAACAAGGCAAATTGGGCGTGTGACAAAAACAGACGTGGCAGTCATGTACGTGAAAGGCATCGTAAACGAAAAAGTGGTGGAGGAGGTTCGGGCGCGTCTTGACCGGATCGACATTGACGGCATTTTAGAGAGCGGTTATGTGGAAGAATTTATTCAGGACAGTACGCTGTCGCCTTTTCCGACGGTCTACAATACAGAACGGCCCGACGTGATCGCAGCTGAGCTCTTGGAAGGGAAAGTAGCGATTCTCGTAGATGGAACACCGTTTGTGCTCGTTGTTCCCGCATTATTTGTATCCTTTTTGCATGCGGCGGAGGATTACTATCATCGTGCAGATGTCAGCAGTCTGATTCGGATTCTGCGCTATGTCGGCTTTCTCATCGCTTTGTTTGGACCGTCGATGTATGTAGCCATCACGACGTTTCATCAGGAAATGCTGCCGACTCAGCTGCTCATCAGCTTGGCTGCACAACGCGAAGGAATTCCATTCCCGGCCTTTATAGAAGCTGTCATGATGGAGGTGGCTTTTGAAATCCTTCGAGAGGCCGGACTGCGTATGCCACGAACGATTGGACCTGCTGTTTCTATCGTGGGAACACTCGTGATCGGACAAGCGGCAGTGGCAGCAGGGATCATATCGGCTGCGATGGTCATAGTAGTATCAACGACCGCTATTGCCAGCTTTGTATTTCCAGCGTACAGTCTGGCCAACTCAATCCGTATGCTGCGTTTTCCCTTTATTATTCTGGCAGCTACGTTTGGGGTATTTGGGATTATCGTTGGGGTCATTGCGCTGGTTCTACATATGTGCAGCCTACGCTCATTTGGGATTCCGTACATGAGCCCATTTGCACCACTGATCCTAAAAGATCAGAAGGATGCCATTTTCAGATTGCCCCAGTGGTTGATGTTTTCGCGTCCCCGTTTGATCAACCAGAATAACGTGAGGCGTGGGCATATTCAGCCGACACAAAAACCAAAGTCAAGAGTGTAAAGAAGCAAAAGCTGCGCATTCATAAAAGGGGGACAAATCGTGAGGCGTCCAGCGATCCTGTTTCTCATATTTCTCGTTTGCTTGCTGTTCACCACAGGCTGCTGGAGTCGCCGGGAATTAAACGATCTGGCTATCGTGGCTGCAATTGGCATAGACAGAGTTGAGAATAAAGTGCAGGTGTCCGTTCAAGTGGTTGATCCTGGGGAGGTAGCTGCACAAAGAGCATCGAGTGGCCGTGCCCCCGTTACCATGTACCATGCGAAGGGGGACACGGTGTTTGAGGCGATCCGCAAAATGACGACAGTCACGCCTAGGAAGCTGTATTTTGCCCATCTGCGGATATTCGTTCTAAGTGAAGAGGTGGCCAGAGAAGGAATCGGTAAAATCCTGGACCTGTTTTCCAGAGATCATGAAATCCGTACAGATTTTTTTATGGTGGTCTCCAAAGGCGCAAAAGCAAAAGACGTTTTAAACGTATTAACCCCATTGGAAAAAATTCCAGCAACCAAGATGTTTACTTCCCTGGAAGTATCAGAGAAGTCATGGGCTCCAACAGTTGCCGTCCAATTGGATGAGCTGATCACGGATCTCGTAAGCGAAGGAAAGCATGCGGTCTTGACTGGTATTCGAATTCAAGGTGATCCGCAAGCAAGCAAAGGGAGGCAAAATATCGAGCAAATCGATGCTCCTTCATTCCTGCAGTATGACGGCATTGCTGTGTTTCGAAAAGACAAGCTGGTCGGTTGGCTGAATGAGGATGAGAGTAAAGGATACAGCGATTTAACAGACAAATTGAAGAGCACCGTCATTGAAATTGCTTGTCCTAGCGGTGGAAGAATGGGTGTCGAAGTAATCCGTTCTAAGTCAAAGGTCAAAGGACAGGTGAAAAATGGAAAGCCTGAGGTTGAGGTCACTGTCCATACAGAAGCAAACATAGCAGATGTGGAGTGTGAGATCGATCTCACAAAAACCAAAACGATCTATGAGATAGAGAAAAAAGTTGAGCAGGTCATGAAAGAAAATGCAAAGCTTGCAGTGAGTAAAGCAAAAAAGCTGCAAAGCGATGTCTTGGGGTTTGGTGACGCCATCCATAGAAGAGATCCCGTCTATTGGAAAAAGGTCAAGAAGAACTGGAACAAGGAGTTCTCCCAGGTACGCTTCAAAATGAATGTGGATGTCAAAATTAGAAGACTCGGGACAATAAGCGAGTCCTTTGTCAATAAATTGAAGGAGTAAATCCGTATGGTGTCAGTATTTGGGATTGTACTCGCAGCAGTTGTCATCACGTTGTTTGAAGTACCGCTTCTGTTAAAAAGTCACCTGAAAAAGGAACTGTGGATCTTTTCGTTTCTGCTGTTGCTAGGAGTAGGCATAAGTATCGCTCATAGCTTGCACGTCAAGGTGCCGAATCCGATCGATGGGATTATCCAATTATATAAGCCCGTGAGTGACTATATCGATCATGTGTTGAAATAAAGGGGGGACAGGAGCATGGTGACGGAAGTACAAATAAGTGCTCGCCAATTCGGCATTTTAGTAGCGCTATTTACGATTGGTACCCCCATCTTGATTATTCCGGCTGGTCTTGCAGGTATTGTCAAACAAGATGCATGGCTTGCAGCTGTGCTCGGTGTTGGACTGGGACTGTTGATAACCGGAATCTATACTGCGTTAGGCAGACGGTTTCCTACGAAGAGTCTGGTCGAGATGAATGAGCTCGTCTTTGGAAAATGGATCGGGAAGACGATTTCGATCACCTTTATTTTCTTCAATCTGGTTACTGCGGCAGAGCTGCTTTTTTTTGTAGGAAATTTCATGACCACTCAAATTATGCCGGAGACGCCGATTCAATCTGTCCATATTCTCTTTGCTTGCATTGTCATGATGGGTATACGCCTAGGAATTGAAACGCTTGCCCGTTCCGCGGAGGTGCTGTTTCCGTTGTTTGTTCTCCTTTTTATCATCCTAGTGATTTTTCTTTCCCCCCAAATCAAAATAGAAAATATCCAACCCGTTCTGGATACCAATTTTAAGGTCCTGCTGAAGGGAACGATTTTTTTTGCCAGCGTTTTTTCGTTAGCTCCTGTCGTGCTGCTCATGATTTTTCCTGCAAGCGTCAATCGAAACAAGGAAGCCAAAAAAGCTTTTTTTTCTGGAACCATGATTGGCGGGTTTGTACTGATCATGATTATAGCGTTGACGATTCTCGTGCTTGGGGCAGATACGACTGCAAGACAAATGTATCCCAGCTACACGCTCGCAAAGAAAATCAATGTGGGTAATTTTTTGCAGCGAATTGAGATCATCATGGCTGGCATGTGGTTTATTACGATTTTTTTCAGGGTTTGCTGCTATTTTTATGCTTCGGTCATCGGTCTGGCACAAACCTTGAATCTGAAAGACTATCGCTTTTTGGTGCTGCCACTAGGAATAATCGTGCTTGCCTTGTCCTTGATTGTGCATCCCAATGTCGTTCATTCAGAAGAATACAATAAGCGTGAGTGGATTCCCTATGCCACGACTTATGGGCTGGTCCTCCCTCTGCTGTTGCTTGGAATCCAGTCGCTTAGAAAGAAAGAGAGCGATGGTGATCCTCCTAGTCAAGATGTCGGAGGGCAGAAGTGAGCAAAAATAACGGAGAGCCCTGTCCAGTCAGGGATATTTGGTCTGTGCACATACCTGTTTACTGGTCTAACCCCTACCGTTTTGCAATACGTTATAACAATGAACGACAAGCTGCCTGAACCATTGCGTGAAAAAGAGACAACCTTTTTGAACAGCATCTTTAGGAATGCCTAATTACGCGCCGGCAGCAAAGGGGGATGATTCATGCTGCATATAGTTGCTTGTATCAAACAGGTGCCGGACACCAAGATCATCAAAATGAACCCGAAAACGAATACGATGGATCGTGCGAGCGCACCTGCGATCCTCAATCCGTATGATGCACATGCCGTTGAAGAGGCAGTTCGTCTCAAAGAGCGCTACGGGGGCATCGTCTCTGTTGTTACGATGGGGCCTCCGCCTGCTGTCAAGGCGATACGGAAGTGTGTGGAGATTGGAGCAGATGAAGGATACCTGGTCACGGATCGAGCGTTTGCAGGAGCCGATACACTGGCAACCAGCTACGCAATCACCATGGCGATTAAGAAAATTGCGGAAACACAGCCAGTGGATCTCGTTATCTGCGGAAAGATGACGATTGACGGGGATACAGGACAGGTAGGACCTGGTATCGCCAGAAGGCTGAACATTCCCCCACTTACCTGTGTGAAAAAGGTAGTGGAAGTAAACAAAGAGCAAGGCTACACGATCGTTCATCGCAAGTTGGAGGATGGATACGAGGTCATCCAGTCAGCCTTGCCCTGCCTGTTTTCAGTCGAAAAGGAAATTAATGAAGTCCCTTATTCACCCTTGCCCAATATGCTCCGAGCTGCCAGGTACAATCCGATCATCTGGTCGGTTAACGATTTGGGGGATATTGACCGAACGCTGCTTGGATTAAAAGGCTCTCCGACGATTGTGGCGAAGGTATGGCCTCCTGAAAAGCCTAAGGGTGGCGAAATGCTACAGGGCTCATCCAGCGAGCAGGTGGCACATCTCATGGACATTTTGCAAGATAAACGGGGACTGTTTCGGGTGAAGGAGGGGCAAGCATGAATCTGGATGAGTATCGGGGCATATGGGTGTATGTTGAAGTGCGCGACGGACAGATCGCACCCGTCTCTCTGGAGCTCTTGGGTGCGGGACGCCAAATGGCAGATAAGCGTGGTGTTCCTCTCGCAGGTCTAATGATTGGAGAAGGGGTATTGCCACTGGCCGAATCGATCTTTCCGTATGGGGCCGATCAGATTTATGTCTACGACAACCGGATTTTTAACGATTACCGGACTGAATCGTATATGCGTGCTGTTATTGAATGTGCCCTGAAGCACAAGCCGGAGATTATTCTGTACGGCGCTACATCCACTGGAAAAGATTTGGCGAGTGCAGTCGCCACCGATTTGGAAACAGGGCTGACCGCAGATACGACCATGCTCGACGTCAACGCAGAGACGGGACTGCTTGAAGCAAGTCGACCAGCTTTTGGCGGAAATATTATGGCTACGATTCTGTGCAAAAAGCATCGGCCACAGATGGCGACTGTCCGCCCAAAGGTGATGAAAGCGCTTGAGCCTGACCAGTCGCGTACAGGTGAAGTCATCGAGGAGCAAATCAGCTTGAGTGAAGAAGACATTCGTACCAAGGTGCTGAAAATCGTCCGTGAAACAAAAGAAAAGGTGCGCCTTGATGAAGCGGATGTGATTATTGCAGGCGGAAAAGGACTTGGAAGCAAGGAAGGCTTCTCACTCATTCATCGTTTTGCAGCAAAAATTGGAGCTACGGTTGGCGCGAGCAGGGATGCTGTGGAGGCAGGCTGGATCGAGCATGAACATCAGGTAGGTCAGACAGGCGTAACCGTCACGCCAAAAGTTTACTTCGCCATCGGTATTTCCGGAGCGATTCAGCATTTGGTCGGCATGCGGAATTCGGGATTAATTATCGCCATCAACAAGGACCCGGATGCGCTCATTTTCCAGTCATGCCACTACGGGATTGTTGGCGATGCCTTTGAAATCATTCCGATGTTGATGGAGGCATTCCAGGTAGAGGCTGACAAGGAGGTGTCATATGGCTGAGAAGTTTGACGTGATCGTGGTCGGAGCGGGTCCAGCAGGTACAGCCTGTGCCTATACATTGGCAAAAGCGGGCGTAAATGTCCTGTTGCTGGAAAGAGGAGAATACCCTGGCTCCAAAAATGTAATGGGCGGTGTCTTGTACCGTAAAACGTTAGAAGACATTATTCCAGGCTTTTACAAAGAGGCTCCTGTAGAGCGTCCGATTGTTGAGCAACGCTTCATGATGCTCGACAAGGAGTCCGCAATTAATTTCAGCTACAAGGGGCTGGAGTGGGCGCAAGAGCCCTATAACAATTTCACCGTCCTGCGGGCGAAGTTTGACCAATGGTTTGCGGATAAAGCCGTACAGCAAGGTGCTCTTTTGCTCAACGAAACGGTAGCACTGGAATGCATCCAGGAAAATGGAAAAGTGGTCGGGATACGGACAGATCGTCCAGACGGGGATCTTTATGCGGACGTGGTGGTTTTGGCTGATGGGGTTAACTCGCTACTCGCGAAGTCACTTGGCTTCCATAAGGAGTTCCGCCCGGACGAAGTGGCGCTTGCCGTTATGGAAGTGCTCAAGCTTGACCGGAAAATCATTGAGGACCGGTTTAGTCTGGAGGGCGACCATGGGTGTACCATTGAGATATTCGGTGATTCGACCAAGGGCATTTTGGGGACAGCCTGGCTATACACAAACAAGGATAGTCTGAACATCGGTGTGGGTACGATGCTGTCAGGCTTGATCAAAAACAAGATCAAGCCATATGAGCTTTTGGATTATGTCAAAAACCACCCGATGATCCGTCCGTATATTCAGGGGTGTGAGCAGCAGGAATATTTGGCTCACCTTATACCTGAGGGCGGCTACCGTTCCATGCCTAGGGTTGTTGGAAATGGAGTCATTGTCGTTGGGGACGCTGCACAGCTCGTTAACGCCATACATCGCGAAGGCTCGAACATGGCTATGGCATCGGGAGTGCTCGCTGCGGAAACGATTATGAAAGCAAAAGAGGCAGGGGATTACTCTGAGCAAATGCTGGATTCGTATCGAACGAATCTTCTGAATAGCTTTGTTGGGCAAGATTTGAAAAAGTACAAGGACGCAACACATCATTTTGAAAAGTACCCGCAATATTTTGAGCAGTATATCCCTTTAATGAATAAGGCAGCGAGTCAGATGTTTACGATTGATGGAACCTCCAAGTGGAGCAAGCAGAAAAAAATCTGGCAAGACCTCGGTTCAGCCAAGGATAAATGGAAAATGGCACGCGATCTGATGAATGCGTGGAGGGTGATGAAGTGATGCAGGATCTCCCAAAAGGCCAGTCGATTGAAGAAAAGCAGTATCTTGTACGCTTCAAAGCAGATACAGAGTCGCATTTGCATGTGCTAAGCGCAGATGTTTGTGCAACGCAATGCCCGGATAAGTTATGCACAATCTTTTGCCCGGCGGAAGTATACAAATGGGAAGAGGTGCGGATGCATGTAGGCTACGAAGGCTGCCATGAATGCGGAAGCTGCCGAATCGGGTGTCCGTACGAGAATATTAAATGGGTATACCCGAAAGGCGGTCATGGCATCATCTTTAGACTCGGGTAAAGGGATGCGATGCGATGTGATTCAGATTGGGGACATGGTCGTGTATGTGAAGGATGGAGCCAGAGGGATTGTGATCGGATTACAGGGAGAGAAGTACCACATCAAGTGGGAGGATGATTTTGTAAGCTGGGAAGTAAGAGAGTGGCTGCGTCCCGAATCGAGCGAAAAAACAGAACAGCGGGAATGATCTCCCGCTGTTTTGGGTTTCTGCTATATAACGAGCCCTATATGAGCTTGAAAGGGAGACGAAATGCCTGCTTCTGCAAAATGCGATAGCAACAAAGCTCGGGCTTGTTTGCGGAAAGGGAGAGGATCAGATACGCTGCTTCTGGGTAGTAAGCAAAGGCAATATCCTCACGTGATGGGATCGGTGGAGCAGTAGGGTGGGAGTGATAGATCCCCACCAATACTTCACCTTTTAAGGACATTTTTTGCAATACTTTTTGAAGCTGACGCGTATCCATGGCAAAAGCGACCGGACTTTTTTCCGTATTTTCCATTCGCCAGATCGTTTCAGCTCTCCCATTTCTTCCCGAGAGTAATCCGCATGCTTCGTTTGGTCTCTCCTCGTTACAATGTCTAACCATTTCTTCCCATATGGGGCGAGCTATAAGGAATGGTTTTTCATGAAACTGACTAGCCCTGCCAGCGCCTGCCGCAGCAGCCTCCTTTAGTCTTGGGTGGCGTCAGCGGTTTAACGTTGTTTACTGGGCTTTGTTTTGGCAATGGTGAAGCAGGCATGCCCATCGGATTTTGCATGGGCCGAACGGGACGTTGCTGGCGCTGATTGTATAGCGCACGGAGTTGCTCTGGTGTCATGGTTTTTCTCCCCTTTCTGAACTGTAATATGTTTTATTCAGTATTTCAGCTTGGTGGAACGGCATTTGCACATTCCCACGGTCATTTGAACGGGTTGAATGTGTTGCCGTTCTGTGTAAAGGGAGGTGTCTGGTATGGAACTTGAGAAGTCGGAGACATTTTAATCGGTGTTGTGATCGGACCATTGCTGGATGTTTTCGGAGGTGCAGCGAATTGGCTGAGAGCTTTATTCGCGCGTGCTTCCTTTTGCGTGTAGCTTTTAATAGCTTGTCTGTAACTCTCCTCTTTTTCTTGAAAATCCTTAACCATCTGTTTTAGCCCGGCAACAGTCTTTTTCAATACCATTTCCTGCTCGGAAACTAGCTGGAGCTCTTTTTCCTTCTCTTTGAGCTGACGCTGGTATTGCTCGCTTTGCTTGTTGGCTGCCTCAAGCAATTGATTCCATTTATCATCCTTTGGTGAGGATGTCTTGCTTTGCTCCTCGAGCGTTTTGAGCTGTTGCTCTAGCTCGGATATTTTTTGGTTGGCATCTGTCAAGTGATCTTCGGTGATTTTTGAGTTCTGGTTTGCTTCGGTTAGCTGTGTTTGAAGGCCTTGTTCCAGGGTGCGCAGACGATCCAGATTCTGGTCGCGAGCGAGGAGAGCAGCCCTCCATTCCTGCTGAGCGAGCTCGTGCTTCTCTTGTGTTTCGGCAAGCTGAGACGCAAGGCTTTGCCAGGAGGAACGTACAGCTTCTAGTTCTTGTTCGCGATCGAGCAGGGAAGCCTTCCATTCTTGCAGAGAGTTGTTGTGGTCCGCCTGTGCATCGGCAAGCTGAGAGGCGAGAGATTGCTCGGATGTGCGTACGGCATACAACTCGTTATCGCGAGCGAGTAGCTGAGCCTCCCACTCCTGCTGGGCCACTTCAAGCTTTTCATTTGCCTCGGCGAGCTGGGTAGTTAGGCTTTGCTCTGTATTATGCAGACTAATGAGCTCATGGTCAGCGGTTTTGAGCTTTTCAGTAGTGTCGGCAAGCTGAGCAGTCAGGCTTTGCTCGGTACTGCGCAAGTTATTGAGCTCTTCGTTTGCCTCGGCAAGCTGAGCAGTCAGGCTTTGCTCTGCACTACGTAAGTTCTCGAGCTCATGGTCAGCGATTTCGAGCTTTTCGGTAGTGTCGGCAAGCTGTGCAGTCAGGCTTTGCTCTGTATTACGCAAGCTCTCGAGCTCATGGTCAGCGGTTTCGAGCTTTTCGGTAGTGTCGGCAAGTTGTGCAGTCAGGCTTTGCTCTGCACTGCGCAAGTTATTAAGCTCTTCGCTTGCCTCGACAAGCTGTGCAAGCAGGCTTTTCTCTGCACTACGTAAGCTCTCAAGCTCATGGTCAGCGGTTTCAAGCTTTTCGATAGTGTCGGCAAGCTGAGCAGTCAGACTTTGTTCGGTACTGTGCAGGTTACCAAGCTGTTGGTCAGCGATTTCGAGTTTTTCTGTTGCATCGGCAAGCTGAGCAGTCAGGCTTTGCTCTGTACCACGCAAGTTATCGAGCTGTTGGTCAGCGAATTCGAGTTTTTCGATAGTGTCGGCAAGCTGAGCAGTCAGACTTTGCTCGGAACTACGCAAGTTCTCTAGCTGTTGGTCAGCGATTTCGAGCTTTTCTGTGGCATCGGCAAGTTGAGCAGTCAGACTTTGCTCAGTACTGCGCGAAATATCCAGTTCTTGGTCAGCAAACTCGAGCTTTTCGGTAGTTTCCGTAAGCTGAGCATTCAGGCTTTGCTCGGTATTGCGCAGGCTCTCGAGCTCTTGGTCAGCGAATTCGAGCTTTTCGGTTGTTTCCGCAAGCAGAGCAGTCAGGCTTTGCTCGGTACTGCGCCGGCTCTCGAGCTCTTGGTCAGCGAATTCGAGCTTTTCGGTTGTTTCCGCAAGCAGAGCAGTCAGGCTTTGCNGCTGCGCAAGCTATCAAGTTCTTGGTCAGCAAGCTCAAGCTTTTCGGTTGTTTCCGCAAGCTGAGCATTCAGGTTTTGCTCGGTGCTGCGTAAGCCCTCAAGCTCTTGGTCAGCAAGCTCGAGCTTTTCGGTTGTTTCCGCAAGCTGAGCATTCAGGCTTTGCTCGGTATTGCGCAGGCTCTCGAGCTCTTGGTCAGCGAATTCGAGCTTTTCGGTTGTTTCCGCAAGCAGAGCAGTCAGGTTTTGCTCGGTGCTGCGCAAGCTATCAAGTTCTTGGTCAGCAAGCTCGAGTTTTTCGGTTGTTTCCGCAAGCAGAGCAGTCAGGTTTTGCTCGGTGCTGCGTAAGCTCTCGAGCTCTTGGTCAGAGATTTCGAACTTTCCGGTAGCTTCTGCAAGCTGAGAAGTCAGGCTTTGCTCTGTCTGGCGCAAGCTTTCGAGCTCATGGTCAGCGAGGTCAAGCTTTGCACTAGTCTCGGTAAGCAGAGCAGTGAGGCTTTGCTCATTGGTACGCAAGCTCTCGATTACCTGATCAGCGAGCTCAAGCTTCTCATTTGATTCGGCAAGCTGCGCAGTGAAGCTCTGCTCTGTGGTGCGCAAGCCATCGAGCTCTTGGTCAGCGAGTACGAGCTTTTCATTTGACGCGGCAAGCTGAGAAGTCAGGCTTTGCTCTGTGCTACGTAAGCTCTCGATTACCTGATCAACGAGCTCTAGCTTTTCGTTTGACTCGGCAAGCTGAGCAGCCAGGCTTTGCTCTGTACTGCGCAAGCTGTCGATTACCTGTTCAGCGAGTACGAGCTTTTCGTTTGACTCTGCAAGCTGAGTGTTTAAGCCTCTTTCGGTGTCTCGCAGCATATTGAGCTCCTGGTCACGAGACAGGAGTATAGCATCCCAATTCTGCTGAGCGAGCAGTAGCTTTTCGTTAACCTCAGCAAGCTGTGTAGACAGTTTTTCTTCAGTCTCGTATAGGTTTTCGAGCTCCTGGTCACGTGCGAGAAGAGTCGTCTCCCGATCTTGCTGAGCGAGACGAAGCTTTTCGTTTGCTTCGGCAAGCTGAGCAGCCAGGCTTTGTGCCGTATCGCGCAGGCTTTCCAGTTCCTGGTCGCGAGATAGAAGTATAGCGTCCCATTCCTGCTTGGTGTGCAGCAGCTTTTCGTTAGCCTCAGCAAGCTGCGCAGACAGCCCTTGTTCGATGCTTCGCAAGCTTCCCAGCTCTTGGTTATGAGTCAAAAGCACTGCCTCCCACTCCTGTTGAGCGAGTTGGTGCTTCTGATTCGCCTCAGCAAGCTGCGTTTTGAGTATATTCTCCAGAGCACGAAGTTCATCTAGCTCTTGGTCGCGCGAGTGAAGAGTAGCCTCCCAATCGTTCTGTGCGAGCTCAAGCTTCTGGATTGCCTCATGCAACTGAGTATTCAGACTTTGCTCTGTAGCGCGCAAACTTTCCAGCTCCTGGTCACGCGAATGAAGGGCAGCCTCCCATTCGCGCTTGGCGAGCTCGAGCTTTTCGGTTGCGTCTGTCAGCTGAGTAACGAGAAGCTGCTCCGTATGACGCAAGTTTTCCAGCTCCTGATCACGATTCAGAAGGGTAGTCTCCCATTCCTGCTGAGCGAGCTCGAGTTTCTCGGTTGCCGCTCCTAACTGAGTTGTCAGACTTTGCGCTGTATCGTGCAGGTTCTCCAGCTCCTGATCACGAGACAGGAGAGTCATTTTCCATTCGTGCTGAGCGAGCTCAAGTTTCTCGGCTGCCTCTGCCAATTGAGCCGTCAAGCTTTGCTCCGTGGTGCGAAGTTCATCCAGCTCGTTCTCACGGGAAGAAAGGGCAGCACTCCAATCCTGCTCAGCCAGGAAAAGCTTCTGATTTGCCTGGGCGAGCTGTGCAGCAAGGCTTTGCTCTGAACTATGCACGATACTAAGCTGAGCAGTCAGGCTTTGCTCCGTAGCTCTTAGATTCTCCAGTTCTTGATCGCGAGCTTGAAGGGTTTCCTTCCATACTTCCATGGAGAGCTCCAAGCGTTCGTTTGCTTCGGCAAGCTGTGCAGCAAGACTTTGTTCTATGGTACGTACATTTTCAAGCTCAACGCTTCTGGCTTCTAATGCTTGTTTCCATTCATCTTCGTGCTCTGCCCATTGCTGAATCGCTTCCTCTAACTGACTTCGTTCCTGGTTATATTGTGCTTCCTTTTGCTGTGCAGATCCTAGCTCTTGATGCGCCTGAGCCAATTGTTGATCAGTTTCGTCCAGCTTCTGCTGCAATTCTGCAATTAAAGCCTCATTGTTTTTATTGGCTTCATGAGCGTTCTGAAGCCCGGCAATGATCCCTTCTTGATCTGCTACCAGCTGGATCAGAACAGATTCCTTTTGCTTGGAGTCCTCCAGTTGCTGGATTGACTCTTGTAAAAGCTTGCTCCAATATTCTTCTGCGTTTGGGATAGATTCCAGATGGAGCTGCAGCTCAGCGTATGCTTCTTTCCATTGTGTTTCTTTTTGTACGTATTCGTTTAGTTGCTGGCGAAGTGCTTCGAGGTCAGAATTCTTATGCTGGAGGCTTTGTTCAGATTCACTTAGCCGATTTCGATATTCCTCTCGATCGCGTTCGAGATGCTCGATGACTTGTCGCAGGCTGGTTTCGAGTTGTTCTTGTTGGCTTACGTATTCGGCTTGCTGCTTCGCGCTCAATGCTTCTGTGGTCTTTCTCGATTTTTTTTCTTCTTTCAAATCGCCTTTTAAATCCTCTATGGTCTCTTTCAACTTGGTTTCACGTTCTCTGTACGAAGCGATGGCTTTTTCCCGTTGATCGAGCAGGTTATTTTGATGCTCAACCTTTGTTTCCCATTCGCTGATCACGGCTGAAGTACGGTCTACTGCTTCTTTCCACTGGTCTTCCTTGCTTCGGAGCTCAGAAACAGTTGCTTGCAACTCTTCTAGCAGCTCGGCTTGCTCCTTTTCTCTTGAGCGGTACACTTCCAATTGTTCAGTCAGCTCTTGTGCCATGATACTAAATTGAGTAGCTTTTTCTTCGTAGTAATAGGCTTGCTTTTTAAGCAAAAGGAGTTTTTCATTCACTATTTTCCCTTTGGTTGGGTTGGAGGTCCTTTTCTTTAGCACCGGTGTTGTCCTCCTTATGAAGTGGCTTTCCTAATAGTCATATGTAACGGATAGGGAAGGGTGCATGTATCCCGGAATTGGAATAGGAAAAGAGAAACGGGAGAAGATATGGTTCTTCTCCCGTTGGCAAACGATTTTGTTGTATGCGGATTAAGGGGTGGTAATAACAATATCTCCAAAGGTGATGCAATCGCGCACGATCAATTCTGTGTCTGGAACGACTGTAATAGTTGCTGTAAATACAAGGACACCGTTTTGATCGGTGAGTGTCAGGAGAATGATATCTGGCAGACCCAGGGCGGTTTCTGCAAGAGTGAGAGAGTAGGTTAATGTTTCTTGAACACCTGTAGCTGTAAATGTCCGTACACCTGTACCAGTGACAGTCAAGCCGAGCAAGATAGCAAGGCCAGGCAAGACGGTGATACAAGTTGGAGAACTGATCGTAGAAGGCGAGAAGCTAAAGCTTTGATCGCCCAACAGATCAGTAAGGACAGTATCAAAGAAGTTAAAGGTAAACGAGCTGCTGGATGGATCGCAGCTTGGGCAGATATCTGCGATGAGCTGGATCGTACCGATTGCGACTGTGAGTGGAATGCCAATAGAGATGGAAACATTCGGTACCAGAGCATTTACAGACGCCTGGCAATCGCAGTTGCGGACTGGGAAGATTGGTGGGCATTGTGGTGGGAATGTAATTGGTGGGCAACGGAAAGAAGGAGTCGGCGATGGTACAGGAATGTTGTTTGGACGCGGAGAGCAGAATTTCGCCAGCACTTCCAGTTTCACTTCTGCTTCTACCTGGATTTCGACGCAAACGATAACATCGAGTTGAACCATTCCACCAAGGAGGACGCTGCCAGATGGATTGCACTCAAGAGCGCTGATCCGGCAAACGATGTTGTGCTCATCCAGTGGTTCAGGCAGGCAAAGCACGACTTCTTGATCGAACTGAACAGTAGTTGCGAATGTGCAGAGAGGCGTTCCATCTGCAAATACAGTCAACTGGACAGTTGCACTGAAGACGAAATTAACGACGCCTACGCGAACGGATGTTCCACCAACAACAATTGTTTCGCGGCGAATACCGACCACACTGCAACTAGGTGCAGGAGAAACAGGCTCTACGCAGGAAAAGGTGATGTCTTGCCCAGCGCGAATAGCAGCGTCTACCAGTGCTTGACAATCGGCAGGAATGGCAATCTTATTCCGGTAGCTGTTTGCGAGAACAACCCAGTCATACACCTTGTTGACGCGAATACACTCTTCCTGCAGGTTATTCGGTATAGGAGGAGTTGCGGTTGGCGTCGGTGTAGGGAGCTGGCGACCCATAATGGGCTTCACGATATGGTTCACCGTAAGAATCCTTCCTTTCCTAGGGGATTTGCTTTGCAGTTACATACTATGTGGGCAATGGGAAATTTGCTTGTCAACGAATGCCCATTTTTAGGTAAGTGTGGTGTTAAAAAGGAATTTGGAAGCGCTGGAAGAACCAATTGTCATCAAATTTTCTTTGGGCAAGATAGCGCAAACGCTGTGCAGCACCCCCAAAAGTCAGCACTTCATCTTCGATTTCTTCAGCGTTGGTATAGACGATTAGTTTTTTACTCGCCTCGATGCGCGCCTCACTGAAGTGACTGTACGCCATGCGCAGCATGTTGTAATATACATGCTCGTGGACAACCGTATAGGGGTGGGATTGTCGGAAAAGGTGCAGGATTTTGACGGAGGGCTGAACGAAGCAGGTATAGCCAAACAGCCACATTTTTATCGAGAATTCGATATCCTCAAATCCCCACACACGAAATCCGCGATCAAACCCGCCTACTTTTGTAAAAACCTCTTTGGACACGATAAAACAGCCACCTGGCAAGATGGCTACAGGGGAGGGACGGTGAGGATTCGGATTCCAAACCACACCGAGCTTCTGATCCAGCTTTTGCCCGTAGCCTATTTTATGTGGCTCTGTCATAGAAGCGATCCCAGGTGCAACGCCATCTGCTTTTTTGCTCAAAATCAGCTCCAGCATCCGGTCAATCCAAAAATTTTCGAAGGTCAGATGGGCATCGCAAAATACAAGATAGGTGCCACGAGCATGATCTGCCCCTAAATTTCTAGCAGCTGCGGCCCCGATTCCTTCAGTCGTAATGAGCTTGATTTGCGGTGTTTTCATTTGATGCTCTAAAAAATAGCAGCAGTTATCCGTAGACGCATCATCCACCACGATCACTTCATATGAATAATTGGTTCGAGTATTAAAAAGGGAAGTTATCGTCGAGCGCACATTATCTCCTTCGTTTTTTACAGGAATAATAATGGAGATCAATGGCGTTTGGCCGGCGGACATATGACCACTCCTTTCTTGATGCCATGGTATGCCAGTGAAAGTTCAGTGGAACGTGAGCCGAGCAAAATTGCTCACTTAAAATACTAGGCATTCATACAATATTCACGGATACCCGTATGCGAGTGACCTGAAGGAGTGAGCAGGATGGATGTGGAGGTATATTACAGTGGGCAACGTGGTGGAACCATGCCGTATGCGGCTCTGCCTGCTTTTCGATTGTTTTGCAAACAAAACGGCTTTCAATTGAAATGGGACCCGAAAAACAAGCGAATTGATCTGGATTCAGGGTTAAAAGGGAAGGTTTGCGTCCTGTTCACCGGGAAGAGCACAACCGAGACCCCGTATGAGTGGGATGTTCTGGGACGCGTGCAAAAGTTTGTTGCAGATTACGGTATGGAAGTTGTGTTAGCGCAAAACAATCTTGCTCTAGCGAAAAATACAGATATTGCCATTCGATTTAGCATAAAGGAACTGCGCTTGCTGGAGAAGCCAAGACTGGTCCTGTTTCAAACAGAGGATGAAAAGCGTAGAGAGCTGATCAGATGCTTGCAAGCGGAGCTGAAGCAGACCGGAATTCCATGTCATATAAAAGCAGGAAAAGAGGGAAAGCCAACTAGCTCCATTGTTCATTTGCAGCTGCAGATTCCGAAGCATACAGAAATCTTCAAGCGCAAAGCGTATGGAGAGAAGATTGCCTTTTATCTGGCTTCCGGTATCCTGGGCTATCTCCAGGTAGGGATGCAGATTCAACCACTGGCATATTTACCCCCAAACCTGTTAAAAGTGTTTTTCGGAAGTGTACTGGCAAACACGTCGTTTACAAATGAGTTAACCACCCAGGAAGTACAGTCTGCAGAGCCAGTGGCAAGCGAAGAGGAGTATGGACAGGAAGCGTTCAATGAGTTGGGGCTGTTAGAAGCAGATGAGCAGCTTATCGAGCTCGAAGCAGAAATAGCAGAGGAATTCGCGGAAGAGGAAGAAGAAGATGCGAACCATGACACTGAGCTCCATGCTGATAAAAGCCCCGACCAAACCCTGACGCATGAGAAAGAACGAACAGAAGAGCCCGAAGTGAGGAGTGTTGGAGCACTCCCGCAGGAACCAAGCCAGACTGTCTTGGCAGTAGAGACCATAGAAGCAGAGACTGAAGCAGCGGAAACGGTTGCCTCGCCAGACCAGTCCAGACAGCCCGAATGGATTCAGCCAAGTGAGTCCAGAACAGAAGCAGAGGTGTTTTTTGACTATACTTTGATCCATTCCGATTCGAATGAAAAACCGTATCTATTAATTGGCACGCTACAGGTAAAGAACACGGGAACCGAGGAGCTGTTCAATCCGATTGTTTGTTTGCGGGTGACTCCGGCGGACTCGATCAAAATGGGCGGTCAGATTTTGCCCCCGAAGCTGGTCGAGACGATGGCGGTCCAAGGAATGAACGGATTAAAGGGCTGGAGATATCTAGAGGATGATTGGTTTGCACAGGCGATGGAACGGGGAGAATATTGGATTGCTCCGATTGCTCCTGTCAGCATTGCTCCCAAAGCAACCGAGTCTTTTCAAAACTTTCAAATCTCATTCTTGAGACAGGATTCTGGGAAGTCCGTCATTGTGGAGGGTGTCGTTGTGTGTAACAACCAGGAGATTCATTTTCCGGCGAACAATCGAATTGCTGTTTCGTTTTAATGCTTGGCCCCAATAGGCTGATATACCGTAACGAAAAAAAGCCACCATTTCCATAGAAATGATGGCTTTTACGTTCCAAAAACTTATTTTTTCAAGAACATCTGCACAAAGGTTTTACCATATGGTCCACCGTTCACTACGGCAATCCCCACATAATCGTAAGTAGCGCTCATAATATTGGCTTTATGTCCCGAAGAATTCATAAACATCTGATGAGCACTACTAACGGTTTGATTCTGAGCAATGTTCTCGGCTGCGGCACGATAATTGATGCCAAAGGTCTCCATCATTTGGAATGGCGAGCCATACGTAGGTGAGGTGTGGCTGAAGTATCCTTTATCCACCATTTCCTGTGCCTTCACACGTGCTACCTTCACGAGTTGCATATCTACCTGATAAGGTGCGAGGCCGCTGTTGGCACGCTCTTTGTTAACGAGCTGAACCATTTCCTTCTCGTCAGCAGTCAGCTCAGACGGCAGTGGAACACTTGGATTTACTGTGCCTGTGCCAGGCTTTTGCGGTTGATCCGGCTTGGAAGGAGTAACAGGTGGTTGTGGAACCGGGTCAGGCTTCGTTTGTCCTTTATTGTTCTTATATTGCGTTTGGATTGCACTGTATGTTTGGGTGTCCGCCTCACCAGTCAAAGTCTGCTTGTTTCGAGATTGGAACAGCATCACGGCAAAGCGGGTAGATTCATCATATGTTCCGCTTGCGGTTACTTTATAGCCCAAATCCGCGAGCATACTTTGCAGCTCTTTTACTTTCGAACCGGTAGAGCCCGGCTTCAATGTTCCCGTTTGGTCAGCCGGTTTTGATGGTGTATCCGGTTTCGTTTCTGGCTTTGTTTCCGGCTTTGTTTGTGGTTTTTTGCCCAAGTCCGTATACGCCTTTTTCAAATTATCATACGTTGCTTTATTCACAATTCCTGTTTGCTTTAGCTTGTACTTCTTTTGAAATTGCTTGACGTTGTAAGTCGTTGAACTGGTGAAGAGCTTGTCTACCTTTAAATTGTGGTCAAATTTCAAAGCCTCGAGCATCTTTTCCACTTCTAGCACCTGTGCGTTATTCATCCCTTGTTTTAGAGGGGTAAAAGTCGTTTTCGCAAAGGCAGGTTGTCCGATCATGGTGACGGAGACGGACAGGGAAAGGATAGCGGCAATCTTCTTCATGCTGCGATTCATGTCATCACGCCTTTCTCTGGTTGGTAGCTCCCTGTAATGGTACTAAACTTCCAGTGGAATAAAAAAGCTCAAAATATTGGAAAGAGGTGGAGAAAAGGTGTTTGAACTATCCGTGATTGACATGCTCATCCTCGTGCTGGCAAGTTTTCGCCTTACTCATTTAATTGTCTTTGATGAGATCACTTCATTCTTACGCGAGCCCTTTCTGACGATCACATACGTAACGGATTCGTCCGGTCAGGTCGTTCGTGATTTCCAATTTAAAGGAGGAAGGGTGCGACAGTGGATTGGGAAGCTGCTTAGCTGCCACTGGTGTGTCGGTATCTGGATCGGCATACTCATTGTTGTGCTCTATTTGTATGTACCAACCGCCTATCCGATCCTGCTTATTTTAGCGATAGCGGGAGCGGCGGCTGTAATCGAAACGAGGCTATACATGTGACGAGTCAATCAGTTGCGTGAGAAGGTATGGTAGACGATGAACTCATCGTGAGAAAGCGGAATCACTTCATCTGCACGGTAACCACCGACAAGCTTTTTGTGAATTTGCGGTGGGGTCCCGGCAATGATGCTGGAAGAGGCAATGTCGACCCGATGGATATGCGTCCGTGGATCAAGAGGGATTTCAATCGCAAAAATCGGTTTGTCAATCGTAAACGTTTTAGTCTTGAGGCCATTTACCATAGCAGTCAAGGTGAATGGTTTTATCGTTTTCGCTGATGGTCCTGGAACAGAGCCTTTCATCAGAAGGATGTGTGACGGGTTCGTTGGATCAGATTCAACCATGACCCGCAGGACGGGAGGAGCCCATAAATCAGGAAAGCGGTTCATGCTTGTAATTCGCGTGGAATTGGAAGGGAAGGTCTTGTACTGTTTTAATAAGTCGATGACGCCCATCCCCCGATATTGTGATACATGGGACACCCAGCCACTAGGTATGTTCAAATAATGCTTGGCTAGCGATTTAAACACCTCGGGTATCCCAATGGAATGCCACTGTGTCGCGGATTTGCAGGTGGCGTGAACGCGTGCATTTGCGAAAAATTCAGGGACAAAGCCGATTTGATGAAATTTGGCAATCCGCATCCATAGCTCGTAGTCCATGCAGAAGTGAAGCTTTTCATCCACGCCCCCCATCTGTTTGACAACGTGACTGCGAATAAAGGCCGCAGGCTGACAGACGCAGCACGTATAAAACAGTCGCTTGGCATCAGCGTGCTCGGAAGGAAATGTATTAACAGCTTGGCTGTGCTCGTTTATGACCTGACATTTGCCATGAACCATGCCCCAACCGGGGTTTTGTAAAAATGCATAAACCGCCTTGCGAATCGCACCAGGCAAGTAAGTATCATCAGAGTTCAGCCAGCCAATGATGGCTCCTTGTGCTCTGGCGAAGCCTTTGTTTATCGCATGAGATTGTCCGCGGTCAGGCTCAGAGATATATCGAAAACGGCTGTCTGCTTCTGCATACTCCTGCAAAATAGCCAGTGTATCATCCGTTGAACCGCCATCTATGACAATCATTTCGATGTTGGTGTAATCCTGAAGAAGTACACTGTTAATCGTCTCACGGATAAATTTTCCCTGATTATATGAAGGGGTTACGATGCTGACGAGAGGAAGCTGGGAGCTAGACATATGTGTCACTCCTTTCAAGAAGTAGGGCGCCTGATAAAACGGCGTGTCTAAAATAGGATATGTACAAGGAGATAGATTTGCATCGGGATACATTTCTTATTTTGAAAAAGGATACTGGTGGGTGTGAAACAAAACAACAAAAGAGTGCCGCCACTCGTTGGAATGGCAGACACTCTTTTGGAAAATGCTTTCTTTACAAATAGTCCGGGACTAACCCAGGATTGCGATAGATGCGCAGTAATTCAGCGTAAGAATCTGCGGCTGTTTCCTTGCCGCTGATTGCTCTGGCTACCATGGTGACACGGCCAATCGGATAGTTGTTTTTGGTGCCCGAGCTGATTGTTTGAATGGTGTGTGGAAGCGGTTCGAACAATGTACTGGCAAGCATCTCCTTGAGACATTTGATCGAAGGCACCCAATACGTGGTGATATCGTGATAAATCCGATTCATGTTTCCGGGTGGACCGTTAAAGATCATTCTCGATTCAGTGTCATCAAGAATACAGGCTGTTTCGAGCAGCAAATGCCCCCCCGTTTTGACGACACTGCGCGCTTGTGAGATCGTCCATAACGGATCGCGTACGTGATATAAAAGTCCAGTATGCTGAACGATATCGAACAAATTGTGGCGTATATGCTGAGGGAAAGGGAGGGGTGTACTGAAATCGTCCATCAACAACACTTTCAAGCCTTCCCATAAGGTATAGGGAGAAATGTTGTACAAAGGAAGTACTTTACTACCCAATATGTCCTTGCAAAGCTCAAAGTTGGAGTAAAGTGGCTGCATGCAATCAGTAGCCACGACAAGCGAAGCTCCGAGCTTTTCTGCCTCAAAGGCCCACATGCCATCGAAGCTGGCAATGTCGAGGACGCGTTTTCCTGCATAATTCAGATGTTGCCTCGCTTTGCGCGTGCTTTCCCAGAGCGGTTCCAAAATAGCGACACCTGGTGTAGATATCGCCGGACGTAGTGTGATTTTATGGTACCAGCTGCGCTTATTGATCTCAGCTAGAATTTCACTGTCTGTCCATGTTCCTCCCACTAAAATCCCTCCTTTTGGCAAAACCCAATCAAGCAAAGTCATTATGCTATCTTTACGATATGTGCACATAGGAAGACGGGAAACGGGGGAGAAGCCCCAAATTCCATACATAGGATTTAAAAATTTAGGCGGGAAGCCCACGACAGTTGGCCGTTTCCGAGCCTTCTTCCGAGGAATAGGGTGAAAGGAACAATGAATGGAAAAGGAGGGGTGTAAGCGATGACCTTGCCTATCATTTTCATGCACAGGGGAGACGATGATTATCTAACCTTCAGCCTACGGCAAGCCAAGTTAAGCAACCCCCATTCGCCTGTCTATCTGCTTGGCAAAGAGGCGAATCGAAAATTTGCTACCGCCGGAATCATTCATGAACAGCTAGATAACCATATGACAACCGCAAAAGCCTTTGCCCAGGTTTATCAACATATGCACGTCATGAGCTATGAATATAACCTATTTTGCTTCCAAAGATGGTTTATCCTGCGTGATTTTATGCGAAAGAATGGAATGCAGAGCTGCTTTTATCTGGATTCGGATGTGATGTTATATACAAATATTTCTAAGTTGGAGTATCAATCATTTTCCATGGAATTCGCATGGACAAGTTTTGTAGGCATCGATACATTGGATCGCTTTTGCAATCTCATGATGAAATATTTTGTCCATCCGGTCATGTTCAGTCAGCTCGTTCAAAAGACGATTGAATACGATCAGGTAATCAACGGCGTTCCACTTGTCTCTGACATGGTCCTCTGCTTGTTGTATTATCGCCACTACTCAGGCAAGGTGCATACCCATGGAACTTTCGGCGATACGTTCTTCGATGAAAACATTAATCGTCCATTATGGGCTGAGGCTTTGGACAAAAAGAAAAAAGTGTATGTATATGAAGGGATCCTTTATTGCAAGGATGAGGCGAGCGGCACCTTTAAACGAATCAATTCGCTTCATTTTCAAGGACTAAATTCCAAAAGCTATATGGGGGATTTTTTATGCTCTAACATTCCGCAAAGCACGGGAGCTCACTATTACGACTATATGACAAGACGATGGACGCCAGTGAAATAATTGCATAGGCCGTGTACCTGGCAGGCGGGGGTTTTTGCTATCGCAGACAATCGCAATAGTCGGGAGAATCGACCATTTTAGCGGGTAAAACGGTCATCCCTATATCTCTGTTCATATGATGATTCATGCGTAAAGTATAACGGACAGAGGTGGCCTAGATGAAACTGGTATTGCTGTCGGGCGGTTCAGGGAAAAGGTTGTGGCCGCTCTCCAACGATGTTCGCTCCAAGCAGTTTTTAAAGCTGATCAAGAGTCAAAGCAGTGGACCTGAGTCAATGGTCCAGAGAATGTGGAGACAGCTCGCTTCCACTCAGTGTTTGGATATGACCTTTATCTCGACGAGCCAATCACAAGTAGACCTGATAGATAGCCAACTTGGAATGAATGTCCCTCTCATACTGGAACCGCAGAAACGGGATACTTTTCCTGCTATCTCCCTGATCGCGAGCTATTTGCATAGTGTAAAAAAGTTCAGTCTGGACGAAATTATAACGATCATGCCCGTTGATTCCTATGTGGAGGATCATTTTTTCCAGAAGCTAAAGCAATTGGAGAAGGTGATCGAAGCATCCGGCGCAGATTTGGCATTGATGGGTGTGAGACCTACGTATCCATCAACGAAATATGGCTATATCGTTCCTGAGCCACCAGCTCCAGATGGAAAGAAGAGCTCCCCGCTTTATCAAAAGGTAGCCGGCTTTACAGAAAAGCCTACGGAAGAACAGGCGAAAAAGCTGCTTGCCAAACAGGCACTCTGGAATTGCGGCGTCTTTGCTTTTCGTTTGGGCTACATGCTTGAGGAGATGGACAAAAGGAAGCTTCCGACCGATTACGGGCAATTGATGGAAAAGTATTCAGAGCTTCCGAAAATCAGCTTTGACTATGAAGTGGTGGAAAAAGCAAAGCATGTGGTGGTCGTTCCCTACGACGGAGAATGGAAGGACTTGGGGACCTGGAATACGCTTACAGAGGAAATGAGTGATCTTTCTGTTGGGCGCGTGCATCTGGAGGAAAGCAGTAATACACATGTCATCAATGAGCTGGACTTGCCGATCGTGTCCATAGGTGTGTCTGATTTGGTGATCGCTGCCAGCCCGGATGGCATTCTGATATCTGCGAAAGAAAAAAGTCATGTCATTAAGGATATCGCAAGCGACTGGAGCCAGCGCCCGATGTTTGAAGAAAGACGCTGGGGCTGGTATCATGTGCTGCAATTTCAGAAGATGAGTGAAAAGGTAGAGGTTTTGACGAAGCGGCTCCATATTCATGCCGACAAAAATTTGAGCTATCAATACCATCACTACCGAAGCGAGGTATGGATGGTAGTGGAGGGCGAAGGAGATTTTGTGCTAAATGACCGCTTATTTCGCATTCGCCCTGGTGATGTGCTCGAAATACCAGTGGGTGCTAAGCATGCCATCAAAGCCATTAGCGATCTGGACATTATCGAGGTGCAAATGGGCAGTAGATTAATAGAAGAAGATATTGTTCGCTTAGGCATGAGCTGGAATGACATTCTCGAAATGGTCAGTGAGTAGCGATGATGCTAGATAAAGGATTCTGGAAGAGCAAAAATGTTTTTTTAACAGGGCATACAGGCTTTAAAGGGTCATGGATGTGCCTGGTTCTTCATGCGCTAGGCGCCCAGATAACAGGGTATTCGCTTGCCCCGCAGACAAAGCCGAGTTTGTTTCAGCATTGTGGTATCGAAGCTTTGCTCCATTCCCATATTTGCGGAGATGTTCGCAATAAAGACGACGTAACCAAAGTACTCCTGGTTGCGCAGCCTGATATCGTGATTCATATGGCAGCCCAGCCCTTGGTCGGCATGTCGTATGTCGATCCGCTTACAACCTACGAGACAAATGTCATGGGGACTGTGCATGTATTCGAAGCGATACGAAAAGCTTCTCTGGTACAGGCGCCGATCAAGGCAGTGATCAATGTCACAACGGATAAATGCTACGAAAACAAGGAATGGTCCTGGGGTTATCGCGAGGTGGACACGCTGGGTGGGCATGATCCGTACTCCAATAGCAAGGCTTGCTCTGAATTGGTAACGGCCAGCTATCGACAATCCTTTTTCCGATCTGGTGCTGCCGCTCATCAGATCGGTATCGCAACAGCACGGGCGGGGAATGTGATAGGAGGCGGGGACTGGACCGAAGGCCGGCTCATTCCTGACCTGCTGCGATCCTTATTAAATGGGGAGAAGGTCGTGCTTCGTCATCCGTATGCGATACGACCGTGGCAGCATGTTCTTGAATCCGTATGCGGATACTTGCTGCTCGCAGAAAAGCTCTGGAAAGACGGGCAGCGCTATTCCTCAAGCTGGAATTTTGGTCCGTCCCCTGAAGATGCAAAAACGGTAGAGTGGGTTACGGCACGGCTTTGCGAGAAATGGGGGGCAGAGGCATCCTATCAAATTACGGGCAGCTCGCCCTTCCATGAAGCGACTTATTTAAAGCTCGACTGCTCAAAAGCGATTACTGAGCTGGGCTGGCGTCCTCGCTGGTCGCTGGAGCAAGCACTCGATGCTGTTGTGGAGTGGACAAGAGCCTACCAGCAGAAAAAAGAGATGCAGCACTTTTGCCTTGAGCAGATTGATCATTATTTGAAGGAGGGGGCTTCATGAAGGTGGTCATTTTGGCTGGTGGATATGGCACGCGGATTGGAGAGGAATCACAGCTGAAACCAAAGCCCCTGATTGAAATAGGAGAAAAACCAATCATTTGCCATATCATGTCGATCTATTCGCGGTACGGCTATAACGACTTTATTATTTGTCTGGGCTACAAAGGCTACATGATCAAGGAATATTTCGCACATTATTTTTTGTACCAGTCAGATGTTACGTTTGATTTTTCTAAGGGAAATGAACTCATTCTACACAATCAATGCCAGGACCCGTGGAAAGTAACGCTGATCGATACAGGCAAGGATACGATGACGGGTGGCAGAATCAAGCGAATCCAACCGTATGTGGGAGATGAGCCCTTCATGCTCACCTACGGAGATGGTGTTTCCAGCGTGGATATCGAAAAACTGGTGTCCTATCATCGTTCACATGGAAAGATTGCGACCATTACAGCAACCCAGCCCCCCGGACGCTTTGGCGCTCTGGATCTGACAGCAGACGATCAGGTGAAGGGCTTTCAGGAAAAGCCGAATGGTGATGGCGGTTGGATAAACGCAGGCTTTTTCGTTCTGGAACCACAGATTTTTTCCTTTTTGATAGGAGACGAGACAGTCTTTGAGCGGGAGCCGTTGGAGCAGCTGGCTCAAAATGGACAATTGGCGGCTTACAAGCATAATGGTTTCTGGCACCCGATGGATACGATGCGGGATAAAAATTACCTCGAGGCTTTATGGAAAAGCGGGAAGGCGGAATGGAAGTAAGAGGACTTTCAGCGGGGAGGTAAATGGGGTTGAGAATCATGCTTACAGGAGCGACTGGATTTTTGGGAAGCCATTTGGCGCGGGCTCTCGTACGAAACAAGCATCATGTGGTCATCCTCAAGCGAAGCTTTTCAGATTGCTCGCGACTGGGAGATATAGCAGGGGAGCTCACAAGCTATGACCTGGATAAAACAGAGCTGCGTATCCCGTTTGAACGGCATCAGCCATTTGATGCGATCATTCATACAGCAACCGCGTACGGGCGTCGTGATGAGTCGGACGCAGCACTGGTTGAGACCAACGTCACCTTCCCGCTCCAGCTCCTGCAAGCTTCTATTCAGCATGGAACCGAACTATTCCTGAACACGGATACATTCTCACGAACAGCCCTTGCTTGGCAGGCAACGTATATGCTTGGGTATCACCTGACGAAAAAGCAGTTTGCGGAGTGGGGGAGCCATTTGTCCGCCATTCATCAAACTACGTTTGCAAATCTCAGGCTTGAGCATATATACGGACCCTTTGATCAATCGTCAAAGTTCATCCCGTTTATTACCAATTGGTGCCTTCGAAACATAGCAGAATTGGCCGTGACCGCCGGTGAACAGAAAAGGGACTTTGTATATGTCGATGACGCTGTCAACGCCTATCTGGTTTTGCTTGAAAATCGGTCGGCATTGCCGAAGGGGTTTGTGGAATATCAGGTGGGAACGGGTCAGGCTACCTCGATTCGTGAGCTGGTCCAAAAAATACATGCGCTGACCCATTCGTCTATTGAACTAAAATTCGGCGCCATTCCTTATCGAGAAAAGGAAATCATGTGCTCACAAGCTGACACGACAGCCCTCGAAAGGCTTGACTGGAAAAGCAAAGTGCGGCTCGAGGATGGGCTTGCCATGATGCTGGAGAGTGAAGAATTCGCCAAATGAAGAGAAGGATAGGATAAGAGCAGGGAGATGCTTCTCCTGCTCTTTTTCGTTTCAGAGAAAGCCAAAAAACATGGCTAGCAGTAGCTGCCACGTTTCCTGGCCCTTTTTTATAGGGAACTCAGAGCTGAATCGTTTTGTTTGTGCAGAATAAATCACCATGGAACGGCTTGATGAGCTCCAGCAGTTCCTGGTAGGTACTGATTTTGACGAAGGAATCATCCCTTTTGATCAAATAAACATGATGGTAGAGAGAAAAGATGCGTACAAAAAGCTCGTTGGGATCTTTGGCGAAATAGCCACGCAAATTGTCAGGATTAAATTCAATCACCAAATCAGGATCGAAATGCTGCAAGGTCTGAATGGCACCGGCTAAAGCCTGAACCTCCGAGCCCTCCACGTCGATTTTGATCAGGTCGATTCGGGATAACTGATTGTCTGCTACCCAGTCATCCAGACGCGTGCAGGTGATCGTATTCGTTGCCGCAGAGGTTGCTTCGCTGGCGATGAAGGACCAACCGCCACCACGATCTACCTCGCAAAATTCGATGGTTCCGTTTCGATCAAATACGCCAAGTGGAACGGACTCTACATTTTGAATGTGGTTCTCCTCCAGCGTTTTCGTTAAAAAGCTGTAGTTGACGCTGGATGGTTCAAAAGCGTACACCTTGCCGGCAGAGGCAAGATAGCTCAGGGCGAGTGAAATAGTGCCGAGATTGGCGCCGATATCGAGACAAACATAGTCGGGCTGAACCACTTTTTTCAACAGCTTGATTACATAATCCTCGTACAGGCCATCAGCCATTTCTACGTAATGAAGAACGCTTTGGTCTGAATGGCTGCCGTGGATCAAAAAGCTTTTCTGGTCGAAGGGCAGGCGGAACTGGACCGTTTTTGTCGCACTCAATGTCAGTGGAGGATGAATGCGAATTATATCATTTCTTACCTCAAAATGAAGGTCAGGACGCAGGGTAGCAACGTATTGCTGCAATTCCTGAATGGTCGGATAATCGTTGAGCAACGGATTTGGTCCGATAAAGCAGCGGGCATCGTCGATCAGAATGACATGATTTGTGATGGAATGAGATAAAATGGTGGCCAGTTCCTCTAGAATAGGTGTATCAAGATTGCCTTTTGCTGACTCTATGGAAAGAGGGATGTAATGACCGTCGAGCCAGAACAGGCAGGGCTCGTTGATTGTCTCCAATACGCGCGGAAGCACTTTGCCGCTGTCTCCGTGCAGGATCGATATATGAGGCTCTGCCGCAAAGTTGTTTTTGGCTGCCAGGAACAGGGCATCGTCCAATTCAACGGAATAGATCTGAGAGAATTCCTGCTTCTGGGCGGCTACCATGTATCCGTGAAACGTTCCTGTTTCGATCAGTGTTCCCAGCTTAAACCGGGCTCCATATTCTTTGACAGCGGCAGTTTTCACATCATAAGGAGGCGATTCCAAAATCCAGAAATCCCAGGCCTCCTGCGCGGTCAGACCAGCAGGTACGCGCATTTCCGTTTGCCACATATGGCGAATTTCATTCATTCGCGACATAATCATACTCCTTTCTGAAACGATTATTTCCCAGCGACACGATGGAGGACTGACAACGTTTGTTGTGCGCATTTTGTCCAGGAAAACCGGCTTGCCTGCGCAATGCCCTTTTGAATCAGGTCTTGCCGCATCGTTTGATCGTGTATTTCTACGATTTTTTTGGCGATATCCTCTGGAGACATAGGATCGAACTGCAGAGCAGCATCACCCACAATTTCGGGGATACTGCCAGAATTGGAGCAGGTGATGGGAAGCTCAGTCCGCATCGCCTCAACCAAAGGAATACCGAAGCCCTCAAAAAGCGAGGGGAAGCAGAGGAAGTACGCGTTCCGGAACACGTAGGGCATTTCATTTTGAGGAATGTAATCGAGCCATGTAATCTGATTTTCTAAGTGATGCATGGCAATCGAACTCATCACTTGCCCATGGGCTTCCTGTGGGGCGCCGGTGAAAACCATGTGAATCCGTACCTTGTGTACGTCGCGCAAATGAGCGATGGCTGCAAGCAGGCTGACGTGATTTTTATGCCACCACGTATTGGCTGGATAAAAGCCGTAATGATCAGGTAATGCGTACTTTTGTTTGACATGCTGGTTCATCGCCGCATCAAACGGAAGTGAGAACTCATGCGCAGAGTCGAGATGGATGGCATGAACCTGATGGGCTGGTAACCCGAATTTGTCAATCATGCTTGCCCGTGAAAACTCGGAAAGCGTCAGTACGGCATTGGTTCGCAGAGCTGATGCCTGATAGGTTGTTTTTCTCCAGGACAATTGATTTGCGTCAAAAAATTGCGGATAGTACTCATGTTGAATGTCCGGAATGTTTATCACACTCGGAATAGAGACATCGTATGGATTTAGCACCAGCAAGGGACAAAACCACAGATCCAGCTGCAGACTCCGAATCCAGTTATGGAACTGGCCGTGAGAATCGATATGGTCATGTATCATGACCTTTTGAATTTTGGAGTGATTTGGAAATGTATGGTAATTGGTTTTTGTCAGAAACAGAAACCACTGATTTTGGTCGTGGGTTTGGATCGAGTAGGAAAGCAGATTGCGTACGTACTGCTCCATCCCCCCGATTTTTCCTGGGATGCAAGCAAGCAGGTTAACGCCAATTCTCATGGAGACTTCACCCCGTTGCCCACGACATGCTGACAGTACCATGCAATCGTTTTTTGCAAACCCGTTATAAGCGGCGTGCTTGCCTCAAAGCCGAAAGCTGTTTTTGCTTTGCGTGTATCGAGCTGTCTGCGTGGTTGGCCATCCGGTTTTTTCGCATCCCAAACGATGCTTCCATCATAGCTGCAGAGCTCCTGTATCGTTTCTGCCAGACGTCGAATCGTTGTCTCTTCGCCAGAGCCGATGTTGATGGGATCGGAGGAATCGAATAATTCCGTAGCGTTAATAATGGCAAGTGCTGCGTCCTCTACGTAAATAAATTCGCGGGTGACGTTGCCGGTTCCCCACAGGACAATCTCCCTTTCCTTTCGTTGCTTTGCTTCGACGCATTTTCGAATGATCGCCGGGATCACATGAGACGTTTCGAGGTCGAAGTTGTCATGTGGACCGTACAAATTGACGGGTAGCAAATAGATGGAGTTAAAGCCATACTGCTCACGGTAAGCCTGTGATTGCACCAGCATCATTTTTTTAGCCATGCCGTAGGGGGCGTTCGTTTCTTCCGGGTACCCGCTCCACAGGTCTTCTTCCACAAAAGGCACTGCCGCGAATTTGGGATACGAGCAAATCGTTCCGATCGCCACAAACTTTTCTACGCCAAACAGTCTAGCTTGCTCCATTAATTGCGTGCCCATAATCAGATTGTCATAGAAAAATTTGCCCGGATTTTTCTGGTTGGCGCCGATCCCGCCTACGACAGCCGCGAGATGGATAATGATTTCTGGCTTGAAGGCTTGCAGCATGTGGCGGATGTCGTCTTCTTTGCGTAGGTCAAAGTCGCGACTTCGGGGTACAAACACGTGCTGACACTTCCTGGCTTGAAGCTGATCGACGACGTGTTTGCCCAGAAATCCTGCTCCGCCGGTAACGACGATTCGTTTTTCCGACAGATTCATGAATGCAACACCTTCCTTTTTTGGGGAGTAACTCATAAAGACGGTATCGGATGACGGTTCTTCAACAACCAACCAGCGACTTGCTGGGGATTTTTCTTGTACTGCAAATAAAATTGATGCTCATCTGCGGACAGGGGAAATACGTGCTGGACTTGAAAGCTGACAGACTGGCGAATCGACTCGTCTTCTGGAAAGGAAATGATTTGCTGGCGGCTGCATACGAGTTCAACTGTAGACTCAGGATCGTGGACAGGCAGCGTGATGCACGTCTCAAATTGTCCCACAGGAATGACATGGAAGGTGGAGGGGACATTGTTGATCAGTACATGAGCGTGTACTGGCTGGTTGAACAAAAGATTTACACCCTTGATGAGCAGTGCCTGCATGGGACGTAGCGGGTCGACATACAAGGATAAACGGTAGCGTGGCGGAATCCATGAATTAGGATAACGGTTGCTGTCCACCAAAATGGGGGTATTTCCAAAAATCTTGTGTGCCTTAAACAGATCGAGGAACCAGTACACGCCTTTTTGCGGATAATGGGTTAAGAAATGATACAGCCAGTCGTTCGCTACGGCTCCAAAATGACGGATGCTCGTCTTGAGGATTTCGGGAAGTCCCAGCTCAATCTCCAAAGCAATGGACTTACAGGCAGCATGTAGGCGGGAGGCTGCAAGAAAATCCCCAATGTGACCAACCTGATGAGTTTTGGAAATTCTCATCCACAGATCATAATCCATGCAATAATGAAGCGCCTCATCGACACCGCCGACTGCTTGAAATACATCTTTTCGCACAAAAGCGGATGGCTGGCAAATGATGCAGAATGAAAACAGGCCTTGGCGTGTAAAGGGCTTCGTAGGGTATACACTGATGAATTTGCTTTTCTCATCAATGTGGTAAGCGTTGCCGTACACCATCGACCAAGCAGGATTCAGGGTCAAGGCATGCATGGCTTTGGAAACAGCCCCTGGCAAGTAAGTATCATCTGAATTTAACCATCCGATAATCTCGCCCTTCGCCATATTCAAGCCTTTGTTAATGGCATCCGATTGGCCGCGGTCCGGTTCGGATACATAGCGAAAACGTTCGCCTAAATAATGGTAGCTGCGCAAAGTGTCCAGGGTTCCATCGGTTGAACCTCCATCTACCACGATATGCTCGATATGGGGGTAATCCTGCATAAGCACACTTTCAATGGTTTGTTTGATGAAGCCTGCCTGATTAAAGGAAGGGGTAATGATGCTGATCAGAGGAAGTCCCTGATGACTCATTCGTTGTCTCCCTCCTTTTGTTTCGTGCAGCGCAGAATGCTTCGCCAGTATTGAAGCAAGTCCTCCATTGTTTGATGAAAGGGAATTTCTGGTTTCCATCCCGTTTTCTCCTGAAACAGACTCGAGTCACCGAGCAGAACGTCAACATCGGAAGGGCGAAGTCTTTTGGAATCAACCCGAATCTGTACATTGGCTGTCGTAAAGGTAAGGAGTGTTTGCAGAACTTCTTCAATGGTTCGCGTCGTCCCGGAGGAAATATTATAGACACTGCCTGGCTCTCCATGTGTGAGAGCTAGCCAGTACGCCTTGACGACATCTCTGACATCTGTGAAATCACGTCTGGCCTGCAGATTTCCCACATCGACAAAGGGAGGCTGCAAGCCTAGTTCGATTTGTGCAATTTGTTTCGCGAAATTGGATGTCACGAAGTGTTCGCCGCGTCTTGGACCTGTATGGTTGAAGGTGCGTGTTCGAACGATAGGTAGACCATAGCTTTGAAAGTACTGATAGCCGAGGAAATCCTGGGCGATTTTACTAACTGCATATGGGCTGAGTGGACGCAGCGGATTATTTTCTTGTACCGGAATTTCTCCTGGATAAACCATGCCGTATTCTTCACTTGAGCAAGCTACTTGAATTTTGCAATCCACGTCCCATTTTCGTACGGCTTCAAAAAGATGAAGTTGACTGACGATATTGTTCATCAGCGTATCTGCCGGAGAGTTCCAGGAGGTGGGGACAAAGCTTTGTGCTGCGAGATGGTAGATCTGTTCTGGACGGGAGAGCTTGATCATCTGATCGACAGCATGGGGGTCCTTCAATTCGCATTCGACTAGCGTAATTTGGTCTACTAGATGCGAAATATGGTCCATCCGGCTGCGTGCGCGGTATGTTCCATAGATTTCGATATTGCCGCGGGCGAGCAAATACTCAGCCAAATGACTCCCAGCAAAGCCGGTAATGCCCGTAATGAGTGCTTTCAAGAGGCGCCCCCCCTTGTTCATGATGTTCCTTACAAAGCAAGCTGGATAATCATTTGTCAAGGAAGCAGATGCTTTATATATAGTAAAATCAACCGCATGCTGGCACGGCGAATGTCTTCTTGTTCGAGATCGATCACGAAAAGCTTGCTAGGTGGCGGGGACCCACTGACTGGTCAGATAATCAAAAAAGAAAAGGGTGGAGGAGTCTCGAGCAGAAAGGCGAGGAGAAAAAAAGTATTTCAAAAATTGCTTAGCAGCGCCTTGAAAATGCAGGGAGCAGACATAGAGCAGCTCATCGGTTCCCACCTTTTTGCAATAGAGCTGGTTATTGAGAAG
The DNA here is from genome assembly GCF_001187725.1 of Brevibacillus reuszeri. Classification (GTDB taxonomy): domain Bacteria; phylum Bacillota; class Bacilli; order Brevibacillales; family Brevibacillaceae; genus Brevibacillus; species Brevibacillus reuszeri. The sequence goes on from NZ_LGIQ01000005.1 coordinate 889,958, forward strand.
GTACACCTTCTTTTTGCCGGCCAATTGCTCTAGTGGGAACAGGTAATCTGGTAAGGGACAGTTCAGGTTATGATCGAAAAAGCAGTCAGAAAAAAGGCCAAAGCATTTTGGGAGCTCCGGGTGATCAAGATGAAAGAGATCGCACAAAATCATATCGGATAGCAGACCATGCCCAAGCTTTTTAGCGTAGAACATGGCCCTAGAAAGAAGGGCGGGAGTTTGAAACTGCTTCATTACGTAGCTGCAAAAGTCGTATGCCATTTCGCGGGAGACAAATGAAGTCCATGAAAATTCCATGGAAAAGGAGTGAAAGTCGGAAGAATCAATGGAAGTGTACAAAAGTACATCAGAGTCTAGTACCAGGCAGCTGTCCAGACTTTGCAGATGCATAAAGTCCTTCAGGATAAACCAGCGTTGAAAATTAAAGAGGCTGTAGGCATATTGATTCGTGGATCGGTGCTGATAAATAGGTTTAAATTGCTGAGCGCTTGAGAAGTGATCGCTGATTAAGAAATGCTCAATACTTCCATGACACATAGATCGCGTGTCTGGTGTTCCAAGGAGGATGACACGAGAAGATTTATTGCTGAGCTTTGCTTGCTGCATACTGTAGACTACATGATCTTGCGGATTTTGCTGAAAAAAGATAATGGGTATACCCATTGGTTGCACTCCTTTCCCTGACTCGTTCATTCTATGAATACGCAAATGCTTGGAATTGCCCTTTTTTAAATAGGGAGCAGAAGACTAATACATTTAGACGAAATACGATGAAGGAGAGAGGGAGCAAAAGGAGGCTATCCTAATGGATTCCATTAATCTCTATGAGAAACGCATTTTTTCACAAAATGGTGAAGACGGTATCCTCGAAGAGCTGTTTTCTCGTATTGGGACGATCAACCGCTATTTCGTAGAATTCGGGGTACAGAGTGGTCTCGAGTGCATGGCCAAAAATTTAGTTTGCTCGCATCACTGGTCTGGGGTCATGATTGAGGGGCACCCACTGAACTACCAGCATCTGCGAGCCAATTATGCTTCATTCCCTAACGTCATTACTCACTACTCTTTTATCACAAGAGAAAATATTACCGAGATCTTCTCACAACTGCACGTGCCGAGAGAATTTGACCTGCTTTCGATTGACATAGATGGTATTGATTACTGGGTGTGGAGAGAACTGGCTGCTTACAAGCCACGTGTCGTCATTATGGAGTACAATGCGTCCTTTCCACCTCCGCTAAAGATGGTAGTCGCTTATGACCCTCAATTTATGTGGAATGGAACGACATATTTTGGTGCCAGCCTCACATCCTTGACGGAACTGGGCAAGCAGCTCGGCTATGCATTGATTGGGACTGACTGGAGCGGCCCCTATTTGGAAATTTAGCTGGGCAAATGGCCGCGCAGAAATGCAAATACATGCTGTTTCAAGGTCGCAAGCTCATGCTGTGCCCGCTCATCAGAGAATTCCTTGACGCCGAAGTAAAGTTTTAGCTTTGGCTCAGTACCCGAGGGACGGATGCAAAACCACGCTTCCTTTTCCAGGTGGAATTTCATCACGTGGCTTTTGGGTAGGGAGAGCGTGGAGGCTTCACCGGACAAGAGCTCTAGACGTATTCCTGTCTCATAATCCTCGATAGCTGTGATGCTTCGGTTGCTGATGGTGCCGGGCGGATTACTGCGGATGGATGAGAGCAGGGTTGCCATTCTTTCCATCCCGTCTTTCCCGGCGTACGTAACTGAGACCAGGTCTTCCCGATAGTAGCCGTGTTTCTGAAAAAGCTGCTGTAAATGCTCATAGAGGCTTCTGTCTTGCGAGAGCTGATGGGCACAGGCATCAGCGAGTAAATAGGCGGCTTGCACACCATCCTTGTCACGAACGAAATCACCGTATAAATAACCGCAGCTCTCTTCTAGTCCGAATAAAAAATGATACTGCTTGGTTTGTTCATATTCGTATATTTTTTCACCGATGTACTTAAAACCCGTGAGCGTGTCTACTGTGTCAATCTGATAGGCTGCTGCGATCGCACGGACCATCTCAGAGGTTACAATCGTTTTTACGACGACGCTATTTGCTGGGAGGCTGGTGCTCTCGGCTTTTTTTTGTAACAAAAGATAATCAAGCAGAAGCACGCCTACCTGATTGCCAGTCAGGATCACATGCTGATTAGGCCCCGTCCGAACAGCAACACCGAGTCGATCGCCGTCCGGGTCTGTACACATAATCAGGTCAGCTCCCTTTTTGCGGGCAAATTTCAAGGCGAGTCTGAAGGCATCCGGGTTTTCGGGATTCGGTGAGCTTGCATACGTAAATTCAGGATCTGGATTTGCTTGCTCAGGCACGACCCTTACTTGTTGGAAGCCACGCTCCGCCAGTCCATGCAAAATTGGGTCGTGCGTAGTGCCATGCAAAGGGGAAAAAACAATACGCGGCTGGTGTGTTTGCAAGTCGAGGCGAGCAGAGGAAAAGCGAAGCTGCTCCTGAGAAGCCAGATACGCGTCAAATATCTCATTCTCTACCATGTAAAGAGACCCGGATTCGAGCAATTCACTTTCATTGGTGATCTCGACAAGCAGCTCATCGCCCACTTCATCCATTTTTTCAAGAATTCGTGACGCTGTATGGGGCGGGATTTGTCCTCCGTCACTGCCGTATATTTTATAGCCGTTATATTCGGGAGGATTATGGCTGGCAGTGATCACGACTCCTGCACAAGCACCGAGATGGCGCACCGCAAATGAGAGCAGGGGTGTTGGGGTCAATTTGCTGAATAAGCAAGAAGTAATGCCTTGCTGACCAAGAACTTTAGCGGTTTCCAAGGCAAATGTGTGAGAGTCCTGCCGGGAATCGTAAGCAATGACGACCTTCAGCGAGGCAGCATCTGGATTTTGCTCAAGCAAATAGCGGGCAAGGCCAGCACTCGCTTTGCGAATCGTATAAATATTGATGCGATTGGTTCCGGGTGCCATAATTCCGCGCATACCGCCAGTTCCAAAGGCAATCGATGTATGAAAACAGTCCTCCAGTTGGGTAACATCGCTTTGGAGCGTATCTAAATGCTGCCGTAGCGCAGGATCGAGGGAGGCAAACTCATTCCAGCGTGAATAATTGATTTGCCAATCAGCTTGCATGATTTCTCTTCACTCCTTATCTGAAAAAGGTCGTCGTTACTTAAGGTATTACTGGTGCCAGCAGGGAGTGAAGCTTTGGCGTACTTCGACATGAATGGAGCGGCTAACGAGTATAATTTTGGTAAAACCTTCACGATGGTTCAAAAAGCGGATGGCAAGTGTTCCATACCACCTCTCAGATGGTATGGGATTATTTGTCTCGTAAGGGATCACTCTTTGTTTACTCCCGTCACTATCTTTGGCATAGAACGCATCAGAATGGTCTGGCATATGCTTAAAAGGTGGTCAATGGAACTTTCGGGAGAGGAAATCTCGACAGAGCTTTAGGAAGGGGGAAGTGTTGATGAAGACGGCTTTCCTTACAGGTATCACCGGACAAGACGGTGCTTATCTGGCGAAGCTATTGTTGGAAAAAGGGTATCGGGTGGTTGGACTCGTTCCTCGTCGCAGCACTGTGGACAGGTGGCGACTGGAATACTTGGGGATTGCCGATCAAGTGGAATATAAAGACGGAGATTTGCTTGATGGTTCATCGTTGACGCGTGCGATAAAAGCGTGTAAGCCTGACGAGGTCTATCATTTGGCTGCCCAAAGCTTTGTGGGCTCGTCGTGGGAACAGCCGATTCTTACTGCACAAGTGACGGGGCTGGGTGTCCTGCACGTATTGGAAGCGATCCGTGAAACCAACCCCGGAATAAAAATGTATCAAGCTTCGTCTAGCGAGCTGTATGGGCTGATTCAAGACCCGATGCAATCAGAAGCCACCCCTTTTTATCCACGCAGTCCATATGCTGTTTCCAAGCTGTTTGGATATTGGATGACGAAAAATTACCGAGAAAGCTTCCAAATGTATGGTTGTAATGGCATCTTGTTTAATCATGAATCACCACTGCGCGGGTTAGAGTTTGTGACCAGAAAGGTAACATATGCTGTTGCCAGAATCGCGAGCAGAAAGCAAAAGGAGCTGCGCCTGGGTAACATTCATGCAAAACGGGACTGGGGCTTTGCAGGCGATTACGTCGAAGCGATGTGGCTCATGCTTCAGCAGGAGAAGCCGGATGATTATGTCATCGCTACGGGGAAGACGTCTACGGTAGAGGAAATGTGCAAGATCGCTTTTGATTATGTCGGGCTGGACTACCAGGATTATTTGGTGATCGACCCACAGCTTTATCGACCGGCAGAAGTGGATGTATTGCTGGGCAATCCGGAAAAAGCGAAACAGGAATTAGGCTGGTCACCAAAAACGAATCTGGAGCAACTCATTCACATGATGGTAGAAGCTGATTTGCAGCGAATTGCAAATACCTCATAATTCCATCGTTGGAGATAAGAGAAGAGGCTGCGCAGTGGCAGCCTCTTCTTTGATTAAGGAATATAGTTGGTTAAAATGCTTGTTTTCCTGCAAACCAGGCGACCATGCGCTGATTGATCTGTTCTTCGCTCAGTTCCTCGAACAGCTTTGCATCTACGATCATGTCATATAGTCGTTCCATTGGTTCACGACCGTCAGCCTTTTTCGCTTTGGCGTCGTTTTTGAGCAGGTTCCAGGTGTTTACGACAAACAAACGGCGGTCTATCTCATGCTTGTGGAAGAAGAACTCCAATCGCTCTACGTGATCCAGGAAATCGCTGCCGAGGCGACTCTCCACGTTTCCGCGAAGCAAAGCGATTTCTGCCTCGTACATAGGGCGCTCATTGCCTTTTTCCTTCGAAATCCAAGGCGTCTCCAGAATGAGCGGCAGGTGGCGGATTTTCTCGTGATCGACGATATATTTCATCGCATCAAAGCCAATCAGTCCAGCACCTACTGGCGCATGGCGGTCCTTGCCTGCAGCTCGGAAGTTTTTACTGTCGTTCAAATGGACAACGGAAAGACGATCCAGTCCGATGATCCGATCGAATTGTTCCAGCACGCCGTCGAAGTCGTTGACGATATCGTAGCCGGCATCGTGAATATGGCATGTATCCATGCACACCCGCAGCTTGCTGTTGTCTTCTACTTTTTCCATGATGCCTGCAAGCTCTTCAAAGCTTCGGCCAACCTCAGTCCCTTTGCCAGCCATCGTTTCAAGAGCGATGTTTACATCCGTGTCCTTAATGCCGGTCAGCACTTCGTTCAGACCCTCAGCGATTCGTGCAACACCGTATTCTGCATCCTTTTCGGTAAAAGCACCAGGATGAAGCACAATGTTTTTCACGCCAAGGTAGTCCGTGCGGCGAATTTCCTCCTGTAAAAAGCGTACAGCAAGCTCATAGGTATCGTCTTTATAGGAGCCCAGATTGATGATATATGGCGCATGGACGACAATTTCTTTCATATCGTGCTTGTCCATGAGCTCTTTTCCTTCTGCGATGAACTGCTCTTCAATCGGTTTGCGGCGAGTATTTTGCGGGGCGCCCGTATAGATCATGAACGTACTTGAGCCATAGGCAGTGGCTTCCTGGGCAGCATTCAGAAGACCTTTACCTGAAAAAGATACGTGTGAACCTATTTTCAACATAGATTGAAATCCCTCTTTCTTTCTATAAGAATGTGCACGGTTTACTAATCAAATCTCTATACATAAAGGTAACGTAAGATCCTCATTTCGTCCAATGGGAAGATCGTCTTGTATGGATTGGAACCCCTATTTCCTGAATGATTGGGAAAAAGGGGTATTTCTATTCGTATTTCATAAAAAATCAACCTATTAACAGAACGTAACAACCTATTTATATAAAGTGGTCATCCCATTAGAGGCGATAGGGAGAATTCAAGCCAGTCCAGATTATTGATAATAGGCTGAAAATTCCCCTTTGTGGGTTGATTGTCAATGTTGGCACAGACCTTGCTTGTAAAGAAAAGTACAAACATTCCAATATTCACAGTCAAAGGAGACTTCTTATGAACGTGGTAGCAAACGTATATCGGGGAGAAAAGATCGAAAGCTCCCATCTCGGTCATATCGCTGTTGTCAATTCAGAAGGTAAACTGCTTTATTCATATGGTGATCCGTATCGCCTAACATACGCACGCTCCAGCATGAAGCCGTTGCAAGCCATCCCAATCATCGAAACAGGGACGGCAGATCGCTATCAATTGGAGCCGGCAGACTTGTCTCTATGCTGTGCGTCGCATAGCGGAGAGCCTCGCCACCGCTCGCGTGCAATGTGGATGCTGGAGCGCGCAGGGCAGCCGGAGGAAGTATTGCAATGCGGCACTCATGTACCACGTGACGAAGAGAGCTACAAGCAGTTGATTCGTGAAGGCAAATCACTCACACCAATCTATAGCAATTGCTCAGGCAAACACTCGGGAATGATCGCAACTGCTACACATATGGGAGAGGACGTTGCAACGTACCATCTGCCAGAGCATCCAGTCCAACAGCGTATTCTCGATGTCGTAGAAGACTTGACGGGCTATCCAAAAGAAAAGATTTATATGGGAACGGATGGCTGCGGTGTTCCGGTCCATGAATTGCCACTGGCCAACTACGCTTGGGCATTTGCCAAGCTCGCAAAGCCTGAAGTGATTTCTAATCCGGAGAGACAGCAAGCTGTTATCCGGGTTACGGATGGGATGACCAGTCACCCTGAAATGGTAGGAGGAAATAACCGCTACTGCACCGATCTGATGACAGCTTTTCAGGGCAGAATCGTCGGAAAAGCAGGTGCTGAATCCGTGTACTGTCTGGGTGATCGTCAAACCGGGCTTGGGGTTGCAGTGAAGATCGAGGATGGAGGACCACGCGCCATCAATCTGGTTGTCAACGAAGTGCTGCGCCAGCTCGGAATAGGCATCGATGGACCGCTCAATGATCTTGCAGAATACACCAATCCTGCAATCACTAACATGAGCGGCAACGTTGTCGGACGTATCGAAGCGGCGTTTACGCTCATCGCAAAAGATGAGTCCTTACGTGCATAAATGGCATCTCATTCGGGAGCCGTTTATCTATAACCATTCCTTCACAAAGAAAAAGGGGGTCACATGAATGAAGTTGCAAAAAGGATGGAGGCTTCTCAGCACAGCTGCATTGGTAGCTGTACTGGCAGTGACTGGCTGTAGCCAACAGGCAGCGCCAACACAGCCAGGAGGCTCGGGAGGAGCTACAGGACAATCACCACAAACAGAGAGTGGACAAGCGGATATGACCGCGATGCTCAAGCTCAATTTGAAGACGGAACCACCTTCTCTTGATCCGCCAAAAGGCTTCGACAGTACTTCCAATGAGGTGCTGAATGCGACGATGGAAGGCTTGGCGCGTCTCGACAAGGATCACAAGCCGCAGCCTGCCATGGCAGAGAAGTGGACTGTAAGCGAAGATGGCAAGACGTATACCTTTACCTTGCGTGACAGCAAATGGTCCAATGGAGATGCGGTTACTGCTCAAGATTTCGAATTTGCCTTCAAGCGCATTCTTGATCCGAACAATGCATTCCCATCTGCGTTCCTCGCTTACTACATCGATGGTGCAGAGGAATACAACAACGGAAAAGGAAATGCCGATGGAGTCAAGGTAAAAGCGGTGGACGACAAGACATTGGAAGTACAGCTCAAATCACCTGCAGGCTTTTTCTTGCATATTCTCACGCAGCCAACTTTCTTCCCTGTGAACAAAAAGGTTGCTGAGAGCAATCCGAAGTGGTCTGAGAACGCTTCCACTCTCGTGACAAACGGTCCTTTCAAAATGGAGGATTGGGTACATGATCAATCTGTAAAAGTAGTGAAAAACGACGGATATTGGGATAAAGATTCCGTGAAGTATGCGGGAATTGACTGGGTCATGGTAAACGATGAAAATACCCAGTACCAAATGTATACAACCGGTCAGCTCGATATGGTGCAGACTGTTCCGAATGACATGAAAAAGAAGCTGATTGATTCGGGCGAGGCAAAAGTAGAATCCGAAGCATCGATCTACTACTATCGCATGAATACCAAAATGCCTCCATTCAATAACGTCAACATCCGCAAAGCGTTTGCACTGGCAATCGATCGCCAAACCCTGATCGACAACGTGGTACAGGGTAAACAGGCTCCTGCGCTCGCCCATGTACCGTTCGGCTTCCCTGAGCCGACTGGCGGAGATTTCCGTGAAAAAGGCGGAGATTTCATCAAGGACAACGATGTTGAACAAGCAAAAGCCCTGTTGAAAAAGGGAATGGAAGAAGAAGGCTGGACAACACTGCCGCCAGTAACCATGACCTATAATACTAGCGATGCTCACAAATCGGTTGCGCAGGTTCTGCAAGAGATGTACAAGAAAAACCTCGGTGTCGATGTAAAGCTGGAAAACAAGGAATGGAAAGTGTTCCTGGCAGATCAGCGCGCACGTAACCTGCAGTTCTCCCGTTCGACCATTCCAGCTGATTATGGCGATCCTGTCAACTATTTGGAGCTGTTCGTAACTGATCACCCAGGCAACCGGATCAACTACAGCAACCAAGAGTACGATGCACTGGTTGGAAAAATTCGCAACACTGCCGATGAAACCGAACGCTTCAAGTTGATGCATGATGCAGAGAAAATTTTCATGGATGACATGCCACTCGTGCCAATCTATTTTGCTACCAAAGTATTCATGGATCAGCCGAATGTAAAAGGAATTATTCGTCACCCAGTAGGAACACTCGACTACAAGTGGGTAGAAGTCGGTAAAAAATAGTAAGATAGACGAAGACAAGAGCTACGCTTCTTTGCAGCTCTTGTCTTCACTTTACATCCTGGAGCGAGTGAAATGGAGAAAAAAACAGTCACCTTTGTTGCAAAAATGGATGAGTTTTTGCAAAACGTTGTAAGTCAATGCCATGAACTGGGCGTTTCTGAAGATATCCATATTGAGGCGATCCGGGTCGATCAGCTGCCACTTCGATCGATCAGCCCGGGAGCGTTGGTAGTCATTTCGACCAATAGCATCATGCCACTTGTAGAGCCGTACGTACCGCAGAGCTCGAAGATAATTGTGGCGACACGGATGCTGCCGTACAACAATTTGCGCGGCGTTCTGGAAATTCCAAAAGGAGTCAAGGTGCTGCTCGTCAGCGACACCGAAGAGACGGCTTTTGAAAACGCTGAATTGCTGCGTGCATCGGGAATGGATTTTGACATTTACCCGTACTATCCGGGTGCAGATTATCCGGCAGATATCGAGATCGCAGTAACGCCGGGCGAGCCCGAGCATGTGCCTGCTCATATACGCAAGGTGGTCGATATCGGCTCGCGCAGCATTGATTTGTCTACGTGGCTTGCGATATACGCTCATTTTAACAGCGGCAATTTCCAAAGAGTGACAGCCCGTGCCATGCAATCCCTTGTGTACATCACCAAGCAATTGAGTAACGAAATCCAGCATGCTCACCTGCTCGGTAAATATTTGGAGTCTATCGTCAACCGAATCGAGGACGCAGTCATCGCCTTTGACGAAAAAGAGCTGATTCGGTTTGTCAATCAAAAAGCGATCGACACCCTAAATCTTGTAGAAAGCCAGGTAGTAGGAGCGAGTGCGGCGAGCTGCTTGCCGCCGGATTTCTATGAATGTATCCAGCAGTGCGAAGAAAATGAGGATATTTTGGTAGATTGGGCGAACAAAACCTTCTTTTTCCGCAAAATGCATATCGTCATGGAAGGCAGCTTTCTCGGAAGCCTGCTGTTGTTTCGCAAGGCGGCAGAAATTGAAAAGCTGGAGCATGACTATCGCATGCGCCTCTATAGCAAAGGGCTGGTAGCGAAATATCAGTTCGAAGATATATACGGAGAAAGCCCTTCGTTTCAAAAAGTGATCCAGATTGCCAGGAAGATTGCGAGGAGTAACTCCACTGTACTCTTGCTGGGAGAGACAGGGACAGGAAAGGAATTGCTCGCCCAGGCTATCCACAATGCCTCCCCGCGGAGGAGAGAGCCATTCGTAGGCGTCAACTTTGCAGCCATTTCCGAAACGCTGTTGGAAAGCGAGCTGTTTGGTTACGAAGAGGGTGCCTTTACAGGAGCAAGAAAAGGCGGGCATATGGGGTGGTTCGAGCTAGCCCACAAAGGCACGATTTTTCTCGACGAGATTGGAGATGCCAGTGGAGCGATTCAAAACCGACTGCTTCGCGTTCTGCAAGAGCGTCAAATCATGCGGGTAGGGGGCAATAAAGTCATTCCTACAGATATTCGCGTCATTGCAGCAACGAATCAGGATTTGCCACGCATGATCCGCGAAGGCTCCTTTCGCGCCGATTTATATTATCGCTTGAATATACTGCCGATCCATCTGCCTCCACTGCGCAGTCGCCGTGAAGACATCGGTTGGCTCATCCAGCAATTTGTGAAGAAGTATTCCTTTGACTTGCGGCGAGCTCCCTTTACGTTGACGAGTGAGGCGCTAAAGGCGATGGAGCAGTACGAGTGGCCTGGAAATATTCGTGAGCTGGAAAATGTCGTAGAGTATTTGGCTCATGTCGTAGAAGAAGAGGCGTATGTCTATCAGTTGCCGTTTCTTCGCGAAGCGCAGGATTCGCCATTGCCTACAGATGGTCTTGCGGACGAATGTGCTGCGAGCTATTCAGAGTTCGAGAAGCGTGGGTTTTTGGAGGAAATGGTCTTGATTCTTCAAAACCTGAAGCAAGGCGCTTCGGGCAGATACGTATTGCAGGAGCAGCTAGAGGAGACGGGGCTTGCAATGTCATCCCAGCAGCTTCGCTACCGGTTAAAGCTGCTGCAGCAGGAAGAACTGATTCATGTCGGGAAAGGAAGACAAGGGAGTCAGATTTCATCCAAGGGCGAAGCATTTCTGACCTATTTTCATGTGAAGAGAAATGGAGGCAAATTGACATGAGGGAGTACTGGGAGCAGCAGGCGCTTTTGCAAAAAGACGCATTCCTGGCAGATCTGAAATCGTTTCTTGCCATTAACAGCATCGAGGACATGTCGACAGCAGCAGCTGGAAAACCATTCGGCGAAGGGGTCGCACAGGCTTTGGAAGCAATGCTTGATCGCGGTGTTCATGACGGTTTTCAAACAAAAAATCTCGAGGGGTATGCAGGTACGATCTCCTATGGTGAGGGTGACGACGAGATTGGTGTCCTGGTTCATGTTGACGTCGTAACCGTTGGAGAAGGCTGGATTACTCCTCCCTTTGAACCGAGCATTCGGGACGGGAAAATCTATGCGCGTGGAGCAATTGACGACAAAGGCCCAGCGCTGGCTGCCTATTATGCCTTGAAAATGGTAAAAGACTCCAGTCTGCCACTACAAAAACGAGTTCGCCTCATCATCGGAACGGATGAGGAAAGTGGATGGCTCTGTATGAAATATTTTGCCGAGCATGATCAAGTTCCACAGGTCGGCTTCTCACCAGATTCCTCTTTTCCGATGACGCATGCTGAAAAAGGACAAATCAATCCGACGCTGACAATACCTCATCATGTGCCTCTAGGCAATCCAAAAGGCTTGCGTTTGGTATCGTTCATCTCAGGTGATCAGGGGAATAGTGTTCCGGACAAAGCGATTGCCGTGATTGACTTCGATCATGACGCAAAGGATGAAGCAACCTTTCAGGAGATTGCAGGGGGATGGGCGGAGTTTCTTCGCTTGCATCAAGCGACGGGCAATCTGAAGCAAACGGAAGCTGGGCAGCTGCACTTTTCGATAGCGGGCAAGCCTGCACATGGGATGGAGCCATTCCGAGGAGTGAATGCCGGAACACTGCTCGCTTTGTTTTTGAAAACGCTCTCGTTCGAAGCTTCTGAGTATTCGTTTCTTTCGCTTCTCTCAGACATTTTGCACGAGGATCACTACGGGGAATATTTGCACATGGCATGTGAGGACGAGGTGTCTGGCAAGCTGACGGTCAACGCAGGGATACTACGTTACAACCAGCAAGAGGGAGGCAGTGTCCGCCTGAACATCCGCTACCCAGCCACCATTTCCTGTCCGGAATACGTTGAAAAGCTGGAACGGCGGGTGGACGAGCTGGGCTGGACGATCTCCAATCTGCGCACCTCCAAATCGCATTATGTACCAAAGGATCATCCAGTTATTCAAACATTGTCTCGCGTCTATGAGGAGCATACTGGTATGACTGCCCATCTGCTATCCTCGGGCGGTGCTACTTACGCGAAAATCATGAATGCTGGTGTTGCTTTTGGACCGCTTTTCCCAGGAAAAGAATCCACCGCTCATTTGGCGAATGAGTACGCCGAAATCGATGATCTGCTGAAGGCGATGGCTATTTATGCCGATGCGATCTACCAACTGGCGAAATAAAACGAGGAGGACTTCGATGTCGAACTATCTAGTAAAACGCGTTTTGATGATGATCGTCACGCTCTGGATCATTGTGACGCTGACGTTTTCCTTGATGCATGCGATCCCGGGCAACCCGTTTGCCTCTGAATCGGATCAGCTTCCAGAGCAAATTCTCAACAACCTGCGAGCCAAATACAATCTGGATCAGCCTTTGCCTGTGCAATACGTGCTTTATTTGAAAAATTTGCTGATGCTTGATTTGGGTCCGTCCATTAAATCCGATTCGCGCGGGGTCAATGACATGATCTCCGATGGCTTTGGCGCTTCTGCTTGGCTTGGGGCGCAAGCGATTAGTATTGCTCTCATATTTGGCATTCTGTTCGGAATTATTGCTGCACTCAACCGTAACAAGTGGCTGGATTATGTGGCAATGGCGCTCGCTGTCATGGGTGTTGCGATACCGAGCTTCATCATGGCACCTCTCCTGATTAACTATCTTGCAATCAAGGTTAAGATTTTTCCAGTTGCGACATGGGGAACGTGGATGCATACAATTCTGCCGTCGCTTGCTCTTGCTTTTGGACCAGTCGCAGTCATTACGCGATACATGCGTGCGAGCATGATTGAGGTCATGAATCAAAACTACATCCGTACAGCGGAGGCAAAAGGGATTCCGATGTGGATCATCGTCATTCGCCACGGTATTCGCAATGCGATTTTGCCAGTCGTTACCTTTCTGGGACCACTGATTGCTTCTTTGATTACAGGAACCTTTGTCGTGGAGAAAATCTTCGCCATCCCGGGTATCGGGAAGTACTTCGTAGATGGCATTTTCAACCGCGACTATCCGGTGATTTTGGGGACAACGATCTTTTATAGTGCGATTTTGATCGTCACGATCTTTTTGATCGATATCGCGTACACCCTGATTGACCCACGAATCAAGCTGACCAATAAGGAGAGATAACCATTGGCAATGGAACAAAGAATAGACCCGTTATTTCGCCCTTTGGCCAAAAACACGCAGGCCAATGTCATCTCACGGCCGAGTCTTAGCAATGCGCAGCAAGTAATTCGCAAGCTGATCAAAAACAAATTGGCGATGCTAGGACTGATCATCATCGTATTGCTGGTGGGCATGGCGATCATCGGACCGAGCATGGTTCCGTATAGCTATTCAGATCAGAGCTTGTTGACCAAAAACCAGGAAACTTCCTCGGAGCATTGGTTTGGTACCGATGAGCTTGGACGCGACATGTTTGCCCGTACATGGTATGGAGCGAGGATTTCACTCACGATTGGTGTCGTAGCAGCGCTCATCGACCTGGTGATCGGGGTTACAGTCGGAGGTATTGCTGGCTACATGGCAGGGCGTGGCAAGCGCGGTGATCGCATCGATACGATTATCATGCGTGTAATTGAAGTGCTGTATGGGCTTCCATACCTGTTGGTTGTCATTTTGCTGATGGTAGTCATGGAGCCAGGAATGCTTACGATTATCATCGCTTTGTCTGCGACTGGCTGGACCGGGATGGCGCGTCTAGTGCGTGGGCAAATTTTGCAGCTGAAGAACCAGGAATTTATTTTGGCAGCTCAAGTACTGGGAGCCAAATTTACACGCATTTTATTGAAGCATTTGATTCCGAATACGATTGGCGTCATTATCGTGAATCTGACCTTTACGATTCCCTCTGCGATCTTTGCCGAGTCGTTCCTGAGCTTCTTGGGGCTGGGTGTACAAGCACCTGTAGCGAGCTGGGGTACGATGACAAACGATGGCCTTGGTGTTATTTTGACAGGCGATTGGTGGCGTCTGTTTTTCCCTGCCTTGATGATTTCATTGACGATGTTTGCCTTCAACGTATTTGGTGACGGCTTACAGGATGCACTGGACCCGCGACTGCGTGATTAAAGGCTCCTTGTGAAAGGCGAGGAAACAAGAGTGACGAGAGACGGGGGGAGAAATGACGATGAAGCAGCATTTGCTAGAAATCGATGATTTAAAGGTGAATTTCAAGACGTACGGTGGCGAAGTCCAGGCTGTACGGGGCGTTTCCTTCCATGTAGACAAAGGGGAAACGGTCGCGATCGTGGGAGAGAGTGGCTGTGGCAAGAGTGTGACGGCTCAGGCGATAATGGGGCTCATCCCTAATCCCCCGGGGAGAATTATTGGAGGCAAGGTCGTTTTCGAAGGAAAAGAGATCACGCATTTGCCGAAGAAGGAACTGCTTGGCATTCGGGGGACGCAGATCGGGATGGTCTTCCAAGACCCGATGACAGCACTGAATCCGACGATGAAGGTAGGAACCCAGATTGTAGAAGGCTTTGTTCGCAGTCAAAAGGTGACGAGAGAAGAAGCGCGAAAACGGGCGATTGAAATGCTCGGACTGGTCGGTATACCGGACCCGGAAAAACGGATCGATCAATATCCACACCAATTCAGCGGAGGAATGCGTCAGCGTGTCGTTATCGCTATCGCACTCGCTTGTCAGCCAAAGCTGGTTATCGCAGATGAACCGACGACAGCACTCGATGTAACCATCCAGGCGCAAATTCTTGACCTGTTGAAGCGACTGCAGGAAGAGCAGGAGCTGTCTGTTGTCATCATTACCCATGACTTGGGAGTGGTAGCAGAGGTTGCTCACCGCATGGTTGTCATGTACGCAGGAATGGTCGTAGAGACGGGAACCGTCGAAGATGTGTTTGCCAATCCTCGTCATCCGTACACATGGGGATTGATGCGTTCACTGCCACGTTTGGATGAGGGTGAAAAGCAGCGCTTGATACCGATTGAAGGAAGTCCGCCAGACTTGTTCCAACCGCCAAAGGGCTGCCCGTTTGCCGCTCGTTGTGATTTTGCCATGGAAGTATGCGATCAACAAATGCCAGTAACGAGTGAGTTTGCAGAGGGGCATCAGGCAGCATGCTGGCTGCACGACCCGCGGGCGCCACGTATCGAAGAGCTGGTTGCAGCAGGGAGGCAAGGAGTATGACGCAGGCACTTGTGGAAGTACGTAACTTGAAAAAGTACTTTTCGATTGGACAAGAGTTTGACCTCAAAGCGGTAGATGGTGTTTCCTTTACGATCAATAAGGGGGAAACGCTTGGACTGGTAGGGGAGAGCGGATGCGGGAAATCCACGCTTGGACGTACGATCATCAGACTCTATGAGAATACAGACGGCGAAGTTTTGTTTAAAGGGAAGAATGTGCACAAGCTGCGCGGCAAGGAAATCGGTCAGTTTAATCGGGATGTGCAGATGATATTTCAAGACCCGCAGGCGAGTCTGAACCCGCGGATGACGGTGGAGGATATCATTGCTGAAGGGCTGGATATTCACGGTCTAAACCGGGGAATGCGCCGGGAGCGTGTGGCGGAGCTGTTACAGCTGGTAGGATTGCATCGTGATCACGCGCAGCGCTTCCCACATGAATTCAGTGGTGGTCAGAGGCAGCGGATCGGGATCGCAAGAGCGCTGGCTGTCGAGCCAGAGTTTATCATTGCTGATGAGCCGATATCTGCGCTTGATGTTTCCATTCAGGCACAAGTTGTAAATCTGCTGGAGGACCTGCAGCAAGATCGGGGACTGACCTATTTGTTCATCGCCCACGATCTGTCTATGGTGAAGCATATTTCGAATCGCATCGGTGTGATGTATTTAGGCAAAATGGTGGAGCTGGCTACAAGCAAGGAGCTGTATGCTCGTCCGCTTCATCCGTATACGCAGGCACTGCTTTCCTCTGTTCCAGTACCGGACCCGACTGTAAAACGGGAGAGAATCGTACTCCAGGGTGATTTGCCTAGCCCAGCGAACAAGCCGAGTGGTTGTGGCTTTCGAACTCGTTGCCCATTGGCGACGGCTCGCTGTGCGGAAGAGGAGCCAGTATGGCAGGAGGCAGAGGCGGGGCACTGGGTTGCTTGTCATCTGATTTAAGGCAATCGTTCTTTTGTGCATGTGAAAAGACGTTCCGAAGCCGGAACGTCTTTTTGGCGTTACTCGTTTACGCCCATTGCTTATGTATGCTTTCCGTATACGTGCTGATGGCTTGGTCATAATCAGGATATTCATATCCGAGGCCATTGGCAACCGCTTTGGAGTATTTTCGAAACAATGCATAGCAAGTGAATAAAGACTGCCACATGCGTGGATAGCTGCTTCCAGAGTACGTAGATACATACCAAAATTCATTACAGCAATCATCAAACTCTCTTGCCGTAGGCTTTTTTATCCAATACTGACGATCGCTCGCAATCACTTCAGCTTCGATGCGACTATCCTTATCCAGCAAGACCTCAACCAGACCATCACTATCAGCAAAATAATCGTTTACCTCATTGATCAGAATCAGCGTCAGATCCAATTTGTTGCCATCCTCAAAAAGAATCAGATAGGAAAACCAATTTCCTAACTCTGATGGAAACAGCTCCATATCCTCAGGCTTTTGCATCATGATCCGCTTCCCGAATTGGTCGAGCCAGTGATCATTTTCCTTGAAGGAATCCATATCGGTGACGAAATAAGAAAGATCATAATCCTGAAATGCGTCGGGGGAAATGTTTTTATTTGTCCGAGATCCTTCCAGAGTGGCCAGGCGGATTCGATCATCCTTCGCAGCAAAATCTATAATCATCTTCATCATTTCATGCTCTGTTCTCAACGCGAGGAACCCTCCCTATCGGTGGTGCGGATGTTTATAGTAGGCCTCTATAAAGTGTGTAAGTCTCGCAATCTGCTTAGATATAGTAGAAGCAGGTAAGAATCAGAGAGAATAAAATCAGACAGGCTCCTATTGTCAAAAGTAGATACGTTCCAAACCGTGCGATTGTTTCCTTTTTTTGTTCAAAAGCAGGATCGTTTGATTGGAACATATCATTCTCGATCATGCGGGGCTTGCGGAAGAACATGCCTTTCAGCTGTTTGAAGCCACGCAAGAAGACGACAAAGAAACCGGAACGAACAACAAGGGCAAGGCATCCGACCATCAAAAAGAACAGACCCAATAAAAAGCTTTGATTAATGATGGATAACAAATGAGTAGGTTGCAGAGTCATTCCGAGGAGTAGGCTGCTAATAACAGCCAATGCGAGTAGGAGAGTTATCCATTTTTTCACGTACAAAACACTTCCTTATTTATAAAGTAGGAGCGATACGCTCGGCTTCTCGCATAAAAGCGAGCACTGCGGGTGAGGCTTTCGCCAGAGAAGGTACAGCTAATCCAATGTGACGGGTCACGGTTGGGGAAAGCTCTACGACTGCTACCTTGGGTAAGGAGGCTGGAAGGGTAAGCGCAGGTATGACAGTCACACCGACGCCTGCTTCTACCATAGCCAGGATCGTAGCGTTGTCTGCTACCTCAAATGCAGTCTGAGGCTCTAAGCCATTCTTTTGAAACGCGCTGCCAACCAATCGGTCACAGCCCGCCATAGGCATGATGAAGGGTTCATCTGCTAACTGCTCCAATGTCACCAGGGACTTTGTAGCGAGTGGATGGTGAGCTGGCAGTACAGCATGCAGGTTGTCGCTAATCAGCAAGGTTACTTCCAATCCTGCTTCGGGCCAGGGATGAAAACCCACATCAACCACGCCAGTTTGCAGCCATTGTTTAATTTCCTGATAGGAGCCTTCGAATAGCCGTGTCTCCATCTGTGGATACAACTTATGAATGGATTTTAGCAGAGCAGGCAAAAAGCTTTTGGTTATGCTGGGAAAGGAACCGATGCGGATTGTAGCTTGGTGAATGCCGGCAGCTTGGGCAGCGATTCTCTTGATAGCCGCGGTCTGTTCTAAAATGATTCGTGCACTCGCGTCTACCTGCACCCCGGCTGCTGTCAGCTTGACGCCGCTGCGACTTCGTGTGAACAGGCTGATACCCAGCTCCTTTTCCAACGCATGGATGGTATGACTGACTCCTGATTGGCTCAAGCCGATTTTTTCACCTGCACGGGTGAAGCTGCCACTATCACTGACTGCAACTAGTACCTCCATTTGAAACAAAGTCATTCGATTTCTTCCTTCCATGAAGTTTTATTCATGTTATGTATGCAAAACCTTCAGTTTACTTGGAATCTTCTTGTACTTATGATGAAGAGCAAGAAAGATTCCATCCGTTCATGAAGGAGAGAATACAATGAATGCTTTGAAGGTATACCATGTAGACGCATTTACGAAGAAACCGTTTGCTGGAAATCCAGCAGGTGTCATCCCAGATGCAAGTACTTTGACTTTACCGCAAATGCAGCAAATTGCCAATGAGCTGAACCTGCCTGAATCCGCATTTTTGCTGCCGTCTTCGCATCCAGAGGCAGATTATCGCATCCGCTATTTCTCACCGACTGTCGAGATCGATTTTTGTGGGCATGCAACAGTTGCCTCAACATGGGTATTGGCTACCGAGTTTGGTTGGCTGGAAAAAGGAAATCGACTCGTATTCGAAACCAATGTGGGTTTGATTCCCGTTGAGCTTGAAGCGCAGGATGGTCAACTGCAACGGGTAAAGATGACGCAGATCACTCCCTCCGTCAAGGAAATAGATTTGAATCTTGAAGAAGTAGCGAGGATGGTGGGGATACGCATAGATGATATCGATGCTCGTTATCCCATGAAGCTGGCCTCTACGGGAGGGCTGCATCTGCTTGTCCCCGTGCAAACAAAAGAGGCGATTAATCAAGCAGTACCCTCCCTGGCTGAGCTGGCTACAATGAACCAGGAGCATGGTATCACGACTACACATTTGTTCACCTGGGATGCCCCAGATGGCTACAATCTGTATACGCGTGACTTTGCACCTGCTATCGGGATTCCGGAAGATCCGGTGACAGGTGCTGCCAACGGGGCGCTAGCCGGGTATCTGGCCATAGAGAATTTGCTCCCTGCAGGTGAAGAGCATCACCTCGTGATCGGACAAGGTCACGCCATTAATCGACCGGGCACGCTTTACATTACAATCGATACATCGGCACAAGACCCGGTTATTCGTGTTGCCGGTGAGGCGCATATAACGATTGCAGGAGAAATACGTTTGCCGTTGGAATAAAGCAACGAGCCAGTCCCCCTTGAGACCGAAACAGGCAGGTCTTGCGGGGGATTTTCCTTTTTTGCCATTTAACGTATTCAGGACGGGATTCTCATGGGAAAATATACGAATTTTTACGTTATAATAGGGACAGGTAGAAGCAGAGAGAGGGAATGCAGGTGGAACATCTTAGTGGTTCACACGACTCGGCACTCGTAGTATTATCGTATATCGTTGCAGTTGTGTCTTCCTACACGGTTCTTGACTTGGTTGGGAGAATCAGCACGATTACAGGAGAAAGACGATGGTTATGGATTTCGTTTGGAGCAGTTGCCATGGGAATGGGGATCTGGTCGATGCATTTTGTTGGCATGCTCGCTTTTTCTCTGCCAGTTCCTGTGGCGTATGATCTGGTCATTGTGTTTCTCTCGGTTGTCGTAGCCATCATTGCATCCTTTATCGCACTGCATGTGGTCTGTCAGAGGCATGTTTCGTCGCTCCAATTGCTTGGAAGTGGTCTATTGCTTGCTGCTGGTATTGCCTCGATGCATTACATCGGCATGTCCGCGATGCTCATTAACATTACATATGATCCGCTCTATTTTTCTCTCTCCATCGTAAATGCGATTGTGGCTTCTCTGGCTGCACTGTGGCTGGCGTTTTATTTTCGCAAAGGGGAAACGAAGGGGGCGGTATGGAGAAAGCTCGCTAGCGGGCTGGTCATGGGAGCGGCAATCACAGGCATGCATTATATGGGCATGATGGCTGCTCATTTTACGCCCCTGGAAAAGGCAGCTCTGTCTTCTGGAAAAATACTCAATCAAGAATGGCTTGCCTATCTGATTGCGGCGGGTACCTTGATGACATTGGGGCTATCACTGCTCGGTATCGTGATCTCCAATCGCTTTTCTAATAAAGATTCGGAGATTGAAGCAAAGACGAACGAAATATATCTCATGAATCAGGAATTGCGTGAGCTGAACGAGAATTTGGAACAGCTGGTGAAAGAAAGAACGGCTCAGCTGGAGAAAGCGCATGATGACGCAATCCAGGCGAATCAGGTCAAAAGCCAGTTTTTAGCCAATATGAGTCATGAGCTGCGTACTCCTCTCAATGCGATCATCGGGTACAGCGAAATGCTGATGGAAGATGCAGAAGAGCTGGGAGAGCTTGTCTTCCTAGAAGATTTGGAGAAAATCAACAAGGCGGGAAAGCATTTGCTCTCGCTTATCAATGATATTTTGGATATATCCAAGATTGAAGCGGGGAAGATGGACGTTTTCTACGAAAGCTGCGATTTACCCGCATTAATAGCTGACGTACAAAATACGATATCGCCCCTGATCGAACGAAATGGGAATCAGTTGGTTACGTCAAGTGTGGAGGGGCAGATTCATACGGATATTATGAAGCTGCGTCAAATCTTGATGAACCTGCTCAGTAACGCAAGTAAATTTACGAAAGACGGAACGGTCTATTTTGATTGTTATCCGCAGTCTCGTGAAAATAAGTCGGGCTACTGCTTTCGGATTCGGGATACAGGCATCGGCATGACACCGGTACAAATGGACAAGCTGTTCCAGCCTTTTATGCAAGCAGACTCATCAACCACGCGCAAGTACGGAGGGACAGGTCTGGGACTTGCCATCAGCAAGAATTTTTGCCTCTTGATGGGCGGGCTGATCGAGGTTGAGAGCGAGCTTGGAGCAGGGAGCACGTTTACTGTCTGGTTGCCTGATCAGAACTAGGAAACACAAATTCACCCCCCCTCCCCGAACGTAGGGATAATCGAGGGGGTGCTTACTTATTCCCGAGGCTGATCAATGGGGTTCCCAACGCAGCTTGCGTGCTTGCGCAAATCGTTCCTGAACATAAGGCCAATTGACGATGTTCCACCAGCCCTCTACGTATTTATCGCGCTGGTTTTGATACAAAAGAAAATAAGCATGCTCCCACACATCGAGAACAAGCAGCGGAATGATGTCCCACTGGGAGAGGTTTTGATGCTTTTCGGCGGTGAGAATCTCCAGATGCTGGGCGCGAGGGGACCAGACGAGAATTGCCCAACCTGGCCCTTCCACTTTTTCAGCTGCCTGGCTAAATTGGTTTTGAAAAGCTGCAAAGGAACCGAAATATCGCGTGATTGCCTCGGCCAGCTCACCAGATGGCTCGCCTCCACCATTTGGACTCATGGAAGGCCAGAAAATCGTATGCAAGTAGTGACCGGCTCCATTAAAAGCCAGCTCGCGCGTCCAGTGCCGGATCAAATCAAAATTACCGCTGTTGCGTGCATCAGCCAGCTTTCGTTCTGCAGTATTGAGATCATCCACATACTTTTGATGCAGCTTGTCGTGATGGATGTGCATGGTAGCTTCGTCGATATAGGGCTCTAGCGCATTGTAGGCATAGGGCAAGGGTGGTAGGGTATGTCGACCGACCGCGACTGGCCTGGCGACACGTACGGGCTCACGTGCAGACGGATAGGTGACCGGTGTGGGAACGGTGATGACTGCGTCAGTAACGGGCTCAGCAATCGCCTCTGGCTGCTGGATGATGGGTGCCGATTGGACCGGGAGGGCCTCGGAGGCAGTGGTTGTCTCTTCGGGAAGCTCCTCCTCATGTAATTGGGCCAGTCTCAGGAAGTGATGGAATTGTTTCTGCACCTCTTCTGCTTTGGACAGAAGGGCGGGGAGTTCTTCTTGATGATTATTTGCATCAAGTAAAGAAGCCTTTCTTCCGATTTGGGTGAACGTCTCCTCGAATTTGTGCAAGTGCCGTTCCAACTCGCGACCCAGCGGCTTGCTTTTTCTCAGATGCTCGATCCATTGGCGGCCCCACTGGCTCCAATCCAGTAAATGTTTTGTTTGCTCATCCAATTTAGGTCCCTCCTTCTTACGGGCAAATCTCCTCTACAATCTATGACAGGAGCCCAGAGAAGGTGCGGCATTCGCGGAGTACAAGAAATTTAAGCACCGCATATGGTAGTAGCACAAATGCCATAGTGGTATGCTGTACTATATTCAATACAACAGGGGAGACACATTTGCATGAGTAAAGAATATGCGATAGCCGTAATTGATTCAGGAGTGGGAGGATTAACCGTAGCCAAGGAAGTTATGCGACAGCTGCCCGAGGAACGGATCTTATATGTAGGTGATAACGCACGTTGTCCGTACGGCTCCAAGTCACCGGAGGAGATTCGCGCTTTCAGTTTTCAAATGATTGACTTTGTTCGACAAACACCACTAAAAGCATTGGTCATTGCCTGCAATACAGCAACTGCCGTCGTCTTGGAAGAAGCGATGGCCTATTTACCGTTACCCGTAATTGGCGTAATCGAACCAGGGGCACGTGCAGCTGTTCAGGCTACGAAAAGTGGACGAATCGGAGTGATTGGCACCGAAACTACGATTCGAACCAAAGCGTATGAGCGTGCCTTGCTGCGTGCCCAGCCAGATCTGTTTGTGGCGGGCTTGGCTTGTCCTGATTTTGTTCCGCTTGTAGAAAATCATCTGGCGAGCTCGCAAAAAGCGCGGGAAGTGGTGAAGGAGACGTTGAAGCCCTTGATTCGCGAAGAGCTCGATACCTTGATTTTGGGCTGTACGCACTACCCACTTTTGGCACCTGTTATCCAGGAGGTCATGGGAGATCAGGTGCGCTTGATCAATTCAGCAGAAGAGACAGCGCGTGAGTTGTCTACGCAAATTGCTTCGGACCCGCAGGGTGGCCAGCTCGTTTTGCCGGAGCATCTGTTCATTACCAGTGGCGATCCGCATCGCTTCCGTTCTATTGCAGAAGAGTGGCTGGATTGCCAAGTCGAGGTACAGCATCACTCTCTGGAAAAATCAGTAGAAGCATAACTTTCAACCAACAGCCGTCAGACAAACTTTCAACGCATAAACCCAAGCCCTGCTCGTATACATGGTAGTACAAAGTGTCTGGAGGAGGCTGGGGAAATGAAGAAAAGACACATAGGCAAAGTGACGGCAGTGCTGGGGGTCAGCGCCATGCTGTTATCGGGCTGCGGTCTCTTTGGCCCGGAAAAAGAAACCATCAGTATTGATGCGCCACCACAGTCGGAGGTAGTTGTAGGGATTGATAATGGAACTCCGACTACTGGTACAGCAACAGGAGGAACAGAAGGGACGGGGCCTGCAGTCCAAGCGACCTCAGAACAAACGCTGTATCTCTTGGATGCGAATGGATATGTGGTACCCGTTTCGTTGGTTCTTCCCAAAGTGGAAGGCCCTGCCAAGCAAGTATTGAGCTACATGGTGAAGGGTGGACCCGTAGAAGGAATGTTGCAAGGCGGATTCTCCGCAGTATTGCCGCAGGGCACCGAGGTCAAAGGACTTCTCATCAAAAACGGAGTCGCAACAGTCGATTTTTCCAAAGAATTTAAAACCTATGATGCAAAAGATGAAAAGCGGATTTTGGACGCTGTTACTCGTGCAATGACAGAGTTCAGCACGGTAAAAACAGTACAAATCTGGGTGAACGGAACCCCGTTGACCGAGATGCCTGCGGCGAATACGCCAATTACCCAGCTTGATCGAAATCACGGGGTCAATCTGGAGCTCGCGGATGGCGCTATCCCTGGAAACACCTCGTCAGTAACGGTTTATTTCCAGGGACAGCTGGATGATGCGCGTACGTATTATGTGCCTGTCACTCGACTAGTTCCTGAAACTGCAGACGTAGCGAAGGCGACAGTGGAGGAATTGATCAAGGGTCCAAAGCAAGGCTCCCAATTGTTCAGCTCACTGCTCCGGACTACACGTGTACTGGATGTCAAGCAAGAGAAGGAAATGATTACCGTCAACCTGAGCAGTGATATCCTCAAGTACGATGACGGAAAAGATGCCAGTCCGGAAGCCTTGCAGTCTCTCGTGCTTTCCCTGACAGAGAGTACAGGCGCCAAGAAGGTGCAGCTCCTGGTCGAGGGCAAGCCGCTAGCTAGCGGAGACTACACAAAGCCTGTCAGTCGTCCAATCCAGCTCAATTCGATGCAATTTTAATTTGTGAAGGTCTCTGTACCACGCCCGTCCCCTCGAGCGTGGTTTTTTGCTTGCTTCCCTTTTGCTGTTTTCCAGATGAATCGTCCAATTAGAATCGAGGAGAGAGTCACAAAAACTCCGGCGACAAACCCGACAATTCGCGGCTCGGCGACAGTAAGCACCCAACCGCCAGTCAGCATGGATAAACCGATGAGAACATTGGAGAGAGTCATCTCCAGCGCGAACACTCTTCCGTGGTAGCGAGAGGTGACATGACGCATCAAGAGTGTATTCAGACACGCGTTGCCCATGCCGCCTGCGATCGTAGAAAGTGCGTAGAAAAGCGCTGTGACATAAATAGTGGGGGAGAAACTGGTCAATAAAAAGGCAAATCCCTCGATAGCAAGGCCAACAGAAGCAACCTCATACGGATAGCGCTGAAGTCGCTGGGCAATCAGTCCACCAACGATAAAGCCGAGTCCGATAGCCCCGTACAAGAGACCGATCCCCATTTTCCCTGCATCAAAAACTTGATAAGCATATACACTGATCAAAACGTTTATGATTCCACCACCGATCGGCCAAAGCGTCGTTAAGAGCAAAATCGCATACACAATCGGTGTCTTTTGAATAAACCGCAGGACATTCTTGTAAGTGGCAGCCTGTTCTAGTGATTCGCCCTCACTGTCTGATTCCTGGTGCTCCTGCTGCTTGGAAACGGTCAGTCTGACGAGCAAAAGGGCAGAAGCAAGAAAAGAAAGGGAGTTGTACAGAAAGGCGATTTCACTGCCCCACAAGGCAATAAATACGCCGCCAACCAGTGAGCCGATAGCCATGACGATGCCAAATACACTCTGATCAAGGGCGTTTGCTGCTGCCAGTTCATCTCGGGAAACGATTTGTGGCAAAAGAGACAGACGGGACGGATTGTACATGGCTGAGAAGGCAACGAGTAAAAAAGTTCCCGTATACACAATCCACAAATCAGCTTCATGGGCGACGAGCAGAAAAGACAGGGCGATGAGCGCGCGGGCCAAATCACACACAATTAGCACTGTTTTCCGGTTAAAACGGTCGGCTACCAGTCCGCCAATAGGACCAAAAAGCAGATGCGGCAAAGTTCGCAGAGCGAGCGTAATCCCGACGGCCATAGCAGTGCCAGTAATTTCGAGCAGCAAGCTGAGAACAGCTACGCTGTTGAACCAATCGCCTATCCCACTCAGCAAGTTTGCAGAGAGCAGCCTGCGCAAATTCGGTTTTCGAAGCAGTGGATACAAGTACGCCATAAATAAATCCCCTTTTAATTGGTTAACAATCTAATTAGATAATATTCAAATCAAATCAAGCTCGCAAGTATTTTTCTATTTGCACATGGGGGTAGCCCTGAGTCATGCGAATATTTGCAATTGCTGTAAATAGGGGATTGGTGTTTGGGCAGTGGCAGACCGTTTCCTGCCTCTGGTATAATGAGCGGAGTGTATCAAAGTGATTTAGGAGGAACTTGGAATGAGAGTGGATGGCCGTGCCCATGACCAGTTGCGCCCCGTTACGATTACGCGCAACTACATTAAACACGCAGAAGGATCATGCCTGATCGAAGTAGGAGATACCAAGGTGATTTGTACGGCGACTCTGGAAGATCGGGTTCCACCCTTTATGCGTGGTGGCGGGAAGGGCTGGATCACAGCCGAGTATTCCATGCTTCCCAGAGCAACAGCGACACGTAATGCCCGGGAGTCGTCCAAAGGAAAGGTTGGAGGACGCACCATGGAAATTCAGCGCCTCATCGGACGCGCACTTCGATCGGTAGTTCATTTAGAAGCGATGGGAGAACGCACGATTTGGCTTGATTGTGACGTCATACAGGCAGATGGCGGTACGCGTACGGCTTCGATTACAGGGGCGTATGTTGCGATGGTCGATGCGATGCAAAAGCTGGTGGACAGCGGTACATGGAAGCAATTGCCGTTGAATGATTTTCTCGCGGCAACATCAGTTGGTGTCGTTGGTGAAGAGACCGTACTTGACTTGAACTATAAGGAAGACTCGTCCGCGACTGTAGATATGAATATCGTCATGACAGGCAAAGGCAAATTTGTTGAGCTGCAAGGAACTGGGGAAGATGCACCGTTCTCACCTGAACAGCTTCAGGAAATGATCGCTCTTGCCAAAGTCGGGATCGAAAATCTCATTCAAAGTCAAAAGCAGGCCCTCACTGGTGTGTCACTTTCCTTTGCAGAAAACGTAGCGGAGCAAAGCCATGTCTGAGCGCAGAAGGGTCGTACTGGCCACACGCAATCAGGGGAAAGTAAAAGAATTTAATCGGCTGTTTGCTGATCTCGGCTGGGAAGGTATCAGTCTGGCAGAATTTGAGGGCGTGCCAGAAGTGATCGAGGACGGCGAGACCTTTGAGGCCAATGCCTTGAAAAAGGCGATCGAGATTTCTACATACTTGAATTTGCCAGCACTTGGCGATGATTCCGGGCTGGAGGTAGACGCACTGGACGGTCGGCCAGGCGTTTACTCCGCCAGATATGCGGGCGAGGATGCGACAGATGAAAAGAACTGGCGCAAGCTTTTGGATGAGTTGGAAAGTGTCCCAATGGAACAGCGTACAGCCCGATTCCGTTGCACGATTGCATTCGTAGTGCCAGGGGCTGAGCCGGTGATTACGACAGGCTCGTGTGAAGGCTTGATTGCACGCGAGCCAAAAGGAACGAATGGCTTTGGATATGATCCGGTCTTTTACATTCCGGAAATGGATAAGATGATGGCGCAGATTTTGCCGGAGGAAAAGAATCAGATCAGCCACAGAGCGAAAGCCATGAACCGATTGCTTGAAGTGCTTAAGTAAGACGGGTGAGCCGTTTTTAAAAGGAAGCTGTCAACTGAAAAAAGCCTCCGAGGAGAGAGGGAACAGGGGAGTGAGCCGAGATGGGGATTCTCGTAATGAGTGACAGTCACGGACTTGTACACGAGGTCAAGCAGGTGGCAGACAGACATACTGTCGATAAAATCTTGCACTGTGGAGACTTTTGTGTAGATCACGAGCGCGAGCCGTTTTCCTTGATGACACTTGTCCGGGGCAATTGCGATACGACTCAGACGGTGCCGACAGAACAACAGACTGAGTGGCGCGATCTCCATATTTTTCAAACCCACGGGCATCTGTACGGCGTGAAAAGCTCTCTCTTGCGTCTTCATTACCGGGCAGAGGAGACTGGAGCGAATGTCGTTGTCTTCGGACATTCCCATGTTCCAGCTTGTGGCGTGGAGAGAGGAATCCTGTTCCTGAACCCGGGAAGCTTGCAGATGCCAAGAGGCTTTGAAGTCCCTACATACGCGATTGTGGAGGAAACGGGCGTCACTCCAAAGGCTGTGAATGTGACGGTTTCGTTCTATGATTATAAGGGCAATACAGTAAAGCAGCTGGGCGGGAATTATTCGCTCCGCCGCTGAATCGTGGCTTCTTGTAAAGTAAAAGATTTATGCTATACTAGAATGGTTAAAATGGCTAGAATATTATCATCCGAGCCTGCGAAGATTTCACGGCGCGGCTGGCGATGTTCTGTTGATTCGATTTAGGAGGGGAAGTTTACGTGGCAGCAAATTGGGAAAAGGTAGAGAATAACCAGGGAGTCCTGACGGTTGAAGTAGATGCTTCGCAAGTAGACGCAGCATTGGATCAGGCGTTTAAAAAAGTGGTACAAAAAGTTCAGGTTCCAGGTTTCCGCAAAGGAAAAGTTCCACGCAAAATGTTCGAAGCTCGTTTTGGTGTAGAATCCCTGTACCAGGACGCTCTTGACATCCTGTTGCCAAATGCATACGGACAAGCTGTTCGTGAAGCTGGTATTGAGCCAGTAGATCGTCCAGAAGTAGATGTAGCGCAAATGGAGCAAGGTAAAAACCTGATCTTCAAGGCGACTGTAACTGTGAAGCCTGAAGTGAAGCTGGGCGACTACAAAAACCTCAGCATCGAAGAAAAAGAATTCACTGTAACTGACGAAAGTGTAGACGCTGAACTGAAGCGTATGCAAGAGCGTCACGCAGAGCTCGTAGCAGTAGAAGAGGGCGCTGCGCAAAGCAGTGACCTGGCTGTAATCGATTTCGAAGGCTTCCAAGATGGCGTGCCTTTCGAAGGCGGTAAAGCGGAAGACTACTCCCTGGAGCTGGGTTCCGGTACTTTCATCGCTGGTTTCGAAGAGCAAGTAGTAGGCATGAACGTAGGCGACGAAAAAGAAATCACAGTAACCTTCCCAGAAGAGTACCACTCTCCTAACCTCGCAGGTAAAGAAGCGGTATTCAAAGTGAAGCTGACCAGCCTGAAGCGCAAAAACCTCCCAGTTTTGGACGATGAGTTCGCAAAAGACGTGAGCGAGTTCGACACACTGGAAGAGCTGAAAGCTGACACCAAGAAAAAGCTCGAAGAAAAAACAGCGCAAGAAAAAGATCAGTATGTTCGTGAACAACTCGTACTGAAAGCTGCTGAAAATGCAGAAATCGAATTGCCTGCTGTAATGGTTGAGCATGAGTTGGATCAAATGGTATCCGAATTTGGTCAACGCCTGCAATACCAAGGCATGACGCTGGAGCTGTACTATCAATTCTCCGGCATGGATGAGAGCCAGCTGCGTGAACAACTGAGCGCAGATGCTACATCCCGTGTTCGC
Organism: Brevibacillus reuszeri; assembly: GCF_001187725.1. Taxonomy (GTDB): domain Bacteria; phylum Bacillota; class Bacilli; order Brevibacillales; family Brevibacillaceae; genus Brevibacillus; species Brevibacillus reuszeri. The sequence continues at coordinate 918,990 of NZ_LGIQ01000005.1, forward strand.
ACTTCCCTGACATTGGAAGCAATCGGTAAAGCTGAAAACATCGAAGCGACAGAAGAAGACGTAACTGCTGAGCTGGAAAAGCTGGCTGCAACTTATGGCCGCCCTGCAGACGAGCTGCGTAAAATCTTCGCTGCTCAAGACGGTATGGCAGCACTGTACCGTGATGTGCAAACTCGCAAAACCGTTGATTTCCTAGTTGCAGAAAGCAAGGTAAATGCATAAGCTTAGGAAGAACGCATGATTGGTCAGTGGTCAGGCTAATCCTGAATGCTGGCTGGAAGGCTACAAGGCACGAGAAGATCGTGCCTTGTTTTTCCACCATTGGACTTTTTTGCGCGATCCTTCTCAATTAAAGGGGAATCCCTTTTACCGGTAAAGGAGGAAGATACATATGTTAATACCTATGGTCATCGAGCAAACCAGTAGAGGCGAGCGCTCCTACGATATTTACTCGCGCCTCTTGAAAGATCGGATCATTTTGCTGGGCACGGAGATTGACGATGAGATTGCCAATCTGGTAGTAGCCCAACTGCTCTTTTTGCAGGCAGAGGATCCGGACAAAGACATATCCCTATACATAAACTCACCAGGTGGTTCTGTAACAGCAGGCATGGCAATCTACGACACGATGCAGTACATAAAACCTGATGTGTCCACCATTTGTGTGGGCATGGCTGCAAGTATGGGCGCATTCCTACTCGCGGCTGGTGCAAAAGGGAAACGTTTTGCATTGCCAAACAGTGAAGTGATGATTCACCAACCACTTGGCGGCGTGCGTGGCCAAGCTGAGGATATTCGCATTCATGCCGAATGGATTCTCAAAACGAAACGCCAACTCAATCAGATTTTGTCCGAGCGTACGGGTCAGCCATACGAGAGAGTAGAGCAAGACACTGATCGCGACAATTTCATGAGCGCAGAAGACGCAAAGGCCTATGGATTGATTGACACGATTATTGAACGCAAAAACTGACCTGTTGTGAGGTGAAGCGCATGTTTAAGTTTAACGACGACAAAGGCCAACTGAAGTGTTCCTTCTGCGGCAAGTCCCAGGAACAGGTGCGCAAGCTGGTGGCTGGTCCTGGTGTATACATTTGTGACGAGTGTATCGAACTGTGCAACGAAATTGTACAGGAAGAGCTGGGTACTGAAGAAGAAATCGACATGAAGGAAATTCCAAAACCGGTAGATATTCGCAAAATCCTTGACGATTATGTAATCGGACAGGACATGGCGAAGAAATCTCTTTCGGTAGCGGTGTACAACCACTACAAACGGATCAATTCCGGCGCAAAGATTGAGGATGTCGAGCTGCAAAAATCGAACATCATGCTGATTGGTCCTACCGGTAGCGGGAAAACGTTGCTGGCTCAAACATTGGCGCGTATCCTGAACGTACCATTTGCGATTGCGGATGCAACCTCTTTGACGGAGGCGGGTTACGTTGGGGAAGATGTGGAAAACATCTTGCTCAAGCTGATTCAAGCGGCTGATTACGATGTAGAAAAAGCTGAAAAAGGCATTATCTACATCGATGAGATCGACAAAGTAGCACGCAAGTCCGAAAACCCATCCATCACTCGTGATGTTTCCGGTGAAGGCGTACAGCAGGCTTTGCTCAAAATTTTGGAAGGTACGGTTGCGAGTGTTCCTCCACAAGGCGGACGCAAGCATCCACATCAGGAATTTATCCAGATCGATACCTCCAACATTCTGTTCATTTGCGGTGGTGCGTTTGACGGCGTAGAGCAAATTATCAAGCGTCGTTTGGGCAAAAAGGTAATCGGCTTCGGGGCAGACTTTGGCGATGGTGTCAAAGCAGATCTGAAAGCTGGCGAATACTTGAAATACGTATTGCCAGAAGATCTGCTGAAGTTTGGTCTGATTCCAGAGTTTGTGGGCCGTTTGCCGGTTCTTGCGACTTTGGAGCCGCTGGATGAAGAAACACTCATCCGTATCCTGACTGAACCGAAAAACTCCTTGGTCAAACAATATCAAAAGCTGCTTAGCCTTGATGGCGTAGAGCTGGAGTTTGATGCTGGTGCTCTCTTGCAAATCGCAAAAGAAGCGATCAAGCGAAACACAGGTGCACGTGGATTGCGTGCGATCATCGAGCAAATCATGCTGGATATGATGTATGAGCTGCCATCCCGCGAGGATGTCACCAAGTGCGTGATTACGGAAGAGACCGTGCGCGACAAGGTGAAGCCACAGCTCACTACCAAAGACGGCAGAGAGATGCGCGGCGAAACCGCTTAATCGAGTAATAACCAAACACAAAACCATTCCGTATATGCGGGGTGGTTTTTTCGTTTCCGTCTTGAATGATTTGGTAACTCCTGCACGGACAGCGGTTTATGGTTTATGACTTCGTTTGCGGGGCAATACTACTTGATATCGTTCAAGAGACGCTTTTACATATCGGTAAAAAGCTGCCAGCGCAATGGGAGGGATTCACATGAACTATACATTGGTCATTGCAGTTATAGAAGTAGTGGTTGGAATCATCATCGGCACCTACTTCTGGAACTTACTGCGTGCGCAGAGAAACACCAAAACATCGACGGAAAAAGAATCACGCAAGGACCTCGACACGATTCGTAAAATGAGAATGATTGCTTTGACAGAGCCGTTATCTGAAAAAACGAGACCGAGTAAGCTGGAAGAAATCGTAGGACAAGAAGACGGGCTTCGTGCTCTTCGCGCTGCCTTGTGCGGACCGAATCCACAGCATGTGATCATCTATGGACCGCCGGGTGTGGGTAAAACAGCAGCAGCCAGGGTGGTTCTGGAAGAAGCCAAAAAGAACCAGCTCTCACCATTTTCTGCGGACGCCAAGTTTATCGAGATTGATGCAACGATTGCTCGCTTCGATGAACGTGGAATTGCTGACCCATTGATTGGGTCTGTTCATGATCCGATTTACCAAGGTGCCGGTTCACTAGGTCAAGCCGGAATTCCACAGCCCAAGCCAGGAGCTGTGACCAAGGCACATGGCGGGATGCTGTTTCTCGATGAGATTGGTGAACTGCATCCGGTTCAAATGAATAAACTGTTAAAAGTACTGGAAGACCGCAAAGTAATGCTGGAGAGCGCCTATTATAGTGAGGAAAACAACCAGATTCCATCGCATATTCATGATGTGTTCAAGTACGGACTTCCTGCGGATTTCAGACTGGTTGGCGCGACGACAAGGCTGCCGGATGAACTACCTGCGGCGCTGCGCTCTCGCTGTCTGGAGATCTTTTTCCGCCCATTAAAAGCGGGGGAAATAGGAAGTATCGTTCGTACTGCTGTCCTCAAGATGCAGCTGACGATCGCAGATGAGGCAGTTTCCGTCATTGAACGCTATGCAACGAATGGACGTGAAGCGATCAATACACTGCAGATTGCAGCAGGTATAGCTTTGACGGAGCAACGCCGGGAAATCCATGCTGCTGATGTAGAATGGGTCATGCACAGCAGTCAAAAATCACCGCGCCCCGAAAAGCAAGTACACGATTCCCCACAGATCGGACTGGTCAACGGTCTTGCGGTTTATGGCCCGAATATGGGAAGTGTCATGGAGCTGGAGGTCACGGCATCACGCGCAGAACTGCCAGGGCAAGGTCGTATTGCAATGACCGGCATGGCAGAAGAAGAAGAGATGGGCAGTCGCAGTCGGACCATCCGCCGCAAGTCAATGGCCAAGGGCTCGATTGAAAATGTGATGACAGTTTTGCAACGCATGGGTGTTCGTCCGTATGATTACGACCTGCACATCAATTTTCCGGGGGGAAATCCCGTTGATGGACCCTCAGCAGGAATAACGATTGCTACCGCGATTTACTCAGCCATCAAGGAAAAGCCGGTAGACAATCTGCTCGCAATGACTGGTGAGGTAAGTATTCACGGCAAGGTAAAGCCTGTAGGTGGAGTCGTAGCAAAGGTAGAGGCAGCCAAACAGGCGGGAGCGACACGTGTATTGATCCCGGAGGAGAACTGGCAGAGCATTTTTAGCGACATGCAAGGGATTGAAATCATTCCGGTTTCTACTGTTTCACAGGTCATTGAGCTTGCGATACCGGAAGCTTCCCAGCAGGAAACAGAAGAGCCGGGCTTTACGCTTCAGCTGCCTGCAGAAGATTTGGCTTCCTCGCCAATGTCCCTGTAGCAGTCGAGAGCGCCCGTGGATTAGACATCGGATTGTGTTTGCGCTACAATGGAAAAAAGCTTCTGCTTGCAAAGAGCCTTAAGGCCCGTCTGGCTGTTGAAATGGGTCCCCAAAAAGTGCTTGAAAGGGGCAGGAAAGATTCATCTGCCTTCACTTTTTGGGGAGTTTTCAATTTTGCCGGTTGGGCTTAAAAACGGCTTGAAAAGCCGTTTTTCTCTGTTCACGAGGCTCTTGGTAAGAGGGATAGATCAACAAGGAGAGGTGCATCCGCTTGGGCGAACGTTCCGGTAAAAGAGAACTACCGCTTCTCCCGTTGCGAGGATTACTTGTATATCCGACCATGGTACTCCATTTGGACGTTGGACGGGAAAAGTCCATCCGCGCATTGGAGCAGGCAATGGTAGACGATAACAAGATCTTACTTGCGACGCAGGAAGAGGTCCACATAGAAGAGCCAGATGCTGAGCAAATCTACAGCATCGGTACTGTTGCACGTGTCAAACAAATGCTGAAGCTGCCAAACGGTACGATTCGCGTACTGGTTGAGGGCTTGCAACGGGCAAAAATCGAGGAGTATCTGCAACAAGAAGAATACTTCATCGTATCCATTACATACCTGCAAGAAGAAAAGGCTGACGAAAATGAAGTAGAGGCTTTGATGCGTTCTCTCTTAAGCCACTTTGAGCAATACATCAAGCTGTCGAAAAAGGTTTCTCCAGAGACGCTGACCTCTGTGACTGACATCGAGGAACCAGGACGTTTGGCAGATGTCATTGCTTCGCATCTCCCGTTGAAAATGAAGGACAAACAGGAAATTCTGGAGACGACCAACATCCAGGAGCGTCTCGAAATCCTGTTGAACATCTTAAACAACGAGCGCGAAGTGTTGGAGCTGGAGCGCAAGATCGGCAACCGTGTTAAAAAGCAGATGGAGCGCACGCAAAAAGAGTATTATTTGCGGGAACAAATGAAAGCGATCCAAAAAGAGCTGGGTGACAAAGACGGTCGTCAGGGCGAAGTCGATGAGCTCAGAGCACAGCTGGAGAAATCGGATGCTCCTGAGCGAATCAAGACCAAAATCGAGAAAGAGCTGGAGCGCTTGGAAAAAATGCCGGCGACTTCTGCAGAAGGCTCGGTTATTCGCACCTATATCGATACCTTGCTCGCTCTGCCATGGACGCGTACTACGGAGGACAATCTCGATATCCACAATGCCAAAAAGGTTCTTGATGAGGATCATTACGGCTTGGAAAATCCAAAAGAGCGTGTGGTTGAATATTTAGCTGTGCAAAAGCTGGTCAACGCTATGCGCGGTCCCATTCTTTGTCTCGTTGGGCCTCCAGGTGTGGGTAAAACCTCTCTGGCACGCTCTGTTGCGCGAGCACTGGAGCGCGAATTTGTGCGGATTTCCCTTGGTGGCGTGCGTGATGAAGCCGAAATTCGCGGTCATCGCCGTACGTATGTGGGAGCACTGCCAGGGCGCATCATCCAAGGCATGAAGCAAGCAGGAACGATCAACCCTGTCTTCTTGCTCGATGAAATTGACAAGCTTGCTTCGGACTTCCGTGGCGATCCGGCTTCGGCTTTGCTGGAAGTGCTCGATCCGAATCAGAATGACAAATTTAGCGATCACTATATCGAAGAGACATACGACCTGACAAAGGTCATGTTCATTACAACAGCAAACAGCCTCGATACGATTCCTCGCCCCTTGTTAGACCGGATGGAGGTCATTTCGATCTCTGGCTATACCGAGCTGGAAAAGCTGAACATTTTGCGTGGATACCTCTTGCCAAAGCAAATGGAGGATCACGGACTCGGTAAAGATAAGCTGCAAATGAACGAGGATGCCATGCTCAAGCTGGTGCGTCTCTACACCCGTGAAGCAGGTGTGCGCAGTCTCAACCGTGAAGCAGCCAATGTATGCCGCAAAGCAGCAAAGCTGATCGTGGGCGGCGAGAAAAAACGCGTCGTGGTTACCGGCAAAACACTGGAGGCACTGCTTGGAAAGCCTCGCTTCCGCTATGGCTTGGCAGAGAAAAGCGACCAGATCGGCTCAGTAACCGGCTTGGCATGGACACAGGCTGGCGGCGATACGCTGAATGTAGAAGTCAGCATTTTGCCAGGGAAAGGCAAGCTGACCCTGACAGGGAAGCTGGGCGATGTCATGAAAGAATCTGCTCAGGCAGCTTTTAGTTATATTCGCTCTCGTGCAGATCAATGGGGGATCGATCCATCGTTCCACGAAAAAAATGATATCCATATTCACTTCCCAGAAGGCGCGATTCCAAAAGACGGTCCATCTGCGGGAATCACCATGGCAACGGCACTTGTATCTGCTCTCACTCAAATTCCGGTGAAAAAGGAAGTGGGGATGACGGGCGAGATCACCCTGCGTGGTCGGGTATTGCCAATCGGAGGCTTGAAAGAGAAATGCATGTCCGCTCATCGCGCTGGCCTGACGACGATTATCTTGCCAAAAGACAATGAGAAGGACATTGAGGACATCCCAGAAAGCGTACGAAGTGAGCTGACCTTCCATCCGGTTGAGCATTTGGATGAGGTACTGCGCATTGCACTTACGAAGCAGCCAGCAGGTGATAAATCATGAAAGTAACATCCGCAGAGTTTATCATCAGTGCTGTTGGACCTAAACAATACCCGGAGGACGGCCTTCATGAAATCGCGTTGGTAGGCCGTTCCAACGTCGGGAAATCATCCTTGCTCAATAAAATGATGAATCGTAAAGGCTTGGCTCGAATCAGCTCGCGACCTGGAAAGACACAGACGCTCAACTATTTCCGCGTCAACCAGATGCTCTATTTGGTAGACTTTCCTGGATACGGCTATGCCAAGGTTGCTAAAACCATCAAAGAGCAATGGGGCAAAATGATTGAGGGCTATTTGAAAAATCGCAAGGAATTGCGTTTTGTCATTCAGCTTGTAGACATTCGCCATGCTCCGAGCAAAGATGATATTGCCATGTACGAGTGGTGCAAGCAAATCGGCATTCCGACAGTTGTTGTAGCTACCAAAGGCGATAAGATTGCACGCGGCCGTTGGCTGCAACATACCAAGGTTATCCGCCAAAGTCTGAACCTTCGGGGGGATGACACGATGATCATTTTCTCCTCAGAGACAGGACAAGGTAAGGATGAGCTGTGGGGAGAAATTCTACGACGCTTGCGTGGTGGAGAGGAAAATAGCAAACAAGCAGCTACCCCATCCGCTGAGCAGGCTGTAGCCAAAGCGAAGGAACCATCATAGACAGTCTGACCCCAAACCGGAGGGGAGAAGGGGAGGCAGCTTTCGTGAGCGAGCTGGCGTGCTTTGCCATTCGCGGTGTGATAGAAGGCTTCTACGGAACGCCCTGGACGCATGCGGAGCGGCTGGACATGATTGATTTTTTGCAGCGCTATGAGTACAACACGTATTTTTACTCGCCAAAGGACGATTTGTATGTGCGAGAGAGGTGGATGAAGCCACATCCGCAGTCATCGCTTGTGCAAATTGAAGAGCTGATTGCCAGAGCAAGTAAAGGCAGCATCCATTTTGTTTACTGCCTCAGTCCGGGCCTTAGCATGGAGTACAGTAGTGCAGAGCATCTGGAGCACCTGCTAAAGAAATACTCGGAAATGTATCAGCGTGGCGTGCGGCATTTTGGCCTGTTCTTTGATGACATCCCGATGCATCTTTTGCACGATGCGGATATGAACGGTTTTGAACACCTCGCTGATGCTCACGTACAGGTTACACTGCGTGTGTGGGAGCGGATGAATAGCTGGCCCGAGCAGGTCAAGCTGGTCGTTTGCCCGACACAGTACAACGGCATTGGCAAGGAGCCTTATGTCATACATCTGGGGCGCCACTTGCCCCAAGAGATTGACCTTTTTTGGACAGGACGCTTTGTTTGCTCGCCGTATTTGACCGATGGGGATGCGATACGCTTTCAGGAGTTTACAGGCCATAAGCCTCTGTATTGGGATAACTATCCCGTAAACGATTTGGCGATGGCAAATGAACTGCATATCGGACCACTCCGGCACCGTGATCCAGACTTGTGGAATCATTCGGCTGGTTACGTGGCGAATGCGATGTCTAGACCAGAGTGCTCGAAGATTCCTTTGATTACGACGGCGGCGTATTTGCGTGATCCAATCGGATACGATCCAGAAGCTGCTTGGGAGCTTGCGGTGAAGGACATCGTTGGCAAAGAAGATGCTGAGGCGTTTTTATCATTTGCCGACAATGTTCAGGGCTCGTTTTTGTGTGAGATGGAGTCGCCGCGCCTGTTGGAAGCGTTTCTGACCTTCCGCTTTCAATTTCTTCAAGGCGATCGTCAAAAGGCGGTTCAGGAGCTTACCCTATTGTTCCATGAGATGGAGCAAAATGCGCATCAGCTTTTGGGCGGGATGAAGAATCAAAAGCTGGCACAGGAAGCGCGATCATGGATTGAGAAGTATCGCCATTGGGCAAAAGTCGGGCAGTCAGCAGTGGCGCTGATCGAGAACGGAACCAGTGGCCGCATTCCCCAAGCTGCCTTTCATTTGCTCAAACTAAAGCAGTGGCTGAAACGGACAGAGCGGCTGCCAGAAAAAGTGTGCGGGCAGGTCATGAAGCTGTTTGTGGATGCTGTCATGCTGGAAGTCAAGAAAACAACGTAAAAAAAGAAAAAGGTTCCTGACCCGCTGTGGGGTAGGAACCTTTTTTGTACTATCGGAAAGTATAAATGTAAGGATGATAGTATAAGTGCAACTAAGGCTCCGCCAAAAGCTTGGCGGAGCCAGGTTTTCTAATGGCTAGGCTGACTTGCTGCCATCGTCTGCCCTTCGTTTGCGTGCGGTTTCGAGCCATTCCTTAATGGGCAGCTCAGCCAAGATCATTCCGGTGAAAATCATCAGGCAGCCTGTTAGCTGTCTGCCGTTTAATACCTCATGGATAAACACGTATGAGGTCAATGCCGCAAACACGGGCTCCAACGCGAAAATAAGGGCCACCCGCGTAGAGCTGGTTTGCTTTTGCAGGGCAGTCTGAGCCAGGAATGCGAGAGCGGTGGCAAAAATGGATGTTATGATTAATCCTGTGGCGACCTCTGGCAAAAAGATGATGGCTGGATCAAATGCACGGCTCCAATCCTCGAAGAAAAAGGAGTAAATCCAGCTCATCACTGCGACTGTACCAAGCTGCACAATCGCGAGGGGAAGTGCTTGAAAGTGTGGAGCGTATTTGCCTGTAAATACAATTTGCATAGCAAAACAGATCGCACAGCCAAAGACGAGAATATCACCCAGGTTAAAGCTAAACTCCTGGTTCTGTGTCAACAGGTACAAACCAGCGGCAGCTAGGATGACACCGATGACAGCTACCGGCTTGACTCGCTCCCGCATCAGCATAAACGAGAACAGCGGAACGAGGACAACGGACAAGCCTGTGATGAAGCCGGCTTTGGATGGTGTAGTATACAGGAGCCCAACGGTTTGCAGCGCATATCCGAGACAGAGCCAAAAACCAAGTATGATCCCGGCTTTGAGCAGTGGACCGCGCCACTGCCTTAGCTGTTGAGGGGATTTGATCACTAGAATAAGTAGTAGGAACAAGGCCGCAACGGTGAAGCGTACTGCATTAAATGTATTGGGTGGCAACGAGGTGATTGCCTGCTGAACGATGAGAAACGTCGTTCCCCAAATAAAAGCGATTAGAAGCAGAGTGATATCTGCCATCCATGGTTTTCTCAATTCCTTCCTCTCTCCTCCCGACGTTTTCCGAATCTTTTGGTCGTTTCTTTGTCTAGTCTGCATGATACGGTATTCGCTGGGTGATGGCAAGATGATTTGCATGGGCATCGATCATTCGGATTCGACAGGAAAAGCAGCGCCTAATTTTGACAAATTACACTTGCGTTAATAAACTTTTCACAATTACTCGTGGCTGATTCTGGACATAATGTTATAATGATAGTGCATTTTACATATTGCGATAGCAGGAAAGACAATCTGGGAGGACATTATGGATATTCTTTTGTTGGGCCTTAACTACAAAACGGCGCCTGTCGAAATTCGCGAAAAGTTTACATTTAGCGATGATGGGACCTCCCGCGCTCTTCATCTTCTCTCCCAGACGAAGAGCATTGCGGAATGTATTATTCTTGGCACGTGCAACCGCACGGAAATCTACGTCGTTTGTGACCAGGCCAATATCGGTCGCGACTATACTCGCCGTTTTCTGGCGGAGTGGTTTGGTGTGGAGAAGGAGCAATTTAAGGAACATCTCTATATAAAAGAAAACGAACAGGCGATTGACCACTTGTTCCGTGTTTCGTCTGGCCTGGATTCGATGGTCATGGGAGAGACGCAAATTCTGGGACAGGTGCGGGATGCGTTTCTGCTGGCACAAGAACAGAAGACGACGGGCACCGTGTTCAATACGCTGTTCAAGCAAGCAATTACGTTTGCCAAGCGTGCGCATACCGAAACGGCAATCGGTCAAAATGCTGTTTCTGTCAGCTATGCGGCAGTTGAGCTCGGCAAAAAAATCTTTGGCTCCTTTGCGGGCAAATCTGTCCTGATTGTTGGAGCAGGCAAAATGAGCGAGCTGACGGCAAAGCATCTGCATGCCAATGGCTCAGAGCACGTTGTGGTAGCAAACCGCACCTTGGAGCGGGCACAGCTGCTTGCTGAAAAATTCAAAGGTGACTCCTGTACGATGGAGCAGCTGCCTGAGGCGCTGCTCGTGGCAGACGTCGTCATCAGCTCTACCGGGGCAAACGGCTACGTCCTGGGGAAGAAAGAGCTGGCTCCGATCATGAAGCAGCGGAAGCATCGCCCGTTGTTCATGGTGGATATTGCTGTACCGCGTGACTTGAATCCAGACCTGCACGATCTTGATAACGTCTACCTGTACGATATCGACGATCTGGAAGGAATCGTTGCGAGCAACGTAGCTGAGCGTTCGCGTGAAGCAGAGCGATTGGATGTCATGATCGAGGAAGAGATCGTAGCTTTCACAACTTGGTATCAAACATTGGGAGTCGCGCCATTGATCGCAGCCTTGCGTGAAAAAGCATTGACGATCCAGGGTGAAGCGATGAAGAAGATCGAAAACAAGCTGCCGAATCTTTCCGAAAGAGAGATTCATATCATCCGGAAAACGACCAAAGGAATTGTGAATCAACTGATGCATGATCCTGTGGTTCGACTAAAGGAAATGGCGGCAACCAAGCACGGGGAAGAGGTGCTCGATATTTTCTCCAAAATGTTTGCGTTGGAGGAAATTCTGGAGCGCACTGAGCAGGAAGCGATCTGGGCAGACGACACGAAAAAACAGCTGTCCACTCGTGAGCAAGCATTGGTATCAAGAGTTAGAGAGTAAGCCATTTATAACATCTATATTCGCGACGAATAGATATCGATAGAGAAAGAGGGGAGAATGCATGGCCGAGGTGAGATGGATCTATGATCTGACGATCTTTCTCTACGCTGCAAGTGTTCTCTTCTATTTTAACGACTTCTTGCAGAGCAACCAGAAAGTCAATCGTCTGGCTTTCGGGTTGCTTGTTGTCGTTTGGGCCTTGCAAACCGTTTTTTTCGTCTCACAAACTGTCATGAAAGCCTATTTTCCTGTCATTACACTTTTTGAGACGCTCTTTTTTTATTCCTGGGTGCTAGTAAGCCTTTCGCTTGCTATTCACTATTTTTTTCGAATTGATTTGCTGGTATTTTTTACAAATATTATCGGGTTTGTCGTCCTTGTTATGTCTATGTTTATGCCGGAGACTCCGATTGTAGCCGTATCCAGTGTATTGAGCTCTGAGCTGCTTTTGACACATGTGACGCTCGCGATGTTCAGCTACGGGGCGTTTTCCCTCTCGATGATTTTTTCGTCGATGTATCTGCTACAGCATAAGATGCTGAAAGAGCGCCGCTGGTCGCCACTATTGCGCCGTCTGCCAAGTCTTGATCAGCTGGAGGGCTATGCGTATCGCATGAACATGCTGGGAGTGCCGATGCTGCTGCTCTCTATCGTACTAGGAATCATTTGGGGCAAGATGGTATTGCCAGAAAAATTCCTCTTGGATACAAAAGTCGTTCTTTCAGTGACGGTACTTGCCAGTTATTCTTTGTGGCTTTATCAAAGATACCGGGATACGGTGCAAAGGCGCAGACTGGCGCAATGGAACCTACTGGCGTTTTTACTTCTGCTCATTAACTTTTTGGGAGCAAATACTTATACATTTCACAGCTGGTGGTAACCGCTGTTTGAGGAGGCTGTCATGGGAAACTGGAAAGTGGGAACACGCCGCAGCAATCTGGCGCTTACCCAGACAAATTGGGTCGTCGATCAACTGAAAGGACTTGCGCCTGAGGCTGATTTTGAATTGCATGAAATCGTGACAAAAGGAGATCGCATTCTGGATGTAACGCTGTCCAAGGTAGGCGGAAAAGGGCTGTTCGTAAAAGAAATCGAGCAATCTCTTTTTGACAAAGAGACGGATTTTGCGGTTCACAGCTGTAAAGACATGCCATCTGAGCTACCGGAAGGATTGGTCATCGGGGCGATTCCGAAGCGTGTTGATCCACGTGACGTACTGCTGTCCAAGGACGGCAAGACGCTGGATGAATTGCCAGAGGGAGCACTTGTTGGCACAAGCAGCCTGCGCCGCTCTGCACAAATTTTGGCGCATCGCCCGGACATTCAAATCGAATCCCTGCGCGGAAATATCGATACACGCGTGCGTAAACTGGAAGAAGGCAATTTTGATGCAATCATTCTGGCTGCGGCAGGACTTGAGCGCGTAAATTTCGAAGGAGAGATCGCGCAATTTTTGCCGGTAGAGATCAGCTTGCCGGCAGTAGGTCAGGGTGCTCTCGCCATCGAATGTCGTGCAGATGACAAAGAGATGCTGGCTCTTTTGAAGCGCATTGACCATGAGCCTACCCGTAGAGCAGTGACAGCAGAACGCAGCTTCCTGCACAAGCTCCAGGGCGGCTGTCAGGTCCCAATCGGCGCATATGCTACTGTGGCAGAAGACAATCTGATTACCTTGACGGGAATGGTTGGTTCGCCTGATGGCAAGCAGTTGTTTAAAAATACTGCTACTGGCAACGATCCGCTGGCACTTGGTATCCAGGTAGCCGAAGCATTGCTCGCGCAAGGTGCAGGAGAGGTTCTGGAGCAAGTACTGCGGGAGAATCAGCAATGACAATTACTGGGTCCCGCGGGGCATTATCCGGCAAGCGCATTATGGTGACGCGAGCGAAAAGCCAGGTGCGGGAGCTGGTAGAGAAAATTGAGCATTTTGGTGGAGAAGCATATGCCTTTCCCCTTTTAAAAATGGTGCCGCCAAGTGATACCAGCAAGCTGGATAAAACGATCAGACAGCTTGGCACCTATGACTGGATCGTTTTCACGAGTGTGAATGGGGTGCGCTTTTTTCTTGAGCGAATGAAGATGCTGGGTGTCGGTTTGGACGCAATCACAAGCAAGCTGGCTGCGGTGGGTCCCAAGACAGCAGAGGTACTCATCGCCGAGGGACTGAGCGTAGAAGTAATTCCGTCAGATTACGTGGCGGAGGGACTTTTATCCCGTCTCCATGACCAGCTGCTTCCAGGGCAGCGGGTATTATTGCCGCGGGCTGACATTGCTCGCAAATTGCTGCCCAAAGAGCTGGCGGAGCTTGGGATGGATGTTACAGAGGTAGATGTGTATCATACGGTCATTGATGCACAACTGGCTCCAGAAGCTGCTTCGCAAATCCAGCAAGGCAAAATCGATGTTATTTTGTTCACCAGCTCATCAACGGTGACGCATTTTGTTTCTGCGCTGGCGCCGTTCGAGGCTCCGGGCTGGCTTGATCAGGTACGGATTGCCTGTATCGGGCCAATTACTGCAGAAACAGCACGACAACATGGACTAGTTGTTCAAGTAGTTGCAAGCGAGTATACGGTAGATGGTTTACTAGATGCTTTGATAGAGAATCTGGGAGGGAACTCACATGGCACAAACATTTGATCGTCATCGCCGCCTTCGTTCCAGTGCGGCAATGCGCAACCTCGTTCGGGAAAATCATATTCGCATGGATGACTTGATTTATCCGTTGTTTGTAGTAGAAGGTACCGACATCAAAAATGAAATTTCATCGATGCCAGGTGTTTATCAGTTCTCTTTGGACCGTTTGGCTGAGGAAATGAAAGAAATTGCGGAAGCAGGCATTCAGTCTGTGCTGATGTTTGGTATTCCGGATCATAAGGATGCTTGTGGCACTGAAGCATACAATGACGATGCCATTACGCAGCAGGCGATTCGCCAGATCAAGGAAGCTTACCCGGATATGGTCGTGATCGCAGACACTTGTCTGTGTGAATACACCGATCATGGACACTGTGGCGTACTGCATGGACATGATGTGAACAATGACGAGACGTTAAAGCTGCTCGGCATGACCGCTGTATCCCAAGCGAAAGCAGGCGCGGACATTATCGCTCCTTCCAACATGATGGACGGATTTGTCATTGCGATTCGCGAAGCGCTGGATGAAGCAGGCTATCAGCATATTCCGATCATGTCCTACGCAGTGAAATACGCGTCTTCCTTCTACGGTCCTTTCCGTGAAGCTGCATGTTCGACGCCACAGTTTGGCGATCGCAAAAGCTACCAAATGGATGCTTCCAATGCTCGTGAAGGACTGCGCGAAGCCGCTTCGGATGTAAAGGAGGGCGCAGACTTTTTGATCGTGAAGCCAGGTCTTGCCTTCATGGATATGGTCCTGCGCCTTCGTGAAAACTTTAATCTGCCAATCGTGGCGTACAATGTAAGTGCGGAGTACTCCATGGTCAAGGCAGCTGCGCAAAATGGCTGGATTGATGAACAACGCATCGTGATGGAAACACTGGTTGGCTTCAAGCGCGCTGGTGCTGATTTGATCATTACCTATCATGCCAAAGATGTGGCAAAATGGCTGCGGGGTGAGTAGAAGATGAATCGTGAAAAATCCACTCAATATTTTGCAGAAGCACAAACGTACATACCAGGTGGTGTGAACAGCCCGGTTCGTGCATTTAAAAGTGTGGGCGGCAACCCGGTCTACATTTCCAAAGGGGAAGGCTCTCGCATTTTCGATGTGGATGGAAATAGCTACATCGATTACATCGGTTCTTGGGGACCGTTGATCCTCGGTCACGCTCATCCAAAGGTACTGGCTGCCATCACAGAAGTGGCGGCATTGGGAACCAGCTTTGGTGCCCCGACTTACCGGGAAACAGAAATGGCAAAGCTCGTCTGTGAAATCGTCCCGTCTGTTGAAGTCGTGCGTATGGTAAACTCGGGAACAGAAGCTACGATGAGCGCACTGCGCTTGGCACGCGGCTACACAAAGCGCAACAAGATCATGAAATTCGAAGGCTGCTACCACGGGCATGCAGACAGCTTGCTGATCAAGGCTGGCTCCGGCGTAGCGACACTGGGTCTGCCGGATAGTCCTGGCGTACCAGAAGGAACGGCACTGAACACGATTACGGTGCCATATAATGATCTGGAGAGTGTAAAGCTCGCTTTTGAAAACTACGGTGATGATTTGGCAGCAGTCATCGTTGAACCGATTGGTGGCAATATGGGAGTCGTACCTCCACAGCCTGGCTTCCTCGAAGGCTTGCGGGCAATCACCGAACAGTACGGAAGCTTGCTGATATTTGATGAGGTCATGACAGGCTTTCGCGTTGCATTGGGTGGAGCACAGCAATTGTTTGGCATTACCCCTGACCTGACAACAATGGGAAAAGTAATCGGTGGCGGTTTGCCTGTTGGTGCGTACGGCGGAAAACGGGAGATCATGCAGCAGGTTGCTCCGGCTGGTCCTATCTATCAGGCAGGTACACTTTCCGGGAACCCGCTCGCTATGGCGGCTGGCTTGGCTACGCTGCAAGAGCTCAGCAAGCCAGGTACTTATGAGCAACTGGAAAAGCTGTCAGCAAGACTCGGTGAGGGCCTCGCTGACAATGCTACAAAGCTTGGGATCCCACACACCATGAATCGTATTGGTTCGATGGTCTGCCTGTTCTTTACAGACACGCCAGTCATCAACTACGAAACAGCGAAAACTGCTGATTTGGAGCGCTTCTCCGCGTATTTCAGCCACTTGCTGGATGGCGGCATCATGATTCCACCGTCTCAGTTCGAGGGAATGTTTGTTTCCTTGGCGCATACAGAAGAAGACATCGAGCGGACCATTGAGGCGAGCTACAATGCAATGAAAAAGCTGTAAAACGAGATGAACTTTTGAACACCTCCTCGACTTGATCAGGAGGTGTTTTTACTATTCAACCCATGCCTTTTTTTCAGGCGCCGGTTTTAGGAGAGCTTTACAGAAAAAAAGGATTTTTTTGTAAGGAATTTTTTTGATTATGATAATATGGAATCCAGGTGGTCCATTCTGGGACAGACCGTATTTTCGATGATGAGGTGAGCGAAAATGGAAGGGACAATCGTGACAGTTCCACAAAAGCATTTTATTGGTCTTAGCTTCTCAGGCACTTTTCCGATGCTCGTAGAGTTCATGCCAAAGCTTTGGGCAACATTTTTGCAGCGTCAGCAAGAAATTCCTCATGTGATACACCCAGAGCTCCGCTACGATTTCAGTGACGAAAATTTTGAACATCGCATGTATACCGAATACATCGTTGTCGAGGTGGAGCGGTTTGAGCAGATCCCGCCAGGTATGGTCGGCTTTACTGTCCCTGAAAGAACCTACGCTCGTTTTACGCACACAGGGCCAATGGAGCAGGTACAAGACACTTATCAACAGCTATTTGCCTGGTTGCATAAGAACGGCCATCAACAAAATGAGCAGGCTGTGCGCATGGAACGCTACGATGAGCGATACGTCCCGACTGTTCATGAAGCAACTCGCATGGAAAATACGTATGAGATTTTTATTCCACTCCGATAAACGCCTGCCTAGTGAGCACCTCTTTTTTTAGAAATCGAGGTGCTGTTTGCTCTCCTTTTCATCCTTTTGCCCCCCCTCCATATAATAACTAAGAAACGAGGGAGGAGATGGACAAGGGTGGGCAGAGGGCGATGGAGATATCGCAAGCTTTTTCGCAAACGGTATGGCCGCATAATTTGGCTGGTTATCAAACGCAACGGGCAAAAAGGATTTTTTAAGTTTCCCGTTCAAAAGAAGCAGCGCAGGGAACATCGTATACTTGTCGCAAACGAGTATATAGCAGCTGCCCTTGCAAAAAGCGTCGGTCTTCCGGTGGCAAAAGTAAAGCAGGTCACGGTCAGAGGATCCAGGGGAATTCGACGAAGGGGACTGCTCTCGCAAAAAGCTAGCGCGAACAAAGTCATTCCGTGGAAAAAGGCGAAAAAGAGAGTATATCGGAAGCCGCAAAAGAAAGTTAAAAAAGCAGACTTGCTTGCACGAATCGTTGCTTTTGATGCTTGGATTATGAATCCGGACCGAAACAATCGCAATTTGATTTTATACCGTAAGAAATCAGCGAAGCACTACAAATGGTACCTCATTGACCATGGGATCGCTGTGTTTGGAAAGCCGAGCAGATGGAGCCTGCGCAAGGCAAAAAGGAAATTCCGAAAAAAGAAAGCTTACAAATTTACGATGCATTCTGGCAGCAAGAAAAAGCAACGGATTCCGAAGGGACTCGAGCGCTTTACGTTAGACAATCGGAAATCCTTTGATAAGATGGTCAAAAAAATTAAGAAGCTGCCTAATTCCGTCATACGCAAGGCTGTTAAAAAAGTACCCAAAGGCTGTCTGCGGAGAGCGGAAAGAAAATTTATTACGAAAGTATTGATCCATCGCAAGAAGCAAATTAAGAAAATTGTGAAGCGAATTTCCAAGCGTTTTAAGTAGGGGGGAGAATAGAGGAGGAGACCGCGTCTCTTTTACGGTAGAGGTCGCTCACTGCAAAGAAACGCTTCCACGGCTTTCACGATGGCTTTGAGAGCTTTCTATACGCACGAATAAGAATATCAGCCTACTATTCTTCTGGGGAGGATGCTTCAGTACAGTCGGTGACTGTTGGTAGACAAGCCTAAACAGGGGATACGACTGGTTTAATGGTGAGCATCAGAGGGCACCATTTTGAACAAGACGATGAAAGGAAGATGGACAGATGATGAAATTCGCAGAACTCAAAAATGGACAGAAAATCGCTTATGTTGAGGAAGGGAAGGGCGAAGCGGTTATTTTGCTGCATGGCTTTTGTGGCAGCTCAGGGTATTGGAAGAAAGTAATGCCGCAGCTTGCAGAGTCCCATCATGTAATCGCGGTCGATTTGCGTGGTCACGGAGCCAGTCTGGCCCCTGATGAGCCTTACACAATGGAGCGGTTTGCAGAGGATATAGCCCTGTTTATCGATGAGCTTGGCTTGCCGCGTGTTCATTTGTTTGGTCACTCTCTGGGGGGATACGTGACCCTGGCGTTCGCAGAAAAATATGCGGACAAGCTGGAGAGCTTTGGCTTGATCCACTCGACCTCGTATCCGGATGATGAAGCAGCCAAGGAAAATCGAGACAAAGGGGCGACGAGTATTCGCGAAAACGGAATCGAGCCGTTCATAAAAGCGCTGGTTCCCAAGCTGTTTGCAAAAGGCCATGTAGCGACGTTGCCAGAGGAAGTGCAGATGACAAAAGAGATCGGGCTATCGACGATTCCGATTGGCGCAATCAATACGCTTCGAGGCATGCGTGATCGGGCAGATCGTACACATGTGCTCAGGGAAACCAGCATCCCTGTGCTTTTGGTCGCAGGTACAGAGGATCAGGTTATACCAGCTGAAAAGACATTCGCAGTTCAAGGCGAGAAAATCAAGCAGGTGCTGCTGCAAAACGTGGGGCATATGGGGATGCTTGAGGCGCCTCGTGAAATGGCTGAAGAAATCCGTGCCTTTTTAAGAAAGAGTTAATGAAAACAACACCATCGTACTAGAAATATTTGCTATAATAGACGAGGTATTCTATCAATTTATACATAAAAGAGAGGGGAAATTCTACATGAAAAAGGCTCGTCGCATTACGATGACGGCGTTTGCATCGGTTGTCTTTGCCTCCCTGATGGCAGGCTCTGCATTTGCTGCACCGCTTCACCCGGTAAACCACGCTGATTGGATGGTAAAAAAATCCATTATTTCTGCTGGCCAAAATGGTGATCTGGCGTTGGACCGTGCAGTAAACCTGGCTGAGGTTGCAGTTGTATTCTCTAAATTGAAAGATGCGAAAGTCGGCGCTGCAGCAGCTGGTGCGCACTGGTCAACTCCTTACTTTGACTGGGCAAAATCCCAAGGGGTTCTGACTCAAGACGATTATAAAAACCCAATACAAGCTGTATCCTCTGCAAAATTGACGCAAATGGCTGCGAAGCTGGGCTACAAGCTCGCTTTGGAAAACAAAGCAACCGTAACTCGCGGTGAGTTCTTCCAGGCATTGGGCGATGCTGCGACTACACATGTAACGATTGCTCACACAAATGATACACATGGACATATCCAGGAAGATAAAGGCCAAAAAGAGTTCGGTTTTGCAAAAATTGCTACCTTGCTCAAGGAATGGCGCGCGGAAAACGACAACTTCCTCTTGCTGGATGCGGGTGACACGTTCCAAGGAACGGTATTCGTTAACCAATTCAAGGGAGAATCAGTTGTTCCAATCCTCAACAGCTTGAACTACAACGTAATGGCAGCTGGAAACCATGAGTTCGATTTCGGCTTCGAGCAACTGCTCAAGCTGCGTGACATGCTGAAGCACCCAGTCATTTCCGCTAACGTGTTCAAAGCGGACGGCAAAGAACTGTTGGTGCCTACCTTCAAAGCTGAAATTGGCGGCAAAAAGTTCGCTTTCGTTGGCTTTGTAGCAGAAGATACGCCAGTTTTGACTCACCCGGACAACGTGAAAGGTCTTACTTTCAAAAGCCCGGTTGAAGTCGCCAAAACAGTCGTTCCTGAACTGAAAAAAGAAGTGGATCACGTGATTGTTGTTTCCCACATCGGTGTGGATGTAGACCGTGAAATCGCAAAAAACGTACCAGGCATCGACCTGATCGTGGGCGGACACTCTCATACACCGCTGACAACACCTGAGCTCGTAAACGGAACGTACATCGTACAAGACTGGGAATACGGTAAGTCTCTGGGACGTGCGGACTTGTACTACCTCGGCAAAGAGCTGGTTGCATTCAGTGGCGGTCTGAAAGAGTACGATGAAAATGTTGTGGCTGATCCTGATGTGGACAAAATGGTTCAAGAGATCGTAAAACAAATCGACTCTGTGATGAATGTGGTAATCGCGAAGTCTGAGGTTCCACTTGATGGTGATCGTACGCTTGTTCGTGCAAAAGAAACAAACATCGGTAACCTCATCACTGATATCATGCTTGAGCGCACAAAGTCCATCAAAGGCTATGAAGCAGATGTGGCACTGGCAAACGGTGGCGGAATCCGCACACAGCTGGATGCAGGCGACATCACGAAGAAAAACCTGTACACACTGTTGCCATTTGAAAACAATACCCTTTCCGTAGTGGAAGTAACCGGTGAAGAGCTGAAGCAAGCACTGGAAAACGGTGTGAGTCAAGTGGGAACAGGTGCTGGACGCTTCCCACAAATCAGTGGCATGAGCTTTACTTACAACGCATCGAAGCCAGTAGGAGAGCGCGTGCTGGAAGTAAAAGTAGCTGGACAGCCACTAGATTTGGCGAAAAAATATAAAGTAGCTACCATCGACTTCCTGGCAGCAGGTGGAGACGGTTATGAATCCTTCAAAAAACCATTCTTCAACACTGGCTTGTCCATGTACAGCATCGTTGAAGAAGGCTTGATCAAGCGCAAAGTGGTCAATCCAAAAGTAGAAGGCCGCATTGTAGAAGTGAAGTAAGTGTTGCCAAAAAGGACAGGGGCGAAAAGCAAGCTTGGCCCCCTGTCTTTTCCTTTCATAAAGTACCTTGCAATATATAGTAGCTGTTTGGTAAGCTTTTACATGGGTGATACATATTGAATGTTCAGTTTAAAAAAGGTGTGCTGGAGCTGTGTGTGCTCGTTCTGGCAGCGAACCATGACCGTTATGGCTATGAATTAGTTGACAGTATTTCGGAGAAGTTTCATATCGCCGAAGGTACCGTTTACCCCTTACTCCGACGCTTGACTCAGGAAGGCTTTTTTACCACTTACCTGAAAGAATCGCAAGAAGGACCACCACGCAAGTATTACCAGTTAACTGAGCAGGGACGTCGATATATGAACGATCTGATTTTGGAATGGCGCATTTTCAATCGCGGTGTCAATCAGATCATTAAGGAGGGACTCGGGTATGACGAGGCGTGAGTTTATGGATGAATTAGGTCTACTGCTCGGTGGGTTGCCCGATAAAGAGCGGTTGGATATACTGGCGGACTATACCGAGCACTTCCTGATGGGAATGAAGCAAGGGAAAACCGAGCAGGAGATTGCCGAGAGCCTGGGCAGTCCCAGATTGCTGGCAAGAGAACTGCTCGCTGGTTACCGAATTGACCAGGCCGAGTCAAATGCCAGTGTGGGAAACATGACCAGGGCAATCATTGCTACGATTAGCCTAGGATTTTTTAATGTGATTTTCGTTCTTGGACCACTGATGGGGTTAATCGGCATACTAATGGCATTCTATGCTGTTACGCTCTCTCTTCTGGTGGCACCATTCGGGGTATATCTGCAATACGGGGTTCCTGCTCCATCACATGAGCGTCTGCTGCTCCTGTTTGGCTGTCTGACCTCCATAGGACTGGGTGGCATGCTTGGAGTGGGCTTGCTGCGCTTGACGAAGTGGCTTTACCGTCAATTTTTGCGGTACCTCCAATTCAATGTGCAGCTAATCAGGGGGAAATGAAATGAAGCATTGGGGAAAAAAGATATTTGGAATTAGTCTGTTATTGTTTCTGCTAGGCGCTTCTGGACTTGTTTGGATGTTTACAAAACAGGACTATTTTTCTTTTTCATTGGCGCAAGTAAATGAGGAACGAACCATTCAGGAAGCGTTCACGTCTGTGGATGTGGCGACCGGCACAGTGGATGTAGTCATTACCCCAAGTTCATTACCCACGGCAAGTGTACGTCTGGTTGGGGAAGCAAGCGACCAGCAGATGGAGCGCATGCAATTTGCAAGCAAGGTGCTGCCGGATGGTACGTTAAAAGTAGATGTGAATGAAAAGCTCCACGTCAATTTGTTTTTCCCGGTGAGTGGCAGGCTTCAGCTCGAACTGTATTTGCCTGAGAAAGACTATGAAAAATTGGCGCTGAACACGGCGACAGGCGATATCAAAGCATCAAAGCTGAGCGTAAAGAAGACGAACATTGTATCCAGCACGGGAGATGTCGAGCTGGATGGGCTGTCGGGAGAATCACTGGATATTCAAACGGATACGGGAGATATGAAGCTCTCAGGAATTCGTTCTGCCGTACAGATTCAAACGACTACCGGGGAGATCGATTCGCTGCTCCTCCCAGAGCTTGTGCACAACGTCTCGATTGAAAGCGAAACAGGAGATATTCGCATAAAGGTCGATCAAGAGCCAGCAGCAGCAAATCTTGATTTGTCGACAGAAACCGGCTCTATCAAGACTTCATGGAAGACACTTTCTTATGAGCTGAAAAGCGAAAAAAAAGTAACAGGCTCCATCGGCACTGGCGGTCCAACTGTGAATGTCAGGACAACTACGGGTGATATCCGCATTCAATAGGAGAAGTTTGGAAAGACTGATGGTTAGGATTGGAAACATGAGAAACGAAAAGATTTTGACACAATAGGTCCCGTTTTAGGGGAGGGGCCAATGGTATCATAATTATTGGGATAGATTATTGTGCAAGGAGAGGTTTATTTCATGACCGCAAAACCATTTAACGATACTTTTTTGAAAGCGTGCAGAGGGGAAGCCACGGATCATGTGCCGGTGTGGTACATGCGCCAAGCCGGTCGCTATCAGCCGGAATACCGTGCTATTCGTGCGAAGCATAGCTTTTTTGAAATGAATTACATACCAGAAGTTTGCGCAGAAGTAACTCGCTTGCCTGTAGAACAGCTCGGGGTGGACGCTGCAATCCTGTTTGCCGATATCATGACACCGTTGAAGCCGATTGGCGTAGATGTGAATATCGAGTCTGGCATTGGCCCGGTCATCGCAAATCCGATCGAGTCCCTGTCTGATGTACAGAAGCTGGAAGATCTGGACCCGGAAACGCATGTTCCGTACATTTTGGAATCGATCAAGATATTGCGTGAGACGCTTTCGGTTCCGCTCATCGGTTTTGCAGGTGCACCGTTTACCCTTGCGAGCTACATGATTGAGGGCGGACCTTCCAAGCACTATCATAAGACAAAAGCGTTTATGTATACCGAGCCTGCAGCATGGCAAGCGCTGATGGACAAACTTGGCGATCTGACCATTACGTATTTGAAAGCCCAAATTAAAGCAGGTGCACAAGCTGTACAGGTATTTGATTCCTGGGTAGGGGCACTCAATGATGAGGATTATCGCGAGTTTATTACGCCAGTGATGACACGCATCTTCAATGCTTTGAAGGATACGGATGTACCGACCATCTATTTTGGAATCGGGGCAGGCCATTTGCTCATGGATTGGAACCGTTTACCTGTAGATGTAGTGGGGCTGGACTGGCGGACGTCGATCACGACAGCAAGAGATATGGGCGTAACCAAAACGCTGCAAGGAAACCTTGATCCGACCTTGCTTCTCGCTCCATGGGAGAAGCTCGAATCCAAAGCAAAAGAGATTTTAGACGAAGGAACGAATCAGCCAGGCTTCATCTTTAATCTCGGCCATGGTGTATTCCCGGATGCTAAGGTAGAAACGCTGCAAAAGCTAACTTCGTTCATCCATAGCTACAAGCGCAACGCGTAATTTCGGAGGTGCAAGAAAATGTCCAAACAAAAGACAGGGCTCTTGTTGATGGCGTATGGCACGCCGCGAAGTCGTGAAGAGATCGAGCCTTACTATACTCACATTCGTAGAGGACGCAAGCCTCCACAGGAACTGTTGGATGATTTGACCGAGCGCTACGAAGCAGTAGGTGGAGTGAACCGCTTTGCCGAAATTACGGACGAGCAGGTAAGTGCGCTGGAGCGGGAAATGAACGAGCGCTACCCTGACCGCGAGTTTGTCTGTTATTTGGGACTCAAGCACATCGCCCCGTTTGTAGAAGATGCAGTCGATCAGATGAAAAAAGACGGGATCACAGAAGCAATCAGCTTGGTGCTTGCGCCACATTACTCCAGCTATAGTGTCAAAGAATACAATGGACGCGCCAAGGAGCATTCAGAATCTGTGAATGGCCCTGTTATCCATAGCATTGAAAGCTGGTACAAAGAGCCAGGCTTCATTTCGTATTGGGTCAATGCCATCGAGGACACGTTTGCTTCGATGTCTGCCGAGGATCGTGAGCACGCAGTTGTTATTTTTTCTGCGCATAGTTTGCCTGAAAAAATCCTCAAGTCAGGTGATCCATATCCGACGCAGCTGGAAGAAACGGCAAAGCTGATTGCGGAAGAAGCGGGTGTTGCTCATTTTGCGATTGGCTGGCAAAGTGCAGGAAATACGCCAGAGCCTTGGATCGGACCCGATGTGCAGGATTTGACGAGAGAGCTTCATGCCAAGCATGGCTACAAAGCCTATGTCTATTGCCCGGTCGGTTTTATTGCTGAGCATTTAGAGGTCTTATACGATAATGATATGGAATGCAAAGCAGTGACGGATGAGCTGGGCGCCCATTATTATCGCCCTTCGATGCCAAATGCCAGACCTGCTTTTATCTCCTGTCTGGCTGATGCTGTCGAGAAGAAGCTGGCGAACTAGGGGATCGAATCAGATGAATGAGAAAACCTACCATATTACGATTGTTGGCGGCGGTATCACCGGATTGACCGCCGCTTTTTACTTACAGCGGGAAATCGAAGCAAAAGGCCTTCCGATTCGCTTTCAATTAATTGAGGAGCAGGATCGTCTGGGAGGAAAGATCAAGACGTGGCGACATGAAGGCTTTGTCATTGAGCAAGGGCCAGACTCCTTTTTGGAGCGCAAAACAAGTGCGGCACAGCTCGCAGCCGATCTGGGGCAAAAAGATGACTTGGTGCGCAATAGTACAGGTCAAGCGTACATTTGGCACAAAGACAAGCTAGTAGCCATTCCTGAGGGAGCTGTTATGGGGGTTCCGACGAGACTCATGCCGTTTGTGAGCACGGACCTGATTTCGTGGCCGGGAAAAATTCGCGCTGCAGCAGATCTGATTCTTCCTGCAACAGAAGGGAATAAAGACATCTCCGTCGGTGATTTTTTCCGTCGCCGCTTGGGTGATGAGGTTATCGAAAACCTGATCCAGCCTCTTCTCTCTGGAGTCTATTCGGGAGACATCGACAAGCTCAGTCTGCTTGCAAGCTTTCCACAATTCGCCCAGCTCGAAAAACAACATCGCAGCCTGATTCTGGCGATGAAGCACTCTCGTCCGCAATCTAGCGGTCAAGGGAAGCCGAAGGGCATTTTTCTGACGCTAAAAAATGGCTTGGAGTCGCTGGTTGAGGGAATCGAAAAAAGCTTGCCGGCTTCAAGCATTCAAAAAGAGACCGGTGTCCAGGAGCTGCTGAAAAAAGAGGACGGCGGCTATACGCTTGTTCTCAAAAATGGACAGCAGATTGAGACAGATGCTGTTCTGTTTACGGTGCCGCATGCCGTAGCTGAACCGCTCCTGCGTCCTTATGCATCCGTCCCGTCCTTGCCACAGGCGAAACCGCATATGGTCGCCACAATCGCTATGGCATTCGGTGAGAACGCAGTCGATGTTGGAATGGAAGGGACCGGATTTATTGTGCCCCGTCATTCTGGAGCCAAAATTACGGCTTGTACATGGGCGCACCGAAAATGGCCGCATACGACACCGGCAAACAAAGTGCTTCTGCGCAGCTTTGTGGGCAAGGCAGGCGAGCAGTCATTTATGCAGCAGACGGATGAAGAGGTGCTGGACGTAGTGCTCCACGATTTGCGCAAAATCATGAGCATTCCGAAGCAACCGGATTTTTATAAAGTGACGCGCCTTCAGAATGCCATTCCGTATGTGGTCGGTCATCTGGATTGGGTGCGGGACGTCAAGAGTAAAATTCAGTCGAGCTTGCCTGGGGTCTTGCTTGCTGGCGCCTCTTACAGTGGTGTTGGCGTGCCGGATTGTATTGACCAAGGAAAAAAAGCCGTATCAGAACTGATCGCAACAGTTGGACCGGGGAGGTAAACCCCGGTTTTTCCTTTTTTCGGGTGCTAAACGGCTCGTCCTGTCCATATAGTATAGGGAAATGTCCTGCACCTGAAAGGAGGAGCACGAATGGCGTTACAGGATGGACTGCTCTCGTTTGCCATCAAGGAGACCATTTTCCTCTCATCCGATAAAGCTGGAATAGGCGAATTGCAAGAGCTGGAATTGGTTCCTGATGTAGAGGTATTGGAAAATGAAAACTACATCTCGATTACCGGTTGCTTGCAATTATTCGGCAAGTACGAGCCAATCAGAGAGGTCGCTGAGGCAAATAGCGGCGGAACGGAAACTCTGGTTGAAGCGATGACGTTTTCGCCGTTTCGCCAAGAGGCTACAGAGGAAGGGTATTACGGCTGGGAGGAGCAGATTGGACATCGAATTCCGCTAAACATCACAATTCCATTGGAGAGAATTGCGGAAATCGGCGATATTTACGCAATTGTAGACAGCTTTGATTACAGGCTGGAATCTCCACACCAAATGTTGATTGATGCTGAATTGAAGATCATGGGGATCGCTTTTGCCGAGCAAGCACAAGAGCAGGAGCAAGAACAAGAATATCAGGTACAGCCCCAGCTGTATTACCAAAATGAAGCGGAGGAAGCTCCTGAAGAGGCATGGGAATATTCTCATATAGCGGCTGATGAGCCTGAGTCTTATGTTGAACCCGCTTCACTCGATGAGATTGAACAAAAATTGAGCGAGCTGGAAAATGAGATGGAGCGTCAGTCTATGCCATCCTCTTATGAATCGGCAGAATCTCCATCTCTATACGACGCACCTGCTCTCTCCACGTCCTACCCGGGGGAATATGCGCTGCAAAGCTATGGAGAAATCACGGAAGAAGCGGCGAGAGAGTCTCAGGAGGCGTGGGTAGCAGAATCTTCTGCCTATGAATCAGCAGGGGATGACTCTCCCTCCTATGAAGCGCAGGCAATGGATGCGGAGCAGCATGAGCAATGGACAAATGTGAGAACGCAAAACGAGGAACAGGATGAGCCGGTGCTTGCCATTCATGAACAGGAGCAAGAGCCACTCGATTTCACACCTGTAGCTAGTGATCAGCCTGAATCCACAGAGGTAGCCGAAGTCGCCGAAACGACCGAAACTGTTGAAGCTGAAGCAGTCAATGAGGACGTTCAGGTTGACGCAGAGCCTGTTATTGCCGAGGTGGAAGAAGAGGAAGAAATTGAAGTGCGCGTAGCCATTTCAGGCAAAGCTTCGCGAGAAGAAGCCGGAAATGTGAACATTACCTCGATCTTTTCACAGGCAACCCGGTCGAAGCAGGAGGCGATGGCGCAAGAAGCGGAATCATCAAGCTCCTCTCGTAGAGGAATGGCATCCTCTGCAGCTCCAGCTACATCGGAAGCGATGCAAAATCTCACTTCATTTGTCAAAAGCAAGGAAGAGCGCTCCAGTACACTGAAAATGTGCATTATCCAGCGTGATGAGACCTTGGAGCATATCTCTCAACGCTATTCCTTGCCGGTTTCCAAGATCGTGGAAGTAAACAGGTTGGCTACCGAGCAACTTGTCGCCGGACAAATCCTGTACATTCCACAATAAGGAGTGTGGGACCGTGGACAAGATCGACATTTCTGAAGTATGTCAGCATTATCGAGCGCGCGTGATTCGTGTCACGCCGCTCGATGACTGTTATTTGGTTGAAACAAACCGCGGTCCGAAAGAGCTGCATGTCTGGCCACGTGTCGATGTGATGCGCTGGTCGTTTGCGTGGCGAGAACGGTTGGCCGGTCAAGGCTTTCGCGAGCTGGAAAGGTTTATCCGCACTCGTGAAGCCAAGCCGTATCTCGTTGTAGGCAAACGCGGAGTTACGATGACCGATCATCTCAGGCATATTGAAGCGTGCTCGCCTGGAGAAGATTTTGCCAGACAAAGTGGTCGCGTCGTGGGCATGATGCATTTGTCACAGCAGGAGAGTCCCATACTGGCGGGAGACGATTATTTGAAGCAGGAGCAGATGAACGCCGAAGCAAAGTGGGCACAAGCCAAAGCTGTAGTCGAGTCGTATCGGGCAAGATACGGCAAGGAAAAAGGGGAAAAACGCTGGGTGGCAGAATTGATGACTCCGCTTTTGCAACGAATGGAGCGGTCAGCATTGATGCTCTCCCATGAGAGTATTACCCCAGACGCCATCAATGTCGCCCATCGGGATTTGCTGCGCGATAATTGGGGAATGGTGAATGGCAAGCTGTATTTACGGGGATTTTTTCGGCCGCAGCTATCCATTCAGCAACGAGATGTTGCCAGTTTTTTGCGCGACCTGTACTTAACCCATAAGGATATACGGCAGGTACATGCATTCCTGGACGGATATGAGGAAGTAAAGCCGCTTCAGTATTCGGATTATACACTCATGCTTGCTTTTATGGCCAGGCCGCGGGAAGTGTGGAAGAGTGTGGAGTCGTATGTAAAACGTGTCTCCCGCAATAAGGAGGTGTCAGCAGCAAGTATTGAACAGGCCTTGCAAAGCCAGCAGGCGGTAGATCAATTGCTGCATCATATTGCTGATCGGGCCGAGCGATCAAGGAGTGTGGGAGTAGATGAGCCGCTTTGACGACATTTTTCCATTGTTTCGGGAGTATGACATGTTTGCGCAATCGATCGATGTGATCAAGGAACCGAATGTATTTAAAGCAGCAACTCCATATGGCTCGTATGTTTGCAAGCGATCAAAGGCTTCTGGCCAACGTCTGCTTTTTATCAGTGATGTGCTCCGTGAAGTGCAGCATCGTGGTTGGGATGGGGCTGTCCCATTTCTCTATACCAAGTTTGATGATCCGTATGTAGAAATAGGAAATCAAGCCTACTATTTGACAGCTTGGCAGCAGGGAAGCGAGCAATGGGCAAACGAGCCACTTGCTTGGGCCACCCCGATGGTGGAGCGGTTGGCAGAATTGCATCATTTGACGCAAAACTACAAATTTGATGATCCCAGGCAGGTAGAGCCGTTAATCGACGCTTTATTGAATCGCTGGCAATATTGGCAAAATCAAATGGAAAAAGCAGCGACAGTAGCACAAGAGCGTCCTTATCAATCTCCGTTTGATCTTGTTTTTCTTGCAAATAAGGCTTTCATAGCAGAAATGGCAGAGACAGCTACCATTCTGTTAACAGATTGGCGGGAGCGGCATGAGACACACGCCCATTTCCGGTTGTCGCTGATTCACGGTTATCCGCACCCTGCCCACATCGTTCCAGATCGTTCGGGCAAAGGCAAGCTGCTAAATTTCGAGCGTGCTGCCTTCGATACGCCGATACGTGACCTGACCTTATTTTATCGGACCTACTTTCAAATGGCCGGGGATGAGGTCGGTGCAACCCAGCTGTTTCATCGTTATACAGGAATTTTTCCCTTGCGTCCCGAGGAGATCGAGCTGCTCGCGTCGTTTCTCTCTTACCCGGAGCGAATTATGCGCGATACGGATATTTATTACAACAATCGTCGTGAGTGGAGTGAGTTATACGCGGTGAAACGTTTTGAAAAAAATATGGACCGCCTGATGCGCCTGCATCGCTGGGTCCAGCAAGCTTTTTAGAGAGCAACGTCTCACCGCGTGGGGCGTTGTTTTTTTGTTCGGATACGCAGTTCACAAATGCTGATCTGGTATGCTTGCAGACATGGCTTCGCCAAAAGATATGGAGTAGCCTGATTTTTAACGCTCATAACCACTCTAAAACGATAGCGACGTAGATCACGGCGAGCAGCCCTAGCAACACTACATCAAAGGAAGTGGGAAACAGGATCGTACGAACAAATTGAAAAACAATTAAAGGGAGCAACACTTGCTTGCAGCCATACTTGATTCGCAAATAAGTGGGATTGTACTTCCAGCGGAAATTCATCCAGATCACCTCATTTCAGCATATGCGCAGCATCCTATGACAGTGCCTATAACGTCGGTATGTGGTGACATTTCTTGGGGAGAAGGTTTGAAGGATCGTACAAAAGGGAAGGTAAATGGGCAGATAGGCCAGGACTTATATATAAAGGTGATACAAAATGATTTGGGAAGCATTGTTATACGGTCTGGGTAGCGGCGGGGGTGTGTACATCGCGCTCTTATCGAATAAATGGAAGAAAACAAAGCAGTGGGAAGATGTCTCTTTTTTGCAAGGAATCGGGCTGGTAGCCTGGTGTATCGGGAGCGTACTTGCGCTGTCTCCTGTGTGGTGGATGCAAAAATTAAGCCTGCCCGTATCCTTGATCACCTATGCTTCGTTTCTCAGGTCGTTGCACGTATTTCCGCTTGCTACACACGCCACCTCTGGGCGCTGGAAAATGATTATCGACACGTTGGCATTGGTTGTTACTTTCGCGTTGATGGTTGTTATCCATGATCTCACTTATCAAGCAGAGGGTCACTCCCCAGCGATGATGTATTGGCAGGGGGGTTTTTACTTGCTATTGCCAGCCTTTAGTATCTTCCTCATCATTCGACAACTGCAGGGGACTGCACGATTAAAACGAGAAAGGCTGCTTCTCTCGACAATCCTGTTTATTGCCGTTACGATGATGACTCCGATGGTTCCTTCTTCTGTCCTGATATGGTGTGTGTTGGTTTCGTTCGTCTGCTTGTTTTTTGCCCATCGTGGGTTGGGACAGCAGCAAATCCTTCACATTGCCAAAACCGAATACCGCTATTTATTTGAACGGCAGAAATTTGGCAAGCAGGATGCAATCATCTCGCAGTTTATGTTGCTTTCCATCACTTTCGCACTGGTCGGCATTCCGCAAATCCCTTATTATGGTAGAGTGGGTTTGGGAGCGGGTATATTGTTCGGGCTGGTTCGCGTCTACTTGACAACTCGGGAAAATCGTATCCTGATGAATCAAACATTAGTGGCAGCCAGCCACCTGGAGCAAAAATATGAAAACCAACTAGAACAAATTCAATTGCAGAACAAAAAGTTGTCACAGGTTCTGGGATTGAAGCAAAATTACGAGTACCTCCTATTGGCGAGCAACGAGCAAAGCTTGCGGGAAGTAAACTATGAGACGCTTCAGCAGGTGATCGAAGAACTGGTAGATACGTGGTTTGCGAGAATGGATACGCTCACGTTTTTTCAGCTTTCTCTGGAGTCTAAGAGTGGCGAGGTTTATTTTCGATTGGAGCGAGGCAGCAGAGGTTATTCTGGCAGCCTGCATCACGTCAACACGCGCATGATCGTGTCAGAGCAGCGAGATACTGCGCTGGTGCCAAGGTACGTGTCACTGTTCGCACAAACATCAGTAGTCGATCAAGGTCATGCAGAGCTGGACCATTCCTTTTTTCAAGTGCTGCTGGTTAATGTGAGAGGGCTGATCTTGCGCTGCTTGCACGAGCATCAGGCGCTGGAGCTGGGTGTGATGGAAACAGAGATGGGGCTGGCAAGGCGCATACAATCGATGCTTATCCCCAAAGAAGAGTTAATCATAAAAGGTCTTCGGGCACGTACCGTCTACGCGCCGATTACTTATGTTGGTGGCGATTATGTTGATTATATTCGGATCGATGATCGTTATGTTTGTTTTATCGTAGCGGATGTTTCTGGACACGGACTGCCAGCTAGCTTATTGGCAACAGGCATTTCGAGTGCGGCAAGAGCTGTTTTGCAGACAAGCTGGTCCCCTGATGTGATTCTCGAAAGGTTAAACCAGTTGCTGTACGAAAATTTATCGAAAACCCGCTTATTTATCACAATGATGGTTGCCTGCTACGATAGCTATGAGCATAAGCTGCTTTTGAGCCGTGCAGGTCATCCCAAGCCGCTGTATTTATCCACCACCAGACAATCTGTTTTGGACTGTCGTGGAGGTGTGGGCCTGGGGCTTTTGCCTGATAGCACTTATCCGCTTGAGGAAGTACTCTTAAAAGAAGACGCTATGCTACTCATTTATACAGATGGACTCGTAAACACGGGAAGAAAAGATGCGTTTCACTACCTGCAGCAATGGTTGGGAGGATTATCAGCACTATTGGATGATCCTGGGAATACAAACGATGAGGTCATTGATCGGGTAGAATCCTATGTATGGGGAATGACCCGAAGAGAGAAGCAAATAGATGATATATCTGTGTTGATTCTTCAATTTCAGTCTGACCCTCACACGAAAGTCCAATAGCTACCGGAATATTAGGATATCCGATAGGAATCCAGCGAAAAAACGTCAATGAACAGGAGGATGAACGGTGATTCTGTGTGAGCAGTGTCCGGACAACCCTGATTGTCGTAATTGCCTGGATGCTCTGCGCTCAGGAGGTTCTGCGCAAAAAGTGCTTCCGTCTAGATCGGTACATGTAACCAATCTTGCAACGAAAGAGACAACGGTAGCGCAGCTGCATGCAGTTAGTCGGACGGCAATCGGATTGTATAGTAAAGAGCAGTCATTGCATGGACGTATGGAAGTAGAGCTGGCCCCAGATTTCCGTATTATTGGGAGTGGGCTGCGGGGAATCGCAGGTGTCCCTTACTACGTTATTGATATAGAAAAAGTGTTGCGGCGAGAGGAAGTGCTGGAGCGGCTCCTGCTGGATGAGTTTCATAATTGGCACATGAGCGACGAATTGAACCCGATCGACGTCTTGCCGGATTGGAAGGAACGAGATGACAAGCGTGGCCGTTTGATCAAGCAAGAGCTGCAAAAGCTGTCCATTTTGCGACGGATCGAAACGATTTTTCTCTATCTCTATGATCAAGGAAGTATTCGTCCGATTAGCTCAAATCGGGCAGATCGAGATATCGAGCGAGAGATGAAGCGTCTGGTAGAAGCATCAGATGCGGGGGCCTCGGTGAGAGAACAACTGATGTCAGCGGACGGGAAAAAGGTTTTTGAAGTGTACGCTTCTCCATTGCCTGACCAAACGAGTGGAATCGCTCTTATTGACGTTACATCGGCGATCATGGAAGAACGGAAGCGCAGAAGACGCGAATGGGAAATTTACCGAGACATTTTGGCAGTCGTCACCAAAGAAAAGCTTCTTTTACTAAGTGATGAGGAACTGTTTTTCCTGCTTCGCGAGGGTCATAAATCGTTGGCGATGGATTTACGTGCTCCTGAAGAGCTTGCGGAATTGCGACGTTCTTTTAAGCGCGTATTAGAGCCTGTCGGCATTTCTGACAAGCGGCTGTTGCAATTTATGGTAGCCGTGAACGAAGCTGCCTCGAATACGCTCAAGCATGGCACCGGGGGAACGATTACTTTGCATATTTCGGCGGATAAGAGGCTGTGCAGAGCTGTCATCCATGATACAGGATCGGGAATCGTTTTGGAGGACTTGCCGCGGGCTACGCTTCAACAGGGCTTTTCTACGCGACATTCGCTTGGAGCAGGGTTTCAGGTGATGCTGCAATATTGTGATCGAGTATACCTCGGAAGCTCGCTTGCAGGGACTAAATTAATTCTGGAATGCTCGATTGACACATAAAGGAAATTTCAAGAATGTGTCAAATGTTTGTAAATGAACAAGAGCGGGTACTATAGTTAGTAGAGAAGGAAGTACGTCAATTGTACCGATACCTTTTGAGAGGAGTTAGAGCATGGACTACCGAGCAACAGAGACAAACGGGCAGGCTACGTTGTTTTTCGCCGGGGAGTTGGACATGGCTGTAGGTGATCAAGTAGGTGCGTTGATCCAACAGTATGGAGGGCGAAATCAAACCGTTACTGTCGATTTTCAAGGTGTCTCCTTCGTAGAT
This sequence comes from Brevibacillus reuszeri, assembly GCF_001187725.1. Lineage (GTDB taxonomy): Bacteria > Bacillota > Bacilli > Brevibacillales > Brevibacillaceae > Brevibacillus > Brevibacillus reuszeri. The sequence continues at coordinate 953,139 of NZ_LGIQ01000005.1, forward strand.
TCTTCCGGTATTGGCAGTCTTTTTTTTACAACAAAAGAATTGCTTGCTCTGGGCAAACAAGTGGAAATTGTTAATGTTCGCGAAGAAATACTGGACATACTAAGTGTACTTGGCTTTACGGAAGCATTGGGCATCAGTGTTGGGAAAGCAGAAAAAACCGGGTGAAACCGGGTTTGACGCATAACGGACTGATTGTATATAATAACGTAGAGTTAAGTTGTCAACTACATATCTAATCAACGATGATCGGGAAGAGTAGGTCAGGATGCCTTGGCAGAGAGGAGAATCAGTTGCTGCGAGATTCTCTAAGGTAAAAAGTGACTGAAGGTCGCCCGGGAGTTATTCCAGTGAAGGGAATCCCTAGCTGGAAACGGATCGCAACCGTTATCTTGTCAGAGGGAACATGCAGAGTCAGTTTGCACGCTGTATGTTAACAAAGGTGGTACCGCGAAATAATCCTTTCGTCCTTTGGATGAGGGGTTTTTTTATTTTTTTCAAGGAGGAGTCACATATGTCAACACAGCCAACACAAGACATTGACCAGCTGCTGCCGAAAAATTATGATCCAAAGGCAGCTGAAAACAAATGGTATCCGTACTGGATTCAAAAAGAGTTTTTTAAAGCTCACCGCGACCCGAATAAAAAGCCGTACACCATTGTGATTCCGCCTCCGAACGTCACAGGAAAGCTCCATTTGGGGCATGCACTGGATACGACACTCCAAGACATCATCACCCGTACGAAGCGGATGCAAGGATATAGCACGTTGTTTTTGCCAGGGATGGACCATGCAGGTATCGCTACACAGGCTCGTGTAGAAGCAACTCTGCGTGAGGAAGGCATCTCGCGCCACGATCTTGGACGCGAAAAATTCGTGGAAAAGATTTGGGAATGGAAGCATATTTACGCCTCGCACATTCGGGAGCAGTGGGAAAAGCTTGGTCTGGCTCTGGATTATTCCCGTGAGCGCTTTACGATGGATGAGGGCTTATCCACTGCCGTACGTGAGGTTTTCGTTCGCCTCTATGAAAAAGGGCTGATCTATCGCGGCAATCGTATTATCAACTGGGACCCCGCAGCGCGCACAGCTTTGTCTGACATCGAGGTTATTTACAAAGAAGTAAAAGGTGCTATGCACCACATGCGCTATCCGCTGGCTGATGGAAGCGGGCATATTGAGGTGGCTACGACACGTCCAGAGACGATGCTGGGGGATACCGCCGTTGCTGTCCATCCAGAAGATGAGCGCTATAAGCATCTGATCGGGAAAACCGTTATTTTGCCAGTAGTTGGGCGCGAAATTCCAATCGTGGCGGATGACTATGTTGATCCGGAATTTGGTTCTGGTGCAGTAAAAATTACGCCAGCACATGATCCTAACGACTTTGAGCTCGGCCTGCGTCACCAACTGCCACAAATCGTTGTCATGGATGAAACAGGTACGATGAATGACGAAGCAGGCATTTACAAAGGTCTGGATCGTTTTGCCTGCCGTAAACAAATCATCAAGGATCTCAGCGAGCAAGGTATCATGTTCAAGGTGGAGGAGCACGTTCACCAGGTAGGGCACAGCGAGCGCAGCGATGCAGTAGTTGAGCCGTATTTGTCCACCCAGTGGTTTGTGAAAATGCAGCCACTCGCAGATAAGGCGCTGGATAACGCTGCAGGTGAAGATAGTGTTAAATTTGTACCAGAGCGCTTCAAAACCAATTATTTGCGCTGGATTGAAAATATTCGCGACTGGTGCATTTCGCGTCAGCTCTGGTGGGGACATCGCATACCAGCATGGTATTGCTCCGATTGTGGGGAAACCATCGTATCGCGTAATGACGTGACGGAGTGCCCTAGCTGCCATAGTCACCAACTCTCGCAAGACAACGACGTTCTCGATACATGGTTCTCTTCGGGACTGTGGCCATTCTCTACTCTTGGCTGGCCGGAAGAATCCGAAGACATGAAGTACTTCTATCCGACAAACGTACTCGTAACAGGTTACGATATCATCTTCTTCTGGGTTGCACGTATGATGTTTAGTGGATTGGAATTCACTGGAAAAAATCCATTTGAGACTGTTTTGATTCATGGCATCATCCGGGACTCCGAAGGACGCAAAATGTCCAAGTCGCTCGGAAACGGTGTTGATCCGATGGAAGTGATCGAAAAATACGGTGCTGACGCGCTGCGCTTCACATTGGCAACGGGTAACTCACCGGGGAACGATCAGCGCTTCTATTGGGAAAAGGTAGAGGCAAACCGCAACTTTGCCAACAAGATCTGGAATGCGTCCCGTTTTGCTTTGATGAACCTGACTGATTTCAGCTACGACGATATTGATCTGAGCGGCGAGCTGTCCACACCAGACAAGTGGATTCTATCCCGCCTGCAAGCAACGATAGCGGATGTAACCCGTCTCTCTGATGCCTTTGAATTTGGTGAAGTTGGCCGTGTTCTTTACAACTTCATCTGGGATGATCTGTGCGACTGGTACATCGAGATGGCGAAGCTGCCATTGTACGGTACTGATGCAGCAGCGAAAAAGACAACGCAATCTGTTCTCGTAACGGTACTCGATCAAACACTCAAGCTTCTGCATCCGTTCATGCCGTTTATGACGGAAGAAATTTGGCAGGCATTGCCGCACCAAGGAGAATCAATTACAGTAGCTCCTTGGCCAGTTGTCAATGAAAAATGGATCTTTGCCGAGGCGGAGAGCGAAATGAACCTGCTGATGGAAGTCATCCGCAGCGTACGTAATATTCGCGCTGAAGTAAACGTGCCTATGTCCAAGAAGATCGAACTGTTGATCAAGCCAAGCGATGCGACTTCAGCAGATCGTCTATCGCGTGGAGAAGAGTATATTGCTCGCTTCTGCAATCCGGAGCGACTGGAAATCAATCAGCAACTGGCGACACCAGATAAGGCGATGTCCGCTGTTGTTACTGGAGCAGAGCTGTTCTTGCCGCTTGCAGGCTTGCTTGATTTGGATCAGGAGCTGAAGCGACTGGAAAAAGAGCTGGCCGGCTTGCATGGCGAAGTCGAGCGGATTGAGAAAAAACTGAACAACGCAGGCTTCATGGCCAAAGCACCGGAAAAAGTGGTTGCTGAGGAAAAAGCCAAGATGGCTGACTACATGGAAAAGCGGGATAAAGTAATCGCCCGGCTTGCTGAATTGAAGGGCGAATGATCCTTTAGCTAGCCGCATATTTTTGAGAATGGAGCATTGAGGTATGCATGCAGAAGAAGGATTTGTCGAATATACAGAAGCGCTTGACTGGCTGCATGGCCTTCTTGCATTTGGTCAAAGACCGGGGCTGGAAAGAATGCAGTGGGTGCTGAAAGAACTAGGGCATCCCGAGCGCAGAGTACCGTTCATCCATGTAGCAGGCACAAATGGCAAAGGCTCTACCTGCGCCTATCTTACCCAGATGCTGATGGAAGCAGGCTACAGTGTAGGAACGTTTACATCTCCCTATTTAATCGATTTTCGTGAGCGAATCCGTTTTAATGGGAATATGATTTCAGAGGAAGATCTGCTGCAGCTGGTGAACGAGGTAAAGTCCTTGGTAACCCGCTGCGAGCAGGAAACCGAGTTTGGTTCTCCTACGGAGTTTGAGGTGATCACGCTGATTGCCATTCTGTACTATGCTAGAGTGGCAAGACCAGCGGTGGTTGTATGGGAAACAGGGCTTGGGGGTCGTTTGGATTCTACAAACGCCGTCATCCCTCTTGTTTCCGTCATCACCAACATCGGGCTCGATCATACGCATGTTCTGGGTGACAATCTGGTAGACATCGCCCGTGAAAAAGCAGGGATCATCAAGCCTGGAGTACCTGTCGTAACAGGAGAGACCAGACCTGAGGTGCTTGCTGTATTCCAGGAGCGTGTCAGCCAGACTCACAGTACACTCTATCAGTTCGGTAAGGATTTTCATGGAGAACAGATTTCGGAACAGCTCGGTGAACAACAATTTCGTTACCGCAGCATCCATCGACGCCATGAGTCTACCTACCGTTTGACTATGAATGGAGGACATCAGACAGATAATGCTTCTGTTGCTCTGATGACCATTGATGTTTTGCGCAACTATTTCTCTTTTTTGCTGGAAGAGGAGGAATTGTTTCGAGGTTTGCAACAAACGCGTTGGCCTGGTCGTCTAGAAATAGTCTCCCCAAGACCTTTGGTACTCTTGGACGGAGCACACAACCAAGAGGGGATGGAAGCGCTCGTAAGCAGTCTGGATCGTTTGTTGCCACAAGGGAAGAACTTGCATTTGCTCTTTTCCGGGCTTGCAGATAAGCCGCTCTCGCAAATGGCAGAGACGCTTATACCGCTCAGATCCCGCATGAAGTCTATTCATGTGACGACGTTCGACTTTCCACGTGCAGCTGATGCTACGGCTTTGCACGATGCGTTTCAGACAGGCGGATGGGAAGCAGAGCTTCTCGATGCTGTTCCTGACTGGCGAGCATTTCTACTTGCTTGGACGAAGGAGAAACAAGCAGCGAAATCAGATGATTGTTTAGTTGTCTGCGGTTCGCTCTACTTCATCGCCCAAGTGCGCGCATTCTTTCCCACTACAGCAGAAGAGGCAGGTGAATAGGGTGGATCAGGCTAGGCACGTCCACTTTGTGGGCATAGGCGGATATGGCATGAGTGCCATTGCCCGCGTCTTGATCGACCTTGGATACAAGGTAACCGGCTCCGATGTCGCCATGAACGATTTGGCGAAAAAGCTGGAAGCAAGAGGGGCGGTCGTTCATATCGGCCATCAAGCTGCCCACGTGGAGGGAGCAGACATCGTTGTATACTCCACCAGCATTCCAAAAGACAATCCCGAGGTTGTTGCAGCAGAGGAAAAAGGGATTGTGGTCATGCATCGCTCGCAAATGCTTGCCCGCATCTTAAACGAACGGACAGGTGTGGCAGTCGCAGGAGCGCATGGCAAAACCACGACTACTTCTATGATTTCGCATGTAATGGAAGAGTGCGGAGTAGACCCGACCTTTATTATCGGCGGAGAATTGATGAACGCCGGAACCAATGCCAAGGCAGGAACGAGTGAGTATGTCATCGCTGAGGCGGATGAGAGTGACGGCTCGTTCTTGGAATACAGACCGATGTACGAAATCGTCACCAGCATCGAGCCAGACCATCTGGAGCATTTTGACGGTGATTTTAATAATTTGAAGCAGGCGTATGTAAAATTTCTCAGTCACTTGAAACCAGGGGGAAAAGCGGTCTTGTGCATCGACGATTCGCATGTGCGTGACGTGCTCCCTTCGGTAACGGAGACGGTAGTATCGTATTCAATTGATCCGGCAATGGCAGGTCAGGCAGATTACCGCGCAGAAGCGATTCATTGCGGAGATCGTTGCAGCACATGCCAGATTTATCATAAGGACCAGCTTCTCGGTGAGCTGATTCTCACGGTGCCAGGCAATCACAATATCGCAAATGCACTCGCAGCGATTATCGTCTGCCTCGACACTGGCTTGTCATTTGAGCAGATAGCTGCTGCGTTGACGACCTTCCGCGGAGCAAAGCGCCGCTTCCAGATTATTGGTGACGCGCGTGACGTTCTCGTTGTGGATGACTACGCTCATCATCCGACAGAAATTATTGCGACGCTAAATGGGGCGAGAGCTTCTGGTAGAAGAGTGATCGCTGTCTTCCAGCCTCAGCGTTATACCCGAACCTTCTTTCTCATGGATGAGTTCAGCCGTGCCTTCGCGGAAGCGGACGAGGTGATTGTGACCGACATCTACTCGCCAGCTGGAGAACCGAAAATTGAGGGAGTAACCTCAGAGGTGCTGGTGGAAAAAATTCGCGTCAATAGCCATCCGCGCGCGCAGTACATCCCAACGAAGGAACAGATGCAGGAGCAAGTTTTCAAAGATTTGCAGCCTGGGGACCTCGTATTGACGATGGGCGCAGGAGATATTTGGAAATCAGCTTACTGGCTGGCAGAAAAGCTGGAAAAATAAGCGTATATACCATGAAAGACTTGGACCAATTGGTTCAGGTCTTTTTTTGGTTGTACCAAATGCACGCAATACATAATTTTTAGTACCAGATACTAATATCTAGTGTTATAATGAGGTCGTTAAAAACTCTCGAGGTGATAATGATATGGAAATGAATCCTGAGCAAAATAAAGCACGAATTACCGCAATCGGCACCTACGTTCCGACGCGTGTTATGACTAATGCAGAGCTTGAGCAAATGGTTGAGACATCCAATGAATGGATATTGCAGCGAACCGGTATTCATGAGCGAAGAATTGCCGCAGAGGACCAATTTACAAGCGACCTTGCCATTGCGGCTGTCGAAAAGTTGATTCATACCTATCAAAAAAGCGTAACGGATGTTGATATGATTCTGGTGGCCACAAGCACTCCTGATTATCCGTTTCCGAGTGTTGCTACTCAAATACAGGCTCATTTTGGAATCGAACAGGCTGGCGCACTGGACCTTTCTGCGACCTGCGCCGGGTTCACGTATGCCCTGCATGTCGCAAATACGATGATCTGCTCAGGCTTGCATCAAAAAGTATTGGTCGTCGCGGCCGAAACACTTTCCAAAGTGACCGACTACACAGACCGTACGACGTGCATCTTATTCGGGGATGGTGCAGGAGCTGTTTTGGTTGAAAGAGACGAGAAAGCTCCAGGCTTTCATTCCTTCTATCAGGGATCAAAGGGAGACGGAGGGATACATGTCTACCGTACCGGTTTTTCTGAAAAAATGTTCGGGCGCGATTTGACAGCAACCGGGTGCATTGTCCAAAATGGCCGAGAAGTGTACAAATGGGCGGCAACAACCATTCCAAAAGCGATGGAGGAAGTAGTTAGCCGAGCGGGCAAAAGCTTGGAGGATGTGGACTGGTTCATCCCACACAGTGCGAATCTGCGCATGATTGAGTCCATTTGCGAAAAGAGTGATTTCCCGATTGAAAAGACCCTTGTCAGCATGACGCACTACGGCAATACATCGGCCGCCAGTATCCCGCTAGCACTTGATCTGGGGATTCAGCAAGGAAAGGTGAAGAATGGCGACACGCTCCTTTTGTACGGATTTGGAGGTGGTCTTGTCCACGCGGGCTTGATGCTGACATGGGATGTGGATGGAAAGTAATGAAAAGAATATGCCGACCAGGTATGATGCCAGGTCGGTTTTTTTGTGCCATCGGTTCATAGTACCTTCTTGCCAGTGAAGCTCTCGATTTCCTACAGGTGTTTAGAGGGGGGCGAGCTTATTTGAAAATACAGGAGGGGTGGCGAGAATGTGGTTCTTGCTGGAAAAGCTGAGACAACCTGATGTGGTTCAGTTGCTCGTTCATTTGCTTTTCGTAGGGATATGCTTGTACGTCGCTTGGACCGATTTGCGAGAGAGAAGAATCCCTAATGACGCACTTCTATTTGGATTTCTTTTTACTACGCTCCTGGCCCTCCTTTTTCCCGAGGCGTTTTCGTGGTCGATGCATGCTCTGCCTGCGATCGCCTTTACTCTGGGATTTGTTCTGCTCAGTCTCTGGTGGCCTGCTGCACTGGGAATGGGAGATGCCAAGCTGCTAGGGCTGCTGGCCTACGGGCTAGGATTTCAGGCGTTTCTCTCTGTGTTTACGCTGGCATGTACATTTGCGTTTTTGACCGCTCTATTATTGCTGAGCTGCAAAAAAATAAAAGCGGGTGGGACGCTTCCCTATGCACCTTTTGTGGCTGTAGGGATGCTCTGTGAGCTGATTTTTCATCTGCTAGATTTTAATTGATAGAATTACTAGTATGTGTCATAACCCGTCCAGAGGCAACGTAAGCTAGTACAAAGAGCCTGTTGCTGGGAGGGCATGACTATGAGCGGAGAAAAACGAAACAATGTCACCGTTAAAATGAACGGGAAGTTTTGGGAAGAAAAGCGTGAGAGCAGTGCCGACCAACGAACACCGAAAGAATTGCCGCCACGGGTACGGATTCAAGGACCACCCATTTCGATTCCGGGTCCTACTCACGTAAAAAAAGGAAATGATGCCTACGATCGCATGATGCAGCTGCGAGAGATGGAAGAGCGCGAAGCACCAAAAGAGACAGAGATTCCAAAAGAGCCCGAGAAGCCGGATATAGCCGAGCTGTATGAAGGGACTTATGGAGAATCGTTTGGCAGGGGGAAGATAAGTCGACTCCTCTCCTATTTTCCAAAGGGACCCGTTCTGCAAACGGTTTTGACCACTGGAGGGGCAATCGCAATCGGGCTTTTGTTCGGATTTTTAGTGTTAACGGTGTTTACGAAGGAAGAGTTCTCGGAATCCTATCGCAATGTGCTGGAGGATACAGTACAAACACTGACTGCCGCAAGTCCGGGTGATGTACCGAAGATCGCCGGTCCCGTTTTGCCTGGGGTAACAGGCAGTGCAGGGCAGTCGGCTCCTGCTGCATCAGCGCCCGTAGGCACCGGGAGTGAGGTGCCGCTTCAGCTTCCTGAGATCAGCATGTTTGTGGCGCAAGCAGGCGTCTTTCAGAAGGACGCGGCGCCAGATGCCGTTGTCGAACCGCTCAACAAGATGGGAATCCCTCATCTCCTTTACAAGGACAGTGCCAAACAATATATGTTTGCAGCGGTAGCGCCGACAAGAGATGCTGTTCTTGGATTTGCGACTAGCTTGAAAAACAAAGGAATGGATGTTTACGTCAAAGAGTTTTCCTTCCCTGCCTTCCAAGGAACGATTCCGATTGTTCAGGCGCAGACAGCGGGAGCAAATCCCGATGTGAGTGGCTTTTTCAGCAAGGGAGTAAAACTGATCCAAACGTTATCAGCTCATTCGGGTCTGATTATTACGACAGGTCAGCTATCCTCTACTCCGCAAGAGACGGCTACGCTCAAAGAACAGCACCGCCAATTTCTGGAAGCCAGCCGTGTGGTGCAGGTTCCTGAGACAATGAAGCCGCAATATACAGCGATGTTAAATGGCGTTGATCAGGCGATGGCAGCCAGAGAAAAAATGGCGGAAGCCAGCGCAGGTAAAAAAGTAGAGAGCGCAGAATCCTATGCGTGGCAAGTGCAGGCGGGGGTTTTGGAGTATTTGGAGGGCTACGCAAGTCTGCTACAGCAGGCAGAGAAAAAAGAATAGAGGCATCTGGAGCAACCAGACTTCCGCAATGTTTTCTTGCAGGGAGTCTTTTCTTTATATACAGTAACTACCAAGAGCAATCAGGGATTGTTTCGCACTCCCCCATTTGCTAAACTTATTGATGGCAAAAAGAGAATCCCTTCTAGAAAGGGAGTTGGGGAAGTATGGGAAAAGAAACGCTTATACTGTTGTTATTGTTGGTCAGTGGGCTCTTGTTCGGTAGTATTGTCGGGGAGATTTTGAGTCCCTGGGTTCCTTTCCTGACCAAGAGCAAAACGATAACATGGTCGCCTGCGGCAGATTTAGAAATTTTGAAGTACGACCTGAACTTTCAGGTAAAACTAAATCTAGCCAGTATTGGAGGGCTTGCCCTCGCATTTTGGATCCATCGACGTATAAAGTAGGGTGAAAAATGACGAACACGAACACATCTCTCATTCTAGCTTCATCCTCACCACGCCGCAGAGAATTACTGCAAAATCTCGGAACCCCCTTCGAGGTTTTGACGAGCGATGTGGATGAGACTACGGCTCCAGAGCTTTCGCCAGAGGATGTGGTGAAAGAGCTGTCCCTGCGTAAAGCAGCGGCTGTCGCTGATCGGCTGACAGAAGGGATCGTCTTGGGATCGGATACCATTGTTGTGTTAAACGGACAAATTTTAGGGAAGCCAATGGACGAGAGTGATGCATTCCGAATGCTATCGATGCTGCAAGGTCAGGAACACACGGTTTATAGTGGTGTGGCACTGATTGATGTCGCTACGAAACGCTCGGAAGTATCGTTTAGCCATACCCAGGTGAAGATTCGCCCGCTTTCAAAAGAGGAGATCAATTCTTACATTGCAACGAGGGAACCGATGGACAAAGCAGGTTCCTACGCCATTCAGGGTATTGGTGCTACAATCGTGGAAGGGATCAAAGGCGATTATTTTACCGTTGTCGGTCTTCCGCTATGCTTGACTGCCAATATGCTCTCTCGTTTTGGTATTGTGATTTTATAGTTGTCTAGCTTGGCTTCAAGCGGCAACGGCCATACTTCTGATGATCGCTCTCCATGCCAGCCGTTCCGATAAAAGTGTAAAATGGCTGGAGGCGGTAGAAAAATGGCAACAAATACCTGTAACAAAATAACCGTGAAAAACGTCCCTTACTATGAACGTCCTCGGGAGCGGTTGCTTCGAGAAGGAGCAGACCATTTGTCTGATACAGAGCTTCTTGCCATTTTACTGCGGACAGGCAGGGAACAAGAGACTGCCTATGAGCTTGCTCAACGGCTGTTAGTCAGGTTTGGCGATCTGCGAGGGGTAGCTGAGGCCTCCCATGCAGAGTTAACTGAGCTAAAGGGGATCGGTCCAGTAAAAGCGATAGAATTGCATGCTGCGTTCGAATTAGGACGCAGATTAGTTGCGGTTCCACGTAAAAGTCGGGCTTCAATCCGATTGCCACGTGATGTGGCCGATCTGATGTCGACAGAGCTGGCTCATTTGACACAGGAGCATTTTGTGTGTCTCTTTCTCAATACCAAGAACCACGTGATTGGCAAGCAGACTATTTTTGTAGGCAGTCTGGACGCTTCCATCGTGCACCCTAGAGAAGTCTTCAAAGAAGCGATCCGTCGCAGCAGCGCATCAGTGATTTGCCTACATAACCATCCGAGTGGTGATCCTACGCCAAGCAGGGAAGACATCGCGATCACACATACTTTGCGTGAAGCGGGTGAGTTGGTGGGAATCTCCTTGTTGGATCATGTGATCATAGGGGATGGCAAGTACGTCAGCTTAAAAGAGCAGGGGTACTTATAAATGCTTGCAATTGTATAATAGCGGAAGGAGTTTTTTTATGTTTGGAGGATTTACACGTGACTTGGGGATTGACCTCGGCACTGCTAATACATTGGTTTTCGTAAAAGGAAAGGGAATCGTTGTGCGGGAGCCGTCCGTCGTAGCGATTCGTACGAACAATAATACAATCGAGGCGGTAGGGAATGCGGCAAAGAGCATGATTGGCCGTACACCTGGAAACATCGTGGCTGTTCGTCCAATGAAAGACGGTGTTATCGCTGATTTTGATACAACTGCTACGATGATGCGCTATTTCATTAATCAAGCGCAAAAAAACCAAGGCTTGTTCAGCCGTCGTCCGAATGTGATGGTTTGTGTGCCATCCGGTATTACGGCTGTAGAAAAACGTGCAGTGGAAGATGCAACCAAGCAGGCAGGAGCCAAAGAAGCGCATACGATTGAGGAACCGTTTGCAGCAGCAATCGGCGCAGATCTACCTGTATGGGAGCCGACAGGAAGCATGGTAGTAGATATCGGTGGGGGTACGACAGAGGTCGCGATCATTTCCTTGGGAGGAATTGTTACTTCCCGTTCGATTCGTGTGGGTGGAGATGAGATGGACGGCGCGATTATGCAATACATCAAGCGTCGCTACAATCTGATGATTGGTGAGCGCACGGCTGAAACGCTGAAGCTCGAGATCGGTTCTGCGATTGCACCGGAAGAAGCGGAAAACGTAGATATTCGCGGGCGCGATCTTGTGTCCGGACTGCCAAAAACGCTTTCAGTAAGCAGCACGGAAATTGCGGAGGCACTGGGCGAAACAGTGGCCGCAATCGTAGAAGCAGTAAAGGTTACATTGGAAAAAAGTCCACCGGAGCTTGCAGCTGACATCATGGATCGGGGCATTGTACTGACTGGCGGGGGAGCGCTCCTGCGCAATATGGATCGCTTGTTAGCCAAAGAAACGGGAATGCCTGTGCACGTAGCAGAAAATGCGCTGGACTGTGTAGCTATCGGTACAGGGCGAGCACTGGATAACATTCACCTGTTCAAGTCGAAGCATGGGATCACCTCTTCCCGACAAAAACGGGGTAAATAAACGGAGGTCAGGGCATGTCGTTTTTCGGGAACAAGCGGCTTATTATCGTACTAGTTGGTCTGGTTTTGCTCATTTCAGTCGTAGGCTACACATCTCGAGAACGAGTCAATCTGACATGGCCAGAAATGTTTTTCAAGGATACCTTCAGCGTGGTGCAGGGCTTGTTTTATCGCCCTGCTCAGGCTGTTTCTGGCTTTTTTAAGGAAATTGATGATGCGTACAAAGTCTATGAGGAAAATAAGGCACTGAAGGCCGGGCTTGATCAATATGCGCAAATGAGCGCAGAATTGCATGATTTGAAAGCGGAGAACGAGCGTCTGCGGAAATTGGTAGGTGCACAGGATTCTCTTAAATCGTATAAACTTCGTTTTGCTGAAGTAGTGGCGCGCAATCCTGATACCTGGAACAACGTGATTACCATTGACCAGGGCCTGAAGCAGGGAATCAAAAAGGATATGGCGGTCATTACATCCAAAGGCATGGTTGGCCGCGTACAGAGTGTAGCCAATTTTTCTGCTACAGTGGAATTGTTGACCAGCTATGAAAGACGTGACCACATTTCTGCTGATATTCAGGCGAAGCAAATCGTAAACGGTGTAGAGGTCTATCAAAACATCAGCGGTGTCGTAGAAGAATATGACTCCCAAGAGCGTATGCTCGTCATGCGAAAAATTCCATGGGGCCAGAAAATTGAAGCAAAACAATTAGTGATCAGCTCGGGTCTTGGTGGAGTCGTTCCGCGTAACTTGCCGATCGGCTATATCGTGCGCGTCGAACCAGATGATTATGGCTTGACTCAAACGGCGTATATTCAGCCGAGTGCTGATTTCTCGCAATTGAACGAGGTTATGGTTGTGGAACGCAATTTTTCAATTTCAGCAAATGGCGAAGTGATTCCACAGCAGCCTACGAACGGAACATCTACACCTGGGGCGAATGACAAAGCGACACCGCCTGCAAGTGGAGGTGGACAGTAATGGCCCGTTTTCTGCTGACAGTCACAGTCGTGTTGCTGTTTGTACTCGAAGGAACTGTCATGCAAGTCATTTCACCGGAGACATGGGGTCTGTCATGGACGACAGTACCCCGCTTTGCGCTTGTATGCTGCATTTTTATCTCAGCGTTTCTGGGCAGACGAGAAGGTCTTTACTACGGACTCGCATTCGGCTTTCTACAGGACGTTTTGTTTGGTCAGGTCATCGGCATTTACATGATGTCGATGATGGTAGCAAGCTACTTTGCAGGGATGATCGTTCTTTTGTTTCAACGAGGGTTTGGTATGATGCTGGTTACGACCGTGCTCATTCTGTTCGGTCATGAGTGGTTATTATACAGCCTCTTCCGATTGTTTTCGGTTGCCCCTTATGATGTTCAGTGGATTCTCACTCGCCAAATTCTGCCGAGTGTGATCTTCAATCTCGCGTTTGCCTTGATTGTGTACGTTCCAATTTCGAAGATGTGCAATAACATTTTGGCAAAACGCGATTTGCATATGGAATAAGGGACCCGGAAAGGAGGGAACTGCTCGTGGAAGAGACCAAAGAACCGAAATCTCACATTCCCATGAGACTCAATATCTTGTTCTTGATCGTCTTTTTGTTCTTTGCTGCGATTATTTTACGGCTTGCCTTTGTGCAGTTGGTAGAAGGGGAGCAGTATCGGCACGAGTTAGAAAAGTTCAGTATTCGCGAGCTGCCCATTTCTGCTCCGCGTGGCCGGATTCTGGATAAAAACGGAGTTGTGCTGGTCTCCAATAAGCCGGTGTATACCGTTCAGTATGTAGAAGAACAGGGCAAAGATATTGATGAAGAAAAAGTGGCGGATCGTCTAGCTAAAATATTAATTCCGGATATCACGAAATTCGGGACAGATAAAGAGCTACTGAAAAAAACGATCGACCTGCGTTCAACTCTGCCAGTAGCGTTTGGTAAAGATGGTACGAGTAAGCTGAAAGAGCAAATCACAGCCAAATTAAAAGCAGTTCCAAAGCAGGAAGATGTGGACAAGATGACAGACTTCCAGCTAGTGAAAACAGCGATGTATGTAGGGCTGCGTGTACGCTCTCCGTTTGACGACCAAGAACGCCGGGAAGTTATTAAAAAACTGAGTGCCCATTTAAAAGCAACAGGCCAACAGCTTCCTGATTTTAATAATGTGTCCGATACAGAGCTGTTGAAAAATGCGATCAGTACCAATCTTGAAGTAAACCTTACTCTGGATAAAGAAGATAGGACCGATTTGGCAAAAGAAGTAAAGGCACAGATCCGGTTGCTGCCTTCTCCGACGGGGCTCTCTGATAAATCGGATATGGACCTGCTTCGGTTAGTAAACTTATTCGGTATGGATATAGATTTACGGCTGTCAGAAGAACAGCGCCAGTTCCAGTGGCATAAGCTTTCCCTGCTGCAGGAAATGCGTTCCCCACAATTGGCAAGCTACATCCCGCGCAGGGTCAAGGTGAATATTACTCAAGCTGAGATGTTCCAAATTGAGGAACGACGGACGGAGCTGCCAGGAATCAGTGTAGAGCTGGAACCAGTGCGCCAAATTTTCAAGGACCCTGATGGATCAGCGTTTGGAACGCACTTTCTGGGCTATATCAATGCGATCAAGCCCGAGATTTTAAAGGAATACGTAGCACAGGGCTACAATGCGATCGATAGGATCGGCGTCACCGGTTTGGAAAGCTCCTACGAGCGCTTTTTACGAGGCAAGGATGGCATCATGGATGTCCATGTCAATAAAAATTCCGAGACGGTAGAAAAAACGTTACGCCGAGCACCGGAGCCAGGCAACGATCTGGTGCTTGCTCTGGATTGGCGGTTTCAAAGCAAGGTAGAAGCGATCGTGAAAGAGGAGTTTGAAGCGTTTAAGAAAAAACCTACGACTCCAAAAGAATTTAAAGATACGCACGTCCTTGTTATGAACCCGAATACGGGTGAAGTATTGGCTATGGCGAGCTATCCCGACTACGATTTGAATTTGTATTATGATCGCAAGGAATTCAACAAAGTATATTCGACCTTAATTTTGCCCAACGAGTCCAATCAGTTTATTTATACGCCGTATCCACCAGCTTCAACCTACAAGCCTTTGTCCGTCATGATTGCTCTACAGGAAGGGTTGACTACACCAAATGAGACGATCAATGACCGCGGGGGATTGCCGGTAGGAACATCGTATAAACGTAACTGGAAAGCCGGAGGACACGGTATCGTGAATGCTCGCCGTGCCTTGCAGGTATCAAATAATACGTACATGTATGAAATGGCAGTCCGCCTGCTTAGAAGAGGCGGGGATAATTGGATAAAACAGTTTTCTATTCTCGATTACTACAATGCCCAGTTTGGTTTAGGCGTCAAAACCGGAATTGACTTGCCGGGTGAAAAAACGGGTTGGGAAAACAGTAACACTTATTACGGTAACCTGGCCGATGCCATGATTGGTCAATACGATTTGTTTACGCCTATGCAAATCGGGCAGTACGTCTCGACGATTGCCAATGGCGGTTACCGGATTCGCCCGCATCTCGTCAACGAGATTCGCCGTGGTACGACTGATCCGAAAAAGCCTGGACAGACGCTGACGCTGATTGAGCCGCAGGTGCTCAACCGCGTGGATATTGATCCAAAGTACATCCAGGTAGTTCGGGAAGGGATGCGACTGGTTACACAGCCAGGTGGTACGGTTTCTAGAGCATTCACTGGCTTGCCGTTTACAGTTGCTGCCAAATCAGGTACGGCACAAACAGGGAAAAGCGCAGAGAACGCCTTGGTCGTCGGCTTTGCTCCTTATGAAAACCCGCAAGTCGTTTTCGTCGTTATTGCGCCAAACAGCTTGCGTGACGGAACCTCCAGTTCTGACGCAACGGGTCCAATCGCGCGTCGTTTACTTGAAGCGTATAACGAATTAAATCCGGGAGTACTCACCCACGGAGTAGTTCCCCCGCCTTCTGAAACAACCCAGCCATAGTGAACATGAGGCTATTTGACCTGATTCGGCAAATTTTTCATGCAGAGCAGGAAAAATCTTGCTGAGTGGCGAAAGATATCGGTCGAGGTGAAACCGGTGACGACTGTGAAAAGCAAGGTCACAATCAAAGGGACGAAAGACGGACTCGTCTTCTTTATGGACGATACTTGTTCCTTCGACGAGCTGCTGGCCGACTTGCGTGAAAAAATAGAGCATAGCCACCAACAGATTTTGTCGGGGCCGCTGATTCGGGTATCGATTAAATTGGGAAAACGTTACTGCTCACCTGAGCACCAAGAGCAGTTGACTCAAATTATCCGGCAAAAGGGGAACCTGGTTATTCACACGATTGAAGCCGATGTGATTACTCGGGAAGAAGCTTTCGCTGAACGTCTTAAAACCCATTTCTCCGTGCAGGTGCTTACCGTTCGCTCTGGTCAAGTATTGGAGTTCGATGGTGACTTGCTCCTGCTAAGAGACGTCAATCCAGGCGGAACGATTCGCAGTACCGGAAATATTTACGTGCTGGGCCATCTGAGAGGATATGCCCATGCTGGTATTTCTGGAGACAATGAAGTCATTATTGCTGCAGCAGTCATGAGTCCTACCCAATTGCGGATTGCAGATGTAATCAGCAAGCCTGGTGAGGAGTGGACGAATAATTCCGGGGGCACCGAATTTGCTTATCTGGAAAATGAGACGATGCTGGTGGCGAAAATGAATTACTTGCCGCGAATTCGCCCCGAGCTGGGTGAAAAAAAGCATGAGGGTTGAGGGAAGAGGAGGAACGGACGTGGGGATAGGAATTGTCGTAACTTCAGGCAAAGGCGGCGTGGGAAAGACGACCACTTCCGCAAATTTAGGAACGGCACTAGCACTCTTAGGCCAAAAGGTATGCATGGTTGATACGGATATTGGACTCAGAAATCTGGATGTGGTAATGGGGCTGGAAAACCGGATTATTTATGATCTGGTCGATGTTGCTGAAGGCGCGTGCCGCCTCCCGCAAGCACTCATCAAGGACAAGCGATTTGAAAATCTTTCGCTCCTGCCTGCTGCCCAGACAAAGGACAAGTCTGCAGTTAGTCCTGAGCAAATGAATGAAATCGTGACGCAGCTAAAGCGCGAGTTTGATTACGTAATTATTGACTGCCCAGCTGGAATTGAGCAGGGCTTCCGCAATGCAGTAGCAGGAGCAGATCAGGCCATTGTCGTGACGACTCCTGAAAAAGCAGCCGTGCGCGACGCTGACCGCATTATAGGTCTTTTGGAGCGCGAAAAAGTAGGTATGCCGAAGCTGGTTATCAACCGGGTTCGCTCTCACATGGTGAAAAACGGGGATATGCTCGATGTCGAGGATATTTTGGATTTATTAGCCATTGACTTAATCGGTGTAGTACCTGATGATGATCACGTGATTAAATCAGCGAATAATGGTGAACCTGCGGTTATGAATCACGAATCTCGTGCTTCCATCGCTTATCGCAATGTTGCCCGCAGACTGTTAGGGGAAGCCGTTCCGTTGCAGCCTCTACAGGAAAAAGCAGGGGTTTTCCATAAGATGCGCAAGTTTTTTGGGTTAAAATAGGTAAGGCAGGGCTCCCTTCTGAAAAAGAGGGGAGTCACGTTTTCTAGGAGGAAATGTATGGACCTGGAAAAACGTTATTTAAAAACGCTGGACTGGACCATTATTATGATTTTGATAGGGCTCGGTGTGTTCAGTTATCTGGGTATCTCAGGATCGGCAGCTGGGGTTGACAAGGCACATCAGCAAGTAACGTGGTATATTATCGGATTTACCGTGCTTGCTGTTATGTTGCTTTTTGACTATCGGTTGTTCCACAACACTGCATATATCCTGTATGCTTTTGGGCTCATTTTGCTGATTGGTGTATTCGAAACGAAACCGATCAACAATACGACCAGTTGGTATGATCTTGGACCTGTATTGTTTCAACCATCCGAGCCGATGAAGCTATTTACCATTTTGACCGTTGCCAGGTTTATGGCAAAGCGTGCAGATGATCCGGATCGATTTTACTACTTTTACAAATTGATTCCTGTCGCTTTGCTCGTAGGAGTCCCCTTGCTGCTGATTTTGCTTCAGCCTGACTTGGGAACGTCATTGGTATTTATGGCGATGCTGGCTACTATGCTGATCGTTGGTGGGCTCCGCTTGAAGCACACTGTGTATTTGCTTGGATTGATCGGCAGCTTCTTTGGGACAATGACCTTGCTGTACGAGTACAGGCAAGACATTTTCTTTAAAATCGTCAAGCCCTACCAGTGGGATCGGGTCGTATACTGGATGGACCCGGATATTGATGCGATGGGGAAAGGCTTTCAGCTCAAGCAGGCGCTGATCGCGATTGGCTCCGGTCAATTGTTCGGAAAAGGAATTGATACGCCTACACAAGCCAGCTTCGGTTGGGTGCCGGTTGGTGAGAGTGACTTTATTTTCACTGTCATTGCGGAGAAGCTTGGTTTTGTTGGAGCCGGCTTCCTGATGATTTTGTTTTTCTTTTTGATTTACCGGATGATTCGTATCGCGATGGAAGCCAAAGATCCATTTGGGTCTTATGTCGTAGCCGGAGTTGTAGGGATGCTTACCTTCCAGGTATTTGAAAATATTGGAATGACGATCCAATTGATGCCGATCACGGGAATTCCGCTTCCATTCATCAGCTACGGGGGGAGCTCGCTGGTTACCAACTTCATGATTATGGGTGTCGTCCTCAACATCGGCATGCGCAAAGACAAGCTGCGCTTTGACTAAATGCGTGACAAATGGAAAATCGTATGATAAAATCATCCTAAGTTAACCATTTTTACAAGTTATAGTGATTTGATTGATTGGTTATGGGTCGTACGATTGTGAGTGACGTCACCATTTGTCAATCGCAATTCGTATGGCTTTTTTTCCTTGACGCAAAAGGCTTATCTGTAAAAAAGAGGTTAACGCTACACTCTTTCGCCTTGCGGGGCGTAATGTTCAGGGAGGTTTTGTTTCATGCAACAAGGTATCGTAAAATGGTTTAATGCAGAAAAAGGATACGGTTTCATCCAAGTTGAGGGTGGCGACGACGTATTCGTACATTACAGCGCGATCCAGACAGAAGGTTTCAAATCTCTGGACGAAGGCCAAAAGGTTGAGTTCGAAATCGTTCAAGGAAGCCGTGGTCCACAAGCTGCTAGCGTATCTAAACTGTAAACTTCGACAGATTCGAAGGCAGTCTCTCAATGGGGAGACTGTCTTTTTTGCGTTTTGCGCACGAATGGGTGCCACTAAGAATCACCGGCACTCCTCAGTACAGGGTACGTCATAAAGCAGGTAGACAAGTCATAGGATAGTACAAAGGCTTGGCCTGCGGAGGGATGTACATGTTCGGTGAAGTAGATCGGGTAAAAGAAAGAAGACGCGAACGATTGGAACGAATCCGTACGCAGTCGCGTGACAGCTATTCTCCCTTTGTGGATGATTGGAAAGATCCTATTGAGCCGACACCAGACCCGTTTAGCTTCCAGCTGCGGGACGATGATTCGATGAATCAGCGGCCTTCTCATGAAAAATGGGGCCTGCAAATTCTCGCTTCTGTGATTTTGATCGGGATGGCGTATGTGTTGTTTCAAACGACATTGATCCCGGCATCATGGAAAAATCAGGCGCGTGAAGTAATGACGCGTGATTTTAATTTTGCAGGCGTAGCGGACTGGTATGAGGCGCGATTTGGTTCTTTACCAACGCTATTGCCTTCGTTAATGGGGCCGAATGCTGTGCCGGCAACAGGAACAGGCAAAAAAGAAGCAGTCTGGAGGCTGCCTGCTACCTGGAAGGTGGTCAAAGCATTTGAAGCAAAGAGTGCAAAGGTCGTACTGGACACAGGGATGGCAGCGGACGTAACGATCGGAGAAATGGGCTGGGTCGCGTTTGTCGGAGAGCAGCCTGGCTTCGGTACGACTGTGATTGTCCGTTTGACCGAGGGGCGTGAGGTCTGGTTCGGCAATTTGGATGGGGTAAAAGTAACCAAAGACGAGGTGCTTCAACCAGGGCAAGAAATTGGGACTGCCCGTGCTGTCAACAATACGTCACGACACTTGTATCTGGGATTCAAAGCCGACGAACAGTTTGTAAATCCACTGGATGTGATCCCCTTTGAATAGGGGCGGATGGCTTGGAATAAAAGTACGGATTCATTTGCTCTTTTGGGCAGTGATTGGCCTGTCCATTGTGACAGGTCATTTTTTGGAGGTCATCACTTTATTTGCAATCGTTCTGATCCACGAAATCGGGCATGTGGCAATGGCGCGAGAGCTGGGCTGGACAGTTACAGAGGTGCAGCTGCTTCCGTTCGGTGGTGTAGCTACGATGGAAGACGCGTATGCGACAGACCCGCTGGACGAAATTGTAGTTGCCTTAGCTGGCCCATTTTTAAACATCGTCATGATGGGCGTATCGTTTTTGTTTTGGTATGCGGATTTGTGGACGGAGGAGTGGGCACGTTTTTTCCTAGTGAGCAATGCGACGATCGCCCTGTTTAATTTACTACCGATCTGGCCGCTAGATGGCGGACGAATTATGCAGGCCATGTTTTGCTGGTTTTTGCCATACCGGAGTGCGGCGCTTCTCTCTTTGACGAGTAGTACGCTGCTTGCTGGAATTCTGGTTGGCTTTTCGGGTTTGGATATGCGCGTGAATTTGCTGGTGATCGGAATCTACTTGCTCGCTGTAAACATTCAATCCTTTTTGAAATTTCCGTATCAGTTTTTCCGGTTTTTGATGGAAAAATATGTGCGCGAGCCGGATGAACATTCCGTTCATGCCTTGACGGTCGCACCTCATGAGACAGTGCTGACCGTCACTCATAAGCTGCGGAGAGGGTCCTCGCATTTGTTCTACATACAGGGAGCCGGTCTGTTGCCAGAGGAAAGACTTTTGCATGCGCTCTTATTTGAGCAGAAGCATGATGCAAAGATCGAGACTCTGCTCTAGATTACAAGCCAGTGGAAGGGCTCCATTCCAGTAGCCAGCAATCTCGCATGCTTCCTTCATGCGATTCGTGCAAAGGAAGCATTTTTACTTTGACGAAGCCGCACTTTTCATAACATCGCAGTGCACGTTCATTCGAAATCTGTGGATCCATGACCACCTTTTGCACGCCGACCACGCTTGCTAGATACTCAAGCATCGTCTGGACAAGCTGTGTCCCGATGCCACGGTTCCAGAAATCAGGTTCACCGATGAATTGATCCATGCCATAGATGTTGGCTGCACGCTCGTAGCCGTATTCTGCTTTGTCCTCATTATCCAGTGCATAGAATTGCACATAACCGATGGGCTTTGTAGCATGGATGATCAAGCAACGAGTAGCAGTATCACCCTCATCAAAAAAATGCTTCTGAACGAGAGCAGCATCATGCGGGCGATCGCGCCCCTCGTAGTATTGCAAAACACGCTCATCCGACAACCATTTTGCAAGATGCTGGGCATCCTCTTGCTGCAGCCTGCGAATCAACCAATCTCCAGCCTGTATCATCGCACCTCACCTCGTCTCCTGATTCGTCTTTTCTTTTCCAAATGCCTATGATAGATTACTTCCTATGAGTCTGATAGTCCTTCTAGCGGACAAAGATTTGTACGGATGTATAGGGAGTGACAGTAGTGAGACAAATTGCAATTAGCGGAACGGGCGGACGGGTACGTGCTGCCTTACTGGAAAAAGGACGGCTGCGAGAATGGCGAACAGAGCATGAAAGCTCGGAGGTTATGGCAGGCGAGATTTTTCTCGGGCGTGTGGCGGATGTCAAACCAGGCATTCAATCGGCCTTTGTCGATATTGGAACGGATAAAAACGCGTATTTGTATGTGGATGACACCTTACCTAGAGATGGGGCAGGGGCGCAGACATCGAAGCAGGCGATTAACGAGCGGATTCACGTAGGAGAAAAAATACTGGTGCAGGTCAGCAAGGAAGGCTCTGAACTAAAAGCACCAAAGCTCACCATGCGGATCAGCGTTCAGGGGCGATTTCTCGTCTTTTTACCCAAGGAAGAGGGAATATCCATATCCCGTAAAATCAGTGATCGGGAAAAGCGCCAGAATCTTGAGCAGACACTTGTGCCGCTGCTGGAAAAAGGCGAAGGCATTATCATTCGGACGGAGGCAGCTGAAGCCGATGCAAGACAGCTGATTGATGAGCTGGATTATTTGCGAGAAAGCTGGCAGGAGACACAACAGCAAGCGGCAGGAATGAAAGGTCCGGGACGTGTAAGTCGCACGGGGGCATGGCTTGAAAGCGTTTTGCGTGAATTTTTATCACGCGGAGTGGATGAAGTGATTGTAGAGCATGCCGCGATCCATCAGCAAGTTAAAGCGTTTATGACCGTGTTTGCTTCCGATCGCTTGCAAGTCCTGCGCTGGTATCAGGGGAAACAGCCGATTTTTGAGCAGCTTGGCGTCGAAGCGGCTGTGGAACGCACCCTGCAAAGACAAGTATTCTTGAAAAGTGGTGGCCATCTGGTCATCGACAGGACGGAAGCCATGACGGTGATCGATGTAAATACAGGTTCGTTCACCGGGGGAGGCGGTCAGCAGCGTGAGCAGGCGGTCACGGCAACCAATCTGGAGGCTGCGGAGGAAATCGCGCACCAGCTGCGTCTTCGTGATATCGGTGGCATCATTCTCATCGACTTCATCGATATGAAAGAGCAGGCAAACAAGGAGAAGCTCTTGTCGGTTTTCAAGCGTGAGCTGACACGTGACGATGTCCCTACGACGGTGCTCGGGATGACGGCATTGGGGCTGGTGGAGATGACGCGCAAAAGGGTTCGGCCAAGTCTGTCAGAAAGAATGACGGAGCCATGTGTTGCCTGTGGTGGTCATGGGCGTGTATGGTCGACGGATGAGATTTACCATAGGCTACAAAATGAGATTGCTGCCTTGAAAAGCAGACAGGATGCTGAAGCAGTGCTGGTACAACTGCCGACTCGCCTGTATCACAGCCTCACCGAGCGCAAGGAGCATGAAGGCTGCGAGTGGATAGAGAGCGTATACAAGCTGCATGATCCATGGCTAAGGCCGGATGAATACCGGATTGTTTACGTTGGCAATGACACGGAAGCAAAGCGCTTGTACGAAAGATAGAAGCAAATGTCTTGACTGGGCTATGACTGCTATGATAATCTAATGGTTGTCATGCAGCTATGCCTCGTGCATACTGTAACCGCACGAATCAGGTCACAAGTCGTCATTTTTGGCGCACCTGTAGAGGCGAGTCTGAGTATAG
Organism: Brevibacillus reuszeri; assembly: GCF_001187725.1. Classification (GTDB taxonomy): domain Bacteria; phylum Bacillota; class Bacilli; order Brevibacillales; family Brevibacillaceae; genus Brevibacillus; species Brevibacillus reuszeri. The sequence continues at coordinate 976,398 of NZ_LGIQ01000005.1, forward strand.
GAGGTGCACACAGTGTACGCAATTATCGAAACCGGTGGAAAGCAATACAAAGTTGAAGAGGGAGCAGTTCTCTTCATCGAGAAATTGGCTGATGTTGAAGGTGAAGTAGTTACTTTTGACAAGGTTCTCCTCGTGAGCAAAGACGGTTCAGTTACAGCAGGTACTCCTACTGTAGCTGGTGCAACGGTAACTGGGAAAGTAGAAAAACACGGTAAGTCTGCAAAAATTATCGTGTACAAATACAAATCCAAGAAAAACTACCGTCGCAAGCAAGGTCACCGTCAACCATTCACTAAAGTTGTGATCGAAAAGATCAACGCTTAATTGGTGACTTGTTATGATTGAAGTGATCGTGAACCGTGCATCGCACGGGATCCATGAAATTAGTATTTCCGGACATGCCAATGCGGGTGCCTATGGAGCGGACATCGTTTGTTCTGCTGTATCGGGCATCAGCTTTGGTGTATTAAACGCCATTCATCCTTTGACAGGAATCACTCCTGATGTCTCTGTCGCACAAGAAGGCGGTGGGTTCTTGAAATGGACGCTCTCCTCCTCGGAGGATGAGGCCATACTAGAGAAGCAGCAGCTTTTGGCAGAGGGCATGATTATTGCTCTGTTGTCAGTGGAGGCGCAGTACGGAAAATACGTAAAAGTGCAAGATGATAAATGGCAAGGAGGTGTCTGATATGAATATGCTGTTTAATTTGGACCTTCAGTTTTTCGCTTCGAAAAAAGGGGTAGGTTCCACAAAGAACGGTCGCGACTCCATTTCCAAACGTCTGGGTGTGAAGCGTGGTGATGGACAATTCGTTACTGCTGGTAACATCCTCGTTCGCCAACGCGGAACGAAGATTTATCCAGGAACTAACGTGATGAAAGGCGGAGACGACACTCTGTTTGCAACTGCAGATGGCGTTGTTCGTTTCAAACGTCTGGGCCGTGATCGCAAGCAAGTTGTGATCGAGCCAGTTGCTTCCGAAGCATAATATCTGGAAAGAAAAAACCCAGCTACTTAGCTGGGTTTTCTTTTTGCCCGCTTTTTTTTGTGATACAATAGGTAGGAAAGAAATTCTTATCGACTTGGGTGAATGAGATGGGGTACGAGCGGAGACTGTTTACACAGCAGACCGACCAGCTGCTGGATGTTTTGAACAGGCAGCGGCATGACTGGTTGAACCACGTTCAGGTTCTGCTCGGCTATTTGCATTTGAACCGTACTGAACAGGGAGAGGCGCATTTGAAGCGAATCGCGCAGATGGCTATGCAGGAGTCCATGGTGGCTCGTCTGAATAGCTCCCTTTTGTCCGTCTTCTTCTTGACATTTAATGCGCTGAACAAGGACATGCTTTTGGAAGTAGACGTGTGCAATCATGTGGATCTCACGCGAATAGCTTTGGACGAAAAGCATTTGTTTCAGTTGGTGTCAGAGATATTATGCACAGCGAACGATCACGTAGACCAAAGCGGGTACGAGCCTGCGAACATGCAAGTAACTCTATCTACTGGCGAGAGTGGCGTTCATTTTCGTTTTGACCTGGCCGGAGGACTTTGTGCATCCGGATTGGAAGAATTGGAAAAACTGATACGTAAAAGCGAACAGAGTACGGTGGAGGTCACCGAGTGGATACATACGGAAAAAGAATGGGTCCTGGATTTGGTGGTTCCATTCGCGTAAAGGAAAGAAGGTGACACCATGTTTGTCGATCAGGTAAAGATTTATGTAAAAGGTGGAGACGGAGGAAACGGAGCCGTCTCTTTTCGCCGGGAAAAGTACGTGCCCCTCGGAGGTCCAGCGGGTGGTGACGGTGGACGCGGTGGAGATGTTATTTTTGTCGTAGATGAAGGCTTGCGGACATTGGTAGATTTCCGCTATCAAAAGCATTTCAAAGCACCTCGCGGGGAGCATGGACGCAATAAATCCCAGCATGGTGCCGGTGCAGAAGACATGTATGTTCGGGTGCCTCCGGGAACGACCGTCATTGACGACGATACCAAGGAAGTCATTGTAGATTTGGTAGAGCATGGTCAAAGTGCGGTGATTTCCAAAGGCGGCCGTGGTGGACGAGGAAATATTCGTTTTGCTAATGCGTCCAATCCAGCACCACACATCTCGGAGAACGGTGAACCTGGACAAGAACGGTACATCATGATGGAGCTCAAGCTGATTGCCGATGTAGGTCTCGTTGGATATCCGAGTGTAGGGAAGTCGACGCTATTGTCCAGCGTGACTGCTGCCAAACCGAAGATTGCAGCTTATCATTTTACGACGCTGACGCCTAATTTGGGTGTGGTTGATTTGGGGGAGCAAAGCTTTGTCATGGCTGACTTGCCTGGACTGATCGAGGGTGCCCACGAAGGTGTAGGACTGGGGCATCAATTCCTGCGCCATGTAGAGCGTACCCGTCTCATCGTGCACGTTATCGATATGGCGGGAGTTGACGGTCGTGATCCGTATGAGGATTATTTGCAGATCAATCGCGAGCTGGTCCTGTACAACCTCAAGCTAGAGGATCGTCCACAGATCGTGGTAGCAAACAAAATGGATTTGCCAGAAGCGGAAGAAAACCTGAAAAGCTTCAAGGAAAAATTGCCGGATGTACGCGTATACGAGATTTCCTCTGCAACTAGACAAGGTGTGCAGGAATTGATGTATGCAATCGGTGATTTGCTGGCAACCATCCCGGAAAAAACAACCGTCGAGGAAGTTGTGGAAGTGGAAGAGCGCGTGGTCTTCCGCGCGGAAAAAGAACCGGACGGATTCGAAATCACAAAGGACGACGAGGTATTTGTTGTCAGTGGTGAGAAGATCGAGAAATTGGTACGCATGACGAACCTCAACAGCTATGACTCGGCACAGCGCTTTGCGCGTCAAATGCGCGGCATGGGTGTGGACGATGCACTGCGTAAGCGCGGAGCGAAAGACGGAGACACCGTACGTATTGGTAAGCTAGAGTTTGATTTCGTGGAGTGATGACAAAGACAATGATTGATATCCCATCCCTCACCCCATTTATGGCGGATAAACGGCTCCAACGAGGTGCTGTTTTGCAGATGATGATCTCTAAACAGGTAAAAACCCCGATTCAAGTAATGATCGAGCATGTAAAAAGTGGCTATCTTGTGGTTTCGCATGAGATGAAGCCAGACGCGATACCGGATTTGCTCGGATCAACAGTACGTGTTCGATGGGAAACGGATGCGGCTGTCAATACCATTGATTTGGAAGTAGTTTCGGAACAGACCGTATGGCCAATCAGGCTCCTCGCCATGATCCCGATCAGTGTCGGTGTAGAAATAGCGCTCAAGGGCAAGCTGGATGTGCTTCCGCCTGACAGCGTCATCTCTGTTCCCTATAAAGTGATGGGAGCAAGACCGATCGAGGAAAAAGGACAAGCCCTCCTCCTTAAATTTTCTCCTACGCGTCTTGTGCTCGCGACGGATGGCTATGTATCAAAAGGGGAATTTCTCCACTTGTCATTCACGGTTCCTTCCTCCAACCAGGAGATTGTCGGCATGGCAAAAGTGGTAGAAAAGAATTTCCAGGATACACAGACAGTCATTGAACTAATTTTCACAGATATTAATGAAAAGCATCATCAAATCATCAAAGATTACTATAAAAAGCTCGTTACTGCCGCTTCTTCCTAATGAAGCGGTTTTTTTCCTTTGCTGTTCCTTGAAATAAGGTATATAGTAGAGTACATAGAGTTCTAAATCGAGCCTGTTCAACAACAGATTTGAATTTTCGTTTTCCTGTATTTGTTTGTGAAATCATGCACTACTTGATTATTTCGTTAACATGCATACTTCACTTTGTGAAAAATATAACAAACAAGCTAAGCTGGGAGAATGGCGGCCTTACTCGTATGAACAGGCATCGAGAATAAGAGGCCTCTATTTCAAAGCAAAGGAGGACGTTTTCCTATGTCTCAAACAACTACGCAACAAGCTGCTGCTGAAGTAGCAAGCACAGCTACACTGGCACCTGAGCAACAATTGGATGTGCTCGATCAGTTGATGAAACCGGAAATCCAAGAGTCATTAACCGTATTGGTGGCAAACCTGCCGAAACTGGCTGAAATGACAACAATCCTGACCAAAACGTATGATTTGGTGCAAACAGTAGCAACAGACAAAGTGTTGATCGACGATCTCAAAGGCGGTATGGAAGAGTTCGTGAAACCGATTTCCGACAAAGCAAAGGGCATTGCGCAAGCCGCTATCGAGGCGAACGATCGTGCGCATGTGGAAGCATCCACAGTTGGCTTGTTTGGTATGCTCAAAATGCTGAAAGATCCGCAAGTACAAAAAACATTGCGTTTTGCTCAAGCATTCCTGGAAGTTCTGGCTGAACGTCAACAAGAAAAGCGCTAAATCAATTACGATTGAAAGACAAGGACGGAGGATTGGGCATGGCGAAGCATATTCTGATTCTAGGCGGCGGTTATGGCGGATTGCTCTCCGCATTGACTGCACGCAAATACATGACAGCTGAAGAAGCATCCATCACAGTAGTAAACCGTTTTCCTTCTCACCAAATCATCACGGAGCTGCACCGTTTGGCAGTAGGAAACCTGTCCGAGCAAAACGTAGCACTGCCTTTGGACAGATTGCTGCGTGGCAAAGATATCGACCTCGTGGTTGATAGCGTAGAAAAAATCGGACTGGATTCCCAGCGTGTTACACTGGCTAGCGGCGAGTCCATCAAGTACGATGCACTGGTTATCGCTTTGGGTAGCGAAACGGCATTCTTTGGAATCCCTGGACTGCAGGAATACAGCTTCACGCTGAAATCTGTAGAAGAAGCAAACAAGCTGCGTGCTCACCTCGAAGAGCGCGTTATCGAATACGGAAAAAGCAAAAACAAAGCAGACGCAACGTTCGTGGTTGGCGGCGGCGGTTTGACAGGTATCGAGCTTGTTGGTGAATTTGCTGACATGCTGCCAGGACTGTGCCACAAGCATGGCGTAGATTTTGCAGACGTTTCCATCTATTGCGTAGAAGCAGGTCCATCCATCCTGGCAGGCTTTGCTCCTGAGCTGGTTGAGCGTGCAAAAACGAGCTTGGAAAAACGCGGTGTGCAGTTCCTGACAGGTGTACCAGTAACCGAAATGAAAGAAACAACTGTATGCCTGAAAGACGGTGGCACCATCGAAACCAAAACAATGGTTTGGACAGGTGGCGTTCAAGGAAATCATGTAGTAGCTGAGTCCGGTATTGAAGTAAACCGTGGTCGTGCTACTGTAACTGAATTCATGCAATCCACTTCCCACCCTGATGTATTCCTGGCTGGTGACAGTGCAGTAGTTATGGGTCCAGAAGGGCGTCCATTCCCACCAACTGCTCAATTGGCTTGGCAAATGGGTGAATTGGTTGGCTACAACCTCTTCGCTCACTTCAAAGGTACAAAAATGAACAGCTTCACGCCAGTATTCTCTGGTACTTTGGGTAGCCTGGGTCGCAAAGATGCAATCGGAACAATCGGTGCTAGCCAAATCAAGCTGAAAGGTTTGCCAGCGACCTTGATGAAAGAAGCAAGTAATGTTCGTTACCTGGCTCACATCAACGGTTTGTCTTCTTTGGCATACTAATCCAAATCCATACCCACATGAAAACCCGGGGCGTTATGCTCCCGGGTTTTTTGCTGTGAAAAATGTCTCGATGTGACCGCTTGCGGTCAAACAAAGCAGTCATGATCGTTTTGTATTGTCCTGATGCCTACCCGTTCCCGCTAGGATCTTCGATGATGTTCGGGGATTGGGCCATTTTTTTGCCCTTTGTGTTGTCGCCAAATTGCTCGAGACTGCTCGGCTTTCCAGCTGGATGGTTGTTGCGACGCTCTGATTTATCTGACTTTCCACGCCCTGCCATATCCATGTCACCTCCTCATGCCAACGGTCATCTCTAGTCTGTACGAAGGCTAGCCTCATCATGTAAGCCCAGGTAAACCGAATATAATTCCACGAAAAAAATTAGCTGCAAGGATTGTCAGAGGAGGGGGGAATCCGTTATAATGTCCTCTATGAAGAAACAACTGTTTTTCTCAGGAGGACATTACAGGTGAAACGGGAAGAAAAATTTTACTTGATTCGAGCCGACATCCTGCCTGAATCGATTGCGAAGACGATTGAAGCGAAAAAAATGCTGGAATCGGGTGAAGTGGATACCGTCAATGAGGCTGTTGATCGTGTAGGGTTGAGCCGGAGTGCTTTTTACAAGTATAAGGACGGGATTTACCCTTTTAACGCGATGATGAGTGAAAAAATCATGACGATCACTTTTTTATTGGAGCATACATCCGGTTATCTGTCGAAGGTATTGACCTTTGTAGCAGATCAAGGCGGCAACGTACTTACCATTAACCAGACGATTCCGCTGCAGGGGATTGCGACGATTTCCATGTCTGTTGATATGGCCTATATGCGCGTATCCAGCACGGAATTTTTGGAAAACCTGCAACAAATTCCCGGCGTCCGTAAAGCGATGATCGTCGGCAGAGGGTAAGAAAACCTATTGAGGCTTGATTTAGAAGACCGACCGCGTTAAGGCGGAATAAGCGCTTGCGGTTAAAAATTCTTTTACGTAAAGAGAAGGGTAGGAGAAGAGAGACGATGGAGAAGCAAAACATTAAATTAGGCTTACTGGGATTTGGAACTGTAGGTACAGGGGTTGTGCGCATCATTTCCGCACATCAGGAGGATTTGCAAAAGCAGACCGGACTTGGCATTGAAATTACGAAGATTCTGGTGCAAAATGCGGAAAAATCCCGCCATATCTCGTCGGTGGACAGCTTAGTGACAACCGATGCGAATGAGATTCTACAAGACCCGGAAATCGAAGTCATCGTTGAAGTCATCGGCGGTATTCATCCAGCCAAGGAGTACATCCTCGAAGCATTGGAGCGTGGCAAGCACGTTGTCACTGCAAATAAAGACTTGATGGCTCTGCATGGTGCCGAAATTTTGAACAAGGCGCAAGAAAAAGGCTGTGACGTCTTCTATGAAGCCAGCGTAGCGGGAGGTATTCCGATTCTTCGTGCGTTGGTCGAAGGTTTTTCGTCTGATCGCATTACGAAGATGATGGGAATCGTAAACGGAACAACAAACTACATTTTGACCAAAATGAGTCAGGAAGGCGCAGAGTACGCAGATGTATTAAAAGAAGCGCAAGCGCTAGGATATGCAGAAGCGAATCCGACCTCCGATGTAGAAGGCTTTGACGCAGCTCGCAAAATGGCCATTCTGGCAACCCTGGGCTTCCGTGTCCCAATGAAGCTGGAAGACGTAGACGTAAAAGGAATCAGCGAGGTAAGCAAGGAAGACATCGCGTATGGCAAGCAATTGGGCTATGAAGTAAAGCTGCTTGGACTTGCGCGTCGTGATGAAGAAGCCATTGAAGTGAGTGTACAGCCTACACTCGTTCCGAAATCGCATCCGCTCGCTTCTGTAAATGGTGTGTTCAACGCCGTATATGTACATGGGGAAGCGGTAGGCGAAACGATGTTCTACGGTCCAGGGGCAGGTGAGCTGCCTACAGCGACAGCCGTCGTCTCTGACCTGGTTACGGTTGTGAAAAACAGAAAGCTCGGCGTAAATGGTCGCGGCATGGTTGCACCATATAAAGAGAAAGTCCTCAAAGACAACAGTCAAAAATTATCCAAATATTTCCTTCGTATCGTCGTTGCAGACAAACGCGGCGTGCTTGCACAAATTACACAGCTTTTGGCTGATAAGAACATTTCGCTGGAGCAGGTCATTCAGCAGCCGTACAACAACGAGGGCGAAGCTGAGATCATCATGGTCACACACATATCCTCCAAGAGCGATATGGACAGCGTGTTGGTATTCATGGAACAAATGGATATCGTTTCAAAAGTAAAAAGCTGCTATCGTGTGGAAGGTGGAGACAAATAATGAGTTCAGATCTTCGTAGTTCAGGCATTATCGCGCGTTACCGGGAGTTTCTTCCGGTCACAGACAAAACTCCACTCGTTAGCCTACATGAAGGAAGCACACCACTGATCCATGCGCCGAATCTTTCCAAGCAGCTAGGTGTTGAGCTGTATGTCAAATACGAAGGATTGAATCCGACTGGCTCGTTTAAAGACCGCGGCATGGTCATGGCTGTTGCCAAGGCTGTAGAAGAAGGCAGCACAACGATCATGTGCGCTTCTACAGGCAATACGTCAGCTGCTGCGGCTGCCTATGCCGCTCGTTGTGGACTGCGTTGCATCGTTTTGATTCCAAGCGGGAACATCGCCTTGGGCAAGCTGGCACAAGCAATCGCCTACGGAGCAGAAGTGATCGCGATTGACGGCAATTTTGACGAAGCACTCAACATCGTTCGGGAAATCACGGCAAAAGAACCGATTACACTCGTTAACTCTGTAAATCCGTATCGGATTGAAGGTCAAAAGACAGGGGCGTTCGAAGTGTGCGACGTGCTCACAGACGCACCAGATATTTTAGCAATTCCAGTGGGTAATGCAGGCAATATTACAGCGTACTGGAAGGGCTTCAAGGAGTACAAGGCTGCTGGCAAATCAAGCAAGCTGCCGAAGATGTACGGCTTCCAGGCTGCAGGGGCTGCGCCACTCGTACTGGGTAAGACAGTGGAAAATCCTGAGACCATCGCTACAGCGATCCGAATCGGGAATCCAGCCAGTAAAGCAGGAGCACTTGGGGCCATCAGTGAATCCAACGGCCTTGTAGATAGCGTGACTGATGGGGAAATTTTGCAGGCGTATCAACTGCTGGCAAAGAGCGAAGGTGTTTTCTGCGAGCCGGCTTCGGCTGCGTCCTTGGCGGGAATCATTAAGCTCCATCAGGCTGGTCAGCTTCAGCAGGGTGTGAAAGTGGCTTGCGTTTTGACGGGAAATGGCTTGAAAGACCCGAATATTGCCTTGAAGCTCGTTGGGGAAGAGCCACGTTCCGTTCCAGCAACACATGAGGCGGTCATGGATCTCGTTCGCCAAAAAGAAAGAGAAGTAACGTCATGATGAGTAGTGTTGTAAAGGTAACCATCCCAGCCAGTACAGCAAACCTGGGCCCAGGGTTTGATGCCTTGGGAATGGCGTTTCAGCTCTATTCGATCGTGGAAATGGCAGTAAGTGACAAAACGAAGATCGTGCTGGAAGGTAAGGAGCTGCAGGGCACACCCGCTGATAAAAGTAATCTGCTCTATCAGGTAGCAGCAGGATTATTTCAGGATGCGGGGCAGCCTGTACCCGAGCTCTCAATTCGTGCCGCGAGTGATGCTCCACTGACACGTGGCCTCGGAAGCAGTGCTGCTGCCATCGTAGGAGCTCTGGTTGCAGCGAATCACTTGGCAGGTGAGCCGTTTACCCGTGAACAATTATTTGCCAAAGCATCTCAGATGGAAGGCCATCCTGATAATGTCGGGGCATCCATGTTCGGTGGAATAGTGGTTGCAACGATGCCAGATCAGGATGGGGCATCCATCCCTTATGTAAAACTTCCCGTTCCAAAAGGCTTGCAGACTCTTGTCGTTATTCCAGAGTTTCCGTTGTCAACCGAAAAAGCGCGAAAAGTATTGCCGCAGGTGTACAGTAAGCAGGATGTTGTATATAATGTTGGTCATAGCAGTTTGCTCGTTGCCGCGTTAGCGCAGGGCAGACTGGACCTGATGGGACAAGCGATGGCGGATCGATTGCATCAGCCATACCGCGCCGAGCTTGTACCTGGCTTAAAAGACATTCTGGACAATGCTACTGATCACGGAGCGGTAGGCGCTGCTTTGAGCGGTGCAGGACCCACGATTCTGTGCTTTTTCCAAACAGAGGAAGAAGCGGCCAGACTTCGTGAGTTCGTGGACAGGGTGATGAACGGACACGACATATCGTACCGCATCATGATATTACAGCCGGACGAGCATGGCGTACAGGTAGAAATCCATCAGAGATAGAGAAAGTGGATAGGAGTAACGCCATGGAGAAGAAACTCGCTTATCTCGGACCACGAGGAACCTTTACGGAAGAAGCGGCTCGCGCTTTGACCGCAGGACAGAAGCTGTCACTCGTGCCGTATCCGAGCATTATCGAAGTGTTAAATGCTGTTGCCAAGGAAGAGGTTGCTTTTGGAGTCGTTCCAATGGAAAACTCGATCGAGGGAACCGTCAATTCGACGCTGGATTGGCTCATTCATGAAGTAGATCTGCCGATTTTGGCGGAGCTTGCTCTGCCGATTACGCAAAATCTGCTTGTCGCCAAAAGAGAGCATTCACTTCCGTTATCCGAAATAACAAAAGTGCTGTCACACCCGCAAGCGATCGCCCAAAGCCACAATTTTCTACGAGAAAATTTGCCTGGCGCCGCTATCGAGTATGTAAACAGTACAGCGTTTGCTGCGCAAATGGTCAGTGAGAACCCGCAGGAGCCATGGGCTGCTGTTGGCACAAAACTGAATGTCGAGATTTATCCACTGGAATTTGCACAAGAACAAATTCAAGATTATTCGAATAACTACACACGGTTTGTTCTTGTGGGTCAAGAGCCTTTGGATATGCCGGCTTCTTCAAAAGAAAAAACAACGATTTTGGTTAACTTGCCAGAAGATTTTCCAGGAGCGCTCTATCAAGTGCTGGCTGCTTTTGCGTGGAGGAAAGTCAACCTGTCGAGAATTGAATCACGCCCGACCAAAAAGGCGTTGGGAAGCTATTATTTCGTGATTGATATTGAGCAAAAAATGGATGATGTTCTGCTTCCAGGCGCTTTTGCAGAAATTGAAGCGATTGGCTGTCAGGTGCGTCAGTTAGGCACCTATCCATTTTATTTGCAGCAAGCCAATTCTTAGGAGTTGGCTTTTTTCTTTTTGTCGTTGCATTACCAACAAGGAATAGCCTCCAAGGAGCAAAAAGCCCATGGGTGCATACCATGGTAGGGAGTTTTACGCAAGGGAGGAGAAAGAGTGAGGATTCACGTAGTCCAAAAAGGCGACACGATGTGGAAGATCGCCAAAAAATATGGCGTCGATTACAAGGAACTGTTACGCCTGAACAATCAAATCAAAACTCCCGATACGATCTATCCTGGAGCGAGAATCAAGATTCCGGCGAAACGTGTGCCAGTACGACCTCAAGACAGACAAACACCTCACCCCATGAGTGAGGCCCCTTATGTAAAAGAGCGGCCGATCACCGAAGAAGGTCCAGAAGTCCCAGAACAGATTGAGCGCAGACCGATTGAACCAGAGGAAAAAGAGGAAGTGCGGATCGAATCCGAGCATGAGACGCGTCCTGCACTACCACCGACTACTCCACCACCACCGCCAACAACTCCACCACCGACTGCGCCACCCAAAGAGGAACCTGTTAAACCTGCGCCAACTGTCTCACCGGAATCGCTACCACCGCCTGTTCCATTGCCTCAACCAACAAAACCGATTGCACCACTACCAACAGCACCTTATGTTCCACCGAATGCCAACCTGCGTCAACAACCAGTCTTACCGCCAATGCCACAGGCGCTACCACCAATGCCACCGGCTCTACCACCAATTCCTCCTACCCGGGTAAGTCCTTATATTTATCAACAACCAATGCCACCCAATATACCGAATGTACCGCCGATGCCGCCGTCACAAATCAGTCCTTTCCAACAGATGAGGCCACCTGCTTTGAATTGTCCGCCATGCTATCCGCCGGTCCAGATTCAACCGACCCGGCCACCAAGTCAGGTACTCCCATGGCAGCAGATGCAGCCGCCGCCACAAGTGCGTCCAATGCCACCGATGAAGCAGCCTCAACAGGTTCTTCCGTGGCAGCAGATGCAGCCGCCACCACAAGTGCTTCCAATGCCACCGATGAATCAGCCTCAACAGGTTCTTCCGTGGCAGCAGACCAAACCGCCACAACAGATAAGCCCGTTTCCGTTTCCGCCAACGAAGCCACCTTCGCAGGTACGTCCAACTTACTCACCGCCACCAGTGAGTCCATCCCAAAAGACCAAACCTAGCCGACCTACTCCGTGCCCGCCTGGAACAGCACCTTTGAGGAGGCCGTCGCCAACCGAACCATTGGTGTCACCAGAATTCATGCCGCCACCTGGAATTGGGCCTATGCTGCCATTCCCACCACCGTTTCCACCACCATTCCCGCCACCATTCCCGCCACCATTCCCGCCACCGTTTCCACCGCCGTTTCCACCACCATTCCCGCCACCGTTTCCACCACCATTCCCACCACCAATGCCAATGCCATGCCCGCCAATGCCGATGCCATGTCCACCAATGCCAATGCCATGCCCACCCAAGCCACTTAAACGACGTCGTACAAAAAGACAGAGTTGTCCAGAGATCGTAGAATCGTCATCGTCATGCGATTGTCCTCCGGAAGAATTCGCAAGCAAATACACGACTAGCCGAGGTCCTCAGCCATTTCGCAACAACATGATGTTTCCACCTTCTCCGTGCATGTCTTCCATGCCTGAAAAAGGGGTATGGCCGAATTGGGGAGATGGACATGATGAATCCTCTTCTTACTGAAAGGGACGGATATGAACAAGGGACTCATATCTTCACTTGAAAAAGCGTTTCGCTGTCAGATTCACGGGGTAAAACCAAAGCGAAATGTGAATCTGCTGAAGACGGACCGGGGCCATTGGATCATCAAGGGGTATAAACAGCTGGATAAGGCAGTGTGGGTTACCGAGCTGGCAGATGCTTTGAGACAAAAGGGATTTCTGCACACCGTTCATTATGTACCGGATGAGACAGGAGCAAAAATTTTCCCCTATGAGAATCAGTATTACACGATCATGAAAATGATTGACGGACAGGAAGCTGATAACGGCTCGTTGTTCGATGTGAAAAAAACAGCGGAGACTCTGGCGCGATTTCACGTGGCAGCACAGGGCTTTCCTGTCGCACAATCATATGCTTATGAAGGCAAGCTGGCTTTACTCGACAAATGGGAGAGCCGGTTAGAGTATTTCGAGAGGCTGACGTGGTCTATCGAGCAAAATGGCCCCCAAAACAAGCTGGAACAGATCATTGAACAGATGTCTGGAGCCGTGATTCGCGATGGGCAAGAAATTCTTCAATCAGCCTACAAGCTGCCGCTTACCCCGGAATTGTTTGGGGCAATGGAACGGGGCACACTTGCTCATCGGGACGTAGCGAGTCACAATTTCCTGATCACACAAAAAGGAAACTGCTATTTAATTGATCTGGATACAGTGGGTCATGACCTGCAGCTTGTGGATTTGGTCCAACTGATGTCGCGTATGCTTTTGTTGCAAGACTATCGAATGGATTCATTCGTCGAGGCAATGGAAGCCTATAGCAATATCAATTATTTGAGTGATACGCAAATATGGGCCGTTCATCAGCTGCTCCGTTACCCCGATAATTTTTTGCGTGAAGTAACGGGGCTGTACAGCAATCGCCCGGGCTATCATACACGTGGAGTTTTGCAGCTGCTTCAAATGGAGGGACGGCTCCACCAAAATCGGCAAAGCTTTTTGGATGCAGGTGAACGAATTTTTCAACGTTCGCCGTGGGGTCATTACCACTTTGTGGGATGAAACGATGATCGTGTATATTACGCAAAAGTCAAAAAAACATCCCTCAACAAATCGAGGGATGTTTTTCCGTGTTTATTTGGAAGCTGGTTTGGAAAGATCGATAGCGAATTTGGCGAAGCCGTTTTCCAATACGCTGATAAATTTCATGTTGGACATTTTTTCAGCGAATGGTTTTGCATCAGGAGAAGAAGTAAATGTTACATTTACTTTTTCTTTCACCGGGGTAAATTTCCAGTTATTATCAGCTGCCGGGTTAATATCTTTTTGGTCCAGGATGTAGTCGATTACAACTTGGCGGTTTTCATCTGGAGAGTCGATCACGATGTTTGAGCCATCCAGTCCAGGGAAGGAGCCGCCGCCGCTTGCACGGTAGTTGTTTGTAACTACAATAAATTTATCTTCTGCTTTTACTGCTTTACCATTGAAGGACAGGTTTTTGATCCGGTTTGCATCTTTGTTAGCGAGCGTGCCGTCAATCGCATATTTGGATGGCTGGGTTACGTCGATTTCATAAGTAACGCCATCAATTACGTCAAAGTTGTACGTAGGGAATGCTTCGTTAACAAGCTGTTGCTCTTCGGATTTTTTCACGTCGATCTGATTGAATTGACCAGCAGAGCGCTCCAGCCACTCTTTCAAAGTAGAACCGTTGATCAGAACTGCTTTGAGTGTGTTTGGATAGATGTACAGGTCAGAAACGTTTTTGATCGCGATGGTGCCAGCAGGAATGTTGGTGTAGTAGCTTGCGCCGTTACGTCCGCCTGCTTTGAATGGTGCACCTGCAGAAAGAACAGGGATGCCATCATATTCGGTACCTTTGATGTTTTTCTCTACGAACCATTTTTGTGCATTGGTTACGATTTGGATGGATGGATCATCTTGAACCAGTGCAAAGTAGCTGAAGATCGGAGAAGATGTTTTTCCTACAGCAGAGCGAACCCACTCAACAGTGTGGTCGTGATCTTCTTTTACAGCATTCAGGATGGATTGATCTGCGTCTGCGAGAGAAGCTTTATTCGCTTTATCGTAGATCGGAATCGCTTTGGTAGTTGATTCAGCTACTTTCCATTTTCCGTTTTCTTGTGTCAACGTGAGGTCAATCACGCCGAGGTTGTTGCCCCAGTAGCCAGGCATGACAGCAGGCTTGCCGTTGATGGTTCCTTTTTCGCTATCAACGCCAGGGATGTTTTCAAAACCAGGACCTGGGAATACGAGGTGGGAGTGACCGAACAAGATAGCGTCAATTCCATCGATTTTGCTCAATTGATAGCTCGCATTTTCCAAATTGGCAGCGTTTTCAACTGGGCCGAGACCAGAGTGAGGTACAGCGATAATGAGGTCTGCGCCTTTTTGCTTCATCTCAGGAATGAACTTTTTAGCAGTTTCCACGATATCTTTTGTAATGACTTTGCCTTCCAGATTCGCTTTGTCCCACTGCATGATTTGTGGAGGAACAAAACCGATAACGCCAACCTTCAGGGTTACTTCCTTGCCGCTTTCGTCCTTGAATTTGCGCTCAAGAATTTGGTAAGGGGTGAACAGGTTTTTGTCGTTGTTCGGGTTGTTGTCTTTGTCATCAATATACACGTTGGAGTTGATATACGGGAATTTCGCGCCTTTAAGGCTGCGATCCAGATGCTCCAAGCCAAAGTTGAACTCATGGTTTCCGATATTGCCAACGTCGTAATTCAGGAGGTTCATCGCTTTGTATACTGGGTGCGTTTCGCCGTCTTTCAAAGGGTCGATTTTCGCAACGTAGTCACCGAGCGGGTTACCTTGGAGCAGGTCTCCGTTGTCGATCAGGATGCTGTTTTTTGCTTCTTCACGAGCTTTTTTGATCAGGGTAGCTGTTTTAGCAAGACCAAATTCGTCAGTAGACTTGTCTTGATAGTAGTCATAGTTGACGATGTTAGTGTGGATGTCAGTAGTTTCCAACAGGCGGAGCTTAAGAGTGGAGCTGGTTGCAGCGCTTACAGGAGTAAGTGGGAAAGAAATGGCGCTAACAACCAAAGAGCTGCTGAGTAAAAACGCAGTCAGCATTTGCTTGTTCTTCTTTGTCATGTTTTGCATAACCTCCATAAGTTTAACAATAATGCCATGCAAAATAAGTTTATCACTAGAATAGTATAATTGGTAGATAGTCCCTTGAAATATGTCGTAAATTACGAATCTTGAGAGAGCAGGGTATGGTCCCCTTCATTCCTGGAGAGAATAGGAAAAAAGAAAGAGAAGGGGTTCATCGAAATATGGAAATAAATAGAAGATGGATGGTGTATACTTCGTGGGCACTAGCCCTCCTGGCTGGTTTGGTTGCGGGGTTTTTTATAGCAGATGCCAGCAAGGAAACAGGGCCACTGCGACAATGGTTTGC
This sequence comes from Brevibacillus reuszeri, assembly GCF_001187725.1. Classification (GTDB taxonomy): domain Bacteria; phylum Bacillota; class Bacilli; order Brevibacillales; family Brevibacillaceae; genus Brevibacillus; species Brevibacillus reuszeri. Next base: position 992,312 of record NZ_LGIQ01000005.1, read on the forward strand.
CACTGGCTCAAGCAGGTCTGTGGATGTAGCAGGTAAGCCTTACAAGCTTGTTCTTACACGGACGTATTTGTGCGGAGTAAGAGATGAGGAGCATAAGCCGACAAGTCTTACCCATTTAGCGGAGACGATGGTAGACTACAAAGGTTGGGAGATCGTATCTGTTGACTCCTCAAAAATGATCCTGATGAAACGTGAGCAGGATATTTCACCGGCATGTAAAGCCAATGGGCATTTTGGAATATCTGCAGACGGTATGCTGACACTGTTTCATGGGTTGCCATCTGAACAAGAGGTTGTTCAAACCTTTTATCGAATCAATACAGCAAAAATGGAGGCCAGACTCTCTAAAGACGATGTGGAGAATCTGAAGCGCGGAATTCGTGTGCGCGATTTGGCTGAGTATAATAGCATTTTGTCTACGTATGGAGAATTTCAATTAAATGATGACTACTAGGCTGCCCCGATTGAGGCAGCCTTTATTCTTTCAAGTCAATCGAAGTAATTCGCCAGCGCTCCCATGGAGAGAAACGGCGCAGAGTAAATGTCCAACGCTCTCTTTGATTGCCGTCATTTTTCGTGAAATAGTCGATATGAACAGGTACTTCTACCAGAAAGGGACCGCGTTCATCGGATGGAATCACAACCTCCGAATTTTTTACGGATGCGATCGACTGAAGCTTTTGCGGCAAGGTGAACCCATCAGTGGCCATGCGCATCGTATGCTCGTCGTGTTCGTGCAGGGCTGTGAGAAAATACTCAATCAGCTCTTCTGGCGGTGCACCGCTAATGGTGCTTGCCAAGGCACCTGATGCCTTCAGGATCATAAGACTGTGGCTAGGGTCTGGCTCCCTGCGTCGATGAGTGGAGCTGCCAAAAAAGTGAATACAAAAATGCCCGGGAAAATCATTGTCTTTAATGGCTCCGGCACCATGTGGCATGCCGTGCATAGATGCGGCATAGTACAGCCCATCTACTTCTACGAGAATCGCTCGCCGCTTCCAGCTCCATTTGCCTTGGTAAATGTGTTTCATAATCCGCGTATCTTCTCGGGTCAACGGCTGGACATCTGCATGTCGACTGCCTGCTCTGCGCTGCACTTCAAATCGTTCCCCTGTTTCGAGGTCGATAACTGTGCCATAGTCCATGCGGGCAAATGACTTTTTCACCTGTTCCCAGGGAACTGCTTGTCCGTAGTGGACCTTTTCCACCGAGCTTACCAATTCTTCCAGGCGTAGCTTCATTTCTTTGCTAACAATATATTGATGTGGTTTTTCTTTGTCAAACAACAGGCCGTCGTGATCGAATAAAAAGGTCCGTTGATTCACGGTCACCAATGCCCGCTGCCAATGCGGCTGAGACCGAGCTGGCACATATGGCGCGGCAAGAAGCTGAGAAGCAAATCGTTTGTCATGAAACGTGAGAGTCGAAATAAATAGAGAGGAAGGAGAAACCGAAACGGAAATTCTCACTTCGTCTTTCGCTTTTGCTTGGGTGTTCTGAGCAAACGACAGGGAAGAAACGAGCACAAGGAAGCTGCATAAAAACAGGAAAGCACGCCACAACACAATCACCTCCACTGCTATAGTGTGTCCAATGGAGCTAGGCGATGACGAGCAAATCTTGGTATCATAAGCAACTCAGCATTTCGCCATACTGTTTTCATACGGCGATCATGAAGGAGGAGTCTTTTAGCATGTCTACGATGCCTAGGGGTAGCTATAAAGACCAGTTCCACCAGCGTTTGTACGTTCAATTGAACCAGGGACACAACAAGCTCAATTATCGACAGATCAATATGATTAATGAGCAGATGCAGAGTGGCGTTGATGATTATGCCCATATGCAGCACGATGTGTCAGAGACACTTGGGATGAACAAACACTAATTGAAATGACGCCGTGTAACCCGTTCCCTTTTAGGGAGCGGTTTTTTATGTGACCGCTTGCATTCAAACAAAATGGTCATGACCGTTTTATTTGTGCAGGAGCGAAGTCTGTAATTCATGGAAATACACGTTCGCTTTTTAACCGCTTTGTGATACAGTAGAAGATAGAAATGTAGCACGCGGAGAGTGAATTATGCGTATTTTAGGAATCGATCCTGGCATTGCCATTGTCGGCTTCGGGATTGTCGATAAGCAGGGCAGCCAATTGCGTCCCGTCCAGTATGGGAGTATCCAGACCGAAGCGGGCTTGCCAGTGCCTCTGCGGCTTAAACAGATTTTTGAAGCGATGCAGAGTCTTTTGGAAACATATCGTCCTGATGAAATGTCGGTAGAAAAATTATTTTTCAATAAAAACGTGACGACTGCGTTTACCGTAAGTCAAGCGAGGGGCGTCATCCTTTTGGCAGCGGAGCTTGCTGGTGTGCCTATTCATGAATACACACCCATGCAGGTCAAGCAAGCTGTGACAGGCTATGGGGGCGCAGAGAAAAAGCAGATTCAGGAAATGACCAGGATGTTATTAAAGCTAAAAGAAGTACCAAAGCCTGACGATGTGGCGGATGCGCTAGGGATTGCAATTACGCACGCACAGTTCCGGGCGTATATTTCCATTTCGGAGGGAGTTCAGAAATGATCGATTTTGTAGAAGGCACGCTGTGCTATCTGGATTCGGAATACATAGTGCTGGAGACGGGAGGGATCGGATATCGCCTTTTTTGCCCGAACCCGTACCAGTTTGTTCGATACGAAGGCAGCAAGACCAAATTATATACACATCATCACGTCCGGGAAGATGCGATTCTGCTCTACGGCTTTGCTTCCCGAGACGAGCGTGATCTGTTCCGCAAGCTGCTCGATGTAAGTGGAATCGGCCCAAAAGGCGGATTGGCCATTTTGGCGGCAGCAACGCCGGAGCAGCTCGTCATGGCAGTACAGCAGGAGAATGTTACGTATTTAACGAAATTTCCTGGAATTGGGAAAAAGACTGCACAGCGCATCATTCTGGATTTGAAGGATAAATTGGTAGGATATACGCCATCTGCGATTTTGACAGTGGCTGCTGGTGACCTGACGGCTGGCGAACAGGCTGTTTCGGCGTTGAATGAAGCATTGGATGCACTGACGGCGCTTGGTTACTCAGATGGAGAGCTGCAAAAAATCAGAAATGCCCTATCGGAAAAATCAAAAGAGGGCGATGGTGTAGAAAAGCTCATCAAACAAGGGCTTGCCTTGCTCATGAGGGGGTAGGATTTTGGATCAGCGGATCATCACGACGCATATGAATTGGGAAGAGGATGCGGCGGAGCTGAGCCTCCGTCCTCGCTTTTTAAATGAATATATTGGCCAGCAGCACGTAAAGGAAAACCTGAAGATTTTTATCGAAGCGGCCAAAATGAGAAAAGAATCGCTGGACCACGTTCTTTTATATGGTCCACCCGGATTAGGGAAAACGACATTATCACAAATTATTGCAAACGAGCTTGGGGTAAATATCCGCACGACCTCTGGACCTGCTATCGAGCGTCCTGGCGATTTGGCAGCTATCCTGACTAACCTGCAGGAAGGCGATGTCCTTTTTATCGATGAGATTCACAGACTTAATCGAAGCGTCGAGGAAGTGCTGTATCCGGCAATGGAGGACTTTGCGCTGGATATTATCATCGGCAAAGGACCGAGCGCGCGCAGCGTGCGTCTGGATTTGCCCCCATTTACGCTGGTAGGTGCTACGACCCGCGCAGGCATGCTGTCAGCACCGCTACGCGACCGTTTTGGTGTTGTGAATCGACTGGAATTTTACACGGTGCCGGAGCTGACCTTTATCGTTTCGCGTGCAGCTGATATTCTGCAAGTTATCATTCGCGAGGGCGGAGCAGAGGAAATCGCGAGACGCTCACGTGGAACCCCTCGTGTAGCGAACCGTTTGCTGAAGCGCGTCCGAGATTTCGCCCAGGTAAAAGGCGAAGGCGTCATTACGACGGAGATCGCCAAGGAAGCGCTGGAACGCTTGCAGGTAGACACGTGCGGGCTAGACCATATTGATCATAAGCTGCTGCTTGCCATTATTGATCGATTTGATGGAGGGCCGGTAGGTCTTGATACGATTGCAGCTACAATTGGAGAAGAGTCACAAACCGTTGAAGATGTATGCGAGCCATATCTCATGCAAATAGGTTTCATGCAACGGACGCCACGGGGGCGTGTTCTTACCCCGAGTGCGTACCAGCACTTCGGGCGGGAGATGAAATCGTGAATCCTGTAGCCAAGCTACTTATTTTTGGTGGAGCTGCTTTGATCGTGATCGGTATCCTTTGGCAGGTAGGCGGGAGATTTTTGCCGCTGGGCCGCTTGCCGGGAGATATTGTGGTTGAGAAGGAAAATGTGAAGTTTTATTTTCCGGTCGTGACCTGTATTGTGATCAGTATCGTCTTGTCTCTGGGGATGTACTTGTTCCGTCTGTTTAAATAGCAAAAGCTTGCAAGGCAAAAACATCAAAGCCATCGGAGCGGGCTGTTCCGATGGTTTTTTCTGTGCAAAACATCTTGAAGAGCGGCCGATAGCTTCGTCAATAGTAGGACGCAGAAAGTTGTTCGATCGCGAAGACGTTTGCTCCCAAATTGAGAAAAAGGGCAGGAGATTGCATTGTGATTGTCGAAAAACATGGGAGTAGATGCCAATTTTCGACGATTTCAGGTGAAAGGAAGGACGATGGACGACATGAAGAAGAAATGGATGGGAACTGTCCTTTCGGTGGGCCTGATCACAGCAGCTCTTTTGGGGGGACAAGTTCCGGCAAAAGCAGCTGGCGACAATATCAGGGTTGCGCTATTTGTAGATACAGGGCAAGGATACCGAGGGGTAGTCCCTTCGATTACGTTAACCACTGAAAAAGGAATGGAAGTAACACTGGAGGGCCCAGGGGGCAAGACAGAGTTACCTGACTTAAAAGGAGATGCAGCCCGATATCGGGTTGACGAATATCATCTAATCGTTACAGAGACGCCTGACTGGAATCTCGCGCAGCAGGTAGCACAGCAGATGAGTCAGCGCAAATACGAGGGCTCGATTCAGGTGACTACTCGCAATGGTCAGACTATCTACCAGGTCGTTAGTGGCTCGTACGACAACTATCAGGCTGCCACCAATCAGGCAAAAACAGTTGCTCAAGCGACTGGTCAAAATCCGTTTGTAAAAGGTCCTTTCCGAATGGAGGTAGGACAGTACAAGAGCTTGAATGAAGCGCAGAGAACGCAGTCAGCTTTTGAGCAAAAAGGAATCCCTGCTTATCCTGTCATGCTAGCAGACGGCGGTAAAATAACCTATGCAGTATGGATTGGCGATGAGGTCAGCTATGACGCCGCATCGGCTTTGGCAGGGAGAGCTGCCGGTGCTGTTCCGGGCTATACCTACCATGTGCCTTCAACTCAGTCTTATGCTGTGCTGAAGCAGGATGTATACGGCTCACCAGACGAAAGAATTTGGAAATACGTGTTTTCATCCCAGGTAAAACTGACCGCCCGGGCGCTTAAAACAGAGGATCAAGCCTTGATCAGTGTAGTGGAGCGGGACCAGCGGACGTATCGGGGCGAGATGGAGCTATCCGATTACAACGGTCATCTGACATTGGTAAATGAACTGCCAATGGATGAGTACCTGTATGGCGTAGTTGGCTCCGAAATGGCTCCAGACTGGCCGATAGAGGCCTTGAAAACACAAGCGGTCCTGTCGAGAACTCGTGCGGTGTGGCAAGGTAATAAGTACGGCATCGCGAATGTATCGGATACGGTGATTGAGCAGGCGTATTATGGTGTAGCAAAAGAGTCCGAGGTTGTTCGCGAGGCTGTCGACAAAACAAGGGATGAAATTATCTACTATCAAGGTAAGCCAGTAGAGTCTCTGTTTTACTCAAACGCGGGCGGTATGACGGCAGATGGCACGGAGGTCTGGGGAAATCCGGTTCCTTATTTGCGTCCTGTGACGAGCGATGATACATATCCGATGGAGAGAGCAAACGTGTGGTATCGCGTGGAGTTGTCGGATGGTTCGACCGGTTATGTACGAAATGATCTGGTATCAGTGACAGGAGCTGCAAATGGTAAAGGTCAGCGCACAGCTGTCATTACAACAGCAAATACGAATTTGCGCTCAGGACCGAGCACCACGCTACACCGGGTGTTATCCACATTGCCAGGCGGCGCTGAGGTTACCATCCTCTCGGAAGAGGCGGAGGAAAATGCTTACTCGTGGACGCGAGGTCCATACACGGTTGCTGAAATTACCGCTATGATTAATGCAAGTCAGGATAAATACAAGGCTGCTCGCATTTCTGGAAATGTCACGAGTCTGAAGGTAACGGCGCGAGGTCCATCCGGGCGAGTGATCGCGATGGAGGCAAACGGCAAACCGATTGCTGCACCTTCGCCGGATACATTCCGCGCTATTTTCCAACAGGGGGGTACTTCTCTTCGCAGCACGAAGTTTGATGTAGAAGTGATCCAAAACAACAAACAAGCAGGACCACAGTTTTTATTTCGCGGTACCGGTTATGGTCACGGACTTGGTGTATCGCAATACGGTGCACGTGCAATGGCGGAGAACGGGTATGACTATAGGCAGATCTTGCTACACTATTACCAAGATGTGACAATCGAGAAATAAGTCCTTTGCGACATGATCTGACAGAAAAGGGAGTAACGATTCGTGGACGTGCAACAATTTGATTTTGAGCTGCCGGAGCATCTGATTGCCCAGCATCCTTTAGAAGATCGGACTTCATCCAGATTGCTTGTTTTGCAGAAGCAAACCGGAGAGATTATGCACCAGCATTTTACTGATCTGATTGATCATCTGCAGCCAGGAGATGTGCTCGTCATGAATGACAGCCGAGTGTTGCCTGCCAGATTGATTGGAGAAAAGTCTGAGACAGGAGCAAAAATCGAAATTCTCCTGCTAAAATCTTTGGGTGACGATCGCTGGGAGACACTGGTGAAGCCAGGAAAGCGGATGAAGCCTGGTACGGAAGTGGTTTTCGGGAATGGACTTCTGCGTTGTGTATGTGAAGAGGTGACTGAGACGGGAGGGCGGATTGTACGCTTTATGTACGAGGGAATTTTTTACGAGATTCTCGATCAGCTTGGCTCGATGCCTTTGCCTCCTTATATCCATGCACAGCTGGAGGACAGTGAGCGATACCAAACGGTTTACGCACGGGAGAGAGGATCGGCAGCAGCTCCAACTGCAGGCCTGCATTTCACGAAGCCTTATCTGGAGAAAATCGCGGCAAAAGGAATCCAGCTGGCATATGTGACGCTGCATGTCGGACTGGGGACGTTTCGCCCCGTTGCAGCTGATTCCGTCGAGGAGCATGTGATGCATGCAGAGTATTACGAGATACCTGAAGAAACGGCAGAGTTGGTCAACCGGGCGAAAGCAGAGGGCAGACGGGTGATCGCTGTCGGGACAACTTCATGCCGTACACTGGAGACGGTGGGCAGAGCACATGGAGGAAAGCTGGCAGCGACTTCCGGCTGGACCGATATTTTTATTTATCCGGGCTATACCTTTTCGATTTTGGACGGACTTATGACCAATTTCCACTTGCCGAAGTCTACGCTTGTCATGCTGGTTTCCGCATTGGCTGGAAAAGACAATGTCATGAATGCGTACAAAACGGCGGTTCAGGAAGAATATCGCTTTTTCAGCTTTGGAGATGCTATGCTCATTTTATAAAAAGTCTCTGCCATAAGAAATGTGAACAACCCACCTGTATAAGTGTGTACTTATGACTTGGGTGGGTTTACTTCACCCGGAAGTTTTTCTATAATAGGAAAGACTTACATACATAGCTTGAGGAGTGCAATGATTTGGCTGTACGCTACGAATTAATCAAAACATGCAAACAAACAGGTGCACGTCTCGGTAAACTCCATACTCCTCATGGGACCATTGACACCCCGGTCTTTATGCCAGTAGGCACACAGGCAACGGTCAAGACGATGAGCCCGGAGGAACTGAAATCAATCGGAGCGGGCATTATTCTCAGCAACACCTACCATTTGTTTCTTCGCCCAGGGCATGAAATTGTGAGAGAAGCAGGCGGTCTGCACGGATTTATGAATTGGGATCGTGCCATTCTGACTGACTCGGGTGGATTCCAGGTTTTTAGCTTGAGTAATCTGCGCAAAATCACGGAGGAAGGCGTTTCCTTCCGCTCTCACCTGAACGGAGAAAAGCTGTTTATCGGACCAGAAGAAGCGACTCAGATTCAGAATGCATTGGGTGCGGATATCTTTATGGCCTTTGATGAGTGTGCTCCGTATCCGGCTGAGTACGATTATGTGAAGAAATCGATGGAGCGGACGACCCGTTGGGCTGAGCGCTGCCTGAAGGCACACTCCCGTCCAGATGAGCAAGCGCTTTTCGGTATCGTCCAAGGCGGGATGTACAACGATTTGCGTGCTCAAAGCGCCCGTGACCTCGTATCTATGGACTTCCCGGGATACGCGATCGGTGGCTTGAGCGTAGGGGAACCGTTTTCATTGATGTATGAAGTGCTGGAGCATACCGTTCCGCTGCTTCCTACAAACAAGCCCCGTTATTTGATGGGGGTAGGTTCACCAGATGCACTGCTTGATGGGGCTATCCGGGGAATCGATATGTTTGATTGTGTATTGCCAACGCGTATAGCGCGAAATGGGACATGCATGACAAGCCAGGGAAGACTGGTCATTCGCAATGCCAAATACGCTCGTGATTTCACTCCGCTGGATCCGAATTGCGACTGCTACACCTGCAAGAATTACACACGTGCTTACATCCGACACCTGGTCAAGTCGGAGGAAACCTTTGGTATTCGTCTTACTACCTACCACAACTTGTACTTCCTGGTGAAGTTGATGGAGCAGGTGCGTCAGGCCATTGCCGAAGACCGCTTGCAAGATTTCCGAGACCAGTTTTTCGCTCAATATGGATTGGGTGAAGATAGATCTTTTTAATCGAGGGGGATTTACATGGAAGGCTTGACGAATTTTTTACCGATTATCATCATGTTTGCGATTTTCTACTTCTTGCTGATTCGTCCGCAACAGAAAAAAGCAAAGCAGCGTAACGCAATGCTTGCTGCGATCAAAAAGGGCGACAAAATCGTTACGATCGGCGGCATGCACGGTACGATTCAAGAGCTGACAGATGATATGGTAACCTTGCGTATCGCACACAATGTGAATGTATCGTTTGATCGCGGTGCTATCAATAGCGTGGTGTCTGCTAGCAACGAGTCAGCAGCAAAAAGCGAGCCAGCAAAAGTGGAAGAAGCAAAAGAAGAATCGAAATAATACAGGAAAAGCAGGTGGGAGTCTCCCGCCTGCTTTTTTGCATTTCTGCGCCTGTACACTACCGCCGCGGCTTGATTCCTTTTGGCTTGTGACTGGAATTGGCAGAGTTTACCCCCATAATTCCTCCAATGCCTGCGATACCAAAGGCAGCGAGGAGATAGAGAAAGGTGTTCCATTGCATAGGGGCATCAAAGCCAAGAAAGCCGATTAAAATGACTAAAATGAAATAGGAAAGCCCGGTTAACCCCCCATAGTACCAGCCTTTGCCGCCGCATCGCCGACCTGTTACAAAACCACCTGTCAAAAGGCCTATGGCATTGATGACGTAAGTAAAATAGGGGAGAGAAGCTTCTCGCATGCTGGTAAAGCTCAGAAGAAGAGTGGCCAGCAATGCTCCAATCAAAATGAGGCCAAGCGTATACAATAATCCCGTCAGTACAGAGGTGGATGCACTCCGCACAATATTACCCCCCTCACTGCTCAAGTGTTTGTACCATCTATATGAAAGGCTTGGCAGACGTATTCATATTCGCGTTGAACATTGAAAGGAATTTTCGTATGATGGATGAGGAACAAGACGGGGGTGAGGAAGATGATCAAAACCTACTTTTACAACCACTCAGAACAGAAGATGTTTCACGATGTTGATTTGGCTACAAAGGATCAGTGGCTGAAATCGCCAGAGGACCTGCTCTGGATTGATCTGTATGATGTGGGCAACAATGAGCTTCCCTATATTGCTAAGATCTTCGACTTTCACCAACTGGCTATCGAGGACTGTCTGCACGTAAGTCCACGGGCCAAAGTGGATAAGTACGATGATTATTATTTCTTCGTCTTTCACGCCCTGCGTTACAATGAGGAGAGCGACGATGAGATTACCACAGTAGAACTGAACGTGTTTCTCGGCCCGAATTATATCGTCACGATTCACAAATCCCCTATGAACACTATCGGACGGATCGCAGCTATGTGCCATCGTAATATTTCTTATTTAAATCGCGGTCCTGATTATTTGCTTTATGCGATTGTCGACGGGATTACGGATGAGTACTTCCCGATTATCGACCGGATTAGTGTGCGGATTGACGAGCTGGAGGACGAGATTTACGAGCACCAGATGCAGGAAATTACCGAGGAGTTCCTCGCGTTGAAGCGAACGATTATTTTGATTCGTCGCGTCATTATGCCGCAGAAGCGAATCTTCGCCAACGTAAATGGCCGCTATTCCTTCGATATCTCCGAGGAAAACGTTCCGTTCTACAGTGACCTGACAGACCATTTGGAGAGGATTTCAGATTCGACGGAAACCTTCCGTGATCTGGTAAATGGTACACTGGATACGTACTACACGATTATTAGTGCAAAAACAACAGAGACGATGCGAGTGTTAACCATCATCTCGACGATCATCCTGCCTTTGACGTTTATTACAGGGTTGTTTGGAATGAATACCTTTGCCTGGTTGGGAGAAGAAGCGGAGCCGTATATGCTGGTGGTCGCGCTTGTGATCATGCTGGGGATGACGTTTGGGATGCTCAAAATTTTCCAAAAGCGAAAGTGGCTGTAATTGGCGCTAATAGTTGAACGCCCCTTTGCTAAAGACTAGTATCAAATGTCTTTAGGGGGCGTCGTGAAGTGGAAGGACTTTCAACAGCGTTGCTACGCACCCTTTTCTCGTATTTTTTTCTCCTGATCATTATGCGAATGATGGGGAAGCGAGAGTTGGGGAAGCTATCTGTTTTTGATGTTGTGATCTCGATTATGCTTGCTGAGATGGCCGCTATGGCAATTGAGGATGTTGACAAGCCGGCCATTCTTTATTACATACCCATGCTGCTGATCGGTTTGTTGGAAATTGGTCTGGCGTATTTTGCCTTGAAAAGCAAGAAGTTCCGTGATGTGGTAGCAGGGTCGGCAGACTTGATTATTGAAAACGGCGAAATCAGAGAGCATGCCATGCGCCGGAACCGTTTGAATATGGATGACCTGATGGTTCATTTGCGGCAAAAAAATGTAAAGAACATTGCTGACGTTGAATTTGCGGTGATGGAGCCTACTGGTCAGATGAGTGTGTTTTTAAAGCAGCCCAAAGACACGGTAAAGCGTGAAGACATGGAAATACCCGAAAGCAAACCCGTGGGTCCCGTATTTTTTAAAGGACTTCCGATCCCGTTAATTTTAGATGGGAAAGTAAGGGATGAGGCACTAAAAAAAATTGGACAGAACGAGCTCTGGTTAAAGCGAGAGATTCGCAAATATGGGATCAAGGACGTACGCGATGTTTCGTTTTGCTCGATAGACGATCGCGGGATCATGTATTTGGACAAAAAGGACAAGCCGCTGCAATAATGTCAGCGGCGAGGGAAAAAGATTGCCAATTGTTCCCCGATCCAAGGAATACGACGCACATCCTGTTTGCCGAGAACACGCATCGCAACCAACAGGACGAGGTAAAGCAACATACTTGCCATGGTGCTTAAGAGCAGCAGGCGACCCGTAGAGGCCTCGATAAACCAGTGATTCGCTATATACCAGCCTGAATAGCCCATAGCCAGCATAGCGGCGCCAATTTTGCCGAACTCCCGCAGATCAATGGTAAAACCGATTTTCTTAATCAGGCTGGCAAAATGAAGCAGTGTCCCCAAGGTGATGCCGATGTTCATGGCAATCACCGCGCCATGAATCCCGAAAGATGGGTGAGAGGTTAACAAAAACATGGCGGCTGTTTTGATAACAGCACTGATAAGGGTATTACGAAACACGACTTGAGCGAAGTCGAGACCTTGCAGGGCTGCTGCCAGGGGAGCCTGAAAGAATAGAAAAACAGAAAAGGGAGCCAGCTCTTTTAGTAAAATGCCTACTTCTGTAAATTGCTCTCCGTATAAAAGAGCGCAAAGCGGCTCTGCGAAAATAGTAAGCAACACTGTACACGGTGCTCCTATAACGAGTGTAATCCGCATGGCTTGGTAAATGCGTCGATGCACGAGGGGGGCATTGTTTTGATAAGCGGCCTCTGCGACAGCAGGAACCAGTGAAACGGACAAGGAATAGGTTAGGAACGTTGGAAAGAGCAGCAAAGGTACAGCCATACCGGCAAATTGACCGTAGAGTCCTGTAGCAGTAGCGGTGGTATGACCGGCGATGACAAGAGCGAGTGGGACAAGCATCGGTTCCAGAACGTAGGCAATGGAGCCGATGACCCGACTCATAGTGACTGGAAGCGCGACGTGAATCAATTGCTTGATGCTCGCCCTGCTTTTGGAAACAGCTAAAAATAATGGTTTTTCAAAAAACTGGGCGGCTGTTTTTTTACTGCCCTTTCGGTATTGCCACAAAATGTACAAAAGTCCTGCTGCTTCCCCAAAAACAATGCTAGCGACAGCTCCGGCAGTGGCGTATTCGATCCCGGAAGAGAGAAAGGTGATGGTCATGATGACGACCAAAGCCATTCTTACTACTTGTTCCAATAGCTGAGACACAGCAGTGGGCACCATGTTTTGCTTCCCTTGGAAATACCCGCGCAGAACCAGGGAAATGCTCGCGATCGGGATGACTGGGATAGCAGCGAGCATCACGACATGGGCACGTTCGTCAGCAAACAGTGCTCCGGCGATCCAATTTGAAAAAACGACGAGCACCGTGCAGACGACCAGGCTAATCCCACTGGCTATGGATAAAGCTAATAACAGGAACTTACGGGTAAGGCGGGGATTGTTTGCCGCTTCTGTTTCTGCCACTTGTTTGGCGATGGCTACTGGCAGACCAAATGTTGTCACAGTAATCAGAAAGTATAACAGGGGCACAACCATTTGATATAGCCCCATTCCTTCCGCACCGATGATGCGCGAAAGCACGATCCTGTGAGCAAAGCCAAACACCTTCGTAATGCCGCCAGCAATGATGAGGATAACCGTTCCGTAAAAGAATGACTGTCTCATGGAAGGCTCCTTTGCACCAATAAATTCACTCAGTAAAGAATATGGACGTGCCGCACTCGGCATGACTACTTTGAGGGGGAAACAGAATGGATCAAGCGCAAAAGCAGGAATGGTATGGGCAAGTAGCTAGTCTTTGCCAGAGTAAAGCGGAGGAATTCGCCATGCTCGGCTATGAAAATGTGACCGCAGAGGAAGTGTGGGAATGTGTTGTAAGCAGCTACAAAGAGTTTCCTCCGCTTCACCGTTTAGTCAATGATGTCCTGTCTTTGAAGCCAAATAAGTATATGAACTACTTGATGATCCAAATGTACAAAAATTCATAGTGAAACTTTCTCAGCCCCCATTCGTATACGTATGTTGCGCAATGCAGACAAGGGGTGGGTTACCATGGTTCATCTTTCCAGCAATAATTGACACGTTTTTTCATACTTCGCTATAATGGGCATATTGGTTTCTCGTCTAGGACGGGACCCTGTTAGGAAAGAGGGGTATTACTGCTATGATAAAATGGGGAAGATTCCTCCTGTTCCTGGTCGTTGTAGGACTTTTGGGCACACTCGTGTCAACTACGATCACACAGGTGGCAAAGAACATCACACTCGGTCTGGACCTGCAGGGCGGGTTTGAGATTCTGTACGAGGTAGAGCCTCTCGAGGCTGGACACAAGGTTGATATCGAGCTGTTGAAATCAACTGCGCACATGATTGAGAAACGGATTAACATTGGTGGTGTCGTAGAGCCTGTAATTGCTACTGAGCTTCCAAACCGGATTCGTGTACAAATCGCCTCACAATCGGCAGATCAGGACAAGCTTCGTGAACTGATCGGTAAACCTGCTGTGCTTACATTCCGTGACGAAGCTGGCAAGATTATTTTACAGGGAAGCGATTTGGCTCCTGGCGGGGCAGCAGTAGGATATGATGATCTGAAACGCCCTTTGGTTACCCTGAAAATTTCTGACCCGAAAAAATTGGAAGATGTAACACGCGCCAATTTAGGTAAGCATATGGCCATCTATTTGGATGAAAATATGCAAACCAACCCTACCATTCAAAGCGTAATTACGGGTGGAAACGCACAAATTACTGGTAATTACACACAAGAGAGTGCGCAAGAATTGGTTGACCTCTTGAATTCCGGTGCGATGCCAGCGAAATTGGTCGAGCTGCAAGTAAACTCTGTCGGTGCTTCACTTGGTGCATTGGCCTTGCAAAAGACGATTTATGCAGGCTACATCGGTGCAGCTTTGATTTTCTTCTTCATGTTGTTTGTATACCGCATGCCAGGAATGATTGCGAATATCACACTGGCTGGATTTACTTATTTTTGTATGGTCGTTCTGGACTGGATGGACGCGACACTGACATTGCCGGGGATCGCCGGATTTATTTTGGCTGTCGGTATTGCCGTTGACGCCAACATCATTACGTACGAACGGATTCAAGAAGAACTGCGTTCAGGAAAAACCGTTCTGTCTGCTTTCCGCTCCGGTGAACGCCGTTCCCTGATTACCATTATCGACGCTCACGTAACGACACTGATTGCGACGGGCGTGCTGTTCTTCTTCGGGACAAGCTCTGTCCAAGGTTTTGCGGTCGTACTCGCTATGACAATCATCGTAAGTATCATTACCAACGTGTTTGGGTCTCGCTTCCTCCTGTGGCTGGTGGTCCGTTCCAACATGTTTAAAAAGCCGTTCTGGTTCGGAGTAAAGGAGAGTGAGATCGGTGAGCTTTAATCAAGAGAACACGGTCGTTAGATTTGACATCGTAAAGAATCGCCGAAAGTATTTTATCGGCTCTTCTGCGATCATTATTATCGGCTTTTTGTTTATGCTGTTCCAAGGTCTTCACTTGGGTGTAGACTTTAAAGCAGGGACACGACTCGATATTTTTGTGGGAAAAGAATTTAATACCGCAGATGTTGAGGCGGTCATAAAACAAGAAATTCCGGATGTTGCTTTTACCGGCATCACCCGTTATGGTGAAAACCAAGCGTATACCCGTTTTGATCAAGCCATTCCGTCTGACACGATGATGAAGCTGGAAACTGCTCTGAAGAAAAAGTTTGGGGATCAGGTAACGAAGCAGGTATCATCTGTTGACCCAACGATTGCACGTGAAATGGTGAAGAAAGCTGCGATCGCCGTTGCGATTGCCTCCATCGGTATCGTCATTTACATTGCGATCCGTTTCCAATGGCTCTTCGGGATTGCATGTGTTGCGGGACTTTTGCATGACGTATTTATCCCGATCGCGCTTTTCTCTGTATTAGGCTTGGAAGTAGATATCACGTTTATTGCAGCGATCCTTACCATTCTCGGTTACTCAATTAACGACAAGATCGTTATTTTTGACCGGATTCGGGAAAACCTAAGAACCATGAAGTCCAAAACGATTCCAGAGCTTGAGCATCTGGTTAACGTATCTCTTTGGCAGACGATGCGCCGTTCGATCTACACTGTAGCCACCGTATTTTTCACAGCGCTGGCACTGGCGGTATTGGGCAGCGAGAGCATTCGCAACTTCTCCCTGGCGCTTTTGTTCGGTCTGGTGAGTGGTACGTATTCTTCCATCTTTATTGCCGCACAAATTTGGGTAAACTTGAAAGAGCGCAACATGATGAAAAAGAAAAAAGAAAAACAAGCGTAATTAGACGTAAGATAAAGACCGCGGGGGTATCTCTCCGCGGTTTTCTACTCTCAAGAGGGGAATATCATTCGGGAGGGACTGTAGATGACAGATGAGCGCCTAGCCAAAGCACAGTTTGCTGCGTGGGTAGGGATTATTGGAAACATTGCACTGGCAGGAGTAAAGCTATTGATTGGTGTAATCGCCAAGTCTCAAGCTTTGATTGCTGATTCCATACACTCAGCGTCGGATGTAATCGGATCGGTCGCCGTCTTAATCGGTTTGCGTGCTGCAGAACGTCCACCTGACGAGGATCATCCGTATGGTCACGGAAAAGCGGAGTCTGTTTCGGCAATCATCGTTTCCGTCTTGCTTGCAGTGGTTGGCTTCGAAATGGGCGTGTCCTCAATCAAGTCACTCTTCATTCCTTTGGAAGCACCGGGCCTACTTGCGGTTTGGGCGGCAATCGGCTCCATGATCGTAAAAGAGTGGATGTATCGGTATAAATA
This sequence comes from Brevibacillus reuszeri, assembly GCF_001187725.1. Classification (GTDB taxonomy): domain Bacteria; phylum Bacillota; class Bacilli; order Brevibacillales; family Brevibacillaceae; genus Brevibacillus; species Brevibacillus reuszeri. The sequence goes on from NZ_LGIQ01000005.1 coordinate 1,008,668, forward strand.
CAAGCTAGGGAAAAAGCTCAAAAGCCAATCACTGATGGCAAATGCATTGGAGCATCGCTCTGACGTGTTCTCTTCTTTTGCGGCACTAGTAGGGATTGGTGGCGCAATTGTCGGTGGACGGCTAGGAATTCCCTGGATGCTGTACCTAGACCCAGTTGCAGGTATTTTTGTGACCTTGCTCGTGTTGAAGATGGCGTACAAGATTTTGATGGAATCGATACATAGTACGCTCGACCATGTTTTGCACGACGATGATACGAAGGAACTGCGGCAGGCGATACTGGAAGTTTCTGGGGTCATGCGCATCGACTCTTTCCGTGCCCGTGAGCATGGGCACTACCAAATTGTCGACGTAAAAATAGGGGTGGATCCGTTCATTACCGTAGAAGCGGGGCATCGGATTGGCAAACAGGTAAAGCATGAGCTGATGAAAAAGTTTCCGGAGGTACGCGATGTTTTTGTGCATATCAATCCCTGAATGTGGATTTGTCGGGCTTTCAGCAAAAGCTGTATGTTTTACGCAGTTGTCAGTCTCCCGCTCCATCCTCTATAATGAATGAGGATTGGAGGAACGCTCATGCTGAAAGCGAAAACTCGCTGGAAACTGGCTACTTACGATGATCAATTAGCTGCAACGATTGCAGAAGAATGTCAGCTCACTCCGCTCGTATCCAAGCTGCTGGTCATTCGAGGCATTGAGTCATCGCAAAAGGCCCGAGATTTTCTTCAGGCAGGACCAGATTTATTTCATGATCCGTTCTTGCTAGATGGAATGGAACAAAGCGTGCGCCGTATTAGGCAGGCCATTGCAGATCAGGAACCGATATGCATTTATGGTGATTATGATGCGGATGGCGTAAGTTCCACATCACTTATGGTACATGTTTTGCGCCAACTGGGCGCCGTGTTTGACTATTACATCCCAAACCGTTTTACCGAAGGGTATGGGTTACATAAAGACGCCTTGGCGCAGCTGCAGCAAAGCGGTTACAAGCTGATTATTACAGTAGATACCGGGATTAGTGCAGTAGAGCAGGTGGAGTATGCCAAACAGCTGGGTCTTGACGTAATTGTAACCGACCACCACGAACCTCCGGCAATCATCCCGGAGGCATTTGCTGTGATTAATCCCAAAAAGCCTGGCTGTTCGTATCCGTTTGACATGCTCGCAGGGGTAGGAGTTGCCTTTAAACTGGGGCATGCCTTGTTGGGAGAGCCGCCACTCTATCTCGCTGATCTGGCAGCTTTGGGTACGATTGCTGACCTGGTACCGCTGGTTGACGAGAACCGTATTCTCGCGCGTGAGGGACTGAAGCGCTTGAATCATACGAGGAATCTTGGGCTGCAAGCGTTGATCCGCGTCTGTGGGCTCTCGGACAGTGATTTGTCGGCGGGACATGTAGGATTTGCCCTGGGGCCGCGATTAAACGCGAGCGGGCGCTTGGAGACCGCAGAATCGGCTGTCAAGCTGCTGACGACAGAAGACACGAATGAAGCAGAAGCATGTGCGCAGGCACTCGATGACTTGAATTGTGATCGCCAGGATTTAGTGGCAGCCATGACAGAAGAAGCTGTGCAGATGGTGAAGGAGCTGTACCCGCCTGATGAGCACAATGTGCTGGTAGTGGCAAAGGAAGGCTGGAATGTAGGGGTTGTCGGCATTGTTGCCTCTAGGCTTGTAGAGACATTTTACCGGCCAACCATTGTCCTGGGAATTGATCCGGAAAAGGGAACGGCGAAAGGCTCTGCACGCAGCATTGCCGGCTTTGACATGTATGAAGCTTTGACTGCTTGCAAAGAATGGTTGCCGCATTACGGCGGACATACGATGGCAGCAGGGATGACGCTGCCGGTTGAGAACCTTGATTTTATGCGTAATAAACTGAATGAGCTCGCTGGTCAGTGGCTTTCGGCGGATGATTTTATCCCCTTGACCAAGGTGGATGTATCGATGGATATTACCCAGATCAGTCTCGAATCAGTGGAACAGCTGGAGCAGCTTGCTCCGTATGGGATGGGAAATCCAACTCCTTTGGTAATGCTAGAGGATGTAGAGACCGCCGGGATGCGTACAATTGGCCGTGACGACAACCACTTGAAATGCTCCTTGAGCAAATCCGGAACAACCGTCGATGCGATCGGCTTTAACTGGGCCCATGTGACCAAAAAGGTGACGCCAAAAGCACGCTTCCAGGTCTTGGGCGAGCTATCCGTAAATGAATGGAACGGCAACCGCAAGCCCCAGCTAACGATACGGGATTTGTCGGTGCCACATCAACAAATCTTTGATTTGCGGGGAAGCCGCGACAAAGCGCAAAAATGGTTGCAGCTCTCGACTGAACCTGGCTCTATCACTGTGCTTTTCCACAAAGATAGCTATGATTTGCTCGCATCGCAGGCTACCGAGGAGCAGAGAAGGGCTCTGTATGTATTTGAGCATGAAAATAGCGAAAGCGTTTTTTCATCTAGTCAAAATGTCATTCTGTACGACCTGCCAAAACGTCGTGCTGATTTTGCTGCCATCCTAACGGGGATAAAAGAGGCAGAGAGAATTTATTGCATGTTTGGCGATCCAGACTTGGGAATGGAGCGGCTTTCCTGTCCAGGACGTCAGCACTTTAAAGAGCTGTACCAATTTTTCGTGCAAGTACCAACTGTCAAGCATATCCATCTGGATGCGCTGGCACGCAAGCTAAAGTGGAAAAGGCCACTTTTGGACGGCATGCTCGGTATTTTTCTAGAGCTGGAGTTTTTGGCAGAGGAGTCTGACCATTACCGTTTACTGAGCAATACGGCAAAACGTCCACTGGAAAGCTCTCGCCTTTATATGGAGTGGCAAGAGGAGTCTCAGCTGGCTACAGATTTATTACTTTCATCTTCAGAAGCCTTACTTCAATCGTTTCATCAGTTGGTGGAGTCTTCCACCGTTTAGGAGGAATTATTCATGGATTTCAAACAATATATTCGCGTCATTCCTGATTACCCGCAGCCTGGTATCCGCTTCAAGGATATTACCACTTTGTTAAAAGACGGTCCAGCCTATCGTGCTGCTATTCAAGAGCTGGCTGTATTTGCGCGGGAAGTGCAAGCAGAAGTGATTGCGGGTCCAGAAGCGCGTGGTTTCGTAGTGGGCGCGCCACTTTCCTACGAGATGGGCATTGGATTTGTTCCGGTGCGCAAATCGGGCAAGCTTCCATATGAGTCGATTAAAGCTGACTACGATCTGGAATACGGAAAAGACGCACTGGCTGTGCATGTTGACGCGATTCAACCAGGGCAGCGTGTTTTGATTGCGGATGATTTGTTGGCAACTGGTGGAACGATTGAAACGACAATCAACCTAATCGAACAGTTGGGCGGTAAAGTAGTTGGTGCTGCTTTCCTAATCGAGCTGTCCTATTTGGATGGCCGTCAAAAAATCGGGGATATGCCGATTAAATCTCTGATTCAATACTAATTTCGAAGAAAAAAAGCGGGTTATATACCCGTTTTTTTCTTTTTTCTTTGACTGTACCTACTTTACAGGGGAAAGCACCTTTACAATATGAACGACTTAAAAGATAATAGATGAAATACCATAGCCAAGTTTTCTTATTCGGATTAGCTGCATCAGAGCCCACGTTTACGTTTGGCTATTCACGTATAGCGTTTAGCTGACGGCACGGCGGGTTCATACTTACTTATAACGCAGTAGCACCTCTGTGAGTTGGCCTCATTTGAGGCTTTTTTATACCGATAGGAATTGAAGAAATTCTTGTCCCGTATAAGTGCAACCGCGCTTTGCCAAGGGCATGGCGTAGACAGGTTTTCTAATGAGAGGATAAGGGAAGGGAACTATGATTACCGGCATTGATGAGGTAGTAAAAAAAGCGAGCACTTATTTATCCCAATCGGATATAGACTTAATTACGCGTGCTTATCAGCTTGCTCACAAGGCTCATGAGGGACAGGTGAGAAAGTCTGGTGTGCCCTATATCATGCACCCGATCGCTGTAGCGGGTATCCTTGCCAATTTGCATATGGATGCCGTAACGATTGCAGCCGGATTTTTGCATGATGTGGTAGAGGACACTGAGATTACGCTGGATGATCTCCGCGATCAGTTTGGCCCTGATGTGGCGTTGCTGGTTGACGGTGTTACCAAGCTGGAAAAAATCAAGTATAAGTCAAAAGAAGAGCAGCTTGCTGAAAACCACCGCAAGATGCTGGTTGCCATGGCGCAGGACATTCGGGTCATTATGATCAAGCTTGCTGACCGTCTGCACAACATGCGGACACTGCGGCATATGTCCGAAGAAAAGCAGCGCGAGATTTCGGATGAAACACTGGAAATCTTTGCGCCACTTGCTCATCGACTGGGGATTGCCTCGGTTAAATGGGAGCTGGAGGATACCTCGCTTCGTTACCTGAACCCGCAGCAATACTATCGGATTGTTAATCTGATGCAAAAAAAGCGGGTCGAGCGTGAAGCCTACTTGAATGAAGCCTCGGATACGATCAGGGAAAAGCTGGGCGAGTTGAACATTGAAGCAGAAATTTCGGGTCGACCGAAACATATATACAGCATCTTTAAAAAGATGACGAAACAAAACAAGCAATTCAATGAGATTTATGACCTGCTTGCACTTCGGATTATCGTAAACGACATTCGTGATTGCTACGCGGTGCTCGGGATCGTCCACACGCTGTGGAAGCCGATGCCAGGCCGTTTCAAGGATTATATCGCGATGCCGAAGACAAACATGTACCAGTCGCTTCATACGACGGTCATTGGGCCAAAGGGCGAGCCGCTCGAGGTGCAAATCCGGACATGGGAAATGCATCAGACAGCGGAGATCGGGATCGCTGCTCACTGGGCCTACAAAGAAGGTCAGAGCGTCGTACAAGGATCTTTTGCCGAGAAGCTGGGGAGTCTGCGCGAGATCATCGAGGGTGGTTCCGAGGAAGCTCCCAATGCCCAGGAATTTATGGAGAGCCTCAAGCAAGACCTGTTCTCGGATACCGTGTTTGTTTTCACGCCAAAAGGAGACGTCGTCGAGCTGCCAAAAGGCTCCGTTCCGCTCGACTTTTCCTATCGCATTCACTCGGCGGTGGGGAACAGGACGATCGGTGCTAAAGTAAATGGCAAGATCGTTCCTCTTGATTACGCAATGAAAACGGGCGATATTATTGAGATTCTGACTTCCAAGCATTCGTACGGACCAAGTCAGGACTGGTTGAAAATAGCGAAGTCAGCACATGCTCGCAATAAAATTAAACAATGGTTTAAAAAGGAAAAGCGTGAAGAAAACGTCGCCAAAGGTCAGCAGATGGTTGAAACCGAGGTCAAGGCGCGTAGCTTTGATGTGAAGGAAGCTATGACGGAAGCTAACCTGAAGGAAGCTGCAGCCCGTTTCAATTTCCAAGGGGCGGAAGACATGTTTGCCGCTGTTGGATACGGCGGAATTACTGCATCTCAGATTGCTACACGTTTGGTTGACAAGCTGCGCCGCGAACGAGAAGAGCAGAACCCGATCATTCCAGAGGTTAAACCTAATACCGTTCATCAGGCAAAAAGTGAATCAGGAGTAAAGGTACGCGGTGTAGACAATCTGCTTGTACGTATATCCCGCTGCTGTACCCCTGTCCCAGGCGACCAGATCATTGGCTTTATTACAAGAGGTCGTGGTGTATCGGTGCACCGCTATGACTGTCCGAATGTGCTGGCGGATGAGTGCTCCGAGCGTTTGATTGATGTTGAGTGGGACAATGACTTCAAGCACAATTTCAACGTGGAAATCGAGATTACGGGCAATGATCGGAGCGGCCTTCTCAATGATGTTCTGCAAGTGGTCGCCGAGACGAAAACAAACATTGCAGCTGTCAGTGGCAAAGCCGATAAAAACCGGGTTGCGACCATACACATGACAATATCGATCAGCAATGTGGATCATTTGCAAAAAGTAGTAGAGCGCATTAAGCGTATCAAAGATATTTATTCGGTTCGCCGGATATTGAGCACCTGATCCCTGTGAGGATTGGGTGTTCTTGTTTTCAACACCTTCCACGGATTTGATAAGAAATGAGCATGAGGAGGACAAGCATTTATGAGAGTAGTCGTACAACGATCAAAAGAAGCGAGTGTAACCGTAGCAGGAGAGGTTGTCGGACAGATTCCGCACGGTTTGATGCTGCTCGTAGGAATTACACACGAGGACAGCGAAAAGGATGTGGAGTTCGTCGCTGACAAGATCGCAAATCTACGGATTTTTGAAGACGAGGAAGGGAAGATGAATCATTCCGTTCTGGAAACAGGTGGGCAAATATTGTCTGTCTCTCAATTTACGCTCTATGGTGATTGCCGAAAAGGAAGACGTCCTAACTTCATGGCAGCAGCACGCCCCGAGCAGGCAGAACCATTGTATGAGCTGTTTAATCAAAAGCTGCGTGAAAAAGGATTGCAGGTAGAAACAGGCCGTTTCGGAGCGATGATGGATGTTGCCCTGATAAATGATGGGCCTGTTACATTGATTGTAGAGTCTTAGAAATGTCGCGGTGAGGGGGAGTGGGAATGAGCAGGCAGGCATTGGTGGTAGGAGCGAGCGGGATGTTGACAGGAGTGGCGCGCTGGCTCGCAGAGCAGGGCTATCTGGTGACATTGGTCGGGAGAGATCAGGGACGGCTTGCACAAGTTCGGGACGGCTCCCTATATCCCCAATCCTTTACACTGCTTCCTCTCGATTATCACCGGACGGACCACTTGCGTGAGGCGATGGAGCAGTTAATTGGAGAGAACAGACACATCGATCTTGTGGTAGCCTGGATTCATCAAACAGCTCCAGACGCACTCCCCACGATTCAACAAGTGCTCTCTCGTCCAAACAAGAACTGGAGCCTCTACCACGTATGTGGGAGCAAAGCGTGGCTCCATCCTCCGATTGTCCAGGAAATAGCATCTTGTACCTATCATCAAATCATTCTCGGATTTATTTGTGAGAACGAGCAGAAATCACGTTGGTTGACGAACAACGAGATTGCCCAAGGCGTGATTCGATCTATTCAGTCACAGGAGATGCAATCCATTGTGGGGCAGGTAGAGCCTTGGGACAGACGTCCCTCTTCGTGATCTTGTTGTTCTTACATCAAAAAAGAAACCCCCAGCAGGGAAGTTGGGCTCGTCGTGTGCTGCGAGTCCGCTCATTGCTAGGGGTTTTTGAATGTCTTTGGCAAAGGCAATCTTGCAGAAGGCTTTATCAACCGCCCTGCGGGTTTAACGAATTGAAGTATTGAATAATCCCTTTGTATAAGCCTTCGGCAGCTAAATCCTGTTGTTTCTCCGAGCGAACCCGTATTTCATCATTGTAGTTGGAGAGGAATCCAATCTCCGCCAAAATAGATGGGACTTGGTTTTCCCGTAGAACAAAGTAGTCGCCGAAGCGGGATTGCAAATCTTTGTAGCTCGTCGCTTTAACCAGCTCATTTTGAACCAGCGAAGCGAGCTTGCTGGAGTTGCCCTGATTGTAGAAAAAGACGATTGAACCGTTTGTCGCTGTGTTCGGATGTGTATTATGGTGAACACTGACAAAAATATCTGCCTTGTTGTTAATGGCCACATCTACCCGTTGCTGAAGGGTCAGCTTGCGGTCATCAGCGCGTGTCATGATGACGCTTGCTCCTGATGATTGCAGCTTGTTTCTCAGCAAGAGAGCAACCTGCAGGTTTACTGTTTTCTCCAGGGTAGAAAAACTGGAGCCTGTCGCGCCATTATCATTGCCGCCGTGTCCTGCATCGACAACGATGGTTTTTCCGACGAGTTCATTGCCGCGAATGACAGCAGGTACACCGCTCGCCGATACGAGCCAACCGGCAATATAGCCGCTAGACCCGTCTGTAAACTTGACCTGGAACCATTCGCCTTCCTTATTGGCAATGCTATATTTTTCGCCCGGTTGCACTCGCTTGATGATTTCGTGCTCAGTGCTTGGGCCAGATCGTACATTTGTATCAGGGTTAACGATGGTGACATACGGACCGCTTGGTGTCGGCATGCTTGGCTGCGATACGGTAATGAGCCAGCCTGCTACCCAGCCCGTTTGCCCTGCTGGAGTTTGTACCCGGTACCAATCTCCCTGCTTCTCCACAACAGTCAGACTTGTGCCGACTGCCAGCGTGGTAATGATTGAGCTGGTAGTGTTGGCCTCGCTGCGCAAGTTTAAGCCGTCTGTTTGCACAGTAGCGGTTTGTTTGGCAGGTGTTGATGTTGTAGGCTGTCCAGGTTGTGCTCCTGAATTGATATCCGTCGGTGGATTACCAGGATCAAGCTCTGCGTTTGGATTAGGTGCCTGCTCAGTTGTAAACCAGGCGTTTACACCGTCATAGGGAAACTGAATCCAACCATTTTGTTGCGTGATGACATTCACCGTTTCACCGGCATGAAGCTGACCGATGGCGGGTGTAGTGGGATCCGGTGTTGCGTAAACATACGGTGCGTATTGTAGGGTCAGGCTGCTGCCTTGTACAGCAGGTGGCTTGGTTGCCTGCGATCCGCCAGCGGGTGGGGCAGTGGTTGTTGTGCCGCCGCCTGCAGAATTAGCTGGGGGGGTGGATGCTTGTCCTGCTGTCGTTTCTTTTACGAGCCAGGAAGCGACCCAGCCTTTGCTTTGGGAAGAGAGCTGAATTTGAATCCACTCTCCATTTTTCTGCACGATGTTATAGCGCGTACCCGGATTGATGGTTCCGACAATCGCATTCGTTTGTCCGGGGCCAGAGCGTACATTGAGATTCGTGGTCGTGCTTTCCACTTGTGCAACTGGAGCAGAGGCTTGCTGCTGGTTTGTTACCAGCCAATTGGCAACCCAACCTGTCTGCCCATTTGGCAGCTTCACTTGAACCCAGTCGTTTTTGGTGGAGATCACAGGCAATACAGTCTTGTTCGGCAGAGTGGTGACGACAGTGTCCTGAAGGCTAGGACCAGAACGGACATTGAGCTTGTCCACAGTGACCTGAACAGAACCGGCGGCCCAAGCTGTAGAGACGGGGATGGAAATGGCACATAGAAAAGTCAGGAGGGTCCTCAGGAGCTTTTGACGAACAAACACGATAGACATCCTTTCACGTTAATTTCCTCATACGAACCAAAATATGTCTTACATGTTTTTGGCAAATTAATCACTTCTCCCTATATCCTGCTTTTTCCTGCATCATCCGACAAACTTCCTCACTATTTTCCAGATTGCATTTCCCAGTGGAAGGCAATAATAGGAATGATAGATAGAGCAATCAGGAGGAATTTGTCGTGAGGCAATCAAATAAGGAAACCTTTGCACAGGAATTGAACCGAAAGTTTTTCTCTGTCGATTTTCATGATTTTTTGGAAAAAGATGCTTCATTAAATGATGTGGAACTGTCAAAGGAATTTACTCCAAGTGTCAGAGATGTTCAGCATTTGCGCAAAAAACGGAAGTGATGGGAGAGCTTGCCTGCTGCAGTGCCACTTGGACAGTTGACCGTGACTGTCACCGTCAGCTATGATGAGGAGTGGCATTTTGAAAAAGCAGGTGAACTCCATGATACAGATTACATGCGTGGGACACGCGTTTGAGCGTGAGCTCTCGTTGATTCTTGCCTTGTTTTACGAGGATCCACAGCTTGTTTTTGTCCCGGAATGGACGAATGAGGCTGATTTAAAAATAAAACTGGCTTTGACAGTACAGGATGAGGGCGTTTTGGCGACAGGCGAGCTGTTCGATGGTACAAAACGCTTGACTCATCAAGTAAATCGGGCGTACGTGGCTCGTGACGAAAAAGCGATGCGCAAAACAGCCAAGCAGGCCCTTTGCTATGCGCTCTTGTTAATGCTGGAAGAATACACGGGGATGGAGCAAGGGTGGGGCATTTTGACCGGGATACGCCCAACCAAATTGCTGCATCAGCTAAATGTGGCAGGTGTCCACAGAGAAGATGCACATCGCCGCCTTCAGCAAGAGGTGATTTTACGACCATACAAACTCAAGCTGCTGCAAGAGATCGTTGACAAGCAGCTTGCGGTTGTACCGGATTTGTATCAGATTGATCGCGAGCTATCTGTCTATATTGGCATACCATTTTGTCCGACGAAGTGTGCCTACTGTACGTTTCCTGCTTATGCCATTCGGAGCCATGCTGCGTCCGTAAATCCGTTTTTGGCGGGTCTTCATTACGAGATCGAGCACATGGGCAAGTGGCTGCGGGAAAATGACCAGCGGATTACGTCCATCTATTTTGGTGGCGGGACGCCAACGAGCATCACGGCCGATGATATGAATCATCTGTTCGAAGCGATGCACGAATCATTCCCTCACATGGCTGATGTTCGTGAATTGACGGTAGAGGCAGGACGACCTGACACGATCACCAGAGAAAAGCTGGACGTGATGAAGCGCTGGGAGGTAGATCGCATTAGCATCAACCCCCAATCGTTTACGCAGGAAACCTTGCAAGCGATCGGTCGCCACCATACTGTCGAAGAGACGATAGAAAAGTACCATCTGGCAATGGAGATGGGGCTTACAAATATCAATATGGATTTGATTATTGGACTCCCCAATGAAGGTGTAGCAGAGCTTGCGCACAGCCTGCAAGAGGTAGAAAAGCTGATGCCGGCATCCCTTACCGTCCATACGCTTTCGTTCAAGCGGGCTTCGGAAATGACGCAGAACAAAGACCGTTACAAGGTAGCCAGTCGCGAGGAGATCAGCAGAATGATGGACATGGCGTCGGATTGGACTGCTACCAACGGGTATGATCCATATTATCTGTATCGCCAAAAAAACATCCTGGGTAACCTGGAGAATGTAGGTTATTCGAAGCCTGGACAGGAAAGCATATACAACATCATGATTATGGAAGAGGTTCAAACGATTTTGGGTCTGGGGTGTGGGGCAGTCTCCAAGCTGATGGCACCAGGGAGCGGCAAGCTGTCACGTTTTCCGAATCCGAAAGACCCGAAGACGTATAACGACACGTACAAGGTGCTCGTAGAAAATAAGCTGCGTGATTTGGACGAGATCTATTTCGGAAAACAGGCCGTCTCACCGGAATAGCTATTCTTTAAAAAAGTTTTATGGAGCGCCTGTTGACGCGTGCCTGCTGGTTTGCTATGATTCACAATAAGCTTTTTGAATAAGTATTGATCTGATGACGGGAACAAGTATCCAGGAACCGGATAACCAGAGAGAAGGCGCCGTGGCTGAGAGTGCTTTCGTATAACGGCTTGGAGAATGACATCCCTGAGGACCGCAGTGAACGGCAGAAGAGCTTCTTTGCTGAGTAACTGGCAGGCGTGCGCCGGCGTTAACGGCTAATAAGTGGGATAGCCTTTCAAGAAACAACGGGCTATTCAAACAGGGTGGCACCACGGGAGTATAAAACCAGTCTCTCGTCCCTGACATGCGGCGATTAGCTAAATGTCAGGAGACGGGGGGCTTTTTTATTTGCTTGATAAAGAAGTCCTCTGATCCTGGAGGTTTGGCGTAGCCCAAGTTTTTTCAAAAGACATGGAGGTTCGATGGGAATGACAAGAATTCAGATCCCCCGCGGTACACAGGATATCATGCCTGGTACGGTAGAGCTTTGGCACTACATTGAAGCCAAAGCACGCGATCTATGCCGCCGCTCCAATTATGCGGAGATTCGAACACCGCTGTTTGAGAGCACAGAGCTGTTCCAGCGCGGGGTAGGCGAAACGACGGATATCGTGGAAAAAGAAATGTACAGCGTAGCCAATCCGCGCAGTACAGATGCTCTCACGCTTCGCCCGGAAGGTACAGCTGGGGTAGTTCGCTCCTACGTCGAAAACAAATTGTACGGCGTGCCGAACCAACCAACAAAGCTGTATTATCTGGGTCCAATGTTCCGTCACGAACGTCCACAAGCGGGACGCTATCGTCAATTTGTTCAGTTTGGTGCAGAAGCGATTGGGTCGAGTGATCCAGCGATTGATGCGGAAGTCATTGGTTTGGCTATTCGCTTGTATCAGGAGCTGGGACTGACTGGTCTGAGCGTTGAGCTAAACAGTGTAGGAACACTGGAGGATCGCGCTCGTCATCGTGAGCATTTGCTGGCTCATTTGAACGGGGTTCGCTCGGAGCTTTGCGAGGATTGCCAATCGCGTATTGACCGAAATCCTCTGCGCGTGCTCGATTGCAAGAACGAAAAATGCAAGTCGCTTACTAAGGACGCACCGTCCATTCTGGATTATTTGAGCGAAGAGTCTGCGGCGCATTTTGAAGCGGTTAAAGGCTATTTGACTGCACTGGATATTCCGTATCACGTGAATCCGCGTCTGGTACGTGGTCTCGATTACTACACACTGACAGCCTTTGAGATCAAAATGGCCGAAATCGGTGCGGTGGAAACGCTATGTGGCGGCGGTCGCTACAACGGACTGGTTGCAGAGCTGGGCGGCGACGACATGCCGGGTATCGGCTTTGCACTCAGCATCGAGCGCTTGCTGCTCGCATTGGAAAAGCAAGGTGTTCAGTTGCCGATTACAGGAGGCATCGATTGCTTCGTGGTCGTCCAATCACCAGAGGCAAAAACAGCAGCATTCGTGCTCGTGGATCAGCTTCGCCAAGCGGGGATCGCAGCTGAGCTTGACTACCTGGATCGTAAAATGAAAGCACAGCTGAAGCAGGCGGACCGGCTTTCTGCCCGTTTCACAGCGATCATCGGCGAGACAGAGCTTGCCAATGGCACTGTTGTCCTGAAAGAAATGGCTACTGGTGAACAGCAAGAGCTCAAGCAGGAAGAGCTTGTGGCCACACTGCACGCAAAAAGAAACTATACGAACTAAAATAACCGAGTGGGGGATATCAAAATGTCTTGGCAATATCGTACCGTAGAATGCGGAAAAGTAACCAAAGAACACGTAGGACAGGAAATTGTACTGAATGGTTGGGTACAAAAGCGTCGTGACCTTGGAGGAGTTATTTTCATTGACTTCCGCGACCGTACTGGCATCGTGCAAATCGTGTTCAACCCTGAGCATGACAAAGCAGCGTGGGAGAAAGCAGACAAGGTTCGCAGTGAGTACGTTCTGGTTGTAAAAGGGAAAGTAGTAAACCGTGCGCCAGAAGCGATTAATCCGAAGCTGGTAACAGGTGAAATCGAGGTTCACATCGACGACATCCAAATCTTGAACGAAGCGAAGACTCCTCCTTTCCAAATCGAAGACGACATCGATGTAGATGAGCAGGTTCGTTTGAAATACCGCTATCTCGACCTTCGCCGTCCAGAAATGCAGCGCTCGCTGTTGCTCCGCAGCAAGGCATCTAAAGCATTCCGCGATTTCCTGGACGGGAACGACTTCGTGGAAGTAGAAACACCAATGCTGACAAAGAGCACACCTGAGGGAGCTCGTGACTATCTGGTTCCTTCCCGCGTGCATCCAGGCGAATTCTATGCACTGCCGCAATCGCCACAGCAATTCAAGCAGCTTTTGATGGTATCCGGTTTGGAGCGCTACTATCAGATCGTACGTTGCTTCCGTGACGAAGACTTGCGTGCTGACCGTCAGCCTGAATTTACCCAGGTGGACATCGAGACCTCTTTCCTGTCGATGGAAGAAATCTTGCCGATGATGGAGAAGATGGTCGCTCACGTATTCAAGCAAACACTTGGTGTGGATGTGCCAACTCCATTCCCTCGCCTGACTTACGCAGAGGCGATGGGACGCTACGGCTCTGACAAACCAGATGTGCGTTTTGGCATGGAGCTGACAGATGTTGCAGACATCGTGGCAACTAGCGATTTCAAGGTTTTTGCAAGTGTGGTAGCAGGTGGCGGACAAGTAAAAGCAATCAACGCAAAAGGCTGCGGTCACTACTCGCGTAAAGAGGCAGACGACCTGCAAAAATTTGCTGCCCGTTATGGTGCAAAGGGTCTCGCCTACATCGGCTTTAAAGATGGCGAGGTAAAAGGTCCAATCGCCAAGTTCTTTAAAGAAGAAGAGATTAACGAATTGAAAAACCGTTTGGCTGTAGAAGAAGGCGACCTGCTTCTGTTCGTTGCAGACAAACCAAAAGTAGTAGCTGACGCCCTGGGCGCGCTTCGCTCCAAGCTGGGTGCTGAGCTGGGTCTGATCGACCAAAGCAAATTCGCATTCCTGTGGGTTGTTGACTTCCCATTGCTCGAGTGGGATGAAGATGCAAAACGCTATGTAGCTCTGCACCATCCGTTCACTCGTCCAAAAGACGAAGACCTGCACCTGTTTGACACCGATCCAGGTCAAATCCGCGCGCAAGCATACGATATGGTCCTGAACGGCTACGAGCTCGGCGGGGGCTCCATGCGTATCTACAAGCGCGACGTACAAGAAAAAATGTTTGCAGCTCTTGGCTTCACTCCGGAAGAAGCGCGTGCACAGTTTGGTCACCTGCTGGATGCATTCGAATACGGTACACCACCACATGGCGGAATCGCGCTTGGTCTGGACCGCTTGATCATGCTGCTGGCTGGACGCACCAACCTGCGCGAAGTGATTGCCTTCCCGAAAACAGCAAGCGCCAGCGACCTGATGGTCAATGCACCAGATGTAGTTGCTCCAAAGCAATTGGAGGAGCTCTCTATCGCCACTACAGTAACAGAAGAAGAAAAGGTAGAAGCGTAATCGGACTTGCAGAGCTGCATTGCTCTTTGATACATTGGTAATACTTAAAGTCAAAGCCCTGCGATGTTCGTGACATCCGATAGTTTTGAGCCACAAAGTTTTTTTAGGGAGTTTTTCGTCCGTAATTGTAAAGGCATGCCTCCGGTGAGTGGACGTCTGCAACAGTTCGGCAAGGCACCCACCTGCGATGAGCAGGTTCAAAACTAAGGAGCAACACGGCATAATGGGGCTCCTTTTTTCTCTTGAATCCTACTTTTCCGATTGACAATAATTCCGTGTACGAATGAAAGGTGACTTTTGCGATGCTTCATCAATTTTCCCGTTGTGAATTGGCCTTCGGTCCCGAAGGTTTGGAAAAAATGAAAAATAGCCGCGTGGCTGTCCTTGGCGTGGGTGGAGTTGGCTCTTTTACAGTAGAAGCTCTCGCTCGTACTGGTGTCGGCAAGCTGGTTTTGGTGGACAAGGATGCCGTAGACATTACGAATATCAACCGCCAAATTCACGCAACCCTGAATACGGTTGGACAAAAAAAGGCAGAGCTGATGAAAGAACGCATCGCGTCGATTAATCCCGAGTGCGAGGTAGTCACGCTCAATATGTTTTACAATGCAGAAACGGCTGATCAGTTTTTTGCCCACGAGCTGGACTACATCGTGGATGCGATGGACACGATGTCTGCAAAGCTGCATTTGATCCAAGAAGCAAAACGACGGGGCATTCCTATTATCTCAAGCATGGGTGCAGCGAACAAAATGGACCCGACGCGCTTCGAGGTAGCGGATATTTCGCAGACAAGCTATGATCCGATTGCCAAGGTCATTCGTCGCGAGTTGCGCAAAAACGGTATTTACAAAGGTGTTAAGGTCGTTTACTCAAGAGAAATCCCTGTAACGGTGCGCTCAGATGTACGCGAGCAAATCGTTTCCAACCCGAATTCACCGATTAGTAAAGTGAGGCAGCCCCCAGCGAGTAACGCTTTTGTGCCATCTGTTGCTGGATTGATTCTGGCCAGCGTCGTGGTACGAGATTTGTTGGATTGGCAGCCAGCAAAAGGATAGTGAACCATGAGTGATCTTTTTTCGTTTGCCTACGACCAAGAGGGAGGCAGCAAACAAAAACCATTAGCTGCTCGGATGCGGCCCAAGTCCATTCAGGAGGTCATTGGCCAGTCACACATTTTAGCGCCCGGAATGCTGTTGCGCCGCGCAATTGAAGCAGATCAGGTGTCCTCTGTCATTTTTTACGGGCCTCCGGGTACTGGAAAAACGACGCTTGCAAAAGTCATCGCTCGCACTACACGAACGCATTTTTCAGAGTTAAATGCGGTAACGGCAGGGGTTGCGGACATTCGCAAGGTAGTGGACGCTGCCAAAGAAAGACTGGTCATGGACCAACAAAGAACGACCCTGTTTGTTGATGAGATTCATCGTTTTAACAAATCTCAACAGGATGCGCTTCTTCCGTATGTGGAGGAAGGAACGATCACGCTTATCGGAGCGACGACAGAAAATCCTTTTTTTGAGGTAAACCCGGCACTTTTGTCCAGATCGCAAATTTTTTCTCTCCAATCGCTCTCTCATGAGGAATTGAAGCAAGTATTGGATCGTGCCCTCACGGATGAAGAAAATGGATTAGCCGAGCTGTCTGTCACCGTTGAACCGGAAGCAGCAGAGCACCTGATCCAATATGCGGAGGGTGACGCGCGCAGATTGCTCAATGCATTGGAGCTGGCTGTGACTACGACAAGACAAGGCTCTGACGGCCGCATCACGGTAACACTGGATGTAGCGGTGGAGTCCATTCAGCGCAGAGCCGTCCGGTATGACAAGAGCGGTGATAACCACTACGACACGATCTCTGCTTTTATCAAATCCATTCGGGGATCTGATCCGGATGCCGCGCTCTATTGGTTGGCAAGAATGATTGATGCGGGTGAGGACCCACGGTTTATTTCACGCAGATTGGTCATCTCAGCTTCCGAGGATATAGGAAATGCCGATCCACAAGCCATCTCCGTGGCGATTTCGTGCTTTCAGGCAGTTGAGCTGGTAGGGATGCCTGAAGGACGAATTCCTTTGGCACAAGCAACCACCTATTTAGCTACCGCGCCGAAAAGTAACGCGGCATACAACGGTATCAATTCCGCTCTGGATCGGATTCGGACGGATGGTCACAAGCAGGTGCCGATCCATTTGCGCGATTCTGCTTACAAAGGGGCAGCCAAGCTGGGACACGGTCAGGGGTATCTGTACCCGCACAATTATCCGTATGGCTACGTGCCGCAACAGTATTTGCCTGACGGTGTAAACTATTCGTTCTACCTGCCAAAGGATCACGGCTATGAACGGCATATCCGCCGCTTCCAGGAAGAGCGCCAGAAGATGGATGGGCGAGGTTTGCCGAAGAAAAACTCCCCCGAATAATGGGGGAGCAGACAATTTAAGTACGCACATCTCCGCCTGGTTTGTTCGGCAAGTCGCCATTTTCATTTGGCTGCTTGCTTTGCTCACTGGCTCCGTAGCGGGCTTTGTGGGCAATCGTGCCAGCCGGCTGGTCGTACAAGGTAGCGGACGGGTGATTACGTCCCCGTTCACGGCGTTTGTTCGTTGCCATTATGCTTTCACCCCCCTAAGATGCTAGTGTGTCCTTGCAGCGCCAAGTCATGTAGGCTCGAAAGGGAAGTGGGTAGAACGAAATAAAGAGGAGAGTTGTTAAACGTGAAGATTTCCACGAAAGGACGTTATGGGCTGACGATCATGATGGAGTTGGCCAATCGTTGCGGAGAAGGGCCGACTTCATTGCGGAGCATCGCCCAGAGACATGAATTATCCGAGCATTATCTTGAGCAATTGATTGCACCGCTGCGTAATGCCGGTTTGGTAAAAAGTATTCGCGGAGCTTATGGTGGATATGTTTTGGCAAAGCAGCCAGAAGAAATATCTGCTGGGGACGTGATTCGGGTATTGGAAGGACCAATCAGCCCAGTTGAATTTGCCGAGGAAGAAGATCCAGCGAAACGCCACCTGTGGCTGCGCATTCGCGATAGCATTTCCGCTGTATTGGACTCCACCTCGTTGCAGGATTTGATCAGCTTCGAAGATGATGGACATGCCAATAACTACATGTTTTATATTTAACCCAGCAAGTACCTACAATGCTAGTAGAAGGTGAGACGAGTGTCTGACATGATGTATTTTGACCACGCTGCTACGACGCCTGTCCATCCCCGTGTCATCGAGGCCATGACGCCTTATTTGACACAAGTGTTCGGGAATCCATCCAGTGTACATGGTGCAGGCCGACAGGCACGCCAGGCTCTTGAGCGAGCGAGAGACCAAATTGCCGCTTTTATGGACGCTGATCCACAATCGCTTATTTTCACGAGTGGTGGGACAGAAGCAGACAATATGGCGATTATCGGCGGAGCGATGGCACAAGCGGAGCGTGGCCGGCATATTATTACTTCGCAAATCGAGCACCATGCTGTCTTGCATGCGTGTGAATATTTGGAGCGGAATGGATTTGAGGTGACCTATCTGCCCGTTGACGAGACTGGAATGGTACAGCTATCCGACCTGAAGCAAGCCGTTCGGGAAGATACGGTGCTCGTCTCGATTATGTATGGCAATAACGAAGTTGGAACGATTCAGCCGATTGAAGAAATCGGTGCATTTTTGCGGGAACGTGGCATCATTTTCCATACAGATGCTGTCCAGGCTTTTGGCGTGTTACCCGTCCAGGTAAGACAGCTTCCGGTGGACATGCTCTCGGTATCTGCCCATAAAATTAACGGTCCCAAAGGAGTAGGCGCATTATATTTGGCGAAAAAGATACCGATATCACCAATTGCGCATGGAGGCTCCCAAGAGCGAAAACGCCGGGCTGGTACGGAGAACTTGGCTGGTATCGTTGGTTTTGCTGAGGCGACAAAAGTCGTTGCCGAGGAAGCAGAAGAACGTATTTCTAAGTACAAGCAGATGAGAGCAGCAATGCTTGGTGTTTGGCAGGAGGAAGGCATCCGTTATCATGTGAACGGACATCCTGAGCAAGTGCTGCCGCATATTTTGAACGTCAGCTTTCTAGGTGTTCATACAGAAACGATGCTGATGAACCTGGATTTGGTTCAGATTGCCGCCGCGAGCGGATCGGCATGTACGTCAGGATCACTGGAGCTGTCTCACGTTCTGCAAGCGATGCATTTGGGGGATGAGATTGAGAACTCTGCTATTCGCTTTAGTTTTGGGATTACCAATACCGTGGAAGAGGCGAGGCTGGCTGCGCATTCAGTAGCCAAAATCGCACGGCGACTTGCTCGTGATCGCTAGCTTCAGCGAAAATGGAAAATAGGCCGCTTGGTTTGTCGTATATGACGAGCCAAGCGGTTTTTGCATGAAAAGCCTTCTAGCAAAAACGTGTCGCTTACCTAAGAGATGCCAAAGTGTCCTCGATAGAGGCTCATTTACTGAGAGGAAAGTAGGTAGATGTCCAAGACCGATTTCATCAATGATACATACCATACTCATATGACATCCGCTAAGGTGAGAGCATGTATAAACAAAAGGCTTCATCACTCCGTCCCCTCTTTTATGTGCCTCAGGGCTGTCCAGATATTTTTCCTGGAAATGACATAGCCCCTCCGCCGAGCCCCCTACTAATGACAGAGAACTATTTTTATTGTGCGATTGCCGATGGGGAAAAATTGATTTTCACAGATCACGACGGCTTGCCTGAATACCATTCAAGTCCGATTTTTGATCCGAGACAAGTATCGCTGATCAATCTATATATCAATGGCATGATCCAGCCACCCGTTTTATATGAGGTTTCAAAAGGATTGCTACGATTAAAAACGGCAGATGCTCCGCGAAAAGAAGTGAGCATCGTCCTTCAATTTATCCGTCTTTTCCTCCCTACATGAATCGGATCAGGTAAAAAATCCGCGAAAAATGTGTCATTTGTGAATGTCACTTGTCCAACACTCTTTCTATTCCGAACATAAGCTATACTTAAAAGACGTCGAAAGGAGGACAACACGTGGCACTTGAAATCATGAAAATAGTCGCGGATGCAACTACAACGACAACTGTAGGACCAACAGTAACCAGATTTTTTCGAAAAGCTCTCTCGCTCGTAATTGGTCCATCAACACTGACGATTAATGCAGACGATTTTTTGAAGGATGATGGGACAGCTGCTACTGAACTACCGACACTTGATGTTAGCAATAGCTACTATCAGGTATTTATAAACGGTGTTCTACAGATGCAAGGGCTTTCAACCTATACACCTGGTGGCACTGGGGTTGGGAAATTGGAAATTACGGTTCCTGCTTCGCAAAACATTGCGTTGAATACCGTCATTGTTCTGGAAATTGTCAGCTATGCACCAACCTCTACCACCATCGTTACGGGATAAAGGAACATCTGAAAATTTCGTGAAAGAACAGTCAGATTGCTGGGAAACTAGCAATCTGCTTTTATTTAAGAGTTGTTTTTCTTACTCTTTTATGGTTAATTTTGGTGGTGGGGTGAAATAGTTCCTCAGAACTAAATATAGAGAACCGATTGGTACGGTCCAGCATAAAGGGGAGGAAATACATGTTTTCCAGACGCTTCTCAATCCGGTACAAGCTTGTCTTAACGATTTTAATTCTTACGATGCTACCACTTATGATTGTGGGGTTCATCCAGTTTGAAAATGCTCGAAGCGCAGTATACAAGCTGACAGTATCTGATTTGCAATACATAACGGATATGAAAGCAAGAGAGTTGTCTGCTTATACACAGGATGTGGCCCAAGCCGATCAGAATAAACAAAAAATTGATGAAATAATCCGGGAGGTAGCTGAGCGCTATTACCAACCGAATGGGATGACTGGCTATGCTTATATTTTGGACAAGGACGGGATAGCAATATTTCATCCCGATCCAACCGTTCACAATACATCGCTTGCGCATGAAGACTTCATCCAGGAGATGCTGGCAAAGAAAAACGGCTGGATCGAATATGTGTTTCAGGATCTCACGAAGGTAACGGCCTACAAGCAGCTGCAAAATGGCTGGACACTTGCGATTGGCAGCTATCAGGACGACCTGTTGACATCCATTGAAAGCAGCCGACCGCTGATGTTTCTTCTCAACTTGATTAGTGCGATTATAGCTCTGACGTGCGGGATTTTCATCGTAAACAAGCTGGTGCGGCCGCTCAAAGAGCTGGTAACTGTCATGAAATCGGCAGAGTCCGGCAATTTGACTCCAAGAGTAGAGGTTCGATCGAGAGACGAGCTTGGCGAGCTGTCTGCCATGTACAACGAAATGATGGATGTTTTTTGTAAGATGCTAAGCGAGGTACAGCACGTCTCTCAGCAAGTGGCTGCATCGTCAGAGGAACTGACTGCGAGTGCCGCAGAAAGTGCTCGTGCTTCTGAGCAAATTTCTATCGCCTCTACTGAAATTGCCAGCGGATCTGAGCAACAGAAGCAGACAGTCGTAGAAACAACGGGTTTTCTGCAGCGAATGGGCAAAGATATCCAGCAGGTTGCATCCTCTACTGACCGAGTAAATGCTGATGCTACGCAAGCATTCGAACTGGCTCAGGAAGGAGAGGGCAAGCTGAAGGCGCTGGTGCAGGAAATGGATCAAATTGCAAAGGATGCTCATCAGACTGAGTTGGTCGTACGTGATTTAGGGGCGCAGTCTGAGCAGATCATGGGGATCATCTCGATCATTCGGCAAATTTCGGATCAGACCAATCTCCTCGCTTTAAATGCAGCGATAGAGGCTGCACGGGCAGGTGAACAAGGGAGAGGCTTCGCAGTCGTCGCTCAGGAGGTGCGCAAGCTGGCGGAGCAATCAGGGCAGGCAGCAGAGGAGATTGCCAATTTGATTCACTCCATCCACCGAGAGATTCAGGAGGCAGTAGAGGCGATTGGAACGACCACAGGCTCCGTCCAGGAGGGAAGGGACGGAGTTGCGATGGCGGGTGCAAGCTTTCAACAAATTTTGGTTGCTGTCCAGGATGTCAGCCAGCAAGTGCATCGAATGAACGAGGCGGCACGAACCATTCATCAGGATACACAGCAGCTGGTCGCCAATGCAGACTTGATATCGGAGCTCGCTGAAACCGCCGCGAATGACACGCAGGAGGTCGCCGCCGCATCTGAAGAGCAATCAGCTACGACAGAGGAAATGACAGCAGCAGCCGAAACTCTGGCCCAAATGGCAGAACGGTTGTCAGAACAAGTAAAACGCTTTACAATTTAATACGTGTGCGCAATCGTGAAATCCACTTTGACGTAAAGTGGATTTTTCTTTTCCGTGCAAGGCTCTAGTTTAGGAGGCGGAAGGATGGAGGAGCAGCAACAGTCGATCTCCTTGTTTGCCGAGACATATATTCGCGGCTTTATCGCACAAGAAATTTTTTACAATGAAGAAACGTGGTACGGAGTTATCCGTCTTAAAATAGAAGAGACTACCGAATCCATCAAAGAATCGGAAGTGGTTGTTGTCGGCAATTTCCCTCGTCCCCATCCGGACGAGCTCTATACCTTTTATGGGGAATGGAAGACACACGCGCGCTTTGGTCAGCAATATGTTGCCAGACGCTACGAAAGAGAAACCCCGAAAACATTGGGAGGGGTAGAGCGTTATTTGGCAAGTGGTCTGTTCCAGGGCATCGGAAAAAAGATGGCAAAACGAATCGTTGAGCACCTGGGGGTCGATGCGCTGACTGTGATCGCAGATTACCCAGAGCGTTTGGCGGAAATACAGGGAATTTCCGAATCGCGAGCCAAAATCATCTATGAATCGGTTATCGAGCATCGTTCGCTGGAAAGTGCGATGGTTTTTTTGTACGACTTTGGCATCGGTGTCAATATGGCCTTGCGTATTTATCAAACCTACAAGCTGGAGACCATGACCGTCCTAAAGGAAGAGCCGTATCGGCTGATCGAGGACATCGTAGGTATCGGGTTTAAGCGAGCAGATGATATTGCCCGTGCAACGGGGATTGCAGCTTCATCTGAAGAGCGGGTCAAGGCTGCTGCCTTGTTCGTTTTGCAGGAGGCCTCTTACTCAGAGGGCCATGTGTATTTGCCGGTAGAAGAGCTTTGTGATAAAACACTTCAGCTTTTAGAGGAGTGCGGGGGGCATGTGTTTGTCCGCGATGATATCCTCGCCGCTGTTGAAGCGATGTTTGTTGCCAGCAAAATCGCCTGGGAAGACGAGCGTGTTTATTTGCCCTCCCTGTTTTTTGCTGAGCTAGGGCTTGCAAAGCGGCTCCGGCACTTTTCCCAGAGGGACGCTTTTGCCTCTTTTCCAGCCTCAGAGTTTTACCGGGCGCTGGGTGCGGTCGAGGATGAACTGGCGATTACGTATGCCCAGACGCAGCGTGATGCGATTGAACAGGCAATCAAATCAGGTCTGATGCTCCTAACAGGTGGTCCAGGTACTGGGAAAACCACAGTGATTCGCGGGATTTGCCGTGTGTTTTCACAGCTCCATGGATTGTCGCTCGACCTAAAAAAGTACGATGAGGAAAATCCGTTTCCGATTTTGCTCGTTGCGCCGACAGGACGTGCTGCAAAACGCATGACCGAGACCACAGGCTTGCCGGCGATGACGATCCATCGCTTGCTGGGCTACAAAGGGGAAAGCTTTGATCATGATGCTGAGCATCCTATCCGTGGCCGTTTGCTGATTGTGGATGAGATGTCGATGGTCGATATTTGGCTTGCCAATCAGTTATTCCGGGCCGTTCCTGATGAAATGCAGATCATTATGGTAGGAGACCCGGATCAGCTTCCTTCTGTTGGGCCGGGCAACGTTTTACTCGATATGATTCGCTCTGGACTATTGCCTCTGGCACAGCTGACAGAGATTTATCGACAGGCTGAAGAATCCACCATTATCCGTCTGGCCCATGATGTACGCAAAGGGTCTGTGCCAGCAGATTTGCTACATACAACACCGGATCGGCGATTTTTCACAAGTTCGCCACAAGATGTTCCGGAAGCGGTGAAACAAATTTGCTCCGGAGCCGTAAAAAAAGGGTATACGGCAAAAGATGTACAGGTTTTAGCACCTATCTATAAAGGTAGTGCTGGAGTAAATCGGTTAAATGAAGAACTGCAGGAGCTGTTTAATCCAAAAACAGCCGGAAAGCGCGAAGTAAAATTCGGTGAAATGGCTTTTCGGAAAGGTGACAAGGTCCTGCAATTAGTAAATAATGCCGAGGAACAGGTTTTCAACGGTGATATGGGTGAGATCGCAGCTATCTTTTTCCCAAACGAAAATGCTGAGAATGAAGAGATGCTGGTCGTTGCTTTTGACAACCGGGAAGTGATGTACAAGCGTTCGAATTACCATCAGCTGACGCTTGCCTACTGCTGTTCGGTACATAAATCGCAAGGTAGCGAATTCCCGATAGTGGTCATGCCGTTTGTCAAAAGCTATTACCGGATGCTCAGACGCAAGCTGGTCTACACGGGAATTACCCGGAGCAAGTCCTTTCTGATCATGTGCGGAGAGCCTGATGCCTTCCGTGCCGCTGTAGAAACAGATGAGGAAGGCATCAGGTACAGCTATCTGGAGGAACGGCTGAAGCAGGAGTAAAGTCAGAGGATGGAACCATTTGCGCCGAATGGACAAATCCTTTTCGCCCGATACTAAAAGAGCGGAAGGGGGATGTCCCACATGCGCAAGGCAATGGATGCAGTCGGTTTGCCCGTCGTGTGCCTGCAATCAGGAGAGACGATTGGGACCGTTCGTGACATTCTTTGCGACTCCACTTGGCATGTACGAGGAGTCTTGCTGAGCGAACAGGGTTGGTTCCATTCAGGTACCTATATCCCTACCGAGCACATTCATGCTGTAGGGGAGACCTGCCTTACCGTAACGGGAAAAGACGCCATCACGCCCTTACCTCATCTCGCTGCTTCGGAACCTGTCGGCATCGTGACGGGAAAGACAAAACTAAAAGGAAAAGCGGTTCTTACCGCTTCCGGAACACTCCTGGGCAGATTGGAAGATGTTTACTTTTCTGCGAACTGGGAGAAACTTGTAGGGTACGAACTATCGAATGGCTGGTTAGCGGACGTCACTGAGGGGCGCAAACGCCTATCCGCACCGCCATCCGTCATCGTCGGGGAAGAAAACCTGATCGTGCCGGACTTTTGTTCGTAGCCAGGCGTGAAAGGGAGGATTCGTGATGCGTGTCATTTGCCCGAATTGCAGCTCCAAAGACGTAGGAAAGATTGGAACGAATCAGTACTACTGCTGGAACTGCTTCATAGAAATGAGCGTGACAAACGAGCAGATTGCTTCTGTCTACCAGGTAGAAGAAGACGGCTCCTTGCATTCGCTCAATGATCTGTTTATTGAAGATCAAACGGTTTCCGCTCAATTAAACATGTAAGACGTGTGAGCGGCAAAAAACAATCGGAGGTGGCACGCTTGTTCATTCGAAGCCTGTTGCGCGTTCTTGCCACAAGTGGAATTGTGGCTGTCATCGGTTATCTGATGGCTCCTCGCCGTCGCAGTCGGTTTTCACTGAATTGGAATCGCTTGCCGTTTTCTATGCGTGACGTACGACGTATGCTGAAAACGAGCCGCAAGATGATGCGTGCTGTTACTCGTTAATTGGTAAAATGCCCCGCTTGGCGGAACATAAATAAACGCCCGAACGTATGATAGTTCGGGCGATTTTTTTTTCGGTTTGCTTACGATTGTTCGGCGAGTCGTTTTTGCTCTCGGCTTTTCATTCGACCGATTAATAGGACTCCAACGACTACGGCAACGATGAACAGCCATTTCACCCAAGGATAAGCAGTAAAGAATGGAACCAAGAATTTCTCTGTCGTTACCATGCTCGCAGCTGTATAAGCGAGAACAGCGGAACCAATATAAATCACGACGGGGTAACGCTCCATGACCTTTAAAATCAGGGTGCTTCCCCAAACCATGATCGGAACACTGATGATCAGGCCGATGATGACTAGCAGGAAGTCACCGTGTGCAGCACCAGCTACTGCAATCACGTTATCCAGTCCCATTACTGTATCGGCTACGATAATGGTCCAAATCGCGGCACCAAGACTTCCGCTTGCCTTCATGGTGTCATGACCCTCATCTTGTACCAGCAATTTGAGTGAAATCCAGATCAGAATCAATCCACCGACCAAGAGCAGACCCGGTATTTTCAACAACCAGACAACGGCCAGGGTTGCCAAAGCACGTATTACGATCGCTCCAACGGTTCCCAAAATAATGGCCTTTTTTTGTTGGTGGGCAGGCAAGTTGCGGGCTGCCATCCCGATGACAATTGCGTTGTCACCAGCCAACACTAAATCAATGACGATAATTGCGAGTAGTGCTGACCAAAACTCAGGGGTTAACAATAGTTCCATTTCTTTTCCTCCTCCTCGTCCTTTGGAAGTGAATAATCCACTGGCCGTTTTCTTTCGATCGCCTACTTTAGTTTGTGTTAAGTGGGAAAAAGAAAACGACCTTTCCCTGGACAGGCAAAGGTCGTTAAAAACCAAAAAAGACCTTTACCTGTGTTAGGCAAAGGTCTTGCTTACAACATTAGAAAACATGTTGCCAACATAGCCGGGGACGAATCCCGTAATGACGACTATATCGCGTAAAAGCTACTCCCCTTTGGAGATATTCTCTTGTATTTCCATACTACTTCGATGTTTCTGATGTGTCAATAGGGTACATGATTTTTGTGTATGTGTGACAACCTATCCCATATGGAAACGGAAGGGAGGGGTTGTCAACATGGATGAACTACGGCGCAGTCGCCTGTTTGCAGCGGCTGTTTGGCTCATCATAGTGTTAGTCATCGGCAATCTCCTGTGGCTGCTCCGTCCCGTCGTAGCGCAGGTTTTTCTTTTTTTAGAGGAAGTAATTGTCCCTGTCTTGGTTGGTCTCGTGATTGCCTATTTGCTTCATCCGATCGTGCAGATGCTGGAAAAACGCAGGATGCCTCGCTTGATGGCGGTCCTTCTCATTTATGGATCGTTCGTGCTGGTGATAACGATTGCAGTCATCAACGCGATTCCGATATTCACGACGCAGCTGGTGGAGCTCTCTGATGATTTGCCGAGGCTGACTGAATGGTATTACAAGTGGATGAGTGAGTGGGAAGCACATAAATATTTTTTGCCGGATAGTATCTCGCATGGTGTCGATCGTGTCATCATCCAGTCCCAGGAAGGAATGTCTCATACCGTTACCAAGCTGGTTAACAATGCACGAAATTCGTTAGGCAAGGTTTTGGCTTTCGCGGTTGTTCCGTTCATCGCCTTTTATTTTTTGAAGGATATGAAGGAATTGCATCAAGCGGGGATGTTGATTGTCCCGCGGGCTTATCGCAAGCAGGTTCTTGTCGTGCTTCGTGATATTAACGAGTCACTCGGAAATTACATACATGGACAAATGATGGTCGCGCTCATCGTGGGCGTGTTCGCCTATATTGGCTATTGGTGGATCGGGATGCCGTATCCGTTTGTATTGGCTGCCTTTGTTTGCTTGACCAACATCATTCCATACATTGGACCGTTGATTGGAGCCGCCCCCGCGGTGGTCGTGGCATTGACCATTTCGACGAAGACGCTTTTGCTGGTGATTGCCGTCAATTTGATCATCCAGATTGTAGAGGGGAATATTTTGTCACCGAATATCGTCGGGCGATCGCTGCATCTGCATCCGCTGCTCATAATTATGGCACTTCTGGCTGGGGAGGCGATCGGCGGGATTATCGGATTGATCGTTGCTGTTCCTGTCTTAGCCGTGTGCAAAGTCATTTTGGGGAGAATCGCAGTCATGATGCATGAAAGTTGACAGTGATCGCCAAAAAAATTTATAATACGAACAAAGCAATACTGGCATTGATCAATGAGGGAACGAGTACGTTGCAGACCTTTTACAGAGAGGACGCTCCACGGTTGAGAGGGCGACCAGAAGAAGTGCAGCTGAAGGCTACTCCTAAGACCGGGCAAAAACCGGCGGTTTGGCACCGTTATATGCCCTTAAAGCGACAGGCACGAGCACGGATTGGTGGTAAGCGAGCCTGTAAGCAGGGTGGTACCGCGAGACATAAAGTTCTCGTCCCTGAGGGGATGGGGGCTTTTTTTTATCGGTAGCTCAAGTGTCCACATCCGGCATCATTTCCGTAAAACCTTCCTTTCAAGCGCGGTCGCTCATCCGAGAGCAGCTACGGTAAAGGTTTTTCTATTTTTTGCAGAGGAGAATGTAGATGAAAAAGCTGACAGGTAATCAAATTCGTCAGATGTTCCTTGACTTTTTTGTAGAAAAAGGACATCGCATCGAGCCGAGTGCTCCTTTGGTTCCCATTGACGATCCATCTCTGTTGTGGATTAACAGCGGTGTGGCGACGCTCAAAAAGTATTTTGACGGCCGCATTATCCCGGATAACCCGCGTATCACCAACTCGCAAAAGTCAATCCGCACCAACGATATTGAAAACGTGGGACGTACCGCTCGTCACCATACGTTTTTCGAAATGCTCGGCAATTTCTCTATCGGGGAGTATTTCAAAGAAGAAGCAATTGAATGGGCATGGGAATTTTTGACCAGTCCAAAATGGATGGCCTTTGATCCTGAGCTTCTCTCGGTTACAATCCATCCCGAAGATGAAGAGGCTTTTGAGCTGTGGAGCAAAAAAATTGGTGTTCTGGAAGAGCGAATCATCCGTTTGGAAGGAAACTTCTGGGATATTGGGGAAGGCCCAAGCGGTCCAAACACAGAAATTTTCTATGATCGCGGCGAGTCCTTCGGCAACGATCCGAATGATCCAGAGCTGTATCCGGGCGGCGAGAACGAGCGCTATCTGGAAGTATGGAACCTGGTATTCTCCCAGTTCAACCACAACCCGGACGGTACCTACACTCCACTACCGAAGAAGAATATTGATACCGGTATGGGTCTGGAGCGCATGGCTTCGATCATCCAAGGTGTGGACAACAACTTCGAAACCGATTTGCTGTTCCCGCTGATCGAAAAGACAAGCGAGATCTCTGGCGTGAAATACAAAGAAAGCGCGGATATGGACGTTGCGCTGAAAGTAATCGCTGACCATGCGCGTACAGTAGCCTTTGCTATTGGTGACGGTGCATTGCCTTCTAATGAAGGCCGCGGCTATGTCATCCGCCGTTTGCTTCGCCGTGCTGTTCGCATGGGCAAAAAGCTGGGCGTGGAAAAGCCATTCCTGTACAGCTTGACTGAAACAGTTGGCACCATGATGGGTGAATTCTACCCAGAGGTTGTACAAAAACGGGTATTTATTGAAAAGGTAATCCGTGCCGAGGAAGAACGTTTCCACGAAACGCTGAACGATGGTCTGACGATTCTCGCTGATATGGTCAAGGCAGCAAAGGAAAACGGCCACACTCAGCTGTCTGGACAAGACGTTTTCAAAATGTATGATACGTATGGATTCCCTGTTGATTTGACGGAAGACTTTGCGGCTGAGCAAGGACTGGCTGTTGACCGCGATGGTTTTGACCAGGCGATGGAAGAGCAGCGTGAGCGTGCCCGTGCAGCTCGTCAAGATGTGGACAGTATGCAAATCCAGGGTGGACCATTATCCGATTTGACGGTTACGAGCCAATTTGTTGGTTATAATGAATTGGTAGCAACAGGAAAAGTGGAAGCAATCATTTTTGACAACCAGCTGACAGAGGAAGCCGAAGAAGGACAGACGGTTCAAGTGATTCTGGACCAAACGCCATTCTATGCCGAGAGCGGTGGACAGATCAACGACGAAGGCTATCTGATCTCCGATTCTGTCAAAGCTCGTGTGATGGATGTACAAAAAGGACCTAAGGGTCAAAATGTACATTCCGTGCTTGTAGAAGCAGGTACGCTTCGCAAGGGTGAGGAAATACGTGCAGAAGTAAACCGTGAATCCCGCCTTGCTATCACGAAAAACCATACAGCAACTCACCTTTTGCATCAGGCACTAAAGGATGTACTGGGAACGCATGTAAATCAGGCAGGCTCTTTGGTATCTCCTGAACGTCTGCGCTTTGACTTCACACACATCAGTGCGATTACGGCAGAAGAGCTGGAACGTATCGAAGCGATTGTGAATGAAAAAGTGTGGGAAAACCTGGCTGTCGAAATTTCCAACAAAGCATTGGCTGAAGCAAAAGCGATGGGCGCAATGGCTTTGTTCGGTGAAAAATACGGCGATGTTGTTCGTGTCGTAAAAGTTGGCGACTACAGCCTGGAGCTTTGCGGTGGCTGCCATGTAAGCAACACAGCCGAGATCGGCTTGTTCAAGCTCGTGAGCGAAAGTGGTATCGGTGCTGGTACACGCCGTATCGAGGCTGTAACAGGAAAAGGAGCGTACCAATTCCTGAACCAGCAATTCACTACGCTGAAGGAAGTAGCGCAAGCGCTAAAAGCCCCAGTGCTAGCAGAAGCGCCTGCTCGTGTAGAAGGTCTCCAGCAACAATTGAAGGAATTAGGCCGTGAAAACGAGTCTCTGCGTGCGAAGCTAGGCAATATCGAAGCAGCTTCTCTGACTGATCAGCTGCAGCAGGTAGATGGCATGAACGTGCTCGCAGCCCGCGTCTCTGCAGTAGATATGGACAACCTGCGCGGCATGGTGGACGAGCTGAAAAACAAGCTTGGCTCCGCTGTCATCGTTCTTGGTGCTGTAGATGGCGACAAGGTAAACCTGGTAGCTGGTGTAACCAAAGACCTGATGGATCAAGGAATTCATGCAGGTAAAATCATCAAGGATGTAGCAACCCGTTGCGGCGGGGGCGGTGGAGGCCGTCCTGACATGGCGCAGGCTGGTGGTAAAGACCCATCCAAGCTGCAAGAAGCATTGGATGCGGTAGCAGATTTGGTGAAGAGTCAGGCTGTTGCAAAATAGTGTTTCCTCGTGAGAATTTTGCAAGATTGACAGGAAAGAGTCGACCTTAGTCGAATACAGTTTGTAACGAGCAACTTTTTTCTTACGCGTTTACAAAGGAAATCGAGGTGTTGATTGTGAGTTCGTTGGATAATACCATGAAATTCACGGTGCCCAAGGAAGCGAATGCGGAGGATGTGCAAGAGACGTTGACAGAGGTGTACAAGGCCCTGCAGGAAAAAGGATACAACCCGATCACCCAGATCGTAGGTTATTTGCTTTCTGGCGACCCGGCGTTTATCCCACGCCACAACAACGCACGCAGCCTGATTGGCAAATTGGAACGGGACAAAATCATAGAAGAGTTGGTGACCGTTTACTTGTCCGAGCGCAAGTAGACCCGATGACATGACACGACTTTTAGGATTGGATGTTGGCGACAAGACGATTGGGGTTGCAGTTAGCGATGAGCTGGGATGGACAGCCCAAGGGGTAGAAACCATCAAAAGGCAGTCCAAGGAAAAGGATCTTGCCCGCCTGAAAGAATTAATTGCCCAGTACCAGGTGGGGGCAGTCGTAGTAGGCTTGCCGAAAAACATGAATGGCACAATCGGCCCGAGGGCTGAGTTGTGCCAGGCATTCGGCAAATTTTTGGAGGAACGCACATCTCTTCCTGTCCACATGTGGGACGAACGATTGACGACGATGGCAGCCGAACGGATGTTGATCTCCGCGGATGTCAGTCGTCAAAAAAGAAAGACAGTTATAGACAAAATGGCGGCCACGTTAATCCTGCAAGGATACTTGGACGCGAAATCGAGGTGACCCATAGTGAGTGAAGAGATGACTACTGAATTTGAAGTGGGCGATGTGATTGCCCTGACAGAAGAAGGTACAGAAGACCCGCGTGACTTCCGTATCATGTACATTTTTGATATTGAGGATCGCAGTTACCTGGTACTGGTTCCCGTTGATCAGGAAGAAGAGGAAGAGTACGAGGTACACTTCCTGCGTTATGACGGTACAGATATGCTGATGCCAATCGAAGACGACGAAGAGTGGGAGCAAGTTGAAGCCACTTTTGAAACGTTGATTGCCGATTTGGAAAAAGACGATATCTAATAGCTACAGCAGGAAAAGAGGACTTTCTGACAGAAGGTCCTCTTTTTTGTTTGAACGGTTTTTTTGATAGAAATGGAAATTGATCCATCCAGATCAATTATCACCTCATTTATGCTGGAAAAAAACGCTAGGATTCGCTTGGATTCGGCAGAATATCCTATACAGTGACAGCAAGAGACACCTCTTGTATAATGAATACGATGGAGAGAAGAGACCCTAAAGGGAGGATTTCTAGCTTGAAACCTAAGTCACAGTTGCCTGATTTTGAGGCGGTACGACCAGTTGTGAGACGGCGTAGACGAGGCGGACGAGTCCTGTTATGGATCATAGCCTTTTTCTTGCTGATCATTCTGGCTGCAGGGGGAGTAGGCTGGTATGTTTATCAGCAATTACAGCCGGTAGCAGGCAGTCCTACAACGAAAAATGTTACAATCCCGTCAGGTTCATCAGTGAGGGACATTGGTCGACTATTGGAAGAACAAGCCCTTATACGAAATGCTGACATGTTCAACTACTATGTAAAGTATAAAGGCGTTGCCCCACAGCTAAAAGCAGGTGAATACGAGTTTACGACGGGACAAACCCTCGATGACTTGCTAGCAGCTATGACGGAAGGGAAAACGGTCAACAATGCAGAGAGATTTACCGTCCCGGAAGGCTGGAATGTGGAGCAGATTGCCGATCATCTTGCAAAAGAAGGGATCGTAGAAAAAGACGCCTTTTTGAAAGAAGTAAACGAAGGTGTGTTTCCGGAGTTTCCTTTTGTCACTGCGATTCCTAAATCAGCAGAACGGAAAAATCGTTTAGAGGGTTATTTATTTCCTGAGACATACGAGGTCAAAAAAGGGGCAACCGCCCATGAAGTCGTTTCTCGTATGTTGGCTCAATTCCAACAGGAATGGAAGCCGGAGTGGAACGAACAATTGAAAAAGCATGATTTGACGCAGGATGAAGCCATTAATTTGGCATCAATCGTAGAGCGGGAAGTTACCGTGGATAAGGAGCGTCCAACTGTCGCAGGTGTCTATTTCAACCGCATCCGGGAGAAATGGCCGCTGCAGGCAGACGCTACCGTTCAGTTCATTCTGGGCAAGCAGCGGGATCGCCTAACCTATGATGACTTGAAGGTAAAGAGCCCCTATAACACGTACACCAATCCGGGTCTGCCACCTGGGCCGATTGCCAATCCGGGGAGATTGTCCATAGAGGCCGTTGTCAATCCGGAGCAGCATGACTACTTTTTCTATGTGACGAAAAAAGATGGGACATCGGAGCATTACTTCTCGAAAACGTTACAGGAGCATAATGCGAATAAGGCAAAAAGCAGAGGAAACTAACCATGTTTCCTCTGTTTTTTTTATTCAGGTATGCTATAATTATGCGGTTGTAAAGTAGAGGAGTGAAAGCATGATTACCAATCCGGCGATAGATGATTATGTGTCCGGCCTGGTTCCCGAACGATCCCCGCTATTGATGCGTTTGGAGAAGGAGGCTGCGGAAGAAAATATTCCCATTGTTCAGCTCGCGTCTGCCCAAGTGATGCGGATGCTGCTTTTACTTCATTGCCCGAAGGCCATCCTCGAAGTGGGAACAGCGATTGGCTATTCGACAATCTGGCTTGCAGAAGCAGCCCCAGATGCGCGGATTGTAACCATGGATATTGACGAGGACAGACTCACTCGTGCGCGAGCAAACATCGCAGAGGCAGGCTGTGCTGATCGCATTGAAATCTTGTCGCATGATGCAACGCTGGGACTTCCGGATTCGTATCAGTTTGATTGTCTGTTTATCGATGCCGCCAAAGGGCAGTATCGCACGTTTCTCGATCGATATTTGCCGTTATTGCGGGACGGCGGTCTCGTGATCAGCGATAATATTTTATTCCGTGGCCTGGTAGCGACACCAGACGAAGCTGGAAAACGCCAGCGACCTATGGTGGACAAGCTGCTTGCTTATAATACACACTTGAGTGAACGTCCAGATATGGAGACAACCTTTATTCCAGTTGGTGATGGCCTCGCCGTCAGCCTCAAGAAACGCATATAGGGTACAGGAAATCAGCTTTGAGGATTGCGTGAAGGGAGACATGAAGCATGGGTAACCCCGTACTGATAGGGGTAGCAGGAGGCAGTGGATCGGGTAAGACCACTGTAGCAAAGGAGCTTTTTCGTCAGTTCCAGAATGATAGCGTAACCATGATTGAACAGGACTCTTACTATAAGGATCAAAGTCACATGAGTGCGGACGAGCGTGCACTTACCAATTATGATCACCCGTTTGCATTTGATAACGATCTGTTGCTGACTCATCTGCAGGAGCTGCTTGCAGGCAAGGCGATCGAAAAACCGATCTATGACTTCAAGCTGCATAATCGCAAGCAGGAAAAAGTGCAGGTAGCCCCAACGGATGTCATTATTTTAGAGGGCATGCTGATTCTTGAGGACACTCGTATTCGCGATTTGATGGATATTAAAGTGTTTGTTGATACGGACGCAGACGTGCGAATTATTCGCCGGATCGCTCGCGATATTGAAGAACGCGGTCGCTCGCTTGATTCCGTTGTAAATCAGTACCTCAATGTAGTGCGTCCTATGCACTTACAGTTTATCGAGCCAACGAAGCGATATGCAGACGTCATTATTCCAGAAGGTGGGTACAATCGGGTTGCGCTTGATTTGTTGTCCACCAAAATCGGCAATATTCTTCTGGAAAAACAGCAACTTGCTCAATCATAATCGAAGCAAACACGCCATCCACAAGGCGTGTTTTTTGTTTGTGCCCTGTTTCTCTCTTTTGTATTCAGGAAATACTGGAGAAATGGGAGGTGACCGTGATGCAGCTGGAGAAGCGAATAAAAAGGCGGCATTTTCTGGTTCTGCTTGTTATGACTTTCGTTTGGCTGGGCTTGATCACACGCTTGTGGTGGATTCAAATCGGATCGCCGCATCGCTTTTCACGCCGAGGAATCGATCTGGTCAAAAACGCGGTGAAGCAACGGCAGCAAAGTATCGTCTTGCATAGTGGACGTGGCGATATTGTGGATCGAAACGGATACGCCTTTACGGGAGAAGAGCATTTGGCGCTGATCCTGTTCCCGCTTGCACGTGGGAGCTTGGAGGGAACCGATGGTTTGGCTCGCTTGGCTGAAATTGTCGGTCAGTCAAAGGAACGGCTTTCTTCGATCATGGAAAAGGCAAAAGTACCGCTGCTCTTGCGCAATGAGGCTGGAGCACTGATTGTCCTGACTGAGAGTCAAACTGAAAAGGTAAATGCGCTCGCCATCCCGGGCATTGTTGCCCTAGCTGTGACCGAGCGATATCGTACAGATGAAGTAGCCAAGCACGTGATTGGCTTCATCCACAAAAATCCCGCCATGGTGGAGTCGCTTTATCCTGACGAAGTGAAAAATGGCAAGATGAACGCAGAGAGTACATTAGGCGCGACTGGCTTGGAGCGGAGCTTTGACCGGTTCTTACAAGGGGTGGAGCCGTCTGTTTTGTCTTACTATGTAGACGGGCAGGGAAAACCGCTGCGAGGACTGGATATTCGCTACTCCAAGCAATCCAATGAGTATTATCCGCTGTCTCTGACGACGACGCTGGATGTAGGGATCCAGAGGAGAATGGAAAGAGCAGCTGATCGGGTGGGATTGAACGAGGGCAGTATTGTCGTGCTGGACGCAAGAAATGGAGATATGCTCGCAAGCGTCAGTCGTCCCAGCTATGATCAAACAAAAGTGACGAACAACAGCAATGAGTGGAAAAATCGGGTTGTCAAACAAATACCACCTGGCTCGGTTTACAAGACAGTAGTAGCTGCTGCGGCTTTGGCTGAGGGAGTCGTCTCACCGACTGATCGGTTCACGTGTACTGGGGATTACGGCAAGTATCACTTTTCCTGCTGGAAAAAAGACGGACACGGCAGTGTCACTATGGAGGAAGCATACGCGCACTCCTGCAATATTGCTTTTGCTGAAATAGCGAAGCGAGTTGGCGGAGAAAAGCTGGAGGAATATGCGCAAAAGCTGGGCTTGTCTGATCAAGTCGGACATCAGACAGCACATTTGTTCAAGCTGGACGGGTTCAAGCAACTGGATGGTGAAGAGCGCGGAAATGTGTTTGCAGAGGGAGTATCCCGCCGTGATGAAGGAGTGCTGATCCAGAGCGCCATCGGTCAGCGGGACGTGAGGGTGACTCCCTTGCAGACGGCTAACATGATGGTGACCATCTTGAGCGGCTCTACGCCGAATCAAGTGCGGCTCGTCAGCGAAATTACGTACAAAAATGGACAATCGTTTTACCGTTTTTCACCGCAAAAGCTGTCGGCGTCTGGGATCGACTACGTCACTGCAGGCAAGCTGCGGAAAATGATGCGCAAGGTTGTCACAGACGGGACTGGCCAGACCCTTCGGGATACAGCGTGGGATGTTGCTGGAAAGAGTGGGACTGCTCAGCTGGGCGGGGAGAATCAATCCAGAAACCATCTGTGGTTTGTAGGATACACCCCGGTGGAAGATCCACGCTATGCAATCTGTGTCGTCTCCGAGAACCAGCCAAGCCAAGGAAAAAACCAAGCTATGGAGCTTTTTCACCTCGTGGTTGATGAGCTTTCCGATCAAACAGCTCAATCTTCCCGACCTCTCTCAGGGTATCCCCAAGAATAAAGCCTCTCGCCTGAACCTGATTCTGCCTGCCGAGCCCAACGATCAGCATCAACGGTGAGGAGGACATGTACATCGATTGCGTTGCTTTGGTCCAGATGGTTCGTTTATCTCCTTTGCTGGGGGAAAGACGTTTGATCGTATGGCTGTGCCAATCCCCTATATATTTCCATTGGCGACTTTTGCTTAATTTCCGAACAAGCTTGCGCAAATGGTTATCGTCGAAAAAAATGGAATGGGGCTGGTGGATCGCCATCGGACCTGGCTCACTGGCATACGTAACGACCCATTCATCCTCACCGATCGAATACCCCATCATCACCCCTCCTGTCTCCAGAGAGGGTTTTTTTCTTACCGCCTTCTCAATCTGCCTCCAGGCTTTAGGCGTGATGTATAGCTTCGTCATGTCAACCTGTTCCCCTCCTTTAATCACCACAAGCATTCGCATTACATCATATGTGTCCACATAAGGGAAGGTCCCGCGATAATATAAAGTTAGGAACTGTTAAAAAGGGATTGTAACGTAAGCCCTTTCTTTCTATAATTTAGAAAATGACTAGATTGGAAGGTTGATTCTATGCCTCAGGCGCCTGTAGACTTCTCATTGATCGGCCGTGTTCTTGCGGATGATGTTTTTGCGGACACAGGAATATTGCTACTCGGTAAAAATACAACAATAACAGCAGCCCATGTCCCGGTCCTGCTCAAGCAACGAATACGAGAGGTAAATGTAGTCCAGGTCCTGTCTGAAGGAACTGGAGAACTCATTTCAAGCCAGCTGTCTCAATTGGAAGCGGATGAAGAAATCGTCGCCGCGTACGTGAAAGCATTAGACAAGACGAGAGCGCTTTTCGACCAGATCGATCATGAAGGAACACCACAGCTTGAGGAATTTTCCGATCTCTTTTTTGAACTAGCAGATCAATCGACAAAAAATTTGGGCTTTTTCCGCTCCTTGTATGTGTTGGAGGGGGCGGACAGCTATACATATCGCCATTCCCTCAATGTTGGCGTACTCTGTTCGCTGATTGCCCGTTTATTGAAATGGGATGAAGAACGAATCGCCTTTATGGGAACGGCTGGTTTTTTACATGATGTGGGGAAGATGCGCATACCCAAGGAAATTCTTTTGAAGCCAGGTAAACTGACAGACGAAGAATTTATGATTATGAAAAAGCACACTGAATATGGATACGAAATGATTAAAAGCATGGAAGGAAGCTCGGAGCTGTTAGCCTTGTGTGCCCTGCTGCACCATGAACGGCTGGATGGGACGGGCTATCCCGAGCAGCGAATTGGCGAGGAAATTCCAAAAGAGTGCCAAGTGCTGGCAGTAGCCGACATGTTTGATGCAATTTGCTCGGATCGCGTCTACAAAGGAAGGACTTCACCATTTGAAGCAGCCCAGTTGCTGTGGAAGGAAGCGTGTGATGGAGCACTTGATATTGAGATTGTCGCTCAGTTTGTTCGTTACATTGCACTATTGTACATCGGTGCAAAAGCCCGTTTGAACAATGGCGAGGAAGTCGAAGTCATTCTGATTCACGCCGATGAGCCGATGCGACCGTTGGTTCGGCGCAGCGAGGAATTTGTGGATCTACGCTTTGAACGAAAACTGACGATTGAGAAAATGATTGGATAAAAAGGGAATGCTATGGTGTGAAACCGCTCTATTTTTTTGAGAGCGGTTTCAATTTTTGAGGATCTGTGAACGTTGCTCTGGATGGCTCGACCCCCTTCACTGATTGTGCCACAATAAAAGGGTGCATCCTAACACAGGATGAACAAGGGGCGTATCGGTTTGTTTAGCATCATGATACGCGGCAATTAGGAGGAGTAACATGATACGAAAAGCAGAACCGACAGATGCAGCATTTGCCGCACCATTGATTTATGAGGCGATTGGAGATATCGCAAACATGCTGACTGGGGCAGAGGAAGCTGACGAAGCTATACGTATGATGGCTGAATTTTTTGCCCAGAAAAATAATCGCTTGAGCTACGAAAATGCACTCATAGCCATGGACGAAGGTGTACCGGTAGGCTTGGCACTGTTTTATCACGGCAGCCAAACAGAAAGGCTGGATCGGCCGTTTGTCGATCACGTTCAGCGCCTGACGGGAGAAGCACCGAGCTTTGTAAAAGAGGCCAAAGACAACGAATTTTATCTGGATACCGTAGTTGTGAGCAGTGCGTGTCGAGGCAAGGGCATCGGGAAAAAGCTGCTGGAAGCCTTTGAAAAAGAAGGAGAGCAGCGTGGTTATGATCGGGTTGCCTTGCTGGTTGATGAAGAAAACGGCCGAGCACGCCAGCTCTATGAAGCTATCGGTTATCGCCAGGATGGAACGATTCTGCTGAATGGCCATTTGTTCAGCCATATGATAAAAGAATTAACTGTTCTTGTGTAAAGGAAAAACGCTTCCGAGGGTGATGTTTAACGCGCTCTCCGGAGGCGTTTTTTAATGGACAGATAGGGAAATGTAAATATTTGGATAAATTTGGTTCTTTGGTCTGATAAAAATTCCATCTTTTCATCCGATCATATAGGAAAAGGAACGGAAAAGGGGGAAGAGCTGTGAGACATGTAGTCACCATTTGGGGTACGAATTTGCAAACAGAGGAAGAACTCCAAAATTTTATCGAACCAATTTTTGACGAGGATGGCGACGTAACTCCATCCGGCTTTCATACAGCTACTGGCCTGGAATGGATTGACGAGGACTTTTTCGAGGTTCACTTTTTGGGCAATGTAAAAGAGAGAACCGAGTTCTGGGCGTATCTGAAGGAAGAGTATGCACCGGAAGCAGGAGCTTTTTCACAGCAGCTGTCAGATGAGCTTGTGTCTAGCCTGGTTGACTATCCCTCTGTTATTTTGTTGTATGGGAACGAATCAAGGTACGGCTCCATTAATGAGAAGCTGTTTGCGCTGCAGAAGAATTTGCCGGATGATGGTTCGCCAATCGTACTGCTTGCTAAAGTTGTTTATGAAACAAAGGAACGCTAAAGAAAAACAATCGGGCATGACTTTGCCGTTTTGTTTTGTTTAAAGTTGCCGAGCTGGGCGTCAGCAGGGATGAAGAGGAAATGATCGAATGATTGAGGAGGACTTACATTTCAATACACGGCAGGAGGGACTTTGCATGTTGGCGGACATACAGAAAGCTGAAAAGGGATTTACGGCACGATTCGAACGTCATCTGAAGCATTCGGTAGAGAACGTGTGGGCTTATTTAACGGAAAATGAAAAGCTGGCCCGGTGGTTTTCGGAGCTGTCCGTGGATGATCTGCGAGAAGGTGGGAGCATTAAGTTTGACATGCAGAATGGAACCTTTGAGGAGATGAAAATTACAGCTTTGGACATGCAGGCTGTGTTGGAATTTACATGGGGAGAAGACTTGGTTCGGTTTGAGCTGTATCCGGAAGCTGAGGGCTGTCTGCTTGTTTTTAAGGAATACATCAATCAAATGACAAGTCATACTCCAAAAGACTTGGCTGGTTGGCATGTTTGCCTGGATGTAATCGCTGCATTGCTGGACGAGAGGGAAGTCGTATCGCGCATGGAGGAATGGAAAAAATGGTATGAGCAATATGTGCACGCTGTTGAAAAATTTGCGTGATCTGCAATCAGCTCTAGATAAGCGTCCTAAGCCAAGATGTAAGGACTATGGCTTGGGACGCTTTGCTTCTTTTTCCAAAACTTCGATGCGTTTTTCGAGCTCTTGAATTTGCGTTTGCTTTGCCTGTGATCGGCTCCGGACAATTCCGATACATCCGGCAAGAAACAATGCGGGGAACAGAATAAAGATCAACAGCTGGATGATGAGCGTACCCCACTCGACAGAAACCGCTCCGAAATCAAGCATTTTGTGGTAAGCCTCCTTAACTTTGATTACATATCGAGATCACCTGCTTTGATGGACTCCCAGTAGCGGTCAATTTTCCAGGTGTCTCCTTCCTTCACGATGGTTACTTGAGCAGGAAGCTCATTGGTAATTACCTTTTTAGTATCGCTGGAAATAATTTCAACAACCAGAGTGTAATCAATGCTAAATGATGTGTTGTTATCAGCGGCAACCAGCTCTTTGATACGAATTTCCTTGATTCGCAGCGTATGATTCATTTTCGCGGATGCAACGATGTAATAGCCGTCTCTGTTCCGAAAGAAGCTGTTTTGAAATACTTTTTCTGTCAAATATGGCTTGACCCTTTCTTCGATGAGCGGATAGATATCGTCTTTGTTTTCAAGAGCCATATCTTCCCGCGTGAGCTCGAATCGGGCTTTTTGATAAGCTGTAATGATCTCCACTGCTCTGTCTTCAACAGAAACAGAGGTGCATCCAAAAAGAAAGAAGAGTCCCCCCACAAGAGACAGAAACAATCCACGCATGGGTAGCGCCTCCTTTACTTTTATTTTCTTCGTCCAGATTGTTAATTGCTTGACAGCGTGATCGGAGGATTTGTGACAGGAACTTTAAAAAAGACATGGCGGTTCGACCAGGTTTGCGAGGTAATGACAATCTTTTCGCTTCCCTGTTCAAAAAAGTAGCCAGCTCCTTCTTGCTGTATAAACGACCAACCGTTCTTTTTCATTGCGGATAACAGGCTTTCGATTTCTTTTCCTTGATCAGCTTTTGCCCCATACCATGTATATCCATCCTCTACTGTGAGTTTTGTTATCGGATGGGGAGAATCCTTGATTAATGAGACTACCGATTGCTTGGAGAGAGATTGAAACGGGAGCTTGCCATAGAGAAAAGAAGGGGGATTATTCACAGTCATGATTCCAGCGAAAACAACAAGGATTAGGGCAATGGCGGGTAGTGCGAGCTTTTTCAGCATATATGCTCTCCAGTTATGATTGCTTGATATCCAAATGTTACCATAATTTCATAGATAATGACATGATTATGTATATATTTATCAAAAGGTCTGATAGAAAAAAACCACATACCATGATCGTGGCAGCGATTACAGTTTTGGGCAGCTTTTGCATTTTGCTGTTTTTCTGGCGTACATGCACGCGTAGGCATCTGCCCACATAAGCATAGGAGTAAGCTATTCCAGACGTGGAGGTGGCAGCCATGTCCAGCATCCTTGCAGCGCTTTCGCTGGTATTTAAAGAACTCCTGATGTTTGTGGCTTATGTCAAAAACAATGCATTCCCGCAACCTCTTCCTGACACGGAAGAAGAAAAGTTTCTCAGGTTAATGGCAAAAGGCGATCCGTATGCGCGCAACAAGCTGATCGAGCATAATTTGCGGCTGGTCGCCCATATCGTGAAGAAATTTGAAAACACCGGGGAGGACAGCGAAGACTTGATTTCCATCGGTACGATTGGTCTGATCAAGGCAATCGAGAGCTACCAGGTGGAGAAGGGGACGAAGCTGGCTACGTATGCGGCTCGTTGCATTGAGAATGAGATCGTAATGTCAAAAGGGGTGCTCATGGCAAAGGGGCTGCACGAATGCTGGAGTCCTTTTTTCGTGTAATAAAGTTTAAGTGCTTCCTCGTATGAAAGCAATCTTGTTTAAACTTTCTGGAACATCCTGCAGGAGGTGGCTACGGTAGAGGATTTTTTATCGCTCGAAGGTGGGTAAATCACGCCCACACTTTGGTTATACTAAAAAGGGTGATCGCGATGAAAATAGTACTAATCATTTTCTTATGCCTAGTCATTGTAATTGGAGTAGGTTATTTCCTGATAAAATCAATTACCAAATGAATTTTCGAGCAGCTGCTATCGTCATCCCTTTTTCTGCCGATTGTATAGCAACAACTGTTTGAAATGTATTCCTCTATCCTAACTTTAGTTAGTAGACTAGAAAAATTCTTCTCCTTTAATCTAAAAGTGCCCATTCTACTTTATTTTCTTATCCGTTGATGGAACGCCGAGTGCGATGAAAGTCGCTCGCTTGGTGTAGGCTCGAACGAAACCCTGGATCCGTCTTCACAGGGTGACTATCTGTTTGGATCTTCTACCCTTCTGCCGCTGCCAGTGGAATTGGATGATGGTATGAACTTCATTGCATTTAGACCAGACATTTTTAGTAGTAACAAGCAATATGTTATTACGATCAAATCAACGGGATACTCTGACGTTACACTTACTGTTCAAGGTCCGATTCTTCCGCCTATGTAATGATTCCATTAACAGCCCCTTAGGAGAAAATCCTAAGGGGTTCTTTTTGCTGAGAATAAAGAAACGAACCAACAGCCCTCTGGATAATCTGGAGGGTGGTTCAACGTATCTTTACAAGTACGGCGAGAGTGGAAGCTCTATTATTTATACAAAATATCATCTCGAAGTGACTCAACTTTGTTCAAGGCGTCTGCAATATCTCCTTCGCTGACTCCAAAATGAGTAAGGGCAGCACGCAAATGCATAACAATGGCATCAAAATGGTTGGGTTGCAAATTCGTCCCCGCATGGACTTTTGCCATAGATTGATCGGTATATTGATTAGGACCGCCAAGTGCATAGCTGATAAACTTTGTTTGGTGCTTACGCTGTTTTTCCATATCGGTGTTTTTGAAAAAATCGTTCACGGTATGGTCAGCTAAAACTAAATCATAAAAGTAGTCTACGACCTTCGATATGGTCTCTTCACCACCGTACTTTTCGTAAAACGTTTCCATCAAAGACCTTGACCTCCTTGGTAATCAAACATCAACACTACCTCAGTGCCATTGTGAATGGATACTGGCATAAGACTGAACGTATTCATCCTCAAAAAGATAGTTGATGGTAAGTGATATCTTTTTCACACTGACTTCTAAAGAGGTAGGATCAATTCCATCAAAGGCGTTTAAAAATGAATCAGGGTTATCAGTTTTCCAATTGTTAATGTAATTCCAAAATCCATCAATTATTTGTTCAATGACTCGGTGAGTTTTAATAAACTGCTTCAATTCATGAGGTTCCAGAAATGACTAATCCAAAGTGAAAAGAAATTTGAAACGCGCAGCTGGTCGACCAAGTACCGCGGCCCCATCGCAATCCATGCTGCCAAGAAAGTGGACAAGGATATATGCCTGCAAGAGCCTTTCCGCAGCATGCTGGATTTGCACGGGTATACGGTAGACAATTTGCCAACAGGCTGGGGAAGACCCCAACTTGGATTAGGGGGTCGCCAGAAGGCAACAGCCAGCAGAGCCTTGGTGCTCTAAGAATCAACCGCATTTTTTGCGGTGAAAGGAGACATATACTTTTCCGCTGAAATAGTAGTCGTTTGGTTTCACCACCAAAAACAGAGCACCAGCCCAACAGTAACAAGGATTGCAGCAGTTTGGGGGCTGGCAATATTCTTTATTCTTACTTTATTGCCACGAAGGAGCTAAACAGCTTGGACATACGGAATTTACATATCTCAAATATCAACCCTGCTCCCTAAAATCCGAGGGTAGATTTGCAACCTAGCGACCCAGAATACGAGAAGCTAAAACGATCGATTCAGGAGTTTGGATACGTACAGCTGCTCATCTGGAATGAGCGATCAGGAAACCTCGTCGGTGGTCATCAAGGATTCAAGATACTCGTTAACTAGTTAGAACGGACTGAGGTAGATGTCTCCGTTGTGGACCTTGATGATACCCAAGAGAAGGTGCTCAACATTGCACTGAACAAGATCAGTGGAGTATGGGATGAGGAACAGCTTGCGATTGTACTGGCTGAATTACAAGAGCATGAGCTGGATATTGTGATTACTGGATTTGGTGAAGACGAGGCAACGAAGCTGATCGGTGAGTTTACATTCAAAAGCGATGCTGATACAGAGTTCTCCAATAAGGAATTAGACCTGAGCGAGTTTGACGAATCGAAATTTGATTGTCATTGCCCGAGGTGCGGATACTTGAGCTCATGTTTCAGGGCTGCCCGATTCTCTACAAAGTGATGAGATCAGGTAGAGATAGGGCGCTTGACCACAACGTTAAGAGTTGATCCTGCATACTTATAGCGTAGTTGTAACACCAAGAATGAGTAGGAGAGGATGTGATGTACTCATGACACGCGAAGATAAGCTTGTCCTGGTTGCTTTGTACAGAGCATTCGAGGAGAAAAAAGACACACATCCTATTTACAACTACTTCTTACAGCAAGAAAAAGTTGATGAATTCCTCCGAATCTTGATTCGTTTGGAGCAAATGGGATTTGTGACCACTCCAACGAACGCTTGGACTTATGTAAATTCATTGCCTTATGACGTTGTAATGTCAGCGGTGATAATAACTTATATGGGGAAGCAAGTAGCCCGAAAGATACTGCGGCAAGCGAGAGAGCGTTCTAACTAGGCGCTCTTCTTTTTTTGAAAACAACCCCATGAAGTGGTGAGGTGGTGGACATTTAGATGGCGAGAAATCCAGAGAAACAGCGGTGCAAAGCAAGCCTGGCTTTGCCCAGTTCTTACACTGTCCGCGTGCTGCTTACTATGCTGAGCAACAGGACGTAATTGCAAGGGTCAGCGTTGAGCCGATGGAGTAGATAAACCAGTCCATAACTCTTTATGCTTGGCGTGAGAGGGAAATCATGCTCAAAATTTCCGCACTCGATAGTGGGCTTACTGAGAAGCAGCGCAGAGTGCTTCAGAAGCGACAGGCTGTAAAAGGAGCGGTGCCTGTTCCTGATAAGGATGGACAACAAAAGACGATCATCGTATCGCGTGAGGAACTGGTCATAGCAGAGCTGGAGGAAACAGAGTATA
Source organism: Brevibacillus reuszeri (assembly GCF_001187725.1). GTDB lineage: Bacteria > Bacillota > Bacilli > Brevibacillales > Brevibacillaceae > Brevibacillus > Brevibacillus reuszeri. The sequence goes on from NZ_LGIQ01000005.1 coordinate 1,053,663, forward strand.
GGGCAATCGACGACATCCTTAATCTGCAAGAATCCCTAACACGGCTCACAGATAGGAAGCTCCGCGCCGTTGAGATGAAGCACAAGTTGAAGCTCAATGATGATCCTGACGAAGAAGAAGACGACGGCTTTATTGAGGCATTGGACGGTAAGGTCCCAGAGATATGGCTCTCCTGTAAAGGATAGGGATGCCATTATTTGTGATGGATCTGTTCGTGCTGGTAAAACGGTTGTAATGTCATTTTCCTTTGTGGCTTGGGCAATGGATACATGCGATGGCGAAAATCTATGGCCGGTAAGACAATAGGGGCACTGCGTAGGAACGTCTTACAGCCGTTGAAACGCACCTGCCCATCTAAAGTTGATATTTATGCCTTGTGGTATGTTTTGGTCATTGGTTGGAGATGAGCGTGTTATTGTAGGGGGCGAATTCTTATCAAACCGTTGAATTTCGATATTGGCCAATGGGTTTGTTCTATTGGAGAGTCATTGCAGATGACGGAAAAGGCGGGGTTACGAAATCAAGTGAAGGGACATTTATCATTTATGTAACAGGTGTAAATCTGATTATTGGAAGAGATGGACAAGGACAGGTAACCTATACGTTTCGGCCATCTAACATCATTGAACAGTGGACAATACCTATTGGCTGCGAACGTGTGCAGATTAATGCCAAGGAAGCAAAGGGCGGGAATGGGTGGTTTGCCACTAATTATACACAAGGGATTGGCGGCAAAGGAGGCAGTGTTTCATGGGACATTCCCCTTACTCCAGGCAAAATCTTGAAGATAGTTGTAGGGAGAAAGGGACAAGATTATCAAGCTGGCTTTGGTGGAGGAGGAGCTAGTTATGTCATTCGAACAGGAAACGTTCCTCTTGTGGTTTCTGCTGGCGGTGGTGCTTCAAACGCATCCAGACATCTAAACGCACGTATACTTTGACACGTTTCGTAGACAAGGTCATTTTCAAAATGGATTTTGCCAAAGTGCCTGAGACAACGAAAAAGTTTTTCACGACTGACGTTGCAGCAAAGCGCCTTTTGCTAACTCCGATGTGGAACCTTCCACCAGGGGTGAACTTGCTCGTTGAAGCCTGCAACAATGCATATGATGCTGTTCCTACTTGGGAGGATGCAACGCTTATCGTTAAAATGGGGCGGGCATATCTGTTCACCAACACTTCGAAATCAGCTGCTAAGTGGGGTGTAAACTTCCGGTTTCGTATAGAAAAAGGCTCAGCATTATTTCCGATCTCCTTCAAAGGAGTAGGGGGTGCATTCGATGAACATACAGACTTCAAACCCAAGGTCTTGCAGATAGGCCCAGGAAGCAAGAACAGCGTTGGAACAGGAAAAAATGTCGCTTGGAGCTTTGGGGCAAGAATTGGCGTCAGAAAAGATCAAGAACATACAAAAAGACTTGCTGATTTCATCCCTTGGACAGCAAGTAGCACTGTTGAAAAATGGAGTCGGGTTTTCCCATTAAGATCTATCGAGATAGTCTGAAGTATAAACAAATTGCTTCCACTTGCGATCATGAATCGTTTCAATGTCTCTCTAAACGATCGATCTCCAAGTGCCAGCTCCACAATGAACGCCTGCGCGCTGCCAAGAGAACTGCTCAGCTTCGCACCCCAGTATTAATTCTTCGACTGCATTAGTGAAGTTTTTCTACTTTTGACAAGCCGTATTTGAATATTCTCTCCACAGGAGGGGATGAACGGTGCATATAAGAATTATACCTGGCGATTCTACTGACAGTATTCGTTCTGCCTGCTACCAGTACTTAGTAAGAAAATACAGGAGGGAGAAGCCAAATGGTCGGAATCTATGCCAGGGTGAGCACGGAAGAACAAGCGAAGAGCGGATTCAGTCTCGACGATCAGATCAGGGAGTGCCGAAAAAAAGCCGGGACTAGCAAAGTAGCTGAGTATGTCGACGACGCCTCTGGAGAGTTCCTGGATCGGCCATCTCTTACCAGGCTGAGGCGAGATGTAAAGGATGGGGTCATCACGAAAATTGTTTGCCTTGATCCAGACCGATTGTCGCGTAAGCTAATGAATCAACTACTTATCACTGATGAATTCGATAAAAAAGGGATAGATCTGGTTTTTGTAAATGGAGAGTATGCGAAAACACCAGAAGGACAATTGTTTTACAGCATGCGTGGAGCTATCGCTGAATTTGAAAAGGCGAAAATTAATGAGCGCATGAGTCGGGGGCGAAGAGAGAAGGCAAGACAAGGTCGTGTTCTTCGCGACTTTCGAATATATGGATATGGCTACGATTCTGTAAAAGAACAAATTGTAATAAACGAATCCGAAGCAGCGGTAGTTCGCCTGATCTTTGATCTATTTACCCAGCCGAACGATTTGGTTCAAGGCATGAATGGCATCGCTGTTTTTTTGACGAACAAAGGCGTTCCTACGAAGCGCGGGGCTCGTGTATGGCATCGTCAGGTTGTCAGGCAAATGCTCATGAACGAGGCATATGTAGGTCGCTTCTACCAAAATAAATGGAACACAGAAGGAATGCTGGGCAACCAATATCGCCAACCAGATGAAAAGATTCGGATGAAAATACGTCCGAAAGAAGAGTGGATCGCATTACCATGTCCGTCCATTATCGAGGAAGCAAAATTCGAGCACGCACAACGTCTCCTGAAAGAATCGAGGAGAAGGTGGGCCGGGCAGAGTGTAAATGAATATCTGCTGAGTGGGTTAGTCCGGTGCGGCAGCTGCGGAAATACGATGCCAGGGAGAAAGGGCAAAAATTGGGGGCGAAGTATTTTTGAGTACACGGATGTGAAGAATACTGCCGGTGCAAAGACTAGAGGATGCGGTCGTTATATGAGATGCGACAACTTGGATCAGTTCGTATGGGAGGCCGTTCGTTCCTGGTTGCATAATCCAGATGAGTTAGCTGTGGCTGTTGAAGTTAGGGTAGAGGCTCCTGTTGAACAAGTGGAGCTGGAACGAGTGCAAAAAGACTTGGAAAAAACGAGAAACGGTCGCAAGAAATTGCTTACGTTGTTTGCATCTAGTGAGGATGACATCGGTGAAGAAGAAATTCGCATCGAGCTTAAACGGTGGAAGGAAAAGGAAGATGTGCTGCATCAGCGCTTAGGCGAGCTTTTGGAGCAAATAGGGTCGCAGAACGATCATGAATCTAGCCACAACCTGGTTCAGGAAGCAGCAGAGTTTTATTTGGCAAAGATGCAGGATGAGCTATCTTTTGAGGATAAAAAAGAGCTCATACGACATGTTGTAAGGGAAGTAAAAGTTTTTGAAGACGGCCTGGAAATCTACACATTTTAAGTTATATTGGTGCAAGAGCTTTGACATTTAGAATGAAATCCTCATGCATCTTCGCAGTCTGAAAAAAACCAAGAAGGACGTTTCCTTGCACGATCCCATCGGTACGGATAAGGAAGGGAATGAAATCACCTTAATCGACGTCTTGGGAACGGAAACGGATGAAGTTGTGGACGCCGTGCAGCTGAAACTGGAGTCCAACAAAATTTATCAGCACATCCATATTCTCGACGATCGGGAAAAAGAGGTCATTATCGGCCGGTTTGGTCTGGACCAGGACAAAGAAAAAACGCAAAGGGAAATTGCGCGAGAGCTTGGCATCTCCCGGTCGTATGTATCTCGGATCGAAAAGCGTGCACTTATGAAGTTGTTTAACGAGTTTTACCGGACAAAGCAGGCACAGAACAGATAAGACGGCAGGCAAGCGAAAGCCAAGACAATCATCGTCCGCAGGAAGCACTTTGGAAAAAGTGGTTTTTGTGGACGATTTTTATTGGTGTGATGAAGCGGGGGGATATTTCCCAATGAAAAGGTCAGCAATCTTACTCGATTTTTTACATAGGTGATTGTTTCTGGGGAACTGCAGACAGGACTCTATCAGAAGTTTTCTTGTTTATTCTTTGTTGATTGTAGTTTGGTAGAATGAATATGCCCATTGTAAATCTTCACCTTTTTATTCGTTGATGGAACGCCGTGTGCGATGAAAGTCGCCCGCACGGTGTACGCTCGACCGAACCCCCCTTATAGAAGGGAATAAGACGAGAATAGCGTACCGTTAAGCAGTGATGCAACGATTAAAGTAAAAAATGGAAGCACAATCTCTTATATTTATTCCTATGACCCGTTAACGATCGTGGTTTCGGACTCCGTTCTTGTTACAACTACATTGTTGCGGAGCAGTTTGCAAACGAATGACGCTGGAGCGACGTTCAAGATTGTTCCAGTCAACACAGTTATTACAACTGAAACTGAGTTCAATGACTCGAATGAAGCACCAGAAAACGCTCCAGTCCTTGATGGTTCTTCAGGAACCTCAGTTGTGAAGGTGGTTGTAAAAGCAGCGAATGGCGCATTGGAGATGTATGAAGTTAAGAAAAATTTACTTTAATTGATTCGAGGAGGAGCAGCATTTGCAGCTCCTCTTTCTTTTTACACCATGACCATGAGTGCGCCTCGATTTGATCGGGGCTATTTTTATTGCCCCGAGGGGGAAAAAGGTGAGGAGAACATTTGAGCACAGAATTATTGGCGCTTATTTCTGCAGCATCAGCTCTAACCGCTATTACACTTGGTTGGCTTGGTCGGTCCAGAACGATTCTACAGGATGCAGCCCAGCAAGCCGGGACTGACGCAATGCAGCGTGCAGACTAAACGTGGGGTAGATGATATTAGGCTCGAACAGCGCGCTCAAACTATTCGGCAGGCACGCGCAGGACACCAAGTGTGGGTGAACTATCATAAAAACGGGACGTAGTTGTGGAGGGATCATGTCGGTGCTTGATATGCTGGCGCGCGAAGGGTATATCGTGTGGAAGCGATCTGAGCAGGGCANTAACCATCAATGTGGCTATGGAGGTTTGAGAATGAAAATTTTAAAAATGGAGAATCTGTCTAGATTATACGGTAAAGGCGAGCTGTCGGTGCTTGACATGACTACACAGCAGCGTAAGATTATGTTTGCCTTAACCATATTCTATACAATTGTGATTCTTTATTTTATATTTCTGGCTTTCGGTAGAGTAGATTCCTTAGATCAAAGGACAAGTTATGTCTTCATCCTTGTACCGGACAGTTTTTTTAGGTTGCCAAGTGTATCAGATCTTCTACATCCTACTCTGATGGACTTTGTGGGTTTTGGAAACATCGCAGCCTTCATCCCTTTTGGCATATTGATTCCATTGTTATATCGGACCAGTTTTGTTCGATTCATTGCATTGTTCATTCTGTCCATTCTCGTGATTGAAACGATTCAGGCACTAACTTTACTCGGCAGCTTCGATATAGACGACGTCATTCAAAACTCATTAGGTGCAGCAGTCGGATTCGGGGCGTACAAACTTGGCTTTCGTACAAAAAATGTCCGGAGAAACATAGCTGTTACGGGCATTTCCATTGTTGTCCTTATGATCGTGGTTTGGGGGGGCTTCGGGATCATTGACAAAGCGTTCATTAAAGATATGGGCCCTTTTGTGCCGTTGAACGAACTGATAGACAGAACCGGAAAAACTTCAACGGGTACAAAACCATACAGTTTCAAAATTGGCGGTCAAACCGTAGAACCCAAATATAATATGTATAGTGTCGAAGGCAATCCTATCGAAACGTACACATATACGTTAGGCAATAAGGAGCTTTATCTCTCCTTGTTCTATGGGATTCCCGATCAAAAGGATTTTCATGGGAGATTAAGTGTGTGTGTCGACGGACATGAGCTCCTGTCTACGTCTGCAGAAGATCAACACCATCAACCAGATATGTTGCTAGTTTATCTCGAAAAAGCAAATGAGCTTACCATAACCATTGAGGGAAATGTAACAATGTGGGATGTTGCTTTTAGGGAGATGAAATATTATTGGAGTTGGGAAAAGCGTGAGGAATAAGACGAAATGCGAATGCTATTGAAGCCTATCAAAGTATCGAAAAATATCAACGAAAGGGTACTTTTACAGCTTGGCTTTATAAGATTGCTTATTTTCATTGTCTCAATTTGATCAAGCAGCGCAATTTGGTGAAGTGGCTTCCGTTTCTAGGCAATGAAGAGGAGTGCGAAAGCATAAATCCCAAAATACAACCAGAAGAGAATGAATTCAATGAGGCCATTTTGTACGCCTTATCAAAGCTCTCCATTGAAGAGCGAAATGTACTGATTTTACGGCTCGTTGAGGAAATGTCTATAGGAAGAGATTGCTATGATCTTTCCCCAAAAACTGGCCAGCCTTCGTAAAAAATAGGAGAGAGCGGTCAAAAATTATCGGCCGGTTCAGTCTGGATCAGGACAAAGTAAAAACACAAAAGGAAATTGCGCCAGAACTTTGCGTCTCCCGGTCGTATGTATATCGGATCGAAAAACATGCACTTGTGAAGTGTATTACACTTTTAAATTTAAATTACAAAAATAGACCGATATGTTTAGGATTTTGAACCAAAGAGCCGGTGAGGACAATCCGGCTCTCGTTCATGGCTTATTCCTCGTATTCCTCTTCTGCTTTTTCAAAATAAACGATTTCACTTAATCGAATGTGATGCTTTTTTCCATGAACGATAAGAGTTACGTGATCAATGAAAACATCATCCAGAGTACCTATCAATTTGCCAACAGTTGTCGTGATGACAATCATTACCCCTTTGTAGCGGATCAAAAGCTCGGTGAATTTGGGTTCCACAGCTGTCGTGTATATAACATTTGTCGGCAATACCTGAGTATTCTTGCTTTGCACATCTTCAATCCGAAAATATTGCTGAGCCGGAAAGGAGGCATAGGCATGTGGATACCCATAGTACATAAATCTATTCATGAACTGCATACTCCTTTGGGATATATTGAAAAGCACATCTATAACATATGGCCAATACCGATGTGATGTTCCAATGAGTGAAGGATAAGACCCTGCTGGAGTCGGAAGGCTAAACAAGCCTTCGGTAGATAAGTAAAATGCCGTGTGCGCTGAAAGGCGCCCGCACGGTGTAGGCTCGTTATAAAACCGAGTGGAATAAGACGAGAATTGCGTAAACGGAATCACCGGTTTAAAGTATGAAAGGCATTTTAGTTTTCCAGGCCTTACATTTAGCAAGCCGGAAGATGCCACAAGTGTGAAGCTGATGGTATCGACGGATGGTGGGGAAACCTGGAGTGAGACTAGGGCATGCTTTGATCAAAACTCGAAAGGCGTGTCACTTGGTGGTGCTATCGATTCCGTAAACTTAAGGATGTTTTATGAATCAAAGTTTTTCTTTCCCTGAAGAAAACCCTTCAAATAGTCGCCCGCCGTATGGTTCTAATACCCGTTCACTTAGTAGTATAACCTTGCTTTTATCACCGGTTTTATAAAAATCGTCAAAGGCTTCTATAAATTCTTCCGTAAATTTTACATCGTATTGCTTTAAAGCACGAATAATCCATTTGGAAGAACCTATCCAACATCCATTCGTTCTTAAAACAAATTCGTGAATAAGCTCTCCTAATGAATTGGCAATAAATAATTCTTCAGCTCGATTCTTGCAACCTTCAAAATCATCAAGTGCATCCGTAATAAAATAAAGTCTTGTTCTAATCATTTCTTCGGTCCATCTTTCAGGACCATTTTCCAACATCACTCTAGCTTCTTTCTTTATTGAATCTACTACTCCTTCGTCTCTTAATGGAATTCCTTCTAGCACCATTCTTTGCAAGGAGGGCTTTGCATTTTGAAAATCCATTTGGAAATAGTATTGATAGCTAGTTAAATTATGAACAAAAGCCTCAATCGCCCATCCGAAATCTATGAATGACTCTCTATAAGCTGATGCTATGCTTTCATCAAAAATGACAATGTCAAGGTCAGAAGTATGCGTTGCTTCACCTCTAACAACGCTGCCAGCCAATACAGCCCCTTGACAGTTGGGGAAGTGCTTATTAATAAACCGTTTTGCTGCTTCAATCGGCTCTAACTTCTTCGTATCTCCCATCTACTCCACCTCAATCTATTTGATTTCTAATGGTATACTAGCAATATTTTCCGTATAGTAATTTATTTTCGAGTCTACTACGTTAGTTTGATACAACAGAAGCAAATGTAGACAATAATATTGAGATTACATTTACAGAAAATGCAGCATGGCGTACAGCGATATCGGATGTAAAAGTGAATGACGTATCAGTTGGAGCAGGCGAATGGACGACTAAGGCCGGGAAATTAATCTTAGATCCAGCGGATATTGTTGCTCTTCAAACACCAGGAAGTAAGGAAATTACAGTGATAGCCACCGGGTACGAAGACTCAACCGTCACCCAGAATATAGCGACTGGCGCATTGTCGGAAAGCAAATCTTCAGTGAATCCAACTCCTGGTAATTCACCTAGACCTGGTACTGGTTTTTTTATGGTATTAACAGCCAAAGATAAATACGGTAATCCACTTCAAAATTACCAGTTCAAGTTTGACATTGAAGTAAACAATAGCAATTCAACAACAGTGAGTCTATTACTTATTATAATCAGAGTTATACTGAATCAACTTCGAATGTCCAACCTTTACCCGATCGTACTGACAATAATGGTGAATCGTATATTTCCTTTCAATGGGGATCAAACGGTGACTCGGGGGATTCTACTAAAATAGTCTGGAAAGATAAAGATGGGAACGAGATATTCACTCCGACTATTGTTAGTTACCAATAAGTGGTAAATGGTTGTCAGTAATTGATTTAAGCAAGAGAGTCTCTCTCGAAAAGGAGAGTCTCTTTTTTATGATGGGACGGATTGCTAAACGTTATAAGAGCACTCAACATCATTTTTCTGAGAAACAGTCGATTACATAAATGAATTGGGTAATTCATCCATTTTTACAATAAAGATCGACATCGACTATAAAAGAAACGAGACAAACTAACGCCGGTTCAATATTTTAGAAAAGATTTTTTTACTAGCATTTACCTAAAGGCAAATAAACGTTAAATGTCGTACCTTGTTCAGACTCACTCACGACGTGGATAAACCCACCGTGCGCTCTGACAAAATGATGAGCGATCGATAATCCGAGCCCTGTTCCACCTGTATTCCGCGAACGAGCCTTTTCGACACGATAAAAACGATCAAATAGGTAGCCCAGCTCTTCTGATGGAATACCAATGCCAGTGTCTATCACTGAAATACATGTATAGGCTGCATTCCGATCGAGGACCTTTTCTTCCATTAAAACGGAAATCTTTCCGCCTTCTGGCGTATAGCGGATTGCATTTGTCAACAAATTGATGAACACCTGTGTGATTCGTCTCACATCCGCCATTACCATGATCGGCCTCGTGTTCGAGTAGAATCGTAGTTCCAGTCCGTTCTCCTCAGCCTCCATTTTCACATCATCCACGATTCGTTCAAGTCTTGCTGATAGATCGAGCAGTTTGCAGTCCAATGACAGACGGCCCGCTTCAGCCAATGACAAGACATGAAGATCTTCCACAAGCAGGCTTAGACGGATCACTTCGTCATGGAGTCTGAGTAGCATTTCCGGAGGGACGTCTTGACCGGTCTGTTGAACATTTTCCAGCTTTAGCTGCATGATAGACAGCGGAGTTCGAAGCTCATGAGCAACATCAGCTACTAACCGCCTGCGGGCGTCCTCAGCTTCACGGAGGCGAAGTGTCATGTCGTTAAAGGTCTGGATTACTTTCCCATATTCATCTTTTGATTGGACAGGAACGTTTACGTCCAGATCTCCCTGCGCAACGCGTTCGATCGCGGCAACGAGCTTTCGAAGCGGGCGCGTTAGTACCCCTGAAATCCATAAACTGAAGAATAAGCCGAGTGCTACGAAAACGACCCAGTTCCCAAGAGCAAATTTCTGCATCTTATCTGAAACGTATGTCTTCAAGATATCAATTTGTTTCTCAGGCGGTACGTTCAAATAAGATGCATTGATTTCGTCCTTACGAAATTGATCGAACAAAGTCTCCATGTAAACTTGTTTGGTAACGATATGAGCGCCGCCGATAATAAGAACGAGCAGTCCAATGTAAACAAATATCTTTTGGCGAACTGTCAGCCTCATGATTGTTCACCGAATCGATAACCGAAACCGTATACCGTTTGAATATAACGAGGATTGGCCGGATCGTCTCCAAGTTTGCGGCGAAGATTACGGATATGGGAATCCATCGTTCTCTCGTATCCCATATATTCGTCCGAGAGTGCGGCTTTTAATAATTGCAGACGGCTGAAAACCATTCCGGGACGTGCAGCTAATGTATACAAAATTTTGAATTCCGTCGGTGTCAGTTGAATCTCCAGACCGTCCTGGAATACCTGACATTTGGCCTCGGAAATGACTAGGTTGTCTCTTTCCAATAGCATCAACCTGTCTTCTGGTCCGCGCAAGCGACGAAGTAAAGCTCGGATACGCGAAGAGAGCTCGCGCAAGCTAAACGGCTTCGTCAAATAATCGTCCGCACCGATTTCCAGACCGACGATTTTATCTGATTCATCCGATCGGGCCGTGACCATTATAATACCGCAATTCGAGATTTGCCTTATTTCGCGGACTACGTCGATGCCGCTTTTCTCTGGGAGCATCCAATCAAGCACGACGAGATCAGGACGCTCGGACCGGGCAATCGTGAGCGCTTCTTTGCCGTTACCGGCGGTCAATACCCGAAACCCTTCATGCAGCAGGTAGGTTTGCATCTCCTCAAGCATCCTCGTTTCGTCCTCCACAACCAACAATTTTGGTTGCATTCCAATCACCTCTTTCCAGTTAGTCTGCTTCCAGTGAGCGAGTCACCACTCACCCCAAATTATACTTGATTACTTACGTTCTTGAAGAAATCCACACAAAAAGAGGAAGATTTGCATAAGTTCTCGACATTTATTGTTTAAACTGACTGCGAAACCAGAGAAATAGCCGCGAAGAACAGGAGAGAACGATTGTTAGGAAAGGTGGAAGGTCTACGCCAGAATGGCGAATAAAGGAGGTGAAAGTATGGCCCCTATCAGGGTTCGTTACATTGTCGATGATGTAGTTGCTACAATCGCATTTTACACACAACATCTTGACTTCCTGGTCAAAACACACCCTGTACCCGGTTTTGCCATTTTGCAGAGAGATGATTTGAATCTTCTTGTGAATGAAAAAAGTGGTCAAGGTGGAGCCACTCAAGCCATGCCGGATGGGCGAAAACCGGAACCAGGAGGCTGGAATCGGATTCAGATCGAGGTAAAAGACCTGGACGGCTTAGTTGAGAACCTGCGTAAAGCAGGTGTACGCTTCCGCAATGATATTGTCACAGGTTTTGGTGGTAAGCAAATTTTACTAGATGACCCAGCAGGTAATCCTATCGAACTCTTCGAACCTCCAGGCAAATGATAAAAAGAAGAGCACCTCCTTTGCATCAAAGCATCAAGTAGAAGAACAAAAAGTGTTTGCTCGTTTTTGTTTTTCCTATCAGGATGAGAGAAACTACAACGAACCTAAAAACAACAAGGGAGGAAAACTAACTAATGAAAATGAAGCTAGCTTTATTCGTAATCCTTTGTCTCTTTCTACTAGCTCCAACGATTGCTTCTGCTGAAGTGACCCATGGTAATGTCGGTTATGGAGTAACCACACCCGGGCGACTCTGGGCCACGATTGACGCGGTCGTGGGGTTGATCAGTGCGATCTTCGCCGGAATGTCTTTGGCTCGCTCCACCGGTCGTTTTGGCACCGGTAGTGGGCGACGTGGGGCCAGCGTGGCCGCTGTGACGGGACTGATCGTCATCGCCTACGCTATGCTGCATCTGACCAGATTCACTGGTGATTTTGGCACCGGTGACGGGCGAGCTGGTGCAATCATTGCCATCATAATGGGGCTAATCAGCATGGTGCTCTCTGGGTTAACTTTGGCCCGCTCCCGTCGCACCGGTTGACCTAACCACCGTACCCTCTATGTCCTGCATGTGTGTATTCAGGTGCGAGCAGGGGTCAGCTATGACTTGAGTAAATTAGGTAATGTTACGTAATTTTTCGAAGCAGATCAATGTTTACCGGGGCAAAAATCTACAACAACAATCGTCCGCAGGAAGCGCTTTGAAAAAAGTGGTTTTCGTGGACGATTTTTATTGGTGTGATAAAATAAGGGGATATTTTCCAAGTAGTTTTGGACGTGAAGTGGAGGAATTTACATGCTAACGAAGGATGTCGTTTGGAGACCCAGCACAGGAATCGGTCTTGAGCATCTAAAAATAAGAGAAGATACGTATCAAATTCATATAGACAGTATTGTCGTTGGCAGTGTACATAACGATAATCGTATAGACAGAATAAAATATGAAATTGTGCTGGATAAAGGATGGGCAACTAGAGAAGTCAAAATTTCATACCTGGGAGAAAAACAATATCTGTGTCTCTCATCAGATGGTAATGGGATGTGGAAAGATGAATAAGGACAAGTAATCCCAGAATTGTCTGGTTGTATCGATATTGACATTTCATGCACGCCCTTTACGAATACTCTACCGATCAAACGCTTGTCCTATGAACCTTTACAACCGCAGGAGATGAAAGTGGTGTACATCTCTGCCGGTGATTTGAACTATCGACAAGTGAATCAGCGTTATACCTTGCTGGAGAAGAGAGACGATTCATCTTTATTTCGATATCAAAGCGGGAATTTTCAAGAGACTATTACGGTTGACATAAATGGTATCGTAATCGATTATCCAGATCTCTTTTATCGGGAGAATTTTTGAGGCGCTCAATGAGCGTCTTTTTTCTATGCGAAAACAGGCCTGAATGCTGGTTCAAATTCTTCCATTTGCTGCTGACTAAGCACGCAGGAGCAATGAAGGGAAGCGATTACAAGAGCGGTAAATATTCCCACGCAGTCAACTTTGTAGTATGCTAGCCAAAAATGGAGGAGGTCATGTTATGGTCAAACAACTGATCATCGGCGACGCCCTGCAAGAGCTGGTCGCTACACGTCGCGTTCTTGAGCGATTGCCGGACGAACATATGACGTGGAAGCCGCACGAGAAATCGATGACGCTGTGCGGACTCGCCACGCACCTGATTAACCTGCTAAACTGGCAAGTCGCGATATTTCAATCCATTGACTTCGATCTTTCCACCGTACAAGTGCGTCGTGAGCCTTTGGAAAGACTCGCGGACGTGCTGGAGGAGTTCGATGCGAATGTCAGCAAGCTGGAGAAGCTGCTGGCCGATTGCGACGAGAAATCGCTCGGTGAGGAATGGACGCTGCGCCATGGCGACCATATCATCCTCCGTCAGCCGCGTGCGATAGCGCTGCGCACTTTTGGATTAAGCCATATGGTTCATCATCGGGCTCAGCTCGGGGTTTATTTACGGCTTCTCGATGTTCCTGTGCCGGGTCTCTATGGTCCTTCGGGTGATGAGGAAAGATAGTGAACGAACTGAACGAACTGAACGGGATATCCAGCCAAGCATCAAAAGATCAATAGCAGACATCGGTCGGAAAAGTGGAGTCAGTGTAGCCGTTTGATTTAAAATGGATTCATTTCCAATTGGACTCAGGTTAAAGAAATTGGCTTATTTGCTTGCGAGTTTGAAACTTTTGTTACTACCGTACTAAAGTTAGATCGCAGAAAACAAACTTGCCAGTTTGATGATAAAAATAACCCTCGGTCTATCCCGAGGGCAGTTGATGGACGGCAGTTTAGTTTTTCTTGGTAATGTCCATTCTGGCTCCTTCTACTGGTGCTAAAGCCAGGCTTAATGGAGCTAGGAAGTGATTGCGCAATGTAATCACATCTCCGGCATTTAGATTCAAGAGAGCGGTGCCAGAAGCGCTACCACTAGGCATAATGGGGGTTGACGCATTCTCAGATACGACGCCATTAACCGCAACAGCCAGCATAGATCCGATCAAGGAGTTCGTATAGTTAATTTGGTAATCAATCTGGTATTCACCGGATGCATAACGATCCAAGAGCTCGCTCTAGCTTTCGTCGGGATCAAAACAAAACGTTCATCCAATCCACGATGTCTCTTCGCCTGTTTATTACCAATGTACAAGCCCAGACAGCCCAAGAGGGCACCACCAATCAATCCTACCAGAGCCCCAATTGTATCAATCATATGTTTCCATCCCCTTCAAAAATAAATAAATCCTCAATGGAACAGCTAAAAACCTGTGCGAGCTTGTGAGCGTATTTTACATGAATACCGCTGTCAAGGGAGCTTTACATGGGGGATACATGTAGGTTTTGTTTCGCCAACTGTGTCGGTCGCCAAGCGGGGTCAAGGTAAAGCATCATGGTGTTCTCTAAGCCTGTAGTCATAAAAAAATAACCCGCCAATTAGCGAGTAACATACGAAGAAGCATACTATCTGCGATATCTTCCATGTGGGTAGGTAGGCATATAGGCTATGCGTTAATCAGTTTCATGATCTGATCGTTCACATTTTCATTACTTAATCCCCCGTGATAACAAACGACGGATGCGATGTCGAGGTCTGTATACTTTTTTAATGAAAGGCGAGCTGTATCCATATCGAGTGTAGTTGGGGCATGAATTCCCCCGAGAATCCCATTTTCACTGTACATGGAATCCCCGGCAATGAGCGTCTTGCTTTGCTTTACATAAAGGCTGATATGACCGGGGGTATGTCCAGGAGTATGGATGAATTGAATTCCACCGCAAAAGGGCAGCTCCTGGCCGTCGATCAAGGTATGGTCCACTCTGCCTTTCGGGGGATTCTCGAGGTCCCCGTTTTTCAAAAGCGGTAGCTCCCCCTGAATATACGGCTTATCCAATTCATGCGCGTAAACCTTGACCTGATGACTACGCTCCTGCAAGATCTCGGGAAGACTGCCGATATGATCAAAATCCTGATGCGTCAAGATCACAGCTTTTAGCTTATCGAACGGCACATGTACCTTTTCCATGGCTACGCGCAAATCTTCCAATTGCCCTGGGAACCCTGTATCCACTAACACAGCCATTTCATGATCCCATAAAAGCATTGGGTGAATAACATACTCATGAAAAACGAGTTGAAGCATCTCTACTCCCTTTGAAATTTCCACAATTCCACCCCTTTTCGCAAATGGAAAACTATACGTAAAAATATATTATTACGTTGATTCAAATACTGTCAACGCCTTCTTTGAGAAAACACTGAGCAAAACTGTCCCCTTAAAATTTTTTCATATCGAAGTCCAGACGCAAAAATAACCCCTAGGTTATCCCAGGGGCAATTGCTTACTCGATCAATCCCATTTCTTCGTAAACTTTTTTAGTGACAACACCATTTGGGGACAGACGGTGATTGCGTTGATACTTTTTTAGAGCGGTAGTTGTACTTGACCGAAACTTGCCATCACATGTACCTTTGAAGTATCCAGCGCTTTTCAACCGGGATTGAATCAGTTGAACATCTCCACCCACATCTCCTTGAGCTAAATCTCTTGGGTGATGGCTCGGATGACCCAAAACATGTCCATAAATGGTAACCTTGGACCCGAGGGGCACCAGATCGAATAATTCAATGACGTCTCTGTTATGCATGCGAATACAGCCATGGCTTAAATGCTGTCCGATCGAGTGGGGCCGGTTTGTGCCGTGAATACCATAGGTTCCCCAAGGGACATTTAATCCGAGCCACCTTGGTCCAAAAGACGGCCCCCAATTTTTCCCTTTGTAGATGATTTGGTAATCACCTATTGGAGTTGGCGTGGACGGGTTACCGACGGCTATGGGATAGACCCTTATCTTTTTACCCTGTTTCCGCACAATTAATTGGTGACGATATGGATGAATCTCAATGGAATAGACCGTTTGATTCACATGAATCGGCAAAGCAGGTTCAGCATTAGCAGGTTCAGCATAAGCAGGAAGGGAATAAAGAAACATGCACAAACCAAAAAAAAGGGATGCAATCATTCGGAGACAATGCGAATGAGAAAGCAACCGTTGATGCAATTGGAATCACTACTTTTCCCGTTTAGTGTTTTACCTCACCAATTATCATGTGCCATCAACACTAATTCTATTTAGGCAACGATTTGGAAAAGTAGTCCTGGCGGGCGATTTGTAGTGTTCAATCGAAATTCATTGCAGAATATTTATGATCATTGAACCGTAACGTTCGTATACAAAATATAGTTGGCAGCGCCAATCAAAATCTGGAGGCAGAAAGAGACGAGGGAAAAATATAAAGCGGTTCGACCGACTTTTTTCATTTGCTGACTTTGATTAAATAACGAAATGATCCACGTTATAAAACCGATGGGGAAAAGAATAAAGCTCAAAATATACAAAATAACCTTTTCAAAATGATTCATTTCTTCCACTCCTTTCTTTTCCATTATACGAAAATAATATCATTTAACAAAATTTGGACGCAGGTACATAATCTATGACCACGGGAAACCGGGGGTATTTTTGTTTGCACAGGTCAATTTGGTGAAATCAAGGACATATGTCCTTTCATGCTTACCTCGTTCTATTCTTTAATGAAGAAAAAGACTTCAAGGAGAGAACGAAATGAAGGGCAGCTTCTTTGCATTTATCGGCGGGGCGTTTATCACCTTGCAAGGTGTAGCCAACTCCCGAATCAGCCAAGATATAGGAACCTGGCAAACGGCGACGCTTACGCAGCTTACGGGCTTCCTTACAGCTTTAAGTATTCTTTTTTTCGTGCGAGATAAAAAATGGCTTGGGTTAAAACGAGTCAAACCCGTATATTTGACAAGTGGCGCCTTGGCAGCATTGATTATTTTCGGCAATGTTACTGCCATTCATCAGATCGGAGCGACAATGACCGTTTCGATGCTCTTGATTGCCCAACTCAGCCTGACCTTTTTGATTGATAGTAAGGGATGGTTTGGAATGGTCAAACAGCGGATGAGGCTTCCTCATTTTATCGGGATTGGTCTGATGATTGCAGGTGTGATCATCCTTAGATTTTAGGCATCCTCGCAGGGAAAAAGCGATGGGAGAGGACGATATGGATGTAAACCAGAATTTTGACCAAATAAGTCACTATTTACGTGAGTATCAACTGGAGTCTATATTTCCTCAACAACTACTGCCGCATTTGTTGCTGTTTCGCTTTGATCCGGGAGAACTCATTTGCTTCCAGGGGGAACAGGCTGACGCTTTGTATGTGCTTGTGAAGGGAAAGGTAAAGATCTACACGACGACAGCAGAGGACAAGACACTAATCCTTTCCTTTAAGTCGCCGCTTGAGGTGATTGGGGAGGTTGAATACGTAAGAGGGATGGAAAATCTCAATACGGTAGAAGCAGTCTCGGTTGTATGGATGATTGGCGTGCAGCATCGGTGGCTGAAAAAATACGGTCATGCTCATGCCCCTTTCCTGCAATTTTTGCTTGAAATTATTACGAAAAAATTTACGCTCAAATCGAATTCACTCAGCTTCAATTTGATGCATCCGGTTGATGTGCGTTTAGCCAGCTATCTGCTTTCCGTCTCTTTTGATGAGTCTGATTCTCAGTTAAGAGGTCAGCTGGGGACAGACCAGCTGATCGATGCTGCCCATCTCATTGGAACCAGCTACAGGCATCTGAATCGAGTCATTCAGCAGATGTGTATTGATGGTCTGATTGAACGAAGCAAAGGATACATCGTAGTGAAAGATAGAGCAGGGCTCGCCGCCATGGCTCGAGGTAATATTTACGAATGAATGGAGGGTATCACGGATGCTTGCAGGGCTATTATTGGCGTTGATGGCTGGCTCGTTGGTCAGCTTGCAAAACATTTTTAACACAAAAGTGAATGAACACGCGGGAACCTGGACTACGACCACGATCGTTTTAGGGATGGGGTTTTTAGCTTCCTTTACTATCGGGCTGTTGATAGAAGGAGGCCATTTGTTTTCTATATCACGTATGCAGCCTTGGTACTGGTTCAGTGGAGTGATCGGTGTAGGAGTAGTAATTAGTCTCGTACAAGGGATCAGATTGCTTGGCCCTACGTATGCGATTTCCATCGTTCTCACCTCCCAGCTCGTTTTCGCGCTCTTGTGGGATTCTCTTGGCTGGTTCGGTCTTGAACAGGTGCCTTTTACGCTGAAGCAGCTGGCAGGTGTGCTAGTGATTGTAGCGGGGGTGATCGTCTTCAAAATCGGAGGAGGACGTGCGACGCAAAAAGCAGTGTAATAAACAGTAAAAACAGCGTCTAGAGACATCTTTTTCTTCTTTGTTTTTCATGAAAAATTATCCAAAATAAAATATTGACTTAAAATAATTTCCTATGATAAAATTAAAAATTTTAAAATCAAAATCTGTGGTATAATGAAATGGATCGTATTGAAGGAGGTGGACGTATGTTTCAAGTTGGAGACAAGATTTTTTATCCGATGCACGGTGCTGGAATCGTTGAGGCTATGGAGGAGAAAGAGTTTCTGGGGGAAAAGCATCTGTACTTTGTACTGAACATGATGTTAAAAGAATTAAACATTATGGTCCCCGTTGAAAAAATGTCCGCTCTGGGTATACGCCAGATTGTTGAAGCAGATGTTTTAGAACATGTGTTGGCTGTTTTGGATGAGGGAGAACCAGATCTGTCCATCAATGCAGCACAACGGTACAGGGCTAATACGGAAAAAATGAAGAGCGGTAA
Source organism: Brevibacillus reuszeri (assembly GCF_001187725.1). GTDB lineage: Bacteria > Bacillota > Bacilli > Brevibacillales > Brevibacillaceae > Brevibacillus > Brevibacillus reuszeri. Next base: position 1,072,269 of record NZ_LGIQ01000005.1, read on the forward strand.
CATTTACGAAGGTGCGCAGGTTATCCGTGATTTATTTTTGATCAGCAAAGGCAAGGTACTTGGAACAGGGGATAAAATCATGCTAGATCAAGCGCAACAGCTGCTCGTCAGTGAAATTGAGCTGGTAAAAGATTTGGACTCTCAAGCAGCTTCCGTATTGCTGAAACATGCTCTTTATAAAGAAGAAGCGCAGGTGACACCTTGATCTTTACCTGCTGCGGTAAGCACTGATTCCTATTATGAATAAAAAAGGGGTGGGACTGCGCTGGCAATCTCACCCCTATTTGTTTGCACAAAGCTTGGTCGCTTGGTCTGCTCAGCATTAAATAAAGCGTGGACCGATTGTGCGTCTGGAATGGCCGAAAAGCGTTCGGAGTTTTTTTCGTTGGGTTATTGTCAGGAATTTGTCTGGAGAAAGCAGCGCAGAGCGCATCGGAATGACACGATACCGGACACGTCCGCCCGAAATGTAGCGATGCGAGTAAGTTGGGACAACAGAAATTTGTGTAATTTCGGTTTGCTCGCGTTCATCTTTTTCCACCGTTAGGCGCAAAATGGCACCACACAAGGAGGTTTCGAATTGGAGCATCCGCTCCGAGGTGAAATTGCCGAGTGAATAGGCGACCACTGTACGCCGGGTTTGCCCGTTTCGTATTTTGATATTCGGGGTGACGACTGGCTGCAAAACATGGGGATGCGCGCCAAGAATCACATCTGCCCCCTGGTCCAGAATGCTCTGGGCAAGTAGTCTTTGGCGTTTGGTCGGGAGATAACGGAATTCCAGCCCAAAATGAAGAGAAACAATTAATAGATCGACAACAGGACGAAGCTGCTTGATGTCCCGCAAAATTTTATCCTGATTGATTAAATTGACGATCCAGGGTGAGTGTGGCGGGATTTGTTGTTTGTTGGTTCCGTAGGTGTAAGCAAGAAGTCCAATGCGTATGCCGTTAACCTCTTTGATGAGATAGGTTGAGGCATCCTGCCCGTTTCGATAGGTGCCAGTGTGATCTAGCTGATGCTGATCTAGGATGTCTAGTGTCCGATAGAGGCCAGTCACACCACCGTCGAGACAGTGGTTATTGACCGTCGTCAGCACGTCGAAGCCTACCTTTCTCAAATCAGCTGCTAGGGAGTCCGGACAGTTGAAGCGAGGATAGCCTTCTCGTGCTGACCCAATTTGGTAGGGTTGGGTGTTTCCGGTGAATGTTGTTTCCAGATTCCCGATCGTCAAATCCGCACTCTGCAGGATAGGAGCGACAGGAGAAAACATATCCGCGAAAGAATACTGGTTGGTACCTGGAATGTGAGCAGATGCGATTTGCTCTCTCCACATGAGAATATCACCAACCGCTGCTATCGTTACTTTTTGTTTCATCAGCTTCACCTCTCATCCCTACTCTATTCTGGGAGTCGTCCGCTTGTTTTGGATAGAAGCGGAACGTTTTCATAGATATCGGTCTATACAGGCTGTCTCACAAACTCATACAATGTGAGAGCTAATCGCAAGGGAACCGAGTAAAGGGGAGGCTGCCAGTGAAAAGGACGGGGGGAAAGAAAGCGCTTAAGCCCGCACTTAAGCCTGTAGGGCCGCTCATTCTGGATAAACCGGTTATCGCCGTGACAGGGAGCGCAGGCAAAACAACTACTAAAGAAATGATATCGGCAATCCTTAGTAGACGCTGGAGCATTTATAAATCCATGTATAACAAGAATTTTTTGGGAAATACGAGGGCACATGCTAGACGAATCAAGGACGAGCACAAAGCGGCTGTCCTCGAATACGGTATGTTGAATAGTGGTCATATTAAAAAGCACTGCCAGATTATTCGGCCATCCATAGGGGTTATCACGAACATCGGTACCGCCCATATTGGTAATTTTGGCGGTCAGATTGCGGGAATTGCAAGTGCAAAATCCGAATTGATCCGGCACATGAAAACGACAGGGAAAGTCTATTTAAGTGCAGACTGTCCGTACACGAAACAGTTCATGCAACAGCCTTATGTGGGCCCATTTGTAGGCACCTTTGTTACGATTGGCATTTACAACGAGGCGAATTACCGGGCAAGTAATATTCGTCTGGATGAGTGGGGAATCAGCTTTTCTTGCCTCATAAACAATGAAGAAGAGCCCTTTTTCATTCCAATTCTCGGTGAGCACAATGTATACAACGCGCTGTTTGCTATTGCTGTTTCTCACAGTCTTGGCTTTCCAATCACCGTCATCCGCGAAGGGCTGAGGACCTTCCACCAGCAAAGTAAACGGTTGACACAATATCGATTTTCAGGAAATGTGCAGGTACTTGACGACACCTACAGCTCGAATCCCCATGCAGCCAAGGCAGCGATTGATGTTCTCTGTCAGGTAGGAGAGGGAACCAAGGTAGCAGTTTTGGCTAGCATGCTGGAAATGGGAGCGTACGAGGTTCAGGGGCACGAAGAGGTTGGACGCTATTTAAGTCAAAAAGATGTAGATTATCTTTATACGCTAGGAAATAGTGCCCGCCATATTGCCAGAGGCGCGATTCGCTCAGGCTTTCCAGCGAATCGAGTGGTACATTGCAGGACCAAGGCTGGTTTACATCGGATGCTCGCGAAACGTATGGGACCAAACACATCTTTTCTCGTAAAAGGCTCCCATCGACTGAAAATGGGAGAAACCGTGATTTTTCTATGCAGGCAGACAGGGAAAATCGGTTCCTGAAAGAAATGAGTTGCTTTGAATGTGTGGAGGTTGAGGCTCTTGTCAGTCAGATGGGACAAGGGCTTTTGTCCATGTTTTGGTGTGATTACAGGATAGGTCAATGGTCATCCTACTATGTAATCAAATCCTCTATTGGAAAGATTTACAGCCTTATACAGGCCCTATTTTTTCAGTAAACTGGTTTTCGTACCCAATCCGTTGGGAAATACACAGCCAGGAGGAGAACGAATGACGAAACGAGATTGGTTGCAAAAGTCGACTGTCGCCGTCATGCTGAGTACATCCCTGCTCATGTTTGCTGAAGGTGGACATGCTGCAGCTAAGACTGTGGATTCGCAATCTTCTGCGAAAACGACAGCAGAAGTGGTAACACAAGCAAAAGCATTGGTTGGAAAGGATTACAAATACGGAGCAGTGGGACCAAACTCATTTGGCTCGGCAGGTTTGGCAACGTACATATATAAAAAAGCGGGTATTACGATCGGAGACACGATTGCTACGCTCTATAAAGCGGGAGAGAAAATTTCTGTGAAGGACATCCAGTCTGGTGATCTCGTGTTCTTTTCTTCGAATGGGACAGGCGTACCGAGCTTCATGGGAATTTATATCGGGGATGACCAATACGTTTACGCATCCCAGGGAGAAGACGCTGTAGTAATCAAAAAAATGAGCGATTATTCGAAAAAACTGGTTGGTGTGCGGAGACTTCTTCCAGCAGATAACGGTACGGGAACAAAACCTGCCCCGGGCGAGACAGAGAACACCTCCTCTCTCGGAGATAAAGTGATCGCAGCAGGAAAGAAATATTTGGGAACGCCGTATGAGTACGGTTCGACCCGTTCCAATAAAAAGACAATGGATTGCTCTGAACTGACGATGTGGGCTTATCTGGAAGGTGCCAATATCGATATGGGAAAAGGTGGAGCACGCTCTCAGGCAAATTACGTAAAGAAAAATGGCAGCTATACGACAGACATCAACAAGCTGAAAAATGGCGATCTCGTCTTCTTTATGGCATACAAGGGCTATAAGGAGTCTGATTATAAAGGGATCGATGTAAGCAAGCAAAATATCACTCACGTAGCCATCTATATGGGAGACAACAAACTGCTCAACACGTTTTCGAAAGAATCAGGTGGTGTGAAGATCACCGATTTTAAAGACACGCATTGGGGATATCGTTTCATCATGGGTGGACGACCTTATTAAATGGCAGGAAGCAAAGAAATGCAGGCAGTAGCGGAAAAAATAGGTGAATGACCACGGGCAAACGCACATACCATCTGTGCGTTTGCTGCATCTCTTATAGGGAGACTTGTAGGAGGTGAACGTCATGTCATATCAACATCCGCCTGGAGGTTTTCCGCCTGGAGGTTACCCACCGCCCCCCGGAGGTGGCTATCCACCACCGCCTGGAGGATCATCTGGCGGGTTCCCACCACCACCCCCAGGACCTCCGCCAGGCAGGACGCCGAGTTCGCCGGGAGCACAAGGATATGGAGGTACACGGCGCATTGATCGAGGAGCTATTTATCCTTGCCTATATCGCTATACCTACATTTGGCTGAAGAACGGTCATTCCTTTTGGTTCTACCCCGTATATGTCAGCCACAATTCGATATCGGGGTATCGTTGGAGACACAACCGTTGGGAGTATTACGGTCTGGAGCTGGATCGAATTGCCTACTTTACTTGCTAACGAACACCTACCTTCATCCAAACAAGAACGGCCTCCAACTGGGAAGGCCGTTTTTGTTCTTTCTTTTATTTGACGGTCAGTGGGAATTCCTTGTGATCATGGACATCTCCTTTTTCTACATGGACCTTCACCTGATAGGAACCAGCTGCGGGAAAGGAGATACTGCTCTCATACTGTCCTGGCTTGGATTCGCTAGCATCGATGAACGTATGCTTTTCCTCATTTCCTTGCCAGAATTCGAATTTGACGGATGCTTCCGCAAAAGTCTGATTGTCCTTCATCAGGTGGACAGTGACTGGAGCTGGAGTAGAAGATTTGATTTCATCAGCAGGCATGAAGTGAAAATCTACTCCACTTGCTGCGTGCTGTTCATTTTCCCCACCTGCACCATGCTGATGGGCAGCCCCTGCGTCAGCAGCAGGCGTACCATGTGCGGCATGCTCATCTCCTTGGCCTTTTACAGTAAATGGCGTCTTTTGCATATTGTGAAAATCTCTCGCGGTCACATGATAGTACACAAAGTAAGAGCCGGGCTCGTCGATTGTTTGCTGAGCAGTATAGACACCGTCAGATGTCAAGGCAGCGGGGATGGTCACATGCTGTTCCTGTCCATCCTTCCACCATTCAAATTTCACTTCCTTGGCGTCATCCACTGGTTTTCCTTCTTGTGTCACTTTGACAGAGAAGGTAATTGCCTCGCGAACAGCAGGCTCAGTGGGAGTAAAAGAGAAGGCTGCTTCCACAGGTGCACCGGAAGTGAGCTCGGTATGTTCGCTGTTTGCGTTGCCACAAGCTGATGCGATGAGTGCGATTGCGCAAAGTAACACGAATAAATAGCGTTTCATTTTCATTACCCTTCCTTCTTAACATTCAGCAGCTCCTGATAAATTTCGTCAGGATCAAAGTCTTCCCCCATGCCAAACTTGCGCATGACTCTATTGTTTTGATCGATCAGATACGTGCTGGAAGTATGCGAGATAAAACCGTCCTCCATTTTATTGGAGAAAAAGCCGAGTGAGCTCATAACCGAACGGGTGGTTTGTTCATCACCGCGCAAAATCGTCCAGCCCTGTGGTTGTATTCCTAATTGCTTGGCATAGTAGCGCAGTACATCAGGGGTGTCATTTTCCGGATCGATCGTGACTGTTAAAAATTCGATCCCATTCCCCATCAAATTTGCTTCCAGCAAACGCTTTTGCAGTTGAACCATCTTGATCGTAGTTGTTGGACAAATATCCGGACAGCGTGTGTAGATCAGCTCAACCAGGCGTATGCTTCCTGGCTTTGGGGTGAGAGCGTAAGCCTGTCCATCCAGCGTTTCCAATGTAACGTCAGGGAGTGTGGACTGTGCGTTTTTCGAACCGCCCCAAAACCAGGAGGCGACCAATGCAGCGAGTACGAGTAGCGGCAAAATCAAAAGCAGCCGTCTGACGCGAATCGCAGTAATAGTAGGAACAGACATGAGTCCGCCTCCTTGCGGGATTTGGTTAGTGAATCAGAATGGAGGTTTTCTTACTGCGGTAATAACTCATCCTCAGGCTGATTCTTTTCCTTTTTGTACCAGCCAGTAAAAATGTAGGCGAGTACGGCGCCATAGGTCATTTCCTGCATCAACTTCATAATAATTCCGCCAAGCCTCTGGTCCTCGTGAGGAGGGAGCGGCACGGCAAACATGGATTTGTCGATGGGGGCAGAAAAGAATGGTGCACATAAAAGAGACGGACCGTCTACATACGTCCCATACATGGCGGTTTCCGAAAAGATGATCAGGGCACAGGCAGGCGTGAGGAGTACGCCATTGGCGAAAAGATAGGCAAGCTTTTGCAGCTCTGTCAATCGATTAATCTCTGGAAACGGCGCAAGCACTGGTATCCACATCACGAGGGAAGCAAATAAGAGCACGAGATGGATCAGATTATGTACGGCCAGATTGTTCATCGCCAAATCTAGGACAACAGGCATATGATAAAACGAAAACAGGCTGTTAAACAAGAGAACAGCAGGAATAGGATGCGTGATAATACTGAGTAAACGTTTTGACCAGCTGCGCGCAATCAATGGACGCAAAAGCCACCTGGGCATTCCGGAGAGCAGCAGCAGTGGCATGACCAGGTATAAAATCGACTGCTGGAGCATGTGTGCGCTGAATAAAAAGTGTCCAGCGACGTTTAACGGACTACCCATGCCAAAGTAAAAGATCACGAGTCCAAGCGAAAAGCATATCTTTTGTCGCAGTGTCGCAGGTTCAGCATCCGCAAAGGTGTGACGCAACGGACCGACAAATGAAAAATACGCCAAGGCGAGTAACGCAGTCAGGAGCATTAGCTCCGGGTTCCAGGTTGCCCGAAAGCCAAAGGTTTCCGTCAGATAAATGAGGGTCAATGGTCTTACCTCCGTTTTCCAAGGATATTCCCCAGTACTCATTATAGGCAAAGATTGCAAAAGACTTATGACTCGTTCGGGCTATTTCTTCCATGGGAAGTACAGGAGTTCACATGAATGTCACGATTATCCAATAGAAAAAGCCTCCCTAGGAAGGGAGACTCTCATTTTTTTATCGTATAAGAATTTATAAGCGAGAAGCTTATGAATTCTGGAGCGCATGGAAACTTTCAGCTAAAACGCGGTCGCTCCTCCTCGAGCAAGCCTCGATAAAGGCTTCCTTATGATTTTTTCTGCTCTTCAAGCCATGTTTTCCATTCTCCAGCTTCGTGACCGCCTACCAAACGAGCTACTTCTTTTCCATCTTTGTAGTGAACGAGAGTAGGGGTAAATTCAATATTGTATTTATCCCAGCTCGCGTTGAACTCCAATAAATTGTGCTTCTTCATGTCGATTTGCATGTCCTTGACAAGCGGTACGAGGACAGGAGTGGTTGCTTTACAATGCTCGCAAACAGGACTGTAGTAATAAACGAACATCTCGTCCTTGTTATCCAGCTTTGTCTGCAGTTCTTCAGGCATGATCAGGTTGTCATACAGCGGATCTTTTAACTGCTCGATCGTAGCCGGATTCAGGCTTGATTTGCCATAAGGGTTGCCAGCAGCTGCCTCGCGATTGGAAATATCGGAGTAAACAATCGCGCCGATTAACAGAGCTGCGACGAGAATGGAAAGAAAAATGATTTTTTTCATGCATCAGATCTCCTTTGCGTTTTTCATGACAATGACTTGAAGGATGCTAATCAGGGTAAATCCGATCAAGGCGAGGAAAGGAATCGTGATGAAACCAAACCAGTTGATGTAGTCCGTATTGCAAGGCACGATGCCGCAAGCATTACCCAGATCATGTAGTGCGGGCACCTTTTGGACGAGGTAATGATATAGCGAGATGGCTCCGCCAATCAAGGAAAGCACCAGGGCGTACATAGACATTTTGTAGTCCTTTTTGGCGCTAGCGATCCCAAGCAGGATGATGAGCGGATACATCAAAATGCGCTGGTACCAGCAGAGATCGCATGGTATGTATTTCAGTACTTCCGAAAAAAAGAGACTGCCTGCTGTGGCAATAAGGGAGACTCCCCAAGAAAAAAACATAGCTTGTTCTGCGACTTGCTCGCGTTTCATAACAACACCTCGTCCATATCTTAACATATTACGAATCGGAAGTAGATTATAAAAAGTAACAATTTGTGAAAGACATAGCTTGTCCAGCTAAGGAGTGAGGGCAGGCCACCTGTTGCCTCGTGCAGCAGGTAAGCGCACCTGATGACTTTTGCACGTACGTACGGGTCTTACATTCGGACGAAAGGAGAGGATTGGACCTCATGTATCGGGACGAATATGGACTGTAGGGAAGGCCATTCAACTAGCATAACGCCGCGTCGGTAAGCTGCACCACCGTCAATTCCTATCATATTGTTTCGCCTCCATGGACCGAAGCCTTCATAGTTAGGTAATTTCGGTACAGGAGTATGACCAAAAACGATAGGTCGCTCTCCTTCATAATAAAGGTAAAAGGGCTCTCGAATCCACAACAGATCTTCAGGCGACTGTTGCTGTAGCGGGATGCCAGGACGTATTCCAGCATGTACGAGTAGAACAGCAGGCGCTCCTGTCTGCGGATTTGCTGGCAGCTCTACATAGAGAGGGAGAGAAGCCAGGGCAGGAAGCAGCTGTGGATAGCGGGAAAGAATGAACTGACGGGCTTCATCCTGAGCTTCCTCGGAGGGCATCGAGCCGATAAAAGCACGACGCAATGGATGATTTCCGAGAAACGAACGGATGGTGGCATCGCCTCCATTAAAGCGGAGGTAATTTTCAGAATTTCCGCGTCCGAGCAACCAGTCCTCAAACATCTGCTCATGATTTCCCTTTAGTAAGACCACTTGCCCTGGATAGGCATCTCGCATGGCAAGCAAATCCAGCAACACTTCTTTCGATTCCGGCCCACGATCAATCATATCTCCGAGGACATACAGCTGATCATTTCGTTGTGGTGAGAAGGAAGCGTTGCGCAGAGCCTGTTGAAAAGCTTGATTCTGTCCGTGAATGTCTGAAACGAAATAGGTGGACATACCTTCCCCTCCTTCAAAATTCCGATCTATCGTTCTTCTTACCATATGTGTAAAAAACGAGTAGGGTGATTGTCTGCATCGTGAGATTGGCGACGAGGAGGGCAAGAAGCACTTAGAAGATGGATTCACGGATGTGGGGTGTAGGAATATCTATAAAAGGTAGTCAAATACCTGTGATGCGGGAGGATACAAAGAAAGATGGCAACTTCATCTCTTGATTTTACTTCACCGTCCGTACAATTTACGTACGATCTGAGAAACAGTGTCTTTTATAAAAAAGATGATTGGAATTTTATTGATGTACTGTCGGTCAATCAGTTAAACACCTTGGGAAATTCGTCACTACTGGATATATTCTTGACCACAGGGAATGTAGTCGAGCCTCATATTCATCAAAATGCATCTGAGCTTGTCTATTGTATCTCGGGTGGAGCTGTTGTCTCGATTATGAATCCGTATACCAATCAAATGCTTAATTTCACGATAGGGCCGAGACAGGTAGCCAACGTGCCTCAGGGCTGGTGGCATTATGAGATGGCAACAACAGACGATACACATCTCTTGGCGGTCTTCGATGCTCCAGTTCCAGAGGTTATTTTTGGTTCTCAAATGCTGCGTCTGACGCCAGCAAATGTACTCGCTCATACGTACTGCCTGGATGAGAGCAAAGTAAAGGATGCCTTAGCGCCCATTACCGATACAGTTATTATTGGACCGCCAAGAGGATGTCAGACAGGGGGTCAGGGAAGCATGCCCTCCAGTGCATACCCACAGCAACATTACTACGGTCAATATCCTTCTTCTCAAAACTATTATGATTCTGCTTATTCGCAGCAGGCACAGGTCCCATATGGATATCATCCAGGTGTGCCGCAACAGCCTGTTTACCAGCAACCTGCCTATCAAGGGTATTACTGATTGGGTGGAGCATAAAAAGAGGCGAGCGATACTTCGGGAAGAAACCGAGATCGCTTGCCTTTCATTTGGTTAGTCAAGAAGAATTAGTGGCTTGAGTGAATAAGCGCACCTGTGACAGCGTCTACAGCAATGCTTCTCATCTTATTTGTTGGCAGATAGACAAGCTTGGATGAGGAGGATTTGTGATCAAAATCGTTCACGTACACATAGCTTTTTTCAACATCAAGTCCGTTTACGAAAGCTTTTATCGCCTCTTCTTTCGAGATAACGGTGGGAGTTGATCCTACGAGCACTGGATACACATTCGTTTCCAGCGAGGTCACTCCATTTCGCTGCAAATCGATGGTTGCAGTAACATAGGGGACAGCTGCGCGAACTTTCCCATGAAGTGGGTAGATTGCCAGCGCCACTTTTTCTGATCCAGATCGCTCTTGTACTACATATTTGTCGGCAGGGATTGGCACGTAGCTTTCGATAAAACGCAGCATGAGCTGCTTCGCATCTTCTTGGGAAGCGCCTTTAGGCGTTTGCTCGTTTTGCTCACCCAATTGACTGACAGACAACAACGCACCTGACTTCTCATCCACTTTCACTACTACTTCGTTTGTACCGTCCTTCAATTGGCTGCAAATTTTTTAAATATCCCTTATTTTACCAGTAGATCATACAAAATCGTAGCAGGAATTTCCATTATTTTGGGTAGAAGTATCGTCAACACCTCATCAAGCAGATCAAGCCTAGAGCTTCGGGGAAAAACATGATACCATCGTGTATAGCATTCATTTGCCTCTGTATCACGGCAAATAGAAAAGTACAGGTGACCGACATGCAAATATTAACAGTAGAAAATCTCTCCAAAGGATATGGAGAGAAAGTATTGTTTGATAACATTTCCTTTCATATTGCCGAGCAGCAGCGGATCGGATTGATCGGTGTAAACGGCACAGGAAAGTCTTCCTTGTTAAAAATCATTGCAGGCTTGGATACAGCAGATAGCGGAAAGATCGTTCATGCCAATCACTTTCGCGTCGAATACTTGCCGCAAAATCCTAGCTTTGAAGAGGATTCCTCTGTATTGGACCAGGTTTTTTACGGAGATTCTCCATTGATTCAGTTGCTTCGTGAGTACGAGCAGGCTTTGGCTGATCTGCAAGTGGCACCAGATGACGAGAAGAGGCAGACGCGGATGTTTTCCGTGCAAACCCGAATGGACGCAGCTGATGCATGGGAGAGCAATACACAGGCCAAAATGATTTTGACCCAATTGGGATTACACGATTTCTCGCAACGAGTGAGTGAGCTCTCTGGCGGTCAGCGCAAGCGAGTCGCGATGGCTCGTGCTTTGATTCAGCCAGCCGATCTATTGATTCTGGATGAGCCTACCAACCATATCGACAATGAGACGGTGGAGTGGCTTGAAGAGTATTTGTCCCGTTACAAAGGTGCCTTGCTGCTCGTCACCCATGATCGCTATTTCTTGGATCGTGTAACGAATCGAACCTTTGAGCTTGACAAAGGAAAGCTGTACAGCTATGAAGGCAACTACGCTGCCTTTTTGGAGAAAAAGGCTGAGCGTGAAGAAAACGAGGCGGCGACGGAGAGCAAAAGGCAAAATCTCTTAAGACGAGAGCTTGCCTGGCTGCGCCGTGGGGCAAAAGCGCGGACAACCAAGCAAAAAGCACGGGTTCAACGTGCCGAGGAACTGAGAGATCGGGTTGTAGAAGGGCCTGCTGCCAAAATGGAGATGGCACTTGGTGCAAGCCGCCTGGGCAAAAAAGTGATCGAGATTGAAGGAATAAACAAAGGCTTTGGAGACCGCAAGCTGATTCAAAACTTTAGCTATATCGTACTACCCGGTGATCGTGTCGGGATTATTGGTCCGAATGGCAGTGGAAAGTCGACGCTATTAAACATGCTTGCTGGTAGAATCCAGCCAGATAGCGGTTCTCTCGAGGTGGGTACGACTGTTAAGATCGCCTACTATACCCAAGGTAGCGTAGAGATGGATGAAAAGCTGCGCGCGATTGAGTATGTAAAGGAAGCAGCAGAGGTCATTCAAACGAGTAACGGTGAATCGATCACAGCATCACAAATGCTGGAGCGCTTCTTGTTTGCCCCGCATATGCAGTGGACGCCGATTTCGCGGTTATCAGGTGGCGAGCGCAGACGTCTTTATTTGCTGCGGACGTTGATGGGTGAGCCGAATGTTCTGTTCCTGGATGAGCCGACAAATGATCTCGATATTCAAACGCTCAGTATTTTGGAGGATTATTTGGAGCAGTTTCCGGGTGCAGTCATTACGGTATCCCATGACCGTTACTTCCTGGATCGTACGGTCGATCATTTGTTTGCCTTTGAAGGGCAAGGCGTCATTCGTCACTACAACGGCAATTATTCCGAGTACCTCGAAGAAAGACGAGAGGAAAAGGCCGTGCAGCAAGCTATCGCAGAGCCGGTCGAGAAAAATGAGAAGCCGAGCAGTAATCGAGGCAATAATCGGACGAAAAAGCTCTCGTACAAGGATCAAAAGGAATGGGATGAAATTGAGGGCAAAATTGCTGCGTTGGAAGAACGAAGTGTTCGCTTAAAAGAAGAAATTGCTACATCTGGCAGTGACTATGGCAAAGTAGAAAAGCTTTTTGCCGAGGAACAGCATGTAGCAACCGAGCTGGAAGCCGCAGTGGAGCGCTGGGCAGAGCTGTCCGCGATGATTGAGGAATTGGAACAAGGAAAATAAAAAGGAAATGAGTGACCCCAAGCGAGCGAAAACGCCAGTCTTGGGGTTTTTTGCTATATAATGGGAGGAAGGGGAGTGATTGAATGTTGATAGCGATGAAGCGAGAGCTTTTTGATTCACTGACGCCTGAACAGTTGGGCCGAGCATGTATAGAGCCGGTACTATTACCGCTCAGGGGAAAGCGTCCGTCTGTAAAGGCAGAGGTGTATCAAGGGCTCACAGTCGGGCAGCGAGCTTTGTTTATGTTTCATGTTTGGCATGATCATGCATGTGGATCTGCTCTGGAGTTTTATTGCTGGCTGGCGTATACGAGACAGGAATTTTCTTACTGGATCGGGATTCAGGCAGGCTTGCGCTTTTTCGACCAAGAAAGCATCATCGCCCTACTCGAGGAAATGAACGATGTTTTAGAGGAAAGAAACGAGAGACTAGGCAAGTCGTTAGCAGATGTAACCGGACAGGATTTGGAAGAGGATGCTCTGCTTCGGGAAACGGTTGATCGAATCTATCATGATTATCGGCAGCATGTACCGGACACGTTCCTTATCATTTATCGTTATATTCGAAGCCACCCCGAGGAGTTCGTCTCTTTTTCGGTTGAGTAAAAGTGGAAGGAAAAGGACGAGTGCCAATCTCTGTTTGTTTAGCCAGTAATTGAGGCTGTGAAAGCACTCCTTTCATCCTGTAGACTAGAGGAGATTACTTGAGTAGAGGAGTCGCTGTCGTTGCCTGCTTATAAATTGGATCCAGAATGGGTAGAGTCCTATCTTGCCCAGCAAGAACAAAAACTCGCTTGCGAAGTGCACCCTGACGAAAAAGATGCGATCATGAACAAAATGAGAGAAATGACGCTATCGATTATGTACAAGCAAGCCAGAAGATTTCTTGTATACATTGAATCAGATGAAGCGCATGTAACCGCGGAAAAAAAGACTCGCTTCATGTAAGGGAAAAAGGAAGACCCGCCTCGGGAATAAAAAGAGGCGGGTCTTTGCTTTGACCCAATACATTACTGCGGTCTAATACGTACTGGCGTACCAATGGAAACCGTCCTCGCCAAAAAATTGACGTCCTCATTGAACATGCGAATACAACCATGTGATACGTAATGGCCAATCGAGGAAGGATTGTTCGTTCCGTGGATGCCATAATGCGGCTTACTCAGGCCGAGCCAATAGGTGCCGAACACACTGAGCGGACCCCCCGGATATGAGCCTGGATACGGCACTTTAGTGACTATAGTAAAATCCCCGCGTGGGGTTGAGGTAGCGATCTTTCCGAGCGCAACCGGAAAGGAGCGGACAAGCCGGGTACCGTCAAAGAGATCAAGTCTCAAATTGGCGAGCGAAATGCGGATGTTGTAGGACGGCATCTTCTTCACCTCCTCCATTTAGGGGGAACCAAGCGCATCTATCAACATCCTATGTGAAAGGGCAGAAGCGGTCCCTGTTTGTTATTTACCCGATTTCAGCTTGAAGTCCAGGGAGAATGGGTCTGGATAGCGCAGGCCATCCCGATAAAACAGCGCACGGACCCAGGCATACAGGCGCAGAGGGATGGAGGGGAAGACGATAGCGAGCTTCCCTTGCTCCAGAATAGGCAAATCGACAGGAGATAAAATTTCATAAGGGACGCCTTCTTGATCCAGCATCATTTTGTATTTTTGCGCTTCACTCCAGCTAACAGGATAATAAAAAGACCTCTCCATCTGTATCCAACACCTTTCCGATATTCACTACTTCTCATTGTATGCAAAGCGTTTGAGATAAAAAAAGCGATCCGCTGCCCAAACTTAAAAGGGGCTAGGGATGCTTTCGAAAGGAAATGAAGTGTCAGAGGTCCGAAAAACAAATGATTTTCCCGCGCGATTTCGTGTAAAGTGAAGGAGAAAGGAACGGGAGGGACGCTTGTATGACACAAACGCATTTGCACTTTAACATGCAAATGGGCAGAAGAAAACCAGAGAGTGTAATCAACCGGGAAACGGCTTGTCCATTTTGTGATCACAATAGTCTTACAGACGTGCTGGAGCAGCGAGGATCGATGATCTGGCTGATGAATAAATTTCCGGTCTTGCAAGAAACCTATCAAACCGTCTTGATTGAGTCGGATGACTGTGAGGGAGACTGGTCGGTTTACTCCAAGGAGCATGTACATGCTCTGCTGTCCTTTGGGGTAGAAAAATGGCTGGAGATGGAGCGGAGCGGCTCCTTTCAATCTGTTCTTTTTTTCAAAAACCACGGTCCTTTATCGGGAGGAAGCATTCGTCATCCACATATGCAAATTGTCGGGCTGAACCATTATGACTACCTCGCGCAAGTAAAGGATAGTGATTTTATCGGGAAGACCATCGACAAGGAAGCGGGGATTGAGTGCACGCTTTCGACGCATCCGCGTGCCGGTTTTTTTGAATACAATGTAGTCTTATCAGACTGGGATCGTTTGCCCCAAATGGCGAATTATCTGCAAATTCTTGCTCACTGGGTGCTTAATCATGTGAATGTGCGAAATAAAAGCTATAATTTCTTTTTCTATCACTGGAAAGACAAGCTGATTGCCAAAGTCGTACCGCGTTTTGTTACCTCACCATTGTATGTCGGGTATGCGATCCCACAGGTGGCAAACAATCTGGAGGAAATTATTCATGAAATAAGACGCCATTACTTTTAGCCAAAAAGTATGTGCTTCAGGTGATGAAGCGTCAAACTGCATTTGCTGCGTCTCCAGATTGGAAATGGAGGGAGCTGGCGTGCTACGATAGAGAGGATGCTTGAAGCAGTACGGAAAAAGGAGTGACAATTGATGAAACTGTTGTCGATCGAACCAACGCCAAGTCCAAACGTGATGAAGCTTAATGTGGACGAGCGTTTGCCAGATGGCGTTCAACATGTTTATACAAAAGCGGGGGCTGCAAAGGCACCTGAATTGATGGGCAAGCTACTCGAAATTGATGGAGTAACTTCTATTTTTCATACCGCTGATTTTCTCGCCCTGGAGCGTAAATCGAATGCGGACTGGCAGCGTATCTTGACGCATGCGAGAGAAATCCTGCAGGTGGGTGCTGGTGCAGCTGTTGTAGTACCGTCCACAGCAGATGCTGGTGCGTTTGGTGAGGCACAAGTGTTTATCCAAATGTTTCGCGGGGTACCGATGCAAGTGAAGGTGACGATGGGGACAGAGCAAATCCGGGCGGCGTTGCCAGAGCGTTTTGGGCAAGCGGCTGTAGGTGCTGGCTCTGCTTCACCAAACCTGATCATGGAGCGCAAATGGGTAGAGCATGGCGTACGCTATGGGGATTTGCGTGAGATTGGGGAAGAGGTAGCCGCGGAAATCGATGCTTCCTACCCACAGAGTCGTGTGGAGGAGCTCGTAGAACAGGCGATGCAGCTGGGGCCGGGAGAAGCTCCCGAGCCTGTCGTACGTGAAAAAAAGGGTGTTACACTCGAGATGCTCGACGATCCAGACTGGCAAAAACGATATGAGGCTCTCGATCGGATGGAGCCGACGGAGGAAGATATGCCAGTTCTTGGAAAGGCGCTGCGTGATTCCAAGCCGTCCATCCGTAGACTTGCTGTCGTTTATTTGGGTATGGTGGGGGGAGACTCTGTTTTCCCACTCTTGTTTGAAGCACTTCGTGATGACTCCGTCTCCGTAAGACGTACGGCAGGTGATACCTTGTCCGACTTAGGAGATGAAAGAGCGATTGCGCCGATGTGCGAGGCGCTGAAGGATCGTAACAAGCTGGTTCGCTGGCGTGCAGCCCGCTTTTTGTTTGAGGTGGGAGATGAGTCTGCACTTGAGGCATTGCGTGCGACACAGAATGATCCCGAGTTCGAGGTCAGTCTCCAGGTACAAATGGCCGTTGAACGGATTGCAAGTGGCGAAGCGGCAAGTGGTACGGTATGGCAGCAAATGACACGGAGAAATGAGTAAGGGATTTAATGGAAAAACGGGGCGATGTATGCGGCCCCGTTTTTTGCTGTTCAGTTGGATGCTTGCGGTACTACACCGCCATAGCATGCCCTCTCATTTCCTGTCAATATTGCCCAGGCTTGATTGCCAAAATCAAAATGCCACCACTCATCTGAATAATTAGTGAAGCCAACCTGATTCATGACATGGTACAATAGCCGACGGTGGTCACGAATCAGTTGCTCATCAGGTTGCAGATCAGATTTTTGTTCATAATAGCGTGTAGCTGCACGTTCGCTGAAATCATCAAAAGGGGTCCCCATATTAAGCCATCCGTTTGGACCTGTAAGCGTTAAATCAACAGCACCACCCGTGAAATGGCGTGGCGGCTTAGCCGGATCGACTGTGGGGCGGGCAACAAAGCGATGCAATTCGGCATACATCTCTTCACTCTCTGTCCACCCTTGCTCAAGCAAGTGATTTCTTTGCCGATCATATAAAGCCTGTTGGACCGCAATCGGCCGATAGCCATCCAACAGTACGAGCCGTATCCCTGCCGGGAGGAGCTCTGCCGCTTTTTTCAAGCGCTGTGCGACACCATGACGCAGCAGGCAATCATCGATTGCGCCTGACAAGCCTTCGCGATAGTAAGCGGGATATACCTCAATCTCAGGGGAATACTGCTTGAGAGAGAGTAGTGGCTCATGGCTCTCCATAATGGATGGCAATGAGTTCAGCGTTTGAGCTTGCAGAGGGATAGGAGAATTCCAGTTCATGAGTGAAAGCACCCTTCTCTTTTCTGGTTTCTTTTCATTATAGCATGATGGATGCAGAGGAAATAAATGGTATGTGCTAGTATAAAAATAGACACAGTTCAATAATAGTTGACTTCCACCTTATACATCCAGTATTCTAGGATAGGGTTTAAATGCGGTCGCTCATTTATGAGCACGCCTCGATAGAGGTTTTTTCTTATCAACATCGCTAGTGCGTAGGGGAGATTGTGTATGACAACCAATCACTATGACGTTGTTATTGTAGGTGGAGGACTAGCTGGACTTTCCAGCGCTGCCTACCTGTCATCGAAAGGCAAAAAAGTTGCTGTTTTGGAACGCGGTCAATTAGGTGGACGTGCTGTTACATTGAAGATCAAGGGCTTCAACTTTAACTTCGGTGCCCACGCTATTTATGCTCGCGACAGCTCTGTTCTAAGAACGTTTGAAAAAGAGCTGGGACTTCACATTGATTGGCAAGACTTTAATCCGACCAAGGCCAAGTACGATATTGGAGACGAGCTCACAGCTGTTCCTTCCAACGTACAAGGTCTGTTCCAAACAAAGCTGTTGACCGGTTTGGACAAAGTGTTGTTTACGTTTGAAATTTTAAAAACCATGTTGAAAATGGAAAAGGGCCATCCACATATGTCCATTCAAAAGTGGATGGAGAAGAAGCATGTGAATGAAGAAGTCAAGGATATGATGCTGACGCTCGCTTCCTCCAACTTCTTTACACGTGAACCGGAAAAAATTCCGTCTGACGTATTCTTCGCATACTACAGCCGTCTGTTTACAACGAATAAGCCTGTTGCTTACATCGCTGGTGGCTGGCAGGCGCTGATTAATGAATTTGTTCGTGTCATTGAAGCGAATAATGGGACAATTTTGACCAAAACGAAAGTGGAGCAGTTCCATGTTGAAGATGATCGTGTCGTGGGAGTGGTCACACCTGAGGGTGAGTTTACTGCAGACGAGTTTATCAGCTGTATTCCGCCGAAAGAGATGGTCAAAGTCTTCGCTGAAACACGTCTGGAGCATGCGATTGCACAGCATGCAGAGTACGAGCCAACTGTGGTTATCGTCTATGATATCGGACTCAAAGAACGCGTTGACGTTCCGTTCTCGTACATCTACGACAAGCAAAACAACATCTTTATTACGGATATCTCGTATTACGACCCGACCTGTGTACCTGAGGGCGGACAGCTTTTGCAGGCAACCGCGTATATGCGTCAAGCAGATGTAGGGAACAAGGAAGCAGCCGAGCAGCGTAAACTGGAAATTGAAAACCTGTACGACAAGCATTTTGCTGGCTGGCGTGAGCAACTGGTTGTGCCACGCGTCTCCACTCGTGCGATTGTACAGGAGATCAAATGGACCATGAACCAGAAGCCATTGCCAATTTCGCTGCCGGATTACCGCAACCTGTTCTTTGCTGGTGACTGGTGTGAGGGCCAAGGACAACTGTCCGAGCTGTCTTTCTCCAGTGCATTGAATGTAGCCAAGCTGATTTTGGAAAAAGAATAATGTAAGAAAATGATAACGGGTGCTCCCTTCATACGAGGGTGCGCCTGTTTTTCGTCAAAAGAAAAGCCGCCAAATATAGCTGGCGGCAAAGATAGCGTTTCCATTTTTGGCGATTTATGAAGTGTACACTCCGTATACGAGGCTGCCGATGCGTGCCATGACATCTGCAGCTGCTTTTTGCTTCAGCCCTTTGTTCAGCACACTGATCGTAACAGCGTGTCCGCCCACGTAGAGGATACCGACATCGTGGGTGATGTTGGTAACAGAGCCTGTCTTGCTCGCGAATTCCCATTTCGGCACCATGCCGATGAAATCACCATCTGGATCGGGCAGCAGGGAAGGAATGCGATCACGGTGCTGCTGCTGCTTCAAGATATGGATCATTTTTAGACAGCTGTCATACGAAATGACTTTGCCTGTAGCCAAATAGCGCAGATGGCTTCCCATGTCGGCTGCGGTAATCTCGTTGTATCCCTCTAGCTCAGCAGGGACGACCATCAACTTGTTGTAAAACTGGCTGTTCACCATCTCAGTTTTGCTCATGGCAGTACGGATTGCTTCGGTTCCAACCAGATCGATCATCATGTTCGTTGCTGTATTATCGCTTTGGATAATCATCAGCGTGACCAGATCCTGTACGGTCAGCTCTGTACCTGGCGTCAAATGCTGCAAGACTCCTGCACCGCCAACCAGATCTTCACGACGCAGCTTGATTTTGTCTTCAAGCGCGAGCTTACCTGCATATGCCTCAGCAAACACGGCTGTCATGATCGGAACCTTGATAACACTTGCTGCATAAAAACGTTGATTTTCATTCAGAGCGAACTTTTCACCCGATTGTAAATTTTCCAAATAAATGCCCCATTCACCGCCCGCTTCTTGCAGCAAATCAGCTATGGAAGTAGAAAGACTCGATAGCATTTCATTCATCTCCTTTTCTTTCGTGTAGACAAAATTTTCTCAAGATAATATTATTTAGTCATGCTCCTAACAATCAAGAAGAATTATTCCAGAGACGGGGGTTTTTTTGTGAAAAGGTTCAAAAAGCTATCATTTTGCGCTGTGCTGCTGACCAGTCTGGCCTTTGCTGGCTGTGGTACACCGCAAGCGGGCACAAATGGAGGAACGTCTACTGCCGAGCAGGGACAAGCAGCATCCAGCCCGCAGACCATGCAGGTGAACCTGAACACAGGTGAGCCGAACACGATCGACCCTGGACTGGCAGAAGATATCCCTTCGATGTCTGTTGCCCGGGCAGCATTTGATGGCCTCCTTCGCCTGAATGAAAAGGGCGAGCTGAAAGAGGCGGTCGCCGAAAAGTACGAGGTATCAGAGGATGGGCTCACCTACACGTTCCATTTGCGCGATTCCAAATGGTCCAACGGTGATGCGGTAACCGCTCATGACTTTGAATACGCATGGAAACGTGTTCTCGATCCTGAAACCGCTTCCGGCTATGCGTACCAGCTGTACTATTTGAAAAATGGAGAAGCCTTTAACTCCAAGAAAGCAAAAGCAGAGGATGTTGGTGTAAAGGCAACGGACGACAAGACACTTGTCGTAACCCTGGAGAACCCGGCGCCGTTCTTCCCGGAGCTGGTCGCATCGGTCACCTACTTCCCAGTGAACCAAAAGGTAGTAGAAGCGAGCAAAGACTGGGCTTCCAAACCCGAAACCTACATCGGAAACGGTCCGTTCGTGTTGAAAAAATGGGAGCATAAATCGGTCATTGAATTTGAAAAGAGCGATTCCTATTGGGATAATGCGACTGTCAAATTGTCCAAACTCACTGTCAACATGATTGAAGATGCAAACACAGAGCTGTCGATGTTTGAAAAAGGAGATCTGGACTGGGCAGGCTCACCACTTGGTGATTTGCCACTCGATGCACTCGATGCCCTGAAGGATTCAGGTAAAATGCAATCGCAGGCGACAGCAGGGACGTACTGGTACATCTTTAACACGACTAAGAAGCCTTTTGACAACAAAAAAATTCGTGAGGCCTTTGCAACAGCCGTAAACCGTAAAGAAATTTCGGATAACGTCGTACCATTTAAGAGTACGCCAGCAACAGGCATTTTGCCGCCAACCATGGCGCTCACTCCAGATGGCTACATCAAAGACGGTGATGTAGAGACAGCGAAAAAACTGCTCGCAGAAGGCATGAAGGAAGCAGGTCTGACTGAACTGCCAGAGCTGACGATCGCGTACAATACGACGGAAGTAAACCAGCGCATCGCAACCGTCATTCAGGATCAATGGAGAAAAGCGTTTGGAATTGAAGTAAAGCTGGTTAATAAAGAAAACAAGGTACACCGTGAACAGATGAAGGAAGGGAACTTCACGATTGGACGTGCGAGCTGGATCGGCGATTTCAACGATCCGATCAACTTCCTCGAAGTGTTTAAAGGCGGCCTGAATACATCGAAATGGGAAAACAAAGAGTTTCTGGACCTGCTCGCCCAATCTGCAAAAGAAGGCGATGCAGCCAAGCGAAAAGAAATTCTGAAAAAAGCAGATGCCATTGTCATGGATGAGATGCCAGCAATGCCAATCTACTATTTCACGTATGCATGGGTAAAACAGGACAGCGTTAAGGATGTAGTAGTAGACGCCCTCGGATTCATTGACTTCAAATACGCGTCCAACGAAAAAAAGAAATAAAGAATGGATGAGGGAGTGAATTGTGTGCGTCCGATTATTGGCGTAGCGTGTACGAAAATGTTTTTCCCTGGTAACAATCTGGACCAGTTCTTCTACGTAGGGTCAGGGTATATGGATGGAATTGCCCGCGCTGGCGGAATTCCTCTCATCCTGCCACTGCTCACCATACAGGAGGCGCCGTTTCGTCAGATGATCGAATCGCTGGACGGTTTGATTTTGACAGGCGGTGACGACCCGGCCCCTCACTTGTACGGTGAAGAACCGTTGCAGGGCTTGGGAGAGATTGAATACGAGCGAGACCTGGCAGAGCTTGAGATCATCAAGCTGGCAATGGAGCTGAAAAAGCCGATGTTAGGTATTTGTCGTGGTATGCAAATCATGAACGTTGCTTGTGGCGGCACGCTCGTTCAGGATATTCCGAGACAGGTTCCAGGGGCATTGCAGCATGCGCAAAAAGGATCGCGCCAATATGGGGCACACAAGATCGTGCTGCAGCCGGGCTTCGTGGCTGATGCACTCGGCAAGACTGAAGTGCTGGTCAATACTTCTCATCATCAATCTGTAAAAGATGTGGCACCAAGCTTTAAAATGACTGGATGCGCGGCTGACGGTGTGATCGAGGCGATCGAGAGCCTCGACGGGCTGCACGTAGGGTTGCAATGGCATCCAGAGCGTATGTGGGCGCATGACAGCGACATGTTGAGGATCGCGGAGGCATTCATTGCCCGTGTCAAACAGCAGAAGCTGCAGGCGACCTAGGCGGATAAATAGCGAATAGCGTAAAAGTGGAGAAACCGTTCTGTCATGAGCAGGACGGTTTTTTCGTCTTCTCAGCAACAGCCTGAGATTTTCGCGACTGTTCATGTATACTTGTGGAAAGAGGTGATTGACATGTTAAAAGTGGGAACGGAAGCTCCAGCATTTATAGCAACGAGCACCAAGGGACCGGTGGACCTCAAAAACTATTTGGGCAAGAACCACATTGTCCTGATTTTTTATCCGGGAGATGACACGCCTGTATGCACGAAGCAGCTGTGTGCCATCCAGGACAACTATGCCTCAATCGAGCAGGCTGACACGGTCGTGTTTGGAGTGAACCCGGGGGAAATGGGCAAGAAGCAGTCGTTTGCAGAGAGATTTGGTTATGACTTTCCGCTGATTGTGGATTCCAATGAATCCATTCGCTCCGCATATGATGTGGGCAAAATTTTTGGTCTGTTCTTTCAACAGCGCATCGTTTATATCATTGGAAAAGACAAGAAAATCATGTATGCGAAAAAGGGGAATCCACCTGTTTCGGAGCTTCTTTCCGTGATCGCACAGTATTCCTGAAAAAACAAGCTCAGCCGAGGCAGATCCATCGCTTGCAACCATGGCGAAAAACAGGGATAATACAAATGAGAATGTATGTTTGGTGGTTATCCGACATGAGAAAAATCCTTCACATGGATATTGACGCCTTTTTCGCAAGTGTAGAACAACTGGATCGACCGGAATTGCGGGGTAAACCGATTATTGTGGGAGGCACGGGAAACCGTGGCGTTGTCTCTACCTGTAGCTACGAGGCACGTAAATTCGGTGTCCGTTCGGCTATGCCCATTGCGATGGCGCGAAAAAAATGTCCACAAGGTGTTTATTTGCCCGTTCGTTACAGTCGCTATATAGAAAAATCTGCCGAGGTCCGAGAGATTTTTTCGGCCTACGCAGAGCGTTATCAAACAGTTGGATTGGACGAGGCGTATTTGGACGTCTCTCATTACGACAATGCGGTTCCTGTCGCTCGTGAAATAAAACGGCGGGTCAAGCGGGAGACTGGGCTGACCTGCAGTATTGGACTTTCGTATAATATGTCACTAGCCAAAATTGCCAGTGACCTGAAAAAACCGGATGCTTTTGTGATTATTCGCCCGGAGCAAGCGCTAGAGGTACTTCGAACACTCCCGATTGGCACACTGCACGGAGTCGGGAAAAAGTCGCAGGAGGTGCTCGCCAAGAAAGGGATTGTGACGGTAGAGGATTTTTGGCAGCTTTCATTGGATGAGGTAGTCGGCTTGTTCGGCAAGTTCGGAAAATCGCTCTACCATCGTGCACGTGGAGAAGATAGCCGGGAGATCGAAATGGATCGTACGCCTAAATCGACGAGCCGGGAAACGACGTTGCCGTTTGATCTGTATGATCGGGAATCGATTGAGCCGATTGCTACTTCACTGCTCCGCGAGGTAGAGGAGGACGTCCGCCAAGAAGGGGTAGAGCCGCAAACCATTACGTTGAAGATCAAGTACGCGGATTTTACCCAGCGGACCAAGCAGCATAAAGCCATGGCAGGAGCGAATTGGCAGGATCTGCTGGATGATCTGCTCGATGCCTTTGATTATTCTGCCGGGGTAAGGCTGGTCGGAGTTGGCTTTTCCAATTTTGCTGATCAACAGGTAGAGCGTTATGAGCAGCTTACGATGTTTTCGTGGAAGCTGCGGCAATAGGAGGGAGAGCGATGGAGGAAGCAGGTGCGTTTCATTGCTGTGCGACCTGTATTCATTTTCGCGTGGAAAAAGGGATGAGCGGGGTCAGCTATCGCTGCTCGCGTCTTACGTACGAGACACGTCCTGATTATCGCTTCCAATGCTGGACTCCGACAGAACGAGTCAAGCGGCTGATGGAGGCGAGACAGAAGCGAGCAGAATAAATGAATCTATGAATAAACAGCAGCACCCCCTTGCCGACGAGCGCAAAGGGGTGCTGTTTTACATACTTGGTTTCCTATCGAGAATCATCACTTCTTCAGCCCCATCCATCTCTTTGCTTGCATAAAAGCCCATTCTTGCGTAAAGGCCGCGAGCATGCTCGTTCTCAGGATGAATACTGAGATAAATTCGATTGCAGGCGTAGCGGATACCCTCTTCCCTGATGTCTGCCATCAATCATGAAGCGGTCCAACCAGACTTGGCCGTTCTCTAAATCGACACCGTGAATGGCATAACCGACCGCCGTATCGCCATCATACAATCCGACGGAGATCCATTCAGTCTCAAAGCCGGATTGTGCAAGCGAATAGGAATTATTCTCTACAAAAGACGTTTGGTTCTCGTTGACAGCCAGCATGGCAATTTGCCGCCAGTTGTCTCTTGTGATCGGACGCAGGTTTAATTTCAAAATTTCAGCTCGCTTTCTTTGCGCGAGATACGAACGGTTTTGCTTGCTCGCAATTGAACAAATAGCAGAATGCCAAAACCGAGCACAGCTGCTGCTACGACAGGAATGGCACTGGACACTGGCAACAGATCCGTCAAAATTCCGCCAAGCAATGGACCTGCTACCATGCCGACACCATGGAACATGTTAAAGAGCGAATACGCGGTACCATAAGCCCCGCTACCGCCTTCGTCAATGATTCCGCCTAATGTGGCAAGTGTCGGCGACAGAGTGAAGCCTACGCCTGCGCCAACGAGTGCCATGGCGATGGCTGCTTGCCAAAGCGATCCAGACCATACGAGGAAAGGCATGAAGATTGCTAGTGCGAGAATGCCGGCAAACATGAGTTTGTACGGATTATAGCGGCTGGAGAGCGAGCCTGCTACAGGAGCTATCATCCCGTATGCCAGAGTCATCACAGCAAATAAGAGACCAATTGTGGTTGGCGTGGTTCCCAGCTTTTCCGTAAAGAAGAGAGGGAGAGTCGGCTCCAGCAAGCAGAGGGATACTTCTGCCAAGAGCACGATCCCGGCAATAAAGACGACCTGCGGATTGCGGATAAAGCCACCCATCTCCAACTTTTTGCTGGCAGTCCGATTGGTTTCTTCTTTTAAAAACAAGAAAACTAGAACGATGTTGAGTAATGTAAATGCCGCAGCGGCGAGAAATGGCATCCGGTGGTCACTAATCTCAAACAGCCAGCCGCCAATGGGAGCTCCAAGCAGGGTACCAGTAGAAATGGCAGTCAAAGCCGTACCCATGACGGCTCCACGTTTTTGCGGAGGAAACAGGTCAGCGAGCAAGGCAAGAGCAGTAGGCCACGTCGCTGCTGCCGAGATCCCCTGTACAAATCGTGCAGTAATCAAAAGCGTCATGGACTCGGAGAAAGCAAACAGGAGCGTAGAGGCAGCGAGTCCAAGCAAACCGATCAAAAGCATGATGCGTCTGCCGATCCGGTCAGAGATCGGGCCGAAAATCGGAGTGGCCACGAGCATGGCAACCGCATAGCTGCTAAATAGGACCCCCATCATCGTAGAAGAAGGCTTCAGTGTTTCCGAAAAATAAGGAACAATCGGAATCAACAAGCTGTACAATAGCATGTCGATAAATAAAATCAGAATGACGAACAGAAGACCTGTTCGTTGTGGTTTTGTCATTTGTGTGAAGAACGACATGGTGAACACCTCATAACTGTGAAAACTATTTTTGTTTTATTGGTTTTATTAAAAAAAGGGAATAAAAGGGTTACCTTTTATCCACTGGTACCAGCCCGAACAAAAGCACATCGACAATGGCAGAAAGGGCTTGCGACACGGTAATTTGATTTTGCATGTAAAAACGTTGGTCAAGCGTCGAGTTTACGGCATCGATGATCAGCTTCATCAGGAGTGTGACGTTCATATTCACAATCTGACCTTCGCGAATTCCCTGCTCGATAAGCTCACGCAGTGTTTGCCAATCGTCTGACAGAGACGAGTCGACCATGACCCATTGCTCAGGGTAATAGCGCTTCATCTGTTCAAGTACACGTAAATCGTATAACTCATAATGTGTAGGTAAAACCATCATGACCCCTTTGATCTTATCGATGAGAGAGAGAGAGTCGTCATCAATGATTTGCTGAGCTTTTTCATCGCCTTCTGCAAATGTTTGCTTAATGATTGCTTCTAAAATTTCAACCTTGGATGAGAAGTGCTCATACAGTGTGCGCTTGCTGATTCCGAGTCGGTGAGCCAAATCATCCATAGAAAATTTCATGCCCTTGTCTCTGATCTCTTCAATAAAACCTT
Source organism: Brevibacillus reuszeri (assembly GCF_001187725.1). GTDB lineage: Bacteria > Bacillota > Bacilli > Brevibacillales > Brevibacillaceae > Brevibacillus > Brevibacillus reuszeri. Next base: position 1,098,703 of record NZ_LGIQ01000005.1, read on the forward strand.
TCATGATCCGGTCTTTTATGTCAATCAACCCCCTGACAAAACTACTTGAGGGAAAACTGTTTAAACAAAAGTAGTTTTCTTAGTATCTCCATTTTACTCAAACGGTTTGCCGAACGCAAGGGGCCTCTGTGCTTTTTCTTTTGCAACAGAGTGGTCGATTATGGTATAGTAGGTGCCGAAATCGCGGTTGATTGCTTCACATCATTTGGAGGTGCCCCCGTGTTTTTAAAGAAGCTGATGCCCAGTCAGTTCGTGGATTCGATCCACCATATCGATATAGATCAATTGAAGCGAAATAAGGTACGGGCCATCATTACAGACCTTGACAATACCTTGGTTGAATGGGACAGGCCGCTGGCCACCCCCGAGGTAGAAAACTGGCTAAAACGCTTGCAAGAAGCGGAAATTCAGGTAACGGTAGTCTCTAACAACAACAAGGAACGTGTGGACCGTTTCTGTTCACCTCTCGATATCGAATTTATTTGCTCGGCTCGTAAGCCTACGAACCGGGCTTTCCTGCAAGCGGTACGGCAAATGAATGTAACGATTGCCGAGACCGTTGTTATTGGCGATCAATTGTTTACAGATGTGCTGGGCGGAAACCGGCTCGGGTTCCATACCATCTTGGTAGTACCTGTAGCCCAAACGGACGGTTTCTGGACGCGTTTCAATCGGCAGTTGGAGCGTGTGGCCCTTAATTGGATGGAGCGGAAAGGAATGGTTTCGTGGAGGAGAAAAGCATGACAGAACAAACGTCTGGTTCCTGCGCCGGCTGTGGGATCACGATTCAGACGGAGGATGCGAAACGGCCAGGCTATGCCCCGGCGTCTGCGCTCGGTAGAAAAGTCGTGATTTGCCAGCGCTGCTATCGCATCAAGCATTATAATGAAGTGGCGCCTGTAGGAATGGGCGACGATGATTTCCTGCGGATTTTGGATGGAATCGGATCGACTGAATCTCTGGTGGTTATGGTTGTTGATATTTTTGACTTCCAGGGGTCATGGCTGAGAGGCTTGCCTCGTTTTGTCGGAAAAAATCCCATCCTGCTCGTCGGAAACAAAGTCGATTTGCTTCCGCGCAACATCAATTTGAATCGCGTGCGCAACTGGATGCAGCACGAAGCAAAAGAACGCGGCTTGCGTCCAGAAGACGTCGTGTTGATCAGCGCCGCAAAAGGCGATCACATCGATGAACTGCTGAACCGGATCGGCGAGCTGCGCAAAGGGCGAGATGTTTATATCGTAGGAGTTACCAACGTAGGCAAGTCAACGATGATTAATCGGATTTTGCATGATTACGGCTCTACGGATATGGAAATTACTACATCGCCGTTTCCAGGAACGACTCTCGACAAGATTGAGATCCCACTGGAAGACGGTCGTTCCATTTTTGATACACCTGGAATTATTAACCGTGATCAGATCGGACATATGGTTTCTCCAGCTGACCTGCGAAAAATTACGCCAAGAAGTCGAATCAATTCCAAGGTATATCAATTAGATGATGGTCAATCGCTCTTTTTGGGTGGGCTTGCACGAATTGATTTTGTTCGTGGACCGCGTCAGCCCCTCGTTGTTTATGTTGACAATGATCTGTACATCCATCGGACGAAGCTGGAAAAAGCAGATGAAGTGCTGGCTAAGCATCACGGAACCCTTCTTGTGCCTCCAACGGGAGAAGAAGCGGTCAAAGCATTGCCTCCATTCGCCAAGCATTCCTTCAAAATTAAACCGACCGAGACGACAACCGATATTGTAATTTCCGGCTTGGGCTGGGTCAGTCTCCAAGGAAAGCATGAAGCGAGCATTGTGGTTCATGCGCCGAAGGGTGTCAGTGTCGGGATGCGCAAAGGGCTGATCTAGTCGCAATTCGAAGAAGAAAAATAGCACCTTTTTTCCGTGCCATACGCTAGAGAGACATAACGGGGAGGATATCTTCATGATTACAAGCAAAACACAACTGGTTGGTTTGTTTGGACATCCGGTTTCTCATTCGCAGTCGCCGATGATGCATAATGCGGCTTTTGCTGAGATGGGCTTGGGGTTCGCCTATGTTGCGTTTGATGTTGAGCCTGCCAATCTGGAAGACGCTGTTGCCGGCATTCGTGCCCTTGGGCTGAAAGGGATTAATGTAACGATCCCGCACAAGGTAGCTATTATGCCGATGCTGGACGAAATTGATCCACTTGCCAAACGAATTGGGGCTGTCAATACAGTCGTCATCAACGAAGGGCGATTGATCGGTTACAATACGGATGGAATGGGGTACGTCCGCTCGCTTGTAGAGGAGACAGGAATTGTTCTGGATCAACAAACCGTAACGATGGTCGGAGCGGGTGGAGCTGCCAGAGCAGTTGCGTTTACTCTAGCTGAAAAAGGTGTGAAAGAAATTCGAATCATCAACCGCTCAAGGGAAAGAGCTGCGGTTCTGGCAGAGCATGTAGGCACAATTGTCCCTACCAAAATCGTAGAGCAGGGGGAAGGGAAAGACGCGATTGCTGATTCTTCGCTCCTCATCAATACGACCTCTATCGGGATGCTCCCCCATGTACAGGAAACGCCTGTACCGACTGAGTGGCTGCATAACCAATTAACAGTAAGCGATCTCATCTACAATCCGTTAGAAACGCGCCTGCTTAGCGAAGCACGTGCGATTGGAGCCACTGTTCATTCCGGCGTAGGCATGTTCGTGAATCAAGGGGCATTGGCCTTCGAGCTGTGGACAGGTCAACTGGCTCCGACTGAGATCATGCGTGAGATCGTCTTGCAACAACTACAGAAAACAACCTGATCGATAACGATTGCAGGATAAAGAAGGAGGCATGCCGATGTTAACCGGCAAGCAAAAACGATTTTTACGTGCAGAAGCTCATCATCTCACCCCTATTTTCCAAGTAGGAAAAGGTGGAGTAAATGAAAACATGATTACCCAGATCAAAGAAGCGCTGGAAGTGCGCGAGCTGATCAAGGTATCCATCCTGCAAAACAACAGTGACGATAAACACGAAGTGGCAGAAGACCTGGCGGCAGGTGCTGGAGCGGAACTGGTGCAACTGATTGGACATACGGTTGTACTGTACAAAGAGTCCCGGGAGCACAAGACGATCAAGTTGCCGTAGATGGCAGGCGATCGCCATGGACGAACAACAAAAGCATATTGGCATCATGGGCGGTACATTTGATCCGATACACTGCGGTCATTTGCTGGCAGCTGAACAGGCGAGGGAACAGGCAGGACTGGACGAGGTGTGGTTTATGCCAACGCATATTCCCCCTCATAAAAAAAGAAACAGCCTTACCCTGGCAAAGCATCGCCTGCAAATGGTAGAGCTGGCTGTAGCTGATCACGAATCTTTTTTCGTGACGGATATAGAGCTTAGGCGTGAAGGCCCCTCATACACTTACGACACGATCGTTGATCTTGTTTCGCAGTATCCAAATTACCGATTCTCCTTTATTATTGGGGGAGACATGGTGCAGATTCTTTCCGAATGGTACCAGTACAAAGAACTGATTCGTATGATACACTTTATTGGTCTGGCTCGGCCGGGAGCTGAGCTGGACAAAGGCAATAACGATGAAGTCGTGACATTTGTCGAGATGCCGGTGTGGGATATTTCTTCTACACTCATCCGGAATAAAGCAGCTGCCGGCAAGAGTATTCGTTATCTTGTGCCCGATGCAGTCGAACGCTATATAAAGGAGAACCGATTCTATGAACATGTGGAGTAATCGGGAGGCTCTGCTCGAAAAGATACGGGCGCAAATGCACGACAAGCGTTACCAGCATACGCTCGGAGTAGCTGCGTCGGCAAAGCAGCTTGCAGAGCGATTTGGGGCAGATCCTGAAAAAGCAGAGCTGGCTGGATTCTTGCACGACTACTGCAAATGCTGGCCTGTTGAAAAAATGCTTGAGATTCTGGTTCGCCATGACATGCCTACTGAGCTTTTGGAAGGAGAAAAGGAGCTGTGGCACGCATTTGCCGCGGCGATCGTCATCCAAACGGAGCTGGGCGTCACCGACACGGAGATTTTGCAAGCCGTGCGCTACCATACGACGGGCCGGGCAGGTATGTCGATGTTAGAAAAAGTGGTTTGTGTGGCAGACTATATAGAACCGAACCGTAACTATCCAGGTGTGGAAGAAATTCGCACGCTGGCACAGCATGATTTGGATGCTGCCCTCGCCCATGCTTTGGGAGGGACGATCCGCTTCTTGATAGAAAAGCAGAAGACGGTTTTTCCGTTGACGCTGATTGCATACAACGATTTGGTATCCCAAAAAGGGAGAGCAGGAGGGTTTAATGGTTAATACAGTAGATGATTTGGCACGTTTGGTAGTGACGGCTGCAGCAGATAAAAAGGCAGAAAACTTCAAGGTTCTGGATATCAAGAAACTGTCCGTTATTGCAGACTACTTCATGATTTGCCACGGTAACAACGAACGTCAGGTGCAGGCGATCGTCAGAGAAATTCGGGATCAGGCACACAAAAATGGTTTTACGGTACGCGGCATCGAGGGTGCGGACGAAGGACGCTGGGTTCTCGTTGACCTCGGCGATATCGTAATCCATGTCTTCCACCGTGAAGATCGTGAATTTTATAATTTGGAGCGTCTGTGGAAGGATGCAGAGGAAGTTTCCTTCGCAGAGCAAGGGTAAATACAGATGGCGTATGCACATATGGCAGCTGTGTACGACAGGCTGATGGCGGACACTCCCTATGACCAATGGTTGGACTGGGTAGAGCGCATGTGGGCAAAGGGAGAGAAGCCGCAGCATGTCATAGATCTTGGCTGTGGTACGGGCACGATTGCCATCCCGCTTGCCAAGCGTGGATATCGTGTTACGGGAGTCGATTTGTCGGCGGAAATGCTGGCAATCGCATACGACAAGATGAGGCAAGCGCAGGCCGATGTTTCCTGGGTGGAGCAGGACATGCGCGAGCTGGAATTGCCTGTGGCAGACGCAGTCATCTCGCTATGTGATTCACTCAGCTATTTGACCGAGGAAGCTGATGTTCAGGAGACCTTTCAGCGTGTTTTTGCTCATCTGGCGCCCGGAGGAAGCTTTCTGTTTGACGTACACAGTCCTTATAAAATGCTGCATATTTTTGGCGACGAGACGTTCACACACGTGGAGGATGAAGTTTCGTACATTTGGCAATGTTTTTGCGACCCGCTCCGTTTGGAGGTAGAGCATCAGCTGACTTTCTTCCTTTTGCAGCCAAATGGCTTGTACGAGCGAATGGAGGAAGAGCACTGGCAGCGTGCCTACCAGCCGATTCAATTGATGCGCTGGCTCACGGAAGCAGGGTTCACGGATATTGTGATCACTGCTGATTACACGGATTTGCCTCCACAGGAATCAAGCGAACGCCTATTTTTTTCAGCACGCAAACCGAAAGATTTGACATGATTGGTTCTCATTTACTATAATCGTGTTATAACAGCAAATTTCGACGCGTCTATGAGGAATAGTAGGAAACGACTTCGTGAATCTAGAGAGTTGACGGCTGGTGCAAGTCAACCCGGAGCATTCTGAACTCACCTCCCAGCACTCACCCTGAATGCCTTCTGGCTGTGTAAGGGAGAGCGACTCATCCATGATACGGATGTAACAAGTGGGTGAATGTTTGACATTCGCCAATCTGGGTGGTACCGCGGGATAAACACAACCTCTCGTCCCTTTTTCGTTGAACGACAAGGGACGTGGGGTTTTTTTATTTTTTCACCTTTTACCTAGTGAAGATGGGAGTGCTCTACCATGGTTTTTAGTCATCGCAATATTGAAAAGAAGTGGCAGCAATACTGGGAGCAAAACAAAACATTCAAAACGTCTGAGGACGAAGGCAAAAAGAAATTTTATGCACTTGACATGTTCCCGTATCCATCTGGTGCAGGACTGCACGTAGGTCACCCGGAAGGCTACACGGCTACCGATATTTTGTCTCGCATGAAGCGGATGCAAGGATACAATGTTTTGCACCCAATGGGCTGGGACGCTTTCGGTTTGCCAGCAGAGCAGTACGCGCTGGATACAGGGAATGACCCTGCGGAATTTACGGAGCACAACATCAACAACTTCCGTCGCCAAATTAAGGCACTGGGCTTTTCTTATGACTGGGACAGAGAAATGAATACGACTGACCCGCACTACTACAAATGGACACAATGGATTTTCACCAAGCTGTATGAGCATGGCTTGGCTTACGTTGACGAGGTAGCTGTTAACTGGTGCCCGGCGCTAGGAACTGTACTGGCAAACGAAGAAGTCATCGATGGCAAAAGTGAGCGCGGAGGACATCCGGTTGAGCGTCGTCCAATGCGACAATGGGTACTGAAAATTACCGCCTACGCGGAAAGATTGCTGTCTGATCTGGAAGAGCTCGACTGGCCAGAGAGCATCAAGGAAATGCAGCGCAACTGGATCGGCCGTTCGGAAGGGGCAGAAGTGACTTTTGCCATTGACGGACATGACCAATCCTTTACCGTCTTCACCACACGTCCTGATACCTTGTATGGAGCAACGTATGCTGTATTGGCGCCAGAGCACAAGCTGGTTGACGTCATTACTGTACCTGCACAAAGAGAAGCAGTCGATGCCTATCTGGAGCAAGCAAAACGCAAGAGTGATTTGGAACGCACTGATCTGGCAAAAGAAAAAACGGGGGTATTTACAGGAGCCTATGCCATTAACCCAGTGAATGGCGAACGCCTGCCAATCTGGATCGCCGATTACGTACTCATCAGCTATGGAACAGGCTCGATCATGGCGGTTCCAGCACACGATGAGCGCGACTATGAGTTTGCCAAGACCTTTGATCTGCCAATCAAGCAAGTCATCGCAGGTGGCGACATCTCCAAGGAAGCGTACGCAGGTGATGGAGAGCATATCAACTCCGGCATTTTGGATGGCCTGAACAAAGAACAAGCGATCAGTAAAATGATCGAATGGCTGGAGTCAGAGGGCAAAGGCAATCGCAAGGTAACGTACCGTCTGCGTGACTGGTTGTTCAGTCGTCAACGCTACTGGGGTGAGCCGATTCCAATTCTGCATCTGGAGGATGGCACGATGAAGGTCGTTCCAGAATCCGAACTGCCGATCATCCTGCCAAAAACAAAAGAAATCAAGCCGTCCGGTACAGGTGAGTCACCGCTTGCTAATATCACTGACTGGGTTAACACCGTTGATTCGGAAACTGGCATGAAAGCACGTCGTGAAACGAACACCATGCCACAATGGGCGGGTAGCTGCTGGTACTTCCTGCGCTTTATTGATCCGCATAACGATAAAGCCATGGCGGATCCGGAAAAGCTGAAGGAATGGCTGCCGATCGATATTTACATCGGTGGAGCCGAGCATGCGGTTCTTCACTTGCTCTACTCCCGTTTCTGGCACAAATTCTTGTACGATATCGGCGTAGTTCCAACCAAAGAACCATTCCAAAAGCTGTTTAACCAAGGGATGATCCTGGGCGAGAACAATGAGAAAATGAGTAAATCCAAAGGGAATGTCGTAAACCCTGACGATATCGTGAACAGCCACGGTGCGGATACGCTTCGTATGTACGAAATGTTCATGGGACCTTTGGATGCTTCCATCGCTTGGTCCACAAAAGGTCTGGATGGATCACGCCGCTTTATAGATCGTGTATACCGCTTGTTCGTTAACGAAAGCGGAGAGCCAAGCGACAAAATCGTGGACACCGCCAAAGCTACCAGCATGGAACGCGTGTACCACCAAACTGTGAAAAAAGTAACAGAAGACTACGAAGGTCTGCGCTTCAACACGGGTATTTCCCAGCTGATGGTCTTCATCAACGAAGCGTACAAAGCTGACGTACTGCCGAAGAAATACATGGAAGACTTCGTGAAAATGCTCTCTCCAATCACACCGCATATCGCCGAAGAGCTGTGGGAGAAGCTCGGTCATAGCGAAACGATCGCGTACGAAGCATGGCCGACCTATGACGAATCCAAGCTGGTTGATGACGAGGTAGAAATCGTCCTCCAGATAAATGGAAAAAACAAAGAAAAGCTGCTCATCGCAGCTGATGCAACCAAAGAACAAATGGAAGAGCTAGCTTTGGCAAACGAGGTCATCAAAGAATTGATCGAGGGCAAGACCATTGTCAAAAAGATCGCGGTACCTGGCAAGCTGGTTAACATCGTTATTCGTTAAGAGAATAAAAGACAGTGAGAAAAGAAGTGGAGCCTGTATCTAACGGGTCTCCACTTCTTTTTATGCAATCGAAAAAGGGCTCAACGCGGATAGGCATCCCGAGTTTGTAATGATGACCTTACGTAGGTTTTTGGGTCTTCATCCAGGACCGCTCAAGCATATCCTGATCCTCAGCAAATTTGGCATGAGTCCGCCGAAACACCTCGGAGAACAGACCAGGAATGCCATTTTGCAACGGTATCAATCCTTCGCCGGTTACACCACCTGGGACGCAAACACGCTTTTGCAGGGAAGGAAGGGTAAAGGCCTCTTTTCGCAGTAGCTCTGCCATGCCGATAAACATTTGTGTCGTCAAATAAGTAGCGGCATCTTCAGAGATACCCGTTTCTGAAACCGCATCATGAATCATCTGCTGGAGGATATAGCTGAGAAAAGCAGGACCGCAGCTGACGAGATCAGAGGTGATCCGCAGGAATGGTTCCGTTACCTCGATTGGTGTGCTGATATGCGAAAATAAAGCACGGATGAATTGCCGCTGCTCCCCCTGGATTCGCGTCCCAAACTCGCACAGGCACACGCCACCTTGAGCGGCATTAGTAATGCTGGGAACGACGCGGGCAACTCTGCTTGGAACCGATGCTTCCAACTGTTCCAGCTTGATTGGGCTCGTGATCGTAATCAGTAGATGCTCAGCAGTTAAAGCAGGAGCAATTTGCTCTAGCATCACACGATATTCCATTGGCTTGACGCATAGCAGCAAGATTTTGGCGGTCTGAGCCAACTCCAGATTATTTTTGGCAACAACAAGACCGGGATGCCGATGAGCCAGCAGCTCCGCTTTGGCGGGAGTACGATTGCTAATAATGATGTGGCCGGGGGACAGGGCTTTGGCGGACAGCAGCGACTCAATCAAAATGCTGCCCATACTGCCCGTGCCGATAAACCCAATTTTATCCATGGGCATACCTCCCTCCAATATTCTTACCCCATTCTATGAGGAGGGAGAGAGGAACATGACCAAAGAAGTTCGCGTCTAACGAATACGGATACGGTCCTTGATACGCTCAAACATTTTGTCACCGATTCCTTCGATTTCTTTTAACTCATCAACTGTGCGGAACCCGCCTTTATCCGAGCGATACTGAAGAATGGCTCTAGCGCGTGCTTGGCCGATGCCGGGGAGCGTAGTGAGCTCTTCTGCGGATGCGGTGTTCACATTGATGCTGGATTCTATGCCACCCTGATTGGTTGACGAACCTGGGCTGACTCCCGAAGCAAGGGGAGAGATGGCCTGTTGTCCTGGAACCGTAGTCGCAATAGTCCCCTTAGTGGGGACGACAATAGCGCTGCCATCGGAGAGAGGCTGTGCGAGATTGATTTGCTCAAGGTCCGCCTCAGGCAATGTGCCGCCTGCTTTCGTAATGGCGTCTGCCACTCTCATTCCAGCATCAAATCGGTACATGCCGGGCTGTTTGACCTGTCCCTTCACATCGATATACAGTGGGGCAGCAGGAGGTTCTGTATTTTTCGTTATAGGAGCTTCTGCGGGTATGGCAGCCTCCTCTTTCCCAGCATTTTTTGTATTCGGCAACGGAGCTTTTGCAAAGGCTGGCGTTTCCAGCGGAAGCTCTGACCTCCCGTTTCCCCGGTCAGCCTGGTAGAGCCAGACGCTGCTGCCGACAAAGAGAATGGCACCTGCAAGTAATACATATCGGCGATAGTGTTCCCATAAATCCAACAGCATAGTAAAAAACCCTCCCTTACCTTGTACGCGAATCGTAATAGAGACGATGCGTTCTCTATCAACATGCTACGAAAAGTAAGAGAGGGCTTGCAAATTTTATTTTTGTTAGTCTACAAGACCTAGCCAATATGTTGCAGCGAATTTTTCTTGCGACGCACGTCTACATTTGGACTGACATACGGATCGAAGTTATAACGCTGCTCGATAAATATTTGATGCCACAGCATGAAGACCAAAATGGTCCAGATTTTACGGCTGTAATCGGCATTTCCTTCGCGGTGTTCATCAAGCATGTAGAGGACGTATGCCTTATTGATCAAATGATCGACCTTGGATTCAAAAATGATCTCTTTGGCCCATTTGTAGAACTCATTTTTCAACCAGTGACGAGTTGGAACCGGGAAGCCCAGTTTTTTACGCGTTTTGATTTCAGGCGGCAAAAAGTCTTTCATCGCTTCACGCAGCACATGCTTGGTAGTGCCATTGGCGATTTTGTACTTCGTTGGAATCGTAGCCGCAAACTCGAAAACCTTGGTATCAATGAAAGGAACGCGAAGCTCCAGTGAATTGGCCATGGTCATTTTGTCAGCCTTCATCAGGATATTTCCGCGCAGCCACGTGTGAATGTCCAGATACTGCATTTTTGTCACATCATCATACTGGGAAGCTCGTTTGTATATATCCTCCGTGATCGTAAAAGGAGAGACATAGGAGCTGGAGTGTGCAATATCTTCCATCACGACACGTTTTTTCATCTCTTCACTAAAGATCAGTGCATTTCCGAAAAAGCGTTCTTCAACGGTTTTGGAGCCACGAATTAGGAAGTTTTTTCCTTTAACCTGATCTGGGAGAAGCTGAGCCAGATTACCTATGGAGCTTCTCATCCATGATGGCATTCCCGAGAACATTTTCAAAGAGCTAGGCTCTCGGTAAATGTTGTAGCCCCCGAAAAATTCATCAGCACCTTCGCCAGAAAGGACCACTGTCACATGTTCACTTGCCATTTGGGCAACGAAATACAGCAGAATCGCTGAAGGGTCAGCGACGGGTTCATCCTGGTGCCAGATCAGGCGAGGCAGTTCATTCATATACTGCTGGGCATTGATGACACGCTCGTAGTGCTCAGAGCCTAAATATTCAGCGGTCCGTTTTGCGTAATCAAGCTCACTGTAACCGGGAATATCCGAACCTACTGAAAAGGTTTTGACAGGCTCAAACGTCCGCAGCATACCAACGATACTGCTCGAATCAACACCGCTGGAGAGGAATGCTCCGCGGGACACCTCGCTGATCCGGTGCTTCTCAACAGATTCCAAGAGCACACTACGAGTTCCCTCCACAAAATGGGAAAACGACTTGCTCTCGTCTGGCTTAAATTCTACGTCCCAGTAACGCTCCAGCTTGATCACATCGTTTTCGATGATAAAGGAATGGGCTGGAGGGATGCGATATATCCCACGGTACATGGTTTCAGGGTCTGGCACATACTGGAAAGTCAAGTAATGATAAAAGGCGTTTTCATTCACTTCTCTGGTCAAACCGGGAAGCTCTAAAAGGCTTTTGATTTCACTTGCCACCCCGATAGAGTCACCCGTTTCTACATAGTAGAGGGGCTTGATCCCGAAATGGTCACGGGCACCGAACATTCGCTTCTTGCGAGAGTCGTAAATCGTAAACCCGAACATGCCACGCAGATGCTTGGGCGCCTCTGTACCTACTTCCTCATAAAGATGAAGAATGGTTTCAATATCAGAATCGGTGTGAAAAACATGACCAATGTCCTTCAACCATTGCTGGAGCTCTTTGTAGTTGTAGATTTCTCCGTTACCGATAATCCAGATGTCTCGTGTTTCATTGAACAGCGGCTGGTGTCCGCCTTCCACGTCAATAATGCTTAAACGGCGAAAGCCCAGGGCGATGTTGTCTTCGAGATGAAAACCATCGTCATCTGGACCACGGTGCAGGATGACACCTGTCATCGCACTAATCGCTTCTTGCCCAACAGGCACTTGCCGTTTGTTGTAGAGTGATACGATTCCACACATATGAAATGACTCTTCCTCTCACTGGATTGCTCCTGCTAACTCTATCACGTATCGACAGTCAGCGCAATCTCTACTGAATGCCTATCCTTCCATCCCAAAACGTTGCTCCACCAACGAAAACGCTCACTTTCTCTCTTCTATTTTTGTCCGCAAGCTAAGAGATATACTCCCTGTTAATGAAGAAAGAGAACGCGACAAAATAGATTGGGGGAAATACACGTGACAATGCTTGGTGCCAGTATTTTGATGATGGCAGGCTATCTGCTTTCCGCCTATTTACATCCTGCCTGGCTTCTGGCTGCAGCTGGCCTGAGTGCGGCCCTCGCCGTAGTAATACCCCAAGCTTTGCGAAAACAATGCGTTTTTTATGCGCTTATTCTCATTCTAGCAGGTCTGTATTTTAATGGGTACGAGTTTCTCCATCGCTCTGAAATGAAGCAATTGGCAGAAACAGAGGAGACGATTCGGATCCGGGCAATGATAGCCTCTCCGGTTAAAAGAGATGGTGATGTAGCGCGATTTTTTGTGGATGTACAACAGATAGAGGACCGATATGGCGTTGAACAAAGGCTGCAACATACCGAGCGAATTGTCCTGCGTGTAAAGCTGGCGACGTTCGAGCAGGCAGGCTTAATCGAGAAGTGGAGGAGCGGTAGTGTGGTGACTGCAAAAATCAAGCTGTCACTCCCATCACCCGCCCGCAATCCTCATGCTTTCGATTATGCACAATACCTTTACTGGCAAGGCGTTCATGTGACAGGAGAAGCAGAGTTTAAAGGCATGGAGCATCAGACGCAAAATACGATTATGGCTCGATTTCAGGAGTGGCAAGGTGACGGAGCGAATCGGATCGAGCGGCTTTTTCCTGATCCTGAGGTAGCAGGATATATGAAATCGCTACTCCTTGGTCTGGGGCAGGAAGTGACTCCAGAGCTTTCTGACATGTACTCTTTTTTAGGGCTAAGCCATATACTCGCTATCTCAGGTCTCCATGTGACACTGGTCAGTAGCATGTTTATGTGGACACTGGAACGAACAGGAATCAGACGTAAAACAGCGTTAATCACTACGATCTGTATGTTGATTGGTTATGTGCTTCTTGTTGGAGCCAGTGCTTCAGCTGTGCGCTCAGGGATCATGGGAGGTGTGGGATTGGCTTGCCAAATCCTGGGGAAAAGGCTGGATGGCAGAGAGGTTTGGGCCGGTGCCTTGTTGGTCATGCTGCTATTTAATCCTTACCAGCTTTGGCATATCGGCTTTCAACTGTCTTTTGCAGTAACGCTCGGCCTTATTATTTATGTGCCTTTTAGCTTGCAAATGTGGAGTTGGGGACCAGTCTGGCTGCGTTCCCTGATCGCGGTTACTCTTGTGGCACAAGTGGTTTCATTCCCTTTTCTTATTTACCATTTCCATCAGTTCTCTCCTTTATCTTGGCTTGTTAATCTGCTTGTAACACCGCTCCTTTCCATTATTGTACTTCCTCTCGGCTATATTGCGATTATTTTGGGCATGGTCCATCCAGCATTAGCCATGTGGCCAGTAAAGCTGTCGAGCCTGATTTTAGACGGGGTTCATCAGCCCTTGTTCGGCTTGCAGAAGCTGGAAATTCCCTTCACTTATTGGCAGCATCCTCCGTGGTGGTTGTTATTTTTGTACACCATATTTTTGATTGTGATACCCTTTTTGTGGAAGAGGGGGTTTCATCGCAGGAGAGACACAATCCTGTATATAGCCATATTTTTTGCGCTATTGCTAGCGGCAAGGCAACCTTTTTCAGGTGAAAAGGAAGTGCGAATTACTTTCCTAGATGTCGGCCAGGGAGATTCCATCGTTGTCGAAATTGCTAATCAGAAGGTATACTTAATTGATGCTGGTGGGACGATTTCGTTCGCCGCACGTGAGCCATGGCGAGAAAAGAGGAACCCATTTGAAGTAGGAAAGGATGTCGTTCTTCCATTTTTGATGGCGCGTGGTATCGAGAAAATAGACAGAGTAGTAATGACCCATGGGGATATGGATCACATTGGAGGTCTTGCTGCACTGGTGCCGCGGTTTGCTATCGGAGAAGTAATTGTAAATGGTAGCACGCCTAAAGGGTATGAACAGGAGATTTTACAGCTTGTACGAGAAAAGCGTGTTCCGATCGTTACAGGCAGCCCAGGGCAAACATGGTCTGATGCTCCGGGAATCGAGTGGAAATGGCTTCATCCGGGACAAACATCGGCTTACACTGGTAACGATTCGTCAGTTGTGTTACAGTTGACAGCTTACGAGACAATCGTACTATTTACCGGAGATGTGGAACGTAATGGGGAGTTTAGGCTGGTGAAGGGTGGTTTGCCCCCTGTGGATGTGTTGAAGGTAGCGCATCATGGCAGTAAGACGTCTAGCACGGAGGCATTGCTTTCGGCGATTCAACCAAAAGCAGCTGTCATTTCGGCAGGAGCAAACAATCGCTACGGACATCCATCACCAGAAGTTTTGACACGCTTAAAAAATGCAGGCTCTAGCGTATACAGGACAGATCAGCAAGGAGCTGTTACGCTGATCATTACGACTTCAGGCATGAGCTGGAAGACGCAATTAACAGATACATAAATTATAATTGCAACCTTTTTATTGAGCGAACCGTCTGTAGGGGGGAGAGGAGCATATGCAGGAAGCAGACCTGATCAGGATGGCGCAATCAGGAGATCACGACGCATTAGTCGAACTGCTTCGATCCATCGAGACCTCCGTTTACCGCAGCGCTTATTATATTCTAGGGAACGAACAAGATGCGCTTGATGCAGCTCAGGAAGTGCTGATTCGTATCTATCGCAAATTGGACACGTATCAGGAAAAGGCGAAATTTTCCACGTGGGTCCAACGAATTGTGAGTAACGTCTGTATGGATAAATTTCGCGCGAAGAAGGAAACGGTCTCAATAGACGAGCATGAACTGATCATTCCTGATCGTAACAACGTAGAGGATGAGATTCTTCTCACTGGACTGTCGAATGACATCCAGGAAGCCATTGGAAGACTGCCCAAGCAGTATCGAATGGTAGTAATACTCCGTTATCTGGAGGATTTATCCTACCAGGAAATTGCGGAAGCTTTGGATTTGCCACTGAACACGGTCAAGTCGTATTTGTTTCGGGCGAGACAGCAGCTTCAGGAACTACTGTACGACTACCAGAAAGGGGGGATCGGTTGATGACCAATGATGAGATTTGGGAATGGATGCAGCGGGATCTGGATGGAGATCTGTCTTCGGGAGAGCAGCAAATGCTATACAGTCTCCTGCAAAAGGATCCTGATCTGCAGCTAAAGTACAACCGTTTGAAACATGTTTCAGAGCAGCTAGAAAAGCTACCCCCTGTCGTACCCTCATTCAGTATTGTAGATTCCATACTGCCTAGACTGGAATCTGCGGCATCAAAGCCTGCAGCCATGTCGAGTCAAAATGAGGAAATCTTGCCCACTCTGGAAGTAAAGCACAAGTCGTCTTCACCGGTTACATCGAAAAAATGGAAGCGGACAAAAGTCTGGCTTGCAAGCATTGGAAGCACAGCAGCAGCAGCCTGCTTGATGATTGGGTTGTTGTATACTGGCAGTGACGGGAAAAATCATGAAATCGTTGATTCGAACCAAGGCGCTGTAGTTGCCCCTCCGATCGAAGAGGAGGAGACTACTGGATTTATTGGACCACCTGCTCCGACTCCAAGCACTAATACATCCCAATCCATTAATGCGGAGGAAGAGAAGAAGCCTGCTAAGCAGCCGCCGGCCAAAAAGCATAGCACAAAACCGCCTGCAAATCCAGTTACGCAAAAACAACAACAGGATTCCAAGCCGATTGTGAATGCGACCGATAACAAGCCGAAAGCTCCTCCAACGCCTGTACGCCAAGAGGAAAAACCACCAGCATTCCCTATCGGGCTGAAAGATAACCCGGACCGCGAAGAGAAGACATCTGCTAACGAGAAGGACAACGACGGGGACAAGAGCAAAAGCAACAAAAACAAAAAACAGAAAAATGACGATGACGATGATGATAACGAATAAACCGCTACTTGCCACGTGACAAATGCGGCTTTTTCGAAAAGGACTGGCACCGAGCAGGAGCTTCATGCGTATTGTACAGTATCAAGCACCCCCTGCTTACCGTTTGGGGAGGAGGAATCCCGGGGCTTTTCCCTGAACGTTTACATAGAGGTGCCGTTGTATAGAGAAACCGCTGCTGATTATGGTAGCGGTTTTTTTCTTTTCAAACGCGCTTTGGAACATGTGCTATAATAACGCAGGTAAGGAAAGGGAAAGGGAGAGAGTAACTCATGCCACTACTGTCGGCCATTAGGGAAATACGTCAAAAACAATTTTCGCCGATCTATGTCCTCTACGGTCCGGAGAGCTTTCGTGCAGAAGAGTTCTTGGCATTGGCGAGAAGAGAAATGATCGCTCCCGAGTTTAGTGATCTTAACTTGAGTGTGTATGATTGCACAGAAACGGGGCTTGCCGATATTTTGCAGGATGCGGAGACATTGCCGTTTCTCGGAGAGCATCGGCTGGTTATTGCCAGACAAGCCTATTTTTTAACAGGGAGCAAGCCTACAGCAAAGGTGGAAAGCGATCCTGATGCCTTACTTACTTATCTGCAGAACCCGCCGGATTATACGACATTGATTTTACATACAGAGTCCGATAAGCTCGACGAACGAAAAAAACTCGTTAAGACGCTGCAGCAAACCGCAAAGGTCATTTCGTTCCCGCTTTTAAAAGATGCAGATCTGTATGGGTGGGTAGAACGTCAGGCAGACAAATACAAGGCAACGATTGATCGACAGCAGGCGATGAAGCTCGTGGAGCGTGTGGGTGGTGAGCTTCGTCTTCTTGATAAGGAAATAGAGAAAATGGCGTTATACGTGGGCGAGGGAGCGGCTATTACCGATGAGGTTATTGTGATGCTCGGAGCACGTACATTGGAGCAGGACGTATTCGCCTTGATCGAGCAAGTCGCGTCAGGACGACTAGATCGAGCACTGCGCATGATGTACGACAGCATGAAGACGGGAGAGGAGCCAATCAAGCTCTTGGCCCTACTGGCAAGACAATTTCGCATGCTGCTTCATGTCAAACAGCTCGCACCTCGCGGATATTCACAACAGCAGATGGCTGGCATGATCAAAATGCACCCGTATGCAGTGAAAAAGGCGATGGAGCAAGCGCGATTCTTTTCGGAGAATTCCTTGAAAAAACTGCTGGGTATGCTGGCGGAAGATGATTTTCGGATGAAGTCTGGGCAGGTGGACAAACGTCTTGCCTTAGAGCTTTTCATTACACACGCATATGCGGAGCGTCAGCATACTCCCGGTTAATGAAAAAACCCCATGAACATAAAGTTCGCGGGGTTTTTTGCGGTTGGTCTCTTACGCTACAGGAGCGCTCAGAACGTTAAGCTTTTTCATCAAACGAGACTTTTGACGGTTTGCTGCGTTTTTATGAATGAGACCTTTCGAAGCGGCCTTGTCCAGCTTTTTCACAGCCACCAGAAGAGTAGATTTCGCCAATGCTACATCGGAAGCGGCGACAGCTTTCTCAAAGCTTCTTACGGAAGTACGCAGATCAGACTTTTGAGAAGCACGTTGTGCGCGGCGCTTTTCGATTGTTTTGGTGCGTTTAATCGCAGATTTAATATTTGGCATGTGTGTCACCTCCTTAGACGACCATCGACATACAGTCATACAACAAAGTAATTCTAGCATGCACAAAGCCCATTTGCAAGAAAGGATTCGGAATAAAAATGGAGGATTCAAGCAAGATAGTAGCAGGAACAAAATGGAGAAGGGAGTCAAGGCAAAATGGAACATAACATTGATTTGTCGGGATATTCGATTCGTACTGATTTGGCAGTGGAAGCACATGAGCTCGCACAACAGCAAAATGAAAGCAGTATTCCGGGTATATGGCTCCAGGCTGACGATAGCGAAGCGGATATAAAAGTAACTCGCCTGCATGTACAAAACGAAGAAGCCGCCAAGCAAATCGGAAAAATGCCCGGTCACTATCTCACGATTGAAGTGCCCAAGCTGCGCGATAATGATACATCTATCGAAGAAAAGGTCGCTCAGCGCTTCTCGGTTGAATTTGCGAATTTCTTGCAGCAGCTCGGGATCACCGAAGATAAAAAAGCATTAGTGGTGGGACTAGGCAACTGGAATGTAACGCCTGATGCTCTCGGACCCATGGTTGTGGAAAATTTACTCGTTACGAGACATCTCTATAAGCTGGCACCTGAAACAGTAGGAGAAGGCTACCGTGATGTAAGTGCCCTATCGCCGGGAGTGCTTGGGATAACCGGAATAGAAACGAGTGAGATCGTCTTTGGCGTCGTGGAAAAAAGCAAGCCTGATTTCGTGATCTGTATTGATGCCCTCGCGTCACGTGCTCTACACCGTGTAAATACGACGATCCAGATTTCGGATACGGGTATCCACCCTGGCTCGGGAGTGGGCAACAAGCGCAAGGCCATCGATCAGTCTACGCTTGGAATTCCTGTCATTGCAATCGGTGTCCCGACAGTCGTTTTTGCTTCCACGATTGTGAATGATGCCATCACGTATTTGCTCGGTCATTTTGGCCAATCGATGGTAGAGAGCAAGCGGGCGTACAACAAGCTGTCCCTCAGTTCATTGCCTGAGCGCAAAGAACCATACTCAGAAGACGATCTACCGGATATGGAGTCGCGCAAGACGTTTATGGGATTAGTAGGATCTTTGCCAGAAGAAGAGAAGCGGCAACTGATTCACGAAGTCCTGCGCCCGCTTGGACAAGACCTGGTGGTTACGCCAAAGGAAGTAGACGACTTCATTGAAGGAGTGGCGAACGTGATCGCAACTGGCTTGAACCGCTCCCTGCACAGGGCTGTAGATGAAGGAAACAGCGCATCATATACCCACTAAAGGGTGTCCAAAGCAATCCGCTAGATTTGCGAGACAAAAAGCTAGAAAGGGGTTCTATCGTCTCTATGACGCTCATAGTCTAAAGCATAGACAAGCGTGAACGGCAAATTTCCTGTCATGCGAAGTCAATGGCTCAGCTAGAGGAGTGAGACAGATGGCGACCCTCATTCAACGCCAATTCGTTGTACTTTCATTTATAACGGCGGTTCTCTTTGTTTTAACCGGGGTACTTTCGCTTGGGAACAATCGCTTTATTGTTGCTTCCTCCACCATACAGCAGGCAGCTTCCCATGTTTCCAGTCTGGCGATACTGAATTGGATGGGACGAGAAATCCCCATATTGACAGACACCGTACAGGTTAATTCCGATCGACGGGCTAATAGCGTGTCAGGCTTTCTTTTTCAGCTCGCGACCAGCATTCAACCAGGAGATCTGCGGAGTTTGTTGGGAAGAGAGCTGCCTGGCATGGTAACGACCGAAGATGCCCGGTATGTCGTAGCTGGTAAAGGCGCCACGCTTGCTGATTTTTACGTAGAGTACCCACCGCATCCAAGGCAGGTCATCGACGCTTCCCAGTCCATACCCACACAGCCTACGGACACTGCAGAGCCTGATCCACACGAAGAAAAACCGGCACCGATCGCCAAGCCAAATACTGAAGGCAAGAAAATCGTCTTTGTGTATAACTCTCACAATCGAGAATCCTGGTACAGCGAAACCAAAGCGGTAGGAAGTGCTGTTGACCACCCGACCCAAAATATATCGCTAGTAAGCAAGCGTTTGGCTGAAGCGTTGAACGAAAGTGGCATCGGAGCAGACGTGAGCACAGAGGACATTTATCAGCAGCTCTTGAACAACAACTTGAATTACGCCCTTTCCTACGCACAATCTCTCAAGGTTTTGAAGGCAGCAACAGAAAAAAACAGAGAGCTGCACTATTTCTTTGATCTCCATCGCGACACAGCACCGAGAGATCGGACCACTGTGACAATCAAGGGCAAAACCTATGCCCGAGTCATGTTTGTGATCGGAAAAATGAACAAGAACCATGAGAAAAACGAAGCCTTTGCGACCGAGCTGCATCAGTTGATGGAGAAAATGTATCCAGAACTCTCACGCGGCGTTATGGAAAAAGGAGCAAAAACTGGTCACGCCGAGTATAACCAGTCCATCTCACCGGGAAGCCTGTTAATGGAAGTAGGTGGAACGGAAAATACCTTGCAGGAAAGCTTGAATACAGCAGAAGCTCTGGCAGATGTCTTCGCTGCGTATTATTTACAAGCTGAGAAAGTAGGAAAACCGGTGGCTGAAGAGCCGGCGAAGAGGTGACGGGTATGAGTGTAACAGTAAGGCTGACGGGGCTCTTGGTAGTGCTTCTCATCGGTGTAGTGCTCGGCTTGCAGACAGCGGAGCGGGGAATATCCAAGGTAAGCGGGATACCCGAAGAAAAGGCGCAGGCATTCTATATAAAAAAAGTAGAGCAGGGGCAAATGGAGATTGCGGTCATGGGCAAGCAGGTGCAAACGGCTGACCCGAATAAGATGGTGAACTACGTCAGTCGGATGGGCTTGACTCTTGGTGGCACTGTCAAGAGTGGAGCCAAGACATTTGTCGATTGGATTGGCGGATTTTTTGAACCGTAGAGATAGTTTACCTGCAAAAAGATGGGATGTAAAAAGCCTCAGTGACAAAAGACCCGTTGCGACGGGTTTTTTTCATGCATTCCAATCTCGATCCAGATATTGTAAAATACTAGGCGGCATAGGCTTGGCCTGAGCTTACAACTGTTGAAAAGGAGTTTTTCCTATGCAAAGCGTTAATGTAAGCAAGGATAAATATTGTCAGTGAAAATATAATTATCTGAATTTATTGTGTTGCCAAAAAATTGAATTAATGTAATAATATCTACTGATAGATCTTTTTCTACTTCATATTTCGGTGTGAGAGGTGAGCCACGTGTCACATCCTGTCCTTCAAATTGAAAACCTGCAGACACACTTTTTTACGGACCGCGGCCAAATCCCAGCCGTTGACGGTGTTTCGATCACGGTAAACAAAGGGGAAGTAGTTGGTATAGTAGGGGAATCCGGCTGTGGAAAAAGTGTTACCTCCCTCTCTGTAATGAAATTGGTGCCCAATCCTCCTGGAAAAATTGTCGGAGGCGCAATCAAGTTCAAAGGAGAAGACCTCGTATCCGTGGATGAAAAACGGATGAGGGCCATACGCGGCAATGAAATCGCCATGATTTTTCAGGAACCGATGACATCGCTTAATCCGGTGTTTACGATAGGCGATCAAATCGGTGAAGCGGTCCGATTACATACGAAAGCTAGCAAGAAGGAAGCGAAGCAACGAGCCGTTGAGATGCTAAAAAAAGTAGGGATTCCCAGAGCGGAGGCAATCGTGGATGAATACCCTCATCAGCTCTCGGGCGGGATGCGTCAGCGTGTCATGATTGCGATGGCGATGGCCTGTAACCCAGAGCTGTTGATCGCGGACGAGCCCACAACAGCACTCGATGTAACCATTCAAGCGCAAATTCTTGACCTGATGCGTCAGCTCAACCATGAAGCGCATACCGCCATTTTATTGATTACGCACGATCTTGGTGTCGTAGCAGAGATGTGTGACCGTGTCGTAGTTATGTATGCGGGCAACGTGATTGAGGAAGGTAATGTTCGGAGTATTTTGAAAAATCCGAAACATCCGTATACAATCGGCCTGCTTCATTCGCTACCCAGGCTGGAAGAGTCACAGGAACGCCTGTATTCCATCCCAGGAAATGTACCGATTCCGGGCTCGCTTTCTGTCGGTTGTCGATTTGCGCCCAGGTGTGAACAGGTAACAGACAAGTGCCGCCAGGAGATGCCTGAGCTGACGGTCGTTGGGGAGAATCATCGTTCCCGATGCTGGCTGGGCGAATAACCCGAGAGGAGCATGCAGGTGACTGAAGAACTTCTTGTTGTAAAAAACTTAAAAAAATACTATCCCATCACAGGCGGTGTTCTTGGAGGGGAGGTAGGTCTGGTTAAGGCCGTCGACGATGTGTCGTTTACCGTGAAGCGTGGAGAAACGTTGGGGCTGGTCGGTGAGAGTGGATGCGGAAAGTCCACGACAGGGCGCTCCTTGCTGCGATTGATCGAGCCCACTGAAGGCGAGGTTACCTTCGATGGAGTAAACGTCATGTCGCTCTCCGCAGATGAGATGCGCAAAATGCGTCGCGACATGCAAATCGTTTTCCAAGATCCGTTTGCTTCTCTAAATCCTCGTCACAATGTTGAGAAAATTCTGGAAGAACCATTGATCGTTCATCATATCGGAACGGCTGCCGAGCGTAAAAAACGGGTACAGGAAATGCTGGAGGTCGTTGGGTTGAGCAGCTATCACGCCAGACGATATCCACACCAGTTCAGCGGAGGTCAAAGGCAGCGGGTTGGGATCGCACGTGCGCTTATGCTGAATCCGAAGCTGATCGTCGCGGATGAACCAGTTTCCGCACTCGATGTGTCTATCCAGTCCCAGGTGTTGAACCTGATGCAGGATTTGCAGAGGGAATTAGGTCTCACTTATTTATTCATCGCTCATGATTTGAGCGTAGTACGACACATCAGCGATCGAGTCGGTGTGATGTACCTGGGTAGAATCGTTGAGCTTAGCACGAGCAGTCAGTTATATAGTAATCCGCTTCATCCATATACACAAGCGCTACTGTCAGCAGTACCTACTCCAGACCCTGATGCCGTCAGGGAACGAGTAATCCTCCAGGGTGATGTTCCAAGTCCTGCAAAACCTCCAAGTGGATGTACCTTCCATACGCGTTGTCCGCATGTGACCGATGAGTGCCGCAATGTTCGTCCAGCTTTCCAAGATGTAGGTGACGGCCATTTTGTTGCCTGCCATTTATACAAGGCATAGACAGCCAAGCATGCCGAGCGATCTGGAAGCGCTTTAAAGGGGGGATGCGCGGGAGATTCTACTCTATCTACCATATGGTACTAGCTGTCATTTTAGAAGAGGGGGTTATTTCATGAGGAAGAGAGTACTCTCCGGAGCCATGACCAGTCTGTTAGCATTGTCCATGCTGCTTGCTGGTTGCGGCGGAGCTCAAACAACAACACAGGCGCCGGCAGAACAACCAAAGACAGAAGCGCCGGCAACTACGCCAGCACCAGAACCGGCTAAAGCTGGACCGAAGCAGTTGATCATTGGTCGTGGCGGCGATACGGTTGGTCTGGACCCAATCGCACAGACAGACGGCGAATCCTTCAAGGTAACAGAAAACGTATTTGATACGCTGGTCGGTTACGCAGAAGAGACGACTGAAGTCGTACCATCCCTTGCAGAAAAATGGGAGATCGCTCCGGATGGTTTGACGTATACGTTCCATTTGCGCAGCGGTATCAAATTCCACGATGGAACTGATTTCAATGCGGAAGCCGTTAAATGGAACTTCGAGCGTTGGAGCGACAAGAACCATCCGCAACACAACAAGGAAGGCTTTGAGTACTACAACGACATGTTCGGTGGCTACAAGGGCGACGAGACCCATGTCATCAAATCTGTTGAGGCTGTGGACGCACAGACTGTGAAATTTACGTTGAACCGTCCGTTGGCACCATTTATCCAAAACCTCGGCATGTCCTGCTTCGCGATTGCTTCTCCAAAAGCAGTACAAGAAGCGGGTCCTGAGAAATTCAATGAAAAGCCTGTCGGTACTGGCCCATTCAAATTCGTAGAGTGGAAGCGTAACGACACGATCACATTGGAAAAGAACCCGGATTACTGGAATGCTGGCTTCCCGAAACTGGATAAGCTCGTATTCAAAGTGATTCCTGAGAACACGGCACGTTTGACTGCTCTGACTTCCGGAGAGATCGACATGATGGATGGTCTGAATCCAGACGATGCACAAACGGTCAAAGACAATAAAGATCTTCAACTCATTCTGCGTCCTTCCATGAACCTTGGCTTCGTTGGCTTCAACGTTGAGAAAAAGCCACTCGACAATCCAAAAGTTCGTGAAGCGCTAGCCTACGCAATCAACAAGCCAGCAATCATCGAAGCATTCTTCGCAGGTTTGGGTCAACCAGCAGTTAACCCAATGCCACCTTCCATTTGGGGACATAACAACGAAATCAAGGATCGTGAGTTCAGCATTGACAAAGCGAAGCAATTGCTGAGTGAAGCAGGCTTCCCGAACGGCTTCAAGATCAAGTTCTGGGCAATGCCAGTGGCTCGCCCATACATGCCAGATGGTGTGAAAATTGCGGAAGCGATTCAGCAAGACTTGAAAAAAATTGGCGTAGAAGCCGAGATCGTAACGATGGAATGGGCTACGTACCTCGAAAAAACCAAAAAAGGCGAGCAAGAAATGTTCATGCTCGGCTGGACTGGTGACAACGGAGACCCGGATAACTTCCTCGCAACCTTGCTTGACAAAAATAACATTGGCGGTAACAACCGTACACGTTGGGCAAATGAAGACGCGCACAAGCTGTTGATGGCTGCTCAGTCTGCAACCACAAAAGAAGAGCGTGAAAAGCTGTACTACCAGGTTCAAGAAATCATCTTCAAGGATGTGCCAATGGTACCACTGGCTCACTCCACACCAGCTCTGGCTGCAAAAGCAAACATCATCAACTACAAGCCACATCCAAAAGGATCGGAAAGCCTGGAAAAAGTGGATTTCCAATAAGAAGTTTGATGTAGCGAATCAGGTTTGGAGGGTAAGAGGAGAAATTCCCTCTTCTTACCCTTCTTTCATTCACCCAGCACTTATTTTTTCGCAAGGAAAGCGAGGAGATGGCATTGCTATCCTACAGCATCCGAAGAGTTCTTATGCTCATCCCCGTTCTACTGGGCATGTCCATCGTCGTATTTTCCATCATCCGTGCGATTCCTGGCGATCCGGCCCTGACGATTTTGGGAGAAAAAGCTAGTCCCAAGGCAATTGAAGACTTACGTGAAGTACTCGGCTTGAACAATCCGTGGTATATCCAATATTTTGACTATCTCAAGCAAATCATTACGGGCGATTTGGGAGTGTCTCTGCACTCCGGTGCAAGTATTACACAGGAAATCGGTCCTTATTTGGCGGCGACGACAGAACTGACAATCGTCAGCATGTTGTTCGCGGTAATCATCGGAGTAAATGCGGGCATTCTCTCCGCTTGGAAACAAAACTCCTGGTTTGACTACTGTGCGATGTTGATCGCCTTGATAGGTGTATCCATGCCAATTTTCTGGCTGGGTCTGATGGAGCAATGGTTCTTTGCGCAAGAATTGAAATGGCTGCCATCAGTTGGTCGTGACAATTCGCGTAATCCTGTGGAGGCAATTACGCAGTTTTATATACTGGATACGTTAGTCGCGGGGCAATGGGATCAGCTGTGGGAAGTAATCAAACACTTGATTCTGCCGGGCATCGCACTGGGTACGATCCCAATGGCGATCATTGCACGGATTACACGTTCCAGCATGCTCGAGGTCATGCGTGCGGACTACGTACGTACAGCACGTGCAAAAGGCTTAGCACAATTTTGGGTGGTGTACAAGCATGCTCTGAAAAATGCATTGATTCCTGTCTTGACCGTTATTGGCTTACAAACGGGCTTGCTATTGGGAGGTGCCGTGTTGACCGAAACCATTTTCGGCTGGCCGGGAGTTGGTCGCTACATTTTCACAGCGATTGGGAATCGTGATTATCCCGTCATTCAGTCGGGAATTCTCGTCATCGCTGCCATTTTTGTGCTCATCAATCTGGTAGTCGACCTTTTGTATGCCTATGTAGATCCGCGAATCAAATACCGCTAAGGAGGTGGAGGAGACATGGCAGAAACCCAAGTACAGACCTTACCTTTACAAGTAAAAGAAGAACAAGTAATCTCTCCTTGGCGGGAAGCATGGAGAACGCTGCGAAAAAATAAGCTAGCCATGGTTGGACTGGGGATTATCATCTTTTTCGTTGTCATCGCAGTATTAGCCCCGGCAATCGCTCCTTATCCATACGATGAGGGTGAGCTGGTAATGAAAAACAAGCCACCTTCAGAGGAACACTGGTTTGGTACTGATTATAATGGGCGTGACGTATTGAGCCGGGTTGTTTACGGTGCGAGAATCTCTTTGTGGGTAGGTACCTTTTCCGTTATCGGTTCAGTAGTAGCAGGTACGATTCTTGGTCTTTTAGCTGGATATTACGGCAGATGGATCGACATGATCATTTCACGTGTCTTTGATATTATGCTGGCATTCCCAAGTATCCTGCTTGCGATTGCGATCGTTGCAATTTTGGGACCTTCCCTGCAAAATGCGCTGTTAGCGATTGCGATCATTAATATCCCGACCTTTGGGCGATTGGTTCGGTCGCGTGTACTCAGTTTGAAAGAGGAAGAATTTATCGTGGCTGCACGGGCGATTGGTATGAAGGATTCGCGTATCTTGATGCAGCACATTTTGCCTAATAGCCTGGCTCCAATTATCGTTACAGGTACGATGGGAATTGCGACAGCTATTATTGAGGCAGCGGCGCTTGGGTTTTTGGGGCTGGGTGCTCAAGCTCCTGAACCAGAATGGGGGAAAATGCTCTCCGATTCGCGGCAGTACATTCAAAAAGCTCCGTGGACGGTTATTTTTCCGGGTCTGTCCATTATGCTGACGGTACTCGGCTTTAACCTAATCGGTGATGGACTGCGGGATGCGCTTGATCCACGCATGAAAAATTAAGGGAACCTCAAAAAGACAGAAGGGCATCGGCTCTCCTGTCTTTTTTGTTTTCAATGCATGAAATCGCGACATAGCTGGTTAAAGACGGGTGCGGCACGAGTGACGACCTGATGATGGGCATGGGGAACCATAACGAAACTGGCCATAGGCAACTGCTTCTGCAATAGCTGAGCATATGGCTGCATTTGGGTGTCTTCTTTGCCGTATACGAGCAGCACTGGCTTTCCTAGCTCGTTCAAGCGTTTCGTACAGCTGTAACGATGACCAGCGGTATACAGCGAGGTAAGACAGCCGGCATCTGTTCGGCTAGCATGTGCGACCCATTTGGCTTGCATATCCGGGTCGGCAAGATGTGACGATGCGATGGAACGCGCCAGGAGAGGGACTCCATGAAGCCAGGACATTGTCTGTGCCATGTAGAAGCGAGCGTGCAAATAGAAATCCTTTACTTCAGAAAAAGCACTGACCAGAATGACTCCTTTTACTTTCTCAGGAAAACGTAAAGAGTATTCCAAGGCGATGGAAGCTCCCTGGGAATAACCCATTATGTAAGCTTCAGCAAGATTTAGCTTTTGCATGAGTTGATTGAGGTATTCTGCAAGATCGTCGATCGAAAACCGCCCGCCAAATGAGGAGCTATCTCCATGCCCTGGCAAGTCAGGCACGATGAGCTGATAAGAATCGGAGAGAGCGTACTGATAGCAGAAATTGATAGAGCCGATGCAAGGGGCGTGAATGCACAAGACGGGAGTACCTTGGCCAGAGATGGAGCATGCGACGTGTTCATTGTTTAGCTGTACCATAACTTGTTCCACAGTTTATATTCACCTCTTTCATAGGTTGTCCCGGACATGGCAAAATTTTTAATAGAACCCTTCTTTTTTTGATGAGGAAATGTTATCCTCGCAATAGAATATTAGGCGAAAGCAAGGTGACGTAGGGTGACAAAAGTATTTCAAGAGCGCATTTCGAAGCTTCATGATTTTCTAACAAAACAAGAGCTAGACGCGGTGCTAATCACCTCTCCCAAGCATGTATATTATTTGACAGGCTTCTTTACAGATCCACATGAGCGCTTTTTGGGTTTGGTCATTCCAGCACAAGGCGAACCATCGGTGATTGTCCCTGCACTTGATCGTCAGGCAGCTGCGGAGGCATCCTCCGTCCAATCGATTTACACACATACAGACACACAAAATCCATACGATGTTTTAAAGCAAGCACTGCCAAGTGGTTTGACAAAGCTCGGTATCGAAAAAAGCCATATGACAGTAGAACGATTTGAAGCCATGGGGCAAGTTATCGCGGCTTCCAGCTTCGTAGATGTAGAAGAGCCGCTTCGGGAAATGCGTTTGATCAAATCTGCGGATGAAGTCGCGCGTTTGAAGCATGCTGTAGTGCTTATTGAAAACGCACTCACAGAAACGCTGAAAACAGTGAAGATCGGCATGACAGAGATGGAAATCGTAGCCGACCTGGAATACCAGATGAAGCGCGTAGGTGCAGAGGGTCCTTCCTTCTCTACGATGGTTTTGGCTGGAGAAAAATCCGCTTTGCCACATGGAACGCCAGGAACCCGCCAGGTTCAAGCTGGAGATTTGCTCTTGTTTGATATTGGGGTAGAAGCAGATGGATACGTCTCTGATATTACTCGCACGTTTGCAGTTGGAGAAATCAGCGCGCAGCTTCGGGAAATTTATGAAACGGTATTGGCAGCGAATGAAGCAGCGATTGCTGAGGTTCGCCCTGGTGTGACGTTTGCTCATCTCGACAAGACTGCCCGTAATATCATCGCTGAAAAAGGCTATGGCGAGTACTTCATGCACCGTTTGGGACATGGCCTCGGTATGGATGTTCATGAATATCCTTCCGTCCACGATCAAAATGAAGAGACACTCCGCCCGGGAATGGTCTTTACGATTGAGCCGGGAATTTATGTGCCTGGTGTAGGTGGCGTCCGTATCGAAGACGATGTGGTAGTAACCGAGACGGGCGTAGAAGTGCTGTCCAGCTTCCCGAAAAAACTGACTGTGATTGGCTAATTTTACGCAATGAATAATTTCATAAGCATTTCATGGTGCTGATTAGACGTAACCAAACGTCCCTCAGCTTAAAAGGGAAGACCGGTGAAAAGCCGGCGCGGTCCCGCCACTGTAACGAGGAGTGCCTAGCAAAAATCCACTGTTCTGCTTAGTAGGAACGGGAAGGGAGCTAAGGTGTGATGATCCGTAAGCCAGGAGACCTGCCATGAAATCATATACAATCGACCCACGAGGATGGGGCAGATGTGGTAGGCAGAAGCTTAGAAGCAGGCATGAATAAAGCCAGTTCTATAGCTGTGTCCACGTTTGTCATACACCTCCCGATTGAAAATAAGGGGGGTGTTTTTTTGTGTGGAAAGGGAGGCAGGGAGAAAAAGCATTGCCAAAGTGTTGACGTGCAAGTATAGTGATATAGATCAATAAAACGTAATGATTACGATTTATTCAATATGCAGCTCTTGACCTTGAAATGAAGAAGAGGGGTAATCAAACATGAAAAGAATTTTCGGAGGATTTTGGATCGCAACAATCATGGCGGTTATGCTAATCGTTTCCGCTTGTGGTTCCGCTGCACCAAATAACACTGATTCAAAGACCGGAGCAGAGCAGACAGCAAAGCCGGATGCGACAAAGACTGAGCAGCCAGCAGATAATAAACCAGTAACGATTACGACAAACGGAATTGAAATGACCTATCCGGAAGCACCAAAGCGTGCTGTTTCTTTGAACCAACACGTAACCGAAATCATGCTTGCACTGGGGCTTGCAGATAAAATGGTAGGAACAGCGTATCTGGACGATCAGATATTGCCTGAGCTCAAGGAAGCATACGACAAGGTGCCAGTTTTGTCCGATAAATATCCAAATAAAGAAGTGCTGATGGCAGCAAACCCTGACTTTGTCTATTCTGGCTGGAAAAGCGGCTTTGGTGATAAAGGTGTAGGGTCTATGGAGGACTTGGAAAAGGCAGGAATCAAATCATACCTGCAAGAGTCTTCCAATAAGCCAGGCCCAACCGTAGATGATGTATTCGCAGATATTCAGAACATCGGTAAGATTTTCCGTGTCGAGGATAAAGCAAATGAAGTGATTGGGAAAATGAAGCAAGAAATGGATCAAACCGTGAGCAAGCTCGGCAATGTGGACAAGCCGCTCCAAGTTTTTGTGTATGACAGTGGAGAAGACAATCCATTCACAGCAGCAAACAATTACATGACGTCGTTGATTAAAATGGCTGGTGGTAAAAACGTATTTGATGATATTCAAAAGGGTTGGGCTGAAGTGAGCTGGGAAGAGGTTGTCAATCGCAAGCCAGATGTGATTGTGGTTGTGGATTACGGCGATAAAACGGTCGATCAGAAAAAGAATCTGTTGCTGACCAAGCGTGAGCTGGCTGATATTCCGGCGATTCAAAATAAACGATTGATCATATTGCCACTATCCGCAGCATCAGAGGGTGTTCGTGCACCTATCGCTTTGAAAATCCTGGCAGAAGGATTCTACCCGGACAAATTCAAGTAAAGAAGTCTTCATGAGGAGGGAATGACTCTGCATCGGATCAAAATGCCTCTCATCATCATCAGCCTGCTAGTCGGGCTGGTGCTATCCATCACACTCGCAGTCACCATGGGATCTGTAGATATCAAGCCCGCAACCGTATGGAAAATTGCCTTGTCGCAAGTCCCAGGGTTCAGTGGGTGGATTCCCGTTGATTGGTCCAAGGGTGAGCAAACCATCATCTGGGATATTCGCTTTCCGCGTGTACTTCTAGGGGCGATTGTTGGAGCAGGTCTTTCGGTAGTGGGGGTAGCCATTCAGTCTCTGGTACGAAATTCGCTCGCAGACCCGTACATACTTGGTGTTTCTTCCGGTGCATCTGTAGGAGCTACGCTGGTCATTCTGTTTGGAGCCTTCAGCATCTTCGGGCAATTTGCGCTTTCATTGGGTGCTTTTGCAGGAGCGCTTTTGTCGATTCTGCTTATCTTTACGCTATCGCGGATCGGTGGACAAAACTCGACGGTACGCTTGCTCATGTCAGGTATCGCCATATCGGCAATCCTGTCAGCAATAACCAGCTTAATCATCTTTTCTGCTCCGAACGAACATGGCATTCGTTCCGTTCTGTTCTGGATGAGCGGTAGCCTGGCGGGAGGAAAATGGGAGTACCTCACGATTCCAACAATCATTGTGCTCATCTGTCTTTTTGTGCTGATGGCACAATATCGCTCGCTCAATGCGATGCTGATGGGGGAAGAGTCTGCGGGTACACTTGGAGTCAATACGACCCAATTCCGCAAGCTGCTCTTGATGATTACGGCTTTGCTGACCGGAGTAATCGTGGCGATTAGTGGCGCAATCGGCTTCGTAGGCTTGATGATGCCGCATATCGTGAGGGTGATGGTTGGATCGGATCATCGCCGTGTGCTGCCTGTTAGCGCATTGCTTGGAGCCATCTTTCTGATTTGGGCGGATACGATAGCGAGGTTAGTTTTTGCACCCGAAGAACTGCCGATTGGTATTATTACGGCTCTTTGTGGCGGACCGTTTTTTATCTGGTTGATGCTGGGCAATTCATATTCCTTTGGAGGTAGCGGACGATGAAGCTGGTTGCGGATAACATATCGGTCGGGCTAGAGAAGAAAACGATTCTGTCCGACGTAGGGCTTGAAGTGGCTGCTGGTGAGTTTGTTGGACTAATCGGGCCAAACGGCAGTGGAAAATCCACGCTGCTAAAAAGCATCTATCGCACGATGAAGCCATATGCAGGATGGATTTCGCTGGACGGGGACGATGTGTACAAGCTGTCAGCCAAGGAAAATGCCCAGCGTATGGCAGTTGTCCGCCAAGAGTCGTCGATCGAATTTGATTTTACTGTGATGGAAATTGTCTTGATGGGACGTGCACCTCACAAGCGGCTGTTTCAGCAGGATACAGAGGCAGACCACGATATTTGTGAGGAAGCGCTTGTGCGTGTTGGCATGGAGACCTATGCAAGTCGAAGCTTTTTTAGCTTGTCTGGGGGAGAAAAGCAGCGTGTATTAATTGCCAGAGCGCTAGTACAGCAGGCCAAATTTCTCGTCCTGGACGAGCCAACTAATCATCTGGATGTTCGCTATCAGCTACAGGTGATGGATTTGGTCAGGGCACTTGGCATCACCGTTTTGGCAGCCCTGCATGATCTGAATATCGCAGCTATGTACTGTGATCGCTTGTATGTGACTAAGAAAGGGCAAATGGTCGCCAATGGAACCCCTGAACAAATTTTGAATCCGCAATTAATCCGTGATGTATTCGGCGTCGAAACGGAAGTAACGACTCATCCAATTACGGGGAAAAAACACGTATACTTTTTCTCGGAATCTTGTAGAATCAAGCAGTCACCACAGGAGGTGTCCAAAGCACAATGAGTGTGTATAGCTGCACGGTATGTAAGTTTCGTTACGATGAATGGCTTGGAGATACAAAAAATGGCGTCCCTCCTGGGGTGCCTTTTCCGCATTTAGCTGGGTCTGTTTGCACGACCTGTGGCATGGAGGGGGAGGAGCGACATCAACCTCTCGTTGAAACGAAGTACGCTGGACTGGAGGCAACGTACTACGACCAGTTTGCGGGCAAGGCTGGGATTGCCTTCTATCGCGACTGGCTGCTTCAGGAAAACGAAAAAGGTCCTGTTTCCGTATTGGAGCTCGGTGTAGGAACCGGGCGAATTGCAATCGAGCTGGCTCGAAATGATTTGCCAACGTGTGGAGTGGATTGGAGTCCAGATATGCTCGAGCTGGCTGAGAAAAAGATGCGGCGCATGTTAAAGAAGAAAGAGGAGCTCTTGGAGCTGATCGAGCAGGATATACACCAGCTTGAATTGGGACGGAGATTTTCTCATGTCTTGGTGCCAGAAGGGCTTTTTCAGCAAGCGACCTGTAGAGACGAGCAGCGAAAATTATTGGGACGAATCAACGAGCATTTAGCAGAAGACGGTGTGGTGGCAATTGATTTGCTGCTGCCACCCTTGCAAGAAAAATGGTCATTTCTACAGCGTAAATATGTATTTCCTGATCGAATGGTTTATCAGCGTGTGGAAGGAGAAACCTCGCTGTCCAGGCAGCAGTTTCGTTATACGCTAACGTATGAAACCTTTTTGGAACAATTGGAACAGCCTCGCTATCGTGTGGACCGGGAGTTGGCATTCCTGATGCCCGGAGAGCTCCAATTGCTATTGGAATCAGAAGGATTTCATATCCTCAACAGCTTTGAGAACGTTCCGCGCAGTCAGCAAAAGGCTGTCGAGCAACCAGCAGATGGATATGACATGGATCGCTGGCAATATGGAGGCTATCCTTTTGCTGAAATTGCTGCTGCGGGGACAGCTAGGCGCTGGACCCTCATCGCAAAAAAATAAATCGGTTCTCCCTGTAACAAAATGAAATCTGCCGCATCTAACCAGTAAAGAACCATGAGAAGGAGGACGCATCCTGTGGAGAAATTGCAGCCCACGCTAGATGCTGCATTTGAGCAAATTATGCGGGAGTACGGGACGCGTGTGCTTCGACTGGTCACCTTTCTGGTCAAGGATAAGAATCTGGCAGAAGACATAACCCAAGATGTGTTCGTGAAGGTATACCGGCATCTTCCGAGGTTTCGGCAGGAGAGCAGTATTCATACATGGCTGTATCGCATTGCTGTGAATGAATGCAAAGGCCTTTTACGCTCATGGACATTTCGCAATCTCCTGTACAGTGCCTGGATCAAAAAGGACGGAGACGTGTCTACCGAGCACCTCGTACTAGATCAGGTTGAACGAGATCAGTTAGTCGCGCACGTACTGGGATTATCCCCACCCTATCGCCAAATCATCGCCTTGCACTACTACGCAGATTTGTCTATTAGCGAAGTAGCCGAAGTGCTTTCTGTATCAGAAGGCACAGTCAGAACAAGGCTGCATCGCGCGAGACAACTGCTAAAAAAGCGAATGGGAGAGGGGAGGGACTGGGAGTGGACGAGACCAAATGGCTCGAGCAATTAAGGGGACGAGTGGACCAAATCGTCATGCGTGACGTACAGTTTACAGCCGCTATGGAAGATCAAGTCTGGCAAAAAATCGCGAGAAAGGCAGGCTGGCAACCAAGCTGGAGAAAGCTGCTGGTACCCATCATCGCTTTATCCCTTTGCCTTTTCATCTGGAAAGCTTTGCCGAAAGAGCTTGGAATTGAACAGGGTGCGAAGCCAGGGAACATGGTAAATTCAGTACCCAGCTTGTTGCCAGGCGGGGTGTTGGAAACGCCTGTCCTTTGGAAGCCATCTACGCCTATTAAGTCTACGTATCAAGATCAGTCCTTCACCTATTTAGGGGAGAAGCCTGTTCGGATGATTACCGATGAGAATGGCTTTTATGAAGGCCAAGTTCAGCGCGTGACATGGTTGATCGATGACAGCACGGTATCTACGGTAGAGGTCGTTGCCTACAGTAGTGAAGGCAGCCGCGTATCATTGGGCACCTTTCAAGTAATGGATTCATTGTTTGATGCAAAAGGACATTTTCCCTCGGGAATTGTCCTGCCTGATCTAGGAATATGGAAGCTGCAGGTTTTAGCAGAAGGGAAGCATTTGGGGCAAGTGTTTGTACAAGTGCAGGAGGGAATCTCGCCCGCCAATCGAGCTTTAGTTGAGCCGCTTATCTACGACTGGATTAATGGGGAAGGGAAGAAGCTGGGGTGGATCGGGCCTGACCGAAAAATCGAGGTAGAATTGCTCGGCGTGGAAGCACCTAATGCCGAGAGCAGAAAGGTGTATGCCTGGGTAAAAATCCTCGGAGAAGCTCATTTATCCTCGGGTGTCAACGCTCCAATGGTCTTCCCGATTGCCTATACTGGCGAAAAGTACCGTGTAACGGGCTTCCAAATGCCAGGCGATGGAAGTGATTATCCAAGCAGCATGAAGGAATTGTTCCCTCCAAAGATACTGGAGAAGCTGCAAAAAAGATAGAAGCGAATCACCCATGAACCGAAGAAACGGACCTTTCTCAAAGGGTCCGTTTTTTCTTTTTCTGCAATGCATTTTTCTAGCCAAAAATTTGTGCGGCTATGCCGTAATAAGTGCCGTTGCGTTGGGGGAGTTGATTCGCATTTGCGATCATGACAGGCGGCTCAGAGACCTTCGTAAATCCGTTCTGCTCTAAAAAGTCGAGAAAAGCCGCTTGTCCATTCGGAACATCAACGCGGAGCTTCCCTGTATGTCCCTGAGTCAGGCGGCAAAAAATGCGTATCGCGGTGGCAAAGTCAGGAGCGACGAGAGGACCTATGATCAGATTGACAGGTCCTTGGATAGAAAAGCCATAGCCAACCGTTTTGCCAGCAGCATCTTTCGCTACGAGACATGAGGCAGCCTGTTTCATCCGTGCTTGCACAAAAAGGGAGCGTTTACTTCCGATTGCTTGTCCGTCCAGCTCAATAATCGCTGCTACATCTTCCAGTTGCATCGGGAGAATGACCGGATCGTCTGCGTTCATAGAAGGAATGGTTGGTGGAGAAAAATGATCACGCAAGCATTTGTGAAGCGGCTCTGCTGTCGTAAATCCCAAGCTTTCATATAAAGGCTTTCCAGCAGGGGTGGAAACAAGCATGATTGTCGTTTCTTTAGAAACAAAGGACAGGCATGCCTGCATAAGCTCGCGACCAAGTCCATACCCTCTGCATGAATCGTGTACGATCACCATTCCGATCGACGCTAGCTGATCTTCGTAGCAAATAATTGCCGAGCAGGAAACTAGCTGTCCGTCTTCATCTTTGTGTCCAAACATGCTGCCTGCTGATAAAACGGTGCGAAGCTCTGCCTCATCATAGTCCCAGCCTACAGAGTCCGAGAGTGCGATCAGTGGAGGAATATCTTGCTGTGTCAAAGTATGGAGAAGGTAAGTGGTGTTTTTCAAGAGAAACGGGCCTCCTTTAATGCTTCAATAAATCGAGTGCGTGTAGCAGCCAACCGAGTTTCGGTTTCATGTGCATGTAGCGGCTCACTCCAAGAAAAGCCGTCGCCCTCGAAGCGGGGAATGACATGCATGTGGAAATGGGTAAGCTCATTAAAAATACCACCATTTTGGCATATCGTTATCCCTGCCGGCATGTACATCTGTTTGAGCGCTTCCGAAAGTAGGGAAGCGGCATTGGTTACCCGTTCCATGGTGTATTTGTCCAAATCTGTCCATTCCTCATAATGCCGCTTGGGTAGGATCAGTGTATGCCCTGCGTTAAAGGGATTGATATCAAGCAGACATGTGACCCAGTCGTTTTCATAAACGATGTGGATGGGCTCAAGGGCATGGGCTAAACGGCATCCAAGACAATTTGCCTGTTTCCGAGGTTGATGCTCCATATCGTCGCCCCCTTATTCATTCACTCTAGCATAGGAATGAATAGGTGACGAGGAAAAATGCTGATAAGCGCCCTCTTCTCTTTTGTTGCTCCTGTTTCCCGCGTTTGTTATAATTACCGTTAGTGTATTTTTTGCGAGACGCAATCTGAAACGTTTGTATGGATTCGCGTGGGAGGGAACGAACAACACATGGATCGCCGTGAAAGACAAAAAAGGATTCGAAATTTTTCCATCATCGCCCACATTGACCATGGCAAGTCGACGCTGGCAGACCGGATTTTGGAACTGACCGGAGCGTTGACCGCACGTGAGATGGAAGCCCAGTTTCTGGATACGATGGAGCTGGAAAAAGAGCGCGGGATTACAATCAAGTTGAATGCCGTGCGTTTGAACTATAAAGCAGATGACGGGGAGGAATACATTCTCCACCTCATCGACACACCTGGTCACGTCGACTTTACGTATGAAGTATCCCGTAGTCTTGCCGCCTGTGAAGGGGCCATTCTCGTCGTGGATGCAGCGCAAGGTATCGAAGCGCAGACACTTGCCAACGTTTATTTGGCACTGGATAGCAATCTGGAGATCATCCCGGTCATCAACAAAATCGATTTGCCAAGCGCAGAGCCTGAACGCGTGAAGCAAGAGGTTGAGGATGTTATCGGCCTGGATGCCAGCGATGCGGTTCTAACCTCCGCTAAAGCAGGAATCGGAATTAAAGAAGTGCTGGAAGCGGTTGTACAAAAAGTGCCAGCACCAGAAGGCGATCCGGATGCACCACTGCAAGCCCTTATTTTTGACTCGTATTTTGATGCGTACAGAGGCGTTATCGCTTCTATTCGCGTTATTAACGGCACGCTGAAAAAAGGCATGAAAATCAAAATGATGGCGACAGGCAAGTCGTTTGAAGTCACAGAAATCGGTACTTCGATGCCGCGTCAGACGCAGGTGGAAGAATTGACAGTAGGGGATGTAGGCTATGTAGCTGCATCGATTAAAACGGTAGGGGATACGAGTGTCGGTGACACGATCACAGATGCAAGTCGTCCTGCTACTGAACCTCTTCCTGGCTACCGCAAGATCAACCCGATGGTATTCTGCGGTTTGTATCCGATTGAGACGAATGAGTACAATGATCTGCGTGATGCATTGGAAAAACTGCAATTAAACGATGCTTCCTTGCAGTTTGAACCGGAGACGTCTCAAGCACTTGGGTTTGGTTTCCGTTGCGGGTTCCTTGGGTTGCTGCACATGGAGATTATCCAGGAGCGCATCGAACGTGAATTTGACATTAATCTAATTACGACTGCTCCAAGTGTTATTTACCGCATTACCAAAACAAATGGCGAGGTTATCGAAATTGACAACCCGTCCAAAATGCCAGATGCCCAAAAGATCGATATGGTTGAAGAGCCGTACGTGACCGCTACTGTAATGGTACCGAAAGAATATGTGGGCGACGTAATGCAGCTATGTCAGGGCAAGCGTGGCGATTTTCTCGATATGCAGTACCTTGGAGAGAATCGCGTGCAGCTAAAGTATGACATGCCATTGTCCGAGATCGTCTATGACTTCTTTGATTTATTGAAGTCTGGTACAAAAGGATATGCATCTTTTGACTACGAGCTGGGTGGCTACAAAGCTTCCAAGCTGGTGAAAATGGATATTCTCTTAAACAGCGAAGTAGTCGACGCGCTGTCGTTCATCGTTCACAAGGACACTGCTTATGCGCGTGGTAAGGTCATTTGCGAAAAGCTGAAGGAACTGATTCCTCGTCAGCAATTCGAAGTGCCAATCCAGGCAACTATCGGGCAAAAGGTTGTTGCTCGTGAAACGATCAGCGCCTTGCGTAAAAACGTACTTGCTAAATGTTACGGTGGGGATATCTCACGTAAACGCAAGCTGCTTGAAAAGCAAAAAGAAGGTAAGAAGCGCATGAAGTCCGTTGGTTCCGTAGAGGTACCACAAGAGGCATTTATGGCTGTATTGCGTATGGATGACAAGAAGTAACTGATGGAAAGGCTCCCTCACCGGATTGGTAAAAAGGTGGGGGAGTTTTTTCTTATCGTTCATGAGCCTCTCGAAAATATCGACAGTTTGATTTTTCAATTTGTCAGTCAAATGGGAATAGGTTATCGAGGGTAATTCCTGATCGACTATGGTTTAATCGAGCTTGGATGTTCCGTCCGCTCCACTTGCAGCTTGATGAGGTGACATGTTCTCGATTCTCCTTGGTACATACAAACTCGCTGGCATGGTAAAACTTGCCATATTTCAACCTGTTTTCTTTTTGACGGACTTTATGTTCTTTGAGTATTTTAATAAGTGTACCTCCTATGTGGATCGTCCTGTACGATGATACTGTTTTGGGAGTGCTGAATACCCATTCTTTATTGACAGTAACCATGATCTTATCAAGGAAAAGTGAAATCTTCTTTATGGACGACAAGGGCAGGATTTTTAAATCTGCTTCGGTCGTTTTTTTGTTTTCTTTTTTGGTAACTTAACGAACTGCATGGGGTTTTCATTAATCAGTTTGTATGCGTAAACAGCTTATTTCGACTTCTGCGAGGTAAGGGGACGAAATCGGCGGCGGGATCAGAAACAAGGGTCGAATTGACACAATGCTCAATTTGTAAATTCAAGAAAATCAATGTGGTAGTGAGTCCTGTAAAAGAGAGAGTTTAGTTTTTATTCTATCTAGATCCATAATTTTGTAAGTCATCACGAGTGAGAGTTTCGGTAATTAAACGAAGAGCTTCTCCATGGATCAGCAATTTATCTTTGGATTTTTGAGTATCAAAGCCTAATGAATCTTGGTGAATGTAATTGCTAATATCTGCTGCCGCTAATGAAAGCTCATTCGTAATGATACTGAAATCAGCATCACTGCCTATTAGGGTACTTATATTACTCAAGGAAACGTTTATAATTTCGACATTTCGAAGTAAATACAATGAATTCTTGATTCGATCACCTTTCGCATCGTCCGATAAGATTTCTTGTATATCCGCATTAACATTATTTAATGGAACGTAATTAGACAAAATGCTAATTGATTGGTGCAGCGATTCAGATTTGCCTTTTTGATAAAAATAACTCCCACTAAGCAAAGAGCTTAGGAGAATCGCTGAAACTATTAAAAATAACTGTTTTTTCAAATTGAGACCCCATTTTTGGAAATATATGGAAATAGTAGCGCATATCTTAGAATGGTGGATGATCGAATGGTTGTATTACACAATGTGTAATTTGAAAACCAGCCATTAAGACTGGTCTCGATTGATCAAGTATTCAATTAGCGTTTACGTGATGAAATACTAATTACGAAGTAGGCAACGACAACAACGATAAAAGCGACAGTCGCTATCAGTATTAATCCAGGATAACCAACGCTAGACACGGAGATCACCACCCTTAAGCTTGAACCGATTTTGGCTAATGATAGCGAAATTCACCAATAATTTCAAGTTTTTGGCAACTTTACTTAGTAGTTAATGAAAAAAGCCCTTTAATAAAAGGGCCGGTAAATTCGATGAGTATCCGTGTGGAAAACAACATCAACTTTAATGTCAGGTGCGTATGGGATGAATTCGAAGTCAAAAAGCTTACAAAAAACATGGGGGAAATCACTTGTTCGTTCACTCTGCTCTAACGCAAATGTGAACATATGCTTCAATTCTATAATTTCGTGTTTCTTCCCATGAAGGATAATCTCATCAGTAAAATGACCTGTCACTTCAATCAGCATCTAATCATGACCGAGTGCTAATCAGTCAGTATAGCAACAAATGTATAATTCCATTTTACAACATGTTGAAGTTTACACAACGGTAACTATGTTCCATTAAATATGAGTGGATGACTTTTTAAAAGTTTTGTCTTTGTCATCACCTTCATCATCCTCTGTTTCTTTCTTTTCAATTTTTTGTTCATGATGTTCAACTTGAGTTTGACCAAAGACCCTGTCTAATGGAGTGTAGTAGTGTTCAACGGTCTGCTTCTTAACGAATGATTTGTATATAACCAACCCAACCGTAGTGATCAAAAGAGCAGCAATTAAAAAACTCAAACCTGACATAATCAGCACAGTATCAAGTCCTATCTGTTGGAGTTTCCTTGTAAATACGATTTCAATCATTAAAAGTTTCTCATAAACACAACACACGATTTGTAAAATCGTAGTCCCGACGTTAAAAATAACCCCCGGGTTATCCCGAGGGCCGCTGATGGAAGATCATTTAATTCTTCTTAGTAATGTCCATTTTGGCTCCTTTTGTTGGTGCTAAAGCCAAAGTAAGTGGAGCAAAGAAGGTATTGCGTAGTGTAATAACATCTCCGGCATTTAGATTCAAAATAGCGGTGCCAGTAACTTCACCCACAGGGGTAACGATTGACTTAGACGCCTCTGGAACACCATTAATTGTAATCGACACCGTACCACCGATCAAAGCGTTAGTATAGTTAATACTGTAATCAATCTGGTAATCGCCTGAATCACTAACTATAATCGCTGCAGTTCCTGGTAAATGAGTAGCACCATTTAACGTATCGTTGGAACTGAAAGGTATATCTGCTCCTCCAATAATTGTTGCATCGCCAGGAGTGGCAAGATGATATACACTTCCTACTGCTACTTCGCTATTCTCGGCTTATCCCCTTCTGTTAATGAGGGTTTTCGTTCGAGCCTACACCGTGCGGGCGACTTTCATCGCACACGGCGTTCCATCAACGGATAAAAAGGTAGTAATGTACAATGGGCGATTAGATTATATCAAATCTTTCATTTTTTATGACCTAACTAAAGTTAGGGAGTTATTCTTTCGACATGAAGACAGAGATTAACAAAGCAATCGATGTGATAAGTGTATACAACGATATTTTTAAACAAGACGGTAATTGTCAAGCTTACAGACCTGATAAAAAAATACCTCACCTATGCAGGTGAGGTAAGAAAGTCACTTTAANAAGAAACTCGCAATTGTTATAGAGTGCTAAACAGCATCAAAGCAGCATTTTACAAAACATTACCTTTGTAAAGCAGGAAAAATGCCAAGTGACAAAAAGACAGAAAAATGCCATCACGGTTTAATGTGTGAAATATCTTGGAAGGGATGGATTTAAAAATGGAGATAATAAAGTGGTTAGAAAATTATTACTCATCCAATTGCGATGGAGACTGGGAGCATGGTTATGGAATAAGGGTTTTGTACTATTGATAATCCGGGGTGGTCAATAAAGGTCAACCTACAAGAGACACCCCTAGAGAACAAAAGACCCTTTGAGAATTATGTTGTAGAAAGAAACGAGAATGATTGGGTACATTGCAGATTGAAAGACGGATATTTTGAGGCATTTGGTCGCCCAAAGAACCTGAATGAAATGCTCGAGTATTTTAAACAATGGGCAGAGAGCTAACAAACGTCAGACTGATTCGATTTAACAAAAGAGAAAGTATGTACTGTAAGTTAAGCTTAGATTACTATGAAACTACAAGACACATGGGGAGGCCTAACGAATGAAACGAACAACATTTTGGGGACGAGATGAGAACGATGAACGCTTGGTTGAACAAATTATTGAGGGAAAGAAAACAGCTACCTGCACACCTAAATGTTGGTACGACGCTCTTCCAGAGGAAGCGACAGAGGTAGGAGAAATGCTAGAGGTCTTCAGTAAAAAG
This sequence comes from Brevibacillus reuszeri, assembly GCF_001187725.1. Lineage (GTDB taxonomy): Bacteria > Bacillota > Bacilli > Brevibacillales > Brevibacillaceae > Brevibacillus > Brevibacillus reuszeri. The sequence continues at coordinate 1,140,428 of NZ_LGIQ01000005.1, forward strand.
GGCAATTACATGTGTACAATCGAAATAACAAAAAAATATGAAGTTCCATTTGGTCAAATTGATGATGAAACAGTAAGAGGAGAAAACTGTGTATCTTATGAAGAATTTCGCAAGGACCATATATTTGCATGGGAAAATGATCTGAAAAGAGAAGGGAAAAAATTAAATGACCACACAATCATTGTTGTGGAGCACTTTAGACTGGTCAAGTAATTCGTTGATAAAATTAACTTAATACTTCAGGAATCAAAAAGTAAAGCCCCCAAAGGGAGCCCAAATATGCGTTCGTCAAACCATATTACACCACGGGCAACCGGACAGGGGGAACGTAAGATGAGCGTAGTTATAGAGAAAAGCATGTTGATTGAAAAGGTATGCGAGAAATGCCTTGCATGGCAGTACAAATTCCAACACGAGTTCATCATATTTGTTGTAAAAGGTAATAAACAAACTAGAAGGATCTCCACTAGAAAAGCCAGGGATATTTTGAGTGTACCTCGGATATCTGGAAACAAAACAATTCATCCAACTGAAAAGCCACCTGAACTAATTACCCCGCTGATACTGAACAGCAATGAACCGGGAGAAGTGGTGGTGGACTGCTTTCTTGGTTCTGGACCAGTTGCAGCAGCCGCGATAAAGAACGGCAGAGAGCTTTTTTTATTTGAATAGCTCCAGTAGCATTCAACAAACGATACCCGTTAGCGCAACGATCTAGATTGTTGAGAAGGCCATCTTTTGCGGGATGGTATTAACTGTCTTCCGAATCACGATCCAGACGGACGATAGATCGACGGTCGCCGGGATCGCGGAATCGTTCACGGCTGAGCGAGTCAAGATCCGTCATGCCGATGGAGTTTTGTTTGTTCCGATTCGAGAGATCGAGACAATGTCTATGAATGAGAACTAGTCTGACGAGGCCGCGCGGATATGATCCGGCGGTCTTTTTCGTTGCTCTCAGATTCGCTGAGATCAATGGAACTTCCTATTAATCGCGGCGATGCAGTGAGCCGGATCGGTCGGCAAAAGATCACCATAAAGTTTGCACGCAAAAAGCAGCGAACCTGAAACTGGTCCGCTGCTTTAATGTTTTTGATACCATAGTATTCTGCGATACATCGAGGAATCCTTCAAGGACCGGAAAGGGAGCAAATCCGGCCAATAATTGCCCTCGATGATCCAAATTCTTCGGTTTCTATCGATGCCTATATCAAACCCGACTTGCCTAAGCTTAGGGTAACGCTCCCTAAGCCGTTCGGCAGCCAACAGCGCGATCTGTTTGATTTTGACAATCAAGCTACGATCCTCGATGCGGGCCAGTTTCAGCGCCTCAGGAACTGGAATGATGTGACTAGGGACATTCGTGATAAGATATCCCTTCGCCGCTACTTTCGCGTATGAGCCTGTCACTTTCCAAGAGGACGAAGCGCCTTTTCTTCGCTGCACCATTATCCGAATGTCGAACGGCTTGTGTTGAATTTGAGCAAGCTGTAGGTGTCGTTGAACAATATATCTACGTCCTCTGGTTTTTTTACCGATCCATTTGAGTAGTTGCTCGGTGCCTTTCATGGTGACCGTTTTCTTTTCATTATGAATACGATAGGAGTTCGCTCCGTTACGGGTAATAAACAGGATGTCCCGTCCGAATCTCCCATCGCGCGGCTTCAGAACAAGGCTTTGATGTTGAAACAGCAGTTTTGCTAACCTGTTCGGGTTCAGCAGCCGAGTTTTAGGCAAACGAGCGGCGAGCGAGGACGTATCGTTCAGGATACGATTTTGAATCCATTTGTCTCGTTTGATCGACATTGGAGTCACATGCCTTCATATCTCATCCAGATACAGCTATCACATCTAACTCCCATGCGATAACCTCCTTATAAATTATCTAGCTCTATATCCTTATAATATTTTCGCGCGTTTCCTTGACGATGGGCCGGATAATTACGATATACGTACGAAACGAAGCAAGTTCGGCGTTCTCTCCTCGATTCGAAAACCATTTCTCAACAGACAAATTCTGGCGTTACTAACCCTTAAACCTACTTTAATTAGTGGCGTGCATGGTTCTGCGCTACCTATGATTTGGAAATTGGTAATCTCTGCAGCTACATTATTGAAGAAAAGAGTAACAATATCGCTTCTTATTCCCATGGATTCCTCACCTCATTTTCATTTTGATAATTTTATACTATTACACAACTGAGGGTTTTGATTGAGTCAAACCACGGGGGCTACTCGTCCATTTTTATGATGGAAGCAAGCAAGGATAGGCCGAACTAATCGGATATAAAACAGTAAACATTTATAAGCTCTGAGCGTACCAAGCGCCGAAGTTTTATTGTCCCGATTTATTCCTCGAATCTCAAAAATGCTACGTAAATTGTCGAGCCGCTTGCCACTGGGCAGTAAGGGGTGGATCGGGGGTGGATCAGGGGTGTGCCGGGGTCGGGTCAGCCAACGAAAAAAGACTCGACAGCGATGAGCTGCCGAGCCTGTGATATTATATCGCTTTCCGTCTCCTGACTTCACGGATCAGCGTCTACTTGCTGATTCCAGTTATCGCCCAGTATATCCCATTTGAATGATGGCCTTAAATATTTATTTTAATTCAAACAGTTCCAAAGTCGAGAATAATGATAATTTTCATAATGTCATTATAGTATTCTGCCCGTAGCGTAACGCGCTGCCGTTTCTTCTTCGTAACCAAGCTATCCTGCCAAGCCATTCATGCAGCGCTGCTGCACCAAAGATGATGAAAATGGTTTGAATTCGTCCATACTGCTACTACGGCTGGAGAGGAAGGTCGTTTCAAGTTGGTGCTATGAGCCCATCCGTTAGTCTGACTCCAACGATCATGGTGCATCACAGATTGTCGCTCCTCTTCGGGAAACACTCATGGGAGATTAGTCCTTTTATGATTGTTGCACCAGCCTCCATAATGGTAGTGCCGTAGGAAGGATGTTTTCAATGAAGGTCATCATTGAACGAGCATGGTATGGATGTTCATAAGGACAGTATTACTGCATGCATCATTACACCAGAAAGAAAGGAGATTCAAACGTTTTCTACTAAAACTGTTTTCTTATTAAAGCTAATCGACTGGATTAAGGAACAAGGTTGTACCCATGTCGCAATGGAAAGTACAGGAGTTTTTTGGAAGCCAATCGTCAATTTATTGGAAGCAGAATCAATCGAGTTTTTAGTGGTTAATGCTACTCATATGAAAGTAGTCCCTGGAAGAAAAACAGATGTCAAAGATGCCGAATGGATCGCTGAACTTCTTCGCCATGGATTACTTACAGCTAGTTATATTCCCAATCGAAATCAACGGGAGTTGAGAGAACTAGTTCGAAGGTCTCTCAGCGGGTCATTTCTTTCCAAGAAGATGTTGAACGATTAGATTCCATACCTGGAATTGCGACTCGGATGGCTGAACAAATCCTATCTGAAATTGGAACAGATATTGAGAAACAATTTCCCAGCGCAGCACATTTATGTTCATGGGCAGGACTTGTACCTGGGCACAATGAAAGCGCAGGCAAAAGAAAGTCGTCTAAAACAAAAAAAGGGAACAAATATTTAAAATCCGCATTAACGGAAGCAGCTCATTCAATAAGAGGCTCGAAAAATTACCTTGGTGCTTTGTATAGGCGAACAGCAGCACGCAAAGGTAAAAAACGGGCTGCAATTTCTGTAGCCCATGCCATGTTAAGAATCTCCTACTATCTACTTACCCGCAAAGAAATGTACGTCGATTTAGGAGAAGATTATTTTGAGAAGCAAAAACAACAGTTCCTAGTAAGGCATTCGATAAAGAGATTAGAAAAGCTAGGCTATACCGTTACTATTACTGAGGCCTCTTAATCTAAGAGAAATATACACAACATAGAACTCAGACGTTGCTGTTATTAAAAAGTGAATAAGCTACGTCTTTTTTAGTGTTGCCATTTTTCGTTATACATAGATATTAATTTTCATGGGAGAAGATCGTAGCGGACAAGCCTGAATGGATCCTGGTAAGTAAGAAGCCATCCGTTGAGCACTTCTGCTGCCTGGCAATGGAGGAAGAAGAGAAAACTGGTTTGGTCAGTTGAACATGGTTGGGACAAATATAGTAACTAAACACAAGAGAAATTAAGTAAAGAGCCTAAGACGTCATAATGGTGAGAAGTCATCTAAAGTTTATCCACATACTGTTTTGCTTCCAGTAACGACATACCAAAAACTACTCTAGCTGTTTTAACCGCCTCAACATATTTTCCTTCAGCGATAAGAAGACGCAACTCATGATTGATTTTTTCAGTCCATTCGGTGTGTGTTGCTATTTGAGAAATAAAGTAGTCTATGCTTTTTAAGCGAGATTGCATTTCGTTAATTCGGAAGTAAAGATACAGAATAACTAGAATAAGCAATCCAATAATCGTATATTCCATAGTTAAGCTCCTCCTCATTATGTAAAACGTATCCACATGGGAGATACGGGGCAGGTCCTCTTCGAAAGTATAGTACGAAAAACGTTAAAAAAAGTTGCAATAAGCTAGGATATAAAACACGCGATTTTTAAAGGAGGAGGGTGTAGAGAAGAAAAGTTGAATTGTACGTGATTTAACACAATATTTCATGTGGTGCCAAGCTCCTAATCAAAAGAAACTACGTGATGAAGTGAAGAGTCAGCTTGAGGTACTCGGATTTCCAGAATCGGCAAAGTAAAGCACAATGGGGAGCCGCTAATGTGGCTGGCTCCCTGATAAAATGCATTAACTTTGGATAGGTTCTCAACGCGTGTTGCTATGTTAACCTGAAGGTGCCCGTTGTAAAAGCCTTCTTATCGGTTGATGGAACGCCGTGTGCGATGAAAGTCGCCCGTACGGTGTAGGCTCGAGCGAAAACCGACCATTTAAAAAGGTATAAGTCGAGAATAGCGATACAACGCCTGCAATCGCAAAAGTTGCACCTGAGAGCACTATTTCCAAGATCGTGATTCATTTTAATAAGGCTCTATCCAGTGAGTCATTCGACTACACGGATGTAACGCTAGTAATTAACAGCTTTAGGGCGATGGATCGCCAGTGGCCGGCCGCATGGAATGGTGACCAACATGCCGTTTCTTTGGCCTGGGACCGTTCTGATGAGAACAACCCGATTTTAACGGTCTATACGGATGTGATTGGTGACTTTACAGATATTCACGTCTTTTTTACTAGCAATCTAATAGACATCCATGGAAATGCAATCACGGAAACAACTCCTTAAAAATGCAGTCCATCAACCAGCCCTCGAGGGTAATCCCGGGGGTATTTTTTATCATCCAGACCATGAGCCAGTCCCGAATCGATTGGGGCTTTTTTATTGCCTGATGAGGCGGAGAGGGTGCATATGGAGAGATTTTACAAGATAGCGTTCGCAGGTGGAAGTGCAGCAGAACGTTGCTTTAGGTGACCAATTTTCTGTTCTAAGAACGAGAGATTGATGCATCCCTTTCGTCATTGCCGGAGGCCCATAGTGATTCTGTAAATTCTTTTGTTGGTATATAAGGTTCAGATACGAGTGGAATTCTTGTTACTTTACTTGTCTCGTCATCAAGAGCAGCAAGATCCTCAACTCCGATTTGACAAAGAGAGGTTTTTCCTAGTGCAAGAATTGCGATCTTCATTTCTTCCACAAACGATGTGAAGAAGTTTTTTAAATTTATTGCTGCTTCTTGTTCATGAAATTCTTCCGTTAAGCTTCCCGGATAAAAAAGAAGCTCTGTAGGAGGTTCCCAGGGAACTGCCTTTGTTACTTGATCATGTGTCATAGCCCATAGAATGGCCGTCCCCATGTAAACACCGTCTGCACCTAATGCAATTGCTTTCAGGCAATCAGATGGGGTGAAAAATCCTCCACCACTTAAAAGGGTAATTTGTTCCTTCACCTGGCGTTTTTCCAGGTATTGTACAGCTCGTGATAAAGCGTATATGGTGGGAAGTCCAAAATCGTCTTCTAAGATGGGAGGGCTGCCCTTGTACCCTGCCTGTCCTCCATCAATGCTGATAAAATCGACCCCTGAAAAAATGGCAACTTCCAAATCGGCTTCCATTTTTGCGCTTGCACATATTTTAACTCCAATAGGGACTCCATCAGTGAGGGCACGGAGTTTATCGACTAACTTGCGAAGATCTTGCGGCTTTTGAATTTCCTCATGTCTTGAAGGGATCACTACATACTCTTCGTTTTGCAACTTCATGATCTTTCGTGCCCTTCCCTGAATGTACTCAGCAGGCGTGAAATTGGCGGCACCCGCAGTAGCTCCTTGCCCTATTCGAATTTCAATGGCATCTGCTTGTCTAAGAATATTCGGTTCCTTTGACCATTCGCCCGAGTGATATTGTACGATCAAATATTTCGCATTTTGTCTCTCTTCAGGTAGAAATCCTCCTTCTCCCGTGTTTGTTAACGTGCCAACTGCAGCTGTTCCTTTTGCAATAGCTATCTTCGTTTTTTCGGAGACTCCAACTCCGTAACCCATTCCGCCTGCCATAATGGGAATTTCTAACGACAAAGGTTTTTTAGCCTTAGGTCCAATGGTTATACGCATATCTACTTCTGCAAACTCTGGAGCTGGTAAGACTGCCAGTTGAGCAGGTGAAAAAATAAGTCCGTCGAAATTAAGAAATTTACGAGGGCTCCCAAATGGTCTTTCAATGACATCTCCTTCTGAGGACCTCAAACTATTTTCTATGGCTGTTCTTGGAGGGACACGCGTCAAAGCAGTTACCATTTCCCAAATATTTTCGGGGTAACGTTCATTCATAAGTCTTTTCGTGAAACGACCAACGATCCATTGTATCAGCGTCCTAGAAAAAACAAGGATGAGAACTCCTGAAAATACAATAGCTATCAACGCTCCCATAAATGATCCAATCAAAAAGGTCATCCATTTAGTCACCGATTACATTCCCCTTCGATAAATCATAGTAATAGCTATATAATGATAAAAAATATTCTGCTCATGGAATCTTGTTCCTATGCTTCTTGGTGTAAGTGGCAGCAGTAAGCTCTCTAAGAAATTTCAGATTTCTCCTGTGATGTTTTACGATACAGCTAATCGACAAATACAGGTATTTTTTTGGAATCCAAACCATTCTCGTTGGGCAAAATATGCCCTGGGACTGTCGCTTAAAAAGTAGAAGCGCTTCCCAATCACAAAACGAGGGAGTGAGTAGCATGTCTGAAAACAACGAGCGCAATCAGAACGATGCTGATGACGTTAACACTACCAGCGACACAGGTGAAACTGTAGGAACCATTGGCGGTACTGCAGTAGGAGCAGCATTGGGTTCTGTTTTTGGGCCACTTGGCACCGTTGCAGGTGCCGTTGCTGGCGGTGCATTGGGTAACAAGATGGGTGAGGGTGCAGGGCGTGCCAACTACGATACCAAAAACGTACGGGATGCTGATGGCAACGGCGTTGAAACGGATCGAACAGAATAATGAAAGCGAATCCCATCTATAAGTGAGGAATAGCGGGGTGCAGGGGAGATCTTGCACCCCATTAACTTGTGAAGGCAGAAACTTCGTTGAGGAACTAGTGTAGCGATCAAAAGCTGATAGGGGTACCATCAACAGATAGTGATTCAAACAAACCCACCTGAGAAACGGCATTTTAGGAGTTAAAGCACATTCTCGTTCTAGCTTTCAATGTTTACGGTTTACCTATCAAGAGACGATTGAGCAAATTGTATTGGTAACCTTGTGGGGGAGTTTTTACATATCGTTCATGAGCTTCTCGAAAAATCGATGCTTTGATTTTTCATTTTGTCGGTCAGATGGGAAGGTAGATTACTGCAAGGTAAAGGAAAAAATCGGTGGGGGTATGTAAAAGCCCCGTTGAGCTGGGGCCATAAACCTAGTATCTCGTCAATTGCAAGGGAAGGGAAAGAGGTTTATAACGAAATTTAATGGAATGGTGATGATGGTGAACGTTTCATTGCTACCCGTGTAGACCCGAACGCGAAAACCATTTGGTCCGACACTGAGCAGGCAACCGGTAAATGTATCGAATATCGTTTTTACTACAACAATTCGGTTGATTAATCGGACCGCTTTTCTACGATTCTTTCTTTGTATAGCTAAGGACACTCTTCTTGACGTAGTTGTAATACCTTTTTGTGCCGCCAATTCCGACACCTCCTTTTAAACGATCTTTCCTATTCAATTCGATATTTTTGCGAAAGAGATAAAAGTAGCTGTCGTTTTCATACGGCCCCAATTATCTAACTAGGATAAACACCAAAACATTATCTCTTGATAACGCACGTTGGAACCCGTTATTCAAGAGACAACGTTCAGCACGACTTACTCGTCTTCCGACCCTTAAAAATTGATTGCAGGGTGCGGCACTTCCAATGATGCGAACGTCACGTATAATTCGCCTCCGTACGCCAGCCACTCTGATACGTTTGAATCGAATCACTACCACATCAGTTCTCGACATACTAATCATCTCGCTTCTCTCTGCATGGTATAGAGGCAAATGGGGGAAGCTTGGCAACTGATACGAGCCGATAGTAAACGCAAATGTGCGAATTGATGCACAAATTCATTTAATAAAGTCTTATCCAAATTAACGAAAGTTTAAAGGGCTTATGTAAAAAGGCAGCTTATAAAGCCGCCCTTTACTCATTGAAAATTAATCGCAACTGCAAGCAACAATTACTAACAGGACGAAGAGTACCAAAATTAAAGAAAAGTCATCAAAAAAGCCAGCGCTCATTAATGTCACTCCTTAATTGTGATTGAGGATAACCCCCAAATTAAGGTATGTCATAAAACGAACGATGTATGGGCGTTTGCACAAGAAAAATAAAATGGGTGTAAAAAATGCGTTTTTTGTGGAGATTCACACCATGCTTATTTGGAATACCTAGAGGGGCAGAATGCGGAAAAATCTTAAGCTAGCCTGATATCTTTGCTGGGGTTAGTGGGTCCTATGCGTGATCCGGTACTTAACAAAGCGGTAATTTACGTAACTTTCTAAACAAAACAAACACCCCTGCTGTTGCTGGAATAGAAAAGATGAAGTAATGATAAATATCGCCCTCATCTTCAGAAGGATTGAAAAGTGAAGCTGCGTCAGGATTCTCTTTTTTAATTGCTTCAACATGCTTTTTAACTTTTTGAACCATCAGATATTCGTCATGCTTTTCTACAACGAAAATGCAAACTAAAAACATGAGATGAATAGCTAATGAAAAAATGAGGGCACTATGAAAGTTTTTCAACAAGCTCATCCCCAAACCTACGTTGAGTGGTTTTATGTCATCGAGTAAAAATTTTCCTAAATGCGAAAACGGGCAAGTTTACTCTACGTCACAATCTTTATTAAGTATACTAACTAAAGTTAGCTCTTTTTTTGAGTAGTAGGGAACTTATATACAATGCACGATTGGTCCGATATGAACAGAATTAGTATTTGCGTGAGCATCTATCTTGGCAGCGACGGCCAGATAACGCAGCGCAAATTCCGACCGTTAAAGATCAATGGTGAGAGCTTGAAAGCACTTCTTCCTTTCTGTGAAACAAAAAGGGCACAGGCAAATGCTTGAGTCCTTTTTATTTTTCCCATATTTTCAAAGGACTTCACCCATAGTTCCTTTTCATCTTTTACTTTTTGGGTGATGATACAGGCAAAAATGAGCGAAGCACATATTGTAGGACTATGGAAAGGGGGGAGTGAAATTGGGAATCTTTAATGGTTTTGATGACTTTGCTCTGATCCTAGTGCTTTTCATTTTGTTGGTAATTGTTGGCTGTGATTGTAATTAATTAATAGTTGTGAGAAGAAAGAATAATGCGAAGGGAGATTGCGTATGTTTTCTTCCTTTGCATTATTCATTTACGAATCGAGGTGAGGTTGAAAATTTGGGTAAACAATCAATTAAAAAAAGTAACCGCTATACACCTGAATTTTTGGATTGGCTCAAGTTAAAAAAGCTCTCAATAAAAAGGCTGCAAAAAAATCCTGTAAAATTGGAACAGTATTATCAAGAATGGACGAAAACACAAGATAGACCAAAGAAAAAGCCGCTTTTGTCGCTCTCTAACTTAAACATTGATTTTGATGCAATTGTAAACGGTATACGAATAGCAAATGAGGTTTTGAGAAGATTCCAAGGCCCTGATGGTCTCCCTCCACCATCTAAAATTAATTCATAGGTTAAATAATGTATAATGATGAATACCTTTTTCATGATCAGAGACAGTTGAGCAAGTCAGACCTTTTCATAAGCATCATTAGTATTCAAATGGGCAACTCAAAAATGTGTTACTTAAAATAGCCAACCCGTCCCTGATTTGAGGAGACGGGTTTTTCTCTGGGCTAATCAGACGTTTTCTTGTTTATTATTTGTTGACTGTAGTTTGATATGATGACTGAGCCCATTGTAAATTCTAACGGAAGGAAAACCTTTTTCTGTTGATAGCACGCCGTGTGCGATGAAAGTCGCTCGCACGGTGTAGGCTCGACCGAAAACCTGAAAAGGTTAGGCGAGAATAGCGATCCAGGAGTAACAGCAACTTTAGGAAGCATTACACAAGGGGAGCAAGGTGGTGTAGCCGCTAAAGCGGAGAACCAAGGAGTTACCTATACGGCAAGGACACCAGGAGCTGCCGGGAACGGTATTGAGATTGAGCTCGAGGAAAATAGGAATCAGATTGAAACCACTGTTACTGAGAATGTAGCGAATAGAACAGTGTTGATTCGTCTTGCGGGAGACCCTGTGAACAACATTGTGAGTGTTACTACCGTGACAGATGTTGTTTCCGCAGTAAACGATGCCAATTTGACATTAATCACTGCATCTGGCTCAGGTTCTATGATCGTGAGAGGGGTATCGTGGTCTACAAGTGGAGGTACAGGTGTGACGGAATCAGTTGATTTGACGATTGATACTGGGGCGAATGCAACAGGCACGATCACGGTAAAAGTTGCAGGGGTAGATCATACTGTCGCTGTAACTGCGGGACAAACAGCTGCTCAGGTAGCGGCCGCAATTGCTGCTCAGTTGACAGCAGATGGAGTGCTAGGATATTCGGTTAACAACCCATCTGGTGCTATCGTAAGATTCACATCAACCACGCAATTTATGGATGTTCCCGATTTAACCGTATCTGTAAACTAAAAAAAGACGCGAGTGGAAAACAGAAAGGCCGCAGGCAGTATGCTTGCGGTCTTTTCCTTCGTTCGGGTTTTACGAATCAGAAATAGAAGGTGCATTAGGAAAGTGGATTTGTATGTAAACCTACTATTTCAATTACTTCTGCGATGGCTACCTTCCTAGGTCCTTCCATGAAGTACCCGATGATACCAGGCTTAATTCTAGCGGAATGCACCAATTTTCGCATTTCAGGAAAAAGAATCCACATACGTGCAGTTCCTTCTAGTGGAACAGGGGAGTCCCTAACTAGAATAACATTTCCGTTCTCGTCTTCGAACTCAGGATGTATGGCAAAGAGGTCGATTTTCTCCATGTCATCATCGTCATAAGAAAAGTCGCTTCGGTATCCTTGTGATGGTGGCATCTTCCTTCCGTTCTCGGTCTCAGAGTAAAACTTATATTTTACTCTAAAATCAGGTGGATGTTTTCTTACCTCTTCATATGGTCTCCACAAAACGGTGTCCTCCGTTCCAATCATGCGTATTAAAATGAAAATACCACAAACGGGAGTCATGAGAAAGCGATGACGGAATCGGTAATAGGCACCATGAAATAAAATATTTCCAACACTATACATTAGTTGCATTTATACATGAGATCATTAACAACAATTATCCTTATGTCGCGTAGCCCACTATACTGAGAATAAGATGATAATAGCTAAGGAGGCCTGTTCAGTTTGACAAAAGAACAAAACAACTACTGCTGATCATTTTGTTTTTTACGTTTGCCAACTCTTCGAATTCGTTTTTATTACTACGTGCGACTGAGCTGGGAGTGTCAACGGAGAATACATTGCTTTTGTACCTGGTTTTCACCTTGTCTCTTCACTGTTAGCCTATGCTTCCGGTTCGCTTTCTGATCGTTTTGGAGGATATGATTACAGCCATACTCATTTATTGGGTTTTATCACCACAAAGAGGACAACAATCAACGAACTAAGCAGAAACGAAACCAAAGGCTTCCTATATAATAGCCCAGAAACCTGTTCCTTCACTTCTCGGCCACAGACGAGCCAGCGCTTTGGGTGGGGAGAACTCTTGTTTGACGCGATTTAATCAAATACAATAGGATAATCAAGCCATCATAAATGCTACATGTATCAACGTTTGCAGACGTTTCTCTGCTTTGATGTGATACAATAAAATTACCGAGGGCTATTAGAAGCGTGAGTAGGCCTGACCTTGTGTCAGGTTTTTTCCGTTCTATCATTTGATTAAATAAGGAGGGAAAGGGACATGATGCCACAATCAGTTTACATCCACATTCCCTTTTGCACAAATAAATGCTATTACTGTGACTTTAATTCGTTTGTGACGAACAATCCCCAGCTGATCTGGGATTACCTCGAAGCGCTGAAGCGCGAGATGGAACTGACTTTTAGCCAGCAGCCTGTCTCGCAGGTGAAAACGATCTTCGTCGGTGGAGGGACGCCAACCTTTTTAGACCATGAACAGATGAAAGCTTTTCTGGCAAACGTACAGGATCAGCTCGGCAAGTACTGGACTGCCGATATTGAATTTACGATGGAAGCCAACCCGGGTACTACCGATGTGGAAAAGCTCCGCATCATGCGCGAGATGGGGGTCAACAGGCTAAGCTTTGGCGTACAGTCGTTTGATAATGCGCTCTTGAAGCGGCTGGGGCGCATCCATGATCGTGATGATGTGTATCGCAGCATCGATAACGCCAAGAAAGTCGGCTTTGACAATTTCAGCATCGATTTAATGTTCGGCTTGCCTGACCAGACCGTTGAAATTTTCCGTGAGACATTGAACAAGGCGTTTGACCTTGGCACGACTCATTTTTCTGCTTATAGCTTGAAAGTAGAAGAAAACACCCTTTTCCATACCCTCTATCAAAAAGACCAGCTTCCTTTACCTTCCGAAGACGCTGAGCTTCTCATGTACATGATTTTGATTGAAGAAATGGAGAAGCACGGCTACCAGCAGTATGAAATCAGCAATTTTGCCAAATCGGGCTTTGAAAGCAAACATAATAAAACGTATTGGCTCAATGATGAATACTATGGCTTGGGGGCAGGTGCCCACGGATATGTCAGTGGAGAAAGACATGTGAATGCGGGTCCGCTGGCTATCTATTTGCAAAAGTGCAAGGAAGGCTTGCCTCGTGTTGAGCAGTTCCCGGTTCCTCGTGAGGATGCAATGGAGGAGCAAATGATTTTAGGCTTGCGCCTGCGTGAAGGGGTAGACCTTGAGCGTTTTGCAAAACGCTTCGGTAGGACTGTAGAGGATGTATTTGGGCAAATTGTTAAAGAAGAGATTGCCAAAGGAATGCTGCAAGAGCAAGACGGCTTCCTGAAGCTGACAAAACAAGGCCTCCCTCTAGGAAATGAGGTATTTGCCCGTTTCTTACGCTAATATTTGCATAAAACTGGCGAAATTTGTTTCATTTTGACCCTCTAACTTACGCAAGTCCGTTGACAAATCCTTCTACTATTGATACCTTAGTAAATAGATTTAGCACTCGCTAGCATGGAGTGCTAACAAAGGTACTTCGAGTATCAAAGTGCACACCACAGGGAGGCGAGCGACATCCATGTTATCAGACCGTCAACAATTAATTCTTAATGCGATCGTCGATAATTACATTCATTCAGCCGAACCTGTTGGCTCCAGAACCATCTCGAAAAGGGAAGGCATCGGCTTTTCTTCGGCAACGATACGTAATGAGATGTCTGATTTGGAAGAGCTGGGATACTTAGAGCAACCACATACGTCGGCAGGACGAGTTCCTTCTACAAAAGGATATCGCTTTTACGTCGACAATCTGATTCAGCCTCATCTTTTGGAAGAAGGCGAATTGGGTAAACTGAAACAGCTGTTTGCCGAACGTATTCTCCATTCTGAACAAGTGGTAGAATACACTGCTCAGATTCTTTCTCAGTTAACCAATTACACTGCGATTGTACTGGGGCCAGAAATCTTTGAGCATCGGTTAAAACATATACAAATCGTTCCTCTCAATGAACAGCAGGCAGTAGCGATTGTGGTGACACATACAGGTCGCGTGGAAAACAAGCTGATAGATTTGCCGGAAGGAATCGGCTCCGGTGAAATCGAGCGTCTGGTCAATCTCTTGAACAGCAGACTTGCCGATGTGCCACTATGGCAGCTCAGGCAGCGCCTCTATCAGGAAATTTCAGGCGAGATGCGCCGTCACGCAGAACAGTATGAGGAAATGCTTCATGTCCTCGACCAGTCGCTGACACAAGAAGAGGATCGAGTGTACCTTAGGGGTGCGACCAAAATCATGAATCAACCTGAATTCCGTGATGTTGACAAGGTAAAGGATATTTTGGAGCTTTTGGAGCAAAACGACCAATTGCTTCATCTATTCGGGATGCCAGCGGATGGGCTTACGGTACGCATCGGTCAGGAAAACCAGCTGGACGCGATCAAGCAATGCAGTATTATCACGACATCCTATTCACTAGGCGGTAAGCCGGTAGGGATGGTGGGGATACTTGGGCCAACGCGGATGGAATACGGCAAAGTTATTACTGTGCTCAACTATCTGGCAGAAGGCTTATCGCGCATGCTGACTTCGCAGTTTGAGAAATAAATGGATGGAAAGGCTGCCGGCACGATAAGCCGGAGGTGAGCCGCAGGAGGTATCGACTTGAGCGACGAAAAATTGACGAAAGATTTGTCTGCCGATGAGGAGCAAGCGACTGCAGCGGGTGAGCAGCAGGAAACGGTCGACGTAAACTGGGAAGAGGAAGCAGCCCAGTGGAAGGCACAGGCAGAGGAGCACCAAAACCGGATGCTTCGTGCTATGGCCGACATGGATAACCTCAGAAGACGTGTGCGCAAGGAACAGGAAGATCTGGCTAAATACGCTTCCCAAAAAATCGTGGAAGAGCTCTTGCCGGTTCTCGATAACTTTGAGCGGGCGCTTGCAGCTGACAAAGAATCGATGACGGTTGAATCCCTGTTGACTGGCGTTGACATGGTGTACCGTCAGATGGTGCAGGCATTCCAAAAAGAAGGCTTGAATGCCATTGAAGCAAAAGGTCAGCCATTTGATCCACATTATCATCAAGCAGTTATGCAAACACAAGATCCGGAATTCGATTCGGGTGTCGTAGTGAGTGAGCTGCAAAAAGGGTACATTTTTAAAGACCGCGTCATTCGTCCGGCGATGGTTCAAGTAAACGAATAACCATTTTTTCATATCTATAATCAGACAGTGAAGTGTTAGGAGGACATATTGTATGAGTCGCGTAATCGGAATTGACCTTGGAACAACAAACTCTTGTGTAGCTGTAATGGAAGGCGGAGAGCCTGTCGTTATTGCCAACGCAGAAGGAAACCGTACGACCCCATCCGTCGTTGCCTTCAAAAACGGTGAGCGAATTGTCGGGGAAGCAGCAAAGCGTCAAGCAATCACTAACCCGGATAATACCGTAATCTCCATCAAGCGCCACATGGGTTCTACTCATAAGGAAACGCTGGAAGGAAATCAATACACGCCAGAGCAGCTTTCTGCTATGATTCTGCAAAAGCTGAAAGCTGATGCTGAGGCTTATCTGGGCCAACCAGTGACGCAGGCAGTGATTACGGTTCCGGCATACTTCAACGACAGCCAGCGTCAAGCAACCAAAGATGCTGGTAAAATCGCTGGTCTGGAAGTACTTCGTATCGTGAACGAACCAACTGCTGCAGCACTTGCATACGGTATGGAAAAAACAGAAGACCAAACCGTCCTTGTATTTGACTTGGGTGGCGGTACCTTTGACGTTTCCATTCTAGAATTGTCCGAAGGCTTCTTCGAAGTAAAAGCAACCTCCGGTGACAACAAACTGGGTGGAGACGACTTTGACCAAGTTGTTATGGATTACCTTGTGAGCGAGTTCAAAAAAGAGCATGGCATCGACTTGTCCAAAGATCGCATGGCGCAACAGCGCTTGAAAGATGCAGCAGAAAAAGCGAAAAAAGACCTCTCCGGCGTATTGACTACCACGATCTCTCTGCCGTTCATCACAGCAGATGCGACTGGACCAAAACACATGGAGATGAACCTGACTCGCGCGAAATTCGAAGAGCTGACTGCTGAGCTGGTTGAGCGTACAATGGGCCCAACTCGTCAAGCGCTTAAAGATGCTGGATTGACTCCAAGCGAACTCAACCGCGTAATCCTGGTTGGTGGTTCCACACGTATTCCAGCGGTACAAGAAGCAATCAAGAAATTCACAGGCAAAGAGCCTCATAAAGGTGTTAACCCGGATGAAGTAGTAGCATTGGGTGCTGCTGTTCAAGCAGGCGTACTGACTGGTGATGTGAAGGACGTTGTTCTTCTCGACGTTACTCCACTGTCTCTCGGTATCGAAACATTGGGTGGCGTATTCACCAAGCTGATCGATCGCAACACGACGATCCCAACTAGCAAATCCCAAGTGTTCTCTACAGCAGCTGATAACCAAACATCCGTAGAAATTCACGTGCTGCAAGGTGAGCGTCAAATGGCGAATGACAACAAATCGCTCGGACGCTTTACATTGTCTGATATCCCACCAGCTCCACGTGGCATCCCTCAAATCGAAGTTTCCTTCGACCTTGATGCCAATGGTATCGTGAACGTACGTGCAAAAGACCTGGGTACAGGTAAAGAGCAGCGCATCACGATCACGTCCAACTCTGGCCTGTCCGACGATGAAATCGATCGTATGGTAAAAGAAGCAGAGTTGAATGCTGAAGCTGACAAACAGCGCAAAGAGCAAGTAGAAATTCGCAACGAAGCTGACCAGCTCGTATTCACTACCGAGAAAACACTGAAAGAAGTGGAAGGCAAAATCGATCAAGCTGAGATCGATCGTGCGAATGAAGCTAAAGATACAGTGAAAAAGGCGCTGGAAGGCGGCAATATCGAGGAAATCAAGTCTGCAAAAGACGCGTTGTCCGAGATCATTCAACAAATTTCTGTGAAGCTGTATGAGCAAGCTGCTCAAGCACAGCAAAATGCGCAAGGCGCAGCAGAAGGCCAAGAGCCGAAGAAGGACAATGTAGTGGATGCTGACTATGAAGTGGTAGACGACAAAAAATAATCTCGTTGGAAACGGTGAGGGAGGGATTATCCCCTCCCTTGCTTTGTACGATGTGACCCATGGAAGTCAAAGTCACTTAAATGCTGACTTTGACTTTTTTTCAAGTCTGTCACATGCTATGATAACAGTTGACTGTCATGGGAGTGATATAGGAGATGAAACGCGATTTTTACGAGGTACTCGGAGTCTCCAAGGAAGCGGACGCTGAGGAAATTAAAAAAGCGTATCGCAAGCTTGCGCGCCAGTACCATCCGGATGTAAATAAAGCCGCTGATGCGGAAGAAAAGTTCAAAGAAGTAAAGGAAGCGTATGACGTCCTTTCCGAGCCACAAAAGCGTGCACAATACGACCGTTTTGGTCATCAGGACCCGAATCAGGGCTTTGGCGGCGGTGGTTTTGATGCTTCTGGTATGGGTGGCTTCGGTGACATTTTTGACATGTTCTTCGGTGGCGGTGGCAGAAGAGCGAATCCAAACGCGCCTCGCAAAGGTGCCGATTTGCAATTTGGATTGAGCATAGATTTTACAGATGCTATCTTTGGAAAAGAAACCGATGTGGAAATTCCGAAAGAAGCAGAGTGTGATACGTGTCTTGGTTCTGGGGCAAAACCTGGAACGAGTGTAGACACTTGTAAAACTTGTAACGGTACAGGACAACAAGAGGTCGCAGCCAATACACCATTTGGTCGTATCGTAAATCGCCGCGTTTGTACGGCTTGTGAAGGAAAAGGGAAAGTTTACAAAGAGAAGTGCCCTACCTGCCGTGGAAATGGACGCGTCAAAGTACGCCGCAAAATTCACCTCAATATTCCAGCAGGAGTGGATGACGGTGCGCAGCTGCGTGTATCTGGCGAAGGCGAGCCCGGAGAAAATGGTGGACCTCCAGGTGACCTGTATGTTGTCTTGCGTGTGAAGAGCCATGAGTTTTTTGAGCGAGAAGGCAATGATATCTACTGTGAGGTTCCACTCACCTATGCACAGGCAGCGATTGGGGATGAGATCGAGGTACCGACAGTCGATGGCCGTGTGAAGCTGAAAATCCCGGCTGGAACACAGACAGAAACCTTCTTCCGCTTGCGGGGAAAAGGTGTACCTCACCTCCGTGGCAGTGGTCGCGGGGATCAGCATGTAAAAGTGCGGGTAGTGACTCCGACCAAGCTCAGCGACAAACAAAAGGAGCTTTTGCGTGAGCTTGCTGAGTTGTCAGGTGAAAAGCCTGGGCAACACGGTGGAGAAGACGAAGGCTTTTTCGAAAAAATGAAACGGGCATTCCGCGGCGAATAAGTCGCGGATTTTGTCCGATTACTTGATGAAAATCCCGATTGGGAGCTTACGTGGGGAGTGGTAGATTCGTGAAATGGTCAGAAGTGAGTATCCATACAACGGCGGAGGCTACGGAGGCGGTGTCCAACCTCTTGTATGAAATGGGTGCCAATGGCGTCGTGATTGAAGACCCAGAGGTGCTTTATCGCGAGTGGGATACACCGTTTGGTGAAATCTACCAGTTATCTCCTGATGATTTTCCGGCCGAGGGCGTATTCGTCAAAGCTTACTTGCCCGTAGACAGCAGTGAACTGCTTGATGTGGTGGAAGAGCTGAAGGAACAATTGACGCAGCTGACAGAGTATGGCCTTGATATCGGTAAAGCCACGATTGCGGTAAACGATGTACACGAAGACGAGTGGGCCCACGCCTGGAAAAAGTATTACAAGCCGGTTCATGTTTCTGACCGGATGACAATCAAGCCAGTCTGGGAAGAGTATGAGCCGAAAACAGCGGACGAAATTATTATTGAGATGGACCCAGGAATGGCTTTTGGTACCGGCACGCATCCAACGACGATCCTGTGTCTGCGTGCCTTGGAAAAGTATATGGAAAAAGGCGACCGCGTGTATGACGTAGGTACAGGAACAGCGATCTTGAGTATTGCGGCAATCAAGCTGGGTGCAGCAAATGTTTTGGCGATGGACTTGGATGAGGTTGCTGTCCGTTCAGCTCAGGCCAATACGGAATTAAACGGGGTGCACGAGCACATCGTTGTCAGACAAAACAACCTCCTGGATGGCATCGAAGAGCAGGTTGAGGTAGTCATTGCCAACATTCTTGCTGAAGTGATCCTGCGCTTTACCGATGATGTTTTCCGGGTGCTGGGGCCAGGTGGGACCTTCATCGCTTCAGGGATCATCGAAGCACGCGCGGCTGACGTAAAAGCAGCATTGACAGCCTCCGGTCTTGAGATCGTGGAAACCATTTTCATCGATGACTGGGTAGCAATTGTAGCAAAAAAACAGTAGAATAGTGAGGTTGGCGAGATGCAACGATATTTTGCCGAGCCACATCTCTTTACCGAACAGGAGATAACCATTATTGGAGACGATGTTCATCATATCGTTAACGTAATGCGAGCTCGCGTCGGCGAAGAAATTTTTGTTTCAGATGGAGCAGGTAAAACGGTAAGAGCCAAGCTTGTCTCCCTTTCTCCAAAAGAAGTGAAGGCGAACGTGGTAGAGGTGCTCGCAGAAGAGTGCGAACTCCCAATTCGTGTAACAATTGGACAAGGGCTACCAAAAGGCGAGAAGATGGAGTGGATCTTGCAAAAGGGGACGGAACTTGGGGCGTACTCTTTTTTTCCGTTTTCCTCCGAGCGTACCATTGTGAAGCTGGATGCAAAAAAAGAGGCAAAAAAGCTGGAGCGCTGGCGCAAAATTGTTAAAGAAGCAGCAGAACAGTCCCATAGGGCGGTTTTGCCAGAGCTGCTGTCACCTGTTTCCTTTCGAGAAGCACTGCAAGCAGCGAAGAGCTACACAAAATGTGCCATTGCTTATGAAAAAGAAGGCAGCACGACTCTTCATCACGTGCTGGGGGATATGTCTGCAGATGATTCCTTGCTCGTCTTAGTCGGACCAGAAGGCGGTTTTTCTGTGGACGAAGTAGCACAAGCGGAAAAGATGGGGTTTCTTACCGTCTCACTGGGGCCACGCATTTTGCGTACCGAAACAGCCAGCCAGTATATCCTGGCCTGCGCTTCCTATCAGTTTGAACGGAAAGGCACATCACTTCGCTAAGTTCCAAGCAGGAACGAAAGGAGGAATCGCAATGGCTACCGTTGCTTTTCATACATTAGGTTGCAAAGTAAACAGCTATGAAACAGAGGCTATTTGGCAGCTGTTCAAAGCAGACGGCTATGAGAGAGTCGACTTTGAGCAGGACGAAGCAGATGTCTATGTCATTAATACTTGTACCGTTACCAATACAGGTGATAAAAAGAGTCGCCAGGTTATTCGTCGTGCGATTCGCCGAAATCCTGAAGCGATTGTTGCAGTAACTGGGTGTTATGCACAAACTTCCCCGAGTGAAATTGCTCAAATTCCGGGAGTCGATATCGTTGTAGGGACACAAGGCCGCGAAAAGCTCATCGAATATGTGGATCAAATTCGTCTGGAGCGCACGCCGATCAATGCAGTCGGCAACATCATGAAAGCTCGTGAGTTTGAGGAGCTGGACGTACCGAATTTTATGGACCGTACGCGTGCCTCCCTGAAAATTCAGGAAGGCTGCAACAACTTCTGTACATTCTGCATTATTCCGTGGGCGCGTGGCTTGATGCGCTCCCGCAAGCCGGAGAGTGTTATTGAGCAAGCTCAAAAGCTGGTTGACGCAGGCTATTTGGAGATCGTTCTGACCGGAATTCACACTGGTGGATACGGGGAAGACCTGGAGGATTACAACCTCGCGAAGCTTTTGGTTGACCTTCATCAAGTAGAAGGACTGAAGCGCATCCGGATCAGCTCGATCGAAGCGAGCCAGATTACCGACGAAGTCATTGAGGTTATCAATCAATCAGACCGCGTCGTTCGCCATCTGCACGTACCTCTGCAGGCGGGGGATGACGATGTTCTCAAGCGCATGCGCCGCAAGTACACAACTGCTGAATTCTACGAAAAAATGGTCAAGGTTCGTGAAGCGCTGCCAGGCGCAGCAATTACAACAGATGTGATTGTAGGCTTCCCGGGCGAAACGGAAGAGCAGTTTATGAACGGTTACGACTTTATTAAAAAAATCGGTTTCGCTGAGCTGCATGTATTCCCATACTCCATGCGAACAGGAACACCGGCTGCGCGTATGACCGATCAAATTCCTGAAGAAGAAAAACATCGTCGTGTAACCCAATTGCTGGAGCTGAACCAAGAGTTGACCATGACGTACTCTAAGCAATTTGTTGGCGAGGTATTGGAAGTCATTCCAGAACGTCCATTTAAGGATGCTCCAGAAAGTGGCCTTCTGATGGGTTATTCCGATAACTACCTCAATGTGATTTTCCCGGGTGATGAGAGCATGATCGGAAAAATCTGCAAGGTACGCCTTGACGAGCCAGGATCTGAATACTGCAAAGGAACCTTCGTCCGTGTAGTTGAAAACGATATGCTACCGTACTTGAAGGAGCGGGCTATATGAAAGAAATTTCAGCTGGAGGCGTAGTGTATCGCGAGCAGGATTCTGCATACATGCTTCTGTTGATCGAAGACCGCTATGGCAAGGTAACGCTCGCAAAAGGCAAGCAGGAGCTGGGCGAGACGATTGAGGAGACAGCACTTCGAGAAGTGCTGGAGGAAACCGGAGTGGCTGGCCGTTTGGACAAAAAGCTGGATGTGATCACGTATGAATATCATCATCCGGTAACAGGCGAGACCGTGAACAAGGAAGTCCATTATTATTTGGTTGAGGCTTACAACACAGAAATTACCGTTCAGCTGGAAGAAATCAATGATGTGCATTGGCACACGGCTGCAGAGGCGTGGGACCTCCAGCGTAAGCGAGGATACCGTAACAATGATAATGTTTTCCGCCTTGCCTTCCAACAATTAGGGATTGAGGTGTAATTCATGAAAATGAATAAATATATTGATCACACTCTTTTGAAGCCAGAAGCGACACAAGCGATGATTGACAAATTGTGTGCAGAGGCAAAAGAGCACGACTTTGCTTCTGTTTGTGTAAATCCATACTGGGTGAAGCGTTCTGCTGAGCTTTTGGCAGGAACTGATGTAAAGGTGTGCACGGTTATCGGTTTCCCTCTCGGTGCCAGTACATCAGAAGTAAAGGCAGCAGAAACAAGTGATGCGATTAGAAACGGAGCTACTGAGGTAGATATGGTACTCAACGTGGGTGCCTTGAAATCCGGCGATCTGGAAACGGTGAAAGCGGATGTTGCAGCTGTGAAAAAAGCCGCAGGAGATGTTCTGCTCAAAGTGATTCTGGAAACAGGTCTTTTGACAGACGAAGAAAAAGAAACGGCGTGCAAGCTCTGCGTAGAAGCAGGTGCGGACTACGTCAAAACATCTACTGGCTTTGGTCCTGGTGGTGCAACCGTAGAAGATATTGCTCTCATGCGCAAGACAGTAGGCGCAGATGTAGGCGTAAAAGCTTCTGGCGGAGTGCGGGATGGCGAAGCAGCTTTGGCGATGATTGAAGCGGGTGCGAGCCGGATCGGGACTAGCTCTGGAGTTTCGATCGTCACTGGTGCCAAACCGGCAGGAAGCGGATACTAGTAAGGGAGAAAAGCCTGGCCAAGGAAAGGCCGGGCTTTTTCCGTCATCTAGGAAATAAAACGGCGAAAGCGTAGAGAGACAGGGAAAAGGGAGAAGGAGGAGCAGCAATGAAGATCGTTAGAGGGATCGTGATCTTGCTGGTCTTTTACGGAGTGGGAATGGCTGCGAGCAAATGGCTGCACATCCCCTTGCCAGGAAACCTGCTGGGAATGCTGATATTGACACTTGGGCTTTGTATGGGCTGGATACGAATGGATTGGGTTGAGCAGGCAAGCTCCTTTCTTGTGCGACACATGATGCTTTTTTTCGTGCCGATCATCGTTGGCGTGGCTTCCTATATGAACCTGATTTCACAAGATCCGTGGCCGATCCTGGTTGCCCTCGTTGTTGGTCCGATGCTTGTCATGCTTGTCACCGGGCGAGTGGTGCAATGGTATCTGAAGCGTTACCGGCAAAAAAAGGAACCCTCTGTCCAGCAAGAAGGGGGAGCTTTCGATGCTTAGTCAGCTGTTTGCGATCCTGGTTACGCTCGCAGGCTATAAGGGGGCTACAGCGATCTCAGCACGTTTGCCTCGCTTGCAGCCCCTGATTGTTGCGGTTGTTCTTGTATGGGTGCTCTGGTGGGTGCTGAGCGGCGACTGGGAGGCATTTTCCGCAGGCGGTCAGTGGATCTCGTTTTGGTTAGGACCTGCTACGGTGGCCTTGGCTGTTCCTCTCGCAAAACAAATCAGAGAGTTCGCGCATATTTGGCGTGGTGTGGTGCTTGGCATCTGCGTTGGGTGTGCGGTGGCGATTCTCACGGTTTATGCGGTTCATTGGTGCTTTGGATCAGATGAGGCTCTCCTTAAAAGTATGCTCAGCAAGTCGGTGACTACGCCGATCGCTCTGGAGCTAGCCCGCTCAATCGGTGGGGTTCCAGCTCTGGCAGCCTTTTTTACTGCGCTTACAGGAATGATCGGAGTTCTCATTGCCCGTCCTGTTCTGAAATGGGGAGGCATAACCGACGATTGGGCGATCGGGATTGCGGTTGGGACGAGTGCTCATGCGATTGGTACGGCCAGCTTGAACCGGATTTCCCCTGTCCAGACGGCTGCGTCCAGTGTGGCCATGATTGTTGCGGGTATCATTACCTCTCTATATTTGATTCCGTTTACTTTGTAAGGAAGAACTATCTGCTTGTTCTACGTTTGTCTGGAACTAACCACTGGATAAAGCGACCGATTTGCGCCGCAAAGGGCAGAGCAACCAGAGAACAAACCAAATTAAAGATCGTTTGGGAATGAGCGATCTGCATCGAAGGATTATCCGTTAAAAAGGCACTTACCAGGGCAAGCTGGGGAAGAATGGGTAAAAAGACAAGGGCGCCTGCGACATTAAATAAAGTATGGCACCAGGCCACTTGCTTTGAGGCCACATTGGTTCCGATGCTCGCAATAACTGCGGTAAAGCAGGTGCCGATGTTTGCCCCCAGGACGATGGCAAGGGCCGTTTCCATCGACAGGACTTGATGGGTCAACAGGCCCATGGTAATCACCGTCGTAGCTGAACCGCTGTGAATCAGAGCAGTAAAGACGATGCCGGTAATGAGACCTACCCAGATGGAATGACTGCTCTCCATAAATAGGGAACGGAATGTTTCCGATTGCTCCAGCGGCTTGGCCATGATCTTCATGGTGTCGATTCCGAGAAAAATGAGTCCAAACCCAGCCACAACAAGTCCAATGCAACGGAGGTTTCGACGTGGCATGAGCCAGAGTGCCACACCGACGAGTAGCATGGGAATGGCAAAAGACTCCAGCTTGAGAGCGATCAGCTCAGTGGTAACAGTCGTACCCAAATTTGTACCCAGTATGATTCCGACTGTCTGCGAGAATTGGATCAATCCCGCGTTGGTCAGCCCGATGGTCAAGACGGTAACAGCACTGGAGCTTTGCAAGACAAAAGTGGTTAATAGCCCAATCCAAAAGCTATGAACGGGTGTTCGGGTAAAGCGTGACATCCATTCTTCCATTTTCTTGCCTGCGAGATTTTGAAAGCCAGTCCGCATGGCGTACATACCGAACAGAAAGAAACTAAGCCCGAACGTAAAAGGAGCGAGGATGGAAACGATCACTGCAATGGGTCCTCCTTCTTTACAGGGTCAAAAGAGATACTATAACGCTATGCCTGTACGAGGGCAGGCATGACAATTGCCTGTACAACGTCAACCAGGAAACGGCAAAGGACAGTAGAATCAGAGGAGGAACAACTGCATGGCAAAAGTTTTATTGAATCAACATCGAAAAAAGCGTCTGGAAACAGGTCATCCGTGGGTTTTCAAGTCAGAAGTACTGGAAATTCAAGGTGACGTTACACCGGGAGAAATCGTCGAGGTCGCCAACCACAAGGGGAGCTTTCTGGCAAAGGGTTATATCAATCCAGCTTCGCAAATGATTGTGCGCATCCTTAGCTACGATCAAAAAGAAACGATTGATTATGATTTCTTCCTGAAAAAAGTCAAACAGGCAGCCGAGTTTCGTACCCGTTTTGTGGACAATCCTCGGGCGTGCCGTGTTATCTATGGCGAGGCTGACTTTTTGCCAGGACTCATTGTGGATCGCTACGAGGACATCTTGGTCGTTCAGGTGTTGTCGCTTGGCATGGAGCAACGTATGGAATGGATTCGCGATGCTCTGGTGGAGGTTTTTCAGCCAACAGGGATTTACTTGCGCAATGACGTTCCGGTTCGTGAGCTAGAGGGATTGACGCAAAGCAAAGAAGTGCTCTACGGGGAGTGCCCGCGAGAGGTCCTGATTGAGGAAAACGGACTCAAATACTTCGTGGACATCGTCGAGGGACAAAAAACAGGCTTCTTCTACGATCAACGGGAAAATCGCGCCTCGATCGCGCCACTTATGAAGGGCTGGGGTGAAAAGCACGGTATCACGCTCTCAAACGTAGAGGTAGATGGAGAACAGAAGCTGCTTCCTGTCGACAAGCGTGGAAAAGTCGTTAAAAACCCGTTTTGGGACGGCGCGGAAGTTCTGGAATGCTTCACACACACTGGCTCCTTCACATTGAATGCATGCAAGCACGGTGCAAAAAAAGTGACCGCGCTGGACATTTCCGAGCATGCGGTTGAAACGGCGAAACGCAATATCACGCTGAACGGATTTTTGCATCGGGTCGATTTCGTCGTAGCCAATGCTTTTGATTACTTGCGTGAAAATGTTGAGGCGGAGAAAAGCTGGGATGTCGTAATTCTGGACCCGCCAGCCTTTGCAAAATCCCGTGGAGCAGTAAAAGGAGCGGTCCGTGGCTACAAGGATATTAACCTGCACGGCATGAAACTGGTTCGCCCAGGCGGGTTCCTCGTAACCGCATCTTGCTCCTATCATATGTCACCAGAGCTGTTCCTCGATACGATTCAAGAGGCCGCTGTGGATGCCAAGAAAATTTTGCGTCTGATTGAATGGCGTGGAGCGGGCAAGGATCACCCACAAATCAGTGGTGCTGACGAAGCTCATTACCTCAAGTTTGCCATTTTTGAAGTACGTGACCGTCGATAGCTAGATGATTGATAAGAAAAAGCGCCTCTTGCCGGGGCGCTTTCTTTGTTAACCTGCTTTGGGCTTTTCAAAAATCAGTTCAAAGTAATTGGCCAGCCCGTCACCGCCGATACTGGGTGCGAAGATTTGAACAAGCCGCCAGCCTTCTTCTGCATGCTGGGTGACGATGGCTTGGTAATCTTCCTTAGGTCGTCTGCGAAACGAGGATAACTCCACCCGCACAAATTTGTATTCGTACATAAACGTACCCTCCCGAGGATTTTAGTCTCCTTCTCTTATACGGGATTTTTGTCAGAAGGGTTGCAAAAGAAACCCCGTTGAAATCAACGGGGAGAGGTCAATCTTATTCAAATTGCTTGTCGTTCATCACGCGATGCACCAAATCCAGGGACTGTTTCATCCCTAGTTCTTTCCCAAGAATAACTTGTCCTTCTGCCGGGGTAGTCGCCCGTACCTGATTCAGCACCTGCAGCTCATGGGAAAGCAAATGCTCGATGAGATAAAGCTGCACCTGACCGATTTCCCGCTCGCTTTTCCGATCTCGCTCATTGTACTTAGCCCGGTCACGGCTTTCTTCGACGTATTTATCGATGTCGTTTTCTAAAAAGTGGGAAGCGTTGCAAATGATCTCACGGTAATCGTCCGTTTGAGAGGGAATGCTTCGGATCGTATGGCCGAGGTGGGCGAGTAAGAACTTGTTCAGCACGATACTATTTCGCGTGTAATCGTTGTGCAAAAGGGAATACTCCCCCAAAAATGCCCCATTTTCTTTATCGTAGCTGTGCAAGAGCGTATAAGAAGAACAATACGAACAAAACAGTAAATAATCTCTCATGGACATTCCCCCAAATCAAGTGCTCCATGACAGGAAGTTTATAAGCCATATTATGATAAAGGACGTCGTGGGGTGATACTTGTGTCTCTTGTATTTGACCTTTTGTTTGTGTATGCTAAATGACGTACTTTTGCCTGATAAAAGAGCAGATGTTGGGCTTTTGCATAGCATAGGAGAGAAACCGAAACAGGATAGACTCTTTTGTGTGTCCGTGGAAGAGGAAAGGAGCATGGCACAAGTGGGAAACGAAAAGATTCGCCTTGGCATCATTTATGGAGGAAAATCCTCGGAGCACGAGGTTTCATTGCGTACGGCCTTGTCGATTATGAAGGCGGTAGATGCAAATAGATATGAGGTTACTCCCATATACGTACAACTGGATGGTTCGTGGGTAAAGGGAGAGGCAATTGCGGGTCAGTTGCCAGAAAAGATCGAAGCGTTGCGCTTGTCTGCTGGTGAACCAACAGCTACAGGTACCGCGGAGAGCGGACAAGAAGTGCTCGCTTCAAGCAAACCGGCTTCCTTGTTTGCCATCGGTCAACAGGTCGATGTCATTTTCCCTGTCGTTCATGGACCAAATGGCGAGGACGGGACGATTCAGGGAATGCTGGAGCTCGCGAACCTGCCGTACGTAGGGACTGGTGTTATGGCTTCTGCAGTCGGAATGGACAAATGGATGATGAAAACCGTTTTTGCCCAAACCGGATTGCCACAAGTCAAATACGTGGGCCTGTTGCGTTCCCAATGGGAAAAAAATCAGGATGAAGTGATGGATAAAATCGAGCGTGAACTGGGCTATCCGTGCTTTGTGAAACCAGCCAATATGGGCTCAAGTGTAGGGATTAGCAAAGCAAAGAATCGCAGTGAGCTGGCGCATGCCCTGGGGGTTGCAGCGAAGTTTGACCGTCGCTTGATCGTTGAGGAATTCGTTGTGGCACGTGAAGTGGAAATCGGGGTTCTCGGAAACGAGGAGCTGGTTACCTCAGTTGTGGGTGAAGTGATTGCGGCCAAGGAATTTTACGATTATGAAGCCAAGTACAAAGGGGCGGGAACAGAGCTGTCCATCCCTGCAATCATTCCAGATCGTGTCGCAGGCGAAATTGCCGAGCTCGCCAAGACAGCGTTTCAGGCATTGGATGGCTCCGGATTATCACGAGTTGACTTTTTCTGGGATGAAAAAAATGATCAGCTCTACATCAACGAAGTGAACACGATGCCAGGCTTTACACCATTTAGCATGTATCCGATGCTTTTTCAGGCTGCTGGCGTGGGCTACAGTGAGCTGATTGACCGACTGGTGCAACTGGCGTTTGAACGCCATGCGGATAAGCAGCGCAACGTTGTCGATGCAGAAGAATTGGAGTAAAAAAGCGTTGTGTGAGAACGAGGGTGCCATTTATTGGCATCCTTTTTTGATGTATGGTAGGTAAGAGATAAACATTTTTTGAATGAATAGAAGGGGGTGGAGTAGATCTTTACACAAATTTACATGGTACGCCATGCAGAATCGCCGTTTACACCAGACCAGGAGGAAGAACGTGGTTTATCGGAAAAGGATGGGCAGATGCACGAAAGGTAGCTGATCGATTGAAGCATGAGCAA
The DNA here is from genome assembly GCF_001187725.1 of Brevibacillus reuszeri. Classification (GTDB taxonomy): domain Bacteria; phylum Bacillota; class Bacilli; order Brevibacillales; family Brevibacillaceae; genus Brevibacillus; species Brevibacillus reuszeri. Next base: position 1,169,226 of record NZ_LGIQ01000005.1, read on the forward strand.
ATCGACGTATTCATCTCCAGTCATTACGCGCGGGCTGTACAAACGATTGAGGAGGCAGCACGTCAGCAAAATAAAACAATCATGACGGATGCCAGACTTCGTGAACGTGAACTGGCTTCGTGGGACTATCGGTTTGATGATTTTGAACAAGGAATTAAACACGTCTTTGACAATCCGGATTTTGCTTACCCGGGTGGTGAATCCAATGAGTTGGCTCGCAAGCGAGGAATAGCTGCGCTGGCGGAAGTGCTTCAGCATCACCGGGGGAAAAAGGTTGCAATCGGAACTCATGGGAATATCATGACGCTTATGATGAATCATTACGACAAGCAGTATCATTTTGCGTTTTGGAAACAGACCACCAAGCCTGATATTTACAAGCTGAGCTTTGAGGACGATACGCTGGTGCATGTCGAGAGATTGTGGGAAGAATAGCAAAAGACGCCGTCTCTTTCGTAGGAGAGCGGCGTCTTCTGCTTTTAGTCGTGGTTCTCCAAGTCAGTCAGCATGGTCCATAATTCCATCCCGCGTGATGCCTTGAACAAAAAGGCGTGACTGGCATCGCGCAGAGGAAGTAGAGCAGTCAGGGCCTCTGCTTTTGTGAGAAAATGCAGCTTTTCTCCATGGTAGGCATCATGGATATTGCGGCTCTCATCTCCGATTGTGACCAGCAGCTCGAAGTGATCAACGAGGTCATTGATATTTGTTCCGACCTGGGCGTGCATCTCTATACTCTCCGGTCCCATTTCATACATGTCCCCAAGCACAAGTACCTTTTTCCGATCGGAGAACAGGTCTGCAAATGTGCGAATCGCAGCTTCCATGGTGGTAGGACTTGCATTGTATGCATCGCTGATATACAGACTGCCATGGCGGGACGGCACTTGTTCAAAGCGCATAGCAGATAGCTTGATGGTCGCAAGCGCAGCTACGATCTGTTCGATACTTATGCCCAATCGTTTTGCAATCGCAACAGACGGCAGCGAGTTGAGTACGCTATGTGTCCCGAACAAAGGGATAAATGCTGGGGTGCGTTCTCCAGATGCGAAGCAAATATCAAATTGTGTGCCATCCTCTACAGGTGTAATCCGCTCTGCCCATAAATCAGTTGGCCCCGTTACGGAATAATACATGATCTCACCAGCAAACAAATGAGCCACCATAGGCAAATACTCGGAGTCCTTGTTTAGCAAAACAAGTCCATCAGGAGCGGTATGAGGTAACAGCTCTGCCTTGGCAAGAGCAATTTTTTCACGCGTTCCAAAAAATTCGAGATGCGACTCGCCGATATACGTAATCACACTGATATCCGGTTTAGCGAGGGAAGCAATGAGATCAATTTCTCCTGTATGATTCATTCCCAGCTCCAGTACAGCAGCTTCGTGCTGCTCTTCAATCTGCAGGAGTGACAATGGGACCCCGAGATGATTGTTCAAATTTTTGTACGTCTTGTATACAGGGACTTGACTCGCCAAAACGTGAGCTACGATATCTTTAACGGTTGTCTTGCCGATGCTTCCTGTAATCGCGACATAGGGAATTGAAAAATCTTTGCGATATGCGCCTGCCAGTTTTTGAAAAGCGCGTTCTGTATCATTGACCAGAATCAGACCGAAGTCATTTGGCAGCTGTGCAGGAATTTTCTCTTGGTTGGAAATAATCGCAGCAGCAGCGCCTTGCTCAGCGGCTTGCAAAAGAAAATCATGTCCATCGCGAACACCACCCGTCAGCGCTACGAACAAAGATCCTGTTGTAAGCTGCCTTGTATCAAAGTGAACGGACGATATGGCAAGATTCGGCGAGCCTGCGAGTAGCAGCCCTTCTGCTCGTTTCACTGCCAAATCCAATGTAATTGGTTTCATGTCCAAGGACTCCTTTTTTTCTTCGTTTCAAACCAACCTCGAAGTCATGCTACCATGCACTTTGTACAGTCGCAAGATAAAAGTGGCAGGAGAAGGATTGCTTTTCCCCGAGGTTGTCCGCTATCATTGTACTATCTTTGCATACATAGGTGTTTCAAGATGGATATACAGAAATGTAAGGGGGGTTAATCATGGAAAAAAGCATTTTTACCAGAATCATGGAGGGTGAAATCCCTGCAAAAGTGGAATACGAAGACGAGCAGGTCATCGTCATTCACGATATTGCACCAAAAGCACGCGTTCACTTGCTCATTATCCCACGCAAGCCGATCCCGACACTCATGGATGTGACACCGGAGGATTTGCCTTTGATTGGTCATATTCATCAAGTAGCGCAGACACTCGCGAAAAAGCTCGAAGTACCAGGATTTCGCCTGATAAATAACTGCGGCAAAGAGGGCGGACAAGAGGTTTTCCATATTCATTATCACTTTTTGGCAGGGTTTACCGAATAAAAATGAACTAAAGGTTGACCTTCGTTGGGTCTGTATCCTATAATGAAGTGTGACAGTCTGTTCGTACGATCGACTCAGGCGTCCCACGGTTTTAGCGGAGGGAGGGAAGACAAATGGCAGAAATTCGAGTCAAGAAAAACGAGTCTTTGGATAGCGCACTTCGCCGCTTCAAGCGTGAAAGCGCAAAATCCGGGGTGATGGCAGAACTGCGTAAACGTCGTCACTTTGAGAAGCCTAGCATTAAGCGCAAGAAGAAATCCGAAGCAGCTCGTAAACGTAAGTTTTAATTGACGGAGGGCTCATCATGAGTGTAATGGAGCGACTCGATCAAGATATGAAGCAAGCAATGAAGGACAGAGCTGTTCTAAAACTCTCTGTTATTCGCATGGTGAAAGCCGCGTTAAAGAATGAAGAGATTAACAAAGGCAGACTTTTGTCTGAAGACGAAGTGCTGACCATCTTGACTCGTGAGTTAAAACAACGCCGTGAATCCCTCCATGAATTTGAGAAGGCAGGCCGCGTGGAACTTGCCTCGAAATCGCGCGAAGAGATCGACGTGCTCTCCGCCTACTTACCCGCTCAGCTTAGCGAAGATGAAATTCGTGATATAGTTCGGGAAGGTATCGCAGCTACGAACGCCTCCTCCAAAAAGGAGATGGGCAAAGTAATGGGTGCGATCATGCCGAAAGTGAAAGGCAGAGCAGACGGAAACCTCGTGCAAAAGATTGTATCTGAGGAACTACCATCGTAGACGAGTAACACCTCATATAGATACGAACAGAGAAACTCAACCAGATGAAGGTTGAGTTTCTCTTTTTTTCTGGAATTAGTGAAACAAATTTCTTCCACCTTCGTATACCCTATTAGGCATTCGTTGAATCTGATAGGAGGAAAGGAGGGAATAGCGATGAGTTCAACATGGCCAACCATCCGCAGAGTACGATTGCTGTTTTCGCTTCTATGCCTGATTATGGCAATGACGATGTTCATTTCCACGCCTGCTACAACATCTGCCCAGTCATATCAAAAAGCAGTCTGGATTCCGGTCGACAATACAATCGAGCGCGGATTGGAGAGCTTTTTGCGCCGAGCATTTGCGGATGCAGAAAAGCTTCAGGCAGACCTCGTCATCCTGCATATCAACACACCGGGTGGTGAAGTGGGAGCTGCAGAAAATATCGGACAGTTGATCCGGCAATCTCCGTTGCATACGATTGCCTACATCGACAATCAGGCATTCTCGGCAGGGACATATATTGCCCTGAATGCAAATGAGATCGTCATGACTCCGGGTAGTACCATAGGGGCAGCCACACCGATTGATATGGCAGGAAATGCTGCAGACATCAAGTTTATTTCCGGCTGGAGCGAGCAAATGAAGGCCGCTGCCAAGCTGAATAACCGCAATCCGGATGTTGCACGGGCGATGGTGGAGATCGATAATGAATTCCCGGGTTTAAAGCCAAAGGGTACCGTATTGTCTCTCGATGCTCATAGAGCCAAGGAATTGGGTTATGCTGATCAAGTAGTTGCAGGTAAGGATCAGCTGCTGGCACATCTAGGCGTCAGCTCGGATACGCTTGAAGCGATTGAACCAACAGGAGGAGAACTGGTAGCTCGCTGGGTTACAAGTCCCGTTATCATGAGCTTGCTGCTTGTTATTGGCCTCGTGGGGATCGTAGTGGAACTGTTCGCGCCGGGATTTGGGGTGGCAGGCACGATCTCATTGGTATCATTTGGCCTGTATTTCTTTGGGCATTATTTAGCTGGATTTGCCAACTGGCTGCATATTGGACTGTTTGTTATTGGTATCTTACTAATGATTCTCGAGATTTTTCTCCCGGGTGGTATTGTCGGGGCTATCGGGTTTATCAGTATCGTTACGGGATTGGTGATGGCAGCCTATGACACCAAGCAAGGGCTTGCCTCGCTCGGTGTAGCTGCTCTAGTGACCGCGATTGTGGCCTTCCTGCTCATCAAGCGATACGGTGTGAAGGGCCTGTTTAACAGGTTTATCTTAGGGGACGCACAGCACAACGAGGAAGGTTATGTTGCTCCAAAAGATCAGCGCGACCTATTAGGAAAAACGGGTATTGCACTCACTGCACTGCGCCCTGCTGGTGTAGTGAAAGTAGATGGCAATCGCGTAGATGCTGTATCTGTTGGAGGGTTTATTGCGTCAGGAACAACGGTTACTGTCGTGCAGGTAGAAGGCACGCGGGTAGTCGTTGCGGAACAAGAACAAAAGGAGTGATTGACTAATGTTAGAAAGTGGCTTGATTCCTCTCATATTTATGGTGGCAGTAGCGATTGTCGCCCTCTCGATTTTCTTCTCGTTTGTTCCAGTGATGCTCTGGATTTCCGCCCTTGCATCAGGTGTGAACATTGGGATTATCACGCTGGTTGCGATGCGTCTGCGTCGCGTTGTACCATCCCGGATCGTGAATCCGTTGATCAAAGCTCGCAAAGCAGGCTTGCAGCTGGATACCAATCAGCTTGAAAGCCATTACCTCGCTGGTGGTAACGTAGACCGCGTTGTAGATGCACTCGTTGCTGCTCAACGTGCAGACATTCCACTCGGCTTTGAGCGTGCGGCAGCGATTGACCTCGCAGGTCGTGATGTATTACAGGCAGTACAAATGAGCGTTAACCCGAAAGTGATCGAAACACCAGTCGTAGCTGCTATGGCGAAAGACGGGATTGAGCTTCGTACAAAGGCAAAAGTAACCGTGCGTGCAAATATTGACCGACTGGTCGGTGGTGCCGGTGAAGAAACGATTATTGCCCGTGTAGGGGAAGGGATTGTCTCTACAATTGGTTCGTCCAATAGTCATAAGGATGTATTGGAAAATCCGGATTCCATTTCGAAAACTGTATTGAACAAAGGGTTGGATGCAGGAACTGCCTTTGAAATTCTCTCAATCGATATCGCTGACGTAGATGTAGGAAAAAACATCGGTGCACAGCTGCAAACGGACCAAGCGGAAGCAGACAAACGCATTGCGCAAGCGAAAGCAGAAGAGCGTCGTGCGATGGCAGTTGCAACGGAACAAGAGATGAAAGCCCGCGTACAAGAAATGAAAGCGAAAGTTGTGGAAGCCGAAGCACAAGTACCGTTGGCACTAGCAGAAGCATTGACATCCGGGAAAATGGGTGTAATGGATTACTACAACATGCAAAACATCGCGGCGGATACCCAAATGCGTCAAACCTTCGGGCATACAGGTGAGAAACAAGATCCTGTAACGCCAGACGACAAGGAATAAAGGTAATCTCTATGGATGATCTCCTAGATCTTATCTTTGACCTGATTGGTTGGGTATTGCCGCTGATTGGAAAGTTTTGGTTTGTAATCTTAGCGTATTTGGGCTATAAGGCGTTTGGGAAAGCGAGCAAGAAGGTTACCCAAGGCAAAGTCTCACCCACGCTCACACCGGTGAGTGACCCTACGAGCTTTCCAATGACGCCTACGTTTGATGAGGAAGTACGCAAGCCAGTGCGTGCCTCCGCCAAATATGAGCCGATTGAACCCGAATCTATGGAAGGAGTAGGAGTCGAGCAAGAATGGGCATTTACAGAGCCTGCTCGGGCTTCTACAGGGCCTTCACTACGATTAAACAGTGACTCCAATCAACAAGTGCTAGCAGAATCCAAACGCACTGAATCGAGTCCGCTAACTGTCGATCCCCGCGAAGGGATGAAATGGGCGCTTATTTTCGGAGAGCCGCGCTCCAAAGCACCTTATGTTTCTCCGGCTTCACGCAAAAGAAACGCATAAGATACGAAGCAAGCAGATGGACAGTTGTTCATCTGCTTTTCTTTTTGTCGAAACTTAGCGAATCTCTTGGCTTGTTCTTTGTACAGGGGTTTACTATCCTGATTATATAGAAAATTCTCCCAACAATGGGTGAAGGGTAGTGAACGAATATTGAGTCAGCAACTGTATGAGCAAATGGGTCGTTTCCGTCAAAAGGTGATTCGTCTTGTCATTTTCGAAAACAAATCGATTTATGAGACAGCAATTGCTTGCGGTTGTTCGGCGGAAAAAGTAAAACGAGTGATTAAAAAATGGAAAGCCCTTTCAAAATACAAGAGCCCAGCCTCGGCTGAGGTTATAAACAAATGATGATCGCCCTTGACGATTTCCAAAGCGTCAGGGGTCTTTTTTTGGAGTAATGCCTCTTTGTTCCGTCGCATACGCATAGGTAAGAATGGTTTTGTTCGCAGTATTTACGAAAGCGTAGCTGAATGTTAAGAGACCAGGCGCCATGCGCCGATAGAGGGGGGGCTTATCCATGAAGCGTTGGAGCCGCCGTCTGCGCCAACTGGCGGGAGGGGTGCTGGATCTGCCGCAAGATGTGGTCCTGGAAGTCCCGCGCATTACCATGATCGGTCATTTGCAAATGTATATAGAGAACCACCGGGGAGTCCTCCACTTTAGTGAAAAAGAGCTCCGCTTGCTGCTCACGAATGGTCAAATGATTGTCTCGGGTGAACAGTTGGTCATCAGGGCGATTTTGCCGGAGGAAGTGCTTTTGGAAGGAAGAATTGGCGGAGTGAAGTTTCTGGAAACTGGGCCTCAAGGCTCCTAAAACCGGGGAAGGTGGAATCATACAGATGCGAAATGGTCTGAGAGAATGGGTGGACGGACATATTACGATCACTGTGCGTGGAAAACGGTTTGAGCGATTGCTGAATATGGCTGTACGTGACGGCATCCGGATTTGGAACATTCGTAGGGTTGGCTTGGAGGTGAGCCGCTGCGACATCCTGATTCGGGATTATTTCCGTTTACGGCCGCTTTTAAAAGAGACAGGCTGCCGAAGCCATGTTGAGCATCGGGATGGTTTGCCTTTCTGGCTTCTGCGTTTGCGCAGACGTTCGGGACTAGCCATCGGTGCCGCTCTTTTTTTCATTGGATTGTACATGCTCTCTACGTTTGTGTGGAGTGTTGAAGTTAGTGGAACCAAAATGATGGATCCGCAAAGAGTGCTCCGTGCTGCAGCGGAGATTGGGATTAAAGAAGGGGCATGGAAGGTCAAACTAAAGGAACCACTGCTACTGCAAAAAGAGCTCATGAGTCTGCTGCCCGAAACGACCTGGATTGGAATCGAGATGAAAGGGACCAAAGTCAAGCTACAGGTCGTAGAAAAGGATGAGCCTGTTCTCCCGCAACCTACAAGCCCCCGTCATCTTGTTGCGAAAAAGCGGGCAGTCATTCACAAAATCCTGCCAGAAGTAGGGCGAAGTCAGGTGACGAATAATCAGGTTGTCGAAAAAGGACAGGTCCTCATTTCCGGAATTATCGGCAACGAAGCACGCCAGCAGGCGGTGTCGGCACGAGGGAAAGTACAAGGAGAAGTATGGTATATTAGCAATGCCTCTGTTCCACTTAACCAGAAGCATTATCAGCTCACGGGTGCAAAGCTGCAGCAGCAATATTTGCTGATCGGTTCCTACGCAGTGCAGATGTGGCCTTTCAAAAAGCAGTCCTTTGCGCTCTCAGAAGTCGCTGAAGAACGCTTCGTCCCCTCCTATGCTGGCTTTACTTCTCCGGTTGGCTGGAAGACGGTCACCCAAATGGAAACAGAGCCAATAACCAAACAAATGAGCGTTGAGGAAGCGACAGCATTGGCAAAAAAATTCGCCAGAGAGGATGTCTTAAAAAAGGCAGGCACAGATGCGTTCATTCAGGACGAAAAAGTTTTGCACGTCACATCAGAGAATGGTAAAGTTTACGTAAGCATTCATTTTTCCGTCATAGAAGATATTGCCGTTGAACAACCTCTAGTGGGATTACCCCAAACACCAGCGAATAACGGCAATCCATGACGAATTGCTGATAACCGTTGCAAGGAGATGGAAGCCTGTTGCACGTACAAGATGAGGTAAGAATCCCGTTTTCAGACGCATCTGAGGCCTTGCTGTTGTTTGGACCACATGACGCGTACTTGAAGCTGATTGAGGAAAAGTACTCCGCCAAAATCATGACACGAGAAGGCGAACTGGTCATTAGTGGGGACAAACCAGAGGTAGACCTGCTCACCGAGCTCATTACGATCCTGCTCCAGTTGATTCGCAGAGGAATTGCTCTGTCTGAGCGTGATATTTCTTATGCGATTATGCTGATTGACCGGGGCGAAGCGGCAGCGCTTTTGGATGTGTATGACGAAGAGGTTGCCCGCACCCAGCGAGGCAAGCTGATTCGTGCCAAGACATTGGGGCAGCGCCATTACCTGTCCGCGATCAAAAAGCACGATATCGTTTTTGGAATCGGGCCTGCGGGAACAGGGAAAACGTATTTGGCGGTCGTTACGGCAGTAGTCGCTCTGAAAAGCGGACGAGTCAAACGAATCGTTCTCACCAGACCAGCGGTAGAAGCAGGGGAGAGCCTCGGTTTTTTACCAGGGGATTTGCAGGAAAAAGTAGATCCGTATCTGCGTCCACTCTATGACGCCTTGTACGACATGCTTGGCAATGAGCAAGTTGCGAAAATGATGGAACGAGGTCTGATTGAGGTGGCTCCGCTCGCTTACATGCGCGGTCGTACACTGGAAGACTCCTTTGTCATTTTGGACGAAGCGCAAAATACCACTCCCGAGCAAATGAAAATGTTTTTGACTCGTCTCGGATTCGGTTCAAAAATGGTAATCACTGGAGATGTCACCCAGGTTGACTTGCCCAAAGGCAAAAAATCCGGCCTGCGTGAAGCTGAGCGCATCTTGAACAAGATTTCCGATGTTGCCTTTATTCATTTCCAAGAAGGAGACGTCGTGCGCCACAGTCTCGTACAAAAAATCATTTCTGCTTATGCCAAAGAAGAAGCCGATCACGGGTATTGATAAATCGCAATGAAAAAAGGAGATCGTTCATCTGTGTTAGCTGTAGAAATTCTTCATGAAGAAATCGAGCCGATTGATGAAAGCCTGCAAAATCTGTTAGTACGGTGCCTCGAAGCAGCAGCGGTTCGGGAAGAAGTGAGCGGTGAGGTCGTGGTTACACTCGTTACGAATGAGCGGATTCATGAGCTGAATCGTGATTATCGTGGCGTAGATCGCCCGACAGACGTTTTATCCTTTGCCATGAATGAGCCTGGCGAAGGAGAAATGGAGATTTTCTTCGACGAGAGCGAAGCGGACGAGGTCCCGAATATGCTGGGAGATATCATCATTTCCTTGCCAAAGGCACATGAGCAGGCAGAGGACTACGGTCATTCATTTGAGCGTGAGCTCGGTTTTCTCGTTGTCCACGGTTTCCTTCATCTTTTGGGCTACGATCATGGTACCCCCGAAGAAGAAAAAGAAATGTTTTCCCGTCAAGAAGCGGTTTTGGAGCAAATTGGCTTGACGAGGTAGGAGATTACATTGAAAGAATGGCGCCGTCTGGTGCGTAGCTTCTCCTATGCACTGCAAGGAATCGTTCATACCGTAAAGACACAGCGAAACATGCAAATCCACGTTGCCGCTGCCACACTCGTGTTGGCGGCGGCTTGGTGGCTGCAGATACCCCGCAGCGATGTTTTGCTGGTCTTTTTTTCTATCGGGCTGGTATTCTCGCTAGAGCTATTGAATACTGCGGTGGAAGCTGTTGTTGATCTCGTTTCCCCAAAGTGGCACGCCAAGGCCAAAATAGCCAAGGATGCCAGTGCTGGTGCTGTCTTGGTTGCCGCTATTTTGTCTTCAGGTATCGGAATCACGATTTTCGGTCCTCCCCTACTGAAAAAGATAGCGGACTGGATGTAGCACGGATGAACCTCCTGTAAAGGCAAACGCTCGCTATGATAGAGAATAACGATATGAGGAATGATGAGAATGGATAAACAAGCATTAATGGCTCAGGCTATTGAAGCGAGAAAGCTGGCATATGTGCCTTATTCCAACTTTCAGGTGGGAGCTGCCCTCTTGACCGACAGTGGTAAAGTATATTTGGGCGGCAATATTGAAAATGCTGCGTATTCGTTGTGTAACTGTGCAGAGCGAACAGCGTTGTTCAAAGCTTTTTCTGAAGGAGATAAAGTGTACAAGGCTATCGCCGTCGCAGCGGATACTCCGCAGGCAGTGTCTCCGTGCGGAGCGTGCCGTCAAGTCATGGCTGAGCTGTGTCCACCAGACATGGTGGTCATTTTAACGAACCTAAAGGGAGATGTTTGGGAAACGACAGTATCCGAACTGCTCCCAGGGGCTTTTACCAAGGAGGATTTACGTGGATAATCGCAAGACCAAAAAAGCATTTAAATCGGGCTTTGTTTCTATTGTGGGCAGACCCAACGTCGGTAAATCAACGTTGTTAAATCATATCGTCGGACATAAGATCGCGATCATGTCCAATAAGCCACAGACGACTCGCAATAAAATTACTGCTGTTCACACGTCCGAGGACGGACAAGTCATTTTCATCGACACACCAGGAATCCACAAGCCCCAATCGAAGTTGGGCAACTATATGGTATCCGTAGCGGAAAATACGCTCAATGAGGTTGACCTCGTCTTGTTTGTCGTAGACGCGACAGAAAAACGGGGCGCTGGTGATGAGTACATCATTGAACGACTCAAGCAAGTAAAAACACCAGTATTTTTGGTCATCAACAAGATCGACAAGGTTCATCCAGAGGCATTGTTGCCAATTATTGACGATTACCGCAAGTTGTATGATTTCAAGCAGATCGTTCCAATTTCTGCGTTGGAGGGCAATAATACAGGCTCGCTTACCGAAGCCATCATGGGTGAAATGGAAGAAGGGCCGATGTACTATCCGGCAGATCAGGTTACCGATCATCCGGAACGTTTTGTCGTTGCCGAATTGGTTCGGGAAAAAGTTCTGCATTTGACTCGTGAAGAGGTCCCTCACTCAATTGCTGTTGTAGTGGAGGAGATGAAGCGCGGAGAAAATGGGAAAACCCTTTATATTTACGCTGCAATCTATGTGGAGCGGGATTCGCAACGCGGTATTTTGATCGGAGAAAAAGGCCAGATGCTCAAAGAGATCGGACGCCGGGCTCGAAAAGATATCGAGCGTCTCATGGGAGATCAAGTCTTCCTGGAGCTGTGGATCAAAGTGAAAAAAGATTGGCGAAATCAAGAGCGGATGCTTCGCAATTTTGGTTTCTACAACGAAGAATAAGTTTTTTATTACCGTTAAAATTTCCAAGGGATAGAATAACGGGCACAGGTGATTCTAAGAAGGAAGTGGATAGACCCGATGTAGGAAAGGATGATGCTCCATGCTTCGTGACTTTTCTTGGAGAGTTTTCGCTTCAACCGGTGACATCCATGCGTATCTTCTTTACCGGGATCACCATCAAGCGGATGGGATCACTGAAGATACCTCGCTTGAGTTTGCCCAGGAAGAATTGGGTGACACGCAGGCATGCTTGTAAAGTGGGAAGGAATCGTCATCCGCAGTGTGGACTATGGTGAGTCCAGCAAAGTGGTGACATTGTTTACCCGGGAGAACGGCAAACTAGGCTTGATGGCCCGTGGCGCCAAAAAGACAAAGAGCCGTCTTGCTGCCGTCTCCCAGTTGTTTTCACATGGCTACTACTTATGCAAGGCGGGACCCGGTACGGGGATGCCTGATCTCTCCCAGGGAGATATCATGAATTCGTTCCGGGAATTGCGGCAAAGCTTGAGTACGACAGCTTATGCCGCATACATAGCAGAACTACTGGATCGCTTGACGCATGAGCGGGAACCGAATCCTTTTTTATTTCAGTTATTGCTGCAAACCTTTGGTCATCTGGACGAAGGGCGGGACCCGGAGATTCTTTGCCGAATTTTCGAGACCAAGATGCTGATGGTGGCGGGGATTTCCCCTCAGCTATCTGCATGTGTAAACTGTGGTGCGCAGCGCGAGCCCTATGCGATCAGTGTGACGCAGGGCGGATTGCTGTGCCCCGTTTGCTTGCCTTCTGATCCGTATGCGCTCGCGGTAACTGCTTCCACCTGGAAGCTGCTCAGGCTTTTCCAGGTATTTGATTTGGAACGTCTCGGTGATATTGAGGTGAAGCCAGCCACACGCAATCAACTCAAGCATGTGATACGCAGCTTCATGGATGAGCATCTGGATATCCGGCTGAAAAGTCGCGCATTTTTGGAGCAGCTGGAGAGAATGGAAAGATTGACGCAGCCTGGGCAAAGTGATTAATTGACATCCGAAAATGTTTTCGATATGATAAATACCAACTTGATATGAGAAGGATGCTATGAAGGAAAAGAGTAGTCAGTCGATGGCTGTAAGAAGCGAACCAGGGACAGTGAAAGCCTGGTCACCAAGCTGATGAAGGGCGTTCTGGAGCGTTTTGTTTGAATGGAAGGTGGGCGAACATTTGATTCGCCAAGTAGGGTGGAACCGCGAGAATCCTCTCGTCCCTACACTGTCGCTACGAGGCAGTGTAGAGGGCGGGAGGTTTTTTTACGTGTAAGAAAGTTTAAATAAGCTTGCTTAAACTTTCTGGAACGCATAACAAGGTGCCTCAGCGTCCGCATCCGGCATTACTTCGGTAAATCCTTCCGCAAAACGCGGTCGCTCCTCTTTGAGGAGGCATCGGTAAAGGTTTTTTTACTTGGAGGAGGAAAAAGCATGAAAATGACATTTCAAGACATCATTTTGACGCTGCAAAACTTTTGGGCAAAGCAAAATTGCCTGATTGTCCAGCCGTACGACGTAGAAAAAGGAGCGGGGACACTAAACCCGATGACATTCCTGCGATCGATCGGACCTGAGCCGTGGAACGTGGCATACGTAGAGCCTTCCCGTCGTCCGGCAGATGGCCGTTACGGAGAAAACCCAAACCGTTTGTACCAGCATCACCAGTTCCAGGTCATCATGAAACCATCGCCTGACAATATTCAGGAGTTGTACCTTGAAAGCTTGCGCCAGTTGGGCATTGACCCATTGGAGCATGATATTCGCTTTGTTGAGGATAACTGGGAGCATCCAGGCCTTGGTGCATGGGGACTTGGCTGGGAAGTATGGCTGGATGGAATGGAAATTACGCAGTTCACTTACTTCCAGCAAGTCGGTGGTCTGGAGTGCAAGCCGGTAGCAGTAGAGCTGACATACGGTCTGGAGCGTCTGGCTTCGTACATTCAGGAAAAAGAAAATGTGTTCGATCTGGAATGGGTGAACGGTTTTACTTACGGCGACGTGTTCCTGCAGCCAGAATACGAGCACTCCAAATACACGTTCGAGCTGTCAGATGTAGACATGCTATTTTCTCTTTACAACACTTATGAAGCCGAAGCCAAGCGCCTGATGAAAGAGCGTCTCGTATACCCGGCTTATGATTATGTATTGAAATGCTCCCATACCTTCAACCTGCTGGATGCGCGTGGTGCGATCAGCGTGACGGAGCGTACAGGCTACATTGCCCGTGTTCGCAATCTGTCCCGTGAGGTAGCGCAAACCTATTATGCAGAACGTGAGCGTCTCGGCTTCCCGCTTTTGCAAAAAGAAAACGCAAAAACGGATGATCGAGTGGTAGCAGCGAAGGGAGAGGATACGAATGAGTAAACGCGATTTGCTTGTAGAGGTCGGATTAGAGGAAATGCCTGCGCGTTTTGTTGCGCAGACTGCGGCTCAATTCAAAGAAAAAGTGGAAAAATGGCTCGCTGCTGAACGGATCCCGTTTGATCAAATTACAGCGTTGGAAACTCCTCGTCGTTTTGCTGTCCTGATCAATGGTTTGGCAGAAAAACAGCCTGACCGTAACGAAGAAGCAAAAGGGCCGGCTCGTAAAATCGCTCAGGATGAAGCAGGGAACTGGTCTAAAGCAGCACTCGGCTTTGCACGCAGCAACCATGTAGATGCTGATCAGCTCTACTTCAAAGAAGTAAACGGTATTGAATATGTCCATGCACGCAAATCAGAAGCGGGCAAAGCAACGACTGACCTGCTGCCACAGCTTGGCGATGTGATTACAAGCATGAACTTCCCGAAAAATATGCGCTGGGGAGCAAGGGATTTAAAATACGTACGTCCGATTCGTTGGCTGGTAGCCCTGTTTGGCGAAGAGCTGATTTCGTTGGAGGTGGCAGGTGTACAGAGCGGTCGCATCTCTCGCGGACACCGTTTCCTGGGTATGGAGGTTGAAATTAGCCACCCTGGCGAATATGTAAGCAAGCTTGCTGAGCAGCATGTGCTCGTGAACCCGGAAGAGCGCCGTGCGATCATCGTAGAACAGATCAAGCGGATGGAACAGGAAAATGGCTGGAATATCCCGATGGACGAAGGTCTGCTCGATGAGGTTGTTCATCTGGTTGAATACCCGACGGCTCTCTACGGAACATTCGAGGAAGAGTTCCTCACAATTCCGCGTGAGGTGCTGGTGACCTCCATGCGTGAGCATCAGCGCTACTTCCCGGTGGAGAATGCAAGTGGCCAGCTGCTGAATCATTTTGTCACTGTCCGTAATGGTGACAGCCGTGCATTGGAAAACGTAGCAAAAGGAAACGAGAAAGTGCTCCGTGCACGTCTCTCTGATGCTCGCTTCTTCTATGTCGAAGATCAAAAGCTGACGATTGAGAGCTGCCTGAAGCGCTTGGAAACCATTGTTTTCCATGAGGAATTGGGTACGATCGGAGATAAAGTACGCCGCGTGCGCAAGACAGCGGAGCAAATTGGAGCCAAGCTGGGAATCAGTCAGGAAGAAGCGAAGCAAGTGGATCGAATCGCTGAAATCTCCAAATTTGACCTGGTAACCAATATGGTTGGCGAGTTCCCTGAGCTGCAAGGTATTATGGGTGAAGACTACGCCCGCAAGGCTGGCGAGAACGAGCTCGTAGCAAGTGGAGTATTCGATCATTACCTGCCGCGTTTTGCCGGTGACAAGATGCCGCTATCTGCACAAGGCGCCATTGTCAGCATGGCTGACAAGCTGGACACGATCATTGGCTGCTTCTCGATCGGGATCGTACCGACGGGTTCTCAGGACCCTTACGGACTTCGCCGGATGGCAGCAGCGATCGTATCCATTCTGGTGGAGCGTGATTGGCAGCTATCCTTGGAACAGCTGTGGGATGCAGCATTGGAAACATACGCAGCCCAAGGTGTCACGAAACGATCGGCAGATGAAGTGAAGAAAGATCTGGTTGATTTCTTCGCACTGCGCCTGAAAAACGTTTTGCAAGACAATCATGTACGTTATGATGTGATCGATGCCGTACTGTCTGCTGATCTGACACTCGTACCAGAAGTTCTGGCAAAAGCAAAGGCACTGATGACGGCTGTTCAGGATGAAGAATTCAAGCTGATTGTCGAACAATTCAATCGCGTGAACAACTTGGCGCAAAAAGCGGAAGCGGATCATGTCGATGAAGCTTTGTTCGCAGAGGAAGTAGAACGTGCACTGTACCAGGCGTACTTGTCCGTCTCCCAAGAAGTTAATGGTCTTGCCGATCAGGAAAAGGTACTGCACACCTTGTCTACCTTGCGTGAACCGATCAAGGCGTTCTTTGATCAAGTAATGGTAATGGCAGAAGACCAAGCAGTTCGAGCGAACAGATTGGGACTTTTGCTCCGACTCTCCCGCCTCATTTTTGGCTATGCAGACTTTGCAAAGGTTGTATTCGCGTAACTGAAATCGTTGGTGCCCCTCGTCTAAATTAGGCGGTGGCACCTTTTTTCCGCGCGAAAGAAGGAATATCCGGTCGAATAGAGTAATACTAGGAAGAGGAAAAGACTAAAGGCCGGGGTGATTGGTCATCGAGCTTACTAAAAGACAAGAGCAAATCTTACAGATAGTGAAGGATGATGGACCGATAACCGGGGAACACATCGCAGAAAGGCTGCATTTAACCAGAGCCACACTGCGCCCCGATCTCTCCATCCTCACTATGTCAGGATATTTAGAAGCCAGACCTCGGGTCGGGTATTTTTATGCCGGCAGACCCGCGAGTTCAGTGATTAGTGAACGGCTTCACAAGCTTCTCGTAAACGACTACAAGGCGGTACCCATCGTGGTCTCCGAATCCGCTTCCGCCTATGATGCGATTGTTACCCTCTTCCTGGAGGATGTCGGCACGTTGTTCGTCGTTAATCAAAAAGGCTACTTGGCTGGCGTCATATCACGAAAAGACCTTTTGCGTGCCTCACTGGGCAACAAGACGCTTGAAGATGTGCCGGTTGGTATCATCATGTCTCGAATGCCCAATATCATTACATGCGCGCCAGAGGAAAGCTTGTATGCAGCAGCGAAAAAGCTGATTGATTTTCAAATTGACTCACTGCCTGTAGTTCGGCCAAGCGAGGAAGATCCCAAGTTTATGGAACTAACTGGGAGAGTCACCAAGACGACGATAGCCAAAGCGTTTGTGGAATTGGGCAGCGAACCGAAAGTGTAGGAGGAGAAGCGATGCAAGTAAATCAACAAGGACAGCTCATCTACGTAGTCTCAGACTCCATCGGTGAAACGGCCGAGCTTGTTGTCCGGGCAGGAGCTAGTCAATTCGATCGCTTTATGATCGATGTACAAAAATATCCTTACATAGAAGACAAGGATTCTATTGACGAAATCATTGCCTCTGCCAAGGAATCAAAGGCCATGATCGTCTTTACGCTGGTCATCCCTGAGTTGAATGCGTATATCACCAAACAGGCTGCGCTCCACGGGATTCCGGCAATTGATGTGATGGGACCCCTCATGCAAACGCTTCAAGGCATGCTGAAGGAGCCACCAACCGGCAAACCGGGGCTGGTTCGCCGCCTAGACGAAGAATATTTCCGCAAGGTAGATGCGATTGAGTTTGCCGTTAAATACGACGATGGACGTGATCCGCGAGGCCTTTTGCGGGCGGATGTTGTTTTGATCGGTGTATCACGTACATCCAAGACGCCATTGTCCATGTATTTGGCAAACAAGCGTCTAAAGGTAGCCAACGTCCCGCTCGTTCCAGAGGTTGAGCCACCGGAAGAGTTGTTCCAGCTGCCCGTGGAGCGTTGTATCGGACTGACGATCAATCCGGAGCAGCTGAACGGAATTCGCACCGAACGGCTAAAAGCACTCGGGTTGACCGCACAAGCCAATTACGCCAATCTCGACCGAATTACGGAAGAGCTGGCGTATTCGAAAAAAATTATCGACCGATTGGGATGTACAGTGATTGACGTTTCCAACAAGGCGGTAGAAGAAACGGCGAATATCATTTTGGAGATGATTCGCAAAAACAACCTTCGCAGCGAAAGAAAATAGGTCAAAAGAAGGAATTTGCCGTTTTTTGTAGAAAACGTGTAGCAAGGATCAACGAACACGAGAGTCCACCCGCGTTTATTGCTCGCGGAAATGTGGAAAAGTAGAAAAGAAGAAAAGAAGTTTGATCTAAAGAAGGAAATTGACGAATTTTGACGAACTAAATAATCTCATCGTGCGATTCTCCTTAAAAGGTGGATAGACATGACTGGTCCCACTTCAGATGAATTTGTAAATCAAGTGCGTGCCGCTGTCGACATCGTAGACGTTGTAGGAGAGTACGTTCAACTGAGAAAAAGCGGTCGTGCCTTTGTTGGGCTTTGTCCGTTTCACTCTGAAAAGAGCCCTTCCTTCAACGTAAATGCAGAGCGACAGTTTTTTCATTGCTTTGGCTGTGGAGCAGGTGGGGATATCTTTTCCTTTTTAATGAAGCTGGAGCAATTGTCTTTTCCCGAAGCACTTCATAAATTGGCGGATCGTGCCGGGATCGCAGTGCCTCAGACACAGCAAGAAGAAGATACTCCGGAAAAGCGCGCGAAGCAGGCCATGCAGGAAGCACATCAGCTTGTTTCAAAGCTTTACCACTATGTTCTGACAAAAACCCCCTACGGTGTAGAAGCGATGAAGTACCTCGCCAATCGCGGGATGTCAGAGCAGACCCTTGTGGAGTATCAAATAGGGTTTGCCCCGGATTCATGGGATTTTGTTACGCAGTTTTTGAAAAAGAGGCGGTTTTCCCAGGAATTGATGGTGGAGGCAGGACTCTTGGCAAAAAGCGAGGCGGGGAAAATTTTTGACCGTTTTCGCGGCCGTGTCATGTTCCCGATCCAGGATTCCCAAGGAAATGTCATCGGATTTGGTGGGCGATTATTAGGCGGGTCACAGCCCAAATCACAACCGAAGTACCTCAACAGCCCGGAAAGCCTTCTGTTCAATAAAAGTGCAACCCTTTTCAATTTGCATCGTGCCCGCCCATACATAAGAAAGAGAAAGCAGGCACTGCTGTTTGAAGGGTATGTCGATGTGATCTCGACATGGCAGGCAGGCTTTACGCAAGGCATTGCTACTTTGGGAACTGCCTTGACTGAACAGCAAGCACGAATCATACGACGAAACGTGGATTCAGTTGTTCTCTGCTACGATGGAGACGCTGCCGGTCAAGAAGCAACCAGTAAGGCCATACATGTTTTGCAGCAGGCTGGTTTGACTGTACGGGTCGCTCCATTGCCACAAGGCTCAGACCCGGATGATTACATTCGCCAGCATGGAGCTGAAGCGTTTTCGCAGCAAGTATTGTTACAAGCGATGCCGGTTACCGCATTTCGTTTGAAACAATTGCGAAGCCAGTACGTAATAAAAGATGAGACAGATAAAACACGCTTGATCGCAAAAGCGGTAGAAATCATCAACGAACTGGACAGCCCAGTGGAACGGGATTTGTATCAACGGCAATTGGCAGAAGAATATTCCCTGACTCTCGGTGATCTCAAATGGGAGTCCAAGCGTGTCTATAATCAGCAAAAAAGTGAGCGCCAAAGGGATAAAGTATCGCCAGCATGGAATAATAGTATAAATAATGGCAAAGTTACGCTCGCAAAATCACTGCCGCCCGCTTACCATACGGCTGAGCGCATGCTGCTATACTACATGATGCGTGATGAAGAAATTGCTCTGCGCGTCCAAACAGAATGCAGCGCCCACTTCCAAGTGGACGAACATGATGCGCTGGCTGCCTACCTGTACGCCTACTACGCAGAGGGAAACCCGGAAGACCCTGGAAAGTTTATACATTTTGTGCAAGACGATTCGTTAAAGCAATTAGCCTCGGGATTGGCCATGATGGAGTGCAAGGAAGACGTATCTGAGTTAGAGATCGGTGACTACATCAAACAAGTGAATAACTACCCGAAGCGTGCCGAGTTGGAACGATTGCGCGAAGAGCAGCGGAGCTTACACCTCCAAGCGGCCGCAGCGGACAGCGAGGATGCGCGCAAACAACTGGAAATTCAAGCAGCCGTCACAGGGATGAAGATTCTTGAATTGGAAAATGCTTTAAAAGAAGGGTAGCTTCAGATCATTCCCGGGGAAGGAGGGATAGTAGATGAACAAGCAAAATATCACTTCTGACATGGAAGCAATGTCCATCGAACAAGTGAAGGAACAGTTGGTCGAATTAGGCAAGAAACGCGGCGTTTTGTCGTATAAGGAAATTACTGATCGCCTCTCTGGATTCGAGCAGGATTCAGATCAAATGGATGAGTTCTTTGAATACCTGGGTGATCAAGGCATTGAGATAAACAACAATGAAAACGATGATGACGACGATGAGGTCGATCAAATGGTCATCAAAGACGACGACAACGAGGAATTCGACTTTGACGATCTCTCCGTTCCACCAGGAATCAAGATCAATGACCCCGTAAGAATGTATCTGAAAGAAATCGGTCGTGTTCCTCTGCTCTCCGCTGAAGAGGAGATTAAACTTGCCCAGCGCATTGAGCAGGGCGATGAGGAAGCGAAACGACGTCTTGCAGAAGCTAACCTCCGATTGGTGGTTTCCATTGCCAAGCGCTATGTTGGTCGCGGTATGCTGTTCCTTGACTTGATCCAGGAAGGGAATATGGGTCTGATTAAAGCGGTAGAAAAATTTGACTACCGTAAAGGCTACAAGTTCAGTACGTACGCTACATGGTGGATTCGTCAGGCCATTACTCGTGCGATTGCTGACCAGGCACGGACGATTCGGATTCCTGTTCACATGGTAGAAACCATTAACAAATTGATACGTGTATCGCGCCAGCTTCTCCAAGAGCTCGGTCGTGAACCGATGCCGGAAGAGATTGCTGAAAAAATGGATCTGACTCCGGAAAAAGTACGTGAAATCATGAAAATTGCTCAAGAGCCTGTATCGTTGGAGACGCCGATCGGGGAAGAAGATGATTCCCATTTGGGAGACTTTATCGAGGATCAGGATGCTCTGGAACCATCCGATGCTGCGGCTTATGAGCTGTTAAAAGAACAATTGGAAGACGTTCTGGATACATTGACAGACCGTGAAGAAAACGTATTGCGTCTTCGTTTTGGTCTTGATGATGGGCGCACGCGTACGTTGGAAGAAGTGGGGAAAGTATTTGGCGTGACCCGTGAACGGATTCGTCAAATCGAGGCAAAAGCCCTGCGTAAACTTCGTCATCCAAGCAGAAGCAAGCGCTTAAAAGATTTCTTGGAATAACCGATATATAGTATGTGGCCTACGTTAGCCGACGTAGGCTTTTCTTTTTGATACCCGACAGTAGCTGTCGATAGTAAGGAGGGGCCGCGTTGGACGACCAGCGCAAACGAACCATCATAGCCGAAATTGAAAATTGGCGACGCAATAACTTGCTGCCTGAACATTACTGCATCTTCCTGTTAAACCTGTATACAGAAGGTGATCGTCCACAAACTCCAGCTCCTGCAGCACGGGGAGATAGAAGAGGATCAAGCTCCGATACAGGAGCAGGTACAGCTACCGGAAAGGGAAGTGCAGCATCAACAGCTTACGCCTACGAATCAAGACCTATTTCTCCTGTCACGGGGAAAATGGTGTTAGCATGGCTCCTCGGCGCATTTGTGATTGCAGGATTGATCTTGCTTGCTTTTCATTTTAACCGTTTTCAAACCCCAATGCAAATTACCATCTTTGCCTGCTTTGCTCTTGTTTTCTATATTCTGGGATTTGCATTTCGCAGATCAGCGCCTCCTTTGACCCATTTATTTCTGGGTCTTTCGTTCCTGATATTGATTGCAGGTGGCATTTATTGCATCAAGCAGCTCAATGGTTCTCTACCTTTGATCCTCGTATATTTAGGGATCATTTGCATTCTGCTTAGCATGAGTGCATTCGTCTTCGGGTTCTCCTATTTGCTGTACTGTGGCATGTTTGGGCTCGCCATCTTGTATGGGGTAGCGACTGTCCACCGTGTGGGTGAAGACTATTCGTGGTGGAAGTCTGAGCTGTATTGGGTTCCATTGGCATGTCTCTTGACAGGGATGGGGTTTTTGATGAATGCGGGGAATCCCAAATGGGCTGGCGTATTCGCTGTTTGCGGTCTGATGGCATTTTTTGGTGCGGAAATTCAGTCGCTATACATTCCAGAAGTCAAACGCGATGTGATTCAGCTGCTTTTGTTTATCAAAGTGTTTATTGCATCGGCTTTCTTTTTCGTCACGAGAGGCTATTGGTACAAATGGCTTCGTCTTTAAAATCGATGCAGCGTAGACAAGATTCGTTTTCCTTCACCCTCTGGTCTGGTAAAATGAGAAATGAGAAAAATGGGGGGATTGGATGAACAGCAACATAAAGGTATTGATGGGAATTTTGCTCGCAGCCGTTTTTCTCGGGGGAGAAGGAGCAGCGCAGCTGATGGGTGTTCATACGTATTATATCGGATACATATTGGGAGCCGTTTCGTTTTTGGGAGCGGTTTTGCTAGGAGCACGCCGACGCTAGGCGTGCTTTTTTGCGCTTAAAAAGATGCATTTTTCTATTTGCTTCTGTGATAACTAAAGTTTTTCGAAAAGAAAACAGACAGAATAGCAAAACGTGGTGTATAATGGTAAGAGAATTCTGAACAAACGCTCAGTCATAATTGTGCGAATCTTGTTAAATCTAAACTAAAGCGTTTTCAAGGGGGCTTTATTCATGAACTTCGATTTGACTTCCGAACAGCAAATGCTTAAGAAAATGATGCGGGAATTTGCCGATGAAGTAGTAGCGCCTGGAGCAGATGAACGTGATCAAACCAAACAATTTCCTGTCGAAATATTCAAGCAGATGGCAGAGCTGAATCTGATGGGACTTCCATTCTCTGAAGAGTACGGAGGTGCCGGTGCTGACTCTGCCAGCTTTGCGATTGTAGTAGAAGAGCTGAGCCGTGCATGCGGATCTACCGGGATTACTTACTCCGCTCATATTTCCCTGGGAGGAGCGCCTTTGTCTCTATTTGGTACCGAAGAGCAGAAGCATAAATATTTGAGCAAAGTTTGTTCTGGTGAGAGCCTCGGTGCATTCGGATTAACAGAGCCTAATGCAGGGTCGGATGCAGGCGGAACTCGGACAAATGCTGTGCTGCAAGATGGGGGATGGGTGATCAATGGCTCCAAATGCTTTATCACGAATGCTTCCCATGCTTCGTTTCTTGCCTTGACAGCCGTTACCGATAAAGAAAAAGGCTCACGCGGTATTACGGCGTTTATCGTACCTACCGATGCACCTGGTTTTACTGTAGTAGACAATTACGAAAAGCTGGGCTTGCATAGCTCCAACACGACCGAGCTTATTTTAGAAAATGTACGTGTACCTGAGGAAAACATGCTCGGAAAAGAAGGGGAAGGCTTCAAGCAATTCCTGATCACGCTCGATGGTGGGCGTATCGGGATCGGTGCTATGGCAGTCGGGATTGCCCAGGCAGCTCACGATAAAGCACTGCAATATGCCAAGCAGCGGACAGCTTTTGGCAATTCATTAAGTCAATTCCAGGCGATTCAACACAAACTGGCTGACATGGCGATGCAAATTGAGCTTGCCCGCAACATGGTCTACAAAGCAGCATGGTTAAAAGATAACGGAAGAAAGTTTACAAAAGAAGCTGCGATGGCAAAGCTTTATGCGTCCGAGGTTGCCATGTCCGCTACACACCAGGCAATCCAGATTCATGGAGGCTACGGCTATATGCGTGAATATCAAGTGGAGCGCTTTTTCCGTGATGCCCGTCTCTTGGAAATTGGTGAGGGGACGTCTGAGATTTTGCGCAATGTCATCGCCCGTGAGATAGGTTGCTAATCAACGATTATAAGAGATCCCCGCTGATGGATGAGGCGGGGATTTTGTCGTTCTTTGCTGCTGTGTTGTCATGTATTTTGCATTTCGCAATTGCTGGGTAATAGGGTAAAATAGAGAAACGGAAGGTGAAGATACAGATGACATCAGTAACAATATCCAAGCGGCTGCAAACGATTGCCCGCTATTGCCCGGAGGGAGCACGTGTTGCCGATATCGGCTCAGACCATGCGTTGCTGGCTTCTTATTTACTAGTAAAAGGGATTGCCTCCCATGTTATTGCTGGGGAGCTGAATGAGGGTCCTTACCAGGCGGCTCTCAAACAAATACATACGTTACAGGAAGGACATCGTGCTTCTGTCAGAAAAGGTGACGGACTGGCAGTGCTTCGTTCCGGAGAAGTCGATGTGATTTGTATTGCGGGCATGGGGGGACAGCTCATCTCTTCTATATTAGAAGCAGGTGCAGACAAGCTGTCTGGTGTAAAACGGCTGATTTTGCAACCAAACGTAGGTGAAGAAGTCGTTCGTCGCTGGTTCATGGACAACGGCTGGAGACTGATTGCGGAGACGATCATGGAGGAAGACGGCATCATTTACGAAATTCTCGTGGCCGAGCCTGGACACGTCACGCTTCCTTACGACGAGAAAGATCGGACGTTGGAAGAGCTTTTACGGATTGGACCGTTTTTGTGGGAAGAAAAATCTCCTGTCCTAGAGCAAAAATGGTTGAATGAACGGGAAAAGTGGCACAAGGTTCTTGCCCAGCTGCAGAAGTCTGACAAACCGGAAGCTGCTGAGCGAATCAAGCAGATACAAGCAGAAGTGAAATGGATCGATGAGGTGATTGCATGCTTGCACACGGACAAACAGTAATTCAGTATGTGGAACGTCTTGCCCCCAAGTCCTTGGCAATGGAAGGGGACAAAATTGGTCTTCATGTAGGCACCTTGCAAAAAAAGGTGAAGAAAGTGATGATCGCACTGGATGTGCTGGAATCGGTTGTCGATGAGGCAATTGCAGAAGGTGTAGACCTGATTGTTGCTCACCACGCTGTTATTTTTCGACCGCTCAAGCATATTCGTACAGACATGGCAGCAGGTCGTGTATATGAAAAGCTGATTAAGCATGATATTGCTGTCTATACAGCCCATACGAATTTGGACATTGCGGCTGGCGGGATGAATGATTGGTTGGCAGAAGCGATTGGCCTGATTGGGGTAGATGTTCTGGATGTTACCCAGCGGGACGCATGGAAAAAGCTTGTGGTCTTCGTTCCTGCTACGCATCGCGATGCTGTTTTTACGGCGGTCAGTGAAGCAGGGGCAGGTCATGTAGGCAATTATAGCCACTGTTCGTTTCAAACGGAGGGGACAGGCACCTTTGTGCCGGGGGATGGAACCACTCCTTTTATCGGTGCACAGGGGAAATTGGAAAAGGTGGAAGAGGTACGCATAGAAATGGTCGTACCAGCTTCCAGGCAATCTGCGGTAGTTAAGGCGATGCTTGCGGCTCATCCGTATGAAGAAGTTGCCTATGACATTATCCCACTTGAGCAGTCAGGTACTACATATGGTCTTGGACGAATCGGTTCTCTCCCAGAGCCGATGACTCTTCGTGAAATGGCGGAGCTGGTAAAAGAGCGCTTCTCCTTAAAAGGAGTTCGTGTAGTCGGTGATCTGGATGCGACAGTGAAGAAGGTAGCTGTGGTTGGTGGAGACGGCAGCTCGTATGTATCCAAGGCAATTTTTAAAGGAGCCGATGTCTTTTTAACAGGCGATATTGGCTACCACGTTGCCCACGATGCTCAGGCAGACGGCTTATCCATCATTGACGCCGGTCACAATATCGAAAAGATCATGAAAGAAAAGCTGGCTTCGTTTTTACAACAGCAGCTCAAAGAGAATGGCTATGAAACGGAAGTTATCGCATCTTTGCTGCACACTGATCCGTTCCAATTTGTGTAGAAGGCAGAGATACTTATCTGCCAGTTGAAGTCTAGGAGGATTTCATGTGCAAAAACTAATTCGAACTCTTACCTGTGGTCTTCTTGTTGCCACTTTGGTTACCCCCGGCTTTGCATCTGCAGCTGGGGGCTTTATGCCATACGGAGATATTAGCAAGCATTTTGCGAGAGATTCGATCATCCGCGGGGTACAAGCGGGACTTTTTGCCGCTGGACCTAATGCTCCTCTGTTTTATCCGAAGCGTGATATGACAAGAGCAGAATTTTTGGCATTAATTGATCGTCTTTACTACGGTGGACAATATCAGCTTTATCCGTTGACTTTTTTTTCTGAGCATTCCGAATGGACCAGCGCTGAAGGCTTTGATAAGCCTTATCTTCCGTATAAAGACGTCGATCGCCTGACCTGGATGTACAATCCGATTTTGCGTATTTCGTATGTTATGGACAGATTGTATGGACCGAATGCAATCCAACGAGTGTTTCCAGGGGAAAAAATGCTTCCGAACCAGCCGATTACGCAAGAAGAAGCTGCGAAAATCTTGCAAATGTTCGTGATGTCAAATGACGGTCAGCATGCCTGGGAGGATATAAAAGAATGGGGCTGGCTGGAAGGGGAAAGAACGGATCGTTTGAAGCGTGGTGAAGCAGCCGTGGCTGCTGATCGCCTGATGACCTATCTCGTCCAAGATTCGATCATGCCACTTCTCGATTACGATGGTCAAAAGTTTCCGATGGTTCCAGAGATTCAGGAGATATTTCCTCTTTTTGCAGGCTATACCAAACTGAGAACGGCAGACGAGGACAAGTATATAAATGCGGTCGAAGCGATACGTGATCATGAGGATACCGACGAAACGTTTGTTGATTTACGAAAATTGGCCAGCAACTCCTTTTCCAATCAGGTAGGTACCCATTTTTATTTGAGCTGGGACCCGAGCACGACGCTGGACGATAATTTGGATGAAGCGTTTAAAGCGATCGATGCTTATTTTGCGGACAAGATCATTTTACCTGACACTCTGCAGCTACTCGGAGCGAATGTTTATGATATTGCCTTGCAACTTGGGGGCAAAGACCAGCGTCAGTATAAGAAAGTGCTTGATCGCTTGCGTGCATATGAAACAAAGGTGAAGCCGGATTCAAAAGAGTGGGAAGCTATCAGCATTTATATGGCTGCGTTGGAGATCAAGGATGGACAGATCGAAACCGCACTGGAGCAGTACCGATTGTTCCATACATTCGAAGCAGAGGCCCTGCTAAATACGACTTACTATTTGGTTCAGGAGGGGCGAATCCAAGAAGCGGAGCAGCTGGTTGCCAATCAAAAGCCCAAAGCTTCAGATATTCGAATGGTCCAGCTGGTTCGCCTGCTCAAGCAGGATATTGAATCGTTGAAGCAGCAATCCAAAATCGCTACGGATTTGGCGTTTACCTTAAGACGTCTCGATAATTCCGATTCCTATCAGGTGAAGGGCGAAGCGGTTCTGAGCGGCTTTACCTTCAAATATACACAAGATATTGATCAGCGTAACAACACCAGCAGGGTCTCAGGGTTTTATCAGTCACCGCAAAAGCTTGTTTCAGACAAGCTCGAGACCTATACCGACGGAAAAGAGCAGATTCAATATTCATATGATTCCAGTCGCGAGTCGTGGGATAAATATAAGACGAATTCACTTGATTTCTTGCACGAGTGGGTTGCCAAGCAAAGCGCAAAAGATCGTCAGAAAAATTTGCAGGCGCGCTATTACAAGCAAACGTTTGGAAACTACGACATCATTACAGAGTGGATTCCGGGACAAGTACTGGAAGAAAAGGCAAAGCAAGTATCGTTTGGCAGAGGAAAAATCAAAAATGTTCCGTTGTTTATGAATAAGTACTACATTGATCGTGACACGGATAAGCTCGTTTCGCATATATGGCGCTACGAGGAAATCTATGACAGCGATGAATATGTTGCATACTCGGGTACGGAGAACTTTGACTTTAAAACAACGGTTAAAGTTTCAATTCCAGATGAGGTTCGGAAAGGAGTGACTCCATGAAGCGCTTAACTCATTGGCTGCTTGCCGCTTTTTTACTGCTCACAGCAATTCCGGTACAGGCAGCTAGCAGTCCTTATTCGGAAGCAGAAGAAGTGTACTGGTATATCATGGATAGTCATTTAAGCAAACCGCAAGCAGGGAAGGTCGTACAGGGTGCCCTCGAAGCGATAAGCAAGCAAGCTGAACAAAAGAATATGAAGCTAACCGTTTCGCCTGAGGATGACACATGGCCAGAATTGGAACAGCGTCTCATCGAGTGGCAAAAAAAGGGTGGCTGGGATACTACAACTGTCGGTATCTGGGCTATTGATGGCATGCTATCGACCCTGGATGATCCGCATAGCATCTTCTTCACGGCTGATGAATTGCGCATGTTTCAGTCGGATGTAGAAAATCAGTTCGTTGGATTTGGCTTTCGTCTCCGTATTCAAAACGATGCGTTGATCATTCGAGAAATCATCCCGAATTCTCCGGCAGCTGCGTCTGTTTTGAAGCGTGGGGATCAACTGCTTAAGGTAGATCAGCAATCATTGGTTGGAAAAAGCTTTGAGGAAGCCTATGCCTATTTGAAAGGGAAAGAAGAAAGCGAAGCAACCCTTACTGTTTATCGTCCTTCTGAATCACGCGAATTCGTGGTCAAGCTCAAACGAGCACTGATGTCCCTTCCAGAGGCAGAAGGTCAGTTATTCACAAAAGGATCAGTGGGCTACATCAGCCTTGAAACCTTTGGCTCAGAGGGGGCCATCCAATTCCGCGACAAGCTGGAGGAGTTTAAGCGATCGGGCAAGCCGATGAATGGTTTGATTGTCGATCTTCGAGACAATGGTGGAGGATATTTGTCCACCGCTCGCGATATTGCCAGTCTGTTCATGGAGGACGGACTGTTGATGTATACTACGAATCGAAACGGTGTCGAGGTAGAGACGTGGGTACATAATGGGCGGGATATCGGAGTTCCGGTCATCATCCTGGTGAATAGTGGTACGGCTTCGGCTTCTGAGCTTTTGTCGGGTGCTTTGCGCGATCATGGTATCGCGAAGCTGGTTGGTACGAAGACGTATGGAAAAGGAAGCGCTCAGCAGGTGATTCCTCTGTCGGAAGGGGACGCCCTCAAGCTGACACTTAACGAGTATTTTACACCGAAGCATACGGTTGTAAACCACATTGGGCTTGAACCAGACATGCTTGTAGAGGACTATGCTGCACAGGTTGTCGAAGCTCTGCATGCCCTAAAGGTACGAGCATGGGAATTGAGTGACGAAGATGGAGATACCATGATCAATGGTATTCCTTTCCCAACAGTGGATCCGTTGTTTAAACAAACAGAGAGCGGCTTACAAATCCGGGCACAGGTATTGGCTCACCTCTTGGGTGACCAAACGATCAGTGAAAAGGAATATATTGCGCTGACACCATATTTGGAAAAGCATAAAGCCTTAAAGCTTACGATTGCAAATGGCGTGCGCACTCTGACATACAGCACTCCATAATAGATGAATGCCCCTTTTGCATTTTATTGCACAAGGGGCATTTCGCTTTTGTGCATAACGGGCTTCCATCCATCGAACACTAAAAGGTGCGATGACCATGACGGACGAAGGATGGCAAACGGATGAAAAAGGTAATTCTTTTCCTGATCGACTCCATGATGCCAGACGTGCTGGAGCGATGCATTGCTGCAAAGAAAGCCCCAGGCTTGCAATTTTTGATGGAAAGAAGTCAATACATCCCGGATTGTGTAACAGTTTTTCCGACGATGACGGCATCGATTGATTGCTCTTTAATTACCGGTGTCTATCCGGACGTCCATAAGATTCCGGGCCTTGTGTGGTATGACACAGAAACCAGGCAAATGATCAATTATATTAACGGGGCAATCCCGGTGCAGAAAATGGGGATTGCTCACTGTGCAAGCAATGTGCTTTTTGATCTGAATGAGCGGCATTTGAGCAGGTCGGTGAAAACGATCCATGAAGTGGTGGAAGAGAATCATCTCGTGTCTGGTTCGATTAACGTGATCGCCCACCGCGGACATAAAAAACATAAGGTTCATATGCCTCCTATGCTTGATGCGCTCACTTCTTTTCAATTGCGAGAAAAGGTAAGCGGTCCTACGATCATGAGTATGGGCACATTAGTGCGACCGGATTTGTTTCGCTCAGTTGCGTGGGACATGTCCCAAAGCGTACTCAAAGGGTATGGAATCAACGATGCATTTGCGATCGATCAGTTGATAGAGGTTATTCGTAGTGGAAAACAGCCGCACTTTACCCTGGTATATTTGCCAGAGAATGATCATAAGCTGCACAAGTCGCCGCAGGATGCAATACAGCATCTGGCTGAGGTAGACAAGGAGCTGGTGCGTTTTTTAGACAGTTTTTCCTCTTGGGAGCAGATGCTGGAGAGAAATGTTTGTATCCTGATCAGCGACCATGGTCAAACCGTTATCGGTGAAGGAGAGGAACATAATATTCCTCTGGAGCGTCTGTTGTCTGGTTTTTCTATACATGCAATAGGCAAGGTTGTGGCCCCAGAAGTAGATGTGGTGATCTGCAATAATGAAAGAATGGCGTATTTGTACGCCAAGGACCCAGATACGTTGAAAGGTATTGTAGAAGCGCTGGTTGTGGATGATCGGATTGATGTGATTGCTTGGAGAGAAAACGAAAAAATCATCGTGCGCAAAGGTGGCACGACAGAGGTGCTGCGCTTTTGGCGTGACGGAACATATCCGGATGCCTACGGGGTGAAGTGGGGAATAGAGGGTGACGTATCTGTACTAGATGTGCAGTTCGACGGAGAGCAGCTTCTCTTTGATACGTATCCAGATGCGTTTTCCCGACTATATGGTTCGTTGTTTTCGCAAAGTGGCCATGTCATTGCGATCACAGCTGCAAAGGGCTACGAAATGTTATCGGAGTATTTTCCTACCCATTTGGGAGGAGGGAGTCATGGATCTTTGCATAAGCAGGACTCTCTCATCCCGCTACTGATCGCAGGAGCGAAACATAAAATCGGTCTCCCAGCCAGGCTTGTTGATGTTAAAGACTTCATTCTGTGTGAATTGGGGATTGCAACAGCTCCAGGTCAGCAATAATCGGTACGTGATCAGACCAAGGAACGTTCGAAGTGAAGTAGCTTTTGACATGCCAATGGGGTGAAGCGAAAATATAGTCGAGTCGGCGCCGAAAAGCTGGAAGAGTGGGAAGCTGTTGCTTGCCTTGGGATGCGGCGCAATCCATCAAAATCGGTTGAAATGAAATAAGGGAAGCGTTGAAATCTCCGATGAGCAGGAGAGGGAGATTTGATTGCTGCCTGGCGAGCTTGGTTAGCAGATTCAGCTGTACGGATCGACTCGTTTGGTTGAGGCTGCAATGTGTCACCCAGACAGCAATTTCCTTTTCTCTCCAGTTGAGCGATGCCTGAAGCAAGGTCCGCTTCTCTTTTTTTGCGGGTAAGTGAATGGTTGCTGTTGTTGATGGTGTACAGGGGAGCCTGGTTAACAGCGCATTCCCATATTCGCCGTCACTGATTGGAATGGAAGGAGAGAAGGCTAGGTGATAACCGAGACTGTCCGCTAAAAAGCTGGCCTGATATCCATACTTGCTGTTTTGATGGACTTCTTGCAAGCCGATCACGTCAGGATTTAGCGCTTTTAATGTTTCTGCCATCTGGGGCAATCTTTTTCTCCACCATAAATCTCGTCCACTGTGGATGTTGTAGGTTACAATTCTTATCATGGCTCGCCCTTTTCTTTTTTCCTGATATGATTATGCTGTATTAGTATGGTCGAGCTTTCCAGTTGCCTAATCGCAGCGACCTATGCTGTATTTCAAAGTCCCGGCGATTTCTCCGGAATAAATGATCCTTTTAAAGAGTAAATTATTTATAATTTCCTGTTGCAATAGATTTTAGTCTATGCTATATTAAAAAACGTCGCCTCTGCTTGAAGCGACTCTAACTTGAAGAAATGTTCCTTGAAAACCGGATAGAAACAATCTGTGAAAATAAGCTTGTGTTTTACTTGAAGTCAGATTCATTTTCCACTTTATTGGAGAGTTTGATCCTGGCTCAGGACGAACGCTGGCGGCGTGCCTAATACATGCAA